>CAWGKR010000011.1:0-859298 GCA_963823195.1 uncultured Acidobacteriota bacterium | reverse complement strand
GATCCAACGCGGGGTAGCGATGGAGGGCCGGGACGATCTTCTCGAACAGCTCGCGGAGAAGCCCGGGTACGACGAGCCCCGTATCGATCATCGACGCCACGTCGGCACGATCTTGCGAATGTCCCCGCTCGATCTTCGCCAGGGCCTGGGAGTAGAAGTCGTAGTGGAAGAACTGCACGCGCCCCTCGCGCGCGATGAAGACGCTCCTGTCCGCCCAGCCGGGCAGCTCAGGGATGAAGTGCGACGGTGCCGCCAGCTCGACGTTGATGGCCAGCCGCTCCTTGAGGGCCGGTAGGGCTCGCAAGAGATCGTCCCGGTCAGGGACGATCTCGATGTCGACGTCCAGTGTCGTCGCGCGCCACCCCAGGAGCACGGCACTCGCGCCGCCGGTGAAGTAAACGCGTGCGTCGTCATGAGCGGCTTCCCCGAGAGCCGCCATGAACCGGCGGATGCGTCCCCCTTCCGCTACCTCGCGCATTCGGCGGCCCGCTCGAAGCTCACGAGCCGGCGTATGAGGGCGTTGTAGCGCGAGTGGGCGCTGTCCGAGTCGGTTCGGGCGAGCCTTTCGTAGAGGCGATGCTCGGGACGGGGGAGATCGCTGGCGGGTACGTCGATCCCGATGGAGCGGAGCCGCGGCGCGCCGATGAGGACGAGCAGGGCGGCCTCGCTCTCCTGGCCGACAGCCAGGTCACGGAGGCCCTGCTCCACCAGGTCACCGCCCGGGAGATCGGCGAACTGCATGGGCTCATTGTAGGTTACCCTTCGCCGAAGACCCGCCATGAGCGCTCCCGAAAGCTCGGAAAGCAGGCCCAGTGGCGCGCTCGCCGTCGGGGCGTCGCTCGGTCCGTACGTGATCGTGGCGCCACTCGGGGCCGGGGGGATGGGGGAAGTCTACCGGGCGAAGGACACCAAGCTCGGCCGCGAGGTCGCGATCAAGGTCCTCCCCGAGGACGTGGCGAGAGACCCCGAGAGGATGGCGCGCTTCGAACGCGAGGCCCACGTTCTGGCCTCCCTCAATCACCCTCGCATCGCCGCGATCTACGGGCTCGAGGAGTCCGAAGGAAGGCGCGGCCTCGTCCTCGAGCTGGTCGAGGGAGAGACGCTGGCCGAGAGGATCGCAGCCGGCCCGGTTCCGATCGACGAGGCGATATCCATCGCGCGGCAGGTCGCCGAGGCCTTGGAGGCGGCCCACGAGAAAGGGATCGTCCATCGCGACCTGAAGCCCGCCAACGTCAAGTTGACACCGGACGGGTCGGTCAAGGTCCTCGACTTCGGCCTCGCGAAGGCCCTGGCCAACGACTCCGCTCTTTCGGACGTCGCCAGCTCGCCGACCCTGACGGCACAGGCCACGCGGGCGGGTGTCATTCTCGGCACTGCGGCGTACATGGCGCCAGAACAGGCGCGGGGAAAGTCCGTGGACAAGCGCGCCGACATCTGGGCCTTCGGCGCTCTGTTGTTCGAACTGCTCACGGGCCGCCGGGCGTTCGAGGGCGAGACCGTCTCCGACACGCTCGCGGCGGTCCTGACGCGCGACCCCGACTGGGCGGCGCTGCCGGCCGCCACGCCGGAGTCGGTGCGCCGACTGCTCCGCCACTGCCTCGACCGCGACGCCCGGCGGCGCCTCCACGATGTCGCCGACGCGCGCCTGGAGCTCGACGAGACGGCGGTGGTCGGGGCCGTCGTTACAGGGCCGCCGACAGCGACCGCTCGCCGATTGACGCCTGCCGTCATCGGGCTGGCGGGTCTTGCGCTCCTCGCGGCGTTCCTTCTCGGCAAAGGGACAGGCCGCCTTTCGTCCGTTCCTCGCGCAGCCTCGTTTCCGGTGCACGCCACGATCGGCTTGCCGAAGGGTCAGCATCTCGCCGGGTGGGCGTCGCCGGAGCTCGCCTTCTCGTCGGACGGCCGTCGTCTTGCGTTCGTGGCGGAGTCCGATGCCGGAGTGCAGCAGCTCTGGGTCCAGCACCTCGATCGGGGAGAAGCCCAGGTAGTGCCCGACAGCGAGAACGCCGAGGGGCCGTTCTTCTCGCCCGACGGCCAGTGGGTTGGATTCGCAGTCGACGTGTCCGGCCGTTCGGGGCGGCCGGGTCAACTCAAGACGTTCTCCCTCGCCACGGGACTCACGCAGAGCATTTGCCCCATCCCCGATTATTTCGGCGGCGCCTGGCGCGAGGATGGAACGATCTTCTTTGTCGGCGGCGAACAGGACGGCCTCTTCAGGGTCCGTTCCGATGGCGGCGCGCCGCAGCCGGCAGTCGCCAAGGTCCGCGTCGGCGGGAAGGACGCGGCCGGGAGCTTGGTGTGGCCCCAGATCCTTCCCGGGGGCGCGTCGGTGCTGCTCATCGACGGCAACGCCTCGGCCGCCGGAGACGCTGCGGTGCTCGATCTCGCGACCGGCGAGCTCAAGGACCTCGGCCTTCGCACGATGTTCGCGCGTTACGTACCGACCGGTCACCTGCTCTACGTCGCCGCCGATGGCACGCTACTGGCCGCCGCATTCGACGCGTCGCGTCGGGCCGCGGTCGGAGCTCCGGTCGCGCTCCTCAGGGACCTCGCCCTGAGTGGGAACGACGCGGGAGCCCTTGCCGTCTCCGATGCCGGCGCCCTCGTGTACGCCACGGGGTATCTGCGTGCCAGCGGACGGGAGCTGACGCGCCTGGCGCGCTTCCGGCCCGGACGGCCCGACCCGGAGCTCTTGCCTTTCGAGGCCGATACGTTCGGAAGGCACCCGCGGCTCTCGGCCGATGGGCGGAACATGGCCGTCTCGACGTGGGATGGATCGCTGTGGAACTGCGATCTGGGACGCGGCTCCCGCACGCGTCTCTCTTCGCCGGAGGTCGCTGGGGGCGAGTGGGCGGCCTGGACGCCCGACTCGGGACGCGTTGCCTTCGCGGGGGAAAAGGAAGGTGAGCCCGGCCGGAAGATCTTCGTGCAGGACGTCGGCGCGAATCGACCTTCCGGGACGCTGGTCGCGACTCCAAACGAGAAGCACCCGGGAAGCTGGACTCCCGAGGGTCGGACGCTGCTCTACTCCGAGCTCGGTTCGAAGGGCATGGAGGTCTGGGCGCTCGAGACCCGAGGCATGGGAGCCCCAAGGCGACTCTTGTCGGGCGACAACGCGACGCTCTCGCCCGACGGGAACTGGCTGGCCTACGAGTCGCAGGAATCCGGAAGGATCGAGATCTACCTCGAGAGCTTCCCCGAGCTCGGGCCCCGCGCCCAGGTGTCGATCGACGGCGG
Source organism: uncultured Acidobacteriota bacterium (assembly GCA_963823195.1). Lineage (GTDB taxonomy): Bacteria > Acidobacteriota > Vicinamibacteria > Fen-336 > Fen-336 > JBGPYB01. Next base: position 856,061 of record CAWGKR010000011.1, on the reverse strand, counting down.
AACCCTGCCTCGCTGGTCGCGGGATGGCCGCCGCATATTCTTCCGCAGGGGGAATGGCTTCTGGGCGGCGCGCATCGAGCCGGGCGCGGTGCCGAAGGTGGCGAAGCCCGAGCTGCTCCTCGAGGCGCATGGAGTCGGCGGTTTCGACTTCGACGCCGACGGAAATGTCATCGCCCTTTGGAGCGAGCCTGAGTCCGGGATGGTGCGCGAGCTGAACCTGACGCTGAACTGGTTCGACGAGCTCAGACGACTGGTACCGACTTCGATCACGCGATGAGACGCCGCTCTATCGCGGCCGCCGGGCCTCGCGTTCGCGCAACACGCCCTCGAGGAACGCCCGATCGATCGCATCCTGAGGTCGCGGCGTGTCCTTCATCCGAATGAGAGTCGCCGGACTCGGTACTGGAATGAAGACTCCCCCGCGCTCGATCGTCTCGGCGTCGCGCGAGGCCTCCTCGTATGTCAGGCCGCAGGCACGGCCCATGAGGTCCACGATGACCTCGTCTGCCACACGGACCACGGTGTGACGCTGGATGTCGTCCTCCGCCACATCGGATGCCGCGTTGTCCGGGAGAACGGCCAACGCCAGCTTCACCCTGGCAACGTTGGCGGGCGCGTCGTCCACGAGGAGATCGATATCCTTCGTGAAGCGGCCGGCCCCGTGGGCGATCACGGCAAAGCCGCCGATCAGCAGGTACTGCGCGCCCGCGTCGTTCAGCGCCCGGCAGATGCGGACGACGTCGTCGGGCTCCGGCGCCCGTGCTCGGCGGTCATCATTCTGGTCATCCAAGCGTCGGCCTCTTCGAACGAGGAAAACCGGTAGACGCCTCTCGGCACGAGGCCGGCGTGGCCGCGGAGAAACGCTGCCGTCCGGGTCAGCCGCCCCTGGTCGGCCCAGGCATCGCCCCCCATCGACCGACGCCCCACGGAGATCACGGCTCATTATCCCACGCGGAGAGGGCCACACGCTCCGTCGCGGTCAATCCTTTCGGTCTAAGATCCGCCAATGGACCTGACCATCGGGTCGGACCTGGCAGGGCGTGTTCGTGTGGGTGCCGTCGTGCTGGAGGGCGTCGCCGTTCGTGAGGCGGACCCCGCGCTGGCGGCCGAAGTGGATGCCACGTGCGCGGAGTTCCGGCAGAAGTACGGGGACGGCAAGAGCGCCGAGGTCCCGGGGGCCGCCGACGCCCGGACGCTCTACAAGGCCGTCGGTCTCGACCCGACGAAGACGCGGCCGTCCAACGAGGCGCTGCTCCGCCGCGCGCTGAAAGGGGAGTCGCTCTACCGGATCAACACGCTGGTGGACGCACTGAACCTCTCGTCGCTCCGCTTCCAGCTTCCCTTTGGCCTGTACGACGTCGCGAGGATCGAGCCGCCGGTGGTGCTTCGGAAGGGGGCCCCGGGGAAAGCTACGAGGGGATTCGCAAGGGGCCCGTGAACGTGGATGGCCGGCCGACCCTCGCCGACGCGCGTGGCGCGTTCGGCAACCCCACGTCGGATTCGGCTCGGACCTGCATCACCCTCGAGACCACGAGCGCGCTGGTCGTGGTGTACGCGCCCGCGGGGTACAACCCGGCGCGGCTGGGTGAGGTCCTGGACGGCACCGAAGCCGTCCTCATTCGCTTCTGCGGCGGCTCGCGCGTCGATCGCCGGCTCTTGACCTGAGCCGGCGCCTCCTCGTGGCAGACTGACGCCGTGGCCACCTTCTCTCTCACGGCCGAGGAGCGCATCCTCGACGGTCTCTCGGAAGCACAGCGGGAGGCCGTGCTCCACGGCGACGGGCCCCTTCTCATCATCGCGGGCGCGGGGACGGGGAAGACCACGGTTCTCACCCGTCGGATCGCTCATCTGATCTCGAGCAAGCGGGCGCGCCCCGAGGAGATCCTGGCCCTCACCTTCACCGAGAAGGCGGCGGTCGAGATGGCCGAGCGCGTGGACCAGCTCATCCCCTACGGCTACGCCGAGACGTGGATCTCGACGTTCCATGCTTTCGGTGACCACGTCCTGCGCGAAGGCGCTCTCGACGCCGGGATCCAGCCCGAGTTCCGAGTGCTGACCAAGGCCGAGCAGATCATCTTCCTGCGGGAGCGGCTCTTCCGCCTGCCGCTCGAGCGCTACCGCCCGCTCGGCGATCCGACGCGCCACCTCGACGCGCTGCTGACGTTCGTGAGCCGGGCCAAGGACGAGGACGTTTCGCCCGCCGCATACCGGGCGTGGGCCGAAGGGCTCGTCGCGTCGGCCGAGGCACCCGAGGCGAAGGACGAGGCTGCGAAGCAGATCGAGCTGGCGGCCTTCTACGAGTCGTGCCAGATGCTGCTGGCCGAGGCCGGGGTCGTGGACTTCGGCGACCAGATCTTCCGCACCCTGGCGCTCCTGCGCGAGAGCCCGTCCCTCCTGGCCAAGCTCCGCGCCCGCTACCGCTACATCCTGGTCGATGAGTTCCAGGACACGAACCACGTCCAGCTGGAGATGGTGCGCCTCCTGGCCGGCGCCGAGTCGCCGAACATCACCGTGGTCGGCGACGACGACCAGGCCATCTACCGCTGGCGCGGGGCCGCCGCCGCCAACCTGCTCGCGTTCCGGGCGGTCTACCCCGGCTGCCGCGAGGTGGTCCTGAACGAGAACCACCGCTCGACGCAGCCGATCCTGGACGCCGCCTCGCGCCTCATCTCGTACAACAACCCGTACCGGCTGGAGGTCGTGGCGGGGATCGACAAGCGCCTCCGGGCGCAGCGCCCCGGCGGCGTGGCGGTTCGGCACACACACTTCGACACCGGCTCGGCGGAGGCCGATGGCGTCGCGGCCATGATCGACGAGCGGCTGCACCAGGGCTTCCGTCCCCGCGACGTCGCGGTCCTCGTCCGCACCAACGGCGACGCCGACGCGTTCTTGCGCGCCCTCAACGTGAAGGGAATCCCGCACCGCTTCAGCGGCAGCCGCGGGCTTTACGCGCGCGAGGAGGTGCGCCTCCTCGTCTCGTTCCTCCGGGCCCTGGCGCATCCCGACGATTCGATCTCGGCGTTCTACCTGGCCGCCTCGGAGCTCTACCGCATCCCCGAGGTCGACCTCCTCCGCCTCAACCAGTACGCGCGGCGCAAGTCGCGCCCCCTCCTCGAGGTGCTGCGGGGGCTGCCGTCGAACGAGGACCTGGCCGGCATCGGCGGCGCGACCCGCGACGGCGCGCAGCGGATGCTCGCGGATCTGGACCGCGCGGCGACCGACGTCGCCCGGTTGCGGACGGGAGAGGTGCTCTACAAGTTCCTCCAGGCGTCGGGGCTCCTGGCGCGCCTCTCTCGAGAGGCGACGCCCGAGGACGAATCGCGCGTCAAGAACATCGCCCGATTCTTCGAGGGGGTGAAGGCCTACGGGGAAGTTGCGGAGCACGATCGCGTGACGTCGTTCGTGACCCATCTCGATCTGTTGCGGGAGGCGGGGGACGACCCCGCCGTGGCCGAGGCCGATCTCGACGAGGACGCGGTCCACGTCCTGACCGTCCACAAGGCCAAGGGCCTCGAGTTCCCGGTGGTCTTCCTCACGTCGTGCGCCGAGCAGAAGTTCCCGGTCCAGAGGCGTCGCGAGGCGATCCCGTTTCCCGACGCTCTCGCGAAGGAAACACTGGCCCCGGCGGACGCTCATATCCACGAGGAGCGCCGCCTCTTCTACGTCGCGATGACCCGGGCCAAGGACGAGCTGGTGCTCACCTCAGCCGCCGACTACGGCACCGCGCGGGCCCGCAAGATCTCCCGGTTCGTCGTCGAGGCCCTCGACCTGCCGTCGGCGGCGCCGCTGCCGCGCAAGAGCCAGGCGCGCGAGGCGCTGACGCGCCATCAGCCCGTCCCGGAGCCGCCGGCGCTGCCCGAGGCGCCCATTCCCGAGAGCCAGACGCTGCGTCTCTCGTCGACCCAGATCGACGACTACCGGACGTGTCCGCTCAAGTATCGCTACGTCCACATCCTCCGCGTCCCGCTCCTGACCCACCACCGCGTCGTCTACGGCAGCGCGATCCACAAGGCGGTGCAGCAGCTCTTCGAGGCGCGCCTCGCCGGTCGCCCGTTCGGCGAGGAGGACCTGATTGCCGCGTTCCATGCCTCCTGGGTCTCCGAGGGCTTCCTCTCCCGCGAGCACGAGGAGCGCCGACTGGCGGCGGGCGAAGAGACGCTGCGCCGCTTCTTCCGCCAGCAGGAGGAAGACCCATGGCTTCCGACCGCCGTGGAGGAGGAGTTCGCGTTCGCGTTGGCGGATGAGGCGGAGGCCTCACGCGGCCTCACGCGAGTGCAGGGACGTTACGATCTGGTCGTCGAGAGCGGCGATCACGTGAGCATCGTCGACTTCAAGACGGGCGCCGTGGACGACCCGAAGAAGGCGAAGGAGAGGGCGAAGGAGAGCCTCCAGCTGGACGTCTACGCCCTGGCGCATCTCAAGACCAAGGGGCGCCTTCCCAACTGGGTCGAGCTGCGCTTCCTCGAGTCTGGCCTCGCCGGAGGGAAAGAGCCGACCGTCGAGGACGCGATCCGGACCGAGGCACTGATTCTGGAAGTGGCGATGCTCGTCCGCCGGCGCGAGTTCGGCGCCAAGCCTTCCTGGAATGCGTGCGGCCAATGCCCGTTCCGTGACATCTGCCCCCACACCGCGAGGGGCCCGGAAACGGACGTGTAAGGGGTGGGCCTCGAGGCGACGTGCGAGATCCGCTTGGGGAAGAAGAAAGGACGGGGCCGCGCGCTGCTCGAGTCCACCGAGTTGATCGTACGCGGCGAGATCCCCCTGAAGATCCCCCTCAATGCCGTGACGGCCGTCGACGAGCGCGGAGGCACGCTGCGGGTCACGTGGCCCGAGGGGACGGCCGTGCTCGAGCTTGGAGCCGCCGCGGACAAATGGGCGCTCAAGATCCGAAGGCCCCGCAGCCTCATGGACAAGCTGGGAGTGAGGCCCGGCTGGCGGGTCTCGGTGATTGCCGTCGAGGACTCCGCGCTCCTGAAGGAGCTCCGAGAACGCACACCGAACGTCACGGAGGGGAAGGCGGCGAAGGGGTCCGATATCGTGCTCGCCTTCATGCAGGAGCGGACGGATCTGGAACGGTTGCCCCGGCTACGCGCGGCGATCCGGGACACCGGTTCGATCTGGGTCCTCTGGCCCAAGGGACGCAAGGAGCTCCGCGAAGACGGCATCCGATCGGCCGCGCTCACGGCGGGTCTGGTGGACGTGAAGGTCGCGAGCGTGTCCGAGGTTCTGAGCGGCCTCAAGCTTGTGATCCCGGTCGCGCAGAGGGCGGCGAAAACTTGATAGGCTTGGCCCCATGAGCAAGCAGCGCATTGGCTTCGCAGGACTGGGGCTCATGGGCGGTCGCATGGCCCGCAATCTCCTCGACAAGGGGTTTCCCCTCACCGTCTGGAACAGGACCGCCGAGCGCTCGCGTCCGTGGGCCGAGGCCGGCGCCGCGGTCGCGGCGACGCCGAAGGCGCTGGCCGAGGTCTCCGACGTCGTGGTCGCGTGCCTGGCCGATCCTCCGGCCGTCGAGCGCCTCCTCTTCGCGAAGGACGGGATCGTGGCCGCGGCCCGACCCGGGTTCCGGTACGTCGAGTGCTCGACCATCTCTCCCGACCTGGCACGACGCACGGCGGAGGCGTTTCGCGCCTCCCGCGCCGATTCCCTCGAGGCGCCCATGACGGGCTCGAAGAACGGCGCGGAAAAGGGGACGCTGCTGTTCATGACCGGAGGGCGTCGCGAGGTCCACGACGAGCTGCTGCCCGTGCTCATGGCCATGGGGACGAAGGCGATCCACTGCGGCGACATCGGCCAGGCCGCCACGATGAAGTTGATCGGCAACAGCGTCATCTCGTTCATGCTCGAGGGCCTGTGCGAGAGCCTCGTGGTGGGACGGAAGGCGGGGCTGCCGGTGGAGACGATGCTCGACGTCATCATGTCGTCAGGGTTCGCGTCTCCCTACTACGCCTTCAAGGGCGAGGCCATGGCCAAGCGGGACTTCGAGCAGCACTTCTCCATCGACCTCCTCGTGAAGGACCAATCGCTGATGCTGGCGGAGGCCGCCAAGCGCCTGGCCCCGATGCCCGGCCTGGCGGCCATCCGCGAGGTTCACCAATCGGCCCGCGCGCAGGGTCTTGGCCAGGAGGACATCGCCGCGGTGATCAAGGTCCTCGAGCGCGCCGCCGGCATCTGAGGCGGACTTGGAACCACGAAGGCACCGAGCCGGCGACACGATCCCGGACCTCTGTCGCGCGTGCCACGCCTCCCGTGATCACACGGTCATCGCCGCCGACCCGGATGGCCGCATCCTCCGGGTTCAGTGCGGCTTCTGCGGCAGCCAGCACAACTATCGTGGCGGCGGCGATTCAGCCACGCCGCGCCCGCACGCCGCAACCGAGCGGCCGCGTTCGGGAGGCGAGCCCTTGGAGCTCGTGTCGGAACGGGAAAGGACCTTCGAGCCCATGTCCATCGATGCCAGCACGACCGACCTCGAGACGATGCTCCGCCGAGTCCTCCGCGAGGAGGCGGGCTTGACGACCGTCGTCCCGGCGGACAAATGGCGCGGCGGCACCCTCGTCCTGCGCCCCGGCAACCCGGCGCTCCAGGAGAAGACGTGGCCGATCGAGGCGTTCTTCCACAAGGTCGTGATGCTCCGCAATCGCCTGCGAACCCTCGAGCAGCAGGTCAACGCCTCGGACCTGCCGGAAGACCAGAAGGTCCGCCTCCAGAGCTACGTGACCGGCTGCTACGGAACGCTCACCAGCTTCAACGTCCTCTTCGCCCGCGAGGACGACCAGTTCCACGGCGCCGGGGGCGGGGAGTAGCGTCCTCATGAGATACCTCGTCATGCTGCTGATGGTCGTGGCCGGGGCGGGGATCGCGTTCCAGGCCGCGATCAACGCGCGGCTCCGGGAGTGGGTCCTGTCACCGGCGCTGGCAGCCCTGATCTCGTTCCTCGTCGGCAGCGTCGCCCTTACGCTCATCGTCGCCGCGAGGCTGGCTGGACCCGGGCAGCTCGCCGGCGCGTCGCGGGGGCCGTGGTGGATCTGGGTCGGCGGCCTCATCGGCGCGGTTTACGTGACCGCCGCGGTGATCGCCGTGCCTCGGGTCGGTGCCGGCGTCGTGATCGGCGCGGGGATTCTGGGGCAGCTCGCGGCCGGTCTTGCAATCGACTCTTTTGGCTGGCTCGGGGTCCCCCGGGTGCCGGTCAGCGTGAGCCGGATCGCGGGCGCCCTGCTCCTCCTGGGGGGGGCCTGGCTGATGCAGCGCCGCTGAGGGCGCGGTTCCCGGGGCGGAACGGACCTGTCCTGACATGTCGTGGTGGCAAGCTCGGCCTGCATGGAGATCCTTGCCCTCGCTGTTCTGTCTATCGCCCTGACGACGACGGTCGTGCTGCTGCTGCGACGCAGCGGCCAGGACCCCGCCTCCCTGCACGCCCTCGAGACGGTCTCGCGGACGCTCGGCCAGCTCCAGGGGGAGCTCCAGCGGGTGACCCGCGCCCAGGACGAGCTGCGCCGCGACGCCCAGCAAGGGCGTGAGGCATCGGTCAAGCAGCTCACCGACGCCGCCCTCGGGATCCGCGGGGAGATCGGCGCGGCGCAGAAGGCGCTGGCCGAGGTGAAGGCGCTCGAGCAGGGGCGCGCGCGACAGATGGAGCAGGCCGCCGACACGCTGAAGCGCCTCGAGGCCGTCGTCGCCGGCTCGTCGACGAGGGGCGTCGCCGGGGAGAACATCCTGGCCCGTGCCCTCGGCCAGCTCCCGCCGGACCTGCTTGCGGTGAACGTGGCCTTCGGCAACAAGGTGGTGGAGTATGCCCTTCGCCTTCCGGGCGGGCGCTTCCTCCCCATCGACAGCAAATGGACGAGCGTCGCCCCGCTGGAGCGATTGGCCGATACCGAGGATCCCGTGGAGCGGCGGAAGCTCGTGGATCAGGTGACCCGCGAGGTCCGCGGCCGCATTCGCGACATGAGCAAGTACCTGGATCCCGAACGGACGCTGTCGATTGCGCTCCTCGCCGTCCCCGACGCCGTGTACATCTCGGCGCCCGAGGTCCATGGCGAGGGCTACAGGGAAGGGGTCCTCGTGGTCCCGTACTCCCTGGCGATGCCGTATGTGCTCGCCCTCTACCGGCTGACGCTTCGTTTCGGCAGCAGCGTCGATACAGACCAGCTCGCCGCACGGCTCAGGTCGGTCGACGAGTCGCTTCGCCGCCTCGGGGACGAGGTCGAGGGGCGCCTCTCCCGAGGACTCGTACAGATCCAGAACGCTCGCGACGCGATGCGGGAGGAGGTGCTCGAGGCGCAGCAGTCCACGGCTCGGCTCCTCCGAGCGGCAGAGGTCCCGGCCGAAGACGCTCCCGAGCGGCTTCCGGTCTTCGCCGTGGGCGAGCCCGATTGACGGCTCGCTGACGACCCGTTACGCTTCGCGTAGCGCCCCGCGTGGGGCGCAACTCTATGAACGGCCTTGCGATCCTGGTAGCCGCGGGGCGCGGGGAGCGCATGGGCGGCGGTCGCCCGAAGGCCTTCCTGCCTCTTGCCGGTCAACCGATGCTCCTGCGCGCCGCCCTCGCCTTCGAGGCCGCGACCAGCGTGGGCGCCATCGTCGTGGTCGTCCCTTTCGACCAGATTAGTGAAGCCGCCGAGATCCTTCGGTCCGTCACCAAGCTCCACGCGGTCGTGGCGGGAGGCGCTGGGCGTCAGGACTCGGTCCTGGCGGGGATGAAGGACGCACCGGAGGGATTCGACGGGGTCGTCCTGGTCCACGACGCGGCGCGCCCGCTGGTGGAGCCGTCGCTCATCGACGCAGTTGCGCAGGCCGCTCACGAGAGCGGCGCCGCCCTGCCGGTGCTCGGCCTCGTCGATACGGTGAAGCGAGTGCGCGGGGGCCTCGTCGTCGAGACCGTGGACCGCGCGGAGCTGGCGGGGGCCCAGACGCCGCAGGGCTTCCGGTTCGCGCTGCTGGCGCACGCCTACGAAGAGGCCTTTCGGGACCGTGTGACGGTCACCGACGAGGCGATGGCCGTCGAGCGGATCGGCGAGCTGGTCGTGGCGGTCCCGGGTTCGCCGCGGAATCGCAAGCTCACGACCCCCGAGGATCTCGCGTGGGCTGAAAGCATCCTCCGCCTGGAGGCGGCCACTGCGTGAAGGGCTACCGCGTCGGCAACGGCTTCGACGCTCACCGGCTCGTGACGGGCCGACCGCTTCTCCTCGGAGGCATCCAGGTTCCGCACACGCATGGTCTCGAGGGGCACTCGGACGGCGACTGCCTCGTCCACGCGATCTGCGATGCTCTTCTCGGGGCGGCGGGGGAGGGGGACATGGGGCGCCATTTCCCCAGCAGCGACCCGCGCTGGAGGGGAACGCCGAGTTTGACCTTCTTGAAGGAGGTCGCGCGAATCATTGCGGCCGCCGGTTTCGCCCTCGAGAACGTCGACGCCACCGTCATCGCGGAGGCGCCGTCGCTCGCTCCCCACGTCGCCGGGATGCGCGAGGCGCTGTCCGTCGCCCTCGCCGCCCCGGTGTCGGCGATATCGATCAAGGCCAAGAGCACCGACGGCCTCGGAGCCATCGGGCGCGGAGAGGGGATTGCGGCCCAGGCGACCGCGCTCCTCCGGCCGATTGCCTAGTTCAACGCGACTCAGAAACACGAGGGTGTTCCTTCCATGAATCTCATCTGCGGCATCAACCCGGTCCTGGAGGCGCTCAGCGCCGGGACGCGGCACTTCGACCGCCTCCTCGTCGTCAAGGGGATTCGGAACCAGAGGGTCTCCGACGCCGTGGCCCGCGCCACCCAGTTGGGGGTCCCCCTCCGGTTCGAAGCGCGGGAGACGCTGGACCGCATGGCCGGCGGGCTTCCCCATCAGGGCGTGATCGCCGTGGTGTCGCCGAAGCCGGTCATGCCCATCGAGGACCTGTTGCGCGAGGCTCACGACCCCGGCCTCGTCGTCGTGCTGGACGGCGTCGAGGACCCCCGCAACCTGGGGGCCATTCTCCGCTCGGCCGAGGCAGCCGGCGCCGACGGTGTGCTGCTCCCCGACCGCCACAACGCCGGTCTTTCCGAGACCGTCTCTCGCGCCTCGGCTGGCGCCCTCGAGCACGTGAAGGTCGCTCGCATCGGCAATGTGGCCCAGGCCATCGAGAGCCTGAAGGCCAAGGGGTTCTGGGTCGTGGGGTTCGACGCCGAGGGGCGCGAGCGGTGGGACGCCGTGGACTACAAGCGGTCCGTCGCCGTCGTCCTGGGCGGCGAGGGGAAGGGGATGCGGCGGCTCGTGCGCGAGCGGTGCGACCACGTCGTGTCGCTGCCGCTCTTCGGTCACGTGGCGTCCCTGAACGTCTCGGTCGTGGCGGGGATCGCGCTCTACGAGATCCTCCGGCAGCGCGGCGTGGCGCCGAGCCACGTCCGGCCCATTCCACACAAGCGTCTTCAGGCCCTCGAGGCCAACGTCGGCCCGGGCCCCGACGATCAGGAGCACGACCCCGGGCGGCACCTCCACGCACCGGCCCACCATCACCGCGGAGATGACGAGGGAGACGAGTCGTTCGTCGACGATGGCGAGGAGGAAGTGAGGGTGACCGGCCTCCACGACGAAGAGGTGGCGTGGGCCGGTCCCGTCGTCATGAAGGCCGACGAGCAACGAGCCCGGCGCGGGGACGGCCGCAACGACCGTCGCCGCGACGGGCGACGCGGCCACAAGAGACCACAAGGGTCGCCGCGGGAGACGCAGCCCGAGGCGGGCCCGGAGGGGCCGCGATCGAACCGAGGGCCCGGGCCGGGACCCGGCCCGGGCGGCGGCCGGCGCCGCCGTGGTCGAGGACGTGGTCGCGGCGGGCAGCCCCCGCCGTCGCCCGGAGCCGGAGGGGAGCCGGCAGGGCCTCCGCGGGCGCCGGAGGGCGGGGGGGGCGCGGCCCCCGAAAGCCCCACCGGGATCCCGCCGCAGGGACATCGCCGCAGGCGCCGTCGCCGGCGTTGAGGTAGACTAGGTGTTCGGGTGGCGGGCTGGCTGTTTTTCGGGCATTCCCCTTGCAAGACCTTGACCGCTTTGGTACAGTCGGGGTTTGTCGCTGGCGTAGCTCAGCGGTAGAGCGGCTGATTTGTAATCAGCGGGTCGGGGGTTCAATTCCCTCCGCCAGCTCCAACCGAGGAGAATCCGCGGAAAAGCCTGCAAACACGGGCGGTTTCACGGGTGGAACGGCCGGCGAACGAGGGCGGGGGAGGAGCGAGCGCGGGGATCGAGCAAGGATGGGGAGGTAGCGAAGCGGTCAAACGCAACAGACTGTAAATCTGTCGCCCCTAGGGCTTCGAAGGTTCGAATCCTTCCCTCCCCACCATCGCTGGCACTTCCGTGATGAAGGGAATCGGGACACAGGCGGGTGTAGCTCAGCTGGTAGAGCTCCAGCCTTCCAAGCTGGATGTCGCGGGTTCGAATCCCGTCGCCCGCTCCATTTCGCAGCGGGGAGGATCGGAGGCGGTCGGTCTTTAAGGAGTTTCACCAAGCCCACGTAGCTCAGTCGGCAGAGCGCGTCCTTGGTAAGGACGAGGTCACCAGTTCGAATCTGGTCGTGGGCTCCACATCGGGTTCGTGGGCTGAGGAGATCGAGGAGTCAGCATGTCCAAGGAGAAGTTCGACAGGTCGAAGCCTCACGTGAACGTAGGGACGATCGGTCACGTGGACCACGGGAAGACGTCGTTGACGGCGGCGATCACGAAGGTGTTGGCTGCGACGAACCCGAAGGTACAGTTCAAGGCGTACGACCAGATCGACAACGCGCCCGAGGAGCGGGAGCGTGGAGTGACGATCAACGCGTCTCACGTGGAGTACGAGACGGCGAATCGGCACTATGCGCACGTGGACTGCCCGGGTCACGCGGACTACGTGAAGAACATGATCACGGGAGCGGCGCAGATGGACGGGTCGATCCTGGTGGTGTCTGCGGCGGACGGGCCGATGCCTCAGACTCGGGAGCACATTCTCCTGGCGCGTCAGGTTGGGGTTCCGTACATCGTGGTCTTCCTGAACAAGGTGGACATGGTGGACGACCCTGAGCTTCTGGACCTTGTGGAGCTGGAGGTACGGGAGCTTCTGAAGCAGTACAAGTTCCCTGGGGACGACATTCCGTTCGTGAGGGGATCTGCGCTCAAGGCATTGGAAGGGAACGGGAAGGACGACTCTGCGAAGCCGATCCTGGAGCTGATGGAGAAGGTGGACTCGTACATTCCGATGCCGCAGCGTGACGTGGACAAGCCTTTCCTGATGCCGATCGAGGACATCTTCACGATCTCGGGACGCGGGACGGTGGCGACGGGACGAGTGGAGCGTGGGCGGATCAAGGTCGGGGAAGAGATCGAGATCGTCGGGCTCCAGAAGGAGACGCCGAAGAAGGTCGTGACGGGGATCGAGATGTTCAAGAAGCTTCTGGACGACGGTCAGGCTGGGGACAACATCGGGGTTCTGCTGCGAGGCACGGAGCGCAAGGACATCGAGCGTGGGATGGTGCTGGCGAAGCCTGGGAGCATCACGCCCCACACGAAGTTCAAGGGCGAGGTGTACGTTCTGTCGAAGGAAGAGGGTGGACGTCACACTCCGTTCTTCACGGGGTACCGTCCTCAGTTCTACTTCCGGACGACGGACGTGACGGGAGTGGCGACGCTTCCGGACGGCGTCGAGATGGTGATGCCGGGAGACAACACGCAGGTGTCGGTGGAGCTGATCACGCCCATCGCGATGGAGAAGGGCGTCCGCTTCGCCATCCGCGAGGGCGGCCGCACCGTCGGCGCCGGCACCGTCACGGACATCATCGAGTAAGACCATGCGCGACAACATCATTCTCCAGTGCCCCGACTGCAAGCGCCGGAACTACGCCACTACGAAGAACAAGAAGAAGACCACCGAACGGCTGGAGCTCAGCAAGTACTGCCGCTTCTGCCGCAAGCACACGGCCCACAAGGAGACGAAGTGACGCGGAGCGTCATCCCGAGGACCCTCGTCCCGGGCTGGGGTCCGAGGGATCTGGCGCGAGGTAATAAGACGAACGTTACAGGCCAGTAGCTCAATTGGTGGAGCACCGGTCTCCAAAACCGGGGGTTGGGGGTTCGAGTCCCTCCTGGCCTGCCAAACGAGCCGGTGAGCGAGGTCGAAAGAACGATGGCGGTCGCTGAGGCGAGGAAGATGGAGAAGGGCGGCGAGACGGGAACCACGGGCGGGTGGATGGACGGCCCTCTCGGTTGGGCTCCCCGAAAGCTGGCGGAGCTCCGCACGTTCTTCGTCGAGGTGCGAGCCGAGCTCAAGAAGGTCACCTGGCCGGGGCGGGAGGAGGTGCAAGCCACCACCGTGGTGGTCGTCCTCACCACCATCTTCTTCGGCTTCTACCTCTACGGGCTGGATCTGGCGTTGTCCCAGCTCTTCACCAGGGTCCTCAGGCACTGACAATGGTCGAAACGAAGACGACGTCGAAGCAGTGGTACATCGTCCACACCTACTCCGGCTTCGAGAAGAAGGTGTCCGAGAGCCTGCTTCAGCGCGCGAAGGCCTACAGCCTCGAGGACCAGATCGGCCGCATCGAGATCCCGACTGAGGAAGTCGTCGAGATGAAGGGCGGGCGCAAGGTCCAGACGGCCACGCGCTTCTTCCCCGGCTACATCCTCGTGGAGATCGAGACCGAAGAGGGCGCCGACGGCAAGAAGATCCCCGACTCGACCTGGCACCTCGTCAAGAACACGCCCAAGGTCACGGGCTTCGTGGGCTCGGGCAACCGGCCGGTTCCCCTCTCCCAGGAAGAGGCCGACCAGATCTTCGTCCAGGTCAAGGAGTCCATCGAGAAGCCGAAGCCGAAGTACACCTTCGAGCGGGGCGAGGGCGTTCGGATCATCGACGGTCCCTTCTCCAACTTCCAGGGCGTCGTCGAGGAAGTGAACCTCGACCGCAACACCTTGAAGGTGATGGTGACGATCTTCGGCCGATCGACGCCGGTGGAGCTGGACTTCCTGCAAGTGGAGAAGCTGTAGTGGAGACGCCGATGGCGTTTTCCGCAGCGGAGGGTTTCCTCTGCTCGACTCGTCGGGATTCACTCCCGACGAGACGTTTGATGAAGGTTGACCCGGAGCGAGGACGCGAATGAAGAAAGTCGTCGGACAGATCAAGCTCCAGATTCCCGCGGGGAAGGCCACGCCGGCCCCGCCCGTCGGCCCCGCTCTCGGGCAGGCCGGCGTCAACATCATGGACTTCTGCAAGGCCTTCAACGCGAAGACCGCCAAGGACGACGGCCTGATCATCCCCGTCGTCATCACGGTCTACGCCGACCGCTCCTACACCTTCATCACCAAGACGCCCCCCGTGGCCGTCCTCATCAAGCGCGAGGCCGGGATCGCGAAGGGGAGCGGGGAGCCCAACAAGAACAAGGTGGGGAAGATCACCCAGAAGCAGGTCGAGGCCATCGCGAAGCTGAAGCTCCCCGACCTGAACGCCGAGACCATGGAGGCCGCGATCAACACCGTGAAGGGCACCGCCCGCAGCATGGGCGTCGAGATCGCCGGCTAGTCGTTCAAGGGCAACCACCGGCCGCCGATGGCTCGGCGGCAGGGGTGGAACCCCGAGGCGCCCGGAGGGCGCCGAGGGGGAAAGGAGAGTCGGATGGGACGTGTCGGCAAGAAGTACACGAAGGCGCAGGAGGCGGTCACCAAGCCGCACTACCCGCTCCCGGAGGCGGTAGCCACCGTGACGAAGGCCGCTTTCGCCAAGTTCGACGAGACCGTCGAGGTGGCGATGCGCCTGGGGGTCGACCCCAAGCACGCCGACCAGATGGTGCGGGGAACCGTCATCCTCCCCCACGGCCTGGGCGGCAAGAGCAAGAAGGTGCTCGTCGTGGCCTCGGGGGAGAAGCTGAAGGAGGCTCAGGACGCCGGCGCCGACTTCGTCGGAGGCGACGACATGGTGAAGAAGATCCAGGAAGAGAACTGGCTGGACTTCGACGCCATCGTCGCGACGCCCGACATGATGAAGTCCGTCGGCAAGCTGGGGAAGGTCCTGGGCCCTCGCGGTCTGATGCCCAACCCGAAGACGGGAACCGTGAGCTTCGACGTCGGCAAGGCCGTCCGGGAGATCAAGGCGGGCAAGGTGGAGTACCGCGTCGACAAGACGGCGATCATCCACGCTCCCATCGGCAAGGTCTCCTTCGGCGCCGACAAGCTCCTCGACAACGCCAAGGCCATCATCGAGAGCATCCTCAAGGCGAAGCCGGCGGCGGCGAAAGGGAAGTACGTGAAGTCGATCGCGCTGTCGTCCACCATGGGCCCCGGGGTTCGGGTCGATCCGGCCTCGGTCGAAGCCAGCGAGTAGCGGGGACACGAGCATGAATCGCACCGAGAAACAGGCACTCATCGACGACCTCCACACGGAGTTCGGCAAGTCTCCCCACGCGATCCTCGTGGACTTCCGGGGCCTCAGCGGTCCCGGCGGCCACGGAGTTCCGGCGCAAGGTCCGCCAGGCGGGGTCGCGCTACCGTGTCGTGAAGAACTCGCTGGCCCTCCGCGCGGTGAAGGACACGCCCCTCGAGAAGCTCGCCCACAAGTTCGAGCAGACGACCGGCGTCGCCTACACCGGTGCCGACCCCGTGGTCCTGGCCAAGGTCCTCGTGGACTTCGCCAAGGACCATCCCGCGCTCGTCGTCAAGGGCGGCCTCGTCTCGGGGAGCCAGATGCTGGACCCCGAGGGCGTCAAGGCCCTGTCGACGATGCCGAGCCTCGCCGAGCTCAGGGCCAAGGTGCTGGGCCTGCTGCAGAGCCCGGCCACGAAGCTCGTCCGCCTGCTGAACACGCCGGCCGAGCAGCTCGCGCGAGTGCTGAAGGCGCACCAGGACAAGCAGGGAACGAACTGATCACTATCTTCGCAGGCGGATTCGGACTGAGACTGTATTAGAGAGGAACGGAAGACAATGGCTGACATTCAGGCGATCGTGAACGATCTGAGCTCCCTCACCGTGATGCAGGTGTCGGAGCTCGTGAAGGCGCTCGAGGAGAAGTGGGGCGTCTCGGCGGCGGCGGCGGCTCCCGTGATGATGGCGGCGGCGGGCGCTCCGGCGGCGGCGGCGGCGGCCGAGGAGAAGACCGAGTTCGCGGTTCATCTCACGAGCGCCGGCGACAAGAAGATCAACGTGATCAAGGTCGTTCGCGAAGTGACGAGCTTGGGGCTCAAGGAGGCCAAGGATCTGGTCGACGGAGCGCCGAAGCTGGTGAAGGAAGGCGTCTCGAAGGACGAGGCGGCTGCCATCAAGAAGAAGTTCGAAGAGGTCGGAGCGCAGGTCGAGATCAAGTAGCCACTCGCAGGGCGGAATAGCGAGTGGGATTGCTGTCTCTCTTTTCGGTCGCTGAGCTCCCGGGGGGACGTGTGCCCTTCGGGAGCATCCTCTTGTCCGGCCGGGGTAACTCCCCGTCCCTGGGGTGCTAAGCAAGATGTACACGGCTCCGAAGAACATTTATCGGGAACGGGTCAATTTCGCGAAGATCAACACATCGATCCCCATTCCAAACCTGATCGAGATCCAGAAGAACTCGTACGAGCGCTTCCTCCAGATGAGGGTGCTGCCCGGCGAGAGGGAGGACGCCGGCCTTCAGTCGGTATTCAAGAGCGTGTTCCCGATCACCGACCTCAGGGAGAACTGCTCCCTCGAGTTCGTCGAGTACTCCATCGGGAACTGGGAGTGCAAGTGCGGGCGCATGGTGGGCCTCGACAAGCTGGGGCGGCCGTGCAGCTTCTGCGGCGCCACCCTCATCACCGATCCGCGCGGCGACCGGGAGATCCACTGCGCGAAGTGCGGCCACCTCAACGAGAACAAGCCCACCGCCTGCGATACCTGCGACGAGGCCGTCGGCCTGAAGCTCAAGTACGACGTCGACGAGTGCCAGGAGCGGGGGATGACCTTCGCGGTCCCCCTGAAGGTGACGATCCGCCTCGTCGTGTGGGACAAGGACCCCGAGACCGGGGCCAAGACCATCCGGGACATCAAGGAGCAGGAGGTCTACTTCGGCGACATCCCCCTGATGACGGAGAACGGCACCTTCATCATCAACGGCACCGAGCGGGTCATCGTCAGCCAGCTCCACCGGTCGCCGGGTGTCTTCTTCTCGCAGCCCGAGAAGGGGCTCTTCGCGGCCCAGATCATCCCGTACCGCGGAAGCTGGGTGGAGTTCGAGTACGACTCCAAGAACCTCCTCCACGTCCGCATCGACCGCAAGCGGAAGTTCCTGGCGACGGTCTTCCTGCGCGCCATGGGCATCAAGACCGACGCGGAGCTGATCAAGTCCTTCTTCCGAGTGGACAAGGTCGAGATCCGCGAGGCGAAGCTCTTCTGGAAGGTCTCCGACAACCTCGGTGGCCTGAAGCTCAGCAAGACGATCTACGGTCCCAAGGACGGCTCGGGGCGGCGCGACGAGATCCTTCACGCCGGCAAGAAGGTGACGTCGGCCATCCTCCAGCAGATGCACAAGCTGGAGATCACCGAGATCGAGGTGGCCGAGGCCGACCTCGAGGGCGCCTGGACCGTCACCGACATCGTCGACCCGCGGAGCGGCGAGGTCATTCTCGAGGCCAACGAGGCCCTGTCGCCGCGGGTCATCTCGGTGATGCTGGACCCCGCGAGCCAGGTCTCGTCCTTCGAGGTCTTCTTCCCCGAGCGCGACGAGATCGGGCCCGATGATGTCCGCCACGGTCAAGAAGGACGCCATCAAGACCCCCGAGGAGGCGCTCATCGAGATCTACCGGAGGATGCGTCCCGGGGATCCGCCGACCCTCGAATCCTCCCGCAACCTCTTCGAAGGGATGTTCCTGAACCCGCAGAAGTACGACTTCTCCCGGGTGGGCAGGCTGAAGCTCAACACGAAGCTGGGGCTGGGGACTCCTCTCTCCGAGAAGATCCTCCACCTCGACGACATCAAGGCGGTGATCTCGTTCCTTCTGAAGCTGCGCCGCAGCCCCACCGACGTGGACGACATCGACCATCTCGGAAACCGTCGCGTCCGGAGCGTCGGCGAGCTCCTCGAGAACCAGTTCCGCATCGGACTCGTCCGGATGGAGCGGGCCATCAAGGAGAAGATGAGCGTCTACCAGGAGATGGCCACGGCCATGCCCCACGACCTCATCAACGCCAAGCCCGTCATGGCGTCGATCCGCGAGTTCTTCGGGTCCAGCCAGCTCAGCCAGTTCATGGACCAGACGAACCCGCTGTCGGAGATCACCCACAAGCGGAGGCTCTCCGCCCTTGGACCGGGCGGCCTCAGCCGCGAGCGGGCCGGGTTCGAAGTGCGCGACGTCCACCCGACCCACTACGGACGCATCTGCCCCATCGAGACGCCGGAGGGCCCGAACATCGGCCTCATCTCGAGCCTCTCGTGCTTCGCCCGCATCAACGAGTTCGGGTTCATCGAGAGCCCCTACCGGAAGGTGAAGGACGCGCGGGTCCTCGAGTACTACCAGGTCCTCGACGCCGGTGAGACCGAGTACAAGGTCGGCGACATCGTCGAGCGCAGCGAGATGGAGACGGGCAACAACAACGCCCGGACCCGGAAGAAGAAGGCGGCCGACGTCGAGCCGTACTGCTTCTACCTCTCGGCGTGGGAAGAGGACAAGTACACCATCGCCCAGGCCAACATCCGCCTGGACGACGCCGGCGCCATCCTGGACGATCGCGTCTCGGCCCGAAAGACGGGCAACTTCGTCCTCGCGAAGCGCGAGGAGGTGGACTACGTCGACGTGTCGCCGAAGCAGCTCGTTTCGGTGGCCGCGTCCCTCGTGCCCTTCCTCGAGAACGACGACGCCAACCGCGCGCTCATGGGATCCAACATGCAGCGCCAGGCCGTTCCCCTGCTCCGCGCCGAGGCGCCCCTCGTCGGGACCGGCATGGAGCACATCACCGTCAAGGACTCCGGCGCGGCCGTGGTCTGCCGGCGGGCGGGGATCGTGGACTCCGTCGACTCGCGCCGGATCATCATCCGCGTCGAGGCCCAGGACGGCCCCGACAAGGGCAAGGAGATCGGCGCCGACATCTACAACCTGACGAAGTTCAAGTGCTCCAACCAGAACACCAGCATCAACCAGAAGCCCATCGTGAAGGTCGGCGCCCACGTGGCCAAGGGACAGATCCTGGCCGACGGGCCCTGCACCGACATGGGGGAGCTGGCCCTGGGACGCAACGTCCTCGTCTCCTTCATGCCCTGGCGCGGCTACAACTTCGAGGACGCGATCCTCGTCAGCGAGAAGCTCGTCAAGGAGGACATGTACACCTCGATCCACATCGAGGAGTTCGAGATCGAGGCCCGCGACACCAAGCTCGGCCCCGAGGAAGTGACCCGCGACATCCCCAACGTCTCGGAGTCGCTCCTCAACAACCTGGACGAGAGCGGCATCATCCGGATCGGCGCGAGCGTGAAGCCCGGCGACATCCTGGTCGGCAAGGTCACACCCAAGGGCGAGACGCAGCTCACCCCCGAGGAGAAGCTCCTCCGGGCGATCTTCGGAGAGAAGGCCGGCGACGTCCGCGACGCGTCCCTCGTCTGCCCCCCGGGCATCGAGGGGATCGTCGTCGACGTGAAGATCTTCTCGAGAAAGGGCGTCGAGAAGGACGATCGCGCCAAGCAGATCGAAGACGCCGAGCTGTTCATGATGGAGAAGAACCTGAAGGACGAGATCCGCATCCTTCAGGACGAGCGTGACAAGCGCATCGAGGACCTCCTCGAGGGAAAGACGGTCAACGCCGACCTCGTCAACGTGCGCGGCGACAAGGTCCTGAAGAAGGGCCAGCACCTGACCCGTGACGTTCTCGAGGGGCTGCGTCACTCCGACATCCTGAAGCTCCGCGTCAAGGGGCGGGACGACGAGGACGTGGAGCAGGAGCTCTCCGACATCGTCGACAAGACCGAGCGCCAGATCGAGGTGCTGAAGGCCCTGTTCGCCGAGAAGGAGAGCCGCCTGAAGCGCGGCGACGAGCTGCCCCCCGGGGTCATCAAGCTCGTGAAGGTCTTCGTCGCCATGAAGAGCAAGCTGTCTGTCGGCGACAAGATGGCCGGACGCCACGGCAACAAGGGCGTCATCGCCCGGATCCTGCCCGAGGAGGACATGCCGTACCTCCCGGACGGAAGCCCGGTCGAGATCGTCCTGAACCCGCTGGGCGTCCCCTCGCGCATGAACGTCGGCCAGATCCTCGAGACCCACCTCGGGTGGGCCGCCAAGGCTCTCGGCCTCCACTTCGCGAGTCCCGTCTTCGACGGGGCCACCGAGAAGGAGATCAAGAACTACCTGGTGCAGGCCAACACGCGGGAGGACGAGCGGAACCCGCTGCGTCCGAACCTCCTGAACTCCGGGAAGAGCACCCTCATCGACGGCATGACGGGAGAGCCCTTCGAGCAGAAGGTCACCGTCGGCTACATCTACATGCTGAAGCTCTCGCACCTCGTCGACGACAAGATCCACGCTCGCTCCATCGGGCCGTACTCCCTGATCACCCAGCAGCCCCTCGGCGGCAAGGCCCAGTTCGGCGGCCAGCGCTTCGGAGAAATGGAGGTCTGGGCCCTCGAGGCGTACGGAGCGGCCCACATCCTCCAGGAGCTACTCACCGCGAAGTCCGACGACGTGTACGGGCGCGCGAAGATCTACGAGGCCATCGTCAAGGGGGACACGGTGTTCACGCCGGGGCTCCCCGAGTCGTTCAACGTCCTGATCCGGGAGCTGCAGAGCCTGTGTCTCGACGTCGAGCTGATCAAGACGAAGCACTGAGGGTTAATCCATGAGCTTGATGATGCCAATGCGGCCGAACATCGACATCGGGCGAGTCGTGCCCGATTTCGATGCCATCAAGATCCGCCTGGCCAGCCCGGAGAAGATCCGGTCCTGGTCCCACGGCGAGGTCACGAAGCCCGAGACCATCAACTACCGTACGTTCAAGCCCGAGCGCGACGGCCTCTTCTGCGCCAAGATCTTCGGGCCGATCACCGACTGGGAGTGCCTCTGCGGCAAGTACAAGCGCATGAAGCACCGCGGCGTCATCTGCGACAAGTGCGGCGTCGAGGTCACCCAGTCCAAGGTGCGCCGCGAGCGGATGGGCCACATCGAGCTGGCCTGCCCCGTGTCCCACGTGTGGTTCTTCAAGGGGCTGCCGTCGCGGATCGGACATCTCCTCGACATCAGCCTCCGGGATCTCGAGCGGATCCTGTACTTCGAGTCGTACGTCGTGGTGGATCCCGGGGACTGTCCGGAGGTCAAGCGCCAGGAGCTGGTCTCCGACGACCGCTACCGCCAGCTGCGGGAGAAGCACCCGAAGCTCCGCTGCGCCATGGGAGCCGAGGCGATCAAGGAGCTGCTCCGCCGCATCGATGTCGACAAGGACGCCGTCGAGCTGCGCGAGCGGATGCGCACCGAGACGTCGGTCCAGAAGAAGATCAAGTTCGCGAAGCGCCTCAAGGTCGTCGAGGCCTTCCGGAAGAGCGGCAACAAGCCCGAATGGATGATCCTGGACGTGATCCCGGTGATCCCGCCCGAGCTGCGTCCCCTGGTGCCCCTCGACGGCGGCCGCTTCGCCACCTCGGACCTGAACGACCTGTACCGGCGCGTCATCAACCGGAACAACCGCCTGAAGAAGCTCATCGAGCTGCGCGCGCCCGACGTCATCGTCCGCAACGAGAAGCGGATGCTCCAGGAGGCCGTCGACGCGTTGTTCGACAACGGCCGCCGCGGCCGCGTCCTGCGCGGAGCCAACAACCGGCCCCTCAAGTCCCTCTCCGACACCCTGAAGGGGAAGCAGGGGCGGTTCCGCCAGAACCTCCTCGGCAAGCGCGTGGACTACTCGGGCCGCTCGGTCATCGTCGTCGGCCCCGAGCTGAAGCTCCACCAGTGCGGCCTGCCGAAGAAGATGGCCCTCGAGCTGTTCAAGCCGTTCATCTACAGCAAGCTCGAGAAGGAAGGCCTCGTCACCACCATCAAGGCCGCCAAGGAGATGGTGGAGCAGCAGCGTCCGGAGGTCTGGGACTTCCTCGAAGACGTCATCCGCGAGCACCCCGTGCTCCTGAACCGCGCCCCCACGCTCCACCGTCTGGGCATCCAGGCCTTCGAGCCGATCCTCGTCGAGGGGAAGGCCATCAAGATCCACCCGCTCGTCTGCACCGCCTTCAACGCCGACTTCGACGGCGACCAGATGGCCGTTCACGTTCCCCTCTCTCCCGAGGCGCAGATCGAGGCCAACGTCCTGATGCTGTCCTCGAACAACATCCTGTCTCCGGCCTCGGGCCAGCCCATCGCGATCCCGAGCCAGGACATCGTCCTCGGGTGCTACTACCTGACGAAGGAGAAGAAGGGGACGAAGGGCGAGGGGCGCGCGTTCGCGTGCAGCGAGGACGTCCTCATCGCCCTCGAGCACAAGGAGGTCGAGACGCTCTCGCCGATCCGACTCATGTACTCGGGCGAGCTGATCGACCTCACCACGGTCCGCGACGACCAGGACGTGATCCACACCGAGGTCCAGAACGTCAAGAGCCAGGTCATCAACACCACCGTGGGCCGCGTGATCCTGAACGATCACCTCCCCAAGGGGACGCCGTTCGTCAACGGCCTGCTCCGGAAGCGGGGGCTCCAGGCCCTGGTCCAGTACGGCTACCTGCGGTTCGGCCTCGAGCGGACGGTCGAGATGCTCGACGCCATCAAGGACCTCGGCTTCACCTACGCCACCCGCGCCGGGATCTCCATCGGCATCGACGACCTGATCATCCCCGAGGGGAAGGCCAAGCTCGTGGGCGGCGCGCAGAAGGACGTCCTCGAGGTCGAGAAGCAGTACCTGGACGGCGCCATCACCAACGGCGAGCGCTACAACAAGGTGATCTCGATCTGGTCGAGCGTCACCGAGAAGGTCGCCGACGCGATGTTCGACGAGATGGAAGCCCAGGACAGGAAGGGCGACGAGTTCAACCCGATCTACATCATGGCCGACTCGGGCGCCCGAGGCTCCAAGCAGCAGATCCGCCAGCTCGCCGGGATGCGCGGCCTCATGGCCCGCCCCTCGGGCGAGATCATCGAGAACCCCATCACCTCGAACTTCCGCGAGGGCCTCACCGTCCTCCAGTACTTCATCTCGACCCACGGCGCCCGCAAGGGCCTGGCCGACACGGCTCTGAAGACGGCCGACTCCGGCTATCTCACGCGGCGCCTCGTGGACGTCTCCCAGGACGTCATCATCAGCGACCACGACTGCGGGACGGTGGACGGGATCGACATCCGGCCCATCATCGAGTCGGGCGAGGTCATCGAGCCGCTGCGCGACCGCATCGTCGGCCGCGTCAGCCTCGAGGACATCAAGGACATCGAAGGCAAGATCGTCGTGAAGGCCAACGACGAGATCACCGAGGAGACGGCCAACGACGTGCAGGCCGCCGGCATCGAGAAGGTCCGGATCCGATCGGTGCTCAGCTGCGAGTCGCAGCGCGGCGTGTGCGCCCTCTGCTACGGCCGTGACCTCGCCACCGGCAAGCTGGTGGAGATGGGGATGGCCGTGGGCGTCATCGCCGCCCAGTCCATCGGCGAGCCGGGCACCCAGCTCACCATGCGGACGTTCCACATCGGGGGTACGGCCAGCCACCGCACCGAGCAGACCACCCTGGAGGCCAAGAACACCGGTGCCGTGAAGTTCCACAACGTGACGACCGTCAAGAACAAGAAGGGCGACCTCGTAGTGATGAACCGCTCCGGCGCCCTCATCATCCAGGACCAGAAGGGGCGCGAGCGCGAGCGCCACCAGGTCGTGTACGGCGCAAAGCTCAAGATCAAGGAGGGCCAGGAGGTCAAACAGGGACAGCTCCTCGTCGAGTGGGATCCCTATTCCTTCACGATCCTCACGGAAGAGGACGGCCAGATCAGCTTCAAGGACGTCATCGAGGGACAGACCGTCCACGAGCAGGTGGACGAGAACACCGGGATGGCGGCTCTCGTCATCATGGAGTCTCCCGACGAGAAGAAGCAGCCCCGCATCGAGATCCGCGACGCGAAGGGGAAGATCAGCCGCAAGTACCTCCTGCCTTCGGGAGCCCACCTCATGGTGGAGGACGGCAACGAGGTCTCGGCCGGAGAGATCCTGGCCAAGATCCCTCGCGAGACGGCGAAGACCAAGGACATCACCGGAGGTCTACCGCGGGTCGTGGAGCTCTTCGAGGCGCGTCGTCCCAAGGAGCCGGCGGTCATCACCGAGATCGACGGCGTCGTGAAGTACGGCGACGTCGCGAAGCAGCACCGGAAGATCTTCGTCACGACCGACGAGGGAGAGCAGAGGGAGTACCAGCTTCCCCGCGGCGCCCACATCAACGTCCAGGAAGGGGAGAGGGTGAAGGCCGGAGAGCCCCTCATGGACGGCCCCATCGACCCCCACGACATCCTGCGCGTGCGCGGGGAGAAGGAGCTGCAGCGGTACCTCGTCGACGAGATCCAGGAGGTGTACCGGCTGCAGGGCGTGAACATCAACGACAAGCACATCGAGGTCATCGCGCGGCAGATGATGCGCTGGGTGAAGATCGAGGAGGTCGGAGACACGGAGTTCCTCATCGACGAGGTCGTGGACCGATTCCGCTTCCTCGGCGAGAACGAGCGGCTCGTGGCGGCCGGCAAGAGCCCGTCCACGGGAAGGCCTTTGCTCCTCGGGATCACGAAGGCCTCCCTCTCCACCGATTCGTTCATCTCGGCGGCCAGCTTCCAGGAGACGACGAGGGTCCTCACCGAGGCCGCCATCAGCGGGAAGATCGACTACCTCCGCGGCCTCAAGGAGAACGTCATCATGGGACGGCTCATCCCGGCCGGAACGGGGATGGAGTACTACCGTCGCGTGCGGATCCCCGAGGAGGTCATCGAGCACGCCGCCGCGGGCCTCGAGGGGGAATACGCGCCCGAGTACATCGTGGAGCCGGAGCACATCAAGGAGGGCGCCGAGGTCTAACCCCGGCCCCTTCGATCTCTCGAGCCGCCAGCTCCTCAAGGGCTGGCGGCTCTTTTCGTCTCCCTTCCCGCGGCCTGCTTCTTTGCTAGGATGGCCCCCTCATGAGCCGGGACCGGGTCGTTCGAGCGCTCCTCGTGGGCGGGCCGATGTATGACGGCCTGTACGCCCGGCTCCCCACGTTCGAGTCCGAGACCGGCCTCCGAGTGGAGGTGCTGGATCGCCTCCCGCACCCCGAGCTGAATGCCCGGGTCCGAAGCGAGTTCGGCTCGGGAGAGCCCGACGTCGATCTGCTCTCGACACACACCAAGTACGCGCCCTCGCAAGCCCAGTGGCTCTCTCCGCTGGAGGACGTGGTCGAGAAGGGGGACGCCGACGACCTCCTCGACCGCCCCGCCGAGCTGGCGCGGATCGAGGGGCGCCTCCTCCAATACCCGAGGAACCTCGACCTGAGGCTGCTCTACTTTCGCCGAGATCTCTTCGAGGACCCGCAGCAGCGCGCGGCGTTCGAGGAGCGCCACAGGCGCCCGCTCCGCGTGCCCGAGACCTGGGACGAGCTGGTCGAGGTGGCGATCTTCCTGACCCGGCCCGGTCTCTCGGGCTTCTTGTTCCCCGGCCGCGACTCGGGCCTCTTCGGGACCTTCTACGAGCTCCTCGTGGCGGCCGGTGGAGACCTTTTCCATCCGGACCTCACGCCGGCTTTCGATTCCCCGGCCGGCGTGTGGGCCGCCGACCGCCTCACGGAGCTCCATCTGAGGCGCCGCGTCACGCCGCCGGAGCTGCCGGGGTGGCATTACGACGCCATCTCGCGGGAGTTCCGGGAGGGGCGGGCGGCCATGGTCTGCGACTGGCCCGGGAGCGACTACCTCTACCACGACCCCGCGACCTGTCGCGTGGCCGACCGGGTCGGGCCTGGCCCTCCTTCCCCGGGGCTTCTCAGGGAAGCGAGCGGCATACGCGGGGTGCCATTCCTTCGCCATCCCGAAGGGGGCCGGCAACCGGCCGGGAGCGGCGCGCCTGCTCCGCTTCCTCACGTCCGCGGAGTCGCAGGTGGACGAGGCCCGGCGTGGGAGCCTGCCGGTGCGGCGCACCGCCCTGGCGACGATGGAGCGCGCGGCGGCCGGGAGCCCCGCGCAGGCGCACCGGCTCGACCTCCTGAGCCGCTCCATGGACGCTCTCGTCATTCCCCCCCGGTTCGCAGCGTATCCCGCCTGCGAAGACGCGCTCTGGGAGTCGGTGCAGCGGGCCATCACCGGAGCCGCGACGCCGGTCGAGGCGGTCCACGAGGCCGCGAAGCGGGTGGCCGTCGTGGTGGCCGACGAGCAGGGACGGCGAAAGGAGACTCGGCAATGAGGCCACTGCGGACGGCATCGGTGTTCCTGGCGATGGCGGCGCTGGTCGGGTGCGGCAAGACGGGGGGAACCGGGGGCGCCGCCTCTCCCGCGCCTCTGACCATCGCCGTGATCCCGAAGGGACAGGTGCACGTCTTCTGGCAGACGGTGCGTGCCGGCGCCGAGGCGGCGGCTCGCGAGGCCGGCGTCGCGATGGTCTGGTCGGCACCGCAGGTCGAGACCGACTTCAGCGGCCAGGCCTCCATCGTCGAAGACTTCGTGAACCGGAAGGTCGCGGCCATCGTCCTCGCCCCGACCCATCAGAAGTCCCTCGTGCCCGCGGCGGAGCGCGCCGTCGCCGCCGGGATCCCCCTCGTGGTCATCGACTCGCGCCTCGATTCCGACGCCCCGGCGAGCTACGTGGCGACCGACAACACACAGGGGGGAGTGCTCGCGGCCCGCGAGATGGGGAGGATCCTCGGCGGCAAGGGGAGAGTCGCCGTCGTGGGGATCGCCGCGGGCGCCGGCTCGGGGATCGAGCGCGAGACGGGCTTCCAGGACACCATCCGCAAGGAGTTTCCGGGGATCCAGGTCGTGGGCCTCCAGTACACCGACTCCGACCGGACCAAGGCCCTGACCGTGGCCGAGGACTTCCTGACCCGATACCCGGACCTCTCCGGCCTCTTCGGCTCGAACGAGTCGTCCGCCGTGGGCGCGTTCCGCGCGGTGGAGAATCGGGGCCTCAAGGGGAAGGTGAAGGTCGTGGGCTTCGACTCGTCCTCGGACCTTCTTCAGGGCCTGCGCGACGGGGTCATCGACGCCCTCGTGGTCCAGAACCCCTACCGGATCGGCTACGACGGCGTTCGGGCGGCGGTCGCGGCCGTCCGCAAGCAGGCCGTCGACAAGCGCATCGACACGGGCACCGTCGTCGTGACGCGAGGCAACGTCGACGATCCCGATGTCGCCAAGGTACTCCACCCCCCCGTGAACCCGCCGCAGGGATGAGACGTCTCCTTCCGTACGTCGGCCTGATCCTCGTCTGCGCCGGCCTGGCTCTCGGCGTGGACCGGTTCCTGACCGCCGACAACCTGGCGGACGTCGCGCGCCGCGTCTCGGTCATCAACGTCGTCGCCGTCGGGATGACGTTCGTGGTCATCACCGGTGGCATCGATCTCTCGGTCGGCAGCATCGTGGGCCTGGCGGGCGTGGCCGGCACGTGGAGCCTGACCCGCGGCCTCGGGATCCCCGCGGGTGTCCTGATCGGCGTCCTCACGGGGGCGGCGTGCGGCCTCCTGAACGGCGCGCTCGTGGGCGGCCTGAGGCTTCCACCGTTCATCGTGACCCTGGGGACGATGGGAGCTCTCCGCGGCCTGGTGCTCTATCTCACCGACGGCCAGACGATCACGGAAGGCGTTCCGCGGGCGCTGGGTGCGCTGTCGGACGCCCGGATCGCCGGGATCCCGATGCCGGTGTGGCTGTTGCTGCCGCTGGCCATCGTCGCCCACCTCGTCCTCTCGGGGACGCGGTTCGGGCGCTATTGCTATGCCCAGGGAGGGAACGCGCAGGCGGCGTTCCTGGCGGGGATTCCCACCCGTGTCGTCGTGGCCTGGGTCTACGTCCTTTCCGGAGCCTGCGCGGGCCTGGCGGGGATGATGGACTCGGCCCGCATCCTCACCGGCAGCCCGACGGCGGGCCAGGAGTACGAGCTCAGGGTCATCGCCGCCGTGGTGATCGGCGGGGCCTCCCTCTCGGGCGGGAAGGGGACGATCGCCGGGGCGACCATCGGCGCCCTCCTGATGGCCGTCCTCGAGAACGGGGGAAACCTCCTCGGCATCTCGCCGTTCGTGCAACGGATGGTCATTGGCGCGCTGATCGTGGCCGTGGTGGCGATCGACAGGCTGCGTCAGGGCAAGGAGCAATGAGGCCATGAGCGAACGCTTCCGAGGGCGCGTCGTCCTCGTGACGGGCGGCGGATCCGGGATCGGCAAGGCCACGGCGGAGGCCTTCGCCCGCGAGGGGGCGGCCGTGGCCGTGAACGATCGGACCGCCGAGGCGGCGCAGGGGACCGTGGGGTCCATCGAGGCGGGCGGCGGTCGGGCGCTGGCCGTCCCCGGGGACGTCTCGCGGAACGACGAGTGCCGGCGCATCGTGGGCGCGACCGTCGAGGGACTCGGCGGATTGGACGTCCTCGTCAACAACGCCGGAATCGGTGCCTCGGGGACGGTCCTCACGACCGACGAAGCCACCTGGGACGCCCTCCTCCAGGTCAACCTCAAGGGCGTGTTCCTCATGTCGAAGGCCGCGCTCGCCGTGATGGTCCCGAGGCGGTCGGGCGTCATCGTCAACGCCGGCTCCATCGCGGGGCTCAAGGGGATCCCGGACCGGGCCGCCTATGTGGCCTCGAAGTTCGGCGTCGTCGGGCTCACCAAGGCCATGGCGCTCGATCACGTAAGTGACGGCATACGTGTGAATTGCGTCTGCCCGGGCACCACGGAGACGCCCTGGATCGGCAAGCGGCTCCAGGAGTCGGGCGATCCCAAGGCGGCCCTGGCGGCCCTCGTGGCCCGCCAACCCCTGGGGCGCCTGGGAACGGCCGAGGAGATGGCCGCGGCCTACCTCTTCCTCGCCTCCGACGAATCCGCCTTCACGACCGGGACCGCGCTCGTCGTGGACGGGGGTTTCATGGCGTAACTGTTGACACGGCTGTTTTTTCGTATAAACTCGTCCGGTTGTCTCAATTTCGGGGGGACGGCCCAGTGTGGGCCCTTCCCGCGAGGGTCTCGGAGGTGTCGTGCCCACCGTCAGCCAGCTTGTCCGGGTCGGTCGCCAGAAGCTTCGCTCGAAGACCGATAGCCCGGCTCTTCAGGGATCTCCGCAGAAGCGGGGTGTGTGCGTTCGTGTCTTCACGTCGACGCCGAAAAAGCCGAACTCGGCGCTCCGAAAGGTCGCCCGGGTGCGGTTGACGAACGGCATCGAGGTAACGGCCTACATTCCCGGAGTGGGACACAACCTGCAGGAGCACTCGATCGTGCTCATTCGCGGGGGCCGCGTGAAGGACTTGCCGGGCGTTCGCTACCACATCGTCCGCGGGACCCTTGACGCCGTCGGGGTTCAGGGACGGAAGCGGAGCCGCAGCAAGTACGGGGCGAAGCGCCCCAAGGCGTAGCAGGAGGGGACGGAAGCAGCTTCCGGCGAGAGCGCCGGAGAGACACAGTCGGGGAGATCAGGCCTTCGGGACGCAAGGGGGCTCGGATCCTCGAGGCGGGGCGGTCGTAGGGCCTCAGACGACGCCGGCGGCGACCGGGCGCGATACCCGGCACCGCAGCGCCGTCTGTTTGTTTTTGGGGATTAGAGGTTATATGCCACGTCGCGGCACCGTACCGAAGCGGGAGGTCCTGCCGGACCCCCTCTACAACAGCGCCCTCGTCACCAAGTTCATCAACTCGATGATGAGCGAGGGGAAGCGCTCCACCTCCCAGCACATCGTGTACGGTGCGTTCACCGTCGTGCAGCAGAAGACCCAGGAGGATCCCCTCAAGGTCTTCAAGAAGGCGGTCGACAACGTGAAGCCCGCCCTCGAGGTGAAGAGCCGCCGCGTCGGCGGATCCAACTACCAGGTGCCCGTCGAGGTGAACCCCGCGCGGCGCACGTCGCTGGCGCTCCGCTGGATCATCTCCTTCGCCCGCAAGCGTCCGGAGCGCACCATGGTCCAGAAGCTGGCGGCCGAGTTCATGGACGCGGCCAACCTGCGCGGCGGGGCCGTGAAGAAGCGCGAGGACACCCACAAGATGGCCGAGGCCAACAAGGCCTTCGCCCATTACCGCTGGTAGGAACCGGAAAGCCAGGGACGAGAAGAACACGTGCCGAGAACTACGCCACTAGAACGGACCCGTAACATCGGGATCGCGGCCCACATCGACGCCGGGAAGACTACGACCACCGAGCGCATCCTCTTCTACACCGGGGTCAACTACAAGATCGGCGAGGTCCACGAGGGCACCGCCACGATGGACTGGATGGAGCAGGAGCAGGAGCGGGGGATCACCATCACCTCGGCTGCCACTACCTGTTTCTGGAAGGACCACCGGATCAACATCATCGACACTCCCGGCCACGTGGACTTCACCGCCGAAGTGGAGCGGTCGCTGCGGGTGCTCGACGGAGCGGTGGCCGTGTTCGACGCCGTGGCCGGCGTCCAGCCCCAGTCGGAGACGGTCTGGCGCCAGGCGGACAAGTACAAGGTCCCACGCATCGCCTTCATCAACAAGATGGACCGGGTCGGAGCCAACTTCCTCCATTCCATCGAGACGATGCACGACCGGCTGAGCGCCAAGTCGGCGGTGGCCATCCAGCTTCCCCTCGGCTCCGAGGACAAGCACCAGGGCGTCATCGACCTCGTGGAGATGAAGGCCTACCGCTACCTCGACGAGGCCATGGGAGCGAAGTACGAGATCGAGGAGATCCCCGCGGACCTTCGCGACCAGGCCCAGAAGCAGCGGGAGTTCATGATCGAGAAGGTCGCCGAGGCGGCTCACGAGGCCGGCGACGACGTTCTCTTCGAAAAGTTCGTCGGCGGTGAAACCCCCACGGTAGCCGAGATCAAGGCGGCCATCCGCAAGGCGACCATCGCCATGACGCTCTTTCCGGTCATCTGCGGGTCGGCCTTCAAGAACAAGGGCGTCCAGCCGATGCTCGACTGCGTCGTGGACTATCTTCCGTCACCTCTCGACATTCCACCCACGGTCGCCCACGACGCCGATACCCACGAGCTCGTGCCCCGCGAGCCCAAGGACGACGCGCCTTTCAGCGCCCTCGTCTTCAAGATCATGACCGACCCCTTCGTCGGTCAGCTCGCCTTCATCCGCGTCTATTCGGGCAACATGAAGACCAGCGACACGATCCTGAACACGACCCGGAAGCAGAAGGAGCGCGTCGGCCGTCTCCTCAAGATGCACGCCAACAAGCGCGAGGAGATCAAGGAGGTCTGGGCCGGTGACATCGCCGCCGCGGTGGGCCTCAAGAACGTCACCACCGGGGACACCATCTGCGATCCGTCGAAGCCGGTGATTCTCGAGTCCATCAACTTCCCGGAGCCGGTCATCGCCCTGGCCGTCGAGCCCAAGACGAAGTCCGACCAGGAGAAGCTCGGCCAGGGCCTGGGCAAGCTGATGCAGGAGGACCCGACCTTCAAGGTCGAGACCGACAAGGACACGGGGCAGACCAAGATCTCCGGCATGGGCGAGCTCCATCTCGAGATCCTCGTGGACCGCCTGAAGCGCGAGTTCGGCGTCGAGGCCAACGTGGGCAAGCCCCAGGTGGCCTACCGGGAGACGATCCGCAAGACCGCCAAGGGCCTCGGACGCCACATCAAGCAGTCGGGCGGCCATGGCCAATACGGCGTGTGCAACATCGAGATCTCGCCGGCTCCGGGCGAGGGATTCGTCTTCGAGAACGACATCTCGGGAGGCTCGATCCCCAAGGAGTTCATCAAGCCCATCGAGTCCGGGATCCGCGAGGCGCTGGAGCGCGGCGTCCTGGCCAACTACCCGATGGTGGACGTCAAGGTGAGCCTCTACGACGGCAGCTACCACGATGTCGACTCTTCGGAGATGGCCTTCAAGATCGCCGGCTCGCTGGCGTTCCAGGACGCGGCGAAGAAGGCGCAGCCGGTGCTCCTCGAGCCGATCATGAAGGTCGAGGTGGTCACCCCCGACGACTACACGGGGGCGGTGACGGGCGATCTCTCGAGCCGGCGCGGCCAGCTCGAGGGACAGATCTCGCGGGGCGGGACGCAGATCATCACGGCTTCGGTGCCGCTCTCGAACATGTTCGGCTACTCGACGGAGCTTCGCTCCCGTACCCAGGGCCGCGCGACCTACTCGATGCACTTCGAGAAGTACGCAGAGGCGCCGCGGAACGTCAGCGAGGAAGTCGTGGCCAAGGTCATGGGCAAGGTGGAGAAATAAGTCATGTCCAAGGAGAAGTTCGACAGGTCGAAGCCTCACGTGAACGTAGGGACGATCGGTCACGTGGACCACGGGAAGACGTCGTTGACGGCGGCGATCACGAAGGTGTTGGCTGCGACGAACCCGAAGGTACAGTTCAAGGCGTACGACCAGATCGACAACGCGCCCGAGGAGCGGGAGCGTGGAGTGACGATCAACGCGTCTCACGTGGAGTACGAGACGGCGAATCGGCACTATGCGCACGTGGACTGCCCGGGTCACGCGGACTACGTGAAGAACATGATCACGGGAGCGGCGCAGATGGACGGGTCGATCCTGGTGGTGTCTGCGGCGGACGGGCCGATGCCTCAGACGCGGGAGCACATTCTCCTGGCGCGTCAGGTTGGGGTTCCGTACATCGTGGTCTTCCTGAACAAGGTGGACATGGTGGACGACCCTGAGCTTCTGGACCTTGTGGAGCTGGAGGTACGGGAGCTTCTGAAGCAGTACAAGTTCCCTGGGGACGACATTCCGTTCGTGAGGGGATCTGCGCTCGAAGGCACTGGAAGGGAACGGGAAGGACGACTCTGCGAAGCCGATCCTGGAGCTGATGGAGAAGGTGGACTCGTACATTCCGATGCCGCAGCGTGACGTGGACAAGCCTTTCCTGATGCCGATCGAGGACATCTTCACGATCTCGGGACGCGGGACGGTGGCGACGGGACGAGTGGAGCGTGGGCGGATCAAGGTCGGGGAAGAGATCGAGATCGTCGGGCTCCAGAAGGAGACGCCGAAGAAGGTCGTGACGGGGATCGAGATGTTCAAGAAGCTTCTGGACGACGGTCAGGCTGGGGACAACATCGGGGTTCTGCTGCGAGGCACGGAGCGCAAGGACATCGAGCGTGGGATGGTGCTGGCGAAGCCTGGGAGCATCACGCCCCACACGAAGTTCAAGGGCGAGGTGTACGTTCTGTCGAAGGAAGAGGGTGGACGTCACACTCCGTTCTTCACGGGGTACCGTCCTCAGTTCTACTTCCGGACGACGGACGTGACGGGAGTGGCGACGCTTCCGGACGGCGTCGAGATGGTGATGCCGGGAGACAACACGCAGGTGTCGGTGGAGCTGATCACGCCCATCGCGATGGAGAAGGGCGTCCGCTTCGCCATCCGCGAGGGCGGCCGCACCGTCGGCGCCGGCACCGTCACCGACATCATCGAGTAACGAAGCGAGGGCGCCAGTCATGATGCTGAACGAAAAGATCCGGATCCGCCTCAAGGCCTACGACTACCGGATCCTCGACCAATCCACGACGGAGATCGTGGACACGGCCAAGAGGACGGGCGCCCGCGTGGCTGGACCGATTCCCCTGCCGACGGTGAAGAACCGGTGGACGGTGAACCGTTCGCCCCACGTCGACAAGAAGAGCCGGGAGCAGTTCGAGATCCGGACCCACAAGCGCCTCCTCGACATCTTCGAGCCGACGCCGCAGACCGTCGACGCGCTCATGAAGCTCGACCTTCCCGCGGGAGTGGACGTGGAGATCAAGGCGTTCGGCAAGGAGCACTCGAAGTGACCCGCGTCGCCGCGGGTCATCCCGAGCGAAGCGAGGGATCTCTCTAGGGACTAGAGGGCCGAGGGGCGAGGGGCGACGTCGCAAGACGACCCCGCGGAAGCCCCGGCACCTGAGGACAGGAAGAGGACAACAGCGATGTCAGTCGAAGGAATCATCGGAAAGAAGATCGGCATGACCCAGGTCTACGCCGAGGACGGCCGGGCGATCCCCGTCACCGTCATCCAGGCAGGGCCCTGCGTCGTCGTCCAGCGGAAGTCCAAGAACAAGGACGGCCAGAGGAAGGACGGCTATTCCTCTGTCCAGCTCGGGCTCGTGGAGAACCGCAAGTCGAAGGGCGTCACCAAGCCGATGGAGGGCCATTTCAAGAAGGCGGGCCTTCCCCCGTGCCGCGTCCTTCGGGAATTCCGGGTCGACGAGGGAGACGAGGTCAAGGTTGGCGACAAGGTCTCGGTGGCCCTCTTCGCTCCGGGCGACAGCGTGAGCGTCGTCGGCACGAGCAAGGGGAAGGGGTTCCAGGGCGTCGTCAAGCGCCATCACTTCCGTGGCGGCGCCGCGACCCACGGCTCCATGTTCCATCGCGCCCCGGGCTCGATCGGCGCCTCGGCCTTTCCCTCGCGCGTCCTCAAGGGGATGCGGGCGGCAGGGCACATGGGGTCCGAGCAGGTCACGGTTCGAAACGTCGAGGTGGTCAGGGTGGACGCCGAGAACAACGTCCTGGTCGTCCGCGGCTCCGTCCCCGGTTCCGGCGGCGGCTACCTGGTCATCCGGAAGAAGAGGTAAGGCACATGGCCGAGAAGCAGCCCAAAGCAGCGGCCCCGAAGAAGGCGAGGCCTGCCGCGCCTCGCGCGCCCCGAAAGGGCACGGCGGAGCCCGACGCGGCGAGCGTCCAGGTCGTGAACGTCGACAACAAGAAGGTGGCGGACCTCGCGGTTTCCCCCGAAGTGTTCGGCGTTCGCGTCAACGAGCACCTCCTGTACGAAGCGGTCAAGCAGTATCGCGCCGGTGCGCGTCGCGGGACACACATGACCAAGAACCGGGCCCTCGTGTCGGGGTCGGGGAAGAAGCCCTGGCGGCAGAAGGGAACCGGGCGCGCCCGCGTCGGCGAGACCCGGAACCCGCTGTGGCGCCACGGCGGCACGGTCTTCGGTCCGGTCCCCCGGGACTACTCGTACGCCATGCCCAGGAAGGCGCGGGCCGCCGCACTGCGCTCCGCCCTGACCCAGCGCCTGAACGAAGGGGCCCTGAAGGTCGTGGACGCGTTCGTGGTGATGGCACCGAAGACCAAGGAACTGAAGAGCATCCTCGATCGCCTGGGGGTGGCGGGCAAGACCGTCCTCGTGGAGCACCAGCCGCAGGACGCCTTGATCCTGTCGGGGCGCAACATCCCCGGCCTCCGGGTCGTCGACGACTCCCACCTGACGGTCTACGACGTCCTGGACTGCAAGAACCTGCTCGTCTCCCAGGAGGCCCTGGGCAAGCTGGAGGAGCGGCTCACCCCATGAAGAACCTCTACGAAGTGATCCGTCGCCCGCTGATCACCGAGAAGTCGACGACCCTGAAGGAGACCCAGGGGACGCTCTGCTTCGAGGTCCACCGGGACGCGACGAAGCCCGAGATCAAGAAGGCCGTCGAGACCCTGTTCAGCGTCAAGGTCGCCGGCGTCCGCGTGGCGCGCGTTCACGGCAAGGTGAAGCGCCAGGGGCGCAACTTCGGCCAGCGGCCCGACTGGAAGAAGGCCTACGTGGTCCTGAAGAAGGGCGAGAAGATGGTCGAATTCTTCGAGCAGGCTTAAGCCATGGCACTCAAGCAATTCAATCCGACGTCGCCGGGCCGCCGCTTCATGACGGCCCTGACCTTCGACGAGGTCACCAAGGAGCGCCCGGAGAAGGCGCTCACGGAGCCGCGCCGCCGCACCGGTGGCCGCGACAACCGCGGGCGCATCACCGTGCGCTTCATCGGCGGCGGCCACAAGCAGCGCTACCGGCTGGTGGACTTCCGCCGGGACAAGCGCGAGGTTCCGGCCAAGGTGGCGGCCGTCGAGTACGACCCGATTCGGTCGGCTCGCCTGGCGCTGCTCCACTACGCCGACGGCGAGAAGCGCTACATCCTCTGGCCCGAGGGCCTGAAGGTCGGACAGACGGTCGTGGCGAGCGACGGCGCCGACATCCTGCCGGGGAACTGCCTTCCCCTCAAGATGATCCCCGCCGGCACCATGGTCCACAACATCGAGCTGCGCAAGGGCAAGGGCGGCCAGATGGTGCGCAGCGCCGGCGCCGCCGCCCAGCTCGTCGCCAAGGAGGGGGAGTACGCGCAGGTCAAGCTCCCCTCGGGCGAGGTTCGCAAGGTCCACATCGACTGCCTTGCCACCATCGGCCAGGTCGGGAACCTCGAGCACAAGAACGTCTCCATCGGCAAGGCCGGCCGCACGCGCTGGCTCGGCCGGCGCCCCCACAACCGGGGCGTCGCCATGAACCCGGTGGACCATCCGCATGGCGGCGGCGAGGGCAAGACGTCCGGCGGCCGCCATCCCGTGACGCCCTGGGGCAAGCCCACCAAGGGCTTCAAGACCCGCAACAACAAGCGGACCCAGAAGTTCATCATCAAGAGGCGGAAGTAGCCATGGCACGCTCGCTGAAGAAGGGCCCGTTCGTCGATCTGCACCTCAGCAAGAAGATCGACCAGATGAACGCGGCCAACGACCGCAAGGTCGTGAAGACCTGGTCGCGGCGGTCCACGATCACGCCCGACATGGTGGGGCACACCCTCGCGGTCTACAACGGCCGGAAGTTCATCCCCGTCTACATCACCGAGAACATGGTGGGCCACAAGCTGGGCGAGTTCTCGCCGACCCGCACGTTCAAGAGCCACTCCTCGAAGGTCGAGAAGGTGGCCAAGGTCGCCGGGGCCCCGGCGCCGGCCGCCGGCGCGGCCGGGAAGTCATAGGTGAGCGCCATGTTCGAGGCAACCGCCCAGGCCAAGTACGTGAGGACGTCGCCCCAGAAGGCGAAGCTGGTCCTCGACCTCATCCGCGGCAAGGCCGCGTCGGAGGCCCTCTCGATCCTGCGCTTCACCAAGAAGTCGGTGGCCCGCGACATCGAGAAGGCCCTCCGCTCGGCCATCGCCAACGCCGTCCACGTGGCCGACAAGAACCAGAAGCGCCGCCTCGACGAGGACGACCTCTTCGTGAGCGCCTGCTATGCCGGCAGCGGGCCCTCCCAGAAGCGCGTTCGCCCCGCGCCGATGGGCCGCGCGTATCAGGTCATCAAGCGGTCGTCCCACCTCACGGTCCGCGTGGCCGAAAGGGAGAAGTAAGGAATGGGTCAGAAAGTCCACCCCTCGGGGTTCCGCCTCGGGTTCAACAAGACGTGGCGGAGCCGCTGGTACTCCGAGAAGGAGTACGCGAAGCTCCTCCACGAGGACCTGCTCCTGAAGAAGGACCTCAAGAAGCGCTTCAGCCACGCCGGCGTGTCCCACGTCGACATCGAGCGGGCCGCCAACAAGCTCAAGATCAGCATCTTCACCTCCCGGCCCGGGATCATCATCGGCCGCAAGGGCCAGGAGGTCGACAAGCTGAAGCAGGAGATCCAGAAGAAGACCGGCAAGGAGGTCTTCATCAACATCCAGGAGATCCTGAAGCCCGAGCTCGACGCGCAGCTCGTGTCGGAGTCGGTGGCGCTGCAGCTCGAGAAGCGGATCGCCTTCCGGCGCGCGATGCGCAAGGCCGTGGACGCCGCCCTGCGCTTCGGGGCCAAGGGGATCAAGGTGCGCGTCTCGGGCCGGCTGAACGGCGCCGAGATCGCGCGGTCGGAATGGTACCTCCACGGTCAGCTGCCGCTTCACACGCTCCGGGCCGACATCGACTACGGCTTCCACGAAGCCAAGACGAGCTTCGGGCAGATCGGCGTGAAGTGCTGGATCTACAAGGGCGAGCTGGATGCCCTGCGGCCCGGGAAGGCGCTGTAAGGGGAATCCGCCATGTTGATGCCCAAGAAGGTCAAGTTCAGGAAGATGCAGAAGGGCCGGATGAAGGGCAAGGCCTGGACCGGCAGCAGCGTCGCGTTCGGCGATTTCGGCCTGAAGGCCCTCGAGTGCGGGCACATCACCGACCGCCAGATCGAGGCCGGCCGCATCGCGATCACGCGCTTCATCAAGAGGAACGGGCGCATCTGGATTCGCGTGTTCCCCGACAAGCCCATCACGAAGAAGCCGCAGGAAACTCGAATGGGAAAGGGCAAGGGCGCCCTGGACCACTGGGTCATGGTGATCAAGCCGGGCCGGATCCTCTTCGAGATGGAAGGCGTGCCCGAGACCGAGGCGCGCGAGGCGCTTCGCCTCGCGGCGCACAAGCTGGGGATCAAGACGAAGTTCGTGAAGCGGTTCGAGGCGGAGGTCTAGTCCGTGAAGCCCGACAAAGTCCGTGAAATGAGCGTCGACGACCTCAAGGGGAAGGAGAAGGAGCTGCAGGAACAGCTGTTCCGCCTTCGCCTCCAGAAATCCGTCGGCCAGATCGACAACGCCT
This sequence comes from uncultured Acidobacteriota bacterium, assembly GCA_963823195.1. Lineage (GTDB taxonomy): Bacteria > Acidobacteriota > Vicinamibacteria > Fen-336 > Fen-336 > JBGPYB01. Next base: position 817,762 of record CAWGKR010000011.1, on the reverse strand, counting down.
TGAAGCTCCGGGAGACGCGCCGCGACATCGCCCGGGTCAAGACGATTCTGAAGGAAAAGCGGGGATCGGCTCCGGCCGGGTCCTAGCGGGTGAACGAGATGGCAGAGCAGGAGAAGGGCGCCGTAAAGCGCCGCAACGAGCAGGTGGGCGTCGTGGTATCGGCCAAGATGCAGAAGACCGTGGTGGTGGCGGTCGAGCGGCTGGTGCGCCACGACGTCTACCGCAAGACCATCAAGCGCACGTCGACGTTCATGGCTCACGACGAGAAGGGCGCGTCCAAGGGCGACACGGTCCGCATCGTGGAGACCCGACCCCTGTCGAAGAGCAAGCGGTGGCGCGTCGAGGAGATCGTGGCGAAGGCCACGGTCACCGACGCCGACGCCATTCCGGCGGCCCAGGTCTAGCGGGAAGGGAGGCACGCCATGATCCAGATGCGAACCCTCCTCGAGGTGGCCGACAACTCCGGCGCCCGGAGGATCTCGTGCATCCTCCCGGTCGGAGGGTCGACGGGCCGCTATGCCCGCCTCGGGGACGTCATCACCGCAAACGTGAAGGAATCGGCGCCCGACGCCCCGGAGCCCGTCAAGAAGGGGAAGGTCGTGAAGGCCGTCATCGTCCGGTGCCGCAAGGAGCAGCGGCGCCGCGACGGCTCCTACATCCGATTCGACCAGAACGCGGCGGTCCTCATCAACGAGGCGGGGGAGCCGGTCGGAACCCGCGTCTTCGGCCCCGTGGCGCGAGAGCTGCGGGACAAGAAGTTCATGAAGATCGTCTCCCTCGCGCCGGAGGTGCTGTAAGCCATGGGAAGGCACGTCACTCCCATGCGGATCCGGATCCGCAAGGGTGATCTCGTCCAGGTGATCTCCGGCAAGGACGCCGGCAAGCGGGGCAAGGTCCTGAAGGTGATCCGCGAGAAGAACCGCGTGGTCGTCCAGGGCGTGGCCTTCGTCAAGAAGCACACGAAGCCCAACCCCGGGAAGAACATCAAGGGTGGCATCGCGGAGCGCGAAGCGCCGATCCACGTCTCCAACGTGATGATCGTGTCAGCGGAGGACGATCGGCGCACACGCATCGGCAACAAGGTGCTGGCCGACGGGCGCAAGGTCCGGGTCAGCCGACGCACAGGCGAGGTATTGGACAAGTGAGCGCCCGTATCAAAGAGACGTACGTCAAGGAGATCGCCCCGCGCCTCATGAAGGAGCGGAAGTACCCGAACGTGATGGCGGTGCCTCGGCTCCAGAAGGTCGTCATCAACATGGGCGTCGGCGAGGCGACCCAGAACATCAAGCTCCTCGACGCCGCCGTCGAGGAGCTGGGCCGGATCGCGGGCCAGAAGCCGTCCATGCGGCGGTCCCGCAAGTCCATCGCGGCCTTCAAGCTGCGCCAGGGGATGCCCATCGCCGCCTCGGTGACGCTCCGCGGCGACCGGATGTACGAGTTCTGCGACCGCCTGTTCAACGTCGCGCTTCCCCGGGTCCGGGACTTCCGGGGCGTGTCGACGAGCGCCTTCGACGGCCGCGGGAACTACACCCTCGGCCTCAAGGACCAGATCATCTTCCCCGAGATCGACTATTCCAGGGTCGACAAGCTCCGTGGGATGAACGTGACTTTCGTGACGACGGCCAGGACCGACGAGGAGTCGAAGCTCCTCCTCCAGTACCTCGGCTTGCCGTTCCGGAACCAGTAGAGGAGGGGAGAGAGTGGCGAAGACGTCTCTCATTGCCAAGTCCCAGCGGAAGCCGAAGTTCGCGGTCCGGGCGTACACGCGCTGCAAGTCCTGTGGACGTCCCCGGGCGTTTCTGAGGAAGTTCGAGATGTGCCGGATCTGCTTCCGCAAGCAGGCCCTCGCCGGCGAGATCCCCGGCGTCATCAAGGCCAGCTGGTAGGAAAGGGCCGAGAGGAATACCCATGAACATGACCGATCCTGTCGCGGACATGCTCACCCGAATCCGGAACGGAGTCCGGGCCAGGCTTCCCAAGGTAGACGTTCCTTGCTCGAAGCTGAAGGTTGAGATTGCCCGCATCCTCAAGAGCGAGGGCTACGTCGCCAACTACAAGGTGACCGAGGACGAGAAGCAAGGCGTCCTCCGCGTCTACCTGAAGTACGGTCCCGGTATGGAGCGCGTGATCACCGACCTGCAGCGCGTGAGCCGGCCCGGGTGCCGGATCTACTGCGCGAAGGACGAGATTCCCCGCGTCTACGGAGGGCTGGGCATCAACATCCTCTCGACGTCGAGAGGGCTCATGACCGGGAGGAGCGCGGCCCGCGAGGGCGTGGGCGGCGAGATCCTCTGCAACGTCTGGTAGGAGGCGATCCATGTCGCGAGTCGGACGCAAGGTGATCGCCGTGCCCAAGGACGTGAAGGTCACCGTCTCGGCGAAGGCCCTCCTCGTCCAGGGGCCGAAGGGCAAGCTGGAGACCCCGGTACCGCCGGGGATCCAGTTCGACCTCTCCGGGACGGAGCTCGCCTGCAAGCGCTCGAACGACGAGCGGCAGCAGCGGGCCTTCCACGGCCTGGCCCGGGCCCTCGCCCAGAACGCCATCAAGGGCGTCACCGAGGGCTTCTCCAAGGAGCTGGACATCGTCGGCGTCGGGTACAAGGCGCAGGTGGAGGGGAGCAAGGTCGTCTTCGCCCTGGGCTTCTCGCACCCCGTCGAATACAAGATCCCCGAGGGGATCAAGGTCGCCATCGACAAGCAGACCCGGGTCACGATCTCGGGGATCGACCGCCAGCAGGTCGGGCAGGTGGCCGCGGAGATCCGCGGGCTGCGCCGCCCGGACCCGTACAAGCAGAAGGGGATCCGCTACGTCGGCGAGGTCCTGAAGAAGAAGGCCGGGAAGGCCGGCGCCACGGGAGCCGGCGGAGCCAAGTGAGGGTTGGGGACGCCTGGCGGCAGGGCCGCCAGGGAACGCCCGAGGGATCGAAATGAAGGTCAAGACCAAAGAAGACATCCGGACCCGGATCCGGGCCCGCATCCGGAAGAAGCTCTCCGGGACCACCGCCCGTCCGCGGCTGGCGGTCTTCCGCAGCCAGAGCCACATCTACGCCCAGGTCATCGACGACGACCTCGGGAAGACGCTCTGCGCCGCCTCGTCCCTCGACAAGGACCTCCGGGCCAAGTCGAAGCGCGGGGCTACCGTCGCCGCCGCCAAGTCGGTGGGCGCGCTCATCGCAGAGCGGGCCAAGGAGAAGGGCGTCCTGGCCGTCGTCTTCGACCGCGGCGGCTTCCAGTATCACGGTCGCATCAAGGCCCTGGCCGACGCCGCCCGCGAGGGCGGCCTCAAGTTCTAGAAGAGATCCATGAAGAACTACACCGAGAAGATCGACGTCCAGAGCCTGGAGCTCAAAGACCAGGTCGTGTCCATCAACCGCGTGACGAAGGTCGTGAAGGGCGGGAAGAACCTCTCCTTCAGCGCGCTCGTGGTCGTCGGGGATGGCCACGGCTACGTGGGCTACGGCATGGGCAAGGCCCGGGAGGTCTCCTCCGCCATCAAGAAGGGTGTCGAGGCCGCCAAGAAGAACATCGTGCGGGTTCCGATCACCGAGAAGGGGGCGACCATCCCCCACACCGTCACGGGTAACTTCGGCTCCGGGAGCGTGCTCCTCAAGCCCGCATCGGAGGGGACCGGCGTGATCGCCGGCGGTCCCGTGCGAGCGGTCATCACCGCGGCCGGCATCCAGAACATCCTGACGAAGAGCCTGGGATCCACGACTGCCCACAACGTCGTGAAGGCCACGGTCGACGCCCTGGTGCGGCTCAAGCAGCCGGAGCGTGTGGCGCGACTCCGTGGGAAGACCGTGGCCGAGGTCACCGGCATCGAAGAGCGGAAGCCCGTGGCACCGCCGGCGCAGGCCTAGGGGGCTGAACGATGGCTACCAAGACCAAGAAGGCCGCGAAGGCCGGCGGAAAGATCAAAGTCAAGATGATCGGGAGCGTCATCGGTTGTCCCGACAAGCAGCGCGCGACGGTGCGCGGCCTCGGCCTGCGCCGCATGCACCAGGTCGTGGAGCGGCTGGACACGCCCGAGATCCGGGGGATGGTGAAGAAGGTCCCCCATCTCGTCGCGATCGTCGGGTAGAGGAACGGGGGAGATCGTGGGTCTCGATAGACTGAAGCCGGCGAAGGGGAGCACGTTCAGCCGCAAGCGCGTGGGTCGCGGTCCGGGGAGCGGCCTCGGCAAGACCTCGGGCCGCGGCGAGAAGGGGCAGAAGAGCCGCAGCGGCTTCAGCCACCGGGACGGCTTCGAGGGGGGCCAGATGCCCCTCCACCGCCGCGTGCCGAAGCGCGGCTTCCACAACCGGTTCCGCAAGGAGTTCACCGAGGTGAACCTGGCGAGCCTCGAGATCTTCGACACCGGGACCATCGTGACTCCGGACCTGCTCTTGAAGCGCGGGATGATCAAGAAGCTGCGGGACGGCGTCAAGGTCCTCGCCAAGGGAGACCTGACGAAGGCCCTCACCGTGAGGGCCCACAAGTTCAGCGCGAAGGCGCTGGAGCGGATCGCCGGACTCGGCGGGAAGGCCGAGGTCCTCGAGGGTTAGATGCTGCAGAGCCTGCGGAACATCTGGGACATCCCGGACCTGCGGAAGAGGGTGCTCTTCACCCTCGGCCTGCTGGCCGTGTATCGCCTGGGGAACCACATCCCGACGCCCGGAATCGACTCGAAATCCCTCATCGACTTCTTCGAGCAGAACCGGTCCAACTGGTTCGGCCTCGTCGACATGTTCTCGGGGGGGAACCTCGCGAAGGTGACGGTCTTCGCCCTCGGGATCATGCCGTACATCTCGGCGTCGATCATCCTCCAGCTGCTCACCGTGGTCTGGCCCTTCCTGGAAAAGCTGTCGAAAGAAGGCGAGCTTGGGCGCCGGAAGATCACCCAGTACACGCGATACGGCACGATCGTCCTTTCCATCGTGCAGTCGCTCTCCATCGCCGTGTACCTCGAGCGGATGACCCTCTCGGACAAGTTCCGCATCGTCCAGCACCCGGGGCTCGCCTTCAAGGTCATGACGGTCCTCACCCTGACGACCGGGACCGCCTTCATCATGTGGCTCGGCGAGCAGATCACCGAGCGCGGCATCGGCAACGGGATGAGCCTCATCATCTTCGCCGGGATCGTGGTGGGCTTCCCGAGGGGCCTCCTGGACACGTTCCAGAAGATCTCCCGCGGGGACATCAACATCATCACGGCAATCCTCCTCGTGGCCCTCATGCTCGTCGTGGTCGCCATCATCGTCTTCGTGGAGCGGGGCCAGCGGCGCATCACGGTCCAGTACGCGAAGCGGGTGGTGGGACGGCGCATGTACGGGGGGCAGTCCACGCACCTCCCCCTCCGGGTCAACACCAGCGGCGTCATCCCCGTGATCTTCGCCTCGTCGATCATCACGTTCCCGCAGACCATCGCCCAGATGCTCCAGGCCAACAACCCCTGGATGCAGTCGGTCTACGAGCAGCTTCGCTGGGGGATGCCCCTCTACAACCTGCTGTACGTCTCCTTCATCATCTTCTTCTGCTACTTCTACACGGCGATCGTCTTCAACCCCGACGACGTGGCGGAGAACATGCGGAAGTACGGGGGCTTCATCCCGGGGATCCGGCCCGGCAAGCGGACGGCCGAGCACCTGGACCACATCCTCGGGCGCATCACCTTCGGAGGGGCGCTCTATCTGGCGCTCATCGCGCTGCTCCCGGAGTTCCTGATCGCCGGGTTCCGTGTGGACCCGATCCCGGTCATCGGCGTTCCCCTGGACAACTTCCTCACCCAGAACAACCTGGACTGGATCACGCGGGGGCTCGGGCTCAACTTCATCTTCGGCGGAACCTCCCTCCTCATCGTGGTGGGCGTGGCCATGGACACCGTGGCGCAAGTCGAGGCGCAGCTCATCATGCGCCACTACGACGGCTTCGGTGGCAAAGGGGGGCGGAGGATCCGTGGGCGACGCTGATCATGACCAGGGTGCTGCCGTGCCTCGGATCGTCTTCCTCGGGCCTCCGGGCGCCGGGAAGGGGACCCAGGCCGGGCGTCTGGCCGCCGAGCGGCGGATCGTGCGAATCTCCACGGGCGACATGCTGAGGGAGGCCATCGCCAAGGGCACGCCCCTGGGTCGGAAGGCGGCCCCCTTCATCGACAGGGGGGACCTGGTTCCCGACGACCTGCTCATCGACATGGTGGGAGAGAGGATCGGGCGGATCGACTGCAGGACCGGGTTCATCCTCGACGGGTTCCCCCGGACCCTGCGCCAGGCCGAGGGCCTCGAGGGCATGGAGGGAGGCGACTCGAGCGGGTTCCTGGTCATCAACGTCGAGGTGCCGCGCGAGGAGCTCCTGAGACGCCTGTCGGGACGCCGGTGGTGCCCGACATGCCAGTCGACGTACCACGTCTACACGAACCCCCCGAAGGCGCCGGGGCTCTGCGATCGGGACTCGACCGCCCTCATCCAGCGGGACGACGACAAGGAATCGGCCGTGGCGCACCGGCTTGCGGAATACGACGAGCGGACCCGGCCCCTCATCGACTACTTCCGCGGGCGCTCCCGCTTCCACACGATCAACGGCTACCGGCCCGTCGACACGGTGTTCGCCGAGCTGTCCGCAATCGTGGGGGCCGCGGCATGAGCGTCCAGAAGTCGTGGGCTGAGCTCCAGAAGATGCACCGCGCGTGCACGATCGTCGTCGACACCCTCGCCGCGCTGGCCGAGGCCGCGGCGCCCGGAGTCACGACCAAGGAGATGGACAAGATCGCACGGGCGCGCATCGAGAAGGCGGGCGCGAAGCCCGCGTTCCTCGGCTACCGAGGGTACCCGGCGACGCTCTGCATCTCGGTGAACGAGGAGGTCGTCCACGGGATTCCCGGCGGACGGCGCCTCAAGGACGGAGACATCGTCGGTCTCGACCTGGGCTGCATCGTGGAGGGCTACTACGGAGACGCGGCGCGCACCGTCGGCGTGGGGAAGGTGAGTGACGAGGCGCGCCGGCTGATGGAGGCCACCGAAGCGAGCCTCCACGCCGGCATCGCGGTCTGCAAGCCCGGGAGTCGCGTGGGTGACATCGGTCACGCGGTCCAGAGCTACGCCGAAGGGCGGGGGTACTCGGTGGTCCGGGAGTTCGTCGGCCACGGCATCGGCACGAGCCTCCACGAGGAGCCCCAGGTGCCGAACTACGGTCCTCCGGGGCGCCGGGAGCGCCTCGTGGCCGGGATGTGCCTGGCCATCGAGCCGATGGTGAACACCGGCAAACCCGACGTGCGCGTCCTGGAGGACGGCTGGACCGCCGTGACCGTGGACGGCGGTCTTTCGGCGCACTTCGAGCTGTCGGTCGCCGTGACCCCCGAGGGACCCTGGGTGCTGTCGGAGCCCTATCCCTACGGGCGCCAGCGGGAGAACCATGCCTGATGCGGAAGAGGGGATCCTTGTGAACGCGCGGGTCGTCGAATCGCTCCCGAACGCCCTCTACAGGGTCGAGCTGGAGAACGAGAGCCGCGCCCATGTCACGGCCCACGTATCGGCAGGGACGTTGCTGCGAGTGCTCCCCGGCGACGGCGTGGTCGTGGAGCTCATGGCGTACGACATGACCCGCGGCCGCATCGTGCGGCGCCGAGGTTGAGTTGGTGAGAGGGGTTAGGAAGTGAAGGTAAGGTCGTCGGTCAAGAAGATCTGCGTCAAGTGCAAGGTGGTGCGCCGCCAGGGCGTCGTGCGGATCATCTGCAGCAATCAGAAGCACAAGCAGAGGCAGGGGTAAGGCATGGCACGCATCGCAGGTATCGACCTCCCGCGCCAGAAGCGGGTCGAGATCGCGCTCACGTACATCTACGGGATCGGCGTGGCCCGCAGCAACACGATCCTGGGCAAGGCGGGGATCGACCCGAGCGTCCGGGTGAAGGACCTCTCGGAGGAGGAGGCGAGCCGCATCGCCAAGATCATCGACTCCGAAGGCGGGGTCGAGGGAGACCTCCGCAAGGACGTCGCCATGAACATCAAGCGGCTGATGGAGGTCGGGTCCTACCGCGGGATGCGACACCGCCGCAACCTTCCTGTCCGCGGGCAGCGGACCCATACCAACGCTCGCACCCGCAAGGGCCCTCGGCGCGCCATGATCCGACCGAAGTCGGCGCCGCCCAAGACGTAGGAGACGAGAGATGACCAAAGTCGTCGGCGCGAAGAAGGGGAAGAAGGAGAAGAAGCACGTGGTCCACGGGATCGCCCACGTCCACGCTTCCTTCAACAACACCCACGTCACCATCACCGACCTCGAAGGGAACGTGGTCACGTGGTCGAGCTCGGGAACCCTGGGGTTCAAGGGATCCCGCAAGGGCACGCCGTTCGCGGCCCAGCAGGCCGCCGCCGCCTGCGCCACGGCCGCCAAGGAGTCGGGGCTCAGGTCCCTCGACATCCGCGTCAAGGGACCGGGGAGCGGCCGCGAATCGGCCATCCGGGCGTTGCAGGCCGCGGGGGTGGAGATCAAGTCCATCCGGGACGTGACCCCGATCCCCCACAACGGTTGCCGGCCGCCCAAGCGTCGCCGAGTGTAAGGGAGCGAGAAATTGGCCAGATACATCGGGTCGGTCTGCCGTCTCTGCCGCCGCGAGGGGATGAAGCTGTTCCTCAAGGGCGACCGCTGCTTGACGGAGAAGTGCGCCATCGAGAAGCGGAACTACGCTCCCGGACAGCACGGCAAGGGAGGCAAGGGGGGCAGGGTGAAGGCCAAGCTCCAGGGCTACGGCCTTCAGCTCCGCGAGAAGCAGAAGACGAAGCGTCTCTACGGAATGCTCGAGGGGCAGTTCGCCCTCACCTTCGACCGCGCGTCGCAGGAGAAGGGCGTCGTCGGCGAGACGCTCCTGACCAAGCTGGAGCGGCGCCTCGACAACGTGGTCTATCGCCTCGGGTTCGGGGCGTCCCGTGCCCAGGCGCGGCAGATCGTCCGCCACGGCCACGTGAGGGTGAACGACAAGCGACTGAACATCCCGTCGTTCCAGGTGAAGGTCGGCGACGTCGTGACTCTGGCCCCGCGCGCCGCGAAGAACGTCCTCGTGGCGGCGTCGGTCGAGTCGGTGAAGGGGCGCGGCGTGCCGAAGTGGCTGGAGTTGGACGCCGCGGCCATGAAGGGAAAGGTCCTGTCGATGCCCGCCCGGGACGACGTGAACTTCCCCATCCAGGAGCAGCTCATCGTCGAGCTGTATTCGAAGTAAGCAGTCAAGAGAGGACTTTCATACGATGCTTTGGAAAGGGTTCCAGAAGCCGAAGCGCCTCGAGGTCGATCGCGAGAGCCTGACCGACCACTACGGGCGGTTTTACGCGCAGCCCTTCGAGCGGGGCTTCGCCACCACCGTCGGCAACGCGCTGCGCCGGGTGCTCCTCTCGAGCATCGAAGGCGCCGCCATCACCGCGGTACGGGTCGAGGGCGTGCTCCACGAGTTCTCCCCGATCCCGGGGGCGATGGAGGACACGACCGACCTCATCCTGAACCTGAAGCGGGTGCCCCTCAAGATGCACGTCGAGCACTCGAAGACGTTGACCCTGCGAACGTCGGAGGCGGGCGAGGTGCGCGCCAAGCACATCACCCCCGACGCCGACGTGGAGGTCCTCGACCCCGAGGCCTACATCGCGACGCTCGGCCAGGGCTCGACCCTGTCCATCGAGATGAGGGTCAAGCAGGGAAGAGGCTACGTCTCCGCCGACAAGAACTTCGACGAGGACCTGTCCATCGGATGGATTCCCGTCGACTCGGTGCACTCGCCCATCAAGAAGGTCAACTACTTCGTCGAGAACGCCCGCGTCGGACAGGCCACCGACTACGAGAAGCTCACCCTCGAAGTCTGGGGAAACGGGGCGGTCTCGCCCCGAGACGCTGTCGGCCTCGCCTCGAAGCTGATGAAGGACCATCTCACGATCTTCATCAACATCGAGGAAGATGAGGGCTCCGAGGAGGCGCCGGCCGAGATCTCCGAGCAGGATCGCGAGATCTGGTGGGAGAAGCTCAACAAGAGCGTCGACGAGATGGAGCTCTCCGTCCGGTCCTACAACTGCCTGAAGAACGCCAACATCCGCACGATCGGCGAGCTCGTCCAGAAGACCGAAGCCGAGATGCTCAAGACCAAGAACTTCGGTCGCAAGTCCTTGAACGAGATCAAGGAGATCCTGTCGGGCATGGGGCTCTCCCTCGGAATGAAGCTGGACAACTACCCGCAGGCCCAGAACCAGTAATCGAAGCTCTAGCGCGCGCGCCGGACCGGGTCCGGCGCCGCGCGGCATGGGGACGTCAAGGAATATGAGACACCGCGTCGCTCACAGGAAGCTCGGGCGCGTCACGCCCCACCGGATCGCGCTGCTGCGCAACCTCGCCACGGCGCTCTTCGAGCGCGAGCGGATCCGCACGACCCTCGCCAAGGCCAAGGAGCTCCGGCCCTACGCCGAGAAGCTCATCACCATGGCCAAGCGCGAGGACGACAGGAGCCATGCGAAGCGCCTGGTCGGCAGGGACATCCGCGACCCCAAGGTCGTGACCAAGCTCTTCGACAGCCTCGGCGCCCGGTACGCCGCGCGACCGGGCGGCTACACCCGGATCCTGCGCCTCGGTCCCCGCAAGGGGGACGGCGCCGAGATGGCCATCGTGGAGCTGCTGGGCTCGGAGTACCAACCCGGCAAGAAGGACGAGAAGGCCAAGAAGGGCGAGGAGAGCGCTCCCAAGGCCAAGGCGGAGGCCAAGAGCTCCGACGAGCCGGCCAAGGGTCCGCGGAAGGCCAAGGCCGGCAAGGCCGCCGAGAAATAGCGGCAGGCCGTGGCTCTTGAGGCGCTAGGGCTGGCGCTCCTCGACATGCACGATGGCGGACGCCTTGTCGAGCTGGTAGTCGAAGGCGGCGACCAGGTGCAGCCGATCGGCTGAAGCTCGCCTGAAGTTCCAGGACGCCACCGCCTCCTCGGCCGCAGGCCGGAAGATCTCGGGTCCGTCGGCTCCCAGGACCGTCGTGCCGCCCGCGGCGTTCACCGAGAACCGGACCTGTACGGTTCCGATGGCCCCGGCCATGCGCGCCAGCGGCGGCGGCACGGGACGCCGTCCGCGAACGAGGTCCGGGACCCCCGGCGACAGGGCGATCTCGCGGATCGCCGACACGCCGTTCTCGATGGGGGCCGCAGGTGCGTCCGCCTTCGGGGGCGGAGCCGAGAGCATTTCGACGGGCGGCTGCGCGACCTTGGGCGCCGGCGGGGGCTTGGGCGGCTCCGTGGCCGAGGAGCTCGCGATGGCCGGCGCCGGCAGCGCGGGCGGAGGAGGAACTGCCGGCGGCGGGGTGGCGACCGGAGCCGACGGCGCCGGGCCCGAGGCTGCGGGAGTGGGGACGGCGGCGGGCGCAGTTGCGCCGGTGCTCGGGACCACGGGCGCCGATGCCGGGGGCGTCGGCGGCTGGGGCGCCGGCGTCTCGCCGCTCGCCGTGGCGGCCTTGCTCTTCCGCGGGTTGCTGAGGTGCAGCTCGACATGACCAGCCTCGCCCTTCGATCCGACGACGAAGTTGGCCTCCACCTTGAACGCGAGGATCGAATCGGGGTCGTCGACGGCGAACTTCCACGTCCGGAGCGCGCGGAGGAGCGACTCGTCCCAGGGGGGTTGTCCGGCCGTCACGAGCGCGTCGGCGACCGAGCCATTCGAGTCGAGCGTCACCTCCGCCGTGACCGTGGCGCCTCCCTTGCCTCGAGAGGCCTCGGGCGGGAACCCGGGCGAGGCCCCCTGGCGGAGCTCCGGGATACCCTCCTGCCGGCTGACCTCGGGGACCTTGAGCGCGAACGTGATGGGCACCGTCAGTCGGACGCTGACGGGCTTGCCGTCCACCTTCGTCACCTCGTACTGCCACTTGCGAACCGCGGCGAGGGCCGCCTCGTCGAGAGCGGGCGATGCTCCGGACGACCTCCGCCGAAGCCACGTGGCCCTCGGTGTCGATGACGACCTCGAGGATGACGATGCCGCGGATCCCCTGGGCCTGGGCCTCGGGCGGGTATTCGGGAAGGACCGTCTTCGCTCGCTTGGGTGCCGGGACGTCGGTTCCCGCGTTCTTGGGCGCGTCCTGGGCGTGGACCGGACAGGGAGACGCGACGGAGAGCAGACCAGCGAGGGACAGGGACGCGAGACCGGAGGCGAGCGTTGGCGACCAGTCATGAAAGCCATTGTCCCTCCTTTTCCGCCTCCTGTCCCGCCCGGGCGTGCGCCGGCGCGTCAGGCCTCCTCCTCGACCTCGCCCTGCTCGCTCCGTGCGGCGGAGACGATCTTGTCCTGGAGGTGCCCGGGCACCTCGTCGTAGTGGGACATCTCCATGTGGTAGGAGCCGCGAGCGCCCGTCATCGACGTGAGGTCGGCGTCGTAGGAGAGCATCTCCGACAGGGGCACCTCGGCGCGGATCACCTGGAGCGAGCCCCGCGGCTCCATGCCCTGCGGGCGGCCGCGCCGGCTCGACAGGTCCCCCATGACCGCGCCCGCATATTCCTCGGGGACCGCGATCTCGACCCTCATGATCGGCTCGAGGAGCGTGGGGCGGCACTTCGCCACGGCGTCCTTGTAGGCGAGGGAGCCGGCGATCTTGAAGGACATCTCCGACGAGTCCACGTCGTGATACTGGCCGTCGAAGAGCTCGACCTGGAAGTCGACCATCGGGTAGCCGGCGACGAAGCCCTTGAGGCGCGCCGCCTGGATCCCCTTCTCCACGGCCGGGATGAAGTTCTTCGGGATCGATCCGCCGAAGATGTCGTCCACGAAGCTGAAGTCCGAGCCGCGAGGGAGGGGCTTCATCCGGATCTTGCAGTCTCCGAACTGGCCGTGGCCGCCCGTCTGCTTCTTGTGGCGCCCGTGTCCCTCCGCCGCGCCCTTGATCGTCTCGCGGTAGGGGATCTTCGGCCTCTTCAGGTTGACCTCGACCTTGTACCGCTTCTTCAGCCGGCCCGACCACGACCTCGACGTGGAGCTGGCCCATTCCCGAGAGGAGCATCTCGTGGGTCTGGGCGTCCTGGGACACGCGGATGACCGGGTCCTCCTCCATGAGGCGGTGGAGGGACTGCGAGATCTTGTCCTCGTCTCCCCTGCGTCTTCGGCTCGATGGCGAAGGTCGTGGCCGGCTCCGGGAACGGGATCTTGGGGAAGACGACGGGGTGGGCCTTGTCGGCCAGGGTGTCGTTGGTCAGGGTGTCCTTGAGCTTGGCGATGGCTCCCAGGTCCCCGGCCCGCAGCTCCTGCACGGGCGTCGTCGTCTTCCCCTGCAGCGCGAAGAGGGAGCCCACGCGCTCCGACGACGTCCCGGCTCGCGTTGTAGACGCTGCCGTCGGCCTTCAGCGTTCCCGAGACGACGCGCACGAGGGAGATACGGCCCGGCGTGGGGATCGACCATCGTCTTGAACACGAAGGCCGAGAGGGGAGCCGCCGGGTCGGCGGCGCGCTCGCTCCTCCGGCGCCGGACGTCGGGTCGGTCGCCTTTCCACGCCGGGCGATCCACGGGGGACGGGAGGAGGTCGACGATGGCGTCGAGGATCGGGTGCATGGCGACGTTCCGCGCCGACGATGCGGGCAGGACCGGGAAGAGACGGCGCGAGAGGACGCTCTGCCGCAGCCCCTTGATGAGGTCCGGCAGGGGCAGGTTTCCTTCGGCGAAGAACTCCTCCATGAGCGTCTCGTCGGCCTCGGCCACCATCTCCACGAGCTGGGCGTGAAGGGCCGCCTCGCTCTCCTTGAGGGCCGGCCGGCACCTCGGTCTGCTGGAACTTGCCGCTCTGGTCCGTCGGCGTAGACGTCGGCCTTGTCGGTCTCCAGCTCGGCCACGCCCGTGAAGTCCTTCTCCTCGGCGAGGGGCATCGCGATGGGCACGACGCCGCGGCCGAAGGTCGAGCGCAGCGACTCGAGGGTGCGCTCGAAGGAGGCGCGATCGCGGTCCATCCGGTTGATCACCACGAGACGCGGGAGCCCGTACTCCTCGCAGATGGACCAGGCCTTCTCGGTCTGGACCTCGACGCCCGCCACGGCGTCCACGACGACGATGGCCGCGTCGGCGGCGCGCAAGGCGCCGCCCGCGCCTCGGCGACGAAGTTGGCGTAGCCCGGGGCGTCGATCAGGTTGATCCGGGTCTTCTTCCACTCGCCCCAGGCCACGGCGGCCTGCAGGCTGATCTTGCGCTCGATCTCGTCGGCGTCGAAGTCGGTGACCGTCGTTCCGTCCTCCACCCGCCCGAGGCGCGTGGAGGCGCCCATGTCGAAGAGCAGGGCCGAGACCAGGGTGGTCTTTCCGCAGCCGCCGTGTCCGACGACCGCGACGTTCCTGACGTTGGGCGCATCGTAGAGCTTCATGCCACCCCCATGGTTGTGCGACCGGGCGGATCATAGCACCGGCCACCGCGCCTCGAAACCCCCGCTCCGGCCCGGCGATCCGGGCTTATAATGACGGGATGCCGTGGCGACGGGCAAAGCTCCTGGTGGCGCTCGACGCCGCGTCGGTGACCGGCGCGGTCGTTTCCTGGGGCTCGGGTGGGCCCAGCATCGGGGGCCTGGCCCGCGTCTCCCTCGTCCCGGGCGCCCTCGCTCCCTCGCCCCGATGGAGCCCAACCTCGCGCGACTCGACGAGGTTCGGGAGGCGCTCGGCCTCGGTGCGTCGGTCCCTCGGGGTCAACGGCCGGCCGCGCGACGCTGGTCCTTCCCGAGGGAGTCGCGCGGATGGCCCTCCTCGAGGTGCCGTCCGGGCGTCGCGATCCGCGAGTACGCCCGCTTTCGTCTGGGCCAGGGCCTCCCCTATCCTGCCGGGGACGCCGTGGTCGACGCCCTTCCGCTCGGGGGGACGCCGATTCCTCTGCGGTGCCGTGCGGCGGGAGCGTGGTCGAAGCCTACGAGACGCGCGGCCAGGACCGCGGGATTCAACCTCGACCAGGTCAACCTGGCGCCCCTCGCGGCCGTCAGCGGTCTCCGGCACGCAGCTGCACCCCGAGCGGCGGACGGAGCCTCGCGGTCATCCTGGGCGACGTCGCCGTCTCCCTTGCGGTCGTTCGTCGCAGGGAACGCCTCGCGCTCTTTCGGACGCGACGCCGCGACCCGGGCGCCGAGGAGGCGGAGCTGGCTGCGCGAGGAGATCGGCGGACGTCGGCTCTCGGCGGGCGTGCGCGGGGGACGCGCCGAGGATCGCCGTGGCGGGCTCGGGTGCCGCGGTCGTGACGCGACAGCTGGCCGAGCTCGGGTGCCCGGCGGAGCTCGCCTGGCCAGAGGCCGGCCGTCGCGGCCGCGGAGAGCGCGGAGCTCGTCGTGGCTGGGGGCGGCCCTCTCGTGATCGACTTCTCGACGCGACCGCGTCGGCGGATCTGGACGGGGGACGCGCGTCCTGGTCGCGGCGGCCGCGGTCGCGCTTCGCCGTGGCCGCCTTTCTCAGCTGGAGGGCGTCGGCCGACCTCGGTCGTCGGCGCGACGAGGTCGCGCGGGCGGCGCGGGAGGCCGACGACGCTCGCCCAGCGAGCGCGACGCCGCCGAGAAGCGGCGAGGGCCGGGCGACGCCGTCCTCGTGGCCCAGGTGCGCGAGTCGGCCGAGGCCCCGCCCCCGAAGATCGTGGCCGAGCTGTCGGCGCTCCTTCCCCCCGAGGTCCGCCTCCAGTCCCTCGACCTGGACTACCGGGAGCGCCTCGTCCTCGACCTCCACGTCGTGGCGCGCCGCGCCGAGGCCTACGACCTGTTCCTCGCGCGGCTCGCCGAGTCGACGCGCTTCGCCGACGTGGTTCCGGGGCCCGAGAACCGCCAGGGCGAGCTCGCGGCATCGGTTCGGATGAGCTACCGGGGCGTGGCTCCATGACCGCCCGCCCCTGGCGCTCCTCCTCCTGACGGCTGCGGCCGGCGGCCTACGCCGGCCTGGCCCTTCCGGCGCGGCGAGCCGCGGCCGATCTCGGCGACGAGTACCGTCGCGCCCGCGAGCGCCGGCGGGACGCGACGCCAGCGCCTGTCCCGGATCGAGCACCAGCGACGGCTCGAGGCGACGCGCTCCGCGAGGGCGCCGGGCGGCCCGTCCGAGCGAGCCCCTCGTCGTCGCTACGCCGATCGGTCCTGGAATCCGTGAAGGGCTCCGGGGTGTCGAACGTGCGCCTGTCGCTCAGCCCCGGGCCGCGCGCCCGTGGCGGCGAGCGTTCATCTGAGCGGCGAGGGGCGCTTCGAGGACGTCGTGAGGTTCACGGCGGCCGTGGCACCTCCCGGCGGCCGCATCGTCCTGGACCGCGTCCGCTTCGCGCCGGGCGCCGGACACGATCTCGCTGGAGCTGGACGCACTGAGCCTCGAGGCCAACCCATGAGGAGGGTCCTCCTGCTGGGCGCGGCGGCGGCCTCGGCTCTCCTGGCCGTGGCCTGGGCCCGGGGCGGGGGGGAGCGCCAGCCCCCCGCTTCCAGGCAGGCGATGGCGCGACCGTCCCCGCAAAGGCCGGCGCCCGGAGGATCGTGTCCCCGCCGGTGGATCCGGGTCGGAACCTGTTCGAGTACGGTCTCCAGGACCGCCCGCCGAAGGCCGCCGCCGATCCGGGACCCCGCGAGACGCCCCATCCCGCAACGGCGCGCGGTCGCCCCCGCCGCTCCGGCGGTCGTCCTGATCGGCGTCGTGCATCGCGGCCGAGACGTCCTGGCAGCGCGTCTCGATCCTCGGCGAGGTCGTCGTCCTGGCTCCCGGCGACGCCTCTTCGGGCTACACGCTCCTGGCCGTCGACGAGGACACGGGCGCGCGCTTTCGCGGACCCTCCGGGGACGAGATCAGCGCGACCCCCGCGCCCTAGATCGCCTCGCGCCCCGACCGGCGAGGTTTGACGCACCCCGACAGGGGTGCTAAATTCGCGCAAACAACCGTCTTAGCTCGGGGCGCCGCCACTCGATGGCCAAGAGAGAGAAGTTCGGGAAGTTCGTCCTGCTCGAGGACCTCGAGCCCTCGAGCCTCGGGGCGGAGTACCGCGCCGCCAAGCTCGGGCCCGCCGGCCTCGAGAAGATCGTCAGCATCCTGCGGCTGACGCCGGCCTCTCGGATCCAACGCGGACGTGGCCAAGAGCCTGATGGACCAGGTGAAGGTCGCGGCGCAGCTCCAGAACCCGAACATCGTCCGGATCTACGGCATCGGCAAGGTCGAGTCCGTCTACTACGTCTCCTACGAGTTCGTCGAAGGGAAGAGCCTCCGCGCCGTCTTCGAGCGCTGCCGCCGGGACACGTTTCCCTTCTCGGTGGACCACGCGCTCCTGATCGCCAGCAAGGTCTGCTCGGCCCTCGAGTACTCCCACGGGCGGAAGACCGAGAGCGGCACGCGCTACTTCCACGGTCTCCTGAACCCGCGGCAACGTGCTGGTCTCCTACGAGGGCGAGGTGCGCGTCCGGGGCTTCGGTCACTGGCTGGCCCGCGTCGCGGGAGAGCGGCGCCCTCCGGGACGAGGATCTCCTCTACCTCGCGCCGGAGCAGGCCGGTGGCGGGCCGGCGGACCCGTCGTCGGACATCTTCGCCGTGGGCGCGCTTCTGTTCGAGGCCCTGACGGGTCGGCCCCTCTTCGAGGGTGGGCGCGGCGGGGACATTCCCGCTCGCCTCGCGGCGGGCTCGCCTCCAGAGCCCCTCCGGGGACGACGACGCGATCCCGAAGCCGATCGCCGAGATCCTGGCCCGGTCCCTGGCGCAGGAGCCCTCGGGGCGCTACGGCGAGATCCAGGAGCTGCGGAAGGCCATCGACACCCTCCTCTTCTCGGGTGACTTCACGCCCACGACCTTCAACCTCGCCTTCTTCATGCACTCGATCTTCCGCGAGGACATCGACCGGGAGTCGAAGGAGATCAAGGAGGAGCGCGAGGCGAGCTACGCCGAGTTCCTGATGGACGGCGGCCCCAAGCCCACGGGCAACACGGTCACGCTCAACACGACGCCCGTCCCGTCGGCGGCGACGCCGCCCGGGCGGAGACCGGAGCCGGCGCCCGCAGCGGCGCAGCGAGCCGCCGCCCGTCCCGCCGGGAAGCTCCAGCGCCGCCGCATAGCGCCGCTCCCGTCGAGTCCCCGCTCGCTCGGCCGGAGTCTCGGCCAAGGACGCCGCAGCCAGCTTCACGTTCCACAAGGACGCCCCTGCCAAGCGCAAGACGCCTCTGCTGGTCGCCGCGCTGCTGGGGATCGTGGTCGTCGGGGGGGCGGCCTACTACTTCCTCGGCGCCACGGCCCTGGGGGGGACGCCGTCACCTTCGCCCCCGCCGCCCATCGACCCTCTCCGCCGAAGCCGTGGCCGCCCTGGCCCGTGTCAAGGAGCTCGAGGAGAAGCTCAAGGCCATCGAGGACGAGAAGGCGGCCGCAGAGCAGAAGGCGAAGGAGGAAGCGACCGCCAAGCTCCAGAAGGAGGCCAAGGCCAGGGGGACCGAGGTCGACGCCGCGGCGCTCCAGAGGGCCCAGGACGACGCCGCCAAGAAGGCCGGGCGGATCAGGAGCGGAGGGCCCAGGAGGAGCGGAAGAAGCTCGAGGACGCCAAGGCGGCGGAAGAGCAACGGCTCGCCGAGGAGCAGCGGAGGGCGGAAGAGCAGAGGCGGGCCGAGGAGGCCCGTCTCGCCGCGGCCGCGACCACGACCCTGCCGCCAGCGACGACCCTGGCTCCGGTTCAGTGCCGGCGCCCTCGTCAACGTGACCGACGCGGGCGTCATCGCCCCCGTTCCCGAGAAGACGCCCCCCGTCCAGTACCCCTCCGTCGCCCTGCGGCAGCGCGTCGAGGGCGTCGTGGAGCTGAACGTCCTCGTGGACGAGAAGGGGGCGGTGACCGACGCCCAGATCGTCACAGGGACCGGCGGACGGGCCGGCCTCGACGAGGCGGCGCTGGACAACGTCAAGAAGCGGCACTACCGGCCGGCCACCAAGGACGGCGTCGCCGTCAAGGTCTGGATACCGGTCCGCGTGCAGTTCAAGCTGCCCAGCTAGAGGGCCGGGATCGCGCGGACCAGCAAGAAGGGGGAGCCCGAAGGCTCCCCCTGAGCACGTCCCGGACTCGAAAGGGTGCGGCTTAGTACATTCCGCCGCCGTGGCCCATGCCACCGCCGCCACCGGCCGGCGGCTCCGGCTTCTCCTCGGGGATCTCGGAGACGAGAGCCTCGGTGGTCAGCAGGAGCGACGCGATCGACGCGGCGTTCTGCAGCGCGGAGCGGACGACCTTGGTCGGGTCGATGACGCCGGCCTCGACGAGGTTCTCGTACTCGTCGCTCAGGGCGTTGAAGCCCTCCTCGGCCTTCGACTCGCGAACCTTCGCCACGACGACCGCGCCCTCGAACCCGGCGTTCGACGCGATCTGGCGGAGGGGCTCCTCGAGAGCCCGGCGGATGATCGCGACGCCGACGGCGACGTCGCCCTTGGCCTTGATGGCGTCCACGGCGCTGGTGCAGCGCAGCAGGGCCACGCCGCCGCCGGGGACGATCCCCTCCTCGACCGCGGCCTTGGTCGCGTGCATCGCGTCCTCGACCCGGGCCTTCTTCTCCTTCATCTCGGTCTCGGTCGCGGCCCCGACCTTGATGACGGCCACGCCGCCGACCAGCTTCGCAAGCCGCTCCTGGAGCTTCTCGCGGTCGTAGTCGGAGGTCGTCTCCTCGACCTGGGTGCGGATCTGCTTGACCCGGCCCTCGATGTCCTTGGCCTTGCCCGAGCCCTCCACGAGGGTCGTGTTGTCCTTGTCGATGGTGATCTTCTTGGCCTTGCCCAGGTCGTCGAGCTTGATGTTCTCGAGCTTGATGCCGAGGTCCTCGGTGATGGCCTTGCCGCCCGTGAGGATCGCGATGTCCTCGAGCATGGCCTTGCGCCGGTCACCGTAGCCCGGCGCCTTGACCGCGGCGACGTGGAGGGTCCCGCGCAGCTTGTTCACCACCAGGGTCGCCAGGGCCTCGCCCTCGACGTCCTCGGCGATGATGAGCAGGGGCTTGCCCGAGCTTCGCGACCTGCTCCAGGACGGGGAGGAGGTCCTTCATGTTGGAGATCTTCTTCTCGTGGATCAGGACGAGGGCGTTCTCGAGGACGACCTCCATCCGCTCGGGGTCCGTCACGAAGTACGGGGACAGGTAGCCGCGGTCGAACTGCATCCCCTCGACGACTTCGAGGGACGTCTCCATCGACTTGGCTTCCTCGACGGTGATGACGCCGTCCTTGCCGACCTTCTCCATCGCCTCGGCGATGATCGTGCCGATCGTGGCGTCGTTGTTGGCGGAGATGGTGCCGACCTGGGCGATCATCTTGCCCTTGACGGGCTTGCTCAGCCTCTTCAGCTCCTCGGTGACCGCCTCGACCGCCTTCGCGATGCCGAGCTTCAGCTCCATCGGGTTGGCGCCCGCCGTGACGTTCTTGCTGCCCTCGCGGTAGATCGCCTGGGCGAGCACCGTCGCGGTCGTCGTGCCGTCACCGGCGACGTCGGAGGTCTTGCTCGCGACCTCGCGGACCATCTGGGCGCCCATGTTCTCGAGGGCGTCCTTGAGCTCGATCTCCTTCGCCACCGTGACGCCGTCCTTGGTGATGAGGGGGGAGCCGAACTTCTTGTCGAGGACGACGTTGCGTCCCTTGGGCCCGAGGGTGACCTTCACGGCGTCGGCCAGCTTGTTGACGCCGCGCAGGATCGCCTGGCGGGATTCGTCGCCGTACGTGATCTGCTTCGCCATTTCTGCGGATCTCCTTAGATCTTCTTTAAAAGCCGTGCGTTAGGCGAGAACCGCGAGAACCTCGTCCTCGCGGAGGATGAGGACTTCCTCGCCGTCGATCTTGATGTCGGTCCCGGAGTACTTGCCGAAGAGGATCTTGTCGCCCACCTTGACGTCGAGGGCGACCTTCTGGCCGTTGTCGAGGATCTTGCCGTTCCCGACGGCGAGCACCTCGCCCTCCTGGGGCTTTTCCTTGGCCGAGTCGGGGATGATGATCCCACCCTTGACCGTTTCCTTCTCCTCGATCCGGCGGACCAGCAGGCGGTCGTGAAGCGGACGAACCTTCATAAGGCTTTTGCCTCCTCCAATGAGTCGTTGTCCCTAAGTCGTTCGGGGGCACACAGATACTACCCTCGGCCAGAGTCGGGCTCTAGCACTCACCCCCGACGAGTGACAGTATAGGTTCGGCCCTAGCACTCTGTCAAGCAGAGTGCTAGACGGAGAGCTTGTACTCCTCGATCTTCTTGCCGAGGGTGTTGCGATGGATTCGGAGATCCTTGGCGGCCTTGGAGAGGTTCCCCCGGTGGCGCTGGAGCACGCGGGCGATGAAGCGCTTCTCGAACTCCCGGCGGGCCTCCACGAAGAGGATGCCCTTGTCGACCATCTCCGAGACCAGAGACTCCAGTTGCTGCTTCACCGAATCACGTCCCTTTCGTGACCAGCTTGCCCTCGAGTGGCCTGCGCCGAAGTGATCGATCTCACCGGATCGCCCGCGAGGAGGTCGAGCGCCTCCCGGTACTTCTCCCGCGTTCGTTCCACCACGTCCTCGGGAAGCGCGGGCCCCGGGGGGCGCTTGTCCCAGTGGAGCGACTCGAGGTAGTCACGGACGTACTGCTTGTCGAAGCTGGGCTGGCTTCGGCCGGGCTCGTAGCGTATCCTTCGGCCAGAAGCGCGAAGAGTCCGGCGTGAGCGCCTCGTCGATCCAGACGAGGCGGCCCTCGCGGACGCCGAACTCGAACTTGGTGTCGGCGAGGAGTATCCCCCGGGCCTCGGCGTGCGCGCGCGCTCGGGTGTACAGCTTCAGGCTCACGTCCCGAGCTCGCGTGCCCGATCGGCCCCGACTGTCCGTCTCGACGGCCTCGAACGAGATGTTCTCGTCGTGGCCCACCTCGGCCTTGGTGGAGGGCGTGAAGAGCGGCGTCTCGAGACGGTCGGACTCGCGAAGGCCCTGCGGGAGCGGGAAGGCCGCAGACCGTTCCCGACGGACTTGTAGTCCTTCCACCCCGAGCCGGTGATGTATCCCCGGACCACGCATTCCACCGGAAGCGGCTCGGTCTTGACGACGAGCATCGACCGCCCCTCGAGCTGCTCGCGATGCGCCCGCAGGTTCGCGGGATAGTCCGCCACGTCGCTGGCGATGACGTGGTTCGGCACGACGTCGCCGAGGAGGCGGAACCAGAAGAGCGAGAGCTGCGTGAGCACGGCTCCCTTGCCGGGAATCCCCGTGGGGAGCACGACGTCGAAAGCGCTGATCCGGTCGGTGGCGACGATGAGAAGGCGATCCCCGAGGTCGTAGACGTCGCGGACCTTGCCGCGTCGCCAGAGGGTGGCTTCGGGGATGTGCGTCTCCAGGATCGGCGTATCGGACTTCAAGCGAAAACCGTCTCCACTGAGGAATGGAAGGCGGGAGTCTACCGGAAGGCCGAACCGCGGCGCAAGGCGAAACGGACGCGAAGGAGATCAGTCTTCCTTTGCGTCCGCCTCGACCTCTCTCGGCTCGACAGTGATGTCGCCGTGCTCCACGTCGAGGACGACGGCGGCTCCGCCGCCGCCGACGCGTCCAGCGGCCTTGGACGCGCTCTTCTCCGTGGCGGAGAAGTCGGTCAGGTTGACCTCGACGTTGCCCGGCCGCGCGGACGCCGCGAGGTCGAAGCGGCTGGCCGCGGGAACCTGGACGGTGATCGATCCGTGCTCCGCCTTCACCCAGAGGGGCTCGGTGAGCGGACCGCCGGGAACGGCGCGGACGCCGCCACGGCTCGATTCGATCCGCACGCTCCCGTGGAAGCGTTCGACCGTCACGTCGTCTCCCGTGGCGACGATCGTGGCGCCCTTGGCCAGGCCGCGGGCCGAGACGCCCCCGTGGTCGACCTTCGCGTCGGCATGACCGCCGATCTCCGCAAGGCTGATGCCGTCGAACGAGGCCTCGGCCCGGACCGCGCCCTTGATCTTCGACGCTTCGATGGCGCCGTGCTCCGTCTTCACCTCGGCGTCCCCCTCGACGTCGGCGACGTGGACGTCGTCGAAGCTCGTGTCGACGCGGGCCGTCCCGGTGACGCCGGTGAGCTTGACGCTCGAGTGCTCTCCCTTGATCTCGGCGCTCCCTCGAATGGTCGCCGCCTCGACGTCGCCGTGCTTCACGGTCAACGTCAGACCCCCGACCCGGTCGACCTTCACGGTGTCGGAGTGCTCCACGTCGAGGGAGGCGCGGCCGACCGTATCCCGAACCTCGACGTCGCCGTGGCGCGCCGAGAGCGTCAGGGACCCGCCCACCGACGAGACCTGGATGTCGCCGTGCCGGCCCTGGACCGTCGCGTCGCCGTCGACCCGCTCCACCGTGATCGGCTCGAAGGAGCCGTCGACGTCGGCCCGCGCCACGTCGGCCACGTCGATGCGGCCGTGGTCGTTCTTCACCCTGACCGCGACGCCCGCCGGCACGGTCACCTCGAAGTGCGTCTCGAGGCCGACGTCGGCGAACGTGCCGTCACGGTCGAGATCACCCCGGTTCGTCGAGAGGCGGAGTCCCTGGCCGTCGACGTCGCTCGCGAGCTTGACCCGATCCGCGAGGGCCCGGGCCGCCGCTTCGGTCGGGACGTAGACGACCTTCCGCAGGTGGACGCGCACGTCCTTGCCCTCGCCGCGCGAGACCTTCACGCCGCCGAACTCGTTGGTCACGGCGACCGTTCCGCCCGCGGCGACGCTCTCGACCTTGTCATCCTCGAAGGTGAACGAGGGACCGTAGAACCGCCCGCCCAGGACGCGCCATCCGAGGGGCCCGAGCTCGACGTGGGCCCTGACGCGCCAAGCGGTCTCGACGGCGGCACCGAGGGTCAGGAGGAACACGAGGAAGAGGAGCTTGCGCGCCTTCATCGCGTCCCCCCGCCGGCGCGCTCGGCGAACGTGTTGTAGAGCTCCGCGACGCCCCAGAGGACCAGGCTCGCCGGCCACCAGGTGTGGACCACCGTCAGGAAGTCCAGCGAGCCCGATCGCGCCATCGTGCCGATGACGCCGAGGGCCACCAGGCTGACGCCCACGACGAGCCTCTCGGGGCTAAAGCGCGGGGCCATCGCCCTTCTCCCCGCCCTTGCCCTTCTGGATCGAACGGTAGAGGATCACCGCTCCCACGACGATCAGGAGCGCGGGCCAGAAGCGCGAGAGCCGGGACAGATCCAGCCAACCCAGGTTGTGGAAGAGGAACAGGGTCCCCAGGAGGATCAGGCCGCCGCCCCACGCCGGGGACTCGGCCATCTCGTCCTCGGGGGCCTCGCTCGTGCCGCGGGTGTTGATCAGCGTCGCCGTCCGCCAGGCGTCGACGAGGTTGTAGAGGACCACGAACGGGAGGAACAGGGCGAACGGCAGCGGGTTGATCTCCACCACCGCGTAGATGGCGGACACGAAGGCGAAGAAGAAGCCCAGGGCCTTCGCCGGCTGACCGTTGTAGATCTGTCCGATTCCCGGGAACAGGAGGGAGAGGATGAAGGCGAGGCCGGGGCTCTTGAGGGGCACGACGGGCGGCCGAGCCGGGGGGAGCGGCGGCGGCGCCTGGCTCTGGACGTCGATCACGGGTGTGCTCATGCTTCACTCCTTGGGCGCCACTGCTCTTCGGCGGCGCTCGATAGCTCTAACGATGCGTACCTGCGCGCGGTTCGAAAGGAAAAGGTTCCCCGGAAAGTCGGCCCTCCGCGCCGACCTGACCGACTCGGCGTCGCTCTTGGGCGGACCGCTCCTCTTCTGCTCCTGCTCGGTGGCACGGCGCTTCCCCAGCAGCCTCCGGTAGTCGTCCATGCGATCGTTCACCTTGTCGAGCCGTCCCTCGAAAGCGGTGCTCACGACGACCCGAAGGAAGCGGAAGTCCTCGACGACCCGCTCCTTCCGCTCCCAGAGGTAGGCGCCCGCGTTGATGGTTCGCTCCTTGACCCGTGGCCCCGGGCCAGGCGGCCAGGAGGACGACGCCCGTCACCGCGAGGGCGAGGGCCGCCGCCAGGACCTGGAGGCCCACGGGAAGGCCCAGGTCCGGCCAGCGACGACGCGCGCCGCCCTTGGGGCGAGCGAGAGCGAGGGCGGCGGCCCGCTCCGCAAGGCCGACGGGCGGCTCGAGGACCGGGTAGCTCTTGAGGGCGTCCACGACCTCGCCGAGCGCCTCGCGAAGGGCGCGACACTCGGCGCACTCGGCGAGATGGGCCTCGAGGTCGCGAGCCAGAAGGGGATCCAGGGAGCCGTCGAGCTGGTCCGACAGGAGCTCCTGGGCTCGCGAGCAGTCCATGGCGGGCGTCATGTACGCGGGCTCCGCCCGGCGCGCGCGGCCATGAGACGCTTGGCCAGCTCGATCCGCCCCCGGTTGATGCGGCTCTTCACGGTCCCCAAAGGGATGCCGAGGGTCGTGGCGACCTCGTCGTAGGGGATGCCCTGGAGGTCGAACAGAATGAGCGGCTCGCGGAGGTCCTGGGGGAGCGAGCGGAGGCCCCGGTGCACGAGGCTGACGCGCTCCTCGCGCTCCAGGCTCCGGAGGGGTCCCTCGTCCTTCGCCGGCATCGCGTCCAGCGTCTCGGGGTCGCCGGTCAGCCGCATCCGCTCGGTGCGCCTCTTCCGGTAGTGGTCGATGGCCTGGTGTCGCGCGACCGTCATGAGCCAGCCGACGAAGGCCCCATCCGACTCGCGGTAACGGTCCAGGCTCTGGTACACCTTCACGAAGATCTCCTGGGTCAGATCCTCGGCCTCGTCGACGCGCCCGGAAAAGCGATACGCGAGGCCGAACACCTTGCGGGTGTGTTGACCCACGAGGTCTCTCCACGCCGCCTGGTCTCCGCGGCGGCATCGGTCGAGAAGGTCGCTATCGCTTTCGCTCACGCCCTCGATCGTCTCCGAGCCCCGCGTCTCACCGGCTGAAACGGAGGAGGGAGGCCCTGGGTTCAGTTATTGTCAGGCGACGCCAAGGGGGGGCCCGACCGGCTCCGTTTGACGTTCGCGCGGGCATTGTAGTAGAGTGCCGTCTCTCGATCAAGTCTATGAAGAGCAACGGGTTGCGTGCCTTCGGGGCCGCCGCGTGAAGTCCGACCGCGCGTGGCGGCTCGCCGTCGGCGGGGTCGTTGCCGCGGTCCTCCTCTTCTTCTTCCTGCGCGGCGTCGCCTGGGACGAGATGGGCCGCGCCATGCGATCGGCCGATCGCCTGGACCTGGCGCTCGTCGTCGTGTCGACGGTCTTCGTGTATCTCTTTCGAGCCTGGCGATGGGGCTACCTCCTGGCCCCCCTCGCCCCGGTCCCCTTCCCGCGCCTCTTCTCGGCCACGGTGGTGGGTTTCATGACGGGTCTCGTCGTGCCGAGGGCCGGAGAGGTCATCCGGCCCTATCTCGTGGCGCGGCGCCACCCGATCAGCACCTCGGCGGGCTTCGCCACGATCATCCTCGAGCGCCTCATCGACCTGATGACGGTCCTCGGACTCTTCTTCCTCTACCTCTACGTCCTGCCGCTTCCGGCCGCCCAGACCCAGGGTCCCCTCATCGGCGGCCTGAAGGCGGCTGGAGCTGCCGCGCTGGTGGGCTCCCTGGGTGTGCTGGGCGTGCTCTTTGCGTTCCACGCCCAGGCCGAGAAGGCCATGGCTCTCTTCGACCGGCTGCTGGCTCGCCTCCCGCAAAGGGTGGGACGTCCCCTGGGCGGCCTCCTGCGCGCCTTCGGGGAAGGCCTTGCCGTCCTGCAGGCTCCCCCCGGTCACCTCGTCGCCATCCTGGCTCAATCGATCCTGGTCTGGCTGGCGATCGGGACGTCGATCTACCTCAACAACCGCGCCTTCGGAATGCGTTTGCCCTTCCACGCCTCGTTCCTCATCATGGGCTTCCTCACGGTGGGCGTTGCGGTCCCGACGCCGGGAATGGTGGGAGGATTCCACGAGGCGTTCCTCCTGGCGATGACCAAGGCGTTCGGCGTGGAGAAGGGGACGGCCGCGGCGGCGGGCATCGTGCTGCACGCTCTATCGAACCTCCCCGTGCTCCTCGGGGGTCTCGCCCTCCTGCCGAGCGAAGGGCTGACACTGGGGCGCGTGGCGGACATGACGGAAGAGGCAGGCCACGAGGACGAGACCCGGAAGCCGGACGGCTCCGGCAAGGAGGGCGATCGATGAAGTGCCCGTTCTGCACCCATCTCGAAGACAAGGTCGTCGACTCCCGCGAGAGCAAGGAGGGAGACGTCATCCGCCGCCGACGCGAGTGTCTCTCCTGCGGCAAGCGCTTCACGTCCTACGAGCGCATCGACCAGATCCCGCACCTGGTGGTGAAGAAGGACGGCCGGCGCGAGCGTTTCGACCGGGAGAAGGTCCTGGCCGGACTGATGCGGGCCTGCGAGAAGAGACCCGTTCCGATCAAGAGCCTGGAGCTCGTGGTCGACCGGGTCGAGGCCATGGTGCAGGAGAGCCCCGACCGCGAGGTTCCGAGCCAGCAGATCGGCGAGTACCTCATGGAGCGCCTGCGGGAGCTCGACAAGGTGGCGTTCGTGCGATTCGCGTCGGTCTATCGCGACTTCAAGGACGTCGACCAGTTCATGGCCACCCTCAAGGGGCTTCTCGAGACGCGGGAGTAGGACGCGGCGAGCGTCGTCCCGCCCGCTCCCGGGTCAGGAGCGCGCGGAGCCGTCGCGCTTCTGGTCCATCCGGAACTGCAGGCTCGTCTCCCCGACCTTCAGGATGTCCCCCGACGTCAGGGGAGACCGCGTCACCCGCCGCTCGTTGAGGAACGTGCCGTTCGTGCTCCTGAGGTCGTGCACCACGAACGAGCCGTTTTCCGGACGCACGCGGCAATGCTGGCTCGAGATGGCCACGTCCTCGAGGACGATGTCGTTGGCCTTCGCGCGGCCGATGGAGGTCACGCTCTCGAGGCTCAGGTTGAAGACCTGCCCCGCGCTTGCTCCCGCCGTCACCAGGAGGATCGGCTTCTCCTGCAGCGTGATGGTCTTCTCGAGGTACTCCTCGGTGCTGCTGAGGCGCGCGACGACCGTCTCCGAGAGGACGCTCTCGGGGAGCGGCGTCTCGCTCGGCGAGGCCAGCAGGGCATCTTCGGCAGCGCAGAAAGGGCACTCCGAGAAGACGCTGGCGAGAACGCGGCCGCAGCGGGGGCACCGCGCCGGCCTCGCGCGGCGTAGCGCGAGCCAGCCGAGGCCCCCGGCCAGCGCGAGGCCCCCGGCGAGCGCGATCCACAGCCACGGCGCGGCGCGTCGGCTCGGAGGCGTCGTGGGCGCGCTGACGGGCGCGCTGACGGGCGGAGCGGGCGCAGAAGCGGCCGGAGCGGGCTGGGGAGAGGGCTCGCTGGCCGGGACGGGCGTGGCGAGGATCCTCTCCGCCAGCTTGGGGCCCTGAGCCTCGGTTCCCAGGACGTAGTCGCCGCTCGTGAGCTTCGCGATCCGGCGAAGGACGCGCTCCTCCACGTGGCCGACCCCGACGGCGTAGACGGGGATTCCGTTTTCCACCGCCACGCGCAGGCCGTCGTCGAGGTTCAAGGAGCTGTTCTCGTCCTTTCCGTCGGTCACGAGGACGATGGCCTTGCGGAGGGCGCGGACGTCGTGGAGGTAGCGGCTCGCGTCGTAGAGCGCGTCGTAGAGCGCCGTGTAGCGGCCGGCGATCTTGGCCTGGCTCAGGGCTTTTCGGACCTCCTCCGGGTTCGCTGTACGGGGCTGCACCACCCGTGACTGGTCGTCGAACGTGAGGACGGCCACCTCGCTGCCGGGGGGGAGGCTCCCCAGGATACCGAGAGCCAGCTCGCGGGTTCGCGCCAGGTCCGCCTCGCCGACGCTCCCCGAGGTGTCGAGCACGAGTGCCACGAGCGCCGGAGGCTCCGCGCCGCGCGCCGGGGAGGCTCCGCCGAGCGCCGCCGCGAGACCCACGGCTCCGATTGCCAACCCGATCCGCCGCCGCATCTCGTTGTACTCCAATGAGCTAACTGTCTTACCACGCCGTCCGATCCTGGTCAACGCGGCTTGGGCGTGGTATGGCAGCCACGCTACAATGTGGGCTCCGTGTCCGCCCGACTGCCGTTCCGGAACAATACGCGCCTCGTCCTCACCTCGATCGCCGGCGTTCTCGGGCTCCTCCTGGTCATCGAGGTCCTGCTCCGGAAGAGCCGGGACTTCTCCCCGGATTTCCTCGCGTCCGTCCTCCTCTATGGCCTCACCGTTCTCAACCTCACCCTTCTCCTGGGTCTCCTCTTCGTCCTCGGCCGGAACCTCGTGCGGGTCCTCCTCGAGAGGAGGCGGGGCGTCCTGGGAGCGCGCTTCCGGCTGCGCCTCGTCCTCGTCTTCCTCTTGATGGCTGTGGCTCCCGCCCTCCTCCTCCTCGTCGTCGGCAGTGATCTGATCCAGCAGACCGTGGACCGCTGGTTCAACGTGGACGTGGAGCGCATTCTCTCGTCGTCCCAGACCCTCGGCACCGCGCTCCACGAGGCCGTCGCCGACCGGAGCCGGATGAGCGCCTCGGTGCTGGCCCGCGAGATCGGAGGCCGGGGGCTCATCGAGCCCGGCGGACAGGGACGACTCCGTCGCACCGTCGAGGGACGAGCGGGGGAGATGCGCATCGACATGGTGAACGTCTTCTCCCGCGAGGGAGAGCTGCTGGCCGTGGTCAACCCCCGGGTTCCGGCCCCGCCCGACGCGGCGGCCTCGGCGGAGGCCCTGGCCGAAGCCGCGCTGGCGGGGCGGGAGGCCACGTCGTCCCTTTCGTTCGCCGGCGGCGAGTGGGTGCGGGTGGCCGCGCCGATCCGCGGCGCCACGGGACAGATCGTCGGAGCGGTCCTCGTGTCGACGCTCCTCCCCGGGGCGGTCGCCTCCGAGGCACGCGAGGTGCAGGACCGCTACCTCAAGTTCCGCAAGACCGAGGCCTTTCGAGGCCCGATCAAGGCGGTCTACCTATCGCTGTACCTCTTTCCCGCGCTCCTCATCCTCTTCGGCGCCGTGTGGCTCTCCCTGTATCTCGCGCGGCGGATCACCGCGCCCTTGAGGCTCGTCGCGGAGGGTGCCGAGCGGATCGCCGCCGGAGAGCGCGGCGTGCGGGTCGACTTCCCGACCGGGAACGACGAGTTCACGGCCCTCATCGCATCGTTCAACAGGATGTCGGAGCGTCTGGCGAGGAGCGAGGAGCAGGTCGAGCACAGCCGGAGCGGTCTCAGCCGGAAGAACCAGGAGCTGGAGGAGCGCCGCCGTCTCATGGAGACCGTCCTCGAGACCGTGGGGACCGGCGTCCTGGTGGCCGACGCCGAAGGGACCGTCACCGCCCTCAATGCCGCGGCGTGCCGGTTGCTCGACATCGACGCCGAGGCCGTCTGGCGCCCCCTGGGCGAGGTGTTGACGGGTCCCGGCCGGAGCGACATCCACTCGCTCGCCGAGCGCCTCCTCTCGGGGCGCACCGCCCGGCAAGAGCGGGAGGTCCAGATGCCGTCGCGGGGGCGGGACCGCCACCTGGCCGTCACCATGGTGCCGCTCCCGGGCCCCGCCGGGTTGCCCCCGGGGGTGGTCATCATCGTCGACGACCGCACCCCCCTGATGCGCGCCCAGAAGGTCGCCGCATGGGGGGAAGTGGCCCGCAAGCTGGCCCACGAGATCAAGAACCCCCTGACGCCGATCCAGCTCTCGGCCCAGCGGATACGCAAGTCCTACCTGAAATCGTCCCCCGACTTCGAACGGGTGATGGGCGAGTGCACGACGGCCATCGTCCAGGAGGTCGACGCCCTCAAGAACCTCGTCGATGAGTTCGCGCAGTTCGCGCGGCTGCCGGCGGTGAACCTGGCGCCGGGGTCGCTTCAGCAGGTCATCGAGGAGACCTTGTCGCTCTACGACGGTCTCTTCGGGAGCGTGGTCTTCGAGCGGCGATTCGCCCCGGACCTTCCCGCGGTCCGGATCGACGCCGACCAGATGAAGCGCGTCGTCATCAACCTCGTGGACAACGCCATCGAGGCCATCGACAAGAAGGGCACGGTGACCATCGCGACCGAGTACGACCGGCCCCAGGGACGCGTCCGGATGGGCGTCGCCGACGACGGCCCCGGAATCACGCCCGAGGACCGGGAACGGCTCTTCGTCCCGAGCTTCTCGACGAAGAGGCGGGGGAGCGGCCTCGGCCTGGCCATCGTGAGCCGCATCGTCCAGGAGCACCAGGGAGCCATCCGCGTCGAGGACAACGCCCCGCGCGGCGCCCGGTTTGTCGTGGATCTTCCAGCATGAGGCCACCCGATGCGTGAATCGATTCTGGTCGTGGACGACGAGGCGGGTGTCCGCGGGTCGTTGACGGGGATCCTGGGAGACGAGGGGTACCAGGTCGATGCCGTGGAGAGCGGCGAGGCCGCCCTCGGCGCCCTCGAGGCCCGTCGGTACGACCTCCTTCTCCTCGACGTCTGGCTCCCCGGCATGGACGGCCTCGAGGCGCTGACCCGTATCCGCACCCTCGACCCCGAGGTGCCCGTCGTCGTGATCTCCGGCCACGGGAGCATCGAAACCGCCGTCAAGGCCGTGCGGATCGGCGCCCAGGACTTCGTGGAGAAGCCCCTCTCCCTCGACAAGACGCTGCTCGTGGTCAAGAACGCCCTGAAGCAGCGCCGCCTCGAGACCGAGAACCGGGCGCTCAAGCAGCAGGTCGAGCATCGATGGGTGATGGTGGGGGAGAGCGCCGGGATACGCGACCTGCGCGGCCAGATCGCACAGGCGGCGCCTTCCAACGGGCGCGTCCTCATCTTCGGCGAGAACGGGACCGGGAAGGAGCTGGTCGCCCGCAACATCCACCATCTCTCCCTCCGCGAGCAGGGGCCCTTCGTCGAGGTGAACTGCGCGGCCATTCCCGAGGAGCTGATCGAGAGCGAGCTGTTCGGACATACGCGGGGCGCCTTCACCGGCGCCCTCACGGCCAAGAAAGGAAAGTTCGAGCTGGCCGACGGAGGGACCCTCTTCCTCGACGAGGTCGGAGACATGACGTTGAAGACGCAGGCCAAGGTCCTTCGCGTCCTCCAGGAGCAGAAGATCGAGCCCGTCGGCGGGACGGCCTCCATCACGGTCGACGTGCGCGTGATCGCCGCGACGAACAAGCGACTCGAGGAGGAGATCCGCAAGGGGACATTCCGCGAGGATCTCTATTTCCGCCTCAACGTCATTCCCTTCGAGGTGCCGGCCCTCAGGGAACGGCGCGAGGACATACCGGCGCTCGCTCGCCACTTCATCCGCCAGTTCTCCGAGGAGTACGGCAAGCGCCCGAAGGAGCTGACCCCCGAGACCCTCGACTCCCTGACGGCGCTCGCCTGGCCCGGGAACGTCCGCGAGCTCAGGAACATCATCGAGCGCCTCGTGATCATGACGCCGGGGGAGCGCATCGAGGCGCGCCACCTCCCGGCGCCCCTCCTCGGCACCCTCGCCCCCGCCGGACAGGACGGCCTCCCCGTAGGGACCCCGCCCCTGGGCGACTTCCCGTCGCTCGCCGACGCGCGGGAGGATTTCGAGAAGCGGTATGTCTGGAAGAAGTACCAGGAGTGCGGAGGCAACATGAGCCGGACGGCGGAAGCGCTGCAGGTGGAGCGCTCGAACCTCTACCGGAAGATGAAGGGCTACGGTCTCATCCCCGCCCGAAAGGGGGAGCCCGCGGAGGAGCGATGAGCGTGGAGGACCCTCGCCGGCGCTTCAGCGCGGTGGCCGACCTGTATCACCGCCACCGGCCGTCGTACCCGCC
The DNA here is from genome assembly GCA_963823195.1 of uncultured Acidobacteriota bacterium. GTDB lineage: Bacteria > Acidobacteriota > Vicinamibacteria > Fen-336 > Fen-336 > JBGPYB01. The sequence continues at coordinate 785,209 of CAWGKR010000011.1, read as the reverse complement.
GGAGACCGTTGACTGGATCCTCCAGGTCGCCGGGCTCGCGCCGCCCGCGACGATTGCCGACATCGGCTGCGGCACCGGGATCTCGGCGCGCCTCTTCGCGGAGCGGGGATTCGACGTCGTGGGCGTCGACCCCAACGAAGAGATGCTGGCGAAGGCGCGTGGCGCAGGCGGCGCCCGCTACGTGCGCGGGGAGGCGGCGGCGACGGGCCTCGCCGACGGGAGCGTCGACCTGGCGATCGCGGCGCAGGCGTTCCACTGGTTCGACGTCGAGGCGACCCTCGTCGAGCTCGCCCGCATCCTCCGCCCCGGCCGGTGGTCAGCAGCGTTCTGGAACGTGCGTACCCTCGAAGGCGCGTTCATGGAGGAGTACGACGCCCTCCTCCGGCGGTGGAGCCGCGAATACGCCGTGGTCGAGAGCCACGAGGAGACGGGGCGCCGGCTCAAGACGCATGAGGGCGTCCTGGATCCAAGGGAGGCGGCCTTCGCCAACGTTCAGCGGCTCGATCGGGAGGGCTTCCTCGGCCGGGTGGCCTCGAGCTCCTACGTGATCCACGGGGTGGACGATCGGGCCGGCTTCGACCGTGCGCTCCGAGACCTCTTCGACCGCCACCAGTCCGGCGGCCTCGTGGCCTTGCGCTACGACACGGTGACCGTCGCCTGGCGACTCGCTACTCCGTCTCCCGGATCTTCCGCTCCAGGACCTGGGAAGGGCTGAACCCCTCGAGGCGCAGGAAGTGGTCGGCGGCGTCCAGGAGGGCCTCCGACGGAACGAGTCCCACGATCTCGCTCCCCACAACCGCGACGCCGTGGCGCTCGGCCTCGGCTCGGACCGTCTCGAAGACGCGGTGCAGCGGCGTCTTCTTGAAGTCGGTCATGTTGATGGAGACCTGGGCAAGGTTGCGCTCCTCGAGGAGCAACCCCATGGCCTTCACGAAGCGGTAGCCGCCGCTGCTGTGGCGAATCGCCTTGGCGATGCGTTTCGCGATCTCCACGTCTGTCGTGCCGAGGTTGATGTTGTAGGCGATGAGGGGCATCCGCGCGCCGATCACCGTGGCTCCCGCCGAGGGATGCGGGGCTCGCGGGCCGAAGTCCGGGGCCCACAGCGGGTCATTCATCTTGGCGGCGAGCCCCTCGAACTGCCCCCGTCGCACGTCCTCGAGGTTGCGGCGGTGCGGCGCCGCCGCGGCCTCCTCGTACAGGAAGACCGGCACGTCGAAGCGCCGCGCCACGGCCGCGCCGACGCTCCGGGCGAGCGCCACGCAGTCCGCGATCGAGGCGGCCTCGATGGGTATGAAGGGAACCACGTCGACGGCGCCGAGGCGCGGATGCTGTCCTTCGTGGCTTCGCAGGTCGAGCCTCGCGACCGCGACCTCGAAGAGGCGGAGGACGGCCTCCTCGAGACCGCGCTCGTCGCCCACCAGGGTCAGGACGCTCCGGTTGTGGTCCTTGTCCGACTGAACGTCGAGGACCCGGACGCCGGGGGCTCCTTCGAGTGCCGAGACGGCCTCCTTGACGATCTCCGGTCGGCGCCCCTCGCTGATGTTGGGGACGGCCTCGATGATCCGTGGCATCTCGCTAGTATCTCAGACTCGGACCGGGCTCGGCCTTTGGTCTTGAAACCCCCGCGTCCTTTTCCCATAATGGGGCCGTGCTAGGAGCCCGGGAAGCCTCTTGACCCTCCCCCCGGAAGACCGAGTCAGCGTCCTCATCGCCGAGGCTGCGAGCCTGCTCGAAGCCGGACGCGGCGGCGAAGCGGCCGACATCTTCGGGCGCGTCCTCCTTCTCGATCCCATGCAGGCCGAGGCGAGAGGCGGCCTGGAGGCGGCCCGCGCGGACCTCGCCGAGGCGCGCCGACGGCTCGACGGCCGGCTCGAGGAAGCCCGGGTCGCGATCGCGGAGGATCCGGTCCGGGCCAGGGAGATCCTGGATCAGGTGCTCCGCGATGGCGGCGACCGCGATCGGGCCCACACCCTTCTCGATCGGCTCGACAGCCGGGCGGGGCGCGTGGGGGATCCGTCCCTCTTGCCGCGAGAGCCCTACGGCGACGCCCTTGCGACCGACTTGGCGCGACGGCGGCGGTCGCCCGTCACCCGGCAGGCGTTCGTGGCCGGCTGCACCGTGGCCTTCGTGGCCCTCGCCGTCGGCCTCGCGTTCAGCTGGGAACGCCTGGTGGGCGGGCTCGTGCAGAACCCCTCCCCGAGCAGCGTCTCACTTCCACCGGTGCCCGGCGTTCCCGCACCCGCGGCCGGCGAGGCCGCCCTGGCCCGCGCTCGCGACCTGATGCAGCGTGGCGATCCCGTCGGGGCGCTCGCCGTGCTGGACCGCGTCCCCCCGGACGAGCCGACGTACCCGCTCGCCCGCCGCCTCCGAGCCGAGGCGGCCGCGGTGATCCGGCGGGGCGCGGCGCGATGAACTGTCCCTCCTGCGACGAGCCCCTGGCGGCGGGTCGAGGACAATGTCCCTCCTGCGGCGCGATGGTGGGCCCGCCGACCGAGGGAGCCCTGGCACCCGACACCCTGAGCATCACGCCTCCCGCTCGAGCGAAGGACGAGCCCCTTCGGGAGATCCCCGGTCTCAAGAAGAAGGACAAAGCCGCATGGAAGGACGAGGTCCGGGAGCGGGTGCGGCACCGCCGCCGGCGCCAGGGCGGCTCGGCGCTTCCCCTCTTCGACGAGCCTGCGTCCCCTCCGGCGCCCACGCGCGAGTCGCCTGACCCGGCTCCGCGAGTCCCCGACACCGCGCCGGTCGACGTGAGCTCTCCTGCCGGGCCGGTCCCCGGCCGTTTCGACCACGACGTCGAGGACCTTCCCCTCGCTCCGACCGTCGTGGCCACCCTCGACGACGAGATCGCTCGAGCCGTGACGCTGAACACGGAGCCCGTGTTCCAGCGGCGCGAGCCCGGAGACCCGGGCGGCGCCGACGACTGGTCGGTCGACGCTCGGGAGGCACCCGCGGACGTCCGGCCCGTCGAGCGCCCCGCGCACCCGGCCGAGCGGGCCCAGGCGGCGGCCATCGATGGATGCCTTCTCGTGGGGATCGCGATCCTCGTCGTCTACTTCGCGAGCCGGGCCGCCCACACCACCGTGCTCGGCCTCCGGCCGGCCTGGACCTACCTCCTCGGATATCTCGCCTTCCTCGGCCTGGTCTATGCGACGTACTTCACCGGCACCACCGGGCAGACCCTCGGGAAGATCGCCACCGGCCTCCGGGTCGTCGACCGCGTGGGACACCCGCCGGGGTACCTTCGCTCTCTCGGCCGCGCTGCTGTCGGCGCGGTCGGGATCGCGACCGCCTTCGCGGGGGTGGTTCCCGTGTTCTTCGACCCGGCACGCCGCGCGCTCCACGACCGGATCTTCAAGACCCGGGTCGTCAAGAACTGAAGGCGGCCGAGCGCCGGCCGGCACTCTCCTGGACGCCTTCGCTCTCGACGCTCCTCCTCGGAGAAGTAGCGCCGCGCCTCCTGGGCCGTGCGCTGGGACGGCCCCGCGCAGTGGGAGCCCACGCCGTCAGCTTCGACATCGCCTCCGAGGGCGAGCAGAGCCTCTGGCTCGACGCGTCGCGCTCGAGCGCCGGGGTCTACCTCCTCTCGCGGCATGACCTGCGCCGTCTCTCCGGGGAGGAGGAGGCGTCGAAACGCACGCGCCACGCCCTCCTGCACCTGCGAAAGCACCTGAGCGGACGGCGCGTCTCCGCGATTCGGCGCGTCGCCGGAGAGAGGACCGTCGTTCTGGAGGCAGGCACTGCGGTGCTCGTTCTCCGCCTCTCGGGCGCCGCCGCGGCCACCCTCGCCATCGACGGCGCCGCCGTGACGACCTTCGGCGAAGGGCGCGAGGCGTGGCCCATCCCGATCGCCGACGCCGAGCGCGAAGCCTCGTGGACCGTGGCCGCCGGGTCGCGCCCGACCCTGCGCGTCCCGGCGCCCCTCGACGCCGTTCACGACGCCGACCTCGTCCCGGCTCGGGCCGTCGAGCTCGGCGGAGCCGGAGGCCCGGGCGGCACCCTCGTCCTCTCGCCTACCTGGCGCGAGTCCGCGGCTCTCTTCCTCGAGGCTCGCCTTCGTGCCTCGCGGTTCGACCGGGGAAGACGCCTGGTGCTGGGCGCGGCGCGCACCGAGGCGCGTCGGCTCGCGCGGCTGGAGGAGCACCTTGCCCGGGACCTCGAGAGCCTCCCGGAGGCGGTGCAGTTGCGCCGCTCCGCGGAGGCTCTCCTTGCGGCTCCCGAGGCGGCCCCCCCGGGGGCGCTCGAGGCCCGCGTGGCCGACCCCTACGCGCCGGAGAGCCAGATCACGGTTCTCCTCGATCCGCGTCTCTCGCTTCGTGCCAACGCCGATCGCCTCTTCGAGAAGGCCCGCAGGATCGACCGGGGTCGCAAGCAGGTGGAGGCGCGCCTCGCTCAAACGCGCGGGGCTCTCGAGCTCGCAAGGGAGCGCGAGGGCCGGGCCGAGCTGGCTCGCGACCTCTCGGATCTGGACCCGCTGCCCGCCGAGAGTCGGAAGACCACGGACGAGGGTGGGGCTGGCCCCCGCCACTACCTGAGCTCCCGCGGCCTCTCCATCCTGGTCGGTCGCGGAGCGCGGGAGAACCACCACCTGACCTTCGCCGTCGCGCGTCCCGAGGATCTCTGGCTCCACGCCCGCGACGTCCCCGGGGCCCACGTCATCCTTCGGGACAACGAGGGTCGAGCCGGCCCCGAAGACCAGCGCGAGGCCGCCGAGGTGGCCGCGTTCTTCAGCGATGCCGGGGGAGATGCGGGGATCGACGTTCACGTGACGCGCCGCAAACACGTCCGGGCCGCCGGCGGCGGTCCGGGCCGCGTCAAGGTGGCGTACTCGGAGACGCTCAGGGTCACGCCGCGGGATCCGGAGGGGCGCCTGAGGCGGCGGTAGTCGGGCTATGATCCATCGATGACCGACGCGTCGCGGCCCCCTTCGTTCGTCTCCCGCGTTCGTCGCGACCGCCTTCGGATCGGGCTACGCGCCGATCGCGCCGGGCACGGCCGGCTCCGCCGTCGGACTGCTGCTCTGGTGGCCGCTCGCGACGTTGTCGCCCCTCGCGCAAGGCGTCGCCATCGTCGTCGTCTCCCTGGTCGGAGTGGTCGCGGCCACCCATGTCGCCCGCGCCGTCGCGCTCAAGGACCCCGCGATCGTCGTCGTGGACGAGGTCGTCGGCATGTGGCTGACCCTCCTCGCCGTCCCCTTCACGCCCGCCACCGCGGCCATAGGCTTCCTCCTCTTCCGCGCCCTCGACGTCTGGAAGCCGTTCCCCGCGCGCCGGCTCGAGATGCTCCCCGACGGGTGGGGGATCGTGGCCGACGACCTCATGGTCGGGCTCTACGCCAACATCCTCATCCGTCTCGGGCTCCGGCTCTGGGGGAGCTCGTGAGGGCGGAGATCCTCGCGGTGGGCAGCGAGCTCCTGACGCCGCTCCGTTCCGATACCAACGCCCTGTACCTGACGGCCAGGCTTCTCGAGATCGGCGTCTCCGTGGGCGCGCGGGTGACGGTGGCCGACGATGCGGACCTCCTCACGTCGGCGTTTCGCGACGCCTTGGGGCGCGCCGACGTCGTGATCGCCACCGGGGGCCTCGGCCCCACGGAGGACGACCTCACGCGGGAAGCGGCCGCGGCCGCTCTCGGGCGCAGCCTGTCTCGGGACGCAGGGATCGTCGAAGCGCTCGAGGCTCGTTTTGCGCGGTTCGGCAGGACCATGCCGTCCGTCAACCTGAAGCAGGCCGACGTCATCGACGGCGCCACGGTGCTCGCCAACGAGCGCGGCACCGCTCCCGGCCAATGGGTCGAGGCCGACGCCCGATGCCTCGCGCTTCTCCCGGGGCCTCCCTCGGAGATGAAGCCGATGTTCGAGGAGCAGGTCGCTCCGCGGATCCGGGCTCGCGCCGGCGGCGCGGTCCTCCGCACACGCGTGCTGCGGATCGCGTCGATGTCGGAGGGCGACGTCGAGCAGGCCGTGGCGCCGCTCTACACCACCTTCACGAACCCGAGGACGACGATCCTGAGCGCGCCCGGACAGGTCGAGCTCCACCTCACCGCCGAGGGGACCTCGCCCGCCGCCGCCGAGGAGCGGATCGAGGCCCTGGCCTCCGGCATGCGCGAGCGCCTGGCCGGCAGGATCTACAGCGAGGACGGGCGGGAGCTGCATCAGGTCGTGGCATCCCTCCTCCGGGAGCGGGCGCTCACGCTGTCGGTGGCCGAGTCCTGCACCGGAGGCCTCCTGGCCGCGCGTCTCACCGAAGTCCCCGGTTCGAGCGCCTTCTTCGAGCGCGGCTTCGTGACGTACGGCAACCGCGCGAAGACGGAGCTCCTGGGGGTCGACGCATCGCTCATCGATTCACTCGGAGCCGTGTCGGAGGAGGTGGCGTGCGCCATGGCCGCCGGCGCGCGGCGGTCCGCCGGGGCGGACATCGGCATCGGGATCACCGGGATCGCGGGGCCCGATGGCGGGAGCGCCGAAAAGCCGGTGGGGCTCGTCTTCATCGCCCTCGACGGCTCCGCCGGCACGCGGGTCCGGCGGACGCAGTTCATCGGCGAGCGTGATCGGGTTCGGTACCAGGCCTCCCAGGCCGCACTGGAGATGGTCCGCAGGGGGCTGCTGGGGCTCGCCCCCTTGTGACCGATCCGGCGCCGCGGGAGGCGTCCCTCAGGACCTTCCTGGCGCTCCCGTTCGCCGAAGCCGACCTGGCGCGCCTCGTCGCCCTCGTGGAGTCGCTCCGGCCGGAGATTCCCGGCCTTCGTTGGACGCGCCCGGAGGGGCTTCACCTCACCCTTCGATTCCTCGGGGCGTCCCCGGCGGCGGCACTGGCGCAGCTCGCGCCGCTCTTGGGGGGCAGGGCGGCCGAGACTCGACCGTCGGCGATCCGCGTAGCGGGCCTGGGTCTCTTCCCCGATCGCGGGAGAGTCCGGGTCTTCTGGCTCGGCGTCGAGCTGCCTCGGCCGCTCATGGAGCTGCAGCAGGCCTGCGAGACCGCCGCGCGGGCCGCCGGCTTTCCAGCCGAGTCTCGCCCCTTCGTCCCACACGTCACCCTCGGGCGCTGGCGGGAACCGGCCCGTCGCCCCGACCTTCGCGTCGTGGATCTCGGCGAGATGCGCGTCGATCGTCTCGTCCTCTTCCGGAGCGACCAGCGCCAGGGCGGCGCGGTCTATACTCCCCACCAAGTGCACCCATTCGGCCGCCCGTGACGGATCCCGCTTCGTCGGCGATCGCCGTTGCAGCCGCCTACCTGCTCGGCTCCATTCCCTTCAGCTACCTCGTGGCGCGGCTCTTCGGAGTGCCGGACGTGCGGACGGTGGGGAGCGGAAACGTGGGGGCTACCAACGTGATGAGGGCGGCGGGGAAGACGGCGGGGCTCCTGGCCTTCGCCCTCGATGCCCTGAAGGGCGCCGTGGCCGCCGCCTTGGTGCTGAGGCTCTGGCCCAGCGGGGCGCTCCCTGCCTTCGCGGCGGTGGCCGCCGTCCTCGGCCACATGTATCCCGTTTGGCTCTCCTTCCGCGGTGGAAAGGGGGTCGCGACCGGGGCGGGAGCCTTCCTGCCCCTCTGCCCCGTCGCGGCGGTCGGCGGGCTCGGCGGCTTCGCCCTCGTCACCGCCGTCACGCGATTCGTGTCCCTGGGCTCGTGCGCGGGGGCCGTGACGCTCGCGGCCCTGACCTTTGTCCTCGGCGCTCCGGGCGCCGTCTGCTGGTGTGCGACGGGGACCGCCCTGCTGATCGCATGGAAGCATCGAGCCAACGTCGCGCGACTCCTGGCGGGAACCGAGCGACGTCTGGGGAGCAGGGAATGAGGCTCGCCGTCCTCGGCGGCGGATCGTGGGGGACCGCTCTCGCGGTCCACCTCTCCCGGTGCGGCCACGAGGTCCGTCTCTGGGTTCGCGACGCGAAGGTCGTTCGGGTCATCTCGACGCAGCACGAGAACCCGAGCTACCTTCCTGGCATCTCGTTGCCGGAGGGGATCCGCGCGACGACGGACCCGGTGATGGCCATGGCGTCGGCCGAGGCGGCCTTCATGGCCGTTCCCTCGGCCTCGGCGCGCGACGCGTACCGCCTGGTCCGGGGGGCGGCGGCGCCCGGCCTGCCCCTCGTCTCGCTCACCAAGGGGTTCGAGATCGAGTCGCTGAAGCGCATGACGGAGATCGCGGCCGAGGAAGTGCCGGGTTCCCCGCTCGCGGTGCTGTCCGGTCCGTCGTTTGCCGTCGAGGTGGCCCGCGGGCAGCCGACGGCCGTGGTGGTGGCCTCCTCCGACGCATCGGTCGCCGAGCGTGTCCAGCGCGCCGTCGCCAGCCGGACCTTCCGGGCGTACTCGAGCGACGACGTCGTGGGCGTCGAGCTGGCGGGCGCTCTCAAGAACGTCATCGCGATCGCGGCGGGCATCGTCGACGGACTGGGCTACGGGCAGAACACCGTGGCCGCCCTCGTTACCCGCGGCCTCGCGGAGATCAGTCGGCTCGTGGTGCGGCAGGGCGGACGGGCCGACACGCTCGCTGGCCTCGCCGGCCTCGGGGACCTGGTGCTCACGTGCACGGGCGACCTTTCCCGCAACCGCAGCGTCGGCCGCGCCCTCGGCCGGGGCTCGAGCCTCGCCGCGGCGGTGGAGGAGACCCGCACGGTGGCCGAGGGTGTCCGCACGACGCGGGCCGCCGCGCTGCTGGCCGAGCGAGCCGGGGTCGAGATGCCCATCGTCCAGCAGATGAGCGACGTGCTCTACGGCGGAAAGCACCCGCGCGCGGCGGTCGACGAGCTGATGCTCAGGAGCCTGAAAAGAGAGTAAAATACCCGCTCCGATGTATCGCCTGACCTACAGCGACAACGATCAGCCGCAGGTCCACACCTTCACCTCGGGGGAGGTGGTGCTGGGCCGCTCGCCGGAATGCCAGGTGGTGCTGAAGGACTTCGGGATCTCCCGGATCCACGCCCGGATCGTCGTCGGCGAAGACGGCGTCCGCATCATCGACAACAACTCCAAGAACGGCACCCGGGTGAACGACGTCCAGATCGTCGAGGCCCAGCTCAAGGACGGCGACAAGATCCTCCTCGGGAAGCTCCCCCTCACGTTCAGTCGGAGCCTCGAGGGCAAGGTCGTCCTGGACGAGGAGCGTCCGCTCTCCGAAGAGTCGTCGGGCACGGTCATACGGAGCGTCGGCGAGCTGTCCAAGCTCCTCGACAGCAGCGTGGTCGCGCCTCCCGTGGCCGCGGGCGCCCAGAAGTCCGCCCCCGACGTTCAGGAGATCGAGAAGACCAACCGCATCCTGAAGGTCCTCCAGAAGTTCTCCGAGACCCTCATCGCCGTTCGGCCGGTCGAGGAAGTCCTCGAGCAGGTCATGGACATCGTCTTCGACCACGTGCCGGCCGATCGGGGCTTCCTGATGCTCTACGAAGAAACCGGAGAGCGAAAGCTCGTCCCGATGGTGATCAAGCATCGCAACAAGAATGTCGCGGACTCCGCCAAGATCACCGTCTCCAAGACCATCGCCGACCGCGTCATCAAGGATCGGGTCTCGATCCTCACCTCCGACGCCAAGGTCGACGCGCGGTTCGGGGCGAGCGACTCCATCGTCATCAACGCCATCGAGAGCGCCATGTGCGCTCCCCTCTGGAACAAGGAGCAGGTGATCGGGATCATCTTCGTGGACTCGCAGAAGATCACCAACTGCTTCACGCCCACCGATCTCGACCTGCTGACGGCCCTCGCGAACTACGCGGCCGTGGCGGTGGAACGGGCGCGCCTCAACCAGAAGATCGTGGCCGAGGAGAAGAAGAGGGAGCGCCTCGGGCGCTTCCTCTCGCCCCAGGTCACGAGCCGGATCCTCGCGACGTCGGAGTCCCAGAGCTCGGCCCTGGGGATCCCGGAGGTCAAGGAGGTCTCGGTCCTCTTCGCCGACATCGTGGGGTTCACCAGCATGTCGGAGAAGCTGAGCCCCGCCGCCGTGGCCCTCATCCTGAACGACTATCTCTCCCGGATGACCGACGTGATATTCAAGCACGAGGGGACCCTCGACAAGTACATCGGGGACGCCATCATGGCGATCTACGGGGCGCCTCTCGACATGCCCGACCACGCGGTCCGCGCCATCCGGTCGGGCCTCGAGATGCAGGAGCGCCTGCAGGAGTTCAACGCCGAGCGAAAGGAGGGCCCGACGATCCGCATCCGGATCGGCATCAACAGCGGCAACGCCGTGGCCGGGGAGATCGGCAGCGTCAACAAGAGGGAGTACACGGTCCTCGGCGACACGGTGAACACCGCCAGCCGCCTCGAGAGCTCCGTGGCGAAGCCCGGGATGGTGGTCATCGGCGAGAACACCTACGAGATGGTGAAGCACCAGTTCGAGTGCAAGAGCCTCGGGAAGGCGACCCTCAAGGGGAAGCAGAACGAGGTGGCCGTCTTCGAGGTGGTGCGCGCCCTGCCGGCGGGGGAGTCGTCTTCCGCCGAGGCGCCGTCGCCGGGCACCGGCGCGTGAGCCCCGCGCCCTCCCGGCCCCGCGCCCGGCGGCGCGGCACCATCCTCGTTTCGCTCCTTCTCCTCCTCTTCGTCGTCGGTGTCGTTCCCCTCCTCTGGACCTCCTACACCCTGGTCTCCCGGAGCAAGGAGATCCTCCAGCTCGACCAGAAGGCCATGCAGCTCGACAAGGCGCGGAGCCTGTCGCAGCAGGTGGCCGTGTACTCCCAGAGCCTGCAGGCCCAGATCGTCGCGATCGCCCGGACCATCGAGGTGGACACGGAGCCGGGCCAGTTTCCCGCCCGGGTCGCTCGCATCCGGGAGGCCAAGGCCCTCGAGCGATACGTGGGGGGGAACTCCAAGCTCTACTACATCGGCGTGATCGACGCGGCCGGGTCGGGGGCCCGCTCGGGGGCCCAGCTTCCCGAGCCCGCCATCGAGCAGCTTCTCCAGGAGGGATACCTGCGCGCCCTCGAGGGGAAGCCCATGGTCAGCGAGCCGGTCGTCTCCTCGTCCCTACAGGAGCCGGTCACCGTCATGACCGAGCCGATCAATCCCCGTGGCCAGGGCGTCCAGGGCGTGGTCGTCGCCGTGGCGAGCCTGGGTCCCCTCTGGAACATGACGAAGCAGATGGGGGACGAGGGGCTCGTCGAGGTCTACATCGTCAACAGCCGGGGCCGCCTCATCGCCCATTCCGACCCCAAGCGCCTCCTCTCGGATCCCGACGTCTCCAAGCTGGAGATCGTCCGGCAGTTCCTCGAGGTCGGAGGGCGCGCGGCGGCAACCGTGCCGTTCGCGATCCCGTCGAAGGGCGGGACCGTCAACATGCTCGGGACCTACACCCGGGTCCCCGACGACTCCGGCTGGGGCGTCATCGTCCAGGTCGACGAAGCGAAGGCCTACTACCAGGCCGCCGACATGCTCAAGAGGTCGGTCACCCTCGTGGCGCTCGTCGCGTTCCTGGCGATCGTCCTGGGATACCTCTTCGCGGGACAGATCAGCCGCCCGATCCAGGAGCTCGCCTCGGGGGCCCGGCGCCTCGCGGGAGGCGACTACGCCACGCGCGTCTCGGTGAAGAGCCGGAGCGAGGTGGGAGTCCTCGGGGAGGCGTTCAACCAGATGGGGGCCGAGATCCAGAAGTCCATCGAGGAGATCCGCAAGCAGGCGGCCCTCAACAAGGAGCTCTTCATGGGCTCCATCAAGATGCTGGCGAACGCCATCGACGAGAAGGATCCCTACACCCGCGGCCACTCGGAGCGCGTGGCCTTCTACTCGGCCGTGCTGGCCCGCCACCTCGGCATGTCGGCCGACGAGGTCGAGAAGGTCCACCTCTCGGGGATCATCCACGACGTGGGCAAGATCGGGATCGAGGACAAGATCCTGCGCAAGGCCGCGGCCCTCACCGACGACGAGTACGAGATGATGAAGCAGCACCCCACCAAGGGCGCCCACATCCTGGACGCCGTGCCGATCCTGAAGCAGATGGCGGGTGCGGGCCTCATGCATCACGAGAACGTGGACGGGAGCGGATACCCCGACGGGCTGAAGGGGGATCAGATCCCCCTCCTGGGCCGCATCGTGAGCGTGGCCGACGCCTTCGACGCCATGACGACCGACAGGCCATACTCGAAGGCCATGACCTACGAGGCCGCGCTGGCACGCCTGCGCTTCCTGGCGGGCAAGAAGTTCGACTCGAAGTGCGTGGAGGCGTTCGTCCGCGCCCACGCGGCGGGGGACCTGACGACGGCCAAGGCGCGGCGCGCCGCCGTCGTCGCGCGCCAGCCGGCCGCGGCAGCCCAGTGAGGGAGACCCCATGATCCTGCGGACCTCGATCCTTGGCCGCGGCGCGATCGCCGCTCTCGCCGCCGTCCTCGCGGCGGGTTTCGCCCAAGGAGACCAGAAGCCCACGGCGCCCCCGGTCGACGGCGAGGCCCGCTTCAACAACGGCCTCGAGCACCTGCGGGCCGGTCGCCTCGACATGGCTCTCGAGGAGTTCAAGGAGGCCGTGAGGCTGGACCCGAAGAACCCGTACTTCTTCAAGGGGCTCGGTGTGGCCCACGCCCAGGCCGCCGACCGGTGCGCGCCGAAGGACCAGGCCTGCCGCCAGAGGAACCTCGACCAGGCCGTGATCGCCGCGCGGACCGCCATCGAGCTCAACCCCTACTACGCCGATGCCCGCAACGACCTCGGCACCTTCCTCGTAAGGTCCGGGAAACGAGAGGAAGGAAAGAAGGAGTTCCTGACGGCGTTCAACGATCCCACGAACCCCAGCCCCGAATTCCCGGCGAGCAACATGGGCCAGGCCCTTCTCGAGGAGAAGAACTACCCGCAGGCCGTCAGCTGGTTCCAAACGGCCGTCGGGAAGAACAAGAGGCACTCGGTGGCGTACCTCGGCCTTGCCGACGCCCTCGTGGCGATGGGGAAGCTCGACGAGGCCATCGTGCAGCTCGAGGCCGGTGCCAAGGCCCTTCCCGAAGATTGGGACATCGCTCTCGCTCTCGGCGACGGGTACTACCGGGCGGGGCGCTTCGGTGAGGCCCGCGCCCGCCTGGAGCTCGTGGCCGGGAAGGATCCGTCGGGTGCCGGGCGTCGCGCCACGGAGCTCCTGAAGAAGTTCCCCAAGTAGGGTCGGACCCTCCGGCCGCGTCATGCCCTACCAGAGGCTCCTCGACACCCTCGTCCGTTCCGTGGATGGCGCCCAGGGGGCCCTCCTCCTCGACGCCAACGGTGAGCTCGTCGTCGAGTCGGGAGAGCGCCACGAGCGCCTTCGCCTCATCGGGGCCTACCAGGGCATAGCGCTGGCTCGCGCGAGGGACGTCAAGGACCGGTACGAAACCGGCGACGTTCGCCACATCGTCTGCCGCTACACCGACGGCTACGTCATCTCGCGGCCGCTGCGCGACGGCTACTACCTCGTGCTGGCGTTGGCCCTGTCGGCCAACGTCGGGCAGGCGCTCTACCGCTCCGCCGAAGCCGAGGAGCGCCTGAACGCGGCCCTGTGAGCCTTCTTGACCGCCTGAAGACCGGGCTATCCCGAACCCGTGCGGTTCTCGAGATGCCCGTCGAGGACCTCGTTCGCGGCCGCCGCCCCCTGGGCCCGGCAGACCTGGGCGCCCTCGAAGAGGCGCTCCTCGCCGCGGATCTCGGTCTGCCCGCCGTCCACGAGGCCATGGAGATCCTCCGGGCCCGCAGCGGGGAGATCGCCGGCGGGGGCGCATCCGCAATGCGTGGGATCCTCCGGGAGGAACTGCGGCGACAGCTCGACCTGCCGGCGACGGTCGGTTTCACCAACCGTCCGTGGGTCGTCTTCGTCGTCGGCGTCAATGGCGTCGGCAAGACGACGACCATCGGCAAGATGGCCAGTGCCTGGAAGGCCGAAGGACGATCGGTGCTGCTCGTCGCCGCCGACACGTTCCGCGCCGCGGCTGCCGAGCAGCTCGAGATCTGGGCCGGGCGCACGGGCGCGACCTTCCTTCGCGGGCCGGAGGGAACGGATCCGTCGGCGGTGCTCACCGACGGCCTGAGAGCCGCTCGCTCGCGTGGGCTCGACGCCGTCCTGGTCGACACGGCCGGCCGGCTTCACACCAAGGGGAACCTGATGACGGAGCTGGCGAAGATGGTGCGCGTGGCCGGCCGGGAGGTTCCGGGGGCACCCCACGAGACGCTCCTGGTCCTCGACGCGACCGTCGGCTCGAACGGTCTGGCGCAGGGACGCGAATTCGCCAAGGCCGCGGGCGTCACCGGCCTGGTCCTGACGAAGCTCGACGGCACGGCCAAGGGGGGCGTGGCCGTGGCGGTGGTTCGGGCGCTCGGCGTACCCATCCGCTACGTCGGCGTCGGCGAGTCGGCCGAGGACCTGCTGGCGTTCGACGCCGCCGCCTTCGCCGAGAGCCTCGTCGGGCGCGACTGACCCTGCCCCGTCGCCTTGAGTGCGAGGGCTTTGTGTCGCCGGTGTCTTTGTGGTTAATCTGGGCCATGGCGGACGACGACGTTCGGTGGATGCGCCGGGCGCTGGATCTCGCGGCGCGGGGGATGGGCGAGACCAACCCGAACCCTGTCGTCGGCTGCGTGGTCGTTCGCAACGGCGACGTCGTGGGCGAGGGGTACCATCGCCGCGCCGGCGGACCGCACGCCGAGGTCCTGGCGCTTCGGAGGGCCGGTGAGGCGGCCCGCGGGGCGACCCTCTACGTGAACCTGGAGCCGTGCTCCCACCAGGGGCGGACGCCCCCCTGCGCCCCGCGCATCGCCAGCGCCGGCGTGAGGCGGGTCGTGACGGCGTTCCGCGACCCGAACCCGCGCGTCAGCGGCCGCGGACTGGCGCAGTTGCGCCGGGCCGGCGTGAGCGTGACCGTGGGTGTCCTCGAGGCCGAGGCTCGCCGCCTCGAACGAGCGTTTCGTCCGGGCCGCGCGGATGTGGCGCCCCTTCGTGCTTCTCAAGGCCGCCACCACCCTCGACGGCCGCATCGCCACGGCGCGGGGCGAATCGCAATGGATCACGAGCCCGGTCCAGCGGAAGGAGGCCCGGCGGCTGCGCAGGCTCCACGACGGCGTTCTCGTCGGCATCGGGACGATCCTGGCCGACGACCCGATGCTCCTGCCGGAGCCGCGCGTCCGCCGGCCCTTTCACCGGATCGTCCTGGACTCGACCCTGCGCCTTCCTCTCGAGAGCCGCATCGTCGCCTCGGCGCCGCTCTCTCCAGTCTGGGTCGTGACGCAGAAGGAGCGGCGGCCGAGGCAGGCCCGCCTGGAAGCGCGGGGGGTGACCGTCCTGAACGCGCCGGGTGCCCGCGGGCGCGTGGCGCTCCCGTGGGCGCTCCAGGCGCTCCGGGAGCGGGGCCTCTGGAGCCTGATGGTCGAGGGGGGCTCCGAGGTCCTGGGCTCCTTCCTCCGCGAGGAGCTCTTCGACGAGGTCGCGCTCTTCCGCGCGCCGGTTCTCCTGGGCGGAAGGGGAAGCCTCCCGGCCTTCGGCGGTCCCGACCCTCTCCGGATCGGAGACGCCGTCCGGCTGCGCTCCGGGCCCGTGCTCGCAACCCACGAGGTCTGGTACCCTGATCGATAGTGTTCACCGGGATCATCGAGGCGAAGGGAACGGTTCGCTCGGCGGAAAGCCGCGGCGAGGTCCTCGTCGTGCAGGTCGCGTGTGATCGCCTCGCCCCTGAACTGCCCATGGGCGGATCCATCGCGGTCAACGGGTGCTGCCTCACGGCGGTCCAGATCTCGGGTGATTCGTTCTCCTGCGAGCTGACCGACGAGACCCTCCGGCGCACCGCCTTCGGCGATCGGCTGCGGCCGGGCGTGGTCGTCAACCTGGAGCGTCCCATGCGGGCCGACGGTCGCTTCGACGGCCACATCGTCCAGGGGCACGTCGACGGCGTCGGACAGGTCCGTGAGCTGGCCCGCCGCGGAGACACGGCGGAGCTGGTCGTCGGCGTGGACGCGTCCCTCGAGCGCTACCTCGTCGCCAAGGGCTCGGTCGCCGTGGACGGCATCTCGCTCACGGTGGCGCGGCTCGTCCCCGGAGCCTTCACAGTGGCTCTCATCCCGTATACACTCGAACAGACGAACTTGGGCGCGGCTCGGCCCGGCGATCCCGTCAACATCGAGGTCGACGTGATCGCCAAGTACGTGGAGAGGCTCCTTGCCATTCAGCACCATTCCTGAGGCCATCGAGGACATCCGCGCCGGCAAGATGGTCGTCGTCGTCGACGACGAGGACCGCGAGAACGAGGGAGACCTCACCATCGCGGCCGAGAAGGTCACCCCCGACGTCATCAACTTCATGGCGCGCCACGGCCGCGGCCTCATCTGCCTTCCGATGACCGGCGAGCGTCTCGACGAGCTCCGCATCCCCCTGATGGTCCGCGACGAGCAGAACAGCGCCCGGTTCGGCACGGCGTTCTGCGTGCCCATCGAAGCCAAGCTGGGCACGACGACGGGAATCTCGGCGGCGGATCGCGCCCGCACGGTCCTCGCGGCCATCGACCCCGCGACCCGGCCGACCGATCTCGCCCGCCCCGGACACATGTTTCCGCTTCGGGCGGTCCCCGGCGGCGTGCTGCAGCGCTCGGGACAGACCGAGGCGGCCGTGGACCTGGCCCGTCTCGCCGGCCTCTATCCCGCCGGCGTCATCTGCGAGATCATGGACGAGGACGGGACGATGGCTCGGGTCCCGTCCCTCGAGGCCTACTGCGCGGCCCACGCCCTGAAGATGGTCACCGTGAAGGACCTCATCCGCTACCGGATGAGCCACGAGAGGCTCGTCCGCAAGATGGCCGAGGCGAACCTGCCGACGGGCTACGGCCCCTTCCGGATCCATGCCTACGAGAGCCTCATCGACGGCGAGCACCACGTGGCCCTCACCCTGGGCGACATCACCTCCGAAGGGCCGGTCCTCGTGCGCGTCCACTCCCAGTGCCTGACCGGGGACATCTTCGGCTCCTCCCGGTGCGACTGCGGAGAGCAGCTGGACCGCGCGCTCCAGATGATCGGGCGCGAAGGGCGCGGCGTGCTCCTCTATCTGCGGCAGGAGGGGCGCGGGATCGGCCTGGCCCACAAGATCATGGCGTACCAGCTCCAGGACCAGGGGAAGGACACGGTGGAGGCCAACGAGGCCCTGGGCTTCAAGGCCGACCAGAGGGACTACGGCATCGGGGCCCAGATCCTCGTGGAGCTCGGCCTCAGGGAGATCCGGCTCCTCACGAACAACCCGCGCAAGTTCGTGGGGCTCGGGGGATACGGCCTCGCGATCGTCGAGCGCCTTCCGCTGGAGATCCCGGCGTCCGACGCGAGCCGGCCCTATCTGAAGGCCAAGAAGGAGAAGCTGGGGCACCTGCTTCGGAGCGTGTAACCTCCACGTGATTCAGGAGTTCCTGAGGACCGTCCCTCTCTTCCGCGAGCTCGAGGACGACGAGCTCGCGCAGGTCCTGATGGTGGGTCTCGTCAAGCGCTTCACGCAGGGCGCGGTGATCCTGACCGAGGGCTCGCCCGGGGGACAGCTGAACGTCATCCACGAGGGCCAGGTGCGGATCAGCAAGGTGGTGCCCGGCGTCGGCGAAGAGGCCCTGACGATCCTCCAGCCCGGGGACTTCTTCGGGGAGATCGAGTTCTTCGACGGGTCCCCCTCCTCGGCACATGCCCTGGCCCATACCGACTGCGAGGTCCTCTCGATTCCCCACGCCGAGGTGGAGGCCCTGATGCGTGAGCGCCCGGAGATGGCGTCGAAGTTCCTGTGGGCCTTCTGCCGGACATTGGCGGTGCGGCTCCGCGAGACCAACCAGAAGATGGCCACGCTCTTCGCGATCTCCCGCACGTTCTGACCGCGAGACGCCGTAACCCGTGGTGGAATCGAGCTTTAGGTTTTGACAAGCCGGGTCGCCATAGCCTAAAATCAACCGTTATTTTGGTTTAGCCCGCGTGGGCCATTCCCCCCGGTGCCGCGGTGGGAACGTGCGCCTGCGCGCGCGAGGTTCAGGCTCTCGTGTTCGAATCACTCAGCGGACGGCTGCAAGGGATCCTCAAGTCCCTCCGAGGGCAGGGCATGCTCTCGGAAGCCCATATCGATGCCGCCCTCCGCGAGGTGAGGCTCGCCCTCCTCGAAGCGGACGTCCACTTCCGGGTGGCCAAGTCCTTCCTCGAGGCCGTGCGCGCGCGCGCCGTGGGCCAGGAGATCCTCAAGAGCCTGACGCCCGACCAGGCTGTCCTTCGGGTGGTCCGCGACGAGATGATCGCCCTCCTCGGAGGCGCGTCGGCGAAGCCCATCGCGACGTCGCCCCGCCCTCCGTCCGTCGTGCTCATGACCGGGCTTCAGGGGTCCGGCAAGACCACCACGACCGCGAAGCTGGCCCGGTGGCTCAGCCACGGCGGGCACCACCCGCTTCTCGTCTCGACCGACGTCTACAGGCCCGCGGCACGAGAACAGCTTCGCTCGCTCGGAGAGAAGAACGGCCTCAGCGGTCCATCACCCCGAGGGCGCCCTCGAGCCCGCGGCGCTCCTGCGGTCGGCCCTCGCCGAGGCGCGCTCCATCGGCCACGACTTCGTCCTCGTCGACACGGCGGGCCGCCTCCACATCGACGATGCGCTCATGGCCGAGCTGGAGGAGCTGAAGGCCCTCGCGTCGCCCAGCGAGATCCTCTACGTGGCCGACGCGATGACGGGCCAGGACGCAGTGAAGAGCGCCGAGGAGTTCGCCCGCCGCATCGGCATCACGGGGATCGTCCTGACCAAGCTCGACGGCGACGCCCGCGGCGGCGCGGCCCTCTCGGCCGCGGCGGTGGCGGGCTGCCCCGTCAAGTTCGCCGGCGTCGGAGAGCGGATAGACGAGTTCGAGCCCTTCGAGCCCGAGCGGATGGTGTCCCGGATCCTCGGCATGGGGGACGTGCTGTCCCTGATCGAGCGCGTGGAAGCGTCGGTCGACCACGAGAAGGCCGAGGAGATGGTCCAGCGCCTCCGCCGCAGCGAGTTCACCCTGGCGGACTTCCGCGAGCAGATGACCCAGCTCCGGAAGATGGGTCCCCTCGACCAGGTGCTCTCGATGCTGCCGGGCGTGGGCTCCCTGAAGGGCGTCGACGTGGACGCCGGGGAGCGCGACATGCGCCGCTCGGCGGCGATCATCGATTCGATGACGCCCGGCGAGCGGCGGGACCCCTCCGTCCTCAACGGCAGCCGGAGGAAGCGCATCGCCCGCGGGAGCGGGACGTCGGTGGAGGACGTGAACCGCCTCCTCAAGCAGTTCGTCCAGGCGCGGAAGATGATGAAGACCCTTGGGGGCGGCGGAGGCAAGGCGATGAAGCGCCTCGCCGCCCGGATGCCCCAGTTTCGCTAGAGTAGAAAGGAACGCATGCTGTCCATCAGACTGAGAAGGACCGGGACCACCAAGAGGCCGTACTACCGCGTGGTGGTGGCCGACTCGAAGGCGTGGCGCGACGGGCGCTTCGTCGAGACCCTCGGCCACTACGATCCGCGCAAGAACCCGGCGGTCGTGAAGATCGACGCCGACAGGGCGAAGTACTGGATCTCCAAGGGCGCCAAGCCCTCCGAGACGGTTCGCAGCCTGCTCAAGAGGAAGGACGCCCAGGCCACGGCGTGAAGGAGCTTCTCGAGACGCTCGCGCGCGAGCTCGTGGACGAGCCCGACCATGTCTCCGTCGCCCAGTGGGACGAAGGGGACGGGTTCTTCCTCGAGCTGTCCGTGGCGCCCGGAGGACCGGGGCTTCGTCATCGGGAAGCGAGGACGGACGGCCGACGCCCTGCGCACGGTGCTCGACGCCGTGGCGCGCCGGCGCGGCACGAACTGCGACGTGGAGATCGTGGACTGACGGCAACGCGATGCAACCCTTCGACGACATGGTGACGATCGGGCGGGTGGTGAAGCCCCAGGGGCGCAAGGGGGAAGTCCTGACCGCGCCCCTGAGCGACCGGCCGGAGCGCTTCCCGACCCTTCGTCGCGCGTACGTGGCCGGTGCCGGCGGCGCGGCCCGCGAGATCACCGTGACCGCCTGCTGGCCCCACAAGGGACGCTACGTCCTGAAGATCGACGGGGTCGACAGCATCGATGCCGCCGAGGCCTTTCGGGGCCTCGAGATCCGCATAGGCGAGGACGCCCTGGACGCGCTCCCGGCGGGCTCCTACTACCACCACCAGCTCCTCGGGCTCGAGGTGGAGGATCCGTCGGGGCGCCTCATGGGCAAGGCGACGGAGATACTGGAGACGGGAGGGAGCGCCTCGGTCCTCGTCGTTCGGGGAGACTCGGGCGAGGTGCTCGTTCCCCTGGCGGAGGACTTCATCCGCCGGGTGGACGTCCCCCGCGGCCGGATCGTGGCGCGCCGCCCGGAGCTCGTCGATGTTGAGGGTTGACGTCGTGACGATCTTCCCGCGGATGGTGGCAGCGCCGCTGGCCGACGGCATCGTGGGCCGGGCCGTGGAGGCCGGTATCGCCTCGATTGCCGTCCATGACCTCCGCGATTTCACCGACGACCGTCACCGGACGGTGGACGATGCCCCCTTCGGGGGCGGCCCCGGCATGGTGATGAAGGCGGAGCCCTTCTTCCGGGCCGTGGAGTCCCTGTTCCCTTCGGGGCCCGGTCCGCGCGACGCCGTCGTCCTGCTGTCGCCGCGGGGCCGGGCCTTCGACCAGTCGGTCGCAGCCCGGTACGCCGCCCTCGATCGGCTCGTGCTGCTCTGCGGCCGTTACGAGGGAATCGACGAGCGCGTCGTCGAGGGCGCGGCGACCGAGGAGCTGAGCCTGGGCGACTTCGTCCTGACCGGGGGGGAGGTGGCGGCGCTGGCGGTGACCGAAGCCGCCGTCCGCCTGCTACCGGGTGCCCTCGGTGACGAGGGCTCGGCGCTGGCCGATTCCTTCGCCGACGGCGTGCTCGACTGCCCCCACTACACGAGACCGGCGGTCGTCCGCGGTCGCGCCGTCCCGGAGGAGCTGCTCTCCGGAGACCACGGCAAGGTCGCCCGCTGGCGCCGCAAGGAGGCGCTCCGCGCGACGCGCCGGAGGCGCCCGGACCTCGTCTCGCGAGCCCCTCTCGTCCCCTGCCGACGAGAGGATCCTGAGGGAGATCGCCGACGAGGAGAACAGCATCCAACCCGAAGCCGCACTAGCCAAGAGATAGGAAGAGAGAGCCATGAATCCGATCGACAGCATCGAGGCCGGGGACCTGAAGACGGGGCTGCCCCCCCTCAACCCCGGGGACACCGTCCGCGTCCACGTCCGGGTCAAGGAGACGAGCGTCAAGGAGGAGATCAAGGGGAAGCCCAAGGAGACCGAGCGCGAGCGCGTCCAGGTCTTCGAGGGGATCCTCATCGGCCTCCGGGGCTCGGGTGCCCGTGCGACCATGACCGTGCGCAAGATCTCCTTCGGCCAGGGCGTCGAGCGGATCTTCCCGCTCCACGCCCGGACCATCGAGAAGATCGAGGTCACGAAGCACGCGCGGGTGCGCCGCGCCAAGCTGTACTACCTGCGCGAGAGGAAGGGCAAGGCGGGCCGCATGAAGGAGAAGCGCACCGCAGTCTAGATTCGTCACCCGGGAGGCCCATGGCGACGGTCACGCGGAGGATCGGTCGGGGGCGGCGGCCCCTCGTGCACCAGGGGCGGGAGCTTCAGTGCACGTGGCGCTTCGAGGACGAGGCGCTGGCGGAGGGGCATGCCGTCGTTGCAGGCGTCGACGAGGTGGGCCGCGGGGCCCTCTGCGGGCCGGTCTTTGCCTGTGCCGTCGTCCTGGGTCGCGGTTTCGACAGCGCGGGACTCGACGATTCCAAGCGACTCACGCGACGCCAGCGGGAGGCGTGCTCCGAGCGCGTTCGCTCCGAGGCGGTCGCGTGGGCCCTGGGCGTCGCCGAGCCCGCGGAGATCGACCGCTACAACGTCCTTCGCGCGACGCACCTCGCGATGCGTCGTGCCCTGGACGGCCTCTCGGTTCGCCCCGGTCTGGTTCTCGTCGACGGCTTGCCGGCCACGGGCATCGAGGTGCCGCAGCGGGCGATCGTGAAGGGGGACGCCCTCTCGGTCTCGATCGCCGCGGCCTCGATCGTGGCCAAGGTCGCGCGCGACTCGGTCATGCGGGAATGGGACGAGAAGTGCCCCGGCTACGGCCTGTCGAGGAACATGGGCTACGGCAGCCAGCTGCATCGCGACGCGCTTCACCGCCTCGGCCCGAGCGAGATCCACCGCAGGTCTTTCCAGGGGACGCAGGCGTGGCTATTCTAGGCGTCGGGAGATAGCGTGGCCAAGATCAACCCCGTCAAGGTGAAGCAGGACGCCGAGAAGCTCGAGAAGGAGGGGAAGCTCGACAAGGCCATCGGCCTCTATCGGCAGATCACCGACGACAACCCGCGCGACTGGAACACGATCAACAAGATCGGGGACCTCTACGCCAAGCTGAACCGCACGCGGGAGGCGGGCGAGGAGTACGCCAAGGTCGCGGACTTCTACGCGAAGGACGGCTTCCTCCTGAAGGCCATCGCCCTCTGGAAGAAGATCAACCGCCTCGACGCCACCGCTCTCGAGCCCTACCTGAACCTGGCCGACCTCTACGCCAAGCAGGGCCTCATGATGGAGGCCAAGAGCCAGTACCAGATCGTCGTCGACGAGTACATCAAGCGCGGACGGGCCCGTGAAGCGGGCGACGTGCTCCGCAAGATGGCGGACATCGACCCGTCCGACCTGAAGATCCAGAGCAAGCTCGCCGACCTCTACCTGCGAGACGGCAACACGGCCAAGGCCATCGAGGTCCACGTCGGGATCGCCGACGAGCTGACCAAGAAGGGGCACCTGAACGAGGCGCTGCAGGTCCTCGAGAAGGGCCTGAAGATCGACGCGAAGAGCACCCGGCTCCGCGGCGAGATGGCGCGGATCCACCTCGTCCAGAAGAACTTCGAGAAGGCCGCCCAGTACCTGGAGGACGTCGTGCGGCAGTCGCCCCAGGACACCCAGATGCTCTTCCGCCTGGGCGAGGCCTACGTGGGCTCCAAGAAGATCGAAGAGGCCGAGGCGATCTTCAAGCGGCTCCTCGAGATCGATCCGGAGGACAGCGAGAGCCGGATCCAGATGGGTCGGGTCTACCTGGTCCAGGGACAGTTCGACGAGGCCTTCGACCAGTTCCTTCCCGTGGTCGAGAAGCTCCTCGAGCGCAAGGAAGGGGACAAGGCCGCCGCGCTTCTGCAGCTCATCACCCAGAAGAACGCCTCCCACGTGAAGAGCCTCTCGAAGCTCGTGGAGGTCTATCGCGTCCTGCGCAAGGACATCGCTGGTGTCCCAGACCTACTCCCAGCTCACCGAGGCGTACATCAGCCAGGGCCAGTACGACCAGGCCGCCGACGTGCTCAGCGATCCTCGTCGAGGCGGAGCCGCAGAACGCCCAGCACCGGACGAAGCTGGAGTTCGTCCGCGCGAAGCAGCAGCAGGGCGCCGAGGCGCCCGCGCCGCGCGGCGCTGCGCCCGCGAAGGCCAAGGCCCCGGCTCCCCAGCCCGACCTGACCCAGGACATCGACGAGGAGTTCGAGATTCCCTCCTCGAGCGAGTCCCCGGCGTTCCTCGGCTTCGAAGAGGAGGACGTGGCGGCCGAAACCCCGTCCAGGGCCCCTGCCCCTGCGGCGGCCCCGGCGAAAGCCAGGCCCGCGCCTGCGGTCGCCGCGATCGCGATCTCGGGCCCCCTGGGGGAGGAAGACAAGGAGTTCATCGACGAGCACCTCGCCGAGGGGCGCGTCTTCCGCAAGTACGGTCTCGTCGACAAGGCCGCGGACCAGTTCGAGTCGATCGTGGCCCGCTTCCCCGACCATGTCGACGCGAGGGTCGAGCTTCGGGACGTCTTCAAGGAGAAGGGTCTTCCCGCGAAGGCCGCGGAGCAATGCCTCGCTCTCGCGGAGATCCACCGGCTGAAGGGCGACTCCGCCGGCGCCGAGGCCTTCGAGGAAGAGGCCCGCGTGTTCGTACCGGGCGCGGTCCCGGCCAAGCCTGCCACCAAGGCCCCCGCTCCCGTCGCGGCCAAGCCGCCGGCTGGGCCGGAGCCGGTGGCTGCCCCGGCGGTGGATGCCGAGGCCGAAGTGGACATCCCGGTCTCCCTGGACCTGGAGGAGAGCGGGATCGAGCCCCCCGAGGCCGAGGAGCCCGCCGCCGACCTCCCTTCCCTGGACTTCGAGGAAGAGGCCGGGGACGACCTTCCCCAGAGGTTCGTCGAGGAAGCGGAGCCCGTCCTCGAAGAAGAGCCCGCCGCCCTCGCACCGGAACCGGAGGCGGAGATCCGCGTCGCGCCCGACGAGGAGGAGATCTCGCTCGAGGAGCCGGAGCCGCCCCCTGCGCCGTCGCCGGTTCCCGAGCCCGTTCGGGCGAAGCCCAAGGCCCGCGAGCCGGTCATGGCCGAGGCGTCCCGCTTGCCCGGGGACCTTCAGAGGGTCCTGGACGAGGTGGACTCCTACGTCTCCCTCGGGTTCGTGGACGATGCGAAGGAGGCCCTCCGCGAGATCTCGTCGCGCTACCCCGGTCACGCGGCCATCGCGGCGAAGGTCGCGGAGCTCGGCATCGACCTGGAGGACGCGGTTCCCGAGATCGAGGCCCCCCGGGCGGCGCCAAAAGCGGCGGCCCCCGCCAAGGTCCCCGCGCCGCCGACCAAGGCTCCGGCCCCTTCCGAGGAAGAGCCTCTCTTCGACCTCGGCCCGTCCGGTCCCGAGCCGGAGCCGCCGCGCGCCTTTGCCGAGGAGCCGGAGGCGCCCGCCTTCGCGTCCGAGGCCCAGGGCGCCCTTCTCGAACCGTCTCCCGGCGAGGCCCTCGGTGGCATCGACCTCGGGGCCGAGCTCGGCGAGCTCTTCGGGGCGCAATCCGCCGTCGAGGAAGGTCCGGCGGAGACCAACGAGACCGACCTCGGGGACGCGGGGCTCGCGGACATCTTCAAGGAGTTCAAGAAGGGCGTCGACAAGCAGCTCGGCAAGGAGGACTACGACACCCGATACAACCTCGGCATCGCGTACAAGGAGATGGGACTGGTGGACGAGGCGATCGGCGAGTTCCAGCTCGCCGCGAAGGACGAGAACCGCATCCTCGAATGCAGCAGCATGCTGGGCATCTGTTTCATGGAGAAGGGGATGCCCAAGCTCGCGGTGAAGTGGTTCGAGAAGGGGTTGAAGGCCGCGGGGCGCAGCCCCGAAGAGTACCAGGGCCTCCGCTACGACCTTGCGATGGCCCACGAGGCCGCGGGGGAGGCCGACACGGCCCTCGAGCTGTTCGCCGAGGTCCACGGCGAGAACGCGGGCTTTCGCGACGTCGCAGCCAAGCTCCGCGACCTGAAGGCCGCGCGGGGCTAGGGCTCTTCTGGCCGACCAGGCGTCGAGTCCCGTGCCTACCTTCCTCTCGGTCCTGAGCGCCTTCCTCGTGGGTGTGGTGCTGGCGATCGCTCCGTGGACAAACCTCTGGGAGACGAACTACCTGCTTCACCCCAATTCCATTCTCCGCTCGGTGGTCCTCCACGTGTTCACGCGCGGCGCCGTCACCGGCCTCGGCCTCTCGAACCTCGTCCTCGCGTTCCAGGAGGCGCACCAGTACCTGGCGGGACCTCGTGGCCGCCTCTGAGGTCGTCCTGTCTCTCGTGACCGACCGCCGCCGCTCCGGCTCGCCCGGAGTTCCCGGGCGAGCGGCCGCCGCGGCGCGCGCCGGCGTCGACCTCATCCAGGTCCGCGAGAAGGACCTGGAAGGAGCCGCGCTGCGCGCGCTCGTCGCCGCAGTCGTCGCCGCTGCCGCGGGAACCGCCACGCGCGTGCTGGTGAACGGGCGTCCCGACGTGGCCGTCGTCGCGGGCGCGCAAGGCGTGCAGCTTCCAGAGGACGGTCTCCCCGTCGGCTCCGTGAAGCGCTCTTTTCCCGACCTCCTGGTCGGCGCCTCGCGGCACTCTCCGGAGGGCGTGACGAGGGCCGAGGCCGAGGGGGCGGACTTCGTGGTGTTCGGTCCCATCTGGGCGACGCCGGGCAAGGAGGAGCGAGCCGTCGGTCTGGAGGGTCTCGCTCGCGCCGTTGCGAGCGTTCGCATCCCCGTCCATGCCATCGGCGGGATCGAGCCGGGCAATGCCAAGAGCGTCGCGGAAGCCGGGGCCGCGGGCCTTCTGGCGATTCGGCCCTTTCTCGACGCGCCCGAGCGGGCCGTGGATGCGTTTCGCAAGGCGCTCCGGTGAGGAGCCTGGGAGAGTCTCCGTGGATCATTGGGCCCGCGGCCCTGGCGGCGATCCTCGGATTGGCCCGCCTCGCCCGGGTACGCCCGGGTCTCGGACCGATCGTGTTGCCGTTTGCGACCACGGCCGCCGCGGTCGTCGGCCTTTCGGTCTTCGGGGGCGGTCCACTGGGAGACGGTGTCCTCTCCCTGGTGTTCCTCGTGCCGGCCCTCGTCCTGGTGGTTCGCGGAAGCGTCATCCTCCTCCAGGCCCTCTTTCGTCGCAGCCGGGGGGAGGATCCGCCGGCGCTGCTCGACAGCGTCATCTCGGTGCTTCTTTACGGCGTGGGCATCGGCCTCATCGCCAAGACCTGGTTCGGGTTGGAGCTCACGCCTTTCCTGGCCACCTCGGCGGTCGTGGGGGCAGTCGTCGGTCTGGCGCTCCAGGACACCCTCGGCAACCTCTTCACCGGGATAGCACTCCACACGGAGTCTCCCTTCCGCGTCGGGGACTGGGTCAAGGTGGGCGACCTCGAGGGGAAGGTCGAGCAGGTCTCCTGGAGGGCCACGCGCCTCCGGACCTGGTACGGGGACACCCTCACGATCCCCAACAACGAGGTCTCCCGCCGGCCGATCCTCAACTACAGCCTCCCCAAGGCTCCCCACTCCCGCGTTCTCCAGATCGGCGTCAGCTTCCAGACGCCGCCCAACAAGGTCCTGTCGGTCCTCTCGGGAATCCTCGACCAGGTTCCGGGCTTGCCGTGCGACCCCGCCCCGGCCCTTCGCCTCGTCGGATACCACGATTTCGCCATCCAGTACGAAGTCCGCTACTACGTGAGCGCCTACGACGACTATCGGCGCGTCGAAGGGGAGATCTACCGCCTCGTCTGGTATCACTTCCGGCGCCACGGCATCGAGATTCCCTTTCCCGTTCGAAACGTCTACCTCCACCAGGCGGAGCCTCCCATGGCGTCCCGCGACGCCCCTGCGAGCCGCCTCGAACGGGCGCTCCGGGGGATCGACCTCTTCCGCCCCCTGACCGAGGACGAGCTCCGATCGGCCGCCCAGCGCTTTCGGCATCTTCACTACGCCGCAGGCGAGCCCATCATCCGGGAAGGGGACGACGGCGACAGCTTCTTCGTCGTGGACCGGGGGGAGGTTCAGGTCCAGAAGGACTTCGGCGGCGCGAGGAGGGATCTCGCGAGGCTCATGGAGGGGCAGTTCTTCGGCGAGATGGCCCTTCTCACCGGCGAGCGCCGCGCCGCGACCGTGATGGCGGCGACCGACGTCGACCTCTTCACCATCGACAAAGGGGCGTTTCACGAAATCCTCGTCGCAAACCCGGCCATCGCCGTCGAGATCTCCACGATCCTGGCGGAGCGCCGCCAGGCCCTGTCCCAGGCCGAGGGGGACATCACGGCGCGCTTCGAGCCCGGAACCTCCAAGGTCGCCATGAAGGAGCACATCCTCGATCGCATCCGCAGCTACTTCGGCCTCTGATCCGCGGCTCGATCACACGGGTGTAGCATTGGCGGCGAGCAAGGAAGACAAGAGATGAACCACTCGAATCGCGAGTCTCACGAGAGCGGCGTCGGCCTCCGGTGGGGAGCGTTCGCCCTGGCGCTGACCCTGTGTACCGGCGCGGGCGCCCTTGCCGACGACAAGCCGGAGCAGTTGGAGCAGGGCGTCAACATCGTGGTGCAGGTCGTCGACGACCTTTGGCTCCCTCTTCGCGAAGCCACCGTCACCGTGGCGACCCTGGCGCCACGCCCCGAGACGTACCGGTCACGCACCGACGACGAGGGTTACGCCCAGTTCGCGGTGCCTCCCAACGCCCACTACGCCGCGCGCGTGACCCTTCCCGGATTCAGGGAGGAAAAGGTGCGCTCGTTCCGCGCCTGGGCCAACCAGAAGGTCTACATCCAGCTCAAGCTCCGCGAGTGACGCTCGGGCGGAACGCCGATGAGGCCCCCGGTCCCTCCCCACACCAACGTCGACGCGTTCTTCGCCGAGGTGCTCAAGGCCGGCGAGAGCACGCCGCAGATCCGGGGGCTCCTGGAACGCTGGGCGCCCGACGAGGCGATGCTGGTGTCCCTCCTCCGTCGCGCCGTGCCCATCCGCTTTCTCGAGCACGTCGGGACCATCCCGCCCTGGTCGGACCATCCCCTGGTCCTGGGCGCCGTCGTCCGCAATGCCCGCACGCCTCGCGTCCTGGGGCTCAAGCTCCTCCCGTACCTGTTCTGGCACGATCTGGCCGTGGCCGCCGCGAGCCCCTGGATCCAGTCCGCGATCCGGGGCCGCGCCGAGGGCCTGCTGAAGGACATGGTTCCGGAGATGCGCCTGGGGGAGCGGATCAGCCTGGGGCGCCTCGCGACGCCGCCGGTTCTACCGCTGCTCCTCGCCGACCTCGACCCCAAGGTGGTGAGCGCCTGTCTCGACAACCCGCGTCTGCGCGAGGAGGACCTCCTCACCCAGATCCGCTCGGCCGAGGTGCGTCCGCTTCTTCTCGAGAGCGTCGGGGCCTCCTCGCGATGGGGGGGGCGCTACGGCGTGCGCCTCGGCCTCGTGCTCCAGCCCCGAACGCCCCTGGCGCTGGCCCTCGCCCAGATCAGCTCCCTGGTCAAGAGGGATCTCATTCGCGTCTCCGAAGCGGGCGGGTTGAAGCCCGTCGTCCAGGCGGCCGCCCTTCGAATGGCGGCGGAGCCGGAGGTCGACCGAAGGTCCCGGCGCTCAGCGACATAGAATTTGACAGCCCGTTGCGGCGCCAAGTAGAATCCGGACCGCTTCGCTATCTTCCGATTTCCCGAGAGTGGTGAGCCCCGACCTTACTTCATCGAGACGAAATGGCTTCCTTCGGCGAGAACCTTCGTAGGGAACGCGAGCTTCGCGGTGTCAGCCTCCGCGAGATTGCCGACGAGACGAAGATCAGCATCCGCTTCCTCCAGGCTCTCGAGCAGGACCGCGTCGACGTCTTGCCTGGCGGTCTCTTTCGGCGCACGTTCGTCCGGCAATACGCGCGCCACGTCGGTCTCGATCCGGAACGCGTGGTGGCCGAGTTCATCTACGCGCACGGCGACGAGACGCCGCCGGTGGCGTTCCGCGCTCCGGAGGGTCGGAGGTTCCCGACAGGGACGCTTCTCACCGTGGTCGGCCTCCTGGCGCTGGGCCTCGTTTCCTTCTCGAAGTCGAGGACCGCGAAGCCGAAGGTCGAGGCAGCCCAGGCCTCTTCCATTCCCGCGGTCA
Organism: uncultured Acidobacteriota bacterium; assembly: GCA_963823195.1. Lineage (GTDB taxonomy): Bacteria > Acidobacteriota > Vicinamibacteria > Fen-336 > Fen-336 > JBGPYB01. The sequence goes on along the minus strand of CAWGKR010000011.1, from coordinate 755,894 downwards.
CGCTGCCGGTGGACCACGTCTACCCCGCCGCCCAGCCCCAGGATCGCGAGGGGCGGCCCGGGGACGTCCAGAACCTGGTCCTCACCTTGAGCGCCCGCGAGAGCTGCTGGGTGGCCGTCCAGGTCGACGGCCAGACCGTGCTGAATCGCGTCCTCGCCGGGGGAGAGACCGAGACGTTGCAGGCCCAGGGTGAGATCGTGCTCTCCGTGGGGAACGCCGGAGGGCTCTCGTTCCGCGTGAACGACCGGCCGGGCGTGTCCCTGGGCCGGGCCGGCGAGGTGAAGCGCAACATCGTCATCACCCGGAAGAACCTGCCGGAACTGGTCGAAGACCACAGTAGCTGAGCGCCCCCCATGGCTGAGGCGCGGGCGGCGAACCCGCTGGTCGATCAGTTCCGCCGCGGCGGCGTTCCGCGGGAGCTGCGCCTCATGGCGGCGCAGGGCGCCCTCCCCCTCAAGCCCACCGACATCGTCGAGCTGCTGCATTTCCTCCTGAGCGACCGGGAAGAGGAGGTGCGGCAGGCCGCCGCCGCGTCCCTGGCGGCGTTCCCCGTCGAGGAGCTCCTGCCGCTCACCAAGGACCGCGAGACGCCGCCCCAGGTCCTGGCGTGGGCCCTCGCGAACCGCGGCGAGCGCGAGATCCGGGAGAGCGTTCTCCAGAACACGTCGACCACCGACGAATCAATCGAGACCGCCGCCCCCGGTCTTCCCATGGAGCTGGCCGAGCTCGTGGTCATCAACCAGACCCGGCTGCTTCGCAGCACGGCGCTCCTCGTGGCCATCGAGTCGAACCCGACGCTGAACAACGACCAGAAGCGACGCCTTCGCGAGCTCCGGGAGAGCTTCCATATCGGGGACGAGTTCGCCGAGGCTCCCCCGAAGCCGCCGCCGGAGCCGCCGCCTCCCGAGCCGGAGCCCGAGCCGATCGAGACGCCGCCGGAGCCCCTGACCGAGGGGGAGGCCGTCGCGCGCTACCTGTCCGACGACGAGCGCCAGGAGGAGAGCAAGGTCAGCGCCGTCCAGCGCCTGTACCGGCTGAACACAGCCGAGAAGGTCGTGGCCGCCCTGAAGGGAAACCGCGAGGAGCGAGCGGTGCTCGTCCGGGACCCCAACAGGATCGTGTCCGTCGCCGTGCTCGGCAGCCCGCGCCTCACCGAGGCCGAGATCGAGTCCTTCGCCGGGATGAAGAACGTCTCGGACGTGATCCTCAGGCAGATCGGGAACAACCGCGACTGGACGAAACGGTACGCCGTCGTCAGCAACCTCGTGAGGAACCCGAGGACGCCACTGGCGATCTCCATCGGGATGGTCCCGCGCCTGACGCCCAAGGACCTGAAGAGCATCTCCGTGGACCGCAACGTCCCGGAGGTGATCCGGAAGCAGGCCCAGAAGTTCGTAAAGGCGCACCAGCAGGGTCCGGAGAAGAGGTAGATGGCCGACTTCTACGAGATCCTCGCGGTGCCCCGGACCGCGTCTGCGGCCGACATCCGCAAGGCCTACACCGTCGTGGCCCGGGAGCGGCATCCCGATCGCTTCACGGACCCTGCGGAGAAGGCCCGCGCCCAGGAGTTCTTCCAGAAGGCCACCGAGGCCTTCAACACCCTCTTCAACGACCGCGCCCGCGCCCAGTACGACGCCGAGATCTCGAAGCCCAAGCTCGAGACTCCGGCCGAGATCGCGGCCGATGCCTTCGCTCGGGCTCAGCAGCACCTGGAGGCCCGCGACCTCGACGGCGCAATCGAGATGCTGCGCGCGGCCGTCTACCACATGCCCTCCGAGGCCCGGTACCACGCGGCCCTCGGCCGGGTCCTGGTGCGTCACCCGAAGACCGCACGGGAGGGTGTCGTGTCCCTCGAGGAGGCCGCGCGCCTGGCGCCCCGCGACGCCCACATCCAGTCCGACCTGGCGATCGTTCTCGAGGGACAGGGACTCCACATCCGGGCGCGGAAGGCCGCCGAGACGGCCCGGAGCCTCGCCCCCGACGACCCGCAGGTGGCCAAGGTCGCGGCGCAGCTCGGGATCGGAGGCGGGGACGATGCGCCCCCGGAACCCGGCGGCCTCCGCGGCTTCCTGCGTCGGAAATCGTGACCTCGGCCCCTCGGCGGGGCCTTGCCTGGCCGGAGCTTTCAGTGTCTACTGGCGCCGACGGCCTGCGCCCTCGGCTAGGAAAGAACCCGACTGCATGAAGATCGCGTACCAGGCGTTGACCGACGTCGGCCGCAAGCGCAAGGGTAACGAGGACAGCATGATCGCCAACCCCGAGCAGCGCCTCTTCGTCGTCGCCGACGGGATGGGCGGCCACGCGGCGGGGGAGATCGCGTCCAAGGTCGCGGTCGACTCCATCAACGAGTTCGTGTGCCTCACGGGCGGGCGACGACGAGATCACGTGGCCCTTCGGCCTCGACGAGGGAATCTCGTACGACGGCAACCGGTTGAAGACGGCCGTGCGCTACGCCAACCGCAAGGTCCTCGAGGCGGTGAAGGAGAAGGCCGAGTACGAGGGCATGGCTACGACCGTCGCCGCGGTCCTCGTCGACGGCTCGACCGCCAACCTGGCCCACGTGGGCGACAGCCGCGTCTACCTTTTTCGCGGCGACCGAGCTGCAGCAGCTCACCAGCGACCATTCCTGGGTCAACGAGCAGCTCCAGAGCGGCATCATCTCCGCGGAGCAGGCTCGCAGCCATCCCCTGCGCAACGTCGTGACCCGCGCCCTGGGGGGGAAGGTCGACCTCCAGGTCGACATGCAGGCCCAGCCCATGGAAGCCGAGGACATCCTCCTGGTCTGCTCCGACGGCCTCACGACGATGGTCTCCGACGAGGAGATCGCCCGCGTCCTCGCCGAGGCCCGCGGCGACATCGAGGCCGGGGCCTCGGGCCTCGTCGCCGAGGCCAACGCCCGTGGCGGCGAGGACAACATCACCGTGGTCCTCCTCCAGTTCCAGGAGTAGCCGTGTTGCCGGTGGAGCAGACCGAGGGACGTCACCGGAGCCGGATCGGCAAGTACATCGTCACGGCCCGGCTGGGTCGCGGCGGCATGGGGATGGTCTACCGGGGCTACGACGCGGTCCTCGAGCGCGAGGTCGCCGTGAAGACGCTCCGGATCGAAGGCACCTTCGACGAAGAGAGCCGCCGCCGCTTCGAGATCGAGGCCAAGGCCGCCGCGCGCCTCCAACACCCGAACATCCTCACCGTCTTCGAGCTGGGCGAGGACCGGGGCGTCCCCTTCATCGCCATGGAGCTCCTTCCCGGCATCGACCTCGAGACGCTGGTCCGGTCCGGCGAGCCGCTGCTCCTGGCCGAGAAGCTCGACACCGTGGTTCAGGTCCTGCGCGGGCTCGCTTACGCCCACGAGCACAAGATCGTCCACAGGGACATCAAGCCGTCGAACATCAGGCTCCTCGACGACGGGACCGCGAAGATCATGGACTTCGGGATCGCGAAGCTGGCGGGGACGAGCCTCACGAAGAGCGGAATGATGATCGGGACCGTGCACTACATGAGCCCCGAGCAGGTGCGCGCCCAGCCCCTCGACGGGCGCAGCGACGTCTTCTCCGTGGGCGTGATCCTGTACGACCTCCTGGCCGGGCGGCGGCCTTTCGTGGGCGAGGAGGCGACCCAGGTCCTGTTCGCCATCATCAACACGGACCCGCCGCCCCTCGGGATCGATCTCGGCGAGGCGGGTCCGCGCCTCGAGGCCATCGTCGCGCGGGCCCTCGCCAAGGATCCCGCCGCGCGGTTCCCGACCGCGGCGCACATGGCCGACGAGCTGGCGGCGGTCCTCGCCACGGTGCGCGGCTCCGGGGCCGCGGCGCTGTCGCCCGCCGACCAGGAGACGCTGGGCTCCGCCCGCCGGCTCCTCAAGGAGGGCCGCGCCACCGAGAGCGCCACGCGCCTTCGAGACGTGCTGGAGCGCCACCCCGAGTCCCTCGAGGCCAGACGGGCCCTCCGGGCGGCGACGAGGGAAACGGCGCGCAGCGTCAGCGCCGAGGAGGCGGTGACGGAGGTCTTCCCCGAGCTCGAGGCGACGTTCCAGTCCTCGCCGACGGCTCGACCTTCGCCGCCGACGGGACAATCGCCGCCGACGACACGGCAGCCCGAGACGCGCGTCCAGCCGACCGTGGCCTACACGCAGATCGAGCCCGCACAGGCACCCGCGGGCCCGGCGAGCCGGAACCGGCTTGTCGCGGGGGCGGCCGTGGCCCTCGTCCTTGCGGGAGCGGCCGGAGCCCTGCTGTGGCGCCGCGGCCCCACCGGAGCCGACCCGGTGCCGGCCCCGAGCGTCGCACCGCCGGGTGTCAGCCCCGTGCCTCCCGGGCCTCCGGCGCAAGCCGCGGCCTCGCTGCCCGTCACGAGCGAGCCCGCGGGAGCGCAGGTGTCGGTGGACGGACAGGCGAAGGGCGTGACGCCCGTCTACGGTATCCCTCGACCCCAAGGCCGTCCACGTCCTCGTCTTCACCCGGGACGGCTTCCTCTCCCGCGAGGTGCGCACGGCGGCCGGAGCGCTCCCGGCCGACCTCAAGGTGACCCTCGAGTCGGCCGCGCCGCCCGGGAGCGTCGCCCTCCTGTCCTCGTATCCCGTCGACGTCGTCTGGAACGGCAAGATCCTGGCCAAGGGCGAGGTCTCGCCGCACCTCACGCTCCCCCAGGGACGCCAGGCACTCACCCTCGTGTCGGCCACGTACTTCTTGAAGGCGACCGTTTCCGTCGACGTCCGCTCGGGCGCCGAATCCAGCGTCTCGGCGCCGCCGCTCGGGCGCATCAGCATCAAGGCGACCCCCGACAACTGCGAGGTCTTCGTGGACGGCACCTTCGTCGACTACCCGCCGATCCTGGATCGCCCGCTGGCCGCCGGCTCGCGCACCGTGACGTTCAAGTGGTCCGACGGCACGCGCCGCGAGGAGAAGGCCGATGTCCCCCGGGACGGCCTCGTCTACGTGACTGGGAGGAAGGAATAGATGAAGGCCAACCTCCGTCGCGTCGCGCTCCTCGGCGTCCTTCTCGCCCTTCCGCGGCCCGGTGCGCCGCAGGCGTCCCCGGACGCCCAGGCCCGGTCCCTCCTGGAGGACGGGCGCGCCTACTGGACCAAGAAGCAGTACAAGCAGGCCCTCGAGAACTTCAATACGATCATCACTGGCTTCTCCCAGACCGATTCGGTGGACAACGCCCTCCTGGAGGTCGGGCGCTACTACCTGGAGGTCGAGGCGAACCCCGACAAGGCCCGCGAGTCCTTCGAGCAGGTCACGAAGCGATTCGCCCAGAGCGACGGCGCCCCGGGCGCCTACTACTACCTCGGGATGATGGGCTTCCGGGCGGCCAAGACGCCGGCTGAGCTGGACGACGCCATCGCCCAGTGGAAGCGCCTCCAACGACTCTATCCCCGGAGCGAATGGGTTCCCCGCGCCCTTCATGCGACGGGCCTCGCCCACAGGAAGGCGGGGCGCTTCCAGGACGCGGTCGAGGCGGAGCGCCGCGTGGCCCTCGAGCACCCCACGAGCGACGTGGCGCCCGCCGCTCAGTTCCAGATCGGTCTCTGCTACGCCCTCCTCGGCGAGCCGGTTCAGGGAATGGAGGAGCTGCAGCAGGTCCGCAACCGCTTCCCCGACAGCGAATGGGCGCCGCTCGCCCTCGAGAGGATCACGGCCCTCTACCGTCTGCACGGCGGAGCGAAGGCCGCCTTCGTGCGCGACCCGGCCTACGCCGTCGCCGCCGGCGACGCCCTCAAGGACGTGCGCGCCATTCTCATGACGCCGGCGCGGACCCTGTGGATCGCGTCGGACAAGGTGAAGAGCGCTCTGTCCTTCGAGCCCGACGGCCGAAAGGGACCCGAGCCTGAACGCCGAGGACGTGCGGACCCTCTCCCTCTCTCCCCGTGGCGACGTCGTGCTCGCCGCGCGGGCGGCCGTGCGCATCGGCCCCAAGGACATCAAGAGCTTCGCCATCCCGGGGGACAAGCCAGGGGTCATGAAGAGCCTCGACAAGATCGCGTCGGCGACGGTGACGCCTGGAGGGAGCCTGCTCGTGGCCGACGAGGACAAGGACCGCGTCTACCGCTACGACGCCGAGAGCCAATACATCGGCACCTACCCCGACGCGAAGGAGCACCACGTGAGCCGCATGCTCGTCGACACCGAAGGTGGCATCGTCCTCCTCGACCGCGAGCTCAAGTCCGTGGCCGTCTTCGACGAGGCCGGGAAGCTCCTCCGCAGCGTGGGCCCCAAGGGGGCGGGGTTCGAGCTCAAGAAGCCGGCCGACGTGGCCGTGGACCCGTTCCGGAACCTCTACGTCGCCGACGAGGAAGCCGGCGTGTTCGTCTTCTCGCCCACGGGGCAGCTCCTCGCCACCCTCGCCGGGGAGGACCTGAAACGGCCCAAGGCCCTCACCCTCGACTCTGACGGCAGCATCCTCGTCTACGACGAGCGCGCCGAGAAGGTGTTGCGGTACAAATGATGACGCCCAGAGGCAAAGGTCCGGTCGTTCTCGTCGCTCTCCTCGGAGCCGCCCTCGGCGCCTTCGTGTGGGCGCGGGGCGTGGTCCGCGCCGCGCCCCCGCAGACGCCCGCCCCGGCGGTGGCCGAAGACGCGGCGCAGCGCGAGCTGCAGGCCGTTCAGGACCTGCTGGCGCGCGCCACGGCCGAGTTCGAGGGCGCGCAGCAGAGCCGATCCATCGTCCTCCTCGACGACATCATCGCGCGCCTCGAGGGCCTCCGGCGGCAGGGCACCCTCCTCCCCCGTGGGCGGGAGATCCTGCTCCAGTGCTACGAGCTGCGCGGCAGGGCGTACTACAACATCGGCCTTCAGGAGAAGGCCTCGGAGAGCTTCCGGCTCCTCATCCAGATCCAGCCCCAGTACACCCTGAGCCGCGACAAGGTGTCCCCGAAGATCGTCGACTACTTCGCGTCGGTGAAGAAGGCCCTGGTGGGCTACCTGGCCGTGTCCTCGCATCCCCCCGGGGCCCGCGTCACGCTCAACGGCGAGTTCCTGAGCCTTACGGATTTCTTCCCCGTGGAGATCCTGGCGGGGGAGTACATCGTGGAGCTGACCCGCGAGGGGTATCGCACGGAGACGTTCAACGTGAGCATCGCTCCGAAGGCCACCGAGACCCGCGAGGTCGACATGGTCCGGACCGCCGCCAGCGCGATCTTCATCACGCAGCCCCCCGGCGTCGAGATCTGGGTCGACGGCGTGTTGCGCACGACCTCGGCCGGGTCGCTGTCGCCCGAGCGTTTCGACGCGGCACGAGCCAAGGGGCTCGACCCCGCGCGCGCCTCGGCCCCGAGCGAGATCGGCAACCTGACGCCCGGAACCCACAACTTCGAGTTCCGGAAGAAATGCCACGAGGGCTTCAAGACGACCCTCGACCTCCCCGATCCCCAGGACTACGACGAGCCCCCCGTGCTCCTCGAGGAGTCCCTGGCCTCCCTATCGCTGAAGTCGGACCCACCCGGGGCCAAGATCCTCCTGGACGGCGAGGCGATGGGCGTCACCCCCCGGGACCTCGAGAGCGTCTGCTCCGGGAAGCACCGCCTCGAGGTCAAGCACGCTTACGGGAAGTTCATCAAGGACCTGACGCTCGCGAGGAACGAGAGCATCACGCTCGACTGCCCGATCCGCCCCAGTCTCGCATTCCTCGGCGTCGTGGCCGAGAGCGCCGCCGGCGAGCGGAACGTCCCTGACGTGGAGGAGAAGCTCCTCCAGAACCTGACGGCGATCACCACCCTCAACTTCATTCCGGCGCCGCGCGAGACGGTCGACCGGATCCTCGACTCGGAGAAGGTGACCCGGCGCAGCCTCGTCTCGACGGGCGGCCGCGGCGCGGACCCCGACGTGATCCGCCGGGTCACGGAGAAGCTCGCCGCCACCCTGGACGTCCAGGGGTTCCTGGTGGCCGTCCTTCCCGACGAGCGCCTTCAGCGCACCGCGACGCTCCAGCTGCTGGCCGCCGGAAACGCCGTGCCGGACCCCTGGGACGTCACCTATGCCGAGTCGGCCTCGTACCTCCGCTTCATCTCCGCGGTGGACCAGAAGGCCACGCTCTACCGCCCCTGGACCGGGCTGATCCTGGTGGACACTTCCCTGTTCGACGGGACGCCCGTTCTCCGCGTCGTACCGGGCAGCCCCGCCGCCCTGGCCGGGATCCAGGCCGGGGAGATCCTCTACTCGGCCGAAGGGAAGCCGGTAAAGCGGGCCATCGACCTGCTGGCCCTGGTGGACGCCGGCAAGCCGAAGGACAAGCTCTCCCTCCACGTCCGCACGCCGGCGGGCGCCACGAGGGCCGTGGAGCTGACCCTGGGAGAGACCCCCCAGGAGGTTCCCCTGAACGACGCGTCGCTGCTGTACAACAAGGTCATGATGGACCTGCGCCAGCAGGTGGACGGTTACCCGGGAACCGAGCCGGCCGCCTTCGCGCGGCTGAACCTGGCGCTGTGCGCCATGCACTTCGGCGACTTCGCCGCCGCACACAGCCACCTCGTCAAGGCGAAGGCGGAGCTGCCGCAGCGTCCGGGCCTCTCCCAGGGGACCGCGCTCTACTACCTGGGCCTGGCCCTCGAGAACCTCGGCAACGAGTACCGGAAGGAGGCCCTCGAGGCCTACCGCGCCGCTGCCGCCGTGAAGGACGCGACGCTGTTCAACAACGACGGTCCCGCCGTGGCGCCCCTCGCGTCCCGGCGGAGCGCGCCCTAGCCGTGGCCGAGGCCCCGGCGCCGCGCCTCGTCTGGCAGCGTTCCGACGGGGCGGCTGTCGAGTTCCCGCTGGCGTCGCCCCGGATGATCGTGGGGCGCGACGCCGAGGCGGACATCCGGGTCGACGAGCCCCTCGTCTCCCGCGCCCACGCCCGTATCGAAAGGCGAGGGGACGATTTCTTCGTCGTGGACCTCGGGTCCACCAACCTGACACGGGTGAACGGCGAGGTCGTGGGGGAGCGGCAGCTTCGCCACGGCGACGAGGTGCGCTTTGCCCGCGCCGTCTGCCGCTTCGTCAGCGACGGCGCTCCGGATCCGGTCGCGGAGGGCGTCTAGCCGGAGATCACTCCGGGCCGGGCTCGGGGCGCGCCAGGTAGAAGCCCTGGCCGTAGTCGACCCCCATCTCCACGAGGGCCTTCGCCTCCTCGCCAGTGTGGATCCCCTCGGCGATGACCGTGGCGCCGATGCCCCGACCCATCGAGAGGATGGCGTTCACCATCTCGCGATTCACCAGGCTCTCGTGGACGTCGCGCACGAGGTTGATGTCGATCTTTAGGTAGCGGGGCTTCAGGCGCGCGATGGACTCGAGGCCCGAGTAGCCGGCGCCCACGTCGTCGACGGCGAAGGCCATGCCGAGGTCGGTGAAGTAAGCCATGGTCTCGCGGAAGAGGCTGTAGTTCTCGATGACGAGCTTCTCGGTGATCTCGATGACGATGCGGTCGGGGGCGACCTGCGCCTTGTCGAGGAAATCGATGAGGGGCTTGCCGCGGAACTGCGGGTCGCGGATGGTGCCGGGGAGGGTGTTCACGAAGATCTTGGCGCTCGACGGCACGCGGCTCGAGGACAGCAGGGCGCGCATCCGGCAGAGCCGGTCCAGCTCCGTGAGGAGCCCGTGCTCCGTGGCGGCGCCGAAGAGGTCGTCGGCGGTCTCGAGGCCGGTCCCGCGGGCTCCGCGGGAGAGCGCCTCGTACCCCAGTATCGTCCGGTTCTTGATGAGCAGGATGGGCTGGTAGGCCGTCATGATCCGCGCGCGGATGATGATGTCCTGGAGCCGGTCCCTCACCTGGAAGCGATCCGCCTGGCGTTCGTGGCTCGCCATCTCCAGGGCATCCGCCAGCGCCCGCTTCAGGATTCGCTCGGGGTGGACCAGGGGGTTGTGGAGGGCCAGGGATTGCCCCACCTCGACGCGCGGGGACGTCTGGAAGTACGGGAACGCGGAACGCCCCAGGCTCGGCGCGAGGGAGCCGAGGAGGCGCGTCCTGATGGCTCTGAGGTCCGTGGAGGTGAAGGGGAGGCCGCGCCGGCGCTTGGGCTCCAGGAAGAGCATGAACCGGAGGCCGCGCGGCTCGTCGAGGGTCAGGAAGTCCTCGGCGCGGTAGTCCTTTCCCCGTTGCTCCCCGAGGAGCTTGAACACCCGCTGCCGGACCTCCTCGTAGGCGTCGGCGCCGTATTCGTACTCGATCACGGCGAGGGCGGAGGCGTCGATGACGACGAGGCCCAGGCTTCCCCGCGTGGCCAGCTGGGCAGCGAGGTCCGGTAGCCGCTCGTGGAAGGTCGCGATCGGCTCGCTCATGAATGCACCATGCCCCCGGCGGGGACGGGGAGGGGAGGGGCCAGGTAGCGGCCCTGGCCAAGCCCCACGCCCAGGTCCCGGAGGGTCGCCAGCTCCGACTCGGCCTCGATCCCCTCGGCGATGACCTGCGCCCCGATCTTCTCCGACAGCTCCACGAGGGTCTCGAGGAGGCTGCGCTTGATCAGGCTTCGGTCGATGTGCCGGACGAGGGACACGTCGAACTTCGTGAAGTCCGGCTCCATCTCCACGACCGAGTGGAGGCTTGAATAGCCGGCGCCCATGTCGTCGATGGCGACGCCGAACCCGCAGCGCTTCAGGTTCCGAAGCACGACGCTGCAGGCCGCGCGCTCCTCCACGGCGACGCGCTCGGTGATCTCGAGGACGACGTGCCTCGGGTCGAGGCCCAGCTCTCCGACCTGGCGGGCGAACGTCTCGGCGGCGAGGTCTGGGTCGAGGAGGGCCTGGGCCGACGTGTTGAGGAAGAGCCGGAGCCCCGGCCCCAGGTGGCGTCGGGCCGAGGTGAGCGCGCGGTTGCGGCAGAGGCGCTCGAACTCGAGGAGCCGGCCCGTGCGCTCCGCCAGGGCGAAGAGGCTCTCGGCGTCCTCGAAGGACGAGCCGGCGGGGCCGCGGCTGAAGACCTCGTGGCCCAGGACCGTGAGGTCCCTGAGGTCCATGATGGGCTGGTAGAGGCTCTCGATGTTGCCGTCGCGGATGAGGCGGTCGAGATCGTGGGCGCGCCGATCCTCGTCCCGCGTTCGGCGGTGGAGGCTCATGAGCATGGCGTGGTCGAGGGCCCGGTGGATCGCCCGCTCCGACCTGAGCATCGGATCGCGCCGCAGGAGGGAGTGGCCGTGGTGGAACGTCAGCGGCGCCATGGCCCGGTTCGAGAGATGGCGGGGCAGCGTCTCGACGACGCGCTCGCGGAGGTGCGCCGCCAGGGTGGAAAGGGAGTCCTCATCGAGTACGCCGGGGCCGGGACCCCCGAGGAAGAGCAGGAACTTGTCGCTCCGGACGGAGATCACCGCGATCGTGTCCCGGGGCGTCACGAGACCGTCCCGCCGGAGACCGGCCAGCGCCCGGGCGAACCCGCGGAGGACCTCGTCGTAGGCGATCCAGCCGTGGACCGCCTCTCCCTGGATGTCCCCCGCGAGGTCCAGGTAGAGGAGGCCGATCGTCCCGCGGTCCTCGATGAGGCGCCGCACGTCGTCGAGGACGGCGGCGAGCGTGGGGAGCTCGGCGTTGGCGTCGAAGACCTGGTTCTTGAGGCGAAGCCAGTCGGCACGCAGGCGGGAGTAGTCGCGGTCTTGGACGCGAGAGGTCGTCATCCCCTTGTCAACGGGCCGGCTTTCCCGCTTCCTCCACCTGGGCGAATATCGCCTCGATCTTCCCGAGGAGCTCCTGCAGCGAGAACGGCTTGCAGATGTAGTCCACCGCCCCCTCCTGGAGCCCTTGGACGCGGTCCCGGGCCTCGGTCCGGGCCGAGAGCATCGCCACCGGGATGGCCGCCGTCTCCTCGTCGACGCGAAGGAGCTTCAGCACCTCCCAGCCGTCCATCTGGGGCATCATGATGTCGAGAAGGATGAGGTCGGGGCGCTCGAGCTGGGCCCGGGTCAGGGCCTCCTGGCCGCCGGTGGCCGTCACCACCGCGAAGCCCTTCTCCCGGAGCACGAGGTCCAGGAAGTGGAGGATGTCGTCCTCGTCGTCGACGATGAGAATCTTCTTCATAAAGATACCTGTCCGCCGCGCGCTTCCGCCGTGCGGGCGCCGACCTGCCGCTGGACCTCGGCGATGAGGGCTTGAACGTCGAAGGGCTTGCTCATGTACTTGCGGGCGCCGAGGGCGAGGCCCCGCTGCGCGTCCAGGTCGTCGGCCCGCGCCGTCAGGACCACGACGGGGATGCTGGCGGTCTCGGGATGCTGGGCCAGGGCCTCCAGGACCTCGAACCCCGACAGCTCCGGCATCATGATGTCGAGGAGCACGAGGTCGGGGCGGGTCTTCGCGAGGGCCTCCAGGGCCTGACGCCCGTCGTGGGCCGCCACGACGCGGAAGCCCTCGGAGCGGAGCGTATCGCGGAGGAAATCGAGGGTGTCGGTCTCGTCGTCCACCACCAGGACCGTCGGCGCGTCGCCGGTCGACCCGTCGAGGAGGCGGCGAACGGTGCCCACGAGCGCCTTGGAATCCACGGGCTTCCGGAGCCACTCCGAGGCGCCCAGGGAGAGGGACCGTATCCCGTCGCTCGCGACAGAGACGACCAGGACCGGGATATCGCGCGTTCCCGGCTCCCCCTTCAGCACGTGCAGGACGTCGAGGCCGCTCTTGTCGGGAAGCAGCAGGTCCAGGAGGATGACGTCGGGGCGCCGCCGCGCCGCCTGCTTGATGCCGTCCTCGCCAGTGGTCGCCGTCAGGACCGAGAAGCCTTCCCGCTCCAGCTGGGCCTTCGTGATGCGGAGCAGCTCCAGGTCGTCGTCCACGACGAGGACCAGGCCCTCGTCGACGTGAGTGGCGACCGCGTCCTCGCGTCCCGAAGCCTCGGCGCCCTTCTCGAGGAGGGGCAGGGTGAAGCGGAACGTCGTCCCCCGGCCCACCTCGCTCTCGACGGAGATGGCCGCGCCGTGGGCGTCCAGGATGCTCTTGACGATGGCCAGGCCGAGGCCGACGCCCCCGAACCGCCGCGTCGTGGACCCGTCCACCTGATGGAAGCGGTTGAAGATCTTGCCGATCTGGCTCTCGGGGATGCCGATGCCGGTGTCGGTGACGCGTATGTCGGCCGAGGGGCGGCCGGCGCCGGCGCGGGCCCCCGACACGGTGATCTTGCCTCCCTCCGGCGTGAACTTGAGGGCGTTGATCACCAGGTTCTCGAGGACCTGTGAGAGCTTCTCGCGATCGGCGATGACCGGGGGAAGGTCGGGAGGGACCTGCGAGGCGAAGGTGATGCGCTTCTTCTCCAGCTCCGAGCGCAGGGTCGTGAGGATCGAGTCCACGAGCTGGGCCAGGTTGAAGGGCTGGATGTTCAGCGTGATGCGCCCCATCTCCATGCGGGAGAAGTCGAGGAGGGCGTTGATGGACTTGGAGAGGCGGTCCAGGTTCCGCTGGACCACGACGAGGCCGCGCTCCTGCTTGTCGCTCACCGAGCCGAGCTTTCCGTCGAGGATGTAGTCGGTGTACCCCTTGATGGCGGTGAGGGGCGTGCGGAGCTCGTGGCTCACGTTGGCCAGGAGGTCGGACTTCATCCGGTCGAGCTCCTTGAGCTCGTCGTTGGCCGCGCCCAGCTTGTCGTTGGATTCCTCGAGCTGCTCCACGTTCTGCTTGAGGCGCTCGGTCATGTAGTTGAAGGTCTCGGCCAGGATCTGCAGCTCGTCTCCCGAACGGATCGTGAGGCGGCTGTCGAAGTTCCCCTCGGCGATCCCCTTCGCGCCGGCGGTCAGCTCTTCCAGGGGGCGCGTGATCCGGGAGGCGAGGGCGACGGCCACCAGGACCGAGGCGAGGATCGACAGGAGGGTGAGCCCCCCGGTGGCGTAGACGAGCCGGCGGATGTTCGGGCCCAGCTTCTGGTAGGAGACGTGGTAGATCACCGAGAGGCGGTGGCGCCCCCAGTCCTCGATGTAGGGGGCGACCACCTCGAGGGTCTCCTGCCCGCCGGTGTCGTAGCCCTTCAGCAGCTTCGGATCCAGGCCCTTGATCGCTTCGATCCGGTCGGCGCCCTCGACGAAGCGCTCGCCCGTGACCGGGGAGCGCTCGCGTCCTTCGGCCAGGTCGGCCGAGTCGAAGAGGATCTTGCCGTTGACGTTGACGATGAGGACGCGCTCGACGTCCGCCTCGAGCTCCTGGTAGTGGCTCAGCAGCTCCTGGAACTTGTAGAACCCCGAGGAATAGTAGAGCTCGTATCCGACGCAGAGGGGCTTGCTGGCGAGGCTCGCGAAGAGGAGTGCGCGGTTTTCGATGTCCTTGCGCAGCTCCCCCCGCTTCGTGAGGATCAAATAGAGGCGCGTTCGCCACCAGGATGGCGACGATGACCGACGCGATCGAGACCGCGGTGCGGGTCTTGAGGTTCCTGAGGCGGAGCGCCATGGTGTAGCCGCCGGCCGGGGAAGCGAGAACGGCTGATGATAGCCTAGAATGACACACCGATGCTGGGGACCCATTGCCGATCCTTGCCCGCATACTGAGAGAGCGCGGGCTCGTCACCGAGAAGCAAGTCGAGGAGGCCATCCGCCATCAGGTGCTCTTCGGCGGGCGCCTCGGCACGAGCCTCTACGAGCTCGGCTTCATCACCGAGGAGCGCCTCCGGGAGGCCCTTTCCCGCGCCCACGGCGTCCAGGCGACGGCCGTGGACGCCCGCGAGATCGACCCCGCGGTGGTGGCCCTGCTCCCGAAGTCCCTCGTGTCCAGGCACAAGGTCTTTCCGTACCGCCTCAAGGGGAAGACCCTCTTCCTCCTGATGGTGGATCCCCAGGACCACCAGGCGATCGCCAAGGTGGGCTTCTCCCACGGCTACATCGTGAAGCCCATCGTCGTCCCCGAGTTCCGGATGATCCAGCTCCTCCGCGACCACTACGGCGTCGACGAGCGGTGGCGCTACGACGACACCCACCGGCCCCCGGTCATCACGCCCGGTTCCGTCCGATCGCGTCGGCGGCTCTCGCCCACATCGAGGGCGGGGACACGCGCGACGAGGTCGTCGAGGCGGCGCTCGCCCTCTGCCAGTCCTACTTCCGCCGCGTCATGTTCTTCATCGTGCGGGAGCCGTGGGCCATCGGGTGGGGGGGACGCGGGGAAGGCATCGACACGAAGCTGGCCTCGACCCTCCGGATCCCCCTCGACACGCCGTCGGTCTTCCAGACCGTCGCCCGGGACAAGACGGTCTTCCTGGGGCGCTTCGGCCCCGGCGAGGAGAACCGGCGGTTCCTCGAGGCCATCGGCAAGGCGCCCTCCACGAGCGCGGTCGTCTTCCCGATCGCCCTGAAGGGGCGCGTCGTGAACCTCGTCTACGGCGACGGCGGCATCTGGTCGAACGTCAAGGCGGACCTGGGGGAGCTTCTGGCCATGATGCAGAAGGTCCCCCGCGCCTATCTCAGGATCATACGGCGACGCGTCGCCGAGGCACGAAAAGCAGCCGGGGGCTCCCCCGGCGCGGACGACAAGGAGAGTGAATGAGCGAACGCATGCAGGAGATCCGCCGCCGGCGGAAGCGCAAGGACACGGTGAAGAAGGCCCGCAAGAAGGCGGCGATCGCAGCGGCCGTCAAGAAGCCCGCCACCAAGAAGTAGCGGAGGGGCCGCCGCCCCGGACCTTCGCCCGGGGTCCGGGCGGCGCGTCTCCGCCGCTCGAGAAAGCGAGGCTCGTCGCGCTTGAAGCTGCCGGGGTTCCTCTCCGCCTTCGCCTTCCCGAACTACAGGCGCCTCTGGACGGGCGCTTTCCTCTCGAGCCTCGGGACGTGGACCCAGGACGTCGCCCTCAACTGGCTCGTCCACACCCAGTTCGTCGACCCCCGCTATCTCGGGTACCGCAGCTTCGCCTCGGACGCGCCGCTCCTCGCGTTCATGGTGCTCGGCGGCGCCGCGGCCGATCGCGTGGACCGCCGGCGGATCCTCCTCACGTCCCAGGTCCTCCAGATGACGTTCGCCGCCGCCCTCGCGATCCTCTACGCCACCCACCGGCTCGGCGTCGTGCCCATCCTCCTCATCGCCTTCCTGACGGGCCTCGCGCAGTCCCAGTCGGCGCCGACCTATCAGGCGGTCCTCACCACGCTCGTGCCGCCCGCGGAGATCCCGAGCGCCGTCGCCATGAACTCGCTCCAGTTCAACCTGTCCCGCGCCATCGGCCCGGTCATCGCCGGCCTGCTCCTCGTCTACGCCGGAACGGGATGGTGCTTCGCCGTGAACGCGCTGTCGTTCGTGGCGGTCATCGTGGCTCTCCTCAGGATCACGATCCCCTCGCCGCGGGATGGCGAAGCGCGAGACGCTCGGCCAGAGCCTCGCGGCCGGGTTCGGACACGTCCGGCAGAGCAACCTCCTCTTCGTGATGATGGCCCTCGCCGCGTCGGCGAGCTTCCTGGCCTTCCCGCTGACGACCTACCTTCCGGTCATCGCCGGCGACGTCTTCAGGACCGGGGCCAAGGGCTACAGCCAGCTCCTCACCAGCTTCGGGGTCGGGGCCATCCTCGGCGCCCTGGTCACCGCGCACCGGGGCAAGGCGAAGGGGCGGGGACGAACCCTCCTCGCCTCGCTCGCGGTCTACGGCCTCGCTTCGGCCGACCGCCGTCCTGTCGCGGGCGGCAGGGGCTGGCCATGGCGCTCCTGTTCGTGGCGGGCGTCAGCCTGGTCTCGGCGTTCTCGATCCTGAACTCCCTCATGCAGGAGAACGCCCCCGACGAGCTGCGCGGCCGGATCGTGAGCATCTACGGCCTGGCCTTCCGCGGCGGCATGCCCCTCGGGCAGCCTGGTGGCCGGCTTCCTCGTCAAGGGCTTCGGGGCCCCCGCCACTCTGGCGGGCTTCTCCCTCACCCTTCTGTGCCTCGCGGCTGTGGTCTACCTCCGCGACGGCCGCGTCCGGGCGCTGTGACGCCACGGCCTGCGAGGCTGCTATCCTGAGCCTGCTGCGGAAGCCACGCGTGACTCCAAAGGGCGAGATCAGACGACGCGCGTCGCCGCGGAGCCAGGTCGGGCTCGCGCTCGTCGCGGCCTGCGCGCTCTGCCAGCCGAGCCCCGCACCGGCCCAGGAGCGACCTGCGCCCGCTTTCGCCACACAGGTCGAAGCCATCACCGTGGACGTCGTGGTGCTCGACAAGGACGGCCGCCCCGTAACGGACCTGACCCGCGCGGACTTCACCGTCCTCGACGACGGCCGCCCGCAGGCCGTGGTCGGCTTCGAGGCGAGAACCCTGACGAGGGCAGGGGGAGTCGAGAGCGAAGGGCGCGCCGACGGCCTCACCGCCACGAACGAGGGGGCCGCTCACGACCGGCGCACCTTCGCCTTCATCCTGGACGATCTCGGCACCGAGCCGCTCCACATGACCGGCGGCGTGAAAGCCGTGACCTCCTGGCTCGAGCACTCGGCCGACCCGCGGGACGAGGTAACGCTTCTCACGACGAGCGGCGAGGCCTGGTGGAGCGACAGCGTCGGCCGCGGCCAGGACGACCTGATCGCCGTCCTCGGGAGCGTCCGGGGGAGGAAGGGCTCGCCCGACGCCATCGATGCCATGAGCGAGTGGGAGGCCTATCGCATCGACGCCTTCGAGGGGGGCGGCTCCAACCCCGACGTGCCCGATGCCCAGGGTGTCGCGGCCCTGACGGTGGCGGCGCCCGATCAGGACTGCATTCGCCCCCACGTGTCGAGCGCCGACGACCTGGCGGGGAGGGTCGTGGATCGCTGGATGGCCGCGAAGGTCTGCCAGTGCGAGAACGTCCGGCTGGAGACGGTCTTGTCGTCGCGGCAGTCGTGCCGCGCCCGGGTGTCGGGCACCGCCCGCGCCCTCCATCGCGCCACGCTCCAACGCGCCCAGGCCATGCTGGGAGCCATCGAGCGTCTCTCCCGCGGCCTCGCCGGCTCGAGCGGCCGCAAGTCGATCCTGGTCCTCTCCGACGGCCTCGTGCGTGACACGCAGCTCGAGGGCTTCGCCGCCGCCGTCGACGCGACCCAGCGGGGCAACACCGCCGTCTCCTTCATCGACCTCCGTGGGCTCGCCGGCTCGGCCGCGTACCGGGCCGACCAGAAGACGGCTCCCAAGGAGGGAGACCTGGCCTCCGTCGATCTGGAGCGCAGCCTGCTCGAGACGGCCGGGACGGAATACGTGGCGGCGGCCACCGGCGGTTCGACCGTCCGGGACAGCAACGACCTCCTGGGGGGCCTGACCCGCGTGGCGGACGAAGCCGCGGCCTACTACCTCCTGGGCTACCAGCCCGACAAGCCGCGCGACGGGAAGCGCCACAAGCTCGAGGTCAAGCTGCTCGGGCATCCCGGGCTGACGGTTCGCGCGCGGCGCGAGTATCTGGCCTCGAGCACGACGCAAGCCGTCGCGGTGGACCGCACTCCCGACTCGGCCCCGCAGAGCGGCAAGGGACTGAAGCGTCCCCTCGACCCCGGCCTCATGGCGGGTGCTTTTGACGACGCAATCCCCGTCCGCATCGCGCCCTATGTCCTCGAGCCGGACGGGCAGGGGCTGGCGCGAGTGCGGGTCGCCGTGGAGGTCGACACGTCCAAGATCTCCCTCGAACCGGGCACGGGCGCGCGACGAGCCAGCCTCGACCTCACCCTGCTGGGCGCGAGCCGGGGCCGGGGAAAGCTCGTCCCCGTGGACGAACGGCTGCGCTTCGACGTCGGCGAGAAATCCGTGGGGGGCTGGCTGACCCTCTCCCGCGACATCCACCTGCCCGCCGGCGTCGCGATGGTGAGGGCGCTGGTGCGGGACGTGGCGACGGGACGCGCGGGCTCGGTTGCGCAGCGCTTCGAGGTCCCGCCCCTCGACGCACCCTACCTGACCACGCCGGTTCTGACCGATCGCGCGCAGACGCCCCAGCGCGGCTTCCCGCAGCTCCTTCCCGTGGCTCACCGTCGCTTCCGCTCTTCCGGCGTCCTGTACTGCCAGTACGGGGTCGAGGGTCTGACCGACTCGCAGGGCCGCGCGACGCTCCGGGTGATGGGGGGCACACGCTCCAGATCGCCGGGGGCCCCGTGGTGCGCCTCGCCCCGCCGACGATGATCGCCATGGGCCTCGAGGGGGAGATCATGCGCACGTTCACCCTGCCCCTCAACGGCCTCGCGGCCGGCGACTACCAGCTGACCATCGACGTCGTGGACGAGGCCACCAGCCGAAGCCTTTCAGCCGCCCTGGCCTTCACCCTGGAGGGCGCCGCAAACCCGACCGGAGAGTGATCGGGAGAGGCGTCCATCGCCCGACGGCCTCAGCCGGCCTGGCGGAGCAGCACGACCCGGGTGGCGCCTTCCTGCCAGACCGCGAAGGGAACGAAACCTTCAGGGGGATTCTTGACCCGCATGGAGGGATGGCCGGCTTCGCTCTCGAGCGCCCCTGAGGCCGTCAGGACGAACAGGGGTCGCGAATGCCCCTTCGCGGTGAGATGGGACAGGGTGTACGGGTTGAGCTCCACGGTGATCCGGTCCGCGTACCACGAGAGCGCGGGACGCAGGTCTTCTTGACCGGCGGGGCAGCGCATCAGGACGACCGCGTCCCCCGGCGTCTCGCTCCGAAGGAAACCGCCCAGTGATTTGAGGAGCAGGCGGTGCTCCTCTCGTATCTGGGCCGACTGGGCAGACGTGTCCTGGATGAAACGGGGCGCGCCGAAGAGGGCGACGAGCAAGGTGAAGGCGGCGGCCGCAAGAGCGCGACGGCTCGCCGACGCCAGGCTCGACTGATCGATCAGACGGACCACGAGCTCAGCGTCGTAGACAAGGATCGCCGGAAGGAAGCCGTAGAGATGGCGCCACCGGAGATGGACCAGGGAGCCGACCCCCAGGGCCGTCAGGACGAGCGCGTAGAGCAGCCAGCGGAACCAGGTACGGCGCGCCTCCTCGCGCGGCGGTGCGAAGACGCCGAAGGCGAAGAGGAAGAAGAGCACGGGGTCCGCCCAGCTCTTCTCGCCGGGCATCCCGCCGTCGAGGAGAAACTGGAGCGTCTGCTCGATCTGGCCGAGGATTCTTGCCGGCAGGTGGGCGGCGGGGCCGAGGGCGAAGCGGCCCGGGTCGGGCGGGACGTCGAACGTCTGAAACTCCGGCGGGCCGTCGTTCTGCGCCACGGCGGCGTGGATGTCGAGTCCGTAGGCTCCGTCGAGGGCCGTCACGCTGTAGAGAGGTCCTCCGAGCCAGCGCTGGTTTCGCAGGGCGATCGGCAGGAAGAAGACGGCGAAGCCGACGAGGAACGGGAGCCAGCGCCGGAGCCACGTTCGAAATCCGGGCAGGCGCAGTCTCCAGGGAGAGGATCCCGGTCCCTCTCGCGGCTCCAGCGCGAGGTAGAGCATGAACCAGGGGAGGAACGGCAAGGCGTTGGACCGGACCGCGACCGTCGCTCCAAACGCCAAACCGGCAAGGAGAGACGTCGAGGGACCGGGGGGGCGGCCGACGGCCAGGAGCGCCAGGGTCAGCGCCAACGCATACGGGACCTCGGAGAGGCCCGCGGCCGCAAACGTCAGGAGCTGAGCATGGACGAGGACGAGCAGGGCCGCGACGATGCCTACCGTCCGGCCGAAGAGCCGAGAGCCGAGGAGGAAGGCCAGTGGAGGAAGACAGGCAAACGCAAGGCCGGTCCCCCATCCGACGGCTCCGTCGTGGGCGCCGAGGACCAGGAAGCTCCCGGCCGTCAGGAGACTGGTACCGCAGTCGTGAAGGAGGTACGGAAGAGGGAAGGGGTGGCGGCCGAGCAGCCAGAGCTCAGCGAAGGAGACCGTGCTCGTCTGGAGTCCCTGGCCCCTCGCCACGTTGCGGGCCACCTCGGCGTATTCGTAGGTGTCCGGCCGGAAGGTCGGCCTGCCGCCCTTGAGCCCCGCGTAGTAGAACGCGAAGACGAGGCATCCGGCGACAAAGAGAAGAACCGCGGCCGGCCGGGTCTGGGAGGGTCCTCGAGCGGGGACAGACGGTGAGGGGACTGACACTCTGCGGGGAGTCTATACCTCAGCAATGGGCGTGGCTCACGAGCCGCTCCACCGAGCGCAGTTCGCAAGAGAAAACCGGGGAGGGATCGCAGATCAAGAGAACCGCATCATCCAATGGATGAGCACAAGAGACGCCACTGCGATCGCCGCGAACGCCACGAACTTCGCGAGCACGACAACGAGCGGCCCTTCAAAGGCGCCCGACTGGAATCTTCGAGTGACAAAGAGAATCGCCGACGCCGGAAGCCAGGAGATGAGGGAAACCAGGGGTGGCTCCAGAACAATATGCCCCAAGGCATGGCTCCACTTCAATCCATCCGCGCCGCACGCCCCACAGTGTTCGAGCGCCGTAAAGATGTTGTTGTGCCCAGTTACGATGCCCAGGATGATTCCCATGCCTACCAGCCCATGAGCGACGGTGGTCTGGCACAGTAACAGCGGAAACAAGTGCTTGTAGGTTCCGAATCGTGTGGTCTGGACGGCAATGCCGCAATAAACGATTCCCACCAGCAGAACCAGATTGATGCTTACCAAAGAATACGTGATGGTGCTGTTCGAAGAAGGTCGCCAACTTGCCAGAGAAGGCGTGGCTCCACCGACCCATTCTGTTTCGTTGTTGGATACACCAGCCAGGGACAAACCGAGCCTCAGAGCAAACACCACCACCATAAGGATCAGGATCCACCGCTCAAAACGAACGTATTCGCCCAGTGTTTTCCCAAACATGGCCGCGCTCACACCCCGGCCGCGGCCAGCGAGCGTTCGAGCGATCCGCGCGTGACGTAGAGAACCCGTTCGTGGTGCTCGAATCGCAGGTCGTCGACCGGGACACGGCCACGGAGCGACCACCCGCTGGGGATGGCGGTGTGGAGGTAGTAGCAAGGCTCGAAGCCGTCGGTGCCCTTCGGCCGGTCGAGCACCGTGTACACGTCCGACCAGACTCTGCTCGGGGTCCTCCTCGCGGACGAAGAAGAGCACCCGCTCCCCGCGCCGGACTTTGAAGGCGAAGGGTATGTCGCCGCCGTCTGTCCGGATCGCCACCCGCCCGGGGCGGGGCACGGCGAAGCCCTCCGCCTCGGCGAACCAGGAGAAAAAGGCGATCGCCAGTGCTGCACAGCCCAGGGACATGGCCCACCACGACGTCGCCGCTCCCGCCGCCAGCAGGACGAGGCCGCCCATGGCGAGCCCGTGATCGGCCAGCCAGAAGCCCCATCGACGATCGGCCGAATGTCCCTTCATGGTCTCCTCCAGTCGCTCGGCCCACTGGGGCGGGGCCGAGGCGAGAGTGTCGAGCGCGGCGCGGGCCAGCAGACGACAGACGCCCGCCGGGCCGGCGGAGCGCCACTCGTCCCGGCAGCAGTCCGAGAACAGGAGGGCCATCTCGCCACCGAACTCCGCGCGGAAGGACGCCGGATAGGCCCGCAGCAGGTGCGCATACGCCCACACGGACAGGCGGAGCGCCGCCGGCGAAGCCGGCCTCACGACCGCCCCCCCGAAGGCAGGAGGATGTGCAGCCGTCTTCTCCCGTGCCGGACGAGGGTGGACAACCGGTCCAAACCTCATGGGTCAGGCCCGTGCCGTCCCGGCCCGGGCTGAAAGGAAAAGCGCGGTGACGGCACCGGCCAGGCAGCCGAGCAGGATCGTGAACCCGACCCAGGCCACCAGCTGTGGGATGAGAGCGAGGACGACGACGCGCGTGACGAATGGCAGTTGCCGGAGCCCCGGCTGTTCGACGAAGTCGTAGTGGGTGCCCCAGTTGAACGCCAGCGCCAGGGTCATGACGATGGCCACCACCGCGCGGGAGCCGAGGCCGTACACCAGGAGGGTGCCGGCGAGCCTCCGCCAGCCGAACGCCTGCAGGCCCGCCGCCACCACCGACACCGCCCAGATCGCGAGAAGCCAGAGGGGTCCCGCGGTGCTGGTGCTGACCCGAGGCCTCATGACCTGCATACTGAAGAAGAAGATGGCGGCGCCCAGCAGGGCGAAGCCCAGGGCCGAGATCAGGTTCGGTGGTCGATGGCCGGCGCCCCAAAGCCGGTAGGCGAAGTAGGGTCCGAACAGCGCCGGAAGCCAGGTGATGCCCACCACCCAGCTCCAGCCCGACGGGAGGTACCCGCCAGTGGCGGGGCTGAACCAGGCGACCGACCAGTGGCCGAGCTCGCCCGCGAGCCGCAGCAGAGTCACGGCGACGCTGATCAGCAGGGGGACGGCGACGATCCGGAGTGTCTGTTTCAAAGGGGTCTCCTTGAGGGGCGACCTTGATCGGCTGCGCGTCAGTCAACTCCAGCTGTCGAGCAAATCACTCAGTAGAAGATGCCCGCCCCGCGGCCCGATCTGAGGCGCACCGCGTCATCGGTCCACAAATCCGTCAGGGCAACGGGATCTCGCGACAGAGTAGCGGCGATGTCTTGCTGGTGGAGCTTCTCGATGCCTGCCATGTCTCGCGCCTTCTTATCGATGGTCTGGGTCTGAGCAAAGACCAGTGTGTCAACGCCAAGGGCCCATGCCCCTAGACTTACGAGAAGGAACAGGACTCTCCAGGTGGCCATCTGTACCTCCCATAGTTCGAAGGACTCCTGGGGCACGCCCGAAGAGGACTGGCCGAGCGTCGCCGCGCTCACAGCCCGGCCGCGGACAGCGAACGCTCGAGTGATCCCCGCGTGACGTAGGTGCTCCGCTCGTGGTGCTCGAATCGCAGGTCGTCGACCGGGACACGGCCACGGAGCGACCACCCGCTGAGGTTGGGAGGGGGGAGGCTGTAGCGGGGCTCGAAGCCGTCGGTGCCCTTCGGCCGGTCGAGCACCGTGTACACGTCCGACCAGCCTCCTCGCTCGGGGTCCTCCTCGCAGACGAACAAGAGCACCCGCGCCCCGCGCCGGACGCTGAAGGCGAAGGGTGGTTCGAGGCCGCCCGTCCGGATCGCCACCCGCCCCAGCCGGGGCAGGGTGAGGAGGCCGTCAGCCTCGGCGACCCAGGCGAAGAAGGCGATCGCCAGTGCTGCACAGCCCAGGGACATGGCCCACCACGACGTCGCCGCTCCCGCCGCCAGCAGGACGAGGCCGCCCATGGCGAGCCCGTGATCGGCCAGCCAGAAGCCCCATCGACGATCGGCCGAGTGTCCCTTCATGGTCTCCTCCAGACGCTCGGCCCACTGGGGCGGAGCCGAGACGAGAGTGTCGAGCGCGGCGCGGGCCAGCAGACGGCAGACGCCCGCCGAGCCGGCGGAGCGCCACTCGTCCCGGCAGCAGTCCGAGAACAGGAGGGCCATCTCGCCACCGAACTCGGCGCGGAACGACGCCGGATAGGCCCGCAGCAGGTGCGCATACGCCCACACGGACAGGCGGAGCGCCGCCGGCGAAGCCTGCCTCACGACCGCCCCCCCGAAGGCAGGATCTGCAGCCGTTTTCTCCCGTGCCGGACGAGGGTGGACAACCGGTCCAACTCCGCCTTGAGCACCCGCGAGCCGAAGTGGCTCAGGCGGTAGAGCCGGCGGCGCGCCTCCTCACCCCCCGCATCGCGGCTCGCCCCTACTTCCTCGATGATGCGAGCGGCAAGAAGCCGCTTCAGGGCCGTGTAGAGCGTCCCCGGCCCCAGCCGCCTCCGCCCCTCCGTGCGCTCGGCCACCGCCCGCATGATCGCGTACCCGTGGGCCTCGCCGTCCGCTAGCGCGATGAGGATCTCGAGATCGGCGTCCGGCAGGGGCAGGAACGACCCGGGAGTGCGTGGGCTATCCATGGTCGATGTATCGATTGACGATATATAGGCCGGGAGGCGGCCCGTGTCAAGAGGCCCTGGGCGCGCCCGCCGAGGCCGGCAGACAAGATGCGGATCGGGGATTTTGATGAGGAAGCAGAAAGGGTCAGAAATGGTGCCGGAGGCGGGACTCGAACCCGCATGGGTTTCCCCACACGCCCCTCAAACGTGCGTGTCTGCCAATTCCACCACTCCGGCACCGGAAGGTGGGACGCGAAACCCGGATTCTATGGGCCGGGCCCGCGGGTGTCAACGTAGGGGAGGCGCTCGGCTCTAGCTGTGCTTTCCAAGCACGTTGCTCATCGCTGGGTGACCACCCGGGTGATTGGTGATCGTCCGCCAAGACTACCGTGAGGTCGGTGAAAGTTGTAGCGGCGCAGCCAGCGTGGGAGGGCGGCGGTCCGACGAGCTGACGATGTGTAGGGACGTTTGTAGGCCCATTCCCGCAGCAGTGTCTGGATAAAGCGTTCGGCTTTGCCGTTAGTGCAGGGCCGGTAGGGTTTGGTCCGTCGATGCTGGATGCCACGGCTGGCACACAGCTGTTGAAAGACGTGAGCGGTGTAGTTCTTGGCGTTGTCGGTCAGCAGACGTCGGATGCGAATGCCGTGGCTGCGGAAGAAGGCGACTGCGCGCCGCAGGAAGGCAGCGGTGGTGGTTCCTTCTTCGTTGGCCAGGACTTCCACGTAGGCAAAGCGCGAGAAGTCGTCAATGGCGACGTGGACGTACTCCCAGCCAACACCGCGAGCTCGGTGCCGTCGATCAGCGGTGATGCGGTGTCCCACACCGCGGATACGGCCCAGTTTCTTCACGTCCAGATGCAGTAGATCGCCCGCAGCCTTGTGCTCGTAACGCACGATGGGCGGCGGTGCTTCCAGGTCGGTCAATCGCGCCTGGCCGCCGCGCTTGAGGACTGCGGACACCGTCGATCGCGGCATGCGCAGCTTGGTGGCGATCTCGCGAGCGGTCAGGCGGCATCGACGCAGCCGAAGCACCAGCTCGGCTCGCTCGAGTGCCGTCTGATTCGGTATTTGGTGCGGTCGCGAGCTGCGGTCCTGCAGACCCGCAACGCCGCCCTCTCGAAACCGTCGCCACCACTTGAAGCCGGTTCGTACAGAGACGCCCATCGCGAAGGCCTGGTCATTACACCAGGCCTTCGCCTTTACGTGGTCAACGATCGTCGCTCGACTATTGGGGCAGGTTCGGGCATTACTGTGAATGTCCATCTGGGGCTCCTTCTGGCTCCGTCCTGTGCCTAAGCAACGCAAGACTGAACCGGGAAACCCCGGGTGGACAACTCAGCGGCTACTGAACAACGTCCCTAGAAAGCACATCTAGCGCAGGTCTTTCAGGATCTCGCGCGCGGCGTTGGCGCCTGGGCCGCCCGTGACGCCTCCGCCGGGATGCGAGCCGGCGCCGCACAGGTACAGGCCGTCCAGCCCGCCGCGGTACCGGGCGAACCCGAGGAGCGGTCGCATGGTGAAGAGCTGGTTGAGCGACGGCTCGCCGTGGAGCGGGTGGCCCCCGACGAGACCATAGGTGCGCTCGAGATCCATAGGCGTCAGCACCTGGCGTCCCACCACGGAGGCGGCGAGGCCGGGGGCGTACGTTTCGAGGTTCTTCACCACGATGTCGCCCACCTCCTCGCGCCGCGTGTCCCATGTGCCGGTCTTCAGGCGATACGGCGTGTACTGGACGTAGACCGAGACGACGTGGGAGCCGGCGGGGGCCAAGGCCGGATCCGACAGGGTCGGGATCGTGACGTCCATGTACGGCTTCTGCGAGATGTCGCCGTGCTTGCCGTCGTCGAACGCGCGCTCCAGATCGTCGATGCTCGGGCCGATGTGGATGCGCCCGCGGAGGGCCGTCTGCCCGTCCTGTCCCTTCAGGGCCGTGAACGTCGGCAGCTTCGACACGGCCAGGTTCACCTTGGACGCCATTCCCTTGGACTGGTAGTTCCGCATCCGCCCCAGGTCCTCGGGATCGAGGAGGGCCGGGTCCAGGAGGCGCAGGAACGTCGCCTGGGGGTGAATGCCCGAGACCACGGCGCGGGCCGTGATCTCCTCGCCCCCCTTCACGACGACGCCTGTGACCTTGCCGTCCTTGACGGTGATGCGCTCGACCTCGGCCCCGACGCGGACGTCGGCGCCGAGGCGCCGAGCCGCCGCGGCGAGAGCGTCGGAGAGCGCGCCGAGGCCGCCCTTCACCAGAACGGTCGAGCCGGCGGCGTTCCCGCCCGCAGCGGCGGACGACAGCAGGAGCTGCGCCGTCGTCCCCGCCGACCAGGGGCCCGCGAAGGCGCCCGTGATGCCGCGCGCCGCGATGACGGCGCGCAGCGCCTCGGTCTCGAACCATTCGGCCACGAAATCGGCCGCGGCCATGGGTCCCCAGCGCAGCAGGTTCTGGGCTTCGACGCGGCCGAGGCCGCGGATGCCGAGCGCCACGCGCGCCAGCGGGAACACGTCGCCGAGGGCGGGGGCGGCGAGGTCGGGAGGTGTCGCCGTCAGGACGCGGCCGATGATCGCGGCCAGGCGCGTCATCGACTTCTGGAACTCGGGGTAGCGCGCGGCGTCCTTGGCCGAGAAGCGGCCGATCTCGGCGGCGCTCTTCGCCGGATCGCCGAAGAGCTGCAGCCCGCGGCCGTCGGCCAGCGGCACGAAGACGCGAGGCTCCGGCTCCACGAGCTGGAGCGAGAGGCCGAGGTCGCGGACGACCGACGCCCGCAGCGGACCCGCGGTGTGGGCCACGGTCGAGGCCTTGAAGCCCGGATGGAACTCCTCGGTCACCGCCGCGCCGCCGACGATGGCGCGCCGCTCGAGGACGACGGGCTTCAGGCCGCCCTTGGCCAGGTAGGCCGCGGCGACGAGGGCGTTGTGACCGCCGCCGATGACGACGACGTCGGCCTTCATCGCCCCACCCCGCCGTCCACGTCCTTCAGTATCTCGAGAGCGGCGAGCCGCCCGTTCGCGCCCATGATGCCTCCGCCCGGGTGTGTGCACGAGCCGCACATGTAGAGGCTCTTGACCGGCGTCCTGTAGCGCGCCCATCCGGGGACGGGTCGCAGGAAGAAGAGCTGCTCGAGGGACAGCTCGCCCTGGAAGATGTTCCCCTCGGTGAGGCCGAACTCGCGCTCCATATCGAGGGGCGTCAGGACCTGGCGGTGGAGGATGATCTTCCGGATGTTGGGAGCGTACTGGGCGATCGTGTCGATGACGGTGTCGCCGAAGGCCTCGCGCTTCTCGTCCCACGTCCCCTCGCGAAGCTTGTGGGGGGCGTACTGCACGAAGCAGGACAGGATGTGCTTTCCCGGCGGCGCCACCGACGGGTCGGTGAGCGACGGGATCACCATGTCGATGTAGGGGCGCTGCGAGAAGTCGCCGTACTTGGCGTCGTCGTAGGCCCGCTCCATGTACTCGACGCTCGGGGAGATGGAGATGGCGCCGCGGAGGTGCGGCCCCGGCCCCGGCATGCACGTGAAGTCCGGAAGGGCGTCGAGGGCCAGGTTCACCTTCCCCGACGAGCCGCGCAGCTTGTAGCGCTTGACGTCGTCGAGGAACGACGGCTCGACGGCGCCGGGCTCGAGCAGCTTCAGGAACGTGCGGTTGGGGTCGACGCTCGAGACGACGACGTCGGCGTCCAGCTCGTCGCCGTTCTCGAGGGCGACGCCGGTGGCGCGCCCGTTCTTGACCTTGATCCGGGCGATGGACGCCTTGGTCCGGATCTCGACGCCGGCCTCGGCGGCGGCGCCGGCGATGGCCATGCTGATGGCCCCCGTGCCGCCGCGCGAGAAGCCCCACGACCGGAACGCGCCGTCGATCTCCCCCATGTAGTGGTGGAGCAGCACGTAGGCGGTCCCCGGCGACCGCACGCCCAGGAACGTGCCGATGATCCCCGAGGCCGACATCGTGGCCTTCAAGGGATCGGTCTCGAACCACTGGTCCAGCATGTCGGCGGCGCTCATGGTCATGAGCTGGATCAGGTTGTGCTGGTTGGTGCGCGACAGCTGCTGGAAGCGCCGGCCGAGCTGGCCGAGCTTCCAGAAGCCGGCCGACGTCGAAGGACATCGGGTCGGGCGGCACCATCGAGAGGATCGGCTTCACGAAGCGGGCCATGTCCACCATGGCCTTCGAGTACTCGTCGTACGCCTCGGCGTCGGTGGCCGACCAGCGGGCGATCTCGCGGCGCGTGCGCGCGTGGTCGTTCATCCGCCAGAGGTGGTTCCCCTCGAGGGGCGTGAGCGTTCCGTCGAGCGGGAGGATCTCGAGGCCGTGGCGCGGCAGGTCCAGGTCCCGGATGATCTCCGGGCGCAGCAGCGACACGACGTAGGAGCAGACCGAGAACTTGAAGCCGGGGAAGACCTCCTCCGTGACGGCCGCGCCGCCGAGCACGTGGCGTCGCTCGAGGACCAGGACCTTCTTCCCCGCCTTGGCGAGGTACGCCGAGGCCACGAGGCCGTTGTGGCCGCCGCCGATGATGATCGCGTCGTATTTCTTAGCCATGGGCGCGGGCATTCTATCCCATCTCCTCGAGCACTCCCTTGATCAGGAGCGGCCAGACCGTGGTCGCGTCGGCGTAGACCTCGGCGAAGCGGCCGCCCTCGGACTCGGGGCACGAACTTCCCCCACGACACGCCCTCGGAGTACGTGCAGCCCGAGAGGCCGCCCC
Organism: uncultured Acidobacteriota bacterium; assembly: GCA_963823195.1. GTDB lineage: Bacteria > Acidobacteriota > Vicinamibacteria > Fen-336 > Fen-336 > JBGPYB01. Next base: position 726,625 of record CAWGKR010000011.1, on the reverse strand, counting down.
AGTGGGTGGGCTCCGGGCAGATGCGGACGGCGTAGTTGTAGCGCGGCGGTCGTCAGGTCGAGGCCGAGGCGGTGGTTGCTGATGTCGACGTAGGGCCCGACCTCCTGGGCCCAGTTGCGCGGCACGCCGCCGCCGATGGTGAAGATGCCGAGCTCGCTTCGCGCCCAGGGCGAAGCGGGCGAAGCTGTTGAGGTCGAGGAACGGGTTGTAGCGGGGGACGTGCTTCGAGCAGCTCCATCGGGGTCCTTCACGCCCTGGCTCTGGGCCCGCTTCATGGCCCAGGTCGAGAGGTCGAGGCCCAACTCCGAGTCGGTGAAGGCGGGCACGTAGACCGGGACGTTCTTCAGGTACGCGCTTCGCAGGACGCCGGCGCCGTGCGGGATCCTCGGCGAGGACCTTGCCGAGCGCGCGGCAGATGATCTCGCTCGACAGCTCCGTCTCGTGGCCGAGGCCGTCGAGGGCCTTCCGCGAGAACTCCTCGACGTAGTTGAGGTTCTCCTCCATCTCGAGGGTGTCGTAGACGCGGTTGTAGCCCTTGTCGAAGAGCTCCTCGTCGGACATCCGCGGGTCGTGGCGGTAGTGGGTGAGGCCCACCGCCTCCGAGAGGCCGTGGGCCATGAGGGCGCCCGTCGAGACGATCGCCTGCACCATCCCGGTGTCGATCATCTTGGAGATGACCTTGCCCATCTTGGCGATGGTCATGGCGCCGAGAGCGTGAGGACGACCTTGCAGTCGGCGTCCTTGACCATGGCCAGGGTCACGTCGAGGGCCTCGCCGAGGGACCGGCCGCTGAAGGCGGTCTTCGCCATGCCGCGCAGGAGGCCCGCGAAGGACGTGACCTTGTCGAGGTCGAGGCTCTCCAGGGGGACGAGGCCGTCGGATCGGCCGTCGTGGAACTCGCGGGCCTTGCTCATCGAAACCTCCGGTGTCGAACCGACCGATGTTATGCGCGCCCCCCAAGGCGGTGCAACCGGTCTCAGGCGAGGATCTCGTACTCCACGCCGATCTGCTCGTAGGTATGGGCAGCGCGGCGGTCACGCGTGAGGAGTCGTCCCCGAGCATGACGAACGGTGGCGGCGATGAGCGCGTCATGGATGCTGCCCCCGACAAGGCCTTGCGCGGCCGCCTCCTGGATCAGCAGCATGTGGGAACGCGGCGGCAGCACCAGGGGCTCCCCTCCGAACCGTTCGGCCAAGAACGTCGCGACGAGGCCTGCGGGTGCACGGTGGGGAGGCGGGAGACGCGTCAGAACGGAGTAGGTCTCCGCCAACACATGGGCCGGGATGCGTGGGCGACGGGCGAGAACGGCCCGTGCGCTTGCGTGGCTTTCGTGCCAGGACGCGAAGGCCGCCACCACGACACTCGTGTCGACGGCGATCACCGGCGCGTCCGCTCCAGCGTGTCGCGGACGATCTCATCGGTCAGGGGGGGCAGTTCGCCCTCGGGCACTGCAACGGATCCCTTGCCACGCTTCACAAGGGTCATGGGAACCACGGCCGCGTGGATCTCTATGTGGCCCTCTCGCTCCCGGATCTCCACCCGCGTTCCCCGGCGGAGGCCCAGGCGTCCCCGAAGGTCTTTTGGGATGACAACCCGCCCGGCAGAATCAATGGCAGATTTCATGGCATCAGATTACCATATGGGTCTTGCTGCGCGATTCCCGGACCCGGCGACCCCGCGCCCCGGACGTGCCGTGCCAAGTGCACGTGTTGACCTCTGGCCTGCTTTGATGCCACGCACGATAGAATGGCCTTGATCATGGCGCGGCGGTCTGCGGACACGGACGTCGAGGCCGAGGACGTGCATATGACCTTGCTGCGCGAGGCGGGCCCGACCCGCCGGGCCCGAATGGCTCTCTCGCTCAGCGCTCAAGTCATCGGGCTGGCGCACCAGGCCATCCGCAGAGCCCTCCCGGAGGCGACCGAGGAAGACGTGCGCCTCCGTTTTGTCGAGCTTCACTACGGGCCGGACTTGGCCGCCGGCGTGCGGCGTCGTCTGGCCTCGCGACGACGTTGACCGCCTCCGATCTGGTCACGGCCCTCGGCCCCGTCGTCGACGTCCTCGACTCTCTCGGCGTCGCCTACTTCGTGGGTGGTTCGGTGGCCAGCTCGGCGCACGGCGTGCCCCGGGCCAGCATCGATGTCGACGTGGTCGCCGATCTCGAGCCACAGCATGTGGTCCCGTTCGTGGCCCGCTTGGCCGAGACCTACTATGTGGACGAAGGGCGGGTTCGGGCCGCGGTCGAGGCGCGGCGGTCCTTCAACCTGATCCATCTCTCGACCATGTTCAAGGTCGACATCTTCGTTTCGAAGCGCCGTCCGTTCGACCGGGAGGCGCTCCACCGGGCGCATCTGGCGGCTCTCGACGACGGCCCCGAAGCGCGCCGCTTCCGAGTGGCATCGGCGGAGGACGCGATCCTCGCCAAGCTGGAGTGGTTTCGCGCCGGTGGGGAGGTTTCCGAACGACAGTGGAGCGACGTCGTGGGAATCCTGAGGATGGGCGCCAAGATCGACCGTGAGTACCTCGTGCGTTGGGCGGCGGCTCTCGGCCTGGGCGACCTGATGGCTCGCGCCCTCGATGAGTCGCCCGAGGGCAACAAGAACACCTAGCTGGCGGCTCTGGTGAACGCGGCGGCTCGAAGCGCTATCGCCGGCTCAGCCAGTAGTCCCGGAACGAGCGGAGGCGGGGGAGGGACTCGCGATCCTTGACGCGATTCGTGGCGGCCTTGCTGGCGATGATGTCGTCGATGTGGCACACCGGGAAGCCCTCGACGTCGACGCGCCGGCGCCACGCATCCTCGAAGGACTCGATGCCGTCGGGAGCGAAGATCAGGTCCAGATCGAACGGACCGTTCTTGAGCTGGACGAAGTCCTTCCCGCGTCCTATCTCGGCAGCGTTGGCGTCGCTCAGGCTGAAGCCCAGCTCGCGCAGAGCGGAGACGAGCGCCTGACCGTTGGCAGCCGTCCGGTCCGCAAAGACGTCAGCGTCCTGTGTCGTGTCCGGGAATCCGAGGAGGATCGCGCCGGCCTTGCCGATGAAGAGATAGCGCGCGCCGTGTCGCGCGAAGGCGTCGCGGATCTCCTGGGCCTGGCGGTATTCAAACGCGCCCATAGCCGAGCCAGTCGGGGAGGTTGGCTTCGCACCAGCCCCGGTAGTCCGCCATCGTGTCGAAGGCCCTGTAGGTGGCGTCGTCGAGAACCGGCTTGTAGGTATGGATGAAGGCGTAGCGAAAGCGCGTCTCGAGGCTCCGGCTGGCGGCGGCTTCGAACTCGGCGAGCCATTCGCTCGCTGCTTCGATCGGCGGGGTGTCCATCATCGGGATTATAGACGCGTGCACGGACCTGATAGAGTCATTCGCCCATGAGGGTTGACGAGCTGCGGCGGCGTCTCGATGCCCTCTACCTTCAGTACGACCATCGGTTCGTGGACCCGGATCCCTTGCAGTTCGTACGCGAGCACGGCGACCCGGCGGATCGCGAGGTCGTGGGGCTCATCGCGTCGTCCCTCGCCTATGGCAACGTCCAGCAAATCAAGAAGAGCATCGGCGCCGCGTTGGCGAGCCTTGGGGAACGGCCGGCCGAAGCCATCCGGCGTCTCGATCCCGCGGAGGCGGCACGACGGCTCTCGGCCTTCAAGCACCGATTCAACGATGGCCGGGACCTGGCGTGCCTGCTCTTCTTCATGCGCCAGATGCTGGAGGCTTCGGGCTCGATCGAGGGCTTCTTTGCTTCGGGGGATGATCCGACGGCCGCCGACGTGGCTCCGGGTCTCGCGTCCTTCGCATCGCGTGCGCTGGCCCTCGACCACGGGGGCCTCTATGGCCGGGGCCGGTTGCCGAAAAGGGCCGGCGTGCGGTTCTTCTTCCCGTCGCCGGAGAGCGGCAGCGCCTGCAAGCGCCTGAACCTGTACCTGCGATGGATGGTGCGGAACGACAGCGTGGACCTCGGCGCGTGGACGTGCATCGACCGGTCGCGCCTCGTGATGCCTCTCGACGCCCACGTCTACGCCATCGCCCGGAAGGCGCGCCTCACGCGCTACAAGTCACCGGGATGGGCGATGGCGGTGGACCTGACGGCCAGGCTGCGCCGCCTCGACCCCGCCGACCCGGTGAAATACGACTTCGCGTTCCACCGCATGGGACTCTGGAAGAAGGGCGACGAGATCCGGTCGCTCAGGGCGGTGCGATGAAGGCGAAGACGCGGTGCCACTGGCCGGGGACGGATCCGCTCTACATCGCCTATCACGACGAGGAATGGGGCGTCCCCCTCCACGACGACCGGCGCCTCTTCGAGATGCTCGTCCTCGAGGGGGCGCAGGCCGGCCTCTCGTGGATCACGATCCTCCGCAAGCGAGAGCGCTATCGGCGCGTCTTCGGTGGTTTCGACCCGCGCAAGGTGGCTCGCTACGACAGGAAGAAGATCGAGGCGCTGCTCGTCGATCCGGGCATCGTGCGGAACCGGGCGAAGGTGGAGGGCACGGTGAAGAGCGCCCACGCGTTCCTCGAGGTCGTCCGCGAGTTCGGCAGCTTCGACCGGTACATCTGGGGATTCGTCGGCGGGAAGCCCATCCGGAACCGGCGGAAGGGGATGGGGGACGTGCCGGCGGAGACGGCGGAGTCTCGGGCGATGAGCAAGGACCTGCGAAAGCGCGGCTTCACCTTCGTCGGCCCGACGATCTGCTACGCGTTCATGCAGGCAACGGGGATGGTCAACGACCACCTCGCGGCGTGCTTCCGCTACCGGCAGGTCTGAGCCGGGCCAGGTCGGCCAGCAGAGCGTCGGGGGACAGGGGCCGGCCGAGGAAGTCGTCCAGCACTCGCTTCGAGGAGCGCTCGAGGCCGAACCGGTAGAGGCGCTCCGACAGCCAGGGATACCAGGCCGGGTCGGCCTTGGTGAACGGCCCGCGCAGGGCGCGGGCTCGAGCGCGGACGTCGGCCACGATCACGGCGCCGGCCGCGTAGTTCATCATGTAGCCGGGCGCGTCGATGAGCTGGCCGCGCATCGCCCACCAGGACAGCTCGGGGTGCGGGACGATCCCCAGGTAGCGGCGGGTCAGGTCGGTCCACACCACGTTCGGGTCCGCGGCGGGGTCGCGGTGGAGGCGCACCTCCAGGAGCGCCCATGCGATGTCCATGACGATCCCCGAGTACTTGGCGCGCAGCGTGTCGGCCAGCGGGGCCGACGCGCCCAGGAACGCCCCCTGCCACTCGAGCTCGTAGGCCTCGAGAGCCGGGACGTCGGCCAGGGCCTCGGTGAACGTGTCGCTGTCGGGCCACGTGGCGAAGGCCGGGCGCGTCCGGACCGCCGCGATGTGGACGGCGTGGCCGGTTTCGTGAAGCAGCTCGACGAGGTTGTCGAAGCCGCCCGCCTCGTAGGTCGCGAAGACCCACGGCTCCGCCGGAACCCACGCGCCCTCGGGTCTGCCGCGGATGGCGGCCGAAGTCGGTGAACGCCACCGGCGTCTTGCCGGGGCGAGCGATCAGGTCGTAGTGGACGCCGAGGGTGCGGGGGCTCGCTCCGAGCGAGGCGTAGTAGCCCTCCGTGAGGGACTCGAGCTGTGCGCGAGGGATCCGCGGCGCCAGGGCGCGGCCCGCGGCGCCGGCCGCGAACCAATAGTCCCACGGCTCCAGATCCGGGCCACCCAAGGCGCGCCGCCAGGCCTCGAGGGCCGACTCGAGCCAGCGCTCCATGGCCTCCGGCGCCACGCCGAGAGCCGCCATGTTCTCCGCGATCGGGGACGAGCCGGCCTTCCAGCGGCCGGCGGAGAGCGCCAGCATCTCCCGGTACGGCGAGGTCGCGCCGCCGTCGCCGTTCACGGTCCGCCACAACGGCACCAGCGCGAGGAAGAGGCGCTTCCTCGCCTCGCGATCCTCGACGGACCCGAGCCGGCCGAGCACCGTGAGGCGATCGAGGGTCTCCCCCTCGAAGGCGACGGCGTGGGCGGCCTTGCCGTAACAGGCGTACATCCGCTTCTGGAGCGCCTCGAGCCCCTTCTCGCCTCGCGCCAACGATGCCGCGTCGTAGGCGCACACCTCGGGCTCGTCCTGCGAGCCCTCGGCGGACCCTTCCCCGTCCCCAGCCATCTCCCCGAGGGCGTGGCGGATCACGTCGGCCGCGCGGTGATCCTCGGCCGAGAGGGTTCTTGGGTCGATCGCCTCGAGAGCTCGCTGTGCCGTGTCGCGCTGGTTCCGGCGGCGCGCGACGGCGTCGCCGTCTCCGCAGGGGGGCCGGACGCCGCCGGCCTTCAGGATGCCCAGGCAATCCGACGTCTCGAGGAGGTCCGCGTAGGCCTCCTCGACGTCGCCGATGCTCGGCCCGGGCGACGTGGCGAGGGTCAGCGTGGCGACGAGGAGGAGGCGGGCGATCACGCCGCGGGGCCCCAGAGGCGCACGCGGCCGTCGGTCAGCGCGACGGCGACGTGGTCACCGCCGCCGAAGAGGCCGATCCCCGCGAAGCACTCGTCCCCCTGCCCCCAGAGGGCCGCGATGGGCGCGCGCTTCTCGATGTCCCAGAGCTGGACGGCGTTGTCCTGTGCCACGGTCGCGAGGTGCGTGCCGTCCCGGAAGAAGGCGAGGGACGTCGTGTGGCGCGAACGATGGCCGGGGACGGAGAAGACCTGGGCCCGCTCCTCGAGGTCGAAGAGGCGGAGGGTCTTGTCGTGGCTGCAGACCGCCAGCCGGCGCTTGTCCGGAGCGAGGACCATCAGGCTCACGAGCCCCTCCGGGCCGCGGAGCGTCGACACGAGCCGTCCCGTCCGCGCGTCGTGGAGCCGGAGCAGGCGGTTCGCGTGGCCTGTGAGCAGCGTGGACCCGTCCCCGACGTACGCCATCGCCGTCACCCCCGCCGGCTGCCGGTGCAGCTCGCGCCGAGCCTCCCCCACGCGGGCCGCCGCCAGGTGCCACAGCTTGAGGTTCGAGTCGAGGCCGCCGCTCGCGAGCGTCGCGCCGTCGGGGGAGAACGCCACGCAGGCAACGCCCGCCTCGTGGCGCAGGCGGCAGGGGAGCTCCTGTCCCCGAGCCATGTCCCACAGATGGACGTTCCCGTCGACGTGGCCCGAGGCGAGGAAGGCTCCGTCGGGAGAGAAGGCGAGCGCCACGGCCACCGCGTCGTGGCCGCTGCGCTCGTGGACCGGCGTGCGCAGCGTCTGGCTGCGGGTGCGGGAGCGCAGGTCCCAGACGCGGAGCGCACCGTCGGTCCCCGCGGTCACCAGGAGATCCCGCCCGGGCGCGAGGCAGGCCGTCGTGGACGCGGGCGGCTCGCCGAAGACGCCCAGGTCGCGGAAGACCGCGGCGCCGTGAAGCCCCAGCTCCGTGAGCACCTGCGTGGGGGAGCGCGTCCGCGGCGGGGCACCCGCGAGCCCGGCCAGCGTTCCCGATCGCGGCGTCGTGGGATCGAGGGAGACCAGCGAGATGTCGAGGGGCGCGCTCGGCGTCTTCTGGATGACGGTAGGCGCTTCCTGGATGCGCTCCTCCAGCTCCTTCACGAGGGCCACGATCCCCTCGCGCGACGGCTCCAGGGCGAGGGCGCGCCGGGCCGCGATGAGGGCGCCGTCCACGTCGTTCTCCGCGAGGAGGCGCCGCGCCTCGGCGAAGCTGACCTGGTACCCCTGTTCCCGCGCGTCGGCGGTCAGGGGGCGCTCCCCCGACGGCGTCATCCCCAGGACGATCTGGATCGCGTCAGCCATCTCGGCCATGTCCCGGTATCGTCCCGCGGGATCCTTCGCGAGGGCGCGTTCCACGACCTCGTTCAGGCCCGCCGGAAGGCCGAGGGCGACGGGGTCCAGGGCCGGCGGGCGCTCGTGGACGATCCTGTAGATGAGCGCCGCGATCGTCGGCGCGTCGAACGGACGCTTCCCCGAGAGGAGCTCGAAGAGGACGATCCCGACCGCCCACATGTCGGCCCGGTAGTCGACGCGGCCGCCGCGGAGGACCTCGGGGGCCATGTAGCTCGGCGTCCCGAGCACGAGCCCCGTCTGGGTCATCGTCGAGTCCTCGAGGCGGGCGATCCCGAAGTCCACGATCTTGACGCTGCCGTCGCGGAGGATGCGGACGTTGGCGGGCTTCACGTCACGGTGGAAGACGCCGTGCTTGTGGGCGAAGTCGAGGCCGCGGCAGATCTCGACGACGGCTTTCAGCTTCTGCTGGAGCGTCAGGCGTCCCGGCGGGTGCATGGCCTGCGCCAGGTCCATCCCCTCGAGCAGCTCCATGGCGATGAAGAGCGTGCCGTCGGTCTCTCCCAGCTCGTAGATCGTGACGATGTTGGGGTGCTGGAGGCGCGCGGCCGCCCGCGCCTCGCGCTGGAAGCGAGCCATCGTGTCGGCCTTGGCGAGCAGCTCCGGGGCCACGGTCTTCAGGGCCACCGGGCGGTCGAGGATCGGGTCGCGGGCCCGATAGACGGTGCCCATGGCCCCCTGGCCGAGCCGAGCCAGGATCTCGAACTTGCCGATCTTCTGAGCTGACGTGGTCGTCCTCGGGGATGAGCGGCCTATGATAGCAGCGTCGCCACGATCCCCGCGCCCAGGGCCTCGACGCGCCAGCGCCGAAAGCCGTCGATCTCCGCGAGCGCCGCCGGCTCGCGCGGCACGCGCTCCGCGACGCGATCGAGGAGGCGCTGCGGAAGGACGATGGCCACGTCGAGGCCGAGAGATGCCGCCGCCGTCTTCCGCCAGGCCTTGAGCAGCTCGACGCGCTTCCTCACGGCCTCCGGGACGCGCGGCCGCTCACCGCGCGGTATCGACGGGAGCTGGTCCGCGGGGACCGCCTGCCCCCGGGCCACGGCCTCGAGGATCGGTCGCGGGTCGGCGCGCAGCCGCCCGGGGAGGCCTCGGACCGTCCCGAGGTCCGCCGCGGAGTGAGGCGGCTTCGTGGCCAGGGCCAGGAGAGTCTCGGAGGAGAGGATCTTGAACGCGGGCGTGTCGGTGGCCGTGGCGCGTGCCTCGCGCCAGCCGTGGAGCTCGCGGAGGATCGCCAGCCCCTGCGCCGGGAGCGCTCGCGCCCCCTTGATCTGCTGATACGCATCCGGATCGTTGCGGCGGCGCGCGGGATCCAGGGCCGCCACCGCCTCGCACTCCTCCCGAACCCAGGAGAGCCGGCCGAGCTCGACGAGGCGCGCCTCGAGCCGGCTGTGGAGCGCCAGGAGATGCTGGACGTCGGCTAGGGCGTAGGCCTCCTGCACGGAGGTCAGGGGACGGCGCGACCAGTCGTCCTTCTGGCTCTCCTTCGACAGCTCCACCCCCAGCTCGGCGCGGAGCAGCGCCTGGAGGCCGAACTCCGTGGCGCCGGCGAAGCGCGCCGCGATCATCGTGTCGAAGAGGTTCTCGAAGCGGAAGCCGAAGTCCCGCTTCATCGTCGTCACGTCGTAGTCGGCGCCGTGGAAGACCTTCAGGACCGCGGGGTCGCCGAGCACGCCGGCCATGGCCTCCATCGTGCGCACCGCGAGGGGGTCGATGAGGCAAGCGTCGCCCCGATCCGTCGCGACCTGGACGAGGCAGACCTTCTCGACGTGGTGATGGAGGCTGTCGGACTCGCTGTCGAGGGCGAGGGCGCGGCAGCCGGAGAGGGAGGCGACGAAGCGCTCCAGCTCTTCCGGCGTCCTGATCCACGTCGCCATGCGCGGAGTATAAGCGGCGAGACCTGGGTTAAGCTCGCCGGTGTCCATTCCAGCCCCCTCTTCCTTTCGGTCGCTCGCCGCCCTGGCGTTGGCCGGCCTGGCCGCCGGGCCTGCGATCTTCATGTTCCTGCCGGTGCCCACGACCCGACTGTGGCTCGTCCACCTGATCGCCCTGGAGGCGAGCCTCGTGATCGCCCTCCTGGCGCTTCTCGCCTTTTTCGTGGGGCTCCGGGCCACACCCGCCGTGCGGCGGGTCGTGACGCTCGTATCGGGGGCGTCCTTCGTGGCCGGGGCGTCCCCGTTCGTGATGGCGGCGCCCCTCTACATCCGCGCGGGCGCCTCGTTCTCCCTTCGGGAATACCTCCGAGGGGCGGACGTGGCCCCGGTGACCGAGACCCACGGTCGTCGTTCTCGACCCCGGCTCTCCAGCGCTCCTCTCGGACGTGTACGCCGGCGCTGGCGAGGGACCGCGTCCCTTCGTCGTCATGATCCACGGTGGCGCTTGGCGCGGGGGAGGCGTCGGCGAGTCGCCCTGGGTCTCGCGGACCCTCGCGCGCTCCGGCATCACGGTGATCGACGTCGGCTATCGCCTGAGCCCGGCGAGCCGCTTTCCGGCAGCGGCGGGGGACGTGAAGTGCCTGCTCGGTCGCGCTCGCGAGAGGGCGGCCGAGCTGGGGCTTGATCCCTCGCGAGCCGCGCTGCTGGGCCGATCGGCGGGAGGGCAGATCGCACTGGTGGCCGCCTACTCGGCGGGGGATCCGCGCGTGCCGCCCTCGTGCGCCACCGAGGACGCTCCCGTCCGCGCCGTCGTCGGCATCTATTCGCCGACCGACATGGCCTGGGGGCACGAGCATCCGTCGCACCCCGACGTGGTCCGGGGGCCCGAGGCCCTCGAGGCGTATCTGGCCGGCACGCCGGCCCAGCGGCCCGAGGCCTATCGCCTCGCCACGCCCCAGTCGTGGGTCGACGGCCGCGCCCTGCCGCAGACGCTCCTGATCCACGGAGGCCTCGACCGTATGGTCTGGGCCGGCCACTCGGAGCGCTTGACCCGCGCGCTGGAAGAACGCCGGCAGCCGGTGCGGCTGCTCGAGATCCCGCTGTCGGAGCACGGCTTCGACCGCCGCTCCGGCGGCTTGGGAGAGCAGCTCGCCCGCGCGACGATCGTCGAGTTCCTCAAGACGGCTCTGGAGCGGAGGTAGCCTGCGCGCGCAGGGCGCCGTGGTGCTGCGAAAGCACCGGCCGGGGGACATCGGCTGGGTGATCCACCGCCACGGCGTGCTCTACGCTGAGGAGCAGGGGTACGACGAGGAGTTCGAGGGGCTCGTGGCGGAGATCGGCGCCCGCTTCCTCCTCCACAATGACTCGAAGCACGAGCGCTGCTGGATCGCGGAGCAAGACGGCCGGACGGTGGGCTCGGTGTTCCTGGTCCGGAAGTCGAAGACGGTGGCGCAGCTGCGGCTCCTGCTCGTGGAGCCCTCGGCACGTGGCCTGGGCGTCGGGCGACGCCTGGTCGAGGCGTGCGTGCGCTTCGCCCGCCGCGCGGGCTACCGGAAGGTCCGGCTCTGGACCCAGAACGACCTGCTCGCCGCGAGGGGCGTCTACCGCAAGGCCGGCTTCCGCGTGGTGGACGAGAAGAAGCACCGCAGCTTCGGCCGCAACCTCGTGGCGGAGATCTGGGAGCTGGACCTTTCCTAGCGCTCCCCGGCCTTGGCTTCGTCCCAGAGGGCGTCCATCTCCGGGAGCGTGGACTCGGCCGGCGTCTTGCCGCGGGCGCGCAGTCCCTCCTCGACGTGGCGGAAGCGCCGGCGGAACTTGCGGTTCGCGGCCTTCAGGGCGCTCTCGGGATCGGCGCCGAGAAGACGCGCCACGTTGACGACGACGAAGAGCAGATCCCCGATCTCCTCCTCGATTGCCGCGCCGCCGTGCCCGCCCGAGGCGATGGCCTCCTTCAGCTCGGCCGATTCCTCGTCGAGCTTCTCGAGGGCGGCCGCGGCGTCCGCCCAGTCGAAGCCGACCCGAGCCGTCTTCGTCGTCATCTGGAACGCCTCCATGACCGCCGGGAGGCTCTTCGATACGCTGTCGAGCATCGAGGTCTCGCCCGCCCGGTCCTTGCCGGCGGCGCTGCGCTCGACCGCCTTCAGCGCCTCCCAGTTGCGCAGGACCTCGCCGGCGGTGCTGGCCTCCTGGTCGGCGAAGACGTGGGGATGGCGGCGCACCATCTTGTCGGCCACGTGGCCGATGACGTCGGTCACGTCGAAGCGTTCTTCCTCGGCCGCGATCTGCGAGTGGAAGACGACCTGGAGCAGCAGGTCTCCCAGCTCGCCGGCCAGCTCCGCGTCGTTGCCGCCGTCGATCGCCTCGAGCACCTCGTAGGCCTCCTCGAGCGTCATGGGCTTCAGGCTCTTGTGGGTCTGCTCGCGGTCCCACGGGCAGCCGCCCGGAGCGCGGAGGCGCGCGATGAGAGCGACGAACGCCGCGAAAGGCGCCCCGACGTCGGTTCCCTCTTCCTTGCTCATGGCCGGATGATAGCGTGACGAACGGAAACGGGTAGGGGAGAATCACGGGCTGTGACCCTTCCCCTGCCCACGGCATTCCTGTTCCTGGCCGGAGCGCTGGCCGTGCCCAGCGTCCCCGTCCTCGCCGACGCCGCCGCAAAGCGGCCGCTCCGCCCCGACGACATCTTCGCGCTGCGCGACGTCGAGGACCCGCAGCTGAGCCCCGACGGCCGGTGGGTCGCGTACACCGTCACGTCGCTGAACGCGGCCGAGGACGAGGCCGACGCCGACGTCTGGCTCGCGCCCCGCGCGGGGGGCGAGGCGCTGCGCCTCACGTCCAGCCCCAAGTCCGAGACGAGCCCGCGTTTCAGCCCCGACGGTCGCTTCGTGGCGTTCCTGGCCGACCGCGACGGGAAGGGCGCGCAGGTCTTCGTCCTGGACCGCCGTGGCGGCGAGGCGACGCGGCTCACCGACGTGAAGGCGGGCGTCTCCGACTTCACCTGGTCCCCCGACGGGACGCGGCTGGCCCTCGTCGTCAAGGACCCGGACCCCGACGACGCCGAGGCCGCGCCGGGAAAGACGAAGCCGCCCAAGCCGATCGTGATCCGCCGCCTCCAGTTCAAGAAGGATGGGGAGGGGTACCTCGGCGAGCGCCGCGACCACATCCACGTCTTCGACGTCGCCGCCAAGACGGACGTCCAGGTGACGTCGGGTGCCTTCGACGACGCCGAGCCGGTCTGGTCTCCCGACGGGCAGCAGCCTCGCGTTCACGAGCAACCGGACGCAGGACCCCGACGCCAACGACAACACCGACATCTTCCTGGTCGAGGCGAAGGCGGGCGCCGCGCCCCGCCGGCTGACGACGTCTCCCGGCGCCGAGAGCGCGCCCGCGTTCAGCCCCGACGGCAAGACGGTCGCCTTCGTGGGCGGCGGCGATCCCAGGAACATCTGGTACGCCACGATCCACCTCGGGGTCGTCCCCGTCGCCGGTGGTCCCGAGACGTACCTGACGCGCGCTCTCGACCGCGTCGTCTCGACGCCCCGCTTCGCCCCCGACGGCCGGTCGATCCTGTTCCTGGTCGAGGAGGGTGGCAACAGCCACCTCGCGCGCATTCCAGTCGGCGGGGGACCGATCCAGCGCGTGGTCGACGGGGAGCGCGACGTCCAGGCGTTCGACGTCGGCCGGGGCGGCGAGATCGTGGTGCTGCAGAGCCAGCCGCACCAGCCCTCCGAGGTCTTCGCGCTGATCGGAAGCGACCTGAAGGCCGTGACCCACGTGAACGACGCGTTCCTCGCGGCGATCGCGCTCGGCCCCGTCGAGAGGTTCAAGGCGAGGAGCCGCGACGGCACGATGATCGACGGCTTCCTCACCCGGCCGCCGACCGCGGCGGCGGCAGGGAGGCTCCCGACGATCCTCCGCATCCACGGTGGGCCCAACGGTCAGGACTCCACGGCCTTCTCCCTCGAGTGGCAGATGCTCGCGGCCCAGGGATACGCCGTCGTCGCGAGCAACCCCCGCGGCTCGTCGGGCTACGGCGAGGCGTTCTGCCGCGCCATCTTCGGGGACTGGGGGAACAAGGACTACGACGACATCATGGCCGCCCTCGATCACGTCGTCGCCATGGGCGTGGCGGACGAGGGCCGCCTCGGCGTCGGCGGATGGAGCTACGGAGGAATGATGACCGACTTCGTGATCGTGAAGACCGATCGCTTCAAGGCCGCGATCGCCGGAGCGAGCGAAGCCAACGCCCTCGCCAACTACGGCGTCGACGAGTACCAGCGCGCCTGGGAGATCGAGGCGGGCCTCCCGTGGCGCAGCCTGGAGACGTGGCTCCGCCTGTCCCCATGGTTCCAGATCGAGAAGGTGACGACGCCGACCCTGTTCATGGGGGGCACCGAGGACCACAACGTGCCGTTCCTGAACTCCGAGCAGCTCTACCAGGCGCTGCGGCGGCTCGGGAAGGAGACCGAGCTCGTCGCCTATCCCGGCGAGAGCCACGGCATCGCCCGGCCCAGCTTCCGGAAGGATCGCCTGGAGCGCTACATCGCCTGGTACGACGCCCACCTGAAACCCAGGCCGACGGCTCACGGTGGGGGTGGGCAATGAGGCGCCCCGGGGTGTTCGTGGTGACAGCCCTTGCGATCGCGGCGACGGCCTTCGCCGCCGACGCGCCCTACGCGCCCGACACGCCGGAGGCCGGGTCGGTCGAGGCCATCGCCGGCTTCACGACCGAGCCGCGCTTCCTGAACCCGTGGGTGGCCTACGTTCCCGCGTCCGCGACGGTGCCGTCTCCCACGCGCTTCCTCGGCCACGTCGTCGGGGCCGCAGGCGAGTTGACCCACTCCGCCAAGATCCAGTCGTATGTCCGCGCGCTGGCCGCGGCCTCGCCACGCGTCCACGTCCAGACCATCGGCAAGACCGAGGAGGGGCGCGAGATCGTCCTCGTGGCCATCGCCGACGAGGCGGGCATCCGCGATCTCCAGCGCCTCAAGGCAGCGACCGCGGCGCTCGCGGACCCGCGCCGCACGAACCCGGAGGAGGCCGAGCGGATCATCGCTGGCGCCCGCCCGATCTACTACTTCAACTGCAGTCTCCACGCCGACGAGACCGGCAGCGCCGAGATGGGGATGGAGCTGGCGTACCGGCTGGCCGTCTCGGAGCAGCCGATGATCCAGGCCATCCGGAAGAACGTGGTGGTCCTGATCAACCCGATCGCGGAGCCCGACGGTCGCGACAAGGTGGCCGACTGGTTCTACCGCTACCTGAAAGGGAAGACCGACTACGAGACGCTGCCCCGCCAGTCGCCGCCGTACTGGAACAAGTACGTGTACGTCGACATCAACCGCGACGCCCACCAGAAGGCTTTCGGCGTGACGCGTGCCGTCCACGACATGTTCTACGAGTACCACCCGACGGTGGTCCACGACCTCCACGAGGCGATCGCCCTGCTCCAGACGTGGAACGGCACCGGCCCCTACAACCCGAACCTCGACCCCATCGTCACCAGCCAGTTCCTCGAGATGAGCTTCCACGAGGTGACGTCGATGACGTCGATGGGGATGCCCGGTGTGTGGACCTGGAACTTCGGCGAGGGGTTCGGCCAGCACTACCTGGACTCGGTGGCCATGAACCACAACGCCATCGGCCGCGGCTACGAGACCTACGGGAACGCCACGCCCGAGACGTTCGCGCGCGCGCTGCGCGAGGGAGGCGGCGAGCAGGAAGACTACCTCACCCGCGAGTGGTATCGCCCGTCGCCGCCGCCCACGCATTTCCGTTGGTCGATGCGCGACAACACGAACTACCAGGAGACGGGCGCCCTCACGATCCTGGACTGGGCCGCCCGCCATCCGCAGGAGATGCTGCGCAACTTCTACCGCACCGGATACAACTCGTGGCGGAAGGGCGTG
This sequence comes from uncultured Acidobacteriota bacterium, assembly GCA_963823195.1. Classification (GTDB taxonomy): domain Bacteria; phylum Acidobacteriota; class Vicinamibacteria; order Fen-336; family Fen-336; genus JBGPYB01. The sequence continues at coordinate 711,111 of CAWGKR010000011.1, read as the reverse complement.
ACGGAAAAGCCGTACGCCTTCGTGATCCCCGCGGGGCAGGCCGACCCGCTGCGCGTGGCGGGGATGATCGGCCGGCTGCTGGACCAGCACATCGAGGTGGGGCGGCTCTCGGCGGACCTGACCGTCGCCGAGGGGACGTACCCGCGCGGCAGCTACGTCGTGAAGCTGGACCAGCCGTACCGCAACTACGCCGTGGACGTCCTGGCGCCGCAGCGCTTTCCGGCGGAGACGCCGAACCTGCCGTACGACGACGTCTCGTGGGCCTTCCCCGTGGGCTTCGGCGTGACGACCGTGGCCATCGCCGACGAGCGCGTGAAGAGCGCGCCGGCCGAGCCGCTGCTCGCGGCGCCCGCCCCCGCTGGAAGCGTCACGGGCGACGGGCCGGTATTCCTGCTGCGCGACGCTGGACAGGAGGCGCTCCTCGCGGCCCGCTACCGTCTCGCTCGGTTCAAGGTCGAGATCGCCGAGGCCCCGTTCGCCGCAGCAGGGATCGACTATCCGGCCGGCTCGTGGATCGTCCCGGGTCAGGACGGTGTTCGCGAGGCGCTGGACGGCGTGAGCCGCGAGCTGGCCCTCGACTTCGCCAGCGTCTGCCGCCGCGCCCGAAGTCGCGCGCCACGATGCGGCGCCGCCTCGGATCGGCGTCTGGGTCCCGTGGGCCGACACCGACGGCATGGGCTGGATCCGCTACACGCTCGATCGCGAGAAGGTCCCGTTCACCTACCTGCGCGACGAGGACGTCCGCGCCGGCAACCTGCGCGACAAGGTGGACGTCATCGTGTACGGGCCGTTCGTACGCCTCGACCTCGCCGCGCAGATCCACGGCATCGCCGCGACGGCCGGGCCGATGCCCTTCGATCGCACGCCGGAGTTCCCGAGCCTCGGGTCTCCCGTGTCGTCGCAGGACATCACCGGCGGCCCCGGCTACGTCGGCCTCGAGTCGATCCGCCGCTTCGTCGAGGACGGGGGAGTACTGCTTACCCTCGGCGGCGGCTCGACCCTCGCGCTCGAGGGAGGGCTCGTGGCCGGCGTGCGGCGCGCGCCCACCACCGCCGTCTTCACGCCCGGCACCGAGCTGCGCGTGACGTTCGACCGGGCCGATCACCCGATCGCCTACGGCTACGGTCGCGAGAGCTCGGTCTTCCGGACGAACCTGACGGTGTACGACCTGCCGCGGCGGTGGCTGGACATGGCGTACTGCACCTCCTGCCTCGACGGCCCGATCGATCGCGGGCCCGTGGTCGCCACGTGGGGCGGCGGCGGGGACATGGTCGTGAGCGGCGGCATGCGCGGAGAGGCCGACCTGCGCGGCCACCCGGCGATCCTGGACCTGCCGATCGGGCGCGGGCGCATCGTCGCCTACAACTTCAGCCCGATCCACCGCGACATGAACCGGTCGGACTATCGCCTGTTGTGGAATGGATTGCTCAACTGGACGGTGCTGGGAAGACCTGTGTCCCAGCACTAGACCGAGGCACGACGGCGAGCGAAGCGGAATTCACTTCCGCGCAGCGAGCGGGGGGTCTGGGGGGCGCGGCGCAGCGCCCCCCAGCTTAGGAGGAATCGCATTCATGCCCGAAGACGCCGAAGTCGAAACGGAGAAGCTGCACGAGGCCATCGAGGAGGAGCTGGAGAAGGAGGGCGGCACCTTCTTGAGGCGGATCGCCCTGACGACCGCCGTCCTGGCGGCGTTCGCGGCCATCGCCGCCCTCCGGGCCGGGGCCACGGTCAACGAGGCCCTCGTCTTGAAGACGGAGGCCACGCGGCTCCAGGCCGAGGCCTCGGATCAGTGGGCCTACTACCAGGCCAAGGGGATCAAGGCCGCGATCGAGAAGGGGGCCGAGAACGCGTGGCTCGCGGCGGGGAAGCCCGTGCCCGAAGCGCTGGAGGTCCGCGTCCACCGCTACGAGGAGGAGCAGAAGGAGATCGAGGCCCACGCGCGGGAGATGGAGAAGGAGCGGGACCTGAAGTCGGCCGAGGCCGACGAGCTCCTCCACCGCCATCACGGCTTCGCGAACGCGGTCGCCCTGTTCCAGGTCTCCATCGCCTTGGGCGCCGTCGCCGCCCTGACGCGGATCAAGCCGGTCTGGTTCGCGTCGATGCTGGTCGGTCTCGTCGGCGCCATCGTGATCGCGCGCGTCCTTTGAGTGCACGGGCGAGCGGTGCTGCGCCTCTTCGGTAAAGTCGTCTTCGCGGTCGCCTTGCTGCTGGCCCTCGGCTCCGTCTACGTCTTCTGGTGGATGCATCCCAAGCGATCCGAGACTGGCATGTTCCCGCGGGCGGCGGGCCCGGACGTCTTCAGGTTCACCGACATCCCCCGCGGCCGCGATCTCGGCGAGGCCGAGGTAGAGGAATACGCGGCTCGCCTCCTCCGCGAGATGACCCTCGAGGAAGAGGTCCACCAGATGTCCGGAGACACATGGCTCTGGGACCTGATCCGGGTGGTCACGATCGACCACTGGAAGTACAACGACGAACCCATCCCCTCCGGAGCCAACGCGCGCCTCGCCATCCCTCCCCTGCTCTTCAGTGACGGCCCGCGGGGCGTCGTCGTCCACCACTCGACCGCGTTCCCCGTCGCCATGGCGCGCGGCGCGTCTTGGGACAGGGCACTCGAGCGGCGCTGTCGCCGACGCCGTCGGCCAGGAGCTGCGGGCCCAGGGAGCCAACCTCTTCGGCGGCCCCTGCATCAACCTGCTCCGCCACCCCGGTTGGGGGCGGGCCCAGGAGACGTTCGGCGAGGACCCGTACCTCCTGGGGGAGATGGCGGCTGCCACCATCGAGGGAGTCCAGCGGCACAACGTCATGGCCTGCGCCAAGCACTTCGCTCTCAACAGCATCGACGAGCCGCGGAACGTCATCGACGTGAGGGCCGACGAGCGAACCCTGCGCGAGGTCTACCTGCCCCACTTCAAGCGCGCGGTGGACGCCGGTGTCGCCGCGATCATGAGCTCGTACAACAAGGTGAACGGCGACTACGCCGCCGAGAACGAGTGGTTGCTCCGCACGGTGCTCAAGAAGGAGTGGGGCTTTCGTGGCGTCGTCCTGTCGGACTTCGTGCGGGGCGTCTACGACGGCCCCAAGGCGGCCCGCGCGGGCCTGGACATCGAGATGCCGCTCGCGCATCAGTACGGCCCCGCCTTCCTTGAGGACGTCCGGACCGGGGCCGTTTCCCGGGACCTCGTCGACGAAGCGGTCCGCCGCGTCCTCCGGCGCAAGATCTCGTATCTCACCCGCCGCGACCCGCAGGCCTACGACGCGAGCCTCGTCGTCTCGCCCGGACCACGTGGCCCTGGCCCGCGAGGTGGCCGAGAAGAGCATGGTGCTCCTCAAGAACGACGGCGACCTGCTCCCCCTGGACAAGGGCTCCCTCCGCACGCTCGCCGTGCTCGGGCCGTCGCGCCGAGGCCGACAACCTGGGCGACCACGGCAGCAGCCGGGTCTACCCGCCCCGGGTCGTGACGCTTCTTCAGGGCCTTCGGGAGTACCTCGGCGACGCGCGCGTCGTTTTCGACGATGGCGCGGACCTGGCCCACGCCCGGCAGACGGCCCACGCGAGCCGACGCCGTCGTCGTGGTCGCCGGTCTCGACCACACGGACGAGGGGGAGGCGATCCCCGAGAGGCCCAAGGGCGAGCGTGGCGGCGATCGCCGCAGCTTGGGCCTCCACCCGGACGAGCAGCGGCTCATCCTGGCCGCCGCCGCCGAGAACCGTCGCGTCATCGTCGTCCTCGTCGGGGGCAGCGCCATCACGATGGAGGAGTGGCGGGCCGAGGTGCCGGCGATCCTGATGGCGTGGTACCCGGGGATGGAGGGTGGCCACGCGCTCGCGCGAATCCTGTTCGGCGACGTCGAACCCGTCGGGCAAGCTCACCGTGACGTTCCCGGGCGACACGTCGTGGCTGCCGCCGTTCGACCCATCGGCGACGACCGTCGAATACGGCTACTACCACGGCTACACGCTCGCCGAGAAGAAGGGGATCGAGCCCGCTTTCCCGTTCGGGTACGGCCTCAGCTACACCCGCTTCCGCTACGCGGGCCTCCGCCTCTCGTCGCCACGGATGACCGCCGACGGCGCCGTCGACGTTTCGGTGGACGTCTCGAACGTGGGCTCGCGGGTGGGGGAGGAAGTCGTCGAGCTCTACGCGGGCTTCCCGCATCCCACCGTCGACCGCCCGGCGAAGCTGCTGCGCGGGTTCGAGAAGGTGAGGCTCCAGGCGGGGGAGACGCGGACGGTACGGTTCGCCCTCAAGGCCGCGGACCTCGCCTACTTCGACGTGGCCTCGCACTCCTGGCGTGTCGAGCCGACCGACTACACGGTCCTCGTAGGCGGCTCGTCCCGCGCCACGGACCTGCTGGGCGCGTCGCTACAGGTCGAGGGCCGGCGGCCGGACCTCCACTGACACCACCCCGTGGCACCCCTCAGCGGTGAAGCTGCCGGGAGCCGATCAAGTCCGGATTGATGAGGAGAAGGTCCGTGACTACCTGCTTTCCCCGACGCATCCGGTGGGCCGATTCAAGGCCAGGGTCTTCGCGTCAGTGGGTCTTGACGAGAGCAGCATGCAGGCGTTCGTTGGGGAACTTCATCGAATCGCGACGGGTGGCGAGGTCGCCGAGGTCGAAGACACGGGGTTCGGCCGGAAGTACACTGTTCCTGGCGACCTGAGAGGCCCTGCCGGCTCGATCCCGGTGTTGACCGTCTGGATCCGAGAGCCAGGGCAATCAGAAGTCAGGCTCGTCACCGTTCGCCCGAGGTGGCCATGAGGTTCGCCCTTCTCGATACCGTAGTGTTGAATCGTGATCTTCCGGAGCGTGGCCTTCGTGTAGGAGATCTCGGAGCCGTTGTCGAGCTCTACGGGGCGGACGGAGTCGAGGTTGAGTTCGTCCAAGCCTCTGGACAGACCAAGGCATTGGTCACTCTCCGCTCCGCCGACCTCCGCCCTGTCGCCCAAAACGACATCCTCGCAGTTCGTAGCGCGGAGCAGCTTGAGCGAGCGTAGAAGAATGAGATGCAGGGGACGAGCCATCGCCCGGGGCTGAGGCCCTCGTGAACGACGAGGTGCACGCCTGGAAGGCTGGCCTTGTGACACGCACCGGCGCAGGCCTGGACGCGATGCTCCTTCGGTGGCGGGACCTGGCGATGGGTGACGAACTTGTTCTGACCTGGGGCGGGCGGGAGCGAAGGGGCCGCCGAACAGTGCGCGCGGGGCGTCGATATGAAGTGGAGGGATCCATGCGAGGACTGGTGTTGTGTGGCCTTCTCAGCCTGCTTGCTGGCGTGAAGCCACTCGCCGACGGTGTGTCGGCGTTGGACGCAAAGGCAGGTGCGGTGCCGAGTGCCGCTGGGAGTCCCTCGAAGCCGGTGGCGGGCGGGTTCGCGGCCCGGAAGATGCCCCGCGCAGATCCGGCCTCGCTGGCGGCAGATCCCGGCGTTGACTGCACCGCCATCGTGATTGACACCAAGCCGCCCGTCGATCTCGGCATGGCACAGCCCATCGCGGGTAATCCCGACTCCACGATGGTGGTACCCAGCCCATGCCGGAAATAGCGCGAGCGCATGGCGGCCCTCTGATCTGACCCGCGCCTTTGGCTGGCCCGAGCAGGCGACGAAGGGCTCGCAGTCGACCGGGTGTGGGGCGGGCCAGGCTTGGACGCGTGCTGGAACTGAGAGCGGCGGCGGCGGACGATCGGGAGTTCTTCTGGCTCGTGCTTTGCACCGCCCTGCGCCCCGTCGTCGAGGCGACCTGGGGCTGGGATGAGACGTTTCAAAGACGCTACTTCGACGAGCGCTTCACGACAAGCGACCGGTTCGTGGTGTCCGTCGATGGAGCGGATGCCGGCGTGATCCAGTTCAGCGCAAAAGGCGACCATGTCTTCCTGGCCAGCGTCGCCCTGCTGCCCGAGCATCAGGGACGGGGGATAGGTACCGATCTCGTGACCCTGGTCCTGGCGGAGGGTCGCCGACGGAACCTCCCGGTGAGGCTGCAGGTCCTCAAGGTCAACCGCGCCAGGAGCCTCTATGAACGCCTCGGCTTCGAAGCCTACGGCGAGAGCGAGACCCACGTGCTCATGGAACGGGCCGCTTTGGCGAGGTGATCGAGACGATCGCCTGGTATGCGGTGCACTACGACTACCTGCGGTAGGATCGAGCATGTTCCCGACCGAAATACTGGTTGCCTATCTCGCCGCGGTCCTGGTCGTGATCGCTGCGCCTGGGCCTGACAACATACTCGCCGTCAGTCGCGGACTGAGCCAGGGCCGACTCGCCGCAGCACTGTCTTCGATTGGTGCGGGCCTGGGATCATGTTCCACACCGTGGCCGCCGCGCTGGGCCTTGCCCTCGTGCTTCAGGCCTCGCCCTTCGCGTTCTGGGTGGTCAAGGCCGCGGGTGCTGGCTATCTGTTGTGGCTCGGCTACAAGGCGATCTCGTCTCGCAGCCTGATCTCCTTCACGCCGGCCGAGCAGCAGTCCCTCGGTCGGGTCTTCGCCACGGGGCTCTTCTCCAACGTCCTCAATCCGAAGCCAGGGCTGTTCGTCGTCGCGTTCATCCCGCAGTTCACGAATCCGTCCCGCGGTCCCGTCTATCTTCAGATGCTCGGCTACGGCGCGATCTTCGCTGTTCTCACTGCCATGATCTTCACGGTCCTCGGTTCGTTCGCGGCGCAGCTGTCCACATGGCTGTCCCGCCGGCCGAAGGCGGTGGCCGCGGCGAACGTGGGCGCCGGCGTCACCTTCATCGCGGCGGGGCTTTCGATCCTCGCCCTGGAGCGGCGTCGGTAGCGCGAGAAGGCAGGAGCTCTGATGACGCCCGAGGCCCTTGAAGTCGTCCTGAAGCGCTTTGAAACGCCTGACGAGCTCCGCACGTTCGAGAAGGGACGCCTCGAGATCGTTCGGATCGGGTCTCGGGTCGTCGGTCGAGCCTCATACGAGCCGGGGTGGAAGTGGTCGAGGCACGTCGGCCCCACGGTCGGTTCCGAGTGGTGCGAGGTCGAGCACGTTGGACTCGTCCTGTCCGGCACGGCCACCTGCGCTTTTCGTAACGGACCGATCATCGAGCTGACGGAAGGCTCCCTGTTCTGGATCCCTGCCAAGCCCCACGACAGCTGGGTCGTGGGCGAGAAGCCGTACGTGTCCCTGCACTTCATGGGCGCGGAGCAGTACGCACGATGAGAGCCGATGGGAAGGCGTCGAATGCCCAGTTCTGGAGTAGGGAGGCGAGCGGATGCTCTGGCTCTACATCCTCGCCGCGCTCCTGATCGGCGCCACGATCCACTCCGTAGTGGCCTCCCGCGCGGGGCGGACAGGCCGGTCTGTCGAGTTGTTCCTGGTCTACCTGCTCGCGGGGTACTACGGCGTCGCGATGGCACTCGCGGGTGTGGTGCAGCTCCTCAATCCCGAGGCCATCGCCCGCCTGAAAGGCTGGCCCTCGTCCCCACCGACGCAGACCCTCTACGCCTTCGCCCTCTTCGGTCTGGCCGCTTCGGCAGTTCTTTGCATGCGGTGGCGGGGAAGATATCTCGTTGCGCCGGCCATCTCGGGATCCGTGCTGCTCCTGGGCGGAGCCTACGTGCACGGTTCGGAGATGCTCGCACGCGGGGCGTTCAATGTGGCGAAGGATGGCGCCGACCTGGTCCTGGACTTCGGCGTCCCCATGACGGTCCTCGCCCTGGTGGCTGCGCATATCCGGCGAGGCAGCATGAGGCGCGGTGGAGCGATGGAGTGACCGCGACCTACATCATCGATGGAACGCACTTCGAGACCCTGGAAGGCTTCTTCCGGGAGATCGGTGGCGCCGTGGTTCCGTGCGCCAAGTGGGGCGCGAGCCTCGAGGGTTTCGCCGACATTCTCGATGGTCGCTTGGGAACGCCGACGGCAGGCTTCACGCTGCGCTGGCATCACCACGCGGTATCCCGTGAACGCCTCGGGTACCCCGAAACGGTTCGTCAGCTGGAGCTGCGGCTCCAGAGCTGCCAGCCGGCGACCCGGCCGGGGGTAGCCCGGCAGCTCGAACAGGCGCGGGCGGGAGCCGGGCCGACGGTGTTCGACTGGCTCGTTCAGATCGTGAGAGCGCGCGGGCCGGGTGCGACTCACAAGGCGCACGCCGTTGAACTCGTTCTCGACTGAGACGGAGGTAGCGAAGATGTTCCAAGGCTTGCGGACCGTGATCTATGCCGTGGCTGACCTCGAGAAGGCGAAGGACTGGTACGCGCAGGTGCTGTCCCAGCAGCCCTATTTCTCGGAGCCGTTCTACGTCGGGTTCAACGTGGGTGGCTTTGAGCTGGGCCTCGACCCGGACACGAGCCATGTCACGCCGGGGAACAACGCAGTCGCGTACTGGGGCGTGCCGGACGCCAAGGCGGCCCATGCGCGCCTCGTCAGCCTTGGAGCCCGTGAGAACAGCACCGTCCGCGACGTCGGGGAGGGGATTCTGGTGGGAACAGTCCTGGACCCATTCGGAAACGTCCTCGGCGTCATCGAGAACCCGCACTTCAAGCTAGGCTAAGGGACTTGGTGAAGGTGACTAGGGCACGCAGAGGGGGATCCTCCTGTTGAACGCAGCGCACCTGGCTCTCGCAGCCCTGACGTCGCTCATCCTCGTCGCCTCCGGCGTCGCCAAGCTGCGCCACAGCCCCCAGGTGGTCAAGATCCTCCACGAGGTCGTCCGAGTGCCGATGGGCTGGTTCCCCTGGCTGGCAGCATGCGAGTTCGCGGGAGCGCTCGGCCTGCTCGTCGGCATCGGATGGCCACCCCTTGGCATTGCCGCCGCCATCGGCGTGGTTCTCTACTTTGTCGGCGCCATGGTCGCGCATGTACGCGTGGGCGACCTCAAGGGGCTCGGGACACCCGGGTTCCTGCTTGGTCTTGGCGTAGCTTGCCTTGTGACCCGGATCCTCGGTTGATGCCGCATCGGATTCACGCGAGGCGGCGATAGGCTGGTCAAGTGATCTTCACGAAGCGCCTTCGGGACGGAGTTCGGCGGGGCGAAATCACATGCAGCATCCGAATATGGATGCAGCCACATGTGAAAGTCGGCAACCGCTACCGGATGGACGACGGCGCAATCGAAGTGGACTCGATCGTGCCGATGACCCTCGCGGACATCACCCCGGAGTTGGCGCGGGCGTCCGGCTTCAAGGGCGTCGTCGATCTCCTAAAGGTCGCGAAGCACGGTCGGGGCGAGAACGTGTACCTGGTCCGGTTCCACTACGTCTCATCGGCTGATTCTCCGGCTACGGGGAAGATCGCCCCGATGCGAACGCCGAGGCCCCAGGGCGCTACAGGCCGACGTCAGGGTCGCGCTCGGTAGGCACCGGCCGAGCGGAGGTTCGGAAGTCCTGGAGGCGAGGGCGTGAGTGTGACAGCACCCTAAGTGACGCCGTTGTGGCTTGGAGCCCTGAGGAGATGCCTGCCGGGAGGCTCGACGTCAACCGAAGTTTGCCGTCGCGATCAAGAATAGGAGCAACGCAACAGCAATGGCACCAAACACCCGGTCAGAAGCGCTGACTTCGCCGGCGGGAAGCCCGGGCTTTCCTTGTCGACGATATCTTGAAGAAAGGACCAACCAGGTTGCGCGAACAGTCAAGAAGGCACTGGCGCAAAACGCGGTGACAACATCAAGGAGGCCCTTTACTGCACCGCTCTCGCCCCAGTACCTGTGCGATGTGTAGGCTCCATCGCTAGTGTAGCTGTGCACGAGGAGGCTCAAGACCCCAAGTGTGCCTCCGACGACCCCAACTGCGAAGACAAGCACTAAGGCCCCGAGGGGCATGGCCACACCGTGCCTTTGTTGGCCTGTCACTGGTCCGCCAAGAAGTCACGAAGGCGCCCGTAGGCTCCCCAGACCTCATGAAAGGCCTTCGTAGTCATATAGGTATGGGACGTGAAGCTGGCATACTCGGCATTGGCCGAATCGTCGCCGCCGTATTGGCGAAAGGGTTGGTTCTGAAGGACCGCTATCGGTGTCGCACCTGCCGCTCCCGATAGCGCCGGGAACCAATAAGCGAGTTCGGCCCATTGTCGAGTAATGTTTGCATGGTTGCCACCACTCCAGGTGTATTCCTCAAGTGAGTTGGCGTCCTTTAGTCGTGCCCAGAACTGAACGGACCTGTTGTCCGGCCGCAACCCTAAGCCTAAGTCAAGGCCGCCCCGGACGGTGGGCTTCTGCAGAGTTTGGCATAAATACCATACGTAAAGTCTGAAGTTGGTGGGGAACAACTCCGGAGGCAACCCGAGCAGCCCCTGGTATTGTGCGAAGCCATCATCGATTCTCAACGCCTGATCCGTTCCGTTCCACGTGTTTAGGATGGTCGTCCGGGCACGGTTGCCGGCGAAGAAGCCGCGCCACGGACCTCTCCTTGGGGTCGTCCCTGAGAGGTCAAGCGGAGGAACGGGAAAGAGCGCATCGGGCGTCTCGACAGGCCGCTCCTGGGTCCATCGCACGTCATACAGTGGGCGCGGTACGAGTTCAGCATTGGACTCAATCTGAGCGTTCCATTCTTGGAGGTCCGTCAGATCGGGCTCAAGGAGTCCAGTAACTGCGTTTGGTTTGTAGGGGAGCCCACTCTGCATGTTCAGCCAGTCGGCCTGCCAGCGAGCGTCTTGAGGAACACCTGCAGCGTCCGAATACCCGTAGTCGCGTGCATGCGGGAACATGTTGGTCATCTCGGTGGGTGAGTACTGATAGTTCGCGTCGAACGCCTCGGCCGGCACCGCCGCCTCGTTCATGACGTACCTATCGATTGTGAAGGGCGGCATCAGAGTCAACGCGCTGTTGACCGCCATATTCCCCAGGCTGTGAGCGATGACCTCGATGAAAGGCTTCCTTCCATTCGTTGACGCGGGTAGGTCCTCCGTCAGGTATCGACTCAGCGGCACACCGGTCTGCAGGGCGTGGAATTCGTCCTCTGGAAAGAAGATGCGGCTTAGGGGGCCCAGGCCCGCGTTGCCACCCCATGCGACTCCGATAGTGTGGGCGTAACCTTGAGCGCTCTCCTGTCGCTCCAGTACGGGGTGGCCCACCCAGTACAGCCGCTTGAAATAGGTTGGAAAGAAGAGAGACGTTGCTTCTTCTTCGTTAACGTTGAAGCCGTGTAGCAATAGTGTGACCCGCCCAGTTTGCTCCGGCACGACTTCCCACCCAGCGAGTGGCGCAAGGCGCGGCCGCGGCGAGTTCTGGCTCGGGGCATTTGAGACCCCCGTGCTGCGGGCCGTCATCGCGCTCATCCAACCCTTCACTGGTCGCACCTCCACCTTGGCCGAGTCGCCCAGGGCGACGGTGTTGGGCGCGGCGACATTGGGGACGATATCGATGTCGATGGTCGGGTCGAGCCCGGCCACTCCCGACGTTGGAGCCCTTCGGAACTTGACCAGGAATGCGTTCTCGCCTTTGCGCAGCCACTCCAGGGGAATGGGAATCTCGCCCTTCACGCCGGAGGACCTGGCAGCGAAGGCTTGTAGCGCCTGTAGTTGTCGCGCTGGGGCGTCCTGGTCAGGGTCGCCGCTCAGGTACATCTTGCCGGGGTTCGCCTTGGGCGCGAGCGACCAATCGGCTCCGAACGCCACAAGAGAGACCTTCACTCCTGGCGATGGTAGAGCGTTTGCGCGCAGCCTGACTGTCGCCCAGTCCGCCAACTCGTCGAGCGTGCCAGTCTTGGCGGGGTCGCCTTCCCAAAAAGCCCAGGGCTTTCCCGCACGCGCAGCGGCGTCGTCCTGAGCGTCGAGGCTCGTTCCCTTGTCGTCAATTTCAGTGTCGTTGTTGGAGTCGAGTCTCAGGGCCAGAGAGCCGATCTCGATCTTCTGCGGAGCGCTGGGCACGGCCTTGTTGTCCACGAAGATGGACATGACGCCGCTAATGACCGCGCTTGCAGAGCTTCCGGAAACCGCTGGGAATCGTGTACAGCGCCGAACCAGCCACGACTGGAACCGCGACGGCGGTTCCAAGCGGGGCCCCGTTTGCCAGAAGCTGAAGGGACGCGCTGACGACTGGATAGTCCGCGGGAAGACCCGACCTCACCGGGATGTCCTCAAGCGTCTCCTCCTGCGCTCCTCCCTCTATCACCTTCGCGAGCGTCGGCGGCGGCGGCGTGATGTAGGGCAGCGGTCCAAGCGTCGCCACGTGGACTCCGTTTGCCGGGTCGGCGCCACCGAAGACGGAGTGGGCCGTGGAGAAGATGAGGTTGCTCTCGCTCAGAGCCAGGATGCCGCCAAGGCCTCGGAGGACACCCGCGAGGGCAGGGTTTGTGGGATCGGCTAGGTTCACGAGCCTCACGTCGTCGGCCGTGGCGACGAGGGCGAGCGAGCCCTTGAAAATGAGGTCGGTGGCCGCGGCCGCCGGGTTGCCGCCGTCCAGGAGGATGAGTCTCAGAGTCCGCGGCTGCCTCGGGTTGGTCACGTCCACGGCCGCGAGCACGAGTCCGGCCGTCTGCGTGCCGTTTCCGTTCTTGACGAAGCCGCTGCCGGCAATGGCGGCAATGTCCCTGTCTCCGATGTGGGCCGCGGCGATGACCTGTCCCGAGACGAGCCTCCCGCTCGCCTCCTCGACCGTCTGCGGATCCTGCGGCGCTGGGTAGAGGAGGCTGCCGGGCTGGACGGCACCTCCGATGGCCAGACCCAGCTCCCCGGTGGCCAGCATCAGGGGCTGGGACACGTTGTCGAGAAGGAGCGAAGCGACGGCCATGTCGGCCATGTAGTAGGGCGTGCCCGCCGCCTTGTTCACCGGGATCGTCACCTGGACCGCGTCCTGGCCGAAGCCCTGACCGTCGGTGCCGAGGGACCGGATCATGTCCCAGTAGCCCGTGCTGTACGCCAGGTCTCCGGTGGCCTGCCGAAGGTTCGCCACCGCGCGTTGGAGATCCACGACCTGGAGCCCCCTGTGGCTCGTGAGGGTGTACGCCAGTCCGTTCGCGACGCGCACGCGGGCGACCGTCCCTTCGACGGCGCTGCTACTCACGCTGGCGGCTCCGATGAGGTGCGGGTGTGTGTCGTCGGAGACGTCGAAAACGTGGAGGTTCGATGGCTTGGGGAGATTGGTGCTGACGGTGGCGATGACGACCACCCGGCCCCCCGTGAGGGGAGACTCCTTCTCGCCCGCGATGTCCACCGGGCGACTCGCCACGCTGCTGAGGGTCACCTGTTCCATCGTCTGACCGGTCGCCGCCGCATCGAATACGATTTCACGGGGCGAGACGGGGTCGTCGATGTCGTAGGCCTTGAGGTCGCCTCGTGCGAACGAGTTCTGGACCAGATAGGCGCGGTTCGCGAGGACGACGATGCCCGGGGAGGCGTAGTTCCCGGTTCCATCTCCAAGGCTGGCGGGTCCGAAGGTCGTGAAGTCCGTCTGGAAGGGGACGAGCGCGTTCGGCGTTGGCGTGTCGAGGTCGACGATGCCGTTCGTCAGGGCCAGCCTGTACGTCGTGCTGAACCTGAGTCCGATCGCCGGTTGGACGGTGAGGGCCGTGACGACGGTGCTTGCGCCCGAGACGGTGATGGGCTGGCCGGCGGCGTCGACGCCGAGCAGCGTCATGGGGACCGACGCGGTGGCGTTCCCGCTGGCGTCCAGTTCCGAGAGCGTGACGTTCCCGAGAAGCTGCCTGACGGGCTCGGTGAAGGCGATCTCGGGGAGTACGTCCACGGGGACGCCCGCGGAGCCGGGCCTGGGAGAGGTCCGGGCGGTGACGACGGCGGGCGGCACACCGGGAACGTTGTCGATGCCTCCACCGGCGCCGGTCACCCGGAACGTCAGAGACTGCGTGACAGGAGGCCCGAAGGCCGGCAGGCCCGTTGCGGAGAGGGTGTACGTCCCCGATTGAGTCGGCGTGTAAGGACCTGCCGAACTTTCGGCGGTGTACGCGAAGCCGGTCGGGTCCGCCGTCAAGGGACCGCGCACGGTGAGGGCCTGGCTGGCCGCACTGCCGTTCTGGACCGAGGCGCTCTGAATGGTGAGGTTCGTGGTCAATCCAATGACGAGGGGGGTGTTGGCGGCCACGAGGCCACCGGTGTCCTGGCGCTGTCCGTTCACGACCTTCATGACCTGGATCCGGATCTCGGGGGGCGGAGCCTGGGCTGGCTCCGGCGGGAACGTGACGTCGGCGATCGCCACCCGCCGGTAGAGATGCAGGAGCGCCGGGACGCCCCCGTCTTGCGGGTTCACCTGGTAGCCCGTCGCCGTGAGCGTCTGACCGCCGAACGACGCCTGCACCGTCACCGGCCCGCCCGTGTACTGGGCATCGAGGAGCGTGTAGGTGCCGCTCGGATCCGTGATGGCAGCCCCCGACTGAAGCGGGTTGCCCCCCTGATCCTTGCCGCGCACGAGCACGCCGGGGATACCCACGTACGTGACACCCGCTGCCGTCTGCATTCCCCGGGTCACTCGACCGGTCACGGCGCCGGCTAAGGGCTTTCCGGGCTGAAGCTGGTCGTAAGTCCACATCAAGAACGCGTAGTTGAGGTTCTGCCCCGAGACCACGCCGTTGACGTCGAAGGCGCCGAAGGTGTTTTCGTACCCTCCGAACGGCGGCGATGCCGTGACGATCTTGGCGGGGTTGCCGGAGGCGTCCCTCTCGACGAAGGCCTCGTCGAGCGTCTCGAACAGGTACTGGTCGCCGGGGCCCTGCAAGCGGCGATAGGCGTAGTAGAAGGCGCTCTCGGGGTTGTCGGGAACGACTGCTCCCTTGCTGAAGTCCGGGAGCGGGAAAGCGAGCTTCACCTCCTTCCTGAATGCGGGGGCGTTCGACGTCTCGATCTTCAAGGCCCCGGCCACCGTCCCTCCAGGAACGTCGGGCTTCTGATCGGGAAAGAGCTGCTGGAGCGAGGCTGTATCGACGAGATTGATCTTGAAGACAGCCCCCTTGTCCAGCGCCCCTTCGGGGATGCGCAACTCGACGCCGCTGCCGTCGGAGGCGGTAACGGTACCGCCGCCGGGGCCCACCGCCGTCTGCCCTGTGGCCGCGTCCACAAACTGGCTGCGCGTGAAGGTCGTGACGTTGCCGAGCGGATCGGTGATCGTGACGAGCAGCGCGTCACTGATCGATGCCGGGAAAGCCGCTGGAACCAGGAGCCCGACGGCGCCGTCGTTGTCCGCGGTGAACGTCGCCACCACACCGTTGCCCGAGTTGATGATCATGACGGTCGAGCCTGGAGGCAGAGAGCCGCTGGCCGCGGTGACCCTGACCATGCCGCCGGCGTCGGGGAACGAGAAGACGAGGGCATCCTTGTCGACGGCGGCGGCGGTGTCGCCCTTGGTCGTGAAGTGCACCGACGGGACCTGCACGAGGCCGCCGTAGACGTCGGCCAGCCCAGACGCCGCGAACACGTAGGCCGTGGCCGAGGCCAGGGCGGACTGCGGGACGACCGCGAGGCTGCGCCCGCTGCCGGAGAGGATGAGGCGGACTGGCACCAGCGTCATGGAGCCCGTCGCGCTCAAGGATGTGTTCGCGGCAATGACAGTGGCGGCGTTCAGGGGCGCCGACGCGTCGATCTCTAGCTGTGTGCTCGTGGGCACGGCGACGGAACCATCGGCCGGGGAGACGACGCAGTGGTGACCTGTCCCGAAAGAGCAATGGGTAGGATCGCCGTCTCCGCTGCCGAGGCGACGACGGTGCCATGGCCCACGAGGGAGGTTCGCGGCACGCGGGCGCCCACGGCGACGGCGCCGGGGCGAGCGGCGACGATGTAACTGCCGTCGTTGCGCGCGTAGCCGATGAACGGGAGCGTGTCGGTGGTGACCACCGCCTTGACCGGTCCCGCGGAGGAGGACGTGACGCCCGCCACGAAGGCCGACAGGCGCCGAACGATAGAAGACGTAGTCGCCGCCGTCGACGATTCCGGGCAGTCCGGGAATGGGCCTCGAGACGATGCGGTCCACGACGAGCTGACCCGCCGCCACCACGACGAGGCGCGGAACGTCGTCGACCCGCACGACCTGCGCCACCAGGAGCGTGTCATCCTCGGTGACGCCTCCCGTCGCGGCCACCGACAGCTCGGCCGTGCTGCCGAGGACTCTCCCCGAGAGGTCCACCGACACCTGCTCGAGCGCCACGAGGCCGCCGCCCGAGGGCACGAAGGGCGCGAGGCTCGCCCCGCTCACCCCGATGGCCGTGTCCTCGGGCAAGGCACCCGCACCCACAGACAGACGGACGCCGCCCGATTCCACTGTGACCGCCTGGCTTCCTCCCGTCGACCCCCGGACCGACTCGCGGCCCGCAAGGATGTCCAGGTGGATCTTCCCTTCCTTGAGCGACGTGGTGTCGAAAGTGCGTGACGGCGTGATGGGCAGCATGGCGTAGAGCGTGGGAGTGCCCGCAACCGCACCCGAAGGTGGTGGCGTGGGCACCGGCCGCCCGTAGAGGACGATGTCCTCGACGCGCGGCTCCAGCGACGCGACGTCGCCGTTCCCGAGCGTGTAGGTCTCGCTCACCTTCGCCTGCACCACGGTGCCCGACGGCAGGGGCGCCGTGGATTGGAGTGCCAGCGTTCCCTTGGACTGGCCGCCGCTCGGCGGCAGGGTCGCGGGGTCGACGGCCGTGGCGCTCGTGGCGTCCGCGGGGATCGGGGCCATGGCCGCACCCGTGAGCAGCTGGCCGGCGGGAGGGACCGTCGGGGCCGTCGCGCCCACATCGGCGACGGTGAGTGCGTACGCCCCAATCTCCGGCAGTGTCAACGCGAGCTTGCCATCCGCGCCCGGGGTCAGATTCGGCGCCACCATGAGCCATTCGTGCAGGGTCGTGTCGTACTGGGCGAGGTGCAGCGGATCGGTTGTCCCCACCGCGACCAGCCCGCCGAGGGGCCCGGTCGTCGACGGGTCCGAGCGCAGGTCGAAGGCCACGACCGGACTGAAGCCCAGCGGAAGGAGCCCGGGCAACCCCTGGGGCGACAGGGCCGTGAGCCGGCCGTGGGTGGCCGCGGGAAGCGTGACCGAAACAGGACCCGCGGCGACTACGCCGGCTGCGGACGCCGAGAGAGGAGTGAGGCGCGCGTCCACCGGGACCGTGCCGCCAGCGGGATCCACCGCCACCGCGCGTTCGACAGCGCTCGTTCCGTCCTTCTGCGCGATGAGAATCGCCTGACCCGCCGGCACCGACAAGGAGTACCGGCCGTCGTCGTCGGTCGTGGTCGTCACCGTGCCCGCGCTCCCCGAGACGAGCTGCACCGAAGCGCCTCCGAGAGGCAGGCCGGTCGTGTCGTCCAGAACCTGCCCCACGACGACCCCGGAACCCGCGACGCGGACGTTCTGCGTGGCCGTGCCGACGTTGCCGGCTCGATCGGTGGCTTCGGCCGAAACGACGATCGTGACTCCGCCCTGGGCCGAGGCGGGGATCGTGAGCTGAGCTACATACGGCGGGCTCGTAAAGGTGCCGATGGCGCTGCCACCCGCCTTGAGGACGACGGCGCCGACGCCGTTCGCGTCGGTGACCGCCACGGCGATGGTGGCCGTCTGGCCCCGCGCCAGAGTCTCGGGCGCTACCAGCATGACGGCCGGCGGTGTCGTGTCACGAGTGACCAGGACCGCGGCGGCGCCTGAGTGGCCGGCGGCGCTGGTCGCGGTGGCCTGAAGGACGTTGTCTCCCTCGGCCAGAGCCACGCCTACGGCGGTGAACGAGAGGGTGGGGGATACGGTCGGTGACCACGCCGCCCACGACCACGGTTGCGCCCGAGGCGGCGCCCGAAACCGTTCCGGTGACGTCGATCGAGGGTTGTCTCGTGAGGGTGCCGGGCGCCGGACTCAGGATCGTGACGACGGGCGCCGACAAGTCCACGGCGACGTGGCGGCTGGCGGTCGTCGTGTTTCCGGCGCCATCCATGGCCACGACCGAGAACGTGTGGTCGCCTCCGAGAAGCGGGATGGCCGCCTGCCACGCCTGGCCGGTCAGTGTCGCTGCGATGCCGTCCACCTTGACCGTCACGCCGTTCGCGTCGGCGGCCGTCCCTTGAACGGTGACCGGGGACGTCGCGAGCAGCCCGTCCGCGGCGGGGCTCACGATCAGGAGCTGGGGTGCCGTGCGGTCGACGGTCAGGGGCAGGCTCCGCGTCCCCGTGTTGCCCGCCAGATCCGTCGCCACGAGCGCGATCGACACCGCGCCTTCGGCCGGCAACGGGATGTCCACATCGAAGGCGTTCCCGGCCAGCGGGACGTCCTGACCGTCGGCCGTCAAGGACGCCGGATGGGCGTCGGAGACGCTCCCCGAGGCGTGAACCACCGAGGCGCTCGTGAGGGTCGCGTCAGCGGGCGCAGCCAACAGGATCGCAGGCGGCGTGGAGTCGGCGACGACGTCCACGCTGTCGCTCGCGGTGTTGCCCGCGGCGTCCCAGGCCTGCACAGCCAACGTCAGCGACCCGTCGCCGGCCGGTACGTCCGCCGCAAACGCGCCGTTTGTCACGGGTGCCGGTATTCCGTTGAGCGTCACCAGGCCCGGGGCCAGGTCGGTCACGGTTCCGGTGACGTGGATGGGCGACTTCAGGATCGCTCCGACCGCGGGGCTGGTGAGGCGGATGACGGGCGGGGAGTGGTCCACGTGCACGATCACCGGGGCGGAGGACCCGACGTTGCCGGCCGCGTCCGTGGCCGTCGCCTGGAGCGTCATGTCGCCGCTCGGCGGCAGCGGAACGGTGGCGGAGTAGCTGAACGTCGTGGGACCCACGCGTTGGACCGAGGCCGCCGCTCCCGCCACCGACACAGTGGGCACCGTCGTGGTGGAGCCGGCGTCTGTCAGGGTGCCGCTTACCGCCACCTGCGTCTCGTTCGTGTAGGCGCCCGCCACGGGCGAATGGAGCTCGACCACGGGAGCGACGCTGTCGAGGCTGAGGCTGCGTGAAGCCGAGCCCGCGCGTCCGTGACTGTCGGTCGCCGTCACGAGGATGGCGGTGACCCCTTCGGCAAGTCCCACCGCGCACGCGAAGACCCCGCCGTTGAGGCTCGCTGCGACGGTTGTCGTCGCCTGGCACTGGACCGCCACGCTCGGGTCGGCCGCCGAGACGGAGCCGGTCACCGTGACAGGCGACGCGCGAAGGAGAGCTCCCTCAGCGGGCGAGGCGATGGTCACGATGGGCACAGCTGTCTGCACGCTGAAAGTCGCGGCAGTCGTTCCGGCGTTGCCGACAGCATCCTGGACCTGCGCCGTGACGGTGTGGGTGCCGTCGGAAAGGGTCAGATCGGCGTCGGCATCGCCGGGGCCCTTCGCGAACAGGGCCGTGCGATCCGTCCCGTCGACCGTGACCCCCAGCGTGGCCGTATTGATCCCCGATGCCGCCGTCTCGCCACCGCCCGGCGCGTCCTGATAGTGCACGCGCAGGTGCGGCGTGCCCGTTGTGACCGTGGCGGCCGGGGCGGGCTGGACGAGGGCGATCTGGGGCAGCGTCCGGTCGACTCTCACGCCGACCGGCGGCGACTGGCCCACATGACCGGCGCCGTCGGTGGCCGAAGCCGTGAGCGTCGTGTCGGCAGAGCCGAGAGGCACCGATGCCGTGAAGGCGAAGGACGCGGAGCCCGTACGTTGCACGGCCGCTGGCATCCCGTTGACGGAGGCCGTCACTGCGGCGCCCGTGGACCCGGCATCCATGACCGTGCCCGCCACGTTGATCTGCGTTCCGCGGGAGAAGGAGCCCGTGACCGGCGCACTGATCGCGACGACGGGAGCGAGCGAGTCGAGCGTCACGTGTCGCGTGAGGGTCGTCGAGTGGCCGCAGGTGTCGCTGGCCGTCACCCGGATGGCATTGGCCCCCTCCACCAGCACGACGTTGCACGAAAAGGCCGTCCCGGTACGGGTGGCCGTAGTGGTGGTCGGGCCGACACTGCAGGCCACGGTGAGGTGAGGGTCCGCGCTGGCCGCGGTGCCGCTCACGGTGGTCGGCGTGACTCCGACGACCGCCCCCTCCGTGGGAGAGAGGACGGCGAGCGTCGGCGCCTTGGTCACGACCGTGAAACCGCTCGACGTGCTTCCCGCATTGCCCGAGTTGTCCTTGAGGGTTGCCGCGAGGGCGTGGGCGCCCTCGCCCAGGGCCAGGCTTGCGGGGAGGTCGCCGTCCGCGTCGGTTGGCCCTTTGGTGAAGAGGGACGTCCGGTCGGCGCCGTCGAGGGTCACCTTCAACGTCGAGGTGTTGACGCCCGAGGCCCACAGGTCCCCGCTGGCGATGGAATCGGCGTAGTGGACGCGCAGATGGGGCCTGGGCGTGGTGACGACCGCGCCGGGGGCCGGCAGCGCGACGCTCACCTGGGGAGGGGCGTGGTCCACGGGCTGGCCGCAGAAGCGGACGTACACGTAGGAGCCCGAGGCGCCCTGGAGCTGGATCCGCAACGTGGTCTGGGTGGTGAGGGTGACCGCGCGGTCGAAGCCGCTCACGCCCAGGCCGAAATCAGACGGACCCGCCACCTGCGCGCCGTTGAGCCAGATTGTCGCCGACGAGACGCGGTGCGTGCCGTTCGCCTCGCCATTCTGGACCCTCAGCCAGAGCGGGGCGGTCACGGCAGAGGGCACCGTCACCGTGGTCGTGTAGGTCGTGGCGCTGCCGCCAGCTCGATCGAAGCGCTGCGGGCCGAAGAAGGTAGTGCAGTTCGCGGGGCACCCGCCGGCTGTTGCGGCAGCGGGGGGGATGATGCGGCGGCGGGCAGGGGGGGCGACGCGATCCCCGACGGGGGCCAGCCGGCCAGCAGGTCGGCGAGCAGGAACGCCATGGCGCGGACCCTGTTCGTCCTTACCATTGCAGGTCGGGCGCGACGATGCGGTACCTCTTGGCGAGGTACGTCGCTACCTGCCTCGCTTCGGCTTCCGCCAGGGCTCGGTCGTAGACCACGACCTCGGCGATGTCACCTTGCCACTTGTACCCGCCCAACCCGTCGCCGACGGAGGCCGTGGGGATCATCGCGTCCGTGGCGACGGACGTGAGGATGGCCATCGGCGCGGCGCCGTCGGGATACGACGTCTGGGTGCCATCGACCGGAGCGCCGTTCAACCATGTCTGGCCCCCGAGGATCGGCGCGGGGTCGCCGTCGTACCAGATCTGGCGGGCGAACCCGGACAGATAGGTCAAGGAGTTCGGAGCGCCGAGAGGCGTGTGGTATCCGCTGGAGCTGCTGTTGCGCAGCACCAGGAAGGTCGTCTGCCCGGTCGGGATCGGTGCCTTGAGGGACAGGAAAGCGCTGGCCCCGTCGAAGCGTAGGACGGGAAGACCGCTGGCGGCATCGGTTGCCAGCGCGGGAAGGGCATAGCCCAGACGTTGCCCCGCGTCGTTGCCCGCGCCGGATTGGTCTTCCCAGAGGTCGACGAATCCGCCACCAGGGGCCGCGCCGGCGTCGGCGCGCAGCCACAGCTTGAGACCCGGCAGGCTGGCGGGGTTGTCGTCGGTGCTCTCGATGAAGCCGGCCGTGGCCGTGGCAGATACCAGCTCTCCGAGGAACGCCTTGGCCTTCACGGTGGTGGTGGCGGTGAGCGAGAAGGGGGTGCTGTACGCCGCGGACGTGGAGCTCGGCTCGCTGCCGTCCAATGTATAGGTGATGATGGCGCCGGGGGTGGTGTCGCTCAGGGCGATCGAGGCGAGGCCGCTGAAGCTCCCGCCGTTCGGCGTGATGACCGGCGCCGACGGGGGCAGCGCTGGCGCGGATGCGTACTTGCGCATCAGGAACTCCTCCACCTGATGCCGCTCGGGTCCGCTGAGAGCACGGCCGAAGAGAACGATCTCGGCGATGTCCCCTTGCCAGCCATACCCGCCAGCGCCGTTCGACACATAGGCCACCGGGACGACCGGGTCGGTGGCGATCGACGTGAGAACCGACATCGGACTCGTCCGTGGCGGATACAAAACGCGCGTGCCGTCGATGGGGACGCCGTTCAACCACGTCTGTCCCGCCAGCACGGGCGCGAGATCTCCTGGATACCAGACCTGCCGGCCCTGGTCCGAAAGGTAGGCGAGGGTGCCTGCATCGCCAACGGGGGCTCGATAGCCGGAGTCACTCGCGTTTCGCAGGACGAAGAACGCCGTCTGCGTGTTGGTGGTGGGGGTCTTGAGCGACAGGAAGTCGTTGACGCCGTCGAACCGAAGGACTGGCAGGCCGCTCGGTGCGTCGGTCGCCAGTTCCGGCGAGCGGTACCCCGTCAGCTGTGTCGCGTCGTTCCCGTTCCCCGACTGGTCTTGCCAGAGGTCCACGACACCCCCGCTCGGGGTGATGCCGGCGTCCGCGCGAAGCCAGAGCTGGAGCCCCGCCAGGGTGGCGGGGCTGAAGTCGTCGTCCCTCGCCAGTGTGACCGTCGTGACGTCGCTGACGGGCAGGTCGGGGGCGGTCGCCACGGCCTTGATCGTCGTGCTTTGGTGGAGCGCAAACGGCGCCAGGAAATCCTGCGCGGTGACGCTGGTGGCGGGATCGCTGCCGTCGAGGGTGAACCGGATCGCCGCGTTCGGGCTCGTCGAGCTGATGCCGACGGTGGTGGATCCCGAGAATCGACCTCCGGATGGAGTGATGACCGGCGCCGCGGTCCTGGGGAGGTAGCAGCCGTACTTCAGAGCGAGGTAGCTCTCGATGGCGACGCGATCGGAGGGGGAAACCCGGGCGTCGTAGAGGAGCACCTCGGCGATGTCCCCTTGCCAGAAGTAGCCTCCGAAGCCGAGCCCCACGAGCGACGTCGGGACGACCGGTCCGGTCGCCACGGAGGCCATGACCGCGAGCGGCTGCGTGGCATCGGGATAGACCGCCTGGGTCCCATCGACGTTCACGCCGTTCAGCCAGGTCTGCCCGGAGAGGATCGCCGCAGGGTCCCCGGGGTACCAGAGCTGGCGACCGAAGTCCGAGAGGTAGGTCGAATCGACCGTGTCGCCCAGTGGAGCGCGATACCCACTCCCCGCTGCGTTCCTGCAGGACGAGGAACACTGTTTGTCCCGTGGCCAGCCTCGTCCTCAGCGACAAGAACGTGCCGATGCCGTCGAACCGCAAGGAGGGGACGCCGCCGCCGGAATCGGCCACCCACGAGGGTTGGGCGGCGCCCGCCGATTGCTCGGCGTCGTTCCCGTCGGGACCCTGGTCCCGCCACGCCGACACCCGGCCGTCCGTGTCCCGCACGACGCCGGCGTCGGCCTTGAGCCAGAGGCGCAGGCCGGCCAGGGGGACGGAGCCGCTGGCTTGTCTCGGCCCGACGACGACGTTCGTTGGTCCACCCCGGTTGCCCACGCCGTCGACCGCCACCAGCGAGAGAACGTCTCCCTCCGCGGCGGGGATGCGTGCGGCGAAGGACCCGTCCCCGGCGGCCCCGACAGTGACCCTGGAGCCACTGGCCGTGTCCGCGATCTCGACCGTCGCCGCGCTCTCGACGGCGGCCGGTCGACCAAGGACGATCGCCGAGACGGGGTCGGACGCCTGTGCCCCGATCTTTGCGGAGTCGGGCGGCGGGGGTGGGGCATGGTCCACGACGATGCGCCGCGTCGCGGTAGCCTCTGTTCCTTGAGCAAAGGCTCGTGCCGTGACCGTCTGGGCTCCGTCGGCCACCCCCGTCAGATCCAACGTCGTCTGATACGGGGGCGCCAAGAGAGTCACCGTCCGGCCGCCGACGGACAGGTCGACGTGGTCCACAGGCTCGGAGGATGTCGCCGCGACCGTCACGCTCGCTCCGAAGGTCAAGCCATCCGTGCCCGGAGCCTGGATCGTGATGCCGAGGGGCCGATTGTCGATCGCGACCGCGACTGACGGGCCAGGGGTTCCGGCGTTGCCTGCCACATCCGTGGCGCGGATGGCTAGCAGGTGGCGCCCCTCGGAGAGCAACGCGCTGTCGAAGACGACGGTCAGGTCGGTCAAGGGGAAGAGCGCCACGACGGTGCCGTCGGCGATCAACTCGACGCGGGCAAGGCCGGAGCCGCCCTCCGCCACGCTCGCCGCCAGATGCAGGTCCCCCGACACGGTCTCGCCGTCGGCGAGGCCGCCGACCGGCCCCGGCATGGGGGGCGTCGTGTCGATACCGAACCTCACCGAGAGAGCACCGAGGTTGCCGGCGCGGTCCGAGGTGGAGGCCACCAGTGTGTGCTTGCCGTCGGCGAGCGCCGCCGCCGGGGTGAAGACGAGAGTCGACCCCTGGACCAGTGCCGGTGCCGGCACACCATCCAGGGACACGCTGGCCGTGGCCATGTCCGGGCCGCTCAGGCCGTCGTAGAACGCGACGGTAATCAGCGGGCTGCTGGCGGCCAGCCACGCCCCCTCGGTGATGCTCCCGGCCGACGAATAGACGGTCACGGAAGGCGGGAGGGTGTCGATCGTCGTGAACTGGAAGGAGTCGGCCTCGGTCTGCCTGTTGCCGCTCGAGTCGACGGAGCCGTTGACCGTCACGACGTAGATGGAGTCGGACTGAAGCGGCGCGTCGGGTGTGAAGGTGACGCTGCGGGGGGCGATGAACGACGCCCTTCCGGTGACGGGCCCCGACGAGCCGGATAGGGTGAGGATCGAGCCAGGGTCCTGGGGCGGCTGCAGGTCCTCGCCAAAGGTCACGGTGATTCTCGCGCTCGGGCTGACCTGCTGGGCCGACCGTGCGGGATCGGTCGAGAGCACTCGGGGTGGCGAAAGGTCGACCGTCCTGAAGCGGCCGGTGTGGGACTGCGAGGGGTGCCGGCCGAAGACATCCGTGACGCCGGTCGTGACGGTCCAGGCGACGTCAGCCGTGTCCGGCCATCGCCCGCCCGCCGGAGTCAAGATGAGGGTCCGGCCATCGGCCGAGAGCGTCCCGCCCGCGGCGACCGGACCAAGGTCCACGCCGCCCGGGCCCTGGAGCGGGTTGGTGAACGTCAGGGCGAGCGGCTGCTCCACGGCGACCTGCTGAGTCCCGTCGGCGGGATCCGCGGCGACCAGGGCGAGACCCTCGTCGTTCAGGACCACGTCGTGCAGATCGAGGACCTCACCGTCGGAGGTCACTCGCACACCCGGCACGAAACCCAAGGCCGTGGTCACCGGATCCACGATCCTCACCGTCGAAGAGCCAAGTGGGACGCCCTTCAGTTGGAAGGCGCCGTCGATCTGGGCCTGGACGGTGACCACTACACCCGAAGCGTCCAGCCGGAGCGAGACCGAGGCGCCATAGGCCGGCGTTGTCCCGTCGGGCCGCAGCACCCGGCCCTTGACGGTGCCGCTCGGTTGGAGACCCACGACGAGGTGGGTGCTCTCGCCCGGTGTCACGACGCCGGTCGCGCTCCCGTAGAGGGCGAAGCCGCCGATCTTGGCCGAGAGCGTGCCCGTGAAAGGCCCCGCGAGAACGTCGGAGAGCCTGAACGAGCCGCTGGCGGGGACGGAGAGCGTGTGCACGTAGGGGAAGACGCCGGTACCCTGGAGCGTGACGGTGCCGCCCACAGGGCCTCCGGCGGCGTCCGTCGCAAGGCCGTCGATCGCACCGGTGCCGTTGAGCGTCAGCGTGACCGAAACGGTCGCCCCGCTCGGGATCTCGACGGCCGCCTGTCCCAGGTCGACGCCTCCGAGAACCCTGCACGCCAAGGTGGCCGCGCCCGCGGGCACCGACTGGAACTGGAAGCGCCCATCCTCGTCCGTGGTAGCGGTGAAGATACCCCCACCGATGCCCCCCACCTGGAGGGTTACGACGGACAGCGGCGCGGGCGTCTCCCCGTCGGAGGCGAGCGCGCGGCCGTCCACGTTCCCCGCGCCCCGGAGCGCGACGTCCAGCACGAGGTCTTGCCCTTCCTGGGTCAGCGACCCGGCGGCGGTCCCGGCGCGCAGGCCCAGGGCGAGGCTGGCGGTAACCGCCACGTGCCCCGCGGGAACGCCGGGAATGACGTAGCGCCCTGTCTCGTCGGTCGAGGTGGAGGAGTGGTACACACCGGAATACACGTCCACCTGGGCGAGTCGTTCCGGTGCTCCATTCGTCGTGACTGTTCCTTCCACGGTTCCCAGGGCTTCCGCGGTGACGTTCAGGGCGACCACCTCGTCCTGCCGGGCCAGAGCCCCGGCCGCCAGCCCTGTTCGGCCCGTGAGGGGATCGGATCCCGTGACCTGCAGCGATCCCGCCGGAACGTAGTCGAAGGAGAAGCTTCCGACGTCACCCGAACCCCGCGTCGTCACGATGCCGATCACGCGGCCGTTGGACGACAGCTGCACTGATCCGTAGGGGATCGCCGTGACACCGTCGGGCATGTAGAAGTGGCCCGTGACCGTCCCTGTCGTGGTCAGCGAAACCGTGACGTTCACGCTCGCGCCCGGACCGGGGAGCACCGAGGCAGCCCGCCCACCACGCCCGAACAAGTCGCTCGCGACGACGCTGAACGGCCCCTCGAAGACCCGGTCGAACGTCGCGATGCCCTGGTTCGAGGGATCCAGGACGCCGTCGAACGTCTCGCTCGGGTACTCGGTCTCCGTGAGGCTGACGAGTGCCGTACCGACGGGCTGCCCCGCGCCGTCGACCACGCTCACAGTCACGGTGCCTCTGCCCTTCAGACGGAAGTCGTGGACGATGTCCTTGTCGGCCGGAAGCGAGACCGAATCTCGGGCCGTGCCTCCGGTGACCGGGTCGCTCGCGGTGACGGTGTAGCCGCCTGCAGGGAGGATCTTCGCGAAGTGGTATTCCCCTTGGGCGTCGGTGTGTACCGTCACCTCGGGGAGGGGGCCGCTCGCCGTCACCTCGACGCCGGCGCCGGCCGGCGCGCCGTCGGGGAGCGAGACCTTGCCGGAGAGAACGCCCGCAATGGTGTTCACCATCCGCAGGGTGAGGGTCACCTCGCCGCCGTTCTCCTGCAGGGCCCCCTGGGCTCCGATCTGCGTCGGGTAGAGCGCACTCGTCGCGGTGACGCTGACGCTCCCCACGTTCACGCCGCGGAACTGGAACTGCCCGTCCATGTCCGTCTGGCTCGAGGCGGTCGGACCGCTCTGAAGCCCGCAGTCGATCTGGTCGTGGACGAAGTGCATCGCGGACAGCGTCACGGAGACGCCGCCGAGCGGTCTGCCATCGGGATCGACGACGATGCCCTTGACCGTACCCGACCCTGCGAACTGAAGCGTGCCGAACCCCGTGGTTCCGTCCCCCGGGACGAGGGCGACACCCGTCGCGACGTCCGTGGGCGTGCCCAAGCGCACGGCCTGTGCCCAGATGGCGCCCGGGGGGATGCCGTCGATCCGGACGGTTCCCTGACTGGTGGTCAAGGGGTTGCAGCCGCACGCGTCGGCGCAACGATCGCTCGGGAAGAGAACCTGCTGGCCGCTGACCAGGTTGCCAAAGGGATCCTTGACCGTGAACTGCGCCGAGCCCAGACCCGAGAGCGTGATGTCCACACCAGCCAGCTGCTGGCCGGCGCTATCGAGAATGAACGACCGCGAGCCATTCCGGAGCCCGTCGGGGCTCCGCGCGGCGACGACCTGGCTTTGGTTGGCCCTCACCGGAACGCCGGGAATGGCGTACGTCCCGTCCGTTGCCACGACCCCACCGCCGTCCACCGTGACGATCGCGCCCGCGGCGAGCGTGCCATCGGGCAGGCGCACGCTCCCACGAATGGTCCCGGTCGGGGTCGTCGTGTCGTTCATCACGATGACGAGGTCCTGCTGCGAGAGTTGCTGCCCGGCGCCCGCCGTTCCGCCCCTCGACACGTCGTGACCCGTTCCGTAGGTGCTCAAGAGGAAGGAGCCGGCCGGCATCCCTGAGAAGGCGAACGTGCCGTTGGGGCCGGTCGTCGTCCATCCGGCGGTCACCGATGTCCCGTGATTTGGATCAATCGCGTTGAAGACGACGTAGATTCCGGGGAGCGGCGTGTTCGTCCCGCCCTGTACGAGGCGGACCCGCCCCGTCACGCCGACTCCGCCGTCGTTCAGTGGGATGTCCAGGGTGGCGGTGGTCCCGGCGCGGGAGATCCGACCGGCGCCGACACCCGAGTTCACTCCGTGAACAGCCCTCACGCTCACCGGCCCTACGGCGATTCCATCGATCCGATAGATCCCGTTGCCGTCGGTCGTGGCGGACCCGCCGCTCTGCGGATCAACCGAGCTCAGTGCAACCACCGCGGCGCCACCCACCGGCCCGTGGCTGTCTCGCACGGTGCCGGTCACGGATCCGCGACCCACCAGGGCGATATCCAAGACCAGGCGTTCTCCCGCGAAGCGCACGAAGCTCGACACCGTCCGCGACTCCCCGCTTTCGGGATCCTGGGTTGCCAGGCCGAAAGGCCCGCCGCACGTGTCCTGGCGAACGTAGCGAATCTCGTAGCTACCGTCTGCGGCCAGCGGAATCCCAGCCACCGGCGACATCCCTCGCGTCGCGCAGGTCAGGTCGAGGTTGTTGGAATAGACGACGGTACCGGAGCCCACCGGTGTGCCGTCGGCGTTGCGGACTCGCCCGGCGACGACGCCACCCGGATCGCGAAGTCGCGACTCGAGCGCCACCACGGCGCCGATTCCGACTGCGCCCCTGAGGTCGGGCAGTGGATTGACCACGATGGTTCGCGGAACGTAGGGGCCCTCAGGCGCGGCCAGTCCGAGAAGCACGATGCGGCCCGAAAGCTGTCGCCGGGCCACGGCCACGGCGTTGCCCTCGGGGTGATAGCCGGATGTCTGCGACGCGGCCGATTCATCCACGGCGCGATCGAAGAGGAGGACGCCTTGCACGCCGCCCGGGTTCGCGCCGGGGAGGGTCTCGGGTCCGATCACGCTGGCCGACAGGAGACGGGGTCCCGACGACGCGATGCCTTCCATCGCGAGGGGTACGCTGCTCTCGAAGATGCCGTCGCCATCGGCGTCGATCTGGAGCGTCATCCCGTCCGGCCTGGCGAGATCGGCGACGGCGCGAGCTCGTCCTCCCCGAGGGAGGCTGATGCTGCTGACGCTCCCGCGGGCGAAGGTTCCGTCGCCCCGCGGCGCCGTCATCGAGATGCCGAACGAACCCGCCGCCCGAGCCGAGATCTCGAGCGCGTAGGGAGACGTTGTTGGGGCCAGCACCAGGCCCAGGGTGCCGGAGCCCGCGGGGTCCGACCCAAGGGGCATAAGTACGGCGCCGGGGATGTCGCCGCCAGGCGGAGCCGCGCCCACCGACTGGCTCGTCGTTGCCCTCTGCGCTCCGTCGACCAGAGCAATGTCCCCCGTGGGACCGGATATCGCGACTGCGATGAAATCGCTTCCCGAGGAGAGGATGTCGTCGATGCCGCGCTCGTATTCGAGAGGGCCGCCTGCGATCTGGACCTCGCCGCCAAGGGCCGCTCCGAGAGCCAAGGCCAGCTCGTGACCCGCGGCCGTCGTTCGGAGCAGCTGATCGAAGCCCCGGTCGAACGGCGTCCCGCCGTAGAAATCCGGCGCGAGGTCCCGAACGGCGTCGGGGGCGTGCTCGCCGAGGTCGATCCGGAGGCCCGCTTCGGCCAGCGCCAGAGCTTTCTGCGTCACGACGGTCTTGCTGGTGCGCAGCACTCCGTCGGGAAGGGTGCCCGCCGGGGCGTTCGCGACGCTCCACGCCTGACCGAGGACACGCATGGTGGCGGCGACGACCGACGGCGGCAGGGCGCCCACGGAACTCGGCAGTACGAGGGTGTCGGGCGACAGCGGCACGCCGCGCTCTCCGACGCCGAGGGTGAAGCGCATCGCTCCCGTGACCCCTGTCTCGGTGTCGAAGTGCAGGTAGGTGGCTACTACCTTGCCCGTGAGCTCGCTCACGAAATCGAACTCGAGGGCCCTTGAGTCGCCAGGATTGAGCGTATCGATGGACTGGCTGGCATTCCCGACCAGGCGCGCGCCGCTGGCCGCGCGGTCGTCCAGGTTGACGTGCAGGTCGTTCGCGGCGCCTTTGCCGATGTTCGTGACCGTGGCGAAGAGCTTGAATGGCTCTCCCGTCCGGACGACCGAAGGCACCGTGAACGTCATGTCGAGGTACGGGTTGCGCACGAGAACCCCGCCGCTCGCCTTGCCCCGATGTGAACGGGGCCGACGGGGAGGCCGTCGAGCACGGCGCCGATGTCGAAGTCCAGGGCGTAGAACCCCTCGGCATCGCCGCGAACGAGGAATTCGGCCTGGCCCTGTTCGCCCGGAGCGAAGCGATCCGTGTCGTCCGGCGTGCCCGGCTGGCCGTCGAGTCCCGGGCCGACGATCGGGAGCGTGCGCGGTTGCGGGCCGTTGATCGTTGCCGGCAAGGACAGCGGCGCAGGCTCGCCCGGTCCCGGCGACGGCGGCAGCTTGATCGTGCCCGCCACGTCCCGGAGCGTCAGGCCGGATCCCACCGGAGCGCCGTTGGCGACGAACAGTTTCGCGGAGAAGAACTGCTTCAAGTACCCGACGTTGCCGGGGATGACGAGCAGGCTCGGTATCCGGACAGGCTGCCCGCTGGGGAGCGTGAGGGGGATCTTGTTGCCGCTCGAATCGGTCGCGGAATCGGCGCCCAGCAAGCATCGGCACGATCGTCGGAAGCGGCGGCAGGGCCACGTCCCTCCGGTTGGGGGAAGGACGGCGGCAGAGTCGGTGCCGGTGGTAGAGGCACTCCGTTCTGGTCGAAGACCACGGGGAAGCTGAACGTCACCGGGGTCGACTGGAGTTGGAGCCCCAGAGTGAACTGGAAGCCGACGTAGGAGTCGCTGTCCAGCACGATGCCCGCCTGCCGGATCTGGTCGAGTGTGAGGGCCTGGGTCTGGACCGACGTCACCAGGATCTGGTCGATGACCCGGAGGGTTGCGTCCGACGGCGTGACGTCGAGAACCGTCCGGCCACCCGAGACGAGACGTAGGTTCGCGAGGGCGTAGTCGCCGCCCTGGTTCAACCCCGGAATGAGCGAGCAGCAATGGGTCGGGCGGCGAGCGGATCGCCTTGCTGGGGGAGCGTGATCGTGCCGGAGAGGCCGGGTCCCGACAACTCGGCTTGAACCTGCAGGCCCGGGCCGAGGAGTGCCACAACCTCGCTCGAAGACAGCAGTCGGCCCCCGGCGTGAACGACGACACGGACGCCGGATGCAATGTTCTTGGGAACGACGGGCCGGACCGGATCCAGACTCGCCGTCAAGACCGACCAGCGAGACCTCCATCTCACCGATCTTGCGGAGCGGAGCTTCGGCGCGGGCCGAGGCGCCCATGGACAGGCAAAGGGACGCCAATCCCAGCAGGAGGTGGCATCGAGCCTGTTTCGGTGTCACCCGAGACACCGTCCCTCTCGGGACCAACTCCCACCCAGATCTTGCCGGACTGGACCGGAACACGAGCATTACAGCCACTAACTAGTCGGAGAGAGCGCGGATCGTATAGTTCAAGGTCGTTACATGTCAAGGCGAAAGTGACAGATTCTGAATGACCTCCTTGGAGTTGTTAGAGCCCTCTTCAGGCCGCGGCCGGGACGCGCGGTTGGGCCCGCGGTGTTGGGGAGGGGCGTAGCAACCCCGTAGAATGTGGAACTCGTGGACTTCGCGATTGTTGGCGCCAGCGCCGCCGTGGAGCGCGGCCGACGCCGCGGTTGCCTCGGCATCGCGCAGGCGCTCTTGGTCGTCGCCCTCGGAGCCGTCTTCTTCCTGGCCGGGAGCAAGACGAAGCTGATCCGATCGACGATCACGCCGGGCATGTCGGTCGAAGATGTCGTTGAGCGTGCGGGTGGTTGGTTGATTTGCACCGCCATCTACGCGGAGCCAAGGGACAAAGGGATCGTTACCTTCCAGGTGCGGGCGACCGGTTACAGGCTCCCCGGATCAGAGGTCGAGCCGACGTTCGAGACGAGACGGGAAATGGCAAGAGCCCTCGCCGCCGAGATGGCGCAGCGCCACGTCGAGTGGCGGCTCACGTTCGGCTACATCACGATGACGCCGAGGCGCATCTACTTTGACGTCGAGTTTTCATCGGATGGTCGCGTGATGAATGTTTCGGAGACGCGTTGGGGTACCCTCGATTGAGCCCCTGGCTGCTCACCTGCCTTTGGGCCTGGTCGGGACGCAAGGGGTGAAGTAGCGGCGAACAGAGTCGTGCCGATGATTCACGTACCGTACGCGCGGCCTCGTCTTCTCTGGACCACAGTGGGGTCAGGCGAGAGGTAAGATAACCCCATGAGTCCTACCAAGGAACAACTGATCCGCGTTATCCAAGATCAGCCCGACGACAGTTCGCCTGAGGAGATCCTTCGGGAGTTGGCGTTCGTCGCCATGGTGGAGCGCGGCATTGCTGACTCTGACGCCGGCCGAACCCTCTCGAACGAAGAGATGGCCGGTCGGATTGAGTCTTGGCGAAGATAGTCTGGACCAACGAGGCCGAGCGCTGGCTTCTCAAGATCCACGACTACATCGCACGAGACAAGCCGGCGGCCGCGTTTGAGGTCGTGCAGGCGATCTACAAACACACCCAGCTACTGGCTCAATTTCCCCAGATCGGCCATGTGTACCAGAGTGCCTCTGGCAGAGAGACTCGTATCCTGCTCTGGGGACACTACCGCATCGTCTACCTCCAGCGCCCCGACGGCGAGGTCCACATTCTTGGGGTCTTCCACGGGGCGATGGAGTTGGACCGGTACCTCCGCTAGGTTCTCCGACCACTTCAGACGAGGAGGTGCTCCTGCCGGCGGTCGAGGCGAACCGTCAGGCGCTCCGGCCGGTCACGAGGGAGAAAGATCCTGAAGCTCGGCGGGCCGATACCGGAGACCGTCGACGAGTACCTCGCACCGCTGAGCGCCGAGAAGCGGGCGGCGCTCCAGAAGCTCCGGCGGGCGATCAAGGCCGCGGCACCCAAGGCCGAGGAATGCATCAGCTACCGCATGCCCGCCTATCGCATTGGCGGAAAGACGGTGGTGGCGTTTGGCGCGGCGGCGAGCCATTGCGCCTTCTACGCCGGCTCCACGCCGATAGAGCGCTACGCGAGCGAGCTTGTGGGATACGACACCAGCAAGGGAACCATTCGCTTTCAAGCGGACGATCCCTTGCCACCGAGCCTGGTGCGGAAGCTGGTCAAGGCCCAGATCGCGGCCAAGACCGCGCCGTCGAGGAAGGGCGCACGCTGATCGGCCTGTGATCGGCAGGAGGAACGAGTCTTTGCGAATCGAGGGAGTGCCGTTCACGACAGCGGACTGGAGCACCGTTCCTGCAACTGTGCACGCCGGCGCCAGGGGCAACGCCACGTGGCGGACCTTCGAGACGGGGAACGTCCGCGTTCGGATGGTTGAATACAGCCCCGGCTACGTGGCGGACCACTGGTGTCGACGCGGCCACGTGCTTCTCGTGCTGGAAGGCGAGCTGGTGACGGAGCTCGACACCGGAGCTAGAGTGACTCTGCGTCCGGGCATGAGCTACCAGGTGGCCGACGATGTCGGTGCCCACAGATCCTCCACGGAACCTGGGGCCAGGCTCTTCATCGTGGACTGATGGAACTCCTTGAGGGTGTTTCGGGCCTTGCCATCTATCTCGGCCTGAAGCCGGGCGGGTATCTGCTCTGGGGCTTCCCGCACGGGCGCTTTCTCTGTTAGTTTCGGCACGAGATACCGCTGCGTCGAGCCTATGACTCCAGAAGCCTTCCGACGACTGGCTCTCGCCATGCCCGAGGCCGCCGAGGTGGGTCACATGGGCCACCCCGACTTCCGCGTCGGTGGCAAGATCTTCGCGACGCTCGGCTACCCGGATGGGACGTGGGCGATGATCAAGCTGACGGTCGAGCAGCAGGAAGCCTTCGTTGCAGCCGAGCCCACGGTATTTGTTCCCGTCAAGGGCGGGTGGGGACGAAAGGGCGCCACCAACGTTCTCCTCCGATCGGCGAAGGTGCCGGGCGTTCGCACGGCGATCGCGGCGGCGTGGCGCAACGTCGCGCCCGCGCGACTGGCCGCGGCGGTTTCCGTGAAGGGAGGCGACGATGGGCGCAAGTGAACGCGACGGCAGTGGCGTGTCCTGAGTTCACCCTGGAATCGGGCCATCGAGCAGAGGCCGATGAAGGCAACCATCCACGTGCAGCTGGTGTCGTGGCTTCTGGGGGGCCTTGGCCTCCTGAGCCTCGGCATCGGCTTTCTCGCGGGCGCCGGGGTCATGATGGGCGACGTTCCGAACAACGGGACTCCCGAGATACTCGACGGGCCATGCCTGATGGCGTCCGGAGTGATCGCGCTGCTGGCAGGGCTTCGGAACAGCCGGCGCGAGAGCTGGCTGCTTGGTGTGATGGGTCTCATCGCGTTCGGAGCCACGGGACTGTTCTTGGGCGGTAGGATCAACCTGCACATGATCGTCGCCCTGTACGGGCTTGTCGTGTACTTGAGCCCCGCGGGCCGAGCGGTGTTTCGGAAGGCAGCGGCCTAGTAGGCACGAATGGCTCCCGAGGTGCGGTACGTCGAGGGCGGTGAGCTGGCGGACGTCGTTGACGTCGCGCGCAACGAGGACGTCGTGGCGTATCTGGCCGAGCATCGACCCTCGTGCCATTCGGACACCGGGGACGCCCTCATTCGCGGCGCCCACGCTTGCGGCGACTGGGTGGCCTTCAGCCCTTCGTTTCGGCGATGCCTGTACGTCGCGCTCGTGACACGCCGCCGGGTGTTTGCCCTGGGCCTCGGCCAGCGGTCCGTGCTCTATCGACTTCCGGAGCCGCTCTACGCCACGGCTCTGGCGAGCGGCGCCGTCACGGCGCCCGAAGTCGGTGGCCAGTGGGTGCGCCTCGAGCTGTTCCGGCCCGATTGGCCCGCTCCCGATCTCGCCTTCTGGTCGCTCAGGGCCTACCAGGCCGCGCGGGATAGAGAGGCGAACAAATGACCCGAACCGCCCTTGGCACCGGGCCTCGTCCGCGAGAAGGATTTTCCGCCGCGCACCGACAGCGGCGGCGATCCTTGCGTGTCCTTCCGAGCTGAAAAGGCCCAAGGCCGATGTTTGACGGTCCGCCTCGCGGGCACGAGGTTTGCGCTCGCCGAAGGCGGGAGGCCGTCATGGACAACCTCGCGACGGTGGCGGCACGTGCCGCGGACGTGCTGTGGAAGGACCGGTTTGCGGAAAGGGCCCTGGGCGTCACGAGCTCCGCGATAAGGGAGCTCCTGAAGCTGACCGAGAGGCCCGACATCATCTCGTTCGCCGGAGGGCTCCCGGCCCCCGAGACCTTCCCGCTCGAGAGGATCGAGGCCGCGTGCCTGCGCGTGCTCCACCAACACGGACCGAATGCCCTCCAGTACTCCGCGACCGAAGGGTATCCGCCCTTGCGCGGGCTGCTGGTGGCGCAGATGGCTCGCTATGGGATCAAGGTCTCCATCGACAACGTACTGATCACCTCGGGTGCGCAGCAGGCCCTCGACTTGATCGGCCGGCTCCTGATCAACCCGGGAGACGAGGTGCTGACCGAGGAGCCGACGTTCCTGGGCGCGCTGCAGGCTTTCGCGGCCTGCCAGGCTCGGTTCATACCCGTCCCCGTCGACGAGCAGGGCCTGCGCGTCGACCTCGTCGAGAAGGCGCTCAGGGCGGGGCCCAAGTTCCTCTACGTCCTTCCGAACTTCCAGAACCCGAGCGGCGTGACCCTGAGCCTGGATCGGCGCGAGAGGCTGGTCGAGCTGGCGAGCCACTACGGCATCCCCATCGTCGAGGACGACCCCTACGGCCAGCTGCGCTACGAGGGGACCCACCTTCCGCCCCTCGTGAAGGTCGATGCGGTCTTTCACGGTTTCGCCAAGGGCGAGAAGGAGTTCCGCGGAGACGTCCTGTACCTCGGCACGCTCTCCAAGGTCCTGGGTCCGGGCCTCCGCCTCGGATGGGTCGTTGCACCCGAGGAAGTCATCCGCAAGCTGATCCAGCTCAAGCAAGGCGCCGACCTTCACACGAGCACGTTCACCCAGATGGTGGCCTACGAGACGGCGCGCGACGGCTTCCTCGTCCAGCACGTGCCGGCCATCCGGACGCTCTACCGCGAAAGGCGCGACGCGATGCATGCCGCGCTCACGCGCGAGGCCCCGGAGGAGGTGCGCTGGACGCGCCCCAACGGTGGCCTCTTCCTCTGGCTGACCCTGCCGACCGGGATCGACTCCGCCCGCGTTCTCGAGGACGCGCTCCGGGAGCGGGTCGCCTTCGTGCCGGGCGCCCCATTCTTCCCGGCCGGCGGCGGCGCGAACACACTTCGCCTGAACTTCTCGTACTGTGCGCCGTCGACCATCGAGGAAGGGATCCGGCGTCTCGGTGCCGTCCTGCGCCGGCACGTCGGATCGCGCCCCGCTCGAGCCCGCTGAGCCGGGCAGTCGTTTCGAGGATCGCTCCGGGGCTCCGCCCTGTAGAATGGCGGCGGACCGGGAGCTCCGGAGACATTGGTAACGAAGGGCAACCAGACCCACGTCGCGCTGCTGCGCGGCATCAACGTCGGCCGAGCCAAGCGGGTATCGATGGCCGACCTGCGATCGCTCGTCGAGGGCCTGGGCTACGGCAACGCCCGCACGCTCCTGAACAGCGGGAACGTCGTCTTCAACGTTCCGGCTGTGGCCCGCGGGGATGCCGCGACCCGCATCGAGGACGCGATGACCCAGCGCCTCGGCGTGTCGGCTCGCGTCACGGTGCTGCCCGCCACGGAGCTGGCCACCATCGTCGCCAAGAACCCCCACGGCAAGATCGCGACCGACCCGTCGCGCTTTCTCGTCGCGGTCCTGAAGGACCCCGCGGATCGGAAGCGGCTCGTGCCCTTGACGCGCCAGGACTGGGGCCGGGAGGCGTTGGGCCTCGGCCCCCGCGTCGCCTACCTCTGGTGCGCCGGCGGCATACTCGAGAGCCCGCTGCTGGCCTCGGTGAGCCGCCTGCTCGGCGACGGGGTCACGACGCGTAACTGGGCCACCCTGACGAAGCTCGCCGCGCTCGCCGCCGAACCCCCCGCCCCCGGGGAGTAGAATCCGGGGCGAACCCGATCGGAGGTGGCCATGTCGTCGAAGCGCAGGGAAGTCTCGCGAAGGGACTTCGCGTCCCAGTCCATTCGGGCGGCGGCCGGGATCGCGGTGGCTGGCGAGCTGCTGGGCTCCGGCCGGGCTCTCGCGGCGGCCGGACCTTCCGCCCGGGTGCTGGGGGCGAACGACCGCGTCGTCCTGGCGAGCATCGGCATCCGCGGCCAGGGCAACGCGCTCAAGCGGGGCTTCGCGCGGCTGCCGCACGTCGAGATCAAGACGCTCTGCGACATCGACGAGAACCTGTTCGCCGAACGGGCCGCGGACCCCAAGCTCAAGGACGTGCCGACCTTCCAGCCCGGCTACCAGCAGGACCTGCGGCGTGTCCTCGACGACAAGGACATCGACGGCGTCATGATCGCGACGCCCAACCACTGGCACGCCCTCGCCGCCATCTGGGCGATGCAGGCGGGCAAGCACGTCTACGTCGAGAAGCCGTGCTCCCACACCGTGTGGGAGGGGCGGAAGATGGTCGAGGCGGCGCGCAAGTACGGGCGCGTGGTCCAGGTCGGGACCATGAACCGCAGCCGGCCGGCGGTGCGCGACGCCATCCGGTTCATCCACGAGGGGGGCATCGGCGAGGTCTACATGGCGCGCGGCCTCTGCTTCAAGCCGCGCCCCGCGATCGGCAAGTACCC
The DNA here is from genome assembly GCA_963823195.1 of uncultured Acidobacteriota bacterium. Classification (GTDB taxonomy): domain Bacteria; phylum Acidobacteriota; class Vicinamibacteria; order Fen-336; family Fen-336; genus JBGPYB01. Next base: position 673,711 of record CAWGKR010000011.1, on the reverse strand, counting down.
GGATGGGCCGATGCAACCGGGGGAGACGTATCGCCTGAACGTCGAGAGCACGGCGAACGAGCCGACCTACGACAGCGCCTACCTGGCCAAGGTCGACTACGACCTGTGGCTGGGCCCGGCGCCGCAGCGCCCCTTCAACCGCAACCGCTTCCACTACAACTGGCACTGGCACTGGGACTACGGCAACGGCGACACCGGCAACCAGGGGCCCCATCAGTTCGACATCGCCCGCTGGGGGCTCGGGAAGAACGAGCACCCCGTGAAGGTCCGCTCCACCGGCGGCTACTTCGGCGCCGCGTCCTCGCAGGAGACGCCGGATCTACAGACCACGGCGTTCGAGTACGCCGACGGCAAGATCCTCGAGTTCGCGACGCGCGGCGGCTACACGAACGACGAAGGCACCCAGAAGATCGGCAACCTCTTCTACGGGACGAAGGGCTGGGTCTGGATCGACGGCGACGGCCGCAAGTGGCAATCCTACCTCGGCCGCGGCGACGAGAAAGGGCCGGGGGCCGATGCGACACCGGAGCAGGGAGGAAGCGACCCCCTGGTCCTCACCAGCATCGAGTCGGCCCACTACCAGAACTTCGTGGATGCGCTGCGGGCCGGCGATCCGGCCAAGCTCAACTGCGACATTCTCGAGGGGCACCTCTCCTCGTCGCTGCCGCACCTGGCCAACATCTCGTACCGGGTGGGCCGGGCGCTCGTGTTCGACGGGAAGACCGAGACGTTCGTCGGCGACCGCGACGCCGACCGGCTCCTTACGCGCGAGTACCGGGCGCCCTTCGTGGTGCCCGCGACGGTCTGACCGGCGGGGGAGCGGAGCCGCCGAATCGCTCGAGGGCACGGGCTTTCGCCTTGGCCGCCTCCACGGCCCTGTCGCGGGCCGGGGCGGTCGTCACGAGGGAGTCGACGAGGCGTCGCGCGACGTGGAACGTCTCGTCCACCGCGCGATGGAACGCGGCCTCGTTGGCCTTCGACGGCTCGGTGAAGCCACTCAGCTTGCGGACGAACTGGAGCGAGGCCGAGCGGATCTCCTCGTCGGTCGCAGGGGGCGCGAAATTGAACAGGGTCTTGATGTTTCGGCACATGGCCCGGAAACCTCCCGTTCCATTGTAGTCACGACGGGACGACCCGGTACTCGCTCTGGACCATCCCGCTCGGAAACGCGCGCGTGGACACGTGCTCGAAGCGCACGTCGCGGGAGATCGGGCCGAACAGCGGGATGCCCCGTCCCAGCAGGACCGGTATCCGCGTGATGACCATGCGCTGGATGAGCCCCGCCTCCAGGAAGCCCTGGATGGTCACGCCGCCATCGATATAGAGATGTTCCAAGCCGCGCTCCGCCAGCCGTGCCACGATCTCCTGGGGCGTGCCGTTCATCATGTCGCAGACGGCACCCTTGGGGGCGATCAACTCCGACGGCCTGGAGCTGAGGACGACCACGCGCTTGGTCCCGTACGGCCACGTGTCGAACGCCAGGACGGTCTCGAAGCTCTTGCGGCCGAGGACGATGGCGTCCACGGTCGCGATGAACTCGTCGTAGCCGTGGGGCTCGGGGTCGGTCGGAAGCCAATCGATCCCTCCGTCCTCCCGGGCGATGAAACCGTCGAGGCTCGTCGCGATGAATACCGAAGCCTTCATGGCCGAGCATCCTAACGCCGGTCGGCGACCCTTGCCAGGCGGGGCCCAGGGCGTAGACTCGTAGGAGTCCTCTGGCGGGGGTGGGTATGAGCGCGGCGATCGAACGGGTCGTGTGGAAGACTCGCAGATCCTTGGTGGCGGCTCTCGCGACGGTCCTCTTCGCGTCTTGTTCGTCGGCGTGGGCGTCGCTCGGCCAGGATGTCGCGTCCGTGGAGGGCGATCGCGCGCAGATGCAGGGATCGCGCAGCGTCACCGAGGAGCAGGACTACGCGATCCACGAGATTCAGGCGCCCACGGGCACGGTCGTCCGGGAGTACGCGCACCCGGACGGCACCATCTTCGCCGTCGCCTGGGAAGGCCCGTTCATCCCGAACCTGCGGCAGCTTCTGGGCGTCTACTTCTCCCATTTTGCCGAGGCCGCGAAGGCCCAGGACTCACGCCGCGCTCGCCGGGGCTCGGTCAGGGTCGAGACGCCCGATCTCGTCGTCGAGACGGGGGGGCACATGCGGGCGTTCTTCGGGCGAGCCTACATTCCGGCTCTCTTGCCCCGCGCCTTTGCGGCAGGGGGATTGCGATGAGGCGCCTGCACGTGGCCCTGTTCCTGGCCGCCTGGACCGCTGCCTGCGGCGGCTCATCGTCGTCTTCGAGCTCGTCGGGCGGCGCGCAGCCGACTCCGGCGCCCACGCCGATACCGAACACGATCCCGGTCGTCATCGACGGTGGACCGGTACCCGGCGAGAACATCGCGAACATCCTCTATGCGACCGTGAAGGTCTGCGTCCCGGGCACCACGGAGTGTCAAACGATCAGCGGCGTCGAGGTGGACACGGGGTCCTCCGGGCTGCGGCTCGTGTCCTCGGCCCTCACGCTCTCGCTGCCCCGATCCTCCGGTTCCGGCGGCCATCCCCTCGCGGAGTGCCTGCAGTACGTGAGCTCGTCGACCTGGGGGAGCGTGAGGACCGCCGACGTCCAGCTGGGGGACGAGATCGGCCGCTCCGTTCCGATCCAGGTGATCGGAGACCCCGCTGTTTCCGACGTGCCGAAGGACTGTACCAGCGGCGGGTTTCCCACGAACGACACACGGAAGAGCCTGGGTGCCAACGGCATCCTGGGCGTCGGCAGCTACCTCGAGGACTGCGGTCCCGCGTGCAACGTCACGGGCGCCGCCAACCCTGGGCTCTACTACGAGTGTCCGACCTCCTCGACCTGCAGCGTGACGAGCGTCGGCCTCTCACGCCAGGTGGCCAATCCCGTGGGCTTCTTCCCCTCGAACAACAACGGCGTCGTCATCACACTGCCGAGCGTTTCGGATACCGTCCCCACCCTGACCGGGTCCATGATCTTCGGTATCGGAACCGAATCGAACAACGCTCTCGGGTCGGCCCAGGTCTTTCAGCTCGACAACCGGGGCTTCATCGGAACGAAGTTTGGCGGGGCGTCGCTGCCCTTCAGCTTCCTGGACACGGGCTCGGAGTTCTACTTCTTTTCCGACAAGAAGATACCCCTCTGCTCCGATCTCGAGGACTTGTTCTGCCCGAAGGCCCGCCTGTCGCTGTCGGCCACCATCACGGGTGCCAACGGGACGTCGGCGTCGATCCCGTTTCACGTGGACAACGCCGACACGTTCTTCAAGTCGACGAACTCCGTCTTCGCCACCATCGCGGGGACGAACGCCGTGAGCGGCACCGGCGACGCCGCCGGTCCGAACAGCTTCGACTGGGGGCTTCCCTTCTTCTTCGGCAGGACGGTGTTCACGTCCATCGACGGCAAGAGCACGCCGGCAGGCTCGAGTGCGTTCGTCGCGTTCTAGCCGGCGCCGCTTCGCGCCGATGTAGACTCCCATCCACCCATGCCGCTGACGCCCGGAACCCGCCTCGGTCCATACGAGGTGCTGGCGCCTCTCGGTGCCGGAGGGATGGGCGAGGTCTATCGCGCGAAGGACACGCGCCTCGACCGAACGGTGGCGGTGAAGGTCCTGCCTTCCGACCTCGCGGCGGACGCGGACCGCCGCGCCCGCTTCGAGCGCGAGGGGCGCGCGGTCTCCAGCCTGAACCATCCCCACATCTGCACGCTCCACGACGTCGGTCGCGAGAGCGGCGTCCAGGGGACCATCGACTACCTGGTCATGGAGTACGTCGAGGGTGAGACCCTCGACGACCGGCTCGCCAAGGGCCCGTTGCCCCTGGACCAGGTGCTGCGATTCGGGGCGGAGATCGCCGACGCCCTGGACAAGGCGCACCGCCACGGGATCGTCCACCGCGACCTCAAGCCCGGAAACGTCATGCTGACGCGATCGGGGACGAAGCTCCTCGACTTCGGGCTGGCCAAGCAGAGCGGTGTCGGCGGGAAGTCGGAGCCGCTCTCCACGCTGGAAACGAAGGCGAAGCCCCTCACGACCGAGGGGACGCTCCTCGGGACGTTCCAGTACATGGCGCCCGAGCAGCTGGAGGGAAGGGAAGCCGACGCCCGGACCGACATCTTCGCGCTCGGAGCCCTGCTCTACGAGATGGCCAGCGGCAAGAGAGCCTTCACCGGCAAGAACCAAGCCAGCCTGATCGCGGCCATCATGTCCTCCGAGCCGGCGCCGATTTCCACGGTCCAGCCGACGACGCCCGCCGCCCTCGACTGGGTGATCAAGACCTGTCTCGCGAAGGACCCCGACGAGAGATGGCAGAGCGCCCACGACGTGGTGAGCCAGCTGACGTGGATCGCTCATGGCGGCTCGCAGGCGGGCCTGCCCGGACCGACGGCCGTCCGCCGCAAGAGCCGCGAGCGCCTCTTGTGGGGGCTCACGGTCCTGGCGCTGGGCCTGGCCCTGGCGGCCAACTTGTTCAACGCCCGTCGGCGGGCGGAGCCCCAGGGTGCCGTGCGGTCCTCCATCGTTCTCCCCGAAAAGTCGGCGTTACGCGCCGCCGTCCTCTCCCCTGACGGAACGAAGATGGTCTGCGTCGCCCGCGACGCCACGGGTCGCAACGTGCTCTGGATCCGCCTCCTCGATTCCCTCGTGCTGCAGCCGCTGTCGGGGACCGAAAACCCGGCCTTCCCCTTCTGGTCGCCCGACAGCCGGTCCATCGGCTTCTTCGCCGACGGGAAGCTCAAGAGGATCGACGCGAGCGGCGGCCCCGCCCAGACCCTGTGCGACGCGCCGATCGGCCGCGGGGGAAGCTGGAGCCGAGACGGCGTGATCCTCTTCGCGCCGGTCCCCGACGGTCCGCTCTACCGCGTGCCCGCGTCGGGCGGCACCGCGACCCGCGCGACCCAGAAAGATCCGGTGCGCGGCGAGACCTCGCACCGATGGCCCTTCTTCCTCCCCGACGGGAAGCACTTCCTGTACCTCGTGGCCAGCTTCGGATCGCATGCCCAGCAGGAGAAGATCGGCGTCTATGTCGCGTCGCTCGATTCCAAGGAAGAGACGCTGCTCGTGCGCACCAGCTCGAGCGTCGCCTACGCGGCCCCCGGGTATCTGCTCTTCTTCCGCGAGCGGAACCTGTTGGCGCAGCCCTTCGACCAGAAGAGCCTGCGGACCACGGGCGACGCGTCTGCCCCTTGCGGAAGACATTCAGTTCTTCCCCCAGACGTACAGCGCCCTCTTCTCCGTCTCCGGGAACGGGTTGCTCCTCTATCAGCCTCGGTCCTCCTCGGCCGTGTCCCAGCTCGTCTGGTTCGACCGCGACGGCAAGGCGATCGGCAGCGTGGGCGCTCCGGGCGATCAGGCGAACCCCCGCATCTCTCCCGACGGCAAGAGGGTGGCACTGGACGTGGCCGATCCCCGAACGGGGAACATGGACGTCTGGATCTACGAGTCGGCTGGCGGCGTCGGCACGCGCCTCACCTCCGATCCCGCGATCGACAGCGACCCCATCTGGTCTCCCGATGGCCGGCGGGTCTCCTTCACGTCACTCCGCAATGGGCACCCTGATCTCTTCCAGAGGAGCTCGGACGGTGCGGGCACCGAGGAAGAGACGCTCTTGTCGGAGAGATCGAAGTACGCCTGCGATTGGTCTCCGGACGGCCGCCTCATCCTCTATCGCGCCATGGACCCCGACACCAACATGGAGCTCTGGGCGCTTCCGCTGGAGGGCGACAAGGTGCCGATTCCCTTCATCAAGACCCCGTTCGGCGTCACCCAGGGACAGTTCTCCCCCGACGGGAGATGGGTCGCCTATGCCTCCAACGAGTCCGGCAAGTGGGAGATCTACGTGGCTCCGTTTCCCGGCCCTGGAGGCAACTGGAAGGTGTCGAGCGCGGGGGGCTCGGAGCCGAGGTGGCGGCGGGACGGCAAGGAGCTCTTCTACCTCGCCCCCGACGCGAAGCTGATGGCCGTCGACGTGAAGGGAGGCGCGACCTTCGAGGCAGGGACCGCGCGTCCCCTGTTCCAGACCCACCGCCGCGAGCACATCGCGTCCACCGACATGTTCAGCTACGACGTCGGACCCGACGGGCGCTTCCTGGTCAACACCGACGTGGGCGACGCGACCCCGCCCTCGCCCACGATCGTCCTCAACTGGCCGGCGGCGCTGCGGCGGTAGAACGCGCCATCCCGACGTGAACCAGGCGACCGCGCTCTAGGCGGCGGGGGACCCTAGTGCATGGGGACCATTGCCCCGCCGCCCTCTTGCCTGTTGGCTGGACAAGGACTCTCGAGGGCCAACGACCATGACCCAAGCCCTGATCCTCAGCGCAATCATGGCCAGCACGCTGGCCGCCGGCGGGCCTTCCGGGGCGCGGCTGATGCGCCAGCCCGACATTTCTCGCCACAGGATCGCCTTCATCCATGCCGGCGACCTGTGGACCGTACCCCGAAGCGGCGGGCCGGCGCACAGGCTCACGACGACAGCCGAGGCCGAGAGCTACCCGAAGTTCTCGCCTGACGGCAAGTGGATCGCCTTCGCGCGTCACGGGGACATCTACGTCATCCCGGCCGAAGGCGGCGAGGAACGGCGACTGACCTGGCACCCGTCGAACGACCGGGTGGCGGGTTGGACGCCGGACGGCCAGAAGCTGCTCGTTCATTCGGATCGCCTACGTGGAGCACTGACTGCAGTTCCCGCGCCTCTTCCTGCTGCCGCTCGGAGGTGGCACGCCGGAGCCGCTACCCATGCCCCGCGCGACGCACGGCAGCTTTTCGCCGGATGGGGGGCGAATCGCCTATGGCCCGAATCCGGAGGTCGTCCTCTGGTGGCCGTGGAAGCGGTATCGCGGCGGCTCGCTCGGCTACGTCGCCATCTATGACCTGGAGCGACAAGCGCTACGAAGAGCTGCCCCGGGTCGCCGCGAACGATGTGTGCCCGATGTGGCACGGCGGCGCCATCTACTTCGCGTCGGACCGGGACAGGATCATGAACCTGTACCGATATGACCTGGCATCGAAGCGCACCGACCGTCTGACCCAGTACACCGAGTGGGACGTCAAGAACCCGAGCCTGGGGCCCGACGCGATCGTCTACGAGAACGGAGGCTGGCTGTACTCCCTGGACCTGTCGAACCACTCCATCCGGCAGATCCCGGTCTCGCTGCCTCCGGAGGCGTTGCCGGGATCGGAAGAGCGCGCGAAGTGGAGGCAGGCGCTGGACAGACGTTTGGAGCGCCTACCGCGACCATGCCTTCAGCCCGGCGCCGGCGTGGGACCAGGCCAAACCGCGTTACGAGGAGCTCATGGACAGCGCCGCGCACGACAGCGACGCCGAATACGTTCTGACGGAGTACCTGGGCGAGGCGAGTCAGTCTCACATCATTCTCGAGAAGAGCGACGAAGAAGGTGGTGCGAGGGCCGGCCTGCTCGGTGCCGACTTCCGAGTCGAGGGCGGCTACTACCGGATCGAGAAGATCTACCGCGGGGAGGAGAGCGATCCAAAGAAGGCTCGGCCGCTGGCGGCGCCGGGTCTGAAGGTGAGCGAAGGCGACTACCTGATCGCCGCGGAAGGCAAGCCGATCCGGGCCGGCGTGGATCTGTGCGCCGCATTCGAGGGGCTGGCCGGCAAGGAAGTGAAGCTGACCGTCAACAAGACGCCATCTCCGAGAAGGCTCCTGGGAGATCGTCGTCAAGGCGATTGGCAACGAGACCTGCTCTCCGGTACGTGGACTGGGTCCGCGCCAACCGCGCGCGGGTGGCGGAAGCGACCGACGGCAAGGTGGGTTACATCCACCTGATGAACGCCGACGACGTCGACGGGTTCAAGCAGGAATGGAGCGCAGCAGCGCGGCCGGGCGGCGATGATCATCGACATCCGCAACAACGTGGGCGGAGGCGGGGCGGACGAGATCATCGATTGGATTGGAAGGGAGCCCGCCAGCGTCATGTACGACCGCCGCGGTCGTGTTCCGCCAGCCGGCCATTTTCTCGACGGTCCGAAGGTCATGATCGCCGACGAGAAGGCGGTGTCCGGGGGCGACCAGCTGGCTCTCTTCTTCAAGCGCGCGAAGGTGGGCCCCCTCGTCGGGAACCGGACCTTGGGAGGGATGATCGGCTCGGGAGCGCCCCACAAGATCACGGGAGGCTGGGTGCTGTTCGTTCCCGAGTACGGCTTCTACAGGCACGACGCGGGCGAATGGTCGCCGGAGAATCTCGGCGTGGAGCCGGACTACGTCGTGCCGCTGAGACCCTACGAGTTGAGCGGAGGACATGATCCGCAGCTCGAGAAGGCGATCGAGTTGGCGACCGGAGCGCTCGCGACCTACAAGACGAAGATTCCCAACCCGCCGCCGTACAACCCAGCGCAGTAGACAGTGGATGGTGACGAACCGCCAGCCCGTTGATCATCCTTCGGGCGCCCTTCGCCTTGACCCTCGTTCGCGCCGCGGGTACTGTGCCTCGCTGACACTGAGGACCAGGATTCGTTGGGGCCGGCTGCGATGAGGGTCAGCGGGTCTCATTCGATCGTCCACGATGCTTTGTCGAGGCCGATTCCGCCCGTCGTTGGCCTCTGCCTCCCTAGCACCTTCGGCGCCTTGCTGTGGCTGATTGCCTTGGCCGTGGATCAAGGGCTCGGTGGCGAGATGGGCAGGGCTGTCCTGCCGCTCCTTGTCCTGGGTGGCTTCTTTGGATGCATCCCGCTTCCCGTCCTGCTCGCCATCGCGGTCACCATCGGTGCACGGCGCCGGCGGAGCCCGGGCACGGACGTCTGCTGGCTGCTGATTCTCGCCGCCCTCGTCGCAACGATCTTCGACTGGGGAGGTTACTCCTGGTTCATGACCCTCCGGTCCACGGGTCACCGGCCGAGGACCACGCAATCTCCGGCGCCGCGCGCGATGTCCATCGCTTCGACCACCCGCCCGTAGGGGACGGTCCCGCCCGCCTTGACGAAGGTCTTCTTGTCGGTCATGGGAGCCTCCTGCTTGCCCACTTCACCGCCGCAGTGCCCGAGATCCGCGCCAGAATTTCGCGAGGCATTGTGCTGCGCTTTCGATAATCGGCCGTTGTGGAGTTGCAGCGCCTGGCCAGGGACGTCGGCGCGACACTCATCCATCTTCCAGTAGAATCAACGAGTTAGGACATTGCACCTCCGCGGCACGCCCCTTGCGTTATGTGCATGGAGAGGCATCGCCGGTTCCCGCGTGACGGGTGTCGCGAGGGACCGCGATCCCTTCGACGTTGCCGCAGGAGGCCCTTCAGGGCCATTGAAGAGGAGATGGGTAATGAGGCGTCAGAAGGGTTTCACGCTCATCGAGCTTTTGATCGTCGTGGCTATCATCGGAATCATCGCGGCGATCGCAATCCCGAGCTTGCTCCGGGCGCGTGTCTCGGCCAACGAGTCGGCGACCCAGGGTGACATCCGGACGGTGATCTCGGCGAACGCGGCGTATGAAGGGTCGAGCAACGGCAACGGGTACGCGATCCTCCCGACCTGCCTGTCGACGCCCGCCAACGCGGCGTGCATCCCGGGCTACTCCGCCACGGCGCCGACGTTCCTGGACTCGAACCTGGGCCAGGTGAACCTGGTCAAGTCGGGCTACCAGCGGACGTACACCGTCAACGGCGCCGTCGGAGTCGGGGCCGCCACTTACTGCTACCTCGGGCAGCCGTCGTCGCTGAACCGGACGGGAACGCGGAGCTTCGGTGGCGACTTCAGCGGCGTTCTCGCCGGTACTCAGGGCGTTGCGGCGTGCTGCAACGCGGGAGTGCTCGACCCGCTCGTCTGCCCCGCGCTCAACTAAAGCCAGAGGGGGGTGATGTTGACGTTGGACATCGCCCCCCTGCTTGCCGAGGTCCCTGTCGGCTAACCCGGGATTCCTGCCACCCGCCAGAGCGCGGCCAAGCCGTCGTCGGTGCCCGGCCAGTGGCGACGAATGGCTTCGGGGCCGGCTCGCCTGACAACGGAGCGCAGGACGGCGCACACGACTATGGCGTCGTCCGCGTACCCGATCACGGGGATGAAGTCGGGCACGAGGTCGAAGGGCATGGCCAGATAGGCCAGCGCGAGTGCGAGACGAACGTGAACGGAGCGGGGAAGCGTTCCATCCGACGCGAGCCGCCCGAGGAGACGCAGGGTGTCCGGGACCAGACGAAGGGCCTCCCGCAATGCGAGTCCGCGCGGTCGAGCCTTCGACAGAAACACGATCAACGCGAGCCACGCACACGCGAAGGCGGCGCAGAGCGACAACAGGATGCGAATCAGCAAGGTTTGCGTCCGACTCGACGGGTGGGCGCGTCGGTTGCGTCAGGCGGTCGTGAAGGGGAAGAACATCCCGTAGCTGCCATTCGAGCCCTGCCAACCCGAGCCCATCATCCCCGTGGGCATCCCGCCGTGGTTCCCCATCATACCGGGCATCAGCCACTGCCCGCCCTGCTGCAGGCCAGGGGTCATGGTCACGGGGTGATCGTCGGCGTCCATCATCCCCCCGCCGATGTGTGTGGCGTACCGGGCCCGGGGTCTGAGGGGCTTCGTCGGCTGACAGGTGAGTGTGGCTCGGTCGCCGGACCACCCGCACGTCATCGGAACGACCGGACCGGAGGTGTCACCCTCGTGGAGATCGATGAACTGCTCCATGCCCGCGCCCATCGGCTGGCTGAAGCGGACGATGATTCCGGAGGAGATCGAAACCTCCGTGGCGTCCCCGGCTGGGGACACGGACATGAAGACTGAGGCCGTCGTGGAGGGGCCCATCATCTTGCTGCCTCCGCCATTCGCGCCGCAAGCGACCCCTGCCAATGCCAACCCGAACAGCGCTGTGACCCGAAGCATGGCGTCCTCCATATGCACCGCGCAACAAGGGGCTGTGGGAGCGTCTGCGCCGACCGGTAGATCGTGCGGCAGTGCGTGCGCCAACAGCGAATCCATCGAAGGAGGGCAGGAGCAGACTCCATGCCAGCGTCGGCTTCTCGGATTCCTCCTCGTTGTTTGAGTTGGTGCCGCAAGTACATGACAAGCAGGAGAGGCCACTGGATTCCATGCCCCCAGGGCGATACCATATCTGGCATACTTCGAATGCATGACGTGGACGGTCGAGACGCTGAACGAGCACCTTCGCGGCGCAATCTGGGAGATCCGCCTCAAGGGCAAGGCCGGGATTGCTCGCGCCCTCTATGCCGCCGTCCGGGGCCAGCGCGTTGTCGTGTTGCGGGTGTTTGTGAAGAAGACGCAGAGGACGCCCGGCAGCGAGATCGACCTGGCCCTCCAGAGGGCCAAGGAGTTGGAGACATGACGAAGGTCAAGGACTTGCACCGCCGCTGGAGCAAGGACGACAACTACACGACCGCGTATGACGCGCTCGATGAGGAGTTCCAGCTCGCACGAGCCCTTATCGAGGCGCGCACTCGCGCTGGGTTGTCGCAGACGCAGTTGGCGCGCCGCATGAAAACGTCGCAGTCGTACGTCGCCCGCATCGAAGGCGGGAAGGTGCGTCCTTCCACAGGCGCCCTCGAGCGTTTTGCGCAGGCGACCGGCACGCGGCTCCGGATCGTGTTCGAGCCCGAAGCTGCGCGCTGAATGGTAGGGTTTTGGGGTCACCACCGAGGAGCATGGCGCTTCGGCCGAAGTGAGAGCGCGGTGCCCGCGCTGGGCGCGGTCCGCGCGACGAGCAGCGCAACGGTGATTCGGAACCTACCGCAAATGCCGTATGACACAGTGAGTCAGGGACGCTCTGGGCGGACGGCCGCGCGGTGCTGGCAGATCGGCCAGTCCACGCCACGACTCTACTCCTGCTGCGTTTGCGGGTTCAGGAGCATCCGCGTGGTCCGAAATACTGCTTGACTGGCCCGCCTCGTCGGCGTACACACGGGCAGCCGGTTTCCACTCTCAGCGGTTCCTGGGGACAGTCAACCAAGCCGGGAAGTCCGTCTCGGCCATCGAAAGAGGGGGTAGCCCATGTCCATCGCGCGTCCGCTCTTGCTAGCTGTGGTGTCGGTCACCGTTGGTTTGGCCTCAGGCGTGACCAGCTTCGCCCAGGGCCAACCTGATCCTGCGACCGCTCGCGAGTATTGCGTCAAGCTCGCTCCGGGGAAGGCCACCGAGTACGAGGCGTTCCTGAAGGATGTCACCCTACCGCTGGCCCGGGCACGGGCCGACGCCGGAGAGTTCGATTGGTTCCTAGTCGCAAGCGCCGTCGTTCCTGTTGGTACTTCGGCGCGGTGCGACTATCGGCTGGTTTACGGCTACAAGGGCCTGCCGCCCGAGCCCGCCTCGAAGGACACGCTCGCAGCTGCCCTGAAGCGAGCGAAGCCGACCATGATCTACGACGAGATGGTAGCTCGGCGCAACGCGCTCATGCAGGTGGTGGGTCTCGACATGTGGTACCGGATTGACGGCATCGGCCCACAAGCGGCGAAGGACAACTACTTAGAGCTCAACCACTATAAGGTCAAGTACGGCGAGGACGACGAATGGGTAAGGCTCGAAACGACGTACTGGAAGGCGCTCATGGATGCTTGGCTGAAGGCCGGCGGCAAGGGCTCTTGGAGTGTGAACGCCCTGAGGTGGCCGACGGGTGAAAGCACGCCCTACGATGCCTTGACCGTTGACGTGTTCGCGGACTGGAACTCACTGGTACGCGGCGTGCCGACCGATCTCTGGTCCAAGGTGCACCCGAACACGACCTTCTCCGACTTCTTCAATCGTCTCGAGAAGGTTCGCTCGGTACACGATCGGGAGGTCTACAAAGTCGTCGACGTCGTGCAGGGGAAGTAGGCGAACTCCGACCCAATGACGAAGGGCCACCCCTCCTGCTCAGCCAGCGTTGGTGGCCAGGCGCCTCGGCTTCGTTCGTGAGCCAAGGGCCAAGGCTGCGGAGATCTGATTCAGGCAGACGGGGGAGATCAGCCTGTGGAGGAACACGATCGCAGAGTGGTACCGCGGGCGCACGACCGGATATGTCAGAAAGTCGCACAAGAGAAAGTCCGCGGCTCCGGGCGACTCGGGCGCGTCCCCAGCCAACAGATAGCCCCGCATCGAATGGCGACGGCCCAACGCAGGAGCAAGAACACCGCGGGCCATCTCGAGAAAGTAACGGCTCACCGAAACGACGGCGATCAGGGAGGGGTTCTTCAGCTCTCGAATCGTTCGGAGGTGTTCGTCAGCGTCGGAATAGGTGATCGCGATCGCCGCACGCCCCGGCCCCAGCGTCGAACGAATCCCCGGGATATGGCCCTGAGGGCTCACGACAAGCGCCCCGATGAGTCGCTCCGGGCTCGACGCCAGCTCGCCCGGGGCGCAGACATCCACACGGCATCCTGCAAACCGATGCTTCAACTCCCTCGGAAGCAGCATACGCATCCCGGCGTCGTCGGATAGCACGAGCAGATGGTCCGGCGGTGCCGCGAGCAGGCGGTCGCGGATTCGCTCATGGAGCTGCTGGAGCGAATAGCCGCTCCGCCGAGCCTCGGCGACGACGGCATGGACCAGATCGTCGAGGCCTCGGGCCCCGGGAAGGGCTTCCTCCTCGGAGGCGCGCACTACCAATCGCTTGCCGGCGCTCTTTTCGGCGAGCCGGGTCAGCGTCAAGTCGTGGTACGCCATGCTGACCGTATTGCGATGGATGCCCAGCCTTTGGGCCAGGGCGCGTACGCTCGGCAGGCGTGCCCCGGGCTTGAGTGTGCCAGTGCCGATCAAGAAGACGAGCTGGGCGGCGACCTGCTCGTGCAGAGCCACCTCGCTCTCTTTGCTGATGCGAATGTTCATGGCAACGGGGCCTCGCTCACGGGACTTGGCAGTGCGCGGTCGGCTCCGCGGATTGTGCCACCTCGGAAACTGGCACACCACCCCTTCTTCGCGCTCGGCGGCAGCGTCTACGCTCCAGGCCGAGGAGAGACGACATGACCGCTTCGATAGCCGTCCCGAAGACTCAGCCTGGCCAGAGTCGTTGGCGCGTGGCCGCGGTGCTGGGCCTGAGCCTTCCGTTGTTCGCGTGGGTCGCCCTCATGGCCCCACTTGCCCAGGACCGCGAGTACCACGGTTTCGCCGATCAGCGCCGGATCTTCGGAGTCCCCCACTTCTGGAATGTGGCGTCGAACCTTCCGTTCGCCGTGATCGGTCTCCTGGGCTGCTGGTGGCTGATACGGGCGGGAAGGAGCTCGATCGCGTTCGCCCAACCCGCGGAGCGTCTCGCGTATTTCGTGTTCTTCTTCGGTGAGTTCCTCACCTGCTTTGGCTCCGGCTACTACCACTTCGCTCCAAGCAACGAGACCCTCGTCTGGGACCGGCTCGTCTTCAGCCTCATGTTGACCTCCTTCTTCGCGATCGTGATCACGGAGTTCATCAGCCAGCGGGCGGGCAGGCTGCTGCTCCTGCCGAACGTCGCGCTCGGCCTGTACAGCGTCCTGTACTGGAGGTGGAGTGAGCTGGCGGGGCGGGGAGACCTGCGCCTGTACCTCCTCGTCCAGTTCTATCCCGTGATCGCCATACCGTTGATCATGCTGCTCTTCCGCTCCCGCTATACGCGCGCCGGGACGCTGCTGCTGACCTGGGCGCTATACGGCGTCGCGAAAGCGTTCGAGCTCTTCGATCTTCCCATCTACGAGCTCACCGGCTTCTGGAGTGGCCACACGCTTCAAGCACCTCGTCGCAGCCGGCGCTTCGTATGCTCTCCTGCACGGTCTTCGGCAGCGCTGCTCTCGGGCCAAGGCAGCGCCCTCGGGTCCTGCGGGAGCACGTCCAAGGGGCTTGGGGAGGTGACATCTCCGGGGCATTCCATGACCATCGGAGGCAAGGTTCTCTTGTGCGCCGCCGCGTTCGTGCCTCTCGTTGTCATGCTGCGAGAGGAGTTCGTGCCGATTCCGCTGGCCTTCTACAGTGGCGTCTTCGGCCTCCCGTGTTTCGTCGCTCACGTCGCAGAACCCTGACGTAGGGCTGCAGTGGGATCGAAGACTGTCGGTATTGGACTTCGCCTCGAGCTGGAGCAACTCAAGGACTGAGGGCGCAACGGGGTAGGCCCAAGCCGGGGGTGCTATGCTCCGCGAGCCTCGCGGAAAGGAGTGAAGGAATGCGGTTCTCGCTCGCGGCCTTCCTAGGGCAGCTCCGATCAGTCCGGCTGCGATCGCCGGGCCTCCCAGAACGCCTACCCGGGATCCGAGAGGTCACGGAGCAGGGCTACCGCATCCGCTTGGACGTCGAAGAACAGGTGCTCCGAATCTCTGTGCCAGAATGGCCGGATTTCGCACGCCCGAAGGCAGCGGAAGAGGAGCCACTCCAGCCTACCCCCGGCCACCCTTCGGGTTCGGGGCGTCAAGGCTCGGCCGCTCGCACCCCGCATTTCGTCGCCGCGGCGATGCTCGTCCAAAAGGCGAAGCAGTTTGACGATGGGCTCTACGCAGGCGTGGATCTGGGCGCGCAGCGGGGAGCTGGAGCGTTCCCCGGAAAAGGCCCCCTTCTGGAGGGCCTTGCACGGCGCCTCGCGAAACGAGGGGATGCCGATGCCGCCCAGTCGCTGATCCTCGCCTCGGGACGTCTCGGGGGTCTCAAGGTCCGGGTTCCACCGCGGCTGGCCGAGTCGGTCGAGGGGCTCACGGCATCGTTCCTTCAGGATGAGCTCAGGTCGAAGCCTCTCGGCTTCTACACCTGGTCGGCGAAGCTGAAGGCGGTCTTCCAGCAGGATCGTCTACTCCAGGTCGCGTTAGACGAGGCCTCCATACGCCCGTTCGTCGATGCCTTCCACGAAGAGCCGTCGCTGCAAACAACATACGAGGCCTTTCTTCAGCTCGTCTCCCGGCTTACAAACCCGCTGGTGCGCGCCGACCTGCGGTCTTGCCTGCGTGCGGACGTCCCCCCTCCCGCTGTCGTCTGCTTCTTTCCGCCAAGCGCGTCCCACGAAGGCGAGCTTGTCAAGAAGCTTTATGGAGATCGGCCCATCCCTGAAGGCTTCAGTCTGGTCGAGGAGCTGATCCGTCGGGTTCGCTCGGGTGACCTGGCGCTCGCGCCCACCGAAGGGTCGGGGTGGTATGACTACCAGACTTGGGCCCACGAGCCGTTCGTCATCCCGGATCGGATGCCCGAGGCGGACCGGCTCCTCTTCGAAGGGCGATACCGCGATCAGCTCCTCGACCTCTTCCGGGGGGCTCAAGCCTTGACGAGAGAGGCACACGTGAAGCAGCTCGAGATCCCCAGCCCCGGATCCGCGGGAGGCCGCTCTCGAGAGCGACCGACCGTCCTGACCGTGTCCCCCGATCTCACGGTCGAGCCCCTGGCGAGCTACTATCGCCGCCGCGCGATCGGCTACGGCTTCGTGCGGGAGGTTCTCGAGGCGACTTTCGGGATCGAAGGGCTCGATGCCATGAAGTGCCTCACGCCGCAGGGGGCGCGGCGGGGTTCTCTCGCTCGCGAGCTCGGAGCGATGGAAGTGCTCTTCCGCGGCGCCTATCTCACGAGCTGCCGCGAGATCGGCTTGCGGCCCGAGCCTTCGGCTTTCTCCGCTGAGCGGGCCGACCAAGACCGGAAGGCCTTCGCCGCATGGGCCACAGACTTTGAAGCGGACCCAGACCTCGGCCAGGACGCGAGGATGATGGTGCCGATCTTCTACGACAGGGAGCGCCGCCAGATCAAGGTCTGGGCATTCATGGGCTGGGCGGAACGGAGCGTCGACGTTTCGTTCTCGAGGAATCCGACAGCCCACGTATTCGA
This sequence comes from uncultured Acidobacteriota bacterium, assembly GCA_963823195.1. Lineage (GTDB taxonomy): Bacteria > Acidobacteriota > Vicinamibacteria > Fen-336 > Fen-336 > JBGPYB01. The sequence goes on along the minus strand of CAWGKR010000011.1, from coordinate 657,020 downwards.
TCGTCGCGGACGCGAGGTCTCACTGGGGGCGAACCTCAAGCTTCTGTTCAAGTCCGAGAGTCACCATGTCCCCCGGCCCGTGACGGCTGAGGTCTACGTGACACGGCTGCTCGACCGCGAGGAATTCCGCCGGCACTGCGACATTCACAAGACCCGCGCGGGCATCCTAGCCGCTCTGGAATGAGGCTCGATCTCGCATGGTCCTTGTCCAAAAGGAACTCACGATTCCCGCAGCGCCACAATCGGATCTACCTTGGTCGCTCGCCAAGCCGGAATGTAGCTAGCGGCAATCGCAACCACGAGCAGAAGCAAAGGCACCATCAGGAATACGGCCGGATCATGTGGGCGAACGCCATAGAGCAAACTTGCCATCATCGAGGCGGTAGAAGCGGAAAATATCACGCCGGCCACAATTCCGAGGCCAGCCAGGACGACACCTTTCCCCAGGACAAGTCGCAAGACATCCGCTCGCTGGGCACCCAACGCCAACCGCAGACCAATCTCGCGTGATCTTTGGCCAACCATATAGGCCAGCAAGCCGTAGATTCCGATCGAGGCCAGCAAGAGCGCCCCCCCCGCAAATCCCGCCACCAAATTCGCCGAAAACCTGCGCGATGCCAGCGATGCATCCAGTACCGCATCCATCGAGGTGACGCCGAACACCGGCAGCCCCGGATCTACGCTCTGAATCGCGCCGCGAATTTGCGCCTCCAGCGTGCTCGCCGGCAACGAAGTTCGCAGCGCCAAGCTCAACGTCCGCCCGACAAATTGATTCAGCGGAACATAGACGTGCGGCACGCCATCGACATCGAGCCCGTCGTGCTTGATATTCTTCACCACGCCCACCACGGTGCTCCAGGGATTCACGGGATTCTGCCCGAAACGCAACCGGATACGCAGGCGCCGGCCCACCGGATCATGATCCGGCCACCAGTAGCGCCTTGCCGTCGCCTCATCGATGATTACCACGGGCAGTTTGCCGTTCTCGTCGGCTTCGCTGAAAAAGCGGCCTTCCACCAGCGGTGTTTGTATCACCCGAAAATAGTCCGGGCTGATGCGGATAACTTCGGCGCTCAAATCTCCCGAGGATTCCGTGGGCCGGTCTTCGATGGCCAGCGAATTGTGATTCGTGGCGCCGTAGGCCGCCGAATCGCTGTTGATTGTGTCGGCGGCCGGCAAATTGGACGTAATCGCCGCCAACTCCACGCCGGGAATCGCGTTCGCGCGCCGCAGCAGTTCGCGATTAAACGGAATCTGCTGTGCGAAGGTCTGATATGAATCGAGCTGCGGATTATTCGGGTTCGGCAGATAGATATTCGCCGTGACCACTTGCGATGGATTGAAGCCCGGATTCTGCCGCAACAGATCGCGCAGCGTTTCCAATAGGAGCCCCGCGCCGACCATCAGCACTACCGCAAAAGCCAGCTGCGACACCATCAGCGCATCGCGCATGCGCCCGGCCTTCGCACTGTAGCCCGAGCCGCGCGAGCCCTCGCGCATCGTGCTCGCAAGTCCCGCCTTCGAGGAATGAATCGCGGGAGCCAGCCCAAACAGTAGCCCGGTCGCGACCGAAATCAGTAACGCAAATCCCAGCACCGGCCAATCAATGTTTACTTCGCCCAGCCGCGGAAGATTCGCAGGCACAAATCGCAAGACGGCTTTCAGCGTAATCGCCGCCGTCGCGAGCCCTGCGATTCCCCCGATGAAGGCCAGCAACAGCGATTCGGTGAGCATCTGCCGGACCATTCGGCCCCCGCTCGCTCCCATCGCCGCGCGCACTGCCATCTCCTGCTGTCGTCCAGAGGCGCGCGCCAGAAGCAGGCTGCCAATGTTCAGAGACACGATGAAGACGATCAAGATTACGGCAGCCATCAACACGACCAGCATCGGTCGAACCTTACCGACCAACGATTGCTGCAACGGCACAATCTCAACCGTCCATTTGGCCTGCGGAGGGTAATCATTCGCAAATTCGCGACGCAAATCGGCAGTCAGGGCATCAAGCCGCGCCTGAGCTTGCGCTAGGGTGAGGCCCGGCTTGAGACGACCGATTGCCCCGGGTAGTATTCGCAGGCCACGCGCCGGCGCTGGGAACGGATCGCCACTGAATCCGCAGGTAATCCACACCTCCACGGCTGGAATGGTCGGTCCGGGGTGGCGAAATCCGGGAGAAAGTACACCTACAATCGTGTATAGATCGTCATCGAGGCGGAGGCTCCGGCCGAGGACGCCAGGATCAGCCCCATAAGATCGGCGCCACAAGGCATCGCTGATCACGACCACGGGCGCGAAACCGAGCGCGAAGTCCTGGTGACCAAATAAGCGTCCTAGTTCGGGAGTGGCGCCGAGCATGGAAAAGTAGTTGGGAGAAACCTCAACCATTTCCAAATGTTCGGGCTGTTCGGTACCGGTCAAGTTCGTGGGGCCCGAAACGATGACACTCACATCTTCGAACACATCCGTCTGCGTTCTGAGATCGTCGAATTCCGGCACGGAAAACCGAACGCCCCGCAATCCGACCCCTAGGTTGTTGAAGTAGATCCTTACAAGACGGTCGGGGTCGCGGAACGGAAGAGAACGAAGCAACACGGCGTTCACGATGCTGAAGATCGCCGTGTTGGCCCCCACGCCCAGAGCCAGCGTCAGGACTGCCACGATCGTGAAGGTGGGCTTCTTGACCAGCGTGCGCAAACCATAGCGAACATCCTGAAGTAAAGCCTCCATGTGGACGCTTCCTTTCGGCCCTCTGCCGGGACCGGCGGAGGGCATCACTTGAAAACTCCATTGCCAGTTTGCGATCGGCGGAATCTCGGGCTCACACACCGTCGATCAAGACAGTAGTGATGGACCTGCTTACGGAGAGGGCGCGCTCCGCTTGTTCAGTTGCCGATCGAAGTACACATCCGCAGCATTGAACAACATCATCCACGATGAGTAGCGTGCGAGGTCGTGAATCTCGTTCGGAATCATGACTACGTCATGTTCGATGTTGTGCGACCTCAAGCCTTCGATGAGTTCGGCGGCCTGCTGGGATGGTACGACGCCGTCGTTGTCTGCCTGCACAAGCAGCACGGGTGAGTGCCACTGATCGATGGTCGCGATGGGGGAGGATTCCACCGCCCGGCGGTTCGCATCGCCGTCGATTGGGTCGCCCACCGAGGACAGGAACGTCGACCAGTTATGTATGCCCGCATAATCGACACCGGCCGCGAGTGCATCTGAGGCGCGCGCGAGACCGAGGGCCGTCATGAGTCCCCCATAGCTTGGTCCCCAGATGCCTAATCTATGGGAGTCGACGTCCTGTCGGCCTCGCAGATAGGTGATGGCGCCGACCAGGTCATTGAGCTCGCTGCTGCCGCCGGGGCCGAGGTTGTCGGCCTCTCTGTAGTCAAGGCCATAGCCGGTACCGCCGCGATAGTTGACTGACAGCACGATGTAGCCCTCGGCGACGAGGTACTGATTGAATGCGTACATCCAGCTATACGAACGGTGGGTATTGAACCCCAGAAACATCTGTCTTTGAGGGCCGCCGTGGAAGAACAGAATCGCCGGGTGCGGGGTGGAGGTGGTTTCGTGTGGTAGGAACAGTTGCGCGTGCGTTTCCTGGCCATCCTTCGCCGTAAAGGTCACGGCCTGGGGCATGACGAGCTTGGAACTCGGGAAGGAGGATGGGATGGCTTCCGGAGCTAGCCGCCGCCATTGCCCCCCTGCACTCAACGCGACCGGCTGCAGCGATTGGTTGCCGTCGCTCTGCAATGCGAAAAGAGTGCCGTCGGCGCCGATCTGCGGATAGTCTTCGATGGCGTGGCTCTGGGCGGCGCGCACCGCCGAACCGTGCTCGGCGTCGACCGTCCAGATATGCAACCTGTCGGTGTCATCCTGACTGGACGAATAGACCAGGCGCTTGCGGTCCTGGCTGAAGACGAAGTGTGTGACCTCGAACTTTCCCGCCGTGAGTGCGCGGGCCGCCCCGCCCTGCACGGGGACGGCATATAGATGCAGCCAGCCGCTCTTCTCCCAGGGGAAGACGAGATCATCATGGTTGGTCCAGAACAGGTTCGTCGCCGAGGGAAAGTCGGGAACGTCATTCGTCGCCGAGCGTGTCGGATGGAATACACTTCCGGGTCCCGCGTCGGCAATCCAGGCACGTCGCCCCTGGCCGGTTTTCACGTCCGCCGTCCAGATCGACCACGGTCGTCCGCTGCGTTGAGAGAAGTATGCGGGGGGTGTTTTCTGGGCCGGCACATGAACGAAGGCGATCCGTGCGCCGTCCGGTGAGAACGCGGGCGAGCTGTCGTAGTCGAGAGTCGGACTCAACCAGACGATGGTTTGGTCAACGAAATCGTAGACACCGATCAGCGAGTGGCCGCCTCGATGGCTCACGAACGCCAGGCGCTTGCCGTCCGGCGCCCAGGTCAGCGAGTCCACTGTTCCCTGATCGATGAGCAATGGCTGAGCGTCGCCATCGCCGCTCGCGGCCACGGTCAGAATTCTTTTCTTGTCGACAAACAGCAACCGACTGCCATCGGGTGAGAAGGTAGGGGAGTCTCCCGCGCCGACCTTACGCGGCGCGCCGCCGGCAGTGGCAACCACCCATACTTCCCTGGGCATTGCGCCTTCCGGGGACGTATTGACGTTGGCCGGAGTCTCGTCCTCGAGACTCTGGCCCCGTGTGAAGGCGATCGACTTCGCATCTGGCGACCAGGCGAGTTCGCCGATATCGAAACCGTCGTCCTCTGTGTACGGTGTGATCTGGCGCGCTTTCGCGCCATGGGATGGGTCTGCTACCCAGATGTTACTGCAGCCCTTCGCGTTGAATACCCACGCCACGGCTGCGCCCGTGGGCGCGGCCAGTGTGTCCGACGCAAACGGCGCCTGCATCACATCGCTGAGCGTATAAGTCGCTGGATGGGTTTGTGCGCCGGCCAGCGTTGCGGTCATCCCGAGCACCGCCATGCCGGCGACGGCCACCATCACTCCACACGCTGATCTGTTCACGCTACCTCCACCGCCTCTCCTTACCGGTTGTAGCGGAGTACCGACAATTCCACAAGTTCATTATTCTCACAATGATGTTGCCGCGTGCGCACGATTCTGCTATTGGTTGGGAGGAGTTTTTGGGAGTTGCCCCAGGAGGATCCCGTGCTCGACGATTTACACGCGCTCGTAGAGTTTGCCCAGGCCGGGTCCATTGCCGGCGCAGCCGATCGTCTATTCCGGACACCCTCCGCTGTAACCCGGCAACTGCAAAGGCTGGAGGCTGAATTGGGTGCTGAGTTGCTCGACCGCTCAGTAAAGCCGCCGCGCCTGAACTCGCTGGGCTCCAAGGTGCTTGAACAAGCGCGAGATCTGTTGCAGCGGACGGAGGCGCTGAAATCTCTTGCGTCGCGCGACGCCGAACCTCACGGCCTCTTGCGCATCGGGCTCGCGCATCCCCTCGCCGAGGGGACGCTTATCGAACCTATTCGGGCACTGACTGAAACATACCCCAAGGTCAGACTGCTGCTGTTGAGCGAGCGCACGCCCGAATTGTTTAACCGGCTGATCGCGGGTGAGCTCGATGTTGCAGTCGTGCCTTTGCCTGAAGGTAAAACCGCGCCTCCACCACTTCTAACGAATATTGTCGCGACAGACCGCGTGGAGATCGTTCAAACCGCCGCAGGAAACGTCGACGGCGATTGGGAAAGTTTGGGCCGAGCACCCTGGGTGCTCAATCCGCCCGGGTGCTTCCTACGGGCAGGCCTCATCGACCGGATGGGCCTTGCCGGCTTGACTCCCATGATTGCGGCTGAAATCCACAACATGCATCTGCAGCTGGCGTTCGTTCAGTCAGGCTATGGAGTCGGGCTGCTGCCAGCGCGCTTTATTGCCGGGAACAATTCTCTCGACACGGTTGAAGTGTTGCGCCCCCCGTCATTTGACTTGCACATGTCCGTCGCGATAGTGCGGGTCGGACAACTCGGCGCCTTGGAGAGGGCTGTCGAACTGTTGGAACACGGCATTCGGCATTTGTTTGAGGCAGCCAACACAAGGAAGCCCGCAACGAGGAGGCGAAGGGGTCTACCCGCGAATCGGCGGAAGGCGCGACCGCGCAAGTAGTCGCCGAGCGTCGCCTGTTGCGGCAGGCTGAGCAGGACGAAACTAATCATCTATTAGGTCGCTGCGTGCCTCGATGGCCTTGAGAACGGCAGCCATGTCGGCGTCTCCGAAACCGAGCGCGCGCGTCTCGCCATAGAGCGCGTGGCAAACATCGAGCAGTGGCGAGGCGACGCCTGCATCGCGAGCCGCTTCGGCGATCAGGCGGTTGTTCTCGAGGACGTTCGAGATCGTTGCCTGGACCGCGAAATCGCGGCCGACGAGCTTCGGCGCCTTCACACGCGAGACGTCACTTGCCATCGGCCCAGCATTTAGAACTGCCACGAACTGACCAAGGTTGAGGCCGTGGCGGTCGGCAAAATGCACGGCCTCGGCGAGGCCGGTAACGAGCGAGATCAAGAACAGATTGACCGAGAGTTTCATTAGAAGAGCGTTCGGTACCGGCCCGCAGATCATCGTCTCCCGGCACATTGGGGTTAGCAGCGGGCGAACGTCAGCGATGGCGGCTGCGTCGCCGGCGAGCATGGCGACGAGTTGGCCTGCCTCGGCGGGCTTGCGCGACCCGGAGACCGGTGCCTCGACGTAGTGCCCCCCGACAGAGAGAATGTCTGCCTCCAGCTCGCGCGAATAGGCCGGTGAGGTCGTACCCATGTGCACGACCGTGTGTCCCGTCACCCGGGCCGCGAAGGCAGCGCCGCCGCGGTCGAGGACTGTGTCAATCGCTCCGCCGTCGACGAGCATCAGGAAGACAGTTGCGGAGCGCTCGAACACGTCAGCCGCCCCTCGAGCAACATCCGCACCGGCCGCTGCAAGAATCTCAGCTTTGGCACGTGTGCGGTTCCAGACTAGGAGCCGCATACCGGCCTTGACGAGTGTCAGCGCCATGGCCTCTCCCATCGTACCAAGGCCGATGAAGCCGATCGGATTGGCTGCGTCCATCATCGAGCCGCCCCAGTGCTCAGCGCTCGCACGATGCTTTGATGAAGAGGCGCACACATCACGCGTCGGTCGCTCGCCACAGGGTCAGGGAGGCAGCGAATAGCGCTCTCAGCGATAGTGCCAGACTCAACCAGCGGTCACCGGCCGACGGATTCATATTGCTTCCTGCTGTACGCTATTCGACGCTAAAGCAGAGCAACTCCCGGAAATCGCGCGCAGCCGGCCCGTGCCGGCTGTCTGCTCTTAGGCTTCCTCCCTTACGGCAGATATTCCTTGGGCAGCGGCGCTGTGGCCGACTCGGCCTGCACCATGATGACCGTAACTCGCCAGCCGCCGGCTTCTTTGATCGCTTGAATGCTGTTGATGCCGCGCGCGACTTCCTTGCCGTCGCTGTGCAACGCGTAGCTGCTCCATAAGTGCGCGATGTTGCCGTAGCGCTCAATGTGAAATTTCAGCTGCTTTTCTTCCAGCATGGCGTGGCCACGGGTTTTGACGCGGGCGATCCAATCATCCAAGGTCTCGAGCCTATAGCTTGGCGTTCCGTCCGCGCCGAGTGAAACGAACATCATGCGCGCTTCGGGTATCAACAGGCCCTTCATGCAGGCTCGATCCTTGTCCGCGGGCCCGCTGATTGCCGCATCGATCGCGGCGGGAATGCCCTCGGGTTCCGAAGGCAACGCACAGCCGGCATCCGGCGACTGCGCCGTCGCACCGTCGGTTTGTACGCCGGCCAGCGTTGTGGTCATCCCGAGCACCGCCAAGCCGGTGACGCCTATCATCACTCTGCGCACTGATCTGTTCATGACACAAGCATGTTCGCAGGATCCTTCTTCGGCAGGACGAAGGTCGTTTCGCCGAAATTGAATTCGCGGGCGATCTTCTGCATGCCCTCGGTCGAAATGCCGGCCGCCTCAGGCAGAACCGCGAGTTGATTGCCGCCGAACGGTGTAGAACTGAAGACATCGACGATGTGAAAGGTGTACTTCATTGGGATTAACCTCTGTGCGTCGCCTCAAGCCTTGACGATGAGGTCGATCTCAACGCAAGCCCCAAGCGGCAACGCGGCCGCCGCGATCGTCGTGCGGGCGGGATAGGGCTGACTGAAATGCTTTGCGTAGATACCATTCATCGCGACGAAGTCACTCATGCTCGTGAGATACACACCGGCGCGCACAACGTGATCGAAACTGCTTCCGGCCGCCTTGAGAACCGCCGAGAGATTCTGGAAGACGCGCTCTGTCTCGGCCACGATGCCCCCCTCGACCACCTTTCCAGTGGCCGGGTCTTGGCCGACCTGACCGCTGAAGTAGAGGAAACCGCCGACTTCGACCGCCTGGGAAAACGGGCCGACCGGCGGCGCAAGTTCGGGCGAGGTAATTGCGGTCTTGCTCATGGCAAACTCCTTTGGATGCTGGGTTAGAACGTCAGGATGTTGGAGAACCGACAATTCTACAAGTTCATTATTCTCACAAGGATCGTGCTGTGTACGCACGATTCTACTATTCGTTGGGAGGAGGTTCTAGGAGTACTTTAGGAGGTCTATGGAATCCTAGTGCCGCTCGTAACTTCGTCCGAGCCGGCGTCTCGGTCGTGGCCTCAATGAAGATGGCCGGTTGGAAGACCGATGCAATCTTCCGGCGCTACGCGATCGTCGACGAGGCAATGCTGAAAGAGGCCGCCGCCAAGCTTGGGGCCCTCCAGTCCGCGCAAGCACGCCGCAAGGCCCGAAAAGGCTAAGTACGAGACTAGTACAGCTCCGGCTTACCCGTCGCTTAGCTCCCTGGCGGCTATGACCAACCGTGGAGCCCCGGCCCTCTACGTTGGCGGGAAGGGACGCGGATAGTACTTGGCCATCAACGCGGCCAGATCCGTGTGGAGCTTGATGGCCGGGTCTCGCCCGGCCCGATAGCAGACGCCCTGAATGGTCGTCTCGTAGACTGGGACCGTTCCGACACGGGAGTCTACGAAATCGACGCGGTCGCTGACACCCGGAACCGGTCCGCCAGGATCACAGGTCGGGCTGATTGTCAGGCTGGCAGATACCTGCCCCGCGTCGGCAGAGAGTTGGGCTCGCTCTGAGCTAGTGAGCACTCCGGAGAGAGTCGCGCCGTTGTCTGAAGGTCCTACCTTGAAACTTCCGTCGTTCTGGACAGTGAACCCAAACAGGCCGGCGCAGTATGCAGGGACCACGACCTCGCAGGTCGTGTGCTCTGCCACTTGGACCCAACCCGCGTCTGGGGCGCTTGGGCTTCCACAAACAGTCAGCGCGAGAGCGACGGCGGGGGCTAGGAACCGAATAGATCTCACCGTCAGCCATCGTCTGCTCTCAGGCGCCGTTCTGCAAGGGGCACCTGCGGCCCGCCGATCATTCGGGGGCCGACTTGGGACAACACATCCGCCAGCGCCGCATGGGCTTGTTCGCTTGGGGCGTGGATGGGCTCCAACGAGACCCGGGCGACCCGCTGTGACGGGGGTGTCCTAACCTGGCGCCCGTGTGGCGCACACTGCGCCGCATGAACCTCGGCCCGATGCTCCCATGTGAGGTCTGCGGCGCCCGAGACGTGGACCGCGTCGTCGCCTACGCCACTCCAAACGGGCCGCAGTCGCACGCGCTCCAGGTGGTCCACGTCGGCGGGAGGCGCTGCTGGGTCGGGAGGGTGGTCCACGGCTCCATCGGTGCCGCGCTCTCGCGGGTGAGACTAGCCGCCAGTAGCCTATCGACCGCGGTCATGCGTTTCGGGTCAGGCCAGAGGGGGGCCGGGCGCTCCCTCTAAGCGCAGCATCTTGAGACTTGACCTCGCCGGCCTTGAGGCGCATCCTCTGCCACAAATCACCCAAGAGCCGCAGGGCCGGATCGCGCAGCGCCTGGCTCGTACCGGGTGGTCCCCTGCACCCCCTTGCGGCACCGTTCACCGCGCGCCTATGAAGTGTAGAGGTTCTGTCATGCATCGACCTATTCGTCCTTTCCGAGCTCGCCGAGACGGTCTTTGGATGCGCGGTCCCCGTCGCCACAAACACCAGCCTTCAGTCTCTGGTGCGGGAGGGGGTCTTTTCCGAAGCCGCGCGTCGGTGACTGCCAAGAACAGCTCGATGGCCCGCCCAGGGATCGTCTGGTTCGCCATGGCAGCCTTGCTCGCGATCAGCAGCTCTGCTCTCGCCAGCGTCACGGAGACGGACTGCAACGGCCCTTCGAACGCCCCGATCGTCCACGTTTCGACGCCCGGGCATCCGTTCAGCACGGTCCTGACGCGGGACGGGTGCTGGATGTTCGTATCCGTCGCGAGCCCGAATCCTCGGCAAGCCGGGGGCATCGCTGTCTTCGAGCGGCACGGTAACGACAAGGTGCTCTTGAAGAGAATGGTGCCGATCGCAGGAGGAACGTTTGGGCTCGTGATGGCTCACGATGGAGGCCTCCTGCTCGCCGCAAGCCAGGACTACGTCGTGTTCCTCGATGTCCAGCGAATGATCGCCGGGGAAGCCGAGCCGATCTTGGGCTTCCTGAGCGACGGCGAGGGAGCCGGAAGCCTCTACGTCAACGTCACACCAGACGATAGGTTTCTGTTCGTGAGTGACGAGTTTCAGAACACGATCAGCGTCATCAATCTCGAAAGGGCACGCGCAAACGGGTATGACCGAAGCGCCATTGTCGGCAAGATCCCGGTGGGCGATGCTCCGATTGCGCTGACCTTCTCAGCCGACGGAAAGCTGCTATATACGACGAGCCAGAACGGACTCAAGAGTTGGAATTGGCTTGCGCGGTGTGACCCGGAGGAGGAGGATCCGGTCATCGGAAGCATTCCGCGGCCTGAGGGAGCCATCATCGTCATTGACGTGGATAGAGCTACGACGCACCCAGCAGAGTCGGTGATCGCGCGTGTCCCTGCCGGCTGCAATCCCGTACGACTGGTTGCGCTGCCGGACGGACGGACGCTCGGGGTCACGGTGCGGAAGGACAACGTGGTGGCACTGTTCGACGCGGACAAACTGCTCGTGGATCCCAGCCACGCGCTGACCGCAAGGGTCCCCGTCGGCACGGCGCCGGTCGGGATAGCCGTCGTTCGAGCCGGAGACTATCTGGTGACGACGAACTCGAATCGATTCTCGCGAGACGCTGGGTTTCAGACTCTGACCGTCATCGACCCCAAGCATGCTGCGGAGGGCCAGACCGCCATCGCGGCAACGATCCCGGCCGGAGAGTTCCCTCGCGAGTTCGGCCAATCGGCCGATGGCAGGACGCTATTCCTAGCGAATGCGCGGTCGGACACGATCGAGATCATCGACATCGAGCGCCTCACCTCCAACCCGGGATCGCCCAAACCGCGCTGAGCGGTTTAGGGCAGTCTACGGAGCCACAAACACAGTCCAAGCGCACTCAAACGCACCCCTGGAGCACCAGCGGCGTTTTCCTGAGATTCTCCGACTTCAGCGCCTCAGCTCAGCGCGACCGACCCCGGCGCCACCCCCGCCCGGGTACAAGCGTCTTGGGGGCCGCCTCTAAAAAGCCGGGCTTCCCTGTCTCGTAACCGGGGCAATTTGGGAATCTTCGGTGCCGCCGAGGGCAGCACATGCGGCCGTCGGGGCTGCGCCGCACGTCGCTCAGCGCGGTGACTTTAGTTTCTTGACCGTGGAGTCCAGATACCGTTGTCAGGCCGCTCCTGATTCAAGCGATGAACCGTTGCGCACGAGGACGATCTTGCCTGTGACGCCTCCCTTTCCGAGCAACTCCTGCGCGTGTCTTGCCTCGGCAAGAGGAAATCGCTGTGCGATGAGCGGCTTGATCTTCTTCTGCTGAAGGAGGTCAAACAGGGCGATCAAATCCTGTCGAAAGAATTCCGGTTTCAGCCGTTTGAGCGTCTGGATGCTGTAGGGGACCACCCGTTTCCGGCCTGGGAGAAGCCAGCCGCCGGCGATGTACAACCCGAAGATGGCGGTTCCACGAAAGCGTTGACGACGACCTGGACGACCTGAAGCCAATCCCTCCCCACGTAGCGAGGAACGAAGGCCATAGCCCACCACCCTCCCGCCAGGACGGAGAGCCTTGCGGGAATGCCAGAGGTGGGCACCACCGATGGGGTCAAAGACGACGTCCACACCCTCGCTCGTGAGGCGGTGAATTTCTTTCACGAAGTCCTGATGCTGGTAATCAATTGGGATGCCGCCCAGCTCGGAAACGGCCGGCGCACTTCGCGATGAACAGGTACCGTACATCTCCAGCCCGGCGACGCGCCCCAGCTGCAAGAGTGCCGTGCCGACCCCGCCTGCCGCGCCGTGAATCAGCACGCGCTGGCCCGGTCTGACCTTGGCGGAACGATGCAGCATCTGGTACGCCGTGATGTAGTTCAGCACGAGACTGACAGCCTCGGCGGCGTCCAAACCGGATGGCACCGGAACCAGCTCACGTTGCGGCAGGCAGACGAACTCCGCGTAGGCACCGTGTATCGGCAGTGCGGCAACTGTCTGACCTGGTTCGATTCCAGAGACGCCGTCGCCAACTCGATCCACTACGCCAACCAGATCCCACCCTGGCGTGAAGGGCAGCGCGGGCGTTTCGGGATGAACTCCCTCCCGCGCCATTATGTCGGGCAGAGAGACGCCTGCGGCCAGCACTCTCACCCGCACTTCACCACTCATCGGCTCGGGGCACCCTTCTTCGACCACCCGAAGTGCATCGGGCCCGCCGTAGTGAGTGACGACTACGCGCGTGTGTCTCACGGACTTCTTCTTCCCCTGCCGGGCACTCGGGGGCACGTCGCCGATTCGGTCGGGCGCGACGCCACCGCCCAAGCTGGTGAGGTAGCGAGGGCCAGGAACGCGGCGAGGAATATCGAGCACATCCGACACCCTCCAGGGGAGGAGCCAAGCGCAGCGTACGCCCGAGGGTCCGGCCGCGTCCAGGGGGGCGCTGGCCCCTAAGCCTGAGTCGCACGTTGACGTCCTGAACGATGGCGATCTTGAGCTGGCCGTGCCACATGGTGAACAACACCGACGTGGCCGAGGCCCTCGGCAAGCTGGCCAAGTTCCACGAGTCGGCACCGCCGGGACCGCAGAGCAACATCATTAGTACGCAGGGGTCCTTCGGCCGAACTAGCACAGTTCAAGCACGAAAAGCCGTCTTGGCGAAAGTGGCCGGCGCGCGCCGTGCACGCTAAGTCGTTGTCTTAGTTGGTGCCGGAGGTGGGAATCGAACCCACACGAGGGGTGACCCTCTCGGGATTTTGAGTCCCGCGCGTCTGCCAGTTTCGCCACTCCGGCGGGCGGCCAGACAGGGTAGCACGGTTGCGGTATCCTCTCGCCCATGGCGCCCGTGTGGGACGAGATCAGGCAAGGATTTCCCGGCACTCGAGCGTTACGTCGTACCTGAACGCCGCCGCCGGCAGCCCGACGCCGCGCCGGTGCGCGAGGCCGTGACGAAGTTCTACCGCGAGCTGGAGGAGAAGCGGCGACATGCTCTGGGACGCGTGGATCGCGCGCCGCGAGGTCGTGCGCGTCGAAGGTGGCGCAGCTTCATCGGGGCCGAGGCCGACGAGATCGCGTTCGTGCCCAACACCTCCACCGGGATGAACCTCATCGCGGACCTGCTCGAGGGCGACGGGCGCCGTCCTCTCCGACGAGCTCGAGTTCCCGACGGTGACGCTGCCCTGGATCCACCGCGGCGTGCCGGTGCACTTCGTGCCCGCGGTCGAGGGCGTCCTGCGCCTCGAGTCCTTCGCGGCGGCGGACGGCGCCGCGCGCGGCGACCATCGCGATCAGCCACGTCCAGTTCTCGAACGGCTGCCGCCAGGACCTCGACGCCTTCGGCGCGCATCAAGGGGGACCGGCGCCTCGTGGTCTGCGGCAGCCAGTCCGTCGGGCGCCTTTCCGGTGGACGTGAAGGCGCAGCGGCATCGACGCCCTCGCCACCTCGGGGCACAAGTGGCTCTGCGCGGGCTACGGCGCCGGCTTCTGCTACGTCAGCCGGGAGCTCCTCGCGCAGCACCCGCCGCGGCTCCATCGGCTGGATGAGCGGCGAGGACCCCTTCGCCTTCGACAACCGGCAGCTACACGCTCCTCGACTCGAACCGCGCGCACCGAGATGGGCTGCCCGCCGTTCGCGCCGGATCTTCGCCCTCGGCGCGGCCGTCGACTACCTCGCGGGCATCGGGCATCGACCGCATCGCCGAGCGCGTCCTCGCCCTCAACATGTACCTGACCTCAGCGCCTCGCAGCGGCGAGGGCTTCGAGGTCCTCTCGCCGGGCGGCGACGCATCGGTCGGGCGAGACGCTCGTGCGAGGTCGCCGAGCCCGGAGCGCGCCACGCGCTTCCTCCACGAGCGCGCGATCCTCGTGACCCAGAAGCCCGAGGGCCTGCGCATCTCGACCCACTTCTACAACAACGAAGCCGACATCGACGCCTGCGTCGAGGCCCTCGTCGGAGTACCGCAGGGCGCAGCTAGCGGAGCGCGCCCCGGCGATTGCTCGGCGGGCCGCCGTCTGGTACAATTCGTATTCCGGCCTTCAGTGCCCCGCAGCACCCCACCAGAGCCCAGGAAAGAGAGGTCAGCGTGGACTTCCAGGTCGGTGAGAAGGTCATCTACCCGAATCACGGCATCGGCGTCGTCGAGAGCATCCAGACGCGCCCGACGCCTGCCGGGCAAGATCAGCCTCTACCAGCTCCGCATCCTCGCCAACGACTCTCGCGTCTGGGTGCCGCAGCAGAACGCCGACGGCGTCGGGCTCCGCCCCGTCATCACCGCCGGCGACGTCCGCAAGATCTTCACCCTCCTCGGCGACGGCAAGCATCGACCAGCACCCCAACTGGAAGGGCCGCTTCAAGGAGAACTCCGACAAGATGCGGACGGGCAGCCTCTTCGAGGTCGCCATCGTGCTGAAGGGGCTCACCTTCCTGAGCCCGCAAGAAGGCCCTCTCGTTCCGCGAGAAGCGGATGCTCGATCGCGCGAAGTTCCTGCTCGTCAGCGAGATCGCCGAGGTCGAAGGGAAGGCCGCGCGCCGCCATCGAGGAGAAGGTCGACAAGGCCCTCGACAAGACCTTCGAGGCCACCCCCAAGCCCGCCCGCCAGAAGCCGGTCGCCCGCCGCCCGTCCGACGCCTAGCCGCTCCGACGCCGACGGCCGTATGCCGTGCCGCTGCCTTGACTTCGGCGGACGGCCCGGCTAGAATTCCGCCAGCGTTTCCACATGAGCGTCCTGGCCTCTCCGCGATGGGAGAGCAGGGGAGTGCCGATGATGACCGAGCCGTCCCGAACCGCGATGACCAAGGCGGACCTGATCAACGTCGTGGCGAAGCGCCTCGACATCACCCAGGTCCAGTCGGGGATCATCGTCGAGGCGGCGCTCCGAGCGTCGTCACCGCCCTGCAGAACGGCCAGGAGGTCGAGATCCGGGGCTTCGGCAGCTTCCGCTTCCGCAACCGGGCCCCCCGCAAGGGCCGCAACCCGAAGACGGGCGAGAAGGTGGACGTCCCGCCGAAGAAGATCCCGTACTTCAAGATGGGCAAGGAGCTGAAGGCCCTGCTGAACGGCGCCTCGCCCGCCGAGTCGACCCCCGCCTCCGGCGAACCCTGATCGAGGAGGCGCGGGGGCACGTCGCCGCCGCGGTCGCCGGGCCGTCGCCGGCCGTGTGATCCAGGAGATGGCCATGCCTCGCATCCGCGAGAAGCGCCAGGCCAGCCGCATCGAGCCCTTCGTGATCCCCTGCCGGGTTCGTCCACAGGACGCGACGCCTCGTCGGCCACCTCGTGGACCTGAGCATGCGCGGTGCGCGGCTCGCCTCGGAGGAGGAGCTGCCCAAGGCCGGGAGCCGCATCGTCATCGAGGCCCGCTTCGGGGCGTCGCCTGCTCACACGCGCCTGAGCGGCGAGGTGAAGTGGGTCAAGACGGCCCTCGGCCGCCGCTGACAGGCCAGATGGCGGGCATCACGCTTCCGGCGGGATGACGGAGCAGCAGCAGCTCGCGGTCGAGTTCGTGCTCTACGAGTTCCGCCGCCGCGCGGCGGCGCTCAGCTAAGGCAAGGGAGCTCGTGGACGACCAGGATCCGGGACGCCGCCAGGCGTGGCAGGAAGGGCCGGTCGCGCCGGTCGAGGCGGGCTGGCTGGCCCTCGACGACGACGAGCTGCTCTACCGGATCGAGGCGCCGCCCGCCGGACCCGCCACCGACGCCGCTCTCCTCGAGGTCGTGCGGAGCAAGCGGCACTTCTTCATCCGCCAGGAGGCCGCCAAGAAGATCGGCGAGGTGAGGCTGCTCAAGGAGCACTCGGCCGATCGCCACATCGGCCAGATCCTCGTCCGCGGCATGACGCGGCGCGAGGACATCGAGCTACCTCCAGAGGCTCGTGGCCGAGACGCGCCACCTCGAGGTGCGCAAGGCCGCCGAAGCCCAGCTCCGGCGCCTCGGCGTCAGCCGCTCAGCGGAGCCGGAGTAGCCGAGAACGGCCTGCACCTGCGGCCGCGATCTCGCGCGACGGTCTCCAGGGGCAGCTCCGGGTAGAGCGGCAGCGACAGCACCTCGCGGCGAGAGCTGCTCGGAGACCGGAAGGTCGCCCGGCCTTCCCGCCGACGCGGCCATGGCCGGCTGCAGGTGGATCGGCCGCGGATAGTGGACCGCGGTCGCGACTCCCTGCCGCTCCAGCGTCCGCGCGGAGGGCGTCGCGCTCGCGCCACCCGGACGGTGTAGAGGTGCCAGGCCGAGCGGGCGCCCGCCGCGCTCCGCGGGGCGGCGCGACGCCGGGGACCCCGGCGAGGGCCGCGTCGTAGGCGGCGACGCGCTCGCGCCGCTCCGCGTTCCACGCGTCCAGGTGCCGCAGCTTGACCCGCAGGACCGCGGCCTGCAGCGTGTCGAGGCGGCTGTTGGTCCCGACGACGACGTTCTCGTAGCGCTTTCGGCGCGCCGTGGTTCGCGATCTCGCGCACGCGGGCGATGAAGTCGCCGTCGTTCGAGACCACGATCCCGGCGTCGCCGTAGGCTCCGAGGTTCTTGCCCGGGTAGAAGCTGAAGCAGGCGGCGTGGCCCAGGGCGCCGGCGCGCTGTCCGCCCACCTCGGCCGCCGTGGGCCTGCGCCGCGTCCTCGAGGACGCGGCAGGCCGTGGCGGCGCGGCGATCTCGCCGATCGACGTCATGTCGGCGGGATGGCCGTAGAGGTGGACCGGCAGGATCGAGCTTCGTGCGCGGGCGTGATGGCGCGCCTCGAGGCGCGCCGGGTCCATGGTGAAGGTCTCCGGGTCCACGTCCACGAAGACGGGCCGCGCGCCGTTCAGGAGGATGGCCTCGCCGGTGGCGATGAAGGTGTTGGCCACCGTCACGACCTCGTCGCCGGGGCCGATGCCGTAGGCCCGAAGCGCGACGGTCAGGGCGTCGGTGCCGTTGGCGACGCCGCAGGCGTGGGCCGCGCCGCAGTAGGCGGCGAACTCCTGCTCGAAGGCGCCGCAGTCCTCGCCGCCGATGAAGTGGGCGCTCTCGACGACGCGCGCCACGGCGGCGTCGATCTCGGCGCGTGATCCGCGCGTACTGGGCGCGGAGGTCCACCATCGGCACCGGAGTCACCCGGTTAGCCTACCAGATCCCCCCATTTCGACGAGAGCGCTCGACGGCCTCGCCGAGGTCGCGGCCATCAGGTCCGGGCCGGACGCCGCGAGGGCCCCGCGGTTCGGGAAGCCGCCGGGGATGCCGACCGAGAAAGCGCCCGCGGCGCGCGCCATCGCGACGTCCTCGGGGCTGTCGCCGACGTAGGCGGCTTCGGTGGCATCGACGCCGAGACGGTCCAGGGCCAGGAGGAGCGCCTCGGGATGGGGCTTGCGCTGGGCGGCGTCCTCTCCGCAGACGACGACGCCGAAGAACCGGTCGACCCCTGGCCACGATGTCCCGGGCGACGCGCTCGCGGCTGCCGCTCGTGACGAGCCCCTGGCGAAGACCGGCCGTCCCGACGAGGGCCAGCGCCTCCGCGACGCCCGGGAGGAGGCGGCACTCCTCCCGGGCGTACTCCTGGAGCCAGCGGGCGTCGGCCTCGGCCCACACCGCCTCCGGCAGGCCGATGCCGCGGTAGGTCTCGTACCAGTTGGGGGAGTAGGTGTCCTGGAATCGCGCGCGGTCGAAGGCGATCCCGTAGGCGCCGAAGACGCGCACGTAGCAGCGGTAGCTGGCCTCCGCCGAGTCGGCCAGCGTCCCGTCCCAGTCGAAGAGCACGGCGCTGAGCGCCCGCGCCGCCATCAGCCGTGGAGGGCGACGCCGATGCTCGTGGCCAGCACCACGAGGATCCAGAGCGAGATGAAGCCGAAGAGCACGTCGCGCCGGACGAACATCCCGATCGTCACGACGACGACCCGGGCCACCGGCGTCAGCATGAGGGCGACGATGCCCGAGCGCAGCAGCCCCGGACCGCCGGTCACGAGGCCCGTGAGCAGGAGGAGGGCGCCGACGGCCAGGCCCGCGGTGAGGACGATCTCCACCGCCCGATCCAGGTCGTCGCCCTTCACTGCGTCTCCATCAGCATCCGGGCTGCCACCAGGATCAGGACCAGCGCCATGATGACCTTGAGGGAGCGGGCGTGCACGCGCTCGGACAGGTGCGTGCCGAGCAGGCTGCCCGGGAGCGTCCCGAGCGCGATGGCCGCGGTCAGGGGCAGGTCGATCTGGCCGCGCCCGAAGTAGATGAAGGCCGAGGCCGCCGCCGTGACGCCGATCATGAACGTGCTGGTGGACGCCGCGACGCGGATGGGGATGCCGCAGAAGGCGGAGAGGACCGGAACCTTGATGATTCCGCCGCCGACACCCAGGAGCCCCGAGATCGCGCCCGCCACGAGCGACGCGAAGAGCGCCAGGGGGAGGCGCTTCACGCGGTAGACATACGTCCGGCCCGCCTCCTCGATGCGCCCTCCGAGCCATCCGGGGTCCTGGCTCGTGTCGGCGATGACGTTGCGGCGTCCGGCCCGGGCGGCCATCACGATCCCCATGGCGCACAGCGTGAGACCGAAGCCCACGAAGAGCTGGCGGTGGGTGAGCAGCGAGGAGGTGATCCCGCCCAGCAGGCCTCCGACGCTGGTCGCCACCTCGAGGGCCAGGCCGAGCCGCATGTTGACGAGGCCACGGTTCAGGTTCACCGTCGCCGAGGCCGAGGCCGTGGCGATGACCGAGATCAGGCTGGCGGCGATGGCCACGCGGATGGGAGCGCCGATGGCCAGCGTGAGGAGCGGGACCAGGAAGACGCCCCCTCCGAGGCCGAGGAGCGAGCCGACCAGGCCCGTGGCCATGCCCATCGAAACCAGCAGCCAGGGGGACACCGGGACCACGACGGCGATCCTAACATCGTTTCACAAGTGACGGTGGAACCTGGACTTGCCGCCCTCGTACCTCCTAGCGAGCATCGGAGGAGGCGTGGGAACGAGACGGGGTGACGGCGTGCACGGGCTGTTCGACTGCCCCCAAGAGCGGTCCGGAAAACACGGCCGTTGTGTCCGGTCCCACGTCCCCCTCCGGTCGTTCGCCCTCGGCCGCTCGGCGCCTGCTATGATCGCCCCGTGAGCGGGCCCACCTCGAGACCCCTGGCTTGAAACGCTGGCTGAAGCGCCTGCTCCTCGTCGCCATCGCCGGGGTCCTGATCTTCGTCTTCGGCGTACGTCCCCTACTTCCTGGCGGGCGTCTTCACGGTCCGCACGTTCCAGATGAAGGACGCGGAGAACGACGGCGTCACGCCGGCGACGTTCTCCCTTCCCTTCGAGGACGTGTCCTTCGAGGCGCGGGACGGCGTGCCGCTCTCGGGCTGGTGGGTCCCCGCCGACGGCGCCAAGGGGACGGTGGTCCTCGTCCACGGCCTCAACCGGTCGCGCATCGAGATGGTGCGCAAGGTGCCCTTCCTCCACTCCCAGGGATGGAACGCGCTCCTCTTCGACCTGCGGCGCCACGGCAAGAGCGGAGGCACCGTTCGCAGCCTCGGCTACCACGAGAAGGCAGGACGTCCTCGGCGCCTTCGACCTGGCCCAGAAGCGCGCGCCGGGCCCGGTCGTCGTCTGGGGCATCTCCTTCGGCGGCGCCGCCGAGCGTCTTCGCCGCGGCCGACGAGCCCCGCATCGCCGGCGTCGTGTGCGACAGCAGCTACCGCAGCCTCAGGGACACGGCGCGTCACCACCTCGCGCTCTTCCGGCGCTTCGCCTGGTGGCTGCGCGTCGTTCCGACCTGGCCGACCGCCGACGAGGCGGTGTTCTGGATGGGGCGTCGCGCCGGCTTCGATCCCGACGACCTGGACGTCGTGAAGGCGGCGGCGCAAGCTCGCCGGCCGTCCCGCGCTGTTCGTCGCCGGACTCCGACGACGAGCGGATGCCGTCGGACATCGCCTTCGACCTGCAGCGGCGGCGGGGCCGAAGGCCGCGGTCCTCGTGGTTCCTGGCCAGCCCTTCGAACGCGTGGGCCGGGACGGCCAGAAGTACACGAGCGGCCATGGGCACGCCTATCGGGACGGGCAGAAGGCCTACGAGGCCGCGGTGGCCGCCATCCTGGAGCAGACCCTTTCCCAATGACCGCCCGCGAGCGGCAGGAGCGCATCCGATGAGCGACGACGCGAAGAAGCGCCACTCCCCGTTCCCCCTGGAAGACAACGGGGCCGCGAAGCCGCCGGAGCAGTCGAACTCCTACACGATGGTGGATCCCCGCTTCCGCGAGATCTACTTCCAGTTCTACAAGGAGACGTACAAGCCGTCGGTCCTGGACCGCAAGACCAAGGAGCTGGTCGCCATCGCCGCCAGCCTGGCCGCGAAGTGCCAGGGGTGCCTCGAGGGGCACATCAAGAAGGCCCTCAAGTTCGGCGCGACCCGGGAGGAGATCTCGGAGTCCATCGCGATCGCCATCGGCGTCAACGCCGCGGCCATCGTGGACCTGACCGACATCGCCGCCGACAACCTCGACCTCAAGCTGTACTGACGGCAG
Organism: uncultured Acidobacteriota bacterium; assembly: GCA_963823195.1. GTDB lineage: Bacteria > Acidobacteriota > Vicinamibacteria > Fen-336 > Fen-336 > JBGPYB01. Next base: position 636,078 of record CAWGKR010000011.1, on the reverse strand, counting down.
ACGGGTCGCAGGCGCCGGGGCGCCCGCGGCCCGCCTCGAGAAGGCGACGACTCGCCTGTCGCCCTACCCTTCGGTCGGCTGCGGAGCGCCATGGCCGTGGGAGCCCCGGCCGTGCCCTCCCCGATTTGCCGCCTTGAAGGCGTCGAACTTGGCCTTCTGGTCGTCGGTCAGCGTGCCCATCAAGCGCGTCTGGAAGGCGTCCTCCGAGGCCTTGACCTTCTCGCGGTGCTGCTTCACGGCGAGGGTGGCTTGACCGACGGCGGTCGGATCGGGGTTCGCCGCATTGGTGGCATCACGAAGGCGGTGGCGAAGGTCGCGGCCCTCCTGAACGAGAGGCTGCATCTCCGTCCGATGCTGATCGTGCATGGACTTCCATGTGGCCCGCTGCTCGTCGCTCAGGGCGAGGAAGTCCGCGAGGCGCTGATCCCGCCCCTGACCGCGCCCCTGCGGAGCGGTGCCCTGCGACTCCGCCGCGGCTCCGACGATGGCGGCCGCTAGCACGGCAATGCTCAAGATCCCTACGCCCAGGCTTCTCTTCATTGACCTTCTCCTTGTCCCCCCTCTTGCTTCGACCGGTGTTCGCGAGGGGGGGTTTAGTCGGGGGGTACGACGGCGGCCTCGAGGCGCTCCCGCAGCCAGGCGGGGATCGCCATGGGGCGGAACGTGGCCATGTCCACTACGACGGCGACGTTCCGGGCCTTGAAGACGGCTCGTCCGCCGACCGAGGCCTCGTAGCGGAAGCGGACCGAGGTCCGGCCCACGTGCTCCACCCCCATGTCGACGTCGATCCGATCCCCGTAGCGCACAGGAGACAGGAACTCGATCTCGACCTTCACCGAGGGGAAGCCGATGCCCTTCGCCGTACAGCTCCGGATACGGCCTCGCCCAGGTGGCCCGCGCAGAAGTCCTCGAAGGAGACGTGGAGGAAGTTGACGAGGTTCGGGTAGTAGGCGATACCCGCCGGATCGAGGTCGCCGAAGCGGACGAGGATGGACGTGCGGAACAGGAGCTACGCCTTGCTGCCGAGGTGCTCCATGACCGACAGGCTCAGGACCTCGGCGAGGGCCTCGAAATACGTCTCCCCGTCCTCGGCCGAGGCGGCGGTGGGGTCGCCGAAGTAGGCCTCTTCTCCGCCGGCTTCGGCGAAGGTCTTGGCGCCCTTCTTGAGCGCCGGCATCAGGCCGTCCATGGGGGGGAGGCTGATCCGCTCGCGCTCGCGGACCTTGTCGGGCGCCGCCGCCATCATGAGGGAGGTCTCCCAGGCGCCCGCGTGGTCTCCCAGCAGGAACGCCTCTCCCATCAGGTCGGCCCACCGCTTCCGCGTGAGGTCCACGGCGCAGACGCTGGCGCCGGCCTTCTTGGCCTCGTCCACCGCCTTCTTCAGGCACTCGACGTGCGCCGGCTCGAGGTGGATGTTGGCGATGGCCACGGCGCGGAACCGCTTGCTCGCGGCGACGCACACGTCGCGAAGCAGCGCCACCGCCGTCTCGCTGGGGATCGACAGCGTGCCGGCGAAGGCGGCGCCGAAGTCCGCCACGGTGAAGTAGACCGGTGGAAGGATCAGCGCGGGGATGGAGTGCTCCTTGAGCTTCGCCGCACCCCTGCGGGCCATCTCGGTGGCGATGACGGTATCGGTCGACAGGGGGAGGTGCGGGTCCGTGGGCCTCGACGGCGCCCACCGGAAGGATGGCGACCGGTCGCTCTTTGAGCGCCTCGTCCACCTCGGTCCAGGTCATCTCGGAGGTCACGATGTTCTCGGCCATGGCCATTGAAGGAAGGGCTTCCTTCTCTCCTTTCTACAAGCGTCTTTTTGTGTGTGGGGGACGCGTCGGTCTCGCGTTACCTCGCGCCTCGCGGCCCCAGGGCTTCGAGACGACGCCTGTCGATCTTTCCGCGGTCGTTCTTGGGCAGCTCCTGGGCGAACTCCACGGCTCGCGGATACTTGAAGGGCGCCAGTCGCCCCTTCACGAACTCCTGCAGCTCTCGTGCGAGAGCGTCGCTCGCAAAACCCTGTCGGAGCACGACGTATGCCTTTGGTTTGGTCAAGCCGTCCGGGCCTTTATACCCGATCACGGCGCATTCCGCCACCTGCGGATGCTGCAAGAGGCAGTTCTCCACCTCCATGGGGCTCACGAAGATTCCCGAGACCTTGAGCATGTCGTCGGTGCGCCCCTCGTACCAGAAGTAGCCCTGGGCGTCGCGGCGCATGTGGTCGCCCGTCACGACCCAGTCGCCCCGGAGGACCTCCTTCGACTTCTCGTGGGCCTGCCAGTAGAGCACCGCCGCCGACTCGCCCTTGATCCACAGGGTCCCCGCCTCCCCCTCGGGGACGTCCGCCCCCTCGGGGCCGACGATCCGGGCCTCGTAGCCGGGCACGAGGCGTCCCAGGCTTCCGGGGACCACGTCGCCGGGCGCGTTGGAGATGTAGATGTGGAACATCTCCGCTGAGCCGATGCCGTCGAGGATCTCGACGCCGAAGGCCTCCTTCCAGCGCCGGTAGAGCTCGGGGGGCAGCGCCTCTCCTGCCGACAGGCAGAGTCGCAGGGACGACAGGTCCGGCGTCGGTCGCCCCGAGTTCACCATGGCGCCGATCATCGTGGGGACCGACGTGAGGATCGTGGGCTTGTACCGCTCGATGACGTCGAAGAGCGTCGCGGCCTCGCTGCGCTCGCTGAAGAGGGCCGTGGCGGCGCCGACGGAGAACGGAAAGAGCAGGTTGGTTCCGGTGGCGTAGCCGAAGAAGAGCTTGGGGACCGAGACCGTGAGGTCGTCCTCGCGGATTCCGAGGACCTGCTTCGCGTAGCGCTCGGTGTTCCACGGGAGGTCCTGCTGGAGGTGGACGGCCGCCTTGGGCTTGCCCGTCGAGCCGCTCGTGAAGAGCCAGATCGCGGGGTCGTCGCGGTGCGTGTCGGCGTTCGACGAACCGGTCGGACGCCGCGGCGCAGGCCTCCTCGAAGGACACGTGGCGTCCCGGGTTCGCCGACCACGATCAGGTGGCGCAGGTGGGGGAATGAGTCGCGGAGCGGGTCGATCTTCGGAAGGACCGACTCGTCGACCACGGCGACACGGCACCGCGTGTACTGGAAGTAGTGGACGTAGTCCTCGGCCGGGAGCGCGGGGTTGACCATGGCGATGACGGCGCCGGCCTTCGCCGCTCCGAACCACGCGAAGACGAACTCCGGACGGTCGGGGAGGACGAGGAGGACCCGGTCCTCGACCTGGACGCCCAGCGCGGCCAGGGCGTTCGCGAAGCGGTTGGCCTGCGCCTGGACCTCGCCGTACGTGTAGGCTTCGTCCCGGTAGTAGAGACAGACCTTGTCCCCCCGCCCCTCCTCGACGTTCCGGTCGAGGAAGTACCACGCCATGTTGAAGCGCTCGGGGAACTCGAACGGCACCGTCCCGGAGGTCATTCGCCCTCCGCTCGTCCTTCGACGCGGCCGTAGGCGCTGGAGTGATAGAGGAGGGGCCGTCCCGGAGCCGACGGCGAGCCTCTCCACCTGCCCCACGTAGATGGTGTGGTCGCCGGCAGGGTGGGCGGCCGCCACGCGGCACTCGACGTGGGCGAGGGCCCCGGGGATGAGCGCCACGCCCGTGGCGCCCGTCTCGAACGCGCCGCCGCTCCACTTCTCCGGCCCCGGCGTCGCGAACCGACGCGACCAGTCCTCCTGGCCTTCCGCCAGGACGCTGATCCCGAAGACCCCCGAGGCCTGGAACCCCTTGTGGGCGTCGGAGCGGTTGTCGATGCAGACGAGGACGAGGGGCGGGTCGAGGCTCACCGACGCGAAGGCGTTCACCGTGAGGCCGAAGCGGTGCCCCGCCTCGTCCCGGGTCGTGACGATCGTGACGCCGGTCGCGAACTGCGCCATGGCGGCGCGGAAGCGTGTGGAGTCGACGGCCATGCTCTCGTCCCTACGCCGCCGACTCTCGGCGGTAGAGGGAGACCTGCCCCCCGAGGAGCGCGACGCGAAGGACGATGCGCCCGAGGACGAGGCCCTGCGCGAGCAGGAGCGTGACCACCTGGGTGCGATAGCCCGTGGCGATCCAGCGGACGTCGGCGAAGCTCCAGACGGCGAGGAGGGCGACACCGAGGAGCGCCACGGCCAGGTAGTGGCCGAACGTCCGGCGGAGATGGCCGAGGCAGAACCCGATGGACGAGAGGAACGCCAGCGCGGCGCTCTGGCGCTCCTCCACCACGGTGACGACCTTCGCGTAACACGACAGCATGTGGACGAAGAGGATCCCGAGGAGCAGGAGCCCTTTTTGGCCGAAGCTCCACGCGAGAGCCGCCGTCTCGGTGGCGGCCTCGAGCGCGTGGCGATCGGCCCACCGGGCGACGGGCGCGTTCAAGGCGAAGAGCGTGGCGTGGGCGAGGAGGGCGAGGATCGCGATGCGCGCCATGCGGCCGAAGTAGAACCCCGAGCCGTGGAGGAAGCCCCGGGCGGTGAGGCCCGCGCCGGCGCCCCGGAGGACCCCGAGCACGCCCCCGGCGAGAAAGGTCTGGAGCGCCAGGTACGCGAGGCCCATCGCCAGGACGAGGGGGTCGAAGGCGTCGGCACGTGCGGGGCGGGCTCGGGGAGCCCCCTCGGTCTCGTGGACGAAGAGACGGGCCGGCAGCTCGCCCCCCAGGAGGGCCTGGAGGTTCTTGAACGCGAAGCCCTTTCCGAAGATGTCCGGGGCGAAGGCAGAAGACCATCCCGACTGGTCCCCGGCCCACTGGCTCCACCAGGGGTAGTCGAAGCCCCGCATCATCGTCCCCGCCGAGGCGGTATCGCGGAGGTCCTTCTCGAGGGACAGGGCCAGCGGGAAGGCCAGCGCCGCAGCGAACCCGACGTTGAGGCCCAGGAGGAGCAGCGACAGCCGAAGCTGCCCGCGGGCCATCCGGAGGCCGTCCAGGAGAGCGCCGTCGCATTCCCTAGCCCAGCACCGTGTGGAGCTCCAGGAGGTTCTGGAGCCAGAGCATGAAGCGGAAGGCCCACTTGGTGGCCGCGCGCCTCGCCTCGCCGTGGTCTTCGACCCACGCGTTGTTCGCCGGCCTCACGTCGATGGCGAGAACGTGGGACGGATCGACCACGGCGCGCCGGACCTTCTGGTCGAAGGTGAAGCGCTGCCACCGGTCCCGGCCGTCCCAGCTCTCGCGGACCTGCCGGCCGTCGGCCAGCTCGACCAGCACCTCCACCGGCATCCGCACCTCGCCCAGGCGCCGCACGGTCACGGTTCCCTGAAACGGGCCCCGCCTTCTCGTCGGCCTTCGGCGGGCGACACCAGGGCCGGGGGCCCGTCGTGGGCGTCGACGTACCCGCGCAAGGGCGGCACCGCGGCGTTCTTCGCCTCGATGGCGTAGTCGCAGAGGCCGCTGCTGAACCACGTCTCGTCGAAGAACCAGCGGTAGTCCTTCCCCGTGACCTCGTTCACCGTGCGGATGAAGTCCTCGGTGGTCGGGTGGGCGAAGCGGAAGCGGCGCGCGTAGGTGTTGAAGATCGCGGACCATCACCTCGTCGCCCACCAGCGCCTCGAGGGTCTGGAGCGTGAGCGCGGGCTTGTCGTAGGAGTTCGTGTAGTAGGCGGGCCAGGTGTCGTAGTCCCAGCTCCGGCGGAACGGATCCCGGCGGCCGTTCTCGCCGCAGGTCGGCGACGTGGCCCTTCCCCGCGTCCGACCCGGACCCCGGGTGCGACGACCGGCCAGCCCGTGCGCCGGCCGCGCGGATCGCGGGCGCCGAAGTACCGCGCTCCGACCGAGGACGGGCCGAGCGCTCGGAAGACGGCCTTGTCCTCGAAGTAGGAGTTGATGCCCTCGTCGAGCCAGGCCTCCTCGAACTCGTTGTTCCCCACGAGGCCGTACCAGAACTGATGCCCGGCCTCGTGGATCGTCACGCCCTCGGGCTCTTGCAGCGCCCGCGGCGACCAGAGGTGGGCCTCGCCGGTGAAGAGCGTCGGGTACTCCATCCCCCCGGACGTCGAGCCCCACGGGGCGTCGACCACCGTGACGTGGCCGTACGGGTACGGCGCCGACCACGCGCCGTAGCGGCGCAGCGCGATCTTGGTGGCCTCGAGGTATCGATCGGCGAGCTGGGCGTGCTCGGGCTGGACCAGGAGCCGGATGTCGACGGGAGGGATAGCCGGCGTCGTCGAAGCGCGCCGTGCGCTCGAGGAAGCGCCGGCTCGCCGTCCAGGCGAAGTCGTGCACGTCCTCCTCCGACGAAGCGGAGGGTGCGCGTTCCGTCGGCGTTGTCCTTCGGGGCCCCCTGGCAGCCGCCCCGTGGCCCCGACCACGAGCCCCCGCGGCAGCGTGAGCCGCACGTCGTAGAGCCGTAGTCGGAGAAGAACTCCCCAGGGAGTGGAACTGGTGGGCGTTCCAGCCGCCCCGCGAGGGACCCCGATCTTGGGGAACCACTGCGCGACGAAGAGGTAGTCGTGGACCCAACCGGCGCGCCCGGGCCGGCCGAGGGGAACCCGCGAGTCCACTCGATCCGGAAGCGAACGGTCGCCCCCGGGGCGACCGGCGCCGGCGTCGTGACCTCCACCAGCGTGCGGTCGTCGGCGTTGGCGTCGTCGGGGTGCGACGTAGCGGAGGGTGGGCGTCAGGTCCACGTCGGGGTTGCCGAGGAGCTGGACGACCTTCAGATGCGGTGTAGCCGAAGCCCGCGATCGGTATCGTCGAAGCGGGCGCCCCGCGGCCCCTCGCCCCGGGCCGACGTCGACAGGGTGTTCCGGAACGCGTTCCAGTAGAGATGGAACGGGAACGTCGAGAGCGGGGCGTCGCCGGTGTTGCGCCATTCGAGGACGAGGTTCCCGTCGATCGTGTGCTGCGCCGGGTCGAGGCGCGCGTCGATGGAGTAGTTCGCGTTCCGCGGCGACTTCGCCGGCGGATCGGGAGGCTCCGCGCCCCGTCGCAAGCGGCGATGGGAGCCAGGATCGCGAGGGAGGCGGCTGCGGCCGAACGCCCGGACAGGATCCTCATGGGGGAGACGCGCCCTGGATTCTAGCCCAGTGAGCCGCTCTCCCATACGGCGGGCGTCAGGCGGCGCCGGTGGTGGGCCGGGTCCCTCGGCCAGAGTGTGCACGTCACGACGCGGTGATGCTGATCCTCGTCCTCGCAGTACGGGCAGAAGACGCAGGTCCTTGCGTCGGCGTCGGCTCCCGTGCGCCACTTGCGGGGAAGGTCCGGATCCGCCAGCAGTGCCCGAGCCATTCCCACGAGGTCGGCGGAGCCGTCGCGCAGGATCCCCTCGGCCTGATCGAAGGAGACGATCTTGCCGGCGGTGACCACCGGGATCGTGAAGCCGGCGGCCCGCAGTGCGGCACGTATCCCCGCCGCCAGCGGCACGTTCACCGCCGAACGGATCGCGCTTCTCCCGGGGGATGCACCGCCCGCCGCTGTGGCCGGTGTAGGGATAAGCCGACTCGCCGACCGGCGGCTGCCGGGCGTCGTCGAACTTGCCGCCGCGGGAGATGGAGAGGAAGTCGAGGCCGGCGCGCGCCAGCGCCACGCCGATGGCCTGGGCGTCGGCGAGGGTGTTCCCGCGCAGGGTGCCGTCCTCGCCCAGGATGTCCTCGGATCCGAGGTAGCGACATCCGACGAGGAACTCGCGGCCGACGGCGCCGCGCACGGCCTCCACCACCTCGAGGGGAAGGCGCATCCGGTTCTCGAAGGATCCGCCGTAACGGTCGGTGCGCCCGTTGGTGACCGACAGGAACGAAGCCATGGTGTAGGCGTGGGCGAAATGCAGCTCGACGCCGTCGAACCCCGCCTGCTTCGCCCGCCGCGCGGCGTCAGCGAACCAGCCCGGGATGCGATGGATCTCGTCCAGGTCCAGGTCCTCGATCGTCTGCCGGTAGCCGTAGAGGAAGTCGCGCCGGTCTCGGGGGCTCGGAAGGTGGGTCTCGAGGGTCGCCTCGAACTCGGCGTCGGTGAGCGCCAGCGCCGACTCGGGGAGGCGGCGGCGCGCCACCATGCCCTCCATGAAGTCGCGGGTCGGACTTGCGCCGCGCGATCTTGAGGAAGTCGATGATCTGGGGGACCGCGAGCGAGTCGGAGGCCGAGCGCATCTCGTCGCGGAGGGCCTTGAGGCCGGGGACGTAGCGGTCGTGGGAGAGGCGGAGGAGCGGTCCGCTGGCCACGTCGCGGATCCCCGTGGCCTCGAGGACGATCATGCCGGCGCCGCCGCGGGCGTAGCGGAGGTAGATCTCGCGCACCGCGTCGGTGACGAAGCCATCCTCGGTGCCGCGCCAGGTGACCATCGCCGGAAGCCAGATCCGGTTGGGCATCACGAGCCCCCCCCGTCCGATGGGGAAGGGCTGGAACAGCAGCGCGTCCGCGCGGCCGGAGGCCAAGGCGTCCGTGATCAGTCGTTGTTGTTCCAGTCTTCTCTTTCCTGCTCGTCCGCGCGGTCGTCGTCGGCCGTGTCGTCCTCGAGGCCGTGGTCGGCGAGGCGGCGGCGCAGGACGTCGAAGCTCGTCCGGTCCGGAGGCTTGCCCGTCGCGATAGGCCTCGAGGATCTCCTCGAGGCGGTCCACCCGACGCGCGAGCTGGCCGATCGCCTCGAGCGACAGGGTGGCCCGCCCCTCGACAGCCTGCTTGAAGGCCGCCTCGCCGCCGAACTCCCCCAGCACGTCGATGAGTCGGGCGCTCAAGCTGTCGGAGGCGTCGACCAGCTCTCCCAGCAGGAGGCTGTCGCGGACGAGGCCCATGGCGTCTTCGATGTCCTCCTCGCTCCAGTCGCGTCGCAGGCGATCCCAGCCGTCCGGAGAGAGGACGAGCCCCTCGGGCCCTTCCTCGGATTCAGCGGCGATCTCGCCGCAGAGATCGACGATCCGTCCCATGTCACACGCTCCAATCGACGTCGGCCGGAAGCTCCATGCGGAGCGTCGGCGGATCGGGAAAGCGGAGTCCGGCGTCCCGCACGGCGGGTCGGATGTCCGCGACGAAGTCCTTCATGCAGTCCCCCGAGTCGCGCTTCTTGATCCCCTGCTCGATGGCGAATCGGTTGCCGGCCGTGGCGGGCCGGCCGAAGGAGAGCAGGCCGATGCGCAGCCACTTCTCGAAGAGCGGCTGCTTGACGTCGTCGTACTCCCCCGAGCGGCACTGCTCGACCACGATCTTCTCGCCGAGGCTCTGGTGCCCGGCCTCCTCCTTGACGATCTTCTGTATCACCGCCCGGTACGGGACGAAGGAGCACTCCTCGTACTCCTTGAGCTGCCAGAAGCCGCCGCGGTCGTAGAGGAACTGGGCCATGGCCAGCTCCATCCAGCTCTCGGCGAACGGGATCGGCTTGTCGGCCAGGCGGCGCTTGACGACGGGCTCGACCTCCGCCCCAGTGAACGACCGGTACATCGCCGCCACGGCCTCGTAGTGCTCGGCCTCCTCGCGGATGTGCCAGACCATGAACTTGAGCCACTTGTCCGGCACGAAGCGGAGGCCGTACCCGAACATGTGGGCCGCGGCGAGCTCCCGGTAGGCCTGGCTCTCCATGAGCTGGACCACGAGGGCGCGGTACTCCGCGGTCATGTCCTCGGAACGCAGGACGTCGGTGCTCATCGTGCCTCCTTCAGGACCTCTCGCGCGATCACGAGCTTCTGGATCTCGCTCGTCCCCTCGTAGATCCGGAGCGCCCGCACGTCGCGATAGAGGCGCTCGACGGTGGAGCCTCGCATGACGCCCTGGCCGCCGTGGATCTGCACCGCCCGGTCGACCACCCGCTGCGCCGCCTCGGTGGCGAAGAGCTTGGCCGCGGCTCCCTCCCGGGCGATGGAGGAGCCTCGGTCCTTGAGCCAGGCCGCCCGTCGCACGAGGAGGCGCGCGGCCTCGAGGTCCACGTGCATGTCGGCCAGAGCCATCTTCGTGGCCTGGAACTGGGAAAGAGACCGGCCGAACTGCCGCCGTGCCAGCGACCACCGGACGGCCTCGTCGAGGGCGCGCCAGGCGAGGCCGCAGGCCGCCGCGCCCACGCTCGGCCGGAAGTGCTCGAGGGTCGCGAGCGTCGTGGCGTAGCCCCCTCGCTCCTCGCCCAGGAGGACGGCGGGCGTCCCGTCGAAACGGACCTCGCCGAGGGGATGGGGGGCCATCGCCTCGAGGGGGCGCACGACGATGCCCGGTGCCTCCGCGTCCACCAGGAACATCGAAAGCCCCTTGTGCCCCTCGCCCTCCTCGGTGCGCGCGAGGACCGTGTAGAGCCCGGCGATGCCGGCGTTCGAGATGAAGGTCTTGACGCCCTCGAGGCGCCAGAGGGCGCCGTCCTTCTCGGCCCGCGTCCTCACCGCCCCCAGGTCCGAGCCCGCCTCCGGCTCGGTGACGGCGAACGCCGCCAGCAGCTCGCCGTTCACGACCGCGGGGAGCCAGCGCGTCTTCTGGACCTCGCTTCCGGCGGCGACGATCGGGTAGGAGCCGAGACCCTGCATCACGAACGCCGTGTCGGCGAGGGACGAGAAGTAGGCCAGGCCCTCGCGAGTCACGACGAGAGAGCGCAGGTCCATGAAGCCGTGGGGAGGGGGCACCGCGGCGCCCAGGAGGCCTTCTCCGGCCATGAGGCTGACGAGGGCGCGGGTCTCCGCCGTACGGATCGGTCTCGTCGTGGGGCCGGGAGCGGAGGACCTTGTCGCCGAAGGCGCGGACCTTCTCGGCGAGGCGCTCGTGGTTCTCGGAGAAGTGGGCGTCGCTCACCGGTCCTGCCTTTCCGGTGACGGCGGTCCGAAGCGCGGCGCCCGCTTCTCGACGAAGGCCTGGAACCCCTCGCGAAAATCGCGGCCCATCATCAGCTCGGCCTGGACCGCCGCCTCGTGGCCGAGGGCCGTCTCGAGGTCCATGTGCATCTCGCGGTTCAGGGCGTCCTTCGTCGCGGCCAGGCCGGCGACGGGGCCGTCCGCCAGCGAGGCGCACCACGTCGGCGGTCTCGGCCTCCAGCCTCTCCGCGAGCCACGACCCGGTTGTAGAGGCCGATGCGGTGGGCCTCGGCGGCGTCGACGAAGGCGCCGGTCATGAGCAGCTCGGCAGCGCGCCCCAGGCCGACGATTCGCGGGAGGAGGTAGGCCGATCCCATGTCGGCCCCCGCGAGGCCCACCTTCACGAACAGGAACGCGATCTTCGCGGTCTCGGAGGCGACCCGTAGATCGGCCGCGAGGGCGATGGCGGCGCCCGCCCCGGCGACGGTTCCGTTCAGGCTCGCCACGATGGGGCGTGGGAGGGCGCGCATGGCCCGCACGAGGTCGCAGGTCATGCGCGTGAAATCGTGGAGAGCCTGGCGGTCGCGGTGGAGCAGCTCGCCGATGATCTCCCGCACGTCGCCTCCCGTGCAGAAGGCTCGACCCGTCCCCGTGATCGTGACGACGCGGATGCTATCGTCGCGCCGGAGGTCGACGAGGAGCTCGGTCAGCTCGCGATAGACCTCGAACGTCAGGGCGTTCATGGCCTCGGGCCGATCGAGGGTGATCGTCCCGACGCCGTCCTTGTCCGAGTACCGGAAGCTCCGCGGCGTCACGCGCCCTCCTCCAACGTCCGTGCGACGCGCCCCAGCAGGTCGCGGAGCCGCGCCAGGTCCTCGCGAGGCACTCCCTCGAGAAGCGCGCCGACGTCGCGGCGGTGGCGCGGTATGACGCGCAGGGTCAGCTGCCGGCCTCGAGGCGTCAAGCGTACCTTCACGGTGCGGCGGTCCTCCGGGACCGGCCGTCGCTCGACGAGGCCGAGGCCCTCGAGTCGAGCGACGATCCCGGTGACGTTCCCGGCCGTGACGAGCAGCTCCCGGGTCAGCTCGCCGGGGGTCATGCCGTCTTCGCGGCGGGTGAGCTGCGCCAGGACGTCGAACTGCGGGAGCGTGAGGCGCTCGGGAACGCACCGACGCACCTCGCGCATCATGAGGCCGTGGGCCTTCAGGAGGCGTACCCACACGGAGAGGGCCAGGTCGCTCACAGGACGGCCGTGGCCTCGATCTCGACGAGCGCGCCGTCCTCGAGGAGCGAACGCACCTCCACGAGGGCCATGGCCGGGAAGTGGCGCCCCATCCGCTCCCGGTAGGCGGCGCCGACCTCCCGCAGGCGACTCAGGTACTGCCCCTTGTCGGTGACGTAGATCGTGAGCCGGCCGAGGCACGCGGGTTCGCCCCCCGCCTCGCGGACCACCGCCAGGACGTTGTCGAGGGCCCGGCCGAACTGCGCGACGAAGTCGGTCGAGATGAGTCGCCCGGCGCCATCCCAGCCGACCTGCCCCGCGACGAAGAGGATCGTGCCCGCGCCGCGCATGCCGTGGCTGAAGCCGCGCGGCGGCGCGAGGGAGGGAGGGTTCACGGGCTCCAGCGGGAGGCTCATACGACCGTCCCGCCGTCGACGCTCAGGGCCTGTCCCGTGATGCCCCGGGCCTCGTCGCCGCAGAGATACTGGACGAGGGCCGCCACCTCCTCGGCGTCGATGAGGCGCTTCTGGGGGCTCATCTCCGCGAGGTGGCGCCGCACGTCTCCGTGGGCGCGCCCGGTTCTCTCGACGATCCGCTCCACCGAGGCGTCGGTCATCGCCGTGTCGACGTAGCCCGGGCAGACGGCGTTGATCGTGACGCCCTTTTCCGCGACCTCGAGGGCGGCGCACTTGGTCAGGCCGAGCACGCCGTGCTTGCTGGCCGAGTAGGCCGCGATGTACGGATGGCCGGTCTTCCCCGCGATCGAGGCGATCGTGACGACGCGCCCCCAGCCCGCCTCGACCATCTCGGGAAGGGCCTCCCGGAGGCAGTAGAAGGCCCCGCTCAGGTTCGTCTCGAGGACCCTGCGCCAGACCTCGTCGGACGTGCGCACCACCGGCGCCGACGTCGCGACCCCCGCCGCGCTCACCAGGATGTCGACGCCCCCGAGTGCGGTGCGGGCCGCCCGGAACATTCCCTCCACGTCCTCGGGGCGCGCCACGTCGGCCACGAGGGAGAGCGAGGCGGCGCCGAGGACCTGGATCTCCTCGGCGACCGAGTCGACCTCTCCGCGGGTGCGGGAGGCCACGGCCACGGAGACGCCCGCCTTGGCGAGGCGCAGGGCCACGGCCCGCCCTATTCCGCGACCCCCGCCCGTGACGAGAGCGCGCCGTCCCGCCAGCCTCATGATTCTTGAAACATAAACGATCTCGGCCTCTCGGACAAGGCCTATAATCCGGGGCCATGGTGCGTCGTGACGCGGCAGGGGCATCGGGTACGTCAAAGACCGGTGCGACTGCTGCTCGCTGCGCCACTCCAGCCGGTGCAAGACCGGTCCCGGTAGGCGTCGGAGCGCCGGGTAGCAGGCCCCAGGCGGTGGGTGGAGACCCTGCCGTCCGAGCGGGGCGTCAAGAGCCCGCGAGGCGGCGGAAGCCGCGCAGCGGGGAGCAAGCACGCGGGCCGCAACATGAAGTGAAGCCTGCAGCCTCGACAGATGAACAAACCGGGGGCCGAGCCGCTCATGTCACGGCGAAGGCAACACCGGCGGTCCGAGATCCGAAGCGGGCCGTTGGCCTTGGCGGGGTAGGGGGCGCAGCACGTGTGCAAGGAGTGGAGCGGAACACGAGAGGCCCGTCTGCGCAGCCTGAGTCAAGGCAAGGCGCCTCGCATAAGCCGAAGGCGAAATCGAGCGTCGCGCAGCGGGAGTCCGAGGGGGTCGTAGTACCGATGATGGCCGCGAAGAACAACGCGGCTTTAGGGAAGGACCCCTGGGGTGGTCGTGTCGACGGAGCAGGTAAGCGCGAGGGAATGGCCGGCGAGACCGGACCTAACGACCCCGGCGGCTTTGTGCCGCGCGAGAAAGTGCGAGAACTGCAACGTCGGCTGTGGGCCGGGGCCAAGCGGGCTCCGGGACGCCGTTTTCACGCGCTTTACGACCAGGTCTGGAGGGGTGACGTCCTCCGGGAAGCGTGGGAACGAGTGAGTCGGAACCGCGGCGCCGCGGGAATCGACGGCCAGTCGATCCGTGACGTCGAGCAGAGCGGAGTGGAGAGCTTCCTGGAAGGACTCGCCACCGAGCTGCGAACAGGCGAATACCGGCCGAGCGTGGTCCGACGCCGGTACATACCGAAGGCCGATGGGAAGAAGAGGCCGCTGGGGATTCCGACGGTACGGGACCGGGTGGCACAGATGGCGGCAAAGCTCGTGCTGGAGCCGATCTTCGAGGCGGATTTTCTGCCTGTCTCGTACGGCTTCCGTCCGAAGCGGAGCGCGCTGATGGCGCTGGAGGCGCTGAGGAAGCTCGGTGCCAAGGGTGGTCATCACGTGCTCGACGCCGACATACGTGACTACTTTGGAAGCATCGACCACGAGAAGCTGCTGAAGCTCGTGGCACGACGCGTCTCGGACCGGCGGGTCTTGAAGCTGCTGCGGCGGTGGCTCGAGGCAGGAGTGATGGAAGAGGGCACCGTCAGTGCGACGGTGGCGGGCACGCCGCAGGGTGGGGTGATCTCACCCTTGCTCTCGAACATCTACCTGCACGTGCTCGACGTTTTGTGGACGCGCCACAGCGCTCCCCTCGGGACGCTGGTGCGCTACGCGGACGACTTCGTGGTGATGTGCCGCACCGCGAGGGAGTGCGAGCGGGCCGAGGAGCGCATCAGGGTCATCCTGGGGCGTCTCGGTCTCGAGCTTCACCCGGACAAGACGAGGCGGGTCGAGCTTTTCGATGGCAAGGAGGGCTTCGACTTCCTCGGCTGCCACCTGCACAAGCGTCTGAGCGGCAAGCTGTGGGAGCAGACGCGCAAGCGTCTCTATTTTCTGCAGCGCTGGCCGTCGCAGCGCTCGATGCAGCGCGTACGGCAACGCGTGAAGGAGCTCACTCCGAGATCGAGGTGCCACGCGGACGTCCGCGATGTCGTCGCCGATCTAAACCCCGTGCTGCGGGGCTGGGGCAACTACTTCCGCACCGGGAACGCCGCGCGCCGTTTCATCCAGCTCGACACCTACGTGTGGCGGAGGCTCCGCGCCCTGCGCATCAAGCGCCAGGGTCGGCACCTGCGCGCCGGAGAAATCGACCGCTGGACCCGGGACTACTTCCATAACCTCGGCCTTCACCGCCTGCGCGGAACCGTCCGTTACCCGGAGCAGCCCTTCTGGCAACAGGAGACCGCCTAATGCTCCGGCCCGAGAGGCCACCGGAAAGCCGTGTGCGGGAAATCCGCACGCACGGTTTGAACGGGGGTCTTGCTGTCCCACGCCTTTGCAACCCGCAAGGGAAAGGATAGAAGGATCTACCAATGCCCATGCTCGAGCCGGGAACCCCGGCCCCCCTCTTCGAGGTCCCCGACCACACCGGGAGGACCGTGCGCCTCTCCGACTATCGGGGCAGCTCCGTGGTGCTCTGGTTCTATCCCAAGGCCGACACCCCCGGATGCACGGCGGAGGGATGCGGCTTCCGGGACCACTTCAAGGCCTTCGGGGAGAGGGGCGTCCACATCCTCGGGATCAGCTTCGACACGATCCCGGACAACGCGGCCTTCGCCCGCAAGTTCTCGTTCGACTTCCCGCTGCTCTGCGACACCGATCGGGCCGTGGGGATCGCGTACGGGGCCGCCGACGACAGGGAGGCGCAGTACCCGAAACGGGTGAGCTACCTCATCGACGGCGACGGCTCCATCAGGAAGACCTACCCCAAGGTCAACGCCGCCAGCCACCCCGAAGAGATCCTCCGGGATATCTGAGCTTTCACCGTTCGAGGACAGCGGGCGAGTGTCAACGTCTGTCAAGCCACGCTCCGTGAGTCACTTCGGCGTGCTCTTGGATTGGCAAGCCCTTTGCTTTGGAGGGGGTCGAGGCCGGCCGCGGGGGCGCAGGGCCTCGAGAGCGAGGGAGATCACATGACGACGAAGAGATCACTGCAGTTCCGGCGCGGGCTGCTCGCGGGTCTGGCAGCGACGGTCCTTTCTGGCGCGGCCCTCCCCGCACGGGCCGACGACGCCGCGGTGCAGAAGAAGATCGAGGCCCGATTGGAGAAGGCGAAGCTCACCCAGGAGGGCGAGATCGCGGTGGCCGTGAGCGGCGGGACGGCGACGCTCACCGGCGCGGTGACGACCGTTCGGGCGCAGCGCCAGGCGGCGCGTCAGGCGCGCAAGGAGTCCAAGAGCGTCGAGAACCACATCCAGGTCGTTCCCGAGGAGCGTCCCGACGCCGACATCGGCAAGGACGTGCGCGCGGCCGTGCTCCGCTATCCGGATCTCACGGTCTTCGACAGCGTCGAGTACGGGGTCGAGAACGGCGTGGTCTTCCTCCAGGGGTCGATGCAGATGCCCTGGCGGAAGGACGCCGTCGACAACATCGTCGCCGGCATCCCCGGCGTGCGAGAGGTCCGGAACGAGATCGGCGTCCAGGGGCTGTCGTCCTTCGACGCGAGCCTGAGGCGCCAGCTCTACCGGGGCATCTACGGCTCCGGAAACGCGATCCTGTCCAGCTTCGCCGACATGGCCGTCCCGCCGGTGCGCATCGTGGTCGATGACGGAAAGGTGACCCTCACGGGCTACGTCAACAGCAACGTGGAGCGCCAGGTGATCGGCAACGTGGCCCGTCAGACCCTGGCCTTCAGCGTCGACAACCGCATCCGGTTGGATGGAGAGCCGCCAGCAGGGGATCGGCAGCCCAAGACGCCCGCAGTGCCGGGCGACGGCATCGAGATCTGAGCGCAGACCGTCCGCTCGTTCGATCGGCCGGGCCGGCATGACGCCGGTCCGGCCGATTGACTTTTGCCGTTGATTACCTAATCCTGGCGCGACCTTCATGATGGCACCCCAGAAAGGACGGTGAGCGTGAGCAGCACTCTCTTCGCTCGAAAGCCCCTGAGCCTGCTCCTCGAGGAGGCCAAAGGCGAGAACCGCCTGAGGCGCGTCCTCGGCCCGATACAGCTCACCAGCCTCGGGGTCGGCGCCATCATCGGCACCGGCATCTTCGTGCTCACCGGCGTAGCGGCACACGACAAGGCCGGCCCGGCGCTCATCCTTTCTTTCGTCGTCGCCGGTATCGCCTGCGTCTTCGCGGCGCTCTGCTACGCGGAATTCGCCTCGATGACCCCCGTGGCCGGCTCCGCCTACACGTATGCTTACGCGACCCTCGGTGAGCTCATGGCGTGGATCATCGGTTGGGATCTCATCCTCGAGTACGCGGTGGCCTCGGCGGCTGTATCGCAGGGTTGGTCGGCGTACTTCCAGGACTTCGTACGCTCCGTCGGACTCCAATGGCCCAAGGCGTGGGGCCTGGCACCTTTCGACTTCGACCCGAATGCGGGCTTCGGGTTGACCGGCACCTATCTGAACCTGCCTGCCGTGCTCATCGCCGCCGCGGTCACCTGGGTCCTGGTGATCGGCATCCGCGAGAGCGCGGGCTTCAACACGACGATGGTGGTCATCAAGCTCGTTGCGGTCTTCTTCGTCATCGGAGTCGGTGCTTTCTACGTGGACCCGGCCAACTGGCACCCCTTCGCCCCCTACGGGTATTCGGGGCTGAGCTTCTTCGGGAGGCCGATCCTGGGACAGACCTCGCCGACCGGCGCGCCCGTTGGCGTCCTGGCTGGAGCCGCAATCATCTTCTTCGCCTACATCGGCTTCGACTCCATATCCACCCACGCAGAGGAGGCCCGGCGGCCCAACAGGGATGTCCCGATCGCCATCGTGACGTCTCTCATCCTGTGCACCGTTCTCTACATCGCCGTCGCCGCCATCCTGACGGGCATGGTCCGATACGACAAGATCGACATCAAGGCGCCCGTGTCGAACGCGTTCGCTCAGGCCGGTCTGCCCTGGGCTCAGGCCCTCGTCTCGGTCGGCGCCATCGCCGGCATCACCTCGGTCCTGCTCGTCATGATGCTGAGCCAGCCCCGGGTCTGGCTGGCCATGGCGCGAGACGGGCTGGTGCCGACGAGCTTCTTTGGCGCGATCCACGAGCGGTTCCGGACGCCGTGGAAGGCCACTCTCCTGACCGGCGGCTTCGTGATGATGGGAGGGGCGCTCCTGCCCATCCGTGTGCTCGCGGAGCTCACCAACATAGGGACCCTATTCGCTTTCGTGGTCGTGTGCGCCGCCGTCTTGATCATGCGGGTCAAGCATCCCGAGGCGGAGCGCCCGTTTCGCGCACCCCTCGTGCCGTTCGTTCCGATCGCCGGGATCCTCACCTGCCTGATGCTGATGTTCTCCCTCGGTCCCGAGAACTGGTACCGCCTCTTCGGCTGGTTGGGCATCGGGCTCGTGATCTACTTCAGCTACGGGCGCCATCACAGTGTCCTGGCGAAGATGCGGGCCAAGGAGGCGGGCCGCTAGGGAGGCCGTGGCGTGACCTCCGATTTCGTCTCCCAGCTCTTCATCCTCCTCCTCGCCACCTTCGTGGGCCTGGAGATCATCCGGCGCGTGTCGCCGCTGCTCCACACCCCCCTCATGTCCCTGACCAACGCGATCTCCGCGATCGCGGTGGTCGGGTCCATCGTCATCGCGGGCCGCCAGGAGACGAGCCTCAGCACCTGGCTCGGGACCGTGGCCGTGACCGCTTCGATGATCAACGTCGTCGGGGGCTTCCTCATCACCTATCGCATGGTGAAGATGTTCAAGAAGCGGGGCCCCGGCAAGCCGTGAACGACACGCTGCTCCAGCTCGCCTACCTCGCGGCGGCGGCGTGCTTCATCCTCGCGTTGAAGTGGCTCTCCTCCGTTCCGACCGCACGTCGCGGCGTGGCCATAGGCGTCCTCGGGATGGCGCTCGCGATCGGCGGGACACTCCTGTCCCCCGAGATCGTGAGCTACCGGTGGATCGCCGCGGCCTTCGTCCTCGGCACCGTCATCGGCGTCCCGATGGCGATGATGCCGATGACGGCCGTCCCACAGCGGACGGCCCTTTCCCACGCCTTCGGCGCGCTGGCGGCCGCCCTCGTCGGCACGGCGGAGTTCTACCTGCGGACGCCCCAGCTCTCGCGCTTCACCATGGGCGCGCTCGCCCTGGAGGTTCTCCTCGGCTTCCTGACGTTCACGGCGAGCCTCATGGCCTTCGGCAAGCTCCAGGAGCTGCTGCCGACGCGCCCGATGACGTACCCCTTCCAGAACGTGATCAACCTCGCGGTCCTTTCGGCGGCCATCGGCCTCGCGGTCTATCTGGTGATCCACCCGGGAATGACGGCTCTCTTCCCGGTCATGGCGGTGCTCGCCATGGTGTTCGGAATGATCCTGATCCTGCCCATCGGCGGCGCGGACATGCCCACGGTCATCTCGCTGCTCAACTCCTACGCCGGCCTCGCCGCCGCGGCCATGGGCTTCGTCCTCGACAACAAGCTGCTGATCATCGCGGGCTCCCTCGACGGCTCCTCGGGGCTCATCCTGTCGATCATCATGTGCAGGGCCATGAACCGGTCCTTCACCAACGTCCTCTTCGGCGCGTTCGGGCAGGTCCAGGCCCAGGAGACAGCCCAGGCGGAGAAGCGGACGGTCCGGAGCGCGACGGCGGAGGAGGCGGCGGCGATCCTCGACGCCGCGAGCTCGGTCATGATCGTCCCGGGCTACGGCATGGCCGTGGCGCAGGCGCAGCACAAGGTTCGGGAGCTGACCGACCTCCTCACCAAGCGGGGCGTGAACGTCCGTTTCGCCATCCACCCCGTGGCGGGCCGCATGCCCGGCCACATGAACGTGCTCCTGGCCGAGGCCGACGTCCCCTACGACAAGCTCCTGGAGATGGAGGACGCGAACCCGGAGCTGCCGCAGACCGACGTCGCCCTGGTCATCGGCGCCAACGACGTGACGAACCCGGCGGCGCGCCACGACAAGGCGAGCCCCGTGTACGGCATGCCGATCCTGGACGTGGACAAGGCCCACACCGTGATGGTCATCAAGCGGGGGATGAGCCCGGGGTTCGCGGGCATCGACAACGAGCTCTACTACATGGACAGGACCCTCATGCTTTTCGGAGACGCCAAGGCGTTCGTCACCGGCCTCGTCAAGGAACTCTCGTCTCCGGCCTGACGGCCGGCCGGTCGGGACCGTTGTTGACGCCGCGCGTGGTCGTGGCTTAACCTCTTCGGTCCCCTCGGGAGCTCAAGGAGAAGCTACATGTTTGTCGAGAACGTACTGCCCATCGTCCTGGGCATCAGCGTCCTGTCGCTCGTGGTCGCCGCCTTCCTGGCCAAGCACGTCCTGGCGGCGGACACGGGAACGCCCGGGATGCGGGAGATCTCCGACGCCATCCGGGAGGGCGCCGAGGCCTTCCTGTCGCGGCAGTACAAGACGATCGCAGCCCTCTCCGTGCTGGCCGCAGCGGCGATCTTCGGGTTCTACTACGTGAACCGCGACGTCAAGAACATCGCCGAGATGGGGGACGGGACGTTCTGGCGCGTGACGCTCTCCTTCGTGATCGGGGCGCTCTGCTCTGCGATCGCGGGCTATGTCGGGATGTTCGTGTCGATCCGCGCCAACATCCGGACGGCGGCCGCGGCGACGACGAGTCTCAACAAGGCCCTCCAGATCGCGCTCCGGGCCGGTGCCGTCTCGGGCCTGACCGTCGTGGCCATGAGCCTCCTCGGCGTGGGCGGGCTCTTCTACTTCTTCGGTGGGCTCGCCGACTACCGCCACGTGCCCCTCCAGATCGTGGGCTTCGGCTTCGGCGCCAGCTTCGTTGCTCTCTTCGCACAGCTCGGCGGCGGCATCTACACCAAGGCGGCCGACGTCGGCGCGGATCTGGTGGGGAAGGTCGAAGCCGGCATCCCCGAGGACGACCCGCGCAACCCGGCCGTGATCGCCGACCTCGTCGGAGACAACGTGGGCGACTGCGCCGGTCGCGGCGCCGACCTGTTCGAGTCGACGGCGGCCGAGAACGTCGGCGCCATGATCCTCGGGATCGCCCTCTTCCCGGTCTTCGGCATGGGCGGGATCCTGTTCCCGCTGCTGGCCCGCGCGTTTGGCCTGCTGGCGACCATCGTCGGCGTCTTCACGGTCAAGTGCCGCGAGGACGAGGACCCCATGAACGCCCTCAACCGAGGCTACCTGGTGACCACGATCCTGGCGATGATCGGCTTCGCCGGCGCGGTCTATCTGCTCCTGGTACCCGTCGCGGGTTCACCCGTCCACGTCCACCGTCGCTACCTGCTCCTCGCCGGGATCATCGGCATCCTCACGGCCTACGCGTTCGTGTGGATCACCCAGTACTACACCGAGTACAAGTACCGTCCCGTGCGGTCCATCGCCGAGGCCTCGCGGACTGGGCCGGCCACGAACATAATCAGCGGCCTGGCCGTCGGCTTCGAATGCACGGGCGCTCCGGTGATCGTCATATCGGTGGCTCTCATGGCCTCCTACTGGTGCGGGAAGATGGCCCTGGGCGGCGTTGCGGGCTCGGGACTCTACGGAACCGCCATCGCCACGATGGGGATGCTCGCGCCCTGCGCCTACATCCTCGCCATGGACACCTTCGGCCCGATCACCGACAACGCCGGGGGCATCATCGAGATGTCGAAGCAGCCTGCGGCGGTCCGGCAGAAGACCGATCGCCTCGACTCCGTCGGCAACACCACCAAGGCGCTCACTAAGGGCTACGCCATCGGCTCGGCGGCCCTTGCCGCGTTCCTGCTGTTCAGCGCCTATCTCGACGAGGTGGCGAAGATCACCGGGACCCGCATTGCGGTGGACCTCACCAAGGTGCCCGTCTTCGTTGGCGGCCTCCTCGGCGCCACCCTGGTCTTCGTCTTCAGCTCCCTGGCCATCAAGGCCGTGGGGAAGGCGGCCCAGGTAGTGATCACCGAGGTCCGTCGGCAGTTCCGGGAGAACGCGGGGATCATGGCGGGTACTTCGAAGCCCGACTACGCGCGCTGCGTCGACATCGTTACCGCGGCGGCCCTGCGCGAGATGGTGGCGCCCGGGCTGTTGGCCGTGCTGACACCGGTGGCCGTCGGGTTCGCCTTCAAGTATCTGGGGGGCGGGCAGCTCGGGGCCGAGTCGGTCGCGGCGCTCCTCATGGTGGGGACGATCGCCGGCATCCTGATGGCCACCGTCATGAACAACGGCGGCGGCGCCTGGGACAACGCCAAGAAGTACATCGAGTCGGGGGAGTTCAAGGTCGACGGCGTCGTCGTGGGGAAGAAGTCCGAGCCCCACAAGGCCGCCGTCGTGGGTGACACGGTCGGAGACCCCTTCAAGGACACCGCCGGCCCCTCGCTCCATGTGCTCATCAAGCTCCTCTCGACGATCACGCTGGTGCTGGCGCCGCTGTTCATTCGCTAGGCTCCCGTCCGACCGACGGGCTGGCGTGACGGGCCAGCCGGAACTCGAGGTGTCGCTTCACGTCGGGCCATTCGCTCGCCAGGATGCTGTAGATCACGGAGTCGCGCACCGTCCCGTCGCGGCGGCCTCGGTGGTGGCGGATGACACCGTCCTTCTTGGCTCCCAGGGCCTCGATGGCGCGCTGGGAGGCCAGGTTGAAGTTGTCGGTGCGCAGGCCCACCACCTTGCACCCGAGCGTGTCGAACGCGTGGCCGAGGAGCAGCAGTTTGCAGCCGGTGTTGACGTGGCTGCGCTGCCAGCGTTTTCCATACCAGGTGAAGCCGATCTCGACCCGATCGATCTCCGCCACGACGTCGTGATAGCGGGTGCTGCCGATGATCATCCCGCTCGTCAGCTCCCGTACCGCCCACGGCAGCATGTGTCCGTCCGCTTGGCCCGCAAGCGCGTCGGCGATGTAGGCGCGCGTTTCCTCCGGTTCCGGAACCGCGGTGAACCACAGCTCCCAGAGCCTGCCATCCGCCGCCGCGGCTGCCAGCCCGTCACGGTGCTCCTGGGTCAGCGGCTCAAGTCGGACGCCGTAGGCCTCGAGTGTGACGGGCTGGATCTTGATCATGCCGCCTGCCGGATCACTTGCCGGTGAAGGCGGCCTTCAGGGAAGTCGTACCCCACTGAAGCTCGACGTCGCCCGTGTCCTTGTCACCGTGGAGGACGATCGTGAACTCCTCGACGCTCTCGGCCAGCTTCCCGGCCACCAGCGGGATGTCGGCGACCGTGGTCTTGGTCTCCCCTTCGGCCTTGGCCACGTTGAGCGACCACGCGGTCTCGCTCGTCTTCGTCGCCGTGAGGACGTAGGAGCCCTTCGGGACCTTGGCCGCGCCGAAGCTCAGGTCGGCGTCGGTCTTGAGGGTCGTCGGGCCGTCCGCCCCCATGCGCCACGGCTTGCCCACCTCCGCCTTGCCCAGCATGTCTCGTCCCCCGAGGCTGGGCCGCCCGTAGTCGATGGACACCGCCTTGCCGGACACGGTGGCCTTGGCTTCGCCGCGCGGGGCCCCGTGGGCCAGCGCGGGCGAGACGGCGGCCGCGAGCACAAACGCAAGAACGGCTTTCCGCTGAAGCATTCGAGAACCTCCCGGGTTTTCGTGACCCCGGGCCGATCTTACTTCAGGGGAAGGCGGGCGAGGAGGTGTCCGGCCACGCACAGGAGGCCGGCCTTCCCGAGGTCCAGGAGGACGAAGGCGCCGTGCAGCGCGCCGAATCGCCGCCCCACGTCGGGGGGAAGGGGGCGGGCCACGAAGTCGATGGAGCGGCCGAGGGCCTCGATCGCGGGCGCGAGACCCGCCTGCACGAGAGCGATCGCCGCGACGGCCAGCGCCACGATGCGTACGCCCTTCGAGGCGGGCCAGGTGGCGGCGATGAGGGCGGCGGCAAGGGCGAGCTGAGCCACGCCCAGGCGCTGGAACATCCAGCGGTTGGCCTCCGAGGCGAGGTGGCGGAAGGCGAGCCGGCGGTCGTCGGCGGCGAGTGGGGCGAGGCGCGCCGACAGCTCGGGGCGGATTCCGGGGCCCAGGACGCGGTCGACCCCGCCGAACGTCGCGGTGGCGGCCACCCAGGACGCCACGAGCAGGCCGAGCCAGACCCCGACCAGAAGGAGAGCCGCCCCTCGGCTCACGGGCATCGGCCGCTACTCGTTGTCGAAGGGGTTGGGGGGGCGTCCCGTCGGATCGGCGGCGGCGCGACGCTTCGCCTCCTCGAACTTCTTCTCGAGGATCTCCTTCGAGTTTCGCGTCTGCTGGACCGAACGGGCGAACTTCTCGTCGAGCACGCTGCGCTGGGAGTGCACGCGGCTCACCAGGTCGTCGAAGTCCTTGGCCGGAGCCTTCTTCTTGTCGGCCCACACCACGGTGCCCGTCTCGGGGTCCACCTTCAGCAGGGAGCCGCAGCAGGGACAATCGACGTCGAGGGCCTCCGGCATGGAAAGAGTCTACCACCCCCGGGCCCGGGGAGGGTCTTGAACTTGAAATTCAAGTTCAGTATACTAGGGCCTGGTAGCGGCCATGGCTTCGACCCTCACTTCCGACCCGACCGAGCTGGCGCCCCCCAAGCCCATGACCCGCTGCGAGTGCGCCTCGATGTCCTTCGAGGAGATTGCGCGCAGGATGGACACGCAGCGGATCACCCTGGGAGAGTGCGCGCGCCGCACCGGCTGCGGCCAGACATGCACCGCCTGCCTGCCCGACCTTCAGGCCTTCCTGAGCGCCCGCCGGGATCGCTGACCCCGCCCGAACCGCGCCCTTTGGGATAAGATCCGGGCAGACTGAGCCGGGTCGGTCGCGGAGGTGAAGGTGAAGGGGAACGAAGACATCATCCAGGTGTTGAACGACGTGCTGTGCGCGGAGCTGACCGCGATCAACCAGTACGTCATCCACGGACGGATGTGCCGCAACTGGCGCTACAACCGCCTGGCCGACTACATCAACAAGGAGTCGATCGGCGAGATGAAGCACGCCCAGGTGCTGATCGACCGCATCCTGTACTTCGACGGCGCGCCCAACATGCAGAAGTACATGAAGATCAACGTGGGGCCGACGGTTCCGGAGCAGTTCCAGTTCGACGTGCAGCTCGAGTACGACGCCGTGAAGCGGCTGAACGAGGGGATCGAGCTCTGCCGCGCCAAGGGGGACAACGGCACGCGCGCGCTCCTCGAGGAGATCCTGAAGAGCGAGGAAGAGCACGTCGATTGGCTCGAGGCCCAGCGACAGCAGATCAAGGACATCGGGGTCGAGAACTACCTCGCGCAGCAGATCGACGAGTAGGGCTCGGGCGCGGCGCGGAGGACCACAAGGTGACCAAAGACTCCCTGACCATCACCGACAACAGGACGGGGAAGACCTACGAGCTCCCCGTAGAGAACGGCACGATCCGCGCCATCGACCTGCGACAGATCCGGACCGGCCCCGACGATTTCGGGCTGATGACGTACGACCCGGCCTTCACCAACACGGCCTCGTGCAAGAGCCGGATCACGTTCATCGACGGGGACAACGGCATCCTCAACTACCGCGGCTATCCCATCGAGCAGCTCGCCGAGCGGAGCACGTACCTGGAGACAGCCTACCTGATCCTCCACGGCGAGCTCCCGTCCAAGGCCGAGTACGAGGGCTGGGCTCACAACATCACCCACCACACCATGGTCCACGAGAACATCAAGGAGCTCATGGTGGGGTTCCGGTACGACGCCCATCCCATGGGGATGCTGGCCTCCACCGTGGCCGCGCTCTCGACCTTCTACCCCGAAGCCAAGAACGTTCGTGATCCCGAATGCCGCCGCGACCAGATCTTCCGCCTCATGGCGAAGATCACCACCCTGGCGGCCTTCGCCTACAGGCACTCCCAGGGGCTGCCCTACGCCTACCCCGACAACGACCTCTCGTACTGCGGGAACTTCCTGCAGATGATGTTCAAGGTCGGCGAGCGGTACGTGATCAACCCGGTCCTCGAGCGCGCCCTCGAGGTGCTCTTCATCCTCCACGCCGACCACGAGCAGAACTGCTCCACCTCGGCCATGCGCGGCGTCGGCTCGTCGGAGGCCGATCCCTACTCGGCCACGGCGGCCGCCATCGCGGCCCTCTACGGGCCCCTCCACGGCGGAGCCAACGAGATGGTGCTACGGATGCTCCGGGAGATCGGGAGCCCGGACCACATCCCCGCGTTCATCAAGGAGGTGAAAACGAGCGGCGGCGAGGTGCGCCTGATGGGATTCGGCCACCGCGTCTACAAGAACTACGACCCCCGGGCCAAGTTCATCAAGAAGATGGCCGACGAGGTCTTCGCCGTCACCGGCCGAAACCCGCTTCTCGACATCGCCTTGGAGCTCGAGCGCATCGCGCTTTCCGACGACTACTTCATCAAGCGAAAGCTCTACCCCAACGTCGACTTCTACTCGGGCCTCATCTACCAGGCCATGGGCTTTCCCGTCGACATGTTCCCGGTGCTCTTCGCCATTCCTCGCGTTTCGGGCTGGCTCGCCCAATGGGACGAGATGCTCGAGGACAAGGACCAGAAGATCGCCCGCCCCCGGCAGGTCTACCTGGGCGCGCCGCGCCGCGACTACGTCCCCCTCGACGCTAGGGCTTGACCTTCGCGGCGGGAAGGGGGAGCGCCACGCGCCCCGTGGTCTCCTT
This sequence comes from uncultured Acidobacteriota bacterium, assembly GCA_963823195.1. Taxonomy (GTDB): domain Bacteria; phylum Acidobacteriota; class Vicinamibacteria; order Fen-336; family Fen-336; genus JBGPYB01. The sequence continues at coordinate 609,746 of CAWGKR010000011.1, read as the reverse complement.
GACCCGCCGCGAGATGGTTCGCTCCAGGCTGGCCCGCTGCTCGGGCTCGAAGTCGGTCGTGTCGACGCGGATGCGCGCGTCGCCGGGTCCCGAGACCAGTAGGAGGTCCGTCCCCTTCTCCACGTTCTGGACCTCCTTCCAGCCGATGGCCGTCGAGCCGAGAACGCCGCGGGACACGAGCCCGGCGTCGGTGGCCTCCAGCCGATAGCGGAAGAGGTGGAGCGAGACCAGCAGGGGCGCGACGGCCAGAGCGCCACAGAGGAGACGCAGGCCGAGGCTCCCGATGGCCCCGGCTCCCACGAGCACGCCGAGCATCGCCACGAGGGCGCCGGTGCCCCGGATCCAAGGGTACTGGAGGACGAGGCTCGTGTTGAGCAGGACCAGCTCCGGCGGTCCCACCGACAGGAAGCCTCCCCCCAACACGAGGACGACACCCAGGGCGACGAGCATCTGACGGCGGGTCATGGCGGGCGGATTGTAGCGCGGGTTGACTTCCCTCGGGGCGCAGGGGGACACTCATTCGATGTCGCGCAAGACCGTGGCCGTCTCGCATTTCGTCGAGACGTTGCGCTCCTTCGAGGCCGCTCCCATCACCCGCGATGTCGTCCTCAACTACTGCCGCGAGACGGCCGTGGATGTGGGATCCCTGGAGCCCTACGTCCACTTCCGGCCCGACATCTACACGCGGAACCTCATCTATCGGGACGCGATCTTCGAGATCATGGCGGTGTGCTGGTCTCCGGGGCAGCGCACGGTCATCCACACCCACAACGGGCAGCTCGGCTGGATGAGCGTCGAGCGAGGCGCTCTTGCCGTCGTCAACTACCAGTGGCTCGGGTGCAATGCCGCCGACAACCAGAACGTCTCGGGGCTCGACTGTCTCGCGGGTGCGACCGAGCTGGACCTCGACCGCCGCGAGATACAGGAGTGCTATCCCGAGGGGCCCGTCAACACGGTGGACAAGGTCCAGACGATCCATCAGGTGGTCCTGCAGGGGAAGGAGCGGGCGATCTCCCTGCACGTGTACAGCCGGCCCATCGACTCGTGCGTGGCCTTCGATCTCGAGGAGCGCCGCTGCTACAGGCGAGAGCTCTCGTTCTACAGCCGCTACGGAGACGTCGTGATGGACGTCGTCACACCCGCGCCTTCCGCCGAGACGCACGCCGGCCCCCGCACCCGCGGGTGAACCCCCTCGACGGCGTCAAGGTCGTCGACCTCTCGCGGATCCTCGCCGGGCCGTACTGCACTCAAGCCCTGGCCGACGCCGGCGCCGACGTGATCAAGGTGGAGGAGCCCCTCAAGGGGGACGACACGCGGGGTTGGGGACCTCCGTTTGTTCGGGGCGAGAGCGCGTATTTCCTTTCGGTGAACCGCGGGAAACGGAGCCTGGCCCTCAACCTGAAGGACCCGCGGGGGCGCGAGATCCTGTGGCGGCTGCTCGAGGGCGCCGACGTCCTGGTCGAGAACTTCCGTCCGGGGACGCTCGACCGCCTCGGCTTCTCGTGGGAAGAGGCCCATCGCCGTCACCCGCGCCTCGTCTACGCGTCGATCTCGGGCTACGGGGCCGACGGTCCCTGGGGAGGACGCCCGGGGTACGACGCCGTCATCCAGGGAGAAGCCGGCCTCATGAGCGTGACCGGGACCGCCGAGGGGCCTCCCCTCAAGGTCGGAGCCTCGCTCGCCGACGTCCTGGCGGGGATGACGGCGTTCCAGGGGATCGTTCTGGCCCTGCTCCGGCGCGAGCGGTCCGGTGAGGGAAGCCGCGTGGACGTCTCCCTCCTCGAGAGCCTCCTCTCGGCGCTGGCCTATCACAACGCCACCTGGCTCCTGGCGGGAAACGTCCCTACGCGGATGGGGAACCGCCACCCGAGCCTGGCGCCCTACGAGGCGTTCGAGGCCGCCGACGGATACCTGATCGTGGGCGTGGGGAGCGAGACGCTGTGGCGGGCCTTTTGCCACGCCGTGGGCGCGCCCGAGTACGCCGAGGACGCCCGCTTTCGAACCAACGCGCTTCGGGTCGAGCACTACGGTGCGCTCAGGGCACTCCTGACGCCCCTCTTCCGGGGTCGGAGCGTCGAGGCATGGATGACGGTCCTCGGCGCCGCGGGGGTCCCCTGCGGCCGCGTCCGGTCGGTGGCCGAGGCGCTCGAGGGGCCGCAGGTCGCCGCCCGCGGCCTGATCCTCGACGTGACCCACGAGACCTTGGGCGCCGGGCGGTACGTCGGCAGCCCTATCGGGCTGTCGGGGGCCGAGCGGGGGAGCCGGCGCCCTCCGCCGCTCCTGGGCCAGCATACCGTCGAGGTGCTGTCGGAGCGCCTCCGCCTGGACGCCGAGGCCATAGAGGCACTCCGGCGGGACGGTGTCGTGTCGGTGTATCATCATCGGTCTAGCCATGGCTGACGACGCTCGCGGTCACGTTCCGCGGATCCTCGTCGTGGACGACGATCCCGGCGTGGCGCGCGCCCTCTCCGATCTGCTGTCACTCCACGGGTACTCGGTGCTGCGGGCGGATTCAGGCGAGGAGGCTCTCGACACCCTCGAGGCGGCGCGTTGCGACCTCGTCCTCCTGGACATCGGCCTCCCGGGGATGAGCGGCGTCGAGGCCTGCGCCAGAATCCGCGAACGCTACGGTCCGTCTCTTCCCATCGTCATGCTCACGGGCACCGGGGACTCGGCCGCCGCGCGGCAGAGCTACGAGGCGGGGGTCGACGACTTCCTGCACAAGCCCCTCGACACCGCGGCCCTGATCCTGAAGGTGCGCTCCTTCGTCAAGCTGAAGACCCTCACCGACGAGGTCTTGCGCTCCCGCGAAGAGGCCCAGTCCCGGGTGCGGGACATGGCGCTCCTCCACGAGATCGGCCGGGACTGGTCCCTGATCGCCGAGCCCGCCGAGTTCCACCGGATGGTCACCGAGCGCGTGGCGAGCCTCATCGGCGCCCCGCTGTGCATCCTCTGGCTCTACGACTCGGTCTCCCGCACCCTGGAGGCGGCGCTGCCCGCTTTCGGCCTCACCGACGACCAGACGAGGCGTCTCAAGTACCCCGAGTTCCGGAGCCTCTGGAACTTCGAGTCGGGACGGGCCTACGTCAGCAACCACGCCCGAACGGACCCGAGGCTCCTGCCCGAGATCGCGGCGACGATCGGAGCCGAGTCCATCGTCTTCGTTCCGATGATCTCGGAGGGGGACGTTCTCGGGATGCTGGGAGCGGCCAACAAGGCGGGGGGCTTCACCGAGGAAGACACCCACCTGATCTCGATCCTGGCGGGCCCCGCGGCGACCTTCGTCCGGAGCCGGCAGATCTTCGACGCCCAGAAGCGCCACGCGGCGCGCCTGGAGCGCCTTCCCGACATCATGGGCGCCATGGCGGCGACGGCCGATCGCGGCCGCCTCCTCACGCTGACGGTGTCCCGCGTCCAGAAGGAGCTGGGCTACGGCCACGTGGCCTACTTCGCCCCGGGAGAGGGCAACACGCTGAACCTCGAGTGCGAGGCGGGCACGGAGCGCCCCGCGTCCCTGGGCGTGGACCGCGAGCGGCTCACGTGGGCGGTCCGCGGCGGCGCCCCGCTCCAGGCGGCCCGGGAAGGCTTCTCCGAGATCGCGATACCCGTTCGCGCCGGCGAGCACGCGCTGGGCGTTCTCAACGTCCTGAAGACCGGCGAGGTCGGCTTCGGCGAGGACGAGGCCAACCTCCTCTCGGCGCTGACGGGGCAGCTGGCCCTCGCCCTTCAGAAGACGGCGGGCATCGAGGCGACCGAGCGCATGGCGCGCCAGATGGCCACGCTCTACGACCTGGGCCTCGAGACGTCGGCGCTTCGGGACCTGAAGGGCCTCTTCGTCAAGTCCACGGAAGAGGCGGGCCGTCTCATCAAGGCCGACCACGTCTCGGCCTTCCGCCTGGAGGAGGCGGAGGGAGCCCTTCAGCTCTTCGCGGCCTGGGCCCGTGACCCGTCGCGGGAGCCCTACGCCGTGTCGATGTTCCGCCTGGGCGAAGGGATCGCCGGTCGCGTGGCGCGGGACTGGGTCCCCGCCATGGTGAACGACGCGGACCTGAACCCCGACTTCGTTCCCCGCGGGAACCCGGTGGGGCGGATCCTCTGCGTTCCCCTCACCCACTTCGACCAGGAGCGCGGGGCCCCCGTTCTCTTCGGCGTGCTCAACGCGACCCGAAGGCCCGGGACTCCCCGCTTCACCCACGACGACCTCGAGTACCTCACCCGCTTCGCCGGCCAGCTCTCCATCGCGGTGGCGAACTCCATGGCCTTCGCGGCGGAGCGCGAGAGGAGCGACCAGCTCGCGCTCGTCAACACCCTCATCCGCGAGATCGCCGGCAACCTGTCGCGGGAGAGGATTCTCGAGACGTCGGTTCGCCGCATCCAGGAGGCGTTCCGCTTCCCCGTGGTCATGATCGGCGTGCCGGACCGCGAGGCGGGGCTCGAACGGACCGTCGCCGCCGCCGGTCCGGACCCAACCCTGCTGGTGCGCGAGGCCTATCCCCTCTTCGAGGGGATCACGGGGCGAGCCCTGCGTCAGAAGCGCACCATCATCGTCCCCAACGTCGCCGACGACCCCGACTACGTGCGGATCGTCGCGACGACCCGGAGCGAGGTCGCCATCCCCATCGTCTCGGGGGACGAGGTGGTCGCCGTCCTGAACGTGGAGAGCGACCTCCCTCGCGCGTTCGACCGAGCCCAGGTCATCACCCTCGAGACCCTCGCCGACGGCATCGGCATCATCCTGAGGAACGCCGAGCTGTATCGCGCCCTCGAGCAGACGAACCTCAAGCTGGTCGAGCTGGACCGGCTGAAGAGCGAGGTCGTGAACGTCGTCGCCCACGACTTCCGGGCCCCGCTCTCGGGGGTCCTGGGCTATGCGGAGCTGCTGGAATGGAAGGCCGACGCCCCCAGGGAGGAGCGCGTCGAGCAGGCCCGGGCCATCATCCGCTCGGCGACCCACATGGCGAGCCTCGTGGACAAGACCCTGAAGACCACACGCCTCGAGACGGGGCACTTCCCCTTCGAGTTCGGCATCGTCGACCTGGGCGCCGTGGTACGTCTGGTCCTCGGACGGCTGCCCGAGGACCCGCACCATCCCCTGGTCGTCGAGCTTCCCGAGGATCCGCTCCCCTGCTGGGCGGATCGCGATCGCCTCTCGGAAGTGGTCGAGAACCTCCTTTCGAACGCCTCGAAGTACTCCCCTGACGGCGGCACGATCCGCCTCCGGGTGGAGGTGGAGGGGGAGACCGTCACGCTGTCCGTGGCGGACGGCGGCATCGGCATCGCCGCCACCGACCTGGAGCGCCTCTTCCGCCCCTTCTCCCGCGTGCGGACCCTCAAGACCGCCGACATCGAGGGCTCGGGCCTGGGGCTCTACATCTGCGACCGCATCGTTCGAGCGCACGGCGGACGCCTGTGGGCCGAGAGCCGGCCGGGGGAGGGCTCGGTGTTCTCCCTCTCGATCCCGCTCTTCGGCGTCACGGCGCAGACGCGAAGCCCACTCGTCCTGGTGGCGGCGGCGGACGAGGGGACGCGCCGGGACGTTCGGCGGGTGGCCGAAGGGATCGGGTACGGGACCCACGAGGTCTCCGACGGCCTCGATGCCGTCGAGGCCGCGGTGCGGCTCCGCCCCGCCGCCGTGGTGCTCGACCGGATCCTCCCGCGCCTTCAGGCCCACGAGGTCGCGGAACGCCTTCGAGACAACGCCGCCACGATGGGCGTCCCGCTCTTCGTCCTGGCGTCGGAGGCGGACCTCGGGGCGAGGGCGGGCCTCTTCCGCGGATACGTCCCCAAACCCCTCGACCGCGCTGTCCTCGCGTCGGCTCTCGGAACCCTCCTGAGCCCCGTCTAGACCCCACGCGGGTGCTAAAATAGCCGTAACCTAAGAGGTACCATCGCGGTGGTCCGCCCTTGGAACGTGGCGCTCCTGGTGGGGTTGCTTCCCGCCCTCGCATCGGCCGGCGGGAAGAAGGCGGAGCCTCCTCCGCCCCTCCCCCATGAGCATCTCCATCCCTCGGGTGCGTTCACCTTCAGGACGCCGGAGGACTGGAAGGTCGCCGCGTCCCCGACCAATCCCGACGCCATCGAGATCGGCGGGGGCGGTGTCCTCATCCGCTTCATCTTCCGCCCCGAGGAACAGGGGTATGACAGCCTCCACGTCGTGTGCATGCTCGAGAGGCTGGCGAGCGAGATGGAGCAGGCTCCCCAGGTCAAGTACGAGTACGATTTCGTGGGCGGCGTCTTCGGCGAGCGCCGCGGCCTCGACTCGGCCTTCGTCGTGACCTACCTGAAGCCCATCGGCGGATACACCGAGTGGCGGCAGCGCAACGTCACCCTCGTGGGCGCGGGTCAATCGCTCTGCGCCATCTCCTACGCGCCCTTGGCGGTCTGGAGGAAGTCGCCGGCGGTTCGGGCTCTCCTCGATGCCGTCCTCGGCAGCGTGGTCTTCAAGTGAGCGCGACGCTCGGCGGCGCGCTTCCTGCGGCGGTGCCTCGGCCGCGGCGCCAGATCTGGTCCCTGGGCGGAGGCAAGGGCGGAATCGGAAAGTCGCTGCTGACGGCCTCGTTGGGGTGGCAGCTCTCGCGCATGGGAAAGCGCGTCGTCCTGGTCGACGCGGACCTGGGTGGGGCCAACCTGCACACGTGCCTGGGCCTCTCGACGCCTCCCGAACACACCCTGGGAGACTTCATCCGCCGCCGCGTGGAGCGCATCGAGGACGTCGCGGTGGAGACCGGATACACGGGTCTCCGGCTGATCAGCGGCGCCTCGGATTTCCTGGGAGCCGCCAACATCAAGTACCAGCAGAAGGTGCGGGTCCTGAACCGGATCCGCGCCCTCGACGTGGACGTGGTGTTGATGGACCTGGGGGCGGGAACGTCCTTCAACATCATCGACTTCTTTCTCGCGTCGGACCTGGGGATCCTCACGGTGGTGCCCGAGCCCACCTCCATCGAGAACGCGTACCGGTTCATCAAGAGCGCGCTCTACAGGCGGCTCCGTGGCGTCGCCACGACCGAGACGGTGCGCGAGCTCGTCGAGTCGGCCCTCGACCAGAAGAACCCCCACGGGATCAAGACCCCGATCGACCTCATCCAGGCCGTCGGCCGCGAGGACCCCGCGGGCGTGGAGCCCCTTCAGCGCGAGATGGCGGCTTTCCACCCCCGTTTCGTGGTGAACCAGGTTCGCGAGGAGTCCGACATCCCCGTAGGCCACCAGCTCGTGGCGGCGTGCGCCCGCCACCTGGGGATCCGTAGCACCTACGTCGGCTACGTGCACTACGACGATACGGTCTGGCGGAGCGTCCGCCAGCGTCGCCTGTTCATGGTCGACGCCCCGGGGTGCGTGCCCGCCAACGAGGTGGCGCGCCTGGCGCGCAGCCTCGTTCGCGGCGAGAGCCTGCCCCTCGCCTGGTGACGCCCGTGCACCACGAAACGCACTACGACGTCCTGGGGATCACGCGGCGCGCGACCTCCGAGCAGATCGAGAAGGCCCACGAGTTCCTCAGGCAGATGTACGACGACGTCGCCCTGGCCACCTACACGCTCCTCGACGCCGAGGAGATGCGAGTGGCCCGCGCCCGCGTGAATCAGGCCTACGAGATCCTGGGAGACCAGGACCGGCGCCGCGACTACGACATGTCGCTGGACGCGGCCGGCCGGGACAAGTCGGTGCTCCCCTTTGCAGGCGGCAGCTCGTCGGCCCGCCACGATGTCGCGCCGTCGAGCGTCGTTCTCCCCGACCCCGTTACCGGGGAGAGCCTGCGCCGCCTGCGCGAGGAGCAGGGCGTGGCCCTCCGGGACATATCCGCCGCGAGCAAGATCGGCGTCCGCTTCTTCGAGTACATCGAGGCCGACCGGCACTCCCACCTGCCGGCCAGGGTCTACTTGAGGAGCTTCCTGCAGGAATACGCGAAGGCCCTGGGCCTGGACCCGCGCCAGACCGCCGAGGCCTATATCGCCCGCCTCCCCAAGACCGACCGGTGATTCAGGGGACCTGCGGCGCGAAGGCCGCGTCCTCCAGGGGAACGTTCACCTCGACCCGGTCCCAGCGGACCTCCGACACAACGCTCCCCGTGTCCGTGTCCCGCTCGGCGGCGCCGAACGGCACCTCCAGGCCCTCGACCCGTCGATAGTCCCGCCGCACCGTGAGGCGCGCTCCGTCGGAGACCCTGCGGTCCCCCGCGATCAGGAAGGTGTCCGGGTCGAAGTAGTACTCCCGGACGAGGCCGTCCGCGAGGGTGACACGCAGGGCGGGGCAGTCGCGTCCGTCGACGGGGCGCGTCCCGGCCATCTCCACCGTGTTCCCCTTGGTCCTGTATTCGATGAACGGATTCCTCGAACTCCGCGGCCTGCCTCAGGGTCTGCGCAGCCGCGCCGTCCACGCGAAGCGGCACACCGTCCTGGAGCTCCCATGCGGCGCCGTCGAAGCCTCCGCCGTCGACGGCGTCGTCGGCGCGGAGCGTCACCCGGAAGAAGGTGGGGCGCTTCTTGAGGATCTCCATCTGCACGACCGAAGGCCCGGACTTGAAGGTCCCCGAGAACCGGACCGTGCGAACCGCCTTGAGCCGCGCGGCCCCTCCCCGTGCCTCGAGGTGACGAGCGATCAGGTCGTCCGCAGACCGGAGGGGGACCGGTGCGGCGCCGGCGGCCGTTGCGAGGAGCGAAAGGGCCAGGCAAGAGTGCCGAAGCGAGGGGCGTGCGAGGCGGGGGAGACCCATGGGCACCGGGACGGGATGGTAGCATACGCGCCCATGTCGCCCCTGGAGCCTGCATAGCGTGATCCCGAAGGCGATCTTCTGGGCCAGCGACGCCGTCTGGGGGCCCTGGACCCTGGCTCTCCTCCTCGGCAGCGGCCTCTTCCTGAGCTTCCGCTACGGCTTTCCCCAGGTCACGCGCTTCCGCGAGGCGCTCCTCACGCTGATGCCGGCTTCCCGACCCGGGGCCAAGGGGCCGCTCTCGCCCTTCCAGGCCTTCATGACGGCCCTGGGCGCGTCGATTGGCACCGGGAACATCGCGGGGGTCGCCACGGCCGTCGTCTCGGGAGGCCCGGGGGCCGTCTTCTGGATCTGGTGCTACGGCTTCTTCGCCACGACGATCAAGCTGACGGAGGCCATCCTGGGTATTCGTTTCCGCCGCCTCGATGGGGATCGGCTCTCGGCCGGATCCATGTACTACCTCCGCGACGGCCTCGGCTCGCCCGCTCTCGCCTGGATCTACGCGCTGGTGGCGGGGGTCGCCGCCCTCACCACCACGCCCTTTACCCAGCCGAATTCCATGGCGGTGGTGCTCGAGAGCCAGTTCGGGCTCCCGACGTGGGGCTCCGGGGTGGCCATCGCCGTCCTGACGTGGCTCGTGGTCATCGGAGGCGTCCGGTCCATCGGCCGGGCCGCGGAGAAGCTGGCACCCCTCAAGATCTTCCTCTACCTCGCGGGAGGGCTCGTCGTGATCGCCACATACGCCGACCGCATCCCCGCCGTGTTGTCGCTCATCCTCAGGGAGGCGTTCTCCCTGCGCGCGGCCGGCGGAGGCGCCGCCGGCCTCGGCATGATGGTCGCGATGCGTTACGGCCTGGCCCGGGGGATCTACGCCAACGAGGCGGGGTACGGCACGGCCGCGGTGGCCTACGGGACGGCCCGCAGCGACAGGCCCCTGCAGCAGGGGTTGAACGCGGTCATGGAGGTCTTCATCGTGTCCTGCGTCACGTCTTCGATCAGCGCCCTCACGATCCTCCTGAGCGGCGTCTGGACCTCGGGCCTCACGAGCACCGCGGCCGTGGCCGCCGCCTTCGGCACGGCGATCCCCGTCGCCGGCGGCTGGATCGTGGCCTTCTGTGCGTGCCTGTTCGGGTACACGACGCTCGTGGGCTGGGCCTACTACGGGGAGCAGTTCCTCGAGTACGTTTTCGGTCCGAGGGTCACCGTGCCGTATCGCTGGGTGTACTGCGGCCTCATCGTCTTTGGCGCGACGAGCAAGGTCGAGCTGGTGTGGGCCTGGGGAGACCTCATGAACGGCCTCCAGATCTTCCCCAACATCGCGGGGGTCCTGGGGTTGTCGGGGATCGTCGCCTCGGTGCTCGCAGGACGAGAAGGGGAGGGGAAGGGTTGAGCGCCTTCGAGCGCCGCGACGGGGAGCTCTTCTGCGAGGGCGTGTCCCTGGCCGAGGTGGCCCGGGCCCACGGCACGCCCGTCTACGTGTACAGCCGGGCGTCCGTCGAGAGCGCCTACGACGCCTATGCCGTGGCCTTCGCGGGCGTGCCCCACCGCATCTGCTACGCGCTCAAGGCCAACGGATCCGGGGCGATCCTGCGGCTCCTCGCGGCGCGGGGGGCCGGCGCCGACATCGTGTCGGGGGGCGAGTTGCGCGCGGCGCTCAGAGCCGGCTTCCCCCCCGAGCGCATCGTCTTCGCCGGCGTGGGGAAGACCGACGACGAGATCCGTCTCGCCCTCGAGGCGGGGATCGGCGAGTTCAACGCCGAGAGCGGCGAGGAGATCGTCCGGATTGGCGAAGCGGCGGCGGCGCGGCACGGCCGTGCCCGCGTCGCCCTCCGAGTGAATCCCGACATCGACCCCGGCTCCCACCCCTACATCTCGACGGGCCTCCGGCAGAACAAGTTCGGCATCGACATAGCACTCGCCCCCGCCCTGCTCCGGGATGCCAGGACGCGCCCCGGGGTGGAGATCGTGGGCGTCCAATGCCACATCGGATCCCAGGTGTCGGACCTCGAGGCCCTCGGTTTGGCGGCGCGCGACCTGGCCGCGCTCTCGCGCGAGCTCATGGCCGAGGGGTTCCCGCTCCGCACCATCGACATCGGCGGGGGCCTGGGGGTCGACTACGCGGGGACCGGCGCTCCCTCCCCGGCCTCGTTGGCCGCGCGAGTCTTGCCCGAGCTCCGCGGTCTCCCCCTCACGCTCCTCCTGGAGCCGGGACGCTCGCTCGTCGGACCGGCCGGTGTCTTGATGACCCGCGTGCTCCAGGTGAAGGAGAGTCGCGGCAGGCGGTTCGTGATCGTCGACGCCGCGATGAACGACCTCCTCCGGCCGGCCCTCTACCAGGCCCACCACCGGATCGAGCCCGCGCGCGACCGGGGCGCCGCCCGGCGCACCGTCGACGTCGTGGGGCCCGTCTGCGAGACCGGAGACTTCCTCGCGCGGGACCGCGAGATGGAGGAGGTCGCGGCGGGAGATCTGCTGGCCGTCCGGGACACGGGCGCGTACGCCTTCTCCATGGCGTCCCAGTACAACATGCGCCTGCGGGCCCCCGAGGTCCTCGTCGAGGGCTCGAGGGCGCGCCTCGTCCGCCGCCGCGAGACGTTCGAGGACCTCGTAGCCACCGAGGTCGAGGACCGAGGGGAGGCGGCCGGGTGAAGGACGCGGGGCGAGTGCAAAAGCTTGCAAACGGTCCCCTCGCACCGCCCAAGCCACGCTAGCATTCGAGGAGTCGCGTCCGCAGCCCCATCGGTTGACCGAGGATAGAAGACCCCCTCATGTGGATCGTCCGAGTCGCGCTGTCGAGGCCATACACGTTCATCGTCATGGCGCTCGTCATCGTCCTGCTCGACGCCGATCGTGCTCCTGCGGACGCCCACCGACATCTTCCCGGAGATCAACATCCCGGTCATCAGCCTCGTCTGGACCTTCGCGGGGCTCGCTCCCCAGGAGATGGAGCAGCGGCATCACGACCGGGGTCGAGCGGGGCATCACGACGCTCGTCAACGACGTCGAGCACATCGAATCGCAGTCGCTGCCCGGGCATCGCGGTCATCAAGATCTTCTTCCAGCCCGAACGCCTCGATCCAGACCGCGCTGGCCCAGTCGACGGCCATCTCCCAGACGTTCCTGCGGAACCTGCCGCCGGGAACCACGCCGCCCCTCGTGATCATCTACTCGGCCTCGACGGTGCCGGTGATCCAGCTCGGCTTCACGAGCGACACGATGGGGGAGCAGCAGATCTTCGACTTCGGCAACAACTTCGATGCGCACCCAGCTCGCGACGGTGCAGGGGGCGGCCATACCGTTCCCCTACGGCGGCAAGCAGCGCCTCATCTCCGTCGACATCGACTCGGCCGCCCTACAGGCCAAGGGCCTGGTCGCCCGTCGACGTCGTGAACGCCATGAGCGCCCAGAACCTGATCCTCCCCACGGGCACGGTCAAGCTCGGTCCCCTCGAGTACGGCGTCGAGATGAACGGCAGCCCGCGCACGGTGGCCGAGATGAACGACCTGCCGATCCGGACGATCGGCGGCACGACCGTCTACATCAAGGACGTGGCCCACGTGCGGGACGGGTTCTCGCCGCAGACCAACATCGTCCGCGCGAACGGCCAGCGCGGCGTCCTGATGGCCACCTACAAGACCGGCGGTGCGTCGACCCTCGACATCGTGGACCGGGTCAAGAAGGTGCTGGCGGACTACGAGCCCTCGTTTCCGAGGGGCTCCACCTGACGACCTTCTTCGACCAGTCGCTCTTCGTGCGGGCCGCCATCCAGGGCGTGCTGCGCGAGGCCATGGTCGCGGCGTGCCTGACGGCGCTCATGATCCTGCTCTTCCTCGGCAACTGGAAGAGCACCCTCATCATCGCCCTCTCGATCCCCCTCTCGATCCTCGTGAGCCTGCTCGCCCTGAGCGCCCTGGGAGAGACGATCAACATCATGACCCTGGGCGGCCTCGCCCTGGCCGTCGGCATCCTCGTCGACGACGCGACCGTCGCGATCGAGAACATCAACCGCAACCTGGCCATGGGCAAGGACACGATGCCAGGCGATCCTGGACGGCGCGCAGCAGATCGCCGTGCCCGCCTTCGTCTCGACCCTCTGCATCTGCATCGTCTTCATCCCGATGTTCTTCCTGTCCGGGCGTGGCGCGGTTCCTCTTCGTTCCCCTGGCCGAGGCCGTGATGTTCGCGATGCTCGCCTCCTACATGTGGTCGCGGACGCTCGTGCCGACGATGGCCATGTACCTCCTGAGCGCCAAGGACGAGTACCACGCGTCGGAGCACGTGGGCGAGCGCCAGGGGTTCTTCCGCCGCATCCAGCAGGCCTTCGAGGGGCGCTTCGAGCGCGTTCCGAGCCGCCTACGGCGACGCCCTGGGCGCGGTGCTCGCCCGGCCCAGGGCCTTCGCCGCCTGCTTCCTGGCCTTCTGCGCGCTGCTCGGGGCTGCTCGCCCCGTTCCTCGGGCGCGACTTCTTCCCCGAGGTGGACGCCGGCCAGATCCGCCTGCACATGCGCGCCCGCACGGGACTCCGGATCGAGGAGACGGCTCGACTCGCGGACCAGGTCGACGGCGTCATCCGGGAGAGCGATCCCGGCGTCGGAGCTGGCCACGGTCCTCGACAACATCGGCCTGCCGTACAGCGGCATCAACCTGAGCTACTCGAACGCGGGGCACGATCGGGCACCGCCGACGCCGAGATCCTGGTGCAGCTCGCCCGAGGGCGGACGCGGGCGACGCGCGGACTACGTCCGCGACGCTGCGGCGAGGTGCTGCGCGGACCGCTTCCCGGGCGTCCAGTTCTTCTTCCAGCCGGCCGACATCGTCACCCAGATCCTGAACTTCGGCGCCCCGGCCCCGATCGACGTCAGCCGTCACCGGGAACGAACCAGCAGGCGAACCTACGTCGTGGCCGAGAAGCTGGCCAACGAGATCCGGCGCGATCCCGGGCGCCGTGGACGTCCACGTCCAGCAGGCGTTCGACGCGCCGACGCTGCGGCTGGACATCGACCGGGCCCGCGCCCAGACGGTGGGCATGCAGGCCCGCGACGTCGCCCAGAACGTCCTCGTCTCGCTTGAGCTCGAGCTTCCAGACGGCGCCGTCGTTCTGGCTCGACCCGCAGAACGGCGTGAGCTACAGCGTCGCGGTGCAGGCAGCCGCAGTACCGGGTGGACTCGCTTCAGGCGCTCCAGAACACGCCCATCGCGCGCCGGCAGCACCGGGAGCGGCCGCGCAGATCCTGGGCAACCTCGTGTCGACGACGGACGGCCCTGCGGCCGGCCGGCGTCTCGCACTACAACGCCCAGCCGATGATCAACGTCTACGCCTCGGTCGAGCGGACGCGACCTCGGGGCGGTGGCGGACGAGGTGGCGAGGCGGGTCGCCGCCGCCGAGAAGGAGCTGCCGCGCGGGAGCGAGCATCGTCATCCGCGGGCAGGTGGAGACGATGAAGGAGTCCTTCGCCGGGCTGCGCCTCGGCCTCGTCGGCGCGATCGTCCTCGCCTACCTGCTGATCGTGGTCAACTTCCAGTCGTGGCTGGACCCCTTCATCATCATCACGGCGCTGCCCGGCGCCCTGGCCGGCATCTGCTGGATCCTGCTCCTGACCCACACGACGCTCAACGTGCCGTCGCTGACCGGCGCGATCATGTGCATGGGCGTCGCCACGGCGAACAGCATCCTCCTCGTCTCCTTCGCGCGAGAGCAGCTCGACGCGCGGCAAGAGCGCCCGTGGAGGCGGCGCTCGAGGCGGGCTTCGTGCGGATCCGGCCCGTCGCTCATGACGGCGCTGGCGATGATCATCGGCATGGTGCCGATGGCCGTGGGCCTCGGCGAGGGCGGCGAGCAGAACGCGCCCCTCGGGCGGGCCGTCATCGGCGGGCTGGTCTTCGCGACCGTCGCGACGCTGTTCCTCGTCCCGTGCGTGTTCTCGATCTTCCACGGCTGGTCCCGGGGCCGGACCGGTGGCGTAGAGTTGAAGGGATGGCAGGCGTGAACAGCTTCAACGAAGACGAGTCGGGAACGGCGGCGGCGCCGGCGACCAGGGACGAGGCGCGGGGGAACCGGTTCTTCCCGCCTCCTGGCCGGGATCGCGTGCGTGCTGGTCGTCCTCGGCGGTCTGGCCTTCGTGGCCCGCCGCGGCGAGTACCGGGCCGCTCGCCAAGGAGACCGAGCGGCTCGCCATGCCCACGGTCACGGTGATCCACCCGACCACCGAGGCTCGCCGAGGAGGATCTGATCCTGCCGGGGACGCTCCAGGCCTACGTGGAGTCCACGCTCTACGCCCGCACGAGCGGCTACCTGAGGAAGTGGGACCACGACATCGGCAGCCGCGTCGCCAAGGGGACGCTTCTCGCCGAGCTCGACGCGCCCGAGGTGGACCAGCAGCTCTCCCAGGCCCGAGCGGACCTCGGGACCGCCGAGGCGAACGCCCGCCTGGCCGGCCCTACCGCCGCGCGGCTCCGCGAGGTCGTCAAGACGGACGGCGTCTCGAAGCAGGAGTTCGACAACGCCGTCGGCGACTCCGAGGCGAAAGCAGGCGACCCTCGAGTCCGCCCGGGCCAACCTTCGGCGCCTCGCAGGAGCTCGAGTCCTTCAAGCGCATCTACGCCCCGTTCAACGGCGTCATCACGAGACGAAACGTGGACGTCGGCGCCCTCGTGAACGCGGGGAACGGGGGCGCGTCCCAGCAGCTCTTCGCCCTGGCCCAGACCGATCCGATCCGCGTCTACGTCTCCGTTCCGGAGAACGTGCGCCCCGGCCATCCACGCCGGCCTCGGCGCGCACCTGGCCCTGACCCAGTACCCCGGACAGGAGTTTCGCGGACAGGTCGTGCGAACGGCCGAGGCCCTCGATCCCACGACCCGAACCCTGCTGACCGAGATCGACGTCCCCAACGGCGACGGCCGGCTCCTGCCGGGAGGATTCGCCGAGGTGCACGTCGAGATCAAGGTGGCGCAGGGCCGCCTCCAGGTCCCCGTCAACGCCCTCCTCTTCCGCGCGGAAGGCCTGAGGGCGGTCGTCGTCGACGAGCAGCACGTCCTCCGCCTGCGCCCGCTGACCATCGGCCGTGACTACGGGACGTCACTGGAGGTCCTGAGCGGGCTCGAGGCGCAGGACTGGATCGTCCTGAACCCGGCCGACTCCCTCGAGGACGGACAGCAGGTGAGGGTGAAGGAAACGCCGCCGCCGCAGCGCGACGCGAAGGGCTGAGACGCTCATCGGTCGCTGATGACGCGTCCGAGGTCGCTGGACCGCCCGAGGCGATCGAAGGTGTCGTAGAGCGCAGCGGAGATGTCGCGGATTGCCGCATCCCCGTCGGCCTCGCGGCGCAGGTAGGTCGTCATGATCGTGGCGACGTAGGGCCGCTCGGGGAGGCGCACGAGGGCGGTCACGGCGCGAACGCCCTCGAGCTCGCCCCCTTTGTCGGCGACGGGCGTCCCCTCGGGAAGGCCGGCCCGGAACGGGGAAGGCATGGCGCCCCGCGTGCCCCACTTTTCGATCGACAGGATCGCCAGGAGGTCCCTGGCTCCGGCCGGGGAGAGGCCGGTGCCCTTGTGGATCTCCTCCATGAGGCGGCTCAACTGGGCGGGGGTTGCGACGTTCTCGTCGCCGCGCCGGGCGGCCGCCAGGTCCATCATGCGGCGACGCAGGCGTATGCCGCCGAGGCCGAGGGTGTCCAGGCGCCTGTTGACGGCGTCCATCCCGACGCGGCCGACCAGGACGTTCGTGGCTTCGTTGTCGGACCAGCCCGCCGCGAGGATCGCGAGGTCCCGCAGCGTGAGGCTGACGTGGTCGCCCAGCTCCTGCAAGACGCCGCCGCCTCCGACGCGCGGGAGCGCGGGCCGAACCACCTCCGCCAGGTCGATCTTCCCCTCCTCGGCCTGACGGAAGAGCTCGTACAGGACGGCCACCTTGATGACGGAGGCCGTCGGGAACGCTTCTGCGGCTCGGATCTCCAGCGTCGCTCCGGTCTTCAGGTCCTTCACCGAGAGGCCGAGGATGCCGTTCAGGGAGGCTTGGACGCCGTCGACGCGCGTCTTGAGCTGACCCCACAGGACGGCTTCCTTGGCCGGGAGGTCGGCCGCGAGGAGCGTGGGCCCCGCGGCGCAGAAGATGGCGGCGACGAGGGGAGCGCGTCTCATTCGGCCTTCCACACCTTGTCGTACCTCACGATCCCCGTCGGTCCGATGGCGACGCCGCGCAGGAACGCGCGGTGGGCCGTGAAGGTCGAGACATGATAGAGGGGAACCCACGGCATCTCCTTCTGGAAGAGCTCCTGGGCCTCCCGATACGCCTTGAGGCGCCCCTGGCTGTCGGCGGCCATCCGCCCTTGCTTCAGCAGGGCGTCCATGACCTCGCTGCGGTAACGGCTCCGGTTGGTCGTACCGATGGACTCCGAGCCCAGGAGCGCCGTGAGGAAGTCGTTGGGGTCCGTGGTATCGGCCTGCCAGCCGAGCACCGCGAGGTCGTAGTCTCCGCGGGTGGCGTGGTCGATGTACTCCGGCCAGCTCGCGACCGTTCGGAGGCGCGCCCGCACGCCCACCTTGTCCAGGTCTTCGGCCAGGCGAGCGGCCAGCCGCAGTGGGGCCGGCATGTAGGGCCGGGGGGAGTCCACGACCATGAGCGTGGTGTCGAACCCGCCGGGCAGGCCGGCCTCCGCGAGCAAGGCGTGGGCGGCTCGTCGATCGAGGGCCAGCACCTTGGTTTGCGCGCCGTAGCCCCAGAGGGACGGCGGCAACGGGTTCCGGGCCGCCTCACCGTGCCCTCCCAGGATGCCGTCGACGAGCGCCGGGCGGTCCACGGCGCGCGCGAGGGCATGGCGCACGCGAGGGTCCGAGAGGAAGGGGCGCTCGTTGTTGACCGAGAGGAACGCCACGTTCAAGCCCGTGGTGGCGTCGAGGGTCAGGCCGGGGTCGCCCTTCAGGCGCGCGATGCGGTCCTGGCCCAGGGCCGAAGAGAGATCGACGTCCCCCGCTCGGAGAGCTTCCACGAGGGCGTCCTCGCTCGCGAGGCGCCGAAAGACGAGGTGGCGGAGCCGAGGCGCCCCGCCCCAATAATGCTCGTTCGCCTCGAGCTGCACGAGGCCGGGCCGCGACGCCGAGAGGCGAAAGGGGCCCGTTCCCACGGGCGTCGCCGTCGGCCCCAGGGATCGCGGGCTCTGGAGCGAGAACACGGGCTGCGAGAGCGTTGCGAGAAGCGCGGCGCTCGGCTTCTCGAGAACGATGGCGACGACCAGGGGTCCCACCCGCTCGGCCCGGCCGGGGAACCCGCGCTCCTTCCGGATCTCCTCGACGTTGGCCACGACGGCGTCGGCGTCCAGGGCGGCGCCGTCGTGGAACTGGACGCCTTCCCTGAGGGTGAAGGTCCACGTGCGGTTGTCGAGGGTGGCCCAGGCCGTCGCGAGGGCGGCCTGGGCGTGTCCGCTGGCGGCGCCGAACCGGACCAGGTTCTCACAGACGTTGGCGACGATCGCCTCGGAGACGAGGTCCGTCGCCAGGTGCGGGTGGACCGAAACCGGGTCCGAGAGGATCCCGACTACCGCCGTGTCCGCGGGGATCGCCAGCAGGCCGACGAGAAGGAGCGAGCTCATCGAGGAGGCCCATCATACCCCCTCGGACCGACGGGTCCACGACCGCCACGACCACCGTTCGATCGTCCTGCCAGCCCTCGACGCCGGTCGGCCCGCCCCCCTCGCCGGCGGCACGGAGCAGGGCGTCGCACGCCGCGGACGGGGAGCCCCCCTGGGCCACGAGATCGCGAGCGGCGTCGAGCGCCTGGGCCAGCGTGGCGGCGCCCGTTTCCAGCGCCTCGGTGACGCCGTCGGTCATGATCGTCACGACGTCACCAGGCTCCAGGTCGACGGCGGAGTCGCTGTACGTCGCGTCGGGCAGGAGACCGAGGGGGAAGCCCGCCGACTCGAGCGCGATCGCACGGCCGGCCCTCAGTACGTAGCCCGGCGGGTGACCGGCGTTCGCGTAGGCCACGCGCCCTCGGGCGCCGTCGAAGCGAGCCACGAGGGCCGTCGCGTAGGGCATCCCGGAGTACCCGTCGTGGAGGGCCGCGGAGAGGCGCTCCGCGATGGCCGCGGGCTCCCGCGTCCGGCTCGCGACGGACCGGAACAGGACCTTGAGGGCCGAGAGGATGAGGGCGGCAGGAATCCCCTTGCCCGACACGTCGGCCACGAGGCACAGGACCGTGCCGTCGGGATCCTGCACGTAGTCGTAGAAATCCCCGCCGATGCGACCCGCGGGGACCATCCGCGCGGCCCAGCGCAGGCCGTCGGCGGAAGGCGGCGCACCGGGAAGGAGGTTCCGCTGGATCTCGGCCGCGAGCCTCAACTGCTCGTCGAGGACCACCTGCTCGCGCTCCAGGGCGAGGAGGCGGGTGCGGGACTCGCGCAGGTGGAGCCAGAGGTACGTGAGGGCCACGACGCCGGCGGAGACGATGACGTCGCTGATCCATTCCAGCCTCGGCCGGTCGCCGTGGACGGCCCTGATGACGGCCGACTCGACCGCCGTCCCCGAGAGGAAGGCTGCGAGCCCCGCCGCCACCGAGATCCCGACGAACCCCCAGGTCAATCCCCGCGCCGGAACGGAAGGTCGGGGCACCCTACTCGTACCGGAGCGCGTCGATCGGGTCGAGGCCGGCGGCCTTCCGCGCGGGGTAGTAGCCGAAGAAGATGCCGACCGCCGCCGCGAACGCGAAGGCCATGACTACCGACGAGGGCGTGACCAGCGTTGGCCATCCGAGGACGCCCGTGAGGCCGCGCGACACGCCGACGCCGAGGGCGATGCCCACGACGCCGCCGAAGGCCGAGAGGGTCACGGCCTCCGTCAGGAACTGGCCCAGGATGTCGCGGGTGCGGGCCCCCACCGCCATCCGCAGGCCGATCTCCTTCGTCCGCTCGGTGACCGACACGAGCATGATGTTCATGATGCCGATCCCGCCGACGAGGAGGCTCACCGAGGCGACGCTCATCAGCAGGCCGGTCATGGTCTGGGCGAGCTGCACGCGGGTCTGGGCCATCTCCTCGACGGTACGGACCGTGAAGTCGTCGTCCTCGGGGTTCTGGATCTTGTGGCGCTCGCGGAGGACGCGCGTCATCGCCACCGCGGTGGGCTCGACGTCCTCGGGGCTCGTGGCGGACACGACGACCTGGGTCAGGTAGGTGACGCCCAGGAGCTTCTTCTGGAGCGTCGTGTAGGGGGCGACGATGACGTCGTCCTGGTCCTGTCCGGTCGGGCCCTGCCCCTTGGGGGCGAGGACGCCAACCACGCGGAAGGGAAGGTTCTTGATGCGGATCACCTGGCCGACCGGATCCTCGCCCGGGAAGAGGTTCTGGACCACGATGCTCCCCAGGAGGCAGACCTTGTCGGCGGTCAGGACGTCGCGCGCCGAGAGGTTCTCGCCGGAGGTGATGGGCCAGTTGCGGACCAGCGACGTAGTCCTCGTTTCCGCCTTCGATGGACGTGGCCCAGTTCTCGTTGCCGGTGATGGCCTGCACGCGCCCGCGCACCACGGGCGTCAGATGCGCGATCGTCGGGACCTGGTCCCGCAGGGCCTGGGCGTCGTCGAGGGTCAGGGTCTGGACGGAGCCGATCCCCTGGCGCACGGCGCCCGTCCGCCCGAAGCTGCCCGCGGAGACGTAGACGACGTTCGTGCCCGTGGCCTGGATCTGCGCGTCGATGGCTGCGCGAGCGCCCGAGGAGAGGGCGATCATGGCGATGACCGACGCGACGCCGATGATGACGCCGAGGGCCGTGAGGGCGGAGCGCACCTTGTTCCGGCGGAGCGCCACGAGTGCGATGCGCACGATGTTGGCGAGCTTCATCTCAGGCCTCGATCTCGACCGGCGGCAGCGCCAGGATCTCCCGGGCCGCGTCGCGTCGGCCGGCCACCGGCGCGTCGCTCACCAGGCGGCCGTCGCGGAAGCCGACGATCCGCTCCGCGTACTGGGCGATGTCGGCGTCGTGGGTGATCAGGACGACCGTGATTCCCTTCTCGCGGTTGAGCCGCTGCAGGACCTCCATGATCTCGACGCTGGTGCGGCTGTCGAGGTTGCCGGTGGGCTCGTCGGCGAGGATCAGCTCGGGCTCGTTCACGAGGGCCCGCGCGATCGGCCACCCGCTGCTGCTGGCCGCCCGAGAGCTGCGTCGGCGTGTGGTCGAGGCGGGCGCCGAGGCCGACGAGCTCCAGGAGGGCCGCGGGCCCGCGCGTGCCGCTCGGCGGCGGTCGACGACCGGCCGTTGTAGAGGAGGGGCAGCTCGACGTTCTCGAGGGCCGAGGTCCGGGGCAGCAGGTTGAAGTTCTGGAAGACGAAGCCGATCGTCCGGTTGCGCAGGACGGCGCGGCGGTCCCTGTCGAAGCCCGAGACGTCCTCGCCCGAGAGCCAGTAGTGCCCCGACGTGGGCTGGTCGAGGAGGCCGAGGATGTTCATGAGCGTCGACTTGCCGCTCCCCGAGGTGCCCACGACGCGCCAGGAAGGCGCCTTTCTCGATCGAGAGGTCGACGCCCCGCAGGGCGTGGACGGTGACGTCTCCGACCACGTAGGACTTCTTCAGCCCCTCGATCCGAACGACGGCATCGCGTGACATGGCCGGCTCTCAGCGCGCGCGGGGCTGGGGCCGCGCCGGCTGGAACGGGTTGCTCGAGGCCCGCTCCGGCGCCGTGGCCGCGCGTGCGGCCCCGGCTCCCGTGATGACCCGCGCGCCCTCGGCGAGCCCGTCGAGGACCTCCGTGTACCGTCCATCCGAGAGGCCCAGCCGCACCCTCGTCGGGCTGCGGCTGCGCCGTCGTCTCCCGAGCAGGAAGACGACCGCGCCGCGTCCCGGGCCCGCGCTCGGCCGGCCTGGCGACCCGCGCGGCGCGACCTCGCCTCCGGGTCCCGGCGCACCGCCGCCGGGCGCGCGTCCTCGAAGCCCTCGGGCCGGAAGCGCAGAGCGGCCGACGGGACGCGCAGGACGTCCTTCCTGGCGCGCGATCACGATCGAGACCGTGGCCGTCATCCCGGGCATGAGCCGCAGGACGGCGTTGTCCACGCTGATGATCGTGTTGTAGGTCACGACGTTCTGGTTGGTCACGGGCTGGAGGCGGACCTGCTCGACGCGCCCCGCGAAGGTCTCGTCCGGGAAGGCGTCGACCCGGAACGTCACGTCCTGGCCCGTGCGGACGCGGCCGATGTCGGCCTCGTCGACCGACGCGTTCACCTCCATCCGGGTCAGGTCGTTCGCGATGACGAAGAGGGTCGGCGCCTGGAACGAGGCCGCCACCGTCTGGCCCACGTCGACGTTCCGCGCCAGCACGACGCCGTCGATGGGGGCCCGGATGATCGGTGTGGTCAGGTCGAGCTTGGCCTGGTTCAGAGCGGCGACTCGGCCTGGCTCGACGGCGGCCTTGTCGGCCTGCGTTCTGGGCGACGGCGCCGTCGTAGGTGGCCTTGGCGCTGTCGAGGTCGCTCTGGGTGACCAGGCCCTGGGCCGCCAGCTCCCTGGCGCGCTCGTACTTCTGCTTCGCGTCGTCGATGGCTGCTTGCGAGCGCTCGACGTTGGCCTGGGCCGACGCGAGGTTGGCCGGCGGCCTGGTCGACCCGCGCCTGGAAGAGCGACGGGTCGAGCCGGGCGATGACCTGGCCCTTCTTGACCACGGAGTTGAAGTCGGCGCCGAGGCTCGCGATGGTGCCCGAGACCTGGGAGCCCACCTGGACCGTCGTCACGGCCTGGAGGATGCCCGGTGGCGCCGACGACGTCCTCGATGTCGCCGCGGTCGACTGGCACCGAGTGGTAGGCGGCCCGGGAGCCCCGGGAGCCCAGGCCCAGGAACAGGAGGCCGCCCAACGACCGCCGAGAGCACGAAGCCGATCGCGACGCCGATAGCGCTTTCCCATAGCACGAGTTTAGATCGCCGGGACGCCGCCGGCGTTGAGTCGCGGACGTCAAAGAATGCCGCGGCTCGGTCGCAAAGCCGCAAAACGGAAAAGGGGGCCTCGCGGCTCCCCCGCGTGCGGTCGCGTCCGGTGTGTCTCCGGCCGGGGCCTATTGTCCGCTCTGGCTGATCTGGGCCAGGGCCCTCGTCAAGGCGGCCGACGATGCCCGACGACGGTGTCGAGAGAAGGCCTCCGGAGCCGGCGCCGGAACCGGCCTCCTGGACGCGATCGCAGCTCGATGATGCTCTTGCGGTAGTCGGCGATCGACTGCAGCTCGTTCACCTCGGCCAGTGCGAGGTCGCGCTGGGCCTGGGTCACGAGGAAGTTCGTGGACATGCCGGCCGCGAACTTCTTCTCCTCGGCGTCGAGGCGCTGCGCCGACAGGCACGCGCGCGGCCTGCGTCGACTGCACCTTCTTGAAGTTGGTCTCCACGTTGCGCGCCGCCGATGCGGACCTCGGTGGCGATCTGGAGCTCGAGGCGGTTCAGGCTCGCCAGGGCCTGGTCCTTCGAGATCTGCGCCTTGGCCTGCGAGGCCTTCGCCTGTCGGTTGAGGATCGAGTAGGACATGTTGACGCCGACGGCTCCAGGTGGGGTAGTCGCGGCCGAAGACGTTGCTCGAGCGCGTCGCCGTAGCCGCCGGGGACCGTGCTGACGACGGGTCCGCCGAAGCCGTCGCGGATGAGCTGCGTGCCGCCCTGGCCCGACGCCGCCGTAGGTCGCCGACGAGGTCGAGCTGGGGCTGGTGCCGGTCTCTTGCGAGGCGGAGCGAGAGGTCGTTGTTCTCGAGGTTCTTGCGGGCGACGACGATGTCCGTTCGCTTCTCGAGCGCGTTCCGGACGGCGGCCTCGACGTCCACCGCGCGCTGCTCGGCGCTCGGCCGATCGGTCGGGACGATGTGGGTGGCCCACATCGCCGGGTCGTTCTTCGGGAAGATGGCGCGCTTCAGGGTGTCCTCGGCCTCCGACGAGCGAGTTCTCGGCGGTGATCACGTCCCGACGTCGCGGCTCGCCACCTCGGACTCCGCCTCGACCACGTCGAGGGGCGCCAGGGTCCCGACCTTGACCTTGATCTGGTTCTCGTTCAGCAGCTTCTGTGCGAGGGTCGAGGCTCTTCTGCGCGGCCTGCGAGGTTGTCGATGTTGAAGATCACGTCGTAGTAGAGCTTCTTCACGTTGGCGACGGTGTTGATGACCGTCTGGCGGAACTGCACGTCGGAGATCTCGCGGTTGTTCTTCGAGACGCTTGAGCTGGTACGCGGGACGAGTCGATCCTCAGGTTCTTCGAGCAGGGGCTGGGTCAGGCTGAGGTTCAGGTTGGAGGCGAAGGACGGGTTGTAGGAGCTGAAGACGCTGGTCGAGCTCTGGCTGCGTATTGTCGAAGACCGGCGCTCCAGGTGGCGCCGGTCTTCAGGAGCTGCGCAATCCCGAAGTTCCACGTCCACGTTGCCGTGTTGACGGTGTCGCCGCCGCTGAAGGCGTTCTGGGCCGGTGTGTCGGTGGAGCGCTTGCCGACCTGCGCCTGGAGGAGCGGGTCGTACGCACCCTCGGCGCTGCGCACGTCCTCGGCGCTCCCTTCCGGGTTGAATCTCTCGACGGCCAGATCGGTGTTGTTCTTGAGCGCCCGCTCGACCGCATCGCCGATGGACAGCTCGAGCACCGGCCGGTCGCCCTTCGGAGGCGCCTGCTGCGCGTCCTGGGCCCGGACGAGGCCCGACGAGGCCAGGGGGAAGACCGTCAGCAGGGAAATGACCCTCAGCTTCTGTCGAATCATGTCGAAAGTAACCTCCAGCTTGGCTTGGACGGGACGCCCTAGAACCGAACGGGGATTATAGCCGGGCACCGTGAGCCTCACAGGGATGAGACGTGGGAGCCCGGGCAAAAGATCCCTTTTTTGAGGGGGATGGGGACCAACGGGCCTCCTCGTTCCCGGGGCCCCGGAGGGCATTCAAGGTATTGGTCAGGGGCGAGAGGAGCCCCCCGGCCCCCGTCCCCCGGGTGTTCGACCGGCGCCAGCGACGTATAATCCCGTTCCCCGAGGAGGCCGAGCGATGAAGGTGTTGTTGTCCCATGACGCGATCCAGAGCCGCGTCCGAGAGATGGGGGCCGAGATCGCCCGTGACTACGTCGGGAAGGAGCCCCACCTCGTGGCCGTGCTCAAGGGGGCCTGCACCTTCATGACGGACCTGGGCCGCGCCATCGACCTCCCCCTGACCCTCGACTACATCGCCGTTTCCTCCTACGGGGCCGCGACGAAGACGTCCGGAGAGGTCCAGCTCGTGAAGGACCTGGACAAGGGGCTCGAGGGGCGCGACCTCCTGGTGGTCGAGGACATCGTCGACACCGGCCTGACCCTGAACTACCTGCTGAAGGTCCTGAGAGCGCGAGGTCCCCGATCCGTCAAGGTGGCCGCGCTCCTCTCGAAGCCGTCCCGGCGGCTCGTGGAGACACCGGTCGACTACGTCGGCTTCACCATCGAGGACCATTTCGTCGTCGGCTACGGGCTGGACTACAACGAGAGGTACCGGAACCTCCGGGACATCGTCGTCTACGGCGGCTGAGGCCATGACGGCCACGAAGAGGCTGATCGTCAACGCCGACGACTTCGGCCGGACGCCCGGCATCAATCAGGGGGTCGTCGAGGCCCACCGGCGCGGAATCGTCACGAGCGCCACGCTGATGGTGGCGCACCCGGGCGCCCTCGAAGCCGCGCGGATCGCCACGGAGAGCCCGCGTCTCGGGATCGGCCTGCATCTGTCGCTCACGGGCGGCCCGCCCGTTCTTCCCCCCAGGCAGATCCCGAGCCTGGTGGACGCGTCCGGCCAGCTTCCCGAGAAGCCCGAGGGGCTCGCAAGGGCGTCGGCGCCCGAAGTCCTCGCGGAGTCACGAGCACAGCTCAGGCGTTTCCGGGAGATCCTGAGCCGGGCTCCGACCCACATCGACGTGCATCACCATGCCCAGCGCGTCCCCGCCGTCCTCGAGGCGCTCCTGACCCTCGCGTGGGAGACGGGCCTTCCCGTGCGCTGCGTCTCCCTCGAGATGAAGACGCGTCTCAAGCGCGAGGGGATCCCCACGACCGACCGGTTCATCGACTCCTTCTTCGACGCGGGCACCAGGCTGGAGGGCCTCCTCCGGATCTTCGGCGACCTGGAGCTGGGCACGACGGAGCTCATGTGCCATCCCGCCGTCGTCGACGACGAGATTCGCGGCCAGAGCACCCAAGCCGATCCCCGTGCTCGTGAGCTCCAGATCCTCACCGATCCCGAGGCGCGCCAGGTCCTCCAGGCCGCCGGGATCCGCCTCATCCATTTCGGGGAGCTGTAGAGCCGCCGCCTAGAGGTTCTTGGCGTCGAAGGGGAAGGGGAGCAGCTCGCGGAGACGCATGGTCTTCCGGGCGCCTCGGAGCGTCTCCATGTGGACCAAGATGTCGCCGCAGAACTCCCAGAGGATCTGGCGGCAGGGGCCGCAGGGCGCGGCGAGGCGGCGGGAGTCGGCGACGACCGCGATCGCGTCGAAGCGGCGGCAGTCCCTCCGAGACCGCCTTGAACACGGCCACCCGCTCGGCGCACAGCGTGAGGCCGTAGGACGCGTTCTCGATGTTGCAGCCGGTGACGATCTCGCCCGTGCGGGTCCGGAGCGCGGCGCCGACCTTGAACTTCGAGTAGGGCGCGTGGGCGCGGTCGCGGGCCTTGCCGGGCGAGGCCGACGAGATCCCTGAGCCGCCGAGGGTTCGCGTCATCGGCAGGCTTCGCGGCCTCCTGGACGATCCGGGCCAGCACGTCGAGGAGGCCGGCCTTGACGCGCTCGCCGACGTCCAGGACCTCGCGATGGTCGAGCTTCTGCTTCGAGCACGCCGGCGGCCATGTTGGTGATGCAGGAGAGGCCCGAGCACCCGCATCCCCATGTGCCGCGCCGCGATGACCTCGGGCACGGTGGACATGCCGACGGCGTCGGCGCCCAGCGTCCGCGCCATCCGGATCTCGGCCGGCGTCTCGTACGACGGTCCCGTCGAAGGCGATGTAGACGCCCTTGCGGCACGCGTGACGCCGGCCGTCGCAGCAGGCCTTCTCGGCGATCTCGCGCAGCGCCGGGTCGTAGGCCTCGCTCATGTCGAAGAAGCGCAGGCCCAGCGCGTCCTCGTTGGGGCCGATGAGCGGGTTCGCCGAGGTAGGTTGATGTGGTCCTCGATCACCATCAGCTCGCCGGGCTTGAAGTTCGACGTTGACGCTGCCGGCCGCGTTGGTCACGACGAGGGTCTTCACGCCCATGCGGCCGAGCACGCGCACCGGGAAGACGACCTGCTGCGAGCGTGTAGCCCTCGTAGAGGTGGACGCGGCCGGCCATCACCGCCACCGGAACGCCCTGCGCAGCGTCCCGATCACCAGCTCGCCCTTGTGGCCGACGGCCGTGGAGGCGGGGAAGTGGGGGATCTCGCCGTAGGGGATCGTCACGGCCTTGTCGAGGCGTCTTGGCGAAGGCGCCGAGCCCCGAGCCGAGGACGAGGCCGATCGTGGGCCGCAGCGGCGTGCGGCGCCTGGACGAGGCGGACGGCCTCGTCCAGCTCCGGCGAGCAGGCTCACAGGAGCGCCCCCGCGATGCAGGCGGTCATGAAGTTGGCGAAGGTGCCCGGCGAGGAGCGCGCGCAAGCCGAGCCGCGCGAGGTCGTCGCGCCGCTCGGGGCCGAGCGCGCCGATGCCGCCGATCTGGATGCCGATGGAGCTGAAGTTGGCGAAGCCGCAGAGGGCGTAGGTGGCGATCGTGAAGGTCCGGGGGTCGAGGCGTCGCCTTGCATCGGTGCCGAGCTGCGAGTACGCGATCAGCTCGTTCAGGACCATGCGCGTGCCGAGCAGGTCGCCGATGACGACGGCGTCCTTCCAGGGAACGCCCATGACGAGGGCGAGGGGCGTGAAGGCGTAGCCCAGGATCGTCTCGAGGCTCAGCGCCGTGGAGCCACGTCCGGCCCGCGTGGCCGAGCAGCGGCGTTGAGCGAGCGCCACGAGCGAGAGGAAGGAGATGAGCATCGCGGCGACGTTGAGCGCCAGGTGCAGGCCCTCGCTCGTTCCCCGCGCGGCGGCGCCGATGACGTTGGCGTCGGTCTTCTCGACCTCGAGCTTGACCGATGCCCGCCGTCTCGGGCTGCTCCGGTCTCCGGCACGAACATCTTGGCCAGAGGATCGTGCCCGGGGCGGTCATGATCACCGCGGCCAGGAGGTGCTTGGCCTCGACGCCGAAGGCGATGTAGGCGCCCATGATGCCGCCGCTCACGTGTGCCATCCCCGCCGTCATCACGCACATCAGCTCCGACTGCGTCATCTTGTTGAGGAAGGGGCGGATGGTGAGCGGGGCCTCCGTCTGCCCCATGAAGATCGACGCCGCGACGTTCAGGCTCTCGGCGCCCGCTCGCGCCCATGAGGCGCGTCATGACCTTCGGCGAAGGCCCTGCACGATCGACCTGCATCACGCCGAGGTGGTAGAGGATCGCGAAGGTCGCGGCCACGAAGATGATCGTGGGCAGGATCTGGAACGCGAAGATGAACGCCGAAGGTGCCGCCGCCCGCCCGTGCGCGCCCGATCTTCCCGAAGACGAACTCCGAGCCGACGTAGGAGAAGCTCAGGATGCGGGTGATCTTGGCGCCGAGCCAGGAGAAGAGCGCCTGGCCCGCGCCGCGTCTTCAGGACGAAGAGGGCGAGGGCGAACTGCAGCCCGAGTCCCCAGAGCACGGTGCTGCAGGCGGATCGCCCGCCGGTCCGTGGAGAGGGCCATAGGCGATCCCCAGGAAGACGAGCAGGCCGAGGAGCGAGGTGAGGCGTTCCATGCCGGTTCTTCCCCTAGCTCAAGAAAGGATCTGGTGGATCAACGGACGCGCCGCGGGGCGGGTCTCGGAGATTTCGACGGCTCTCCTCAGCACAGCCCAGGCTCTCGTCCAGGCGGCTTCGGTCGTTCGCGTGCACGGTGAGCAAGGGCTCGTCCCTTTCCGACGGGGTCGCCGACCTTCTTGTGGAACACGACGCCGACCGCGGGGTCGATGGCGCTCGTCACGGTCTCGCGCCCCGCGCCGAGCAGCATGGTGGCGTGGCCCGACGGCGCGGCAGGCGATGCGCGCGACACGTACCCGTCGCGCTCGGCGCGCACGTCCACCGTCTCGCGGGCGCGCGGGAGGCGGCGCGGTGTCGTCGCAGACTCGGGGATCGCCGCCCTGCAGCTCGATGACCTCCTGGAACTTCCGGAGGCCGGCCCCCGACCGGAGGGCCTCGCGACACCCTTCCGGGCCGCGTCGAGCGTCGGCCGCAAGACCCGCCGAGGAATGACCATCCAGGCCGCGAGCTCGACCGAGAGCGACTCGAGGTCGGTGGGCCCGCGGCCCTTGAGGGTCTCGACGCACTCGGCGACCTCGAGGGCGTTGCCCAGCGGCGCGTCCGAGGGGCTGGTCCATGTCGGTGAGGAGGGCGGTGACCTTCTTGCCCATGCCGCGGCCGATGGCGACCATCGTCTCGGCCAGGGCCTTCGCGTCGGCGAAGGCGGGCATGAAGGCGCCGTCGCCGCGTCTTCACGTCGAGGACCAGGGCGTCGATCCCCTCGGCCATCTTCTTGCTCATGATCGACGCCGCGATCAGGGGCAGGCTCTCGACGGTGGCGGTGACGTCGCGCAGGGCGTAGAGCTTGCGGTCGGCGGGGGCGATCTCCGGCGGTCTGGCCGATGAGGCCGAGGCCGCACTTGCGCGAGCACCGACGCGGAACTCGGCGAGGGTGAGGCCGACCCGGAAGCCCGGGATCGACTCGAGCTTGTCGAGGGTCCCGCCGGTGTGGCCGAGGCCGCGGCCCGAGATCATCGGCACGTAGACGCCGCAGGCCGCGGCGAGCGGGCGCGAGCACGAGGCTCGTCTTGTCGCCGACGCCCGCCCGTCGAGTGCTTGTCGACCTTCGGTCCGGGCAGGTCGGACAGGTCGAGCACCTCGCCGGTCCGCATCATGGCCTCGGTGAGCGCCACGGTCTCGGCGGCGGTCATGCCGCGGAAGAAGATGGCCATGGCGAAGGCCGAGGCCTGGTAGTCGGGGATCTCGCCCGCGCGCGTAGCCGCCGACGAAGAACGCCGATCTCCTCGGCGGCTCAGCTCGTGGCCGTCGCGCTTCCGCTGGATGACGTCGACGGCGCGCAACGGGCCCTACTTCTTCCGGAGTCGCTCGACCTCGGCCCAGAGATCGCGCTTCTTTCGAACCGGGACCTCGGGGGCCGGAGGCGGGGCGGGAGGCTCGGGGCATCCCGGCGAGCACCTGCTCCATGAGCGTCTTCTTGTCCGTGCCTTCTTGCGAGGAGCGCTTGGGCGGGACCTGGGCGTTCCGGTAGTCGTGGGTGTTGTAGCAGGTGCGGCACGTGACCTTGGCCACGACGCCGTCGCACGAGGCTCGCCACGTCGTGGTTGAGGAGCAGGCGGCAGCGCGGACAGTAGTCGTCGAGCACGTCGCCGAGTCTCAGGGGACGCTCCGCCATCCGGTCCTCCGGGAAGAGGACCGCAGTATAGCGCATTGAATCCATGCGAAGGCTCCCCTAGACTCTCCCCATCGTGGAAGGGAAAGGATCGTTGTCGCCGGCGCCGGACGCGGATTATTTCCGGCTGCGCACGGAATGGCTCCGCTTCAAGGGCCACCTCTTCGACGCCCTCACCGGGCTGCCGGCGCTCCCCGCGGTCATGGAGGACATCCGGCGCCTCCTCGAGTCGCAGCGCGCCCTCGAGGTCCTGTACGTCGACCTGGGACGATCCGGCTGGCACGAGACCAAGCTCGGCTGGGCGGCCTACGACAACGCCCTCAAGACGTTCGCCTCGATCCTCCGCGCGCTGCGCGAGAAGGGCGTCCTCGACCCCGACGACGTCGCGTGCCTCCACACCGTTCGGTCCGACCGCTTCCTGATCTTCCTCGGCGGCGGCGAGCAGCGCTTGACGGGCGCGGCGACGCGCCGGGACAGGATCCTGAGCGAGATGCAGGCGGCCCTCCGCGCCGCCCCTCCCGAGGCGGGCCTCCGCGCGATCCGGCTCGCCGTGGGTCACGCCGAGGTGAGCGAGCACCCCATGGCCCGCTCGGAGCGCGGCGTGCAGCAGGCGGTGTCCGACGCCATTCTCATGAGCCTGAAAGCCCGGGAGGGGATCGAGGCCGCTCGCCACGCGGAGCTCTCCCGCCTCATCGCCGACGGAGGCGTGCGGACGGTCTTCCATCCCATCGTCACGCTGGCCGACCGCCGCGGGATCGGCCACGAGGCACTGACCCGCGTCGTGCGGCCGACGTCCTTCGACTCCGTCGAGGAGCTGTTCGCGTTCGCGGAATCCACCGACCTCCTCGTGGACTTCGAGAGGCTCTGCCGGGGAGTGGCGATCCGCACCTCGCCGGGCCTCGAGACGCGAGGTCTGCTGTTCCTGAACGCATCGGCTCCCGCCGTCCTGGACCCCGAGTGGTTCAGCGGCGCCATGGAGGCCCTCCTGGGTCGGAGCGGCATGACGCCTCGGGACGTCGTCGTGGAGATCACCGAGCGGCTGGCGGTGGGCCGCCACCACGGCTTCCAGGGCGCCCTTCGCAAGCTCAAGGAGCGGGGTTACCGCGTCGCCGTCGACGACATGGGAGCGGGCCACGCCTCTCTCCAGGCGCTCGCGTCGATCGAGCCCGACTTCCTGAAGTTCGACGTGAGCCTCGTGCGGGACATCGACAAGAGCAGCATCAAGCGGAGCCTGCTCGAGACGCTCCGCGGGCTGGCGGAGAAGATGCGGGCGCGGGTCATCGCCGAGGGGATCGAGCGCGAGGGCGAACGGGAAACGCTCCAGTCCCTCGGGATCGAGCTGGGCCAGGGGTTCCTGTTCCACCGGGAGGAGCCCGCATGAGGAACGCCGAGGTCATCCGGCAGTGGAAGATCCTGAAGAGGATCGAAGCCGGCCGCTACACGTCCACGGCCGACCTGGCCGAGGAGCACGACGTCACCGAGCGCACGATCCGCCGCGACATCGAGGCGCTCCAGGAAGCCGGGCTTCCCCCTCTACGACGAGCGCTCCGACGGCCGGAAGCTCTGGCGTCTCGTCGACGGCTACAAGCAGCGCCTCACCCAGACCTTCACCCTGGCGGAGCTGGCCGCCCTCTACTTCGGCAAGAACCTGATGTCGTTCCTGGGCGGGCGCGCCCTTCGCCGCGGACCTGGAGTCGGCCTTCGCCAAGATCCGCGAGGCCCTCCCCGCCAAGAGCCTTCCCTATCTCGCGCGGATCCAGGACCTCTTCTCCGCCCGACCCGATCCCTGGAAGGACTACTCGAAGAAGCAGGACGTCATCACGGCCCTGATCGACGCGACCCTGCACCAGCGGCAGGTCCGCATCGCCTACTTCTCGTTCAACAGCAGGAAGACCAAGTCCTACACCCTCGACCCCTACCGCGTCGTCTACTACCACGGCGGCCTCTACCTCTACGCGCGCGCCGCAGGAGTACGGCGAGGTGCGGACCTTCGCGGTGGAGCGCATCGAGCGCATCGAGGTGCTGGACACGACCTTCGAGATGCCCGCCGACTTCAACGTCTCGGAGTACGCTCGCGGGGCCTTCGGCATCGCCGGGGGGAAGCCCGAGACGGTCGAGCTGGTCTTCGACGCGGAGATGGCGGGCTACATCCGCGAGCGGGTCTGGCACGAGAGCCAGACGCTCGCACGACGGGCCGGCCGGCTCCGTCGTCCTCAAGATGAGCGTCGCCCCCGGATGGGAGCTCCGGAGCTGGATCAAGGGCTTCCTGCCACACGCCCGCGTCGTCTCGCCGGCGTCGCTCCGCGCGGACATCGCCCGGGACCTGGAGAAGGCCAGGGAGGCCTTCGAGCCTCCCCGCCGCTAGCTGCTACAATCGCGTCGGATGCGCGCCCTCGAGACCTTCCCCAACACCCACCCGCGCCGCGACTACACCATCGTCCACACCTGCCCCGAGTTCACGGCCCTCTGCCCGAAGACGGGACAACCCGACTTCGCGACGATCCGGATCACCTACGTTCCCGACAAGCTCTGCGTCGAGCTGAAGAGCCTCAAGCTCTACCTCGTCGCCTACCGGGACCGGGGGATCTTCTACGAGCACGTCACCAACGTGATCCTCGACGATCTCGTCGCGGCCGTGGCGCCTCGCAGCATGATCGTCGAAGGGGAGTTCAACGTGCGGGGCGGAATCTCCTCCGTCGTTCGAGCCACCTACGAGAAGGCGGGCCGGCGGCCGGCGAAGCGGCGGTGAAGGCCCTCACCTTTCTCGCGCGGCGCTTCGTGGCCGGGGAGACGGCCGAGGACGCCGTGGCGGTGGGGCGGCGCCTCCAAGGCCGCGGCATACGGGCCACCTTCGACCTGCTGGGCGAGGACGTGCTGGACCGCGACGCTGCCCGCCGCTGCGCCGAAGCCAACAAGGCCCTCCTCCGCGCCATCCCCGACGGTATCGAGCGGAACGTCTCCATCAAGCTCTCGATGATGGGCCTCGACATCGCCGAGGACTTCTGCCTCGAGCTGACGTCGGGGATCCTGGACGAGGCGCGCAGGCTCAACGGCTTCGTGCGCGTCGACATGGAGGGCTCGAAGCACACCCAGCGGACGATCGACGTGTTCCGCAAGCTCCGGAAGAGCTACGACAACGTGGGGATCGTGCTCCAGGCCTACCTCCATCGGACCGAGGACGACGTCAAGGAGGCCATCGCCCGGAAGGACCGCGTTCGGCTCTGCAAGGGCGCCTACAAGGAGCCTGCCTCCATCGCCTGGACGGACATGGAGGAAATCCGCGGGAGCTTCAAGCGCTGCGCCCGCCTCCTCCTGGACGGCGGGAACTACCCCGCGATCGCCACCCACGACGAGAGCCTCGTCCAGGACGTCCTGGCCTACGCGAGGGAGCAAGAAGATCCCCGCCGCGCGTTTCGAGTTCCAGATGCTGTACGGGCTCCGGCCGAAGCGCTGGGACGAGCTGGTCAAGGCCGGGCAGAACATGCGGATCTACGTCCCGTACGGCACCCACTGGATCCCGTACTTCTACCGGCGCCTGCGCGAGCGCCGCGAAAACATCCTCTTCGTCCTCCGCAGCATCCTGGGCGGCTAGACGCGAATATCGTCGGCGTGGAGCCGGTACTCTTCCACGAAGACCCGGGCCAGCTCCGGGTCGAACTGGGTGCCGGCGCATCGGGAGATCTCCGCCAGCGCCTCGTCGATGCTGCGCTTCGGCACGTGGGGCCCGGGGCGGCTGATGGCGTCGAAGACCTCGGCTAGAGCCACGATCCGCGCACCCCTCGGGATCTCCTCACCCGCGATCCCCCGTGGGTAGCCCCTGCCGTCCCACCGTTCGTGGTGGGCGTGGATGATCGGGAGGATGTGCTCCCACAGGGTGATGGGCTTCAGGATCTCCACACCGAGGGTCGGATGCCGCTCGACCTCGGCCCTCTGCTCGGGCGTCATCTTCCCCTCGTCCCGGAGCAAGCCCGGATCGAGGCGGATCTTGCCGATGTCGTGGAGGAGGCCGGCGATGTGGACCTGCCGCCGCTCCTCGTCGCTCATGCCGAGGCGCCGGCTGACCATGTCGGAGAGCGCCGCCACGCGTCGCGAGTGGCCGGGATAGTAGACGTCCATGCTGTCGAGGATCCCCACGAGGATGTCCGAGACGTGGGAGACGAAGTTCGCCGACCGCTCCTGCTGGAGGGCGTTTTCGATCGCCACAGCGGCCTGGCGGCCCAGGCTCCGGATGATCTCGGCGTGGTCGCTCGTGAAGCCGCCGTCCCGCCCTCCCACGATCAGGGCCCCGAAGACCGCTCCGTGGCGGAGCGGGGCCGCGAGGAACGCCGGACGCTTCGTGGGCAGCTCGTCGCAGCGGTGGGAGTAGCGCGGGTGGCCCGTGGGCTGGAGGACGTCGATGACCTCCTCGCGATCCACCGCCAAGGTCGCCAGCCCTTCTCCCGACCGGAGCCGCGCGCCCTGCGTCGCGGAGCTGCCGTCGCCGACCGCCGTCTCCACGACGAAGCCTTCGGGATCGTCGGTGCGGCGGAACAGCATCGCCCGTCCACCCTCGGCGCCGCACAGCTGTTTCGTCGCCTCCACCAGGCGCGCGAGGAGGCGGTCGAGATGGGCCTCGCCGCTGAGGCTCGTGCCGATCTCCTGGAGCGCCCGCAGGAGATGGGTGGAATCGGCGAGCTGCTGCAGCAGGTCCATGTTCGCGCGGGTGAGGCGACACCGATCCACCGCTGCGGTGACCGACGCCAGGAGGAGGCGCAACGGCATCGCTGGCTTCGGGACGTAGTCCAGGATCCCGATCTTCGCGCCCTCCGCCGTGACGTCGGCATCGGCGTCGCCGTGGCCCGTCAACATCACGAACTGGGTCTCGGGGCTCTTGGCCCTGATGCGCGCGACGAGCTCGAACCCCGACATCCGCGGCATCACGAGGTCCACGACCGCGGCGGCAAACCGACCGTCCGCGGAAGCCGCGACGGCGGCCTCGGGGTCCGAGAACACGGCCGTGCGGAAGCCCCTCTCCGACAAGACTTCGGAAACCATCGCGCCGAAGGCAGGGTCGTCGTCCACGACGAGGACGAGCGCCTGGGGTGTGGGCATTGCGGCCTGGACAATCCTAGGGACTCGGCGACCCGCCGTCAAACGCGATAAACTGCTCCTTCGCCGATGCGCGCTGCGGTTTATCGAGGCAAGAACGACCTCAGGGTCGAGGAGATCGAGACGCCCGTCCCCGGGCCCGGAGAGGCCCTGGTCCGCGTGGACGTGTGCGGCATCTGCCCGACCGACGTCAAGAAGGTCCACAAGGGGCACATCCCCGGGCCCCGGGTCTTCGGCCACGAGATCGCCGGCACGGTGGCCGCCGTCGGCGCCGGCGTCTCCCGCTATCGCGAGGGGGACCGCCTCGTCCTTCACCACCACATACCCTGCGGCGACTGCTTCTACTGCCGCGAGAAGGCCTACGCCCAGTGCGCCTTCTACAACAAGAACGGCACGACCGCGGGCTTCGAGCCGTCGGGGGGAGGCTACGCGGAGTTCGTCAAGGCGCTGGACTGGATCGTCGAGCGCGGGGCGATCCCGATTCCCGACGGCGTGCTGGCCGAGGAGGCCGCCTTCGTCGAGCCCGTGAACACCTGCCTCAAGGCCGTGAAGAAGGCCGACATCCGGAAGGGGCAGACGGTGCTCGTCGTGGGCCAGGGTCCCATCGGACTGCTCCTGACGCAGCTCGCCCGATGGGCGGGGGCCGAGGTCCTCGCCTCCGACACGATGCCCGACCGGCTCGAGATGAGCCGCCGCTGCGGTGCCACGCCCATCGACGCCCTGGGAGACGTGGTCAAGGAAGTGCGGGGCATGACGGAAGGGCGGGGAGCCGATCGGACGATCCTCGCGGCCGTCGGGCCCGCGGCCTTCCGCCAGGCCGTGGACGCGACCCGGCCGGCGGGACGCGTGATGGTCTTCTCGGCCACGTCTCCGGGCGAGACCGCCGAGGTGGACCTGGGCGTCCTCTGCCCCGCCGAGAAGGACATCCTCACCTCCTACAGCTCGTCCATCGACGTCCAGGACCTCGCGGCGCAGCTCGTCTTCGGGCGGGAGATCCGGGTCCGGGAGCTGGTCACCCACCGGCTGCCGCTCTCCGAGGCGCCGCGCGCGATCGAGCTGGCCTCCAAGCCCGCCCCCGGCGTCCTGAAGGTCGTCCTGGACATGAACGCGTGAGCCGCACCATGAAGGCGGCCGTTCTCCACGGTCGCGAGGACGTGCGCATCGAGGAGGTCCCGGTCCCGCGCCTCGAGGCCGGGGACGTGCTGATCCGGACCCGCGCCGCCCTCACCTGCGGCACCGACGGGAAGGTCTTTCGCCGCGGATACCACGCCAGGATGATCGTCCCGCCCGCGCTCTTCGGCCACGAGGTCTCGGGGATCGTGGCGGAGGTGGGGCCCGGACCGCACGGGATCGAGCCCGGCGCGGCGGTCGTCGTCGCGAACTCGGCCCCCTGCGGCGACTGCGAGTACTGCGTCAAGGGACGCGAGACCCTCTGCGACGACCTGATGTTCTGGAACGGCGCCTACGCCGAGTTCGTCCGGATCCCGGCGCGGGTGGCCCGGCGCAACCTGCTGCGCCTGCCCGAGGGCCTCGGCTTCCGCGAGGCCGCGATCACCGAGCCCCTGGCCTGCGTCGTGCGGGGGATCGAGGAGAGCCGCATCGCTTCCGGTCAGACGGTCGCCGTCATCGGAGTGGGACCGATCGGGCTCATGCTCATCGCCCTCGCGCGAGCGCGGGGAGCCCACGTCGTCGCCGTGGGGCGCCGGCCCGACCGCCTGAAGCGGGCCCGGAAGATGGGCGCCGACGACACGATCGTCGTCGGGCCGCGGGACGACCTCGCCGACCTCCTCCGCCGGGAGAGTCCCGAAGGGCGCGGACCCCACGTGGTGGTCGAAGCCGCGGGCGCCCCGGAGACGTCGGAGGCGGCCATCCGCGCCGTGCGCAAGGGGGGTCTCGTGAACCTGTTCGCCGGGTGTCCCGCCGATTCCCTCATCGGGATCGACGCCCAGCGCATCCACTACGAGGAGCTGACCATCACCTCCACGTTCCACCACACGCCCCAGGACATCCGGGAGGCCCTGCGCCTGCTCGGGAGCGGGGGAGTGGACCTGAGCGGCCTGATCAGCGCGGAGGCGCCCCTCGACGCGCTTCCCCAGATCCTCGGCCAGATGCCCCAAGGGGACGGCCTGAAGACGATGATCGTTCCCTAGGGATCGGGAAACGACAAAAGGGGCGCACGCCGGTGCGCCCCTTCGGGGCTACGAATCGTTCTCGAGAGCGCGAGCTTCCGCTACTTCTTCCGCTTCGACGCCCTCTTGGCCTTCTTCGCTTTCTTGGCCGCTTTCCTTGCCTTCTTCGAAGGCTTCTTGGCCCTCTTGGCAGCCTTGCGAGCCGGCTTCCTCTTGGCCACCTTCTTCTTCGCGACCTTCTTCCTGGCCGCCTTCTTGGCCTTCTTGGCGGGCTTTCGCGCCGCCTTCTTGGCCTTCTTCTTGGGCTTGGCGGCCTTCTTCTTCGGTGCGGCCGCCTTCTTGGCGGGGGCTGCGGCGGGGGCGGGCGCTGCGGGCGCCGGCGGCGTGTAGACGGGGACGGACCAGCTCGGCGTGGCGGGCTCCGCGGGAGCCGGAGGCTCCGAAGAACCCAGGGGCTTGTTGTCCTCCATACGGTCTTACCTCCAGGGGCAGGAACAGCGTTGGCGCACCCGGCGCCAGCGTCGGAAAACTGTGGCGGAAGTGTGCTCCTGCACCCGGCTTCCCGTCAAGCGCAGGCCGCACGCGCCTCAGACGAGGCGCTGGTGCGATAGCGTGGGCTCGTAGAGGATCTGGATCTTCAGCCCGTCGGGGTCCAGGCAGTAGAAGGAGCGGCTGCCGTCGCGGTGGTCGCGGGGCTCGGCGGCGATGGACACCCCCCGGCCCCGGAACCGCTCGGCCAATGCGTCCACGTCCTCCCTCGACTCGACGATGAAGCCCATGTGGTCGAGAGCGCCCGGCGTCACGGCGGCGTCGCGGTGGAGCGCCAGGTTGTCGACGCCCGAGGACATGTAGACGTTGTCGGCGTCCGGCTCCCAGACCACCGACATGCCGAAGCACTCGGCGTAGAACCGCTTGCTGGCCTGGGGATCTCGAACGCGAAGGGCTATATGGCGCAGCCCGAGGAGCGGCATGCCGGTATTGTAGCCGCCGCCCCTCAGTTCATCGTGATCCCCGCCGGGAAGTCGGCGAGCATCCCGCACTCGGCGCAGAGAAGGAACCCTTCGGCCCCTCCGCCGTGCTTGAACAGCGCGACGAGGTGGGCGCCGCCGCCGTCGGCGAACGGCCCCGTCGTGCGCATCGCTCGCCCGCAGAGCGGGCACTCCATCTCGACCGCGACGACGACTGGGCTGGCCATGGGCTGCCCTCCTCAGCAGATTGGACGCGGTTGGGCCCCCAAAGGTTCAGACTCCGCACAACTCTTTGCGTCGTCTTCGGTTAGACCCGCCCTCGACTCACCATTGACAGGACGGTGTGTCCCTGTTAGATTCCGAGGTGTCATCTGTCGCGGGGTAGAGCAGCCAGGTAGCTCGTTGGGCTCATAACCCAAAGGTCGCAGGTTCAAATCCTGCCCCCGCTACCAACTCAATCATAAGAACTTACGGCCCTCGAAGGATTTCCTCTTTCGAGGGTCTTATTGCTTTGGGGCGTTGCTGGGGCGTTCACCCGCGACCGCGCCGCTGTTGCCCCGCCATGGGGCCCGTGAGGGCCCCTTGGCCTTCACCCTCTTCACGAACGCGATGATTTCTCGCTCGGAGTAATGGCGAGCCTTCCTCCGGAAGGGCGTCCGCGGCCGACATCCCACTTTGCCGTCATTTCGCGCTCGACCCGGCCTCTAGGACGAGCTGCGCCCCGATCCCGGCGAAGATGCGGCCTACCTCGCCGCGCGAATTCACTGGAAGCGAGCCATTCCGTATACCCACCCGTCCGCGAGATTAGGAGGCAAGAGCGCCAGGCAGCCGTTCTGCTCTTACGCACGCGCCACGCGAGTGCATTCGCCGCGTGGGCCATAATACAGGTGCAGAATGGAAGCCGACCCCCCGCCAGCGCCCGGCCTCATCGAGACCCTCGCCGCTGGCGTCGCCCACGAGGTCCGCAACCCACTCAACTCGGTACAAATCAACCTCAGCATCTTGGAGCAGGAGCTGTTGGAGTCCCTGCCCGATCCCGACGCGCACGCGTTCAAGGTCCTCCGCAACATTGCCGGGGAGATCAAGCGCCTTGATGACTTCGTCTCGGAGTTCTTGAGGTTCGCCCGCCCACCGAGCTTGAACGTCGAACGCCTGCCGGTGCGACCCCTGATCACAGACCTCGCGGGCTTCATCGCGCCGGAGTGCTCGAAAAAGGGAGTGGCCCTAGATCTCGATATTCGCGGTCCCGCGTTCGCATCGGTCGACGGCTTTCAGCTCAAACAGGCCATTCTCAACCTGGTGCTGAATGCCCTTCAAGCCACGACGGCCGGCGGGCATGTCATCGTGAGAACAGCAGGGGACAAGAGCTGTCTGGTGGTCGCCGTCGTCGACGATGGCGAAGGCATGAGCCCTGAAACTCGAGGGCAGGCCCTCACGCCCTTCTTCACGACACGAGAGGGGGGAACGGGACTGGGGCTCCCGCTGGTGCGCCGCATCGCCGAGCAACACGGGGGTTCCCTCGAGATCTCCAGCGCGGCGGGGGAGGGGACCACGGTCACGATGCTTTTCCCCGCGCCCGTGGGGTCGTAGACCGTGGGCGGCGGGCGTTCGATCCTGCTCGTCGAGGACCACGCCGAGAGCCGCGTCAGCCTCGCTTATGTCCTCGAAAGACGCGGCGAGACTGTTCACCAGGCGGCCAACGGCCGGGCCGCGCTGGCGGTCGCGCGGCATGAGACGCTCCACGCGCTGATCCTGGACCTGAAGCTTCCCGATATGGACGGCCTCGCCGTCCTCGACGCGGTGCTCAAGGAGGCTCCCGGGCTCCCCGCGATCGT
Source organism: uncultured Acidobacteriota bacterium (assembly GCA_963823195.1). GTDB lineage: Bacteria > Acidobacteriota > Vicinamibacteria > Fen-336 > Fen-336 > JBGPYB01. Next base: position 569,620 of record CAWGKR010000011.1, on the reverse strand, counting down.
CGTCACTGGCTTCGGGACGATCGACTCCGCCGTCGAGGCGATGAAGCGCGGGGCCTCGGATTTCTTGGCGAAGCCCATCCAACTGGACAACCTGCTTGCTGCCCTCGATCGTTCCGTCGAGCGGGCCGGCGCCTCCGGCGCTGTCTCCACGCCGCCGTCCGTCGCCAGTGCCGAGATGGCCAAGCTTGGCCTAGTGGGCGAGTCGCGAGCCATGCAGGAGCTTTTCGAAACGCTGAAGCGCGTGGCGCCGCACGACTCTACGGTGCTGGTGTTGGGGGAGAGCGGCACAGGCAAAGAGCTGATCGCTCGCGCTCTGCACACGCTGGGCTCGCATCCCTCTGGACCCTTCGTTCCAATCAACTGCGCGACGCTTTCGGACCAGATCCTCGAAAGCGAGCTGTTCGGACACGAGAAGGGTGCTTTCACGAGCGCGGACCGGCCCAAGCCCGGCGTCATGGAGACGGCCGATGGGGGGACACTATTCCTGGACGAGGTTAGCCAGATGGGCATTGGCTGCCAGGCCAAGCTGCTGCGCGCGATCGAGCGCCGCGAGTTCCGGCGGGTGGGCGGTACGCGCAAGATCAAGGTCAAGCTCCGCGTGGTCGCCGCGTCCAACGTCAGCTTGGAAGAGTCCGTCGCGGCAGGCCGCTTCCGCGCCGACCTGTACTACCGGCTCAAGGTCATCAGCCTCGAGGTACCGCCCCTGCGCGCCCGCCGAGAGGCGATCCCCGTGCTCGCCCAACGATTTCTCGACGAAGTAACGCGCAACGCGAACTTGCCTGTGAAGCGGCTTAGCCCAGAAGCGCTGGCGCTCCTCGAGCGTTACGAGTGGCCAGGCAACGTCCGGGAGCTGCGCAACGTCATGGAGAGCGCCGCCCTGATCGGTTCGAAGCCGATGGTCGAGATCGAAGACCTGCCCGCGGGCGTTCGCAAGGTCGTCGCCGGGGTCATCCAGATCACGGTCGGCTCCCGTTTGGACGGAGTGGAGCGGCAGGTGATTCAGCGGACGCTCGACTCCTATCCCACGGTCAAGGAGAGCGCCCAGGTGCTCGGTATCGGGCTGCGGACCCTTCATAGCAAGATCCGCCGCTACGGCTTGCGCCGTCGCCGGTCCTAACGCCTCGCGCCGATTCGGCGCTCCCAAGGGCCTGGAGAGGACCCTGAAGTGCTAGAACGGCACTTCAGCCGCACAAATCCGGGCGGACAGTGCTGAATCGGCACGTACGAGCCTCTTGAAGCTCCAGGGCTTTCCGTTGCTCAAGGCACCTTAACGCCGTGGGATCAGCAAGATAGAGGTAACGACGTCCTCGGGCACGCCTCTCGCACTACCGAATTCCAGTGAAGGCCCAGAAGCGGCGGGCTGCTCTCGATAGCTCTCCGCGCTCGAAACTCGTCGTGCTCGTGGGCGAGGCCCAAGATTGGCAGCCTGAGGTTGGGATGCTCCTCACCAGCGAGGGCTACGCCACCGACCGCGTCGCACGACTTGACGGCGTCCTTACCGTGCTCGCCAGAGGTGTCGTACAGGCAGTCCTCCTCGCCGCGGGTCCCCTCGCGGCCACCGATCTCCTCCTCCTTCGCCGCATCCGCGAGGTTTCTCCCCGCACGGCCGTCGTCGTAGTCACCAAGACGCCGACCGACCCCGATCTCAAACGTGCCTTCGAGAGCGGGGCAACCGCGTTCCTCTCGTGGCCTGCCTCGAACGAGACGGTGCGGCACGCGATCGACCGGGCGACGCTGCTGGCCTCGGGGTCCCGCCCATGAAGAAGGAATACCTGGTCGTCCCGCATCCGCCTCAGTCCCATGGAGAGATCACCGTGCACAACCGCCTGTCTCCCGGCCATCGCTATCGGGCGGCAATGGACGAGGTCTTCCGCGTTGCTCTAAGAGACTTGCCGGGACCGTGGGATGTGTCCGTCACGGCCAACGGCCGAACCTGGTTCCGCCTGGACGTGGTCGCCCCGGACGGTGCGAGCTGGGCCATGTCGGTCCCCGTTCACGTGGGGCCGCGTCCTGAGGATCTGGCCGAAGAAGTGCGGGTTGCGCGTAGCCGGCACTCCCGGCTCCGGCCAATCGCCGCGAAGCCGAACGTGCCCGGGGACGCAGCCGATGGCCCTGGTGACGCCCCCTGGAATGTCCTCCCGGCAGGAGGCGAGATCGCCCACCCGGCGCCCGACGACTCGACGAGAAGGACCCCGAAATGAAGATCGAAGCGACGGCAAAGCAGCTGCGCGCTCTTCTACAGCTTGCCGAGCTGGACCAGAGCGCGGGTGCACCCACCACGGAGACAAGCCGCCGAAACCGGGATGCTGCGGCCAGCCACCTGCCGCGGCGCCTCCTCGACCGCTACGAACTGCTGCTCCAGGCCGGCCGCACACCGGTAGTCGTCGCCCTCGCCCGTGGGAGTTGCTCGGGTTGCCACTTGCGCCTCCCGACCATGGTCGAGTCCAAGACGCGCTGCTCACCCGCCGTCCACACTTGTCCGCATTGCCAGCGAATGCTGTACGTCCGGGAGTTCGTCTCTGAAGACTCCCAAGTTGCCGACGACAAGTCGTCGGGGCGGACCACCCTGGCGTCCGCCGAGAGGCGGCCCTGATGAGCTCCGCTTTGCGCGAGCGAAGCTCCCGACCCTCACGCAGGCGGCGGTCCGAGACCGGCCCGGCGCAAGGAGAGAACGGAGCCCCCTCGACGCCCCGGATGGGGATCCGCTGGCACCCGACGCGGGTCCTTCCCAAGAAGAAGGGCGTGACCGGCGCCGGTGGTCAGCGCCGGGGCGTCGCCAACGAGGTGCCCCGCGGACGGCCGGGCCGCGACGCCATCGAGGCCGCGGTCCGCGAGGCGCTCTCGGGGTTGGACTGCCGATGGAGAGCTCGCATCGCGCCGTTGGACGCGATCTGCGTCGAGATCGTATCGCCGGACGGGTTCCGGTGGCTGGCCTTCATCCCGAATCCTGGCCGACAGAAGAGGCACGGGATGGCGCGGCGGCTGAAGGACGCGTTCCGCCGGCCCCCAACTTCCTCGGGCCCAACGCGGTGGACGAGGGCGTGGATCCTCGTGACGGAGGAGTCGTGCTAGGGGGAGACGGATTGGAACCGGCCCGCTGCGAGCGGCTCCTCCACCGGAGGGGGCAGATCGAGTGACTGTGAAGGGGGACCCTGCGGCATCGGCGCCAGTTCGCCCCGCGGAGCCCGCGGCTCATCCGTCGACGGCGCCTCCCCTGACGCAACCTGGTGTACGGGACGACGCGGTTGCTCTCCTCCGACTGGCCGGCCTCGACGCCCAAATGGACCGCCTCCACCAGTCCTTGGCTGAGCTTCTGGAACCTCTCGAGCGCCTGCGGTCGGACCTGGCTGCGCTTGCGGAGCTGGTCGAGGGCGACCGGTCTCCGGGGCCCACGCAGGAGAGCGGGGAGGTCCTGGCGAAGCGGCGCCTTCGCCGGCTCAGCAACCAGGGCATGCATGCCGAGCTCGCGGAGGCATTGAGGCGGGAAGAGATCGACGTTCTCGCAATGGCCTCCGACCTCCGGCGGAGGGCCGTCGGGCTCGCGGAGGAACGAGGAGTGGCACTCGCCCGCGCTTCGGCGCCGCTCAGAGAGCGCTATCAAGCGGCCATCCAGAAGGGTCAGCAGCCAGCGCTGGTTGCGCTGCACGACGGTCGGTGCCCGGGCTGCGGCGAGACGCTTCCGGACGCGAGCCGACGGCTCGTGGAGGAGAGCCTGCTCGTCGTGCCCTGCTCCGGCTGCGTCCGGCTGCTCTACGACCGCGGCTGGATAGAGCGCGATCTCATGCCGTCGACGCTCCGCCCGGTCCCGAGGGTCGACCAATGACGGAGGCACCCGAAGCGGCAGCCTGGCTCCCGGCCGCCGTGGCGCTGCGGCTCGGGAGCATCGCCCTCGCGCTGGCCTTCGCCGGTCGGCCCGGTTTGAGCCGGCGGGCCGCCCTGGGGGGTTCGTGCCTCGCGTCCCTCGTCACCGGCATGCTCGCCGTCCACGTGCTCACGACGGGCCAGGGTATTCACGGCGAGTGGCTCCAACACGCGGCTTCGGGCTTTTCACTTGGCTTCGCCATCGACCGGCTTTCAGCGTGGTTCCTGCTGGTGCTCGCTCTCCTGGCCATCCCGATCGCCGTCTACAGCGTGGCCTATCTGGGCCACGGGACACTCGACCGACGCTCCGTGTTCGTGAGTGTGGGCTTCAGCGTCCTGGTGGGTGCGGTCGAGGTGGTGTTCGCAGCCAATGGCGTCATCGTCTTCCTGTTCGCGTGGGAGCTGATGACGCTCGCGACCGCGGCTCTGGTCACGACCGAGCACGAGCGGCGCGAGGCGCGGCGCGCCGCTTTCCTGTACCTGGCGATGTCTCACGTCGCCACTGGCTGCCTGATCTCCGGGTTCCTCGTCCTCTCTCGGGCCGCATCCTCAATGAGTTTCGAGCACATCCTCGCGGGTACCGTCCTCCCGCCCGGGCGCGCGCGGGACTTCGTCTTTCTGCTCTTCCTGGCCGGCTTCGGGGTCAAGGCCGGGATGATCCCCCTGCACGTATGGCTCCCCGAGGCGCACCCCGCCGCGCCGACGAGCATCTCGGCGTTGATGTCCGGGATCGTCATCAAGACGGGAATCTACGGCTTGTTCCGGGTGTGCGCTTTTGGCCTCGGCGAGCCGCCCCTGGTCTGGGGTGTCCTCGTCGTTGCCTTCGGCGGCGCGTCCGCGATTCTCGGCGTGCTCTACGCGCTCATGCAGCACGACCTCAAGCGCCTGCTCGCGTACCACAGCATCGAGAACGTCGGGATCATCCTGCTCGGATTGGGGGCGGGGATGATGGCGGTCTCGGCAGGCCGGCCCGAGCTGGCCGCCGTGGGGGTCGCGGCGAGCCTCTTCCACGTCCTGAACCACGCCCTCTTCAAGGGGCTGCTGTTCTTGGGTGCCGGTGGCGTCGTGGTCGCGACAGGCACGCGCCACATCGAAGAGATGGGCGGCCTTGCGAAGCGGATGCCCTGGACGGCGCTGTTCTTCCTGGTGGGCGCGGCGGCGATCTCAGGCCTGCCGCTCCTCAACGGCTTCGTCAGCGAGTGGTTGCTCTTCCAAGCCTTTCTATTCGGGTTCCTTCTCTCCCCGGAAGCCCTCGTGCGCTTCCTGTTTCCTGTGGCGGGTGCTCTTTTAGCGCTCACAAGTGCGTTAGCGGCGGCGTGTTTCGTGAAGGCGTTTGGGATGACGTTTCTGGCGTTGCCGCGGGGCGAGGGGGCGGAGAAGGCGCACGAGTCTCCGAGTTTGATGCTCGTGCCGCAGGCCTTCCTGGCGCTCATGTGCTTCGTGCTTGGGCTTGCCCCGGGATGGGTGCTCGAGGTCCTGCGGGGAGTCGCGGGCTCGTTGCCGGGGGTGCGTCCGGCGCCGGAGATGGTGCGGAGTTGGGTCGCGATTGCGCCGGGACCGGGACACTTCGACCACCTGGCGCCGCCTCTCGTGGCGGGGGCGGTGCTGGTGGGGCTGGCACTGGCGGGAGCGATGTCGCTGGCGGCGGGCTACGCGGTGAGACGAGTGCCGACATGGGGGTGCGGCGGTGAGCTGACGGCGCGGACGGAGTACACGGCCACGGCGTTCTCGAAGCCCCTGATGATGATCTTCAGCGCGATCTACCGGCCGACGCGGGCAGTGGAGACGGTGGGAGAAGCGCACTTCCCGAGGGAGGTGAAGTACCGGTCGGAGATCGAGCCCACGTTCGAGCGGTTCCTGTACGGGCCGCTGACGCGGGGCGTGATGGGAGTGGCCGAGCGGATGAAGGTGATCCAGGCCGGCAGCCTCCACGCCTACCTCGCTTACGTGATTGCTCTCGTCCTGAGCCTCGTGCTCCTCCTGTGGTGGAGGGGCTGACGTGACCCACTGGCCGGTGCTCGTGGCGGACTTCCTTCCTCTTGCTTTCGCCGTGCGCCTGGGATCGATAGCTATGTCGCTGGCTCTGGCCGGCCGCTCCCGCTGGTGTCGGCCAATGGCCTTGTCCGGCTCCGTGGCTGCGTCGGCGCTCACGGGCGCGGCGGCCCTCGCGGTCCTGTCTGGAGGAGCGCCGCTCCAGGGTGCACTGTTCAGCCACACCGCCTCCGGCCTGTCCTTCGGCTACGAGGTCACGCCTCTATCCGCCTGGTTCCTGCTCGTCCTTGCCCTCCTTGCGCTGCCAATCGCCGTCTACAGCGTGGCCTATCTGGGCCATGAGCCCCTCGACCGCCGCTCGGCGTTCTTGGGCGTGGGCTTCAACGTGCTTCTCGGTGCGATCGAAGCTGTCTTCGTCGCGGACGGCGTCATCGGCTTCCTGTTCGCATGGGAGGTGATGTCGCTCGCGTCAGCGGCTCTGGTCGCGACGGAGCACGAAAGACGCGACAGCCGCCGGGCCGCATTCATCTACCTCGTCATGTCTCACGTCGGGACGGGGTGCCTCGCCGCGGGGTTCTTCACCCTGGTCTCATTCTCGGGTTCCCTCGCGTTCTCAGACGTGCTCTCCGGCTTTCTTCCCGGGGGCCGGCTGCGTGACGGGCTATTCGTCCTGTTCTTCATCGGTTTCGGCGTCAAGGCGGGGGCGATGCCGCTGCACCTGTGGCTGCCCGAGGCGCACCCCGCGGCGCCGTCGAGCATCTCGGCTCTGATGTCGGGGGTCCTGATCAAGACGGGGATATACGGCCTCTTCCGGGTGTGCGCGTTCGGCCTCGGCGTTCCCGTTTGGGACTGGGGGATGGCGCTCGCTGCGGTCGGCTCGCTCACAGCGATCCTGGGGGTGCTCTACGCGCTGACGCAGAACGACATCAAGCGAATGCTCGCGTACAGCACCATCGAGAACGTCGGGATCATCCTGCTCGGATTGGGGGCGGGGATGATGGCGCTCTCGGCAGGCCGGCCCGAGCTGGCCGCGCTGGGAATCGCGGCAAGCCTCTTCCACGTCCTTAGCCACGCGCTCTTCAAGGGGCTGCTGTTCCTGGGCGCGGGAGGAGTTGTGATGGCCAGCGGCACCAGGCAACTCGAAGGGATGGGCGGTCTCGCAAAGCGGATGCCGTGGACGGCACTGTTCTTCCTGGTGGGGGCGGCGGCGATCTCGGGGCTGCCGCTCCTCAACGGTTTCGTCAGCGAGTGGTTGCTCTTCCAGGCGCTGCTCCGGGGCTTCACCGCTACCACCACGCTCAGCCGGCTCATCTTTCCTGTGGCGGGTGCTCTTTTGGCGCTCACAAGTGCGTTAGCGGCGGCGTGTTTCGTGAAGGCGTTTGGGATGACGTTTCTGGCGTTGCCGCGGGGCGAGGGGGCGGAGAAGGCGCACGAGTCTCCGAGTTTGATGCTCGTGCCGCAGGCCTTCCTGGCGCTCATGTGCTTCGTGCTTGGGCTTGCCCCGGGATGGGTGCTCGAGGTCCTGCGGGGAGTCGCGGGCTCGTTGCCGGGGGTGCGTCCGGCGCCGGAGATGGTGCGGAGTTGGGTCGCGATTGCGCCGGGACCGGGACACTTCGACCACCTGGCGCCGCCTCTCGTGGCGGGGGCGGTGCTGGTGGGGCTGGCACTGGCGGGAGCGATGTCGCTGGCGGCGGGCTACGCGGTGAGACGAGTGCCGACATGGGGGTGCGGCGGTGAGCTGACGGCGCGGACGGAGTACACGGCCACGGCGTTCTCGAAGCCCCTGATGATGATCTTCAGCGCGATCTACCGGCCGACGCGGGCAGTGGAGACGGTGGGAGAAGCGCACTTCCCGAGGGAGGTGAAGTACCGGTCGGAGATCGAGCCCACGTTCGAGCGGTTCCTGTACGGGCCGCTGACGCGGGGCGTGATGGGAGTGGCCGAGCGGATGAAGGTGATCCAGGCCGGCAGCCTCCACGCCTACCTCGCTTACGTCCTGGTCCTGGGAATCGTCTTGCTGCTCTGGCTTGGAGGTGGCCGGTGAACCTAGAGTCTCTCTGCCTCGGCCTGCTCCAAGGCGCCGCTCTGCTGGCGCTTGCCCCGCTCCTTCGCGGTGTCATCAACAAGATGAAGGCGGCCTTCCAGAACCGTCAGGGCCCACCGCTCCGCCAGGGCTACTACGACCTCGCAAAGCTCCTCCAAAAGGAGCCGGTCCGCTCCGACGTCTCGTGCTGGGTCTTCGTGGCCGGCCCGCGGGTCTACTTCGCGACCGCCGTCGCGGCGACCGCCCTCGTCCCGGTCGTGATGGCGGGCGCGCCGCTCGGGGAGGCGGGCGGGATCCTGGTGCTGGTGGGGCTCTTGGCCCTGGGTCGATTCGCGCTGGCCGCGGCGGCTCTCGACACGGGTAGCCCGTTCGGAGGCATGGGCTCCAGCCGGGAGATGACCGTGGCCGCCCTGGCCGAACCCGCGCTGATGCTGGGCCTCTTCACGGTCGCCCTGTGGGGAGGCTCGCTGAACCTGGGAGACCTCGTGCGCACGACCGCCCAGCGGGGGCTCTCGGCCCACCCGAGCGACCTGCTCGCCGCCGCGGCCCTCTTCATCGTCCTCATCGCCGAGGCGGGCCGCGTCCCGGTCGACAACCCCGCGACGCACCTCGAGCTGACCATGATCCACGAGGCCATGGTCCTCGAGTACTCCGGCGTCGACCTCGCCCTCGTCGAGTGGGCGTCCGCCTTGAAGGAGCTGCTCTTCATGACCCTGCTCGTCAACCTCTTCCTCCCTCTCGGCCTCGCCCTGGAGCCGGGCCCGGGGGCGCTCGCGATCGCCCTCGGCCTCTACCTGGCCAAGGTCTTCCTCCTGGCCGTGGTCGTGACGCTGGTCGAAGTCACCAACGCGAAGCTCCGCCTCTTCCGCGTGCCCGAGCTGATGGCCGCCTCCCTCGGTCTGGCCTTTCTGGCCCTGGCCATCCGTTTCTTGTGAGGAGCCAAGGATGAGCCAAGACCTCGTGATCCTCCTTGCCGCCGGGATGCTGGTCACCGCGTACCTCATGGTCGGGCAGAGGGCGCTCTTCACCGCCATCCGCCTCTACGCACTCCAGTCCATGCTGCTGGGAGGGGTCGCCGTCGTGATGGGCCTCGCGGACCATCGCCCGCACCTCTTCGTCGGCGCGGCGCTCACGATCGGCCTCAAGGCTGTCTTGATCCCGTGGTTCCTCATGCGCGTCATCGATCGCATCGGGATCCACCGCGAGATCGAGCCGATCCTCAACGTTCCCGCGTCGCTGCTCATCTGCCTGGGCCTCACCGTCGTCGGCTACCGCGTCAGCACGGGCCTCGCCGATGGCCGGAGAAGGCGCCGCGCACCACGTCATCGGCGTCTCCCTGTCGATGCTGCTCATGGGTCTCTTCCTGATGGTGACGCGGCGCAAGGCCGTGACCCAGATCCTGGCCCTGCTCACGATCGAGAACGCCGTCTTCCTGGTCGCCCTCGGCGCCACCACGGGGATGCCTCTGATCGTCGAGCTGGGGATCTCCTTCGACGTCATCGTGGCCGTCCTGGTCCTCGGCGTCCTCGTCCACCGCATCGCCGACCGGTTCGAGTCGATGGACGTGAGCCGCCTTTCGAAGCTCAAGGGTTAGGCATCGTGAATCTTCTTCTCTGGACGCTGACCATCCCGCTGCTGACCGCGCTCCTGGGCGTCTTGCCCCTGCCGCGCTGGCTCAAGGAGGCCAACCTCGTCGTCGGCCTTGCCGTGACGCTTCGTCCTCTCCATGGGCACCGCGAGGCAGTTCCTCGCGGGAGCGCCGCCGACGGCCTTCGACGAAGCGCTGCGCGTCGACGGGCTCTCGGCACTCGTCCTCGTCCTCTCGGCCTTCGTGGGACTAATTTCCGGGGCCTACAGCGTCGGGTACCTGAGGCGCAACGAGGCCCGCGGGTTCGTGACGCCCTGGCGCCGACGGGAGTTCGATGCCCTCGTCCCGCTCTACGTCTTTGCGATGCTGCTCGTCTCGGTCTCGAACAACCTCGGGATCCTGTGGATCGCGGTGGAGATCACCACACTCGCGTCGGTCTTCCTGATTGCGTTCCACAACCGCGACACGTCGCTGGAGGCCGCCTGGAAATTCCTCGTCCTGGGGAGCCTCGGCCTGGCCTTCGCGCTCCTCGGCACCGTGCTGCTCTTCGCGTCCGGGCGGGGGACCCTTGGCGAGGGCATGGCCGGCCTCAACTGGACTCGTCTCGTCGCCGCGGCGAGCCAGCTCCATCCCTTGACGCTGAAGCTCGGCGTGGTCTTCGCCATCGTCGGCTACGGCACCAAGGCGGGTCTGGCACCCATGCACACGTGGAAGCCGGACGCGTACCGCGAGGCGCCGTCGCCCGCGGGCGTCCTCATGGCCGTGGGAATGCTCAACGGCGCTCTGTACTGCCTTCTACGCATCCATACCATCGCGAGGGCCGCCTTCGGCCCCGAGTTCTCGGGCGGGCTTCTGCTGGCGCTGGGGCTGCTGTCGGTGGGCGTCGCCACGCCGTTCATCCTCATCCAGTGGAACCTGAAGCGGCTCCTCGCCTACTCGAGCATCGAGCACGTGGGGATCATGGCGGTTGGCGTGGGGCTGGGCGCGGAGGTCGCGACCTTCGGCGCGCTGCTCCACATGACGTACCACACGCTCGCGAAGCCGCTCGCGTTCTTCTCGGCGGGGACGATCGCGCAGCTCCACGCCTCGTCGGACTTCGACGAGATCGGGCCGGGGACGCTTGGACGGACTCCCGTCGCGAGCGCGCTCTTCGTGCTCGCGGCGGTGATCATGACCGGGTCGCCGCCCTTTGGCCTCTTCTTCAGCGAGATGACCATTCTCAAGACCGGGTTCGCGGGGCCGCACACCGTTGCCATGGGTGTCTTCCTGGCCTGCCTGGTACTGCTGTTCTGCGGCTTCTTCTACCAGGTCGGGCGCCTGGTGCTGGGGGAGCAGCCCGCCGCCCCGGCGCGCGTGGCCGACGCCGAGCGGTTCGATGCGGGCTCGGCCACCACGATTGTCGCCGCGATCCTGGCGGTGGTCTCGGCCTTCTATCTGCCGCCCGGCCTGCTGGACCTGATCCACGCGGCCGTGCGCGTTGTGGAGGGCGGACAGTGACGGCCGCAGCGAGACGTGTTGCGCGAGACAGCTCGGGCTCGACTCTCTCGCCGAGGTGAGGCCCGCCGAGTTCGTCGCCCAGGTCGACCTTGCCGGGCTCCTGGCTACCGCCGACCGCGCGGCTGCGGCTGGTCTCCGCCTCTCCTCTCTCTTCGGTACGGACGAGGGCCCGGGCAGGGCTTTGCCGTCCATCACCAGTGGGCCTCGGCCGAGCCTCCGGGGTTCGTGCGCGTGTGGTCGCCGGTCCCGGCTAACGCTCCGCGCTTTCCCTCGATCGCCGCGAAACACCCGGTCGCCAACTGGTTCGAGCGGGAAGTCATGGACTATTTCGGCCTGATGCCCGAGGGACACCCGAACCAAAATCGGGTCGCCCTGCACGACGACTGGCCCGAGGGCGCCTGGGCGCTGCGCAAGGACTTTGACGATCGCCGGGCCGTGCCGCGCGCGGGAGGGCAGTTCCGGGCGTATCGGCCGGTGACGGGCGAGGGCGTCTTCCACCTCCCGGTGGGGCCGGTTCACGCGGGCATCATCGAGCCCGGCCACTTCCGGTTCGGTGTGGCGGGCGAGCCGATTCTCTATCTCCAACTGCGCCTGTTCTACGTGCACAAGGGCACCGAGAAGCGCTTCGAGCGACTGCCTTGGCGCCACGGCCTGTTTCTGGCCGAGTCAATCTCCGGAGACACGGCGGTGGGTCACGCCCTCGCGTACGCCCACGCGATCGAGCGCATCGCGGGCGTCGAGCCTCCGCCGCGGGCACGGCACCTGCGCGTCGTCCTCCTCGAGCTCGAGCGAGTCTACAACCACGTCGCGGACATCGGAGCCATCGCGACCGACGTGGCCTTCACCGTGCCCGCGAGCCGGGCGCAGGCACTCCGGGAGGGCCTCGTCAGGATCCAGGAGCGCCTGTTCGGCTCGCGCCTCCTGCGCGGCACCGTGGCGCTCGGCGGGGTGAAGTGCGATCTTACCGTCGGGCGCCGCAGGGAGTTACTGTCGCAACTGGAACGGCTCCAGCGCGAGTTCGACGACCTCGTGACCCTCCTGATCGATTCCGGCACTTTCACTGACCGCATCGACGGCACGGGGATTCTCGAGACGCAGGTGGCTCGGGAACTCGGGGTAGTGGGAATCGCGGCGCGGGCGTCTGGCCTCGACCTCGACCTGAGGCGCGACCAGCCCCACGACGCCTACGCGGGCCTACGCTTCGCCATACCCGTCGAAAAGGGAGGGGATGTTCGAGCCCGCCTCCTGGTGCGGGCGCGCGAGGTAGAACAATCCCTCTCGATTCTGCGCCAGGTGCTGGAAGGCCTGCCCGAGGGACACGTCCTCACCCCCCTGCCCGAGGTGCTGCCCGCCGCATCTTCAGCACTGGGCTGGGCCGAAGGCTGGCGAGGGGAGTGCCTGCACTGGGTGCGCACCGATGCGCAGGGCCGGCTCGACAGAGTGAAGGTCACCGATCCCAGCTCCAAGAACTGGCCGGCGATCGTCCGGGCCGTGCCGGGCAACATCGTGCCGGACTTTCCCGTCATCAACAAGAGTTTCAACCTTTCGTACTCGGGGAACGACCGCTGAACGGAGGGAGCTGACGCATGTTCCGCATCATCGCCAAGAGCCTGAAGACCGGGATCCTTACCGAGCGAGAGCCTTTGACCGCCCGACCGCCGTTCGGTCTCCCCGTGATCGACTTCGCAAAGTGCACCGCCTGCGACGAGTGCGCCAGCGCCTGCCCCACCGGGGCGATCCAGGTGTCCGTGCCACGCCCGGATCGCCGGAAGTTGTCCCTGTCCTACGGCGCCTGTATCCAATGCCGGGAGTGCGTCACGGCTTGCCCGGAGCAGGCGGTGTCCGCCGGACGCGATTTCGAAGTCGCAGCCTACACGCGGGACCAGCTCACACACACAGCCCTCTTCGATGTCGACGGGGCTGGTCGCGCGACTCTCAGCCAACTCGACGCCCAACCCGGTCCCGGGCCCGGCGCATCAGCGGCCCGCCTGCGCGCACGCATCCGGGGACGTCTCGGGCGCTCGCTCCATGTTCGGCAGATCGACGCGGGGTCCTGCAACGGGTGCGAGCTGGAGATCAGCGCCACGACCAACCCGGTGTTCGACCTGGAGCGCTTCGGGATCCACTTCGTGGCGAGCCCCCGGCACGCCGATCTCCTCCTCGTGACCGGTCCGGTCACGAGGAACATGGAGATCGCTCTTCGCAGGACCTACGAAGCCACACCCGAGCCGCGTGTGGTCGTGGCGGTGGGGGCCTGCGGCTGCAGCGGGGGCCTCTTCGGTGAGGCCACGTACGCGGCCGTGGGCGGAGTCGACCGCGTCGTGCCCGTCGATGTCTACATCCCCGGTTGCCCGCCCCGTCCACAAGCGATCCTCAACGGGTTGCTGGTGGCGATGGGGAAGCGCGACGCCCGCCTGACGCCCGACGGACGCGCAGCGCTTCCCGAGCGCATCCTGGCAGCTCGCGCCACGCGGGCCTCTCTGCCCACGATCGCCCCCGCGAGCAAGGCGAAGGAGCTCTGATGGACGACCCGCAGCCGACCGTTGACGCAGGCAGCCGGAGCCAGGGTCTGTCCCCGGCCGAGTTCGAGCAGGCCCTGCGCAAGGCTACGGCATTCTCGCAGAAGCACGGCTTCGGACCGCGGAGCGCGAAGATCCGGGATCTACGCCGCTTCCTCGGTGGGAGTGTCAGTCGGGAAGCCTTTGACGAAGGGCTGCGCCGTCTGCAGAACGAAGGGATCGTGGAACTCGCGCCGCACGGTCATCCTGAACTCCTCACTCTCTCCGACGTCCGGGAGGCGCTCCAAGAGGGTGGCTCGGTTCTCCACCTTCTTCGATGGCTCGAGTGAGCAGCCCCGCGAACCTCACGAATCGCACCATCGTCGATAGTGAGATCGCGCATGATCACCCGGCCAAGGGCGAGATCGAACAGGGCTTGCGTTCGATTCTTGTCGGGCTTCCCGACGAGTGGAGGATCACCGTCGTCTGCTCGCGCACCAGCGTTTGGTGGGTCCTCCGTGTGGACGGCGGGTTTGAGCTGATGACGGTGCTCGCGGATCCGACGAAACAGAACGTCGCGGAGATGACCGGGCGCCTGCTCGCCGCTCTACGCGGCTCAACGGTGGTGAGTTGATGATTACGGACACTTGGAGGGGATCGCAAATGAGGATCCGGAGCAGCATCGCGCTCGCCGGCCTCTTGGCTGCGCCCGTCGTGGGGCAGGAATTGCCGAAGGGTGTGACGGCGGCCGACCTCCACCAACAACAAGCAGTTCCTCGAGGTCGCGAGGAAGGGGCTCAAGTGGGAGGACCCGACTGAGCCGGCGAAGATCGCCGGCCCCATTTATTTCGTCGGGACCAAGGGGCTGGGGGCGTTCCTGAGGCGCCGCGAGCTTCTGCGCTCCGCCAATCGTTACGACCTCATTGCCCTCGAGCCGCCGCCCCCCTCCGCTGCCGGTGTCGTGAACCTCTACTCGGGCGACTTCTACGCCCTCGCCCGACGGCGTCTGAACGCGAACGGCCTCCTGGCCCAATGGCTGCCGCTGCCGACCCAGAATGACGAGGACACGCGATCGCTCGTTCGGAGCTTCCTGGATGTCTTCCCGCATGGAACCCTGTGGACGACCGAGCTTCACGAGACGCTACTGGTCGGATCGGTCGAGCCGATCGAGCTCGACGCGACCCGTATCGCCGCCCGTTTCGGCCGCCCCGGTGTGTCCCAAGCGCTCCGGGAGGTGGGTATCGCGTCGCCGGCGGCGCTGCTCGCGACCTACGTCACGGATCGCGCCGGCCTGGAACGCTATGCGCAGGACGCACCCGCGACGACCGACGACCGCCCTCGGATCGAGTATGCCGCCTGGGTCCGGGACGGTGAATTCTCCCGCGTGTTGCCGCGCGTCCTGGCCGCGGGCACGACGGCACCTCCGGTCGCGAACGCCGGGGAGCCGCTCACCGCCGCAATCTCTACCGAGGCGCGCCGCCTGATGGAGTTCTACCAGGCGGGTCTCGACGCGTACGCCGGAGACCGACCGCGATGGGCCGAAGCCATGGGCAGAGTGCTCGCCGAGGACAGGTCGAATCCCTACTACCGTGGTTCGCGGTCGGAATTCCCGCAGACGCTCGCTGAGGAGTAGGGCGATCGGCGACGAGCCGGGGGCGGACTACCTCGGGCTGTCGGGCGAGGCGGTCCGCTCGAAGCGCGGGTTGTCGTCGGTCAGCGTCCGGATCGCCGAGCCGTTCATCCACTCGGACAAGAGGAGTCCCGCCACGAGGGCGAGAGCGGCGGTGAGGATGAAGCGGTCCCAGCGCGCTGGCTCGCTTTGCCCGACCACGTCTCTGAAGGCTGTTGCCATCTTGCTTCTCGATACAGCAGGACCGATGCCAGCGGGGCGCCGATCGGTAACCCATTTTCGATCCCGATAGTTGGCCGCTGGTCGTCCGATGCCTCCGGAAGCCGGGAAGAGGCAAAACGACAACGTCCCGTATCTGTTCCTCAACACGGCGGGGCGCGCCGCTGGATCGGACCGACCCGACTTCGGTTACCCTAGGGCATGGTCATGGTGAGGTGGGACGGTGAGCCACCCTCCGACAAGATGGAGTGGATCGAGATCCTGGGGGAGGTCTTCGCCTCGACCTACGGGTCCTACCGGGTGCGGTTCTACCCCGGCGAGGCGGGCTGGAAGTTCTCCCTGGAGTGCCGGGAAGATCTGGGGCTGCAGGAAAGCGAAGTTCTCGCCAACAGCGCCGACAGCGTTCGTTTCAACCTGTACCAGGCGCTCGTCGACCGGGGCAAGCCCCTCGACGCCAACTGGCGCGGCGAATAGCCGGGCGATCCCCAAAAACTGGTCTTGACACTCGTGGCTGGGCCTGCCACGATGATCCCTGGTGCGCCCCCCCCTCCCGCGCCGACGGAGGGATGAGTATGCCCGCACCCAAACGCATCGTTGTCGTCGACGACGACGCGAAGGTTCGCCAGCTCATCGAGTACCGGCTGCGCGCTCCCGAGTTCGAGTTCTTCGGGTTCTCCGACGGGCGCGAGGCCTTGGCGAGGCTCCAAGACATCGCTCCGGACCTGATCGTCAGCGACATCATGATGCCGGACATGGATGGCCGGCTCTTCTTCCAGGCCGTGAGGAGCTCTGACGCCCTGAAGGACGTGCCCTTCGTCTTCGTTTCCGCGGTGCGAACGGACGCCGTCCAGCAGGCGGCCCTCGACGCGGGAGCCAAGGCCTTCTTCGTGAAGCCGTTTCCGATCTCGCAGCTCGTGGCACGGATCCGGACCGACCTTCACCTGGCTGCGGGCAGCGAAACGGTGGCAGGTCCGTCGGCCATGGGCGTGACGCCGCTCCCGGAGGCCGAGAGCCGGCAAGCCGAGACTCCGGTGCCGGAAGGGGCTGTCGTCTGGGACGTGGTGCCGAGCGCCGCACCCGCGGAGGATGCGATAGCGGCTCAAGGCGCATCGGAGGCCGGCGATCGGCTGCCCGAGGCCTCCAGCGATGACTTCTTCGACATGCTCCTCGAGGAGGCCCAGGCTGCCGCTGAAGCCGCGCCCCTCCGAGTGGTCGCATCCCGCGGGGGTGCCGGACAGGCCCTGCCGGAGGGGCGCTCGTCGACGATCGACGTGCGAGGGAAGAGGGTCCACATCCGGACGGACGTGAAGAGCCTGCCGGCGTTCGCCGTGGTTACGGACGTGAAGCGCGGCGACCAACCGATCGCCCGCATCGAGACCGCCTGGGAGCATCCCCTCGACCGAATCGAGGATCGCACCCTCGTGCGCCGCCAGATCGACCTGCAGCATCACCAGGCCGTCGGCCTGGTGGAGGATCTCGTCGCCGAATCGGCGCCGCGGCGGGTCCTGTGGGGGAGCCAGGAGCGTTCCGTGGACGCCTCGGCCCTCTGCCGTGCGATGAACTCGATCTGCGACCAGCTCGAGACCCAGATCGGCGGTCCCGCGGCCCTGGGGCTCCTTCGACGCAGCCTCGCGGTCACGTTCCAGGTCCGGCGAATCCTTCACTGCTTCCACATCCGACCCGACGGGTCCGTGTGGTGCGACCGCAGCGCCACCGGCGTTCCCCACGACGCCCTCGCGGCGGTGGCCGCCTGGGCCTGGGAGCTGATCCTCGATGCCGGGCATTCTTCGGACTGCTCGCGGGACCTCGACGTGCGGGAGTTGACGGAGCCGGTGGCCGGCGAGCTGGAGCGCATCGGCTTCTACCGGGCGTTCGACGAGGTCGCGGAGTCTCACCGGCCGCAGCGGAGACCCACCAGCGTCGCGGTGCGCTCTTCGTTCGTCTCGTCCCGCCCCCTCGCCACCCGAGAGCCGCCCCCGCCCGACCGACCTCCCAGCGCGTAGACCGCTTCTACCGCACGAACCCGACGAGCCAGTCGGCCACGCCCAGCCAGCCGTCTGTCAGGCCGATCGCCAGGCGCAACGGAATCGAGCCGACGACGAGCAGGCCTCCCCATAGGGTCGCGGCGTGGAGGCGCCCGAGGGTCCGGAGGTCCCATACGACCAGGGGGACGACGAAGAGCACCGAGAGTGCCAGCACCACGGGCGGTCCGAAACCGAGATAGGTGACCACCCAGCGAGCCAGGGCCGGCGGCAGCAACGCCATCGTCGCCAACAGGACCAGGCGCTTGTGGGTCTGGGGTGCTCGCCGCGCCCGGATGGCGGCGGCAAACAAGATCCCGAAGATCAGCAAAGCGACCAGGGGCACGATCAGGAAACGTCGCGGATCGACGCCCCCGGGGGCGACGCCGCGGACGACTGCGTGCAGTGCCGTCAGCGTGCCGACGACGATCATCAAGGCCGCGACCGCGGCCCCCAGGATGCCGAGTCGGCGATGGAGATCGATGCGGCCGGTGGCGACGAGCCGAGTCTGCGCGAAGAGCAGCGCAATCCAGCCCGTGAAGAGCGCTCCATGCACGTGGATGAGGGGCGTCAAGGGATGCACGGCGAGGAGCGGTGGCGGAGGGATCAGCGGGCGCAGGTAGTAGGACCGCGCGAAGCCCACGAGCGCGGTAGCGGCGATGAGAACGACCATCCCCCCAAAGAACCGGTGCTCGGAGCGCCCTCTGGCCGCCATGCTGTCAAGGGTCGCCATGCTGGTTGTGGCGGAGTATCGCCGCCTTCATCAGGCCGTTCAAGAGGTCGTGGCGGCAGACTCCCGCCCGTGTGACAATTCCACCGTTCACCCATGACCCTCGAAGCCGGCCGTCGCCTGGGCCTCTTCGAAGTGATCGAGCCTCTGGGCGCCGGAGGCATGGGCGAGGTGTATCGCGCGCGGGACACGAAGCTTGGGCGCGACGTGGCGATCAAGGTCCTACCGGAATCGTTTGCGGCGAGCGCCGAGCGCGTGGCGCGTTTCGAGCGCGAGGCGCGGGTGTTGGCGGCACTCAACCACCCCGGTATCGCGGCGATCTACGGCTTCGAGCAAGTGGATGGCGTCCACTATCTGGTCCTCGAGCTGGTCGAGGGGCGGACACTCGCCCACCGGATCGACCGTGGTGGTCTGCCTCCACGTGAAGCGTTGGAGATCGCGCGGCAGATAGCCGAGGCGCTCGAGGCGGCCCACGAGAAAGGGATCGTCCACCGCGACCTGAAGCCCTTGAACGTCAAGCTGACGCCGGCCGGCAAGGTCAAGCTGCTCGACTTCGGGCTCGCGAAGGCCCTAGACAGCGCGACTCACACCAACTCTCAGGTAGCCACCGAGACTGGCTCTCCGACGCGCGAGGGCGTGATTCTCGGCACGGCACCCTACATGAGCCCGGAGCAGGCACGCGGGGAGGCCGTCGACAAGCGGACGGACGTGTGGGCCTTCGGTTGCGTGCTCTTCGAGATGCTGACGGGGCGTCGCGCCTTCGGAGGCGCGACGACGTCGGACACCATCGTCTCCGTGCTGGCCGGAGAGCCGGAGTGGACGGCGCTCCCGGGCGGAACGGGCGTCACCATTCGGACGCTCCTGCGCCGCTGCCTGACCCGCGACCGGGCGCACCGCCTCCACGACATCGGCGACGCTCGAATCGAGATCGAGGAAGTCTTGGCGGCGCCCCGAGAACAGACAGTAACGGCTCCCGCGCAAGAGGTAACCCCGGGGCGTCGCGGCTCCCTCGGGCCGTGGATCATCGCAGCAGCTGCACTCGTCGCCGGTGCGATGGTCGCCATTCACTGGCTGCCGAAGACCGCGGTGCCTCCCTCGTTCACGCAGCTCACGTTCCGGCGCGGATGGATTCCCTCGGCGCGGTTCGCGCCAGACGGCCAAACGGTCGTCTACACCGCCGCCTGGGAGGGCGGCCGGCGTCAATTGTTCTCGACGAGGATCGGCAGCCACGAGTCGCGGCCGCTGGGCATCGACGGGAGCCTGCTCTCGATCTCGCGCAACGGTGAGATGGCCCTCAAGCTCGGGAACACATTCGGACCGGGTCCTGGCAACTACGGGCGCGGGCTAGCCTGGGGTACGCTCGCGCGTGTGTCGCTCTCCGGAGGCGCTCCGCGGGAGTTGCTCCGAGACGTGTCGCTCGCCGAGTGGGACCCGGAAGGCCGTGATCTGGCGGTTGTGCGTCGGACAAACGGTCGCGTGCGACTCGAATACCCCGTCGGGAGGCTGCTCTACGAACCAGCGGGGCACATCGGTTCGATGCGGTTTCTTCCGACAGGCAGCCTTGCGCTCTTCGAAGGCATGCCCACCGAGGCGCGGCCCTACGTTGTCTCGATGGTTGACCAGCAAGGACACAGGAAAGTGCTCTCCGATGGCTGGCAGCAATGGTGGTCCATCGGGGGATGGTGCGAGAAGACGCGGGAGATCTGGTTCTCGGGCGCCCGAGGGAAGGAGGACTTCGCTCTGCACGCGGTCGATCTCTCTGGCCAGGTTCGACTCGTGGAACGCGCGCTCGGGGACTTCTATCTTGAAGATGTCGACGACGAGGGCCGCGTCCTCGTCAATCGGGGCTCCGCACGGAGGACCACGATGGCACTGGTGCCAGGCGAGTCCCGCGAGCGCGACGTATCGTCGCTAGAGTTCTCCGACCTGGCGGACCTGTCCGACGATGGTCGCACGCTGCTTCTCCAGGAACTGAGCGACGAATCGGGCCGAGGTGCAGTGTATCTGAAACGGGCCGATGGCTCGCCCAGCGTGCGTCTGGGAGAAGGCGAGCCTGCTGCCCTTTCCCGGGACGGCCGCTGGGTGTTAGCGACGCCCGCCTCAGGTCGGCTCGACCATCTTCTCCTGTTGCCCACCGGGGCCGGCGAGGCTCGGGAGCTGCGCCACCCGGATCTCCCGACGCTCTTCAACGGCGCGTTCTGTCCGGACGGAAAGCGCCTTGTCGTGACGGCGGGGCCGGAGCTGCGGCGGGCGCGGCTCTACGCGTGGGACTTCGAATCGGGAGCGCCACGCCCGATCTCATCGGAGGCGGATTGGGGCCCCTTCGTTCTTGTCTCGCCCGACGGGCGCTGGGTGGCCGCGAAGAGCCTGACCTCCGGGGGCATCATGCTCGTTGGGGTCGAAGGTGGGCAAGAGAGGCCACTGCCGGGGCGAGAGGAGGGCGATGGTCCCCGACGGTGGAGTCCAGACGGCCGCTGGTTGTTCGTGGAGCGGACCGAAGTCCAGCCCCCGCGAGTCGACCGCATCGACGTCCGGACAGGCGAACGCCATCTATGGAGGGAGATCGCGCCCGCGGATCTGACCGGCGTCATGAGGATCGAATCCGTGATTCCCACGCCGGACGGGAGGGGCTACGCGTACGAGTATTTCGCTGCCTTGCACAGTCTCTACCTGGCTGAGGGTCTCCGATGAATCGCCCCATTCGCCAATGACCCTCGAAGCCGGCCGTCGCCTGGGCCTCTTCGAAGTCATCGAGCCTCTGGGGGCCGGGGGCATGGGTGAGGTGTACCGCGCGCGCGACAGCAAACTCGGGCGCGACGTTGCGATCAAGGTCTTGCCGGAGTCCCTTGCGGCGAGCGCTGAGCGGGTGGCCCGCTTCGAGCGTGAGGCGCGACTGCTAGCAGCCCTCAACCACCCCGGCATCGCGGCGATCTACGGCTTCGAGCAGTCGGACGATGTCCACTTCCTCGTCCTCGAGCTGGTCGACGGACGGACACTCGCGCACAGGATCGACCGTGGTGCGCTTCCCCCACGTGAGGCGCTCGAGATCGCACGCCAGATCGCGGAAGCGCTCGAGGCGGCACACGGAAAGGGCATCGTCCATCGCGATCTGAAGCCGTTGAACATCAAGCTGACCCCGAGCGGCAAGGTCAAGCTTCTCGACTTCGGCCTTGCGAAGGCTCTCGACGCTACCACGCCTGACACGGGCTCTCATGCGGACACCGAGACAGGCTCTCCGACTCGCGAAGGCATGATCCTGGGCACGGCGCCCTACATGAGCCCGGAGCAGGCACGGGGGGAAGCTGTCGACAGGCGGACAGACGTGTGGGCTCTCGGCTGCGTCCTTTTCGAGATGCTGACCGGGCGTCGCGCATTCGGGGGTCCGACGACGTCCGACACCATCGTCTCGGTGCTGACGGGTGAGCCGGACTGGACAGCACTACCCAAGAGCACGGGCAGTGCGATTCGAACGCTGCTGCGCCGCTGTCTCACCCGGGACCTGGCGCACCGCCTCCACGATGCCGGCGACGCTCGAATCGAGATCGAGGAGGCGCTGGTCGCGCCGCGAGAGGGTCAGACTTCGCCGCGAACGGCACCGTGGCGCTGGCTGATCACAGCCCTCCTGCTCGCCTCAGTCGGAGCAATCGCCCTCCGCCTCCCTTCGAAGGTTCCAGTCCCGGCATCCTACACGCAGCTCACGTTCCAACGCGGCTCCATCACCTCGACACGGTTCGCGCCGGATGGACAGACGGTCGTCTACGCCGCGGCATGGGGTGGGGGCCCGAGCCAGCTCTACTCGATGCGGATCGGAGGCCGCGAGTCGCGCTCCCTTGGCATCGAGGGGCATCTCCTCTCGATCTCTCGATCCGGCGAAATGGCCGTCAAGCTCGGGGGCAGGATTGTCCCGTGGGGCCTTGGTGCTCTGGCGCAGGTCTCGCTTTCAGGGGGCGCGGCGCGCGAACTGCTGAGAGACGTCGTGGTCGCGGAGTGGGATCTCGAAGGCCGCGACCTCGCCGTCGTCCGCCATGTCAACGGTCGCGCACGCTTGGAGTACCCGATCGGGAAGGTCCTCTACGAGCCCCCAGGCTTGGTCTACGCGATGCGCTTCCTCCCCTCGGGCAGCATTGCCCTTTTCGAACTCCTGCCCGCCGAGACGCGACCTTGGGCCGTCACGGTCGTGGACCTACAAGGACACCGCAAGGCGCTCTCAGCAGGTTGGCAGGACATGGCGAGCGGCGGGTGGTGCGAGAGGACGCACGAGCTCTGGTTCGCGGCCTCGCGCCCCGGGGGGGACCTTGCGCTGCAGGCGGTCGATCTCTCGGGACGGGTTCGGCTGGTGGCCCGGGTGCCCGGGCTCTTCTGGGCGTTGGACGTCGATCCCCAGGGCCGCGTCCTCGTGTGCCGGGGTGTCGAGCGAATTGTTGCCATGGCCTTGCCGCCGGGCGAGAGCCGCGAGCGCGACGTGTCGGCGCTGGACTGGTCCACCGTCGTCGACCTCTCTGCGGATGGCCGCACGTTGCTCCTCGAGGAGGAGAACGCCGAGAGCGGCAGCGCGGTCTACTTGAAGCGGACGGATCACTCGCCTGCCGTGCGCCTGGGAGAGGGTGCGCCGACGTCACTCTCTCCGGATGGGCAATGGGCCATGGCCGTGCCCACGAAAGGCGACCTCGCCCGCCTTCTCCTGCTTCCGACCGGTCCAGGCGAAGCTCGCGAGCTTCGGCACCCCGCGCTCTCGACCGTCTTCGATGCAACCTGGTCCCCTGATGGCAAGACGGCCGTGGTCACCGCAGGCAAGGAAAGGAGCCGATCGAGGCTCTACGTGTGGGGGTTGGATGACAGGCCGCCAGTGCCCATATCCGTGGAGGAGGCGTGGAGCGCAGCGAC
Source organism: uncultured Acidobacteriota bacterium (assembly GCA_963823195.1). Classification (GTDB taxonomy): domain Bacteria; phylum Acidobacteriota; class Vicinamibacteria; order Fen-336; family Fen-336; genus JBGPYB01. The sequence goes on along the minus strand of CAWGKR010000011.1, from coordinate 546,656 downwards.
CGTGTCGCCGGACGGCCGGTGGGTGGCGGCGCAGGGGACTACATCCGGCCTCGTTCTCCTTCCCCTTGGGGGGGGCGACCCGCGCCGCGTGCCTGGGCGTGAGGAAGGCGACGCGCCTCGGCGCTTTAGCGCGGACGGCCGCGGGCTCTTCGTGAGCGAGCGGCAACCCTCCCGGCTCGGGTCGTCGACCGAATAGACCTCCAGACGGGCGAGAGGCGCCTTTGGAAGGAGGTCATGCCTGTCGATCCAACCGGGGTGACCAACATACAGTTTGTCATTCCCACACCGGATCGACGGGCGTACGCGTACTCGTACCGCTCCTTGCTCCAGAACCTCTACCTCGCTGAGGGCCTGCAGTGAGACGAAGATGACGCTTGAGGCCGGCCGACGCCTGGGCCCTTTCGAAGTGATCGAGCCTCTGGGCGCCGGAGGCATGGGCGAGGTGTACCGCGCACGGGACACCAGGCTCGGGCGCGGCGTTGCGATCAAGGTCCTACCGGACTCTTTCGCGGCGAGCCCCGAGCGTGTGGCCCGCTTCGAGCGCGAGGCGCGGGTGCTGGCAGCCCTCAACCACCCCGGCATCGCGGCGATCTACGGTTTCGAGCAAGTGGACGGGGTCCACTTCCTGGTCCTCGAGCTGGTCGAGGGACGGACACTCGCACACCGGATCGACCGTGGCGCTCTGCCTCTCCGTGAAGCATTGGAGATCGCGCGACAGATCGCGGAGGCGCTCGAGGCGGCCCACGAGAAGGGAATCGTTCATCGCGACCTGAAGCCCTTGAACATCAAGGTGACGCCGAGCGGGAAGGTCAAGCTGCTCGACTTCGGCCTGGCGAAGGCTCTCGACAACGCGGCCCCCGACACGGGCTCACACGTGGACACCGAGACCGGCTCTCCGACACGCGAAGGCGTGATCCTCGGAACTGTGCCTTACATGAGTCCGGAGCAGGCGCGGGGAGAAGCCGTCGACAAACGGACGGACGTGTGGGCCTTCGGTTGTGTGCTCTACGCGATGCTGACGGGTCGGCGCGCATTTGGAGGGTCGACGACGTCCGACACCATCGTCTCGGTGCTGACGGGGGAACCAGACTGGACGGCGCTGCCCGCCCGACGCCGTCACTCGTTCGTACCCTCCTGCATCGGTGCTTGAACAAGGACCAGACCAAGCGTGTTCACGACATTGCTGATGTGCGCATCGAGATCGAGGAGGAACTAGCGGCGCCGCGAGAGGAAGGGATCCCAGCGCTTCGAGGCCCGCGGGGGCGCTGGCTCATCGCGGCTGCGCTCCTCATCGTGGCCGGAGCGATGGCCATCCGCTTGCGGCCGATGGTTTCTGTCCCCGCATCGTATACGCAGCTCACCTTTCGGAGAGGGACGATCTCCTCGGCGCGCTTCGCGCCGGACGGGCAGACGGTCGTCTATAGCGCGGCCTGGAATGGCGGCCCGAACGAACTCTACTCGATGCGAATCGGAAGCCATGAGGCGCGTTCCCTCGGCATCCAGGGACATCTGCTCTCGATTTCTCGACACGACGAGATGGCCGTCAGGCTCGGTAGCGCCATTGTCCCGGGGGAACCTGGTACCCTGGCGCAGGTCTCGCTTTCGGGAGGCGTGCCCCGCGAACTGCTCAGCCCGGTCGTGGTCGCCGAGTGGGATCTGGAGGCCGCGACCTTGCCGTCGTCCGCTACGTGAACGGTCGATCGCGCTTGGAGTACCCTATCGGAAAAGTCCTCTTCTAGCCGCCGGCGAGTCGATGGGAGCGCTCCCCTGCGGGCAGCATCGCCCTCGTCGAGCATCTGCCCTGGAACCCGACCTTACGCTTCTCGATCGTGGATCCGGAACGACGCCGCAGGGCGCTCTCCAGGGATGGCTGGAGATGACGAGCGGCGGGTGGTGCGAAAGGACGCACGAACTTTGGTTCGTGGCCTCGCGTGCGGGGGAGGATCTTGCGCTGCAGGCGGTCGACCTTTCGGGACGGGTTCGGCTGGTAGCGCGGGTGCTTGGGTCCTTCTGGGGGCTGGACGTCGATGCCCAGGGCCGCGCTCTCGTGAGCCGTGGCGTGGAGCGAATCGTCACGATGGCCTTGCCGCCCGGCGAGACCCGCGAGCGCGACGTGTCGGCGCTCGACTGGTCCAGCCTGGCTGACCTCTCGGCGGATGGCCGCACGCTGCTCCTCGAGGACGTGAGCGCCGAGAGCGCCGGCGCAGTCTACTTGAAGCGCACTGATGGCCCGCCTGCCGTGCGTCTGGGAGAGGGCTCGCCGACGTCACTCTCGCCCGACGGTAGATGGGCCCTGGCCAGACCTACGAAGGGCGATCTTGCCCACCTTCTCCTGCTTCCGACCGGGCCAGGCGAAGCTCGCGAGCTTCGGCACCCCGCGCTCTCGATCGTCTTCGATGCTCACTGGTTCCCCGATGGCAAGACGGCCGTGGTCAACGCAGGCAAGGAACGGAACCGAACAAGACTGTACGTGTGGGAGTTGAACGATAAGCCGCCGATAGCCATATCGGCGGAGGATAAGTGGCAGGCAGTGGCCGTGCGCCGGACGGCCGGTGGGTCGCAGCCCGGGGAGTTGCGTTCGGAACTGTTCTCCTTCCTGTCGGCGGGGGCGACCCGCGGCGCATTCCTGGAGGCGAGTACGGCGACGCGCCTCGGCGCTTTAGCGCGGACGGCCGCTCGTTGTTCGTGCAGCGACCGATCACCCTCCCCGCTCGGGTCGACCGGGTAGACCTCCCGACGGGCGAACGGCGCCTTTGGATGGAGTCATGCCCGTTGATCCCACCGGAGTGACAGACGTGGCGTGGGTTGTTCCAACGCCGGACGGACGGCGTACGCGTACTCTACCGCTCCTTGCTCCACAACCTCTACCTCGCCGAGGGCCTGCATGACCAATGTCCTATGGCAGCCCTTGATCACCCGCGCCGTGATCTCCTGGCTCGAGGGTGGATTCTCGCCCAAGCCCAGGGTATGGAGCGCCTCGTGAATGATCGTGGCTTCGGCGAGCGCTGGGTCGTGGCCGGCCTGCTCGAAGAACCGAGAGCACAGGCGGACAACGCGGCTGCCGGGCTCGGTGACGGCCAGGACGCCCGGAGTGCGGCAGTGGCCTCGATCGAGGCCGTCGTAGAAGAAGATGCGGCCGAGATAATCGCCGGGAGAAACGCCTGCGGTCTCGAGGCTGATGCGCAGCCTCCGGCCGGAGGCATCCCCGAACTCGTCGAGAACGGCGGCGCAGGCGGGCCGCTCGATGCGCTCGGCGGCACCCTCGAGCGATCGTGCGGCACGCTCACGCATCGCCCTGCTGCGCAAGCGCACGTTGGAGCCGTCCCCAGCGAACGTCGGTGTGGCCATGCCCAAGGCCAGCGTGACGACCATCGCGATCTCCCGCATCGTCTCCTCCCGCGCTTGGGGGAGAAGCTCGGCAGCCGGCGGCCCCCGGGGGTTGGGGCAGGGTTGGATCTCCGTTGCTTTTCGGTTGGCATCCCGTGAAGGTGCTTTTCGGCGACTGCGTCCTCGACACGGACACCCGCGAGCTGCTTCGGGCGGGGACTCGCTTAGACCTGACGCCCAAGGCCTACGAGCTCCTGGAGCTGCTGTTGCGCAAACGGCCGAAGGCGGTCTCGAAGGCCGAGATACGCGACTGCCTATGGCCGAAGACGTTCGTCTCCGACGTCACCCTGACGACGCTGGCCTTCGACGTGCGGACGGCGATTGGTGACGACGCACGGCACCCGCGCCATCTTCGAACGGTGCGGAAGTACGGCTATGCGTTCGCGGCGGACGGGGCCGACGGCGGCACCGCGCCGTCCGGGGAGGCCGCGTGCCGGCTGTTGACGGAGGACCAAGAGTTCCCGTTGACCGAGGGAGAGCACGTGATCGGCCGCGGCTCCGAAGCCGACGTAGTGCTGGATCGGCCACGGGTCTCGCGGAGACACGTGCGCGTTCGGGTCGGTCCGGCAGCGATATCGATCGAAGACCTGGGCAGCAAGAACGGCACGTTCCTCCGCGGCCGACGCATCCATGGAGAGGAGCCGATCCAGGATGGCGACGACATACGCGTCGGCTCGGTGCGCCTGGTCTTCAGGGCCAGCTCACGCGCAGCCGCGACCGAAACGGGGGATTCGTAGGCCATTCGCCCTCCCTTCGAGGGAGACTGCCTGGTCCCTTTGACTCATTGACACTCGCGCCGCGTGGGCGCGTCAGTGGAGAAGGGAGGTCCCATGAAGAAGGCAGTGTTGTTTCTTGCAAGCGTGGTCCTCCTCCTCGCCTCGGCGGCATGGGCCGAAGACGCGAGGAGCATCTCCGAGGGGCGTGCCCTCTACAACCGCCACTGCACCGGATGTCACGGGGCCCTGGGGGTCGACGAATACGGGAACCCCGTGAGCAGCAGGGGACTTGGGATCAACGGCACCAGGAAGGCGCCGGACCTCACCCTGATCGCCGCGCGCGACGGATCCTTCAATTCGGCGCACGTGTGGTCCCACATCACCGGTTTCACCACCGGTCAGAACCGTGATCGGACGATGCCCGTCTGGATCGGCCACCTGAGCCACGAGTATCCGACGGGCGACAGTGCGGCGATCCTGAAGGCGAGCTGGCTCACGAAGTACCTGGAGTCGGTCCAGGAGACGAACCCACTCCCGTGACGGGACCGCGCTGAGAGAAGTTCACAAGGACGGGTCGTGTGTGCGACCTGCCGATCCCAGGAGGTGTTGACGGACCGGCAGGCCGCGCATTTGCGGCGCGCTCCTCGCGAGCCCCTTGCTTGTGCGAGCCACCCCTCGGGGCGCACACTATTCGCCTGCCGTTTCCATTTGCCAAACACGTTGAGGAGGTCTTTTCAATGAAGGCAGGATATCTCGCGACGAGCGTGCTGATGGCAGGTCTGGGAATGATGTCGACGGGTACGTCGCGTGCCGAAGAGACGAAGCAGGCGAAGGCGCCTACCGACGCGGAGTTGATCGCCAGCGCGATGACGGCCGCTCCCGCCAAGATTGCCGCCGGCGCCACCGTCATCGCGATGGACGCCAAGGGTACGATGCGGACGCTGCGCAAGGGGACGAACGCGTTCACGTGCATGGCGGACAACCCGGACACGCCGGGCCCCGACCCCATGTGCGCCGACAAGGCCTCGATGGAGTGGTTCCACGCCTACATGGCCAAGCAGCCGCCACCGGCGGGGAAGGTCGGCTTCATGTACATGCTCGCCGGAGGGACGGACGCGAGCAATACCGATCCCTACGCGACCAAGCCCGACGCGACGAATCACTGGATCAAGACGGGCCCGCACATCATGATCCTCGGAGCCGACGCGAGCTTCTACGATGCATACCCCAAGAGCCCGGATCCCGACACGTCGCTGCCGTACGTGATGTGGGCGGGCACGCCGTACCAGCACCTGATGGCGCCGGTGAAGTAGCCCTCGGACGAATTCGCCGGGGGCGTGTGGCGTCGCGCGCCTCCGGCGGCGAGCTACGGGGATGCCGTTGGACCCGCCGCTAGGACGCGAGGCGGCTGAGCGCCTCGCGGCTTTGACGGAGGCTGTCGAGCGGGCTCCCGATGCAGTAGTCCTGCTCCACGTAGAAGTACTTGACGCCCGCTTTCTTGGCCGCGGGAAGGAAGCGCGCCCAGTCGACGCTCCCGTTCCCGATCTCCTTGAACGCCTCGTGGGGCACCTTGGTCTCGTCGTACTGGACGGGGGTTCCCTTGGCCAGGTCCTTCAGGTGGACGAGTGGGACGCGTCCCGAATGCGTCTCGACCATCTTGGTGGGATCCACGCCCGCGATGCTGGCCCAGAAGGCATCGAGCTCGAGGCCCAGGAGATCCTTCGGCGTCTCCTTCAGGAGGACGTCGATGGGGCGCACACCGCCGATGGCCTCGTACTCGAACGCGTGGGCGTGGTACGCCAGGCCGATGCCGGCCTTGCGGGTGGCCTCGCCCGCCTTGGCCAGGCGGCGCGCCAGGTCGCGGTAGACGTCCACGCCGCCGCGCTCCGCCTTCTGGAGGTAGACGACCACGAGGTACTCGAGCCCCTGGGTCTTCGCGTCGTCGATCGCCTTGCTCCAGTCGTAGCTCTCGGGGAGCAGGTCCTGCCCCGACGACGCCCATGCGGCGCGGTTCCCCGTGACGAGATACGTCGGGGCGTAGGCGCTCACCTGTTTGAGGCCGGCGGCCTTCGCCGCCGGGCCGCGGGAGGGGAAGAGCCAGTCCTCCGCATATCGGTATCCGAGATCGGCGATCGCCTTGAGCGTTCCGGCGGCGTCCGATTTCATCTGGTCCCGTACGGTGTAGAGGGCCACGCCGAGGTGATCGAGGATCGCCGCGGTCGCGGGGTTGGCCGCCGCATCGCGCAGCCATGGTGGAGCCACCGCGGCCAGCGTTCCCGTGGCCGCCGTCGTCAGGAAGGAGCGTCTCGTGAACGGGCTCGCCGGCATGGTCACCTCCGAGGCCGAAATGGCCGCATCGGCGGCAACACTAACACGCCGCGGCGAGGCGCGGATGAGCCCGTCGGGTTCGGGTGATGGTGCCCTAACGCCAGTGACCGTCGACCCAGTACCAGCCGTTGCTCGCGTGGTGGGACCAGTGTCCGGCCACCCACGCGGTGCGATGGGCGGGCGGCAGATCCCACCGTCCCGGGACCCAGGCGTAGGCGGCGCCGTCCCAGCGATGGTAGCCGGCGACCCAGACATGGTGCGGTGATGGCGCCACGACGCGCACTTCTGCGAGGGGAGCCGGGGGACCGACGCGGACGTACACACGCGCACCGGCTTGAGCCGGCGAGGACGCGAGGGTCAGCGCCAGGACGCCGAGGGCCACCGCTCCCAGGAACTTCTTCATCTCCAACCTCCTCCAGAAAAGGCCGTACAAGGAGATTGGACCGACGACGGCTCCCGGGGTTGCATGGAGGGGCCGCGCGTGTGACGACCCTCACGCTTTCGGAGACTGGGCCGCCCGCCGCGTGACGACGGCGATGGGGGTAGACTCGCGCCCATGGTGCGTCGTGACGCGGCAGGGGCATCGGGTACGTCAAAGACCGGTGCGACTGCTGCTCGCTGCGCCACTCCAGCCGGTGCAAGACCGGTCCCGGTAGGCGTCGGAGCGCCGGGTAGCAGGCCCCAGGCGGTGGGTGGAGACCCTGCCGTCCGAGCGGGGCGTCAAGAGCCCGCGAGGCGGCGGAAGCCGCGCAGCGGGGAGCAAGCACGCGGGCCGCAACATGAAGTGAAGCCTGCAGCCTCGACAGATGAACAAACCGGGGGCCGAGCCGCTCATGTCACGGCGAAGGCAACACCGGCGGTCCGAGATCCGAAGCGGGCCGTTGGCCTTGGCGGGGTAGGGGGCGCAGCACGTGTGCAAGGAGTGGAGCGGAACACGAGAGGCCCGTCTGCGCAGCCTGAGTCAAGGCAAGGCGCCTCGCATAAGCCGAAGGCGAAATCGAGCGTCGCGCAGCGGGAGTCCGAGGGGGTCGTAGTACCGATGATGGCCGCGAAGAACAACGCGGCTTTAGGGAAGGACCCCTGGGGTGGTCGTGTCGACGGAGCAGGTAAGCGCGAGGGAATGGCCGGCGAGACCGGACCTAACGACCCCGGCGGCGTAGAGCCGCGCGAGAAAGTGCGAGAACTGCAACGTCGGCTGTGGGCCGGGGCCAAGCGGGCTCCGGGACGCCGTTTTCACGCGCTTTACGACCAGGTCTGGAGGGGTGACGTCCTCCGGGAAGCGTGGGAACGAGTGAGTCGGAACCGCGGCGCCGCGGGAATCGACGGCCAGTCGATCCGTGACGTCGAGCAGAGCGGAGTGGAGAGCTTCCTGGAAGGACTCGCCACCGAGCTGCGAACAGGCGAATACCGGCCGAGCGTGGTCCGACGCCGGTACATACCGAAGGCCGATGGGAAGAAGAGGCCGCTGGGGATTCCGACGGTACGGGACCGGGTGGCACAGATGGCGGCAAAGCTCGTGCTGGAGCCGATCTTCGAGGCGGATTTTCTGCCTGTCTCGTACGGCTTCCGTCCGAAGCGGAGCGCGCTGATGGCGCTGGAGGCGCTGAGGAAGCTCGGTGCCAAGGGTGGTCATCACGTGCTCGACGCCGACATACGTGACTACTTTGGAAGCATCGACCACGAGAAGCTGCTGAAGCTCGTGGCACGACGCGTCTCGGACCGGCGGGTCTTGAAGCTGCTGCGGCGGTGGCTCGAGGCAGGAGTGATGGAAGAGGGCACCGTCAGTGCGACGGTGGCGGGCACGCCGCAGGGTGGGGTGATCTCACCCTTGCTCTCGAACATCTACCTGCACGTGCTCGACGTTTTGTGGACGCGCCACAGTGCTCCCCTCGGGACGCTGGTGCGCTACGCGGACGACTTCGTGGTGATGTGCGGCACCGCGAGGGAGTGCGAGCGGGCCGAGGAGCGCATCAGGGTCATCCTGGGGCGTCTCGGTCTCGAGCTTCACCCGGACAAGACGAGGCGGGTCGAGCTTTTCGATGGCAAGGAGGGCTTCGACTTCCTCGGCTGCCACCTGCACAAGCGTCTGAGCGGCAAGCTGTGGGAGCAGACGCGCAAGCGTCTCTATTTTCTGCAGCGCTGGCCGTCGCAGCGCTCGATGCAGCGCGTACGGCAACGCGTGAAGGAGCTCACTCCGAGATCGAGGTGCCACGCGGACGTCCGCGATGTCGTCGCCGATCTAAACCCCGTGCTGCGGGGCTGGGGCAACTACTTCCGCACCGGGAACGCCGCGCGCCGTTTCATCCAGCTCGACACCTACGTGTGGCGGAGGCTCCGCGCCCTGCGCATCAAGCGCCAGGGTCGGCACCTGCGCGCCGGAGAAATCGACCGCTGGACCCGGGACTACTTCCATAACCTCGGCCTTCACCGCCTGCGCGGAACCGTCCGTTACCCGGAGCAGCCCTTCTGGCAACAGGAGACCGCCTAATGCTCCGGCCCGAGAGGCCACCGGAAAGCCGTGTGCGGGAAATCCGCACGCACGGTTTGAACGGGGGTCTTGCTGTCCCACGCCTTTGCAACCCGCAAGGGAAAGGATAGAAGGATCTACCAATGCCTCAAACCGCTCCTCCCACGGTGGACCACCGGCTCGTTCGCGAGCTGAAGAACCGCGAGGACGCCCGGTTCCGCGACGCCAATCCTCGATCCCTCGAGCTTCACGCACGAGGCCGGCGCGTGATGCCGAACGGCGTGCCCATGGCGTGGCAGGTGGGGAGCTACCACCATCCGCCCCTCTGGGTGGCGGACGGGCGAGGAGCGCGTTTCACCGACGTCGACGGCCACACGTACAGCGACTTCAACATCGCCGACCTGTCGATGTTCTGCGGGTACGCTCCGGAGCCGCTGGCTCGGGCGGTCGCCGACCGCATGGCCCGAGGCAACCAGTTCCTTCTGCCGAACGAGGACGCCATCGTCGTCTCGGAGGAGCTGGCACGCCGCTACGGCCTGCCGAAGTGGCAGTACACGCTCTCGGCTTCCCAGGCCAACACCGAGGCGATCCGCGTGGCGAGGGTCGTGACCGGCCGCGACAAGGTCTTGTTGTTCGACGGCAAGTACCACGGGCATTTCGACCAGGCGCTCGTGGAGCTCGACGGGGCCGGGCGCCTGGTTCCCGAGGAGCGAGGGCTTCCCCAGGGGGTGACCGCCCAGACCGCGATCGTTCCGTTCAACGACCCGAGTGCGCTGGGTGCCGCGCTCCAAGGCCGCGACGTCGCGCTGGTCCTCACCGAGCCGGCCCTGACCAACAACTTCGGCCTGATCCTTCCCGAGCACGGCTTCCACGAGACGCTGCGTCAGCTCACGCGGGAGAGTGGGACGCTCCTGGCCATCGACGAGACCCATACCCAGGTCGTCGGGCCCGGCGGCCTCACCCGGATGTGGGGCCTCGGCCCCGACATCGTCACTTCGGGGAAGTCCATCGCCGGGGGCGTCCCCTTTGGGGCCTGGGGAATGACCGACGCCATCGCCGGCGTCCTCGAACAGAGGAAGGGTCCCGACGGCGAGCGGTTCGATCTCATCGCCACGGGGGGCACCCTGTTCGGCAACGCTCTGTCCATGGCCGCGGCGCGGGCGACCATGCTCGAAATCCTGACGCCCGAGGCCTACGCCAACACCCAACGCCTCGGCGCGCGCCTCGCCGAGGGGATGCGGACCGCGGTGGACCGGGTCGGCTTGCCGTGGCACATCCACCACCTCGGGCCTCGGTCGGGATACACCTTCCGTCGGGAGCCCGTGCGAAACGCCGCCGAGGCACGCGAGTGCCAGGACGAGATGCTCCGGCGCCTCATCCGGATCTGGCTCGCCAACCGGGGCGTCTGGGAGGCGATCGTGGGCGCGGGGCCGGTCGTCTCCGTCCCCGCGACCGACGAGGACGTCGATGTCTACGTGCGAGCGTGGAGCGAGCTGCTCACCGCTCTTGCCGGCTGACCGGCGGGCCTCGGCGATCTACTCGGCCGGCTCCCAACCCTTGGACCGCTCGAGCGCGCCCTTCCAGCGCTCGCGCAGCCCGTCGGCCTTCGCCTTCGCCATGCCGGGCTCGAACCGTCGTTCGACCTGCCACTGTCCCGAGATCTCGGCGGGGCGTCTTCCAGAAGCCCACCGCCAGGCCCGGCGAGATAGGCCGCGCCGAGGGCCGTCGTCTCGGTGACCGCGGGCCGGACGACCGGGACGCCCAGGATGTCGGCCTGGAACTGCATCAGGAGGTCGTTGCCGCGCGGCGCCGCCGTCCACGCGCAGCTCGGGGAGCCGGCACGCCGGTGTCGGCCGTGCATCGCGTCGAGCGAGATCGGCGACCTGGTAGGCGATCGCCTTCGAGGGCGGCCCGCGCCAGGTGGCCCGCCGTGGTGCCGCGGGTGATGCCCACGAGGGTGCCGCGAGCGTACGCGTCCCAGTGCGGGGCACCGAGGCCCGCGAAGGCCGGCACGAGGTAGACGCCGCCGTTGTCGGGGACGGAGGAGGCCAGGGGCTCGACGTCGGCCGAGGAACGGATGAGGCCGAGGCCGTCGCGGAGCCACTGCACCACGGCGCCGCCGATGAAGACGCTCCCCTCGAGGGCGTACTCGCGTTCGGCCCTCGCGCCGCCAGGCCACCGTCGTGAGCAGCTTGTGACGCGACGCCGGCGCCTTCGTCGCCGGTGTTCTGGAGCATGAAGCAGCCGGTGCCGTACGTGTTCTTCGTGAGCCCCGGCGACGACGCACATCTGGCCGAAGAGCGCGGCCTGCTGGTCGCCGGCGATCCCGCCGATGGCCACGTCGCTCAGGCCCAGGGTCGTGGTGACGTTCGCCGTAGACCTCGCTGGAGCTGCGCACCTCGGGCAGCACGGCGCGCGGGACGTCGAGCAGGCGCAGCAGCTCGTCGTCCCACTCGCCGGTGTGGATGTTGAAGAGCAGCGTCCGCGACGCGTTGCTCGGATCGGTGACGTGGAGGCGGCCGCTCGTGAGCTGCCAGACGAGCCAGGTGTCCACGGTGCCGAAGGCCAGCTCGCCCGCCTCGGCCCGCTCGCCGCGCCCCGGGCACGTTGTCGAGGATCCAGGCGAGCTTGGTCCCGGAGAAGTAGGCGTCGAGCACGAGACCGGTGCGCTCGCGGACGAGGGGCTCCGCGCCGTCGGCGCGCAGCCGGTCGCAGTGCTCGGCGGTGCGGCGGTCCTGCCAGACGATGGCGTTGTGGATCGGCTCGCCCGGTCTTCGCGGTCCCACACGAGCGTCGTCTCGCGCTGGTTGGTGATCCCGATGGCGGCCACGTCTCGCGGCCGGAGGGACGCCGCGGCCAGGGCCTCGACCGCCACGCCGATCTGCGACGTCCAGATCTCCTGGGGATCGTGCTCGACCCAGCCCGGCTCGCGGGAAGATCTGCCGGAACTCCCGCTGGGCCACCCCCTTGATTGCGCCGTCGTGGTCGAAGAGGATCGCGCGCGAGCTGGTCGTTCCCTGGTCGAGAGCGAGGATGTAAGCCACTTGGAACCTCCGCGGGGTTTCTACAGAATGTCGCCAGCCGAAGCAAGCTCGAAAGGAAGGACGGAATGAAAGGCACCTTGGCGAGGGAAGCCGCCGCCGAGTTTCTCGGAACGGCGGTGCTCATCGCCTTCGGCTCGGCCGTCGTGGCCCAGGTTCAGCTCTCCGGAGGAGCGAACGGCGGCTACATCTCCATCAACATCGCCTGGGGGATCGCGGTGACGATGGGGGTCTACGTCGCGGGCGGCGTCTCGGGGGCTCACCTGAACCCGGCCGTGACCCTGGCCCTGGCCGTCCACCGCGGCTTCCCGTGGCGAAGGGTCGCTGCCGTTCTGGCTCGCGCAGCTGGCCGGCGCCTTCACGGGCGCGGCGGTCGCGTTCCTCGACCTACCGCGAGGCCTTCGACCACTTCGACGGCGGCGTGCGCCAGGTCACGGGCGCGCAGGCGACCGCGGGCATCTTCGCCACCTATCCCGCAGGCCTTCCTCAGCAACGTGCCCGGCGGCCTCGTGGACCAGATCGTGGGAACGGGCCTTCTGCTCCTCGTGCTCTTCGCCCTCGGAGACGCGAAGAACCTGGCCCCCGAGCCGAAGATCGCGCCCATTCTCGTCGGCCTGCTCGTCGTGCTCATCGGCATGTGCTTCGGCTACAACGCCGGCTATGCCATCAACCCCGCTCGCGACCTCGGCCCGCGCCTCTTCACGGCCGTGGCGGGGTGGGGAGCGGACGTGTTCCGCGCCGGCAACGGGTGGTGGTGGGTGCCGATCGTGGGACCCCTGGCCGGAGGCGTCCTGGGCGGCTACGTGTACGACCTCCTGGTCACGCGGCTGCGCGAGCCCGCGGCCTGAGGTTCAGGACCGAGGCGCTTCGGTCTCGAGGGGCCGCGGCCCGCGGGGCGGTTCGGGCGGGCCTTCGAGATCCACGAGATAGGGGACGTTCGTGATCACGATCCCGGGCTTGAAGAGGAGCGCGAGGCGCAGCAGGATCGCGGTCTGGGCGTGGAGCAGGTTGTGCCACTGTCGCCGCGGCACGAACTGCGGGACGACGATGGTGATGGTCTCGTTGGGCTGGCGCATGTCGGCGATGCGGTTGATGTAGGCGAGGACCGGCTCCAGCAGCAGCCGGTAGGGCGACTCCAGGATCACGAGGCGCACGCCGTTCCCCCAGAGCCCCCACTTCCGGCGGACACTCTCGGCCTCGTCGGGGTCCATGGAGACGTGGACGGCCGTGATGTCGTCGGAGAGGGCGCGGGCATAGCGAAGCGCCTCCACGGTGCCGCGGTGGACGCCGCTCACGGGAAGGATCACGCGGTGGCGCCGGATGCGGGGCGGCGCTCCCCAGTCCTCGAGGGAGAGGCGGCTCTTCAGGTCGCTGTAGTGGCGGTGGATCGCGAAGAAGAACGCGACGAGGGTCGGGATGATGATGATGACCACCCAGGCGCCGTCGTGGAACTTCGTGACGGCGAAGACGAGGGCCACGACGGCGGTGAGAACGGCGCCCAAGCCGTTGACGAACATCTTGAAGGCCCAGCCGGGGTGATACCGCAGCACGGAACCTCGCTCCTTGAGCTCCTGTCCCGGGGCCAGGTGCCCCGATTTCCACCAGCGTCGCGTCATGCCGGCCTGCGAGAGGGTGAAGGACAAGAAGACGCCGATCGCGTAGAGCGGGATGAGGTTCGTGACGCTCGCCTGGAACACGACGATGAGGAGGGAGGCCATCACCGCCAGCACGGCGATTCCCCTCGAGAAGACGAGGCGGCTGCCGCGGTAGGTCAGCTGGCGGGGCAGGAAGCCGTCGCCCGCCTGGAGCGCGGCCAGGCGCGGGAAGTCGGCATAGGCCGTGTTGGCGGCCATCACGAGGATCAGCGTCGTGGCGGCGATCGTCGCGAGGTAGAGGCCGCCGCGTCCCCCGAAGGCGGTCCGGGCCAGCTGCGAGATGACCGTCTCCTGCTCCGAGGGAACCGCCCCGATCCGCCCGGCCAGGTAGGTGATCCCGAGGAAGAGCGTTCCGAGGATGATCGACATCCAGATCAGGGTCACGCCGGCGTTGCGGCTGCGTGGCTCCCGGAAGGCCGTGATGCCGTTGGAAATGGCCTCGACGCCCGTGAGGGCGGTGGTGCCGCTCGAGAAGGCGTGGAGCAACAGGAAGAGCGTGATCGGGGCGGAGCGTTGCCTGGATCTCGAGGTCCGGGGGATTGGGCACCGTTCCCAGGGTTCCCGCGAAGAAGCGGAAGAACGAGAGGCCCACCGTGAGCAACAGCATCACGATGAAGAAGTAGGTGGGCACCGCGAAGATCGCGCCGGACTCCTTCACGCCCCGCAGGTTGATGAACATGATGAGGAGGACGAAGGACACGGAGATCGCGACCCGATGGTTGTAGAGCGCCGGGAAGGCCGAGATCATCTGCGCCACGCCCGACGACACCGACACGGCCACCGTCAGGATGTAGTCGGTCAGCAGCGCGCCGGCGGCGATCTGGGCCGGCATCTCGCCGAGGTTGTCGCGGGCCACCGTGTAGGCTCCGCCTCCGCCGGGATAGGCGTGGATCGTCTGCTCGTAGGAGATCGTGACGATGATCAGGAGGCCGACGATCGTCAGGGCGATCGGGAAGGAATACGAGAAGGCCGCCGCGCCGGCCGCCGCCAGGATGATCAGGATCTCCTGGGTCGCGTAGGCCGTGGACGACAGGGCGTCGGAGGCGAAGACCGCGAGGCCGACAGCCTTGCCGATCGCCTGATGGGGCGCGTCGGCGGTGTTGAGGGGGCGCCCGAAGAGCCACGTGCGCCACGTGGGCGACGGGTAGGGGTCGGCCCCGTTGGAGGAGCGCGGTGCGGTGGTCGACGTCAGTTGAACGTGGCTCACCGAGGGCTACTCGTCCGAGGCGGTGAAGAGCTTGCCCCGGCGCAGGTAGAGGCGCTGCTGCTCCTCGAGGTTGAAGGGGCGGGCGCCCCGCCGGCCGAAGACGCCGATCTGGTGGCCGGTCTCGTCCACGGCGCGGTCGCGGTCCAGGCCGCGGGAGAGGGCGAGGGCCGGACCGTGGGTCGGGTACGTGGCGACGAGGAGCGGCGTCGGCCTCGGGCTGAAGCCGTACGCGCCCGGCGTGTCGTTCGCCGAGATCACCTGGACCACGCGGAGGCCGTTCCGGCCGTCGGCCACGTAGGCGAAGGCGCTGCCGTTGGTCATCCCGATCTTCACGTCGTTCGCGTCGTTGATCTTCCCCTGGGCGCTGTACAGCTGATCGAGCCTGGGCTTCTCGGGGTGCTCGATGTCCACGATGGCGAGGCCGAACGCCCCGGCCGCCACGTACGCGTACGTCCGAGCCAGGTAGAGCGCGCGAGCATCCTTGATCGGCACGGCGGCCCCCGCCACGAGCTTCGGTGTCGTCGGCGCCGTCACGTCGAGGACCTTGAGGCCGTCGGCGTCGACGACGAAGGCGTAGCGGAACTGCACCGAGACGGCCCGGGGCGTCTTGAGCCCCTCGGTCACCTGCGGCCACGATCTTCGGGTTGCACCGGGTCGTTCAGGTCCACGACCACGATCCCGCGCGGCGTCGTCACGTAGCCGATGGTGCCGGCCAGCGCACATGGACGTGGCTCCCGTCAGGGCCCCGCCGTCGTTGAAGGCGCCGGCGCGCCAGACGAAGTTGTTCGTCCGGGTTGCCGTTCGAGCAGCGTGTGGAGGGGGCCGACGATCACGAGGCCCTCTTCGCGGTCGGTCACGTAGGCGTAGTCGTAGATCGGGTGGACCGGCTGCTCCTGGCTGTCCGCGTCGACCTTGCGCGAGGGATCGGCGGTCATCGTCGACGGCAGCGCGACCGACGTGGCGTCCTTGGTCTTGACGTAGAGGCGTCTGGCCGACGGGGGAGACGGGCGCCGAGATGATCCGCTCGGAGAAGCCCTTGTTGTCGACCTGGGCCACGTCGTAGATCCTGAGGCCGTCCTTGCCCTGGGCCGCGAAGAGGTACTCGCCGCGCTGCTGCAGGGAGACGACGTCGCCGCCGTGGTGGTAGGCCTCCGTCAGCCGGTCGCCCCGCGCCTTGTGGGCCCGGTAGCGCTCCGGGTACGCCATCTCGTGGAGCCGGCTGCCGATCACCGCCTGGGGCTCGTCGCGCTCGGTCACCGCCACGGCCTCGAAGCCGTGGTCTCCTTCGCCGACGTAGGCGTAGCGGCCGATGAAGTTCACGAGGCCGGTGCCGTGCATCAGGAGCTGGGCCATCCAGGCGTTGTTGTCGTTGGCGTCGGACACGTGGCAGTCGGTGCACGTGCTGCGTCTCCGTGGCGCGCACCGTGTGGGGGACGTAGGTCGAGAACGAGGTGCCCGAGAACCCGCCCGCCGACACCGTCTGCTGCTGCGAGTAGATCCACTCGCGGTTCTGGTTCTGGCGACGAGACGATGATGGCGCAGGCCGAGCGCGCGGGCGCGATCCGGTTCTTCGTGACGATCCCGTCCTTGGCGAGGAAGTAGATGTCGTCGCGCAGGGTCTGGAAGTTGTAGCTCGTCCAGTTGCGGCTCTCGCCGCCCTCGCTGTGGAGCATTGGGCTTCTGCGACGTTGGCGCGCTGCGAGAGGTGGCAGCCGAAGCAGCTCGTGGTCCAGGCCGAGTGGCACGCGTAGCACGTCATCTTCGCGTTGGTGTGCCCCTTGCCGTTGTGGGCGGCGTCGGCCTTGGCGGAGTAGCCCGGCCGGCCCTCGGTGCCGAGGTGTCGGCGGTCTGCGGCACCTCCCACTTCACGCCCGCGGTCACCATGCTGTTCTGGATGATCTTCCCGTCGACCTCCTCGAACTGCGGCACGTCGAAGGGCGTCTGCAGCGCCTTCAGGTCGCGTCCCGGGCGCGGCCGGCCCCGACGTCACGAGGTTGGCCCGACCCTGGGCCGTGCCGTGGCAGTCGATGCAGTCGATCTCGATGGCCGCGCGGGGCTCGCCGTAGAGCTGGCCGTTGCCGTGGTTGTCCTGCTTGAAGTGGCAGTCCACGCAGTGCATCCCCTTCTCGAGGTGGATGTCCTTCAGGTGGACGGCCTTCTTGAACTTGTCGGGGTCCTTGTCGTCGACGGCTCGCTCCCTTGGCGTCGAGGAGGTTGCCCTTCCGGTCGTGCTTGAAGACCGCGCGGAAGACCCAGCCGTGGCCGTGGAAGTCGGCGAACTGCGTCGTCTTGAGCTGCGGGTTCGAGCGACGAGACGTCGGCGAGGAAGTTGCGGTCCGACCAGAGCCCGCGCAGGGCCGAGCCCTCGGGGTTGGCGCGCTCGATGCGCGTCGCGCTCCGAGGCCGACAGCTTCTTCTCGACCTTCGGGTACATGACCTGGCCGTCGGTCTCGTTGTCCCACCACGTGTAGCCGAGGTAGGTCGAGACCATGTTCGTGCCGGGGTGCATGTGGCAGGTCATGCACTGGCTCGACGGGATCGAGCGGGTGAACTCGTGCTTCAGCGGATGGCCCGACTCGTCCTTCGGGATCGTCGGGTCGACGCTCTTGCTCAGGCCGCGGTTGCCGAACTCGGACCGGAGTACGGCCCGGAGTTCGACTTGGAGCGATCGTTGGCGTAGATCACGTGGCAGGCGGCGCAGCCGCTGGCCCGATAGTCGCCCGGGTGGTCGTTGGTGCCGAGGAGGGACAGCACGGGATCCACGAGGCGCGTCTTCTGGGCGCCGATGATCACGGGGTCGGTGCGGTTCAGCGTGCCGGGACCGCGCGGGCGAGAGCCCCTTGTCGGGCTTGCCCGGCTCCTCGAAGAGATCGGGAAGGCCGACCTCGAGCTTCCGCCGGCCGCCGCGCTCGAAGATGCGGAACGGGTTGCCGGCCTGGCTCAGCTCCCACCGCGGGAAGGGGAGGAGGAACGGCACCTCGCCCTTGTTCCGGACCTCCTCGGTCGTCGGAGGCGGCACGGCCTGGAGCATGCGGGGCTTGCCGTCGGGGCCGTAGCTCTCGCCCACGACCGGAGTCTTCAGGGGCAGCACGCCGTTGTTGTAGAGGGCCGCCTCGTAGAGGAAGCCGCTGTGGGTCATCATGCTCTTCGAGACGTGGTGGACGATCGGGTCGTCGTTCTGATTGTGGCAGGCCCCGCAGGCGAGGGGCGCCGAGCGCAGGTCGCGACGGGTTCACGAACCGGACGTAGGCCAGGTCCTCCTGGAGCCAGGCGGTGTAGGCCTGCTCGGGGTTCCCCGAGGTGCCGAAGAGATCGCGGCCGCTTGGGCAGCACGTGGGCCTTCCTCTTTGCTTCTTCGTAGGGCTTCGAGCCCGCGCTCCCCGACGCCTTCACGGTGGAGTCGCCGCCGTGGCAGTCGGTGCAGCCGAGGACGCACCGCCTTGGCGGTGTGCATGGACTTCGCGTCGGTGTCGGTGTGGCAGCTCAGGCAGCCGACGCTCTTGCGGTCGGCGTTCTCCCGCGTCTGGCGCGCCGGGGCGGCGCTGGCGAGCGGCGCCGACGCGGGGGCCTCACCGGCCTTCGTCGCGCCCGGCGCGGCCATCGCGAAGCGCAGCGCGCCCAGGCCGAGTAGCCCCCCCGCCAGGATCGCCCGTCGCCCGAATCCTTCCGCCATGATGCGTTCCGCCTCCGCCTAGTAGGTCAGCTTCACGTTCACGAAGCCGTTCAGGAGCGTCCGGCTCTGCGCCCCACAACCCGCCACGCCGCACGGGTCCGAACCGTAGATGAGGTCGAAGCCCCGCGCCGGCAGCAGCCCCGTGATCCCGGTCGTGATCACGATGTTCTCGTTCAGCATGGGCCGGTAGATGACGCCCGCTCCCCAGTCCACGCCGATCGACTTCTCGAGGACCGACTGGAACAGCAGCGTCTTCAGCGGCTCGGTCTTGTCGAACCAGAGGTAGTTGGCGTTCAGGATGGCCTTCACCTTGGGCGCCACCTCGGCGTCGATCCCGAAGCCGGCCAGCCTGAGCCCCGGGTTCACGAAGTTCGCCTGACCCTCGAACTTGTTCGACCGCAGGCTGGGGAGGAGCGTGTTGGGCGGCTTCAGGAGGACCTTGGTCTGCGTCAGGGCGATGGCCGACCGGTTCCAGAAGCTGAACGGGCCGCCCGCCGAAGTTGGGGTTGTCGTAGATGCTGTCGAAGCCCCGAGCTTCGCCGTCGCGGGTATCGCCGTCCCCGGACGCCCAGAAGCCCGAGACCCGGAAGCGCAGCCAGTCCCGGTCGACCGACGCCTCCACGGCGCCCAGCCACGCCCGGATGTCCACGGCCTTCCCGGTCACCACGTTCAGCTCGTCGCGGCCGAACGCGTAGTAGAACGCGTTGGAGAGGTTCAACCGGCCCACGTGGCCGTCCCCGGCCAGGCCCACGTACTTGGACACCACCTCGTGGGGCTCGGGAAGGCCGACGGGCGCCGGCCGCGTCAGGATGCCGTTCTTGTCGTAGTGGAAGTTCGGCTCGTCCTTGCTGTAGTGGAAGCTGGCCGACACCGTGTAGCCCGGCGTCAGGAAGTCCTGGCGGAAGACGTTGCGCGATGGCCACCTTCTGCTCGCGCTTCTCGAAGGTGTTGAGATCGGAGTTCGTGTCCTTCTCGAGAAGGTCGAAGTAGGCCGCGTTGTACTGCCAGCGGTTGTTCGACGCGTTGCCGAAGAGGCGCGCGCCCAGGTTCGAGTCGCTGAAGACGAGCCCCCGGAAGTCGGAGACGAAGGGCTGGATCCCGACCCGCGCCGAGACGAAGTCGTAGTTCCGCGACAGCGTCGCGAGCTTCACCTCGCCGAAGGCCTCCTCGAGGGCGGCGTCTTCCCGGCGCCGCGTCAGGAGATCGCGCACGTCGGCGGTGACCAGATTCCTCTCCTTCACCTTCAGGTAGTTGAGGTCGAAGACGCCCGTGGCCTTGAGGGCCCAGGTCTTCGGCTTGAACGCCGTCTGGCCGTCGAAGAGCTCGGCCGAGACGATGGCCCGGGGCGTGGCGAAGAGCTGGTCTCCCTGGCCGAAGAACTCGACGCTCCCGGGCCCCGCGGTGCTGACGCCGCTGGGCACGGGGAGGCGGCGTCCTTCGCCGGGGACCTCGAGGGTGCCCGTGAGGACGAGGAAGAGCGAGTCCCCCGCGATGGGCTTGTCCCCCTTGAGGACGTTCTGGTTGTACGGATCGAGGGGGCGGCCGCGGACGACGCGCGGGTCGTAGGGAAGGCGGTCGAGGATGTCCCAGCGGCTCGGGTACGGCGCGAACTCGGCCTCGGAGAGCGCGGTTCCTCCCGCCGGCTGCGGCGGGGTCGCGGGAGCGGGCGCCGCGGTCGCAATCGGGAGCGTGGGAGCGGGCGGCGGACCGGTCGGAACGGGGGGCGGAGGCGGCTCCACGGGCTGGGGGACGGGCTTGGGCGCCGGCCGCGTCTTCGGGGCCGCGCCGAGCACCGGAATCGACGCCAGGGCCGGGGACACGACCTGGTCCTCGGCGATCGAGAAGTGCTCTCCCTTGGCCGTCTCGAAGAGGACCTGGCGGCCGCGTCGCACGAGGCGGGTCACCGAGATCTTGCGGCCGTCGCGCAGCTCCAGCACCTGGACCTCGGTCTCGGCCGTGGCGGGCGCGGCGGCCGGCGTGCTTCCGGGAATCGAGTCGAGAGGGCGGCGAGACGATCTGGTCTTCCGGAACCTCGAAGACCTTGCGCTCGGTGGTTTCGAACCGCACCTTCCCCCCGCGGCGCGCCAGCCGTGTCACGGTGAGCTTGCGGCCGTCCTTCAGCTCGACGACCTGAGTCTGGGGCGCGGCCGGTGCGGGCGCCGCCGGGCCGGCCGCGGACGGAATCGAGTCGAGCGGCGGAGAGACGACCTGATCCTCGGGGACCTCGAAGACCTTGCCGTCCTTGGTCGCGAACCGCACCTTGCCCGAGCGACGGGCCAACCGCGTGACGACGAGGGTGCGGCCGTCCTTCAGGACGAGCTGCTCATCGGCCAGGGCCGCGCTCGCCACGGAGAGAAGCGCCACGACCAGGGCGGAGAGGCGGATCACGGTTGCTCGGGGTTGCGCGGGAACTTGAGCCAGGGAAGGCGCACCTCGCCGCGGCTCGTGCGGATGACGCTGTTGTCGACCCGGAGCGCGGCCGGGGGCTCGAAGCCGGCCTCGCCCGCGGCCGTGACGAGGTCGTTCTGCTCGATGCCGTCGCCGCTGACGCCGATGCCGCCCACGAGCTGGCCGTTCTTGAACAGGGGCGCGCTCCCGGCGAACCACGTGATGCCGTTCTGGTTGACGAACGAGCGATTCCCCCCGCGGCTCGGGCCGGGTCCCTCGGTGCAGGGATTGAGCGTGTCGTACAGGAAGAGGTCGAACCAGGGGCCGGGAGTGGGCGGGTTGAAGGTGTCGATGCCCGGCGGGAAGAGGGGCTGGCCTCCGAAGCCGATCGAGCGGCTCGTGAGGGCCCAGCCCTGCCCGGCCGGAGGATCGGGTGCCCAGGTGTACGAGTCGTAGGGCGCCGTCGCCACGAACTGGCGCAGCACCTCGTATCCTTCGCGGGTGCTGAAGTAGTAGGCGTTCCGAGCCTTCGACGGCACGACGTCGACCGCGTCGAAGAGCGAATCCACCATCCGGTACTCGGCGAGGATGGTCCCGAGGGAGTCGGTGACCGCGATGATGAAGCTGGCGGTCAAGCCGTAGGGGAGGCGCACCTGGGCGCGGGTCTTCTGGGCCTGGGCCACCGACTGGTTCACGATCTTCTGCACGTCGTCGAGGGTGAGGCCGCCGGGCGCCGTGCTTCCGCGCGGCCCGATGAGGTACCCCTCCGGAGCCTGACGCCCGTCTCGCGGCGGGAACAGGAGGCTGGCCGCGGAGAAGCTGCCGGGCGTCGAGCCCGAGGGACGCTTGTCCACCGAGGCGTTGACGAACGGGAGGCGCAGGCCGTCGATGAAGATGGCGCCCGGCTCGGGGAGAGGCTGCGGGGCGTTGATGGCGGTCGTGATCCCCCGGCCGTTCGACACCGCGCCCGTGAGGGCCGCGAACTCGGCGCGGTCGTAGCTGACGCCAGCCACACCCACGCCCCCGATCAGCTTGCTGTTGCGGAAGAGCGGAACGCCCCCGGGGTTGATCGCGGCCTCCGCGCCATTGTTGCTGTCGCGAAGGTCGGCCTTGCCCGTCGTGATGCCGAAGGAGTAGAGGAGCTGGCCGTCCTCGCCGCGGATCGGGCCGCCCACCGCGCACCCCCGTGTGTCGCCCGGATTGCACGGGAGGGGCACGCCCCCGGCCGCCGGGTTGAAGGTGCCGGCGAGGGAGCGGGGGCGGTCGATCGGCGAGTTGAAGACGGCGTCTCTCGCGGCATCGAGATCGCAGCCGCGATTGATGTTCTCGACGCCGTAAAGCGCGGCGTTCGGCTGGTTGGCGATTCCCGGCGGGAAGTGGATGCCGCTGATGAAGCGAACCGTGCGCGACGAGAGGGGCGCCTGGTCGTTGCTGAAGTACCCCGTCGTGCGGGCGAGCGAGACGGCGACGTCGGCCGTCCGAGGATCGGCGCCGGGTCGCCGGTAGACGCCGAGGATGGTTCCGGCCCGGTCGACGACGGCCACGGCCATCGTGTCGTCGGAGAGCGACTCGGCCGCGGCGCGGATCACGGCCACGACGTCGGCCGACGTGAGGATCGGGGCCGCGCCCCCCGCGCCGGCGCCCTGCGCCAGCGACGCGGAAGCGCCGGCGAGCCAGGAGACGGCCAGCAAGACGGCCACGCGACACCCTGCGCGGCTACCGGCCCTTCCGACCCCTTCGCCGCGACGAGACATGGTCCTTGAGCGCACCTGAGATGGCGTATCCTAGGCGTCGCGTCCGAATCCTGTCAACGTTCCTCTCGCCGCGCGCGCGTTCCGTGTGATCGCCCTTACAGCCGAGGCCGCCCGAGCCTTGCGATTCCCTTGACAGCGAAGCCGGGTTCCGCCGACGATGGCGATTCTCATGGTCACGCGGCTCGCTCACGCATTCTCGGCGGCGCGGGTCCTCGGCCTGCTCGTGCCGATGCTCTTCGTCGCTTCCCCCGCCCGCGCACAGGGGATCAAGGGGCCCACGACCTGCTTCAAGTGCCACAAACCCATGGCCAGGGCGATGTGGGAGACGGACGCTCCCTTCCACAAAAAGAGCGTCGAGCAGCTCTCGGCTCCGAAGGCCGCGGCCTTCGCGACGGCCATCGGTCTCGCGAGCCCGACCACGGTGACCGGCCGCCCGGGGGACTGCGTCTCGTGCCACGCCACGATCGTGGGCGGCGCGCCCTCCGTCGGCGTGTCGTGCGAGAGCTGCCACGGCGCGGCGTCCGGCTACTTCACCGGGCACCAGGAGCCGGAGTTCTTCGATCAACCCCCGGCCAAGTGGATGGGCCTTCGGAACACGTTCAACGACCCCAAGGCCATCGCGCAGGTGTGCGTCGACTGCCACGTCACGCCGGACCCGCGCCTGAAGAAGGCGGGCCACCCGGCCGGCGAGGCGTTCGACGCCGGCAAGGGGATCGCGAAGATGGTCCACTGGTCGAGCGACATCAGCACCAAGCGCAAGCGCACGGGATACGGGCCGGCTCTCTACGCCCAGATCTCGTCGCAGGCGGCGCCCCTCGTGGCGAAGCGCCTGGCCAGCGGCGGCGGAGCCGCCACGGCCGCGGCCGCACCACCCGCGGCGGCGCCCGCGGCTCCACCGAAAGGCAGGCCCGGCCGCGGCCCCGCCCGCGGCCGGTGGAGCCGCTGCCGGCGGCCGCTCCGGCTGCGCCTGTGGCTCCGCGGCCGCGCGCCGTCGCCAAGGCCGCGGACCCTTTCGACTGGGACCAGCCCGTCGCGGAGCTGCCGGCCGACTACGCCGGCGACGCCGGAGGCGCGTCGTCGGCGCCCGCTCCGGTCGCACCGGCCGCTACGGCCTCGGCGCCGCCGGCGGCGGCTTCCGCCGGTGCTCACGCGGCCGCCCTCCACCGCCGCGGAGCTGCCGCCCGCCCCGGAAGCCCCGGCTCTTTCGGCTCCCGCCTTGACGCCGTCGCGCCGCGGTCCCGGCCGGCCCGACTCCGTCGACCGCGGCCGTGCCCGCCGTGCGGGGACGAGCCGTCCTCGTGGCGGCCCAGCTGCTGAAGTCGAAGGGCGCGGGACAGGTCGTCCTCCCGGCCCCGGTGGCTCCGCGGGAGTTCGACGGTCCCAACGGGGAGCTGCTGCGCCTCCAGGACGAGATCCTCTACCTCGCACTCGAGACCCTCAGGAAAGGACAACCGTGAGCCAAGCCGATCGGGCCGAGCTGATCTCTCGCTACAAGGAGCGGCTGCAGCTCATGGTGCCGGCGGACGCCGAGTACCTGAAGGGCCTGCCGCTCTTCGCCGGGGTTCCGGAGAAGGCCCGCGAGAAGGTCATCGAGAAGGTGCGCACGTACATGAGCGTCGTCGAGTTCGCTCGGCCGACGAGGTGATCCTCCGCGAGGGGGACTACTCCGACTCGGCCTTCTACGTCGTGCGCGGCGCCGTCGAGGTCGTCCTGACGCGGGCCGGCGCCGGCTCGCCCGAGAAGCCCGTCGTGCGCGGAGGCGCCCATGCCCCGGGAGCGCAGCGCCCGGGGGCGCGCCCCGAGTCCGTGGGAATGATGGGGAGGGGAGGTACGGGGGGCACCGTCATCCTTTCGGCGTTCCCGGCGCCCATCATCCCGGGGAAGCGAACGATCCTGGAGACCGGCGAGATCTTCGGCGAGATCAGCGCGCTCTCCCGCTACCCGGTCTCCGCCAACGTCCGCGCCGTCAGCCGCGTGACGCTCCTCCAGATACGCCTGCGCGGTCTCCGGACGCTGGCGCAGACCTCGAAGGAGTTCAAGGCGTTCCTCGACACGCGCTATCGCGAGCGGACGCTGACGCAGCACCTCCGAAACGTCTCGCTCTTCGCCCGCGCCGACGAGGCCTTCCTGAATCGCATCAAGGAAAAGGCCGAGCTCGTGGCCTTCGAGCCCGGCCGTGTCATCGCGGAGGAGGGCGCTCCCGCCGATGCCTTCTATCTCGTCCGCGGGGGCTACGTGAAGGTGGGGGTGAAGGCCGGCGCCGCCGACCTCGCGATCACCTATCTCCGCAAGGGGGACTACGCCGGAGAGGCCGGCCTGCTCCTCGACGAGGCGTGGCCTTTCACCCTGCAGGCCCTCGAGCACGTCGAGCTCGTGAAGCTCGGCCGCGAGGAATGGAAGGCCATCGTCACGACCTACCCGCAGCTCGAGGACGAGATGTGGAAGGAGATGACGGAGCGCCTGAAGCAGCGAGGCGCCGTCTCGCGGAACCCGAGCTCCTCCGAGTATCTCCAGATGGCCATGGACACGGGGCTCATCCACGGCGAGAGCGTCCTGCTCATCGACCTGTCGACCTGCACGCGCTGCGACGAATGCGTTCGCGGCTGCTCCGACGCCCACGAGGGCGTGCCGCGCTTCATCCGCGAGGGGCAGAAGTACCGCAACTGGCTGGTGCCCACGGCCTGCTACCAGTGCACCGATCCCGTCTGCATGATGGAGTGCCCGACGGGGGCGATCACCCGCGACGTCGGGACACTCGAGGTCACCATCAACGACCCGACCTGCATCGGCTGCAACAACTGCGCGCAGCGTTGCCCCTGGGGCAACATCCTCATGATCGAGACCGGGGAGACCCGGACCGACGGCAAGCCCGTCGAGGTCGCGAGCAAGTGCGACCTCTGCCTCACGCGACCCGAGGGCCCCGCCTGCGTGCAGATGTGCCCCCACGGCTCCGCGGTTCGCGTCTCCTTCAAGGACATGGACCGGGTGATCGCCACGCTCAAGTGAAGCCATGAGCCTTCGCAAGGCCCTGAGCCCCAAGAACCCGCGCAACTTCGCGCTGACCGCCGCCGTCGGCGTCGTGTGTCTCCTCGCCTGGCTGATCGCGCGCAGCTTCGGGCCCTGGAGCCCGAAGCGGGGGCTCGGCCTCGTATTCGGGATCCTCGCCGCCCTGCTCTTCGTCCTGGAGATGCTCTATCCCGGGCGGCGTCCCCGGGCCCGTCCGCTGGGCACGGCCAAGACCTGGCTCCAGGCCCACGTGTACCTGGGCGCGATCGCCTTCCTCGGCGTCCTGATCCACTCCGATTTCGGGCTGCCCCATGGGGGCATGGGATGGTCGCTCCTCCTCCTGTCCGCCTGGACGACGGGAACCGGGCTCGCCGGTGTCTGGCTCCAGAAATGGATCCCCGTGTCGATGTCCGACGGCCTCCGGGTCGAGGCCATCTACGAAAGGATACCGGCCCTGACGGGCCAGCTCACCGAGGAGGCGGATCGCATCGTCGAGGAGGCCTCGAGCGACGCCCTGGCGCGCTTCTACAGGACCGAGGTGCGGAAGAGGCTTTCGGTCGTCGATCCGTCGTGGGCCTACCTCTTCGACGTCCGGCGCGGCCGCGACCGAGCCCTCGAGCCCTTCCGGCGCATGGCCCGCTTCGTCGCCGAAGAGGAGCGCGGGGCCGTCGACGACCTCGAGCAGATCTACGTCGAGAAGCTGGAGCTGGACGCCCAGTACACGCTCCAGGGGATCCTGCGCCGCTGGCTCGTCTTTCACGCGCCGCCCGCCGGGCTCCTCATGGGCCTCCTCGCGATCCACGTCCTGACCTGGGTGCTCTACTGATGGCGCGTCTACCGACCTGGGGAACGCCGGGGAAGAGCGAGCACTATCAAACGCTCCGCTCCAAGTACACGCTGCTGGCGGCGGGCCTCGTGCTCGGGATGGTCGTCTTCTTCGCCTTGGCGTTCTTCCAGCTCGTCGGCCTGCGCTCTCCGCTGTCCCCCGGCCACGTGACGAGCGGCCATTCCGGCATCGACACGCGCTGCGAGGCGTGCCACGCCCGCCGGGCGGCCTCGGACCTGCGCTGCCAGCGCTGCCACGACGGCGGGGGCGCCGGCCGACTCGACCTGGGCGCCCACGTCTTCTTCGGGAGCGGCGACCCCCACAAGGCCACCCAGGCCGGCCGGCGTGCCTGCGCCCGCTGCCACGTCGAGCACGGCGGTCGCAACAAGCGCCTGGCGAACGTGGACGAGGCCCACTGCCTCGAGTGCCACGCCGCCCGGAATCCGCAAGCGGCGGGGCAGGCCTTCCGCATCCGCTCCTTCGACGACCACCCCGAGTTCAAGGTCCTGCGCGACAAGCTCCAGGGTGAGCCCCACCTGCTCTTCAGCCACAAGCGCCACATGAAGGAGATGATCAAGGAGGGCGCCCCCGGCGAGTGGGACGCTTGCGCGCGCTGCCATGCCCCGGAGGTCCAGGGGCGCGACCTGCAGCGGATCAACTACGACCAGCACTGCGCGCGGTGCCACAGCGAGAGCGAGCTCACCATGGAGCCCGTCCCCGCGAAGGATCTCCTGGTGGACGTGCCGCTCCCGGGCGCGGTCGGAGCCCTCAACCGGAGCGCCGACGGCACCACGGTCCAGCGCCTCGGCATTCGCCACAAGGACGACTGGGTCCTCTACAACCTTCGCCGGCTCCAGTGGGAGGTGTACCCCGAGGTCTACGCCCGCGACCGCGGGGCGCTCCTCGCCCGCGCGAGCCGGCTCGAGCGCCGGCTCTACCAGGCCCAGCCTCTTTCCGGGCTCTCGGTCGAGGCCCTGCGGGAGCGCGAGACGGCCGTCCGCGAGGAGCTGCGCCGTCTGGATCTCAGGGCCAGGGCGCTGGCCTCGAAGAGCCCGCCGCAGGCCGGGCTGGAGCGTCTCGCGGAGGTGGCCGCCGCCGCCGCGCTCTCGGGGGACGAGGCGGCTCGAGCGAACGCCGAGGCGGCCAGCAGGGACGGGGAAGCCCTGCGCCAGGCGCCTCCGAAGGCGGAGTCGATGCCCATCCAGGAGTTCGACGTCCGCCGCCAGGAGCTGTTCGGCCTGCTCGACGCGCTCTCCGCGGCCGACCCCGGGCGGAAGCGCACCGTGGAGGATCTCCGGCGGAGGCTCCTGGCGCTGTCCCAAGGAGAGAGCACGGCCGATGCGGTGGAGCGGGCCACGGCGCAGCGCCGACTCGACCTCGACCGGATCGCCGACGAGATCGCGCTGCGCACGTCGTCGGTGCCCGTCGAGGCCCGGGCCCTGCCGGAGCAGGTGGCCCTCGAGCAGCAGCTCAAGGACCTGCGCGAGCAGCTGGCCAAGTTCTACTCGTTCTCGGGCACTCCTCCCTCCCTCGCCGCCTCCGACCGCGCCGGCAAGATCGACACCCTCCTCAAGCTGACGGGCGCGGGGAGCATCGCCGCCGGAAAGGGGGAGCGCTGCGCCAAGTGCCACGTTCTCCAGGAGGGCTCGCTCCTACCCCAGCGCGCGGCCCAACCCGTGATGGTCCGCGCCACGTTCGCCCACAAGAGCCACCTCGACGCCCCGCTTCCCGAGCCGTCTCTCTTCCGTCGGATCGCGAGCCGCTTCAAGGCGGCACCCGCGCCCGCCGCCGGCCCGGCCCGCAACCGTTGTGCCTACTGCCACGAGGCGATCCCCACGGTGGGAGACGCGCCGCGGACGCCGTCGGTTCCGCCGGCCCCGTCGTGCCGCGAGTGCCATCGATCGGGGGGGGCGCGCCAGGACTGCCAGCTCTGCCACCGCTACCATCCGCCGGGCGGACCCGCATGAAGGCCCAGCTCCTCTTCCGCGACCGCCGCAACCACACCCAGACCTTTACCCTCAAGGCGAACGAGTCGATCCTCGGACGCGACGCGGCGATCGCCGTGCCCGTGTCCCGCGACGGCATCTCGCGGCACCACGCCCGCATCCTCATGGAAGGCGAGGACTACATCCTCGAGGATCTGAAGAGCACCAACGGCACGTTCCTCAACGGCCAGGCCGTCGCCCGAGACCAGCTCCAGCACCTCGACGTGATCGGCCTCGGCAAGGGGGCCGAGCTGATCTTCGTCCTCCGCGACGACGAAGCCGTCACCATCCGAAAGGTGGTCGTGCTGGACGCGGCGCTCATCCGCGACGCGCCGGGCGCGGCGCCCGAGCCGCTGCCCATGGGCGAGATCACCCTGGGGCGATCCAGCGCCTGCAACATCGTCTGCGCCCAGGGCCCGGTCTCCAAGATCCACTGCCGGATCGTCCGCACCCAGAAGCAGGTCACGATCGAGGATCTCGGTTCCTCGAACGGGACCTTCGTCAACGGCGATCGCGTCATGACGACGGTCCTCCACGACGGGGACGTCCTGACCCTCGGGGGCGTGGAGGTGTTCAAGGTCAAGGTCGAGCTGGGGGAGGTGACGTCGGCGTCGGGGGCCCACGAGGTCGGAGGCACCGGCACCATCAGCCCCAGGCCGACCGAGGCCCGTCGCTTCTCCGCGGACTGGAAGACGCGGTACGAGTGGGATCCCTCCGAGCTGGCCGAGCTGGCGGCGCTCCAGAAGAAGCTGCACGACGAGGAGGCCGCTCGCCAGGCGCCGGCCAAGGGCGGTGGCAAGACGGCCGCGAAGCCGCCCGTGAAGCCCGGCGGGGCCGCCGCGAAGCCGGCGGCGGCGCCCGCCAAGCCGGGTGCTCCCGCCGCGAAGCCCGCAGCTCCGCCCGCGAAGCCCGCAGCCCCCGCGGCGTCCGCTCCACCCAAGGCACCCGCCCCTGCGAAGGAGGCCGTTCCCGCGAAGGAGCTGCCCACGCAGCTGGAGCCGCCGCCGACCCCTGCGCCGCCTCCGCCCAAGACCGCCGAACCGCCGAAGGCGGCGACGCCTCCGGCCCCAGCGGCACCCAAGGCGGCGGCTCCTCCTCCGGCCCCTTCGGCGCCGGCTGCGGTAACGCCCGTCCCGCCTCCGTCCGCGTCAGGTCGCATCCTCATCAAGGAGGTACGCCTGCAGGCGGCGGGCGTCGACATCGCGGCGACGGAGACGGGGGCTCACGAGCTGGGGCGCGACAAGGCCGCGGCGCTTCGCGTCAGCCACCCGACCGTTTCGCGCCAGCACGCCCGCATCATCATCTCGGACGATCGCGGCGTGGCCTACCTCCAGGACCGGGGCGGGGCCAACGGGACGCGGCTCAACGGCACCGCGATCAAGGAGATCCAGCTCCTGAACGACGGCGACACGATCTCCATCGGCGACGTCGAGCTGAAGGTCTCGATCCGCCGGGAGTAGCCGGATCGAGGCGACAGGCCGGTTACGGGGCGGGGGCGACCTGGATCGACTTCAGGTACTGGATGAGGGTCCAGATGTCGGCCTGGGCCCACCCCTCGCCACGCTTCGGGCCGGTCTTGGCCAGCACCTTTCCCCACACCGGCATCTCCCGGGTGCCGTGGGCGGCGACCGCTTGCGTCCCGTCGATGGAGGTCCGGATCCGTGCCTCGTCGAAGGCCCCGTCCTTTCGAGGGAGTCGGGTGAGGTCGGCAACCGGCCCCTTGAGGCTGGCAGCCACCGGACCTCCTCCCGTGGCGTCAGCGCCGTGACAGGCCGCGCAATGCTCCAGGTAGAGCGCCCGGCCGGCCCCCAGGGTCTGGGCGTCGGGCGCCTTGGTCTCGGCCTGCGCCGGGGCGCCGGTCGCCAGCAGGACACCCGCCAGGAAATACAGTCCCTTCATGGCTCCTCCTCTCCGCGAGCGAGTCGAGACGGCGCGCCCGTGACGCCATTCTGTCCGGCCGTTCCTTCGGTGGGAATGGGCCGAATGGCTCATCCGATGCGCTCGAAAGTGGACCCGCCCGCGCCGCAAGGTAAACTTCGGGGGTGACCCCTCCGCGGAATCGCCTGGCAGACGAATCGAGCCCGTACCTCCTTCTCCATGCCGGGAACCCGGTCGATTGGTATCCGTGGGGGAACGAGGCCTTCGAGAAGGCGCGACGGGAGGACAAGCCCATCTTCCTGTCGGTGGGGTATTCGACCTGCTACTGGTGCCACGTCATGGAGCGGGAGTGCTTCTCCGATCCCGAGATCGCGCGGCAGATGAACGACGGGTTCGTCTCGATCAAGCTCGACCGGGAGGAGCGCCCCGACGTCGACGAGATCTACATGACGGCGACGCAGCTCCTCACCCGCTCGGGCGGATGGCCCAACTCGGTCTTCCTGACCCACGACCTCAAGCCCTTCTTCGCCGGGACGTACTTCCCGCCCAGCGACCGGATGGGACGCCCCGGCTTCCCGCGAGTCCTGACCTCGCTCCGCGAGGCGTGGGCGCTGCGTCGGGGCGAGGTGCTGGAGCAGGCCGAGGTGCTGGCCGGCGCGATCCGCGATCAGCTGGCGGCCGTCGAGGAGGCCGCGGTCCTCCCCGACGTGGGCGTGGTGGCCGCCGCCCAGAGCGCCCTCGCGCGCCGCTTCGACGCCGAGTGGGGAGGCTTCGGCCCCGCGCCGAAGTTCCCCTCGCCGTCGAACCTGTCGTTCCTGCTGGACCGCGCGCTGGCGGGCGACCTCGAAGCCGGGGAGATGCTCGTCGTCACCCTCGACCGCATGGCCCGGGGCGGAATCCACGATCAGATCGGCGGCGGCTTCCACCGCTACTCGACCGACGCCGAGTGGCTCGTTCCCGCACTTCGAGAAGATGCTGTACGACAACGCGGCCCTGGCGGCCCTCTACGCCGAGGCCGCCCCGCTCGCACCCGACGCGGGGTTCGAGCGCGTGGCCCGCGCCACCCTCGACTTCGTCCTCCGCGAGATGACGGGGCCCGACGGCGGGTTCCTCTCGGCCATCGACGCCGAGACCGACGGCCACGAGGGGGCCTACTACACGTGGACGCGAGACGAGCTGACGGAGGCTCTCGATCCGGAGACCGCTGGCCCTCTTCGGCGTGGTCTACGGCCTCGACGGCCGGCCGAACTTCGAGGCCGACCGCTACGTGCTCCATCTGCCGAAGCCCCTGGGCGACCAGGCGCGCGCCCTCGGCCTCTCGGTGGCCGACCTCCTCGCCCGGATCGAGCCCGGCCGGCGCGCCCTCTTGCAGGCGCGCGATCGCCGCAAGCGGCCGCTGACCGACGACAAGGTCCTGGCCGACTGGAACGGCTTGATGATCGGCGCAATGGCGCGCGCCGGGCACGCCCTCGGAGACGACGTCTACGTGAACGCCGGGCGGCGGGCGGCGGAGTTCGTGCTGGCTCGCCTCGCCGATCCGTCATCGGGTCTCCTCCTTCACGCCTTTCGCGCGGGCGTCGCCAAGGTGCCGGCCCTTCTCGACGACTACGCATTCCTCGTCGAAGGGCTGATCGCGCTCCACGCGGCGACGGGTGAGGCCCGCTGGCTCGACGAGGCCACTCGCCTCGCTTCCGAGCAGGAGCGCCGGCTGGGGGACGCGTCGGCCGGCGGGTATTTTGCGGCCGCCGAGTCGGACGACCTGCTGGTGCGAGGGAAGCCGGCCCACGACGGCGCCGTCGCGTCCGGAAACGGCGTCTCGGCCCTGAACCTGCTGGAGATCGCACGACTTCGGCCGTCGGGGAAGGCGCCGGAACGGTCGGATCGCCTGCTCGCGGCGTTCGGCCGCGCCATCGACCAGTGGCCCCAGGCCCACATGACCCTGGTGCGCGCGGTGATGCTCCGTGGACTCAGCCCGGCTCCGCCCCTGGAGTCCGAGCCCGTCGCGGCGTCTCCTGTGGCGTCCGTCGCTGCCGCCGCCTCCGAGGTCGTGGAGGCCCGCGGGGAGCTGGGCTCGGCATCGGGGGCCTGGAAGCCCTTCACCGTGGAGCTCAGGGTCCGCGAGGGCTGGCACCTGAACGCGAACCCTCCCCTGCTCCGCTTCCTCGTGGCGACCGAGCTCAGGCCCCGCCACGGCGCGCTCCGCGGCCTTCGGTATCCCGGCGGTGAGCGCTACGAAGGCGTCGTTCGGATCGAAGGGGAGATCGAGGTCGTCCCGGGCCCTCCGCCCGCAGTGAGCCTCGTCTATCAGCCCTGCGACGAGGAACGCTGCCTGACGCCCGTCACGCGCGATCTGCGCCTCCAATGAGCCTGATCCGCGAGTGCGACGCGCTCTACGTCTCCGCGCGCGCGGGGGAGGCCGATCTCGCTTGCCCGGCGCGGATGCAGTCGGAGCGGGAGCGGGGCCTGCGCGTTCTCGTCGTCACCCTCTTCGACAGCGCCCCGGAGCGCGGAGACGAGCTCTTCCTGGGCCTGCCGAGCGCCAAGGACCGGTACCCGGCGCACGATCCCTGGGCCCCCGGGCCCGTCGAGGGGGAGAATGCCTGGATCGCCGACACGGCCGCGATCCTGGACGACGTGTTCGTGCGGGCGCGGCCGCGTCATCTCTACCTACCCCTGGGCGTCGGCGGTTTCGCCGAGCGCCGCGTGGCTCACGAGGCCGCGCGCCGCACCTTTCAGGCCGGCGCGGGGCGCGACATCTTCTTCTACGAGGAGCGACCCGAGGCGTTCGTCTCCGGATCGGTGCGTATTCGGCTTGGGCAGCTCGGAGCGCGCCTCCCTCCCGCGGGCTCGACGATCGTCGGTGAGGGGGGGGTCCTGCGGTTCCTGCTTCGCTTCCAGACGGTGCCGCGGCTGCATGGCGGCATCAGGGGCTTGTCGGCCCGTCTGCGCTGCGCCCGGATGGGCGCCCGGCAGTGGAGCGCGGCGAAGGCCTGGAGGCCGCAGAGGGCCATGGGGCCGCGACTCCAGCCCATGCTCCACGGCTCACCGACGTCTGCCCTCGAGAGCATTCGTGGGACGATCCGCGCCACGGTCGCGCAGGCCGGGCTCCCGGCCTCGGCCGATCGCGTGGTGGCCTGGTCCGAGGACTACGCACGCCGCCTCGGCGAGGCCGGCCACGCCGAGCGCTACTGGCTGCTCCTTCCGAATCGGGACGACGATGCCCGGGCATTGGTGCCCGAGGCCGAGGTGTCGGCGATCAGCTGACGGCGACGCTCTCGAGGGCCGCCCATCGCGAGGGGTCCTGCAGCCACAGCGTGTTCATGTAGGCCTCCACCTCGGGGCGGGCGAAGGCCCTGAGAGCCGCGAGGGCGCTCTTCACGGCCTCGGATGTGGGTGGGGGAAGCGAGTCCGCCTCCTCCTTCAGGATCCCGTCCTCGTGGGGGAGGCCCAGCGCGTCGAGGAACGCCTTGAGGAGCGGGCGTCGCTCGCTGAGATGCAGCGCGACGAGGAGCGCCGCCGCCAGGGCTTCTCCGGGATCCAGGATCCCCGCCAGCGCTTGCGACCGGGCTTCGTCGGAGAGGGCCCGAGCCGCCTGCGGACGCATCCGGCGAGCCTTCACGATGGCGCCGAGGGCGGCTCCGAGCATCTCCTGCGGAGGCTCGCGCCAGAAGCAAGTCGCCGCCAACAGGCGATCGCCGCGCGACAGGTGCTTCCAGAGTCGCGCTGCGGTCGGCTCGAGGATCATGGAGCCAAGTATACCGTTGACACCCGAAGCCGGTCCCTCGACGATAGACGCCGATGCCTCCGTCCCTGGTCGATCGACAGGGTCATCTGACCCCCGCCGGGCTCGCGGCCCTCACGTCGGCGCCGCCCGGGAAAGCGCCGAAGGAGCTGGCGGCCCACGTGGCGTCGTGCGCCTCGTGCCAGGAGCGGATCCTGGCCGGCTCGGCCGCGGGGGCGCGCGAGCGCCGGCCGCCGCCTCCCCCGTGGCGGATCTGGGTCGTCCTGGGCGCCGGCCTGCTGCTTCTTGTCTCGGTGCTCGTCACGATCCAGCGCTTGCGCTGACGCCGTTCAGACCGGGAACACGCCCCCCGTGACGGGGGCCGACGCGGGAGAGAGCAGCCACGCGACGACCAGCGCGATGGCGTCGGGGGACGTCCACTGGGAGCGATCGGCCCGCGGCATCGCGATGCGGTTGGCCTCGGTATCGATGGTGCCGGGCGAGATCGCGTTGAAGCGAACGCCCCGCTCCCGATTCTCCATCGCGAGCGCCCGAGTCAGGGCCAGGACTCCCATCTTCGACGTCGCGTAGGCCGCGGCGCCGGCTCCACCGGCCTCGGCGGAGCGCGAGACCACGGTCACGACGCTGCCCCCGGCCTTGAGCAGGTGGGGAAGTGCCGCCTTGCACGTGGCATGGGCGGACGTCAGGTTGATGCGGAGCATGTCTTCCCATTCCGAGTCGGGTGTCGCCTCCAGCTTGCCCGTCCCGGCGTAGCCGCCCGCGATCGCCGCGACGCCGTCCAGGCCGCCGAACTCACGGGCGGCCGAGTCGACGAAGCGGCGTGCCGAGGCCATGTCGGTCATGTCGGCGGCCTCTCCCCAGAGCCGTCCCGTGGGCGCCAGATCGGCCTTGAGCGATTGCCAGGCGGCGGAGCCGCGATAGGGAACCGCGACCCTGTGTCCTTGGAGGAGCAAGGCGCGAACGACGGCTCTGCCGAGGGCGCCGGTCCCTCCCGAGACGACGGTCCCCGGCCCCGTGCCGATCACCGCGCCTTCGCCTTGAGGGCCGCGTAGTTCCGACCCGCGGACGCCGTCTCCGCCGTGGGCAGCCCCTGGACTCGCCACCCGGCCTCCGCCCCGGTTCCGCCGAAACCGGCTCGCTGGTCCACGACGTTCGGGAACCCGGCCGCTTGCAGGATCTGCGCGGCCTGGAACGACCGGCCGCCGGACTGACAGCCGAGCACCAGCTTCGCGTCCTTGCCGAAGGATGCTTCCACGACCGAGACGAAGTCCCGGTTGGCCGCCATGCCCCCCGGTCCGGCGTGGGCGACGGGGATGTTGTAGGCCCCCTCGGGATGTCCGGCATCGAACTCCGGAACCGACCGGACGTCCACGTAGGCGTATCCCTCGTCGTCCATCAGGGCCTTCGCATCGAGCGGGGAAACGCGACGGATCGGCATGAACACCTCCGAACCGTTTATAGCACGGGCGCCGGCGCGAGGTCGGCCAGGAGGAGGGAGAGGCCGCGGTCGAAAACGGCCTCGGGTGTCAGGAGGCTCACGACGATGTAGGCCTCCCTCTCGAAGTCGAAGAAGTAGCCCGGGTGGACGAGGACCCCGCGACGCTCGAGGAGCCCGCAGACGCGGTCCTCCTCCGAGACCGTGGCCGGGATGCGCATCACCGCCGACCAGCCTCCTTCGGGGGGAAGCAGCGAGACCATCGTGCCCACGACGGCCGCGCGGAGCACCTCGAGGTTCCTCGCGACGCGGGCGCGGATCGGGGCCTGGAGCTCGTCGCGCCGGGCCAGGAGCGCCGGCGCCGCCGTCTGGACGGGCGTCCCCACCGAGAGGTACGTGTCCGAGACGATCTCCAATCGCGCGAGCGCTTCATCGCGGAGCGGGGGCGGGCCGGAGACCGCGATCCACCCGAGCTTGAGCTGGGGGAGGCCGCAGCTCTTCGAGAGGCCGCCGAACGAGAGGACCAGGGCGCGGTCCCCCCCCGCGAGCGGCGTGACGCGCTCGGGGTCCGGGGCGAAGGCGTAGTCGGCAAAGACCTCGTCGGAGAGCACGGCCAGTCTCCGCTCCGCGCAGAGCTCGAGGAGGGCCGCGGCCTCCCCGCCCTTCAGGTACGAGCCGGTCGGGTTGTTGGGGTTCACCACGATCACCGCCCGGGTACGTTCGGTCACGGCTGCCGCGAGGGACGCCAGGTCCAGCCGCCACGCCCCGTCGTGGGCGAGGGAGTAGCGGCTGAGCTGCACGGATTCGAGGGCGGCCAGGAAGTCGAAGAGAGGGTAGCTCGGCGCGGGGGCCAGGAAGACGTCCCCCGGATCGCCGAAGAGCTTGAAGGCCAGGGCGTACGCCTCGCTGGTGCTGGCCGTCAGGACCACGTGATCGGGGTCGAGTCGACGGCCCCGCCGGAGCGAATCGGCCGCCACGGCCTCGCGCGCCGCGCGCAGTCCTCGTGGATCGGGGTCGTAGCGGAGCGCCTCGGGCGCCGCGAGGGGAGCCAGGACGTCGGGAGCGGCTGCGAGGCCGGCGAGGGTCGGGTTCGACGCCGTCAGGTCCAGCACCTCGGCGCCGGCGGCCCTCCGTCCGGCGAGGATGCGGGCGAGGCGGTTCTCCGTCCGGTCCCACCGCGTTCGCGAGGAGAACATCGCGCTGATGCTACACTAACGCGATTTTTCGTCGGCTCCGGAGGAGGCTTCTCGTGAGGCTCGTGGGTCGTGGTTTCGGCCTGGTTCTGGCCGCGGTGACCGTCGCGGCGTGCTCCAAGAAGGCGACGCCACCGGCCCCGGCGGCGAGCCCGAGCGCCTCGCCCGCGGCGATCTCGGGGGGCCTCCCGGCCGTCGATCGCGTCACGCCCCTCCCGAACCCGCTCCCCGACGTCGCGGCCCGCGTCAACGGGCGCGAGGTGCCCCTCAAGTACGCCGAGATCATCGTCCGGCGGCTCCTCGAGAAGGGCGACAAGGAGAAGGACCGCCCCTGGGCCTACAGGCAAGCCGTCCAGCAGCTCATCACGCGCGAGCTCCTCCTCGAGGAAGCGGTCGCCCGGAAGGTCTCGGCGGACGACAAGAAGGTGGACCAGGCGTACAACGAGGCCCGTGTGAGCTACAAGGACGAGGACGCGTGGATCTCCTTCCTCGCGGACCAGGGCTTGACGATGGACGCCTTCCGTTCGGAGATCCGGACCCAGTTGACGGTGGCGGCACTCCTGGACCAGGAGGCCGCCCGGGTCGTGGCCACCGTGTCGGATCAGGAGGCGTCCGCGTTCTACCAGGCGAACCCCGGCATGTTCGATTCCGGGGATCGCCTCCGGGCAAGCCACATCCTGCTTCGGGTCCCGCCGGGAGCCACGCAGGCCCAGAAGGAAGCGGTGCGCGCCCAGGCCCAGGCCATCCTCGTCCGCATCCGGAAGGGCGAGGATTTCGCCAAGCTCGCCAAGGAGCTCTCCCAGGACGCCGGGAGCGCCGGCAAGGGCGGGCGCCTCGAGCCGTTCGGCCACGGACAGATGGACCCGGCCTTCGAGAAGGCCGCGTTCGCGCTGAAGCCCGGGGAGCGCTCGGACGTGGTGGAGTCCCCGTTCGGCTTCCACATCATCCATCTGCTCGAGGTCCTCCCCTCGCAGCACCTCGATTTCGAAGCGACCAAGGACAAGATCAAGCAGTACATCGTCATCAATCGACGGCAGCAGCGGATCGAGGCCTTGATCGCGTCGCTGCGCGCCAAGGCCTCGGTCCAGACCTACCTCTAGAGGCAGCCACACCATGAGCCCTCTCAGCCGTGAGCACGAGCGGCTCGCGGGGACCGCCTCCGATGTCCAGGCGTGGCGCCGCTGGGGGCCCTACGTCGCCGAGAGATCGTGGGGGACCGTCCGGGAGGACTACAGCGCGGGCGGCGACGCTTGGGGCTACCTGCCTCACGACCTGGCCCGGAGCAAGGCCTACCGCTGGGGGGAGGACGGCCTCGCGGGGATCTGCGACCGATACCAGATCCTCGTCTTCGCCCTGAGCTTCTGGAACGAGAAGGACCCGATCCTCAAGGAGAGGCTCTTCGGCCTCGTCCCCTCGGAGGGGAACCACGGCGAGGACGTGAAGGAGTACTACTTCTACCTGGACTCGACGCCGACCCACTCCTACATGAAGTGGCTCTACAAATATCCTCAGCGGGAGTACCCCTACGCGGGCCTCATCGAGGAGAACCGGCGCCGCGAGGGAAAGGGCTCCGAATTCGAGCTCCTCGACACCGGGATCTTCGACGACGACCGCTACTTCGACGTCTTCGTCGAGTACGCGAAGGCTTCCGCCGAGGACATCGCGGTCCGGGTCACGATCGAGAACCGCGGGCCCGAGGCGGCGCCGATCCACGTCCTGCCCCACCTCTGGTTCCGGAACACGTGGGCCTGGGGCGACCACGGCGTCTCGGAGCCGATCGTCCGCGCGGGGACCTCCGGGCCGGGTTTCGACTGCCTCATCGCCGACGACCGCGCATCCGAGCCCCTGAAGGGGCTGTCGGCCGAATACCGTCTGGGCTCGCGCCATCTCTACACGTCGTCGGGGAGCCGGTTCCTCTTCACCTACAACGAGACGAACGCTCCGAGGGTCTTCGGTCCGGGGGCCAAGAGCCGGAAGCCCTACCTCAAGGACGCCTTTCATCGCTTCGTCGTCTCGGGCGATGACTGCATCAACCCCGACGAGGTGGGGACCAAGGCCTGTGCCCAGTATCGCGAGGTCGTCCCCGCGGGGGGCTCGCGGGTCCTGCGCTTCCGCTTCACCCCCGAGGTCCTCGCCGATCCCCTGGGCGATGTCGACGCGGTCATCGACCTCCGCAGAGCCGAAGCCGACGAGTTCTACTCGGTGATACAGCCCCCCGGGGCCACCGAGGACGAGAAGCGCGTCCAGCGCCAGGCCTTCGCCGGGATGCTCTGGTCGAAGCAGATCTACCTCTTCGACGTGAACCTGTGGCTCGAGGGAGACAACCCCGCCTGGCCGCCCCCTCCGGAGCGTCGCAGCGTCCGCAACGAGCACTGGCGGCACCTGAACTCGATGCGGGTCCTCTCGATGCCCGACAAGTGGGAGTATCCGTGGTTCGCCGCGTGGGACCTGGCGTTCCACTGCTCCCCGCTCTGCCTCGTGGACCCCGAGCTCGCGAAGGAGCAGCTCTGGCTCCTGCTCTTCGAGCAGTTCCAGCACCCCTCGGGGCAGATTCCGGCGTACGAGTGGGAGTTTTCCGACCTGAACCCGCCCGTGCATGCCTGGGCGGTCTGGCGCATCTACAACATGGACCGCATCCGCTCGGGGCGGGCCGACCGCGACTTCCTGGAGCGCTGCTTCCACAAGCTCCTCATCAACTTCGCGTGGTGGGTGAACAAGGTGGACAGCGGCGGGAACAACGTCTTCGAGGGGGGCTTCCTCGGCCTCGACAACATCACCGTGATCGACCGCAGCGAGCGTCTTCCCGACGGCGCGGTCCTCGAGCAGTCGGACGCCACGGGCTGGATGGGGATGTTCTGCCTGAACCTCATGCGCATCGCCCTCGAGCTCGCCAAGGAGAACAAGGTCTACGAGTCGATGGCGACCAAGTTCTTCCAGCACTACATCTACGTGGCCGCCGCCATGAAGAAGATGGGCGGGCGCAGCTATCAGCTCTGGGACGAGGAGGACGGGTTCTTCTACGACGTCCTGCGCTACCCCGACGGGACGTTCGACAAGTTCCGCGTCCGGTCCCTCGTGGGCCTCGTTCCCCTCTATGCCGTCGAACGCCTCGAGGACCACTGGATGGAGGAGTTCCACGAGTTCCGAGGCCACTTCCGCTGGTTTCTCGTCAACAAGGCCCACATCGTCCAGGGCGTCTGCAACGCCGTCCATCGTGACGACCAGCGGGTCCACGTCTGCGCCATCGTGGACGAGAACCAGATGCGGGCCCTCCTGGCGCGCCTCCTCGATCCCCGGGAGTTCCTCTCCCCGTATGGCATCCGCAGCCTGTCTCGGTTTCACGAGGCGGCTCCCTATCGCCTCGGCCGGAGGGAGGTGCGCTACGAGCCGGCGGAGGCCGAGTCCAAGATCAAGGGGGGCAACTCCAACTGGCGCGGGCCCGTCTGGTTCCCGACCTCGTTCCTGATGATCGAGACGCTTCGGAAGCTCGGAACGGCCTACGGTCCCGAGTTCACCGTGCCGGCGCCCGGGGACGAGGCGGCCCCTCCCATGACGCTCGGGCAGGTGGCCGAGGACCTGGCCCATCGCCTCATCCGCATCTTCACCCGCGACGAGAACGGCCGGCGCCCCGTCCACGCCCAGAGGAGGAAGTTCCAGGAGGACCCCCACTGGCGCGACCTGATCCTCTTCTACGAGTACTTCAACGCGGAGACCGGCGAGGGGCTGGGAGCCTCGCACCAGACCGGCTGGACGGGCCTCGTGGCTTCCCTCATCGACGAGTGGCGCCGCCCGCCATCGGCGCGATGAAGGGCCCCGAGGCCGAGGACGACCGGCACCTTCCGCTGCGGGAGGACATCCGCCTTCTGGGGGGATTGCTGGGCGAGGTCCTGCGCGAGCAGGCCGGGGAGGAGTTCTACCACGTCGAGGAAGAGGTCCGAGACCTCTGCAAGCGGCGACGACGGGACCACGCCCCCGAGACCGAGGCGGCCCTGGACGGGCTGTTGCGCGCCGCCGCCTCCCATCTTCCCGGCGCCACGCAGCTCATTCGAGCGTTCTCCACCTACTTCGTCCTCGTCAACCTGTCGGAGCAGATGCACCGCGTCCGGCGGCGCCGGCAGTACGAGACCGAGATCCCCCGGCGGCTGCCGCCGGGGAGCTTCGCCTGGACGCTCGCCCGTCTCAAGCAGGACGGCGTCGGCCCGGAGGCCCTGGCCGCGCTGCTGCCCCGCCTTCGCCTGGAGCTGGTCTTCACCGCCCACCCGACCGAGGCCAAGCGTCGATCGGTCCGCGACAAGACCGAGGAGCTGGCGGACCTTCTCGACGCCCACGACGACCCGCGGGCCGCGGGCGCGGCGCAGGGGCGCCTCGAAAAACGGATGACCTCCCTCGTCACGCTCCTCTGGCGCACCGACGAGATCCGCCACCGCGCGCCCACCGTGCTGGACGAGGCGGCGCAGGTGCTTCACACCCTGAAGGCGATGGTGGCCACCGAGCTTCCGCGCGCGTTCGCGTCCCTGGACGACGCCCTCCACCAGACGTACGGCCTCTCCCTCCCCGACGACGCGGTCCCCATCCGCCTCGGGTCCTGGGTCGGGGGAGACCGCGACGGCAACCCCCACGTCACCCCCGAGGTCACGGCGGCGGTCTTCGGAATGCACGAGGCCCTCGCCCTGGAGGTGCACGAGTCCGCCCTCGTCGACCTGGTCCGGCGCCTGAGCCTCACCGACCGATGGGGGCCCGCCCCCGCGATCCTGACCGAGGCCCTGGCCGCCGACGCTCGCGCGCTTCCCGACGTCGCCGCCGAGGCCGCGCGCCGCAACGGGCAAGAGCCCTATCGACGCAGGCTGAGCTTCATGGTCGAGCGGCTCCGGCGCCGGGTCTCGGGACGGCCGTCGGCGGACGGCGCCTATGCCGGCCCCGACGAGCTGCGTCCGCGACCTGAGGCTCATCGAGGCGAGCCTCGCGCAGGCGGGCGCGCCTCGTCTGGCGCGTGAGTTCGTCCGCCCGGTGCGCTGGCAGGTCCAGGCCCTGGGCTTCCACATGGCGAAGCTGGACCTCCGCGATCACGCTCGGAGCCAGGTCGAAGCCCTCGACGAGATCACCCGCGCCGTGGGTGCCATACCCGTGGGCTACGGAGCGCTCGACGAAGGCGCCCGCATCGCCTTCCTCGCGTCCGAGCTCGGAGGGAACCGGCCCCTCGTCCCGCGGGACCGCCCTTTCTCCGAGGCCACGCGGCGCTCCCTCGCCCTGTTCGACGTCGTCGCCGAGGCTCATCGGCGCCTCGGCGCCGGCGCCTGCGACCGCTTCATCGTGAGCATGACCGCCGGAGCCAGCGACATCCTCGCGCCGATGCTGCTGGCCCGGGAGGCGGGCCTCGTCCGCACGGGGCGCGCGGGCCAGCCCGCGACGAGCGCGCTCCAGTTCGTTCCCCTTTTCGAGACCCTCGCGGATCTGCAGGCGGCGCCGAGCATATTCGACGCCCTGCTGCGCATCCCCGTCTTCCGCGACTGCCTCCGCGGCCAGGGGGACGTGCAGGAGATCATGCTCGGCTACTCGGACAGCAACAAGGACGTCGGGATCCTCACGGCCAACTGGGTCCTGTTCCAGGCGCAGCGGTCGCTCTGGGGCGTCGCGCGGGGCCACGGGGTCGAGCTGATGCTCTTCCACGGCCGGGGCGGCACCGTGGCGCGCGGGGGCGGCAGCGCCCATTTCGCGATCCTGGCCCAGCCCACCGGCACGGTGGGGGGGCGCATGAAGCTGACGGAGCAGGGGGAGATGATCAGCTTCAAGTACGGCCTGCGCCCCGTGGCCTTCCGGACCCTGGAGCTGACGGCGGGGGCGGTCCTCGAGGCGACCCTGGGGAGCGGCCCGCCCGACGCACCCGAGTGGGAGGCGGCGATGGAGGAGCTGTCGGCCGCCGCCGGCCGCTTCTACCGCGCGACGATCCACGAGGACGAGCGCCTCGCGCCGTTCTTCTCGAGGGTGACGCCGGTCGAAGAGCTGGGGCGGCTGAAGATCGGGTCTCGTCCGGCCCGGCGCTCCGCGGAGTCGACGGGCATCGGGGACCTCCGGGCCATCCCCTGGTCGTTCGGCTGGACCCAGACCCGGTACATCCTGCCGGGCTGGTTCGGCGTGGGCCACGCCATCGAGACCTTCGTGGCCGGCCGCGAGGAGCGCCTCGCGTTCGTGCGGCGCATGTACGCCGCGTGGCCGTTCTTCCGGACCCTGATCGACAACGTCGAGATGACCCTTGCCAAGTCCGACCTGGGAATCGCCGAGCGCTACGTGAGGGCCCTCGACCCGAGCGACGAGGCGCTGGGCCTCCACCGTCACATCGCGGCGGAGCACGCGCGAACGGTGGCCATGGTCCTGGCGGTGACCGAGCAGTCGGAGCTTCTCGATCGCAACCCCGTCCTCCAGCGCTCGATCCAGGTCCGCAACCCCTACGTGGACCCCTTGAGCCTGCTCCAGGTGGAACTGCTCCGGCGGGCCCGGGGCGAGGGCGCCCAGGAGACGAGCGCCGAGGACCTCGAGCACGCCCTCCTCCTCACCATCGACGCGATTGCCGCCGGCATGCGAAATACGGGATAGAATCCGCTCGACACACTTCCAAGTGGAGGCATTCATGTCCAAGTTCAAATCTTTGGCCGCAGCTCTGACCCTGGCGCTTGCGGCGGCACCCGCTCTTTGCCGCAGCTCCCAAGACCTACCAGGTCACCGGCCCGATCCTGGCCATCACGGACGACATCATCACGGTCCAGAAAGGGCAGGAGCATTGGGAGATCGCCCGCGACGCGGGCGTCAAGGTCACCGGCGAGCTGAAGGTCGGGGCCAAGGTCACGATCGAGTACCGCATGTCGGCGACGTCCATCGAGGTGAAGCCCGCCACGGCCGCGGCCACGAAGCCGGCCGCGAAACCGGCGGCGAAGAAGACGACCCCGTAGCAATCCGCGGGGGCGGCTGTCCGCCCCCGCCTTCCCAGGCGCCCGGTGCGCCCTCGCGAGGAACCGGCTAAAATGGCGAGAGTGCGCCGACTCGCGCCCACAACCAGCAAGAACTCACTCCCCAAGAAGGGGCGGCGCGTCGAGTCCCAGCGCGGTCCCGGGGTTCGCTCGCTCCGCTTCCAGATGGAGAGCCGCCGCTCCGCCGTGGCGCCCGCCGTCGATCGCGTCCTGGACGCCGTGAAGGCCGCGGACCTGTCCGACGACCAGATCCACGACCTCGCGGTCGCCGTCGCCGAGGCCCTGTCGAACGCCGCCGTCCACGGCAACGCCCTGCGCCCGGACGCCCGCGTCCGCATCCTGGTCGAGGTGACGCCCAGGAAGAGGGCCGTCATCGAGGTGAAGGACGCGGGCCGCGGGTTCGACTTCGGCTCGCTGTCGGACCCCACGGATCCGTCGCGGATCCTCATCCCCGGGGGGCGCGGCGTCTTCCTCATGCGGCGCCTCGTCGACCAGGTCGAGTTCAGCGACTCGGGGAGCCGCGTC
The DNA here is from genome assembly GCA_963823195.1 of uncultured Acidobacteriota bacterium. Classification (GTDB taxonomy): domain Bacteria; phylum Acidobacteriota; class Vicinamibacteria; order Fen-336; family Fen-336; genus JBGPYB01. Next base: position 502,488 of record CAWGKR010000011.1, on the reverse strand, counting down.
CGCCTGGTCATCGACCGGCGCTAGTCGAGGAAGCGATTCGGGTCTGGTGACTCGCGCGGCCTTCAAAGCCGTCCGGTCCCCGGCTAACCCCGGGGACGGTGGGTTCGATTCCCACCCGCTTCCGCCACCTGTTGTTGCAGCGAAATGGTTTCCCGACAGCGAGCACCTTCAAATGTCCAGGGGTTCCTGCGCGGCTGCGGCGCCTTGCCCTATGGTCCTCCGGGGGACTGGACCAGGCGAGCGAATTGTCGGAGCTCGATCGCGTTGAGATCGGAGATTGCCCAGAAGTTGACCTGGGCGCGCGTCCAGTAGAGAAGGTTGTAGCCTTGGCGGGAATCTGCGGCCTCCACAACGTCGCGCATCGATGCAGACGGCCAGACGAAGAGATTGATGACGTGTGCCTGCCGGCGATAGACGAGCGCCGCAACTGGCCGACCTGCCGCATAGTCGAGCCGGCCCCCCACCAGCGGGAACCCTTGGCCGCTCAGATCGGCGACGGGTGGAGAGAAATCCAGCTTGCCCGCGAACCACGGCTTGACCGTGTGCTGCTCGGAGGATGGCACGTCGGTCAGGTGGCCCGGCATCACCGACCGGATGTGTGCCGAGACGATGTCCTGCGTGATGCGCTCCGTCAGCGAGGAACGTGAGGCGATCGGTCCTACCCATACCGCGAAGAACAGAACCGCCGCAGCCGCCACCGCCGCCCCGATCCAATCCCTCGTCAGCAGACGCGGCAGCCATGGCTTCCGCCCCGCTTGCTGCACCGCCCTCCGGATCCGCGGTTCGAGGTGAGCTGGCGCCTTGAGGTACAAGTCGTCGGACTTCAGAGCCGCACGCAGCGCCAGCTGCGCTTGATGGCTCTGCGAACAGGCGGCGCACGTGCGCAGATGTCCCTCAACCTCCACGTGACGACCAAGATCGAGCTCGCCATCGAAATACCCGTGCAGGAATGCCTGCACCTCGCCGCAGCTCACCGCGCCGACTCCTTCTTGAGATCGACGGCAAGCTGCTGCTGCAGCCGGGCGCGGGCGCGGGCCAGCCGCGACATCACCGTGCCCATCTTGATACCCGCGATGTCCGCGATCTCCTTGTACGAGAGCCCTTCGAACTCCCTGAGGATCAAGGCCTCGCGCCACGCCAGCGGCAAGGCTTCGAGCGCCGCGCGCAGCCTCAGCCGGTCGGCTCCCTCCAGCAGCAGATCCTCTGGGGTTTGGCTCTGGTCGAAGGCGCCATGCAGCTCTTCGTCGAACGAGGCATGCCCTTCCTCGGGGCGGTGGCGCCGCAACCAGTCGTAGCACGCATTGCGCACGATGGCGAGCAGCCATGCGCGCCCATCACCGCCGCGAAAGCCCCCAAAGAAGCGGAGCGCGCGCAGATACGCCTCCTGCACCACGTCGTCCGCGTCGTGCTCGTTTCGAGTCAGCCAGCGGGCGAGATTGTAGGCCGCATTCAGGTGCGGCAAGACCACCTGCTCGAACGGGCTGGACGACGGCGGCTTCGTGCCCACGCAAACCCCGGCGTACCGGTCCTATAGCTAGAGACCGGCGCGGTCTTCGATTTATTCCCGACGAGCCTATCACGTCGACTCGGAATAAACGGGGCCGCGTGACGGTCCAGAGGAGTGATGGGGGCGGTATCGCGCCGCAGCAAGCGCGGAGGAAACACATGAACGCACGAAAGCTGATCGATTGGATGCTCTTTCCGGCTGATTCCGCACCGCGGTCCACCGTCCTGGTCCGATGCATGGCGGGGGCCGTCTTCTTCTGGGAGGGAATTCTCAAGTTCGTGTACGCGAACCAGGGCGTCGGGCGGTTCACGAAGCTCGGCATTCCCTTTCCCGGCCCGACGGCCCACTTCGTGGCAGTCCTTGAGATCGTTGGAGGCGTCCTCCTGGTTTCCGGATTCCTCACACGGGTCACCGCCGTTCCCTTCATCGTCGAGATGATCGTGGCGATGCTCTCGACGAAGATCTCGTTGTATCTCGGAACGTCGCCGCTACCTCTCCCACCTTCGCCGCCCCAGATCGGCGCCTGGGCCGTGCTGCACGAGATCCGCTCCGAGTACGCGCAGATCATGAGCGCTCTGTTCCTGCTGATTGCTGGTCCCGGGCCCTGGTCTGTTGATGCCATGCTCGCTCGAGCCCGTCGCCCGACGGCGGGCCGCCTGTCCCGCCGTGACGCGGAAGGGCTGAAGTAGGAGATGATCTTGAGCGCAATCACTTCACGTCCGAAGAAGGCCTCCGCTCCGTCGTTGAGAGGGTCGCCGCGTACGTCGATACGCTCCCGTCCGGGCGCAAGGTGGCTGTCATTGGGGAGAACTTGCAGCGATACCGCGTCCATAGCGTCGATCGATTCGATTCCCGCCCGCTTCCGCCAACGGCTCCGCGCAAACGACCGACCAGCCTGGACTGACCAGGCGCGTTTTCACTCTCCTGAGCCTACCCGCACCGGGTTGGGTGCGGGTCCAAGGCTGTGGGCCCCCACTTGAGCCGCCGCGGGGGAGTTAGTATGGTCAGCGACCGGCGCGATGGACCAGGGCCGAAGGGTTGACGGCCCAGTCATCCCCGGACAACTCTCGGACTGGGGAATGGTGACTGATCATGTCAAACGCCAATGACTTCCAATGGCGTGGTGCGCGAGCGCTGGTGATCCTGCACGAGCAGCACCTGCGCGAGTTTCTGCGAAGCTGGCGCGAGTTCAAGTCCTCCGGCCTGCCGCTGCCCAAGACCGAAGACCCCGCGTACGCCTCCCACGAGGAGCTGCTGCGACACGTTCTCCGGGCGGCCCGCGGCTACATGACCTGGATGTGCGAAAAGCTGGAGTTGCCCGACCCCGGTATCGAAGCGACTCCGGATGCGGATGAGATCGTGGGCAGGGCCGATGCACACTTGGAGCATGTCCTCGAGCGCTGGCGCACACCGCTCGTGGGTCTCACCGAGGAGCAATCGGGCGCAGAGTTCAAAGCGCGCTGGGGCGGCACCTACTGCATCGACGCCATGCTCGAGCACGCCGTGATGCATCCGATCAGGCACGGCTTTCAGCTGAAGGATCTGATGGCGCGCCACTGACCGCATCAAAGAGTCGCCTGAGGGTGGCAGCCATGGGGGAGAGGAGGGAGGAGGTAAAGGACTTGGCCTAAGCCCGTCGGTCCGGGTTCGGTACGGGCTCCAGGGTGGTACCGCGCCTCCTGGGTCTAGGGTCGAGGCCGGAAGTGCCTCTCCTGCCTATCCAGCGATCCCGCGTTCACGCCGTCGCTCGATTCGATTCCCACCCGCTTCCGCCACCTCCTCCAGACGGCCGAGAAGTCCCCCACATGGCGGGTGACCAACTTGGGAGGTGCACAACCGCACTCACCCGGGACTGCGACGCGATGCTCGGCGCTCTTCAGCACTACCAGCCAGTTGTCCTTTCGTTTCCGAGAGCCGATGATGTCATCGGTTGCCCGGTTTCGAGAATGGCGGCAATCTTACGTCCTCGGTCTAAAGGAGGGTCGGGTGAGAACGGCGCTTGCTTCGAAATCAGCCTTGGGATCGATGGCCATTCTTGGCGTGGTCTTGGCCGCCGGCACACTCGAACTCTGCGGGCCGATAGCAAGCGCGGCGCCTAGCGGTTCGCTTCGTGCTCCGGCGATGCCTGACGAGACCGCGACTCTTGCGCTTGATCCTGCCATCTACCGTCACGTGGCGCAGGTCATCTGGGTGGTGGGGGATGTCGACCGCGTCGTGGCTCACTGGCAGCGCCTGGGCATCAAGAACATCCATCGCGATGGCGTGGTCAGTTTTCCGAGTCTGACCTATCGCGGCAAGCCCGATCCGGCAAGAGCCAAGCAGGTCACAGCCAAGCTCGACGCGCTCGAGATCAAATGGATTCAACCCGTAAAGGGTGGCACGTTCTGGCGCGACGCGCTGCGTCGACATGGTGATGGAATTCGCGCCCTCGGCTATGCCGTCCACTCGCCACAGGAATTTGACGACGAGATCAAGTACTTCGCTTCGAAAGGTGTGGGCGTGGTGGTCGAGGATGGATGGCAGGGCCAGACCGGCCGCGGCCGGGTCGCATATCTGGACACGGCTGCTCAAGGCGGAGGACACACGCTGGCGTTGATCGATGACCCAGACACCCGGCCCCGGGCAGCAGCCCCTGCCGACAACGAGTGGCCCGTCGCAAAGATCACCCATTTTGCCTGGGTCGTGAATGACGTGCGAAAGGTGGATGCCTACTTTACGTCCCTCGGCTTCAAGCCCTTTTCAAGGATCGACCACAACGTCAGCCTCGATCGCATCTATCGCGACCAACCCGGGACCTATGAAATGTGGCTGGGATGGGACCGTACCGGTGACGCGCCCCTCGAGTGGGTGCAGCAGATCACCGGCCCGGACGTCTATGTGGAGTACGGGAAGGAGCACGGGGAAGGCTTCCACCATCTGGGCGTCAACGTTGGCGACATGGACGAAGCCATCAGGCAGATGACCGCTCGTGGGGCCCCACCCTCGCAAGCCGCCGCCTGGAATACGCCGAAAGGCAAAGGCCGCGCCGTCTATCTGGACACCGAACCCTACGGCGGCGTGACTCTCGAGTTGATCTACGATCCGCAATGAAACCGAGTTTTCCTGCCCAGGGCGTCTCATGCCAGGTGCTCGGCCACAAAGCGCCGGTAGTCCCTCCCTGTGTAGAGCCAGCGTCGGCCGGCCTCGTAGGAAGACCCGTGGGGAGGGACCGTCGGCCACTCGAGGCGAACCAGCACGCGGCCGAAGAGGTGAAGGCACCTGTAACGCGTCACGACCTCGAACCCGCAGGACGTGTGAGCCTTCAGCGAGACCACGTTCCGCGTGCCGACGTCCGACCATACCGATAGGGGCGCTGCGGGTGCGCCGGCGGCGACAGCATTGAGTAGGACGCTGAACAACCCCTGGCGGCGCGCGCCCTTGTCCACGAAGACGTCGCGGAGCCAGATCGCCCGTTCCGGCACGCGGAAGCCCTGGCCGAGCTCGTCCACGAACCGTTCACCCTCGCTCGCGATCCACAGGTTGGCAACAGCCACGCCCGCGCGATGGAGCTCGAAGAAACGGAAACCGCGCTGGAAGCGGCGGCGGAGCCTTTCCTCTGTCGTTGTTCGCCCGAACCGCCGATACACGTCGAGGATCGCCGGATCGTAGGCGTCGCGCCGCCCCAGGTGCACGCCGGAGGGAGCGGCAGGCGGAGACGCGAACTCCTTCCTCAGGATCAGGACGTTCAGCCGCCGAGCGACCCGTCGGCGAGACAGGCTTCCGAGGCGTCGGAGCACGAGTTCTGGGAAGCGCATCACGCTAGTGCCCACGCTCCGCCCGGAAACCTGCATCGGGCCAGGCCCATCCTAGTGGAGGCGCGCAGGACCGTGCCACCAACTGCCCGAGCCCGCGATCGGGGGACGCTGAAGGGGGTTCCGTCCCGACCGCGATGCGATCGTCCCCGAACTGTCCCTCGAGCCGTGCGCTTGCCCGCATTCGTGCCCCGACACATGAATCATTTGGCTCATTGCGCCACGTGGCGTCATTCGGCCCAACTCTATGATTACTGACCCCAGGCTGAACTGACGACGGGCGTGTCCAGGTCCAGGCGTGCTCCAGTGACCCACCAAATGTCGAAGATGGACCAGGAGCCTTCCGCCGATCGACTTGGGCAGAAAAGGAGCGTGTGATGAGGCCTATGAGCATTGTCGCGGTTGCCGCAGTCGGCCTACTCGCCCTGTCGTTACCAGCGTCACCCGGAACCGATCAGGTGACTACCAGGACTGACTACCCTGTTGATTTCTACCTCACACCTGCGGACAACCCGTGCCTCGTCGAGGGGATTCACGTCACCGGCTCGTTTGAGGAGCGTGTCCACGTCGTCTTCAATCCGGGCGGAGGCTACACATACCAGATCAAGCAGAGCACGAAGAACATGACGGCGGTGGGTGTGACGACGGGGGAGACCTACCAGTACAACGGCCCACTCACATACGTCGAGAACGGCTCGACTGACGCGCCGTGGGTGGACTGGTTCGCAGTCGAGTGGACTTTTCACAACATCAACCACTACGAAGGGCCCGGCCAACTCCCGAACATCTACTTTCGTACGCTGGTCCACATCACCCTTGACCGGGCCACAGGCGTAGTGAAGGTGGAGGTGTCCCGAGACGACGTGCTCTGCAGGTGACACGGCGTCCAGACTGATCGCATTGACGGGCTGCCAATTCGTCTACGGCGACAGGCGCTCATCGTGAAGCAAGGCCGGGGCCACCTGGCCCGAAAAGCGATTGGCAATGGGGGGGGCTTTCCTCGTGTGCGGAGGGTACCCCCGGGGGTGGACGCAGATAGCAACGCGAGGCATTCGAGGAGCTGAGGCGGGCGGCCGACGCTCAGCAGGCGGGCTGATGAGTCAGGACGCGCCCATGGGTGATCTACCGAAAGTTCTCGATCATCATCAGGTCGGAGCCCTCGCCGACGCTCTTCGTGAACAGGATTGTCTTGCCGTCAGGGGCCACGGTGAGTCCTGCTCCGCCCGTCGCCTGCGGCAGGTTCCCGAGGCGCCGCTCTCGGCCGGTCGCGAGGTCCCGCACCACGAGAGAACGAAACGGCTCCTCTTTGCCCAGGACGCGCGGGCCTTCACGGCATGCCAGGTAATAGACAGCGCCCGGACCCACGTTGAAGCCGTTTACGCACGGCGCGACCTCCCGCTCCGGGCCTCCCGCGAGGGGCAGGGCCAGGAGCGGTGAGTCCCCGAAGCGTCGCGTGAAGAAGAGTGTCCGGCCGTCCAGCGACTCGTAGGCCCAACCGCCGCCTCCGCGGGTCACGCGCTCCTCCGTCCCCCCTTCGGCGGGTATCCGCCACACGTCCGGATCACCATGCTCGGGGCTGACGGCGAAGTAGACGAAGCGGCCGTCCCGCGACCAGCTCGGCGCGTTCTCGTTTCCCGACCCTTGAGTCAGCCGGCGCGGGCTGCCCCCGTCCACCTCGATCGTCCAGATGTCAAACGTCCCGTCCTCTCCCTGGGAGTCGAAGGCGATTCGCGCGCCGTCCGGCGACCAGCGGGGCGACCCTTGGTAGAGGCCGGGCCCGTGAGTCAGCGGTTTCGGGTTCGTGCCGTCGGCGTCGGCAAGCCAGATGTCGTGGCTGTCACCGGATTGCTCGGACTCGAAGGCGACACTCCGGCCATCGGGCGAGAACTGAGGGCTGCCCTCCTGGGACGTGGATGCCAGCACGGGCGCCGTCTCGGTCGGGCGCTCCGTCTCGAACCGGTAGACGTCCGAATCCGTCAAGAGCTTCGCGAAGACCAGGCGGTCCCGGGAAGCGGCGGCGCACGGATGGATCGCCTGCAGACCGGCCAGCTCTACCGGCTCCGGGGGCTTCGTCCCCAAGGCCGCGACGCGCCAGAGCCTGGAGAGCCCCGAGTCGACGAAGAGCACGGATCCCCCGTCGCGGGTCCAGGCGAGACCCCCTGCCCGCAGGACAGGCCGACGGGTGAGGCGCCGAGGCGGTCCTTTCGGCATGAAGTCGGCACCGAGCTCCACGACATCGACGTGGCACTCGAGGCCGCCACACGCCATAAAGGCCAGGTGGCGTCCGTCCGGAGAGAACTTGGGCAAGAAGGCATCGCCGGTCGACTCCGGCAGAGCGATGGCGCGGGGCTCGCCGCCTTGAACGGGCAGGAGGTAGAGCCCTTTGGACCCGGGTCCGAAAATCGGGTTCTCCGCTTCGAGGCTCGCGCGCGCCGCGGCGAGCCAGCGACTGTCCGGGGACCACGACGGCGCCCCCAGGGCCGCGAGGAACGAGCCAAGCTTCCGGTCGGGTCCGCCCAGCGGCGAAACCAGGTGGATGGTTGCGACCTGGCCCGGACGGACGCGCAGGAACGCGATCTGGCGCCCGTCTGGAGACCAGCTCGGAGCGATGTCGGGCGCGGGATCGGTCGTGAGGCGCCGCATCACCGACTCCGACGACGCGACCATCTTGATGTAGATGTCGACGTTGTCCAACCCCTCGCCGTCCCAGAAGAACGCCACCTGATCGCCGTCGGGCGACAAGGACGGACCCAACTCCCTACCACGCATGGTCGTGAGCTGCACGACCCGCGGCGGCGGCGGCGGCGGCCGCAGCAGAAGCCAGGCCCCTGCGGCCATCACCACTAGCGCGGCGAGACCGGCCACCAGCCAGCGTCGCCGTTTCGAACGCGCCCGGCCCGGCGTCGCCGGCCCCGCCTCCGATTCTTCCTTGATCTCCTGGAGCTCGACCTTCACGTCGAGCATGTTCTGGTAACGGCGGTCGGGCTCCTTCTGAAGGCAGCGCAGGATGAGTCTGTCCAGGTCCCGCGGCACGCCCCGCGTCATCGCGCTGGGGGCCTTGAGCTGCTCCCGCAGCACGGCGGCCAGCGTCTCCGCCATCGAGTCGCCGGCAAACGCCCGCCCACCCGTCACCATCTCGTAAAGCATGGCCCCGAAGCTGAACACGTCGCTCCGGGCGTCGACGTCCTTGCCAGTGGCCTGCTCGGGGGACATGTAGCCGGCGGTGCCGACGACCATTCCTGATCGGCTGAGCGGGCCGGCCTCCCCGTCCTCGCTCACAGTGGCGTGGTCCGGGCTCCCGGGCTCGGACGTCACGAGCTTGGCCAGCCCGAAATCGAGGACCTTCACCACTCCGTCGGAGCCGACGACGATATTCGCCGGCTTCAGGTCGCGATGGACGATGCCGGCCGTGTGTGCGCGAGCGAGCGCGTCGGCGATGGGGATCGCGACCCTCAGGACTTCGCCGAGCTTCATCCCCTGGCGCGGGATGAACGCGTCGAGCGTCTTCCCCTCGACGTATTCCATGACGATGAAGTCCATCCCGTCCGCGGACTCGATCTCGTAGATCGTCACGATGTTCGGATGATTCAGGGCGGAGGCGGCGCGGGCCTCCTGGACGAAGCGCCGCCGGCGGTTCTCGTCCGCCATACGCTCGGAAGGCAGAACCTTGATCGCGACGACGCGGCCGAGGCGGGTGTCGCGTGCGCGGTAAACCTCGCCCATTCCCCCCGCGCCAAGCAGCGAGAGAACCTCGTAAGGCCCGAGCTTCGACCCGGGTACGATCATCTTCGGAGCCAGCGGGATTCTACCGCCGTCCCAGCGTTGTTCGCCGAAAGGCGACCTCCCGTGCCTCGGGCCACCATTCGTGCGCCGTGACGTAGTCCCAGCCCAAGCGGGCCGCGACCGCCGTGCAGGCGTCGTGGATCATCCGGAGGTTGTGCCGTTCCAGGAGCGCACTGCCGCGGGCCATGGCGAAATAGCGCAGGTAGTCGCGCACGAGCTCGTCCAGCGACCGCTCGTGGTCGACGCGCCCGTGCGGCCAGAAGAACGAGCGGCGTGCCTTCGGTCGGCTGTGCATGCCTCCCGGCCAGGCCAGCCCGCGCCGGACGATTCGAAGATGGCTGCCCTGCTCCTCGAAGTCGATGCCCTGGATCGTGGAACGGAACGGCACCCAGACACCCTGGTACTCGTGCCGCTCGGCGTAGCCGATGATCGTCTGGATCCCATCCAGAAGGTCGTCCGACGGCCACTCGTCCGCGGCGACGATGAAGCTCCACTTCGTCGCGACGGCGGGCTCCACGATAGGAGCCGAACCTTCCGCGAACCCACGGTGCGCATCCTCGATGACGACGTCTCCCTCGCGGGCCATCGCCCTCGCGATCTGCAGCGAGCCATCGGAGGACTCCTGCACGCACACCACGACGCGGCTGAAATAGGACTGCAGGCGCGCAAGCAGCTTTCCGATGCGCGCTTCCTCGTTCCAGATGACCGACACCGCCGAGCACTCGGCGAACGGGCGAGGATTCGGGTAGGGAACACCCACCTCGGCGACGGCGTGGTCGAGATCGAGGGGGAGCGTGTCGAAGGGCTCGCGCCGTCTCAGGCGGAGTCGCATTGGGGCTCTCCTGGGGGATAATCGCCCGACGATTCAGGCTCCATGCCCTGCGGTGCTGCCGCCGATCCCTGTTCGCGGGAGAGCCGCAAGGCGTCGTCGAAGGCCCCAAGCGTGCCGCGTGCGGTTTCGTCCCAGGAGAAGCGCGCTGCGTGCCTGAGTCCAGCGGCGCTCATCCTCGCTCGCATGCCGTCGTCCGACATGACACGCACTATGGCGGCGGCGAGGTCGGCCTCGTCGCATCGGTCGAACCAAACGGCTGCGTCCCCCCCACCTCCGGCAGAGACGACGCCCGCAGGCAGATCACCGGTCCGCCCAGCCGCATCGCCTCGAGCACCGGCAGACCGAACCCCTCGTACAGTGACGGCATCACGAGCGCCGCCGCTGTCCGATAGAGCACCGCGAGATCATTGTCACTGACGAAGCCGAGCGTGCGCATCCACGGGGTGGCCGGAAGCTGGACCTCCAGACGGCGCCGGGGACCGGCGAGCACGAGGGTGGCCTGGGGGTTCGCGGCGACGACGCGATGCATCGCCCGCTGGAGGAACGAGAGGTTCTTGCGCCGGTCCGACGCGCCCACCGCCAGCACGAAGGGCGTGCTCACGCCGGACCGGGCCAGGGTGGCAGTATCGTCGCAGACGGGGGGCACGGGGAAGTCGTCGGCCGCGAGAAGGGCGACGCGAATGCGATCCCGCGGGACGCCGAGCACGCGCTGCGCCTCGGCGGCGGTGAACGAGGAGTCGGCGATGATGATCGCCGCCCGGCGCGCCGTCGTGGCGTACCGATGGCGCGAACGAAGGTTCTTCCACGATCGGCTCCAACGTGGATCGGGCAGGACCAGAGGTGCCACGTCGTGCATCGTGACGACCACGGCGCCATGCGAGGGTACGGGTGAGGCAACGTTCCACGGGTACCAGAACACATCGGAGCGCGACCCAGCCATCTCACCCACGTGGAGCACTCGCGGATACCCCCAGCGTGCCGGGTCGGACTCCACCGCGACGGTGAGCTCCTCGACGTCGTGGCGGTTCTTCGCGAAGAGCGTCAGGCGAAGGTCGGGGCGCAGCGCCACGAGCCGCGGCAGCATCGCGCGCACGTAGCGTCCGATCCCGCGAAGATCCCGCAAGAGCCGCGTGGCCTCGACAGCGACCGCCACGCCCCCCGCTCGGAAGGCCGATCCGTCCGGGCGGTCCATCAGCCGCTCGGGTTTCAGTCTTGCCACCCCGCGCGAAAGGTAGGACACGGCCCAACGACGTTGCACGGCCTGTGCCGCTCCCTCACGGGGCGCAGTGCGCCGACGCAGCAGTTGGTTCTGTCCCTGGGCACAGCCTGAGCCCCGCCTCGGGCCGGCGCAACCCGCCAACCCGCTGGGCGCCTAGCGCAACGGCTTGGCGGGCCGGGTCGGACACGGGCGCGGTTGCTCCGTGGGTACCGGCCTACCCAGCCCGGAGCAGTACCTTGCCGCGACGTCCGGACCGGGTGGCGTGGGCGATGGCTTCCCGGAAGCGCGACAGGGGATAGACGGCCTCGACGGGCGGCCTGATGTGACCGTCGGCCATGGCCGCGAGCAGCTCGGACAGGACGCGGTCCCGTTCGGGCTTCGGGGTGTGGCGCTTCCAGTCCGTGAGCCAGAACCCTCTCACCGTGGTGGACTTGAAGATGAGCTGGCCTCCGGGAACCTGCAGGGGTTCCATGCTCAGCGCACCGTAGACGAGCAGGGTGGAGAGGGGCTTCAGGGTCTTCAATAGCTGCCCGGCGAGCTTGCCGCCCACCGCATCCACGGCTGCGGTGGCGCCGTCGGGAATCGCCCGCTCCACCTGCTTGTGCCACTCCGCATCCTCGGTGCAGAAGACGGCGTCCGCGCCTTCCGAGAGCAATTCCTGGACCTGATCCCGGCGCCGCACGAGGTTGACGGTCTTGTAACCGCGCCGCTTCGAGAGCTGGATGAGACACCGGCCCACGCTGGAGCCGGCGGCGCTCTGGATCAGCCAGTCGCCGGAGCCGAGGTGCAGCTCCTGGGCCAGGATCCATGCGGTGAGGGGATTCACCGTGATCTGGGCCGCCGACTCGTCCGCCAGCCGGTCGGGAACGGTCACGAGAGTCTCCGCCGGAACCACCAGGTAGTCGGCCCACGTTCCCTGAGCCGTCAGTGGCACCACTCGTTGACCGCGCTCGATCCCGTCGACTCGGGGTCCGAGGGCATCGACGACCCCAAGGCCTTCCAGGCCTGCCGTCGCCGGAAGCTCGGCCTTGCGGCCGTACAGGCCTCGCACCTGCAAGAGATCGGAGGGGTTGATCGTCACGAGCCGCATCCTCAGGCGCACCTGGCCGGCCCCGGGCTGGGGCATCTCCACCTCCGAGCAGCTCAGGACCTCGAGAGGGTCGCCGGGGGATTGGAATCGAAGCGCCTGCATGGGGGAGAGGACCCTACGGAACTGGCCAGGGGCTTGGCGATGGCCCGGGCGGGAGGAGCGGCGCGGCCATGCCGGCCAGGCGGAGTTGCGATGCCATCGCTGGAGGATACTCTCGTTCGCGACGCGCGCGGAGTTCGGCCGCCCGCTGGCTCCTCAGGGGGCCGGGTCGTCATCGAGAGGTGATATGCTCCGCGCCATTCCCACTATGGCGGCCGAGACGAGCGCGCCGAGACGCATGCCGCGCGCCGCCGCGCTCCTGTGCCTGATCGCGGGCGTCGGTTGTGCCGGGCGTCCGCCCCATCGGCTTCTCGTCGTCGCCTACCCTGCCGGCCTGCACTCGATCGACGTCAACGATCCGGTCCACGAGGAGTACGCGACCACGATACTTGCCAACGTCTACGAGACGCTGATCGACGTGGCGCCCGATCTTTCGCTCAAGCCGGGTCTTGCCGAGTCCTGGTACAGCCCGGACGACCTGACCTGGGTGTTCAGGCTGCGACGGGGCGTGCTTCTCCACGACGGCCGCACGCTGACCGCGGGCGACGTGGTGGGGAGCTTCGAGCGGGCCCGAGCGAACCCGTTCCTGCGCGGCGAGCTCGCCGCCGTGGCCGAGGTCAAGGCGCGTGGCGAGATCGAGGTCGTTTTCTCGACGCGCGTCCCGTTCAACGCGCTCCCGCAGCACCTCACCTATTTGTTCGTGACCGGGCCGCCCACGCCCGGCACGCCGGCCGCCGGTACGGGGCCCTACCGAATCCGGTCCTGGCAGGCCAACGGGGCCACGGTGTTGGAGACGTTCGCCCGGTATCGCGAGGGACCGCCGCCGATCGCCGCCGTGCGCTTCGATACCATCCCGGCCGCGGACGAGCGCGCGCGGCTGCTGCGCAGCGGAGACGTACACCTGGCCTCGGACGTCCTTCCGGAGCAGCTGGGCTCGCCGACGCCACCGGGCGTCCGCTTCGTCGCGCGGCCCGGGCTGCGTGCGGTCTTCCTGGGTATGGATTGCGCCCACGAGCGCAGCCCCTACGTCGCCCTGGAGAGGAATCCCTTTCGCGATCGGCGCGTGCGCGAGGCCGTCGCCCTCGCCGTGGACCGGGATGCGCTCGTTGCGGGGCCCCTGCGCGGCTTCGCCGAGCCCATCGACCAGCTGCCGACCCCGGGAGAGATGGGGTTCGACGCCTCGTTGCAGCCCGCGGGCGCGGACGTCGCGCGCGCGCGCGAGTTGCTCGCCGCCGCGGTTCCCGGCGGATTCGACGTCCAGCTCGACTACATGACGGGCAAGTACCTGGCCGCCGACGCCGTGGTCGAGGCGATCGCGACCCAGCTCTCGCAGATCGGCGTTCGCGCGCGCCCGCACGCCTATGGTCCCGCCGAGCATCTGGCCCACGTGGACCGGCATGACACATCGCTCTATCTGCTGGGCTGGTCGAACGACAGCCGCTCGGTGCAGGAGACCTACGCCTCGCTCCTGCATTCGCCACGGGACGACCTCGGGGCCACCAACGGCGGCGGCTTCTCGAACGCCGAGTTCGACGCGCTCCTCGATGCCGCGCCCTCCCAGCTCGACGTCGAAGCGCGCACGGAGACCCTCAGGCGTGCCACGCAGATCGTGAACGCCGAGCGGCCGATCGTTCCCCTCTATCGGCAGAAGAGCCTCTATGCCTTCGCCGCAGACCTGGCGTTCGAGCCGAAAGGCTATGCGCCGGTCCGCGTCGCGCTCCTTCGCTGGAAGGACTAGAGTCCTTCGTCGGAGGCCTCGCTCATGCGATTCCCCGAGGGATGGCGCGGCAACCTGGCGCTCGCCGCCGCGAGCATCGTCGCCGTTCTCCTCGTCTTCGTCCTGGGCTACGAGGTCCGAGGGAACATCCGATACTACCGGTGGCGCGCCCGGTTCGACAGCGAAGGATGGGCGGGACGTCTGACCGTTGCGTCCCAGAACCCGACGCTGCTCTGGGAATACCGGCCCTACGGGTCCGTGCCCGGCATCAGCGTCAACCGGTATGGCTTTCGCGACGTCGACTACCCGACGCCCGCCAAAGCGGAGGGCGTGCGGCGCGTCGCTTTCCTGGGTGACTCGGTCACCGTCGGCATGGGCGTGGGGCCCGACGAGACGTTCGTCAGTCGACTGGGACTCGCCGCCACATCGCCGGGACGGCCGGTCCAGGCCCTGAACTTCGGCGTGGACGGCTACAACACCCTCCAGATTCGCGAGCTGCTGACCGCGAAGGTCCTGGCGTTCGAGCCCGATCAGGTCGTCTACGTGATGTGCCTCAACGATTTCGATTTCACCGATTCATCCGGGCGCAAGATCAGCTACTTCAGGAAGCCGCGGTCGTTCCTCCTGCTCGACGCGGATCGGGCCTATCGGGCCCTGACCGGCGCCGAGTTCCACCACTACCATTTCAGGAGGCACTCGGAAGAGGTCTTCGCAGCGATCCTCGGGATGAAGCGGGTGCTCGATGGCCTGCATGCCCGGTTCCTGGTCGCCGTGATCCCCGTCTTCCCCGAGGGACTGGAGAAGGGCAGTGGGGACTATTTCAGCTCCTATCCCTTCGCCGACATCCACGCGGCGATCGTGGGCCGTTGTCGAGCGGGCGGCGTGCCGGTTCAGGACCTGCTGGAGGCGTTCCGCGCCCAGTCCGCGCCGCCCGACCGCTACGCTCTGGACGTGTGGCACCTGACCGTCGAGGGACACCGTGTAGTGGCCGCGAGCCTTCTTCCGGCGGTACAGGAGCCCTGACTCGTCCGGATCGTGTTACTTCAGGACGGTCAGCGTGACGTCCAGCTTGGTGACTTCGCCGTTCGTGGCATCGGTGGCGGAATACAGTGCCACGGTCTCGCCGTCGCGGACCAGGGCATGCCCCGAGACGTTGCGGGTCAGGAAGACCGGAGCCTCCACGGCCTTTTGATTGACGGGTCCGACTGTCCGGGTGTCGCCGAGCGAGGAGTCCTCGACGGCGACCTGCAGATCGTAGCGTCCCGCCTCCACGGGGTCGGCTGTGCAGGTGATGGTGGACCCTACGTTTCGATACTGATAGCTGGTTGCTGGACCTTGCTCCTTGTCGAAGGTCGCCACGGCAATGGGCACCTCCGTTCCTTGTCGCAGGGTCGTCTGGCGATTGTTCACGAGGGTCATCATGTAGGGCCGGCTGCTGAGCTTCTGTTCGCCCTTGTACCGTGAGAGCACCAGTTGAACGCGGAGCGCCGTCACCGTGCGCGGTTTGGCGGGAGCCTCGGACTTCTCCTGTGCAATCCCCGGCGCCGCGAATAGCGCCAGAGACAGGATCCATGCGAATGTCTTCATACGCCTCCTCCTTTGGACGGATCGTCCTGGGTTGACGACGACTGGCCTTCGGCCATGGAGCCAACCACCTTGAGCCGTGGCAGGTCTTCGAGGGCGCCCACCTCGAGGGGTGGGAGCTGCAACTGCGGCTCCTCCAACCCCCCTCCGGCATCGTTGGCCGCGACCGTGGCCGTGATGTGAAGCTCTTGGGATGCCAGGGCCTCGCGGTAGCGCCGAAGGGCGGCGGCTGCCTCGGGAGAGACCAAGACCAGCGGCTCGGACCGTCTGACGGACCGCGTGATGCTCGGCACCGGCCGTGCGCTCCCATGTTCAACGAGACGATCCTGAGCGACTCTGGGCCAGCGCGGCGGTGGGGAAAACGCCACGGGCCTCGTCCCTTCGCGCGGTAGCCTCGGCGGCTGCATCGAGGCGACCAGTGCCAGGAGGGCGGCGGCGGTCACCGCGGCCCACTGCCAGCCGCGCGTACGAGTCCCGCGACGTGCCTGCACCCGTGCCCGGACACCTCGAGCAAAGCCAGCGCCGGGCTCGACGTCCAGTGTCTCGCGCAGCACGCCATCCACTGTCGATAGCAGAGCCCGCTCGTCGTCCAGGCGTTCGCGGCACGACCCACAGGCCTCGAGATGGGTCGCGAAGGCGGACGTCGGAGTCGTCCCGAGCGCCGTCTCGACTACGTCTTCGTCGTATCGCTGACAAGGCATTTCAGACTCCCCGCGAGGATCTTGCGCGCGGCGTGCAGCCGTGACTTGACGGTTCCATCCGGCAGGTTGAGCAGGCTTGCCACCGCTCGGACATCCAGCTCCTCGATGGCCGACAGGACGATGACCGAGCGGAGGCGGTCCGGCAGTGCGTCGACGGCCTCCCAGACCCGCTCCTGGCGCTGTCTCTGGACCGCGATCTCCTCCGCGTCGGGCGGTCGCGGTGGGCTGAGGGCCGCCCGTTCGCGGCGCTCCCTCCGCCGCGTGGCTCGCTGCCGATCGATCGCGAGCCTCCAGGTGATCCGCACGAGCCAACCGCGGAATCGATCGGGCTCGCGAAGCGCCTTGAAGTTCCCATAGGCCCGGGCGAAAGCCTCCTGGGCGACCTCCTCCGCATCCTCTCGCCGCCGGAGAACCGCGTAGGCCACTCGAAAGGCGAGCTTGGACGAATCCGCGAGCCTTTCGGCGAACTCGTTCGCGAGCTCGATCTCACGGCTCAACAGGCATCCATAGGTGCCGTCCGCCAGCTCATCCATCGCCACACTCAAGGAGACAGGACGCCACCGGCGGCGGCGCGGTTCACGCTTTCGTGCCCATTCGTAAGGCTCTGATGCCTGGTTTCTTGGGGGGCGTGGACCCAGGATCAGAGGGGCAGGGGTTCCAGCCTTCCGCCGGTGCGTCGGCCGATCTCGGGGAGGAACACCGTGTCGTCCGCTCCAGCTTCAAAGAACTCCGTTACGTAGGACACCACCGTGTCAGGGTCAAGGAGTTGAAGCGCCTGCGCCAGTTGGCGGGAGAGGTTCTCGTCGAAGACGAAGCTGTCTAGCTGCGGCGCGGACTTCACGCTGCCTTGGCTGTGCTGAGCCCTTCTTCGTAGTCGACCGCAGCCCGTGCTTCGAGCGGGGCGATGTCGAACCATCTTGCGACCGGCTCTACGTGGCGGCCTTCGGCAAGGTAGAGGTCGTACACCGTAGACGTCTTGAGGTTGTGAGTACTGACTGTCGGAGCCCCGAATGCCCTGCGCGGTGTGATCTTCACGGGCACGCCTCGCCCGAGGGGCCACCAGGTATCGGCGAGCCCCGACGCCGCGTCGAAATCGAGTTGCTGGAGGTAGTCATGGAGTACAGGCTCGATGGCCCATTGCCCGCCCGTTAGCAACTCCAAGAGCTGACCGCCCCCGGGGTCGTGTCCCGTGTCGAGGAAGAACCGCGAACCCGCTGCGTATGCCCGCCGCGAGGCAAAGGGGAACGGTTCTCCGCAAACGGCCTGTGCCTCCGCGAACGCCTGTCTGACCTTCTGCGCGCTGCGACCTCGGTCGAGGAAAAGGCGTGCGGCGCGCAGCTCTATCAGGTCGAGAAAGGAGGCTCGTCGCGAACCCTGGGTGTTCAACTGGCGCCGAACGATAGGGTCTTGACGCTTTAGTTTCTCGCGGATCGGGAACGAGTAGCCGAACAGCCAGCGCGAGACTTGTCCTCGACTGAGGCCAACCAGCCGTGCGGCCTCGCTCGGTTCGTAGAGGGGAGTCGCTAGGACCTCAACATCCAGCGGGGAAGCCATCTCGGCGCGAGGATACCACTCCCCTATGCCCGGTTGGGTCACGCCCCGACCCCGAAGGTGCGCACACTTTGCGGGGACCACCAGCCGCGCTGATCAAACTCGGTCAAACGCGCGCGGCGCTCCTGCGGCGTTGCTCGTTGACCAACCTGCATGCGCGCTCGGCTGATAGGATCTCGGGTGTCGATGGACGCCCCCGTGCCGACGCTCGCGGAGATCGAGGACGCCCGCCGCGCGATCCGCGGCGCCGCGATCCGGACGCCGCTCGTTCGACTGGGCCACGACGGGCCGGCCGAGATCTGGTTGAAGCTCGAGGACCTCCAACCCATAGGCTCGTTCAAGCTTCGGGGAGCGATGAACGCCATGGCGCGCATGTCTCCCGAGGACCTCGCACGGGGCGTCGTGACGGCATCGGCCGGCAACATGGCCCAGGGTGTCGCCTGGGGCGCTCGGCTGCGACGGATTCCGTGCACCGTCCTGGCACCGGACACGGCTCCTGAGACGAAGGTGCGCGCCGTCGAGCGGCTCGGCGGGAGGGTGCTCAAGGTCCCCTTCGACGAATGGTGGCAGGCCTTCCAGACACGCACGGTCCCGGGAGTCCCAGGCACGTTCATCCATGCCTTCGACGATCCCCATGTCATGGCGGGGAACGGGACCATCGGCCTGGAGATCCTCGAGGACTTGCCGGATGCCGACACCATCGTCGTGCCGTGGGGCGGCGGGGGATTGGCCTCGGGAATCGCGGCGGCCGTTCGCGCGCGGGGGTCGGAGGCGCGGGTATTCGCGGCGGAAGTCGAAACCGGCGCGCCGCTCGCGGCGTCCCTGGCGGCCGGCACGCCGCAGGTGGTGGAGCTCCGGCGCTCGTTCGTGGACGGGATCGGCAGCAAGACCGTCCTCCCGGACATGCTGCGACGGGCACAGCAGCTTCTGGCCGGATCGATCGTGGCCACGCTGGGAGAAGTGGCCCGGGCCATGAGGATCCTCGCCGAGCGCAACCGGGTCATCGCCGAGGGGGCCGGCGCCTGCCCGGTCGCCGTGGCCCTGTCGGGACACGCCGGATCGGGGAAGATCGTCTGCGTCGTCTCGGGCGGGAACATCGATCTCGACCGGTTCAGCGCCGTCCTCGCCGAGAGCGGCGCCGACGAGCGGGGAGCGCAGTAAGATCGGATCGCGATGCGCCTGCATCTGGTCGACGGGACGTACGAGCTCTTCCGTGCCCACTTCGGTGCGCCCGCGGCCGGAAGCCCCCGAGGCATCGAGGTGGGAGCGACGCGGGGCCTCCTCCGCTCGCTTTTCTCCCTCGTGAGGGAGGATGGCGTCTCCCACGTGGCCTGCGCCTTCGACAAGGTGATCGAGTCGTTCCGGAACGAGTTGTTCGAAGGCTACAAGAGGGGAGACGGCGTGCCGCCGGAGCTGATGGCCCAGTTTCCCCTGGGAGAGCGAGCCGCCCACGCCCTCGGCATCGTCGTGTGGCCCATGGTCGAGTTCGAGGCCGACGACGCCCTGGCCACCGGCGCCGACCGCTGGGGCGCATCGCCCGAGGTCGAGCAGGTGCTCATCTGCACGCCCGACAAGGACCTTGCCCAGTGCGTGCAGGGCTCCCGCGTCGTCTGCTTCGACCGGATGCGCCGGCGCATCCTCGACGAACCCGGGGTCGTGGAGAAGTTCGGGGTGCTTCCCGCGTCGATCCCCGATTGGCTCGGGCTCGTCGGGGACAGCGCCGACGGGATCCCCGGCGTGCCGCGGTGGGGAGGCAAGTCGGCCGCGGCGCTCCTGGCCCGCTACGGCCACGTGGACGCCATCCCCGACGACGAGACGCGGTGGGGTGTCGCCATTCGCGGTGCGGCCGCGCTCGGCCAGAGCCTGCGCGACCACAGGGCGGAGGCGGCGCTCTACGTTCGACTGGCCACGCTCCGCAGGGACGTTCCTCTCGCCGAGGAGCTGGAGGACCTGCGCTGGCGCGGGGCCCGCCGGGACGAGCTGACCCGGCTCTGCGACGACATCGGCGACGAGACGTTCCTCGAGCGCGTCCACCTCTGGCGGGAGTGAACTGCGAACGAGCGCGCTCTGGCTCCTGCGCGGTGATCGCGCCGTCGGCGCGTCAGCCGTCGCTGCGACGAAGCAGGTCTTCGATCCGGCGCCGCAGACCCTCCGGCAGTCGAGGCGCCGGCGACTCCCGACACAGGCGCGTCAGCTCCTGAAGCTCCTGACGCAGCTCGTCGCAGGGCGCGCACTCACCGAGGTGCCGGGTGACCTCGACGCAGAGAGGGGTCGCGAGGGTTCCTTCCTCGTACTCGGTCAGCAGCCGAAGCAGGTCGCCGCAGTTCATCGCCGCCCTCCGCCAAACGCATCCGCCAGGAGACGCCGCAGGCGGAGTCTCGCACGGTGCAGGTACACGCGGACCGTCCCCACCGGCAAGCCCACGATCTGGGCGATCTGCTCGGTGGGCCGGCCCTCGTACTCGCGCAGCTCGAAGATGGCCCGCTGTACCGGCGTCAGCTCCGAGACGGCGCGGTCGATGGCGGCGCGCGTCTCGGCGCCGGCCAGGACCTCGTCGGGGGGTCGCGGCCACGCCCCCCCTGAGGCCGGCTCCGTCTCCTCGGGGCTCTGGTCCTCGTCGTCCTTCCGAGGCTCTTCCCGCCCGCGCTCGCGGAGCCGATCGATCGCCTTGTTGTAGACGATCCGGTAGAGCCACGTCGAGGCGGCTGACTCGCCGCGAAACTGCTCCGCGCGCTCGAGCGCCGTCGCGAACGCGTCCTGGACGGCGTCCGCGGCGAGATCGGGATCGCGGGTCACGCGCAGGGCGAGGGCGTACAGGCGGTCGCCGTCGTCGACAAGGGCTCGCTCGAGAGCCTCACGGAGGGCGGGAGCCGCCTGTTCCACCACGCGCCGACTCTACGCGCCTCGGGAACGGCCGTCCATTCAGCGGACCGCGGACAAGGCCGGCGTCAGATGCGCCTCGACCAGGCGGGACAGATCGCCCTTCGAGAGCGCTCCGACCCGCTGCTCGACGACGCGGCCGCCCTGGAACACGAGGAGCGTCGGGATGGCTCGCACGCCGTACTGGGCGCTGACCTCGGGGTAGTCGTCGGCGTTCAGCTTGCCGACCACCAGGCGGCCGGCGAAGTCCTGCGCGACGGCGTCGATCGTCGGACCCATCGCCCGGCACGGCGCGCACCACTCGGCCCAGAAATCCACGAGCACCGGTTTCTCGGACTTCAGGACGTCCGTCCCCCAATTCTCGGCCGTCAGCTTCAACACGTTCTCGTTCAAGGACATACCTCCTCGGCAGACTTCCGCCGTATTCCTTGGACGCCGGAGGGTGGCCAGGCGTTACAGGCCAGTCGGTCGGGCGGCGGGCGCGGCGCCCCGGACGGGCTTGACGAGGACCTTAGAGCGGCGCTTGCTCTCGTCGTACTTCGCGCGCCGCGCCGGCGGCAGGTCGTCGGGTGAGCCCTCGGCGAAGCCCGCCTTGGACTGGAAGAAGTTGAAGGCCTGTGTCGAGAGGGCGAAGAGCGTCGCGAGTCCCATTTCCTGTGCGCGCCCTTCCACGAATTGCACCATCCGCCGGCCGATCCCCTGGTTCTCGTGGGACGGCCGGACGCAGAGGCAGGCCAGCTCCCCCTTGCTCTCGTCGGGGTACACGTGGAGGGCGATACACGCGACGGGGTTCTTGTCCACCTCGAGAAGGTAGTAGTCGGAGAGCTGGGCCTCGATGGCCGCGCGCGAGCGGGCCAGGAGCTCGTCGCTCTCGACGGAGGACTCGATGAGCTGGGCGATGCTCCGGACGTCGCGCTTGCGCGCCTGGCGAATCTGCCGGTACTCGTTGGCGTAGACGAGGGTGCCGATCCCCTCGTTCGAGAACGCCTCGGCCAGGAGCCCCTCGTCGATCCGGCCGTCGATGACGTGGACGCGGGGCACCCCGGACTTGCAGGCCGCGACGGCGTTGCGCGCCTTGGAGGTCTGCCCGGGCGCCACGAGCCCCTTGTCGAGGGCCTCGGCCAGCTCGTCGACCGCCATCTGCCGGGCGAGGCTCCCTCCCACCATGAGGCCCTCGGCCGTCGTGAGGTAGACGAGCTTCACGGCGCCGAGCGCCTTGGCGATCTCCACCGCGACGGCGTCGGAGTTCACGCGGTACGTCCGTCCGTCCCCGTCGAGCCCCAGGGGAGGCACCACCGGCACGATCCCGTTGGACAGGAGCGTTTGAAGGAGGTCCACGTCGATCCGTTCCACCCGGCCCGTGAACAGGTGATCGACGCCCCGGAGGATCCCCTGCGGATGGGCGATCACGGCGTTGCTGCTCGCGCCGCGCATGTCCGCCGCTCGGAGCGCCTCGAGGATCTCGTGTGTCAACCGGTTGGCCGCGGTCAGGGCCAGCTCCAGCGTCGCCGCGTCGGTGACCCCGGAGCCGTCGAGGTCCGAGGCCTCGGCCACTCTCTCCTGCGCGAGGGCCTGGATCTGCGCCCCGGCGCCGTGGACGAGCACCGTCCGGATGTTGAGGGACCAGAGCACCGCGATGTCCATCACGATGTTGCCGAAGTTGTCCTCGGTGACGATCGCCCCGTCCACGGCCACGACGAACGCCTTCTCCCGGAACTGGGGGACGTAGCGCAGGATGCCGCGAAGGTCGGTAGGGTTCATGGTCCACGGGAAATATACCTGCTCCCCGGTTACCGGTGGTACGATCGCCCCCGAAGTTTCGGCGGGGCAGCCGCGGGGGTGATGAGATGGCCAAGATCAGCCTGGTCGTCAACGGTCAACCCCGCGCCTTGGACGTGGCGCCCGACACCCCGCTCCTCTGGGTCCTCCGCGACACCCTCGGCCTCACGGGCACGAAGTACGGCTGCGGCGTCGCGCAGTGCGGAGCCTGCACGGTCCACGTCGAGGGGGTCGCCATCCGGTCGTGCTCCGCCGAGCGTCGGCAGCGTCGCCGGAAAGAAGGTCACCACCATCGAAGGCCTCTCGACAGACCGGAGCCATCCGCTCCAGGCCGCCTGGATCGCCGAGCAGGTGCCCCAGTGCGGCTATTGCCAGTCCGGCATGCTGATGACGGCCGCGGATCTCCTGGCCAAGACCCCGAAGCCCACCGACGCCGACATCGACGACGCGATCGGCGGGCACATCTGCCGCTGCGGAACCTACCAGCGGATTCGCCGCGCCATCCACCGCGCGGCCGACGCCCCCGGAGGCGGGAAGTGAGGCGCCGGGGCTTCCTCGTGACCGCCGCAACGGCCGGCGCCGGGCTGGTGATCGGGTTCCGCCTCGACGATCTCTGGGCGCAGGCGCCGCCGGACCGAAAGACGCCGAATCCCTTCGACGCGTGGATCCGGGTCGACGCCGCGCGGGAACGTCACGCTGACCTGCGGCAAGTCCGAGATGGGGCAGGGGATCCACACGGCGCTCTGCCAGGTGCTGGCCGACGAGCTGGACGTGGACTGGGCGCGCGTACGCGTGGAGCAGGCGGCCACCGATCCGGCCGTCTACGATCACGGCACCGGCGGCAGCAGCAGCCTCCGGACGTCCTACACGCCTCTCCGACAGGCGGCGGCCGCCGCCCGGGCGATGCTGGTCGGCGCCGCCGCCGCTCGCTGGGGCGTCCCGGCGGCGTCCTGCCGCACCGAGGGCGGCGAGGTCATCCACGCCTCCAGCGGACGGCGGCTCCCCTACGGGGCCCTCGTCGACGCCGCCTCCAAGCTCCCTCTCCCGGACCTCCAGAAGGTGGCCCTCAAGGACGCGAAGGACTTCCGGATCGTCGGGAAGGCCGTTCAGCGCCTGGACCTTCCGTCGAAGGTGGACGGCAGCGCGCGCTTCGGGATCGACGTCCGTGTTCCGGGGATGCTGTTCGCCGTGATCGCGCGTTGTCCCACCTTCGGGGGGAAGGTCAAGTCCTTCGACGGCGCCAAGGCGAAGGCGTCGCCCGGGGTGAAACACGTCGTGGAGGTGCGGCCCGAGGCGCCGGGCGTCTTCAGCCCGGGGGGCGTCGCCGTGGTGGCCGACAGCACCTGGGCGGCCATGCAGGGACGCGACGCCCTCAGCATCGAGTGGGACCACGGACCGCACTCTGCGGAAAGCGACGCGACGCTCAAGAGGACCTTCGAGGAGCTGACAGGGAAGCCCGCGACCGCCTACCGCAACGATGGCGATGCGCTGGCGGCCCTGGGAACCGCGGCGCGTCGCTTGGACGTGGTCTACGAGCAGCCGTTCCAGGCCCACGCGGCGATGGAGCCCCTGAACGCGACGGTCTACGTGAGGCCGGACGGAGCCGAGGCCTGGCTCGCCACACAAGCTCCGCAGTGGGGGCAGGACGTCATCGCCCAGGTCACCGGCCTCAACCCCGCCGCCATCAAGGTTCACACCACCCTGATGGGGGGCGCCTTCGGGCGGCGCTACATGGCGGACTTCGTCGAGGAAGCGGCGCTCGTGAGCAAGGCCGTGGGTGCGCCAGTTCAGCTCCTCTGGACGCGCGAAGACGACATGCGCCACGATTTCTACCGCCCGGCCGCCATGCACCGCATGAGCGCCGCGCTCGACGCCGGGGGCAGGCCCACCGCGTGGCTCGCGCGCATGTCGTCCGTCTCCATCGGGCGGATGTGGGACCCGCCCGACAAGGCGAAGCCCGAGGCCAGCGAGGTCGACGGCGCGATCAACGTGCCCTACGCCATCCCCAGCGTCCGCATGGAGTACGCCGACGCTCCCTCGGGCGTGCCGCGGGCCTGGTGGCGCTCCGTCGAGCATTCGATCAACAGCTTCGCGGTCGAGAGCTTCATCGACGAGCTGGCGGCCGAGGCGAAGACCGACCCGCTGGCCTTCCGTCTTCACCTGCTGGCCGAGGACCGGATGGTCAAGAACCCGATCGATGCCGAATCGCCCCCGCTCGACACGCGGCGATTCAAGGGTTGCCTGGAGCTTGCCGCCCGGGCCGCCGGCTGGGGGACGCCGCTGCCCGCGGGCCGGGCGCGGGGCATCGCCGCCCACTACTCGTTCCAGAGCTACGCCGCCCACGTCGTCGAGGTCTCCATGGTGAAGGGGATGCCCCGGGTCCATCGCGTGGTCGCCGCCGTCGACTGCGGCGTCGTCGTGAACCCCGACGGCGTCGCGGCCCAGGTGGAGGGGGCGGTAGTCTACGGCCTCTCGGCCGCCCTCAAGGGCTCGATCACCATCGCGAACGGAGCGGCCGTACAGGGCAACTTCGACTCCTTCGAGGTTCTCCGGATCGACGAGATGCCGACCATCGAGGTCCACCTCGTGCCCAGTCAGGAGCCACCCACGGGAACCGGCGAGCCGGCGCTGCCCCCCATAGCGCCCGCCCTCGCCAACGCGATCTTCGCCCTGGTCGGCAAGCGCGTGCGCCGGCTCCCAATGAGGAGGAGCGACTTCGCCTAGTTGATGCCCCGAGGGTTGTGGCCTGCGTTGTTCGTCGTTCCGTGGATCGCCTGCGCGAGCCCTCCTCCCGCCGCCGTCGCCCACGATCCCGTCTGCGGCAACGGGATCGTGGAGGGCAAGGAAGAGTGCGACGACGGGAACCAGGACAACGGCGACGGCTGCCTCACCACGTGCCTGAAGCCGCTCGCGTGGGCGTCGGCGGAGCCTCACGTCCACGGCCACGGTTGCAGCGGGCAGCGCGGGCCCTCCTCCCTCGTCCAGCTTCTCGAAGAACAGTCCTTCGACATCGGCAGCGCCCTCGTCTGGGGGCACGGCTACCAGACCGACAGCGCCTACTTCACGGGGAAGGACAGCTCGGACTCGACGCCCGGCCACATCCTCCACTACGACCTCGAGACGTCCGCGATGGGACCGAGCAAGACCGGCCACCTCGTCCTTCTCGGCCTCAAGTCCCTCGCCTACTCGAACGACATCTTCTACACGCCGCAGTCGGGCGTCCCCGTGGTCGACTGGGCTCGCTCGCAAGGAGACGCGGTGGCCGTCGGAATGGCTCACGGCCAGTTCTGGAACAAGAACGACGACTTTCCGAGCTTCCCCGTCCCGAACTGCTGTCTCCCGCCCGACGACTGCTGTGTCCCCTGGGAGCTGCCGGTTCACACCGCGCGCGGCCGCCTGAACTTCCTCATCACGGAGGGGAACGGCGACTCGCGGGGGCCGGTGGACACGGCGACGTGGCGCATCTGGCGCAGGCTCCTGAACTCGGGATTCCGACTGACGCTCGCCGGGGGCGCGGACTACCCGTGCGTCGACGGCACCTACGCCCGGAAGACGCCCCGGACGCGGTTCTACCTCGACGGGGACCCGACCTATGACAAGTGGCTGGAAGCCCTGCGCCTGGGGCACGTGGTCGTCACCCTCGCGGCGGGGGACGACCTGAACCTCCGCATCAACGGAGCGCGCATCGGCTCCGAGGTGCAGGTTGCGGGCGCCGAGGCCATCACCGTGGCCATCGACGGGCGCTTCGCCGCCGGCGATCACGGTCGAGATCCTGGCCAACGGGGCGGGGGTGGCCTCGATACCGGTCGGGCCCGGCGCCCAGGCGGCCTCGATTCCCCTCACGCTGTCGAAGAGCTCCTGGGTCGTTGCGCGGAGCGCCCACGACCTCACCAACCCGGTCTACGTGCTCGTCGACGACAAGCCGATCCGCGCCTCCGCGAGCGACGCCTGCTACTGGGCTCGGTACATCGACCACCTCGGAGGGGTCATGAGGAGGCGGCGGCTCCTGGGGGACAACGCAGGCCCAGGCGCTCAGCGCCTACGCAAACGCGAAGGAGATATTCCTCCAGCGCTTCGACGAGGCGGGGGGCCAGACCTGCGAGTGACGACCCCCTCGGCCCGGGCCGCGGTGGGGGTTGTTAAGTGCGCCTTGACGTCCGTGCAGTAACTGGCTACGCTAGCTCTTGAGGGTTGACGGACGCGAGACCACCGCCTGTGGGTGCTCGCGCGTGGATCCTAACCCTCGCTCCGGTCATGGCTTCCGCTCAAGAACCAGTTCCGCTCTGGCCGCTCGAAGGTGGCGCCTCCGTACGCCCGCGGCCGGCCGCTCCGTCGAGGAGGCTGGAGGTCTGGCTCGTCCGTCGGCGCCGTCCTGGCTGTGCTTCTGCTCCTGCTCGCGATCGAGGGGACGCTCCGGCTTCTCCACGTGCGCGCGGAGGAGGGAGCGCTCGGCCCCCTCCACGTCTACTCCGACGTCTACGGATGGGAACCGCGCAAGGGCTTCCGGATGGTCGAGGAGAATCGCGCGACGACGATCAACGCACGCGGGTACCGTGGACCCGAGCTTCCCGCCGTCAAGAGCGGCCGTCCGCGCGTCGTCATCCTGGGAGACTCCATCGGTTTCGGCCTCGAGGTCGGGGACGAGCAGACCTTCGCCCACATCCTGGGCACCCGCGCGAAGGTGGACGTGGCGAACCTGGCCGTGCAGGGCTACGACCCCGGGCAGGAGCTGATCAAGCTGGAGCGGCAGGGCCTTTCGCTGAACCCCGACGTCGTCGTCCTCGCGCTCTGTCTGAACAACGATTTCGCCGACGCCGCCCTGCCCGTGTTCCTGTACGACGGCCGGCATCCGAAGCCCTTCTTCCGCCTCGAGGGCGACCAGCTCGTCGAGCACAGCGAGCACCTTCGCTTGTCGCTCCGGGACCGGACGGCCCTTCTCCTCCAGGAGCATTCCCGCCTCTACGGCCTCGTCGTAGCTCGTGTGACGGAGAACCGTCGCGACATCGCCGACGAAGAGCACTGGATGAAGCGGAAGAGGCGGGCCGAGGAGGATCGACGCGGAGTCGTCGACTTGACCGCCCGACTCCTGGCCCGCATGGCGGAGGAGTGCCGGGAAGCGGGTGTCGGCTTCGTGGTTCTCGCCTTCCCCGACAAGGACGCCTTCAAGGGCGATGCCTCGTGGCTGGAAGGCCTCCGAGCCGCGCCGTCGCTCGAGGGCGTCCTGACCGTCGACATGGCCGAGCGCTTCCGCGCCCAGGGGCTGCTCTATCGGGACATCGCCGTGGACGGGATCGGCCACCTGAGCGCCAACGGCCACGAGGCCGCCGCCCGGATCCTGGAGAGCGTTCTCGAAGACCGTGGCTTCCTGGCCCACGGTCCCCAGGTCGCCGACAAAGAGACTGCTCCGTCGATTCGCGAGTAGGCAAGGACGAACGACCGTTCAGTCGACATGAACGTTCGGGCCTGCCGCTGGACGCGGCGTGTAGGATCTAGGTATTGCGTGGCGGGGAACCTCCTCGAGCGACCGCGGCCTTCGTCGCGAACCTCGGCCTGGCTGCTGCGTCGCTGCTTCTGACGCTCGCAGCCCTCGAGGGGCTCGCGCGCCTCCTCGACGAGCCCGCGGGAGCGCCCATCCCCGCCCTCTACATGCAGCACGACCCTGTCCTCGGCTGGCGCCACAGGCCGGGGGCTCGCGTGGATTTTCCGCAGGGGTCGTACAGCATCAACAGCCGCGGCCTGCGAGATGAGGAACGAGGCTACCCACCGCCGGACGAGGCGGAGCGGATCCTGATCCTCGGAGATTCCTTCGCCGAGGGGTTCAGCGTGCCCTTCGAGGACAGCGTTTCCCAGGCTCTCGAGAGGACCTTGCGAGCGGCGGGATCCCGCGCCGACGTCATCAACGGTGGCGTCGCGGGCTACAGCACCGACCAGGAGTACCTCTTCTATAGCACCGACCTCGCCCGGTACGGCGCCCGCACCGTCGTCCTCTTGTTCTTCTACAACGATATTCTTGGCAACGTCCTGCCGGCGATCGGCGAGGCGCCCAAGCCCGTCTTGTGCTCGGAGGATGGGTCGCTCCGTTCGAGCCCGCCGGTTCCGCCGCCCGTGCGATCGGAGCGCACGGCGTGGCACCCGCATCCGCCGTACCCGCTGGGGTCGGCCGCGCTGGAGTGGGTTCGGCAGCGCCTCTCCGTCTCCCCGCGCCTCTATCGAGCGACCGCTCGTCTCGGCCTGTGGGAAGCGCCAGAGCCGGGCCCGCCACCGGAGGAGTTCAAGGTCTTCAAGCGCCGGACGCCCCGGGCCGAGCGTCGCGCCTGGATCTGCACGACCCACCTGCTCCGCGCGCTGAACGACGAGGTCCGGGCGCACGGCGCCCGGCTCGTCGTCGTCTACGTGCCCAGCAAGATGGAGGTGAGCGAGAGGGACTGGGGGCTCACACGCCTCGAGTACGCCCTCGACGGCAAGTTGTGGGACCGGGGAAAGGTAGCTCGCGACCTGGCGGGCGCGGGCGGCGACGCGGGCTTCCGGGTCCTGGACCTGACCGACGCGCTTCGACGAGCCGACAGCCCCATCCTCGGCGGGCCCTATCACGCCCACGGCGGACACTGGAACGCGCTGGGGCACCGCGTGGCCGGCGAGCGCATCGCGGCGTTCCTCCGGGAGGAAGGGGTCGTGG
The DNA here is from genome assembly GCA_963823195.1 of uncultured Acidobacteriota bacterium. Lineage (GTDB taxonomy): Bacteria > Acidobacteriota > Vicinamibacteria > Fen-336 > Fen-336 > JBGPYB01. Next base: position 473,279 of record CAWGKR010000011.1, on the reverse strand, counting down.
GCCACATCCGGTAGACTGCGGGCGGAGGTCGCCCGTGCCACAGACACCCCACGTCGAGAAGCACTTCACGTCGAGCGAGTCGGTGCGGGACGTCGTCATCGGCATGTCGGACGGGCTGACGGTTCCGTTTGCCCTGGCCGCGGGCCTCTCGGGCGCCGTGGACCAGACGAGCCTCGTGGTGACCGCCGGTCTGGCCGAGGTGGTCGCCGGCTCCATCGCCATGGGCCTCGGCGGCTACCTGGCGGCACGGAGCGACGCCGAACACTACGCGAGCGAGAGGGAGCGCGAGAAGCGCGAGGTGAGGGAGAAGCCCGCGGCCGAGATCGCCGAGGTGGCGGCGATCTTCCAGTCGTACGGGCTCTCCCCGGCCGAGAGCGCTCCCCTGGTCGAGGCCCTTCGCGCGCGCCCCGAGGCCTGGATCGACTTCATGATGCGCTTCGAGCTGGGCCTCGAGGAGCCCGAGCCGCGCCGAGCCCGTGTCAGCGCCCTGACCATCGCGGGCGCCTACGTGGCCGGGGGCCTCATCCCCCTGTCCCCCTACTTCGCGGTGTCGAGCGTTCGCGCGGCCATGCCCCTGTCGGTGGCCGTGACGCTCCTGGCCCTCGCGGTCTTCGGCTACGTCAAGGGGACGTTCACCGGCGCCCAGCCCATGAGGAGCGCGGTGCAGACGGTGGCGATCGGGAGCGCGGCGGCCGCGGCGGCCTTCGCCATTGCCCGCTTCGTCGCCTGAGCCGCCTCAGCGGCTGATCTCGAAGCGCTGCCGCACGGGCCAGCGGACCCGGACCTTCAGGCCGTCCTTGCGCGCGGGCTCGAACCGCCAGGTCTTGACCGCGTCGAGGACCGCGCGATCGAGGATCTCGCCCGCCGACTCGACGACGCGCAGATCGGTGGGCTCTCCCGTCTCGGTGACGATCATCTCCACGACAACGAGGCCCTGCATGTGGTTCTTCTGCGCACGGGCGGGATACCCCGCCGTCTCGCCGGAGATCTTGCGCGGGGGCGTGACGTCTGCTCCCAGCTCCACGAGATCGCCCTCCTTGAGCGGAGGAGGCGTGGGCTCGGGCTCCGGCGAGGGCTTGAGCTCGGCGGGGACGGCCACGAGCTTCGCCTCGACGGAGATCGCCTCTCCGGCCTTCGCTTCGACACGCTGGCGCCAGGGGCGGTATCCCGCGGCCTCGATCCGGACGCTGTGGGGCCCGGGAAGCAGTGCGAGGTCGCTCTTCGGCGTCTTCCCGGCGTCGCGGCCGTCGAGGAACAGGGAGGCCCCGGAGGGATCGGAGGCGATGGCGGCCCGCGCCTCGGTGGGCTGCAGCGAGAAGCGGAGGGGCGCCAGGGGAACGTCCGCCACGATCTCGAGGCTCAGCTGCGCGGGGGCGTAGCCGGCCCGAGCCACCCGAACCGTCCGCACACCCGGTGGGACCGAGTGCAGCGCGAGGGGCGAGACGCCGACTTCCTTGCCATCGATCGCCACCGTGGCGCCCGGCGGATCGGTCTCGATCCGAAGACCCGTGAGCGCCGGGGTCGAGGGCGCGTCCGTGGCCGCGGCCGGTCGTCGCGCGACCCCGAGGCCTCCCGCGATGGCCAGCGCGGCCAGGACCGCGGCCGCTCCCAGGAGCGCCTTGCCGGGAGCAGCGACGCGGGGCGGCCGGTCCTCGACGGCCGCACCGGGGGTGGCGGTCGCGCTCTCCATTGTCGGTGCCGGCGCCCCGCCGCCAGGCGCCCGGAACGCGGCGTCGGACTCGAGATCGAAAGCCCGGAGGTCGAGGGCCGCGGTGAACTCGAGGGCCGTGGCGTATCGACCCTCCGGGCTCTTCGAGAGGGCCTTCCGGAACACCGCGTCGTAGTGGGCTGGCAGCGCCTCGTTCCACTTCCTCGGCGGCGGAGGATCCTCGTGTACGACGCGGTAGATCACGGTGGTGACCGTGGATCCCTGGAAGGGCTTCTGTCCCGTGAGGGTCTGGTAGGCCACGGTCCCCAGCGAGAAGAGGTCGGCGCGCTTGGTGATCTCCTCGCCCGCGATCTGCTCCGGCGCCATGTAGGAGGGCGATCCGAGGACCTCGCCCGCCTTCGTCATGTTCGACGATTCCATGTGGGCCACGCCGAAGTCCATGAGCTTCGGGCGCCCGTCGGGGAGCACCATGATGTTCCCCGGCTTGATGTCGCGGTGGATGACGCCCTTGCGATGGGCATAGTCCAGCGCGTCGGCGATGGGCGCAAAGAGGCGCAGGGCCTCGTCGGCGGGAAGCTTGCCCCGCTCCTCGATGAGCTCCTGGAGCGTGCTCCCCTCGAGGAACTCCATGACGAAGTAGTCCTCCCCGACGTCGAAGATGCTCACGATGTGGGGATGGGACAGGGCACCGGCGAGCTGCGCCTCGCGGCTGAAGCGCCTGACGAGGTCCTCGGCGGTCTTGGGGTCGATGCCCTCGGCCTTGAACGTCTTGATCGCCACGGCGCGGCGGACCAGGGGATCGAAGCCCCGGTACACGCGCCCCATGGCGCCGTCGCCGATGAGCCCTTCGACCTCGTACCGGCCGAATTGTTTCGGGCTCTGAGACTCGAGAGGCCTGCTCACGGGCGGACTGCCTCCAGGGGCCGGAGGGATCTGAGGGACGCCGAGGATGATAGGCGAGTCACTCACCCCTGTCCATCGAGCGATCGGGCTCCCGTGCTAGACTTTCGCCGCGACGGGCGGGGCTCTTCCCGTGTCCCGCGGCGCCGCTTCGGAGGTGCGTGATGAAGCGTCGCGATTTCGTACGCTACGGTTCCCTCGCCGCCGGCACCGCGTTCGTCGACATGACGCGGTTTCCCCACGCGCTGTACGCGGGCACCCAGAAGAAGTACGCCACCGACGTGGCGACCCTCGGGCGCACGGGAATCAAGATCTCGCGGATGGCCCAGGGGACCGGAACGGTCGGCTTCAACAAGAGCTCGAACCAGATCCGTTCGCTCGGCTTCACGGGTGTCGCCGACCTCCTTCGCGCCGGCGTCGACGAGGGGTTGACGTTCTGGGACCTGGCCGACAGCTACGGAAGCCACCCCCACGCCAAGGAAGCCCTCAAGACCGTCAAGCGCGACAAGGTCGTCATCATGACGAAGACGGCCGCGAGCACGGAGAAGGAGATGCGGGCCGACCTCGACCGCTACCGCCAGGAGATCGGCACCGACACCATCGACATCCTCCTGCTGCACTGCATGACGGACGCGGACTGGCCCCAGAAGAAGCAGGGCGCCATGGCCGTTCTCTCCGAGGCCAAGGAGAAGGGGATCATCCGGGCCCACGGGACCTCGTGCCACACCTTGGGCGCGCTCAAGACCGCGGCGGCCACCGACTGGGTCGAGGTGGACCTCGCCCGGCTCAACCCGATCGGCGCCCACATGGACGCCGACCCGAAGACCGTCGCATCGGTCCTCAAGGAGATGAAGGGCAAGGGGAAGGGGATCATCGGCATGAAGATCCTCGCCCAGGGGGACCTGCGCGGGAAGGTCGACGAGGCGCTCCAGTACGCCCTGGCGCAGGAGGTCCTGGACTGCTTCACCATCGGGGCCGAGAACCGCACCGAGCTGAAGGGCCTGATCGGCAAGATCCCGGACGCCAGCGTCCGAGCGTAGGCCGGGAGGGGGCTACCGGTAGCCCGCGGCTTGCAGGCCGAAGAGCTCGGCGTAGAGGCCGCCGTGGGCGAGGAGTTCCTCGTGGCTTCCCTGGTCGATCAGCTCCCCGCCCCGGAGCACGAGGATGTGCTCGGCCATCCGCACCGTCGAGAACCGGTGGGAGATGAGCACCGCCATTCGGCCGTGGGTCAGCTCCGCGAACCGGAGGAACGCCTCGTACTCGGCGCGCGCGTCGAGTGACGCGGTCGGCTCGTCCAGGATCAGGACCTGGGCGTCCCGCATGTAGGCGCGCGCCAGCGCGACCTTCTGCCACTCGCCTCCCGACAGGTCCACGCCGCCGTCGAAGCGGCGGCCCAGCATCTGGTCGTACCCGTGGGCGAGCCGCGCGGCCACGGAATCGGCCAGGCTGCGGCGGGCGGCGTCGCGCACGCGCTCCTCGTCACCCAGGGCCTCCACGCGGCTCACGCCGATGTTCTCCCGGAGGACGAAGTCGTAGCGCACGAAGTCCTGGAAGATGACTCCGACGTTGGTCCTGACGCTGTCGAGGTCGAGGTCGCGCAGGTCGACGCCGTCCAGGAGGATGCGCCCCTCGTCGGGGTCGTAGAGGCGGGTGAGGAGCTTGACGAGGGTTGTCTTCCCCGCCCCGTTCTCTCCCACGAGGGCCACGCGGACTCCGGGCTGGAGCCGGAAGCTCAAATGCCGCACCGCCCACCGGTCGGAGCCCGGGTAGCGGAAGCCCACGCCCTCGAACTCGAACCCCGTTCGGATCGGCGAGGGGAAGGGCCGCGCGCCCGGCTTCGACGTGACCCGGGGCTGAACGTCGAAGAAGGTGAAGAGGTCGGCGAGGTACAGGCTCTGTTCGAAGACCTGGGACAACGAAAGGAGGACCCTCTGGATCAGGTCGCGGCTCTGGCGAAACGAGCCTGCGAGGAACGTGAGGGAGCCGATCGAGAAGCGCCCGAGGACCGTGAGGGCGATGGTGACGGCGTAGGCTCCGTAGTACCCCAGCGTCCCAAGGGTGACGAAGGCCGTCGAGACGAGGTTCCTCCGGATGGCCAGGCGCTTGTTGGCGTCGTAGAACTCGTCGGAGAGCTTGACGTAGCGGCCCACGAGGAAGTCGGAGAGGTCGAAGAGCTTGACCTCCTTGGCCATCTCGTCGGAAGCGCCCACGTAGCGGAGGTAGTCGAGGAGGCGCCGCTCGGGCGTCCACTGGAAGAGCAGCGAGTACCCGAGGGCCGCGTAGTGGGTCTCGCCCAGGAACGAGGGGAGCACCGCCACGACCAGCAGGGCGAGGAGCCAGGGCAGCTGGAGGAGGAGCACGCCGGCGAGGGACGCCAGCGTGACGAGATCCTGTGCCGTCGAGAGGAGGAGCGTGATGAGGCCGATCCGCCCCGTCGTCTGTCGCCGCGCCCTCTCGAGATGGTCGTAGGTCTCGGGGTCCTCGTACTGCGAGAGGTCGAGGGTGGCCGCATGGCGCATGAGCCGAACGCTGATGCGGTTCGAGAACAGGTCGCCCAGGAGGCTCTCGATCACCGACGACAGGCGCGCCAGGGCCTCGCCGGTCACGGCGATGCCCAGCTCGAGGCCCACGAGGCCCGACAGGTGCCACCAGTCCACGCGGCCGCCGCCCGTTCGCGTCGCCGCCGCGCCGATGACGCCGTCGACGATGAGCTTTCCGACCCACAGCACCGCCAGGGGGATCAAGGAGCGGATCGCGCGCAGCGCCAGGATGGCCGCGGTATAGCCGTGGTGCGTCTCCCAGACGAGCCGAAGCAGGGGCGGGATGTGCTTCAAGGCCTGGAGGCGTTCGGACCACGTGGGCGGCTTCCCGTCGCCGCCGGAACGGGAGCCGCCGAGTCCCAGCATGCCGTGAGGCCCGAAGCGAGGCCGTGCCATCGGCCTATCGGCCCAGCACCAGGATCACGAAGCTCCCCGGCACCACCGGCCCTCTCGTCCGGGGCTTGTCCGGCGCCGTCGCGGCCGTCCGCCCGAACTGCGCCGCCGGGACGTAGATCCGGTGGCTCTTCGGGTCGAGGGCGAGGCTCCGCGCCCCCGGGAGCGTCGTCACGCTCTGCAGCGCCACGAAGTGGCCGGGAGCGTCCTCTCCCACGACCGTGAGCGTGCCGTCGTCGTTGGAGGCGAACGCGATCCCGCGCGCGTCGTCGAAGGCGACGCCGTCGACGCCCTTCCCGATGGGGACCGTCGCCAGGAGGCTCCCGTTCTGGGCGTCGAGGACGGCCATGACCTCGCTCCGGCATCCCACGAACAGACGCTTCCGGGCGCGATCCAAGGCGAGGCCGGTGGGCGTCTGGCAGGGAGCCAGGGGCCAGCGGGCTCGGACCGCGAGGTCCCGGGATCCGAAAGCCACGATCTCGCTCGTGTCCTCGAGGGTCACGAAGACCGTCCCCTTGCCGTCGGCAGCCGCCCGCCGTGGTCGACCCCCGAGCTCGACCGTTCCCGCGACGGTACCGTCGGCGGCCTCGAGGGCGACGGCACTCGCGGAGCCCGGCCCGAATGCGAAGACGCGCCGCGCGAGCGGGTCGTACAATACCGCGTCGGGCTCCAGTCCCACCGTCACCGTTCCGAGCACGCCGAGCTTCTCGAGGTCGAAGATCGTGACGGTGTCCGCGCCGCCGTTGGTCGCGAACCCGCGCTTCAGCTCCCGGGCCAGGGCGACGTCTCGAACCCCCGAGCCCGGGATCTCCCCGACGGCCTTCTCCGTAGCCACGTCCACGACGACGATCCGGTCTCCGCGCGGGACGTAGAGGCGTCCGGCCTCGGGATCGGCGGCCAGGCTTCCCCAGTCCTCGCCCCCCGGGAGCGGGATCGTCCGGTGAAGGCGGTAGCCGCGGGGCGCCGACTTGGGTTCGGCGCCCGCCGCCGCGAGCATCCACGGGACGAGAGCCGCGGCGAGCGCCGAGCGACTCCACGACGCGAGCCTCGAATGACGGAGCGGCCGCATCCCCATCCGCCATCGTAGCAGCAGGCGCCGTCCCCGCGGTCTCGCCGCCCTGTCCGTCATACGGTCCGCGCCCCGCGGCCCTGCCTGCTAGACTGGAGTGGCATGTCCGACCGCTCCGCAGCCCTCCGAGCGCTCCTGGCCGAGCGCATCGTGATCATCGACGGCGCCATGGGGACGATGATCCAGGCGCACCGGCCCGTGGAGGCCGACTTCCGGGGGGATCGGTTCCAGGATCACCCGAAGGACCTGAAGGGTCTCAACGACCTCCTCTCGATCACCCGGCCCGCGATGATCGAGGGGATCCATCGCGAGTACCTGGAGGCGGGGGCGGACATCATCGAGACGAACACGTTCAACGCCACGGCGCTCTCGATGGCGGACTACGGCCTCGAGCACCTGGCCTACGAGGTGAACCTCGCCGCGGCTCGGGTCGCGCGGCGGGCGGCCGACGGCGTGTCCTCCGAGCTCGGTCGATCGTGCTTCGTCGCGGGGGCGTTCGGGCCCACGAACAGGACGGCAGCGCAATCCACCGACTCCAACAACCCCGGCGCCCGCAACGTCACCTTCGACGAGCTCGAGGCCGCCTACTACGACCAGACCCGCGGCCTCGTCGACGGCGGCGTCGACATGCTCCTGGTGGAGACCGCCTTCGACACCCTGAACATGAAGGCGGCGCTCTTCGCCATCGACCGGTATTTCGCCGAGCACGGCGTGCGCCTTCCGGTGCTGGGCTCGGGGACGATCGTCGACATGTCCGGGCGCACGATGACGGGGCAGACGGTGGAGGCCTTCTGGACCTCCGTCTCGCATGCGAACCTCCTGAGCGTCGGCTTGAACTGCGCCCTCGGGCCGAAGCAGATGAGGCCGTTCGTCGAGGAGCTGTCGCGCATCGCGCCCGTCTACCTGAGCTGCTACCCGAACGCGGGCCTTCCCGATCCGTTGCTGCCGACCGGGTACCCCGAGGGCCCGGACGACATGGCGCCTGTGCTCCGGGAGTTCGCCGAGTCCGGGTTCCTGAACATCGTCGGCGGCTGCTGCGGCACGACGCCCGCCCACATCCGGGCGATCGCGGCCGCGGTGCGCGGCCTGCCGCCGCGGGTGCCGCCCAGGCCGGAGCCGCATTCGCGCTTCAGCGGCCTCGAGGCCCTCACGATCCGGCCCGACACCAACTTCGTCAACATCGGAGAGCGCACCAACGTCACCGGCTCCCCCCGCTTCTCGAAGCTCATCCTGGCGAGGAGACTACGAGACGGCCGTGGCGGTCGCGCGGCAGCAGGTCGAGGGAGGCGCCCAGATCGTCGACGTGAACATGGACGAGGGGATGCTCGAGTCCGAGAAGGCCATGACGCGCTTCTTGAACCTCATCGCCTCGGAGCCCGACATCGCCCGCGTTCCCGTGATGATCGACAGCTCCAAGTGGAGCGTCATCGAGGCGGGGCTGAAGTGCCTTCAGGGCAAGGGGATCGTCAACTCCATCAGCCTGAAGGAGGGCGAGGAGACGTTCAAGGCCCACGCCCGCCTCGTGCGGCGCTACGGCGCCGGCGTCGTCGTGATGGCGTTCGACGAGAAGGGCCAGGCCGACACCACCGAGCGCAAGGTCGAGATCTGCTCCCGGGCCTACCGGATCCTCACCGAGGACGTGGGCTTCCCGCCCGAGGACATCATCTTCGACCCGAACATCCTCACGATCGCGACGGGCATGGAGGAGCACGCCGACTACGCGGTGGCCTTCATCGAGGCCACGCGCCAGATCAAGGCGACGCTGCCTCACGTCAAGGTGAGCGGGGGCGTGAGCAACATCTCGTTCTCGTTCCGAGGCAACAACGCCGTGCGCGAGGCGATGCACTCGGCGTTCCTCTACCACGCCATCAAGGCCGGCCTCGACATGGGGATCGTCAACGCCGGTCAGCTCGAGGTCTACGAGGAGATCCCCAAGGATCTGCTGGAGCTGGTCGAGGACGTCCTGCTCAACCGCCGTCCCGACGCCACCGAGCGCCTGGTCGCCTTCGCCGAGTCGGTGAAGCAGAAGGGGAAGACCCAGGTCGAAGAGGCCGCCTGGCGCCAGGGGAGCGTCGAGGACCGCCTGTCCCACGCCCTCGTGAAGGGGATCGTCGACTTCATCGACACCGACATCGAGGAGGCGCGGGAGAAGTACGGCCGCCCCCTCGCGGTCATCGAGGGCCCGCTCATGGCCGGGATGAACGTCGTCGGGGACCTGTTCGGCTCCGGCAAGATGTTCCTGCCGCAGGTCGTGAAGAGCGCGCGCGTGATGAAGAAGGCCGTGGCCTACCTGCAGCCGTTCATGGAGGCGGAGAAGCTCGCCAGCGGCGACCACAAGCCCGAGGCGCGCATTCTCCTGGCCACGGTGAAGGGAGACGTCCACGACATCGGCAAGAACATCGTGGGGGTCGTCCTGGCCTGCAACAACTACGAGATCGTCGACCTGGGCGTCATGGTCTCCTGCGAGAAGATCCTCGAGGCGGCCCAGGAGAAGAAGGCCGACATGATCGGCCTCTCGGGGCTCATCACGCCCTCCCTCGAGGAGATGGCCCACGTGGCGCGGGAGATGGAGCGCCTGGGGTTCACGGTGCCGCTCCTCATCGGCGGAGCGACGACCAGCAAGGCCCACACGGCGGTGAAGATCGCACCCGCCTACAGCCATCCCGTGGTCCACGTCCTCGACGCCTCCCGGGCCGTAGGTGTCATCGGGAGGCTCAAGAGCGCCGAGCTTCGGCCGGCGTTCGACGTCGAGAACCGGGCGGTCCAGGAGAAGCTGCGCCAGGAGCATCAGGCCAAGCGCACGTCGCGGCCGCTGCTCTCCCTGGACGAGGCGCGGCGCCGGCGCCCGGTCCTGGACTGGGAAGCCTACGAGATCCCGCATGCCGTCCTTCACGGGCGTCCGGGCGCTGCAGGTCCCTCTCGACGAGGTCGCGCCCTTCATCGACTGGTCTCCCTTCTTCCACACGTGGGAGCTGAAGGGGACCTATCCGCGCATCTTCGAGAACCCGGACTGGGGCTCGAAGGCGAAGGAGCTCTTCGAGGACGCCCAGGCCGCTGCTCCGGCGGATCGTGAAGGAACGCCTCCTCGCGGCCCGGGGCGTCTACGGATTCTTCCCGGCCAACGGCGTCGGCGACGACATCGAGGTCTACACCGACGAGGCGCGGTCCGGTCTCGCCACGACGCTCCACACCCTTCGCCAGCAGGCCGACATGGGGGAGAAGGAGCCGAACCGTGCCCTGGCCGATTTCGTCGCCCCGCGCGAGACGGGGCGGAGCGACGTCCTGGGGGCCTTTGCCGTGACGACCGGCCACGGGCTCGAGTCGCTCGTGTCCGCTTTCGACGCGGACCACGACGACTACGGCTCCATCATGGCCAAGGCCCTCGCCGACCGTCTCGCGGAGGCCTTCGCCGAGCTTCTCCACAAGCGCGTGCGCGAGGAGTGGGGATACGGCCGCGGGCGAGTCCCTCACGGTCGAGGAGCTGATCCGCGAGCGCTACCGCGGGATCCGCCCGGCCCCGGGCTACCCGGCCTGTCCCGACCACACGGAGAAGCGGATTCTGTTCGATCTTCTCCGAGCCGAGGAGAACGCAGGCATTCGCCTCACCGAGAGCTTCGCGATGATCCCGGCCAGCTCGGTCTCCGGGCTCTACTTCGCCCACCCCGAGGCGCGCTACTTCACCGTCGGCCGCATCGGCGCCGACCAGGTACAGGACTACCACCGCCGGAAGGGGCTCGACCTCAGGGCCGTGGAGCGCTGGCTGGCGCCCAACCTGGACTACGAGCCCGCCGGAGAGCCGGCGGGCGTCCTCTAGAAGAAGATCTTCTCCTCTCCGTCGATGAGGACGGGCTCCTCTACGTCGAGGCTGAACCGCAGGTTCGAGACGAAACCGGGCACGAGTGCCACCGGGACCGCGTAGCGGCACGTGATCCGCCGCCAGGTCTTGCGCGTCTCGATGGTGAGCTGCCCCTCCTGGACGTAGCGCGCCAGAGATGGTGCCGCTCCGCGGCTTCGAAGATTCGCGAACGGATCTCCATGTCGTCACGCAGGGGCGCGTGGCCGATCTCCACGATCTCGTCCTTGAAGGTGTAGTGGTTCCAGTAGGGGCCGAACACGCGTGCGGTCACGTACGTTGCCAAGACCAGGAGGACGACCGTGAGGACGGCCGCGGCGCCGCCGGGGAGGGAAGGGAGGCGCTCCATGAGGGCCACGACGGGGCGCAGGGCCCACCGGGAGCCGTGTCGCGACTTCGCGACCTCGCTTCGTATTCCCTCCTTGAGAGCGGCGATCGACGAGGCCTCGTGCGCCGCTCTCAGGCGGGGGCGCGCGTCCAGGCATCGGGAGTCGAGGCCCAGCGCCTCGCCGAAGGCGGAGTGCGCCTCGGCGTGGCGCCCCAGGTCATGGAGCGAGCTTCCCAGCTCGACGCGCGCCGAGGCGTCGCTCGGCGCGAGCGTCGGCGGCTCGCCGCAGGGCGTCGACGGCGTCTTCCGCCTGCCCCGAAGCCGCGAGAGCGAGGCCAAGGTTGAAATGGGCGTCGGCGTCGGCAGGGGCCAGCGCCACCGCCTGACGGAGCTCGCGGGTCCCCTCGGCGAGCTGGCCGAGCGCTCGCCAGGCTCGCACCCAGGCCGCCGCGGGCCCGCGGTTCGCCGGGAGCCAGACGAACGGCCTCGCGGAAGGCGGAGGCCGCCTCGGCATCCTTGCTCAGGGAGTGAAGAGCCGCGCCGAGAGCGAGCTGGTACTGCGCATCGGTCGGAGCCCGCCAGGTGGCTTCCTCGAAGGCGGTCGCGGCCTCGGCGAGGCGTCCCGCCCGGAGCAGGGCGTCGCCGAGGATGTAGTGGTAGTCGGCCTCCTCCGGGTTCAGCCATGCCGCCTGCCGGAACGCAGCCAAGGCCGCTTCGTCGGGAACCGGGGGCCCGTCGCCGCTCTCCTCGCCGCTCGAGCCGAGCCGGAACGGCAGGCGCCCTTCGCCGTCTCGCGGGTCGGAGGCGTCCGGCGGGGGCGTGGCCACGGTCGTCGATTCTAGGCCATCTGCCCGCGTCGCGGGAGGCACTTTCCGCTCTAGAATTGCCGAGGAATGACACAGCTCGAACCGGAGCCGGTGGAGATCCCCATCAACGGCGAGATCGACCTCCACGCCTTCGCTCCCGCGGACGTGCCCTCGGTGGTGGAGGAATATCTGGGAGCGTGCCGTGCTCGCGGCCTGCGCACGGTGCGCGTCGTCCACGGCCGCGGCAAGGGCGTCCAGCGCGCGGTGGTCCACCGGCTTCTCTCGCGGCTGCCCGGCATCGAGTCGTTCCGCGATGCGCCCCCCGAATCCGGGGGCTGGGGTGCGACGGTAGTGTCCCTGGCGCCGCCCACCGCGGTAGAGCCGCGGTAGGCCGCGCGCCTCTACCGCCCGTCGATCATTCGGCCGAGGCCCAGGGCCTTGTCCAGGACCGAGCCCTCCTCCTTCCGCCCGCCCCCGGTCTGTGGCGCGGCCCGGTAGATGCGATCGGCGAGGCGGGAGAAGGGAAGGGACTGAAGCCAGACGCGGCCGGGGCCGGTGAGGACGGCGAAGAAGATTCCTTCTCCGCCGAAGAGGGCGGTCTTCACGTTGCCGACGAACTGGACGTCATAGCTCACGCTGGGCTGAAGCGCGACGATGCAGCCGGTATCCACCCGCAGCGTCTCACCCCCCGCGAGGTCGAGCGGGTGGACCGTGCCACCGGCGTGCACGAAGCAGAGACCGTCTCCTTGGAGGCGCTGCATGATGAATCCCTCTCCGCCGAAGAGACCGACGCCGAGCTTCTTCTGGAACGCGATCTGGATGGAGATGCCGCGCGCGGCGCAGAGGAACGAGTCCTTCTGGCACACGAGCTCGCCGCCCAGCGTCGCGAGGTCCATCGGGACGATCTTCCCCGCGAAGGGCGCCGCGAAGGCGACCCGGTCGCGGACGGAGGCCCGGTTCGTGAAGACCGTCATGAAGAGGCTCTCGCCCGTGAGGACGCGCCGGCCGGCTCCCAGGAGCGCGTCCATGATCCCGGCCTGCTTCTGGCTGCCGTCGCCGAAGACGGTCTCCATCGCGATGCCCTGACCCATGAACATCATGACGCCCGCCTCGGCCACCACGCTCTCTCCCGGGTCGAGGGTCACCTCCACGAACTGCATCTCCGAGCCGAGGATCTGGTAGTCGAGCTCGACGGCCGTGCGTGGCGGAACGGGAGGAGGGCTCCGCCGCCGGCCGGACGCGGGGGAGATGCTGCGCCAGCGTGGACACGTCCCTCACGGCCGTCCACGACGTCATCCCGTCGGTGAAGACGAGCGCGGACGCGTCGAGCTCGCGGGCTTCGATCTTCGCCACGACCTCCGCCTCCACCACCGGGCCGACCTGCTGGCCTCCGATCGCCATGTACCATTGCCTCTCGGCCACGGGCATCCTCCTCTGGAATGATTTCCGCTACAGGGAATGACGCTGACCGCGCTCCGAAAGTTCGGCGCCGAACGCCGTCAAAAAAACTTTCGACGCTTCTAAGCCGCGCCTGGCGCGAGTCGAACGAGAGCGCGTTCATTTCGACCGCGCTGCGACCGAGTGAATCTGATCTTGACAAGAAGGATGCGGGATCAATAGATTCAACTCCGCTTCTGGATCCATCACGGTGCCCATGCGCAACCTCAGATTCGACTTCTTCGACGACAGCGGGCTCCCGCGCGACAGCCGCGTCCTCATGTTCTACTCCTTCGAGACCGAGGAGAACCTGCCGCGGTCGGGCATCCTCCACTACCACCTGGGCGAAGGGCGCTTCGTGGGCCCGCGCCACGACCGCGAGCTGACGTCGGCTGCGCTGGAGTTCCTCACCGTGAACGGCCGGCTCGTCGCGAGCGCCCCCAAGCTCTAGCCCGCCGCATCCGAGCCCGTCGATCGAGGGTCGTCCGCCACCACCAGCGATCGGCGGAGGTGTGGTAGAGTCGACGTTTGCGCCCCCTCTCGGGGCTCTCGCAGGAGGAACATCCATGACGACAGCGGCCAAGGGCCGGCCCATCAAGCCGGCGGAGGGGAAGCTCGGGATTCTCCTGCCCGGCATGGGCGCCGTGGCGACCACCTTCATCGCGGGGGTCGAGGCGATCCGGCGGGGAATCTCGAAGCCCATCGGCAGCTTGACCCAGATGGGCACCGTGCGCCTGGGGAAGCGGACCGACAACCGCTCGCCGCTCATCAAGGAGTTCGTTCCCCTCACGGACCTGAAGGACGTCGTCTTCGGCGGCTGGGACATCTACCACGACAGCGCCTACGAGGCCGCGTCGAAGGCGGGCGTCCTGGACGCCGGGCATCTGGCGGCTCTCAAGGATTTCCTCGAAACGATCAAGCCGTGGCCCGCGGTCTTCGATCCGCAGTACGTGAAGAAGCTCCATGGAGAGAACGTCAAGAAGGGGAAGAGCAAGCGCGATCTCGCGGACCAGGTCACGGCCGACATCGAGAAGTTCAAGAAGGACAACGGGCTGGCGCGCCTCGTGATGGTCTGGTGCGGCTCGACCGAGGTCTACCGCGAGGCCGGAGACGTCCACTCGACCCTGGCGAAATTCGAGAAGGGGTTGGACGAGAGCCACCCCGACATCCTGCCGTCGATGATCTACGCCTATTGCGCCATCAAGGCGGGGATCCCGTACGCCAACGGAGCGCCGAACCTGTCGGGGGACTTCCCGGCCATGGTGGAGCTCGCGAAGAAGACCGGCACTCCCATCATGGGGAAGGACTTCAAGACGGGCCAGACCTTCATGAAGACGCTTCTCGCGCCGGGCTTCAAGGCGCGCCTCCTCGGCATGAACGGCTGGTACTCGACCAACATCCTGGGCAACCGGGACGGCGAGGTCCTCGACGACCCCGAGTCCTTCAAGACGAAGGAAGTGAGCAAGCTCGGCGTCCTCGAGCACATCCTCCAGCCGCAGCTGTACCCGGACCTCTACGGGAAGATCCACCACGTCGTGCGGATCAACTACTACCCGCCGCGCGGGGACAACAAGGAGGGGTGGGACAACATCGACATCTTCGGGTGGATGGGCTACCCGATGCAGATCAAGATCGACTTCCTCTGCCGTGACTCGATACTGGCGGCGCCCATCGTCCTGGACCTGGCCCTCTTCCTCGACCTCGCGGGGCGCGCGGGCATGAGCGGCATCCAGGAGTGGCTCTCGTTCTACCTCAAGAGCCCACAGACCGCTCCGGGGCTCTATCCCGAGCACGACATCTTCATCCAGCTCATGAAGCTCAAGAACACGCTGCGCCACCTGCGCGGCGAGGAGCTGATCACCCACCTGGGCCTCGAGTACTACGACTGAGTGCGCCCGGAGGTTAGACTAGCGCCATGGAGCAGAAGGGATCGCTCGGCGTCGGCGTCAAGCTGAAGGAAGTCGCCACGGCACGGGGCATCGTCTATCAGGGATGCACCGTCCTCCACTCGGACGCCATCGGTCTCGTCATCGAGGTCGAACGGACAGTCTCCGACGAGGGGGGCAACGTCGACAACGTGGTCAGCCAGATCCTGATCCCCTGGGCCAACGTCAACCACGTCGTCCTGCTGGAGGAGAGGACCTGATCGTGAGCGTCTTCAAGCATGGAGCGGCCGCCGCCGCCCTCGCCTTCGCCCTCGTCGCGCCGCCTCTCGCGGCCGCGTCCGATCCCTGTACCGATCCCGGTAACGCGGCGAAGGCGAACGACGCGCTGGCGAAAGCCCGCGCCAAGAACTATCCCGCCGCCGACGCGGGGGCCAACGCCGTCCTGGGCGCATGCCCGACCCACGCCGTCGCGACGCAGGCGATGGGGCAGTCCCTCGTCGCCCAGAAGCGCTACGATGACGCCATCGCCCGACTCACGACCGCCCTCGGCGCGAAGCCCGACCTGGCATACGCCTACCTGTGGCGCGGCTACGCCCACTACTACAAGAAGCAACCCGACAAGATGGTCGGCGATTTCCAGACCTTCCTGCGGCTCCAGCCGACGGCCCCTGAGGCCGCCACCGTCCGGCAGCTACTGGCGAGCCTCAATCGATAGCCTGCTCGACGGGTTCCTCCGGGGCGGACACGTCGCCAGCCTGGTCGTCTGGCTCGTCGCCGCCGTTGCGGGCCAGGTGGCCGCGGCCCGGGCCCGGAGGATCGGCACCTCGGCGGAGCTCGGAGCGCGCCGACGCCTCTCGAGGGTTCTCGAGATCGAGCACGGAGCCTTCGTCGCCGCGCTCGCGACGGGCGCCGCGCTCATGGCCCAGCGCGGCTGGGGGCTCGGCCACGCCCGCTGGCTGGCGCTCAAGCTCGGCCTCGTGGTCTTCCTCGTCGTTCCCCTGGAGCTCATGCACGGCTACGTGGCCCACGGCTGGATCGCCCGGGGCCTGCGCCAGACATCGGCGCCCCCCTTCGCCAAGGACCTGGAACGAGGGCTCGGAATCGAGGAGATGCTGCGGGCCCTGGCCGTGCCGCTCCTGGGCCTCGGCCTCCCGCTCATCCTGTGGCTCTCCCTCGCGAAGCCCTTCTAGGCGCCCACGTCGTCCTAGAAGGCCTGACCGAAGGCCAGGAAGAGCTGATAGGCCTTCTCTTCGGGTCTCCGAGCCAGTGGAAACCCGAGGTCGACGCGGAGGAGTCCCACGGGTGACTCCCACCGCAGGCCGAACCCCAGGTCGTGGCGGAAGTGGAAGCTGATATCCGAGATCGTGTCGAAGACATTGCCGCCGTCGTAGAAGAGGGCGAACCCCAGGCGGCTCGGGTGGCGATACCGTATCTCCTCGTTGACGATCACGACGGCTTCTCCCCCCGTCGGCTCGCCCAGGAGGTCCCGCGGGCCGAGGCTGTCGGTGGCATAGCCGCGAAGGCTGTTGCTCCCCCCGGCCTTGAAGCGCTCGGAGGAGATGACCTCCTGGCCTCCGAAACCCTTCGCCAGGCCGAGGCGGTAGGCTTGCGCCCAGAACCACGACCTGCCGATCGGGCGCGTCAGGAACGCCTGGGCAAATCCCTTAACGAAAGTGAGGTCGGAGCCGAGCGCCTGGGGATTGTACTCGAGGTTGAGGCTCAGGAAGTGCCCCCGGCGAGCGTCCAGGGGGTTGTTCCGCGTGTCGCGAGCCAGGGATGCGTCGAGCCCGGCGATCTTGATCGCCTCGGGGAACGCCGTCGAGTACTCGCGCTTGAAGCGATAGCCCGGGAGGAAATCCCAGCGCCGCCCGAGGGGGACCTTCTGCTGGAGCTGGAAGCCCGTCTCGGTCGTGGTGTTGGTGAACGGCTCGAGGGTGAACGGGTCGACCGCGTCCTGGTCCGTGTCGGTGCGGAAGATGGAGCCGGTCAGGTTTCCCGACTTGATGACCGACGGGAGGAAGACGGAGCCACGGGCCTCGCGAAGGGTCTGGCCGATGCGGTACCGGCCGCCGAGGACGAGGCCGACGCCGCCGATGTTGCGGGTCTCGCCGTCGACCTGGACGGTCGTGTGGTCCTCGTCGTTGTATCGGACGTCGTACGAGGCCACGGCCCGCGGGCCCTCTTCGACGGTCACCAGGACGTCCGCGGGGTCTCCACCGGACGCAGTGACGCTCACGCGCGAGAAGATCCCGAGTTCCATGAGCCGCCGCTCGGTCGTCGCGAGGCGCCTCGGGTCCAGCGGGGCCCCCGTTTTCAGCCGGATCCGCCGCCGGACCACGGACTCCCGGGTGCGATGAAGGCCCGCGACCTCGATGGTGCCGATGCGCGCGGGGCTTCCCTCGACCACCTGGAAGAGGACGTCCACACCCTTGGGGCGCGCGGTGACTTCGGCGCTCACGCGGCTCTTCGGAAAGCCCTTCGAGAGGTAGTCCGTGCGCAGGCGCTCCGTGGCCTCGGTCACGGCCGCGTCGGTGAACGGGTCGCCGACCGTCAGGCCGGCGGCCTTCTCGAGGTCCGAGTCGGGCCGGGAGTGTCCCGCGAAACGGACGGAAGCCACCACGGCGGCCGAACCCTCGGAGACGGGCCAACGGATCACCACGCGCCCGGCCGTCTCCTCGACTTGTGGAGGCTCCAGGGAGACGTCGAAGCGGTGCACGGCCTTGTAGGCCTCCCGGATGCCGCGCCCCGCCGCGGCGGGAGCGGTCATGATCTGGGCCGCGCCGCCGGCGGCCTCGAGGAGTCGCTTCTCCCGAGAGGGCCGAAGCCCCGGGGAAGGTCACCTCCGCCTGGAGTCGCGGGCCCGGCGTCGCCTCGAACGCGAGGATTCTGAGGCCCGCCTCGTCCGACGCCTGGCCCTTGACCTCCCCCCGGAGGAAGCCGCCGCGGCGCAGGCTGCGCAGGACGAGGGCGCGCCCGCGCTCGAGGGCCTCCTCCTCGAAGAGGGCCTTCCGGAGCTCGTCGTCGAGGGTCGGGGGATCGGACATGCCGGTCACCCTCCACGCGAACCGCGGTCCCGACCGGATCCGGAAGGAGGCGACGGTCCCCTCGAGGCGTCCGCCCACCTCGGACTCGAGAAAGTTCTCGCGAACGAGCTCGGCCCGCAGCCGATCGGCGTCCTCCTGGACGCCCCAGGAGGTCGTCGACTTGGCTACGCGCGACTTTAGCTTTTGGCGCAGGAGCTCTTCGGCCACGGGCCGATCCCCTTCGAGGCGAACCTCCGTGAGCACGACCTTCTCGCTCCGCGCCGTGACCTCGGGTCGCTTCGCGCCCCCGAACGTCATCGTCTGCCCCGCCCCGTACGTCACGGTCCCGTCGTCGGATCGCTGCACCTTGAGGGACGAGCTTCGCCAGGGCCGGACCTCGAGCTGGAGGAACCGATCCTCCGGCCCCTGGAGGCCGATGGAGTAGATGAGGCTCACGGCCTTCGAGAGCTGCTTCCCGAAGGTGAACCGTGTTCCGGGGTCCGTCTCGCGAGCCAGCAGCTCTGGTTGGACCGTGACCTCGTCGAGGCCCAGGTTCCCGGACACGCGGCCCACGAGCATCGACGCGGCGGCGCCCCCGGCGATCTTGGCGCCGGAGTTGAGCGACGTGTTCGTGGTGTGGCCGGTCGCGACCAGGCTGAACGCCTCGGCGCTCGAGAGGCCGGGCGCGCCTCGAACAGGGGCTGGACGACGTCCAGGGTGCCCTCGGCGACGAGGGTCACGGTGTAGTCCACGCCGGTGTCCGTGTCGCGGATCTTGCGATCGGCTCGAAGGGACAGGGTCGGATTCCACGTCCCGTCGTAGGAGAGGCCACCGGTCGAGGTCGTGAAGGCGCGCCCCTGAAGCGTGATCCTGCCCCCCTGCCGAATGTCGATGTGGCCGATGGGCAGGGGCGTCTCCATGTCGCCGCCGAACGAGAGGCTCCCGCCCAGCTCGAGGACGGCGAGCTTGTTGCGGACCATGACGGGGGAGTCGAGGCTGACCTTGACGTCCAGGCCGATGGCCCGCAGAGTCGGGGAGGGGGCGGCCTGGGCCACCACCTTGACCGTCTGCTGCAGGGCCACGTCGAGATCGTAGAGGCCCCGCAACACCCGGACCTGCCCGGCGAGCTGGAGCGCGCCGGTCCTCCCCTTGAGGGAGAGGTCGGCCTCGACACGGCTCCGCAAACCTGCGGGATAACGCAGGGCCATGTCGCGCCCCGTGATGTCGACGGCGACGTCGGCGACCGCCAGCCCCTCGAGCCGCGCTCCTCCCGAGAGGCTCACGCCCCCTCCTCCGACGACGCCCGTCGTGTCCTCGAGTCGGATCGCCGATCCCTCGAGCACCACGACCCCATTCAACGCCGAGAGGGTCTCGGAGATGTCCCGCACCCGCACCGTGGCGTCCCGGACCCAGATCCTTCCGTCCAGCGCCGGAGCCTCGAGCGTGCCCCGGGCCGTGATCGACACGTCGGCGGCTCCCGCAAGGGAAGCCGACCCGACGAGGGGCGACAACGAGCGCAGCTCGAGGCCGCCGTTGGCGGACAGATCGACGCCCTGGCGAGGGAGGTCCAAGGAGCCGGCGATCTGGAGCGAGCCCTGGTCGGTCCACGCGGTGACCCCGGCGGTGGATAGACGTCCCTGTTCGAGGCTCACCTCCAGAGAAGTGAGGTTCAGGGAGAGATCCTGGATCTGGAGGGTCGTGGATGCGAGAGCCGCGGTTCCACGGAGCGTTTCCACCGAGAACGGGTCGCCAGTGAGCTCCGCGTGGCCCGCCAGTGTCGCCGCGACCGGGGCGGTGCCGTCCGTCGTCAAGCGGGCCAGGAGGGTGGCGGCCTGGAGCCCTTCCCAGGAGGCCTCGACATGCGCCGGCTCAGCGGCGGGGCCGCCCTTCGACCTCGGTAGGAGCAGCGCCAGCGGCATGTGGCCAGCCAGCGTGAGAGACCCGTCGGCGAGAACGGCCTTCGTCGGTGACAGCGTCGCCGTGGTCCCGTCCAGCGTCAGGAGTCCCTCGGCCACCGTGGTCACGGGGATGGAAGGGCCCTCGACGGAGACCTCGGTGGCGGTAACGCGTCCCGTGGCCAGGGGCTTCGCTTTCGTCCCCGCCACCGCGACGTCGGCCCGGAGGCGGCCCGACAGGGTCCAGCCTTCGGCCACGGGGACCGTCGCCAGGTCCGTGTCGAGGGTTGCGCTGCCCTCGACGGGCGAGTCGTTCGCCAGCCCGAAGCGCCCCGAGGTCGAGAGCGTGTACCCGGGGCCCTTCAAGGACAGCCCGTCCACGTGGACGACCTCCCTGTCCAGGGAGACGTGGAACGAGTGGGTCGCTTCCGCGGAGTAGCGTCCGCTCGCGGCGGAGAGGCGCACCACCTCGCCCTGCGCGCGTGCGGTTTCGGGAGCGGCGAGAGGCACCTGGAACGTGACGTCTCCCGAGACCGTGCCCTCGAGGGAGGAGCCCTCGGGAAGAAGGGGAGCGAGAGCCGCCAGGGGCGACTCCGCGAGGGTCAAGGTCCCGCGCACCTCGTGCTCCTCGGGTAGGCTCGCCTCGGCCTTCATGTGGAGCTCCGGGACGTCGAGCGCCACGTGGTGCCGTCCCCCGTTGGCGCTCAGATCCACCGACGCGGAACCGAGCTGTACACCGCCCCATGCCAGGTCCGTCCCACGTGCGGAACCGTGCCCGGTCAGCTCTTCGAGCGGTCCCGAAGCCTCTGCGCCGAGCTCGATCGATCCCTTCGCGCCGGGCGCGAGGGCGGAGAGCGCAACGTGTTCGGCCCGGAGCACCAGACGATCCAGGAAGGTGCGGCGCGCGTCGGTCTCGGCGTGGAGGACGCCGCCGAACGCGCGGGCGTCGGCGACGAGGGAGACGGCGTCGCCGTGACTCCGCAGAGAGACCTGAAGCGGGATGACCTCGGGCCCGGCTGGCGTTGCCGCCGATACCTGGACTTCGGCGTGACCCTCCACCTGCGGCGGCCACGGTCCGTTGGCCGTGCCCGCAACCACCGCGTCGAACGAGGTGAGGCGCGGGAGCGCCTCTCCCGGCGTCGTCGGAACTCCGTCGGCAGTGAGCTTCCAGGCCATTTGAGCCTCGAGCCCCTGTGGCCGAAGCGTCCCGGACGCATCGGCGTGGATCGACGCCGACTGGGCCGCGGCGAGCACCTCCGCGTCGGCGTCCAGGCTCACGTCGAGGGGACGATCCGCGTTGCCGGTCAGCCGAAGGCGGAACGACGCGGTGCCGTCCACGCCGGTCGCTCCTTGGGTCGTTGCCATCCGCGAGAGGCTGAGGCCCTCGGCCTTGACCTCGGCCGTCAACGAGCGCCCTTCGAGGCGCGCCGTGCCGCCGGCGTGGCCGCCGAGGACAGCCGACGAAAGCGTCGCGGTCGCGTCGCCGGACCCCGAGCCGTCGTAGTTCACCGTTGCCTCGAGCTTCTCGACCGGCCAGCCGGCGGCGGTGAGGCGCGCGCCCTCGAGACTGGCCCTGGCCGTCATGGCCCCCGCCTTCTCCTCGACGCGCGCTTTCACGTTCACGGTCCCGGCCAGCGGCGCGAGAGCGGCGATTCGGGAGGCCTCCGCGAGATCGACCTGGCCGTCCAGGTCGAGCCGCGGCGCGAAGGCGCCGACACGGCCGAGCGCTCCCTTCGCGGTCAGGTGCGACGAGCCGGTCGAGAGGTCCAGGGACTCGATCTCGATGTCGAGAAGGGAGGAGACCCGAAGGCGGGCCTGGGAGGGGGCGAGGGTGAGGGCTTCCCGGCGGTTCCAGACACCGTCGGAGACCGAGAGCGCGAGGCTCCCGGACCCGACGCCGCCGCGGGCCTCGAGCCCGCGGAGCGCCACGCCCCCCCCCAGGGCCGGGTCCTCGTATTGGAGACTGCTGCGGGTGACGGCGAGTCGCTGGATGGTGATCGCCTGCGTCCAGGGGCTCGGGGCACCGGCGGTCGTGGCCCGAATCGTGAGGTGGGCTCCGTCGACCGTGATCTCCCGGAACGACAGCGCGTTGCCCAGGAGGACGCCGGGCGACGCGACCGCCTCCACCCGCGAGACCGCGGCACCGAACGTCGGTCCGTCCAGCGCCACGTCGGTGATCTCCAGTCGCAGGCGGGCGGGCACGACGTGGAGGCCGCCGATCCGAGAGCGGGGCCCGAAGGCCCGGCGCATCCGGCCCTCGACGAGCCTCCGGACCGGCTCCTGGGGGAAGAAGCCACCGGCGAGGATCACGAGGCCAGCCGCTACGACGGCGAGGGCGACCCCGAACCGCCGCCCTTTCACAGCCTCCGCAACAGGATGAGGCGGACGCCGTCGGCCGTCGGGAGCGCGCTCGAGACCTGCCAGCCGTCGAGGCCCCGCCGGCTGAGATCGGTCTCATTCACTTCCGGCACGTCGACGACCCGATACTCGAAACGCTCGGCGGGAGCGGGGTCAGGGTCCGGCCGCATCCCTTCCGTCGCGAACTCCTCCACGCGTCGCGCCACCGCCGCGTCGAGGCCCTGGAACCGGACGGCGATGCCGGCGGGGGCGCTTCCACGCAACGTGCCGGCCTCGCTCCGCCACACGACCTGGCACGGGAGCGGGACTTCCCGGCCGTCTCGGGGAAGCACCATCCGCAGCACGGCCTTCAGGCCCACCTCCACCGCGAGCCGCGTCGACAGGAACGCCCCTTCGGGGCCGAGGTCGGTCACCTGGACGATGTGGTTCCGTCCCTCCGACTCGAACACGCCGCTCCGCACGAAGGGGAGCCGCCGCCTTCGGGACAACCGCCGGTCGTTCATCGTGCCTCCGCTCGCCTCTTCTCGGCCTCGAGGAGGAGGGCCACGAGGGTCTTTCCCTCACGCACCTCGCCGCGAGCCACCATCTCGCGGGCCGCCTCGAGGCTGAGCACCCTCGGCTCGATACGCTCGTCCTCCTCGGGGCGCGCCGGAACCGTCGAGAGGCCCGTCGCCCGAAAGACGTGGATCCTCTCGTCGCAGAAGCCGGGGGTCGTGTAGAAGGCGAACATGGGCTCGAGACGGGAGGCACGGAGCCCCACCTCCTCCTCCAGCTCGCGACGCGCGCCCTCGAGTGGGGTCTCGCCGGGGTCGAGCCTGCCCGCCGGGATCTCCCAGACCGCTTCGTTCACGGCGTAGCGGTACTGCCGGACGAGGACGACGTTGCCGTCGTCGTGAACCGCCAGGGCCGCCACGGATCCGCGGTGGCGAACGACCTCCCGAACGACGCGCACGCCCCCGGGCTCCTCCACCTCGTCGACGTCGAGGTCGAGGACCCGCCCCTCGTAGACGCGTCGCGTCGAGAGGCGCCGGGCCGGCGATCCGTCCAGGGTCCCGCTCATCGTGGCGTGGGCACCATCATACAGGAGGCGTCCGGAGGCGCCCCAGGACCCCGTCGATGTCCGCCGGGAGCGGGCTTAGGAAGGCCATCCGTTCCCCGGTCCCCGGATGGACGAAGGACAGGCGCGCCGCATGAAGGGCCGGCCGCGTGAGGGAGGCGAGGGCGGCCCGGGCCGCGTTGCCCCTGGACGGCGCCGCGCGGGTTCCACCGTAGGTCGCGTCGCCCGCGACCGGATGACCCAGCGACGCGAGGTGCACGCGGATCTGGTGGGTCCGCCCGGTGTGGATGCGAACGCGGAGGAGGGCGGCGCCGTCGAACGCCTCCGCCACGACGTAGGAGGAGCGCGCGGCGCGCCCTCCCTTGGGCCGGACGGACATCCGTTTGCGGTCGACGGGATGGCGGCCGATCGCGGCCTCGATGGTTCCTTCCCGCCGCGAGGGGACCCCCAGGACGAGGGCCAGGTACTCCTTCTCCACGCTCCGGTCCGCAAACTGCCGCGCCAGGGCCCGGTGCGTCTCGTCGTCCTTGGCCACGACCATGAGGCCGGAGGTCCCCCGATCGAGCCTATGCACGATCCCGGGACGGAGGACGCCCCCGATCCCCGAGAGGTCGCGAACGTGGTGGAGCAAGGCGTTCACGAGGGTCCCCGAAGGCGATCCGGCACCGGGGTGGACGACGAGGCCGGCGGGCTTGTCCACGACGATGAGACGGGCATCCTCGTGGAGGATCCGCAAGGGGATCCTCTCGGGCTCCGGGGTCGCGAGGACGGGCGCCGGCCACTCGATCTCGACCGACTGCCCCGCGCGCAGACGCGTCGACGGGCGGGCCGCGCCTCCCTCGAGGCGCACGAGCCCGGACGTGATGAGGTGTTGAAGGCGGGCGCGGCTCTCGGACGGAAAGCGCGCCTGGAGCCATCGATCGAGACGCTCTCCTCCCGCCTCGGCGCCGGCGGTCAGGCGGTTACGGCCGAGCGCCTCTTCACCAGGTACGGCCAAAGGGCCCCCGCGACAAGCACCAGGACGATGGCGATGGACTGGGACGTCGAGAGGAGGCCGCCGAGAACGAATCCCCGCGCCGAATCCCCCCGGAAGAACTCGATGGTGAAGCGCGCCACCGAGTAGAGAGCGACATAGGCCAGAACGACCTGCCCGTCGAAGCGCTTTCGCTTGAGGAGCCAGAGGAGGAAGACGAAGATGCCCGCCGTCGCCGCCGACTCGTAGAGCTGCGTCGGGTGCAGCGGGACGTCGATGGGCGTCCCCACGGTCCTGGAGGCGTACATGTCGCGAAAGGTCACGGCCCAGGGCACATTCGTGGAGCGCCCGTGGCAGCAGCCCGCGGCGAAGCACCCCAGCCGGCCGATGGCCTGGCCGACGGCCACGCCGGGCGCCAGGACGTCCGCGGTCTTCCAGCCGTCGAGCCCGTAGTGCACCACGTACCACCATGCGACCGGGAACGCCGCGAGCAGCCCGCCGTAGAACACGCCGCCGCTCTGGAGGATCGACACGAGATCCGCCGGGTGGCCCGTGTAGTAGCGCCACTCCACGATCACGAGGAGGACCTTCGCGCCCAGGAGGCCGGCGATGAGCACGTACACCGCCAGGTCGGTGATGCGGTTGGCGTCGAGGCCCGCCTGCTTGGCCTGACGGCTCACGACCCACAGGCCAGCCATGAAGGCGATGGCCAGGAGGACGCCATAGGTCGGGAGGGTGAGGGGGCCGATGTTCCGGCCCAGGAAGTCGAAGGGTTCGAGGGTGTAGAGGCGCGGGTGCATCTAGTCGATCCTTCCGGCGGGGGTGGGCGTCCCGGCCATGCCTGCCTTGGAAGCACCCTGCGCCCTCGGGCGTCCTCAGCATGTCCAGGAGCAGTAGCGTGACCCCGACTGTGATCGCGGAGTCGGCCGCGTTGAAGTCGGGCCACTGGTGGCTCTTCCAGTACACGTGGACGAAGTCGACCACGTAGCCGAAGCGGATCCGGTCGATGAGGTTGCCGATCGCGCCGCCGAGAACCAGCGACAGGGCGAGGCGCGGGAGACGCGCCTCGGCCGGGAGGCGGAAGGCGTAGTACGCGATGGCCGCGAGGGCGAGCAGGCTGACGACGGAGAAGATCAGGGACTGGTGGGGGAGGTCCGCGTCTTGGAGGATGCCGAAGGCGGCTCCCCGATTCCGGATGTGGCTGAGGCTCAGCAGCCCCTCGACCAGCGGGCGGATCTCGTGGAGCTCGAGGGAGCGACGGACCCACCACTTGGTGGCCTGGTCGAGCGCTACGATCCCGGCGAGAACCCCGAGGAACGGCAAGCGGCGCGTCACGCGACCCCTCCCTGACCCTCGAGCACCGTGGCGCAGCGCTCGCAGACGCCCGGATGGACCGGGAGCCGACCCACGTTCTCGGAGTACGTCCAGCAGCGCTCGCATTTCTGCCCCGCGGCGCGGCTCACGTGGACGGACAGGCTCCCTTCGGTCTCGCGGAGCGTGGCCTTGCTGACGATGAACAGGTTGGCCAGGTTGCCCGGGAAGGTCCGGCTCATCTCCTCGTGGCGCCGAAGGGGCGCCAGCGTTGCGGCCGGGGCCTGGACCACGACCTCGGCCTCGAGGCTCGAGGCGATGGTCTTGGCGGCGCGCGCCTCCTCGAGGGCCTTCGTCACCACCGCCCGCACGCCGAGCACCTGCTCCCATCGGTCGAGGACGCCGTCGTCGTGAGGTTCCCTCGCCGGGAACACCGCCTCGTGGACCGAGCCGCGGGCGCCCGGGATCATGGGCCAGATCTCGTCGGAGGTGAAGGGAAGCGCCGGGGCCAGGAGCAGCGCCAGGTCACGAGCCATCCGGTGCAGCACCGTCTGCGACGAGCGGCGCCGGGGGCCGGCCGCGGCGTCGCAGTAGAGACGATCCTTCAGGACGTCCAGATAGAACGAGGACAGGTCCGCCGCGCAGTACTGGACGAGGTGGTGGTAGACGAGGTGGAACTCGTAGGTCTCGTAGGCCTCGAGGACGCGTCCCACGACCTGCCGGTGCCTCTCGAGGGCGTAGCGGTCCAGCTCCTCCAGGTCCGACTCCCTCACGGCGTCCTTCGCCGGGTCGAAGTCGGCGAGGTTCGACAGCAGGTAGCGGCTGGTGTTGCGGACCTTGCGATACGCCTCGGCGACGCGCTTCAGCATCTCGTCGGAGAAGCGCATGTCCTCGCGGTAGTCCACCATGAGCGTCCAGAGGCGCAGGACCTCGGCCCCGTACGTATTGATCAGCTTCTGGGTGTCGACGTCGTTCCCCACGCTCTTGGAGATCTTCTTTCCCTCGGCGTCGACGGTGAAGCCGTGGGTGATGACCTGCCTATAGGGCGCCGAGCCTCGCGTGGCCGTGCCGATGAGGAGCGATGAATGAAACCAGCCCCGATGCTGATCGCTTCCCTCGAGGTACACGTCCGCGGGCCAGGGAAGGTCCGCGCGATGCCCCAGGACCGATGCGTGGGAAGAGCCGGAGTCGAACCACACGTCCAGGATGTCCTTCTCCTTCTCGAACTCTCCGGACCCGCACTGGGCGCACGCGAACCCCGGCGGGAGCAGGCTCTTGGCGTCGCGCTCGTACCAGGCGTCGGCGCTCTCCTTCTCGAACACGTCCGCCACGCGACGGCAGAGAGCGGCGTCCATGGTGACCCTGCCGCAGCCCTTGCAGTAGAACGCCGTGATCGGGACGCCCCAGAGGCGCTGCCGCGATATGCACCAGTCGGGGCGCGTCGCGATCATGTTGTGGATGCGCTCCCGCCCCCAGGCCGGGAACCACTGGACGCGGTCGATGGCTTCCAGGGCACGGTCGCGGAGGCGGCCGTCGCCGTCGAGGGCGATGAACCACTGCTCCGTGGCCCGGAAGATGATCGGGTTCTTGCAGCGCCAGCAGATCGGGTAGGAGTGCGACTCCTTGCCGGCCTGGAGCAGCGCACCCCGCTCCGCGAGGAACGCCACGATCTCGGGGTTGGCGTCGAAGACCCGCTTGCCCGCGAAGTGCTCCACCTCGGCCATCAGGAAGCCCCCCTCGTCGACGGGGCAGTAGATGTCGAGGCCGTACCGAACGCCGGTCAGGTAGTCGTCCCATCCGTGCCCCGGCGCCGTGTGCACGATGCCCGTCCCGGTGTCGAGGGTGACGTAGTCCCCCAGGACGCCGGGCGAATCACGGTCGATCCAGGGGTGGCGGAACCGCACGCCTTCGAAGCTCGATCCCTTGGCCTCGGCGAGGGGCACGCCGAGAACGGGGGGCCCGCCGACCGTGTTGCCCTTGGCGCTCCAGCGGGCGAGGGCGGAGTCCTTCACGGCCTTGGCGAGCAGGAGGACGTCGTTCGTTCCTTCGATCGGGTAGAAGGCGTAGTCGGCCTCGGGGTGAAAGGCTATCGCGAGGTTCGCCGGCAGCGTCCAGGGCGTGGTCGTCCAGATCACGGCGTGGACGGCCTTGCCGGCCAGGGCCGGGAAGCGCCCCCCGAGCTTCGCGCGCTCGCTCTCGGCGAGGGCGAACCGCACGTCGATGGACGGGCTCTCGTGGTGCTCGTCGTACTCCACCTCGGCCTCGGCGAGCGCCGTGCGGCAGGAGATGCACCAGTGGACGGACTTCTTGGCCTTGTAGACGAGCCCCTTCTCCACGAACTCCGCGAGCTGGCGCACGATCGTGGCCTGATAGCCCGGGGACATCGTGAGGTACGGCGCGTCCCATTCCCCGGCCACGCCGAGACGCTCGAACTCGGCGCGCTGGATGGCGACGAACTTCTCCGCGTACTCCCGGCAGGCCCTCCGGAACTCGACAGGCGACATCTGCTTCTTCTTCGGGCCCAGGTTGCGGTCCACCTGAAGCTCGATGGGGAGGCCGTGGCAGTCCCATCCCGGGACGTAGGGAGCGTCGTGCCCGGCCATGGAGCGGCTCCGCACCACGACGTCCTTGAGGACCTTGTTCAGGGCCGTGCCGAGGTGGATGTGCCCGTTGGCGTACGGCGGCCCGTCGTGGAGAACGAAACGGGGCGCGCCCTTCCGGGCCGCGCGGACCCGCGCGTAGAGCCCCTCCCGCTTCCAGGCCTCGATCCTCTTGGGCTCCGTCTGGGGGAGGTTGGCCTTCATGGGGAAGGCGGTCTGGGGGAGGTTCAGGGTGGACTTGAGGTCCTGGGCCGTGGTCATGGAACCTGCAAAGTTAGCACGCGGCCGAAAACCCCGTCAAATCAGGCAATTCGGGCGGGGAGGGAGCCGGCCGCCGGGCTCGGAAGGCCGTCTAACGGTCGGTGGCCACGGGGACGTTGCCGCGGAAGGGGGCGCTCGGAAGGGAAGGCCACGCCGACGCGATGATCCGGATCATGCCCGCTCCGAGAAGCCCTGACAGGACCGTGTAGAGGGGCCAGAAGACGAGCTGCGGGAAGAGGACGAGGTCGACGAACTGCTCGAGCGTGCCCGGTACGAAGTGCAGCGTGCGGCCCCACGGCGCTGCCACCTCCGTGGCCGACGACAGGTCGTAGTGGGACCCGAGATGAAAGGCGGTCGCAAGCAGATACAGGGCCGTGACGAGGCCGCGCACCGCGTAGGCGTAGACCAGCAAGGCCACGGCGAGATCCCGCCATCCCTTGCCTTCGGCCCGAAGAACCACGTAGAAGAAGGCGCCCACGACGGGCGCGAGCCAGACGACGCCGAAGATCTGGGTGATCGAGACCGGCGTGGCGACCCTCTCGAGGGCCGCGCGGACCGCCACCACCCCGAACCCGAGGGCGACGGCCGTGGCCATCCAGCGGCGCTCCAACCCGCGGGCCAGGTCGTCGCCGACGGCCAGGCCGGCGGTTCCCAGGAGGAGGCAGATCCCCGTCAAGATATAGTACGGGAGGCCGGCCGAGGCGGAGGCCTGCTGCGTCGTGTACGGTGTCCCCATCAGGAAGACGCCGACCGTGGGGGCCTCGCGGAGTCCCTCGCTGTTGATGGCCGCCAGCAGGAAACCGAGGCCGGCGGCGCTGGTCAGGACGGACACGAAGCGGCGCCAGCGTCCCGGGAGCCAGCCCCAGGCCAGCATCATCCCGGCCACGACCCAGATCAGGAGAACCGTTGCGAACCACGCCAGCCAGCCCAACACGCCGGGGAGTATACGACACCGGTTCGACTTTACGGGGCCCGCTCTCTGCTATACTCCGCGCCCCGCGGACCTGTGCGTTGGGAGGATGCGCTTGAGGGATCTCCTCGAGTTACTCGAAGCCATGGCCGGGAAGAAGGGGGAGGTCGAGAGCCCCCAGGACCTCTTCCTGGACATGGCCGAACGGATCGTCAAGGTCGCGAGCCAGACCTTCGGCTGCAAGACCGACGAGGTGGCGATCCTCATCGTGACGACCGACCGGAAGCACCTCCGCTTCGCCGCCCCGAGGAAGTTCGTGAACCTGGGGACGATCCCAGTCACCAAGCGGGATTCCATCGCCGTCAACATCCTCGGCAAGAAGGTCGGCGAGGCCATGAACAGCGTGCCGCTGGTGAAGCACGTGGCCTTCTTCGAGACCGTGAAGCTCCGCGACAAGCCGGTCCCCATCCAGAAGATGGTCACCGTGCCAATCCTCTATGAGGGCCAGGCGGTGGGTGTCGCGCAGATCAGCCGAAAGGGCGAGACCCCCGTCGCGGCGGGGCCCGACTTCACCAGCGCCGACGTCGGGAGGATCCAGAACTTCTTCGAGGCCGTGGCCCGATACCTGGTCGCGGCCCTGCCCGACAAGTTCTGAACAGTCGTCGCGCCTCTAGTCGACTTCGCCGAATGAAGCCCGAGTCGTCCCCGACGAACGGCCGCGGCCCGGGATTGGTCGGCGTCGCGGTCAACCGATAGCCGTCGCTCTCGAGCTCCAGCTCGAAGCGATATCCCCGGCGGGCGAACGAGCGGTCCTGCAGGGGGACGTCCATGAGGAGCGCCTGGCTTCGCGACATGTCCGTCAAGGAGCCGTAGCGTCCGTTCTTGCGCTTGTAGACCTCCTCGGCGTTCATGACGTGGCGCAGGGCCGCGACGGCGGGCCTCTCGGCCGGGGCCAGGTTTCGCGGGCTCCGCTCCCGTGGGTTGAACCGGGCCCCTCCACCGACGCTCCCCCCGACGAGCTTCCGCTGCGATACGACGTCGGCGAGGCGGCGTCCCGCCTCGGCGTTGTTGACCGGCGGCGCTTCCTCCTCCAGGAAATGGTCGTCCCCCGGCGCGGCGCTGCGTCCCCCACCCTCGTTCGGAGGGGGCTGGACGTTCGGGGTCCCACCGTCGCTCGTCCGCGCGGGCGGCCGCGTCACCGGCGACGCATCGGCGCGCGTCGGGGCCTGCGTCGGGGCCGGATGGCTCGTTGGCGGGAGCGTCGGGGTCGGTGTCGTATCGACGGCTTCTGGCGACGGAGGCGCAACGGCCGCCGGTGTCACCGGCGGCGCGCTCGGAACCGGCGACGCATCCGCGACGGTTCCGCCGGCGGGCTTGCGGATGAAGAAATACCAGCCCGCCACGGCCGCGCCACCGGCGAAGACCAGGAACAAGAGGCCGAGCACGATGAAGAGCCCGGCGTTCGACCGCTTCGGCGGAGCCGGCCGCGGGCTCGCGGCCGGGATCGGCGGTGGCGCCTGTGGCGTCGCGCTCGTCGCGCGCGGCGGCGGGGGAGGAGGCGTCGCCGCCTTCGGGGCCGTCGGCTTGCTCAGCTGGGTGGGCGCGGCGCCCGCGACCGTCGGCGGGGTGTGGATCGTCGGCAGGTCCGTCGTCACGTTGGGGCTGCTGCGCGCGGTCGGCGACTCCGAAACGCGCACGGTGGGAGACGTCCCCGGCCGTGTGAACGTCAGGAGGTCGGCGGCCAGCTCGTGCCCCGTCTGGTAGCGCGTCTCGGGGGCCTTCGACAGGGCCTTGGAGAGGACGCGGATCATCTCCTCGGGGATCGAAGGGTCGAGGGCGTGGATGGGGGGCGGCTCCTCGGTGATGATCTTGAAGATGAGGGCCGTGATGGACTCGCCGCGGAAGGCCTTCTGTCCCGCCAGCATCTCGTAGAGGACGCATCCCACCGAGAACAGGTCGCTCCGGCCGTCGATCTCGCCCCCCCGCGCCTGCTCGGGGCTCATGTAGGACGGCGTCCCCAGGAGGCTGCCCGTCATCGTCAGGTGCTCGCCCGAGTTGATGACCTTGGCGATGCCGAAATCCGTGACCTTCACCCGGTCTCCGGCCTCGATCATGATGTTCGCGGGCTTGATGTCCCTGTGGACGATGTTGCTCTTGTGGGCGAAGCCGAGGGCGTCGGCCACCTGGGCCCCGATCGAGGCGGCCCGCTCCAGCGGCAGCTTGCCGCCGGCGATGATCTTGTCGAGGCCGACGCCGTCGAGGAACTCCATGGCCAGGTAGGTGAGGCCGTCGGCCGTGGCGATGTCGTAGACCGTGACGATGTTGGGGTGCTTGATCTGCGCCGAGACCTGCGCCTCGCGGGTGAAGCGCTCGAGGAGCTCGTCGAGGCTCGCGCCGGCGGCGGCGAGGCCCTCGAGGCGGATGGTCTTGATGGCGACCATGCGGCCGAGCACCTTGTCCTTGGCCTTGTACACGGTCCCGAAGGCTCCGGCGCCGAGCTTCTGGACGATCTGATACCGGCCCGCGATCTCGCTGGGCTCGGGTGTGGCGGGTTTTTGTGAGCTCAACTGTCGCCTTTCCTACCCGGGAGGCCAGGCCAGGGCCCGCCCTCCCAACAGGTGGAGGTGAATGTGGTACACGCTGTAGCCCGCGTCTTCTCCGCTGTTGAAGACGAGGCGGAAGCCGCGCTCGAGGCCCGCTTCACGCGCGAGCTCCTTCGCACGGCGCACCATCGATCCCACGAGGGTGTCGTCGCCGGGGCCGAGGTCGGTGAGGGCCGTGACGTGGCGCTTCGGGATCACGAGGATATGAGTCGGGGCCTGCGGATGGATGTCGTGAAAGGCGAGGAGCGTCTCGTCCTCGAACGCCTTCTTCGCGGCGAGCTTCCCTGTCACGATGTCACAGAAGAGACAGGCCATCAGGGCCGGAGTTTACACCCGAACCAGGGGGACTCCTAGAACACCTCGTGGTCGAGGGCGTCCAGGAGCTCGCGGATGTTCCGGGCATTCTGGCCGAAGTCCCACGGCCCGGTTCGAGACTTCGATCGGGCGCTCACCCGCGTCCGCGAGCCCTCGCGGCGGACCCGGATCGTCACGTCGTGTTTCAAGCCCACCAGCGTCGTGTGGAGGGCCTGGATCTCCGCTCCCGCGGGTCCCCGACCCACCCCCACGACCTCCCACCGAGGCAGCCCGGCCACGAGCGACTGGACCCGCTTCACCACGACCTCCGGCGCGGCCCCGTAGTCATGGATTCGAAGATCCGGGTACTCCGGCGTCTTGCCGGTCTCGACGTCGTTGATGCGAGGCCAGGCCGTGGCGGCCCAGAGGGCGCCCAGTATCACGCCGAGGACCAGAAGCTGCTTGAGGAGGTGCTTCACGCGACCATTCTAGGCGAAGGGAAAGGGGAGCTGGCGCTCGCCGAGGCCGCGCAGGAGCTTGCGGGTCAGGGACGACATCGGAATCGAGGCGATGTCGCCGGGACCCGCCCATCGAAAGCGCTCGGGATCGCCGGGGACGTCGCCTTCGAGACGCGCCCGATACCCCTCGACGCGGATGCGGCGGAACGTGATCGCGTGGCGGGCTTCGACGACGAGGGTCCCCGGCACGACGCGCAGGCCGTGACGCTCCTTGACCTCGCGGGTCAGATCGGGCAGGCCGCGGGACTCGAGGGACGTCTGCGGCACCTCCCACATCCTTCCCATGAGGCGTCCCGCTTCCCGGCGGACCAGGAGAACGCGTCCCTTCCGCTCCACCAGGGCTGCCGCGACGGTGACGTCGACCGGCTCCCGCCGCGCCTTCGCCTCGGGCAGCTCTTCCTGGATGCCGAGCGCCCGAGCCTTGCAGCGGGTTCGCAGCGGGCACGCCGGACACCCCGGCTTGCGCGGCGTACAGACCGTGGCCCCCAGCTCCATCAGCGCCTGGTTCCAGTCGCCGGGGGCGTCGCGGTCGAGGACCTCTTCCGCGCGGTTGTAGTACGGGGCGTCGGTGCGCCATTCCGGTCCCTGCAGAGCGAGAAGGCGCGCCAGCACCCGTCGGACGTTCCCGTCCACGACCGGGAGCGGGATGCCGTAGGCGATCGACAGGATCGCGCTGGCGGTGTAGAGGCCGACGCCGGGGACGGCGAGCGCCGCCTCCAGGGTCTTCGGGAAGCGCCCCCGGTGCTTCTCGACCACGTGGCGGGCCCCGCGGTGCAGGTTTCGAGCGCGATGGTAGTAGCCGAGGCCGGACCAGAGCGCCAGGACTTCCTCCTCCTGCGCCGCGGCCAGCGCCGCCACGTCCGGGAACCGCGCGACGAACGCCTCGTAGTAGGGCGTGACCGTCTTCACGGTCGTCTGCTGGAGCATCACCTCGGACACCCAGACGAGGTACGGGTCCTTCGTCCGGCGCCAGGGCATGTCCCGCCGGTTGCGCCGGTACCAGTCGAGGAGCGGGCGGTGGTGCTTCGTGGCCGCGGTCACGCTCTTACGTGATCCGCTCGATGTCGGCGCCGAGGCCGCGGAGCTTCTCGTCGATCCGGTAGTAGCCGCGGTCGAGGTGGTAGACGCGATCGACGACGGTCTCGCCCGTGGCGGCGAGGCCGGCCAGCACCAGCGACGCCGACGCCCGCAGGTCGGTGGCCATCACCTGTGCGCCCGAGAGCGGCGTTGGTCCGGTCACCAGGGCCGTTCGCCCGCTCTCGCGGACGCTCGCGCCCATGCGCTGCAGCTCCGCGACGTGCATGAAGCGGTTCTCGAAGATCGACTCGGTGATGGTGCTGGCGCCGGTGGCCTGCGTCATCAGCGTCATGTACTGGGCCTGCATGTCGGTGGGGAAGCCGGGGTACGGGAGCGTGGTTACGTTGGCCGGGCGGATGACGCGTGGCGCCCTCACGCGCAGGTTGTCGGGCCCTTCCTCGATGCGGACACCGATCTCGCGGAACTTGTCGATCACGGCGCGCAGGTGGGGAGGATGGCATCCGCGGATCTCGATGTCCCCTCCGGCGAGGGCGCAGGCGGCGATGAAGGTGCCGGTCTCGATGCGGTCGGGGACGACGTTGTGGCGGGTCCCGTGGAGGGCGGCGACGCCCTCGATGCGGATCGTCGTCGTGCCGGCGCCTTCGATGCGCGCGCCCATGGCCGAAAGGAGGGCGGCGAGGTCGACGACCTCCGGCTCGCAGGCGGCGTTCTGGAGCACCGTCACCCCGTCGGCTCGGGAGGCGGCCATCATCAGGTTCTCGGTCCCCGTCACCGTGACCGTGTCGAAGTAGATCTCGGCCCCGCGAAGGCGCTCGGCTCGGGCCTCGACGTAGCCATGATCGACCGTGATCGACGCGCCCATCTTCTCGAGGGCCTGCAGGTGGAGGTTGATGGGCCGCGCGCCGATCGCGCAGCCGCCCGGGAGGGACACCCGGGCGCGTCCCTCGCGGGCCACGAGGGGGCCCAGGACCAGGACCGAGGCACGCATCGTCTTGACGAGGTCGTAGGGCGCCTCGACCGACGAGAGCGCGCCGGCCTTCACCTCCACGGTTCCGCCGACGCGGAAGTTCACCTCGGCTCCGAGGGCGCTGAGGACGCGCCCCATGGTGCGGATGTCCCGCACCTCGGGGACGTTGGACAAGACCACGCTCTCGTCGGTCAGGAGGGCCGCGCAGAGATCGGGGAGCGAGGCGTTCTTCGCCCCCGAGATGCGCACCGTTCCCTCGAGGGGACGTCCCCCGACGACGCGGATCTTGTCCATGAGCTGAGTGTACTGTACGGCGAAACCCGTTTGACCCGGCCTGCGACGGAGGGGTAGCGTAGCTCAGAGGAGCACTCCCATGACGACCACGGTCTCGGAAAGCCCAGGCCCTGATCGCTCTCGAAGAGCGCTACGGTTCCCACAACTACCATCCGCTCGACGTGGTGGCCGAGCGAGGGGAGGGCGTCTACCTGTGGGACGTCGACGGGAAGCGGTACATGGACTTCCTGGCCGCCTACTCGGCGGTCAACCAGGGGCACAACCACCCGCGCATCGCGCGAGGCGCTCGATCGAGCAGGCCGAGCGCCTGGCCCTCACGAGCCGCGCCTTCCGCAACGACAAGCTCCCGCCTCTCCTCGAGAAGCTCTGCACGCTGACGGGCTTCGACAAGGCGCTCCTCATGAACAGCGGCGCCGAGGCCGTCGAGACGGCCCTCAAGGCCGCGCGCAAGTGGGGCTACGACGTGAAGGGCATCCCGTACCCCGAGGCCGAGATCATCGTGATGCGAGGGGAACTTCCACGGCCGCACGACCACGATCGTCGGCTTCTCGAGCGACCCCGACAGCACGAGCCGCTTCGGTCCGTTCACCCCCGGCTTCAAGATCGTCCCCTACGGCGACGCGGCCGCGGTGAAGGCGGCGATCACGCCGCGCACCTGCGCGATCCTCGTCGAGCCGATGCAGGGCGAGGCGGGCGTCTTGATCCCGCCCCGCGGCTTCCTCCGCGCGCTCCGGCAGACTTGTGCGACGCGGAGCGCGTCCTTCTGATCTGCGACGAGATCCAGTCGGGGCTCGGCCGCACCGGCAAGCTCTTCGCCTTCGAGCACGAAGGGATCCGGCCCGACGGCGTGACCATCGGCAAGGCCCTCTCCGGCGGCTTCTACCCGATCTCGGCCTTCCTGGCGCGGACGAGGTCATGGACGTCTTCACGCCGGGGATCCACGGCTCCACCTACGGCGGCAACCCGCTGGCCTGCGCCGTGGCGACGGCGGCTCTCGACGTCCTGGTCGAGGAGCGCCTCATCGAGCACGCCGCCGAGCTGGGCGCCCACCTGGCCTCGCGGCTCGCGGCCATCCGCTCGTCGCGGGTGGTGCGCACGCGCTCCATCGGCCTCTGGGCGGGGATCGATCTCGAACCTTCGGCGGGAGGCGCCCGCCGCTTCTGCTACGCGCTGAAGGACCGCGGCCTGCTCTGCAAGGACACCCACACGAACACGATTCGGCTCGCTCCTCCCCTGGTGATCACGCGAGAGGAGCTCGACTGGGCGTGGATCAGATCGCCGAGGTGCTCTCCGCATGAGGACGACCGGCGCTCGCCGGCTCGGCGTCGTCCCGCTGGGCCTTCTGCTCCTCGGCGCGAGCCCTGCCACGGAGTGGCCGATGCACGGCGGCGACCCGGGTCACCGCCAATACTCGACCCTCCGCCAGATCGACACGTCCAACGTGGGCCAGCTGCAGGTCGCCTGGACGTACAAGACCGGCGACGCCCGCGCCGACAACCGCTCGCAGATCCAGTGCAACCCCATCGTGGTGAGGCGCGGTGCTCTACGCGACCTCGCCGCAGATCAAGGCCTTCGCCCTCGACGCCGGCCACGGGGCGGGCCCTCTGGACGTTCGATCCGTTCGCCGGCGGGACGGGGCCGGGCTCCCTCGGCGTGAACCGCGGCGTCGTCTACTGGGAGGGCGGGGCCGGACGGCGCATCCTCTTCACGGCCGGCCAGCGCCTGTACGCTCTCGACGCCACGACCGGGAAGCCGATCCCGACTTTCGGCAAGAACGGCAGCGTCAACCTCCAGGACGGGCTGGACCGTGACGTCACCGGGCTCTACGTCCTGTCCAACACGCCCGGCGCCATCTACCACGACCTGCTGATCCTCGGGACGCGTGTGGCCGAGGGTCCCGGGCCGGCCGCCCCCGGCCACATCCGCGCCTACGACGTCCGCACCGGAGCGATCCGCTGGATCTTCCACACGATCCCGCACCCGGGGGAGCTCGGGTACGAGACGTGGCCGAAGGACGCGTGGCTGCGCGTCGGCGGCGCCAACGCCTGGAGCGGCATCAGCGTGGACCAGGACGCGCGGCCTCGTGTTCCTTCCCATGGGCTCGGCCTCTTTCGATTTCTGGGGGGGCGATCGCGTGGGGCAGAACCTCTTCGCGGACTGCGTCCTCGCCCTCGACGCGGCGACGGGGAAGCGCGTCTGGCACTACCAGATGACCCACCACGACATCTGGGACCGGGATCCCCCCGCCGCTCCGGTCCTCGTGACCGTCGACCACGAGGGACGGAAGGTCGACGCCGTCGCCCAGGCCACGAAGTCGGGCTTCGTCTTCCTCCTCGATCGCGAGACGGGCAAGCCGCTCTTCCCCGTCGAGGAGGTCGCGGCGCCGCCTTCCGACCTGATGGGGGAGTCGGCCTGGCCCACCCAGCCCGTCCCGGTGAAGCCGCCGCCCTTCGCGCGACAGCTCTTCACCGAAGCCGATGCGACGGACGTCTCGCCGGCCTCCCACGAGGCGGTCCTGCAGCGCCTCCGCCAGGTGCGCACGGGTCGCCGCTTCATCCCCCCGAGCAAGGAAGGGACCGTGATCTTCCCCGGCTTCGACGGGGGAGCAGAGTGGGGCGGGTCGGCCTTCGACCCCGAGTCCGGGAAGCTCTACGTCAACGCCAACGAGATGCCGTGGATCCTCACGATGGTGGAGGTGGCCGGGTCGGACGACCAGGGCGCGAGCGGGCAGCTCTACCGGCAGTACTGCGCCGCCTGCCACGGGGTCGACCGTCGCGGCGCGCCCGCCCAGAACGTTCCTCCGCTCATGAACCTCGCTCCGCGGCTGGCGAAGGAGAACGTCGAGCAGATCATCGCGAAGGGGCAGGGCGTGATGCCGTCCTTCGCCTACCTGTCCGAGAGCCACCGGCGGGCGCTGGCGGCGTTCCTCCTCGGGCGACCCGTCGGCCCCGGCCAAGATCGACGACCCCGAGAAGCCCATCACCCCGTACACCCACACCGGCTACAACCGCTTCCTCGACCCCGACGGCTATCCCGCCGTGAAGCCGCCGTGGGGAACCCTGACGTCGATCGACCTGAACCGCGGCGAGATCGACTGGCAGATACCGCTGGGCGAGGTGCCCGAGCTGACGCGCCGCGGGATCCCCCCGACGGGCACCGAGAACTACGGGGGCCCCGTCGTCACGGCGGGGGGCCTCATCTTCATCGGTGCGACGAAGGACGAGCGCTTCCGGGCCCTCGACAAGGCCACCGGGAAGATCCTCTTCGAGACGGCTCTTCCGGCGGGCGGCTACGCGACGCCCGCGACGTACGAGGTGAACGGGAAGCAGTACGTCGTCATCGCGTGCGGCGGCGGCAAGATGGGGACGAAGTCGGGCGATTCGTACGTCGCCTTCGCCCTTCCCGATCCGAAGAAGTAGCCGGCCGGCTCAGCCCCGCCG
Organism: uncultured Acidobacteriota bacterium; assembly: GCA_963823195.1. Lineage (GTDB taxonomy): Bacteria > Acidobacteriota > Vicinamibacteria > Fen-336 > Fen-336 > JBGPYB01. The sequence continues at coordinate 434,856 of CAWGKR010000011.1, read as the reverse complement.
CGACAGGACCTCGCCCGCGGCGCGGTGTCCCTGGTCGATGGCGCAGTCGGTGTAGGCGTAGGCGTCGGCGTCGGAGTTCGCGATCGCGATCCGACCGAACGGCTTGCGCGCGACCTGGCAGGGCGTCTCCGTGCCGTCCATCCAGAACGGGTCGTACATCCCGCTGTACTGGTAGGCGTAGCCGTGCGGCCAGCGGTTCACGGTGATGGCGCGGATGTCGCGGGCCGGGTCGAAGCCCCCGGGGCCGAGAACGCGTGTCATCTGGTCGCGGGTCTTGCGCTCCATGTCCTCGAAGGGCGTGTCGAGGAGCTCCTGGCGTCCCGCGCGGTGCTGGTCCCGCGGCGCGAGGCCCGGATGGCAGGGGACCTTCGACAGGTTCACGACGATCGCGTCCTCGGGCTTCTGGGAGCAGTGGTATCCGCCGACGCTGACCGGCATGTCGAGATGCAGGGCGTCGTAGTACCCGCCGGGGCAGGCGGCGCCCGAGATGCCGAGCGCCTTGAACGCGGTCCAGTTGCGCACGAGGACGCTCGTGTAGACGAGAGGCACCTTTACCGCGAAGGACGAGGGCGGTGCGCTGTGCCTCGGGCATCTCGCGGCAGAGGTAGGGGATCATCACGCTGTAGCACGCGAGGATGCAGTTCTTGGCCCGCACGCGCCGAACCTTGCCGCCGCGGATGTACAGGACCTCGACCTCGCTGGACGTCGCGGGATCGCCCAGGTGCTTGACCTGCACGACCGTGCTGTTCAGCCTGAGGCGCGTCGGGTTCGCCGCATCGTCGAGCGGCCGTAGTCCGCCTTCGAGACGACCACGTGATCGGACGCGGGGCCGGGGAAGGCCGTCGGGATCAGGCGGCGCACGAGGGACCGCGCCACCGTCGCGTTGCCGTCGGGGAAGTGGAAGAAGTACTCCTCGGCCTCCTTCACGCGCATGGCGTCGCGGTTCATGCCGCGGGGATAGGACGCGTCGAGCTTGAGGCCCGACGAACCCCGGGAAGCCGAGCCCCCATCCGTCGAGGGCCGACACCGCGTCGATGCCCACGCCGAAGAGGCCGTGGGGACGGTTCTGGTAGAACGCGACGACGCCCGGATCCAGCTTCCAGACCTTGGTCAGGAAGTCGGCGTACGTCATCCGCAGGAGCTTCTCCTTCTTCTCCGACGAGGAGGCCCCGGGCCACGGGTCGAACTCTTCCGTCTCCAGCCGGAGGATGTCCCGCTGCGCCGCCGGCGTCAGGGGCGTCTCCGCAAGGGCCTTGGGATCGGGGCCCTTCCGCGCGCCCGCCGTCCTCCGCCGTCCGCTCAGCCCCTTCACCAGCTTGTCCTGGCCGAAGGTCTCCTTGTCGAAGAATGTGGCTTCCTCGAGGCCCTCGTAGAGCTTCCAGTTGGTGGCGGCTGCGAAGCTGGACACGTCGATCCCGAGGTCAGTGATCAACGCCTTGGCGATGCCGCTATACGGGGCCGGGCTATCGATGGACCAGGTCCCGCCGAAGCTGACGATGGTACGGTCCCCCTCCTTGAACTCGTTCCGCCGCGCGTGGCCGCCGAAGTCGTCGTGGTTGTCGAGGATCAGGACCTTGGCCCCGGCTCCCGCGCCCTTGCGGTAGTAGTGGCTTGCCGCGAGGCCGCTGATTCCCGCGCCCACCACGACCAGGTCGTAGGATTCCCCCGTGTCGACGGGTGAGAGCCCTCCCAGTTGCCCGCTCTTCAGCGCGTGGGCCGCCTCGAACGTTCCGTTGGTGCTGCCCCGCAGTCCGGTGAGGGCGGGCGGGTAGTACCCCGGCGCCTTCTCCGGCGCGAACACGTCCGCATCGAGGCCGATCAGGAAACGCGGCGACAGCATCGACGCGCCGGCCGTCAGCGCCACGCCGTTCAGGAAGTCCCGTCTCCGGATCTTCCGTCCCATTCCCAGTTCCTTGTCGCGGGGGTCTTTCATGGGGGCCATTCTAGCCGGACCCGGGGGCTGGGAGCAGGAGCCTCCTCGAGCGTGGTCTAGCTTGCTCGTCCACCCCTGGGCAGCATAGTGTTCGGGCACGGCAACCTCGGAGGAACCATGCGTGTGCGCGCGGGATCATGGGCGATCGTCCTCTCGGCGGGCTTGGTCGTGGTCGCATGTGGGCAAGCACAGGCTCCGACGCGCGAGTCTCCCGGCGCGACCGGTCCGGGGCTGACGCAGGCCCTCGGTCCGGGCGAAGGCGCGGTGTCGATCGTGGCCTGGGCCGGATATGTGGAGCGGGGGGAAACCGACAAGGCCTACGACTGGGTGACCGGGTTCGAGAAGGACACGGGCTGCAGGGTCAGCGTGAAGATCGCGGCGACCTCCGACGAGATGGTGGCGCTCATGAACGAAGGGGGTTTCGACCTCGTGACGGCCTCCGGGGACGCCAGCCTGCGCCTCGTCTCGGGGGGGAAGGTGCAGGAGGTCAACACGGCCCTCGTGCCGAGCTGGAGCTCCGTCGACCCGCGGCTGCAGAACGCGCCATGGCACACTGTCGGCGGGAAGCATTACGGCGTGCCCTACCAATGGGGTTCGAACCTCCTCGCCTACAACACGAAGGTGTTCGGCTCGAAGCCGCCCACGAGTTGGAGCGTGGTCTTCGAGGAGACGACGCTCCCCGACGGCAAGTCGAACAAGGGGCGGATCCAGGCCTTCGACGGGCCGATCTACCTGGCCGACGCGGCCCTCTACCTGATGAGCCACAAGCCCGAGCTGGGAATCAAGGATCCGTACGCCCTGGACCGGAAGCAGTTCGACGCGGCGGTGGCCCTCTTGCGGCAGCAACGGAAGCTCGTCGGGCGCTACTGGCACGACGCGGTCGCCCAGGTGGACGACTTCGTCAACGAAGGCGTCGCGGCCAGCAGCTCGTGGCCCTACCAGGTGAACCTCCTTCAGGGGAAGAAAGCGCCGATCGCGGCCACGATCCCGGCGGAGGGGGCCACGGGATGGGCCGACACGACGATGCTCCACGCGAACGCCGCCCACCCCAACTGCGCGTACAAATGGCTCGAGCATTCCATCCAACCCTCGACGCAGGGCGACCTGGCGGCATGGTTCGGATCCGTCCCCGCCGTTCCGGCCGCGTGCCAGGGGAACAAGCTCCTGGGGGACAAGGGGTGCGAGACCAACGGCGCGGGGAATTTCGACAAGATCCACTTCTGGCGGACGCCGGTGGCCAACTGCGGCGACGGTCGCGAGTGCGTGCCGTACCACGAGTGGGTGACGAGCACGATCGCCGTGATCGGTGGGCGCTAGCGCCCCGGTTCCCGCGATCCGCCTCGTCGACGTTCGCCGGCACTTCGGCGACGTGAGAGCGGTCGACGGGGTCACCCTCGACATCCAGGACGGCGAGTTCTTCTCGATGCTCGGCCCGTCGGGGTCCGGGAAGACCACGTGCCTTCGCCTCATCGCGGGGTTCGAGCGCCCGACGAGCGGCACTCTCGAGATCCACGGCGTAGCCGCCGCCGGCGTGCCTCCCTACGAGCGCGACGTCAACACCGTCTTCCAGGACTACGCCCTGTTCCCCCACATGACGGTGGGGGAGAACGTGGCCTACGGGCTGACCGTCAAGCGGGTGCCGCGCGCGGAGCGCGATCGTCGCGTGGCCGAGATGCTGGATCTCGTCCGCCTGCCCGGGGTCGTCGGGCGTCGGCCCGCGGTCCTGTCGGGCGGCCAGCGGCAGCGCGTGGCCCTCGCGCGGGCCCTCGTCAACCGTCCGCGCGTGCTCCTCCTCGACGAGCCCCTCGGAGCCCTCGACCTGAAGCTGCGGCGGCAGATGCAGGCCGAGCTGAAGGCGATCCAGCAGCAGGTGGGCATCACCTTCGTGTACGTGACCCACGACCAGGAGGAGGCCTTGGCCATGAGCGACCGGCTGGCCGTTTTCAACCACGGCCGTGTCGAGCAGGTCGGGGCGCCGGCCGAGGTCTACGAGAACCCGACGACCCCTTTCGTGGCCGACTTCGTCGGGCTCTCGAACCTCGTCGAGGGAGAGGCCGCTCGGGCCCTGGCCGGCTCCACGGCGCCTTTCACGCTGCGCCCCGAGAAGATCCGTTTTCTCGAGGACGGAGCCAGCGGGGAAGGGATGAGCACGGCCGAGGGGGTCGTCGTCGATGCGACGTACCTGGGAATGCATACTCGCTGCACGGTCGAGGTCGCGGGGGGCGGGAGGCTCGTGGTCGTCGAGGCGAACCGCGACACGCGCGGCCCGGCCCCTCACGCGTCGCCCGGAGCGCGGGTCCGGTTGGCGTGGAGCCGGGAGCATCAGCGGCCGGTGGAGCCTCGGGCGTGAGCGTCGGCCGGTCGCTGTCGCGCGCCCTCTTCCGCCATCCCCGCCTTGCGCTCGGGCTGCTCGTGGGTCCACCCCTGCTGTGGCTGGGGGTCGTGTATCTCGGGTCGCTCGCCGCCCTCGTGGTCGAGAGCTTCTTCCACCTGGACGGCTATACGGGCCAGGTCGTGCGGGAGCTTTCCCTGGACACCTACCGCGACCTGCTGACCCGGTCGAACCTCGACATCGCGATCCGGACGGCGACGATGGCCGCGGCGGTCACGCTCGCGGCGGCGGTCGTCGCCTTTCCGCTGGCCTACTACATGGCCCGCTACGCGGGAGCGACGGAGAAGGCGGTCCTCACGCTCGCCGTTCTCCTGCCCCTCTGGTCCAGCTACCTGGTTCGCGTCTACTCCTGGAAGCTCATCCTGGCGAAGGAAGGGATTCTGAGCTGGTTCGTGGGGCGGCTCCGCTTGACCCCGGTCGTGGACGGCCTCCTGGCCCTTCCCGTGGTGGGAGGCCCCTCTCTCTCGGTCTCGGCCCTCGGCACCTTCCTCGCGTTCCTGTACGTCTGGCTCCCGTACATGATCCTGCCCATCGAGGCCGCGCTCGAACGGGTCCCCGACTCCCTCCTCGAGGCGTCGGAGGACCTCGGTGCGACGCCGGCGACGACGTTCCGGAGGGTCGTCCTTCCCCTCGCCCTTCCCGGCGTCGTGGCGGGCTCGATCTTCACCTTCTCCCTGACCCTGGGGGACTTCATCGTCCCGGGCGTCCTCGGGAACTCGAGTCTCTTCATCGGCCAGGCGGTGCTCGCTCACCAGGGGACCGCGGGGAACGTTCCTCTCGCCGCCGCCTTCACCGTGATCCCGATGGCGATCATGGGCGTCTACCTCACCATCGCGCGACGCCTGGGTGCCTTCGATGCGCTCTGACGGGGTGCGCCGACCCCCTCTCGCGCTGCGCGGGGCGGTGGCGGGCGTGCTGCTGTTTCTCCACGGACCTTTCGCCGTGATCTGCCTCTACGCCCTCACGACGGAAGACGCCTCCTTCCGCTTTCCGCCGCCGGGGCTGACGCTCCGCTGGTTCGCGGTGGCGTGGAGCCGCCCCGACATCTGGGCCGCTCTCGCCCTCTCCCTGAGGGTTGCGACCATGGCGACGGCCCTGGCGCTCGTCCTGGGGACTCTCGCCGCACTCGCGGTCCACCGGAGCCGCTTCTTCGGCCGGGAGGCCGTGTCCTTCCTGCTGATCCTGCCCATCGCGCTTCCGGGCATCGTCACCGGGATCGCCCTCCGGTCGGCCATGGGGCTGATCGGGATTCCCTTCAGCCTCTGGACCATCGTGATCGGCCACGCGACCTTCTGCGTGGTCGTCGTCTACAACAACGTCGTCGCCCGGCTGCGCCGGACGCCTCCGTCGCTGGTCGAGGCGTCGATGGACCTGGGGGGCGGCCCTCTGGCAACGTTCCGGCGCGTGCTGCTGCCGAGCCTCGCCACGGCCCTCGTCGCCGGCGGGATGCTGGCCTTCGCCCTTTCCTTCGATGAGGTGATCGTGACGACGTTCACCTCCGGACAGCAGGAGACGCTGCCGATCTGGATCTTCAGCCAGCTCACGAAGCCGCGGCAGCGGCCGGTCACCAACGTCGTGGCCGTCTTCGTCGTCCTGACGACGTCGATCCCGATCCTCCTGGCCCACTACCTCACGCGCGAGCCGCGGAGCTAGCGTCGGCGGGCGACGACGACGCGCGGGATCGACTGGAGGTCGGGAAGCACGGCCTGGACCTCGAGCCCGGCGTCATTACAGAGCGCCGACACGCCCTCGCTCATGTGCTGGCCGACCTCGAGCAGGAGCCACCCGCCGGGCGCCAGCAGCGGCAGCGCCTCGGGGATGAGCCGGCGATAGACGGCGTAGGCGTCGCCGGGAGGGAAGAGGGCGAGGGGCGGCTCGTGATCCCGGACCTCGGGCGCGAGGGAAGGAGCGTCGGCGCGATCCACGTACGGGGGATTGCTGACGATCATGTTGATCCTGTCGCGGAGGGCGAGGACGGGCGACAGCAGGTCGCCCTGGTGCCAGGTGACGCGACCCGACAGGCCGAGACGCTCGGCGTTGTCCCGAGCCACCGACAGGGCCGAGGCAGACACGTCGACGCCATGGACCACGGCGAGAGGCAGCTCCGCGGCGAGCGAGAGCGCGATGCATCCGCTGCCGGTCCCCACGTCGACGATCGTGGGCTCATCGAGGGGACGCAGGCGCTGGATTGCGGCTTCGACCAGCACCTCCGTCTCCGGGCGGGGAATCAGGACGTCCGGGGTGACGCGGAAATCGTGGCGCCAGAAGGCCTGGGTGCCGAGGAGGTGTTGGAGCGGGCGCCGGCGCGAGCGCTCCTCGACCAAGGCGAGGAAGCGTGACTCCTGGCCGGCGTCGAGGGACTGCCGAGGCTGGACGAGTACGGTGGCACGGTCCCAGCCGGTGACGTGGCGCAGCAGCGCTTCGGCGTCGAGGGATGGGTCGGGCACTCCGGCCTTCGCGAGCGTTGCCGTCGCGGCCGCGAGCGCCTCCAGGATCGTCACGGGCGCGGGAGGTCCGTAGCCGGCGGCCCGTCAGCGAACGGGCTCGGGCTCCCTGAGCTTCTCGGCCTGGTGGTGGGCCGCGAGGCTGTTCACGATCTCGCCCAGGTCGCCGTCGAGAACGTCCTGCAGACGGTGGAGCGTGAGGCCAATGCGGTGGTCCGAGACACGCGCCTGCTGGAAGTTGTAGGTGCGGATCTTCTCGCTGCGGTCCCCGGAGCCGACCTGGCTCTTGCGGTCGCTCGCAATGGCCTTCTGCTGCTCCTCCAGGGCCACCTCGTAGAGGCGCGCCCGCAGCACCTTCATGGCCTTCTCGCGGTTCTTGATCTGGCTCTTCTCGTCCTGACAGGAGACGACCGTGCCGGTCGGGATGTGGGTGATGCGCACCGCGGAGTACGTGGTGTTGACGCTCTGTCCGCCGGGTCCCGAGGAGCAGAAGGTGTCGATCCGAAGGTCCTTCGCCTCGATCTTGACGTCGACTTCCTCCGCTTCGGGGAGCACGGCCACGGTCACCGCCGACGTGTGGATGCGCCCGGAGCCTTCCGTTGCCGGCACGCGCTGGACGCGGTGGACGCCGCTCTCGTACCGGAGCTTGGAGTACACGCGCTCACCCTCGATGAGGGCGATGATCTCCTTGAGGCCGCCCTGGCCGGTGCGATTGGCCGAGATCACGTCGATCTTCCAACCCTGCGCCTCGGCGAAGCGCGAGTACATCCGGAACATCTCACCCGCGAAGAGCGCCGCCTCGTCACCGCCGGTTCCCGCCCGGATCTCGAGGAGGACGTTCTTCTCGTCGTTGGGGTCCTTGGGCACGAGGAGCAGCGGGATCTCGGCATCCAGGGCGTCGCGCTTCGCCTCGAGGGCCCGCATCTCCTCGTGGGCCATCTCCTTGAGGTCGGGATCCGACTCGGTCCGCGCCATCTCCTGGACCTTGGTGAGCTCTCCCAGGGTGCCCTTGTAGGAACGGAAGCGCTCGACGACCGTGGAGATCTCCTTGGACTCGCGGGCAAGCTTCTGGTAGGCCGAAGGGTCCTGGGTGACGCTCGGGTCGGACATCTGGCCCTCCACCTCAGCGAGGCGAGTCTCGATGTCCTTCAGCTTCTGGAAGGTAATAGAGTCCATCAGTAATGTGGGGGGGTATCGGTCTGGATGCACCCCCCCAACCCCCCCCACGCCGCTCCGCGCCGGAGTGAATCCGGCGCTCCGCTTCTCGATGCCCGAGTCAGCGGTCGATGGGTGGTCATTGGAGCAGACGTCAGGCCTGGGCGGCGGCCTTCTTGGCGGCGGTCTTCGCGAACTTGCGGTTGAAGCGCTCGACGCGGCCGGCCGAGTCGATGAGCTTCTGCTTGCCCGTGAAGAATGGATGGCAGCTCGAGCAGATCTCGAGGCGCAGCTCTTCGCCCTTCGTGGACCGGGTGGTCCAGACGGCGCCGCACGCGCAATGCACGTTGACGGCCTTGTAGTCGGGGTGGATTCCAGGCTTCATGTCGCTCCCTGCACTCGCGATCCAGGTGATCGCAAACCCCAATGCTACCAAACGTATCGCCCCAGGACAAGGGTCGGTCGTCGTGCGTCCCGGGACCGGGGGTTACTCGGTCCTGAGCCGGTATCCCACCCCGGGCTCCGTGATGAGCCAGCGTGGGCGGGCCGGCTCGGCCTCGAGCTTGTGCCGGAGCTGGGCCATGTAGACCCGCAAATAGTGGCTCTGGTCGACCGACGACGGCCCCCAGACCTCCTTGAGGAGCTGGCGCTGCGTGACCACCTTGCCGGCGTTCTTCACCAGGACCGCCAGCAGGCCGTATTCATTCGGCGTGAGGTGCACCTCCTGGCCGCGAGCCTCCACTCGGCGCGCGCCGAGGTCGACCCGAAGGTCTCCCACCGAGAACTCCGAGGCCTCCGTGCCGCCCACTCGCTCGGCATGGCGGAGCGCCACGCGGATCCGGGCGAGCAGCTCGCCGATCCCGAAGGGCTTCGTGAGGTAGTCGTCGGCCCCGGCGTCGAGGGCCTCGATCTTGTCGCGCTCCTGGCCGCGGGCTGACAGGACGACGATCGGCACCGCGGACCACTCGCGGATCCGTCGCGCCACCTCGACGCCGTCCATGTCCGGAAGGCCGAGGTCGAGGAGGACCAGATCCGGGACGTGGGCCGAGGCCTCGATGAGACCTCGTTGGCCGCTCGGGGCCTCGAGGATCTTGAAGCCGTGGCTGGACAGCGAGGCCCTTAGGAAACGCACGACCTGCGGCTCGTCCTCGATGACCAGGATCAGCCGATCGGCCGCCGCGCTCATCGAGACCCTTCGGCCCGCTCCGCCACCACCGCCGGCGGCGTGCCGATGACCGGGCAGCGTGAACCGAAAGGCCGCGCCTCCCCCGGGTCGGTTTTCGACCCAGATGCGTCCCCCGTGGGCGGCCACGATGCCGCGGCAGACCGTGAGGCCGAGGCCGACACCGCCCGGGCGCTCGCGCGTCTCGATGCGATGGAACTTCTCGAAGACCCGCTCCTCCTCTCCCGGCGGGACGCCCGGCCCGCGGTCCGCCACCTCGATGGTGACCTCGCCCTCGGCACACCAGGCCGAGATCTCGACGGGCGTGGCGGCGGGCGTGTACTTCACCGCGTTCTCGATCAAGTTCACCAGCACCTGCTCGATCAGGACGCCGTCGAGAGGCACGAGGGGGAGCTCTTCCGGGATGTGTGTCATGACGGGCTTGCCCTGGAGGCGTGCTTCGAGCCGGTTCAGGGCCGAGCCGACGATCTCCTCGAGGGGGTGCCACTGGCGCGCCACGTGGATCGTCCCTGACTGGAGGCGGGTCATGTCGAGGAGGTTGCGGACGAGGCGGTTGAGACGGTCGGCCTCCTCGAAGATCGTCGCCGTGAGCTCCCGTCGGGCCTCCGGTCCGACCGCCTCGGCGTCGTCGAGAAGAGAGCTCGCGGCGCCGGTGATGGCGGCCAGGGGAGTGCGAAGGTCGTGGGAGACGGAGCTCAAGAGCGCGTTCCTGAGCCGCTCCGTCTCGACGTCCACCAGCGCCTGCTGGGCGTCGTCGGCGAGCCGCGCCCGCTCGAGGGCCGCCGCCGTCTGGCTCGCGAGGGCCTCGAGGATGTGGACCTGGTCGGGGGAGAAGCCCTGGGGCCCGGTGGGGCGCACCCCCAGCACCGCCACGGGCCTCTGGGTCCCGGTCACCGGCAGGAAGAGGGCGCCGGCGCCGGGGAGCGTGTCGGTCCCGAGGCCGGCCATCCGGCCGTGCTCGAAGACCCAACGCGCGACCCCCTCGTCGCGGGGCTCCAGGGTGAAGGCCGAGCCCTCGGCCGTCATGGGGACGAGACGGCCGTCGTCACGGGGGAGCAGGACGGCGGCGGGCGTCGACAACACGTCGGCCGCGTGGCGGGCCGAGGCCTGGGCGATGCTCTCGCTTCCGCGCGTGGCCGCGAGGTCGCGGCTCAGGGCGTACAGGATCGCCGTCCGTCTCTCGCGCTGCCGCGCCGATTCGGTCTGCTCGCGGACGCGGGACGCCAGGTTGCTGACGAGGAGCGCCACCACCAGCATGATCACGAAGGTCAGGACGTACTGTGTGTCGGTCACGGCGAAGGTCATGTACGGCGGCACGAAGAAGAAGTCGAAGCAGGCCACGCTCAGGAACGAGGCCAGGACCGCGGGACCCCGCTCGTAGCGCGTGGCGACGAAGGCGACGCCCAGGATGTAGACGAGGACCAGGTTCGACGCGGCGAAGAACGGGAACATTCCCCACGAGATCAGGGTGCACAAGCCGACCACGAGAACCGCGGGGACGTAGGCGGACGGCCGCGCCCCGACCCTGGGGCGCAACGGGGCCGCACGTTCCTCCTCGTCGACGTCTCCCGAGAGGATGTACACGTCGATGTCCCCGCTCCCGCGCACCAGCTCGTCGACCAGCGAGCCCTTGATGCGGTCGCGCCACCGCGGGTGGGTCGGCTTCCCCGCGACGATCTTCGTGACGTTGTGGTCGCGGGCGTAGGCCAGGACCTCGGCGCTCACGTCGTGGCCGCTCAGGATCGCCGTATGCCCGCCCAGCTGCTCCACGAGGCGGAGGTTGGCGTCGAGGCTCTGGCGATCGGACTCGGGCAGGCGCCCGTGGAGCGGCGTCTCGACGTAGAGGGCGACCCACTCGGCCCGGAGGCCCGCCGCCATCCGTCGCGTGGCGCGGATGAGGCGCACCGAGGCCGGGTTCGGGCCCACGCAGACCAGCAGGCGCTCGGCGGCGGGCCACGTTCGCGCGATCCCGTGGTCTCGCCGGTAGGTCCGCATCTGCTCGTCGACCCGCTCGGCCGTGCGCCGTAGGGCCAGCTCCCGCAGGGCGATCAGGTTCCCCTTCCGGAAGAAGCTCCGGATGGCGCGCTGGGCCTGGTCGGGGAGGTAGACCTTCCCTTCCTGGAGGCGCTGGAGCAGGTCGTCGGGTGGAAGGTCGACGAGCTCCACCTCGTCGGCCTGCTCGAGTACGGCGTCGGGCACCGTCTCGCGGACCGCGACGCCCGTGATCTGGGTGACCACGTCGTTGAGGCTCTCGATGTGCTGGACGTTCAGCGTCGTGTAGACGTCGATGCCTGCCTCGCGGAGCTCCTCGACGTCCTGCCATCGCTTGGCGTGTCTCGCGCCGGGGGCGTTGGTATGGGCCAGCTCGTCGAGCACGAGGAGCGACGGGCGGCGAGCGAGGGCCGCGTCGAGGTCGAACTCCGAGAGCTGCGCGTCACGGTAGAGGTAGCGACGCGCGGGGAGCGAGGGAAGCCCTTCCAGCAGCGTCGCTGTCTCCTGTCGGCCGTGGGTCTCCACCCAGCCGACGACGACATCCTGTCCTTCGGCAAGGTGGCGCTGCGCCGCCTCGAGCATGGCGTAGGTCTTGCCGACGCCCGCGTTGGCGCCGAAGAAGATCTTGAGCTTGCCGCGCTTGCTCCGCAGCTCTTCTTCGCGAACGCGCTCGAGAAGAGCATCGGGGTCCGGACGCCGCTCTTCGTTCACCGTGGAACCCCGAGGGCGTTCTTCACGGCCCAAGGATAGTCCAACGGGCTATGCAAGATTGGCGAGAGCCACGCGTGCCGCGATGCTTCGGGCCAGATCCGTGAGCGTGCGGCGCTCCTCAGGACTGGCGGGAGACCCGGTTCCCCAGAGCTCGAGGGATCCGATGGTGCGCCGCCCTGCGACGAGCGGCAGTCGCCCGCCCTCCGCGGGGAGGGGTGGACCTTGCCGACCGAGGACCTCCGCGGAGTCCTCGGCCAGCAGGGTGTCCGCCCGCAGCACCTTGGCCGGCGCCGGCCGCGCCGAGGCGCCGGGGCTCGCCACAAGCACCGTGCCGTGCGCGTCCCGGACGACCAGGGCCGACACGGGCAGCACCGCGCGCGCGGCCTCGAGGGCCTCGGAGACGGCCAGGTCCGCCGGACCCCCCTCTTCGAGATGGCGGAGGGATTGCCGGACGAGGGACAAGTGGCGCAGGCCCATGCGACGGCGCTCCCGCCCGACGCCGAAGGCGGCGGCGATCAGACCGCACAGCCCGAGCCCCAGGAACGCGATGACGTCGTCCTTCCCGGCGATCGTCAGCTTCATGTATGGCTCGGTGAGGAAGAAGTCCAGGCTCAGCGCCGCCGTGAGAGCCGTCGCAATGGCGGCTCGCCGTCCGCCCCATTCGGCGATGGCGATCGTGAGGGCCATGAACACGAACGTGAAGTTCGCGGCAGGCGTCAGGCCACGAAAGGGGATCAGGGCCATGCCCAGGGTCAGGGCGCCGCCGATCCCCGCGGCGAACGCGATGGCTTCGGTCTCGGGATCCATACCGCCTCCTACGAGCAAGGTAGAAGATCCGCGGTCAACCCGGCGTCAAGGGTCGAGCCCGGAGCGTAAGGAAGGCGTCAAGGAACGGTCGGGCAGGCCTGCCGGGCGGTCTGGGGGCCCAGTCCTACCCGGCGGAGCTCATCGACTCGAGGAAGTCGCGGTTCGACTTGGTCTTCGAGAGGCGCTCGAGCATCAGCTCCATCGCCTCGACGGCGGAGAGCGGGTTCAGGACCTTGCGGAGAATCCAGATGCGGTTCAGCTCGTCCTTGGGCAGGAGCAGCTCCTCCTTCCGCGTGCCGCTTCGGTTGATGTCGATGGCGGGGAAGATGCGCCTGTCGCTCATCTTGCGGTCGAGGACGATCTCGGCGTTCCCGGTTCCCTTGAACTCCTCGAAGATCACGTCGTCCATCCTCGATCCGGTCTCGACGAGGGCCGTCGCGATGATCGTGAGTGAGCCCCCGTCCTCGATGTTCCGAGCGGCGCCGAAGAAGCGCTTGGGGCGCTGGAGGGCGTTGGCGTCCACGCCCCCCGAGAGCACCTTGCCGGAGGGCGGGACGATGGCGTTGTAGGCCCGGGCCAGGCGCGTGATCGAGTCGAGGAGGATCACGACGTCGCGCTTGTGCTCCACGAGGCGCTTGGCCTTCTCGATGACCATCTCGGCGACCTGCACGTGGCGCGTGGCGGGCTCGTCGAAGGTGGAGCTGACGACCTCGCCCTTGACCGACCGCAGCATGTCGGTGACTTCCTCCGGGCGCTCGTCGATGAGCAGGACGATGAGCGCGACCTCGGGATGGTTGGTGGCGATCGAGTTGGCGATGCTCTGGAGGATCATCGTCTTGCCGGTCCTGGGCGCGGCCACGATGAGGGCGCGCTGCCCCTTGCCGAGGGGCGTCATCATGTCGAGGACGCGGGACATCAGGTTGTCCTGGGCGGTCTCGAGCTTCAGCCGCTCGCTCGGGTACAGCGGCGTCAGGTTGTCGAAGAGGACCTTGTCCTTGGCGACCTCGGGCGGCTCGAAGTTGATGGCCTCGACCTTGATGAGGGCGAAGTAGCGCTCTCCCTCCTTGGGCGGGCGCACCTGGCCGCTCACCGTGTCTCCGGTCCGCAGGTCGAACTTCCGGATCTGGGAGGGCGAGACGTAGATGTCGTCGGGCCCGGGAAGGTAGTTCGACTCCGGCGCGCGCAGGAAGCCGTACCCGTCCGGGAGCGTCTCCAGAACGCCCTCGGCGAAGAGGAAGCCGCTCTTCTCGGTCTGGTTCTGGAGGATCTTGAAGATGAGGTCGTGCTTCTTCATCCCCGCCGCGCCCTCCACCCCCAGCTCACGCGCGAGGGCGGTGAGCTGCTGGATGGTCATGTCCTTGAGGTCGGAGAGATCCGGGGCCGGGGCCGCATTCTTCTGCTCCTCGGTCGTGGTCGTCGCCTGCTCGTCGGTTTCCATTCAGTCCTCCCGGCGGCGATCGGCCGCCGCCGCGCGCACGGTTTTCCAGAGTTGGTCGATGCCGTCGCCTCTCTCGGCGCTCACGCCCAGGACGCCGCGGGCGCACCGTGCGAGGCCGTTCTCGAGGGCCGAGAGACGGGACCTCGCCTCGCCACGCCCCAGCTTGTCGATCTTGTTGGCCGCGACGACGTAGGGCACCTGGCTCTCGTCCAGGAAATCCCTCAGCGTCTCGTCCCCCTCGCTCGGTTCGTGGCGCGCGTCGACGAGGAAGACGCACAGGGCCAGCGGCGAGCGGCCGACGAGATACGACTCCGCGAGGCGCTCCCAGGAGAGGCGCATGGCCTCGGGGACGCGAGCGTAGCCGTAGCCCGGGAGGTCGGCCAGGTACATCTCCTCGCCCACGCGGAAGAAGTTGACGAGCTGGGTCTTGCCCGGCTTCGACGACACGCGGGCCATTCCCCGCGCCCCCGCGAGGGCGTTCAGGACGCTGCTCTTCCCGACGTTGGACCGCCCGAGGAACGCCACCTCGGGGAGCCCGTCACGCGGGAATTGGTCAGGGGAGGCTGCGCTCCCCGCGAAGGTCACATTCGGCCTGTTCAAGAGTGGTCTACGACGCTCGGCACCGCTTCCGTCGCCCCCGGCCCTCGGCCCCTGCGCTGACGGACGGGGACGGCCGGGCGGGGAGGTCAGTGGGTGATACCGTCCTGCACCGCGCCCAGGTCCCCGGCCGGCGGCGTCGCAACGTCCTGCTGCTGCGGCACCGGCGGCGTGACGAGGGCGATCTTCAGAACCTCGTCGATGTGCTCGACGAGCTCCACCTTCAGGACCTCGAGGACGTTCTTCGGCACGTCGGCCAGGTCCTTCTCGTTCTCACGCGGGAGGATGATCGTCGTGACGCCGATCCGGTGGGCGGCCAGGAGCTTCTCCTTGACGCCGCCGATCGGCAGGACCTTGCCCCGAAGCGTGATCTCTCCCGTCATGGCCACGTCGCGCCGCACCGGCAATCTTCGTGAGAGCCGAGACCAGCGCGGTGGCGAGGGTGATACCCGCCGAAGGGCCGTCCTTCGGGATCGCACCCTCGGGGACGTGGACATGGACGTCGAGGCGGCGATTGAAGTCCCGCGCGATGCCGTACTCCTCGGCTCGCGACCGGACGACCGACATGGCCGCGTGGGCCGACTCCTGCA
Organism: uncultured Acidobacteriota bacterium; assembly: GCA_963823195.1. Lineage (GTDB taxonomy): Bacteria > Acidobacteriota > Vicinamibacteria > Fen-336 > Fen-336 > JBGPYB01. The sequence goes on along the minus strand of CAWGKR010000011.1, from coordinate 419,614 downwards.
TCACGTCTCCCAGCTTCCCGGTGAGCCGCACGGCGCCCTTCCCGGGCATCAGCGTCACCTCGATGGGCAGGATCTCGCCTCCCACCTCCGTCCAGGCCAGCCCCGTTGCCGTGCCGATCTCGTTGCGCTCTTCCTGGCGCGAGCTGCGGTAGCGCGGTATCCCGAGGTAGTCCGGGACGTTCTCGCCGGTGACCACCGTCTCGTAGGCCTTGCCCTCGAGCACGACCTTGCGGGCGACCTTCCTGAGGACCGTCGAGATCTCGCGCTCGAGGTTCCGAACCCCGGCCTCGCGCGTGTACCGGCGGATCAGCTCCTGGAGCGACGCGTCGGTGAAGGCGACGTTCTTGTCCTCGAGGCCGTGGGACTTGACCTGCTTCCCGACGAGGTGGCGCTTCGCGATCTCCACCTTCTCGTTCTCGGTGTAACCCGGGAGCCGGATGACCTCCAGGCGGTCCTGGAGCGCCTGGGGGATCGTATGGAGGACGTTGGCGGTCGCGATGAAGAAGACCGACGAGAGGTCGTACTCCACGTCCAGGTAGTGGTCCGAGAACGTGTGGTTCTGCTCGGGGTCGAGGACCTCGAGGAGCGCCGCCGACGGGTCGCCGCGGAAGTCCATGGACATCTTGTCCACTTCGTCGAGGAGGAAGACCGGGTTCTTGGTCCCGGCCTTCTTCATCATCTGGATGATCTGTCCGGGGAAGGCGCCGATGTACGTCCGGCGGTGGCCCCGAACCTCGGCCTCGTCCCGCACGCCGCCCAGCGACAGGCGCACGAACTTGCGGTTGGTGCACCGGGCGATGGACTTCGCCAGGGAGGTCTTTCCGACGCCCGGAGGCCCGACGAAGCAGAGGATCGGCCCCTTGGGCGTGTTGACGAGCTGCCGCACCGCCAGGAACTCGACGATCCGCTCCTTCACCTTCTCGAGACCGTAGTGGTCGTCGTTCAGGATCTTCTCGGCGGCGACCAGGTCTTTTCTTTCCCGCGTCTTCTTCATCCACGGGACCGCGATGAGCCAGTCGAGGTAGTTGCGCGAGACGGTGGCCTCGGCCGACATCGGGGGCATGGCCTCCAGGCGCTTCAGCTCCTGGAGTGCCTTGTCCTCGGCGTCCTTGGTCATCCGCGCCTGCTCGATCTTCTTGCGGAGCTCCTCCACCTCGTTCAGGCGATCGTCCTTGCGCCCGAGCTCCTTCTGGATCGCCTTCATCTTCTCGTTGAGGTAGTACTCCTTCTGCGCGCGCTCCATCTGCTTCTTCACGCGTCCCTGGATGCGCTTGTCGACCTGGAGCTTGTCCACCTCCGCCTCGAGGATCCCGCTGATCTTCGAGAGGCGGTCCTGCGGCGAGAAGACCTCGAGGAGGTTCTGCTTCTCCTCGACGCCGAGGACGAGATGGGAGGCGATCGTGTCGGCCAGCTTCCCCGGGTCCTCCACGCGCACGGCCGCGAGCATCGCGTCGTAGTGGAGGTTGTTGGAGAGCTTCACGTACTGCTCGAAGAGGGCGATGACCTTCGACATCACCGCCTCGATGCCGCTGCCGGTCTCGGTCTGGCGCGGGATGAGCTTGACCACGACCTTCAGGAAGCCCGCGTCCTCCCGGAACTCGAGGGCGCGGCCGCGGTCGAGGCCCTCCACCAGCACCTTCACGTTGCCGTCGGGGAGCTTCAGGCTCTGGACGATGTTGCAGATCGTGCCGAGCGTGTAGATCTCGTCGGCCCCGGGGTTGTCCCTAGTCGCGTCGTGCTGCGCCGAGAGGAAGATCCGCTTCCCCTTCACCAGGGCGTAGTCGAGAGCCTTGATGGAGCTCGGCCTCCCGATGACGAACGGAATCATCATGTGGGGGAAGACCACCACATCGCGGAGCGGGACCATGGGCAGCGTCTCGATCACGTCCGTTCGCTCCTTGTCTTTCCCAAACATGGTCCCTCTAGGATATCCCGACCCGAGCGGCACCGCCCCCGTCCCCGAAGATCGACGCCGGGAAGAGGAAGCTCCCTATCCGACCTTCTCGATGAGGGTGATGGGCTTCTCCCGGTCGAGGACGACCTCCCGGGTGACCACGCACTCCTTCACTTTCTTCATCGAGGGCAGGTTGTACATCAGGTCGAGCATCAGGTCCTCGATGATCATCCGGAGACCCCGGGCCCCGATCTTCCGGCTGATGGCCAGATCGGCGATGGCCTCGAGGGCGTCGTCGGTGAAGCGCAGCTTGACGTTCTCGTAGTCGAACATCCGCTGGTACTGCCGGATGATGGCGTTCTTGGGTGCCGTGAGGATTTCGATGAGGGCGGCTTTGTCGAGGTCGTGGAGGGTCGCGAGGACCGGAAGGCGCCCCACGAACTCCGGAATGAGGCCGTACTTGATGAGGTCGGTCGGCTGGACCTGTGTCGTGACCGCGGCCCCCTTCCCCGAGGAGGCCTTGGCGTCCTTGCCGTTGCCGTCGGTCACGAAGCCCAGCGTCTTCTTCCCGACGCGGCGCTCGATGACCTTGTCGAGGCCGACGAAAGCCCCGCCGCAGATGAACAGGATGTTCGTGGTGTCGATCTGGTAGAACTCCTGGTGGGGGTGCTTGCGCCCGCCCTGCGGCGGCACGTTGGCCACCGTCCCCTCCAGGATCTTGAGGAGCGCCTGCTGCACTCCCTCTCCGGAGACGTCGCGGGTGATCGAAGGGTTCTCGTCCTTCCGCGAGATCTTGTCGATCTCGTCGATGTAGATGATCCCCTCCTGGCACTTCTCGATGTCCCCGTTGGCGGCCTGCAACAGCTTGAGGATGATGTTCTCGACGTCCTCGCCGACGTACCCGGCTTCCGTGAGCGTCGTGGCGTCGACGATGGTGAACGGGACCGAGAGGAGCTTGGCCAGGGTCTGGGCGAGGAGCGTCTTCCCAGAGCCCGTGGGGCCGATGAGCAGGATGTTGGACTTCGTCAGCTCGACGTCGTTCTTGCCGCGCTGCTTGCTGATCTCGATCCGCTTGTAGTGGTTGTAGACGGCGACCGCCAGCTTCTTCTTGGCCTGGTCCTGGCCGATGACGTACTCGTCGAGGAACTTCTTGATCTCGTGGGGGACCGGCAGGCTCGACTTGTACGAGCGGCCCTCGACGCGGCGGTCGTCGGCGATGATGTCGTTGCAGACGTCGACGCACTCGTCGCAGATGAAGACCGTCGGCCCCGCGATGAGCTTGCGGACGTCGTTCTGATCCTTGTTGCAGAACGAGCAGCGAAGGATCTCCGTCTCGCCCTTTTTCACTTCTCCCGCCTGCTGATTACCTGATCGACGATACCATATTCCTTCGCCTGGGCGGCATCCATGATGAAGTCCCGGTCGGCGTCGGCGACGATCTTCTCCAGGGTCTGCTTGGTGTGGAACGAGAGGATCTGGTTCAGGCGGTCCTTGATCCGCAGTATCTCCTTGGCCTGGATAGCGATATCGGAGGCCTGGCCCTGCGCGCCGCCCCAGGGCTGGTGGATCAGGATGCGGGAGTTCGGGAGCGCGAAACGTTTGCCGGTCGTGCCGGCCGCGAGAAGCACGGCGCCCATCGATGCCGCCTGCCCGACGCAGATCGTCTGGACGTCGGGGCGGATGAGCTGCATCGTGTCATAGATCGCCATCCCCGCCGTCGTCGAGCCGCCGGGGCTGTTGATGTAGACGTGGACGTCCTTCTCGGGGTCCTCGGCGTCGAGGAAGAGGAGCTGCGCGATGATGAGGTTCGCCACCATGTCGTCGATGGCGGTTCCGATGAAGACGATGTTGTCTTTGAGAAGGCGCGAGTAGATGTCGTACGCTCGCTCGCCTCGAGCCGTCTGCTCCACGACCATCGGGACCAGCGTGCCCGCCTGCGGCGAGATCGCGCTCATTCGAAATCCAGTCTAGCATCGGCCTTGAGCAAGTCAAGGGTCTTCTCCTCGCGAATCCTCGCGCGGAGCGCGGCCAGATCGCCTTCCTTCTCCATCGTGCTGCGCACCGCTTCCTTCGATTTCTTCATGCGCTCGGCGAGCCGCGCGAGTCTCGGCGTCGACCTCGGCATCGGTCGCTTCGATCCCCTCGCGTCGCGCGATCTCGTCGAGGAGGATGTCGGCCTTGGCCGCCGTCACGGAGTCGTTGCGCTGTTCTTCGCGGTACCCCTTCCAGTCCATCCCGATCTTGGTGGGGTCGATTCCCTGCATCGCGAGGCCGCGCGCCGCGTTCTCGGTCCGCGCGTTCATGTGGCGCTCGACGAGCGCCTCGGGCACCTCGAAGGACGCCCTCTGGACGAGGGCCTCGACGAGAGCGCCCTTGGTCTCGCGGTCGACCTTGCGCTCCTCGATGGCGGTCAGGCGCTTCCTTATGTCGTCCCTGAGGGCGGCGAGGCTGTCGAAGTCCAGGTCCTTGGCGAACTCGTCGTCGGCGCCGGGAAGCACCTTCTCCTTGACGCCCTTCAGCGTGGCCGTGTAGCCGACGGTCTTGCCGGCGAGGCCCTTCGACGGATGGTCCTCCGGATACGTGACCTTGACGTCCTTCGTGTCGCCGGGCGAAAGGCCCACGAGGGCGGCGTTGAACTCCTCGTGGTTCTCCTTGGAGCCGACCTCGATCATCGCGTTCTCGTCCCGCCCGCCGCGCCCTCCGCCCTCGGGCCTCCAGGCGAGATCCAGCACGACGAAATCCCCTTCGCGGGCCGCCCGTCCCTCGACGGGGTCGAAACGGGCCGCGTCCTCGCGCAGCCGCGTCACCTCGCCGTCGACGTCCGCGTCGGACACCGAGCGCGCGGCGCGCCTTCGCCGGCAGTCCCTTGTACTCGGGGACCTCGACGATGGGCAGCGTCTCGAAGACCGCGCGAAACGTCATGGGCTGGTTCTCGTCGATCTTGAGGTCCGTCACCTGCGGGCTTGCCAGCGGCTTGAGTCCCCGTCCCTCGAGCTCCTGGAACACCACGCGGTTGACGACGGCCTCGGCCACGTCCTCGAGGACCTGGGAACGGAACCTCTTCTTGATGACGTCCGGCGGGGTCTTGCCAGGACGAAACCCGGGGAGCTTCACGTTCCGCGCGTACTCGCGGGCCCGGGTCTCGATCTCCTTCTCCACGACCTCGGCCTCGATCTCGAAGCTCAGGGCCTTGCGGACCGACGTTTCCTCGACGTACTCGACTTTCAACGCATCAACCTCGTGATTCCCGCTCGCGCGCCGGAGTTCCTCCGGCCCGCTCGCCTCTGCGCCAGGGGTGGCGATGGTACCGAAATCGTAGAATACCACGCCGGGAGCGCGGGCCAGCTAGCTTTGAACGGCTCCTCGGAGCCCGGTTCAACCAATGGGGACTCATAGACGAAGAGCGGGGTGACCTCAGCGTGATGCCAGTCGGGCATGTGAAGAGCGCGACCCGGGGAGCATCGACTGGGGTCCGCGCGGCGGCTGCTGAGAACCCGGTGGCCTGCTGACGCTCAGCGCGCGGTCTGGTCCTTCGCGGTTATCGCACCCTCACTTCGCACGAAGTTGCTTCCGCAGGAAGCCGAGGACATGCGTCCTATAGCCGTCTGGATCGAACCGGAGGAGGTCGACGTGGCCGGCTCCAGGCACGAGCCACAGCTCCTTCGGTTCCGGCGCCGCCGCGTAGAGGCTTCGGGTCTGGGCTTCGGTCGTACTCCGGTCGGCCGTGCCTGAGATGATCAAGAGCGGTGACGTCATCGACTGCACGGCCTCGATGGGCCGGAGGTCGTCCGGGCCAAACCCCAGGCGTGGCTTGAGCTGGAGGAGCAGGGCCGGAGTCAGGAGGCGAGACAGCGGCGAGCCGAAGCGAGCGGCGAGACGATTGTCCACGGCTTCGGTGATCGATGGGAAGGCGGCCTCGAGCACGGCCGCGTCCACAGGCGCCCTCCGTGCGGCGAGCGTGAGAGCCGCGCCTCCCATCGACACTCCGACGCCGCCGAGCGGCAGATCGGGAAATCGACGGCGGGCGTAGGCCACGCAGGCCTCGACGTCATGCGCTTCAAGGAAGCCGAAGGTGATTCGCTCACCCGTCGATTCACCGTGGGCCTGGAAGTCGGGCACGAGGACGGCGAACCCGTCCCGCCGGAAGAGCTCGGCTCGGCCGAGCATGAAGCCGCGATTTGCGTGGATGCCGTGCAACACAAGCACGACGCCTCGAGGAGACTCCGGGACGATCAGCCACGCTGTCAACGTGGCGCCCGATGGGCTCGGCAGGCGTAGCGTCTCCGCGCCGAGAGAGTCGGGCGCGGGGCCGACGGCGCGGTGGTCTGGCGCCATGAAAGCGCTTCCGATGGCGATGTAGCCGGCGCCGCCCAGGCCGAGGACGACGAGAAGGACAAGCGCCAAGCCCCAGCGGCGCGATCGAAACGGTTTCACTTCGCCATTCTCCGCCCCCGGCCTCGAGTGTCGGTATCGGCGCCCTCCTTGGGATTGGCCACACTCATCGCAGGCGAAAGCCGAAAGGATGGGCAGGGTTACCGCGATGGGGTGGTGCGGGCGGAGGGACTCGAACCCTCACGGGGGTGAACCCACCAGATTCTAAGTCTGGCGCCTATGCCAATTCGGCTACGCCCGCGCCGGTCGTCAGGACAGGGTACAGGGTGCCCACGGGGCGGGCAAGGCGTCTCAGGCCAGCAGCTCGGCTCGGAAGACCGTGACGGCCTCGCCCGACAGGCGCACCCGCGCGCCCGCGTTCGACGCCGTGGACGATGCCGCCGCGGGGCGAGGCCTGGTACGCCGTCATCTCGGTCTTCGAGAGCTTGGCGCTCCAATACGGAACGAGGGCGCAGTGGGCCGCTCCCGTCACGGGATCCTCGTCGATGCCGACGAAGGCCGCGAAGTAGCGCGACACGAAATCGAACGGCGAGGTCGTGGCCCGCGCCGTCACGATGAACCCGCTCTTCTGCTCCCGGAGGCGTCCGAAGTCCGGGCGGAGCCCGCGCACGATCTCCTCCGAGGCGACCTCGACGAGGTAGTCGACGTCCCCCAGGCCGCGGTCGCCGGTCCGGCCGGTCCAGACCGGCGTGACGCCGAGAGCCTCGAGGGCGGCTGCCGGAGGTGCGGCCTGCGTCACCGGTGCGGCCGGGAGATCGATCTCGATCCGGCCGGCGACGCGTCGCGCCGTGAGACGCCCGCTGCGCGTCTCGAACGTCGCCGTCGCCTCGGGCGCAAGAAGCCCCGTTTCCCACAACACGTGGGAGCTCGCCAGCGTGGCGTGTCCGCAGAGGGGCACCTCGGTCGTCGGGCGTGAACCAGCGCAATCGATAGCCCGTCGCCTGAAGGGACGAGGAAGGCGGTCTCGGCCAGGTTCATCTCCGCCGCGACATGCTGCATCCACTCGTCGGGACGTTCGGCAGTCGAGGAGACAGACCGCCGCCGGGTTGCCGGCGAAGGGGCGAGGCGTGAAGGCGTCGACCTGAAAGAGCTTCATGACCGGTTGTAGACCTCCCTGTCCATGATTTCCATGTAGATCGACGGCTCGGCCAGCGGGCGGAATCCGACCTTGCGGTAGAGCCCGTGGGCGTCGCGCGTGCCGAGGATCCACCGGCGGAACCCCTGGAGATCGGGATGCGCCTTGATGCACTCCATCAGCCACACCCCGAGGCCGCGACCGCGGTGCGACTCGAGGACGAAGACGTCGGCGAGATAGGCGAAGGTGGCGCGGTCCGAGATCACGCGGGCGAAGCCGATCTGCTCGTCGCCGTCGAAGACGCCGAAGCAGAGCGAATGGCGGATCGATCGCTCGACGATCTCCCGAGGGATCCCTGCAGCCCAGTACGAATCCGCGAGGAACGAGTGGATGAGGTCGACATCGAGTTTCGCAGGGTCCGTGCTGATGCGCAGCGCGCCCCGCTCCCACTCGACCGACGGTGGATTTTCGGCCAGGTTCTCCCTCATTGAACCCCTTGACGCCACTCTATTGTCCCAATATGTCCTTGCCAATGTAGGGTGTCAATAGCTATATTGTATGGATGACAATATGGGTCCCCGAGCTCGATCGTCATTCGGGGCCGCGCTACCTTGCGATTGCCGAGGCGATCGCGCTGGACCTTGCCGAGGGACGTCTGAAGCCGGGAGCGCGGCTGCCGACCCACCGCGATCTGGCGGACCACCTCGGCGTCACGGTCGGCACGGTCAGCCGCGGGTACGCCGAAGCGGCAAGGCGCGGTCTCCTGTCCGGCGAGGTCGGCCGCGGGACGTTCCTGCGCCAGCGCGCCCACGAGTTTCCGCCCCTCGCGGCCGTCGCGGGGGAGGCCGTCGTTGACCTGAGCCTCAACTATCCTCCCCTCATCCTCGGCGATGCCCATCGCGACGCGTTCGAGCGAGCCGCTCGCGTCGCTGTCGCGGCGGCCGGACCTCCCGTCGCTCTTCGGGTATCCCGCCGAAGCCGGCAACGCGCGCCACCGGGAGGCCGGGGCCGAGTGGATCGCCCGCACCGGCCTGGACGCGCGAGCCGAGCACGTTCTCGTCTGCTGCGGCAGCCAACACGCCATCTCCACCTTGTTCGCCACACTCCTCCGGCCGGGAGATCTGGTCTTGACCGAGGCGCTCACCTATCCCGGTATGAAGGCCGCCGCGAGCCTGTTCCACCTCCGGCTCCAGGGCGTCCCCATGGATGGCGACGGCCTTCGTCCGGACGCGTTCGAGCACGCGTGCCGCACCGCCGGCGCGAAGGCCCTCTACTGCGTCCCGACGATCCACAACCCCGCCGCCTGCGTCATGCCGGAGGAGAGACGCCGCGAGATCGCCTCGATCGCCGAGACCCACGGCGTCGTCATCATTGAAGACGATATCCACGCCCTCCTCCCGGCCGAGCGTCCGCGCCCCATCGCAGCCTTCGCCCCCCGAACGACCTACTACTTCACGGGCACGTCGAAGACGCTCGCCCCCGGCCTCCGGATCGGCTTCATCCTGGCTCCGCCCGGGGCCGCGGAGCGGGTGGCCCGAGGGATCCGGGCGCTCACGTGGTCCGAGTCGCCCCTCATGGCCGAGATCGCCGCCACGTGGATTGGCGACGGTACGGCGGCGGCCATCACGGCCGAGCGCCGCCGGGAGGCAGCCGCGCGCCACGCCGTCGCCCGGGAGATCCTGGCAGGCGCCGAGATCGACGCCCACCCGAGCGGGCACCACATCTGGCTCCACCTACCCGAGCCGTGGCGGAGCGACACGTTCGCAGCCGCCACGCGGCGTCGCGGGGTCAAGGTCACCGCGTCGGACGCGTTCGTCGTGGATCGTGGTATCGCGCCCCAGGCGGTGCGAGTCTGCCTCGGCGCTCCCCTCGGTCTCCAGGAGCTGCGCCGCGGCCTCGGCCTTCTGGCCGAAACCCTCGCGGCCGGCCCTACCGAGGGCTTCCCGATCTAGGCCAGGGGGATCATCCGAGACCGCCGCAGACCGCGGTCGCGGGTCAGCAGCGGCACCTGGTGAACGATGCTCGTCGCGGCGATGATCTCATCGGCGGGGTCGCTTCGAACGTCGAGCCGCGTGCTGGTCCTCGCTATGTCGACCGTGATGGGCCAGACCTGCACCGCGGCCAGGGTGCGAATGATGTGCGGGTCGTCCAGGTCCGCCGCGATTCGCCGAAGCTGCGCGAGCTTTGCGATCTCCCAGAGGACGATGGCTGAAATGCTCCAGCGGTGGCCTCGAAGGAGCTTGCTCTCGGCTGTGGTCAGATCCCCCGTCACCGCATGAAGGAGGACGTGGGTATCAAGATTGAGCATCCCACTTCGCCCCCGTCGAGAAGATGCCGCCCTTGATCTTGATCCGGCCCTTGAGGGAACCGATGAGGCTGGCGGAGGCCGCCCGGATGGGGATGAGTTTGGCCACGGGCTTGCCGCGCTTCGTGATCACGAGGCCTTCCTCATCCACCTCGTCGAGAATCGACAGGCACTGCTCTTTGAACTTGGCGGCCGCCATTTGCTTCATGGGCACATGATCGCACCAGTCATTTCGGATGTCCAGTATGGGCTCCCACCGATGGGGAGTAGAATCCTGAGCTTCAAGCGCTGGAGGATCCTCCTCATGAATCCATATTCACGCCGCGGCGTGTGGCTCTCGCTTCTGGTCCTGGTGTCGTCGGCCTCGCTCCGGGCCGAATCGCGGCCCATCACCCTGGACGTGGACGCGACGGAGGCGCCGAGGCGGCTGTTCCATGCCCACCTCTCGATTCCCGCGGCTCCGGGTCCCCTGACCCTCGTCTATCCCAAGTGGATTCCCGGAGAGCACATGCCCTCGGGTCCCGTCGCCGACCTGGCTGGAATCAAGATCACGGTGGCGGGTCGCGCGGTCCCCTGGAAGCGGGATGCCGAGGAGATGTTCGCGTTCCACGTTGACGTTCCGGCCGGTGCCGACGCCGTCGAGGCGTCCCTCGACTACCTCTCGCCGGTGGAAGGGGGCGCCTTCTCGGCGGGTCCGACGGCGACCGCCCAGCTGGCGGTCGTGAGCTGGAACACCCTGGCCCTGTCGCCGCAGGGGAAGAGCAGCGACGACCTCACCTTCAAGGCGTCGCTCCGCCTTCCGCCAGGGTGGAAGTTCGGGACGGCCCTGCCCATTGAAACGGCGGGGGCCGATCGGATCGACTTCGCTCCGGTATCGTTCACGACGCTCGTGGACTCGCCCGTGCTTGCGGGCGCCCATTTCAGGACGATCGACCTGCCCGGTGACGCGCTCCCGCACCGGATCCATATCGGTGCCGACAGCGAGGCGGCACTCCAGGCCCCGCCCGATCTCGTCGAAGGGTGGAGGAGGCTCGTGGCCGAGACGGGGGCGCTCTTCCGGGCGCGCCACTACCGCTCCTACAGCTTCCTGCTCACGCTGTCCGACCACGCGGCCCACTTCGGCCTCGAGCACCACGAGTCGAGCGACGACCGCGTGGCCGAGCGCTCCCTGGTGGACGACGACGCGCGGCGGATCCTCGCGGGGCTCCTGCCCCACGAGATGACCCATTCGTGGAACGGCAAGTATCGCCGCCCCGCAGGACTCCAGCCGGGCAGCTTCGAGAGACCGATGCACGGCGAGCTGCTCTGGGTCTACGAGGGGCTGACCGAGTACCTGGGACAGATCCTCACGGCACGCAGCGGCCTGCTGACTCCCGAGGAGTATCGGGAGTCCCTGGCGCTGACCGCGGCGTCCATGCAGGCGCAGGGCGGCCGCGCCTGGCGCCCTCTGGTCGACACCGCCGTCGCGGCGCAGGAGCTATACACCTCCCGGCCCGACTGGGCGTCGTCGCGCCGTCGCGTCGATTTCTACGAGGAGAGCGAGCTCCTCTGGCTCGAGGCCGACGCCGTCATCCGGCGCGAGACGAAGGGCGCCAGGAGCCTCGACGATTTCTGCCGCTTGTTCCACGGCGGGGAGACCGGGGCTCCCCGAGTCGTTCCGTACGCGTTCGACGACGTCGTGGCCGCGCTCAACGCCGTGGCGCCCTACGACTGGCGCGGCTTCTGGCGGGATCGGGTCGACGTGCCCGGAACGAACCCCTTGGGTGGCGTGGTCGCCAGCGGCTGGAGGCTCGTCTTCACCGACGCGATCCCGCAGATGCAGAAGTCGGTGGAGGAGCGCAAGAAGATCGTCGACGTTCGCTTCTCCCTCGGGTTCGTGGTCGGCGAGGACGGGACGATCCCCGACGTTCTCCCGGATTCACCGGCCTTCAAGGCGGGCCTCGGCCCGGGGATGAAGCTGGTGGCGACCAACGGCCGCCGCTTCTCGCGCGAGACGCTCCGCGACGCGATCCGCGAAACGAAGACGAGCCACGGCATCGACCTCCTCGTGGAGAACGGGGAGTTCTTCAAGACCTTCCACGCCGACTACGACGGCGGCGAACGATACCCGCACCTCGTGGCCGAGGGTGGCAAGGCCGATCTGCTCGCCGCCATCATCCGCCCCCTGGCTCCGCCGGCCCCGGCGGCGAAAGCGAAGCCCTGAGGCGGCGGTGAGCGGGGATCCGGCGCTCACGGTCGCCATCCAGGGGGAGCGCGGGGCCTTCAGCCACGAGGCCGCCCTCGAGGTCGCGGGCGCCGACGTGGAGATCCTGGCCTGCGCCTCGTTCGACGCGATGTTCGAGGCCGCGGTCTCGGGCAGAGCGGACCGAGCCCTCGTTCCCATCGAGAACTCCCTGGCGGGTTCGATCCACGAGAACTACGATCGCCTCTGGGCCTCGCCCCTCCACATCGTCGCCGAGACCCAGCTCCGGATCCGACATTGCCTCATCGCGCGCCCCGGAGCGTCGCTCGCGTCGCTGCGGCGCGTGGCCTCCCACCCCGTGGCCCTCGCGCAGTGCCGGCGCTTCTTCGCGGAGCACCCCGGGATCGAGGCCGTGGCCGCCTACGACACCGCCGGGAGCGTCAAGGACCTGCTGCGCGACGGTCCCGCGACCCACGCCGCCATCGCCTCGCGCCTCGCCGCCGGGCTGTACGGTGGCGAGATCCTCCAGGACGGACTCGAGGACGACCCTCAGAACTACACGCGCTTCCTTCTCCTCTCCCGCGAACCGGGGCCGGTGGAGTCCGCCACCAAGACCTCCCTGGTCTTCACCGTGAGGCACGAGCCGGGGGCGCTCCACCGGGCCCTCGGGGCCTTTGCCTTGCGCGGCGTCGACCTCGCCAAGATCGAGTCGCGTCCCCTGCGCGGGCGCCCCTGGGAGTACGCCTTCTACCTCGACGTGCTGGGGGATCCCCGGAGCGCCACTGGGAAGGCCCTGCAGGAGCTCGGAGGCCTCGCCCGCGAGCTCCGCGTCCTGGGATCGTATCCGGAGGGCGTGAAGCGGAGCGCGGCGCAGTAGAATCGGCGTCTTCGAGCAGGAGGAATCTTGATGCGTCATTGCCTGGCCCTGGTTCTCGTCGCCGTCGGATCGACGACTCACGCCGCCCCTGCAGCGAAGGAGTCGACGCCGGCCCTCTTCAAGGCCCATCGCGAGAGGTTCCTCGATCGACTTCCGGCGGGCGCCGTTGCGGTCTTCCGCACGACCGGTGAGAAGGATATCGACGCCGCCACCGATCCCTTCCGCCCGGACTCCGACTTCTGGTACCTGACCGGCTTCCACGAGGCGGATGCCGTCGCCGTCTTCCGGCCGAAGGCCGCCGACGGCAAGCGATTCATTCTGTTCGTCGAGCCCAAGGACTTCGCCAAGGAGCAGTGGACCGGCTACCGGGCGGGCGTCGAAGGCGCGGTGAAGGAGTACGGGGCCGACGAGGCCTTCCCCGTGGCGGACCTCTGGAGCAAGCTGCCGAGCTTGACGGCAGGTGCGACGTCCCTGCATTTCTCCGACGGCGCCAGCCCCAAGTTCCGAGAGCAGCTCCTGGCGGCCTGGGGCCAGGAGAACAGGAACGCGGTGACGCCGCGGGGGGCCGCCGACGCAGGCGCCACCGTGCATCAGCTCCGCCTCGTGAAGGACGCGACCGAGATCGCGATCCTCCGGCGCGCGGCGGGGCTCTCCGCCGAGGCCCACCGTCTCGCCATGGCGCGCACCCGCCCCGGCGTCAACGAGGCCGCGATCAAGGGCCTCATGGTGTCCCACTGCCTCTCGAACGGCGCCGCCCGGATGGCCTACCCGCCCATCGTGGGCTCGGGGCGCAACTCGGTCATCCTCCACTACGACGCCGCCGACCAGTCGATGGAGGCGGGGGGCATGGTGGTGAACGACACGGCCTGCGAGTACGAGATGTACGCGGCCGACGTGACGCGAAGCTATCCGGTCTCCGGGCGCTTCTCGGCCGACCAGCGGGCGATCTACGAGATCGTCCTCGCCTCGCAGAAGGCGGCGATGGGGACGATCAAACCGGGCGTGCCCTTCCGCGACGTCCACGCCGCGAGCGTCGAGGTCGTGGTGGACGGTCTCATGAAGCTCGGGATCCTCACGGGGTCCCGCGAGGAGATCATGAAGGGCCGGACCTATCGGAAGTTCTACCCCCACGGCTGCAGCCATTGGCTCGGCCTCGACGTCCACGACGCGGGAAGCTATGGCTATCCGGAGGGCATGGACCCCAAGGAGCGGTACGGGCAGGCCATGACCAAGCTCGAGCCGGGGATGGTTCTCACCGTCGAGCCCGGGTTGTACATCGCCGAAGGCGCCACGACCGACAAGCGCTGGTGGAACATCGGCGCCCGCATCGAGGACGACGTTCTCGTGACGCCCACCGGCTTCGACTGCCTGTCGTGCGGCGCTCCCCGTGAGGTCGCCGACATCGAGAAGGCCATCGTCGGGCGCTGAGGCGGTGGAAACGGCCGCATGACCGCCGCGAGCGCGATCGTCTTCCTCCTCGCCGTCGCGGCGGGCGAGGATCGCCTCTCGGACGCGCTCCAGCAGCTGCGCTCGAAGGACTCGGTCGTCCGCGCACGTAGCGCGCGCACGCTGGGCACGATCGACGACCCGCGGGTCGTGGCGGCGCTCGTCGCCGTCGCGGGTGATGCCGACGCCGACGTTCGCCTGGCGGCCGTCCAGGCCCTCCACGGTCCGCTGACCCTGGCCGAGACCGACATACGCCCGGTCGACGCTCTCGCCCGTGCCCTCGCTGACGCCGATCCGGACGTCAGGGCAGCGGCCGCCGATTCCCTCGACACCTCCAGTCCCGCCGGCCGGCGCGCGCTGCCCGCCCTCGTCAAGGCGCTCGGCGACAGCAACGCCGACGTTCGGCGAGCCGTTCTCGGGACGCTCGGCTCGATCGGAGACTCGACGGTGTTCGCTCCGGTGGCCGCCGTCCTCGAGGGGCCCGACACCGACCTCAGGCCGGCCGCAGCCGAGGCGCTCGGGGGTTTGCGGGACAAACGCGGCGGCGATCCTCTGCTGAAGGCGGTTGCGGCCGACGACGAGCGCCTCCGTGCCGCTGCTGCGGCCGCACTCGGAGCCCTCGAGGACCCTCGGGCGCTCGCGACCTTGCCGGTCGTTCTCAAGATCGACCCTGTTCCCCGCGTCCGCGCCGCGGCGGCGAGAGGTCTCGGTCGCGCGGCCTGGGGAGAGCCGGCGGTGGGACCGCTCAAGGCGGCGGCCTGCGGCGATCACGAGGCGGTCGTGCGGACCGCGGCGATCACTGCGCTCGGGAAGATCGGAAACGCCCCCGCCCTCGAGGCGCTCCGATGCGGCCTCCGCGATAGCGATCCCGACGTGCGTGACGCCGCACAGGAGGCCCTCGACCGGCGCTAACGCGATCGCCTTGAGCCGGTCTTGACGCCTCCCAGGCGCCTCTTGACGTCTTCTTGACTACACCGCGGTCTACGATGTCGTCCATGAACGACATCGCGATGGTGGCGCTCACGCTGGTCTTCTTCCTGGTCGCATGGCTCTACGTGCGGGCCTGCGAGCGGGTTTGAAGGAGATCCCATGAGCCTCGAATACGTGGTCGGCCTCCTCCTGTCCGTGTTGCTCCTCGCGTACCTCGCGTACGCGCTGCTCAAGCCCGAGCGCTTCTAACGTAAACGGAGATACGCCCTTGACCGCCAACGGTTGGATCCAGATCCTTTTCTTCTTCCTCGCCATTCTCGCGGTGACGGTGCCCCTCGGCGCCTTCATGTATCGCGTGATGGAGGGGGAGAGCCACTTCCTGCGCCGACCCCTCGGCTGGCTCGAGCGGCTGGTCTATCGCCTGTCGGGCGTCGACGGCCGGGAGCAGACCTGGTCGACCTACGCCTTCGCCCTGCTGGCCTTCAGCGCCTTCACGATGCTCGTCACGTACGCGATCCAGCGCCTACAGCACGTGCTGCCCGTGGAACCCGCAGAAGCTCGGTCCGGTGGAGGCGCTCTCGTCCTTCAACACCGCGGCGAGCTTCACGACGAACACCAACTGGCAGGGCTACGTCGGCGAGACCACCATGAGCTACTTCAGCCAGATGGCCGGCCTCGCCTGGCACAACTTCCTCTCGGCCGCGGCCGGCATCGCGGTGGCGGTGGCGCTGGCACGGGGCATCACCCGGCGCGGCGACGGCAAGGGGCCGGGCACGATCGGCAACTTCTGGGTGGACCTCACGCGAGCGACGGTCTACATCCTGCTCCCGATCTGCGTCGTGTTCGCCCTGGTATTCGTCTCGCAGGGGATGATCCAGAACCTGTCGCCGTACCAGGAGGTGACGACGCTCGAGGGCGCCAAGCAGACCATCGCGATGGGCCCGGTCGCCTCCCAGGAGGCGATCAAGCAGCTCGGGACGAACGGCGGCGGCTTCTTCAACGCGAACGCCGCCCACCCCTACGAGAACCCCAACCCCCTGACGAACTTCTTCTCGATGTTCCTGATCTTCGCGATCCCGGGCGGGCTCACGTTCACGTTCGGACGGATGGCGAGGGACCAGCGACAGGGCTGGGCGATCTTCGGGGCGATGGCGTTCCTCTTCTTCGCGGGCGTCACGGTGGCCTACTGGGCGGAGGCGCGCGGGAACCCGATCCTGACTCTCGCAAGGAGTGGCGCCGGGCCTCGGGCAACATGGAGGGGAAGGACGTCCGTTTCGGTGTCGCCAACTCGGCCCTCTACGCCACCGTCACCACCGACGCCTCGTGCGGCGCCGTCAACTCCTGGCACGACAGCTTCACGCCCCTCGGGGGGCTCGTGCCCCTCTTCAACATCCAGATGGGGGAGCTGGTCTTCGGGGGAGTGGGAGCCGGCCTCTACGCAATGCTGATCATGGCGATCCTGTCGGTCTTCATCGCCGGGCCTGATGGTCGGACGCACCCCCGAGTACCTGGGCAAGAAGATCGAGGCTCGCGAGGTGAAGCTGGCGATGCTCTACGTCCTGATCTTCCCCCTTGTCATCCTGACCTTCGCGGCGTGGTCGGCGGTGGCGCCCTACGGCCT
The DNA here is from genome assembly GCA_963823195.1 of uncultured Acidobacteriota bacterium. GTDB lineage: Bacteria > Acidobacteriota > Vicinamibacteria > Fen-336 > Fen-336 > JBGPYB01. The sequence goes on along the minus strand of CAWGKR010000011.1, from coordinate 402,892 downwards.
CTCCTCACTGAACAACGCGGGACCCCACGGCTTGAGCGAGATCCTCTACGCCTTCACGAGCGCGGCGGGGAACAACGGCTCGGCCTTCGCGGGGCTCAACGCCAACACCCCCTGGTACAACATCTCCCTCGGCCTGACCATGCTGATCGGCCGGTTCCTGATGATCGTCCCGGCCCTCGCCGTCGCGGGGGTCCTGGCCGGCAAGAAGTCGGTGCCGCCGGGCCCGGGCACGCTGCCGACCAACGGGCCCCTCTTCGCCGCTCTCCTCGTGGGCGTGATCCTGATCGTGGGCGCGCTGACCTTCTTCCCGGCCCTCAGCCTGAGCCCGATCGTGGAGCACTTCCTCATGCAGTCCGGAAAGGTGTTCTGATCCATGAGCGACAAGAACGTTCGCGCCGTCTCCGCCTGGGAAGGGCGCCTTCTCCGCGCCGCCCTCCTCGACAGCGTCCGCAAGCTCGACCCGCGGGCGATGGTGAAGAACCCCGTCATGTTCGTCGTGGAGATCGGGAGCGTCCTCACCACCCTCATCTGGCTCCACGACGTCATCGCGCGGCCGTCGGGGGCGGCGCCCGCCTGGTTCACGGGAAACGTGACCCTCTGGCTCTGGTTCACTGTCCTCTTCGCGAACTTCGCCGAGGCGGTGGCCGAGGGCCGGGGCAAGGCCCAGGCCGCCGCCCTTCGCGGCCTGCGGCAGGAGACGGTGGCCCGGAAGGTCGTCGACGGGCGCGAGGAGCGCGTCTCCGCATCGACGCTGCGGAGGGGCGACGTCGTGGTCGTGGAGGCGGGCGAGGTCATCCCCGGCGACGGCGAGGTGATCGAGGGCATCGCCTCGGTGGACGAGTCGGCGGTCACCGGGTGAGTCGGCGCCCGTCATCCGCGAGAGCGGCGGCGACCGTTCGGCGGTCACCGGAGGCACGAAGGTCCTTTCCGACCGGATCGTCGTCCGGATCGGGGCCAACCCGGGCGAGTCGTTCCTCGACCGGATGATCAACCTCGTCGAGGGGGCGAAGCGGCAGAAGACGCCCAACGAGATCGCCCTGACCGTTCTCCTCGCCGGCATGACCATCATCTTCCTGATCGCCTGCGTCACCCTCGTCCCCTTCGGCCTCTACTCCGGCCTCCGCTTCTCCGTCACCGTGATCGTGGCCCTCCTCGTCTGCCTCATCCCCACCACGATCGGCGGGCTGCTCTCCGCCATCGGGATCGCGGGCATGGACCGGCTCATCCGGCACAACGTGATCCCGATGAGCGGGCGCGCCGTCGAGGCGGCGGGGGACGTGGACACGATGCTCCTCGACAAGACGGGGACGATCACCCTGGGCAACCGCATGGCGAGCGAGTTTCTTCCCGCCCCTGGCACCCGCATCGAGGACCTCGCGGACGTCGCCCAGATCGCGAGCCTCGCCGACGAGACGCCCGAGGGCCGGTCGATCGTCGTCCTCGCCAAGGAGCGCTACGGCCTGCGGGGCCGGGAGCTGAAGCAGCCCGAGGCGAAGTTCGTCCCCTTCTCCGCGCAGACGCGCATGAGCGGATGCGACCTGGACGGGCGCATCATCCGCAAGGGCGCGGTCGACGCGATCGCGCGACACGTGGCGTCCCTCGGGGGCAAGCTTCCGCCGGAGGTCGAACAGGCGTCGGACTCCATCGCCAAGTCGGGGGGCACGCCGCTCGCCGTGTCGGACGGGCCGCGTGTCCTCGGGGTCATCCACCTGAAGGACATCGTGAAGGGCGGGATCAAGGAGCGCTTCGCCCGCTTCCGGACGATGGGCCTTCGCACGATCATGATCACGGGCGACAACCCCCTCACCGCGGCCGCGATCGCCGCCGAGGCCGGCGTCGACGACTTCATGGCCGAGGCGACGCCGGAGATGAAGCTGCAGCTCATCCGCGACGAGCAGGCCAAAGGCAAGCTCGTGGCCATGACCGGCGACGGCACGAACGACGCCCCGGCCCTCGCCCAGGCCGACGTCGCGATCGCCATGAACACCGGCACGCAGGCCGCCCGGGAGGCCGGCAACATGGTGGACCTGGACAGCAACCCGACCAAGCTCCTCGAGGTGGTCGAGGTCGGAAAGCAGCTCCTGATGACCCGCGGCTGCCTGACGACGTTCTCCATCGCCAACGACGTGGCGAAGTACTTCGCCATCCTGCCCGCGATGTTCATGGTGGCCTTTCCGGAGATCGCCCCGCTCAACGTCATGGGCCTCACGTCCCCCGAGAGCGCGATCCTGTCCGCGGTCATCTTCAACGCCCTGATCATCGTGGCCCTGATCCCGCTCGCCCTTCGCGGTGTCCGGTACCGCCCGCTGGGGGCGGCCGCTCTGCTGCGCCGCTCGCTCCTCATCTATGGCGTTGGGGGCGTCGTCGCGCCGTTCGTCGGCATCAAGGCGGTCGACATGGTGTTGAGCCTCGTCGGGCTCGTCTGAGGAGGATTGTCTTGAAGAAGGAGCTGGTCGTTGCCGCACGCATGACGGTGGTCACGCTCGTGCTCACCGGGCTCGCCTACCCGTTGATCGTTACCGGCGTGGCCCAGGCCGTCTTCCCGTGGCGGGCCGACGGCAGCCTGGTCTCGGCCGACGGGCGGGTCGTGGGCTCCGAGCTGATCGCCCAGGGCTTCAAGAGCCCGGCCTACTTCCAGCCTCGGCCGTCAGCCGCCGGTGACGGCTACGACGCCGCGAACTCGTCGGGCTCGAACCTCGGGCCCACGTCGCAGAAGCTCCGCGATCGCGTGGCGGCGGACGTCACGCGCCTGCGGGCGGAGAACCCGGGCGCCCCGGCGGAGGTGCCGATCGAGCTGGTCACCACGTCGGCGAGCGGCTTCGACCCGCATCTGAGCCCCTCCGCCGCGCGGTGGCAGGTGGCCCGCGTCGCCGCGGCTCGCGGCGCCACCGTGGGCGACGTCCAGAGCCTGGTCGACGCGCGGACGGAGGGGCGGACCCTCGGGTTCCTCGGAGAGCCCCGCGTGAACGTCCTCTTGCTGAACCTGGACCTCGATCGAAAGTTCGGCCCCAGGGCGGCGGGCGACACGCAGCGCTGAACTGGACGCCGGAGCGAGCGACTACCAGATCGCCTTGACGTGTCGGTAGCGGCGGATGCGCTGGTCCTTCGTCACCAGGCCGGCCCCAAGGGCCAGTGCCGTCGCCACGATGATGCGATCCGCGGGATCGTCGTGGATCGGCGCCGGAAGGGCGTTCGACCGGATCGCGATGCGGTTGTCGACCGGCACGAAACGGAGGAATGGTAGCGCCTCCGACTGGGCGATCCACTCCTCCGGAGGCAGCCGCAGCGTCAGCCGACCCTTTCGTACGAGAAGCGTGACCTCCCAGGCGCTGATACTGGAGACGTGGACGCCAGCGCCAAGGGAGGAGTCAATGGCGCTTCTGGCCCGGCGCGACAAGCGATCGGGATCACTGAGCCACCACAGCCAGGCGTGGGTGTCGAGGACGATCAACGCAGGGATTCCCAGTCCTCCACTCCGACGGGCTCGGTCGGGTCGTCGTAACGAAGCACGGACCCGCGCAGGGCCTTGAGGGCTTCGGCGGGGTCTCGCGAATAGGGGACCACTTTCAGCACCGGGCGGCCGTTGTCGGTCACCACCAGTTCGCGCCCCGTGCGCTCGACCTGTCGAAAGAATTCCAGCGCGCGGGCCTTGAACGCCGACTTCGAGACCAGGCTGCTCATGGCGCCTCCATGACCATGGTCATTCTACCATGGTCATGTCGATCTTCGCTCGTACGCCTGGTGGCCTGATGCCAGTTCTCGAGGCTATCGGATGTGGAACTTGGTCTTCTGGACCTTGCCGTCCTTGGAGCGGCACCGGTACCAGGCCGAGACGTCGTTCATCGGGCACGAACCGGCGCTCCTCCTTCCGATAGTGCCAGTCCTTCTCGACCTGATACAGCACCTGGAGCCCCTTCCCCTCGAGGATGTTGGTGATCTCGTTGTCGTGGTGGTTGGCCTCGTCGTAGTCGGTGATCGCGCGCTGCCCCATCTCCGAGTAGAGGAGGTTCAGCTCCTGCAGGAGCGTGTCGGTCGCCGGGTCCAGGTCGAGAACGTTCAACCCCAGTCGGCGCGCCTCGCGGCTCGTGATGGGGTACTGGTGGGCCGGGTAGGACGAGTTGAGCTGGCGGGCGATGCGCTCGGCCTTTTTCGAGTCCCTCATGTGGTACCCGAGGATCTCGCGGCACAGCATCAGGGACAGGCTGCTGGCGCGATCGAGCGACCCGATCACCAGGGGGTGGAGGTACTTGTACAGCTCCTGGTACGGGTTCACGCGGTCGGGCCCCTTGTCCCGCCCCAGCGTCTCCTTCCAGAGCCGTATCACGCGATCCACCTCGTCGTTGCTCACGGCCACGAGGTTGTTGGTGTGGTCGAGGGGGGAGAGGTCGTGCTCGAGGGACGTGTCGACGGCCGTCAGGTACGAGAGCGGTCCCATGCCGATCGTGTCGGCGCCGAGGGCCAGCATCGTGGCCGCCGACGCGCAGTTGAGCGGCGCCACGACCGTCAGGCGCCTGGCGTGTCGGCGCAAGAGGTGGACCATCCGGAGCGACGCCATGCCGCTTCCCCCGTCGGACTTCACGAAGAGCGTCAGCTTCTCCCTCGGTCCGATCTCCTGGAGGACCTCGTGGAGCGCCATGACGTCGTTGTCGCAGACAGAGCCGCTGGTGCTGGTCCAATAGGCCAGGAACGTCCCCTCGACGCGGCGCTGGACCCGGGCGAGAACCTCCTGGGTCTTTTCGAAGAGGATCGGGGGGGTCTTCACTCGAACGCGTCGTCTGGGCTTCGCCATTTCACCCGACTCTACAACGATTCCTCCGGGCGAGGGTCCGGACGCACGCAGTCGGGAGACTCGTTCGCCGCGTTGTTCACCGTCGGACCGACTCGCGTGGCCGTCATCTCGCCGTCGGGATAGGGGGCCAGGAGCGGCGTCACGCGGGACGGATCGCGGAGCGCGGGGTCGAGCCACAGGGACCAGGCGTCGCGGGGCAGGATCGCGGGCATGCGGTCGTGGATCTCGCGAAGCAGGGCGTTGGGCTCGGTCGTCACGATGGCGCACGTCCCTCGGCTCTCGGGGTCGGCGGGATGGGGCGGCTCCCAGAGCCCCGCGAACGCAAACGGGGCGCCGTCCCCCCTGCGGATCAGGTAGGGCTGCTTCCGGCGGCTCCCGGGCACGGCCTTCCACTCGTAGAAGCCGTCGGCCGGAATCAGGCACCGCCGGCGGGCCAGCGCGTCGCGGAACGAGGCTCGGGTCCCGAGGGTGTCCGCGCGCGCGTTGATCAGCAGCGCCCGTCCGCGGGGCTCCCGAGACCATGCCGGGACGAGCCCCCAGCGCGCGAGGTCGAGACGGCGCCGGCCCTCTCCGCCTCGGACAACGGCCACGGGCTGAGTCGGCGCGATGTTGTAGCGCGCCTCGAGGGACGGTGCTTCCTCGAGACCGAAGGCCTCGGCCACGATTTCGCCCGGTGTCGTGAGGGTGAAGCGTCCGCACACCCCCCGATGTTAGGCCGAAAGGAGTATCCTTGACGCCGTGTTTCAGCGCGAGCGGCCCTAGGCCACCCCGGCGCAGATGGGAGGCCCCGACGACACGACCGGAGAACGGCGCGCTCCCCGTCGCGGAAGCCTGACCCTCGTCCAGATCCTGGACATCTTCGATCGTGACCGCGATCGCCACATGATCGCCGGCGCGGCGAGCGACGAAGACCTGGCACGGCTCGAGACGGCTCTGGGACGAGGGCTGCCGCCCCCGTTCCGGGCGCTTCTCGGACGCTTCGGGGGGGGTCTCTTCTACAACGGCCACGAGATCTTCGGCCCTTCTCGCGCCATGGTCCACGACATCGAGCTGGTTCCCGACCTGCTCTCGGTGCGCCAGCGGCTCATCGACGGCGGCGAGCTGCCCGAGGGCTTCGTCCCATTCCACAGGGCCAGAGGGGTCATCCACCTCCTGGACGTCCGCGACCAGATCGGCACCGGGCAGATCGTCCCCTTGTCGCAGGCGGCGCCCCATCCGGACCTGCCGAGCTTTCTCGAGACCGTGGTGCTCCCGCGTCGGTGAGTGCTAGACTCGATCCCGGCGCCCTTTGTCGGGTGTCGGTGCGAGGGGAGGGAATGATGCGCTCCTTTGGATGTCGTCACGCTGCTCTGTCGGCCGCCGCCGCGATCTGCCTCGGCCTCGTCGGGTGCGAGACCGACACCACGACGCCGACTCCCGTCACCTCGGGGCCCGTCTCCCTCACGTGCAGTGCGTCCCCCACGGCCGGGACCGTCCCCTTGACGGTGTCGCTCTCGGTGAAGGTGACGCCGACGTCGCAGAGCCTGACGATCCAGTACGGCGACGGCACCGCGAGCAACAACCCCGATGCCCTCCACGTCTACAAGAACCCCGGCGCCTACAGCCTCGTGGTGAGCACGACCAGCGGGACGCAGACCGCGAGCTGCACCCAGACCATCACCGCCAACCCCGTCCCCCCGGGGCCGCCCAACCGGCCGCCGGTTCCGAAGTTCCGCATCAACCCGGACCCGGCGACGGGCCCCGCCCCGCTCTTCGTCGCGTTCAACGCCTGCGGCACGGTGGATCCCGACGGCGACAGGATGAAGTTCTCGTACGATTTCGGCGACGGGGTCAAGGGCACGTCGAGGCTCTGCCGCGACGATCACACGTACGCGGCGGGAACCTATACCGCGAAGGTGTGCGTGACCGACGGAGAGCCCGGGGACGAGATCTGCCGGACCTTCCTCGTCCAGGCCAAGTGACGACCCGCCGGAGCGCCTGACCATCGAAGCGTCCGCGAGGGAGCCGGGGACCGTGGCGCCCCTGCTGTCCCTTCGCGGGGTCTCCAAGGCGTATCCGGGCGTCCAGGCCCTTCAGGGCGTCGATCTCGACCTCGGCGGCGGGAGAAGTCCACGCTCTCGTCGGAGAGAACGGCGCCGGAAAATCGACGCTCATGAACGTCCTGGGGGGCGCGGTGCGCCCCGACGCGGGAGAGGTCCTGGTCGAAGGGAGGCCGCTGTCGCTGGCTTCGCCGAAGGAGGCCCACGCGGCCGGGATCCGGACGATCCATCAGGAATTCAGCCTGGTGCCCGAGCTATCCGTGGCGGACAACCTCTTCCTGGGGCGGGAGCCCACGCGCTTCCAGCTGATCGAGGGCGGGCGGATGCGGGCGGACGCGGGGCGCGTCCTGGAGGAGCTGGGCGCCTCCTTCGACCCGCGCGCCCGGGTGGGGGCCTTGTCGGTGGGAGAGCGGCAGCTCGTGGAGATCGGCAAGGCGCTCGCCGGGAGCGCGCGCGTCATCGCAATGGACGAGCCGACGGCCGCCTTGAGCGGACGCGAGACCGAGCGCCTGTTCGACGTCATCACGCGCCTGAAGGCTCGCGGCGTGGGGGTGATCTACATCTCCCACCGCCTGGAGGAGCTTGCGCGGGTCGCCGACCGCGTCACGGTCATGCGCGACGGCCGGCGGGTGGAGACACGGCCGGTCGCCCAGGCGGGCATTCCCGACCTGATCCGCCTGATGGTGGGGCGCTCCCTCGACGAGGAGTTCCCGGCCCGTTCCCCGGCTAGCTCGGGCGCCGTCGTGCTGCGGGCGGAGGGCCTTCGGCGCACGGGCGTCCTTCACGACATCGACCTGGACGTCCGCGCGGGAGAGGTGCTGGGGATCGCGGGCCTCATGGGCTCCGGACGCACCGAGCTGCTCCGCGCCCTGTTCGGCGCCGATCCCATCGACGGCGGTCGCATCCTCCTCGACGGCACGCCTGTCGCGCTAGCGGCCCCGGCCGACGCCATCCGCCGAGGCATCGCCCTCGTTCCCGAGGACCGGAAGGAACAGGGCCTCGTGCTGGAGATGGCGATACGCGAGAACGTCACCCTCGCGGGGCTCCGCGCCCTGTCGCCCTTCGGCTGGGTCCGGAGGGCCGCCGAACGCGCGGCGGCCGAGGGCTACGTCCGGGATCTGCGGATCCGAGCGTCGTCGATCGAAGGGCGCGCCTCGACCCTGAGCGGCGGCAACCAGCAGAAGGTCGTCCTCGCCAAGTGGCTCTTCACCGGCGCGCGGGTCGTCCTGTTCGACGAGCCGACCCGCGGGATCGACGTGGGCGCCAAGGCCGAGGTCTACGATCTCATCGCCCGCCTGGCCGCCGAGGGGAAGGCGGTGGTCATCGTCTCCTCGGAGATGCCCGAGATCCTCGGGCTGAGCGACCGTATCGCGGTCCTCCACGAGGGGCGCCTCGCGAGCGTGGTCCCTCGCGCGACCGCTACCCAGGAAACGATCCTCCGGTTCGCCACGGGTCAGGGTCTCGCCGCGGCTTCTTGATGATCGCTCTCCGCGCCGCCGCCGCCCTCCTTCTCGGTTCGCTGATGCTGCTCCGGCCGAGCCCCCGGGCTCAGAGCGCCCCGACAGGCGGCGACGATAAGGCCGCCGCGCGCAGCACGCTGACCGAACGGCAGAAGGAGGCCGTGAAGCTCCTCGAGGCTGGGGCCCAGGCCGGAGTCGAGGGACAGGCCAGCGAGTTCCGCCGCCTTCTCTCGGAAGGGGCGCAGCGGATGGCGTCCCTCGCCGCCGAGCCCTCGGTGCCGCGGGAGATCGCTCGCGAGCTGAAGGCCCGGTCGTCGGAGCTCCTCGGCCGGGCCGACTCGCCGGCCGTCGGCTTCTCACCCGAGGCCTACCTTCGGCCGCTCCAGCGACTCGGCGTCTTTCTCAAGACCGGCGGTCGGCTGAGCCTCGACCTGCAGGGAAGCTACGCACAGACGAAGGTCCAGGAGCCGGTCTACGGCGGCCACGCCTCGGCCATGGGCCCGCCGCCCGTTCCGCTCCCGTCTCCGGGCGACGCGGCCCCGTCGCCCGTTCAGTTCGAGGAGGTACCGGGACTCACGGTCAAGACGTACTGCGGCGGCCCCACGAAGGACCACATCATCGAATCGGGAGGGAGCGGGATAGCGCTCGTGGATTACGACGGCGACGGCCTTCTCGACGTGTACGTCGTGAACGCCTACGAGCTGGACGCCCAGCGCAAGCCCATCCCGCATCGGAACGCGCTCTACCACAACCTCGGCGGCTGGAAGTTCGAGGAGGTGGGGAAGCGCGCCGGCGTGGACGCCGCCGCGTGGGGGAACGGCGTCTGCGCGGGTGACTTCAACGGCGACGGCCTCGTCGACCTCTACGTGACCAACTGGGGGAACAACCTCCTGTACCGGAACAACGGGGACGGGACCTTCACCGACGTGGCCGCGTCGGCGGGCGTCCAGGCGGGGGGCTGGAGCACCGGCTGTGCGTTTCTGGATGCCGGCGGCACGGGGCGGCTGGACCTCTACGTGGCTCGCTACGCGACCGTGACCTGGGACGATGTCGCGAACGCGAAGCGGACGATGACCTGGCGCGGAGGGCCCAAGGTCATGATCGGCCCCGTCGGGATTCCCGGAGCCGCCGATCTCTTCTTCGAGAACAAGGGCGATGGAACGTTTGCGGACGTCACGGAGGCGAGCGGCCTCGCCGACAAGGCCGGGTCCTACGGCTTCGGCATCGTTTCGACCGACTACGACAACGACGGCCGCCCCGACATCTTCGTGGCCAACGACTCCGGCCCGAATTTCCTCTACCACAACCTCGGGAACGGCGCCTTCGAGAGCGTCGGCCTCCTCGCCGGCGTCGCTCTCAACGCCGAGGCGCGCGCCCAGGCCGGCATGGGCGTGGATGCCGGGGACTTCGACGGTGACGGGTTCATGGACTTCGTCCTCACGACGTTCGCCCACGACACGAAAACGCTCTATCGGAACCTGGGGAACGGCCAGTTCGAGGACGCGAGCCAGGCGAGCGGCCTGGCCGCGCCGACGTTCCAGCCGATGGGTTGGGGCACGGCGCTCTTCGACGCCGACCTCGATGGCAACCTGGACCTCTTCATCGCGAACGGACACATCTACTCCCAGGTCGACGACTTTCCCGACCTGAACGAGACGTTCCGGCAGAAGAACCAGCTCTTTCTGGGCGACGGCAAGCACTTTCGCGACGTTTCGGAGAGCGCGGGCTCCGGGCTCCAGGTGCGGAAATCGAGCCGGGGGCTGGCGGTGGGAGATCTGGACAACGATGGCGACCTCGACCTGGTCGTCAGCAACGTCGACGACACGCCGACGCTGCTCGAGAACCGGCAGGCGACGGGGCACCACTGGATCGGCTTCCGCCTCCGCAAGGAGGGCACCAACCCGCTTTGCATCGGCGCCCGCGTGATCGTCGAAGGCGGCGGGAGGCGACAGATGCGGGAGGTCCGCTCCGGAGGGGGCTACCTCTCCCAGAGCGACCTGCGGGTGCTGTTCGGCCTCGGCTCGCATGCGGGCGCGGTGAGCGTCGAGGTCCGCCTGGGGCAGGACCGCTGGCGATTCGAGGGGCTCTCGCCGGACCGCTACGCCACCCTCGTCCTCCGGCAGGCCGAACGTCTGGCGGCGAACCGACCGTAGCGCTACGACTTTCCGGACCCGCCGATTCGGCCATGCCCTGAGAGACGGTTATAACCACCTAGACCCTGAACGGACCCGCGGTAGAGTCGCGCCCCAGGGGGCTCGAACGCTCACGGGCGGTGGAAACCCCAATAAGCGCAACGAGCAAGGGCGGCGAGCTCGCGTTTTGGGCTTGACCGGCCCGGCGACGAGGTCTATTCTTCGACTGGTAATGACCACGAAGAGCGAAAAGCACCTCGCGACGCGAAACTCCGTGACCTTGGATCTGGATTCAACCCCTGGAGGCCGCCACCGTGCGCCGAGACCTCGCGAGGAGAGGGATCCGGTGACGTCGGCGGAGGGTCTGGAACGCCGGTCGGACGAGGATCTGTGCTTTGCCGTGCGGGGCCTGCTGGCCGTGGAGAGCGGTCTCGTGCCTGGGGCCGTCGTGGTGAAGGGGAGCCGGATCGCCGAGGTGGTGAGGGGGAGCGGGGGATTGGACCTGCCGCCGCTGCATCTACGAGACCTCGATCGTGTCGGCGGGCTTCATCGACCTCCAGGTGAACGGCGGGTTCGGCGTCGAGGTGAGCGACGACGCCGGGGCCATCGTCCACTTGTCGCGGCAGCTCCCCGGGAGCGGCGTGACGGCCTTCCTGCCGACGCTCGTGAGCTCGACGGCGGACGTCTACCCTCGCGCGTGCCAGGCGTTCCTCTCCGGGCGCGACGCTCCCGGTGCGCTGCCCCTCGGGTTGCACCTCGAGGGCCCCTTCCTGTCGCAGCGTCGGGCCGGAGCGCACCGTCCGAGCGCGATCGAGGAGGCGTCGGAGGAGGTGTTCGAGGCGTTCATCGAGCACGGCGTGTTGCGCCTCGTGACGCTCGCTCCTGAGGCGGCCGGTGGCCTGGACCGGATCCGGCGGCTCCGGTCCCACGGCGTCGTGGTGAGCCTGGGGCACACCGACGCCACGTACGAGGAGTTCGTGAAGGGGATCGACGCCGGGGCCGAGATGGCGACGCATCTCTACAACGCGATGTCCGGCTTCAGCCACCGGGCCCCGGGGGCGGTGGGCGCCGCCCTGGTGGACGATCGGGTGACGGTCGGCCTTATCGCCGACGGCGTGCACTGCCATCCCGTGAGCGTGCGGCTGGCGGTCAAGGCGAAGGGCGCGGAGCGAGTGGCGCTCGTGACCGACGCGATCGCCGGAGCGGGGATGGAGCCCGGGATCTATCAGCTCGACGGACGCGACATCCTGGTGGACGAGACGCTGGCGAAGCTGCCTGACGGGAAGCTGGCGGGATCGGTCCTGAGCCTGGACCAGGCCGTGAGGAACGTGGTGCAGTGGTCGGGGATCGGCGTGTCCGAGGCGTGCCGGATGGCGAGCGAGGTTCCGGCGCGCCTGCTGGGCCTCGGATCGAAGGGGAGCCTCGCTCCCGGCAAGGACGCGGACCTCGTCCTCCTCGACGACGACCTCCACGTCTCGTCCACGTTCCGCGGCGGCCGCCACATCTATCAACGCGAGAGCTGAGCAAAGGTCATGACCAGAACAAGGTCATGACCACGACCGCATCCCACGCGCTCTCGATCGCGCAGGTGACCGGACGCAAGGGCCTCCTATTCCCCCGATTCCATCATCCGCCCCAGGGCTCTTCGCGGCCGGCGGGCCGAGGGGTCGCCCGACAATTTCACAAAAAAGCCCATGAAATCGGGCCTCTCAGCTCGTCCCGCTGCGAGGAGCCATCCCCATAGAAAATAAGAACTTCACCCGGAAAGCGTCTGCGCCCCGGGGAGCGTCCCCAGAAAATCGCTTGACATCCGCCCGGGAACCGCTACTCTCAGCCCTCAGAGGTAATGAGGTCATAACCACCGGACGGGCGCGCCCCTCGTTTCGCCAGGCCGGCGGGGTCTCTTTCAAGGAGAGGAAATGACGCATGAAGAATAAGCGGCGGTGTTGGTCGAGCGCTGGTCCGCTGTTGCTGCTGCTGGCCAGCCTCGGATCCCCGGCTTTCGCGCAGAACTTCACGGCCGCGCTCACGGGCACCGTGACGGACAACAGCGGCGCCGTTCTCAAGGCCGTCGACGTCGTGGCGGTGAACAAGAACACGGGTGTCGAATACCCGGCGAAGAGTAACGACGCCGGCGTGTACACGATCACCGGACTACCCCTTGGGCCGTACGTCGTCGAGAGCCGATGCCCAGGGGTTCAAGAAGGTCACCACCAACCCGATCACCCTCGAGATCGGCCAGACTGCCCGCGTCAACCTCAAGCTCGAGCTGGGCGCCATGACCGAACAGGTCGAGGTCGTCGGCGTGAACCCGATCCTCCAGACCGAGAACGCGACCGTCGGCGAGGTCATCACCGGGTCCACCGTCGTGGCTCTGCCGCTCAACGGCCGCAACTTCGCCCAGCTGACGCTCCTCGCCCCCGGCGTCCAGACCCACGCCCCGGACATCCTTCACCGACGTGAAGACCGGCTCGGCCTCGGGACGCCCCTACGTCAACGGGCAGCGCGAGCAGGCCAACAACTTCATGCTCGACGGCGTCGACCAGAACGAAGCGGTCGACAACCTCATCGCCTACTACCCGAGCCCCGACGCCGTCGCCGAGATGCGCCTCGAGACGAACAACTACTCGGCGGAGTACGGCAACGTGGCGGGCGGCGTCGTGAACGCCGTCACGAAGTCCGGGACCAACGAGTTCCACGGAGGCCTCTTCGAGTTCGACCGGAACGACAACTTCGACGCCAACAGCTGGGCCAACAACCGCTCCGGAGCGCCAAGAAGGGGGACTTCTCCCAGAACATCTTCGGCGGCACCCTCGGCGGACCCATCGTCAAGAACAAGGTGTTCTTCTTCGCCGACTACCAGGGGACGCGCGTCAACCGCCCCGGCGAGTCGGCGTCGTCGGTCGCGCCCGAGGCGTGGCGCAACGGGGACTTCTCGAGCCTCCTGGCGAGCGGCACCGTCATCCGCGATCCGCTGACGGGACAGCCCTTCCCCGGGAACATCATCCCCACGAGCCGCTTCAGCCCCGCGGCCACGCGCCCTGGTCGGCAACACGACGAACTACCCGCTGCCCAACCGGCCGGGGATCAACGGCAACTACGTCAGCCACACGAACTCCGAGACGCGCAACCACCAGGGTGACCTGAAGATCGACGCCAACCTGAGCCCGAACGACAACCTCTCCATCCGAGGCTCCGTCGGGAAGCTACGACAACCCCGACCTCCGAGACGGCGTTCCCCCTGGTCCTCGGCGGGACACTGGTCCTCGGATGCGCAGAACGTGGCGGTCAACTGGACGCGCACCTTCAGCGCGAGCGCCGTCAACGAGCTGCGCGTCGGCTGGAGCCACGTGACGATCGACGACGATCCCGGATCCAACGACAACGGCCTCGGAAACTACAACGCCGTGCTCGGCATCCCGGGCGGGCAGGCGGTCCCCGGCCTCAGCTCGATCGGCTTCGGGAACAGCGGCATCGACAGCATCGGCAACGCCGTCGTCCAAACACCTCACCGACAACAAGACGTTCCAGCTCAACGAGAAGCTGTCGCTCTCCCGCGGCCGGCACTACCTCAGCATGGGCGGGCAGTGGCTCCACTACTCGATGGGCCAGGACTACGCGAGCAACAGCGGCTTGCTGGGCAGCTTCGGCTTCAACGGCGGCTACACGGGCTTCGGTTTCGCGGACTTCCTGCTGGACCAGGTCTCCAGCAAGTCGGCATCGGCCGGACGCAGCCCCTGGACGCAGCTCCAGAACCGGATCGGCGTCTTCTTCCAGGACGACTTCAAGGTCAACCCCAACCTGACCCTCAACCTGGGCCTGCGCTGGGAGTACGCCTCGCCGATCTCCGAGGAGGACAACAAGCAGGTCAACTTCGACATCAATACCGGGGCGCCGATCACGCCCGGCAGCGGCGGCCTGGGCGATGGCCTCAACAAGGCCTACTACGGCGGCTTCTCTCCGCGGCTCGGCTTCGCATGGACCGCCAACGAGAAGACGGTCGTGCGCGGCGGCTACGGAATGGTCCAGTACCAGGAGGGCACGGGCGCCAACTGCCGCCTGCCCGCTGAACCCGCCGTTCTTCGGCGACTTCAACCGCAACTATGACGCCGGCGCGCCGGGCGCCATGACCGATGGCTTCGCCGACGTCGCAGAATCTCGCCAACGTTCAGCTCCGCGCGTGGCAGACGGACCTTCGGCCCCAGGTCACGCAGCAGTGGAACGTCTTCATCGAGCGGCAGTTCACCGACACGATGTCGATCAACGTGGGCTACGTCGGCAACCACTCGACCCACGTGGTGGCGTTCCGGGACTTCAACCAGGCCCTCCCGGGAACCGGGGACCCGTCCACCTGGGCTCCCTACGCGGATCGTCGCCGCCTTGCCCCCGAGGGCATCACGGGCGCGGTCCGCTACACCTCGTCCGACGCCAGGGCCAACTACAACGGCCTCCAGATGAGCGTCCGCCGCCGGAGGGCGAACGGCCTGGAGTTCCTGGCCTCGTACACGCTCAGCAAGGCGGAAGCCAACAACCCCGGCTTCTACGGTCCCGGCTGGGGCGGCTACAGCGCCAACTCCCCGAACACCGGAATCGGCGGCGACGGCAACTACAACTCCTACAACATGGACCTGGACTACGGGCCGCTCTGGTTCTCTTCGAAGCACACCGCGTCGCTCTCGGGCAGCTACGATCTCCCCTTCGGCAAGGGCCGGAAGATCGGCACGAACTGGAGCGGCGTGACGCAAGCGCTTCTCGGCGGCTGGAACGTCAGCTCGATCCTGAGCATCCGCAGCGGCCTCCCCGGCACCACCGTCGCCGGTTGGGGACCCGGAAACTCGCTGCAGAACAGCGGCTTCTCCTTCGAGCGTCCCGACCGCGTTGGCTCCGCCACCGGGCAGGCCGCGAACGGAGACTGGAACAACTGGCTCGACATCAACGCGTTCAAGCCGGCCGCCCTCGGCACCTTCGGCAACTCGGGCGTCGGCATCTGGAAGGGACCGGGCTACTACAACCTCGACATGGGTCTGGACAAGAGTTTCGGCCTGGGCGGCTCGCGTGACCTCACGTTCCGCGTCGAGGCCTTCAACGTTCTCAACCACGCGAACAAGGGCATGCCGGTGCGTGACATCACGAACCCGTCGCAGTTCGGGCAGATCCTGAGCACCGCAAACGCCGCTCGCGTCCTGGAGTTCGCCGCGAAGTTCAAGTTCTAGCCGCGGCGCACGTTCGCTGACGTTCCGGGGAGGGCTTCGGCCCTCCCCGCTTTTTTGCGTGCGGCGTTTGAGAAGATACTTGGCCCGGGGGTGAGGATGGGCGCGAAACGGCGCGGGGCAGGGCTCGCCGCGATGATGTGCGTCCTGACGACGGCGGTGAACTCGGCGGAGCCGTACAGGTACCGCCCCCATCTGCGCGTTCCCCAGGCCCTCGCTCCCATCCTCAGTCATGTGCGCGCCGGGTGGCGACGACTTCCCCGAGGAAAAGGACGCGGACGAGCTTTCGGCGGCGCCTTCAGGAGCTGAGCCGTCTTCTCCGGGAGGGGCCGGCCCACGCACAAGAAGCGGTGGCGCTCTTGCTGGCTCCGGACTTCAAGGGTGGCCGGTTGATGCCACCTGGCGACGTCGCGGTGGGGAGCAGCCCGTACCTCGAGATCGTCCGCTCGAAGGGCGCGGCCGGCGCCGCTCCCCTGGCACAGGCCGACCGGAGCTCGTTCGCTCGCGAGCTGAGCGGCCTGGTCGCCGGGTTCCAGACCATACGCGTCGCGGAGTTCCTCATCACGGGGATCGAAGGGAAGCACGACGCCGACGGCATCGTGCGGACGCGAGGTGCGCTACGACATCGTGGGCAGCGGTCCGGACGCATGGCGCGCCGAGCGCGTCGGCCGCTGGCGAATCTCGTGGCGCCAGGGGACCGGACGGTGGCTGGCGGGTCGCTGGACTGGACGGCCCTGGACGACGTGCGGAGCCGTGCGCCGGACCCGATCTTCACCGAGGTCACCGAGGCGGCTCTCGGCGCGCAACCCCGCGTTCCGTACGCCAGCTCGGCCTCGGGCCTCGACGCCTGGCTCGCGATGCTCGACTCCGTCTTCATGCTCGACTCGATGGGCCATCACGGCGTCTCCGTGGGGGACGTCGACGGCGACGGCCTCGACGACCTCTACGTCGTCGCAGCCGGCCGGTCTCCCCAACCGGCTCTTCCGCAACAGGGGCGACGGCACCTTCGAGGACGTGACCGAGCGCGCCGGCGTCGGGGTCCTGGACGACACCTCGCGAGTCCCTCTTCGCCGACGTGGACAACGACGGCGACCAGGACCTCGTCCTCGTCACCCGCAGCGGGCCTCCTCCTCTTCCTGAACGACGGGAAGGGCCACTTCACCCGCGTCCCCGACGCCTTCCAGATCAAGGCGGCTCCAGGGATCGCCCATGTCGATCGCCATGGCCGACTACGACCGGGACGGGTTCCTCGACCTCTACCTGTGCACCTACTCCTACTTCATCGGCGCGAGCGAGGACAAGGGCGGGACGCCGACGCCCTACCACGACGCCGCAGAACGGCCCGCCCGACGTCCTCCTGCGGAACGACGGCCACGGGCACTTCGTGGACGTGACCGAGGAGGTCGGCCTCGAGCCAACAACGACCGCTTCAGCTTCGCCGCGGCCTGGGCCGACTACGACGGGGACGGCTGGCCCGACCTTCTCGTGGCCAACGACTTCGGCCGGAAGAACCTCTACCACAACGAGGGGATGAAGAACGGCAAGGTCACGTTCAAGGACGTGGCCGCCCAGGCGGGGGTGGAGGACCACGGCGCGGGCATGAGCGCCACCTGGGTCGACTACGACAACGACGGCCGGCTGGACATCTACACCGGGCAACATGTGGTCGGCGGCCGGACAGCGGGTCACCGCGGAGCCCGGCTTCATGCCGGATGCGCCCCGCGGCGATCCGGGACCTCTACCGGCGCCACGCGCGCGGCAACTCGCTCTTCCGGAACCGGGGCGACGGCACCTTCGAGGACGTGACCCTCGCGGCCGGAGCCGAGTTCGGGCGCTGGGCCTGGTCGTCGGACGCGCTCGACTTCGACAACGACGGCTTCGAGGACCTCTACGTCGTCAACGGCATGTTCACCCGCGAGCACGGCGAGGACGACGAGGACCTCGACGGCTTCTTCTGGCGGCAGGTGGTGGCCCGCTCGCCGCTCACGCGAGTCACCGGGACCCCCTACGACGACGCGTGGCGCGCCATCAACCGCCTGCTCGCGAACCGCGACCAGGCCAACCACCAGCGAAACGTCCTCCTCCGCAACGACGGCCACGGGCACTTCGACGAGGTCTCGGGGAGCGTCGGGCTCGACCTCGACCAGGACGGCCGCTCGTTCGCGGTCCTCGACTACGACCTGGACGGCGACCCCGACCTCGTCGTGATGGCGCCGCGCTCGTCGCCCCAGCTCCGCGTCTTCCGGAACGACTTCGCCGAGAAGAACGCGTCCCTGGCCCTCCGACTGGTCGGCAAGCGCAGCAACCGCGACGCGGTGGGCGCGCGGGTGACGGTGGAGACGGACCTGCTGCGGCGGACGAAGATCGTCGCAGGCGGGCTCCGGGTTCATCTCCGAGCACTCGAAGGAGCTGCTCTTCGGCCTCGGCCAGAGCCAGCGGATTCTCAAGGTCGACCATCGCGTGGCCGAGCGGCCTGAACCAGACGCTCACCGGATTGCCCCTCAACCACCGGGTCTGGGTCGAGGAAGGGAGCGATCCCGGCCGCACCGAGGCGTTCCGGCAGTCGGCCGCCTGTTTCCGCCGACGCCGCGGCGCCCGAGCGGCCGCCCGCGGCTACGGCCAACTGGCTCTACGAGCCGTATCCGGCTCCCGACTTCCCGCTCCAGGACCTCGACGGACAGAAGCGCGTCCCTCGCCGCTCTCCGAGGCCAGCCCGCGCTGCTGCTCCTGTGGTCGGCGTCCGCCGCGCCCGCCCAGGCGGCCCTCCGGGACCTGGCGAGCCATCAGGCCGAGCTGACCCGGGCGGGAGCCTCGGTGCTCGCCGTGGCCCTCGATCCGCCGGCAGAACTCGCGAAGGTGCAAGGCGGCGGCGCAGGGGCTCACCGGGCTTCCGGTGGCCCTCGGCACCGAGGAGGTCGGCGGCACCTACTCGATCCTCAACCGCTACCTGTTCGTCGGAAAGGACGACCTGCACCTGCCCACCGCCTTCCTGCTGAACGCGGAGGGGGAGATCGTCAAGGTCTACCGGGACACGATCGACGCCGCGCAGGTCGTCGCGGACATTCCGGGCGATCGCGGCGCCCGCCCGGAGCGCCTCGCGCGGGCCGTCCCCTTCGCGGGGACGTTCTACACGGCGCCGGGCACCCGCAACTACCTCCAGTACGGCCTCGAGCTGGTCGAGCAGGGGTTCGAGGAGCCGGCGCTGCCCGCGTTCGAGCGGGCGGCCAAGGGAGATCCGAGCGCCTTCACGCTCTACAGCCTCGGGACCCTCTACATGAAGGGCGGGCAACCCGACCGAGGCCAAGGCCGCCTTCGAGCGCGCCCTGCAGGTGAAGCCGGACTTCGCCGAGGCCAGCAACGGCCTGGGCGCGCTGCTGGCGCAGAGCGGCAACGTGCCGGCGGCGATCGCGCTCTTCCGTACCGCCCTCGAGAGCACCCCCGACTATCCCGACGCGCTCAACAACCTCGGCTACGCGCTCCTGCAGACGGGGCACGACCAGGAGGCCTACGCCCTCTACCAGAAGGCCCTCGCGCTGCAGCCCGACTTCCCCGAGGCCTTCAACAACCTCGGGATCTACTACGGACGACAGGGGGAGTTCGACCGCGCGCTGTCCTTCTTCCGGCAGGCCGTGGAGAAGCGGCCGGGTTACGGCGAGGCCGCCAACAACCTCGGGCTGGTGCAAGCGGCCAGCGGAGATCCGGAGGGCGCCGCGGCCGGTCTCGAGGCGTTCCTGCAGCAGAACCCGACGTTCGACATGGCCTACGTCACCCTCTCCCGGATCTACATGAACGAGAGCCGGGACCGCGAGGCGATGCAGGTCCTCCAGAGGCTCCTGCAGAGGAACCCGACGCATCCCCAGGGTCTCGCCCTGCTGAAGGAGCTGCGGGCCGGAAACTGACGTCAGCCCAGCGTCGCCCGGACCTTGACGCTCTCGTTCTGCAGCTCGGCGTAGAAGACGTAGCGGTCGCCGCGGAAGTAGGACTCGAGGTATTCGAAGGGGAGGCCGCGGTCGTCGAAGGTCGTCCGCTGGATCTGCAGCACGGGGCTGCCGCGGCGCAGGTCCAGCACCTTCGCGTCGGGCACGGGGCACGGGGCGGCCTGGCACTGGAGCAGGGCTCGGCCGGGCGTGATGCCGTACTTCTGCCGCAGCAGCGCGTAGAGCGACCGGTCCTCCAGGCTCTCGGTCAGTATCCCCGGGCAGAGCTTCTCGGGGAGGTGCACGGTCTCGAGGGCCATCGGCCGGCCGTTGGCCAGCCGCAGGCGGCGCAGCAGGAAGATTCCTTCGCCCGCCGCGAGCTGCAGCGCCTGGGCGACGGCGAGGGACGCGGTGGTGGACTCGAAGCGGAGCACGCGGGCACCCGGCGTCTGCCCCCGAGCGAGCATGTCCTCCGAGAAGCCCACGAGGGGCAGGAGCTGCTTCTTGAGGGGAGACGTCGCGACGTAGGTTCCTCGGCCGTGGATCCGCACGAGGCGGCCGTTGCTGACGAGCTGGTGCAACGCCTGGCGCACGGTGATGCGGCTGACATGGAACTGGTCGCAGAGCTCCCGCTCCGACGGCACCTGGCTCTCGGGGGGCCAGGCGCCCGACTCGATGCGCTCGTCCATGACCGCCTTGAGCTGGGCGTGGAGGGGCGTGGGGCTGTTGCGATCGAGCATCGGTAGGAACCTGACTTGACGCCGGCTCGATCCATGGAGGTGGACCGACGTTATGACCAAGAGACTATGCCACTGCGCGGGCGGGGTCAAGGCTCTCTTTGGGTCATGAACCCGGCCGGCAGGGTCGAAAGGGGCTACCGACTCGCATGGGCATTGGTCCGCTGCGAAATTCCGGGCGGCCGGTTCTTTGGGCTTGACACCCGTTCCTGGGGGGGTATCATCATGACTGGTCATTACCAGTAAAGCGCTGAATCAAGGCCATGGATCTCTCTCCAAGCATGCGCAGCCTCACGTGCCTCGTTTCGCCAGGCAGTCGTTCTGAAGGGAGGGAGCCGAAATGCCCCCGGCTCCCTCCCTTCGCCGTGACCGGGCTCGACGCCGGGCCACGGAGATGAGCCAGCTCTTCGAGCAGGAAGTCCGCGAGCAGCCCGAGTCCCTTGCCAGGCTCCTGGAGCGTGGCCGGAGCGCCGCCCAAGAGGCCGCCGCCGCCATTCGGGCCCAGGACCCCCGCTTCGCGATGATCGCCGCCCGAGGCACGTCCGACAACGCGGCTCGCTACGGCCAGTACCTGCTGGGCGTCCAGAATCGCCTGGCCGTGGCGTCGTCGGCTCCGTCGCTCTTCACCCACTACGACGTCGCGCTGCGGCTGGAGAGCGCTTTGGTCATCGGCATCAGCCAATCGGGCCAGTCCCCCGACGTCGTCGCGGTCGTGAAGGAGGGACGGCGCCAGGGTGCGGTCACCGTGGCGATCACCAACGACCCGGAGTCGCCCCTCGCCAAGGCCGCGGCCTTCCCGCTGCTGCTCCATGCCGGCCCCGAGCGCGCCGTAGCCGCGACCAAGACCTACACCGCGGAGCTGCTGGCCCTGGCCATGTTGAGCGCCGCGGTTCGGGGCGATGGAGCGCATTGGGACGAGCTCGACCCGCGTGCCGGCCCACGTGGCCTCGACCCTCGCCCTGTACTCGGGCGAGCCGGGGAAGCTGGACAACCTCCGCAGCGCCCAGCGGCTCGTCGTCGTCGGGCGCGGGTACAATCTCGCCACGACCTTCGAGGTTGCCTTGAAGATCAAGGAGACCTGCTACGTGATGTCCGAGGCCTACTCCTCGGCCGATTTCCTCCACGGTCCGGTGGCGCTCCTCGAAGAGGGCCTCCCCGTCCTCGTCGTGGCTCCCCTGAGCCGGTCGTTCGAGGACCTGGACGAGGTCGTGCGCCTGGCCCGCGAGCGGCGGGCACCGCTCATCGCCATCTCGGATTCTCCCGAGCTCCTCGGACGGGCCGACGTGCCCCTGGCGCTCCCCGCCGACGTGCCCGAGTGGCTCTCGCCCCTCGTGTCGATCGTGCCGGGCCAGCTCTTCGCGAGAGACCTGGCGCGCGCGCGCGGCCTGACACCTGACGCCCCACGCGGGCTGAGCAAGGTCACACTCACGCGATGAGCCAACAGGAGTTCCTGCTCGCCGTCGACGGCGGCGGCACCAAGACCCAGGCCCTCGTCGCCGACCTGGGCGGCAACGTCGTGGCCCGCGGCCTCGGTCCGAGCAGCAACCACCATCGGGTCGGCTTCGAGGAGTCGGCGAGAGCCATGACCACGGCGATCGAGGGCGCGCTCCAGCACGTGGTCGGGCCGCGCTCCCTCGGGGAGGGGCCGGCGTGGCGATCGGTGCGGATCGCCGCCGCCTGCTTCGGCCTCGCGGGGATCGACGTCCCGGAGGACGAGGCCCAGGTGTCGCGGTGGGTGCAGGGGCAGGGGATCGCGCGGAGCTTCGTGGTGGTGAACGACTCCGAGCTGGTGCTGGCCGCCGGCACGCCCGAGGGCTGGGGCGTCGCCCTCATCAGCGGCACCGGATCTGTGTGCCTGGGGCGGACCCGCGAGGGGAAGACGTGTCGGGTGGGAGGATGGGGGCCCCTTCTCGGTGACGAAGGGAGCGGCTATCAGGTGGCGCTGCGCGCTCTGCGTGTGGCGACGCAGACCGCCGACGGCCGAGCGTCGGCCACCGCGCTGCTGCAGGCCGTCCTCCGCCACTGGTCGCTGCCCGACGCGAACGCGCTCATCCGCCACGTCTACAACGACAGCATGGGCCAGACCGAGATCGCCGGCCTCGCCGCGGCCGTTCTCAACCTTGCCGGACGGGGGGACGCCGCCGCCGTCGAGATCCTGAACGAGGCGGCTCGCGACCTGGCGATCCAGGTCGACGCCGTCGTCCGCAAGCTGGGGCTCAGCCGGCCCCCGGTCGCCCTTGCCGGAGGCCTGCTCCGGGCCAACCTCCGCCACGCGCTCCAGGCCGAGCTGAAGACGGAAGTCGGACCGATTCACTACGTCGTCGATCCCTCCCAGGGCGCCGTGGTCCTGGCACGTCGTGTGGCGGGGGCGAGGCAGCCCAGCTGAAAGTCGGGTAGAGGTCCTTTGGGCGCCGTCCGCGGCGCAGAGGCTCGGGAATGCGACTGAACTGGTTCGACTGGATCGCCATCGCGGTCTACTTTCTCGCCAACATCGGTATCGGCCTCTACTATCGCAGGCGAGCGACGCGCTCCACCGAGGACTTCTTCGTCGGCGGGCGCAGCGTCAGCTGGTGGCTTGCGGGCACGTCCATGGTCGCGACGACCTTCGCCGCCGACACGCCCCTGGCCGTGACGGGCCTCGTCGCGAGCTACGGGATCGCGGGGAACTGGCTCTGGTGGAACATGCTCATGAGCGGCATGCTCACCGTCTTCCTCTACGCGCGACTCTGGCGCCGGGCCGGGGTCCTCACCGACGTCGAGTTCGCCGAGATCCGCTACGGCGGCAAGCCCGCGGCGTTCCTGCGGGGCTTCCGCTCCCTCTATCTGGGGCTGCCCATCAACTGCATCATCATGGGCTGGGTCAACCTGGCCATGGTGAAGATCCTGGAGATGATCTTCGGCGTGACGAAGATCCAGGCGCTCCTGATGGTCTTCGGCATCATGCTCCTCACCTCGATGATCTCCACGCTGTCGGGACTCTGGGGCGTCCTGGTCATGGACCTCTTCCAGTTCGCCCTGAAGATGGGCATGGTCATCGTCCTCGCCTACTACTCCGTGCAGGCCGTCGGCGGCATGGAGGCGCTGAAGACGAAGCTCCGGGCCCTCGACGTGGTGCGGGCCGCCGGCGGCGGCCACGGCTCGATCCTGGCCTTCACGCCGGAGATCGGCTCGGCGTGGATGCCCATGATCGCGTTCTTCGTCTACGTCGCCGTCAACTGGTGGGCCACGTGGTATCCGGGGGCCGAGCCTGGAGGCGGGGGCTACATCGCCCAGCGGATCTTCTGCGCCAAGGACGAGAAGAACTCGCTCCTCGCGACCCTCTGGTTCAACGTCGCCCACTACGCGATCCGTCCCTGGCCCTGGGTGCTGACGGCCCTCTGCTCGCTGGTTCTGTACCCCGACCTCGTCGACAAGGAGTCGGGCTTCATCAAGACCATCGTCGATCCGGCGGTCTTCCCGGTGGCCCTCCGGGGCATCATGATCGCCGCCTTTGCCGCGGCCTACATGTCGACCATAGGAACGCAGCTCAACTGGGGAGCGTCTTATCTGGTGAACGACTTCTACAAGCGGTTCCTGGTGAGGAACGAGAGCGAGAAGCACTACGTGACCGTGTCCCAGTGGGCGACGATCCTCATCATGGTGGCGTCGTGCGTGGTGACCTACTACCAGGACTCGATCGCCGGAGCCTGGAAGTTCCTGATCGCCCTGGGGGCGGGGACGGGGAGCGTCTTCATCCTGCGCTGGTTCTGGTGGCGCATCAACGCGTGGAGCGAGGTCTCCGCCATGGCCGCCTCGTTCGTGGTCTCCCTCGTCCTCCAGTTCGTCTACGGCTTCAAGAGCGACGAGCCCCGCGAGTTCGCCTGGATGGTGATCATCACGGTGGCCTGCTCCACGGTGACCTGGCTCGCGGCGACGTTCCTCACGGCCCCCGAGAGCCGCGAGACCCTGCTCGCCTTCTACCGGCGCGTCCGCCCGAGCGCAGCGACTCTGGGGGCCGGTCGCGCGCGAGGCGACCGACATCGTCCCCACCCACGACCTTGCCTACAACCTCTTCGACTGGTTCGCCGGCTGCGTCTTCGTCTACATGACCCTGTTCGGCGTCGGCAAGATCATCTTCGGCGACACCCTCTCCGGCATCGCGTTCCTCCTGGTCGCGAGCGCGGCGGCGGGGGCCATCTACCGGGATCTGAACCGCAGGGGCTGGAAGACCGTGCTCGAATAGAGCGGGCGGTTGCGGTCCACCAAGGAATGAACTGATGTCGGCGGAGACTCTGGCCGGAGGACGGGACGCGTCGTGCTTCGCCGTGAGGGGCCTGCTGGCCCTCGAGTCGGGCCTCGTGCGCGGGGCCGTGGTGGTGCGCGGCGGCCGGATCGTGGAGGTGGCCCGTGGCTCGGGAGCCCTCGATCTGCCCGAGACGGTCCACGAGACCGCAATCGTGTCCCCGGGGTACATCGACCTCCAGGTGAACGGCGGGTTCGGGGTGGAGGTGAGCGACTCGGCGGAGGCGATCGTGCATCTGTCGCGGCACCTGCCCGCGACCGGGGTGACGGGCTTCCTGCCGACCCTCGTGAGCTCGACCGCCGAGATCTACCCGCGAGCCTGCGAGGCGTTCGTGGCGGGGCGCGACGCGCTCGGAGCACGCGCGCTGGGGCTGCACCTGGAGGGACCCTTTCTTTCGCAGCGCCGAGCGGGAGCGCACCGGGCGAGGGCCATCGAGGAAGCGTCCGAGGAGGTATACGACGCGTTCGTCGCGAAGGGGGCCCTCAGCCTGGTGACGTTGGCGCCCGAGGCGCCGGGCGGGCTGGAGCGGATCCGAAGGCTCAGGTCCCACGGCGTGGTGGTGAGCCTCGGCCACACCGACGCGACCTACGAGGAGTTCGAGAAGGGGATCGACGCGGGTGCCGAGATGGCGACGCATCTCTTCAACGCGATGTCGGGCTTCAGCCACCGGGCGCCGGGAGCGGTGGGTGCCGCCCTCGTGGACGACCGCGTCACCGTGGGGCTCATCGCCGACGGGGTCCACTGCCATCCGGCGAGCGTCCGGCTCGCGGTGAAGACGAAGGGGCCCGAGCGTGTCGCCCTCGTGACGGACTCGATCGCGGGTGCGGGGATGCAGCCGGGGGTCTACCAGCTGGACGGGCAGGACATCCTGGTCGACGAGACGCTGGCGAAGCTGCCGGACGGCAAGCTGGCCGGGTCGGTCCTGAGCATGGACCAGGCGGTCAGGAACGTCGTGGCATGGTCCGGGATCGCCGTGTCGGACGCATGCCGGATGGCCAGCGAGGTTCCGGCCCGGATCCTGGGGCTCGGGTCGAAGGGAACCCTCGCCCCCGGCAAGGACGCCGATCTGGTCCTCCTCGACGAGCACCTCCGCGTCACGGCCACGTTCCGAAGCGGCGAGAGCGTCTTCAGGCGCGAGGCCGCCCGGCGAGTGTGATCGGTCTCACTTCGGGCCGCTCTCGGACGATATAGGCTCTCGTCGTTCAACGACCACTGCTGGCCTCGGTTGGGGAAGGACAGCGATACCCTTCCGGGGCGACCACGATCCGGGGGACCCGACAGCGATGAAGGCAGAGACCCTGGAACTCCCTGACGGCGGAACGAACGAGGGGGCGAGTGTTCCCGCCTACCTGCTTTCGCCGCACCCCCTCGTCCTCAGGGAGTGGGTCCGTTTGCCGGCGCCGCCTGGAATCGCCCTCTCGGCCGTGCGCCTGCTGGACGCCATCACCCCCAGGCCTCCGGAGCTGCCCGCGGGACCGGGGTCCCTCCTGGTCCTGGACGCCTGCTTTCCGGCGGCCACCACGCTGGCGCTGTTGACCCGGATCCTCGACGGCGAGCCGACGATCCGCACCGTGTTGGTGATGGATGAGCTCTCACCGCCGACGGCATTCCCGTTTCTGCGCCTGGGTGTCAAGGGGCTGCTCACCTACGCCGACGGCACGGAGGCGCTGCACGCGGCGCTGACGATGGTGGAGCGAGGCGGCATGTGGGTCCCGCGCGATCTGCTCTCGGCCTTCGTCGACGAGCTCCTGGACCGCGGAACGGAAGGTTGGCCTTCCGTTCGCAGCGCCGGGACCTTGAGCCGCCGGGAGAGGGAGGTGCTGGATGGGGTCCTCGAGAACCTCTCGAACAAGCAGATCGGAACGCGCCTTTACATCTCCGAGCGCACGGTGAAGTTCCACGTGTCCAACCTCCTCGCCAAGTTCGCGGTTCCGCGTCGAGCTGACCTTATCGTCCGATCCATCCAAACCAATCGCCCCCTCGAGGCGAACCTGTACCAAATCAGTACCTCCGACCAGTAGCTTCCTGTTCGACCCGACGCGTACCGTGGTGACAGAATGCCCAGCCTCCGTCTGAACGGGCCGCGGCCTCGCCGCTGGACAGCGGTGCTCCCGGCGGCGTGTCTGCTGCTGCTCGCCGCAGTCGCTGGGGCCCCGAGAGTCGGCGCCCAGGCCCGCACGCGCTCGCCCCACGGCGGACTCCGCTCCGAATGCACGGAGTGCCACAGCTCCGATCGCTGGGTGCCGGTCTCCCGCCAGCCGAGCTTCCGCCACGACAAGACCGGGTTTCCGCTGGAGGGCTCACACGCCCAGGTCGACTGCCGCGCCTGCCACAAGACACTGGTCTTCAGTCAGGTGGGGGCGGCCTGCATCGACTGTCACAAGGACCCCCACAACGGGCAGCTCGGCACGCGCTGCGAGTCCTGCCACACGCCGAGAGCGTTCACGACCGAGCTCGAGATCTTCAAGGTACACAACCGCGAGCGGCTCGTGCTCTTCGCGATCCATGCGGCGGTGCCGTGCGACAACTGCCATCGAGGCCAAAAGACGGCCGACTTCCGCGCCACGCCCACGGCCTGCGCCGCGTGCCACCAGAAGGATGCGGCGTCGACTCGGAACCCCAACCACGTCCTGGCCGGGTTCACGCAGGCGTGCGAGACCTGCCACTCGACGGTCGCGCGGACCTGGCAGCGCACGACCTACAAGCACACCCCCGCGTTCCCGCTTCACGGTGCCCACGCGACGGTCGCCTGCTCGGCCTGTCATGCCCAGCGCTTCAGCGGCACGCCCAAGGAGTGCGTCGACTGCCACCTGCAGGCGTTCAACACCTCCAAGAACCCGAGTCACCTCGGCTCGGGGTTCCCGACCCAGTGCGCCGCCTGCCATCGGGACACGTCCTGGCGGCCGGCGACCTTCAAGAGCCACGGCCAGACGCGCTTCCCCCTCACCGGCCGCCACCAGGCCGTGACCTGCGCCCAGTGCCACGTGGGCGGGAAGTACACCGGCACGCCCACGAACTGCGTCGCCTGTCACCAGTCCAAGTTCCAGGGCACGAAGAACCCGAACCACGTCGCCGCGGCATTCCCCACGACCTGTGCGACCTGCCACACGACGAACGGCTGGACCCCGGCCACCTGGGACCACGGCAGGACGCGGTTCCCCCTCTCGGGCGCCCACCAGAAGGCCGCCTGTGCCCAGTGCCATCCGGGAGGGCGGACCAAGGGCACGCCGAGCGACTGCTATGCCTGCCACCAGGCCCAGTTCCAGGGCACCAAGAACCCGAACCATCAGGCGGCGGGGTTCCCGACGGCGTGCGTGACCTGCCACACCGCGAACAGCTGGCGTCCGGCATCGCGCTTCGATCACAACACCAGCCGCTTCCCCCTCACGGGCGCACACGCCGGCGTCGACTGCGCGAAGTGCCACACGGGCGGCCAGTTCACGCGCACGCCCACGGAGTGCTTCTCCTGCCATCAGGTCAACTACCAGACCGCCAAGAGCCCCGATCACACGGGCTTCCCGAGGACCTGCGCTTCCTGCCACTCGACGCGCTCGTGGCGGCCGGCCTCGATGGTGGATCACAACAGGACCCGGTTTCCCCTGACGGGCGCCCACCAGCGCACCGACTGCGCGCGGTGCCACGTGGGTGGGAGCTATGCCGGCACCCCCACGGACTGCTACGCGTGCCACCAGGCCAACTACGCGGCGACGACCAACCCGAACCACGCGGCCGGCCGTTTCCCGACGACGTGCGCCAGCTGCCACACGACGAACGCCTGGCACCCGGCCACCTTTGCGGACCACAACAAGACGCGCTTCCCGCTGACCGGAAGGCACCAGGGCGTGGCCTGCGCCCAGTGTCATGTGGGCGGCAAGTACACCGGCACGTCGATGGACTGCTACTCGTGCCATCAGGCCAAGTACCAGGCGACGACGAACCCGAACCACCCGGCGGCGGGCATCGCGGTCACCTGCGCCGACTGCCATGCGACGAGCGGCTGGACCCCCGCCCGGTTCGACCACGACAAGACGCGCTTCCCGCTCCTGGGTCCCCACCGCAACGTCGACTGCGTCCGGTGCCACGTGAACGGCCGCTACACGGGAACCCCGGCCGACTGCTACTCGTGCCACCAGGCCAACTACGTGGCCGCCAGGAACCCGAACCACGTCGCGGGAGGGTTCCCGACCGTCTGCGTCAATTGCCACACGGTCAACGCGTGGCGCCCGGCGACGTTTACCGACCACAGCAAGACCCGCTTCCCCCTGAGCGGCGCGCACCAGGCGGTGGCCTGCGTTCAGTGCCACGTGGGCGGCAGGTACACCGGCACGCCCACCGACTGCTACGCATGCCACCAGGCGAAGTACCAGGCGACGTCGAATCCCAACCATCCGGCGGCGGGGTTCGCCACGACCTGTGCGAGCTGCCACACGACGAACGCCTGGGTGCCGGCCACGTTCGATCACGCGAAGACGCGCTTCCCGCTGGCGGGGGCCCACCGGAGCGTCGCGTGCGTCCGGTGCCACGCGGGAGGGAAGTACACGGGAACGCCGACGGACTGCTACGCGTGCCACCAGGCCAACTACGCGGCCACGACCAACCCGAACCACCTGGCCGGCCACTTCCCGACCACGTGCGCGGGCTGCCACACGACGAATGGCTGGCGTCCGGCGTCGTTCACGGATCACAGCAAGACTCGCTTCCCGCTGACGGGGGCCCACCAGTCGGTGGCGTGCGCCCAGTGCCACGTGGGGGGGAAGTACACGGGAACGGCGACGGACTGCTACGCGTGCCACCAGGCGAAGTACCAGGCGACGACGAACCCGAACCACGCGGCGGCCGGCTTCGCCACGACCTGCGCGACGTGCCACACCACGAACGGCTGGAGGCCCGCCAACTGGAACCACAACACGACGCGCTTCCCGCTCACGGGCAAGCACGTGACCGTGGCGTGCGCCCAGTGCCACGTGGGGGGGAAGTACACGGGAACGGCGACGGACTGCTACGCGTGCCACCAGGCGAAGTACCAGGCGACGACGAACCCGAACCACGTGGCGGCCGGCTTCGCCACGACCTGCGCGACGTGCCACACCACGAACGGCTGGACGCCCGCCACCTTCGACCACGGCAAGACGCGGTTCCCGCTCACTGGGAAGCACCAGACGGTGTCGTGCGTCCAGTGCCACGTGGGAGGGAAGTACACGGGAACGGCGACGGACTGCTATGCGTGCCACCAGGCGAAGTACCAGGCGACGACGAACCCGAACCACGTGGCAGCCGGCTTCGCCACGACCTGCGCGAGCTGCCACACGACGAACGGCTGGACGCCGGCCACCTTCGACCACGGCAAGACGCGCTTCCCATTGACCGGCAAGCACGCGACCGTGTCGTGCGTCCAGTGCCACGTGGGAGGGAAGTACACGGGAACGGCGACGGACTGCTACGCGTGCCACCAGGCGAAGTACCAGGCGACGACGAGCCCGAACCACGTGGCGGCGGGCTTCGCCACGACCTGCGCGACGTGCCACACCACGAACGGCTGGAGGCCCGCCAACTGGAACCACAACACGACGCGCTTCCCGCTCACGGGCAAGCACGTGACCGTGGCGTGCGCCCAGTGCCACGTGGGGGGGAAGTACACGGGAACGGCGACGGACTGCTACGCGTGCCACCAGGCGAAGTACCAGGCGACGACGAACCCGAACCACGTGGCGGCCGGCTTCGCCACGACCTGCGCGAGCTGCCACACCACGAACGGCTGGACGCCCGCCACCTTCGACCACGGCAAGACGCGGTTCCCGCTCACCGGGAAGCACCAGACGGTGTCGTGCGTCCAGTGCCACGTGGGACGGGAAGTACACGGGCACGGCGACGGACTGCTACGCGTGCCACCAGGCGAAGTACCAGGCGACGACGAACCCGAACCACGTGGCAGCCGGCTTCGCCACGACCTGCGCGAGCTGCCACACGACGAACGGCTGGATCCCCGCCACCTTCGACCACGGCAAGACGCGCTTCCCGCTCACGGGCAGGCATGTGACCGTGGCGTGCGCCCAGTGCCACGTGAACGGGAAGTACACGGGCACCGCCTCGGACTGCTACTCCTGCCACCAGGCGAAGTACCAGGCCACCAAGAACCCGAGCCATTCGGCGGCGGGCTTCCCGACCACCTGCCAGACCTGCCACACCACGAACGGTTGGACGCCCGCCAATTGGTCCCACACCCGGTTCCCCATGAACCACAACGGCGCCAGGACATGTGGGGACTGCCACAAGAACCCCAGTGACTACAAGGTGTTCCAATGCATCGACTGCCACAACGACAAGGCCAATCTGGACCAGAAGCACAGGGGACGAGCGGGGTATGCGTACTCGAGCGCCGCGTGCTATCAGTGCCATCCCCAAGGGCGAAACTGATCGTATTCGCCGCCCTGCTCCTCGCCGTGGGGCAAGCGGCCGTCGCCGCTGTCCCGAGCTTCGTCGTCCGCTACCGCTCGGCCAGCAACGTGTACCTCGACGGCGGGCAGGCCGAGGGTCTGTCCGTCGGCGATCACCTGGCGGTGGTCGCCGGGACGGAGACGGTGGGGGAGCTGGAGGTGCTGTTTCTCGCCGAGGCGTCCGCCTCTTGCCGGGTGATCAGCGAGAAGCGGGCGATTCACGCCGGCGATAACGCCACCCTCATCCGCAACACCCCGCCCCCGGAGGACGCCAAGACAGCCGCGGTCAAGGAGGCGGCTCCGTCCGCCGTTCTTCCGCCCAGCGAGCAGCCGCTGGCGATGCCCGCCGTGGCTCCGCCCGTCCCCTGGGCTCGCGTGCGCGGGTATGCCTCGGTGGGGCTCTACAAGGTGTCGGACGCCGGGGGCGGAGCGAGCTTCGAGCAGCGCACGGGGAGGCTGGACGTGAGCGTCTCCGAGATCGGGGGGCAGCCCCTGAGCCTCAACAGCCGCTTCCGCACCCGCGGCGATCTGCGGACGCTCTCCCTCGGCTCCACCCAGATGGCGCGCCGGAACGACCTCTACGAGCTGTCCCTCCGCTACGAGCCGCCCTCGGACAACGTTGCGTTCGAGGTGGGCCGCCTCGGCAGCGCGCGCTTCTCGAGCGTCGGCTACGTGGACGGCGGTTTGTTCCGCGTCCGGCTCGGCTCGCCGATGCAGGTCGGGGGCTTCTTCGGGCGCCGCTCCGACATCGAGGGCGTCGGGCCCGAAGCCGAAGGGCAAAGGTACGGGGCCTTCGTTCGGTTCTCGCCCCGGAACCAGTACTCGGCGGCGTACGACGTCTTTCTGGCGTTCGTCCGGCAGTTCTCGCGGGCCGAGATCAGCCGCGAGTTCCTGGGCATCGAGAGCCGGTTCGGATCCGGCCGGGTCAGCGTCTTCGAGCGGGCGGAGGTCGACATCAACCGGGGATGGCGGCGCGACCTGGCGGGCAAGGACTATCAGGTCTCGAACCTGTCGGTGGCCGCCAACACACGCTTCTCGCGGTCCGTGTCGGCCGTCCTCTCCTACGACGGGCTGCGCAACTACAGGGACTACGTGACCCGCGCCGTACCGGAGCGGATCTTCGACGACCTGATGCACCAGGGCCTAAGGGCCAACCTGTACCTCGGGAGCGGCTACGGCCTGAACGCCACCGTCGGCGCCGGCGTCCGGTTCCAGGAAAGGAGCTCCCCCTTCCTGGACGTCTTCGCCAACTCGTACAACTACAACGCCGGCCTCCGCCACGGCAACTTGTTCTCGAAAGACGTCTCCCTGGGAGCCGAGTTCAGCACCTTCCAGAACAGCGCCACCACCGGCTACCTGATCACCTCCCAGACGGGCAAGCGGTTCCGTCAAGGGCACCAGATCGACTTCAGCTACGGGCGCTCGCTCTACCACGTCAAGGACACCGGCCAGGACCGGCGGACCGAGTACTTCCGGCTCACCGGCCGGGGCGATTTCGGCCGACACGTCTACCTGCTTTCCGACCTCGAGTACGACCAGGGCGACGACCTCAAGGGCCCCCGCGGCTTCTTCGAGCTGGGATACCGGTTCTGATGGATACCTCCACGCTTTCCGACGTTCAACCTCGGAGCCGCCTTGCACACCGCGGTCCCGTCGTGCGCGGCTTCGTCCTCGGCGTGATGGGGATGGCGGCCGCCCTGTTGCTCGTGTTCGCGGTCCGCAAGACCGTGGCTCGGCCCCGCGCCGGGAACCCCCCCGCGCCGGCCGCCCAGCGGCCGGAGAGCCCGGTCCATGCTCCCGCTTCCGCTCCGCACGGCACCTCGGGTGATACGGTCGACGCCGCGGAGGCGGAGGCCAGGGCGGCGCTCGATCGCGACCCGGAGAACGTCAACGCGCGCCTGGAGCTGGCGCGAATCCGTCTGGACAAGGAAGACTACATGGCGGTCCAGTCCGAGACCGAGCGCGATCCTGAAGCTCTCGCCCGGGAACGCGCGGGCCATCGCCTATCAATCCCAGGTGCGCCTGATGATGGGTCAGCCGCAGGTCGCCGTCGAGATGCTTCGGCAAGCGGTGGCCAAGGAGCCGACGTTCCTCCAGGCCTATATCTACCTGAGCTATGCCTACCTGGGCCTGGGCCAGGCAGCGGAGGCGAAGGAGGCGATCGAGGCGGCGAAACGCCAGTACCCCGCCCAGTCGGCATGGCTCGAGAGCGGGTTCGCCGAGATGAAGGCCAACATCGAAACGTCGGGGCCGCCGTTTCCCACGGGGGCCGACAACCCCCACGGAAGGCTGGCTCCGAACCCGCATGGGACGGATCCCTCGGGCATTTCGGCCCTTCGGCCCGCGTCCGGGCCGAGCGTCGCAGGCCAGCTGGAGCTCGACGGTTCGCTCGAGGGGAAGTTGCCGGCGGGAGCGGTCGTGTTCGTCACGATACGGAGCGCAGGCTCGTCGGGCGGGCCGCCGGTGGCCGCGAGGCGTCTGCCCGCTTCGTTCCCGTGCGCGTTCGAGGTCGGTCCGACCGACTCGATGCAGGGCGGTCCCATCCCCGAGCGGCTCGCGGTCGAGGCGCGAGTCGATGCGGACGGCGACGCCTCGACGCGGGAGCCGTCGGATCCGATCGCGCGCCTGGAGGACGTCCGGGCCGGGACGAGGGGCCTCCGGCTCCATCTGGCGCGTCCGTAGGCCCGGGCGATCGATCGAGAGCCTCGTCCGGGCCCCGGTCAGCGCAGCAGGCGGGAAACGGCGACAGGGGCCTGTCCGCGAGCCCGCAGGGCGCTGGGCATCGTGCCGAGGGCACGCTGGGCGTCGACCTGGGAGGCGAACACGCCCCAATAGAGGGCATAGCAGGTGCGGCTGCCGCGGGGGGAGGCGATGACGAAGAGCGGCTCCGAGTCCCCGCTGCTCTTCACGAGCTGCGCGACGTTGGCCTCTTCGCAGAAAAGGCCGACCGCAAGAGCGAACGCGCCTGTCCGGGCGCGCAGGCTCGCCTGGAACGCGTTCGAGGCGTCGGTGTAGCGGCCGCTGCGCAGGAGCTGCGTCCCCTGTGCGAAGTCCTCGGGAAGATGCCGTCCGGACGGGGCCGCCGGGGGCGTCGGAGGGGGAATCGCCTGCTTGGCCGTCGGCGCCGTCGGTTGCTGCGTCGGGAACTGGACGATGTTGGAAGAGGACGACGGCTCCGATGGCGTCGGGGTCGTCGCCGGCTCGGGCGCCGGCTCCGAGACCGGAGCGGTCGGGGAAGGCGCCCGGGTCGTCGTCGCGGGACTCGGGGCGGGAGGGCCGAGCGGAGCCGGCGTGCCCGATCTCGGAGCCGCGTCGGCCGTCGACCCCCCCCGTCCGGAACGACCCAGCCCGAGGGTCGCTCCGACGAGGAAGCGAACGCGTCGTGCCGACGCGCCCTCGCCGAAGACGTTGCGGAAGTCCACGGAGGCGCGGAGGTAGCTGCCCGGTCGAAGGCGCATGAGAAGGCCCGTCCCCGCCTGGACGGCGCCGTCCCAGGCCGTCACCCTCGTCGCGCTCGCGGTGACGCTTCGCCGCGCCCCGCCGCCGAGGGCTTCGACGTACGGGGAGAAACTGGACCGGCGGAACGTGTAGCGCAGGCCCCCCAGGAGGGCGGCCTCGTTCACGGCCTCGGCGCCCTCGTTGTAGCTGACGCCAGCATCGGCGACGAGGCCGACAGACGACGAGGGGTTGAAGCCGATGCCCGCGGCCAGGCCCAGCGGCAGCGTCTTGGGCCCTCCGTTCTCGACCCAGAGGAAGACGTATCCGACCGAGAGGTCGAGCTTCGAGGGGGCCTCGGCGGCCCCGGCCTCGACGAGACACGAGGCCATCGCCACGGCCGCCAGCGCGAGTGGTGGGACCGAGAGGGCGCGCATCGGTCCTTCGAGTCTACCCTCAGGTGCTCAGCGCTGGCCATACACGATCGCGCGCTCGATCTGGATCTCGTGTCCCTTGGAGCGGGAGTCGGCGTCCGCGGTCACCACGAGGCGCAGCGTGTGGGAGCCGGTCGCCAGGCCCGTGACGTGCCAGTAGTCGTTGTCGTTCGTCCGCTCCGGGATCCAGGCGTCGATCTCGTCCGGCCTTCTGCGCCGTCGAGGTACACGTCGGCGCGCCGCCCTCCTGGCGTCAGCGTCCCACGATCGCGATCCCCGGTCCCGTCGAAGCGCGAGGGTCGCCTCGTCGCCCGCGCCGGCGGCCTCGCTTGAAGCGGCTCTCGCGACCAGTCGTTCTTGAAGCGGCCGTCCTTCCAGCCGCCCTTCCACGTCCACGCGGATCGTCGAACTCGAGTCGCTTCAGCGGCACGCCGGCGTCCCACTGCTCGAGGGGCGGCGCCTGGGGCGTCTGGCGCCGGGATCGACGACGTCGGCCGCCGGTCACCGTGCCCGCCGGCGCCCGCGATCGACCTTCAGCGCGCGGGCCAGGGTCGACGTCACGATCTCGTTGAAGGAGTACTGCGTGTACTCGAACTTCGTGTCGGCGATGCGCGGGGATGCCGGCCTTCCAGACCTCGGGGATCTTCTCGTAGCCGAGGATCACGCCGAGGATGCCGGCGGCGCTCGACGGGTTGCAGTCGGAGTCCTGGCCCGACGCGCGTCGAGACCTCGAGCGTCTTGGCGAAGTCCCCGTCGCCGTAGAGCAGGCCCAGGGCGACGTAGGCGCCGTTCAGCCGCGCGTCGATGTTGAAGGGCGTCGAGGGCGCCGTCGGGACAGGGGTCGTCCTTGTCCCACTTGTCCTCGAGGAGCTGCCAGGTCTTCGTCCAGTCGTCGGGGTTCTGCGCGGACCAGGCGAGGACGTCGCGGATCACCTTGCGCGTAGCCGCTCTCGGCGGGGATCGACAGGAGCCCCGCTCCACGACCTTGCGGGGGTCGCTCTCGAAGAAGGCCGCGGCGTACATGCCGCCGAAGAACATCCCGCCGTAGAGGCCGTCGCCCTAGTTCATCACGCGGCCCACGCGGTCGGCGTACTTGTTCGCCTCCTGGGGCAGGCCCGGGCGTCATGAGGCCGATGAAGTCCGACTCGATCTGGAAGTCGATGTCGTTGGCGTGGAGGTTGTACTTCGGGTGGCCCGACAGGGGGCCTTGATCCCGCGGTTCGAGGTTGCGCCGCGCGCCGGCGTTGGCGTGCCAGAGCTCGTACTTCGAGTCCTTGAACATCTCGCCGTACTGCTCGGTCGTGGCCTCGAGGCCGACGCGTGTCCATCACCTCGGCGAAGGTCATCTCGACGTAGAGGTCGTCCTGGTCGATGGCGTTCTTGAGCCGCTCCGGGGACCAGTCGAGTAGTGTCGGTCCCCTCGATGATCTTCCCGTTCGAGCGGAACTCGGTGGGCGCGCCGTAGGAGACGCCGATCATCTGGCCCGGCCCAGCCGCCGCGGATCTTGTCCTCGAGGGCCGCGCGGGAGATGCGATGGGTCTCGGCTCCAGCTCCGGCCGAGATCGCGAGGGTCACGGCCGGCAGCGATTGCCGTCTTCACCGTTGTCATCGTCGTCGTCATTGAGTGCTCCTCTTCGCGTCGGACTTCGTGGAGCGAAAGGCCTCGACCTCGTCGCGGGTCGGCATGCCCGGCTGGGCCCCGCGGCGCGTCACGGAGAGCGCCGCGGCCGCGTTGGCGAAGCCGCCGGCCTCGTCCTCGGATCGCCCCTCGGCCAGGGCCGTGGCGAAGGCGCCGTTCCAGACGTCTCCCGCGGCCGTCGTGTCGACGGCGCTGACGGGAATCCCGGGCCATGCCACTCGCGCCTTCGGCGCCGACCCGAAGGGCGCCGCGCTCGCCGAGCTTCGCCACGACGCGTCGCGCGCCGAGGGAGAGGAGGCGCCGGGCCTGGAGGGCGGCTTCGTCGAGGGACGGAGCCGGCCGGCTCGCGCCGACGAGGATCGCGCAGCTCTGACTCGTTGGGGGTGACGTAGTCGGCCAGGGGCGAGCAGGCACGCGGCGCCGCTGACGCGCGGGCGCGGGGTCGAGGATGACGCGCGCTCCCGCGTCCCGGCCGAGGGTCATCGCGGCCTCGACGCGTCTCCAGGCGGTACCTCCAGCTGAACGAGGACGACGGCCGCCTGAGCAAAGAGGTCGCGATGCTCGGTCAACTCCTCGGGCCGTCACGGTGGCGTTGGCCCCGGCGGCGAGGACGATCTGGTTCTGCCCCGTCGCGTCGATCGTGATGATCGCCACGCCGGTGGGCGACGGCGTCGTCCGGCGACGGACGCCACCGATGTCGACGCCCGCGCCCGACAGGCTCGCCGCCAGGAGCTCGCCCGTAGGCGTCGCTCGCCGACGCGCGCCGATCATGGCGACCCGGGCCCCGAGGCGGGCGGCCGCGCAGGCCTGGTTGGCGCCCTTGCCCTCCGGGGAAGACGGCGAAGTCGCGCCCGGGCACGGTCTCGCCGGCGCCCGGGAAACGGTCCACGCGCACGACGAGGTCGGCGTTCAGGCTCCCGACCACCACGACGTGGTCGTCTCACGAGGTCCTCTCTCGCCGCGTTCGTCGGTGGTGATCGGCCAGGACCGCAGCGACGATCACGGCCCCGGTCACCAGGCGCTTCGTCGGCTCCTGGGCCCCGGCCTGGGCGAGGCCGCTCCCGAGGACCGCGATGATCGCGCACCCCGAGGAACGAGCCGACGACCGAGCCTCGTCCTCCCATGAGGCTGGTCCCGCCGACCACCACCGCGGCGATCGACGTCAGCTCGAAGCCGACTCCCGGCGTTGGGGTCGGCCGAGGCGAGACGCGACGTGTAGACGACACCCGCCGCGGCCGCGAGGAGCCCCGAGAGGACGAAGACGGCGAGCTTCACGGGCGCGGGGATCGATGCCGGCGAGGCGCACGACCTCCTCGTTGGTGCCGATCGCCACCATGTAGCGCCCGAACACGGTCCGCGTCAAGACGAACTCGGCCACTGCCGACCAGGGCCACGGCGCCGAGGAACGGGAGCGAGAGGCCCAGGACCGCCGCCGCCGCCAGCCGCTCCACCCGCTCGCCCAGGTACTGGGTCTCGGAGCGCGTGACCAGATAGGTGGCTCCCCGCGCCATCTCGAGCATCCCGAGGGTCGCGATGAAGGAAGGCACGCGCCATACGCACGACGAGGAGGCCGTTCACGGCCCCGCAGCACGCACCGGTCGCGAGGGCCGCCAGGATCGCGAGGGGAAGGGCCACACCGGCTCGGGCGAGGGCGACGCCGAGGACCGCGCTGCTCAGGGCCAGGACCGAGCCCACCGAGAGGTCGATGCCGGCGACGACCAGGACGAAGGTGAGGCCCACGGCCGCGATGACCGCCTCCGGCATCTGGTTGGCGATGGTCCGGAACGTGGCGAGGGTGAGGAAGCGTCCGGTGCCGAAACCGAAGGCCGCGACCAGGATCCCGAGGACGACCACCAGGGCGAGGAGCTCCCGCGGCCGCGCGCTCACGCCGTGGCCGTCCGCTCGTGGCCCCGCAGAGCCGCCGCCATGATGGCATCGGCCGTCCACGCGCCACGATCGAAGGACTGGGTGACGCGGCCGGCGGAGCAGGACGACGATGCGGTCCGAGAGCGCGAGCAGCTCCTCGAGATCCGACGACGCGACGACGATGGCCTTCCCCCCGTCGGCCAGCGTTCCCAGGAGACGGTGGATCTCGGCGCGGCTCGCGACGTCGATGCCACGGGTCGGTTCGTCGACGAGAAGCACGGCCGGGTCGCTGTAGCAGCCACCGCGCCAGAAGCACCTTCTGCTGATTCCCTCCCGACAGCTCGTCCACGGGTTGTTCCGGCGAGCGCGCGCGGATCCCGAGGAGGCCGCTGAAGCGGGACGCGACCTCGTTCTCGCGGACGCGGTCCACGGCGCCGAAGGGGCCCGCAAGGTCGCGGAGGCGCGCGAGGGTGATGTTGGCGCGGACGGAGAGCGGGAGCAGGAGTCCTTCGGCCTTGCGGTCCTCGGTCAGGAGGGCCAGACCGCGAGCCAGGGCCTCGCGAGGGGACGCGATCGTCGCGGCTTCTGCCGAATCGCCGACGTAGATCGCGCCGCTCGTCGGCCGGTCCGCTCCGAAGAGCACCCGCAACAGCTCGGTCCTGCCCGCTCCCATCAGCCCCGCCAGGCCCAGGATCTCGCCCTGCCGCACCTCGAGGCTCACGTCCCGGAACCCGCGCCCGGACAGGCCCGCCGTCCGCAGCGCCCGGCGGGTCGACGGGGCGCCTTGCCGCCGCGGGCTCTCGGCCACGTCTCGGCCGACCATCATCCGGACCATCTCGTCACGCGCCAGGGTCGACGCGTCTCGCGTCGCCACGACCGCGCCGTCCCTCAGGACCGTGACCCGATCGGCGACCCGCTCGACCTCCGCCAGGCGATGGGAGATGAAGACGACCGACCGTCCCTCGTCGCGCAGACGACCCACCTGCTCGAAGAGCGCCGCCGCGTCGCGGGCCGAGAGGGCCGAGGTCGGCTCATCGAGGATCAGCACGTCGGCGGCGCGGTCGAGGGCGCCGGCGATCTCGACGAGCTGGCGCGCGGCGACGCTGAGCGACGTGACGGGCCGAGTCGCCTCCATCGTCCCCAGGCCCACCCGCTCGAGCGCCCTCCGCGTGTCGGCGGCCAGCCGGGCGCGATCGATGACGCCCAGGCGGTGGGGGAGGCGGTCGAGGAACAGCGACTCGCCGACGGTGAGCGTGGGAAGGAGGCCGAGCTCCTGGGTGACCATGGCGACGCCGGCCCGCTGGCCCTCCGATCGGGAGCGCGGAGCGTAGGGGACTCCGCCGAGGCTCATGGCTCCGGCATCGGGTCGCGCGAGGCCGGCAATGATCCGGGCCAACGTGCTCTTGCCCGCGCCGTTCTCGCCTACGAGGGCGTGGACCTCGCCCCGGCTGAGGTCGATCGAGACGTCGCGGAGGACGGGCGCGCCGTAGGCCTTCGAGAGTCCCGCGGCACGGAACAGTGGCGGTGCCATCGAAGGCTACGGCAGCGACTCGGCGGTCACGAGGTCCACCGGTGTCTCGCGATCCGCCGTCGGCGCGTGGGTGCGCAACGCCTCGAGGGCGTATTCGATCCCGAACACGGCGAGGCGATCGCCGTGCTGGTCGGCGGTGGCGAGGACCCGCCCCGCCTTCACCAGCTCGCGCACCGCCGAGATGTTGTCGAAGCCCGCCACGAGCACGTCGTCGCGGCCGGCCGCCTTCAGTGCGGCCACGGCCCCGAGGGCCATGCTGTCGTTGGCGCAGAGGAGCGCCTTGAGGGACGGCGTTTCGCTGATCATCGCGGCCGCGACCTGGTTGGCCTTGGCCGTTTCCCAGCTCGCCGACTGCGAGGACCTCACGACGATCCCCGCCGCGCCCATCGCGTCCTCGAAGCCGCGCTTGCGCTCGACGGCGTTGAACGCGGTCGGGTATGCCTTCCACGATGCCGACCGTGTCGCCGGCCTTGAGGCGGCTCGCCAGCCGTTCCCCGACCTTGCGGGCGCCCGCCCGGTTGTCGGGGCCGACGAAAGGGATCGCGATCTTCCTCTCGGCCAGTACCGCCGCGTCGAGCCTGTTGTCGATGTTGACGACGACGATTCCCGCGGCGAGGGCCTTCTGGCACACGGGTGCGAGGCCCTTCGAATCCGCCGGGGCCAGGACGATGGCGGCGGCGCCATCGGCGATCTGCTGTTCCACGAGGCGGATCTGCTGTCCGACGTCCTGCTCGTCCTTGATCCCGGCGGCGACAAGGTCGTACTCCCCGGCGTGGGCCTTCTGGTGCTCTCGAGCCCCGTCCTCCATGGTCTTGAAGAACTCGTTCGCGAGCGACTTCATGACCAGGGCCACCCTCGGCTTGGCGTGCTCGGACTTCGGCGCACATGCGGTGGCGACGAGGACCGCGAGGGACAGGGCGGTGCTGGTCTTCTTCATGGATCGGCCACGAATCAGACCACCTTCGCTCGGTCAGATCAAGGCCAAGGCGTCCCTCGCTGCGGGGCGACGGTCGGGAGTCGCATCAACGCTTCTCGCCGGTCGCCTGCCCCATCAGCGCCACTCCCTGCGCGCGCAGACGCTCTTGCTTCTCCCGCCGCTCGGGTGTGAGCTCGGCGCCGAAGTCTTCCGGCTCGAACACCTGGCGGATCTCGATCTCCGAGTCCCCCTTCATGGGGTTGGGGCAGCGCTTCACCCATTCGATCGCCTCTTCCCTCGACTTCACCTGCCAGAGCCAGAAGCCGGCGATCAGCTCCTTGGTCTCGCTGAAGGGCCCGTCGACCACGGTCCGCTTGTCCCCCGAGAAACGGACCCGGGCGCCCTTCGAGCTGGGATGGAGCCCTTCGCCGGCGAGGAGAACGCCCGCCTTCGCGAGCTCCTCGTTGAACTGGCCCATCTCGGTGAAGAGCTTCTCGTCCGGGAGCACGCCTGCCTCCGAATTCTTGTCGGCCTTCACGATCACCATGAACCGCATCTTCATTGTCTCCTTTCGGGCCGGAATTCCCGGCTCCACCTTGACGACGAACGAGGACCGCCGGGATCGACAACCCGCCGGGCCCTCGGGATCAGGGCGTTCTCAGCGGGAGGAGCGCCTTCAGCCGATCCTCGCGAAGGTACAGGCCGAGCCACACCAGCAGCCCGAGAACCACGTGGACGTAGAACGGGTCACCGACCCGCCAGTGGGTGCAGATCGCTCCTCCCAGATAGCCGGACAGGAGGACCGCGCCGAGCACCGACGTCCGCGGGATCAAGTAGATCGCGACGCACGAGATCTCGAGGATCCCGAGAGGCACGGCCATCGAGTCCGGCAGCCCCAGATGCGCGAACCCCTGCGCCAGCTCGGGCCCGCCCTTCAGCTTGATGTAGGCGCTGAACAGGAACAGCGGCGTCGCCAGGACCGAGATCACCCGGCCCGTCCATACGGTCTTGCGGTTCGGTGTCGTCATCGGCGGCCTCCTCTGAGAATGGCCGATTCCGTCTTCCTCATACCGACGACGAACACGAAGCGGCCCGATCGACGGGCGAGGAGAACTTTCCTGGGGCCATTCTCCCCGTTTCGTGTCGGAACGCCAGGAGTCCCGCGTTATGATCCGCGCCGGGAGGAGCCCGGCCATGCCTGGATCGAGCGGCTACGACACGATGCGGTACAACCGGTGCGGTCGGTGGGGGCTCAAGCTGCCGGCCCTGTCCCTCGGGGGGTGGCAGA
Source organism: uncultured Acidobacteriota bacterium (assembly GCA_963823195.1). Taxonomy (GTDB): domain Bacteria; phylum Acidobacteriota; class Vicinamibacteria; order Fen-336; family Fen-336; genus JBGPYB01. The sequence continues at coordinate 360,782 of CAWGKR010000011.1, read as the reverse complement.
CGGTGGGGGGCTACGAGGCTCCGGGTGTGGCGCGAGACGTCTTCTTCCGCGCCTTCGATCTCGGGATCACGCACTTCGACTTCGCCAACAACTACGGCCGCACGCCGGGGAACGGCGAGGTCGAAGGCGGGAAGATCCTGCGGGACCTGCCGCGGGACGAGATCGTCGTCTCGACCAAGGCCGGGTATCTCATGTGGCCCGGCCCCTACGGCGAGTGGGGGAGCCGCAAGTACCTGATCGCGAGCTGCGACCAGTCCCTGAAGCGCCTGGGCCTCGACTACGTGGACATCTTCTACTCCCACCGCTTCGATCCCGACACGCCTCTCGAGGAGACGCTCGGCGCGCTCAACACCCTGGTCGAGCACGGCAAGGCGCTCTACGCCGGCATCAGCAGCTACAGCGGCGCCCAGACCCGCGAGGCGGTCGAGATCTGCCGGAGGAACGGCTGGGCGCCGATCGTGATCCACCAGCCCAAGTACCATCTCCTCGAGCGCACGATCGAGGCCGACCTCCTCCCCGTCACCCGCGAGCTCGGGCTCGGGGTCATCGTCTTCTCGCCCCTGGCCCAGGGGCTCCTGAGCGGGAAATACCTGGGTGGCGTCCCCACGGGCTCGCGGGCGGGGCAGGACGTCATGCCCTGGCGGATCCCCGACGCCGACGCCGCCACGGTGGATCGTGTGCGGCGTCTCGCCGAGGTCGCGAGCGACCGCGGACAGACGCTCGCCCAGATGGCCTTCGCCTGGTGCCTGCGGCTGCCGGAGGTGACCAGCGTCCTGACGGCCGTGAGCAGCCTGCAGCAGCTCGAGGACGGCGTTCGAGCCCTGGACCGCCTCGCCTTCAGCCACGAGGAGCTGAAGCGGATCGACGCCATCCTGGGAGGGCCGGCCACCGCGTCCTGAGGCTGGCCCCGCCGAGCGTTTACCGCTATCATCCCGCGTTCTTTCCAAGGAGGACGGATGGCGCTTCGGTTCCCGGACGGGTTCGTGTGGGGGAGCGCCACCTCGGCGTACCAGATCGAAGGGTCTGTGCGCGCCGACGGCCGCGGCGAGTCGATCTGGGATCGCTTCTGTTCCACGCCCGGGAAGATCGACGACGCCTCGTCGGGCGAGACGGCGTGCGACCACTATCGCCGCTGGCGCGACGACATCGCCCTCATGAAGGACCTGGGGCTCCACGCCTACCGCTTCTCGATCTCGTGGCCCCGCGTCATCCCCCAGGGGCAAGGCTCCGCCAACGCGGCGGGTCTCGACTTCTACAGCCGCCTGGTGGACGAGCTGCTGGGGCTGGGAATCGAGCCCTACGCCACCCTCTTCCACTGGGACCTTCCGCAGGCTCTTCAGGACCTCGGGGGATGGGCCGAGCGCAACACCGCCGACGCGTTCGTGGAATACGCCGACGTCGTGAGCCGCCGGCTGGGAGACAGGGTCAAGAACTGGATCACCCACAACGAGCCCTGGTGCATCAGCATCTTGAGCCACGCGATCGGCAAGCACGCGCCGGGGTTGCAGGACTGGCCCACGGCCCTGGCGGTGGCCCATCACGTCCTTCTCTCCCACGGGCGAGCGGTGCCGGTCCTTCGCCGCAACAGCCCCGGCGCCGCCGTGGGGATCACGCTGAACTTCGAGCCCGCGGTTCCCGCCTCCCCGAGCGCGGCCGACCGTGACGCCGCCCGCCAGAGCGACGGCTCCTTCAACCGCTGGTTCCTGGATCCCGTGTTCGGCCGCGGCTATCCCGGAGACATCGTGGCGGACTACGTCCACGACCACCGCCTTCCTTCCGCGGAGCCCCCGTGGGTGCGCCCCGGGGACCTCGAGGCGATCGGCGAGCCCCTCGACTTCCTGGGCGTCAACTACTACACCCGCAAGGTGGCCCGTAACACCGCGGTTCCCGAGGAGGAGAACGCTCCGCCCAGCGTTTCCCTGGCCCCGGAGGCCGAGCGGACGACCATGGGCTGGGAGGTCTGTCCCGAGGAGTTCCATCGCCTGCTCTGCCGGATCTACTTCGAGTACCGTCCGGCCCGCATGTTCGTCACCGAGAACGGCGCTGCGTTCATCGACACCGTCTCTCCGGACGGCCGCGTTCACGACGAGCGGCGCGTCTCCTACCTGCGTGGCCACTTCGAGGCGGCCCTCGCCGCGATCGCCGCCGGCGTCCCGCTGGCGGGGTATTTCGTCTGGTCCTTCCTGGACAACTTCGAATGGGAGAGAGGCTATACGCAGCGCTTCGGCATCGTCCGAGTCGACTACGACACCCAGAAGCGCACCCTCAAGGACAGCGCCCTCTACCTGAAACAGGTCATCGCCACGAACGCCGTCGATGCCGAGCTGGCGGCTACCGCCCAGCTTGACCGTCGGTAGGCCCCGGCGTATCTTGACCCCCCGAATTCAGGGCGGCGCCGCGACCCGCGATCAAGGAGAGACCATGTCCGACGTCTACCAGCCCCGACCCGAGCACAAGTTCACCTTCGGCCTGTGGACCGTCGGCAACCCCGGCCGCGATCCGTTCGGCGAGCCCGTGCGCCCCGTGCTGACGCCCGGTGCAGCTCGTCCACCTGCTCGCCGAGGTCGGCGCCTACGGCGTCAACTTCCACGACAACGACCTCGTCCCGATCGACGCGACGCCGGCCGAGCGCGACCGCGATCGTCGCGCGACTTCAAGAAGGCCCTGGCCGAGACCGGCCTCAAGGTCCCGATGGCGACCACGAACCTCTTCAGCGATCCGGCGTTCAAGGACGGCGGCGTTCACCTCGAACGACCCCGCGGGTGCGCGCCTACGCCCTGCAGAAGACGATGCGGGCCATCGACCTCGGCGTCGAGTTCGGCGCCAAGGTCTACGTGTTCTGGGGCGGCCGCGAGGGCGTCGAGACCGACGCCAGCAAGAACCCGCTCGAGGCCCTGCAAGCGCTACCGCGACGGCGTTCAACTTCCTCACCCACTACGTGAAGGACCAGAAGTACGACCTCGTCTTCGCGCTCGAAGCCAAGCCCAACGAGCCGCGCCACGACATCTACCTGCCGACCACCGGCTCGATCCTCGGCTTCATCGAGACCCTCGACCACAAGGAGATGGTCGGCGTGAACCCCGAGGTCGCCCACGAGCACATGTCGGGGCTCAACTTCATGCACGCGATCGCCCAGGCCTGGGACGCGAAGAAGCTCTTCCACATCGACCTGAACGACCAGGCCTTCGGCCGCTACGACCAGGACCTGCGCTTCGGCTCCCACAGCCTGAAGTCCTGCTTCTTCATGGTGAAGTTCCTCGAGGACGTCGGCTACGCCGGGCAGCCGCCACTTCGACTCCCACGCGTACCGCACCGAGGACGTCGACGGGGTCAAGGACTTCGCCCGCGGCAGCATGCGGAGCTACCTCATCTACAAGGAGAAGGCCCGGCGCTGGAACGAGGACAAGGAGATCCAGGCGCTCGTGAAGGACCTGTCGGACGGCCCACACGCCCGGCGTTCCCGCGGTGAACGGGTACAGCAAGGCGACGGCCGACGCGCTGAAGGCGTTCACCTTCGACCGCAAGGCCCTGGGCGCCCGCGGCCTCGGCTACGAGCGGCTCGACCAGCTCACGGTCGAGGTCATCCTCGGCGTTCGCTGAGCCCGACTTCGCGACGACTTGTCGGTCTCCTGCTGGGCGCGGCGGCGGCTCTCACCGGCCTCGCCGCGGCCGGCGCAAGTCGGTGCAAGCGCTCGGCATCGTCGTTGTGGGCCGCGCCTTGCAGGTCAGGCTCGGGACGAGGGTCGAATGTCCGTCCGTGAGAAGTCGGTGCCCTTGAAGAGCAACGTATCGCCGAGAACTCGGGCGAGTGCGTACGAGAAACAGTCTCCGAAGTTGAGCGCGGCCGCGTGGCGTCCCTTGCCGAAGCGGCTGAACGCGTCTCGAGCTACGCGAGCCTGCTCCAGGTCGACCGGGGCCAGCTCGATCTCGGCTCGTTCGATGAACCGGTCGAGGGCGCTCAGGCCCTCGGCTCCGTAGCGCGCATCAAGGACGATCGAAACCTCGACGAAGGTGGCCACGGATATCACCCTGGAGTCGGCCGCCTCGATCGACTCGTTGTAGCCTCGGCGCTCCGGCTCGTCCAGGAGGATGGCCACGAGGGCGGAGGTATCGATGACCATCAGCGAGGCAGCCCGTGGCCGTCGTACCCCAGGATCTCCTCGGGGCTCCGGGGGTCCTTTACCTTCAGTCCCGCGCAATGTCGCGCGATCTCATCGAGTTCGTCTGCCATGCGGCGCCCTGCCCGCTCACGCCGAAGCCGCGTCAGGCGGTCGCGGAGCGCCCGGGTGACCGCCTCCGTCTTGGTCTCCCCCGCCAACCGGGCGAGTGCTGCCGCCAGGCGCTCGGCCTCGGGATTTCGGATGTTGAGAGCCATGGATACCTACGTGTAGATTGCCATCTACACAGTAGCATTCACAGCGAAGACCGTCAATCGGATCGCGCAGGGCGCGCGCAAATGACCCGGCACCCGAGCGCCCCCGTGCCCCCCGTCTCCTCGTGGCCGAGCGCCGGGGCTGCGCGAGTACAGCGTGCCCAGACAGCTGGCCTCCCACTCGCCGGGCGCAGTAGTATTAGCCGGACGTTCGTAGCCGGAAGACGTCCTGAAGATCGCCAACTGCGTCTCCCTGGGGCCTCGCAGAGTGACATCGATGAGTTCTGCCGCAGCGATCCTCGGAGTCGGATTGCTTGGGATCGCGGGATCGCTTGCCGCCGACGACTCGGATCTCGTGGCCGACCGACCCGGGTTTGGCGAGAGCGCCTCGGCGGTCGAGAGGGGCCACGTCCAGATCGAGACCGGCGCCGCGTGGACTCGCCTTCAGCCAGGCAGCGAGACCATCGACCTGCCCCAGGCCCTGGCCAGGGTCGGCATCCTCAAGGACGTCGAGGTGCGGGCGGTGGCTCCCGACTGGGTGCGTCTCCGCAGAGGGGGGTCCGTGACGTCCGGCTGGACCGACATGGCCCTCGGCCTGAAGGGGCACGTCGCCGCCGGCGGTAGCGACTTCTCGCTTCGAGGCACCGTCTATCTCCCCACCGGCGGGCCGGACGAGACGGAGGATCGTGTCGATCCCGAGGTCGCCGCGGCCTGGAGCCGCTCGCTGTCCCCGGAGTGGTCCCTCGGGGCGACGGTGAGCCTGCACCGGTTCCGGTTTCTGCACGAGACCTTCACGTCTCCCTCGGTTTCCCTGGGGCGGAGCCTCGGCAAGCACCTCGCGACTTTTCTCGAGTACGGGGCCAACCTGGCGAGCGGCCAGCGGCCCGCCCAGAAGATGGACAACGGATACACTTGGATCGTGCACGGCCGCACGCAGCTCGACGTGTCGATCGGCGTGGCCCTCTCCGCCATCGCCCCGGATTTCTTCGTCGGCATGGGTGTCTGCCGGCGCTTCTGAGGAGTGGCCATGGCGCGTCGGTTCTTTCTCGGCATCGACGTCTCGACCACCGGCGCCAAGGCGCTGCTGATCGACGAGAAGGGAGCCGTGGCCGCGAGCGCCACGACTCCCCTCACGGTGCAGACGCCGAAGCCCCTCTGGTCGGAGCAGGATCCCCACGCGTGGTGGGCCGGAACGGCCAAGAGCATCCGCCGGGCCCTCGCCGACGCGAAGGCCTCCGGCGCAGACGTCGCGGCGGTGGGCCTCACGGGACAGATGCACGGCCTCGTCCTGCTCGGGGCGGACAACGCCAGGTCCTGCGCCCCGCGATCCTGTGGAACGACCAGCGCACCGCGAAGGAGTGCGATGAGATCCGTGAGCGTGTCGGGCGAAAGCACCTGATCCAGACGACAGGCAATGACGCCCTGACCGGCTTCACGGCGCCGAAGATCCTCTGGGTGCGCAACCACGAGCCGGCCGTCTACGCGAAGGCGCGCCTGGTGCTGTTGCCGAAGGACTACGTCCGGCTCCGGCTGACCGACGTCGCCGCCATGGACAAGGCCGACGGGTCGGGGACGATCCTCTTCGACCTGGCGTCGCGGCAATGGTCGCAGCGAGGTCCTCGCGAAGCTCGACATCCCGGCCGAATGGCTCCCGCCCACGTTCGAGGGGCCCGAGGTCACGGGCACGGTCAGCGCCGTCGCGGCCCAGGAGACGGGCCTTCGGGCGGGCACGCCGGTCGTGGCCGGCGGCGGGGACCAGGCCGCGGGCGCGGTCGGCGCCGGAGCGGTGAAGCCCGGGGTCGTCGCGCTGACCCTCGGGACATCGGGAGTCGTCTTCGCCGCGACGCCTGCGCCCCTCGTCGAACCCGAGGGGCGCCTCCACGCCTTCTGCCACGCGGTTCCGGGGACGTGGCACTTCATGGGAGTGACCCTGGCGGCCGCCGGCAGCCTTCAGTGGTATCGCGACACCCTGGCCGGCGCCGAGAGCTTCGAGGCCCTCGTGACCGAGGCGGCTTCGGCGCCCGCGGGAAGCGGGGGACTGCTCTTCCTCCCGTACCTCTCCGGTGAGCGCACCCCGTACCCCGACCCGTTGGCGCGCGGCGCCTTCGTGGGCCTGACGGTGCGCCATCGCCGTGCCCACCTCACGCGGGCGGTGCTCGAGGGCGTGGCGTTCAGCATGCAGGACTGCTTCGCCCTTCTCGCCGGCGCCGGCCTCGCCGCGGTGGATCAGGTCCGCGTGGCGGGCGGCGGTGCCAAGAGCCCCCTCTGGCGCAAGATCGTGGCCAGCGTGCTGGGTGTGGAGCTCGTCACGGTCAACAGCACCGAGGGCGCGGCGTTCGGCGCCGCGCTCCTGGCCGGTGTCGGGGGCGGGGCGTGGTCCGACGTTCCCTCGGCCTGCGAGGCGACGATCACGATCACGGGCCGCGACGCGCCCGATGCCGAGGCGGGTCGCGTCTACGCCGATCTCTACCGCGAGTACCGCGCCCTCTACCCCGCCCTTCGCCCCTCCTTCGACGGGCTGTCGGCGGCCGATGCGTCGTAGCATCGTCGCCCGCGCTCCGGAAGCGGTCCAGAAGGCGCTGCGCGTCGCCTGAGCCTCGAGATCGTCACGCCTCGATCTTGTCGAACCAGCTCTTCTTCAGGAATGCGGCCGTCACCACGAAGATGGCCAGTGAGGCGAACAGCCCCGTCCAGTTCTTGAGGACGAAGTAGATGGGCGCCGTCACGAGCATGAACTGGCAGGGGATGGCGACCGCGACGTTCAACATGTCGCGACCGAACTCCGCGTTGGGTTGGAACGCGGGGTCGGTCTTGCGGATGTTGGCGATGACGGGGCCCCAGAAGCCCCACGGCCGAACCTGGCGATAGAACTTCTCCAGGGTGCCGTCGTCCTCGGGTTTCGTCGCGAGGCTGCCGATGACGCTGCCCAGGACGGAAACGACCAGGATGAAGGGGAATCCCCAAAGGGGATGCACGTTGGGGAAGAGAAAGGGCGTCGCCATGGCCGACGCGATCCCCGTGAGCATCCCCCAGAAGTACCCGTATCCGTTCAGCCGGTACCAGTACCACTTCAGCAGGTTCGCGGCCGTGTAGCCGCCCCAGAGGCCGTTGACGATCCACTGGGTGATCTGGTTGATGGACGACAGCATGAGGCCCAGGGTCATCCCGAACGCCAGGATGATCACGGGGCTCGCGTAGCTCATGAGCATCTGCTGTCGATGGGAAGCGTCGGGCTTGATGTATCGCTTGTAGATGTCGTTGGTGAGGTAGGCGGCTCCGGCGTTGAGCGTCGCGCTCAGGTTGGCCATGAAGGCGGCCAAGAGGCCGGCGAGGAGGAATCCCACGAGGCCCGTGGGAAGGAAGTTGTTGATGACGTAGGGCAGGATCATCTCGAAGTCGACCTCGCCCTGGCTGGCCTTGAACTGCGGAGCCAGGTAGACGATGCCGATCACCGTCATGCTGGTGATCATCAGCCATCGCGGGATCAGGCAGAACGACACGATCCCGTTCATGTACGACGCCTCGCGCGGGGTCTTCGAGGCGAGGATTCGCTGCATGTCGTAGTTGGGCGCGGGGCCCGCCAGGCTGACCAGGATCCCCTTGGCCACCATGCCGCTGAAGAAGAGGCCGAAGATCGAGTAGCCGTCCTTCGCGATGTTGTTGTTGAGGACCGGGAGGTGCTGCGACCAATCGAGGTTCAGCTTCCAGCCGAAGAACAGGTCTCCCCATCCCGCCGGAACCATGCTCGCGAGCGTCTCCGCCGACACGTTCGTCATGGCGATGTAGGTGATGACGAGGCACGAGAGGGTCAGGATGACGAACTGGGAGACGTCGGTCAGGACCACGCTGATCATCCCGCCCATGATCACGTAGACGGCCGTGATGGCGATGATGATGGCGGCATAGGTGTTCGGGGAGAGGTCCCAGGGCAGGAAGACCTTCGAGAACTTGCCGATCCCCTGGAACGCATACCCCAGGAACGCCGTGACCGACACGAGAGCGAAGATCACGATGATGATGCGGCAAAGCTCGGCACCCTTGCCGTGGCCGAAGCGGGTCGACATCCATTCGGCTCCCGTCAGGACGTTCGACCGGCGCACCCACCGCGACAGGAAGACCATCAGGAAGACCTGGTTGAAGGTCGGCCAGACCCACGGCAGCCAGGCGCCCTTCAAGCCGTAGACGAAGAGGTTGTAGACGAGCCACATCGTTCCGGTGAGGTCGAACATCGCCGAAGCGTCGGAGATGCCCAGCACATACCACGGCATCGTGTGCCCGCCGAGGAAGTACGAGGCCATGTTCTTGGACGCGCGCCGCGACACCAGGAAGCCGATGACGATCATCGAGACGAGGTACGTCACGATGATGGCGATATCGATGGTGTGGAGATGCATTGCGGCAGCCTCCTGGATGTGGGGGAAGAGTCCGGTGAGAGTCGGCGGATTCTATCGACGGCACCACGAGGCGTCAAGGATCGGCTCCCGATCCGCCGCGGACGATGATGCTAAGATTCCGCCCTCTCGGAGGCGACCTCTAGAACCCCATGACCCGATCACGACTTGCGCGCCGATTCTCCCGCCGCACGTTCCTGGGCGGCCTCGCCGCCACGAGCGCCGGACTTCTCGTGCCGCGCACCTCCTGGGGGGCCGCCGAACCTCCGCCTGTCTTCGAGGCGCTCCCGGCCTCGGCGACGGGTCTCGTCTGGACCCACGAGAACGCCATGTCCGCCGAACCGGTACCTCCCCGAGACCATGGGCCCGGGCGTCGCGTTCCTGGACTACGACAACGACGGCTGGATGGACATCTACATGGTCAACAGCGGGGTCTGCGACTTCTGGCAGCCCGACGGCGCCCCTGCGGAACGCCCTCTACAAGAACAACCGCGACGGGACGTTCACCGACGTCACCGAGAAGGCCGGCGTCGCGCGGCGGCACGTTCGGCATGGGCGTCGCCGTGGGGGACTACGACAACGACGGCTACCCCGACATGCTCGTGACGGCCTACGGCCGGTGCATCCTCTACCACAACAACGGGAACGGCACCTTCACCGACGTCACCGACAAGGCCGGGGTGGCGGCGCCGGGCTGGACCACGAGCGCCGTCTGGTTCGACTACGACAACGACGGGCGGCTGGACCTGTTTCTCTGCAGCTTCGTGGAGTTCGGCAAGGGGAAGAACGTCGTCTGCGGCGACAACAAGCTGGGGCGGCGCTTCTACTGCATCCCGCGGATCTTCAAGCCCACCGCCGAGCCTGCTCTTCCACAACAACGGCGACGGCACCTTCACCGAGGTCGCGCAAGGGGACCGACATCGCCAAGGCGATGGGCAAGGCCCTCGGGGTCGTCGCCACCGACGTGAACAACGACGGCCGCATGGACCTCTTCGTGGCCAACGACACCGTGCAGAACTTCCTCTTCATGAACCGCGGCGGCGGGAAGTGGGAGGAGATCGGCCTCGCCTCGGAGGTCGGCTTCAGCGCCAACGGCCAGCCGCGCTCGGGGATGGGGGTCGACGCCGACGACGTCGACGGCGACGGCCTCCAGGACCTGTTCGTCGCCAACGTCGACCAGGAGATGTTCGCGCTCTACAAGAACAACGGGGACGAGTCCTTCACCGACACCGCCCACGTCCACGGCGTGGCCGACGCCACGCGCCTGCTGAGCGGCTGGGGGCTCAAGTTCTTCGACTACGACCTGGACGGGAACGTCGGACCTGTTCCTCGCCAACGGCCACCCCGACGACATGGTCGACGACTACGGCGGCCAGGTCCACTACAAGGAGCCGCTGCTCCTCTTCCACAACGACGGCAAGACGCTCAAGAACGTCAGCAAGGACGCGGGGCCCGTCTTCGCCAAGGCCTTCCCGGCGCGAGGCCTGGCCATCGGCGACTTCGACAACGACGGGCGCATCGACGTGCTGATCGGGCAACAACGGCGGAGCGCCCCTGCTCCTCAAGAACAACGCGGGGAAGGGGAACCACTGGGTGGGCCTGCGGCTCGAGGGGACCACGTGCAACCGCGACGCGATCGGGCGCGCTGATCACCTGGTCCTTCGGCGGCGTCAAGCGGAGCCGTCTCAAGACGTCGGGCGGCAGCTACCTGTCCTCCCACGACCCGCGCGAGGTGCTCGGCATCGGACCCGCGACGGCGGTCGACTGGATCGAGATCAAGTGGCCGGGCCCCAGCACGCGGGTCGAGCGCCTCGAGGGCGTTCCGGTGGACCGCTACGTCCGCATCGTGGAAGGCAAGGGCCTCGTCGGATAGGGAACACCGCCTCGCCGGCCATTCGCTCGCTGACCGGGCGCGGTGGCGTCAGTATCGTCAATATGACCTTATCTGGGGAGGATCGAGTGGCGACCACGGTGTCGACAGCGAAGGCGAAGGCGGAGTTCGCGGAGTGCATGCGGAAGGCAGAGGCTGGCGATCCTGTCGTGATCACCCGCCACGGCAAGGCGGTCGTGGCGCTGGTTCGGGCCGATCGGCTCCAACAGCTCGAACGTCTTCGTTCCGCCGGCCCGGGAGCCGGCCTGGCGAGCCTCGTGGGTGGTTGGCGCGGCTCGGAAGAGCTGGCCCGGGTCCTCACCGCGTCGCGGCGGTCGAAGACGCGACGCGCGCCGAGGCTCGGCCGCTGATTCCCTGGCCTACCTGTTCGACACGGACGCGATCTCCGAGCTGCTGAAGCCTCGGCCCGCATCCGGCTACGTGCGGTGGCTCACGGCCGTCCCGCGAGAGGAGCAGTTCACCAGCTCGGTGGTCGTAGGCGAGCGGCACAAGGGAGCGTTTCGTTCAGATCGCCGCGACGGCACTCCTCCATGACCTCGAGCTCGTGACGGGCAACCTGAGGCACTTCTCGCGTGTCCCGGGGCTGCGAGTCAGTTCGGTATTGGCCGAGGCTCGGCCGCGCGCCTGACCGGGCCGCTTCCGCGCCGTCCTGGGGATGGCGGAGGAAGGCTTCGGCCGGCGCGCACCCGGAGAGCACGGCGGAATTGACGGTTCCGCCCCGACACGCTACTCTCGCCGCCGCCACAAAGGAACCCGAGAAAGGCAAGGTCCATGCGCTCCCGCATCGTCGTAGCCCTGGTTTCGACGGCGTTCGCCGCCTCATGCTCCTCGCAGAAGGCCCCCGATGCGGCGACAGGCGCAAGCGGCGAGAAGAAGCTCACCATCGGCCTCTCCCTCGACACCCTGAAGGAAGAGCGGTGGCAGCGCGACCGCGACGTGTTCGTGGCTCGAGCGCGAGAAGCTCGGCGCCAAGGTCCTGGTCCAGTCGGCCAACAACGACGCGAACGTGCAGAACTCCCAGGCGCGAGAACCTGCTCACACAGGGCGTCGACGTCCTGGTGGTGGTGCCCAACAACGCCAAGACCGCGGCCACGATCGTGGACTCGGCCCACAAGGCCGGGGTGCCGGTCATGGCCTACGACCGGCTGATCCTCGACTCCGACGTCGACCTCTACGTCTCCTTCGATCCGCTCAAGGTCGGCGAGCAGCAGGCCGACTACCTCGTGAAGCACGCCCCCAAGGGGAACTACGTCCTCATCGGCGGCGCCCCGACCGACAACAACGCGCTCCTGGTTCGCGACGGGCAGATGAAGGTGCTGAAGCCCTACGTCGACAGGGGCGACATCAAGATCGTGGCGGACCAGTGGGCCAAGGACTGGCAGCCCGTCGAGGCCCTGAAGATCATGGAGAACGCCCTCACCCGGAACAACAAGCCGTGGACGCCGTTCTCGTATCGAACGACGGCACCGCGGGGGGCGCGATCCAGGCCCTGGGCGAGCAGAAGCTCACGGGCAAGGTCATCGTCTCGGGCCAGGACGCCGATCTCGCGGCGTGCCAGCGGATCGTGGCGGGAACCCAGAGCATGACCGTCTACAAGCCCGTGAAGAAGCTCGCGGCCAAGGCGGCGGAGCTCGCCGTGGAGATGGCCCGGAAGCATCCGCATCGCTGATCCGACCCGGCCCATGAACAACGGCAAGAAGGACGTGCCCAGCGTCCTCCTTCCCACCGTCGCAGGTCGACAAGGACAACCTCGTCGAGGCGGTCCTCAAGGACGGATGGCACCCGGTTCGAGGACGTCTACAAGGACGTGCCGAAGGACCAGTGGCCGAAGCTGTAGAGCCGCTCCTCGAGCTCCGTTCGATCACCAAGGAGTTCCCGGGCGTCCGCGCCCTGGACGGCGTCTCCTTCGACCTCGGCCGCGGCGAGATCCACGCCCTCTGCGGCGAGAACGGAGCGGGCAAGAGCACCCTCATCAAGGTGCTCTCGCGGGCGTCTACCCCGCCGGCAGCTACGGCGGCGAGATCCGCCTTCGGGGCCGCGCGCTGCAGCTTCCGCAGCCTGCGCGACGCCGAGGAGCACGGCATCGCCCTCATCGCCCAGGAGCTGGCCCTCGTGCCGGAGCTCTCGGTGGCCGAGAACCTCATGCTCGGCCGCGAGCCCGTGCGGCGCGGCCTCATCCAGTGGGACGTGGTCCGGAGCGAGGCGCGTCGCGCCCTGGACCTCGTGGGCCTCGACGTCGACGTTTCGCAGCCCGTGAAGGAGCTGGGGATCGGCCAGCAGCAGATGGTGGAGATCGCGAAGGCGCTCGCGAAGAAGGCCGAGATCCTGATCCTCGACGAGCCCACGGCCGCGCTCACGGAAGCCGACGCGCGCCGGCTCATGAGCTTCCTCTCGGAGCTTCGCTCCCGCGGCGTGTCGTCGATCTACATCAGCCATCGCCTCGAGGAGGTGTTCGAGATCGCCGATCGGATCACGGTCCTGCGGGACGGCCGCTCGGTGGGAACGGGCGGCCGCCGCGGAGATGTCCAGGGACCGCGTCATCTCCCTGATGGTCGGCCGCGAGGTGAAGGACCTCTACCCCCGCCGACCCGGCGAGCACGGCGCCCCGCTCCTCAAGGTGGAGGGCTGGTCCGTCGAGGATCCGGCCAACCCCGGCCGCTTCGTGGTGAAGGACGTCTCGCTTCGAGGTCCGCGAGCGCGAGGTCGCTGGGGATCGCCGGCCTCATGGGAGCGGGGCGCACGGCCCTCGCTGAGCTCCCTCTTCGGGGCGGCGCGGAGCCGCGTCTCCGGCCGGCTGACCCTGTCGGGCGGCGGCGCACCGCGGCCCCTTCGCGACGCCCGCCGAGGCCATCGCGGCCGGCCTCGCCCTCGTCAGCGAGGACCGCAAGCGCTACGGCCTCGTCCTCGACGCGCCCATCTTCGACAACCTGACCCTGGCGACGCTCCGCCGCTTCGTGCGCCACGGCCTGCTGGATCACCGCGCCCGGGAGACGGCCTCTCGGACGCAGTTCGACGCGCTCCGGGTCAAGGCCCCGGGCCTGCGGACGCTGCTCTCGCAGCTCTCCGGCGGCAACCAGCAGAAGGTCGTGCTGGGGAAGTGGCTGATGGCGGAGCCGCGCGTCCTCTTCCTCGACGAGCCCACGCGGGGCATCGACGTCGGCGCGAAGCAGGAGATCTACCACCTCATCAGCCGAGCTCGCGGCCGCGAGGGCCTCGGCGTCGTCCTCGTGTCGTCGGATCTTCCCGAGCTCCTGGGCCTGAGCCACCGCGTCGTGGTCCTGAACCAGGGGCGCGAGACGGCGATCCTCGACGGCGCCGCCGCCACGCCGGAGCGCGTGATGGCCGCGGCGACCATGAAGGTCTGAAGGAGAGCGATGGGCAGCGAGACCACCGCGAAGCTCAGGATTCCCTGGCGGGCTCTCACCATGGTGGGCGCCCTCCTCGTCGATCTGGGTCGTCTTCGCGAGCACCACCGGCGGGAGCTTCCTGTCGCCCCGCAACCTCTCCCTCCTCGCGCGCCAGATGTCGGTGACGTCGATTCTGGCCATCGGCATGGTCCTCGTGATCGTCGCCGGGCAGATCGACCTCTCGGTGGGCGCGCTCGCGGGGCTCCTGGGGGCCATCTCGGCCTTCGTCTTCGTCAACAAGGCGTGGCCGCTCTGGGCCGCGTTCGCCGCGGCCCTCGCCCTGGGCGCCGTCCTGGGGTTCCTCCAGGGGGCCCTCGTGGCGCGACTCGGGATTCCGCCGTTCATCGTGACCCTCGGCGGCATGCTGATCTTCCAGGGCGCGCTCCTCGGGAGCGACCGGAGGCGTCGCGATCTCGCCGTCGCCCGTGTACCTCTTCGTGGGCCAGTCCTACGTGCCGAAGCCCCTCGGCTGGGCGGCCGCCGGCCTCGTGGCCGCCGCGTTCGTGGTGACGGCGTTCCGCGCCCGTCCCGGCGAGCGGCTTCGCTGGCCGGGGCTGGCTCGCTCTGGCGATCGTCTTCACCGCCGTCATGAACGCCTACGAGGGCGTGCCCTTCCCGGTGCTCCTCGTGCTGGTGCTGGCCACGATCTTCTCGATCATGGCCCACCACACGCCCTTCGGCCGCCACCTCTACGCCATCGGCGGAAACCGCGAGGCGGCCTTCTACTCGGGGATCAGCATCGAGCGCCACATCGTGGGCGTCTTCACCCTCATGGGGCTCATGTGCGGGGCCGCCGGGATCGTCCTGACCGCGCGCGTCGGCTCCGCGAGCGCCGACGCCGGCCGCACGATGGAGCTCGACGCGATCGCCGCCGCCGTCATCGGCGGGACGTCGCTCCTCGGCGGCCAGGGGACGATCTGGGGGGCGCTCCTGGGGGCGCTCGTGATGGCGTCTCTCGACAACGGGATGAGCCTCATGAACACCGAGGCCTTCTGGCAGCCGATCATCAAGGGTGTGATCCTCGTCCTGGCCGTGGCCGGCGACATGGCCGGCCGACGCGGACGCCACTGACGCCGCGCCGCACGGCCCGGGCTATTCGGCCGGGGCCAGATCGTACTGCCGATGGACGATCACCGGCGTGTCCGAGCTCGGCATGAGGATGCGCGCCGTGAGCTGCAGTGCCTTGCCGTCGGCGTCCAGCGTGTAGGTCTCGTGGATCGTCGGCCCGCAGTCGATCCTCGACATCACGTCGAGCTTGCCCCCGTCCCACCTGGTCGTCTGTTCCGGAGCGCCGTCCTTCCCCTTGACCTTGCGGCCGTCGGCGAAGTAGTGACGGACGCGGCCGTCGTCGGACGGTGACCGTGACGTCGGGGTCCTTCTGCGTGATGGTCAGGACGTCGCCCGGCTCGAGGATGTCGTCCATGGTGGCGCGCATGGCGGCGCGCTTGTCGTCGGAGGGCTGGGCCCCGCCGCTGCCGCCGTAGCCCCCGGACCGATGGCCTCCACCCATGCCGCCGCCCATGTGGCCACCGCCGCCCATTCCGCCGCCACCCATGTGGCCGCCCCCCGAGTGACCGCCGCCGTAGCCGCCTCCGCTCCCGCCTACCGCTCCCGCCTGAGGTCGCCGTCACCGCCGACTGCCGCGGCGGTGCGGCCATCGCCTCGCGCATCTTGGCCCGCGCGTCGTCGCTCTTGTCGGGGTTGAGCTTCCATCGCCCGACGAGCTGCGGCATCTCGGCGGGGGCGGTGACCGCGGGAGCCGTGACCGCGGGCGCAGTGACCGTAACGGCCGGATCTTGCGCGAAGGTCGATCCCGCCGGAGCGGCGAGCGCCACGAGGCCCACGAAGGCCAGTCGACAGTTCCTCACAGGACACCTCTCTCGAAATCCACGACTCCCGCCGAACCCGCGCCGCTCCGGGGCAATGATCGCCAGGAGATTGGACGGTCGTGGCGGGCGGGAGTCTCACGGCGGAAATCGCCGCGAGCAGCCCTTGGGGAGGTGTTTGTTCCCGCCCGCACGACCTGAGGCATCCTGACAGAGGCTCCGCCATGGGTGATTAAGGCCTCGAAAAGAAGTTGTGAAGAGGGGTGAAGGCGACGCCGGGGCGCCTCCTCGCGATTGTTAAGGCTGTAAAAACTGATCCGGGGGGTCCATTTCCGCGAGGCCCGGGTGCTATTCTCGATTGCGGTGTCTCAGTCGACCTTCAAGGAACGGGGGCTGCTTCTCGCGGGCGCCTCCGCTCTCGTCGCGCTCCTGGTCCTGCTCGCGACGCTTCAGTATCGCTGGACCGGTGAGGTCGGCGAGGCGGAGAAGGCGCGGCTCAACAGCAGCGCCCGGACCCGCGCCGAGCGCCTGGCCCGGGAGTTCGATCGCGAGATCACCCGGGCGTTCCTCTGGCTGCAGGTCGATGCCGAGTCCCTGAAGACGAGGGACTTCGGGCGCTACGCGTCCCGGTACGCGCGATGGAAGCAGCTATCCGAGAACCCGAAGCTCGTGGCGGACGTCCTGGTCGCCGAGCGCAGCGCCTCCGGAGCGACGCAGCTCTCGCGGTTCGAGCCGGAGAAGGCGCAGCTCGAGGCGACGTCGTGGACGCCGCTCCTCGAGGGCGTGGAGCGCCGGATCGAGGGCTGGATGCAGGGGCGCCTCGACGGGCCGCGCGGGCCGATCTTCGAGGACCTTCCGGCCCTGCTGGCGGCGGCGCCCGTGCCGGGCCCGCCGACCCGCGAGGCAACCCCGGGCACCCCGAGCGCGTTCCACCTGGCGGGGATCACGGTCATCGTCCTGGACCGCGACCGCATCCGAGACGAGATCCTTCCGAGCCTCGCGCGCCGCCACTTCGGCGCCGAGGGGGGGCTCGACTACAACCTGACGGTGGCCCGCCGGAACGAGCCGAGCGGCGTCGTCTACGCTTCCGACCCCGCCACGATCGCCCGCGCCGAGGACGTCTCCGTGGGCCTCCTCGAGCTGCGCTTCGAGGACATGTCCGAGGAGGACCTGGCCTGGATGCCCTCGCGACGCCCCCCGGCCCCCCCCGACAAGGGCGCGGCGTCGAGGCCCACGGGGCGGGCCGCCTCTTTCGGCGGCGGACGAGGTCCCGACGCCGGGCGGTGGCGCCTCACGGCCACCCATCGCCTCGGCTCGGTCGACGAGATCGTCGCCCAGGCTCGTCGACGGAACCTCGCCCTCAGCTTCGGCATCCTGCTCCTCCTCGGCGCCAGCATGGCCATGATCGTGGCCGCGACGGCTCGGTCGCGTCGGCTGGCGGCGCGGCAGATGGATTTCGTGGCAGGCGTGTCCCACGAGCTGCGCACGCCGGTCGCCGTCATCTGCGCGGCCGGCGAGAACCTGGCCGACGGTCTCGTCTCCACACCTCAGCAGGTCCGCCGCTACGGCGCCACGGTCCGGGACGAAGGCCGGCGCCTGGCCGAGATGGTCGAGCGCGTTCTGGAGTTCGCCGGGACCTACTCCGGCCGCGCCATGTATCACTTCCAGGCCCTCTCGGTCCAGGGACTCCTCGAGGAGGCCGTCGCCGCGGCGTCCGCGAGGGCGGCGGAGCTGGGCGTCGGGATCGAATCCACCGTGGCGCCCGGCCTTCCGGACCTGCGCGGCGATGGCGGCGCCCTCCGGCGCGTGGTCGTGAACCTGCTGGAGAACGCGATGAAGTACGCGGCCGCCGGCCGGTGGATCGGCGTCCGCGCCGAAGCCGCGTCGATGAACGGGCAGCCCGCCGTCCGCATCTCCGTCGAAGACCACGGACGACGGCATACCGTCCGCGGAGCTCTCCCGGGTCTTCGAGCCCTTCTACCGTGGCCGCGCGGCCCAGGAAGGGCAGGAGCACGGCTTCGGCCTCGGCCTGAGCCTCGTGAAGCGGGTCGTCGAAGCCCACGGCGGCGCGGTCCGCGCCCAGAGCGACCTGGGAAGCGGCAGTACGTTCAGCATCGTGCTGCCGGCCGCCCCGGAAGGGCTCGAGCTGGCGGCGCTGGAAGAGAGGGTCGATGGCGTCCCGCATTCTGCTCGTTGAAGACGAACCCGGCCTCCGCCTCAGCCTGACCGATCGGCTGGACAGCGAGGGGTACTCGGTCGAGACCGCCGCGGACGGAGAGGAAGGCTTGAGCCGGGCCACGTCGGAGGACTTCGACCTCGTGATCCTCGACGTGATGCTCCCGCGCAAGAACGGCTTCGACGTCTGCCGCGACCTGCGGCGGAAGGGCGTCGCCACGCCCGTGCTGATGCTGACCGCGCGGGGCCAGGTCGTGGATCGTGTGGTGGGGCTGAAGCTCGGGGCCGACGACTACCTGGTCAAGCCCTTCGAGATGGCGGAGCTGCTGGCGCGGGTGGAGGTGCGTCTCCGCGCGGCCGCACCGGCCCAAGGGCGACCCGCGGAGCGCTACCGCTTCGGGTCCGTCCACGTCGACTTCCGGCGCGCCGAGGTGGAGCGGGACGGCCACCCGGTCGGGCTCTCGGCGAAGGAATTCCAGCTCCTCAAGTTCTTCATCGAGCACCGTGGAGCGACGCTCAGCCGTGACGAGCTGCTGGACGGCGTGTGGGGCTACGACGCCATGCCCTCGACGAGGACCGTCGACGTCCACGTGGCCTGGCTGCGCCGCAAGGTGGAGCCCAACCCGCGCCACCCGCAGTTCATCCTGACGCTCCACGGGCTCGGCTACAAGTTCGTCGGCTGAGCGCCCTCCGCTTCAGCGCTCGACCGTGCAGCGGCTCTCCATCCGCCACTGCCCGCCGAGCTCGCGAACGGTTCCGGTCAACGTCACCGTGGCGCGCAGCCGGACGTCCGCGCTGGAGGCCCCGACCTGAAGCTCGAGCTCGCCCGGCTCGACGATGCGCCGGCCCTTCGGGCCGGTGAAGCAGAGCATGTCGGTCGGCACCTCGAACGTGACCCGCGCGGACTCGCCCGGGCGCAGGGCGACCCGGCCGAACGCCTTCAGCTCCTTCACCGGCCGCACCACGGTGGCGAGGACGTCCCGCACGTAGAGCTGTGGGACCGCCACCCCCGCGCGCGACCCGGTGTTGCGCACCGTAAAGTGCGCGCCGATCGTGCCGGTGCCGGTGTCCACCTCCGCCGCGTCGAGCCGGAGATCGGAGAACTCGAAGGTCGTGTAGGAGAGGCCGTGGCCGAACGGGTAGCGGCTGCCGAAGTGGCGCGCGATCGGCGTGCCGGCGCTCTTCATCTTGTGATTGTAGTAGTAGGGAACGGCGCCGACGTTCTTCGGCACGGAGACGGTGAGCCGGCCGGAGGGCTCGACCGCTCCCGTCAGCACGTCCACGAGGGCCGGCCCGCCCTCCTGGCCGCCGGCGAAGGCCATCACGAACGCGGCGACCTTCTCCTCGAGCCCGCCGAGGTTGTAGGGGCGGCCGCTCGTGAGCACCACCACGACCGGCTTCCCGGTGGCGACCACCGCCTCGAGGAGCTGCTGCTGCACGCCGGGGAGATCGAGCGAGTCGGCGTCGGATCCCTCGCCCACCGTCCCGGTCTGGAACAGGCCGGCCAGGTCCCCGACGCACACGACCGCGACGTCGGCCGCTCGTGCGCACTCCACCGCGGCGGGGATGAGGTCGGTCCGCGGCGAGAGAGGCGAGGCCTGGTCGAGGGACGTGCTCTTCTCGACGTCGCCGGGGAAGACCGGGGAGCCGTACTTCCGCTCCTCGATGATGAAACAGCCTCTCGCGTAGGCCACACGGCTCGGCGCCGAACGCCTTCTCGAACGCGGCCCGCGGCGTCACGACCTGGGAGGCGCTCTCGCCCGCGTCGTTCAGGATCAGGTGCACCGGGAAGCTGTAGCCGCAGAGGAGCGCCAACGGATCGTCGGCGGTGGGGCCGATCAGCGCGATGCGCTGGCCCGACCGCGGATCGAGGGGCAGCACGCCCCGGTTCTCGAGCACCACCACCGCCTCGCGTGCCACCTCGCGCGCGAGTGCGACCGTGCCCGGCGGCTGCAGCTCGATGGCACCCTCGTCCACGTAGGGCCGCTCGAAGAGGCCCAGGCGGACCTTCTCGACGAGGATCCGTCTCACGGCCGCGTCCACCGTCTCCATGGAGACGAGGCCGCGGCGGAGCGCCTCGCCGAGGTCCGCGGTGCAGTCGTCCGCGGGCAGCTCGATGTCGAGCCCGGCGCCAAAGGCCAGGGCGGCGGCCTCCGCGCGGTCCCGGGCGAGGTTGTGGTGCTGGTAGAGGAGGCTGATGCCGATGTAGTCGGCCACGATCAGGCCGTCGAAGCCCCACTCCTCGCGCAGCACTTCCGTCAGCAGGTGGCGCGAGGCGTGGCAGGACTCGTTGTCGATGTCGTGGTACGCGGGCATCACGGAGCCGGCGTTCGCCTGCTTCACCGCCATCTCGAACGGCAGCAGGAAGACGTCGTTAAGCTCGCGCCAGCCGAGGTGCACCGGGCCGTGGTTGCGCGCCCCCTCGCTCCAGGAGTGGCCGGCGAAGTGCTTGAGGGTGGCGAGCAGGTCCCGCTTCTCTCCCTGCAGGCCGCGGACGAACCGCGTGCCGAGGACGCCCGAGAGGTAGGGATCCTCGCCGAACGTCTCCTCGGTGCGGCCCCAGCGGACGTCGCGCGAGACGTCGAGGACGGGGGCGAGCCCCTGGTGGCAGCCCACGCTGCGCGCCTCGCGCCCGATCGCCTGAGCCGCGCGCTCGATGAGGTCGGGGTCGAAGGTGGCACCGTAGGCGAGGGCCGAGGGGAACATCGTCGCCCCGCGCACCATGAGACCCACCAGGCACTCCTCGTGGGAGAGCGCGGGGATCCCGAGCCGGGTCTCCTCGCACAGGAGCTTCTGCAGCCGGTTGAGCGCACGGACGCCGGCGCGGGGTTCGACGCCGTGGCTGCCGAGCGCGCGGGAGATCTGGCCGAGGCCGTGGGCGAGCGCCTTCTTCACCGCTTCCGGGCTGGTTCCGCCGGTGAAGTCGTCCTGGCGAGGGCGGTGCTCGCCGTCCTCGGAGAGGATCAGCCACAGCGCGTGCATCTGAGCCGCCTTCTCCTCGAGCGACATGCGCGAGAGGAGATCGCCCGCGCGCTCCTCGGGCGATCGGTCGGGGTCCTGGTAGGGGTGGGGCATGTCGGGTCTCCAGAGGTAGGCGTGACTCGCCGCGGGCGAGTATGTCCCAGATCGGGCCAAATGCGCAGCGCTGCCGTGGTACCGTTCGCCTCGCGATCGGCGCGAGCGGAGGAGCCCACCATGCGCAGAGAGCGGAGCCCTGCGTCCCAGGCATTCTCCGGCGGCCTGATCGTGCTGGCGCTGCTCTCTGCTCGCCGCCCTGCCCGCAGCCGCCCAGCCGACGGGTGGGCCATACGGCCCGGTCCCGCAGAGCTACACCGTCCCGGCGAAGGCCGCCCACGTCTACTACGTGGCGCCGGACGGCGCGTGCGGAGGCGCGCGGGGACGTCGCTCGCGGAGCCGACGACGCTCGAGTCGGCGATCGAGCGCGTGGTGACGGGCGACGCCATCGTGCTGCGCGGCGGCACCTACCGCACCGGGGGTCTGCGACTCAACCAGGGAATCACGCTGCAGCCCTACGCCGACGAGCACCCCGTGCTCAAGGGCACGCGGGTCGCGACCGATTGGAAGGCGCTGCGCAACAACGTCTGGCGCACGTCGTGGAAGACCCTGTTCCCGGCGGCCCCACTCGGCTGGTGGCAGCGCGACCGCGAGGGGATGCGGACGCCGCTCCACCGCTTCAACAACGACATGGTCTTCGTCGACGGCGAGATGCTGAAGTCGGCCGGCTGGGAAGGGGAGTTGGACGCGCACTCCTACTTCGTCGACTACGACAAAGGGCAGGTCTACATCGGAACCGACCCGACGAACCGGCTGGTCGAGATCACCGCCTTCGACGGCGCGCTCGTGCGGACGAGCGGACCGGTCCACGGCAAGCTGTCCGACCGCAAGGGGCCCGTGATCCGCGGCATCACGTTCACCCAGTACGCGTGGCGCGCCCTCGAGATCGAGGGCAAGCGCAGCTTCGGCCCGACGGAGGAGCCCACCGACGAGCCGCTCGGTCCCGCCGATCCCGCGACGTACGGCAAGGAGGTCACCGGCACGACCCTCGAGAACGTGACGATCTCGTTCTGCTCGCGGGTGGCCGGCTACTTCCGGGGGGACGGGCTCACGATCCGCAACTCGCTCTTCAGCGACACCAGCACCGAGGGCGTCTACGTGATCGGCTCCTCGGACGTGCTGCTCGAGCGGAACGTCTTCCGGCGGAACAACGTCGAGGAGCTCACGGGCTACTACCCGGCCGCGGTGAAGATCTTCAACCAGTCCCACCGCGTCACGTGCCGCGACAACCTGGTGATCGACAACCCGCACTCGAACGGGATCTGGTACGACGTCGGCAACACGGACGCCGTCTTCGTGGACAACTGGGTCGAGGGCGCACTCGACGGGTTCTTCTTCGAGATCTCGAAGGGCGCCATCGTCGCGGGCAACGTGTTCGTGGGCTGCGACAAGGGCCTCCGCGTGCTCAACAGCTCGAACGTGCGCGCGTACCACAACACCTTCGTCGACACCGTGGCCTCGTTCGAGCGCAACGAGCGCAGCGCCGTGGACGACCACTTCGGCTGGCATCCGAAGACCGGCCCGGACGTCGACCAGCGCGAAGGCCACGCATTCGTCGCGAACCTGCTGGTCGCGAGCGAGTCGTTCCGCAAGCCGCTGCTGCGCTTCGAGCAGCCGCAGGCGCTCTGCGAGCGCCTCACCCGGCCGCAGGTGCGGGAGCTCGACGGGAACGTCTACGTGCGCAAGGGCGCCGCGGGGCCGCTCGTCGTCTGGGGCCCGCTCGCGGGCGAGAGCTGCCAGAGGGAGCTCGCCTCCCTCGACGAGCTGCAGAAGGAGTCGGGTCTCGAGGCCCACGGCTCCGCGTTCACGGACTACGCCGGCGCGCTCTTCAAGAGCCCCGAGCTGCGCCGCTACGAGCTGGCCCGGCTCCTGCCGGGGCTCGCTGCCTGCCGGCGACCTGCCGGCGGAGGTTCGCCGGCTGCTCGGCTGGCGCGAAGGGGAGCCGCGCACGCCGGGCGCCTACCCGTTCCGGACGGAGCCGCCAGGCGGCCGTGCCGACCGTCGATGATCTGCATGGGCTGCGTGTGACACGGAGGAGGACGACCTGTGGCTGACACGGTGACGACGACGAGGCGACGCGGAGCAGCGGCTGTCGGTGGTCGAAAAGGTCGGCTACGGCCTCGGCGACACCGCGGCGAACTTCATCTTCCAGACGATGGTGATGTTCCAGCTGGCGTTCTACACCGACACGTTCGGCATCACCGCGGCGGCGGCGGGGACGCTGCTCGTGGTGGTGCGCTTCTGGGACGCCATCTTCGACCCGCTGATGGGCGTCGTCGCCGACCGCACGAACACTCGCTGGGGCAAGTTCCGCCCGTGGGTGCTGTGGACGGCGGTCCCCTTCGGCATCATGGGCTTCCTCACGTTCATGACCCCCGATCTGGGCGCCGGCGGCAAGCTCGTCTACGCCTACGTCACCTACATCGTCCTGATGATGGTCTACTCGGCCAACAACCTGCCCTACTCGGCCTTGAGCGGCGTGATGACGGGCGACCTGGGCGAGCGCACGAGCCTGTCGTCCTACCGCTTCGTGTGCGCGATGATCGCGCAGCTCGTGATCCAGGGGCTGGCGCTGCCGATGGTCCACCACTTCGGCCAGGGCGACAACGCCAAGGGCTACCAGTGGACGATCGGCATCTTCTCCGCCCTCGCGGTGGTGCTGTTCCTGATCACCTTCTCGACCACGCGCGAGCGCATCCAGCCGCCGCCCCACCAGAAGGCCTCGGTCGAGCCAGCACTTCGCCGACCTGACGAAGAACGGTCCCTGGCTGGCGATGTTCGTCCTGACCCTGGTGCTGTTCATCACGCTCTCGATGCGCGGCAGCGTCGTCCCCTACTACTTCAACTACTACGTCGACAAGGCGAGCCTCGCGGGCCTGCTCGGCTCGTTCGGGATGGCGCCCGGCCGACGAAGGCCAACTGGTGAGCGTCGGCTTCAGTGTCTTCAACGTGCTCGGCACGCTGGCGACGATCATCGCCATCTTCTTCTCCAAGGCGCTGGCCGTCCGCTTCGGCAAGCGCAACGTCTTCATGGTGGGCCTGGCCGTGACCGCGCTGCTCACCTCGGTGTTCGCCGTCCTGCCGGCCACGGCGGTGACGGCGATGTTCGTCAGCGAGATCCTGCGGCAGTTCGCCTACGGCTTCACGATCCCGCTGCTGTGGGCGATGATGGCCGACGTCGCGGACTTCTCGGAGTGGAAGACGGGGCGGCGCGCCACGGCGATCGTGTTCGCCGCGATCGTCTTCGCCCTGAAGGCGGGCCTCGGCTTCGGCGGCGCGATCACCGGCTACGTGCTGACACTCTACGGCTACGTCCCGAACGTGGCGCAGGGCGCCACGGCGCTCGACGGCATCCGCCTCACGATGAGCGTCTTCCCGGCCGTGACCTTCGCGATCTGCGCCGTCTGCATGTTCTTCTACGCCATCGACAAGCGCACCGAGATCGAGATGACCGACGAGCTGGCCGAGCGGCGCCGGCAGTACGCGTCGCAGAAAGCGTAGCCTTCAGGCAAACAACGTCATTCAATATGTCGTAGATCCGATACGGGAACTGGTAGCTGGAGCAGGGGGTCTTACCTCAGGGCGGCGCGGCGGCGGGCTGGGGGGGCCGCGGACTCGCGAATCACCAGCTCGGTCTGGAAGCGCTGCAGGGAGAAGGGGCGGCCGTTCAGGTCCTCCAAGAGCGCCTGAACCGCCGCGCTCCCCATCTCCATCGTGGGCTGGCGGACGGTGGTCAAGGGGGGCCAGGTATAGGCCGAGGTCGGCTCGTCGTCGAAGCCGACGATGGAAATGTCTCCGGGAACCGACAGCTTCCGCCTGAGGAGCGCAAGACCGGCGCCGCAGGCC
The DNA here is from genome assembly GCA_963823195.1 of uncultured Acidobacteriota bacterium. Classification (GTDB taxonomy): domain Bacteria; phylum Acidobacteriota; class Vicinamibacteria; order Fen-336; family Fen-336; genus JBGPYB01. The sequence goes on along the minus strand of CAWGKR010000011.1, from coordinate 335,799 downwards.
ATCTGATCGTTGCTCGCGAAGATGGCCGTGAAATCCACTCCCTCGTCGAGAAGCCCGTTGACTGCGGCGAGCCCCGACTCCTCCTCGAAGTCTCCGGCCACGATCAGGCGCGGGTCCACGCCGATTCCCTCGTCGACAAGGGCGCGCTCGTATCCCTTCCGGCGGTCGATCGCGTCGCAGTGCCACGAAAGGCCCGTGACGTGGACGATGCGGCGGTGGCCCAGCTCGATGAGGTAGCGGGTGGCGCTGTAGGCCCCCTCCTCGTTGGCCACGTGCACGCAGCGCTCCTCGAACCCCGCGATGGTGCGCCCGATGGCCACGACCGGAATGTGTCCCGCGACGCGGGCGAGCTCCTCCTCCGGCGTCCATCCCCCCACGAAGGCCAGCGCGTCCACCGGATAGGAGAGGAAGAGATCGAGGGCCCATGCGCTGTCGTCCGGGCTTCCCCCGCTCACGAACACGGGATAGTAGCCCGTGCCTCGAAGCGCATGCTCGATCCCCCCGAGGATCTTGCTGTAGAAGAGGTTCGAGATCTCCTGCGTCAACACCCCGACGGCTCGGGACCGCCCGCGAGCCAGCCCCTGGGCGACCAGGTTGGGGCGGTAGTGGAGCGTTTGGACGGCCGTCATGACGGCGCGGCGCTTAGACGGGGCTACGGGGATCGTTCCGTTCAGGACGCGCGAGACGGTGCTCGTCGAAACGCCCGCCTTCTCGGCGATGTCCCGGATCGTCACCGCGCTCCGTGCCGCCCCAATCATCGCCTGCCCGCCTCGCTCACCGACCCCATTGTCTCAGGCATCGCCGCACGATGACAAACCACACCAACCGACTGCTCAGCAATCTGCATGCCAGCGAGGATCCCATATCCGACCCCAAAACGGACGCGCCATTCCAAAATCTTGGTGGATTCCATGAAAGCGGTATCAGATATTTCTAATGTTGACAGAGAGTTGTGGGCTCTTTCCCCTTGACAGCTTCGATCATTACTTCTAGAGTTCCGGTTAATAATTCTTACGAATCGGATGTGGGCGGAGCGGGGGCATCTCAGTCCGTCCATGTCACGACCGGGGAAGGAGACCATGAGTAGCATCTCCCAAGCGCGGTGGACGAGGAGCCTCTTTGGGGCTCTGGCCGTTCTCGCGGTGTCGCTCGCGCCTGTTCCGACCGAGGCGCAGCGCATCACCGCCGAGCTCAGCGGTAGCGTCGTGGACAGTTCGGGGGCCGTCGTCCCCGGCGCGGACGTCGTCCTGAAGAACGAAGGCTCGGGCGACGTGCGGCGCAGCGTGACGAACTCGGACGGGTTCTTCAACTTCGCGTCCGTGCCGGCCCAGACCTACACCCTGACGGTCAGCCTTCAGGGTTTCAAGAGCTACGAGGTCAAGGGCGTGGCACTCCACGCGGGTGACTCCCGTGCTTTCCGGCAGATCAAGCTCGAGGTGAGCACCATGGCCGAGACCGTCACGGTCCAGGCCGAGGTCGCGCTCACCCCACTGAACTCCGGAGAGAGAAGCGCCACCCTCGGCTCCGAGCAGATCGAGAACATCCCGATCGTGTCCTCGAGCTCGGCCGAGCTGGTCCGCATCCTGCCGGGGATGACCCCGAACACCGTCGGCCTCCAGAACCGTCCCGGCTTCACGGGCGAGGTCATCGGGATCAACGGCAACGGCGAGTACTCGGGCGGCGGCGGCAACAACCAGAGCGCCATCGGCAACTACTCGGCCAACGGCACCCGCCTCGGGTCCCTCGACATCACACTGGACGGCGCCCCCGGGGCCGACCCCGGTTGCAACTGCGCCACCTCCGTCAACCCGAACACAGAGATGGTCCAGGAGTTCAAGGTCCTGTCCTCGAGCTTCTCCGCAGAGTACGCCAAGGGACCGAACGCCATGCAGGTGGTCACCAAGCAGGGCGGCCGCCAGTTCCACGGCTCCCTCTTCACCTACTACCGCGACTACCACCTGAACTCCAACGATTGGTTCGCGAACAAGGTGAACAAGGACCGCACGCAGAACAAGTTCGTCTATCCCGGCGGCACCTTGTCCGGTCCGATCATCCAGGACAAGATCTTCTTCTTCGCGGGATTCGAGTACTACAAGCAGACCCTCGACACCGGCTTCGTCAAGTCCTGGGTTCCCACCGCCGCGATGCGCAACGGGGACTTCAGCAACTCTGCGGCCGTCGGCAGCGGGAACTTCGTCAACACGGCCCCGAGAGGCTTCCCCGGTGGAATCGTCCCGTCGGGCCTCCAGGACCCCGGGGGCAAGGCTCTTCTCAACGTGTTCCCGATGCCCAACGCGGACCCGGCGGCCACGGGCGGCTACAACTACGTCGACAACCTGCTGGTCGACCAGCCCAACAGGCAGTTCCTGACCCGCGTGGACTTCAACATCTCCGACAACACGAAGATGTTCGTGCGCTACAACTACCAGCGGGAAACGCAGCCCTGGGTCATCGGCCTCTGGTGGCGGAACGGCGAGCGCCAGGTGCCTTATCCTTCCACCCTGTCGGCCCCCAACAGGTCCGACTCGGGCACGGTCAGCTTGACCCACGTCTTCGACCCGACGCTGACCAGCGAGACGATCTTCGGCACCACGTACATCAACTTCCCCAACCAGATCGACGACCGCTCGAAGGTCTCACGGCAGGCTCTGGGCTACCCGTATCAGGGCCTCTTCGGCCAGAGCAACGACCAGATCCCGTCCGCGGACATGGGCGGCGGCGGGCCGATGTACTTCAATCCCGGCGGGTTCGATCCGATTCTCTTCGCCAAGAAGTGGCAGTTCAACTTCGCCGAGAACGTCACCAAGGTCTGGGGGAGTCACGCCGCCAAGTTCGGCCTGTACTTCGAGCGGATCACGAACGATCAGCCCGGCAACGGCAACAGCAATGGCAACATCAGTGAGAACATTGCCGGGGGCAACAGCACCGGGAACACCTTCGCCGACCTGCTCCTGGGGCGCGTCAACTCCTACAACGAGCAGACCCAGAACGTTCTCCACAACATCGCCTGGAACCGCTTCGAGTTCTACGCGCAGGACACCTGGAAGGTGAAGCCGAACCTCACCCTCAACTATGGTGCCCGCCTGTCGAAGCTGAACCCGTGGGAGGACCGCGAGGGGAGGGGTGTCGTGGTCTTCGATCAGGCCCGCTACGACTCGGCGGCACCGGGTACCCAGTTCCCCGGCATCACCTACACCGCGCTCGACGCCAGCGTCCCGCTGTCCGGAGTCCAGGCCGGGACCTTCTTCCAGCCTCGCGTCGGCTTTGCCTGGGACCTCAAGGGCACGGGCGCGACCGTCATCCGCGGCGGCGCGGGTATGTACTACTCCCATGACGCCCAGCAGCCCTATGACCAGGGCATCGACTTCGGCGCCGGCGTGAAGAGCTTCGGCACCAGCTCGAATGCCGGCACGACGCTGAGGGCCCTCGACGCCCTCGGCGCCACCGGCGCCGGCAACGTGGGATTCGGCGGCGCGGGCCTCGACATCAACGACAACAAGCAGCCGAAGACCTACTCGTGGAGCCTCACCCTCAACCAGAAGCTCCCCTGGGCCATGAACATCGAGGTGGGCTACGTCGGGAACTCCAGCAAGGATCTGATGAACTTCGATGTGGCCAACTACAACGCGGTTCCCCTCAACGCGATGCTGAGCAACCCGAACGGCAACGCCAGCGCCTATCGCCCACTTTCGGCCTACGGCGACCTCAACGTGTACCGCCACAGCTCGTTCCAGAACTACAACGGCTTGCAGGCACTGCTCGCCCGCCAGCGGGGCAACTTCAACTTCACCCTGTCCTACACCTTCTCGAAGGCGCTTGGCGTCCTCGGCAACACGGGGGGCACAGGCGGGGGTGGTCCCGTTCCGGGGTCGGAATACGTCCTGGACACCCGCTCGTCCGCCTACGGCATCTTGAGCTACGACCGGACCCACGTGGGAACGGCGTCCTATAGCTGGATGCTCCCCGGCCCGACGGGCGGGGGGCTGGGCGAGGTGATCCTGGGAGGCTGGCAGGTGGCCGGCATCACGAGCTACGTCAGCGGCTCGCCTTTGCCGGCGGCGTCCGGCAGTGTGAACTTCAACATGCAGGGCACGTTGGCCGGAGGCGTTCCCATCACGAACGCGCTCATCACCGGATCGCCGCAGATCAGCGCGCAGCCCGTGCTCACCTGTGACCCGACGTCCGGCGTCCCGAGCGGCTACATGTTCAACCCGACGTGCTTCGCGGCTCCCTCGCCGGGTGCCAACGGAAGCTACATGATGCCTTACATGAAAGCCCAGGCGTACTTCAACAACGACTTGTCGCTCTTCAAGAACTTCAAGATGGGCGGCGACAAGAAGCTGCAGCTCCGGGTTTCGGCGTACAACGTGCTCAACCACCCCATCTCGTATCCCGACACCGGGACGAACCTGACGCTCCGGTTCGTGAACGGTGTGCGGGTGCCGGATCCGAACTTCGGGAAGCTCCCCGAGGACAACAAGTTCGGCCGGCGCATCGTACAGCTCGCACTGCGGTTCATGTTCTAGAACCATAGCGTGAGTTGGAGCGGGCGCTGCCTTCCGAGGCAGCGCCCGCTTCGTTTTTGGCCCGTACGTTGCGGGATGGGGCCTGTCGGGATGGGGCCTATAATGTGCACCGAGGTTCTGTGCCTCCCCTCTTCATCCGATCCAGTGCTCGGGTCCTCGTGAGTTCCCTGCGGAAGGGCCCCCGATTGGCTGCTGCGGCGATCGGCGTGTGGGCTTGCGTGGGCTCCGCGCCGGCCCAGCAGACTCATCCGGAAGAACCCCGCCCTGCGGAGGAGCGCCCCACCGAATTCCGTGTCGGCACCGACGTCGTGGTCCTCGACGTCGTGGTCAGGGACAAGAAGGGTCGGACCGTGCGGGACCTGCAGCCCGGCGAGGTCCAGGTCTTCGAGGATCGCGTCCCCCAGGAGGTCGTCTCGTTTCGGCTATCAGGAGTGGAGGACAAGGAGCCGTCCCCCGCGGAGGAGGAGGCCCGGTCCACAGGCAAGCCGTCCAGCGCGCCCGTCCCGCCCGCAACGCCGCGCCACGTCAACCTGGTCACCCTCGTCTTCGACCAGCTCGGCGCCGAGGGACGGCAGCTCGCGCGACAGGCAGGATTCGACCTCCTGAAGCTGGCCGATCGGCCCGACCTCGTGGTGTCGGTCTTCCAGGTCAAGGAGAGCCTGAAGCTCGTCCAACAGTTCACCTCGGACCGCGAGCAGCTGCACCAGGCGATCGTCGAGGCCACCGGTCAGCTCGCGACCCAGTACTCGAGGGCCACCGAATCACTCCAGGACGCGGCGCGCGAGGGGGAGGAGGCGCAGCGACGCCTGCAGAGCGCCGTCCAATCGACCACCGCGAACCCGAATCCGGGGAGCGTCGCCCAGCTCAGCCGCGAGGCGGACATGGCGCGCATGGCGATCGACGCCCTGCGGCTGACGGAGAGCCTCCAGCGGGAGCAGCAGGGGCACACCTCGCTCTTCGCGATCCTCGCCCTCGCTCGGCAGCAGCAGCGCCTGGCCGGGCGCAAGACCATCCTCTATTTCGCCGACGGGCTCCAGGTGCCGCCCCAGCTCGAACACGTGCTTCTCGGCGCGATCAGCGAGGCGAATCGGGCCAACGTCAGCGTCTACGCGGTCGATACTCGGGGGCTCAGCGGGACGCGGCCCCTCGAAGCCACAGGGGACACCCTGGGCGAGGTGCAGCTCGCTCACCAGCGCGAGATGACGAGCGGCGGCGCGGGTCCCGTGACGAAGGAGCAGGTGAAGGTCAGCGAAAACGCCCTCGCCGCCCTCCGCATGGACACCCAGGGGGCCCTCGGCGATCTGGCCGTCGGGACGGGCGGACTGCTCATCGCCAACAGCAACGACGTGCGCAAGGGGATCGAGCGGGCCGTGGGCGATCTGCGCGGGTACTATGAGGTCGCCTACGTGCCCGTGCGGAAGGACTACGACGGGAAGTTCCGCCATCTCGAGGTCCGGGTGAGCCGGCCCGGCATCACCGTGCAGACCCGCAGCGGGTACTTCGCCGTTCCCCCGGAGGAAGGCTCCGCCCGCTTCGCCTACGAGGTGGACCTGCTGCGCGCGCTGCGCGCGGTACCCGCCCCGGAGGATTTTCCGGTCCGGGACCGGGTCTTCCGGTTCGGGCCGGAGGCGGCCGCCCTGCGCTACACCGCGGTGCTGGAGGTCCCCCTCGCCGGCATCCAGTTCGAACCCGACGACCGGGGTGCTCTCGATCGGGCCCACTTCTCCATCATCACGGTCTTGAAGGACGCATCGGGGGCGGTGATCGAGAGGTTCAGCGACGACTCGCCGGTCTTCCTCCCGCGCCAGCACCGGGACGCCCTGAAGCAAGGCAGCGCGGTCTTCGCGCGCTCCTTCCGGGTCGCGCCGGGGCGCTACACGCTCGAGACGGCGGTCGTGGACCAGCTCGGGAAGAGGCAGAGCGTTCGACGCACCCCCCTGGTCGTGGCGCCGTCCGTTACGCTGGTGAGCCTTTCCGACGTAGCTGTCGTGAAGCGCACTGAGGCGGTGCCGAAGGGTGCGTTCGCCTCCGAAGACCCGTTCCGCGTCGGGGAGAGCCGTCTGGTGCCCTTCGTGACCGACGCGCACCTCAAGGGGAACGAACCCCTCTCGCTCTTCCTCGTGGCCTATGCACGCCGCCCGGAGCCGCGTCCCGAGCTGCTGGTGGAGCTCGTGCGGGACGGCCAGCAGGTGGTCCAGTCGCTCCTCGAGCTGCCGCCGGCGGACGCCTCGGGGCGGATCCCCTACCTGGCGAAGCTCCCTACGGAGGGGCTCGCCTCGGGGCTCTACGAGGTGCGGGTCCTCCTGAAGCAGGGGGGCGCGACCGTCCAGGGGAAGACCCGTTTCACCATCGACGGACCCGGGACCGAGGTGACTCCACCGACGGCCCTCGAGAAGACGCAGGATGGCGGAGGAGGCTCGTCCGACGACTGACGCGGCGGGCGGAGCGGAGAGGGCTCGAATGAAGATGACGAGGATCTGGGTGGGCTTCGCGGCGTGGATGGCTCTGTCGGCGTCCGCCTTTGCCCAGGGCACCACCACCGCCGAGGGTTTCGTCCTCGACAACGACGGCAACCCGATCGTGGACGCGAAGGTGCTCCTCGACTACAAGGGCCACGTCATCCAGAGATACCACACCAAGACCGACAAGAAGGGCAAGTTCGTCTACGTCAACGTCTACGCGGGGAGCTACGACGTGACCGTGAGCAAGGAAGGCCTGGGTGAAGCGACCTTCAAGAGCTTCGCGATCCGCGACCTTGGGGCCACCGAAAAGGCGCCCGTGTTCAGGATCGGCGTGAAGAAGCCCGCCGAGGTGGCGGTGCCCGCCAGCCCAACCGCCGGAGCGGCGCCCGGTCCCGACCCTGGGGCCGCGCCGGTCGCCCCCGCTCCGACCCCGGCGGAGGTGGCGGGGGCCCTGGCCGCCGATCTGGAGAAGGCCGGTGCCGCACTGAAGGCCGGGCGACTCGACGAAGCCATCGCCGGCTATGAGGCGGTGGCCGTGAAAGTGCCCAACCTGCCCCAGCTCCAGCACAACCTGGGTCTCGCATACGCCCGAAAGAAGGACATGGCGCGGGCGGAGGCGGCGTTCCGCAAGGCTGTCGAGCTGAAGCCCGACTTCACGGAAGCACTCAGCGCGTTGAGCGTCGTGCTCTTCGAGAAGGGGAGCCGCGACGAGGCCGTTTTGGAGGCGGCGAAGGCCGTGGAGACCGCCCCTGACAACGCCCGGCTCCAGTTCGGCCTGGGGGTGATGTACGCCGACACCGGCAGGATGGCCGAGGCGAAGGAGACCCTCCTGAAGGCCGAGAGCCTCGACCCGACGAACGCGGAGGTGCAGTACCAACTCGGTACGCTGGCGGTGGCCGCGAACCAGAAGGCCGAGGCCATCAGCCGGATGGAGAGATACCTGGGAATGGCCCGGGCCGACGCTCGGAACGTCGCATCGGCCAAGGCGATGATCGCCGCCCTCAAGAAGTAGGCTCCCGGCCCGGAGGGCCGACCGTCTCAGCCGACGACGGTGAACGGCTGGCGACTCTCCAGGGTCTTGCCCGTGATCTCGTCCCTCACCGTCAGGATCAGCTCGTACTGGCCCGGCTGGGCGGTGCCGAGGGAGATCCCGTGGAAGCGGATGAGGGCTCCGAGTGAGGTGGGGTTCATGCGGGTCTCGGGCGCGGACTTCAGGACCGATCCGTCGGAGCGGCGGATCTCGTACCCGGCGGAAACCTGGGGCAGGTGGGAGGCCGCGCCCTGGGTCGCGCCCAGAACGCTGTACTGCACGTACAGGGTCGACTGCGGCGTGAAGCGCCGCCCCACCTGGAGCACCGGCCGAGGCACCTTCTGCCCGGCAACCTCCTTCGTGTCCACCGTGTCCGAGAGGATGGGGGACGTGATGCGGAAGGCCGACTGGTCGGGCACCTCGAAGTCGTGGAACACGGAGCCCAGCCGGCCGTTGCCGAGGTCCCGCACCACGACCTTGACCTGGTAGCTGCCGGAGGGGAGCACGAGATCGTGGGACACCATGTAGCCCGTGCGGAGAAGCTTCGCCCGCGTCTCGGGGAGCATCGCCATGTCGATCTGCTCGTCGAACTTGAAGACCTCGCCGCTCTCGCGCCGCTGGGCCTCGACGACGAACGCCACGCTGTCCTTGGAGCGCCCCTCCTCCTCGTGGAACGCCAGGTCGCGTATCTCGATGTCCGCCGCGATGATCACGTTGCACTGCTGCGCGAAGGCCTCGTCGAAGGCGAAGGCGGTCACCCGGAGCGGCACCTCCCTCTTCTCGAAGGGCGAGTCCAGGGCCCGAACGACGTCGGGATCCACCGGCGACTTCCTGCGCGGGCCGGCGACGTCCGACGGTGCGTAGTAGCCGCGACGGGCGCGGACCTTGAGGCCCTTCGCCTTGAGAGGGTTGAGCCTCACCTCGATCTTGCGGAACTTCCCGTCGCGGGGAGAGCTGCCCGGGGTGTACCCCAGCAGGTAGTAGACCTGCGACTCGTTGGAGACGCGGAGGATGCCGCTCTCGAGATCGTTGGTGTTCTTGATGACGAAGCCCCCGGTGTCGAGGGCCACCGCCTCGGAGCCCTCCGCTTCCCGGGCCGTGTCGGCCAGCACGGCGACCGTATCCTGGACGTCGAATTTCGACGGAAACTCCGCGGTCATGAAGTCGGGAAGGGCCTTGAGGCCCCGGGTATCGATGAAGTACACGGGCACGTTGACCCGCAGGGACGCGCTCACGACGTCCTTCATCTGCCTGAAGTCCTGTTCCCAGATGAAGCCCTCGGAGACGAGGATCATCGACTTCCGGCCCTTGACGTCGGTGAGGGCCGCCAGCGCCCGCGTCATGACGGCCAGGGCGTTCTTCCGCCTCGAGACGCTGGCGTTGTAGACCTCTTGAGAGCGGGCCCGGACGTAGGGGTCGATGGTTCCCACCGCGGAATTGGTGTCGGCGACGTCGGCGAACTGGTGCTCGCCGAGCTTCTGGCGGCCTCGCGCCCCGTAGGCGTCGAACCTCTGGGCGACGAGGCGCCCCATCTCCGCGTCGTCGAAGGCCATGATCCGCATCGCTTCGTAGTCCGTGATGCGATCGGGAGAGCTGTCGGGAATGAGGCGACCGTCGAGGCGCTTCAAGATGGCGACGAGGTGCTCGCGCCCTTCGGGCATGCGCTCGAACCACCAGGCTCCGCCGCCGGTCGCAATGAGCCCCACCCGGTCCCCGTCGCGAACGCCCGTGCGAAGGAATTGGCCCACCGCCGCCCGCGCCCGCTGGGCCTGGAGAATGGTGAGGTGGAGGTCGTCGAACACGAGGAGGAACGTGCGGCCGGTGCGCGCTTCAGGGGACTGATTGCTCGAGTAGGGCAGCCGTTGGGCGGGGGCCGCCCCCGCCGCCGGCGCGTCCGGCAGGACGACGGCCTCGAATCGCGTCACCTTCTGGGGGACGCCGTTCTCGAGCACCGTGAAGTCGCTCTCGGCGAGGCCGCGCGCCGGGTGCCCGTCCTTGTCGACGACGACGGCATCGACCGTGACCAGGTCAACTCCGGCGGGGAACGCGGGGGTCTCGGCCTCCTGGTCGTCGGGAATCGGCGAGGGCGAGGGCTCGGGAGTCTGGGAGGGGATCTCGGGCGACGCGCCGAGGAGGAAGAGGACTGCTAGAAGGGGAAAAAGGCGATTTGTCGGGTGAATGGGAAACCTCTCGCTATCAGGCGGACGAGCCACGCGACGGACACGAACCCAGCGTCCCTTCTCTTGTACCACGTTTCACGGCCCGACCTATGGCACGAGGGTGAACGCTGCCCGCTCCTCCGAGGGCGGGCCCGCCTGGGCGATCGCGACCCTGACCTCGTACCGGCCGGGGGTGAACTTCTGGATCGGGAACGTGCCGAAGTAGCGGATCTTCCCGTCGGCCTCGGGAGCGGGCAACTCGGGCTCGGCGCGAGCGAGCGTCTTGCCGTCGCGGACGAACTCGAGGGTCATCTTCGATGGATCACCGCCCTTGGGGTACGCGAGGAAGAAGAGCGAGAGCTTCTGGTTCGCTCCGACCGAGATGGGGAGGTCGAGGTTGGGCACGACCCGGACGCCGCCCGCATCGAAGGGATCGTCGCTCTTGTCCGTTCCGGCCGCGCCCGGCTCGATCCGCCGGACGAGGGCCAGGCTGCTCATGTTCATGCCTTCTCGCGGGGGCGGCACGTCGAAGGTCTGCCTCGTCACCGCCGTGCGGCCCGCCGTCCGGTCCTGTCCCGCGACCTCGAGGGTGTAGCGGCCGGGCATCAGGCTGAACCTTCGCTTGAGAACGATGTTGCCCAGCTTCAGGCCTTCGGCCTTGTCGAGAGGCCCCGTGAAGGGGTAGTCCTCGCTGAAGCGCTCGACCACGGAGCCCTCCGCGTTGCGCACCACGGCCAGCAGCGAGAAGTGGACGCCGTAGGTCCTCTTGGCGGTGTCGGTGACCATCTTCAGGCTCGCGATGGGCACCTCGACGATGAGGCGATGCTCCCGACCGCCCGGACCCTGGTCGAAGTGCAAGGCTCCCGCCCGGATCTCGAAGTCCCTCGGAGGGGGGTCGATGCCGAGAGCCCCGAGGAGCGGGACCTCGTAGGCGAACAGGACCGAGGAGGAGCCGGCGGGCACGGCGAAGTAGCCGCTGCGGTTCTGCACGACCGCGCCCTTCCGCGCGACCTTCACGTCGATGGTCCGGAAGTGGCCGTCGTAAGGCGCCGGGGGCGGCGTGTACGTGACCTCGTAGTAGCCGGCGAGGTCGGATGCCAGACGTTCGGCGCCCTTCTTGAAGTCGTTGGTGTTCGCGACGAGGAAGCCGCCGGTCTCCTCGGCGATATCGCCCAGGGTCCCCTTCACGTTGAGGCGCAAGGCGTCCTCGGCGGTGTCGGCGGCCTTGACCTCCGCCTGGGTCACGGCGCCCCCGCGCCGCTGGTTCGAGAGCTGACTGGCGCGGCGAGCCTCCGTCAGGGCGTCGCCGGCCGCGGTGAAGTCGTTCTCGGACGTCAGCCCCCGCGCGTCCACGGCGTAGACGCTGACGTTCGCCCTGTTCGCCGCGCTGATGGTGGAGCGGAACACCTGCTCGAGGTTGGGGGGGACCTGCAGCCCTTCCGAGACGTAAACCAGGCTCTTGCGTCCGGCCAGCGTCTCGTGCCCCCTGACGAGCGCCAGGAGCGGGTAGAGGGACGTCGTCCCCAGCTGTTGCCGCTGGAGCGTGCTCGACATCCGGAGCATGTTGACGAGGGCCTGGGCCTGGGCCCTGGCCGCAAACCCCCCGCCGGACCCCCCGCCCCCGCTTCCCTCGGGCGCTCCCGAATCGGACTTCGCCAGATCCTCCTCCGCTCGGGCCATCGCCGCCTGGTCGTCGGTGAGGGCCTTGTAGACCGTGCTCGTGGCGGAGTCGATGGCGGTCTTCAGCTTGCTCGCGTCGTTCGTGAAGGGTTGCAGGAGCGCCAGGCGCTGGTTGATCTGGAAAACCGCCATGAAGGTGTTGGGCCTGAGGCCCTTCTCGAGGAACGAGAGCGCGGCCTTGTTGGCGAGCTTCCGGCCCTCGATACCGAGCTGGTCGAAGACGAACGACACGAGGTTGATCTGTTTCGAGGGGTCGGGGCGGGCCTGGGGCGCCTGCGCCGAGCCCTCCACCTGCAGGGTCTCGGTCTGGATCCATCGGAACCCGTCGAGCCTCTGCTTGACGCCGTCCTCGAAGACCTCGACCTCCTCGGGCTTGACGTCGAGCAGGGGCCGGCCGCTCTTCTCCCGGATGACCACGTCGAGAAGCACCGTCGCGGTGCCGGAGGCGAAGACCGGCGCCTCGGCCTTCTGGCCGGTGGGCGCCTGGGGAAACGCAGGAGGGGGAAACGTGCACGCGAGGGCGAGGGCAGCCGACAGGAGTCTGGAGCTGCCGCTCGCCCTGGCCGAACCCACGAAGGTGAGCCTATGTCGCGGCGCAGGAGCGGTCAAGGGCGCTCGCCGCCCCCGGCTCCTGTCAGCGCCTATAATCGAAGATCGTATGACCCTCGCGCCGAGCGCCCGACTGGGCGCGCTCCCCGCCCTCGTCGCGATTCTCTCCTTGGCGCAGCCGGCGGCGTCACGGGCGCAGGCGCCTACGGCGGCCTCGCTCCAGGCCCTCTTCGCCGAGGCCGTCGCGCACCAACAGCGAGGGGAGACGGGCGCGGCCATCGAGGCGTACAAGCGATTCCTCGTTGCCCAGCCGAGGAACGTCGCGGCCCGCTCCAACCTGGGCGCCGCCCTCGCCCACGAGGGACGCTACGAGGAGGCGATCGTCGAGTACCGGCAAGCCCTGAGGCTGGACCCGGCACAGGCCCAGGTGCGGTTCAACCTGGCGGCCGCTCTGTACAAGGCGTCGCTCGTCGGGGACGCGGCCCAGGAGCTGAAGACGGTCGTCGCCGCGCAGCCACAGCACAAGCAAGCCGTGATCCTGCTGGCCGATTGCCACCTGCGGCTGGGGGAGGCCGCGCAGGCTCTCGCCCTCCTGAAGCCGCTCGAGGAGTCGGAGGCCGACAACCGGGCCGTGGCCTACATTCTCGGCATGGCCTACCTGAAGGAAGAGAAGACCGAGCAGGCGCAGCGCTGGATCGACCGCATCCTCCGGGACGGGGACTCGGCGCAGGCTCACGTGATGATGGGGCAGGCCCGGTTCCTCTCGAAGGAGTACATGGCCGCCCGGGACGATTTCGCCCGGGCCGTCGAGATCGACCCGAAGCTCGCGGGGGCGCAGGCCTTCCTCGGCCGCAGTCTCATGGCCGTGGGCGACACCGCTGGAGCCGCGGCGGCGTTCGGGCGGGAGCTGGTTCTGGATCCCAACGACTTCGAGGCCAACCTCTTCCTCGGGGTCATCCTCAAGCAGGACCACAAGCTCGACGAGGCCATGGGCTGCTTCAAGAAGGCGCTCTCCGTGCGCCCCGGGGCCGTGGAGGTCCTCTATCAGATCGGCGCCCTCCAGCTCCAGCTCGGGGACATCGCCCATGCCCTCGAAACCCTCGAAGACGTGGTCGCCAAGGCGCCCACTTTCGTCGAGGCCCACGTGTCGCTCGGCACCGTGTACTACCGCCTCAAGCGCAAGGCCGACGGAGACCGCGAAGGGGCCATCGTCGAAGACTTGAACCAGAAGCTTCAGGCCAGCCAGCCCGGAGCCCAGGACGGCCTCGGCGCGGCCTACCGCGGTGAGGCCGTTCCCCCTGACGCGGAGCGGAACCCATCGCCGCGATGACGGCCGCGTCCACGCGACGGCTCGCCCTGGCGGCCCTCGTGCTCGTCCCTCCTCCTCCAGTCCCGGCGCAGTCGGCGTCGCCGCCCGCCCCGTCGGCGCCCGGGACAGCCGGCTTCGACGAGGTGGCGCGCCAGGCGGCCGCGGCCCGCGAGGCCGATCGCATCGACGACGCCGCCCGGCTCTATCTCCAGGGCGTGCAGCTCCGCCCCGCGTGGGAAGAAGGATGGTGGTACCTGGCCACCCTCTACTACGACAAGGAGCGCTGGACCGCGGGGCGCGACGCCTTTCGGAGGTTCCTGGAGCTGAAGCCCGACACGGGACCCGGCTGGGTGTTCCGCGGGCTCTGCGAATACCAGCTCGAGGATTACGCCCCGGCCCTCGAGCACCTGCGAAAGGGTGTGAGCCTGGGCCTCGGCGAGAACGCGGAGCTGCTGCGGGTTGCGTCGTACCACGTCGCGGTCCTCCACATCCGGGCGGGGGAGTTCGAGCGGGCGGCGCAGGGACTGAACCGTCTCGCTCGGAACGAGCCCGAGAGCCCGCGCCTGGGCGAAGCTCTCGGCCTCATGACCCTGCGCATCGCCCGTCTGCCGGGGGGAACGCCGCCCGATCAGAAAGAGCTGATCCTCGCGGCGGGTCACGCGACGTACCTCCATCTCGACAAGCGTCCGGGCGAGGCCCAGACCGCGTACCAGGATCTGGTGCGGCGCTACCCGGCCGCGCCCTACGTCCACTACGCCTACGGGGTATTCCTCCTGAACCAGAGCTCGGAGGGCGCCCTCGAGGAGTTCGCGAAGGAGATCGCGATCCAGCCCTCGAGCGTGTATCCCTACCTCGAGGTGGCCTTCGAGCGGCTGCGCCGCGGAGAGCCCCAACTGGCCCTTCCTCCCGCCGAGACCGCCGTGAGGCTCGCCCCGCGTCTCTTCGCCGCACACAACGCTCTCGGCCGGGCGCTGGTGGACACGGGCGCGACGGAGCGCGGCCTACAGGAGCTCGAGGAGGCGGCCACCCTGGCGCCCGACAGCCCGGAGATGTTCTTTTCCCTCGCCCGGGCCTATTCCAAGGCGGGACGCAAGGAGGACGCCGATCGCGCGCGAGAGAGGTTCGCCGATCTCGACCGGAAGCGCCGTGAGTTGAGAGACGGCAAGCCGCAGCCGTGAGGCCGCCCCTGCGCCCCGGGGGATCAGGGCGAGGCGTGCCCCAGCGTGAGCTTGTCGGGGTGGCGCTCGCGCCACGCGTCGTCCAGCTCGTGGATCTCGAGAAACCGGTTGACGGGCACGCGACGGAAGGCCTGGGTCGTGCGGCTCACGGGCCAGTAGACTTCGAGGGAGTCGATGACCTTGGCCTTCCCGACTCCGATGTGCTGTACGAGGCTCGAGGCGCCGAACGAGCCGCCGCTCGACACCTCGCGATAGCGCAGGGGTGACGCGTCCTCCCCGGCTCCGAGCCGGAGCGTGATTCGTGCGCCGATCGCGGCCCGGTTCGTCTTGACCCCCACGAGCTTGAGGGAGATCCAGTTGTTGCCCCATCCACCGGGGTTCTCGAAGAGGGCGTCGTCGTAGTTGTCCCCCGGCACGGCGCCGCCGACGTTCAAGACGACGTCCTCGTCGCCGTCATTGTCGAGATCGGCGAAGGCGATCGCGTGCCCCTTCTGGAGATGGCCCGTGCCCGTGGCCTCGGTCACGTCGAGGAAGCGGCTTCCTCGGTCGTTCTTGAGCATGATGTTGGGCATGAGAGCGGCGTAGGAGGGGGCCCCGGTGCCGAGGTACATGTCGAGAAAACCGTCGTTGTCGAGGTCGCCGAAGTTGGCTCCCATCGTGGGGACGACGCGGCCGAGCCCCACCTTCCGGCTGACGTCCTCGAAGGTCCCGTCGCCCTTGTTGCGGTAGAGCGTCAGGGTCTCGGCCGCCGGCGGGACGCCCAGGTAGTGCTTGGCGAACTCCGCGACGGAGGGGACGTAGGACGCGACGAAGATGTCGAGCCACCCGTCGTTGTCGTAGTCGAAGAACCACGTGGGGAAGCTCATCAGGGGCTTCTGCACGCCGAGCCTGGCCCCCACCTCGGTGAACGTGCCGTCGCCGTTGTTGTGGTAGAGGAAGTTGTCCCCGGTGAAGTTCGAGACGTAGAGGTCCGGGAAGCCGTCCTTGTCGTAGTCGCCCCAGGTCGCCCCCTTGGTGAAGGCGCTGGCGCCGACGCCGGCCCGCGCCGTCACGTCCTCGAAGGTGCCGTCGCCACGGTTCCGGAAGAGCTGGCTGGGGGCGAGCTCGTGTCCCACGAAGACGTCGAGCCAGCCGTCGTTGTCGAAGTCGGCCCATGCCGCGGAGTGGGTCGCGTAGGCTCCCGACAGCAGGCCTGCCTCACGGGTCACGTCGGTGAACGTCCCGTCGCCGTTGTTGCGGAGGAGCGAGTTCCGCATGGGAATCTGCCAACCCCCCCGCATCACGAAGATGTCGAGGCGGCCGTCGTTGTTGTAGTCGGTCTGCACGGCGTTCAAGCCCCCGAGCTGGGCAAGGATCCCGGCGGCCTCCGAGCGGTCCTCGAAGGTGCCGTCGCCGCGGTTGCGGTAGAGGCGCAGGGGTGAGCAGAAGTCGACGCTCGAGAAGACGACGTCGAGAAGGCCGTCGCCGTCGAAGTCGTCGGTGATGGTGCCTCCGGCGATGTCCTTCCGGCCGAGCTTGGCCTGGGGTGCGATGTCGACGAAACGAGGCATCGCGGCCTCGGAAGCAAAGGCGCTCGGCGGGATGAGGGCGCTCTTCGGGACGTCTTGCGGATACCGGCCGAGGACCATGTAGGCCAGGTTCAGGAGCCAGCGCGCCTCGAGGTTGTCCGGGTCCATGCCGAGCAGGGTCTGGAAACGTTCGATGGCCGTCTCGGCTCCCCGGGTCTGTTGGTGGATCCCGCCCGGCCTCAGGGGGAAGAGGCAGCGGTCCGCGTTCGGGCTCATGAGGCAGTTGTCCATCTCGCCCTGGCGCATGCTGGCGACGCCGGAAGCCTCGAGAAGCTCCAGGAGGCGCGGCCGCAGGCGAGGGTACTCGGCGACGCTCGGGGTGAGGGCGTCGCGACCCGCGTCGAACTCGGTCGCCGCCTGAGCCATCTTTCCCTCGAAGGACGCCACGGCTCCCAGGACTCGGCGGAGGTTGGCGCGTTTCTCGAGCGAGAAGGGGTCGTCCCAGTCGGCGATCGTGGCGAGCTCGGACTCGGCGCGCTGGCGGGCGAGGACGACTCCCTCCCGCTGAGCCTCGCACAGGGCGGCCAGGTCCTCGCCGTTTCGCGAGCGCGGCGCCTCGGCCACCTCGACGAAGCCCGATGTGTCGAGGACCGCGCGATACTTCGCGATGGCGTCGCGAACCCTCGCCCAGGACGACGAGGGGGACGAGGACGACTGAACCGGCTTGGGCGGCGCGGTCGTTCCGAGGGTGGTCAGGGCGCCCGCGCATAGGACACCGGCGAAGAGGAGGAGGAAGCGAAAAGGGGCGCGTCCGGGCACGCTCCAGGCTAGCACGGCCCAATTCATTCGCCCCCGATCCCTACGGAAATGTGGTTCCATGGTACAAAACGGTCGTCGATGAGAGTCCGTGTGCTGCTCGGCGTGGGGGTCGTCGCCCTCGCGGCCTCGTCCCTCGCTCGCGTCGCCACGAGCGAAGACCGCCGGCCGACGCCCGTCATGAGCTTCCAGGGCGCTCCCTGGCTCGAGCGCGAGGGGCGCGAGAAGGAGCAGCGGCCCGACGAGATCATCCGCGCCATGGGCCTTCATGAGGGAAGCGTCGTTGCCGACCTGGGTTGCGGGACGGGATGGTTCGCTCGCCGGCTGGCCCGAGCCGTCGCCCCGTCGGGGCGCGTCTACGCCATCGACATCCAGCCCGAGATGCTGGATCTCATGAAGGGGTACCTCGCTCGCGAAGAGGTCACGAACGTCGTGTCGGTGCTCGGCGCCGCGGACGATCCGAAGATCCCCCCGGGACTCCTGGACTGGGTGCTGATGGTCGACGTCTACCACGAGCTGCAGGAGCCGAAGGCCATGCTCGCGCGCATCCGTGAGAGCCTCAACGCCCAAGGGCAAGGTCGCCCTGGTCGAGTACCGGGCCGAGGGAGACTCGGCCGCCCACATCCGACCGGAGCACCGCATGTCGGTCGAGCAGATCCTGAAGGAGTGGACCCCCGCCGGGTTCCGCATGACGGCCCGATACGAGGACCTCCCGACCCAGCACTTTCTCGTGTTCGAGAAGGAGTGAGCCCCTTGGCGGAGAAGCCGAAGCTCGTCGTCGCCCTCCTGGCCGAAGACCAGGAGTTCCAGCGCATGCAGGCCGAAGATGCCCGTATGGCGGCAGCCCACGCCGGCTTCGAGGCCCAGATCCTCTTTGCCGAGAACAGCGCCATCCTCCAGATCCAGCAGCTCTACAAAGCGATCCACGCGCCGGAGGACCAGCGGCCGAAGGCGATCGTCGTGGAGACGGTGGTGGGGGAGGGCCTGGGGCGCGTCGCTTCGGCCGCCGCCCGCGCCGGTGTCGGGTGGGTGCTCATCAACGGAAAGGTGCCTTACCTCGAGGGCCTGCGGAGGGAGTACCCGAGCCTCCCGATCTCGGCGGTCGGCACCGACCAGGTCGAGGTGGGACGGATCCAGGCGCGGCAGTTCCTGGCCCTCGTGCCCGCGGCTCAGGGGCTGGTCCTCTACGTGGAGGGGCCTCCCGACACGGCGGCGGCCCAGGAGAGGCTGAAAGGGGCTCGGGAGGGGCTGGCGGGAAGCCGGATCGAGCTCAAGGTCGTCGATGGCCAGTGGACCGAAGCCAGCGGTGAGCAGGCCGTGCAACGATGGCTCCGCCTCAAGAGCAACGAGAACCTGCGTCCCGATGTGGTCGGCTGCCAGAACGACGCGATGGCGGTGGGGGCCCGAAAGGCGCTGGATGGATTGAAGGCCCGGCCCGAGCTGGCGCGCCTTCCCCTGACGGGCTCCGACGGACTCCCCGACGGTGGCCAGCGCCTCGTCAACATGGGGCAGCTCGCCGCGACCGTGATCTCCCCCTCCAACACGGGGCCCGCGATCGAGGCGGTGGCGCGCACCCTGAAGACGGGACAGCAAGGGCCAGCCGAGCTGTTCCTCAAGCCCGTGTCGTACCCCGCGGAATCCGAGCTGGCGCGCCGCGTCCTCTCGCGCCGCACCCAGGGCTGACGATCCGCCGGACGCCTACGCCCCGGCGATGACCCGGAGCGCTTCGGGCAGCAGGTGGCCGTTGGTGGCGAGGCCATTCCCCCCGTCGATGGTGGACCGACCGCTCCAGTCGGTGAACGTGCCCCCGGCTTCCTGGAGGATGGGCACGAGAGCCGCGCAGTCCCAGGACT
The DNA here is from genome assembly GCA_963823195.1 of uncultured Acidobacteriota bacterium. Taxonomy (GTDB): domain Bacteria; phylum Acidobacteriota; class Vicinamibacteria; order Fen-336; family Fen-336; genus JBGPYB01. The sequence goes on along the minus strand of CAWGKR010000011.1, from coordinate 316,729 downwards.
TCATCACGGGATCGAGCATGAGGTCGGCGCGGCCCGTGGCGACGAGAGCGTAGCCGTAGCAGTCGCTCCATCCCCGTTGGAGCCTCGCGGCGCCCTCGAGGCGGGACCAGGGCCCGGCCGCGCGCCGCCGCATCTCGCCCGTATCGGTGCAGAGCAGGAGCGCATCGGCCAGCTGGCGAGTGGACGAGACGCGAGCCGGACGGCCGTTCCAGCGGCAGCCGCTTCCCTTCGCGGCCGAGACCATCTCACCGAGGGCGGGATAGTGGGCCACGCCCACGACCACCTCGCCGGCCACCTCGAGGCCCACGAGGACACCGAACAGCGGGACGCCGCGGATGAACGACTGGGTTCCGTCGATCGGGTCGATGATCCATCGGTGGTCGGCTCCGGGATTCCTCTCGCCGAGCTCCTCGCCGACTATGGCGTGATCGGGGTATCGGCTCTCGATCAGCTGGCGGAGCAGCCGCTCCCCATCGCGGTCGGCCACCGTGACGGGGCTCTCGTCCCCCTTCCGTTCGACGACGACGTCGCGCTGGAAGTGGCCAAGGATCAACCGTCCCGCCTGCCACGCGGCGTCGATCGCGAAGTCCAGGAAAGAAGCGAGGCTCGGGGGCATCAGGACCAAGGTAGAATGCCGCCACGGGCGGCGCGTCGCATCGCCATTGTCCTGTTCCTCGGAGACCGCGGGAGTCTAGGACGGCGTTCCGGTTCGGGTCAAGAGCGAGGTACCCCATGGCGAGATCGGGAGGGAGCATCGGCGTCGTGGCGGCGCTGACCGTCGCCGCCTCCTTGACGGTCGCCCAGGACGCCAAGGTCGACACGCCCGCGGCGGTGGCGGCCGCGCTCCGCGTCGTGGTCGAGCCGAGCTATCCGTGGCGCTACGCCCAGGGGGGCGAGACCTACGAATGGCCCTCGCGCTCCCTCCTCACGCGTCGCCGCGCGTTCGCTCCGGGGGAGAACCTGCGCTTCTCCTTCGAGCTGCCTGGAGGCAAGCCGCCGGCTCCCGTCGCGCTCAAGGCCACGTTCCTGGCCACCGACCTCGACGGGCGGAAGGTCGCGGACCTCGGAGCCGTGGACATCCGGGCCTCCGCCGCTTCGGTCGAGGGCTCTCTCCAATGGACGGTGCCTTCGGACGCCCCCGAGGGGAACTATTTCCTGGCGGCGCGCTTCGCCGACGCCGAAGGGCACGCCATCCTGACGCGGAGCGAGATCGTCTTTGTTGCTCCGGAGTATCCGACCCTCCTGGCCGCGGCGCAGGCCGCCGTCGGCCGCGCCGTCGAAGCCCGGGGGTCCATGCCCCCCCTCGTGCGGGACGTCAGCCTCCCCTCGGTCGAGATGCTCCTCGAGGACGCCCAGATGCACTGGAGCGACTTCGGACGCGCGCCCCGCGACTGGGACTACGTGAAGGAACACCTGGTCCTCGCCAAGAGGTACGCGGAGGAGCTGGCAGCCGGAGGCGACCCGTGGCGCGACGCCAAGGGGACGATGGTCAAAGCCTATCGCTCGGAGCTGGACGACACGCTGCAGCCGTACGGCCTCTACGTGCCGAGGAACTACGATCCGTCGCGGGCGTATCCCCTCGTCGTGAGCCTCCATGGGGCCACCTCCCACCATCTGCTGAACCGCCGTCGCGTGTTCGGACTCGGCAACCGGCCAGGGGAGGGGGACTACGAGGCCATCCGGAACGAGGTGACCTACCCCGATGTGGACTTCATCGTGGCCACCCCGTACGGGCGCGGCGAAGTCGCGGGCTACACCGGCATCGGCGAGAAGGACGTCCTTCGGGTCCTGGCCGACGTGGAGCGCGCCTACCGCGTCGACACGGATCGGGTTCACCTGACCGGCCTCTCGATGGGGGGAGGCGGGACATGGCACATCGGCCTGCGCTACCCCGATCGCTTCGCGTCCCTGACGCCGGTCTGCGCCGTCGCCTACGCCGGAAGGTTCGTGACCAACCCGACGGCCGAGGACAAGGCGCTCATGGACCTGACGAGCGCCTACGCGGTGGCCGAGAACGCCGGCAACCTCCGGGTCTTCATCTACCACGGCGACGAGGATCCCGCCGTCCCCGTCGAGCAGTCCAGGAGGATGGCCCAGGCGTTCGAGGCGTTCGGGTGGCTCGGCCGGACCGCGCAGTTCTTCGAGCTGCCTGGCGTCCACCACTTCGCCTGGGACCTGGCCTACCGCGACGCGTCCCTCTTCGCCAGGGTGCAGGACATACGTCGCGTCGCCGATCCCGACCACGTCGTCTACGTCACGCACTCGCCGCGCTTCAACAAGGCCTACTGGCTGCGGATCGATCGCATCGACAAGGGGCTGGAGCCCGCGCGGATCGAAGGGGAGCGGAAGGAGGGCAGGCTCGAGGTCCGTTCCAGGAACCTCTCGGCCTTCTCGATCCTCCTCGACCCGGTGATCGCACCTGCAGGAAAGGCGATCACCGTCGCCGTCGACGGCAAGCCCGCCTACTCGGGGACGCCGAAGGGTGCTGTCCTGAGCTTCCGCCGCGAAGGAGCGGGTGCGTTCGCCGCCAAGCCGTGGGTGGGTCCGGCGCTGGGCCCTCCTGACCATGCCGAGGCCGGCATGGGGGCGCGTTCCCTGGCCGAGGCGTCGGCCCACGTGTACGTCTACGGCACGACCGGCTCGGCCGAGGAGACGGCGGTCTCGAGGCGGCGAGCCGAGGCGCTTGCCGACTGGCGGCCCGGGGCGAAGGCGCGTTGGCGAGTCCTGGCCGACAAGGACGTGACACCGGAGACGACGGCCTCCCAAGACCTCGTCCTCCTCGGCAACGCGCGGACCAACGCCGTCGTGGCTCGCCTCGGTGCGCGATTGCCGCTCCGGGACGACGCGACCGGCGTGTACGCGGGCGTCAAGAAGATCGCCGATGCCGACGCGGCCTACCGCCTGGTCGCCCCCAACCCCGATGCGTCGTCGCGCTACGTCCTCGTCTATGGCGCCGCGGGGGAAGCAGCGTACGACCGGGTCGCGCCCGTTCGCCGCGAGCTCTTCCGGTCGGCCCTGGGCGCCGACTATCTCGTCCTGGGCGCCGACGGCTCGGTCAAGCTGAGCGGCCTGTTCCGCAACGCGTGGAGAGTGGAGGTTCCGTGATGAAGACCCCTGGTCGCTCGGCCCTGCTTCTGGTGGCGGCGCTGGTCCTCACCGTACCAGGCCCCTCGCGCGCCCAAGACGGCTACGAGCCGAGCGACGCCAACCTGTCGGCCCGCACCTGGTTCAGAGACGCCCGCTTCGGCCTCTTCATCCACTGGGGCGTCTACAGCGTCCTCGGCGACGGCGAGTGGGTGATGAACCAGCGGAAGATCAAGGTGGCCGAGTACGAGAAGCTGCCGGCCTTCTTCAACCCCCAGGCCTACGATCCCGCGGAGTGGGTGGCGCATGGCCAAGGCCGCCGGCATGAAGTACATCACCATCACGAGCAAGCACCACGACGGCTTCGCGATGTTCGACTCGCAGGTCTCCGACTACAACATCGTGGCGCGCACGCCCTACGGCAAGGACGTCCTGAAGATGCTGGCCGACGAGTGCCACAAGCAGGGGATGAAGCTCTTCTTCTACCACTCGCAGCTCGACTGGCATCACCCCGACTACTTCCCGCGCGGGCGCGTGGGCCTCGACGACGGGACGGCCCGACAGCGGCGAGTGGAACCGCTACCTCGACTACATGGACGCCCAGCTCACGGAGCTGCTCACCGGCTACGGCGAGATCGGCGGCATCTGGTTCGACGGCATGTGGGACAAGCCGAACGCCGACTGGCGTCTCGCGAAGACCTACAAGCTCATCCACGAGCTCCAGCCCGCGGCCCTGGTCGGCAGCAACCATCACCTGAAGCCGTTCCCGGGCGAGGACTTCCAGATGTTCGAGAAGGACCTGCCCGGCCACAACACGACGGGCTTCAACGACAAGGTCGGAGATCGGCGACCTGCCCCTCGAGATGTGCGAGACGATGAACGACTCCTGGGGCTTCAACCTCCTCGACACGCGCTACAAGACGCACGAAGGACGTCGTCCAGCTCCTCGTGAAGGCGGCGGGCTACGACGCGAACCTGCTCCTGAACGTCGGCCCCATGCCGAACGGCAAGATCCAGCCCGAGTTCGTCGACGCGCCTGCAAGGAGGTCGGGGAGTGGACGTCGAAGTACGGCGAGTCGATCTACGGCACGCGCGGCGGGCCGGTGCCCGCTCGCAACTGGGGCGTGACGACCCGCAAGGGCGACCGGGTCTACGTCCACATCCTGGATTGGTCTGACCCTGCGCTCGCCCTGCCCAAGCTCGGGAAACCCGTCCGGGACGCGCGCTATCTCAAGGACGGGACCAAGGTCCCCTTCATCGAACGGCGCGACAGCGTGCTCCTGAGCTTGACCGAGGCCGCCCGCGACCCGATCGACACCGTGATCGTCCTCGACCTCCTCGTGGCCCGCTGACGGTCATCGCCTCCCACTAGGTCCGCGGCAGCCTGGCCTGAAGGCCGTCGGCGGCAGAGCAGGTCGATGGACGCGACCGGCCACGCTTTGAGGGCGCGCCGGGAAGGCGTAGACTCCGCGCATCGTCTCCTAAAGCGTACGGGACCCCTCCAAGCCTGGGTGGCTAGTTCGGTCTCCCTTTCGGCCCTCCTGGAGGTGGGCAAGGTATGAAGATTCGAAGCGCGTTCCGTGTTCCTGGCGTCGTCGTGTCTCGTCGTTGGCGGAGCCGGCGTTGCGGGGCGCCCAGACGGCCACCGCCGACTCTCCGGCCAAGGTGATCCGGATCCTGCGAGAAGAGGTGAAGCCCGCGCGGGGCGGCGTCCACGAAAAGCACGAGGCCGGTTGGCCCGCAGCCTTCGCAAAGGCCAACTACAGCGTCCACTACCTCGCGATGGCGTCGATGTCGGGCCCGAGCGAGGCCTGGTTCATCGAGCCTCACGACTCCTTCGCGTCCCTCGAGACGCGCCGACAAGGAAGCCGAGAAGAACCCGAGCGATGCAGGCCGAGCTAGAGGCCCTGGCGCCCCGCGAGGGCGAGCTTCTGAGCGGGGGGCGCGCGATGCTCGCGCGCTACCGCGAGGACTCGAGCTACCGCGCCACCCCCGTGAACATCGGCAAGGCCCACTACGTCGGCGTCTTCATCGTGCGGGCGAAGCCCGGCTACATCGTCGACTACGAAGAATCAGCCCGGATGGATGTGGCTACCGCTACGAAGGCCGGTATCACCAACGAGCGCTGGATCGCCTATCAGGTCGCGGCGGGGGCGCCGAATCCGGGACCTTCCTGTACTTCTCGCCGATGACGACTCTGGCCGAGGCGGATATCGACAACGACAAGGCCTACGACGCGGCGATGGACAACGCCGGAAGGCGTCGTCAGACCGACATGAACCGCAGCGGGATCGCCAGCTGGGAGTTCAACCTCTTCGCCGTGAGCCCGAAGATGAGCTACATGTCGAAGGAGGTGATGGCCGCGGACCCCGACTTCTGGAACCCCAAGCCCGCCGCAAAGCCGCCGGCCGGCAAGGCGGAGGCCAAGCCCAAGCCGTAGCTCTCACTCGCTCGAGAGGGCGGAGCGCTGCGACGCTCCGCCCGTCTTGTCTCTTCAGTCCAGAAGGCGCGCGCCGGCCGACGGGCGGCAGGCGAAGAAGGCGCTCGGGAGGTCGATGCGGCTCCGGTAGGCGATGTGGACGTCGGTGATGAACGCCTCGACCTGGCCGCGGTCCACCAGTGCCACGGCGCAGCCGCCGAAGCCGGCGCCGGTCATGCGCGCCCCGCGGCACGCCGGGTGCTCGCGGGCGAGGTCGGTCACGAGGTCCAGCTCCACGCACGAGACCTCGTACAGGTCCCGCAGGCTGGCGTGGGAGTCGTTCATGAGCCGGCCGGCTGCGATCGAGATCGCCCGCGCGCAGGGCGGCGGCCATCTCCACCGGGCGGCGGTTCTCGACGACGATGTGGCTGGCGCGCTGGAAGGCGGTCGCGTCCATGAGGCCTCGGCCCCGGGCGAGGAGCGCCTCGTCCACGTCGCGGAGCGCGCGAATCCCGGGCGCGAGGGGAAGAAGCGCCCGGACCGCCGCCTCGCAGCTCGCGCGGCGATCGTTGTAGGCGCTGCCGGCGAGGGAGCGACGCGCGCCGGTGTCCATGACCACCACGGCGGCCTCGGCGGGAATCGGCACGGCCTCGGTCTCGAGAGACCGGCAGTCCAGGAGCAGGGCGCATCCCTCGTGGGAGGCCGCGGAGGCGAACTGGTCCATGATGCCGCAGCCGACGCCGACGAAGTCGTTCTCGGCCTTCTGCCCGAGCCGCGCCATCGCGAAGGGATCCCACGCGATCCCCGCCGCCGCGCACAGGGCGCGGGCGACGGCCATCTCGAGCGCGGCTGAGGACGACAGGCCGGCGCCGACCGGCACGTCGCTGTCGATGACCGCGTCGATGCCGACGAGGCGATGGCCCGCGGCTGCGAGCGCCCAGGCGGTGCCCGCGACGTACCCGGCCCAGCCCGGGATCGATCGCGGGACCAGCGCGTCGAGGGACAGCTCGTGGGTCTCGCCGTAGGACACCGCCTGGATCCTGCAGAACCCGGTCGGCCCGTGGGGCAAAGGCGATGCGGACGCTGGACTCGATGGCCATCGGCAGGACGAAGCCGTCGTTGTAGTCGGTGTGCTCGCCGATCAGGTTCACGCGGCCGGGTGCGACGGCCACGCGGGGGCTGGCGGCTCCGCTCACGAGCTGCGCGAAGCGGGCGCGGAGCGAGAAGAGGCTCGCGCTCACGCGCCGATCGTCCCGGTAGTGGCGCTCGGGCATCTCCCGGAGGCGGGCGGCCGCGCCTTCGGGCGTGAGGTCGCGCTGCGGCTCGGCCGTCAGCTCGAAGCCGACCAGGAACTTGCGAACCGTCGCGGAGCGCAGGAGGGGCGGAGAGTAGACGGCGTGGAGACGGCAATACGGATGGCTCGCCCCATCGCTGGGTCGGCCGTGCCAGCCCATGGAGTACGGGAACGACGTCCGGAAGAGGTTCTCGTAGCGCGACGTTCAGGCGCTTCAGGATGTCGGCGAGCGCGTCGCGCTCCTCGTCGCCCAGGGCGGCGAGATCCTCCACGCGCCGCGTGGGGATGAGCATCGTCTCGAACGGCCAGACCGCCCAGAACGGCACGAGAGCGGTCCAGTGCTCGTTGGCGCAGACGAGGCGCTCCCCCTCGCGCTTCTCCCGATCGAGATAGTCCCCGAGCAGGTCCCGGCCGTGGGTCGCGAAGTAGGACCGCTGCGCGGCGAGCTTGCGGGCCGGGACGACGGGAACCCAGGAGGTAGCCCACGCCTGGCAATGGGGATGCGGGTTGCTGCATCCCATCAGGGCCCCCTTGTTCTCGAAGACCTGGACCCAGTCGACGAAGTCGCGGGAGCCGAGGGTCGCCCACTCCTCCGCCCAGGCGTCGACGACACCGCGGATTCCCTGCCGGTCCATCCTCGCGAGCGTCAGGTCGTGGCGGGGGGAGAAGCAGAGGACGCGGCAGACTCCCGCGCGCATCTTCGGCGCGAAGAAGGTCGTCGTGGGGCAGCACCGTGTCGCCGGCCCCGGCCAGCAGCGCCGGGAAGTCGTTGTCGAAGGCGAACGTCGTCGTGTACGCGGGGTTGCGCGCGCCGTTCGCCCGCTGCGTTGCCCGGGCAGAGGTAGCAGGTCGGGTCGTAGCCGGGGAGGCCCTCCTCCGCCTCGCTCTCGGTCTGCCCCTGCCACGGTCGTTCCAGCCGATGGGGCGAGCAGAGAACCCACTCGTCGAGCAGCGGGTTGTAGCGCCGGTGGGGTGTGGCCGCCATGCGCCCGGAGTGTACGACAATTGCCGTCCCGAGACGCCGTATACTCTCGCCCGGACCAGCGCCACGGCGTTGGAGAGACTAGGAGACCGATGCGACTCATCGCCTTCGTACATCGCAAGCCCCCCAACGGCAACGTGCCGTGCGCGGGGGCACTACTGTCCGGCGGGCGCGTTCTCGATTTCGGCGCCGCCCTGGGGGATGCGCCGGTGGACTTCCTCGAGTGGCTCGACCTCGACGGATCCTGGCTCGGCCGGGTCAGGGACCTCGTGACCCAGGCGGAGGCTGGCCAGGGCGCAGCGGGGGTCGTTCCCCTCGGCGACGTGCGCCTCATCGCCCCCGTGCCGCGTCCCCCCAAGGTCATCTGCATCGGCCTCAACTATCGCGACCACGCCATCGAGTCCAAGGCCGAGATCCCCAAGAGCCCGATCGCCTTCTCGAAGTTCGCCACGTCCATCGTCGGCCCGGGCGACGCCATCGTGTTGCCTCGGTCGAGCCGGAAGGTGGACTACGAGGCGGAGATGGCCGTCGTCATCGGCCGCAAGGCCAAGCACGTGACCGCCGAGAACGCGCTTCACCACGTCCTGGGATACGCGAACTTCCACGACGTCAGCGCCCGCGACTTCCAGTTCGCCGACGGCCAGTGGCAGCGGGGCAAGTCCTGCGACACCTTCGGCCCGATCGGCCCCGCCATCGTCACGGCCGACGAGATTCCCGATCCCCACGCGCTGCGGATCCGGTTCCGCCTGAACGGGGAGACGCTCCAGGACTCGAGCACGGCGCAGCTGATCTTCCGCGTCCCGGAGCTGATCGCGTTCCTATCGGACTCGATCACGCTGTTGCCGGGGACGTCATCGCCACGGGAACGCCCCCCGGCGTCGGTTTCGCCCGCAACCCGCCGATCTACATGAAGGACGGCGACGTGGCCGAGGTCGAGGTGGAGGGGCTCGGCGTTCTCAGCAATATGGTCAAAGCATCCAGCTGACCTGCCCTGGCAGAATCGCCAGGCCCTGCCTTCCGAGTTTGGAAAGTCGCTTACGTTTTGGGGAAGGGCGCGCGCCTAACCGGCCCGAAGCGCAGCGACGCCCAAGCCTGACCAACAGGCTCTGAAAGGCCGATCAGACACTCTCATCGGTTTCCGGGGCTTTCGGGTCGCGCCCAGCGCACCGGCACGAGCCTTGCTCCAAGTGGGAGGAGCGCTGACCATCGGTTCGCAATACCTTCGTTTGACGCAGGGCTTTCGCTGTCGAGGCCATGAAGAAGCTAATCTTGCGCAACTTCCAGTCCCCCGGCGATCTCGTCATGCTGTCCGCCGCCCTGCGCGACCTTCATCTGTGCTATCCCGACCGCTTCCTCACCGACGTGCGCGTGTCCTGTCCCGCGGTCTTCGAGCACAACCCGTACATCACGCCCCTGGCCGAGGATGCTCCGGATGTCGAGGTCATCGATTGCCACTATCCCTTGATCCATCAGAGCAACGCCACGCCCTACCATTTCCTCCACGGCTTCATCCTCTTCCTGAACGACCATCTCGGCCTTCAGATCAAGCCGACGGCCTTCAAGGGCGACATCCACATCTCCGATGAAGAACGGTCGTGGTTCTCGCGCGTGGAGGAGATCAAGGGCCGCTGCACGCCCTTCTGGCTGATGGTCTCGGGCGGGAAGTACGACTACACCATCAAGTGGTGGGACCATCGGCGCTATCAGCAGGTGATCGACCACTTCAAGGGACGGATCGAGTTCGTCCGGGTCGGCGAAGCCCATCACTACCATCCTCCTTTGAACGGTGTCATCGACCTGATGGGCCAGACCGACCTTCGACAGCTCATCCGCCTCGTCTACCACTCCCAGGGCATCCTGAGCCCGATCAGCCTCCTCATGCACCTGGCCGCCGCGGTCGAGACCAAGCCGGGTATGCCGAAGAACAGGCCCTGCGTCGTGGTCGCGGGCGGCCGCGAGCCGCCGCACTGGACGGCCTACCCCCACCATCAGTTCATCCACACGGTCGGGGCGCTGCGCTGCTGCGACGACGGGGGTTGCTGGAAGTCCCGCACGTTCCCGCTGGGGGACGGCGACCAGAAGGACCGGCCGGAGGACCTGTGCCTCGACACGGTCGGCAGCCTGCCGCGCTGCATGGACATGATCACAGCCGACGAGGTGATACGGCGCATCGAGCTGTACTTCGAGGGCGCGTCGCTCGAGTATCTGCCGCAACCCGCGGAGCGCACGCGGATCGAAGGTGCGCCAAAGGAGAGAAGCCATGGCAAGACGCACGTCCAAGGACACTGAGCCGCGGGACCCGAGCAAGGCGCAGGAAGAGCGGCGCGAGTTCCTGCGCGTGCTCTCGGGCGGGACGTTGCTGCTGGGGGCAGGGGGACTCGTCGGATGCGCGAGCCCCACGGCGCCGACCGGCGTCTCCTCGAGCTCCAGCGCTCCTGCCCCGGACCCCAGCTCGAGCTCCTCCAGTTCCTCGAGCTCGTCGTCGTCCAGCTCGAGCTCCTCTTCCAGCTCGAGCTCTTCGTCCAGCAAGTCCAGCAGCAGCTCGAGTTCCAGCTCGAGCTCCGAGTCATCGAAGTAGCGGCGTCACCTGTGACGGCGCGAACGCCACGTTCAGGGAAGCAGCAGCTCGTTCCGGCCGGGGACGAGGTCGTGGCGTTCGCCGTGCCAAACGAGCTCCCCTGAAAGGCCGGACGGAAGGCCCACCACGGCGCGCCAGCCCCCCGCTCGCCGCCGATACGAGACCGCGATCTCGCCGGCGGGGTGGGGCATCCCGGCATCCAGGTGATCGAGGGCGCCCAGGTGGGGCTCGATCCGGACTCGCTTGAAGCCGGGGGCGCCGGGGCGGATGCCCGCCACGATCGTCAGCAGGTCGTAGTTCGGGTGAGCGCTCCAGGCGTGGCAGTCGGAGCGCGACGCCAGGTCGGGCGTCTCGGCGAAGGTGGAGAGGCCGAGGGCCAGCATCTCCCGCCAGGGCTCGAGGAGCGAGAGGTAGTCGTCGCCGCGGCCCACGTGGTCGAGGGCCCGGGCCAGATAGAAGCGGAAGTAGTAGCTGGCCTTCGCGACGCCCTTGGCGCCCGGCGCGCCGCCGGTCCCTCCGACGGGCTCGGTCTTGACCGACAAGGGACCCACGGCCAGAAGCCGGTCGAGGACGGCCGGCTGCTGGACCTTTGGCACCACGTCGAGCCACAAGGCGAGGATGTTGGCCTGCTGGCTGAAGCGCGCCTTGGCGGGCGTGTCGGCGACGAGACCGCGGTCGCCGTCCCATGAGAGCCGCCAAACGGCGTCCGCCGCCTGCTGCGCCTTCTGCCGGTAGAGCGTGGCGCGTGCGGCGTCGCCCACGGCCTCCTCGAGGTCGGCGGCCTCGCGAAGGGCCGCGACCAGCTGCAGCGTGATGGCCGACGAGCCGCCGTCCTTGTCCTCCGGCGGGACGCCTTCGGCGAACTCGGCCGCCCAGTCGACGAAGTTCCAGAACGGGACGCGGCCGACGAGGCCGTCCGGCCGCTGGTGCTCGAGGTAGAAGTCGAGGACGGATCGCGTGCCCGCCAGGCGCTCGCGGACGAAGGCCGGGTCGTCGCGGTACATCCAGTAGTCGTGCACCATCCCGACCCAGAGCAGGGAGAACGGGGGAATGTACTGGGGGACGCTCGAGGGGTAGCGGCTCGAGGTGATCCCGTCGGAGCGGCGCGAGTCGTCGTAGGCCTGCGATGGCCTGTCGCGCCAGCCGATCGTCCCCCGCCACCGAGTAGGAGATGAGCGCCTGCACGCGTGTGTCGCCGACGTACTGGAGCTGCTCGTAGTACGGGCAGTCGACGTAGGTCTCGTGGGCGCAGAGGCGCGCGGTGCGCCATCCGGTGGACCAGATCTTCGCGAGGGTCGCGTCCCCCGCGTCCCAGCGTCCCCGCTCCTCGAAGGGATAGCCGGTGGCGAACGCCTCCATGTGGTCGAGCGACAGCGGCTCGTCGCCCGTCTCGACGGCGATCTCGAGGAAGCGCCACGTCCGCCACCAGAGCGGCCGGAAGACGCGCGCCTTCCCGCCGTCGGGGACGACTTCGTCCGAATACCCGAACAGGCGCTTCCCGACGATGTCGTTCCGGTCCCCCTTCGTGAAGCGGTCCTTGATGAGGGCTTCCTGGTACGTGAGGCGGATGCGGGCGCCGCGTCCTCCGGAGAACGTCAGCTCGGGATAGGCGGCGACCAGCTCGTGGCGGTCGAGGAGGAGGGTGGCCTTCGAGTGGGGGGGCACGGTGGCGCGGCCCGTGGCGGGAAAGCCCGCTTCCAGCTGCGCGGACGTCGACGAGGCCACGGTCCCCGCCGGTACGGGAGTGTTCCGCATCGGCGGCAGCGAATCCGGGACGAGCCATCGGAGCTCGGGGGAGAGCGCGTACCCCGGCGCCTCGCTGATCGTGCGAGGGTTCGCGCTGCCGGTGACGACCGCGGGCCGCCAGCGGCCGGCAGCGTCTCCCGAGCCCGGCATGTGGTCCCAGGTCCAATCGTACTGGGCCGCGTCGAGTCGCTCCCCGGGGCCCACCACCTCGTACGTCGCTTGCTTGATGGCGGCCGCTCCCTCGGGCCACGGCTGATGGCCCGGCTCCGGCGCGCACTGCCACGAGGTGTCGGTGTTGGCCGCCTGCTCGCCCTCCCCGTCCCCCTGGACGACGAAGCCGGTCCGATCGGTGACCTGCGCGGCGGGGGCCTGCGCCCCGAAGCTCCACACGGTGGCCACGAGCAGGTTCGCTCCGGGCTTCAGATACGGCGCCAGGTCGAAGGTCTCGAAGCGCCAGTGGAAGAGGTCGCCCCGCGATGGGCCGATGCCGACGCGCCGGCCGTTGGCGAAGAGGACGAACCGCTGGTCGCCGCTCACGTGGACGAGGAAGCGGCTCGGTGCGCTCGCGAGGTCGAGCACCTTGCGGAAGCGGAAGACACCCGGATCGCGGTCGGGCGCGCCAGGACACGCGATCCACGCACCCTTCCAGGTCCGGTGCATGACGGCGTCGCTGACCGGGAGTCTGGGCGTCTCGGCGGCCCCGAGCCGCCCCGCCGCAACGATCGCGAGGGCCAATGCCAACGCTCGAGCACGCGCCATGAAGCCTCCTCCTCGAGTCATCCTGAGGACCCGCCGGCCGTCATCCTTCGGGCGTGGAGAATGCGAACCACGCCCTCAGGATGACAAGGGCCTACAGGTTCCCCTTCTTCATCTCCGCGAGGACGTAGTCGCTCGAGCGAACCGCCAGGGCCATGATCGTGAGGGTCGGGTTCTGGCAGGCGCTCGAGGTGAAGCACGAGCCGTCCATCACGAACAGGTTCTTGACGTCGTGGGTCTGCTGGAACTGGTTCAGGACCGACGTCTTCTTGTCCTTGCCCATGCGCGCCACGCCCACCTCGTGGATCCCGTACCCGGGGACGCGGTTCGGGACCTGGTAGGGCTGGATGTTCTTGGCGCCCGCGGCCTCCATCATCTGGACGGCCGACTCGGCCATGTCGGGAATCATGGCCTTCTCGTTCTCTCCCCAGCGTCATCTGGATCTGGAGCGTCGGGATGCCGAAGACGTCGACCTGGCCCGCTCGGGTCGAGCTCCACGAAGTTGTCCCAGCGGGGCAGGCACTCGCCGAAGCCCGCGAGGCCCACCGATGCAACGGGATCCTGAAGCTCTTCTTGAAGGCCTCGCCGAAGCCGGGTGCGTTCGAAGTTGAAGGTGCTGACGCCGCCGCCCTGGAAGCCGTAGCCGCGCAGGAACTTTCGAGAACTTCTCCTTCTTCGTGTTCCGGAAGCGGATCACGTAGATGCCGTCGGGGCGATGAGGGCCGTCCGCGCTCGGCTTGTCCGCGACCTCGGGGAACTCGCCGCTGGCGCCCCCCGCCACCCAGAGGTGGTCCATCAGGTAGTGGCCGAGGGCCCCGCTCGAGTTGCCGAGGCCTTGCGGGTTCTGCCGGTTGGCCGAGTTGAAGAGGACTGCGCACCGACTCCAGGGCCTGCGCGCAGAGGACGACGATGCGGCCGTAGAGCTCCTTCGGCTCGCGGGTGACGCGATCGATGTAGAGGAGCCCTTTCGCCTGGTTCGTGTCGGTGTCGGTGAGCACCTTGTAGACCATGGCGTTCGAGACGAGGGTCGCAGTTGCCGGTCTTCAGGGCGTCGGCCACGGTCGTGAAGGCCGAGTTGAAATACGAGTGGGTCGCGCAGCCGCGCTCGCAGGGGCCGCAGTAGTGGCAGGGCTGGCGTCCGTTGATGGGCTTCGTGAGGTTGGCCGCCCGGCCGAGGGTGGCGGTCCAGCCCAGCTTGCTCTTCACGCGGTTCCGGAAGAGCGTCTCCGCGCAGGTCAGGCCCATCGGCGGGTGGAACCTCCCGTCGGGCAGCTCGAAGACGCCCTCGGCGATGCCCGTGATGCCGACGTAGTCCTCGACCAGGTCGTAGTAGGGCGCGACGTCGTCGTAGCCGAGGGGCCAGTCTTCGCCGAAGCCGTCGTACGACGCGGCCTTGAAGTCCAGCTCGCTCAAGCGGTAGCTCTGTCGTCCCCATACGTTGGTGCGGCCACCCGTCATGCGCAGGCGCCCCTGCCAGCTGAAGGGCTTTCCTGCCGGCGGTCGTGTAGGGCTCCTCGACGTCGTTGGCGAACCAGTCGTAGTTGTACTCCATGCACGCGTAGCAGTCCTTCTGGACGTGGCCGCGTCTTGCGGATGATCTCGGGGGCCCGGTTCCGATACTTGAGGCTGAACTCCGGCGTGTGCTCGCTGAAGTTGGCGTCGGACTGCGGCCGCCCCGCCTCGACGATGGCGACCTTCAGCCCCGCTTCGGCGAACCGCTTGGCGGCCCAGCCGCCCGACGCACCGGAGCCGACGACGAGCACGTCGAACGGAGTCGCTGTCTTGCCTTGCACTCGACACCCCCGGTTGGAGAAGACGCCTTGGCACCGAAGCCACGGGAGAGTAGCAACGGGGCGCGGCGTGGTCAATTCCTCGCGGGTCAGTGGCCCACAGTGCAGCGCTGGGTCCCCGCTGGCGTGATCGAGCAGGACGGTTTCAGCCACCATTCCTTCACCGGTGCCGCGTCCGCCACCGCGGGCAGGTAGACCGCGGCCACCTTCCTGGCTATTCGGAGCGTGTCGGCGGCGAACTCGTCCAGGTTGTTCATGACGATGATGGTGAGCCGGTCGTCCAGATACCGGGAGATGCTCACGTAGAAGCCCTGGTTGCCTCCCGTGTGATAGACGACCCGGTGTCCGTTGGCATCGGCGATCTCCCAGCCGAAACCGTAGGGGAACAGCGCCCCGGAATTGAGCTTCGCCGGACTCCACATCTGCTCGAGGCTTGCCTTCTTCAGGAGGGTTTCGCCGTAGAGCGCGGCATCCCACTTCGCCAGGTCGAGCACGGTCGAATAGTGCCCGCCATCCGGCGTTGCGTTGAGCGAGTTCGGGATCCATTCCTGGTTCTGGAGCCTTCCCGCGATCAAGCGATAGCCGGCGCACCGGTTGGCGATGATGTCCTCTTCGCTCATGAGCCGCGTGGACGTCATCCCCAGCCTCCGGAAGATCCGTTCCTGGAGGAATTCGGCCCAGGGCTTGCCCGTCACCCGCTGGATCATCGGGCCAAGGAGCATGTAGCCGGTGCTCGAGTAGTTGAACCGTTCGCCGGGCGCGAAATCCAGCGGCAGGGCCAGGAACCGCTTCACCCACTCGTCCTCGGTGTAGTCGCGGCGGAAATCCAGGATGCCCTTCGTGTACGTGTCCTTCTCCGACTCCCCGAAGATGTCGGGAATTCCCGAGGTGTGGGTCAGCACATGCCGCAGCGTGATCTCCTTCCACGCGGGCAGCGCCTCCGGAAAGTACTTCGAGAGCTTGTCGTCGAGACCGACCTTGCCGTCCTCCACCAGCATCATCACCGCGGTCGCCGTGATCTGCTTCCCGATCGACCCCGTCTGGAAGATCGACTGGGGCGTCACCGGAACGTTCAGCTCCACGTTGGCCAGGCCATAGCCCGCGGCCTTGATGACCTTGCCGTCCCGCACGACGGCGAGACTCGTGCCGGGAATCTTCTGTTCGCGCATCTGCTGCGCGACGACCTCGTCCACGCGGACCGACAGCGACGCTTCGTCCGTGGCCTGCGCGGTTTTGGCCGGCACCCAGTAGATGTCGTAGGTCCGGTCGAAGCTGACAAAGAGCAGGCACCCCGCGGCACCCGTGCATGTGAACTGGTGCTTCTCCCGGCTCAGCATGGACGCGAAGCCGCCAGGCCCGAGGGTCTTCGGAGCCATCCCCTCCATCTCGGTCAGGGTCTCGCCCTGCACGACGATCAGTTCCTCCCCGGCGGTGTGGTAGTGCCACGGGACGACGCAGCCTGGCCGAGCCTTCAAGGCGAACATCGAGGGGCCGTTGTCTGGGTCGCCGCTCTCCAGGGCATCCGACAGGCACGGGATGTCCTCGTCTGCCGTGAACTTGGCCGCGGAGAGCGGGATGAGGGCGTGTTGGGGGGCGGTTTCTGCCCGCAACCCCGAGACGGACGCCCCGGCCAGCGCGAGACATCCGAAGAGTCTTGACAGCCGATTCATGCAGGATGCCCGCTGGCCTTGGTGCCTAGCTTGGCCAACACTTCTGCCGCGGCGCGCTCGCCGGACCTGATCGCACCGTCGATGTAGCCCATCCACCGTGTCGAGGTCTCGGTGCCGGCCCAGTGGATTCGGCCATGCGGCTCGCGAAGGAACTTGCCGAGGGTCGTCATCACCCCCGGACCCATGCCGGCTCCGAAGCATCCCCGGCTCCAGGGGTCCGATGGCCAGTCCTGGTCCTCGTAGTCGATGGGATGCGCCGCCTCCGGTCCGAGGAAGCTCACGAGGCGGTCCACGATCATCGCCTTGCGCTCCTCCACCGGCCGACCGCTCCATTCGAGGGCGCTGTGCGCGTCGATGAATCCCGACAAAAATCCGGGTCGTCCTTCCGGAGGCGAAGCGTCGACGGCGATCTGGTTCGACGGGGGCGCGTCGCTTCCCAGCAATCCGTTCAACCCGTGCTCGCGCCAGAACGGCTTCTCGTAGGCCACCCAGTACTTGATGACGGAGCCCATCGGCATGTGTTGCGCCAGGGAATCGCGGTGCGAGGGGAGCGGGGGCGAGTAGCTCACGCGCACCGACAGGGGGAGCGGGACCGCCACGATCGCGTAGTCGGCGCGCCAGTCGCCCTTCCCGGAAGCCACGGTCACACCGGTGGCATCCTGGGAGATCGCCGTGACGGGCGCCTCCAGTCGGATCGCTGCCCCGAGCTCGGCCGCGACTCTCGCGGCCACCTGGTGCATGGTTTCGTTGACCAGGAAGGCCTGTGCCGCGTTCTCGAAGCCGTAGAGAGTGTTGAAGTCGTCTCCGGAGCGCAGATAGAAGAGGAAATACAGGAACGACAACTGGAAGGGGTCGGACGTGAAGAGAGAGCGCGTCGCGCTCTCGAAGAAACGAATCACGGTTTCGTTCTTCGTCTCGGACTTCAGCCATTCCGCCACCGTGAGGTCGTCGAGCTCCTTCGCTCGGGGCGTCGTCCAGGGTGCTTCGAGAGGGACCAGCGCCGAAAGCCGATCGAGCTCCGCCGTCACGCGGTCGCACTCCGCTTGTGTCTCCGGAGCCCACCCCGATGTCTCCTTGTCGGCCATCAGACGCGTGCCCCCCACCTCCGAGATGTTCTTGCCCTCCAGGAACTGTGGCCGAGTGTGCAGGCCATACTCCTTGATCGTTTCGAGCAGCCGGGTCTGGGTGGGTCCTACCCACATTCCACCGCCGTCGATCGCATGACCCGCGAGCGTCGCTGGCTTCACACGTCCGCCCACACGGGTTCGAGCTTCCAGCACCACGACTTTCTTGCCGGAGCGAATCAGGCTCCGGGCGGCCATCATTCCGGCGAATCCGGCCCCGACGATCACAACGTCCGTTTGCCGGACGGCGCCCGGTTGAGGGTTGTCGTTGGCGAGCAATCCTTCTGCCGGCAGCGCCACGGCCGCGCCGGAGCCCAGCAGCTTCAAGGCGTCGCGACGGGTGAGATTCTGAGAATGGCCCAATGGTCCTCCTCCAACCCTGGCTGTGGGGACCGAGACAGTAGTCGGTGGCGGAGGTGGGGGTCAAGGTGGAACAGCGGCCCAATCACGTGTCAACGACAACCTGGGGTAGCCTTGGAGCGTGAGACCTGCGCGGCTGGCGTTGATGGCCGTCTTCGCGCTTTCGGGTCGACTCGGAACCGCCTTGGGCGCGACCGATGGGGCGTCGGTCCCCGCCGAGCGCATCGTATTCTTCGGCGATTCGCTGGTTCACCGTTCCGACGGCGACCACGGTCTGCTGGCCCTCGTTCGCGGGGGCCTCGAGGAGCGCGAGCGGGGCCGGCGCTTCGAGCTCATCGAGGCGGGCCACAATGGGGACAAGATCGCGGACCTCAAGAAGCGCCTGAACGAGGACGTGCTCACCCTTCGCCCGAGCGCCGTGGTCCTCTACTGGGACAGCGACGTCAGCGACGTCGATGAAGGTCGGCTCAGTCCGACCCAGCTCGCGGCCGTGCGCTCGGCCTATGAGAGGAACCTCTCCGACGTGCTGCGCGCCCTCGTGGTCGCCCGGGCCCACGTCATCATGACCGGCCCGACGCTGATCGGGGAGAAGCGGCGCGGCCAGAACCCGAAGGACGCCCAGCTCGATGCCTATGCGGCTCTCAACCGCCGGATTGCCGCGGACATCGGCGTCCCCTACCTGGACTCACGTCATGCGTTCTTCGCTCGCGAGACCGCCGCAACGGATGGCCCCCTCACCGAGGACGGCGAGCACTTGAGCGCCGCCGGCGTGCGCCTCCTGGCCCACGAGGTCGTGAGGGCGCTCCATCATTGGCTCCATCGCGAGGATCTCGCGAGGCAGTAGCTCATGGAAGGCCTGCTCCTCAAGTACGGCTACGCGCTGCTCTTCCTGGGCGTGGCGGTCGAGGGCGAGGCTTTTCTCGTCGCCGCCGCCCTCCTGGTCCATCGCGGTTACTTCCTTCTGCCGATCGTGATTGCCGTAGCGGTGGCCGGCAACACCGTGGCCGACCTGCTCTACTTCTTCGCCGCTCGCGCCCGCGGCAAGGAGTGGCTTGAGAGACGGTTCGGCGCCAATCGGCACTACCGGCGCGTGGTCGCCACCATGGAACGCCAGGGCCGCTGGCTCCTCCTCGGCAGCCGGTTCGCCTTCGGCTTCCGCATCCTGATCCCAGCCGCGTGCGGTGCCTTGGGCATGGCCCCCGGCGTCTTCGTGCCCCTCGTCGTCCTGGCCGGGGCGGTCTGGGCCATCCCTACCGCCCTCGCGGCGTACTACGCCGGGAGCGCCATCGAGTCCGTGCTCGTCGACCTGCGCCACTACGAGGTCCTCATCGCTTCCGCCGTCGTGCTGGTGCCCGCCGGATACGTGGGGGCTCGACGCGTATGGCGCCTCGCTCGCCAGCGAGACCTTAGGGCCACCGACCTCCACGCCCTGGTCCCCTTCGTGGTGGGCCTCATGGGGGTGCTGAACCTGCTGTCGGCGATCCTTCCCCGGCCTCCGGAAACGGTCGTGGTCCTCGAACGCTGGCTCCCCCTCGAGGTGATGCAGCGCAGCCGGCCCGTGATGCTGTTCGCAGGGCTGGCGCTCCTGCAGGTCACCCGCAACCTGGCGCGGCGCAAGAGCCTCGCCTGGTGGGTCGCGGTCGTCGCCCTGTCGATCTCGCTCCTCTCGCACCTTGGGCGCGCCTTCGACCTGCACCATTCCCTCGTCGCCGCGCTTCTTCTCGCTTATCTGTTCGTCTTTCGCCGGCGCTTCTATGCCCGCAGTGATCCGGCCTCGCTGCAAAAAGCCTTGCTGATGGCTCCGGTGATTGGCGTGGCCGTCATGGTCTACGGCTACGTGGGCCTCTCGAACCTGACGGACCAGTTCGACTGGGACCAGGGCGCGACGCCCTTTTCCGAGGCGTTCAACTCGGGCATCGCGATCCTCGACGCCCACGCCAATCCGGCCACGCGGCACGCCGCCCGTTTCCTCGGCTCCCTGCAGATCGCCGGCTGGATCGCGAGGCTCTACCTGCTGGCGCTGCTGCTGCGGGCGGTCATCCTCCGCGACCGGCTCGAGGCGCCCGCCGCCGATCTCGAGCGATTGTTCCGTGCCCACGGCCAGCATTCCCTGGCGGCCTTCGCCGTTCAGCCCGACAAGCACCACCTGCTTCTGGCTGAGGGGCGCGGCCTCGTGGCCTATGCTGTGCGCCGCTCCGTGGCGCTGTCCTGTGGCGATCCCCTCGCCCCGGTGGACGGTCTCGAAGAGAGCGCGCGGGCGTTCGTGGAGCATTGCCGCCGCAACGGATGGACGCCCTGCGTCTACGAGGCCGCCGAGGTCAACCTCCCGGCCTATCAGCGCCTCGGGATGCGCTCGTTGAAGATCGCGGAAGAGGCCCTCATCGACCTGCCGGCCTTCAGCCTCGCCGGCGGCAAGCGCGCCGCCCTGAGGGCCCTGACCCACAAGGTGACACGGGCCGGCCTGACCGTACGGACCTACAGGCGAGATCGTGGTGCCGACGACGCGATCGACGAGCAGCTCGAGGAGATCTCGGAAGAGTGGCTGGCCGACAAGCGTCTGAGCGAGATGGGGTTCACCCTCGGTCGTTTCTCCCTGGAAGCTCTCGATGCCGTTCGCGTGTTCGTCTGTCACTCCGCCGAGCGCGTGGAGGCCTTCTGCACCTGGCTCTTGTACCGGGATGGCCAGGCGGTCGTCGTGGACCTGATGCGCAAACGCCGCGATGCGGTCTCGGGCACCATGGACCTCTTGCTCGCCGAATCGCTCCTGGCGCTGAAAGCCGAGGGCCTCCGGGAGGCGAGCCTGGCTAATGCCCCGCTCGCCAACGTCGGGGCACCGCGACGGCCCCTGGATCGCGGCGTGGCCCTCCTGTTCGAGAACCTGAACCGCTTCTACGGATACAAGAACCTCTTCCAGTTCAAGAAGAAGTTCGCCCCCCGCTGGGAGGGGAGATACCTCGTCTACCCTCGAGGTTCCGAGTTGCCACGGATCGCGGTGGCCATGGCTCTTGTCCACGGGTCGGGGGGCCTGTGGCATATCCTGGTGAAGCGCTAGCGTGTTCCGCGAGATACTGATTCAAGTGAACCGTGCCACGCGAAGAGCCTCGTGGGCGGTCCCGGTCGTGGCGGCCCTTGCGGTGCTGGCGACGGCGGTCGCCGCGGCGGGAGCTCCCGCGACGGAGACCATTGCCATTCGGGGCGAATCCCAGACCCTGCGACTGTACGGCAAGCGTGGCGGCCCCGTGGCCGTCGTGGCGAGCGGCGACGGCGGCTGGACTCACCTGGGGCCCTACGTCGCGGACTTTCTTGCCGGCAAGGGGTACTTCGTCGTCGGGTTCGACAGCAAAGCCTACCTGTCCAGCTTCACGAAGGACGGGAAGACCCTGACGACCACCGACGTGCCCGGCGATTTCGTGGCCCTCGTGACCTTTGCGGCGAGGGGGGCAGCCGGGCCGCCGATCCTCATCGGGGTCTCCGAAGGGGCGGGCCTTTCTGCGCTGGCGGCCACCGCCGCCGGCGTCAAGGAGAAGATCGCCGGCATCCTCGTCCTCGGCCTGCCCGACAAGAACGAGCTCGGGTGGCGCTTCCGTGACTCGGTCATCTATGTCACCAAGGGGATTCCCAACGAGCCTCTCTTCAGCGCCGCCGACGTGATCGGACAGGTGGCGCCCCTGCCCATCGCGGCGATCCATTCGACGAAGGACGAGTTCGTCCCCGTGGATGAGATTCGCCGGGTCATGGACCGGGCCCACGAGCCCAAGCAACTGCAACTGGTCGAGGCCAACGACCACAGGTTCAGCGGCAACGAAGAGGAGCTGAACCGGCAGCTGTTGGCCGCGATCGAATGGATCCGGCGGCAGGCTCGCTGACGATGCGGCCCAACCGTGGGCCGCGGCCGTTGTCTCGCCGGGAGTGGCGTGCTAGCCTCGCCTGGCATCGACTTCAAGAGCGAGGGATCCATGGGCGAGAAGATCGAACTCCCGGTGATCGATGGCGGCAGGGGTCAGGGGCTCCCGCGACGCCAGATTCTCCAGGGTCTAATCGGCGGCGTGGGTGCGGGGCTCGCGATTCCCGGCCTGGCCGATGCCCATCCGATCCATGAGCACCTGAAGGACGCCGCCAAGGTCGCGGCCGCCGACGCGAAGGCGAGCGCCGCCGGGGCGAAACCGGAGTTCCTGGACCAGCACCAGTTCGACACGCTCGCGTCCCTGGCGGAGCTGATCGTGCCGGGCTCGGCCAAGGCCAACGTCGCGGCCTTCGTCGACCAGCTTCTCGCCGTCGACAACCGGGAGAGCCAGCGCGCCTTCCTGGCCGCCCTGGGCGTCTTCGAGGGGGAGTCGATCGCGCGCTACGGCCACCCGTGGAAGGCGCTGACCGAAGCGCAGCAGGTCGAGTTGCTCACCGTCGCCTCGACCGGGCAGCCGGCCCGCGACCCTCGCCACGGCAGGGGCGAGGCGCCACCGCCCCCGTCGGGCCCGCTGACGCTTCGCGACCGGTTCGACGACCTGAAGGGTTGGATCGCGGGCGCCTACTACTCCTCCGAGATCGGCCTGCGGGAGCTCGGGTACACGGGGAACATGTTCTTCGCGAGCTTCCCCGGCTGCCAGCACCCCGACGGCCACGTCTGATCGAGGCCGCAAGACGAGGAGGGTCGCAAGCATGAATCGCAAGGGCGCAGTGTCCGCGTTCGTCATTCTCCTCTCGGTGGTGGCGGTCGCGGGGGCGCAAGAGCCTCTCGTCGCGAAGCCCGAGTCGGTCGGCCTCTCTTCGGAACGGCTCGAGAGGATCTCCACCGCGGTCGGGCGGCACCTCGACGAGAAGCGGATCGCGGGAGCCGTGACCCTCGTGGCTCGCCGGGGGCGCGTGGTCTGGTTCAAGGCCCAAGGCATGGCCGACCGTGAGTCCGGCAAGGCCATGCGCCCCGACTCCATCTTCCGCATCTGCTCGATGACGAAGCCGATCACCAGCGTGGCGGCCATGATGCTGTACGAGGAAGGGCGTTTCCTTCTCGAGGACCCGGTCTCGAAGTACCTCCCCGAGTTCAAGAGCCCGAGGGTGTTCGTGAAGCCCGCGTCGGGCGACCCCTACACGATCCCCGCCACGAAGGAGATCACCGTCCGGGACCTCCTGCGGCACACCTCGGGCATCACCTACAACTGGCACGCGGACCTCGGGCCCCTCTACACGGCCGCGGGCGTCGGCCACGGCCTCCTGCCGTACGACGGAACGATCGAGGACAACGTCAAGCGCCTGGCAGGCATGCCGCTCCTGTTCAACCCCGGCGAGCGCTGGGAGTACGGGCTGGGTGTGGACGTGCTGGGGCGGCTCGTGGAGGTCCTCTCCGGCAAGCCGCTGGACGAGTTCTTCCGGACGCGGATCTTCGAGCCCGTGGGCATGAAGGACACCTACTTCTACCTGCCCGATGGCAAGGTGGATCGCCTGGCGACTGCGTACACGTATTACAAGGACAAGGGGCTCGCTCGCTTTCCCGAGGCGCCGATCACCGAGGGGCCCATGGTCTACTCCGCCGACTATCCGTACCGCGGGGCCAAGAAGCTCTTCTCGGGCGGGGCGGGCCTCTCGTCCACGGCCGCGGACTACGAGCGCTTCTGCCAGATGATGCTCGACGGTGGCAGGGTGGGGCAGAGCCGGTTGCTCAGCAGGAAGTCGGTCGAGCTCATGACGCAGGATCAACTGGGGAAGATCGGCCCCGACCAGGGGTTCGGCCTGGGCTTCGGCGTCGAGGGGGTGAAAGCGCCCCTGGCCGAGCTGGGTTCGCCCGGGACCTACGTATGGGGAGGGTTCTTCTTCACTTCGTTCTCGGTCGACCCCAAGGAACAGATGATCGTGATCTTCATGGCGCAGCTCCATCCGGCCGAAGACGTGAACCTCGACCGCCAGGTGAACGCCCTTGCCTACCAGGCCATCGTCGACTGAGCCGGCGCGTCGCGCACCGGCCACCCTCGCCGCTGCGGCGATCGTGGTGCTGATGGCTGCCGTCGCGGCGGCGCAATCGCCGGTCGATCCCGCCCTCGCCGCCTTCGTCGGCACGATCAAGGCGGTCGACAACCATACGCACGTCAACAGCACCGCGCCGGGCGACCCGGACTCGGACGCCCTTCCGCTCGACGGCCTGCCCGCGTTTCCGTTTCCGGCCCGTCTCCGGCCCGAGAACCCGGAATGGCTCGCGGGATACAAGGCGCTCTACGGCTACCCGTACGCCGACCTGGCCGAGCCCCATTTGACCGAGCTGCGCGCCACGATGGCCCGCGTCGCGAAGGAACAAGGGGACCGGTTCCCCGAGTGGGCCCTCGACAAGATCGGCACCGAGGTGATGGTCGCAAATCGCGTCGCCATGGGCCCGGGCCTGGCGCCGCCGCGCTTCCGTTGGGCCTCCTACGTCGACGCGCTGATGCTGCCGCTCTCGACCGGGGCGGAGCGAGTCACCAACGGCGATTCCGCAGTCCTCTACCCCCTCGAAGAGGCGCTGCTCCGTCGCTACCTCAAGGACCTCCAGATCGCGGCGCTCCCCGAGACCCTCGATGCCTACCTGAGCGTGGTCGTCGTCCCGACCCTCGAGCGCCAGAGAAAGGGCGGCTGCATCGCGGTCAAATTCGAGGCCGCCTACCTCCGGAGGCTGGACTTCGACGATCCGGACGACGCCACGGCCCGAACGGTCTATGCCCGCTATGCCGCCGGCGGCGCCCCGACCCACGCCGAGTACAAGGCTCTCGAGGACTACCTGTTCCGCGCCATCGCCCGAGAGGCCGGGCGACTCGGCATGGCGGTACACATCCATTCCTTCGAGGGTGCCGGCGGGTTCTACCGGATCGGTGGCAGCGATCCTCTGCTCCTGGAGCCCGCGCTGAACGACAAGACGCTGCGGGGCACGACGTTCGTCATCATCCACGGCGGAGGCCTCTACGCGTCCCACACCGCGGCCCTGTTCGCAAAGCCCAACGTCTACGCCGACTTCTCGCTCATGCCGCACTTCTACTCGGCGGCGATGGTGGCCGGCATCCTGCGCGGGTGGCTCACCCAGTATCCGGAGAAGGTCCTGTTCGGGACCGACGCGTTCTCGAACGGGCCGGACTCAGGCTGGGAGCTGTCGGCCTGGCTCGCCTCCAAGACCGCGCGCCAGGCTCTGGGAATCGCCCTCACCGGTATGATGCGCGACGGCGAGATCACCCGAGCCAGGGCCGAGCAGATCGCCACGATGGTCCTTCGTTCGAACGCGGCCGCGCTGTACAAGCTCGGCCTTCGCTGAGGAGGTCGCCATGACCGTATTGCATTTGTGGCTCCCGATCGTGGTCTCGGCCGCGATCGTGTTCCTGGTGAGCTCCGTCATCCACATGGCGTCGCCGTGGCACAAGAGCGACTACCCCAAGATGGCCAACGAGGACGCCGTGCGGGACGCCCTCCGGCCGCTCGCCATCGCCCCCGGCGACTACATGATCCCTCGCCCCGCGAATCGTCAGGAGATGGGCTCGCCCGAGTTCCTCGACAAGATGACCAAGGGGCCTGTGGCGATCCTCACGGTGATGCCGAACGGCCCGATGTCAATGGGGAAGAGCCTCGGCCTCTGGTTCGTCTACGCCGTGGCGGTGGGGGGCATGGCCGCGTACGTGGCGGGGCACACGCTTCCGGACGGCGCGTCGTACCGCCATGTCTTCCGCATCGTCGGCGTCACCGCCTTCATCGGCTACTCGGTGGCCCTGTGGCAGATGTCGATCTGGTACCGCCGGGCGTGGAGCATCACGTTCAAGGCCACCGTCGACGGGATCATCTACGCGGCGCTGACGGCCGGCACCTTCGGCTGGCTCTGGCCACGGTAGGCCGGAGGGCCGGGATCTGGGAGTGCGCACCTTCGTCGCGTTGGCTCTTGTTGCGTTTGGGAGCAAGTCAGTGTGCGCCGGGGCCCCGGGGACGCCGGCCCGAGTCCTCGTCATGGGAGCGACGGACCCCTATCACTCGCCCATGGTCGACAAGGCGGGGCCGCTCCTCGATGGCATCGCCCGGCAGAGCGGCCTGGTCGTGGTGCTGACCCGAGACCCCGCGACCCTCGCCGACGCGAACCTGTCCCGCTACGCCGTCGTCGTGCAGATGCACGAGGCTCCGTTCGATCTCTCGAGGGAGCAGCAGCAGGCCCTCCAGCGTTTCATCGTCGGAGGGGGAGGATGGGTGGGCGTGCACGCCGCCGGCCTGACGGGGACCCAGTTCGTCCATGAGGGCGACCGCTATTGGTCGTGGTTCGAGGAGTTCTTCGGTGGTGTCGTCTACTCGCCCCATCCGGCCCTGCAGGAAGGCACGGTGATCGTCGAAGACCGGTCCCATCCCGTGACGAAGAACCTCCCGGCGCGCTTCCAGGTCAAGGACGAGTGGTACGAGTTCGACAAGAGCCCGCGCCCCAACGTCCACGTGCTCGCGTGCGCCGACGAGTCGTCCTACCACCAGAACAAGCCCATGGGAGACCACCCTCTTCTCTGGACGAATCCGAAGTTCCGCCGGATGGTGTACATCGGGATCGGTCACGACGTGTCGATGTGCACGGACCCGAACTTCGCGATCCTCATGCGGGATGCGATGCTCTGGGCCGCGTCGACCGAGCGATAGCCCTCGAGGGAAGGAGACCCCGTGGCGGACCTGAAGTTCGAAACCCTGGCCGTTCACGCGGCGGCGGAGCCGGACCGCGTCAGCGGGGCCGTGTCGCCCGCGATCCAGCTCTCGACCACCTTCGAGCGGGGCACCGACGGGTCGTTCCCGACTGGCTTCGGCTACATCCGGGACGGCAACCCGAACCGGAACGCTCTCGAGGCGGCCATGGCCGCGCTCGAGGGCGGGGAGGCGGCCATCGCCTTCGCCTCCGGGATGGCGGCCACCATGGCGGTGTTTCAATGCCTCGGCCCCGGGGATCACATCGTGGCGCCCCTGGACGCCTATTTCGGGACGGGGAAGCTCCTCGCCGAGCACTTCGAGCGGTGGGGTCTCGAGGCCTCGTTCGTGGACATGACGCGGCCTGAGGCGGTGCGCGCGGCTCTGCGACCCGACACGCGCCTCATCTGGACGGAGACCCCGTCGAACCCCAACATCGAGGTCACGGACCTGCGTGCGATCGCTGCCATCGCAGCGTCGGCGGGCGTCCTATCGGCGTGCGACAACACCTGGGCCACGCCGTTCCTCCAGCGGCCCCTGGCGCTCGGGTTCGACCTCGTCATGCACTCCACGACGAAGTACCTCTCGGGGCATTGCGACGCCATGGGAGGCATGCTCGTCACGCGCGCGGCCGGCTCGCTCGCCGAGCGCCTTCGCGCGATCCAGGCGGCAGGCGGGGCGGTTCCGTCCCCCTTCGACTGCTGGCTGGTTCTCCGCGGCATCCGCACGCTGCCCTGGCGCATGCGCGCGCACTGCGCCAACGCCCTGGCCGTCGCGACGTTCCTGGCGGGTCACCCGCGCGTCGAGCGCGTCCATTATCCCGGCCTTCCGGCGGACCCGGGCCAGCCCATCGCTTCGACTCAGATGGCGGCGGCGGGAGGCATGCTCTCGGTCGTGGTGTCGGGAGGGCGCGAGGCGGCCTTCGACGTGGCGGCTCGGCTCCGCCTCTTCGTCCGAGCCACGAGCCTTGGCGGGCCCGAGAGCCTGGTGGAGCACCGTGCGTCGATAGAGGGACCGAAGACGCGGGCCGCGGAAGGCCTGCTCCGCATGTCGATCGGGTTGGAGCACCCCGACGATCTGATCGACGACCTGCGTCAGGCCCTGGGCTAGTAGGCCGGAGCCGACGGGGGCTCGGCGGGCAGCGCGGCCGCCAGGGCCCAGGCTCCGCCGCCCATCGCCATGGCCACCAGCAGGCTGTTCCACTCGTTCCCCTCGGCCAGCTTGGCGGCCACGCGGGGCGCGTGAAGGACGACCACCCACAGAAGGAACATGAGGCCGAGGAGAGCAGTCGCCAGACGCGCTTGTCGGTTGACGAAGATGCCCAGCGCGGCCGCCAGGAAAGCCACGCCCGTGAAGTACACCCAGAACAGCGCTCCCGGAATCCAGGAGGGCACGACCGCAGCCACGAACGGCGCGTACATGAAGTGTTGCACCCCGAAGATCGCGAGGCACAGCGCGAAGGCGATCCGCCCGAGCAGGACCGGCGGAGCGCCGGCGATGATCCAGGCCGCCGCCCAGAGGGCCAGCGCCTCGACGGCGCGAGTGCGTGCGATGCCGTCGCGGAGGACGGGGCCCAACGCAGGAAGGTGGAAGAAGAGCACGACGACGAGGAGGGTCAGGGAGAGCCAGAGAGCCGTCTGTCGCACGTTCCTCCGCATCAAGATACCGGCGGCGGTGAGGAGGAGCGCCAGGCCGACGAGGCACGCCCACAACGGACGCCAGGGGAGCCACGAGGGAGCGATCAGCGGGCCGGGAACGAAGTCCAGGTAGAGAAGCTGCTGCCCGCCGAGCGCCGCTACGGCGACGGCGAAGATGGGCGTGCCGAGCTTGATCAGCTTGTCCATTGCGCGTGCAATCTGACATGGGTCGGCGTCGTTGACAACCGCGCCGGCCATTGGCCGCGCCGCAAACTGAGATACCTTGGACGAGGGAGGGACGCCATGAGGATGGCTTGGATCGTCGGTGTCGTCGCGCTCTGTCCGATCGCTAGTGCGGCCGGAGACCTGGAAAAGCGACCCGTGTCCGCCGGGATCCTCCTCTGGTTCCAATCCACGGAGCAGGCGCTGATGGACTCCATCGCCGTCGGGGACAAGGGGCCGTGGGAGCGGATCATGGATCCGGCCTGCATCGTCACGTCGGAGGAGGGGGACGTCGTGTCCCGACAGCAGTTTCTCGACGACCTCAGGCCTCTGCCCCCGGGATTGACCGGCAGCATCTCCGTGAAGGAGCTGAAGGTCGACGAGTTCCCAGGCGTCGCCGTCGTGCGATACCTCGCCGACGAGTCGGAGGTGGTGTTCGGCCAGCGGCTGGCCACCCGTTACCGCGTCACCGACACCTATCGCGGCGCCCCCGGCTCGTGGAAGATGGTGGCCTCCCACACCTCGGTGGTCACCCAGGACCCGCCCGCACAGGAGGTGTCCCGCGCGGGTTGGCCCGGCTTCGTGGGCCGGTACCGTCTCCTGCCCGACGGGTGGACGTTCACGGTGGAGATGCGCGACGGGACGCTCTACGGCGGGCGCGACCCGAAGAAGCTCCGGCCACTCATCCCCCTGACGCCGGACGCCTTCGTCGTCTCGGGCAGCCTCGGCGAATGGCTGTTCGTCACCGAGAACGGAAGGGCGGTCCGGATCCTGGACTTCCGGAAGTTCGAGCCCCTGGTCTGGACGCGCGTGGACGACGCGCCCTGAGGGGATCAGCGTCGCCTGCGGCGCGGGGTGATCAGGGGAATCGTTTGCCGCCCGTGGCGGCGGTAGATCGAGAAGTCGCTGTCGACCGTGAACACGACGGCTTGTGCAACGGTCTCGGACATCCGCACCAGGCAGGCGTCGGCCAGGGACATGGGGACGCCCTTGTATCGCTCCATGAGTTTCTGCACGGCGGCCACCTCGGCCTGCAGATCGAGCCGCACGGCGACGAGGCCGCGCGACACGAGTTCGAGCACAGAGGAAGGCCCTCTCGGGTGGCTCCGGACGAGGAATGCGGTTTCGGACAGGACAGCCTCGCAGGTGAGCAGCGGAGGCTTGAGCCTTCCCATCTCCGCCTTGGCCCAGGCGTGGTGACGGTCGTTGGAATTGAGGAAGGCGACGACGGGACCCGTATCGACGATGACGGCCGTCACCGACCGTAGCGCCGGAGGTGAGCCTTGTTCGAGGAGAGATCCGAGGGCCCCGCAAAGCGCCCTGCCAGGTCCAGAGCCTGCTCGAGAAACGAGCCGGTATCGGCCCCCTCGGCCCCGGCGGTGTCGGTCGCGTGCTCGAGGGCCTTCCGGATCACGGCGGACTTGCCGACGCGGCTGCGCCTCGCGATCGCCCGCAACCGCGCGTCGAGCTGGTCCGAGACGCGGAGGCTGATGACCTTCACCCCGTCATTGTAATACAGTGGAGTACGCTAGCGTAATACCTCGCTCATGGAATGGCAGGACGATGACAGATCTTGCGCCCATCGCGATCGACGACGAGACCCGCGTGTTGGTTCTCACGGGCGCGGGCGTGTCGGCCGAAAGCGGCATCCCGACGTTCCGGGCCGCCGGTGGGCTGTGGGAGGAACACCCCGTGGAGAGGGTCGCCTCGCCCGAGGGCTTTCGTGAGGATCCGGAGCTGGTCTGGCGCTTCTACTCGGAGCGGCGGAGGAAGGCGAGGACCTGCGAGCCCAACCCGGGCCACAGCGCTCTCGTGGCCCTCGAGGATCGGCTCGATGACCGGTTTCTTCTCGTCACGCAGAACGTCGACGAGCTGCACCGGCGGGCGGGGAGCCGGCGCCTCGTGGAGATCCACGGGCGGCTCTTCCAGTCGCGGTGCCACCACTGCGGCGCGCCCCCCTTCGACGACGACCGAACGTACGACGACGGGATACCGCCGCTGTGTGATGAGTGCTCGGCTGCGGGGCGCATCGGACTGCTCCGTCCCCACATCGTATGGTTCGGGGAGATGCTGGACCCGTCGCACCTGCTCCGCATCGAGGCGTTCATGGAGGCCGCGAGGAAGCATCGATTCCTGTTTCTTGCGGCGGGCACGTCCGGAGCGGTGTTCCCCGCCGCGGCCTTCGTGGACAGGGCCAGGCTCTACCGCGCCGAAACCTGGCTCGTGAACGCCGAGCTCGCCGAGAACACCGGCCGCTTCCACCATTTCGTCCAGGGCAAGAGCGGGGAAGTCCTGCCGACACTGCTCCAGGCGCCACCCCTGCCATGACGCTTGACTCGCACCTGCGAGTGGCCCTCGCCCAGATCCACTGCCCGTGGGCCGACAACCGAGCGAACCTCGAGCGCATGGCCGGCTGGGCCGACCGGGCCAGGGTCGCTGGCGCCGAGCATGGTCGTATTCCCCGAGCTGTGCGTCTCGGGTATCTGCAAGGACGAGAGGCTGGCTTCGGTCACCGAGACCCTCGACGGGTCGTCGGTCGCCTTCGTCCGCGCCCTGGCCCGCCACCTCGCGTTGGCGATCGGCTTCGGGTTCAGCGAGGTGGCCGACGGCATGCCGTTCAACGCCTACGCGGTGGTGGAGCCCGATGGCACCGTCGCGGGCGTGTACCGCAAGAACCACATCCCGGAGCTCGAGGTGCCGTTTTGGCAGGGGCACTGGGAACAGCCGGTCTTCACCGTGCTCGGGCGGCGGATGGCGGTTGCCACCTGCTGGGACAACAAGTACCCCGAGCTCCTCGCGCACTACGCGAGCGAGGGAGCCGAGATCGTGGTCATGCCTCACGCCTGGGACTCGGACGCCCTCGACCCAGAGGGCAACGTGATCGACTACCACTCGATGGAGGAGATCGTCGCGTACCGGCGCCGGATAGGAGGCCTGCGCTGGAAGACCCACGACCAGATGCGCGACGACTTCTTCCAGTACATCCCCGCCCTCGCCCGCGACGGGCGATTCTGGGCGCTCTTCGTCAACCAGGCGGGCCGGCCCCACGAGTGCCTCGACTTCGTGGGACCAACCTTCGTGGTCGATCCGGCGGGACGCGTCGTGGCGGGGACACGAGACAGCGGCGAGCAGCTGGTCCTCGCATCGCTCGGCGAGGTCGCGGCGGAAGGAAGCCGATGAGAGCAGCGTGCCTGGTCGCATGCGCGGCTACGTCACTGGTCCTCGGCCTCTCGGCGGAGGAGCCCGCGCAGACCGTCACCTACCGGAGGCTGGGCTCCCTCGCGATCTCCGCGGACGTCTTTCGTCCGCCGTCACGCGGACCGCATCCCGTGCTCCTGTGGATCCACGGCGGCGCCCTCGTCTTCGGCGACCGCGGGATGTTGCCGCTGGAGCAGCGTGAGCGCTACCTCCGCGCCGGCCTCGCGGTCGTCTCGATCGACTATCGGCTCGCCCCGGAGACGAAGCTCGGCGGGATCCTCGAGGACCTCGATGCGGCGCACGCGTGGCTGCGGCGCGACGGACCCTCCCTCGGCCTCGATCCCACCCGCCTCGTCGTTGTCGGCCACTCGGCCGGAGGTTACCTCGGCCTCATGACGGGGATCCGCTTCCACCCGCGACCCAGGGCGATCGTCTCGTTCTACGGCTATGGCGACGTCGCGGGCCCCTGGTACAGCCGCCCCGATCCAGGCTATCTGAGCGAGCCGGCCGTGAGCCCGGAGGAGGCCAATCGGGCGGTCGGGAAGGAGCCGCTCGCGCAGGGGGACGAGGACCGCCGTTTCGTCTTCTACCGCTACGCCCGCCAGCGCGGGCTCTGGCCCCAGCTGGTGGTCGGTCACGATCCCGACCTCGAGCCGCGTGCCTTCGACCCCCTGTGCCCGATCCGCAACGTGACGCCCGACTTTCCACCGACGCTTCTGCTCCATGGGGATCGCGACGCGGACGTGCCCTACGAACGCTCGGTGGAGATGGCGCGCGCCCTTCAGGCTGCCGGCGTGGCCCACGAGCTCGTCACCCTCACAGGCCTCGGCCACGTTTTCGATCTCGAGGAGCCGGGGCCCGCGGACCCGGCGGTTCAACGAGCCTTCGACCGCGTGGTGGCCTTCGTAACTCGGCATGTCGGGGCTGCCATGCCATAGATCCGTGCGCTAGCAAGGAGGCCGTCATGTGCCAGACACACACTCGTCGTCAGTTCGTGCGGAGGGCCGGTGCGGCCGTCGGCGCCCTGGGCGCCCTGAAGGCCGTCCCTGCGTCGGCCTCGCCGAGCGCCGGCACGGCCCCTCCCGAGCCCGTGCGCGTCTTCGATGCGCACCTCCACTGCCCGGCGGAGAGCGGGGAGCTCTGGCAGTGGCATACCGTCACCCGGAACTTCGACGAGTTCGTGGCGTATCTGGACCGGACGGGGGTTCAGCGGGGGATCATCAACTCCCAGCGCTCGCAGATGAAGGGCACCCCCGCCGAGTTCGTGGCGGGCAACCGCGAGGTGGCGCGCTACGTGGAGAAGCACCGGGGCCGCTTCGTCGGGGCGTGTGTCGTCAACCCGCAGTTCATCGACGAGGCGCTGAAGGAGGTCGAGTATTGCCGGAAAGAGCTCGGCTTCGTCTGGGTGGGCGAGCTCTGCAACTACACCGTCCCCTACGAGTACACGATCAAGGAATTCGAGCTCCTCGTGAAGGAGGTCGTGAGGCTCGGCATGATTCTCGACGTCCACACCGAGCACCAGGAGATCGACTACATCGTCTCGAAGTTCCCCGAGGCGACGCTGGTGTTTCCCCACTTTGGCGACGAGAAGGAGTACGACCACATCTTCAAGAGGATCGACCTCGTGGCGAAGCACGCGAACTGCTACATGGACACGTCTGGCTACGGTCACGATCGGATGGGCATCCTGGAGTACGCGGTGAAGACGATCGGGCCCGACCGCGTGCTCTTCGGCTCGGACTTCTCGATCAACGACCCGAGCACCGTGCTGGCCCGGATCCACAACAGCTTCCTGACCGAGGAGCAGAAGGCCAAGGTGCTGGCCGGGAACCTCGAGGCTCTGCTGGCGCGCTTCCCGGCTTGAGGCGGACCTTCCAACGGGAGCAGCGATGGAGTCCGAGCTCTGGTTCGTCTACGCCCTGGTCACCACGCTCTGCTGGGGCGTCTGGGGGGCGTTCGTCGAGCGCCCGGAGAAGAACGGCTTCCCTGCCACGCTCGGCTACGCCGTCTGGGCGCTCACCATGGTCCCCTGCGCCGCCGTGGCCCTGGCTCTGATCGGCTGGGCCCCGGAGCGTGACCCGCGTTCCATGCTCCTGGGGCTCGGGGCCGGCCTGCTGGGCGCGGCTGGACAGCTCGTCCTCTTCGAAACGCTGCGCCGCGGCCCCGCCTATCTCGTCTTCCCGGTGATCTCGCTCTCGCCGGTGGTGAGCGTTTTGTTGTCGGTCCTGCTGCTGGGAGAGCGCGCGAGCCCCCGAACCTGGACGGGGATCGTGTGCGCCCTCGGCGCCATGCCGCTGCTCTCCTATCAGCGTCCGGACCACGCGAGGGCGGCCAGCGGGCGCTCGTGGTTCCTGCTGGCTCTCGTCGTGTTCCTGGCGTGGGGCGTCCAGGCCTACGTACTCCGCTTCGCGAACGCCACGACACGCAGCGAGAGCCTCTTCCTCTACATGACCCTCGCGAGCCTGCTGCTCATCCCTTTGGCCGTCCTGATGACCGATTTCGCGCGGACCATCAACTGGGGGCGCGGCGGGCCCTGGCTCGCCGCGCCGATCCAGCTGCTCAACTCGATCGGCGCCCTCACCATGGTCTACGCCTTCCGCCACGGAAAGGTCATCATCGTCAGCCCGATGATCAACGCCCTCGCCCCGGTGATCACGATCGTCCTCTCGCTCGTTCTGTACCGGGTGGTCCCGCACCGCGTGGTGGTGGCGGGGATGGCCCTGGCGGCCGTGGCCTTCTACCTGATGGCCTGACCACCGGCTGGCCGTCCGGACCCCGGCCTTCCCGCCCGGAGACCGCTGGCGCGGAGTTTGCTGGAGAATAGGCAACAGGCCGGCGTCTGGGTCGGCCGTCGAAGGAGACGCGATCATCATGCTGAGAGCCACCGTCCTGGTCCTGCCCCTCGCGCTCGTCTCTTGCAGCGGCGCCGCTGCCAAGGCACCGGCGGACGCCCAGAGCCCGGCCAAGCCGCACCAGACCACCGCCCCGACCGCCGCCGCGGCCGCGGAGGATTCGCAGGTGACGGGCACCGTTGTCGAGACGATGGACGCCGGCGGCTATACCTATATGCGCCTGAAGACGGCCGACGGCGAGGTCTGGGCCGCCGTGACCCAGACGACGCTGAAGACGGGGTCGGAGGTCACGATCGGGAACGCGATGTGGATGGACCGGTTCGAGAGCAAGACTCTGAAGCGCACCTTCGAGCGCATTCTTTTCGGCAGTCTCGTCGCTCCCGCCGGGGCAACCGCTCTACCGCCCGGGCACCCGGCCACGACCGAGGCCGCCGTCGTACAGTCGCCCCACGCGGACGTCGGCTCCGGCGCAGCCGACGTCGGCGACGTCAAGGTCGAGAAGGCCACGGGTCCGGACGGTCGGACCGTGGCGGAAGTCTACGCCTCCAAGGCGGCGCTCAAGGGGACCGGTGTCAGGGTGCGCGGCCGGGTGGTGAAGTGGAATCCCGAGATCATGGGGCGCAACTGGATCCATCTCCGCGACGGCTCGGGCTCGCCGGAGGGACGCGACAACGACATCACGGTGACGACCACGGACACGGTCGCCAAGGGCGACATCGTGATCGTGCGCGGCACGGTCGCCCTCGACCGGGATTTCGGCGCGGGCTACACCTACCCGGTCATGCTCGAGGACGCGACGATCGCCAGGTAGTCGGGCTCCGGTCGGCGGCTCAGGAGGTCAGGACCCGCCTCATGTACTCGAAGGAGTCCTTGACGCCAGGCGTGGGCTCCTGCTCGTCCTCTTCCCACTCGATGTTCGCCGCGTATTTGAACTTCATCTGCCGAGCCAGCTTCAGGACCTCGGTGATGGGCGTGGCCCCCTCGCCGAACTTGCGGTTGCTGTGGGTCGCGTCCTTGTCGCGGTCCTTGACGTGGAGGCTCATGATCCGGCCGTGGTGCTCCTTGAAGAACGCCACGGGATCCTGTCCCGCCGCAGAGAAGTGGCCGATGTCGAGGTTGATGGCCAGGTGATTCGACCTTCCCTTGAGGGCGCCCAGGAAGTCGTCGGGGCTCTCGAAGTTCTGGGACCGGTCTCCCTTGAACCA
This sequence comes from uncultured Acidobacteriota bacterium, assembly GCA_963823195.1. Taxonomy (GTDB): domain Bacteria; phylum Acidobacteriota; class Vicinamibacteria; order Fen-336; family Fen-336; genus JBGPYB01. Next base: position 281,163 of record CAWGKR010000011.1, on the reverse strand, counting down.
CGCGTCGCCGAACCAGTGGTTGTGGATGCCGATCGTCACCTTGTACTTCTGTGCATACTCGTCGAGCCTGGGGACGATCGACTTCTCGGTGGACGTCGTCATGAGGGAAGTGCCGAGGAGGCCGGCGCCCTTGAAGGCCTTGTCCAGTAGATCGGCGCTCGCGTCGGGCTTGAAGTTGACGCAGTAGGCGCTCACCCGGATGCCGGCCGCATCGAGCTTCCCGCGGACGGTCTTGAAATCGGCCTCGGTGTGCTTGGCGGGATCGAGGTGGCCCGTCCACAGCTCCACGTTCGAGAGGCCGACCGATCGCATCGACTCGATCATCCGGTCGACGCTGAAGGCCCGGTACGTGAAGCTCTGCACGCCGACCTCGATGCCGCCGAAGATCGACGGCTTGATCCTGCCCGGGTCCGCGGCGAGGGCCCGGCGTCCCGCCGCGAAGGCGCCTGCGGCCGCGGCGAGCCCCGTCGCAAACTCCCGTCGCGTCATTCTCTTCATCGTTCCCCCCGGTCTTGTGTCGGCGGGATCATACTCCCGCCGGCCGGGCGTCAGCCGGGTAGCGCCTTGCCGCGCGTCTCCTCGCCGAAGGGCAAGAGGGCCAGGCCGATGACGAAAGCGAGGGACGTGAGGGCGACGGGGATGCCGACGGTGTGGAAGTGCGCCACGCCGGCGCCCACGAGGAAGGTGATTCCAGCCCCGACAAATCGGCCGACCGAGGTCGAGAAGGCGAAGGCACTCGCGCGGCAGTCGGTGGGGTACTGCTCCGGCAGCCACAGCGTGTACATCGCGAAGTTCGCGCCGCCCACGCCCAGGAAGAAGAGCACGACGAAGAACCACGGCAGGGCGTGCGCCGCGAGATAGAAGACGTGGCCGAACCCGACCGATATCGAGATGAACATCAAGAGGAAGTACGAGGCCAGCGTCAGGCGCCGTCCGAATCGTTCGGCGAGGGATGGCAGCACCAGGCACCCGAGGATCGTCCCGATCGACAGGACCATCGTGCCGTACGAGGCGAGATCCGAGGCCTCGGCTCCATGTCCCTCTCGCACTGCGATCTCGCGCACCGACGTCGGCACGTAGACCGACCCGGCCCAGAGACCGATGATGGACACGAGCAGATAGAGGGAGTTGAGCGCCGTCCGGCGGGCGTACGTGGACGAGAAGATCTTGGCGAACGCCTCGGACAGGGCCGGCCGGTGCCGTTCGCCGATGCGCTCCCGCCAGGCGGCCGACTCGCGGACCCCGTACCGGATGAACGTCACCAGCAGCGCGGGCGTGCCTCCGACCACGAACATCCAGCGCCACCCGTATCTCGCCCCCACGACGTAGTTCGCCAGCGCCGCCAGGAAGAAGCCGAAGTAGTACCCGGTGTGCATATAGCCCGCGCCCGCCTTCCGCCGGTCCTCGGGCCATTCCTCCGCCACGAACGTGGCGCCGATGAACCACTCGCCGCCGATCCCGATTCCCGCGAGCAGACGGAGCGCGGCCATCTGCCAGAGGTTGTCCACGAGGCTGCACAGGAACGTGAAGAGCGAGTAGCACAGGATCGTCAGGGTGAGGGTCCGCACGCGGCCGAAGCGGTCGGCGATCGGGCCCCAGGCCATCGACAGCCCCCAGCCGATGAGGAAGAGGGCGAAGAGCACGCTGCCGTAGAAGCCGATGTTGCCCGTCGTGGGCGCGATGCCGGAGCGCGGCAGCAGCTCGACCAGCGCCGGCGCGAGGACCAGCGAGTAGATGAAGGAGTCCATGCCGTCGAGCGCCCAGCCGGCCCAGGCCGCCCAGAACCCGCGCACTTGGTTCGGCGTGAGCGGAGTAGGGGTCATGGTTTGAAGGGGTCGCGGACCTCGAGGAAGGCAAACTTCCGAAAGTCGGCATCGCGCGTGTATAGGGTCCGCACCCCATGCTGCTTCAGCAGAGCTGCCAGATGGGCATCGGGCACGAGGTTGCCGCGCACCGGGAAGGTCCCAGTCACCTCTCTATAGACGTCCAGGAAACCGTCCTCCTCGCCCAGCAGCCGCACGTGGGGGAGTGCAACTAGAGCATCGATGTTGTGGAGCGCTTGGGCTGGCGTGAGTGGCGACGAGAAGATGCTGGGGTGGGTAGCGATCCTAAGGTAGGACATCACCGTGGGCCAGGCGAGACAGCACAGGTCGCCGCCCGCCGCCACCTGCGTCAAGAAGGCGCGCGCCGGATCTTGGACCGGGCTCGTGGAGTCCGAGGCGTAGAGGAGGACATTGACGTCGCACGAGAAGCTCACGGCTCCGCCGCGCGATCCGGCCGGTCGAGGATGGAGTAGACGAGATCCTTGTCACCGAGATCGACGAGGGCGCGCATGGGCCGTGCCGTCCATTCGAACGTCGGCGCCACCGGTCTCCTGGGCCTCCGAGCGAGAGCCTCGGCCAGAAGTCGGGACACCAGTTCCCCGAGCGTCCCGCCCTCGCGGCGCTGGATATCGCGCAGATCCTTGAGGATGGGTCCTTCGATGTCGAGTGTCGTTCTCATACATCTGATGTTACCACGACGGGCATCAGATGCTCAACGCGAACCCCGGCGTGGATTGACGCGGTCGGGCGGCCGGGCGTATCGTCCGGCCGCAGCGCAACAAGCATCCCGCCGGGCCATGGCCCGCAGGCCGCCCGGCCGAGAAACCAGGAGCGAGGAGCCACGATGTCCGTGAAGCCCTTCCAGCCGCAGTTCATGAAGATCGGCGTCCTGACGGCCGCCTTGCAGGAGCTGACGCCGCGCGAGGTCCGCGACCCCGACCCCGACAAGGCCATCGAGGAGTGGGCGGCGTTCGCCCGCGAGGTCGGAGCCGACAACATCCAGCTCTCGGCGGCGCTCCACCCGACCGAGTCCGACGTCCCCGCCGAGGCGATGCTCGACCCCGTGGCCAACACCCTCGACCTGCGCAAGCCTTTCGACAAGGACCGGGCCAAGCGCGCGAAGGCGGCTCTCGACGGCCACAGGATCGGCCTCAGCGACATCGGCTACTTCGACAACATGCTTCACGACGACCCGGCGATCCGGAAGAAGAAGCACGACTTCATGAAGCGCGTGATGGACGCCGCCGTCCTGCTCGGCGTCGACGCCGTCTGCGGGTTCGTCGGCAGGAACCAGACGCTCTCGATGGACCAGAACCTCGTCGACTTCGCCGAGGGGTTCGTGCCGCTCCTCAAGTACGCGAAGGACCGGGGCCTCACGTATCGCGTCGAGCAGTGCCCGATGCCGGGCTGGACGACGAAGGACAACTTCCACAACCAGATCGCCTACGCGCCCGGGCCGTGGATCGCCCTGCACCGTATCTGCGCCAAGCACGGGGTGGGGGACCAGTTCCGGATCCACTACGACCCCTCCCACGCGATCCTGATGGGGCAGGACACGCGGTCCCTCTTCCAGTACCTGAAGGACGAGGGGTACAACTTCCTCGTCGGCGGGTTCCACGTGAAGGGGCAGGTCATCGACGCCAAGGGCGTGTCGGCCTGGGGCTACGGCGGCCAGACCCTGGAACGGGGCGACTGGAAGGACGGCAAGCCTTCGCCGAATCCCGCGGACCAGGTGAACGCCTGGAAGAAGCAGACGGTCCTCTGCGAGCACGAGCTGCCGGGGACGGCCAAGCACGATCCCCTCGCGTATCTCCAGAACCGCACCGTGGACTGGCTCGACCACCAGCTCGCCGCGCGCGAGCTGCTGAAGCTCGACGTGCCGAACACCCACCTGATCGTGGAGCACGAGTACCCGAAGGCCCGCATCCAGGACAAGGCGCGCCTGGCGCCGATCCTCGCGGGCTCCATCGCGTTCACCCGGAAGATCGACGAGGCCGCCGCGTGCATGCACGCCCTCCAGACGGAGGTGCTCGCCGCTCAGGGCATCCCGGCCCAGGGCCGCGGCCGCGAGGCCTACAGGAGCTAGAAGAATGACCACGGATCGACACGCCGAATACGACAAGGGGAAGCTCTTTGTCCTGAGCGTCCTGGCCCTCACGACCGCGGGCATCAGCTTCAGCTTGCGGAGCAGCGTGGCCGAGGCCTTGCGGACGACGTTCTTCGATCCCATCGACAAGCTCCATTCGGCCGAGATGATCGGCGCCGCCCTGGGCGTCGCCTTTCTCGGCTTCGCCTTCACGATCGCCGTCGCCAGCCCGATGCTCGACGCCCTCGGCATGGGGCGCGTCCTCCAGGCCTCGAGCCTCTGCTTCATCGCCGGGACGCTCACCGTGGTCTTCGCCTCGGCCCTCTCGGGGCCCCTCGGGATCTACCGGACGATCTGGCTGGGGATGCTCCTCACGGGGATCGGCTGGGGGCTCGTGGAGACCGCCATCAACCCCCTCGCCGCGACCCTGTACCCGGAGGACAAGACCCACCGGCTGAACGTCCTCCACGCCTGGTGGCCGATGGGCATCGTCATCGGCGGGCTCATCGGCCTCGCCGTGGGCCAGCTCGACATGAGCTGGCAGGCCAAGCTCGGCGTCGTCGTGATCCCCGCCGTCGCCTACGGCATCGGCCTCGTCGGCGCCAAGTTCCCTCCGACGGAGCGCGTTGCGGCGGGGGTCTCCTCCGGCGAGATGTTCCGCGAGGTGGCCCGGCCCCTCTTCGTCGTCTGGTTCCTGTCGATGTTCCTGACCGCGGCGTCGGAGCTGGCGCCGGGGCAGTGGGTCGACATGGCGCTTGACGCGCACGGTGGGCTTCCACGGCATCTGGCTGCTCATCTACGTCAGCGGCCTCATGTTCGTGATGCGGCACTTCGCGGGGCCCCTGGCCCACAAGCTGTCGCCCGTCGGCCTCCTCTGGTGCTCGTGCCTCCTGGCGTCGGCGGGGCTCGTCCTCCTGAGCATCGCCAACTCGCCGGTGACCGGTCTCCTCGCGGCCACGATCTGGGGCGCCGGCGTCTGCTTCATGTGGCCGACGATGCTGGCCGCGGCCTCCGAGCGCTTCCCGCGCGGGGGTGCGCTCTCTCATGGGGCTCATGGGGACGGCGGGGACGCTGTCGATCTACTTCGTGCTCCCGATGATGGGACAGATCTTCGACGGCGCCAAGACCACGGCGGCCGGCGGCGAGGCGGCCTTCGGGACGCTCTCGGCCGCGGCCGCGGCCGGAGATGCCGCGAGCCAGACGCGCCTCAACGAGGTGCTGACGATCGCGTCGCAGACGTCCTTCCGCTCGGTGGCGATCCTGCCGGCCATCCTGCTCGTCGTGTTCGGGGCCATCTGGCTCTTCGATCGCGCCAAAGGCGGCTATCCGGGCCGAGAGCATCGCCGGCTCGTCGGTGGCGAAGTGAGGGCCCGGGGGACGCTCGTGCGCCTCGCGGGCGTCGCTGCGGCTTCGGCGGCGCTCCTGGCCGCCGCGCCGAAGGCTCCGCCGAAGCTCCTCGTGGTCACGCGTCACGAAGGGGTTCCGCCACGACTCGATACCGACGGCCGAGAAGGTCCTGCAGGGGCTCGCCGACTCGAGCAAGGCGCTTCACCCTCGACTACGCCCGCACCGACGAGGAGCTGGCGGCCAAGGCCACGGTCAAGGCGCTCGCGGCGTACGACGGCGTCGTCTTCGCCAGCACCACCGGCGACCTGCCGCTGCCGGATCGCGACGGTTTCGTGGACTGGATCGCCGCCGGCCACGCGTTCGTCGGCATCCACGCCGCGACCGACACGTTCCCGGGCTTCCCCGGGTACCTGGACATGATCGGCGGCCAGTTCAAGCACCACGGCCCCCAGACGAACGTCGAGGCCTTCGTGCGCGACGCCGACAACCCGGCGACCCGCGATCTGCCCAAGGCCTTCACCGTCTTCGACGAGATCTACCAGTTCCAGCGCTACGATCCGGCGAAGGTCCACGTGCTCCTCGCCATGGCCAAGCACCCCGAGACGCGGGAGGACGGGGAGTTCCCGCTGGCCTGGACGCGGGAGCAGGGGAAGGGGCGCATCTTCTATACCGCGCTCGGCCACCGGGAGGACGTCCTCCAGGCCGGCTGGTACAAGTGGCACCTCCTGGGCGGGATCCGGTGGGCTCTCGGTCTCGACGCCGCCTCGTAGGGGTCGGAGCCGTCGCTGCCGCCCTGCTCCAGGCGGTGACGCTGGCTGCGGCTCCGGCGGAGCGAGCGAAGGTCGTCCTCGACACCGACATCGGGGGTGACATCGACGACGCGTGGGCCCTCGGCCTTCATCCTGGCGCATCCGGCCTTCGATCTCGTCGGCGTGACGATCGGCGACGGCGACACGGCGGCGCGCGCCAAGGTGGCGTGCAAGCTGCTGCACGTCGCCGGACGCGACGACGTCCCGGTGGCCGTCGGACGGGCGACGCCGGTGCCGAAGGACCGGATCGACCATCAGTTCGAGTGGGCCGAGGACTTCACGGCCAAGCGCCCGAGCGCCCAGGCCGGCGGCCGACTTCCTGGTCGAAACCGCCAAGGCCAGCCCGGGACAGATCACCCTCATCGCCGTCGGGCCGCTCCAGAACGTGGCCGACGCGCTGCGCAAGGAGCCGGGGCTGCCTCGCCTCTGGAAGCGCGTCGTCCTCATGAGCGGCTGCATCTACGGGACGGCGACCAACAAGAAGCCCATCCCCGAATGGAACGTCGTGTCGGCCACCGCCGACGCGCAGCTCGTCTACGCCGCCGGCCTGCCGATCACCATCGTCCCGCTCGACTCCACGACGCTGGTCCAGCTCAAGGACGAGGAGCGCGCGCGCCTTCGGTCGCACCCGACGCCCCTGACCACGGCCCTCGAGAGCCTCTACCGCCTCTGGCTCGACGGGCCGACGACGCGGATGACGCTCCACGACCAGCTCGCCGTCGCCGAGGCGGCGAAGCCCGGCGAGTTCTTCCTGGACCGCAAGACGCTCCCGATACGCGTCGACGACGACGGGTACACCCGGATCGACGCGCGCGGCAAGCCGACGTCGATCTGCCTCCAGCCGAAGCGGGACGAGTTCATGGACTACTACCTGGACGGCCTCGTGAAGCAGCGTCTGGGGTTGCCGGCGCGCTGAAGCCGGCCGGGCCCCGTCCTACAGCTTCAGGCCGCGGAGCCAGGCGAGGCTCTCGGGGAGGTTGGCGGCGGCCTGGCTGCTCTCGTCCTCGATGAAGTAGCGCTCGCCTCCCGACCGCGCGGCCTCGCGGAGGAGGGAGGGGAAATCGACGAGACCGGTGCCCACGGCGACGCTGGCTTCCTCGTGCCCCGGCGTCTCCAGGGTCGGCACGGCCGTCCCCTTTCGCGCGTCCTTCAGGTGGAAGAGCGGGAAGCGTCCGGGGTAACGGCGGAGCCACGCCGCGGGATCCTGGCCGGCCAGGACGAACCAGAACACGTCCATCTCGAACTCGACGATGCTCGGCGTCTCGGCCACCAGGCGCTCGTAGAGCGTGCTCCGGCCTTCGGGCTCGAACTCGTAGTTGTGCGAGTGGTACGCGAAGCGGAGCCCCTCGGAGCGGACATGACGGGCCCAGGTCGTCATGGACTTGACGGCTTTGTCGACCTGGGCCGGCGTGAGGCGCTCCTGGTGGTCGATCCAGGAGAGCACCAGGAACCGCGCACCCATCGCCTTGGCCTCGGAGATGAGGGCGTGGAGCTCGCGATCGAAGCGCCTGGGGTCGCCCATGTAGCTCGTGCACGTGAGGCCCGCCGTGTCGAGCTGTGGCCGTAGCACTGACGCCGGGGCAAGGACGAAGCCCGGGACCTCCACCTCCTGGAACCCCATGGCTCGCACCTGGGCGAGGGTTCCCGGCGCGTCCTTCGCCATCTCGCGGCGCAGGCTGTACAGCTCGAGGCCCACGTTGCCGGCGAACGGGGCGGCCGTCACCGCCTTGGCGGCATCGGCCATGGCCTTGGCGGGGCCAGCGAGGCCGCCCCCCAGGGCGGCGATGAAGGAGCGGCGGCTCGTCACGGACCTACACGTCGCAGAGAGCCACGGCCTCGCGCAGCGACGTGAGCGGATCGCGGGTCGGGACGAACTCGTGGGCCATGTAGCCCGTGAAGCCGGTGTCGGCGATGGCCTTCGCCACCGTCCCCCAGTTCAGCTCCTGCGTGTCGTCGAGCTCGTGACGCCCCGGGACGCCGCCCGTGTGGTAGTGGGCGATCCACTCGTGGTTGTCCCGGATCGTGCGGATGATGTCGCCCTCCATGATCTGCATGTGGTAGATGTCGTAGAGCAGCTTCACCCTGGGCGAGCCGACCTGCTTCACGACCTCGACGCCGAACGAGGTGCGGTCGCCCTGGTAGTCCTTGTGGTCGACCTTGCTGTTGAGCAGCTCGACGCAGATCATGACGCCGTTCTTCTCGGCCGCGTCCTTGACGCGGTTGAGGCCGGCCACGCAGTTCTTGATCGACTCGGCGTCGGGGCGCCCGTTGCGGTTGCCGAAGAAGGCGATGAGGTTCGGCACGCCGGCGGCCGCGGCCTTCGGCAGCGTCTTCAGCAGGCCGTTCACGATCTTGTCGTGGTTGGCCGGGTCGTTCAGCCCGTCGGGGATGTCGCCGCCCGTGTGCCAGCCCATGGAGCAGATGAGGCCGTGCTCCTTCAGGAGCGGCCAGTCCGCCTCGTCCACGAGGTCGATGGCGGTCAGGCCGATGTCGACCACCGCCTTGCAGAACTCGGGGAAGGGGATCTTCCCGTAGCACCAGCGGGACACCGACTGCTTGAGGCGCCCCTTCTTCACGACGCGTCCGGCCGGCGCTCCGGTGGCACTCGCGGGAGCGAGGGACGACGCGGCGAGCGCGGCTCCGGCGGTCGCCAGGACTTCACGTCGGCTCATGGGCGCCATTCGTAGGCTCCTTAGCATGCGGCCGCCCCTTGGGGGCGCCGGGTTGTGCGTTGGACAGCGGACGGTAAGCCCCGCGGCTGGTCCGTGTCAATCGGCACGCCGCGCGGCCGCCGTGCGGCCGCCGTGTTGGCCGCCGTTGACCGTCGCGCGGCGAAAAGGGTAGTGTCCGCGCGATGGTCATGGGGGGCCGCATGAGGAAAAGGACGGAGTCCGGGCTCAGCCGCCGTCAACTGATGCAGGGCGCTGCGAGCGCCTTCGCCCTGTCGGCCGCGGGCCTCCGACGCGCGAGCGCCCAGCCGAGCCAAGGCTGGGACACGATCGTCGTCGGTGCCGGCGTCTTCGGCGCCTGGACGGCGTGGCACCTGCGGCGCGTCGGCCAGCGCGTCCTGCTCCTCGACGCTTCCGGTCCCGCGAACGCGAGCGCCTCGTCGGGGGGCGAATCGCGGATGACGCGGACGATCTACGGCGCCGACGACGTCTACACCCGGATGGCGTGGGATTCCCTCGCGGAGTGGCGCTGGCTCTCGGCCCGCTCGGGCCTGCCGATCCTCCATGCCGCCGGCGTGTTGATGTTCTTCGGCAAGCGCGAGCCCTACGTCGACCAGAGCATCGACGCCCATCGTCGCCTGGGACTTCGGCTCGACGTGTGGGACCACGCCGAGCTGCAGCGTCGCTATCCGCAGGTGGCGTGGGACGGCGTGGAGGTGGGGCTCTTCGAGCCGGAGCTGGGCGTGCTCATGGCCCGGCGGGCCGTGCAGACCCTCGTGGGGGAGTTCCTGGCCGCGGGGGGCGAGTACCGGCTCGCGGCGGTGACGGCGCCCGGCGACGGGGCGACGCTCGACGGGCTTCGCACGACCGGGGGCGAGGGCCTGAGGGCTGAGGCCTACGTCTTCGCCTGCGGTCCCTGGTTGCCGAAGCTCTTCCCGCCCCTGCTCGGCGACCCGGATCTTCCCGACGCGCCAGGAGGTGTTCTTCTTCGCTCCCGAGCGCGGGGACGATCGCTTCGAGCCCCAGCGCCTCCCGGGGTGGGCCGACTTCAACGACGGCGACATCTACTACGGCATGCCCGACCTCGAGGGCCGGGGCTTCAAGATCGCCCACGACCAGCACGGGCCCCGCTTCGATCCCGACTCCGGCGACCGGCAGCCCAGCGCCGCCGGCCTCGCCGAGATCCGCGGGTACATGGCGCGTCGGTTTCCCGCGCTGGCCTCGCGCCCGCTGGTGGAATCGCGGGTCTGCCAGTACGAGAACAGCTCGAACGGCGACCTGCTGATCGACCGCCACCCGCGCTGGCCGAACGCGCTCCTGGTCGGGGCCGGGTCGGGGCACGGCTTCAAGCATGGACCCGCGGTCGGTCGCTACGCCGCCGAGCTGCTGACCGGCCGTCTGGCGAAGGTCGAGCCGCGCTTCAGCCTCGCGAGCAAGGGCGATGTGCAGCACCGCGAGGTGCACTGACGGCGCCCGACTATTTGCGCAAGTGCTTGACAACCTTCGCGCCCGGTCGTATGAAGTCGGTGCTACTTTTGGATGACGAGAGTGTTGTGACGCCTTTGAGCGAGGAGGCTCCCATGGTTTCCCTCCGGAACCGTTTCCTGACCGCCGCGTTGATCGCCGTCGTATGCGCCGTTCCGGCGCACGCCCAGTCTCCGCAAGGACAGGTGAACGGCGTGGTGCGCGACGCCGCCGGAGGTGCTTTGCCGGGCGCCACCGTCACCGTGACCAATCAGGCGACCCGCGCGGCCCAGAACGTGACCTCGTCGGCGAACGGCGCCTATTCCGTGACCCTGGCCCCGGGCGTGTACTCGGTGACGGCGATCCTCAAGGGCTTCACGCGGCAGACCCAGAAGGACCTCAAGGTCGACGCCGGCGCGACCGCCACGGCGGACTTCAGCCTCCAGACCGGCCGCGAGGAGGAGATCACGGTCACCGCCATGAAGCGCGAGGAGACCGTCCAGAACACCCCGGTCTCCATCGTGGCTCCCACGGCGGCCGACCTGCAGTCGCGTGGCGTCGAGGGGCTCGAGGGCCTGGCGGCCAACGTCGGCGGGCTCACCGTCCAGAACACGGGCCCCGGCCAGACCCAGGTGGCCATGCGGGGCGTCGGCGCCGGTCAGATCGTGCGCGACCAGCCGGGGGTCAAGGAGCAGGTGGGCATCTACCTGGACGAATCGGTGATCTCCCTGTCGCTGTTCACGCCGGACCTCGACATGTTCGACCTGAACCGCGCCGAGGTGCTGCGCGGACCCCAGGGCACCCTTTTCGGCGCCGGGTCGGATTCCGGCACGGTGCGCTACATCACGAACCAGCCGGAGCTGAACGTGACCAAGGGCTTCGCGGAGCTCGGGGGTAACACCGTCGACGGCGGCAGCCAGGGCGGCGACGTCAAGCTGGGCTTCAACGCGCCCCTCGGCGACACAGCGGCGGCTCGAGTGGTGGGGTACTACAACCGGCTCCCCGGGTACATCGATTCCCCCGGGACGACCCGCACGTCTACCGGTGCGACGCGGCCCGACCCGGGCACCACCGACAGCGACGTCAACGCCGGCAACCGCTATGGCGTGCGCGCCGCCGTCACGATCACGCCCAGCAGCCGCTTCACCCTCACGCCACGTCTCGTCTACCAGAAGGTGGATGCGGACGGCTGGAACAGGGTCGATGCGTTCAACATCCTGGCGAATCCGTACACGACCACGCGGCCGTCCGTGACGTTGGGCGATCGCGAGGCGTTCAACCAGCTTCAGGAGAAGTTCACGGACAAGTTCATCCTGGGAGACGTGAACCTCCACTACAACTTCGGCGGCGCCCAGCTCACGTCGATCAGCTCCTACACGGACCGTGACATCCTGGTCATCCGCGACACGACCTCGCTGACCGCCAGCGTCACCGGCGGCAACATCGGTCTGCCCGAGAGCATCTACACCATCGACTCGCCCCTGAACGACGCGACGAAGGCGAAGGTCTTCACGCAGGAGCTCCGCGTGTCCGGCGCCAAGAACCATCTCGAGTGGGTCCTGGGCGGCTTCTACAGCCACATGAAGCGCGACTACGGACAAGACCTCTATCACGACCGGATTCTCCGCCGCGAGCGGTATCCCGAGTCAGGGAACCGTCGCGGGCACGGACAACTTGTTCCATTCCTCCATCCACTACAAGCTCGACCAGTTCGCGCTCTTCGGCGAAGGCACGCTGGCGGTGACCGACAAGTTCAACGTGACGGGGGGGCTGCGCTATTACCATTTCAGCGAAGATAAAGACCTGGTGTTCGACGGGTTCTTTACCTCCTATACGACGCAGAACGGCAACACGAGCGCCGACGGCGTGGCGCCCCGCGTCATCCTGAGCTACAAGGTGACCGACACGACGAACCTGAATGCCCAGGTCTCCAAGGGCTTCCGGCTGGGCGGCATCAACGACCCGCTGAACCTGCCCATCTGCACCCCGGAAGACCGCGTCACCTTCGGGGGCTCCGGGAACTGGAAGGACGAGTCGACCTGGAACTACGAGGTGGGGACCAAGTCCCGGATCTTCGGCAACAAGGGGGCCTTCAACCTCACCGCCTTCTACATGGACATCCACGACCTCCAGGCGACGGTGACGGCGGGCTCGTGCTCCTCTCGCCTCATCTACAACGTCCCGAAGTCCCGGAGCCAGGGCCTCGAGGGAGAGTTCAACGTCGCTCCGACCCGACACTTCGATTTCGCGCTCTCGGGCAGCTACCACGACGCCGAGTTCCGGTCGACGGTTCCGCCGAGCGCCGCCACCGGCATCATCCAGGGCCGGCGGCTGCCGACCGTGCCGAAGTTCGAGATGTCGGCGTCCGCCACCGCGCGGTGGGACATGATGCGTGACGGCGTGGGCTACCTGACGGGCAGCTTCAGCTACGTGGGCGGCGACCGCTACACGCAGGCCGGGGACCTGGAGCTCGGCGGCCAGCCGAATTCGCCGTGCGGGCCGGCCGCCCAGGGTTGCCTCGACATGAACTCGTTCGGGTCCAACACGATCGGCGGTCCCCTGACGCAGAGGTACCTCACCTACAACCCGATCCTGCCGTCCTACAGCCTCGTGAACGCCCGCATCGGCGTCCTCAAGGGGAAGTGGGACGTGGCGCTCTACGCCAACAACCTGACCGACGAGCGGGCGCTCCTGTCCTTCGACCGCGAGCGCGGAACCCGGGCCAGGATCTTCTACCTGACCAACCAGCCCCGGACGTTCGGCATCAGGGCCCGCGTCGGGTTCTGAGGCCAGCCCTGCCTCGGCATTGAGACCGTCGGCGTCGCCCGCTCGCGGGCGACGCTTGTCGCCTTGACCTCGTGTCGTGAGAGGCGTAGGTTTCTGCGCCAGAAGTCCGCGCCCACAACCGAGAGCCCGGGGGTTCGATGGAGATCGCCGCCAAGACCAAGACCTACGACGTGTGCATCGTCGGCTCCGGGGCGGGCGGCGGGCATGGCCGCCAAGGTCCTGACCGAGGCGGGCGCCGACGTCGTCCTGCTCGAGGCGGGGCCGCAGGTGGGACATCGCCAAGGACGGGGCGATGTTCAAGTGGAACTACGAGTCGCCGCGCCGCGGCGCGCGGCTACCGCGCGCGGCCCTTCGGCGAGTTCGACGCCAGCATCGGCGGCTGGGACCTCGAGGGCGAGCCCTACACCACCGCGCCGGGCGAGCGAGTTCATGTGGTGGCGCAGCCGCATGCTCGGCGGGCGCACCAACCACTGGGGACGCATCTCCCTGCGCTTCGGCCCGTACGACTTCAAGTCGCCGCAGCCGCGACGGCCTCGGCGACGACTGGCCCATCAGCTACGACGACCTGAAGCCGTACTACGACAAGCTCGACGAGCTGGTCGGCCTCTTCGGCTCCGAGCGAGAACCTGCCCAACGAGCCGGACGGCATCTTCCTGCCGCCGCCGACGCCGCGCTGCCACGAGCTCCTCGTCAAGAAGGCCTGCGACCAGCTGCGGGATCACCTGCATCCCCTCGCGCCTCTCGATCCTCACGAAGCCCCACAACGGCCGCGCGGCCTGCCACTACTGCGGCCAGTGCGGCCGCGGGTGCAGCACCCACTCGAACTTCTCGACGCCCGCGCGTGCTGCTGCCGCCCGCCCTCAAGACCGGCCGGCTCAAGATCGTGACCGGCGCCATGGCCCGCGAGGTCACGACCGACACCGAGGGCCTCGCGACGGGCGTCTCCTACATCGACACCAGCGACCGGCCGCGAGTACCAGGTGCAGCGCCAAGGTCGTGGTGCTGGCCGCGAGCGCCTGCGAGTCGGCGCGCCTCCTCCTGAACTCCCGCTCCGCCGCGCCATCCCGAACGGCCTCGCCAACTCGAGCGGCGCCGTGGGCCGCTACCTGACCGACACCACGGGCACCGGCGTGTCCGGGTACATCCCCGCCCTCGATCGACTGCCTCCCCCACAACGAGGACGGCGTCGGCGGCATGCACCTCTACATGCCCTGGTGGCTGCGACAACCGGAAGCTCGACTTCCCGCGCGGCTACCACATCGAGTTCGGCGGCGGCCGCGACATGCCCGGCTACGGGATCATGGGCGGCATCCACCGCTGGAACGGCGGCGGCTACGGCAAGGCGCTGAAGGACGACTACCGCAAGCTCTACGGCTCGATCGTGCACTTCGCGGGCCGCGGCGAGATGATCCCCAACAAGGACAGCTACTGCGAGATCGACCCGAAGACCGTCGACCGGTGGGGCATCCCCGTCCTGCGCTTCCACTGGAAGTGGGCCGACTACGAGATCAACCAGGTGCGCCACATGCAGGAGACCTTCCGCGAGATCATCGACGAGCTGGGCGGCAAGGCCCTCGAGCCAGATGCCCGGGAAGGACGAGGGCTACGGCATCTCCAAGGGCGGCGAGATCATCCACGAGGTCGGCACCACGCGCATGGGGGACAACCCGCGGACGTCGGTGCTCAACAAGTACTGCCAGGCCCACGACGTGCAAGAACCTCTTCGTGGCCGACGGCGGGCCCGTTCGTGACCAACGCCGACAAGAACGTGACCTGGACCATCCTGGCCCTGCTCGATGCGCACCAGCGAGCACATCGCCGAAGAGCGCAAGAAGGGGAACCTCTAGATGGGCACCGAATCCTTCCGCGCCGATCGGCGACAGGCCCTCGGTCTGCTCGCCGGCCTTCCCCTCGCCACCGCCGCATGGCCGGACGCCGCTGCCGCCGCGAGCCCCGCGACCCCCTCGCGCTTCCTCCTCGAGAAGGGGGCGAAGCTCGTCATGGTGGGGGACTCGATCACCGACGCCGACAGGGCCAAGCCGGTGGGAGAGGGGCTTTTCGAAGCCATCGGCAAGGGCTACGTCGCGATGGTGGATGCGCTCCTGGGCAGCGTCTACCCCGAGCTGGCGATCCGCGTCGTCAACCAGGGAATCTCGGGCAACACCGTCCGCGACCTGAAGGCCCGCTGGACCACGGACGTCATGAAGCTCAAGCCCGACTGGGTCTCCATCATGATCGGGACCAACGACGTCTGGCGTCAGTTCGACCTCCCCTGGGAAGGGGAGATCCACGTGGGAATCGAAGAGTACGAGAAGACCCTCGGGGAGCTGGTGGCGGAGACGAAGGCGGCGACCAGGGGTCTCGTCCTGATGACGCCCTTCTACATGGAGCCCAACCGGACCGACGCCATGCGGGCGACCATGGATCGCTACGGCGCCGTGGTAAAGACGCTCGCGGCGAAGCACGAGGCCCTCTTCGTCGACACCCAGGCCGCGTTCGACGCCATCCTGCAGCGCTACTACCCGGCCACCCTCGCGTGGGATCGGGTCCATCCGAACCACATCGGCCAGATGGTCCTGGCCCGGGCCTTCGTCGGAGCCCTGGGCTTCCAGTGGAATCGCCCGTGACTTGTCGAGGGGAACGAGCATGACCGAGATTGGACGTCGCGGCGCGCTGAAGCTGATGGGGGGCGTCCCCGCAGCCCTGGGATTCGCCCTGTCGGCGGCCGAGGCCCAGGTGGCCCACGAGCACGCCGCCAAGGCCGTGGCCGCCGCCAGCTCGGGCAGCCCTACAAGCCGAAGTTCTTCACGCCCCACGAATGGCAGACGGTGCGGACCCTCGTGGACCTCATCCTCCCGAAGGACGACCGGTCCGGGAGCGCCTCGGACGCGGGCGTCCCCGAGTTCATGGACTTCATCATGACCGACCCCAAGGAGAACGACCGCGGGCGCGAGTGGCGCCAGACGGCGATGCGGGGGGGCCTGGCCTGGATCGACAACGAGTCCGTGAAGCGCTTCGGCCGCGACTTCGTCTCCGCCACCGAGGCGGAGCGCCACACGCTCCTGGACGACATCGCCTACTCCAAGGGGGACGACGAGGACGACCGCGCCGATCCCGCGCGACCTCCGCGTGCAGCTGCGCCACGGGCCGGCGTTCTTCAACTCGTTCCGCGACCTGACGGCTTCGGGATTCTGGAGCAGCAAGATCGGCGTGGCGGACCTGGCCTACCAGGGGAACACCTACGTGGCCGAATGGAAGGGGTGCCCGCCCGAGGCGCTCCGCAAGCTGGGATTGGAGGGGTAGGAGCGATGACCAGCCGTCGTGACGTCCTGCGGACCCTGTCCCTCGGAAGCATCGGCGCGGCCACGGCGACGTCGGTGTGGGCCGACACGCTCGCGGCCCTGGCCCACAACCACGCCCACGCCGCGGCGCCGCCGGCGGCTGCCGCGGCCGACTGGACGCCGAAGGTCCTGAACGCCCACCAGAACGAGACGGTCATCGCCCTGTCGGAGGCCATCATCCCGCAGACGGAGACCGCCGGGCGCGAAGGCCGCCCTCGTGAACCGCTTCGTCGACGCCGTCCTCGAGGACGCCGACGTCCACGAGCGCAAGGAGTTCGCGCGCGGGCTCGCGTGGGTGGACGAGCGGAGCCAGGCGCTCTTCGGCGCGGACTTCGTCGCGGCACCCGCCGAGCAGCAGACCGCGCTCCTCACGATCATGAGCTCGGGGAAGGCCAAGTCGGTCGCCGACCAGATCGGCTCCGAGTTCTTCCAGGCCATCAAGTCCATGACCATCACCGGCTACTACACCTCCGAGATCGGCATGAAGGAGGAGCTGGGGGACGACGGCCAGGTCTTCTTCGCCGAGTTCAAGGGCTGCACCCATCCCGAGCACGGCGCTCCGGCGCCGGCGAAGGCCGGGGCCAAGGCCGCGCCCAAGAAGCAGGGCTGATGCCCGAGACCTTCGACGCGGTCGTCGTCGGCTCGGGGGCCAGCGGCGGCTGGGTCGCCAAGGAGCTGACCGAGGCCGGGCTCCGCGTGGCGGTGCTCGAGGCGGGGCGCAAGCTCGACCCGGCGGTGGACTACTCGGAGCACAAGCGGCCGTACGACATGCCGCTGCGCGGCCGGCGCTACGCGAGCCGCGCGCTCCAGGAAGAGCAGGAGATCCAGAAGCTCTGCTACCAGTGCGACGAGTACACGAACCACCTGTTCGTGAAGGACACCGAGTGTCCCGTACACGACGCCGAAGGACCGGCCCTTCGTGCTGGATCCGCGGCCGCCACGTCGGCGGCAAGTCGATCACCTGGGGCCGGCAGAGCTACCGCCTGAGCGACTACGACCTGAAGGCCGCGAGCCGCGACGGCTTCGGCGTCGACTGGCCCCTCGACTACGCCGAGCTGGCGCCCTACTACGACCGCGTCGAGCGCTTCATCGGCATCAGCGGCCAGGCCGAAGGCCTGCCGCAGCTTCCCGACGGCCAGTTCCTGCCCGCCCATGGCCCTCACCTGCGGCGAGGTGATGGCCCGCAAGGTGCTGAAGGAGAAGTTCGGCCGCACGCTCACCATCGGCCGCACCGCGATCCTGACGCGCCGACCTGGACGGCCGCCCCAAGTGCCACTACTGCGGCCCCTGCTCCCGCGGCTGCACGACCGGCTCGTACTACTCGAGCCCCGTCCAGCAGCCTGCCCGCGGCCGAGCGCACCGGGCCGCCTGACCCTGATCCCGAACGCGGTCGTGAGCCACATCGAGGTCGACGACGCCGGGAAGTGCAAGAGCGTCGCCTACGTGGACCGCATCACCCGCGCCCAGCGCGAGGTGTTCGGGCAAGACGATCGTCCTCTGCGCCTCGACCCTCGAGTCGACGCGCATCATGCTGAACTCGCGCTCGGCGAAATCGCCCGAACGGCATCGCCAACTCGAGCGGCGTCCTCGGCCACTACCTCATGGACCACATCACGGGCGGCGGAGCCACGCGGCGTCCTGCCCATGCTGAAGGGCGTTCCCGACGAGCGCGCGCAACCGGCCCAACGGCATCTACGTGCCCCGCTTCCGAAACATCAGCGACAAGCACCCCGACTTCCTGCGCGGCTACGGCTTCCAGGGAGGCGCCGTCGCTCCAGACCTGGACGCCACGGCCTGCGAGGTCGCCGGCTTCGGCGCCGACGCTTCAAGAAGAAGGTCCGCGAGAACCGGCCCTGGGCCATGAGGTTCTCGGGCTTCGGCGAGTGCCTCCCCGAGTTCGAGAACTTCTGCGAGCTGGACAAGAACAGGGTCGACGCCTGGGGGATTCCGGTGCTGCACATCAGCATGGCCCACGGCGACAACGCGCGGAAGATGGTGGCCGACATGGCCGCGACCGCCGAGGAGATGCTGCGGGCCATGGGCGCCGAGGACGTGAAGCCGCGGGCCAGCATCTCCAACCCGGGCCTCGCCATCCACGAGGTGGGGACGGCGCGGATGGGGGACGACCCGAAGACGTCGGTCCTGAACCGCTGGCAGCAGGCCCACGACGTCTCGAACCTGTTCGTCATGGACGGCGCCGCCTACCCGAGCTCGGGCTGCCAGAACCCCACCGTCACGATCATGGCCCTGGCCTCGCGGGCCTCGGCCCATCTCGTGGACGAGATGAAGCGCGGGGCCTTCGGCGCATGAGGGGCCGGTCGAGCCGCGCTCTGCGCCTGCGCCGCGCTCCTGCTCGGCGTCGTCGTCGCCCGCCGCCCGCCGCCGACGGGTTCGTCCCTCTCTTCAACGGCCGCGACCTGGCCGGCTGGAAGATCCCGGAGGGGGACAACGGCCACTGGCGCGTGACCGGCGGCGTCATCGACTACGACGCGCGCAGCGAGGCGACCGGCGACAAGGCGCTCTGGACCGAGCGCTCCTTCGGCGACTTCGTGCTCCGGGCCGAGTGGCGGCTGAAGGAGACCCCGTACGTCAACCCCCACGCCCAGATCATCCTTCCGAGTGGCAACCCGAAGCGCGGTGTCGACGGCAAGCCGATCGCCATCGCGGTTCCCGACGCCGACTCGGGGATCTACCTGCGCGGCAGCTCCAAGTCCCAGGTCAACATCTGGTGCTGGCCCGTGGGCTCGGGCGAGGTCTACGGCTACAGGACCGACGAGTCGATGCCCCCCGACGTCCGCGCCGGCGTCACGCCCAAGACGAACGCCGACCACGACATCGGCGAGTGGAACGCCTTCGAGATCACGATGGCGGGGGAGCGCCTCACCGTGGTCCTGAACGGCGTCAAGGTGATCGACCAGGCGCGGCTCCCGGGCGTCGCGCCGCGAGGGCCGATCGCATTGCAGCACCACGGCGAGTGGAAGGACGGACAGTGGCAGGGTCCGCCATCCCTCGTGCAGTTCCGGAACATCGAGATCAAGGAGCTGGGAGGAGCCAAATGAGCGTGGCCGGACGCCTGGGCGTGATGATGTTCCTGGAGTACGTCATCTGGGGGTCGTGGCTCCCGCTCCTGGCGCTGTACCTGTCGCGCTTCCTCGGCTTCTCCGGCACCGACATCGGCTGGATCTTTGCGACGCCGGCCATCGCCTCGCTCACGGCCGTGTTCGTGAGCGGCCAGGTCGCCGACAGGCACCTCGCGACGGAGCGGTTCCTCTCGATCAGCCACCTGGTCGGCGGCCTCGCGATGTTCGCCCTCGTGTTCCAGAAGAGCTTCTGGCCCTTCTTCGTGGCGATGCTCGTCCACAACCTCATGTACGTGCCGACGCTCTCCCTCACCAACTCGATCTGCTTCCATCACCTGAAGGACGCCCAGAAGCAGTTCGGCATGGTGCGCCTCTGGGGGACGATCGGCTGGATCGCGGCGAGCTGGCCCTTCGTCTTCCTCCTGAAGGGCCAGGAGGGCCCGGCGCTCGAGTCGGCGCTCACGGCCATGTTCTGGATCGCGGGGGGCGCGTCGCTCGTCCTGGCTGCCTTCTCCCTGACGCTGCCCCACACGCCGGCCACGAAGACCGGGGAGAAGAACGCGCCCTTCGAGGCCATCAAGCTGCTGGCGGTCCCCAGCTTCGCCATCCTCTTCATCGTCACGTTCATGGACTCACTGGTCCACGCCTGCTACTTCCAATGGACGAGCCCGTTCCTCGCGGCGATCGGCATCCCCGAGAACATGATCATGCCGGCCATGAGCATCGGGCAGATCGCCGAGATCGGGACGATGGCGGTCCTGGGCTTCTTCCTCCAGCGCCTGGGCTGGCGGCGGATCATGACCTTCGGGATCCTGGGCCACGCGGTCCGCTTCGCGATCTACGCCCTGGGCGGACCGGTCTGGCTCGTCGTGGCGAGCAACGTCGTCCACGGCTTCTGCTACGCCTTCTTCTTCGCCTCGGTCTACCTGTTCGTGGACGAGCGCTTCCCGAAGGACGCGCGCGCCAGCGCCCAGGGCCTGTTCAACCTCCTGATCCTCGGCCTGGGGCCTTTCCTCGGGAGCCTCATGTGGGGCAAGCTCGGGGACGTGCTCACGACCGGCGGCGTCGTGAACTTCCGGACGCTCTTCCTCGCGCCGACCGCGCTCGCGCTCCTCGCGGCGGTCACGTTGTTCTTCGGCTTCCATCCACCGGAGCAGCCGGCTGAGGCCGAGGGTCGAGCCAAAGCGGCATAGCCGGACGCTCGGCGTCGCGGCGATCGTGTGGCTTGCGCTGCCGGTCTCGGCCCCTGGCCAGGCGCAAGACCCCGTGCCCGTCTTCGGGGCGCGGCTGGAGCTCGTCAATGTCGTCGTCACCGTCCAGGATCGCAAGGGGAAGCCCGTCACGGGCCTGGGAGCGCAAGACTTCGTCGTTCACGAGGACGGGCGTCTCCAGGAGGTGACGGCCTGCGCGCGCGTCGGCGACGTGGGAGGCAACCCGCTGCTCGACGCCGATGTGGCTCTCTTGCTCGACGTCAGCGGCAGCATGGCCGACAAGGTCAAGGTGTCGCGGCTCGCGGCCTCGAAGTTCCTCGACGCAATCCCGCGCGCAAAGGATCGGCTGGTCATCCTGTTTCACCACGAGGTCCGAGGGTTTCGCTACGAGCCCACGGATCGTCAGGCAGCCCTCGACCTGATCGCGAACACGGAGCCCGGCGGAGGCACCGCGTTCTACGACGCCATCGGTGCCGCCCTCGACCACCTCCGGGGTGGCTCACGACGGCAGGTTCTCGTCCTGGTCACGGACGGCCAGGATCGGGGGAGCCGCCGTACGCTCGAGGAGACGCTGCAAGCCGTTCGGTCCTCTGCCGTGACGATCTTCCCGATCACCTGCCCGGACACTCTCCTCCGTCGCAGCGGGGAGGTCCTGGCGGGAGAGATGGTCCTGGAGCGCCTGGCCCGGACGAGCGGCGGGCGCGTCTTCGAGACCGAGGGCGCGGACACGATCTCGCAGGCGTACGACAGCATCCTCGCGGATCTGGCAGCGCAGTACGTCCTGGGATTCATACCCTCGGACGCGAGGCCCCCGGGTGCCTACCGGAAGCTCAAGGTGGAGGCCAAGCGTCCCGGTGTGACGGTGCGTCACCGTGAGGGCTACGTCGCGCCCAAGCACTGAGACGCTATACTCCGGCCTGCAACCGGCCGCGGAGGCTTCGGTGAAGGTCATTGGCCTGGACCACGTCCAACTGGCGATGCCGGCGGGTCGGGAGGTGGTCGAGGGAGAGCCCTTGGAGGGCTACGACCACGTCTACGTGGACGACCCCTTCGGCAACCGGCTCGAGCTCATGGAGCCCAGGTAGTCGGGCCTTCCCCTTCGCAATGGATACCCGATTGGGCAGCGACAAAATATCGCCACCTCGTCTCTCCGCGACCCATTCAGCCGAGCTACTCTAGGAATCGCGCTCCCCGCGCCAGATATCCCTCATTACCGAGTCCTGCACACGTAACGAGGTTGCGAGTTATGCTGACTAAGTGTTCGACGGACCTGAGAGGCAGGGGGTGTACTGAGAATGGGCAAGCCTGAAAGGGTGCGCTTGACGGCAGCGGTCAATCGCATCCTGTGGCCGCGCCTTCTGGCTCTCGGCTTTCACTTCCAGATTCCCGAGGACGGTCCAAAGTGGAAGGAGGGCCGCGGCATTGCTCGGGTGGGGCCCCATGGTAGGCATCAGGGCCTCTTCCTGGGGCGCGACAAGTTCGGGAATCGCTTCGGTGTCCTCCTTGCGCGGCAGTTGCTGGATGGGTCGTACGAATATCTGAAGGCTGAAGCCATTGGCCTTTCGACATCGAGCCTTAGCTACACAACGCAGGCGCAGGCAGAGCAGGTCTTGGAACGGGTCGCCGGAGCGATCGAGTCGGGCGGCTGTCGGTGGCTTGACGAAGATCCGCCAGTGCCGCGAGAGTCGGTAGGCGACGGGCCGTCGAACAATGCGCTGAACTTGACGAAGCGCGACGTCCTTCTAAGAGGAAGGCTTCATTGAGCGCGCTTCGCAAGTTAGCGCAGTGTTATACCGGCCACCGTAGGTAGGCGTCCATGACCAGCGAACCCCCGCCGACCCGCCTCTCGCTGCCGCTAGTGCGCCTGGGAATTGGGTTGTGGATGACGGGATCTTCCTTCGCAGGAAGCAGCGCTCTGAACGCCATCTTCTTCGCCGCCTCAATCCCACTCGGCATTGCCCCAGCTAAGTGGGCTGCCCTGTTGGTGACGGTCGTCAGCACGAGCCTGGCGTCGTGGGCGGGCGCTCAAGCGATTCCGCGACTCTGGCCACCTTGCCGCAGCGTAGCAACCTGGAAGGTGGCCACCTCTTCGGCGGCCGCTCTGCTTCTTGGCAACCTGGTCGCATTTGCGCTTCCGCGCCTAGGCGCGGATACCATCCTTGATGCCGGTCTCCTGCTCGGAACGACGATCACCCTCGCCTGTGCCGGTACCTATTGGTACCTCCCGCACGGTATCCAGCTCCGCTGGCCCTAAGGGCGACGCGATAGAGGAGAGACGGTATAACAACGGAATGAAGCCGGCGAAGGGCGTCAAGGGGGCGGGCGCTCCGCGCCCGCAGTTTCATCAATGTGCCCTTCGCGGGCTCTTGGGCGGACAGGGCGAGAGCGACGCGGAGGCGCACCAGAGCGGGTTAGGGCACTCATGACCTTCTTCGGCATGCTTCGAAGCGCGCTTTGGTGTCTACCGCGGCAGCCTTCGCACGCCCGCACTGAGTGGCCGCGGGCGCTCGAGGTGGACGAGATCGCGCTGGAGGCAATACTGGTCCTCGGGCCGCAGCCTTCGCAGCGAGGTTACCTCGTTGTGACCCCGAGGCGCGTCGCCTTTCTCTCCGAGAGCGGACGGAAGGTGATCTTCTCCTTCGCACTGGCAGACATTCAGTGTATTCGCGATCAAACCGATGGCATTCTGCTCCTGCATGGCGAGACGTCGCAGAAGGCAAGCGGAGCGCTCTTCACTCCTCTCAGGGACGACCCGGTCCATCTTGTCTGCTGGATCGAGAGCGCTTCCGCTATTGTCCTTCGGGAGACCGGTCGTTCGATCGACGGCGATTCACCGAATTGAGACGGACGAGGCGGGAGCCGCCGAACAAAGGGATGAACCTGACGAGGTCCGCGCCGGTAAGAATGATCGCGGACCTCGCAGGTTATCCCCAGTGTTAGCCGGGCGAGGGGGCAAGCGATGAGATTGGTTTCAGGCATTGCTGGTCTCTGGCTGGTTGCCACCACAGGCGCGCTTGCGCCGAAGCCGCGCGTCACGCCCTTCTTCTCAACGCTCGAGGGAAGTCCCGCTTTCATGGTGGAGTGCCGCAACACGACGGATCGGCCCATCATGTCGAATGCGCCTTTCTGGGACATGGCCTACCGCGTCGATGGCAGGAGTCCCAAACCCAGAGGAGAAATCGGCCCCGGCCTCGGCGGGCCCATCGCGGGAGACCCTTGGCGGGGCATCCTGTCCCTCCGCCAAGCTGAACCAAACGAGTACCCCGCCACGGCTCTCGGGGCCAATGTCCGCGCAACTGAACTGGAACCGATCAGCGCAGGCCGCCATACGATCAGCATCAGGTGCGGAGGCATTTGGTCCGAAGAGACTCAGTTCTACTGGGAGCGCGGAGGCACGCCCTAGGCGTGCGGATGGAGAATGCCGGCTAACAATGAATTGGAACCCGGCGAAGCGCGACAAGGAGGCGGGCGCTCCGCGCCCGCTGCTTCATCAATGTGCCCTTCGCGGCTCAATGGGGTGGGCTTGGGAATGAGACGGCGTGACCAGATAGTCGTGGCGGCGTCGCTGCTCGGCATTGGGGCGATTGCTATAGAGACCCTGTGGAGTTGGCAGCGGCGCGAGTCGCGCGAAGAGATGTACCGTCACCAACTGGTTGAGCTGGGAAGCGCCATCAAGCCGTGCATGACGGTACAGGATGCGGCCGAGGTCTTTTTCCGTCGTCCAAGCACTGATCTTCGAGTTGAGGGCGGGCCGGTTGGTGGCTGGCTGGTCACGACACCCCTACGTGTCGGAGCTAAGAATTGGATCCTCTTCGTCGACGTGGCGGCCGGCCGCGTGAGGCAGCTCAGGTACCGTACTGAGGACAGTGCCAGCGAGCACCCGCCTGATGCTCCGGCGGACGTGGAAGGAAGCAGCCAATGCTGAGCGTTAGTGGGCGCGCTGCGTGAGCACGTCGCCCAACAAAGAACGCAGCTGACGAGGTCCGCGCCGTCTCGAAACCGCGGCCCTCGCAGCTGAGTTCCAGTGTTGGGAGGGCCGTTGGAGATCCGCAGAGGTGTGACACGTGGGGCAAACAGAGACGCCAGAGCAGCTAGCCAAGGATTTCAGCCAGCGATTCAGCCCCAGAGACGTCGGTAGCGTTACGATTCTAACGTTCAGTGGCCGCCTCACCCTTCGCGATGCGCTGGTGTGTGGTGCAGGGGTCCGGTCAATCGTTGACAGAGGGAGACAGGCTTTCGTCTGCGACGTCGGCGGCCTCGACGAAAGTGTTGACCTGGAGGAGCGTCTTGGGGGTCTCGTTCGGTGTTGTCAGAATCAACTGCAACGAGCCGGTGGGAGGTTCTGCTGGCTCAACGGCGCCCCTTACCTGGTGCTTTGGAAGGAACTCCGGCTCATGTACCCACCACCGCCCAACTTCGAGACAGAACAGGAGGCCATAGACAGCCTCTTGGGTCGCTAAGAGTGGTGGGCAGACGCATAGGCGGCCGATGTTTCGACTAAGAAACTCCGTCCAAGCCGTCGCGCTCGCGGTAATCCTTGCGGTGTGCGTGCAGGAAGCCGCCGCTGCGAAAGGGTCGCCAAAGACCGGCATGGACAAGGTCACCTGTGGAGGTCGGATGGCCGGCGGCCGTGTCATAGTCGAACTCGAAGACATGGGACGCAACCCTCTGACGTGAGGGTCCAACTCGCTTGGCGAGGAAGCGGCTTCCGGCCCGGGAGGTCGGCGTTGCGGAGGGCAAGGTGAGGCTCCCGCATGTGAGGGAAAGCCCCCGAGTGCCTTGGCCGCACCGTCACCACGCGGAACGGCGCGGGCGCTTCGCAAAGGGTCGCTACAGCCAGACAGCGGTTCCCACATATTAAGAACCGCTTCGGAATCGCGCGACTGTCCCTTATATTGGCCGAGGCCCGCTGGAGCGGGCGAACGGGAGGAAAAGAACTTGACCTACGTCGACGGATTCGTGATACCGGTCCCCAAGAAGAACCTGGCCGCGTACAAGAAGATGGCGGCGGGCGGCGCAAAAGTATGGAAGAAGCACGGGGCGCTCGAATATTTCGAGTGCGTCGGTGACGATCTCTTCCCAAAGATGCCGGGAATGAAGATCACCCAGTTCACGACGCTCGCCAAAGCCAAGGCAGGTGAGACGGTCGTTTTCTCGTTCATCGTCTACAAGTCCAAAGCGCATCGCAACGCAGTGAACAAGAAAGTCATGAAAGAGATGAACGCGAACGAGCAGCCACCAATGATGCCCTTCGACATGAAGAGGATGGCATTCGGAGGCTTCAAGACGATCGTTCAAGCGTAGCTGACGGAAACGGCGGCTCAGTCCTTCCGTGCCTGCTCCGAAGCCTGAACCGGTGAAGCGCTGGTGGGCTTCGAAGTCGCGCGGGCTCGACATGGTGCAGTGCGAGGCCGACGTGGATGGAGAGCGCAGGCTCGAATGGAGCCTCGCCACTGATCTCAGTGTTCGACCGCTGCGTTCCAAGCGCCGACCCAAGAGGAGATGGCCCTCTTTGACCCACCGCTTGAAGTTGAAAGGGGGACGTAGTGCTTGCTGACGCTCCCGTCTTGATCCTCCCGGGACTCTGGGACTCCGGGCCCGACCATTGGCAGACCCGGTGGGAGCTGGCCCATCCAGGCTTTCGTCGGGTCGTCCAGGAGGACTGGGAGCGCCCACGATGTGCCGATTGGGTCGCCCGCCTCGAGGAGGCGACGCTTCGCACCCCCGAGGCGGTCCTCGTCGGGCACAGCTCGTCGTGCGCGCTCGTCGCGCATTGGGTCGCGAGCGGGCCGAAAGGAAGCGCCCGGGCGGCGCTGCTCGTCGGCCCGAGCGATCCCGAGGCGGAGTCGTATCCTCGCGGGCCCGTCGGGTTCGCTCCCATGCCCCTCGTGCGCCTGCCGTTCCCGAGCGTCGTGGTCGCGAGCACCGACGATCCCTATGTCACGGTGGAGCGGGCCACGGCCTTTGCCACTGCCTGGGGCAGCACGCTGAACCTGGTCGAGCGCGCCGGCCACCTCAACTCGGCGAGCGGGCTCGGCGACTGGCCTGCGGGATATGCCCTGCTGGAAGAGCTACGCTGAATCTCGAGGTGCCTATGCGATCTGGAATCTGGGCGACGATGCTGCTTGCGGTCACGCCGTTCATGGCTCTGCCAGGACGCCTCTCGGGGGGAGACGCGAGTCCCTCGAAGGCGTTGCGACCCGGCCGGTCGGTGATCCAGCACGACGCCGACGTGGCGGTGTCCCAGCCGGGACCGTACAACGGGGGAGGGCAGTCCACGGGCCACGCCTTCTTCAAGGACGCGCCGAACCCCGAGATCGGCTTTCGCAAGCGCGTGCTGCACCCGGGAGCCGCGATCGGCTATCACCTCCACGACGGCAGCGAGCCGGGGCTCGGCGACGAGGTGTACTACATCGTGAGCGGCCACGGCGAGCTGACGCTGGACGGAAAGAAGCAGGAGATCGGGCCCGGCACGGCCATACTCACACGTCTCGGCAGCTCCCACGGCTTGCGCCAGCTGGGCAGCGAGGACCTCGTCATCCTCATGGCATGGCCCGAGACCTCGGCAGGGAAGTAGACGCCGCGTCGACGGGGGGCCAGTCGTGTACCCTAGGGTGCCACGCCTTCGAGAAGCAGGACGGCGTCCTCCCAGTAGCCGGGGGTCGCGAAGGACTGCGTGCGGCCGTCGGGGAAGGTCTTGCCGTTGAGGTTGCCCGTGGCGAAGGTACCGGCGTCCTTGCGCTCGCCGGTGATCGGGCTGATCCAGGTGGCGCGGACGGTCTTCGTCGCGATCTTGTCGAGGTGCAGGAAGACGGTGCACTGGCTGGACAGGTACACGAGCGCGCTGTCGCCGTGGATCGAACGGAGCGCCGTGTTCAGCGTCCGCTCGCTGCCGACGCCCGTGGCGAAGATCGACTGATCCGGAACCATCTCCCACCAGCGCAGCGACGTGACGATCTCCTTCATCTTCGCCACCTGACTGGCGCCGGGCGTGTCGAACGTCTTGTCCCAGCCGGGCTCCATCCGCCACATCTGGTTCTGGCCGTAGGTGGGGAAGCCGCCGGCCATCACGGTCCACCACGCCTGGCGGCGGACGATGAGCGGGGTGATCGGCCCCTGGGGGTATTCGGGGCCGTTCTCGTAGGCGCCCTCCCCCAGGACGACGGGCTTGCGGGGCGGCAGCAGCGTGTCGGAGAGGACGGCCGGGTAGATCTTGGCCCACTCGGTCCATGTCTCGATCATGTCGAAGCCCAGCCAGTCGTCGGTGTGGAAGTACTGGGACGACGACCGCCAGCCGCACGGGTGGTAGGTGATGAGGTGCGCGCCCCCGTCTCCCTCGCGCAGGCCTCGTGCCAGCTCGCGGTAGACGTCCTCGAAGCCCGTCGCGATGCGATCGCCGCCGTTGACCCAGACGACGTTGGGCGCATCCTTGTAGCGGGCTCCGAGCCAGCGTCCGTACGCGCGGGCGTTCTTCATCGTGACGACCGGCGTGTCGTTCACGTAGTAGCCCCAGGTCGGGAGCATCGCGAGGATCAATCCCTGCCGGTTCGCGAAGTCCACGAGGTGATCGACGTGGCGGAAGTAGGCGTCGTTCGGCGTCGCCGGGTCGTCGCCCAGCCACGGCTTGTCGCCGTTCGCGTTCGCCAGGGGAGCCCTCGCCTCGAAGCCGGTCCCCTGGCCCCAGGCCAGCACGCCCTGGATGACGGTGAACCCCTTGTGGCCGCGGTCCGTCAGGTAGGCCTCCGCCTGCTCGCTCGTGTACTGCGCAAAGAGGGGCCAGGCGGTGTCGCCGAGCCAGAAGAAGGGCCGCCCTCCGGAGTCGACGAAATGGCGGCCGTCGGCGCTCACGCGGATTGGCCCGCTGAGGCTCGCGGCGGGCGGCGGCGCGGCGTTCGACGCGATTCCCGCGCCCAGCGCGCCGGCCACGAAACAGCCGATGAACCTCGATCTCATGCCCGCCCCCGCGGTGCGGAGTCTAGCTCTTTCTCAGCGCCGCAGGCGGGGGTCGAAGGCGAAGGGCTCGGGCCGCCGGAGCGAGATCCTCCGGAAATCGGAATGTCGCGGGTTGAGGAGATAGTTGAGCTCCTGCGGCACGACGGCCGAGGGGACGCGCAGGATTGCGGTCTTCCCTTGCTCGAACCACCGGGCGCCGATGCGCGCCAGGCCTTCGGGAGCGGGGTACTGCCGCCAGCGGGAGGGTAGGTCTCCGACCTTGACGGACGCCACCGTCAAGCCAGCGGGGATGTCGGCCGCCACGAGGACAAGATCGCGGGGCGCTTCCCGCGGCTCGAGGTGGACCAGGTATTCGGCCATCGCGAGGGCCGCCGACGCGGCCGTGTAGACGACCGGAAGGCCGGGGCGCGTCCAGCGTCCTCCGTAGAGCCGAGCCCCTTCGCCGTCGAAGGCGGCGTAGGGCTTCCGGCAGAGCCGCCAGACGATCACTAACTGAAGACGCCGTGGGCGATGCGGCCGAGAAGCCCCTCCACCTGGCGGGCACCCAGGTCGGTATCGAGGCGCCGCAAGGGGACGTCGCCCCCCAGGGCCCGGTTCGAGGCTTGAAGCCATTCTCGAGCCGCGTCCCTGCCGCCCAGCGTCTCGGTCGCGAGGGTGACGATACGGGCCATGCGGAAGAGGCGATCCGATTCCTCGGCGGAGAAGCGCCGGCTGCTCTTCCGGCGCGCGAGGGTGCGAGCCGGGACGTCGAGCACGTCGCGCAGGAGGTCCCCGTCGAAGCCGTAGCCCGCCTGGAGTGACTCGAGGGCCGCGTACGGCAGGCCCGCTCGAACCCGGGCGAGCAGCTCCTCGGAATCGTGGACGCGGCCGCTCAGGACACGGCGTCCGCCCAGCGCGGCCAGGACGCTGGCCAGTTCCGGGAGGGTTGCCGTGGCTGCCATAATGGCTACATCATACTGCCAAATGGCAGCGCCCACGAGGCCTCAGGACCAGGACACCCGATAGCGGCAGACCCGGCCGCCGCGGGCCCGGCACTCGTCCTCCACCACCCGGGGCTTCGTCGCCCCGCACATCTCCAGCGCGCGCCGGTGCCAGCCCACGACGGTGGCGCAGTCGGGGGCGCTGAACGTCGAGGCGTCGTACGTGGTCAGGACGCCCTCGTTCGGTCCCGTCTTCTCGTACTCGCGCCGGCCCTCGTCGTAGTAGAAGGCGTAGATGGTGGGCGCCTTGGCCAGGAAGGCGTGAGGGTCGCCGACCGTCAGGAACTTCTTGTGGACGCCGCCGAGGTTGTTCTCGGCGGAGGCGGCGCCCAGCTTCTCGAAGAACTCCGTGCGACCGCCCCCCAGGACGTCGACGACGGCCTCGTCGAGACGCTTGCCGAGGTCGAACGGATACCAGCTGGAGGCGAGGGGGTTCTGGAGGGCCGCGCGCTCGGAGGCCGAGAGTCGCGCGAGGACGCGCTCGAGGCCGTTCACGGGGTCGATCTCGCGAACGAGCGCGAGGCGCGACAGGAGAACGCTGCCCTTGATCTGGATCATGCTTCCGCGGGCATCGTAACCCATCGGCGGCCGCTATGATCCCGCGTTGGGTCGGACCTGGGGATTCGCCGCGTGCCAGAACCCGACCATCACGATCATGGCGCTGGCGGCGCGCGCCTGCGACCATGTTGGTCGGCGGGCTCGGTAGGAGCGGCCCGTGATCCAGACTGAGTCTCTAACGGCACTGTAGGTCTGTCATAAACAATGTGTTTATGACTTACGTGTGCCCGACTTCGGCCTTGCCTTCCTCGGCCGATGAGCGTGATATAAGGGCGAGCATGAAGACTCCCTTCTCGCGCTCGCTCCTGGCCGTCGCCGCCGCCCTGGCCGTCGCCGCCGCCCTGACCGTCGCCTCCACCATCGCCGCTGCCGGGGGCGTCGCGGACTGGACGATCCATGACCGGAACCGCCCGCAGCCCAAGGTGGTCGACCCCGGCACGGCGAGCACTCCCGAGCAGGCGGGCAAGCCGCCCTCCGACGCCGTCGTCCTGTTCGACGGGAAGGACCTGTCGAAGTGGCGGTCGCAGAAGGACAAGGGCCCGGCCCGGTGGAAGGTCGAGAACGGGTACCTCGAGGTCGTGAAGGAAACGGGGACCATCGAGACGGCCGACGCCTTCGGCGATTGCCAGCTCCACGTGGAGTGGGCTTCGCCCAACCCGCCCGTGGGAGCGGACCAGGACCGGGGAAACAGCGGCGTCTACCTGATGGGGCGCTACGAAGTGCAGGTCCTCGACTCGTACCACGCCGAGACGTATCCCGACGGCCAGGCGGGCGCGCTCTACGGCCAGTACCCGCCCCTCGTGAACGCCACGCGGGCGCCCGGGCAATGGCAGGCGTATGACATCGTCTTTCACGGCCCGCGCTTCGACAAGGACGGCAAGGTCCAGCGGCCCGCACGCGTCACGGTGCTCCTGAACGGCGTGCTGATCCAGGACGGGAGCGAGCTCACGGGACCCACCGCCCACAAGGCGCGCCCTCCGTATGAGGCCCATGCCCTGAAGCTCCCCCTGGCCCTCCAGGACCACAACCACCCGGTTCGCTACCGCAACATCTGGATCCGCGAGCTCGCGGACTAGAACGTCAGCCTCGCGGCGAGCTGTACCTGTCGCGGCGGCAGGGCCTTGGTGAACTGGCCGTAGGACGGCAGCGGCTGACTCGGGAAGGGTCCGGGGCCGAAGGAGTCGTTGACCTCCGAGTAGTTCGTCCGGTCGAAGAGGTTGAAGGCCTCGACGATGGCCTCGAGGGTCATCCGCTTCCCCAGGGAGAAGCGCCGGCTGAGGCGCGCATCGACGTTGGCCTGCGTGGGCATGGTCTCGCTGCCGCGCGCGACGGCCGTGGCGGGATCGCCCGGATTGCGGCGAGCCCTGTCGAAGAGCAGGCCGTCTCCGTTGAAGTCGAAGCTGGCGAAGGGCGTGAACGGGCGGCCTGAGGCCACGGTCACGATGCCCGAGATCTGGAGTTGCCAGGGGAGGCGGTAGAGTCCGCTGGCCGCCAGCCTGTGGCGCTGGTCCCCCGGTGCCGCGCCCTTCTCGCGGAGGGGATCGAAGCCGAGGGGAAGACCGGTCGGGTCGGCGGGGTTGCGGCCCAGGCCGTCGTCGTCCGCCCGCACGAGCAGGCCGAACTGGTCGGGCGTCGTGTCTTCCGCCTTCGACCACGTGTACGAGACGAGCCACTGAGACCGCTCGCTCGCGCGCTTGCCGATCGACACGAGCAGGCCGCGGTACCAGGTCTCGCCGTAGTCCGTGAACTGGAAGACGCTCCCCGATGTCCCGCGCCGCCCGTTGACGTCGCTGGGCCGGCGTCCGGGACCGAGCGCCCTGACGAGGGGGTTGTAGTTCAGGAGGCCCACCAGGTGCTTCCCCCGGACGTAGACGAAGTCGGCGGTGACCGTGATGTTGCGCCCGAGGGCCTGCTCGAAGCCGAGAGACGCCTGGCGCGTGTGCGGCGTCTGGAGGGTCGGGCTCATCACGTACATGGCGCTGGCGTAGGGCGTGATGGGCTCGGGATACGTGTGGTCGGGTGCCTTCCACGCGTCTCCGGCGGTGCGCCCCGGCGCGCCCGCCGCGTTCAGGGTGATCTGCCGAAAGCCGTCGGCGGCGCCGGTGTTGAGCGTCGCGAAGGGACGAAGGGCCAGCCTCTGGTCCTCGAAGAAGACCCCGAAGGCCACGTGAAGGGAGGTGCGCCGGCTCCCGTTAGGGTCGAACGCCACAGCCACGCGCGGCGCCACGTTGTTGTTGTCGGAGGGGACGTCGTACGTGAACGGTGCGCCGCCGGGGACGGGCACCGTATGGCGCAGCGACGGAAAGAACTCCTTCTGATACCGCAGTCCGGTCTTCAGCGTGAGCCGCGGGCCCATCCGCCACTCGTCCTGGGCGAAGAGCGCGAGGTTGGTGGAGCCCTCGCCCACGGTGTAGGCGCCGTAGCCCCGGTTGTAGGTCGTCGGTCGTCCCGCCTTCAGGTCCTGAAGGCCCGTGAACTGGTACGTGCCGCCGAAGAAGCTCGGAACCTCCCGCTCGCCGTCGAAATAGCGGATGACGTCGGCGCCCGCTTTCACCATGTGCGCGCCCAGGCTGCGGCTCACGGTGTCGCCGAGCTGGAAGCGGTCGAGCGTGTTGGAGTCCGGGATGGTGCCCGCCCGTCCCGCCGTGGCGACGCCCCGCACGGCGACCTGCGGGCCTCCTTCGAGGGGTCCGTTGCACGGGCCGCCGCAGTCCAGCGAGCGGATGCTCTGGTCCCCGCGGCCGAGCTGCATCCGGGCCTCGTGCACGAGGCCGCTCCCGAACACGTCGGTCTCCGACGCGGATACGCTCCAGTCCTTGCGATGCAGGGTGGCCCCGGCGCTCTCCGCCACGGTGCCGCCGAACGGGACGACGTTGCCGTTCGTCCGATCCGAGATCTGGCCCCGCAAGGCGAACCTCCGGGACCCGCTCCATTGGTGGTCGACCTTGGCCAGGAGCTGGTTGCTCGCGACCTTGTAGGGGACCGCGCCCAGCGTCACGGGGAAGCCGGCGTCGCGGAAGACCGTCGCGGCCGCCGGGTCGATCGTGACGAAATTGTTGGCGTCGACGTCGAGCTTCTCGAAGGACAGGAAGAAGAACGTCCGTTCGGCCTGGAGCGGACCACCCAGGGTCGCTCCCCATTGCTTCTGGCCGAAGGGAGCCTTGGGGACGTCGATGGGGTTGCCGGAGACGTCGTATTTCTCGAAATGGTCGCGGGCGTTCAGCGCTTCGTCGCGGAAGTAGCCGAAGGCGCTCCCGTGGAACGCGTTCGTCCCGCTCTTGGTCACGATGTTGACCACGCCCCCGGAGGCGCTGCCGAACTCGGCCGAATAGGCGCTGGTCAGGACCTGGAACTCCTGGACAGCCTCCTGGCTGTACATGGCCGCCACGGCGCCCTGCACGACCTCGTTGTCGTCGAAGCCGTCCACCATGACGTTGTTGGAGCGGGCGCGCTGGCCGACGAACGAGAGGCCGGACGCCGCCAGGGCTCCCTGGCTGGGGCTCCGGTCCGTCACCACGCCGGGAGTGAGGAGCGTGAAGCTCAGGAAGTCACGGCCGTTGACGGGAAGGTTCTCGATCTGGGTCCGGCCGAGGACCGAGCTCACGGCGGTCTTCGCCACGTCCAATGCCGGGGCCTCTCCCGTGACCGTCACATCTCCGCCTCCCCGAGCCACGCTCAGCCTGAAGTCGATGCCGGCCTGTTGGCCGAGGGCCAGGAGGACGTCGTCCCGGGACCGCGGCTGGAAGCCCGCGCCCTCGACCGCGATCCGGTAGCGGCCGGGAGGGAGCGCGGCGACCCGGTAGCGGCCGGAGGCGTCCGTCGCCGCCGTGCGCAGGACGCCGCTCTCGAGGCTCGTCACCTGGACGGAGGCGGCCGGGATGGCGCCCCCCGAGTCGTCGATCACCGTGCCGACGATGTCCGCGCCGGTCAGGCGAGCCTGCGCCTGTGCAGTCGCCGATGGCAGCGAGCAGAGTAGCGCAAACGCGAGGAACGCACGCCGAGGGTTCAAGCGGTCTTCCAAAGGTCCGACGGAGTATAGCAATGGCGGCGAGTCCCGGTTGATAATCGGCCCACCATGGCCCTGCTCCGAAACGTGGCTCTTCTCCTCTTGACGGCTCCCGGCCTGGCGGCCTGTGCGTCCTCCGAGGCGCCCGCCGCAAGCCCCGCGCCGTCGCCCAGCCCCGGTCCCTGGGTCCTCTCCTGGAGCGACGAGTTCGA
The DNA here is from genome assembly GCA_963823195.1 of uncultured Acidobacteriota bacterium. Classification (GTDB taxonomy): domain Bacteria; phylum Acidobacteriota; class Vicinamibacteria; order Fen-336; family Fen-336; genus JBGPYB01. Next base: position 246,837 of record CAWGKR010000011.1, on the reverse strand, counting down.
TGGGGCCGCCGGTGCCGGCGTCGACCGCAGCAAGTGGACGTTCGACATCGGCGGCGGCGGCTGGGGAAACGAGGAGCTGGAGACCTACACGGACAGGGCGCGGAACGCCTCCCTGGACGGGAAGGGGAACCTCGTCATCCTGGCGGATCGGGAGCGGTACACGGGTCCCGACGGCAAGCCGCGCGACTTCACGTCGGCCCGTCTCAAGAGCCAGGGGCTCTTCTCCCAGGCCTACGGCCGCTTCGAGGCGCGGATGAAGATCCCGTTCGGGCAGGGGCTGTGGCCCGCGTTCTGGATGCTGGGCGCCGACATCGAGTCCGTGGGCTGGCCCGCGAGCGGCGAGATCGACATCATGGAGAATGTGGGTTTCGAACCCGCCACCGTTCACGGCACTTTTCATGGTCCGGGGTACAGCGGCGCGGACGGGCCGGGGGCTGCCTACTCCCTGCCTTCAGGAGCGCGCTTCGCCGACGCCTTCCACGTCTTCGCGGTGGAGTGGGAGCCGAGCGCCGTGCGATGGTATGTCGACGACGGCCTCTACGAGACCCGGACGCCCGCCGACCTTCCCGCGGGAACGAAGTGGGTCTTCGACCACCCCTTCTTCCTTCTGGTGAACGTGGCGGTCGGTGGGAGCTGGCCCCGCTCTCCCGATGCGACGACAGTCTTCCCCCAGAGGATGCTCGTCGACTACGTGCGCGTCTACAGCCGGTAGGGCTCCCGCCGTCAGGCCAGCAGCTTCGTGATCACGTTGCCGCTCACGTCGGTGAGGCGGAAGTCCCGCCCCTGGAACCGGTACGTGAGCCTCTTGTGGTCGAGGCCCAGGAGCTGCAGCATCGTGGCGTGGAGGTCGTGGACGTCGACGGGATCGTCCACGGGGTTGTAGCCCAGCTCGTCGGTGCCGCCGACCGTCACCCCCGGCTTGATGCCGCCGCCGGCCAGCCACATCGTGAAGGCCCGCGGGTGATGGTCGCGGCCCGAGGAACTTGGAGCCGTTCCGCCCCTCGTTCATCGGCGTCCGGCCGAACTCGCCGCCCCAGACGACGAGCGTGCTGTCGAGCAAGCCCGCGCTGCTTGAGGTCGGTGACGAGGGCCGCCGCGGCCTGGTCGGTCTCGCGGCACAGCGACGGCAGCCGGTTCACGATGTCGTCGCCCTTGCCCGTGCCGTGGTTGTCCCAGCCGCGGTGGTAGAGCTGCACGAAGCGCACGCCGCGCTCCACGAGACGCCGCGCCAGGAGACAGTTGTTCGCGAAGGAGCGCTTTCCCGGCTCCGTGCCGTAGAGGGCGTGGATCGCCTCCGGCTCCTTGCGGATCTCCGTCAGCTCGGGGACGCTGGTCTGCATCCGGTAGGCCATCTCGTACGACGCGATCCGGGTCTCGATCTCGGGATCGCCCACTTCCTTGAGATGCGCGCGGTTCAGGTCGCCGAGCGTGTCGAGCGAGGCGCGGCGCTCCTCGTGGGAGACGCCCGCCGGGTCCGTGAGGTAGAGCACCGGGTCGCCCTGCGATCGGAACTCCACGCCCTGGTAGACCGTGGGAAGGAAGCCGCTTCCCCAACAGGACTTGCCGCCGTCGGGTTGGTTCTCGCCCGAGAGCAGCACCACGAAGCCCGGGCAGATCGGCGCTCTCGCTCCCCAGGCCGTAGCTGAGCCACGACCCCATGCTGGGCCGCCCGATGATCTGGTGGCCGGTGTTCATGAAGATCTGGGCCGGGGCGTGGTTGAACTGCGTCGTGTGGACCGAGCGGACGATGGCGATGTCGTCGGCGATCTTGGCCGTGTGGGGGAGGAGGCTCGAGATCTCGGCTCCCGACTGCGCCGTGGCGCTCGAAGGTGTAGGGCGAGCCGAGGAGCTTCGGCGTGCCCTGGATGAAGGCGAAGCGCTCCCCCTTCACGAACTCGTCGGGGATGGTCTGGCCGTCGTACTGCGAGAGCTTGGGCTTGTGGTCGAAGAGGTCCACCTGCGACGGCGCGCCGGCCATGAAGAGGTAGATGACGCTCTTGGCCTTCGGCGCGAAGTGTGGCGGGCGCGTGGCGCCGTGGGCGGCCTCGCCGGCCAGGCCCTCGGCGAAGAGGCGCTCGTTCAGCAGCGCCGTCAGGGCGCTGGCCCCGATGCCGAAGCCCGCCTGGCGGAAGAAGTGGCGTCGGGTGACCGCTCTCAGGAGGTCGTCGGTCTCGCTCATGGTCTCACTCCTTCGTCACGGTCTCGTCCAGGCTCAGGAGGACGTTGGCCACCAGGGTCCAGGCGGCGCGATCGGCCGTGTCCGCCGAGGCCTCGCCTCCCGCCAGGGACCGTGCCTCGGCCGCCTCGCGGGCGAAGCGCTGGCGCTCCCGTTCGTAGAAGGCCAGGAGACGGTCGACCTCCCCGGGCTCGGGCCGCCGAGCGGTGCAGAGGCGGAAGCCATACGCGGCGCGGTCGGCGGCGGTGGTGCCCCCCTCGGTCAGGATCCTCGCGGCGACGCCGCGAGCGGCCTCGACGAAGACCGGATCGTTGAGCGTCGTCAGCGCCTGAAGGGGCGTGTTGGTGCGCACGCGGCGCACGGTGCAGAACTCGCGGCGACGGCGCGTCGAAGGTGAGGAGGCTTGGATAGGGCGACGTGCGCCGGATGAACGTGTAGAGGCTGCGCCGATGCCGGTCCTCTCCTTCGCTCGTCGTCCACTTCGCGTCGCTGTACGGGTTGTCCCAGACGCCCTCGGGCTGGTCGGGGAAGACGCTGGGCCCGCCCATCTTCGGGCTCAGGAGGCCGGCGGCCGAGAGCGCGACGTCCCGCACCATCTCGGCCTCGATCCGGAAGCGCGGGCCGCGCGCCAGGAGGCGGTTGTAGGGATCGTGCTCCTGAAGGTCGGGCGTCACGTGGGAGGACTGGCGGTAGGTCGCCGACGTGACCATGAGGCGCTGGATGGCCTTGGGGCTCCATCCACCCGACACGAACTCCGTGGCCAGCCAGTCCAGCAGCTCCGGGTGCATCGGCCGCTCTCCCTGCGACCCGAAGTCCTCGCTCGTCTCGACGATGCCGTGGCCGAAGATCTGCTCCCAATACCGGTTCACCGTGACCCGCGCCGTCAGCGGGTTCTCCTCGCTCACGAGCCAGAGGGCCAGGCCGAGGCGGTTCGTCGGGGCATTCTCGGGGAGCGGCGGGAGGAACGAGGGCGTCGCCGCGTAGACCCGCTCGCCCGGGCTCATGAAGCTGCCGCGGACGCGCAGGGGAGTCGAGGGGCGATCCCAGCCCGGCGCGCTCCGCCATCACCCGCTGCGGTGACGATCTTGAGGGCGTCGAGAGACTCCTGGGCGATCCGCAGGCGCTCGCGAGGCTCGTCGAGCTCGTGCGCGAGCGGCCTGTAGAAGGCTTCCAGGGCCTTCTTCTGCTCGGCGGTACGAGTCGCTCCCGGCGTCTTCAGGATGGCGCGGATCGGCTCCGGAACCGCCAGGCTTCCCCAGGGGTTCGGCGAGGTCGTGGCGGAGAGGCGGAAGTGGCCGAGCGTGTGCTGCGTGTAGCCGGAGGAGCTGTCGAGCGTGAACGTGAGCGGCGTCTCGGGCGAGAGGGGCGCGCGAAGCTGGAAGACCGCGATGTGTGTGCGCCCCGTCTCGGCGCCGATCGCCCATCCCGTCTCCGCGGAGGCGTCGAGCGCCTGCGCGATGGGATGTCCGTCCTGTGAGTAGTCGGCCTGGGCGCGGACGAGGGCGACCGCCGCCTCAGCCTTGGCTCCCGTGGCCACGCCGAAGCGGGTCAGGACGAAGTTCCCCGAGGACGACCGGCCCGGGCCCTTTTCCGGCAGCGCCGCGTCATCCATGGCCTCGAGGCGGAAGGCCGTGATGCCGGCGAGAGGCGCTCGCGCGACGACCGTGTACGTGTCCTTGTCCGGCGTCTCTCCCTTGACCGTGACAGACCGGTCGGCGTTCTTCGACAGCGTGCATCCCGCCGCGGAGGCGAGACGCTCCGGCTCGAGGGGTGTCCAGACCGGGGCCGGACCCGCGATCTCCAGCTCCCACGCGCGAAGGGCCGCGGTCAGGTCCTTCTTCTCGATCGTCTCCGTCAGCTTCTGGATCTCGGCGCGGAGGGCCGTCCGCCGCGCCGCCTGCTCATCGGTCGGCAGATCCAGCTCCGGCTCCACGATCCACTTGTCCATCACCGTCTCGCCCAGGCCCTGGACCCGGTACTCGACGTTGTCGAAGAACGCCAGCATCCGGTAGTAGTCCTTCTGCGAGAAGGGGTCGAACTTGTGGTTGTGGCACTGGGCGCAGGCCATGGTGCTGCCGAGCCAGACCGACGACGTCGTGTTGACGCGGTCCACGAGGGTCTCCCAGCGCGCCTCCTCGACGTCGATGCCCGCCCTCCTGGTTGAGCAGCGTGTTGCGGTGGAAGCCGGTCGCGATCTTCTGGTCGACGGTCGCGTCCTTCAGCATGTCGCCCGGCGATCTGCTCGATCGTGAAGTCGCGGAACGACATGTCGTGGTTGAGGGCGTCGATGACCCAGTCGCGATACTTCCAGGCGACGCGGAGGCGGTCCTTCTCGTAGCCGTTGCTGTCGGCGTAGCGGGCGAGGTCGAGCCAGGGCCGGGCCCACCGCTCGCCGTAGTGGGGCGAGGCCAGCAGGCGATCCACGATCTTCTCGTAGGCGTCGGGGCTCGTGTCGGCCACGAAGGCGTCGATCTCGGCCAGCGTCGGCGGCAGGCCGATGAGGTCGAGGCTCAACGCGCCGGAGGAGCGTCTCGCGGGAGGCTTCGGGCGAGGGAGCGAGGCCCTCCTTCTCGAGGCGCGCGAGGATGAACGCGTCGATCGGGTTCCGGACCCACGCCGCGTTCCTGACCGGCGGGCACCGTCGGGCGCTCGGGCTTGACGTAGGCCCAGTGGCGGGCGACCTTGGCGTCGGCGACCGCGTCGTTCGGCCCGGGGGCGCCCGCGTCGATCCACGCGCGGATCAACGCGATCTGCGCGTCGGGAAGAGGCGCGCCCTCGAAAGGCATGCGCGGCTTCTCCTGTCCGAGGAGGTGGCGGATGAGGAGGCTGTCCTTCGCCTTGCCCGGGAGGATGACGCGCCCGGAAAGCCCCCCCTTGAGGGCGTTCGTCCGCGAGTCGAGCCGGAGCTGGCTCTTCTGCTGATCGGGGCCGTGGCAGCGGATGCAATTGGCCTTGAAGATCGGCTGGATCTGGGCCGTGAAATCGATGGAGCCCGCCGCGCCCGCCGCCGACGGCGCGCCCCATGCGGCCCCCTGGTCGATCCAGGCCCGCACGGTCGCGACTTGCGCCTCGGTCAAGGGAGCCAGCCCCATCGGCATGCGGGTGCCCACCTGGCCGGACACTCGCTTGAGCAGGAGGCTGTCGGCCGCGTGGCCCGGAACGAGCGCGGGACCCGACGCGCCTCCCTTGAGCGCCGCGTCGCGGGCGTCGAGGCGAAGCTCCCCCTGCGCCGCGGCCGCCCCGTGGCAGGGGAAGCAGGCCGTGCGCAGGATCGGCTCCACGTCACGGGCGAATTCGACCGGCTGTTCGGCCAGGCTGAGTGGACCGGAAAGGAAACCACAGAGGCACAGAGACACAGAGAATGAAGAGAGTAGGAAACGGAAGGACAGCTCTACGCCTGCTGGGCTCTTTCGGCGCTGTGGCACTTATCCTTCTCTGTGCCTCTGTGGCTCTGTGGTTTCCGTTTCCGTCGTCATGTCCGTTCCGGTCCGTGGGCTTTTCGAGTGACCCTATTCTAGACTAGGCCTCCGCCGGAGGAGGCAAGGAGGTGAGCGTGACGCCAGCCGGAATCCTGACGGGCCTCGCCTTGGGGCTGCTGGTCGCCATGGCGGTCGGTGATGCCTCGGCGGACGACTACCCGATCGGCCCGGTCGATACCGCCCACGGGGATCGCGAGGCGCACCTCCTGTGGCCCGACGGCGCACCCGGCGCGGTCGGCTCCGAGCCCGTCGACAAGCCCAAGATCACGGTCTACCGCGCTCCCGCCGACAAGGCCAACGGCGCGGCCATGGTCGTGTGTCCCGGCGGCGGCTATACCGTCGTGGCCAGCGACCACGAGGGGAAGCAGGTCGCCGAGTGGCTGAATTCGTTCGGTGTCACCGCGTTCGTCCTCCAGTACCGCCTCGGTCCCCGCTATCGCCACCCGATTCCGCTCCAGGACGCCCAGCGCGCGATCCGGATGGTCCGGGCAGGAGCGAGGGAGTGGGGGATCGACCCGGCCCGCGTGGGGATCCTGGGCTTCTCGGCCGGCGGACACCTGGCCTCGACCACCGGGACCCACTTTGACGCCGGTCAGGCGAACGCGCCCGAGGCCATCGACCGGATGGGCTCGCGACCCGACTTCCTGGTCCTCATCTACCCGGTCATCAGCTTCACCGCCGCCGTCACGCATCAGGGATCGAGAGACTCGCTCCTGGGCCCGAACCCGGATCCCACGTTGTTGACCTCCCTTTCGGGCGAGCTCCAGGTCACCCCGGAGACGCCGCCGACGTTCCTCGTCCACACGTCGGAAGACGACGGCGTGCCCCCCGAGAACAGCGTTTTGTTCTACGAGGCTCTCCAGAAGGCGAGGGTCGCCGCCGAGATGCACATCTTCACGAAGGGAAAGCATGGCCTCGGCCTCGGACCGAAAGGCTCGGGGCTCTCGGCCTGGCCGCGTCTCTGCGCGGCATGGATGGAGGAGATGGGCTTCCTGCGGAGGGCACGATGAGCGTCGCGCTGATGGGCCTCCTCCTCGCGGCGGCGCCCGAGCCGCCCGTCCGTTCGCTCCACGTCACCATCCTCTCGACGATGCTGGCCGACGAGGGGATCGGCGAGTGGGGCTTTGCCGCCCTCGTCGAGGTGGACGGCCACCGGATCCTGTTCGACACGGGCGCCCGGCCCGAGACCGTCCGGCAGAACGCCCGCGAGCTGAAGGTCGACCTCGACTCCGTGGACGACGTCATCCTGAGCCACAACCACGACGATCATGTGGGCGGCCTGCTGACGCTTCGGCGTGACGTGAAGGGTCGCCGCGCCGGAGCCCTCGCGCGAGCGCACGTGGCTCCCGGGATCTTCTGGAGCCGCCCGAAGGCCTCGGGGGAGGAAACGAACGCGGCTCTCAAGATCCGATCGGAGTACGAGGCCCTGGGCGGACGCTTCATCGAGCACGCCCAGGCCGAGCCGATACTCCCTGGCGTCTGGGTCACGGGACCGGTCCCCCGTGTCTACCCCGAGCGCAACTGGTCCAAAGACGTCGGGCGCGTCGTGTCGCCCGCCGGGTCCGTGGACGACACGCTGCCCGAGGATACGTCCCTCGTCTTCGATACGCCCAAGGGGCTCGTCGTCCTCACCGGCTGCGGGCACGCCGGCATCATCAACACGGCCGAGCATGCGCGGAAGAGCGTCCGGGTGGCGCCCCTCCATGCCGTCGTCGGCGGCCTGCACCTGTTCGAGCTCGACGACGAGCGCCTCGACTGGACCGCCGGCAAGCTCCGTGAGTTCGGCCTGGCAAACCTCATCGGCGCCCACTGCACCGGTATCGAGGCCGTCTACCGCATCCGGGACCGCGCCGGGCTTACCCGCAAGACCGCCGTCGTCGGTTCAGTGGGATCCAGCTTCGACCTCGACAAGGGAATCGACCCGCTGGCGTTGGCGCGCTAACGGCGGAGTCGGGCGCCGGGTCTAGCTCGAACGGGGGCTGCGCAGGAAGAGAACCAGCGCAACGATCGCGCCGCCGAAGCACATGCCGGTGCCGATCAAGTGGACAGCGTCAACCGGGCGGATCATCTCGAAGCTCGGCTTGCCGAGCATGCCGACGACGCTGCCGAGGCCGAAGACAGCGAGAATGACGGAGATCCGGACGAGTCTGCGCCGGTCGTTCATGAAGACCCCCAGTGGCTGATCAAGAGTCCCAGCCGAAGTGCTACGTGACGACGCCAAGCGTGTCGATGGAGGCAGAGCCTCACTCATTCTGGGCTTTGTCTTCGAGAGGCCAAGCCTCAGCGCAATCGGAGCAGACGTAGTGCCACTTGCGTCGCCCCGGCCAACCCGGCTGGCCCTGTTGCTCCTCGTCCAACCAAGCCTCTGGGGCGACGTTCCGTGAGCCGCAGGCCGGACAAGCGGGATCGGAGAGCTCGGGGGGCAAGGCGTCCGTCGGCGCGGCCGGAGAGGCGAGAATCTCCCTCGCCGCCGCCTCGTCGCTGGCCCGAACCTGAAGACGAGCTCCCACCCCGACGCCATACATTGTCCCGATGGCCTCGTCGGCAACCCAGGCCGCGATGCCTCCTTCCTCGAGGGCCATGCGGGAGGCGTGACCCTCTGCCGGGCTGAAGAACGTCGCGACCGTCACGAGGGGCGCTGATTCCGGCACGTCGCCCCCCTCGGGTCCCAGCGATTCCACGTCGCGTGGCGATACGCCGCGGCTGGCCAGGATCGAGGCCACGATGTCGAATACCGGGGGGCGCCATTCATCCTCGTCGTGATTCCGGAGGATCGACACCAATTCGTCGGTGGACAGGCGCCCCATTTGCGTTGCGAGCCGTTCTCCTTCGCCTTCGTCGGTCATGCCTCTGCCTCAGCGTCGGCCCGACACTCGTACCTGCTGCTTCTCGTCCCAGCTCGTGATGGTGAAGCGGGCGTTCGCAACGTTCTTCATGTTCTACCTCTTCCTATTGCGGGACAAGGAGTGCCGAGAGCATGGCGGAGCCATAGAGCCCCACGCCGTAGACCGCGTGGGACGCAATGCTCTTCAAGCGGGCAACATTCGGTTGCGGAGCCTTCGAGGCGCCGATACCAAGACCCATTCCCGGCTGCATGATGAAGAATGGAGCGAACAGGGTGGCCAGCCCCACGATCATCGCCGGCGGCAAGGTAGGTCGCCGCGCCCAGTCGAGTCCCAATATCGCCACCAGGAGAGCGGCCCAAGTGACGCCGATTGCGTAGTGGGCACTCCACCCGATGACGCACTCACCCCGAATGGGCAACGCCTGCGCGATGTTGTTGTGAACGAACTGTCCGCGAGGGAAGTGGCCGAACCAGCGCCCGAGCATTCCCATGCTCAGCGACGGGACTCCGAACAGCCGCTTCAGAAGCAGATTCCAGACGTCAAGCAGGACGGTGGCGCCGACCCCGATCAAGACCGCGCGGATAGCGAGTTGCCCGCTCACGTGCCTGCAGCGTACCACCTCTCCGGGAAGGGCCTGCAGCAGGGTTTCTCCAGTCGAGGCTCACGTCCTTCCCCGAGACCGGCGCTCTCAGGCACCTTTGTTCTTGTCGTCCCAGACTTTCGGCTCCCAGAGCTCGATCTTGTTTTCGTCCGGGTCCATGATCCACGCGAACTTGCCGTTCTCGTGCGATTCGGGTCCTTGGATGACTTCCACACCCCCCGCACGCAGCTGCTCCAGCAGCTCGCCGAGGTTGTCGACCCGGTAGTTGATCATGAAGGAAGACGTTGCTTGGGCTGAACCACTCGCTGTCTTTCGCCGCGACATGCCACACAGTGAGGCCTCGATCCTCGGCCTTGTCGTCCGGCCATCTGAGGATCGCGCCGCCAAAGTCTTCCAGCGACATGCCCAAGTGCTTCCGATACCACGCGGCCAGCGCAGCGCTGTCGCCTTTGCTCTTGAAGAAGACGCCGCCGACTCCGGTAACCTTCGCCATCGTTGCCCTCCTACCTATCTCGCCACCCCGCACACGCTTGGTTGCGAGCGGCGCGCCGACCTTGCCACGCGCCGCACGGGATCCTCCCTCGGTTCCGCAGACATGTGGGCCCGGTCAGGGATGAGCAACGGGCCCCTCGGTCTGCGGGCGGACGCCTTCGCCCTCCAGGCGGCTACGGGTGGCCTGGAGGTCCGTGGCGATGGCTTCGCGCATGCCTTCGCGCATCTTGCCGAGGAGCATGCCTCGAAAAGACCGTGGCGGATCGACGCGGGCGCGGAGGACGTGGATGAGGGTGAAGGCGGGCGTGTCGCCGGCCTCGGGCAGGAGGGTGAGGAACTCCATCTCGCCCAGGAAGTAGTGGCTGTCGTAGAGATGCTTCATGGCCACGGCGTAGGCAGGGCCGGGGTCGCGGGGGATCGTCTGGATGGAGACGTGGGCGACGCTGACGACGGTCTTGCGCGTCTTTTCCTTGGACCAGTAGACGAAGCTCTCGACGCCGGGAAGCGCGGACATCGGGGAAGTCGAGGACGTGCTTCAGGAGATCCGGTGTGAACTCCAGCGGGCGCTGGCTCGCTGCCGACGATCTTGGCGACCTCGGCCGCGGTGCTCTCGGGGATCTCGTTGTCGTTGTAGACGGCCATGGCGGAGGGCCCGTCCTGAATGTACCGCGCCACCCGGGCGACGATGAGCTCCTTCAGGAGCAGCGAGGCCTGGGCGTAGGCATCGCTCGCTTTCCAGTCGACCTTGCGTGCGGCTTCCATGGCCGCGGTCCCGACCTTGATGTCGCAGTCGCCCACGTGACAGGCCCGCCAGCGCGTCGAGGTCCTTGGTCTCGAACGTGAGACCGTCCAGGTCCTCGATGCGCGGGGGCGCCGAGAAGCGGCCGATCTGGACGATGGGCGAGCGGTTCCGGAACGTCTCGATCTTCTGGAGCGCGGCGACCAGTGCCTCGGCGGGGGCGGCGATCCGCACGACGCCCACGATGAAGACGTCGTTGTCTTCCTTGCGAGGGACGACGCGGGACACGGCGCTGCCGCCCTCCAGCGAGACGAAGTCCACGTCGGTGAAGCCGACGCTCCTCAGGTACGCTCGCGCCTCGGCCGGCAGGGTTTCGCCGCTCGCCCCGCCCGCTGCCAGGCAGAGGCAGAGGACGAGCGGGCCGGGCTTCGCCAGGGGACTACACCCGCTCCCAGCGCCGGGTCTTGGCGGACTTCTCCCAGGCGGCCAGCACCTTCTGGTTCCGGACGCCGTCCTCGAAGTTGGGTCGCGGAGAGCGTCCCTTCCGAATCCCCTCGAGGAGGTCGTAGACGGTGTGGGTGAAGGTGTGCTCGTAGCCGATGATGTGCCCGGGGGGCCACCACGACTTGATGTACGGGTGGAGACGCCGGCTCGGTGACCAGGATCCTGCGGAAGCCCTGGCTCGGCCCCGGGTCGGTGGTGAAGAAGACCTCCAGCTCGTTCATCCGCTCGAGGTCGAAGGCCACGCTGCCCTTGCTGCCGTTGATCTCGAAGCGGTTGTAGTTCTTCCGCCCCGCCGCCATGCGCGTCCCCTCGATCGTGCCGATGGCGCCGTTCGCGAAGCGGACCAGCGCCGCGGACGCATCGTCGACGGTCACGCGCCCTTTCTTCCTCGGGTTCTCGAGGAGCGGGCGCTCCTTGATGAAGGTCTTCGAGGTCGCCGCTGATCTCGGTGATCTCGCCGACGAGGAAGCGTGCCAGGTCGAGCGAGTGCGGAGCGATGTCGCCCGAGGGCTCCCGAGCCGGCCTTTTCCTTCTGGAAGCGCCAGAGCAGCGGCAGCTTCGGGTCGAGGATCCAGTCCTGGAGATAGGTCCCGCGGTAGTGGTGGATCGTGCCGAGGTCGCCCGAGTCGATCAGCTTCTTCGCCAGCATCACCGCCGGCGCGCGGCGGTAGTTGTGGCAGACCATGTGGACGACGCCGGCCTTCTGGACCGCGGCGAGCATGGCCTCTCGCGTCCTTGACCGTGTTGGCCAGCGGCTTCTCGCAGAGGACGGCCTTGCCGGCCCGGGCGGCGGCGATGGCGATCTGGGCGTGGCTGTCGCCGGGCGTGCTGACGTCGACGAGGTCGATGTCCTTCCGGCGCACGACCTCGCGCCAGTCGGTCGCGGCCTCCTCCCACCCGAGGCGGCCGGCGGCTTCCTTGACGCCGTCGGCGCTCGCGGCCGCAGAGGACCTTGAGGCGCGGCGTGAGGCGCGGGGACAGGAAGGGGCCCACCTGCCGGTAGGCGTTGCTGTGGGCCCGGCCCATGAAGTTGTAGCCGATGAGCGCGACGTTGACTTCCTTCATCGCCCTACTTCCCTCCCTTCGCACCCTTCTCCGCGGCCAGCTTCTTGTCGAAGGTGCGGACGTACTTGGCCAGGGCCTCGATCTCCTCCTTCGAGAGCTGCTCCTTGAAGGGGAGCATGGCCTTGCCCGGCACGCCTTCCTCGATGACCTTGACGACGTCGGCGAGCTTGCTGCCGTGGATCCACTCGCCGTCGGCGAAGTTCATCTCCTTGATGGGGGAGTTGCCGTCGGCCAGATGGCACGCCTGGCACTTCGTCTTGTAGAGCTGCAGGGTCGCATCGTCCGCGGCTCGAGCGGGCGCCGCAGCGCAGGCCAACGTCGCCAAGGCCAGGACGAGCCCGGTTCTCGCCGGCCGCTTCCCGAAACCCGTCGTGTGCTGATGCCCGTGGTCGTTCAAAAGGCCTCCTAGAATGGCGAGCCGGAGAATGTCGTCCCCGCGGAAGGGCGTATTGTGCCGCCTTCTCCCCGGCCTTACAATCCCCGGCGAAAGCGGGGAGCAACGCGAATGATCCTACGATCTGCGGCCGAGTCGACGCCGGCGCCCGATCTCAAGCGGGTCTACGACGCGGTCGTCGTGGGCTCCGGCGCGGCCGGCGGGATGGCCTGCCACGTCCTTACCTCGCAGGGGATGGACGTCCTCCTCCTCGAGGCGGGGAAGAAGCTCGACATCGAGAGCGAGCTCAAGTCGATGGAGTGGCCCTACGACCACCCTCGACGGGGCGAGATGCCGTACACGTCCCACGCCCTCACCCGCAACGAGTACAACCTGCGCCAACCCCCGTACGCGAAGGGGATGCCCTGGAAGACCGTCTACTCCTACGTCCAGGGGTGGAGTGGCACCGACTACAGCAAGAACATCGTCGTGGACGAGAAGGACAACCCCTACACGGGGACGAGCTACGCCTGGGTACGGGCGCGCAACCTCGGGGGCAAGACCGCCATCTGGGGACGGCTCGCGCTCCGTCTGTCGGACTACGACTTCAAGGCCAAGAGCCACGACGGCTACGGCGAGGACTGGCCGCATCTCCTACGCCGACATCGCCCCCTACTACGACAAGGTGGACCTGTACCTCGGCATCTCCGGGCATCCGGAAGGGCTGCCGCAGCTTCCCGACGGCAAGTTCCAGCGCCCGACACGGCTGAACCCGGGCGAGGTCCGCCTGCGCGAGTCGATGGCGCGATCGGGGCGCGTCCTGACGCCCTACCGCGCCGGCGTCACGACCGACGGCCTGAAGCACAACAAGTACCGGAGCAAGTGCTTCGGCCGCGGCGCGTGCAGCCGGCGCGCCGGCGGCTGCGACATCCACGCCGCCTTCGACTCGCCGACCGGCCTCATCTACCCGGCCCTGGACACCGGGCACCTGACCATCCGCACGGGATCCACCGCCCGCGAGGTCACGGTGGACCCGGACACCGGCAAGGCGAGGGGCGTCTCCTTCGTCGACACCGATGACCGGCGAGATCCTCGAGGCGCGCGGCGAAGGCCGTGATCCTCGCGGCCTCGACCCTCGAGTCGGCGCGCCTGCTGCTCCTGTCGAAGTCGCGCCAGCATCCGAACGGGATCGGCAACTCCAGCGGCCACGTCGGCCACAACTTCTGCGAGCACGTCATGGGGCCGGGCGTCGGGGGCGTCGTCAAGGACCTGGTGGGCAAGGCGCGCACCCTCGACGACGGGCGCCCGGGCGCTTTCTACGTCCCGCGCTTCCGGAACATCAAGGACAGGCGCGCCGACTACATCCGCGGCTTCGGGTTCGAGGGCGGCTCGGGGACCGAGATGTTCCCCGACAGCGCACAGGCCCCCGGCTTCGGCAAGGCCTACAAGAAGTCGGTCCGCGACTACGCCGGCGCCACCATCGGCATGGGGGGCTTCGGCGAGGTGCTGCCGCGCTACGAGAACGCCGTGAGCATCGATCCCGAGGTCAAGGACAAGTGGGGGATCCCGGTCCTGCGCTTCAGCTTCAAGTTCGGCGACAACGAGAAGAAGATGGCGGCGGACATGGCCGACACGGCAAAGGAGATCTTCGAGGAGGCGGGGATCGAGGTCGTCAGCTCGAACCGCGACATCCTGACCGAAGGGTGGTCGATCCACGAGCTCGGAACCGCCCGGATGGGCAACGACCCGAAGACGTCGGTCCTCAACCAGTACCAGCAGTCCCACGACGTGAAGAACCTGTTCGTCGTGGACGGGAGCAGCCACGTGAGCGCCAGCTGCCAGAACCCCACCTGGACGATCATGGCCCTGTGCTGGCGCTCCTGCGAGCACCTGGCCGACGAGATGCGGAAGGGGAACCTGTGAGCGCGCTGAGCCGTCGGGAGCTTCTCCAACTGGCCGCCGCCGCGGCCGCCGCACCGCTCGTCCCGCGTCCCGCGGCGGCGGCGAGCCCGGTAGCGCCGCCCCTCGCCGCGGGGCGCTTCTTCGGCGCCGCGGAGATGACGGTGCTCGACGAGCTGTCGGAGATGATCATCCCCGCCGACGACCACTCGGGCGGGGCGCGGGCGGCCGGTGTCGCCGCCTACATCGACGGGCGCCTGGCGGAGTACGACCCCTCCATCCCCGACCTCCGCGAGGCGCAGGAGAAGTGGCGCCTTGGGCTCAAGACGTTCTTGGAGACGCCGGCCGCGGAGCGTCTCGCGCTGCTCACCCGCTACGCAGCGGCCGAGAAGGAAGCGAAGACTCCAGAGGAGAAATTCTTCGTCGATCTCAAGGAATGGACGGTCTACGGGTACTACACGTCCAAGATCGGCATCCACGACGAGATCGAGTACAAGGGGAACACGCTCCAGACCGAGTACGCGGGCGTCGACGTCGCGACGCTGCCGCCCCTCAAGCTGGGAGGCGACTGACCCGCGTCAGGCCGCGACGTAGGGGATCGTCATCGGCCCCTCGGGCAAGACCGCCACGGGCGCGTCAGCTCCGATCCGGCGCAGCTCCTTCGCCACGGCGTCGGTGATGTCCGTCACGGGATCGAGGTGGGCGCGCCGCACCTCCTCGCCAGGCAGCTCGCTGAACACGCCGACACGAGCCTTCAGGCGGATCAGCGCCAGGAGCTGGGCCTGCCACTGGTCGAAGACCGAGAATCCGGGCGCCAGGATCGCGTCGAGGAGCGCCCGGGGCGACTCGTGGTCGTACAGGAGCCGGCGGAAGTTGCCGTGGGCGGGGAAGCCGTCGTTGCAGCGCGAGGCGGCCAGGATGAGGCCGCCCTGGGCCACGATCTGCGCGGCGGCCGACATCCCCTTGACCGCCTGGTAGAGGTTCTGGTCGAGGGGGTAGCCGCTGTTGCTGGTGACGACGACGGGAAACGCCTTCTCGACGGCGACCATGGCGGTGGCCCTCGAGAAGACGCACCCGGCTTCGTGAGCCGCCTGGACCGCGCCGCAGAAGAAGCGGGTGATCTCGCGGCGCCGGTTCAGAGTGACGTTGACGCAGAAGTCGGGAGGGCAGAGGGCCCCGCACTGCCGCACCATGGTCTGGGTCGGGTTTCCCTCGAGGACGCCCCAGGTGCTCTTCGGATCGCCGATGCGCGCCGCGTTGTGGTAGCGAAGGATCGAGGCGATGTCGGCCACGGCGGGGAAGATCCCCTTCCATCCCCCCGAGAAGCCCGCCATGAAGTGGGGCTCGATGAAGCCCAGCACGACGCGCTTGTCGGCCTCCACGTAGTCGCGGTTCATCAGGACCGTCTCGCCGCCGGCGTCGCGGCCGACGGGCACCAGCGTGCTCGGATCGTGGGCGTCGTGGTTGACGATCCGGTAGCGCGCGGCCACGTCGGCGCCCACCATCGCCACGATCTCATCGGGGGTGTTGCCGCGATGCGAGCCCGTGCCGTTGACGATGACCACGTTGCCGGCAGGCACGTGGGCCAGCTCCTCGAGGAGCCAGGGGAGGAGCCGCTCGCGGGGGAGGCCGCGGGTCGCGTCCGGTATGACCACCGCCAGGCGCTCGCTACCGCGCACCAGATCCCGCAGTGGAGGGCTGGCCATGGGCGTCTTGACCGCGCCCCGGAAGGCCGTGGCCTCGTCGGCGAGGCCCGGAACGAACTTCGGCTCGAGCACCGAGACGTTCGACCCGGGGATGTCGACGTCCAGGCCCGCGGTCCCGTACTGGAGGGTGACCCTCATCGGATCGGGTGAGGGCGCGTCAGGCCCTGCGGGCCGGGCGCAGGCGCTCGAGGCGATTCCCCCGGAGGACGTGGGCGCCCGTCTCGACGACGATGACGTCGAAGTCCGTGAGGGTGGCCAGTTTGTACGCCCCGGAGAGGCCGATCTTGGAGCTGTCGATGGCCAGGAGCTTGTGCCGCGCGCGATCGAGATAGGCGCGCTTCACCGCCACCTCCTCCGGGCTCGAGTCGAAGGCCGCGTCGTCCTCGAGGACGGCCCCCATCGCCGAAACGATCGCCCAATCGAAGCGCAGGTCGCCGAGGCCCGCGAGCGCCATGGGTCCGACGAGGGTTCCCGTGAGCTGATGGGCCTCGCCGCCGTGGCAGGCGACGCCGCGGCCCCGATGGCGCACCAGCTCCGAGAACTGCTGAAGGCTCCCCGTCACGATGAACGGATCCTCGGGCCACTTCTCCCGGGCGAGGGCCTCCGCCACGTAGTACACCGTCGAGCTGGCGTCGAGGACGAGGGTGCGCGAGCCCTGGACCGTGCCCAGCACGTGTGAGGCGATGCGCCTCTTGGCGGCGCTCGCGACCGACAAGCGCTCGGCGAACGGCCGGGCCCTCGGGTCGAACATGTCGCGGTCGACCGAGATCGCCCCGCCGTGGGTCTTGCGGAGGAGGCCCTGCGCTGCCAGCAGGTCCAGATCCCGGTGAATCGTCATGCGACTCACCTTCAGGGCCTTCTCGGCGTCCGACGTCTTGAGCGACCCGGTGCGACGGATCGCTTCGACGAGCCACCGTCGCCGGTCATCGGCCAGCATGGAGCAAAGCCTCCGTGGTTGGGAGCAACATTAGCAGGAACGGGGCTGCCAGGCGACCCGGGTCGTCGCCACGTGCCGCCGAAGGAAGAAGGCGGGCGCTTTCTTGACGGGTCCGGGCCCCGACGCATACGATCTGCCGAACGGCCCAAGACCCCAAGGAGATGACCTGACGATGCCCAGCAAGACCCTCTTCGTACTGGCCCTCGGGGCCTCGTGCCTGTTCGTTCCCGCTCACGGAGCCTGGGCCGACGATCCCAAGCCGGACGAGAATCCCGGGTGGGTGGGGAGCGTCGGCGCCGGGCTCGCGTTCACCAGCGGGAACACCGACACCAGGACGTTCAATCTCGGCGGGTCCGCGACGTCGGACGCGAAGAAGAGGAACGTCGTGAAGATCGACGGCCTCTACCTCCGCACCGCGACCGACGGGGAGACCACCGTGAACCGCTCGACGCTGGGGTTCCGGGACGAATACGGCCTCGGCAAGCGGTCCTTCGTGTTCGGCGAGATCCGGTACCTGCGCGACGAGTTCAAGGACATCAAGTACCTGATCTCGCCCCTCGTGGGCGTGGGGTACAAGCTCATCGACCAGGAGAAGGCCGTCCTTTCGGTGGACGGTGCCATCGGTGCGGCGATCGAGGAGGACGAGAACGGCGAGTCGAGCAACAGCGGGGCCTACCACGTGGGTGAGTCCCTCGTCTGGAAGCTCACGCCCAGCGCGACCTTCGGCGAGGCGGCGACGGCGCTCTGGAAGACCAACGACAGCGCCGATGCCCTCTACCACTTCGAGGCGTCCCTCTCCGCCTCGGTGAGCAAGCGCTTCCAGCTGAAGGTGGCCTTCACCGACGACTACAAGAACAAGCCGTCGTCGGCGACCATCAAGAAGAACGACACCGCACTGCTGGCCAACATCGTCTACAAATTCTGACCGCGGACCTCGCGGGGGCCGCGCCTGGGGTATGGTAGAAGTCGAGACGCGTTAGTGATCGCCCCGCCCAAGTCGCTTGCCGCCGGGAACCTACATTCAGTGCCAGGCGTGTGGCCGCGTCCTCAAGGTGCCGTGCGCCACCCGCAGCATGATCTGCTCCTGCGGGGCGCGCCTGCCCCCTCAGCCCAGCCGCCCCGTCGAGCCGAAGGTCCCCGCCTAGCGCCCGGTCCCGCGCCGCGCGTGGGGGGCGGGATGCGAAGGCCCGCGCCTCGGCGGACCCGGCCGATGTCCACGGCCCGGGCCTTGCGGCCGGCGTGACCGGATCTCGGCAAGGCGCCGGCCCAGTGGGATCTCGAGCTTCTCGGCGGGGCGCTTGGCGTAGTCGAAGCCGGGCAGGATCACGCGGGGAAGGCGCTTGCCCAGCGAGCGCTCGATGTCCCGGAGGCTCCCCTCCTCCTCCGGCGCCACGAAGACGAAGGCATCGCCCGTGGCCTCGGCCCGGGCGGTCCGGCCCACGCGATGGACGTAGTCGTCGGGGGAGTTGGGGACGTCGAAGTTCACCACGTGGGAGAGCGCCTCGACGTCGATTCCCCGGGCCGCGATGTCCGTCGCGACGAGCACCGGAAACTTGCCGGCCTTGAACCCGGCCAGGGCCTGGGTGCGCTGGGCCTGGCTCCGGTTGCCGTGGATCCGGGCGGCGGTGACGCCGTGCCGAGCGAGGTAGTCCGCCAGCCGGTTGGCCCGATGCTTCGTCCGGGTGAAGGCAATGACGCTCCGGATGTCCCCCCGCTTCAGCAGCTCCACGAGAAGCGCCGACTTCAGCTCCGAGGGCACGGGATAGGCCGCCTGGGTGATGCCGATCGCCGGTGTCGACTTCCGGCCCAGGTCGATGGTGACAGGGTTCCGGAGCATCTCCTTCGCGAGCGTCACGATGGGCGGGGGCATGGTGGCGGAGAAGAACAGCGTCTGCCGCTTGCTCGGAACGTGACGCAGCACCCGGCGGATGTCGGGGAGGAAGCCCATGTCCAGCATGCGGTCGGCCTCGTCGAGGACCAGGACCTCGAGCCCCTGGAGGCGCGCGTAGGGAAAGCGGAAATGGTCCAGCAGACGTCCGGGTGTGGCGACGAGGACATCCACACCGTGCCGGAAGGCATGCTCCTGGGGACCCATTCCGACGCCCCCGAAGACGGTGGCTCCCGAGAGGGGCGTGTGGAGGGCCAGGGCCTCGAGATGCTCTCCGATCTGCGCCGCCAGCTCGCGCGTCGGCGTGAGGACGAGAGCCCTCGTGGTGCCGCGCGGCTTGTCGAGCAGGCGCTGGAGGATCGGCAGGACGAACGCCGCGGTCTTGCCGCTGCCCGTCATCGCCCCGGCCAGGAGGTCTCGGCCCTCGAGAGCGGGCGGGATCGCCTGTTCCTGGATCGGGGTCGGTCGGGTGAACCCCAGCTCGCGCACGCCGCGGAGGAGGTCGGCGTGGATGCCGAGGGAGGAGAAAGGCATGAATGATGTCTCGTTTCTGGCGAAGCTGCGCCACATCGCAGCTCCGACATGGAGCGCGGAGCCCTCTACTATCTCACACGCCGGCCTGGGGGGCCACCCTGACCCTCGCCTCGCATATGCTGGCGGCGAGGAGGCGAGCGTGGCCAAGCGATCCCTGACGTCCGAGGCCGTCGAGAAATACGTGGGCGAGGTCATCGCCCGCGAGACCGACGTGCAGCGCCGTCTCCGTGCCGAGACCGCACGCCTTCCCAACGGCGGCATGCAGATCGGAGCCGACCAGGGGGCGTTCTTCGCGATGCTCGTTAGACTCATCGGCGCTCGTCGGGCCCTCGAGATCGGCACGTTCACGGGGTACAGCGCCCTCGCCGTGGCGTCCGCGCTTCCCGCCGACGGCCTGCTCGTGGCGTGCGACGTCAGCGACGAATGGACGTCGATCGGGCGGCGCTACTGGAAGGAGGCCGGCGTCGCGTCGCGGATCGACCTGCGCCTCGGGCCCGCCGCGGAGACACTCTCGACCCTCCTCGCCGCCGGCGGCGCCGGCTCCTTCGACTTCGCGTTCATCGACGCCGACAAGACGGGCTACGACGCCTACTACGAGGGCTGCCTGAAGCTCGTCCGGCCCGGCGGCCTCATCGCCATCGACAACGTCCTGTGGTCGGGGGCGGTGGCGGATCCCGAGGCCCATGACGCCGACACCGATGCCCTCCGCGCCCTCAACCTGAAGGTGCGGGACGACGCCCGCGTCGAGTCCTGTCTCCTGACGGTGGGAGACGGGGTGACGCTCGTCCGAAAGCGTCCGTAGCGGCTTTGTCGCTCCGCGGCGGCGCCGGGCGGGTTAGCATTACGGGCTTATGCCAAAGCCCGACCCGCAAGAGCCGTTTGCCTGGCATCCGGAACCCGAGCTCGTCGGCTTTCGCCACGAGGAGCGATCGCGCCCCGCCCTCGAGTCGCTGGGCGTGGCCGCGTGGGGCGAGGGGCTCGACTATCTCTACCGCGAGGCCATGCGCCGCCCCGTGGGATCCGACACGTACCTCGAGATGAGGCAGCGGCTCTTCGGGCCGAGCGGCCAGCCCTCGCCGGCTCCCGCCGTGCCTGCGCGGTCGGAGGACGTCCTCGCGGAGTTCCGGGAGCGCCTGGCCCCGTACCAGTACAACGCGGCGCACCCGCGCTCGTTCAGCTACTTCACGACGCCGGGGCTCATGATGTCCATCGTCGGCGAGCTCCTGGCGCAATGGGTCAACCAGGGCATCGACGTCTGGCACGCCGGCCCGGTGGGGGCCCTCGTCGAGGAGGAGGTCATCGCCTGGCTCCGCGACCTGATCGGGTACGGCGCCGGCAGCGGAGGGACCCTGACGTCGGGCGGCGTCATGGCCAACATCATGGCCCTGGCCGTTGCGCGCGACGTCCACCTCCAGCGCCTCCTGGGGAAGGACGTTCCGCCCCGCGGCGCCGACCTCGAGGGCGTTCGCGTCTACGCCTCGGACCAGGCTCACTTCTCGGTCGCGCGGGCCCTCGGCATCCTGGGGTTCCCCGAGGACACGCTGCACATCGTGCCGTCCGACGACCGGTTTCGCCTCCACGCCGCTCCCGTCGCCGACGCCATCGCCGCCGACAAGGCCTTGGGGCTGCGGCCGCTGGCCATCGCGGCCGTCGCGGGCTCGACCAACACCGGCTCCGTGGACCTCATCGGCGAGCTGGGGACCCTGGCCCGGAAGGAAGGCCTCTGGCTCCACGTGGACGCCGCCTACGGCGGGGGAGCGCGCCTCTCGAAGCGCGACGCCGGGAGGGTCGCCGATCTCGACTGCGCCGACTCCGTGACCATCGATCCCCACAAGTGGTTCTTCCAGCAGTGCGACATCGGGGGCCTGCTCGTCAAGCGCCGCGAGGACCTTCCGGCGACGTTCCATCGGGAGCCGGAGTACTACCGTTCGAGCCAGCCCGAGGCGGAGCCGCTCAACTGGTACCAGTACTCCATGGAAGGGACGCGGCGGTTCCGGGCCCTCAAGCTGTGGCTGAGCTGGAAGCATCTCGGCACCGAAGGCCTCGGGCGCTTCATCGAGGCGAACGACGACCTGGCCGCCTATCTCGCGCGGTGCTGCCGGGAAGCCGACGACCTCGACACGGCGCCGCCGGTGCCGGAGCTGTCGGTCGTCTGCTTCCGTCACCTGCCGGGAGGGCGCGCCGCCGCCGCCGCTCTCGACCCGCAGTTGCTGGACCGGTACCAGGACCGGTTGCAGCGTGCCCTCGAGGTCTCGGGGGAGGGCTGGGTCTCGACGACGCGCCTGCGCGGGAAGACGTACCTGCGCGCCGGCGTCGTCAACTACCTCTCGAACGAGAAGGACGTGGACCAGATCCTGGAGGCGCTGCGCCGGCTCTCGCCCGGCGCGCTCCGCGAGGCCAGCCCTTCCTCGGGGGAGCAGGGCGTTGCGCCCAGGTCGTAAACACTGTGTTTACGAACGGGAGCAAGGGCTGATGGCGAGCCTCTACGCCACGCCGAGGGTCCTGAGCGCGGGCGCGTAGAGCTGCGCCTCGAGGGCGCACGAGGCGCAGAGGCGGCGGGCCCCAACCTCACCGTGCGTGGCGACGCCGTCGCAGCCGGGGGAATCGCAGGGCGTCCCGCCCCTCCCGATGCGCTCGATCAGGAACGCACCCACGGCCTCGGCTACCTCGGCCGCGTGGAGAACGCGCTTGTGGCCCAGGCCCTGCGTGGTCAGGAGCCGCGCACCCGGCCATTGACGCGCGATGGTCTCGCCGTTCTCCCACGGCACCTCCTTGTCCTGGGCGTCGTGGACGACGAGGAGGGGGAGCGGCGTCGTCGGCGCGAGGCGCGTGATGTCGAACTCCTCCAACCGCATCCCGAGGCGCCCCTCGATCCGCGCTCGGACGGCCTCGGCGAGCGAGGGGCGCATGGCCAGCGCCCCGGCGAACTCTCGGAAGAACGCCGCGGGGTTTCGCGGCGTGCCGATGAAGACGGCCGCGTCGAGGCGGAGCCCATTGCCGACGGCCACGGCCGTGGAAGCGCCCCCCATGGAGTGTCCGACGACGGCGCGCACGCCGCCCAGGTGATCCGCGACCGCGCGGAGCGCCGCGGCGAAGACGGGCACGGAGGCGGTGCGGCCGCTGGAGAAGCCGTGGGCCGGAGCGTCGAACGTCGCGAACGGGATGCCGGCCTCGCGCAGGGGACCGGCCAGGGAAAGAAGCTGGCCACCGCGCCCTCCCCATCCATGGAGGAAGAGCACCCTCGGGTGGCGCCCGAAGCGCCAACCTCGCAGGCGCCCTCCCGCGAAGGGGACGTCGAAGGGATGGCCGCCGCGGAGCGCCTCCCGCTCGCGCCGCGGCGCGGGGTGGCGGGGTGGCGTCAGGAAGAGGCGCTCGCCGAAGCGTGCCGCGACGGAGGGCGCCGTGGCGTCGAGGGCCCGGAGCCCCCAGCTCAAGGCTCCGCGTCGGGCCAATCGAACGATCGTTCTATTCTCTGGATTTGGCACGGGGCGCTCCTCGTGTAAAGCCTGCGGCTAGGACTCCCGTGCTCGGGCGGCGGCGAGCAGGTTCTCGAAGGCCCTCCGCGCGCGCCCCAGGGCCTTGGGATCCCGAAGGAGACGGGAGGCGTGGTGGCACATCAGCATGGTGCCGTACAGCTCGAAGGCGAACTGCTCCGCGTCGGTGGATTTCCGGAAGTGCCCCTCCGCGATCGCCGTGCGGACGGCGACGGCGATGACATCGAGCCAGTCCTGCTGGAGCCTCACCAGCAGGTCCCGCGCGGGGCCGGGTTTGTCGTCCAGCTCGATCGACGCGGCCACGAAAAGGCACCCGCCGGGCTGGGGAACGGCCTTGGGCCAGGCCAGCCAACGCTCGAAGAGCGCCCGAACCCGCGGCTCCCCGCGGGGCGCGCCGAGGGCGGGCTTCAAGACCACCTCCACGAAGCGCGCCGCGGCGGCTTCGAGGACCTGGACCTGGAGGGCCTCCTTCGATTGGAAGTGGGCGAAGAGGCCGCTCTTGGAGAGATCCAGCTCGCCGGCGAGGCGGCCGATCGTGAGCCCCTCGAGGCCCACCGCGCTCGCCAGGCCGACGGCACGGTCGAGGATCGCTTGTCGGGTCTCGTCCCCTTTGCTCACCCCGTCATAATAGTACGACCGTGCTATTTTGTCAAGGCCGGATTTCGAGGAAGCCCCGGGGGCTACTGGCCCACGCGGTCGAAGAACTCCTCCTGAAGCTCCAGCGCCTTGTTGTCCGCCTTGATGGCGCGGAGGGCCCGAACCAGTGACTCGATCCGATGCTCCGTGAGGAGCTCGCCCAGCTCGCGCGTGGCCTTGTCGGCTTCCCCGGCGTAGTGGTTCGGGAACCTCGCGAACCACCAGATGGCCGTGTACACGTCGGGGATGGACCACCGCTTCTGGTCGGCCCCCGACTCCTGTTTCGCCCGGTCCTGCTCCACGAGGTCCGGCCTCAGGTACAGGAGCGTCGACGTCTCCCGTTCTCCCGCGTGCATGTCCAACTCGGGATCGGACTTGTGAAGGGCCTCCGCCTTCTTGTCGAACGCCGGGTCGGACTCGGGGTCGAAGAAGTAGACGACGTAGTTCCGACGGTGCTCGAGCTGCGTCTGGGCGAAGTAGCGCAGCAGGTTCGGGTTTCCACCGTGGCCGTTGACGAGGACGATCTTGCGGAAGCCGTTGCGCCCGATCTCGTCGCACGTGGCGTCGAGGATGTCCCAGACGACGCGCGCGGGAAGGGCAAACGTCCCCGGCTGGTGCCTCGCCTCGTAGATCTGCCCGTAGAAGTAGTCGGGGAAGACGACGGCGTACTCCTGCTTCGTGGCGCGCGCCGCCCACTCTCGGGCGTGGATCAGGTCGGAGCCGATGGGGGCGTGGGGCCCGTGTTTCTCCAGGATGCCGATGGGGAGGATGCACGTGTAGGCGGCCTTCTCCTGGGCCTTCGGCCAGTCGCTGGCCGTCAGCTCGTCCCAGCGGGTGGGGAGCGAGTCGGCGGCGAGGCGAGGCGTTTCCGCGGCGGCCAGGGAGAGGACGGCGGCAGCTGTCAGCACATGGCGCATGGCGATGGCTCCTTTGCGCCTGCTATCCTTACACTCGTGATCCCGCAAGAGAAGCCGGCTTGGGCTACGTAGAGCGGCGTCCGCCCGACGCCCTGGGATTGCCGAAATCCCAAGGAGGGAATCGAGATGAAACCCATGTCGACACGACGCGCCGTGATGGCCCTGGCCTTCGCGCTGGTCCTCCCCGTGCCGGCTCGTTCCGAGCCTCCGTCGCCGGATCCGTCGCGCCTGGGCTGGATGGAGGGGCACTGGACCGGCACGTCGGGGGGCCTGGCCATGGAGGAGATGTGGACGGCTCCGAAGGGGGGCGCCCTCCTCGGGATGCACCGCGACGTCAAGAACGGCCGCATGGTGTCCTGGGAGTTCTTCCGCATCGACACGACGCCCGAGGGCGCCACGTATTTCGCCTCGCCGCGCTCGAAGGCTCCAACTCCCTTCCGCGCGATCGAGATGGGGGACAACAGGGTCGTCTTCGAGAACAAGGACCACGACTTCCCGCAGCGCATCCTCTATTGGCTCGACGGCGCCGGGGCGCTCCATGCCCGGATCGAAGGCTCCCAGGGCGGCAAGACCGTGGGAGAGGAGTGGACGTGGACGAAAGGACGGTAGGTTGATCTCATTCTCGCGCATCAGCAAGCAATACGGCCGGCAGGTCCTCTTCGTCGACGCGTCGTTCCAGCTGAACCCGGGTGAGAAGGTCGGTCTCGTCGGCCCGAACGGCGCCGGCAAGACGACCCTTTTCCGGATGATCGTGGGCGAGGAAGCCCCCGACGAAGGGGAGGTGTCGGTCCCGAAGAAGCTCACGATCGGCTACTTCCGCCAGGACGTGGAGGAGATGTCCGGCCGGTCGGTGCTCGACGAGGCCATCGCGGGAAGCGGCCGCGCGGGCGCGCTCCATCACGAGCTCGAGGGGCTGCAGCACGCGATGTCGGATCCAGAGCGGGCCGACGAGATGGAGGCGATCCTCGCCCGTTTCGGCGAGGTGCAGGAGGAATACGACCACCTGGGCGGCTACGCTCTCGAGTCCAAGGCCCGCGAGGTGCTCCATGGCCTCGGCTTCGACGACGAACGGATCGACGGAGACGTGGGAGCCCTCTCGGGGGGATGGAAGATGCGGGTGGCGATGGCCCGCGTCCTCCTCGGCCGCCCCGACGTCCTGCTCATGGACGAGCCCACGAACCATCTCGACCTGGAGTCGATCCTGTGGCTCGAGGCGTTCCTGAAGTCGCTTCCCGGCGCGCTCCTCATGACGTCCCACGACCGCGAGTTCATGAACCGCATCGTCACCAGGATCGCCGAGATCGACGGCGGCGAGATTACGACGTATTCCGGCAACTACGACTTCTACGAGCGCGAGCGCGCCATCCGCGAGACGAACCGCGAGGCCGCGTACGCGCGGCAGCAGGCGATGCTGGCGAAGGAGCAGCGCTTCATCGAGCGCTTCTCGGCCCACGCCGCGAAGGCCGCCCAGGTGCAGAGCCGGATCAAGGCCCTCGACAAGATCGAGAAGATCGAGCTGCCGCGACGGCGCCAGGTGGTTCGCTTCGACTTCCGGCGCCCGCCCCGCTCCGGTGACGAGGTCGCGACCCTCGAGGGCGTGACGAAGGCCTACGGGCGACGGATCGTCCACGACAAGCTGAGCATGATGATCCGCCGCGGCGAGCGCTGGTGCGTCATGGGGAAGAACGGCGCCGGGAAGACGACTCTTCTCCGCATGGTCTCCGGTGTCCTCCCTCCCGACTCGGGCGCAGTCCGCCTGGGGGCGAGCCTGAAGATGGGCTACTTCGCCCAGCAGGCGCTCGACCTTCTCGATCCGGAGCTCACGGTCTGGGAGCAAACCCAGAAGGACTTCCCCCACGAGAGCGTCGGCGCACTGCGCAGCCTCCTCGGCGCCTTCCAGTTCTCGGGTGACGATGTCGAGAAGAGAGTCCGGTCGTTGTCCGGTGGAGAGAAGTCGCGCTTGGCGATGGCGCGGATGCTCCTCAACCCCCCGAACTTCCTGATCCTCGACGAGCCAACGAACCACCTCGACCTCGCTACGAAGGAGATGCTCATCGAGGCTCTCCACGACTTCGAGGGGACGATGCTGTTCGTCTCCCACGACCGCACGTTCCTGCGCGGGCTCAGCACCCGGGTTCTCGAGCTGGGTGGCGAGAGCGGCACCAACGCCGAGCCGCATCTGTACCCCGGCTCCTACGTAGAGTACGTCGAGCGAACCGGCCACGAAGCCCCCGGCGTCCACGCGTAGCGAGAGGAGCCGCCTGGGGGTGGGAGTATAATTTCTCAGGAAGATGAAGAGGAGATCCGTGGCCCGCGCCTCGACGAAACTCAAGAGGGATGCCCTGGGCGAAGCTCTCGAATACGTGAGGGAGGAGAAGGCCGACATCGTCTACCGGACAAGAGCCAAGAAACCCTATGCCGTATTGGTTCCCGTGGACGACGAGCAGACCGTGGAGGCCATCGAGGACCTGATCGACGCACGCGCGGCAGAGAGCGCGCTCCGAGAGGTCAAGCACAAAGGGGAGCCATCGATCCCCTACGCTCGAGTGCGCAAGGAGTTGGGCCTCAGGTAGTCGTGGCCGCACGGTACCGGGTTGAACTCACCTCCAAGGCCAAGAAGCAGCTCTCCGGGCTGCCGAAGAGCGTCCAGAAGCGAATCGACCGACGCCTTCTGGCTCTCGCCGACAATCCTCGCCCGCCCGGAGTGAAGAAGCTTCACGCTCAGGAGGACCGCTATCGCATTCGGGTGCTGGAGGTCGCGAACCGGCGGGAGGCGTATCGCTGAATCCCTTCCGCTGGTCGCCCGAGGCGACGCCATCCCCGGCCGATGCACCACGGCGGTAGGATGGCTCCGCGAGTACCGGCGCCCGGCGTCCACGCCCAGCGGCGAGCCGTCCGCCTCGGGGGCCACCGACGGAAACCAAGCGCCGGTCGGCCCACCGCCCGAGGGGGTTCAGCCCCGGTTTCCAGCGGCTAGTCACATTCATCGGAGCGAGCGCGCTCGACCGACCTAATCTCCTCGTCGAGAGGGCGTCACCGCTTCGTCGGGGGGAAGGACACGATCATGGGTCTTGGAGTGATGTTCCTGGCCGCAGGCGCCCTCCTCTCGGGCCGGTGGGAGGGCGTCGTGGAGATCCCGGGCCGGGACCTGCGGCTGATCATCGACCTCGCCCAGGACGACCAGGGCCGGTGGACCGGTTCGGCCATCCTACCGGGCTTTGGAGTGAAGGGCGCCGTCCTCAAGGACGTGGTCGCTGGTGACGGGAGCGTGGCGTTTGCCATCACCGGCGCGCTCGGGGTGCCGACGATCAAGGGTTCCCTGGCCCCGGACGGCACGCTGTCCGGCGACTTCCAGCAGGCGGGGAACAGCGCGCGGTTCCTCTTGCGCAGGGTGGGTCCACCACAGGTGGAGCCGCCCCGAACGAGCACGCGGGTTCGCGCGGAGCTCGAGGGATCCTGGCAAGGCGAGACGGCGATCATGGGGAACCCCATTCGTGCCCGGCTGACACTGGCCAACCCGCCCGGAGGAGCCGCGTCGGCGAAGTTCACGATCGTGGGAAGACGCGAGCACGACCTCGAGGTGGACGTGGTGACCCAGGAGGGCGATCTCCTGACCGTAGAAGGCCACGAGGGTGCTGCGACGTTCGTCTTCGAGGGCCGCCTCCACGCCGGAGCGAGCGAGGTGACGGGCACGCTCCAGCAGGGAGCCCTGGAAGCGCCACTCACCCTGGACCGAGCGCCGGGGGCCGCACAATGAGGACACTGCCGCTCTTCGTCGGGTTGGTGCTCTCCGGAGCCGGCCTCTGCTCCGCGCAGTCCATGTTCCGCGGCGACGCGACGCACTCGGGGGTGTACGCCGGCGAGGGCCCACGCCATCTGAAGGGGGTCAAGTGGAGGTTCGCGACCGGCGACCGAGTCGTCTCGTCGCCGGTCTGGAGCGACGGCGTCCTGTTCTTCGGCAGCGACGACGGGAACGTGTACGCGGTCGACGCCGCGACCGGCATCCAGAAATGGAAGTACGCCAGCGGAGGTCCGGTGCCCTCGACCCCGGCCGTCGCGTACGGGCTCGTATACGTCGGAAGCTACGACGGGAAGCTCCACGCGCTGAACGCGCGCACCGGGAGAGCCGTCTGGAAGTTCAGCACCTTGGGGGAGCGGCGCTTCGAAGCGAAGGGGCTCCATGGGATGCAGCCGAGGAGCCAGACGATCGCGGACCCCTACGACGTCTTCCTGTCGAGTCCCATCGTGGTGAACGGCATCGTGTGTTTCGGGAGCGGAGACGGCAACGTCTACGCCCTCGACGCCGCGTCGGGCGACCTGCGGTGGAAGTTCCAGACCGGGGACGTCGTCCACGCGTCCCCCGCGTATGCGGACGGAGCCTTCTACTTCGGGAGCTGGGACAGCTTCCTGTACGCAGTCGACGCGGCGACGGGCCACGAGCGATGGCGCTTCAAGGGCGGCGAGGATCCGGTGATGCACAACCAGGTCGGCTTCCAGTCGTCGCCAGCCGTGGTCGACGGCGTGGTGTACACGGGATGTCGTGACTCGAATGTCTACGCCATCGATGCTCGAACCGGAAAAGAGAAATGGCGCTTCAACAACGAGATGAGCTGGGTGATCACGTCGCCGGCGGTGGTCCGGGGCAAGGTCGTGTTCGCCACGTCGGACTCGAGCCTTCTCCACGCCGTGGACGCGGCGACCGGAAAGCCGACGTTTCGCCAGCAGTTGAAGGCCTACGTGTTCTCCTCGCCGGCCGTGGTCGGGGGTGTGGTCTACCTGGGGGTCCTGAACGGCACGCTCGAGGCCCGCGATCTCGACACCGGAGAGCTGCTGTGGGACTACGAGACCGAGGTGTCGCGACAGAACCGGGACTGGGTCCTCACGGCCGATCGGAAATTCAACACTCCGATGATCTTTCTCTCGGGGTGGCGCGAGGCTCCCATCGTCGGCGCCGACCGCCAGTTCGGCATTGGGGCGATCTTCTCATCCCCCCTGATCGTCAATGGGGTCGTCTACTTCGGGAGCACGGATGGCTACGTCTACGCCCTCGAATAGATGGCCTCCCGGACCACCGACGAAAGCCAGGCTCGGGCCTGCGTGTCGCCGCTCCATAGCGCGGGACCCACAGGCGAGCCGACGAAGAGGAACCGCCCTGCTCCCTCCCTCCGAAGCGCGGCCACCGGCAGCGCTCCCAGCTCACCGATCGTTTCACCGCCGTGGACTGGAACGAGGGACGAGAAGTCGCGGACCTTCGCGCGGGTCGGCCAGAGCAGGTCGATGTAGGCGTGTCGTGGCTCTTGGGAGGAGAAGCGGCTCGGCGCGTCGACCGTGAGGCCGAAGTCCGACCGGAGGCCGGCGCGTTGCTCATCGAAGGCGTTGGCGTCACCGAAGGCACCCGCTGATTCAAATAGGACCGTCGCGCCCGCCCCCACCTGGCGCACGAGCGAACGGTCCCAACCGATGGCCGCGGGGAAGACGACCAGGCTCTGGGCTGCCGAGTGCCGCAGAGCGATTTCGTAGCCGGCCCGGGATTCGTCCAAGGCGCAGGTGACGACGCCGCTCGCCGTGGGCGCGCTCCTCGAGAAAAGCGCGCTGGTCAGCGGTGCCGCCCCGGCGACCACCAGGAAGCCCCGCCGCGAGATCCGCATCCTTAGAGCCGCCCGGAGATGAAGCGGTCCATCGCGGCCGACGTGTCGTAGAACTGCTGGTCGCGGGCGAAGCGGTAGCGCGACTCCATCTCGGCGATGAGCCAGCCGTCGTAGCCCACCTTGAGGAAGGCCTCGCGGATCGCCTTCCAGTTGTTGTCGCCGAGGAAGAGGTTCGTGTAGACGCTCTCGTCGCCGCAGCGGCCGCGGTGGCGGAGCACGTCCTTGACGTGGACTCGGGTGATCCGGGGGCCGTGGATCTCGATCCACTGCTCGGGGAAGCCCGTGTCGTGGATGTTGCCGACGTCGAGATGCAGGCCCACCCAGGAGCTCCCGACATCGTCGAGGAAGAGCTTGAACTCCCGCGGGCTCATGAGGAATCGCTGCTCGGAGCAGCAGTTCTCGCAGCCGACCTTCACCTTCGCCGCCGCCGCCGTCCCGGCGAGCTTCTGGAGCGCCTCCACCGTGCGGGGATAGACCTCCTGATACGGGTTGTCCTCCGTCACGATGCCGGCGACGACGAGGATCGCGTCGGAGCCGAGGATCTGGGCCGTCTCGATCTGCCGTGTGAGGTGGCGGAGCGCCTGCTCGCGAACGCGGGGGTCGCGGGACGAGAGCGGGTGGTCCCAGTCGAGGGTGTTGGCGACGTTCGATACGACGAGCCCGGCGTCCTCGATCTTGCGCCGGAGAATGCGCACGTCGGCGTCGGGCGTCTCGACCTGGAACCACGGCCTGCCGCCGAGCCAGAGCTCGATCCCGTCGTACCCGCTCTTCTTCACGACGGCGAGCCCTTCGTCGAAGCGTCCACTCCTTCGGGAACAGGTTGTCGCCGATCGACTTCTTCACGCGAGGGCCTTGAGGCTGGCGTCGATGAGGCTCTGGGTTCCGGCGTAGGGCTCGGTGGCGCCCTCCCACTCCATGGAGAAGTAGCCGCGATAGCCCGCCGCCTTCGCGATCGCAAAGATCTTCGCGACATCCACCCGAAAAACCGTCTTGCCGTCGACCTCGGAGTCCTTGACGTGGCTGATGCCGTAGGCGTGCTCGAACATCGCCGTCATCGCCTTGTCGTTGTACGCCTCGCCCTTGCCCAGGAGCATCGAGTTGCAGAAATCCGGCAGGCCGCGCAGCCACGGATGGCCGGCGCGGTTGACGACGTCGACGATGAAGAACGCGTCCTCCGTTTCCGGATCGTCGTTCTCGAGGTGGATCACGACGTCCTGGGACTCTCCGTACTCCGCCACGATCTTGAGGCTCGCGGCGGCGAGCGCGCCGTCGGGCTTCTTCCCCTTGACGCCCTCGATAGAGGTCCGGATGCTGGGCGAGCCGAGAGCCACGGCCACGTCCACCCAGCGCTTGGCGTTGTCGATGGCCAGCTGGCGCTTCGCCGCGTCGGGATCGTAGAAGCTGGCGTGAACCGCCACCGGAAGGTTCACCACGTGGGCCTTGGCCTTCTCGAGGGCCGCTCGAAGCTTCTCGAGGTAGGCGGCGTCGGTCGTGGGGAAGTGCCGGTCGTGCGGCTCGATCCCGGAGACGCCGTACCGGTCGGCCACCATCGCCGGGAAGTCCAGAAGCGGCAGCTTGCCCTTCTTCGGATCCAGGAACTCCCGGAACGGGTAGCTGGCCACCGACAGGCGCGCGCGCGGCTCGGTGGGGAAGACCGTGGCGGGAGCGTCGGCGGCGTCGAGGCGGCGGAACGCCATCGTGGCTCCCAGGCCGACGAGCGAGGCCTGGACGAAATCACGCCGGTTCATGGGGCCCTCCGTTGCTGGCATTATGTCCCGAGGGCGGTTCAGCTTGACACCTCCTTGCGAACGGGTCTATTGAAGCCGGCATGAAGCCCCGCTGGACCTTGCGTCGACTCGCGGGCGTCGCCTCCTTCGTGGTGGCGATCGCGTTGACATTCCCCCCCCGCCCCCCGGTCCTGGCGGCCGAGATCACCGGCTCGATCGCCGGCGTCGTGAAGGACGAGAGCGGGGTCGTCCTGCCCGGCGCCACGGTGACCGTGCGCGGGGGCAGCCTTCCAGCCGAGGGGCGCGCCGCCACCGCCTCGCCCTCGGGAGCGTATCGGCTCGGCCTGCTCCAGCCCGGCCGATACGACGTGGAGGCCCGACTCCCGGGGTTCGGCCCGCAGGTCCGGAAAGGCGTCGAGGTCTTCCTCGACTCGGAGATGCGCCTCGATTTCGTCCTGAAGCCGGCGAACATCGAGGAGACCATCGAGGTCGTCGGCGAGGCGCCCCTCGTCGATACGCGGAAGTCGGAGGTGTCGAGCCTCATCACGGAGCAGGCGATCGACTCGCTTCCCTTGAACGGCCGCGAGTTCGTGGACCTCGTGAAGCTCGTCCCGGGGGCGACGCCCGTGACCGGCGGCGCACCCGGCGGCGACCTGAACGACATCTCGATCTTCGGAGAGCGTGCCGCGGCGCTCTCCTTCCTCGTGGACGGGGCCGACAACAACAACCCCCTGAACGGCGGGCCCTTCGTCCGGTACACGCAGGACTCCATCAAGGAGTTCGAGGTCGTCACCACCGGCTACGAGGCGCAGTACGGGCGCGCGCAGGGGGGCGTCACCAACATCGTCACCCGCTCCGGGGCCAACGAGTTCCAGGGGTCGGCGTTCGTCTTCGGCCGCGACGACGCCCTGGATTCGTCCAACGTCGAGGGACAGGACGCCCCGACGCTCCAGCGCTACCAGTGGGGGGCGAGCCTGGGGGGCCCGATCAAGCGCAACAAGGCGTTCTTCTTCGGCACGTTCGAGGTGCTGAACGAGGACCGGGGCGTCAACATCGATCGGTCGAAGATCCCGGCGTTCGTCGCGAGCGGCCTCGCCACGCCCGGCGGCAAGGAGAACTTCGACGTGGCGCCCCACACCCACAGGCTCAACGGCCTCGTGAAGTTCGACCTCAACCTGGGGTCGAAGCAGCGCCTGCTGATCCAGGGGAACCGGAGCGACCAGGACGACTCGGGCGAGATCGGCTCTCCCGTCCTCGGGACCATCGCCCTGCCGAGCGCTGCCTCGGCCGGCACCGAGACGGCCAACTCCGGGACCGTCCGCCATACCGCGTTCCTCAACTCCACGACGTTCCTGGAGAGCGCCGTCACCTACCAGAAGGGGCGCATCGGCAGCAACCTCGACCGCGTCGGGACGCTTCGAGCCGATCCTCATCCTGCTCGCGAGCGGCTTCCAGCAGACGGCGGCGCCCTTCGACGGGAAGCAGGACCGCACGAGCAAGCGCTTCCAGCTCGGCCAGAACCTGACCTGGACCAGGGCGGGCTGGGGCGGGGACCACGAGTTCAAGGCCGGCTGGGACTTCGCGGACACCGGCGTCACGGGGTTCAACGACGTCGTCAACGACGTCGAGTACTCGGCCGCCTTCCTGGCGCCCGACGCCGAGGCGATCAACGCCGAGCGCTTCGCGCGGCTGGGCTTCTCCCAGTCCGCGGCGCGCTTCTTCATCACCCTCCCCGAGATCGGGAGGAGCCTGAACCTCGACATGACCGACCGCACGTACGGCGGGTATCTTCAGGACACGTGGAAGGCCGCGGGCGGCGTGACGTTCAACGTCGGAGTCCGCTACGACAAGTCGAGCCTCTTCGGCGGCGACGGCAACAACGTCTCGCCGCGCCTGGGAGCGACCTGGGACGTCGGGCAGAAGGGAAAGACGCTTCTTCGGGCCAACTGGGGCCGCTTCTACGACAGGAACCTGCTCCTCGCGGCGGCCACCGTCCCGGAGAAGGGGGGCATCTTCACGAGGTCCGCCTTCGACGTGGCGCTGCCTCGCCTCGGCTCGGACTACACGGACTCGCTGATCGATCTCGTGATCACCTCGGGCTTCCCCACGGGGGACGGAGGCCGGAGCCCCGCGGAGAACCCGGCCTATCTGGGCTTCGCCAACGACCTGCGGCAGAACCCGCTCGCCCTGTACAAGCTCCTCGGCATTGCCGTCTCGAACCCGTCCCTGCCGCCCGTGGTCACCGCCGACAACATCCAGCAGCTCTCGGGCCTCACGCCGCAACAGGCGCTCGCCCTCCTCGAGAGCCACTATCCCGGCACCGACTGGGAGTTCTTCGACGTGCCGGGCGGCTCGACCGTGGGGAACCGCGTCCTGTCGTTCTTCCCGCGCGGGCCCCTCGACGTGACGCGCGAGGTCTCGCGCTACTCGGGGGACAACACGCCGTCGACCGACGCGTTCAACGTCGGGATCGAGCAGCAGATCCTCACCGACCTCGGTGTGTCGGTGACCTACGTCCACCGTCGCAGCAGGGACCTCCTCACCCGCCGGATCGTCAACCTCTTCGACGTGCCCCAGGGGAACCCGAACTTCGGCAAGACGACCGACGGCGGCCCGCGGATCAACGAGGTCACCTACGAAGGGCGAATCGAGTACGACGGCCTCGCGGTGGCCCTCCGCAAGCGGTACTCCCACGGCTACGCCTTCCTGCTCTCCTACACGTACTCGAGCAACAAGGACAACCTGCTGACGGGAGACGTCGGATCGACCTTCAGCAACAACAACCATCCCGAGCTGGACTTCGGCCCCTCGAACCAGTCCGTGCCCCACACGGTCGTGGCGAGCGGCCTCGTGGACCTCCCGTGGCGCTTCAAGCTCTCGGCGATCTACGCGTGGCGCAGCGGCCTGGCCTTCAGCCCGCGCGGCCTCCAGGACCTGGACGGAGACGGCCTCGTGGATCAGCGCGACACGACGGTGGCGCGCAACAGCTTCCGGACGAAGGCCTACAGCACCCTCGACGCGCGCCTGGAGAAGGTCTTCAAGCTGGGCGGCCCGCCACTCCCTCTCGGCGCTCGTCGAAGGCTTCAACCTCTTCAACCGCGACAACGTGAAGAACATCACCAACGTCGCCGGCGACAAGTTCGGAACGCCGACGGAATACTTCCCGGGCCGGGAGATCCAGTTCGGGGTGAGGTACAGCTTCGGGAGCTGAGGAGCGCGTGGTAACCTCCCGGTTTGCGGCGTTCGCGGTCCAACCAAGGAGGGTTGCATGAAGCGGAAGGCGTCGGCGGTCTGGCAGGGCGGGCTGAAGGACGGCAAGGGGACGATCTCGTCGGACAGCGGCGTGCTGTCGAGCGCCCAGTATTCCTTCGGCACTCGATTCGAGAACGGCGTCGGGACCAACCCCGAGGAGCTGATCGCGGCTGCCCACGCCGGCTGCTTCAGCATGGCCCTCTCGGGTCAGATGGGCGCCGCCAACCTGACGGTCGGCGAGATCAAGACCACGGCGACGGTCACCATGGAAAAGCTCGAGGCGGGCTGGACCCTGACGGCGGTGCACCTCGACACGTCGGTCAAGAGCCCGGGGGCCGACAAGGCGGCGTTCGAGACGGCCGCCAACAACGCCAAGGCCGGATGCCCGATCTCGCGGGTCCTGAACGCGACGATCACGATGGACGCCCGCCTCGAGGCCTGAGGCGAGGGCACCCCGCCGCGCCGGAGCCCGAGGCGCCGGAAGGCCGCGGCCTTCGTTTACATTCTGCGCTGCGGCGACGGCTCGTTGTACACCGGCGCGACGAAGGACCTGGACGCTCGGCTCCGCCTCCACCAGGCGGGCCGAGCCTCCCGGTACACCCGCGCGCACCTCCCGGTGACCCTGGCCTGGTCGCGCGCCTGCGCCTCGTGGGGAGGGGCCCTGCGCGAGGAGCATCGCATCAAGCGGCTGCGCCGTGCGGACAAGGAGGCCCTCGTCTCCGGGGGCAAGCGAAAGCGAAGCCTCAGCGGCTGAGGGCCTCGTAGGGCTTGCGTGATCCAGTCGGGCGGATCCGGGGACGGGGATCGCTTGCGGCCGGCGGTCAGCTCCCAATGGTGGAGCCAGGAGATCCCCCAGTTGCCGACGTAGGTGTCGGGAAGGGCGTAGGCTTCGTCCCGGAGGGCGGCCTCGAGGGTGACGAACCGGTAGCCGCGCCTCTCGAGGACCTTCGCGACGTCGCCGAAGAAGTCCGCGTTCAGCGCGTTGGCGTGGACCAGTAGCGTCTGTTGGATCGGCCGCCCGGTGAGGCGCTCGGACACGTCCTCGACGAAAGCGAAGACGCTGCTCATGTACCGAACGTAGTCGGTCCCGATTCGCGCGGCCAGGACCTTCTCTCCGCGACGAAGCGCGTCGGCGTAGACGGCGGCATAGATGTAGTCGTCGTTGTCCACGGTGACGGGTGCGATGGTGTAGCCGTGGTCCATCAGGAACGCCTCGAAGACGCGGCGCTTCTCCAGGTCGAGCCCCACCTGGAGAAAGGGATGGCGGAAATAGCGGAGGCGCATTCCCTTCTCTTCGAGCAGTCCTCGCGTCACCGGCTCTCCGCGAACGACATCGGCCTCGAACTGCGCGAGGGGCGTCCCGTTGAGGCTGTGATGGGAGTAGGTGTGGTTCCCCAGCTCGAACCCCTCGTCGAGCCACATCTTCAGGATCGCGGTGCGAGCGGTCACGCCCTCGACGCCCTCGCCCTCGACGGCGAGCTTGCCTTCGTTGACGAAGCCGACGACCGGGATGGCGTGCTCGCGAAACGTGGCCAGCAGCTTTGCCGTGTTCGCGCGGAGCGCCTCGACGTCGTTGGACACCAGGCCGCCGGGCGGGCCCGGGAGGTCGTCGAAGGTCACGGCCACGGTGCGTTCGCCGGCGTCGGCGCGGATCACGCTGATGGCGATCAGCCCCGCGAGCACGGCGCCGTTCATCCTTGTTCTCATGGTCGCCAGCCTAGGCGCTCCGGCATCGGACGTCCACCCGATTGGACCGTTCTGCCGGAACCCAGTGGCACCGCCCAGTGTGCTAGCATTTCGCCCAATCCGCCCATCACCTGGCGGCACAAGGCCACGGACGATGCCATCAGGCCGAGTCCGAGGGAGCCCACCCCGGGACGCGATCTCGCGTAGCGGGGGGATGGAAGCCCCTGGTCGCCCCGGAAGCCGCGTCGCCCACTATCAAATCGTCGCGGAGATCGGGCGCGGCGGAATGGGTGTCATCTTCCGCGCGCGGGACGCGCGGCTGGGCCGGGACGTGGCGCTGAAATGCCCGTGGCCCCACCTTGCGTCGAACCCCACGGTGCGCGAACGCTTCCTGCGCGAGGCGCGCTCCGCCTCGCAGCTCAGCCATCCCCACGTCGTTCCGATATTCGAGATCTTCAAATGGGGCGGTCTTCCGTGGCTGGCCATGGAGCTGGTCGAGGGCTGCAGCCTCCGCACGCTGCTCCAGGACCAGGGCGCGCTCCCCTTGAGGCGCGTGTTGGCCAGCGCGGAAGGCCTGGCCGACGCCCTGCGGGCCGCTCACGCGAAGGGGATCATCCATCGGGACATCAACCCCAACAACATCCTGGTTCGAGCCGACGGGTGGGTGCTGCTGACGGACTTTGGCCTTGCCTACGTTCTCGCCGCGGGGCATGCGGACCCTTCCGAGACGACCGCCACCGAGCACTTGACGAAGTCCGGCGCCGTCATGGGAACCCGAGGGTACATGTCCCCCGAGCAGGTGCTGGGCAAGACCCTGGATCCGCGAAGCGACATCTTCTCCCTCGGCGCCGTGGTCTACGAGATGTGCACGGGCCGGCGGGCATTCGAGGACGACGAGGAGAGGAGCGCCAACGAGGCCATCGTGAGGCTCGAGCCCGCGGCCATGTCCACCATCGACCCCTCGGTGCCGAGAGAGCTCGAGCGCATCGTCGGGAAGGCGCTCGCGAAGCGTCGCGAAGAAAGGCATTCCGACGCGAGGGAGCTCCTCGCGGACGTCGTCGCGCTCCGGCGCGAGGTCGAGTCGGCGGACTACACGCCGCCTTCGCGGCCCATGAGGCTGCCGGCCCGACGCACTGCGACTGCTGGAGTTGTGGGTGTCGTGGTCCTTGGTCTCCTCATCCTGGGGGGCGTGTGGGTTCGATCGCTCGTACGCGCGCCCGCTCCGTTCACGGGGGGCGTGTCACGCCAGGTCACCAGTGACCCCGGCGTGGAGGCGGAGCCCGCCATCTCTCCGGATGGCGGCCTCATCGCGTTCACTGCCATGGAGAGCGACCACAGCGAAATCTGGATCACGGATGTGAAGGGAGGCAGTCGCCTCCGCCTGACCGACGATCACGCGATGAATCGGAGTCCGACCTGGTTCCCCGACGGCGCCGCTCTCGCCTACGTCTCCGACCGCGGGGGCGAGTCGGCGGTTTGGAAGGTGCCACGGCTCGGCGGAACGGCCCAGCTGCTCCTGCCCAAGGGCGAGTCCCCCGCCGTGTCTCCGGATGGAAGGCGCCTCGCCTTTTCGCGCGCCAACGCCGCGGGGCACTACCGGATCGGCGTCGCCCCTCTGGACAATCCCTCCCAGGTAGCCTGGCTCACGGGAGACGATGACGGTGAACGCGACCACATCGAGCCGGCCTGGTCTCCCGACGGCCGGACCATCTGCTACAACGACGCTCGGAACCTCTGGCTGGTCGGACTCGACGGCGCGCGCGCGCGTCGCCTGACCAGCGAGAACGCGATCGACACCGAGGCCGTCTGGTCCTCGGACGGCCTGTTCGTGGTCTTCGCGTCGGATCGGGAGGGAACGCGAGCCCTCTGGCGCATCGCGGCCGAAGGAGGTTCCCCGGAGCGGCTCACGACAGGCACGGGCCCGGAAACGCATCCGAGCCTCTCGTCGGATGGTCGAAAGCTCGTCTACTCGACCTATTCCGATGACTACGACGTCGTCCTGGTGGACCTTGCAAGCGGAAGGAAGGAGCTCATCAAGAGCCGACTGTACGACGCGGCGCCCAGCTTCGCATCGGACGGCAGGGCGCTGGTCTTTGCGTCGAGTCGTCGAGGCGGGCGGTACGACCTGTGGGTCCAGGATCTCACCGACGGGAAAGGCAAGGGAGCGCCCAGACAGCTCACTGATGTGACGGGCACCATAAACGTGCCGGCTTACTCGCCTGATGGCAAATGGATCGCATTCAAGCGAGAGCTGCCGGACACCCGGGAGATCTGGGTCGTAGCCGCGCACGGAGGAGTTCCTGAGCGCTTCAGCGACGGCCTCGGAAAGGACACGCACCCGGCGTGGTCGCCCGACGGCACGGAGCTCGCCTATGTTTCCGAGCGAGGGGCCGAGATGCACGTTTGGGCGGCGCCCATCCGAGATGGACGCCGCATGGGTCCGGGCCGGCAGGTCACCTCGGGGGAAACGGGAGAACGACTACCGGCATGGTCCCCCGACGGCCGGAGGATCGCGTATGGCCGGATGACGGGCGACGGCGGAGAGCTTTGGGTCGCACCCGCCGCCGGCGGAACCCCGTCCGGTCCACTGGCCAAGGCGCCCCAGATCGGGCGCGTGAGGTGGGAAAAGCACACCGGACGGCTGTGGTTCGCCGCCGTGACCGTTGGAGGGGAGACGCAGCTTCGAAGGGTCTCGCCCGACGGAGGTGAAGTCGTCGCGGCGGTGCGACCCGAATTGTTTGCGGAGGCCGCGCCACCGGGCGACTTCGATCTGTCGACGGACGGCCGCCTCCTCGCCTTCACGCGTCAGGAGACCCGGGGCGATATCTGGCTTCTCGAGAATAGCCGTATCGGCAATTGATCGTCACTACGTTGAAAGGAGGGTGTCATGGGCGACGCATATTTCGAGTTTGTTATCGCCAACATGCAGGAGATTCAGGCGCAGCTCCTGTTTGACCCGCCGGATCTCAATCAGATCTGGCAAGACCTCGGGATCCTGATCGACGCAGTCAGGCAGCTCCGTGATGGAAGCGTGGACCCAGGGCTCATCGTTCCCCCGTTCAATCTCATCGGGAGATCGTGCGCGATCCCCATCTGGATCCGGCCCGGGGATCCGCCGCCGCGCGTCGGTCAGAACCTCGGCGCAAATCCGGCTGGCGGCCCTCGGGGGCCTCGCGGCCCACTCGCCCCCGGGGGACCTGGAGTGCTCAAGGAGGGCAAAGGCAAGGGGAAGGCCAAGGGGAAAGCCAAGAGGAGGCCCAACGCCTAGCCTGGACGACGTCGAGGTACTCGAGGTCATCCTGACGGCAGGCTGCAACCTCCGTTGCAGCTACTGCTACCAGAACGACAAGAAGCCGCGGAGCATGTCGTGGGACACGCTCCGAGGCGTCCTCGACGTCGTCGTGCGCTCACGAAGCCCCGAAATCGAGATCCTCTTCCTGGGCGGCGAGCCCCTGCTCGAGTTTCCGCTCATCCGCCGGGCCGTGGAGTACGTTCGCGACGCCCGCGCGCCCGGCAAGCGGGTCCAGTACTCCATGGTGACGAACGGGACCCTGCTGCGCGAGGAGCAGGCGGACTTTCTCGCGCAGCACCGGTTCGATACCTTCCTCAGCTTCGATGGCGTTCCCGCGGCCCAGGATCTCCGCGGACCACACACCTTTGCCATCCTCGACGACCTCCTCGATCGGCTTCGACGTGAGCATCCCCATTTCGTTCGCGAACAGCTGAACATCGCTCT
The DNA here is from genome assembly GCA_963823195.1 of uncultured Acidobacteriota bacterium. Taxonomy (GTDB): domain Bacteria; phylum Acidobacteriota; class Vicinamibacteria; order Fen-336; family Fen-336; genus JBGPYB01. The sequence continues at coordinate 206,502 of CAWGKR010000011.1, read as the reverse complement.
GACACTGACACCGGCGACGGTGCCGCACCTGGCGGAATCGATCGCCTACTTCCTCGGCAAAGGCGTGCCCCGGCTCGACGTGTCGCCTGTCATTACCCACGATGGAGGCTGGAGGCCGGGGATGATCGACGTGCTGGAGGAGGCGTTCATCCGGGTGTTCAAGGTGTGCCTCCGGCACTACAAGCGCACGGGCGAGATTCCTTTCTCCCTTTTTCGGAAGACCGCTACCGCCGGCAACAGCTCGCATGCCCCGCGAGCCGATGTCATGTGCGCGGCCCCGACGGGGCAGAACCTGGCCGTAGACGTGGACGGCCAGATCCATGGCTGCGCCGTCTTCGTCGAGTCGTACCAAGGATTCGCTTCCCCCTTCCTGCGCAACCAGGTCGAGTCGATCCGGATGGGGGACTTCCGAGCGCCGGAGTTTCCGAAGAAGCTGGCCATGTACCCAGACGCCGCGCGGGCGGCCGGCATCTTCCACGCCAAGCACGAGAAGTACTCGTCGTACGGGCGGTGCGGTGAGTGCCGATTCCTCGAATCCTGCTCGATCTGCCCTGCGTCCATTGGCAACATCCCCGGGAACACGGACCCGAGACGCGTGCCCGATTTCCCCTGTGCCTACAACCTCGTGGCCCTGAAGTACCGGGAGAGATTCCCGGCCCAGCCGACCGCTCTCGACGTCCTGACCGGCAGGGTTCGAGCGTACGGGCCGCTGGGCGAGACCCAGCGGCGGATGGTGTCGGCCGTCCGATCGCGCCGGGCAGCATCGGCTCGGCTGGGGGGTGCGCGAAGCCCCGCGTGAGCGGGGGGCTACTGTGCGGCGAAGAAGCTCGTGACCTCGGCGCCCTGGGCCGCCTTCTGGGCGATGCAGAGATGGATGGCCTCGAGCGCTTGCTGGTAGTTTCGGGGGCCGCCCGTGAACTTGGGGGCGCGGTCGCGGAAGTACGCGACGAACTCCTCCTCGGCGGCGCGATCGCAGAGGTTGCGCCCCACGAAGGGCAGGATGGCCCCGAACTCGAAGTCGCCGCCGCTCGGTGCGCGCTTCAGGATCTCGTCGCCGTTCGCCTTGACGAAGGCGAATGGGAGGGAGTCCGTCGACGGATCCTGCAGGGGACCGAACAGGACGCGCCAGATCTCGAGAAAGTCGAGGTCCGAGTGGACCAGCAGATCGAAGGCGGCGGTCACGGACGCGGGGTCGCGGAACGATCCGAGAGCGCGGACGAGCTCTTCGCGCTGTTGGCGGTCCCGGGTCTTCCTGAGCTCAGCGACCAGCCGATCGAAGAAGGGCTTGTCGGCGAAGGCGGCGGCCGTCGATAGAACGCCCCTCAGCAGATCGGCTTCGACGCCGGTGCGCTCCGCGAGCCAACCCTCGGCCAGTCGGCGCGCCTCGGTGCGGAGAGCACCGTCCTCGCCCTGCCGAGCCACGAAGGGGACCAGTTGGGCGCGCATCAGGCGGGTCTCGGCGTCGTCTTCCGGCCGCGCCGTCCAGCCGAGCTGGCGGGCTCGCTCGCCGAAGGCGCGGTCCACGAACCGCCGGTAGTTCGGCGCGAGGGCGATTGGAAGCAGGCGACGCGAATCAGCGGCCACCTTCTGCGCCTGCTCGACCACGGGCCGCTCCGGGGCGTGGGCGAAGTAGGGGATCGCGCTCAGGACCTTCCCGGCCGCCAGATGGCCCCCCCGCGAGACACGGACGAGGTCGTTGAGCAGGGAGCGCCGCTCCTCCGCACTCAGGAAGGCCGTTCGGTCCTCGAGGAGCTGGGGAAGGAGGGTCCCTTCGTACCGTCCGACGTAGTAGCCCGTGGCGGAACGGTTGGCGACCAGGAGGGCGGGACAACTCGTGGCCCGTGACAGCTTGAACGCTGCCTCCGGTGCGTCGAGCAGAAGACACTCGCCTTGCGGGCCCGAGGCCGTGGCGTAGCTCACGCACACCGGGACGCGCCAGATCTGGCCCGGGGCGCCGCTCGAACCGAGGGGGAGGTGTCTCTCCTGGCGGAGCGTCACCGTCGGCTCTCCTTCACACCGGAGGGTCACGGACACCTCCGGGAAGCCCGGTTGGTCGAGGAACGTCGAGAAGGCGGCCGCAAGCCGCGGCTCCGGACCCCCCACGGCCGCGAGGAAATCTCCCAAGCGAGCGCTGCCGAAGGCGTGTTGGTCCAGGTACGAGCGCACACCCTGCCGGAACGCCCCTTCTCCCATCCAGCTCTCGAACATCCGGATGACGGCAGCGCCTTTCTCGTACGTGATTGCGTCGAACGCGTTGGCGATGTCGTCGTTCGTCTCGATGGGTTGGCGGACCTTGCGGGCCGAGACCAGGGCATCCTGCTCCATGGCATAGAACTTGGAGCCCAGGTCTTCGAGCCGGGTCTGCCATTCGGGCTTCCAGGCCGCGACGAGCTTGGAGGACATCCAGGTCGCGAAGGCCTCGTTCAGCCAGATGTCGTCCCACCACTCCGGCGTGACGAGGTCGCCGAACCACTGGTGGGCGATCTCGTGGGCGGCGACCGACACGTACTCGCGCCGGCGTTCCTCGGTGTCGACGGCAGGGTCCGCCAGCAGGATGGTCTGGGCGTAGGTGATGAGGCCGACGTTTTCCATGGCGCCGAAGCCGAAGGTCAGTGGGATCGCCAGGCTGTCGAGCTTGTCGAACGGGTACGGCCGTCCGAAATAGTCCTCGAGGCGCTCCAGGATCGGGCCGGTCACCTCCGCCGCATAGCGCGCTTCTCGCGTCTTGCCGCGCGGCGTGACGATCCGGATCGGCGTCTTCTTCAGGCCGGCCAGGCCTCCGTCCACGATCTCGAACGGGCCCACCGCGAAGGCCACGAGGTAGCTGGGTAGCGGCGGCGTCGGGGCGAAGACGACCTTCTTCATCCCGCCCGGCTCGTCGGTCTCGGAGATCGCGTTCGTATTGGCGAGAGCCATGTGCTCTTTCTTGACGTGAACCGTGAGGCGCCAGGGGTTCTTGAATCCCGGCTCGTCGAAGCATGGGAACGCCCTCCGGGCGAGAATCGCCTCGAATTGCGTAAAGACATAGAGATCGTCGCCGTCCTTCCCCTGAAAGACACCGGCACTGTCCGAGTCGCTGATCTTTCCCGAGTATTCGAGACGGAGCGTGCTCCGGCCCCGCGGCACCGCCCGCGCGAACTCCAGGCCGAGGAAATCGGTACCGCCGGGGACCACGGTGGCGGGCTGCGACGATCCACCGGATGTGACTTCGGCCTTCGCGACCGTGATCGCGTTCGCGTTCAGCCAGATGGTCCGGGTCGGCTCCTGGACCTCCACGTCGATGGTCGAAGTGCCGGTGAAGGCGGCGCGACCCGGCACGATGGTGAGGTCCAGCGACTGAGCCGCGGGCCTCACGTCGTTCCCCAGCCGCAGCTTGGGGGGCGTCGAAGCCTGGGCGGTCGACACCCGCATGGCCAGCGCAATCCCGAGCCCGAGGAGACTCTTGTTGCATTGCCCCATGGGTCCTCCTTCTTCGACGCTGCGCTCCGACGCCCGATGGATCTGGCGGCGATCATACGCCCCCGATCCCAGGTTGACCACGAAATCCGTCCTGCCGTAGTAGCCTAGATGGTTCACATGCCCGAGCTGCTTCTCTCCTGCCAGGAGGTTTCGAAAGCCTTCGGCGCCGCGCCCTTGTTCGAGGGGCTCTCCTTCGGCATCTTCGAGGGGGACCACATCGGCGTGGTGGGCCCCAACGGATCGGGGAAGTCGACGCTCCTGAAGATCCTGTCGGGCGAGGAGGTGCCGTCCTCGGGCACGCGCTCGTCGCGGAAACGGCTGAGGATCGGACACGTGGCCCAGGACCCGGTCGTCGCAGCGGGAGCGACCGTGGGTTCGGTCCTGGTGCAGGGCGTCGCGGTCCTGGGCCTGGACGACCACGAGGCCGAGGCCCGCGTCGGCGTCGAGATGGGCAAGGCGGGTTTCGAGGACGACGCGCAGCCCGTCGCGACCCTGTCGGGCGGGTGGAAGAAGCGCCTGGCCATCTGCGCCGCGCTGGTGGGGGAGCCCGAGCTGCTCCTCCTCGACGAGCCCACGAACCACCTCGACGTCGACGGGATCCTGTGGCTCGAGGAGCGCCTGCAGAGGGAGCCCGAGGCCTTCGTGGCCGTGAGCCACGACCGTTACTTCCTCGAAGCCGTCGCCGGCCGCCTCGTCGAGCTGAACCGGGCGTTCGCCGAGGGGATCTTCGACGTGCGCGGCCGTTACAGCACGTATCTCGAGAAGAAGGACGAGCAGCTGGCCACCCAGGCCTCGTACCAGGAGTCGTTGCGGAACCGCGTGCGCGGCGAGCTGGAGTGGCTTTCACGCAAGGCCAAGGCCCGCACGCGGAAGGCCCAGGCGCGGATCGACTCGGCGGGGCGGCTCCGAGAGGAGCTGGCCGACCTGGACTCCCGGTCGAAGACGGGCGCCATCGGCATCGACTTCGCGGGGACGGAGCGCAAGACCAAGCGCCTTCTCGTCGCCGAGGGCCTGACGAAGAGCTTCGGCCCCCGCGCGATCATTCGGGATCTCGACCTCGTGCTTGTCCCCGGGGACGCGCCTGGGCCTCCTCGGAGCGAACGGAAGCGGGAAGACGACGCTGCTGCGGCTGATGGCGGGGCTCGAGACCCCCGACGCCGGGACCGTCGGGCGCGCCCCGAACCTCCAGGTCGTGACGTTCGACCAGCACCGCGCGCGTCTCGATCCCGATGTGTCCCTGAGGCGCACCTTGGCGCCGTTCGGCGACTCGGTGATACGCGACGGTCGGGCGATCCACGTGGCGGGCTGGGCCAAGCGCTTCCTCTTCCGCTCCGAGCAGCTCGAGACGCCCGTGGGTCGCCTCTCGGGAGGCGAGCAGGCGCGGGTGCTCATCGCCCGCCTCATGCTCGAGGCCGCCGACGTGCTCTTCCTCGACGAACCGACGAACGACCTGGACATCCCCACGCTCGAGGTGTTGGAGGAGAGCCTTCTCGAGTTCCCCGGCGCGCTGGTCCTGGTCACCCACGATCGGTACCTCATCGACCGGGTCTCGACGCGCCTGCTGGCATTGGACGGCGACGGCGGTGCCACCTTCTACGCCGACTACGAGCAGTGGGAGCTGGGCCGCCGGGAGGCGGCAGCCGCAGGCGCCCCGGTGGGCCGTCCGGCCAAGGCAGCGCCGAAGGAGGCGCCGGGCGCGAGCCGGCCGAGGCGCCTGGGCTACCGCGAGCAGCGAGAGTGGGACGACATGGAGTCTCGCATCCTCGAGGCCGAGGAGCGACTGGAAGCGTGCCGTCTGGCTGCCGCCGACCCGGCGGTCGCCGCCGACCACAAGTCCCTGGGCGAGCGGCTCGAGGCGCTGGCGGCCGCTCAATCGGCCGTCGAGGAGCTCTACGCCCGCTGGGCCGAGCTGGAGGCGAAGGTCAAGGCGTAGACCGGTACAGCGCCTCCAATTCCGACACCTTCGCCTCGAACACCTTCATCGACTCCTTCACGGTCGCCGGGTCGAAGGGGTTGAGACCCAGGTTCTTCTGGAGCAGGTTCACGGGCGTGTCGGGGAAGCCGTGGACCATCATGTCCACGTAGCGGCCGTCGAAGGTCTTGTCGCCCTGGTGTCTCTGGAAATAGCTGATCGCCATGAGGTTCGCGAAGAGGTAGTTGATGTAGTAGCGCGGGCTCGTGAAGAAGTGGGGCGTGAAAGCCCAGTTGTGCCTCAGGAACTCGTACTGGTTGTAGTCCTCTCCGACGTAGCGGAGCCCCTCTTCCTTCCAGAGGTCGTGGAGCTGCGCCGGCTCCGCGATCTCTCCCGCCTTGATCTTCTGGTAGGCGCGATATTCGAACTCGGAGCGCATCACGATGTCGAAGAAGCGCCGCATCATCACGCCGAGAAGCTGCTCCAGGTAGTAGATCTTGTCTTCCTTCGTCGTGGCCCGCTCGTAGAGGTACTGGCCGGTCACGAACTCGTTGAGCATGGCGAAGCTCTCGGTGAAGTACTGCGGTCCGCCGGAGTAGACCGGCAGGACCTTGTTCTGGGTGATGAGGTCGTAGTGGACCGCGTGCCCGCCCTCGTGGGCGAGGGTCAGGACGTCGTCCAGGTAGCCGCGGTAGTCGTACGAGTAAAACACGTTGGGCGCGCCGTAGTAACCCCACGAGAAGGCGCCCGGCGCCCGGTTCTTGCCCCCGACGATGTCCAGGCGGCCGTTCTGCGGGTCGAGCAGCCCGGCGAGGTCGGTCGCGTAGCGCTCACCGTGAAAGGCCAGGGCGGCCTTCAGCACGTCGCTGGCCTGGGTGATGGTGAACTGGGGACGCTTGTACCCCTCGGGGACGAGGTCCATGTCCCAGGGCGCCACCGTGTCGAGGCCGGCGAAGGCCTTGATCCGCGCCTTCCGGAGCTCGACGTAGCGCTTGTTGAGGGCCGCGTACCCCGCGATCGTCTGGTAGAAGCTGTCCGCCTGGTCCTTCGTGAGGTAGGAGTCGAACAGCGATGCCTCGAAGGCATCCTTGAACCCGCGGGCGACGTTCTCGGCGTTCAGGGCGCCGGCGAGCTTGAGGACCGAGAACCCGAAGAGGTCGGCGCTGGCGGCGTACTCGGAATAGAGCGTGGTCGTCGCCTTCTTCCGCAGCTCCCGGTCCTTCTCCTTGCTCAGGACCTGCCGATCGCGATAGACGTTCAGCTTCCCCTCGGGGGCCTCCAGGTCGCTGAACGTCGTCCGGTCGATGAGCTTCTGGAAGAGCTGGCCCTCCCAGGAGTAGAGCTGGGGCGACATCCGCGAGAGCAGCTCCTCCTGGTCGGTGCTGAGGGTGTACGGCTTGTAGCGGGTGTTCTGCTCCAGATAGAAGCGGTAGGGAGCGAGCTTCGGCTCCTGGGCCAGCAGACCCTCCAGCTCCTTGTTCGAGATCTTTCTGAGCTCCGTGCTGACGAAGCTGACCTTCGATCCGAGCTCCGAGAGCTGCTGGTCGGCGGCCGAGAACTGCGGCTCGAGGGTGGTGTCTGTCGAATAGCGGAGGAAGCGGTAGATGTAGAGCTTGGTGGTCAGGATGTTCAGGTGCTCGAGCTTCGTGGCCAGCTCGAGCAGGACCGCTCCGGACGAGCCGACCTTGCCACGGTGCTTCTGGACGCTCTCGACGAGGGCCTTCGCCTCGCCCAGGTCCTTGTCGTAGCCCGCGTCGTCGGCGTAGAACTCCTTCGAGAGGTCGAAGTGATAGCGTGGCGCCTGGGCCGGCGAGATGGCCTTCCATTCGTCGGCGCCGACGAGAGAGCACGCGAGGAGCGACGACGCCAAGACGTATCCAAGTCTCTGAACCATGAGATCCTCCGGAACCCGGCCATTGTAGGCGACGCGCCGCTCCCGGGCTCGCCGTCGGCGATTGACACCCCGCGAGACCGGCGCTAGCGTCCTGCCACCGCCGCGAGCCCCGCGGCCCACCCGAGGAGCCCGAGATGCCCTTTCTGAGCCTGATCGTCGCCGCAACCCTGACGGCCGACGCTGCCTCCAACGTCCCCACCGTGGACGACTACGCCGGCCGGTGGAACCTGAAGATCACCGACGCGGACGACACGTTCACCGGCGGCGGGTTCAAGCTCGACAAGAAGGACGGCGGGCTCGCGGCGTCGGTGGTCTGGCGCTGGGGGAGCGTGGTCCCGGCGAAGGCCACCGTGGACGGCGGCGTCCTGCGGCTGGTGCGTGAGGAGGAGGCTGGGAAACCCGAGACGTTCGAGGTCCGCCTCGAGGGGGCCGCCCTCAAGGGGGACGTCCGGTACTCCGACGGGAAGACGAACCACTTCGAGGGGAAGCGCGCCCCGGACCTTGCGGCCTCCGCGTCGCCCAAGTGGGGCCAGCCGGTCACGCTCTTCAACGGCAAGACCCTCGACGGCTGGAAGATCCGGGACTCGAAGGCGAAGATGGGCTGGGCCGTCGTGAACGGCGAGCTGGCCGTGGTGGACCCGAAGGGGAACGCCGACCTCGTCACCGACAAGGCCTTCCAGGACCTGAAGCTCCACATCGAGTTCAACGTGGAGCCCCACAGCAACAGCGGGGTGTATCTCCGCGGGCGGTACGAGATCCAGATCGAGTCGACGACGATCCCCACTCGACTGCCGCCGATCAGAAGTGCGGCTCCCTCTACAGCCGCATCGCGCCGAAGGTCGATGCGACGAAGCCGGCGGGGGAGTGGCAGTCGTTCGACATCACGTTCGTGGGGCGCACGCTCACCGTGGTCTTGAACGGCAAGACGATCATCGATGCCGCGACCGTCGAGGGGATCACCGGCGGCGCGATCAGCCCGTTCGAAGGGGAGCCGGGGCCGTTGATGCTCCAGGGTGACCACGGCAAGGTCCGTTTCCGCAACGTGGTGGTGACGCCGGCCCTCTGACCCAGGCTGCGCGGCTACCGGTGGCCCCCACCGGCCACCGCGAGGGCGAGCAGCACGGGGAGCAGCACGCCGGCGGCGAGCGTGAGCCAGACGGGCCAGACCGGTCGGGCCACGCGAAGCGCCATGATCACGCCGAGCAGGGCCGTCAGCGCGAAGGCCGACGCCAAGAGCAGCTGCCCGACCTTGAACATGCGCCCCGTGGTGCCCGAGAGGTGCTCCGCCTTGTGGAGGTTGGAGAGCTCCTCCAGCACGGCGGGTGCCTTGTAGCTGCCGTCCTTCCGATCCTCATGGAGACGGAACGCCTGCCACGCGCCCGAGATCGCGAAGAAGAGCATCGCCGGGGCGACGAAGGAGCTCAGGTACCGGTGGATTCGCCAGAGTGACTTCAAGGAAGGTCCTTTCTCGAGGGACGAGCATCGCGGGTCGAAAGCAGCAGCGAGAACCCGTCGAAATCGTATTCGATCCGGTCGCCGGATTCGACACGCCCCGACACCGACCCCGCGCGGATCGCGTCGACGGCTCGGCTCAGCTCCAGGAGCCGCCGGGGCGCCGCCGTCGGCGTGTTGTGAGCCGGGAGGAGGAGGCGCAGGGACGGGACGAGAGCCGCCAGCCTATGCACCGACGCCTGATAGGCGTCGAGGTCGGTCTCGGGAACGAAGAGCCATATCGGGCCCTCGTAGAAGGTGTCGCCCGTCCACAGCAGGCCCGCGTCGCGGTCGAGAAGCGCCAGGGAATCGGGCGTGTGGCCGGGGACGGCGAGGACCTCCAGGCGCCTGCCGCCCAGATCCAGGACGTCGCCGTCCTTCAGCAGGCCCGTGATCGTGAACGGCCGGACGCTGTAGGTCTCCGCGAGAACACCGTCGGGCAAGGGCCGGCAGAGCGATTCCGGCGCGACCTCGCCGCGCACCAGGTCGTGGGCCATTCCTTCCGCGCTCCGTCGCGTGTACGCCATGTCCATCGCGAGGACGTCGGCGAAGTCCGCGTTCCCTCCCACGTGGTCGTAGTGGGTGTGGGTGTTGACCACCCGTATCGGCAGAGGCGTCAGGCTCCGGGCGACGGTCCGGATGCGGCCGATCCCCATGCCGGTGTCCAGGAGGATGGCCCCTTTCGAGCCGACGATGACGTACGAGATGACCTCCTGGGCCTGATAGGGCTCGTAGATCGCGTACACGTCCTTCGAGATCCGATAGACCTGGAACCAGTCGTCGGGGACCCGGACGCGCTCGAGGGTCTTGTAGACGGCACGGGGCAGCTCGTCACACCAGCGCACGCTCGCCTCCGCTCGGGCGCTTCCACCCGCGCCAGTTGCAGCCAGCGCCGCGAGGGCCCATCGGCACCACCGACCCGCGGGGCGGCTCACCGTGGCGGCGGCGCATGTTCGCGCAGCCCCTCGAGCGCCCCGGACGCCTTCGGGTTGTCCGGGTCGAGGACGAGGATGGCCTCGGTCCGGTCCTTCGGGCAGGTGGTGTAGTCGGCGGGATATGGGGTGCGACAGGCGTCGCAATACTTCACCGCCGCGAAGTCTAGCATGGCCGAGGAAGACGCTCCCGGCCTCGCCCTTGACGCCTCCACCCGGCTCATGCAAGAATGACTGGTCAGTCAGTGAACTGACTTGCTGGTTCTATGCCCATCGCGGGGAAGACACGAAAAGACGTCGTGACCGAGTTCCGGGAGGCGGAGATCCTCGCGGCCGCGCGCCGCATCTTCGCCCGGCGCGGGTTCGCCGAGGCGTCCATGGAGGAGATCTCCCACGCGGCGGGGCTGGCCAAGGGGACGCTCTACCTCTACTACGACTCCAAGCAGGACCTCTATCGAGCCGCCCTGCGCGCCGGAATCACTCAGTTGTGCGAGACGCTCGAGGACGGGCTCCAGAGGGCTCCTTCCCTCGCTGCGAAGATCGAGGCCTACGTGACGACGAAGGTAGCGTATTTCGAAGAGCACCGGGACTTCTTCCAGATCTACCTGGCCGAGTTCGGCAACGCGGCGTGCGGGGCCTTCAACCCGGACTTCCAGGACCTGGCGCAGCGCCAGAAGCAGATCCTGGCGCTGGCGATCCGCGAGAAGGGGAAGGGCCGCGGCGTGGGGCCCTTCGCCGCGGAGCAGGCGGCCCACGCGATCTCGGACCTGACGCGCGGCGTCATCCTGCGGCGCCTGATGGGCTGGACCGACGCGGCGAGGGTCAAGAAGGAGGTGGCGTTCGTGGTCGACTTTGCCAAGAGGGCACTCGGGTGCCGATGAAGGCGCATGGCTGGCTCCTGTTCTTGCTCCTGCTCGGAAGCTCGGCGGCCGGGGGGCCGCAGGATGCGCGCGCGACCATCCTCGGCGGCGTTCCGAGCGGCACGGCGAGCCCCGAGGTCCTGGCCCTCAGCCTCGACGACGCGATCCAGCGCGGGCTCGAGCACAACCTCGGCCTCCTGCTGGGTCAGGAGGACGTCCGCCACGCGGAGGGCGAGGCCCACGAGGCGCGTTCCGACCTCCTGCCCCACCTGCGCGCAGGGGCTTCGGCCGTGCGCGAGAAGGTCAGCCTGGCCGCTTTCGGCTTCTCCGGCTTCGGCGATTTTCCCGAGTTGATCGGGCCGTTCGACGTGGTCGACGCCCGAGGGTACGTCTCCCAGACGGTGCTCGACTTCCACGCGATACGGCATGCGCGGGCCCAGGGCCTCGACGCGAGAGCGGCCGAGCAGCGGCAGCGAAGCACCCGCGACACCGTGGTCCTGGGCTGCGCCGGCCTCTACCTTCGCGCGCTGGCCGGCGAGGCCCGCGTGGCGGCTGTCGAGGCGCAGCTCGCGACGGCCCAGGCCCTCCACGACCTGGCCCTCGACCGGAGGAACGCCGGTCTGGTGGCCGGCATCGACGTGCTGCGCGCGGAGGTGCAGGTGGCCGCGGAGCGGCAGCGGGGGATCGTCGCGAGGGACGACGCCGCGAAGGAGAAGCTCGCCCTCTCCCGGGCCATCGGCCTTCCTCTCGGCCAGGCCTTTCGCCTGGCCGACGACATGCCCTTGGCTCCCTTCGAGCCGATCTCGGCGGACGACGCGCTCAAGCAGGCGTACGCCACGCGCGCCGATCTCCAGGCTGCGGAATCCCACGTGCGGGCCGCGGAGGAAGAGCGGCGGGCCGCCGTCGGCGACGGGCTCCCGTCCCTCGCCGTGAGCGGCGACTACGGGTGGATCGGCAACACGGCAGCGAGCGCCCGCGGCACCTTCACGGTGGGCGCCAGCCTGCGCGTCCCGATCTTCGAGGGGGGCAAGGTGCAGGCGAAGGTGGAGCAGGCGGATGCCCGCCTGCGCCAGGCGCGAGCCGGCCTGGAGGACCTGCGGGCGCGCGTCTACTACGAGATCCAGGCCACGCTCCTCGACCTGCAGGCCAGCGCCGAACGCGTGGAGGTCACGACGAGGGGCGTCGAGCTGGCGCGGCAGCAGCTCGAGCAGGCGCAGGACCGGTTCGCCGCGGGGGTGGCCGGCAACATCGACGTGACCCAGGCCCAGCAGGCGCTGGCCCGGGCCACCGAGGACCGCATCGATAGCCTCTACGAAAACAACCTGTCGAAGGCTGAGCTGGCCCGCGCGCTGGGCGTGGCCGAGAGCCGCTATCGCGAGTTCCTGAGAGGAAGGTCGTAGATGACGAAGCGACGAATGCAGATGGCCGGCGCCGCGGGCGTGGTCGTGCTGCTGGCCCTGGTCCTGGTGTGGCGCCACTTTGCGGTCCGCGTCTCGACCGACGACGCGCAGATCGACGGCCACGTGAACGGCGTGTCCGCCCGGGTCGGCGGCACGGTCGCGGCCGTTCTGGTGGCGGACAACCAGTACGTCGAGAAGGACGCGGTCCTGGTCCGGATCGACCCCAGGGACTACGAGATCGCCGTCGCCCGCGCCGAGGCCGACCTCGCCGAGAACGAAGCCGCCGCCCGCGCGGCCCGCACGGGCGTGCCGGTCGCCTCGACCGTGTCGTCCTCGCAGGAGACCGCGGCTGGCAGCGAGCTCCAGGGCGCCGAGGCGCGGCTGCTCTCGGCACGCGCGCGTCTGCGCGAGGCGGAGGCCAAAGACACGAAGGCCGCCCTCGACCTGGGCCGCCTCAAGCCCCTCCTGGCCAAGGACGAGGTCTCGCGCCAGGACTACGACGCGGCCGTTTCCGACGCGGAGGCGGTCCATGCCGCCCGCGAGTCGGCCCAGGCCTCGGTGGGGGAGGCGGAGAAGTCCGTGGAGGCCGCGAGGGCGCGTCTCGCCCAGGCGCGCACCGGTCCCGAGCAGGTGACGATCCAGAAGGCCCACGCGGATTCGGCGTCGGCCAAGGCCGACATGGCCCGTGCCGCTCTCGCCCAGGCGCGCCTCAACCTCGAGCACACCGAGGTCAAGGCCGCGGTGAGCGGCGTCGTCAGCCGGCGCAGCGTCGAGGTCGGCCAGGTCGTCCAGCCGGGGCAGCCCCTCCTCGCCGTCGTGCCCCTCGAGGAGGTCTGGGTCGTGGCGAACTACAAGGAGAACCAGCTCCGCCGCATTCGCCCCGGGCAGCGGGCGATCGTCGAGGTCGACGCCTACGGCGGCCGCGAGTACCGGGGCAAGGTCGAGAGCATCGCCGCCGCCACGGGCGCGCGGTTCAGCATCCTCCCTCCCGAGAACGCGAGCGGGAACTACGTGAAGGTCGTGCAGCGCGTGCCCGTGAAGATCGTCCTGGACGCCGGCCAGGATCCGGAGCACCTCCTGCGCCCGGGGATGTCGGTCGTGCCCACGATCCTCACGCAATGACCACGACCGCCCTGCCACGCTTGGGCGCCGCGATCCGGGAGGTGAACCCCTGGATCGTGGCCATCGCGGTCATGTCGGCGACGTTCATGGAGGTGCTGGACACCACGGTGGTCAACGTCTCGCTCCCCCACATCGCGGGGAACCTGTCGGCGACCATCGACGAGTCGACCTGGGCCCTCACGTCCTATCTCGTGGCCAACGCGATCGTGCTGCCCCTCACGGGGTGGATCGCGAACTTCTTCGGCCGCAAGCGGCTCCTCATGACCTCGGTTGCGGGGTTCACCGTGGCCTCGTTCCTGTGCGGCCTGGCGCCCAACCTGCCGCTGCTGATCCTGTTCCGCGTGATCCAGGGGTTCACGGGGGGCGCCCTCCAGCCCATCTCACAGGCCGTGCTCCTCGAGGCCTTCAAGCCCGAGGACCGCGGCCGGGCCATGGGGTTCTGGGGGCTCGGCATCGTCGTTGCCCCGATCCTGGGCCCGGTGCTCGGAGGCTGGCTCACCGACAGCTACAGCTGGCGCTGGGTCTTCTACATCAACATCCCGGTGGGGATCGCGTCCCTCGCCCTCATCCAGATGTACGTGTTCGACCCGCCGTACATCACGCGGCGCTCCGACCGCATCGACTACTGGGGGATCGGAATGCTCGCGGTGGGAATCGGTGCGCTCCAGCTGCTGCTGGACAAGGGCCAGGAAGACGACTGGTTCTCGTCGGGCCTCATCACGTTCCTGGCGGTGACCGCCTTCGTCATGCTCGTGGCCTTCATCGCGCGGGAGCTGAAGGTGGAGCACCCCGTGGTGGACCTCAGGGTCCTCAAGGTGCGCACCTATACCGTGGGCGTCTTCCTGATGACCGTGCTGGGCTTCGTCCTCTACGGCAGCCTCGTATTGCTCCCCCTGCTGCTCCAGACCCTGCTCGGCTACCCGTCCCTCCAGGCGGGCATCGCGCTCGCCCCTCGCGGCATGGGCTCGTTCATCTCCATGCCGATCGTGGGGATGCTCATCGGCCGGGTGGACGCGCGAAAGATCCTCGCGACGGGCCTCGCGGTGGGATCCCTCACGCTCTTCTGGCTCGGGTCCCTGAACATGAGCCTCGGGTACTGGGACATCTTCTGGCCGCAGTTCATCCAGGGGGTCAGCCTCGGGCTCCTCTTCGTCCCCCTCACCACGATAACGATGGACCCCATCCCGCGCGAAAACATGGGGAACGCCACGAGCATCTTCAACCTCATGCGGAACATGGGAGGAAGCATGGGCATCGCGGCCGCGACGACGCTCCTCACCCGCCACAGGCAGGAGCACACCAGCACCCTCGTGTCCCACATCGATGCCTACAGCCCGCAGGTCCGCGGCCTCCTCGAGCAGATGCGCGGCGCGTTCATGGCACGGGGCGCCGACGCCACGACGGCCACCGAGCGGGCGAGAGCGGCGCTGTTCGGCATGGTGGAGCGCCAGGCCATGATGCTCTCGTTCACCGACATCTTCCGCTGGCTGGCCCTGATGTTCGTGGCCATGCTCCCCCTGCTCTTCCTGATGCGAAGCCCGCGGGGCCGGGGCGGGATGAGCGCGGCGCACTGAGGGCCGCGGCACGGTTCCTGCTCTTCACCGGGGAGCAGCCGCGCGCGAGGCTGCCGAACGGCCCGGTTTCGGGGGCTTGCGCCCGGGCGACGTCCTCCGCCTGCGACGCCGCTGTCTCTGCCGAGGACGTTCGACCGCTCGCGCCCGTGGGGAGAGCGTAGGGGGGGATATGTCACGGGTTCGCGGGCTCGCCCGATCCGCGCTGGTCGTGATCGGCTCGGGGGTTTTGCTCCTGGCCCTGGTCCAGGCCTCGAGAGGGGCGGCGCCGCTCAAGATCTCGGACATCGTCCGCTACCTCCACGCCGGCATCAGCGAGACCACGATCCTCACGGAGCTGTCCACCCGGGGACTGTCCGAGCCCCTCGACGCGCCCCGGGAGGCCGCGCTTCGCGAGGCCGGCGCCACCGAGACGCTCGTGGTGGCCGTGCGTCGCGCCGCCCCGGCCGAGAAGCCGGCAGCGCCGCCGGCCCCGCGGCTGACGCCGACGGCGCCCGCCATCACCGGCCCACCGCTGGTGCTCAGCCAGGAGCCGACGTTCACGGCTCGCACCCGCACCGTGCGCATCCCGGTGTCGGTGGCGGACGCCAAGGGCGAGCCTGTGCTCGGCTTGAGCCAGCAGGACTTTCACGTGGCCGAAGACGGAAAGCGCCAGGCCGTGACGCTCTTCAGCAACGAGCGGCGCCCGCTCCGCGCTCGCGCTGGCTCTCGACGTCAGCGGCAGCATGGACGACAAGTCCCTCCAGGTGGAGGAGGCCCTCAAACACTTCATCGACCTCCTGGAGCCCGCCGACGAGATCCTCGTCCTGACCTTCAGCGACGACGTTCGGGTCGTTCAGGACTTCACCTCGGACCGGGAGCGGCTCGGCCGCACCATCGACGCCATCGAGCCGGCCGGCGGGACCGCCCTCTACGACGCCGCCTACGAGGCGATCCGGCGCGTGTCGTCGGGGGCCGCGGAGAGCAAGGCCGTCGTGCTCGTGACCGACGGTGTCGACACGGCGAGCTTCAAGTCCTTCGACCGCCTGCTGGAATTGGCGCGCCGCTCGGAGGTCCCCGTCTTCTCGATCGGCCTCGACCGCGGCACCCTCGCGGGGGCCTCTCATCCAACAGGGTTTCACCGCGGCGGCGGGGGCGGGATGCACATGCCCGGAGGCTCAGGGGGCGGAGGCGGGGGTGGCGGAGGCGGCGGACGCCCGCGGCGGCGGTGGACCGCATCCCGGTGGGCCCCATGGACCGCGAGAAGGCTTCGACGCGAAGCCGCTCCTCGAGCTGGCGGAAGAAACCGGCGGACACGCCGAGATCCTGAAGGGCCTGGAGCACTACACCCCCGACAGCGACACGCCGGGAGGGGAGCGCCTGAAAGCCGCCGTCGAGTCGATCGCGATCACCCTGAGGCACCGGTACCTGGTCGGCTACGAGCCGCCGGACGGCAAGGCCGGCTGGCGGCTGCTGAAGGTCGAGGTGGACCGCGCCGGCACGACCGCCCGGGCGCGGAAGAGCTACTACTCCGGAAGCTGACGGAGGCGCCGCCCGGTGCCATAATCGGCGCCGACCCATGAACCCCGACGTCGCCTTGGCGGTCGAGCGGCTCGGCCGAAGCGGCACGCTGACGACGCCGCAGGCCCGCTTCTTCCACCGTGTCGCGCTGGGGAGGCTGGTTTCCGTCCGTGCCGAGGTCCGCCTCCTTCTCTACGGCGGAGTCCTGGCCGTCATGGCGGGGGTGGGGGAGCTGGTCCGCCAGAACCTCGATCGCATCGGCCCCGTCGCCATCGCCGCAGGCCTCTGGGTCGCCGCCGCCGCCACCCTGGTCTGGGCCTTCCGGCACGCCCCCCCGTTCTCGTGGGGACCCGCCGCCTCGGGCCATGTCGCTTTCGACTACATCCTCCTGCTCGGCGTCCTCCTCACCGGCGCCGCCCTCGCCTACGTCGAGGTGAAGTTCACGCCCCTCGGCCCCTCGTGGGGCTACCACCTCCTGCTCATGAGCGTATTCGCCGCCGCCGTCGCCGTGCGAGGGGACTCCCGCATGGTGGCGTCGATCGCCCTCACGACCTTCGCCGCCTGGCGCGGGGTCGCGGCCTCTCCGTTGGAGAGCGGCTTCTGGTCGGCCTCGGCCGGCGCCGTGCGCACCAACGCGATCGTGACCGGAGCGCTCTTCGCCGCGCTCGGGTGGTGGCTGGTCCGCTCGGGGCGCAAGGCCCACTTCGAGCCCGTGGCCACTCATCTCGGCTGGATGCTCTTCCTCGGCGCGATCTTCTCGGGGATCTTCGAGTACGGGGGGGCCGGCACGCCCTTTCGCCTCGCGCTGCTCGCCGTCGGCAGCGGCCTGGGCATCGCCGCCTTCCGGCAGGGGCGCTTCTCGCTCTTCGGGATGGGGCTGGTCGCCGCGTACATCGGGCTGAGCGCGCTGGTGGTCTCGGTGGCGCCCGGCGAGCTGGGCTTCCTGTGGTTCAGCTCGACCGGCATCGCGGTGCTCGTCGGTCTCCTCGTGGCGCAGCGCGCCATGAAGGCTCGGGCATGAGGGCCGACGCGGCGGAGGCGGAGCGCCGCCACGAGGTGCGCGAGGCCGCCGCCGGCTGGCGGCGCGCCGGCGCCGTCGACGAGGCCACGCTCGGCAAGATCGTCGCGGCGTATCCCGACGACCGCTCGCGCCTCGGCCCTGTCTTCCGCGTGCTGGTCTTCGGTTTCACGATCGTCGCGGTCAACGGCTTCTTCGGCCTCTTCGGCCTCGCCGTCGCGACGGCGGGACAGAGCGCCATGATCACGATCCTGCTTCTTTTCGGCCTGAGCCTGGTCGGCGCCACGGAGTTCCAGATCGGCTCCCTCAAGAGGGCGCAGGGCGGGACCGAGTCGGCGACGGCCTTCCTCGGTCTTTGTTATCTCATCGGCGGACTGCTCTGGATCATCGGGGAGGCCCGGGTCGGCGACGAAGCTCAGGTCAACGCGGGCCTCTTCGTCGGCAGCGTGGTTCTGGCCCTCGCCGCGTACCGATGGGGGTACGTCGCCTGCGCCTTGGGTGCGACGACGGGAGTCTTCCTCCTCGTGGCCCGAGGTCCCCACGGGCGCCTCTGGTGGGTCATCGCAGGCCTGGCGGCGGCGCCCTTCCTCATGGCCGCCGCCGACTCGATTCGCCTGCCCCCGGCGCACCGCCGCTGCTGCCGCGGCCATGGCCGTCGTCTGCCTGATCTTCTCGTACCTGGCGGTACACGTCGGCTCGTGGGACGCCGGCATCGTCGAGATGGTCACGGGACACTGGGCCTTCGGGTCGCGTCCGCCGACCTCCATCCGCCCGCTGTTCGTCGCCGCCACGGCCACTCGTGCCCCTGGCCACCCTTGCCTGGGGGATCTCCACGCGCCGTCCTCTCCTCATCGACCTGGCGTTCGTTGGCGTCCTCGCTTCGATCGCGACGCTCCGCGTCTACGTTCACGTGGCGCCCCTCTGGGTAGCTCTTCTGGGCGGAGGAGCCGCGGCCATCGGCCTCGCCCTTGCGATCAGCCGATTCCTCGCCTCGGGAGCCCGGCACGAGCGCTTCGGCTTCACCGCCGAGCCCCTCTTCGGGGATCCCGAGGGGCGCGGCGCCCTCGAGGTGGCCGCGGGGGTGGCGAGCTTCACTCCGGGCGCGCGGCCGGCCGAACGCCCGGGCTTCGAGGGCGGCGGCGGCCGATTCGGCGGCGGGGGAGCGACCGGCTCCTACTGACCGGCGGATGCCCTACTGGTGGCGGAGCGCCTCGATGGGATCGAGGCGGGCGGCCCGCACGGCTTCGGTTCATTTTGTGGCAGTCTTGGGGCGGGCTCCGAGGGAGGGGACGATGAAGCTGGGTCTGATCTTCGCCGCAGGCGTTCTGGCCGCGGTTCCGTGGGGCGACGGAGTGCGGGCCATGGAGGGCGAGTCCGCCGGCCCGGTCATCATCGCCTACGTCTTCCCGAAGGATCAGCTCATCGATCCGGCGGCCATCGCCGCCGACAGGCTGACCCACATCAACTACGCCTTCGGCAACGTTCGCAAGGGCCGGGTCGTCCTCGGCTTCAAGCGGGACGCCGAGAACTTCCGCGTGCTCGCCGGTGTGCGAAAGGCGCATCCGCACCTCAAGGTCCTCGTCTCGGTGGGGGGGTGGACGTGGTCGGGAGCGTTCTCCGACGCCTCCCTGACGCCCCAAGAGCCGGAAGAAATTCGTCGACAGCGCCATCGAGTTCGTGCTTCGCCATGACCTCGACGGCGTCGACATCGACTGGGAGTACCCGGGCCTACCGGGGAACGGCAACACCCACCGCCCCGAGGACAAGCAGAACTTCACGGCGCTCATGGCGGATCTGAGGGCCGCCCTCGACAAGGCGGGGACGCCCACGGGGCGCCACTACCTCCTGACCTTCGCCGCGGGGGCCGACACGGACTTCCTCGAGCACACCGAGATGGAGAAGGTCCAGACGTCGGTGGACTTCGTCAACCTCATGACCTACGACTTCCGCGAGGCTGGCGGGAACACCGAGGCGGGGCACCACGCCAACCTCTTCCCGAGCCCGGCGGACCCGAGGCATATCTCGGCGGATCGATCGGTGAACGAGTTCCTGGCCGCGGGAGTCCCGTCCGCGAAGCTCGTCCTCGGCGTACCCTTCTACGGCCACGCCTGGGGAGACGTGAAGCCCGAGAACGACGGTCTCTTCCAGCCCGGGAAGCCGCCCCGGACCCACATCGAGACCCACTACGGCAACCTCGTCGCGAAGGTCGACCGGGACGGCTTCGTCCGCCACTGGGACGCGGCGGCCCAGGCCCCGTTCCTCTGGAACGCGGAGAAGCGCATCTTCATCAGCTACGAGGACCCGGAGTCGCTGCGCGCCAAGTCCCGCTACATCCTCGATCGGCACCTGGCGGGGGCCATGTTCTGGGAGTACTACGCGGATCCGACCGGAGCGTTGCTGGGCACGCTCTCGACCGAGCTCCGGGCCAAGTAGGATCGGCGAGTGGCGATTCCTCCCTGGGTGGCCGAGGCCGCCGCCGGCCTCGCCGTGATGTCCATGGCCGGTCTGGCGACCCTCGCGGCCCGCTACCGCGGCGCCTGGCAGGGTTGGGCGGCTACCGTGCCGCTGCTTCTCGCCGCGCTGGGCTCGACCCTCTTCCTGCTGAGCCCGCTTCCGATGCCGGCCGCCGTCCTCGCCGTCCGTTGGCCCCCCTTTCTCGCCGGACTGGCCGCCGGAGGCGCCGCGGCCCTGCTCCTGCGGTCGAGCCTCGCGGCGCGAGCGCCCAAGCTGGGCGACCCGGGCCTCCTCTGGCGAGGCATGACACCCCACGAGGTCGCGTTCCTGCGGCGGATATGGCGGGTCGGCTTCATCCTCGAAGAGGACGACGCGCTGCGCCAGGAGGCGCGGCCGGACCGGCTCCACGCCACGCTTCACGACCTCGAGGAGAAGTAAGAGGCTGATCTTCCTCAACAAGGTTCGCGGCGGCTCGGGAAACCTGCGGGCCTATCGCCTCACCGCCGCGGGGAAGGACCTGATGACCTGGGTCACCACCGCCGGGCGCTAGCGAGCCAGGGCCTCCATGGCCGCCACGTCCTCGACCTTGATGTGGGGGAGCAGCATGCGGTGGACGCCCTCGGAGAAGAGGCCGAGCCCCACGCGGACGCGGAAGCCGCGGCACTCCACCGCCAGGTCGCGAAGGTCCTCGCCGTCGACGAGGGTCCGATCGCTCCAGTCGTAGAACGCTCTTCCACGGGCCAGGCAGGCTGAAGCGCTGCGCCGCCGCCGCCAGGAAGGCGTCCTTGGTCTCCCACGTGGTCCCCTCGGAGAAGACGACGCGGAAGAGGGCGACCTTCCCGCCGACCACGTCGATCGAGGCGTGGGCGACGCCGAAGGCGGGGTCGTCGGCGGGCCGAGGGCCCAGGGCGGGGCCGTCCAGCTCGAGCCGCATGACGCCGCGATCGTCCCGCGGAGGAACGACGAGGCCCGGGAAGCGGGACCGAAGGGCGTCGAGGGGGAGGCCGAGGCGCAGCCCCAGGATCTCCGGGGCCGCGCTCGTCTCCACCGAACAGGTCGCGGCCGCGGCGGGCGTCGCTTTCGGAGCGGCTCGTGGCGGGCTCGAACGACAGCCGCGCCGGGTCGGCGGTCAGACGGGCGCGGGCGGTGTCGTAGTCCGTGATGGCCTGCGCGTAGGCGGAGCGCGCGTCGGCGTAGGCCTCCTGCGAGTCGATCAGCTCCGTGATCGTGGCCTTCCTGTCCTTGTACCGGGCCAGGACGAGGTCCAGGTTGTGCTGTGATGCGGTGGCCCGCTCCTGTGCCTGTCCAACGCGTGCCAGGGCCGAGAATGCCTGGGCGCGGGCGGCCAGGAACTCCTCGCGCAGCCGCCGCTCCGTGCTCTCGCGGAGGGACTGCAGGGACGCGAGGCGCAGGAGGGCCTGCGCCTCGCGGCTGCGGCTCGCGCCGAAGTCGCTGATCGGGACGGTGAGCGCGACCTGGACCGACGCTCCCGAAAAGCGCCGCAGCTCGCCGAGGTCGGTGGCGTCGAATCCGCCGCTCAGCCCGTACACGAGCTGGGGCCGGCGTTGTGCCCGCGCGCCGGCCGTCTCCTCGTGAGCCGCGCGCTCGAGGGCGTCGATCTGGGCCAGCTCGGGGCGCTGCTCCACGATCCCCTCGGAGTACCGCTCGAAGGGCTCGAGGGGCGGCAGGTCGGTGGGCCGCGTCACCCCGATGTGAACCGTGGACGGGATTCCCGTGAGCGATCGCAGCAGGTTGGCCGCGGCCGCCTCGGCGGCCCGGGCCTGCTCCAGCTCATCCCGCCGCCGCAGCGCCTCGGCCCTCGCCCGGAACATCTCGGTCTCCTCCCCCTGTCCGGCCTCGGCCATGCGACGGGTCAGGTCGGCGGAGCTCTCGGCCAGGGACAGCGTCTCGTCGGCGATTCGCCGCCGCTGCCGCGCGAGGGAGAGGCCGTAGTAGCCGTCGACGGTGGCCAGGACGAGGTCGCGCCGCGCCGCCTCGCCCCCGGCATGGGCCGCGGCCAGGAGCTCGCGGCTCCGTCGCAGAGGCGCGTGGAGTCGCCCGAAGAGATCGACCGCCCCGGTGACCGTCAGGAGGGCGCTCGTCTCGTGGACGCCGTTGGCCGGCGCGAAGCTCGGGATCGACGCGCTCGCCGGGGGGCAGGCCTCCCGCCGGCGTCGTGCCGACGTAGCCGATCTGTGCCGCGAGGGTCGGGAGAAGCGCGGCGCGCGCCTGGGTCACGTCCTCGGCCGCCAACCGCTCGTCGAACTGCGCTTGTCGGTAGGACGACGCCGTCTGGAGGGCGAGGGCGATGGCCTGCTCCACCGTGAGGGACCGATGCTCGGTGGTCTCCGGGCCGTAGGCGTAGGAGTAGTAGGGGGGTGGCAGGCCCGGGCGCTGCGGGTCCGCCCGCTCGTCGGGGGGAGGCGCCGGCTGTGCGGCAAGGCCGAGGGCCGAGAGAAGAAGGCCGGCAGGGATCGTCAGGACGACGGCGTGGAATCGCATGGTTTCCTCGAGTCCGTGGTTGCATGCTCAGGGAAGCGGCGCCCGCCGGAAGCGCTCCCACGCCGCGGTCGTGGCATCCGCAAAGGCTTGAATCTCCTTTCGAATCCGGCTCTCGTGTCGATCGAGCGCCGACCGCTATCGCCGCCCGGAGGGAACCCTCCGATCCGCCCGGAAGAGAGCGCGGCGCGCCTCTTCCCATCTGTGCCCCGGCGTCTTCGGCCACCTCGGCGAGCTGCTCCGGCGAGAGCAGCGCCGCGATCGTAACCTCGACGTAGTCGTCGGGCCACTCGTGGAGCCAGAACGTCGTCCCATCGACACGCAGGAAGCCCGCGAAGGCGAAGGGCTGGTTCGCAATCCGCGAGTGGCCCGCCAGGATCCGGCCGGCGCCCGGCGGCGCGGTCACGCAGCCGATCATCGAGATGTCCTTCACTTCCTTGGCCTCGATCAAGACGTCGTCGTCGTCCGAGGCCGTGGGCCCCTCGACCCGGACCAGGTACTTCCGGTCGAGGGCGCTGCCGATGCCCATGTGGAGGGCGCCGGATTTCTTGATGCTGAAGAAGGTCCGGGGGAGGTCGGGTCGAAGGGCGAGGAGGCTCGTCGGCGTACTCGCGCCCCGCTTCCCGAAGGAGCGCCGAGGTCTCGGCGGCCGCCGCCATGAGCGGCTCCGCCTCACGGAGGCGCAGGGCGTGGTCGCCCGTGAACCGTGCGCGGAGCCGCGCCACGATGGCGGGCTCCGGGGGGACGTGATCCGGGTCCCTGAGGGCGGCTCGGTAGCCTCGGAGGAACGCGTCGAGGATCGCTCCATCCTGGTGGCGCCACCCGCGCGCATCGGCCGCGAGACGGAGGGAGACGCCGAAGCGCATGATGTCGATCACGAAGGGTCCCGTCGAGGAGTCGTCGAAGTCCGTCAGACCGCGCCCGAGGCTCGTCACGGCGTACTGCTCCACGTGGGCGTCGCCGTGGAGGTTGACGACGGGAACGGTCGGCATCAGATCGGCGAAGCGCTCGCAAACGGCCTGGGAGAAGGGGACGTTGATGAAGCGGAAGTAGCCGTGGGCGGACCCGCGAAGCCGGGCGAGGAGCTGGGGATTGGCGGCCAGGTCCCTCGGACTGGGGTGTGCCGAGAGGGCATCGGCCAGGGAAGGGCGCGACCGTCCGGACGCGGACGATGCCGCAGACAACAGGCTTGCGCCCAGCGCTGCCATGGTCGCAAAGCCGCGGCACCCACGCAGCACTGCGTTGCCTACGGGTGGCTGTCGGACGCCTTGTCGTAGACGAGGCGAAGCTCGAGGGGCTTCTTGAAGAGCTTCGCCTCGTAGCGGAGGGCGTGGATGAGCTGGTTTCGGGTCGGCACGAGGGTGAGGACCTCGATCAACTTGGCCTCACCGCTCTCGGACTCGAGGACCAGCTGCTCTCCCTGCCAGCGCGTTCGGCGGGTGACGGTCGCGCCGTCCGCCCCCGTGCCGCTGCTGGCGCGCTTCAGGTTGAAGATGCGCACGCCCTCGTCGCCGTGGATCGTCTTGACCTCGTCGGCCGACTGCTCGATCTCGAACTCCTCGAGTCCGGCGATGGCCTTCATCAGGAACTCGCGGACGTTGACCCGATCGACGCCCTTGCCGTAGTCGCGGGGCAGGAAGGCGTTCCAGCCGAGCGTCCGGTCTCCGCCGGCGATGGTCTCGGGCCCGGCCACCTCGGCCACCTTGGCCTTCGCGTCGTCGCTCAAGGGCCGATTGATCTTCCAGGAGCCGGAGAAATCGGGCGCCGACTGCGCCCCCGCCGCAACAGGTGTCAGCGCCAAAAGGGCCGCCGCCACCGGTGTGGCCAACGCGCGGCGCAACGGCGAGATTCTGGACATTCGAGGCCTCCGATTGTCATGCACCGGCGCGATGGCGACCTAGCCCTTGAGGAGCCCCGCCTTCTCCATCTCGGCCGCGACCGAGGCGACGAGGTCCTTGATGAGCGACTCGGCGGTCGAGGGGTTCACGGTCTTGCTCTTGCCGGCCCAGATCAGCTTCCCCTGTTTGAGGTTGTAGACCAGGGTCTCCACGTGGACGAGGGTGTCGATCTTCAGGTAGCTGGGGGCGTATATGGAGCCCCATCCGTAGTCGTAGTAGTCGCCCCAGAAGTTGGTGTAGTAGGGGCTCGTCCATCCGCCCGTGGTCTCGTTGTACTCCTTGTCCTGCGCCGTCACCCGCATCACCACCACGCCCACGGCGCCGATCTGCTCGAAGCGGGCCCGGGCCTTGTCCTTGTCCTTGATCTCGTCGACGGGGACGATGGAGTAGGCCGGCACCGCGTCGACGCCGCGGGCCTTGAGCGCCTTCGCGAGCTCCCACTCGGCGCCGCGGCGCACGCCCTCGTCCTTGCTCAGGATGAGGGCCACGACCTTCTGGCCCTTGTAACGGCCCGCCTGGGCGTCGGGGGCTCGCCAGGTCGACGTCCACGTCGTCGAGGCGCAGGCCCCGAGTGCCAGCGCTCCCACGACGGCAATACCGGCTCTCATGGCTCGTCTCATCATGGCGGGAGTGTACTCCGTGCCTTGACGCAGTGCCACGCCCGAGGCTACCGTCTGGGCCGGTGCGGGCCGCGGCCTGCGTGGAGGTTCTCGTGCGCCAACCCCCGGGACGTCTCGCGCGCCTCGTCTGGGCCGCCGCCGCACTCGCGCCGACCGCCGCCTGGGCCGCCGAGTCTCCATCGCGGCTGTTCCTGCTGGACGGTCGCGCGCCGGCCCTTCACGTCGTCGACGCTGGGAGCGGCAAGGTCCAGCAGACGCTGGCGCTCTCCGGATCGCCGTCGCTGCTCCTGGCGACACCCGACGGCTCACGCCTTCTCGTCCTCGACCGTGGTCCGGGCAAGGAAGCCGGCGACCGCGGATGGGCGTCGACCGGGCGCTCCGCCGTGACCGTCGTCGACGCCGACACGATGCAGGTCATCGGACGGGTCGAGCTCGGGTGGGGCTTGTCCCTCGACCATGCGGCCGAGGTCACCGCCGATGGGCGGAGACTGGCCGTGGTCTGTCCGGGGTACCAGGCGAAGAAGGTCGACGAGCGCAAGCCGTCCGAGCTGGTCGTCGTCGATATCGAGGGAGCGAAGGAGGCCGGCCGCGTGCCCCTCGATCGTGCGCCGGCGGCCTGGACGGCGGGACCGGACGGGCATTCCGTCTACGCGCTCCTTCCGAGACCGGACGCCAAGGAGTCGCCGGGCGGAACGGCGTCTCTCGTGGCCGTGGACGTGGCGAGCGCCGCGGCGCACAACCTCCCCCTCGAGGGGGAGGTGACGGACCTCGCGCCGTCCCCGGACGGACGGCTTCTGTATCTCCTCGACCGGGGAAAGCCCTCGGGCAAGGTGGAGAAGAACGTCAACGGCCGCCTCCACGTCATCTCCCTCGACTCCTTCTCGCCACTCGGCGTGCTTGACGCAGGCTCGGGTCCCCTCGGGGTGTTCTTCGAGGAGACGAGCCAGGCGCTCCTGCTGATGGCCCGGGCCGCGCCCGTCAAGGGTGCGGAAGACAAGGGCGAGCTCCGGGTCGTGCGGGGGGCCAAGGTCGACGCGACGATCCCCCTCGCCGCGGACCCCCTGTTCCTTCGTCGCTCGCCCGACGGGCGCCACCTGCTGGCGGTGAGCGAGAAGAGCTTGAAGGTTCTGGACGTTCCTTCCTTCACCGCGGTCAGGGACGTGCCCATCGAGGGCGGGGGGAAGAACTGGACCAGCAACACCCAGCCGGGCCCGCCCAACGACCTGGCCGTGAGCCCCGACGGCACGCGCGGCCTTCTCACGTACGAAAACGCAAGCAAGCTGCTGATCCTGGACCTCACGAGCGGCGCGAAGGTGGCCTCGGTGACGACGGGACGCAAGAGCGCCAAGCTGGGCAAGATGGCCGAGGTCACCGCCATGAACGCGGCCTCCTACTATTCGGCCCAGGAGGACGCGCGACGCAGCGGGCAGACGTGGTTCTCCTACTCCGTGTACGACGTTCGGGCCGCGAGCACGGCCATCGCTCTCCGCGCCGACGGCCTGTTCGCCTACGTGCTCAACACCCTGACGAACGACGTCACGATCGTCGACATCGCGGGCGCCACGGCCCTCGAGAAGATCCCGGTCGGCGGCCGTGAGATCCGGCCGCTTCCCACCGGCCGATTCCTCACCGTGGCCTCCGACTCGGCGCTGGAGATGCTCGACACGACCACCAACGCGTTGGCGGGGAAGTGGGAGCTGCCGGGCCTCGTGGGGCTCGCGGTCGCCCCGGATCGGCCGGCGGTCGTCGCGGTCGCCGAGAAGAGCCTCGTGGCCCTCGACCCCGCCACCGGCAAGGTCACGGGCCGAACCGACTCCTTCGTTGGGAACGCCGATTGGCGCTTCGTCGTCCGGAGATTGCCTGCGCCGAAGGCCGAGACCGCGGAGACGAAGCCGGCCGTGCCCGCGGACGCTCCCAAGCCCAACGTCAAGGCGCCGCCAACGCCGGCCAAGCCGAAACCGAAGCCGCGGTAAAAGCGCGAGCCGTCGGGGTTGGGGTAGCATCCTCGCCGTGAGCCTCGCGCCGGGAACCCAGATTGGACCCTACGAGATCACGGGAACCGTCGGCTCCGGCGGCATGGGAGAGGTCTATCGGGCGCGAGACCCGCGCCTGGGCCGGGACGTGGCGCTCAAGGTGCTGCCGGCTTCCTTCGCCGAGGACCCGGAGCGGCTTCGGCGCTTCGAGCAGGAGGCCCGCGCCACCAGCCAGCTCAACCACCCCAACATCTTGGCCATCCACGACCTGGGCACCCACGACGGCGCGCCCTTCGTCGTGTCGGAGCTGCTCGAGGGCGAGACGCTCCGAGATCGCATCGGTGCCACGCCCTTGCCGCTGCGCAAGGCCGTCGACTACGGGACGCAGATCGCTCGAGGCCTCGCGGCGGCCCACGAGAAGGGGATCGTCCATCGCGACCTCAAGCCGGACAACCTCTTCATCACGAAAGACGGCCGGGCCAAGATCCTGGACTTCGGCCTCGCCAAGCTGATCGGCGTCGAGGGGCTGAGCGAGGGCGAGACCAACACCGCCGGTGGGGGAAGGGCACCGACGCCGGCAAGGTCCTCGGCACCGTGGGCTACATGTCGCCGGAGCAGGTGCGGGCGCACCCCGTCGACCACCGCTCGGACATCTTCTCCTTCGGAGCCGTGCTCTACGAGATGCTCTCGGGGAAGCGGGCCTTCCGGGGAGCCTCGGCCGTCGAGACGATGAACGCGATCCTGAAGGAGGATCCACCGCCCCTCACCGAGACGAACCGCCAGCTCCCCCCCGGCCTCGAGCGCATCGTCACCCACTGCCTGGAGAAGAGCCCCGAGGAGCGCTTTCAATCGGCGCGGGACATCGCCTTCGACCTGGACCAGCTGTCGGGCTCAACCACGACGGCCGTGGCCCCTCTCGAGGGCGGGCGCCGGGGTCGGCTGGGGCTGCCCGCGCTGGCGCTCGCCGGCGCCGTCGTGGTCGCGACGCTGGGGTTCGTCGCCGGTCGCTACCCGCGCCATGCCCCGGTGCAGACGTTCGAGCGGCTGACGTATCGGCACGAGCTAATTCCCCTCGCCCGCTTCGGGCCCGATGGTCGCACCGTCGTCTACGAATCCACGTCGGCATCCGGGATCCCGGAGATCTTCACTGCGGAGGCCGGGAGCCCGGAGTCACGAAGCCTGGGCATGGCCGATGCGAAGCTCTCGGCCATCTCCACGAAGGGCGAGCTGCTGATCCGGGTCCGACACGATGAGAACGTCCGAACGCTGGCCCGCGTCCCCTTGAGCGGCGGCGCGCCGCGGGAGGTGCTGGAGAATGTGGAGGCGGCGGACTGGGGACCGGATGGCGCGTCGATGGCTGTCATCCGTTGGGCCGGCTCGTCGCAGGAGCTCGAGTTTCCCATCGGGCACAAGCTCTATACCGCCACCCAGATCAAGAACGTTCGCGTCTCGCCCGGAGGCGACCGCATCGCCTTCACGGAGCACCCCCTCTTCGGCGACAGCCGCGGGGACGTTTTGGTCGTGGACCTCTCAGGAAAGCACGAGGTGCTCTCCGCCGGCTGGGCGGACCTGGGAGCGTTGGCCTGGGCTCGAGACGGACGCGAGGTGTTCTTCACGGCCGTCCGAAGCGGTACCGAGCACAGCGTCCACGCCGTGGACCTCACGGGTCACGAGCGCCTGGTCTACCAGGTGCCGGGGAGCGTCGACGTGCTCGACGTGGCTGGCGATGGTCGAGTCCTACTGTCGATGAGCCACGGACAACCTCAGATACTGGGTCGCGCTCCCGGGGAGACCAAGGAGCGCGACCTGTCGTGGCTCGACTACGGCTACGTGCGCTGCGTTTCCCCCGACGGGAAGACCTTGCTCTTCGAGGAGGAGGGGCGCGGGGGCGGGCCCGAATACTCGACGTACCTCCGGGGCATGAACGGCTCTCCTCCCGTGCGCCTCGGGAGCGGCTCCGCGCGGGATCTCTCGCCGGACGGCAAGTGGGTGCTGGCCCTCGACCTGAAGGCCTCGACCCAGGCCGTCTTGCTTCCCACGGGTCCCGGGGAGCCGCGTCCACTCCCGCGCGGCACGCTGGACCAGATCCACTTCGGAAACTTCTCGGCGGACGGCCAGAGCGTGTTCCTCGTGGCGAACGAAGCGGGCAAGGCTCCCCGTATGTGGGAGCAGCCGATCAGCGGCGGCAACCCGCGGCCGATCACGCCCGAAGGGCTCGCAGGGTTGGTAGCCCCCGACCGCCGGCGCGCGGTCGTCTACACGAAAACGAACGATCTCCGGCTCCTGGAGCTCGGGAAGGCGGAGCCGAAGCCGCTTGCCGGCCTCATTCCCAGCGACGATCTTCTTCGCTTCACGGCCGACGGCCGCGCCGTGCTGGTCCGGGCCCGCGGCGCCCGACCCGCCCGTATCTTCAAGGTGTTCATCGACAGCGGGAAGCGCGAGCTCCTCGCGGAGATCGGTCCCGGCGAAGGCACGACGGGCGGGGTCGCGAGCCTCGACATCACCGACGACGGCAAGGCGTACGCCTACACCCACTTCGACAGGGCCAACACGCTGTACATCGCCCAGGGCCTTCGCTAGGCCAGCGCGAGCTTCTCGAGAGCCGAACGGTCGGCGACCAGGAAGCCGTCCTTGTCGGTCCGCACGAGCCCCTCCTTGCCCCATCGGCTCATGATGCGGATGCAGGTCTCGATGGTCGTGCCGGTGAGGTCCGCGAGATCCTGCCGGCTGAGGGCCATGGGCACGAACGTCCCGTCGGGGCCGCTCCGGCCCATCTTGTCGGCGAGCTTCAGGAAGAGATGAGCGAAGCGCGTCTCGACGCGGCCGCCCGCGACCTCGGGGATGCGCCGTGTCAGCTCGACGATGCGCTGCGTCAGGCCCAACAGGAAGCCCCGCACCAGGGTCGGGTGGCGCTCGAGGAGGCCGAAGAAGGGGCCGCGCCGCACCAGGAGGCAGGCCGCCTTTTCGAGGGCGATGGCCGTCGCGGGATAGGGACGGCCCTCGTACGCGACGACGGCGCCGACCGGATCACCCGCGCCGAAGATCTCGAGGATGACCTCCTTGCCCGACGGGATCGACTTGATCACCTTCACGCGGCCGGAGAGCACGGTGTACAGGAAGTCCGAAGGGTCCCCCTCGGAGAAGAGCGCCTCGCCCTTGTCGTAGGCGCGGACCGAGGAGACCTCCACGATGCGTGCCCGGTCGTCGGGAGAAAGCGCGCGGAAGAGCACCACGCCGCGAACGGCCTCTTCGACCGGCGTTCCCACGGCGACATCGTATACGCAAGCGAGATCGTTGGCTCAGCGCGCGCGTCGCCAGAGGCGTGTCAGCACGACGACCGCGTTGGCGAATCCGGCGACCACCGCCGCAAGGAGCGCTCCGGCGCCCGCGGAGACGGCCACGGGCCGCTCGGAGGCAAGGCCGAACGCGAGGACGGGGACGCCGCCGGTCCAGAGCAGGAGCGTGAGGCCCTGCAAGGTTCGCGACGGGGCTTCATACAGGGACGGGGGCGATTCCCTTTGCTCACGGTCCGCGAAGCCCCACAGCCATCCGAACAGCGGCAGCAGGCGGCTCTCGACGCCCACGATGATCTGGGAGAGGAAGCCCAGGAGACCCAGAACGCCGTAGGCCGAGGCCAGGGCGAGGGTCGTGTCGGAGCGCTCGGCCACGGCGAGATAGAGCCCCAGCCCGCACGCCGCCACGAGGTAGGCGAGCGCCTGGAAGGCATGGACGACGCTCCAATCGGGACGCGGCAACGCCCTTGGCGCCGGCCTTCGATTGCCGAGCATCCAGACGACGCGTGACAGGAAGCTCCCGATTCCGGCCACGGCCAGGGAGCCGGCGACGACGAGGCCGCGCCCCCCGGCAAAGAAGCCCCAGACGAGGCCGATGACGCCGGCCTCGAGCAGCAGGCCGCTCGCATAGGCCCAGAAGCCCCGCGGCATCGCCGCCGGCAGGATCATCGGGAGGATCCGGTAGCCGGCGCCGACGACCATCATCGTGCCCCAGCCCAGGGCGGCGAGGTGGGCGTGGGCGAAAACCGCGTCGAGGTGGTTGATCCTCAGGATCGGCGAGACCTTGTCCACGGCCAGGAGGCCGCCGAGCAGGGCCGCGACGACGACGTTGAGGAGGGCCAGGGCCACGGGCAGTCGCGCCTCGAGGGGGACGGGGGCCGTCCACAGATTGACGATGCCGCGGGCGGCGACGTAGCTCATTGCCAGGGCCGTGAGGCCCGCGCCCCAGGCCATCCCCGACGGCAGGTCGAGCCAGAAGTGGCTCGTCATTCCGATGACGCCGATCGCGAACGCCGCGAACGCGGCGTAGTCCGGCCCTCGCGCCGGCAGGGGCATCCGAAGAGCCAGCGGACCCACGATGTAGATCGAGCCGAGGATCGAGGAGCTGATCCAGCCCAGGGTGACGAGATGGACGACGGCGAGCATGCGGGGGTGATAGAAGAACCCGACGAGGCTGGTGGGCGCGAAGACGAGAGCCGCCAGTGCCGTGGCGAGGCAGAGGTGGGCGAAGGCGAAATAGAGGAGCGGGATCCACCGTGCGGGCATGTTGGCTGAAGCTTCCCACACGTCCGATCGTGAGGCCATGGTCTGCCCGGCGCGGCGCCGAGGCGTTAGCCCCTCGTCGGATTCGTCAAGTGCGCCACGACGTCCGCGGCTGAATAGGAAGTCTTCCCGCCGTCGAGCAGGCGCACCACGCCGCTCAGGTCGTCCCCAGAGGTGACGATCGGCGGCTCGGGCCCGGTCTCGCGACGCGCACCGAGACCGACGGTGGCCAGCAGGCCGTTGCAGATGCACTTGCGGCCCTCCGTGTCTTCGATGTGGCCCCCTTTTCGCACGTAGTCTGCGACCGGTTCCCCGGGGCACCGATAGCCGACGGTCCCGTCGGCACGCCGGTAGAGCTCCCGGAGGTACCCGAGATCGCAGAGGCGCTCTCGCCTGTCGTACACGGCCTGCTCGGAGAGCGTTCCCTCGAGCCCCAGGACCTTGAACGGGAACCCGGTCGGCGATGCGAACGGATCCGTGAAGACCCGCGCCCCGCCGTTCCGGACCATTTCCAGGACCCGTTCCTTCAGGGCGGGATCGACGCCGGACTCCTTGCAGAAGGCGAAGAGGGTTCCCACCTGTACCCCCGCTGCGCCCGCTTCCCGCGCCTCCCGCACGCGTTCGGGCGAGGCGAAGGTGCCGCCGAGCCAGAAGGGAAGCCCGAGATCTCGGAAGCGGGCCAGGTCCGCTACGTCGCGTGGCCCATAGACGGGCTCTCCCTCCTCGTTCAGCTTCAGGGGCCCCCGAGGCGGTGCGTTGTGCCCACCGGCGCTCGGCCCCTCGACCACGAAGCCGTCGATCCGCCCTCCATGGCGCGCGAGGCTCGCCGCCAGCGTGGCGGAAGCGACGATGGCGAGGAAGCGGGGACGTTTCAGGGGAGGCGGAAGCTGCGCAACGATCTCTCGAGGGTCGAAGCGGACCTCGAAGTGATCGGCCTCGGTGGCGCCGGTGACATGGAGAGCCAGGGACACGGCCTCGTGGCCGCAGAGGGCATCGAGCAGACCGGGGACGTCGCGCGGAATGCCGGCACCGACCAGGACGTAGTCGACGGAGGCGAGAAGGGCGCCGTAGAGCGTGGCGGGCGTGGGGAGCTGGATCTTCTCGAGGAAGTTGATCCCCACCGGGCCGTCGTGGCCCTGCTTGGCCAGGAACACCTCCACGAAGCCGGCCACGACGGCCAGCTCCTGACGTCGCCGGGTGGGAGCCGCCGTGTACATGGGGATGCCGACGAAGGGCGCCGCGTCCGGCTTGCCGCCCGGGACGAAGAAGGTCCGAACGACGTGGGCGACCACGGCCTGGTCCGGGAAATGCATCATGGCCCAGAGGATCTCGCCGGTGGGGTCGCCGAGCTGGAGGCGGTGCGCCAGTACGACGTCCAGCGCCGTGCCGGAGACGACGCCCAGTTGGCCGGCGCGTGAAACGGCTCGCGCGAGGTCCCATCCCGAAACGGCCACGCCCATTCCACCTTGAATGACGATCGGTGGCGAGCTCACGGCGCCTCGAGCCGCGCTGCGTCCTCGGCGGGCTGGTACGCGCAGAGGGGGTCCTCGGCGAAGGCGTCGCCCGTGGCGGCGAAGGCGCGCGAGCGCGACCCGCCGCAGACCGCGCGGAGTTCGCACCGTCCACAGCGCCCCCCGAGGGCATCGGGATCGCGCAGCTGCCTGAAGACGGCATCGTCGCGATACGTCGCGACGAGCTGGCCCTCGCGCGCGTTGCCCCGTGGCATGGGCAGGAAGCCGCTCGGACAGATGTTGCCGACGTGGTCGACGAACACGAAGCCGTTGCCGTCGTTGACCGCGCGCGGCGCCCGGAGCTGTCGCCTGCCGAGCACCGGCCCGAGGGGCGCCCCGGCACGTTCGCGCTCCATCTGGACACGCCGGTAGTGGGGCGCCTCGGTGGTCTTGATCCCGAAAGGGACGCGACGTGAGAGATCGTCCAGGAAGAGAAGGACCCGTTCGCATTCCTCCGCGGTGATCTGCTCGAGGCTCGCGCCCCGCCCCATCTGCACGAGGAAGAAGACCGCCCAGAGCGTGAGCGGGAACTCGGAGACGCGGGCGGCCATGGCCGCGAGTCCCGGCAGCGTTCGTCGGCTCACCGTGGAGTTGACCTGGAGGGGGAGCCCCAGGTCGATCGTCGCCTCGATGATCTTGATCGTGTTGGCGTACGAACCCCTCACGCGGCGGAAGGCGTCGTGGCTCTCGGGGTCAGGACCGTCGAGGCTCACCGCGACACGCGAGAGGCCCGCGGCCTTCAGCTCCTCGAGGCGCGCCCGGGTCGCCATGGCCGTGCCGCTGGGCGTGAGAGCGACGGTGAGTCCCGCTCGGGTCGCGTGCGCGACCAGATCGGCCAGATCCCTGCGCCACATGGGATCGCCCCCGGTCAGGACGAGCAGGGGCGGCGGCGTCCCGAACGATCGAATCTGGTCGATGAGAGCGAAACCCTCGGCCGTGGTGACCTCGCGGGGGTCGCGCCGAGCGATCGCGTCCGCGCGACAGTGGATGCAGGCGAGGGCGCAGGCTCGCGTGACCTCCCAGATCACCAGGAACGGCGCGCGATCGAAGTCGACGAGCACGGGCCACTCCCTCAGAAGCCGAGACCGTATCCGGCGGCAACGATCAGGACGAAGGAGAAGCCGTAGACCATCTCCTGGATCCCGACCACTTGGGGACGTACCTGCCGGTGGAAGCGCGACAGACCGTATGCGGCCCGTGCCAGGAGAAGGGCGAACGCCGGAACGACCAGCCACGGGGTGAAGCCGGCGCCGGCGAGGGCTATACCGATGAGCAGCGCTCCGGCGTGTGCAGCCACGGGCACGAAGCGGTCGGGGGCCATGCCTCGGTCGTAGCGAAGGCGCGCACGCACATAGAGGACGGCACCGACGGCCTTGGCGCGCGAGGACCGCCCACGCCGCGAGCGCTGCCCCGAACGACAGGCCTGCTGCCCGCATCTCGGCGGCGACCACGGAGCCGAGGGCGACGCCTCCCAGCAGCTCCGGCAGAAGGTGACGGCCCTGGAGACGAGCGGCGTAGGCCAGTTGCACCAGGGCGAGGGGGGCCGCTGCGGCCAGAGGGAACCACCAGCCTCGCTGGCCGCTCCGCGCCACGAAGAGGCCGACCGCCGCGACCGCTCCATACAAGAAGACGAAGCGTGCGGCGACGGCCGTTCGCGGTTGAGCCGAGCGCCGGCGCCAGTCGGCGAGGACGAGCTTGGCCGGATGGTGGGCCAGGAAGGCCCCGAGCGATGCGAGGCCCACGCCCAACCCGGCCCACGACGGGGCGACGAGCAGGCCCAGGAGCAGCGGCTCTCCGAGCATCCCCCAGCCCCCGTGCTCGACGGGAAGGGCCACCGACCGGAGGTTGATCCCGTCCGCGACCGACGATGCGCTCACTCTCCCCCCGACCTGCCCGCTGTAACCGGAGTGTGGCCTCAGACATCGGCTCTTCGCAATCGCCGGATGGCTCCGAGCGTGGGGCACGCGATCCATGCCAACAGAGAGACGCCGAGCAGCATCGCCGCGCCCCAGGGTCCCTTGGTGAAGCGGAGGAACGCGAGGGAGGCGGCTCCGAAAGCCGCGGCGCCCTCGATGCCGAGCAGAGCCGCCGTGCGCACGGCGTCCACGGGATCCACGAGGACGGCGACGATCAGCACGCGCGAGGCGGGCCCGGAAGGAAGCAGCGACGCCAGGCCGAGGGCGGCGACGTCGAAGAGCACCACGGCCACGAACCAGACGACGAGGGCGAGGGCGAGCGCGCGGGTGCGCCGGCGGCCGATCGCCGTGGCGGCGAGCAGGGCGGCCAGGCTCAGGAAGACGGCGGTGAGCACCGCGGAAGCCGCGAAGAGGATCAGGAAGGCCGAGAGGCCCTCGTTGCCGGACTGCGAGAAGACCACGACGCCCGCGGCGCCGAAGCCGAGGGCCTGCGCCGCGACGAGAGCCTCGAAGAGGCCCAGGAGCTTTCCGAGCAGGATCGCGCGCCGCGAGATGGGCTGGGAGAAGAGCAGCTCGGCGGCTCCGCGCTCCGGAGCGAGGGACAGGACCCCGATGAGAAGCGAGGTGAGCGGCACGAGGAGAAGCACGAGCTGAACGAGAGAGGCGGCCGTGCGCGCGAAGTCCTGGACGCCGTGTCCTCCGGAAAGCACGTAGCCCGACGACGCCACGGCCAGGGAGAGCCCGGCGAAGACGACGGCGAAGATCTGCGTCCAGCGCGAGCGGACCGCGAGGACCCGTTCCTGCCGGGCGACGAGGAGCAGAGGGTGCGCGTTCATCGGCCGCCTCCCGGAGGACCGCCCGGGC
Source organism: uncultured Acidobacteriota bacterium (assembly GCA_963823195.1). Classification (GTDB taxonomy): domain Bacteria; phylum Acidobacteriota; class Vicinamibacteria; order Fen-336; family Fen-336; genus JBGPYB01. The sequence continues at coordinate 171,052 of CAWGKR010000011.1, read as the reverse complement.
CGAAGACGTCGGCCGGGGTTCGGGGCGTCCCGCCTTTGGCGTCGGGATCCGCGTCGCGGGACGCGGCGTCGGCGTGGGCGATGAGATGAGAGGCCATCGGGCGTCTCGAGCGACGCGACGCTCGTGTAGATCGCGGCGCCGGCGCGAACCCACGCCTTCGTCCGGTGGTCGGCGACGTACGCGACGGCGCCCTTCGGCAGCGCCTTCGCGCCGAGCACGTAGTTTGCGAGGCAGCCGATGTCGTCGAAGAACCTCGGCTCCTCCGACGGAGCCACGAGCTGGCCGGCGAAGCGCGCCTCGGAGACCGCCATGCGGCACCAGGAGCAGGCTTCGTTCTTCGTGTCGAGGGTGGCCGGCGCCGGAGGACCCGAGGCGCAGGCCGCCAGGAGAGTCGTGAGCGCGAGGAGGCGCCTCATCCTCGGGCTCCCGGATCCGCGACCAGCTCCTGATAGAGCGTGTCGAGGCGTCCCTCCTCGGCCGTGAGGCCGCGGATCTCGGCCCCCGCGTTTCGCACCACGTCGAGAACGGCGGGCCGGAGCGACGCGCCCCCGGGCACGATCATCTCGCCCGCGGCCCAGGTCGCCTGCGGAGCGATCGCCCGCACCTTCTCCAGGAGGCGCGGGGCCTTTGGCGTCGAGCCGCAGGCGCATCACGCCCCGTTCGGCGAGCCTGTCCTGGAGCTCTCGCGCCGAGAGCGTCGCGACCAGACGGCCGGCCACCAGCACCGCGAAGCGGTCGGCCAGCCGCTCCACGTCGCCGAGGTGGTGGGACGTGAAGAAGACGGTCTTGCCCTCGCTCCGCCGCCGGCCGACGAGGCCGTAGAAGGCGCAGAGTCCATCCGGGTCGAGAGCCGCCGTCGGCTCGTCGAGAAGGAGGACCGGGGTGTCGGGGAGCATCGCCACCGCGAGGCCGAGCCGCTGGACCATGCCGCCCGAGTACTGCCCCACGGCCCGAGCCCCGGAGCCGTTGAGCGCCGCGAACTTGAGGACGGCATCGACGCGAGCGGGCGCGACACCTCGCAGCGACCGGTAGAACTCCAGCACCTCGCGCCCCGACAGCGCCTCGGGGAAGGAGACGCGCTGCGGCAGGAACGAGAGGACCTCGCGCGCGCTCGGATCGCCCGCGCTCCGGTCGCCGAGGCGCACTTCGCCCGAGGTGGGAGAGACGAGGCCGGCCACGGCCTTGAGGGACGTCGTCTTTCCCGAGCCGTTGGGGCCGAGAAGCGCCACGACCTCGCCCGCGCCGATCTCGAGGTCCAGGGACTCGACGGCGACGAGTGGCGCCGTAGCGCTTCGAAAACGCCCGGAAGGAGATCACCGGCGACCCCGCAAGAGGACCGCCGTCCCGAGGGTGAGGGCACCAAGGGCCGAGACGAGTCCGCCCTTGTTGACGGCGCGCCCGCGGGCTTCGACCGACGGGACATCGGCGAGGACCGGGGGCCGCACGAGGGGGGCCCTGTCCTCGACGGGAATCGCCTGGAGCACCGGGAACGTCTCCTCGGCGACCGCGAGGGCCGTGGCGCCGATGCCCTGCGACATGAGATCGGCGGCGGTCAGGTTGCCGCGGAAGTGGTCGAAGACGCTCGTGAGCCGATAGGGCCGGTCGCTGCGGCCGTCGCCGTCGAGATCGGGCTCGTGGTTCTCGGACCAGTAGTTGCCGTCGAAGACGGTGTCGGTGCGCCGGCCCACGAGGGTGAGCGGGGTCAGGTTGCCGACGAAGGAGTTGCCGAGGAAGCGGTTCTGGCCCGAGGAGTCGTAGAGCACGATGGCGGCGTCCGACATCGCCACGACGTTGCGCCGGAAGACGTTCCGGTACGAGCCCTCGAGGAAGATGCCGCGGGCGTTGTCGGCGATGAGGTTGTCCTCGGCGACGACGTCGTCGCAGGCCTTGAACAGCAGACCCACCGACGCGAAGCCGCGGTTGTGGAGGAAGCGGTTCCGCCGGAAGACGATGCGCTTCGAGTACATGAGCGCGGCGCCGGCGGCCCCGTTCTCGAAGAGGTTGTCCTCGAAGACGTTGTCGTCGGAGAACATGTAGTGGAGGCCGTAGCGGAGGTCGCGCGCGACGTTGCTCCGGATCATGCCGTGGGACGAAGACTGGATGTAGAAGCCGTCGCGCACGTCCACGATCTCGTTGCCGTCGAGACGGAAGCCGTCGGTGTTCCAGACGTGGATGCCCGAGCCCTTCTCGCCCGGGTCCTTGCCGGGGATGCCGCGCAAGCGACAGCCCTCGACGACCGCCCCGTCCGCCTCGCGCAGGTAGATGCCGAAGAGCGCGTTGACGATCCGGCAGTTCGCGGATGGTGGCTGCGGGCGCGGAGACGTGGACCCCGGAGGAGTCGCGGCCGAGGTCGCCGCCCTGCCGGCCGTCGATGTCGAAGCCCTCGAGCGTGACGTCCGCGGCCCGGACGCGCACGACGCTGCCCGTTGCCGGAGCCGACGAGGCGGGGCCGGTCCCTTCCCACGAGGCGTGAGCGGCCTGTCGAGGACCAGGTCGCCGTGGTACTCGCCCGGCTCGACCACGATGACGCTACCGGCGGGGCGGCGTCGACGCGAGCCTGGAGGGGCGACGCGTTCCTGGCGGCGGGTCGGCCCTCGAGCTGTCCGGGCGCGACGAGCTGCTCGTCCGCGGCGGCGGCAGAACAGAAGATCCAGAGGGCGACAGATAGCAAGCCGGCCTCCTCAGACTGTCTGCGCGCGCGACGACCGGCGCCAGGCCAGGTAAGCGGCCGCGAGCAGCACGACCGCGACGCCGGCGAGGGCGTAGGACCCGAGCGCGGGATAGGAGTACACCTCGAAGTTCGCGAGCTTCTTGTAGCCGAAGAGGGGCGGCGTGAACGGATCGACCTTGACCGACGCGGTGGGAGAGAGGTGGTGCCCGTACCAGTACATCTTGTAGGCGAACGACCAGAGCGAGAAGGCGCCGAAGTAGAGGTAGAGGACGAGGACGTCGACGAGGTGGGTCATCTTGCCCAAGCACCGCGGTGCGCAGGAAGAGAAGGCCGAACGTGCCGACGACGAAGGGCATCCACTTGAACTCGGTGAACTCGGCGGTCTCGAGGTCCTTCATGCCGATGTAGTGGTTGAGGACGTTGATCTCCTTGACGTCCTGGCCGCCGTTGCCGCCCTCGAGCTTGTAGCTGTAGATGTGGAGGCGCAGGCCGTCGGGGTACTGGGGCGCGAACATCGTCATGTCGTAGAGCGGGAACAGATAGGACGGAAGGATCAGAAGAACCGCCACGAGGAGGAGCACCCGCGGGGCGATGTCCAGGGGGGTCTCGAGGAAGCGGTTGCTCTTCTCGATCAGGGCGCGCATGGGCGGCTCCTCTGAAGAGCCGGGCGGCGGCCGTGTGCGGGCCGCCGCCCCGGCGATCGTCAGCCTCGCGGCTTGACGATCAGGTAGCCCTGCATCTCCTGATGGAGGGCCGAGCAGAAGTTGGTGCAGTAGTACGGGAAGACGCCCTTCGGCTGCGCCGTGAAGGTGAAGGTCTTGGTCTCGCCGGGATCCACGACGACGTTGACGTTGTAGTCGAGCAGGCCGAAGCCGTGGAGCTCGTCGGTGGTCTGCTCGATGTTGGTGATGGCGACCGTCACCTCGTCGCCCTCCTTCACCTCGATGGCGGTGGGGGTGATGGTCGAGCGGACCTCGACCACCTTCACGGTCACCTTGTTGCCCTGCCGCGTCACGCCCGCGTCCTTCACGTCCCAGACCGCCAGCGGATGATTGTTCTCCTCCTTCGGGTAGACCTCGATCGGGATGGAGCTTGTCGGCCTTGACCATCTGGGCGTAGTGGGGCTCGGGCTCGGTGAAGGCGTCGTAGAGGAGCTTCATCTTCTCCTCGCTGATGTCGACGAGCTGCGACGACTCGGGCTGCGACGGGCCCACCGAGAGATGGCGGCCGTGGGAGAGCTTGTTGAGGCCGACGAGGTACTTCCCGTCGCGGATGACGCGTGTCGCCCTCGGCGGCGCACAGGTGGCCGATCGAGTAGGACATCGGCACCTTGTCCACGACCTCCCACGTCCCGAGCTTCCACTTGGCGATGGCGCTGTCGACGAAGAGCGAGGTGTAGGCGTAGCCGTCGGGGCCGAACTGGGTGTGCAGCGGCCCGAGGCCGACCGCGACCTCGGCGTCCTTGATCGACTCGTACTTCAGCACCGGGATGCCGTCCTCGTCGCCGGTGAAGTCCTTGTTCCGGATCGCGGTCTGGATCTTCTCGAAGTTGAAGACGGTGGTGACGCCCTGGAGCTTGCCGGAGCCGACGATCCACTTGCCGTCGGGCGTGACGTCGACGCCGTGGGGCGACTTGCCGCAGGGCATGAAGTACACGATCCCCGGGACCTTCTTCGGGTCGAGCACCTTGACGCCGCCGATCATGTCGCCCTTGCCCTCGGCGGCCGCCTTCTCGGCGGCCCTCCAGTCGATCGGCGGCGATGTAGTCGCGGTCGCGCTGGCTGGCGGTGACCTCGAGCTTGCCGGTGGCGCGCTCGGTGTTGTAGCGAGGTCCAGAACATCCAGCCGTCCGAGGCCCCCTTGCCGGCGTCGCCGAGGTCGTAGTCGAAGGGCGGCATCAGGATCTGCCAGCCCAGCGACATCTCGCCCGATCTTCGGGTCGATCTTGATGCCGGCCACGACGCCCTTGTAGTCGGTGGCGTACTTGTCGATGGGCGCCACCGTGCCCTTGGGGATCGGGATCGAGAAGCGCGAGGCCATCATCGAGTACTCGGTGTTGGGCGTGACGAAGGCCGAGGCGTGGTTCCCGGAGACGTTGGGGATCGGGCCCGAGGATCTGCTTGGTCTTGAAGTCGCGCAGGTCGATGCGGGCCACGCGGCCGTTCATGTCGTTCACGAAGAGCCAGCGGCCGTCGTAGTCGCCCTTCGTCTCGGAGAGGGCGGGATGGTGGACGTCGCCCCAGGTGAGGTCGCCGAGCATCGTCTTGCGTGTCGTCGTCGAAGCCGTAGCCGGTGGCCGGGTAGGGCGTGAAGACGGGGATCGTGGAGAGGTGGCGCATCGAGGGCACGCCGTACACGTAGACCTGCCCCGAGTGGCCGCCCGACGAGAACAGGTAGTACTCGTCGAGGTCGCCGGGGGCGACGTAGGTCTTCTGGGCTGCGACCGCCACGTCCGACACCGCGCCCGCCGGCCTTCTTCGCCCCCTTGGGCGCGCTCGGGGCGCAGTGGCCCGCGAGCAGGCCCAGGGCGACGAGGCCGACGGCGCTCCAGAGGATCCGGGCCTTCTTTCTCATGACATTCTCCTTTTCATGTCGCGCCATTCCTCAGTGCTGCGCCGCCGCGCGGACGCCGCCGCCCTTCTTCTCCGCTTCGGCCTTCTGCTTCTGGTGCTCCGCGAAGGCCTCGCGGAGCTTCTCGACCGCCACCGCCTTCTCCTCCGGGGTGAGGACGATCTGCCGCGACAGCACCACCGCCATGGTCCCGGTCGGCTCGCGCAGGAAGTCGTCGACGGTGCGGCCGAACCGCGACTGCGTGTCCTCGACCGCGGTCGAGAGGTCGGGTCCGATCTGGGCCGGGCTCTTCACGCCGAGCGCCGAGATCGAGTGGCAGACGAAGCAGCCGGTCTTCACGAACCAGGCCCCCGGGCCTTCCTTCATCTGCAGCTCCGTCGGCCTTCTCCTCGGCGGTCTGCGGGTCGGTCCGCGGCACGCCGGCCACGAACTCGGCGGGGACCGGCGCCTTGCGCCAGGACAGCACCAGCATGGCCAGGGCCTGCGCCTCCTTCGTGGTGAGGTGGAAGTTCGGCATGACGGTGTCCTGGACGAGGGCCCGCGGGTCCTTGAGGTGGGCCACGTGCCAGGCGAAGGAGGTCTTCTGCCCGGAGAGCCGGCCGTACTCGTACTGCTCGGGCGCCTTGTCGCCGACGTAGGTGAGGTCGGGGCCGATCGTGCCGCCGCGGCCGTTGATCACGTGGCAGGCGCGGCAGCCCTTCTCGCTGCACCAGCTTCTTGCCGAGGTTGATGAAGTCGGCGCCCTTCGTCTCGCGGTCGTAGCGGTGGCAGACGTTGCAGTTCATCTGCATGAGCGCCGTTCTTGTTGTCGACGATCGAGTAGGCCTCGCCCATGCGGCTTGCCGAGCACGCGGCTCCTCCCAGTGCTCGACCGGGCCGTGGGCGGGCTCCGTGTCGACGGCCCAGCCCTGGCCGCCGTGGCAGGCGGTGCAGCCGAACTTCTCGGGCGGGATGGGTCTTCAGGATCTCCGCCGGGTGGGTCCGGAAGGGCTCGTCGGCGGTCTCGAAGCCCTTCCAGCTCGTGGCCTGGTGGCAGGTGACGCAGCGGTCGGCGCGGCCGAGGGCCGGGACCCAGATCTGCTGCATGCCGATGGGCACGGTCTTCGCCTTGTCGGCCCCGAACTTCTCGGCCACCGGGCTGCCGGAACTGCGCCTGGTAGTAGCGCCACTCGTGCTCGCGGTCGTTGCGCGCGAAGAGCACGGTCGAGACCACGAGGAGCACGCCGATGACGGCGAGCACGGGCCGGTCGAGCGCGCGGGTAGGGCGAGTCGGTGCGCTTCTCCATGGTCAGATCCTCGTGGGGATCTCGGGCCAGGTCTCCCACGGCCAGTAGAAGTGCCAGTAGGGGCCGCGGCAGAAGGTGCCGACGAGGGTGAAGAGCACGACGACGAGGCAGAGGGCGAGGAAGACGAGGTTCTGGCCGCGACGGGTCCGGGCGAACCAGACCCCGGTGGCCGCCGGCGGGGCTCCGGTCGAGCCAGGGCCAGAGCGGTCAGGAGCGCCGACCAGGAGGCCGGGCAGGAGGACGCCGCCGAGGAAGGCGCCGTTCACCGTGAAGGAGCCGATGTGGAAGGTGGTGTCGGTGACGATCTCCTGCAGCCAGAGGAAGTACCAGGGCGCCTTGGCCGGGTTGGGGGTCACGAGGGCGTTGGCGGCCTCCTCGAGCGGGGAGCGGACGAGGGTGGAGAGGATGCTGATGACGGCGATCGTGCCGAGGACGGCCGTGGCGGCCCGGCGCGTGAGGTCGGGGACCGCGTTCACCATCAGGTCCGGCGCCTCGAGGGTCGTGGACGCGGATGGCGGGCGCGGTGCCGCGGGCCACGCCGAGCAGGGTGTAGGTCTTGGTCTTGGCCGGTGGCTCCTCGGCCTTCTCGCGGAGCAGGGCCGCGCGGTCGGCGCGGGCGAGGCCGCCGTCCTTGCGCACCCGCCACATGTGGTACGCGAAGAAGGCGCCGAGAGCCGCCGGGCAGGACGAGGATGTGCAGCACGTAGAAGCGGATGAGGGTCGGCTGCTCGATGGTGCGGCCGCCGATCAGCAGCTCGCGGATCGCGGGTCCCGCGAAGGGGATCGACGACGCGATGTTGGTGCCCGACGGTCACCGCCCAGTAGGCGAGCTGGTCCCAGGGCAGCAGGTAGCCGGTGAACGAGAGGAAGAGCGTCGCGAGCAGCATCGCGACGCCGATCACCCAGTTCCACTCGCCGGCGCTGTCCGCGCCCGGTCCCGTTCTTGTAGGCGCCGGTCAGGAAGACCCGGACGAGGTGGAGGAAGACCGCCGCCACCATCAGGTGGGCCGAGAGCCGGTGGACCGAGCGGATCCACGAGCCGAAGGTGACGACGTACTCGATGTCCTTCACCGAGCGCGTAGGCCCGCTCCACCGAAGGCACGTAGAGGAAGAGGAGGGGCAGGCCCGAGAGGACAGCAGCAGGCAGCAGCGCCGACGTGATGGTGCCGAGCCAGAAGGAGTAGGTCCAGTCGAGCGACGGCTTGAAGACCTTGGCCGGGAACCAGTGGAGCAGGAAGTTCGAGACGACCGCGTCGCCCGACTCGCGGTCCGAGCGCGGGGCGAGGCTCCAGAGCGCCTTCGGGTGGACGCCGGGGGCTGTCGGTGCGGCGGCGAGCGGCTTCGCGGGAGTGCTCATGTCTCTCCTCAGGCGACCGTGAGGCGGAAGTCGCGCGCCGACCTCGCGCGCCAGATCCACGACGAGCTGCCCGTCGTCGGTGGCGACCGCGAGGTGGTACCAGGCGAGGGGCCGCGGCGCCGGGCCCGACACGTTGCTGCCGTCGCCGCCGTACTTCGACCCGTGGCAGGGGCAGAGGAAGCGATGGGTCAGCCGGAGCGGCGCGCCGCCCACCGTCCTGCTCCTCGGGCTGGGACAGGGCCTCGGCGCGAACCGTGCAGCCGAGATGCGTGCAGACCGCGGAGATGGCGTGGAAGATCTTGCCCTGGCGGAAGACGAAGAGCCGCTGGTCGGGGAGGAACTTGAGGCCGTCGGGGAACTCGGGGGCATCCCGACCTTCACCGTGGTGGGCGCGTCGTAGGAGACGTTGGGGACGAGGGAGCGCAGCGAGGCCGCGCCCTGGGTGGCGAGGCCGGCCACGCCGGCGCCGAGCCCCAGCTTCATCAGGAAATCGCGGCGAGTCATTCTTGTCCTCCGCCATCCCCTCACGTCGGGCAGGGGAGTCCAGCGACCGGCCTGCGCGTACCTCTCGGTGATCTGGAACTTCTCCATGGTCATGGCGTCGGTGGGGCAGCGGACGGCGCAGAGGCCGCAGCGGATGCAGCGGTCGTCGTCCTTGATCATCGCGGAGAGGGGCAGGCCGTTCGCCTCGGCCCGCGCCGCGAGCTCGCGCCTTCTCGTCCTCGGGAAGGTCGAGCTCCTCGAAGGGCACGATGGCCAGGCAGTACTCCGGGCAGACGTCGACGCAGCGGCTGCACAGCACGCACTTCTCGGGGTCGTAGATGGTCTGCACGTGGCAGACGAGGCAGCGCGCGGCCTGGGGCCACGCCTCGCGGCTGCCGTAGCCGGTCTCGACCTCGGCGATGCCGGTGCGGCGGCCCAGCTCGAGGGTGGGCGGGGCCTCGCGGTCGAGGACCTCGAAGCCCGCCACCATCCGGTAGTCCCGCGTCGGAATCTTCTCGATCTCGAGGATCCGTTCGATGCTGCGCCCGGTCCTTGGCCAGGAACTCGTGGATGGAGCGCGCGGCGCGCTTGCCGTTGGCCACCGCCTCGATGAGGTTGCGCGGCCCGAAGGCCACGTCGCCGCCGGCGAAGACCCCGGGGGCGGACGTGGCCAGGGTCGTCCGGGTCGACCCGGATCGTGCCGCCCCGGGTCAAGCGCGACGCCGTCCGCGGGCTTCAGGAACGACAGGTCCGGCTTCTGGCCGATGGCCAGGATGCAGGCGTCGGCCTCGAGGGTGACCACGTCCTCGTCGTCGTAGGCCGGGGCGAAGCGGCCGTTCGCATCGAAGACCGATACGACGCCGCGCAGCTCGACGGCGGCGAGCCGCCGTTTCCGACGAAGCGCTTCGGCCCGCGCCGCGGCAGGAAGGCGACGCCCTCGCGCTTCGTCTCCTCGAACTCCTCGTGCCCCTGGGTGCGTCCGGAGCGACCGGCATCTCGTCGAAGCGCTCGAGGGAGACGATCGTCACCTCGGTGGCGCCGCCGCGGAGCGCGGCGCGGGCGGAGTCGAGGGCCTCCTTCGCGCGGGCGTCGGCCTCGGAGGCGAGGGCCTCGAGGCCGGGCTCGTCGTCCCGGCCGAGGCGCAGCGCGGTGCGCGCGGCGTCGAAGGCCACGAAGCCGCCGCCGATGACCACCACGTGGCGGCCGAGGTCGATGCGGTAGCCCTGGTTGACGTTGAGGAGGTAGTCGACGGCCTTGACGACGCCGTCGAGCTCGACGCCCGGCACGTCGAGCTCGCGCCCCTTCGTCACGCCGACCGAGAGGAAGACCGCCTCGAAGCCCTCGCTGCCGCAGCTCGGCGAGGCCGAAGGACGCCGACAGGGGCGTGCCGAGCTTCAGGGTGACGCCGAGCGAGAGGATCTTGTCGATCTCGGCGCGGATGAGGGTGCGGGGGAGCCGGTACTCCGGGATCCCGAAGCGCATCATCCCGCCCGGCTCCGCCGCCGCCTCGAAGACGGTGACGTCGTAGCCGAGAAGCGCCAGGTCGTGGGCCGCCGACATCCCCGCGGGTCCCGCGCCGACGACCGCGACCTTGCGCCCCCGTGGCTTGGACGCCGGCCGCGTAGGAGCTCGGATGGATGGGGAGATGGCCGGCGTAGCGGTTCCCCTCGGCCACCCCGTGCTCCCGGAGGCGGTCCTGGGTGTTGGGGCGTACCGACTCGACGCCGTAGCGCTCGGTGACGTAGCGCTTCAGCGCCCGGATGGCGATGGGAGCGTCGATCGCCCCGCGCCGGCAGGCGTCCTCGCAGGGCGCGGCGCAGACGCGGCCGCACACCGAGGCGAACGGGTTCGGGGCCCGGGCGACGAGGAAGGCGTCCTCCTCGCGCCCCTCGGCGATGAGCTGGACGTAGCGGCCGGCGTCGGTGGCCACGGGGCAGCCCGACTGGCACTTGACCTGGGCCTTCCAGTGCTCGAGATCGGGGAGGCGAATCTGGACCCTGCTCACGCCCTCATGCTCGGGCGGCCTCACCATCGGCGGTATGACCGCTGTCATGAGAGAGCGCTCATTTGTGGGAGACCGCTCAATCGCCTCGTGAGCATGGTTCGGTGGATCGCAATGCCGATGCCGCGCAGGATTCGCGGTCGCCACCCTGCTCTCAGGTCGCTTGGCGCAACGCTCGCGTCCCGGTCGGGCCTGGCCAGAAAGTCGTGCGCACGGAGCGGGCATGACCGCTGTCATACCGAACGCGGATCCGTGGCACGAGGATCGTCGAATGAGGAGATTCCGATGGTGATGACAGCCGCGCGACTCATCGACGTCCGCCAACTTCACGACCCGACTTGCTGCCGGTCGATCCTCGACGCGTTCGATGCGCTCGCCCCCGGCGAGTCCCTCGTCGTCGTGTCACCCCACGAGCCGCGCGAGCTTCTGCGCCGGCTGCAGTCCGACAGGAAGGGGCTCTTCGACTGGTCTCCTCTCGAAGCGAGCCCGGCGAGCTACCGAACCGAGATCTCGCGTCGGGCCGCGGAGCGCGGAGCGCGGCGGGAGGTCATGGAGGCGCTCGCGTGGGATCACGATCGACTCGACTCCCTCGGGCAGGAGGCCTTCGAGTTCTTCGCCCGCGGCGAGGCGGAAAGGGCCCAGGCGCGTTGGCGCGAGTTCACGCTGGGCCTGACGCGTCACATCCGGTTCGAGGAGGAGATCCTCTTCCCGGCTTTCGAAGGGAGGGCCGGCCTCTCGCCGGCCAACGGTCCGACAGCCGTCATGCGCGACGAACACCGGGAGATCGAGCGGATCGTCGACGCCATCGGGCGTGCCTTTTCGGGGGATGGGGCGGCGCTACCCTTGCGGGCGGACCTCCACCGGCTGCTCGGACAGCACAACCTGAAGGAGGAGCGGGTTCTCTATCCGGGGACCGACCAGTGCCTCGATGCCGAGGAGCGAGACGCCCTGGTCGCGCGCATCCAAGCCAGCTGAATGCCCCGCGAGGGATCCGCTCGCCGGGCCGTCCTGGACCATCTGCCCGTGCCGGCCCCCCTCCTGGACCCGAACTTGCTCTCTCTCCGCGCGACCCCGCGTTCGCGGCCATCCGAGCCTGGGCCCACGCGGCCAGGACAAGGGACTGCCCATGTCACCGGAGAGTGCTATGAGCCGATTCGAAGATAAGGATGCTTCGGCGGACCCGACAGCCGGAGCCCTGCGGGAACAGGAATGGCGTCGCCGCTTCGTCGCCCTGACCCTGGCTTGGCTCGCCTTCGAGACGGTGAGCGGGCTGGCGCTCTCCCTGCTGCCCTTCTCGGTGCCGAACCAGTGGGCGGTTCTCGTCCATACCGGCGTCGGCCTCGCCTTCTTCCTGCCGGTGCTCGTGTACCAGTGGCAACACCTGCGCGCGTACTGGAGCCGGCCGGAGGGACCCGTGAAGTGGATGGGGTACCTTGCGACGACCGCGACTCTCGTGGCCATCGCCTCGGGGCTCGTGCTCACCGCGCAGGCTCTCTGGACCGCTCGCATCTCCTACGGCTGGAGCCGCGTCCATCTGCTGTCGACCTACGCCCTGCTGGCCCTCGCCTTGCCTCACGTCCTCGTGGTCGCGTTTCGGGATCGTGCGGCCGCCGTCCGTCAGGGCCTCGTGGCGCTCCGCCACGCCCAGGTGCAGGTCTCCCTGAAAGCGGCGTCGGCCTTCGCGCTGATGGCCGCGCCGATCGGTGTGCTCTTCGTCCTCTACCCCGGCGAGCGCCTCGACATGGAGTTTCCCTCGGACTACTCGTTCAAGTACGGGCACGAGCGGCCGTTTGCGCCGAGCCTCGCCACTACCTCCACGGGCCGAGCCCTCCATTCAAAAGCCCTCTCGGGCTCCTCGTCCTGCGGGACCTCTGGGTGTCACGAGGAGATCGCGAAGGAGTGGAGCGTGAGCGCCCACCGCTGGTCGGCCATGGATCCGGCCTTCCAGCGCGTCCAGGAAGAGATGGCCAAGCAGAACGGCGCCGAGTCGACCCGGTACTGCGGGGGCTGTCACGACCCGATCTCGCTCTTCTCGGGGACCAAGAACATCTTCACGCCGGAGCTGACCAACCTCGTCGGCTACAAGGAAGGCGTCTCCTGCCTCTCGTGCCATTCCATCCGCAAGACCGACGTGAAGGGCAACGCCAACTTCGTCGTGGCGCCGCCGTCGCGCTATCTCTTCGAGCTGCGCGAGGGGCGGCCGGCTCGACTGGCGCGGGACTTCCTCATCCGCGCCTACCCCCGCCAACACGTTGCGGATCTCTCCAAGCGTCTGTTCAAGACGCCCGAGTACTGCGCCGCCTGCCACAAGCAGTTCATCGACCAGGAGGTGAACAAGGTCGGCTGGGTTCAGCTCCAGAACCAGTACGACAACTGGAAGAACAGCCGCTGGAACCACCCGGGAGAGGCCGCGAAGACCATCGAGTGCCGCGAGTGCCACATGCCCCTCGTCGCCTCCCACGACCCGGCCGCGGGAGACTCCCAGGACTACAACCGAAGCGACAACGACGGGAAGCACCGCAGCCACCGCTTCCTCGGGGCGAACCAGGCGATACCGGTCATGCTGAAGCTGCCCGGCGGAGAGGAGCAGGCCAAGCTCGTCGTGAAGTGGCTTCGGGGCGAGATCGAGATCCCGGAGATCGCCGCCAAGTGGTCGAAGGGCCCGGCGGTCGCCCTCGAGCTGCTCGCGCCGAAGGAGGCCACGGCGGGCGTTCCTCTCACGGTGCGGGCGGTCATCACGTCCAACAAAGTGGGGCACGACTTTCCCACCGGCCCGCTGGACATCATCCAGGCCTGGGTGGAGCTCACGGTCACCGACGAGTCGGGCCGTGTCGTCTTCGCCTCGGGGCGCCGAGACGACCACCATCGCATCGAGCCCGGCACCTTCATGTTCAAGGCGGAGCCGGTCGACCAGTACGGCAACCTGATCGACCGCCACAACCTCTGGGAGATGGTCGGCGTTCGCTATCGCCGTTCCCTGTTCCCCGGGTTCTCGGACACCGCCGAGTACTCGTTCCAGTGCTCGGGCAGCGCGGGCGGGCCCCGGGCCGCGGCTCGGCGAGCAGTCGTTCAGCGTGGACGCGGCACGCGCGCCGGCGGGCGACCTCACCGTGACGGCACGCCTCATGTACCGGAAGATCGACCAGTTCCTGCTGAACTTCCTCTTCGGCGAGAACACCAGCCTCACCACTCCGGTCACCGAGATGGCGCGGGCGGACGCCCGCATCCACGTCCTTGCGGCGTCGCCGAAGCATGCTTCGTCGGAGGCACCCGCGGCTCGACGGACGGCCTCTCTACGGTGAAGTCCTCGTCGCAAAGCCGGCCCGGCGGCTATCGGCGTCGCAGCGCGCGATGGCTCGGTGTGGGACTCCTGGTCTTCGCGGCCGCGGCTGCCGGCGTGTTCGCGCTCAGGCCGCGTAGGGCGGCGTACGTGCCCGGCCGGGAGCTCGAGACGAGTGACGAGATCACGCACTCCCTCGATCGAACGCTCCCGGAGCGGCACGCCGCGGCCTCACCGATCCCGGTCGAGCGTGACGCGGGCGCGGGTGCCGCCGCGCGATCGAAAGTGCTGCAGGAGGCTCCCGGCGGCCACGGGCGCCGGAACGCCCAACGCCGAGGGCGGCGGCGTGCTCTTCACCGACCAGGCCGAAGGGGCCGGCCTCCGTTTCGTCCACTTCGACGGTCATCGCTCCTCGCAGCTTCCCGAGGACATGGGGTCGGGGCTCGCGTGGGGCGACTACGACGGCGACGGGAGCCCGGACCTCTTCGTCGTCAACGAATCGGGTCCGCTGACGCTGACCCGCGAGGAGGTCGAACGCTCGCCCGCCCACGCGCACCTTTTCCACAACAACGGCGACGGCACGTTCACCGACGTGACCGAGTCGGCAGGCCTCGCCGTGCGCGGCCTTGGGATGGGTGCCGCGTGGGGAGACTACGACGGCGACGGCAGGCTCGACCTGTTCGTCAGTCGCTATGGCACGAACCTCCTCTTCCACAACGACGGCGGCGGACACTTCACCGACGTGTCCAAGGCGACGGGCGTCGACCGCTACGAGGGATTCTGGACGGGAGCGAGCTGGGCCGACTACGACCGGGACGGCGATCTCGATCTCTACGTCTGCGGATACGTGAAGTACAGGTGGGACCCCGAGGCCGCGAAGCAGACCAGCCAGATGTTCAAGTCCATCGTGCCCTTCACGCTCAACCCCTCCAGCTACCCGCCGGAACGGAACCTGTTGCTTCGGAACGACGGTGGCGTCTTCCGCGACGTGGCGAAGGAGGCCGGAGTCGACAACCTGACCGGCCGGTCGCTCTCGGCCTCATGGGCCGACTTCGACGGCGACGGCTGGCCCGATCTCTACGTGGCCAACGACGTCTCCGACAACGCGATGTTCGTGAACCGGGGCGACGGCCGCTTTCGTGACGTCAGCGACTCGGCGTGGGTGGCCGACTACCGGGGTGCCATGGGGCTCGGCGTCGGGGACTGGGACAACACGGGCCGCTTCGACATCTTCATCACCCACTGGCTGGCGCAGGAGAACGCGCTCTACGTCAACGAGACGCGCAACATGAAGGTCACCCGCGAGGCGCCGCTGCGCTTCGTCGATCAGGCCGACACCACGGGCCTCGGCCAGATTGCCCTCAGCGTGATCGGCTGGGCCACGGGCTTCCTGGACTACGACAACGACGGCCGCCTCGACCTCTACTGCATCAACGGCAGCACGTTCCAGCAGGAGTCGGACCCGACGCTTCTGGTCCCCATGAGGAACTTCCTGTTCTGGAACGCGGGCGAGGAGGGCTTCTACGAAGTCGGCCAGAAGGCGGGGGCCCCGTTCGCCTCCCTGAACGTAGGTCGCGGCGCGAGCTTCGCCGACTACGACGGCGACGGCGATCTCGACATCGCCTATGTCGTGCACGGCGGCGCGCTACGCCTGGCGCGGAACGAGGGCGGCAATCGGAATGCCTGGGCTCGGATCGTCCTCCGCGCCCCGCGCAATACCCATGCCGTCGGCGCGCTCGTGCGAGCCACGACGCAGGGCAGGACGAGGATTCGCGCGGTGGGGAACCAGTCCTCCTACCTGAGCCAGGAGCCTCCGGGTGAGGTGTTCTTCGGTCTCGGAGACGCCAAGACGATCGACAAGCTCGAGGTCGTCTGGCCCGACGGTGTGGCGCAAGCGTTCGAGGGTCTCCCGACCCGCTCGACGATCCGGCTGCGGGAGGCGGGCCGCCCCGAGATCTCGACGACCCGGCCATGAGCCCTCGATGGCTCGTGATCGTAGCGGCGCTGAGCGGCCTGACCACGAGCGGGTGTGGGCGCGACGCAACATCCCGCAGCGGGCGCCGGGCCCAACGAGGAGCGGCAGCGCGTTCTCCTTTTCTGGCAACGCCTCGGGGCCGCGACGGACGCCCGCATCGCCGGCGACTGCGCTCGGGCCAGGGACCTGTATCTTGAAGCGCTCCGCCTCGACCCGAGACACGAGGATTCCCTCTACTACCTCGGGCAGTGCCAGCGCGTCCTGAAGGGTCCCGCCGAGGCGCGCCAGACCTTCGATCGACTGGTGGATGTGAACCCGGCGAGTGCGCGCGGCCACCTCGCGTTGGGCGCCCTGTTGGCCTCGTCCGATCCGGGGGAGCCTCTGGACCTGGACGTGGCGGAGAGGCATCTGAGGCGCGCCCACGAGATCAACGGAGAGGAGACGGGCTCCATGCTGCGCCTTGGCGAGGTCCTGATCGTCGAGGACCGCACCGAGGAAGCTCGGACCTGGCTCGAGGCGGCCGCAAGGACCAACCCCAAGAGCGTCGAAGCGGCGTTCCTCCTCGGCTACCTTCGCTGGGAGGCCGGGGATGGCCATGGAGCCACCGCCTATCTCGCCCAGGCTGCACGGGCTGCCCGGATCGATGCGCCCACCAGAGGCGTTCTCGGCGAGGGCGATCGCAAGGTGGCCGTTGCAGGGGCGGTGCGTGCGGCACCTCCCCTCCGGGAGCCGATGGGACACACCCTTTTCAGCGATCTCGCGAGGCCGCTCCGAACCGCGGACGCCGCGAGCGTCGCCGTGAGGCCGGACTCGCTCTTCGGCGCCGTGGGGGAGTCGAGACGGGCGATCGTGGCACGACGGGCCCTCACGCCCGTCGCGTCCGCTTCGCCGCCCCTCGCCACCGCCGTTCGATAGTGTGTGGTGGCTCCCTGGAGCCACTCTTGTCGGGGGACGCTCACTCGAGGCCAGCGATCGAGGAACCGGTGGCTCCGGCCGGAAGATCGGCACCCAGGCGTATCAAGAGGAGGGCCTCGCGGGCATCGGCAAGATGATGGCGATGTTCACGGGCGGCGGGGAGGACCCGCAGGTGGCGTTGAAGTACAAGTCCCTCGGCATGCTCCCCGAGGGGACCCTTGGACGGGCTTTCTGGGAGCACTGCACGAGCAACCGATTTGCTTTCCCCGGGGAGAAGGGCGGCATTCCGGAGCGCATGGTCTTCCACGATTTCGGCCACGTGCTCGCCGGCTACGGCACTCGCCCCGAGGACGAGATCCAGCAGGGCGCGTTCCAGGGCGGGTTCACCCGAGAGGACGGGTTCGCCTTCGTGATGTTCGCCATCATCCAGTTCCATCTGGGGATCAAGATCACGCCGGCGACCGGACCGCAGACGGGGCTGTTCGACGTCCCGAAGGTTCTCCGGGCCGCTCAGCGGGGCGCGTCTTGCAAGGTGGACCTGAGCCGCCACTGGGATCCGTTTGCCGTGGCGGACGCTCCGGTGGAGCAGATCCGCGCGGAGTACGGGATCCCCGCCCTCTAGGTCCTCTCGAGGTCCGGCGCGGGCCTACTCCGAACGGAGGGCTCGCGCCGGATCGACACCGAGGGCGCGGCGAGCCGGGACGTAGGCGGCCAGGAGCGCCGTCGCGGCGAGCAGACCCGTCGCGGCCGCGAACGTCGGGGCGTGGAAGGAGACGGTGCCCAGGAGAATCGACGACAGCTGCTTGGACGCCGCAAGCCCGAGGCCGCCTCCAATGAGAAGGCCCAGGCCCGTGAGCCGCAGCGCCTGGGTCATCGTGAGTCGCAGCACGTCCCCCGCCGAGGCGCCGAGCGCCACGCGCACACCTATCTCCAGCGTCCGGAGGCTCACGCGGTACGACATCACGCCATAGACGCCGCTGACCGCCAGGACCAGTGCCAGGCCGGCGAACACGGCGAGGATCACGGCCACGTACTGCAGGCCGATCGTCGAGACCGAGATGCTCCGCTGCATGCTCCACACCTTGGACGCCGGCTGGTACGGGTCCACCGCGGCGATGGCGAGGCGTGCCGCCGCGCCCAGCGACTCGGGGTCGCCGATGGTGCGGACCGCGAAGCCGACGTCGGCCGACGGACCCTGGGCGTAGGGGCGGTAGCAGGTGGGATAGTTCCGACGCGAGGCCCACTGGTTGATCACGTCTCCCGCGACCCCGACGACCGTGGTCCAGGGTGAGTCATCGCCGCCGAGGCGCAGCCGCCGGCCTATGGGATCGCGCCCCGGCCAATAGCGGTCGGCCAGGGATCGGCTGACGACGGCCACGGGCTGCGCCTTTTCGTCGTCGGATCCGCTCAGGGCGCGACCGGCCACGACCGGCAGCCGGAGTGCCTCGAAGTAGCCGCTGGAAACGATGCGGCTGTCCACGACGGGCGGGTTGCTTCGATCGAAAGCGGGTTCGTTCTCGATCTGGATCGGGAGGGAGAAGCTGCCCGGCCGTCCCGGCAGGACGTTCGCGAAGGCGGCGGCTCGAGCGCCCGGCATTGCCAGAAGGCGCTCCTCGGCGCTCCGCACGAAGGCGCGCCGTGCGTCGGGAGTCCCATAGCGGCTGTCGGGGAGCGTCACCTGGAGCGTGAGAAGGTGGTCCGGGTCATATCCCTGCGGTCCGGAGAGGAGGGCGTGCGAGGCTTTCACCGCCAAGCCACCCACCACGATCAACCCGAGGGCCGCGGCGACCTGGGTCACCACGAGGACGTTGCGCCCGCGCTGTCGTCCGGCGCCTGCGGTGGCGCTCCGTCCTCCCTCGCGTAGCGTCTCGACGAGGCCGTGGCGCGAGGCCCTCAGGGCGGGGACGAGGGTGAAGGCCAGGGTCGCCAGCACGCCGAGGGCGAACGAGAACGCGAGGGTGCGGCCGTCGACGCCGATGTGGGCCCAGCCCGGAAGGAAACGCGCCACCTCGGCGGGCATGTGCTCGCGCATCTCGCGCGTCGCCCAGAGGCTCAGCGGCACGGACGCGACGACGGCCAGGACGGCCGTCACCAGCCCTTCGGCGAGAAGCTGCTCCACGATCCGTCGGCGCTGCGCCCCGAGGGCGAACCTCAAGGCCAGCTCCCGTCGGCGCTCGGCCCCGCGGGCGAGCACCAGGTTCGCCACGTTGACGCAAGCGATCAGCAGGACGACGCCGGCCGCGACCTGCCACAGAGCCAGCAGCGAGCGCAGGCTCACGTCCTCGTAGCCCCTGGCGAGGCCCTCGACCGCGACGCCGCGCGATGTGTTGGTCTGGGGATGATCGCTCTGGAGGCGTTGGGCCACGAGGCCGAGCGCCGCAGAGGCATCCCGGAGCGAGCGGCCCGCGCAGAGCTGGCCGATCACGGAGAGATGGTGCTGGTCGCGAGATCCCGTGCCGGCCGGAGGGAGCACGAGCGGGGCCCAGAGCTCGGCCCCGTCGGGAAAGTGGAACTCGGGAGGTGCTATCCCCACGACCACGTGCGGGTCGCCGTCCACGGTCACGGTGCGGCCGACGACCCCTGGATCGCCGCCGAAGGAGCGCTGCCACAGATCGTGGCCCAACACCACGCGACGGTCGCCGCCAGGCTCCCCCTCTTCGGCCAGGAAGCCGCGCCCCGCCCGGGGCTGGACGCCCAGGGTCTCGAAGAATCGGGGAGAGACCCGGAAGCCCTGCACCCGCTCCGCGACGTCCCGGCCCCGGATGTTCGCGTCCCACCATTCGAGCGCCGCGAGATGCTCGACGACGCCGGCCGACTGCGATTCCCAGTCCTCGAGGTTGCCCGGCGCCACGTTCTCGCGGTCATATGGGTCCGCGCTGGGAGCGGTCTCCCAGAGTCGGACCAGACGAGAGACGTTGGGGAAGGGGAGCGGCCGCAGCACCAGCGCGTCCAGCGTGCTGAAGATGGTGGCGTTGGCGGCGATGCCGACGGCAAGGGTGAGGACGGCCAGCGACGCGTAGCCCGGCCGCTTCCGCATCCCGCGCAAGGCAAGGCGGGCGTCTCCGAGGGCTCGATCGACCATGTCCTTCTCCCCGCGGCCGCCGACGGCGCGCCGCTCCTTTCCACGTGATCGGACCGCGAACCGAGCCGCAAGACGCATCGCCTCGACGGCGTACCAGAGGCGCGCGAGACGTGGGGAGCGCCCCGCCCGGGCCGCAGACTCCTCGTCCAGATCCCCCAGTACCGACTCGCGCCATTCCTCGGGGAGGGCCGCGGCCAGCAGGCGCTCGGCCCAGGCCGGCGGTCCCTCGGTGGGCGCCGTCATGGTCCCTCGAGGAGCGTCTCGAGCCCTTGCCACATCGTGAGCCTCGCGCGGCGAGACGCGCGCAGGGCCGTCATCGCGCGGGAGGTCAGCTTGAAGTACCGCCGGGCGCGGCCGCCCCGCTCCGGCCGCGGCTCGCTCATGCGCGACGAGAGCAGGCCCTTCTCCTCGAGGCGGTCGAGGGCCGTATAGAGCGCTCCGCGCACGACACGGCGGCGGGCGCGCCGCCTGATCTCCTCCCGGATGGGAATGGCGTAGGCCTCGTCCTCGAGGCGCAGGACCGCCAACAGCACGACCTCTTCGAACTCGCCGAGGTTCGTCACGGCCATGCCTGCAATGTAGGCAATAGGCCCGGCGCTGTCAAGGCAGGCGCACGGCCGGCCCGAAGGGGATCTAGACCTTGAGCCTCTCCAGGAACGCGAGGCTCTGCGGGATGTGAGCGAGGGGATCGGCGCTCTCGTCTTCCACGTAGTAGCGCGCCACGCCCGCCTTCACTGCGGCCTTCAGCACCGCCGGGAAGTCGATCTGGCCGCTGCCGACGGGCACGTCGGCGTCGGGCGTGGCACCGGCGCTCCCGGCCACGCGCGGGAAGCCCTTCTTCTCGTCCTTGAGGTGCAGCGAGCGCACACGCCCCTTGTACTTCGTGATGATCGCCACCGGATCGGCGCCTGCGTGGTACGCATGGAACGTGTCGATCTGGAACGACACCAGCGACGCGTCGGTGGCCTTGGCCAGCGTGTCGAAGAGCGTCCCCTCGGTCGCGGGCACCATCTCGTAGCCGTGGCAGTGGTACCCGAAGGTCAGGCCCGCGGCCTTCGCGGCCTCGCCGAAGCGGTTGAACTTGTCGGCCGCCTTCAGGGCGTCGTCGCGCATGAAGCCCTTGTCGTCGTGGGGAATCCAAGGGCAGACGACGTCGGTGGCCCCGAGCGCCTTGGCCTCGGCCAGCGTCCCCGCGAGGTCGGCTTCGAGGCGCTCCATCCCCATGTGGGCCGACCGGCAGCGGAGGCCCGCCTTGTCGAGGGCGGCGCGAAAAGCGGCGAGCGGTTGGCCCCAGAGCCCGGCGCCCTCGACCTCGACGAACCCCATGGCGCGAACCTTGGCGAGCGTTCCCGACAGGTCCTTCGGCAGGCTCTCGCGCAGGCTCCAGAGCTGGAGGCCGACGGGGCCGTTGAGCCCGATCTTGACCTCCGGGCGATCGGCGGCCAGGAGCCGTCCGGGTCGGAGTGTCGAGGCCCCCACGCCCGCCGCCACCGCCGCCAGAAAGTCTCGTCTCGTTCGCATGCCTTCCGTCCCCTTTCTACTTGTTCGCGCCCGCCTTGAACGTTCCCTTGGCCTTGGCCACGGGCACGAGCGTCGGATAGAACTGCACGAACGTCTGGTCCACGGCGCCGTCCTTGGCGTGGCAGTCCTGGCAGGCCGAGTTCGCAGGCAGCGCCTTCCCCGTCCGGGCCGAGGTCCCGAACGAAACGAACGCCCACTTCGTGGCCGGGAACCGCGTCACGTCCTTGACGTGGATCTCCAGGCCCGTCATTCCTTCCTGGTAGTGCCCGCCCTTGTTGATCGAGCCCTTGCTGGCCGAGGAGCGCACCTCCAGGGCGAGCATGGTCTTGTCGGGCCACGTGCCGGTCTCGAGGAAGGCCTTGTAGGCGCGCGGCGTCACGAAGACGTTGTCGAAATCCGGCGCTACGACGGTGGCGGCGGCCTCGACGCCGCCGCCGTAGGTCATCCCGAGCCCGGACGTCAGGTAGATCCATTCCCGATAGTCGTCGGGCCGCTGGAGCTGGCCGTCGGCCGTGAACCGTGGCTCGCCCGGGGCCGGCTGTGGGGCGACGACGCCCGCGGACAAGAGCGCCGCTGCGGTGATCAGCCCGGTTCCCGCGAGGAGCATGGTCTTTTTCATGATGGCGTGGCGACGAGGATACACCGGGTCCCTGGGAACTCGTTCCAGAACGAGTCGGGAGCACCCGACTCGCGTACCATGGCGAAGTGACACCCGGGCCCAGGAGCCCATCGCCACGTCTCGCGCCACGACGCCCGCCGTCCCGTCGCGAGATCGAACCGATAGATTCTGGCGGGGGTCTCGCCGACGCGGGTCACGAAGAAAGCCCCGCCATCGGAGGCCCAGCTCAGGATCCTGTCGTGCCGGTCGAGGCCCGGCACCGGCGTCGGCTTGCCGCCGTCCATCGGATAGATCACCGCCTGGCCAGCCTTGTCCTGGGCGACGACCCGGGTGCCGTCTGGAGACACCGCGCGGCCAAGAGACCCTTCGGGCGTGATCGGCTGCGCCGTGCCGGTGTCCAGCTCCTCGACGTACGTCCGCAAGGCGTGCCCAGCCTCCGTTCCCGTGACGAGTACGCGGCGGCCATCCGGAAACCAGATTGCCGAATCCTGCTCGATCCCGTTGTTCGGGAGCGTTCGAGCCGGGCCTGGACCGGTCGGGAGCAGTACGAGGGCGCTCGGGACGCTGCGGACGATCGCGAGGGCCCACTTGCCATCCGGCGATAGCCCTTGCCCGAAGCCCTCACCGAGGCGCACCGCCGGCGAGCCGTCCGTCTTGCGCAAGTAGACCGCATAGTCGTGGCCGCTGGGCTCGTCGGCGTTGGTGAGAAGAACCTGTTTGCCGTCGGCCGAGAGGCCTGCGGCCCAGGTGAAGCCGAGCCACGACAGGTCCCGTTCGCGGGGCTCTCCTGGCAGAAGGGCGAAGACGTCGCCGCGCTCCACCGTCTCGCTCACCAGAGCACGACCATCCCGCGCCACGTCCAGGAGCCGAAGACTGCCGGGACCACGCCAGACTACGCTCTCCCGTCCGGCGAGGGACACGCTCCGCAGGGCATTGGCCTCGCCAGCCTTCGTGGCCGAGAACCAGAGATCCTCGCCGCCGCGCGACCAGGCCAGGCCCTCGGCACTCGAGTATTCCTGCGTCAAACGGGTCTTGTGGCCCGTGAGATCGGTGATCGACACCCACCCACGGTCGTCGTCCCAGACGGGATGATCGAGGAATGCGATCCGGTCGCCCTGGCGGGAGAAGCGCGGGTGACTGATGTAGCCGCCCGTCTCGTAGAGGACGTGGTCCACCGGATACTCGAGGCGTTCCAGCGCCCCCACCCGCCGCACAACGGCGAGGGCGGATCCGTCCGGCGTCCATTCCGCCTCTCTCACGTTCTCTAGAACCTCGCGGGGCGTGCCCCCGAGCAGCTGCGCTCGGGCCAGGGTCCCCTGGCTCAGCATCAGATCGAAGGTGCGGCTGAGCGACAGAGCCATCTCGCCGGAGGAGGAAATAGAAAGGATGTCGGCATCGGGCAGCGCGATCGGTGTCGATTCGGAGCCCTGTACGCGCGTCAGGAAGAGCCGGATCGGCTGACCCTCCCAGGCCGCGCCGTAGACGATCGTCTGGCCATCGGGAGCAAAGCGCGCCGAGCGGATCGTGCCGCGACGGTACGTCAGGCGATGAAACGTAGGGAGCGACTCGGCGCCGGATCCGTAACCAGAGGGCGCCAGTCGCTTCTCCGCCACGATTCCCGCCGCAATGCCAACAGCGATCAACGCGAGCGCCGCCAGGCCCTTCCTGATTCCAGGTCCCCAGCCGATCTCCACACGGGGGACGCGCTCGGCAGAGGTGACCGACATCGCCTCCAGGTCGAAGGCCAGGTCGCGCGCCGACTGGAAGCGGGCCTCCGCGTCCTTTTCGAGGCAGTGACGCACGATTCGATCGAGGCCGAGGGGCACGTCGGGCTGGGTCGTCGAGATCTCGGGAGGCTCCTCCTTCAGGATCGCCGTCATGGTGTCGGCCGCGGTGTCCCCCTTGAAGGCCCGCCGGCCCACCAGCGTCTCGTACAGAATCGCGCCGAAGGCGAAGATGTCGGAGCGATGATCGGTAGCCTGACCTCGCACCTGCTCCGGCGACATGTAGCCGGCCGTCCCCAGAACCGTGCCGGGGTCTGTACCGCGCGTCATAGTTGAGCCGTCAGTCTCCGACCCGCCGCCGAACGACGGCTGGGTGAGCTTCGCCAGGCCGAAGTCGAGGATCTTGATCCGGCCATCCCTGGTGACGAACACGTTCTCGGGCTTGAGGTCGCGGTGGATGATCCCCTTCTCGTGGGCCGCGGCCATGCCCTGGGCGATCTGAAGGGCGTATTCCACGGCGCGCCTCGCGGGCAGGGGTGTGCCCAGCCGCTCCCGGAGGGTGGTCCCCTCCAGCAGCTCCGTAACCACGTAGGGCGTCCCGTCCTGCGTCCCCACGTCGTGGATGGAAAGGACGTGCGGATGGTCGAGCGCGCTGGTGGCCCGCGCCTCCCGCTCGAACCGGCGCTGCCGTTCGGCGTCCCCGGCCACGGACGCGGGCAGAACCTTGACGGCCACGTCGCGGCCGAGGCGCGTGTCCGTGGCGCGATAGACCTCGCCCATGCCGCCGGCGCCGAGCGGCGCCTGAATCTCGTAGGGCCCAAGACGCGTTCCGGCGGCGAGGGTCATCGCACTACCTCAACACTCGACGGGTGGGGGAGATTGTACGCTGCCGCCCGGTGAGTCGCGGTACCATGACAGCACATGACGACGCGGACTCCAGAGCCACAACCTGCCGACTTCGCCTCGCTCGGTCTTGTTCCCGACCTCGTGGCGGCTGTGAGCGCCCTCGGGTACGAAGAGCCGACTCCGGTCCAGCGCGAGGCGATCCCCGTCCTCCTGTCGGGTCGCGACGTGCTCGGCCAGGCGGCGACGGGCACCGGCAAGACGGCGGCCTTCGCGTTGCCGATGCTCCAGCGGATTGCCGAGGACGGCCAGGAGCGGGGGCGCACGAGTGGCCTCGTGCTCGTCCCCACGCGCGAGCTGGCCATGCAGGTCGCCGAGGCGGTCCACAAGTACGCGAAGGGCGTCCGCCTCAGCGTCGTCCCGCTCTACGGCGGCGCGGCCATGGACCAGCAGATCCGCGCCTTGAAGCGCGGCGCCGAGGTCGTCGTGGCGACGCCGGGGCGAGCCCTGGATCACATCGGGCGCCGCACGCTGAAGCTCGACGCCGTCCGCGTCGTCGTGCTGGACGAGGCCGACGAGATGCTCGACATGGGCTTCGCCGAGGACTTGGAGGCGATCCTCACGGCGACGCCGCGCGAGCGGCAGACGGTGCTCTTCTCGGCCACGATGCCGCCCCGCATCGCCGCCATCGCTCAGCGGCACCTGCGGAACCCGGCCCGGCTCACCATCGCGCGCGAGAAGCCGGCGGCCGGGCAAGCTGCCGCAGGTCCGCCAGGTCGCCTTCATCGTCCCTCGCGCCCACAAGCCGCTGGCGCTGGGGCGAGTGCTGGACATGGAGAACCCGACCTCGGCCCTCGTGTTCTGCCGCACGCGGCTCGAGGTGGACCAGCTGGTCGAGACCCTGAGCGCCCACGGCTACCGGGCGGAGGCCCTTCACGGGGGCATGGCCCAGCCGCAGCGCGACCGCGTCATGGGCCTCTTCCGCGCCTCGAAGGTGGACCTGCTGGTGGCCACCGACGTGGCGGCGCGCGGCCTCGACATCGACCACCTGTCCCACGTGGTCAACTACGACGTCCCCTCCGCTCCCGAGGACTACGTGCACCGGATCGGCCGCACGGGGCGGATCGGCCGCACGGGCGTCGCCATCACGCTGGCCGAGCCGCGCGAGCACCGCTTCCTGCGCAACATCGAGGCCTTCACCAAGCAGCCGATCGAGATCGCGTCGGTGCCCACGGTGGCCGATCTCCGCTCCCGCCGCCTGGACGTGATGCAGGCCTCGCTTCGGGAACGCCTGCTCGCGGGGGACGCCGACGACGTGCGGGTCGTGGTGGAGTCGTTGGCGGGGGAGTTCGACCTCATGCGGATCGCGTCGGCCGCGGTGAAGATGGCCCTCGAAGCGGAAGGGAGCGGCGCGACCGACGAGAAGGAGATCCCGACCGTCTCGGTCGGCGAGAGCCGAGCGGCCGACCGCAAGCCGGCTCGAGGCGGGAAGGGCGGCGCCGCCTACGCCGCCCGCAAGCCCTCGGGGCCGATGACTCGCCTCTTCGTCAGCGCCGGCCGCCAGGCCGGGATCGGCCCCGGAGACCTCGTGGGGGCCATCACGGGGGAGGCGGGCATCCAGTCGAAGACCTTGGGCTCGATCGAGATCGCCGACGCGTTCTCGATCGTAGAGGTGCCGAAGGACCGCGCCGACGACATCATCGCCGCCCTCCGCAAGACCCGCATCCGCGGCCGCAAGGTCACGGTCAACCGCGACCGGCAGGTTCAGCGCGCGCGGTAGGAGGGCAATCGAGCGCCGTTCCATCCCTTGACGCGTGGTATGTCGGAGTTATACTCGAACCATGAAGGTAGCTGTTTCCATACCCGATCCGATTTTTCGTGAGGCGGAGCGAATCTCCCGCCGCATGCGGGTGGCTCGCAGCCAGTTCTACGCTCATGCCCTCGAGGCGTACGTGCGAGAGCGGTCCGGCGAAGACGTCACGGAGCGGCTCAACGAGGTCTATGCAAGGAGTTCGCCGAAACTCGATCCAGCCGCTGAAGCGCTCTCACTCGAGATCCTGAGGCGGGAGAAGTGGTAGCCCGCCGCGGGGAGATCTGGTGGACGGATTTCGGGCAGCCATTTGGATCGGAGCCGGCCTACCGGCGGCCAGCGCTTCTCATTCAGGCCGACGCGTTCAATCGGAGCTCGATTGCGACGGTTCTCCTGATCCCGCTCACGAGAAGCGTCGCCCTGGCATCGGCGCCGGGCAACGTCTTGTGCCGTCCGCGCGATACCGGCCTTCCGAAGCCGTCCGTGGCGAACGTCTCGCAACTCACCGTTGTGGACCGGCGGAGGCTCATCGAGAAGGCGGGAGCTTTGCCGGGACGACTCCTGAAACAGGTGGAAGACGGCCTGCGCCTCGTGCTCGAACTCTGATTCTCGCGCCCTGCTGCTACTTCCCCTTGTACTCATGCTCGGCTTGGAGCCCCGCGAGCCAGTCGCACCGCCGTAGAGGTCGTGCACGTCCCGGAGGCTATTTCCGCGGGTATGGCTCGGCGATTCACAATCACGTGGGGCGCGACGAAGACGTGCGCCCCGGTGGGTGGTCCGGATTGGTCTACCTGTCACCCAAGGCGCCGCGCTGGGCGGGCACCTCGATCTGGATGGATCGACGAACGGGCAGGTGCTGGACCCTCGAATCCGAGTATCAACGGGCTCCAACGGACTTTGACTTGGTTCTCGAGATCGAGAACGTCTACAACCGCCTCGTCTTGTTCCAGGGCAGCGTCTTCCACCTGGCCCACGACGGCTGGGGATCGAACGTCTCCAACTCACGCCTGTTCCAGACCTTCTTCTTCAACATCGAGCGCGACGGGAGCCTTCCTCAGTGGGGCGCGGATTCCGCGCGCTGAACGGCGGTCTTGCCGAGCGCGGCTTTGAGGCCTTCGGCGATCTTCGCGGGCTCGTCCAGGCCCCAGAAGTGCATGAAGAAGAGGCGTGGCGTCTCCCGGAGCATGTGGGAGTGGACAGCCGTGACCTGGATCCCGTGCGACTCCAGCTCCCGAATGACCGAGTTCACCTCGTCGCCCGTGAGCACGAAGTCACCGGTCGTAGCGACGCGTCCCTCCACGAACTGGAAGTTCAGCGCGGTCGCCATGCCGAGGCTCGGCGGGACCTCCATGCCGTCTTCTTCGATCTTCGCCGCACGGGGCACTCCGACCTGAAGAACGCGACCGGCCATCGAGCCCTTTCGACCGAGGACCGCCTGGACCGTGTCGAGCGCGGCCGCCTCCGCCGAGGAGGGAGGTGCCAGGGGGGCCGTGGGAGCAGCGACGAGAGGCGTTTTCGTCGTGTCGAGGGCGCTTCGTAGCGCCTTCGCGACCTGCTCTGCCGGACCATGCCCCCCGAAGTGGACGTAGATCACCTGGGGCGACTCGCCGATCAGGTGATTGTGGATGGCCAGGACGTCGAGTCCCCCCGCCTGAAGCGCGCGAACGACCGGGTTCACCTCATCCGGGAGCAGGACCAGATCGCCCATGGTCATCAGATGGCCTTCGGTGCTCGTCTTGACGAAGCCCCCCCACGAACCCAGCGCCAGGGTTGGCTCGATCGGGACTCCGCCGGCAACGACGTGAAGGTCGGCTCGGGGCCAGCCGTACTTGTGGACGTCCCCTGGAAACACCTTGCCAGGACGCCCCAGGATCTTGTCCACGGCCTCCCAGGTCGCTGAATCCACCGGACCCGCAGCAAGCAGGGCGGGCGAGGTCGCCAGCGCCAACGCCAGCGGCGCGCAACGCCAACTCGGTATTCTCACAAAAGGCCTCCCTTACTCTGTCGGCGAGACCGGCCGAAGCAACCGGTCGAAGGAGCGATAGAGGTCGTCCAGCATCGCGCAACCGCGATCGAGGCGCTCGCCGTCCCTGTTGCTGTTGAAGGGTGCGGACGATCCAGGAACTCCCACGCGCTCCATGCCAGCACGGCGAGAACTACCAGACCCACGACCTTCATCATTACCCGCCCGACCGTCCCCTCTCGCGGGACCAGGAGGAGCAGGAACACGGGCACCCACCACGGCCAAAAGTGTCGCCTGAGGGCTGGGGGACCGAAGAAGAGGAGAGCAGACCCGCCGACGGCCAGCAGGTACGAGCTCATCGAGCCCAGATGGGTGAGCCATGGCAAGCCGTCAGGGTGCTCGGCTTCCCGCTCCCGCGTGGTCGTTTCTGCCGCCTCCTTTGTCGCTTCTTCAGAGGTCAGTCTTTGGGTCCCGAGCGAGTTGCGTTGGGCCTCGATTCGGTTGGGCTGCCGGCGGTCGCGAACGGCATACCGCATCCCCAACGCCAAAAGGGCGACGAGAAACGCGATGGCCGGCAGATTGGTCGTCAGCTCCAGCAACGAAATGGCGCACCGCCTCTTCTCTCGGGGAGAGTCGTGTGACCGATGACCGGCGGAGTATATCTGCGGCGCGGCTGAACGGGTTCTGAAGTTCGGCTGAAGACTTGGGCACTCCGAGGGACGGTTGCGAGACGCATCAAGAGCTGAGGCTGCAGGCCCCGGAGACCGGTGGGAGAAGGCGGTGAGACCGTGTTCCCCTAGGTTGGTGACCCGCCATGGACTCGAACCATGAACCCAGAGATTAAGAGTCTCTTGCTCTACCAATTGAGCTAGCGGGCCAACAGGAAGGGAAAGAGAATACAACAGCGCCGAGGTTTCGCGCAAGGCGGATATACTCGGAAGATATGGAGTTTGTGCGCGAGTGCGAGTGCCGGCGGTGCGGGCGGATGTGGGCCGTCAAGGGAGCCGCCGCGAACCCTTCCAACGAGACGCAGTTCGCGCTGGAGTTCCCGTGCGACTGCGGCACTGTGGTCGTGGCTCACCTCCCGGGGAGCGCCAACCGCGAGCGCCTGACGGTGGAGCCCGTTCCGATGGGCTCGAAGGCGTGACCTAGAGAAGCAGTCCGCCGTCCACCCCGATGACGGCGCCGTTGATGAACGACGCCAGGTCCGAGGCGAGGAACAGGTAGACCGCGGCCACCTCCTCGGCGGTTCCGAGCCGTCCGGCCGGGAGTCCGGCCAGGATCTTGGCTACCACCTTCTTCGGCACAGCCTTCACCATCTCCGTGTCGATGAAGCCGGGGGCGACGGCGTTGGCGGTGACTCCCTTGGGCCCCAGCTCCCTCGCCCAGGTCCGTGTCATGGCTATGATTCCGCCCTTACTGGCGGCGTAGGCGGTCTGGCCGTAGTTTCCCTTCCGCGGGACCACCGACGCCGCCGAGAGGATGCGGCCGCTGCCCCGGGCTGTCATGTGGGGGACGGCGGCACGGGTACAGACCATGGCGCCGCGGAGGTTGATGTCGAGGGTCTCCTGCCAGTCCTCGTCGGTCATGTCGGCGAGGACCGCGTCTCTCACGATGCCGGCGTTGTTCACGAGGACGTCCACCTGTCCCCAATCCTCCACGATCCGGTCCATGAGGCGCTCGATCGCGAACGAGTCGGTGATGTCCGTGGTGAAGGGAAGCGCTTCGCCTCCCGCGAGGCCGATGGTCTTGGCCGTCTCGGCGACGCCGGCGCCGTCCTTGTCCACGAGGGCCACGTGGGCGCCGTGGCGGGCGAAGGCATACGCGGTGGCGGCGCCTATGCCCCGGCCGGCCCCGGTCACCACCGCCACGCGTCCTTCGAGGGAGAGGAGCTGCTCGGTCACGGGGGGACCGTAGCGCAGACCGATCGCCGCGGCAAGCGGCGGCGGTGGACACGGCCTGTGCAGGTGTTAGGCTTTCGTACGTGATCGACACGCCCCTCGGCCAGGCGCTCGTCGCGCTCCTCGTGGGCCTCCTTCTCGGGCTCGAGCGCCAGCGCTCGCAGCGTGAGGACGAGGGGCTCTTCGCCGGCATCCGGACGTTTCCGATCCTCTCCCTGGGAGGCTATCTGGCGGCGCTGGCGGCGGGGAAGGGGATCCCTTTCGCCCTGCCGGCCACGATCCTCGCCGTGGGCGCCCTCGCTGTCGGCTCCTACTTCCGCACCTCCGATCGCCATCCCGGCGCCACGACCGAGGTCGTGGCGATCGTCGCACCGCTCCTCGGCGCCCTGGTGGCGTGGGGGGAGGCGCCATTGGCCGCGTCCCTCGCCGTAGTCGTGACGCTGCTCCTCACCCTGAAGGCCCCGCTCCACAAGATCGCGGGAAGCGTGACCGAGCCCGAGATCGTCTCGATCCTCACGTTCGGCGTCGTGGCCGTGGTCCTCGTCCCCCTTCTCCCGAATCGCGGGTTCGGTCCCTACGAAGCCATCGTGCCCCGTCACGTCGGGATCGTCGTCGTGACCGTTTCGGGCGTGAGCGTACTCGGCTATCTGTTGGTGCGCGTTCTCGGCAGCCGGAGCGGGTGGCCCCTGGCTGGCCTGCTCGGCGGCCTCGTCAGCTCGACGGCCGTGACGCTCTCGTTCTCGCGGAAGGCTCGAGCGCTTCCCGCCATCGAGCGTCCCCTCGCCGCGGGCATCCTGCTGGCGTGCACGGTCCTCTATCTACGCGGCCTTCTGTTCACCGGCCTCTTCGATCCGGCGCTGGGGCTGTACCTCGCACCGCGCCTCCTCACGCTGTTTGCGATCTGTGCCGTCTTCGCCGCGGCTCAGATGCGGTCGCAGCCGGACGAGGGATCGGAGGCGCTGGCGCTCGGGAACCCGGCCGAGCTGGGCCGGGCCGTGGGCCTCGGCCTGCTGTTCGCCGCGATCCTGCTCATGGCGCGCGCGGCCCAGGCGGAGCTGGGCTCGCGTGGCCTGTGGGCGGCGGGTGCCCTCGGCGGCCTCGTCGACGTCGACTCGGTGGCGCTCGCCGCCGCGCGGCTGCGGCAGCAGGGGCTGGCTTCGGTGGAGGCGGCCGGCGGCTCGTTCCTTCTGGCCTCGCTGTCGAACACGCTCGTGAAGGGAACGCTCGCGGCCTCCCTCGGCGGCCGGGGGATGGCCCGCCGGGTGCTCCCGGCTTTCGCCGCGGTCAGCGCGGCCACGGTCGCGATCCTCGCCCTCGGCT
Organism: uncultured Acidobacteriota bacterium; assembly: GCA_963823195.1. GTDB lineage: Bacteria > Acidobacteriota > Vicinamibacteria > Fen-336 > Fen-336 > JBGPYB01. The sequence goes on along the minus strand of CAWGKR010000011.1, from coordinate 139,729 downwards.
AGAAGCGGGGGCGCACGCCGTCACCCGCGCCGGCGATCCGAGACGTCGCGAACCACGCCCACGACTCCCACGATCTCCCCCTTGGCGTTGCGCAGGGGGCGATACTTGCGGGACAGCCACCGGGTGCGCCGGTCGGACGGTGGTTCGAACCGCGCGTCGGCCGTGTCGACGATCTGGCCCCCGAGGGCCTGCTCCAGCAGGCGGACGACGCCCTGCTCGTGGAGCTCCGGGAAGACCTCCGTCGCGCCCTTGCCGAGGACGTCGCGTTCCGGGACGCCCGTCATCTCCTCCATCGCGCGGTTCCAGACCTTGTAGCGGAGGCCGGCGTCGCAGACGAAGATTCCGTCGGCGGCGCTCGAGACGATCTCGCGGCTGAGCGCCGCGGCGTCCCGGAGGCCCTCTTCGGCCTCCTTGCGGGCCGTGATGTCCAGGGCGACGCCCAGGACCTGGTCGGCCTGGCCATCGGATCCGAGGATCGGCCGCTTCACCGTCTGCAGCCATCGCCGCACGCCGCGGGGGTTGGTAAAGGGCTCCTCGGCGACGACCTTCTCGCGGCGCGTGTCCATGACCTCCAGGTCGTCCCGGTGGAAGGCCTCGACCTCCCGCGGGTCGAACTCGAACTCGGCGTCCGTCCGGCCGACCAGGCCCTCGACCGTCGTCCCGTGGGCGTCGGCGGTGGCCTGGTTGGCGAGGGTGAAGCGGTGCAGGCGGTCCTTCGCGAACACCATGCTCGGGTTGATATCGATCACCTGCCGGAGGAAGGCGCGCTGTTCCTGGAGCTCGCGCTCGGCCTTGAGGCGCTCGGTGATGTCCTGGCTCATGCCGAGGAGGCAGGCCTCGCCGTCGAGCTGGACCAGCTCCAGGGAGACGAGGAGGTCGCGCGACTCGCCGGACTTCGTCCTCACCTTGAGGGGCACGTCGCGAACCGCCCCGGCCTCGTTGAGCTGCCGGATGGCATTCGACCGGGCTTCGGGAGTCGGCCAGAAGGGAAAGTCCGTCGACTTGTGCCCCACCAGCTCTTCCCGGCCGTAGCCGAGGAGGCGCAGGTAAGCATCGTTCACGTAGAGGTAGCGGCCGTCGGCGAGGGTGCTGATCGTGAGCGCCGCAGGGCTCGCCTGGAATGCCTTGGAGAAGCGCGCCTCGGACTGGCGTAGTGCCTCCTCGGCCCGTTGGTGCGCCGTGACGTCGGTGGAGACGCCCAGGACGCCGTGGATTCCTCCGTCGTCCCCGCGGAGGGGAGAGTAGAAGGACTCGAAGACCACCCCGCCCACCGTCGACGTGGAGGTCACGCTCTCCCCGGCGCGCGCGCGGCGGATGCAGTCGAGGACATCGTGATTCTCGGCGTACATCTCGAACACCGAGCGACCCACGACCTCGCCCGGCTGGAGGCCCAGGGCGGCGAGCCCGTGGCCCTCGGACAGGGTGAAGATCCCGCTCCGGTCCACGGCCCACAGCACGATGGGCACCGAGACCACGATCCGCCGGAGGTGCTCGGCGCTCTCCCAGAGCGCCGTCTCGGCCAGGGTGCGTTCCGTGACGTCCGTCAGGAGGGCCAGCACCGCTTCGCGGCCGTCGAGCATCAGGCCGCCCGCGGAGACCTCGACGTCGATCGACCGGCCGTCCCTGCGCCGCGATCGGAAGGACCCGAGATCGTGCATCCGCGGGTCCCCCTGGTCGACGGACAAGCTCCGGAGCTCGTCCAGGAGGCGCGGCAGGCCCTCCAGCGGGATGAGGTCCCCGACGGCCTTGCCCTCGAACTCCTTCGTCGAGTAGCCGTAGAGGGCCGTCGCCGCCCCGTTGGCCGCGAGCACCGCGAGCGTGCTTCGGTCGAAGGTCAGGGCCGGCTGCGGATTCGTCTCGAAGAGCAGGCGGTAGAGGACACTGCCGATCTCGGCGCTGGGGGGGGAGTCCGGCATCAGCGTAGCCCCTGGATCCTTAAGGCTCTCGTTTACCTGTACTTGGAGCGTACCATAACTGGAGGAGGAACGATGAGGATTCACGACGTCCTGGCCCTGGCGCGCGAGCGGCACCGGGCACCCGAGCCATGGCTCGAGTTCCTGCGCGTGCCGGCGCTCAGCGTGGGGATCTATCGGTTGCGAGCGGGCGCCACCGACCTTCAGGAGCCGCACGCCGAGGACGAGATCTACTACGTCCTCGAGGGCCGCGGGGTCCTTCGCGTCGACGGGGAAGACGCCCCGGTCTCGGCGGGCGACCTCGCCTTCGTTCCAGCCAATGCGGACCACCGTTTCCACTCCATCGCCGAGGAGATGGTGCTGCTGGTGTTCTTCGCCCCGGCCGAGGGGTCGACCGGGGCGGATCCCGTGGACTGAGCCGCCTACTGCCCGGAGTCGTCTGCCGACGGGCCGTAGATCGAAGGCACCTTGCCCCCCATCGGCCGCAGGTAGGTGCTGAGCTGTCCGCGATGGTGGATCGAGTCGAACAGGAAGCCCCAGACCATCTGCTCCGTCGTGTCCTCCCAGACGACAGCGCCTCCCATGAGGAACTTCCCCTTCCTCTGCCAGGCGTCGTCGTTCAAGCCCTCGAGGCGCTTGTTCACGGCCTCGCTGTCGCGTTCGAAGGACGCGACGATCTCCTCGACCTTGGCCGGCGGCGCCGTGTTCGCCCACTCGATCGTGCCGGTGTTCAGGAGGCTCACGAGGGCCGCCTCGGAACACGCCAGCATCCAGGCCAGCTCGGCGGCGGTGCGCCCTTTCGGGTCGGGCCGGTACTCGAGCTTCCCCTGGGGGACGGCCTTCAGCACGCGAACGGACGCCGGCAGCTCCGCCTTGCGGCGCGCAACACAGAACTCACGATTGGTCATGCGGCCTCCTTGTCCGGTAAGATAGGCGAACAAAAAGCGAATGTCAAGGAACTCGCGCCGTGAGATTCAGGGCTCCGGGTCCTCTCCGTCCCGGAGGAACTCGACGTTCACGGGCTCCGCGTACCAGCTGCCGCGCCGTCCCTGGGACACGCTCTCGGGGTTGATCCGCACGAAGAGACGGCCGTCCTTGAAGACCGTGAGCGCCCCCTGGGTGCGGATACGCTCGGCCGCCTCGGCCGCGACGCGGTAGTCGTTCCATGAGGAGCCCGCCTTGGCGCCCAGCACCAGCGTTGCGACCGCGAGCACCGCGAGCAAGGCGAGCCACGGAACCAGGAGAGCCGTGTTCAGGTGGATGAGGGCGATCATCCGTTGACGCCACGAGGTCAGGCGCCGGCTCAGGTCCTCGTTCGCGCGCTCCATCTCCGACTGCAGCGCCCTATGGGCGGCGCGCTGCGAATCCAGCAGGTCCGCACCCAGCCTCGCGAGCATCTCCCTCTGGACCCGAAGCACCGCTTCGGAGCCCGGATCGAATGCCGTCGGAAGATCGTCTGTGTTCATGGAACTCCTCCCTGCCTCCCTGCTCGATTCTAGCCGCTGGCCGAAGGCTGGGGTATAGAATGGCCGCCATGCCGGGAACCCGCCGACGCTTTCTTGCCAAGTCCGTTCTGGGCCTCGCGGGAGCGGCGGCCTCGCCCCTCGCCGGAGCGCCACGCGGGGACGACCCGCAGACACCCGCGGGGATGCCGCCGGCCTTCGGGACGGGCCCCGTGGTCGGTCCCGAGGTCACGACGGCGACGATCGCCGAGGCCGAAAAGCTGGTGCAGGTCGAGTACAACGCGACGGAGCGGGCGCAGGCGGCCGGCAACTGGCAAGTATCGCTGGCACCGCTCTACGAGCGGCGGACCGGGCCGCGCAAGGTGTCCCTTGACGCTGCGCTGGCTCCCGCCAGCCGATGGGATCCGGCGCTCCCGGGCCTCACCGTGGGACCGGCGCGCAGCCGGTTCGTGCGCAGCGCCGACGCGCCGCCGCCGCTGCCGAGCCGCGACGAGGACATCGCCTTCGCGCGTCTCCCCGTGCTCTCCCGCTGGATCGAGTCCCGCGTCCTCTCCTCCGAGCGGCTGACCCGGATCTACCTCGAGCGCCTCGAGCGCTTCCAGCCGAAGATCAACTGCACGATCACGCTCACGCGGGACCTGGCCCTGGCTCAGGCGAAGCAGGCCGACGCCGAGATCGCCGCCGGCCGGTATCGCGGTCCGCTCCACGGGATACCGTGGGGCGCCAAGGACCTCGTCGACACCGCCGGTATCCGGACGACCTGGGGCGCCGAGCCGTTCCGCGACCGCGTCCCGGCCCGGGACGCCGCGGTCGTCGAGCGGCTGCACAAGGCCGGCGCGGTGCTGGTCGCGAAGCTGAGCCTGGGCGCCCTCGCGCTGAACGACATCTGGTTCGGCGGCCAGACCAACAACCCGTGGCTCCTCGAGGAGGGAGCGTCGGGGAGCAGCGCGGGGCCCGGCGCCGCGACGGCCGCGGGGTGCGTCGCGTTCGCCATCGCCAGCGAGACGGGGGGGAGCATCATCGCTCCTGCGATGCGCTGCGGCGTCACGGGCCTCCGGCCCACCTTCGGCCGCGTGCCGCGGACCGGGGCCATGACGCTCTGCTGGTCCCTCGACAAGCTCGGCCCCATGGCCCGCGGTGTCGAGGACACCCTCTTCGTCCTCGACGCGATCTCGGGCCCCGATCCGGGAGACGTCGGGAGCGTGCCGAGCCGCCTCGATTTCGACGCCGGCGCCGGGGTCCGGGGGCTGCGGGTCGGCTACTTCCCGAAGTGGATGGCCGAGATGCCGGCGACCGAAGTCGATCGCGCCGCCCTCGAGACCGTGCGCCGCCTCGGGATGGTCCCCGTCGAGGTCACCCTGCCCGACTGGCCCTACGGCTCGCTCAACACGATCCTCTTTGCCGAGTCGGCGGCCGCGTTCGAGGAGCTGACCCTGAGCCGCGGCGTCGACCAGCTGAAGATGCAGGTCCCCGACGCGTGGCCGAACCTCTTCCGGCAGTCGCGCTTCCTTTCGGCGGTGGACTTCGTCCAAGCCGACCGTCTGCGCCGTCTCGTCGCACAGGAGATGGCCCGACTCTTTGCCGACGTCGATCTGCTTCTCGTGCCCTCGCTCCGCGACGAGATGCTCACCATCTCGAACCAGACCGGCCACCCGTCCCTCACGCTTCGGGCCGGCTTCGTCAAGGTCGGCCAGGCGCGCAGCGACTGGGCCCCGGACCCGGCGCACCCGCTGCCGAAGTTCACGCCTCCCCGGCGCGTGCCCCACGGCATCACGCTCATCGGCCGTCTCTTCGAGGAGGGGACGCTGGGCCGGGCCGGGATGGCCCTCGAGCGTGCCTTCGGCGTCGCCGACGAGCGGCCCCCCGGGTTCTAGCCACCCTCCCCGGCAGCGCATGGACCGCCGCGAAGCGCGCGACATCCTGGACGCCTTGGCCGACGCCCGGCGTGCGGGGCGTCGCGCCGCGCTCGCCACGGTGGTTCGCGTGCACGGGTCCGCCTATCGGCGCGAGGGCGCGCGCATGCTGATTCGCGAGGACGGCGCGCTGACGTGCATGCTGAGCGGCGGATGCCTGGAGCCAGAGGTAGCGGAGGTGGCGAAGAGCGTGCTCCGGAGCGGCACGCCCGTCCTTCGCCACTACGACCTCGCCGAGGACGTCGTCTGGGGGCTGGGGCTCGGGTGCGGCGGGACCGTCGACATCTACGTCGAGCCCGCCGACGGATCGCCCCTCCTGGCGGAGTGGCTCGAGACGTGGACGCGCGGGGGGCGCGCCGTGCTCGCGACGCCCCTGGCGGACGCGACCGGCCGGATGCTCTTTCCCGCCGAGGGAGACGCTCTTGGCTCCACCCGCGATCCGGCCCTCGACCACGCCGTGTCCGCGGCCGCGCGGGAGATCCTGTCCGCCCCGTACCCGCGGGCGGAGACGCGGTCCCTGGCCGGCGAGAACGGCGCCGTCGCCGTCTTCCTCGACGTCGTGGGGCCGCCCCCCGAGCTGGTCGTCTTCGGCGCGGGCCACGACGCGATTCCCCTGGCCGCGCAGGCCCACCGCCTCGGCTGGAGCGTCACCGTGGTCGACGCCAGGGCGGCCTTCACGACGCCGGACCGCTTTCCGGGCTCGCGCCTCGTGGTCACCCACCCGGCTCAATTCGAGACGCAGGTACGGATCGGCGCCCACGGCTTCGTCATGGTCATGAACCACCACCTCGAGCGCGATCAGGCGGCTCTCGCTTTTGCGCTCCGGAGCGAGGCGGTCTGGATCGGCGTGCTGGGTCCCCGCTCGCGCTATCTCAAGCTCCTGGACGGCCTGGCGTCCGCCGGTGCCGCGCCGACGCCCGCGCAGCTCGCGCGGGTGCGAAGTCCCGTCGGGCTCGACATCGGGGCTGAGGCGCCCGAGGAGGTGGCGCTCGCGATCATCGGGGGCCTTCTCGCCGAGCGCCGCGGCTTCGAGGGGGGTCCCCTCGACGGCGTCACCGGACCCATCCACGATCCGCGCGCCCGATGATTCGCCCCCGCCACCGCGGTTATGATTGCGGGCGGTTCGTCGTCCCGCGGCCCCGCCAGCCGCCTTCTCTCAAGGGATGGATCCGATGCCTTTCAAGCTGATCGTCAACGGGAAGTCTTCCAGCGTGGACGTTCCGGGAGACATGCCCCTGCTCTGGGTGCTCCGCGACGTCCTGGAGCTGCGCGGCACGAAGTACGGCTGCGGGATCGGGCAATGCGGCGCCTGCACGGTCCACATCGGCGGCCAACCCGTGCGTGCCTGCCTGACGCCGGTATCCGCCGCCGCCGCGCCCGTGACCACCCTCGAAGGGCTCTCGGCCGACGGCTCGCATCCCGTGCAGCGCGCCTGGCAGGAGCTGGACGTGCCGCAGTGCGGCTACTGTCAATCGGGGCAGATGATGTCGGCCGCCGCGCTCCTCGCCAAGACGCCGAACCCGACGGACCAGGACATCGACGGGGCGATGGACGGCAACCTCTGCCGCTGCGGCACGTACTTGAGGATCCGCCAGGCCGTGCACAAGGCAGCGTCCCTTACCGCGTCCGGGAAGAAGTAGGGAGCCGCGCATGGAAACCCCGATGATCGACCGGCGCAGCTTCCTGAAGGTGAGCGCACTGACCGGCGGCGGCATGCTCCTCGGCCTCTACTTCGAGCCGCGAGTGCTGGGCCAGGCGCCGCCTCCGCCGCCGCTCGCCCCCAACGCCTACATCCGCATCGCACCCGACGGCATCGTGACCATCGCCTCCAAGAACCCGGAGATCGGCCAGGGGATCAAGACCGCGCTGCCGATGGTGATCGCCGAGGAGCTCGACGTCGACTGGAAGAGCGTCCGCGTGGAGCAGGCCGACACCGACGAGTCGCGCTATGGTGCGCAGTTCGCGGGCGGCAGCCTCTCGACGCCCATGAACTTCGAGACCATGCGCCAGGTCGGCTCCGCCGGACGACGCATGTTGATCGCCGCCGCGGCAACGACCTGGGGCGTTCCCGAATCCGAGTGCTCGACGGCGTCGGGACGCGTCCGCCACGACAAGACGAGCCGTAGCCTGGGCTACGGCGAGGTCGCCACCAGGGCCGCGGCTCTCAATCCCCCCGACGTCGCCACGCTGCGGTTCAAGGATCCCAAGGACTACAAGATCGTCGGCACGTTCCAGCCGGGCGTCGACAACGCCCCGCTTCTGACGGGAAAGCCGCTCTTCGGCATCGACGTGGCACTTCCGGGGATGTTGGCTGCCGTGTTCGAGAAGTGCCCGGTGTTTGGCGGCAAGGTCAAGAGCGCCAACCTCGACGAGGTGAAGGCGCAGCCCGGAGTGCGCCATGCCTTCGTCGTCGAAGGGGGGAGCGACCTCGCGGGGCTCGTCGCCGGCGTGGCGATCGTCGCCGACAGCTGGTGGTCCGCGCGCAACGCGCGCCAGAGGCTCCAGGTGGCGTGGGACGAGGGTCCAACCGCGACCCAGAGCAGCGCCGGGTTCGCGAGCCGCGCCGAGGAGCTTTCGAAGCTGGCCCCGGCTCGGTCGCTCCGCAGCGACGGCGACGCGGACGGCGCCCTGAAGAGCGCCGCCAAGGTGGTCGAGGCCTCGTACTTCTACCCGTTCCTCGCTCACGCGGCGCTGGAGCCGCAGAACTGCACGGCTCACTTCAAGGACGGCAAGGTCGAGATCTGGGCCCCGTCCCAGACACCGCAAGGCGGGCGCGACCTGGTGGCCAAGACGCTGGGCCTGGAGCCGGCCAACGTCACGGTTCACGTGACCCGCATCGGCGGGGGATTCGGCCGGCGGCTCCTCAACGACACCATGGCCGAAGCCGCCTGGATTGCCAAGGTCGTCGGCGTGCCCGTGAAGCTCCTCTGGACCCGCGAAGACGACATGCGCCACGACTTCTACCGCCCCGCGGGCTTCCACTACCTGCAGGGGGGCGTCGACTCGGCCGGCGCCCTCATGGCCTGGCGGAATCACTTCGTGACCTTCGGCGACGGCGAGAAGGTCGCGCGGAGCGCCGACATCGGCGCCGGCGACTTCCCGGCGCGATTCGTCCCGAACTTCGCCCTCGGCGCCTCGAGCATGCCGTTCGGCGTCCCGACCGGGTGGCTGCGCGCTCCGGGGAGCAACGCGCTCGCGTGGGTCGCGCAGTCGTTCCTCGACGAGCTGGCCCACGCCGCGGGGAAGGATCCGCTCCAGTTCCGCCTGTCGATCCTCGCGGGCACTCCGCTTCCCGCGCCTCCCTCCGCCACGCCTCCGCCGACGCCCTTCAGCCCGGAGCGCATGAGCGCCGTCCTCAAGCTCGCCGCCGAGAAGTCGGGCTGGGGCTCCCGGCCGCTGCCCCAGGGCACGGGCCTGGGTATCGCCTTCTACTTCAGCCACCGCGGCCATTTCGCCGAGGTCGCGGAGGTTCGCGTGGACGCGGCCAAGAAGGTGAGGGTCAACAAGGTCTGGGTCGCCGGCGACGTCGGGAGCGTGATCATCAACCCGAGCGGCGCCCTGAACCAGGTCCAGGGGTCGGTCGTCGAGGGGCTCAGCCATCTCATGAGCGGCGAGATCACGATCGACCGAGGGAGGACGACGCAGAGCAACTTCCACGAGTACCCGATGGTGCGGATGTCCCAGGCCCCGCCCGAGATCGAGGTCCATTTCCTGAAGACCGACAACTCGCCCACGGGTCTCGGCGAGCCCGCGCTGCCCCCGCTGCTCCCCGCCGTGTGCAATGCGATCTTCGCCGCGACGGGCCAGCGCATCCGCTCGCTGCCGCTCGCGAGGCACGGCTACACCTGGGCGTGAGTGGCGCCGGGCCGAGGCGAGGCTAGAGCTCGCCCAGCGTCCTCAGCTTCTCCGCGACCTCCGCAAGGATGCTGCGTGGGAGAGGCTTGAGCTCCTTGACGAGCCGGCGGTTGTCGATCGCGCGGCTCTGCTCGATCATGACCTCGCATTCCTCTTTGTTCCCCGCCACGCCCTTGGGGAGCACCACCCGGAGGAGGCTCCCACCGGTCAGCCGCGTCGTGCAAGGCACCACCCAGGTCGAGGGGTGTTGGGCATCGCTGAGGAGGTCCGTCTGGATCACGAGGACGGGGCGCAGCTTCCCCGGCTCGGTCCCGCGGCGCGGGTTCAGGTCCGCGAGGTAGAGGGCGCCTCGACGGACCTTCACGGTTCCGAGAGACCTTCCGAGGTCAGGTGATCGAGCTCCCGGATCTCCTCCTCGACCGACGGGCGCGTCGCCACCGACGCCCGACGATAGGCCTCCCGGAGCGCCTGGCGCTCCGTGGCGTCGCGGAGAAGGTGCAAGCCCCTCCGTACCACCTCGACCTTGCTCTTGGCCTTGAGCTTCGCTTGCAGAGCCACCACGATCCTAAGTTCCTCGGGCGGCAGCGTAATGCTGGACTTGGTATTGGACTTCATACCTTTATCATACCGCACGTCGGTCCCCTTACGGCAGCCGGGGGAAGACCGTCCGGAGCAGCTCGTCGCGAAGCGCGTCGTCCAGGGCGTGCGTGGCCGGGGAGTCGGTGTTGAAGGCGACGACGTAGGCGGCTCCCCGCTCCGGGTCCAGGTAGATGTGGGCGATGAAGCCGGCCTGGTTGCCGCTGTGGCCGACGAGGTGACGCCCCTCGTGGGTCTCCAGGAAGAACGACAGGCCGATCGATTGCTCGCCCCCCTCCGTGCTCTCGTCGCGGGCGATGGGGATCTGCGGCCGCCACATCTCGTCGAGAGACGTTCGCTTCAGGACGCCGTCGTAGACCGCGGCGCGCGCCGGCTCCCGGCCCAGAAGGAACGCAAGGTACCGGGCCATGTCCGGAATCGGCGCCATGAGGCCGCCGTTCGAGACCGTGACGCCCGTGTCGAAGTCGAAGGGCTCCTCGTGGAGACCTTCGTCGTCACGAACGTAGCCGTGAGAGCGATGCGCCACGAGGTGATAGGGGGACCGGTCGAAGTAGCTGCGGTGCATCTCGAGGGGCTTCAGGATGTTCTTGTCGACGTACACCTCGTAGTCGTCGCCGCTGAGCTGCTCGATGATGCGGCCGAGGAAGACGACGCCGAGGTTCGAGTAGCTGTGGCGTGAGCCGGGCTTGAAGAGGATCTCGGTGTACGGGAGCATCGCGACCAGCTGCTCGTAGCGCGTCGGCTCGAAGGGATGCCAGGGCTTGTCTCCACCCCACGGCCATGTCGGCGCGCGGAAGCCGGCGCTGTGGGTCATCAAGTGGCGGATCGTGATGTCGGAGACGTCGCCAAACGGGTCGTGGACCTGGCGCAGCTCGGGGAGGTACTTCACCGCCGGATCGTCGAGCGCCAGGAGGCCGCGGTCCCGAAGCTGGAGGATCGCGATGCCGGTGAAGGTCTTCGTGATCGAGGCCCAGTGGAAGATCGTTTCCTCGTCCACCAGCCGATGGGTGGCGTGGTCTTGTTCGCCGTAGACGACGTGGGCCACCGGCCGGCCGGCCTTGACCAGGGCCAGGGCGCCCCCGACGATCCCGGCCTTTTCACAGCCCGAGCGGTAGTAGGCCGTGAACGCCGTCCATGCCCGCTGGAATCCAGCCTCGTCCGCGGCGCCGAGCGTCGCTGCCAGCGAAACCGATGTCAGGACGAGAACGAGCCGCGCTGTCGCGCTGGGAACGTCGAAGGGCATGCCACCTCGGTATGGGGCGCCAGTCTACACCGAGGACGCGGAAGGACTCGCCGCGATCAGAACCGGTGGATGTACGAGGCCTTGAAGAAGAGGCCTCGCTGCGCCGTGGCGTAGCGGCCGGCTCCCGGCTGCCACGCCGACCCGTCCCATTGCCGCTCCTCGATCGACGAGCCGTACCCCAGGAAGGCCACGGTTCCCGGGATGAGCTCGAAGGACGCGAGGATGTCGGTCAGCACCTGATGGCGTGAGCTGTCGTACTGGCCGATGGCCCGAAGCTGGAAGCGGCGGTCGAACTGGAAGCTGGTCTTCGAGTAGAGGATGTCCACGTCGTAGACTCGCTCGCCCGACAGGCGGTCGAAGACGACATGGCTCCACGACACCGATTGGTTGAAACGCGAGCTGGGTTGCAGCGACGCGTCGATGGAGAGGGACCGGGACCGGCCGAGATACGGATCCACCGTGTCGTAGTAGATCGAGCGGCCGAACTGATAGCTCGAGCCCAGGTTCAGCCATCGCGTGAACTGGGCCTGGGCGATGACGCGCGTGGTTCGCGTGTCGAAGGTCTGCTGCGCCCAGGGCTCCCGGCCCCAGCCTGTGTCGATTCGGAAGAAGCCCTGCCGCGTGAAGTGCATCCTGACGCCCGGGAGGACGAACCATCCCTTCCCGCCCTGGATCTCGTCGTCGAGGGCCCGGGAGAAGACGAACGGCACGATGCGCTTCAGCCAAGGGTGCGTCTTCTCGTCGGGGTAGAAGCTCACCGCCGTGTAGGCCCCGTCGGCGGTGATGCCCGTCTGGTTGAGGAAGGCCGTGTCCATCTGGAAGTCCCGATCGTAGTGCTCGAACTGGTTCGCGAAGACGAAGCGCTTGGTCTCGTAGCTGTAGGAGGCCTGGCCCCCGACGCCGCTCGTGCTCTGGCTTCCATCGGAGGACAGCGCCTTCGTGGCGAGGGCTGTTGCCGACCACTGCTGCTTGCCGTGGCGCATCGACAGGTCGAGGCCACCCACGCGGTTGTAACCGTTCCCGAACTCCGTGTCCGTGACCAGGCCTCCCACGTAGCTGTTGGGGGCCAGGCTGTACATGGCTCGGCCGACGTTGAAGAGCTTGCGCTCGCCCGGGAAAGGGCTCGGTCCGTCTTCGGCCGGACGGCCGGGGGCGTCGTCGCCGGCCGAGAGGGTCGCGAACGTCAGGTGCCCGGTGCTTCCGCTCAGCTTCCCGCCCCAGCGCGGGTCGGCGATCCGTCTCGTGTCCACGGCGGTGCGCATGATCGAGTCGCCGCCGGCGCCTGCCAACTCGTACGTCCCCATCCCTTCCATGAAGAACGGCCTCTTCTCTGAATAGAAGATGGGGTAGCGCTGGTTGACCTGAACCTGGAAGGAGTCGCTCTCGACCTGGCTGAAGTCGGGGTTGAACGTTCCCTCGAGGGTCATGGCGGAGGTCACGCCGTACTTCGCGCTGATGCCTGCGTCGGGGGACGAATCCGCGGCTCCGAATCCCGAGGGGTCGAGGCGGGTCTGGTTCAGCGAATAGGTCAAGCTCGGGATGACTTCGAGGGTCAGCGGCCTGCGAATGTCGTGGAGCACGATCCGGGCATGGCAGTCGATGAAGCCTTTTCCGGCCGGGACGTTCGGCCAGGAGGCGGACATGCCCAGCCGGCTGACCCTCCGCCAGAAAAGGATGCCCATGGGAACGCTCTCGCCGGCCTTGAAGCGGATGCTGGTGAGGGGCACCCGCATCTCGACGTCGTATCCCTGCTCGGTCTTCCGGGCTGCGCTCTCCCAGACCCAATCCGGCGCCGAGTTCTCCCCGGCGCTCGTGGTCGTGAGGACGTCGGCCTGGACGCCGCGCGGGTTCACGAACATGTCGTAGGAGGCCTGGCCGTTCCCCACGGAGTCCAGGCTCAAGCCCACCCAGTCGTCGTTCCAGAGCTGATCGCGGCGGCTCAGCGTGCTGCGGATCTTGTCGGGCTCGGGGTCGACGCAGTGGAACGCGAAGTAGAGGGCGCGGCTGTCGTAGGTCACGCGCACCTCGGTGCGCTGCACCATCGGAGACCCGTTGAGCGGGTTGTAGGTGAGCCACTCGCCCAGCTCGAGCGGCGGCGTGGACCAGGCGGGGTCGTCGAGGCGACCGTCGACGACCGGGGGGACCTCCGTCCGCGCGGGCTCGAGCGTCACCCGCCTCGGCGTCGGGGGCGGCCGGCGCGTTCTTCGCCTCGGCGAGCGCCGACGTCCACGTCAAGAGCAGCAGGACGGAAAGACACGCGAGAACCAGGCCGGCGGGCAGGCGTCTTCTCGCATTCCACCATGAGACGCCCGACCCCGCCGGAAGGTTGTGACTTACTTGAGGGTCGCCATGTCGATGACGAACCGATCCTATCCCAGCTCCCGCCTCCCCGCCGTCGAACGACGTGCGACTACTGGGTCACCGCCAGGTTCCCGGTCATCGAGGGGTGGATCGTGCAGTGATAGCCGAGCGTGCCCGCGGTCGTGATGGCGACGGCGCCGCTCGTCGCGCCGGGAGCGATGTTGGAGGTGTTGAAGCCGCCGCCGCCATCCTGGGCGATGGCGTGGGTGATCGCGTCGTTGTTCTTCCACGCCACGGTCTGGCCGACCTTCACCGCTGCGGACGCCGGAGAGAAGGAATTGCTTCCGGACATTCCCGAGATGAGGATCGTCACGTCAGCCGCCGGTGCCGGTGCCGGTGCCGGCGTGGGAGAAGACGGCCCGGTGGGCGAGGAGTAGCTGCTGCCGCAGCTCGGAAGAAAGGCCACGCTGATGAGGGCGAGAATGCCGGCACCGACGAACGATTTGGAATACCGCATCGAAAACCTCCCGATCAATCCGTGACGCTCAGCGCGCTTCGCCTGGTGGGGCGCCATGACTCGCCACGCCGCGTCCACGCCGGGGGAGTGCAAGCACGGTACCAGGCCCTCGGTGAGGCAATCCCCCCACCAGACCTCAAGATGGGACCTGGCGGGGGAGGCGGGGGCTTACCAAACACGTAAGAGCTTACGAGGCCGGGCGGTTGCGAATGTTCACCGGGGGTGCACCGGGCCGTGCACGGCCACGAACACGACGACCGCCGCGTACACCAGCAGGTCCGCGCGCGGACCATGCACCGTCATCGCGACGGCGAACGTCAGCAGCAGCCCGGCGGCGCCGGGCAGGAGTGTCCACGGTAGGAGAAACAGGAGCGCCGAGACCGCTTCGACTCCGGCCAGGACGACGACGTGGTGATCCCCGTGCTGGAGGGCCGATTGCACGGTTGCGATGCTCAGGTAGAAGACCGCGACGCCGGTCGTCCACCAGAGGGCGAGGAAGGCGCGGACCAGACGCGCGGGAGGCATACTAGCTCGCCGCCCGACGCAGGATCGAGCCCGTCGCCACGTAGTGGTTCATCGAACGCTCCCACCACTCCATCTGCCCCCGGAACGCCTCCTCGGAGTGGCGCTCGGCTACGAACCGAGCGCCCGCTTCGCTCGTCGGTATGAAGCGGTACGTCACGAAGACGTCGCTCGAGGAGCCGCGGTCCTCGATCCTGACGGCGAGCTGCGTGGCGACGAGGCCCGCGGTCACCCGCGTGAACTCCACGACGCCTTCACCCCGATCGTGACGGGTGACCACCCAGATCGTCTCCGGGTCCCCCGAGGGCGCCGTCCGGAAGACGCACCCCTCCTCCGCGTAGCCCGATCGGGAGTGGAGCAGCTCATAGGTCCAGCCGTCCAGCCATTCCGCCTCGCGAACGGGGCAGAGCAGGGGGAAGACGGCGCTCGCGGGGGCGTGGATGTGCTGCGTGTAGGTTCGGCTCACGGCGTTCGGGCTTCGCCATCGCGGCCTCCTCTGAACTGGTAACAATGTACTAAAATACCAATCGACAATCAAGCGGCACCCGCTGGCGCCGACGGCCGCGATGGGGATAATCAACGCCGCGAGCCAGCGGCAGGGGAGGGTGGGTGGCGGGAACCAAGAAGCGCCGGGTCGTGGTCGTGGATCGCGTCCAGACCGGACTCAGGATCGAGCGTCGCCTCCTGAAGGTGCTGAAGGCCCTGGCGGAGCTCCACGACCTGACGCTCGGCGACCTGCTCGAGGGGATCGTGCTCCACGTGTTCGAGGGGAAGCAGCCGTTCGGGGAGGAGTCGCTCCGGAAGATCGCGGAACTGAAGCGCGTCTACCAGCTCGACCTCGACGCTTCCAACAGCCACAGGATGGCGGACCGTCGTCCGGTTCGCCGTGGCGCGAAAGGGGAGGGTGCTTCCCGGCCGTGAACGTCGCGCCGGTGACACTCGAGGGAGCCTTCGTGCGGCTGGAGCCCATCCGGTCCGAGCACGGCCCGAGGCTCTGGGAGGCGGCCCGCGACTCGGTGGACGAGATCTTCACCTGGATCCCGTATCCCATGCGGTCGGCCGAGGACTTCGAGCGCTGGACGGAGAAGGCGCTCGACGAGCAGGCCCGAGGCGAGTCGATCGTCTTCGCGACCGTGGAGCGGGCGGCTAGCCGCCTACCGCGCTACCTGAACAGCAGCGGTGCCAGCTCGTCGAGATTGTGGCGCCACACGGTCCACTCGTGGCGGCCCTCGCTCACCTTCCAGATGTGCTCGATCCCGCGCCTCACCAGAGTCTCGTGAAACGCCTTGTCGCCGGGTCCCGTGAGCATGTCGTCCTTGCCGACGCCCACCCAGAACAGCTTGAACTCCTTGTTCGACGCCGCGGGATTCTTGAAGAACTGGGGATAGATCGTGTCCACCGTCGCCCCGACCGCGGGGCTCAGGAGCGCGACGTAGCGGAACAGGTCCGGCCGCGCGAGAGCGAGGTTGACCGACTGCCCGCCGCCCATCGAGAGGCCGACGATGGCGCGATCCTCCCGCTTCGTCGAGACCTTGAACGTCTGCGCGACCATCGGCATGACGTCTTCCACCAGGTCCCTGGCGAACGGGGACAGGCCGCCGGCGCCGTCGCCCGCCATCATCGCGGTGAGGATCTGCTCGAGGTTGCGTGAGGCGAAGGCCTTCAGCATGGGATCCGGGGCCGACTTCGCCGGCCCCGCCCAGAAGCTCTGGATCGCGTGGCCCAGGGGCATCACGACCACCATCGGCCTCGCCTTCCCCTCCGCAATCAGGTTGTCGAGGATGTTGTTCGCCCGTCCGATCAGCGTCCAGCCCGACTCGACGTCGCCGGCGCCGTGGAGCAGGTACAGCACCGGGAAGTTCCCGCCGCGCTCGTAGTCCGGCGGCGTGTAGACCCATATCGTGCGGCCGAGGCCCAGGGTCTTCGACACGTAGGGCTGGATGCGCACCTGCCCGTGGGGCACCGGCTTGACGTCGTAGAACTGGGGGCCGTCCCCCGGCACCTGGACCACGCTGGAGGGCCAGAAGATGCCGTACCCGGACTTCATGTTCGAGTTCCTGGGGTCGAGTGCGACCACGCCGTCCACGTCGAACGAGTACGTGTAGATGTCCGGCGGGAGGGGTCCGACGGTCACCGTCCACACGCCGTCCGGGCCCTTCGTCATCGGGTGCGGCGTGCCGTCGAGATCGCCATTGGCAGTGACCTTTGTCGCGTTCGGTGCGAAGCAACGCAGCGTGATCGTTCGATCGGCGGCGACCTCGGGAGAGGCGAACGGCGGCGGGCCGGCCGGCTGCGCATCGGCGCGCATCGCGCCGAGCGCGATCACGACGGACATGAAGGCGGACCGGAGCATGGAGCACCTCATTGGGGAGGGAGGGGGTGCGAGCTCGAGACACGCCTGCGGGATTCCAGCGTGGACACCAGTGGTCATGCTGGTGGAACGGGCAGCCCCAACCGATCCAGCAGCGCCGCGAATCGCGGGTCCGCGCGGAGCGGATCGAAGCCGGGGAGGCCGGTGAAGTAGAGATAGGCCAGGCATTCATCTTCGGCTCGCGCGACCACGTCGAAGGCCGCATCGACCTCCCCGAGCGCACCGAGCAGCCAGGCCTCGGAGACAACCATGGGCGCCGCCGCCGGCCGCGCGCGCAGCTCCTCGAGGATCGTCCGGGCCTCGTCTTTCCTGCCTGCGGTCGCGAGCGCCCACCCCAGCGTACCGAGGAAGTGGGCCCCGCGTTGCGAAACCGCGACCACATGTTCGAGCGTTGCGATGCCTTCCTCGAGGCGACCCAGGGCGACCTTGCACATGCCCGCATAGTCCAGGGCCGAGGCGTCCTCTCTTTCGAAAGAGAGCGCGTCCTCGAGGTACCCTAGCGCTTCCTTCGGCCTCCTGCAGTTCAGGAGGCCCCCTCCCGTGAGGTTGTAGGGAAAGGAGGCGAGGGGATCGGCTTGCCGTGCGCGCTCGAGGAACGGCAAAGCTTCATCGAGCCTTTGGCGTGTGCAGAGGACGATGCCGAACGAGGCCAGGGCCAGGACGTGGGTGGGTTGGAGCTCGATCGACCGACGCCATGCGGCTTCCATCGCCGGCCATCGTCTTTCAATCCAGGCCACGAAAGCCTCGACATGGAGGCCCTCGGCCGAGTCTCCTTGCAGTCGTGCCGCGGTCGTCAACGCCTCTCGGGCAGTGGCGCATGCGTCGCGTGCGGGGACCAGGCCGAAGACGGAGGCGAGGACGGTGATCTCTGCGAGGCCAACCCACGAAGGCGCATGAGACGGATCGAGGCGGACGGCCTCCTCGAAGGCTCGGAGGGCCCCGTCGAGGTGTTCTTTTCCCCGAAGGTGCCGACCCTTCAGGTAGCTCCGGTAGGCTTCGAGGTTCGTGGGCTGCGGCCGGGAGGGTACGGCCCGCGCTCCGTGAGCGAGCCGGGCCCTCACTGCCTCGACGACGCCGGCGGCGATCTCGTCCTGGACGGCGAAGACGTCCGCGGCCTCGCGGTCGAAGCGCTCCGACCAGAGATGATAGCCGCTCGCGACGTCGGTGAGCTGAGCGGTGACTCGAAGCCGGCTGCCCGCCGTCCGCACGCTGCCCTCGAGGACATGGTTGACCGAGAGCGCACGTGCGATCGCCGGCAGATCGCCGCCATCACGGCCCGCGCGGAAAGCCGACGTCCGGGACGCGACGCGGATCCCGTCGATACTCACCAGCGCGTTCATGATCTCCTCGGCCATTCCCTCGCAGAGGTACTCCTGGTCCTTGGCCGGGCTCATGTCGGAGAACGGCAGCACGGCGATCGCGACCGCGGCGGAGTCTGTAGCCGGCGCCTCTCCGGAACGAGGCGAAGCGGAGCCCCGGCCCGCGCTGGCGGACGTCGCTGATCCCGGTTCCGCTGGGACCTCCAACCCTGCCATGCGCAGTCCGTCGATCAGGCGCTCGGTGATGTCCGCGTCGAACCACTTGCCGAGTTCCGCATGCGCCACCGCGGCGTAGTCCGGTTTGAGGGCCAGCAGGTCCTGGACCGCGCATCCGGCGGCGTCCGCATCGCCGAGCTGGCCGTGCGACGCGGCCAGCGCCACCTCCACGAGCGAGACGCCCGGCAGATTCATCTTGAGCGCCAGGTCCAAAGCCCCGCGGTAGTCGCCCTTGCGGTAGGCATCGAGGAACGTGGCGTACCAGTACCACCCCGGATGATTGGGATTGAGCGCCCGGGCGCGCTCGACCATGGTGCATCCGCGCTCCCACTCGCCGGAAAAGGCCAGGGTCTGGCCCACATACGCGGTGGTGCATCCGTCCATGGGATTGAGAGCGAGGGCCCGCTCACCGGCGTTGCGGCAGGCCTTGAATTCCTTGCGCAGCAGCAGCGCCCAGGCAAGTGCCTGAAAGGCCCGGTGATTGGAGGGATCGGCGTCGACCGCCTGCCTCGCGGCCCTGAGAGCCCGATCGAGGATCTCGAGCTTCGCCCCGAACCCGTGGCCGTAATCGTCGGCGAGCATGATCGACAGCATGGCCCAGCAGTCGGAGAAGCCGGGGGCGTGCTCGACCGCGCGTTCGAGGCCGGCCTTGGCTTGGGCATGCTCGGCGGCGGTGACGCGCTCGGCGTAGCTGAAGCTGCGCAAGAGCGCTTCGTAGGGGCTCAGCTCCTCGAAGCTCTTGCTCCGCACCGCCAGGCTCATGCTGTGGGGCAGGATGCCGTACGCGTCGGCCACGGTGGACACAATCCGGGGAACAACGTCGTCCTGAAGGGCGAAGACCTCTTCGGCACGGAAGGGGCGGTCGTAGGTCTCGGCCCACAGGTGAGCGCCGCTCGTCGCGTCGAGGAGCTGAACGGAAACACGCAACAAGGAGCCCGCCTGGCGAAGGCTTCCTTCCATCACGTAGCGCGCCCCGAGTTCCTTGCCGATGGCCCGCAGGTCCACCGTTCCGCTCGCGAAGCGCGCCGTCGAGGTGCGCGCGATCACCCGCAGGTAGGAGAAGCGCGACAGGCCGGTCACGATCTCCTCGGACAGCCCTTCGGCCAGGGCCGTCACGTCGGCGTTAGAGCCGGTGTACTTGAACGGCAACACGGCGACCCAGAAACCCTCGTCCGAGCGGGTGGCGCCTGAGTCGGCTCCGGTTGTCACCCCGCGCAGGTCGGCGTCGATATCCCGGGCCGAGGGGAATCGATCCCCGGCGCTTTTCTCCAGACAGTGTTGTATGATCCGCCCGATGCCTTGAGGAAGGTCGGCCCGCCGTTCGCTGAGCGGCTGCGGAGTGTCGCGTAGAATGGCGGACGCGAGCTCGGCCGAAGAATGTCCTTGGAATGGCCGCTGCCCACTCGCCATCTCATAGAGGATGACCCCTAAAGAGAAGATGTCCGACCGGTGGTCGAGGGTCCTCCCCTGGACCTGTTCGGGCGACATGTAGGGCATCGTCCCCATCACGACGCCTTCGCGCGTCCGCATCTCCGTCGGCAGGTCCGAGTTGGCCTGTGACTCGCTCGACCCGCCGATCTTGGCGAGGCCGAAGTCGAGGACCTTGACGCGTCCGTCTTTCGTCACCATGACGTTCGCAGGCTTGAGGTCGCGGTGGACGATGCCTTTGTCGTGGGCAGCGGCGAGCGCCTCGGCGAGCGCCGTGGCAATCTCGAGGATGCGATCGACCGGTAGCCCGCCTGCCGGAATCAGCCTGTCGAGCGGCTCGCCATCGACCAGCTCCATCGTGAGGAAGTGGACGCCGTCCGCTTCCTCGACCGAGTGGATGGTCACGATGTGCGGGTGGTTGAGGGCAGCGACCGCGCGGGCCTCGCGCCGGAAACGCTCGAGTCGCTCTGGGCTCGACGCCATCTCGGCCGGGAGCACCTTGAGCGCCACGTCGCGGCCGAGCTTGGTGTCGGTCGCGCGATAGACTTCGCCCATGCCTCCTGCGCCGATGGAGGCGGCGATGCGGTAGTGGGCAAGCGTCTGGCCGGCTGCGAGGGACAAGGTCGGAGCAGTCTAGCGCAACCCAGCTGGACCAGTTCCCCCAAGGTGCCAACCGGAGTACGATTTAGTCGTGATTTCCCAGTATCTGTCGGCGGCTCTCCGCAAAGCCCGTTACGAGATCCTGCCCGACGACGGCTCGTACTACGGTGAGATCCCGAGCTTCGATGGCGTGTACGCGAACGCCCCAACCCTCGAAGGCTGTCGCGAGGAGTTGCGGGAGGTATTGGAGGAGTGGATCCTCTTCCGCGTCTCGCGGAACCTCCCGCTGCCCGTCGTCGACGGCCATGAGCTGACGATCAAGGCGATCGCGTAGGCCATGCCTCAACGGCTCGCCTGGGCGGGCGGGTAGGCCATGCGCTTGACCAGGCTCAGGTAGCGCGGGTCCCGAGCGACGTCCTTCCAGAGAAACCGCCCCTCGACCCCGAGGTGCGTCATCAGCGGCGAACGGAGTGCATAACCCTGGTCGAGGGACTCGAACATCCGATCGGTGTCCCCTTTCACGTAGTAGAGACTGGCAAACACCAGAGGGTCGACGTAGCTCGTCCTCGCCGCGTCCCGGAGCCGCGCGAGCGTCTGTTCCAGACGCTTCCGGTCGCCGCAAAGGTAGGCGGTTGACGCCAGCCAGCTTTGAGCCAGTGGACTCCCCGTCTTCGTGCCGAGCAGCTCGTCGGCACGGGCCGCCGCGGCGAGGGCCTTCGCCTTCTCGCCCATTAGGGCGTACGTGAGGCTCAGCTTGATGTTTCCCCACACCCACGTCGGGTTGAGATCGATCGCGGCGCGGAACTGCGCCGCCGCCTCAGCCAGGCGGCCGGAAGCCATGAAATTGAAGCCGAGCTGGTGAGTGGCGTAGACAGACAGGGGATCGAGCGACTGCGCGACGCGGGCTTCCGCGATCGCGTCGTCGGGTCGACCCACGATCAACAGGTAGCTGGAATACTCCCGATGGGCCAGGTCGCTTCCGGGATTCAGCTCGATGGCCTTCCGATAGGCCCCTTCCGCCGCACCCCAGTCCCAGTCGAAATCCTGGGCGATCTGGGCGGCGAGCACGTGCGCCTCCGACAGCCGGGGGTCCAGCTCGATGGCCTTCTTGAGCGCGGCCTTGGCCTGGGGCACGGTCTGGTCGCGGCCTTTCGAATTGAGCCACGACTGGTCGACGTAGCTGTCGCCGAGACCTGCGTAGGCGATGGCGAGGCGTGGTTCGCGCTCGATCGCGCGGCGGAAGAACTCCTGCGCGCGCGTGGGTCCGTCGTCGGAGGTGCCCAGCATCACGTAGCGGCCGCGCAGGTAGAGGTCGTACGCCTCGGGGTCGACGGCTGCGGCCGATCGGTCCGGGGCATTGGCGAGATTCACCCGCAGCCTTTCACCGATCTTTCCGACGATCTCGCGCTCGATCGACAGCAGGTCTCCCTTGCCGCGCTCGAAGCGATCGCCCCAGAGCTGGTGCCCATCGGAAACGGCGAGCAGCGCGGCGTCGATCACCAGCCTCTCGCCCCGAACGGCGAGGCTGCCGGTGAGGATGGAGGCCACGCCGAGAAGACGACCGGCGGCGAGAGGGTCGGACGGGCCCTTGCTGAATCGCTCCACGCTGAGGCGCGACATCACCCTGAGCGCGGGCACCTCCGAAAGCCGGTTGATCAGGCCGACCGTGACGCCGTCGCTCAGGTACTCCGTGTCCGGGTCGCTGCCGCCGTTGGCGAAAGGCAGAACGGCCAGGCTCGCGTCCGTGGCCGACGGAGATCGCGCACGCCAGACGCCGCCGGCGAGCATCAGGGCGGCTGCGACGCCGGCTGCGACGATCACCGGCCGCCGACGGCCGCGCGGGGCCTCGACCGGCTTGGGCTCTCCCGACGGAACGCCGCGCGCTTCTTCGAGCTGGTGCCGGAGCTGCTCGGCGGTCTGGGGCCGCGATCGGGGGTCTTTCTCGAGGCAGCGCGCAATAACCTCGGTGCACTTCGCCGGCAGATCCGGCCGAAGCTCGCCGAGGGGGCGAGGCGTATCCCGCAGGATCGACGAGACGAGAGCGGCCGACGACTGACCCTGAAAGGGCCGCCGCCCGCTGGCCATCTCATAGAGGATGACGCCGAGGGAGAAGATGTCGGTCCGTTGATCCACGGGCTGGCCCTGGACCTGCTCCGGGGACATGTAGGGCACCGTCCCCATAACGACGCCCTCCCGCGTTCGCATCTCGGTGGACCGTTCCGAGTCCACCTCGGCTCCAGCGGAGCCCTCGACCTTGGCAAGACCGAAGTCGAGGACCTTGACTCGGCCGTCGCTCGCCACCATCACGTTGGCGGGCTTGAGGTCGCGGTGAACGATGCCCTTCCCGTGGGCGGCAGCAAGAGCCTCGGCAAGCGCCGTGGCGAAGTCCAGGATTCGATCGCCCGGCATCCCGCCCTCGGGAATCAGACGGTCGAGGGACTGGCCCTCGACCAGCTGCATGGTCAGGAAGTGGACGCCGTCCGCCTCCTCGACGGAGTAGACGCCGACGATCCCGGGATGGTCGAGGGCGGCGAGGGCCTTCGCCTCGCGCTGGAAACGCCCGAGCCGCTCCGGGTCCGAGGCCATCTCGGCCGGCAGCACCTTGAGGGCTACGTCGCGCCCGAGCTTCGTGTCGGTGGCGCGATAGACCTCGCCCATGCCTCCGGCGCCGATCGCGGCGGTGACCCGGTAGTGGGCGAGGTTGCGGCCGATCAGGGTGGACTCCTCCGGATACCTCGAGCGCGCATGGCTCCCTGGCGCCCAGTCATTTCAGGTGCGCGTCGAACCAGGCCAGTGAGCGCGCGATGACGTCGCGCTGGTGCGCGGGATCCGCGAATCGGTGGCCTTCGTTCGGGTAGACGACGAACGTGTTCTCCACACCGAGGGTCTGGAGCGCGTGCCAGAACTCGTAGGACTGCGGCGGCGGACACTCGCCGTCGCGGTCGCCGACGAGAATCAGCGTCGGTGTCTTCACGCTCTTGATGAAGGTGATCGGTGAGCTTCTGGCATACACGGCCGGATCGTCATAGACCGACGCGCCGAAATACGGAACCATCCACTTGTCGATCTTGTTCTGGCCGTAGTAGCTCTGAAGGTTCGAAAGGCCTGCGCCGGCCATCGCCGCCTTGAAGCGGGTGGTCTGGGTCACGGCCCACATGGTCATGTACCCGCCGTAGCTCCAGCCGCTGATGCCGACGCGGCCCAGGTCGATCGGCGCGACGCGGGCGGCGGCGTCGACGCCCGCCATGATGTCCCGAAAGTCGCCGTAGCCGAAGTCCTTGACGTTGGCGCGGACGAAGGCCTCGCCCTGCCCGAAGCTTCCGCGCGGGTTGGGGTACAGGACGAAATAGCCCATGCCCGCGAGACCGGCGGCGAACTCCTCGTTGTCGGGCCAGTGTGACTGCGCCATCGAGGCCGGACCGCCGTGGACATTGACCACGAGCGGATACTTGCGGGAGGGGTCGAAATTCCGCGGATAGAGCAGCCAGCCCTGCACGTCGTAGGAGTCGCTCGCCCAGTGAATGCTCTTGGCTTCGCCCCAGGCGGGCTTCAAGCCGGCATTGCGCCGCGTGATCTGCTTCCACCCGCCGATCGGACCAGCCCAGAGCTCTGGCGGCGCGCCGAACGATTGCCGAACCAGCGCGGCAGACTTGCCGTCGCTCGAGACGGAGAGGGTGAAGCCCCAATTTCCGGAGGAAGCCTGCTCCGGCGAATGCCAGAGGACTTCGGCGTGGCCACCGGCCGCTTCCATGGTGGCGATCGCCACCTCGCCATCCACGTACTCCGTGCTGAGAAGGGTCTGGCCGCTCGGCATCCATCGAAGCCACGCCGCCGAGCTCTTCACGTCGGGCGTGCGGTTGCGCAGGTCGGCGCCAACGGCGTTGACCGTGAAGATGTCGTTTCCGACGACCCCTTCGTCGCTCATGATTCCGGCGATGAAGGCGATGCGCCGGCCGTCGGGGGACCACGCGGGGTTGGCGATCTGCAGCGGCGGCTTGTAGATGGACTTCGTCTCGCCTGTGGCCGCCTCGATCGTGTGGAGCTCGGCGACGTACCAGTTGTCGTCTCCGGAGCCATGGGCCGCCGTTGCGACGAAGCGTTTGCCGTCGGGCGACCAGTCGTATTCGTAGACGTACATGTCCGCCGGCGTGATCTGCCGCAGCTGCCCAGTGGCGACGTCCACGAGGGCCAGACGCTGCTCGGTGACGGCCTCCTTGATCTCGCCCGTCTGGACGGTCTCGGCGGCCAGCGGCCCGGCGACGCGCGTCGCGTTCTCGGTGAAGAGGATCGCGAGGGTCTTGCCGTCGGGGGACCAACCCGGCGTGGAGAGGAAGCCCTTCACGCCCGTGAGCTTCCTGGCTGCGCCGCCGGCAACAGCGGCAACATAGAGTTGGAGCTGACCGGCTCTCGCGGCGTCGGACAGAAAAGCGATACGCTGGCCATCGGGCGACCACGCCACACTCCCCTCCGTGTGGGCCGAGGTGGCGCTGCCGAGGCTGATCCGGTGAGGTGTGGCATTCTCCTGGACGTCGCTCAGGTAGATCGCGGTGTTGCCCGTGGGCGCGCCGTCCTTCCCTTGCAGCGTCTCGACCCAGGCCACCTTTCTTCCATCGGGCGAGATCGCGGCCTGCTCGAAGGTGTGCGCCGAGAAGAGCGTCCCGACCACCGCGTCGAGGGGCGAGGCCGTGTGAGCCGGCGCGGCGGTCTGTGCCGAGGCCATCAGTGAAGGGAGGACGAGCAGCGTCACTCCCAGGACCCATCGAGCGGAGCGAATCATGGCGCGTCCTTTCAGGTCGCGGATCAGCCAGCGAGCGCGCGGACCTCGGCGAGGGTGCGGTCGACGTCCGCGACGGACGTCACGAGGCTGGGTGCCAGCCGTGCGTACTGTGCCTTGTAGGGGGTGATGCTCCCGGAGATGCCGCGCGCGAGGAGCCTCTTGGCCACGTCCTCGGCCGACAGTCCGCCGACGTCGAAACAGACGATGCCCGCCGACAGGGCCGGGCTGCGTGGCGTGTAGAGCGTGACGTTCTTCATCGCGGCCAGGCCGTCCTTGAGCTGCGTGTTGAGCGCGTGGATCCGGGCCTCGACCCGCGGCTTGCCGATCCGCTGGTGGAAGGCGAAGGCCACGGGGAGCGCCCAGCGGTGCTCGAAGGCATGGAACCCGCCGGGCGAGAAGCGGACCGAGACGGGAAGCTCGCGCTGCGGCCGCACGCCCATCCACATCTCGTAGGCCTCGAAGTTGAATGTCGGGATCGTGGCCTGCGCGTTCGACCAGGCGTCGGGCCGGCCCCACACGAGGCCGGTGCCGCGAGGGCCGAAGAGCCACTTGTGACAGCCGGCGACGAAGAAGTCGCAGCCCAGGTCGGGGAGCTTGACGTCCTCGATGCCGAGGCCGTGGAGGCCGTCGACGCAGAAGGTCACGCGGTCCTTGGCGTCACGCTTCGCGTTCACGCTGGCGATCGCGTCGGCCATCGCTCGGATGGGGAGCTTGACGCCCGTGGACGAATGGACCCAGGTCGCGGCGACGTAGCGCGTCTCAGGGGTGATCGCCTTCGCGAGGTTGCCGACCACCTCGTCGACCGATACGGTCGACGGCTTTGCGTAGAGCGCGACCCGCCGCACCTTGGCGCCGGTCCGCTCGGCGCGCAGCTGCAGCGCCGTCTCAGTCGAGTAGTGGTCGTGGGTCGTAGTGAGGATCTCCTGGCCGGGGGAAAGCTTGAGGCCGCCGTAGAGCAGGCCGAGCCCCACCGTTGTGCTATCGGTCAGCGCGATCTCGGTCGGCTGGACGCCGAGGTACGCCGCCGCCGCCGCGAGAGTCTCGCCTTCGAGCCTCTCCTCGTTGCCGAAGATGTACCCGACCGCGTGGGCATCCAGCTCGCGCCGATACTTCTCGATCGCCTCGCGCACAGGGCGCGGGTGTGAGGTCAGGAAGAAGCTGGCCATGTGGACGAGCTTCGGATCGAGGCCGTCGAACTGGGCGCGGACGGCGTCCCAGGACGAGAGGTCGGGCAAGCCCTCGGGCGCCGACTGCGCTTGCAGGAGAGCCTGCGGGGAGAAGGCCGTGGCGCCCAGCGCGAGGCCCGTACGGACCAGAAACCCTCGACGTTCCATCGTTGCCTCCGATGGCCGGAAGCTTACCCGAACTCCGCGGCTAGCGGCGCCAGTTCTCGACCTTGAGGCCCTTGACGCGCCGGAATCCACGCACGTTGTCGGTGACTAGTATCAGCCGCCGAGCCAGCGCGTGGGCAGCGATCAGCATGTCGTTTGGGCCGATTGGTTTCCCCACCGCCTCCAGCTCCGCGCGCACTCGGCCATAGACGGCGGCCGCCCGGAGATCAAAGTCCAAGCACTCGATCTCCGCGACGAGGCCGTCTATGCGCGAATGGTTTGCCTTGGGCCTTCCGCTGCGATCAGCCCCGTAACGCAGCTCGCCCACGACTACGGAGCTGAGGCATAAGTCATCCGGGGCCGAGCTCTGGACCCGCGCAACTACCCCAGGGTATCGCCCGTTCAAGTAGTCCACGCACACGTTGGTGTCGAGCAGATACCTCACCTGGTCAGTCGAGGTCGGGAGGCGGTTCGGCCGCGGGGGGCTCCGCGGGGTAGGGGAAGTCGCTGGCGGACCCCGCAAGCTCTATGAAACGCCGGCTCCAGGTTCTGCTGGCGCTCTCGAGAACCACACGCTTCCCTTCGCGGCGGATGAGAACCTCGGTCTGCCCATCGAACCGGAACCTCTTGGGAAGCCTCAGGGCCTGGCTTCCGCCCGTGCGGAACAGCTTCGCTCGCTCGCCCATCGTTCCTCCCGAAGCAGAGTATATACCCTCTGTAGCTACCATGCGAAGCGTCGTCGACCCGTGCCACGCCCGTTCGCTCAGCGCTGCGAGGAGGGCTCGAGGATCTCGTCCCGGAACAACGGCCGTCCCGCGCGTGACGTCCAGAATCCCCAAAGCGCCGGGGCGACGATGAAGGCGAGGGCCAGAGCCGTCGGCCCAGGTACCAGCCCTCCGGGTGCAGCGTCAGCGGTAGCTGGTCGAGCAGCCTGTAGCACCTGGAACATCGTAGCGAAGGCCAAGAGGCCGAATCGGAACAGCGACGCCCCAGAAGAGGGCGAAAGTGAAGACGAGACCGACGACGTATCCCGGGATGCTCCCCGTCTCGGGGTAGAACAAGATCGTGCCCAACAGCGACGCGCCGACGACGGCAAGAGCCGTGCGCCGGAGCAACAGCCGGAGGATCAGCAGCCACGTCATCGGGAAGATGATCTCCAGGAGCGCCTCGGTATGGATGCCCACGACGGCGACGAACGCCGGCACGGTTCCCCGGAGCGACTCGAAGGTCCAGTAGCCAAAGGTCGGGAGCACCGACGTTCCACCGAGCGCCGCGGGAATCCAGAACTGCAGCCGTCCTCAGCCAGCGCTACCAATGCGCCCGGCAGCAGCACCGACCAGCAGGTCGCGGCCCACCAGTGGATCGCGAAAGCCTCCGTCGAGGATCCGCACCCAGGAAACCAGGATCCGTGGCCACAGCCTGCGAGCGTACGGCTCGACCGCCAGGTAGAACACGTACGCGAGGCCGACCCGCTGCATGGCGTACGCGAGGTGCGACATGAACAGGTCGAACTCGGCGGTCGAGGCCAGGTGATGGGCTCCGAGGAACCACAAGAATCGGGTGGCTCCCAGGTAGAGGGCGAGCCGGAGCGCGCCGCGGCGGTCTCCCCGGCCCCGCCGCACGTTTCGGAGCGCCACGAAGCCTACGGTCAAGAACGCCACTCCAGGCAGGACGACGCCCATCACCTGCGAGGCTCGATGCCAGAAGTCCCGTGGCGGCCCGAGCGCCTCAGCGGGGCGGGTCCACGGCAGGACGATCCGCAGCGATACCGGCTTGCCGTTTGCCGCGGCGGCCTCGATTCGCAGCGGTGGGTCTGGCTTCCCGGGCCACGATCCCGTCCAGGCGGCGCGACGATCCGCGAAGACCGGTGGCGCCCACTCCGGCGGCACGGGCACGAGCGAAGTCGCGTCGACACCGGTCGCGCGGAGGAGAGGCCCCCAGTCCGGTTCCGGCGCAGCCGCTCCTGGCGGCGTACGCGCTCGTCCGGAACGACGAGCAATGAGATCAGCCGTCCGTCGGCGTCGAGGCCGACCCTCGCCATTCCCGGCGTCGAGTCCGGAGGATCTTCCAGCCACCCTCCGATCGTGGCTCCGTTCAGTGGCGCGAGGGGTGATGGACTCTGGCGATACCAGAAGAGGATTCCGCTCGGTGGCGTCGCGCGGAGGAGGTCCCATCGGTGGGCGTCCGACCCCGGTCGCCGCAGCAGGTCCTCGAGGTAGTCGCGATTCGCCTCGAAGGCAAAGAGGCTGTCGGCCGGCTTCCGGTCGTGGCCCGCCTGCGCGAGGATCTCCCGCGCGCGCTCGGCCAGGACCTCTGGCGGCTTTTCGAGCGGCGCCACTCCCAAGAGCGATGTGCGGGAGGACAGCGCGACGAAGGCGATGAGCGCTGCGAAGAATACGGCGAGAGCGCTCCACGAGACCATGGGTGACACCGCGGCCTTGTCTCCCGCCTCGGCCACCATCTCCGGGGACGGCGTATCGCCGGCGGCCAGTGCCGCCGCGAGCGGGTCGCCGCCGGGAAGCGCAGCGGCGACCGAGATGGCCGTGGACGGGCGACGCGACGGGTCCGCGTCCAGGCAGCGGAGGATGACCCGCTCTACCATCGGGTCGAACCCCTCGACGAGGCTCGACGGGGACGCCGGCGCCGTATCCGACTGAAGGCGCCGCAGCTCCTCGACCGACGACGCCCGGAACGCAGGTGTCCCGGTGAATACCTCGTAGAGGACCAGACCGAGGGAGTAGAGGTCGCGAGCGCACCGAGACCTCGCGTCCCGCCAGCTGTTCGGGGGCCATGTAGGCCGGTGTGCCCGAGAGGATCTCCCGGCCGCCGATCTCCTCCGCGAATGCCGCAAGACCGAAGTCGGTGATGCGCACGCGCCCTCGGCCGTCGATCATGATGTTCGCGGGCTTCAGGTCGCGGTGGAGGACGCCGATCTCGTGGGCCGCCGCGAGGCCGGCGCAGAGCTGCCGCGCGATCTGGATCGCCTTGTCCTTGGGCAGATGGCCGATCCGGCGCAGGAGCGAGGCCAGGTCCTCGCCGTCGACGTACTCCATCGACAGGAAGTGCTGCCCGTCGGACTCGCCGGCGTCGTGGACGCGGCAGACGTTGGCATGGGAAACCTGGCGCGCCGTCCGCACCTCACGGAGGAAGCGCTGGAGGGTCTCGGGATTCGCGCCCGATCCGTGGGGCAGGAACTTGAGAGCGACGGGCTGCCCGAGCTTCAGGTCGTCGGCCCGGTACACCTCGCCCATGCCCCCTTTTCCCAGGAGGCTCGCGATACGGTAGCGGCCGGCGAGCAGGAAGCCCGGAAGGAACCGTGCCTCCGACGAGGCGGAGGGCGGAGCCGGGCGGCGCCACTCCGGCTTGGCGACGTACGGCTGCTCCTCGGTCGGGAACGCGGACGAGGGTGAAATCGGCTGACCGCAGGATCCGCAGAAAAGGTTACCGGCGGGAACCGTCCTCGAACAGTTCGGGCAGGAGCTCAGGGCCGACACGCGGGGGAGACTACCACGCGAGCCCTGTCACTCAGACCTCGACCTTGCGAGTCGCCTTGTTCCAGCGGGCCATCTTGCCGGCCCTGTAGGAGACGTTGCACATGTGGCCGACGAGCGCCGCGTGGCAGCCGAAGCGGACGTCTTCGATCGGCTTGCCGCCGGTGCGGATCGCCTCGATCCAGTTCCGGACGTGGGCCCGCGTCGCGTCCTCGTCGTTCGGCGACTTGTACTCCACCGGCTCCGCCGCAGGTGGGCCGTCGACCGGGCTCTGCTTGTCGTTCAGGTTCATGAGCTTCTTGAACTGGTCCACCGTGGCGGTGGGCCACGAGCGCGTCGAGTAGCCGAAGCTCTCGGAGCGGGGCTCGTAGTAGTACTTGAACGAGTCGCCGTTGTACTCGAGCGTGCCCTCGGTGCCGTAGAACGTGAGGACGGGTCCGGGGTGGCCGTTCTCGGCGGTGCTGGTGAGCTTCAGCACGAAGCCCTCCGGGTACTTGACCATCGAGGTCATCTGGTCCGGCACCTCGCGGTAGTTCTTCCAGTGGTAGACGTCGCCGAAGCTCACGACGCTCTCGGGCTCCTGGACGCCCATGAGCTGATGGGTCGCGGTGACCAGGTGGACGAAGAGGTCGGTCGGCAGGCCGCCCGAGTAGTCCCAGAAGAGGCGCCACTGGAAGAAGCGGCGCAGGTCGAACTCGTGCGGCGGAGCGGAGCCGAGGAAGCTCTTCCAGTCGACCGTCGCGGGCGAGGCGTCGGGCGGGATCGGGTAGTACCAGGCGCCGGTCGAGCTGTTGCGGTGGAACTTGCCCTCGACCAGCGTCACCTGCCCGAGCCGGCCGCTCTTGATCAGCTCCGTCGCCTTCTGCGCGCAGCCCATGCTCACGTACTGGCTTCCCACCTGGAGCACCTTGCCGCTCTTGTCCACCGCCGCGATGAACGCCTCGCTCTCCTCCCAGGAGTGCGTGATCGGCTTCTCGACGTAGACGTGCTTCCCGGCGGCGAGGGCGTCCTGCGTCATCTTGAGGTGCCAGTGGTCGGGGGTCGCGATCACGACCGCGTCGACGTCGGCGCGGGAGAGGATCTCGTGGTAGTCGCCGGTGGTCACGAGGGCGGGGGAGGCGATCTCCCGCGCGCGATCGAGGTGTCCCTTGTAGCAGTCGGCGACGGCCACGGTCTCGACGCCGGAGATGCCGGCGGCCGCCTCCATGAGCAGGTTGCCGCGGATGCCGACGCCGATGAACCCGAGCCGCACCGACCTTCGGCGGAGGCCCCGACGCGTTGTTGAGCTGGGCCGCCGCTTCCCTCGCTCCGGCCGCCGCCGTGGCCGCTGCGACGATCAGGCTGGACTTCTCGAGGAACTGCCTGCGGTTGATCGAGTCCTTGTGGGACATGAGGCCTCCTGCTGATTCAGCCGGGCTCCGTCGAGCTCCCGATCAGGCGCTCGCCGGGTGCTCCGGGTAGAGGTGCTCGAACTCCGGGTCTCCGTGGAGCAACGCCAGATCGGGATCGCGGCGCGCCCAATCCGGGTCCCTGAAGCCGGCGTCCCAGGACTTCTTGAGCGCTCCCAGGGCGTCGGTCTTCCGGCCCAGCTGACCGAAGACGCAAGCCGCGTTGTAGAGAACGATCGCCTCGTTGGAACGGAGCGCCATGGCGAGGGTCGCCTCGCGCACGGCTTCCTCCTCCCGGCTCACGGAGGCATAGATCGTCGCGAGCAGCACGCGTGCCCGGGCGTCCTCGGGGACGGTCTTCAGGTGATTCTCGAGCGCCTGGATCGCCCGCTGCCGGACCTTCCCCAGCGCCTCGTCCTTGCCCAGCGCCCCCAGGGCGTTCACCACCGGAACGTAGACGTTGTAGTCCGTGCCGCTCGCTTCCAGCGCCGCGTCGGCGATCGCGGCCAGCTCCTGGTTGCGCCCCGACGCGAACATCCCGCGCAGCATGAGGTAGTAGGCGCCCTCGCAGTCGCGCTTGCGCTCGACGGCCTCCTGCGTCAGCCGCACCGTCTCTGCGTATTCCCCCTTGGCGTAGTGGATCCAGGCCTGGGCCACCTTTACCTCCGGGAGCTCGGGCTGGAGGGCGACGGCCTTACGGGAAGCCTCCAGTGACCGCTCGAGCCAGGTCTGTTGACGGTCGTAGTTGTAGTGGTACTGGGCGCAGACGTGGGCGATGGCCGCGTGGGCCAGGGCGAAGCGAGGGTCCTGGGATACCGCGTTCTCGAACATCTGGAGGGCGAATTCCAGGTCCTGGCGCGTGTGCCGGCGCGCGTAGCTCCGGCCGCGGAGGTAAAGGTCGTAGGCCTGCAGGTTCTCCGTCGGCTTCGCGGCGAGCGCCTCCTGTTCCTGCGGCGTGAGGGTGATCCGAAGGGCCTCGGCGATCTTGTGGGCGATCTCGTCCTGCAGCTCGAAGACGTCCGCCATCTCCCGGTCGTAGCGCTCCGACCACACCGGAAAATCGGTCTGCGTGTCGACGAGCTGCGCGTTGATCCGGAGGCGATTCCCCGCGCGCCGCATGCTCCCCGCCAGGACGTATGCGGCGCGGAGCTGCTGGCCGATCTGTGCGGGCGTGACGGGCTTGTCGCGGTAGGGGAGCACCGTCGGGCGGGAGAAGGTCTTCAGCCCCTGGATCTTCGACAGCTCGGTGATGATGTCCTCGGTGACACCGTCGCGGAGATACTCGTCTTCCTTGACGCCGGAGAGATTCTCGAAGTACAGCACGGCGATCGACTTCTGCGCCGCCCTGCCGCTGCGCGACTCTCCGCTGTCGGCCGCGCTGCGCTTCCCCGAGTCGAGGTCGCGCTTGAGCCGCAGGAGATCCGTCTTCAGCTCGGTCGCGCTCTGGTAGCGCAGGTTGCGGTCCTTCTCGAGCGCCTTTCGCAGGATCGTCCCGAACTCCGGCGGCAGGGCGGGGTTGAGCTGGCCCACGGCCGGCGGGTCGCGGTTGAGGATGGCCTCGAAGATGACGGCGGACGTGTCCCCCTGGAAGGGCAGCACGCCGGTGGCCATCTGGTACAGGACCGTCCCGAGAGAGAAGAGGTCGGTGCGGGCGTCGGTGAGCTGGCCTCGGGCCTGCTCGGGGGACATGTAGGACACGGTCCCCAGCGTCGAGCCGGCCTTCGTCAGCTCCTCGGGCTTGATCGCCGTGGGGCCTTCCGAGACGGCGGCGCCGGCTGTGGCGACCCGGTCGATCTTGGCGAGGCCGAAGTCGAGAATCTTGGCCTGTTCCCTCTGGTTCACGAAGAAGATGTTGGCGGGCTTCAGGTCGCGGTGGACGATCCCCTTCGCGTGGGCGGATTCGAGCGCGTCCGAGATCTGGACGGCGAGACGCAGCAACAGGTCGAGATCGAGAGCGTGGCCCGAGATCTTCTCCGCGAGCGTCTCGCCTTCGAGCAGCTCCATGGCGATGAAGTGCTGTCCCTCGTGTTGGTCGATCGCGTAGACGGTGCAGATCCCCGGATGGTTGAGCGCCGAGGCGGCGCGGGCCTCGCGCTGGAAACGCTCGAGGGCATGGGCGTCCTGAGCCAGCTCCGGCGGCAGGAACTTCAGCGCGACCTTGCGTCCCAGGGTCGTGTCCTCGGCCTCGTAGACGACGCCCATGCCGCCGCTGCCCAGTCTGGAGGTGATCCGGTAGTGCGAGAGAGTCTGGCCGATCATTGGTTTGGACGCGATCGTACTCGTGGCCGTGCTCTTGCGTCAAAAGAGGCGCGATCGACATACGTGACGAATCGTCCGATTGTGCGGCGGCCGGCCCGCGACGGTCGCGGCGGTGTTTTGAGGTGCCCGACGCGACCCGTATACTCCGGGCGTTCAAACGGCTGAAGTCGCATCCTCAATATCAGGAGGTTGGCGCTGAGCACACCCGGTTCGTCATCCACTCTCTCTCCCTCCACGAGGCTCGGTCCCTACGAGATCACCAGTCCCCTGGGCGCCGGAGGGATGGGCGAGGTCTACCGGGCCCGCGACACGCGGCTCGATCGCGAGGTGGCCATCAAGCTGCTCCCCCCGAGGCTCGCGACGGACCCGCAGTTCCGTGCGCGCTTCGAGCGCGAGGCCAAGAGCGTCTCCGCCTTGAACCACCCCCACATCTGCACGCTCCACGACCTCGGGAGCGCGTCGGTCGGCGGGGCGGAGCTCCACTACATCGTGCTGGAGCTGATCGAAGGAGAGTCGCTCGCCCAGAGGCTCGCGAAGGGGCCGCTGCCGGTCGAGGACGTGCTCCGCTTCGGCGGCCAGGTGGCCTCGGCCCTCGACGCCGCGCACCGCCAGGGGATCGTGCACCGGGACCTGAAGCCGGGCAACGTCATGATCACGCAAGACGGGGGCGAAGCTCCTCGACTTCGGCCTGGCCCGCTCCAGCGACGGGAAGGGCGTCGTCGAGGCGATCTCGTCCCTGAACACGATGGACAAGCCCCTCACGGAGCAGGGCACGATCGTCGGGACCTTCCAGTACATGGCCCCCGAGCAGCTCGAGGGCGAGACCGCCGACGCGCGCACCGACATCTTCGCGCTCGGCGCGCTCCTCTACGAGATGGCCACGGGTCGCAAGGCCTTCGACGGGAAGAGCCGCACCAGCCTGATCGCCGCCATCGTCTCGTCGCATCCGCCGTCGATCTCGAGCGTTCAGGCGATGACGCCGCCCGCCCTCGACCACGTGGTGCGGAAGTGCCTCGAGAAGGACCCGGACGACCGCTGGCAGAGCGCGCGCGACGTGATGGCGGAGCTGCACTGGATCGCCGAGGGAGGGTCGCGGGTCGGGCTGCCCGGAATCGTTTCTGTCCGACGCCGCGTGCGAGAGGGCATCGCCTGGGGTGGTCTTGCGGTGGCGAGTCTCGTCGCCGTGGGCTTTGCCGTGGCTTGGGCCCGTCGCGCGCCACAGGCGGCGCCGGTCGTGCGCTTCCAGATCCCGAACCCCGAGGGCGTCACCGAGGTGGGGCCGCCGGTCATTTCTCCCGACGGCCGGGTGATCGCGTTCGACGCCGCCGACATGGCCGGCAAGCGGGAGATCTGGATCCGTCCCCTGGACGCCCTCGAGTCCCGGCCGGTCCCGGGCACCGACGGCGCGGTGCGGCCGATCTGGTCTCCCGACAGCCGTTCCATCGCCTTCATGTCCGGCGGAAGGCTTCGGCGCGTCGCGGTGGCCGGCGGCCCCGCCCAGACGATCGGAGACGCGCCCACGGGGGCGGACGGGACCTGGGGTCCGCAGGGCGTGATCCTCTTCGACGGCCGCACGAACGACCCCGTCTGGCGGGTGGAGGCGGCCGGCGGCGTCCCGAAGCCGGTGGTGACCCCCGACCCGCCAAAGGGGATCATGGGCGCAGGCTTTCCCGTGTTCCTTCCTGGGGGCACCCACTTCCTCTACCAAATCACCATGGCCAACCCGGAAGACAACACCATCATGGTTCGAGGATTGGAAGAGCCCGAGGGCAAGCAGGTCATGAAGACGACCTCCCAGGTTGTCTTCGCGGCGCCGGGGTATCTGCTCTTCGTTCGCGACCACACGCTGGTGGCCCAGCCATTCGACCCGCGGACGCGAGAGGTCCGGGGCGAGCCGGTCCCCCTCAGCGAGGGGCTCGGCCTCGACAACGTGGGGCTGGCATCCATCTCGGCCTCCGCCAACGGCGTCCTCGCCTACCGTTCCGGGCAAGCGGCGCGACGGCGGCTCGTCTGGATGGACAGGAACGGCAAGGAAACCCCGGCCCTGAAGGACGAGCGGGAGTATGGCGACACCTGGCTGTCCCCCGACGGTCGGCGTCTGGTCTTTGGCGCCGAAGAGGCCGGGGGAAAGGGAGACCTCTGGATCCAGGACTTCGAACGGGGCACGACCACGCGCTTCACCTTCGGCCCGGAGAGAGCCTTCGACCCCGTGTGGTCGCCCGATGGGCGTCGGATCGTCTTCTCGATACAGCAGAAGAACCGGAACCTCTACGTCAAGGACGCCGCAGGGACGGGCGAAGCCCAGCTGCTCCTGGAGAGCGCCGAGGACAAGGTCGTGACCGACTGGTCCCGTGACGGCGCCTACGTCATCTTCACGAGCCGCGGCCCGGATACTGGCTTCGACATGTGGGCGTTGCCCATGACGGGAGACCACAAGCCCTTTCCGCTGCGCAAGACGAAGTTCGGGGAGGGCAGCGCCACCGTCTCTCCGGACGGTCGTTTCCTCGCCTTCCAGTCGAACGAGTCGGGCCGGATCGAGGTCTACGTCCAGGAGTTCCCCGAGGCCAAGAGCAAGTGGCAGGTGTCTCCCGACGGCGGCCGCGAGCCCTTCTGGCGGGCGGACGGGCGGGAGCTCTACTACCGTGCGCCCAACGCCAAGCTCATGGCCGTGCCCGTCGAGAAAGCCGCGACCTTCACGACCGGGACGCCTCAGCCCCTGTTCCAGGCACGCTTCGCGATCCTTCACGGCGCGGGGTCTGTATCGGCCCACCCCCGACGGCCAACGCTTCCTGATCCTGGCGCCCCTCGGCCGCGACTCGATGCAGCCGGCCACCGTCATCCTCAACTGGACGTCGGGGATCCAGCAGAGCGGGTCGTCGTCGACGCCCTGATCGCGACACGGCGGCCCGGCTGGCCGGCGCGCCCTTACTTTACGCTCGCTGCGCCTTCACTCTTCAGCCCTTCGACGAGGTACAGGTCGCCGAGGTTGCGGAAGAACGAGCAAACGTACGCCTTCCCATCGGGGGTCACAGTGACACTCGGCGAATAGTCGGCGCCTGCGGGATCGCGAGCCCCTAGCTCTCGAAGCAACACCCGACGGCCGCCGGACAGCTCGACGCGAAACACCTGTGTCGTGATGCGCTGGAACCGGGCGACGTAGATCGAGGCCCCGTCCGCGCTCCAACGAATCGGCCAGTCCTCCGACTCCAGACCGGCGCACTTGCGGGGCTCGCCTCCCTCGACGGGAACCAGCACGAATCCGTCGGATCCTTTGGCGAGCAACGTCTTTGCGTCTGGCGACACGAGAATCCCCGAGGTTTCTACCGGACCGATCGCCTTCGGTTCGCCCCCGTCGAGGGGCTGTTCGTAGGAACGAACGCCGTCGGCTGATCTCGCTGCGAACACGACGCGACGGCTGTCGGGGAACCAGTTCCCCGAGCCCTCGAGATACGTCAGCCCCTGGCCCGGCAGGGTCTTCGCTTCCCCGACGCCGATTGGCAAAAGCACGAGCCGCGGTGGTGAGGTGCGTCGAGCCAGCGCCCATTTCCCGTCAGGCGACAGCTTCAAGGCCTCGCCTTCACCGAGGCGGACCGCCGGCGAGCCGTCGGTCTTTCGCACGTAGACGAAGCCACCTTCGGCTCCTCCCTCCGCTCCCTCGCTGAACAGCACAAGGTCGCCGCTCTCCGAGACGTCCGCCACGAACGAATTGTCCAGCCAGGTCAGGTCGCGTTCCCGGGTGGCGCCCCGCGCCAGCGCGACCAGCTGAATTCCTATGCTGGGATGAGTCAAGAGAACGCGTCCCCCGCCGCCGATGTCCTGGAGATCGATCTGGCCGAGCGTGCGCGACACCAGCCGTTCCTTCCCATCGAGGGTGACCGCGTAGAGGGCCTTGAAGTCGCCGCTCTTGCGCGCCGCCGTGAACCAGACCTCCTGTCCGTCCGGGCGCCACGCGACGCCGAACAGGTCGACCCAGTCCTTGGACAGCACTCGCTTGACGCCAGTCGCGTCTACGACCACCACGGAGCCGCCGCTTAGACTCACGTTCCCGACCGTATACTCCAGGAAGGCCAGCCAATCGCTTCGCGGCGAAACCCTCAGGCGGCTGATCTCGGCCTTCGTCTCGTAGAGGACTTTACCCAGCGGAAACTCGACGCGCTGCGCGTCCCCGACTCGATGGACGACGGCCAGCTCGGAGCCGTCGGGCGACCAGTCGGCCCAGGTGACCCCAGCGAGGACCTCGCGCGGCGCGCCGCCTGCAAGCGGCACGCGGGCCAGGGTCGCCGTGCTGGCGTACGCAGGGCCGATCGCGCCGAGGCCCACGGCGAGCTCGCTCGTGGACGAGATCGCGTAAAGAACCGCGCCGGGCAGGCCCAACGGACGCGACTCGCGGCTGTCGAGCCGGGTCGTGAGCACCTCGCTCGGCTCGCCGCGCCAGGCCGCGTTGTAGACGATCGTGTTGCCGTCGGGCGCGAAGCGCGCCGCACCCGGGGTCCCGCGGTCGAACGTCAACCGGCGGTAGGTCGGCGACTCGGCCGGCTGTGTCCTTCGCAGCGTCAGAACGGTGAGCGCGCCGAGCCCGGCAGCGATCGCGAGCGAAGCGCCCCGGCCGAAGGCGCGCTTCCAGCGGACCGCGCGCAACGGCGCAAGCGAGGCCGTCGTTCCGGAAGACGCCGAGACAGCCTGAAGATCGAAGGCAACGTCGTGTGCGGAGTGGAAGCGCTGCTCGGGTCGCTTCTCGAGGCAGTGGCGGACGATCCGCTCCAGCGCCGGCGGGAGGCTGCGGTTCGTCTCCAGCAGATCGGGGGGATCGTCCTTGAGGATCGCGTGCATCGTTTCGGCGGCCGAGTCGCCCTTGAAGGCGCGGCGCCCCGACAGCATCTCGTAGAGGACTGCCCCGAAGGAAAAGACGTCGGAGCGCGCGTCGGCGGAGAGCCCGCGGACCTGCTCCGGCGACATGTACCCTACGGTTCCCAGGATCGTCCCCGGCTCGGTGTGCCGCGAGAGCGTTGGAGAGCTCGTGTCATCGGCCGCGAGAACGATCGTCTGCCGCGCGAGGCCGAAGTCGAGGATCTTGACCCGTCCATCGTTGGTGAGGAACAGGTTCTCGGGCTTCAGGTCCCGATGGACGATTCCTTTCTCGTGGGCCGCGCCGAGGCCCTCGGCGATCTGGACGGCGTATTCCACGGCCTTGCGCACGGCGAGAGGACCCTGTGCGAGGCGATCTCTCAGCGTCTCACCCGTGAGCAGCTCTGTCACCGCGAAGGCGATGCCATCGGCCGAGCCGAAGTCGAAGATCGCGAGGATCCCAGGATGCGAGAGCGCGGCGACGGCCTTGGCCTCGCGCTCGAAGCGGGCAAGAGCTACGGGATCGTCGGACAGTTGCGCGGGGAGGATCTTGACGGCGACGTCACGCTCGAGACGGGCGTCACGCGCGCGATAGACCTCGCCCATCCCGCCGGCGCCGATCGCGGCGACGATCTCATAAGCCCCGAGTCGAGTTCCCGGGCCCAATGCCATTGTCGTACGCCGGCATGTTAGCCCGGTACGACCTCGTTTGCCCGCGGTGTCGGGAAGAGGGCGTCCATGAGCTCGAGGTCGTGGACTACCGCTCAGGAGCCGCGAGGCGAGGTGCTAGACTCCAAAGTTGTGTCCCGGCGACGCTCGAAACGTTGATCGAGCTCAAGATCGCGTCGGGGATGACCGCTCCTCATCGGCTACGGGATCTTGCCGACGTGATCGAGCTGATCCGCGTGAACGCTTTGAGCGCCGACTACAGGGACCGCCTCCATCCCTACGTGCGGGACCGGTTCACCGACCTGTGGCAGGCTGCCCAGGGCTCCGAGGCCGAGTAGACTCGAGAGTCAAGCGCCAGCCCATGGCCATTCGTTCGGCCGGGACGTGGATTCCAGCTCGGCATCGCGAACAGGCTCTACCGCTTACGGCTTGATCGTCGCGACCCAGATGTCGCCTTCGGTCGCGGTCTCCGTGTACGTGATCCAGCGGTTGTCCCGCGAGACGCCGACGCTGTGGCCGACCATCTCGCCGCCGACGGCGACCAGCCGGCGCCCGGCGCCCGTTTCGGCGTTCACCACGGCGACGCCGTCGGGGCCTCGAACGAGCAGGCGGCGGCCGTCGGCCAGCCACACGGGAAAGAGCCAGCCGTGCGCGCGGCTAGACTCCCCGGGCACTCGCGCGAACGTCTTCGCCGAGAGGGAGTACACCGCGACCGCAGCGCCCGCGCCGTCCGGCGCCAGCACCTGCCCCGCGATCCGCCCACCGTCCGGCGACCAGGACGTGGGCAAGAATCGCTCTGTCGGACTGATGGCGGGCCCCGCGGGCGGCGTCGTCGCCGATGGCGCCTTCGGGTCCACGATGAACCACCGGTCGAAGCCGAATGCGATCCCCTTGCCGTCGGGTGCCCACGCGGGGAAGGCCGACTGGCCCGTGCCCGATGTGAGCGGCAAGAGGCCGCTTCCGTCGGGCCGCACGGCCCACTCGTCGTAACTGCCGGAGCGATCGGAGTAGAACGCGATGCGCGTGCCGTCGGGCGACCAGGCCGGACCGCGGTCACGAAACGCGTCGTCGGTGAGCCGCCGATACTCCGTCCCGTCGACGCGCGCCACGAAGAGGTCCTCCCGCACGCCCGCCTCGGTGAAGGCGATCCACTCGCCGTCAGGG
The DNA here is from genome assembly GCA_963823195.1 of uncultured Acidobacteriota bacterium. Classification (GTDB taxonomy): domain Bacteria; phylum Acidobacteriota; class Vicinamibacteria; order Fen-336; family Fen-336; genus JBGPYB01. Next base: position 99,547 of record CAWGKR010000011.1, on the reverse strand, counting down.
GACAGCTCGTGGTCGCGGATCGGGTGAGTGCCCTTCAGGATGGGCACGGGCGGCCCGAGAATCGCTTCGCGCGCGGCGTCGAACGGGACGCGTAGCAGCGTCGAGCGGTAGTCCAGGCTCGCGAACGCCAACCGCGTGCCGTCGCGCGAGAACGAGAGGCAACCGCTCCACGTCGAGGGGGTGGTCACCGGCTCGGGCTCGCCCAGCACGCGGCCCGTTCGCTCGTCGATGGGCACACGCCACAGGTTCATCGTCCCGCCGCGTGTGCTGGAGAAGTAGAGGTACCGGCCGTCCGGGGACCAGGTCGGGCTCCAGTCGAGGGCGGGGTCCCGGGTCACCGGAACGCCGCCTCCGACGGCGTCCGATCCGTCCGCGGCGACGGTCCAGATGTCGCGCTGCCCGGAGAGGCCGCGCACGCCCCAATAGGCGATCCGCGCACCGCCGGGCGACCAGGCCGGCTGCAGCGCTCTCTCGTCGATCAGGATCGGGCGGACCTGCCTCGACTTCACGTTCACCACGGAGAGCCCATGCGAGTTGGCAAAGATGGCGGTTGGGGCGCCAAACGCGCCCGGTGCGAGGACGATTTCGGCGCCGTCGGGGGACCAGCTCGGGGAGAAGCCGAAGTCGGTCAGGCGCGTCACCGACTCGCCCGAGGCGCTCATCAGGAAGACGCCGCCGCCGTCCCGGTCGGAGCGAAACGCGATCTGCTCGCCGTCGGGGGAAAACGCGGGCTGGAGGTCCTCGCCCGGGGAGTCGGGCGTCAGGCGCACCGGGTTCCGGCTCCCGACGCGCAGCAGGTAGAGGTCCGTGTCAGTCCCGACCGTCTTCGCGTAGACCACCGACTTGCCGTCGGGGCTGAGGGAGGGCGTCGTCTCGACGCCCGGCTGGTCCGTGACCTGAGCGAACGAGACGATCCGTGGGGCCGCCGCGGGGCGTCGCAGGAGCTCCCAACCGAGACCGGCCACGACCAAGGCCAGTGTCGCGAGCGCGCCGAGCAGCAGGATCTCGTGGCGCTCTCCGCCACGGCCGCCCGTCGGTTCGGCGGCGGCCACCGCGGAGTCTCCTTGCCCAAAGGCGATGCGTGCCTCGCCGATGTCGCGCAGGCGGATGCGGGCGTCCCGTTCGAGGCACCGTCGCAGGAGCCCACGCAGGGACGCCGGTGTCGTCGCGGGAAGCGCGCCCCAGGGGATCTCCTGGCGCACCACCGCGGCGAGCACGTCGGTGGCCGTTTCGCCGGCGAAGAGATGGCGACCGGTCAGCATCTCGAAGAGGACGACGCCGAAGGCCCAGATGTCGGCGCGCTTGTCGACGGCCTTGCCGCGCGCCTGCTCGGGGGACATGTAGGCCGCGGTGCCGAGGATCATTCCGGCCTCGGTGCCCCGGGTCATCGTGGGGGAGTGGGAGACGTCGGGAGCGGAGGTGCCGGAGGCGCCATCACCGGTCCAGGCCTTGGCTAGGCCGAAGTCGAGCACCTTCACCTTGCCATCCGTCGTCAGCTTGATGTTCGCCGGTTTCAAGTCGCGATGGACGATGCCCTTCTCGTGGGCTGCCTCGAGGGCCTCGGCGATCTGCTTCGCGATGGCGATCGCTTCGTCGACGGGGACGGGACCGCGCTTCAGCCGGTCGGCCAGATCCTCGCCCTCGGCCAGTTCCATCGCAATCAGGTGAACCGTGGTCCCGTCGTCGAGGGTCGCGGTCTCGAAGCCGTAGAGCTGGGCGATGCCGGGGTGGTTGAGCGAAGCGAGAAGCCGAGCTTCGCGGTCGAATCGGGCGAGTCGGTCGGGATCAGAGGCCAGGGCCTTGGGCAGTAACTTGAGAGCAACCTGGCGGCCCAGCCTCGTGTCGGTGGCGCGGTAGACCTCGCCCATCCCCCCCGCGCCGAGTGCGGCGACAGCCTCGTACGGTCCGAGCCGCGTGCCGGAAGCGAGAGTCATGAATCCAGGCAGCCTAGTGTTTGTGAATCCGGCACGCGCGAACGATCATCCGGCATGGGCCGCGTCACTGGACGGGCGGGAGCGTCTTTCCCCAAGCGGGCCAAAGGCGGATGTCCCGGCGCAGCATCAGCGGATCCGCCACTCGTCCGACGAGGACCGACGTTCCGTCGGCCGAGACGTCGAATGAGTTGATGGTGCCGGGAACGTTCGATGCGGTCATGGCTTGTGGTTCGTCGAAGCGCAGGTCCGAGGCGGACCTCAGGGCCACCGAGAAGACTCGATCGTCGCTCAAGTAGAGGAGCCGCTTGCCGTCGCGACTCCAGAGCGGGCTCCAGCCGGAGTTGTTGGTCACCCTCCGCTTGCTGCCCGGATCGGCGAGCCGCGCGACGTAGATCTCCGGGCGCCCCGATTCGGACGACTCGTACGCCACCAGCGCGCCATCCGCGGACACGGTGGGACTGTCCTGGTCGCCCCCGCCTCCCGCCACCCGGATCGGCTTGCCCGCGAGCGTGCCGTCCTCGGCCAGCGCCACCACGTAGGCATCGCGACCGTCCTGCGCCGAATCCAGGCTGAAACCCATCATGCGCGCCAGATACGAGATCGAGTGGATCCGCCCGTTTCCCTCCAGCAGGACCGACGGCGGCGCGCTGCCGTTGAGCGGCATGCGATAGAAGCGATAGCCGCCGCCGGCGCGATCGGAGGGGAACAAGACGAAGCGGCCATCGGGAGAAAGCACTCCCTCGGCGTCGTTGCCGCCGCCCGAGGTCAACCGCGTGGCGTTCATCTGTTCCAGGTCGATCAGCCATAGCTTGTCGTTGGCGGCGGCAACCGGCACGATCGCCCGCCGGGCGTCGCGCGACAGGCGAACGCGGCCGAACAGCGCGACGTCCAGGCGATCGAGGACCCGGGCCGGGCGACCAGGGCCTTCCCATGAGAAGTGACCCGTCTGCTTGATCCTTCCGCCCGTGGCGTAGGCCAGCATCCCCGCCCTCGTGACGTCGTACCAGGCGGCGCCGTTGTTCGGTACGGTGGCGACGCCGTCGAGCACGGGTACAGGCGCCCCATGAATCGAGCGCGACGCGAGGTCGAAGGGGACGGCATAGAGCTTGCCCGCTCTTGCGAACACCAGGCGCCCGCCGTCGAGGTAGCGCGGCATGCTGCCGCCCTCGACGAGAACACGATGCGCGCCTGTCTTGACGTCGGCCACGGCGATGTGCGCGTCATCGAGCGTCTCGTTGCTCGAAAGCTTGATGGCGAACAATACCGAGGCGCTACCGGGGAGAACGCAGGGCCACCTGTGGCTGAGCTCCCCAGCGGCGCCGTCGATCTTCGTGAGCGGCCGAGGTGTGCCGCCCTCGGCGGGGATGGTCCAGAGTGTCTCCGCGTAGCTCGGGGCGTACACGATCTGGCCGTCATCACCCCAGCTCCCGCCCACCGAGCTTGTCGCGGCCGGGGCGAGATCGACGGGAACGCCTCCCGGAAGGTCGATGCGCCATAGACGCTCGCGCGCGAAGAAGGCGAGTCTCGTGCCGTCCGGCGAAAAGAACGGCCCGGTGGCGCCCTCCGTCTTGGTCAGGCGCACGGAGTCGAAACTGTCGAACCGTCGAAGATAGAGCGCTCCTTGGCCCTCCTGAAATCCAACGAATGCCATCTGGTCGCCTTTGGGCGACACAGTCAGTGTGGCGAGGGACTGGCTGTCGTTGTAGGTGGCGATGGGGATTCCGAGGCCTTCCGGCAGCGCGAGCGACGTGCGCATCTGGCTGGGAGGGTCCGGTCCGCGCCGGCCGAAGGCCACGGTGGTGACGATCCAACCGACGAGCGCCAGCGCCGCCAAGGTCCAGGCCCATGTGCTACCGACCCCGCGACGTTCGAGCGTCAATGAGCCCACCGTGGGAAACCCGTCGGAGGCGCCGTCCGCGACGTGCGCGAGCGTGATGCGCGCCTCGCCGATGGCTTGGAGCCGCTCCTTCACGTCCTTCGCCAGGCATCGCCGCAGCAGTTCACGGACCCGCGGCGGCGTCACGGCCGGGAGCCAGGCCCAGTCGACCTCCTGTCGCAGCACCGCGGCCAGCACGTCGCTGGCCGTCTCGCCGTCGAAGAGCCGGCGCCCGCTCAGCATCTCGAGGAAGAGGACGCCGAAGGCCCAGATGTCGGCGCGCTTGTCGACGGCCTTGCCGCGCGCCTGCTCGGGCGACATGTAGGCCGCGGTGCCGAGGATCATTCCGGCCTCGGTGCCCCGGGTCATCGTGGGGGAGTGGGAGACGTCGGGAGCCGGACGTGCTTGCCGTGTCCTCACCGGTCCAGGCCTTGGCCAGGCCGAAGTCGAGGACCTTCACCTTGCCGTCGGGCGTCAGCTTGATGTTGGCGGGCTTCAGGTCGCGGTGGACGATGTCCTTCTCGTGGGCTGCCTCGAGGGCCTCGGCGATCTGCCTCGCGATCACGATCGCTTCGTCGACGGGAACGGGACCGCGCTTCAGCCGGTCGGCCAGGTCCTCGCCCTCGGCCAGTTCCATCGCAATCAGGTGAACCGTGGTGCCGTCCTCGAGGGTCGCGGTCTCGAAGCCGTAGAGCTGCGCGATGCCGGGGTGGTTGAGCGAAGCGAGGAGCCTGGCCTCGCGGTCGAAGCGGGCCAGGCGCTCGGGGTCGGCGGCAAGGGCCTTCGGCAGGAGCTTGAGCGCGACCTCGCGTCCGAGCCTCGTGTCGGTGGCGCGGTACACCTCGCCCATGCCGCCGGCGCCGATCGCGGCTGTGATCCGGTAGTGGGCGATGGTGCGACCGATCAGGGGATGGTTCCTTCCTTGGGCCCGGCCGGATGGTTCCCGACCTCGGGGCTGGGGGATTGTAGCCTCGCGCGCGGGCCACAGCTGCCGAGCGGCCTCAGAGGAACGGGTTCACCACGCGAACGGTGCCGTAGCGCCGATCGTGCTGGAAGTCCTCCGACCAGAGCTCCGAGAGCCCGTAGACCTCGGCATACGCCCACATGTGTGCGTCGAACCACGAGAGCTCGTACATAGCGGCTCCCCGGAGGGCCGTGCGCACGACGGAGTCGTTCGGGTACAGCACACCGAACACCGCCAGAAGCTCCTCCGCCTCGCGCCGCGCCTCCGCCACTGGCATCAGCCGGGGACCCGAGCCGAGGGGTCTCGTCACGGCAGCCACGAACTCGACGAGGGCCTGGTGGGGAAGCCGGACGCTGTTCTTCTTCAGACCCTCGAGGAGGATCTCCTGGGCACGATGGCCAAGACGCTGCCGCGAGATTTGACGCATGACGTAATGCGTACTAGACTCGAGCTCGGTGATCAGGTCCTTCAAGGACGCGGACACCGAGGCCCTGTTCCGGGACGAGCTCGCCCCGCGGTTTCGCTCGATCGAGCGCCCCGCACGACGCAAGCTTCTCTACCTGAGTCGGGCGCGGGTCCTCCAGGATCTGAGGGTGCCCCCGGGCAACCGTCTCGAGGCCCTCCGAGGGAACCGGAAGGGTCAGTACAGCATCCGGATCAACGACCAGTGGCGGCTCTGCTTTCGGTGGCGGGAAGACGGAGCCTACGACGTCGAGATCGTGGATTACCACTGAGGTAGCGTGATGAGCAGGAAGCTGCTGGACCCGATCCCCCCAGGCGAGATCCTCAGGGAGGAGTTCATGCGCCCGCTCGGCATCAGCGCCAACGCTCTGGCCCGTGACATCGCGGTGCCCCCGAACCGTATCAGCCAGATCCTGAACGGCAAGCGCGCCCTCTCGGCGGACACGGCGCTTCGGCTGGGCAAGTACTTCGGCGTTTCGCCCGAGATCTGGCTCGACCTTCAGTCCGACTACGAGCTCCGGCTCGCCCGCCGGACGAGCTGGAAGCGCATCGAAGCCCGTGTCCGGACGCGCGTGGCCTGAGAGGCGCTACCGAGGGGCGCGCCCAGGGCTCTCGAGGCCTTCGACGAGCACCAGGCTCGAGACCATCTCGCGCCCCGCGAGGGCGACACGGCGGGCATCAGGCGAGAGCCCGAATGTCTCCGCTTCGACCTCGGGATCGAAGCCCGCGAGCTTGCGGCGGGTCGAGGAAGTGTCGCGTCCCGGGGCGAAGTCCTGCACGAAGACGCCGTTGACGCCCTTGTCGTCCTGGCCGATGAAGGCGATGGCCCGGCCGTCGGGCATCCAATGGGCTCGCCCCATGTTGGCGGTGGTGGAGCGGATCTTGTCGACGGCGATCTCGAAATCGACCGGCTCGCCGTCCGAGAGGCGGACGACGTGGACGCCCGATCTCAAGAGGTCGGCGTCGAACCCCATGTAGAGCACGTATCGGCTGTCGGGCGAGACCTCCGGGATGCCGCCGAGGCCGCGCACCAGGATCTTCGCGTCGGAGCCATCGGCACGGCAGCGCCAGATGCCGGCCTCGCCGGGACGTGTCGAGCCGTAGACGATCCACTGACCGTCGGGTGAGGCCGACGGATTCTCGGCATCGACGCCGTCGTGGGTCAGCTGGCGGGCCCCGCTGCCGTCGCCCTCGGCCGTCCAGATCTCGAACGGGCCGCTCCGACTCGAGCTCCAGATCAGGCGACCGGCGGGACCGAAGGCGGGGTCCCAGTCGTTGGCCGCGTCGTCGGTGAGCTGGCGCAGCTCGCCAGTGCTCGTCGAGGTGGCCCAGAGATCGAGGTTCCCCGCACGGTCCGAGGAAAAGACGATCCACTTGCCGTCGGGGGAGTAGACCGGCTGTCGGTCGGCGGCGCGCCCCTGGGTGAGCCGACGGCCGCCGGTGGGTGTCGCCCATTCCGAGACGTTCTGACGAACGGCCTGCGACTCCACGACGAACCCGCCTTCGCCCAGCTGGGTGAGGCGGCCCAGCGAATCGGGGCTGGCGTAGACCAACGAGATTCGGCCGGTGCGGGGATCCAGGCTGATGATCCGACCGGTCGTGCCCGCCAGGGTGCCTGCGGTGATCTGCCCGCTCGTCACGACCAGATGCCCCGATCGCGTCCAGAGCGCTCCCCACGGACGCTTGACGAGCCCCGCCGTCGTGGCCGTCTCGCTCGCGCCGGTTTCCACGTCCACGAGGCGGAGGGAGAACGCGCCGGCGCCCACACCGATGACCGTCATCGAGATCTTCTTTCCGTCGGTCGACCATCGGGGCGCCAGGATGCCGGAGCCCTCGACACGGGTCACTTCGCGCGAGGCGCTGCCGTCGCTTGCCGCCACCATCAGGGATGCCGCCGCGATCTTCCCGGGTGCCGCCGGATGAAGTCGGAGGAAGGCGATCCGCGTGCCATCCGGAGACCAGGTCGCGTCCGCCGCGTCGTCGACGACCCGTCGGGGCTCGCCGCCCAGCAGCGGGACGCGGTAGAGCGCGGATCGCGTGCCGGTCTGCCGCGTGAAGAGGACCGTCGCGCCATCGGGCGCGAACTGAGGCAGGTCGTCCATCGGTCCGTCGCTGAGGGCGGCCTCCGTTCCCGTGGCGAGCTGCTTCACCCAGATCCGGCCGCGGCCGTCGCGATCGGAACGGAAGGCAACGGAACGGCCATCGGGCGACGCCGCGGGCGAGAAGTCATGGCCGGAGTAGGTGAGGTAGCGCACCTCGAGTGCGTTCGGTGTGGCCTGTGGAGCGGCGAACTGCCGGTTCAGGGCCACGCCGCCGATCAAGCCCAGGACGAGCGCGCCGACCGCGACCGGACCCACGCTCCAGAAGGGCCGCCTCGCCGCCTCGGCGATGACGGCCGCCCTGCCCGAGACGCTGGTGGAGCCGCCGAGATCAAACGCCAGATCTCGAGCCGATTGAAAGCGGGCCTCGGGGCGCTTCTCGAGGCAGTGCTCGACGACACGCTCGAGGGCGGGCGGGACGGTCTCGCGGATCGTGGTCGCGGCCGGGGGCTCCTCGCGCAGAATCGCGGTCATCGTCTCGGCGTTCGTCGCGCGCTCGAAAGCCCGGCGGCCGGTCAGCATCTCGTAGAGAACGGCGCCGAAAGCGAAGATGTCGGCCCGGTGGTCCGCGACCTCGCCCCGCACCTGCTCCGGGGCCATGTAGCCCGCGGTGCCCATGACGGTTCCCGGCTCGGTGCCCCGAGCCACCGTGGGCGAGCTCGTGTCCGCTCCGGCCTTGGCGACCACACCCTGCCTCGCGAGGCCGAAGTCGAGGATCTTGACGTGCCCGTCGTGGGTCACGAAGAGGTTCTCGGGCTTCAGGTCGCGGTGGACGATCCCCTTGTCGTGGGCCGCGGCCAGCCCCTCGGCGATCTGCCGCCCGTATTCGGTCGCCTTCTTCGCGGGAAGCGGCCCGCCGGCGAGCGCCTCGCGGAGCGTCTGGCCCTCGAGCAGCTCCATGACGGCGTAGTGGGTGCTCTCGGCCTGGCCGAAGTCGTGGATCGCCAGGATGTTCGGATGGGAGAGCGCGGCGACGGCCTTGGCCTCGCGCTCGAAGCGAGCGAGGGCGTCGGGATCGGCTGCCAGCCGGGCGGGCAACACCTTGATCGCGACGTCGCGGTCCAGCTTCTCGTCACGGGCTCGCCAGACCTCGCCCATGCCTCCGACCCCGAGAGGAGCGACGATGCGGTAGGTGCCGAGTTGCGCGTCCGGGCCGAGTGCCATTGGGAATTGGGCCCGAGTGTAGCGCGAAGAGGAGCCCCGTGCGTCTCGCCGATCAGGGATGGCTCGGGGTCCCGCCGGCGCGCAATTCGGTGAACCAGTTCAGCACCACCGTGATCCGCTCCTCCGTCGCGTCGCCGCCGGGCTCGTAGATCAGGAAGCGCTTTCCGTCGGGCGACACGTCGAACGCCGGGGGGACGCGGAGCCCTCCCGAGGCGGCCCGCTTGAGGAGCCGCGACGGCGCTCCGAGCCGGACGTCGGATCCCGTGGCAGCCACGTCGACCTGCATGATGTCGGCCCCCTGCGCGAAGAGAAGCCGTCCGTCGCGCGCCCACCTCGCCGAGTCTCCGCCGCTCGCGGACACCTGCCACACCCCCTCTGAGGGAGGGAACCGGCGCAAGTAGATCTCGGAGGCGTTCGGCACGGACTCCGCCGCGTAAGCGACGAACCGGCCGTCGGCCGACGGAGACGCGCTGATCGCGTAGAAGGCCTGGTCGAGAAAGAGAGCGGGCTTCTCCTTCGAATCGGCGAGGGACCGATACCAGAGACGCTGCCCGTCCTTGTCGGCGAGCGCGTAGAAGAGGAACTTCCCGTCGCGGGAGACGGCCGGCGCGAAACCCGGGCCGATCTCTTCCATGCGCCCCGAGCCGTCGGCCATCACGCGCTTGATGGCGCCGCCGCCCTTTGCCTTGGTGGAGCGGCTCGCGAACAGGAGGCTATTGCCATCCGGCAGCCAGACTGGTGATCCGGCCGCGCCGTCCGTCGTGAGACGACTCCGCGTTCCGCGGCGGAGGTCGTAGAGCCAGATGTCCCACTTCCCTTCGGTCACCTCCGCGACCGCGATGCGATCCCCTTCCGGGGAGATCGCGGCCGCCGCTTGTCGAAGCCGCGGCTCGTCGATCCGACCGAGGACCTTCCCGTCGCGGTCGGCCCACGCCAGGCTCACGGGACGCGGCCGGCGGGGTGGAAGCAGGACCAGGGTTCCGTCCGAGGAGGCGCTGGGCCCGCGTGTTCCCGGAGCCACGAGGAAGGGCTCGCCGGTCGCCGCCAGCGTCTTCATCGAGAAGGGGAGCGCCCAAACGCCGGCGTTGGTCGGGAAGCGCTGAAAGAGGATGTGACCGCTGGGCGAGTAGACGGGATCGTCCAGGGCCTGCCCAGCGGCCTCGAAGAGCACCCGCGCCTTGCCTCCGGACCAGAGGCCCAGCGCGCTGCTGCCGCCACCCTCGCTGGCAAGATGGACGACGTAGACCACGCCCCGCCCGTCCGGAAGTACGCTCGCGGTGTGGAAGTGAAGCTCGCGCTGCGGGTCCGGCTCGAGCACCTTGACCGGGTCTCCACCCTGCGCCGGAACCTTCCAGAGGCCCGCGTTGCCGTTGCTGAAGACGATCGTGCCGTCGGCCATCCAGGCGCCGCCGGCATCGTCGTCCCAGAGGCCCGAGACGAGGTCGCACACGACCGAGGGCGCGCCCCCTTCGGCCGTCACCCTCCAGAGCTTCCCGCGGGCGCCATAGGCGATGGTGCGGCTGTCAGGTGACCAGAAGGGTCGCACAGCATCCTCCGCGCCCTTGATCTCGCGCGTCTCGAGCCGGGCGAGATCCCGGACCAGCAGGCGCCCCTGGGAGGCGATCGCGAGATGCTGGCCGTCCGGCGAGATCGCCGCCGACGAAGCCGCGCCGACGCCAATCTCGAAGCGAACGGGTCGTGGCTGCGTTCGGTCGGGGGGGATCGCGAATCGTCCGGCGGCCGCACCGACCAGCGCCGCGCCCAGCGCTACGAGCGGCCACAGCCATGCCCGGGACTGGCCCGACGAGCCGCCAGCGGCGGCCCGTTCGTCTCCGCTCGTCGCCAGCTCCTCGAGCGCGTTCCGCGCGTCCCCGATGTCGCGGAGCCGGTGCTTGGGGTCGCGCTCCAGGCAATGGCGGAGAAGGCGACGGACCGCGAGCGGGGTCGCCGCAGGCAACAGGTCGACCTGGATCTCGGCGCGGAGCACGGCGGCGAGGGTGTCGCTCACCGTCTCGCCGAGGAAGAGGCGCTTGCCCGTCAGCATCTCCCAGAGCACGACGCCGAAGGCCCAGATGTCGGCCCGCTTGTCCACGGGCTTGCCCCGGGCCTGCTCGGGGCTCATGTACGCCGCGGTGCCGAGGATCATCCCGGCCTCCGTGGCGTGTCGCGACATGGTGGGGGAGTGGGACAGATCGGGAGATGACGCTCCGGAGCCATCGCCGGTCCATGCCTTGGCGAGGCCGAAGTCCAGGACCTTGACCTTGCCGTCCTGCCGAACCTCGACGTTCGCCGGCTTCAGGTCGCGGTGGACGATGCCGTGCTCGTGTGCCTCCTCCAGCGCCTCGGCGATCTGCCGCGCGATATCGAGGGCCTCGTCGACGGGCAGGGCCCCGCGCTTCAGCCGCGCGGCCAGATCCTCGCCTTCGACCAGCTCCATCGCCAGGAAGTGCGCGGACCCTCCATCGGGGAGCGTCGCGCTCTCGAAGCCATACACGTGGGCGATGCTCGGGTGGTTGAGGGAGGCCAGCAGCTTGGCCTCCCGCTCGAAGCGCGCGAGCCGATCGGGATCCCTCGCAACCTCGGCGGGCAACACCTTGATCGCGACGTCGCGATTGAGCTTCGTGTCCTTCGCGCGGTACACCTCGCCCATGCCCCCCGCGCCGAGCGGCGACACGATCTCGTAGGGACCGAGGCGGGCGCCGATCATCGAGAGCCTCCTCGTGCCGGATCCGCCGCGTCCCAGCCGTCGAGCACGAGAATCTCCCCGGGTCTGGAGGCGGTCACCTGGCGCTTCACGAGCACGAAGCGCCCGTCGGGTCCGACGTCGTAGTTGCGCTGGATCACGGTGTGCAACACGTAGGGCCCGGTGAAGAGAGCTCGCGGGACGCCGCCGCGAAAGACGTCGCTGGTGTTCACGTCCACGGCCATCAAGCCGTCACCTGCGACGAAGTAGAGGGTCCGTCCGTCGCGGGACCAGGCCGGGGTCGCCCCGCCCGCCACCGAGACCTGCCACTTGCCCCGGCCTGTGGGAAAGGTCTCGACGACGACCTCGTCCGTGCCGGTCTCGGTGGAGGTGTAAGCGACGTAGCGACCATCCGGAGAGAGCGCCGCGGCGGACGCACCGGCGACAGGATTGGCGAAGAGCGGCGTCATCTTGCCGCCCGCCCCAGGGTCGAGGATCTGGAGGTTGATCGCGCGTTGCGAGTTGGTGACCACGAGTCGCCGGCCATCCGCGAGCCACGAGTCGGCGAGCACGAACTCGGTGCTGCTCACCAGCGTCACCGCCTCGCCGCTGCCATCGGCCGCCTTCATTCCCATGCCCGTCTCGCCGCTGCGGCCGTTCGTAAAGACGAGCCGGCGTCCGTCGGGAGTCCACAGGGGCATGCCGTGCCCCTGGCCGAAAGTCAGGCGCTGCATTCGCTGGGAGGCCAGCTCGAGAACATAGACGTCGTCGTCCCCTCCGCTTCCACTGCCAATGGCGAAGGCGAGCCTCCTGCCGTCGGGCGAGAAACGCGGATGATTGAAGGCAGCAGGCGGGGACCGTCAGTGGAGTCTCGCGTCCCGCGTGATCGGCGAGGACGAGAACACGATCGTTGGGGATCGAAGCCTCGGGTGCTACGGCGACGACTCCGGCGTTGCTGACGCTGAAGTAGCCGGCGCCGCTGCTCGGTTCGCCGCCGACGCCCTCTTGAATGGTGAACGGCTCGCCGACGGTCTCGAGGCGCTCGGGGTTGAACTTCACCGCGAGCAGGGTCTTGGCCCGCTGATAGAGGAGGTAGCCGAAAGCGGTGTAGCGCGCCATGCGCGCTCCCCGCACCACGGTGCGACGTTCACCGGTGTCGAGGCGCTGGGCGTCGATGTTCGCCCCGTCGTAGTCGCCCGGACTGCCGGCGATCCCGACCGTGAAGATCACCGTGCGCCCGTCCGGCAGCACCTGTGGCCAGCGGTGGGAGCGCTCGCCCTTGGCGGCGTCGAGGGTCGTCACCGCCACGGGCTTGCCGCCTGTGGCCACCACCTTGAAGAGAGGGCTGGTGTAGAGAGGCGAAAAGAAGAGCGAGCCGTCGGGCGCCCAGCTCAGGCCGCGTGGGGCTCGAGCCTCGGCCACGGCTACAGACGTGCCCCCGTCAGGGGCGATCTTGCGTAGCATGCCGCCGGAGAAGAAGGCGATGGAGCGGCCGTCCGGGGAGAGCATCGGGTTCTCGGCTCCGTCGGTGCCCTCGATGCGGCTGATGGCCATGCGATCGAACGAGCGGCGGAAGAGGCTCGAGGTCCGCTTGCCCTGCGCTGCGAAGACGAGGGTGCGGCCATCGGCCGAAACATCGAGGAGCGGAGACTGCGAAAGCGCCAGGAAGTAATCCTCGGGCATCAGGATCCCGAACGCGGTGAGGGGGCGTGGTAGAGGTGCGCGCCCGCCCCCATGACGCAGGCCGATGGCCATCGCGCCCAGGAGGCAGAGGGCCGCCACCGTCCAGGGGAGGGCGGCCAACCACTGCGGCCGTCGCCGTGAGCCGAGATCGGCCGCGGCCTCTCCGGCTTCGCCGCGGAGCACCTCGTCCAGCACGATCCGGGCGTCGGCCATGTGGTGGAGGCGGTTCTTCGGATTGCGCTCGAGGCAACGGCGCAAGAGCGCCCGGATGGGCGGCGGGGTCCGCTCCGGCAGCTTGCCGATGTCGATCTCCGTCTTGAGCACGCCGGCCAGAACGTCGCTGACCGTCTCGCCCGCGAAGAGCCTCTGCCCCGTCAACATCTCGTACAGCACGACGCCGAAGGCCCAGATGTCGGCTCGCTTGTCGACCGCCTTGCCACGCGCCTGTTCGGGCGACATGTAGGCCGCCGTCCCCAGGATCATCCCGGCCTCGGTGCCGGCCCGGGTGAGGGTCGGCGAGTGGGACACGTCCGGCTTGGAGGTGTCTCCGGCGTCGCCGCTCAAGGCCTTGGCGAGGCCGAAGTCGAGGACCTTCACCTTCTCGTCGCTCGCGATCTTCACGTTGGCCGGCTTCAAGTCGCGATGGACGATGCCGTGCTCGTGGGCCTCCTCGAGCGCCTCGGCGATCTGCTTTGCGATCTCGAGAGCTTCCTCGACGCGGATGGGGCCGCGCTTCAGCCGGTCGGCCAGGTCCTCACCTTCGACCAGCTCCATCGCGAGGAAGTGCACCGCCGGCCCGTCGGGGAGCGTCGCGCTCTCGAAGCCGTACACGTGGGCGATGCTCGGGTGGTTGAGGGAGGCCAGCAGCCTCGCCTCGCGCTCGAAACGCGCGAGGCGCTCGGGGTCCGCCGCGAGGTCCGAGGGCAAGACCTTGATCGCGACATCGCGACCGAGCTTCGTGTCGGTGGCCCGATAGACCTCGCCCATCCCGCCGGCGCCGATGGCGGCGGCGATCCGGTAGTGGACGAGGGTTTGACCGGCTGCCAGTGACACGCTGCGGCAGTCTATCGCAGCGGGCCGGCGGTCGTGACGAGCGGGTTGCGATGCCGGAGGCCGGGGAAGCGCGAGAAGTCGCCGTCCGTGGTGCAGAGTGTAGCCCCGTGCTCCAGGGCGAGGGCGGCGAGGGCGGCGTCCATGACCAGCGGACCCTTCACCTGGTTGCCCCGAAGGAGGTCGCGCAGGATCTCGAGGTGGCGCTCTCCGGGCTCGAGGATGCCCGCGATCCGGCGCGCGAGCCACGACGAAACCACCCGCTCGGCCTCGGAGGGGAGCAGGGGACGTTCGAACACGCGCGGGTTCGTGGAGATCCGCAGGAACGCCCAGAGGCCGAGCCACGCGAACCGCACCGGTTCCGTCCCCGAGAGCGTGGCTTCGAGCCACTCCCGCGCGGCCTGATGGTGCTCGTCCAGTGGGTGGTAGGCGTAGAGCGGGAGGTTGGCGTCGACGAGCGATCATCTGTGGAGCGGTCCCTCGACCTCTTCCAGCAGGTCGGCGACGTTGTCGAGGGAGAGCCCCGGGCGAAGATGCCCGAGATCACGGGCCTCGACGCGGAACGACTTGAGCTCGAGCCAGTCGAGCGCGTAGCCCAGGGCGCGCTTGACCACCCCGTTCGCGGTTCGCCGCAAGCGCGCCGATTCGGTCGCCCAGCAGGGCCTTCGGCCGCGTCCGATCACCGAGTCACGCCGGGCAGTCCCTCGATGAGGAGGAGGTTCGAACGGTCGCGGAACGACGAGATCACGATCCTTCGGCCGTCTGGAGAGACTCCGAACGACTCCGGCATGTCATCGAACGTGCCCTGGGCCAGGAGTCGCCGGCTGGCGCGGGTGTCGCGGTCCGGAACGATCTCCTGCGCCATCAGACGGGTCGCTCGCGCCTCAATGTCGTAGTCCACCCAGGCCAGCGTCGACGATCCGTGGATCCATCGCGCGCGGCCGATGGTCAGCCCGGTCCCCCCGATCGCTCCGCCGGTGCCAAGTACCGGAAGTGTCAGAGAGGCCACGTCGGCCCCGTCGGCCAGGGTGACCACCCGGAGCCGAAGGCTCGCGGTGTCGAGGAAGGCAACCCAGCGGCCGTCGGGAGAGACTTCTGCGTTGCCCATGGCGCCCTTGACCAGACGGGTAGCCTCCGTCCCATCGGGGCGGATCTTCCAGATCCCGTTCTGGGCCGGGTTGGCCGAGGCGTAGACGATCCACCGGCCATCCGGCGTCATGGTGGGATTCTCGGCGTCGATTCCATCGGCCGTCACCTGACGCGCGCCGCTGCCGTCGTGGGCGGCCATCCAGACTTCATAGTGGCCCGTCCGCTTCGAGCTCCAGAGGATCTGCGCGCCATCCGGGCTGTAGCCGGGATCCCAGTCGTCGGCCTTGGCGGTGGTCAAGCGCCGCAGGGCGCCGCTCGCCAGGTCGAGCTCCCAGATATCCACGTTCCCTTCCCGATCCGAGCTGAACGCGACCCGCGTGCCGTCCGGCGAGAACACCGGTTGACGATCGACGCTCTCGCCCCGGGTCAGGGTCACCGGCGGATTCTTCGAGCCGGGAGTGATCGAAGCCAGGAACAGGTTCTGCGTCGGGGATGGAGCATCGAGAACAACCCGGCCCGGGCCGGCGATGTCGAGGGCCAACGACGGCTGTTGAAGGGATACGAGGGTGGTTGGCGTTCCCCCTCCGACGCCGATGCGGCGCAGCCCGCCCCGGCCGCCGCGTCCGGACAGATTCGCCGTCTCGGTAATGAGCAGCGCTTTCAAACCGCTCCACGACCAAGCGCCCAACACCGAGTCCGGACCGGGCTCGTACAGCGTTCGGGGGGTGCCGCTACGGGCATCGAAAGCGACGATGGATTGGCGGGCCACCCCGTTCGTGGTGAGGAAGGTGAGAGAGCCTATGGTCGCGCCATCCGGACTCCACTGAAGGTTGCTCAGCCCGAACTCCGTGACCCGCGCCAGCACGCGCTCGTCGCCTCCGTCCGGGTTCAGGGTGACCAGGGTATCCGGCACTCCGCCCGGAACCGAGGCCCGGGCCAGGGCCACGCGCTTGCCGTCGGGGGACCATGCTGAGAAGGACGCCACCCCGTCAGTGACGCGGCGCGCGCTGCCCCCCACGGCCGCCACCCGGAAGAGACTGAACGGAGCTGCGGCGCCCCGCAGAAACAGCAGCGTGCTGCCATCGGGGGAGAAGTGAGCGTCGGTGTCTGCGGGGCCGGGGGTGAGGGCCACCTCTTCGCCGGTGGCCAGTTGCTTCAGCCAGATTCGCGAACGACCATCCCGGGTCGATGTGAAGGCGACCATGCGTCCGTCGGACGATGCGGCGGGCAGGGAGTCGTTTCCGCTGTAGGTGAGCGGGACGATCCTGGGCGGCTCGGCCGGAGGGCGAGACAGAAGGGTTCGATCGAGGCCACCGACCACCAGTGCGCCGAGCGCGAAACCGGCCATCCACGGCAGGGGGCGGCGCGAGGCGCCCGGGGGCCGAGGCACGCGGCCGGCCCCTTCTGGATCCGAACGAACCTCATCAGTTTCCGACAGCGTCAATCGGGCGTCGCCGACGTCGCGTAGACGATCCTTCGGGTCGCGGGTCAGGCAGCGCCTCAATACCCGTTGCACCGGCCGCGGCGTGTCTTTCGGGAGCCGGGCCCAGGGGACCTCCTCCCGGAGCACCGCAGCGAGGGTGTCGCTCACCGTTTCTCCGGGGAACAGACGCCTGCCCGTGAGCATCTCGAAGAGCACCACACCGAAAGCCCAGATGTCGGCGCGCTTGTCCACCGTCTTGCCGCGCGCCTGTTCCGGCGACATGTAGGCGGCGGTCCCCAGGATCATCCCCGCCTCTGTCGCGTGCCGCGACATCGTGGGCGAGTGGGAGACCTGGGAGTTGGCCGCCGACGTGGAGGCGGTCGCCCTCGAGAGCCTTGGCGAGGCCGAAGTCGAGAACCTTCACCTTGCCGTCCGGCGTGACCTTGACGTTCGCGGGCTTGAGGTCACGGTGGACGATGCCGTGCTCGTGGGCTTCCTCGAGGCCCTCGGCGATCTGCTTCGCGATCGTGATGGCTTCATCGACGGGAATCGAGCCGCGCTTGAGGCGCTCCGAGAGGTCCTCGCCTTCGACGAGCTCCATGGCCAGGAAGTGCGCCGCTCCTCCGTCCGGGAGCGGCGCGCTCTCGAAGCCGTACACGTGGGCGATGTTGGGGTGGTTCAGCGAGGCGAGCAGTTTGGCCTCGCGTTCGAAACGGGCGAGGCGGTCAGGATCCTTCGCCAGTTCGGAGGGCAGGACCTTGATCGCGACGTCGCGATCGAGCTTCGTGTCGGTGGCGCGATAGACCTGGCCCATCCCGCCCGCGCCGATGGCAGCTGTGATCCGATAGTGGGCGAGAGTCTGACCGGCCTCGAGGGACACGCCGCAGCAGTCTATCCCAGCCGGAGGTTGCGCTCGATTGGTGACGCCATCCCCAACGGGGCTATGCTCATTGTGACTGGGAAGCGAGGCGAACATGAAGAACCTGGCAAGCCTGCCGCGGGCCGAGCGCCTGCAGCTGCTCGAGTTCGTCTGCTCGTTCGTCTGGGCCGATCTCGAGGTGGGGCGAGCGGAGCGTCTTTTCGTGGAGAGGTTGGTTCGTCAGGCGCATCTGCACGCCGACGAGATCGCGCTGGTGCGGGGCTGGCTCGAGACGCCGCCACCCACCGACGACCTCGACCCGAACAGGATCCCGCGCGAGCACCGGAGGCTGTTCGTCGAAGCCATGCGCGAGACGGTTGCCGCCGACGGCAGGGCCGACGAGGCGGAGAGCGAGACGCTACGGATCTTCGAAGAATTGCTGAAGTGACGAAGGGCGAACCTGCGCCATCGCCACCGCCGCAGCTCGAGGGGAGGGCTCAGCCCGGCGGCCGCTACGGCTTGGTGTCGGACCTCCTCGTCTCCGCCGCCGGCGACTTCACCTTGAGGTAGATCAGCGCCGGCGCGGTGGAGCGGGCCTCAGCGCGAGCCGGCGCCGAGCGCAGCGGGCCCGAGCACGACGACGATCGGCGACGTGGCCGCCTCGCTTGGCCAGTCGAGCGCCAGGAAACGCTGGCCGTCGTGAGACACGGCATAGGTGCGCCCAGTGGCGCCGAGGCCGTGCCTAATCGGGATCCGGAAGAGCGCTCGCGGAACGCCGAACGCCAGGCCGGAGGGCGCCAGAGAGACTGCCACTGCCGTCAACCGGGCATCGGACGCGACGTAGAAGAGCTCCCGCCCGTCGCCGCGCCAGGCCGCTTCGGAGCCCCCCGTCGCCGAGACCTGCCACTTGGCGCCGGTGGCGGGGAACGGCTGAACGAAGACCTCTTCGTGCCCCGATTCGTCCGACGTATACGCGAGATGGCGCCCGTCGGGAGAGAACCTCGCTTGCGATTCGGCGGCGGCCGTCGCCAACAAAGGGAACGGCTTCGTGTCTCCGGTTCGCGGCAGGACCCAGAGGTTCCCCCTGCTCACCGGGTCCACCTCTGTGTAGACGACGAAGCGTCCGTCCGGCGACCAGGTCTCAGGGTACTTCCAGAGCGGCGTGGCGAGCACCGGAACGTCCTTGCCGGGCTCCGACACCTTGAGCTCGAAAAGATCGAACGGGCCGTTGCGGTCGTCGGCGAAGAGAACGCGCGAACCGTCGGGCGAGAAGAGCGCGAAGGTGCTGTCGTGCTCACGCCGAGTAATGATCGACCCGATCGAAGTGGCGTCGTCGATCGACAACAGACTGGAGGTGTCCTGGTTCTGTCCTTGGGTGCTCACCAGGATGCGTCTCTCGTCGGGCGAGAGCGTCGGTTCGGCCAGGAGGGCGGGCTCGCCGACCGTCCTCAAGGTCCTGCCGTCTCGCCCGTGCCACGCGAGCCGGGCCGTGACGATGCCCCCGCGGCGGTACGCCAGGCGACCATCCCGCGCGACGGCGAAGGCCGCGAGGCCGTCCGTGTCGAGGTTGAGCCATGCGCCCTCGGCCACGGGCTGGGGGCCGCCCACAAGCGTTTCCCCGGCGATCTCGAAGGCCTGGGCGAACAGCGTCGTCCGCCGCTGGAAGAAGAGGCTCCCTGCGGCGTAGCACGCGGCGTCGGCCTCCACGAGCTTGGTGCGCCGTTTGCCGTCGAGGGAGCCGACCTCCACCGACAGGCGCGGGGTCCGGGGCTTGCGGCTCAAGAACAGGAAGCGCCGGCCGTCCGGCAGGAAGTGCGGCCACCGATGGGACGTCTCCTCCCTGGCTGGGTCGAGCTGGGTCGCCGGTGCGACTTCACCCCCGTTCTCCGGAATGCGAAGGAGTGGCCCGCCCCCGTCCGCCGCGAAGACGATGAGCCCCGCGGATCCCCAGCTCCCGCCGCGGGGGTCGGAGACCGGCGCGAGGTTGCGGGGCGGGCCGCCGGCGAGGTCGATGCGCTGGAGCTTCTTGTCGGCGAAGAACCCGACCGACCGGCCATCGGGCGAGAAGAACGGTAGCGAAGCACCTCCCGTCCCTGGCAGCGTCCGCGCGTCGAGCGAGTCGAGGTCGCGAATGTACAGCGCGCTCTCCCGGTCCGCGTTCGCCGCTACGAAGACGATCGAGCGTCCGTCGGGCGACAGGTCGAAGGGCCCCGAAGAGAGCGTGCCCTCCGGCGGCACGACTTCGAGGCGGACTTTTTCGGAGGGCGGCGGAGGCGCAGGCTTGAGCAGCGTCCGGTCCAGGACGGCCAGAGCGGCGCCGCCGAGGGCGAGGCCAAACACCCATTGCGACCACTGAGCGCGCTGCCGTGACTGCGGCGTCACGGCCGCCGTGCCGGGCGCGTCGTCGGTCCGTCCGCCGAGCGAGTCCTCGAGCGCCAGGCGCGCGTCGGCGATGTCATGCAGGCGATTCTTCGGGTTGCGCTCGAGGCAGCGGCGCAGGAGATCGCGAATCGCCGGCGGTGCCGCCCGAGGGAGCTTGCCGAGGTCCACTTCAGTCTTGAGCACGCCGGCCAGGACGTCGCTGACCGTCTCGCCCGCGAAGAGCCGCTCGCCCGTGAGCATCTCGTACAGCACGACACCGAAGGCCCAGATGTCGGCCCGTTTGTCGACGGCCTTGCCACGCGCCTGCTCCGGCGACATGTACGCGGCCGTGCCGAGGATCATTCCCGCCACGGTGCCCGCCCGCGTCATCGTGGGGGAGTGCGACAGCTCCGGCTTCGATCCGTCCCCGCTGTCGCCGCTGTAGGCTTTGGCCAGGCCGAAGTCGAGGACCTTCACCTTGCCGTCGGGCGTCAGCTTGACGTTGGCGGGCTTCAGGTCGCGGTGGACGATGCCGTGGTCGTGCGCCTCCTCGAGCGCCTCGGCCATCTGCTTCGCGATCACGATCGCCTCGTCGACCGGGATGGCCCCCCGCTTCAGCCGCTCGGCCAGCTCCTCGCCCTCCACGAGCTCCAGGACCAGGAACGGCTTCCCCTCGGCCTCCTCGAGGCCGTGGATCGCGGCCACGTTCGGGTGGTTGAGGGACGCGAGGAGCTGCGCCTCCCGTTTGAAGCGCGCGAGCCGTTCCGGATCCGACGCCACCTCGGCCGGAAGGACCTTGATGGCGACCTCGCGACCGAGCTTCGTGTCGGTGGCGCGATAGACCTCGCCCATCCCGCCCGCGCCGATCGCAGCGGTGATCCGGTAGTGAGCCAGAGTATGACCGGCTGATAGCGACACGCTGGCGCAGTCTATCTCAGTGGGGCGCCCCCCAGACGATGCTGTATCCTTGCGCCACATCCCCGTGATCGGCAAGACCGTCTCCCACTACCGCGTGGTCGAGAAGCTGGGCGGCGGAGGCATGGGCGTCGTCTACAAGGGCGAGGACACGCGCCTTCACCGTGACGTCGCCCTCAAGTTCCTCCCCGAGACTCACTTCGAGGACCCGGCCGCCCGCGAGCGTTTCGAGCGCGAGGCGCAGGCCGCCTCGGCCCTGAACCATCCCCACATCTGCACCGTGTACGACATCGGTGAGCACGAGGGGCGGCCGTTCATCGTCATGGAGTGTCTCCAGGGTCAGACGCTGAAGCACCGCATCGCGGCCGGGCGGTTCACGACCGAGGAGATCCTGGACCTTGGCCTGCAAGTCGCCGACGCCCTCGACGCCGCCCACGGCAAGGGGATCGTCCACCGCGACGTGAAGCCCGCCAACATCTTCGTCACGGCTCGCGGGCAGGCGAAGGTGCTGGACTTCGGCCTGGCCATGCTGAGCGAGAAGGCGTCAACGGACCTCGACGGCGCGACAGCGACGCGCGAGAAGCACCTGACCAGTCCAGGCACCGCTCTCGGGACGGTCGCCTACATGTCCCCGGAGCAGGCGCTCGGCAAGACAGTGGATCTCCGGACGGACGTCTTCTCACTGGGCGTGGTGCTGTACGAGGTGGTGACTGGAACGCTGCCATTCCGGGGTGAAAGCTCGGCGGCCATCTTCGACGCCATCCTCAACAAAACACCGACCTCGCCCAGTCGATCGAACCCGGACCTGCCGAACGAGCTGGAACGGATCACTCAGCAAGTGTCTGGAGAAGGACAAGGACCTGCGCTACCAGTCGGCGCGTGACCTGATGGCCGACCTGAAGCGGCTGCGGCGCGACACGACCTCGGGCAAGTCGACGAACCAACCCGCAACGGCATCCGGGCCCACAAGGCGACGGAAGTCTCTCCTCTGGGTCCCGGCGGGCGCAGTAGTGCTCGCGGCAGCTTTCGGCTGGTGGGCGCTCAAGGGCCGGGCCCCCCAAGCTCCCGGCTGGGCCCATCTCGATCACGCCCTTCACGACCGACGGCGGCGGGAAACTCTCCCCTCGCCTGTCTCCCGACGGCGAGAAGGTGGCCTACGCGTGGGCGGGTCCTGACGACGACAACTGGGACATCTACGTCAAGGCGGTGGGCCCGGGGACGAAGCCGCTTCGTCTCACGGAGGACCCAGGCAGCGACTGGAGCCCCACCTGGTCGCCCGATGGCCGGCAGATCGCGTTCTCGCGCCTGTCAACCGATCACAACACCGCCGCGATCTACACGATTCCATCGCTGGGCGGGCAGGAGCGCAAGCTCGTCGACGTCGCGGGACCCCCGTGGATCAATCACTCCTTGTTTGTTCCCATGCTTTGCTGGTCGGCGGACGGCGAGTGGCTTGCCTTCGCCGAGAAGGCGTCCGAGGAGGCGCCCGCCCGTATCATGCGGCTCTCCCTCGCGACGCTCGAGAAGCGGCCGCTCACGTCTCCTCCGTCGGGGTCGCTGGGCGATGAAGAACCCCAGATCTCGCCGGACGGACGCCTCTTGGCCTTCATCCGGCAGGCCTCCTTCCTTAACTCACGACGTGTGGGTCCAGCCCGTAGACGGCGGCGAGGCTCGACGGTTGACCTTCGAGCAGTACCGGTTTGCCTAGGCCCTCAGTTGGACCCCCGACGGAAGCGAGATCCTCTTCTCGGATGATCATCCGGCCGAAGGTGGCAGGACGGCCCGCGTCCCGCTGACTGGCGGGGCGACCCAGCCTGTAGTGGGTGTGGGCGAAAACGCGCTCCACGCATCCGTTCGTAGGAATCGGATGGTGTATGTCCAGGGCACGCCGACCGTCATCGATACCTGGAGACTGCCGCACCCGGTGACCGGGCGACCAGCGGGACCGCCCGAAAAGTTCCTCGCCTCCAGCCAGAATGCAGCCTACTCCCCCGACGGCCGGAAGATCGCCTTCGAGTCGGCTCGGGCAGGCACGAACAGCATCTGGGTCAGCAATGCCGACGGCTCCCATCCTGTCCAGCTCGTCACCTCGCTGCGCTATTCGGGCACGCCCCGATGGTCCCCCGACGGGCGCCAGCTCGTGTTCGACTCCCTCGAGGCCGGAAACTGGGACATCTTCGTCGTCGGCGCTGACGGAGGGATTCCAAAGCGGATGACCCAGGAGCCTTCGGAGGACGGGACCGGGTTCTGGTCCCGTGACGGCCGCTTCATCTACTTCCACTCGAATCGCACCGGCCGCGCCGAGACTTGGAAGATCCCGGCCGGCGGCGGTCCGGCGGTCCAGGTGACCCGCGACGGCGGCTTCTACGCCAGGGAGTCGGAGGACGGTCGGGATCTCTACTATTCGAAGTCTTTCCTGGCCGCATCCGGAATCTGGCGGACGCCCCTCGCCGGCGGAGACGCGGTGGAGATCGTGAAGGACCCCGTGATGTGGTGCAGATGGGGTCTAACGCAGCGAGGGCTCTACTATGCGACGACGCGAGACCAGGTGCCGTTGCGCCGCGAGGAGCTCACAATCCAGCACCTCGACTTCAGCTCGGGCCGCACGACGACGCTCCTTCGGAGAGAGGGCCTTTTCTTTCGGCATTGGTTCTTGGCCGTCTCCCCCGACGAGAAATCGATTCTCTTCAGCGAGGCGCCAGCATGGCAGTCCGAGCTGATGCTGATGGAGAACTTCCGCTGATCGGAGGCGCTTGGAAGCACGTACGAAAAAGCGTACGATAGCGGAGAAATGACGACGATCAGCGTCAGCGAAGCTCGCGCACGGCTCTACGGCCTTTTGGATGAAACGGCGGAGTCTGGAGAAGCGATCCAGATCACGGGCCGCCGCAACAACGCCGTTCTCGTCTCAGAGCGGGACTGGCGAGCCATCCAGGAGACGCTGTACCTCCTTTCCATCCCGGGCATGCGCGCATCCATTCGCAAGGGCCTGAAGACCCCGGCCAAGAGGTGCTCGACCGAGCCCGGTTGGTGAGGGCAGGGTGGCGGATCGTCTACACGCCTCAAGCTCAGAAGGACGCACGAAAGCTGGCGCGCTCAGGTCTTCGGCCGCGGGCCGAGAAGCTCCTGGCTCTCCTTGCTCGAGACCCGTTTGAGGCGCCCCCTCCCTTTGAGAAACTCCTCGGGGACCTGAAGGGCGCCTATTCACGCCGCATCAATATCCAGCATCGGCTGGTCTATCAGGTCCTCGAGCGAGAGCGCGTCGTGAAGGTTCTCCGCCTGTGGACCCACTACGAATAGTGGCAATCCGAGCTGATGCTGATGGAGAACTGCCGCTGAGCCGAGCGGCTCGTCCATCTGAGCGGTAGAGGAGGGTTCGTGGCAATTGCATTGATCACCGGAACCAGCACAGGCATCGGTCTGGCGACCGCGGTCACCCTGGCGCGGGGCGGGCACACCGTCTTCGCCACCATGCGCAATCCGGCCGGCGGGTCGGGCGAGATCAACACGATCGCGCAGGCCGAGAAGCTGCCGATCACCGTGCTTCCCATGGACGTGGACGACGATGCTTCTGTCCGCGCCGCCGTGGCGCAGGCGCTCGCGCAGAGCGGCCGCATCGACGTCCTGGTGAACAACGCCGGCATCGGCGTCCACGGCTCGGTGGAGGAATTGCCGCTCTCGGAGTTCCGCCGCACCATGGAGACGAACTTCTTCGGCGCCCTGCGCTGCATCCAGGCCGTGGTGCCGGGGATGCGCGAGCGCCGACACGGATGCATCGTCAACGTGACTTCCGTGGCGGGACGTATCTCGAACGCACCGCAGGCGCCCTACGCGGCGTCGAAGTGGGCGCTCGAAGCGGCCAGCGAGGCGCTGGCCCAGGAGATGAAGCCGTTCGGCGTGCGCGTCGCCATCGTGGAGCCGGGGATCATCGCGACGCCGATCTTCGGCAAGGTCGCGCCGGGCCCGGCGAGCTCGCACTATCCGAACGCGCGCCGCCTGGCGGCCCTCTTCGCAGCGTCGCTCAAGAACCCGGTGTCGCCCTACGTGGTCGGCGAAGCCATTCGCCGCATCGTGGAGAGCGAGAGCTGGCAACTGCGCTACCCCGTGGGGCCGGACGCGGCGCCCTTCCTCGCCTGGCGCGCCGCCATGAGCGACGAAGAGTGGGTCAGCTATGCGGCGGTGACCGACGACGCATGGGTCGCCCGCGTGAAACGCGATTTCGGTCTGGACGTGGACCTCTAGGGTCCCAACGGGCCGCGATTGGTAGTATTGCCTTGGTATGGCAGCCACCAGGGTCACTTTCACTCTTGACGAGGACACGATCTCCCGGCTTCGGGCCACGGCCGACCGGCTCGCCATCGCGAGGAGCGCGGTGGTGCGCGAAGCGATCCGGGAGTTCAGCAAGCGGGCGGGGCGTCTGCCCGAGCGCGAGCGCCGCCACCTGCTCGAGACCTTCGATTGCCTGGTGCCCAGGATCCCTTCGCGTCCCCTTGGCGAGGTAGAGCGCGAGCTGGCAGGCGTTAGGCGCGCTCGGCGTGCGGGCGGCCGGCGATCGGGCCGGCCCCGCGGGTGATCGTCTCCCTCCAGCGGGGCCGCGGCCGGGAGATCGACCTTGCGATCGCGGCCTGCGCGCTGGATCTTGTGGTCCTTCAGTCCTGGTCGGCGGTGGGGGGGAACGGCAGGGCGATCGGGTCGTAGAAGGGGCTCCGGCCGTTTTCGTCGAAACGGTCCATCCCCAGATCGGACACGTCGATCAGACGGCTGCGTCCCTCGAGCGCCAGGTCGGCTGCCACGCGGGCGACGCCCGGTCCCCACATCATGCCGTGACCGCCGGCCGATGCAACGGTCGTTCCCTCGATGGTCGCGCCCTCGGTCGTCTGGACGGGCCCGAGGATCGGCAGGTGATCCGGCGTGTAGTCGATCGTCGCACACCACACCTTCCGGACGCCGAGGCCTCGGGTCGAGGGCACGAGCTTGTGAAGGCGGGCCTCCATGCGAGAGAAGTGCGACCAGTCGATCTGCCTCGCCGGCCCCGGACTCTCCTTCGGGTTCGACATTCCCCACAGCAAGCCGCCCTCTTCGATGCGCCAGTAGATGCCCGCGCCGACGTCGAACACCATCGGCTGACGCTCGACGTCGAAGGCGGGGTGCGGTTCGGTCACCGCCACCTGGTGTCGTGCTCCGCCCGCGAAGATCCGGGCCCCGACGAGCTTGCCCACCGACCGCAGTGCGGGGCCGCCCGTCAGGATCACGCGCTCCGTGGCGATCACGCCGTCCGATGTCCGCACACCCGTCACGCGCCGCCTGCCGCCCCGGCTCGCGACCGTTCGCAAGCCCAGGAACGCCGTCCGTTCGCGCAGCCTCACACCGGCCTGGCGCATCGCCACGGAGTAGGCGCGCACGTTCTGGGGCGGGTCGATGGCGCCGTCGGTCGGGCAATAGCTCCCACCACGATGGCCGACCCGCGCCAGGGTGGGGTTCAGGCGGCAGGCCTCGGCGGCATCCACCACCCGCACGTCGAGGCCGGCACCGCGCTGCATCGCGACACGCTCCGCCGCCTGGCGCTCGTCGCTGCGTGTCACGGACAGGATCAGGTACCCGAGCTCACGGAACCCCGAGTCCGCTCCGAGCAGGCCTTGTTGGCTCTTGTAGAAGGCGATCGAGAAGCGGCCGAGCGCCACCGTCGTCGGCGTGCCGCCCTGGGCGCGCACGACGCCGGCCGCCCGGCTCGAGGCTCCCTGCCCGGCGATGCCGCGCTCCAGCACGACCACGCGTCGGGCCCCGCTCGTGGCCGCGAACCACGACGCCCACCCGCCGACGGTGCCAGCGCCCACCACCACGAGATCCGCAGCTTCCCGCTTGGCCATCCTGGCTCGCCCCTGCCGTGCCGCCGCATCTTGGTTGAAAGGCGACGGAAGCACAAATGGCGGGCCACAGTTGGGGATACCATTGCGTCGAGCGGGCGATCGCCAGGCCTGGTGCCTCTCGCGGGACTGCCTTGTCTCCCTTGGGTCGGTGGCCGATGCCGGAAGAATTCGCGAGGATTCCCTACGTTCGGCGCTGCTTGTTGAGGCGAGGCGCGAAGAGCGCCGAAGCCGTCGTCTGCAACTTGAGCGTCCTCGGCATGTACGTGACGTTCCTTCGACCGTTCCCCGAGGCCATACCCGGCGCCGGCGAGACCGTCACGGTCACGTTCCTGCTCCCCGATGATCCCGCTTCCGTGGAAGCCGAGGCCACCGTGACCTGGCAGAACCTCGAGGAGCGGCAGGACGTCGACGGCCTGCCCTCGGGCTGCGGGCTGAGGTTCACCGCCCTCGGACCCGGGTACCGGCAGCGCATCGAGGAGCTGGTGCGCGACTATCTCCACTCTGCCCGGCCGAAGGCTTCGCCGCCGGCGCCCCATTCCGGTCTCGTTCGGATCCCATACGTCCAGCCGTGTCTGCTCGTGGGTGGAGACGCGACCTGGGAGGGAGCTCTCTGCAACCTGAGTCTCCTGGGCGCCTACGTAGCCGTGGACCCGATCCCACCGAAGGCCGACACGGTCCGCCTCCTCTTCAGGGTTCCGCGGGAGGAGCAGCCGCTGGAGGCCCCGTGCGAGGTCGTATGGGAAAACCCGCAGGAGCCGAGCCAGGCTGAGAGCCTTCCGCCGGGCTGCGGGCTCCGCTTTACCGGGCTCAGCCCGCTGGCCCGTGGGCGGATCGACGAGCTGATACTCGAATACGAGTCCCTGCCGCGCGACACGATCTGATCCGGGCCCATCCGATTCACACCGGCCGATCGATCGACTCGGCCAACGGTGTGAAGAGCCTCGGGCCCCCTTCCGTCATGTGCCAGCAGTCCTCCAGGCGAACGCCGAACTCTCCCGGAACATAGATGCCGGGCTCGTCCGAGAAGCACATTCCGGCCTGGAGTGGAGTCGGGTCGTTGCGCACGAGATAGGGAGGCTCATGCCCGTCCATTCCGATGCCGTGGCCGGTTCGATGCGACGTGCCCGGAAGGCCGTAGTCCTTTGTCCAGCCCCTGCCCTCGTAGAACGCGCGCACGGCCGTGTCGACGGCGCCAACGGGCGTGCCGATCTTCGCTGATTCGAGGGCGAGCTCCTGGCCCCGCTTGACCGTGTTCCAGACCTCTCGCTGACGAGCCGAGGGTTCGCCGAAGATCCAGGTCCGGGAGATGTCGGACTGGTAGCCGTGCACGGAACAACCGGAATCGACGAGCACGACCGATCCCTGGCGGACCGTCTGCAGCTTGATGGAACCATGGGGATTGGCGCTCGCCTCGTCGAGCAGCACCAGCGAGAATTCGTGGGTGCCGCCGAGGGCCTCGGTCGCCTCCACCAGGAGCTTCATGACGTCCGGGCCGTGCATGCCCGCTTCGACTCTTCCGTGCACGTGTTTCAACGCCGCCAGCGTGACGTCGTTGGCCGACTGCATCAGGGCAAGCTCTGCGGGCGACTTGACGACGCGGCACGCGCGAACGAGCTCGTCTCCCGAAACGACGTCTCCTCCCGCGCCCCACGCCTTCGTGACCCGGTCGATGATGAAGAAACGCGTGGTGGGCTCCACGGCCAGCGGGCCCTGCACCGCCCGGTGATCGCGTAATGCACTCGCGATGAGATCGAACGGGCTCTCATCCTCCTTCCATGTCCGAACGTCGGCTGGGAGCTTCAGCGATTCGCGGACGGAGGGCTCCTCGAAGAAGGGTGTGACGACAACGACGCCCCCTTCAGCGGGGACGAGCGCGGCGGTCGTCCTCTCGGACCTCCACCAATCGATGCCCGTGAAGTATCGGAGGGACGATCCCGCCTCGATCAGGAGTGCCGCGACCTTGCGCTGCTGCATCAAGGCTTGCAGCCTGGCGAGCCGCGTGCCGTGCTCCTCGGCGGTGATGGGCTGGACGTCCTTGGTGATCGGGCTCAGGTTCTCTGGTCGTGAGCTGGCAGCAGGAACGCTCGCGCCGCCGGCCAGCGCGGTGCCGACGGTCGTCATTTCGATGAAGGCGCGCCTGGAAAGGGTCGTCATCGATTCTCCAGAGTGACGGTCAGCGGCGCGACGATGGCGTATGGGCCGAGGCGGAGACCCGAGGCGAGGCTCACGGCCGCCCTTTCTCGACGCTGGCCCGCGTCAGGGCCCCCTCGGCGAGGACGATATCGCTCGTGCCCTTGCCGACGCCCCGCACGACGAGGAAACGACGGCCGTCGGGGGCCACGTCGTAGTGCCGCTCCATGACCGCCGGTGGGCTGAGGTTCGTACCGAGGGCCTCCCCGCCGAAGAGCCTCCGCGGCGTACCGACCCGGAAGGTCGGCTGCT
The DNA here is from genome assembly GCA_963823195.1 of uncultured Acidobacteriota bacterium. Classification (GTDB taxonomy): domain Bacteria; phylum Acidobacteriota; class Vicinamibacteria; order Fen-336; family Fen-336; genus JBGPYB01. The sequence goes on along the minus strand of CAWGKR010000011.1, from coordinate 70,676 downwards.
CGACCACGTCCACCGCCATGAGGTCGTTCCCCGCAACGAAGAAGAGCTCGCCGCCCCGCGAGTTCCACAGGGGCTGTCGGCCTCCGCCCGCCGAGACCTGCCACCGCCCCTCGCCACGTGGGAACGGCTGAACGTAGACCTCCCAACGGCCCGAGGCGTCCGACTGGTACGCGACGAACCTCCCGTCGGGCGAGATCCGTGGGAGCGCCTCGTTCGCCTTCGTGCGCAACAGGGGAAACGCCTCGTTCGGCTTGGACGAGCTCCATGGCCAGGAAATGAGCGTTCGAGCCGTCAGGCTGCGTGGCGCTCTCGAAGCCATAGACATGCGCGATGTTCGGGTGGTTGAGCTGCGCGAGGAGCTGGGCTTCTCGCTCAAAGCGCGCGAGACGCTCCCTGTCCTCGGTGAACGCCGGAGGCAGCACCTTGATCGCGACCTCCCGCTTCAGCTTGGTGTCGGTCGCACGCCAGACCTCGCCCATGCCACCCGCACCGATAGGGGCGGTGACCTCGTAGGGGCCGAGACGGGTGCCCGGCGACAAGCTCATCGACGATGTGACCTTCCCCTTCAGTTCCTCGAACCAGTTCAGCACCAGGTCGATGCGCGTGATGGCGCGCTCCGGTTCCACCTGCTGGATGCGCAGGAAGCGCGAGCCGTCCGGGGTGATGCTGAAGCTGGTGGGGCCGGTGTGGGATTCAAGGAAGCGTCCTTCGTGCACGACATGGGGCGCGCTGGCGGAAAACGCCGCGCCAAGGGTGACTCCTACACCCATCAGCCTGGCGCCCTGCTGGAAGAACAGCTCGCGGCCATCGCGCGACCAGAGCGGCTCGTCGCCGCCGTCGGTCGAGACCTGATGCCTGGGGCCGGGCCCCGGAAACGGGGCCACGTAGACCTCAGACCGCGACGAGACGGTCGCCTCATACGCGATCCACTTGCCGTCGGGCGAAAACTGGCCGTTCCACTCGCCCGCGGGCTTCGGGAAGAGCGGACGGGGTGTGCGATCGCCGTCGAGCCGCATCACCTGGATTCCGCTGCCGCCGGCTTCCTGGGCCCCGCTTTCGTTGAACACCAGCCAGTGGCCATCGGGTGACACGGACGACGGCGCCTGGACGACGTCGGCCTTGGTGGTGAGCGGCTCCTCGTCACCGGAACCGTCGACCGCGCGCCAATAGAGATTGCGAAGCCCCTTGCGCGTCGCCCGGTAGACGACGCGCGCGCCGTCGGCCGTCCAGACCGGCGCCTGGCTGCTGCCGGCGCTCGCGCCGATCGGCGTCAGCGTCTTGCGGGCGAAGTCGTACATCCAAAGAGCGACCGTGCCTTCCTCGATCTCCACGATCGCGCGCTTGCCGTCGGCCGAGATCTTCGCGCTCGCATAGTTGCGCTCGGGCAGCGGCGGCGTCTCGATCTTCCCAGAGCGGTCGATCCACACCAGCCGCGCTGCGTTGCGGGTCCGTCCACCCGCGACGTAGACGAGCGTGCCGTCCGTGGACACGGCGTAGTTGCCCGCGCTTTCGCCGAGGCCGGTGGTGTGCTCGGGCATCGCCACCGGGACGGCCTGGCCGAGGTCCCTCTGGGCCGGACGCCAGGGCACGGCAAAGAGCTGACCAAGGTGCGAGTAGAGCAGCATGCCGGGCTTCGTGGCATAGCGGGGCGCCTCGCCGCCCTTGACCAGGACATGATGACCGGCCTCGCCGATCGTCTGCATCGCGACGTGCGTGTTCGTCGTCGCCCGGCCCCGTCCACATTCCAAAGAGAAGGGCGCTCGTGCCCGCGATGACGTGAGGCCATCGATGGCTGATCTCGCCGGCCGCGGGGTCTTTCCGGGTGACCTCGGTGGTCGGGCCGCCACCTTCCGGCACGCGCCAGATACCGCCGACGTTCGTGGGCGCGAAGTAGATGTAGCCGTCGGTGCCCCAGGCGCCGCCAAGAGGAATGTCGGCGACGTCGGCCAGGGCCTGCAACGCGGCGCCGCCGACCGCGATCTTGCGCAGCTTGGATCCCGCGAAGAAGGCAATCCATTGCCCGTCGGGAGAGAAGAAGGGACTTTCGCCACCCTCGGTGCCGTCCAGTGCTTTCGGCGAGGGTTCGCCCAACGCGCGGAGGTAGATCAGGTTCTTGCCGTCGCGAAGCCCCACGTAGGCGATCCGGGTGCCGTCCTCGGATACCGCCAGCGGCTGCGTGTTGATGGCGCCCACTTCGTCCCCGTCAGGCAACGCGACACTGAGATGGGCGAGGGCGCCGCCCATGGACGCCGCGCGTGGCATGAGCCAGCGTGTCGCGCCGAAGGTCGCGATGATCGCGCCGGCCGCGGTCGCGATGACGAGCGGGGCCACTCGTCGCGTGGGCGGGGCCGGCGCCGGCGCGGCTGTGACGCTGCTGGACCCCGACTCCGGCGTGCCCGCCTCGACCTTCACGATCTCCACCCGCGCCTCGCCGATGTCGCGGAGGCGCATCTTCGGATCGCGATCGAGGCAGCGGGTCAGGAGGCGGCGCAGCCGGGGCGGCGTATCCGACGGGAGAGAGCCGAGATCGATATCGGCGCGCAGCACAGCGGCGAGGATCTCACTCACGGTCTCGGCCTCGAACAACCTGCGTCCGGTGAGCATCTCGCACAGCACCACGCCGAACGACCAGATGTCGGCGCGCCGATCCACGGTCTTGCCCTTGGCCTGTTCGGGCGACATGTACGCGGCAGTGCCCAGAATCATCCCTGCCACGGTGCCCTGACGCGTCATCGTGGGGGAGTGCGACAGCTCCGGCTTGGAGCCGTCGCCACCGTCGCCGCCGAACGCCTTGGCCAGCCCGAAGTCGAGGACCTTCACCTTGCCGTCCGGTGTCAGCTTCACGTTCGCGGGCTTCAGGTCGCGGTGGACGATGCCGTGCTCGTGGGCCTCTTCCAGCGCCTCCGCGATCTGCTTCGCGATCGCGATGGCCTCGGTGACGGCGATCGCGCCGCGCTTGAGTCGCTCTGACAGGTCTTCGCCTTCGACCAGCTCCAGGACCAGGAAGGGCTTGCCGTGGGCTTCTTCCAGTCCGTAGATGGAGGCGATGTTCGTGTGGTTCAGGGCGGCGAGGAGATGCGCCTCGCGCTTGAAGCGCGCCAGTCGCTCGGCGTCCTTCGCGACCTCTTCCGGCAGCACCTTGATCGCGACGTCGCGGCCGAGGTTCTCGTCCTTGGCGCGGTAGACCTCGCCCATCCCGCCCGCGCCGAGCTTGGCGGTGATCCGGTAGTGGGAGAGGGATGCGCCGATCACGGAGTGCGCGCCTCCGCGATCTTGCGCTGGACTTCGGCGAACCAGTGGACGACGACATCGAGCCGCGGCTGCGCTCCGGGGTTCGGGTCCTCCGCGATCAGGAACCGTCTTCCGTCACGAGCGGCGTCGAACGCGATCACCCGGTGGTTTTCGAACAGGACCTTGGGCTCGCCGACGGTGAGCTCGTTGCCTCGGGCACGGATCGGTGCGGCCAGCATCTTCGGCCCGGAGAGAAAGAAGATCTCGTCGCCCGCCGCAGACCAGACCGGTGCAGTGCCGCCGGCGATCGAGACCTGCCACTTGCGATCCTCGCCGTTCGCCGGGCGGCCGTAGATCTCCGGGCGCCCCGATTCCTCGGTCTGATATACGACGAAGCGGCCGTCCGGCGAGAAGTCCGCGAACGCAATGGAGATATTGGAGGACTGGACGAGCACCTTCGGGTTGCTTTGTGGATGGCCCAAGTCATGGACCATGAGGGAGTTCTGGCCGTTGGCGGGCATTCGACCCGTGAGCAGTCGGGATCCGTCCTCGGAGACGGCGGCCGGATCTTCTTCCGCATCGAGCGCGACCAGGAGCTTCGCCTCGCCCGTGTCGTCGGCCGCTTTTGAATAGACCTGGGAGTGCGTCCCCTGCTCGTAGCTGAAGTAGATCCGGCGTCCATCCCGTGCCCAGGTCGCGGACCACGCCCGCCCGGCGAGTGTCATCCGAGTGACGGAGAGTCTCGCGAGATCGAGGACCGAGACGACGTTGCCGATGCTGAGGGCGACACGGTCGCCCGCCGGCGAGAGGGCGATCTTGGAGTAGTCCGCGGCGGGCAGCTTCAGCGGCTCGCCGCGTCCTTCGCGGTCGACCCACGAGAGGACCGACGCACCCGCGACGCTGTCGCCCGGCGCGGTCACGAGCAGGCCCGTTCGCGAGACGTCCATCGCCGACCAACCCACGGAGCTGACGAAGACGTTGCGAGCGACCTCGACCGGCGGGCCCGTGACCTCCAGGGAACGCGCGTCGAGAGTCACGGCGTAGAGGCCCCCGGCGCGCGCGTAGACGAGGTGGCCGGTCGCCAGATAGCGGGGAGACGTGCCTCCTCGGACCAGGACCTTGCGCTCGCCGGAATCCAGCCGCTGGGCGACGATCGTCGCCTCGTCCCACTCCCCTCCGAGACCGATCACGTAGAGCACCACCTTGCTGCCGGGAAGCAGCTCGGGCCAGCGGTGCTGCACCTCACCTTCGGCCCTGCGGATGGTGGTGATCGCCTGAGCCGCACTGCCGGCGGCCGAAATCCGCGAGATCGGGGCGTAGGCACTCGGCACGAAGTAGATCGAGCCGTCCTCGCCCCACACGGCCCCGCGGAAGGAGGGCGCGTCCGCGAGCGTGATGGGCGCGCCGCCGGCGAGGGCGACCTTCTTGAGCTTGCTACCGGCGGCGAAGCCGATCCACTTGCCATCGGGTGAGAAGAAGGGAGCGGTTCCCTGCTCCGTGCCCGGGATCACGGTCGAGAGATCGGTGTCCAGCAAGCGAAGCCGGAGCTCCGAGGTCGCTCCGGTCTCGACGGCGTACACGATCTTCGAGCCGTCGCGTGAGATCGCGAACCCGCGCAGGGTCGGGTCGCTCAGGAGGAGCCGCTCTCCTCTGGATGGGACCAACTGGAGGCGCAGTATCTGGGCTTCACCGGCGCCCTGCCGCAGCAACGGCCGGCCCAGGAGTAGTGCTAGCAACGCGACTGCGAGCGACGCCGCGGCGATCACCCAGGCGGGGCGGCCGTGTCCGCGGCGAAGGGCTGGCACAGGCGCGACCTCGGCATCGCCGGCGAGCGACGCCTCGTCAATGGCGATGCGCGCGTCGGCGATGTCGTGCAGCCGGTTCTTCGGATTGCGCTCGAGGCACCCGCGCAGCACGCGGCGGATCCCCGCCGGCATCCCGGCCGGCAGCGCGGCCAGGTCGATGTCGGTCTTGAGCACCCCGGCCAGCACATCGCTGGCGGTTTCTCCCGTGAAGAGCCGCTTCCCCGTGAGCATCTCGTAGAGCACGACCCCGAAGGCCCAGATGTCCGCTCGCTTGTCCACGGCCTTGCCGCGCGCCTGTTCCGGCGACATGTAGGCGGCGGTGCCGAGGATCATGCCGGCCTCGGTCATGTGGCGGGACAGCGTGGGCGAATGGGAGACCTCCCCGGACCCGGACACGCCGCCCTCGGCCGCGTAGGCCTTGGCCAGGCCGAAGTCCAGCACCTTCACCTTGCCCTCGGCCGTGACCTTGACGTTCGCGGGCTTCAGGTCCCGATGCACGATGCCGTGCTCGTGGGCTTCCTCCAGCGCCTCGGCGATCTGCTTCGCGATGGCGAGCGCTTCGTCCAGTGGGATCGCACCGCGCTTCAGTCGGTCCGAGAGGTCCTCGCCCGTCGACGAGCTCCATCGCGAGGAAGTGGACGCTCTTCGCGCCGTCGAGAGTCGCGCTCTCGAAGCCGTAGACGTGGGCGATGCTGGAGTGGTTGAGCGACGCCAGGAGCTTGGCCTCGCGCTCGAAGCGCGCGAGACGCTCTAGGTCCGCCGTGAACGCGCCTGGCAGCACCTTGATCGCGACGTCGCGGTCGAGCTTCGTGTCCCGCGCGCGGAACACCTCGCCCATCCCCCCCGCGCCAATCGAGGCGAGGAGCTCGTAGGGTCCGAGCCGCTGACCGACGTTCACATTGCCTCGGGGACGACCAGAAGCCTGGCCCTGAGCAGGCCGCTCCTCAGGATGGTGCTCAGATCGCGATCTCGGGCGAGCACGTGGCAGCCGCCTTCCTCGGCGACAACCGCGATCAGGCAATCGATGGTTGATCGCACGGTGTGTCCAAGGCGACGCAGATTGCGATAGATGTCGGCCGCTCGAAGGTAGGGTTCTACACCGGAAGGCTCCAGAAAGACGAGATCCCGGAAGAGTCGTTCCAGATCCTTGCGGCCCTTGTCCCGCTTCAGGCCCTGAAAGACCTCGGAAACGACCACGCCGCAGGTGCAGATCTCCTCGTCGGACGCGATCAGGGACGCGAGGGCGGCGCGCTCCTTCGAGGGATAGCCGTTCAGGAAGTCGACCCAGGCCGAGGTATCCACCAGGACCCTCACCGCGGCTTCCGAGTCCGCTTCCGCAAGCGGTCGAGGTTCCCTTCCCACCGAAAGGCACCCTCAAGTGCTAGCAGGCGGCGGAGCGAGCGCCGGCGAGCGAAATCGCGCAGAGCTTCGTTAATCACCGCGGTCTTGGTCTTCCCCTTTGAGACGCCCATGGCGCTCTTAAGGGCGGTCTCGTCGAGGTCCAGAGTCGTGCGCATGATCTGCCTCCTGATGCAGATCCTAGGCTGCCAACCTATGCATCGCAAGCCGCCGGCGAAGGACTCGGCGTCACTCCGGGGCGCAGAACTCGTCCAGGATGCGGGCGAAGCGCGGCGCGAGCACGAGATCGAACACGTCCTGCTTGCCTGGGAAGAGTTCGAGCGCGCGCGCCCTGGTGACCGCGACCACCGCGTCAGCCTCTTCGCGCGTGAAGCGGGCCTGGCGCAGCAGCGCGCAGGCGACGTCGACGCTGCGTCGCAGCACGTCGGTGCGTCTGGCCTCGTCTGCAACCGCCGCTGGATCGCCGGCCCCGATCGGCATCAGGGCTCGCTTCCCCTGGCGCCGCCGAAGTCGGCCAGCCAGATGTCGCCCTCGCGTCGCGCTTCGAGGTAGGCGATGGAGCGGCCGTCGCGGGTGACGCTGAAGGTCGTAAAGGCGCCTTCGTGGGGGAGCGTTCCCTGCGGCAGAAGCTCCTTGCGTCGGCCTGTGACAGTGTCGAGAAGGATGACCGCCCCGCGCTTGTTGAAGAGGATCCGCCGGCTGTCCGGGAGCCAGCGGGCCGCTTCTTCGGATTCATCGAGCTTGCGAAGGCTCCGTGCCTCGAACGAGTACAGGAAGAGACCGCCAGGGATTTCCTGGGGTGCGCAGAGGAGCCACCGACCGTCGGGCGACCAGGACCACACGATGCCGACGCCCTGAAATCCTCCGATCGCGAGGCGTTCGATCGGCTCGCCCGGCGCGGGCGGGGACGGATCGAGGAGGGCCACTCCACCTCTGACGCCGACGGCGATCCTTTGGCCGTCGGGCGACCACACCGGGGTGTTCGCTTCCTCGGTCCCCGACACCTGCTGGAGGGCGCTGCCGTCCGTCCGCATCACCCACGCTTGCACGCCGCCACGCTGCGACTGAAACGAGAGGCGCTGGCCATCGGGCGACCAGCGCGGGTTGCGATGTTGAAAAGAGGCGTCGGTGAGCTGGGCGTAGCCGCTGCCATCCGCTCGAACGACGCCCAGGCCCTCCCAGGGCAGACCGCGGCGCGCGAACACGAGCGAGGTCCCTTCGGGCGACCAGTCGAGTTCTTGTAGAGGCTGGCCGCGCAGGATCGGGAGCGGGCGACCCTGAAGCGCCTCGCGGTCGGGATCGAAACTGACCTTCCATGCGTCGGCCCGCCAATCTCGGGTCCCGAAGGCGAATTGCCTCCCGTTCTTGGCGAAGCTCACGCTGCCTGCCCACGCGGCCGGTGTCGTCACCGGCTCCGGCGCGCCCAGCGCAGCCCCGGAACGCGGGTCGATCGGGAGGCGCAGCAGGTTCATGGTCCCGCCGCGGTTGCTCGAGAAGTAGAGGAAGCGGCCGTCGGGCGACCACTCGACGCCCCAGTCGATCGATGCATCGTCGGTCAGCGCGATCGCGCCGGCCTTGGCGCCCGAGCCGTCCGCGGCCACCGTCCAAAGGTCGCGCTGCCACGTCGACGGACGGACGCCCCAGTACGCGATCCGGCGGCCGTCGGGCGACCACTTCGGGCCCATGCCGTCGCCTTCACTGATCAGCCGCTTGCCTTCGCCGGTCGTGCGCACCGCCCAGAGCTGGCTGCCGCCGACCCGAGACATGGGATCCCCCAGCGGCTCCATGGCGACCGCGAGTTGCTGGCCGTCGGGCGACCAGGCGGGGTCGTAGCCATAGTCGGTCACCCGTCGGACCGACTCGCCGGTGGCGCCCATCACGAAGATCCCGCCCCCGGCGCGCTCGGAGCGAAAGGCGATCTGGCTGCCGTCGGGCGAGAAGGCCGGGGCGCCGTCGTCGACGGGAGAGTCCTCGGTGAGATTGATCGGCTTCCGTCCACCGATTCGGAGCAGGTAGATGTCGTCGTTCCCGCGGGCGTCGCCCACGTAGAGGAGGCTCCGGCCGTCGGGCGAGAGGCTCGGGTGGCTCTCGAGGCCAGGCAGATCCGTGATCTGGGTGAAAAGGGTGGACGTGGAGCCGGAGCGAGGCCCGTTGCGGCCGAGACGACCCACGCCGAAGCCGGCGGCCAGGAGCGCCAGGCCCGCGGCCAGTGGCCACCAGCGCGAGGCGCGCGCCGCGGCCGCCGCTGGACCTGTCGGGCCGCTCGCGCCGGAGCCGAAGGCCGCCTCCAGGTCGAAGGCCAGGTCGCGCGCGGACTGGAAGCGCTCGGCGGGTTGCTTCTCCAGGCAGTGGCGCACGATGCGCTCGAGGCCGGCGGGGAGCAGGCCGCTCGCGCTCAGCAGCTCCGGCGGATCTTCCTTGAGGATCGCGGTCATGGTCTCGGCCGCCGTATCCCGCTTGAAAGGGCGCCGGCCGGTGAGCATCTCGTAGAGGACGGCCCCGAACGAGAAGATGTCGGACCGCGCGTCGGTCGCCTGGCTTCTCACCTGCTCGGGAGACATGTACCCCGCGGTTCCGAGCACGGTGCCCGGGTCCGTTCCCCGCGTCCGCGTCGGGGAGCGCGTGCCGTCTTCGGCGGGCCGCTCCTGGCGAGCCAGGCCGAAGTCGAGCACCTTCACCCGGCCGTCCGTGGTGATGAACACGTTCTCGGGCTTCACGTCGCGGTGGACGATGCCCTTCTCGTGAGCGGCGGCCAGGCCGTGGGCGATCTGCGCGCCGATCTCCCCGGCCTTGCGGGCCGGCAGCGCTCCACCCGAAAGGCGATCGCGCAGCGTCTGGCCGTCGAGCAGCTCCATGACCGCGAAGGCCGTGCCAGCGTGGTCGCCCACGTCGTGGATGGCGAGGATGTTCGGGTGCGACAGAGCCGCCACGGCCTTGGCCTCGCGCTCGAAGCGGGCGCGGCGCTCCGCGTCGGAAGACACCTCGTCGGGCAGGACCTTGAGCGCGACGTCGCGCTCGAGGCGGGTGTCGCGCGCTCGGTAGACTTCGCCCATCCCGCCGGCGCCGATGGGCGCGACGATCTCGTACGGTCCGAGCCGGACGCCGGGGGATAGGCCCAGGTTGACCGCTCCTGTCTATTTGAGATGAGCGCCTGATTCTACCGGAGAGCGTCACGGCAAGCACGACATACGAGACACGGATTCCGCGCGTCGGCCGTAGGATCATCCTTCAGGAGGAAACCCTTGGGCTCCGCGACGCTCCACTGGCTCACCCCGACCCTGGCCGCGATGTTCATGTGGGGTGTCGCGCAGGGGCTGGTGAAGAAGTACATCGGCGAAGTGGCGCCGGCGCGGTTCTGCCTCTTCTACGCCCTGGCGAACGCGGCGGTCAGTCTCGCGTTCTGGGCCTGGCACGACACGCCGCCGGTCCTGGCGCTCGAGAACCGCCAGTTCGCCACCTGGGGCCTGCTCGCCTACGCGCTCGACGGCGCCGCATGGATCCTCTACTTCCAGTCGATCGTCCACGGTCCGATCTCGATCGTGGGCACGCTTTCCGCCGCATATCCGGCGCTCACCGTCGTCCTGGCGCGCGTGTTCCTGGGCGAGCAGCTCCTGACCGCGCAATACGTGGGCGTCGGGGCCGTGATCGCCGGATGCCTCGCGCTTGCCTACACGCCGCCGGAGGTTGAGGCCAAGAGGACGCAGCGGCGCTGGATGGCGTACGCCGGAGCCGCGGTCGTGATCTGGGGTGTGGACGCCACGATGATCCGCTACGCGTATCGCTTCCCGGGTGCGGACGAGGCCAACATGGCCCTGTTCCTCGCGGTCGGCGGCCTCGTGACCCTGGGCGTCTACGGCCTGGTCTTCGGCCGCCGCGGCGCCAGCGGCGAATGGGGTCGCTCCGTGGGCCCGATGGTCACGATGGCGGTCGGGAGCCTGCTCGCGGCGATCGCCTACAGGCACGGACCCGCGTCGATCGTCACGCCGCTCTCGGGTGCGTACCCGGTGGTGACGGTCGGCTTCGCTTACGGGCTGCTGCACGAGCGGCCCAGCGTCTTGCAGTGGACCGGCATCGTGCTCGTCCTCGGAGGAATGGTGGTGACGACGGCGAGCAGCTGAGACTCATTCCCTAGCGGAACGGGTTTTCGACGCGAACGCCCGCGTAGCTCGTGCCGTGGGCGAGGTCCTCCGACAGAACCGTCCGACAGCCCAGGCTGCGCGCGGCCTCGATGATCGCCGAGTCCCAGTAGGAGAGCTTGAACTTGCGACTCGTCAGGAGCGCCGAGCGCACGAGAGCTAGCGTCGTGTCCTGGACCGGAAACCGCGCGAAAGCCTCGACCAGGGCTGCGGCCTGCTCGTGGCTGAGCCGATCGCGGCGCGTGGGGCGCGTGGCCTGTACGTAGAATTCCTGGAGCACCTGAGCCGAGAGCGCCAGGTCGTCAGCATCGAGGACGGCGCGGGCCTTCCCGGCCTTGACGGCCTCTTCGCGGGCCGTACTGGCCGCGTAGAGCAGGACGTTCGTGTCAACGAAGCGCACGCGCTCGCTTCGAGGAGCGTTCGTGGAGCTTGCCGCGCTCCAGGCGGTTCTGCGCTCGGAAGCGACCGATTGAACGAAGCACTTCGTCCTGAAGCTGCTTGCGCCTGGCGAAATCGGCCTCGTCGCCCACCGAGATCAGGAACTCCCGTACGAGCGCGCTGATCGAGCTGTTCCGCTCGGCGGCCTTGATGCGGGCGCGCCGGTAGACTTCGGCGGGCAGGGAGATGGTGACGTTCTTCACAGGATCACAGTATCACAGGCCCCAGGGGACGGCTCACGCGCCGCCGAGCGGGGCACGTTCCGCCCATGCCTAGGGCCGCGACCACGGATCCCGGCCGGACTCACCGGGAAGCAAGTCGCGTATGATCGGCGGCCTGGGGTGGATCCGTGACCCGGTTCAAGAACGCCAAGGAGGCACTGCAATGAGGGCAAGGCGGATGGGCAAGCTGCTGGGCCCGCTGGTCCTTCTCGTGACGACGACGGCGCCTGCGGGGCCGGTAGCTGCTGCGGATGGCAAACAGGAGGTCGTCACGCAGGCGCAGTTCGAGGTGTGGCTCGACGACATCTCCAACTGGGGACGCTGGGGGAAGGACGACGAGCTCGGGACGCTGAACCTGATCACGCCGGAGAAGCGGAAGGCCGCGGCTGACCTGGTTCAGGACGGTGTGTCGGTGTCACTGGCGCTGGATCTCAACAAGCAGCCCGACGCCCTCAATACCAATCCGTTCGAGCAAGAGCTCAAGGTCGGGCATTTCGGCGGGCACGAGGTCGCCGCCGATCGCTACGCGGTCGAGTATCACGGCTTCGCCCACTCCCACATGGACGGTCTCACGCATTTCGCGCACAAGGGTAAGCTCTACAACGGCTTCCCCGTGGACGTGCTCGAGAAGGGGGGCGCTCGCAAGCTCGGCATCCAGAACGCGAGGAACGGCATCTTCACGCGCGGTGTGCTGGTGGACGTCCCCTGGCTGCGCGGCGTGGACTACCTGGAGCCCGGCACCGCCATCACCAGCAAGGATCTCGAGGCCTGGGAGGCGAAGACCGGCGTCAAGGTGGCGAGCGGCGACGTCTTGCTGATCCGAACCGGGCGCTGGGAACGGGTTCGGCAGAAGGGGCAGTGGAACTTTCTCGAGGCGGCGGCTGGCTCGGAGGCTTCGGTGGCGAAGTGGCTGAAGGCGAGAGACGTCGCCGCGATCGGATCCGACGGCGTGAGCGACGTCATGCCCTCGAACGTCGAGGGCCTGTTGAACCCGCTGCACGAGCTGGTGCTCGTGGGCCTCGGCATGCCGATCCTGGACAACCTGGATCTGGACACGGTGGCCCACGAAGCTCGCCAGCGGAATCGCTGGACCTTCCTGTTCGTCGGCGCGCCTCTCCGGGTTCCGGGCGGCACGGGATCTCCGCTAAACCCGCTCGCCGTCTTCTGAGTCGGCGCGTCGACCCGCCTCGTGTCGGGCGGCCCTAGCTCCCCCCTCCGACCTGGACGGAAACGCTTCCGCTGACCCCATCCAGCCGGCTGTCCATGTTCCGCGTCCCCGCGATCAGCCGATAGCCGCCGCCCGCCGTGACGTGGAGCCACCTCTTCACCTTGAAGCTCACGTTGACCTGGGGCTCGGCGACGAAGAAGCCGTCGTGGAGGCGCGCGGTCCCGTTGGGAGGCCACCCTCGTCCGAGGTCCCAGGGCCCCCAGAACCCGTCATGATCGGGTCCGTGGCCGAGCTGCGGGACGCCGCCCGCGGGGAATGGGTACGGCGTCGGGATCGGGAACCGAGGGACCGTGCCGGCGAGTGATGCGGAGCCTCCGCCGATGAGCGCCCGCGCGCTGAAGCCGAGACGGCGGTCGCCGTGGACGAGCCATTCCACCACCGCTCCGCCGTAGGACATCTCCTGATCGTGCGAGCCGCTCGTGAGCCAATAGCCGCCGGCGCCGATCAAGAAGGTGCGGTCCATCATCCAGCCCCCGTAGAAGCCCAGGAGGTTGGCGAAGCGGCCGTCGACGTCGGTGAAGCGGTTGTCGGGAGCGATCACGAAGCCGTTCTGGATGCGCTCCATGGTCAAGTGGTTCTCGGCGGACGGTGAGGGCTGTGGCGCCGGCGCGGGCTGCGGGCCCGTCTCCTGACCGAAGACGATGGCCGGCGCGATCGTAAAGAAGGCGATGAGGCCGATGTTCCTGGCTGTCACTGTTCCTCCGAGGGGGGCAGGCTCACGTTGAGCGACGTGACCTCTCCCTCCCGAACGCGCACACGGGTTGAGAACGTCTCGAAGCCCTCCTTCTGCACATCGACCCGGTGCGTCCCCTCGGCGACCTGCACGGCGAGCCGCCTTGGACCCTCCGGTCCCTCCCATGCCTTGCCGTCGATCAGGACGGTGGCCTCGGGGGGTTGGACACGGATGGCGAGCGTGCCGAACGCGGACTCGCCGCCCGCGGGGTGGCGGGAGCGCTCCGCTCTTCGGGGCTCCGGAGGCGGCTCTGGACGAGGCCCGCTGGCTTCACCGGCTCCCAGCTTTTCCATGCTCCCCTTGATCTTGTAGGAGGTGGCGGGCTGGAAATAGAGCTTCTCGTGAATGGTGCGATACCCCTCCAGGTAGACCACGAGCTCGTGCCCTCCGGGTCGCACCTCGAGCCGCTGCATGAAGCCCGAATACTGGCCCGCCTTGCCGACGAGGCGCCCGTCGACGTAGACATCGGCTTCCTTCGGAGTGACCTGGATGCGGGCCCCGCTATCGGGCGCTGGCCAGCGGCCACCCTCGATCGAGTAGGCCAGAGGGGGTGGTGGCGGGATCTGCGCGTGAAGCGCGCCGGGGGGCATTGCCGCGCCCGCCACGATCACCGCCCACGGCCAGACCGCGAGACGTTTGGACCAATGCAATCGGAACCTCCGTCACGTGAGGTGGCAATCGACGTGCCAGCGCCCTGCCCTGGGAAAGGCGCCCGAGTGACCCGGAATGTGCGCGATCCGTGTTCGAGCCTCGGCGCTGTGGTCGTCCCATCCGCCTCCTCCGAGGACACGCTGTCCCGAGGCGAGGACGGGCGGTGGTGTGTCCCTCGGCGGCCTACTTCGGGAAGTCCCGCCAGAGCCAGCGGAGCGTGTCGGGCAGGATGGCGCCGCCGTGCTTGCCGGTGTGGCCGCCGTCGCCGAACTCGAACTTGTAGTCGTACTCGCGGAACTTCAGGGCCGCGGCCATCTCCTGGTTCGCGAGCGGCCAGTTGCCGTGCGCGTTGTCCAGATCGTTCGAGCCGTCCTGCAGGAAGACGCGGATCGGCCGGCGCGACGTCTTGCGGATCACGGACGGGTAGACGTGGCCGCCGCGGATGTTGGTGAAGCTGCCGATCTGGCTCAGGACCTTGCGGAAGGAGTCGGGACGCTCCCAGGCGACGGTGAACGCGCAGATGCCGCCGGAGCTGGCGCCCGCGATGGCGCGCGCCTCCGGGTCCGACGTCAGCGTGTACTTCTTCGCCACCTCCGGCAGGATCTCCTCGAGGAGGAACCGCGCGTACTGCTCGCTGAGCGAGTCGTACTCGAAGCTGCGGTTGCTGGCGCTCCAGCCGTTGGCCGGGACCTCCGTCCCCGCGTGCCCGGGGTTGACGAAGACGCCGATGGTCACGGGCATCTCCCGCTTGTGGATGAGGTTGTCGAAGACGACCGGCACCCGATGGTTCCCGTCGGCGCTGACGTACGCGTGGCCGTCCTGGAAGACCATCACCGCCGCCGGCTTCGACGCGTCGTACTGCGCCGGGACGTAGATCCAGTACTGGCGGATCGTGTTCTCGAAGATCTTGCTCTGGAAGACCAGGGGGCCTTCGATGCGCCCCTTGGGCACGCCTTCGTGGGGCATGGAGTCGGGGCCGAGGGTGTAGTCGTCGGCCGCGAATCCGGAAATGGCTACGGCGAGGGACAAGAGCGAGAGCAGCGCGGGAACCCAGGGTCTCATCGGGGGCGACCTCCTCTGACGATCGGCCGGTATTGTATGATCGGCGGAGCATTTCGGGTGCTCGGGGAGCGGGGAAGATGAGGGTTGGAGGGGGGAGGCTGCGGTGCGGCGTGATGCCGGCGCTCGCCTTCGTCCTGGCCATCTCCGCCGCCGAGGCTCACGAGCCGGACGCCGTCGCCTTCGAGGCTTCGGTCAAGCCCTTCCTGACGAAGAGCTGCGTCCTCTGCCACAACTCCCAATTGAAGACCGGCGGCCTCGACCTGGAGGCGTACCCGACCGCCGCCTCGATCGCCCAGGACTCCCACGCCTGGGAGAAGGTCCTCGGCAAGCTGCGCAGCCACGAGATGCCTCCGGTGGGCCTGCCGCGGCCGGACGAGGCCGAGGTCAGGGGCGTGACCGCCTGGATCGAAGCGGAGCTGGAGCGGGCCGATCTCGCCCGGCCGCCGGATCCGGGGCGGGTCACGGCGCGGCGGCTGAACCGGACCGAGTACAACAACACCGTGCGTGATCTCCTCGGTGTCGACTTGAGGCCCGCCGACGACTTTCCCCAGGACGACTCGGGCTACGGCTTCGACAACATCGGCGACGTCCTCTCCCTGTCTCCGCTCCTCATGGAGAGGTACATGAACGCCGCCGAGAAGGTCACGCGCACCGCTCTCTTCGGCGCGCAGGGAGCGAAGCCGACGCTGGTCAAGCTGTCGGCGCGGACGGGAAAGGTACAGGCGGCCACCAAACCGCTCTTCGACTACGACAAGACGGGCCTCACCCTTCCCAACGCGGTCGTGGCGACGTTTCGGGCGCCGGTGGACGCCCAGTACGTCTTGAAGGCGTTCCTGGGCGGTGGTCGCCCGCTGGGCTCGGAGCCGATCGAGGTGGCTCTGTGGGTCGACGGTCTCCAGGTGGCGGCCCAGGTGGTCGATCCGGCGGGCGCTCCCGGGTTCGACGACCTCCAGCAGGAGCTGGTCGGCCAGCACGCGGACTTTGGGGCGCGCCTAACGGCCGGCGAGCACACGGTCGGCGCGTCGGTCCTCCACCTCTACGACGGCCTCCCGCCGAGCTACGGCGGGCCCAACCCGTCGCGGCGCGCGGTGCCTCCTCCTCCGGAGTTCAAGCCCCCCAAGGATGCGTCCCCCGAGAAGCTCGAGGAGGCCAAGAAGAAGTTCGAGGAACGGGTCGCGGAGGTGAAGCCGGCGAACGAGGCCCGCGTGGGGCGTCTCGAGGTCCTGGGGCCCTACGACCCTCGCCGTGGGCCGTCGGACGAGAGCCTCGAGAGGATCTACGTGTGCGGCCACCTCCACGGAAAGCATCGGCCCGGCTGTGCTCGGGCGATCCTGGCTTCCATGGCGCGCCGCGCGTACAGGCGCCCGGTTGCGCCCGGGGAGATCGAGCCGTTCCTTCACCTCGCCGACTCGGTTCGGAAGCAGGGTGATTCCTTCGACGAGGGGATCGCCCTGGCCCTGCAGGCGATCCTCGTGTCGCCGGACTTCCTGTTCCGCATCGAGAGGGATCGCCCTGCGGCCGAGGGGCAGGCGTTCCAGCCCCTGAACGAGTACGAGATGGCCTCCCGCCTCTCGTACTTCCTGTGGGCGAGCATGCCCGACGAGGAGCTGCTCCGCGCAGCCGACAAGCAGGTCTTGCTCCTTCCCGAGGTCCTCGAAGCACAGGTGCGGCGGATGCTGAGGGACCCGAAATCCAACGCCCTGGTGGAGGCGTTCGGCGGGCAATGGCTGCGCTTCCGGGCCCTCGAGTCGATCACGCCGGACCGCGACCGATTTCCCGACGTTCGACAACAACCTCCGGATCGCCATGCGCCGGGAGACCGAGCTGTTCTTCGAGAGCATCGTCCGGGAGGATCGCAGCATCCTCGACTTCATCGACGCGCCGTACACCTTCCTGAACGAGCGCCTCGCGCAGCACTACGGCGTGCCGGGCGTGCGGGGTCCCGAGTTCCGCCGCGTGGATCTCGACGGTTCCGAGCGGAGCGGTGTCCTGACCCAGGCCAGCGTTCTCACGGTTTCTTCGTACGCCACCCGGACGTCGCCCGTGCTGCGCGGGAAGTGGGTGCTCCAGAACATCCTGAACGCACCGCCCCCCGACCCTCCCGCCGGCACGCCCCGGCTCGACGAGGCCACGGTGGGGGCCCAGGCGTCGCTTCGGCAGCAGATGGAGGCGCACCGCACCAACGCGACCTGCGCTTCGTGCCACGCGCGCATGGATCCGCTGGGATTCGGCCTCGAGAACTACGACGCCATCGGCGCCTGGCGCACCGACGACGGGAAGTTCAAGGTCGACGCCACGGGCGCCCTTCCCGACGGGCGCACGTTCCAGAAGCCCGCGGAGCTGAAGACCATCCTGAAGGGCGACCGCGACGCCTTCGCGGAGTGCGTGAGCGAGAAGCTGCTGACCTTCGCCCTGGGACGCGGCCTCGAGCGTTACGACAAGCGGACCGTCAGGTCGATCGCGGGGCACGTCGCCGCGGCCGACTACCGCTTCTCGGCCCTCGTCCTGGAGATCGTGAACAGCCTGCCGTTCCAGATGCGCCGAGGAGGCGCCGGACCCTCATGACCCCGATCCTGCGCAAGCATCTCCCGCGGCGAACGGTGCTGAAGGGTCTCGGTGCCGTGGTGGCGCTGCCGGTGCTCGACGCCATGACGCCCGCGTTCGCGGGAACGACGCCGTCCAAGGCCGTCCGCCTGGCCTTCACGTACGTCCCCAACGGCGTGACCATGCCCGACTGGACGCCCACGGGAACGGGCTCGGCCTTCGAGATCCCCCGGATCATGAAGCCCCTCGAGGTCTATCGCCAGGACCTGCTCGTGCTGTCGGGGCTGGCCCAGCACAATGCGAACGCGCTCGGCGACGGCCCGGGGGACCACGCCCGGGCCGGCGCCGCGTTCCTGACGGGCGTGCACCCCCGGAAGACCGCGGGCGCCGACATACAGGGGGGCGTCTCGGTGGACCAGATCGTCGCCCAGAGGCTGGCCGACCAGACCCGCTTCCCATCCCTCGAGCTGGGCTGCGAGGAGTCCCGCACCGTCGGCGACTGCGACTCGGGCTACAGCTGCGCGTACACCAACAGCATCTCCTGGCGCACGCCCACCACGCCGATGCCTCCCGAGACGAACCCCCGCATGGTCTTCGAGCGCCTCTTCGGCGCCGGAGACGTGAGCCTCGATCCCGCAGCCCGCGCCCGGCGCGCGGCGCGGCGGAAGAGCGTCCTCGACCTGGTGGGGGAGCGCACGCGGGAGCTCTTCTCCCAGGTGGGACCGAGCGACCGCCGGAAGCTGGACGAGTACCTCTACGCGGTCCGCGAGATCGAGCGGCAGATCGAGAAGGCCGAGACCGACGGCCGCGAGGTCAGGCCGACCATCGAGAAGCCCGCGGGCATACCCCCCGTCTTCGCCGACTACGCGAAGCTGATGTTCGATCTGCAGCTGCTCGCGTTCCAGGCGGACCTGACCCGCGTCTCGACGATGATGATCGGCCGGGAGGGGAGCCTGCAAACGTATCCGGAGATCGGCGTTCCCGATTCCCACCATCCACTGACCCACCACCGGAACAACCCCGAGTGGATCGAGAAGGTGACGAAGATCAACGCCTTCCACGTGGAGCTGTTCGCCTATTTCCTGTCCAAGCTCAAGGCCACACCCGATGGGGACGGCACCCTCCTGGACCACTCGATGATCGTCTACGGCAGCGCGATCAGCGACGGCAACAGCCACAAGCACGAGGACCTGCCGATCCTGGTGGCCGGGCGGGGCGACGGGGGCCTGAAGCCCGGGCGCCACGTCGCCTACGACAAGGAGACGCCCCTCACGAACCTGTACCTCACGCTCCTCGACCGCATGGGCCTGCCCCAGGAGTCCATCGGCGACAGCAACGGAAGGGTCGAGCACCTCACCGACGTGTGAGGCGCCGGTCAGGCCGGCGGCGACTCGTGGCCGCGGGCCTCGGCGGCCCGGGCGAGCAGCAGGTCCCGCTCACGGGCGTTGCGCGTGAGGGTCGCGGCGCGCTCGAACTCCCCGCGCGCCTCCGCCCAGCGACCGAGCTTGGCCAGCAGGTCCCCTCGCACGGTCGGGAGCAGGTGGTAACGGCCGAGGGTCGGCTCCGCGACCAGCGCGTCGACGAGCTCGAGACCCGCCGCCGGGCCGAACGCCATGGCCACGGCGACCGCGCGGTTCAGCTCCACGACCGGCGAGGGCGTCCGCTCGGCGAGCACGCCGTAGAGCGCGGCGATGCGCGGCCAGTCGGTCTCCTCCGCCTTGCGGGCGCGGGCGTGGCAGGCGGCGATGGCCGCCTGGAGCGCGTACGCCCCGGCCGATCCGCCCAGGGCCTCGGCGCGGGAGAGGGCGACCAGGCCGCGGCGGATCAGGAGCGGGTCCCATCGCGCCCGGTCCTGATCGAGGAGGAGGATCGGCTCTCCTGACATGCCGACGCGCGCCCTCGATCGCGATGCCTGGATCTCCATGAGGGCGACCAGGCCGTGGACCTCGGGCTCGCGCGGGGCGAGCTCGGCGAGAATCCGGCCGAGGCGGAGCGCCTCTTCGGAGAGCTGGGGACGCATCCAGTCGTCCCCGGAGGTCGCGGCGTAGCCTTCGTTGAAGACCAGATACAGGACCTCGAGGACCGAGGAGACACGGTTGGCGAGCTCGGGCCCGCGGGGCACCTCGAACGGGGCCCGCGCCTCGGCCAGGGTTCGCTTGGCCCGAACGATACGCTGCGCGATGGTCGTCTCGGGGACGAGGAACGAGCGGGCGATCTCGTCGGTCGTGAGGCCTCCGAGCAGCCGCAGGGTGAGCGCCACCCGTGCCTCGGTGGAGAGGACCGGATGGCATGCCGTGAACATCAGGCGCAGGAGGTCGTCGCCGACGGGGTCGTCGAGGGCCGTGTCGAGGGCGTCGGCCAGGTCGGCCTGCCGCGCGCCCAGATCGCGTCCCAGCTCCTCGTGCTTGCGGTCGAGGCGCTTCGTCCGCCGCAGCAGGTCGATGGCTCGGTTCTTGGCCGTGGCCATGAGCCACGCGCCCGGGTTGTCCGGAATGCCCGCCTCCGGCCACTTCTCGAGGGCCGCGACCAGTGCGTCGTGGGCCATGTCCTCGGCGAGGCCGACGTCGCGCACCATCCGCGTCAGGCCCGCGATGAGCCGGGCCGACTCGATCCTCCAGACGGCCTCGATCGCCAGATGGGTGTCGGTGGCCGCCACGGCCACCGATCACACCATCTTCAACCGGTCAGCGCAAGGCTTTGGAGGCCTGCTGGACGTCAGGCGGAAAGTCCGACATCTCCTGCACCTGACGCACCTCGATGATCTCGTTGTCGGAGGCCGGGCAGCGCGAGGCCCACGCGATCGCCTCTTCCCGGGACTTGACCTGGATCATCCAGTAGCCCCCGAGGACTTCCTTCGCCTCGCAGAAGGGCCCGTCGGTCACCTTGGCCTTGCCTCCCGTGAACGAGACCCGGGCTCCCATCGAGGGCGGGTGAAGGCCGTCGAGGGCCAGAAGGACGCCCGCCTGGGCGAGGGACTGGTTGTACTTCGCCATGGCCGCCACCGCCCGGGCGTCTGGAAGCGTTCCCGGTGTGGCCTTCTCGTATCCCCTGGGGATCATCAGCATCATGAAGCGCATGGTGTGGCCTTTCTTCCCGCGGCGGCCCACCTGGGATCCCGCGGGCCTCTATTCACACGACGAACGGGGAGTCGCCCGATCGACGTCACTTCAGCTCCACCTCGAGCACCGCCGAGCCGTCGCGCTTTCGGCCGAGGTGCGGTGGCCGCGTTCACCGCAGGTGCTTGATGAGGATGACCTCGTTGTGCCGCTCGTTGTAGATCATCTCGTCCACCGTCTGGCGGGCGAGGAGAAGGCCGAACCCTCCCGGCCGGAGGCCGGCCTCCTCGCGGAGCTGAGCGACGGCGAGGAGGTCGTCGGGACGCGTGACAGCCGCGTGGGGCAGGGAGGAGCTGTCGAAGCCGGGCCCGGGGTCCCGGAGGTGGAACACCATGGTCCGTGCCGTCCGCACGGCCGTGACCTCCACGACCTGATCCGGGTCGAAGCCGCCTCCGTGCTCCATGGCATTCATCAGCACCTCGCGAAACGCCACCATGAAGTCGTCGCGAGGGGTCTCGGGCACGTCGGAGCGAATCTCCGTGAAGAAGTTGACGAGTCGCTCCGCGCTCAGGAGGCGGCAGTTGGCGCGCACGTGGATCCAATCGGGCGTCGCCGCGAGTACCTCGATGCCGTCCTTCCATTGCTCCGCCTCGGCCGCGCGCGCCACCATGTCCGCGATCTCAGACGGGTCGAAGGGAGCGCTGAAGCAGGCGAAGACGCGCTTGCGGAGGGCGAGGATCACCTGCTCGGGCGTCGTCCGAGGTGCGAGCAGCACGACCCGCACCCCCGGGCGGACCGCGCGCACCTCGTCGACGAGGGGCGTGTCCTGCTCGACGTCGGTGTCGGGAGGCGTGACGACGACGTCGTACGCGCGCCGCCGCAGCCGGCGGAGCGCATCGGCCTCCCCCCGGGCGGCGTCCAGGGAGTGGGCCGAGAGCAGGGGAGAGAGACGAAGGCCGCTCAGCAGGGCTTCGTCCGGCGCGACCATCAGGATGCGGGCCATGGAGGAGGTTCCGGCGAGAGAGGCATTGTAGCCGGCACCCCCGCCTCGCGGAGAATCAAGCCGCGAGGCCCGAGGGCCCTACAGGAGCTTCCGGCGGCGGGCGGCCTGGCGCAGATCCTCGCGGAAGTCGGGGTGGGCGACCGCGATCAGCTCCTGGGCCCTCTCGCGGAGGCTCTTGCCGTGGAGGCGCGCGATGCCGTGCTCGGTGACGACGTCGTGGACGTCGGCCCGCGTCGTCACGACGCCGGAGCCCTCGGCGAGGACGTCCACGATGCGGGAGATCCGCCCGCCCTTCGCGGTGGACGGGAGCGCGATGATCGGCCGGCCGCCCTTGGACCGGGCGGCGCCGCGGATGAAGTCGAGCTGGCCGCCGAAGCCGGAGTAGACGTCGCGGCCGATCGAGTCGGCGCAGACCTGGCCCGTGATGTCGACGGCGATGGCGGAGTTGATCGCCACCATCCGGTCGTTCTGGGCAACGATGAAGGGGTCGTTCACGTAGTCGGTGGGATGGAACTCCACGAAGGGATTGTTGTCGAGGAAGTCGAAGCACTTTCGCGTGCCGAGGACGAAGGAGGCGACGATCTTCCCGCGGTGGAGCGTCTTGGCCTCGCCGTTGACGACCCCGCTCTCGAACAGATCGACGACCCCGTCGGAGAACATCTCTGTGTGAACGCCGAGGTCACGCTTGTCCTTCAAGTACAGGAGGACCGCGTCGGGGATCTCGCCGATGCCCATCTGGAGCGTGGCGCCGTTGGGGATCAGCTCGGCGACGTTGCCGCCGATGGCGCGGGACACGGCGCTGATCTCCCCGGCCTTCGGCAGCTCCACCACGGGGCGATCCACCTCGACCACGGCGGTCAGGCGCGAGACGTGGATGAAGGAGTCCCCCAGGGAGCGCGGCATCTTGCGGTTCACGAGGGCGACGACGTGGCGCGCGCGCTCGGCCGCCGCCTTGGTGCACTCGACGCCGACGCCGTAGGAGCAGAAGCCGTGCTCGTCGGGGGGCGAGATGTGGATGAGCGCCACGTCGACGGGCACGGCGCCCGACGTGATCAGGCCGGGAATCTCGGAGAGGTGGACGGGCACCCAGTCGGCGCGGCCGTCGTTCACGGCCTCGCGCACGTTGCCTCCGGTGAAGAGGGCGCGGTGCCGGAAGGACTCCTGGTAGCGGGGAAGGGCGTAGTCGGCGCAGCCGAACGTCATCAGGTGCGTCACCTCGACGCCCCGCAGCTCGTCGGCGCGGCCCACCATGGCCCGGACGAGCTCCTCCGGGTTGTTGCAGCCGGCGTGGATCCAGACGTGGTTGCCCGATTGGATGGAGCGAACGGCCTCGTCGGCGGTCACCACCCGTTGCCGGAACGCCTCCAGCCAATCCATGTCAAACACTCTCCGTGGGAAGACCGAAGGCCCGGGCCAGCGAGTCCTTGAGGCACAGCCCTGCATGCAGGTAGGTCCCGCGGCGCAGGTCCGGGAGGAGGCCGAGGGCGTCGTCGAACCCGGCGCGCCCGACCTCCATGAGGTAGGGCAGGAGCGCGTTGGTCAGAGCCTGCGTGGCGGAGCGAGCCGCGACCGACGGAAGGTTCGGTACGCAGAAGTGGAGGATCCCCTCGGCCTCGTACAGGGGGCTCGGGAACGACGTGGGCCGGGACGTCTCGAGGCAGCCCCCCATGTCGATCGAAAGGTCCATCACGAGGCTGCGCGGCTTCATGAGGCGGAGCATCTCGCGCGTCACCACGATGGGGGCACGCTGGCCCCGCACCGCCACGCAGCCCAGGACGAGGTCCGCAAAGGCGAGGGCCTTCTCGATGTTGGGCCGCGTCGCCAGCAGGGTGGTCACGGGATGCCGAGCCTCGAGGGCCACCTCGCGCAGCTTCTCGACGCTCCGATCGAGGACCGTGACGTGAGCGCCCGCCCCGGCGGCCGCTCGCGCCGCCGAGCGACCCAGCACGCCCGCCCCGAGGATCACGAACTGGGCGGGCGGCACGCCGGGCGCGCCGCCGATCAATATGCCCTTGCCGCCGAACTCGTTGAGCAGGAGGCCGCCCCCGACGATGAGGGCCAGGCCGCCGGCGATCTCGGACATGCAGGTGAGGACGGGAGCGTTTCCATGGTCGTCCTCGATGGCCTCGAGGCCCACGGCGGAGATACGGCGGGCCAGGAGCGAGCGCAGGTCTTCGGGGCGCGCCGCCGGCAGGTGCCAGAAGGCGAAGACGATCTGGCCGTCGCGGAGGGACTCGTATTCCTCGGGTGAAGGCGGCGACACACCCACGAGCAGCGTGGGGCGTGTGAGCACCTCGAGGCGGCTGAAGGCGATCGTGGCGCCGGCCGCCTGGTAGTCGGCGTCGGGATGGCCGGCGCCGACGCCGGCGCCGCTCTCGACCCAGAGGCGATGCCCTTGCTGGACGAGCGCCTTGGCACCCAGGGGGGTGAGGGCGACGCGATGCTCGCGGGCGCGGTTGTGGCGAGGGATGCCGATGTCCATGGGGTTAGATGTGCCTCCTGGCCTCGTCGACGCCGGCTGCGAAAGCCTGCTCATTCAACCCCAAGAAGGCCGGTTTGTCGCGGAGGGCCTGGCGGATCGCCGTGAGGAAGGTCTCCGGGGGGAAGATCTGGGTGGCCTGCTGGAGGGCGCCCAGGGCCACGACGTTCTTGGCCACCCGCGCCCCCAGCTCCTGGGCGCGGGCGCTGGCGGGCACGCCGAAGACCCGGACGTCGGTTCCGAGCGCCGGCGGATCGGCGACGAGGGAGCTGTCGTAGATCACGATGCCTCCGGCCACGACGGCAGGGCCGAACTTGGCGAGGCTCGGCGCGTTGAAGGCGACCAGGACGTGGGGCCTCGCTGCGGAAGGCGAGAGGACCTCGCGCTCGGCAATCCGGACGTCGGCGTAGGAAGTGCCCCCCCGGGACTCGGGACCGTAGCTCGGGATGTGGGTGGCGTCGAACCCCTCGTTGATGGCCGCCCGCGTGAGGAGCATCGCCGCGGTCTGGGCGCCGTCGCCGCCGGCTCCGGCCAGCTTGAGGGCGACGTCCTGCCCCCACGGCCCCGGGAGAAAGCCCGTCGCGAAGCGGAGCGGGGCCTCCCCACGATCCGACACGACGCCGGCCACGCGGTCGGCGTCGAAGCAGGGCGGCGGCGCCACGGGCCACGGTTCTCCCGGCGCATCCTTCTTCACGCCGAGAGGGAATACCGGGAGCATGCGCTCTTTGACCCAGCGCTCCGCCTCGACAGGGGTCTGTCCCATGTGGAGGGGGCACTCCGCGAGGATCTCCACGAAGGCGAAACCGCGGCCCTCGACCTGGATCTGGAGCGCCTTGCGGATGGCCTTCTGTGCCTTCACGCGCTGCTTGTTGTCGAAGAGCGCGACGCGCTCGACGTAGACGGGCCCGTCGAGCTGGGCGATCAGCTCCGCCATCCGGAGGGGCTGGCCGCTCGCGCGGTCTCGGCCGTAGGGCGTCGTCGTGGTGTGCTGGCCGACGAGCGTCGTCGGCGCCATCTGTCCCCCTGTCATCCCGTAGATCGCGTTGTTCACGAACAGCACGGTGAGGGGCAGGCCGATCTGCGCGGCCTGGAGGATCTCGGCGAGACCGATGGACGCCAGGTCGCCGTCCCCCTGGTAGCTCACGACGATCGACTCGGGATGCGCCAGCTTGTGGCCCAGGGCCACCGCGGGAGCGCGGCCGTGAGCGGCCTGGGAATGGCCGACGTCGAGGTAGTAGTGGAGGAACACGGCGCATCCCACCGGGGAGATCGCCACCGTCCTGTCCTGGATCCCCAGGGCCTCGATGGCCTCGGCCAGGTACTTGTGTGCGAGGCCATGGCCGCAACCGGGGCAATAGTGGGTGGTGTGGGCCTTGAGGCCCGCCGCGTGGGCGTGACGCTCGAACGTCTCGTAGAAGACCGTCATGCGAGCACCCTCTCGACGATCTCGTCGTGGGCCGGAAGGATTCCTCCCGAGTGGCGCACATGGCCGATGGCGGGCGGCGCGACACCCGAGTGACTGAGGGCCAGCCTCAGCTCGTCCTCGAGCTGCCCCTCGCTCGCCTCGACCACGATGATCCGTCGCGCGTGGCCGAGGAGGGACAGGAGCGCGCGGATCGGGAACGGCCAGAGCGTCAGCGGCCGGAAGAGACCGGCCCGCACGCCTCGCCGCCGCAGCGTCTCGACGGCGCCCTTGGCCATCCGCGCCGGTGTGTTGCAGGCGACGAGGAGGATCTCGGCGTCCTCGCAACGGAAGAGGTCGGCGCGCTGCTCCGCCTCGGTGATGCGGTCGTACTTCGCCGTGAGCGCCGTGTTGTGGGCCTCGAGGTCGGTCTCGTCCAGATAGATGGACGAGATCAGGTTGCCCCTGTGGGCGGCATCGCCGGAGACCGCCCACGGCGGCAGCCCCGGCGTCACGAGGGTCGGCGGAAGCGCCACGCGTCCCGTCATCTGTCCGAGATAGCCGTCCGCCAGAACGATCACCGGATTGCGATACCGGAAGGCCAGGTCGAAGGCCAGCATCGTCAAGTCGAGCATCTCCTGGGGCGTGGACGGCGCCAGGACGATGCCGTAGGTGTGCCCGTGACCGAGGCCCCGGCAGGCGAGCTTGATGTCCCCCTGCTCGGGGGCGATGTTGCCGAGGCCGGGGCCCCCGCGCATCACGTTCACGATGACGCCGGGAACCTCGGCGCCGATCATGTACGACAACCCCTCCAACATCAGGCTGAAGCCCGGCGACGAGGTGAACGTCATCGAGCGCAGGCCGGCGCCTCCGCAGCCGTAGATCATGTTGATCGTGGCGACTTCGCTGACGGCCTGCAAGAAGACCCCGTCGAGCTTCGGGAGGAGCTTCGCCATGAGCTCGGCCCCCTCGGTCGACGGCGTGATCGGGTAGCCGAAGAAGTGGCGGCACCCCGCGAGCAGCGCCCCGATCGCCGCGGCGTAGGTCCCCTTTACGACGAGAGGCGGTCCGGCCGGCAAGGCCGCGCGGGTGTCGGGGATGCTCGGTGCGACGCGCGCGAAGGACCTCGACGGGGGGATCTCGCGCGCTGCCTCCGCCCACGAGGGCGACAGCCCATACGGTTCCGGGCAGGCGTCGAAACAGAGGCCGCACCCGGTGCAGTCCTCGAGGTGGACCACGACGGGAGTCAGGCCGGTGACGGGATCGATCTCCGCCCCGGGCTCGATGCAGTGATGGGCGCAGGAGTCGATGCACCGTCCGCAGCCCTTGCAATAGTCCGGAGCCAGGATCGGCTTGGGTCGTTGGTTTGGCGTTGCCATGTGCGCTCCGTGACATCTACGAGGATTGCAAGAGGGCGGCCAACGCGATCCGGCCGGAATCGAACGACGACGGCTTCTTTGCCGCGCTTCTGACGCCGTCGGGGAGCCCACGGGCGCAGAACATGCGCCCCCGCAGGAGGGTCAGGCGTCGCCCCCGTAGCGCGCGGCGGCGCTGGTCCAGAAGGACCGACCGAGGCGGGTGATCCTCCGGATCCGTCCGCCCGTCGCGAGCCGGCCAAGGGCGACACGGACCTCGACCGCATTCCAGGCGGAGAGCGCGGCGACGACCTCGTCGACCGACATCGGATGTCGGGTCACCGCGGCCGCCACCGCCTCCTCGACGCCGTTCGAACCGTGGAGATCGAGTGTGCCGGCGGCGGGTGACACGGCCCGCGCCGTGGGGCCGAAGAGCGCCGTCGCCCGCGCGACGACGTCCGGCTCGGGGATCCGGGTCCATGCCTCGGCCGGCGGCCGCGCGGGCTGGGTGACATGGACCGCGTCCGGCTCCACCTCGCGCAGGGCGCGGCCGATGTCCTCGAGAGAGGCCTCGTCGTCGTTGAGGCCACCGACGAGCATCACCTCGACCCACAGCCGCCCCGGGTAGGCCCGCCGGAACCTCCGGAGGCCGTCCAGGTGCTCCGCGAACGTCAGGCCCGGAGCCGGCCGGTTGATCCTCCGATAGACGGTCTCGCTACCGGCGTCCAGGGTGGGGAGGACCGCGTCGGCGGCGAGGAGGTCTTCGCGGACATCGGGACGCGAGAGGAGCGCGCCGTTGGTGACGACGGCGACGGGCAGGAGCGTCAGGACCTTGGCCCCCCGGATCAGGCGGCCGAGGCCGCTGTGGAGGGTCGGTTCGCCGGATCCGGAGAACGTCACCCACCGCGCCTGGCTGGGGGCGAGACCCTCCAGGACGGAGCCGAGCTCGCGGAGCACGTCTTCGTTCCGGACGTACTCGCGCCGCTCGGTCCGGAGTGGAACGCTCCTCCCGAGCTGGCAGTAGACGCAGTTCCAGTTGCAGGTCTTGAACGGAATCGGGTCGACGCCGAGCGACGGACCCAGCCGGCGGGAGAGCACCGGGCCGTAGACGCAGTGCATGGTTCTCGACGCCATCAGGGCACGACGAGGACCGGGCAGCTGGACTGACGGATCAAGCGCTCGGCGTGGCTCCCGATGATGCGGTCGCTCAGGCTGTCGCGGCCGTGGGTCGTGAGCACGATCAGGTCGGCATGCTCGCTGCTCGCGGTCGCGCCGATCACGTCCAGGGTGTCGCCAAGCATGACCCGGGGCATCACACGAACATCGGCGAACTCCGGCTGGAGGAACGTGCCGAGAGCCTCGTCGGAGGTCGTGGCCTCCAGCGCCTCCGGCAGGCCGTGGAGGTCGCTGGGCGACGTGACCCGAGCGACGTGGAGGGCGAGCACTTGGGCGTCGAAGCGACGCGCGAAGTGCGCCGCCAGGGGGAACGCGCGGCGCGACCGTCCCGAGAGGTCGGTCGGAACGAGGATCCGTCGGTACGGCAGCGCCACCCCGTGCTCGGGCTCGCGGATGCAGAGCACGGGCGCATGACCGTCCTGCAGGACCATCTCGGCGAGGCTTCCCGGGAACACGTGGGCCAGCCCGGCACGGGTATGCGTCCTCATCACGACGAGGTCCGGCATCTCCCGCCGGACCTGCGTCACGAGGGCCCACTCGAGGGATGGCTCGCGCCCGACGAGGACGTCGCTCGGCGTCCTGGCGCTGTCCGCCCGCCGCTCCAGGTGCTCGCGCGCGTCGCGAACGGCGCGCCTCACGACCTCGTCCTGGGCGGGCCACGGCTCGGGATGCCGCTCCGGCCGGATCTCGACGACGTGGGCCAGCGTGAGCCGGGCGCCGAACTGCTCGGCCAGGAAGCGGGCGTGGTCGAAGGCCTGGTCCGACTCGGGGGAGAGGTCCGAGAAGAAGAGAACGCTGCGGATCGACACGGCCGCCCCTTGGGGCGGAGCCGTGGTCCTGCCGGCGTGGGAGATAGTTGTCGTCATGGTCGTGGCTCCTGCAGAGGCGCCAGGCGCTGAAGCCCGCCAGGGGAGGGCGGCGCGCCGGACCGAGGGAGTGCGTCCCATGGGCACCTCTGGTCCGGTTCTATTCAACTCCCGTTCCACCCACCGGGCCTCGCAGAAGCACCGCCCGCCTCGACTCGCCACCGTAAGAACTGCGCCGGCGCCCAGGTCGGTACGCGGACTCTGCGCGGTCGCACGGTCGTCCCCCCGGCGCGGCCCCGACTCTCGAATGGCACCGGGCTTGCTTCCTTGCTGGGGCAAAGGGTGTTGACATGACGCCAAAGCTCCCGTTCAAGCGGATCGTTTGTCCAACCGATTTCTCGGAAGCCTCTCGTGCGGCGCTGGCCCACGCGATCGGCCTGGCCCGATGGAGGGGGGCGGAGCTCACGATCGTCCACGCATCGCCGATCGTGCCTCTCGCCGGCATCGAGCTGGCGGTCGCCGTTTCGATGGCTTCCGCGAACCCGACCACCTGGGGCGTCCTTCTCGACGACCTCTCGG
Source organism: uncultured Acidobacteriota bacterium (assembly GCA_963823195.1). Lineage (GTDB taxonomy): Bacteria > Acidobacteriota > Vicinamibacteria > Fen-336 > Fen-336 > JBGPYB01. Next base: position 41,412 of record CAWGKR010000011.1, on the reverse strand, counting down.
AGTTCGCGGAACCGGCCCGCGCGGCGGGGCTCGACGTCCACACGGTCCTGGTGGAGGGCGACGCCGTCCACGAGATCCTGGGCATGGCCGAGGCCGTCTCCGCGGACCTGCTGGTGATGGGGACGCGGGGTCGCAGCGGCCTGAATCGCTGGTTGCTCGGCTCCGTCACCGAGAGCGTGCTCCGCCGGGCCGCCTGTCCCGTGGTCACGGTCGCAGCGGCCGCCGGCGGCTCCGTGAGGGAAGGCCCGTTCGAAACGATCGTGTGCCCCCTCGACCTGCGCGGCGCCTCCCAGGCGACCTTGGAGTTCGCCCTCGCCCTCGCTCGGGAGGAGGGGGCGAGCCTGACGTTGCTCCACGTCGTCGACGCGCCCGACAGCGCCGTCGACTTCAACGCGCATTTCGATGTTCCCGAGCACCGTGCGCTCTTGGCCGACGACGCGCGGCGCCGGCTCGAGAAGGCCGTCTCCGCCGAGGCTCGCTCCCGGTGCAAGGTCTCGGAGGTGGTCACCGTCGGGACGCCGGCCCACGAGATCCTGCGCATCGCGCAGGAGCGCCGGGCCGACCTGATCGTCATGGGCGCGCGCGGCCCCAACCCGATCGACGCCTTGTTCTTCGGGTCGACCGCGCGCGGCGTGGTGCGCGACGCCGCGTGCCCCGTGCTCACGCTGCCCCTGGCCGGGGCCGCGAAGGGCGCGCCGGCGGTCGAGACGCAGGGCCACGAGGAGCTGACGCTGCCCTGACCGGTCAGTCGTGGTGGGCGACGGCGCCGCCCTGGTGGTACTCCTTGAGCTTGTACTGGATCTTGCGGGCGCTGATCTGCAGGAGCGCGGCCGCCCTGGACGTGCTTCCCCCTACCGCCTCGAGGGTGCGCAGGATCGCCTCGCGCTCGAGCTCGGCCAGGGTGCTGCCCGGGATCGCGATCCCGTTGCCCGGCCTGACGCTCGACGCCGGCTCGTCGGCGGTCTGGCGCAGGGTGGGGAAGTAGGCCGGCGTCAGGGTCGCCTCGTCGGAGAGCACCACGGCGCGCTCCATGGCGTTCTCCAGCTCGCGGACGTTCCCCGGCCAGCGGTGGCGCAGGAGCATGGCGAGAACCTCGTCGGAGAGGCCCTCGATCTCCTTGCCGTTCGCCTTGGCGTACTTCCGCATGAAATGGTCGGCCAGGAGGGGGATGTCGCCCTCGCGCTCGCGCAGCGGGGGGATGTGGATCTCGATGACGTTGAGCCGGTAGTACAGGTCCTCGCGGAACGAGCCGTCCTCGATCTTCTTCTTCAGGTCGCGATGGGTGGCCGCGACGATCCGGACGTCGACCTTGTACGTTCGGTTGCCCCCGACGCGCTCGAACTCCTTCTCCTCGAGGAAGCGCAGGAGCTTGACCTGGACGGTGGGGGAGATGTCGCCGATCTCGTCGAGGAAGAGCGTGCCGCCGTCGGCCGCCTCGAACCGTCCCGCCCTCGTGTAGAGCGCGCCCGTGAAGGACCCCTTCTCGTGGCCGAACAGCTCGCTCTCGAGGAGCGTCTCGGGGAGCGAGGCGCAGGCCACGCGCACGAAGGGCTTGGTCCGCCGCGCGCTGTTCTGGTGCAGCGCCTGGGCGAAGAGCTCCTTGCCGGTCCCGCTCTCGCCCAGGAGGAGCACCGACGAGCCCGACGGCGCCACCTGCTTGATCGTCTTGAAGGCCGCGAGCATCCCCGGGCTCTCGCCGACGAGGTTGTCGAACTTGTACTTGTGGTCGAGGCGCTCGCGGAGGACGCGGGACTCCTCGATGAGGCGCTTCTTCTCCAGGGTCTTCTGGAGGACGATCTCCAGCTCGTCGACGTCGATGGGCTTGCCGAGGTAGTCCTCGGCGCCGAGCTTCATCGCCTTGACCGCCGTCTTGACCGTGCCATAGGCCGTCATGAGGATGACCATCGACTCCGGCCGGATCTCCTTGATCCTGGCCAGGAGCTCGAGGCCGTCCATCCCCGGCATCCTGAGGTCCGTCAGCACGACGTCCGGTGCCATCTTCTCGACCAGGAGCAGGCCGGACCGGCCGTCGTTCGCCCGGGCGACCTCGTATCCGTCGTCGGTGAGCAGTGTCTCAAGCGCCGCAGCGGCGTTGACCTCGTCGTCGATGACGACGAGCCGTCCCTTGTTCGTCACGACTGCCTCCTCTCGAGGCGCGCCTCTTCCTGAGGCCCGATGGGGAGCGAGATCGTGAAGGCGGCGCCCCGCCCCGGCTCGCTCGAGGCCGTGATCTCCCCTCCGTGCTCCAGGACGATCTGTTGAGCGATGGACAGGCCGAGGCCGGTGCCCTTGTCCTTCGTGGTCACGAAGAGCTGGAAGACGTCCAGGTTCTCGGGGAGCCCCGGCCCGCTGTCCCGCACGACGATCTGCGCGCGGCCGTCCACGAGGCCGCTCTCGACGACCACTTGGCCGCCGTTCGGCATGGCCTCGATGGCGTTGCGGACCAGGTTGATCACCACCTGCTTCATCCGCTGGCCGTCGATTGCGGTCTCGGGCAGGTCGGCGCCGATGCGCTGGCGGCGCAGCGTGATGCCCGCCTCGCGGGCCTCGGGGCGCAGCAGGTGGATGACGTTGTCGAGCAGGACGTCCAGGCTCGCCGGCGTGTACTGGATCCGGTTCGTGCGGGAGAACATGAGGAAGTCCCCCACGAGGCTGTCGAGGCGGCGGATCTCGTCGCGGATCACGTTGACGACCTCCTGCAGCTCCTCGGGGCGGGCGAGGCCCGCGCGCCCCAGGCGCCGCTCCAGGACCGAGAGCTGGAGGGATATGGAGTTCAGGGGATTGCGCACCTCGTGGGCGAGCCCCGAAGCGAACGTGCCGAGGACCGCCATCTTCTCGGCCTGGAGGATCCGCTGCTGCGCGTCCTTGAGGTCCTGGTATCCGCGGCGCGCCTCCTCGTAGAGCCGGGCGTTCTCCAGGGCGACAGAGGCCTGGGCCGCCAATGCCTCGGCCACGTCCACCTCCTCGCCCCTCCAGACGCAGGGCTCGCCACGGGTGATGGCGAGGAGGCCGAGGGTGCGCTTGCGGGCGAGGAGCGGCAGGAGCAGCGCCGCCCCCGTCCGCCATCGCTCCCCCAGCTCGTGCGCGACCCGCGGGTCGGCCCGCCAGTCGTTCACCGTGAGGGCCACCCGCTCGTTCAAGGCCTTGCAGTGCCCCGGAGCGCCCAGGGCCTCGAGGTCCAGGGTCTGCCCCTCCTGCAAGCCGGGGTGCTGCGGACCCGAGAGGTTCGCGACGGTGAGGCGGCGCGGATCGCTGCCGAGGAAGATCTGGACGCGCTCGGCCCCGACGATCTCGAGGGCCGAACGCCCCACGGCCTCGAGGACCGCCCTGGCGTCCAGGGACCCGCCGATGGACTTGCTGATGCCGGCCATGGCGCGAGCTTCCTGGTTGCGCAGACGCTCGGCGCGGAGGTGGGCGCCGCGCTCGACCGCGATGCACACCTGTTGCCCGACGGTCTCGAGGAAGCGCAGCTCCTCGTCGGAGAACAGCTCGCCCGGACGCGCCGCGAGGTTCAGCACGCCGCGGCGGCGCCCTTCGAATCGCAGCGGAATGCAGGCGTGGGCCACGGGCGCCGCGAGCCCCTCGACGATCGTGGGCATCCGCGGACATTGGGTCGTGTTGCGCACCTGCATGCGGTGGCCCGTCCAGAAGACCTCCGGGCAGAGGCACTCGCCGAGGCCGGTGCGCTCGATCTCCTCGAGGTAGGCCGGGCTCACGCCCCGCGACGCGGCGAGGTGCAGCTGGCCTTCGCGCTCGTCCCCCATGAGGACCCAGGCGGTCTGGAGGCGCAGGCCGGCCAGGACGCAATCGAGGGCGACGTCCAGGATCCTGGCGACATCCTCCTCGCCGTGGATCGCGGCCGCGACCTCGGACAGAATGCCCAACTCCAGCTCCCGCTTTTCGAGCGCCTGCTGGAGCGCGCGCACGCGCTCCTCGTAGGCGAGGCGAATGCGGTCGGGCTCCTCCGTCATGGCGGGCATCGTATCACCCCGACGCAAGTCCCGCGCCATGTGTCGTTCAGAGCCGAAATGATTGATCGCACGAGGCTTGGGCGACCCGCACGACTCCGACTCACCCGCGTGGCCGCATCCTTTGCCGGTGGTGTGAGGGACGGCGCATCGTTTGCGCCTTCCGGGAGCCGCCGCAGGCCCAGTGGGCCGAGAAATCCACCGCCGTCACAGGCACTCCCCTTGCAGCCCTCGGGGACGATGAGAGTCATCCTCCTCGTTGCCTTCGCCCTCCTGCCCGCCGCCGCGGCGCGCGCGCAGACCGACGCCGACTGCCTCGGCTGCCACGGCGACAAGGACCTCAAGTCCGAGTCGGGGCGCAGCCTGCACGTGGACGAATCCGTCGTGCGCGCGGGCGCCCACGGGGCCGCGTCGTGCATCGACTGCCACGGCGCGATGAAGGAGCTCCCCCACGCGGTGCCCCTGCCGCGCGTGGACTGCGGGGTCTGTCACGAGGACACCGTCCGCCAATACGCGGCATCGGTCCACGGGCGGGCCGGCACCGCCGATGCGGCCACCTGCGCGTCGTGCCACGGTCCGGCCCACGAGGTGCTCCCCGCGAGCAACAAGGGCTCGCGGGTGGCGAAGCGGAACCTGGCCGCGACGTGCGGCTCCTGCCACGCGAACGCCGATTTCCTGGCGCGCCACGCGATTCCGTTCGCGCATCCGGTGGAGGCCTACGAGCGGAGCACCCACGGCAGGGCGGTGGCGGCCGGCAACGAGAAGGCGCCCTCCTGCTCCGACTGCCACGGCTCCCACACGATCCTGCCCGCGCGCGATCCGGCAGCGGCCATCAACCACTGGCGGGTGCCCGAGACGTGCGGCCGCTGCCATGGCGAGATCCAGAAGACCTACGCGGCCAGCGTCCACGGCGAGGCATCAAGGCACGGCGTCCGCGACGCGCCCGTCTGCACCGACTGTCACGGCGAGCACACGATCCTGGCGCCGTCCGAGCCGGGTTCCCTCGTGAACCCCGCCCGCCTTTCGAGCGTGACTTGTGGCCGCTGCCACGCCGACGAGCGCATCGCCGCCCGCTACAACCTGCCGCGGGACAAGGTGCCGGCCTACGAGGACAGCTACCACGGCCTGGCGCTCAAGGGCGGCTCACAGACGGTGGCGAACTGCGCGTCGTGCCACGGCGTCCACAACATCCTCTCGGCCCGCGACCCCCGCTCCAGCGTCCACCCGGCCAACGTCGCCAAGACCTGCGGCCATTGCCATCCGGGCGCGGGCCAGAGGTTCGGCGTCGGTCCCGTCCACGTCTCGCCCGCCATGGTCGGCGAGCACCCCGCGGTCCGGTTCGTGCGAGTTGCCTACTGGATCCTGATCCCCCTCACCCTGGGGTTCATGTTGATCCACAACACGGCCGACTTCATCTACAAGATCCGCCGCCCCAGACGCCGGGTCTACATTGAAGGCGAAGTGCCCCGGATGAACATCCAGTTCAGGATCGCTCATGCCCTCGTGTTCGTGAGCTTTCCCGTGCTCGTCATCACCGGGTTCGCCCTGAAGTATCCCGACGCCTGGTGGGCGACGCCGCTCCTCGCCCTCGAAGGACACCTACCGCTCCGAGGCTTCGTCCATCGTACGGCAGCCGTCCTGCTCGTCCTCGCGATCCTGTATCACGCCCTCCACCTCTATCTCGTCCCCTCCGATTGGCGCGTCGTCCGACTCATGCGGCTGCGAGCCTCGGACCTTCGAGACGCGGCCGCCGTGCTGAAGCACAACCTGACGGGCCAGGGAGCTCGACCGAAGTTCGGGGTCTTCAGCTACGCCGAAAAGATCGAGTACTGGGCGTTCGTCTGGGGGTGCGTCATCATGGCGGGCTCCGGCCTCATTCTCTGGTTCGAAAACTGGAGCCTGCGCAACCTGCCGAAGTGGATGGTGGACGTCGCCACCTCCGTCCACTGGTACGAGGCCATCCTGGCCACGCTGGCGATACTCGTCTGGCACCTCTACATGGTCATGTACGATCCGGACGTTTATCCGATGGACCGCGCCTGGCTCACGGGCCGGACGTCCGCCGACCACGTCGCCCACACCCGGCCCCACTACTACCGCGCGCTGAGGGACCGGAGGGCGGAGCCTCCCGCCGAGGTCGAGGAGGCGACGGAAAAGGGGACGGAAGCTCAGGCCGACACGGAACCGAAGGCAAAGCCCGAACCCGAACCTGAGGACTGATGCCCGTGGGCGCCGGAGCGCGGCGGGCATCCAAGTTGCATCCTCGTGGCCGCGGGAAGGAGCAGGACCATGGCAGAGACGCTGAAGACGCCGCCCGCAGTCAGGCACAAGACCTTCACGTACCGAACCTCGCTTGCCTGGGTCGGGGCCCGGGCCGGAGTGGCCGCCTCCCCCGGGAAGCCGTCCTTCCGTGTCTCCAGTCCGCCCGAGTTCAAGGGCGAAGACGGCGTCTGGACCCCCGAGGATCTCCTCATCGCCGCGGCCGAGAGCTGCATGATGACGACCTTTCTCGCTTTTGCCAGTCGCGCCCAGGTGCCCCTGTCGAGCTACGCGAGCGAGGCCGTGGGAACGCTGGAGTTCGCCGACGGGGCCTATCGGGTGACGCGCATCCTGTTGCGGCCCACGATCGTGGTCGAGGACGAGACCGCCCTCTCCCGCGTCGAAGAGACCCTGGCTGCGGCGCACCGGGCCTGCATCGTTTCGAACTCCATTCGCACCGACGTCACGGTCGAGCCGTTGGTCCGGCTGGCGACGGAAGCGGTCCCGGTGGCGTGAGCACCCAAATGACATGTCCCGCGCGCAATCATCGCCAGGGCTGCGCAGGATGTGCGCGTGGATAGCGTCACGACGTACCTGGCCGCGGACCACGACCGGCTCGACGGGATCCTGGCGGAGGTGTGCCGAGAGCTGGAGGGCGGCGGGGCTGCGGCGGCGTCCGCGCGCTTCGGCGACTTCCATCGGGGGCTCAGGCGCCACATCCGGATCGAGGAGGAGCTGGTCTTTCCCTTCTTCGACCTGCGGTCGGGGATGAGCGGCGGTCCGACGGCCGTCATGCGCGACGAGCATCGCGCCATCGAGCAAGCGATGGTCCGGATGGACGCCGCCCTCGCGGCGGGTGACGACGAGGCGTTCCGGGCCGGCGTCGGGGACCTCCGCCAGGTGCTGGGAGACCACAACGAACGGGAGGAGCGCGTCTTGTACCCCATGACCGACCGGATGCTCTCCGACGGCGAGCGCGCGGTCTTCGTCCAGCGGTTGATGAAGGAGTAGGGGCGCATGACCTTTGGTGGAACGAGGCTCGAAGCCCTGCGGCGCAACCCCGCGCTCCTGAAGCTGGACCTCTATTGCAAAGGGGCGCGCCTCCATGACTCCTGCTACATCGAGCAGGACGGCGGACGGAAGGTGCTGCGGACCCGGGCGGGCCTCGGCAGCGGCCTCGAGGCGATCCTCCCGGGTGGGCTGTGGACCAACATACCCGTCACGGAGCCGTTCGCCCAGGGCTCGCCGTACATCGTCTGTCGCGAGGGGGGCGCCTACGTGTTGCGCCACGACGACGCGGTGGTGGCCCCCCTGACCCTGTCGCCGCGACCGGACTGGTACGATGCGGACACGTCGACGGGCAAGCCGATGACGCGGATCGGAACGCTCCAAGGCACCTACCTCGGCATCTACCAGGCCAAGGTCTGCGAGTACTGGACGGCCAAGCCCCAGAAGACGAACTGCAAGTTCTGCTCGGTCGGATTGAACCTGGGAGTCGACGACGCCGACGAAAAGTCCGTGAACGAGGTGATGGAAGTCGTGCGCAGGGCGCGGGACGAGTCGGGGATCACCTACGTCGACTTCAACACCGGTCACTACGACGGCGATACCTACCTGGACATCCTCGAGCCCTATCTCGTCCGCATCAAGAAGGAGCTCGGGCTGCTCGTCGGATTCCAGACGCCTCCTCACCGCGACCTCAAACGCTACGACGCCCTCCGCGAGATGGGCCTGAACCGGGTGTCGTTCTGCTTCGAGATCTTCGACCGCGAGAGGTTCAAGGACATCTGCCCGGGGAAGAACGCCGAGTACAGCCTGGACTACTACCTCGAAGCGGTCCGGTACTGTGCGCAGCTGGGCAAGAAGGGGCCGAGGGCCGAGCCCTGGGTGACGAACGGCGAGATCATCGCCGGCCTCGAGCCCCCCGAGTCGACGATCAAGGCCATCGACTGGATCACCTCGGTCGGGGCCGTGCCCACGGTCTGCGTGTTCCGCCCCCTGGTCGGCACCGACATGGCGGATGCCGAGCCCCCCAGGACCGAGGATATGGTCCCGGTCTTCCGTCGCCTGTACGAAGCGTGCATGGAGAAGGGGCTCCCCATCGGCGTTGCGCCGAACGTCCACGTGAGCCTCGTCCTCCTCCCGGACGAGTGCCGCGGCCTGAGCTCCCGCCGCTTCCCTTGGCAGAGCCTCAAGCTGAAGGCCATGGCCCGGGTGGTCCGAATGGGGCTCGAACGGCGATGGTCGCAGGGAGGGACGCAATGAAGGGCATGCCGGTCGTCGATTTCGAGCGGGCGCCGTTCCTGGTGATCTGGGAGACGACGCAGGCCTGCGCCCTGGCGTGCCGCCATTGCCGTGCCTCGGCGCGGCCGTGGCGCGATCCCCTGGAGCTGACCACCGAGGAGGGGAAGGGCGTCGTACGGGCCACCGCCGAGATGGGTACGCCGCTGATCGTGTTCACGGGCGGCGATCCCGTGAACAGGCCCGACCTCCTCGAGCTGATCCGCTACGGGAAGGAGCAAGGGCTGCGCACGGCGACGATTCCCGCGGCTACCGAGACCCTGACGCGGGACCTCGTGCAGAAGCTGAAGGACGCGGGCCTGGACCAGATGGCCGTCAGCCTCGACTTCCCTCGGCAGGCGCTCCACGACGAGTTCCGCGGCGTGCCGGGGGCCTTCGACAAGACGATGCAGGCGGTCGGCTGGGCCCACGAGGTCGGCCTTCCGCTCCAGATCAACACGACGGTGTGCGGCGACACGGCCCCGTACCTGGAGGAGATGGCGGCGTTCGTCGACGGGCTCGGCATCGTCTTCTGGGAGGTCTTCTTCCTGGTTCCGACCGGCCGCGGCAGCGTCATGAAGGGCCTCTCGGCATCGGAATGCGAGAAGCTCTTCGACGTCGTCTACCGCGCGCAGAAGAAGGGCACCTACGTCGTGAAGGTGACGGAGGCGCCCCACTATCGGCGCCACGTGGCCGAGCGCGAGCGGAGGGAGGCGGGGGAGCATGGCCGCCCCACCGGCTCCGTCTCCATGCCCGCGACGCTCACCCGATCCGAGGGGCCGGGGCATACGGTGGGGCTGGCGCCCCGCGGCGTGAACTCGGGCAACGGCTTCCTGTTCGTCTCCCACGTCGGCGACATCTTCCCGAGCGGGTTCCTGCCCATCTCGGCCGGCAACGTCCGCCGCGACTCGCTCGCCGAGACCTATCGCGAGGACCCGCTCTTCCGCAGCCTGCGCGACCCCGATCGCCTCGCCGATCGCTGCGGTCGCTGCGAGTACCGGCAGATCTGCGGCGGCTCGCGCTCGCGAGCCTTCGCCTTCACCGCGGACCCGCTGGCCAGCGATCCCTGGTGCGCGTACGAGCCCCGTTCCTAGCAGATACGCGGGAGCTGCTCGCCGCTCGGAAGGTCGAGGACGCGGGTGGAGCCGAGCCCCGTTCGGAGGGTGACGGGGGCGCCGGGCTTGTCGAGCACGTGTCCGATGACCCGGGGGTCACAGCCGGTCTCCGACAGGAGGTCGAGGGCCCGAGGAGCCTCGGCCCCGGGGACAAAGGCGACGAAGCGCCCCTCGTTCGCGACGTGGAGCGGGTCCAGGCCCAGGATCTCGCACGCGGCCGCCACGGGCGTCGAGACCGGAATCGCCTCCTCGTCGAGGGCGACCCCCGCCCCGGAGGCCTGGGCGATCTCGACGACGGCCGCCGCCAGCCCGCCGCGGGTCAGATCCCGAAGGCAGTGGACCGGGACCCCGGCGGCGATGAGCCTGGAGACCGGAGCCACCAGCGGCGCGCAGTCGCTCTCGATCGTCGTCTCGAAGCGGAGCCCCTCTCGGGCGGCCATGATCGCCATGCCATGGCGGCCGATGTCGCCGCTCACGATGACGGCGTCTCCGGCTCGCACCGAGGAAGGCGCTATGGACAGCGAGTGCTCGAGGACGCCGATTCCCGCGGTGGTGACGAAGATGGCGTCGGCCTTGCCGCGATCGACGACCTTCGTGTCCCCGGTCACGAGGGCGACGCCCGCCAGGGCGGCGGCCCGCTGCATCGACGCCACGACGCGGCGCAGATCGTCGAGGGGGAAGCCCTCCTCCAGGATGAAGGCGGCGCTCAGGTAGAGCGGGCGGGCGCCACACATCGCGAGATCGTTCACGGTGCCGTTGACCGCGAGGGTGCCGATGTCGCCGCCGGGGAAGAACGTGGGGCGCACCACGTAGCCGTCGGTCGTGAAGGCGAGGCGGGTCTCCGGGCGCCCCTGGCCGTCCGACGGCAAGGCGAAGACCGCGCCGTCGTGGCGCTCGAGGAGCAGGGGGTTGCCGAAGGCAGGCAGGAAGACGCTCTCGATCAGCTCCTGCGTCAGGCGCCCCCCGCCGCCGTGGGCCAGGGTGACGCGGCCCCGCTCGTGGACCGGGGACGGGCAACTGGACACGAAGGCGTTCATGCCCCCACCTCCGAGCCCGCCGGCCGATAGCGGTAGTAGGCGGCGCACGCGCCCTCCGACGAGACCATGGGAGCGCCGAGGGGGCGGTCCGGCGTGCACTCGCGGCCGAAGGCGGGGCAATCGCGCGGGTTGAGCATGCCGCGAAGGACGTCGCCGCTGCGGCATGCCGAGACGACATCGGGGGCGGGCAGCGCGGGCCCGAAGCGGCTCTCGGCGTCGAAGGAGGCGTACCCGGCGGCAAGGCCGAGGCCGCTCTCCGCGATGGCGCCGACGCCGCGCCAGCACCGCGGCACGACCCGGAAGACCTCGCGGAGGAGGGCCTGCGCGGCCCGGTTTCCGCGCCGCGCGACCGAGCGGGCGTAGGCGTTCTCCACGTCGGCCCGTCCCTCCTCGAGCTGGCGGACGCAGGCCAGGACGCCCTGGAGGATGTCCACGGGCTCGAAGCCGGTCACGACGACGGGGACGTGGTACTCGCGAGCGATGGGCTCGTATTCGTGGAATCCCATCACCGTGCACACGTGGCCCGCGGCGAGGATTCCCTGAACCCGGTTCCCCGGCGCCGACAGGATGGCGCGCAAGGCGGGGGGCACGAGGACATGGGAGACCAGCAACGAGAAGTTCGAGATCCCCTGCGCGGCCGCCCGGTGGACGGCGAGAGCCGTCACGGGCGCCGTCGTCTCGAAGCCGACGGCGAAGAAGACCACCTCGCGCTCCGGGCACTCCCTGGCGATGTTCAGGGCGTCGAGGGGGGAATAGACGATGCGGACGTCGCCCCCCTCCGCCCGGGCCGACAGCAGGTCGTGGGTCGTGCCCGGCACCCGTGCCATGTCTCCGAACGTACAGAGGATCGCTCGCGGCCGGCCGGCGATCTCGATGGCCTTGTCGATGAGCTCGACCGGGGTGACGCAGACGGGGCATCCGGGGCCGTGAATGAGCGTGACATGGGGCGCGAGGAGCGCGTCGATCCCGAAGCGGACGATGGCGTGGGTCTGCCCGCCGCACACCTCCATGAGCGTCCAGTCGCGGGTCGCCGTTCGAGCGAGGAGACGGGAGAGCCGGAGGGTCAAGGCGGCGTCTCGATACTCGTGGACCAGCCTCATCAGGAGACCTCCGGCTCGGCGCCCAGGCTCTGCAGGGCTTCGAGCAGGCGCTCGGCCTCGTCGGCATCGATCCGGGTCAGCGCAAGGCCGACGTGGACGAGCACGTAGTCGCCCGGCCGGGCGTCGGGGACGAACGCGAGGCTCACGTCCCGCGCGACGCCGCCGAAGTCCACCCGCCCCACGCGGGTGAGGTCGTCGCCGCCCGTCACCTCCGTGAGCTTTCCCGGCACCGCGAGACACACGGTCAGCCCCCCGCCGCCAAGGCGCGTGCGGCGCCGACGATCTGCCCGACCGCCAGGCCGCCGTCGCCGGGGGGAATCCGGCGATGCCAGTGGGGGGAGAATCCCTCCGCTCGCAAGCGGGCGACGGCGCGCTCGGTCAGGTACTTGTTCTGGAAGCAGCCCCCCGACAGCGCGATGTCGGCGATGCCGCAGCGGCGCGAGACCGCCACGATGATCTCGGCGAGCGTGTTGTGGAACCGCAGGGAGATGGCGCCCGGAGCCGCCCGCGCGGCGACATCGGCTCGGACGCCCTCGAGGGCAGGCCGCCAATCGATGACCAGGCCACCGTCCGGATCGGGGGCCATGTCGAAGTCGTACCGGGCGTCCCCCTCGAGCCCCCGCAGGGCGAACTCGAGAGCCATCGCCGCCTCGCCCTCGAAGCGCGAGACGTCGCCCAGGCCCAGGAGCGCCGCCACGGCGTCGAAGAGGCGCCCTGCGCTCGAGGTCAGGGGACTCCGGACGTGGCCGCGCATCGCGGCGACGAAGACCGCCCGTTCGGCGGGCCGGAAGAGCGGCGAGGCCTCGGCCGCCGCCCGGTCGATCTCATAGAGAACACCGAGCGCGGACCGCCGCGGCTCGCGGACCGCGCGCTCGCCGCCGGGAAGCGGAAAGGGCCGCAGCCAGGCTTGCCGGGTGAAGCCCGACCTGGACACGAGCAGGGTCTCGCCCCCCCAGATGGTCCCGTCGGCGCCGAGGCCGGTGCCGTCCCAGGCGAAGCCGAGAACGGGCGGCGCGAGACCGTTGTCGGCCATGCACGCCAGGACGTGGGCGTAGTGGTGCTGGACCGTGATCAGGGGACGGCCCGTTCCTCGAGCGTACGAGGTGGACGCATAGTCCGGATGGGCGTCGGTGGCGACGGCGGCGGGTTCGACCCGGTACAGGAGACAGAGGGCGTCGGCCGTGTCGGCGAGCGTGTGTCGCGCCTCCTCGCCGTCCAGATCCCCGATGTGGGGGCTCACGACGATCTGCCGCCCGGCCGACACCGCCAGGGTGTTCTTCATGTGACCGCCCACGGCCAGGAGCGGCGGCAGGGCGCCCCCAAGCGTGACCGGAAAAGGGGCGTACCCGCGCCCGCGGCGGAGGACGAGCTCTCGCCCGGCCACGACCCGCACGACGGAGTCGTCCACCGGTCGCTCGATCCCCCGATCGTGGATCAGGAAGAGGTCGGCGACGTTGCAGAGGCGCTCGAGGGCGTCGTCGTCCCGGAAACAGAGGGGCTCGTCGGAGAGGTTCCCGCTCGTGGCCACCACGGGGAAGCCGAGGTCGGCCAGGAGCAGGTGATGGAGCGGCGTGTAGGGGAGCAGGACGCCCAGGTCCGGGTTGTTCGGAGCGACGGAGGGTGCCAGGTCGCGGCCGCGGCTCTCGAGCAAGACGATCGGCGCCGCCGGCGAGGTGAGCAGCTCCTGTTCCAGGGGAGGGAGCCGCGCGATGTCCCCCACAGCCGCGAGGGTGGGCGCCATGACGGCGAGCGCCTTCGCCTCGCGGTGCTTGCGCGCTCGCAGTCGGCGGACGGCGCCGTCGTCCCGTGCATCGACCAGCAAGTGAAAGCCGCCCACGCCCTTGACCGCGACGATGCGCCCGGCGCGGATCGCGCGCCCCGCGGCCCGCAAGGCGTCGTCACGACGCTCGAGGACGCGCCCCAGGCAGTCGGTCAGGCTGAGCTGCGGACCGCAGGCCGGGCAGGCATTCGGCTCCGCATGGAATCGCCGATCACCGGGCCTCTCGTACTCCTGGCGGCAGGCGCGGCACATCGTGAACGCCATCATCGTCGTCCGTGAGCGGTCGTAGGGCATGTCGCGGATGATCGTGTAGCGCGGGCCGCAGTCGGTGCAGTTCGTGAAGGGATAGCGATACCGGCGATCGTCGGGATCACGGACCTCGCCGAGGCAATGGGAGCACGTTGCCGCGTCGGGGAGGACCACCGCGGTGTGCTCGCCCTCGGCCTCGCTCCTCCGGATCTCGAACCCCGACGTCCCGCGGGGCGGCAGCTCGGCCGTCTCGAGCCCCTGGATGACCGCCAGGGGCGGTGTCTCGCCGCGAAGCCTCCGGCCGAAGTCCGTCAGCCGCGCGTGCGGGCCTTCGACCTCGATCGTCACTCCCCGCGTCGAGTTCGCCACCCAGCCCGTCAGGTCGAGGCCACGGGCGAGGCGGTAGACGAACGGACGGAACCCGACTCCCTGCACGGCCCCGTCCACGACGAACCTCATGCGCTCGTGTGTGTCTCCCGAGGCTTCGGTCGTGGCGCTCACGTCTGTCGCTCCGCGTGCTCATGGTGCAAGGGGGGTGCCACGCGATGGCCGCCGAGCGGGCATGGAGCCCCACCGCGAGGCCGTGAGCCATGCGCGGACGACCTCGAGGCGCGCAGTCGTTGCGTCGCAGAGGCGGCACCCAGCCGGCTGGCACTGCGCTTGCTCGTGAAGGAGATGGATGAGGAGGGCACCATGCTGGCTCAAGAGCTGACCGCGCTGCTCGAGGAGAACCACGTCTACTACAAGCGCCTGGCGCACCCGACGGCCTATACCGCGCAGGGCGTCGCGGCGAGCGTGCACGTCCCGGGACGCGAGGTCGCGAAGACCGTGGTCGTCCGGATCGACGGCAAGTTCGTGCTGGCGGTCCTGCCCGCGCCGTGTCGCGTCGACCTGGAGCGCCTGAGGCAGGCGGCGGGGGGACAAAGCGCCGCACTGGCCACGGAGGCGGACCTCGAGACGCTCTTCCCGGACTGCGAGGTGGGAGCGGAGCCCCCCTTCGGGGAGATCTACGGCCTGCCGGTCTGGGTGGACGTGAGCCTCGCGGAAGACGAGTGGATCGTCTTCAACGGGGGGACGCACGCGGAAGCGGTGGAGATCGCCTACGCCGATTTCGAGCAGCTCGCCCACCCCAGGATCGCGGGCTTCGCCCGGCGGTAGGACCGTTGCCGCGTCAGCGAGGAAGGCGGCTCCGCCTGCCGAGCCACCATCGCAGGCAGCGATGCCCGAGATCCACGCGCCCGCAGAACATCAGGGGACAGCCGCCCGTGATGGGCGTGATGCCGAGACGCCGGCAGGCATCGAGCGCCTCCGTGGAGACGCTCCCGGCGCCGAAGGCGCGGTGGAACCAGACACGTCCGATTCCCCGCTCGGAGCACTGTTGGACGATCCGTGCCGACACGCTCGGATGGGTCGCGACCACCACACCGTCCAGGGCGCCGGGAACCGACGCCAGGTCCGGGTAACACGGGACGCCCTCGATCCGGGTCGCATTCGGGTTGACGGGAATCGCCTCGTGGCCCGCGCTGGCGAGCCGCCGCAGGATGGCGTTGGCGGGCTGGCGGCCATCTCGCGAGGCGCCGGCGACGGCGATGCGCTTGCCGCTCAGGAACTCCGTGATCGCTTTCGGGGTTGGGTCCATTTCACACTCCTCCTGCCGAACGTCGAAGTCTTCAATCGGCGTGCCATGGCCTTCGGCCCTCGCGCGCGGCACGCTCCTGGCAGCTGGTTCGAGGGCAGAGAGGAGGGACCCATGACGAAGAACGCTGTCCATATGGACCTGGTCGCCATCGAGAAGCCCGAAGACGTCAACGTCATCATCGGCCAGGCCCATTTCATCAAGACGGTGGAGGATCTGAACGAAGCCCTGGTCCAGTCGATGCCGGGCATCCGCTTCGGTCTGGCGTTCAGCGAGTCCTCCGGCCCGTGCCTGATTCGAGTCGAGGGGAACGATCCCGAGATGCGGGACCTCGCGATCCGCAACGCGCAGGCCCTCGGAGCGGGGCATTCGTTCCTGATCTGCCTCCGGAACGCCTACCCCGTGAACGTCCTCAACGCCGTGAAGGGGTGTCCCGAGGTGTGTCGCGTGTACTGCGCCACCGCGAACCCGGTGCAGGTCATCGTGGCGGGCTCGCCCCAGGGTCGCGGGATCCTGGGCGTCATCGACGGCCAGTCGCCGCTGGGCGTGGAGGACGAGGCCGCAGCCGAGACCCGTCACGAGCTCTTGCGCCAGATCGGCTACAAGCGCTGAGTCGATCGCACTTTCGGACGTGCGCAAACGCAGCGCCCACGGAGGCGGGTAGCGCAACTCTGGCGCGTTTCGCCCCCTCGACCTCGCCGGCGACGACCTCCCGCGGCTGGCACGGCAGTTGCCCCTGGTGACCTCGACGGGGCGCGGTCAACCGGCGTCGGAACCGCGGCAATGGGAGGAGTGTCATGGAGCAGTTCAAGCTCGAACAGGATGGGCGGATCCTTCGGCTCGCCGTGCCCCACCGCGGGGCGCGCTTGCTCCGGCACCCCATGTACACCAAGGGCAGCGCGTTCACCGCCGAGGAGCGGGTCGCGCTGGGCCTCGAGGGCCTGCTTCCCCACGCGGTCAGCACCCTGGAGCAGCAGGAGAGGCGCGTCTACGCCAACATCGAGCGGAAGACCGACGCCCTCGAGAAGTTCGTCGGGTTGGCCGCGCTCCAGGACCGCAACGAGGTCCTGTTCTACAGAACGGTCGTCGACCACATCGAGGAGTTCCTGCCCATCGTCTACACGCCGACCGTGGGCCGCGCGTGCCAGGACTTCAGCCACATCTTCAGGCGCGCGCGGGGCCTCTGGATCACCCCCGAGCACAGGGGGCGGATCGGGCAGGTCCTTGCCAACGCGCCGTTCAGCGACGTGCGCCTGATCGTCGTCACCGACAACGAGCGCATCCTGGGCCTCGGAGACCAGGGCGCCGGCGGGATGGGGATTCCCATCGGCAAGCTCGCGCTCTACACGGCCGCGGCCGGCATCCCCCCCTGGCAGACGCTGCCGATCAGCCTCGACGTCGGCACCGACAACAAGTCCTTGCTCGACGACGAGCTGTACCTCGGGTGGCGGTCGCCGCGCCTCCGGGGCGCGGAGTACGACGCGCTCGTCGAGGAGTTCGTCGAGGCAGTCAAGGCCCGCTTTCCGCGCGTCCTCCTGCAGTGGGAGGACTTCAAGAAGGGGAACGCCTTCAAGCTCCTCGACCGCTACCGCACGCGCATCACGAGCTTCAACGACGACATCCAGGGCACCGCGGCGGTGGCCGTGGCGGGAATGCTCGCGGGGGCGCGGCTGACGGGCGTTCCGGTGAAGGACCAGCGGGTCGTGATCCTGGGCGCGGGAGCCGCCGGCATCGGCATCGCGCGTCTCATCCGCGCGACCCTGCGCGCGGCGGGGCTCGAAGGCGAGGCCCTCGTGCGGGCCACGGCCAACCTGGACAGCCACGGCCTTCTCGTGGACGACCAGCCCGTGGCCGATCGATACAAGGCGGACTTCGTTTGGCCTACGGCCCTGGCCCGAGGCCTGGGCTTCGAGCCCGGCCGGCCGCGCGACCTCATGGCGGTCGTGAAGGCGGTGAAGCCGACGATGCTGGTCGGCACGTCCGGGGAGCCCGGCACGTTCGGCGAGGACGTCGTGCGCGAGATGGCCCGGCACGCCGAGCGCCCGCTGATCTTCCCGATGTCGAACCCGACGAGCAAGTCGGAGGCCAAGCCGGCGGACGTAATGGCCTGGACCGACGGGCGCGCCCTGGTCGCCACCGGCAGCCCCTTCGACCCGGTCGAGCACGGCGGGCGGGTCCATCGCTTCGGTCAGGGGAACAACTCGTTCATCTTCCCGGGCATCGGCCTTGGCGTGCTCGTGTCGCAGGCCCGCGAGGTCACCGACGGCCTGTTCGCCGTGGCGGCGGCGGCGCTGGCCGCGGAGGTGTCCGCGGCCGACCTGGCCGAGGGGAGCCTGTTCCCCCCGATCCGTGACCTGAGGCGCGTGACGGCGCGCGTCGCGGAAGCGGTGGTCCGTGAGGCTCGTGATTCCGGGATCGGGCGTCCGATCGACGACGAGCACGTGCCCGCGGCCGTCGCGGCGGCCATGTGGAACCCGTCCTATCCCGCGATCCAACCGACGTCGGCCGAGGCGCCGACCGTGGTCGAACCGGAGGAGGCGCGATCATGCCGCTGATTGAAACTCGCCCGGCCCGGTATCCCCGCCGGATCCTGTGCCCCACCGACTTCAGCCCCGGCTCCCGGCGCGCGCTGCAATACGCCATCGCCGTCGCCTCGCCGCCGCGTGCCGAGATCGTCGTCCTGCACGTTCTCCAGCTCCCTCTGCCGGCGGAGGACACGGCAATGCCCGTCTGGATGCCGCCGGAGCCCGGCCTGCGCACGGCGCTCCTCGAGCGGATGGCGCGCTTCGCGGCGCCGGCAGATGCGGCCGGCCTCGTCACCCGGCTCAAGCTCCACGAGGGTGACCCCGCCGACGAGATCCTGAAGGCGACGGACGAGCTGAAGGCCGACCTGATCGTCATGGGCAGTCACGGCCGGAGAGGCGTCGTCCGCTGGGTGCTCGGCTCCCACGCCACTCGCGTCCGCGAGCTGGCCACGTGCCCGGTTCTCACCGTCTCGGGGTCCCTGCCGGAGGAGGAAGCCGATGCGCCCGTCGCGATGGGAGAGGTACTCTGCGCGGCCAGCGGGTCGGAGCACTCGCCCGCGACCGTCGACTACGCGTGCCAGCTCGCCGAAGGGGCTCACTCGCCCCTGACGCTGCTCCACGTCTTCGACCCCGCCCAGCCTGCGGGCCGCCCCAGCCGACCGTGGCGGCGCCCGCTCCTCGCGGCCTCCGTGCCCATTCACGAGCGGACGGCCACGGGAGCCGCCCGGAACGAGATCCTGCGCTGCGCCAGGGAGGCCCGGGCCGGCCTCATCGTGATCGGGCTCCACGACCGTGGAGCGGGAATGGGAGGCCGGATCGGCTCCACTGCCGACGCCGTCGTGCGCGAGGCGGAGGTCGGAGTGGTGACCCTCCGATGCGCCGAGAGGGCGGGGCCGGACCGCGAGCCGCGGGAGATCCCGCAGACGGAGGTGGGCCAGGCCCGCTAGGCGCTGGGCCGGAGGTGGGCTCCGTACCGCCGTACCGTCGCCGCTGCGAGGCGCACGGCCGCGTCCGGGTCGTGGGCGAAGAACAGCTCGGGCTCGATGCACTCGAGCTCCATGATCACCAGCCGCCCGCGCCGAGCGAAGCCGTCCACGCGGGCGTAGAGGACGTCGGCCGCGGGCACGGCGCACCGGGCACACGCTCTCTCGAGGGCCGCCCACGCGTCCGCCACGAGGCCGGCCTCCGGGGTGGCCGCGACCGCCGTGCCGCCGAGCTCAGGCTGCACCCGGAAGTCTTCCGCCGCGGGTCGCTTGCAGACGCCATGGCTGAATCTCAGCCTGCCGCCGTCCGACAGGAAGACGAGCGACCACTCTCCGTCGCTCACGATCTCGGGGACGTAGGGTTGGACGAGGAACTCGTTGCTCACCGTGCCGGAGGCCACGAGGTCGCGGATGCGACGCTCCCCCTCGCCTGCGGAGCGCGGTGACGTCCGGAAGATGCCGTAGGCGCTGGCGCCGATCGCCGGCTTGACGACCGCTTCGTCCCAGCCGTACCGGGCGAGGGCGCGCGCCAGGCCGCCGACGCGCACCCACGTGCCGGGGACCACCCGGATCCCGTCCTCTCCTAACTCGTGGAGATAGCGCTTGTGGGCGTTCCAGCGAACGAGCGCCGGCGGGTTCCGAAGGGTCACGCCCGATGCCTCGAGGGCCGCGAGCCACACGAGGAACTCACCGAGCCGCAGGTGGTAGTCCCAGCACGAGCGCAGGAGGACGAGGTCGTAGTCCCCCCAGCGAACAGTCGCGTCGCTCCAGACGGCGGGCTCGACCCGCACGCCCAGGGTGCGCAGGGCCCTCGCCAGACGCTCGTCGTCGGCGGTGAGGTGCGCGTGCGCGCTGTCGGTCGCGAAGGCGACGGCGTCACCCGGATGGCGTGGCTTCATCGAGCGTCCCTCCACCGTACCGGCCTTTGCGGGGATTCGGCTATCAGGATCTTGCTTGGGCTCCCGCCGCCCACCGGAAGATAGGATTCCCTCTCGGCTGTTTCTTGGACACCCGCGACATCCTTGTACGGGGAGCCGGCCGGTTTCGGCCGGAAAGGCCTAACGCGGCGGAAGGCCGCCGACGGACTGCCATACCCTGATGGCTTCGACGGGATGGACCAGCATCAGGATGTTGAGCGTCAGGTTGTCCCGGACCCAGAAGAGCAATCCGAGCTCGAGGACAACGACCGTCGCGACGCTCGCCCTGGGTCTGAGGCGGCAAGCCAGGGAGAAGCCGATCACCATCATCAGGATGTCGCTCATCGAGTTCAGGATGCTGTCGCCGGCGTAGCCAAGGGCAATCGTGACGGCCCGGTAGCGATCGATGACGATGGGGGAGTTCTCCAGAACCTCCCACGCGGCCTCGAGGGCGACGGCCGCGGCGAGGCGGTAACGGACCGGTAGACGGCGCGCCGCAAGCGAGAGCAGCGCGTAGAACAGGAAGCCATGGACGACATGGGTGAACGAGTAGGGGTCGGCGAACCTCTGCGACTGCTCGCTGCTCCAGATGTTCCCTTCCCATAGCCCGAAGTGCCCGTCGGTTCCGAGCCACGTCCGGCCCATGGCGCGCTCCGCGACGGCCGCGGCCGCAGACAAGGCGAGGCACAAGCCCGCGATCGCAGGTGCGCCGACGGGGCGGCTCATCCGTGGAGGTCGAACTCCGCCGTGATCGGAAGGTGATCGCTCGCGATCCGCGCGAGCTGCATCCGGCAGCGTCGCGCCCACATCAAGCGCAAGGGTCCCCGGTAGTAGATGCGGTCCAGGGCTCCCTGCGGGAGAAGGGCGGGAAACGTACGGATCGCCCGGCCCCCTCCCTCGGCGCGGTCGCTGGCGCAGCGGAAGGAGCGGCGCGCGAACGGCCCGCGCAGGAGGGAGCGCCAGTCGTTGAAGTCACCGGCCACGAGGCAGGCGACGCTGGGTGCGGGGTGGGTGAACTCCGCCGACGCCGCGAGCAGCTCCATCTGCCGGGCTCGCTCCCGGGCCGAGAGGCCGAGATGGAGGTTGAAGACCTCGACTCGCTGGCGATGGCCGGCCGCATTGACCACGAGGAGCTCGGTATGCTGGCAGCCGCGACGCTTCCGCATCCCGACGGTGAGATCGATGTTGCGCTCGCGCACGATCGAATGGCGGCTGAGGGTTGCGTTGCCGTAGCGTCCCTTGCGCAGCGTCACGTTGTGGCCCACGGCGCTTTCTGGGTACCCGGCCATCGACGCCAGCTCGCGAGCGAGGTCCATCTCCCTCGACCGCGGCACGCCCTCATCGACCTCCTGCAGGAGCACGACGTCGGCGTCCTGCTCCACGAGGATGCGCGCGATGCGATCAGGCCGAAATTGCCGATCCAGCCCGATGGCCCGATGGATGTTGTACGTCACGAGCCGGAACCGCACGCTCGGAGCCTCCCGGCGCCCGAAGACGCGTGACCGTCGTGCCGCGCGACGCCAGTGTACTACGAGCGCTCGTCTGGCAGCGGGGGGGAGGCGCCCTGCGGGTCAGACCGCCGGGACCACACTCAGGCCGGCGATGATCTGTTCCTTGACGGTCCAGCCGACGGCCTTGAGGCCTGCTTTCGTCGAGACCGTGGCCTTGCCCGCGATCCTCGCTTCCAGCGTCGTCGCGTGCAGCTCCTGCTTCGCGCGCCCGGCGATCTCCGTGGCGGCCTTCGAGAGGTTCTCGGTCCAGCGCAGCCAGTCGAAGGGAAGGAGGGCGACCGCGCCGGTCGCGGTCCTTGCGACCATGGCCCGCGAGTCCTTGAGGATGGCGGTGACCGGCTCCGTCTTGTGGAGCCCGGCGAGCATCTCCGCGCTCTCCACGAAGAAGAGCGCCTCCCGCTCGCTCCTCGCTTCGCTCGCGGCGTCCACGTAGTCGGCGCAGCCGTCGGCCTTGACCGATTGGAGCGCGGTGACGAATCGAAGCTGGCTGGTCACGGTGTAGTTGCCGTTGATGAAGAATCGGGAGGCGGCGTCCTTGGCCACGCCGATCTCGGCGAGCCAGGCTTCGTTCTTCTTGCGCACCTCCTGGGGGTCGGCGCCCCAGACGAGGCCCCCGACGGTGGCCGTCGTCGACGCCACCATCGGGATGGGGACAACGACCTTGGCGGCGATGCCACCGGCGGCGTCGATCTTCCCGATGTCGACGAGGGCCTTGTGGAGCACGGGGTTCGTCGAATAGGGATCGACGCCGAGCTTCTGGGCCCAGCGCCGGGCCGATCCGTTGACGCCCAGGACGCTGTTGGCCGCGCCGCCGGCGGCGTCCAAGGCCTTCTTGTCGGCCGACTCCTCGGATCCCTCCGGCGTCTTGTCGTCCTGCGTCACCGAATCCGCGGTGTCCTTCGCCTTCCGGCCGAGGTTGTCGCCGAAGCGCTTGAGGCCGCCGCCGATGCCCTTGGCGGTGCCCCCGGGATCGGTGACGACGCTGGCCACGCCCTTTCCGACGTTCAGCACCGCCCCGCCGGCGGCCTTGGCGAAGACCTCGGTCTTGGACACGTCGTCGAGCTGAGCGAGGGCGGCGACCTCGTTGATGCGGACGCGCAGCACGGTCCGGCCCTCGGCCTTGATGTTGCCGAACTCCGAATTGAGCTGGAATTCCAGGTAGTGCCCCTCGCCTTTCACCTCGTTGGCCAGGGTGTAGTGCGGTCCCTTGAGGATCTTGGCCGAAAGGACCTGGGACGCCTGGAACGTCCGCGGCGGCTCGAACGGGGTCGCAGCGCCGACCAGCAGCAGGGAAATCAACGACAGGAACCGCGTTCGCAAGGTCACACCTCCCAGCAAGCCGCGGGGCACGGTTGCTCCACGGGGCATCGAAAGGGCGAGGGTAACACGATCCTGTCTCATCGGGCGGCCACGGCCGCCTTGGCCCCCTTGCGTTCCTCCGCCCGGTCGGCCATGAGCTGATACGCAAGGTAGTACTTGTAGATGTTGCCGACGTAGGTCACGGTCTCGCGGCCGATGCGCCGCGCCGCGACGAGCTCCACGTTGTTGAACCATCGGTTGGGGTTGAGGCCCTGGGCCTTGGCTTCCCTGCGCAAGGCCTTCACCTTGGCGGGGCCGGCGTTGTAGGAGGCGAAGGCGAACAGCTCGCGGTTGAGAGGCGAGATGGCCGGGTCGTTGTAGAAGTTGTCGATCACCCACCGGGTGTATTTCACGCCCGCGTGGATGTTGTCCTCGAGCTTGTCGATGTTCGGGATGTTCACCGCCCGGTCGCGAGCCGTCGCGGGCATGACCTGCATCACGCCGATCGCGCCGACCTTGCTGCGCTTGGCCTGGTCGAGCCCCGACTCCTGGTAGCCCTGGGCGACCATGAGGAGGTCGTCGAGGTCGTATTGCTTTCCGTACTTCCGGAACAGGGCCACCATCGACTCGTACCGGCGCCGGTCCTCGTCGCTCCGCGCGTTCTTGACCCACTTCGTCGTCTTCACGTACTTGTTGATGAGGACGTTTCCCGCGAGCGTCCCCTGCTTGTTGTTCTTGGCGAAGGCGTCGACCGCCGCCTTGAGCTTCGGGCTCCCCTTGCGAAACGCCCAGGCGATGTCGACGGGGGGGCTCTGGATGTCGGCGTGGGTGTGGATGTTGGGGAAGACCTGACCGAAGATGTCCGCAAGGTAACTGTCCACGACGGTGGCCGGCACGAGGCCCGCGTTCACCATCTCGAGGATGTCGCCGTCCTCGAGCACCTCCTCCGCCTTCACGATCGTGACGGGGGCTTTCCCCTCCTTCGCGAAGCGGGCGTTGAGCACCTTCAGGTGCTCGGCGTAGGCGCTCGAGAGGCGGACATAGACCTGCTTGCCCGACAGGTCGTCGAGGCTCGCGATGGGAGGGGCCGAGGGGCCCGTCACGAGGACCTCTCGCACGCCGCTCGCGAGGGGAGCGGAGAAATCCACCTTCGCCTTGCGTTCCCGCGTGACCGTGAGTGCCGCCGCCGCGATGTCCCCCTCGCCCGCGAGCAGACGGGGGATGAGCTCGTTCCGAGGCACCGGAATGGCGATGACGTGGACGGCGATCAGCTTGTTGCCGAGCTTCGCGTTCACGGCCTTCTCGAAGGCCTTGACGCTCTCGTACGTGAGGCCGACCTCGCGGCCGCGATCGACGAAATAGAGGATGGGGTTCTGGACGGTGAGGACACGGATGAGGCGCCTTTTCACCATGCCGTCCAGGTCTCCCTTGAACGGCTGCACGACGGGGGCCATCCCCGAAGGCAGGGGCGTGGGCTCGGGAGCGGGCTCCGGGGGCGTCTCCTCCGGGGAGGCCTCCGGAGAGGGCGCCGCCACGGCGGAAGCGGTGACGGGGGGCGCGGACGGCGCCGGGGTGGCCGCCGGAGGGGAGGCCTTGCAGGCGGAGAAGCCAAGGAGGGCAAACGCCGCCGAAGCCAGCAGCGCCGATGCCGGCGCGCGGCCGTCGGCGCACAACAGGACCCGTGATTTCATGAATGCTTTCACTCCTGGATTGCGACGAGGGTGAGACGACGCCGATGAAGTTAGCACTTCTTCCCGAGGGGCGCGAGGGGTAGTAGACTGCCGGCCATCCATGACACTGTCAGCTGGGACGCGCCTCGGACCGTACGAGGTCGCGGAGCCGCTCGGGGCGGGTGGGATGGGCGAGGTGTACCGCGCCAAGGACACGCGCCTCGACCGGTTCGTCGCCATCAAGGTGCTGCCCGCCCACGTCGCGGCCAACGCCGACCTGCGCCAGCGCCTCGAGCGCGAAGCGAAGACGATCTCGGGCCTGAACCATCCCAACATCTGCACCCTCCACGACGTCGGCCATCAGGACGGGATCGACTACCTCGTCATGGAGCTCCTCGATGGGGAGTCGCTCCAGGAGCGGCTCAAGAAGGGACCGCTGCCTCTGGGCCCCGCGCTTCGCCACGCGATCGAGATCGCCGACGCCCTCGACAAAGCCCACCGCCAGGGCGTGATCCACCGCGACCTGAAGCCGGCCAACGTCATGCTCACGAAGTCGGGGGCGAAGCTCCTGGACTTCGGCCTCGCCAAGCAGGCAGGACCGGGCGCCGGCGTCGGCGTCTCGACGCTGGCGACGGCGGAGAAGCCCCTCACGGAAGCCGGCACGCTCCTCGGCACGTTCCAATACATGGCGCCGGAACAGCTCGAGGGACGGGAGGCGGACGCCCGTACCGATGTCTTCGCGTTCGGCGCTGTTCTCTACGAGATGGTCACGGGGCGAAAGGCGTTCCTGGGAAAGAGCCAGGCCAGCCTCATTTCCGCCATCATGCAGTCGGAGCCCGCGCCGATCTCCGCCCTCGCGCCCATGGTGCCGCCGGCGCTCGAGCGCGTCGTGCGCGCGTGCCTCGCGAAGGAGGCCGACGACCGCTGGCAGAGCGCCCACGACGTGGCGGCGGAGCTGCGGTGGATCGCCGAGGCGGGATCCGGTGCGGGGTCGCCCGCGCCGGCCGTGTCGCGGCGGAAGAATCGCGAGCGGCTCGCCTGGGCCATCGCCGCGGCGTCTCTCGGCGTGGCGACGTGGCTTGGACTCTCTCGGGCCAGACCCGCCCCGGCACCGAGCGCGAGGGTTCTCCGGACGACGATCCTGCTGCCGGAAAGGGTTCAGCTCAACAACGCCGTGCTCTCGCCGGACGGCAGCCGGCTCGTCTTCAGCGGCATCGACGCGACCGGCAAGGTCCAGCTTTGGGTCCGGCCGCTCGACACCGATGGGGCGACCCCCATCGCGGGGACCGAGGGCGGCGTCCTCCCTTTCTGGTCTCCCGACAGCCGGAACGTCGGGTTCTTCGCCGACAAGAAGCTGAAGCGCGTCGAGGTCACGGGTGGCGCACCGATGACCCTCTGTGACGTCGATGGCGTCGGTGGCGCATGGGCCCCGACCGGCGACATCCTCTTCACCCCCCCGGCCGGACCGATCTCCCGCGTTCCCGCGGCGGGCGGCAAGCCGACGGTCGCCACCCGGATCGACACGTCGAGGGGGGAGACGGCGCACCGCTATCCCTTCGTCCTGCCGGATGGCCGGCACTTCCTCTACCTCGCCCTGAACGTCTCCGGCAACTCGCGCGACCCGGCCAACCGCATCCTGGTCGGCTCCCTGGACGGGTCGCCCTCCAAGCCCGTGATCGCAGCCAACTACAACGCCCAGTACGCAGACGGCTATCTCCTGTTCATCCGCGGTGGCGATCTCGGGGGCAGCCTGCTCGCACAGCGATTCGATCCGGTACGGCTCGAGACGACGGGCGATCCGGTCACCGTCGTGGACCAGATCGGCCTGTATCCGGACTTCCTGGGATTCGGGGACTACTCGGTCTCGGCGAGCGGCAGCCTGGTCTTCGATGCCTTCCGACTGGTGACACGCCTCGAGTGGCTGGATCGAAGCGGGAGGCAGACGGGCGTCTTCGGAGAGCCGGGACCGCATTTCAACCCGCGCATCTCCCCCGACGGGATGCGCGTTGCCTACGACCTCTACGATACGGGTACCCAGACGACCCAGATCTGGGTCGGGGACGTCGCCCGTGGCGTGCAGTCGCGGCTGACCACGGGCTCGAGCAACTCCCAGCCGGTCTGGTCTCCCGACGGCTCGCGGATCGCGTTCCAGTCCGACCGCAAACACCAGGCGGACGTCTACGTGCGTCTCGCGAGCGGCATGGGGTCGGACGAGGCCATTACCGACGAGAACAGCCAGAAGATCCCCAACGACTGGTCGAAGGATGGACGGTTCCTGGCTCTCTTCGACCGCGAGCCGGGCGGCAACCGACTGATCCGCCTTTCGGCGATTCCCGTCTCCGGAGATCGCAAGCCCTTCGTGGTCATCCCGCCCGTTCCCAACTTCCTGGGGGGCCTCCGGTTCTCCCCCGACGGGCATTGGCTGGCCTATAACTCCGACGAATCCGGCCGAAACGAGGTGTACGTCACGTCGTTCCCCGACGGGCAGAAGAGGGTCCAGATCTCCAACGCGGGGGGAGTGGAGCCGAAGTGGACGCGCGGAGGTCGCGAGATCGTCTATGCGGCGTTCGACGGGAAGGTCGTGTCAGCCGAGGTGGACCTGGGCCCCAGGCCCAGGGTAGGCGTGCCGCGGCCCCTCTTCCAGCTACCCGAAGGGACCGCGACCGGATGGGACGTCTCGGGGGACGGCGAGCGCTTCCTGCTGAACGTCCCCGTGATCAAGAGCTCGGCGATGCCCCTCTCCCTGGTCACGAACTGGACCGCCGGCCTGAAGAAATAGCGATCGGCGTGGCGTCGCCGGGGTACCGCGGAGCGGTGCCCCGTCGGCGCCTGGCGGCTAGGGCGCGGTCACCGCGGCGTCCAGCATCTCGTAGCGGGCGCGGCCCTCTTCGGCTTTCACCGCGCTGACCGCGTCGATGTGCATCACCTCGCGGGTCTTGCTGAACTCGGGCCAGTTCGGGACGCCCGGACCGTTGGGCGTGCCGGTCTTCACGAAGTTGGCGAAGGCGTGGGCCATGGTGTCCGCCGTCTTGCGGTCCTCGGGCTGCCACTCGGCCTTCTTGGAGTCGAGGGTGCCAAAGGCGTACTCGATGTCGACCGCGTGGGCCGCGCCGAAGCGGTTCGAGCCGTTGGCCTCGGGCAGGACCCGGTCGAAGCGGTAGCGATAGACGGGCGCGTGGCTCGTCTGCGCGTGCACCTCGATCCATTTCCAGGTGGAGTAGGAGATGAACAGGTCGCTTTCGAGGTCGGCCGCCGACTGCATCGCCTCGGCGTCACTCGACGCGGCGTAGACCTTGAGGGCCGCATCGGCGCGCCCGCCCAACCGCTTCTTGAGCTGGTCCGGGAAGCTGGCGGCCGTCGGCTTCTCGGGGTTCATGGCGACGGCCATCCCCATCTCCGAGGAGTTCCAGCCGGCGAGGAGCGGGATCTTGGCCTGCTTGCCGGCGGCGTAGAGAGCCGAGGCCTTTTCGGGGAAGAAGTAGCCGTCGACGCCCGGGGCGTACCCCCAGCCGCCGGTCTTCATCACGGCCGCCAGCAGCTCCTCGGCCGGCTTCGCGCGCAGCTCGGCCAGGGAGCTGGCCCCGACGGAGGCGGCGAACGTGACGCCGTCCTGTTCCTTGTCCGCGAGCGCTTTCTCCGTCAGCCGCCCGGGGGACGGGCTCGAGAAGAAGGCGCCGCTCTGGCCGATGGCCTTGTGGACGAGGTGCTTCGTGAGCGGCGAGACCATGAGGGCCGAGACCGACATCGAGCCGGCCGACTCGCCGTTCACGGTCACGTTGCCCGGGATCGCCGCCGAACGCGGCGACGTTGGCGTGGACCCACTCGAGGGCCGCGGCCTGGTCCAGCATCCCGTAGTTGCCCGAGCCGTGGCCCGCGCCCTCCTTGGTCAGCTCGGGGTGGGCCATGAAGCCGAAGAGCGCCAGGCGGTAGTTGGGCTCGACCACGACGATGCCCTGCTTGGCGAACCACTCCCCGTCGGTGCGCGGCTCGGAGCCGGAGCCCGCGGCGAACCCGCCGCCGTGGAAGACGACGAGGACGGGCCTCTTCTCCTTCGGGCCCTTGGCCGTGGTCCAGACGTTCAGGTAGAGGCAGTCTTCGCGTCATCGCGTCCTCGCGCGAGCGAAGGGGTCCCCACATCGGGCCCTGCATGCAGCGCCCGCCCCATTTGTCCGCTTGCCGCACGCCCGTCCACGCGATCACGGGCTGGGGCGCCTTCCAGCGGAGCTCGCCCACCGGCGGCGCCGCGAAGGGCACGCCCTTGAACAGCCTGACGGAGGCATCCGTGCCGACCGTTCCCTCCAGGAGGCCGCCGGTGACCTTCACCTGGTCCGCGGCATGGGCGGGAGCGGCGAGGGCGCCGAGAAGACCGAGGGCCATGAGGCGCGCGCGTGTGCGGCTGGATGATTGCATATCCCCTTCCCGTTGTTGGCGAGAGGAGATGTCATATCACGGCAGCGATCCTGAAAGGGCCTCGGCCCCGAGACGTCGTTCGCGCGTGCGAGCGGGTCCCGGGGGCGAGGATCAGGCGCCGGCCGGCTAGAAGCGGATCGTGATGCCGCCCGTGAGCTCGAACTGGTTCGAGTACTGGGCGTTCGAGACCGCGTAGCAGCCCCAGTAGGGGTCGCACCACCACCCGGCGCTGTCCGACTTGATGTAGGTCGGCGTCCAACGGCTCTGGAGCTTCAGGCCGACGTTGTGGCCGGGGTAGACCTTCACCCCGAGGCCGACGGTCCCGGAGAACTTCGTGTTGCCCTGCGTCGTGTGCTCGGTGCCGAGGACGGTCGTGGTCAGGCCGGGGTAGCTCGTGGCGCCCGCGCCGAAGAGCACGTAGGGACGCGCCGTGGCGCTCTCGTCACCGAAGCTGTAGACGAAGGCCCCGTGGTAGTTCTTGATCTTGAAGTCCCCCAGCTCCACCGTGTTGGTGCCTCCCAGCTCGAGCTTGCTCTGCTGCTGGTCGTAGATGAACTCGAGACCCCAGCTGGGCGTGAAGTTGTAGCCCAGGGTGAGGCCCCACGAGAATGAGTCCTTCGGATCGAGCCTGTCGTAGACCTGCCCGTTGGCCACCACGGCGTTGGCGCCGCCGACGCCGTCGCTGAACGTCCATCCGGCGTTGCCGCTGATCTCGACCTTGCTTTGGTGCTGCGCCCACGCCGGAGCGGTCACCAGCACTGCCGCAACGGCCACGCTCATCGTCTTCAACATCACTGCCTCCTTGGTCCCCCTGTTACGTCTCTGATCGAAATGAAACCGTCATCGGACGCTGCTGAGCGCCACGAACACCCGGACCTGCGGGTTGCGCTGGTCGATGTCGTTGAAGCCGGGAGTCGTGTAGTGGCTCTTGCGGAGAAAGACATACCCATCGGCGCCCAACCCGAGGTTCCCGAAGATGGGGACCACGAGGCGCCCGCCTGCGGCCTGGATGTGGTGGGTGGCGTCGGAGCCCTGCGATGACACCCCCTTGTCGAGGATGGAGCCGTTGGTGACGCCGATCTTCTGGAACCGATAGCCCAGTGTGAGCCATGGTCGCCCCGAGACGTTGAGGGCCACCTGGGCGGCCGCGCCGGGGCCCGGCCCGTAGTCGTACTCGCGCAGCCGTTCCTGGTCGGCGACGACGGCGGCCTTCGCGTAGTCCGAG
Organism: uncultured Acidobacteriota bacterium; assembly: GCA_963823195.1. GTDB lineage: Bacteria > Acidobacteriota > Vicinamibacteria > Fen-336 > Fen-336 > JBGPYB01. The sequence continues at coordinate 11,448 of CAWGKR010000011.1, read as the reverse complement.
TTCACGGCGCCCAGGATCAGGTAGGTGCCGTCCACGCGCGTAGTGAGGCTCAGCTTGGGCGAGAGCTTGAAGCGGGAGTAGAGCGTGGCCCCGAGCGACTGTCCGCCGAACTCGAAGGCCGTGTTGTTCATGTAGTCGAAGCGCTGGATGATGGCGAAAACGTGGTTGGGGGTGCCACTGTCCCCGAGCGGCTTCTCCCAGAGGTCCCCGGTGATGCGCACCAGGTTCATGGGCACCTTTTCTTCGGGGGCGCTGAACTGCACGGCCATCTCCATGGTGTCGAAGGGCTTGCGCCTGGAGTTGTCGAACGGGTTGCCGTAGACGTGGTCGAAGCCGAAGTTCGCGTAGCTCTTGGTGTTGCTGCCGAGCGACTCGCCCTCGCCGATCACCCGCGCTCCGAGCATCAACAGGTTGGCGCCGTGGGGCGGACGCCAGTCCATGGGATCGGTCGGGTTGTCGGCCTTGCCGCCGTTTCGCCCAGAGAGGATGCGGTTGAACTCCCGGACAGGGTCGATGAAGAACGACCCGAACTCCTTGAAGAAGCGGCTAGCGCCCGTGGCCTGGTTGTCCAGGATCTCCGAGGTCAGGCGGTACTGCATCTCGCCGAGCGCGATCCCCCCCAGGGTGGTGGAGGCCATGTCGTTGAGGGACATGGGGTGCGTCTCGCCGCAGCACTCCCAGAAGAACGCCCCGAAGCCGGCATAGGCCGCGGAGGTCCAGTAGTTGAGTCCGTTCGAGCGCGCGGAGTTGAAGTACGCGGCGCCGTTGAACGGGTGGGACCACTGGTTGGTCTTGAACTCGTTGTCGTCGTACGTGAAGCCATCCGTGATGTTCGTCCACCAGCCCCGCGGGCTCACCTGGTTGAAGTTGGCGTTCCGCACGTACTCGTTGAAGCCGACCGTGAACCAGTTGATGCCGACCACCTCGGCCGCGGCCCAGCCGTAGTTGTGTCCCACGCCCCAGGCGTCGCGAGATGTCTTGGGGGCGCCGGCCGAAGGCGGACCCGAGGGGTAGCCGTCGTCGGGGTGCCAGCGCACGCCCACGCGCCCCTCGACGGTCGTGCCTGAGCTGGCCGGCCCCAGCCCGACGGGGCTCAGGTCGTACTTGTCCACGCTGAAGTAGTCGACCGAGGCCGAGAAGTCGAGGGCGACCTTCTTGTTGAGGTTCCATTCCAGGCCGGGCACGACGCCCACGCTGAATCCGTTCGCAGCCTTCGTCGAGCTGTCGCCGAGCGCGAAGCCTTCGGGGAGGGGGTCCAGGTTGAAGAGCAGGCTCCGCGGGTGCAGTCGAGCCAGACCCAGCCGCGCCTGGAGGTAGGGCCGGAAGGTTCCCTCCGTGCGCAACATGCGGGTCGCGAACAGATACGAACGCTGCAATCCCCACTCATGCTCCTGGTCGTAGGGCGGCTTCATCGTGAGCGATCCGAGGCTCAGTCCCAGCCCTAAACGCCATGGGCCGTGCGTCCGGAATATGTTCATGTCCCCGGTGACCGGCTTCCGGAGAAGCGTGCTGAAGTCTCCGCCGAGACTGCCGACGCCCACGTTCGCGCTGAATCCCCAACTCGCGGGGCGCTCGGCGCCGGCGGCGGCCGGCTCCTCGGCGAGGACCGTTTCCGCGCGAGCGACGGAGACGGCCAGCAAGGGCGCCATGACGAGGGATGCGAGGATGGGTCTCATATGCCTATAGTCTCCGCCCCGACTGGGGGCCTCCAGATGGAGTGTATTCCGGACTCGCCATCGGGCGCCATCCGGAAACTGTCCGCCCTTTCTGCCGGGCCCCGTTCTCCATGCGCCGTCCTCTTCCTCCGCCTATACGACGATGTCCACCACCAGCGGCTTGGCCAGCCGGAACTCGAGCGCCGTCCCGGCCGCGACGGCGACCTGATTCCCAGGTGAGGCCGAGGCGGCCGCCACTCCCGTGACGGCCCCGATGCCGGCGCCGACGGCGGCGCCCGACCCGCCGTCGATCATCGCGCCAATGCCGGCGCCGAGGGCCGCCCCGCCCAGGACCTTCTTTCCCGCCTTCTTCGCCTCGCCGCTGAAGCTCGCAGGCTGGGTTGACAATGCGATGACACGGCCGCCGACCTCGATGTCGGTCAACTCCACGGTGAGGGACGGCTTTCCGCCGGTACCGGTGCCTGCCTTCGCCTCGACGACGCGCCCGTAGACCTTCGTGCCGCGCGTCGCGAGAACGCGCCCGTCCGCGAGCAGGTCGGCCTCGAGGTTTCCCTGGAAGCGCTGGCCCGCCTGCGCCTTGTCGGAGTTGATCTCGGTCGCCACGCGCACCGTCACGGGAGTGTTGGCCTGAGCCGTGAGAGTCACGACGGTGGGCTTCGCGGCGGCTTTCGCCTCCTGCGGTGCCACAGGAGCGGGTGAGGCGCCCTTCTGGGCCGGGGGCGCCGCCTTCGCCGCGGCCTCGGCTGTGGCCGCGGGCACGGCCGGCACGGCGTTCGCCGGTGCGTCGGCCAGGACGAAGAGGTCCTCGCCTCCCGGATCGAGGTAGTTGACGAAGTAGCGCCCCTTGGACCGGAAGTACATGATGCTGCCCGCCTGCATGGGCTCGAAGTCCTCGGGCAGGGCCTTCACGATCGTCAGGCCCGCGGGCTTCGTGACCACCACGAAGGTTTCCTTCCCGTTGTCGACCACCCGCTTGTAGAACGCGTTTCCGTAGAGGTAGTAGGTCGTTCCCGAGATCGTGATGGCGATGCGGTCCGCGGGGAGGGCCGTTCCCGCGGGGAGCGCCGCTCCCGCCGGCGGCGCGACGACCTGGTACTGCGTGGCTCCGTCGACGTACGTCGTCTGGTAGTACGTCCCGTCGGAGTACATGAGCGCCATTCCCGCGACCGTGAGGGCGATGGCGCCCACCGGAACGGTGCTGTAATAGCAGCCCCAGGGCGGCCACATGTACCCGTAGTACGGGGCGCCGTGATAGTAGTACGGCCGGTAGTAGGCGCCGCCGTAGCCGTAGTAGGAACGGCCGTAGTAATTGTACGGACGAGCGCCATAGGGAAGCGTCGCCGCGTGGACCGGTCCTCCGTAGCCGCGTCCGGCCACCACCGTGCGGTCGCCGTATCTCCCGCCTTCGACGTCGGCCACGACGCCGCCGCCGTAAGGGCCGCGGGCGCCGTACCCCTCGGCCTCGACCTTCTGGCCGTACCGGTTGTTCCCCTCGCCCTCGAACTCCCAGCCGGCGCCGTTGCGTTCGGCCTTGCCCTCCCAGTTGGCCGTCTGGCCTTGCCGGTTCGTGACCTGCGTGTTGCGCTCCACGGACTCGACCCGGCCGTTGTCCATCTCGTAGGTCTTTTGCGAGCTCTTGCTCGCGCCCGAGCTGGTCTGGACGTTGCGGTTGACGTTGACCTCGTCCCCCGACTTGGTGACGTTGCGGGTTCCCGTGGCCGTCTCCCCTCCGCGCCCCGTGGCCGTGGTCGTGCGAGTGGAGGAGTCGCCCGAGGTGGTGCGGCTCGTCGTGCCGCTCGACCGGGAGTTGGACCAGCTGCCGCCGTTCCCGCTCCGGTTCGTGCTCCGGACCGACCCGCGCCCGCCTCCGCCTCCGCCTCCGCGGGCGCGTTGTGCGTACGCGGGCGCGTCCGGGAAGGCGGTGCAGAAGGCCAGAATCAGCGCCGAACCCGTGCGCAGCCGATCATCCCTGCGGGCCCGCATCACTGTCCTCCCTTCGGGCTTCCGCCCGGGCGAGGCTTGTCCCCTTCGAGCGCCCGTTTGATGGCGCTGGCCTCGACCTTCCGCGCCCCGTCCGGAGCCTCGAACGTGAAGAGCGCATCGGTGAAGGCCGGGCTCAGCGCCCAGCGGCGAATCGTAGCCTCGTACTGGGGCTCGCCGGGTTCCTGGACGTAGGTGATCACCAGCTTCCGCGGGAGGGGTTCCGGGCCGGCGTCGATCCAGAGCTGCCATTCGATCGTCTCCTGGGCGAAGACGAGGTGGTGGCAGGGAACGCCGGCCGCCAGGTGGATGCCCAGGTAGCGGCCGTAGGTGACTCCTTCCATCAGTACGCCGTAGGGGTCGCTGTACAGGAGGTCGGCGAGCGGAAGGACGACGCCGTAGTCGTCCTGGAGCTTGTCGAGCGTCGCGTCGATCGTGGGCGCGGCATCGATCGAGGCGTAGACGTTGTTCTCCTTGTCGAGAACCGTGACCCCTCGACCGTCGTACCAGGTGGCCCGGTTCAGTGTGTCGCCCGTGGCGTCGGAGGCGATGTGGTTCGGACGTTCCACGGCGATCCGCCGAAGGTTGGTCAGCTCCACCTTTGGCTCTCCGGACTCGATCTCGGTGAACGTCTCCTCGGCCTCGAGGGCGAAGCGAGGGGTCTTGGCGAGGAAGTCACTCATCTTCCTGACCTCTTCGGTCGCGCGCGCTTCCACGCCCCTCGGCGGCAGGGTGACAGACGGGTTCGGCGTGGGCTCCTGCGCCCGGACCCGCACGGGTACCGCCGTGAACGCAGCGACAGCGAGCCAATTCACTAGCTTTGCCATGGAAACGCGCCTCCCCACCTCGGTACGGACGGCTCTCGATCTGCCCGGCGGATGGCGATCGCGCGGACAAAGCAACCCCACACGCAAGATAGCCACTCCCAGGGCTCCGCGTCAATGGGACTTTCGTCCCATGGGCCGCAACTCGCCACGTGCGGAAGCACTTGTTCAGCCCCGGGGCCGTTTGGTCCATTGGACCTCGGGGGTGGCGCGGCGGACGCTCCGCCTGTCTACCGCGTGAAGGTCACCACCGCGCGGCGGTTGCCGTAGCGGATCGTGACGTTCACCTTGCCCGCGTCCTCGGCGAGCGACACGGAGAAGCGCTCGGCGGTGTCGGGGACCGTCTCGAAGTTCGTGGGGCCCTTCCACATCGTCTCGCCCTCGGGAAGCGCCGCGAAGGCGTTCGGCTCCAGGACCCTCCGCATGTCGATGCGCCTGAGCTCGAACATCATCCCCTTGCCGTTCAGGTTGGGCCAGAGGGCGAAGCCATAGTTGCTCGCCGTGAGACTCTTCCCTTGGAACGTCAAGGGGGTATCGCTCATCATCCGGAAGAGCCCCCAGTTGCGCTTCGCCTCCGGCGTCTTGCCCCCGCCCTTCTCCATCTCCGCGAAGAGCTCCGGGCGCCAGTGCCAGTCCACGAACCGGACTTCGATGCTCGGCAGCTTCTCCGTATGGACCGAGAGGTCGGTGGCTGGCTGGATCTGGGGGCCGACGGTGGGAACGGCCAGGAGGAGCGCGGCGAATGCCATTCTCATAGAATCACCTCGAGATTTGCCATTGGGACGTCTGCGGCCTGTCATCCATGCTGGTCCCTCGGCTCACGCGGTTGGCCAGGGCGGCCCTCGGTGAGGCCAGGACCAGCACGGACACGGTCGGCACGACGAGGACGAGCGTGAGCCGGCGGTCGGTCATCCCGAGTACGGACGGTGCGAGCGGAGGGCCGTCGCTGGCGCCAGGGGCTCCAGCAGGGTCGCGCTGCTCTCGGCAGGGCAGCCGGCGCTCTTCAAGACCACCTCGGCGGACACCGATTCCTCCGCGGCGTTGGGGTTCCCGATGATCAGCGAATAGCTGCCGGCGCGCAACAGCGAGGTCGCGTCTTGAAGCGGCTTTGGCGGGGAGAACAGGCTGAAGAGGACGTTGCACTCGCTCTTCTGGAGCTGCTCGAGGCTGCACGGAGCCTGGGCCAGCACGACGCTCACCACGTTCGAGGTCGACCCCCAGTCGAGGGTCACGTGCAGACTGCCCGTGGCCGACGTGGTCAGGGTCTGGACGCTCTTCGAGTTGGCCGGCACCTGGGTGCGCGAGGTGAACACCGTGCTCTGGGTGCAGGGGACAGGGGTGGGTCCTGTCGAGCTCCCGCAGCCGGTGAGGGTGCCGACAGCGACGCCAAGGATAGGTGCGGCAAGCGTCACCAAACGAAGGGATCGAATCATGACGTGACCTCCTGAATAGGATGCCCCAAAACGGCCGCCGGGTCCATCCGGAAACTGCGCGACGCTCCATGCTCCAAGCGGGAGCGTCCACACGTGGTCAGAACCATAGGAACTGGTAGCCCACGGCCAGGGTTGTGAAGTCGCCGCCGATCCGGGTCGTGAGCCCGCGCGCCCAGGAGGCCTTGACCGAGCTTCTCCTGTTGAGAGGCACAGCCATGGTCAAACCGAACCGGGAGTTGCGCTGGAGGTCCGCCTTCGCGACGCCGTCGACCGTCGTGCGCCCGCCCGTGTAGAACGTGGCGTCCCCTGCCATCCAGAGCCGGGGACGGAAGGCATAGCTCACGTGGCCCTGAAGCGTCATGATCGCGCTCTGAGCACGCCGCGAGCCACCGAAGAAGTCGGTGTTGTCGCTGAAGAGCCAGGCGCCCGCATAGCCCTCGAGCCACCAGCGCCCCGCCGGATGGGAAACGCCCACCTCAGGCTTGACAGCCCAGCGGTTCGTGCCGAGGTTCACGAGCTTCGCGGGGTCGTACTGTCCCGTGGGGGTCACGACGACGACGCTGGCCCCCAGCGTCGTACGGGGCTTTTGCTTGACGAACTCACGCAGGTCGAGGGCCGGCCCGCCGATGAGGGTCGTCGTGAGCCGGAGGCGCAGGTCCCCGAGCCCCGAGCGATAGATGCTCCGGCGCTGTTCCCCGACGTTGCCCTCGAGCGTGCCCCACGCGTAGGGCGTCTGTATTCCCGCGCTCGCGGAATGGCCGAAGAGACCGAACGTCCGGCCGTAGAACAGCGCGGCCATGTTCACCCGGGCCGAGACGTCCGTGACGGGCACCGACGGGTCCAGTGTGACATCGCCGCTCGTGTGGCCGTAGCCCGCCACGATGAAATTCGCTCCAGTCGGGTTGGGCGCGTAGGCGCGGGGCTCCAGGTCCTGGGCACGCGCGCGGGTGGCTGAGAGGGAAATCCAGCTGGCCACGGCGAGCCAGGCGGCGGCCCTGTAGATCATGTTCGGCTCCCCGCCGGTCGATTCACGCTGACGGCTCGCGGCGGCCCCGGTTTGCTCGGAGCCGCCGCTGCCTTGACCGCGATGTCCTACTACTTCTTCGATCCCGGCGGGAAGTCCTTGAACAGCTTGTCCGAGGCCTTGGCCAGCTTCTTTGCGTTCTTGTCGGCCTTGTCCGAGATCTCGTCCTGGGCGGTCCCCCGATACACGAGTTGCTTGGACTTCGCGTCGAAGATGTCCACGACGAGCGTTCCCACGAGGTATTCGGAGGTCGTGGTGGTGGCTGTCCCCATGCCGCCCATGCCCATGCCCCGCCATCCGTACCCGCCGTACCCGCCGGAGTAGAACGTGTTGAGCGACTTCTGCTTTTCGGTCGCGCCGTGGAGCACCACCACCGCGTCGGCTGTTGCCGCGTCGGCCTTGGCCCAGCCCTTCTCCACGAGCGTCTGCTCGATCTCGGCCAGGACCCGCTTCTCGCTGATGGGGTTGTTCCAGCTCGTGCCGATCTTGGCGGAGAACGTCTTCAGGGCTGCGAAGTTCGCGTCCTTGTCGAAGTCCACCTTGACGTCCTGTGCGAATGAGGCACCGCCGGCGACGCTCATCAGAGCGACCGCGGCGAGTGTGCGTAGTCTCATGGATTCCTCGTTCCTACCCCGAAATGGGGCGTTTCAGCATTCGAAGAACAATCGCTGGCCCTCGGCGAGGCTCCGCTGCCTGAGCAACGCCCGGCGAAGGAGCACTCTGGCCTTCTGGGGGTTCAGATCCGTCCGGGGCGACGAGCGCCAGCTTGTCCTCGTCCCCCTCGACGATGCGACCGACGCGGCCGGTGGCCAGGCGGGCGCTCCGCAGACACACGATACCCTTCTTTGCCTGCGCCGCCAAGGCGTCGACGCGCGTTGGTCTGCCAGACCCCGAGGAACCAGACGAGGTCGAAGCCGTCGGAGGCCAGGCGGTCGAGGTCGGCCGGGGATGTCGTCGAGCGTCGTGTTCCGCCCCAGTACAACCCCGAGCTCCGACAATCGGACCCGCGTGTTGACCTGGAAGAGCGCGGGATGCCGAGGCGTGGACACCGCCTCTTCCTACTCGCCGCCCACCTGCTCGCGGACGACGCGGGCCTCGAGCTTCTCCTTCGGTGTGTCCAGCGCGTCCTGGGCGGTCACGCGCCCGAAGACGTCGAGGAGGCGCGCCACGAGGCCTGTCCAGCCCGTCTGGTGGCTGGCCCCGAGCCCGGCCCCGATGTCGCCATGGAAGTACTCGTAGAAGAGGATCAGGTCCCGCCAGTGGGGATCGTTCTGGAACTTGGCCGCACCGCCATAGACTGGCCGGTGGCCGCTCGCGTCGCGCAAGAACATGCTCGAAAGGCGCCTCGAGATCTCCTTCGCGACCTCGAAGAGGGTCATCCGGTTTCCGGAGCCGGTCGGGCATTCGACCTTGAGGTCGTCGCCGTAGAAGGAGTAGAGGTTCAACAGGCCGCGGACGATGAGCGCGTTGACCGGCATCCAGATCGGCCCGCGCCAGTTCGAGTTTCCTCCGAACATCCCCGTGTTGGACTCGGCGGGAAGGTACTGGACGCGATGCTCCTGGCCGCCCGTCCGAAAGACGAACGGGTTCCCCAGGTGGTGGCGCGAGAGGGAGCGGATTCCGTAGGGAGACAAGAACTCGTCCTCGTCGAGGAGGTATGAGAGGACGCGCTCGAGCTTCTTCCGGGTCAGGAGCGAGAGGAGCCGGCGGCCGGCGTGGCCGACGAACCCCTCGGCGGTGGGAGCCACGTGGGCGATCATCTCGGGATGGCGCTTCCGGAAGAGCGCTATCAGCTCGATGAGCTTCGGATGGCGCGTCAACATGTCCTCCTCGAACACGGTGCTCGCGCATAGCGGCAGGAGCCCGACCATCGAGCGGACCTTCAGGCGGAAGGCCTCGCCGTCGGGCAGCCGGAGGACGTCGTAGTAGAAGCCGTCCTCCTCGTCCCACATCTCGTCCTGGTGCTCGCCGACCTTGTCCATCGCATAGGAGATCCAGATGAAGTTCTCGAGGAACTTGAACGCGATCTCCTCGTAGGCGGGGTCCTGGTCGGCGAGGATGACCGCCATCTCCAGCATGTTCTGGCAATAGAAGGCCATCCAGGCCGTCCCGTCTGCCTGCTCGAGAGAGCCGCCGGTGGGGAGCGGGGCGCTCCTGTCGAAGACGCCGATGTTGTCGAGGCCCAGGAAGCCGCCGGCGAAGACGTTCCTTCCCTGCGGGTCCTTCCGGTTCAGCCACCAGTTGAAGTTGAGCATCAGGCCGTGGAACGAGCGCGTCAGGAATGGCTTGTCCTCCCGGCCCAGGTCCTTCTCCATCTTGTAGAGGAAGAGGGTGGCCCAGGCGTGAACCGGGGGGTTCACGTCGCTGAAGTTCCACTCGTAGGCGGGCATCTGCCCATTCGGGTGGCTGTAGAGTCCCCGGAGCATCAGGAGGAGCTGCTCCTTGGCGAAGTCGAAGTCCACGAGGGACAGGGCGAGCGTGTGGAAGGCCAGGTCCCAGGCCGCGTACCAGGGGTACTCCCATTTGTCCGGCATGGAGATGACGTCGTCGTTCAGCATGTGGAACCACTCGGCGTTCCGGACGCCGCGTCCCGCCCCGCCCAGGAGCGGGTGCGCCTCGTGCTCCTTCAGCCAGCGATCCAGGTCGAAGTAGTAGTACTGCTTCGTCCACAGCATTCCCGCGAGCGCCTGGCGGTGGATCCGCCGCTCGTCCTCGCCGAGCGAGCGTGGCGTGATCCGGTCGTAGAACTCGTCGGCGTCGAAGACCCGCTGCCGGAACACCTCGTCGAACGCCGCGCCGGCCGCCGCGCCCGCGGCACCCTTCGTCAGCCGGAGCTGGACGATCTTGCTGCCGCCCGCCGGCACGTCGAGGACGTAGCGTGCCGCGGCTTTCGTCCCGGCTTTGACGGGGTTGACCGCGTCACGCTCCCCGCCGATGACGTGGCGATGGAACGCGTCCTTCACGTAGGGCGTCGGGTTGGGCTGGTCCCAGAGCTTCTGGACGTTCGTCTCGTTCTCCGTGAAGAGCAGCTCCGGGGCGCCATCGCATGAGAGCGTGTATTGGCCCAGCTCGGGATGAGAGGCCACGATCCCCCCGGTCTTTTCGCGAAGGACCGGTTTCTCTGCCTCGTCTCCCCACGACCAGGTGTTCCGGAACCACAGCGTCGGGAGGACGTGCAGGCGGGCCGCTTCCTTCCCGCGGTTCTCGACCGTCACACGGATCAGGATGTCGTCCGGTCCCTCCTTGGCGTACTCGAGGAAGACGTCGAAGTAGCGGTCGTCGTCGAAGATCCCCGTGTCCACCAGCTCGTACTCGAGCTCCTCTCGCGTACGCCGGCGGTTCGTCTCGAGGAGGTCCCGGTAGGGGAACTCGCGCTGCGGGTATTTGTAGAGGTACTTCATGTACGAGTGGGTCGGCGTCGAGTCGACGTAGAAGTAGTACTCCTTCACGTCCTCGCCGTGGTTCCCCTCGCCGTTGGTGAGGCCGAACGCGCGCTCCTTGAGGATGGGATCCCGCTCGTTCCAGAGGGCGAGCGCGAAGCAGAGGCGCTGCTTCTCGTCGGAGATTCCGCCGAGGCCGTCTTCGCCCCACTTGTAGGCCCGGGCCCGGGACTGATCGTGGGAGAAGTAGTTCCAGGCGTTGCCGTCCGCGCTGTAGTCCTCCCGGACCGTGCCCCACTGCCGCTCGCTCAGGTACGGGCCCCACTTCTTCCATGGGATTCCGGCCTCGCGGGCCTCGTTCAGCCTCTTCTGCTCGGTGCAGTCCACGATCGGCGCGTCGTCGGCCGCCTTCCCCTTTGCCATTTGCGTTCCCCTCCTCACTTGGCCGGCGCTCCCCACCGTGCGGATGCTACCGCACCTTCGGTGCCCAGGGGTTCGGCGGTCGGGCGGGAGGCATTCGCGTTCCGCCGCAGTTTCCGGATAGCGGGCCACGCCGCGCCGCGTGATAGTGGGGCAGTTGCGGGCGGCGGGGTGCCCGTGCGGCTCCGGAACGGGAGGCGTCATTGGGTGAGGTCCTTGGCAAGCGGTGGCGGCAGTTGCTGGCCGCCTTGCTCCTGTTCGGCGCCCTCGGTGCGGGTCCCTGGGCCGGCCAGGCCTTCGCCTCCACGGAAGAAGGCGGCCTGCCCCGCAACGCCGTGGAGATCGCCCGCCCCTTCGGCTTTCCGATCACCAACTCCATGGCCGTCAGCTGGGCCGTGGCGCTCGGGCTCATCGTCTTCGCCCGGTTCGCGACGCGAAACATGAAGCGGGTTCCCGACGGAGCACAGAACTTCCTCGAATGGGTCGTCGGCGGGCTTTACGATTTCCTGGCCGACATCCTGGGCCGGCACCTCGTGGCGCGTACGTTCTGGTTCTTCGCGACGATCTTCATATTCGTCCTCGCGGCGAACTGGTTTGGCCTGATCCCGGGTGTCGGGACGATCGGGTGGGGACACGAGGGCGCCCACGGCTTCCAGGTCGACCAACCCCTCCTCCGCGGCGCCAACGCCGACCTCAACCTCACCCTGGCCA
>CAWGKR010000010.1:0-19138 GCA_963823195.1 uncultured Acidobacteriota bacterium | reverse complement strand
CTCGTGGAGCCGCGTCTAACCCGCTACCGCAAGCGGGACCGGCGAGCTACCGGATGGTGGCCTGTCCCATGGGCGTGACGATGTGGCCGTTGTTGTCGGCGATCTGGGCCGCTCCCGACACGGTCACGGCCCGCGCACCGGAAAGAAGGAAGTAGTCCACTTCCATGTCGAAGCTCAGGCTCCCCGAGGCCGGGAGCTTGTCGGTCCCCGCGTGCGCGACGATGAAGCTGGCATCCAGGGCCAGGGCGGCCGTTGCCTTGGCCGCGCAGCCGCTCGCCGCGTCGCGGAGCTGCAGGTTGATGAAGTTGACGGTTCCACCAACGCCGGCCGATTCGGTCAGGACGACGCGGAAGTGGGCGGAATGCGCCGCCTTCGTGCCGGGCACGGCCGTCGCCGGATTGGGCTCCAGGGCGAAGGCCACCTGGGCCTTCGGCGTCGTGTTCGCGGTCGGCGCCGGACCGGCGCTCGGAGCGGACCAGGCGTTGAGGTAGGGCCCCGCCACGGAGTAGATGACGCCGCCGGACACGACCACGCCGGAGAAGGTCCTGGCCGAGGTCTGGGGTTCCAGGACCCTGTACAAGGTTCCGGAGGCCGCGTCGACGACGGGCACGAATCCGGCCCCGCCGCCCGTGTAGACGAGGCCGTTCGCCACCGCGATGTTGCCGTTGGCGAAGCCCACCGCGACGGGCGGCCGACGATCCGCTCCCGTGGCCGGATCGACCCCGAACAGGACCGCGTTGTCGCCCATGATGAAGAGCGTGCCCCCGGGTCCGGCGTCCTCGTCGTAGGCGGGCATCGCGCCGACCGAAACGCCGGTGGCTCGCACCCAGACGGGCCCGTTGCGGAGAGCCGCCAGATCGTAGGCGTAGAACTTGCCGTTCTTGTTGTTTGCGCCCACGAGGTTGCGTCCCGAGGCGTCGTGGAAGACCACCGGCGTCGTGCCGAAGTCCAGGTCCTGGTTCTTCACGGCCTCCTGGTGCGAATCCAGGAAGGCGAGGCTCGCGGGATCGAACGCGATCATGGCGCGCGTATACGAGTCGTCGTAGTCCGGGGAGTTGTCGACGTCCTGGTCGTTGCCGCTCGCCCCGAAGACCCTGGAGCCGTCCCGGCTCAGGGCCAGCGAGTTCCAGAGGTCTCCTCCGACGCTCCCCTCGGGCACCAGGAACTGGCGGGCTCGAGCGGCGCCCGTGGCGGCGTCGAGAGCGCGCAGCTCGCTGCGCAGCGACCGGTACCGCGCCGACATCCCCACGTAGACGACGCCGTTCGAGACGAGGGGCGAGGACCAGGCGTAGGCGTCCGGCGCGTCGTCCATCGGATGGCGCCACCGGATGGCGCCCGTCTGGGCGTCGAGGGCGTAGAACGCGGCATCGCCGCCGCCGACGTAGACGCCCCCGTCCACGACGGCGGCGGTGGAGCCGATGCCGACGTTGCCGGGAAACGAGGCGTGTCCGATGTTGGCGCTCCACAGCACGGCGCCGGTTCCGGCGTCGAGGCAGAAGTAGTTGGGGCCGGTGCTGACGCTGCTCCCGACGTAGAGGCGACCGCCGGCCACGACCGGGCCGCTCGACGAGGGGAGGTCCCCCACCCCGATGAGGGTCCGGAAGCGCGGCGCGAGCTGCAGCACGTGCTCGGGGCCGATCATCGTGTCGCTCTTGTTGTAGTTGGTGCGGGCCGTGTCGTGGCCGTACATCGGCCAGTCGGCTGACGTCGGCGCAGCCGAGGGGGACGGCGACGCAGACGGCGACGAATCGCCGCCGCATCCGCCCATGCCGAGGGCCAAAGCCAGAAGAAGGGGGAGCCGAAGCCTGGAATCCATGGGCTGATTATCCACGACCTCGGGTCTCCTTCGAGCGACCCTGGCCATCGGCAACCGGATTGACACCCGGGCATTGTTCACGCCCCTGAAGTCGGTGCGTCCCGTCCAAGCAGTCGCTCCCGTCCAAGAACGCGAGCGGCCCCGACCCTACCTTCCGGAGAACGAGGGAGGACGCGTGGGCGCTTGGCCGACGGGAGCGGTCGCGGCGGGCCTGGCCATGCTGGCGCCCTTCGCCGGCGCCCAGACCATCGTGAGAGCGCGGGTGCTGGACCATGGCGACGCCGGGACGGCGGTCGTTCGCGCTGCCGAAGCGATCGTGGACCGCGACTACGCCCGCGCGGGTGTGACGTTCGCGTGGCAGAGCTGCGACCCCGGGCTCGATCCCTCGACCGACGACTGCGTGGGCCCGGCCGGCCCGAGCGACGTCTCGATACGGATAGCGGATCGCGAGCCGCGGACCGAGAATCGGGGCGTCGACGTCCAGGGAGGCTGCGCCATCCCGCTGAAGGTCTGGGGCGCCAGCGGCATCGTCTACGTCTATTCCGACCGCGTCCGCCGCGTCTCCCTCGAGGGCGGGGTCCCGCCGGCCCTCGTCCTGGGGACGATCATGGCCCACGAGATCGGCCACCTGCTCCTGCCGGGCGGCCACACCCCGAGGGGTCTCATGCGTGCGCTGATGACCCGACGGGAGTGGATGCTGGCGGAGCAGGGGCGGCTCGGGTTCACACCGGTCCAAGCGGAGCTCCTCAAGGCGTCCGGACGACGGGCCCTCGCGGGCGCGGCGGCGGCGAGAGCGCAGCCCCTCGCCGGCCTTCTCGCCCACGATTTCGCTGGCGGAGGCCCGGTCGCCACCGCATATTCACAGGGGGGGCAAAGCGGGTGGGACTGAAGATGCTTGGACGCGTTCAAGACTTTGGAGAAGCCGAGGAAGCGCCCATCGGATCGCCGGACGCGACCCAGTGCCTCGTGGGCGCGTTCTCGGTGAGCGTGTGCCTGCAGGCCGCCGGAGTGAACAAGCCCCTGCACGTGCACGAGGCCGCGTGCCTCTGCTTCGCGACGAGGGGGACGTTCGACGAGGGCATCCGGGGGCGCGTGTATTCGTTCTCGCCATACGAGGTCGTGCTCAAGCCCCCGAGAGAGCCGCATTGGGACACCTACGGAAGCGGGCCCGTGACGATGATCTCGGTCGGCGTGACGGAGCCCCGCCTCGGCCAGATACGCGAGCGCACCGGCTTGTTTCGCGCGCCGCACGTCGGCGGCGGGGCGGCCTCGCGGCGGCTCGCCCGAAGGCTCCATGAGACCTTCCGCATGGAAGCGTCGTCGCCGGCGGATCTGCTCCTCGAGGGCCTGCTCCTCGAGCTCATGGCGTCCCTCGCCCCGCGGTCGCTGGAAGGCGGCGGCGAGCGCGCGTTTCGCCGCGCCCTCGAGTTCATCCGCGGCAACTTCGCCCGGTCGTTCACCGTCGAGGACGTGGCTTGCGCCGCCGGTCTTCACCCGGCCCAGGTGGCTCGGCTGTTCCGGACCCATGCCCAGTGCAGCGTGGGAGACTACGTGCGCTCGGTTCGCGTGGAGCACGCGAAGGACCTCCTCCGAAGGGACTCGCTCCCCCTGGCCGAGGTGGCTCTTCAAGCGGGCTTCTTCGATCAGAGCCACCTCACGCGTGTGTTCCGCACCCAGGCTCACGTCACGCCCGCGGCCTATCGCCGGGCGATGAGAGGGCTCGACTGAGGCTCGTGCCGGCGCCCGCTCTCAGCGCCCGCAGTGGGCAATCCGGGCGGCTGCAGCCATGCGTGCCGGGTCCGGACGAAAGCGCTCGTTGAGACGCTCCGCCAGACCACGCAAGCGGTCGTAGGTGGCGTTCGCTCGTTTCGCGGCCTCGAATGATGTGTTGGAGGCCCGCCGATTCGGATACCATGCTCCCGCGTCGATGAGAGCCCGCCCATGAGCTCGTCGAAGAAGATCCTCGCCGCCCTCGTCGGCGGAATCGTCGTGGGCCTCTTCTTCGGGGAGCGCGTGGCCTTCCTGAACCTCTTCGGGCGCGCGTTCATCCAGTTGCTCCAGATCACGGTCCTCCCCTACGTCGCGGGATCCCTGATCCACGGCTTCGGGAGCCTCGGGGCGCGGGAAGCCCGCCAGGTCTTCACCAAGGGGGGGGCGCTGCTCCTGGGGCTCTGGGCCCTCACCCTGGCCCTCGTGTTCCTCTCTCCGCTCGCCCTTCCGGCCGACAAGGGGGGCGGGTTCTTCAGCGCGGCCCCCCAGGAAGCCGAGCGCCCGATCGACTGGGTGGGCCTCTACATCCCGTCGAACCCCTTCTACGCCCTCGCCAACAACCTCGTCCCTGCCGTGGTCGTGTTCGCGATCCTCGCCGGGATCGCGCTCATGGGGATGAAGGACAAGGACGCCCTGCTGCGGCCCGTGGCGGTCTTCAACGAGGCCATGGGCCGTGTCGGGGCGCTGGTGGCGAAGGCCACGCCCCTGGGGATCTTCGCGATCGCCGCCCACACCGCCGCCACCATGCGGCTGGAGGAGTTCGAGAGGCTCCAGGGATTCCTGCTGATCTACGGCGGCCTCGCATGCCTCCTCACGTTCTGGCTCCTGCCGGCCCTCGTGGCGGCCACGACGCCCATCGGCCACGGCCGCCTGCTGGCGTCGGCACAAGATGCGCTCGTGACGGCCTTCGTCACTTCCAATCTGTTCATCGTGCTCCCCGTGCTGGTCGAGCGCTCGCGGGAGCTCCTGGCCGAAGCCGGCACTTCCGGGGAGACCGAGGCGGGCCTCGTCGACGTGCTGGTGCCCACGTCCTTCAACTTCCCCCACTCCGCCAAGGTCCTGAGCATCTGCTTCGTGCCTTTCGTGGCCTGGTACGCCGGCCTCCCGCTGGACGTGAGCGCCTACCCGGCCCTCGCGGGGGCCGGCATCCTGGCGGTCTTCGGCAGCATCAACACCGCGATCCCGTTCCTCCTCGACCTCGCGAGGATCCCGGCGGATCATTTCCAGCTTTTCGTCGTGGCGGGCGTCCTGAACAGCCGCTTCGGGTCGATGGCGGCCGCGATGCACACCCTTGTGATCGCGCTCCTGGGGACCTCCCTGATCACGGGTCGTCTCCAGATCCGGAAGCAGCGTCTGGTCCGCTATGCGTTCGTGAGCGTCGCCCTCGTCGCGGGCTTCTTGGGAGGAACGCGCCTGCTCCTGGCGCGCGCTCTTCCCGACCCTCCGACGCGGGAGCAGGTGCTGGCCGCGATCAAGCCGCGCGAGCCGCTCGCCCCTTCGACGTTCCTTCCCGATCTGCCACCAGCCCCGGCGACTGCGCCGGTCCGTGGCGGTCGCTTGGATTTTGTGCGTGAGAGCGGGCGCATCCGCGTGGGCTTCGACGCGGACTCGATCCCCTGGGCCTACCTGAACGGATCGGGAACGCCGGTGGGGTTCGACGCCGAGATGGCCCACCAGCTCGCCCTGGCCCTGGGCGTCCGCCTCGAGCACGTCGTGGTCACCCGCGATCGGTTCGCGGAGGCCCTCGCGTCCGGACAGCTCGACGTGGTCATGTCGGGCGTGCGCGTGAGCGCGCGCGCCGCCGGCCTCGCCGCGTTCTCCCGACCCTATGCCGAGGAGTCCGTCGCCTTCCTCGTGGAGGACCACCGGCGAGCCGAGTTCACGGATATGGCGGCCGTTCGGGCGCGGCACGTGCGCATCGCCATCCTGAAGCGGCCGGAGTGGATCGAGGCCCTGTCGCGGGCCCTGCCCAATGCCGAGGTGGTGCCGGTCCTCTCGCCGCTCGACTTCATCGAGGGTCGCGTCCATGCCGACGCGTTCCTCACGTCGTGGGAGCGGGCCTGCGCCTGGAGCCTCCTCTACCCGCCCTTTTCCCCCGCGCAGCCGGAGCCCCTGGTCGGCCGGTTCTCGCTGTCCTACGCCGTGCCCCACGGCGAGCCGGAACTGCTGAACGCGATCGACGCGTTCATCGATACGCAGCGCGCCATGGGGCGCCTCGAATCGGCCCGCCGCCACTGGATCCTGGGAGAGGCCACCAGGGTGCTGGCGCCCCGCTGGTCCTTCGCCCGCAACGTGCTCGGGTGGGGCGCGTCCGCGCGTTGAGGCTTCCCTAAAGGGCAGTAGCCGGGGCCCAGCGAAGGACGCTAACGTGCCATGGCGCCGAGGGCATAGGAGGCGGGGATGACAAGGACAAGGTCGTTTGGCGTCGTGGTGAGCGGTCTTGCGTTTACCGTGGCTCTGCTGTGCGCGATCAGCCCGGCCTCTGCGCTGGCCGGAGCCGGATCCCCCGCAGGCTCCCCAGCCGTCGACCGATCCGCCCAGTCCCCACCGTCGCCGAGCCGTCGCCCGAGCCGTCACCCAAGCCGAATGGCTTCACGGTGGGGTCGTTCGTCTTCAAGCCCGGGGGACGGGTCAAGCTGGACGCCATGCGGGACTTCGATCCCATCGGCTCCGAGGACTCCTTCGACGTCCGCACGATCCCGGTGGACGGGAGCGACGGCACCAACTCGAACCTCCACGCGAAAGAGACGCGCCTGTCCCTCGACGTGCGGGGCCCGGTCGAGGGCCGCGAGCTGCGGATGTACGTCGAAACGGACTTCTACGGCACTAGCTCTGCCCTGCGCCTGCGCCATGCCTACGGAGTCTACAGCGGCCTGCTGGCTGGCCAGACCTGGTCCACCTTCGTGGACGACTCCAACATCCCCAACACGATCGACTTCGAGGCGCCGACCGCCTTCGCGCTGACCCGCCAGGCGCAGGCACGATGGACGCAGAAGCTCGGAAAGGGGCTGACGTGGTCGGCCGCCATCGAGGACAACAAGTCCGCGATCGTGACACCCACCGATGTGGCGGGCAAGGCCGAGTACCCGATGCCGGACCTGGTCACCCGTCTTCGTCTTCGAGGGCTCGCACGGGCACATCTTCGCGGCGGGCTTTGTCGGCAAGGCGCGCTTCCGCCCGACGGGCGGTGAGCCGGACGACGTGACGCTCTGGGGCGCCATGCTGTCGGGGAAGCTGAAGACGTTCGGCCGCGACTACGCCTACGCGCAGTTCACCTTCGGTGACGGCATCGGTCGCTACCGCGGCGGCACGACGGCGGTGCCCGACGCGAGCGGCCGCCTGCACGCCGTCGGCCTCAACGCGTTCATGGGCGGCTACGAGCACTTCTGGTCCCCCCGTTTCTCCTCGAACGCGGTCTACAGCGTCGGTTCGGTGCCGAGCGAGTCGTTCTACCCGGCGACGTTCAACAAGCGCCTCGACTACGCGGCCGTGAACCTCCTCTACTGGTTCCTGAAGGACCGCGCGTGGACCGGCGTCGAGTACCTCTACGGCCGCCGCGAGGTCTTCGGCGGCGACGTCGGAACCGCGCGACGCCTGCAGTTTGCGATCCGCTTCAACCTCCCGTCCTAGATCAAGGGGGCAAGGTGATCCGTTCGCGATGGCTGGCACTCGCATTGCCGCTGATCGGGGCCGCGTGCTCCCCGCCGGCGGCGAAGGCCCCGGAGGTCGCGCCCCCCGGCGAATGGCGCTCGTTCGACGGGACGTGGACCGCCTCGGGCACCCGAACCACCCTCCACCTGGGACCGGATCACCGCGCGTCGATCGTCAGCATGACCGGCTCCCTGCTGCTCACCGGAGAGAGGAAGCTGGGAGTCGGGTTCCAGTCCGAGATCATCGGCCTCACGGACAGCGTGACCGGATTGGTGGGCCGGAGCGTCTGGACCGACGAGCGCGGTGACCAGGTGTTCAGCGAGCTTCGTGGCGAATTTGTCGGGACCGGGAACCGTATCGCCGGGACGTTCCTCGGCGGGACGGGCCGCTACGCGGGGGTCGCGGGCGACTACGAGTTCCAGTGGCAGTACGTGCTGGTGGGCGAGGACGGCACCGTGAGCGGGCGCACCGTGGGCCTCAAGGGGCGCGCGCGCCTGGGCGCCACCCCCGACCCCGCCCCGTCGGGGGGAGGGCCCAACCAATGACCGCCTCGGGTTCTGAGCGCCGTACCCGGATCAAGCAGGGCTTGACGCTCGCACTCGCCCTCGGCATCTGGCTGGCACCGATTCCGGCCGGGCTGACGGTCGAGGCGTGGCACCTCTTCGCCATCTTCGCGGCGGCGATCGTCTCCGTCATCCTGAACGCCTTCCCGCTGCTGACCGCCGCGATGCTGGCGGTGGCGGCCGCCGTGCTCTCCCGCGCGGTCGACCCCAACAAGGCCTTCGCTGGCTTCGCCAACGCGAGCGTGCTTCTCGTCGTCGTCGCCTTCCTCGTGGCGCATGGCGTCGTCAAGTCGGGCCTCGGACGGCGCATCAGCCTGCTGGTGGTGAGCATGTTCGGCCGCTCCACGCTCGGACTCGGCTACAGCATCTTCATCACCGATGCCGTGATCGCCCCGGCGTTTCCGAGCAACACCGCCCGCGGGGGCGTGCTGTTCCCCATCGTCCTCGCGCTCGCGCAGGGCGCTGGTTCGAAGCCCGAGGAGGAGAGCACACGCCGGGTGGGCGGGTACCTGATGTTCTGCGGGATGGCGAGCCTCGCCGTCTCGTCGGTTCTCTGGCTGACCGCGACCTCGGTCAATCCGATCGGCGTCTCCGTGGCGGCGCAGTACGGCCTCAAGATCGACTTCGGCTCGTGGTTCGTGGCCGCGTCGGTCCCGGCGCTCACGGCGATCCTGCTCCTTCCCCTGATCCTGTACCGGCTATTCCCGCCGGGTGTCGCCGCCTCCCCCGGCGCGCCGGGGGCCGCCCGCGCTGAGCTACGCTCGATGGGCTCCCTGAGCCGCGACGAGTGGATCGTGGCGGTGGCCTTCGGGCTCATGGTGACTGGCTGGGTCATGGCGGGGACCCTGAACCTGAGCCTGACCGCGGTCGCCTTCGGCGGCCTGGCCCTGCTGCTCGCGACCAGGGTCCTCACCGTGGACGACATCGCCCAGCAGGGGGGCACGCTGGCCACCTATCTCTGGCTCGCGGTCTTGTTCGCGCTGAGCAGCCAGCTCAACGAGCTGGGCTTCATGAGCTACGTCGGAGGCCGACTGACCGCGGCGCTCGGAGGCGTCCCCTGGCCGGTCGCCTACGTTGTCGTGCTCGTCCTCTACGTGCTGATGCACTACATGTTCGTGAGCCAGGCTTCACAGGTGCTGGCCCTGCTCGGCGTGTTCCTCGACGTCGGCATCCGCACCGGCGTGCCCGCCCCCCTCATGGGGTTCGCGCTCCTGTTCGCCAGCAGTTATTTCTCCGTGATCACCCCACAGGGTGGGAGCCAGAACGTCATCTTCGTCGCGAGCGGGTACTTGACCCAGGCGGAGCTGTACAAGCTCGGCGCTCTGACCACGGTCTTCTGTCTCCTCGTCTTCCTGCTCGTGGGAACCCCATGGCTGCTCTTCGTCACGCGCTGAGCGGTCCCCGGTATCGTGAGCCGTCAACCCCAGCGGCGGTCGCTTCGCCGCTTCTTTCCGAACGATAGGAGCCTCCGATGGCCAAGAACCCAGCCTCTGCACCCAGGATCGACCACTTCTTCTCGGCGGTAGCCGCGCGCCTCGACCTCTGGCGTGACCTGAGCCGGGCGGCTCAGGACTGGGCCGCAGACCCGGCGAGCCGCGGAGCGGCGAGTCTCCAGGCGGCGTGCTCCGAGGCGTTCAGCGCGCTCGTGCCCTTGGAGAGCTTCCAGGCCTACCCGGGCGCTCGCCTGCTGAATTCCATCAAGGACCGTATCGCCGGCGGCGACGCCCTCGGCGTGGCGCGGCTGGTGCAGCGCGTTTCGTCGGCGCTCATGTCGCGGAGCTACCGCAGCGATGCCGGGGAGTGGGAGGCGGAGGACGACGCGACCAGCGCGGAGCGCGTCATGCCGACGGCGCTGGGGGAGGCGGCCGCCAAGCCCTACTTCGAGGTGCTGTTCGTGACGCCCACGCCGCCTTCCCGCTGGCCCGCGCAAGCCCAGCAGGTGAGGAAGCTGCGGCGCCCGCAGGACGACTTCGTCTACGAGCCGGTATTCGTCGGCTCGTTCGAGGACGCGGCGCTGGCCGTGATCCTCAACACCAACCTCGAGTCGGTGGTGATCTACGACGGCTTCTCCTGGGCGTCGTCCCACGACGTGCCGATGTTCAAGAGCGTTCTGGCCGCCCGGCTGCCCCTCGAGGCGAAGGATCGCGCGGCGGGCGACTACGGCCTGCTGCTGGCGAAGGTCGTGAAGCGCTTCCGGCCCGAGCTCGACATCATCCTGCTCGCCGACAAGAAGCCCGACGCGATCATCTCGGATCCGGCGGCGGCCGGGATCCGCCGCGTCTTCTACGAGGTCGAGGAGCCGCTCGAGATCCACCTCTCGATCCTCGCCGGCGTGGCCGAGCGCTACGAGACGCCCTTCTTCGACAACCTCAAGAAGTACGCGCAGAAGCCGGTGGGCACCTTCCACGCGCTGCCGGTGGCCCGCGGCAAGTCGATCTTCAAGTCGAACTGGATCCGCGACATGGGCGAGTTCTACGGGGCGAACCTGTTCCTCGCGGAGTCGTCGGCGACCACCGGCGGGCTGGACAGCCTGCTCGAGCCCACGGGCAACATCAAGAAGGCTCAGGACGCGGCCGCGCGCGCGTTCGGCGCCGACCGCGTGTTCTTCGTGACGAACGGCACCTCGACCTCCAACAAGATGGTCCACCAGGCGCTGCTGGAGCCGGGCGACATCGTGGTCACCGACCGCAACTGCCACAAGTCGCACCACTACGGGATGGTGCTGGCGGGCGCCCAGCCTTACTACGTCGAGGCCTTCCCCATGGTGGCGTACTCGATGTACGGCGCGGTGCCGCTGCGGACCATCAAGCAGGCCCTGCTCGACCTCAAGGCCGCGGGGCGCCTCCACAAGGTGAAGACCGTCACGCTGACCAACTGCACCTTCGACGGTCACGTGTACGACGTGCGCCGAGTGATGGAGGAGTGCCTGGCGATCAAGCCCGACCTCATCTTCCTCTGGGACGAGGCCTGGTTCGGGTTCGCCCACTTCTCGCCGCTCTACCGCCCGCGGACGGCGATGGGCGCGCGCGCCGACCTGAAGGAGGCCTTCGCCGACCCCGCCTACCTGGAGCGGTACCTGGCCCAGGAGAAGCGCCTCGGGGCGGACCTCGACCCCAAGGACAAGCGCGTGCTCGACACCCGCCTCGTGCCCGACCCGCGCAAGGCGAAGCTCCGCGTCTACCAGACCAACTCGACCCACAAGTCGATGTCCGCGCTGCGCCAGGGCTCGATGGTCCTGGTGGCCGACGAGGATTACCACCGGCACGAGCAGGCCTTCAAGGAGGCGGTGTTCATCCACGCCTCGACCTCGCCCAACCAGCAGCTCATCGCCTCCCTCGACCTGGCCCGCCGGCAGATGGAGCTCGAGGGCTACGGGCTGGTGATGCAGTCGATCCAGCTCGCCATCGAGGTGCGCCGCGGCGTGAACACGCATCCCCTGGTGTCCAAGTACTTCCGCGTCCTCGACGTCGAGGACATGGTGCCGGCCGAGTACCGACAGTCCGGCCTCAAGAGCTACACCGAGGGCGGGGTGACCTGGGTGGAGGGCGCACGCGCCTTCCGCGAGGACGAGTTCATCCTGGACCCGACCCGGCTCACGCTGGTGTGCGGGACCGCCGGTTACGATGGCACGCAGTTCAAGAACCTGCTCGCGGCCGAGTACGAGATCCAGCTCAACAAGACCTCGCGCAACTCGATCCTGCTGCAGACCAACATCAACAACACGCGCAGCGACGTGGCGAACCTTCTCAAGGTGCTCGTCGAGATCTCCAAGAGCATCGAGGAGCGCCTCAAGTCCGGCGGCGAGTCCGCGCGCAAGGTCTTCGCGGCGCGGGTGAAGTCGCTGATGGAGGATGTCCCCAACCTGCCCAACTTCAGCCACTTCCACGACCGCTTCCGCGACGAGCCGAAGGGCACGACGCTGGAAGGCGACATGCGCACGGCGTTCTACATGGCCTATAACGAGGACGGCTGCGAGCACGTCAAGCTGATGAGCCCCGAGATCGACAAGCGGCTCGTGTCCGGGCCGCCTCTCGTCTCGGCCCACTTCGTGATCCCCTACC
The DNA here is from genome assembly GCA_963823195.1 of uncultured Acidobacteriota bacterium. Lineage (GTDB taxonomy): Bacteria > Acidobacteriota > Vicinamibacteria > Fen-336 > Fen-336 > JBGPYB01. Next base: position 7,277 of record CAWGKR010000010.1, on the reverse strand, counting down.
CGCCGGGCTTCCCGATCATGGTCCCCGGGCAGGTGATCAAGGCCGACACCATCGAGTTCATGCGCAAGCTGGACGTCAAGGAGATCCACGGCTACGACGCCGACCTGGGCCTCAAGCTGATCAAACCTGCTGTCCTGGGCGACACGGCCGCCAAGCCGGCGGCCTCGAAGGCTGCTGGAAAGAAGCGCCGGTAACCGCGGCACGACCGCACTGGAGATAGGACGATGGAAGCGCTGTTCCTGTACCTTCAGCACAATCCGTTCCTCCTGCTGTTCCTCACCGTCGGCCTGGCCGTCTGGATCGGGCGCTTTTCGGTCAAGGGGTACGGCCTGGGCATGGTGGCGGCGGCGGTCATCGTCGGCGTCGCCCTGGCGACCTGGGCCTCGACCTACGGGGTCAAGCTGCAGCTCGACAACTTCGCCAAGTCGCTGATGTACTACCTCTTCATGTACGGGGTGGGACTCCGGGTCGGTCCGTCCTTCTTCAACAGCCTGAAGAAGGACGGCCTCACCTTCACGATCCTGGCCGTCGTCTGCGCCACCCTCGGCCTCGGGCTGGTCGTCGTGCTCAGCAAGGTCTTCGGTCTGCCGGCCGGCGCCGCTGGCGGGATCCTCGCCGGCTCCCAGACCATGTCGGCGGCCATCGGCACCGCGGAGATGGCCGTCAGCCAGGGGGCGTACAAGGTGCCGGAGGGCCTCACCGCCGAGGGAATCAGCGCAATGATCGCCCTCGGGTACGGCATCAGCTACATCTGGGGAACGGTCGGGATCATCCTGATCTGCAAGTACCTCCCGAAGTGGTGGGGGGTGGATGCCCGCAAGGCGGCCAAGGAGTACGAGGACCAGCACGGCGTGCCGAACCTCGATGACGCGGGCCTGACCGGCTATCGCCCCGCGGGGCTCCGGGCGTACCGCCTGGAGAGCAAGGAGACCGCCGGCAAGACGATCGCCGGGTTGCGCCAGAGCCATCCGCAGTACCGTGTCTTGAACGTCGTCCGGGGCGGCGAATCGCTGGGCGCGAGCGCCGACCTGGCGCTCCAGGTCGGTGACGTGGTGGCCCTCGGCGGCCGGCTCGAGGACCTCACGACCAACATGGGTTTGCTGGGCCCGGAGGTGGCCGATTCCAAGGCCCTGGCCATCCCGCTGGACCAGGCGGAGATCCTGGTCACCGAGAAGGGGCTGGAGGGACGCGCGCTCAAGGAGTTCCGGAACGAGGAGTTCGCGGGCCAGATCCAGTTGCTGCGCATGGAGCGCGGAGGCGTGCCGATCCCCGTCGGGGCCGACACCCAGTTGCAGCGGTTCGACGTGCTGTTCGTCGCAGGGCTCAAGAGCGCCGTGGAGAAACTGGGGGCGCTCGTCGGCAAGGTGGCGCGGCCGAGCACCGGGACCGACCTGCTCACGCTGTCGATCGGCATGATCCTGGGCCTCCTGATCGGCGGGATCAACGTGAAGGTTGGCAGCTTCTCGGTCGGGCTCGGCAACGCGGGCGGTCTGCTGCTCTCGGGCATCTTCGTGTCGTCGGCCGTTTCCCGCCTGCGCTTCTTCGGCAGCACGCCGAACGCCGCGCGCAACATCCTGGAGGACCTGGGCCTCGTGACCTTCGTCGGGATCGTAGGCATCAACGCGGGCGCCTCCCTGCTCGCGCAGCTCACCGGGGTGGTGGCTATCAAGATCTTCACCGTGGGGTTCATCGCGTGCACCATCCCGCCGTTCGTCACCTGGGCCCTCGGGTACCACCTGTTCAAGATCAACCCGGCGGTCCTGATGGGCGGCGTGGCCGGCGCTCGCTCGCACTCCGGACCCTGCCGGGAGGCCGCCAAGGAGATCAACAGCTCGGTGCCGTGGGTCGGTTTCCCGGTCGGCTATGCCGTGTCGGGGGTGCTGCTGACGGTCTTCGGCTACTTCGCGATGGTCCTGTCCCAGTAGCCTCGCTGCTGGGGCCGCCCGAGCGGCGAGATCCGGAGGCTGGTCGAGGAGTGCTGGCGGAGGACAGGGGTTACGGTTGGGGGGACCGCCGCCGGGCGCACGCGACCCTGGGGGCGTGTGTGCTGGCCGCACTTTGCGCGCTCGCGCCCGTGAGCGCGGGCGCGCAAGAGCCCCCCACGCCTGCCGGCCCCGAGCCGCCCGCGGCGACGCCGCCAGCCGAGAAGGAGGAAGCGCGGTCCACGGGCCTGCCCCATGGCCTCGACTGGACGTTCAACTTCGACGCGAGCTGGGGCAGCTTCGGCTTCGCGAACTCCCTCTATGCGAACCCGAAGCCCGAAGAGCCCTCGGGCAACCTCGGCGACAACTGGTTCGAGGGGGCGATGAAGCCCGCGCATCACCGGGACCTTCACGAGCGCGAAGTCCTGGCAGCTCTCGGGAAAGCTCAGCTTCGTTGGAGAGCGAACGTACGGCGCCGCGCCAAGCCTCGTCGGCGAGGACGCATCGTCGTTCAAGGTCGAAGACCTGAGCCTCGACTGGAAGTCGGGGAAGGCCCTCGGCGGCGGCGAGAACACCCTCGAGTTCACCGTGGGCCGCGCGCAGTACCACCTCGGCCACGGGCTGCTCGTGTGGGACGGCTCCGCGGAGGGCGGCAACCGCGGAGGGTACTGGACGAACGCCCGCAAGGCCTTCGAGTTCGCGGCCATCGGGCGCTTCAAGCCGGGCCACCACACCCTGGAGGCTTTCTACCTCGACAAGGACGACCTGCCCGAGGCCGATTCGGGGACGCGGCTCTGGGGGACGAACTACGAATACGCCCTCGGGGAGAGCACGACCATCGGGGCGACCTACATGAAGTTCCACGCATACAAGGACCAGAAGCCGCAACGGGACGGCCTGAACGTCTACAACGTGCGCGCCTTCACGTCGCCCTTCCCCAAGCTCAAGGGGCTCTCCTTCGAGGCCGAGTACGCCAAGGAGGACAACGGCGACGCCCTCGACTCCTACGCCTGGAACGCCCTGGCCGGCTACGAATTCGACACCTCCTGGAAGCCGAAGCTGTCCTACCGGTATGCCTACTTCCAAGGGGACGATCCGGCGACGAGCGAAGAACGAGGCCTTCGACGGCCTGCTCACGGGCTTCTACGACTGGGGCACGTGGTGGCAGGGTGAGATCGCGGGAGAGTACTTCGTCTCGAACTCCAACCTGATCTCGCACCAGGTCCGGCTTCACCTGGCGCCGAACGACGCCATCGGGACCGGGACTCATCTTCTACAAGTTCCTCGCGGACAAGCCTGCCGCCATCGGCCCGGAGGTCACCGCCAAGGACCTGGCGGTCGAGGTCGACTGGTACATGGATTGGAAGGTCAACAAGAACTTCACGTTCAGCTTCGTGGGCGCCTGTCGCGAACCCGGGCAAGGTGGTGCAGCAGGTCTACGACCGCACGAAGAACTTCGCCTACGGAATGATCTACCTCGGCTACAGCTACTGAGCATCCCAGGGCGGTGCCCCGGCGAGTCGAGGCTTCCCTAAAGGGCAGTAGTCCCGGGGTTCGCAAAGGCGTTAACGTCCGGGCGTTGCCGACGGGAGGAGGGACGTGACAAACGTGGTGCCCATGCGGACCGCACTCGCCTCGGACCCGAGGCTGCCCCGCGCGGCGGTCCCCCCCTTGCGGGGCTCCGCGTTTGCGGCGGGGCGCCTCGTCGACGTCCGGACGACGAACGGCGAGGGGCTGGAGGCGCCATCCGTGGGTTGGGACGTGCGCTACGCGCAGCTGGGCACCGGCCGCTGCCATTGCCGGTACCTCGGAGTTCACACCGCGCGTTTGCAGCTCTGCCTCGAGACCTGGTCGCTCGGAATGCTCAAGAGAGGCCGCGCTCCCAGGGGCTCCGTGACGTTCCTGGTCCCTCTCGGCCGGAGTGGAGCCGCCCGGATCCAGGGGCGCCCCGTCGCCGCGGGCGATGTGGTAGTGCTCTTCGACGGCGACGAGTTCGACTACCGCTCGGCCGGCCCCGCACGGCTTGTCAGCGTGAGCATCGAACGGGCCGCGCTCGAGGGGCGCGTCAGCAGCCTGCTCGGCCGGCAGCTCGGCGAGCTGCGCCTCCAGGGACGCCTGAGCCGGCTCCGGACGGACGCCGGGCTCCTCCGCCGCCTGTGCCAGGAGGTTGCGGCCCGGGCGGCCGCCGATCCCAGGCTTCTCCGTGACGCCGCCTGGGTGAGCCGCCTGGAAGGGAAGCTCGTCAAGGTCCTCCTGTCGCAGGTCGAGACTCCGCGTGAACCGCGGACCACCAGCAGCGGCCACAGGCTGGCCCGGCAAGCCGAGGCGTGGCTCCGGCAGAGTCTCGCCGAGCCGCCGAAGGTGGCCGCGCTGTGCGGAGCGCTCAGCGCGCGCGAGCGGACGCTCCACGAGGCGTTCCGAGAGCACCTGGGCACGACGCCGAAGGCCTATCTCAAGACCCTGCGCCTGAACGCGGCCCATCGCGACCTGCTCAGGGGACTGCCGAAGACCAGGGTGACGGACGTCGCCCTCGATTGGGGCTTTTCCCACTTCGGCTGGTTCTCCCAAGACTACCGGCGGCTCTTTGGCGAGACCCCGAGCCAGACGCTCGAGCGCGCTCGTGAGGAAACCAGGCTCTCCTGCCTCGACGACGCCGTGAGCGCATCGAACGGAGCCGAGGGTGGGCGGAGCCTCATGACCCCGCCCATCGTTTCGCGACACGAGTCACCCCTTCTGTCGGTTTTGGGGACGCGATGGTGATAGGCTCACGCGCAAAGCCAAGCACGGAGGAAGGCCCGTGGAGGGAGAAACGCCCGTGAAGAAGATGACGCTCGTCGTTCTCGGAGTCGCGGCCGTGGTGGCCGCGGCGTGCGGCAAGAAGGCAGCAAGTCGCGGGCCCCCCTCCGGAGGTCTATGTCGCCGACGTCGTCCAAAAGGACGTCCCGATCTACCTCGAGATGGTCGGCCAGACGAAGGGCTCGCAGGACGTCGAGATCCGGGCCCGCGTCGAGGGCTACCTCGAACTCGGTGGAGTTCACCGAGGGCACGTTCGTCAGCAAGGGCACCGTGCTCTACGAGATCGACCCGAAGCCGCTCGAGGCGGCGCTGGCCAACGCGAAGGCGGACCTCGCCAGCGCCCAGGCGCGGCTCGACAAGTCGAACAACGACGTCACGCGCTACCGGCCCCTGGTCGAGCAGCAGGCGGTCTAGCCAGCAGGAGCTGGACAACGCGATGTCCGCGCAGGACGCGGCCCGGGCGCAGGTGGACGCGGCAGAAGGCGGCCGTCGACAAGGCGACGCTCGATCTCGGCTACACCTCGATCACTTCGCCCCTCGACGGGCTCGTCGGCACGACGAACGTCAAGGCCGGCAACCTGGTCGGCCGCGGCGAGAGCACGCTGCTCACGACGATGTCGCAGGTCGACCCGATCCTGTTCCGCGCCGGGATCAGCGAGGCCGAGTACCTGCGCCTTGCGAAGCGCGTGGAGGAGACCGGCCAGCAGGCCTCGGGCGCGGAGATCGAGCTGATCCTCGCCGACGGCACCGTGCACCCCCACACGGGCCGCGTCGAGGCGGTCGAGCGCGACGTCGACGCCACGACCGGCACGCTGGCGGTGCAGATCACGTTCCCGAACCCGAACCGCCTCGTGCGCCCGGGCCAGTACGGGCGCGCGCGCTTCGTGGTCGAGACGAAGAAGGGGCGCTGCTCGTGCCGCAGCGCGCGGTGCAGAGCTGCAGAACCTCTACAGCGTCGCGATCGTCGGTGCCGACAACAAGGTCGCGCTTCCGCAACGTGAAGGTCGGCCCGCGCGTGGACGGCCTGTGGGTGATCGAGGAGGGCTTGAAGCCCGGGGAGCGGGTCGTCGTCGAGGGCCTGCAGAAGGTACGGGACGGAGCCGTCGTGAGCCCGAAGCCGGTCGCCGATGCCCCGCGGCGGGGCGAGCGGAGCCGGCGACCGGGGCCAAGTAGCCATGGCACGCTTCTTCATCCGCCGGCCGATCGTGGCGATGGTGATCTCCATCGTCACGGTCATCCTGGGGCTCGTGGCCATGACCGGCCTGCCGATCGCGCAGTATCCCGAGATCGTGCCGCCGATGATCCAGGTCACCACGACCTTCATCGGCGCCAGCGCGACCGACGTGGAGTCGTCGGTGGCGACGCCGATCGAGCAGCAGGTGAACGGCGTCGAGAACAGCATCTACATGAAGTCGACCAACGCCAACGACGGCACCTTCGACCTCCAGGTGTCGTTCGAGGTGGGCTCGAACCTCGACATGGCAACGTGCTCGTCCAGAACCGCGTCTCGCAGGCCACGCCGATGCTGCCGCAGTCGGTCAAGAACTACGGCGTCACCGTCAAGAAGTCGCTCACCTTCCCGCTGCATGCTGATCTCGCTCAAGTCGCCGAACGGGACCTACGACAACAACTTCCTGTCGAACTACGCCGCCATCAACATCAACGACGCGATCGCCCGCATCCCGGGCGTCGGCCAGGTCAACCTGTTCGGCGGCAGCGACTACGCCATGCGCATCTGGCTCCGGCCCGACCGCCTCGCGAAGCTCGGGCTCACGGTGGCGGACCTCGCGAACGCCATCAGCCAGCAGAACGTGCTGCTCCCGGCCGGCCAGATCGGCGGCCCGCCGGCGCTGCCGGGCACCGAGTTCACCTACACCGTCCGGACGCAAGGGCCGCCTCCTGACGACGAGGAGTTCGGCGAGATCGTGGTGCGCTCGAACCCCGACGGCTCGCAGGTGCGGCTGCAAGGACGTGGCCCGGATCGAGCTCGGCTCGGTGCTCTACAACGCCGTCGGCCGCCTCGACGGCAAGCCGGCCGCCGTCATCGCCGTCTACCAGATGCCCGGCTCGAACGCGCTCGCCGTGGCCGACGAGCATCAAGAAGACGCTGGCCGAGCTCTGCAAGCGCGCTTCCCGCGCGACATGAAGTACGTGGTCTCGCTCGACACGACGCTGCCGGTCGCGGACGGCATCGACGAAATCCTCACACGCTCCTTCGAGGCGGTGCTCCTCGTCATCCTCGTGGTCTTCGTCTTCCTGCAGAACTGGCGAGCGACGCTCATCCCGCTGCTCACCGTGCCGGTCTCGCTCATCGGGACGTTCATGATCTTCCCGCTGCTCGGCTTCTCGGTCAACATGCTGTCGCTCCTCGGCCTCGTCCTGGCGATCGGCATCGTGGTCGACGACGCCATCGTGGTGGTCGAGGCGGTCATGCACCACATCGAGCACGGCATGTCGCCCAAGGAAGCGACCCTCAAGGCCATGGAGGAGGTCTCCGGGCCGGTCGTCGCCATCGCGCTCATCCTCACCGCGGTCTTCGTGCCGGTGGCCTTCATGGGC
>CAWGKR010000009.1:0-1040367 GCA_963823195.1 uncultured Acidobacteriota bacterium | reverse complement strand
GGTCCACGTTGTCGAGCATCCAGATGCTCGTGTTCGTGAAGTCTTCCATGGGCACGACGAGACGGTCTCGAGAGACGGCGAAGTCGCTGACGTGGGGAAGGCTCATGATGTGATGGAACATGCTCTTGAAAGCGGTCACCTGGAACGGCTCGCCAAGCGTGGTTCCGCTACCGGGTTCGAAGCGGAGACCCCACACGTTGTCGAGGCCGTCCTCTCGCCGCTGAAAGTAGAGGATGCGTCCGTCGGGCGACCATCGGGGCTTGCGCGCGACCAGCGCCGCATCTAGCAGTGGGCGCCACGTTCCGCCCGATGCCGGAAGGAGTCGGAGGGTGGACCGTGATGGCGGACCATCCACGCCGGCATCGAACGCGATCCAGCGGCCATTTGGGGAGAACTGCGCCTCGCGGAGATCGGCCACCGGATCGGCAACGAGCGCGCGCTCGGGTCGATTTGCCGCCGCGACCGACTCGGTCGAGATCAGCACGAGCCTCAGGGGTCGGTCGTCCTCGAGGCGACTGGCAGCGAGCCAACGGCCATCCGGGGAGAAGGCCCAAGGCATCAGTTTCAAGCCAATCGCTTCCTCCCGGCCGCTTTCGCGGGTTAGTAGCGTGAGACTGCCGCTTCGCGCATTGCGGTAGGCGATCCGTGTCCACTCGGCCGAGCTCGGAGCCAGCCCGTCGACGACCCCCGTGGCCACGACATGCTCGGCACCGGTCAGAAGGTCCTGCTCGTGGAGGTCGACGCGACGCTGTGCAAGGGACTCGTAGACGAGACGGCTCCCGTCAGGCGAGAGCCAGGGCTTTTCGGGCCAGTTGCCGAGTGTCTTGATGGCCTGCCCCTCTCCCCGCCTGTGGCCTGTCGCGGCGTCAAACGGTAGGGACCACAGGAGAAGGTCGTCCCCTCTATCGGAGGTGTAGAGGAGACGCTTCCCGTCGCGCGAGAGGCTGAAGACCGGAAACGCCCCCTGCGAGGTCGTGATCGCTTCCGGCGCGGAGAGCCACCGCAGGGTCCTCGGGTCGACTCGGACGCGCCAGTGGTTGGTCATCGAGTTGACCTGGGCTTCAAAGTAGAGCGCGTCACCCGACGGCGCCCAGAGGAAACTGAGAAGGTATATCCCCGAGTCGAGCATCTGTCGGCGGATCGGCTCGGATATCTCGGACTGGATTGACGGGCTGCCGTCGAACGAGCCAGTCCAAAACGTTGCGCCCATGTCCTTCTTCGAAAAGCCCAGAATGGAGAGCCGCTGTCCGTCGGGGTGCCAACCGGCAGCCGGCCAGGGGCCCAGCCCCGGGGGTAGGGCCACCTCACGGGCGGCACCGCTGGCCACGTCGACTACTTGAAAGCTATAGAAGTTGTCGTAGAGGGCGGAGGCGACCAGGAGCTTCGATCCGTCGCGTGACCACTTTGGCAAGTGGCCGAAGCCACTGAGGCGCCGCGAGCGCCCCCCAAGCGCCGGCACGAGGTAGAGTCCCCCTCCGTCGCGTGCGGATCCGAACGCGATCTGGGTGCCGTCCGGCGACCAGGCCGGCTCGCAGTCGCTGGCGGGATCGTCCGTGATCCGAATCGGGTCACCGCCGGACACCTGCTGGACCCAGATGTCGGTGTTGCCCGAGCGGTCGCTACAATAGGCGAACATGTTGCCGTCGGGCGACCAAGTCGGCATGATTGCGCCGGAGCCGAACGTGAGCTGACTGGGCACTCGCGAAGTCGCTGTATGCAGCGCTGACATGGTCAACAGCGAGCGACCGGCGAGCCCGAACGCGGCGACGATGAGCACAGAGGCACCAGCCCCGAGCATCCACCGTCCCGAAGGAAGTGGACCTCCCCAAGACTTGGCGCTGGACGGGACACCGCGAGAACCGGACGCTCCCGCGTCTGATCCCTGCTGGAGCCGCTCGAGGTCCACGAGCAGCTCGCCCGCTGTCTGGTACCGAAGGCTCGGGTCCTTGTCCAAGGCCTTCACGATTACCGACTCGAGCCCGGGGCTCACCGCCCCGTTCACGCTGCGCGCACTCTCCGGGGCCTCGTGGAGAATCGCGTCCGTCAGCGCCGCTCCCTTCCTTGCCCCAAACGGCCTTCGGCCCGTCGCCAACTCGTACAACACGGCTCCGGCCGAGTAGATGTCCGTCCGCGCATCCACTTCCTTCCCCAGCACCTGCTCCGGAGGCATGTACGGTGGACTCCCCACCACCTTGCCTAACCCCGTATCCGTGTCGGTGTCCTCGCGAGGTGGCTCCGACGCCGGCCGCGCGATCCTCGCCAAGCCGAAGTCCAGGATCTTGAGCAGGCCATCCCCCGTCAGGCAGAGGTTCGAGGGCTTGAGGTCGCGATGGACGACGCCCTGGTCGTGCGCCGCCTTCAGTCCTCGTGCGAGCTGCGCGCCGAGTCGAATCACGTCCTTGAGCGGCAGCGGTCCCTTCTGCAGCTCCTCATCGAGCGTCGGACCTGGGACGAGCTCCATCACGAGATAGTCCGAGCCGTCCGCGCTGCCGAAGTCGAGAAGCGTCGCCACGTGAGGGTGAGTCAAGCGCGAGAGCGCCTTCGCTTCCTTGCGGAACCGGCTTCGTGACGCTTCGTCCGAGAGAATGCCTGCCGGCAGGACCTTGATCGCGACCTCGCGATCGAGCCGAGTGTCGCGGGCGCGGTAGACCTCGCCCATCCCCCCCGCCCCGAGCGGGGAGACCACCTCGTAGGGGCCGAAACGGCTGCCCGCGGTCAGAGGCATGCTGGGAGCCTAGCGACCGATTCTGCGCCTGAAGCGCGGGCCGCGTCCAATGGGACGCTGGTGAAACAACCAAGCTGGCACGGCGCGTGTATCCAGCCGAGGCAGCCTTGGGAGGCTTCCGGAGGTTTGCATGCGTCTTCTTGGAGCAGTGCCCGTGTTGATGGCCCTGGCGACGCCGGCCCTCGCGCAGTCGCAGGGCTCGTTCGCCCTCGACGCGATGACGACGCCGGGCCGGCATTTTGGCTTCGGCTACTACCTGACCGACGGGCTCAGCCTGCGACCGAGCCTCGGCGCCGGCTACGCCGACGGGTACGGAATGACGTTCAACCTCGGCACGGAGATCCGGTGGGAGGCCCTGACCGAGCACAGGGTGAGTCCCTACGCCACGGCCAGCATCAACTACCTCAAGGACCCGGGCCTCGTGCAGGTCGACGCCACCGGGGCGCCGCTTCCCGTCGCGGACTCGACGGTCCTGCGCTACGGCGCCGGACTGGGCCTCCGGAGCCACATCAAGTACGGCCTCTCGGCCGTCGTCGAGGGTCGGGTCATGAACTCCGCCCTCGGCACCACCTATGGCGCCGGCTACTATGGGCAGCCGACCGTTCAGGATGGGGCCCACTTCGAGGCCGCCCTCGGCCTCTCGTACGTCTTCCACTGAGCCGCCGTCGTCGTCCCAATCGTCGCCCTGGGGTGACAAGGGTTGTCCGGACTCCAGGACGCGCGCCGCGAGCCCAGCGCCGGCCCCGGGAGTGTGGCTAAGGCACGTCCCAGTCGAGCGAGTACAGGGCGGTCGAACGCCGATTCTGCGCCCGAAGCGGAGGCCGCGTCTACCGCGCTTGGTCGGTCAGGCGCGCGGACGCAGGTGTTGCTCCAAGGCGCCGACCAGGTCCCGCCCGCGGCCGAATCCTCGCGTCACGATGAGGGCGGCCGTCTTCCGGGCCTGCTCGATGTCTGCGGGCTTCGCCTCGCGAAGGAGAGCGAGAATGTCGCTCAAGTCCTGCGGGCGGGTGGGTGAGATCGAGAGGACCTTCAGGGCGAGCAGATGCCCGATACCGGCGACCGGGACACGCAAGCCCGGCAGCACCTCCAGGACCTCGGCCTCCTGGACGATCTCGGGCTCCGCTCCGGAGGACGCGAACAGGAGGTCCACAACGACGCCGCTCGGGTCTTCGCCTGGCGTTTCCAGACGAACGGTCGCGAGGCGGCTGGCGGCCTCCTGCTCCAGGGTCGCGAGTACCCGATAGCCAGAGGCTACGAGTCCGCGCACGACGGCCTCGGCGTCCTTGTCACTCGCCGCGGCCACGGCCAGGTCGATGTCGCGCGTGAAGCGCGGCTCCGCGTGGGCCGAAACGGCCAGACCGCCGACCAGAGCCCAGGCCCTGTGCGGGCGCTCAAGCTCCGACGCGATGGCGCCGAGCGCAGCGTCGAGGCGGCTCACTTTGCCCGGCTCGTCCACTCGACGGGGCGGCCTTCCCCGTCGCCGCTCTCGGCGCCAGGCCTCTCGCGGAGCCAGGCACCGATCCGTGCGTCGATCTCGCTTTCGGTCCAGTGCGGATGGAGACGGCGCAACCGCTGGCGCTCCATGGCTTCGCCCGTTGCGAACATGTCGAGGGCGAGTCGGAGGCGAACCACCGCGTCCGCCGCATCCTGGGACATCCAGAAAAGTCTAACACGCCGTCCACGGGCTGCCTGGCCGCGGATGCGGCACTCGCCGGGACGAGCCGGTCCCGCGAGACGGCGACGTCGCTGGCGTTGGGAGAAGCGAGAGCACCGTTTCGCCGCCGGAGCCCAAGAGGCGCGCCGGCATCGGCCACAGGCACCCTACCAGAGGGTTCGGACCGGGTACTCCCGGATCTGGTCGTCGGGCGTAAGCAGGACCAGGCCACCGACCATTGCTTGCGCGACCAGCATGCGGTCGAACGGGTCCCGGTGAAGGTCCGGGAGCTTCCCAACGTGAAGCGCGGCCTCCTCGTCGACAGGAAGAGGCTCGAGTCCATGGGCGGCGCGCTGCTTGGGCACGAACGCCTCGGGCGGGGTCGGGAGAGGCAAGCGCCCGAGACGGTGCTTGACCGCGATCTCCCAGGCGGATACCGCGCTCAGGAACGCTTCGTTCGCCGGGTCCGCGAATGCCTGCCGAGCGGAAGGCGAGAGCTCCTTCGCGCCGCCGACGATCCAGAGGAAAGTGCATGTGTCGACGAGCAGACGCACCGCGCTCTAGCGCCCTTCGAAGGCGGTGACGAGGTCGTCCGGCAACGCTTCGAAGAACGACGAGGGCAAGGTGAAGCCGGCCACGAGGCCGATGGGCCGCCGGGTGCGCCGCGCCTTCGGCACTGGCCGCAGCTCGGCCGCCGGGATGTTGCGCCGGCAGATCAGGACCGTCTCGCCCTCCACCACCCGATCGACGAGGGCCGACAGGTGCACCTTGGCCTCGTAGAGATTGACCTTCTTCATGATCATATACTAGACCAAGTTCTCGACTCTTTCCAAGAAGATAGCCGGCGAGTGCGGCGGTTCTCGCTTGACTTGCTGTAGAATCCCACCCGCCGTGCCGCACTGGCGGACTGGAGTGGCTGGCTGCTTCGGAAGCTGCGAGGCGGCAGGGCCTGGCGATGAATCGCACTTCGATCGAGGCGGCGTTTCCCGCCCAGATCAGCCGCATCCTGGCTCTGGGCGTGGGCGTGATGGTAGCAGGGGTTCTGCTCGTGGGTGGAACCTCGCTTGCGCTCGCGTCCAGGATCTACCTGAACAACGACGCCGTCACGCAGGAGTACGACCACATCCTGCGCCTCGACCAGGTCCACTCCGTCTTCGACGACCTGATCTTCGAACTCCATCAGATGGACTCGACGGGACGCCACGACCGCACGACGGCCGCCTTGCTCATGCAGGAGGAGATCGTGCGGAAGGTCGAGGCGGTCGGCGAGGTACATCGAGGTCAGATCGACGCCGCCGAGCAGCAGCAGGAGCAGGGGAGCCTGGACGCGCTCCGCCGATTGAGCGAGGAGGGGTTGGCGGTCACAAAGCGTCTCGCGGCCGGCGCCGGGCATCTCGACGAGGCGGATCTCAACTGGCTGGACCGGGCGACCCACGAGGTACCCCGCCGTACCGAGGAACTGGCGGAGTCCCATCGATCCCGAATAACCCGTCTCCTGAACCGCAGCCAACAGGAGATTCAAGCCATCGTCGCCCTGTACGTGGCTTTCATCGTCGTCGGCGGAGCCCTGGTCGGAGCGGCCAGCCTCTTTGCCAACCGCAGCATCGCTGCCCCGCTGCGCCGGCTCGCACACGCCGCCAAGGGGATCAGCGAGGGTCACCTCGAGAGCCGGGTTCGGGTCACGTCCATGAACGAGATCGGCCAGCTCTCGCGGACGTTCAACGTCATGGCAGACCGCCTTCAGGAGCGCGAGCGCGAGTTGCACGGCGTGCAGGGGGCGCTCGAGGAGAGGGTGCGAGAGACCCAGGCCCTGTACCGCATCGGTACGGAGATCTCGCGTCTGCACCAGCTCGATCGAGTTCTCCAGTCGGTGGTGGACAGGACGCGGGAGCTGCTGCGAGCGGACGCCGTGGCCCTCTGTCTCTTCGCCCCGGGCGGCACGGATCTCACGGCGCAAGCGACGAGCGGTCCCCCCGACGCCTTCCGTTCGGGAAGCGACGCGCCGGAGTGCGAGCCCCCGCCCACCGGCGACCTGGAGTGCCGCAATGCCGTCCCGGCAGCCATCCGGACGGAGTTTGCGCGCGCGCACCTCGCCGCACCCCTCCATCTTGGGGACGACCAGATAGGCGCGATCTACGTCACGACCCGGGACGAGCGGACGTTCACCGCCAACGAGACCGAGCTGCTCGCCGGTCTGGCCACACAGGCCGCCATCGCCATCGAGAGGGCCAGGCTCTCCGACGAGGTCCGAAGCCTCGCCGCCGTGGAGGAACGCGAACGCCTCGCCCGTGAGATGCACGACGGCCTCGCCCAGGCTCTCGGCCTGCTCCATTTGAAGCTGCAAGGCGCCCTCGCTGGCGCGGCCGCTGCTCCCGCAGTCGCCGAGAAATTGCGCGAGATGGTGCAGATCACCGAGCGCGCCTACGAGGAAGTACGCCAGTCCATCTTCGGCCTCCGCAACTTCGTCTCGCGCGGGCTCGGCCTCGTTCCCACACTCACGGAATACCTCCACGAGTTCAGCGCGCACAACGGGATCGCGGTCGAGCTCGAGACGGCCGGTCCGGCGCTGGGCCCGATCCCTCCCGCGTCCGAGGTGCAGGCCGTCCGCATCATCCAGGAAGCGCTGACCAACGTGCGGAAGCACGCGGGATCCGATCGCGCCCGGGTCCGACTGCAGCGGGACGGCGCCTGGCTCCGCGTGACGGTCGAAGACGACGGCGTCGGGTGGGAACGCCCGCCCGTCCAGGATCGGCTGCACTTCGGCCTGCAGACGATGCGCGAGCGCGCCGAGGGCCTCGGGGGACGGCTGGAGATCGATTCGGCGGTCGGACGTGGCACGAGAGTGGTGGCCACGCTCCCGGGAGGGAACGCATGACATCGATACGCGTCCTGCTCGCGGACGACCACGCCCTCTTCCGCCGTGGGGTGGCGAGTCTCATTGGGGCCGAAGAAGGATTCGAGGTTGTCGGCGAGGCTGTCGATGGTCGTCAAGCCGTCGAGATGGCCCGCGAGCTGATGCCGGACGTGATCCTGATGGACATCTCGATGCCGGTGATGGACGGCCTCGAAGCGACGCGCCGCATCAAGGGGGAAATGCCCTACGTGAGGATCGTCATCCTCACGGCCTCCGACGGGGACCGCAGCCTCTTCGAGGCGGTCAAGAGCGGAGCGCAGGGGTACCTCCTCAAGAAGATCGAGCCGCAGGCCCTGTTCGGCACCCTGCGGGGCGTCGTGCAGGGCGAGGCTCCGGTCTCGCGCCTGATGGCGGCGCGGCTCCTCGAGGAGTTCACGCGCCAGAACCGGCATCCCGCACTCGCCGCGCCCGTGGCGCCGGGCGCCGAGCTGACGGCACGCGAGAAGGGCGTCCTCGAGTTGGTCGCGCAGGGCCGGAGCAACAAGGAGATCGCCGCGGCGTTGGTGATCGCCGAGAACACCGTCAAGAACCACCTGAAGAACATCCTCGAAAAGCTGCACCTCGAGAACCGGGTGCAGGCCGCGACCTTCGCCCTGCGCGAGGGCCTGGTGGCGCGACCACCCGAATCCTCGCGCTGAGCCCCGGACCACCCGAAGGGGCCACGTCGGCATAGCCCTTCATCTCGCTCGAACTGGCCCGAGAAGGGGATACCCCAGGGCGCGCCGCACCCGTAGGCTGGGGCCGGTTCCGCCGCATGAAATCGATTCGCGTTCTGCTCGCGGACGACCACGCCCTGTTCCGCCGTGGGGTGGCCAGCCTCCTTGCGGCCGAAAGTGGCTTCGAGGTCGTGGGCGAGGCCGTCGATGGCCGTCAGGCCGTGGAGATGGCCCGCGAGCTAATGCCGGACGTGATCCTGATGGACATCTCGATCCCCGTCATGGGCGGCCTCGAGGCAACTCGCCGGATCAGGGCCGCGATGCCCTATGTGAGGATCGTCATCCTCACCGCGTCCGACGGCGATCGCAGCCTCCTCGAGGCGGTCGAGCACGGGGCGCAGACAGACCTGTCGAGGGAGGTCGAGCCGCAAACGCTGTACGCCGTCCTGCGGGGCCTCCCCCGGACGCCTCGCTGAGCCCCCGGACCACCCGAAGGGGCCATGTCGGCATAGCCCTTCATCTCGCTCGAACTGGCCCGACAAGGGGATAGCCCTTCCCCTATCGAGAGCCTACCTTGGGACCCGATGGAAGAGGGGACCGAGAAGTCCGTATCACGCCGGAAGGAGGCATAACGTGGCTTGGACCAGATTCGCCAAGGTCGTGCGGCTGGTATTGATCGCGATGACCGTTTGCTGGGCGGCGGACCAAGTCGTCCGCGCGCAGTCGAACGGCAAGGTCGATCAGAACGGCATGCCCAAGATGCGGAACACGACGCAGGCGCAGCGGAAAGCCGCCGCCAAGAACAAGAAGAAGGCGGGACTGCGCCGGCTCGGCACCCCGGCCAAAGGCGCCAAGGGCAAGGCGGCCGGCGCGAGCGCGCTTGCTGCGACCCCATTTGCTGCGACGGCTCTCGCCGCGGCCACGGCCGCGCCCACACCGGGCGGAACGCCGGACTATTTCGGCCCGTACTCCAATTGGGCGAACAGCCCGTTGCCGCAGGGGCCCGTCAACCCTGTGGTCACGATTACGAGCCCGGGCGGCGGGTACACCGCCCCTCCCCTCGTCACGATCAGCGATGTCTACGGAATCGGCTCGGGCGCGACGGCGACCGCGACCGTCGACGCGTTCGGACAGGTGGCCTCCATCACGGTCCTCAACACCCAGCAACACCTCTACGCCGCCCCTGTCGTCATGATCGACCCGCCGCCCTGCACGTTTGCGGGCTGTGAAGTCGCCACTGCGTCAGCGACGATCGCCGGCGCGACCAGCTACGTGGGGGGCCTGCAGAAGTTCATCGACACCCTCCCCAACCTGACGGTAGCCACCCCGGACATCGTGACCTACCCCGGCACGGACTACTACGAGATCGAGTTGGTCGAGTACGCCGATTGGAAGTTCCACACGAACCTCGACCCGACTACACTGCGAGGCTACCACCAGACGAACAACGGCACGGACACCGCCGGTTGTCCACCCGCAGGGTGCACCGCGGCCGACAACACGGTGGCCCCGCCGGCGGTCAGCTACCTGGGCCCCGCGATCGTTGCCCAGAAGGACCGGCCGACGCGGATCAAGTTCACCAACAACCTCGCCGACGGGAGCCGGCGGCGACCTCTTCATCCCCGTGGACACGACCGTCATGGGGGCGGGATCAGGATACGACCCGGTCAGCAAGATGACGGGTACCTACCCGCAGAACCGCGGCACGCTCCATCTGCACGGCGGCTTCACGCCGTGGGTCAGCGACGGCACGCCGCACCAGTGGGTGACCCCTGCAGGAGAAGGCGGGGCCCCTCACGACGGGTGTCAGCACCCAGCCCGTCCCCGACATGGATCTGCCGCTCTGGCAACTCGATGACGTTCTACTGGACCAACCAGCAGAGCGGCCGGCTGATGTTCTACCACGACCACGCGTACGGCATCACCCGCCTCAACGTCTACGCGGGCGAGGCCGCGGGCTACCTGCTCGTGGACCCGGTCGAGCGGAAGCTCACCGATGGGACGACCAGCACGATACCCGCCGATGGACGACGTTCCCCTGGTCATCCAGGACAAGACGTTCGTGTGGGGCACGCCCGACGGCGCGGCCGGCGACCGGCACCTGGGCCACCGACCCGACGTGGAACTGGGGATCGGCCGCAGGCAGCCTCTGGTTCCCGCACGTCTACATGCCGAACCAGAACCCGTGGGACATCAGCGGCGCGAACGCGATGGGCCGATGGGACTACGCGCTGTGGTTCTGGCCGCCCTACACGGGCATGATCGCCCATCCGGACGTACCCAATCCGTACTACGACCTCACGAACGCGCCCTGGGAGCCGCCCATGATCCCCGGGACGCCCAATCCCGTCCCTCGTGCCGGAAGCGTTCATGGACACGCCGGTGGTCAACGGCAAGGCCTACCCGACCACGACGGTCGCGCCGAAGCCGTACCGGCTCCGGATCCTGAACGCCGCAACGACCGGTTCTGTCAACCTGTCGCTCTTCGTGCGCCGACAAGACCGTCGACCACGCGGACCACGGCGACCGGCGTGCACGCGGGCGCGGCCAACTGCACCGAAGTCAAGATGGTGCCGTTCAACTCGAGCCAGAACGCGATCACGCCCTTCCCCAGCTGGTGGTACACGGCCGGGCTGAACTTCACGTTCGACGACCGCGCCGGCGGCGTGCCCGACCCGACGACCCGGGGCCCGGCGATGATCCAGATCGGCACCGAGGGCGGCCTCCTGCCCGCGCCGGCGCTGATTCGCAACCAGCCGGTCAACTACACCTACAACCGCAGGAACATCGTGGTCCTGAGCGTCCAGGAGAAAGCGCTCTTCCTCGGCCCGGCCGAGCGCGCCGACGTCATCGTCGACTTCTCCAAGTTCGCCGGCAAGACCCTCATCCTCTACAACGACGCGCCCGCGCCGGTGCCGGCCGCCGACCAGCGCATCGACTACTTCACGGGCGGCGCGGACCAGACCGACACCGGCGGCGCGCCGCCGACGCTGCCGGGCTACGGGCCCAACACCCGAACCGTCATGCAGATCGTGGTCGGTCCCGGCGGCGGCTCCACCGCGCCCGTCGACTACTACGACCCGACCCTCCTGGCAGCGCTGAACGTGGCCCTGCCGGCGGCTTTCGCGGCCTCCCAGGACCCGATCATCGTGCCGCAGGTCGCCTACAACGCGGCCTATCCCTCGTCGCTCACGGCCGCGGACGTTCCGGGAGCCAACGTCTCGAGGATCTCGGACACCTCCCTGACCTTCACCCCGCTGGGCGCCACAGCGCCAGCGGGCAGCTTGACCGTGCCCATGGAACCGAAGGCCATCCAGGAGCTGTTCGAGCTCGACTACGGCCGGATGAACGCCACCCTCGGGGTCGAGCTCCCGTTCACCAACGGCGGCAACCAGACGACGATCCCCTTCGGCTACATCGATCCGGCCACCGAGTTCATCGACGACCTCGCTGACCCCCGCGCCGCCGGCGGTGGGCGACGGGACCCAGATCTGGAAGATCACCCACAACGGCGTCGACACCCACGCCATCCACTTCCACCTGTTCAACGTGCAGGTGATCAACCGCGTGGGCTGGGACGGGGCGATCCGGCCGCCCGACCCCAACGAGCTGGGCTGGAAGGAAACCGTCCGGATGAACCCGCTGGAGGACATCATCGTGGCGCTCCGGCCCACGACGCCGCAGCTTCCCTTCGGGCTCCCCGACAGCGTCCGCCTGCTGGACGTCACGTCGCCGCCCGGCAGCACCGGGCAGTTCGCGACCTTCGGCCCGGATGGGAACCCGGTGACACACCGTCAACGAGCTTCTTCAACTTCGGCTGGGAGTACGTGTGGCACTGCCACCTGCTGGGGCACGAAGAGAACGACATGATGCGCCCCACGGTGTTCAACACCTTCCGAGCCCTGCCGGCGGCGCCCGCGCCGCTGGCGCTGGCGGAGCCGGGGAGCGGCACGATCACCCTGAATTGGACCGACACGACGCCGTTCAACTACGCGACCGGCTTCACGGCCCCCCCCAGCGCCACCCTGGGCAATCCGGCCAACGAGATCGGGTTCCGGATCGATCGGAGCTCGAACGGCTCGACCTACACGCCTGTGGGAACCGCCCTGGCAAACGCAACGACCTACACCGACCCGACCGTCCCGAGCCCGGGGACACCCCACACGTACTGGTATCGAGTCACCGCGTACAACGCGGCAGGCGATTCGTTGCCTGCAACCGCGTCGATCCTGTACGTCGTGGCCCCGACGGTGACCTTCACCGGCGCGCCGGCCACCGCGGCCTACAACACGAGCTTCACCGTGACGGCCACCACCAACGCCAGCATCATGCCGACCATAACGGGGGGTGGTCCCTGTTCGGTCGGCCCCGTCAGCGGCTCGCCCGCCAGCACCACCGCGTTGGTCACCATGACGAGCAGCACCGGCACGTGCGCTCTGACGGCGAGCTGGGCTGCGAATGCCGGTTATTCCGCGGCCACCTCCACGCAGTCAACCACGGCTACGAAGGCGACGCCCACCGTGACCTTCACCGGCGCCCCGCCGAGCGCGGCCTTACGGGGCGACCTTCACCGTGGCGACAACGACCAACTCCACCGCCACGGCCGCCATCTCGTCGGGTGGCGCATGCTCGAACGCCGGAACCCTGGTGACCATGACCAGCGGCACGGGCACCTGCCTCCTCACGGCAACCTGGGCGGCTGACCCCAACTACCTGGGAGCTACAGTCAACCAGTCGACGACGGCCGCGAAGGTGGCGCCGACGGTGGCCTTCACCGGTGCCCCGGCGAGCGCGGCCAACGGGGCGAGCTTTACCGTGACGGCCACCACCAACGCCAGCTCGGTGCCGACCATCACGGGTACCGGGGCGTGCGTGTTCGGGCCGGCCAGCGGCAGCGCCGCCACCATCACCATGACCAGCGGCACCGGCGTCTGCAACCTCACCGCGAGCTGGCTCGGGGACGCCAACTACGCCTCGGCCACGGCCAGCCAGTCGACGACGGCGACGTCTGGTTCCACCCTGCTCCTGAGCCCGACTTCGCTGGTCTTCGGTAACCAGCTGGTCGGTACGGCCAGCATCGTTCAAACGGTGACGTTGACCAACACCGGCTCCACGACCGTGACGATCTCCAGCGTGACTTTCACCGGCAGCTTCGCCCGGAACGGTGGCACATGCACCGGCAGTCTCCTGGCGGGACGAACCTGCACGATCGGCGTCCGGTTCAGCCCCCTGGCGAGCGGCCCGGCGGTCGGCCAGCTGAGCGTCGCCGCCTCCGATCAAGCCGGTCCGCACACGGCGGCGCTGAGCGGCAACGGCATCGCGCCAGTCGCTTCGATGTCGCCCGCCGCGCTGGGCTTCAACACGCCGCTGAACGTTCCGAGTTCGCCCCAGACGGTCACCGTGACCAACAGCGGGACAGCACCGCTGACCATCAACAACGTCACCCGCACCGGGGCGAACCCCGGCCAGTTCGCGCACGTGACGACCTGCCCCGGCAGCCTTGCGGCCGGCGCGAGCTGCACGATCACCGTGACGTTCTCGCCGACGACGGCGAATCCGCCAACAAAGACCGCGACACTCAACCTCGTCGTCGCGGCTCCGGCAACCAACAAGACCGTCGCGCTGACCGGAAACATCGCCGTCCCGACCTTCTCGATGTCGCCGGCGGCCGTGGCCTTCGGAGGCCAGGCAAGGCTGACGGTCAGCGCAGCGCGTGTGGTGACGGTGAGCAACACGGGCACCGTACCGCTGAGGATCAACAACGTGACGCGGACCGGAGCGAACCCCGGTCAGTTCGCCCAGACCAACACGTGCGGACCCTTCCCGGCCACGCTGGCCGTGGGGGGCTCCTGCACGATCAGCGTGACCTTCCGGCCGACGACCCTCGGCGCCAAGACGGCGTCGCTGAGGGTAGGCGTGGCCGCTCCGGCGACCAGTCAGTCCATACCGCTGAGCGGCACCGGACAGTAACCCTCGTGACCGGGGAGGGAGCGATCCCTCCCCGGTTTCGTCTCTGTTGACTGCAGCGGGCCCACGGACGGAGAGGAGCCGCAGATGTTGGGACCGTGGCTTCGGGCGGGCATCGTGACAGGGCTGACCGTGTGCCGGGCAGCCTCGGCGCAAGCGACGTCGATGACGTTCGATTTCGACACGGGAGCCCCGGCGCTGTTGCACGGCATGGGCCTGCCACTGGCCCAGACGCAGGACGGGATGACCGCGCACTTCAGCTCGCCTTCCGCCAACGCCTTTTCGGTCCAGGACGACGGATCGACCCACTTCATGCTGTCGCAGTTCTCCGGCAATTACCTGTACCCGAACAACCAGAACCGGAACACCCTGGACATCCTCTTCAGCCACCTTCTCACCGACATCAGCCTGGCGTTCGCCACCGTCGACAACCACGACAACACCGAGGTGCCCGGCAACGTCCTGCTGACCGCATACGCGAACTCGATAGCGACGCCGCCCGTGGGATCGACCACGGCGCACGGATTCTTCTCGACCGACACGTTTCCCATGGGCACCCTGACGTTCAGGTCGGACACTCCGTTCAACCTGGTGCGAATCGTCGTCCCCTTCCAGGGGTCGGGCACCACGGAGTTCCTGGCGGACAACATCGTGGTGACGCCTGCGGACGCCGGCCCCGCTCCGATCCCCGAACCGGGCAGCCTCGCGCTCATGGGTGCCGGGTTACTGGTGTCGCTGGTCCGGAGGGGCAGGACGACGCAGTAGCCGAGAGACACCTGAGACGGTCCGCCGGGCTCGTTGGTCGTGGGTTCCAAGAGGCAGCCCGCCCCATCATCGGGCGGGCCCGAGGCTCGTCTCCGCAAACCCCCGCAGCGCCTTCAGCCACTCCGCGGTGAGGATAGCGAGGGCCTTCCGGCCCTTCTCGGCGGTGGCCTTCGTGGGGTCGCCGAAGACCCCCGTCTCGGAATAAGCGGGATCGCGCGGGTCGCGGGAGAAGAGGCCGGGCTGGTAGCCGGCGTAGTCCTTCGGGGCGTCGCGGCCATAGTCGGCCACGGCCTTCTCCATGTGGACGAGCTGCGGCTGGAGCACGAGGTGGATGGACGTCTCGATCTCGTCGGCGTGGGTGCCGCGCGCCTGCGTCTCCAGGGCCCGGTAATCGTCGTTTTCCAGGTCGTCCCACGAGACGACGAGTGTCGGCGTCCCCGTCTGCTCCCGGAGGTCTCGGGCCACGATCGACAGCGGCAGGCCACCCGCCCTGGAGATGCTCGTATTCAAGAACACGACGCGGCGGGCGCCTCCCTTGACGAGGGACCGGGCCACCGCGTCGACGTACTTGATGAAGACGGTGGCGTCCGAGATCTCCGTCCCGGGAAACTGGCGGAACGCGGGGAACCAGCCGTGGAGGATCGGCGGCGCCACGACAACGGGCAACGACGTCACGGCCTGGTCGCAGAGGTACTCCATCACCTTGGCGTCGGCGTTCAGGGGCAGGTGCGGCCCGTGCTCCTTGGCGGCGGGGCCGAAGGGCAGGACGACGACGGGCGCCTGCTTCAAGCGAGCCTCCGCCTCGGGCCAGGAGAGATCGCCGAGATAGGCGCCCGGCGTCGCGGCCGGCGCGGCGGCCGAAACGAGAAGCGCGGCGCAAGGCGAAAGCAGCACGGCGAGCGATCGCCGCACTACTGGCCTCGCGTCACGGACTCCAGCGTCGACGGATCGTCGAGGAGCAGCCATTCCTGTACCGAGAGCGGGAGGCTGCCGTTCGACAGAAGCGCGTCGTGGAAGGCGCCCAGCCGGAAGCTCGCGCCCTCGTGGTCGCGGTACTTTCCGAGCAGGCGCAGGATCTGCCACTTCCCCACCATGTAGGTGATCTTCTGCGAAGGGCTCGAGGCGGCGCCAGCGGCCTCTCCTTCCGCGGCTTCTCGGTCCAGGCCGCCGGCCTCCATGAAGTACTTCACGGCCTGGTCGAAGGTCCAGCGGCCGGTGTGGAGGTTGACGTCCACGCCGATGCGAGCGGCCCGGTAGCGCGAGAGGCGCAGGATCTGGGCCTGGCCGGCCGACCCTTCGGGGTAGAGGCCGGTCCGCATGAGCATCTCCTCGGTGTAGAGCGCCCACCCCTCGACCAGGACGCCGTCCTGATGGTGGCGGCGGATCTCGCTCTTCAAGGCGTTCGCGATGGAGATCTGGAGGAAGTGACCGGGGATGCCTTCATGCCCCAGGATCGGCCGCGGGTCCTCGATGGCGGCCCGGATGTAGAAGTTGCGGCTCTTGGGGTCGTAGGTCGGGATGAAGAAGAAGCCGCTCGGGTCCTTGTCGTAGAGCCCGGGCGCGTTCATGAAGCCGCCCGGCGACGTCGGCTTGAACGCCTCGGGAAGCTGGCGGATCTGGAAGGGCCCGAGCGTCGGCGGCAGGGTGACGAGGTTCTTGTTCCGGAGGAAGGAGATCATCTCCGCCTGCCGGCTCTCGTAGGCCGCCAGGAACGCCTGCTGATCCTTGGGCACGCTGGCGCTGCGCGAGGGGTCCGGGTCGGCCAGCGCCGGGTTCGGCAGGAGCGATTCCAGGCCGCGGTAGCGAGCGAGCTCCGCCTCGCCCAGCATGGCCACCTGGGTCGCGTCGAGAGGGAGCAGGTAGACGTGCTTGAGGAGCCAGTTGTACTTCTCCTCGCCCATGGGCGAGAACTCGTCCATCTGCGGGAGACGCGACTCGAGCCATGAGGCGAAGTCGCGCAGCGCAGCGAGGGCCGTGTCGCGGGAGCTGACGAGCGCCTTCCGCTCGGCGGGGGTGAGGTCCCTGGCCAGGGTCATCAGGCTGTCCCCGAACAGGCTGTCCATGGACCGGGCCGACTCGATGGCGAGGCGCGCGTAGAGCCGAACCGGCCGCGTCAGCTCTTGCTTCCCCTGGGCCAGGAGCGCCGGCATCCCCCGGAGGCGAGCCGTCGCCGAGAGCGCCCGCTTCCGCGGGGCGTCGTACTCCTTCTTGAGGAGGGAGAAGATGGCGTTGCTGCACTCGCCGACGTAGACCTGGGGGTCGCTCTCCGGAGACGCGAGGACCCGGTCGAAGAAGTCGCCTCCCTCGAGCTCGGAGAGGAACAGGACCCGGTCGACGCGGTCCTCCTTCGACCAGCCGTCGGTGCCCAGGGTGCGCACCTGATCGGCCAGGGCCGTGACGCGGTCGCGGCGCGACCGGATCGCCGCGGTCGAGTAGTCGGTCAGCCGGTCGTCCCAGGTGTGGAGCCCCTGATCGCTGCTCACGACCGGGAACTGCTCGCTCTGCCAACGGTAGTAGTCGGAGGCCAGGCTTCGCAGCCGGTCGGGTGAGTCCGCGGCGCGGGCCACCGGCGCGCCGACGAGCGCGGCGAGCAGCGGCAGGCCGGCCACGGCGAGAGAACTCGTCTTCATCGAGCCTCCTTGAAGGGGTACGGGCGCCCGTAGGCTACACCAGCCGGAGGCTCAACCCTCCGTCCGCGTCGGGGCGTCGGATCCCTGGAACCGGAACAGGAGCAGCAGGCGTCCGAGGCGGAAGGTCTCGCCGTCGGAGAGGGACCGCACGCCCGTGATCCGCTCTTCTCCCACGAACGTCCCGTTCTTGCTCTGGAGGTCCTCGAGCGTCGCCGTTCCGCCGCTCAGGACGATGCGGGCGTGGCGGCGCGAGACGCCGGGCCAGTCGACGGCCACCGCCACATCGTCGTCGCGGCCCAGCACGTTCTCGCCCTCCGCCAGAAGGAACTTCCGCTCGTCCCACAGCACGATCGCGCGACGCTCCCCCCTCCGGCCCGCGGCCGTCCCTTCGGCGAGGAAGGCGTACCCGAAGCCATGGACGGTCCGGACGTAGTGCGGGGTCCGCGGGTCGTCTCCCAGCGCCTGGCGGATCTGTGCCGCGAGCCCGGTCAGGCTCGATTCCGAGACGAACGTCGACGGCCAGAGCCGGTCGCGGATCTCCTGCTTCGACACGGCCGTGGGGCGCCGCTCGACGAGCAAGTCGAGCAGCTCGAAGGCCTTGGGCTCCAGGCGCTGCTCTTCGCCCGCCCGAAGGAGCTGGCGGGTCGCGCGGTCGAGAACGAAGTCGCCGAAGCGTACCTGCATGCGGAGGCGGGAAAACCCTGGGGAAATCCCCGGGAATCCCCGTGGATTGGGGGATCGTAACCGCCGATCTTCCCTAGCACAAGGTACGAGCCAAGCCTGGCCAGGCGGCTCCCGAAAAGGAGTCGCCCATGTCCCCCAAGCCGACACTCGCCGGGATTTCGTCCGCTCTCGCGGTTCTCGCCATCGCGTTCTCAAGCGCCACCGCAAGCGCGGCCGATCGCGCCAAGCGAACGAGCTTCAACCGCCCCTTGAACGCCTTCGATAGCGCCGCCATCGAGCGGGCCAAGGCGGGAGCCGCCAAGAAGCTTGAGAGCCCGGAGTGCCAGAAGGTCTTCGTGGAGTTCCACGACGAGAAGGGGCGGCCGCTTCGCGAGAACCTCGAGAAGTGGGGGGTCGGGCCGGCGGACTACCTCCAGATGGTTCCGTTCCTCGACGGCTCGGGCCAACAGCTCTGCCGCTGGGGCAAGGTGGATCTCGCGGCGGCCCCGGGCGTCCCCCGCGTCTTCGTCTGCGGCCCGTTCGCCGCGACCCAGCTCCGTGAGCCTCGGACGGCCGAGGCCGAGGTCATCCACGAGATGCTCCACACCCTCGGCCTCGGCGAGAACCCCCCGACGAGCTCCGAGATCACGAGCCGGGTGATGGGCCGCTGCCAGTAGGCTCGGGTTGGCACCACAGGCTCAGGGGTCGCGGTCAGCGGGCGCGAACGTGACGCAGACGGGCGCAACCACCGGCACGCTGGCGTGGGTGCGGCTCAGCCGACCGGTCTTCGGGTCGATCCGGAAGACGACCACGCTGTCCGAGCCCTGGTTCGCGGCCACGAGCCAGGCGCCCGTCGGATCGATCGTGAAGTTCCGCGGGGTCTTGCCGCCCGTGGGCACCACCTCGACCAACTGAACCATCCCCTGGTCGCCTTCGACGGAGAAGACGGCGATGGAGTCGTGCCCCCGGTTCGAGGCGTAGACGAACCGGCCCGAGGGATGGACACGCAGCTCCGCCCCGCTGAGGTTCGGCGTGACGTTGACGCCCGCAGGGAGCGTCGATGTCGTCTGGGCCTCCGTCAGGCTTCCGGTGCCAGGGTCGTAGCGGTAGGACCCGAGGGTCAGGGACAGCTCGTTCAGCGAGAACACGAGCCGACCGCCCGGGTGAAAGTCGAAGTGGCGCGGGCCGGCGCCCGGCTTCGAGGCGGCGATGGCCACCGGCCCCGGGGTCAGGATTCCGGCGGCCGCGTCGAAGCCGTAGACGAGCAGCTTGTCCAGGCCCAGGTCCGCCACGAGGGCGAACCGGTTCGCGGCGTCGAGGGCGATGTCGTGCGCGTGGGGAGCTTCCTGCTCCTTGCTGACGCCGTGCCCCGTGTGCTGGACGAAGGACGTGGCGGCGCCGAGCGTGCCGTCCTCTCGAACCGGCAGCACGGCGACGCTCCCGCCACCGTAGTTCGCCACGAAGAGGTGACGTCCCGTCCGGTCGAGGGACAGGTGACAGGGCCCCGTGCCCCTCGAGGAGGCCTCGCTCAATTGCGAGAGGTGACCGGTGACCCGATCGATGGCAAAGGCCGTGACGGAACCCGCCTTCTCTCCGTGAAACTCGTCCAGCTCGTTCACGGCGTACAGGAAGCGCCCGTTCGGATGGAGCGCGAGGAAGGAGGGGTTGGGCGTCACGGCCGCCAGCGCCGGGGCCGACAAGCGTCCGGTCGTGGTGGCGAAGCGCGAGACGTAGATGCCGCGGCTCTTGGGTCCCGTGTATGTCCCGAAGTACACGAAGGTATCGGTGGCGGTCCCGCAACGTGCCGTGGCGAAGAAGGTCGCGGCTGCGACCAAGGCCCGGACCAACGTCTGGAAGGGGGGGTTCATGGGGTCTCCGTTCGCCCGAGATCTTACGCGATCCCGAGGGCGACCCTGCAGGCCTCTACGGCACGCCCACCAGGACGTTGCAGATCGCGTCGATGGCGGCGGTGGCCTCGCGCGACGGGACGGTGTGGTTGCTCACGCCGATCGCGAAGGCGAGGCGCCCTCCCGAGAGGGTCGTGAGATAGCCGGCGAGGGCGTTGGCGTGGCGTCGCGTGCCGGTCTTGGCCACGACGCGCTTCTCCGCGCGCGTCCCACGCATCCGGTACTCCAGCGTGCCGTCGACGCCGGCCACCGGAAGGCTGTCGCGAAAGACCTGGGCGTGGCGGTGTTCGTCCATCGCGGCGAGCAGGTCGACGACCTGGTGAGGGGCGAGGAGGTCGGTGGGAGCCATCCCCGAGCCGTCTCCGATCGCCGCGCTCGTCGCCTCCACCCCGATGCGCTTCAGGAAATCGGCCACCGCCTCGAGGCCGGCGGCGGTGCTGGCCTCCCCTTTTGCCTGAAGGCCAACCAGACGCAGGAGGCTCTCGGCCCGAAAGTTGTTGCTGGGCTTGTTGGTGGCCCTGAGGATGTCGGCCAGCGGGAGGCTGTCGCGTGAGGCCAGGAGCCGCGTTCCCGCGGGGAGCGGCTCGGAGGACGAAGCGGCGGATCCTCCCACCCGAATGCCCCTCTGGGCCAGGCGCTCGGCGAAGACCGTGGCCGCATAGCGAGCCGGATCCTCGAGGGCGACCTCAAGCGCGTCGATCTCGGCGCCCATGGGGTAGGTTCCCGAGAGGCGGATGACGCTCGACCCGAGGTCGCGCACCAGCGTGAGCTCGCTCTTCTGTCCCGGCGCAGAGGTGGCGACGGTCGAGACCACCTCGTAGTACGACGACACCGGATCGCGCGTGACGACCGCCGCCTCTCCCGGCCGGGCCGCGGGCGAGACCGTCACGTTCGCGCAGCTCGTGTTCCAGGAGAGGGCCGACACCTCGGCCCCGTAGCACCACACGAGGTCGTCCCATTCCCAGGAAGCCCCGCGGCGATCTCCCTTGAACAGGCCCTCGTGGCCGACGACGTGCCCCTCGATGGAACGGACGCCCGCCGCCCAGAGGTCGTCCGCGAAGACGTCGAAGGCCGTGCGGCCGTCGGGGCCGCGCTCCGCGAGGCCGGGGTCACCGCGGCCGACGAGGTAGAGATCGCCGGCCAGACGTCCCGCGCCGTCGAGGGGCCCCGCAGCCTCGACCGTGGTGCGAATGCGGGCTTCGGGCCCGAGCGCATCGAGGGCGGCCGCCGTGGTCACGAGCTTCATCGTGGAGGCGGGCGTCAGGTTCTTGGAGGCGTTCCGGGCGTAGACGACACGGCCGGTCCGGAGGTCCCGGACCTCGATGCCCCAGAGGGCCGGTGCGAACGCGGGCTTGTCCACGATGCGCTCGATGGCCCCGGCCAGCGTCGGCGCGGTACGCCGCGGCTCCCGGGCGGCGGCTCCGAGGGGCGCGAGGAGCGCCAGAAGGGCGATCGCGACGGGCCTCGGCATCTCAGCCCGCCTCGCATCCGCCGGCCACGATCAGGCGGACGTGCTCGGCGAGCGTTTCGGCCTGGCCGTACGCATGGTCCGAGGTCGGCACGGGGGGATGAATGCGCAACTCGACCGTCCCCTGGCGCAGGGTTCGTAT
Organism: uncultured Acidobacteriota bacterium; assembly: GCA_963823195.1. Lineage (GTDB taxonomy): Bacteria > Acidobacteriota > Vicinamibacteria > Fen-336 > Fen-336 > JBGPYB01. The sequence goes on along the minus strand of CAWGKR010000009.1, from coordinate 1,018,876 downwards.
GCCGTGAGGCACGACCCGCTTGACGCCCACGAGGGAGACGGGGACCACGGGAACGCCGGCCTCGAGGGCGAGGACGAAGCTCCCGCGCTTGAACAGGCGCACCGCGGCGTCGGGGCTGCGGGTCCCCTCGGGAAAGACCGCGATGCTCGTGCCGCTCCGAACGCGCTCCGCGGCGGCCCCGAGGCTGCGCTTGGCCCGGAAGGCGTTCGCGCGATCGATCGCGACGTGTCCGGCGAGGAACAGGTACCAGCCGAGAAACGGGATGAGGGAGAGGGACTTCTTGTGGACGATGCGAAAGGACACCGGGAGATGGCCGAAGAGGATCGGGATGTCGAGGGCGCTCCCATGGTTGGCGGCGTAGACGGCCGGCCCCGAGGGGAGGTTCTCGCGCCCGCTCACCTCCACGCGCACGCCGAGGGTCATGAGGACGAATGCGGCCCACCCGCGGGCGATCAGGTGCGGGAGGCGGCCGGAGGGATCGAGGGCGCCCAGGATGAGGGCGGGCACCGCCAGGACGAGGGTCACGACGACGATGACGGGAACGGCGAGGAGGGACCTCAGCACCGCGACACAGGTCAGCTCGGTTTCGAGGTCGATCCTTCCGCAGCGTCGGGGGGCGCAGCCATCGCCTGGGACTCGGGCGCAGCCGGGGCGGGGGTCGCTGCCGCGTCGGGTACCGTCGTCCGGTCGGTGCGCTCGCCCTCGCGTGGGGCGCGGTACTCGCGGATCGCCCGGAATCGGTCGGTCCGCTCCCCCACCCGTCGGCTCTCGTCGGCGGCGGACTCGATCCAACGGCAGAAGATCATCTTGCCCGCCGTGGTCTGGAGGACGCTCGTCACGCTGACCTCGATGGTCTTGCCGAGGGCCTTCTTCCCCTGATCCACGACCACCATCGTGCCGTCGTCCAGGTAGCCGACGCCCTGCCCCGGCTCCTTCCCTTCCTTCAGGATGAACACCCGCATGATCTCCCCCGGCAGGACGACGGGCTTCAGGGAGTTGGCCAGCTCGTTGATGTTCAGGACCTGGACGCCGCGGAGCTGGGCCACCTTGTTCAGGTTGAAGTCGTTGGTGATGATCTTCCCGGTCATCTTCCTGGCCAGCTCGATGAGCTTGAGGTCGACCTCCTTGACCTCGGGGAAGTCGGTCTCCACGATCTGCACGTGGACGTTCCCCATCTTCTGGACCTTCTGGAGGATATCGAGCCCCCGGCGCCCGCGGTTCCGCTTCAGGGAATCGGTGGAGTCCGCGACCTGCTGCAGCTCCCGGAGCACGAACTGCGGGGCCACGAGCGTCCCCTCGATGAAGCCCGTCTCGCAGATGTCGGCGATGCGGCCGTCGATGATGACGGAGGTGTCGAGGATCTTGTACTGGTGCAGGCGCGACGAGTCGCGGAAGGCGGCGATGATCCGCGCCGGCTCGAACCACTCGCCGTGCTGCGCCCCGACCACGAGGCCCATGTACATGAGGACGACCACGAGGAGGACGTGGAAGAAGTGCTCTCCGACGATCTCGACGCCGCGGAGCGCACCCCACACCAGATGGGCGCCGATGAGGCCTGTGACGCCCCCCACGAGGGCTCCGATCAGCTGGTTGCCGGGGACGCGCCGCGTCTTGACCTCGAGGAGGATCACGCCGAGGGCGGCGATGCCTCCGGCGGCGGCGCCGAGAAGGGGCCGGCCCGGGAAGGGGTTGTAGACGTAGCCCGCGTGGACGAGGATGAGGACGACGAAGAGCCGGAAGAGGACCAGCCACATCACGGGAAACCTCTCGAGGACCCCGGCCGCGCAGGGGATCCGGAATGAGCGAGCCTGAATGAAGCGCAGCCTTGGCTGCCCATTCTAGACCCGTCCCGGTCCGATCTCTAGTCGAAGAGGCGGGCCAGCCCTTCTTCCAGGGTCAGGACGCCGACCAGCTCGATCCCCTCGAGAGGCTCCGAAGGGACGTTGCGCGATGGAAGGACGCAGCGTGTAAAGCCCATCTGCGCGGCTTCCCGGATGCGAAGGGCGGCCTGGCCCACGCCCCGCACCTCGCCGGCGAGCCCGACCTCGCCGAAGAGCGCCGTCCGGCCTGGAACCGGCCGATTGCGGAACGAGGACGCCACGGCGGCGGCGATCCCCAGGTCGGCGGCGGGCTCGGCCACGTCGAGGCCCCCGGCGACGCTCACGAACACGTCGTCTCCCAGCAGCTCGAGGCCGACGCGCTTCTCCAGGACGGCCAGGAGGAGGTTGGTGCGGTTGGGATCGATGCCGATCGACATACGGCGCGGCGTGCCGAACGACGACGGCGAGACGAGGGCCTGGACCTCGACCAGCATCGGACGGGAGCCCTCGATGGTGGCCACCACGGCCGATCCGGCGGAGCCCTCCTGCCGCTCGGCCAGGAACAGGGCGGACGGGTTCGGAACGGGCGTCAGGCCGGCGCCGCTCATCTCGAAGACGCCCATCTCGGACACGGCCCCGAAGCGGTTCTTCACGGCGCGGACGATCCGATGGTGGAGGTGCTTTTCCCCCTCGAAGTAGAGGACGGTGTCGACGATGTGCTCGAGGGACTTGGGGCCGGCCAGGCCCCCGTCCTTGGTCACGTGGCCGATGAGGAACGTCGTGATGCCCCGGCCCTTGGCCAGGAACAGGAGCTGCGTGGCGACCTCGCGGACCTGGCTGATGCTCCCGGGCGCCGAGGGAAACCGCGCGGAGTAGATGGTCTGGACCGAGTCGACCACGAGGGCCGCAGGCTTCAGGGCCTCGACCTCCTCGAGGATCCGCTCGAGAGAGGTCTCCCCCATCAGGAACAGGCCGCCGCCGGAGATCCCGAGGCGCTCGCCGCGGAGCTTGATCTGCTTCTCCGACTCCTCGCCGGAGACGTACAGGACCGCGCCGCCGCCGCGTCCCATGAGGTGGGCCACCTGGAGGAGCAGCGTGCTCTTCCCGATGCCGGGCTCACCGCCGATGAGAACCATCGATCCGGGAACGATGCCGCCCCCGAGGACGCGGTCGAACTCGCCGATGCCCGAGGAGATGCGGTCCGTCTCGGCGCCGTCAACGGAGTCGTAGGGTCGGGGCTTCCCGCCGATCTCGAGGGCGATGCTCCCCTGCCGCGCCCGGGCGGAGGCCGACGCCTCCTGGCGCTCCTCCATCAGGCTGTTCCATTCGCCGCAGTCGGGGCAGCGGCCGAGCCACTTCGAGCTTTCGAAGCCGCAGGCCTGGCAGGCGAATATCGTCTTCAGCTTGGTCGCCATCAGTACCGGGACAGGGCGGCGACGACCTGGCCGTCCTCGATGTAGACACGCGGTACGCGCAGGCCGACCGAGGTGAGGATCTGCCACGCATTGGTGCCCGCCCAGTCGGCCACCTCCCAGGCCGTCGGGTCGTCACCGAAGACCACGGCCTCGTCCCCCTCCTCGACGTCGGTCCGGCCGGTCACGTCCACCATCGTGAAATCCATGCAGACGATCCCGCGCACCGGCGCGCGTCGGCCGCGGATCGCGAGGGCGCCGCTCGCGGACATCGCCGCGGTGCGGGGAACGCCGTCGGCGTACCCCACGGAGACGACGGCCAGCCTCGAAGGCTCCGGCGCTTCCCATCGCCCTCCGTACGACACGGGCGTCCCGGCGGCAAGGGTCCTGACGGTCTCGATGCGCCCCACGAGCGTCATGACGGGGGCCACAACGACCGGCGGAGCCAGGGGCCGGGGCTGCACGCCGTAGAGGAGCAATCCGGGGCGGACGAGGGTCTGGTTCGGGCGGAGGTGCAGCAGGCCGGCGCTGTTCGCGGCATGCACCCATCGTGGGGCCATGCCGTGCCCCTCGAGGTCCGCGACGACCGCGTCGAAGGAATCGAGTTGCCGCGCGCTGACCTCTCGCGCGTCGTCGGCGGAGGCTAGGTGGGTCATCAGGCCGTCCACGACGACACCGGCGTCGCGCAAGCGGAGAGCCACGGCCGCAGCCTCCCGAGGCGGGAACCCGAGCCGCGACATCCCGGTGTCGACCTTTACGTGGGCCAGCAGTGGCTGCGCCGACAGGCGGGCGGCCTCGAGGACGCCATCCAGGGAGCGGGGGGACGCGACGACGGGGGTGAGATCGTGGTCCACGAGGTCCTGCGCCTCCTCGGGGCCGATGCCGGCCATCACGACGATGGGCGCGCGCACGCCGGCGCGGCGCAGCGAAAGACCCTCCTCGAGAAAGGCCACGGACAGGAGGGGCGCGCCCAGCTTCTCGAAGAGAAGCGCGACACGGGCGGCGCCGTGCCCGTAGGCGTCGGCCTTCACCACCGGCGCCACGGGGCGCTGCGCGAAGGCTTCGATGGCCCGGAAGTTGGCCGCGAGTCGCGAGAGATCGATCCGCGCTTCCTCGGGCCTCAGGGTGCGCGCCACTCGTAGTTCTCGAAGCGCGTGAACTCCTTGATGAAGGCGAGCTTCACGGTGCCCGTCGGACCGTTCCGCTGCTTGCCGATGATGATCTCGGCGAGGCCGCGGTTCTCGTCGGTGGGCTTGTGCTCCTCTTCCCTGTAGATGAACATCACGATGTCGGCGTCCTGCTCGATGGCCCCCGACTCGCGAAGGTCCGAGAGCTGCGGGCGGCGATCCTGGCGGGCCTCGGGCGCCCGGGAGAGCTGCGAGAGCGCGATCACGGGGCAGTCCAGCTCCTTCGCCAGCCCCTTCAGGGACCGGCTGATGGACGCGATCTCCTGCTGTCGGTTCTCGACCCGCCCGGCCCCCGACACGAGCTGCAGGTAGTCCACCACGACGAGAGCGAGCCCGTGCTCGGCCTTCAGGCGACGGCACTTCGCGCGCATCTCGAGGGGCGTCAGCGTCGCGGAGTCGTCGATGAAGATCTTCGACGCCGAGAGGTCGGCGTAGGCCTTCGCCAGACGCGCCCAGTCCTTTTCGCCCAGGTTCCCGGTGCGCAGCCGGTGGGCGTCGACACGGGCGTCGGCGCAGAGCATGCGAAGGACGAGCTGCTCCTTGGACATCTCGAGGGAGAAGACGCCCACCGTCTCGCCGGTCCTCTGGGAGGCGTTCTGGGCGATGTTGAGGCAAAGGGACGTCTTGCCCATGGCGGGGCGCGCCGCCACGATGATGAGATCCCCCTTCTGGAGGCCGCTCGTCCTCTCGTCCAGGTCCACGAAGCCGGTCGGGAGCCCCGTGACGACATCCTTCGACTGGGAGAGCTGGTCGATGGTCCGGAAGCTCTCCTTGACGATCTCCTTCAGGGCGATGAAGCCCTGGCGGATGCGCCGCTCGGCAATGTCGAAGATCGACTTCTCCGCGCGGTCGAGAATGACGGCGGCGTCCTCCTCGGCCTCGTAGCACGACTGCACGATGCGGTTGCTGGCGTGGATCAGGTTCCGGAGGACGGCCTTCTCCTTGATGATCCGGCTCCAGGGCTCGACGTTCGTGAGGCGCGGCACGCCGTCCACGAGGCTGCCCAGATAGGCGGCCCCTCCCACGGCTTCCAGGGCCGACGCGCGGACAAGCTCGTCCTTCAGGGTAACGAGATCGATCGCCTGGCTCCGCTCGGTTAGGGACGCCATGGCCTCGAAGATGCGGCGGTGGGACTCGCGGTAGAAGTCGTCCCGGGTGAGGACCTCGGCGGCCGAGTTGAAGGCCGCGTTGTCCACGAGAACCGCGCCGAGCACCGTCCGCTCGGCGTCGGCGTTGTGGGGGAGCGACTTGTCCTTCGGGAGGGTCTCGGTGGCCAAGTCAGGATCTTAACCACAAAGGCACGATGCGAACGAAGAGATTCTTCTCTCCGTGGCTCCGTGACTCCGTGGTGGCGGTCAGCCTTCCTTGCTGACGAGCAGCTTGAGGGTCGCGGTCACCTCGGGGTGAAGGCGGATCTTCACCTCGTGGTCGCCCAGGTGCTTTACGGCCTCGTCGAGGAGGACCTTGCGCTTGTCGATGTCGATCCCCTTCCCCTTGAGGAACTCGGCGACGTCCCCCGACGTGACCGAGCCGTACAGCACGTCGTTCTCGCCGACCTTCCGAGGGGCGACGAATCGGAGGCCGCCGATCCGCCCGGCCAGGGACTCGAACTCGGCCTTCTCCTTCGCCATGCGGGCCTCGAGCGCCTTGCGCTCCTTGGCGATCATGGCCTTGTTGGCCTCGTTCACGGTCATGGCCAGGCCGCGGGGGAGCAGGAAGTTGCGCCCGTAGCCTTCGGCCACCTTCACGACGTCGCCGCGACGGCCGAGCTGGGCGACGTCCTCTCTCAAGATCACTTCCATGATGCCTCCAAAATCATCTCTCTTCGGCCTTCGGCACCTCGGCCCACTTGCGAAGGTCGAGCCACGTGTCGAAGAGGCCGAGCAGCGCCAGGATCTGCGGCGCCCACGGGTTCAGAAGGACGAGCGCCATGAGCGCTCCCCGGAGGAGCGGCGGTCCCGCCAGGCGGTGGGCGTAGTAGGACGTCACGGCGAGCCCCTGGAGCGCGAAGAAGAACGCCACCACCAGGAGCACGTTGTACGAAACGGGGCGGACCGGCGGGAATGCGACGCCGAGCCCCGCGGTCACGAAAGCCACGACGAGCCCCAGGGGCCAGCGGATCCCCTCGAACTCGCCTCCTTCGAGCCACCCCGGATCCCGGCGTGCCAGGTAGAACCGCAGCACGGCCGCGTTGGCGAGGACGACGAGCGCTCCCATGATGATGAGGGCCGCCGGGTAGACCACCTCCATCACCTTGTAGACAAGAGCGGCCTGGGCCGCGAACTCGTCCACGTTCTCGGCCGGGAGGCGCGTGCGCATCTCGGCCAGGAACTCGGGGGACCGGAAGGCGTCGAACATCTGGAGGACCGCGGGCGAGACCTCGGGACCGGCGAAGAGGAGGCCGAGGACGATCTGGGCCGCCAGGAACGAGAAGGCCCATGCGCAGCCGCGCCGGAGACCGCGTCCGCGGGCCATGGCCTCCGCGAGAAGGAGCCCGGGCACCACGAGGACGAGGAGGAACCCGACAGACAAACCCGGCGAGAAGGTCCAGGCGAGGATGCCCGCCGCGAGCAGAGCCGACAGCAAGGCGCTCCCCAGCCCGCGCCGGAGGCGCTGGACGATGAGGGGCACCGGCGCGATCGTGGCCAGGAGGCTCAGGATCGGCACCACGGGCGCCACGGAGAAGATCACGGCCGACGCGAGGCCGGCCGTGATCACGCCTCCGGCATGGGGCTCCGGCCTCTCCCCGACGCGGACCGACGCCGACATCAGCCCTGGTCCCTACTCGGAGGCGAAGGGGAGCAGCGCGATGTTGCGGGCGCGCTTGATCGCGAGGGTCAGCGTGCGCTGGTGTGCGGCGCAGGTGCCGAACATCCGCCGGGGAAGCACCTTCCCGCGCTCCGGGACGAAGCTCGAGAGGGTCTTCACGTCCTTGTAGTCGATGTAGTCGATCTTGTCCGCGCAGAACTTGCAGACCTTGCGGCGACGGAAGAAGTAACGCTTGCCGTCCTTCTTGTCCTTGTCGCCACCGCGCCCTCCGGGCCCGCTCCTCCCGCCCGAGCGCCCGCCGCCCCTGGATCCGAATCCACCCGAGCTCACTGCTGCACCTCCTCGCTCAGCTCCGGCCGAGGCTGGGCCGGACGGCGGTCCTCGCCCCGACGCGCCTTGCGGCTGGCGGCCTTGCGGAGCTCCTCGTCCACCCGCACGGTCATGAACTTGACGACGCCGTCGGTCACGCGGATGCGCCGCTCGACCTCGCGGACCAGCGCCGCCGGTCCCTCGGCCACGACGAGAACGTACGAGCCCTCACGGTGCTTGCCGATGAGATAGGCGAGGCGCTTCTTCCCCCACTTCTCGACCTTCTGGATGCGGCCGCCGACCTTCTCGACGTACCCCTGGATCAGGGCCGTCAAGGCGTCCACCTCGGGCTCGCCGAGGTTGGGGTCGGCGATGAACAGAATCTCGTAGGTCCGATCGCTCACTCAGGATCCTCCTCGTGGATCTGAAGCCGCCTTCGGGCCCGAAGGGCCCTAATGGGGGCAAGGAGAAAACGCTATTCTCTCACACTTTGGGCGCCGCGTTGAACAGGTTCATCGCTACGCCGATTCCGTCCCGCAGGGCGCACTCCACGGCGTCGGCGGCGCGGCCCACGGCCTCCTGGACGACGAACACGTCCTCGTCGGGAAAGGGGGCGAGCACGTAGTCGGCCAGGTCGTCGCCCGTCTCCCCCTTGCGGATCCCGATCCGCACGCGGGGAAACTCCTCCGTTCCGAGCACCTCGATGAGCGAACGAAGGCCGTTGTGGCCCCCGTGGCTCCCCCTTTCCCGGACGCGAACGCGGCCGAGGTCGAGCGCTATCTCGTCCACGATCACGATCAGGTCCTGGGGCGCGGCACCGTGGAGGGACAGGACCCGGTCCACGGCGATGCCGCTGCGATTCATGAAGGTGAGGGGCTTGACGAGCAAAGCCTCCTCTCCCCCGATCTCAGCCGGGGCCATCCAGGCCTCGGCGATCTCGCCCCCCCGGCGCACGCCGGCCCGGGCGCCGAGAGCGTCCACCGCCATGAACCCCACGTTGTGGCGCGTACGACGGTACCGCTCCCCGGGGTTGCCCAGGCCGACGACGAGGCGCATAGATCCCCCCCCTCGCTTCGCTCGGGGTCGGGTTCAGGATAACCGGGGCGCGCCGCGCCCCGGTTACTTCTTCTCCTTCTTCTCGGGCTTGTCGGCCTTCTCCTCGGCTGCCTCGCCCTCGACCTTCCCCTTCTTGATGACCTCGGGCTCCACGGCCGCAGCGCCTTCGGCAGCCACCTCGGCGACCACCGCGACCTCCTCGGCCCTGGGCGCGACCACGTGGACGACCACGACGTCGGGCTCGGTGAGGATCTTCACCTTGGGCGGGGCCGTCAGGTCGGACACGCGGAGATGCTTGCCCAGCTCGAGGGCCGAGACGTCGAGGACGATCTTCTCGGGGATGTCGGTCGGAAGGCACTCCACCTCGAGCTCGCGGGTGACGAAGTCGATGATCCCGCCCTGCACCTTGACCCCGACGGGTGTCCCGTGGAGCTCGACGTGGACCTTGACCTCCAGCAGCTTGTCCAGCGCCACCTCGTAGAAGTCGGCGTGGAGGATCTGGCCCTTGATGGGCTCGAGCTGGAACTCCTTCAGGATCACCTTGCGGCGCTTTCCGTCGAGGTCGAGGTCGAACAGCGTGTTCTCCCCCGAGGCGCTCCGCAGGATGGTCGTGATCTCCTTGGGAGACACGGCCACGGCGATGCTCTCCTTGGCCGCTCCGTAGACGACCCCGGGGATGAGCCCCTGGGTGCGGAGGCGCCGGTTCACGTTCTTTCCGGTATCGGTCCGGCCCTGGGCCGCGACCACGATCTCAGGCATGACTACTCGCTCCTCACACGCATTAGACGAAGAGGCTCGTGACGGAAGCCTCCTCGTGGATGTTACGAATGGCCTTCCCCATCAGCTCGCCGATGGAGAGGACCACGATCTTTCCGCTCCGCCTCTTCTCCTCGCCCTGAGGGATCGAGTCGGTGACGATGAGCTTCGACAGCGGGCTCGCCTCGATCTTCTCGAGGGCCTTCCCGGAGAGCACGGCGTGGGACGACGAGGCCAGGACCTCGGTCGCCCCGGCGTTCTTGATGGCCTCCGCCACCTGGGCCAGGGTCCCGCCTGTGTCGACGATGTCGTCGACGATCAGGGCCGTCCGCCCCTCCACGTCGCCGATCACGTTGTGGACCTCGGCGACGTTGGGCTGGTCGCGGCGCTTGTCGACGATGGCGAGGGCGGCCTCGAGGCGCTTGGCGTAGGCCCGGGCCCGCTCCACGCCGCCCGGCGTCGGGAGACACCACCGTGAGGTTGGGCAGCTTCAGCTTCGAGACGTAGTCCATGATCACCGGCGCGGCGAAGAGGTGGTCGACCGGGATGTCGAAGAAGCCCTGGATCTGGGCGGCGTGAAGGTCCATGGTGAGGATACGGTCGGTGCCGGCCGTCGACACGAGGTCCGCCACGAGCTTGGCCGAGATCGGCACACGGGGCTTGTCCTTGCGGTCCTGCCGCGCGTAGCCGTAGTACGGAATCACGGCCGTGATCCGCGAGGCGCTCGACCTCTTGAAGGCGTCGAGCATCACGAGAAGCTCCATGAGGTTCTCGTTCACCGGCGGGCCCGTGGGCTGGACGACGAAGACGTCGGCTCCGCGCACGTTGTCCTTGATCTGGAACCAGACCTCGCCGTCGCTGAACCGGGACAGGTGGGTGCGACCCAGGGGCAATCCCAGGAAACGGGCGATCGACTCCCCCAGGGCGGGGTGCGCGCGTGCCGGTGAAGACCTTCAGGTCCCGACTCATGTCCTCATTTCCGAAAGGTGGCTGGGGCGGAAGGATTCGAACCTTCGAATACGGGGTCCAAAGCCCCGCGCCTTACCGCTTGGCCACGCCCCAACCGGGGCAGCTCGAGGCCCTACGCCTCCGGTGTCGTCGGCGGCTCGGCCCCCGGGGCGGGGCCGGGTCCCGGCGTTCCGGACGCGGCGGCGGGCTGCGCCACCTGCTGCTTGTAGACCGAGAGGACCTTGTCCTCGAGGTATTGACGCGTCTGGTTGTTCAGGGGATGAGCGATGTCCTTGAAGGTCCCGTCCTTCCGCTTCTTGCTCGGCATGGACACGAAAAGGCCCTTGGGACCGTGGATGATCTTGATATCGGTCACGACGAAGCATTGATCGAACACGATCGAGACGAACGCCTTCAACTTCTCGTCGTCCACAGGGATGACCTTGACGTCCGTGATCTCCATGTTGTCCGCTCCTTACCTGGTTCGCCCCACGCGCGCAGCCGCCGGACCCAGCGAGCGGGACCAGCGCTTCCGATACTCCTCCAGGGAAAGTGTGCGGCAGCCGAGCGCTCGGAGACCCGCCGCCTCGAGCGCCCTTGCCGCGCGCCCTGCCCGCCGCGCGTCCTCGAAGAGGCCGAAGAACGACGAGCCGCTTCCCGACAGCGCGGCGAGGGAACACCCTGCCCCCCGCAGCAAGCCCCGGCTTCGTTCGATCGCCTCCCGCAGCTCCGGGGCCTCCGCAAGGGCGGCGTTCTCAAGGTCGTTGGAGAGGATCGAGAAGGCCCTTTCTCCCTCCAAGTCCCTCGATACAAAGAGAAAGATGCTATAGCTGTTTTCCCGGGGTGTCAAACTTTCGTCGATGCGCCGAAAGACCGCCGCTGTCGAAACCGGGCGCTCCAGGTCCACGACCACCACGTGCCCCCGGACCTGGCGGCGCAGCGGGTACACCTCGTCCCCGCGGGCCAGGCCGAGGGCCGTCCCGCCGACGAGAAAGAAAGGCACGTCGGCCCCCAGCCGGCGAGCCAGGGGCTGGAGGCCAGCCGGGACCCAGGCCCAGCCCCCAGAGGCGGTCCAGGCCGAGGAGGGTCGCCGCCGCGTTGCTGCTCCCGCCTCCCATGCCCACCGGCAACCGGAATGCGTTTCGTGATGACGATCTCGACACCCGGCGGCCACTGGCCCGTGGCGTGCCAGCGCCTCGGCCGCCCGGGCCGCGAGGTTGCTGCCGTCGGTCGGGACCGAGGGGTGATCGCAGCGGACGACGATCCCGTTCCGGCGCGGGCGCAGCACGATGTCGTCGTGGAGGTCCACGGTCTGGAAGAGCGTCCGCAGCTCGTGGTACCCATCGGCCCTGAGCCCGAGCACCTCGAGGCCCAGGTTGACCTTGGCGAACGAAGGCGACCTTCAGCGGCTTCACTTCCCGCTCCACAGGCGGCGCGCTTCGTCGGCCCCCAGCGCACGATAGCCGTCATGGGGAGGCTCGTCGAACGCGGCCGCGGGGACGACGGCTCCCCGCTCGGCGCCGAGCACGTCCACGCCGAGGCGCGTGCCGTCCTCGAGGACCGCCACCACGGCCCGGGGCAGGGTCCCTCCCCAACGCGCCTCGTACGAACGAACCCGGGCGGGAGCGACACCCACCAGCAGGTCCATCACCTCGGCGGGCGCCAGGCGCACCCCGAGCAGCGACTCGAGGGCCTCGGCCGACGCCGCGGCCGAGAAGACCGCGCGATCGCCGGGGAACGCGGCGGTCAGGAGGCCGTCGCGCGCGACCGCGACGAGGCGCAGGCCTGCTGGGCCCGGAACCTCGATGCGCAGCCGGTCGGGCCTCTCGAAGGCCACGAGGGCGCGCGCGCGGGCGCGCAGTCCGGGACCCCGAAGCGTCACCCGCACGCTGCCGCTGTACGAGACCGTCCCGCGAGCGCCCTCACGAACGCCCTGGGGCGGAGGAGGGAACGAGGTGGCGCAGGCGATGGACACGGCCGAGACGGTCAGCGCGGCGGCGGCGAGGCTACGGGTTCTTGTTCTTGGCATCGAGGGCGGACTGGGCCTCGTGGATCTTCTTCTCCACGAGGGCGCGGTCGAGCTCGCCGTCCTCGTCTTCGCCGTCCAGGGCCTTGCGCCAGAAGACGAGCGACTCCTCGACGTTGCCCCGTCGCGTCAGTGTGTCCCCGAGGTGGTCGAAGACCACGGCGTTGCTCCCGGGCTTCGTCACGGCACGGCGGAGGAGGTCCTCGGCCTTGTCGAGGCGATTCAGCCGGAACTCGGCCCACCCCAGGCTGTCGAGGTACGCCCCGTTCTCGGGATCGAGAGCCACGGCTCTCTCGATGAGGGTGAGGGCCTCCTCGACGCGGACGCCCCGGTCGGCGTTCATGTAGCCGAGGTAGTTGAGGACGGGCGCCGAGTCGGGCTGGATCGCGAGGGCCTCCCGAAAGACCCCTTCGGCGTCATCGAGCCGCTTCTGGCGCTCGAGCACCGCGCCCAGCTGGAACAGCGTGCGGAGGTTCTTGGGATCCAGCTCGCGAGCCTTTCGGAGCGTCGACTCGGCGTCGGCGAGGCGCTTGGCCCGCTGGTAGAACTCGGCCACCTGCAGGAGGACACCCAGGTCCGCCGGGGATTTCTGCCGGAGGGCGTCGATGATCTTGAGGGCTCCGGCGTCGTCCCCCTTCGAGCGCAGGATCGTTGCCTCCGCGGCGGCGAGGTCGGTCTCCTCGGGGAACTTCGCCCGCGCCGTCCGCACCTCGACGAGCGCTTTGTCGAAGTCCTTGGCCAGGACGAGCGCGTCGATGCGGTAGCCGAAGAGAGCGGCGTCGGGGTCCCCGCCTACGGCCTTCGCGCGGCCGAAGGCCTCGGCGGCATCGCCGTAGCGCCCCATCTGCTGGTAGGCCGCCCCAAGGTGGACCAGGAAGATCCTGTCGTTCTTGCCGCTCTCTTCCTCGGCTCGACGGTTGCGGCCGAGAATCTCCTCGAGGGTGGCGGCGGCCGCGGCGAAGTCGCGGCGTGCCTCGGCCACGGTGACCTTCAGGAAGAGCCCCGCCAGGTCGCCGGGGTGTTGGACCAGGATCGCCTCGGCGGCTTTCTGGGCGCCGTCGAAGTCACGCGTTTCCCGCAAGGACCGCCCCTGGAGATCCAGGGCCAACGTGTTCTTGGGATCGGCGGAGAGGACGTTCTTCGCTTCCTCGAGGGCCTCGGGGTAGCGCCGCGCCCGGAAGAGGACCTCGCCGAGGCGCAGGCGCGTGCGGATGGCCCCTGGCTCCACCTCGAGGGCTTTCCGGAAGTGGAGAATCGCCTGATCGGTCTGGTCCGCGCCCGCGTAGATCTCCCCCAGGCTCTGATAGGCCTGGGCCGAGGAAGGCTCGATCTCGAGGGCCTTCTGGAGGGCGGCCGCCGCCTTCTCGGAGTCTCCCAGGGCCAGGTACTGACTCCCCAGCTGGAGCTGGGCCTCGAAGCTGCCCGGATCGAGATCCACGTACTGCTTCCAGATCCGCGCCGCTTCCTTGTGGTCCTGCAGTCGGCTGTAGATCGCGGCCGTCTGGAGGATCGTCTGGGCGTCGCCCGGCTGGACCCGTATGGCGGCCTCGTACTCGACGGCGGCCTTCCGGAGGCCGTCTTCGTCACCCGAGTCCGCGCGAAGCTGGTAGAGCCGTCCCAGGGCCAGGTGGCCCTCGGCGCTCTCCGGGCTCAAGCTGACCGCGGCGCGGGCCTCGACCATGGCCTCGTCGAACCGGCCGGTCTCACGCAGGAGCTGGGAGACCTCGATCCGGATCGCCGCCGAGGAGGCGTCGAGCTTCTGGGCGCGGCGGTACTCCGAAAGGGCGTTCTCGGTCTCGCCCGAGAGGCGCGCCTGCAGACCCAGGCTGTAGTGGTAGTAGGCCTCCGCCCTCTCCTGGGGCGTCGCTGACTTCTCGGTCGCGGGTGAAAGCAGGACGAATAGAAGGATGGAGTTCGTGATCACGATGGCGTCGGCCCCCTTCTGCGATTCTCACACGCGCCCCGGGGGGAGTCAAAGAACGGGCCCGCCGCGCGCCGACGCGTGCGGCGGGCCCGCCGGCCCTTCAGGCGGCCTGGCTGCTGGCTCGGAACTCCTCGATGATCCAGGCTTTCACCCGCTTCACCTCCGCGGCGGCCCCCTCGACGGAGCGGAGGTAGTCGAAGTAGCGCCGGTCGGTGCCGGCACCGAACGAACGGGCGGGGAACGTCACGTAGACCTCGCCCTCGGGGCTCCTCCAGAGGGAGAAGCCCGTCAGCTTCATCCCGGTCAAAGGGTCCTCCTCGAATATGACCTCGGCCTCGCAGACGAGTCGCTCCGGACCGTTCTCCCGAGCCACGAATTGCACGCGCATGGCAAATCCTCCTATCGATTCAAAAGCAGTTTGTGGCCGGCGGGGAGAGAGCGTCCGGCGAGACGACGATAGCCCGGGGAGGGGGCAAGGGAGGTCCGGACGGGGCTACCGGCGCGTCCCGCGGTTGCGGTAGACTCCGGCCATGGCGATCCATCCCGATCTTCTCGAGATCCTGGCCTGTCCCGTGTGCAAGACGCCGGTGACGCTGGTGAAGGACGGCGCCGGCCTCCGGTGCGACCAGTGCAAGAGGGTCTACCCCGTGCGCGACGACATCCCGATCATGCTGCCCGAGGAGGCCACGGTCGAGGCCTGACGGCCGTCTCTTGACCCTCGACCGCGCCCAGTTCGCCCTCGTCGCGGCCGTAGTCGCGACGTGCCAGGTCTCGATCTTCGTCGCTCAGGTCCTTCTCACGGCGGCGCTCGTCGTCTACGCCGCGCGCCTCGCTCTCGGTCGCACGGCGTGGCCTCGCCTTCCCCTCGACGGCCCCACCCTGGCCTTCGGCGTCTGGACGCTGCTCTCGGCGGCCTTCTCGACCGACCCCGTGCTCTCGGACCACAGCGCCAAGAAGCTCGTCCTGTTCCTGCTCCTCTACGTGGCGGTGGACAGCGCCACCCGCTTCCGGCAGCGGGAGCAGCTCGTGGATGCCGCCCTCCTGGGGAGCCTGATCCTGGGCGGCGGCGCCCTCGTCCAGTACTTCCTCCTGGGCTTCGACACGCTCATCACGCGTCCCACGAGCTTCCTCGGCCACTACATGACCGCCTCGGGGCTCTCGATGCTGGGCCTCGTGCTGGCGGCGGCACGCCTCGTCTTGAGGCGGGGCCGTGCCGCCGGCCCTTCCTGGCCGCCCCCGGCGCTCCGCACCTCCCTCGCCGCCGCGGCGTTCGTCGTGTCGGCCTGGGCCCTCCTGATCTCACGGACCCGCAACGCCTGGCTCGGCGCCCTCGCCGGGCTGGCGGTGGTGGGGGTGCTACGCGCGCCGAAGACCCTCTGGCTCCTGGCGTCGGGGCTCCTGCTGATCGTCGTCGTGCGACCTGCCCCCCTCATGGATCGCCTCACGTTGACCGACGCGAGCAGCGTGGATCGCTACTACATGTGGCAGGCGGGCATCGACATGATCCGGGACCGTCCCGTGTTCGGCCAGGGTCCGGGGATGATCCTGTCGCGGTATCCCATCTATCGCTGGGCCGAGGCTCCCAACGCCCAGGCACCTCATCTCCACGACAACGCCCTCCAGATCGCCGCCGAGCGCGGCCTTCCATGCCTCGCGTTCTGGCTCTGGTGGATGGCGGCCGCGATGGGGGATGCCTTCCGCGAGTGGCGTCGCGGCGCCTCCGGGACGGCATGGACGGCGGCGGCGGCCCTCGGCGTCCTCACGTCGATGATGGTGGCCGGCCTCTTCGAGTACAACTTCGGCGACTCCGAGGTCTTCATGTTCGTCCTCGTGGTGACGGCCTTCCCCTACGCCCTGCGCCGCGAGCGGCGGGTTACAATCGCGACCCCATGAAACGCCTTTCTTCCGCGCGGGCGTCGGCGCTCCTCGAGGGCATGGCGGCCCGCGAGGTCCTCGTGGTCGGCGACGTGATGCTCGACGAGTTCCTCTGGGGCAAGGTCGTCCGCATCTCCCCCGAGGCGCCCGTTCCGGTGGTGGAGGTGACCCGCCAGAGCTTCCACGTCGGCGGCGCGGGCAACGTGGCGCGGAACATCCGCTCGCTGGGGGGCGCGGCGGCTCTTGTGGGCGTCGTGGGCCGCGACGCCGCGGCCGAGCGCATCTTGGAGGAGCTCGCCACGGCGGGCGTCGAAGCGGCGTTGACCGTGGCAACGACACGCCCGACGACGGTGAAGACGCGGATCATCGCGAACCACCAGCAGGTCGTGCGGGCCGATCGGGAGCAATCCGACGACATCCAGGAGAGCCTCGAGGGGGACGTCGTCGCCCGGATCCGGCGCGGGGCGGCGCGCTGCCGCGCCATCGTGGTCTCCGACTACCGCAAGGGCGTGGTCACGCCCCGCGTGATGCGCGAGGTCTTGGCGGTGGCGCGTCGGCGGCGGCTGCCCGTTCTCGTGGACCCGAAGGTCGGTCACTTCCCGCTATACAGGGGCGTCACGATCGTGACGCCGAACCAGCTCGAGGCCGAGGAGGCCACGGGCCTCCGCATACGGCGCGCGTCGGACCTGGCCGCGGCCGGACGGCGCCTGCTGAGGCAGCTCGGCTGCAAGGCCGCCCTCCTCACTCGCGGCGAGCACGGCGTGAGCCTGTTCGAGCGCGGCCGGCCGGCGGTCCACGTCCCCACGGCTGCGCGGGAGGTCTACGACGTGACGGGGGCCGGCGACACCGTGATCGCGACGATGGCCCTGGCCCTCTGCGCCAAGGCCACCCTCGTCGAGGCCGCGATCCTCGCCAACGCCGCCGCGGGCGTAGCGGTGGGCAAGCTCGGGACGGCGACGGTCACACCCGACGAGGTCCTCGCCGCGATCGACGACGACCCCGCGGACGAATGAACGTCGCGGTCGCGGGAGCGGGGCCCGCCGGGTCCCTCCTCGCGCTGCGCCTCGCCCGCGACGGCGCCCGCGTCACCCTCTTCGATGCCTCCCATCCCCGCGAGAAGCCCTGCGGCGGAGGCGTCACGGCGAAGGCCCTGGCCCTTCTCCCCGACGCCCCCGCCGACGACCCGCTCCCCGCGCGCTCCATCGACGCCTGCCGGTTCGAATCGGGGGAGGGCGAGGGCGTGGACGTTCACCTGGACCGTCCCGTGGCGGTGGCGGCGCGCCGCGACCTGGACGCATGGCTCCTCCGCCGTGCCGTCGCCGCAGGCGCCCGCCACCTGGCCGAGCGCGTCACCGCGGTGGACGCCGATGGGTTGGTGCGCTCGTCGACGGGGAAGGCCGAGCGATTCGACCTCGTGGTCGGCGCCGACGGCGCCGGCAGCCTCGTGCGCCGGACCCTCCTCGCGCCGGTGCCCAAGGAGCGCCTGACGATGGCCGCCGGATGGTTCGCCCCCGGGACGGCACCGATGCTGGTCCGCTTCGTGCCCGGTCTCGAGGGGTACCTCTGGCTCTTCCCGCGCCCCGACCACGTCGGCGTCGGCATCTGCGCACCGCTCGCGCGGGTGCCGACCCGCGACCTGCTGGACCGCCTCGAATCGGAGGCGGCGCGCTGGTTTCCGGCGCTCCTGGAGCCGGACGGGGGACGCTACGCCCACACCATACCTTCGCCATCCACGGATCCGCGATCCATCCTCGAGATCGCGGGCAGACGCTGGGCCCTCGTCGGCGACGCAGGGGCCCTCGCCGATCCGATCACGGGCGAGGGGATCTACTACGCCCTGCGCTCCGCCCTCGTCCTCGCCGACACTCTTCGCGACGACGCCTCCCCCGCGCGCTACCCGGAGCGCGCCCTGGAAGACTTCGGCCACGAGCTGTTGAAGGCCGCGGCGCTCCGCGACCGCTTCTACGCTCCCGGCTTCGCGCGGCGCATGATCGACTTTGCCGCGAGGAGCCCTGCGGTCCGCGCCATCCTGGCCGATCTCGTCCTCGGCGAGCAGGGCTACGGGGGCCTGAAGCGCCGGCTGCTGAAGATCGGACCCCGCTTCGTGGGCCAGTGGTCCCTGTCCCGGCTCCTTCCTCACTCCCTCAGGTAGAGACCCGTCTTCAGCTTCTCGAGCTGCTCCGGCGGCAAGTGGCGCGTCTCGAGGACTCGCAACAGCTTCTTGGCCGCCGGATTCACCGCGCGGTAGCCGCACCCTTCCAGGAACTCGGGGCGGGGCTGCTGGAGGAGCCCGCGGGGATAGTCGCGGCACATCCCGGGACGGGTCGAATAGCTGTCGCAGCGGCGCGTGGATGGGTCGAAGTGGGTGCACCGAAAGACGAAGACCCTTTCGCGCGCCTCCGCCCGGAGCAGGACGAAGCCGTTCACCTTCTGCTGCCACCACAAGAAGAGGAACCGAGGGGTTCGGAGGTACCAGACGACGGCGTTGGCCCGGATCGCAGGCTCTTCGCAGCAGCGCGCACAGCCGCCGCACGCACCTCCCAGGGCGTAGGGCCTCGAGCCTCGGAGTCGCGCCCAGGCACGCGCGGTCCAGAGGTTGAGGCGGAAGAGCCAGATGGCAACCCCCTTGGCCGAGCACCTCAGGAGGCCGTCCCTCACCGGCCGGTCACCGCGTCCTCGAGAGGATAGCCGTCCCTGAGGAGGGCGCGCCGCACCTTGCCCCGGGACCAGGCGGGCACCGGAAGCGTGACGCCGGCCCCCGACGCTCGCGCCAGGTCCAGGACGAGGCCGTCGATGACGGAGAGCCGAACGGCAGCGATGACGCTCCGCGGGTAGAACGTCACCGGGCGGAAGCCCTCCACTGCGGGCCAGCCGGGGAGCCGCGATATCTCCAACGGGACGTCGGACGCCCAACAAGTGAAGACCTCGGTCATTTCGGCGAGGGCCGGCGGGTCGGAGTGGAGAAGGTAGAGCCGCGTCGGTCCGCCCGGCATTCCCACGCGCGCGGCGATCGCGGCGAGCACGGGGCCGAGGAGGCCCCCCACGGAGAAGGCGATGCTGGCGGTCTGGCGGGCCTCGTCCTCGGATCGCCTCTCGACCCGCACGATGGCCAGGGGTGTCACGACGACGTGATGGCGGTAGGAGGTTGCGACGGTCACCTCCATCCGGTCGCCCCTCTAGGTTCGCGCACGAATCGTCGCTTTGGCGGGAGGCCGCGCCCACATCGGAAGCACCTCCGTGGCGTCGCCGCTCGCCTGAACACGCTCCAGAGCCACTGCCGGAACCTCCCCGGTGCAGTCTAACCGGCGAGGTGGCCCCCCTCACAACACCACGGGGCGCCAGCGAGAGCCGGCGCCCCGTGGAGTCGGCCGAGGACGTCTCAGTAGTAGCAGCCGCAGTCGTCGTAGTAGCCGTCATGGCTCGCCGCGATGAGGATCGCCGCGGCGGCAACGAGGAGGACGATCCCGAGGATCACGAGACCCTCGTCGTTGTGGTGGTGGCCCGCCGCCACGTCCTGGAGGCCCGCGGCCCGGGACGACAGATCGGCCAGCTCCCGATCGGACAGGTGAGGGACGGCGGCGCGAAGCTTGGGCAGGCTGGCGCCGAGGACGCCGGCCTGCCGGCGGGCCTCGTCGGTGTCGAGTGCGGACTGGACGGCACGGACCTGGGCGTCGCGCTCCGCGGCGCGCGAGGCCAGACGAGCGGCGACGTCGTCCGCCGCAACCAGGTGCCCGCCGTCGGCGCGAGCCAGCGGGGCGGCGATCTGCGAGACGGCGAGCGAGAGGCACACGGCAACGGTCCTCCCAAGGGCTGTGCGAGCAATCACATCACTCCTCCTGGAGCGCGCCGGGCCGGGCGCCCGAAGGGGCGCAGCGCGCAACCGGTGTGGAGAATTGCAAACGCCGCGCCACCAGGATGTGAGCGCTAAGTCATTGACGACACGCGCGACGAGGCCGGCGACGCCGCGGCCTGCTGTCGTCCGGGGGGGACACCGGAAGCCCTGTGCTAACATCCGAAAGCCGCCGGAGCCCTCTTGACCAAGGACATCCGCACCATCTCCGTCGTCGGATCGGGGCTCATGGGCCGCGGCATTGCGCACGCCGCTGCGGTAGGAGGCTTCCTCGTCTCGCTCCACGACGCTTCGGCCGGGGCGCTCGACCGGGCCCTCGGGCACATCCGCCAGGACCTCGACGACGCCGTCGCCCGGGCCAAGCTCACGCCGGCCGACGCGGACGCCGCCCATTCGCGGATCACGCCGGCCCGCCACCTGGAGAACGGCGCCGACTTCGTGATCGAGGCGGTCCCCGAGGAGCTCGGCCTCAAGGTCGCCGTCTTCGAGCGCCTGGACTCGCTCTACCCCGAGGACGTGGTGCTGGCGACCAACACCTCGAGCCTCTCGATCACCGAGATCGCGGGGGCCACCAAACATCCCGGACGCGTGGTCGGCATGCATTTCTTCAACCCCGTCCACAAGATGAAGCTCGTCGAGATCGTGCGGGCCCTCCGGACGACCGAAGTGGCTCTCGCGACCACGGCCGACGTAGCGCGGCGAATGGGCAAGGAGACGGTGCTCGTGGGGGATTCTCCCGGCTTCGTCACCTCGCGCGTGAACGCAACGATCGGAAACGAGGCCTTCCTGATGCTGCAAGAGGGCGTCGCCACGGCGCGCGACATCGACAAGGCCCTCAAGCTGGGGCTCAATCACCCGATGGGGCCTTTCGAGCTCGTGGATCTGGTCGGCCTCGACACGCGCCTGGCCGTCCTGGAGTTCCTCGAGAAGACGCTGGGCCCGAAATACCGGCCCGCGCCCCTCCTGGTGGAGTACGTGAGGGCCGGACGCCTCGGCAAGAAGGTCGGCCGCGGCGTCTACGAGTACGAGGCCTGAGGGTTGGCCTACGCCAACCTGCGCCTGGACTTCGAAGGCCCCTTTGCGCGGATCGACCGCGCTCAACGCCTCGTCGGAGATGCCGCTGACCGCGGGTCTGGCCTTCGAGTCGACGGCCCAGGCGATCGCCTTCGAGTCGCGGAACAAGCAGGAAGGGACGACGGCCTTCCTGGAAAAGCGAAAACCCAACTTCAAGGGAGAGTGACCATGCGAAATGCGGGAGGCATGCTGTTGCTGGTGGGAATCCTGGGCTTCTTCTATTGCTCCGCGCATCTCTCCAACCTGGAGCCGGTCCCCGCCGGCAAGAGCGTCAGCGAATCCCTCCAGTACAGCGCCGGTCGTTTCGAGGTCGGCCGCTACGCCGCCGCGATGGCGGGGGCGATGGGCCTGATCCTCGTCTTCTTTCCGAAGGGGCGATAGCCGATGGGGACGACGCGCTTCGGGTATCTCGCCTGCGTCGCCCTTGCGGCGTCGGCCCCCGCGCTGCCGGCCGATGATTGGCCACAGTGGGGGCGGAGCCCGGAGCACACGGGCGCCACGCCGGTCGTGGCGCAGCCCCTCGAGAGCATCCTGGCCAACATCGTCTACGACCCCTTCGTGGAGAAGGAAAAGGAGGAGAGCGGCGACGATCTCCTCGTCCACTATCCCGTGGCGCTCCTCGACGGCAACGCCGTCTACGTGGGCTACAAGAGCGGCGTGTTCGTCGCCTGTGACCCGCCCGGCTCGGGGAGCCCCGCTCCGTGCGGCGCCGAGGCGTGGGGCGCGCAGACCTGGGGCGTCAAGAAGCTGGAGTGGCGGAACGGCGTCCTGAGCGAGGCGTGGAGCGTCTTCACCGATTGGAAGCCGGTCCCGAATGGTTCGAGCCTCGGCTGGGAGCCGGTCTTCCATCCGGTCCTCACCTCGGATTCCGTCTGGCTCCCGGGGGGCTACGGGTCGGTGTTGCAGGTGGCCAAGGACACGGGTCGCGTCGTGGCGCGGGTCGTGCCGTTCCAGACCGGGGCGCTGAACGTCTTCGTCGCCGGCGGCCTCGCGGCCGATGCGGCCGGGAATGTCTACTACAACGCCCTGCAGCTCGCGCCGCAGAAGCCGTGGGACAGCGATGCTCCGGGAGGATGGCTGGTCAAGGTGTCGCCCGGAGGCGGGGCGACCGTCGCTCCGTTCTCGCGGCTCGTCTCCGGGGCGCCGGGCGCCGGAGATCCCTGCACGACGTCGTTCTCGAGCGAGGCCCTTCCCTGGCCCCCGTCCGCGGCCGCCCGGCCCCCGCAGTCTCCCTGCGGCTCCCAACGCCCCGCGGTCAACGCAATCCCGGCGATCGGCCCCGACGGCACCGTGTACACGGTCAGCCGAGCCCACCGGAACGATCGCTACGGCTACCTCGTGGCGGTCGGATCCGACCTTTCGCCGCGCTGGTCGTCGTCCCTCCGCGGCCTCCTGAACGACGGCTGCGACGTACTTCTGCCGCCGGAGCGGGACGCCCGGAGGGTGCCGGGCGGGCGCCGTGCGCGGAGTCGACCCCGAGACCGGCGAACGCCCGGCGGCCCGCGTCATCGACCAGTCCTCGTCGTCCCCGGTCGTCCTTCCCGACGGCAGCATCCTGTACGGCACCTACACCCGGTACAACTACGCTCGCGGCCACCTCTTCCGTTTCGCGGCTGACGGACGCGTCCTCGCGAGCTACGACTTCGGCTGGGACATCACCCCGGCGGTCTTCTCCCACGGCGGCACCCATTCGATCCTCCTCAAGGACAACCACTACGACGTCGGCTCGTACTGCTTCGACCCCGCGTTCTGCCCCGTCGCGTCGCCACGCTACGACGTCACCCAGCTCGACACCCAGCTGCGTCCGGAGTGGCACGTCACCAACGCCACCACCGAGAGCTGCCGCCGCGGCGCCGACGGCCGGGTGACCTGCGTCGCGGCGCCGCCGGGCGGCTTCGAGTGGTGCGTCAACCAGCCGGCGGTGGACGCCAGCGGCGTCGTGTACCTGAACGCCGAGGACGGTTTCGTGTACGCCATCGGCCCCGGCGGCGTGGTCCGGGAGCGGATCTTCCTCGATCAGGCTCTCGGGGCCGCGTACACGCCCCTGTCGATCGGCGGCGACGGCCTGGTGTACGCTCAGAACAACGGCCATCTCTTCGTGGTCGGCCGAAGGGCGAACTGATGCGGACCCGGCGCCACTTCATCAAGACCGTGCTCCTGGGGGCGACGACCGCGGGGTTCCCCGCCGGGCGGCGTGACGGCAGCGCCGAGGCCGCGCCGGCTCCCATCCCCAAGGATCTTCGCGGCGACCATTTCGAGACGTGCCACGCGGTGCGCGACGGAGTGTCCCTCCCGACGGGCGAGGTGAAGGGAAGCCACGACGTCGTGATCGTCGGTGGCGGACCGAGCGGCCTGTCGGCGGCCTACGAGCTTCGCGATCGGGACGTGCTGCTCCTCGAGAAGGAAGACGTCCTCGGCGGGAACTGCATCCTCGACGAATGGGAGGGCGTCCGGATGTCGACGGGGGGAGCCTTCTACACGAAGTCGGAAGGCGAGCTCGTCGAGTTCTTCGCCGCCATCAAGGCCGGAGGACGGGAGGTCGTCGGGGGCGACTCCCTCGTCGTGAACGGGGAACCGCACCTGGACTTCTTCCGCGACGGCGCCGCGAAGCTCCCGTTCTCGCAGAAGGCGCGCGACGACTTCCGCCGCTCCCGCGACGAGGTCCTGAAGCTCACGAAGAAGAAGACGCTCGAAGAGCTGGACCGCATCCCGTTCTCGGAGATCCTCAAACCCTACGACCCGATACGTCACGCAGTTCTGGGATCGCTTCGGACCATCGAACTGGGGCGGCGTGGCCGCGGAAACGTCCGGCGCCGTCGGGGCCTGGGCCTACACCTGGGCCGGCGGCGCCGACGACCCGCGCTGGACGTTCCCCGGCGGCATGGCCGGCGGCGCCCGCGCCCTCGCAGAGTGGCTGAAGCCGAAGATCGGCGAGCGTCTCGTCACGAGCGCCGCGGTCTACCGTATCGAACCGAGGGAAAGACCGCCGTCGTCCGCTACAGGAAGGACGGAGAACCGGCAGCCGTTCGGGCGAGGACGGTGATCGTGGCGACGCCCAAGTTCTACGCGAGCCACGTCATCCCGGGGCTTCCCGACGACCAGCGGGCCGCGATGCGAGCCATCCGCTACGCGCCTTTCCCGGTCTTCAACGTCTGCTTGAAGAGCGTCGGCCCGGAGCCGGCCTACGACAACTGGTTCCTCGACACGCCCTTTACCGACTTCATCCCGGCCGACTGGATCCTCCACGCCGGCAAGGGGCCGAAAGTGCGGAAGACGGTCCTGACGGTCTACCATCCGCTCCCCACGAGCCGCCGAGCGGAGCTGCTCGTCGACGAGAGCGTCCTGGCCATGGCCGACGCCGTGGCCGCGGCGCTCGAGCGCCACTTCCCCGGCACCCTGGACAAGATCGCCCAGATCCGCGTCTTCAGGCGAGGTCATCCCATGTACATCTCGACACCCGGCCGCGGGGCCCTCGCCGAGGTTGCGAGCCGCGCCTTCGGTCCGATCCACTTCGCCAACACCGATTCGGACGTCGGCGTCTCGAGCTTCGACAGCGCGCTCACCGCGGCGAAGCGGGCGGCCGCCGCAGCGCGAAAGGCGTTGGCGGCATGAGGACCACGGCGGCCTCGGATCGCGGCCTCTTGCCTTCTGGCGCTGACGTCGGCGGTGTTCGCTCGGGCCCAGAGCCCGACGCCCGCGACCCCGGTCTCGCTCGAGGACGCGACGGCTCCGCTCGTCCTTCCTTCGCCGGCGCCCGAGGCTCCCGTGGCCGTGCCCGAGCCGACCGAGAAGGCCCTGCGCTACTACCACAGCGGCATCGTCTTCTGGCTCGTGGACATCGCCTGGGGACTCCTCATCCCGTGCGTGTTCCTCTTCACCGGCTTCTCGGCGCGGCTCCGCACCTTCGCCGCGCGCGTCGGCCGCCGCTGGTACTTCACCGTCGCCCTCTACCTGGTGCTCTTCGCGCTGCTGGGGTTCCTGATCGACTTTCCCCTGTCCTACTACGAGGACTTCGTACGCCAGCACGCCTACGGAATGTCCAACCAGACCTTCGGCAAGTGGATGGGCGACGCCCTCAAGGAGCTGGGCGTGGCCGTCGTCCTGAACGTGCTCCTCGGGTGGATCCCGTTCTTCTTCTTGAAGAAGACGCCCGGGCGATGGTGGCTCTACACCGGGCTCCTCTCGGTGCCGTTCTTCTGCCTCGCCCTCCTCGTGGGCCCGCTCTGGATCGCGCCCCTCTTCAACGATTTCGGGCCCATGAAGGACAAGGGCCTCGAGACGCAGATCCTCTCCCTCGCCGACCGGGCCGGCATCGAGGGAGGGCGCGTCTTCGAGGTCAACAAGAGCGTGGACACCAAGGCGGTCAACGCCTACGTCACGGGCCTCGGGGCCACGAAGCGCATCGTCCTCTGGGACACGATCATCGCCAAGCTGGAGCCCCGCGAGCTGCTCACCGTCATGGGACACGAGATGGGGCACTACGTCCTGGGCCACGTGCCGCAACTACATCGTCCTCGGCTCCGTCACCGTCCTCCTGGCCTTCTACATCGCCCATCGCCTCGCGGGCGGCCTCATCCGGCGCTTCGGACGGACGTTCGGGTTCGACCAGCTCTCCGACGTCGCGGCCCTGCCCCTGCTGCTCCTCCTCACGAACGTCGTCCCCCTGGCCATCACGCCCGCTCTTCCTCGCCTTCTCGCGCTACCAGGAGCACGAAGGGGACCGATTCAGCCTCGAGATCACCCACGACAACCACGCGCTGGCGACCGCTTTCGTGAAGCTTCAGGAGGAGAACCTCGGCGTGCCCCGGCCCCACCCGCTCCTCGTCCTCTTCCGCGTCGTCCCATCCGCCGCTCGGCGAGCGGATCGACTTCGCCAACGCGTACCGGCCCTGGGAGACCGGCGCGCCGCAGCGCTACGCGCCGCTCTTCAAAGCGCGCCCATAGGAGAACTCCTTGTCCGACGAAGAACCCAAGTCCGCCATCGAGCTGGCGATGGCACGCCTCAAGAAGAAGGACCAGGACGCCGGCGTCGCGGAACGGCCGCTCACCGACGAGCAGCGGGCGGCCATCGCCGAAGCCCGGAATGTCTGCGAGGCCAAGCTCGCCGAGCGCGAGATCCTCCACAAATCCGCCCTGGCCGCGGGCCGCCGACGCCGACGCGTTCGCTGCCCTCGAGGACGCGTACCGCCGCGACCGCGACCGCATCCTCTACGACCGCGACAAGAAGCTCGAGGAGATCCGCAAGGCCGACAGCTAGTCGCCGGCCGAGTCCACTGGGACTGAGAGAAGCAAGCGACGCTGGAACGAATGGGGCCGTACGGTGGGCGCAAACCGGAGGCCCGCCGACGCTCCGAGCGCGACCCCGAAGCGGCCCCGGGGTCAGGGGCTTGGGACTATCGCTGAAACGCGTACGACAGCTTCACGAAGAACTGCCGGTCGAGCTTCTGGAGCTTCTCGTTCTGGTCCAGCTCGCGGTTGTCGCCGTAGCCCACGAACAGGAGCGTCTGCCAGTTGAGCTTGTACGCGAACAGCAGCGACCCGCCGAAGTCCCCGTCCTTGGGGCTCACCGAGTCGACGTAGAGGGAGGGATCGCGCTCGGTCTGCACCCATTGACCGATGGCCCGCACGAAGATGCGCGACGACACCGTGTAGGTCGCGCGGAGACGCTCGACGAGGGCGGTGAAGAGGCGGGCGCCGCTCGCCGTGGGCGTGTCCACGTTCAGCCATCGCCGCGCTCCCGTGACGCCCAGCTCGAGGTGGTCGGTGGGGCGAACGGTGAAGCGCAGGTTGACGTTGGCCCCGTGCCCGACGCGGCCGTTGTCGAAGTCGGCGTCCTGTCCGGCCGTGCCTTGCAGCTCGATGCCGGTGAGGACCCTCGAGGGGTTCACGATCACGTCGTAGTTCAGCAGCCGTCGCGGGAGCAGCTGGTCCCCCGCGCGGACGTCGTCGAACGCCATCCGGAGCCGCGCGTGGGAGTTCCAGCGTCCGTCCATGCCGGTGCCGATCGAGAACTGGCGCAGGATCACGTCCCCGGCTTGTCCTCCCTGGTAGTCGAAGCCGGTGAAGGGTCGGAAACGCGTCAGGATCCCCGTGGGGTGGACGGTGTAGCCGTACTCCCCCGCGGCCTCCCGGTACCCCACCTGGGGCACGAAGCCGTCGTCGGCGCGGAAGCCGTCGGTGAAATCGCGCAGGTCCGTGAAGCCGTCGACGTGGCGCGTCGAGTGCTGCCACCACGCCTCGAAGGCGTGCCCCGCGAGGTGCCGTCCGTCCCACTCCGTCGCCAGGTCGGGCCTCACCGGCGTCTGGCTGTCGCTCCACAGGAGCTGGCCCGTGATGGTATCGGCCGTGCCCGGCCGCCACTGGAAATCGGGCCCGTAGACTCGGTTGTGGCCTCCCCCTTCGATGTCGCGGCTCGTCCCGAGGAAGCTCACGAACGACCGCCCGAGGTCGTGGCGCATGCGGCCGATGGCGACGATCGAGCGGAAGTCCTGGTCGGCGAAGCCTGAAGACAGCGGCCCCGGCAGCACCACCTGCCCTCCGCCGCGGTCCTGGGACAGCAGCAGCGTGTAGGCCGTCGAGTCCAGCTTCCCCGTCAGGTGGCCGCCCCAGCGGGGCGACGTGATCGTCCGGGTGTAGACCACCGGAACCGGGGTCGAGAAGAGCTCGTTCCCCTCGAGAAAGAAGGGCCGCTTCTCGGGATAGAACAGCGCGAACCGTTCGTTGGACGAGATCTGCGCCACGTCGGACTCGATCTGCGAGAAGTCGGGGTTGATGGTGGCGTCCAGGGCGCTGCTGGCCGCCGGCGTCCACTTGACGTCGAGCCCCCCCGTCGCGTCGAGCGGCTCCCCCTTCAGGGGCGCGCCCAGGACGTCCCCTTCGGGGCTCGCCGTCTTGCTCGCGTTCACGTACGGCGCCGCGACGAGATGGCCTCCCGACGGGAGCCCCGACAGGCCGGTCAGCCGGTTCTCGTTGCAGACGAAGCAGGTCCCGCCGCGGGGGAGATGGTTCGCGAAGATCTGGTAGCGGTAGACCCGCGGGTAGTTCCGATAGAGCATGATCCCCCAGGTCTGCGGATCCGCCTTGGGGTACCGGAGCGTGGAGAAGGGGATGCGGATCTCCAGGGTCCAGCCGTCGTCGGTGATCGCGCGCGGCCGAATCCCAGTAGAAGTCGGGGGACGTGTCCTCGCCGCCGGTGGTGTCGTCGAGGACGGAGTCGTACTGGATTCCCCGCGGGTTGGCGACGAACAGGGCGCCCGTCTTGCCGTCGTTGCGGGTGTCGAGGATGACGCCGCCATAGTCGGTGTCGCTTCCCACGTTGTCGCGGTCCGAGAAGGGCGCGCGGATCTTCCTGGGATCGGGGTCGCTGAAGCGGAACGATGCGTAGAAGAACTTGTCGTCATAGGCCAGCCAGGCGACGTTCTTCACCTTCGGCTCGACGTTGTCGCCGGGGTTCGTCTCGAACCAGGTGTCGACGCGGGCCGCGTCCTTCCAACCCTCGTCGGACAGGTCGCCGTCCACCACGATCGGACCCTTGGCCTTGTGGATCTCGACGGCGATGTGATCGATCTCCGCGGCGCGAACAGCGGGCGCGACCGCCAAGGTGAGGGCCAGGAAGTTCAGCCGAATGAACATGATACGGCGATAGGTCATCTGGGCGCTAGGACGCTGCTCGGGGGGAGAAGGTTGCGTCAAACGGTGTGAAGGTTGGGAATCAGCGCGTCGGCTGCGCCGCTAGCCAGGCGTCCATGCGCCCCTCGAGGACGTCCAGGGGAAGCGCACCCGCGCCGAGGACCTCGTCGTGGAACGCCTTGATGTCGAACCGGGCACCCAGGGCCTTCTCGCTCCGCTCGCGCAGCTCCTGGATCTTGAGCTGGCCGATCTTGTAGGCGAGCGCCTGACCCGGCCACGCGATGTACCGATCGGTCTCGCTCTGGAGGTCGACTTCGTCCTCGGCCGAGTGGTCGTGGAAGAACTGGATCATCTGGTCGCGGCTCCACCTCTTGGCGTGGACGCCCGTGTCCACGACGAGGCGGATCGCCCGGAGCATCGAGTCCTGGAGACGGCCGTAGTCGCTGTAGGGGTCCTTGTAGAATCCGATCTCTTTTCCGAGGCGCTCGGTGTAGAGGGCCCACCCCTCGACGAACGCGGTGTAGCTGGCCTGTTGCCGGAACGGAGGAAGCCCCGGGAGCTCCTGGCCAATCGACGACCTGGAGGTGATGGCCCGGCACGCCCTCGTGGTACGCCGTGGACTCCATCGTGATCGTCTTGCGCGACTGCGGGTCGCTCGTGTTGACCTGGATGCGGCCGGGGCGTGAGCCGTCGGGCGGACCCTGGTTGTAGTTGGCGGCGGCGGCCTCGGCCTCGCGGAACTTCTCGACGGGCTCGACGATGACCTTGGCCTTCGGGAGGCGGCCGAAGAGCTTCGGCAGCTCCGGGTACATCCCGTCGACGTAGCGACGATAGATCTCGAGGATCTCGTCGCCGGACTTCGGCCGCAGCCGCGGGTTCTTCTCGATCGCCGCGTTCAGCGTCTTCAGGTCCTGGAACCCGAGGTGCTTTGCGATCTCCATCATCTGCCGTTCCAGGTCGGCGACCTGCTGCAAGCCGATCTCGTGGATCTCGTCGGGCGTCAGGCGCGTCGTGGTGTGGAAGCGCGCCAGGGCGGCGTAGCGCTCGGCCCCGTCGGGCAGCGCCCAGATCCCGGGGTCGGCCCGTCCCTTGGGCGCGTACTCGTCCTTCACGAAGGCCGCGAAGCGGGCGTAGGCGGGGAGCACAGCCTCTCGGATGGCCGCGAGGCCCGAGGCGCGGAGCCGGACCCTGTCGCGCTGGGAGAACGAGCTGGGGAACTCCGTGAAGGGATGGGCGAAGGGAGACGCTTCGGGGCCGACCCGCGCCATGCCCTGGGCCTGGACGACGACCTTTTCGAGGAGGAAGCGCGGCGGCATCAGGCCCGCCGCCATTCCGTCCCGCATGTTGGTCATGGTCACGCCCAGGACCCTGGGCAGTTGCCGCAGGCGGGCGACGTAGTCCTCGTAGTCCTTCACGCTGTCGAAGGCGAGCGACGACAGGAGCTGGCCGAAGGCGAGGTGGGCGCCGCCGATCTGCGTCACCGGCATGAGCCATCCACGGAACCGCGCGTCGTCCAGGGTTTGCCGGAGGTCGCGCACCATCAGCGCCCTGTTGAGGGCCTCCTGCTCCGGGAAATCCGTGGCGTCCACGGCCTCGAAGCGGTCCAGGAACTCCTTCGTCTTCGCGAGGTCCGCAGCGACGGCCGCCTGGGAGAGGTCGCTCAGCTTGTCGTTCCAGCGCTTGTCGCCGAGGACGGAGGCGATCTCGGGGTTGCGCGCAAGCGTGTACTCCCAGTGCTCGGCCAGGAGGTCGGTCAGGGCCTTCCGGCGGGCGGCAAGGTCGGCGGGGGGCTGGGGAAGGATCATGGCCAGCGCGAATACCAGGGCGGTAAGGCTCAAACGACCGTCCCGTCGGGGATGACGCCGTTCTTCGGCACGATCACGATGCCTTCGCGGATGTAGTAGCCGGGACCGTCGGCCTCCGAGACCCCCGCCTCGTTGACGATCCGGACGCCCGCTCCGATGCGGGCGTTCTTGTCGACGATGGCGTTCTGGATCAGCGAGTCCGAGCCGATGCCGACCGGCGGGAGGCCGCGGACGCTGGCCCGCCCGATCTCCTCGAGGGTCTCGTAGAAGTCGGCCCCGAGGATCAGGCTGTCCTTGATCCGGGCGCCTCGCCCGATCCGGCTGCGGATGCCGATGAGCGAGTGCTCGACCTCCGCGCCCACGAGGATCGACCCTTCCGAGACGAGGGCGTCCTTCACGGTGCAGTGCTCCACCTTGGTCGCCGGCAGGAAGCGCGGGTTCGTGTAGACGGGGCGCGACGCGTCGTAGAAGTCGAAGGGCGGAACCGACTGCGTGAGGGCGAGGTTGGCCTGGTAGTAGGACCGGATCGTCCCCACGTCCTCCCAGTATCCCCGTTGGATGTGGGCATGGACGCGCATGTTGGGCACGGCGTCGGGAATGATGCTCTTCCCGAAGTCCACGGGCTTCGGGTCCGCCAGGGCCTTCTCGAGCGCCTCGCGGCCGAAGATGTAGATCCCCATCGACGCGAGGAGCGTCTGCCCCAGGTTCGGCATCTCCGACACGAGCTCGGGGAGGCGATCGGGGCCGGGCTTCTCCTCGAAGTGCACGATGCGGCCCTGGCGGTTCACCTTGAGGATGCCGAGGCCCGACGCCTGCTCGCGCGTCACCGGGAGGACGGCGATCGTGACGTCCGCGACGTTCCGGCGATGCGTCTCCAGCATCTTCCGGTAGTCCATCTGGTAGAGCTGGTCTCCCGAGAGAATCAGGACCTCTCGGCACCGATGGGACCGCAGGTGGCGCAGGCTCTGGCGGACGGCGTCGGCGGTGCCCTGGAACCAGTCGGGGCTCTCCTCGGTCTGCTCCGCGGCCAGGAGCGACACGAACCCCGACGAGAAGATGTCGAACTTGTAGGTGCTGTTGAGGTGGCCGTTCAGGCTCTCGGAGTTGTACTGGGTCAGCACGAAGATGCGCCGGACGTTGGAGTTGATGCAGTTGCTGATCGGGATATCGATGAGACGGTACTTGCCCCCGATCGGCACGGCGGGCTTCGACCTCTGCAGGGTCAGCGGGAAGAGCCGGCTTCCTCGTCCTCCGCCCAGTATCACGGCGATGACGTCGCGCATGGCGGCGCATTGTCCCACGACGGCGCGGCGGGGTGTCAAACACTGGTATAAGCTCGTCGCGGATGCCCAGCCGGTTGGATGCTCCGGGACTGGTCCGACGCGCGGCCGCGGGGGCGTGGCACATCCCGGGGGCCGTCTGGTTCCTGGCCCGGCGTCCACGGCTTTGGACGTTCGCCGCGCTCCCCGCCCTGCTGTGCGCCGTCCTGGTCGTCGCGGGAGTCGTGCTCGGCCTCTACGTCGGACCCACGACAACCGGGGCGCTCGAACGACGCTCCGCCGGACTCCCTGACTGGCTGGGGCTGATCGTGGCCATCGTCCTCTGGATGGCGACGCTCGCGGCGGGCGCGATCCTGGGGCTCGGCTGCGCCCTGGTCCTGTCCGCACCCGTGCTGGAGCAGCTCTCGCGCCAGGTCGAGGCGGAGTCTGGGCGAGCGCCGGCGGGATCCTCGGCGACGCTTCGCTGGGAGATCGCGCAGTCGCTCCGCAGCGCGGCGTACTTCGCCGTGCGGGTGCCGGGGATCCTTCTCGTCGGCTTCCTTCCGATCCTCGGGCCTGCGCTCTCGTGGCTCTGGGCCGCCCATGCCCTGGCGTTCCAGAGCACCGACGCGTCCCTGGCGCGTCGCGGCCTCGACTTCGCCGCCCGGCGCGCGTGGCACCGAACCTATCGGCCGGAGAGCCTGGGGCTGGGGTTCGCGAGCCTCGTCTGCCTCTTCATGCCCTGCGCCGCATTCCTGGTCGCACCCGCCCTGGTGGCCGGCGGCACCCTCCTGGTCCTCGGCCTCACGGACGGCGCGGAGGCACCGGGCGTCAGCTGAGCCCGCGGCTCCGTTTCCAGCCCGCTCCTTCTGCCAACGCCTTGAGCGTCAGCAGCTGCTTCCGCATCATGACGAGATCGCCCCAGGCCAGGGCCGTCCGCCGCGCCCGCTCCCATGCGTTCGACGCCCCCGCTGCGAGCTTCACGACCAGCCGAGAGGACGCCGGCCCCCGGGGCCGAACCTCGTACGTGATCGCCAGTGGCCCGAAGACCGGCACGAGGCCGTCCCGGACGAGGCTCGTGATGTGGCGGTCCTGTTCGAATTCCACGATGTGCCCAATGAGGAACGGCTGCCCGACCTCCAATCGTTCCACCCCGGGCGTGAGGTCCCGCGGGCTGCGGCGGCCCAGGTTGTCGATCCAGTCGTAGCTGTAGGGCGCGACCTTGAGCTGACACAGCCAGCGAAACACGACGCCGCTGGGAGCGTCGACGTCGATGGCTCGAAGGAGACCCCGGTGCGACGTCGCGAGATAGCGGTCGCACGGATAGGCCGCTTGCCGTTCCTCCGGGGTGACATTCCAGTACCAGGCACGGTCACAGAGCGCGCTCAGCGCCCACCTTCCGTCTTCCGGCCTGGGACCTGTGGCGATTCCAACTGCGGGAGGTCTCCTTCCGCGTGCTCTGGCTCGTTCGCCGCCGCCCTGCCTTCCACGACGATGAGCAGGAGAAACACCACCGCCGCTCCGGCGTAGAGGGCGCTGAAGACCAGCGAGGTGTCCATCACTCCATGACCCTTGGGTGTTGCCTTATCGGCTTCGATACACGTCGGTGCTCAGGTACTTGAGGCCCGAATCGACCATCAGCGTGACCACCTTCGCGTCGGGCCCGAGTCGCTCGGCGACCCGAATCGCGGCAACGACGTTCGCTCCGGAGGAGGTCCCCGCGAAGAGGGCCTCTTCCCTCGCCAGGCGTCGCGCCATGCCTTCCGCGTCCGAGGAGCTGACCGCTTCGACGGCGTCCACGATGGTGGGCTCGAAGAGCGGAGGCGTGCGGCCGATGCCGGTACCTTCGATCTTGTGCGCCCCCGCCTGACCTCCGAGCAGGACCGAGGACTCGGCCGGTTCGACCACGACGAGCTTGACGCTCGGTTTGTGCCCCTTCAACACGGTGGCCACGCCGCGAGAGGAAGCCGCCGCGCCAGCCGAATGGACGAACGCGTCGATCTCGCCCTTCGTCTGGCTCCAGATCTCCTCGCCCAGGGAGCGGTAACCCGCGATGCTGTCGTGGTTGTTGAGCTGGTCGATCCAGTAGGTGTGAGGCTTCTGGCTCAGCTCCCGAGCCGCCTCGATCATGTCCAGGATCAGCTTCTTCGTCGTGAGACCGCCCTCGCTTGGGACGAGGGTCAGCTCCGCGCCCAGCGCCGCCATGTGATCCCGCTTCTCGCGGCTGAATGCGTCCGAGGTGACGATCTTGAGACGGTAGCCCTTGGCGGCGCACACCAGGGCCAACGATGCTCCGGTGCTGCCGCCCGTGTACTCCACGACGGTGTCTCCGGGCTTCAGCCGGCCGTCCGCCTCGGCCCGCGCGATCACGGCCAGCGCCATCCGGTCCTTCATGCTGCCGGTCGGGTTCTCCCACTCGAGCTTCGCGAAGATCGCGGCGCTGTTCGGGGGAACCACCTTCTGGAGGCGCACGATCGACGTGTTTCCGATGGCGTCGAGGACGTTCATGGTCGAGCCTCAGCGTTTCCGGGCCGGCTTCGTCGCGGGCGCCGGCCTCCGGGGCCGCTGCCGGACCGACACCGACCGAATGATAGTCCGCCCGCGCCCCCGAGCCAGCGGCTTGGGATGAGTGGCCACCGCCTCCCGGACGAGCGCGCGCACCGGCGCGCGGTCCAGCGTCGCCGCGCTCTCCAGGACGATGTGCCGCATCCTGTTGCCGGATCCACGAAGGAGGCCCCGAGGGTCGTCCAGCTCGGCCCCCCGCGTGAAGAACAGACTGACCCAGCGCGGGTAGAGCGCGATGGAAAGGATCAGCTCCGACGATCGCTCCGTCGGCCCGAAGGCGAGCGCGACGGCGTTGTAGTTGTCGTACACGAGCTCGACCGCTCCGGGGAGGAGCTTCCGGATCTTCCCGCGCGCCTGTCGGGCCACGCGCGCCACCCGGGGACTGTACTTGGCGATGAAACCGGCGACCTGCCTCTCCGGAGACCCCGCCATCCTCTGCCTCCCCAACCCCGAAATGCTACACCGGGCGTCCGTCGGCCTGAGTGGGGCTCCCGAGACGTTCCCCGTGCGCTACGATTCGCTCTCTATGTGGAGGTCATTGTTCATGAAGAAGATGATTGCCGTTGCCGCAGGCTGCCTGCTGTTGGCCGGACTCGCTTTTGCCCAGAAGCCCGCTCACAACGTCAGCTCGAGCAAGCACCCGAATCTCGCCGCTGCCCAGAGGCTCTGCGGCGAGGCCTTCGAAAAGATCAGCCTCGCCCAACAGGCCAATGAGTTCGACATGAAGGGCCATGCCAAGAAGGCGAAGGAACTCCTCGAACAGGCCAGCAACGAACTGAAGGAGGCGGCGGAAGCCGCCAACGCCAGGTAAGCCTACCGGGCGTGACCGAGCGGACCCGGTCACGCCCGCCTCATCCCTTCTCGGCGCCTTCAGAAGCGAAGCCCGAGCGCAAGGCCGATCCGTGGGCGCCCCTGGGCGACGCCCGCAGCCACCTCGACGCGCGCCCAGCGATCGGACTTGATGAAGTGGCCGATCAAGGCGCCCGCACCGGCATCGGCGACGATCATCACCGGAAGGATCTCGCCGCGCGAACAGGCATACCCGGGGTCGGACTTGCACAGGACCGGATCGACCGGTACGGCTAGACCCACGGCCGCCCCCAACGCTGCCCCGATCAGCAGACCCTGCAGGGCGTGGCCCCGCCGTCCGACGCTCATCTCAGCCACCGAAATGGAATCGCGAGGGATATTCATCGGCGCACTCTCGCGCACCGAGAGCGTCAGGTCCTGCTCGTCCACCCCGGTCACCCATCCCACCAGCGGTTCGCCGGACGCGGCAGCTCTGACCCGCACCTTGGTGCCAACCGCCAGCGGCAGTCCTGGCGCCAGTGGCTCCTCCGCCCACGCCATGCTCCCCGAGATCAGCAAGACCAGCATTAGGCTCCGCATTGCACCCCCCTTGCGAAGGGGGTACCTGCACTAACGATGCCCGTGCCGAGCGACAGGGCGGCCCGGGTCAAACCGCCGTGCAATCAGTGTCTTGATGGATCTACGGGACGAAGGCACCCCGACCGTGCTCGCTCACTGGGCCATCAGGTCGCTCAGTGGTTGGGCACCCTCGCTTTCACCAGAGGCCCGGAACGAGACGCTTGGTCCGCTCCATGTAGGTCTCGTAGTCCTTCCCGAACTCCTCGCGCATCATGCGCTCCTCGGGGCCGACCCGGAAGGCGAAGAGCAGCGACATGACGACAGCGTAGAAGGGTCCCACGATCCAGTTGGGAACCACGAGGGCCTGGCCGAGGGCGTAGAGCAGGAGAGCCGAGTACATCGGGTGACGCACCATGCGGTAGATGCCCTGGGTGACCAACCGATGCCCTTCCCGCACCTCGAGCGTGACGGACCAGTTGGTTCCCAGATCCGCGTGCGACCTGGCGAAGAGCCATAGCCCCACGGCAAGGCACACGACGCCCGCCAGGAATGGCGCGGGGCGAAGGGTGTAGTCGGCGAGGGCAAAGACCGGGACCGCGACCCAAACGAGAGGCAAGAAGAAGGAGACCCAGGCCAGCGTCAGAAGGGCAGTCTCCAATCGGCCCTTGTGGCTCCTCGCGACCTTCACCCCGCGACTCCGGTGCCCATGGGGGGCCCGGATCGCCACGATCGCGATGCTGCCGGCCAGGATGATGGCCTTCCCGAACCAGGGGCTCACGAGACCCCCTAGGCCCAGCGCCGCACGCGGGTTTGGTCCCTGTGCGGCGGCTGCATGCTCACCGTCACCACCGGGCGGCCTCGACCACGCTGATCTTCACGACCTGGCGAACCCAGCGTGCGCCCCTATTGTCCTGCAATGGCGCCAAGCGCCCGCTGTGCCGCGTCGTGAACCATCGGGTTCGGATCGGCGAGAGCCCGCTGGAGCGCCGAGCGGGCGCCCGAGGCCTCGGAGCCCATTGCGGCGAGGACGACCGCGGCGCTGTAGCGAACCTGGGGGCTGGAGTCGGTGAGCGCGTCGCACAAGGGCGACACATTCGTTCGGGACGGCCGAATCAGGCGAAGCGCGTAGACGGCGTTGTTGTGAAGAGCGCGGGTCTCGACGTCCGTTGGTGCAAGGCGCATGACGGCGATCAGGGCCGGGGCCGCTCGCTGGGCAACTGACGCCATCTGGGAAAGAGCCAGGGCGGCATAGACGCGAACTCGAATCACGGGGTCGCGCAACGCCACGACGAGCCGCGGCACGGCGTCGCGGGCGACCGGGCCGACGTTCCCCAGCGCCGCCGCGGAGCTGAGTCTCACCTCGGGGTCGCGGCTCGAAAGGAAGGAGAGCAGCAGCGGGGTGGCAGGCTTGGCATCCGGCCCCAGCTGACCGATGTCCTCGATGGCCCGAGCCTGTTCGCGGCCGGAGGTGTGAAGGGCCCGTTCGATCAAGGGTCCCAGCGACGCGGAGGCGGGCGCGTCGGCGGAAGCCCGAGCGCCCATCAGGCAAAAAAGGCTGACGGCCCACATTGCTGGATCCCGGCGCTCGTGCTCGGTGGCTCGCGTCGTCTCTCGCGCATTGAGATACGAATTGTACGGCCGCCCTCGACCCGGACCAGTGTGTGCGGCTGCTTGTTCGGTCATGCGTCTAGCTCAGACTCTGGTGGGCCCGCTCGGGGGTTCCTGACCGGCACTCGTATCGATCTCCTCGAGCCCCTCCATAAGGAGGGTGAGCGATGCCAGCGGCGGGTCAGAACTCGCACCAAGGCACCTGCTTCCTATCGTGCGCAGAGCGTTCCAGGAGCCGGCAGACGCCTGGCCCTCCACCATGGCGCCGATCAGCACTCCTATGCGATGAAGGTCGTCTGCGAGGCTCGTGCTCGGCGATCCATCCTCAACGAACACAGGAAGGACCTTAGGGACACCGGTCTCGGTGAGCACGACGTCGCCTGGGCGCAGTACGCCAAGACGCATTCCCTGCGCGCGCGCATGGTCCAACGCGCGCGCGACCGCCTCGGCGATCCTGATGGCCTCTATCGCGTGCGTCCCTCCTTGTTGGAGCTTGATCGCCACGGACAAGGCGTTCGGCAACCACTCGAAGACCGAGAATGGGCCCTCCTGGGTCTGGCCAGCTTCGAGCACGGCAACGATGTTCGGGTGACGAAGGCGCACGGCAGCCGCTTCTCGTCGCGGATGGTCTGACGCCCATCCGGACCACAACTTGACGACAACCTGTGCGCCGGTCGCCAGCTGGAGGGCAAGATAGACCTGAGCGCCGTTCACACCCAGGGGCTTGACCATCGCGTATCCCGGCACACCGGGGTCCTTGAGCCAGGTCACATGCCCCTCGTGAGCTGCGGCTGCATGTCAGGCGTGGTGGACCGCTATCGCCCTCGGCCCGTCAGGTCGCGGATGGTCTGGGCTTCCTCGGCGCGGTAGGGCTTGCCGTCGGTCTGGAAGATGTCGTGGAACCAGACGTCGGGCTGGCGGTCGACGTAGGGGTGCTGCCAGGAATCCCAGGGGAGATTCGTCTGGCTCTTGCCGGCGACGAAGCCCCAGTTGTAGGCGGCGACGTGCTCCTTCTTGGCGATCGGCAGGATGGCCTGGAAGGTGCTGCCGCGGGGGCGCGCCATGTACTCGGTGCAGATCACCGGCCGGCCGTACCGTCGCAGCCACCCGACGCGGCGCTCGAACTCCGATGCAGGGTCGTAGCTGTGGAACGAGATGACGTCGGACGACTCGAGCTGGATCCTCTGGATCGGATCGAGCTTGTCGGCCGAGGAATAGTCCCCTTTCCACACGCCGCTCGTGAGGAACTGCGTCGGATGCGCGGAGCGCGACCACTCGAACACCTTGGCCAAAAGGACCCGTACCTGTTCGAGCTTCTCCT
This sequence comes from uncultured Acidobacteriota bacterium, assembly GCA_963823195.1. Lineage (GTDB taxonomy): Bacteria > Acidobacteriota > Vicinamibacteria > Fen-336 > Fen-336 > JBGPYB01. The sequence goes on along the minus strand of CAWGKR010000009.1, from coordinate 980,315 downwards.
TCGGATCGGCGTAGGACGAGTCGTTCAGGTTGTCGGGCTCGTTCCAGACGTCCCACCCGAGGATGCGGTCGTCGGTGGCGAACGCCGCCACGATGCCCCGCACGTAGGCCTCGAGGCGAGCGTGCTCCGAGGCATCGGCGAGCGCCTTTCGCCCCGGGCTCTGGACCCAGCCCGAGTTGTGGACACCCGGTCTCGGCGCGCGCTGCTTCCCGAGGACGGGCGCCGGGTCCCAGCACGAGTCGAACAGCACGAGCAGGGGCCGGACATGATGCTTCTGGGCGAGGCCCAGGAACTGGTCGAGGCGGCGGCGGAATCCCTCGGCGTCCTGCTGCCAGGGCAGGTCGTGGAGGAACACCCGCATGGTGTTCATCCCGAGGCCCTCGGCCCACCCCAGCTCCTCGTCGATCCGCTTGGAATCGAACGTGTCGGCCTGCCACATCTCGAGCTGATTGATGGCCGTCGAAGGGATGTAGTTGCTGCCGACGAGCCACGGTTGCGCCGCATACCAGGTCTCGGCCTTCTCACGGGGCCAGACCTGGGCCTGGGCGAGGCTCGCGGTCGTCAGGAACAGGACTGCGGCGGCGAGACCGGCAGGTCGGTAGCGCATGCGATCCTCCTCGAGGTATGCAGGTGCGCCAGCATACCCCGAGGGGGACCGCGGCCGCCCGCTAGGTGGTCTCGCGCCGCTCGTGCTTCACGCCGACGACGGTGACCTTGAGGTCGAGGGGCGTTCCGTCACGCTGAACGGTCATCGACGCCTCCTTCCCGGCCTCGAGGCCGTCGACGGCGCGACGGAGGTCCTCCTCGTCGGCCACGTTCTTGCCGTCGATCTTGAGGACGACGTCGCCCGCCTTGATCCCGGCCTTGGCGGCGGGGCTGTCGCCGTCCACGTGGACCACCAGGATCCCCTCCTCCGACGAGAGGTGGAAGTACTGGGCGAGCTGCCCCGAGATCTCCTGGAAGCGGATCCCCAGCTTGCGGGGCCCGCCGGCGGGGCCGCGATGGCCGTGGAAGGAGAAGCTCGGCATCTCGGGCGGCTCGGGCGCTTCGGGCGGCTCCGGCGGCTGGGGGGGAAGCATGTCGGCCCAGGGTCCGTCGCCGTCGACGTCCATGCGGGAGCCCCTGCCACGCTCCAGCGTCGCGGTCAGGGTTTCCTTGCCGGAGCCGCGGTTCACCTCGATGCTCACCGGGCGCCCCACGGGCGTCTCTGCCACGAGGCGGCGGAGCTGGGCGGTGCTCCGGACGCCTTCACCGTCGAACTTGACGATCACGTCCCCCGACTTGAGCCCGGCCTTGGCGGCCGGGGTTCCATCCTGGACGCCCTTCACCAGCGCGCCGTGGGCTGGGGGCTCCGCCTCCTCGACGGTGGCTCCCAGACGAGGCCCGCCGCCAATGATCTTGACGATCCGAACGTCCTTCTCCTTCTCCTCGGCCTTGGCGGCGGGCGAGGCAACGGACACCGCGGCGGCCAGCAGGGCCGCCCCCCCCAGTGCGAAGCTGAACGAGCGTGACATCGATGAGCCTCCTCCTGTTTACTGTACTTCCTTCCAAAGATAGGACGCAGGACACATCCGAAAAGTCGGTCCGGCCGTAAAATGAAGGAGTCCGTTCCATGCCGGCTCGCGGCTCCGGGCCGGCGGGAGATCCCATGATCACGGTCCTGAAGGCGCCGCTTGCCGGAATATCCGTGAACGCAACCTCGGTTGCGAGGGTGCGCTGACATGGCCGAGACCTTCCTGAGACGCCATCTGGTGGGGCCGTTCCTGGCCCTCCTGAAGCAGGGGATCACCCCGGAGAAGGTCGCCCTGAGCATCGCCCTGGGCGTCGTCTGCGGACTCTTCCCCATCATGGGGGCGACGACGCTGCTCTGCGTCGCTGCCGCGTCTGCCATGCGCCTCAACCAGGTGGCCATCCAGGTGGTGAACTACCTGATGTCCCCGCTCCAGGTGGGCGGCATCCTGCTGTTCGTGCGGCTGGGCGAATGGCTGGTCGGCGCCGAGCCCGTTCCGTTCTCCCCCGCCGAGCTCGCGCGCAGCTTCCGGGCCCATCCGGGCGCCTTCTTTTCGCGCTTCGGGTGGACGGGCGTCCACGGGATCCTGGGATGGAGCGTGGTCGCCCCGTTCGTGGCGCTGGCTCTCTACGCCGCGGTCATTCCCCTCCTCCGGCGGGCGGCGGCCGAGATGGGCCCCGAGGCGGAGGCGCTTCCGTAGCGTCGGCCCTGGCGGCCGAGCGTCCGGTTGCGGACCACGGCCTTTTCAGCCATCCTCAACTTCGTGCCACCACCGTCGGCTGTCCGGGACCACATCCGGATCCTGGGCGAGTTCGTGCGGCAGCCGGTTCACACCGGGACCGTGGCTCCCAGCTCCCCCTGGCTCGCCGAGAGTCTTGTGGAGAACATGGGGCTGGCCGAGGCCGAAACGGTCGTGGAGCTGGGCCCCGGAACGGGTCCATTCACACGCCTCATCGCCCAGAGGGCCCGGCCCGACGCGGTTGTCCTCGCCCTCGAGCTCAACCCGCGCCTCGCGGCCGAGCTCGTAGGGCGATTCGCCCAGATCGAGATCGTCAACGACTCGGCGGAGCGCCTCCCGGATCACCTGCGCGCCCGGGGGCGGACCCACGCCGACTGCATCCTGAGCGGCCTCCCGTTCGCGGCCTTCACGCAGGACCTTCAACGACGCCTCCTGGACGCGATCCTCGAGTCGCTTCCGACCGGCGGGCGCTTCGCAACGTTCGCCTACGTCCACGCCGCGTGGCTCCCACCGGGACAACGCTTCCGACGCCTGCTGGAGTCGAGGTTCTCGAGGGTGACGCGGTCGAGCGTCGTCTGGCGCAACCTCCCGCCCGCGTTCGTCTACCGCTGCGAGAAGTAGCCAGCCCTCAGCGCGGCTGGCGGTGACGGTCGATCCACGCCGCCCAGGCGAGGAGGATCGCCGCGCCGAGGATGCCGGCCCAGCCGATGGCCGCAGGGCTCGGGGGCGGCGGGCCCAGCAGGTTGGCGGCGTAGAGGACCACCAGGAACGCCACGAGGGCGGCCAAGCCGTAGAGCCCGATGCGGTCTCGCGCGCGCGTGGCCGACGCGTAGAGCCAGACACCCGCCGCGAAGAGAGCGCCTTCGACGAGAACGGTCGCCGGCAGCGAGTACCAGAGGCCCAGGCCGAGGCGGAGGGGACCCCAGGGGGTCACGGGCATGTCCGGCCGATGGCTCGCCACGTCGAGGACCCAGTGGCTCACGACGAGCAAGCCGAGGACCAGGGCCGCGCGTGGTCTCCCCCGCGAGAGGTAGTGGAGGCCGCCGAACGCGACAGCCCACAAGAGGCCGGCGACGAGGCTGTGGGTGTAGGGGTAGCTCTCGAACCGCAGCGGCGTGACGGCGGTGTCGCCGGGGGCGATCGCGACGCGTTCGATCCCGGCCAGGACGAAGACGGGCCAGATCACGTCGGCGAGCTGGGCCGCGGCGAACGTGGTTCCCAGCGAGACCTCCGGTTCGATCTTCTTGGCGGCGAACGCGACGGCGAGATGGCCGATGAACATTGCCTTGATCCGGCACAACGCCCGCGCTCGGCGGGACGCCGTGAAGCATTTTCGATAGAGTACGCAGCGGAAGATCCCATGTCCATCTTGAAGGTCGCGCGCATCGGAAACCCCATCGTCCGCGCCGCCGCCAGCCCCCTGGCGGAAAAGGCGATCCGGTCGGCCGACATCCAGCGCCTCATCGACGACATGATCGAGACCATGCACGAGTACGACGGCGTGGGCCTCGCCGCCCCGCAGGTCCACGCGGGGCTGCGCCTCGCCGTCATCGAGGTCCCGGCCGAAGACGAGCGGGCCGAGACAGCCGTCCCGCTCATGGTGGTGATCAACCCGGTCGTCACGCCGCTGGCGGACGAGACCGCCGTCGGTTGGGAGGGCTGCCTCTCCATTCCCGACCTGCGAGGCGAGGTGCCCCGCTTCACACGCCTCCGCCTCGACGCGCGGGATCGGGCCGGGAAAGCGTACACCGTGGAGGCTTCCGGGTTCTTCGCCCGCGTCATCCAGCACGAGTGCGATCACCTGGACGGGAGCGTCTACCTCGATCGCATGGAGGGGATGCGGACCCTGTCGTTCCAGAGAGAGCTGGATCGCCGCCTCGACGAGGAGGAGGAGTGAGCGAGGAGATCCTCACGGCGCCTCCGCTGGTGACCCTGCGGAGCGCCTCGGCCCGGCCCTACGACGCGGCCGTGGCGGCGGCTCGCACGTGCTACTCGCCGCGGGTCATCGGCGTCGACGAGGTGACCGAGGCCCAGCGCGACAGCATCGGCCCCCTGACCTTCGACGGCGGGCACCACACGGTATTCCAGCACGCGCACTTCGAGTTCGGCCTCGAGAACGTCAGCCGGCAGTTCGTCTGGTCGTTCCTCCACTCGCACCCGTTCTACAACTCCGAGCAATCCAGCCAGCGCTTCGTGAAGCTGGGCGAGGTGCGGGCGTTCGTGCCCGACGGCCTCTCGGCCGAGGCGCGCCGCGTCTACGAGGACGCGATCCTGGCCGCGTGGCAGGCCTACCGGACGCTCGCGGAGCTGCTGAAGCGCGATACCCACGCCATCCTCTCGGATCTCCGGCACCTGACGCCCAACGCGTCGGAGAAACGGCGGAAGAAGGTGGCTCGCGAGTCGGAGAAGAAGGCCATCGAGGTCGCGCGCTACGTCATCCCCGTGGCCGCCTTCACCTCCATGGTCCACACGGTTTCGGGCATCGTCCTCCATCGGCTGCATCGGATGATGCGCACGGGCGACACGCCGCGGGAGAACGCCCTCGTGATCGAGGCGATGGTGCGGCAGGTGCGGGAGCGGGACCCGGCGTTCTTCGAGCGCCTCGGCGACGGGCCGATGAACGACGACGAGATCGTCGAGACCCGCCTTCCCAGGGTCGACGGCGACGGCGACGCACTGGCGGCGGCCCTCGACGCTCGCCTGGGCGGGCGGACCTCGGCTCTCGTGGACTACATGGCACAGGGAGAGGCCACGACTGCCGACGCCGTGCGGGCGGTCCTGGGCGCGACCCCCGAGGCGCTCCCCGACGCGGCGGCCCTCGACCGGGTCCTCGACCCCGGCCAGAACCGCTATCGCCTCGAGACGCTGCAGCTATCGGTTCACTCCCCGCTGACGAGGGCCCTCCACCACTCGAGCTACACGTTCCTGAAGCGGCTCTCCCACACCGCCGACAGCCAGGACCAGCGCCACCGCATGGTACCGGCCTCGCGTCCCCTCATGACGTTCACCGACACCGTGCCGCCCCGACTTCGTCACGCCGCCGCTCATTGCGGCAAACGCCGAAGCGCATGCGATCTACGTCGAGGCGATGGAGCGGGCCTGGGCGGCGAAGAACCGCCTTCTGGAGCTGGGCGTGCCGCTGGAGTCGGCGCTCTACCTCCTCCCCAACGCCAAGGCCCTGCGCTTCCACGAGACCGGTAGCCTTCTGTATCTCGCCCACAAGTGGGTCATGCGTACGTGCTTCAACGCCCAGGAGGAAATCTACCGGGCGTCGATGGACGAGCTGGAGCAGGTCCGCGCCGTCCACCCGCGTCTCGTGCGCCACATGGGTCCGCCCTGCGTCCTCCGGGCCGGCCGCATCACCCCGACATGCACCGAGGGGGAGCACTTCTGCGGCGTTCCGGTCTGGCGCAGCTTCCCCGACGTCGAGCGGCGGCTCTGAGTCGGCATGTGGCGTGCGGCAGGTTGGCATGATAGCATGATGGCATGTAGGGGGGATGCTGATGCCAATGACCAGTGGCGCAGAGATCAAGGTCGTGGGAAAGAGCGGGCAGATCTCCCTCGGCAAGCGCTTCGCTGGAAAGACCCTGCGCGTCGAGCGCCGGGAGGACGGCGCCATCGTGCTGACGGCCGTCGCCATGGTGCCCGAGAGCCAGCTCTGGACTCTCGAGGAGCCACACCGCTCTCGGATCGCACGAGGGCTCGCGTGGGCCGCCGAAACGGCGCCCCGGGAGACGAACGTCGATACCCTGCTCAAGCAGCGGGCAGGGCGGGTGAAGCGCCGACGTGCCCAGCTACGCTAGCCGCATCCGACTCGACCTCAACAGCCCCGAGTTCCAAGACGTCTTCTTCAGCCTCGAGGCGTCCGAGCTGAAACAGGTCGTCGCTGCTCTCCGACGCCTGCGACAGCTGGAGTGGGGAGCACTGTATCGGCATCCAGGTTTCCAGTGGGAAGCCATCGCCCACATCCGAACACCCAGCGGTGAGAAGGCGTACTCGGTCCGCCTCAGCCAAAGAATTCGAGCCGTGGCCTATCGGGACGGCGATTTTCTGCGCCTCCTTTCACTTCACCCCGATCACGATTCCGCCTACGGTCGATGAACACCGCGCATCGCCCTTGGCCACCGCCGCGCCGCTCCTGGATGGTGGCGCAATCGTGGCAGGACCTCTTGTTCGCGCATTGGCCCATCGCAGTCGACGTGCTACGGCCGCTGGTGCCGGCCCCTTTGGAGCTGGACGCCTTCGAGGGGCAGGCATGGATCGGCGTCGTGCCGTTCCGGATGACGGGGATCCGGGCACGGTGGCTTCCGCCGGTGCCGCGGCTGTCGGCGTTCGCGGAGCTGAACGTCCGCACGTACGTGACCGTCGGCGGGAAGCCCGGCGTCTGCTTCTTCAGCCTGGACGCTGCGAACCCGGCCGCCGTCGCGGCGGCCCGCCGCTGGTTCCACCTGCCCTACATGAACGCGGCCATGACCTGCCGCGCCGATGGCGACGCAATCGAGTACTCGAGCCGTCGCACTCATCATGGAGCCGCAGCCGCTGAGTTCCGCGCTCGCTATGGGCCCACCGGCCCCGTGACCCTGGCCGAGCCGGGCTCTCTCACCCACTGGCTCACCGAGCGTTACTGCCTCTATACCACGGACAAGCAGAAGCGGGTCTTGCGCGCCGAGGTCCATCACGACCCGTGGCCGCTGCAGCCAGCCAGGGCCGAGATCGCCACGAATACGATGACTTCGGCAGCCGGCATCACGTTGCCGAATGAACCGCCCCTGTTGCACTTCGCGCGACGCGTGGACGTCGTCATCTGGTCGCTTCGCTCCGCCTGATCAGGCCTCTTGAACCGCCTGGGCAGCCGCGCGCCCACTTCGAACGGCGCCCTCGATCGTCGCGGGGAGGCCCGTGTTCGTCCAGTCGCCGGCCAGGAACAGGCCGCGGATCGGTGTTGCGTTGGCCGGTCGTAGCGCCTCGGCGGCCGGGTCCGAGGCGAAGGTGGCTTCGGGCTCGCGCATGACGAGCGAGCGCGTGACCGTGGCTCCCGCCATCGCCGGGAAGTAGCGACGAAGTGCCTCCTCCGCGGCGCCGACGAGCTCGGCGTTGGGGCGCGGGGTGCTCCGGTAGGCGGCGCTGACGATGAAGGCAAGGTGCTGCGGCGCTCCCGTGCGCCCGTGGAGGCGGCCCTTGTCGAAGACCCACTCCACCTCGCTGTCGCGCAGGCCGACCATCGGGCGGTCCACGACGACACGGTCGAGCCACAGCTCGATGGACACGATCGGCGATGGCTTGAGACGGGCGATGCCGTCGAAAGGAGGCTCCGAGCGGAGCGACTCCGGAAGCAGGCTCCCGATCGCGCCCCACGGAGCGGCAAGGACCACGGCGTCGGCTTCGACGTTAACGCGTCTCGGCCCGCTTTCCCCGCTGGATGTCCTCGCGGGCCTCGGCGCGCTGGGAGTAACGAACGCCCACGGCGCGATCGCCGTCGACCTCGACCGATTCCACCAGGGCGCGCCGGCGCAGCCGTCCGCCCCGCGCCTCGAAGTACGCTCCTAGCCGCTCCTGGAGCACGCCGTAGCCGCGGCGCAGGAAGACGAGGCGCGACGCCCTCGAGCTGGCCAGGAATGCCTCGCGGTAGACGTTCCAGAACAGAACGGCCGCCGCACGCTCCGGCGTCTCGTTCAGGATGGCAATGGCCAGCGGGTCCCACAGGAGGCGGCGCGCCTCCGCCGACTGACCCGTGCGGCGAAAGTACTCGGCCAGCGTCATGCCGTCGGGGCGGCGACCGAGCCGGATCGCCAGGCCGAGACGCAGCGCGTCGATGCGAACGCGCCAGGGCACGCGCAAGCCGAGAAGGCCTGCCAGGAGGTGGAGGGGCGCGGGAAGGCGCGGGCAATCGAGCGAAGACCTGCCCTTGTCGTCTACGTAGTCGATATGCAGGTCGTCTTGCGCGAGAACGAGGTCCTCGGCCCGGGCGGCGTGAATCAAGTCGAGGGTGGCCGAGTACGCGCCGATCATGAGGTGCGTGCCGTTGTCGACGTCGTCCCCCGAGACGGCGTCGCGATACGAGGTCGCGCGTCCCCCGAGAACGCCGCGCCGCTCGAGCAGGAGAACCTCGTGGCGCCGCTCCTGCAGCGCGATGGCGGCCGCCAGCCCCGCGAAGCCTCCGCCGACGACGACCACCCTCACGCGAGCGTCCCGCGAACGACCGTCCGAAGGGCGATCCAGGCCTTGCGCGCCTTCGACAGGCTGACGCGCCGATCGAGGGGAAATCCCTCCCGCACCACCGCCTCGAGGAGCGCGCGATAGATGTTTCCCATGACCTCGGCCGAGACCATGGAGCGGCGGTCCTCGGCCGGCAGCAGGCCGCTGGGCGCGGCCGTAGTGTTCGCGGGCGCGGTCGGCCTCGAAGGCGAGGAGCGCGCCCAGACCTTCGGGTCGCGCGGCCGAGCCCTTCGCGGCCGCGAGGAGCGCACTCTCGCTCACACCGAACCGGGCGAGGTCCTCGAGGGGAAGATAGATCCGTCCCTGGACGGCGTCGCCGCCGACGTCCCGGAGGATGTTGGTGAGCTGGAGCGCGAGCCCCAGCTCCACGGCGTAGTCGCGGGTCTTCGGGTTCGTGTAGCCGAAGATCTCGATGGTCGCGAGGCCCACGGCCGAGGCCACGCGGCGGCAGTAGACCGTCAGATCGGCCAGCGTCGCGTAGCGCGAGGTCGTCAGGTCCATGCGACAGCCGGCGACGATCTCCTCGAGAGCGCTTCGGGGAATCGGGAAGCGCGCCAGGGCCAGCGTCGAGGTCGCGGCCGATGTCGGTGGCCGGCTGCCCCGCGTAGCACCGCCCCACTTCCTCGAGCCACCGGTCGAGGCCGGCGGCGCCTTCGCCCCCGGCCTCGTCGGCGCAGTCGTCCACCACGCGGCAGAACGAGTACAGGGCGTGGATGGCGCGGCGCTTCTCGGCCGGCAGGATCCGGAAGGCGTAGTCGAAGCTCGTGTGGCTCTGCCGCGTGACGCGGTCCGAGGCCGTTTCCATCAGCAGCAGCGACGGGGCCGCGAGTAGCGCGCCTCCACGGCGGCGGCGGAGCTGGATCCCCGCGGCGTCCGGTTCGCAGGGAACGCGAAGAGCCCACGGAGCAGATCGAGTACCAGATCCCTCGCGCGCTGGACTCGGCCGCGCGCGCTCGGGATGACGGCGTGCGTTTCACGCCTCTCCGCGCGGGGCTGCACCTCAGCGCCCTCCCGCCGGCGGCCGCGCGAGGACCGTGCGCCCGGCCGCGACGAGAACGGCGACGACGAGCACGCCCAGGACGCCCGTCAGCCCCGCCGACAGGAAGGCATTCTGCGTGGCGCGGGCCGTGGCCGCGGCTCGCGCGGAGGCGAGCGCCCCGACGCGCGGGTCCGAGGCGAAGATCGTGAGGAACGTGGCGGTCAACACCACGACGCTGACGACGGCCATCGGAACGCCCGCGACCCAGGCGTGGCGACGATAGCTCTTCAGCATCACGACGGTGGCGAGGGTCAGCGCGATGACCGCCAGGAGCTGGTTCGCGGTCCCGAACATCTTGATGAGGGCCCGCGTGCCCCCCTCGCGGTCGACGATCCCCCACGACAGGATCAGGCCCCAGCCGACGACGGCGAGTGCGCTCGTGAACCACACGGGGATGCGTCGCTCGTGTGGGGCCTCGCCCCGGATCGCCGCGACGTCGTCGAAGAGCTCCTGGACCACGAATCGAATGACGCGGGTGCCCGAGTCCAGGACGGTCAGGATGAAGACGGCCTCGAACATGATCGCGAAGTGGTACCAGAAGGCGGCCCACGACCCGCCCAGCGTGTTCGAGAAGATGCGCGACATGCCCACGGCGAGGGACGGGCCGCCGCCGGCGCGGTTGTACAGGGACTTCTCCTGCACCTGCTCGGCCAGGGCCTCCATCTCCCCCGGGCTGATCCGGAAGGCGGGGCCGTAGGCCGAGACCTTCTCCGTGAGCTGGGTCGCCACGGCGGGCGGCAGCGTGCCGTCGCGGTTCGCCCCGGGGGGCGGCGGGATGTTCATCGCGAGATAGACGCCCGGGACGAGCGTCACCGCGGCGATCAGGGACATCACGCCCACGAAGCTCTCGGTCAGCATGGCGCCGTACCCGATGACCCGGATGTCGCTCTCGCGGTCCACGAACCGCGGCGTCGTCCCGCTCGAGATGAGGGCGTGGAAGCCCGAGATCGCCCCGCAGGCGATGACGATGAAGCAGAACGGAAAGACGCCGCCGCCGAAGATCGGCCCGCTGCCGTCCACGAAACGGGTGACCGCGGGCATCTGCACCACGGGGCGCGCGAAGAGGATCCCCACCGCCAGCAAGGCAACGGTGCCGACCTTCAGGTACGTGGAGATGTTGTCGCGGGGGGCCAGGAGCATCCACGCGGGGAGCGCCGCCGCCAGGAAGCCGTAGACGACGATGGCCACGGCCAGCTCGGTGTCGGTACGCGTGAACCACGACGACAGCGTGGCGTTCCCCGCGACCCAGTGGCCGCCGGCGGTGGCGAAGAGCAGCAGCGTGACGCCGATGGCCGTGGCCTCGCCTTCGCGTCCCGGACGAAGCCGCGTCATGTACAGCCCCACGACGAACGCGATGGGGATGGACGAGGCGATGGTGAACGTCCCCCATGGGCTCCCCTTGAGGGCGTTGACGACGAAGAGGGCGAGGACCCCGAGCAGGATCTCGAGGATGAAGAGCACCGCCAGGGACGACAGGAAGCCGGCCACCGGTCCGACCTCGGTCTTGATCATCCGGGCGAGGCTCATCCCGTCGCGGCGCGTCGAGAAGGCGAGGATCACCATGTCCTGGACCGCGCCCATCAGCACGGCCCCCAGGACGATCCAGAGGAATCCCGGGAGGTAGCCGAACTGCGCCGCGAGCGTGGGGCCGATCAGGGGGCCGGGGCCGGCGATCCAGGCGAAGTGCATCCCAAAGAGCGTCCAGCGCCGGAACGGCATCGTGTCCCGATCGTCGCGGAGGCGGTGGGCCGGCGTCACCCGGGCGTCGTCGAGGTGAAGGACGCGATCGGCGATATAGGCGCTGTAGAAGCGGCCGCCGAGGTAGTAGACGCTGAGAGCCGCGACGAGCAGCGCCACCGCGTCGAAGCGCTCGTGGGTGAACTGCGCCGCCGCCCAGGCCAGGAGGCCCCCGGCGACGGCAACCGATACGAGGGCAGTGCGCCGCTTCAAAGCGGCCGTAGCGTAGCGGGTTCTCGGACCTACTTCCACCGCAGGGCGCGCCAGGCGAGGCCGGCCTTGCCGGCGATCCCCCAGCTCGGACGCCGACGAAAGACGTCGAAGCCCACGGCCTCGATCCGGTCGAGGATCCCCGAGCCGCCGAGCCAGGTGAGGCGCATCTCGAAGCGCAGGTCGCGCCCGACCTTGTCGCAGAGCGGGCGGCCGAGTGAGAAGAGCTCGCGGGTACGCCGGATGAGGTCGGTCATGAGCGCCCTGAACCCGTCGGTGACACGGCCCGCGTTCAGGTCCCACTCGGGCACGCCGTGGGCAACCAGCAGCTCGCGGGGGACGTAGATGCGCCCCTTGTGGAGGTCCACCGCGACGTCCTGCCAGTGGTTCGCGAGCTGGAGCGCGGTGCAGATCGCGTCCGAGAGCGGAAGCAGCTCGGGGTCGGCGTATCCGAAGACCAGCAGGACGAGGCGTCCGACGGGGTCGGCGGAGCGACGGCAGTAGTCGAGTAGCTCGTCCCAGCTCTCGTAGCGGTCCTTGACCACGTCCTGCTTGAAGGCCGAGAGCAGGTCTCGGAGGTGCTCCTCGGGGATCTTGAGGCGGCGCACGGTCTCGGAGAGCGCGGCGAAGATCGGGCCCTCGAACTCTCCACGATAGGCGGCATGGAGACGCGTCTCCCACTCGTCGAGCTTCTGCTTCCGAACGCCCTCGTAGATGGGCTCGTCGGCGAAATCGTCGGCCACGCGGGCGAAGGCGTAGAGGGCGTGAACGTAGCGCCGCTTCTCCCTGGGAACGAAGAGCCCCACGGGGAAGTTCTCGTAGTGGGCCTTAACCCGCGCCTCGCAATGGGCGAAGGCTTCGTCCAACGTGAAGCCGACCTCGGTCACGACCGGTGATTCTAGCACCCGCGCTCTGGGGGCTTGACCTCGTGAGGGCACGCTGGTTTGATTGCGCCGGGCGACGATGGCCCGGGGAGGCCGGTCGATGATCAAGGTCGTGCTCATTCGCCACGGCGAGAGCCAGTGGAACCTCGAGAACCGCTTCACCGGATGGACCGACGTGGACCTGACGCCCAAGGGCGTCGCCGAGGCCCACGAGGCCGCGCGCCTCCTCGGGGAAGGGGGCTACGCCTTCGACGTGGTCTACACGTCGGTGCTGAAGCGAGCCATCCGGACCCAGGGCATCGTCATGGAGGACCTGGATCTCCTCTGGGTGCCGGTGGTGCGCCACTGGCGGCTGAACGAGCGCCACTACGGCGACCTACAGGGGCTGAACAAGGCCGAGACCACGACGAAGTTCGGCGAGGAGCAGGTGAAGATCTGGCGCCGCAGCTACGCGACGCCTCCTCCCCCGCTGACGGCCGCCGACGCGCGCTATCCCGGCCATGACCCCCGCTACAAGGGCTTGTCCTCGGATGACCTGCCCCTCACGGAGTCGCTCAAGGACACGGTCGCGCGCTTCCTCCCGTACTGGCACGAGACGATCGCGCCCGAGATCAAGGCCGGGAAGCGCGTCCTGGTCGCGGCCCACGGCAACAGCCTGCGCGCGCTCGTGAAGTACCTCGACGACGTTCCCGAGAGCGAGATCGTGGAGCTGAACATCCCCACGGGCATCCCTCTCGTCTACGAGCTGGACGACGCACTGCGGCCTGTCCGTCACTACTACCTGGGCGACCCCGACGCGGTGCGACGCGCCGCGGAGGCGGTGGCCCAGCAAGCCAAGGGGAAAGCATGAAGACGATCCTGAAGGCGATCGCTTGGATCCTGGGCGTGGTCGTGCTGCTCGCGGCCGGCGCGGCGCTCTACATCCATCTGGGCGGCCTTCCGCACTACCCGAAGCCGACGCTCCAGCTCAAGGTCGAGCCCACCCCCGAACGCGTGGCTCGCGGTGCGCGCCTGGCGAACATGCTGTGCGTCAGTTGCCACCTCGACCCCACGACGCGGGTCCTTTCGGGCCGCCGGATGGCCGACGTCCCGCCCGAGTTCGGGACGATCTACTCGGCCAACATCACGCGCCACGCCGGCCGGGGCATCGCCTCCTGGACCGACGGTGAGATCGCTTACCTGCTCCGCACGGGCGTGAGGCGCGACGGACGCTACGCGCCCCCGTACATGCCGAAGCTCCCCCATGCCTCCGACGAGGACATCCTCTCCATCGTCGCGTTCCTGCGCTCGGACGATCCCCTGGTGGCGGCGAACGACACCCCCACCCATGTCCCCGAGATCACGTTCCTGACGAAGGTCCTGGCTCGCGTCGCCTTCAAGCCGTTCCCCTATCCGGCGGCGCCCATGAGCGGGCCCGACACCCAGGACAAGGTCGCCCTCGGCCGATACATCGCCGACGGCCTGCTCGACTGCTACGCGTGCCACTCGGCCGACTTCAAGACCAACAACTACTTCGAGCCGTCGAAGTCGCCGGGCTACTACGGCGGCAGCAACATGCTCCTCGACGCGAGCGGACACTCGATCTACTCGGCCAACATCACGCCCGACAAGACGACCGGCATCGGCTCGTGGACCGAGGCGCAGTTCGTCCGCGCCCTGAAGCGCGGCTTCCGTCCGAACGGCACGCCGATCGTCTACCCGATGCAGGCGTACGTCGAGATGACCGACGACGAGGCCGCCGCGGTCTGGGCGTTCCTGAAGACGGTGCCGCCGATCGCCAAGACGGCCCCGGCCCGCCAGCCGATCGCCATCGCCGCGAGCGAGGGGCGGGGCAAGCAGGTTTTCTACAAGTACTCCTGCAACTCGTGCCACGGAGATACCGGGATCGGGCTCTACGACCTGCGTCGCGCCTGGAAGAAGTACCCCACCGACGCCGAGCTGATCGCCTACATCAAGGACCCCTCCGCCAAGGTCCCCGGCATCAAGATGCCCACGTGGGAGGGCTCGATCGAGGAGGACGAGTACGCGCCTCTGGCGAGCTACGTGAGGACGCTCCAGGTGACCACGGAGCCCTGACGGCCTCCGAGTGCCAGCGCCCGACGGTGCGGCGCCTCTTCGTCCTGGTTCTCGCGATTGCCGCGCGGACGGGCTGCGTCCGCGACCGAGCTGCCCGTGGCGATCGAGACCATCGCCGCCGCGGCCAGAGGGGCACGTGGGCGCGGCGGTCCGCGTCGTCGAGACCGGCGAGTCGGCGGCCTTCCGCGGGGACGACCGCTTCCCCATGCAGAGCGTCTACAAGCTTCCCATCGGCATGGCCGTGCTGCGCGACGTGGACGAAGGTCGCCTCAGCCTGACCAAGGTCGTTCGCGTCGAGAAGGGCGACCTTCTCCCACGCTCATGGGGTAGCCCGATACGGGACGCGCACCCCGAGGGCGGCTTCGACATGAGCGTGGAGGAGCTGCTCCGCTTCGCGGTCTCCGAGAGCGACGGCTCCGCCTCCGACGTCCTGCTGCGCCTCGCGGGCGGCGGCGGCGGCGTCAGCCGCTACCTCGAAGGCCTCGGGGTGACGGGCGTCGTCGTGGCAACGTCGGAGCGCGAGATGGATCGGGGCCCGCGAGTGCAATATCGCAACTGGGCGACCCCGCGGGCTGCGGTCGATCTGGTGTGCGCGCTCCAGGAGGGCCGAGGCCTGTCAGCGCCCAGTCGCGAGCTTTTGCTCCGGTTCATGACCGAAACAGGCACGGGTCCGCACCGCATCAAGGGCCTGCTCCCCGAGGGAACCATCGTGGCCCACAAGACGGGGACGTCGGGGACGGCGGGCGGCCTCACCCGAGCCACGAACGACATCGGCCTCGTCACGCTCCCCGACGGCCGCCACATGGCGATCGCGGTGTTCGTGTCGGACTCCCCGGCGGACGTGGCCACGCGCGAAGGCGTCATCGCGAAGATCGCCCGTACCGCCTGGGACACGTTCCTGGCGCGCCCCTAGGGCACCCGCCGGCCCCGATACCCGGGGCCGTAGAGCGGCCGGCCCGGCCGCGCGGCCGTGAGCTTCCCGTCGTCGACGACGAGCTGGCCGTTGACGGCCACGTAGCGAAACCCCTCGCTCATGTGGTTGGGGTCCGCGTAGGTGGAGCGTTCGCGGACGGCGGCGAGGTCGAAGACGACCAGGTCCGCCGCCATCCCGGGGCGGATCAGGCCGCGATCGGCGAGGTGCATGCGCGCGGCCGGCAGGGACGTCATCTTGCGAACGGACTCCTCGAGACGCATCAGCCTCTCGTCGCGAACGTAGTGGCCGAGGATGCGAGCGGTCGAGGCCCAGCCCGCGGGGGTGAGAGCGCTCCTCGGAGAAGATCCCGTCCTCAGCCGAGGCCCCCGAGTCGGTGCCGAGGGACACGAAGGGATGCCGTAGCGCCGCGCGCACGTCGTCTTCGCTCATGCTGAAGGTGATCCGGCCGGTGTTTCCCTTGTCGGCGATGACGATGTCGATCAGCACGTCCAGGGGATCCTTCCCCTCCTCCCTACCGATCTCCTCGAGGGTCTTCCCTTCGTACTTCTTCAGCTCCGGGTTGAGGACCGAGGTGATCAGGATCCGGGACGCGCCGCCGTCGGTCCAGGAGGGATCCTGCTCCAGGAAGTCCTTTCGGGTTCGGGCACGCAGGGCGGGGTCACGGAGGCGCTCGACGAGCTTCGCCCGTCCCCCCTCGCGCACCCATTCCGGGAGGGCGGCGTCGAGGCCGTTGGAGCTGGCCGTCCAGGGATATTGATCGGCGGAGACGTCGAGGCCTTCCGCCCGCGCGGCCTCGAGCCGAGCGAGAACCGCGGGCATGCGGCCGAAGTTGGCCTTCAGGCCGGTCTTCAGGTGGTAGATCTCCGCCGGTATCTTGGCCTCGCGCGCGATGCGGAACACCTCGTCAAGGCTCTTGTCGATCTCGTCCCCCTCGTCGCGCTGGTGGGTGATGTAGCTGCCGCCGTAGCGGGCCGCGACCTTGGCGAGGGCGATGATCTCCTCGGTCGAGGCGTATCGGCCCGGGACGTAGATGAGGGACGTGGAGAGGCCGAACGCCCCCTCCTCCATGGCCTGGGCCACGGCCTTCTCCATGGCGTCGAGCTCGGCGGCCGTCGCGGGCTTGTTGTCGTTCCCGACGACCATCTCGCGAACGCCCCCGGCGCCGACGAACGTCCCCAGGTTGATGGCGGGTCGCGCGCGCTGGAATGCCTTCCAATACCCCGCGAGGGTGGTGAAATCGGGCGTCACGCCGTAGTGCTTCCAGACGTCGGCGCCGTCGGCGAGCATCCGGGCGTTCAGGGGAGCGATGGAGTTGCCTTCTCCCGTGAGCTCCGTGGTGATCCCCTGGGAGACCTTGCTGGCGGCCCGGTTGTCGACCAGGACGTTGTATTCGGACTGGCCGAGCATGTCGATGAAGCCCGGCGCGACGTAGAGGCCGCTCGCGTCGACGCGTCGCTTCGCCGTTGCTTGCGAGAGATCGCCGACGGCGGAGATCCGATCGCCGGCCACGCCAACGTCCGCCAGGAACCACGGCGCTCCGGTCCCGTCGATGACACGAGCACCGGCGAAGACGATGTCGTAGCCCGCGTCGGCGGCCGACGACGCCGTTGGAAGGCCCAACAGCATGAAGACGACGAGCTCTCTCACTGCACACCTCCGCTGTCCTGACTCCTCGAGAGGGTGTTCCACAGGTCCACCGTGCCCAGCTCGCTTTCGTGGAGGATCGTGCCGGTACGGTCCAGGACAAAGACCAACGGCGATCGATCGGGCGACAGGGGCAGGTGCGCTGCGCCCCGCTCGTCCAGGAGAAGCGCGAAGGGGAGGCCGGCGCTGCGCGCCTCGTCCTCCAGCTTGTAGTGCCACTCGCGATCGGGGTAGCGCTTCGACTCCATCGTGATGACGTGCAGGCCGTGGAGGAACGGACGGAACCACGTCGCGTAGTTGAGCCACCGCCGGAGGAACTCGCCGTAGGGACCGTTGCTGCGGTAGCTCGCAAGGAGGCAGACGACGAGCAGCTTCCCGGGCTCCATCTCGTGGAGGGTCGGACGCAGGGCCACGGTTCCCGAACCGCCCTCGAGAATCGGCAACGAGTACTCCGCGGGAAACACCTTCCCCAGCCACTTCGGCGTCTCCATCGGCGGCCGCACGCCCGTCAGCTCCCCCAGCGTATCGGCGGTCCGCTCCAGCGCGTTGTAGTCGAACGCCTTGCGGAGCGCGTCGATCCCCTCGTCGCGGCGCTGCCGCCTGAGGCACTCGAGGCCGAAGTAGTGGAGCGCGATGGAAGTGAAGTCCATCGTCCAGTCCTTGCGGTACTGGCGATAGTAGACGTCGATGCGCTCCATCCCCTCGTCCCAGCGCCCCGTCTCCCAGAGGCCGACGCCCTCGAAGAGGAGTGCCGGCGTGGAGGCCATCCCCTTGACCTTCAGGGCGCCGGATGCAACCTCGAGGAGGTGCGCGTGGTCGCGCCGCCCCCACAGCGTCGTCATCGCCTCGAAGTCCACCTGCTCGGGCTTGTGCCGCGCAAGGATCGCATCGCTCGTCAGGGCCAGCTCGACGCCGATCTCGATCCCCGTCGCGGCCAGCTCGACCTGTTCCGAACGGGCCGGCGCGTGGAAGGTGTAGAGGCGCTTCGAGGCCCGGTGCTCATAGAGCTTGGGCGAGAGGCGTGACGCGGGCCCGCCGTCCACGAAGGCCAGGAGGTCTCCCTTGCCGATGCCGACCTGCGTAGCCACGCATCGTTCGGCGACCTTCTCGACGACCAGGCAGCTGGCCGGGCGCGGAGGGCGCGCTCCCGGCCGGGTCTCCAAGGCCTTGATCTGGGAACGGATGAACTCCTCCAAGAGGTCCTCCCCGGTCAGGACAGGCGCACGCCGGATGGTCTTGCCTGGAGTTTGACAGAGGTTGCGCGACTATTCACACTCCACGCGCCTTGACGGCTCACGAGGACGCGAGAATCCGCCGACGGCGCTGGCCGATGGTCCTGATCGGCCTGGCCCTCGCCGCGCCCCTCGCGAAGGCCGCAGATACCGTTCCCGTCGACTCCCTGGTCGGCGTTCACCCGAGGCTCCTCCTGGACGCCAAACGCGTCGGGTCGCTGCGAGCCAGCCTGGCCACGACCCACGCCTTCCTCTGGGAGCGCTACCTCCAGGACCTGCCCCACATGGTCGCGGTGGCGAAGCGCGAGGAGCCGCTCGAGGACGAGCGCTACGCCGGCGACCTCGTCCCCGAGCTCGCCTTCGCGTGGCTCATGACGGGTCGGGACGATCTCCTCGCGGTGGCCAAGGAGCACATGCTGCGCCTCGCGTCCGACGAGGCCTGGGGCTCCAAGGAGGACCTGATCTACCTGGTTCCCGGCCCACCACATCGTGGGGCTATCCCTCGGCTACGACTGGCTCCACGCCGCCCTCACCCCCGCCGAGCGTTCCCAGGTGGCGGGGCGCCTGGGGAGGGAGGCCGAGGCGCAGCGCCGCAGGATCACGCAGGAGCGCGTCTGGTGGCGGAACCAATACGTCCAGAACCACTCCCAGTCCAACACCGCGGCCCTCGCGTTCGCGGCGATGGCGCTCTGGCGCGAGGACCCGCGGGCGCGGGAGTGGCTCGCGATCGCCGCACCCTTCTTCGAGAAGACGTTCTCGATCCTGCCCAAGGACGGCTCGTCTCTCGAGGGGTACGCCTACGCCGGATACGGAGGGCGAGTACCTCCTTCTCTACGCCCTGCTGGAGCGCGACCTCCTGGGGAGGGACGACACGGACCAACCGTGGCTCGTCCACTTCCCCGAGTACCTGCTCCACGGCCTCCTCCCGCGACGCAGCGCCGACGAATGGGCCATGACGTTCGGCGACGCGCCGCGGCGTGGTTGGACGTCGACGGCCCAGCATCTCTTCACCCTCGCGCGTCTGCACCGCGACGGCGCCGCGCAGTGGATGGCTCGCGAGACGGTGGGTCTCCGGGCGACGGGGCTCGGAAGCCGCGGGTGGATGATGCTCCTCGGCTACGACCCGACGGTTGCAACCGCGGATCCCGAGACGTTCCCGACGTTCGTGCGTTTCCCCGAGATCGACCAGGTCCAGATGCGCTCGTCCTGGACCGACCCGGACGCCACGCTCGTGGGCTTCAAGTGCGGCCCCTTCCTGGGCCGGACGCTCTCGCCCACGGCGGTCTTCGACTTCGGCACGGGGCACCAGGACGCCGACGCCGGCTCGTTCCAGCTCTTCTCCCACGGACGCTTCCTCGCCATCACGCCGGGATACACGGCGGAGGAGCGCACCGAAGACCACAACACGATGCTCTTCAAGGGCCACGGGCAGCTCGGGGAGCAGGCCGCGTTCGGATCGGCGGAGGCCCTCCGATTCGGCCACAACCCCACGATCGTCCACTCGGTGACGACGCCGCGGTATGACTACGTCGTCGGAGACGTGACGCGCGCGTACCACCCGGCGCTCGGCCTCACGCGGTTCGTGCGTCACCTCCTGTTCGTGAAACCCGACGTCCTCCTGGTGGCCGACGAGCTCGCCCTGCGCGAGGAAGGCGTCGTCCACGACTTCGCACCGGAGGCGCTTCAGACGAACGGCGCCCTCCGTCATGCGCCCAACGGGTACGTGGTGGGCGAGGAGGGCGAGGCCTTCTTCGACTTCGGCGGCGATGGCGGGAACTATCGCATCGCGGCGGTGTATCTCGACAACGTGCCGGGCGGGGGCCGCTACTCGTTCAGGGTGGACGGCCGCACGGTTCACTCCTGGACCAGCCGGAACGAGGATCGCGACGACAACCTCACGGCGGTGTCGGAGCCTGTCGCGCTGCGCCACGGCAGCCGGGTCGCGTTTCGCGCCGCGCCGATGTCCGCCGGGACGCGCCTCACGAAGCTGTCGGTGTTTTCCGACAGCGTGCGGGCGCCCCTCGAGGCCGAGTGGCTCCTGCACCTGGACCCCACGGTGGAGGTGCGGGAGGAGACCGATCGACTCGACGCGCGGCTCGGCGACGCGATCCTCGCCCTCCATCGCCTGATCCCTGCGGCGGGACCCATCGAGTGGGGCCGCCACAAGGTGGCGAAGCCCGAGGCCGAGCCCTTCACGTTCCGGGAGACGACGCGCGTCGTCCTGCGGCCGACGTTCGTCGGGAACGATGCGTTCCTGCTGACGCTCCTGCAGGCTCGTGACGCCGCGGCCGCTCCCCTCGAATCCGTGGAGGCGTCGAAGGACGGCGACAGGCTCCGGATCCGCTTCACGCGGCAGGGTCGCGCCACGGGGATTGCGTGGGACCTTGCGGGCCGAACCGTGCTGGTCGACGAATGAGGGAGGTGGCGTACGTGCGAGCGCTGGGCTTGACCATCGGCCTCGCCGTGGTCGCGGCCGCAAGCGACGCGGCGCTCTCGCCGGTGGCGCTCGGGAGGATCGACGCTCACGTCCATTTCTTCGCCGAGGCCATGCCCGTCCTCGAGCTCATGGAGCGCGACAACCTCACGGGCGTCAACATCTGCGTCGTGGACCGCTACGAGCCCGGGTACGAGGCGGCGGCGCCGCAGCATCGCATGGCGCGTCACCTGGCCGAGGTGAGCCATGGCCGCCTTCCGTGGATCGCGACCTTTGACGATGCGGGCTTCGCGGAGGCGGGCTTCGCCACCCGGGTCCTCGGCGAGATCGACGCCGCCCTGGCCGACGGCGCGCTGGGCGTCAAGATCTACAAGAGCATCGGCATGGAGCTGCGCTCGGCCGACGGCGCGTTCATCCTCCCGGACGATGGCGCCTTTTCGCCGATCCTCGAGGGGTTGGCCAAGCGTCGCAAGACGCTCTACGCCCACATCGCCGAGCCCATCGCCGCCTGGCGGCCCCTCGACCCGAAGAGCCCGGACTACGACTACTACAGCACGCGGCCCGCCTGGCACGTCTACGGCCGCGCCGGGATGCCGAGCAAGGAGACGGTGCTGGTGGCGCGGGACCGCATGCTCGAGGAGCACAAGGACCTCCGCGTCGTCGGCTGCCATCTCGGCAGCATGGAGGAAGACGTCGACGACATCGCTCGGCGGTTGGAGCGCTACCCCAACCTCGCCGTCGACACGGCGGGCCGAGTCGCCCACCTGATGCTCCAGCCGCGCGACAAGGTGCGCGCGTTCCTGATCCGCTACCAGGACCGCGTCCTCTACGGCACCGACTTCGAGGTGATGCCCGGCCGCGATGCGGCCGAGCTGGCGCGCCGCCTCGAGGGCGTGTACGCGCGGGATTGGGCGTATTTCGCCACCGACCGCGCCACGGATGAGAGCGGACGGCCGGTCGCAGGCCTGGCCCTGCCCGAGCCGGTGCTGAAGCGCCTCTTCCGGGAGAACGCCTTGCGTTGGATACCCGGCCTCGGCGGAGCTCCCTAGTCGGCGAGGTCGCGGGCCATCATCCGGATGATGTCGGCGCGGCTGACGATGCCCACCAGACGGCCGCCCTCGATCACCGGAACGGGATTGACCCTCTTCCGAACCATGAGATCCGCGAGGGTCTCCACGTCGTCGTCGGGATCCACGCTCACGACCTCCTCGGTCATCACGTCGCGAACCTCGGTCCCCAGCATGTGCCTCAGGCGCTTCCGATAGTGGGCCGGGGTCTCGAGGGGGATGCGACCGTCGAGGAGCTGGAAGAACGCAGGACCCTCGAACCGGGCGTTGCGAACGATCAGGTCCAGCTCGCTGACGATCCCGATGACGCGGCCGCCCGCATCGACGACGGGGAGGCCGCTGATGCTCCCCTTCCCCATGAGTTGGGCCGCCGTGTTGACCGAGGTGTCCGCCGAGGCGACGACCACATCGGACGTCATGATCTCTCTCACCTTCATGGCTGCCCTCCTCCTCCATTCTCCGCGAGAACCCCGCGTTTGTGGGATCATTGGCGTTTCGCGCAACGGGAGGGTCCTGATGAGACCGACGAGAGGCTGGCTCGGAAGCACGCTGCAGGTGGGGCGGGATGCCCTCCTGGTGCTCGGGGGGCTGGCCGCCGTCGTGCCGGCGGCGGAAGCCGCGCTCCCAAAGCCCGATCCCGACAACGGCGCCATCACGCTGCCGCCGGGCTTCCGGGCCCTCGTGGTGGCCGACAACCTCGGGGCCCTTCGCTTCATGACCGTGGCGCCGAACGGCGACGTCTACGTGAAGACCTCGAAGGACGGGATCATCGCCCTGCGCGACCAGGACGGCGACGGCCGGGCCGAGACGCAGCAAAAGTTCGGGTCAGGGGGCGGCACCGGCATCGCGCTGCGGGACGGCTGGCTCTACCACTCGACGAACAGCGCCGTGTACCGCTATCGCCTGGCGCCGGGCGAGCTGGTGCCGCGCGGCAACCCCGAGACCATCGTCTCGGGGCTGCCCAACGAGCACCAGCACGAGGCGAAGTCCTTCGCCTTCGACGAAGCGGGCCGGCTGTACGTGGAGGTCGGCTCCCCGTCGAACTCCTTCGGCCATCCCGATCGCTCCGCCGGAGCCAAAGGAACGGGGCAGGACGCCACGGAGTTCCTGAAGACCCACGGGGGCATTTGGCGCTTCGACCCGAACAAGCTGAACCAGACCCAGGCCGACGGTTTCCACTTCTCGACCGGCCATCGCCACATCCTCTCCCTCGCGTGGAACGGCGTCTCGAAGTCCCTCTTCATCGTGCAGATGGGCCGCGACCAGCTGAACACCGTGGATCCCGAGCACTACTCCGACGAGGACAACGCCGAGCTCCCCGCCGAGGTGATGCACATCCTGACGGAAGGAGCGAACCTCGGCTGGCCATACACCTACTACGACGGCCTGAAGAAGGCCCGGATGGTCGCGCCGGAGTTCGGCGGCGACAACCAGAAGCGGGCCGAGCCGGGGAAGTACCCCGAGCCCCTGATCGCCTTCCCGGCCCATTGGGCGCCGCTGCAGATGACCTTCTACGACGCCTCGCAGTTCCCCGCGAGGTACCGCGGCGGAGCTTTCGTCGCCTTCCATGGATCCTGGAACCGGGCGCCGAAGCCCCAGAAGGGGTACAACGTGGCGTTCGTCCCGTTCGACGAGAAGGGGATGCCCCGCGGCGACTACGAGGTGTTCGCCGACGGCTTCTCGGGCAGGAAGGAGTTCACGAACACCGGTGACGCCCGGTTCCGTCCGGCCGGCCTGGCCGTGGGTCCCGACGGGTCCCTCTACGTGGCCGACTCGGAGAAGGGGCGCGTCTGGCGGATCGTCTACACGGGAGAGGCCGGGCCGTCGGCGGCCGCGCCCGAGGCCGCAGCCGCCACGAAGGCGCCCCCGGCCGACGACTCGCGCGGGGCGAAGGTCTACGCGCAGGCGTGCGCGGCGTGCCACATGGCCGACGGGCGGGGTGTGCCGAACATGCATCCGCCCCTGGTCGGCAGCGCCGTCGTGGCCGGAGACCCGGCGACCCTCGTCCGGGTCCTGCTCAAGGGCCCGGCGGCCGCGCTTCCGGCGGGGCGGCCCGCCTACTCGAACCCCATGCCACCGTTCGCCGCATTCAGCGACGACGACCTGGCTGCCGTGCTCACCTATCTGCGGGCGACATTCGGCAAGGGGGCGTCGGCCATCACGCCCGCGTCGGTGGCGGCGCAGCGATGACGGCCTAGGCGGTGGCCATCGCGATAGCGCCCGCCCTGCGGGCGACCCTGCGAGCCGGCTATGGCTCCGCGGATCTTCGGGCCGATCTGTTGGCCGGGGTGGTCGTCGGCACCGTAGCCCTGCCGCTCTCCATGGCGTTGGCCATCGCATCGGGCGTGCCGCCGCAGCACGGGCTCTACACCGCGATCGTCGCCGGCGGGCTCGTGGCCCTTCTCGGGGGCTCGAGGGTCCAGGTCTCCGGGCCCACGGCGGCGTTCGTTGTGATTCTGGCGCCCATCGCCTCGCGTTTCGGCGTCGGCGGCCTGCTCCTGGCCACGCTGATCGCCGGCCTGCTCCTCGTCGCGATGGGCCTGGCCGGCTTCGGCCGGCTCATCGAGTTCGTGCCCCATCCCGTGACGACGGGCTTCACCGCGGGCATCGCGGTGGTCATCGCGACGCTGCAGGTGCGCGACTTCCTGGGACTGACGGTTCCACGGATGCCGGAGCACTACCTCGATCGCCTCGAGGTCCTGGCGGCGAGTCTCCCCTCGGCACGCTGGACCGATTTCGCCGTCGGCGCGATCACTCTCGCTATCATCCTCGCCTGGCCACGCTTCGATCGGCGCGTGCCGGCCCCGCTCGTCGCCCTCACGGTGGCAGCGGTAGCGGCCTTCGTGGCGACGCGCCTCATCCCGGGCTTCGCGGCGGCCACCATCAACGGTCGCTTCTCCCACGCTGTCTCGGGCGTTCTCGTGCCCGGCATCCCCCACCAGCCCCCGATGCCGGTGCTGCCATGGCACCTTCCCGGACCCGAAGGCGCGCCCCTCGTCATGAGCTTCGACCTCGTCCGCCAGCTCGTTCCCGCGGCGTTCGCCATCGCGATGCTGGGGGCCATCGAGTCTCTGCTCTCGGCGGTCGTGGCCGACGGGATGACCGGCGGCAAGCACGATCCGGACGCGGAGCTGGTGGCCCAGGGCGTCGGGAACATCGTGGCCCCGTTCTTCGGGGGGATCGCCGCCACCGGCGCCATCGCTCGCACGGCCGCCAACGTCCGGTCCGGGGCGCGGTCCCCCTTCGCCGCCTTCTTTCATGCGCTCTTCGTGCTGGCCGCGGTCCTGGCCCTCGCTCCGCTCCTCGGCTACCTGCCCATGGCGTCCCTGGCGGCGCTGCTGGTGATCGTCGCGTGGAACATGAGCGAGCGGAAGCACTTCGTCCGCATGCTGCGGATCGCTCCCGCGGCCGACATCGTGGTGCTCCTCACCTGCTTCTTCCTGACGGTCTTCTTCGACATGGTGGTCTCGGTGACCGCCGGCATCGTCATCTCGTCGCTCCTGTTCATGAAGCGAATGGCCGAGGTCTCGGGCGTCACCCTCGTGGGCTCGGGGCACCCGGCTCTCGACCGGCCCCTCCCCCGGGGCGTCCTCCTCTACCAGGTGGCCGGACCCCTCTTCTTCGGCGCCGCCGAGAAAGCAATCTCGACCATCGAGGGAACGGAGCGACGCGGGGTGAGCGTCGTGGTCCTCGACCTGATGGCGGTCCCGGCCATCGACGCGACAGGCCTCGTGGCCCTCGAGTCGCTGATCAGCGAGATGAACGAGGCGGGGATCAAGGTGGTCCTCGCCGAGGTCCAGCGGCAGCCTCTCCGAGCGATGGCGCGGGCCGGATGGCGCAATCGGAAGGGCCGGCTCCGGATCTTCCAGGAGTTCGGGCACGCCATCGACGTGGCGCGGCGCCACGTGGAGTCGGCCAGGGCGGCCGACGCGACGGGTCCCCTCAATCCTATTTGAGGCCGAACTCCCGGGCCCGCAGGATCTTGATCCGGTCGCGGATCTGGCCGGCCTTCTCGAACTCGAGGGCCTTGGCCGCCTCGCGCATCTGCTTCTCGAGCACCTTGATCTCCTTGTCGAGGTCGTCGAGCGTGCGGTAGCGCTCCTCGGGCGCCTCGGCCACCTCGGGAACGGCCACGTAGTCGGCCTCGTAGACCGAGGACAGGATGTCCCCGATGTTCTTCTGGATGCTCTCGGGGGTGATGCCGTTCTCGGCGTTGTAGGTCTCCTGGATGGCCCGGCGCCGGTTCGTCTCCCCGAGGGCCGTCTTCATGGAGTCGGTCTCCTTGTCGGCGTAGAGGATCGCGGTCCCCGACACGTGGCGCGCGGCGCGGCCGATGGTCTGGATGAGGGATCCGGCCGAGCGCAGGAAGCCCTCCTTGTCGGCGTCGAGGATGGCCACGAGCGAGACCTCGGGCAGGTCCAGCCCTTCGCGCAGGAGGTTGATCCCCACGAGGACGTCGAACTCCCCCTTGCGCAGGTCGCGCAGGATGCGCACGCGCTCCAGGGTCTCGATGTCGGAGTGCAGGTACTGCACGCGGACGCCGAGGTCGTGGTAGTACTCCGTCAGGTCCTCGGCCATGCGCTTCGTCAGGGTCGTGACCAGCACGCGCTCGCCCCGCGCCACGCGGGTCCGGATCTCGGCCAGCAGGTCGTCCACCTGCCCCTTGACCGGCCGGACCTCCACCTGCGGGTCCTTGAGACCCGTCGGCCGGATGACCTGCTCGACCACGACGCCTCCCGCCTTCTGGAGCTCGTAGGGCCCGGGTGTGGCCGAGACGTAGACCACCTGGCCGAGGCGCGCCTCGAACTCCTCGAAGTTGAGGGGCCGGTTGTCGAGGGCCGACGGCAGGCGGAACCCGTACTCGACGAGGGTGCCCTTGCGCTGCTGGTCGCCGTGGTACATCCCGCGCACCTGCGGCATGCTCTGGTGGCTCTCGTCGACGACCATCAGACAGTCCTTCGGCAGGTAGTCGAGAAGGGTCGGCGGCGGCTCTCCGGGCGCGCGCCCCGAGAGGTGTCGGGAGTAGTTCTCGATCCCGTGGCAGTGGCCCGTCTCCCGGAGCATCTCCAGGTCGAACATCGTCCGCTGGGTGAGACGCTGGGCCTCGAGAAGCTTTCCCTCCCGCTCCAGGGCCGCCTTGCGCCCGGGCAGCTCCTCCTCGATGGAGCGGATCGCGTCGACCAGGCGCGGCCGGGGCGTGACGTAGTGGCTCGACGGATAGATCGCCACCTGCGCCAGCTTCGACAGGGCCTTCCCCGTGAGCGGGTCGAAGGACGTGATGGCCTCCACCTCGTCGCCGAACAGCTCGATGCGGATGCCGGTCTCCTCGTAGGCGGGAACGATCTCGATCACGTCGCCCCGAACGCGGAACGTCCCGCGCTTCAGGTCGTAGTCGTTGCGGTCGTAACGAGCGTCCACGAGCTTCGACAGGATCTCGCGCCGGTCGAGGGTGTCTCCCTGGCGGACGAACAGGAGCATCCCGTAGTAGGCCTCGGGCGAGCCCAGGCCGTAGATGCAGGAGACCGACGCCACGATGACGACGTCGCGCCGCTCGAAGAGGCTGCGGGTGGCCGACAGGCGCAGCCGGTCGATCTCCTCGTTGATGGTCGCTTCCTTCTCGATGTAGGTGTCCGATTGGGGGACGTAGGCCTCGGGCTGGTAGTAGTCGTAGTAGGAGACGAAGTACTCCACGGCGTTCCGCGGAAAGAAGGCCTTGAACTCCTGGTAGAGCTGGGCCGCCAGGGTCTTGTTGTGGGCCAGGACGAGGGCCGGGCGGTTCAGCTCGGCCAGGACCGAGGCGATCGTGAAGGTCTTGCCGCTTCCCGTGACGCCCAGGAGAACCTGGTGCTTGTCTCCGCGGCGGAGGCCGGTGACGAGCTCCTCGATGGCGCGGGGCTGGTCGCCCCGAGGGACGAAGTCGCTCTCGATCTCGAACGGCGAATCGGCCGGGGCCGGGGCCAGCCGGGGCTCTTCGGGGCGTGCGCGCATGACCCTGGATGATACAGGGCCCCGGGGCCCTCGGAGGTCCGGCCATCTGGGACCCGCGCCAGGTGGGCTACAATGGGGCTTCTCTGCCAGGGGGGACGGGATGGACGACAAGGGAACGCTCATCGACACGGATGCCCGGTTCGAGGGGACCCTCGCGGGCAAGGACGCCCGGATCCTGGGTCGCTTCAAGGGGGACATCGAGATCAAGGGACGCCTCGTCCTCGGGGAAAGCAGCGTGGTGGAGGCCAAGGTGCTGGCCGATACCGCCGAGATCGCGGGGGAGTTCAAGGGCGAGATCGTGGCGGAGCGCCTGATCCTGCTCGAGAAGGCGCGGGTCACCGGGACCTTCGACGCCAAGATCCTGTCGGTCCGCGAAGGGGCCCAGATGAACGGGGCCGTGAGCGCCGGAGAGAAGCCGAAGGTGGCGGTGCCGGCGCCAGCGCCGAGCTCACAGCCGAAGCCTGCCGTGCCCATCCCGCCCTCCAAGCCCGTGACCGGGACCGGGACCGCCGCCGGGTGATCCTCCGCGACCTCGCGGCGCGCCTCGGCTGCGAGGTGCGCGGCGACGGGTCGGTGGACGTCGTGCGGGTCCGCGGGATCGACGACGCCGGGCCCGGCGACCTCACGTTCGTCTCGAACGCGCGCTACGTGCCCCGCCTCGCGACCACCCGGGCCACCGCCGTGATCGTCTCTCCCGACGTGCCGACCCCCCTCCCGAGCCTTCTGACCCGGAATCCGTACCTGGCGTTCGCCCGCGCCGTCGGAGCCCTCCACCCCGCCCCGCGCCCCGACGCCGGCGTCCACCCGTCGGCCGTCGTGGACCCGACCGCGGTCCTGGGGTCGGGCGCTCACGTCGGTGCGTTTGCCGTGATCGGCAAGGGGGCCCGCATCGGAGCGCGCACCGCCCTCCACCCCCACGTGGTGATCTACGCAGGGGTCGAGATCGGGGAGGACTGCGTCCTCCACTCGGGCGTCCAGGTGCGAGAGGCCTGCCGCCTGGGGAACCGCGTGGTCGTCCAGAACGGGGCCGTCATCGGAAGCGACGGCTTCGGCTTCGCGAAGGACGACGCGGGACGATACGAAAAGATCCCGCAGATCGGGATCGTGGTGGTGGACGACGACGTCGAGATCGGCGCCCTCGTGGCCATCGACCGCGCGGCCCTCGGCGAGACGCGCATCGGGCGAGGGACCAAGATCGACAACCTCGTGCAGGTCGGCCACTCGGTGTCGATCGGCGCCGACACGGTCCTCGCGGGCCAGGTCGGCATCGCCGGCAGCACGACCGTCGGCAATCGTGTCACGCTGGCGGGGCAGGTCGGCGTGGCCGGACATCTCACCATCGGCGACGGCGTCATCGCGACGGCCCAGACCGGCATCCCGAGCGACGTGCCGGCGGGCCAGATCGTCTCGGGGTATCCCGCCATCGACAACCGCGGCTGGCTCAAATCGAGCGCCGTCTTCGCCAGGCTCCCCGACCTCCAGAGGCGCCTGCGGGAGCTGGAACGGCGCGTCGCCGACTTGCTCCCCGGCAAGCCTCCGACTGCGAGCTGACTGCGGCCGTGAACGGGGGCGAGAGTACAATCAACCGTGGGCGCGGACCTCGTGGGGTATGGGGAGGCGGTAGAAATCCGGGAAGGAAACGTCTGGCCTTCTCGGAAGGGTTCAATCCATCAGAGATCCGGCGCCTGAGGCAGATAACCTTTGAACACCAAGACCAATTCCTCGAGCGGTGGCATGAGCACCTTGGTCGCTAGCCAGCCCCGCGCCCGGTCCATCGATTTCGTGGAGGACACGTTCGTCGTGCATCTTCAGGATGGCCGCTCGCTGACGGTACCCCTCGAGTGGTTCCCCCGCTTGCGCGATGCCACACCTGAGCAGCGGACACGGTACGAACTCTCCGGAAGAGGGTACGGCATCCATTGGCCCGAGCTCGACGAAGATATCTCTGTCCCCGGCCTCCTGGGCCTGCCCGACTGATGGCTCCCGCGCTCGCTGAGCGCCCGAGAAACCCGCGATGACCGAACGCGAGAAGATGGTTCGAGGCGAACTCTACCTCGCGAATGATCCCGAACTAGTCAACGAGCGCGTGCGGGCGCGCCGGCTGTGGGCTCGCTACAACGCCAGTGATCCGGCCGACCTCAAGGGTCGGGCGGCAATCCTGAGCGAGCTTCTGGGCAAGGTGGACGAGACCGTGACGATCGAGCCGCCCTTCTACTGCGACTACGGGATGCAGGTCTCGCTCGGCTCCCACGTGTTCGTGAACTTCGGCGCGGTGTTCCTCGATCCGGCCCCCATCACGATCGGTGACCAGGCCCAGCTCGGTCCGCAGGTGCAGCTCCTCACGGCTGATCACCCGCGCGAGGCGGCGGTGCGCCTGGCCGGACCGGAGCTGGGTCGGCCCATCAACATCGGCCCGCGGTGCTGGCTCGGCGGCGGCGTCATCGTCTGCCCCGGGGTCACGATCGGCCCGAGTACGGTCGTGGGGGCCGGCAGCGTGGTCGTTCGCGACCTGCCGGCCGGGGTCGTGGCGGCAGGCAACCCCTGTCGCGTCCTGCGAACGCTCTGAGGTCCTACCGGTCCTTGGGACCGTAGTACGCGAGGCGGTGGCGGACCTTGAGGTCCTTGCGTTTGACCTCGACCCGGAGCTTGCGGAGCTTGCCGTCGCGCTTCAGGTTGTCGGAGGTGAAGCCCAGGACATACTGCGCGGCCAGCTCGTCCAGGATCTTCTCGTAGATCCCGGACAGGTCTTTCGACAGGGCCGGCGTAAAGAGGGAGCCGCCGGTCATGTCGGCCAGATATCGCAGGAACGATCGGGCCGAGACGGCTCGGTTGGTCCCGAGCTGATATTCCCCCGAGAAGGCGATCGGGTAGATCGTCACCGTGCTCGACCGGACGAGGTCCATCACCTCGGTCAGGCTGAGGGCGCTCGTTGTGTCTTCGCCGTCGGTCAGGATGACGAGGACCTTCCGCCCCGAGGAATCCTCCACGCGCGACAGGTAGACGGCGATGGCGTCGTAGAGGGCGGTGTTCCCCGAGGGTTTCGCGTCGAGTATGCGCTCGAAGAGACCCTGTTGATGCTCGCTGTCGTACCGCGAGATCCGGATGTCCTGGTCGAAGAAGACGGTGAGCAGGTCGCGCGCCCGCGGAATCGCCTCGAGGAAGCGCGACGCCGCCTCCTGGGTGAGCTTGATCTCCCGGGCCATGCTCTCGCTCGTGTCGAGGAGCAAGCCCAGGTCGAGGGCAAGGGCTTCGTCCTGTCCGGGCTGGACGGCCGGGGCGAACAGCTGAACCGTCTGGGGACGCCCGTCCTCGAAGACCTGGAAGTCGTCGGGGCCCAGATCCGCCACCAGTTGGCCGTGGAGGTCGCGAACGCTGAGGGTGAGGTTGACGACCTCGGCTCCCGTCCGGAACGTCGGAAGCGCAGGCTCCTTGTCCCCGGCGGCCACCGTAGCGCCGAGCCCCAAGAGAACGAACGCCAGCCCGCGAGCCCTCAACGCACCCCCCCAAGGAGGACGTGGCTCGCATTCTAGGCCAAATGCATCAGAAGGGAAGGGGATAAATCACAAAGACCGGGCCGAGGCCGGACTGCTACACTGCCGAGCCGTGACCACCCGCCCCCCCTGTCGAGGAAGCCGCCGGGCGGCCCTGGGCCTCCTGGCCGGCCTGCTGGCGGCCTGCGGCTCGAACACCCCCCCGATGCAGACGCCTTCGACGCCGCTCCCTCCGGCCAGCTCTCCAACACCCGCCAACAGCGCCTGGTCCAGCCAGTTCGGCGGGGACGACGGCCAGTGGACGACGAGCGCCCACTCGGGAGGCCGTGTCGCATTCGGGGTGGCCGACGCCCGCGCGGCCGACGGCGCCGTGGCGTCCCTCCTGTTCGCCGGAGCGCCGGGTCTGGCAGGGAACCAGCGCGTGGGCCCGGCCAACGCCACGGAGATCGACTCGAAGCGCCAGCACCTCTACGGCACCTTCCGGGCACGCCTCCGCCTGGCCGCCTGCCGCCCGAACGAGGAGGTCGTGAACGGGTTCTTCACGTACTTCAACGACGGCAGCGACGCCAACGGCAACGGGATCCCCGACAACTCCGAGATCGACATCGAGATCCTGTGCGCTACACCAAACGTGATTTCGATGACGACGTGGACCGACTATCAGGCGAGCCCCGAGCGGTTCCTCAAGTGGACCCGAGCGTTGGATCTCGCCACCGGCGAGTACTTCGACTCCCCCTCCGATCACGAGTACGGTGTCGTGCTTCGCGGTCGCTCGCCGGAGCTCGCGCATCCCGGCTTCCCAGACCCGGCAGCGTTCTACGAGATGGGCTTCGAGTGGCACGCGACGCGCCTGCGCTTCTTCATCGTCCTGGCCGGACGGGAAATCACTCTCTGGGACTACACGGACGCACGCTACATCCCCCAGCGCCCGGCGGCCTGGCTCTTCAACGTCTGGCATCCCGACTCGCACTGGTTCGGATCCGGCGGGCCCGCCGACTTCCCGGCATCGGACGCGGAGATGCGGATCGACTGGGCGAAATACGCGCCGGAGCCAGGCCCGTAGCCTCAGCGCCGGGAACGGCCCGGGCGCTACTGGAGGATCTCGATGACCCGCACGGCCAGGTCGACCTTGTTGAACGGCGGCATGATGTAGGCGCCCTGGGCCAGCTCCTTGGCCGCCACGAGGGCCTCCTGGGCGATCGCGGACGCCCTCGGCGTGGGCCTGCTCGCCGGAGCCGGCGCGCTGCATCCGATCGCGGATGTCGGCGGGGATGATCATCCCCGGCACCTCGTTGTGGAGGAACTCGGCGTTGCGGTGGGAGTACAGCGGAAGGATTCCCACGAGGACCGGCGTCTTGAGGTGGCGGATCATCCCGAGGAACTGCTCGACCGTCTTCGGGTCGTAGACCGGCTGCGTCATGATGTACTCGGCTCCGGCCTTCACCTTCTCCTCCAGCCGCCGCACTTCCTTCTCCATGTCGGGCTTGCTCGGGTCGGCGCCGCAGCCGATGTGGATCCCGAGGGGCGGGCCGATGAGGTTCCCCGCGAGGTCGCAGCCGTGGTTCAGGTGGTCCATGATCCGGATGAGGCCGATGGAGTCCACGTCGTACACCGCCGTGGCGTCGGGGTAGTCCCCGAGCTTGGGCGGGTCGCCGGTGATGGCCAGGACGTTGCGCAAGCCCGAGGGCGTACGCGCCGAGCAGGTCCGACTGGATGCCGAGGAGGTTCCGGTCGCGGCAGGTGTAGTGCAGGATGGAGTCGATGCCCACCTGCCCCTGCATCAGGACGCACAGGGCCTGGGCGCTCATGCGGGCCGAGGCGCGCGGGCCGTCGGCCACGTTGATGGCGTCGACCTCCTTCTCCTTGCAGTAGAGGGCCTTCTCGATCACGCCGGTCCCGTCGGCGCCCTTGGGCGGATCGAGCTCGACCGACACGACGAACTTCTTCCCGAGCTTCTTGGCGAGAGCGCTCTTCTGCTCGCGTGGGATGGGCGCGGGCGCTTCCTTGGCGCGAGCCGGGGGCAGGACCGTGACCGCCTCCCTCGACGGCTGGAGCATCCGCACCGACCGGACGAGTCCCTTGATGTGGGCCGGCGTCGTGCCGCAGCACCCTCCGACGACGGTGACGCCGGCGCCGATGAAGCGCCGCGCGTAGGAGGCCATGTACTCCGGCGTGCAGAGGTAGACGTAGCGCCCCTCGACCATTGCCGGGCGATCCGGCGTTGGGCATCGCCGACAGCTTGGCCGTCTTCGCCGCGGACGCCATGCGCCTCACCGTCTCGAGCATCGGCTGCGGGCCCTGGCTGCAGTTGGCGCCGATCAGCGGAACGCCGAGCGCCTCGAGAACGGCGACGACGTCCTCGGGCTTGTCCCCGTAGAACGTCGTCCCCTCCTCGTTGAACGTGAGGGAGACGGCCACGGGCAGGTCCGAGACGGATCGCACCGCGGAGAGCGCCGCCTTGGCCATCTCCAGCGACGGCATCGTCTCGATCATGAAGAGGTCGACGCCCCCGTCGACGAGGCCCTCGGCCTGCTCCCGGTACGCGGCGACCGCGTCGGGAAAGGCGATGTTGCCGAAGGGCTCGAGGGGCTTTCCCAGGGGACCGATGGCGCCGGCGACGAGGGCGCGCCCTTGCGCCGCCTCCTTGGCGATGCGCGCTCCCTCGCGGTTGATCTTGCGCGACCTGCTTCTCGAAGCCGTGGGGCCCGAGCTTGAAGCGGTGGGCGCCGAACGTGTTGGTCTCGATGACGTCGACGCCGGCCTCGAGGTAGTCCTCGTGGACGGCGCGCACGAGGTTGGCGCTCGAGAGGTTCAGCTCGTCGAAACAGCGGTTCACGAAGACGCCGCGGGCGTAGAGCATCGTCCCCATGGCGCCGTCGCACACGACGACGCCCTCGGCGATCCTGCTCGAGGAAGGGCTTGACGGATGCGGCCTGGGCCTTGCTGGCGCTCACCAAAACGAGTCTACACCCCTATCGTGCGGCGAGCTGTTGGATGTCGTTGAGGATGCCCGCGGCGGTGACCTCGGCTCCCGCGCCCGGCCCCATGACCACGAGCGGCTCGTGGCGATAGCGTCGCGTCGTGAACGAGATGAGGTTGCGCGTCCCGCGGAGCGAGCCCGCGGGGCTCGACGAGGGCACCGCCAGAAGGCGCGCCCGCACGGTGGATCGTGTCGCAACGACGACGTAGCGGAGGACACGGCCGCGTGCCGCGGCCCGCTCGACCCGGCGTCGCCACTCGTCGTCGAGGGACGGGAGCTTCGCCATGAATGCCTTGAGCGCCACGCGGCGCAGGGGCGACGGCACCAGGTCCTCCGCGGGCGGCGGATCTCCCTTGTAGCCGAGGAGGCGCGCCAGGATCAGCCCCTTGCGGGCGACGTCGCGCCCCGAGAGGTCCTCGCGCGGATCGGGCTCCGCATACCCTCGGTCCATTGCCTCGCGCACGGCCTCGGAGAACGGCCGCCCTTCGGAGACGGCCGACAAGACGTAGCCGAGGGTCCCGCTGACACACCCCTCGATCCGGAGCACGCGGTCGCCGCTCTCCGCGAGCTTGCGGTACGTGTCGAGGATGGGCAGACCGGCGCCGACAGTCGCTTCGAACAGGATGCGGCGCCCCTTGGCCCGGGCCGTCTCGAGGAGCCGGGCGTGGCTCTCGGCGGATCCGGCCAGGGGCTTCTTGTTGGCGAGGACGAGGTCGAAGCCATGGCCGAGCGCCGAACGCAACAGGTCACCCGTCTCTTCGGCCGTCACGTCCACGAGGACGGGCCGAGAGACGGCGTGGCTCGCGATGTCGGCCAGGGCCGTCGCCGCCGGCGCCGCCTTTCCGCCGCCGAGAGACCGGAGCAGCGCGCCCGCATCCTTCCCCTTCGCGAGGCGCAGCAGGCGGCCGCGAGAGAGCCCCTTCGGGTCGAAGACGTACCCCGAGCGGTCGAGCAGCCCCACGACGCGGACGCCCGCCGAGCCGTTCTTGGACCCGAGCTGGTCCGCGAGGGCCCGCCCCACGCGCCCGAAGCCGAGAAGGACCACGTCGCGGCGCGGCGCCTCCTCGGCCCCGCCGCCTCCGATCTTGGAGAGCTGGAACGCGTCGTGGATCCGCCGTGACGCCTCGGCCGTCCCGTTGGCCGTGAGGGCGAAGGAGATGTTGCGCTCGGACGACCCCTGGGCGATGGCGATGATGTTGACGCCAGCCCCCGCCAGCGACGAGAAGACGCGTCCCGCGATGCCGGGGGTCCCTGCCATCCCTTCGCCGACGACCGCCATCACGGCGAGACCCGGTCGCGACGAGACGTTGTCGATCAGCCCCGCCGCCAGCTCTTCGCGGAACGCCTTCTTGAGGGCGGCGACGGCCCGCGGC
This sequence comes from uncultured Acidobacteriota bacterium, assembly GCA_963823195.1. Taxonomy (GTDB): domain Bacteria; phylum Acidobacteriota; class Vicinamibacteria; order Fen-336; family Fen-336; genus JBGPYB01. Next base: position 944,761 of record CAWGKR010000009.1, on the reverse strand, counting down.
GCCTCGGACTCGGCGAGGGTGAAGCCGATGGAGCTTTCCGACGAGGCCTGGAAGATCGTCGAGACCGAAAGCCCTTCGGCGTGAACCGCGCCGAACGTGCGTGCGGCGATCCCCGAGCACGCCGACCATCCCCTTCCCCGCCACCGTCACGACCGCCTGATGGCCGACCGTCGCCAGCGCCTTCACCGGGTATCGGGCCAGCGTCTTCCGGCTCGAGATCTCGGTTCCCGGCCGATCCGGGTGGACGAACGAGCGAACGTCGAGGATCACGCGCGTGCCGCTCAGGGGAATGAGCGCCCGCGGATGCAGCACCTTCGCGCCGTAGTAGGCCACCTCCGCGGCCTCCCGGTGATGCAGCTGCGGGATGAGGCGGGCATCGGGGACGGTCTTCGGGTCGGCGGTGAGGATCCCCGGGACGTCCTTCCAGAGGACGACCCGGCGGGCGCCGAGACAGCGGCCGAGAAGGGTGGCCGTGAGATCGGTCCCGCCGCGGCCGAGGGTCGTCAGGCTGCCGTCGGGGCCGGCGCCGAGAAAGCCGGGGACGACCGGCGTCACGCCGCGCCGGAGCAACGGCCGCAGCACGCGCAGCGCGCGGCGGCGAGACGCAGCGACGTCGGGCGCGGCACCACCGTGGTGGCCATCGGTGACGACCACGTCGAGGGGATCGACGTACGCGGCCGGGCGACCCGCCGCCGTCAGGACCGCCGTGACGATGGCGCCGGCGAGGCGTTCGCCGCGGGACACGAGCATGTCGCTCGCGCGGGCCGGCACGTCTCGCAGCGAGCCGACCGCGCGGGCCAGGTCCCGGTACTCCCGGGCCGCGGCGTCGGCCTGGGCCAGGAGCCTCCGGCGCGCGGCGCCGCGAGGGACCAGGCTCTCGATCACGGCGCGGTGCTTCCGCAGGAACGCCGCCGCCACGGCGGCGCCCGCGCCGGCTTCCCCGGCGGCCGAGCGATGGGCCCCGTCGAGGAGAGCGTCGGTCACGCCGTACAGAGCGGAGACGACGACGACCAACGGGCCACGCTGAGGCCGGATGAGCGCGGCCACGCGGCGTATCGCGGCGGCGTCGGCCACCGACGCCCCGCCGAACTTCCAGACCTGCAGCGGCCCCGCCTTCCGACTCGCCGTCGCCACGATCACCCCCATAAACACGAAACCCCCGAGGTCACCCCCGGGGGTCTCGCTTCGATCTCGCTAGTGCGCGCCTAGATCGAGATCGTCATCGAGTCTCAGGATGATAGGGGCCGCTTTCCAGGCTTGTCAACGCACTCCCCCGCCCATGACACGGAATCCCGGCCATCGCCCCTCTCGTAGGTCGCGGACTCTAGGCCTTACCCGAGCCCGGCGCGCGAATGTAGCTTGCGAAGCTCAGGCGGACCTCACCGTCGTCCCTCTTCAGGGAAACCCGTATCCCCTCCGAGGGGGCCGCCCCTCGGCAGATCTCGAACAGCTCTTCGAGGCTCTGGACGGGCGTCTCCGTGTCGACGGGCTCGCGCCCGCGCCGGCGCGTCACGGTGACCGTCACGGTCGTTCGGCTCATCACGCCGGAAGCATACCCGGAGTCGGCCCCGGCTCAGAGCCCGAGGAGCCCCGCCTCGACGTGCAGGACGTTGGCGCGGACCTTCTCCTCGAGGGCCTTGCGGACCGCGCTGTATTCGGCGGCCGGGACGGGCAGACGGAACGACGCTGAACCGCGTCGGGGCAGGAGGATGAGGACGATCTCGGGCGTCTCGCGGAAGGCCATGCGCCCGATCTGGGTCCAGGACACGAACCCGGCGTCGGCCCAAACGCCGTCGCGGTAGAGACCGAGCCGGATCCGACCGGACAGGGGGACCATCAGGATGAAGTACAAGGACATGAGTCCCTGCGGAAGCACATGGTGGAACGGGCGCTGCATGAAGCCGTTCAGGGCGGCCACGGCGGCCGCCAGGACGCCGAGAAGGACGAGAAATCGAAAGTGCGCCGGTCGTGGGGCCGGCCACGTGACGAGGGCCGTGGGACGCACGCGCTGGAAGCGCAGGTAGCCCGCGAAGCCGCGGATGAGCAGGACCGAGAAATACACGCCCAGCGCCACGAGGCCGACGGTCAGGACTGTTTCGTTCGAGCCCACCCCCGGAACCCCTCGCCTTGATGATGATTAGACACCGGCCAGCGCCTGCCGGACGTCCTCCAACACGTCTTCGGCATCCTCGACGCCGAGGGAAATGCGGGCCATTCCGGGGTCGATCCCGGCGGCGGCCAGTTGTTCCGGTGTGTAGCCGTGGTGAGAGCTGTGCACGGGAAGGCTTATGAGGGACTCGACGCCGCCGAGGCTCGCGGCCCGGGCCACGAGAGCCAGGCGGTCGTAGAACCGTTCCGCCGCCGGAAGACCGCCGCGAAGCACGAGCGTCACCAACCCGCCGAACGCGGACATCTGGCGCCGGGCCACGTCGTGGCCTTCGTGAGAGCGAAGCCCCGGGTAGAGGACCCGTTCCACCTTCGGGTGCCCTTCCAAGCCGCGAGCGAGGGCGAGCGCGCTCTCGCATTGGCGCGCGACACGAAGGTGCAGCGTCTTGAGGCCGCGGATCGCCAGGGCCGCGGCGTGAGGGTCCATGCAGCCGCCCAGGACCTTGAGCATGCTCCGAGCCGGGTCGATCCACTCGCGGGACCCGACGAGGGCGCCGCCGATGATGTCGCTGTGGCCGGCCAGCGCTTTCGTCAGGCTGTGCATCACCAGGTCCGCGCCGAGGGACAGCGGGTGCTGGAGCATGGGCGTCGCGAAGGTGTTGTCGACCACGACGGCCAGGCCCCGGTCGTGCGCCGCGGCGGCGACCTCTCGGATGTCCACGATGGACAGGATCGGGTTGGTCGGCGTCTCGAAGACCAGGACCCGGCTCTTGGGGCCGGCCAGCTCCCCCACGCGCGCCAGGTCGGACACGGGGATGAGGCGGGACGAAACGCCGAGGCCCGGCAATACCTCGCGAACGAGACGCGTCGTGCCGCCGTAGAGCGCGGCGCTGGCCAGGACCTCGTCGCCGGCGCGAACCAGCGAGAGGAGAGCCGTCGTCATCGCCGCCATTCCCGAAGCGAAGACGAGACCCGCCTTCGGCTCCCTCCAGCTCCGCCAGCGCCGATTCCAGCGCATGGAGGGTCGGGTTCGCGTATCGGGTGTAGAGGTAGAGCTCGTGATCGCCGTCGAGATAGCGCCGCATCTCGGCCGACGACTCGAACGTGAAGGTCGACGACTGGACGATGGGCGTCGTGAGGGAGCCGCTCTTTCGCCGCCCACCGCCGTGCACCGAGCGCGTGCCGATCCCCTTGCCTGCCACGTTTGTCCCCCCGCGGTTCAGAGGCCGATCGCCTGGCCCTCTTCCTCGTCCTGGAGGCGCGCGGGACGAGGCTCCGGCGCGCCTCCCACGACGGGCTCCACGAAGAGGCGGTAGGCGTCCCGATAGCCCTGCTCGACCAGGTCCGCCGGCGTCTCGAGGACCTCGCTCGCCGGATCCCGGGCGCCGTCCAGCTCGAGGGGACCGAGGGCGCGCGTCGCCGGCCGGATCACGTACAGGCCGAAGTCGCGATAGAGGCGCCCGTTGGCCGGGTCCTGCCAAGCCCGCCCGCCGTCGTCGGTGCGATGGCCGAGGGTCTCGACCATGCGGTTGACGCGCTCGGCTCCGTCCAGGTCGCCGTCCACCGCCTGCCTCTCGAGGGTCGCGAGGATCCCGTCGGCCAGGGCGCGGGGGCCGCGGCGGCGGGGCAGGGCGGCGGCGTTCTGCGGCACGCCCGAGACCACGATCACCTGCTCCGCGCCCGCGGCGAGCGCCTCGGAGAGACCGGATCCGCCGACGACGCTGGCATCGGCCAGCCGGTGGATCTCGCCCGCATGAAGACCTCCCCGGGGGAAGGCCACGCGCCGTACCGGCGCCGCGAGCGGCGGAAGCAGGCCCGTCACCACCGCGTCGAAGAGAAGGACGTCGTATCCCGGCGTGCGGAGATCCACCGCGCCGGGGAGGCCGTCGAGGCGCGAGCGCAGGCCGCGGGAGCGAGCCGCCCCGAACGCAGCGCGGGGACCGTCCTGCAACAGGACGAACGGAAGCGCCGTCCCGGTCTCCAGGTCCGCCGTGCGGAGGATCAGCTCGCGGAAACCGGGCTGGCCCAGGTTCTCGGAAGCGAGCGCCACGTATCGCTTGCCGAGCTCGGTCTCCGAGGGGGGCGCGGCGCTTACGGCGGGACCGCGCGACACCTCCCAGAGGGCGCGGCAGAGGCGCTCCGAGCCGCGACGCGCGTCGAGCACCGCCTCGAAGGCCTCTCCCATTCGCTTCCGGTCGCGATAGACGAGCCGCGCGAGGAAGGCCACGACGAGAAGGCCCAGGGCGAACGCCGGTATGGCGAGAGCAGCCACGTATACGGTGGGAAGCACGCCGTCCGCCATCGCGGGAAGGACCGGGACCGTCCCCTGCACGCGCGACCAGACGAGCCAGACGATGAGCAGCAGCGGCGACAGCAGGCCGACGACGAGGGCGATCGTGGCGGGAACGAGAAACACGCCAAGGATCGCAACGAGCAGGCCGAGGACCGACCGGAGGATGGGCCGGAGGCGGTAGAACGAGCTCCAACCCACGCCCTCCCAAAAGCCGCCGGGTCCGTAGAGGCGCGCGCCCCCCGCGACCGCGCTGAAGGCGGCGGCGATCGATCCGATTCCGGAGCCGACGACCAGATCGATCTTCACGCCGCTCTCGTCGAGGGCCTTCAAGACGCCGGCATGGTACGCGCCCGAGGTGCCGCTTCCGGTGAGGACCAGCGCGGTTCGTCGCTTCGGCGAGTAGTCTTTCATCGCCCCTCGGGGAGCCCTAACTTATCACGCAGCCGGTCGGCCAGAGACGCCACCACGACGGGCAGATCGACGGCGAGGAAGACCCCCGTCCGGCGTGGCGTGTGAAGCCACGACGAGAGCCAGGCGCGGTCGTCACGCGGCGATTCCGGGGCGGCCGACCAGGCGACCGCCCCGAGCGCGGCCTCGAGCTGCCGGTCGCCCTCCTGGAGCGCGCCACCTTCCTCCAGGACCGCCCCCTGGCGCACCGGGTAGAGCTCCAGCCCCTTCGTCCCCCTCTCGGCGACGAGGCCGGCGACGTCCCCGAGCGGGAGGATCCAGGGTGGAAGGACTTCGGCAAGCTCGGAAGAGCGGGACTCCGGGCGGGCCAGCAGGGAGGCGACGCTCGACGCCAGGGCGCGGTACGCGTCCTCGGAAACGCGACCAAGGCAGGGCGCCGCGCAGCTCCGCACCTGGGCATAGACGCAGCCGAGGCCGAGCGGGAGGCCGGGATCGGGCTCGAAGGCATAGTCGCAGGGGCGGAGGGGGAAGAGCTTGTGGATCCGGTCCCGGGCCTTCTCGGCCGCGCGACGATCGCGGAACGGCCCGTAGAGGTGCTCGCGATTCCCCGCCATGCCCGTGACGGCCACGCGCGGGAAGCGCTCCTGGTCGTCGATGTGGAGATAGGCCGGCGTCTTGAGGTCCCGGCGCGCCGAGGGCGCCACGTAGCGGGCCATGAGCCGCTCGTAGACGAGACGCTGGTGGAACGCCGACGTCGTCTCGGCATAGGCGACGGCCGTCGCGATGGGTGCCAGGTTCGTCGGAGGGCGCACGCCCGGCCGCGGAGGCTTGCCGGCGCCGAGGTGCGACGCCGCCCACCGCCGCAGGTGGGCGCCGCGCCCGATCATCAGGTTGCGCCCCTCGGGGCCCAGGATCTGCCCGACGCCCGGTGCGGCGGGGATCGAGGCGAGGGAGGCGGCGACGTCGCCTGTCGATGGGGACCGTCGTGAAGCGCTCGGACGTCACGGGCGCCAGGGCCGTCTCACGTCTCGGCGGGCGCGTCCTTGATCTGGTCGTGCATCGTGACGAGCTTGATGACCTCGTACTCCTTGGTCCCCGACGGGACCCTCACCTCGACGGTGTCCCCCGGTTCGTGGTTCAGGAGACACTTGCCGATCGGGGACGAGGGCGAGATGCGCCCCTTGGCGGGGTCCGACTCCTCGGTCGTCACGAGCTCGTACACGATCTCCTCGCCGTTCCCGGTGTGGCGGAGGGTGACGGTGGAGCCGAGGCCGATCTTGTCATGGGGGATCTTGTCGAGGTTCACGAGGGAGAGCGCCGCCAGGCGCTGGTGGAGCTGGGCCACGCGAGCCTCCAGGAAGCTCTGGCGTTCCTTGGCGGACTTGTACTCGGCGTTCTCGCGGAGGTCGCCGTGCTCCCGGGCCCTCAGGATCTCCTTGGGGAGGGTGACCTTGAGCTCGTATTCGAGCGTCTTGATCTCGTCGTCGAGACGCTTCTTGATGATCTCCATCGCTGCGACATCCTAACCCCGGGCCGCGAAGAACGGAAGCCGGCATCCGGTGGCATCATGGGGTCCTCTGATCGGGGGACCTCGATGCATCCGACCGTCGCCGCAGCCGCCGTCGCGCTCAACGTCATGGTCTTCAACGTCGAGTACGGCGGCACCGGCGTCGACTTCGGCAAGGTCGTCGAAGCGGTCCGCGCCAGCGGCGCCGACGTCGTGGGCGTCGAAGAGGGAGAAGGGCAGGTCGGGCACCTCGCCGCCGCGCTGGGGTGGCCCTACTCCAGCTGCCCGCCTCCAGATCGTCTCCAAGTACCCCATCCTCGATCCGCCGGAAGGGAACGGAATCTACGTCTTCCTCGAGACGTCGCCGGGGCGCGTCGTGGCGATGGCCAACGTCCATCTCCCGTCGGATCCCTACGGCCCCGAAGTGGTCGGCAAGGGCGCGACTCCCGAGGAAGCCCTGGCCCTGGAGAGACGGCTGCGACTCCCCCACATCGTCTCGCAGCTCGGGGTCCTCCAGGAGCTGGCGCAACGCGGCGTTCCCGTCTTCCTCACGGGGGACTTCAACGTCCCCTCCCACAGGGACTGGACGGCGACGATGGTGGGGCGGAGGCCGCAGCTGCGCTACGCGCTCGCCTGGCCAGAGACCCAGGCGGTGGAGAACGCGGGCTTCCGCGACTCGTACCGCGAGGTCCATCCCGATCCGGTGACCCATCCCGGCCTCACCTGGTGGGCGCGGCGGCCGCAAGTGCCGGGGTGGAATCCCGGGCCGCAGGACCCCGAAGACCGTATCGATTTCCTGTTCGCGGCGGGTCCGGCGATCGCACAATCGAGCCGAATCGTGGGTGAGGCCGGCCGGAGCGGGGTCGACATCGGCATCGCCGCACCCTGGCCTTCGGACCATCGCGGCGTCGTTTCCACGTTCAAGGTGACGCCGGCTTCCACGCCGATCCTCGTGACGGCGGCCCCCCGGCTGGTGCCCGCGGGGGACAAGCTCGCGGTGTCCTTCCACGCCCAGGGCCGCCCTGGTGAGAGCCTTGCCATCCTTGCCGAGGGCAGTCCCGAACGAATCTCGGAGCTGGCCACGGACGAGACGGCACCCCGCGACGGCACGCGTGTGTTCGAGACGGCGGGATGGAAGCCGGGACCCTACCGCGCCGTGCTCCGGGATGCCTCGGGAGGCACGCTCTCGGCCTTCCCCTTCTGGGTTCGGGCGAAGGACGCCGAGCCCGAGGTGGCTGTGTCCAAGCCCCGCTACGCCACGGGCGAGCCGATCGTCGTCACGTGGCGCAACGCGCCGGGAAACCGCTGGGACTGGGTCGGCGTCTACAAGGCCTCGACGGACCCCGAGAGGGAGAGCTCGCTCCTGTGGAGCCACACCGAGACCGCCATCGATGGAAAGGCGGTCCTCGACTCGACGAACGAGGGAGAGGGCTGGCCGCTGCTCCCGGGAGACTACGTCGCCTGTCTTCTCTACGACGACAGCGCCAGAGTGCTGGCCTCCGTTCCCTTCACCGTCACGCCGGCGCACGAGAACGACTAGCGCGCGTGGTACGATCGCGCCCTTCACATGGAGGGCGCCACCGAGGTCATCCGCAGCCGCGCCAACCCCTTCTTCAAGCGCTTGGTGCAGCTCAAGGAGCGGGGCGCCGACGATCTCGCGCTGATCGAGGGCGTGCGCCTCCTGGAGGAGGCTCTGCGCGCTGGGATCGCCATTCGGGAGGTCGCTGCGGCGACGCGGCTGCAAGAGTCGCCACGCGGGCCTGCCCTGCTGCGGGCGCTGAACGAGCGAGGCGTTCCGGTGCGCCTTCTCGAGGACCGCCTTCTCGACGCCGATATCGGAAACGGAGACGAGCCAGGGGGTCCTGGCGTTGGCGGAGCGTCCGGCGTTCACCGAGGAGGCCCCCTTCGCGGGCGTCCCCCTCCTGGTCGTCGCGGTCGGAATCCAGAATCCCGGCAACCTGGGCGGCCTGCTCCGTACGGCCGAGGCGGCGGGCGCCACGGGCGCGCTGCTCACCGAGGGCACGGTGGATCCCTACTCCTGGAAGGCCCTCCGCGGCTCCATGGGAAGCGCCTTCCGCCTCCCCCACACCGAGGGTCTGAGCGCGGAACACGCCATCGACCTGCTCCATCTCCGCGGCGTGCGGACCGTGGCCGCCTACGCCACGGCGTCGGTGCGCTACGACGAGGCCGATCTGCGCGGGCCCGTGGCGTTCCTCTTCGGCAACGAGGGCGCGGGGCTCTCGCAGGCGGTCATCCGCGGCACCGACCAGCGCGTGTCGATCCCGATGCGCGGGAGCGTCGAGAGCCTGAACGTGGGAGTGGCCGCCGGGATCCTGCTCTTCGAGGCGGCGCGCCAGAGGCGCCTCGGACGGTGACCGTGGGGCGCGACCACGGCGGGTCGGGATCCCTCTTCCCCGAGGAGCACGCCCTGGAAGCCGAGCGGCCCGACGCCCCGCTGGCCGATCGCATGCGCCCTCGCACCCTCGACGAGATCCGCGGGCAGGAGGAGGCCCTGGGCCTGGGAACGCCCCTGCGGCGTGCCATCGAGACCGACGCGCTCCGCTCCCTGATCCTCTGGGGGCCTCCCGGCTCGGGGAAGACGACCCTCGCCAAGGTCGATCCGGCGAGTCACCCGCGCCCACTTCGAGGCGATGAGCGCCGTCCTCTCGGGCGTCAAGGAGCTGCGCGAGATCCTGAAGGACGCCTCGGATCGGCGGCGGCGCGACGGACGCCGGACCATCGTCTTCATCGACGAGATCCATCGCTTCAACAAGGCGCAACAGGACGCCCTCCTCGCCCACGTCGAGTCGGGGGACATCGTCCTCATCGGCGCGACCACCGAGAACCCGTCCTTCGAGGTGAACGCCGCGCTCCTGTCGCGATCGCGGGTCGTCGTCCTGAAGGCGCTCCCGGAGGCGCACGTCGTCGAGATCCTGAAGCGGGCCCTGGCCGACGCGGAGCACGGCCTCGCCTCGGCCGCGGCCGACGTGGCCGAGGACGCGCTCGCCTTCCTCGCTCGCGCTTCCGACGGCGACGCGAGGACCGCCCTGAACGTCCTCGAGATGGCCGTGACCACGGCCCCGGCGGGCGACGGCGGCCGGCGAGCGGTGGATCTCGAATGGATGAAGCAGGCCTTCGCGCGAAAGGCGCTCCTCTACGACCGCGCGGGCGAGGAGCACTTCAACATCATCAGCGCCCTCCACAAGTCCATACGAAACTCCGACGCCGACGCCGGCCTCTACTGGCTCGCGCGGATGATCGAAGCCGGCGAAGACCCGCTCTACGTCGCCCGTCGTCTCGTGCGCTTCGCCTCGGAGGACGTGGGCCTCGCCGATCCCCAGGCCCTGGTCGTGGCCATGGCGGCGCAGCAGGCCGTCCACTTCATCGGGCTGCCGGAGGGAGGACTGGCCCTGGCGGAGCTGGTCGTCTACCTGGCCGCCGCGCCCAAGAGCAACGCCGTCTACAAGGCCTACGGCGAGGCGGCCGAGGACGCCCTCGCGACCCGCGCCGACCCCGTGCCCCTCTGGATCCGGAACGCGCCCACGGGGCTGATGAAGGATCTGGGCTACGGCAAGGGGTACCGGTACGCCCACGACGAGGCCGACGGCGTTTCGGCCATGGACTGCCTGCCCGAGGCCCTGGCGGGGCGACGCTACTACCGTCCGACGAGTCGCGGAGCGGAGGCGGGACCTGGCGGCTCGACTGGAAGCCGCCCGGGCCATCCGGGGGCGCGGGAAGGCGCAAAACTCTTGACCTCGAGTCAGGGTTTGTTGGTGTAGGATCGGCGTGCCGGCCCTCCCGGCGTTCTGGTCGAGGTGCCCCCTGTGCCTCCTAAGAAAAGGATCCTCGCAGTCGACGACGACGCCACGGCGCTCGGCGCCCTCCGTCAGATCCTGCTGCAGAGGGGATACGACGTGACGACGGCGTCCTCCGGCGAGGCGGCGCTCCCGCATCTCGAGTCGTCGACGTTCGACCTGTTCATCCTCGACGTGGCGATGCCGGGGATGTCGGGCTTCGACCTCTGCCGGCGGATCCGGGCGCTTCCCGCGACGAAGGACACGCCCGTGATCTTCCTGACCGCCAAGGGGCTCCTGATGGACATGGCCGAAGGCGAGGACGCCGGGAGCGACCTCTACCTGATCAAGCCGGTCCTGGCGGCGAAGCTGCTGAGCATGGTCGGCCTCTTCCTCACGGCCGACGGCGCCCTCGCCCGAAGACGCGGCCCCGAGCCGACTCCCTGACGCTCGCCTTCAGGCCGGCCTTCAGCTCACGAAGCGTCCGTAGCCGGGGACGAGTCCCAAATAGGGCGCGGTGAAGCTCCTCAGAGTTGTGCTGGCCGACCCTCCTGACCACCACGTTGTCGCCGTCCTCCTGCCACTCCAGCATGGATCCCGGGCCGATCCCGAGGCGCCGCTGAACAGCCACCGGCACCGAGATCTGCCCATGCGCCGTCAGCTTGGACTGCGCGATCTTCAATGGAATCGAGCTACCACGCCGAATCTCGCTCCGAATCAGCCTGCTGAGTCTTCATACCTGTTCTCCCTGTTCTCCCTGTCCTCCGTGCATTCGCGGTGTCTTTCCCGTTGGGTCAGTAGCTCTCGACGGGCGGGCAGGTGCAGACGAGGTTGCGGTCGCCGTAGGTGTTGTCGATGCGGGCGACCCAGGGCCAGAACTTGTGGGCGCGCACCCAGGGCGCCGGGAAGGCCGCCTGCTCGCGGGTGTAGGGCCGGTCCCATTCGCTCGCCGTCACGGCGTGCATCGTGTGGGGAGCGCGCTTCAGCGGGTTGTTCTGGCGGTCGATCCGCCCGTCCTCGACGGCGCGGATCTCCTCGCGGATCGCGATCATGGCGTCGCAGAAGCGGTCCAGCTCCGCCTTCGACTCGCTCTCCGTCGGCTCGATCATCAGCGTGCCCGGCACGGGGAACGACATCGTCGGGCGCGTGGAAGCCGTAGTCCATGAGGCGCTTCGCGATGTCGTCCACCTCGATCCCGGCGGCCTTGAAGGGGCGGGCGTCGAGGATGAACTCGTGGGCGACGCGGCCGCGCGAGCCGGTGTAGAGGACCGGGTAGTGCCCCTCGAGGCGCTTCGCCATGTAGTTGGCGTTCAGGATCGCGACCTCGGTGGCCTTGCGCAGGCCCGCCCCTCCCATCAGGGCGATGTAGACCCAGGAGATGGTCAGGATGCTCGGGCTGCCGTAGGGCGCGGCGGAGACCGTGCCGAAGGACTTCGGGCCGCCCATCCCGGTGACGGGGTGCCCCGGCAGGAACGGCGCGAGGTGCGACGCGACGCCGATCGGCCCCATGCCCGGTCCGCCGCCGCCGTGGGGGATGCAGAACGTCTTGTGCAGGTTCAGGTGGCAGACGTCGGCGCCGATCGCTCCCGGGCTCGTGAGGCCGACCTGGGCGTTCATGTTGGCGCCGTCCATGTAGACCTGGCCGCCGTGCTCGTGGACGACGGCGCAGATCTCGCGGATCGCCTCCTCGAAGACGCCGTGGGTCGAGGGATAGGTGACCATCAGCGCGCCGAGGTCGGCCTTGTGGGCCAGGGCCTTCGCCCGGAGGTCGGCGACGCTCGATGTTGCCCTTCGTCGTCGCAGGCGACCGCCACGACCTTGAAGCCCGCCATCACGGCGCTCGCCGGGTTCGTGCCGTGGGCGGAGACCGGAATGAGGCAGACGTTCCGGTGCGCTTCGCCGCGGCTCTCGTGGTACGCGCGGATCGTGAGCAGCCCGGCGTACTCGCCTTGCGAGCCGGCGTTGGGCTGGAGCGACACCGCGGCGAAGCCGGTGATCTCGGCGAGCCACGTCTCGAGCTGGCGGAACAGCTCCGCGTAGCCCTGCGTCTGCTCCGCGGGCGCGAACGGGTGGAGCCGCGCGAACTCCGGCCACGTCACCGGGATCATCTCGGAGCTGCCGTTGAGCTTCATCGTGCACGAGCCGAGCGGGATCATGGACGTGGCGAGCGAGAGGTCCCGCTCCTGGAGGCGCTGCAGGTAGCGGAGCATCTCGTGCTCGGAGTGGTGCCGGGCGAAGACCTCGTGGGTGAGGAAGGCGCTCGTGCGGGCGAGGGGCGCCGCGAAGCCGAAGTCGGCCTCTCGGGCGAGGCCGTCGATGGAGAAGGGGACCGGGTGCCCGTCGGCGAAGACCTCGAAGAGTCGGCCGAGGTGGCGCGGCAGCGTCGTCTCGTCGAGGGCGATGCCGACGGAGCCGTCCTCGTAGGCGCGCAGGTTGATGCGGCGGGCGCGCGCCTCGGACCGCACCTTGGCCCCGTGGCTCGGAGCGAGGCGCACCCGGAGCGTGTCGAAGAACGGCCCCGAGCCCACGTCGTGGCCGAGGCGCTTCAGCCCGAGCGCGAGCAGCGACGGTCAGCGCGTGGACCCGGCGCGCGATGCGCCGCAGCCCTTCGGGGCCGTGGTAGACGGCGTACATGCTGGCCATGACCGCGAGCAGCACCTGCGCGGTGCAGATGTTGCTCGTGGCCTTCTCGCGGCGGATGTGCTGCTCGCGGGTCTGGAGCGCCAGGCGGTAGGCGGGCCGTCCCTCGGCGTCCTTCGAGACGCCGATGATCCGCCCCGGCATCTGCCGCTTGTAGCTCGTCCCTGGTGGCGAGGAACGCGGCGTGGGGCCCGCCGAAGCCCATCGGCACGCCGAAGCGCTGCGACGAGCCCACGGCCACGTCGGCGCCGAACTCGCCGGGCGGGCGCAGCAGCGTCAGGGCGAGAAGATCGGCCGCCACGACGAACAGGGCGCCCGGCGGCGTGGGCGCGGTCCGCCAGACCGGAGTAGTCGCGCGACGACGCCGTCGGTGGTCGGGTACTGGACGAGCACGCCGAAGACGCCGAGAGCCGCGAGGTCGGCCGTCGCGGGATCGCCCCACGTGAACGCGTCGATGCCGAGGGGCACCGCGCGCGTGCGCACGACCGCGATCGTCTGCGGGTGGCAGTCGGCGGCGACGAAGAAGGCCCGCTTCGGCCGGCGCCGGCCGACGGCGTGGCACATGTGCATCGCCTCGGCCGCCGCCGTGGCCTCGTCGAGGAGCGACGCGTTCGCCAGGGGCAGGCCGGTGAGGTCCGCGACCATCGTCTGGAAGTTGAGCAGCGCCTCGAGCCGGCCCTGGGCGATCTCGGCCTGGTAGGGCGTGTAGGCCGTGTACCAGCCCGGGTTCTCGAGGATGTTGCGCTGGATGACGGCCGGGAGTGATGCAGTCGTGGTAGCCCATGCCGATGAACGAGCGGAAGACCTCGTTTCTCTCGGCGATCGCGCGCAGCTCGTCGAGCAGCTCGTGCTCGCCCCGCGGCGCGGGAAGCCGGAGCGGGCGCCCGGCGGATCGCTCGCGGGCACGGTCTCCGCCACGAGCGCGTCGAGCGAGGACGACGCCGAGGGTGCGCGAGCATCTCGGCGATCTCGGCGTCCGACGGGCCGATGTGGCGGCCGAGGAACGTGTCGCAGGGCGCCAGCAGGTCCGTCGCGTGGGCCGCTGGCGTCGAGACCGGCGCCTCGGTCACTTCCCCTCGCTCTCGACCAGGGCCTCGTACGCGGCCGCGTCCATGAGCGCCCGCGACCTGCGCGGCGTCGGCCAGCCTGACGACGATCATCCACCCCTTGCCGTAGGGATCGGTGTTGACGGTCTCGGGGTTCGACGACGAGGGCGGCGTTCATCTCCACCACCTCGCCGCTCACGGGCGCGAACAGCTCCGAGACGGCCTTCACCGACTCGACGGTGCCGAACGGTCTCGCCCGCCGAGACCGCGCGGCCCACCTCCGGCAGCTCGAGGAACACCACGTCGCCGAGCTGGCTTCTGCGCGTAGTCGGTGATGCCGATCGTGCCGCGGTCTCCCTCGACGCGGATCCACTCGTGGTCCTTCGTGTAGCGGAGGGTGTCGGGAACCATGGGCGCTCCTCGTGCGGCTCTAGCGCGGCCGCTTGTAGAACGGCGTGGGCACGACCCGCGCCGCCACGCGGCGGCCGCGGACCTCGACGTCGAACGCCGTGCCGACCGCGGCACGGGGCGTGGGCAGATAGCAGAGGCCGATGTTCTTCTGCAGGAACGGGGCGTAGGTGCCGGAGCAGACCGAGGCCACGAGGTCCTCGCCGACGAAGACGGGATAGCCGTGGCGGGCGATCCCGCGCCCGACCATCTCGAAGCCCACGAGCTTGCGCGGAGACGCCGTTCTTCTTCTGGGCCTCGAGGACGGCGCGGCCGATGAAGTCGCCCTTCGCCTCGTCCAGGCGAGACGATCCAGCCGAGACCGGCCTCGACCAGCGTGGTCGTCTCGTCCATGTCGTTGCCGTAGAGCACATCCGAGCCTCGAGCCGGAGCGTGTCGCGAGCCCCGAGGCCGGCGGGCAGGAGGCCCGCGGTCCCGTCCCGCCTCGAGAAGGGCGCGCCAGAGCGCCGCCGCCCGGTCCGGGGCGACGAAGATCTCGAAGCCGTCCTCGCCCGTGTAGCCGGTGCGGGCGACGATCGCCGGGATGGCCGGCCACCTCGCCCTCGGCGAAGTGGTAGAAGGCGATCGGCTCGGAAGGTCGATCGGCGTGAGCGTCTGCAGGATCGCCTCGCGCCTGCGGCCCCTGGAGCGCCAGCAGCGCGAACTCGTCGCTCCGGTCGTGGAGCGTGCAGCCTTCGGGGCGCTGCGCCAGCAGCCACTGGAAGTCCTTCTCGAGGTTCCCGGCGTTCACCACCACGAGGTACCGGCTCGGCGGAGCGGCGGTAGACGATGATGTCGTCGACCGGGCACGCCGCTCGGCATCGGCAGCGCCGAGTACTGGGCCTGGCCGTCGACGAGCTTGGCCACGTCGTTGGAGGTGACGCGCTGGAGGAAGGCGAGGGCGCCCTCGCCCTCGACCTCGAACTCCCCCATGTGGGAGACGTCGAACAGGCCGGCGGCCTTCCGGACGGCCATTGTGCTCGGCGATGAGGCCGGAATACTCGACGGGCATGTCCCAGCCGCCGAAGGGCACCATCTTGGCCCCGCCCGCCCGGTGGGCTTCGTTGAGGGGTGTCTTCTTCGACGCCCGGGGGTGCCTTCCAAGTCGCCCGACCTCTCGCTGCGGGGACGGCCAAGCTATCACACGGTCCGACCGGGGGTCAACGTTTGCAGTGCCTTGATCCACAAGGAGTTATGACGTATAATCTGTCGATCAACCCGCCAGCAGGAGCCTGCGTGGCTGTGGCCGCGAGAACTACCTCGTCACGTGCTGGAACTGCCTGGGTGAGTTCGACGCCCTGAACGCCGTCTGGTGCTCGGACGACCCCAAGAACCCGACGAAGCTCTGCCCGTTCTGCCTCCGCTGCTTCTGCGACGCCAGCGAGAAGTACAAGCAGGAGTTCTGGCAGCACGCGCCGCAGCGCCTCGTACGACGAGCTCCAGACCCTGAGCCGGAGCAAGGACCGGCTCGGCGACATCCTGATCCGGATGAAGAAGCTCACGACCCCCCAGCTCCTCGAGGTGCTCGTCGAGCAGAAGGCCACGGGCAAGCAGGCTCGGCGAGATCCTGGTGGACCGCGAAGCTCGTGCGCCCCGAGGACATCGAGGCGGCCCTCAAGAGCCAGGGGGTCAACCCGCTCACCGACACCGTGGGAGCGGAGTACGCCGCGAGCCCGGTCTGGGAGCAGAGCGGCCCCGACGCGATCATCCAGTACATCCTCTCCCTCGCCGCCCGCAAGGGCGCCTCGGACGTCCACATCGAGCCCACCGAGGACGCGGTCTCGGTCAAGTACCGGATCGACGGCTTCTTCTTCCGCGTGGATCCCGATCCCCAAGCGCTTCCAGCCGTCGCTCACGCAGAAGCTGTTCGAGACCTTCCGCCTCGACACGTCCAAGGAGAACCGGCCCCAGACCGTCCCGGACCACGGGGCGGCTGGCCGACACCGACTACGACCTCGTGGTCCAGACGCTGCCCACCTCCCACGGGACGAGCGCCACCATCAAGCTCATCAACCGCGTCGACCTTCATCAAGGACTTCACCTCCCTCGGCCTCGAGCTCGAGGACCGCGTGCGCCTCCTCGAGGAGCTGCGCGCGTCCTTCGGCTTCATCCTCGTGACCGCCCCGGTCTTCAGCGGCGCCGGGACGACGCTGTACTCGATCATGAACTTCCTCGTCGCAGGCGCAGCGGGACGTGCGTCTCGCTCGAGTCCCCGGTCCACTGGCCGCTCGAAGGCGTGCGCCAGGTCGAGGTCGAGGCGGACAACAAGGGCCTGAAGATGGAGGAGACGCTGCGCTCGGTGGTGGCGGTGCGCCCCGAGGTGATCGTCCTCTCCTCGATCCCCGACAAGGCGACGGCGCTCCTCGCGACCCAGCTCGCCTCGAGCGTCCTCGTCGTGGCCGTACTGACCGGCCAGACGGCGGGACAGGGCGTCACGGCGCTTCTCGAGATGGGCGTGCCGCCGCAGCTGCTGGCCGGCTCCCTGGCGGCCGTGACCTGCCAGCGCCTGGTCCGCCAGATCTGCACGATCTGCCGCGAGCCCTCGGAGCCGCCGGCGCCCCAGACCCTCGCCCACCACGGCATCGGCGCCGAGGAGGCCGCGAAGCTGAAGTTCTTCCGGGGCAAGGGCTGCCCCACCTGCAACAAGGTCGGCTATCGCGGCCGGCGGGCGATCTTCGAGGTCATGAGCGGCGCCCCGGAGGTGCGATCGGCGCGTCCAGAACGGCCTGCCCCACGCCGAGATCGAGTCCCTCGCCATCGGCGCGGGCATGAAGACCCTCCGCGACCGCTGCCTCGCCCTCGTCACCCAGGGCGTCACGACCTTCGACGAGTTCGCCAAGCTCCGGCTGTAGGGCCCGCTCAGAGCCGACCGTTTCGCGTACACGACGCGCCCGACATCTCCTCGAGGACCTGTTCGGGCGTGAGGTCCGTCGTGTCGATGTGGATCGCGTCGGGAGCCCGGGTCAGCGGCGAGTCGCGCCGGGTCATGTCGGCGTGGTCGCGCTCGCGGATCTCGCGCTCGATGGCGGCGAGGTCGAAGGCCGAGCCGGCGGCGGCCAGCTCGTCGGCCCGGCGTCGCGCCCGGCGGCCCGGATCCGCGTCCACGTAGAACTTGACGTCGGCCTGAGGGAAGACGGCCGTGCCGATGTCGCGCCCGTCGAGGACGACGCCGCCCCGCTCCCCCATCTCGCGCTGCCGCGCCACCATCTCTCGGCGGACGGCGGCGTGGACCGAGACCCGGGACGCTGCGGTGCTGACCTCCCGGGTGCGTATCGCCGCGGTGGCGTCCTCCCCGTCGACGGAGACGCGACGGCCGCCCTCGGTCAAGTCGATTCGCGATGGCGTGGGCGAGGCGCCGCGAGCGCTTCACCGTCTTCCAGGGAAATGCCCGCCCGGAGGGCCTTCAGGGCCAGGGCGCGGTACATGGCACCCGTGTCCACGAAGACGTACCCGAGCCGCGCGGCGAGAGCCCGGCCCGCCGTGGACTTGCCGGCCCCCGAGGGCCCGTCGATGGCGACGACGAGGGGGCGGCTCGTGTCGAGCCCCGCGCCGTCAGAGCGAGGCATCGAGGGCGGCGAGGAACAGGTCGTTCTCCTCGGCCGTGCCGACGGAGACGCGGAGGGCGTTCGGGAGCGCATAGGCCGTCAGGGGCCGTACGATCACGCCGCGGTCGAGCAGGCCGCGGAACACCGGGGCCGCCTCCCGCCCCAGGTCGACGCAGAGGAAGTTGGCGAGGCTCGGCAGCGTCCCGAGCCCCCGGCGGCGGAGCTCGGCGGCCAGCCGCGCCTTCTCGGCGCGATTGGAGACCACGGCCCTCTGCACGTGGTCGTGGTCGTCGAGGGCGGCGAGCGCGGCGGCCTGGCCGAGGGAGTTCGAGTTGAAGGGCTCCCGGACGCTGTCGAGGCTCTCGATCACCTCCGGCGCCGCGATCCCGTACCCCACCCGCAGCCCCGCCAGGCCGTAGACCTTCGAGAACGTCCGCAGGACGATGACGGAGGCGCCGGCACGGACGTAGTCGAGGCCGTTCGGATAGTCGGGTTCGTCGGCGTACTCGAAGTAGGCCTCGTCGAGCACCAGGAGCACGCCGTCGGGCAGGGCATCGACGAGCGCCTTCACCTCGAGCCTGCCGTTCCACGTGCCGGTGGGGTTGTTGGGGTTGGCGACGTAGACGAGCCGGGTTTTCGGGCCGACGGCCGCGGCCATCGCCTCGAGGTCGTGGGTCGCGCTCCGCATGGGAACGAGCCGCGCCCCGCCGTTTCGAGCCCGCACGACCTGGCCGAAACGGGCGAACGCCTGCTCGGAGATGACGGCGTCGTCCCCCGGCCCGAGGAAGGCGCGTGCCAGGAGGTCGATCAGGTCGGTCGATCCGTTGCCGATCACGACCTGTGCGGCGTCGACGCCGTATCGTGTCGCCGAGGGCGCGGCGCAGGGCGCTCGCCGGTCCGTCGGGGTAGCGGTGGAGCCTGGAGAGGGCGTCCTGGAGCGCGGCGAGGGCCCGCGGCGAGGGCCCGAACGGGTTCTCGTTCGACGCCAGCTTCACGACGCGGGCGAGCCCTGACCGGGCCTGGACCTGCTCGATGGGCAAGCCCGGCTCGTAACGGTCCAGACCACGAAGGTGCGGCGGGCGCGCGAAAGCGCCGGCGCGCGGCGTCAACCGCGCACTCCCTCGCCGCGAAGGGTTCGGACCTCCCGCGGCGTGAGGTGCCGGAACTCTCCCGGCTCGAGGCCGCGGCTCGTCAGGACGCCGAGGCCGACGCGCCTGAGCTTCGAGACCGGGTGCCCGACCGCCTCGAGGAGGCGCTTGACCTCGTGGTGCTTCCCCTCGTGAAGCGTGACCTCGACCCACGCATTTCCCTCGCCCTCGAGGAGACGCACGCGATCCACGGCCATCCGCTCGCCGTCGACGCGGACGCCGGCCCGCAGGCGGGCGAGCGTCTCGGGTGTCGGGACGCCGCGGACCTTGGCCTGGTAGACCCGGGGCACCTCGTAGCGCGGGTGGGCGACGCGTTGGGCGAAGTCGCCGTCGTTGGTGAGGAGGAGCAGGCCTTCGGTCGTCACGTCGAGGCGGCCCACCGGGAAGAGCCCCGCGACCGACGGCACGAGGTCCATGACGGTCTCCCGTCCGGCGGGATCGTGCCGGGTGCTCACGACGCCCTTCGGCTTGTTCAGGAGGAGGTAGACGGGCTTCTGGGGTGGCTTGATCCGGACGCCATCGACGCGGATGTCGTCGTGGTCGAGGTCGGCCTTGGTTCCGAGCTGCTTGACGGGCGTGCCGTTGAGGGTGACGCGCCCCTCGAGCATGATCTTCTCGGCCGATCGCCGGGACGCCACGCCTGCACGCGACAGTATCTTCTGAAGCCGCTCTTCCACCCACCGATCATATCAGGTGGGCCCCGGAGGGACGGACGAGGCCGAGAGCGCCTGTCCGGCTCAGTGCTTGAGGGCGAAGACCAGGTAGACCTTGTCCCCGCGAACGACTTCGATCGCAAGGTCCTGGCCGAGGACGATGTCGGACAGGGTGACGCTGGTGACGCCCGTCCCCGCGACGGTGCCCAAGGCGGGGGTCAGGACGTCGTTCCTCCCCGGATACTGCTTCCACGCGAAGTCGCTTGCGGACGAGGCCGTGATCTCGAAGCTGACCGAGAGCGGGACGCCGAAGCTCACCGGGCAGTCGCTGCTGGTACGGATCGCGGTCAACTCGATGCACTCCCCGGCCGCCAGCGGGTCGAGCTTCTTGACGACCAGCCCGCAGCTCCCCTCGAACGTCGCCGGAACGCCACACGTCAACGGCTCAGGGGAAGGAGAGGGCGATGCGGACGGAGAAGGGGACGGATCCGGGCTGGGTGACGGCGAGGGGGACGCCGACGGAGACGGGCTGGGGGAGGGAGACGGGGATGATGACGGGGACGGGCTCGGCGAGGGAGACGGGGATGGCTCCGGGCTGGGCGACGGCGACGTGCCGGCGACGCGAACCTCTACCGTGGCCGTGGCCGACGAGGTGCCGGCCTTGGCCACCAGCTCGTAGTGGGTCGTGGTGCTCGGTCGCACGGGATGGGATCCCTTGGAGGGCACCGTCCCCACGCCCCCGTTGATCTGGACCGAGTCGGCCCCGGCGACGTCCCACACCAACATGACCGTCGCGCCGGGCTCTACCTCACTGGGCGTGGCGACGAACTTCTGGATCGCGAGCCCATCGGGTCCCGTCAGTTTGTCGGTGATTCCGCAGCCGCCGAAGGCGAAGAGCACCAAGGCCAGCGCACACGGGCGCACGCTGTGCGCACGTCGATCCCGTGCCGCAACCATCTTCATAAAACATCATTACAATAGATAGTTAGACGACATTTGTCAAGTATTACTTGAGGTCTGATTCTCCTGTCTCCGGCTCTGAGTCGAGCCCGGTGGCCTCTGCCGTATCCCCTTCCGAGAGAGGGATTTCGACAGGCCGTGGGGCCTCGATGGCCTTCTTGAGGCCCGCCACGTCGATCTCCTCCCCAAGCACTTCCGCGAACTCCTCGATCTTGGGAAGCTCGCCCAAGTCCTTGAGGCCGAAGTGAAGGAGGAACTCCTTGGCGGTCCCGTACAAGATCGGGCGGCCCACCACTTCCTTGCGCCCCGTGATCCGGATGAGGCGCTTCTCGAGGAGCGTCTTCAGCACGCCTCCGGACTTCACGCCCCGTAGCTCGATGATCTCGGGGAGGGTCACGGGCTGCTTGTACGCGATCACCGCCAGCGTCTCGAGAGCCTGGATCGAGAGGCGCGTCGGGCTCTTGGGATCGAGGAGCTCGCGGATCCAGTCGTTGTACTCGGGGCGCGTGGTGATCTGGTAACCCCGCCGCAACCTCGACGAGCTGGAGGCCGCGGCCGTCCCGCGCGAAGTCGACCTTGAGCTCTTCGAGGGCGGCCTGCCAGGCTTCCTTGGGAATCCCCCCCAGGACCCGCGTGATCTCGCGGGGCGTGATGGGTTGCGGCGAGGCGAAGATCAGAGCCTCCAGCACGGCCCTCACCTCCTGTGGCGGGAGAACGGGGCCCTCTTCCCGGGTCTCGGTTGGCTGCGCGTCTTCCGGCGTCTCGTTCTCTTCCACGGTTTCCTTGGTGCCTCTCGTGTCTTGGACCGACCTCATTCCGCGGGCGGCGGCGTCCCGGCTTCGCCCGGACCCACGGGACGGAAGACGCGGATCGGCCCGAACGCGCCGCGCTGATAGACCTTCACGCGCTTCAACCGTATCAGCTCCAGGAGGGCGAGGAAGGTCACGATCATCCCACCCTTGGTCTCCTCGGCGGCGAACAGCTCGAGGAACTCCACCGACTCCCCTTCCTTGATGATCGCGAGAAGCTCCTCGATCCGCTCCTCGATGCTCTTCCCCTGCGCGGCGATCTCGTGTGAGAGAAGCGTCTTGCGCCGCTCCAGGAGCTCCCGGAACGCGCTGATCAGGTCGAAGAGGCCGGCCTCGAGCATCTCGTCGCCGGCGTCGTCGAAGCGCGGCAGGACCGTGTCGGGGCGGGTCCACGTCGCCGCGCGGATCTGCCCCTTCTGGTGCAGGACTCCCGCCGCCTCCTTGTAGCGCTGGAACTCGAGGAGGCGCTGCACCAGCTCGTCCCGCGGATCCACGGCTTCCTCGTCCCCCACCGCCTCGGTCGGGTCGACGGGCACCAGCATCTTCGACTTGATGTGGATGAGGGTCGCGGCCATCACCATGAACTCTCCGGCCACGTCGAGGTTCATCTCCTGCATCAGCTCCAGGTACTCCATGTACTGGCGAGTGATGGGGGCGATGGGGATGTCGTAGATGTCGATCTTGTCGCGGCGCAGGAGATAGAGGAGCAGGTCCAGCGGACCCTCGAAGACCGAGAGAAGGATCCTCGGCGCGTCCTCCGGGAGCTGGGACTCGACACCCTCGGGAACCGCAACGGGCTCCGACGGCGGCAGGTGCGGCGCCGGAGGGAGGCGGGCGCCCGCGTCGGTCGTCTCGTCGTCCTCCGGCTCTTCGCTCACGCGGGTGTGCGGTCGTACCGGATCTTCATCGCGGACCGGACGTCGTCCATGGTGGCCTGCGCCACGGCGCGGGCCCGCTTGGAACCGTCGTAGAGGACGTCCCACACGGTGTCGGGACGCGCGGCGAACTCGGGTCGGCGCGCATGGATCGTGGCCAGGCGCTCGAGCATGTGGTCGGTCAGTCGCGACTTGCAGTCGAGGCAGCCGATCCCTGCGCTCCGGCATCCGGCCGCCGCCCACTCGCGGGTCTCGGGCGGTGAGAAGGCCTTGTGAAGGTCGAAGACCGGGCAGATATCGGGATTGCCGGGGTCGGTGCGACGCTTGCGCGCGGGATCGGTCAACATGGGCTTGAGCTTCTGGCGCACCGTCTCGGGGTCGTCCTTGAGGTAGATCGCGTTGTTGTAGGACTTCGACATCTTCCGGCCGTCGGTCCCCGGAATGCGCTTCGATTCCGTGAGGAGTGTTTTCGGCTCGGGGAAGACCGGGCCGAAGAGGTTGTTGAAGCGCCGCACGATCTCGCGGGAGATCTCGATGTGGGGCGCCTGGTCCTCGCCGACGGGTACCGCGTCGGCTTTGTAGATGATGATGTCGGCGGTCTGGAGCAGCGGGTATCCCAGGAACCCGTACGTCGACAGGTCCTTCTCGGCGAGCTGCTGCTGCAGCTCCTTGTACGTCGGCACGCGCTCGAGCCACGACACCGGCGTGATCATCGAGAGGAGCAGGTGCAGCTCCGCGTGCTCGGGGACCAGGCTCTGGACGAACAGGGCGGAGCGCGCCGGGTCGAGGCCGGCCGCGAGCCAGTCGGTCGCGACCTCGAGGATGTTCTCCCGGATCGACGCGGTGTCGCCATAGTCGGTCGTGAGGGAGTGCCAGTCCACGATCGGGAAGAAGCACTCGTACGAGTCCTGAAGGCCCACCCAGTTGTCGAGGGCCCCCATCAGGTTGCCCAGATGAAGGGGTCCGGTCGGGCGCATGCCCGAGAGGATGCGCGGACGCGGCACTCAGCGAACCATGGCGTAGAGGAGGGCCGTGACGGTGCGAGTGAGGGGCGACAGCACCATGCCCAATATGCCGGTGCCGAACAGGATGAGGAGGATCCAATGGCCGTACGGCTCCATCACGCGCACGTAGGCGTCGGCGAGCGCCCTCGGCAGGCCCCAGGCGGCCACCTTGGAGCCGTCGAGGGGCGGCAGGGGCACGAGGTTGAAGATCGCGAGGATGACGTTGATCTGGACCCCCGCCGCCAACAGGATCACCGCCGGGTGGCGGGCTGAGTGTATCGCCGCCACCCTCAGGGCCACGAACAGGGCGGCCGTAAAGAGGAGCGCGAGGACGAGGTTCGACAGGGGACCGGCGCTCGCGACGAGGACGTGGCCCTGCCCCACTGTGCGATCGCGACGGAAGTTGGCCGGGTTGTAGGGCGTGGGCTTGGCCCACCCGAACAGGGGCGTGCCGCTGGACAGGAACATGAGGAGCGGCAGCAGGACGGTGCCGAAGGGGTCGATGTGGACGATGGGGTTCAGGCTGATCCGCCCCTGGCGCAGCGCCGTGTCGTCCCCCATCCGAAGGGCGGCCCAGGCATGGGCTGCCTCGTGGAACGACAGGCTGAAGAGGAGCACGATGTACGTCGTCAGGCCCGTGGCGATGGTCTCCGCTGTCAGCTCGGGCAACCGGCCTCCAAAGAACCCCGGATGGTAGCACGAAAATTCCGGTGGTCCTTTTCCGAGCCTCTGACGTATATCCCAGTGGGCTCGGTCACAGAGGAGGCCACGATGGCGGGGTCGCACTTCCAGACGCTGGAGCGGTACGAGGCGAA
Source organism: uncultured Acidobacteriota bacterium (assembly GCA_963823195.1). Classification (GTDB taxonomy): domain Bacteria; phylum Acidobacteriota; class Vicinamibacteria; order Fen-336; family Fen-336; genus JBGPYB01. Next base: position 920,711 of record CAWGKR010000009.1, on the reverse strand, counting down.
CACCGGAGCACTGGAGCGGAGGTCTCTGACTCTTCCTCTGTCTCTCGGCCTGCACACGGCTCTCATCGGCGGCCTCGTCCTGTTCACGCTGCTTCGGAGCGAGATCCTGCCCGATCCGACGAGCTCGGCGGTTCGGGCCTTCTTCGTGGAGCCGGCCGCCGCGCCGCCGCCCCCTCCGCCGCCGCCGAAGGCCGCGGCCACCATCAGCAAGCCCCGGCCCGCGACCAGCGACCCCGTCGCCTTCACCGCGCCGATCGCCGTCCCCGATCGGGTCGTGGCCGATGCCGGGAGCGACCTCGGCGTCGCCGGCGGCGTTCCCGAGGGTGTGGACGGCGGAGTCCCCGGCGGCGTGGCCGGCGGGATCGTCGGGGGGCTTCCCGACGCACCGGCGCCCCCGTCCCCCTCGGTCGTGCGGATCGGCGGGGACGTGCGGGAGCCGCGGAAGCTCAAGCAGGTCAACCCCGAATACCCCGCCCTGGCCCGCGCGGCCCATATCGAGGGGATCGTGGTCCTCGAGTGCCTCATCGACTCCGACGGCCGTGTCAAGGACGTGCAGGTGCTACGCGCCCACCCCGTCCTGGCCGACGCCGCCGTGGACGCCGTGCGCCAGTGGGTCTACGCGCCAACGCTGGTCAACGGTGTGCCGTCACAAGCACTCATGACGGTCACCGTTCGATTCGAGCTGCACTCCGGGATCGCCCGGGTCGGCTAGACGCCTACTCGCCGTCCTCGGCTGGAGGGGCGGACGGGCGACCGCGATCCTCCGATCGAGCCGACACGACGACGATCCGGGCCACCGACGTCCCTTCGTTCACCCAGAGTCGCAGCTCCCGGGGCAGGATCGTGGCCGCGTCCCCGGGCTCCATCAGATGGATCTCGGGGCCCAGGGTGAGGCTCACTTCGCCCTCGAGCACGAAGGCGAACTCCCCATAGGGACGGGGGTACGGATGCTTTCCGCTTCGCCCCCCCACCTCGAGGGTGATGAGGATGGCCTCCAGGGGGTGGCCGGCCTCCATCGGCGCGAGGCTCTCGACCAGGGCGTGGGACCAGGAGCTCGAGAGGGTCTCCCTCTTGGAAGCGCGGACGATGGCGCCCCCTTTTCCATGGGCGGCGGCCGCGAAGAACTCCCCGAGCGTCACGCCGAGGGCCTCGGCGATCTTCTGCATCGAGTTGATCGAGGGAGACACGAGGCCGTTCTCGACCTGCGAGATGAAGCTGGGGGAGAACTCCGTGCGAGCCGCGAGGGTGCGGAGGGAGATGTGGGACGCCAGGCGCAGTTGACGAATGTGGGCTCCGACCGCCTCCTGCTTCAGGAAGGACATCTTCAGGACGCGCTGGCGGGGCCGACCGTGGAGTGGATCATCGAAGGGCGAGCGGCCATCGCTGGAGGCCGCTGCGCTGGGCGTCATTCTACATCGGGAGGGCTCGAGCCTCGCTGGCGCGACCTGAACAATCGTTCAGATACGGCCCTGAACATCTGTCTCTTGACGGACGGGGCAGGATGGCTTGGGAGGACTTTCTCGCTTGGCTCGCGACGCCGCGGCTCATCGTCGGACTTGTCGTTCCCGACGACCGGCTCGACGCCGTCGAGCGCGGGCTGGAGTGGGGGGCGGTCCTCCTGAAAGCCAAGAGACTCGGCCGACGCGCAAGTCCCCTCCGCGCGAGAGCTCCCGTAGACGCCCATCCGGGGTCAAGCGCCAAAGTGGCTGCGGATGCGGGCGGCCGTGGCCTTCCCCACGACCGCGACGAGCTCGGCCTCGCTCGCTCCGCGCACGCCCCGGACGGAGCCGAATCGTGAGAGCAGCTTCCGCCGCTTGGTCGGCCCGACTCCCCTGATCTCGTCGAGCTCCGAGCGCAGGGTCCGCGTGCTGCGGGCCTGGCGGTGGAAGCCTACGGCGAAGCGGTGCGCTTCGTCGCGGACGCGCTGCACGAGCTGGAGCACCGGGGACGTGCGCGCCAGGCCGATGGGTACGTCGCGGCCACGCAGGAAGATCAGCTCTTCCTTCTTGGCGAGGCTCGCCACCGGCTGCTCCCCGAGGCCGAGGCCCTCGAGGGCCTCGACCGCCGCGCCGAGCTGTCCCTTCCCCCCGTCGATGAGAACCAGGTCCGGGAGGTCCTTTCCTTCCTCGAGGAGGCGCCGATAGCGGCGTCCCACCACCTCGCGCATCGACGCGAAGTCGTCGGGAGCGCCCGCCACGCTCTTGACGCGGAACTTCCGGTAGTCGGACTTCTTCGGCACGCCGTCCACGAACGCGACCATGGACGCCACGACGTCGGAGCCCTGGATGTTCGAGATGTCGAAGCACTCGATCCGTCGGGGTTCCATCTCCAGGTCGAGGAGGTCGCGCAGCGCCCGCAGGATCTCCTGGGACTGGCGCCGGGGATGCTTCCACTCGAGATCGAAAGCCAGCTTGGCGTTGCGCGCCACCAGCTCGAGGAGCCGCACCTTTTCGCCGCGCTGGGGGACACGGATGCGGGCGGCGCTGCCACGGCGCGCCGAGAGCCACGTCTCGAGGAGCTCCCGGTCGCCGACCTCCTCGGGGACGAGGATCTCGCGCGGCACGTACCGGCCCTGGGCGTAGTACTGCTGGAGGGCCGACGAGAGAACGGCCTCGGGCTCCGTCAGGCGGTCGAGGAGATACCCGTCCCGGGAGACGACCTTGCCGTCGCGCACCGAGAAGACCTGGAGGGCGGCCCGATCTCCTTCGACGTGGGCCGCCACGAGGTCGCGCTCCTCGATGTCGGTGGTCGTGATTCTCTGGGGCGTCTCGAGGCGCTCGAGTGTCCGGAGCTGGTCACGGCGGGTGGCTGCTTCCTCGAAACGCTCGTCGGCCGCGGCGGCGTCCATCTCGGCCCGCAAGCGCCGGAGCACTTCCTCGGTCCGCCCCTCGAGAAAGAGGCGGGCGTCGTCGCAGGCCTGGCGGTAGCGGCCCAGGGAGCAGACTTGGGCGACGCACGGTGCGATACACCGATGGATCTGGTGCTGGAGGCACGGACGCGGGCGATGGCCGTCGAGAGCCTCCTTGCATGACCTCACGCCGAAGACCTTGTGGACGAGCGCCGCGGTCTTGCGTCCGAGGCTGGCCGGAATGTAGGGCCCGCCGTATGCGTTCTTGTCCTCGGCCGGACGCCGCACGACGTGGAGGCGCGGGTACTCTTCCCCGAGGGTCAGCTTCAGGTACGGATGGTTCTTGTCGTCGCGGAGGAGGACGTTGTAGCGGGGCTTGTGGCGCTTGATGAGGTTGTTCTCGAGGGCCAGCGCCTCCATCTCGGTGTCGGTGACCACGAGGTCGAGATCGGCGATCTCCGAGACCATGGCGCCCTTGTGGGGGTCCCACGAGCGCGCGGCCTGGAAGTACGAGCGCACGCGGTCTCGCAGCACGCGAGCCTTCCCGACGTAGAGGATCTGCCCGAGGGCGTCCTTGAAGAGGTAGACGCCGGATCGGATCGGAAGGGCGTCGAGCTTCTCGTTGAGCACCACCCATGATTATAGAGACCCTCGCCGCACTTCCCCTTTTGTCGCTTCCACCCCCGGCCTTACACTCGACACGGGCCAGGGGACGAGGCCGAGCAAGCGGAGGTTCGCCGCGGCGACGGGTTTTGTGGTGGCCGGAGGTCGCAGCCGTCGAATGGGACGGGACAAGGCGCTCCTCCCGTGGCGCGGGACGACGCTCCTCGATCACGCGGTCGCGCGGCTGCGAGGCGTCTGCGACGAGGTCCGAATCCTCTCCGGCCCCGAGGCGCGATACCAGGACAGGGGCCTCCTCGTGTCGACCGACATCGCCTCGGATGCGGGCCCCCTCGGAGGCATCCACGCGGGGCTCACGGTCCTCTCGGGAGGACACGCGCTCTTCCTCGCCGTGGATCTCCCCCTCGTGAGCGAGGCCTTGCTTGCGGCGTTGGCGGCCGTCGCCGAGGGATACGACGCCGTGGTGCCGCTACACTCGGGGGGATACGAGCCGCTGTGCGCCGTCTACGGGCCGGGGTCCCTGGAACCCATCCGACGGAGTCTCGAGGCGGGCGAGCGAAAGGTCACGTCGTTCTGGCCCGGGGCCCGGGTGCGGGTCTTCGAGGAGCGCGAGATCGCGCGCTTCGGTGATCCGGCCACGCTGTTCCGGAACGTGAACGCTCCGCCGGACTACGCCGCCCTCACCGAACCGTGACGGCGACGTCGACGTCCGTGGAGCCCCGCCGGCACCAGCCCTGGCTCTTCGAGCAGTAGAAATAGACCACGGTGGCCTTGACGGTCTGGGGGCCCTTGACCGCGTCCGCGGCCAACGCCACGGGGAACGCCACCGGAAGCGCCAGGTCGATGTAGCGCACCTTTTCGGGATCGTAGGGCTCGACGCGTGCCGGCGCAGGGGGCTGCCTGTCCACGAGGACCCTCTGCTCGGGATCCAGCTTGAGACGAGGCGCCGGGCTCTCGTTGATGTGAACGTCGTCGCCTCTTGGAGTGAACCGGACGGCGACCGTCCCGTTCGCTCCCACCTTCGAGGGCGGAACGTACGACGCGGCGAGGCTGAAGTGCTCGGGCGCGGCGCCCAATGCCGAGAGCGGCGCGAATGCCAGCGCCGCGAGGGCGAGCTTCCTCATCCCTTCATCGTAACCTCAACGTCCGCTGAAGGCGAAGGCCTCGCGCAAGCGGAGAGCGGCGAGGAACGCTCGATTGGCTTCGTCGTCGCGACCCAGCTCCCGCAGCGCGAGCCCGAGCCGCGTCTGCGCCTCGGGATCGCTCGGGTCGAGACGGACGGCCTCGCCGAAGGCATCCGCCGCGCCTACGTGCTTGCCGGCCCTTTCGAGGGCCAGGCCGCGGCTCATGTGGGATGCCGCGGTTGCCCGATGGGTCTTGCGGGGAGGGAGGCGCTTCATGACCCAGCTTCGCCCCGGCCCGCGCTCGGGAGCGGTGACGACGATCACAGGCGGACGCCGTCTCGCTATAATGATTGTTTGCGCCCATGATGCTCGACCTCCACGCGCGACTCGCCGCCACGATCCAGGACGTGGTTCGAAAATCCCTGGGCGTGGAGCTCCAGGCGGTGACGTTCCAGTACCCCCCGAGGACCGACCTCGGCGACCTCGCCCTGACGGCGCCCTTCGACCTGGCCAAGGCCCTGAAGCGCAAGCCCAGGGAGATCGCCGAGGCCCTGGCGAAGGACCTCGCGACGCTGCCCGGCGTGCGAAAAGCCGAGGTGGCCGGGGGCGGGTACGTGAACCTGTTCCTGGATCGCGGCGCGTTCGCCCGCGAGTTCTCGGCCTTCCTGGCTTTGGGCCGCACGGCGGCCCCCCACGCCGGTCGGGTCATCGTCGAGCACACCAGCATCAACCCGAACAAGGCGGCGCACATCGGCCACCTCCGGAACGCCACCCTCGGGGACACGTTCGTGCGGATCCTCAGGAGCCGCGGCCACGAGGTGGGGATCCAGAACTACATCGACGACACCGGCGTGCAGGTGGCCGACGTCGTGGTCGGCCTCCAGCACATCGAGAAGAAGGGGCTGGCGGAGGTCGCCGCCCTCACCGGAGCCTTCGACTACTACTGCTGGGACCTCTACGCCCGGGTCGGGGATTTCTACGCCGCGGATCCGAAGAACAAGGCGCTGCAGGTCGAGACCCTCCACGCCATCGAGGCCGGCGGCAACGACACCGCCCGCCTCGCGGCCCACGTCGCCGCCCGCATCGTGGATTGTCACCTCGCCACGATGGAGCGCCTGGGCATCCGCTACGAGCTCCTCGCCCACGAAAGCGACGTCCTGCGGCTCCATTTCTGGGACCGCGCCTTCGAGCTCCTGAAGGCCTCGAAGGCGATCCGCCTCGAGACCGAGGGAAAGAGCGCCGGATGCTGGGTGCTGGCGATGGAGGAGGGCGGCGCCGACGAGGACAAGATCATCGTCCGGTCGAACGGCACCGTCACCTACACGGGGAAGGACATCGCCTATCAGCTGTGGAAGCTGGGGCTCCTCGACCGCGACTTCCGTTATCGCCGCCATCGCGTCTACGCGGACGGGGGCGTCCTCTGGTCCTCCACGAGCGACGCGGGAGAGAGCGGGGCCCCGGTCTTCGGCCACGCCCGCGCCGTCTACAACGTGATCGACGTGGGCCAGTCCTACCCGCAGCGCGTCGTACGGGCCGGCGTCGCCGCGCTGGGTCACGGGGAAGCCGCCGAGGCGAGCCACCACCTCGGCTACGAGAAGGTCGTCCTCTCTCCGGCGACCGCGAGGGCCCTGGGCTACGCGGTCTCGGAGGACGAGGCCGCGGTCAAGGTCTCGGGACGGAAGGGCCTGGGGGTGAAAGCCGACGACCTGCTGAACGCCCTCGTCGGCAAGGCTCGGGCGGAGATCGAGGCCCGCGATCCCGAGCGGGAGGCGCAGGGCCGGGAGCGATCGGCAACCGCCATCGCTACGGGTGCGCTGCGCTACTTCCTGCTCAAGTTCGGCCGCACGAAGGTCATCACCTTCGACATGGAAGAAGCGCTCGCGTTCGTGGGGGAGACCGGCCCCTACATCCAGAACAGCATCGTGCGGGCCCGGAGCATCTTCGGCAAGCTGGAGGCCGAGGGCCACGACCCTGCCGCGCTGCGCGAGCGAGGCCTGGGGCTCGACCTCGCCGCCTTCCTCTCCGGCGAGGAGGGGGACGAGGTGTGGGCGCTCCTGCTCCTGCTGGCGCGGAGCGAGGACACGGCGGAGCAGGTCGTTCGCTCCGAGGAAGTGGCCCTCCTCGCCAAGCACACCTTCGCAGTGGCGCAGGCCTTCCACTCCTACTATCAGAAGCCCGCCTACTCCCTGGTCCGTGCCGAATCGGACGACGTCCGGGCCTTCCGCGTCCTCGTGGTGGACGCCTTCGTGCGCCAGGCCCAGTCCCTCGTCGACCTCCTCGGGATCCCGGTCCCGGACCGCATGTGACCCGCCCAGCGATCGGCATCACGATCGGCTACGACGACCGGCGCGCGGGCCTTCACGTCCTCCGCGAGGACTACGTGAAGTCGGTGGAGCTGGCGGGCGGCCTCCCCCTGGTCCTGGCTCCCGGCTCGCCCGCCGACGCAGCCGACGTCCTGGGGAAGGTCGACGGCCTCCTGCTGAGCGGGGGCTCGGACGTCGATCCCGCGCTCTACGGCGAGCTGCCCCACCCGAAGCTCGGAGCCGTCGTCCGCGTGAGGGACGACTTCGAGCTGGCCCTCGCCCGCGAGGCCATCGCCCGTGACGTGCCGATCCTCGCTATCTGCCGGGGCCATCAGGTGTTAAACGTTGCGCGCGGAGGAACCCTGGTCCAGGACATCCCGTCTGTGGTTGTAGCGGGGGTCGATCACGACGCCCGGTCCGAGCGCTGGGAGCGCTCTCACGAGGTCCGGCTGTTGCAGGGCACGCGTCTTCGAGAGATCCTCGGGGGGGAGACGGTCGCGGTGAACAGCTTCCACCATCAAGCCGTCGATCGGCTCGGCGAGGGTATCGTCGTGTCGGCATATTCCTCGGGAGACCGGGTGATCGAGGCGATCGAGATGCCCGACCGGCGATTCGTCGTCGGCGTTCAGTGGCACCCCGAGTCGTTCTGGAATCGGCCGGACGGCTTCGGCGCGCTCTTCCGGGCGCTCGTCCGCGCCGCCACCCGATCATGACGCTCTCCCTGGTGGCCGTCCTGATCCTGGGGGGAGCTCCGGCCGGGAGTGCGGCGGGCATTCATTGGGAGCGCAGCTTCGAGGCGGCGGTCCAGAAGGGGAAGGCGCAGCGCAAGCCCTTGATGCTGGACTTCTGGGCCGACTGGTGCGGCTGGTGCCACCGACTCGACGAGACGACGTACGTCGACCCCGAGGTGGTGCGCCTGAGCAAGGGCTTCGTTCCCGTGAAGGTGAACACGGAGGGCGGGAGAAGCGAGACGCTGGTGGCGCTGAAGTACAGCGTCTCGGACCTGCCGACCGTCATCTTCGTGTCCCCGTCCGGACGGCCCATCCTGAGGCTCTCCGGTTTCCGGGGACCGGGCCAGTTCCCCCAGGTCATGGCCGCGGCCAGCGAGGCGGCCGCGAAGGTGCTGGGTTGGGAGGCGGCCCTCGACAAGGACCCGAAGAACGCCGAAGCGCTGCTGCGCCTCGGCGTCTTCCTCTTCGAACAGGAGGCGTACGAGGAGAGCCGCGACCTCCTCGTGCAGGCGACCCGGGTCGATGCGATCCGTCCCGTGGACGAGCGCAAGCAGGGACGAATGATGCTGGGCATCATCCGGCACTACGAGCACCGCTACCCCGACGCGGAATCCCTCCTGAAGGAAGCCCTCTCCCTTCGTCCACCCGGCCCCTACGAAGCCCAGCTCTTCTACATCCTCGGGCGCACGTACAAGGCCTGGGGCCGTTCCGACCAGGCGCGCGAAGCGCTCAAGAGGGTCATCGAGACCTACCCCGAGAGCCCCTTCGCGCAGCGGGCCCAGGAGACGCTGCTCGCCCTCGACCGCGCGCGCTGACTCCGGTCGCCGAGGGCCGGTGGCTCCGTGCGACGAGGGGCATTACTTGAGGGATCCCCGCGCGGGATCCGGAGGGTACGAGAGCAGATAGACGTAGGCGGCACCCAGCTCCTCGTCGCTCAGGTACGGGAAGAGCGGCATCTCGCCCCGGCTCTCCGCCGTGGGAGACCCGGTGTGCACCTTCCGAATCACATCGGGCATCGACTTGGTCTCGACGATGACGGCGAGGGACGGAATCAGCTTCCCGCTGTCATTCCGCCCCGAATAGCTTCCGGGGCCGGAGCTGTCGTGGCAGATCTGGCACGTCCCCTTGACGACGTGCTGACCCATCTGTGCCGTGGAAAGCGTGATGTGGGGGTCTCGGTGCTCGGCCTCGGGGAGCCCGGCGAGACGTCCCAGGTGGCCGAGGATCGCGTCGACCTCGACCGGGCTCAGGTGAGGCAGGGCCGGCATCTTCTCCCCGCCGTCGTGAAGGCGCTTGCGGATGTTCCCGTCCGCCTGGGCCGCCATCTCCCGGGCGGTCTCCGGCGGGAGATTCCGCCCCCGCTCCTCCATCCTCTTCATGAGCAGGACGGGAGAGGTGGCTCGCATCGGATCCAACACCGAGTTGATCTCGGGTGGCAGGCCGCTCCCCGTCGCGTTGTGGCAGGAACGGCAGTTCACGCGATAGAGGTCGGCACCGGTGAGCGTCCAGCGCTCACGAAGCGCCGACCACGGCCACAGGGCCCCCTGGGGAGGCGTCGCGGACGCGGCGATGTTGCCGATGCGGCCCAGCGAGGCATCGAGCATGACCAGGTGCCGGCGCACCAGCCAACTCGAGCCGGAGGCAGGGGTCGGAGCCCCTGAGACCTCCGCCGTCCTCGTGGCGGCGGGCGGGGAGACCTGGGAGCGAGCCACCCCTGGCCCTGCGACGAGCAGCAGGGCCACGAGGGTGGCCGAACGACGGATTCGGGACGCGTTCTCCATGACCAGCCGAACCTCTAGCGGCCTACTTCTCGAGCTTGAAGTCTTCCAGGGTCGCGTCCTTCACGGTCACCTTCTTGCTGGTTTCCTTGAGGCGGGGGTGCCAGACCCTCAGGGTGTACGCGCCGTCGGGGACGTCCTTGATCTGGTAGGCCCCCGTCTTGTCAGTCACTGCAAAGTAGGGCGTCGGCACGGCCGCGACGAAGCCCTCCATCTCGGGATGGATGTTGCAGAGCAGGGCCGCGAAGCACGTCTTGTCGAATACGTGACTCTTGCTCGTGCCGCGGGCCCAGCTCCCCAGGTTGAAGCTCCCGGCGCACTTGTCGGGGGTGAACACGTTGTGGTTGACGCTATCGCTGTTCGCGAAGTCCACCGTCGTACCGACGAGGACCGCCGCAACCCTGGGGACGAACTTCATGCCCGCCTGGTCCATGGCGACATGGGCCGCGGGGGCGGGGAAGGTCTTGCCGGGGATGGCGTCGACGAAGACCACGGCATCGGCGTTGTCGTGCTGGCCGGTCGCGGTGACGGTGCCGGACAGCGAGCCGGCGACGGCAGATCCGGCCAGGGTGACCCAGGCCAGGCCCGCAAGGATCCTAGTAGACATGAATATCGTCCTTTCGAGGAAAGAGAATCAGAAAGCCACGCGCAGAACGGCGTCCAGGGAATGGTTGGTCCCTTCCCGGAGGTCCTTCTGGTACTCGACCATGACCTTCAGGTTGGCTCGGACCAGGGCACTGACGTTGAACGTCCCGATCCGCAGGCTCTGTACGCCGGGATCCCCTGGCGTCAGGGACTCGTATCGCGCCGCACCGTGGAGCCACGGGTAGAAGACGTAGTCGCCCTGGACGAACCAGGCATGGTAGGTCGGCTCGATCTCGCTGAGCTGGACGCCGTCGGTCGGGTCGACACGCTGGAGGGTGTCGCTCCCATGGAGATAGCCACCGAAGACGTTCAGGTCCCTGAAGTAGGCGCTCGCGAAGAAGCCGGTCCGAAGGAAGTGGGCGTCCCTCATGTTGACGTCGGCGCCGTTCTCGTCGGTGAGGGCGAAGTTGACGTCCTTGGCGTTGCCCCGATAGACGAAGGCGCCGAGACGAAGGGAGTCGTCGCGCCAGCTCTTGTCGGACGCCTCCTTGCCGAAGGTCTCTCCGTCCAGCCCCATCCCGCCGATCTTGTAGTCGACACGGCCGTAGACGTCCTTCGAGTTGTTGCCGAACTGACCGTCGCCGGCCGAGATGCCGTTGCAAACGCCGGCCGTGTACATGAAGCGGTGCCCGAGGATGCCGTAGGCCTCGATCCCGTTCACCAAGGAAGGCAGCGCGATGGAATTGGGGGAGACTTCGTCGGCGCCGAGACCCGTGCCGCCGTTGAGCCCGATGGGGTTGTAGTTGAAGATCGTGTCGATGCCCGCGTCCGTCGTCAGGAAGGCTTCCTGGAACACGACCGCGACGTTCGGCGTGAACTTGCCGATCTTGAAATGAAACGCGTTCTCCGGTCCGAAAGGCGAGTCGATCCCCACATGGGCGTGCTCGATCTCGGTCGAGATGGACCCGGCGTCGTTGCCGAAAGTGAGCTCGCTGTAGAACGAGAACCTGTCCCCCAGGGTGCCTGCGGCGAAAATGTTGGCCTCCTGCGGGAACTGGAAGTCGTTGTTCACCTTGCTGACCGAGCCGTCGTCGTTGAGGGAGGACGTGTTGACGTCGGCGAACTTGAGGTTGATGGCTACGGGAGCGTGGCCCGGAATGTCACTCGGCCACACGGCCTTGGGCCAGAGCTTCTTGTAGGCTGGCGCACCAAGACTCACCGGTTTGTCCTTCACCATCTCTTCGGTTTCCTTGGGCATCCTGTAGCCCGCCAGCCGGAAGGCGTTGCCGAAGGAGTTGAGCTTCGGGAAGACGGTGTGGCACGTCTGACAGCTCGTCTGGTACTTACGAGCAAAGGCGGGTATGGCGTGGGCGGGCCGCGCAGCCGGAAGGCCCAGCACGAACAGCAGCGCCAAACGCCCGACAGCTCGCTGGGTCCGCGTCATTTCCATGAGATCCGTGCCTCGCAATGAATCGGGCGGCGGGATGCCGCCATCGGTCCCTTGGGGGAGCAAGATCCGAGCCGACGCCAACCGCGGCTGCCTCGGTGGACGATCCGTTGCGAAACGACTGATTTCGCCGTATGGATCCGATTGGCGGGGGTCGAGCACGCCGGGTCGCGGCGGCTGCGCGCAATGATTTCGCGGCTGGGGGGTCAGGTCCGGCTTTTTCTGCCGTATCCGAGCTCAGCGCCCCCCGAGAGGATGTGGTCGACGCCCGTCGTGAAGGTGGCCTCGGCGGCGACGAAGAGACAGAGCCGCCCCGCCTCCTCGAGCGTTCCCATCCGTCCCAGGAGCTGGGCGGCGTCGCCGTCCTCACGGGTCTTCGCCGGGTTCGGCGAAGCGTCCACGGCCTGCTTCCATAGGGGCGTCCAGACGTTCCCCGGAGAGATCGAGTTCACCCGGACGCCGTGGACTGCCTCGTCGACGGCGAGGGCCTTGGTGAAGGCGGTGATGGCCCCCTTCGTGGCCACGTAGGTCGTGGCGTGGAGCTGTCCCATCGAGCCCACGAGGCTCGACATGTTGACGATGTTTCCCCGCACCTTGCGGAGGTGCGGCAGGGCTTCCTGGCACGCGACGAACATGCTCACGAGGTTCAGCTCGAGGAGATCGCGGAACTCCCGGGCCGTGAAGTCGTCGATCGGCTTGTGTGGCGGATGCCAGCCGGCGTTGTTGACGAGACAGTCGAGGCGCCCGGATCGCGACACGGCCCCCCGGACGAGGGCGCGCATCTCGTCTTCCTGGGAGACGTCGCACCGAACGAAGTGGACTCTCCCGGCATGGCGCGCGCTCAACTCTTGGGCCAGGGCCATGCCCTCCGCCTGGCGTCGGGCACAGAAGGTCACGTCGGCGCCCGCCTCGGCAAAGACGCGGACGCATCCCTCCCCGATCCCCTGGCTGCCTCCGGTCACGAGGACCGCTTTGTCGGCGTAGCGCACGAGCGTCTGCCTCCGGTAGGCCAGACTATGTCCCTGCCGCCGGCTCCGTCAAGAACGCCTCGATCAGGCGCGTCACGTCGCCGGGGCGCTCCTCCTGGGGGACGTGGCCGCACTTCTCGAGGACGACCTTGCGCCCGATGGGGAGCGCACCGACGAATCGATCGGCGTCGGCCAGGGGAATCCACGCGTCGTCGCGCCCCCACACCACGAGGGCCGGGGCTCGGACGCGACGCGCGACCTCGACGAACGGCGAGAACGACTGAAGGCCCTGCGGGGCGAGGAGCGACCTCATGGAGTCGATGGCCCCGGGGCGCTCCAGGGGCGCGAGATACTCGTCGACCCGCTCCGCCGTCACGTGGGCGCGGTCGTAGAAGACCTGCCGAAGGGCGAACGTCACCAGGAGACGCTTCCGCGGGAGGCGTGCCAGCACGCCTCCCGCCTCGGATCCGGCAACGCGCAGCAGCCACGGCCGATCGCGTGGCGCAAGGTCGAAGCCCGCCGCGTCCAGGAGCACGAGGCGATCGACTCGCTCGGGAAAGCGTGCCGCGACGATCGCCGCGACGGCTCCGCCCATGCTGTGGCCGATGAGCGTCGCCTTGGCCAGGCCGACACCGTCCATGAGGCCGAGGACGATCCTCGGCAGGACGTCGGCGGTGAGCGAGGGAGCCACCTCGGACTGGCCGAAGCCCGGCAGGTCCAACGCGACGACGTCGTGAGAGCGGCAGAGGGGGCCCATGACCTCGCTCCAGGTGTAGAGGGACGAGGCGAAGCCGTGAATGAGGACGACCGCAGGGCCGCGGCCCGATCGCACGTAGCGCACCCGCAACCCATCGACGACCGCGAAGCGCTCCTCGATCCCCGCCTGGGCGAGCCAGCGTCCCGTGGGTCCCGCGGGCGACTCAGGCCAGAGGACGAGGACGAGGAGGCCGGCTCCCGCGAGGGCGAGCGCCAGCCACCGGGGCTTCACTCCTTGATCAGCCGCAGCAGCTCCGGCAGGGCTTCGACCAGGGCCTCGTGGCCGGCGGCGTAGAAGTCCGGGATCTTGGCCGGGCGCATCCACCCCGACTCGCCCATCGCGGGGGCGATCACGAGATCGGCTCCGGCCAGCTCGCCGCGCGAACGGCCTCGAAGGAGCGTCAGCCCGGCCCGGAGGGCGATGGCGACGAACGAGTCGGCACCGGGCCACTTGGTCCCGCTGTTGGCGTCGACGGCGACCACGATCCCCGTCTCGCCCGCCATCTCCCGCGCGAGGCGCACCGGGATCACCTCGGTGATCCCGCCGTCGTAGAGCCGGCGGCCACCCAGGACCATGGGGGGGAAGACGCCCGGGAAGCTGCACGAGGCCCGGACCGCGTCGCGCAGGTTCCCTTCCCGGAAGACGACGGCTTCGCCTGTGTCGACGTCGGTGGCGAGAACCGAGACGGGGACCCGCAACTCTTCGAATGTCGGGATCGGAAGGAACTCGTCGATGAGCGCGCCCAGCTTGGACCCGGACAGAAGCCCGCCGCCCCAGCCCCGCACCCACATCCAGGGATGGAGACGAGAGGCCTGGAGCACGAGGCGCTTCGAGGTCGGCCCCGCCCGCCCAGGCCGCGGCCACCAGCGCCCCCCCGCTCACACCCCCGACGCCGGCCACGGGCACACCTGCGCGGTCGAGGGCGTGGAGCACCCCAGCGTGGGCCGCCGCGTGGGCTCCGCCGCCGGACAGGGCGAGATAGAGGGGCTTCACGGCACTAACCTCGCGAGTGAATCTCCTGGAGGCTCATCACCTCGAGGCCGCGCGCGCGCAGCGCGGCGATGGCCTGGACCGTGGCCGCCGCCGCCGTGAGCGTCGTCACGATGAGGACGCCATGGAGCGTGGCGCTCTTCCGGATCGCGCCGTCGTCGTAGAAGGACTCGCGCCCGAGGGGCGTGTTGAAGACGATGTCGATCTTGCCGCTCTTGATGTGGTCGACGACGTTGGGCCGCCCCTCGTTGACCTTGTTGACCCGTCTCGGCGGCCACGCCGTTGCCGTTCAGGAACTCGGCGGTCCCCCGGGTGGCGTAGATGTGGAAGCCCATCTCGACAAGGGCACGCGCCTGGGGCAGCACGCCCGCCTTGTCGTGGTCGTTGACGCTGATGAAGACCGAGCCCGAGGTCGGGATGGTGAACCCCGCCGCCGATTGGGACTTGGCGAAGGCCAGCCCGAAGTCCTCGGACACGCCCATGACCTCGCCCGTCGACTTCATCTCGGGTCCGAGCAGTATGTCGGTCCCGGGGAACTTGAGGAAGGGGAAGACCGATTCCTTGATGAAGATGCGCGGAACCGTGAGGTCCTCGGTGATCCCCTGCTGGGCCAGGCTCTTGCCGGCGATGACGCGCGCCGCCACCTTGGCCAGGGGCACGCCCGTGGCCTTGCTCACGAAGGGGGTCGTGCGCGACCCGCGCGGGTTGACCTCGAGAACGTAGACAACGTCGTCCTTGATGGCGTACTGGATGTTCATGAGGCCGCGGACGCCCAGGGCGAGGCCGAGGCTCCGCGTGTACTGCCGGATCGTCTCCAGGTGACGGGGCTCGATCTTGTACGAGGGAAGGACCGCCGCGGAGTCGCCGCTGTGGATGCCGGCCCCCTCGATGTGCTGCATGATCCCGCCGATCACCACCCGCTCGCCGTCGGCGACGGCGTCGACGTCGGCCTCGAAGGCGTCCTCGAGGAAGCGGTCCACCAGGACGGGGTGCTCGGGAGAGGCCTTCACGGCCTCCCGCGCGTACTCCTCGAGGAGCGTCTCGTCGTAGACGATGGCCATCGCGCGTCCCCCGAGAACGTAGGACGGCCGCACCAGCACCGGGTAGCCGATGCGCGGGCGACCGCCTTCGCCTCGTCGATGGAGCTGGCCGTGCCGCTCTCGGGCTGCGGAATGCCCAGCTTGGAAAGGAGCGCGCTGAAGCGCTTGCGATCCTCCGCGAGATCGATGGCATCGGGGCTGGTGCCCAGGATCTTGACCCCGGCGCGCAGGAGGGGAAGCGCCAGCTTCAGGGGCGTCTGCCCGCCGAACTGGATGACGACTCCATCGGGCTTCTCGACGTCGATGACGTTCATCACGTCCTCGAAGGTGAGGGGCTCGAAGTACAGCCGGTCCGAGGTGTCGTAGTCCGTCGAGACCGTCTCGGGGTTGCAGTTGACCATGATGGTCTCGTACCCCTCCTCCCGAAACGCGAAGGAGGCGTGGCAGCAGCAGTAGTCGAACTCGATCCCCTGGCCGATGCGGTTCGGGCCGCTCCCGAGGATGACGATCTTCTTTCGGTCGGTGGGCTCGGCCTCGCACTCCGGCTCGTACGTGGAATATAGGTAGGGCGTGTGGGACACGAACTCGGCGGCGCAGGTGTCGACCCGCTTGTAGACCGGGGCGATCCCCTGGGCCTTCCGGCGGGCCCGGACCTCGACCTCGGTGCTTCCCGTGAGCTGGGCGATGGTGACGTCGGAGAACCCCTTGCGCTTGGCCTCGCGCAGCATCTCGTCGCCCATGCGATCGAGCCCCGAGGCGGCAACGATCTCCTTCTCGGCGTCGACGATCTCCTGGATCTGCTGGAGGAACCAGGGATCGATCCCCGTCATCCGGTGGACCTCCTCGTGGGACCAACCGAGATCGAAGGCGCGCTTCACGTAGAAGATGCGATCAGGGTCCGGCGAGAGAAGCTTCTCCTTGATCCGCCCGTCGTCCAGATCGGAGCGCGAGAACCCGCTGGCCCCGATCTCGAGGCCGCGGAGTCCCTTCTGGAGCGCCTCCTTGAAGGTCCGCCCGATGGCCATGACCTCGCCGACCGATTTCATCTGGGTGCCGAGCAGCGGGCTCGCGTCCCGGAACTTCTCGAAGGCCCACCGGGGATCTTCACGACGACGTAGTCGAGGACGGGCTCGAAGCAGGCAGGCGTGACGCGAGTGATGTCGTTCTGGATCTCGTCGAGTCGGTAGCCGATGGCCAGGAGGGCGGCGATCTTGGCGATCGGGAAGCCCGTCGCCTTGCTCGCCAGGGCCGAGGAGCGGGAAACCCGCGGGTTCATCTCGATGACCGAGAGGCGCCCCGTCTTCGGGTCCACGGCGAACTGGATGTTGGAGCCCCCGGTCTCGACGCCGACCTCCCGGATGATCTTGCGGGAGGCGTCGCGCATCGCCTGGTACTCCTTGTCGGTCAGAGTCTGGGCGGGCGCCACGGTGACCGAGTCCCCCGTGTGGATCCCCATCGGGTCGAAGTTCTCGATGGAGCAGATCACCACGAAGTTGTCGGCGTTGTCCCGCATCACCTCCAGCTCGTATTCCTTCCAGCCGATGACCGACTCCTCGATGAGGATCTCGTGGACGGGGGAGAGGTCCAGGCCCCGCGAGACGAGGTCTTCGAACTCGTCCATGTTGTAGACGATGCCCCCCCCGGTCCCGCCGAGGGTGAAGGACGGGCGGATCACGGCGGGAAGGCCCGTGATATCCAGCATCTGGCGGGCCTCGGCCACGCTCTTCGCGAAGCCGCTCTTCGGCACCTCGAGGCCGATGCGCCCCATCGCCTCCTTGAAGAGCCGGCGGTCCTCGCCGACCTCGACCGCGCGCCGGCTCGCGCCGATCAGCCGGATCCCGAGGCGGTCCAGGACCCCGCGCTTCGACAGCTCCACCGCCAGGTTCAAGGCCGTCTGGCCTCCCACCGTCGGGAGCACCGCGTCGGGCCTCTCGCGCTCCAGGACCTTCTCGAGGACCTCGGGGGTCAGGGGCTCGACGTAGGTCCTGTCGGCGTACTCGGGGTCCGTCATGATCGTCGCCGGGTTCGAGTTGACGAGGGATACGCGGATCCCCTCGCGCCTCAGCACCTTGACGGCCTGGGTCCCCGAGTAGTCGAACTCGCAGGCCTGGCCGATGACGATGGGGCCCGAGCCGATCACGAGGACGGAGCGGAGCGAAGGGTCCTTGGGCATCTAGCGATGATCCTCAGCGCGCTTCACCCGGGCCTTCATGAGAGCGACGAACTCGCCGAAGAGATAGTGGCTGTCGTGGGGACCCGGGCTCGCCTCGGGGTGGTACTGCACCGAGAGAACCGGCAGGTCCCGGTGGCGGAAGCCCTCGACGGTGCCGTCGTTCAGGTTGACGTGGGTGAGCAGGATCTCGGGGCGCTCGAAGAGACCGGGGTCCACGGCGAACCCGTGGTTCTGCGACGTGACCTCGATGCGGCCGGTGCGCAGGTCCTTCACCGGGTGGTTCGCGCCGCGATGGCCGAACTTGAGCTTGTAGGTCCTCCCGCCGCACGCGAGGCCGAGGATCTGGTGGCCGAGGCAGATGCCGAAGACCGGCAGGCGCTCCATGAGGGCCTTCACCGCCTCGATGGCGTAGGTCACGGGCTCGGGGTCCCCGGGACCGTTCGAGAGGAAGACGCCGTCGGGGCCGAGGGCGATGACCTCGTCCGCGGTCGTCGTCGCCGGCACCACGGTGACGTCGCAGCCGGCGGCGGCGAGCATCCGGAGGATGTTCCTCTTGATGCCGAAGTCGTAGGCCGCGACCTTGTACGCCGACGGGCTCGCCCTCTTGTCGCCGTCGGGCCGGTACACCTGGGGGCAGGTCACCTCCCGGGCCAGGTCGAGGCCCACCATCGATCGGGAGGCGCGGGCGCGGTCCACCAGGGTGGACGAATCCATCGAGCCCGTCGACACGACGCCGCGCTTCGCGCCGTGGGTGCGGAGGTGGCGCGTGAGCTGTCGCGTGTCGATCTCGCTGATCCCGACGATGCCGTTCGCGTCGAGGTAGCGGTCGAGGCTCCCCGACGAGCGCCAGGAGGAAGCGATGGGCGAAAGCTCGCGCACGACGAAGCCGGCCACCTGGGGCCGCGCCGATTCGACGTCCTCGCCGTTCACGCCGTAGTTGCCGATGTGGGGGTAGGTCATCGTGACGATCTGGCCGGCGTAGGAGGGGTCGGTGAGCACCTCCTGGTAGCCGCAGAGCGCGGTGTTGAAGACCACCTCGCCGGAGGTCTCGCCGTCTCGGCCGAAGCCGCGCCCTTCGAAGACGGTGCCGTCTTCGAGGGCCAGTAGTGCGCGCGGGCTCTTGTTCATCGTGGAGTCGGGGGTGAGGAGACTGGCTCGTTCAGCGGATGAACCCGATCTTGGATAGCGGCCAGAATCGGAAGAATGCCTTCCCGTAAATGTACTTCTCGGGGACCTCTCCCCAGCTGCGGCTGTCGTTGCTGCTGTTCCGGTGGTCGCCGAGCACGTAATAGTACCCTTTCGACACCTGGATCGGGGGATAGGTATCGCTGTCCCGGAACTGGCGGCTCAGGTAGCTCTCCTCGACAAGTGACCCGTTGACGAACAGGGACCCACGACGCAGCTCCACCGTGTCTCCGGGGAGGCCGATGACGCGCTTGATGAAGGAGACGGACGGGTCCTTCGGGTACCAGAACACGACGACGTCCCCCCGGTCGACGGGGCGGAAGCGATAGAGGAACTTGTTGACGATGATCCTCTCGCCGTCTTCCAGGAGGGGCAGCATGCTCGTCCCCTGGACCCGGAACGCCTGGGCCACGAAGGTGATGAGGAAGAAGCAGAAGAGAACGGCGATGGAGAGGTCGTGGCCCAGCTCCCAGAGGGCGCGCCAGAGCGCGCCCCGCCCTCCGGGCTGCGACGACGAGAGGGCGAGGCTCGTGTCCGCAACGGGTTCGATTCCCGTGGGGTCCAGTGTCAGAGCCTCTCCCGTCGAACGACGCGAGTGCCGGCCACCCGGTCATGCAAGCCGAGTCCGCCGAAGAGAACCATGACGTAGCCGATCCCGAGGAGCGCTCCCGACAGAACGTAGCCGAGGAGCCGCGCGGTCGCTCGGGAAGGACCGATGGGGAAGCTTCCGTCCCTCTCCTCCACGGCGATGCCCATGAGCCGCTTTCCCGGCGTTCCGCCCCGAACGCCCCAGCCATGGACGAAGTAGACCGCACCCAGGATGATCGCGAGGGGAACGAGGGCCAGGGAAAGCGCGATCGGGGCGAAGGGGACGTTGGCGGGTTCGGCGGAGATCGGCCGGGACCACCAGTACCACAGCACCGGCGCGAGCACCGCGCCCTGGACGACGGCGACGATGGCATGGTCGACGAGAGCCGCGAGGAGCCGGCGGCCGGCGCTCGCGGGCTCCGACAGAACCGTGGCCTCGGGGCGCTCGCGGGGCCTGTCGGGGATGCGGGCCCTCTCGGGCCGGGGAGGAGCGACCACGGGCACCGCGGGCGGCGCGGGAGGCCGAGCCACGATCTCGCGTGGAGGCTGAGACGAGGCCGGCCTCATCGAGGGCTCGGGCGGCGCCACGGCGCGCTTGATCTTGATGTCGACGGGCCGGGGCTCTGCGACCTGGGCCGGGACCCTCTCTGGGTCCGACGGAGCCGCCGAGGCCGAAGGGCTCATCGGCGGAATGGACGCCTGCGCCGGATCTCCCTCCGCCGGGACGGCCGAGGCCGCGGCACCCGCCTCGCTTCGCTCGGCATCGGGGCCCGGCGCGATGGGCCCTCCGCATGCCGTGCAGAAGCGAGCGGGCAGCAGCACCGCGGTTCCGCACGACGAGCAGATGGCCTTCGGCGGAAGGCTGGGGGCGACGGAGCTGCCGCACTGGCGGCAGAACTGGTCCCCTTTCCGATAGTCGGCGCCGCATGTGGGGCAGTTGAGGCGCGGCGAGGAGGGATGCTGCACCACCTTCCCACCCGCCTCCACGTCGAGGTCGTCGCGAAACAGGAGGCGCGCGGTTCCGATGGCCACGAGGTCCCCGTCGCGCAGGCTCTTCTCGTTCACGCGGTCGCCGTTCACGAGGGAGCCGTTGGAGGAATTACAGTCGCGGATGAAGTACTGGCTTCCTCGAAGCTCGATCACCGCATGGCGGCGTGACACCATGGCGTCGGGGAGCACGAGGTCGTTGCCGGGGTCACGACCGATGGAGAGGAGCGTGCGGGGAAGGGCGATCTCCCGTCGCGAGGACGAGGTCGGGTTGACGATGATCTTCGCCATGGGGGACGGCACCTATCCCGCCAGGAAGGTCTGCTTGAAGTTGATGCGGACCTTCACCTTCTGCCCGAGCTTCTGGGCGGGCTCGTACTTCCATTGGCGCACGGCGGCCAGGACGCTCTCGTCGATGATGCGCCCGGCGGATTCCAGTACCTTTACGTCGTCCACGTCCCCCTTTTCGGTCACCACGAACGTCCCGGCGACGGAGACACCCTGGCCGGACCTCAGGGCCGGCGCGTTCTTCTTCGGATATTCCGGCGAGACCCCGTGAATCTTCCGGGCGAGCACGTCGACGTCGGCGGCCGTGTTCTCGTAGACGTGATTCGGGTCCACCTCGGGCTTCGGCGGGGGCGGGGGCGTCGCCTTGACGATGGCCTTGAGAGCGGCGTCGACGCGGGCCTTCTTGCCGGCCTCGATTGAAATGCTCTCCTCCCAGGGCTCGTACCCCTCCTTGGCCAGCTCCACCTTGTGGCTCCCCGCCCGCAGCTTCAGGTCGGCCACCGGGGTCTGCGCTCCGCGGGCCCCGTCGACCGTGACCGTCGCGCCCGGCGGGTTGGAGGCGATGTCGACCGTGCCCGTGACCGGCGCGGTGCGACCGAGAACCAGGTGGACTTCGGCGCGCAGGGCGTCGGACGTGATGGTGGCCGTCTGGGAGCGCGGTTCGAAGCCCCTGAGCTCCGCTCGCACGTCGTAGTTCCCCACCGGCAGGTCGGGCAGCTCGATCGGGGCGAGCCCCTTCGCTTCGCCGTTGACGCTGATCGAGGCGCCCGGAGGCTGTGAGTCGATCACGAGCGAGCCCGTCGTAGCCCGCGGGGGGGGCGTGACCAATGGAGGCGCGACCGTGGCCTCGACGACGGGGGAAGGGGGCGGTGCGGCCTGTCGGCTGCGCAGGAGGACGAGAGCGACGATCCCGAGAACGACGAAGAACAGCAGGGCCGCCCCTCCGAGCACGACCGCCATGGGCACGCCCTTGCGCGGCGGTCTGGGATCGCGCGCGGCCATCGGCGCCGGCGGTACGGATGCGGAAGGGGAGGGCGGTGGAGGCGTGGGTCTGGGTGGAACCGGAGGCGGCGCCGGGCTCGGCCGGCTTGCCACGGTGACCTCGGCGGCGGGCGTCTTGACGGTCGAGGCGCTGTCCTTGACGGGCGGCCGCTTCGGCGGAGCGGGCGGGGCCGGCGGCACGGGCAACCGAGTGGCCACCGTGACCTCGGGCACCGGAGGCTTGGGCGCCGCGGGCGGAGCAGGCACCTTGACCGTGGCCTCGTGGGGCGTCGCGGGAGCCTTGGTACGCACGGTAGGGGCGGCCGCATCGGCGGCAGGCGCCGCCTTCATGTAAACGGTCGCCGGCAGATCCGCGGTCGGAGAGGGCGGCCCGGACGAAACGTTCGGAGGCGGCGTCGCGGGATGAACCTTGACGGCGGGGATCGCCGCCGTCACCTCCTGACCGGAAGAAGCGGGAACCGGCGCGCTCGTTCTCACCGTCGGCTGGGAGGGGGCCGGCGGTGCGGCCGGCGGCACCCTGGTCACTTCGGTGGGGACCACGGCGCCGAGGGGCAGGCCCTCCAGGAGGGTCTCGTCCCCCACCGCCGAACCGAACCACGAGCCCAGGCAGTACTCGAGGTCCTGCACGAAGGCGCCGCCCGTCTGGTACCGGTCGTCGGGCTTCTTCGCGAGCACCTTGCCGAAGACTTCGTGCCACTTCTGCGGCACGAGGCCGTTCATCTCGAGGTTCGGGGGCTCGACGGGAGCGACGTGGACCAGCTTGTACAGGATCGACGTGACGTTGGCACCGGGAAAGGGCTGCTCCCCCGCCAGCATCTCGAAGGCGCAGACGCCCAGGGAGAAGATGTCGCTGCGGCCGTCGAGCTTCTCCCCCATGGCCTGCTCCGGGGACATGTACGAGGGGGTCCCGAGCAGGGTCCCCGACTGCGTCATCTCGGAGTCCACGAGCTTCGCGATCCCGAAGTCCGTGACCTTGACCCGGTCCTCGTCGAAGAGGATCAGGTTGGACGGCTTGATGTCCCGGTGGATCACGCCCTTCGTGTGGGCATAGTCGACGGCCGACGCGATCTGGCTGACGAGGCTGATGACCTTCTCGGCGGGAAACTTCACTTCCTTCTCGATGAGCGACGCGATGGTCTCGCCCTCGACGAACTCCATGGCGAGGTACGGGATCCCTCCCTCTTCGCCGATGTCGAAGAGCGTGACGATGTTCGGGTGGGAAAGGGTCCCCGAGATGCGTGCCTCGTGGTAGAAGCGCTCGATGAACGACTTGTACTGCGGGCTCTGGCGCGGGATGTCGAGGCGGATCGTCTTGATGGCGAGGGTCCGCTTGATGAGCGGGTCGAAGGCCTTGTAGACCGCGCCCATGGCGCCGTAGCCGATGCTTCCCTGCACCTGATAACGGCCGATGGTCGCCGGCATCTGCTCGGCGAAGCCGCTCTTGTCGCTCATAATCCCGAATTCCGACTCTAGCATCATGGTAAAAAGGTGTCAACGCGAGAGCCGTTCAAGTTGCGGAACTGGAAGGGCTTGCGGTGATTCTCCGGAACAAGTGGGGGGGTCGCGGCGTACCTCTGGCCGATGCCCTATAATGACCGCTCCATGACGGACCGCCCCTCTCCGGTCCTCGATTACGGGGCGTTCCACCACCCACCCAACGTCCTCTTCCGGGACTACCTGGCGGGCCATGCCTCCGTCCGGGTCTTCTATGAAGGCGCCCGCTGGGACCTCGATGCGATCGTGCAGAGCGCCGCTGGAGCGGCCGCCCATCCGCGCCGGCGCGAGGCGCTGGCGGCGGCTCTCGTCCGGCAGCAGGAGAGCCGCGGTGCTTCGCAAGCGGCGGCCGCCGCCGGGGTTCTCGGCCAGCACGACTCGGTCGCCGTCGTCACGGGACAGCAGGCCGGCCTCTTCGGCGGGCCCCTCTTCGTCCTGTACAAGGCGCTCGCGGCGATCAAGGTCGCCGCGGCGCTGCAGGCGCGGCGAGGCGCGCCCGCCGTGCCGGTCTTCTGGGTCGCCTCGGACGACCACGACTTCGCCGAGGTCCGGTCGGTCAACGTCCTCGACGAAGGGGGGCGGCTGCGAACGGTCCGCTACGAGCCGCACCGCGAGCCCGTTGGACAGCCGGCGTCCCGCATCGTCCTGGACGACACGGTCACGGCCCTGGTCGACGAGCTTCGACGCTGTCTTCCCGAGAGCCCTTCCCGGGACTCGCTGCTCGGACGCCTCGCCGAGTGCTACGCCCCCGGCGCCACCCTCTCCGGAGCCTTCGCGTCGTTCCTCTCGTCGGTGTTCCCCACCCTCGTGATCCTGGATCCCTCCGACCCGGAGCTGAAGGGCCTCATGGCTCCGGTGCTCTCGCGGGAGATCCGGGAGGCCTCGCCCACGTCTCGCCTGGCCGCCGAGGTCGGCGCACCGCTGCTGGCCGCCGGCTACCACCAACAGGTGCCCGTGCGACCCGGATTCCTGAACCTGTTCGTCGTGATGGAGGGGGAGCGTCGGTCTCTTGGCCTCCAGAACGGCGACGTCGAGGTGCGCGGTCTCGGCCGGCGCATTCCGATCGCCGAAGCCGCTGCGATGGTCGACCGCGATCCCTCCGCCTGGAGCCCCGGCGTCCTCCTCCGCCCTCTCGCGCAGGACCACCTCCTTCCCACGGCGAGCTACGTGGGCGGACCCGCGGAGATCGCGTACCACGCGCAGATCGGCCCGTCGTACGCCTATTTCGGCATTCCACGCGCGCCTCTCCTGCCGCGACCCGGCGCCACCCTCGTGGAGCCCGGGCAGGCCCGCGTCCTCGAAGCCGAAGGCCTGGCCCTGTCGGACCTCCAGGGGGACCCGGAGATCCTCGTGGGCCGCTGGGCCCGGGAGGCCTACCCTGAGATCGAGTCGGCCTTCGCCCGCGCCAGGGAGTCGATGGAGCGGGACCTCACCGACGTCGAGAACAAGCTGGCGGAGCTCGACCCGACTCTCCGGGCCGCGGCCGATGCCGCCCGGGGCCGAGCCCTCCACCAGATCGAGACGCTCCAGGAAAAGGCCACCCGTGCCCTGAAGAAGCGCGACCAGGTGCGGGCCGATCGCATCCGCCGCACGCGCGACGCCCTCTTTCCGGGCGGCGCCTTCCAGGAGCGGGGGCTGGGGCTCATCGGTCTGCTGTGCCGCCACGGAGCGGCCGTCGTGGACGCCGTGGCCGAGCGCCTCGACCCGTGGGCGCAGGGGCACCAGGTGATCCACCTGTGAAGATCGGCGTCACCTGTTATCCGACCGTCGGTGGGTCCGGCGCCGTGGCCGTGGAGCTCGGGAAGCAGCTCGCGCGCCGGGGGCACACGATCCACTTCGTCTCGTACCGGCTCCCCTTCCGTCTCGGGGACTTCCATCAGAACATCTCGTTCCACGAGGTCGACGTCTCGTCGTACGTGCTCTTCGAGTACCCGCCCCATGACCTCGCCCTCGCCGCGAAGATGGCCGAGGTGTCCCGGGAGCACGACCTCGACCTCCTGCACGTCCACTACGCCATCCCCCATGCCATCGCCGGCTTCCTGGCGCAGCGAATGCTCGGCGACGAGGCGCCGAAGCTGATCACGACGCTCCACGGCACCGACGTTACCCTCGTGGGTCAGGACCGGTCGTTCTTCGAGATCACGAAGTTCGGGATCGAGCGCTCCGACGGGGTGACGGCCGTGTCGGAGTTCCTGCGGAAGATGACGCTCCAGGAATTCCAGGTCAAGAGGGACATCGAGACGATCCACAACTTCATCGACCTCTCCGACTACTCGCCCCAGCGGGCCTACAAGGACCGGGCCGCTTTCGCGAAGCCCGAGGAGAAGATCCTGGTCCACATCTCCAACTTCCGGCCCGTGAAGCGCGTCTTCGACGTGGTCCGTATCCTGGACCGCGTGGTGCGCGAGTCGCCGGCGGTGCTGCTCATGGTCGGGGAAGGGCCGGAGCGGTCCTCGGCCCAGGCCCTGGCCCGGCGTCTCGGGCTCCAGGACCGCGTCCGCTTCCTGGGGACGCAGGAGAGCGTCGAAGAGATCGTCGGCATGGCCGACGTCTTCCTGCTGCCCTCGGAGCTCGAGTCCTTCGGCCTGTCGGCCCTGGAAGCCATGGGCTGCGGCGTACCCGTGGTGGGGTCCGACGCCGGGGGCCTTCCCGAGGTCGTGCAGCACACGCTGACCGGGTTCCTCCTCCCCGTCGGGGACGTGGAGGGGATGGCGGCGCGGACCCTCGAGATCCTGAAGAACGACGAGCTCCGGCGCGAGATGGGGAGCGCCGGACGGCGGCGCGCCGAGTCGCTCTTCGGCGCCGACCGGATCGTGACGCAGTACGAGCGCTTCTACGAGAGGACGCTGTCCCGTGGCTGACTTCGACATCGCCGCGGTCTTCGCCCATCCCGACGACGCCGAGCTCCTTGTCGGCGGGAGCCTGGCCCTCGAGGCCTCTCGGGGACGGCGCATCGCGATGATCGACCTGACCCGCGGAGAATCGGGAACGAGGGGGACGCCCGAGACCCGGGCGGCGGAAGCCGCGGAAGCCGCTCGCATTCTCGGTGTGGCCCACCGCGAGTCCCTGGGCCTGCCCGACGGCTGCCTCGCGGCGACGACCGAGCAGAAGGATCCCCTGGTGGCCGCCCTCAGGCGTCTGCGCCCCGCCGTCGTCGTCCTCCAGCACTGGGAGCAGCGCCACCCCGACCACACGGCGGCGAGCCGCCTCGTCTACGACGCCAGCTTCCTCGCCGGACTTCGAAACTACCGGCCGGATCTGGGAGCGGCCTTCCGCCCGCGGAAGATGCTCTACGTCCCGAGCACGACCGAAGCCGCGGAGGTCCACCCCACGTTCGTCGTGGACGTGACGTCGGTGTGGGAGACCAAGATGAAGGCCATCGGAGCCTTTGCGAGCCAGTTCGCCCCGACGGCCGGTGAGACGGTCGCGGTCCCACTCGACCTGTTCCGCACGAGCATGGAGGTCGCCGCGCGACGCTACGGACAGCGGATCGGCGTGGAGTTCGGCGAGGGGTTCGTCACGCGGGAGCCTCTCACGGTCTCGGACCTCGGCTCCCTCCGCGGCAGCTCGTTCTAGCCCCGCCCCTTCTGGCCTTCGGCCAGATCACTCTGACAGGCGGCGATCCAGCCCTCGAGAACCCGCACGGCGGACTCGAGATCCTTCTCGTGGACGAGGATGTGGTCCTTCAGGAAGCCGCACTGAGGGACGATCGCGACGCCCGCCTCGGCCAACAGGCGCCGCGGCCGGGGCGAGGTAGCCGCAGACGTCGAGGTCGATGTCGACGTCCAGTGTGATCGCTCGGAACGGTCCTCCGGCGCGGGCCGAGCGAGCCAGGTCGCTCCCGGCCCACGACGACTCGGCCACCGTGACCGACACCTCGTCGCGCTCCACCACGAGCGCGGCGAACTGCGCGGCCGCCGCGACGAGGGCCGCTGCGTCGCCGAGGCGGGCGCGCGAGAGGCTCGCCAGGACGTAGCTCTCGGGCCATACGAGCACGCGAGTCTGACTCCAGATGTCGCGGGCCCGATCCTTCAATCCCATGACCCTTCCTCCAACGCCACGAACATGACGATACACCTTCATTCAGCGCATTGACCCTCGTGTAGCGCGCGCCGCACGAGCTCGTCGCGAGATCCTCGAAGGAATCGAACCAACCGTCGCGACGGGGCGTCTTATGAGGAACAAGGAGGTCCCATGCGGATCGCCCTCGCGTTCGCTCTCGGCATCCTCACGACCGCTCAGGCTCGCGCCAGCGATCTGGAGCGCGCCTCGCAGGTCGCCGGCCCGGGCTGGCTGCACTCGCCGCGCCTCGGCGCTCTCGGATCGTCGGCCGCGGAGCGCTCGGTCACGCTCAGGTTGGTGGACGTGGATCAGTGCCTCTCGTCCCCGGAGTTCGCCTTGATGGCGGACGAGGTCACGGCGCTCTTCCGCGCTCTCGGCCTCGAGGTGGCGTGGAGCAGGGACGATCCCGGGGTCGGCTTCGACGCGCGCGAAGGTGTCGAGGTCCCGGTGATCCTCCTTCGCCGCCCGCCGCCGTACCAATCGCCCGGCAACATCCTGGGGCTCGTGGCCCACGTCGAGACGCCTCCCAGCCCGATCTGGGTCTTCACGGGAAACATCCGCTGGGCGCTCGGTCAAACCGGGAGCGCCCCGGGCGACCGCGAGGGACGCGAGCTGGCCATGGCCATCGGACATGTCGTCTCCCACGAGCTGGTCCATGCGCTCTCCCCTCGCCACCCCCACGCCACGTCGGGACTCATGGGGCCCACGCTCAACCGCCGATCCCTCCTCGCAGAGCGCGCGACCCTCGACAAGGGCTGGGTCCGTTCGCTGCACGAAGGGCTCGCGGCGCTCGCGGGCACCGACGACGAGGCGAAGGTGACCCGGGGGCTGCCTCCCCCGCGATGAGGCATTCCGGGCCTCTCCGCTCATCCCACCGAGAACGCCGGGCGCGGACGAAGAGGGCCCGTTCGTCCCAGATGGAGAGGCACTCCTGGCTCCCTCCTGCTACACTCTCCGACTGCCGTGGCGACGACTGGATGGGCGGACAGCGTGAGGCGTCTTCTGACCGAGCCGCGCGCCCTCCGTCGGTGGGGACGAGTCTGGGGCGTGAGCCTCGGTATCTGGATCGGCCTCGACCTCCTGGTCCAGACCCAGAACATCAGCTGGTACCGGGAGAAGGGGATTCCGGTTCCCTGGCCCAAGTTCCTGGGAGACTACGTCGACAGCAGCGTCTGGGCGTTCTTCACGCCGTTCATCTTGCTGGCGGTGTCCAGGATCCCCGTCGGGCGCAGCACCTGGCGGCGGGCGGTGCCCTTCCATGTCCTCGGCGGCGTGGTGGCGAGCTTCCTCTGGCTCCCGGCGCTCCAGGTGAGCCGGCTCGTCACGTCGGTCCTCTTCGACGACGCGAGCATCTTCCGCGAGATGTCGCTCTCCCTCGTCTTTGGTGTCGTCGTGAAAGGCCTCCTCCTCTACACCCAGGTGCTCGCCATTGGCCATGGGATGCACTACTACCGCGAGTACAACGCAAGAGACGTGTCGGCTTCGCGCCTCGAGGCCCAGCTGGCTCAGGCGCAGCTCCAGATCCTGCGCATGCAGCTCCACCCGCACTTCCTCTTCAATACCTTGAACACCATCTCGGCCCTGATCCACAAGGACGTGCGCGCGGCCGACCGGATGCTGGCCCTCCTGGGAGATCTGCTCCGGGATTCCTTCGAGAAGCTCGGGGCCCAGGAGGTGGCGCTCAAGCAGGAGCTCGATTTCCTCGACCGCTACATGGAGATCGAGCAGACGCGCTTCCAGGATCGCCTGGTCTTCGACAAGGACATCGCGGCCGACAGCCTCGACGGCCTCGTGCCCAACCTGATCCTCCAGCCGCTCGTCGAGAACGCGATCCGCCATGGGATTGCCCGGCGCGCGGGGGCCGGCCGCATCGAGCTGAGGGCCTGGCGCAACAACGGCATGCTGGGCGTACGGATTCGGGACGACGGGCCCGGCCTCCCCGACGAATCCGTTCTTGCGACCAAAGGGGGCGTCGGCCTGGCGAACAGCCAGGCGCGCCTCGAGCAGCTCTACGGAAAGCGCCATCGGTTCGAGGTATCCAACCGCCCGGAGGGTGGTTTCGAGGTCATCCTCGAGCTGCCGTTCCGCGCCACGGTGGAGCCGGCGGCCCTCCTGCACTGACGGGCCTCCCCGCGAATCCCGGGGAACCTGGACCTCCCGAGCACCGTACATCGATCTGTACGAGTGCATCTGGCGCGGGACGGGACTCCCCGGGAGGCGCCGTGAAGATCCGGACCCTGATCGTCGACGACGAGCCCCTGGCTCGTGAACGGGTTCGTGCCCTGCTGTCCGAGGAGACCGACGTCGAGGTCGTGGGCGAGTGCCGCGACGGCCAGGAGGCTGTCGAGGCGATCCGGCGCGAAGCACCCGATCTCGTGTTCCTGGACGTCCAGATCCCGGAGCTCGACGGCTTCGGCGTCATCGAGCGCGTCGGCGTCGACAAGATCCCGGTCATCGTCTTCGTGACGGCATACGACCAGTACGCCCTCCAGGCCTTCGAGGTCCACGCCGTGGACTACCTCCTCAAGCCCTTCGACCAGGACCGGTTCCAGAAGGCCCTGGCGCGGGCGCGCCAGTCGGTGCAGCTCCGCCGCGGCGGCGACGTGAACGAGCGACTCGTGGCGCTGCTCGAAGACCTGAAGACCCCCCAGGGTCACCTGGAGCGACTGGTCGTGAAGTCCTCGGGGCGCCTCTTCTTCCTCCGGGCCGAAGAGATCGACTGGATCGAGTCCTCGGGGAACTACGTCAGCCTTCACGTCGGACCCGAGTCCCATCTCCTGCGCGAGACGATGAACGGGATCGAGACGAAGCTGGATCCGGCGCGCTTCATCCGAATCCATCGCACCGCCATCGTGAACATCGACCGCATCCGGGAGCTCCAGCCGCTGTTCCACGGCGAGTACGACGTGGTGCTCCGGACAGGGACGACGCTCACCCTCTCCCGCGGCTACCGCGACCGCCTCCAGGGTCTGCTCGGCAAGGACGTCTGAGGCCGGGGGTGCCGTCGGGCCCCCTTCCCGAATGCGGCGTCCGGATCCGGATGGTCGGGGCGGCGTCTTTGGCCTACTCTCTGCGGCAGGAGGTGGGAGCGTGAACGACGCGGCACGCTGGCAGGGGGTTCTCGACAAGGACCGACGCCTCGACGGAGCCTTCGTCTTCGCGGTCCGCTCGACGGGGGTCTACTGCCGCCCCTCCTGCCCCTCCCGCCAGCCGCGGCGCGAGAACGTCGCGTTCTTCCGCGTGCCCGAGGAGGCCGAGAGAGCGGGATTCCGGAGCTGCAGGCGGTGCCAACCGAAGGAAGCGGGAACCGCACCCGGGGCCGCCCTGGCAAAACGGGTCTGCCGCCTCATCGAAGAGCGAATCGACGAGCCCGTGCGACTGGCCGAGCTGGCGGCATCGGTGGGCTTGAGCCCCCGCCATCTCCTGCGAGTGTTCAAGGGAGCCGTGGGAATTACGCCGAAGCAGTACGCTGACGCTCGACGAGTGGGGGCGCTCAAGTCGCGCCTCAAGGAGGGATGGCCCGTGACGCATGCGATGTACGAAGCAGGGTACGGCTCGAGCAGCCGGCTGTATGAGCACTCCGACTCCCGTCTCGGAATGACCCCGGCGACCTATCGGCGCGGAGGCCGCGGGATGAGCATCGGCTACAGCGTCGCGGATTGCGCGCTCGGCCGGATGCTCGTCGCCTCGACCGACCGCGGGGTCTCGGCGGTCTACTTCGGCGACAACGACTCGGGTCTCGCCAAGGCCCTTCGCGCCGAGTACCCCGAGGCCGAGATCCGGCCGGCGGAGAAAGCCCACGCCGATTGGGTCCGCGCGCTGGCGAAGCGGGTCACGGGCGGCGAAGCACCCGACGTCCCTCTCGACATCCGCGTCACGGCCTTCCAGTGGCGCGTGTTCGAGGCCCTTCGGGAGATACCGTCCGGCGAGACGCGAACCTACGGCAAGATCGCGCGCAGCCTCGGCGAGCCGAAGGCCGCCCGCGCCGTGGGGCGGGCTTGCGCGACCAACCCCGTCGCCCTGGCCATCCCGTGCCACAGGGCCGTCGGCGCTGGCGGGACGTTGACCGGCTATCGCTGGGGTCTGCCGCGCAAGCGGGCGCTACTGGCGGCCGAGGCCGCGGCCGCGGCCGCGGCTACGCCCGACTCGGCGCGAGCGCGCTGAGCCGGGGACACCGGTCTCGCCTAGCGACCAGGCTTCTGTCTCCGGTTCAAGTCGATCCCGGCTTCGCGGGCCCACGCCCGCACGAGGAGTAGCAGCATCGTCGGTATGGGGCTGAGCGCCCGCTCCCAGCGGTAGCAGGTCTGCTCGTACACCCCGAGGAGGCGCGCCAGGGCGGCCCTCGAGAGCCCGAACGCCTCGCGGTGGCGCCGCAGCTCTTCCGCCTCGGCCTCTCGATCCCTGGGCGGGGCCAGCGCGGCCCACGGGGGCGTTCTCGCCATGCCCAAGGATAGAGGGACACTCAGTCGTATGCAAAGGCACGAGGTGGTATCTGTTCGTATATATATTATTGACACTGCATTATGCGTTGTTTTATGCTCCCGCCGCACGGACTCTGGACACCCCAGGTCCGATTCGATTTGGGGGCTCGCGAATGAGGAAGCTGCTGGTCCTGCTGCTGTTGATCGCCCCGGCGACGTCCGCCATGGCCGATGGACACCATTCCTGCGTCATCGACCGGATCGAGGTCGGCGTCCATCGACGCGAGGTCTCGGGCCTATACCACCTCGAGGTGCGCTACCTCGCGAAAGACGGACACGTCCTGACTCAAGAGCGATGCCCGGACCAGACGCAGCCCACCTGGGCCTTCTCGGAGCCGATCACATGGGACTCGGCCGCGGGTGACATGGTGCTCGACCACTACGGATACGACTGGCTGATAGCCCTTCCGACGGGTCCGATCACGGTGCAGATCACGACGGTCCAGGGCCACTTCGTCGGGGCGCCGGACCCAGTCCTTCCCTCGCGGACGATCCTCGGATCCCGGACGTTCGTCGCGCGCTGACCCGGTCAGCCGTCGCGGCGCTCGAGAGCGCTGATCGACGAGCCGACGGCGAAGACCGTCACGGCGCCGACCACGTTGTACCAGAGGAAGTGGATGGGCGTGAGCCACGCGACGCCGACCACCGTGGCGACACCGACGATCAGGCCAAAGAACGCGCCCCGGCTCGTGGAGGCCGGGGCGAGGACCGCGAGGCCGAAGACGCCGAGGATCGACCCGTAGAAGTACGAGCCGAACTTGTTCACGACCTCGATGGCGGAGCCGAGGCGGCCCGCCTCCAGCGCCACGAGGCAGGCGAAGGCGCCCCAGAGTGCCGTCAGCACCCGCGAGACGAACAGCTCCTCGGCGTCGCCGCCGCTCGCGGACGAAGCGCCGGTAGAAGTCCACCATCGAGGCGGTGGCCAGGGAGCTGAGCTCCCCCGAGAGAGCCGACATAGCCGCCGCGAAGATCACCGCGATGACCAGACCCACCAGCCCGCGCGGAAGCTGCGTGACGATGTAGGTGGGGAAGATGTAGTTCGTGTCGCGGTAGGTGGCCCCGTCCAGGCGGCCCATGACCTCCCCCGCCTCCTTTCGCACCGCCTCGAGCTCGCGGTTCGCACCGAGGTACGCCTCGGCCTCGCGCGAGCCCTCGGTGCGGTGGGCCGACGACGTAGGCCTGGGCCGCTCCCTGCCGATCGGCCACCGCCTTTCCGTACCGCTCCTCGAGACGCCGGACGTCGTCCTTCGGGGCCTGCCGTTCGAAGCGCGCCTGCGCGACCGGGTTCCAGAGGAGGGGAGGCGCGTGGAAATGGTAGAAGACGAACACCAGGATCCCCGTCAGCAGGATCAGGAACTGCATCGGAACCTTCAGAAAGGCGCTGAAGAGCAGGGAGAGCCGGCTCTGGGTGAGGCTGCTCCCCGAGAGGTAGCGCTGCACCTGGCTCTGGTCGCAGCCGAAGTAGGAGAGCATCAGGAAGAGCCCGCCGATGAGGCCGCTCCAGAGCGTGTAGGGCTTCGTGAGGCTCGGCGAGGCGTCGATGACCCGAAGCCGCCCGGTCGTCTGGGCGAGCGCCAGGGCGTCGCGCAGCCCGACGCCCTCGGGAAGGCGATGGATGGCGATCGCCGACGCACAGGAAGATTCCGAACCAGATGAACGTCATCTGCACGACGTCCGTCCAGATGACCGACTTGTTGCCGCCGTAGAGGACGTAGACGATCGTGCTCCCCGCCATGAGCAGGATCGTCGCGCCCTCGCTCCAGCCGAGGATCACCGAGAGCACGAGGGACGGCGCGTAGAGCGTCACGCCCACCGAAAGACCCCGCGAGACGAGGAACAGCAGGCTGGTGAGGGTCCGGGTGCGCCCGTCGAAGCGCTTCTCGAGGTACTCGTACGCGGTGAAGACGCCGGCGCGGTAGAAGAAGGGCACCAGGGTGACGCAGAGGATGACCATGGCGAAGGGAAGGCCGAAGTAGACGACCAGGAAGCGCATCCCGTCGGTGTACGCCTGCCCCGTCGTGCCCGACGAAGGTGATCGCGCTGATCTGGGTGGCCATGACCGAGAGGCCCACGGCCCACCAGCGCATCTCCCGGCCCGCCAGGAAGAAGTCGGAGAGCTTCTTGTTCCCCCGTCCCATGAAGACGCCGAAGGAGACGATGGCGAGGAGATACGCGAGGAGGACCGTCCAGTCGAGGGAGGACACCGGGTCAGAAGTCCCAGCGGGAGAAGACGGCGACGAGCCCCATCACCACGAGGGCGGAGATCACGACCGCCGCGTAGATCCTCCGCCAGGTCCCGAAGAGCGGCACTACTTCGTCGTCGTCCACGAGGCCTCCTCCGGCGCCATTATGGACCACGCCGACGAACCGGGCCGAGCGCTTGACAACCTCTCGGTACGAACCGGAGAATCATCCCACGCATGCCCGTTCACGAACGCGAATCCCCCTCTTCCGCGCCTCGCGCCTCGACGCTCGTGTCGCGTCCCGGAACGAGACCCTAGGTCGATGATCACCGGGTTCAACACCGACGTTAAGTTCCGCGGTGTCGTCTACCACGTCCAGACCGAGGACAAGGGGACGGCCAACCCCCTCATCGAGACCCTCATCTACAAGGGCGGCGAGATCCTCGGCTCCCGGCGGCTTCCCTACGGCGATCTGGTCAAGGACCACTCCGACGAGCCGGCCATCACCAAGCTCATGGAAGACCAGCACAAGGGGATGATCATGGAGGTCAAGCGCGGCCGGTTCGACGCCGCGGGAGACCGGACCGTGATGGAGGACCTCTCCCTCGACGAGATCGTCCTCGCGTACCTCGCGGCCCGCGCCGCGGCCAAGTAGCCGTTGGCCGCATCCGGCCGGCATCGAGGTCCAGGTCAACGGCGAGAGCGTGTCGATCGCCGCCGGGCGCGACCATCGCCGATCTCCTGCGCCAGCTCTCCCTCGACCGCCGCCGCGTGGCGGTGGAGCTGAACCTCCAGGTGATCCCCCGCGCGGAGCACGCCGCGCGCCACCTGGGCCCGGGCGATCGCCTCGAGATCGTCACCTTCGTCGGGGGCGGTGCGTGCTAACATCCCGCACATGGCAGGCGATTCCCTCGTCGTCGCCGGACGAGAGCTCCGCTCGCGGCTGATCGTCGGCACCGGCAAGTACCCGAGCTTCCGGGTGATGCGCGAGGCCCACGAAGCCTCGGGGGCCGACATGGTCACGGTGGCCGTCCGCCGCGTGGACCTGAAGAACCGCGGACCGGAGAACCTCCTCGACCACATCGACGCCGACCGGATGTTCATCCTTCCGAACACCGCCGCGTGCTACAGCGCCGACGAGGCCGTCCGGACCGCGCGCCTCGGGCGCGAAGCCGGGCTCAGCCACTGGGTGAAGCTCGAGGTCATCGGCGACGAGAAGACGCTGTACCCCGACGTCGAGGGCCTCCTCGAGGCCACGCGGATCCTCGTGAAGGACGGCTTCGTGGTCCTTCCCTACACCACCGACGACGTCGTCATCGCGAAGAAGCTCGAGGACGCCGGGGCGGCATCGGTGATGCCCCTGGGAGCGCCCATCGGCAGCGGCCTCGGGATCCAGAACCGCGTCAACATCCAGCTCATCAAGGAAGCCGTCCGCGTCCCCGTCATCGTCGACGCCGGGGTCGGCACCGCGTCCGACGCGGCGATCGCGATGGAGCTGGGTGCCGACGGCGTCCTCATGAACACGGCCATCGCCCTGGCGGCGGAGCCCGTGCTGATGGCCCGGGCGATGCGGAAGGCCGTCGAGGCGGGCCGCGACGCGTTTCTCGCGGGACGGATCCCGCGCAAGATGTACGCCTCGGCATCGTCGCCCCTCGAAGGCGTCGTCGGCCGGTAGCGCTTGGACGACACGTCACCGGATCTCGTCGCCCTCCGGAAGAAGCTCGACGACGAGGACGCGGCCTACGCCGGGGTCCTGGCGGCCATCGACGCGCTCGCGACCTTTCCGCTTCCGCTCGAGAAGCTCCCCGAGCTCCCCGCCCAGATGGGACGCCTCAACGCGCTCTGGCAGGCTCCGCCCCGCCCCGCAAGGAGGAGGCCTCACGGGGCGAGCCCACCGGGGCATCTGGGGCGTGATGGCCCCGGCCCTCGAGAGACAGGCCGAGTTCAACGCCACGGTCGTCCAGATCGTGAACGGCCAGGTCGACGAGACCGCGCGCCTCCACGGCCGGCTTCGCGACCTGGTGGCGGCGCTGATGCGCTACCTCCAGCGAGTCCTGCCGGTGATGGACGCACGCGACCGGATGGCCTCGGCCCTGGCCACGTCCCGGGCCGAGCTGATCCTGGAGGCTTTCGACCGGCGGCAGGAATCGCTGGGCCGACGCCTCGAAGGTCTTCTGGCACTGCGCGACCGCCTCGAGGCCGTGTCGGAGGAGGTGCGCGCCCTCCGGGGGACGCTGGCCTCGCCTCCGGCTCCCCCGGCAGCCGCGGCCGCGGAGCGAGCCGCCGCTGACTCCGCCTACATCGCGTTCGAGAACCGGTACCGCGGGAAGCCGGGACGAGATCCGGGAGCGCCTTGCGTCGTACGTGAGGCTGTTCGACGGCCTCGCCCCGGTCGCCGATCTGGGCTGCGGCCGCGGGGAGTTCCTCGAGCTGCTCAAGGAACACGGCATCGCGGCCCGGGGTGTCGAGGGGAACGCGGCCCTCGTTCGGGAGGGCCTCGATCGCGGCCTCGACGTGACGCTCGGCGATCTCCTCTCCTTCCTCCGAACGCAGGATCAAGGGTCGCTTGGCGGCGTCTTCGCCGCCCAGGTGGCCGAGCACCTCCCACCCCAGGCCCTGCAGGAGACGCTCCGCGAATCCCACCGCGTGCTGCGCCCGGGGGGCCTCCTGGTCCTCGAGACGGTGAACCCGCGCTCGGTGATCGGTTTCCTGGAGGTCTTCAACCGCGATCTCACCCACGAGAAGCCGCTGCATCCGGACACGCTGTCGTTCCTTGCGGCGGCCGCCGGGTTCAGCGACGTTCGCGTCGAGCTGCGCGCACCCGTGGACGCCGCAACCCGGCTCCAGGCCGTGCCCGCCGAGGACCTCCCTCCCCGTGTCGCCGAGGTCCTGAACGAGAACCTCCGCAAGCTGAACGATTTCCTCTACGGGCCACGAGAGTACGCGCTCTTCGCCCGGCGCTAGGCGAGAAGGGTCTCCACCGGGTCGCCACGCCACTTGCCCTCCGCCGGGGCTACACTGCGGGCAACGTGAAGGCCAAGGTGGATCGGCGGACCTTCCTTTGTGGAGGCCTGGGAGCCGCACTTGGGGCGGGAGCGCAGGTGTGCGGATGGAGGCTAGATTGACGCACGGCGTTGCGCTCTTCCTGTGTCTTCTCCCGCTAGATGCCGCCGCGGGGCCTCAGGCGAGCACGATCCTGCCGCACGTCGTTGTCCTCGCCACGGGCGGAACGATCGCAAGCAAGCATGACCCCGCGAGGGGCGGCTACACGACGGTACTGACCGGAAGAGAGCTGGTC
The DNA here is from genome assembly GCA_963823195.1 of uncultured Acidobacteriota bacterium. Lineage (GTDB taxonomy): Bacteria > Acidobacteriota > Vicinamibacteria > Fen-336 > Fen-336 > JBGPYB01. The sequence continues at coordinate 883,778 of CAWGKR010000009.1, read as the reverse complement.
GACGCGGTCCCGGAGATACGGGAGGTGGCTCGAGTCGATGTCGAGCAGGTGTCCAACATCCGCAGCCCGGACATGACTCCGGACATCTGGCTGAGGCTCTCCAGGCGAGCCAATGCCCTCTTGGCCGAGGGAGACGTCGCCGGCCTCGTGGTCACGCACGGCACGGATACCCTCGAGGAGACGGCCTACTTCCTCGATCTGACGGTCGCCAGCGAAAAGCCTGTCGTCGTCGTGGGGGCGCAACGCCCGGCCTCGATGTCGGATTCCGACGGCCCCCGCAACCTTCTCAACGCGATTCGCGTGGCCGCTTCGCCCGAAGCCGCAGGCAAGGGTGCCATGGTGGTGATGAACGGCCAGATCAACGCCGCCCGCGACGTGGCCAAGACGAACACGAGCGAGGTCGAGACCTTCCGGAGCCTGGAGTACGGCCAGTTGGGCGTGGCCGACTTCGACCAAGTGCGCTTCTACCGCGCGCCGCTGCGTCGACAGACTCTCGCCTTGGCGGGCGACGTTCGGCTGGGACGGGTCGAGATCGTCCTTCAGTATGCCGGCGCCGATGGTCGGGTCCTCCGCGGGCTATTGGCCCAGGGCGGCCTCGACGGATTGGTGGTGGCGGGCTCCGGTCTCGGCAACGTGAGCGAGCCGCTCTTCGACGCGATCAAGGAGGCGCGGGACCGGGGCATTCCCGTCGTCATCAGCACACGCGTCTACACGGGCAGGATCCTCTCTCTCTCAACCGGCAAGGGGTCGGGCAAGGCCTTGAGAGAGATCGGGTGTGTGCTGGCGGACAACCTGAACCCGCAGAAGGCGCGCGTCCTGCTGCTCCTCGCCCTCACGAAAACCAAGAACCCGGAGGATATTCAGGCCTACTTCGATCGGTAGCGCCCGTGCGGGTAGCTCTTTCCTACCTCGGCCGTGGCAGATCGAGAGCCGGGTTGCGCGCGAAGAAGTCGTAGGGGCGAATCTCCAGCTCGTGCCACAGGGCGGGCATGAGCGGCCAGTCCTCGGCCCGGGGCGCGTGGTGCATCCCGAAGGTGTACCAGACCACGATGTCGGTCTTCTCGATGGGGCGGTTGGCGCTCGTCCACCTGGGGAGGCCGTCGCCCCCCTGGCTCATCGTCACGTAGTCCCCAGCCGCGTAGCGCTCGTCGTCACGCTCAGGAGTGACCCAGAGCATGTGGTCGGCGAACCCGGCGCGCTTGCGCGGCCAGTCGTCTGGGTCCAGCAGCATCGACGCGCCGTGGCCCGGCCGCACCTCGTAGCTGACGGGATAGCCCAGGGGTCCGCGAACCATGGGGTTCACGATGCGGAGCAACCCCTCGGAGTGCGTGGCAGCATCGACCATTCCTTCTCGCTCCGTGTGGGCGATTCTCGGTTCGACCGCCCAGAAGCTCTTGCGCAGGCTTCCCTCGGAGGCGCGCTTCTTCACGAACTCGTCGCGCTCGAAGCTGTTCGACGTGCCATCCACGTCGAAGTCGAGGCGGTAGGAAAAGAAGTGGTCGTGGTTCACCGCCACGGTGTGGGGAGCGACGTAACGGCCGTAGGGGTCGCCCGCACCGCCGGGCGTGTCGGCCGCGGTCTTGGCCGCGGCTCCCTTCACGGCGAGCATGCCGGTGGCGCCGACGACCACCTTGAGGCTGCCGTCCTGGAGGAAGACCCAGTCGAGGACGTAATCGTAGTTGCCGAGCACGGCGACGGAACGCACCACGAGGTCGCGGCGAGGGCGGGACAGCACGGCATCGGGACCGTCGGTGTGGCGCCAGGCGATCTCTCCCGCCTCGCGCTCGAAGAGGCAGGCGGATCGGGGGCGAGGCTGCGGGCGGGCGTCGCTCGTCGGCGACCTGGGAGTCGAGGTAGACGGCGCCCGGGGGGCAGTCGGTGCCGCGCTCGAGGGGCTTCAGGAGCCCCTCGGCGTTCCCATAGTCGCCGGCGTCGATGTAGGTGGCGTGGAGCCAGCCCTCCGAGGGGTCCATGTACGGGACGAAGATCTCCGACAGGGATCCCTGGTAGAGCACCGACCGCGGTCGGCCGCCGTCCATGACGCGGACGAGCGACAGGACGAGGCCGACGCGGGGCTCCACGCGCACGTGGAAGCGCCAGTTCTGCCACGACACCTCGTGGCCGTCGAGGCGGAAGCCGGGGCCCGCCGGCTGCTCCACGTGGATCGGGCTCGGGACGTCGCGCTCCGCGCCGATCGCCGCGGCGTCGTAGTCGCCCGATCCGACGGGCGGCACGGGAACGACCCCCGTGTCGATGACCCGGACGAGCTTCTTCGCGTCGAGGTCGTAGACCGCCACGACGCCTTCCACCGGGCGTCCCCAGGCGGTCGAGTCGCCGCGGCGCTCGTCGCAGGTGATCCGCTCCAGACGATGCGGCTGCTCCTCGGCCGTCCCGAAGTAGCCCGACGGGCTGCCGAAGCACTCGAGGGTCTCGAAGTCTCGAATGCCGCGCTTGCTCATGGCGGCCTGCCAGTCCGGGTCGTCCTGGACGAGCCCGCGCGCGTCGTCCATCTCGGCGAGCGTCAGGTTCGCCTTCACGCCCGGGATCTCCTTCCACGACGTCGAGACGTTTCACGGTGACGTCCACGACGCCCTCGAAGGTGCGGCTGTCCTGGTGGATGACGACCTTGGCCTCGCGCCGGAAGGCCTTCCCCGCGGTCCACGCGAGGACCTCGGCCTTCGGCGGCTCCTGGAGGGTGACGGCCGAGTAGCGGCTCGTCGGGCCCAATTTCCCCGAAGCCTTCATGGCTTCGAAGACGTCCCAGTACTCGCGCGTCGAAAGGGGATCGAGGGGGTGGCGGGGCTCGGCAACGGCCGACGCCCCCCACGCGAGTGCGGCGCTGAGCGCAAGGAAGGCCGTAGGCTTCATAGCATGACAAGGATACAGTAGGAGATGCATGCGCCTGGCGTTCCTGACACCCCTGCCGCCCGCCGCCAGCGGGATCGCGGACTACAGCGCCGACGTACTGGCCCTTCTGGCGACGCGCCACGAGATCGACGTCTTCCACCACCAGGAGACGGTGGACCGCGATCGGATCCCGGCGTCGTCGAGCGTTCAACCCTCGTCGACGTTCCTCGATCACCATCGCCGCGCCCCCTACGACGTTGCGATCTACCAGATGGGGAACGCGCCGGATCACGCGTTCCTCTACCCGCTCCTGCGCCGGGTCCCGGGGCTGCTCGTCCTCCATGACCTCGTGCTTCACCATTCTCGCGCCCGCACCTTCCTCGAGTCGCCCGAGGCGATGGCCTACGCCCGCGATCCCACGAGCGCATCGCTCAGGGACGCCGCGCGAAAGACGATCGCGCAATACGAGGCCGAGATCGCCTATTCGTACCCGGCGCAGGCGGGGCGCCTTTCCGAGGCCCACCTCGGAACCGTGGGCACGCTGCTTCCCTACGCCTACCCCCTCTGCCGATTGCCGGTCGAGGCGTCGCGTCTCATCGCGGTCCACAACGCCTACATGGCCGAGGCCGTGGCACGCGAGACGCCCGATGCCGACGTGGCCCGAGTGGCCATGCCGATCGCGCCGGCCCCCGTCGACCGGGCAGCCGTCGCGGCCCTGCGCCGCAGACTCGGCTTGGACCCCGAGGACTTCGTCGTGGGCTGCTTCGGCTTGATGACGCGAGAGAAGCGGATCGAGACCGTGGCGCGCGCCGTGGCCCGGGCGGCAGTGGCCCTCCCGCGCCTGCGGCTCCTCCTCGTCGGGAGCGTCGCCGGACCCGGGCATTCCTGTCCCACAGGCTCGTGGCGCTCGGCGTGCGAGCTCGCACCATCATCGCGGGCCGCGTCCCATGGGACGAGCTCCCCGCCCACATGGAGGTGGCGGACCTCGTCGCGCACCTCCGCTACCCCACGGCCCGGGAGACCTCGGCCGCCCTGCTGCGGGTGCTGGCCCAGGGGCGTCCGGCGGTCATTTCCGACCTCGAGCACCTCGCGGAGATTCCCGACGACGCGGTCGTGCGCGCCGACGTAAGCGACGAGGAGGGCGCCGTCACGAGAGCGCTGCTCGGCCTCGCGGCGAGACCCGAAGCACGGGCACGCCTCGGACGCGCCGCCGCCGCGTTCGCGGCGCGCGAGCACTCGGCGGAGCGCTGCGTCGCCGACTACGAGATCGCCATCGCACGCGCAGCGGCGCGACCAGACCCGGCGCCCCGGCCATGGCCCGCCCACTGGCTGTCACAGGGAGACGGTAAGATGTCGGCGTGAGCTCCGATTCCGATCCCGTCGATTCGCTGAGGGCGCGAAAGACCCTACCGCTTCCCCTGGCCGGCGCGCAGCGCGAGCTCGTGCCCTGCCTCGAGTGCGGCAAGTGCTGCACGTACGTGGGGGTCGGCATCAACAGCCCCACCACCGCCCGCTACGCGACCGACGTGCTCTGGTACCTGTACCACGAGGGCGTCTACGTGTACTGCGACGGAGACGGCGAGTGGTCGGTCCACTTCGAGACCCGGTGCCGCAACCTCGCCGACGACCTCATGTGCCGCATCTACGAGGAACGCCCCCACGTCTGCCGGGCGTTCGACAACACGAGCTGCGAGGTGAACTCGGACCAGGGGACCGCCACGAGCTACCGCGAGCCACAGGCGTTCCTGGACTGGCTGAAGGCCCACCATCCGCGGGTCTTCAAGAGGATCGAGAAGAAGTACCTGCCGAAAGGTCCTCGCTAGCCTGACTTCCGCAGTTCGCGACTCTGTAGCGACTATTTTCGGGGCGGCTGTCTGCGGAAGTTCTTGGTCTGCCTGGAGCGAGGCTTTGGAAAAGGGCGTGTAGTGCCAACCTACCCTCTTGTGTTCGGGAGTGCGGGTGTGCGATTTCAGTGTTGGGAATCGCATGTATCTGCGGCACTCGACGATTCGCAAGGACGGCAAGACGCACCGTTACTGGCGCCTGGTGCGCTCGGTTCGTCGCGACGGCAAGGTGGTGCAGGAGACGGTCGCGCAGCTTGGCGAGCTCGACGCGGAAGGCCGCCTGCGTGCGAAGGCTTTGGCTCGTCGGATCACGGGCCGGCCGGATCAGCACGATCTCTTCGAGGAACGGCCTGCTCCTGAGCGGACGATAGCGGTCCGACTCGATCGGGTCCGGCTTGAGCGCACGAGACGTTTTGGAGACGTGTGGCTGTCCTGGACGCTGTGGCGGGCGCTGCGACTGGACTCAGCTGTGCTCGCAACTGATGCCCGAGGGCCGAGAGGAGATTCCGTGGCCGACGATGGCGGCGGTCCTGGTGATGTCACGGCTGTGCGAGCCGTCGAGCGAGCTGCACATCGCCGAGGACTTCTACCGCACGACGGCGCTTGACGACATGCTCGAGCTGCCTTCGGAGCAGGTCAACGACGATCGACTCTACCGCGCGCTGGATCGGCTGCTGCCGCACAAGAGGGCGATCGAGCAGCACCTCCGGAAGCGGCTCGGCGAGCTCTTCGACCTCGAGTACGACCTCTTGCTCTACGACGTGACGAGCACGTTCTTCGAGGGCCTGGCGGAGGGCAACCCCCTGGCGAAGCGCGGCCACAGCCGCGATCATCGACCCGACTGCAAGCAGGTGTGCATCGCCCTGGTCGTGACCCGTGACGGGATGCCTCTGAGCTACGAGGTCTTCGACGGCAACCGCGTCGACGTGACCACCGTGGAAGAGATCGTGGGCGTCATGGAAGCGCGCTTTGGTCTTGCGCACCGGATCTGGGTGATGGACCGCGGCATGATGAGTCGGAAGAACATCGACTGGCTGCAGAAGACCGGCCGGAAGTACGTGCTCGGGCTTCCCGCCAAGAGGTCAAGCGCTGGCGTCAGCAGATCGTGGACGAAAGCGACTGGCAGACGGTGCGTGAAGGCGTCGAGGCGAAGCTCGCCCATGACGGCGCCGAAACCTTCGTCTTGTGCCGCTCCGCGGAGCGGCGTCAGAAGGAGAAGGCGATGCACGAGCGCTTCTCGCTGCGCATCGAGAAAGGCCTTGGCCGTCTCGCTCGGCGAATCGAGAAAGCCCGAAGAAAGCTCGACCGCAGTCACCTGGAACGGCAGATCGGCAGACTCTTCGAGCGCAACTCCCGTGCTGCTGGCCGTTACCTCGCTACTCTCATCGAGGACAAGGACCGGCCCGCAGGACTACGCCTGGACTGGTCCATCCGCCCCGAGTGGGAGGACCTCTCCCGATTCAGCGAGGCTGCTACGTGCTCCGCAAGTCACTCCCGGGGCGGTCGCAGGGAACGAAGCTCCTCGAGCGTCGCCAGGAGCGCCGGGAGGGCCGCTGCGTCCTTCGGCCGTCCGAGCCGCTGCTTCTCGGCGATCAGGCGTTCGAGGCTTAGGACACGAACGGGCAGGCCGCGAACGACCATCTCGACCGTCGACCCGATGAGATCGTCGTAGCCGCTCCCGTCGCCGATGGTGCCCAGCACGTCCAAAGGCCCCAATCGCGTGGCCAGCAGCTGATGGCCGGGAGAGCGCAGATGGGACTCGTTGGGAGCGATCCCACGCGAGTCGTTCCGGTATGTCGCATCGAGGCCTCGGAGAACGGTGAGCAGCCGCTCGATGTTGTCTTCACTGCGTCGATGGACGACGTCGAGATCAAAGGTCGATACGGGGGCGCCCTGCAAGACGGCGGAGACACCACCGACGACGATGAAATCGACCCGCTGGCGCGTCAGGAGCTCGAGAATCTCAGCGAAGCGGGCGGCCTGCATTCCGGATCTCGACGATCTGGTCGGCGAAGTCCTGCAGCGCCGCCAGCCGTTCCGTCGGCGTCAACGACAGCATCCAGCGTATGAGCGAGGCGTCGACGCCCGTCACTTCGGCGCGATCGGCTCCCGGTCCGAACAACGGCGCGGCCGAAGAGGAGCCCACGAGCGAGACTAGCACGAGGTCGGGCTCAGTGGGTCAGCTTGCGGTACTTGATCCTGTGGGGCTGGTCGGCGTCCGTGCCCAGGCGCCGGTGCCGGTCGGCCTCGTACTCCTGGTAGTTCCCTTCGAACCAGACCACCTCGCTGTCTCCCTCGAAGGCCAGCATGTGGGTGGCGATGCGGTCGAGGAACCAGCGGTCATGGCTGATGACGACGGCGCAGCCGGCGAAGCTGACGAGCGCCTCCTCGAGGGCCCGCAGCGTGTCGACGTCGAGGTCGTTCGTGGGCTCGTCGAGGAGCAGCAGGTTGCCGCCGCTCTTCAGGAGCGTGGCGAGGTGGAGCCGGTTCCGCTCGCCGCCGGACAGGTCCTTGACCTTCTTCTGCTGATCGGGGCCACGGAAATTGAAGGAGGCGGAATAGGCACGCGAGTTCACCTCCTTCTTGCCGACCATCAGGAGGTCCTTCCCGCCGTCGGAAATCTCTTCCCACACCGTGCGCTCACCGATGAGGCTGTCGCGTCCCTGGTCCACGTACGACAGGACGACGCTCTCTCCGATCTTGAGGGCGCCGGCGTCGGGCTTCTCCTGGCCGAGGATCATTCGAAAGAGGGTCGTCTTCCCCGCGCCGTTCGGGCCGATGACCCCCACGATGCCGCCCCGGGGAAGAATGAAGTTGACCTCGTCCATCAGCAGGTTGTCGCCAAAGGCCTTGCGCAGCCCCTTGGCCTCGATGACGAGGTCGCCCAGCCGGGGGCCCGGCGGGATCGTGATCTCGGCGGGACCTTCGCGCTTCTCGGTCGCCTGCTGTTCGGCCAGCAGCTCTTCGTAGTGAGCCAGTCGTGCCTTTCCTTTCGCCTGGCGGGCGCGGGGCGACATCCGAACCCACTCCAGCTCGCGCTGGAGGGTGCGCTGGCGATTGGACTCCTCCTTCTCCTCCTGCGAGAGGCGCGTGCGCTTCTGGTCGAGCCAGGACGAGTAGTTGCCCTCCCACGGGATGCCGGCTCCTCGATCCAGCTCGAGGATCCAGCCGGCGACGTTGTCGAGGAAGTAGCGGTCGTGGGTGATGGCGACGACGGTTCCCTTGAACTCCTTCAGGAACTGCTCGAGCCAGGCCACGGACTCCGCGTCCAGGTGGTTGGTGGGCTCGTCGAGGAGGAGCATGTCGTGCTGCTGGAGCAGCAGGCGGCAGAGCGCCACGCGGCGCCGCTCGCCGCCCGAGAGCGTGGTCACGTCGGCCTCGCCCGGGAGGAAGGCGCAGGGCGTCCATGGCGATCTCCACGTGCCGGTCCAGCTCCCAGAGGTTTCCGGCGTCGATCTTGTCCTGCAGCCGCGAGAACTCGTCGGCGGTCTCGTCGGTGTAGTTGGCCGACAGCTCCTCGTATCGGTTGAGGATGGCCCGCTTGTCGGCCACCGCCTCCTCGACGTGCTGGAGGACGCTCTTCTTCGCGTCGAGCTGCGGCTCCTGGGGAAGGTAGCCGATGCGCGTCCCGTCGGCCGGGAACGCCTCGCCGGCGAAGTCCTTGTCTTCGCCCGCCATGACCCGCAAGAGCGTGCTCTTGCCGGCGCCGTTGGCGCCGAGCACGCCGATCTTGGCCCCGGGGTAGAAGGACAGCCAGATCCCCTTGAGGATCTCCTTCCCCTGAGGCGTGACCTTCCTCAGGTCCTTCATCGTGAAGATGTATTGCGGTGCCATGGTCCTCCTGACCAAACGCATATTCTGGCACGAGTCGCGTTTCGAGACTCGAGGGTGCCCTCGCGCCAGGAGGAAAGACTCGCCGCCCGCGCCGCGGTACGATTCCCCGAGATGCGCCTCCTGCTCGTGGAGGACGACCCGAAGATCAGCCGCTTCCTGCTCAAGGGGCTCGGCGAGGAGGACCACCTCGTCGAGCTGGTGGAAGACGGCGCTGCCGCCGTGGATCGCGCGACCCTCGAGAGCTACGACGCCATCCTCCTGGACGTTCTGCTTCCCACGATCGACGGCTTCGAGGCGTGCCGGCTGATCCGGGCCTGCGGGTGTGGACACGCCGATATTGATGCTCACGGCCAGGGACGCCGTGGCGGACCGCGTGCAGGGACTCGACGCGGGAGCCGACGACTACATCGTCAAGCCCTTCGCCTTCGACGAGCTGCTGGCGCGACTGCGGGCCCTCCTCCGCCGGGGACGCACCGCCCACTCCTCGGCCGTTCTCCGCTGCGGCCCCCTCGAGGTGGACACCGAGGCCCATCGCGCCTCGGTGGAGGGCCGTGAGATATCCCTCACCGCCACCGAATACCGCCTCCTCGAGTTCCTGGTGCGGCGCGCCGGCGCCATCGTCAGCCGCGAGCAGATCGCCGATCACGTGTGGGGAGGGAACTACGACCCCTTCTCCAACCTTTCCGACGTTTACGTGAGCTATCTCCGTCGCAAACTGGAGAGCGGCGGCTCGGTGAGGCTGATCCACACCGTGCGCGGCCTCGGATACACCCTGAAGGCGGAGCCGGAAGGCGACGCCTCATGACGCGGAGGTTGTCGTTCCGCGCCCGCCTCACGCTCCAGTGGACCACGGCGTTCGGGTTTCTCCTCCTCCTGGCGTGCGTCGCGATCTACGTGGGCTCGCGGCGCTACGCCTATGCCGACCTCGACGCGGACGTGCGGACGCTCGCGGGCACGGAGCTGGCCTCGGCCGTCGACGACGACCGCGGCGTCCACCTCCACGACTTCCCCGCCGAGTCGATGGAGCACGGGAGCTACGCCGACAAGTTCGCGCAGATCGTCACGGGCGACGGCCTCGTCGTGCGGCAGTCGGGGCTGCCCGAAGGAACGCCGTGCCTGATCGATGCCGCTCGACGAGCCGACGCCCTCGCGGGCCACGCGGCGGTCTTTTCGGTGTACGCGGGCCTGCGGCCCGGACGGATGATGGCCCTCCGCGCGCGACAGGGCGACGTCGAGTACGTCGTCGGCGTGGGTCTGGGAAGCCTGGATGTCGAGGCGGGCCTCGGGCAGATGGTCCGCCTGCTGGCGTTCGTGTGGATAGCCTGCGTGGCGGCCACGGGGGCCCTCGGATACGTCCTCGCCTCCCGCGCCCTGGCCCCGGTGGAGCGCATTGCCGCCAGCGCTGCGGCCATCGCCCGCGGTGAGCACCACGGCAACCTCGATCCCCCCGCGGCCGACGACGAGATCGGCCGCATGACGGGCCACCTGAACGCGATGCTCGCCAGCCTCCGCGCGGCGATCGAATCGAACCGACGCTTCGCCGCCGACGCATCCCACGAGCTGCGCGGGCCCCTCACGTCGATCCGGGGCGAGGTCGAGGTCGCCCTGAAGCGCGAGCGCAGCCCCGAAGCCTACCGCGAGACCCTGGCCCTCGTGGGGAGGCAGGCGGCCGAGATGGCCGATCTGGCGGACAACTTGATGCTCCTCGTGCGCACGGCAGACGCCCGATCCGACCTCGAGCTCGCCGAGGTTCCCCTCGGTCCCCTGGTCCGGGCGGCCGTGGGGCGCGTGGCCGGCATGGCCCAGGCCCAGGGCGTCGCCCTCCAGGTCTCGCCCTTCGAGGATCTCGTCGTCCATTCCAACGAGCGACTACTCTCCCGCGTCCTCGACAACCTCCTGCGCAACGCCGTGCAGTACAACCGAAGGGACGGGGTCGTCATGGTGGAAGCCGAGGCCGAGACCGTGGCTCCCCCCGCCGCACGGCGCCTGATCCTCCGCGTACGCGACACGGGGTGCGGGATCGAGCGCAAGGACTGGGACCGTGTCTTCGAGCCCTTCTACCGCGTCGACGTCTCGCGTTCCCGACGCACGGGCGGCTCCGGGCTCGGACTGGCCATCTGCAGAGATGCCCTCGCTCTCCTTCGGGGCGAGATTCGAATCGTCGATTCGTCCTCCCTGGGCACAACGGTCGAAATACGCCTGCCCGGGGCGCCGTCGTCTCATCGGGGCTTAACGAAGGCCTCATAGACTCAGAGGCGTGTTTGGGCGATGATCCACGCGCGCCCCGAGGCCGGGCGCACAAGGGTGACCGACCTCACAGCGGCAGGAGCGGCGTAGGGATTAGCCTCTTCTGTTCGGCGAGCGGCGCCGTTTCGAGAGACTCCCTGCTCCCTCCACTTCTCGATTCGGATGGCCGGCACCGGTGGACGTGCGGACGACCTGGACTAGGTGACGGCGCAAACACGTGAGCACCACGAGCATCGAACGGAAGCCGCCGGCTTCCCCCTACCGCATCGCCCTGGTGTCGCTCTATGCGGTGTCGGCGGCGATCCTCGTCGCGCTCGTCGTGGCCGGACGGAGCTTCTACGCCACGCCCCTCGAGGCGCGGCCGCACCACCCGGGCTACTGGACATGGAAGCCCGGCGGCACGATCGGGGAGCTGGTCGGCGTCGTCGGCGCGGGCATGATGGTCGTGATGCTCGTCTACTCGCTGCGCAAGCGGGTGCGAGCGCTTCGGCGCCTCGGATCCCTCAGCCGCTGGCTCGATCTCCACATCTATCTGGGCACGATGGGGCCCCTTCTGGTGATCCTCCACAGCTCCTTCAAGGTGCACGGGCTCGTGGCCCTCTCCTTCTGGTCGATGATCGCGGTGGCGTTGTCGGGTGTCCTGGGCCGCTACCTCTATCTCCAGATCCCGCGGACTCGGGCGGGGGAAGAGTTGACCCTGGCCGACCTCGCGAAGCAGGACCAGGCTCTCTCCGAAAGGCTGCTTCGCGACTTCGGCCTCGATGCGAGGCTTCTCAAGAGGCTCGACGCGATCGCGGCGCCTTCGCAGGGGCGCGGCCTCATGGGAGCCTTCGCCAGCGCTTTCCTGGCCGACCTCACGCTGCGCTTCCGTCTTCGTGGCTTCGCGCGGGAGTGCGGGGGTGTCCCCCCGCGCCTCTTCGGCGAGTTCCTCGGGGTGGCACGGCGCAAGGCGGTGATCCGCCGCCGCATCGTGTTCTGGGAGTCCCTGCACCGGCTCTTCCACTACTGGCACGTCGTCCACAAGCCCTTCGCGGTCGTCATGTACGTGTTCATGGTCGTCCACATCGTTGTCGCGTCGATGACCGGGTACGGATGGGCCGCCCGATAGCCCGCCTCGCGCTCGGCCTCGGCCTCGCCGTCGTCGCGCGTCCCGCGGCGGCCCAGATCTCCCCGGGGGAGCTGGCCGAGGGCCACGTCAAGCTCGAGGGGAGCCAGAACTGCCTCAAGTGCCACGACCCGAAGCAGGGCGTCTCCCCGGCGAAATGCCTGGAGTGCCACGAGGCGCTCAAGAAGCGCGTCGACGCGGGCGTCGGCCTCCATTCCCGTCCCGAGTACGGCGCCTGCCAGAAGTGCCACGTCGAGCACACCGGTCGGAAAGCCGACCTCGTCTGGTGGGGGGAGAAGGGGATCGGGGCGTTCGACCATGCGCTCACGGGATACGCCCTCGAAGGCAAGCACACGCCGCTGAAGTGCGACGCGTGCCATCTTCCCAAGCTCGGCAAGACCTTCCTCGGCCTGAAGCGGGACTGCGTGCCGTGCCACACCGACGTCCACAAGGGCCAGTTCGGCGCCAAGTGCGCCTCGTGCCATGGTCAGAACGCCTGGAAGCCGGTGACTGGCTTCGACCACACGAAGACCGCCTACCCGTTGACGGGGCTCCACGTGAACGTCGGATGCGACAAGTGCCATCCCGCCCTTCCTGCCGCTCCGGCCTCGGCCGAGGTGAAGCCGCAAGTTCAAGGGAATCCCGTTCCAGTCCTGCACGAGCTGCCATGCGGACGCTCACGCCGGCCGGCTCGGTACGAACTGCTCCTCATGCCACACGACGGCGGGTTGGAAGAAGACCGACCCCCGGGCCTTCGACCACGACCGCACCGCCTACCCACTGCGCGAGCGCCACGCGGGCGTAGCGTGCGCGAAGTGCCACGTCCCCGGTAAGCCGATGCGAGTGAAGCACGAGCTCTGCACCGACTGCCACGCCGACGTTCACGCGGGCCAGTTCGCGCGGCGCGTCGACCAGGGACGCTGCGAGGCCTGCCATGACGTGAAGGGCTTCGCGCCCGCGCGCTACGCCGTCGACGAGCATCAGAAGTCGGCATACCCGCTCGCGGGTGGACACCTCGCCATCCCCTGCGACGCCTGCCACCGGCGCGACGCGCAGAAAGTGATGCGCTTCCGCTTCGCGTCCACGCGGTGCATCGACTGCCACAGGGATCCCCACCGTGGCGAGTTGGACAAATACAACCCGAAGGGGGGTTGCGAGTCGTGCCACAAGGTCGAGTCGTGGCGTGCCGTCACCTTCGACCATGCCTCGACCAAGTTCTCCCTCGGCGGAAGCCACGCGAAGACGCCCTGCTCGAAGTGCCACACCAAGGTGGACGCGGGGACGCCGCGCGAGCGCATGCATCTCACTGGGCTCGCCCTCGTCTGTGAGGGTTGCCACAAGGACGTCCACGCGGGCCAGTTCGCATCGGAGGGCGTGACGACCACCTCTTGCGCGCGGTGTCACGACGCCGTCGCGTGGAAGACCACCAAGTTCGTCCACGACAGGGACTCGTCGTATGCCTTGCGGGGCGCCCATGCACGGGTGGCCTGCGACGGGTGCCACAAGGCGGAGACGAAGGCCGGCGTCACGGTGGTTCGCTACAAGCCGCTCCGAAGCGGCTGCAAAGACTGCCACGGCGAACAGAGCGTGGGAGCACGACCATGAAGAGCCTGAGGTGCTTTGGTCTCGCACTCCTGCCCCTCGTGGGCGTCCTCACCTTGCGCGGCAAGGCCGAGACGCAGGGAAACCCCCACGGCCCCCTCCAGATGGACTGCGCCGTCTGCCACTCCCCCGACGGCTGGAAAGTCGAGGGCAACCTGCCGGAGTTCCGCCACGAGAAGGTCGGCTTCACGCTGGAGGGGTCCCACTCGGGCACCTCGTGCAGGAGCTGTCACCGCAGCCTCGTCTTCACCCAGGTGGGCACGGCCTGCGCCGACTGCCACAAGGACCCCCATCAGGGCGAGCTTGGTTTCCGCTGCGAGGCGTGCCACACGAGCCGCACGTGGACGAACCGCCACGAAATGTTCCAGAAGCACCCCGGCTCCCTCTTCCCGCTCCTCGCGACCCATGCGAACGTCGACTGCGAGAGCTGCCATCGGGGCCAGCAGCCCAACCAGTACGCCACGACACCGACCGAGTGCGGGACCTGCCACGTCAGGTCCTTCAACAACGCCCGCTCGCCGAACCACGTTACGGCCGGGTTCTCCCGCCGCTGCGAGGACTGCCACCGGGTGAACTCCACCACCTGGTACCAGACCAACTACCACCACCCCGACACGTACCCCCTCATCGGCGCGCACGCCTCGGCGCGCTGCGGGGATTGCCACACGACCACCTACCGCGGGACGCCCCGCAACTGCGTGTCGTGCCACCTCAAGGACTACAACGGGACGACGAACCCGAACCATCGCGCCGGCAACTTCCCCACCACGTGCAACTCGTGCCACAGCGAGACGGCGTGGCGGCCGGCGCGCTCCGTGAACCACAACCTGACGCGTTTTCCACTCACGGGAGCCCACCAGCAGGTCGACTGCAGTCTCTGCCACGTCAACGGACGGTTCGCCGGGACGCCCACCGACTGCTACTCGTGCCACCGACAGAACTACCAGGGAACGACGGATCCCAACCACGTGGCGGGCAACTTCCCGACCACGTGCCAGAACTGCCACAGCACGAACGCCTGGCGGCCCGCCAGCAACATCGATCACAACAGGACCCGGTTCCCGCTGACCGGAGCGCACCAGGCGGCGACCTGCGGTCAGTGCCACATCAACGGGCGTTTTGCGGGTACGCCGACCGATTGCTACTCCTGCCACAAGGACAAGTACGACTCGACCACCAACCCGAACCATCGGACCTCCGGCTTCCCGACGAGCTGCCAGAACTGCCACAGCACGACCAGCTGGGCCGGCGCGACGTTCGACCACAACCGGACCCCCTTCCCCCTGACGGGGGCTCACCGGTCGGTGGACTGCGCCCGATGCCACCCAGGGAACCGCTTCGCCGGCACACCGACCGATTGCTACGCCTGCCACAAGGCGAACTACGACGGCACGAGCAATCCCAACCACGCAGCAGCAGGGTTCCCGACCCAGTGCGCCAACTGCCACTCGACCAACAGCTGGGCCGGAGCCACCTTCGACCACGACGGGCAGTTCTTCCCGATCAACTCGGGCCGACATAGAGGCGTCTGGTCGCGGTGCGGTGACTGCCACACCAACCCCAACAACTACGCCGTCTTCGAGTGCATCAACTGCCACACACACAACAAGGCCGACACGGACAGCCATCATCGGGACGTGGGCGGCTATCGCTACGTGAGCACGGCCTGCTACAGCTGCCACCCACGGGGCGTCGCGGGCAACGCGGCCCGGACACCGGTGCGGAAGCGGTAGGGAACGATGCGCTTTCCATTCGTCGTCGTGTCCATGGCCGTCGCCATGACGCTCTGGGGCGTCGCCGACGCCCAGGAGCGGAGAATCACCATCAAGTACCGCTCGTCGGGCAACGTCTACCTCGACGGCGGGACCGCCGACGGTCTCGCCGTGGGAGACCACCTGACGGTCCTCTCCCACGGAGACAAGGCGGCGGAGATCGAGGTCGTCTTTGCTTCCGAGCATTCCGCGTCGTGCCGGATCCTCAGCGAGGCACGCCCAGTGGGAGCGGGTGATGTCGCGGTGGCGATCCAGAAGGCGTCGCCACCACCCACGACGGTGACCGCCCCGCCGCCTGTCGCGACCCCTGCGCCACCGGCTCCCGCGCTCTCGCCTTCTCCCCTCGGTTCGAAGGCCGCGGCGGTGCCCTGGGCCCGCGCCCGTGGCGGCTTCTCGCTGGGCTTCTTCCGACTCTGGGACGGCACGCCGACGGCCTACGACTTCGAGCAACGGACGGCACGGGGAGACCTGAGCGTGTGGGACATCCTGGGAAAGCCGTTGCAGCTCAACCTGAGGCTGCGGAGCCGTCAGGACGTGCGCATGCGTCCACCGGGCTTCGAGGAGATCCCCCGCAACGAGCGGACGGATCGGCTCTACGAAGCGTCCTTGCGGTACGCCCCCAAGGACGGACCCCTCATGGTGGAGGCGGGGCGCATCGGGTCGTCTCCGGTGGGAATCGGGTACCTCGACGGCGTCCTGGCGGCCTATCGGCCGACGCTCCGCCACCGAGGTCGGTGGGTTCTTTGGCAACCGCTCCAACGTCGACAAGTACGCCCAGGTGCCCTCGGGGCTCAAGTACGGAGGGTTCTTCCGCCTCGCGAACGGCTCCACCTGGGCTCCCGGGGACTACGACGCCGTCGTGGCCGTCGCCCGCGAGTTCGCCGGCTCCGAAGTGAACCGGGAGTACGCGTCCCTCCAGGGGCGCATCTCCGCGGCCAACGGGCGCCTCACGTCCTTCCAGTGGGCGGAGGTGGACCTGAACACGGGGTGGCGCGAAGAGCTCGCCGGCCAGAAGGTGCAGCTTTCGAACCTGTCTCTCTCCGCCAACTACCGCGTGAGCACCTCGCTCCAGGCCGGCCTCTCCTACGATCAGCGCAGGAACTACTGGACCGACGACATCCGCACTCTCCCGGAGATCCTCTTCGACAAGTACCTCCACCAGGGTTTCCGCGGGAGCTTCGACGTCTCGCGGCCCACCGGGGTCGGCTTTGGCGCCAACGTGGGCTACCGATCGGAAGACCAGAACGGCAAGAGCTCCTTCTCCTTCGGGGCTGGGCTCCGGCATCCGAGGTTCCTGGGCCTCTTCGCGAGCGTCGACGCCTCGGGCTACACGAACCCGGACACCAACGGCTACCTGGCGACGGCGCGTTTCGGCAAGACGATCGGCTCCGCCTTCATCGACCTGGCCTACGGAGTCTCGCACTACACCCTGAAGCTCCAGGGCGGTACGCGCCTGAACCAGTGGGGACGGACCACGGCACGCTTCAACTTGCCGCACCGCTTCTACTTCCAGGGCGACCTCGAGTACGACGTCGGCGACGACACGAAAGGTCCGCGCGCGCTCCTCGAGCTGGGCTACCGGTTCTGACCGCCCATGCCTGAAGAGACCCTGGTCTGGGGGATCGCGGCGGCCGTCGTGGCCGGCGTCTTCGTCCCCTATCTGGTCCAGTTCCGAAAGCGGAACCACCGGGACCGCGAACGCAAGGTCGAGGCCGCGAGGCTCGGCACCGACAAGCCCGTGGCGCAATTCCCGTTCGTGGACCCCGTGGGCTGCATCGGCTGTGGCGCGTGCGTCGACGCCTGCCCCGAGGGGGACGTGCTGGGGATCGTCGGCGGCACAGCCACCGTCATCAACGGCCTCAAGTGCGTCGGCCACGGGGCCTGCGAGACGGCCTGTCCGGTCGGCGCCATCGAGGTGGGCCTCGGTGACATGAAGCAGCGGGCCGACATACCGCAGGTCGACGGCTGGCACGAGAGCAGCCTCCCGGGGATCTTCGTCGTGGGCGAGCTGGGTGGCCTCGCCCTCATCAAGAACGCCATAGGGCAGGGCCGGCGTGCGGTGGAGCGGATCGCCCAGCGTCGCCGGCAGGCACCTCCGGCAGGAAGCGCCGACGGGGTCGTGGACGTGCTCATCGTGGGTGCGGGCCCGGCCGGCCTGAGCGCGGCCTTGACCGCCGTGGAGAAGGGCCTCTCCTGTGTCGTGTTGGAGCAGGAAGAGAGCCTCGGAGGCACGGTCCTGCACTACCCGCGCCGCAAGCTGGTGCTCGTCCAGGAGGTGGAGCTTTCGCTCGGCGGCCGTCTCAAGAGCGCCGAGTACCAGAAGGAGGAGATTCTCGAGCTGATGCAGAGCTTCCTCCTCAAGGCCCGTCTTCGGATCGGGTTCGGAGAAAAAGTCGAGGACCTGGGAAGGGAGGGGGGCGTCTTCGTCGCGCGAACCCAGAAGGGCCTTCGTCGAGGGAGGCACCTCGTTCTCGCCCTCGGGCGCCGGGGCTCGCCCCGCAAGCTTGGCGTCCCAGGGGAAGATCTGCCCAAGGTGATGTACAAGCTCCTGGACGCCGAGTCCTATCAGGATCAGCAGATCCTCGTCGTCGGCGGCGGCGACAGCGCCGTGGAGGCGGCCATCGGCCTGGCACGGCAGAAGGGGACCACGGTGACCCTGTCCTATCGGCGCGAGAAGCTCGTTCGAATCAAACGCACCAACGAGGAGCGCCTCGCGCCCCTCGCGGCTCGGGGGCGTCTCAAGCTGATCCTCTCCTCGGAGGTCCGCGAGATCCGCCCCGAGAGCGTCGTCCTCAGCGCCTCAGGCAAGGACGTGAAGATCCCCAACGACTACGTCTTCGTCCTGGCGGGTGGCGAGGCTCCCCTGGGGATGCTCAAGCGCGCCGGCGTGCGTTTTGGAGGAGAAGGGAACCCTGGGGGCACCGGGTTCGTAAATTAGTGTGAAGAACCCGAGGTGACGCCATGCTGGCACTGCTGTTCATGAGCCTGGCCCTAGCGTTCGTGGTCGCGGTCCCGATCCTGCTCGTTTCGGTGGTTCTCAGGGTAGCCCTCGGCCTCGTGCTGCTCCCCTTCAAGCTTCTTGGGGGTATCTTCAAGCTGGGCTTCGGTTTGGCGGGAGGGCTGTTCCGACTGGCGTTCGGCGCCGTGGGCCTCCTGGCCGTGATGGCGGGTGCCGTGTTCTGCGTCGTCCTGCTGCCCCTCCTTCCTTTCCTGGTCGTCGGGGCGATGTTCTGGGCGTTCCTCCGCCTCGTGTCGGGCCCGAGCCGGTCGGGGCGTGCCCACCTGGTCGCCTGAGCTCCTCTCACCCGTCGCGCCGTCCCCCGAACCCCTACAAAATGAAGGTATTACACAAGTGTGACATTGGAAGTCACGCCCGTGGTGCTAACCTCGTTCCTCGAGACGCCCACAGGAATCGAGGGGACATTGACACTGACCTGGAACGGGAAGCGCTTTGACTGGGTGAACGTCGTCTATTTCGCCACGATCCACGTGATGGCCCTGGGCGCCATCTGGACCTTCTCCTGGACCGGTCTGGCGCTCCTGATCGGGATCAACTGGGTCGCGGGCTCCCTCGGGATCGGCGTCACCTTCCATCGTCTCCTGACCCATCGGGGATACAAGGCGCCCAAAGCGCTCGAATATCTTGGGACGCTCTGCGGCATGCTGGCGTCGGAAGGGGGCGCCGTCACCTGGGTGGCGATGCACCGCATGCACCACACCCTTTCCGACCGCGCCGGCAAGGACCTCCACACCCCGAAGGACGGTTTCTGGTGGAGCCACATGGGTTGGATCATCTGCGACCTGGGCTGGGACCGGCGCGAGATGGAGCGCCGCCAGGCCCCGGAGCTGGTGGCCGATCCGGTCCACCGCGTCCTGAATCGCCTGCACGTCTTCCCGAACATCATCGTGGGCCTCGCCCTCTATGCGTGGGGCGGCTGGCCGCTCGTCTACTGGGGATGCTTCCTGCGCATCGTCGTGACCCTGCACGTCACCTGGCTCGTCAACTCCGCGGCCCACACGTTCGGCTACCGGACGTACTCGACGCCCGAGGGCTCGACGAACTGCTGGTGGGTCGGGCTGCTGGCCTGGGGCGAGGGTTGGCACAACAACCATCACGCTTTCCAGCGATCCGCGCGCCACGGTATCGAGTGGTGGGAGTTCGACGCCAACTGGGTCGTGATCCGGACGCTCCAGGCCCTGAGGCTGGTGAGCGACGTGCAGCTGATCCCCGCCACCGCCGAGCGCTTCCGCCTGGATCGCGCGATGCCCGAGACGCTGCCCGAAGCCGAAGTGGCCTAGCGGCCGTTCAGGCCGCGTGAACCGCGGCCACGAAGGCCAGGAGCTTCGAGGGGTCGAGAGCACCGGCCGTCCGAACGCCCGTGCAGAGATCCAGGCCGAAGGGCCCGACCTCGCGGATCGCCTCGCCGGCGTTCTCGGGGCGCAGGCCGCCCGCGAGGAAGATCGGCAACGGCACCGCCTCGCGGATGCGGCGGCTCAGCCCCCAGTCGTGGCGGCGGCCCGTGCCCCCCAGCTCCTTCACAGCAAGAGCCTGGTTACCGGAGTCGAGGAGCAGGGCGTCCACGTCCGCCGCGACCTCGCGGGCCTCGTCGACCGATTCCGGTCCCGTCACGTGAACCACTTGCACGAGGCCGATGCCCGGAAGCGCCTCGCGGAGGCCGCGATGAGCCCCCTGCGGCAGGCGATCGCAGATCTGGACCGTCGTGGTCCGGAGGCGGCGTTGCTGAGCCACGATGGCTTCGGGGTCCTGAAGACTCGTCAGGAGGAACGTGGCCACGGGGGGCGGAATCACCGCGGCGATTGCGGCGATCGCGCTCTCCGGAATCACGCCGGGACCGCTCGGCATCGCCGACACCAGTCCGAGAGCCGAAGCCCCGTGCCGCACTGCGAGCCACGCCTCCTCGGGGCTCGCGATGCAGCAGATCTTGATGCGGGGACGGAGCGTCGCTTCCACGCGTCGACGTTAGCGTCGGGAACGAACGAGGTCAACCGCGGCCTCGCTCTTGTGGCTTACAATCCGCCCATGCCCACAGACGCCGCCCTGCTTGCCGAAGTCCCCTTCTTCCAGCTCCTCGACGAAGCCGAACGGACCGCCCTCGCGGAGCAGCTCGACGTGGTGCGCGTCCCCGCCGGCCAGATGGTGTTCCACCACGGCGATCCCGGCGACGAGCTGTACGTCATCCGCGACGGCGCGGTCGAGGTCTTCTTCAAGGACAACACCGGCGAGCGGATCGTCCTGGAGCACGCGGACCGCGGCCATTTCTTCGGCGAGATCTCCCTCCTCGACGGCGGCCCCCGGACGGCCTCCGTCCTGGTGACGAAGGACCTCGAGGCGCTCCGTCTCGATCGCGGCGACCTGGATCTCTTCCTGAAGAGCCACCCGGCCGCGGCGATGGACCTTCTCGCGGCGACGGGGCGCCGGCTCCGCCACACGGCCGAGCGCCTCCGCCACACCGCCTCGCGGAACGTCAACGAGGAGATGGAGGACACGCGGACGGTGATCCAGAAGACGGCCGACTGGATCGCGGAGTTCAGCGGAAGCATCGCGTTCCTCATGATCCACATGGTCCTCTTCTTCGTCTGGATCATCCTCAACGTGGAGTTCATCAAGAGGTTCGACAGCGACCTGGTCCGAAGCGTGAGCCAGTTCGATCCCTTTCCCTTCGGCCTTCTCACCATGGCTGTCTCCCTCGAGGCCATCTTCCTCTCGGTCTTCGTCCTCTTGAGCCAGAACCGGCAGGCCGCCAAGGACCGCATCCGGGGCGACATCGAGTACGACGTCAACCTGAAGGCCGAGCTGGAGGTCGCCCAGCTCCACGAGAAGGTCGACCATCTGAGCGCCGAGACCGTGAAGCGCCTCGACCGGATCGAGCGCTCCCTCGGCAGGGTTCCCTCTGCCTGAAGGGACCTTGCGGCACCTCGCACTGTCGCTCGAGGAGTTCCAGCCTGCCGACGCGCGAGAGGCGAGCGACCTCGCGCGCATCCGGACCTTCGTCGAGCGCCACGCCGACCCCTTCGACAGGAGGATCGCCGAGGGACACCTGACCGGTAGCGCCGTCGTCGTGTCGTCCGCCGGGGACCGGGTGCTCCTGCTCCACCACCGCAAGCTCCACCGCTGGCTTCAGCCCGGAGGGCACGCCGACCCCGGGGAGACCGCCGGCGAGCTCGTGGCGCTGCGCGAGGCTCTCGAGGAGACGGGAATCGAGGGCCTGGCCCTCCATCCCCGGGCGCCACGCCCCCTCGACGTGGACATCCACGCCATTCCCGCCCGTGGCTCGGAGGCCGCCCATGAGCACCTGGACCTTCGCTACCTGGTCGTCGCGCCGGCGAGCGCGGCGCTCACGCTCAAGGCCGACGAGAGCAACGACCTCCGGTGGTTCACCTGGGAAGAGACCGCCGCCCTGGGTCTGGACACTGGCCTCGAGCGGGCCCTGCGCAAGGCGCGCGAGTTGATGCGCCTCGGTGCCCGCTCGTGACGCGACGACCGTTCCGGCTCTTCGGGACGATGTGGGGGCAGGCCAACGCCCTTTTTGCCCCTTCGCTGCGGGGCCGGTGGGTCGACCCCCTCATCGGCCTCGCCGGATGCGCGATCCTCTACGAGTTGCTCCAGGTGAGCCGGGAGTGGACGCGCCTCCCGAGGCCCACCATCGACATCGACCTCTCCCCTTGGGCCCTCCCCCAGTACACGGCGTTCTCTCTGACGAGGGGGCTCGTCGCCTACGTGCTTTCCCTCGTGTTCACGCTGGTGTACGCCTTCTGGGCGGCGAAGGACGCGCGGGCGGAGCGCATCCTCGTTCCCCTCCTCGACATCCTCCAGAGCATTCCCGTCCTGGGTTTCATGCCGGGCCTGGTCCTGGCCCTCGTCGCGCTCTTCCCCCACAGCAACGTGGGCCTCGAGCTCGCCGCGGTCATCATGATCTTCACCGGCCAGGCCTGGAACATGACCTTCAGCCTCTATCACTCCCTGAAGTCGGTGCCTCCCGAGCTCCAGGAGGCAGCGACGCTCTACCGCTTCGACTGGTGGCAACGCTTCCGTTGGGTCGAGCTCCCGTTCGGTACGACCGCCCTCGCCTGGAACAGCATGATGAGCATGGCCGGGGGTTGGTTCTTCCTGATGATCAACGAGAGCTTCGTCCTGGGCGAGCACGACTTCCGTCTCCCGGGCCTCGGCTCTTACATGAAGGTGGCCGTCGAGAAGGGGAACGTCACCGCCATGGCCTATGCGGTCACGGCCATGGTGGTGATGATCGTGGCGCTGGACCAGGTTCTCTGGCGCCCGGTGGTCGTCTGGGCTCAACGGTTCCGCGTGGAGGAGACGTCGGGAGCGGACGTTCCGCAGAGCTGGTTCCTGCGTCTGCTGCGTCGCTCCCGCCTCCGCCGGTGGATCGGGCGGCGGCGGCGGTCGCGGCGAGACGCTGCGACGCGGTCCGAGCCCTCGAGCCCCGCGAGCCGGACCCTCTCCCCGTTCGGGCCGTGGGCCGCCACCGGATCCCTCGTCCTCCTCCTCTTGATCCTCGCCCTGGGCTCGTGGCGTCTCTTCCACTTCCTGAGCCACGTGACCGGGGGCACCTGGTGGTCGCTGCTCATGGCAGGGCTCACGACGCTGGGGCGCGTCCTTCTTTCGACGGCGATCGGTACGCTGTGGGCGGTCCCTGCCGGCCTCGCCATCGGCCTCTCGCCGCGGCTGTCCCGATTGCTTCAGCCGGTCGTCCAGGTGGCGGCCTCCTTTCCGGCCCCGATGCTCTTCCCGCTGGCGATCGCATTGCTTCATGCCGTCGGCGTGGGCCTGGGCGCCGGCAGCATCCTGTTGATGCTCCTCGGAACCCAGTGGTACATCCTCTTCAACGTCGTGGCCGGAGCCTCGTCGGTTCCCTCGGATCTCCGGGAATCGGCCCGGAGCTTCCGTCTCAGCCGCTGGCAGCGCCTCGTGGGGCTCTATCTGCCCGCGACGTTCCCCTACCTCGTGACGGGTTGGGTCACCGCCGCCGGAGGAGCCTGGAACGCCAGCATCGTTTCGGAGTACGTCTCGTACAAGGGATCGGTCCTGGCGACCTTCGGTCTCGGCGCCAAGGTCAGCCAGTTCGCCGAGGCCGCCGATTTCCACGCGCTCGGCGCCGCTGTCCTGCTCATGTCGGTCCTCGTCGTTTCGTTCAACCGGCTGGTCTGGCGCCCGTGCTACGACGTGGCCACGGTCCGCTACTCCCTGGCGAAGTGAAGGGAATCATGAGCGACGCCCCGATCTGCGAGCTGCGCGGCGTCCAGAAGTCCTTCGACAGGGGCGGCGGCAAGCCGCTCCGGGTCCTCGAGGACATCCACCTCGAGATCCGACCCAACGAGGTGATCTGCCTGATCGGCCCGTCGGGGTGCGGCAAGTCCACGATCCTGCGGATCTTCGCGGGGCTGATCAAGCCCTCCAAGGGAGAGGTGCTTCACCACGGTGCGAAGCTCGAGGGGCTCAACCCGGGCGTGGCCATCGTCTTCCAGAGCTTCGCCCTCTTCCCCTGGATGACCGTCGAGGGGAACGTCGAGGCCGTTCTCCGCGCCACGGGGCTGCCCGAGACCGAGGTCCGGAGCCGAGCGCATCACGCGATCCAGCTGGTCGGCCTGTCCGGGTTCGAGCGAGCCTACCCGCGGGAGCTGTCGGGCGGCATGAAGCAGCGGGTGGGGACGGCCCGAGCCCTCTCGGTGGATCCCGAGCTCCTCTTCCTCGACGAGCCCTTCAGCCAGGTCGACGCCCTCACGGCCGAGGGCCTGCGCGCCGAGATCCTGGATATCTGGGACGACACGGAGCGGAATCCGTCCAGCATCCTGATGGTGAGCCACGACAGCCGCGAGGTCGTCTACATGGCCGATCGGATCGTGATCCTCTCCGCAAACCCCGGGAGAGTGCGAACGGTCCTGGACAACACACTGCCTCGCCCCCGTGACCCCCGTTCTCCCGAGTTCGTGCGGATGGTGGACAGGATCCACGACATCATCACGTCGACCGAGCTCCCCGACGTCACCGTCACCACGGTCGAGGCCTCGGTGAGCCTGGACATCCTCGAGCCCCTTCCGAGCGCCCACAGCGGCGACATCCTCGGCCTCCTGGAGTTCCTCGAAGGGCAGGGCGGCACCGCCGACCTCTTTCAGGTCGCGGCCCAGACCCGGGTCCCCTTCGAGCGCGTCCTGAACTCCGTCAAGGGCGCCGAGATGCTGGACCTCGTCGACACGCCGCGGCGCCTCGTGGTGCTCGCGCCCCTGGGGGAGCGGTTCGTCCGCGCGAACATGGACGAGCGCAAGTCGATCTGGCGCGAGCAGCTCCTGCAGCTTCGCCTGTTCCGGATCGTCAGCGACCTCATGCGGCTGCACCACGGGGAGGTCTCCAGGGAGGAGGTCGTCCAGGAGATCTCGACCCGCCTCCCGATGGAGGACCCGGAGCTGACCTTCGGGACCATCGTGGCGTGGGGGCGCTTCGGCGAGCTCTTCGACTACCACGAAGACGACGCGACGATCACGCAGGCTACTCCGGCCCCAGCACCCGCCGACGGACCCTGACATGCCCCCGCGCGGGCCGCGTCAGTCGTCCCGGTATTCGAACTCCGCCTTGATCGGCTTCCCCTCGGCGAAACGGCCGGGTCGGAAGGCGGCGATGTCCACGGTGGTCGCGCGACCATCGAGGAGCAGCTCGGAGAGAACGAGGCCCACGGCCGGCGAGATCTTGAACCCCATGCCGGAGAAGCCCGCGGCGACGTGCAGCCCCGTGACTCCCGGGACCTCCCCGAGAAGGGGCCGCGAGTCGGGGCTCATGTCGTATACGCCCGTGATCCCGCGGGCGAGGCTTGCGTCCTCGAGGGCCGGGATCCTCTTCGCGACTCCCGAAGCCAGGGAGACGAGCGAATCCTCGGAGGCCGACTGCGGGTACTCGTCCGGGTCCACGCCGCGCTTGCCATAAAAGCCGCCCACGAGGGTGAGGCCGCCCACCTCGGGGCGGAAGTAGACCGCGAGGATCGAGTCGATGCAGGCCGGCCCGGAATGGGGGAGCCCCTTCGGGTTCCTGAGTATCGCGACCTCGTGGAACTCGGGCTCGACGGGCAGGTCGAAGCCCACCTGGGCGAGGAGAGGGCGGCTCCAGGGCCCGTGGCGGCAACGACGATCGGCGCGTCGATCGGTCCGGCCTCGGTGTCGACGCCGAGGACACGCCCCCCGCTGGCGCGCAGCGCGGTGACGCGCGTGCCGGATCGGTACAGCACGCCCATCTCCCTCGCCCGCGAGAGGAAATCGGTCGCGACGCCCGCGCCGTCACCGTACCCGGAATCGGGCTCCCAGGCGGCGGCGGGCACGTCGTCGAAGGTCCAGCCCGGTGCAACCTCGCGCAGCTCCGCGGCGGTCAGGACCAGGGCGTTGACGCCGAACGACCTCTGCATCGCGACGTTCGCGCGCAGACGATCGACCTCGCCCTCGGGCACGATGCGGACGAATCCGGTCTTGCGAAAATCGCCCGGGCGGCCGACCAGCTCGGGCCAGTCGCGGAACATCGCGAGGCTCTTCGCGGCGAGCTGCACCTCCGCGGGGAAGCTGTAGTGCATCCGGACGAGCGCCGACGACCGGCCGCTCCCCCCGTGGGCCACCGACCCCTGGTCGACCACCATGACGCGGCCGGCCTTTCGGCCGGCGAGGTGGAAGGCGATCGAGGTGCCGACGACCCCGGCGCCGAGGATCAGGATGTCGGCGGTGTCACGCCCGTGTCCGCTCACGACGCGCGTCTTTTCCGGTCGCGCAGGACCTGTCGCGCAGCGTTGTGGCCGGGCGCGCCCGTGACGCCGCCCCCCGGATGCGCCCCGGCGCCGCAGAGATAGAGCCCCTCGACGGGCATGCGGTACTGGGCCCACCCCGGCACCGGCCGCATGAAGAAGAGCTGTTCGAGGGAGAGGTCGCCGTGGAAGATGTTTCCCTCGGTCAGCCCGTAGGTTCTTTCGAGGTCGAGCGGGGTGAGAACCTGGCGAGCGACGATCGCGCCGGGGACGTTCGGCGCGTATTCCGCGATCTTCTTGACGACGCGGTCGCCGAGGAGCTCACGGCTCGTGTCCCAGGTGCCGTTCCGCAACTTGTACGGCACGTACTGAACGAAGCAGGTCATGACGTGGCGGCCGGAGGGAGCGAGGGTCGCGTCGACGTTCGACGCCACCACGCAATCGACCCAGAGCTCCTCGGGGATCTCGCCGCGCTTTGCCACGTCGTAGCAGCGCTCGGCGAAGTCGAGGGACGGAACGAGGGTGAAGAGGGAGCGCTGGTTGGGCGAGGCATCCCTGGGCATCCCGGTGACGCGCGGTTCCTCGGCGAGGACAAAGTTCACCTTCGCGCAGGGACCATCCATCTTGATCCCCCGAACGGCGTCCCGGAACTCCGCCGGCAGCGCCGCCGCGTCCACGAGGCCTAGGAATGTGCGCTTCGGGTCGGCGTTGGAGAGAACCGTGCTCGCGGCGATCTCGGTGCCGTCCTCGAGGACGACGCCCCGAACCCGACCGCCCTGCACCTCGATGCGCGCGACCGGCGCACCTGTCCGGATCTCGACGCGGAGCTTCCGGCACGCGGCCGCCATCGCCTGGGTGATCGCCCCCATCCCGCCGATCACGTGACCCATGAAGCCCTGGAGGTCGTGGTCCCCGCCGCTCAGGAGGTGGAACAGGAGGCCCAGCGCGGTCCCCGGCTGATAGGGACCGCCGTGCTTGCCGTAGACGTTGTTGGCGAGGAAGAGCGTCTTGATCTTCTCGGACTCGTAGTGGCGGTCCAGGAAATCGCCGAGGCTCCCCGTGAGAAAGGACACCATCTGGCCGATCTCGTCGCCGGAGATCCCCCACATCCGCTTGCCAACACGCAACCCCTCCAACAGACCCGAAACACCTTGCGCGTGTGTATCGGGGGGCGGCTCGAGGAAGAAGGGCTGGAGGTAACGTGCCAGTCTCTTGAGCTTCTCGTCGACCGAGACGAAGGTGCGGGCGTCCGCCGACGAGATACGCTCCATCTCGGTCACGGTTCGCGCGCGGTCCGACCACCAGGGAAGCACGGTGCCGTCGAGGAACGGCACCTGGAGGGAGGGCTCGCACGGCACCATGCGGAGACCGTGGGACGCGAGCTCCAGGTCCCGAATGACCTCGGGGCGCAGCATGCTCGCGATGTACGAGGTGGTCGACGCGCGGCAGCCGGGCGCTATCTCCTCGGTCACGCAGCAGCCGCCGACGATCTCGCGTCGCTCGAGGACGAGGGTGCGGAGGCCTCCCCGAGCGAGGTACGCCGCGGCGGTGAGGCCGTTGTGGCCCCCGCCGACGACGATCGCGTCGTAGCGACCGTCAGGCGTCACGCCTTGTGGCCGTGCTGCTCGTAGGCCGACATCGGCTTGCTGTAGTCGACGCGCCACTGGCGCTCCTCGCCCTTCGCCTTCCCGAGAGCTTTCGCCATGGCGTGGACGTGGCAGGCCACGGCGCCGCAGCAGGAGCCGATGAAGTTGATCCCCGCGGCCTTGGCCTTGATCGCGTAGTCCCCCATCTCGGCGCGGGTGAGCTGGAGCGGGTCGAGGCCCACGGGGAAGTTCGGCAGCGTCGTGAAGTCCACGGCGTCGGCCGTGGTTCGGTAGCCCGTCGGCTGGCAGCCCACGTACCCCGACACGGCGGCGCGCACTTCCTTCATGAGGGGAAGGGTGTACTCGGGGTTGCGCAGGCAATTGACACCGACGATGTCGCACCCGGCGTCCGCAAGCTTCTTCGCGCACTCGCCCACGCTGTCCCCCTCGTAGGAGCGCGGGTTCTGCTCGAAGGACATCGTGACCATCGCCGGCAGGCCAGCGGCCTTGATGCTCTCGACCGCGATCAGGGCCTCCCCGAGGTACGAGTACGTCTCGCCGATGATGAAGTCGACGCCGTCCTCCATCATGACCTCGATCTGCCGGTCGAACAGGGCGCGCACGCGCTTCTTCGACTGGGCCTCCTTGGGGTCGTAGACCCAGGTCAGGCTCAGGTTCCCGGCCACGAGCGCGTCTCCCTCGGCGGCCACCTGCCGCGCGATCTTGACGGCGGCGCGGTTGATCTCGTCCACCTTCCCGCCGAGACCGACGGTGTTGAGCTTGTCCTCGCTGGCGTAGAACGTGAGGGTCTGCAGGACCTCCGCACCCGCCCGCAGGAACTCGCGGTGGAGTTGGGCGAGAGCCTCGGGGTGCGTGAGGCTCACCTCGGGGGTGAAGGGACCGGCCTGCACGTAGCCTCGCTTCTCCAGCTCGAGGAGGTAGCCGCCGTCACCCAGGACGACGCCCTCCGCCAGCCGATCCAGGATCCCTTTGCGGGCCATCAGCTCTCCTTCGACCTTCATGACCTATGGTCATATCAGGTCCATGAAACACGCGGGCACGAGCCTACAGCCCTGCCTGGACACGGTCAATGGAGTAGAGAGGGTTCATAACCCCTGGTCACAATCCCTATCGCGGAGGCAGGGCGCGGTCCCGGAACACGCCCTTGGCCTTGTCGAGGGAGTCGAGGACCGCGATCTTCTCTTCTTCCCCGTTCCAGCCGGCATGGGCGCGCGTCGCGGCCTCGAGACGGTCGAGCCACGCGAGGAAGTAGTCGGCGTCGGCTTTCGAACGCACAGGGGCCGACCGGACGGTGACGTAGATGGGGCTGGTCGTGGCGAAGGGGTAGATGTCCAGCACGGGGTGGCGAGACCTGTCCGCGTAGGCCCGGAGCGTGTACCAGCCGCTCCGCGGCACCTTGAGACGTCGCGTGGCGGTGGCGGACGTCCGATCTCCCGTGAGGGGGAACGACGCGACGACCTCGCCGTTTCCGACGATCTCGAGGTGATCGACGGCCGCGACGGAGCGCATCTCGATCCTGGCCTCCATCTCGGTGGGCCCGGCGACCCCGATCTCGTCCCCCGGCTCCTTCCCCGCGAGGGTGAAGGAGAGGAGCGGCCCGTTGGTGGCGAACGTGTGGCCCGCCTTGAGGCCCGCGAGCCATGCCGCGTGGTCGAGGGCGCCCTCCGGTCTTCACGAAGACGCGGTTCATGCCCACGGGGCCGCGGAGCGAGGCGTAGTTGGCCATGGCGTCGGTGCCCCCGCCGGCGGGAAGCCGGAAGCCGCAGTTCAGCAGCCGGTACCAGACCTTGGCCGTGGCGAGGTGATCGCTGAAGCCGACGACCTCGTAGTAGTCGACCTTCCCGAGGGCCACGTCCGCCGGCAGCTCGTCGGTGAGGGGCTCGTTCGCCTTGGCGGGATCCGGCACGGCCTCGAACGGATGGACGTAGCCGAAGAGAGCCCCCTGGGCGTGCGCCAGGTCCGCCACCGCCGCGTTGTGGGGATAGAGGCTGCCCGCCGGGGTGTTGACGTAGCCGACGTACCCGGGCAGCAGGACGTTGCGCGTGAGGCCGAGGAGGCCCGTGTGCCCCCAGTAGCTCGTGTGGTACTCCTGGCTGTGGACGAGCAGCGTGTCCGGCGTCGAGGCGGGGTCGAGTCGGCCGCCGTCGAAGTACGCGACGTCGGGGACGCGCTGCTCCTTGTTGACGATGAGATCCTCCACCACGTGGAGGTCCTCGGCCTGCGCCTGCGCCACGAGGTTCGGCGGCGTGTTCCGGTAGGCGCCCCCGTAGTTCATGTGGACGTGGACGTCGCCGCTCCACCATCCCCGCGACGGAAGGTCGTCCAGCCGCTCGAGGGGGACGCGGACCGTCTCGGTCCCTCCCTCCCCCACCGTCACGTCACGGTGCGCCACGCGGTACTCGAGGCCCCGGACGACCTCGACGGCGATCTTGCCCGCGGGAACGGTGAGCGCCGCGGCTCCGCGGGTATGGAAGTACCCGTATTCGATCTTGCGCTCCGTCCGGTCGAACGCATCGTCGGCGTGGCGCCAGGCGTCGTCGGGAGCGTGGCTCCTTCCGTCGGGGCTGGTCACCGAGACGCGCGCGGGCAGAGCCGCGCCGCTCCTCGCGTCCACCACCTCCACCCGAAGCGTCCCGACGGGCCCGGCGTGGCGGCGCTCGGTGATCTCCACGCGGCTCCGCCGGCCACCGGGGATGTCCTGGATCCAGAGGGCCGTGTTGCCGCCCTCGTTCGAGATGAATGCGATCCGTCGGCCGTCGTAGGACCACCGGGGGGACGTGGCGTCGTAGTCGCCGTAGCCGATCGGAAACGCGTCGCCGCCGTCGGCGGTCATGAGCCAGAGCTGGTTCCACTGGCGGCCGAGGTACGAGCTGTAGACGACCCGCCGGCCGTCCTTCGCCCAATCGGGGCGCGCCTTCCAGGTGGTCTCCTCGTCGTGGACGAGCCGCGGGGTGGACCCGGGCGTCGCCTTCATCCGCCAGAACCCGCCCGTCCCCCAGATGTGGCCTCGGTTGGACACGAAGAGGATCTCACTCCCGTCGGGGGACCACGTGGGGGAAAGGAAGTGATCGAAAGCGCCGTAGTAGTAGCGCGGCAGGCGCGAGTCGCTGTCCTCGGTCAGCCGTTCCACGCTTCCGGCGGCCCCGTCCGGCGCCACGCCGATGGTGTGGATGTGGAAGCGCTGGTTGTAGGCCGTCGACACGAAGGCGATGCGCCTGCCGTCGGGAGACCAGCGGGGTTCGACGTTGACGGCGCCGTTGGACGTGAGCGCCTGCGTGCGGCCCGTCGAGGCGTCGAGGAGCCTGAGCTCCACCGCGTCGTCGCGGTAGGAGGCATAGGCAATCCACCGCCCGTCGGGAGACCAGTCGGGCTGGTAGTCGTAACCCGGCCCGCTCGTCAGCTCGCGGGCCGCTCCACGTGGCGACGTCGACGCGCCAGAGGGAGCCCTGCATGCTCACGACCACGTCGCGCCCCTCGGGAGACCACGCGACGGCACTCGGGCCGCTCGTGGCCTGCGGCAGGTACATCTCGCGGTAGTAGTAGCTGTGGGGGACCTTGATCTGCTTGAGGACAGGCTCGCGCCCCGGCGGCGTTGCGGCAGCGCCGAGAGACGCCAGAGTGACCAGGACCGAGGCGATCGCCGACCGAGGGCTCATCGAGGACATGACGGGATTCTACTCCCGCACCCAGCGCCCATCCGCCGCGGGTGCGGGGTGCGCTCATGGTGCTAGGATGCGTCTCGCTGTCCCGACTTCAACCCGGAGAGGTAAACCATGAGCTCCCGACGTCACTTCATCGGCACCCTGGCCGCGGGCCTGGGCGCCGCCGCCCTGAGACCAGCGCGCGCATCCGCCGCCCTGGCGCCTGAGGTGAAGAGCCAGCTGGGAGGGCCCATCGGCCTTCAGCTCTGGAGCCTCAGGACCTACCTCCCGAAGGACGTCTCGGGGACTCTAGCGCGTCTTCGAGCCCTCGGCGTCCGCGAGGTGGAGGGAGCGGGCCTCGCGGGGCTGGCCGTCGAGTCGTTCCGCGCAGCCCTCGACTCGGCCGACCTCGTCTGCCACAGCGTCCACATGGATTTCGAGCGCATCCGGAAGGACGCGCAGGGAGCCTTGAAGGAGGCGAAGGCCCTCGGCGCGAAGCACCTCGTCTGCCCGTGGGTGCCCCATGAGGGGATCCTCACGCGCGACGTCGCGCTGCAGGCGGCCGACGTCTTCAACGCCACGGGCAAGGCAGCGAAGGCCGAGGGCGTCCGCTTCAGCTACCACGCCCACGGCTACGAGTTCGTGCCGTCCGCCGAGGGGACCCTCTTCGATACCATCGCGAAGCAGACGGATCCGGCCCTCGTCTCCTTCGAGATCGACCTCTTCTGGGCGAAGGCCGGGGGCGTCGACCCGGCCCAGCTGGTCGCGTTCCCTCCCGGGCCGAGTCCCGCTCCTCCACGTCAAGGACATGAAGAAGGGTCTGACCCTGCCTCCCGCCAGCAGCGGTGCGCCCGAAGACTCCGACGTCGCCGCGGGAACGGGACAGCTCGACTTCCCCGCCATCTTCCGGGCGGCGCGGAAATCGAAGACGGAGATCTTCTACATCGAGGACGAGAGCACGAAGCCCTGGGAGCAGATCCCCGAGAGTCTCAAGTACCTGTCGGGCCTTCGGGCCTGACGGCGCTCAATCGAGACGCACGTACTCGTACTCGAACGGCAGCCCCTTGATCCCGCGGGCCGGCTTCGCGAGCCAGTTCGCGATCTTCCCCGGCTCGCGGACCGGCTTCTGGAGCGTCGCGATGTAGGCGCGATCGGCCTCGGTGGGGAGCCACTCCCCCTTCCGCCGGTCGAACTCGTCCCGGCCCAGCAGGACGCCGTCGGCGTCGAAGGGCAGGTCGGCGTAGAGGCCGATGCGCCGCTGGAAGCGCTTGCTCGGCAGGCGAAGCCGCTCCGAGAGCCCGGCGCTCTCGAGGTGCTTGTTCCAGCGGTCGACGCCTCGCTGGCAATCCTCGACGTAGGCGTCGCGGAGCACCTCGTTCATCGCGTTGCGCAGGGGAACGTCCTCCTCCACCACGGCGCCGTCCCTGGGCACGGCCATGCGGTAGGACTGGCCGAGCGCCGTGTGGTCCGGATGGCTCTCCTCCTTGGCCCGGCCCTTGAGGCCGGCGGCGAAGTAGGACGCCGCGTTCGAGGAGATCTCGCCGCCGAAGAGGTCGAGGGAGAGGGCGAACCAGAGGTTCAGGTAGCGCTGGATCAGTCCCAGGGGGATGCCGCCCTGGGCCGCGACGTCGCCGTTCCGGTCGGCTTCATCAGCTCGGCCGTGCGCTGGACGATGCGCTCGACCCCCGTCTCCCCCACGAACATGTGGTGGGCTTCCTCGGTCAGCATGAACCGCGTCGTGCGGGCGAGGGGATCGAAGCCGCTCTCGGCGAGGGCCAGGAGCTGATACTTGCCGTCGCGGTCGGTGAACATCGTGAACATGAAGAAGTCGAGCCAGTTCTCGATGGGCGCGTTGAAGGCGCCGAGGATGCGCGGCTTGTCGGGGTTGCCGCTGCGCCGCTGGAGCAGCTCCTCGGCCTCTTCGCGGCCGTCGCGCCCGAACTGGCTGTGGAGCAGGTAGACCATGGCCCAGAGATGACGCCCCTCCTCCACGTTCACCTGGAAGAGGTTCCGGAGGTCGTAGAGGGACGGCGCCGTATGGCCGAGGAGGCGCTGCTGCTCGACGCTCGCGGGCTCCGTGTCGCCCTGGGTGACGATGAGACGCCGCAGGACGTTGCGGTGCTCGCCGGGCACGACAGGCCACGTCGGCTCGCCCGTAGCTGTCGCCGAAGCCGATCCGCCGCTCGGGCTGCGGATCGGCCAGGAAGATGCCCCAGCGGTAGTCGGGCATCTTCACGTAGTCGAACTGGGCCCAGCCCTCGGCGTCCACGCTGACCGCGGTGCGCAGCCAGACGTCCTTCTCCTGGAAGTCGGTGGGCCCCATCTCCTGCCACCAGTCCAGGTAGTTGGGCTGCCACTGCTCGAGGGCGCGCTGAAGGCGCTTGTCCTGGTGCAGGTCGACGTTGTTGGGGATCTTGGCCGCTGCGATCGACGTTGGACATGGTTACCTCGAAGCGCGGCCCTCACGTGCGAACCCAGTTGAAGCGCGCCCGCTCGGGCTTGCCGTAGAGGGTGAGCGCGCCCTTCTCGCCGACGGCGTTCGGGCGCTGGAAGATCCAGTTCTGCCAGGCCGAGAGGCGGCCGAAGATCTTGGTCTCCATCGTCTCCGGGCCCGCGAAGCGCAGGTTCGCCTCCATGCCCGTGAGGGCGTCGGGCGAGAGGCTGGCGCGCTCCTCGACGGCGAGGCGCACCTCGTCGTCCCAGTCGATGTCGTCGGGAGCGAACGTCACGAGGCCGGCCTCCAGGGCGGATTCCGCGTCCATCGGCTCGCCGACCGTGACGTCGGCTCGCTCCGGCTCGCCCAGGAAGCGCGTCGCCAGGCGCGACAGGCCGTTCGCCATCGGCAGCGCGCCGCGGTTCAGCGCCGAGAACGCGAGGGTCGGGCCGCCGTCGGAGGCCAGCATGTACGAGCGATCGGCCGCGAGAGCCAGCTCCAGCAGCGAGCCCGCGAAGCACGAGCCCTCGTCGACGACCGCGAGAAGGCTGCGCGCCGTCAGGTCGAGGCGCTTCAGCACCCGCTTCATGTGGTGAAGCACCTCGTTCGCGAACCAGTCCTCCCGGTGCGCCCACAGCGCGGCGTCCGCCGCGAGGACGCGAGCCGCATCGCCGCGCGTCTTGAGCACGACGACGCCGATCTCCGGACGGTTGAAGCGCAGGTCGAGCAGGACGTCGTCCAGCTCGCGGAAGGCGCGGAGCGCCCAGAGATCGCTTCCCCGCTCGCGCATGGCCGCGGCGCTCGGCGGGCTCGCCCGCCTCGGGACCGCGGACGGTCAGGCGTCGCGACACGGGCCGGCCGCGTCGACCTCCAGGCTCACGTACCGGTGCTCGATCCCCGCGTCGGTGTAGCGGCCCTCGAGGGGACGAAGCTCGATGCCGGCGCCCGCGCGCTCCGGGACCGAAGCCGCGAGGGCCGTCGCACGCTCCGCGACGCGCGCCGCGAAGCGCGAGAGGGGAACGGTCTCGTCCACGAGGCGCCACTGCACCGCCCGCTTCCCCTTCACTCCCTCGCCCAGGCTCGAGAAGACGTCGGCCAGGTCGCGGCGCACCTTTCGCTTGTCGGTGACGCGGGTGAGGCCGCCGGTGCCGGGAAGCACGGCGAGAAGCGACACCTCGGGGAGGCTCACGGCCGACGAGGCGTCGTCCACGAGCAGGATCTCGTCGCAGGCGAGGGCCAGCTCGTAGCCGCCGCCCGCGCAGGCGCCGTTGACGGCGGCCAGGGACTTGAGCCCCGAGTGGGCCGAGGCGTCCTCGAGGGCCAGGCGCGTCTCGTTCGTGAACTTGCAGAAGTTCACCTTGAAGGAGTGGGTGGACGTGCCGAGCATGTAGATGTTGGCGCCCGGAGCAGAAGATCCGGTCCTTGCCGCTCGTGATGACGAGGGCCCGCACCTCGGGATGCTCGAAGCGGAGGCGCTGCACCGCGTCGGCCAGCTCGATGTCGACGCCGAGGTCGTAGCTGTTGGTCTTGAGGGTGTAGCCGGGGCGAAGCGGCCGCTCCTCCTGGACGTCCATGACGAGGCGAGCGACGGGCGCGCTCGATCTCGAGGCGCCAGTGGACGTAGGTCTCCGGACGGGTCTCGAAGCGCACCGGGGCTTCGCTCGAAGCGGCGTAGTCCATGAAACCGCGATGCTAGCCGTCGGGCTCGGTGCCTGTCAAGCATTATAGTGCTTCTATTGTAGCTACACTGGCACTATAATGCTTCACATGCCCGACGAGGATCTACTGGGGAATCTCGGTCGCAGCGTCCGTCGGCTCCGAGTCCGGAGCGGACCTCACGCTCAAGGACCTCGCGGCGCGCTCCGGTCTGTCGACGCGCTTCCTGGTCCAGGTGGAGTCGGGTCGGGGGAACATCTCGGTGCTGAAGCTGTCCTCCCTCGCTCGCGCCCTGGGGTCGACACCGGCCGCAGCTCCTCGCGCCGTCGCAGGCGCGTGACGGGACCCGGGTCGTCGCGCTCCTCGGCCTGCGCGGGGCCGGCAAGTCGACCATCGGCCGGCGACTGGCGCGGCGCCTCGGGCGTCCCTTCGTCGAGCTCGACCGTCTCGTCGAGAAGGCCGCCGGGCTCTCCCTCGCCGAGATCTTCGCGCTGCACGGCGAGGCCTACTATCGCCGCCTCGAGCGCGAGACGCTGGAGCGCCTGCTGGACGACGGTCGGCCCCTGGTCCTGGCGACGGGCGGAGGCATCGTGGCCGCTCCGGAGACCTTCGCCCTCCTGCGCGAACGCGCCCACACCGTCTGGCTTCATGCCCGCCCGAAGGACCACTGGAGCCGCGTCGTGCAGCAGGGAGACCGGCGTCCCATGGCGGACCACCCCCAGGCCATGGCCGAGCTGCGGCGCATCCTCACGGCCCGCGAGCCCCTCTACGCTCTCGCGGAGCAGACCGTTCGCACGTCGCAGCTGGGAATCGACGGGACGGTGGCCGCGATCGCGGCGAGGGTCAGGTCGGCCGGCGAAGGCGCCGCTACGGCGCGGGGGAAGGGGCGAGGACGACGAACCCCTGCTTCACGTACACCCGGAGCGCCTCGGCCGACACGAGGAATCGGGTAAACGCCGCAACCCCCGCCTTGTGGGACGAGGCGATCGTCGCGACGGGATAGACGATCCTGGGACCACCACCCTCCGCCGGCACCTCGAAGGCCACCCTCGCGCGCTTCGATACCGCCGCGTCCGTGCGATAGACGAACCCCACGTCGACGTTGCCCGACTCGACGGCGGCCAGGGCCGCGCGGACGTTGAGCGTCGGGATCACCTTCTCCTTGACCCGGGCCCACAGCCCCGCAGACTCGAGGTACGCGCGCGCGTAGACTCCCGCGGGCACCGCTTCGGGATCGGCCAGGGCGATGCGGCCGAGGGCGGGAAGATCAAAGGCTCCTCGGACCTCGGCCTTGGAGTCCGCGGGAACGACGGCCACGAGCACGTTCGACAGGACGTCCATCCGGCTGTTCGCCCGCACAAGGCCTACTCTCTCCAGCCGGTCCACCTGGGCCGCGTCGGCCGAGAAGAAGACGTCGGCCGGCGCCCCCTCCTGGATCTGGCGCGCGAGGTCGCTCGAGGCCCCGAAGTTGAAGACCACCGTGTCGGTGCTGGCGGCTTCGTAGAGCCGGCCCACCTGCTGCAACGCCTCGGTGAGGCTGACCGCGGCGAAGACCGTGACCTCCTCGCCGCGGAGGGGTCCGGAGAACAGCGTGGCTCCGAGCAGCAGGACGAGCATTCGAGCTCTCACGCGTTGGCCTCCTTGTCCTCGGCGCTATACCAGGCGGGCCGAGTGGCTCTTGACGGCGATCCACACGCGCGCCCCCTCGGCGAGACCGAGATCGCGCATGGCCGCCGGGGTCAGCCGCGCGAGCCAAGCCGGGCCCGCGACCAGCTCCACGCGAAGCAGGACGTCGGCGCCCGCCAGGTCGATGTGCGCGATGCGCCCTTCGTAGACGTTCCGGGCCGAAAGGCCCCGAATCGGCACCACGGCCACGAGCACATCCTCGGCGCGTATGGCGACGGTCGCCTCCGATCCCACGCTGCGCGAGGGCGAGAAGGGTACGGAAACGCCCGGACCCCCTTCGATTTGAAGCCGGGTGACGCCGGCCTCGCTGTCGTGGGAAAGAACCCGGACACCGAAGAGGTTCTCGATCCCCGAGGCCGCCTCGCGGGCGAGGGCGGGGGACGAGAGGATCTGACGGGGCTCGCCCGAGGCCTCGACCGCTCCGTCCTTGAGGACCAGGACCTGGTCGGCGAGTGTCAGCGCCTCCCCCACGTTGTGGGTCACATAGAGCATGGGAACCCGCCACTCCTCGCGGACCCGCATGAGATAGGGAAGGATCCTCTCCTTCAGCTCGACGTCCAGCGACGCGAGGGGCTCGTCCAGGAGCAGGACGCGAGGGTCCGTCGCGAGGGCGCGTGCCAGGGCCACGCGCTGCCGCTCGCCCCCCGAAAGGGAGGCGGGGAAGCGGCCCAGCACCGGACGAATGGCCAGCGTCTCGATCGCGGACGAGACGCGAGCCTCGTCCCCGCGCGCCCCGAACCTCACGTTGCCGAGGGCCGTGAGATGAGGGAACAGTCCCGCGTCCTGGGGCACGTAGCCGACCCTGCGGCGCTCGGGAGGAAGGTCAATTCCGCGGGCGTCGTCGAGGAAGGCCTCGCCGTCCAGGGCGATACGGCCGCGCGCCCTTCTTCGAAGCCCCGCCACCGCTTCGAGAAGCGAGGTCTTGCCCGACCCCGACGGCCCGAGGATGGCCGTCACGCGCCCCGCGAGGCTCGCGTCGACCCGCAGCGGGAACGCCGCCAACGGCAGATCGATCGAGACCTCGATCACGCCTCGCGCCTCCGCGTGCGCCGCCCGGTGAGCCACTCGGTGGTCCACAGCGCCGCGAACGCGAGGACGACGGTCGCCCCCGCCAGCGCCATCGCCCGATCGTCGCGACCCATCTGGTTGTCGTGGAAGATGGCCAGGGCCAGGGTCTGCGTTCGCCCGGGAATGTTCCCCGCGACCATGACGGTGGCGCCGAACTCGCCGAGAGCCCGCGCGAAGGCGAGGGTCGCCCCTGCGACGACGCCCCGCCACGCGAGGGGAAGCGTGACGCGGAAGAACGTCGCCGTCGGACCCTGGCCGAGGGTCCGCGCGATGCCGACGAGGCGTGGATCCACCTCCTCGAAAGCCGTGCGAGCCGAACGGACGAGGAGCGGAAGGGACATGACGCTGGTCGCCAGGACGACTCCCCTCCAGGTGAACACCACGTCCAGACCCACGCTCGCGAGCCATCCCCCGAGGGCCGTGCGACGCGAGAACGCCTCCAGGAGGAAGAGGCCCACCGCCGTCGGCGGCAGGACCAGGGGCAGCGACAAGATCGTCTCGAGGGCACTCTTCCCCGGGCCCCGATAGCGCGCGAGGCCGAGGGCCATCGCGATCCCGAAGGGAAGGATGAGGAGCGTGCCGAGAGCGGCGATCCCGAGGGTGAAGAGGACGACGCCGCGCTCGTCGGCGGTCAGCACGACCTATTCTGCGACGAGGCCGGCCGTCGGAACCGCAAAGACGTCGTGCCCGAGCTGACGAAGGAACACGAGAGACCAGCTCCGCTCGAAGTAGAAGAGGGGCTGCAGGAGCGTCTGGGACACGACGGGAAGGAAGCCGCAACAACACGTGAGGCATCCGGCGGCGATCACGATCATCGCCGCCGCGACGGCGAAGGCGATCTTCAGGGCCACGTAGACGGCGAAAGCGCCGGGGTGAGCACCGACGAGACCCCAGAGCACCCGCGCCGCCGCGCCACAGGAGACGCCGAGCTGCCACTGCAGGGGGGCTACGAAGTCCCGCAGGCCGAGGGAGACGAGGGACGTCGCCACGAGCACCACGAGGAGCACGGGAAGCAGCACGAGGAGCCCGACGGCCAGGGCCACGCCCCCCGCCAGCCGGCTCTTCGCGTACGCGAGGGCCAGGAGGCCCGCCAGACCGAGGAGAAGGCCCACGGCCAGGAGCGTGGCGATCCCGAGGACGAACCGCCACGCGAAGAGGGACTGCGCGCGCTCCGCGTGCTCGCGCCAGGGGCGCTTCACGTCCGCCCGGCCGCTGGCGACGTCGTCCAGGTACATGAAGATGCCCCGCGAGTTGACCCACAGGATGACGGCCGTCAACACCACGATCAAGGTGAGGGCCAAAGCCGCGATCACGACCACGAGCCCCACGTGGCTCCCAAGCCACTCGGTCGCACGGCTGAAGTCCGGGCCGCCCCTCCCAGACCCCGTCCCGCCCCCGGGCGAGGGGACGTTGAACGAGTGGCCGCCGCTGCGCCCGCACTGATCGAGAAATGCCACGAAGCCGAGGGCCAGCCAGCGCTCGAAACGAAAGGGGAAGAGGCTTCTCCGCGCGCGCTCGATGGCCTCGCCCACCGCGTCGAGGGGTGAGATGCGCGGCGGGGCCGAAGGAAGCGGCGGAAGCGGCGTCATCGTCGGGCGGGCATCTTAGCAGACGAACGACCTTGCCCCGCGTGCCGCCGCGCGACCTCCACGAGATCCGACAAGAGGGCGTAGGCCGTCTGGTCGACTCCCCCGGCTCCTTCCCAGAGGCCGATCTCGCCCATGAGGTCCGTTTCGAGGACGAGCACGCCGTCGGCGCCCAGCGACACGAGGAGGTCGCCCAGGGGTATCTCCTCGGGCGCGACGCTCACGCGCACTCTCCCGGCCGCGCGCCGTCCGCGCACCGTGAGGCGGATCCGCCGGCCGCGGCGTGCGGCGCGGCGCACGGCCCCGGGCGTCACGCTCCCGACGCCGCGCCTCTCGACATCCGCCGGCCGCAGGTCGGCGCCCATGAGCGTGTTGGCGAGGACGCATCCCTTGACCGCGGCATCCCATCCGTCGATGTCGTGGCGCGGGTCGGCCTCGACCACTCCGGCGACCCGAGCCTCCTCGAGGGCGGCCGCGGCCGTCTGCCCCCGCTCCATCCCTGCCAGGATGCGCGACGTCGTTGCGTTCAGGATGCCCCGGAAACCCTCGATCCGCACGCCGGGAAGGCAGCGCTCCTTCAGGTTGAAGATCGGCGTGCCGTCCATGACGGCGCCCTCGTGAAGGAAGAGGCGGTCGTGGCGCCGCGCCAGAGCCACCAGGGTCCGACGCGCGAAAGCCACCGGCCCCTTGTTCGCTGTGACGACGTGCAGGCCGCGGCGGAGCGCGGCGCGCACGTGGCTCGTGGCGGGCTCGCCCCGGCTCGGGTCGAGGGGTGAGATCTCGACGAGCACGTCGGCGGGCACATGGCCGACGAACTGCGCAACCGAAGCGATCGGGCGCCCGCGGTGGAGGGCCTCGAGGGACCGCTCCGTCGCAACGAGGGCGAGGGCCCGGGGGAGCGAGAGGCCGTCTCCGTCGACAGCAATCCCGTGGCGCGCCGTCGCAATCCCCGTGACGATCCCCGAGACGCCCGCCTCGCGAAGGATCCGCCCGTACGCGTCCCCGAGGCGCGCTGCGAAGCGACGCCCGACGTGGCCGAAGCCGACGAGGGCGATGCGCAGGAGGGGGCGCTTCAAGCCCCCCTCGGCTTGAGGGCGCCGTCCTCCACCCAGTGAGCCATGAGGCGCCTCACCCGGTAGGCATCGGTCTGGGCCGCAGCCTCGCACGCCGCCGGAGTGGCTCCAGCTCCCGCCTTCGACCAGACGAGGGCGACGAGTCTGCCGTCCTTCTCGTCGGCCAGCGGGGTCGGCGCGGCACCGGTCGGTTGAAACGACGCGCCGTCGGGAACGAGGGCGCCGGCGCGCTGAAGCTCGTCGTATCGGCGCATGCCCTCGAGAACGAGGCTCAGGAGGTCCTCCCCGCCCCCGGGGCTGACCGCGCCGCCCTCCGGCCTCCCCGTCGGACCCGTGACGAAGCCGAAGGTCGCGGCGATGGGCTTCTCGAGGAGCTGGAACACCGCGTCGCGACCGCGC
This sequence comes from uncultured Acidobacteriota bacterium, assembly GCA_963823195.1. Lineage (GTDB taxonomy): Bacteria > Acidobacteriota > Vicinamibacteria > Fen-336 > Fen-336 > JBGPYB01. The sequence continues at coordinate 842,626 of CAWGKR010000009.1, read as the reverse complement.
AGGAGCCCGGCGCGCGCCTCCAGGAGCTTCCCCTGCGCCAGCGACACCGAACCCATCGGCTCCTTGGCGGCATCGTACAGGGTGAGCGTCCCCATCCCGCCCGCGGTCGTCAGGGTCTGGAAGAGGTTCGGCAGGCCAAAGACCTCCAGGTCCCCCGCGAAGCTCGGGGCCGATGCCGGCGGCGGGGCTGCAGGGGCCGCAGCCGCCGGAGCATGGGCCGACGCCGAGACCAGGGGAGCTCCGGGCGGCGCGTTGAGCGCATCCTCGGCAGCGTCGGCGAATTCCTCTTCCGGATGGCGTTCGAGGATCTGCTGCAGCGCCTCGCGCACCGCGGGCAGGTGGGTGCCGGCCAGGGCACGGATGATCGGCGCGCCCGCCTTGCTGTTCTGCTTCACGACGACGCCCAGCACCTTCTTGGGCATCTCGTCCTGGAGGGCCTTCAGGAGGCGGTCGACGAGCCCTCGATCGGCGGACAGATCGAGAGTCCCGATCTCGGCCATCCGGGCGAGGGTGTCTCCGAGGCGAGGGTCACGACGTAGTCCGTGGCTCACGACGGCGCGGCGAGCTCCGGCCGTCCCGACGCGGACGAGGGCCGAGACGACGCGATCGAGCATCGAGACGAGGTCGCCGACCGGCGGCGCGCTCGCCGGGGCTTGCACCAGCTTCTCCTCGAGCCGGCTGAGGAATCGAAGCAGGGCCTGCTCGGCTTTTTCGTGGCGGATCGCCCCGAGGGCGGCGACGACCTCCTTCAGCAGCGGGACGGGGCGCGCGGGGTCCGCGAGGCCGGTCAGGAGATCGATCTCCGCCTCGGGGGCCGCGTCGGCGGGCCTCGGGATCCGGCGGAGCAGGTAGACGAGGTTCCTCAGGATGTGCCAGTCGTCCCGTGTCGCCGCCCCGGTCTGGGCGTGAGCGAGCCAGGCGAGGCACGTCTCCCGCCCCTGGGCGCCGTGGACCTCCACAAGGAGCAGGAGGAGCCTGCGGCGGTCGCGCTTCGGGCTCGTCTGGAGCTCCTCGAGAAGACCCTCGGGGCGGAAGGGCAGATAGAACCCCAGGACCTTCCGGAGGAGACGATGCTTGTCGGGGGCGTCGGCGAAGAACCGGATCCGGTCGGCATCGAGGAACTCGTAGCCGGTGCGGCGGATCCCCTCCACCACGCTGGGCTTGACCTTGTTCTCGGCAGCCACCGTCTCGGCCAGCTCGAACATCGTCACCGCGCGAGCCAACGAGCCGTCGTTGAACTGGGCCACAGCCGCCTTCACCATCTCGTGGAGGCGGTGGGCGGCCTCGGTGGGGTTGGGAGCGCTGTCGATGATGCGACGCATCGCCTCGGCGGGGGCGGCGGGAGGAGCGATCGCGGCACTCTCGGGAGCGTCGTCGGCCTTGGGGAGCGTCCAGCCGGGGAGGCTCTCCCCCAGGAACTTGAACACCTGGTCCATGCTCGCATCGATGCCGAGATCGCGGAGACGCGCCAGATCCTGATCGAGGGCCGCGCCGTCCGCCGACTGCTGCGCCACCGCGGCGATGATCTGCCCCGTCAGCTCGGGACGTGCCGCGGGCGGCTCGGCCTGCGGCGTCGACGGCGCCGTCCCGGGCGTCGCCGCGCCGACCACCCCCAGGTCGCGCTCGTAGCGGTCCAGCAGCAGGGTGAGAAGGCGCGACATCCGCGCCGAATCCTCCGGGGATTGCGGGGGAGCGGCGACGCCCCCGGCCTGCGGCGTGGCGAGGGGAGGCGAGGACATCGGGGCGACGCGAACCGGCTGCGCCGCCGACGGGGGCTGGACCGAGGCGAGCTGCGCCTCGGTTCCCATCTGCCGGTGGATCACCGTGACGGGCGTCGCCACGAGGGGCTGCTCGTGGCCGAGGCGAGACAGGTTCTGGACGAGGAAGGGGCGGTCGGCCTCGGGGCAATAGGCCAGCACCAGGGGCGTCAGCTTCCCGAGCCACGGGAAGAGGACGTCCTTCGAGATGAGACCGAAGTCCGACAGCATGGCGATCTTCTTGATGGCGTGGAAGAGGAAGTCCGAGACCGGCATCTTCGCTCCGGCCCCTTCGTACTGGAGCAGGGTCCAGTTGTGGATCTCGGCCGCGACGAGCCCCGGGGGCTGCTCCATGAGCAGCGAGACTGCATCGGTGACGATGAGGGGAGCTACCGCGTCGGAGAGGTACTGGTGCAGGTCGTGGACGGCGTCCTTGACCTCGTGGCTGAGGGGTTCCTCCACGCTGCCTATGGTACTCCTGCCGAACTCGGGCCGCGGCTCGGCCTCACGGCGCGAGGTGGGAGCCGTACCAGCGCAGCAGCCGCTCCAGGCGATCCACGAGATGGCTCGGTCGCGCCATGGAGTGGGGCTCGTCGGGATAGACGACCAGCTCCGTCTTCTGACCCATGAGGCGCAGACGCTGGTAGGCCTGCATCGCCTGGGGCAGCGGGCAATTGAGGTCCTTCTGGTCCGCGATGAGGTAGAGGGGCGTCTTCACGTTGGGGAGGTAGTTGCCCGGCGAGAGGCGCCGGTACTTCTCCTCCTCCGTCATCGGGTTCCCCAGCTCTTCGAGGTACTGCGCGTGCCACTGGTCCTCGCCGAAGGTGGACCTGTAGTCGAAGGAGAACCGCTCGGGCACGCCCACCTTGAACCGATCGGTGTGCCCGACGGCCCAGAGGGTCATGATGCCGCCGTAGGACCATCCCCCGATCCCCAGCCGCCCGGCGTCCAGCCACGGGCGCTCGGCGAGGGCCTGGTCGAGGGCGGCCATCAGGTCCTCGTACTCCCTCGAGTGCCAGTCGCCCCAGGGAGCGCGGCAGAACTTCTCGCCGTAGGACGTGCTGCCGCGATAGTTGACGCGCAAGACCGCATAGCCGGCCCCGGGGAGGACCTGGTTCTCGAGGCCCGTGTCGAAGAAGTCGCCGTCGTACTCCTGCGGCCCGCCGTGGACATAGAGGATGAGGGGGTACTTTCGCGAGGGATCCAGACCGAGGGGCGGGTAGAGCCACGATTCGACGTCGTCGCCGGAGCCGTTCCTGGCGACGAGCTTCTCGGGAACGCTGAGGCTCACGCCGCCGAGGAAGGCGTCGCCGAAGTGCGTGAGGCGCTCGAGACCCGAGCCGTCGGCCGCCATCGTGTGGATCTCCGGAAGGTGGGTCGCGTCTCCCAGCGTCAGGAAGAAGCGATCCCTGGAGGGAGAGAGGCGCACGCCGTCGAGGTGCCTCCGCCCTCCGAGGATCTCTCGGGCGGCGCCGCCCACGGAGGGGATCGCCGCGAGGTAGGTAGCGCCGCGACGCTCGAGGGTCACGTAGAGCGTCTCGTCGTCGCGTGACCAGATCCCGCCTCCGCGACCGCCCCCCGCCAGGTCATCGTAGGCCACCCACGTGTCCAGGGCCCCTGTGACGTCGAGCACGGGGCCTCCGGAGAGCGTCGCCACCATGAGGGGGCGCGTCTGGTAGAAGTCGTTCGGCCGCAGACCGCCGACGAAGGCGATGCGGTCGCCCCGATGGGACCAGCGCGGCGTATCGTCGGGTCCCGGGTTGGCGGCGACAGCGTGCAAGTCCTTTCCGTCCACGCCGACGACAAAGACGTCGGTGTTGTCGTTGCCGTCGGGGTCGGCGGTCCGGTTCGAGACGAACGCGATCCACTTTCCGTCGGGGGACCAGCGAGGGTCGGCCTCGTCGTAGGAACCGCTCGTGAGCGGCCTTGGCTCCCCCGCCGGCAACCGACACGAGCCAGAGGTGGTCGTGCCGATCGGTCACGAACCCCTCGCCGTCGCGCTGGATCTGGGACCGCGTGATGACCCACGGGTCGTCGTCGGCCTTGCGTCCCTGGGGATCGCGCCGGACGAAGACGATCTGGCGTCCGTCGGGAGACCAATCGAAGGCCTCGACCTCGCCGCCGTGAGTCAGCACCTTGCGATGGCCCCCGCGGGCATCGGCCACCACGACCTGGGCTCCGCCACCGGGGTCGGAAAGGAACCCGAGGCGCTTGCCGTCGGGCGAGAAGCGGGGATGGGTGTCGCTCGTGCCGCCGGGAGTCAATGCCTTCGGTTCTCCTCCGGAGCCGGCCATCCAATAGAGGGCGTTGACGCTCGCGTCCGTCTGCCGGCTGGACGTCTGGACGACAAAGACCAGGGCTCCGTCGAGGGCCACATCGAGGCTCGACACGACCTTGAGGGCGTACGTGTCCGCTGGCGTCACGGCCCGCCTTTCGGAGGCGGGCGACCAAGGTGCGGTCGCGACGACCAGGGCACAGACAGCGACGACCTCTCGCGGGACCCGGCGGCTCATTTCGCTCTCCTTTGGGCGAAGATGGTACATGCGAATACACCACCTCGCCCTCCGCGTGGCCGACTGCTCCCGGTCGGCGGCCTTCTACTCGGGCGTCCTGGGACTTCCGGAAGTGCGCCGCTCCGTCGAGGGAGGCGGCATCCGCGCCATCTGGCTCCAGGCCGGAGACACGGTCCTCATGCTCGAAGAGGAGCTGCGCGGTAGCGGACCCGAGGCCGGCTCCGGCCATCTCGTGGCGTTTGCGATCGACGATCTCGTCCGTTGGGAGCGTCTCCTCCAGGGCGCCGGCGTCGCCGTCCTGGACCGAACAGCCCACACGCTCTACGCGAGCGATCCCGACGGCCATCGCGTGGGGCTGACGGTCTTCGGAACCGTGGCCCATTGACGCTCCGCGCGACCCACGCGCTCCGCATCGTCGCGGCGGCGGCCCTCTTTTCCACGGCCGGCGCGGCGATCAAGTCCTGCGGTCTGACTGGATTCCAGGTGACGTGCTTCCGCTCGGCCGTGGCGGCCATCACCATCCTGGTGCTGATGCCCGAGGCACGGCGGGGCTGGAGCTGGGCCGCCGCCCTCGTCAGCCTGGCCTACACGGCGTGTATGACGCTGTTCGTCCTCTCGACCAAGCTCACGACGGCGGCGAACGCGATCTTTCTCCAGGCCACCTCGCCCCTGTACATCCTGTTGCTCGGCCCGTGGCTGCTCGGGGAGGCTGTGCGGCGGCGCGATCTCGCGTTGCTCGCGCCCTTGGCGCTGGGCCTCGCCCTCTTCTTCGTCGGGATCGACGGCCCCGTGGCCACGGCCCCGGATCCGGTCCGCGGCAACGTCCTCGCGGCGGGCTCGGGCCTCGCCATCGCCCTCCTCGTGGTCGGACTCCGGTGGCTCGCGGGCCGCGGTCGGGGCGAAGCCGCCGCCGCGATCCTGATCGGGAACATCGTCGGCTTCCTGGCGACGCTCCCGGCCGCCGTTCCCGTGGCAGAGCCCCGCCTCGCCGAGGCCCTGATCATCCTGTATCTCGGCGTCTTCCAGCTGGGGCTCGCCTACGTGCTGGTGACCCGAGCCATCGCCCACGTCCCGGCCCTCGAAGCGTCCATGCTGCTGTTCATCGAGCCGGTGCTGAACCCGGTGTGGGCATGGCTCGTCCACGGCGAGGTTCCGGGCGTCTGGGCGCGGGTCGGAGGAGCGCTCATCCTGGGCACGACCGCCCTACAGACCGTCCTCGAGGCGCGTCGTATTTGACGCGCTCGGACAAGCGCGCGCTCAACGACCGCATGTGCACGGGATCTGCGTGAGGGCGGTGAGCAGGCGCCCGAGATCAAAGGGCTTGGGGAAGATCCGGTCCGCAAGCGCGCACGCCCGAGAGAGACGCTCGGTGTCCGCCGACATCAAGCACACGAAAGGAGGCTCGGCGCGCGTCCTCGCATAGCGGGCCAGGTCCTCCCCCGTGACGACGGGCAGGTCGAGGTCGGCGAGCAGCACATCGGGCGTGTCTCGTCGCAGGCGGCGGAGCGCCGCTGGCCCATGATCACAGGCCCACACCACGAAGGTCGTCGCCAGCGCGATCTCCAGGAACCCCAATACCGACTCGTCATCGTCCACGATCCATAGCGTCCGCATTCCGTCCCCTTCGCCATACGCCCCCTCGAACACCATCGTCTCGTCGCGAGGCGTCATTCCTGCGGTCGGCGGGACGGCGCGCTCTTGGGACTCGACCGTTCCAGAAGCGAACACCGGACGCGCAATCTGCGGGCGGCGACGGTTGGCCGTAACACGCTATCGAACAATGGGTTACTTCCCCACGCCCTCCATGGCACGCCCCTTGAGTATGGAGCAGACGTCATGGACATCGCGCGCCCGTCTCAGGCACGACAGAAGAAGATCCGCCGCATCGCGTACGGGGGTGCGGGGCTCGCCGCGGTTCTTCTCATCACCCTCGGCCTGTCGAGGTTGAAGCCGGCGGCGCCCAAGGTGGACCGGGCGACCGTTTGGGTCGACACGGTGAAGCGCGGGCCCATGCTCCGCAACGTGCGCGGCCTCGGCACCCTCGTCCCGGTGGAGATCCGCTGGATCCCGGCGACGACCGAGGGGCGCGTCGAGCGCATCGTCATCCAGCCCGGAACCGTCGTGCGCGCCGACAGCGTCATCCTGGAGCTGAGCAACCCCGAGACGGAGTTGCAAGCTCTCGACGCCGAGTCGCAGCTTCGAGCGGCGGAAGCGCAGTACATGGAGCTGAAGGTCCGCCTCGAGAGCCAGCGCCTCGATCAGGAGGCCGCGGCGGCCCGCGTCCAGGCCGATTACCACCAGGCCCGGCTCCGCGCCGACGCCGACGCGCAGCTCGCCAAGGAGGGCATCATCGCCGACATCACCCTCCAGCTCTCGACGGTCGCCGCCGACGAGCTGGCGAATCGCCATCGCGTCGAGCAGGAGCGGCTCTCCATGAACGGAGATTCCGTCAAGGCGCAGCTCGCCGTCCAGGAGGCACAGGTGGAGCAGCGCCGCGCCATGGCGCGGCTGAAGCGCAGCCAGTTCCAGGCCCTCCGCGTCCGCGCCGGCATCGACGGCGTGCTGCAGCAGGTCCCCGTGGAGGTCGGAGCGCGCGTCACACCGGGGACCAACCTCGCGAGGGTCGCGCAGCCCGAACGCCTGAAGGCCGTCGTGAAGGTCGCCGAGACCCAGGCGCGGGACGTGCAGCCTGGACAGGCCGCCAGCGTCGACACGCGCAACGGCATCATCCCTGCCCACGTCCTCCGCGTCGACCCGGCCGTGCAGAACGGGACCGTCACGGTGGACCTCGCGCTGGACGGCCCGCTCCCCAAGGGCGCGCGCCCCGACTTGTCGGTCGACGGGACCGTGGAGCTGGAGCGCCTCGACGACGTCCTCTTCGTGGGACGGCCCGCCCAGGCCCAATCGGAGGGCCTCGTCGGCCTCTTCCGGCTTGCCGAGGGGGGGGTCGAGGCGACGCGGGTGAAGGTGAAGCTGGGCCGCAGCTCCGTGAGCACCATCGAGATCGTGGACGGGTTGAAAGCCGGTGACCAGGTCGTTCTGTCGGATACGTCGGCCTGGGACGCTTACGACCGTATTCGCTTGAACTGACGCCAACCGCTGATTTTCGAGGAACTCTCATGAACGCTGCCGCCGAGCCGCTCATCCGCCTGGAAGGCTTGACCAAGGTCTTCTACACCGACGAGGTCGAGACCCACGCCCTCGCCGGAATCCACCTCGAGATCCAGAAGGGCGAGTACGTCGCGATCTCGGGGCCGTCGGGGTGCGGGAAGTCCACGCTGCTCTCGATCCTCGGGCTCCTCGATTCCCCGACGCAGGGGACCTACGTCCTGAACGGCACCCAGGTGCAGGAGCTGGACCTGGGCAAGCGGGCGCGGATCCGCAACCGCGAGGTGGGCTTCATCTTCCAGAGCTTCAACCTCATCGGGGACCTGACCGTCTACGAGAACGTCGAGCTGCCCCTCACGTATCGCGGGATGAGAGCCGCCGAGAGGAAGGAGAGGGCCAACGCCTCCCTCGAGCGCGTCGGGATGGGGCACCGCGCCAAGCACCTGCCGAGCCAGCTCTCGGGAGGTCAACAGCAGCGCGTCGCCGTGGCGCGAGCGCTGGTGGGCCATCCCTCCATCCTCCTGGCCGACGAGCCCACCGGGAACCTGGACTCGAAGAACGGCGACGCGGTGATGGAGCTGCTGCGCGAGCTGCACCGCGCCGGATCGACGATCTGCATGGTTACCCACGACACACGGTTCGCGCGACACGCCGACCGGACGATCCACCTCTTCGACGGCCGCGTCGTGGAGGAGAACGTGGAGCGAGCCGCCGGCGGAGCCGCGTAACCACAAGCCCGAGGAGGCTTCCATGGACGGGCTCATCCAGGACCTTCGCTTCGCGCTCCGGATGATCGCCAAGAACCCGGGGTTCACGGCCCTCGTGGTCTTGACCCTCGGCCTGGGGATCGGAGCGAACACCGCCATCTTCTCGCTGATGGACCAGGTCCTCCTCCGCGCCCTTCCGGTGAAGGACCCCGAGCGCCTGGTCCTTCTCGACGGTCCCGGCCCGTTCAGGGGACGGACGTTCAACGACCAGACCTTCTCGTACCCGATGTATCGCGATCTTCGCGATCGCAACACGGTCCTCGACGGCCTGGTGGCCCGCTTCTCGACGCCGGCGAGCTTCTCCCTCGGCGGCCAGACCGAGCGCGTGACGGCCGAGGTGGTCTCGGGAAACTATTTCGAGGTGCTGGGGGTCAGGCCGATCCTCGGGCGCGCGTTCAGCCAGGGGGACGATCGAACCCCGGGCGGGCACCCCGTCGTCGTGCTCAGCCACGGCTTCTGGACGAGGCGCTTCGGCGCCGACCCGAAAGCCTTGAACCAGACCGTCAACGTCAACGGCTACCCCATGACGATCGTGGGGGTAGCACCGCGGGGCTTCGGGGGATTCGAGGTGGGCTCGGCGGCCGACGTCTTCGTGCCGATGATGATGAAGGCCCAGATGACGCCCACCTGGGACGACCTCGAAAATCGCGGCACTCGATGGATCAACGTCATCGGCCGTCTCAAGGAGGGCGTCTCGCGCGAGCAGGCCGACGCGGGGCTGAACGTCGCCTACCGCCAGATCCTGGCCGAGGAGGTCGAGCACATCGAGGACCCGGGCGGGACGTTCCGCGCACGGTACGTAGCGAAGCACCTCGACGTCCTCCCCGGCTTCCGGGGGATCTCCGGGCTGCGCCGGAGCTTCTCGACGCCCCTCGTCATGCTCATGGCCATGGTCGGCCTCGTGCTCCTCATCGCCTGCGCCAACGTCGCGAACCTTCTCGTGGCCAGGGCCACGACCCGGCAACGGGAGCTGGCGATCCGCCTGGCGCTCGGCGCAGGGCGGCGCCAGATCGTCCGGCAGCTCGTCGTCGAGAGCCTGGGGCTGGGCATGATGGGCGGCGTCGCGGGCCTCGTCGTGGCCAGCTGGACCGGCGACCTGCTGATTCGGGCGCTCCCCTTCGACGGAACGAGTCGCGCGCTCTCGAGCAGCCCCGATCTTCGGGTGTGGTCCTTCACGTTCGGGCTCTCGGTCCTCACCGGAGTGCTCTTCGGGCTCGTACCGGCCGTCCAGGCCGCGCGGCCGGCCCTCACTGGCACCCTCAAGGAGGAAGCGGCCGCGGTCGTGGGCGGGTCCTCGGTGCGCCTCCGCAAGATCCTCGTCGTGGCGCAGGTCGCTCTCTCGCTGCTCCTCCTCGTGGGCGCCGGGCTCTTCGCGCGGAGCCTGTACAACCTCCGCAGCCTCGACCCCGGCTTTGAAACGGACAGCCTCCTCACGTTTTCGGTGGACCCGACGCTCAACGGTCACGATCAACGGGCCACACACGCGCTCTTCCGCCGTCTGCGTCAGGACCTGGCGTCGATCCCCGGCGTCACCGCCGCCTCGACGGCGGTCAGCGGCGTCTTGTCGGGGAGCGAGATGATCATGACCGTGAAGGTGGACGGCTACGAGCGCCGCGAGGACGAGGACACTAACCCTCACGCCAACATCGTCGGTCCCGGCTACTTCGCCACCCTGGGCACGCCCCTTCTCGCGGGGCGGGAGTTCACCGACCTCGACGAAGAGCAGGGGGCGCCGCGCGTGGCGGTCGTCAACGAAACCTTCGCCCGCTATTTCTTCAAGGGCGAGAGCGCCCTCGGGAGGCGCTTCGGCTTCGGCCGCGACAAGGGGAACGAGGTGGAGATCGTGGGCGTGGTGAAGGACGACCACGCCGTGAACCTTCGCGACCAGACGCCCCGTTGGGTCTACACCCCCGCTGCCGAGCGGGAGGACCTGGATCAGATGACCTTCTACGTTCGCGGGCGCGGCGAATCGGGCGCGCTCGTGCGCTCCGTCCGGGACGCCGTCAAGCGCGCCGATCCCGACATGCCCGTCTTCGATCTCAAGAGCATGAAGACCCAGGTGGACGAATCCCTCTTCCTGGACCGCATGGTGGCGGCGCTCTCGGCGTGCTTCGGCCTCCTGGCGACGCTCCTTGCGTGCGTGGGGCTCTACGGCGTGATGGCCTTCACCGTCGTCCGGCGCACTCGCGAGATCGGGATCCGGATGGCGCTGGGCGCCGCCCGACGCAGCGTGCTCTGGCTCGTGATGCGCGAGGTGGCCGTCCTCGCCGGGATCGGGATCGCTCTCGGCCTTCCGAGCGCGTGGGCCCTCGCGCGGGTCATCCAGTCGCAGCTCTTCGGCCTGGCGCCCCATGACCCCGTGACCCTGGCCGCCGCGACGGCGCTACTGGCGACGGTCACCCTTCTGGCGGGGTACGTCCCCGCCCGCCGCGCCACGCTGGTCGAGCCCATGCGGGCTCTCCACTACGAGTGAACGCGGCCCACGACCTCCGCGTCGAACCCATCGTCGCCTTGAGGCACGAATGATCGAGCTCCGGAACGTCGAGAAGACCTACGACCTGGCCGGGGGCAAGGTCTACGTCCTGCGCCGCATCAACCTGACGATCGGAGCGGCGACTTCGTCTCGATCATGGGCCCGTCGGGCGCCGGGAAGTCGACGCTCCTCCACATCCTCGGGATGCACGACGGGGCCTGGACGGGCGAGTATCGACTTTCTCGGCCAACCCCTCCACAAGCTCGGCCGCAAGCAGCGCCTGGAGCTCCAGAAGAAGAACATCGGCTTCGTCTTCCAGAGCTACCACCTCCTCGACGACCTCACGGTCTACGAGAACCTCGAGATTCCCCTCTCCTATCGCGACGTCAAGAAGTCGGAGCGCCAGGCGATCGTGGCCGACGTCCTCGACCGCTTCCAGATCGTGGGGAAGAAGGACCTCTACCCCGCCCAGCTCTCGGGGGGCCAGCAGCAGCTCGTGGCCGTGGCGCGGGCCGTGGTCGCGAGCCCCAAGATCATCCTGGCCGACGAGCCCACGGGCAACCTCCACTCCAGCCAGGGACGCGAGATCATGGAGCTCTTCCGGAAGCTCAACGACGAGGGCACGACCATCGTCCAGGTCACCCACTCGGAGCAGAACGCCTCGTACGGCCGCCGGATCGTGAAGATGTCCGACGGCTGGATCGTGGATTGATATAGTGGCCTCTCACCATGCCCCAGGCACCTCGGATCCTCATCGCCGACGACCAGGCCGACGTCATCGAGGCGCTGCGCCTTCTTCTCAAGGGCGAGGGCTTCGCCATCGAGGCCGCCACGTCTCCCGCCGGCGTCCTGACGGCGCTCGAGGCGCGTGAGTTCGACGTCGTCCTCATCGACCTGAACTACGCGCGGGACACCACGTCGGGGCAGGAAGGCCTCGACCTCCTGTCGCGACTCCAGTCCATCGACGCCACGCTGCCCGTGGTCGTCATGACCGCGTGGGGCAGCGTCGACGCTGGCCGTCGAGGCCATGCGCCGCGGCGCCCGCGACTTCGTCCAGAAGCCGTGGGAGAACCCGCGGCTCCTCACGATCCGAGCGTCGACGTCGCCGTCGAGGCGATGCGTCGCGCGCCCGCGATTTCGTCCAGAAGCCCTGGGACAACCCCCGGCTCCTCACGATCCTGCGCACCCAGGTCGCCCTGGGGCGCGCGCTCCGGGCGGGCCAGCGCCTCGAGGCCGAGAACCAGGCGCTGCGGCAGCCGCAGGGACCCAAGCTCATCGCCGAGTCGGCGGCGATGCAGCCCGTTCTCGAGATGATCGAGCGGGTGGGGCCGTCCGACGCCAACGTGCTCCTCACCGGCGAGAACGGCTCGGGGAAGGGGACGGTGGCGCAGGCGCTCCACGCGGCCTCGACCCGATCGGCCAAGCCCCTCGTCACCGTCAACGCCGGCGGCCTCTCGGAGGGGCTCTTCGAGAGCGAGCTGTTCGGCCACGTCAAGGGCGCCTTCACCGACGCGAAGACCGATCGCGTCGGGCGCTTCGAGCTGGCCGACGGCGGCACGCTCTTCCTCGACGAGATCGCCAACGTGCCCTTGAACCTCCAGCCCAAGCTCCTGCGGGTCCTCGAGACCGGGGACTTCGAGCGCGTGGGCTCGTCGCGGACGCGTCGCGCCGACGTGCGGGTGCTCTCGGCCACCAACGCGGACCTCGGAGCGGAAGTGGCCGCCGGACGCTTTCGTCAGGACCTCCTCTTCCGGCTCAACACCATCGAGATCCACGTGCCGCCGCTGCGGGACCGGCGCGAGGACCTGGCGCTCCCTCGCCCAGCACTTCCTGAAGCAGCACGCCCAGCGCTATCGGAAAGCCCTCGCCGGGTTCGAGGCCGGAGCGCTTCGGGCGCTCTCCGAGCACTGCGTGGCCCGGCAACGTGCGCGAGCTGGACCACGCCGTGGAGCGGGCCGTGCTCATGGCGCGCGGGAGCGAGGTGCGGGCCCACGACCTCGGCCTCCGGAGCGGAGCCGAAGGTCCGACGCGCCTCGAGGAGATGAGCCTGGAGGACGTGGAGGCGCTCCTCATCAAGAAGGCGCTGGCGCGGTTCGAAGGCAACGTGAGCCGCGCGGCCGAGGCCCTGGGCCTCTCCCGCAGCGCCCTCTATCGGCGTCTCCAGCGCTACGGCCTATGAACAGGGGACGTCCCTCGCGGTTCCGTCTGAACCACGAGCGCCACGTGCTCGTCCTGGCCCTGCTGTCGGGCCTCGCCGGCGTCGTCCTGTCCCTTCTCCTCCTGTGGGTCGGCGGCTATTCCGCGAAGGCACAGTGGACCTTCGCCCTTCTCGGCATCGGCTCCTGGCTCGCCTTCGCCCTCGCGGCCCAGAACGCCGTCGTGCGCCCCCTCCAGACCCTGGCCAACCTCCTGTCGGCCCTCCGGGAAGAGGACTTCTCGTTCCGGGGGCGCGGCTCGGGGGACGACGCGCTGAGCCTCGTGATGCTCGAGATCAACGCCCTCGCGGGGACGCTCCGGGAGCAGCGCCTCGGCGCCCTGGAGGCGACCGCGCTTCTCCGAAAGGTGATGGAGGAGATCGACGTCGCCGTCTTCACCTTCGACGAGGAGAGCCGTCTTCGCCTCGTGAACCGCGGCGGCGAGCGCGCCCTGGGTCGTCCCGCCGAGAACCTCATGGGGCGCACCGCCGACGAGCTGGGCCTCGGCCCCGCCCTGGCCGACGACGAGCCGCGAGTCCTCGACATGACCTTCCCCGCCGGCCCCGGGCGGTGGGAGGCGCGCGTCGGCACGTTCCGGGAGCACGGCCTCCCCCACAAGCTCCTGGTCCTCTCCAACGTCAGCCGGGCGCTGCGCGAGGAAGAGCGCCAGGCCTGGCAGCGCCTCATACGCGTCCTCGGCCACGAGCTGAACAACTCCCTCACCCCGATCCGCTCGATCGCCGGCAGCCTCGAGTCCCTCATCGCCCGCGAGCCGCGCCCCGCCGACTGGGACGTCGACATGCGCAAGGGCCTCGCCGTGATCGCGGCCCGCGCGGAGGCCCTCGGCCGGTTCATGGAGGCCTACGCGCGCCTCGCGCGCCTCCCGGCGCCGCAGCTCCAGCCGATGGAGATCGGCTCCCTCGTGCGGCGCGTCGTGGGGCTCGAGACGCGCCTCCGGGTCTCGCTCGCGGAGGGCCCCGAGACGCACCTCCTGGCCGATTCCGGATCAGCTCGAGCAGCTCCTGATCAACCTGGTGCGCAACGCCGCCGACGCCGCCCTCGAGAACGGCGGGGGCGTGCGGGCGGGCTGGCGCGTGCTCAGCCGGGGCCCGCGGCAGCTCGAGGTCTACATCGACGACGACGGACCGGGCCTCTCGAACACGGCGAACCTCTTCGTGCCGTTCTTCACCACCAAGCCCGGAGGCTCGGGCATCGGCCTCGTCCTGGCGCGACAGATCGCCGAGGCCCACGGGGGGGCCCTGACCCTCGAGAACCGGCGCGGCGGCCTCGGGTGTCGCGCCGGCCTGCGGCTGCCGCTCTGAGGGGAGCCGGATGAGCACCGCCGACGAGTGGGACGGATCCGCCGACTGGTACGACGAGAACATGGGGACCGAGGGAGACACCCTCAACCGTGAGCTGATCCGTCCGGTCGTCCTCGAGATGCTCGGCGACACGGCGGAGCGCGTGATCCTGGACTGCGGATGCGGAAGCGGCTACCTCTCCGCGGAGCTGGCCGGCCGGTCGCGAAGGGTGCTGGGCCTCGACTTCTCCCCGGCCTTCGTGGCTCTCTGCCGGCGGAAGTACGTGGGCTTCGGGAACCTGGAGTTCGTGGAGCACGACGTCACCACGCCGCTCCCCGTCGATTCGGAGGGGGTCGACGCGGTTCTCTGCAAGATGGTCCTCCAATACGTTCCCGAGATCCGCACGTTCGCCCAGGAGTCCTGGCGCGTGCTCTGCCCCGGGGGGACGTGCGTCGTGGTCGTCGATCACCCGCTGTTCAAGGTCGCCGACCGCGCCGACTACTTCGACGGGCGGCCGTGCACGAAGCTGTCCCTGTGGGGCAAGGTCGAGCTGACCTGGTTCCCCCGCACGCTCTCCGACTACGTCGGGACGTTCCTTGGCTGCGGCTTTCGTCTCGTGGCGCTCGCCGAGATCCCGAAGGAGGAGGGCGGCGTTCGCGTTCCCCGAATCCTGGCCCTCCGCTTCGTCAAGTAGAGGCTAGTCGCCAGGGCGGAAACCATAGCGCCCGCCGCGGCAAGGAACGGCGGGCGCTGGTGACGATTGCCTACTGGGCGACGCCGATGGCGGCCTTCCCCTCCTTCAGCTTCGCGTCGTCGTCCGCGCTCAGTTGCTCCGGTGTCAGGTCAATCACGACCTTCTTGATCTCGCCCGTGAACTTGAAGGGCATCTGGTAGTCCTCGGTGACGGGGGTGCCGGTGTCTTCGCCGCAGTCGATTCCCTCGTCGACCGAAAGACGGAAGGGCAGGGTGCGCTCGATGCGGCCGGTGGCCACGGTCTTGCCGTCCACCTGGATCGTGCCGAGGCCGCCTTTGCCGATGCCGCCGCCGTCGTACTTGAAGTCGTAGACGATGGTGTGGGCACCCGGTGCGAGCGCCTCCTTGCCGGTGACGTAGTAGCGGGCGACGCCGGCGAGGTTGTAGCAGAAGACCGGCTTGCCCTTGAGCAGGTAGAGCCCGTAGCCGGCGAAGCGCCCGCCGTGGGTGATCAGCATGCCTTCGGCGCCGCCCGCGGGAATCACGACCTCCGCCTTGATCTGCCAGGACTTGTTCTTCGTGTCCGGCGCGCTGCCTTCGGGGATGCGGACCATGCCGGGGTAATAGGTGAACTCCTCGCGCCCGCGCGTCAGGCTGGGGCGGAGGCTCACGTCGAACCGCTCGACCTTGCTGTTGTCGATCGGCAGCACGTTGTACTTCTCCGCCTCCTTCCAGAAGAGGTCCTGCAGCTCCTTGAGCTTTGCCGGCTCCTTGTCGGCCAGATTGTTCGCTTCGGAGAAGTCGTCGCTGACGTGGTAGAGCTCCCACGTGTAGGCGTTCACGTCGATGTCCTTCCCCATCGCCCACGGGACGATGGGCGGCGTGGTCGCGGCCACCCAGCCGTCGTGATAGATCGCGCGGTTGGCGAACATCTCGAAGTACTGCGTCGTGTGTCTCGACGGCACCTTCGCGATCGTCGAACGTATAGACCAGGCTCGTCCCCTCGATCGGCTTCTGCGCCACGCCGTTGATGCTCGTCGGCGCGGGCACGCCGGCCGCTTCGAGCAGCGTCGGTGCGATGTCGATCACCGACGAGAACTGCGTGCGGATGCCGCCCTTGTCCTTGATGCGTGCCGGCCAGGAGATGACCATCCCGTTGCGCGTGCCGCCGAAGTGCGAAGCGATCTGCTTGGTCCACTGGAACGGCGTGTCCATCGCGTGGGCCCAGCCGACCGGGTAGTGGTTGAAGGTCGTCGGCCCGCCCAGCTCGTCCATGCGGCGTGTCACTTCCTTGAAGTCCTCGGGGATGTTGTTGAAGACCGACATCTCGTTGAGCAACCCCTGCGGCGTGCCCTCGGCGCTCGCGCCGTTGTCGCCCTGGATGTAGATGACCAGCGTGTTGTCCAATTGGCCCGTTTCCTCGATCGCGTCGAGGATGCGGCCCATCTGGTAGTCGCAATGCGCGAGGGCGGCGGCGTAGACCTCCATCATGTGGGCGGCGACCTTCTTGTGGTCGGCGTCGAGCGCATCCCACGCGCCGATCTCCGCCGGACGCTTCGTCAGCTTCGCGTTCGCCGGGACGAGGCCCAATTCCTTCTGCCGGGCGAAGGTCTCCTCGCGTTGCTTGTCCCAGCCCTGGTCGAACTTGCCCTTGAACTTCGCGATCCAGTCCTTCGGCGCGTGATGCGGCGCGTGGGCCGTGCCCGGCGCGTAGTACTGCAGCCACGGCTTCTGCGGCGCGACGGCGTGCAGCATGCGGATGCGGTCGATGGCGTGGTCGGCCATGTCGTCGTCGAAGAAATAGTCCTTCGCGTCGTGCGGCGGCTCGATGGGCTTGGTGCCGTCGAAGAGCGCCGGGGCCCACTGGCTCGTGTCGCCGCCGATGAAGCCGTAGAAGTATTCGAAGCCCAGCCCCGTCGGCCAGAGGTCGAACGGCCCCGCCTGGCTCGTCTGCCAGTCGGGCACGTTGTGGTTCTTGCCATACCAGGCGGTGTTGTAGCCGTTCTGCTTGAGGATCTCGGCGAACGTCCCGGCGCTCTTCGGTTGAAGGCTGTTGTAGCCGGGGAAGCCGGTGCCGAGCTCCATGATGACGCCCGTCGCGACGCTGTGATGATTGCGTCCGGTGAGCAGCGCCGCGCGCGTGGGCGAGCAGAGCGCCGTGGTGTGGAACTGCGTGTAGCGCAGCCCGGCCTTCGCCAGCCGATCCATCGTGGGCGTGGGAATCGGCCCGCCGAACGTGGACGACGCGCCGAAGCCCACGTCGTCCGTGAGGATGAGCAGGACGTTGGGCGCGCCCTTCGGGGCGGTGACTTCCTTGGGGAAGTCCTTCGTGGATTCCTTGGTCGTGCGGCCGATCTTTCCCTTGAACGGCTCTTCCGGCCGCGGGAGAACGTTCTGCGCCTCATGTCCCTGCGGTGCCTGTTGCGTGCACCCGACCGACAGCGTCAGTGCCGCGCCCAGCCCGAGGCCGAGGGCGATGAGTTTGTCGTTGGTCTTCATGGCCATGTCCTTTCGGGGATCGACTCGATGGAAGGGCCAAGTCTAGCCCGGGCGGGGGACTCAACATAGCGCCGCGGCGCACAGATCGGTGGCCCGAGGCTTGCACCATTGGAAGCGACCGACGAATCGAGCAGAGCCCTAGCGGCGCAAGTGGCTCTCCCGATTTGAGTTGAATCGTTGCCAAGGCGTGGCTCACGCGACACGGTCCGTGGTCGCGGGGCCACTACCAAGAGAGGGAGACCCATGAACGTTCACGTTCGACCTGCGTGCCTGCAAGACGGTGTGGCTGTCCTCGCGCTCCTGGAAGACGTCGGCTATTACCCCGAGCCTCTCGCGTTCGCCCAGACCTATCGCAAGACGATGACGGATCCCCACTTCCTGGTCCGCGTGGCGGAGGCGGATGGGAAGATCGTCGGGATGGCGTCGCTCTCGATGCGCTATCAGATCGGCCTTGGCGGCCTCGTGGCGTCCCTCGACGAGCTGGCCATAGCCCCGAAACAGGACCCGCGGGTGAACAAGCTCCTCCTCCTGGCGACCGTCGGCAAGGCGCGATCGCTGGGAGCGCTGCGGATCGTGCAGCGGGCCAACGAGGGGACGCCTCCACCCCGGGCGGCGCAGATCCGGGCCGCCGCCCTTGCCCGCGAGACGGCCCTGGCCCAGCCCGCGTAACCTGGGGTGACAGGACGCCCCGCGCGGCCCGATAATGCCGCGCGTGGCGCAGAACGAGTCCCTTTTCGTTTCGGCCCCTGCGGGCCGTCTCGAAAGCCTCCTCATGTACCCGGAGGGTGCGCCGAGCGGCGCAGCCGTCGTCTGCCACGCCGATCCGCGCCAGGGCGGTGTCATGCACTTCAAGGTCGTGTTCCGCGCGGCCAAAGCCCTCCAGGAGCAGGGGCTCGCCGTCCTCCGCTTCAACTTCCGCGGCGTGGGGTTGTCCGAGGGCATCCACGACCACGGCCGCGGAGAGCAAGACGACGCCCGAGCCGCGCTGGACGAGATGGCGCGGCGCTTTCCCGACCTGCCTCTCGTCCTCGGGGGCTTCTCCTTCGGTTCGGTCGTGGCGGCTCGGGTAGGCGCCGTCGACGCCCGCGTTCGCGCCCTCTTCCTGATGGGGTTTCCCGTCCTCCGCGTCGAGGATCTTGTCATTCCTTCATGACGTCGACGCTCCACGCCTCTTCGTTCAGGGCGCGGGGGACGCGTTCGGAACCGGGGACGTCTTGCGCACCGTCGTCGAAACCCTGCCGGAGCCCCGCGTGCTCGTCGTCGTCCCGGAGGCCGATCACTTCTTCACCGGAAAGCTGGACGCCGTTCACGAGGCGATCACCAACTGGGCCGCGACCCGGCCGTGGCTGGCGGCATGAGCCGGCGGCGCGATCGGGATCTCGGAATGGGCCGCCGCATCACGCGGCGCGATTTCCTGAACGGTGCGGCGGTCGGAGTGGGCGGCGTGCTCGCCGCGCGTGGCCTCTCCGCGAGGACCCTCGCCGGCGCGCCTCCCGGATCGGCGTCCGATTACCCGCCGGCCCTCACGGGGCTCCGCGGGAGCAACGAAGGGTCGTACGCCGTCGGCCACGCCCTGCGAGACGGCGCGTTCTGGGACACGGCCGGCGCGGTCGAGGACACGGGCGAATCCTACGACCTCGTGATCGTGGGCGGTGGGCTGAGCGGCCTCTCGGCCGCGTGGTTCTTCCGGCAGGCCACGGGCCCGAAGGCCCGCATTCTGATCCTCGAGAACCACGACGACTTCGGCGGCCACGCCCGGCGGAACGAGTTCCGCCACGGCGACCGGCTCCTCCTCGCGTACGGGGGCACGCAGTCGATCGAGAGTCCGTCGAGGTACAGCACGGTGGCCAAGGGCCTTCTCCGTGATCTCGGAATCGAGACGAAGCGGTTCTATCGGGCCTTCGACCGGACGCTCTACTCCTCGATGAAGCTCGGGACTGGCGTCTTCTTCGACAAGGAGACGTTCGGCGCCGATCGCCTCGTGGCCGGCGTCGACTCCCGGCCGGCGCGCGAGTGGATCGGCGAATGCCCCCTGCCCGCGTCGGCTCGGCGCGACATCGAGCGCCTCTACACGGAGAAGCGCGACTACCTGCCGGGGCTGTCGCTCGCCGAGAAGGAGAAGCGCCTCCGGAAGACCAGCTACGCCGACTTCCTGACCAACACGGCGGGGGCGAGCCCCGAGGTCCTTCCCTTCTTCCAGACGCGGACCCACGACCTCTGGGGCCTCGGGATCGACGCGGTCCCCGCCCTCGAATGCGCCCAGGCGGGGGACGACTATGCCTTCGGGTATCCCGGCTTCCAGGGGCTAGGTCTCTCGCCCGGCCGCGAGGGTGCCGGCGAGCCGTACATCTTCCACTTCCCCGACGGGAACGCCTCGATCGCGCGGATGCTCGTCCGCGCCCTCATTCCGGCGACCGCGCCGGGGCATACGATGGAAGACATCGTTCCCGCTCGCCTCGACTACCGCCTTCTCGACGAGGCCGCGTCGCCCGTGCGCTTGCGTCTCAACAGCACGGTCGTTCGCGCGAGGCATCGGGGCGACCCCGCTTCGGCGCGCGAGGTCGAGGTGGCCTACGTCCGCGACGGCAAGCTCGCCAGCGTCCGGGCCGGCGCCTGCGTCCTCGCGTGCTGGAACGGGATCATCCCCCACATCTCCCCGGAGCTTCCCTCGGCCCAGAAGGAGGCGCTGGCCTACGGCGTCAAGGTCCCCTTCCTCTACACCCACGTCCTCGTCCGCAACTGGACCTCGTTCCAGCGCCTGGGCGTTCATCAGGTTTCGGCGCCGGGGAGCTACCACTCGTGGGTGGCCCTCGACTTCCCCGTGAGCCTCGGGTCCTACCGCTTCCCGCAGGAGCCCCGAGGAGCCGATGGTCCTGTTCCTGATGCGGGCCCCGTGCCACCCCGGCCTGCCGGCCCGCGATCAGCATCGCGCCGGGCGCGTGGAGCTCCTCGCCACGACCTTCGAGACGATGGAGCGGAGCATCCGCGACGAGCTGGGCCGGATGCTGGCCGGCGGCGGCTTCGATCCCGCCCGCGACATCGAGGCCATCACCGTGAACCGCTGGGCCCACGGCTACGCGTACTGGTACAACACGCTGTTCGACCCCGACTGGCCCGCGGACCAGCGCCCCTGCGTCCTCGGGCGCAAGCCCTTCGGCCGGATCGCCATCGCGAACTCCGACGCCGAGGCCAACGCCTACACCCAGGCCGCCATCGACCAGGCGCATCGCGCCGTGAAAGAGATTCTCGCGCGTCGCGGCTAGCGGCCCAGCGCCTCCGCGGCGACCCAGGCGCTCGACCAGGCCCACTGGAAGTTGAACCCGCCGATCCTTCCGTCGACGTCCAGGATCTCTCCGACGAGATGGAGTCCCGGGCACTTCCGGGACTCCAGCGTCGCCGGATCGATCTCGCTCAGGGGCACTCCGCCGGCCGTGACCTCGGCGTAGTCGTAGCCGCGGCTGTCGCGGACGGGCAGCGGCCACTCCGTCAGGGCGCGCACGAGCTTGCGGCGGTCCTCCCTCAGGAGGCGGGCGACCGATGTGCCCGGCGGAATCTCGAGGGCGACGAGAATCGCTTCGGCGAGCCGGCGTGGGAAGGCGCCCCGCGAGCGTCGTGTTCATCTGGACGCGGGGATTCCGCCGTGCGCTCCCGAGGAGCCACGCCTCCAGGCTCTCGAACGTCTCTCCCGGAAGCAGGGTCCCCGTGACCACGACGTCGAGCCCCTCCGCCCGCGCGCCGTGCCAGAACCGGGAGGCGTCCAGGGCCGCCGGGCCGCTCACGCCGAAGTGTGTCCAGAGGAGGGGGCCCGTGACGGTCACCGCCTTCCGGCCGGCCACACGGACCGACAGTGCGACCTCGTGGGCGACACCGGCGAGGCCGGCGTGAAACGTCCCGTCCAGGACGAGGGGAACCAGGGCGGGCGTCCTCGGAACGAGGCGTGTGGCCGAGGCGCTGGGCCAGCGCGTAGCCTCCCCCGTCGCTCCCGCTCTTGGGCAGCGACAAGCCTCCGGTGGCCAGCACCACGTGCCGCGCGCCCCACTCCCCTTGCGACGTCTCGACGCGAAAGCCTTCGCCGTCGCGCTCGACGGCCAGGACTCGATGCCCCGTGAGGAGCCGGGCGTCGAGTCGCGCCGCCTCGGCGACGAGAGCGCCCAGGACGTCCCGGGCCTTGTTCGAGTCGGGGAAGAGCTTCCCTCCGGGCTCCGCATGGAGCGACACGCCGATCTCCCGGAAGAACGCCGCGGCCGCCCGCTCCGGAAAGGCCGACAGGACGCGGCGGACGATGTGGCGCGAGCCGCCGTTGAAGTCCGCCGCGTTCACGACGGTGTTGGTGACGTTGCAGCGGCCGCCGCCGCTCACGAGGATCTTGGCACCCAGCGTCCTGGCGCCGTCGAGTGCCACGACACGGAGACCGGGCCGGCGCCGCGCCGCGAAGATCGCCGTCGCGATCCCCGCCGCGCCGGCGCCCACGACCACGACGTCGACCGCGTCGGTCACTCGCGCAGGTTGAGGCCGAGGCCGCCGCCGCTCTCGGTCTTCTCTTCCTCGGCCTCGGCACGGGGACGCAGGCGATACGGAAAGAAGCCGACGACGAGCGACGCGACGATCGCGGCGACTACATGGACGACCAGGGGGAAGCCACCGTAGAGCAGCCGGGCCACGACGAGGACGTAGGCGGCGAGGAGCGGCGCCGTGTACGTGGAGAAGACGGTTCGCTTCGTCCAGGCATAGGCCGCGGCAAAGAGGGGAAGGGCCACGTGGGGGCCGAGTGGGACGGGCGCCAGGTAGAGCGCTCCGAGCTCGAAGGCCGAGGCGACGAGCAGGCCGCGGATGAACTCGAGGGTAACCCGTCCCCTCTCGTAGAGGTAGGGGAAGAGCGCGCCGGCCACGACCGCCGCCAACGCTCCCTGCGCGGGAACGTCGGGAAACCCGAGAGTCTTGAGCACCACGGGACCATACGCGAGGACGAAGATCACCGGGGAGACGTTCCGGAGGCGCTTGACGAAGCGCCGTTGCGGGATGACGAAGTGGTCGAGCAGGAGATAACCGATGTAGGCGTAGGCCGGGAGCACGGGCGGTATCGCTCGCGTCTTCCAGAAGACGAGCAGGGCCATGATCATCGGCGGAAGGAACTCGTAGGTCCTGGGCCATGGCGCCGGAAGGCGATAGACGACGTTCATGCGAAGGTCGGCCTTCACGCCGGGAAGGAGCGAGCGGTCCACGCGGCGGTGCAGCTCCTCCAGGAGGGCGGCGATCCCCTTCTCCTCGCCCATCGCCCGATAGGGAACCGGGTCGATCGGGTCGTGGAAGCGCACGCGAATCCGGGCCGGCCGGGGAAGGGACTGCGAGTAGGGCCAGGCACGGTAGGCGCCGGCGATCGTGGCCGGCACCAGGGGTGCCCCCGTCTCCAGGGCGAGGCGCGCCGCCCCTTCCCGGAGCGAAGACTCCATCCAGCCCGTGCGCGAGCGCTTCCCCTCGGGGAAGAGGCCCACCACCTCGCCGTCCTCGAGGCGAGCCCTCGCTTCCAGGTATGCGCCACGGCCCTTGCCGTGACGGACGTCGACAGGGAAGGCGCCGAAGGCGTGCATCAGCGTGCCGAGGATGGGCACTCGGAAGAGGGCGTCCCACGCCATGAACCGGATGGGCCGGTCCACCTGGAGGGAGAGAAGGATGGGATCGAGGTAGGAGGGGTGGTTCGCCGCCACGATGGCGGGCCCTTCATGGGGCAGCAGGTGCTCGTCGATGCAGTCGTAGGCGAAGAGGACCTTGAAGAGCGCCTCCACTACGGCCCGGCACGCCCTACGCACGGACGCCTTCCCTCTCAAGCACGAGTCGCTCGACGCGCTCGGTGTCCGCGCCGAGTGTGCGGCCGCCGAGGAGATAGCAGAGCCCCGAGACCGCCATCGCCACGGTCGTGAGGAGCATCGCCTTCCCCAGGTCCCCGGTCCAATCCGAGACCTTGCCGATGAGGATGGGGGATGGGACGTCGCCCAGGAGATGAAAGACGAAGATCGACGCGCCGATCGCGGTCGCCCTGATCTCGGGAAGCGCCACGTTGACGAGAACCGCGTTCGCGGGCCCCGTGTTCAGGAACACGAAGACCTCGGCGATGAAGATAGCGGGGAGGTAGACCTCACGGTTCGGGGACGTGAGGCCGACGTAGGCCGCGGGGACCCCGAGGAGCATCCCCCACCCCGAGACGAGGAGGTAGGCCTTCTTCGTCCGCTTCAGCAGCCAGTCGCCGAGGAATCCTCCGAGGAACGTTCCCACGAGGCCCGCCGCCACGGTGATGCCACCGAAGAGCGCGTTGGCCTCGTCGAGGGGAATGCCCCGCAGCCGGTGGAAGAAGGTCGGCACCCAGAACGCCAGCCCCCCGAGGGCGAAGGTCATGGCCGCCATGCCCAGCGTCGTCCAGACGAAGGAAGGCACCCGCAGGAGGCCGAGAGCGGCCCACTTGTCGAAGATGTGCTCGGTCCGGACGACGCCGTCGCTGGCGCCGCGCGGCGGCTCCGCCATCCGGAAGGCCAGGAGCCCCAGGACGAGACCCGGCGCGCCGGCGATGTAGAAGGCGTGGCGCCAGCCGTAGTGCTCGCCGACGAAGCCCCCCAGGAGAAAGCCCAGGGCGCTCCCCACGGGAATGGCGACGTAGAAGAACGACAGCATCCGGCCGCGCCTCTCCTTGGGGAACAGGTCGCTGATGAGCGTCGGGGCGACGCCGCCGAAGCCGGCCTCACCGACGCCGATGAACGAGCGCGCCGCCAGGAGCTGGTGGTAGCCCGCCGAGAGCCCCGAGGCGACCGTCGCGAGGCTCCACACCAGGACGCCGCCGCCGACGAAGAAGCGTCGCGGGAAGCGGTCGGCCAGGGCTCCCGCGACCGGCGACGCCACCATGTACGCGACCATGAACATCGACCCGATGAGGCCGATCTGGGTGTCGTGGAGGCCGAAGTCCTTCTGGATGAGCGGCGCCACGGCCGCGATCACGTACCGGTCGATGTAGTTCAGGAAGTTCACGCCGAACAGGAGGCCGACCGCCCAGCGAGCCTGGGTCGGCGTGATCGAGCCGGTGGACATCTGCTGGGATTCTACACGTCTTGGTACTAGGTCCCGGGACAACGCCTTCTAGGCGGGACGCCGAATGAGGCCCGGAATTGCCGCCGAGAGGACCTCGCGAACGAGCCCTAAAAGCCCTCGATCTCTCCTTTGCCCATTCGGTCGAAATCCTTGGGCACCGCGATCTCACCTGCCAGAAATCCCAGCCGCCGCGGTGCCCAGGGCGCATCAAGCGCTCCAACCTTCACGAGCGGCCGGCCCGCCTTTGCGATCACAAACGCCTCGCCCTTTGCGGCCCGATCGACAAGGTTCGAGAGCTGGGCTTTGGCCTCATGGATGCTGACGGTGACCATACGTGACCTCATGTGGGGCTAGTCCGTAGGACAAAGTCTAGGGGATCACTCCTTCTCCCGCCAATCGGGAGTCCCTTCTCCGTCAGCAAGGCCTGCGTGCCCCCTTCCCGACTGCCAGCGCCGTTGTGTTGTAAACTCCCGTCTGATGTCCTCGGACGGGCCCGCTCCTCCGGGCCAACCTTCCAGCCGTGACCGTCGAGTGACCCTCAAACTGGGCGGACCAGTCGCCCAAGGGGGCCGTGTACCACTTACCCTCCTATCGAGGAAGCTGGACGCTCTCCAGCGCGCCTTGTTCAACATTGGCTCCTCGCTCAGAGGTGGAGGAGGACGAGGCCAGTGGAAGGCCGAGGTCGTCCAAGCCTGCCGAGCTTCGCGCTGGTTGAGACGCGTGTCGGAAGTTTGGAGATCGTGGCCGAGGTGCCCTTGGCTCCAACCATCCCGCTGCTGGACATCGACCTCGGACTGAGTTCGCTGACACATCTGGGACAGACGCTGGACGCTGTACGTCATCGTGACCGCCCGCGGCTAGGCTCCCTGTACCCGGACTCTGGCCAGCGTGCTCGGGTGCTGAAGTCGATCAACCCTCTCTTGCCCGAGGATGGCGCAGACTACGACGTCGCCGTGACGGTCGCCGACACGGCGGTTGATCTTCGCTCTGACTACCGGCCCTTCGTAGCCCTGGCCTCCAGGTCAGACGAGGAGCTTGTCGAGGAGTCGGTTCGAACCCTGACCGGACTCCTCTACAAGATCGAGGTCTCGACGGGCGAGCGGCAGCTCGGATTGATTGTCGACAACCGGAAGATCCGATGCTTCTACACACCTGACTACGAGGACGCCGTCAGGGAGTTGGTGCCGGGCTCGTTGGTGGAAGTCGAGGGTCGAGCAAGCCTGAGCGCGAGTGGGCGACTGGAACGCATTGAGGAGATCTTGGACGCGCGTTCCGTGCAACTGATTCCCCTCTATTGGCGTCGTGTCGTCTATGGCAACCGGCTGTTTCGACTTCGACAGCCTATTGAGATCCAGGTCGACTTCCGAGAGGGCCTCTGGATTCACGAATTCGAACCCCTCAACTTGCTCGCCTTCGCCCACACCCGTTCCGAGTCGCTGGGGGCCTTCAGGCTCCAGTTCGTCGTCTCCTGGGACCAACTTGCCCAAGAAGACGATTCCCTCCTGACGCGAGATGCGCAAGCTGCGAAGGGACGATTCCGGGACCTGGTCGAGGCTGAGGAGGCATTGGCTTGAGTGCTCGGAAGACGGCCCAGATTCGAAGCTCCCTGCTGGAAAAGGGATTCCGGAGCGTGGATACGCATCACGAGGTGTTCTGGCTGTGGGTCGCCGGCAAGAAGACTTCCGTCCACACCTACATGAGCCAGGGCGCCAGGGAATGCGGGGATTCTCTGCTGGGTCAGATGGCGCGACAGGTTGGACTGAAACGGACCGAATTCGATGACCTCGTGGACTGCCCGTTGACCGGCGAAGCCTACCTTGCCCACCTCGTCGAAATGGGCAAAGTGCGCATCTAGCGGCTGCCTTCGCCGCGAATCTGGTCGTAAGTGCGGCGAGCCAGCTCCTGATCGACCACACCGCGGAACTCCGGGTCGTTCAAGTACCGGGTCACGATCTCCTGATTCCGGTCCATCCGGTCGAGCATCAAGCCTTCGACCTTCGGCCGGAAGGCCAACGCGAAGTTCTCGAACTCGTTGGCGTGTGCACGCTGGATCACCTCCTCGTCCGCCACCGCCTCCGCACGGATGGCGTCGAACACCCCGAGCTGATCGGAACGGGTGAAGGACGTCCCGAACTTGCTCGTTGAGGACGTCAATGATCTCGGAGAGCGGGACGTCCTTTTCCTTTGCGGTGCGACTACCAATCTCCGTCGGACCGTAGAGGCCGCCCCCCTCGTGAACCTGTAGCTCGATGGTCCCCTCGGAGATCTTGTCGAGGCGGTAGTAGGCCAGGGCGACCTCGTCATCCAGCACCAGGCCGCCTCGGCGATCGTCTCGGGGCAGCTTCATCTCGAGGAACCGGCAGAAGCTGTAGCGCGTCTCCAGGTCAGAATCCTGAAAGGGCATCACCTGCGAAAGGAAGGCGTAGAGGCGGACGAAGGCTCCGAGCTGGTTTCGGAACGTCGTCCTGCTTCTCCTCGTCGAGGGCCGAGAACCTGTCCACCGCCGGGTTGAGGTGGCGGTACAACTCGGCCTGGTCTTGCTTGGATTGCCTCGCGCTAGGCTTGAAGAAGACCTTGGCGAAGGCCTCGACCTCCGACTGGTAGTAGACCTGAGCCGCATCGAGCTTGGTGCTGGAGGTCGTAGAGCTGCTGGGGCTCAGCCGACTCGGCGACCGTCGTCTGCTCGTAGTAGGGCTTGAACGCCTCCTGGATCTCCTCGGCCTCGTTGACGAAGTCGAGGACGAACGTGTCCGTCTTGCCCGGGGTGGATGCGGTTGAGCCGCGACAGGGTCTGCACCGCCTGGACCCCGGCGAGCTTCTTGTCCACGTACATCGTGTGCAGGAGCGGCTGGTCGAAGCCGGTCTGGTACTTCTCGGCCACGATCAGGACGCTGGTACTCGTCGGTCGTCGAACTTGCTCCGGCAGCTCGCCTCTCGCCGGAAGCCGTTCATCCCGGCCTCGGTGTAGCTCGACGCCGGCGACGTCGGGATCGTTCACCGTGCCCGGAGAACGCGACCAGCGCCTCGATGTCGCGTGTAGCCCTTCTCGGCGATGTACGTGTCGATGGCCTGCTTGTAGCGGACGGCGTGCAGCCGGGAGCGCGGTGACGACCATCGCCTTGGCCTGGCCGCCGATCTTGTGGCGGACCTGCTGCGCGGAAGTGCTCGACGATGACCTCGGCCTTCTGCGCGAGGTTGTGCGGGTGCAGCGTCGACGAAGCGGGCGAGCGCGCTCGCGCGCCTTGCGCGCGTCGTACCTCGGGGTCGTCCTCGACGGCCTTCGCCAGCCGGTAGTACGTCTTGTAGGTCGTGTAGTTCGCGAGCACGTCGAGGATGAAGCCCTCCTCGATCGCCTGCCGCATCGAGTAGAGGTGGAAGGGCACGGGCTTCCCGTCGGCCCCGGTGCTGCCGAACAGCTCGAGCGTCTTGGCCTTCGGCGTCGCGGTGAAGGCGAAGAAGCGAGAGGTTCGGCTGCTTGCCGCGGGCGGCCATCGCCTGAGCGATGCGGTCCTCCCGGTCGTCCTCGCCACGGCCACTCTCCTCCTCGGCGGCCGCTTCCAGGCTCGTCGCCGCCAGGACCTCCCTCAAGTTGCCGGGCGGCCTCGCCCGTCTGCGAGCTGTGGGCCTCGTCCACGATGACCGCGTACCGCCGCTCGGGGAGCTGGCCGATCTTGTCCGTGACGAACGGGAACTTCTGGAGCGTCGTGATGACGATCCGGCGTGCCCGGCTTCAGCGCCTCGGCGAGCTGGGCCGAGTTCTCGTCGATCCTGGCCACGACGCCCTGCTTGTGCTCGAACTGGTAGATCGTGTCCTGGAGCTGCGTGTCGAGGACCCTCCGGTCGGTCACGACGACGACCGAGTCGAAGACCTTCTGGTCGTCCGCCGCGTGGAGGCTGGAGAGCCGGTGGGCCAGCCAGGCGATGGTGTTGCTCTTGCCGCTCCCGGCCGAGTGCTGGACGAGGTAGTTCTGCCCCTCCTCGCGCCGGCTTCGCCGCCGCCACCAGCCGCCGGACGGCATCGAGCTGGTGGTACCGGGGGAAGATCATGCTCTCGGTCGTGACGTTCCTGCCGCCGACCTTCTTCTCCTCGACCACGAGGTGGACGAACCGGGCGAGGATGTCGAGCAAGCGGTCCCGCTGCCAGACCTCCTCCCAGAGGTAGGCCGTCTTGTAGCCGATCGGGTTGGCGGGTTCCCCTTGCCGCCGTTCGCAGCCTCGGTTGAAGGGCAGGAACACCGTGTCCTTGCCCGCCAGCCGGGTCGTCATGTAGACGAGATCGGGATCCACGGCGAAGTGGACGAGCGCCCGCTTCTTGAACTGGAACAGCCGGTCCTTGGGGTCACGGTCCGCTGGTACTGGTGCTGGCGTGCTCGACGGTCTGGCCGGTGAGCGGGTTCTTGAGCTCCGCCGTGGCGACCGGGAGGCCGTTGAGGAAGAGCACCATGTCCACCGAGTCGTCCTGGTCGGGGATGAACTTCACCTGCCGCGTGAGGACGAGGCGGTTCTTCGCGTACTTCGCGATGATCTCCGGGTTGAGGCCGTGGGCCGGCTGGAAGTAGGCGGCCTCGACCTTCTTCCCGAGCAGCTTGAAGCCGTGACGGAGCACGTCGAGCGTGCCCCGCGACTCCAGGTTCTTCGCTGAGCGCGTCCAGCAGGTTGTCTTCGAGCCCCGAGCCGTGCTGCTTCCGTAGCTCCTCCCAGAGCTGGGGCTGGGTGTCCTGCACGAACGCGAAGAAGTCCTTCGGGACGAGGCCCGAGTCGCGATCGAAGTCGGCGGGGTCGCCCTTCGTCCACCCGCCCTTGGTCGAGCAGATGGGCCTCGATCGCCTCCTCGAAGGTCTTCTCGGTGTGGATCGGCATCAGGCGGCCTCGCCGGTCACGTCGATCTGCGCCGGTCACGGCGGCGGAGATGAGCGCTTGGCGGTACTCGCCGAGTCGAGTCCTCACCGAATCCTTCGTCCGCGCAACCATTTCATCGAGCCTCGCGTCGCTCGGTCCAGGCTCCGCACGATGCGCTCTTGTTCACTCGCGGGCGGAACAGGCAAGACGATGTCTGACGCAGTTTCTCGGCGGATCCCGATGGAGAACCGGTACTCGCAGGTGCATCCGCGATCCAAAGAGAGCTTGCTGCGAAGTCGGCCCATAGCGCGTAGAGCAGAAGTTCGCCCAGAGCGCTGTTGTCGCGGGAACGAACCCGATGGAGCGCCTTCTGGTAGCAACACTCGCCAACTGCACCCTGCCACATGGC
Source organism: uncultured Acidobacteriota bacterium (assembly GCA_963823195.1). Classification (GTDB taxonomy): domain Bacteria; phylum Acidobacteriota; class Vicinamibacteria; order Fen-336; family Fen-336; genus JBGPYB01. The sequence goes on along the minus strand of CAWGKR010000009.1, from coordinate 812,998 downwards.
GCATCTTCCTGACCACGTTGATATTGGCTCCGCCTTCACACCGAGCACGTCACCTGAACGCAGGCGAAGCGAGACCGATCCGCTGGGCTGAATGCCATCGTCTTGAAGTCATCGCAGATCTACTCGCGTCCAGTAGACGTTTGCGTTGCGAAGACATGGATAGTGATTCGACCCGTCGTGCGGCTTCAGTCGCGTATCTTGCCCAGTTGAACTGTGAAGCGCTGAGTAGCGAGCGGCATCCTGCCAATGTCGTCGGGACCAGGCCCAGCCAATCGAGCCCCGAGTCCGTTCATCGGCACGCTCGGGTCGAGCCCCTTCGTCACGGCCTGGGTGATGAGCGCCTGCCGCTGCTCCTGGAGCAGTTCGATGAGGCGCTCCTTCTGCCGTATGACGTGGTCGATGGCGCCGGTCTTTCGGTCGAGGAAGGCGACAATGCAGTCCTGACCCTTCAGGCGGCGGCAACGATCATGGGCAAGTTCAGAACTGACTCTTCGCGGATCCCCTGGTAGATCGTGCCGGTCTGCCGTCGGCTTCGACGCCCCGCGTCAAGGCCGGCCGGAGCAGACATAGACAAGGAATCGCGGACGATACGAATCGCGCCTTGGACGCAGCCGCAAGCCTTGGCGGTTCTGGTATGCAGGCCCCGGAAGGGAGTCTCGCTTAGGTCGAGCTTCCCAACTGTCTCCGTCCTTCGTAGACAGCACGTCTCCCTCGCCGGAGTTCAATCTCCGGCCGCTAGGGCGGAGCGCGCTTCCGTCTACGTGATACGATGAAGCCCAATCCACCCGACCTTGCCGAAAATGCATTCCTGTCGCAAGGCAGGGACCGTTGTCAACGGACTCATCCGATCGCAGATTTTGCCAGCCCACTCGACCGCTTGCGTACGAGTTGCCAACTTGAGCCGCCGCACCCTCCAGCCCACCGGCAGCTGCTCGAACCATGCGACGTCGGCATTCGCCGAGTGGCTCACCGACTGGGCCGCCGTGAACATCCGTCGGATCTCCTCCTCCGCCCCTTTATGTCGCTCGGATCACGGCCAGTGGTCTGAGCGGCTGGTACTTGTAGAAGTGGCGGGTGAAAGGGATCTCGTAGCCGATCTTGGTCTTGGTCTCGTCGATCCAGGCGTCGGGCACGTGGGGCTTCACCTCGCGCTCGAAGTAGTCGTGGATGTCCTCCTTCAGCGGGACGTTCTCGTTGTCGCGCAGGTCGGGTCGGGCTCGGGGTTGCCCTTGTCGTCGGTGCAGATCTCGGCCGTCTCGTCCCGCTCGGAGAGAGCCGACAGGATGGCCTTCCGGACCGGAGCCGGGAGCTTCAGATCCGCCTTCTTCAGCGCGGCATCGAGGGCCTTCTCGAACTCGCGGGCGGCTCTCTGATACGACCTGCGTCCGGCCAAGCTGTCCAGAGCCTTGCAGGATCGCGGCCTGGAGCGTCCGACCCTCCTCGATCTCCTGCTGCGCCGCGGCGCCCTTCTTCTTGCGACTCGGCCAGGTCTGGCGAAGCCCGCGCTCGTCCTGCAGCCGGCTCCAGCCGCTCGGGCGAGGCCTGGAAGTTCAGCCGCAGCGGCCGCTCGACCGTGATCCGCCGGTAGCCGAAGTCCTCGTTGTCGAAGATCTTCGACGTGCTCGCCCTCCTCGAAGTCGCCGTAGAGGCGGGTGATCTCGGCGATGTTGCTCCGTCGACTGATCTCGTTGCGCTTGTTGCCGAGGCTCTTCCGCATCTTCGCGAAGAGGTCGGCGGCGTCGATGAGCTGGACCTTGCCCTTGCGCGCTCCGGGGCTTGCGGTTGGTGACGATCCAGATGTAGGTGCGTGATGCCGGTGTTGTAGAAGAGCTGGTCGGGCAGGGCGACGATGGCCTCGAGCCAGTCGTTCTCGATGATCCAGCGGCGGATCTCGCTCTCGCCCGAGCCGGCGTCGCCCGTGAACAGCGGCGAGCCGTTGAAGACGATGGCGAGCCGCGCCGCCGCCCTCCTCGGGCGGCTTCATCTTCGAGATCATGTGCTGGAGGAACAGGAAGCGAGCCGTCGTTGATCCGGGGCAGGCCGGCGCCGAAGCGGCCGGCGAAGCCCGAGCTTCTCGTGCTCGTCGCGGATCGTCCTGCTCGACCTTCTTCCACTCCACGCCGAAGGGCGGATTGGCGAGCAGGTAGTCGAACGTCTCGCCCGCGATGGCCGTCCTCGCGTGAAGCTGTTGCCGAGCTTGATGTTCGTCGGCGTCCTGGCCCTTGATGCATCATGTCGGACTTGCAGATGGCGTAGGTCTCGGGGTTGAGCTCCTGGCCGAAGACCTTCGAGCGCGGCGTCGGGGTTCAGCTCGCGGAGGTAGTCCTCGGCGACCGAGAGCATGCCGCCCGGTGCCGCAGGCCGGGTCGTAGAGCGTGCGCACGATGCCCGGCTTCGGTCAGCGCGTCGTCGTCCTCGATGAAGAGCAGGTTGACCATCAGGCGGATGACCTCGCGCGGCGTGAAGTGCTCGCCGGCGGTCTCGTTCGACTGCTCGGAGAACCGCCGGATCAGCTCCTCGAAGATGTAGCCCATCTCGATGGTTGGGGACCGCGTCGGGGTGGAGGTCGACCTCGGTGAACTGCGAGACGACCAGGAAGAGCAGGTTCGGCTCGTCGAGCTTGCCGATCTGCGTCGTCGAAGTCGAACTTCTCGATGACGTCGCGGGCGTTCGGCGGAGAAGCCGGCGATGTAGGCGCGCAGGTTGGCGGCGAGGTGGGCGGGGTCGCCGATGCAGCTTGCGCGAAGTCGAGCGTCGACGTGTTGTAGAACGGCACGCCGGTGACTGCGGCTTGAGGACCGGGCTCGACGTTCTCGACCTGGCCGCCCTTCAGCGCCTCGAGCTTCGCGAGCACCTTCTCCTTGGTCGGCTCCAGCACGCAGTCGAGGCGGCGCAGCACGGTGAGCGGCAGGATGACCTTGCCGTACTCGGACTGCTTGTAGTCGCCCCGCAGCAGGTCGGCGACCGACCAGATGAAGGCGGTGATGTCGCCGAAGTCGCTGAGGTCGCGGGATCGGGTCGTCGGGCCTGTGGTCAATCGTGAGCCTCCAGATGTCGCCCAGACAATACGATGCAGCCGTCGCGGGTTCAACAGGCATCGTATTCGGGCACGAAGTATTCTTAGCTATCGGCTCGGCGAACCCGCCCCAGGACGTCAACAAAGGTGAAGGGCAGCCTCGTGCAATCGATCGCGGCGTGCTTCATGACTGGCCCGGCGTTGAAGTTCAGAAGAACGTCTGGGTAGCTGCGACCAATGACCCGAACGCGTAAACGAGAGATCGACGTCCTTCTCAGCGGGGCAGGTGGCCGGCTATCCGGTGCGCGTGGCCATCGAGTGCAAGAACCAGGCTGCTCCAATCGGCGAGCCCCGCATCGACGGCTTTGTCGGGAAGCTTCGCGATATCGGCATTCCGCTGCAGCAAGGTGTCTTTGTCTCAGCCAGCAGATACACGAAGGATGCGAAGGAGCGAGCACGAAAGGACGGCATCCGCACACTGTTGGTGCGGGGTCTCTCTCCTGACGGGCTAAGGGCTTCGGTTACCAGCGCTGCATATCAGTCCTTCATTTTTCTACTGGCGCAGGTCACCGAGGTCAGTTTCTTCACCAAAGTCCCGGGCGCTCTCCCACATTCGCCGATCTTCATCGACGCCGACGGTCATCTCTGCGGCACGATCCCTCATTTGATCCTGGAGAAGTGGCAGGATGGAACCCTCGCGGCCGAGGTCGGCGCTAACGACCTCACCTTGTCGATCCCGGAGAACTGGGTGCCATTCGTAGCGGATGGACGTCTGATTGAGCTTGAGCCCAGAACAATTCACGCTCGTGTCTCAGTCGTGGCGTTCGCCCACACCATAGAGGGCCGCGCAGAACATTACGCGCTCGTGGACGCGGAAACCGCCACGGCCGAAAAGACCGGCGTGAGGGCGTCCTTCGAGGGGCAAGCTGGACAGCACGCCTTCGTCCGCTTCACCACTAACGCGCTCCTGGACCAGTACCTCGGCACACGAAAGGGTCGCAAGCGTTACGCAGCGGATCCAGGTCCCAAAGATTCACTTCAATTCAGCCGATCGGCCCCTCAGTCGGCGCGCCGCCGAAAGACTAATGGCATTCCATCAGGTCCGACCCGGCGCGTCGCTCTCGACGGCCGAGGTTGAGGGACTCGACATCGCCGCGGCCTTTGAGCCCGGCCTGTCCCTGGAGGAACTCGAGCGCCTGTTCATCGCTCCGCTTCGTGGGCGGCCGAGGCCTACCGAGACGTGACGCGTCGAAGTTCCTGGATGGGGCAACGATAGAGCACAGTGCGAGACGCCTGCGGTCGGGCCTCTCTAGGCACCCGTCTCGCAGGCGGGGCAGGCCCGGTAGGTCCTGGCTTGCGAAAGCCTGTCGATGCCGGCTCCCACGACGTCCCTCAGTTCATGCGCTCCTTGGCCATCTTCAGAACTCCCAGCATCCACAAGGCCGCGCGCCACTCCAGCGCCCTGAGGAAGTCCACGGAGGGCTGGGCATCGCCGTGAACCCCCGATGCCACGAAGTCCCATGTCGCAAACATCTCGTCGGAATCCTTCACGACGTAGGCGGCAAAGAGTCGCTCGGGTAGATGGACGCAACGTAAAGGAGGCGAGAGTACATTGACTTCTGCTGCTTCAAGCCGGCCGTCTCTGCCCATGGTCCCACCACGGCTAGGGGCGCCACGCGGTCCAAAACCCGCTTCAACAACTCTCGGATGGACAAGCAGAAGTAGCGACGCTGCTTCAAACGCGCATCTTGACTCCTGAGGATCGCTTGCGCCGAAACCCATTCCCCTTTGAGCTCCGGATGCTCAGCAAGAACTTCCATCAACTCCCGGTTCGCATCCTCGTCTAGGACAAGTTGATGGTCATGGGGGCCCTCCTTCAGCCAGGCCGATCGACCTCCGCGGGGGCTGAGGGCGAGCACCCGTGCCAGGTCGGCGTGCGACACCATCTCCAACGGCGGCCATTCCACCAGAAGGCGCGGAACCTCAAGGGCACCGAAGGGCTGCCCTCCACCTGCTTGAGAAGGGCTTCCTGAGCAGCGGCCATACCATCCAGACCGCCCAGGAGCCGGTCCCATTCGGCCGGGCGAATCATGCCGGACGCGGCCGATATCCGAGCCCTTTCGAACTGCGTCAAGATTGCTGCATCGAACCCCTTGGTCAATGATTGCGTCGCAAGTTCGATTGCCGCCGCGACGCCGCTCTTGTCCCGCGCTGCCTGCTTCAAGCCGAGAGGGAACTGCCAAGTACTGTCGATGGACTTGAGGGCGCGTGTCGCGCTTCGGATCTGCTGGTTCAGCACTTCCGCGCTAGACCGATACGGCTCAAGCAGCCTCCTCATGCGCTCGCCCTGTTCCGCCGCCTCCTTGAGCAGGCTGGTCACAGGGGATGAGCCTGAAATCAGCCCCTGAATCACCGTGGCCTGTTCAGCGGTCGCCGCGAGGTTGGTCAACGCCCCCGAGCTCAGCAATTCGCGAGAGCCTCACCGGCTCCCCGCGCATAGCTTTCCAGTGCCCTTGCGTCCTCCGTAGCCCAAGGGAAGCATTCCCGAATCCTTGACCATCGCGTACCAGCCTTTCCCCCGCGCGCGCGAGCCTTCCAGAATACACCTGGCTTTCCGGCGGCGTCCACGCCCGCAGGGTCCCCTGGTATCCTCCGCGACTCGCCTCAGGCCCTAACGGGGCGAGGAAAGGAACCCATGCCTTGGGAAACTGTCTGGTACAAGCGCGAAATCCTGTTCGAGCAGGTTTGGGCGGAGCCGGTCATGCACGTGGCCAAACGGCTCGCGATCTCCGATGTGGCTCTCGCAAAGATCTGTCGGCGGTTGGATGTCCCGCTCCCCGGGCGCGGCTATTGGGCTCGCAAAGCAGCGAATCGGGCGCCGTCGCGTCCCACACTGCGACCACCAAAGCCTGGGATACCTCTGGGGTATGACTTCCGACAGTGGGTCGGTGAGGCTGCGGCCGACCCTGGCGCGGCGATTCGCGAGCAGGTTGCACGGGACGCGGGAGCGGAACCGAAGGTCGTTGTGGCCGAGAGTCTTGCCGAGCCACACGCATTCGTCGCCCGAGCCGACATGGTCATTCGGAAGGCTGCGAAACGGTTGGATGAAGTCCTCGATGGCCGGAAATGCCTGGATGGCTGGCCCAGGGCGACGCGTTGGATCGGGCGTTGCGGATCGCGGATGCGCTACTCAAGACCTTTGAAGGGCGCGGCTACTCCATAGACGTCACTGCTCCTCAGCACGCGGAGAAGCCACGTGACAGAACGCCCAGTCGCACCTTTGTCCACATCGCAGACTCTGCGGTCCAGATCGGGATCGACGAAGCGATCGAGAAGATCTCGCTTCCCCTGCCCGAGCCGAGGAAGCCGAAGACGGCGTGGGAGTACATTCCACGGCCCAAGAGAGAATACGAGTATCGCCCAACGGCCGGCTTCGCCTTCGCATCAAGAACGTCTCGCTGCGGGGGGCGCAGGAGGTATGGTCCGATCGCAAGAGCCACAGGATCGAGGACGACCTGAACGCGTTCGTCGCCAGCGTTGTGATCGCGGCCGAGAGGCAGCGTCTCGACAAGATCGAGGCTGAGCTACGACGGCAGGAGGCCATCAAGGCGGAACACCGCCAGAAGGCAATCCAACTCCAATACGATGCCGACGACGTGCTGAAGACCGATCTCAAGCATCGTCTGGATAGGTGGCACGCCGGGCGAGAACTCAACGGCTTCGCGGACGCCGTCGAGGCGGCCATCAAAGCCGACGGCACGCCCATCGCGCCCGACTCACCGATTGACCGGTGGCTTGCCTGGGCCCGCCACCGTGCCGGGCGCTTGGAGAAGCGAGCGCTGGATGTGCTCACCTTGAAAAAGGACGAGCACGCCTGGAAGCTGCGCGAGAAGTTTGGCTGGCATCACAAGGTGACGACCGCAGATGCGTTGCAGCTTCTCTTCTCGACAGTGGAGGAGTTGGTGGCGGAGGCCGAAGGGCCCGAGGCGTCCGACTAGAACCTAGTGTTTGTCGAGATCCTCGATGCGGGCGGCCGATTCCGGCCGCTCCTTGCGCAGGCGCGCTACACGGCGGCGAGAGCCTAGTGCCGGTCGAGGTCCTCGATGCGGGCCGCGGATTCCGGCCGTTCCTTCCGCAGGCGGACCGACACGCCCTCGGCCGCGCGCATCACGCGCAGCACGTTGCGCCCGATCACCTTCTCCACGTCGGCGTCGGAGTAGCCGCGGCGGAGCAGCTCGGCGACGAGGGCCGGATACTTCGAGACGTTCTCCAGGCCGATCGGTACCTCCGAGACGCCGTCGAAGTCGCTGCCGATCCCCACGTTGTCGATGCCGGCGACCTTGCGGATGTGGTCGACGTGGTCCGCCACTTGCCCGATCGTCGCCTTGGGGCCGGGGTGGAGCTTGAACCACGCCTCGACGCCGTCCTCGATCGCCTTCTCGTCGCCGGGATGCAGGGCCTCGAGCCGCTTCTGCTCGACCATCATGACGCGGTAGTGGGCCGCGCCTTCGGGCGCGGTGAAAGACGGGACGAAGCTCGTCATGACGACGCCGCCGTTCCTGGCGAGCAGCGCGAGGACGTCGTCGGGGACGTTGCGAGGAACGTCACAGAGAGCGCGAGCCGACGAGTGGGAGAAGATCACGGGCGCCGCGGAGACGCGGAGCGCGGCCTTCATCGTCTCGGGAGAGACGTGGGACAGGTCCACGAGCATCCCGAGACGGTTCATCTCCCGGACGACCTCTTCGCCGAACGGCGACAGGCCGCCGTGGGCGGGCTCGTCGGTGGCGGAGTCGGCCCAGGGGGTGTTGGACGTGTGGGTCAGGGTCATGTACCGGGCGCCCATGTCGTAGAAGGCGCGGAGCGCCGTGAGGGACGAGTCGATCGAGTGGCCGCCCTCCATGCCGATGAGCGAGGCGATCTTGTGGCGCCCGAAGGACGCCTCCACGTCGTCGGCCGTCAGCGCCAGCTCGAAGACGTCCGGATAGCGCCGCACCATCGCGTGGACGACCTCGATCTGCTCGAGCGTCGCCTTGGTCGCGACCGGCCCCTTCAGGCTCACCGGGACGTACACCGACCAGAACTGGCCGCCGACCCCCCCTTCCCGCAGGCGGGCGATGTCGGTGTGGAGCGTCGGCTGGGGCGTGCGAAGGTCGAGCTTCGCGAGGTCCAGGTTCGCCGTCTCGCGCACCTTCCACGGGTAGTCGTTGTGGCCGTCGATGAGCGGCACGCGGCCCTGGATGGCGCGGGCGCGATCGAGCAGGGCGGACGAGTCGGGGCCGGCGGCGACGGAAAGGACGGCCGCGGCGAGAACCAGGGAGGCGGGTCGAGAGTGGATCATGGGGCGCAATGATAACGGAGGCCGACCGGGTAAACTCAGGGGCATGAATCGTGGGACCTTCGCCGGAATGACCCTCATCGCAGCCGGCCTCCTCGCCGGGGACGGCGGCCCCTCGCGACGCCTGGAGCGCCGAGCCCGACGTGAGCGACGCCCGAGCCGCGTTCTACAAGCGGGCCTTTCCCGAGGCGCGCTCGTTCCAGGTGAAACGCGTGCCCGAGGACGCGGTCCCCTTCGAGGATCGGGGGAACGAAACCTACGTCGAGGCGTACGGGGCCAAGAAGGAGAGGATCGGGTACCTGAGGGACTTCACCGGTCCGGTCACCACCGGCCCCGCCTGCCCGTGCAGCCCCCTCTCCCTGACCCTGGCCTTCGACGCCTCGCTCCAGTTCGTGACGATCATCAGCGAGGCTCCCCTCGAGAAGTACGGTCACGCACCGATGACCGCGGAAGACATGACGCGCCTGATCGCCCTTGCGAAGAAGCCCCCCGAGGCCCTCGTGAAGACCGCCAAGGCCGAGGATCTGGTCGACGCCGTGACCGGGGCGACCCGGACCGAGTACCGCGAGGTGGTCGTCGCACAGGCGGCCCTGACGACGCGGCGGGTGGCCTCCCTGGTCAAGGACACGGCGCGGATGATCCAGGGGGTGGGCCTGGCCAAGGACCAACAGGCGTTCCGGGAGATCCTCACGGGGGAGACGAACCCCCGGAACCTCGCCGAACGCATCGCCGACTTCCTGCCGAAGATCGACAGCCCCGAGGTGCAGAGCCAGGCGTTCCAGACCATGGCCTACTACTACGCGGAGGCGCTCCACCGGGGCGGCGGGCGGCAATCGGCGGTGGAGGCCCGGCTCCTCGGAGCGGCGGTCGACCCACCCCGAGGACCTGGCCAGGAGCTGCCAGCTCCTGGCGAACCGCGACGTCGGCCTCGATTTCGTCCAGGAGTGCATCCGTCGGCTCGAGCCCAAGGCGGCCGAGGTGGGAGCCGGCCTCTGGGCGCTCTTGCGCGGAACGGTCGCGTTCGAGCAGGGGCGCGTGGCCGACGCGTTGCCCGCGCTCCGAGCCGCCACCGAAGGCGTCGACGCGAAGACCGACCCGCAGCTTCACCTTCGGCTGGTCCAGGCGCTCAGCGCCACCGGGCACAAGGACGAGGGGTGCGAGCGCGTCAAGCCCCTGTTCCGCGACCAGCCTCTCCTCCCCGGCGCCGAGACGTGGCTCACGCTCTGCCCCGGCTCCCCCGAAGCCCTCGCCGATTCCCTGCGGGAGGAGCGACGGCAGGCCGTGGCCTCGGAGATGCGGAAAGACGAGTCGAAGCTCCCGAGCCTCTCGCTGCTGGACGACAACGGACGGCCCGTGGAGCGTGATCTCGCCCGTGATGCTCGGGCCACCGTCCTCATCTTCTTCGCGGCCTGGTGCCCCCACTGCCAACAGGCCTTCCCCCAGTTCCGCGCGCTTGCCGACCAGATCCAGCAGGACCCGAAGCTGCGAGACAAGGTCCGTGTCGTCGGGGTGCGCACGTACACCGAGCGCGACGTCGAGGCCTATTCCGATTTCGTTCGCCGCTTCCAGCCGAACTTTCCCGTCTGGACCGACGGACCCCAGGGCGCGTCCCTGCGGAAGATCGCCGCCGCCTACGGCCTTCCCACGGGGATCCCGCGCGTGGTGGTGGTCGACGCCAAGGGAATGCTGCGCTCGGTCGTGGACACCGGCCCCAACCGGGAGCTGAGCCGCGAGATGCTCTGGGCGGCCGAGGCCGTGGCCGCCCAGGGGCGTTGAAGCCCGCCGGCGGCGTCCTCCGCTCTCCGCCTCATCGCCGCGCTCGCCGTCGCCAGCGTCGGCCTCGCCGGTGGACGCACGGCGGCCGACTCTCCGGCGCTCGAGGAGCTGCGCCTCGCGGGACGGGCCCAGGGGACGACCTACCGCGTGCACGCCTATCGCCCGGCGCCGGGATCTCCACCCGCGGATGCAGTCGAAAGGCGGGTGACCGAGGAGCTCGACCACATCGACCGGCTCATGTCGTCCTGGCGGGACGACAGCGAGATCGAGCGATTCAACACGGCACCCGCCGGCACGCCGTTCGTCCTCTCGCCGGAGAACGCCGAGCTGATGGCGAGGTCTCGCGACATCTGGCGGTTGACCGAGGGCGCCTTCGATCCCGCTCTCGGCGCCGTGATCCGCCTCTGGGGCTTCGGCGGCGCCGCCAAGCGGACGACGGTGCCCGCGGCGGCCGAGGTCGAGGCCGCGCTTCGCGATAGCGGGTGGGGTCACGTCACCCTGAACGGTCGCACGCTCTCGAAAGACCGGGCGGGAGTACGCATCGACCTGAACGGGATCGCCCAGGGCTACACGGTCGATCGCATCTTCGGCCTCCTCGAGGCCGCCGGGTACTCGAGAGCCCTCGTCGAGATCGGAGGCGAGATTCGGGTCGGGGACCCGCCCCCCGGCGCGGAGGCCTGGCAAGTCGGTGTCGACTCACCCGACGCATCGGGCGACGGCTCGCTCGCGGCGACGCTCTCCCTCACCCACGCGGCCGTCTCCACCTCCGGAACCTACCGCAGCGGCTTCGTCGTCGACGGCATCGAGTACTCCCACATCCTCGACCCGCGCGACGGCCGGCCGATCCGCAACGGCATGGTGATGGCCACGGTCGTGGCTCCCGATGCCACGACCACCGACGGCCTCGACACGGCCCTCATGGTGCTCGGGCCGGAGAAGTCCCTGGCCCTCGTCGCGACGCTGCCGGGGGTCGATTGTCTTCTCGTCGCTCGCCGTGACGGCGCGCTGCGGGAGTTCCGCAGCCCGGGATGGGACCGTCTGCGATCGCGGTAACCAGGTCTCGCCGAACCGCCGCCCGTTGCGTAGAATCGCGCCTGGAGGGGGGTAGCGCAACGTGGGTGAAACACGGGTCGATCTTCAGCATCTTCTGGAAGACATCCGCGACGCCTACCCTGGCGCGCTCGAGGAGACGATCCTCACGGAGATCGTGGCCAATTCCCTCGACTCGGGCGCGTCGCTCTTGCGAATCGAGACCGACGCGGCCCGGGCGACCCTCACCGTGATCGACGACGGCTCCGGGATGGTCCGCCGCGAGCTGAAGCGCTACCACGACATCGCGTCCAGCACCAAGACGCGGGGCGAGGGAATCGGCTTCGCGGGCGTCGGGATCAAGCTCGGACTCCTCGCCTCCGGCGAGGTGGTCACCGAATCGCGACGCGGCTCGAGCCACGTGGCGACCACATGGCGGCTGGTATCGAAGCACAGGGCCCCCTGGAAGCGTGTGCCGCCGCCCGGACACGTGGGCGAGCATGGGACCGCCGTGCGTCTCACGCTCCACAACCCGCTCTCGCCGCTCCTGGAGGCGGGCTACATCGAGGCCACGTTGGGGCGCCACTTCCAGCCGTTGTTCGATGCCGCCTTCGACGCGATATTGGCACGTCAGTATCCGGAAGGCGTGCGGTTCGTTGTGAACGGCCGTGAGATGCCACGGGTGGCTGGCGAGGAACACGCGGCCCTCGCCGTCCGCATCGGGCGAAGGCAGAGGCCTTCGGCCACGGGCTACCTGGCCCGCGAAGACGCGCCGCTACCCGAGGAGCAGCAGGGACTCGGGATCAGTACCCTGGGCAAGGTGATCAAGCGGGGGTGGGACTGGCTGGGCTTCTCGCCCGCCGAGCCCGATCGGATCACCGGCCTCGTCGAGGTGCCGGCCCTGGCCGAGTGCCTCACCCTCAACAAGGCCGACTTCATTCGCGTCGGCCCGCGCGGGGCGCTCTATCTCACCCACCGAAAGGCGATCCAGGAGGCGGTGTCCGCGCAGCTTGCGGCCTGGGGCGAAGAGCGCGGGGCACTGGAAGGAGACGCGCGCCGACGCAAGACGCGGCCGGTGGAGCGCGACATGGCGGGCGTGCTGCTGGAGATGGCCGAGGATTTTCCCCTCATCGCTTCCCTCGTGGAGCGGCGGGCCGGGGGTCAGAGGCGGCTGGCCCTGGGTCGGGCACCCGAAGGCCCACAGCCGGCGGGGATGGCGTCGCAACCCGACGCCGCGACCGCAGCGAGAGAGGCGACGCCGGCCGCCGCCAGCCAAGCGCCCAGCCCTTCGCCTTCGGCCTCTCCGTTCGCAGCCGTGGAACCTGCCCCCGGCAGCGCCGACCTCAACTGGCCAACGCCGCGCGGCAAGCGACGACCCACGCGCCTCGGGCTCTCCATCGACTACGAGAGCCGGCCCGAGGATCCCAGCCTGTCGCGGCTCCTCGAGTCCACGGTTTGGGTGAACGACGCGCATGCCGCATACCGGCGCGCGGCGGCCTCGAGAGCCGAGGGGTACCACCTGGCGCTGAGCGTTGCGATGGCCCTGGCGCCGTTGACCGTGGAGCCGGCACAGACCCACGCATTCGTGAGCGCGTTCCTGGGTCACTGGGGTGAAGCTCTGGAGCATCCCGAGCGCAAGCGCCGTCAGGGGCCACGGGCACGCGCCCGGAAGCCTTCGGCGATCTGAGGCGCTACTCCAGGATCTCCCGGAGCGTGCAAGGGAAGCCCGGCACGACGGCACGCTCTGTACTCTCCGACCTTGTCGAGGACCTGTCGTGGGGCGACAGAACCTCGACGGCCGGGTCCGGGGGATCGTCCGTGTATCAAAGAATCGCGTTGACGGGCATCCAGCTTCCCGCTACCCTCGATGGGAGCATGCTTTCCCGGTGGAGGCGCGTCGGTCTCGCGCTGGTCGTCCTGGCAGCGGCCGGAGTGCTGTCGTTCGAGGACTACCTTCCCCACACCGACGACGGCTGCGCGGTCGAGACCCATTGCGCCGTCTGCGCCTCCCACATCGGCACGGCCGCCGTCTCCGCCACCCTGGCTCCCGTCCATGTCGGCCTCGAGGTCGTAGGGTTTGTCGCCCCCGAGGCCGTCGGGAAGACCCTCGAGCCGGCGGTTCCCGCTTCCGCCTCCCGCGGCCCTCCTCTCGCGTAGCAGCTAGCAGCGTTCCGTCCTGCTCGGGTGTGCGCCCGGGCTCCATTGCTACGTCTACGTGTCCAGAGGAGATTTCTCCATGCCATCCATTCGCAGACTCGTACGGTTCGTCGTGTCTCCGTTTCTCATCCTTGCCTTGTCTCTCAACGTGTCGTCCGTTTGCGCGGCGGGCGCCGGAACGATCCGGGGCAAGGTCGTCGATCCCGATGGTCGTCCGATGGCGACCGTGGTCCTTCAGCTTCGCAACGACATCAGCGGCTTTGCGGCCCAGACGACCGCGGCCTCCGACGGGACGTTCCAGTTCTTCAACGTACCCTTCAACCCCTACGAGCTCCACGTCGAGGCCCAGGGATTCGAGCCCGTGCACCAGAGCCTCGACGTCCGGTCCCTGGTCCCGCTGGACGTCACGGTGTCCCTCAAGCTCGTTTCGCTCAGCGAGACCGTCACGGTGTCGGCTGAGGGAACGGCCGGGCAGCTCGAGACCGACACGTCGGTGTCCCACGTCGACATCGACAAGTCCTACATCTCGCGTGCCGCGGCGACGACGGCGAGCCGCGCCATGGAGGACCTCATCACGTCGACGCCGGGGTTCGCGAAGGACGAGAACGGGCGCTTCCATTTCCAGGGCTTCCACAGCCAGTCCCAGTACGTGATCGACGGCCAGACCATCTCGGACCAGACGGGCGTCACGTTCTCGAACTCCATCGACCCTGGCATCGCCCAGTCCATCGAGGTGATCTACGGGAACGTCCCTGCCGAGTACGGGGAGAAGGTCGGCGCCGTGATCAACCTCTCGACCAAGTCCGGGCTTTCGAGCCCCTTCCGCGCCGACGTCACCGCCGGAGGGGCGCGTTTCGGGACCTACGAAGGAGGGCTCTCGGCCTCGGGGGGCTCCCAGACGATGGGTCTGTTCGTCTCCTTGAACGGCTCCCAGTCGGACCGGTTCCTGGACCCGGTCAATCCCGACAACCTTCACAACACGGGGAACACGGAGCGGGGCTTCCTTCGATTCGACTACGCCTCGCCGAGCTTCAAGGACACCGTTCGCATCACGGCCCTCATCGGCCACACCCATCGGGACGTGCCCAACACCTACACCCAGGAGACGGCGGGCCAGGACCAGGAGGTCAAGAGCCAGGACGAGAACTTCAACCTCGGCTGGACCCACCTCCTGTCGTCGAAGGCGACCCTCGACCTCACGGCCTCCGCGCGTCTCGCAAAGTTCCAGCTCTTCCCGTCGGCGAACGACACCCCGGTGACCGCCACCTCGGACCGGACCCTGGACAACTACAGCGTGACGCCCTTCGTTCACCTACGCCTCGGGAATCCATGAGGTGAAGGTCGGAGGCGTCTACAAGAGCTTCCCCATCGACGAGACGTTCAGTTTCGGCCTGACCGACCCCGCCTTCAACGACCCCGAGTCCGACGGCTACAATCCCGATCTCGCACCCTACGACCTGACCCGCGGAGGCCAGCCCCTGTTCTTCCAGGGACAGCGGACCGGCACCTACTACGGGAGCTACGTCCAGGACAACATCCGGTACAAGGGTCTCACCGCGAACCTGGGCCTGCGCTACGACCACAACGATCTGCCGACCACCGAGGACCAGCTTCAGCCCCGCGTCGGTCTCGCCTACTACATCAAGGCCTCGGGGACCGTCCTCAGGGCCTCCTACAACCGGCTCTTCCTGACCCCGGAGTACGAGAACATCCTCTTCGGTTCGTCGGAGCTGGCCGCATCGGTAGTCCCGCCCGAGGTGCAAGGACTCGCGAGAGCTGGGCGGCGGCGTGCTGCTCAATCGATCGGAGCGTCAGAACGCCTACCTGGTGGGCGTCCAACAGGCGATCGGCCCCAGGCTCCGTGTCGATGCCGACGTCTGGTGGCGGCGGGCCACGTACCCGGCCGACCAGGACCAGTTCCTGAACACCGGGATCGTCTTCCCCATCACCTTCACCGAGGGGCGTCACAACGGTTGGGACGTGCGGCTGGAGCTGGCCCAGAGCCACGGCCTTCGTGGATTCGTCTCCCTCGGCCACACCCACGCCGTCTACGTGCCGCCGCCGGTGGGCGGCCTCTTCCTCGATGTCGAGGCGATCGACGCCATCACCGGCGGACCGTTCCTCATCGACCACGACCAGAAGCTCCAGATCCAGGGCGCCCTGCTCTACGACATCGGCCAGAGCGGCGTCTGGCTCGGCGCCAACGTCCGCTACGACTCCGGTCTCGTGACCGACGCCGCGCCCGAGGATCTGCTCACCGACCCCGACAACGCCTTCGCAGCCCCTTACGTGAAGGTCAACAGCGGTGCCGACCTGGACCCCAACCGGATCAAACCCCGCACGATCGCGAACTTCTCCGTTGGCTTCGATCTCACCAAGCACGGCGTCCCGTTGTCGATCCAGGCCGACCTCCTGAACGCCTTCGACACGGCGGGCGTCTACAACATCCTGTCGGTCTTCGGCGGGACCCACGTGATCCCGCCACGGACCCTTTCGGCGCGCGTCCGCTACACGTTCGGAGGGAAGAGCTAAGCGCGGGGGTCCGGGAGCGGCAGGGTGGCGTCGACCGCGGCCGGGGCCGACGCCGCCACGCGGAACCGGATGCGGTAGGTCCGGTGCACGGGCCAGCACGCCGCGGCATCGTCATGGCCGCACACGATGGCCTCGACGCTGACTTCGATGGAGCCGCTCGTGGGTCCGCCGGCGGCAGGCTCTGCCTTCAGCAGGACCGGCACGCCGCGACGGCGGCCGTTCACCGGGAACCCCTGATCCTCGACCGGGGCGGCGAGGGGCGCCGACGCCGTGAGCCGGAGGGAGACCCGGGAGCCTTCGGCCAGGTCGAGGCCTGCGGCCGGCTCCAGACGGAGCCGCAGCGTCACGTCGCCGGGAGCAACGACGGCGGCACGAAGCGTGAGCGCCGGATCGGCGCCGTCGTTCGCGTCGTCCGCACGAGGGGCGCCCGCCACCTCGATCCGGATGGGAAGGACTCGGGCCTCGCGACCGTCGGCCGAGATCTCGACGAGCCGATGGTGGTTCGTGTCGGCGACGACGACACGACCGTCCGGGAGCTGGCAGAGCCCGGCGGGCTCGGCCAGACGCAGGTCGGCGTCCGTCGCGAACCAGGTCCGTACCTCGCCGGTCGCACGATCGACGTGCCGGATCTTGTCGTTGAACGTGTCGGCCACCAGAAGCCCCGCCGGACCGGTCGCGATGCCGACGGGATGCTGCAATCGGGCGACCTCCGGCGGACCGTCGGCGTCGCCGAAGTCGAACAGGCCGGTTCCCACGAGGGTGCCCACCTCCCCCTTCACGAGATCGAGATAGCGCACCGCCGAGGTCTCGCTGTCGGCCACGAAGAGGCGCGGGCCGTCGAGGGCGAGGCCGGAGGGCTGGGCGAACGCGGCGGTCGCGAACAGCCCGTCCTCGATTCCCTCCCGCCCGGAGCCGGCGAGGATGGAGATCGTCTCGTCGATGCGGGAGATGGCCCAGATCTGGTGCGTGCCGGCCATGGCCACGAGGACGAAGTCGCCGGCGAGCGCCACGTCCCATGGGGACCGCAGCGGCATGTCGCGCGCGGGGACGGCGGTTCGAGGGATGCCGCGCCCCAGCGATCCCGTGCCGGCGGTCGTCCGCAGGATGCCGCGTCCGAGGTCCGCTTCGCGGAGCGCGTGGTTGCCGCGGTCGGCGATGAAGAGGACGTCCGTGTCGGCGTCGTAGGCGAGGCCCTGCGGGTCCTGGAGCTGCGCCGCCGCGAACACGCCGTCGGCCAGGCCGGCGTCACCCGTGCCGATCACGACCTCGACGCTGCCATCGGCATCGAGAACGAGGATGCGGTGGTGGCCCGAATCGGAAACCGCGAGCCGTCCTCCCGAGAGCGCCACCACCTTGCCCGGAAAGGCGAGGGGACCGGGCGCCTCGGCCGGCAACGCGTCGATGCGAAAGGGCGTCGCAGCCAGTGTCCCGTCCTCCCGCGCGTCGGCGATCACCTGGCCGACGAACGAGTCGAGCGCCTCGATGTCGGCCTCCCCCGGAGCGACGGCCGCGATCACGCCGTCCGGTCGGATCACCACGAGCGTGGGCCAGGAGCGGATCGCGTAGTCCTCCCAGACCTTGTGGGCGCGGTCGACGAGGACCGGATGGCCGATGCCGTGACGAGCCATCGCCTCGCGGATCCGCGCGGCATCCGTCTCGGCGTCGAACTTGGCCGAGTGCACCCCGATCACGACGACGGGGTCGTCCTTGCGCCTCTTCTCGAGGGCGGCCAGGACCGGGAGAACGTGCATGCAGTTGACGCAGCAGTAGGTCCAGAAGTCGAGGATGACGACCTGGCCGCGCAGCTCCCCGAGGCTCAAGGGGCGTGGCGTGCCGATCCATTCGAACCCTTCCGGGAACTCCGGGGCATGGACGCGGGCGGCCATGCCCGAGGATACGACACGTTCAGGCGCGGGGAACCACCACCGCGAGGGTCTCCCGGAGGCGCTCGTGGACGGACCTGGGCAGGAAGTGGACCTCGATGAGGCGGCGCGGGCGCGCCTTGGCGACGACCGGGGCCGCGACGGCGTCGGTGAAGACGACGTCGGCGGCGCGCACGAGCCTGCGCCACTCGTCGGCGGCCGCGAGGAGGCGCGTCTCCACCAGAAGGTCCTCGCCCCGCAGGCTCCGGAACAAGACCGAGGCGAAGGGGAGGACCGGCGCCGCGTGGGACACGACGAGGGCGATGGTCCCCGCGGGGAGCGCCAGGATCGCGTCGCGCACCTCGGTCGTGACCTCGAGGTTCACGCTCACGACGGTCGCCGCGGGACCGCAGGGCCGTGACGGCCTGGACGTAGTAGGGCAGGGCGATCGTCGAGCGCCCCCGACAGGGTCCGGGGATCGCGGCTCGCCTCCTCGAGGCTGCAGCGCGCCGGCCGGTACGCTCAACGCCCCCTGGAGCTCCCGCGCGAGAAGCTCCGCCATCTCGCGCGACGGGTCGACCACGACCACGCGATCGGGCGGGGCCGCCGCCAGCCAGCGGTGGACCGCGGCGCGCACCTGCTCCCCCGAGTAGCCGCGGTCGAAGGCCGTCTGGAGCGCGAGGCGGATCATCTCGTCGAGGCCGGTGGCGTCGTCGAGACGACTCGACCCCGAGGCCTTGACGAAGACGCCGGAGCCCGCCTTCAGCTCCAGCTGGCCGGCCGCTTCGAGCTCCTGGTACGCCGCGGAGATCGTGTTGGCGTGAACGCGGAGGCGGCGCGCCAGAGAACGGACGCTCGGGAGCCGCTGTCCACCCGCCAGCTCACCGCAGAGGATCTTCAGCTCGAGCTGCGTCCGGATCTGGTCCCGGACGGACACGCCCCCCTTGCGGTTGAGAACAATGTCCATGGCGTACCCGTATTATGCCACCGGAGAGTCTGACTCGGCGAGGGAAAGCTCCCGCAATTCGTGGACTCCCGGACGGATACCGGGTCAGCGCGCGGCGAGCTGCTCGGCCGTCGTGAAGCGGGGCTCGATGTCCACGGGTACGTCGATGAGCCGGTCGATGACCCGCTGCACCTCGGGTCGGATCGACGGCGCGGCGAGCGATCAGCTCCTTGGCCTTCGCGTAGTCGCCGTGGGCCTGGATCGTCATGATCTCGCCGGTGAGGGCCGCGGCGCCGGCCTTGGCCTTGGCGAGATCCACGGAGAACGTGCCGTCGGCGTTGGCCTTGAAGCCCCCCGCGTCGAGGAGCGAGTTGACCTGGATGGCCATGGCCTTCCCGTGGGCCTCGCCGAGGCCGAAGCGGAGCGATGCGGAAGGCCGAGGCCAGGAACGTCGTGTACATCGACCGCTCCTGCTTCTTGTCGAGGACGCCCTTGTCCATCAGGTACTGGAGCGCCCACAGGCCGGAGATGTCGGCCTTGGCCTCCTCGAGGGGACCGTTCGCTTCCTTCAGCTCCTGCCGCACCGTCGTGTCGCGGCCGTCGACCTTGATCGTCTGCGGTCCGAGGCCGTGCATCAGCTCGTGCATCAGGATGTGGGTGAAGAAGGCGCTCGAAGGCGACGAGCGGCTGCTCCGCTCGCGGCCAGGGCCACCTTCGAGATGGGGACGAGCGCCTTCTGGAACTTCGCCTCCTGGATGTTCTTGAGCATCACCCGCTTCGAGCCCATCTTGTCCACGACCCGCTCGTCGTTCGGGAGGTTGTAGGCGGCGGTCTGGACGCCGCGGTTGCCGTCGCCCGACGAGAACACGACGTTCACGACGCGGATGGGCGAGAGGCCGCCCGAGGCCTTCGCGTCGGAACGCGGGATCGATGGGGAGGTGGTCCTCCAGCTCCTGGAGCTCCGCGCTGAAGCGGGCCAGCTTCGCCGTCTCGGCGTCGTCGCGCAGCGTCGACGAAGCGCCTCGAAGGCGGCCTTGAAGTTGAACCACTCGTCCTCGTACACCTCGTACGGGCCGATCGTCGGCTCGATGGACGCGTCCAGCTCCATCCACGCGACGTCGCTGTCGTAGTAGTCGTTGGTCAGGAACGCGGCCGCGCGCTTCTCGAGGAACGCCTTGAGCGCTCGGCTGGGTCGTGAGGCGCCGCCGCCTCGCGCAGCAGCTCCGAGGCGCGCGCCAGCTCCCCCTGGTACTCGAGGCTGTACGGCACGACGGCGAGGCGGCCGTCGCTCCCGCGGCGGATCGTCGTGAAGAACCCGGTGGCCGCTTCCTTTTCGGCGCCGGAGAGCGCCTTCATCCAGGCATCCATCTCGCTCCCGCGTGGCACCGGCGGGGTAGAAGTTGCCGGACTCGGGCTTGGGCCCCGACGCCGGGCACGAACGGCGCGTCGTGGTCCAGTCGGTCCCAGGGACCCTGGTTGATCAGGAAGTAGTGGAGGCGCGCCCTTCCCGAGGGGAGACTCGTCGCGGAGCAGGCTCAGGAGCCAGGCTTCGTTGGCGGCCGACGACTGGCGCAGGAAGAGCGGGTCCATGATCCGCGCCGCCTCCACGATCTTGGCGAGGGCCCTGCGCTCGTTCTCGGGCAGCTTCGAGACGTCCGCCTTGATCTCGACCGGCGCGAAGCGCGCCGTCATCTTCTGGAGACGGGCGAGATCCGGCACCTCGGCGGAGACGACTCCCGTCAAGACCCACGCAAGAGAGCCCGCGACGACGAGACGGCTGGCAATGCGCACGTTTCCTCCTCAGATCTCGAGTTGCTTGGGAACGCGGGTCAGGTTGCGCGAGCCCGTCTTCCGCACGAGCGCGATGTCCTCGATGCGGACGCCGCCCAGGCCGAGGTAGTAGAGACCGGGCTCGACGGTGACGACGTGGCCGGCGTGCAGGACGCAAGGCCGCACCGAGATCGACGGCGCCTCGTGGATCTCGAGGCCGACGCCGTGGCCCGTGCCGTGGAAGAACCCCTGCATCCGTCCCGCCTGGATTCCCGTCTTGTACCCCTGCCGCACGAAGAGAGCCTGGATCTCGCGATGGATGGCCTGCCCGTCGGCGCCGTCGCGGAGCCGCGAGTGCCCGAGGCGCACGCCCGCGTGGACGAGGGCGTAGACCTCGTGGAGCTTGTGGCTGGCCCGGCCTCGGACAACCGTCCGCGTGAGGTCGCCGAAGTACCCGGTCGCCTCGGAGCGCGGGAAGATGTCCATGACGATCGGGGAGTGCGCGCGGATGGGGCCGTGCCCTTCCTCGTGAGGGTCGACGGCCTGGTCCCCCGGCGCGCAGATGGTATGGGAGGGCAGGCATCCCTCGGCCATGATCCGTCCGTTCACCGCGGCACGCAGATCCTCGGCGGTGAAGCGCCGGCCGTCGCGACGCAGGTAGCCGTCCTTGCCGATCCGGCAGGCCCGGAGCGCATCGATACCGGCGGCCAGCCCCGCCTCCCCTGCCCGCTGCGCCGCCTCGATGGCTCGCACCTCGGCGGGGGTCTTGATCGCCCTCTCGGGCCAGAACGGATCCGGGCCGATGTCCAGGCGCAGGCCGCGCTCGTCCAGCTCCATGGCCAGGCCCAGGGAGAAGCTCCGCGGCACGACCACTCGCCGGACCTTCAGGTCCCTCAAGACGCGAGCGATCACGGCGGCGACCGTGGCCTTCTCCCCCGCGGCTTCCAGTCGCCTTGGCGACCTTGGACCACGAGAGGACGCGGTCCACCGTCGACTGCGCACGAGCCCGGTCCATCTCGAGGTCGCTCATCACCAGGAGGCGCTGGCGCCCGCGCTGGATGAAGAGGAACGGGTCCGGGGCGAAGAAGCGCGTCGGGTAGAGGATGTCGGCGTCCAGCTCCGATGCGGCGTAGAGGAGACGTGTCTCGAGAGGAGGCATCAGTGACTCGCGCGATGGCGGGGCGAGAGGACGAAGAAGCAGCACGAGGCCCGCCACGCCCGCCGCCAGGTGGTAGGGGCGAGCCGCGTACCAGTCGGCCTGCGCGTGGGCCAGCGCGAGGCACGCGAACACCGCGAGCAGTGGCACGAGCCGCCAGTCTCTCAGGCGAAGGAACTGAAGGAGCGTCACGACGGTGGCGGCGACGAAGAACCCGGCCAGGCTCACGCGGGTGCGACCTCCACGAGGACGTCGTAGAACGTCGCGCCGCCGCCCATGTCGGTGAGCCCCTGGCTCGTGACGGCGTTGGCGTTGCGCCCGCCCGGGCACATCTTGGACCACCAGATCGACAGGCCGACGACGACGCCGGGGCGGGCGGCGTCCGAGACGCGCGCCTTCGACAGGAACGAGCCCCGGTCGTTGAACGTGCGCACCATCTGCCCGTCGCGGATCCCGCGCGACGCGGCGTCGTCCGGGTGGATCGTCAGCATGGGCTCGCTCTCGCGCCGCACGAAGACGGGCTGCGCCGAGAAGGTGGAGTTCAGGAAGTGGTGGGCCGGCGGCGAGATGAACGCGAGGGGGTACGTGAGGGCTCTCTCGGGGGCGCTCAGGACGCTCTCCCGCGGGGGCACGTAGGTCGGGAGCGGGTCGTGCCCCTGGGCCGCGAGGGTCTCGGAGTAGAGCTCGCACTTTCCCGACGGCGTGGGGAAGCCGCCCTCGGCGAACGGGGCAAAGGGATCGGGCACGCTCAACCGCACCGAGCCTTCCGCCTCGAGGCGCTCGAACGTCGTCCCCTGGACGTACGGATGGCTCCAGTCGATGGCCTGCCGCGCCATCGTCTCGTCGCTCTCGCGGAGCGCCGGATGGTCGAGGCCCATGCGCGCGGCCAGGAGTCGGAAGACCTCGGTGTTGGTCTTCGACTCGCCCACGGGAGCGATGGCGGGACGGCTCAGGCTCAGGTAGAGATGACCGTAGGCCTTGTGGAAGTCGTAGGTCTCGAGGGTCGTCGTCGCGGGCAGGACCACGTCGGCGAAATCCACCGTGTCGGTCTGGAAGAGGTCGTGGACGACCACGAACAGGTCGTCCCGTTCGAATCCACGACGGACGCTCTCCTGATCGGGCGCCACCGCCACGGGGTTGGAGTTGTAGACGAAGAGCGCCTTGACGGGCGGATCGAGCGTCGGGTCGTTCAGCAGCCGACCGATCTCGCTCATGTTCAGGGTCCGGGTCCCGGGGCGGATCATGTCGGGGCGTTCGAGCGCCTTCGAGTCGACGGGGAACGTGGCCGAAGTCGAGAGCAGGATGCCGCCGCCGGCGTCGCGCCACGCCCCGACGACCGCCGGCAGGCAGGCGATCGTCCTCACGGCCATGCCGGCGCCGGCGTGGCGGTTGAGACCGTAGTTGATGCGCAGCGCCGACGGCCGGGTGGTCGCGTACTCGCGGGCGAAGCGTCTCGATCTCGCCGGCAGCCAGGCCCGTGATCTCGCGCGGCCCGTGCAGGTGTCCACGAAGCGACCCGCTCCCGCAGCGCCTCGGCGCCGACGGTGTAGCGCTCCAGGTAGTCCGAGTCCTGGAGGCCGTCGCGGAAGATCACGTGAAGCATCGCCAGGGCGAGGGCGCCGTCGGTCCCCGGCAGCAGCGCCAGGTGCTGGTCCGACTTCTCGGCCGTCCGCGACCGGAACGGGTCGACGGTCACGAGCTTGGCGCCGCGCCGCCGTGCCTCCTCGATGAACGGCCAGAGGTGGACGTTGGAGCTGACGATGTTGGCGCCCCACGCCACGATGAAGCGCGCGTGCGACGACCGCCTCGGGGTCGATGCCGATCGACTTCCCCACCGTGGCCTTGTAGCCGGCGGCCCCGGCCGAGGCGCAGATCGTCCGGTCGAGCAGGCTCGCGCCGAGGGCGTGGAAGAAGCGGCGGTCCATGCTCCCGTAGGAGAGCAGCCCCATGTTGCCGGCGTACGAGTAGGGGAGGATCGACTGCGGACCGAAGCCGGCGCTGACCGCGCGGAAGCGTTCCGCGATCGTGTCGAGAGCCTCGTCCCAGGAGATGCGCTCGAACCGCCCCTCTCCCTTGCGCCCGACGCGCTTCATCGGGTGGAGGAGGCGATCGGGGCTGTAGACGCGCTCGAGGTAGTGGTTCACCTTGGCGCAGAGAAAGCCCTGCGTGAACCGGTGATCGGGATCCCCTCCGAGGTCCACGGCTCGGTCGCCCTCCACCGTCACGGTCATCACGCACGTGTCGGGACAATCGTGGGGGCAGACGACCTTGTGGACCTGCGTCATGACTGGATCGGGATCGGTCGTCCGTCGGGGCCGACGGCCACGAGCACGACCTCCGCCTCGGTCACCTTCACGCGCTCTCCCCGCCCCGCTCCCCAACGCTCGGCCTCGACGCTGACCTTGACCGTGATCGACGTGCGGCCCGACCCGGACCGTCTCGGTGAAGAAGTTCACGATGTCGCCCAGGAAGACGGGCTCGTGGAACTCCACCTCGCGCATCGCCTTGGTGACGTAGCGGTGGGGCGCCGATCTTCCGGGCCTCGACCGCCGAGGCGAGGTCGATGTGAGACAGGATCACGCCGCCGAAGATCGTCCCGAGGGCGTTGGTGTCCTTGGGAAGGAGCAGGACCTTGATGGCCGGGATGCGCTCGGACGTCATGCTCAAGGATACTGCGGCATCGGCTTCCGCGGGAGCCTCTCGTCGCGCATGGCGGCGTCGTACAGGAACGCGGCCATGATGGCCGAGGCCTGCATCAGGTCGTCGCGCTTCAGCCGGTCGTAGACGTCGAAGTTCGTGTGCCACGTGCGCGTCGAGTACTCGACGTCGTCCTGGATGAACTGGAAGCCCGGCAGGCCCACCTCGTTGAACGGCTCGTGGTCGGTGTCCTCGGTCTTCCGCTGGGTCACGGTGGTCGCCCCCAGGTCGGCGAAGGGCCGGAGCCATGCCTCGAAGATCGGGGCGATGGCGGCGTTCTCCTCGGCGTAGATCCCGCGGATCTTGCCCGTGCCGTTGTCGAGGTTGAAGTACGCGGAGCAGCAGCGCGTGGTCGGGCTTCAGCGTGACCTTGCCCGGCTTGTGCTGGAGGTCCAGGTCGAGGTCCTTGTCCTCCGGGTCCTCCGAAGCTGCGCGCTCGGCGAAGTGCTGCTTGACGTACGACTCCGATCCCGAGGGCTTCCACTCCTCCTCGCCGGTCCAGAGGGCGAAGCGGATCGTCCGCCGCGGCTTGACGCCGAGAGCCTTCAGGATGCGGGCCGCCTCCATCACGACGGCGACGCCGGCTCCGTTGTCCGTGGCTCCGGTGCCCGCGTGCCACGAGTCCATGTGGGCGCCCGCCATGACCAGCTCGGCCTTCTTGTCGGTGCCGGGGATCTCGGCCACGGTGTTGTAGCCCATGAGGTCGTCGTCGTGGAAGCGGGCCTGGACGTCGACCTCCAGCTCCACGTCGAGGCCGCGATCGAGGAGGCGGACGAGGCGGTTGTAGTGCTCGGCCAGCATCACGAGGCTCGGGCACGCCCTTGGGATCCTCGGGCTTCATCGACTGCCCGCCCTCGACCCGCACGACGCCCTCCTCGCGGGACGGCTCGATGGCCGCGAGAGCCTTCTCGTCGCTCAGGAACTGGTTCAGCTTGCCGCGGAAGCCCCGGCGCTTCTTCTCGGCGGCGCGCTCCTCCTCGATCTTGCGCTGGCGCCGGCATCTCGAACTGCCCGATGTCGGCCAGCTCCTTCTCGGAGTAGCGGGTGAGGGACCGGCTTGTCCTCTCCCTTGACCTCGCGGGCGTCGTCGAGGAGGACGATCTTCCCCTCGAGCTTCCCCTTCGCCGCCGTCAGGTCCTCTTCGGTGCGGAGCTTGATCTTGACGGCCTTGGCGCGCACCGGACCGTTCGTCCCGGGGGTCCAGGCCTTGGGGATGGCGAGGAGGGGCGCCGTCAGCGGGGACACGAGGTGGACCGCGACGCGGTCGAAGCTCCAGCCGAGCCCTACCGGCCCGAAGCTCTCGAGGTGGGCGTTCGGAGAGCCCCCAGGACTCGAAGCGCTCGCGGCTCCACTGGTTGGCGCGGCGGGCCGCGGGCGAGTTGGTGAGCCGAGGCCCGATCACGTCACAGAGGTAGGCCGCCGTCTCCATGACCTGGGAGCGGTGGAACGCTTCGTCGCGGATGCGGCCGATGGTGGCCAGGTCCACGGACTCGTCGGCCGAGCGTCGTGACGGGAGCGACGAGACACACGGCCAGGGTCAGTCTTCCGATCATGGGATTTCTCCGGGGAGAGCTAGACAAGGAAGGGGTTGCGACGGCGTTCGTTGCCGATGGTGGTCGGGGCGCCGTGGCCGGGGATCACGCGCGTGCGGTCGTCGAGGGGCAGGAGGCGCTTCCGGATCGAGTCGATCTCCTGATCGTAGTCGCCTCCCCACAGGTCCGTGCGGCCGATGCTCCCGGCGAAGAGCGTGTCCCCCGACAGCAGGAGCGGCTCGCTGCCGTCTACGTGGAAGCAAAGGCTCCCGGGCGTGTGGCCGGGCGTGTGGAGCACCTGGGCCACGACGGCGCCGGCGGCCACCGAGTCCCCCTGGTGGATGTGCTCGTCCACATCGGCGCGAATCGGGGCGACGACGCCCCCCAGCCATTCGGCCTGCACGCGAAGGTTGTCGTAGAGGGGCAGGTCCGCCTCGTGGAGCATGAGGCGGGCGCCGGTGGCGCGCTTCAGCTCGTCGTTGGCGCCCACGTGGTCGATGTGGGTGTGGGTGTTCACGATCGCGCGGCACGAGAGGCCGTGCTTCGTGAGAACGGCCAGCACCTTCTCGACCTCGTCCCCGGGGTCGACCACGAGAGCCTGTTTGGAGACCGGATCCCCGAGGACGGTACAGTTGCACTGGAGAAGACCCACGGGGAAGGTTTCGACGATCATGGGGACCTGCGGATCTTACCGCGATCGGCCCGCGACCGCGGGCGCCTCCAGCGCTTTGGACGGCGTGGCGCGGATGCGCTCCAAGATCGTGCCGGTGCGCGCCGGATC
Source organism: uncultured Acidobacteriota bacterium (assembly GCA_963823195.1). Taxonomy (GTDB): domain Bacteria; phylum Acidobacteriota; class Vicinamibacteria; order Fen-336; family Fen-336; genus JBGPYB01. The sequence continues at coordinate 786,409 of CAWGKR010000009.1, read as the reverse complement.
CGCCCCCTTCGAGAACACGTAGAACGCCTTGCGCGCGCGGGAGCGCTTGTCCATGTACCCGTCGTACTTCGCGTGGAGCGCCGCGCTCGAGATCGCGTCTCGCGCCGCAGGCCGTGAGACTCGAAGCGTCCGGCCCACCAGGCGCTGTCGGCCCAGACGAGATGGCCGTGAAGCGGGTACCCGAGGTCGTCGACGTGGAGCGTCGAGAAGGGGCGCCCCGCTGCCGCTTCCTGCTGCCAGCTCTCGACGTAGAAAGGGAAGACGGTCCCGAAGACGGGGTCGTCGCCGAAGGCCGGGACGTTGCAGAAGACGTAGCCGCCGATGCGCGTGAGGGCCGCGAGGCGTGCCAGGTAGGCGTCGAGGCGATTCGGGTTCAGGTGCTCGAAGACGTCCAGGCCGAAGACGACGTCGTAGTCGGCCGCGGAGATCGAGCGCCAGCAGGTCCCCGCGATGGATGAGCGACCGGACCGTCGGGAGGCGCCTGGTCGGCGGCGAGGGCGCTGATCTCGACGCCCTCGGCCCGGATCCCCGCGAGGCGGAGGCACTCGAGGACGGCGCCGGCGGCGCACCCGAGCTCCAGCGCGCGCTCGGGGGCGAAGGAGGCCACGATCTCCGCCATGACGCGCTTGTCCACGTCGATGCCGAGGTTCCACACGCCGGGCTGCTCGTAGTACCCGTTCTCGAGGATCTGGGACTCGAGCCAGTCGAGGTCCGAGGCCCCTCGGCCTCGAAGACCCAGATCGGCTGGCTCGTCGTCCGGTCGATCTCCTGGCGGTAGCGATCCGGACGGAGAGCGCGAAGGCTCGGCAAGCCGAGGCGCGGGGCGCGCGAAGCGGCGGGCGAACTCCTCCGACGCCGCGAGTCCCAGGAGGACCGCCGTCCGGCTCTCCCCGTCGCGGAGACGGGACCGGTAGTAGTCGAGTCCGTCCTGATCGGCCTCGCGTGCCCAGGACCTCCCGGTAGGCCCTCTCGACGAACGCGGTATCCGAAAGGAGGACCGGAGAGAGACGCCCCAGGAGGCGCCGATACAGGCGTTTCATCAAGCCGGCATTGTAGCGGGAACGTCACCGTACGTTTGACAGGCTCACGCATTCTGCTACAGTCCCGAGGGTCCCCGGCCGCCGCGCCCCGGGGAGCGTTCTCCGGTCGGCCCTGAAGGCGACAACGGGCGGCCGTGGAATCGTTACGAGGAGAATCGGCCATTTCGAACAAGGTGTTCGTGGGTAACCTGAGCTTCGACGTCACCCGTGAGGAGCTCATAGAGGCGTTCGGCGCCGCCGGCAAGGTCGTGGACGCGAAGGTCCCCACCGACCGCGAAACGGGCAGGCCCCGCGGCTTCGCTTTCGTGGAGTTCGAGAGCGACGAGGCCGCCGCGAAGTCGATCGAGCTTCTGAACGGAAAGGACCTCAAGGGTCGTCCCCTGCGGGTCAACGAGGCCGAGAATCGCCCGCCCCGCCCCGCGGGAGCTGGGGGAGCTCCCTACCGCCCCGCGTTCCGCCCCGGCGGTGGAGGCCCTCCTTCGTACAACGCGGCTCCGAGCTTCTCCGAGTTCGTGCCGATGGACGACCGCGGCCGGCCCTTCAAGAACAAGGGCAGCCGCCGGAACATCCGCCGCCGCAAGCGCGGCTTCGACTAAGCCCGTCGCGCTTCTACGCGCGAAAGCACCCTGGCTCCGAGCCAGAAGACGCACAGCGCCACGACCACCGCAACGCCCGTGGGCGGGTAGACGCTGATGCCCTGCTCGTGAAACGGCGTCTCCAGGTAGAAGAACACCTGTAGCCCGAGCGCCGTCGCGGCGACGGCGCCCCATCGACGTCCGGCTCCCGCCATCGACCGAAGCGCGGCCAGGGCGACGGGCACCACGGCCGGGAGCGCGTAGACCAGGAGCCGATCGGTGTTGTTGGCGAAGGCGAGCGAGGCGTAGGCCGCCGCCACTAGGGCCCCGTCCTCGGGGCGCCGGCGCAGGAACGCGAGAACTCGCTCCGGACGCAGCCACCACAGCGGGAACAGGACGCCGAAGGTCCCGAGCGTCGCCGCAGTAGACCTGGCCGTCGAGCAGATGGCGCGCGCGGAACGGAATCATCTCGCGAGCCGCGGCGAGGAAGCCGGTGCCTCCCGACGGCTCGATCGTGACTCGGAGCAGCGCGAGGGTCCCCAAAGCGACCGCCGCCAACCGCGCCGTCCGGAGAACAGCCTGCCGCGGCGACGCCGTTCGCCAGGCATGGAGAAAGGCCACGGGCAGGAGAAGGAGATAGGTCTCGCGGGCCAGCACCGCCACGGCGCTGAGCAGGAGCAGCGGGATCTCCCTTCCCCTTCGAATCCACAGCACGCCGAGGGTGACGAAGAACAGGCAAGGAGGATCCGGCATCCAGTACTGGTACTCGTACCAGCGCACGGCGCCCGGGACGAAGCCCACGAGCGCGAGGCCGAGAAGGGCCTCGCCCACCGTCGCCCCTTCGTGGCGCAGCAGGACGTGGAGAGCGAGCAGAAACAGCGAACAGGAACACGTTCGTGACGAGGTAGAACGCGCCGTTCACCCCCATCCCCGTTCCACCGAGCGCCCACACCAGCCCCGGCGCCAGTACGCGATAGCAGAACGGTGCCTCGCGACCCTTCTCGGTCGCCGCCCTCCCCGGCGGGCCCTCCGCCATGTCGATGTAGTGGTAGTGGTCGGTCTCCAGGACCCTCCGCGGCTTGTGGACGAACCCGACGGTGGCCGAGACGAAGGCGACGTTCAGCCCCAGCAGCAGGATCGAGACGAGGGCGGCGACGCCGAGCTCCCGCCGTCCGCTCATGGAGAGCGAGTCTACAACTGGGGAGCGGGGCGGCGGGCTGCGGCCACGAGAAACGAGCCGAGCGCCACGATCAGGAAGAGGATCGCGACCTGCAGGCCGACGAACCCCACGACCTTCAGGAGCGCGAACGACGGGCTGACGAAACGGACCAGCCAGCCGGAGCTCTCCTCGAGGAGCGCCGACACGAACGTCGTCACGATGAACCCCACCCTCACGCCCCGGGCCAGGGGCACGAAGATGACGAGGTGCGTCAGGAACAGGAGCACCATCCCCATCATCGGCAGGTGCATGTGGGTCGTCTCGAGCATCGAGGCCGCCGAGCGCGGAGGTCGGAAGTCCTCCTCGGAGCCGTTGTAGTACGACACGACCGAGGACGGCCGGAGGCTCATCCGGGAGAAGTAGATGCCGAGGTTCGTCGCCCAGAAGCCGAGGAGAAGGACGAGGGTGAACGCCAGCGTCAGGCGCATCAGCGGGTTGTTCTGGAAGCCCCCCTCCTGCATGTACCTCATGGCTTCCCCCGGAGAACGATCGCATCGACCGCGAGGGAACGGCGCACCGCCTCCGTCAGGGCCTGGACGGTGAGCGTCGCCCCGGTCACGCGACGGACGCCGCGGCCGGGCCAGAGGTCGTCGTCGAGGTCTTTCCCCTCGAGTGTCTTCAGCCACCCGTCCTGCGGCAGGTAGTCGGGGGGCTCGCCGAACTGGAGGACGAGGGCCATCCGCAACCTCCCGTCGGGGGCCACCACGGTCATCACGGTCTCGGGCATCGTCCGCACGACCTGCGTGTCGAGGATGGCGTGGCCCGCGTCCCCGGCGTCCGACCGCGCCGCGAACGTCGTGACGACTGCCGACGGCATCTTGGAACGGGCGGCCTTCTCCACGGCCGAGACCTGTGCGGTGGTCAGGTACAACATCTTCTTCTCGGGGACGAGGCCCGGGAACGCTCGAGCGAGGGCGACCGCCTCGGTGAGGACCACCTCGGCGCCCAGGGGCGCCGCCGCCATCTCGGCGCCCAGGCCCCCGATCAATATGAAAATGAATTTCAAGTTCACGAGCGGAGTCTGACCGCGAGGGCGCGCTCTGTCAAGCGGATAGAATCCCGACCCGGGAGGTCCGATGCACTCGTCGATCGCCGTCACGGTCCAGCTCTTCGGCGTCACGGGGTTCCTCTACGACAAGGCGCTCGACGGCCTCGACCAGAACGCCCTCTTCGCCCGACCCGCAGACGTGTCGAACCCGATCGTCTGGATCGCCGGGCACCTCGCGTACTCCCGCACCGGAGTGGCCCGGGCTCTCGGCGCCCACCTCGACCCGCCCTGGCCCGACATCTTCGCGAAAGGCGTGAAGGATACGGCGGCCCCCAAAGGGTATCCGGACGTCGCCGACATCCGTTCGGCCTGGACCCTCGCGTCGACAGCTTTAATGAAGCACCTCGACGAGCTGGACGAGGCCGCCCTGGCCGCGCCCTCTCCAAGCCGTCTTCCCATCCCCGACAAGACGGTGCGCGGTGCCATCAACTTCGCGGCCTTCCACGAGTCCTACCACGTCGGCCAGATGGCCTACGTCCGCAAGTGGCTCGGCTTCCCCGGTCTCGTGGATGGCTAGCAGGCGCCTCGACGGCTTCCAGAAGCTCGCTCTCGCCACCACCGCGACCACGTACCTGCTCATCCTCGTGGGCGGCCTGGTCCGCGCCTCGGGCGCTGGCATGGGCTGCCCCGACTGGCCCAAGTGCTTCGGCCTCTGGATCCCGCCGACGAGCGCCGACCAGCTCCCCGCGGCCTTCGACCCCGCCCGCTTCAACGCCGCCCTCACGTGGACCGAATACACGAACCGCCTGCTGGGCGTGGCCACGGGCTTCCTGATCTTCGGCACGCTGGTAGCGGCGATCGCGCGCCACCGTCGCTCGCCCCGAATCCTTTGGCCGGTCGTGGCCGCCTTCTTCGGCGTCGGCTTCCAGGGCTGGCTCGGCGGCCGCGTCGTCGCCCACAACCTCGCCCCCTGGGTCGTCACCGTCCACCTGATCGTGGCCCTCGTGATCGTGAGCCTCTTGCTCTACGCCACGGCCCACTCCTTCTTCGAGGCGGAAGGTGCGCGAATTGCGACTCGCCCCGTCGATTCCGTCACTTCCAGGGCGGCCACGGTGCTCATCGGCCTGAGCCTCCTCCAAGTCGCCCTAGGCACCCAGGTCCGCGGCGCCATCGACGCCCACGCCGCAACCCTGGCGCTCCCCCGCTCCGACCTACTCGCCTCAGTCGGCTGGCCCGACATGGCCCACCGTAACCTAGCGCTTGTGGTCCTGGCGATCGCGATCTGGCTCGCGTGGCGAGTGCGCGCTGTGGCCCCTCTTCCGCTTCGGCGCGCTACGTTCGCTGTGGCCGGACTCGCACTTGCCCAGGTGGCCGCGGGAGTCACCTTGGCCTACCTCGCGCTCCCACGCCCCGTCCAGGTCACCCACCTCTCCATCGCGAGCCTATTGCTCGGGGGCGAGACCCTTCTCGCTCTCCTCAGCCGAAGGGCATAGGGGTGCCGGAGGTAGCCGGGTCCCAGCCATCAAGCGGACAACGCTGCGACACGCTCAGGTGCTTGGTTAGAAGAGGTTGCCCTGGCCCGCGCCAGTGCGCTTTGTGATGCTCTGCCAGAGCTTGTCGCCAAGCGGATGTTTCGAGGCGAATACCAGATGGTACAAGGGCACGTTCTTGTCGTTCTTAATCGGCGCCGTCCTGACGAAGGCAGTTGTGTACCCGAAGCGCTTCTGGAGCTGGCGTCGGAAGACCTCGACAAGTTGAAGGGTGTCGCCCGTTCTCTTGACGATCGCCTGCCACTCGTCCGTACCGAGCGCTCGATCGAGCAGTGCAGTATAGGTACCGCGATTCCGCTCAAGATTCCGCTTGATCTCTCCCACCGGAAAGAACACGACGAGGTCCATCCGCTTGAGCCGAGCGAGCGCCGAGATCGTCTCGAAGCACAGGCCCTCAAGCCCATAAGGATCGACGAGCGCGACGTTCAGGCCCCACTCTGGGATCGCCGCGGCTATTTCGGCGATGCGCGCGTTGCAGTCACCGTTCACGATGGACACTGGCACCTGGGCACCCGCTACTCGACTTTGCAGAGCGTTGACGTTCTCCGGGTCAAGCTCGGAGAGCACAAGCCGCGTGAAGCCGATTGGCTGCTTCAAGGCGAGAAGCGGACTTCCGTCCTCGAGCACACCGGTCGTCCGGATGCGTGCGCGGCCGAGGCCGGCGAAGAGATCCACAAATGCGGCGCCACCCTGAGCCGGTGGAAGGTACCGGCGGCGTGGACCACCCGACGCCGTTAGGTAGCGTCGCAGGATGTCGTGTTTCTCGTGACTCCACGAGCCAACACACTGCACCGGGAGTCCATCATCAGGCGCGGGAAGCGCGCAGTTGCCGTTGGGCTTGGTCTCCCCGCCGAAACCGCACCTCGCTGCCACGCTTAGACCAACGCGAGAGTCAAGGAGTCGCGAGGTGGCAGCTCATTCCAAGTGCGGCCATCCAGTTCGCGGCCGTTTCGCTTCTTGCGCACTCCACCCCACTGCTTGAAGAAGAAGGGGACGCGCGCCCGCAAGCACTGGTCGCGAACATCTCGGACCCATGCGGCCGCGATCGGCCGGGCACCAGGACCACTCTCGCCACCCACAATCACCCAGGCGACGCCGCTGAGGTCTAGCGGTCCGAGGGCCTCGAGGAGCGGCTCGATCGAGAGAAATCGCACACGCGCAGGCGCCGCCTGGATCGCTGCGATCCGCGGCAGCCCATGTTTGCGGTCTTCAACGCTCGTGCCCCACCACACGTGTGACAACCCGGCGGCGAAGGCGAGTTTGGTCCGCAGAAGATCCCGCAGCCTGTCGGCGCGCTTGGTCAGGACTTGGAACACATGCCACGGCGCCGCCTCCATGATTCGAGCGACCCGAACGACGTAGTCATCTGGCACGTCCTTGTGGAACAAGTCGCTCATGGAGTTGACAAAGATCATTCGCGACCGACGCCATCGGAGGGGCTCCTCGAGCTTGTGCGGGACAAGCCGGAGATCGAAGCCCTGCTCGTAGGGGTGTCCCGGAACGCCGCGGAAGCGCTCGGCGAACGTCTCGGCGTAGCAGTGTGCGCAACCAGGCGAGATCTTCGTGCAGCCGCGTACAGGGTTCCACGTCGCGTCTGTCCATTCGATCCGCGAACGGTCGCTCATGGGCCCCCTCGATGGGCAAAGGATAAGCCATCCCGAGGCCAGATCGGGTCATTCCCCTTGCAGAGTCGGGGGAAGGAAACCGAGGACTTGTCGAGCCGGATGCTACGCCGAACGGCCGAATGTCAGGCGCGCGAGTCTCTCTTTGAGGCGGCGTTGCTCCGCGGGATCGGTTGACGCGGCCAGTTGTTCCGCGAGGTCGAGGTAGCGCTGCCGGTCGCTGAGCCTGGGAGACATTTGGGCAACCGTTCAGGGTCGAGGTGCGTTCGTAGGACCCGTCAATGCGATCTCCTTGTGGGAGACCGCGTCCGCCGCGTAAGCGAGTGCGGTGCGGATGTCATCGGCCGTGAGGTTGGGATAGGCGTCGAGGAGGTCTACCTCCGTGGCACCCTCGCTCAGCTTGCGCAGGATCAGGTCGACCGTGATTCGAGTCCCGCGGACCACGGGCTTTCCCTGCATCACCTCAGCGTCGATCGCTATCCGGTCCGTGGTCATGACCGATCTCGTTTCAGTCTTCATTCTAGCATTTGGGGGAGGCGCTTAGCTCCGCCAACGCAGCGTGACGGGCCCCGGGATCGGGTGCTTCATCGGCGTGCCCGCTCGGCGTGCATCGAGGAGCGCCTGCTTCAGTTGGAAGTACCACTTGGCGGGGCGGTCGGCGTCGTCGATGAGCATGAGGCTGGGGTTGTGCTTCAGCCCCTCCGCCTGTTGTTCCATGGTGCGCTGGTCCTGGCGGATGAATTTCTTGCCGAAGTAGCGGCCGATGGGCAGGACCAGGGGCTTGGCCCAGAGGAACAGGTTCCATGCGGCTCGGACGTCGATGCGGCAGTGGGTGGGGGTCAGGGGTGTGACCGTCGTGAGGGTCGAGAACCACGCGTCACCGCAGCGCACCACCTCGACGCGCATGTTGGGGAGGACGAAGTCGATGGTGGTCTCGAGGCGGTCGCCGGGCTTCATGCCGGACCAGCGCATGAGTTTGTACGGAGCGCTGTTCGAAGACGGCGTGTGGGCGCTCATGCGGAAGCCCGTTCTCGATGGGCTCGAAGCGCTTCTCCTTCTCGTGGATGCTGTGGCGGGTGCGCCACCACCACGACTGGTGGACGAAGGGGCCGTGGGCGGGATCCATGAGGCCGATGATGCCGTGGTCGATGCTGCACGGGAGGTCGGCGGCGAGGTGGGTCAGGACGTAGCGGTCGCTGAAGGTGGGAACGCGGGGAACCGGTGGCGTCTGGATGTCTCCTCGCCGTACCCGACGGTCGCGGGCCGTCGGGGAGGAAGACCCAGAAGAACCCGTCGGCTTCGCGGCACGGGAAGCTCGTGGCGTAGATGCGGTCGACCTTCAGCTTCGAGTCGGGGGTCAGAGACGGAATCTCGCGGCACTGGCCCGAGACGGCGTCGAAGCACCAGCCGTGGTAGGGACACTCGACGCGCTGGCCGTCGAACTGGCCGTACGACAGCGGGATCCCCCGATGCGGACAGCTGTCGCGCATGGCGAAGGCTTCGCCCGAGGCCGTCCGCCCCACGAGGAGCGGCACGTCGAGGAGCAGTGTCGTGGCAGTCCCCGCGCCCTTGCACCTCGCTGCTGCGCAGGGCCGGGTACCAGAAGCTGTAGAGCCACTGGGCGTCGACGACCTGCGGGACGGGAGAGGCGGAGTCGCTCATGGTGAAGGCCGTCGCGAGGTTATCCCACCCCCTGGCGGCGGGCAAGAATCGCCGCGGCCCGTGCCTTGACTTCGCCGCCGGCGCTCCCTACGCTGCCCGCGTCATGGACATGCTCACGGGGACGGTTGGCGTCGTCGGCGTCGGCAACATGGCGGAGGCGCTCATCCGGGGCCTCGTGCACTCGGGGATCGTGGCTCCGGCGCAGGTCATCGGCAGCCACCCGCGCTCGGAGCGCGGAGAGGAGCTGACGCGCCGGTACGGGATCGGCGTCACGACCGACAACCGTGAAGCCGCTGGCCGAGCCGACATCCTGATCCTCGCGGTGAAGCCCCAGGTGATGCCCAAGGTCCTGGCGGAGATCCAGGAAGACGTGAAGGCGGGGGCGCTGGTGATCAGCATCGCCGCGGGCATTCCCATCGCCGCGATCGAAGGCAAGCTGCCCAAGGCACGGATCGTGCGGAGCATGCCGAACACACCGGCCCTCGTGGGCGCGGGAGCGACGGCAGTGTCGGGCGGGCGGGCACGCGACGGCGGCCGACCTCGCCATCGCCAAGCGGATCTTCGACTCGGTCGGGACGACGATCATCCTCGACGAGTACCATCTGGACGCCATCACCGGCCTCTCGGGAAGCGGGCCCGCCTACATCTTCCTGATCATCGAGGCCCTGTCCGACGCCGGCGTCAAGGTCGGGCTGTCACGCCACCACGCCCAGGCGCTGGGCGCCCAGACGGTCTTCGGGTCGGCCAAGCTGCTGATCGAGACCGGGGAGCATCCCGGCCGTCTCAAGGACATGGTCACGTCCCCCGGCGGGACCGCCATCGCAGGGCTGCACGTCCTCGAGGCGGGAGGTCTCCGGACGACGCTGATGGACGCCGTGGAGGTGGCCACGCGACGCAGCCGTGAGCTGGGGGAGGCTCTGGCCGTGCCCGCCACGCCGCGCAAGAAGCCCTGATCGGCCCTGCGACAACGTGCCGCATTCCGGCGGCGCGATCCGTTTGTTAGTCTCGCGGTCATGACGCTGCATCGGGTTCTGGGTTCCATCGTGGCGGCCGTCCTGTTCGCGTGCTGCGCCAGGCCGGCGTCGGCCTGCTCCATCTGCCGCTGCGGCGACCCGACGTTCAACGCCCTCGGAAGCGACAGCTACCACGCCGAGGGCTTCCGCGCGGCATTCGACTGGGAGCGCTTCGACAAGTCGCAGGGGGATCCAGCCGAGGAGGCCGAGGGCGTCGTGGAGAACCGATTCACGGCGCTCCTCTCCTACGGCTTCAACGACCGCCTCGCCGTGACGGGACGCATCCCCTTCAGCCACCGCAACCTCGTGGCCACCGAGGAGGGCGTGGCCGAGCGACCCCACGACCAGCGAGCGGCCTGTCCGACCCCGAGGTCTACGCGCAGCTCCGTCTCTGGTCCTCACCGTTCCGCGGGGGGCTGGGGCGGCGCTCCTCTCTCTCCCTCATCGGAGGCGTGAAGACCGCCTGGGGCCAGAACGACAAGCGCGACGCCGGACGGCGAGCGCCTCGACGAGCACGCGCAGCCGGGCACGGGGTCCACCGACCTCTTCGGCGGCGTCTCCTGGCTCTACCTCTTCAACAAGAATTCGGCCCTCTTCGCCTCGGCGCAGTACCGGCATCCCGGCGAGAACGACTTCGGCTACCGGTATGGACGCACGATCCTGGGCAACGTCGCCTACGAGCACAAGCTGGGCTCACGGGTGGACGGCGTCGTCGAGCTGAACGGCCGCCACGCGAAGCGCGACACGGTCGACGCTGAAGGCACGATCGACGGCGACACGGGCGGAACCCTCCTCTACGTGACGCCGCGGCTGCTCGTGAGCCTGGGCAAGGGCGTGGTGCTGCGCGCGGCCGTCCAGATCCCGATCGTGAAGGACCTCTACGGCACCCAGGAAGAGCACGCGGTCGCCAACGTGGGGATCACGTACCTCTTCCGGCGCTGAGCTCCAACGGGGGATAATCGGCGGATGGCGACGGGCCTCCCCCCGATCCCGGTAGCCGCGACGCCTCGCGCGGCCGTCGGCCTACCGTGGCTGACGCGGCTCCGGTGGGGAGCCGTGGCGGGACAGCTCGTCACGGTCTCGGTCGCGCGCTTCGTCCTCGGCCTGGCGGTCCCGATCGTTCCGCTCGTGGCGCTCGTTGCGGTGACGGCGGCCACCAACCTGGCGGCGATCGGATGGCTGCGGCGCCGCGGCGCCGACGACCGACTTGCCGGCGGCCTCCTCGCCCTCGACACGGTGCTGCTCACGGCCATGCTCCACCTGACCGGCGGCCCGCTGAACCCGTTCAGCATCCTCTACCTCGTCCACATCACCCTCGCCGCCGTGATCCTCGGGGCGCGCTGGACCTGGCTCCTGGCGGCCCTGGCGGTGGCGTCCTACGCGCGTCCTGTTCTTCGCAGCCGTTCCCCTCGACCTGGCCCGCGGCCATCACGACAACGCGGGGCTCTCGCTCCATCTGCAGGGGATGTGGTGGGCCTTCTGCGTCGCCACCGGCCTCACCGCCTACTTCGTGGTGAAGCTGTCGAGGGCCATCGAGACGCGGGACGCGGAGATCGCCGAGGTTCGCGAGCGCGCTGCGCGCAACGAGCGGCTGGCGTCTCTCACGACGCTGGCCGCGGGGGCCGCCCATGAGCTGGGCACGCCCCTGGGAACGATCGCCGTGGCGTCGCGGGAGATCGAGCGCGCTCTCGAGCGACTGCCCCCGGATAGCGCCGGGCCGCTGCTCGAGGACGCGCGGCTCATCCGTTCGGAGCTCCAGCGCTGCCGGCGGATCCTGGACGAGATGGCGGCTCGCGCCGGCGAGAACGCGGGTGAGGACACGGTGCGCGTCCCGCTGAGCAGCCTCATGGCCGAGGGCCTCGCGGCCCTCTCGACCGAGCAGGCCGCGCGGGTCGACGTCGTGGGAGGGTTCGCGCCGGTGGAGATCCTCGGACCGCGGCAGGCCCTCGGCCGGGCCGTGGGAAGCCTGCTGAAGAATGCCCTTGACGCCACCGGCGCGGATCAGCGCGTCACCCTGAGCGCGCTGGCGGAAGGGGGCCGGATCCGGCTCGTGGTGAAGGACGCCGGCCCGGGCATCGCCCCCGAGCTGCTCGCGCGGCTCGGGGAGCCGTTCGTGTCCACGAAGCCCCCGGGAGCCGGGATGGGGCTCGGCCTCTTCCTCGCACGGACGCTGGCCGAGGGGCTCGGCGGCCGCCTGGTCATCGAGTCGTCTCCCGGACGGGGTACGGCGGCGGCCCTCGAGCTTCCCGCTCCGACGGCGTCGTGAAGGAGGAGCTCGCCCGGTCGGTCCTGGTCGTCGAGGACGACCCGGTCCTCCGCGGCCGTCTGGCCCTAGCCCTGCGCGAGCGCGGCTACGAGACGCGCGAGGCTGCCACTGGCGACGACGCCCTGCGTCAGGCGCGCCAGGAGACGCCCGAATACGTCCTCGTCGACCTCCGCATGCCTGGGGTCTCCGGCCTCGACGTCGTCCGCGAGGTGAAGGCCCTCGATCCCACCACCGTGGTCGTCGTGCTGACCGGCTACGGCAGCATCGCCACGGCGGTCGAGGCGGTCCGTCTCGGCGCGGCCCACTACCTGACGAAGCCGGCGGACGTCGACGACGTCCTCGCGGCCTTCGGTCGCGCCGAATCTGCCGCGGCCGCGCCGTCCAGCTCGGCCGAGGACCGCGCCGTCCCCTCTCTCGCCCGCGTCGAGTGGGAGCACATCAACCGCGTGCTTTCGGACTGCGGCGGCAACGTCTCCAAGGCCGCGCGACTCCTCGGCCTCCACCGCCGCTCGCTCCAGCGCAAGCTCGCGAAGTACCCCGTCCCGCGCTGACTCTCACAGAGGCCGATCAGAACAGGTAGCCGACGGAGAGGTTGAAGGCGTTGGATCCCGTCTGCGCCTTGTTCGAGAGCCACTGGTAGTCGGTCTTGATCACGACGTTGGGGAGCGGCTTCACGCCCACGCCCGCCGACAACACTTTCTGGTCCAGGGACGGGTCCTTCTCGAACCCCGCCGGCACGCGGTCCTGCGGGTTGAGCTGCTCGTAGCGCAGGAAGGGGATTACGGCCCACTGCCCGGCCGGCTTCAGCGTCATCACGTCGTACGCCGCTTGAACGTACCATCCGTACTGCCGCTAGGCCGACCGACTCGTCGCCGCTCAGGCCGTTCTGGGCGTTGATCAGCGCCACGTCGTCGACCGTGGAGTGCGCGTAGAGAGCGCGTGCCTGGAACCCGCGGTGCTCGTACTGGGCGTGCAGGTCGAAGAGCGTGACGCGCGCCCCGATGGGCTGGCCGTCCACCGTGGCTCCTTGTCCGGACTCGCCCGTGTAGACGCTCGCGCCGAGGAGCAGTCCCAAGACGCCCGTGAAGTCGATGCGCCCCGTCAGGCCGAGGTCGTGGGCCAGGCTCTGGGAGCCTTCCTGCTTCCCCTCGCCGATCCCCTCGCTCGCGAAGCCGGCGCTGTTTAGCCCCGCCACGAAGTACCCGCGCCACTGGAAGGGCCCGGACTGGCCGAACACACCGACGCCGTTCTCCGGCCACGTGCTCGGGATGATCTGCTGCTCGACCTCGTTGCGCCGGGCGCCGTGGAAGATCGGCGGCTCGTGGAGCTCGTTCAGGAAGCCCAGGGGCAGCAGCACCTCTCCCGCCCGGAACCCGACGGTCTTCCACGGGCGGAACTCGAGATAGGCGAACTCAACCGAGACCTCGCCCCTCTCCTCGGCGCCCTCGCCCGAGCTCGCATGCTCGAACTCGATCTCGGAGTTGAGCAGGATCTTGTCGCTGAACTTGTAGCCGAGGTAGGTGACGTAGCGGAGCACGTCGACTCGCGGCTCGAGACCCGACGGCGCGCCGTCCTGCTGCGTCGAGGAGGGATGGTCGTAGACGATCTCGCCGTAGCCGCCGATCGAGACGCCCTTCGCCTTGCCGTAGATCTTCGAGGCCGCGGGGCCGAGCCCCGGCTGCCCCTTGGGCGGCGCCTCGCTCTCGGTGGCACCGCCCGTGCGTGCCTTCTCGATCTCGGCGGCCAGGAGGTCGATGCGCCTCTCGACCTCGACCAGGCGGTCGCCGGCGGCGCCGTCGGCTTTCAGCCGGGCGACCTCCGCTTGCAGGGCCGCGATGGCCTTCTGCATCTCCTCCCGGGACACCTCCTGGGCACGAGCGGCGGGGGCACCGAGCAGGCCCACCGCGACCAGGGCGCCAACTATGAAAGTGGATTTCATTTTCATATAGGGGAGACTACTGTCGCCTTGGGCCGGTGTCAAGTTAAATTGAAACTGGATTCCATTTTCATCATTGAAGAGACCGAGCTCGTCCCGAGCGGTGGCTCCGCGTGCGGTGGGTTAAGATGCTCGCGGTCATGCTTCTAGCCCTCCTGGTCGCCGCGGTGGCCACGGCGCCCCGCCCCTTTCCCGACGAGCGCCTGCTTCTGGACCGTCGCCTCGAGACGCTGCGCCGCATCCTCCCCGACGGACCCAATCCGACGGCGGACGCGGGCCTGATCCGGGAGATGGCCGAGGGCGCCAAGCTCTCGGCGGTGGACTCGCTGGCTCGACCCCCCGCCGAGGCGACCACGCCGAAAGCCGACGTCGTCGTCGACCTTTCGGCCGTGGGCCGATACGCCGACGTCGACCGGTTCTTCCGGCAGGTCGCCCTCTCGGTGCGACCCATCGACGTCGAGACGCTCTCCATCAACGACACGCCGGACCGCGTGGTGAAGCTGACGGCGGTCCTGCATCTCCCCTACCGCCCGGTGCGCGCCCCGCTGCCGCCGCCCCCCGAGGGGACGCGGTCCCGCATCACCGGAACGACCCGCGTCCAGGCGGACGCCTACGTCCGCGACATGGCGCTGGCCATGGCGAAGTCGGACACCATCGCGTCGCTGCGCCGCACGCGCCGCAACCCGCGCCTCTTCCTCTCGGAGCTGGCGGCGATCATCCGCGACCGACCGGTGGTCCTGAGCCACGCCTCGCTGGGCGACGACTTCACGGTGCGGGGCCTCACGGTCGGCGAGGGGCCGATCCGCGCCCTCGAGTCACGCTTCGAGCGCGGCTTCCTGCGCGTGTCGGACTTCGTGATGGCGCGGCAGGGAGCCTGCCTTCGTTTCGAGGTGCGCGGCAAGAGCCCGGTCGTCGGCCCGGACGCCGAGCTTCCCCTCCCCACCGAGGACCCCTTCGAACAAGACGACGCGCCCTGCAAGGTGGATCGCGACAGCGTGCGGACCGTGGTCGTCAAGGGCCCGGCCACCAAGACGCCGGGCCAGGGCCCGCTTTCGCTGCGCCTCCGCGACATGGACCTGGCCGACGTCTTTTCCGTGATCCACGTCCTGACGGGACAGGGGTTCCTGGTGGACGGCGACGTCGTGGGGCGCGTCAGCGTCGAGCTGAACCGCGTGACCCTGGAGGAGGCGCTCGCCTCACTGGCCAAGGCATCCGATCTGCGGGTGTCCGACCCCGCCTTGATCCGCCGCGTCTCGCTCCTTCGCAACGCCACGGCCGAGCCCAAGAAGGCCGCCCCGCCCGCGAAGGGCAAGCCTTCGCCGGCACCGAGCGAGGCGCCTCCCGCAGGACCTCCGGCGACGTTCGAGCTGAAGCGAGCGGAGGTTCGCGACGTCCTCGCGGTGATGACCGACGCCGACCCGAGCCTGGCGGCGCTCGGACCTCCCGGGTTCCTGGGACGCGTGAGCCTCTGGGCGAAAGACGTCCCTCTGATGACCCTTCGCTCGGCGATCCTCGCGGCCGCCGGCCTGACCGAGCGTATCGAGGAAGATCATCGCTTCCTGGAGCGCCGCGGTGGGAGCGACGAGACCCTGGTGCCGGTGGCCCGGGCGCTGCCCGACCCGCAGCTCGTCCTGCGCGCCCAGGACCTCACGGTGCAGGAGTTCGACCTCGCGGCCCTGGCCTCGTCGGGCGACACCTGGTCGGCCTTCGCGTACACGCCGACCGGAGCGCTCCACGCGTTTCGCGCCGGGGACCGCCTCACCGACGGCGTCCTGCGCGAGGTCCAGTCCACCGACGTCGCCATCGACACCGACGACGGCCCGCTCCGTCTGGGCCTGGGCTCGCTGCCGTAGGCTATCCCGTCACTGCGACGAAGCCGACGAACCGCCGACGGCTGCGGGCGGATCGGGGCTGACCGCGTCTCGGCCCACCTCCCGCACGTGCTGCCCGAGTGCCTGGGAACGGATGGGCTCGGCTTCGTCCTTGTCGAACATGAGGGTGTGGCCGCAACTCTCGGCGCCGCCCACGCGGAAGAAGCGCTCGTTCACGGTGCGGATCAGGTCCTTGTCCGAGGAGACGACGTTCAGCTCGAGATCCCGCTGCAGCGAGACGCCGTCGAGGTTGGTGCTCCCGACCGTCACGTAGTCGTCGGTCAGGACCACCTTGCCGTGGAGGCGGCCCTCCTTGCCGTTGGCCGCACAGGCGCCGTCGCCGCTGAAGGCCTTCACGACGACGTCCTCCCCCTGGCCGCCGCACACGGTCTTCTTGATGTCCTCGGCGCGAGCGACCAGATGCCGGAGCTTCTGCCTCGCCTTCTTCCCCCAGATCAGCATGTGCTCGGGCCTCTCGGGGAACAGCACGTCCACCTTGAGCTGGCAGCCGCTGAAGCTGTAGCTGTTCTGGACGCGCTGGTAGATCTCGTCGGACGTGAAGAATGGCGAGGACAGCTCCAGATGGTCGCGAGCGGAGCTGATCAGGTAGCGATAGAGGCGCGTGGCCCCGAGGGGGGCCTGGCCCGACAGCAGCGGGTTGTTCTGGACGATGGTGACGTCGCGTGAGTAGCCGTCCCCCTCGAAGGACCGCGAGGGGAAGTAGGCGTCCAGCACGGTCCGAACCGCCTCGGCACCCAACCCCGCGCACCGCGCCTTCGACAGGTCCGAGGCGCAGGAAGGAAAGTCGGCCAGGGGCGCCTTCTGGTAGCCCATGGAGAGCATGAAGTTGGCCTGGAGCTGCGAGACGACGGGTCCCCGCAGCTCCCACTCGATGTCGTACATGTTGTCTCGCATCTCGTCGCTGACGGTATAGCCGCCGACGTACGCGACGTCGCCGTCCACGATCCAGACCTTCCGATGGTCGTACCGGCCGATGGGTTCGATGCCGTTGTGCCAGGCGATCCCTCGCACGTAGCGCAGCTTCTTGCCGCTCGCGTCCTGGCACCGCCCGCTCGAGATGGCGTTGTCGAAGTGCCGGTCGAAGCCGCCCGTCAGGTACCAGCCGTGCTGCTTGAACCACATGTCGTTGACGGCCACGTTGACGCTGACGCCCCGGCGGGCGGCGGCGCACAGCTCGTCGATCAGGTCGAAGCCGAAGGTCTCGGCCTTGTGGATGGGCACGAGCTCGTCCACCTGCCAACCGATCATCGTGATGTCGATGGATTGCCGGGCCCCGTCGATGGCGCCACGGATCGCCCTCCACGACTCGTCGACGCCCACCTTCACGGCCACGCTGTTGTTGTAGGTGGTGACGTAGTTGAGCGCCACGACGCTGCGGTCGATGGGCTCCCCCCGAAGCAGGAAGCCCTCGTAGAGCGCCTCGAGCCTTCTGCACGCCCCGCGTCCAGTCGGGGTCGGTGAACTCGGGCGGTATGGAGTGGCTCTGGAGGAACGAAGGAGGATAGGCGAAAGGGGCTCCGTCGGCCCGGGCTGGCGCCGCGGTGGAGGCTGCCACGAGGGAGGTCGCTACGAGAAAGAGGGCGGTCTTCATCGCTTCAAGTGTCTCATGGCCCGGCCCTTGAGCTCTTCCGCCGGCCACCCGTAGTATGCTCGGCCACTCGCGACGATGAACTGCCCCACGTGCCAGACCGCCCTCGAGGACGGCGCCCGGGAATGCCCGAAGTGCGGTCAGCTGTTGAAGGGCACGCTCGCCAACGGGATGGTCGTGGCGTCCCGCTACGAGGTGCAACGTGCCCTTGGGACCGGCGGCATGGGGACCGTCTACAAGGCGTACGACCGCGTGCTCGAAGACACGATCGCCCTCAAGGTGCTGCGCCCCGAGGTGGCGCGCGACGCGGAGATGGCGTGGCGCTTCCAGGCCGAGATCCGCCTGGCGCGAAAGATCACCCACCGCAACGTCTGCCGCATGTACGACTACGGACAGGACGGCGAGATCCGCTTCATCTCCATGGAGTTCATCGCGGGGAGCGACCTGGGGAGCGTCGTGCGGGCCCAGGGAGGCCTGATGCAGGACGGGGCCTACGACGTGGCCCTCGAGATCGCGGCGGGGCTGCAGGCGATCCACGACGTCGGGATCGTCCACCGCGACCTGAAAGCCCCCAACATCATGCTCGACTCGCGGGCCGTGGTGCGGATCATGGACTTCGGCATCTCCAAGGAGTGGGGGAGCGCGACCACGGCCACGGGCATCATCATCGGGACGCCGGAGTACATGAGCCCCGAGCAGGCGCGGGGCGAGCGCGTCGGCTTCACGAGCGACGTCTACGCCCTGGGCATCGTGGTCTTCGAGCTCTTCACCGGCCATCTCCCCTTCGTCGGCGCCAACTCCATGGCCACCCTCTACCTCCAGGTGCACCAGCCGCCGCCCCTCGAGGGGACGACCGCCTTGCCGGAGTCCCTCGTTCCCGTCCTGCGCAAGGCCCTCGCCAAGGACGCGGGGGAACGCTACCCCACCGCCCGCGCCTTCGCGGAGGCGCTCCAGGAGGCGCGCGGCCTTCCGCAGGACACGCTCTTCGCCGAGACCCGCCCCCCCCACCCCACGCCCACGGTCTCGGCGCGCACCCCCGTGGCACTGGGCGTTGCCGGCCTGTCCCCCATGGCGGCCGCGCTCGATCAGATCACGGGGTCGCTCCAGGATGGCTCGGGCCTCCCGCAGCTTCTCGAGTCCATCCTCTCGGCCGCGCAGGGACTTGCCGGCGCGGATGCGGGGCGGCTCCTCCTGCTGGAGAGCGTCTCGGCCACCGGCAGGCTGGTGGAGATCTGCGCGGGAGACGGCGCCGAGAACCTGCAGGGAGTGCACTTGGCCGCCGGAGAGGGCCTCGCCCTCCGTGTGGCCGAGCAGGGAGAGCCTCTGGTCGCCGTCAACGCCGTCGAAGAGGACGGGTACTCGGCCCGTGTCGACCTGCTCAAGACCACGCTGCCGGGGCTTCTGGCGCTGCCGCTCCACTCCGGCGCGCTTCGGGGCGCCCTCCTTCTCGCGGGAAAGGAGGGTGGCTTCCGATCGCGCGACCAGGCGGACCTTGCGCGCCTGGCCCGAGTGGCCGCGGTGGCCCTCGAGAGCGCCCTCGCCCGCGAGCGCTCCCTCGACTCCTTCGCCCACACCGTCGAGCTGCTGGTGTCGTTTCTCGAAAAGGCCGAGCCGCGTTACCCGATGCACGCCCGCTCCGTCGCCGCCACCGCGGACATGATCACCGCCGGCCTCGGACGGAGCGCCGACGAGCAGCTCCACGTCCACTTCGCGGCGCTCCTTCACGACGTCGGCAAGGTCGGGTTGGACCCGGCGCTCCTCCGAACGCCGAGCGAGCTGACGGCGGAGCAGCGGCGGCAGATCCAGCAGCACGTCACGCTGGGCGTGCAGCTCGTGTCGCCGCTCTCCCCGTGGAAGGAGCTGCCCCGGATCATCGAGGCCCACCACGAGCGGTGGGACGGCTTCGGCTATCCCCGCGGCCTGAAGGGAGAAGCCATCCCCTTCGGCGCGCGCGTCCTGGCCGTGGCCGACGCCTACGACGCGATATCGACCAGCGATCCCGACCGCGCTCCGGAGAGCGTCCTGGCGGAAGTCCAGGCCGCCGCGGGCACCCAGTTCGACCCCGCCATCGTCCGCGCCCTCGAGGGGGAGCAACGCCGGCGCGCGGCCCTGTTCAGGAAGTAGGGACCGAAGACGGGCGGCGCGGCGACTGCGCCCTGACCTCTTCTTCGGAAAGGCCGACCGGGCCGTTTCGCAGCGCTCCCCAGTGCCCCTGGAAAGCCGCCTCGTCTCCTGCCTCGAGGGCGCGCACCGCGCCCACCAGATGCGCCGCTTCCGTGAGCCCGCGGGGAAAGGGCGGCCCCTCCTCCGGTTCCGGCATGCCCCGCACGACCGCGAGCCACCGACGATTCCACTCCGCGTTCGAGGGGACGACGAGCCCCAGCCAGAGGTTGCACATGACGATCCACACCCCCGCCAGGGCCAAGGCGGCGCGGCGGACGCGGGGCTCGTGGCGACAGCGCGTCCACAGCCACGTCAGGAACACGACGAGCACCGCGCAGACGATCGCCCCGACGAGCCTGTCGATGTTGTGCGGCTTGTCGCTGAACGTGAACCCCGGCTTCAAGGCATGAAGGGGTCCCCAGCGGTCGATCCAGTGAACACCGGCGTAGGACGAGGCGGGCTGGGGGTTGAAGGGACCGGGCCCACCGAAGGCGAGAAGCCACAGGTCGTCGAAGCCCGACATGTAGGCGCTCACGGTCACGACGGCCCAGAGCAGCAGGGCGCCGGAGGCCAGGGCTCGAGCTGCGGGCCGGAGGCGCTCGAGAAGGACGCCGAGTCCCAGGGCGGCGATCGGAACCAGCGTCGCGAGACGCCTCGGCCCGTAGGAGTCGCCCCCCCACCAGTCGCGGGGCGCCGCCGAGAGGTAGAAGAAGAGCAGAAGCATCGGGAAGAGACCGAGGCGCATCGAGCGGACGACGGCGTTCTCGGAGGACGCCGCCGGGAACGACGCCAGGGCCAGGCCGAGGGCCAGGCCGGGGGCCCAGGGCAGCAGGCCGTGATACGGGCTGAGCAGCAGGGGAATCGTGTGGGGCGTCAGCCACTGCATGTAGCCCGCGCCCTGGGGTACGAGGAACCAGGTCGAGAACTGGGCGCGCCACGCGAGAAGCTGTAGAGAAGCGACCGACACGAAGGCCAGGCCTGCGATCGCCAGCACCCCCGGAGTCGGGCGCTTGATCCCCGGCATGGGGACCATCGACGCCAGGAGGACCGGCACCAGCGCCAGGAGCAGGACCGCGTCCTGCCACCGGTTGATCACGAGAAGACCGGACGTCAGGCCGGCGACGAAGGCATCCTGGCGCGAGCCCGCCTGGAAGACGTTGAGCGCGGCCAGCAGCACGAGAGAGGCCAGGAGGGCGCTCGCGAGGTGGGAGTTCAGGTAGGACCGGGTCCCGAAGAGCGCCAAGGGTCCGGAGGCGAGGGCCAATCCCGTCGCAAGGCGCGAGACGCCGGGGGCGAATCCCCAGCGCTCGCAGAGTCGCACGGTGGAAAGGGTGGTGAGCACGAGGAGAGCCAGGGAGCCGACCGAGAGGAGCCGTCGAAGTCCCTCGCCCTCCGTCCAGTCCCGCAGGACCAGGAACGGCCACGCGTAGGCGCCGTGGATCACGGCGAAGCCCACGCTGAACGTGTTGTGGACGGCGCCGGAGTCGAGGATCGTGGTGACCGACCGGACCCGGTCCGCGACCGGTCGTGGGAACGCGACGAGGTCGTTCTGGAGAAGCAGATCCCGATCCGCGACGGCCGACGTGAGCTGCGCGACGTAGAAGGAGTCGTCCCAGCCCGTCACCGACGCCGATCGGGTCGTCGTGAGGAGGGCGAGGAAGCCGATGCCGGCCCACAGGTGGCGCCGGAACAGGGGACCGAACGCCGGGAGACTCATCGCGCCCATCCTGACACGGTCATCCGCGGGGCTCCAGGCCCCCGGTGAACGCCTCGCGAGCACGGGGGTATACTGCGTCCTGCTTCGGCGGCATCATCAAGGGGGTTCTTCGTTGAAGACACGCCTCGTCATCCTGGTGGCACCGGTCCTCGCCACCGCCGCATCGGCCTTCGCCCAGACGTCGCCCTTCGTCCCCGAACCCCTCTTCCACGACCTCGTCAACGAGATCTCGGGGGACCGCGGCTTCGAGGACATCCGGCACCTCACCCACTTTCACCGCACCGACGGCAGCCGCGACTTCTTCGCCGCGGCCGAATGGATCCGCGGAGCCGCGGCCGCGGCCGGCCTCGAGGACGTGAAGCTGATCCGCCAGAAGTGGGACGGCCATGGCTGGTCCTGCACGTTCGGAGAGGCCTGGCTCGTGGAGCCCGAGGAGCGAAAGCTCGCGGCCTACGCGAACGTCGCCGTCTCCATCGCCGACCAGAGCCGGACGACCCACGTGACGGCCGAGCTCGTCGACGTGGGGCGCGGCCTGGTCGAGGGCGACTACGCCGGCAAGGACGTGAAGGGGAAGATCGTGCTCGCCGAGGGGTCCTTGGCGAAGGTCCACGAGGAGGCGGTGTGGCGCCGCGGGGCCCTGGGGGTGCTCTCGTACGCGTCGAACCGGGCCGACGCCTTCGACGCACCCGACCAGGTGGCCTGGGGACGACTTCCCTACGAGGCCAAGGACGTGGCGGGCGTGAAGGACGGCACGCCCTCGACCTTCGCCGTCATGATCTCGGCGCGCAAGGGGCGGGCCTTGCGGGTGCGCCTGACGTCGGCCGACAAGCCCTACAAGGTGAAGATCGACATCGAAGCGGTCTATCCCGCCACAGCCCGAGCAGGCCCTCGTCGAGGGCTGGATCCACGGCACCGAGATCCACGACCAGCAGATCGTCCTGACGGCCCACGCCCAGGAGGAGATGACGTCGGCCAACGACGACGGCAGCGGCTGCGCCAGCCTCCTCGAGATCGGCCGCTCCCTCACGCGCCTCATCAAGGACGGCAAGATCCCGCGTCCGCGGCGCGACATCCGCTTCTGGTGGACCAACGAGCTGGCCAGCGAGCCCCAGTACTTCCGCGAGAACCCGAAGGAGCCGCGGAAGATGCTCCTCGACATCCAGCAGGACATGGTCGCGGCGCGCCAGAGCTGGGGCGGGCGCGTCCAGTACGCCTCGCGGTCGCCGTGGAGCCTGCCGAGCGCCCTCGACGACGTCATGGAGAGCGTGCTCGACGCTCGTGCGGGACGGGAACACGGACCTCCTGACGATGCGAGGCACCAAGGTTCCGGCACCCTTCTCCCGCGAGATCACGTCGGTCAAGGGGTCCCGCGAGCCGTTCCACGCCCGCATGGTTCCGTACTTCGCCCATTCGGACCACCACGCCTTCACGCCGGCGCGGATCGGCGTCCCCGCGACCGCCCTCATCAACTGGCCCGACGAGTACATCCACTCCACGGGCGACGACCTCGAGAACGTGGACGCCACGCAGCTCCAGCGGAACGCCGTCGTCGTGGCGGCGGTGAGCCTCTTCTTCGCGAACACGGGAGAGGACGAGGAGGCGGCCCTGGCGGCCTACGTGGGCGCCCGCGCGCGCGCGCGGATCGAAGGCGACGTCGCCACGGCCATAGCCCACGTCGTCGGCGCGGCGCCGGCCGACCGGGACCGGGCGTACCGGGCCGCGCGCAACCTGGTCCATCAGTCCCACCTCAAGGAGCTGGGGGCCCTGGCGTCGATAAGGCGCCCGGCGGCCAAGGGGCGCGCCGCCGAAGTCGTGGCCCAGGCCTCGTCGCGGATCGAGGGCACCGAGGGAGACGACCTGAATGCCGTGGAACGAGCCTACATGGGCGTGGCGGGAAAGAACCCGGCCAACCTGGAGCTGACCAAGGACGAGAAGGCCATGGCGGGCCAGGTCTTCGCCCCCGCGGGTGAGGCCCAGGCCGCGGTGGACGCCCTCGACAAGGTCAAGAGCGTCGAAGGGCTCCACGCCACGATGCAGTTCGAAGCCTTCAACTTCGCCGACGGCAAGAGGAGCGCCCTCGAGGTCTACGACGCCGTGGCGGCCGAGGCCCTCTCGGCGGGTGAGTGGTACTACGGAAAGGTGAGCCCGGCCGACGTCCTCGAAGCCCTCAACCGGGGCGTCAAGGCGGGCGCGCTCGTCCTGAAATCGTCGAAATAGCGAGGGGAAGGGGCCGCTCATGAAGAGGATCCAGTCTCCGACGTCGTTCGCTCTCATCGCAGGAATGCTGTTCCTCGGCGCCCCCCTCCAAGGCCACGCGGAATCCGACCCCAAGGCCGTGGCGGTGGCCGATCAGACGATGGCCGCCATGGGGGGCAAGGACGCCTGGAACGGGACCCGCTTCCTCCGCTTCGACTTCGCGGTCGAGCACGCTGGCCGGACGATCGTGAGCCGCGCCCACACCTGGGACAAATGGACCGGACGCTACCGCCTCGAGGCCAAGACCAAGGCCGGCGATCCGTACGTCGTCCTCATGAACGTCACGACGAAGGAAGGAACGGTCTACCTGAAGGGGAGGAAGCTCGAGGGCGCCGACGCGAAGAAGTATCTGGACGAGGCCTATGGGACGTGGGTCAACGACACCTACTGGCTCATCATGCCCTACAAGATGAAGGACCCCGGCGTCACGTTGAGGCTCGACGGCGAGGCCACGGAGGGCGGCGCGACCTACGACAAGGTCGCCCTCACGTTCGACGGCGTGGGGCTGACGCCGAAGGACCACTACACGGCGTTCATCAACCGGAACACCCACCTCATGGACAGGTGGGAGTTCGTCCTCCAGGGGGAGAAGCCTCCCGCGGTCCCCTTCGTCTGGAAGAACTGGCAGCGATACGGCAAGGTGATGCTGTCCAACGACAAGGTCAGCCCCAAGGACGGGACGCGCATCTACTTCCCGGTCCTCGACGCTCCGGCCGCCGTGGCGGACTCGGTGTTCTCCTCGTCCGACGCTCCGGCCGCGAAGTAGCGCGGGGGCGACGCCCGCCCCAAGAAAATGCAACCTTCGGCCCCCCGCTGCCGTCCTAGCGGAAAAGGAGGTCGTCCCATGCCCGCTCATCCCCGGTCCCTCTATGCCACCTTGGCCGTTGCCCTCTTCTTGGTCGCACCGGCCTGGGCCGCGCCCTTCCGCCTGGAGAAACAGTTCACGCTGGCCCCCGGAGACCGGCTCGTCCTCTCCTCGGCGGTCGGCGGAGTCACCGTCCGCGGTGTCGAGGGGCGCCAGGCCTCGATCGTCGTCACCTCCGACCGCGAGGATATCGCCGAGCATTTCGACTTCCGGTTCGAGCAGACGGGAGGCCAGCTCAAGGTCACGGCCGAGCCCAAGGACAAGGGCCTCAAGACCTGGTTCCGACAGTTTCGGGGGAACGCGCAGATCACGGTGGACGTGCCCCGCGCGACCCCGGTGGACCTCGACAGCTCGGGGGGTGGCATCGACGTCTCGGCCCTCGAGGCCGGCGTCAAGGCCAGCAGCTCGGGAGGGGGCATCAAGGTGGCCGATGTGCGCGGCGACGTGGGGCTCTCGAGCAGCGGGGGCGGCGTCGACGTGCGCGGCATCCAGGGGGGCCTCCACGTGGAGAGCTCCGGGGGCGGCGTACGCGCCGAGAGCGTCACCGGCACCGCCTACGCCGAGAGCAGCGGCGGGTCCGTCACCCTCAAGACGGTCTCGGGGGACATCGAGGCGAGCAGCAGCGGCGGCGGCGTGGAGATCCAGGAGGCCGGGGGCCGGGTGAAGGCGAGCAGCTCGGGCGGCCCCGTCCGGGTGGTCTTCGCGGCCGGCAACTCGAAGGGCGGAGACCTCGACTCCTCGGGGGGCGGCATCGTGGCCACCGTGGACCCGGCGGCCAACATCGACCTCGACGCCAGCACCTCGAGCGGCTCGGTCCACTGCGACATCCCCGTGACGGTGCAGGGGAAGATCTCGGGGGACAGCTTCCACGGCAAGCTCCACGGCGGCGGCGCGGTGCTGCGCGCCCGCTCCAGCGGGGGCGGCATCACGATCAACGGCCGCTGACCCCGATCGAGCGCCTCGCCTCGGCCCGCGGGAGCCTTGACTGACCAGGCGTCCGTCACGCGTCCGGCGTAGAGCGAAACAGCTCGAGGGCGGCAACGAGATCCACGTTGCCGCCCGAGAGCAGCACGCCGACCCTCTTCCCGGCGACGTCGATCTTGCCGCGGTAGGCCGCCGCGAGGCCCAGGGCTCCCGTTGGCTCGACCACGAGCTTCAGGCGCTCCCAGCAGAAGCGCATCGTGTGCACGAGGTCGGCGTCGGAGACCGTGACCATGTCGTCCACGAGGTGACGGACGATGGGGAACGTCAGCGTTCCCAGGGACGGCGTCCGTGCGCCGTCGGCGATCGTCCGCGGGTGGCTCACGGTCTGCAACGTGCCCGTGCGAAACGAGCGTGTGGCGTCGTCCCCCAGCTCCGGTTCGACGCCGACGACCCGGCAGCCGGGCTGCACCGCTTTCGTGGCGATCGCCGATCCCGAGAGGAGCCCCCCGCCTCCACAAGGCACCAGGAGCAGATCCAGTGTTCCCGCTTCGTCGAGCAGCTCGCGCGCCGCCGTTCCCT
The DNA here is from genome assembly GCA_963823195.1 of uncultured Acidobacteriota bacterium. Classification (GTDB taxonomy): domain Bacteria; phylum Acidobacteriota; class Vicinamibacteria; order Fen-336; family Fen-336; genus JBGPYB01. The sequence goes on along the minus strand of CAWGKR010000009.1, from coordinate 760,554 downwards.
GGCCGGCGATGACCCGCGGGTGGTCGAAGGGCGGAACGAGTGCCAGCTCCCCGTCGCGGCGCAGCGCCTCGGCCACTTCCCCGCGATCCTGGGTGGCCGGATCGTAGGAGACGACCCGGGCGCCATAGCCCTCGACGGCTCGCCGCTTGACCTCCGGCGCATCGTTCGGCATCACGATGGTGGCGTCTGCGCCGAGAATGCGGGCCACCAGGGCCACCGCCTGGCCGTGGTTCCCCGACGAGAACGCGAGGACGCCGCGGCGCCGCTCCGCGTCCGTGAGGCTCGCGATCGCGTTGTAGGCGCCCCGGAACTTGAAGGCGCCTCCCCTCTGGAGGTTCTCGCACTTCAGGAAGATTGACGCGCCCAGCCGCTCGTCCAGCGTGCGCGAGGTCGCCACCGGCGTCCGGTGGGCGACGCCCTCGAGGCGGCGAACGGCGTCGGTCACGTCGGCGTAGGTCACCATGGGTCCCTCAGTGGACGGTCGTGGAGTGGAAGAGTCGGACGGATTCGATGATCCCGTCGACGTCGTCGACCTCGCGCCCGCCGTCCTCGGCGGGGCAGGTGTACGAGATCAACAGGGCGGTCTCGTCGTCGGTGATCGACCAGTAGCGCCAGAGCTGGCCGTCACCGGCTTGCTCGTAGCTGTAGATCCGGCATCCGGCGCCCGCGGTCGACAGAACCTCGCTCTCTTGGACCCCCACGCCGATGGACGTCAGGAAGCGGATCAGGAAATCGGCGCCGCCGAAGCTGGCCTGCCGGCCCCCGGCGTGGCGCCCTCCGGAGACGAAGACGACGCCAAGGTCGAGGGGTCCCCGCAGAGTGGTGACGCAGTCCTCGGTCTCCGATTCCCAGCCGTCGGGGAGCTGAAGGGTAAACCAGCCGGAGGGGTCGGCGAGGACCGGCATGAGCCCAAGTCTAGCCATCACCGGACGATCGCATCAAGGTCACGAACGGGTCATTGCTCCGGCCTATCGTTCGGGAGGATGAGGAAGCCGACCGCGGCCCTCGTGGTGGTCCTGGCCTCCACCCTGGGCGTCCTGGCCGCGACACGGCCGCCGCCGCCGCCGCTCGTGGTCATCTCCATCGACGGTCTCCGGCCCGACTACGTCCTCGACGCCGATACGCACGGCCTGAGGATCCCCCACCTGCGCCGATTGCTGGCCGAGGGGGCGCACGCCACGGGCGTGGCCGGCGTCCTCCCCACCGTCACGTATCCGAGCCACACGACGCTGGTCACGGGGGTATCCCCCGGCCGCCACGGCATCGTCGCCAACACGACCTTCGACCCCCTCGGCCGCAACCATGACGGCTGGTACTGGTACGCCGAGGACATCAAGGTCCCCACGCTGTGGGACGCCGCGGGTGGGGCGGGGATGGTGACCTCCAACGTGGACTGGCCGGTGACGGTCGGCGCGCGCATCACCTTCAACATCGCCCAGTACTGGCGCACCGACGTCCCCGACGCGCCCGACGACGCCAAGCTCGGGCGGGCCCTCTCGACGCCGGGCCTTCTCGCGGAGGTCGAAAGATCCGTCGGCCCGTATCCGTCGGGGTACGCCTACGGCGTCCCGGAGGACAGGCGCCGCGCCGCCTTCAACGCCTACCTCCTCCGGAAGAAGAGGCCGCGGCTGCACCTGTGCTACTTCTCCGGCCTGGACGAGGAGCAGCACCGAGGCGGCCCCATGAGCCTCGCGACATGGACCGCCCTGGAGGAGCTCGACGGGCTCGTGGGTCAGGTCCGAGCCGCGGCTGAAGAGGGCGGAGGTGGCAGGGCCTTCGTCGCCGTGGTCTCGGACCATGGCTTCGCTCCGACGACCCGCGAGCTCGAGCTGGGGGAGGCGCTCCGCAGGGCGCACGTGTACGACGAGGGGCGGGCGGCCCCCTGGAAGGTCTCCATCTGGAACTGCGGAGGGTCGGCCGCCATCGTCCTGAGGGATCCGGCGGACGGCGAGACACGAACGGCCGTCGCGGCGGTCCTTCGCGGCCTGGCGAAGGCCCCCGACAGCCCCATCGAGAGCATCCTCTCCGGCGACGATGCGCGCCGGGCGGGGGGCTTCCCCGCGGCGGCGTTCGTCGTCGGCGTGAAGCCCGACACCCGCATCGGCGCGGCCCTGGACGCGGGGCCGATCGTGCGCGTCGTCCCGCTCTCGGGCACCCACGGGTTTCTCGCGGCCCACCACGAGATGGACGGGGCGTTCCTCATCTCGGGACCGCACATCGCCGCCGGGCGGGTTCTCGGCCGCATCGACATGCGGGACGTGGCCCCCACCCTGGCCGGTGTGCTGGGCGTTTCCCTTCCCACCGCCGAAGGGCGCGATCTCCTGAACTAGTGGCCGGGCGCATGCCTTCCTCCTTCCGTGTGGTCACTTCCTTCGTCCCCGCGCACCCGAGAGCCAGTCGTCGTAGAGCCCGAAGGACACCATCTGGCTCTTGAGGCTGGTTCCCTCGACGAGCGCCTCCACCTCGGCGCGCGACTGGCGCCTCCAGGCGACGTCGGCCTGGGCCAACCCGTACACCGCGGCGCCGAGGATCGCGGCGTTCAAACGGAGCTGCTGCGAGTCCACCTTGTCGAAGGTGTCGGAGCGGGCGTGGTAGTTCGGGCCGTAGTTGGCCGGCTCCTGGTTCGCCACCAGGTTGGCTACCCCCTCGAGCATGAAGTCGTAGTTGTCGGTTCCCACCACGGGCTCCTCGACGTGGGTGAACGGGCCGAGCCCCGCGACCGACGCCAGGGCCTTGTCGACGGCGGGCACGAGATCCTTGCGACCGCCGGTATAGAACCCGACGACGCGACCGGAGCCGATGTCCGCTGTCAGGGTCACGACGTGCTTGTCCAGCTCCGCCGCGTGGGTCTTCACGTACCCCCAGGAGCCGAGCATCATCTGCTCCTCGCCGTTCCACAGGACGAAGCGCACGGTGCGGCGCGGCCGGAGACCCAGGGCCTGGAACTGCCGGGCGAGGTCGATGACGACGGCCGCGTTGCACCCGTTGTCCAGGGCTCCGGTGCCGAGGTCCCACGAGTCGAGATGGGCGCCCACGAGGACGATCTCGTCGGGCCTCTCCCCGCCGCGGATCTCCGCCACCACGTTCTCGGCGGTGTACGGGCCGCCGGCCTCCAGGTCGATCTCCGCCTTGAGGACGAGGCGCTTGCCTCCCCGGAGGAGGCGCAGGGCGCGCTGGGCATCTTCGCGACCCATGATGAGCAGCGGACGCTTGTTCTTCTCGCCGAGGGAGGCGTTGTGGCGGTACAGGGCGCCGCTCGCCCGGGAGCCCATGTAGGCGATTCCGAAAGCACCCGCGCCGAAGGCGCGCTTCTCGATCTCCGCGGCTTCGAAGTATTCCTTGAAGAGGGCGTCCAGGTCCGTCAGCTCCTTCGTCTCGACGAGGATGAACGCCCCGCGCGCCGACGCGCCGAGCCGCGTGAAGTCCGCATCGGTTCCGCCCCCACCGTCCACCAGGGGCGCGGAGGAGCCTCCGCTCGGCGTCGCCGTGGAGAAAGGCATCGCCACGACATGGGCGATGAAAGCCGCATCCCCGGAGATCGAGCCTCGGGCCGAGCGCTCCAGCCACAGGGCGGGCATCGTGAAGGGCTCCCGCCGGGCCGCGACGCCGGCGTCCCGGAAGCGGAGGAGACCCCACTCGACGGCTTTGCGGTTCTGCGCCGACCCGGTGGGCCGCCCACCGATCTCGTCGGTCAGCGACTCGAGGTCGCGGACGAGCGGGGTGTCTCCGAGCAGCGCGGCGACGAGGCCGTCGGCGTCGGCGGCCCGGCTCCGAGGAGCGACCGACGAGACGGCGAGGGCGACGAGTGCGATCCGACGGACACGACCGCTCATGAGCCTCCTCCTGTCGCTGGGACGACTAACCGTCGGCGAGAGCCCGCACCGCGCGCTCCAGAAGGACGACCGCCATCTCCCGGCGGTATTCCCGGCTCGTGCGGAAATCGTCGAGGGGCCTCACCTCGGCACGCACGGCTTCCTTGCCCTTCTGGAGAGCGTCATACCCCCCGGCGGCCAGGGCTTTCTCGGTCTCGACGGCGCGGAGAACCGTGGGGGCCGCCCCGCCGAGGGCGACGCGCACCCAATCCGGTCGACCGTCCTGGAACGTCATGGCGACGGCCACCGAGACCTTCGCCACCGACGGCCCCCGCCGCTGACCCAGGCGGACGAAGGCGCCCCGCACGGCGTCACGCCGCGGAACGCGGATGCCGACGATGAGCTCGTCGGGGGCCAGGAGCGTCTCGCCGGGACCGGTGGCGAGTTCCGCCGCCGACAGCTCCCGGCGGGCGGACACGGACACGATCTCCAGGATCGCGTCCGAGGCCACGAGAGCGACGACGGCGTCCGCCGAGGGCGCGGCGCTCGCCAGGCTTCCTCCGAGGGTCGCGCGGTTCCGAATCTGTGGAGCCGACGCCGAGGCGCAGGCCGCGCGCAGGGCGGGCGCTCCCTTCTCGACGAGGGGCGACGCCGCCACCTCGGCATGGGTGGTCAGGGCCCCGAGCCAGAGGCCGTCGGCGCGTTCCTCGATTCCCTGCATCTCCGGCACCGCGGTGACGTCGAAAAGGACGCCGGCGTCGACGCGACCCTCACGAACGGCGACCATGACATTCGTGCCTCCGGCCACGGCCCGGACCTCGCCGGCGCGCTGCGCGAGGATCTCGAGGGCCTCCTCCAGGGAACGGGGGCGGAAATACGCCGGGGCGATTCCCGAGGAGCGCGCCGCAGGCCGGTGGGGCTGACCGGTACCGGCTCCGGCACCGCGTGCCAGCGCCTTGACGATCCGGCCGTACCCGGTGCAGCGACAGAGGTTCCCGGAGATGGCTTCGCGGATCTCCTGTGCGCCGGCCTTCGGGTTCTCGTCGAGGAGCGCCTTGGCCGCGAGGATCATCCCGGGCGAGCAGGCCCCGCAGTGGATCGCGCCTCTCTCGACGAGGGCTTCCTGGAGGGGATGGAGCTTCTCACCGGCGGCGAGCCCTTCGACGGTCTCGATCGAGGCGCCATCGGCCTGATAGGCCATGACGAGGCAGGCGTTCACGCGCGGCCGTCGAGAAGAACCGTGCAGCTCCCGCACTCTCCGGTGCCGCACCCCTCCTTGGCGCCGGTGAGACCCAGGTCGTCCCGGAGAACGTCGAGAAGCCGCCGGTCGGACCGCACACGAAGTCGCTGGGCCCTCCGGTTGAGGGTGAAGCCGACGTCGATGGGCTCGGCCACTAGGGCGTCGCCTCCCCGGCCGCGCGCAGGGCGAAGAAGACGCGCTCCGGTGTGGCGGGCAGGTCCGCGATTCGCGCCCCGACGGCGCTCGCGATGGCGGCCGTCACCGCGGGTGCCACGGCGATGGGTGGAGCGTCGGACAGACCCTTGGCCCCCGCGGGTCCCAGAGGATGAGGATGCTCCACGAGTATGGCCTGGACCTCGGGGGCGTCGAGAGAGGTCGGAAGGACGTAGCGGGAGAGATCGTCCTTCTGGACGGAACCGTCGTGGGCCGTGTGTCCCTCGAAGAGCGCGAGCCCGATCCCGAGCACGACCCCCCCTTCCACGCACCCCTCGGCGGAGGACGGGTTGACGACACGGCCCAAGTCGTGCCCCGAGGTGACTCGCGTCACACGCGTCTCGCCCGTGGAGGTGTCGACCTCCACCTCGGCCACGCAGGCGGAGAACGTGTAGGCCGGGTACGCCTCCCCCTGTCCGCCGGCGAGATCGAACGACCGCCTCGGGAGGCGCCGACCACCCGTGGGCCGCCAGGCCGATGCGCCTCTGGGCGCAGAGCGCGACGGCGTCCTTCCAACCGAGGCCGCTCTCCGCGACCGCGGCGTCGATGGCGGCGCGCACCTGCTCGGCGGCGTCCTGAACCGCCTTCCCCGCCACCATCGTCGCCCGGCTTCCGCAGGAAGGCCCGCCGTCGGCCACGAGGGCCGTGTCGGCCAGGAGCACTCGCACCAGCTCGACGGGACACCGGAGGCTCTCCGCGGCGATCTGCCCCAGGGCCGTGGCCTCCCCCTGGCCCGTGTCGGTGGCGCCCGACCGAGACCGTGACGCTTCCATCGGCCGCGACGACGACGCTGGCTCCGGCGGCGGGCTGCAGGTGCTTGCCCAGGGGTCCGATTCCGACACCGTTGTAGCTCGCCGCGACACCGATGCCGCGGCGCACCGCTCCCGCTGTCCTTCGCGAACGCCGCGCGTCTCGACGACCCACTCGGAGGACTCCTCGACCTTCTCCAGCACCTCGCGAAGCCCGACGCTGGCGTCGAGCTTCTGGCCGGTGATCGTCTCGTCCCCCACGCCCGAGGGCGTTCTTGCGCCGCAGCTCGAAGGGATCCTGCCCGAGGCGCTCGGCCAGGAGGTCCATCTGGCTCTCGAAGGCGAAGGCGACGGGGACGGCGCCCGAGCCGCGGAACGCCCCCGACGGAAGCGAGTGCGTCCGCACGACCTTGGCGTCGACGCGAACGTTGGGAACGCGATAGGGCCCGCACGCATGAACGGCGCTCTCGAAGAGAACCAGCGGGGAGAGCGTGGCGTAGGCCCCTCCGTCGAGGAGGACGTCCACCTCGGCGCCGATGAGATGCCCCTCGCGGGTGGCCCCGACGCGGATGCGGACGCGGGCCGGATGGCGCCTCGAGGTCGCGGTCAGGTCCTCGCGTCGCGACAGGAAGAGCCGTACCGGGCGCCCCGTGGCCGACGCGAGGAGAGCCGCCTGGGCCGCGACGGCCATCGCCGGCTCCTCCTTCCCGCCGAAGCCGCCGCCCGTCACCGTCTGGGCCACGCGGACGCGGTTGGAGTTGCAGCCGAGCACCGTGGCGACCGCTTGACGCACGAGGAAAGGGCTCTCGAGCGCGCCGTGGATGAGCATGCCGCCGGCGCCGTCGGGCTGGGCGATCACGCCATTCGGCTCGAGGGCAGCATGGGCCTGGGCCGCGGTGCGATAGACCCCGTCCACGACCAGGAGGTCGGTGCGCGAGAGCGCCACGGCCGCCTCGCCCCGACGGACCTCTCCACTGGGTCATGACCTCGCCGGTCACGAGGGCCTGCTCCATGTCGAGGAGGGCCTCGAGGGGCTCGTACTCCACGTGGATGGCTCGAAGCCCCGCCGCCAGCGCCTCGGGGCCGTCGGCCGCGACCAGCGCTACGCCCTCCCCGACGTGGCGCACGTACTCTCCGGCCAGCGCGGGCCAGTCGGACTGCACCAGCGGCAGCAGGTTCTTGCCGGGCACGTCCTTCGCCGTGAGCACGGCGCGCACCCCCGCCACGCTCCGCGCCCGCGAGACGTCGACCTCGAGGATGCGGGCGTGCGGATGGGGGGAGCGGAGCACGCCCGCCTCGAGGCCGGCGCCGAGGGAGAGGTCCCGCACGAAGCGGGCCGCCCCTTTCGCCTTGTCGGGCGCGTCGGGGCGGCGGGCGCGCTCGCCGATGATCACGGGCGACCGGGGCCTGTGCCGGGGGTCATGGTGTCGATGATATCCTGGGCCGTGGTACACGCAGCGATCCGCACGGCCCTCGCGACAGCCCTCTCCCTGTGCTCGCTTTCCGCCGGCCTCGCCGCCACGCCGGGCTACGAGGCCGACATCCAGACCTGGCGGACGACTCGCGAGACGCGCCTCAAGGCCGACGGCGGGTGGCTCACGGTGGCGGGGCTCTTCTGGCTGAAGGAAGGAGACAACCGCTTCGGCAGCGACAAGGCCAACGACATCGTCCTGCCCGCATCGGCCCCGGGCCGCGCCGGCGTCTTCACCTTCCACGCCGGTGAAACGCGCTTCCAGCTCGAGGCCGGCGTCGCGGGCACGATGGGAGGGAAGCCGGCCGCGACCGGGACGCTGCGCGCGGAGACGAGCAAGGAAGAGCAGCTCCTTCAGGTGGGCTCCCTGACGATGCAGGTGATCGAGCGCGGCGGGCGGTACGGGATCCGCCTGAAGGACATGCAGAGCGCGCAGCGGAAGGCCTTCACCGGCCTTCGTTGGTTCCCCGTCAAGGAGGCCTATCGGATCACGGCTCGCTTCGTCCCGGCGCCCACGATCATCCAGGTTCCGAACGTGCTCGGCCAGGTGAGCGACATGCCGCGGCCGGGTTACCTCGTCTTCACGCTGAACGGCCAGGAGGTGCGCCTCGATCCCGTCATCGAAGAGCCGGGGGACAAGGAGCTGTTCATCATCTTCCGCGACGAAACGGCCCCCAAGGAGACCTACGGCGCCGGTCGCTTCGTCTACGCGGACATGCCGAAGGACGGACAGGTGGTCCTCGACTTCAACAAGGCCTACAGCCCGCCCTGCGCCTTCACGCCTTTCGCGACGTGCCCCCTCCCGCCGAAACAGAACCGGCTCCCCGTGCGCATCGAGGCGGGCGAGATGAACCCGACCCCCGGACACTAGCGCTCCCCGCCGTCGAGGGACGCGTCGGAGTGTCCGTTTCCGCCCAGTGTCCGCGAGCGCACAGCGGCGGAGCTCACAACTCCGCGAACCTTTCGGCCGCAACAGGCGTCTTATTGTGACAAGGGCTCGCGAGCTTGCAGGTCGTGGTTTCTGGGACGAGTCGGCCTTCCCCGGGGACGAACGACGCGAGCGCCCGCAATGAGGAGTTGCCGATGAACTTGAAAAGCCTCGTGGACGACTACGAACGTCGCCTCATCGAAATGGCCCTCATGGAATCAGCGGGAAACCAGCGCCGGGCTGCCGCTGCCCTGGGCCTGCTCCCGACGACGCTCCACGAGAAGATGAAGCGCTACGGCATGCTGCGTCGCCCCCTCGAAGTGTCGCAGGAGTATTCGCAGGCCTGAGCGCTTCGGCCCTGTCAGGGCCCCGGGCTCGAGACCAGGCGCCCATCCTTCGGTCCGTCGGGCGTGACGAGGATGAGGCGCGCGCGCGGCCGGGGTGTCAGGGCCTCGGGCGGCAAACGAACCTCCACCCACTCCCCGTGGGCCGACACTCGGCGAGGTGCCGACTCGTCGTCGCCTCGCCAGAGCGTGCGGCGACGTCCCTCCCGCGTCAGCGAATAGACGGTCGCGGCGACCAGGACGCTGGCCGGCCGCTGCTCCTCCGCATCTTCGCCCAGCGAGACCGAGCCGATGTCGACGCGATCGTCGGCTCCCGTCCTGAGGTCGCTCCCGCCCGCGTCGAGGCCGGTTCCGCGATCGTCGTCGGCGTCGATGTAGAGGGACGCGCGCAGGCGCCCCGAGACCGGCTCTCCGCCGGGGAGATACAGGGCCTCGGCCACACCGCGGTCGAAGGAGAAGCGAAGCACGAGGCCGCCGGAATCCACGGCCGCGTGGACCTCGACGACTTGAGCCTCGACGCTCTTCTCGGCGGGAGGATCCGCGGTGACGACCGGCGGGCGCGCTCCCCAGTAGAAGAGGGGATGCCCTTCCGCCGGGTGCGTGGCCGCGAGGAGCAGGAGCACCAAGTCAAGCACGGCCGAAGCCTAGCACACGCGGCCAGGCCGGCCGTCGCTCAGCGGCTGACGCAGGTGTAGTCCTTCATCACACCCGCGGCGTCGAAGTAGAGGAAGTACACCATGTCACTCGCCACGAAGACGCGCGTCTCCGGCCAGCGTCCTCCCTTCTCGAGGATCTCAGGGACCCTCGAGCGGCCGCGCTCCCCGGCGGCGCGACGCAATTCCTCGGGGCTCTTCGGGGCGAAGAGAAGAGGGCTCCCTTCGGCCTCGAGACCGCGCACCACCTGGTCCATGAGGGCGCGCTGCTCCACGAGATGGCGGAGCCGCGTGTCGTGGATCGAGAACCGCTTCGTATCGTAGGCCCAGGCGCCGAGGTAGAGCGCCAGGGCGGCGATGGCGGCCGTGATCGCCAGGCTCGCCCCGACCACCGCCCACTTGTTCAGCGCCAGCCCTTTCGCTCGCGAAGCGACGTGACGTGGGCGACGTGGTGCCGCCCATGCCAGGCATAGAGGGCGAGGTTGCGGTCGAGGGGAACGACCCCCAGCTCGGGGTGGCGGAAGCGAAGCGCCCACTGTTCGTGTGTCAGCGACCGGAACAGAAGGACCCACCGCCGGTGGAGGGACTCGAGGAGGGCGAGCGAGACCTCGACGGGGGCCGTGCGGGCGTCGGCCAGCTCGGCCCACCGATCCTCGAAATAGGGCCGTATCGTCGGCTCCTCCTCGGTCAGCGCAAGGCGAAAGCGGACGTAGCTGTTGAGGTGGCTGTCGGGAACGTGGTGGACGACCTGTCGCACGGTCCACCCGCCGTCGCGATACGGCGTGTCGAGCTGCTCGTCTCCCAGCCCCGACACCGCATCTCGCAACCGCGCGGGCGCCTCCGTCGATCTCCCGCAGGAACCGCTCGCGATCCTGCGGGGTGATGGTGGCCGGCGGCGTGAATCGTCCGACGGGAAACCGCGGGTCGGTCATGCGCTCGCCTCCTTGGGGTGCCTCAATGGACCCTCGATTCCCTCCCCTGGCCGTGGGCCTGTTCCAGGCGCTTGAACTCCAGGATCTCGAGCAGGCGGGAATAGCGGTCGAGGATGGAGTCGCAATCGAGGAGGGACTGCTGCTCGACGGGCGTCAGGCCGAGGGAGTGACAGAGGGCGTTCACGAACACCTCGTGGGTCAGCTCGGGCTGCGTGACGAGCACGGCCGGACCGTCGCTCGCCCGGGCGATGGCCTCCATGACCTTGCGCCGAGCGGCGGCGAGAGGACGCATCGTCGCCGAGGGAATCCTCCAGGCCGCCGACCGTGGCGAGACGGTAGGGCTCGCCCGGGTGCTCTTCGAAGATGCGGAAGCGCGACGTCCCGCGGAGCAGGATCTGGAACCGGCCGTCGGCCAGGGGCTCGCACTGCTCCATGTGCCCCGCGCAGCCGACGGGATACACCGGCGGTCGCCCTTCGTAGTCGGCCTCCCACCCAGGGCACAGCAGGACCATGCCGATCCGCTTCGTCGCTGCTGGAGGGCGTCGGCCACCATCTTGCGGTAGCGCGGCTCGAAGACGACGAGAGGCAGCGGCATCCTCGGGAAGAGGACGACGTTCGGCAGGGGGAAGAGCGGAATCAGGCTCGGAAGCGGGGGCACCGATCCCCTCGAACCCTCAGCCGATCGGGCTCAGTGGCTGTGGCCGTGGCCGGCGGCCGCCGGCTCTCCGCCGGCCTGGAACGACTGGCCGCAGCCGCACGTGGAGGTCGCGTTGGGGTTCTTGATGGCGAAGCCGCCGCCCATGAGGTCTTCCTTGTAGTCGACCTCGGCGTTCTCGAGGTACCGGAGGCTCATGGGGTCCACGATGACCTTGATGCCTTCGGTCTCGAAGATCTGGTCGCCGTCGGCGGCCTCGTCGAGGACCATCCCGTAGCTGAAGCCGGAGCAACCCCCGCCCTGCACGTAGATCCGGAGACCTCCCTGGGGGATGTTCTCCTTCTCTTGCTCCAAGATGCCCTTGACCTTGGTCAAGGCGGCCACGGTGAGATTGATCATCGGCGTCTTCTCCTCATGAGCGCGGAGCGCCCAACAACTTCAATCGTATCGTAAGGCCCTCCCTTTGTGAAGCCTGGCCCACGCCTCCGACGCGAGGCCCGTATAATGAGCGCCTTACGAGGAGGCTCCCTGAGCGTCGCTGCGACCGCGTGGACGGCTGAACAGATCGTCGACCGCCTCCGAGAGTCCGGCCTGCGGGGGCGCGGCGGAGGATGGTTCCCGGCGGCGCGCAAGTGGGAGGCGGTGAGACGCGAGGCCGCCGACGCCCCCGCGACGGCTCCGATCGTCGTGGCCAACGGCGCGGAAGGCGAGCCGGGCTCGATCAAGGACCGTCACACGATGACGACGCGCCCCGGCGACGTCATCGCGGGCCTGGCCATCGCGGCCCGCGCCGTGGGCGCCCGAGAGGCGATCGTCTACTTGAAGGGCTCGTTCGCGCGGCCCGCAGCGGTGCTCGAGAAGGCGTTGGCCGCCGCTCCGCCCGAGGGCCTCGCCGTGACGGTCCGTCTCGGGGCGGACACGTACATCGGCGGCGAGGAGACAGCCATCCTCGAGGTTCTCGAGGGGCGGCGACCGTGGCCGCGCGTCAAGCCGCCGCTCCCCTTTGCGGTGGGCTTGGGCGGCCGCCCCACGCTCGTCCAGAACGTCGAGACGCTGGCGCGGGTCCCGAGCGCCGTCGCCGACCCGCAAGCCTTCAGCGCCTCGGAGACGACGTTCGTCTCGCTCTGGGGAGACGTCGCGAGGCCGGGGGTCTACGAGGTGCCGCTCGGAACGCCGCTACGGCGCGTCGTGGACGAGTTTGGCCAGGGCGCCACGGGCGGGATCCGGATGCTCTTCCCGGCAGGGCCTTCCGCCGCGCCTCTCTCGGCCGATCAGGCCGACACGCTGCTCGACCCGGACGCGCTGCGAGCCGCCGGCTCCGCCCTCGGCACCGCGGCGCTTCTCGTGGTCGGCGACGCGACGTGCCCGATCTCGGTCGCGGCGTCCCTCGCCGCGTTCTTCGAGCGCGAGGCCTGCGGCCAATGCCCGCCCTGCGTCGTCGGGACCCAGAACCTGGCGCGCATCGTCCGGAGCCTGGCGGCCGGCAAGGCCCGCCCGGCGGATCTCGGCAGCCTGAGCGAGGCGGCGGGGTTCATGTCCCTCCACGGCTACTGCGCCCACGGTCGGACGGCCGCGGCTTCGGTCACCGGCCTGCTGTCCCGCTTCCGCGCCGAGGTCGAGGCGCACGTCTCGGGCGGGCCGCGCCACGGTCGACACGCCGACCCGTTCGGCCCACGGTCGCCCGAGCGCGCCGCGATCGAGGCGACGCTCCCGTCGTGACGACGGTCTTCTTTCTGTTCCTGCTCCACCTCTCGGTGGGCCTCACGGCCACCCTTCCCCTGGTCCCGGAGAGCGCCGGACGGAAGTACTTCAAGTTCTGCTCGGCGTCGTCCGCTTTCATGACCATGGCGGGCTTGTGGCTTCTCGTCCGACGCTTCGGGGCCGACGGCGGCCCGGGCGCTCTCGGCGGCGCGGCGTATCCGTGGCTGGTCGCCGCGGTCTCGCTCTCCCTCCTCGCAACGCTCCTCTACAACCGGGCGCGCCACTTCGGCTGGGCGCCGCTCACAGGCCCGCTCCTCTGGACCGCCCTGCTCTCGGGCGTGGCGGGGGTCGTCGCCACGGCGCCGCCGGAGGGCCGCGTCCTCATCGTGGCCACGGACCTCACGTCGGTGCTCCTTCTCGGCGCGGCGGCGGCGGCGATGGTGCTCGGACATTGGTATCTCGTGGTCCTGGACCTGCCCATCGCGGCCCTGAGGCGATTGACGGTGCTCCTGATCGTGGCCCTCGTCCTCAGATCCCTCGTGGTCGGGATCGCCCTGGCCGGGCCGGTGCAAGGGGGCTACGAAGACGCCAGCCGGGTGGCCGCCGGCCTGTGGAGCCTCGACGGGGTCTTCGTGTGGATGCGCCTGCTCTTCGGCCTCGCGGGGCCGCTGTCGCTCCTCTGGTTCATCTGGAAGACGGTGGAGATACGGTCGACTCAATCGGCGACGGGGATCCTGTACGTCCAGCTCTTCCTCGTGATGTCCGGGGAGCTCCTCGCCAAGTACCTCCGCGTCACCGCCGGCCTGCCGCTCTAGGAGCGCCTGGCCATGCGCCACAGCATCCAGCCCCCGGCGGCGATGGAGCCCCACGCGACGAGGAAGGCGGCGACGCGGACGAGGGCGGCGAGGGTCGTGTCCCAGGCCAGGAGGCCGACGGCCGACAGGATGAAGTTCCAGTCGTGGCCGGCTTCCCCGCCTCCGACCGTGACCAGGGGAAGGTCCATCTCCCGGGCGTCGGCCATGTAGGTCGCGACGTTGTACAGGTTGGTCGAGAGCCAGGTCCCGCAGAACGCCACCGCGAAGAAGTCGGGCTGTCGAACGAACATCCACATAGCCGCGAGCGGAGCACCGAGTTGGAGGATGGTTCCCCCCGCCGCCGTCAACAGGTCCCAGGAGAGCCACCCGAACAGCAGATGACCGGCCTCGTGGAGGCCGAGGTTCAAGGCGCCGAGGATGCTCGTGTAGTCGGTGTCCAGGAGGTGCCTCGCCGCGAGGAAGGTCATCCACCCGAGGAGCGGCAGACGCGGAAGCCACGCGCGCTCCCGGCACCATTCCTCCACGGCGTCCCGTGCGTCCTCGAAGGCCGGCGGCAAGGTGATAGGCTACGACAAGAATCGATGAGCCACGCGCCGGAGATCGCATTCGCATGTCCTCGATGCGGTGCCGAGGCGAGCGCCGGCCTCGACGGCCGGGGGCGATGCCCCTCGTGCTCCGCAGAAACGCTGCTGGAGTCGTCCTCCTCCCTGCACGACGCCAGGATCGTGGACCGCTGCCCCGTCTGCGCCGGCGAGCAGCTCTACGTCCAGCGCGACTTCAACCAGAAGGCCGGCCTCGCCATCGTCGTCCTGGGCGCGGCACTGGCCCCGTTCACGCCGTACTACGCGAGCCTCTTCGTGGCCGCAGGCATCGACGCGGTCCTCTATGTCCTGCTCCCCGAGATCACCGTTTGCTACCGCTGCCAGGCTCACTTCCGGGGATTCCTCCGCAACCCGGCCCATGACGCTTTCGATCTGCACCTGGCCGAGCAGTACGGAACCCAGCGTCCGACGACGCCCGGGCCGCCGTGAAGCCAGCCATCCGGGAGAGCACGGCCGGCCGGACCCACGATGCGGTGGTCGTCGGCTCCGGACCCAACGGACTCGCCGCAGCGATCGCCCTCGCCCGGGCCGGGCGCTCCGTTGTCGTCCTCGAAGGCGCGGAGAGCATCGGCGGCGGGCTGCGCTCGCAGGCGTTGACCCTTCCCGGCTTCGTCCACGACGTCTGCTCCGCGATCCATCCGCTGGGAGCCGGATCCCCGTTCTTCCGTTCGCTTCCCCTCGCCGAGCACGGCCTCGAGTGGATCCAGCCCGACCTGCCCCTCGCCCACCCGCTCGATGACGGAACCGCGGCCGTCCTGGATCGGTCACTCGAGGCCACGGCGGCGGGACTGGGCCCCGACGGTAGCGCCTGGCGGAGCCTCTTCGGCCCGCTGGTCCGCGGCTGGGAGCACCTGGCTCCGGAGATCCTGGCCCCGCTCCACGTCCCGCGCCACCCGTTCGTCCTCGCACGCTTCGGCATGACCGCGCTGCGCTCGGCGCGGGGCCTGGCCGAGGCCCGCTTCCGCGGCGAGCCCGCCCGCGCCCTGTTCGCGGGGCTCGCGGCACATGCGATTCTCCCGCTGGATAGCGCGGCCACGGCGGCGAGCGGTCTCGTCCTGGGAGCGCTCGCCCACGTCGTGGGCTGGCCGCTGCCGCGCGGAGGCTCGCAGCGCTTTGCCGACGCCCTCGGCTCCCTGCTGCGCTCGCTCGGCGGCGAGATCCTGACCGGGACCACAGTCAAGACCCTCGAGGACGTGCCGCACGCGAGGGCGATCCTCCTGGACGTGACGCCACGGCAGGTGCTGCGCATTGCGGGGAGCCGCCTGCCCGCGGGATACCGGCTCGCTCTCCAGCGATATCGCTACGGCCCCGGTGTCTTCAAGCTGGACTATGCCCTGTCGGCCCCCGTCCCCTGGCGCGCTCCGGCGTGCAGCCGAGCGGGAACCGTTCACGTGGGCGGGACCTTGGGGGAGATCGCCGCCGCGGAGGCCGCCATTTGGCGCGGCGAGCACCCCGAGCGCCCGTTCGTCCTGGTCGCTCAACAAAGCCTCTTCGATCCGACGCGCGCCCCGACCGGCCGGCACACCTTGTGGGCCTATTGCCACGTCCCTCACGGATCGACGGCCGACATGACCGCGCGTGTCGAGGCCCAGATCGAGAGGTTCGCGCCCGGGTTCGGCCGCCTCGTCCTCGCCCGGAGCGCGATGAGCTCGGCGGATCTCGAGGGTCGCAATCCGAATCTAGTGGGCGGTGACATCGGCGGCGGCGTGCAGGACCTCGGCCAGCTCTTCAAGCGCCCGGTCTGGAGCTTCACCCCCTACCGCACGCCCACGTCCGGCCTGTACCTCTGTTCGTCCTCGACGCCCCCGGGCGGCGGCGTCCACGGGCTGTGCGGCTCTCACGCCGCGGCCGCGGTCCTGCGGGATCTGCGACGGTCATTCGGCGACGGTGAACGGCGCCTCGCGTGAGTCGGATCCTCGGCTGTCGCTGACCGTCACCCGCAGCAAGTAGGAGCCCGGCCCGAGGGATTGGAGGGGAAGAGCCCCGGCCTGCTGGATGCGCCCGGATTCGTCCGGGGCCACGAGGTCCAGCGTCGTCGCTCCGACCGTGCGCTCCTCGTTTCGGACCTCGAGGGAAGCCCTTCGGCCGGGATCGCTCGCGCCGTAGACGACGAAGTAGAACTCCACGGCGGGGACCGACGCCTTGTGGAAAGGCTCTCCCGTGCTCGGGTAGAGGATCGTGTCGCCGAAATAGAGGGGGTTGACGTCCCGCTTCTCGGCGGCTCCGACCTTGTCGGCGTGCTTCACCAGCATGACGCTGCTCAGACGCAGACGGTTCTCGAGGACCGCCGGCACGTCGAGGATCTCCGTGCGGACGCTGGCCTTCTTGGAGACGGCGTCGTAGCCCGCGGCCTCGAAGGTGTAGCGTCCGGGGGGGAGGACCGCCTCCCTGTAGAAGATCAGGCTGCCGCGCTTGGCCCCCTTCAGGTTGGCGGCCGGCGCCCGGAACAGGTAGTGGTGGCTGAGGCGATCCACCTCCCGCTGCGCCTCGTCCTTGATCCGCACCACGATCGAGAAATCAGCGTCGTAGACGGGCGCGCCATCCTTCCCTTTGCTCGGGGTGTACGCGATCGCGTCTCCGGGAATCTCGACGACGACCGGCGCAAGGCCGGGCCTCCTCGCCTCGGGAAAGGTCAGCGCCTGCAGACCGAGGGGGAAGGAATCCGGCCTTGGAACGCGATCGAGCTGGGCGAGGGCCGGGGCCTGATAGGCGAGGAGCAGGGCGGTGTCCGAGGGTCGGACGGCGAAATAACCCTTGCGCGCTTGAACCACCAGGCCCGGCCTTCGCAGCTTGATCGTGATGCTCCGGAAGCTCCCGTCGTAACCTTCGTTGGTCGGGGAGTACGACAGGAGGTAGTGGAAACGCATGTCCTCCTCGAGCCGGCGGAAGGCGCCGCTCGCGTCGTTCGTGTCCCGGACCAGAAATCCACCGGTCTCCTCGGCCAGCTCCTCGAGGCCGCTCTCGGGGTTCAGGCTGAGCAGGCTCTCATTCCGCTCGAGCTCTCGCATCATGCCGCCGTTCGACGCGTCGACGATCGTTCCCGACATGTCCATGAGGCCGCGGCTCGCGGCCTGCACGATCTCCCTCCGCACCTCGGCCGTCTGGCTCTCGACCGGCAGCCCCCCCGCATCCATCGCGTAGACGCTGACGTTGGCCCGGTTCGCCGAAGCGATCACGGACCGGAACTGGGCCTGCACGCTCGAGGGGATGACCAGCCCTTCGGAGAAGAAGATGAGCGTCTTCCGGCCGGGGATGTCCTTGAGGCCGCTCACCACGGCGAGCAGGGTGTTGGTCGTCGAGTAACCCTGGGCGTCCTGCTCCAGGCTCTCGAGGGCACGGGCCATCTGCACCTGCGCCCGTTCGAATGTCGCCTGGGCGAGAGCGCCGCGCGCCCTGACCTCGCGACCGGCGGGCAGGACTCCCCCAGCGGTCGTCGGGCTTGCTCCGGCGATGTCGGGCGGAGGGGAGGCGCCCGAGGGAGCCCGCAACTGCCCGAGCGCTCGGTCGATGCCAAGGCGGATGAGGTTGAGGTCGGTCGTGAAGGGTTGGGTCGGCTGGGGCACACCGACCACGAAGATGCCCGCGACGTCCCCCTCGACATGGCCGCCGTTCGCGTAGGCGAGCGCGGCCTTGCGTGCCATGTCCCGCGCTCCTGCCGAGACGCGGTCGAAGACGAACGCGATGACGGACGGGAGGGGCGCGGCAGCCGGTTCTGGTCCAGCGTCCGAGCCCTCGGGCGGGGCGGGCCGGGGCGACCCCGCCTCTCCCTTGGACACGATCCGGAACGAATCGACGGTTTGGCGGGCACCGTCCTCGGAGACGTCGAAGTCGGCGGCCTTGAGGTCGCGGACCGGGTTCCCCTTCTTGTCCCGCACGACGACGTCCAGGAGCACGCTCGCGGTGCTCGCGCCGAACGTCGACACCGCCTGCGAATCGGTCGGCGGGGCCTGGCTGGAGTCCCGCGGACGGCCGGCGATCGGGACGAGGCCCAAAGCCAGCGATAGTGGCAGGAGCCGGCCCGGTCGCAGCGCCATTGGCGGAATTCTACCCCCGAGAGCCCGAGCCCTTGGTAAGATCGCCCGGGTCCAGACCTGCCATGCTGCTCGCCACCTCCCTCGTCCTCGTTCTCGCCGCACCGGGAATCGCGGACCTCGCTCCGGCTCCTGCGGGGGCGGTCCGTTTCTTCCTCGTGCGCCACGGCCAGGCCTTCTCGAATCTCGATCCCGAGCCGGCCCTGCCTCCCGGGAAGCTCGACAGCCTGACCGACCTCGGCCACGTCCAAGCGCGCGCCACGGCGACGGCGCTTCGGCGGCTCGGCATCGGATTGATCCTGTCCTCGCCCGCCGGGCGCGCCAGGGAGACCGCCGCCGACGTTCGCCGCGTCCTCGTGGATCCGCCCGTGCGCGTCGAGACGCGCCTTCGCCCGCTCGACCTGGGGCGCAAGGCGGACGGCTCGCCGCTCGATTGGGACGAGCGCATCGCCTTCTGGAAGGCGGGCCAGGATCCCTCGCCTCCGGGAGGGGAGTCGCTGGAACGGGTCGGGCAACGCGTCTTCGACCTGGTCCGGGAAACCGCCAGGGCGAGGCCAGCCTCCGTCATCGTGGTCGCCCATAGCGAGGTCATCGGCTCGTTCCTCGGCCTCCTGAACGGGACACCTGCCCCCAGGCGCTACCCGCCCCACCTGCGGAACGGGTCCATCACCGTCGTGGATGTGGCGGCGGAAGGGACGCCCAGGGTTCTCCTGTCCGACGTTGTTCCCGGGGAGACCCCGTCGAAGCCCTGAGGCCCCATGCCGGAGCTGCCGGAACTCCTCCACGTCCGATCCAAGCTGCACGCCGGCCTCGTGGGGCGCGCGGCGACTGCGGAGCGCGTGAAGGAGCCGGTCGTCTTGCGCTACTGCGTGAAGGGCAACCTGTCCCTGCTCCTGGGACGGTCCCTCGAGGACGTCCTCCGGAAATCCCACTTCCTCGTCTTCCGCTTCGGGGGCCTCGATCTCGCGGTGAATCCGATGCTCGCGGGGCGCTTTCGGCTGGCCGCGCCCGGGGAGATGGAGGAGCGGTCGCTCTGCTTCGCCCTGGAGTTCGGAACCGTCGAGCTGCGATACCTCGACGACAAGGCGATGGGGAAGGCCTACCTGCTGGCGAACGCCGACTGGAAGGCGATTCCGGGAATGCAGACGGGAGGCGTCGACATCCTCTCTCCGGAGTTCTCGCGGGAGCGCTTCGTGAGCCTGCTGAAGCACCGCCGGGACCAGGTGCGCGTCTTCCTCCTCGACAAGAAGGCCCTCGACAGCCTGGGGAACGCCTACGCCGACGAGGTGCTCTTCGAGGCCGGGATCCATCCCAAGACCTGGTGCCGCTCGCTGTCCCACGACGACGCCGTCCGTCTCCACGACGCGATCGTCGCGGTGATGACGGCGGCCGTCGACGAGGTCGCGCGCCGCGACGAGCCCATCGAGAAGAAGATCCGGGATTTCCTCAAGGTGCGCATGAAGGAGATCTGTCCGCGGTGCGGGTCGAAGATCCGCACCGCCGGCGTCAAGGGGATGGACGCGTACTTCTGTCCCCACTGCCAGCCGGAGACGCGCCCGGGGCTCGTGGATTGGCGCCGTACGGGAAAGTGACGAGGAGGAGGCCTCGAAGATCGCACAGGGTTCCGGGTTCGTGAGGCCCGGACGCGGGAAGCCGCACGAAGCGAGGCTCGGGTCGGCGTCCAACACCTTCACCATCACGGTGACCGTTCCCGACGGGAGCGCGGGCAGCAGCCACGCTGTGACGGGAACAGGAAACGGTGACGCGTCGCGGTATAATGCTGGGTTGGGCAAGGAGGGTGGATGAGCAAGGAAGACCTGATCGAGCTTCAGGGAGTCGTGACCGAAGTGCTGGCCGGCGGGAACTACAAGGTGAAGTGCGGCGAGAACCACGAGGTTCTGGCCCGGCTGAACGGCAAGATGCGCCAGTTTCGCATCCGCGTGATCGGCGGCGACCGCGTGACCGTCGGCGTGTCGCCCTACGACCTGAAGCGCGGCCTCATCACCTACCGCGCGAAGTAGATCAGGCCGTCGCCGCCGACGGCTTCAGGGCCAGGCTGAGCGCCTGGCCCTCCGCAACCACGACAACCCGCCCCAGATCCACCTCGAGGCTCTCCCCCTCCGTTCGGACGGACGCCTCGCCCGCCGCGACGCCAGGGCCCGTGACCAGGAAGATCGCCGCTCCTCGCCAGGCCGCCTCGTTGCGGAGGCGCAGATGGCGCAACGCCACCCGCCCGTGGCGCACGTCGAGACGGGTCTCGAAGGCGCCCTTCTTGTCGACGCGCTGCGAATACGTCCCCCAGCCTTCGCCCGCGCTGAAGAAGCAGCGGAAGTCGCTCGCGTTCACTCGAGGCGCGAAGCCCATGCGCTGCTCCGGGGCCGACCACGAGAAGCCCGACAGCGCCAGGATCAGGGACCAGCTCGACAGCGCCCTCGCGTAGTGGGAGCCGCACTCGACCTCGTTCCAGGGGTTCCGCCGGCGCCCGTCGTAGCGGTCGCGCGTCCCCCGGACGATTGCGAGGCCCTCGGCCACGTGGTCGGCGTAGATGAGGTGGGCCGCGACCTGGTATTCGATCCCCGTCCACACCTCGTCGGCGTACACGAACGGAAGCGCGGGGCGCCCGCCCCTCGGCCAGGAGCAGAGAAGCAGGCCCTTCTCGTCGCCGAGGGCGTAGATGCGCTGGGCGTTCGGGTGCTCGAGGAAGTCGTGGCGGAAGTTGTGGCGGTAGATGGAGCCGAGGGTGGCCCGCACGTGTTCGGGGGGAAGCAGGGGGGCGAGACCCGCAACCGCAGCGAACCACTCGCCCAGGAGCTGATCGGAGAGGCACCCGTCCCCGTACTGGTAGCGCACCTGGCCGTCCACGATCGCGGGGGCGTGCCACGGCTCGTTGAGGCTCGCCGGCCCCGTCTTGATCTCGCCGGGCGCGGGGATCCGCTGGACGTAGTACTCGCCGTTCCACAGGGCCTCGAGATTCTTCCGGCCGCTCTCGAAGACGCTCGAGTAGGCCTTGACGGCCGCGGCGTCGCCCAACGCCTCCGCCATGCGCGCGGCGGCCTTCAGGGCCCCGAGGTAGAGCGTTCCCATCATGGCGTTCGGCCCGTAGAACTCGATGTCGTAGGTGTTGTGCTGCTCCCCCTCCATGACGCCGTCCCTGTCGGCGTCCCAGGACGCCCAGGCGAACTCGAGGGCGCGCTTGGCCTGGGGCCAGAGCTTGCGCAGAAAGGCGTCGTCCCCCGACATCTGCCATTCGCGGTAGAGCTTGAGGATCGCTCCCATCTGACCGTCGGCCGCGGGGCGGAACCCCCAGACAGCGCGGCCGAGGGGCAGCATCGTGCGGAACGCCATGGAGCCGTCGGGACGCAGGTTCTGGAGCAGATCGGTCTCGCGCATCGTCCGCTCGAGGGACGGGAAGAGGAACGCGAGGGCCTGCTCGTAGTTCCAGACGTGGGCGCAGTTCATGGGGCAGCAGCCGCCGTCGTCGCCGCACCCCTCGAAGGCGAAGAACTGCCCGTTCTCGAGGAGCATGCAGGTGTTCGTGCGGAGGATGGAGGCCTGGCTCGAGGCGGCGTCCAGGACCTGGGCCGGAAGAGTGCTCGAGAAGAACGCATCGTGGAAGGAGCGGGAGCGGCCTTCGAGGCGCTCCAGGTTCTCCACCGTGTGGCGCGCCACGTCCCATGCGCTCGGCGAAGCGACCGGCGTAGTCGTTGCGCAGGAGCTGCCCCTTGACCTCGGGCTCCCGGTTCCAGTCGTTCTCCCGCAGCGGAAAGTGCCAGGCGAGGACGAACGAGACCGTCGCGGACTGTCCCGGCTCGAGGCGCAGGTGCGGGGCGAGCGTCGCGCAGGCCGACCGCTTGTCGGCCGTGGGGGCCATGGGCTGCGCGTCGGGAAAACGGCCATCCGCCGAGAACTCGTTGATCCAGTTCTGGAAGGAGTCGAACCACTCGGCACCCTTCCAGGCGGGGAGGGACGTGAGCGCCTCGTGCGTGGTAACGAGCGCCATGGAGCCGTATCGCGGGCTCTCCTTCCAGTACTTGGACGCGGTCATGTCGAAGCCGACGATCCGGCGGCCGCCGATCGACTCGTCGCGCAGCGTGTTCAGGTTCCCGCCGAAGCCGTCGTGCTCCTCCCCACCGAGGGAGGCCTTGCCGTCGTAGCCGACGGCGTTCAGGAGGGAGAACGCGAGCGAGAGGTCCACCGGCCGGGGACCGCGAGCCCGCAGGCGATAGTGGAGGATCGCGACCGGGAGGCTGGAGTCGGCGACGTCCATCGGGACGAAGGGATTGAAAGCCTCGAGGGACACCTCTACGGGGAGGGTCTCGTCCTCGAGGTCGATCCTCGCGAACGGATAGGCGCCCGTGAAGCGCGCTCCCTGGAAGTGAGGCAGACCCTGGCCCGACGATCGAGCGAACCCGAAGCTGGCCGCGTAGGGGGGTCGGAGCGGACCCTCGACGACTCGGACCCTGGCCTTGTCCCCTTCGGCCCGAGCCCACAGCGCCGCAAAGCTGAAGGGGAGCGTGCGCCCCTTGGCCGGGCGGTTGAAGATCTCCCAGTCCCGAAGCTGCCCGCGGCCGCCGAGAGACACGGTGCCCGTGCCGATGCCACCCAGGGGGAACGCGATCTCGGACAGCGCCTCGCCCGCAAACGTGCGTTGGGGGCCGACCCGGAACAGATCCGCAGCGCGATAGGGAACGACTTCCCCGGACGGCGACCGAAAGGCCTGCGGCGCGTCCGGATGCGTCTGGGCCTCGCCGGTCCGCGCCGAAGCGGCGCCGACGAGAGCCGACGACGTCGAAACGATGAACGAGCGACGGTCCATCACCCCTCCAACGCCATGCCACCGACGAGGCGGTGGCGTGGCATGGGCCGGGGCGGGCTGAAGCACTCGAGCCGGCCGATGCGGGCCGAGGCGCCCAGGCCGATTCCCGCGGCACGCGCCGCGTCCTCGACGAGGGCGCGCAGGAAGGGAGGATCCGTCACGGCGCGCGCGTTCACGATCGCCGAGATCTCCTTCGAGGCCGGGAGCAGGTCGGGATCCCCGACCCAGCGTGCCGGACCCTCGCCGCGTGTGAGGGCCAGGCGAGCGCTGCCCTCGGCGGTCGCGACCAGCACCTTGACGTGGGGCACGTAGAGACCTGCCTGCCGGAGGCGCTCCCCCGTCTCGCGCATCAGCGCCTCGCCGACCGCTCGAGCCCTCAGGCCCATCTCGGCGCGGAGGTCGACGGTTGCGTTCAGCCAGGCCAGCGCCGCCTCGCCCCGGGCATACGCGTCGTAGTCGACGTCGAGCCCGCGATCCGCGCGGGGATCGTGGCCGAGGAGTCGGTCGACCCACGCCCCGACCCCTTCGCCGCTGGTGGCGCTCATCTCGAGCACGGGCACGCCCCTCGCCAGAGGTTCGATGGAACGGCGCGCCTCGGCGCGTTCGGGGACCCCGAGGGAGTCGACCTTGGTGAGCACCAGGAGATCGGCCTCGGCGAGCTGGCGGTCGAACAGATAGGCCACGTCGCCGGGGATCGAGGCGCCTCCGCCGAGCATCTCCCGGATCCGATCGGGCTCCACCAGGACGGAGAACGGGGCCAGCCGGAAGCGGTCGGGGAAGAAGCGCTGGAGCGGACGATAGACGGTGGCGACGAGGTCCGTGCAGCTGCCAACGGCTTCGGCCATGAGCACGTCGATCGGATGGTCGGCCAGCAGGCGGTCGGCGCCCGCCATGAGGTCGTCGAAGAGACAGCAGAAGCACCCGCCCGCGACTTCTGCTGTCGGAAGTCCGAGGCTGCGGAACACAGCCGTGTCGACGATGTCGCGCCCCTGGTCGTTCGCAACGACCCCCACGGCGAGCCCCCGCGCGCGCAGCTCACGCGCGGCGGCAACCATCGCCGTGGTCTTCCCCGCCCCGAGGAAGCCTCCGACGCAGCCGAACAGGACCGGCGTGGGCATGGGTTTGGTCGCCCACGATACTCCACTCCCGGGCTCGCGTCATATAATCCGCGCCACGGGCGGGGGGCGAGAATGGACGTCTCGGTAGCGGTCCCGCGCAGCGCCGTCGCCTCGATCGTCTTCATCGAGAGCAAGATCCCGGCGGCGCACCCCTCGGCCCCGATCCTGGGCGAGGAGCGGCTGGGTGCGGGCGTTGCCGTGGCTCCGGATCGCGTGCTCACGGCCCACTACCTCGTGATGGGCGCTTCCTCCGTCGAGGTCACCGGCATCGACGGCAAGAGCCGCGAGGTCCGGCGCGTCGCGCTCGACCACGAGAGCGGCCTGGCCCTCATCGTCCTGGATGGACCGCCCCTGCATCCGACCGAGGTGGCGGCCGCCGGTACGGTCAGCCCGGGCCTTCCGGTCTTCCTGCTGACCTGTACAGGCGAGCGCGAGCGCAAGGGGGCCACGGGCCACGTGTCCGCGGTGGGTCCCTTCGAGGCCTTCTGGGAATACATGCTGGACCGCGCGATCATGACGACCGCCATCAACCCGGGGCTCGCGGGAGCGCCCCTGTTCGATCCCGATGCGCGACTCATCGGCGTCGTCTCCCTCGGCCTCGCCACGGTGGGGCGCTACAGCCTTGCGATCCCGGCGGACCTGTACCTGGCCCATCGGAGACGCCTCGAGGGGGACGACTCCTCGCGCGACGCTCGCGCGTGGGTCGGGTTCTACCCGCAGGGTTACGACGGCGGCCTGGTGGTCTCCGGCGTCGTGACCGAGGGACCCGCCGACAAGGCCGGCATCCAGCGGGGCGACCTGATCCTCTCCGTGGACGGAGACTCCGTCTCGACGCTGCGGGAGCTGTACCGGGCCCTCTGGCGAAAGGGCCCCGGTGAGAGCGTGGGCTTCCAGATCCTGCGCGACTCGACGATCCGCACGATCGACGTCGTGGCCGGCGACCGGTACGACTTCTTCAAATAGCGCAGGCGTTCATCACAGGCGGCCTGCGCCGAGCGGAACCTCCATCGACCAGCCGAGAAACGGGTCGGCCATCTGCCGGCCGGTTCGAGCCAGGAGGTCCGGATCGGCGACGAACCCCCCGGAGAAGACCTCCTTGCCGTTCCAGGTGACGCGGACGGGCCCGGTGCCGGGAAGGATCTCGCGCCGGAGGAGGAGCCGAAGGCGGCGCACGTTCCTGGTCTCGAGACGGACGCGGTTGTCGTCGCCGATCTCCCCCTCGACCGTCGCGACGCCGCCGTCCTTGGCCAGCACCTCGACCCAGTACCGTCTCGGGAACGTCAGGTCGTGGATGGCCAGCGTCACGCGGCGCGGAAATGGCTCGCGGACGCGCCCTTCGAGGAAGCCCGCCACGAGGCCGTCGTCGCCGCCGAGGAAGAGGTCGTGGCCGTGGCCGGGAAGGATCTTGATCTCGGTCTGGGACCGCTTGGCGGCTCGGCGCACCGCCGCCAGGGTGTCCCGGCTCGAGTCCATCGGGATGACATCGTCCTTGTCGCCGTGGGCCAGGAGTAGCGGAAGGCCGTTCAAGTTGGCGGGAAGCGGCCCGTCTCCCTCCACGAAGACCCCCGCGCCCATGAGGGACACGGCGGCGGCGAGGCGGTGGGGCCAGAGCGTCGCGTAGAGGAACGTCCCGGTCCCGCCGTTGCTGGACCCCGACAGATAGACGCGGTTGGTGTCGACGTTGAACCCCCGGAGCACCTCGTCGAGGAGGGCGGAGACGATGCGGGTCGACTTGGGCGTCCACCAGAGGTCGGCCGCGTGGGGGAAGAGCACGAGCCAGCCGCGGCGCTCGATCTCCTCGCGCGCCCCCGGGAGCCCGAGGAGCGCGCGGCCCGGTCCGCCCGACAGCGAGATCAGGAGCGGGAGGGGCTCGGCGCCCGTGTACTCCTCGGGAACGTAGAGGGCATAGGGCCACCCCTCGAGGCCGGGGGTCGTCATCGGCCGAAGGGTCGTGCCGATCGGCTCCTCGGCGCGAGAGGGGGCTGTTCCCTCCGGCGCCCCGGCGGCGACCTTCGACGCAAGCTCGCGCAGCCGCGGGTCCTCGGAGGCGAGAAGGGGGGCGAGAATCTCGGCGGGCGGCGGCGCCGGCCGCCGTCGCATGCAGTACGCCAGGACCTGTCGCCGGAACGGCGTGTCGTCTACCGCCAGGAGCCGATGTATGCGGCCAGCCTCGATCGGGAGCGGATCGGACACGAGGATGGCGGCCATGGCCCCGCGCCGGGTCTCGGGGCTCTCGGTCCACGCGAGGGGATCCTCGCCTCGATGGCGTTCGACGCGTTCCGTCGCGAAGAACTCGCGAATCCGCCCTCCCACCGTGGCGTAGGCCCCTTCGAACTCGAGGCGCTCCACGAGCCCGGAGTCCAGGCCGAACCAGAGGCGCAGCTTGGCGTCGCTCGGGGGCCTCGTCCCGTCGATGCGCAGGCAGCGGACCGCCCCCACGTCTTCCCATGCGGCGGTGCGGAGGTCGAGGCCCAACAGGCCCCCTCCCGGCCAGGCCTTGCCGAGGCCCACGCTCCCGTTGGGCAGGACCTCGACCTCGTGGAGCCCCGGCAGCAGCTCGCTCGTGGACTCGCGAAGGGCGCTCCAGGGAAGATCGGGGAGCCCCTTTTCACCGATGCGATTGGCCTCGGCGAAGGCGGGAGGGGGGAGGCGCTTCAGGAACGCGTCGCGTTGCTGGGCCGCGCGGTCGTGCCCCTTCTCCCGGTAGCGCACGAGGTCGAAGGAAGCGCGGTTGCGCTGAAAGCCCAGGACGCTCTTTCCGGCCCGCGTCCCGGTCACGAGGACCTGGCTCGTCCACTCCGCCCGCGTCTCGTACTCGAAGTCCGCGCCCTGCCCCTCCCGGCGGAGCGTCTGCCGGTAGACGAGCCGGTCGCCGGGGCGCAGGTCATAGCGCAGGTCGACGGCATCGGCGCCGGCCGCCCCAGCGAGGGCGAGCAAGAAAGCGGCTCCCACCATGGCGGGCAAGGATACACGCCCTTCGGGGGCGCTCGCGCTCGCCCCCGGCGACCGCCGGTTCGTCACCGTCTCCAAGCGCCTCGAAACAAACCCGTTGAAGGGACCCGAACGGGCGTCTAGCCTCGTTCCATGATCGATCTCAAAGCCCAAGTCGACAGCTACGAGCGGGACCTCATCCTCGAGGCGTTGCGCGAAGCGGGGGGCCGGCAGCGCCAGGCGGCCCGGATCCTCGGGATCCTCCCCACGACGCTCCACGAGAAGATGAAGCGCCTCGGGATACCGACGGCACGCGAGCTGTACGCGCGTGACCCCGCGGCGAACGGCGCCGCGTTGATCGCGACGCCCCTCGCCTCGTAGGCCCCTCTCCCGCAGGACGCCGCGGGAGACGCGCTAAGATCTCGCCATGCGCGAGGTCGACGTCGCGTCCCACGCCCGCCTGCGGGAGCTTCACCGCGCGCTGCTGCTCCCCCGCTTCGTCGAGGAGAGGATGCTCCTGCTCCTCCGGCAGGGGCGCCTCTCCAAATGGTTCTCCGGGATCGGCCAGGAGGCGATCGCGGTGGGTGTCGCGTCGGCCCTCCGCGACGACGACTGGATCCTGCCGATGCACCGCAACCTCGGGGTCTTCACGACTCGGGGTGTGGACCTCCTGACCCTGTTCCGCCAGCTCCTGGGACGAGACCGCGGATTCACCAAGGGCCGGGACCGCACCTTCCACTTCGGCGCGCCCGACAAGGCGATCGTCGGGATGATCAGCCACCTCGGGGCCATGCTCCCCGTGGCCGACGGCCTGGCCCTCGCGTCGCAGCTCAAGGGATCGAAGCGGGTCGCCGCGGCCTTCACGGGCGAGGGGGCCACGAGCGAGGGGGATTTCCACGAGGCCGTGAACCTGGCGGCGGTCTGGAAGCTGCCGGTCCTCTTCGTGATCGAGAACAACGCCTTCGGCCTCTCGACGCCCACCGTGGAGCAGTACGCCTGCGAGAGGCTGGCCGACAAGGGAGTCGGGTACGGGATCCCGGGCGTCGCCGTGGACGGGAACGACGTCCTCGAGGTGCAGCGCGCCGTCTCGGCCGCGGCCGAAAGGGCTCGCGCGGGCGCGGGGCCGACGCTGCTGGAGTTCACCACCTTCCGGATGCGGGGCCACGAGGAAGCCTCGGGGACCGACTACGTCCCCAAGGAGCTCCTCGAGGAGTGGTCGCTCAAGGACCCGGTCGCGCGCTTCGAGGCCCGCCTGTTGAACGAGGGCGTCCTGGCGATCGCGGAGCGAGACCGTGCTCGCGCCGAGATCAAGGCGCGCGTCGACTCCGTCGCGGAGAAGGCGCTCGCGACGCCCGAGCCGCGCTCGAGCCCCGAGCGGGAGGTGGCCGACGTCTTCGCTTCGAGCTCGACCCGGGCCGCGTCTCCGTCCCCCGAGGCCGTCGGGGCGGCGCCCGAGAGGCGCTACGTGGACGCCATCCACGACGCGCTGGGGATCGCCCTGCGTCAGGACCCGCGCGTCCTCCTCCTCGGCCAGGACATCGCCGAGTACGGCGGCGTCTTCAAGGTCACCGAGGGCTTCGCCCAGGAGTTCGGCAAGGAGCGCATCCGGAACACGCCCATCGTCGAGTCGGCGGCCCTCGGCGCCGCCCTGGGCGCCGCTCTGGACGGCTTCGTTCCGGTGGTCGAGATGCAGTTCGCCGACTTCATCACCTGCGGCTTCAACCAGTTGGTCAACAACCTGGCCAAGACGCACTACCGCTGGGGAGCGGGTGTCCCGGTCGTCGTCCGCGCCCCGGTGGGCGGCGGAGTCGGTGCCGGGCCGTTCCATTCGCAGAACGTCGAGGCGTGGTTCACGAGCGTGGCGGGGATCAAGGTCGTGGCGCCGTCCAATCCCTTCGACGCCAAGGGCCTGCTCCTCGCGGCGCTCGAGGACGGCAACCCCGTCCTCTATCTCGAGCACAAGCTCCTCTACCGGTCGCTGAAGGCGCCCGTCCCCGACGCCTTCTACACCGTCCCGCTGGGCGCGGCGCGGGTGGCCCGCGCGGGCACCGATGCGACGGTGGTCACCTACGGCGTCGGCGTGACGTGGGCCCTGGAGGCGGCCGATGCGATGGCCGCCGAGGGTAAGGGGATCGAGGTGATCGACCTGCGAACCCTCGCGCCGTGGGACGTCGGGACGGTGCTCGCGTCCGTTCGCAAGACGGGACGGGCGCTGGTCCTGCACGAGGCCCCCCTCACCGGCGGCTTCGGGGGCGAGATCGCGGCCCGGATCGGGAGCGACGCGTTCGAATGGCTCGACGCCCCCGTCTCCCGCGTGGCCGCCCTCGACACGCCCGTCCCCTTCAGCAAGGCCCTCGAGGAGATCTTCTCGGCGCGGGGACGACTGCTTCCGGCCCTGCGAGCGCTCCTCGCGTACTAGGGCGTCCCGTCACGGAGGACGCGGAAGCCGTAGTCGGCGTAGCGGTAGCTCGGCGGAAGGCTGCTGCGCGCGGCGGGCGGCGACCAGCGCACCTGGTGACGCCACGATCCTCCGCAGCTCACCCGACGCTCCCCTTCCGGGGCACGGGGATCGGGGAGGACGTCGGCACACCATTCGTGGACGATCGTGCCGATGTCCATGAGCCCATACCCGTTGGGCGTGCCGCGGCCGGTTGGCCAGGGCCCGAGAAGAGGCCCTGTCGGGATCTCGCCTTCGGGGAGGCTCTGTCCCCACGGCGTCGCGGCGCCGGCGAGACCCCCCCGCGCGGCCCACTCCCATTCCGCGGCCGTTGGAAGCCTCCAGGAGCCGCCGACGACGCGGCCCAGCCACTCGGCAAAGCCCGCGGCTTCGCCCCAGGTCACTCCCACCACCGGCTGCTCCGTTGCTGCAAAGGCCGGATCCTTCCACCAGGGCGGCTCTGCTACGCCCCCCTCCGCGAGGTACGGGGCGTACTCGCCGTTCGTGACCGGCGTTCGACCGAGGCGAAAGGCGGGGCCTCCGGCATCGGTTGCGGGGACCCACGCCGCCTTCGGGGTGCGAATGCCCGCGACGCTGCGGGGCGTCATCGCGGCGAGCCGCCGGTGATGAGGCGAGCCCCTCGCCGGAACGTGAGATACGAGTACGCCCACTGGAACATCACCAAGGCCCGGTTCCGGAAACCGATCAGGAAGAAGATGTGGATGGCCATCCACGCGATCCACGCGAGGAAGCCCCACATCCGGATCCCCCCGGCGAGCACACCCACGGCCGCGCCGCGGCCGATGGTCGCGAAGCTCCCCTTGTCCCGATACCGAAATGCCTCGAGGCGCTCGCCGCGCATCGCCCGCAGGACGTTGACCGCGGCATGGCGCCCTTCCTGGATCGCCGAAGGGCACACCCCTGGGATCGGCTTGCCGCCCTGCTCCAGCGCCACGAGATCTCCCACGACGAACACGTCGTCGTGCCCCGGGATGGTCAGCGGCGGCGTCACGAGGACGCGCCCCGCCCGATCGAGGGGCACGCCCAGGGACCGAACGAGGGGCGAGGCCTGGACCCCCGCCGCCCACACGACGGTCCGGGTGAGTATGCGCTCGTCGCCGAGAGACACGGAGCACTCGTCGATGGCCGTGACGAGGGCCCCCGTCCAGACCTCGACGCTCAGCCCCTCGAGCTGCTTCTTCGCCCGCGCCGACAGCTCGGGCGGATAGGGGGGCAGGACCCGCGCCGTCCCTTCCACGAGGATGATCCGGGCGCTCTTCGGGTCCAGGTTCCGGAACTCGTGGGAGGAGAGTGCCTGCCGCGAGATCTCGGCGAGGGCGCCGGCCATCTCGACCCCGGTGGGGCCCGCGCCGATGATGACGAACGTGAGCCATTGCCTCTGAAGGCCGGGGTCTTTCTCCCGCTCGGCGCTCTCGTACGCGAGGAAGACACGGCGACGGATCTCGAGGGCATCCTCGATCGACTTCAGGCCCGGGGCGTGGACCGCCCAGGCGTCGTTCCCAAAGTAGGAATGGGTCGCGCCCGTGGCGACCACCAGGTAGTCGTAACTCACCTCGCCGTCGGCGAGGACGACCTTCCGTCCCGCGGTGTCGATGGCGACGGCCTCGGCCATGATCACGGCGGTGTTGCCTTGGGACCGGAGGACGCTCCGGATCGGGGCCGCGATGTCGGCGGGGTTCAGCCCGGCGGTCGCCACCTGGTAGAGGAGGGGCTGGAAGAGGTGGTGATTGCGCCGGTCCACGACCGTGACGCGGACAGGAGCGCGTCGAAGGGCCTTGGCGGCGTACAGTCCGCCGAAGCCACCGCCGAGGATCACGACATGGGGCTTCGCCTGAACCGTGCTCATGGCGGCGCGGCCCCATCCGCCACGAGGGAGAGGAGCGATATCTCGGGCGGGACGCCCAGTCGGATGGGAAGGACGCTCGTGCCGATGCCGGGCGTGACGAAGAGCGTGCGCTTCCCTTCCACCACGATCCCCTCCGCGTAGCGCTGGCCGAACGCCGACGGCACGATCGGCGCGCCGATCAAGGGCAGGCGGACCTGCCCGCCGTGCGTATGGCCCGCGAGCGTCAGGACCACGCGCTCGGGCACCTCGTGGTCGAACAGATCGGGGTTGTGGGTGAGCAGTACGACCGGGTCTCCTGCCGGGACCTTCCCGAGAGCGACGTCGATCCGGGGATTCCCGGTCAGGGCGTCGGCGATCCCCACGAGCCACAACGGCTGCCCCGCTCGATCCAGGCGAAGGGCTTCGTTGTCCAGGACGTCCCCCAGCAGGACCACCAGGTCCGGTCGCTGCTCGTTGGCGGTGCGCACGAGATGCTCGAGCTGGGCGGACCCGACGTGGGGCGAGCCGGCGTGTATGTCGGCAATCGCGGCGACCCGCAGCCCCTCCCACCCCTTCGGCCACGCTGGCAGGGGGATCCGCACCGGCCGCACGACCAGCCGCTCCGGCTCGATGACGGTGGCCCAGGCGCCCAGGCTGGCCAAGGCGATCGACAGCCCCAGCACCCCGGTACCGACACGGAAGCGCGTCTCCACGGCCATGTGGGCTATTCTCGCCGAATGCATGCGCTCTGGCTCGAGGACGGCGAGCTACGGCAGCGCTCGGACGCGCCGGCACCGGAGGTCCCGCCCGGCGAAGCCCTCGTGCGGGTCCTCCGCGCCGGCATCTGCAACACGGACCTCGAGCTGGTCCGCGGCTACTACCCGTTCACCGGCATCCCGGGCCACGAGTTCGTGGGCCGCGTGGAGGCAGCGCCGGGGCACGAGGAGTGGGTGGGGCGCCGCGTCGTCGGGGAGATCAACGCCACGTGCGGCCGTTGCCCCGCCTGCTCTGCGGGGCGCCGCACCCACTGCGAGAACAGGACGGTCCTCGGCATCAAGGCGCGCCACGGGGCCTTCGCCGAGCGCCTGGCGCTCCCCGTGGAGAACCTCCACGCCGTTCCCGACAGCGTGCCGGACGACGTGGCCGTCTTCACGGAGCCCGTGGCGGCGGCCCTCGAGGTGCAGCAGCAGGTCCGCATCGGACCGACGGAGCGCGTCGTCGTCATCGGCGACGGCAAGCTGGGCAACCTCATCGCGCAGACGCTTTCCCTGACCGGCTGCGATCTCCTCGTGGTGGGCCGCCACCGCGGAGAAGCTGGCCCTCCTCGAGGCCCGCGGCATCCGCGTGGGCCTTCGGACCGACATCACCCCGCGCCAAGCCGACGTCGCGGTCGAATGCACCGGGAACGCCGAGGGCCTTGCCCTCGCGCGCGAAGCCGTGCGCCCCCGCGGCACGATCGTCCTCAAGAGCACCTACCGCGGCTCCGTCACCGTCGAGCTCTCCCCCATCGTCGTGGACGAGGTCACCCTCGTGGGCTCCCGCTGCGGGCCCTTCGCCCCGGCCCTCGAGCTGCTGGCGTCAGGCCGGATCGACGTCGAGCCCTTGATCCAGGCCCGCTACCCGCTGGCCGACGGCGTCGCGGCCTTCGAACGCGCCGCACGCCCGGCGCCTTGAAGGTCCTGATCGCGCCTTCGGCCTGATCGGCCCGATTTACCCGCTTCGCATCTCTGGTGGGGACCAGGAAGAGCCCACGGCGCGGTAGAATGAGTGTTGCCATGGCGACCGCAGCGGCGACGGCGTACCCACACATCACGAAGACGCCCGGTGTGTGCGGTGGCAAGGCCTGCATCGCGGGGACTCGTATTCGAGTGATGGACATCGTAGTGCTCCACGAACAGGGCGTCCTCCCCGAACAGATGCTCGAGCACTACTCCTCCCGGCCTCTCACTTCTGCCGAGATTCACTCGGCGCTCGCCTACTACTACGACCACAAGGACGAAATCGAGGCCTCCTTCGAGGAAGATCGGCGTAACGACGCGGAGCATGAAGGGCGGAAGGCGGAATACCTGGCCCGTAGACCCGCGCGGTAGTGGCTGGCCTTCCCTCTCACCGACGAGCACATCTCCAAGCACTCGTCAAGGCACTAAGGATCGTGCCTGGGATGTCGTCCGGGCGGTGGATGTCTTCGGCCAGAGAACGGACGATCCCGTCCTCCTCGAGTACGCGGCCGAGAAAGGACGTGTACTCGTCACCACTGACATGGGCCTCGAGGCGATCGCGATCCGCTGGCTGCGTGAATGGCGCGCGTTTCCTGGGCTCATTATCTGGGCCCAGCGGCACCAGCGCGTGATGAGCGAGGGCGACTTGTTGAGGGAGTTCGAGGAGTTGTCAACGAAGGCGAATGCCTTCGCCTACCCGGTCCACCACATCACCCCAAGACGATAGAGTCAGCCCACGACGAAGGTGGGGAGGCTGCCGCCGCCGGCGCTGACGTTGATGACGCTGCTGCGCGAGACGCGCGTGACGGCGCCGACCTCGGCTCCGGCGACGTGGAACGGGTTCGTGTTCACCTTGAGGGACTCGAAGCTCAGGGCTCCACCGTCGAAGACGGGGAACCGCCCCTCGGGAATCGTCACGCGCTCTTGAACGATCCACGCCTGGCCCAGGCCCGCTCGCACCGCCGCTTCCCAGGCGGAAGGCTCCGTCTCGTCTCCGATGAACACCGATCGACCGCCGTAGCCATGGGCCGGCTTCAGCACCAGGCTCTCACGGTTCGCGATGACGTACGGAAGCAGGTCGACCGAGCGGCCGTCCTTCCGGGTGAATCGTTCCTCCACCTTGCGCGACCAGGGGACGAGGCGGCGCACGAACGCGCCCTCCTCCTCGGTGAGCAGCTCCCCGAAGGCCTCGTCGGTCAGGAGGGCGAAGAAAGCCTTGTCCTCGGAGAGCTGGCAGCGGAAGGAGTTGACGAAGACGGCGAGACGCCGCCGGTAGGCCTCGAAGAAACCGCCCACCTCGGCCTCCTTCTCCACCAGCTCCGACAGGACGCCGCGGCGGTAGACCACGTCGATCGCCGCGTCGCCGCAGCGGAGGCGTCCGTCGCGCACGAGCAGCTCCCGCGGGTCCGCAAGGAGACAGCGCACGCCGGCGTCCTCGAACTGACCCTGGAGCAGCTGCTGGTCCGGCCGGGTCTTGACCTCCGCCCAGTCGACGATCGCCACGACCGGCGAGCCGCTCGCGCCGCCAGCGGTCTTCCACGCGCGGACCACCGCCTCGACGAGGCGGTTCGCGGAGCGCTCGTAGACCACGGGGACGCGCGCAGCGAACGCCCGGAAGACAGGCAGGTCCTCGAAGACCTCGGCCATGCGATCCCCGTAGCCGAATCCGGCGGGAGCGTCGCTGTTGATCTCGATGAACCGGGGCCCGCCCGGGGTGAGGAACGCGTCGAGGCGGGAGAGCACCACGTCGGGCTCGCCTGGATCCTGGACGATCCATCGGGCGTGGGCCTGGGGCAGACCCAGCCAGTCGCAGAGCCGGGCGGCGTCGCCGTCGAAGACGCGACGCGCGACGCGCGACGCGATGGAAAGCAGCCGGTCCCCTGAGCGACGAAGATCGTCCCACACCGGCCGTGGCACGAGATCCGGCCGGAGGAAGCTGCGCATCGGCACGCCGTCGAAGGTGATTCCCCGCCGGGCGAAGGCGTCGACCAGGCCCTCCCACTGGTCGCGGGCGGCGGACGGCTCCGCCTCGACGAGCTGGTTGTAGAGGGCTGCCGGGTCCAACGGCCGGCTCAGACGCTCCAGGCGATGCGGCCACCGACGATGGTCATCGCGGGCCCGCCCTTCAAGGTCCAACCGCCGAACGGCGTGTTCCGCCCTTTGGTCTCGAACTTCTCCGGTACGACCTTGACCCTCCGGCCCAGGTCCAGGACCGTCACGTCCGCCGGTGATCCGGGGGCGAGCGTCCCCCCGGGCAGGGCCAGCACGCGGGCGGGGTTCGTCGAGAGGAGGGCGACCAGGCGCTGGAGGTCGATGATGCCGGCGGCGACCAGACGGTCCAGGCAAAGGGGGATCGCGGTCTCGAGCCCCACGATCCCGAACGCCGCATGGTCGAACTCCACCTTCTTGTCGTCGACCGAGTGCGGAGCGTGGTCGGTGGCGATGCACTCGATGGTTCCGTCCCGCAGGCCTTCGATGACGGCACGGCGATCGGCCTCGTTCCGGAGGGGCGGGTTCATCTTGGTCGACGTGTCGTAGCTCGATTCTCGTACCAGCTCGTCGGTCAGGAGGAGGTGGTGCGGCGTCGCCTCGGCCGTCACACGCACCCCGCGGGCCTGCCCGCGCCGCACGGCGTCGACGGAAGCGGCGGCGCTGATGTGGGCGATGTGGACCTTGCCGCCGGTCAGCTCGGCGAGGAGGATGTCCCGCTCGACCATGATGGCCTCGCCGGCGGCGGGGTTCCCCCGCAGGCCGAGGATCGTGGAGACGCGACCCTCGTTCATCGCCGCCCCCTCGGCCAGGGATGGCTCCTCGCAGTGGTCGATGACCGTGAGGCCGAAGGCGCGGGCGTACTCCAGGGCCCGGCGCATCATCCTCGCGCTGGCCACGGGCTTGCCGTCGTCGGAGACCGCGACGCACCCCGCCTCCCGGAGGTCCCCGTACTCGGCCAGCTCCTCCCCCTTCGACCCTCGGGTGATGGCGCCGATCGGATAGACGCGCACCGCGGCACCGACCTTGGCTCGCTCCAAGATTGCCCGCGTCACCTCGGCGCAGTCGTTCACCGGGTCCGTGTTGGGCATCGCGCAGACGGCGGTGAAGCCCCCGGCAGCCGCGGCGCGCGTACCGCTCGCGATGGTCTCCTTGTCCTCCCGGCCCGGCTCGCGCAGATGGACGTGGATGTCGATGAACCCTGGACAGACGATCTGGCCCGCGACCTCGACGACCTCGCCTCCCCGCGGCTTGATCCGGGGTGCCACCTCCGCCACGCGGCCGTCCTCGAGGAGCACGTCGACGTCGTCGTCGATGCCCTGGGACGGATCCACGACGCGTCCGCCCTTGAGCAGCAGCCGGTCGGTCATGACGCCGCCTCTCCCCCGCCGCCCAGGAGCAGGTACAAGACCGCCATGCGCACGGCGACGCCGTTGGTGACCTGGTCCAGGATCACGGAGTAGGGACCGTCGGCCACCTCGCTCGCGATCTCGACGCCCCGGTTCATCGGCCCCGGGTGGAGGATCACGACGTCCTTCGCCGCGCGCCTGACCCGCGCCTCGGTGAGGCCGAAGCGGATGTGGAACTCGCGAGCCGAGGGCACGTACCCGCCGGCCATTCTCTCCCGCTGGATGCGGAGCATCATGATCGCGTCGGCCCCTTCCACCGCCTCGTCGATGCTGTGGGTCACGGGCGCCATGGCCTCGATGCCGGGGGGAACGAGCGTGGGCGGCGCGCACAGCACGACGTCGGCCTCCATCTTCGACAGCAGCCAGAGGTTCGAGCGCGCGACGCGGCTGTGGAGGATGTCTCCGACGATGGCCACTCGGAGCCCCTTGATGCGTCCCTTCTTCTGGCGCAGCGTCAGGGCGTCGAGGAGCGCCTGGGTCGGGTGCTCGTGGGCGCCGTCGCCGGCGTTGACGATGGCCGGACGGCAGTGCCGCGCCAGGAAATGCGGCGCCCCCGACGCGGCGTGGCGCAGGATGATCATGTCGGGGTTCATCGCCTCGAGGTTCTTGGCCGTGTCGAGGAGCGTCTCGCCCTTCTGGACGCTCGAGGTCGCGGTGGCGATCGAGATGCTGTCGGCCGAGAGGACGCGCTCGGCCACCTCGAAGGAGGAGCGCGTGCGCGTCGAGGCCTCGTAGAAGAGGTTGACCACCGTCTTCCCGCGCAGCGTCGGGACCTTCTTGATGGGTCGATTCAGGACCTCCCGCAGCGTCTCGGCGGTGTCCAGGATCGTCTGGATGTCCGACGGCTCGAGGGGCTCGATCCCGAGGAGATGGCGGTGTGGAAAGCCGCTCATCGGCGCCTCTTGGGAGACGAGGCCTTGGGCCGGCTCCTTTCGTAGACGACGACCCGGTCTTCGCCGTCCTGCTCGGCCAGCAGGACCTGCACGGTCTCGTCGCGGCTCGTGGTGAAGCTCTTGCCGACGTAGTCGGCGTGGATGGGCAGCTCGCGGTGGCCGCGGTCGACCACGACGGCCAGCTCGATCCGGGACGGGCGGCCGTAGTCCATCAGCTCGCCGAGGGCCGCGCGGATCGTGCGCCCCGTGTACAGCACGTCGTCGACGAGGACGACGGTGCGCCCGTCGATGGAGAAGGAGATGTCGCTCCCCTTCATCAACGGGTTGGGACCGATGGCCGTCAGGTCGTCGCGGTACAGGGTGATGTCGAGGGATCCGACGCGCGGCGCCGTGCCGCTCGCCTTCTTCACGAGGCTCGCCAGGCGGTGCGCGAGGGGTACGCCCCGCGTCTGCACGCCGACCAGGACGGTGGCGGCGGGATCGGGATGATGCTCGGCGATCTCGTGCGCCATGCGGGAAAGAGCGCGAGAGAGGCGCGCCGCGTCCATCAGCTCGTGGCGCTCCTGGTATCCCGAGGGCGCCTTGGTGCTTCCCTTCACGCTACCTTCCCCCCGTCGGGAACCGGACGCTCCGGCATCAGGAGGACATTTTCTCCCTTGCCGTCGTCGACCACCAGGACCAGGACCTCGGAATCGAAGCCCGCCACCCTCTTGGCGGGAACGTTCACCACGGCGACGACCTGCAGGCCCACGAGGTCTTCGGTCTCGTAGAGGTCGTTGATCTGCGCGGCGGAGGCCTTGCTGCCGATGGACCCGAAGTCGATGGTGAGGGCGAAGGAGGGGAGGCGCGAGCCCCGGAGGACGCGCGCCGCAACGATCGTCCCGACCCGTATGTCGAGGGCGAGGACGTCGTCGACCGTGGCCAAAGCGGGCGGATCGTACCCCGAGTGGACGGGGCGCGACAAGCCGCTCAGCCGAGGATGGCGCGGAGCGACGCCTCGGTGTCGCCGAAATCCGCCACGAGGGCGTCCGGGGACTCGCCGGCGAGCGTCTCGAGGCTGGTCTTCCCCGAGGCCACGGCGACGGCCCGCACGCCCATGTCCCGTCCGCAGCGGACGTCGTGGATCGAGTCACCCACGACGACGACGCTCTTCCCCTCGAAGCGGATCCCGGTGGCGTCGTGGGCCCGCTCCACGGCCACGGCCGGGAGGCGGTGGCGATCCTCGTGATCCGAGCCGTAGGCGCCGAAGGGGAAATGGCCGTTGATGCCGAGGGGCTGCAGCTTCAGGCGCGCGCACGGCTCCAGGTTGCCGGTCAACAGGCCGAGGGTCACGCGCTCGTCGGCCCGGAGGGCGGCGAGGAGGGGAACGATGCCGGCCTTCGGCTTCACGTGCTCGGGCCGAAGCACGTCGGCGAGACGCTCCTGGTAGAGCGCGAGGGTCGGCACCATGCGCCGGCCGATCTCGTCGGAGGAGAAGCCGGCCGACGCCATGAGCTCCCGCACGATCAAGGGATCGGTCTTGCCGGAATAGTCGTAGGCCTCCATGGGTCCCGTGGTGCCGAACGTCTGGCCCAGGGCTTCGGCGAGGGCCCGGGCCGACACGCCGCTGGCCGAGAGAAGCGTGCCATCGATGTCGAACAGGACCAGCCGTTGGCTCAAGGGGTCTCCTCGGTCATGGGAACAGCTCTCGTGTCGGCGGAAACGGCCACGGGCGTGACCGCCAGGCTCTCGTAGCTCGGGACGAACGTGACGGGATGGGCGCGGGCAAAGTCGTCGTCGAGGATCTCGGTCAAGACCCGCCCCTCCATGTCGCGCGCGACGGGCAATCCCATCAGGTACAGGATCGTCGGCGCCACGTCCAGGACCGAGGCGCCGCGCACAGCGATCCCGGGCCGGACACCATCGCCGAGCGCGATCAGGAAGCCGTCGGGGGCGCCCTCGTGGGTCCCTCCGAGAGCCGGGTCACCCCCGACCCAACCCAGCGTCCGCCTCCACAGGGGCGCCGGCTCCATGCCGTGACCGGAGACCACGAGAAGGATGTCCCCCGGCCGGAGTCCCCGCTCGAAGTCGCCGATCCACTGGCTGAGGAGCGCCAGGTAGCGGTCCATCGCATGGCCGTAGCGCCGGGCCTCCTTGGGGGGGACGTTGCCGAAGGCCTCGGGGCTCGAATAGCGCATGAACGCGTGCCCCACGACGTCGAGGCCGTAGAAGTAGGTCGCGAAAAAGGGGGGATCGTAGGTCTCGCGGAGCAGTCCCCCGACCCGTTGATACGTGAGGTCGGGCGCCAGGGCCCGTTCGACGAGCTCGTGCCTCCAGGGAACCGGGTCGTCGCGCAGGTCGACCGAGAGGTCGACGAACTGGGCCACGAGGGCGGGGTCGACGTCCGCGGGGGCGACGGCGCGCGTGCGCGCCTCCGCGAGAAGCTCGGACGGAAACAGGGCTTCGCCGGCCCGGGAGGGATCCGAGGCGAGGAGGACGTGGAACGCGCCCGAGAGCATGAAGCCCTGGACCTTCTCGGGGGGATGGGTTCCCCAGAAGCGCACGATGCCGGTCCGGATTCCGAAGGCGTTCAGGGCGGTCCAGAGCGCGCGACGCTTCCGCGACGATGCTCCCACGGGCACGGTGGACACGAGGTCCAGGCGTTCCAGCACGCTGACCAGCGCCCCTTTCGGCAGGAGCTCGAAGGCGGTGGCCGATCCCCGAAGGCGATACGTCTCGAAGCTCTTGATGCCGTGATCGCGCGGAAGGCCGCCGGTGAAGATGCTGGTCCAGATCGGCGGGCCCTCCGTCGGCTGCAAGGTGGCGAGGGGACCGGAGGATCCCCGTTTCATCAGCCGCGCCAGTATCGGAAGCGTCCCCCGCGCGACGCCCTCCTCCACCATCGAGGGGCCGAGACCGTCGATGCCGACGAGGACGATCCGGCGCGTCGGCTGAACGCGGTCGGTCGCCACCGGAACCGGCCGGGCGGTGGAACCGGGGGGCGGCCTCAAGGCCAGGGGGACGACGACCGCCGACGCGGAGGCGAGGACGACGAGGGGTGCGGCAAGCCATCGCCCGCGTCGGGGAAACAGGATGGCGTCGATCACCACGGCAACCAGGACGAGGGCGGCGCCGCTGACGGCGACGGAAGAGGCCGCCAGCGCCCGCACGAACTCGGTCGGAATGGAATGGCGGTAGCTGAAGAGGTTCAGCCACAGGACCGAGCTCGCGAGCGAGAGGGCGAGGACGGCCAGCGAGGTGAACCACGGCAGGCGCGGGAGGGGCGGGCGGCCGACCGGCGGCCACCCCGCCGAACCGGCCGCGTAGGCCATGGCGAAGAAGACGAGGGTTCCGGCGAACGTGTAGGGAAGGAAGAGCGACACGAGCAGGGCCACGCCGTCACGCGCGAGGCGAGCCTCGGGGTTCAGGTAGAGGGCGAGGACGACGATGTCCGCTGCGAGGAGCGACGAAGCCAGCACCGCGCTGCGGAGGGTCCGCGAGACCATGAAGACCCGCGATTATAGTCGGCCTCGCGCTTCGGGTTATGATCGTCAGTCGGAATGCCCGTCAACCGTGACGTCCCCCTGGTGCGCCACGAACCCCTCGACCGCTCCTACCTGCTCTTGACGTTCCGTCATCCCGAGGTCGCCCGCGAGGCCCTCCCTGGGCAGTTCGTGATGATCAAGGCCGGATCCTCGGCCGAGCCGCCCCTGCGGCGTCCGTTCTCGATCCTCAAGGTCGATCGCCAGGAAGAGACCTTCACCCTCTTCCTCAAGGTGGTCGGGACCGGAAGCCGCGCCCTGGGCGCCCTGCGGCCGGGAGACGTCGCCCAATGCCTCGGACCCCTCGGCCGCCCCTTCGTCCTGCCGGAGCCCGGAGCGGAGGCCCTGATGGTGGCGGGCGGCTACGGGATCGCCCCGTTCCTGATGCTGTCGGAGGAGCTGCGGCGGCGCGACCAGGGGGGACGCGTCTTCTACGGCGGGCGCACCGCCGGAGACCTGCAGGTCCGAGCGCCCTTCGCCGCGCTGGGCGTGAGCGTCGTGTCCGCGACCGAGGACGGGAGCCTGGGCCACAAGGGGCGCGTCACGGAGCCCCTCCAGGACCTGCTGCGAGGCCCGCATGGACCGGTCGCCCTCTACGCTTGCGGCCCCGACGCGATGCTCCACGCCGTGGCCCGGATCGCCGAAGAGCACGACGTCCCCTGCCAGGTCAGCCTCGATCCGTGGATGGGATGCGGCCTCGGGACGTGCCTCGGCTGCGTGGTCTGGACGCAGGGCGCCGGCGAAGCTAGGCCGAAGTATCGCTGCGCCTGCACCGAGGGGCCGGTGTTCGACGCCGGGATCGTGGTCTGGCACGGCGATCCGGCGTCGGCGGCTCGCCGCCGCAAAGAGGAGACGGCGTGAACCTCTCGGTCGAGGTGGCGGGCCTTCGTCTCAAGAACCCCCTGATCGCCGCCTCCGGGACGTTCGGCTACGGCGTCGAGTACGAGGGGATCCTGGACCTCTCGATCCTCGGAGGCCTCGTCTCGAAGGGCCTCTACCTCGAGGCGCGGGACGGCTGCGCGACGCCCCGGATCGTCGAGACGCCGTCGGGGCTGCTGAACGCCATCGGCCTGCAAGGCGTGGGCGTGCGGGCGTTCGTGCGCGACGTCCTGCCGCGGCTCGCGCCGTTCGACACCGCGGTCCTCGTCAACGTCTGCGGCGACACGGTCGAGGAATACGCCGAGGTGACGAGGATCCTCGACCAGGCCGACGGCGTCGCCGGCGTCGAGGTGAACATCTCCTGCCCCAACGTCAAGCAAGGGAGGCATGGCCTTCGGCGGCGACCCGAAGATGACCCACGAGGTGGTCTCGGCCGTGCGCCGCGCGACACGGCTGCCGGTGATTCCCAAGCTCTCCCCCAACGTCGGCGACATCACGGTGTTCGCGCGAGCGTGCGAGGAGGCGGGAGCCGACGCCCTCTCGTGCATCAACACGCTCCTGGGCCTCGTGGTGGACGTGGAGACGCGGCGCCCCAAGCTCGCCTTCGGGACCGGCGGGTTGTCCGGCCCCGCCATTCGCCCGGTCGCCGTGCGCATGACCTGGCAGGTGGCCCGAGCGGTGAAGATCCCGGTGCTCGGGATCGGCGGCATCACGTCGGCCCAGGATGCCCTCGAGTTCCTCATCGCGGGAGCGCGGGCGGTGCAGGTGGGAACGGCCAACTTCGTGGACCCGGGCGTCTACGACCGGATCCTCACGGGGCTGCGCGAATACATGCAGCGCCACGGCCTCGAGAACCTCGGCGACGTGGTCGGCACGCTCGCGTACCCCGGGGATGCTCCGTCGTGCGGGGACGAGGGGTGACGCCCAAGGACAGGCTCATCGTTGCCCTCGACGTCCCGTCCGTCGACGACGCTCGACGTCTCGCCGATCGGCTGGCCGGCCACGTGGGCATGTTCAAGGTCGGCAAGCAGCTCTTCACGGCCGCGGGCCCTGCCTTCGTCAGCGAGCTGGTCGCCCGGGGGGAGAGGGTCTTCCTCGACCTCAAGTACCACGACATCCCCAACACCGTCGCCGGGGCCGTGAGCGCCGCCGTGGGGCTGGGCGTCGCGCTCGTGGACGTCCACGCGCTCACGGGCCGAGCCGGCCTGGAAGCCGCCGTGGCGGCGATCGGCGAGGCCCCCACGCGCCTCCTCGCGATCACGGTCCTGACCAGCCACGACGAGGCGACCCTGGCCGAGATCGGCCTCGGCGGGCCCGTCGCCGCGGCCGTGAAGCGCCTCGCACTCCTCGCCCGAAGCGCCGGTGCCCATGGCGTGGTGGCGTCCCCTCACGAGGTTCCCTTGATCCGCGAGGCCTGCGGCGGGGACTTCCTGATCGTGACGCCGGGCATCCGACCCGCCGGCGCGACCGCCGGTGACCAGGCGCGCGCCGCGACACCCGGCGCCGCCCTCTCCGCCGGGGCCGACTACATCGTGGTCGGCCGACCCATCACGGCCTCCCCCGACCCCGCCGCGGCCGCCGAGGAGATCGTCCTGGAGATGGCCCGCGCCAAGCGCCCGTTGTCTTGACCCCCGGCCGGTCGAATGGTAGACTGAAAATGAAAATGGATTTCATTTTCAGATCCATGACCGGACTGGCCGCGGCGAGCCTCCTGGCCGCCGGATGCTCCCGGCGACCGGTGGCGGCTCCCCCGCCCGACGGAGGGGACGCCCAACGGCTGGCGGCGCTCGTGGACTACGTGGGCGGGGACTACGCCCGGGCCGTGGCGAACGGCGTCGTCACGGTCCCGTCCGAGTACGAGGAACAGCGCCGCTTCACGGCGGATGCCCGGCGACTGGGCACGACCCTCGCCGGACGAGGGGCGACCGCCGAGGACCCCCTCCTGTCCGAGCTCGCCCGGCTCGAGGCGCTGGTGGAGGCCAAGGCCGACCCGGCCGACGTCGCTCGCGAATCGCACGCCGCTCGGGAGCTGGTCGTGGCGCGCTTCAGCCTCCCGACGACGCCCGCGGCGCGGCCGTCTCCGACTCGGGGAGAAGCCCTCTTCCACGATAACTGCGTCCCCTGCCACGGCGTCCGTGGGGACGCGCAGACGCAGCGAGCCAAGGAGCTGGACCCGCCGCCGGCCAGCTTCCGCGAGCCGTCGCGCCTCGACAAGCTCTCTCCCTATCGCGTCTACAACGCACTGACGTTCGGCGTGGCCGGCACGGGCATGGCCTCGTTCGACTCCCTCTCCGTCGAGGATCGATGGGACCTCGCCTTCTACGTCTTCCGCCTGGGCCACGAAGGGGAGGAAGCCCTGGGCCCCGTGGCGCTTCCCCTGGCCAGCCTGGCGTCGGAGTCGGACCTCGAGATCATCGAGAGCCTTCGCGTCGAAGGGCACCGTCGGCCCCGGGCCGGGCTCGTCTACGCGCGGCGCGAGGCGGCGTTCGCCGAGCCCCCCGCCGGCGCCGGGATCGAGCACGCCCGGCGTC
Organism: uncultured Acidobacteriota bacterium; assembly: GCA_963823195.1. Classification (GTDB taxonomy): domain Bacteria; phylum Acidobacteriota; class Vicinamibacteria; order Fen-336; family Fen-336; genus JBGPYB01. The sequence continues at coordinate 716,320 of CAWGKR010000009.1, read as the reverse complement.
TGGCCCGGGAGGCCGTCGCCGCCTTCGACGGCGGACAGCCGGAGCAGGCCGACCGCCTGGCCATCGACGCCTACCTCCAGGGCTTCGAGCCCGTGGAGCCGGGGCTGCGGGCGCGCGACCCCGCGGGAACCCAGGCGGCCGAGGCGGCGTTCCGCGACCTGCGCGGCGCCATGGCGCAGCAGGATCGGTCGGCGGTCCGCACCCGGGCCGTCGCCCTCGACGCGCTCCTGGTCCGCATGGCCGACGGCGAGGGGCGGCCGGCGGTGCCCTTCACCGCCGCCGCGCTGATCTTCTTTCGCGAGGGGATCGAGGCGGCCCTGCTCGTAGGCGCCCTGCTCGCGGCGGTCCGGAAGCTCGGTCGCCAGGACGCCGCGCGCTACGTCCACCTGGGGTGGGTGGCGGCGCTCCCCGCGGGGATCGCCACGTGGTGGATCTTCGAGCGGGTCCTGTCCTTCGGCGCCGATCGTCGCGAGCTGATGGAGGGCGTCGTCGCCCTGATCGCAGCGGCGGTCCTCTTCTCGGTGAGCTTCTGGATGATCTCGAAGGCCGAGTCGCGACACTGGCTCGCCTACCTGAAGAGGAACGTCGAGGACACGCTGGGACGACGGAGCCTCCTCGTCCTGGCGGGCCTCTCGTTCCTGGCCGTCTACCGCGAGGCCGCGGAGACGGTGCTCTTCACCCAGGCGCTCCTCCTCGAGGCCGGCACGGCACGCAGCGATGTCTGGGCGGGAGCGGCCACGGGGCTCGCGATCGTGGTCGCCCTCTCGTTCCTCATGAGCCGGACCGTCCTCAGGCTGCCTGTCGCCCCGTTCTTCGCCGTCTCGGGCGTCTTTCTCTGCGGCCTGGCCATCTCCTTCGCCGGGGCCGGGATGCACGCCCTGGTCGCCGCCGGATACGTTCCGCCGCGCCCGGTCCCGTTCCCCGAGGTCGCCGTGGCTGGGGATACACCCGGACCTGAGCGGGCTCCTCGTCCAATTGGCGATCGTGGGCATCGTCGCAGCCGCCGGGGTCGCGTCGCTCCACCGCCGGCCGGTGGAGGCGCAGGGAAGCGGGCGTTGAAGGCCCTCGTGCTCCTGGGCAAGGCCGACTGCGGCCTGTGCCGCAAGATGCGCGCGGTGGCCGAGCATGTGGCCCCCGACTTCGGTCTCGCCCTGGTGGAGCGCGACGTGACGGAAGACCCCGAGGCCGAGAGGCGCTACCTCTTCGAGATTCCGGTCCTCTTCCTCGGCGACCTCGAGCTGGCGCGCCACCGCGTCACGGAAGAGGCCCTCCGTGAGCGGCTGGCGCGGGCGATCCGACCGGCGCCGTAGGCCTTAGTGCTCGGTCTCGAAGGTGAAGACGACCCGCTCCCCGGGCGTCCCCTTCAGCCGGAAGGTCACGGCGTCCCCCGTCACGGCCGCGGCTTCGCCGGCCACGACGCGCAGGCTCCCCGCCTTGAAGCTGCGGGTCGCGCCGAACTCGAATCGCCAGGTCCCCGGCTTGCCGGCCCCTTCGACCAGCTGCGCCTCGACGCGGTTCGTCCCCCTGCGCCCCTCGGCGACGCCGTTCGAGCGGCCCCCGGCCGCGAAGGACGCGGAGGCGTTGTTCAGGACGACCTGACCGGACGCTCCGGCAACGTCGAGTTGGCTCGACCAGGCGAGGCCTTGTGGGCCCTCGTTTGCGGAAGGCGCAAAGCACGTGCTGCAGATCGTGCTCGACGTCGAAGTCGGCGGTGGCGGCTCAACCGTCACGGTCCCTGTCTGGCAGACCTTGTCCTGGGGGACGATGTCCGGGTCGCGGGGCTGCGCGCAACCCCTCACCGTCCAGGTCTTCGGCCCGGGCAGCGTCGTCGTGGGTGCAATGAGGCCAGCGGGGGCCACGAAGTTCACGCCCTTCAGGGTGTAGGTGGCCGTCTCGCTGCAGAAACCCGGCCCGAAGAAATCGTCGACGCCATCGCCGTCGAAGTCGTAGAAGTACTTGAGGCTCGCGCCCCCGGGCGTGCTCCCGCACATGTCCACCTTCACCGTGACGGGCTCGGTCCCCTTGAGCGGCGACAGGACGAAGCTGAAGCGGAAGGCCGGCGCTCCCGGCGTCGTGACGGTCGTGGTCGTGGTGGTCGTCGTGGTGGTCGTCGGGAGGGTGGTCGTCACGTTGGAGGTGGGGGACGTGGTCGTCGTGGTGTCGTTGCTGCTCTTGGTCGCCGCGTAGATCCCCCCCGCGGCGGCCCCGGCGACGACGGCGCCGCCGACCACGACGCCCGCGCCCACGCCACCCGCCGCGAAGCCGGCCGGCAGCGACGGGAAGACCTGGATGGAGGCCTTCGAGAGCGCCGCCGCGATGGGCTTGTCCTTGCAGGCGTCCTCGCTCGCGACGACCATCGGGTTGTACTCGAGGGTCCGGGCCTCGGTGAAGGCCTTGTCGGTGGCGTGGACGTAGTAGTCCACGTGCTTGTCGATCATCTCCTTGCGGGGCTTCGGGAGGATCCCCGACATGCAGGGAGCGTCGGACTTCATGTCGACGTAGTACCAGCTGGTGCCGCCCTCGGCGCGGAAGTAGACGCGCGCCCGGGCCACGCTCGAGTTGGGGGTGAAGCAGGCGTTGAGCTTGGGGAACTTCTCGGCGACGATGCAGCTCACCGCCTTGTGGTCGATGGCCACACCGCCACCCCCCTCCGGAGCCGCGGCCGGTGCCTGGGCCGAGGAGACCCCGGGAAACGCGAGGACGACGGCGGCAAGCCCGCGAGCGACTCGTTTCATCACCACTCTCCACCCATGAGGTCGGACAGACCCCTCTGGCTCAAACCGTTAGAGGGATAGACGCGCTGATGGTACCACCCCTGCCATGCCGGTCAAGGGCGTCCGTCACCCTTGAGCCTGGCGGCCCAAGGGGTCGTGGCGAACTCGGTCTCGAGGCGCCGCCGCTGGGGGCCGGCCGCGGCCGAGGCCCCCATCCGCTCCTTCGCTCGGACAGCCCCATAGAGCGCCTGCGCCGCGTAGGGGCTCCGGGGGGACTCCAGCAGGAGCGAGTCGAAGGCCTTCGCCGCGTCGCCGAGCTGACCCTCCTCGAGCAGGCTCTCCCCGCGGACGCACAGAAGCTCCGCCCGGACCTCGGCGGGCACACCCAGGGCCAGGGCCCGCGAGGCCCGCTCGGCGGCCTCGGCATACCTCCGGGCGCTGTAGGCCCGCGAGGCCTGCTCCACGAGCGTCGTGGCCAGGGCGGCACCCGGGGCTTCGCGGGTCGCGGCGAACCGGGCGATCGCCAGGGAGGCGAGCAGTGCCACCGGTATCCCCCACCCCCAGCGCCGCGGCGGGGGGGGCAGGGCGCACGCGTCCAGGGTCGGGGGCGGGAGGACGCGGAGCGCGGACGGGCGGCGACGGCGGGCGCCGACGACGCAGAGGCCGAGCCCAGCCAGCGTCAGGGCTCGGCCGGCGGCGTCCGCCCAGGTCGTCGCATACACGAGCCGGACGGTAGGCTGTCTCGGCACGATCAGCATGAGCGCCGGTGTCACGAGGTACGGGCCGTCGGCTCCCTCCGCCCGCCACCGCGGGTGGTACGAGACCTTGACCAGGAGGGGGTGGCCCACGTCGCTCGTCTCGATGGAGATCGTCTCGGCCTCGACTCGCTCCTTGACGACGACTCCCGGGGCAAGGGGCTCGAGCACCGGCTCGACCCAGGGGTCGGCGACCGGAGCCTTGAAGGCAGGGTCGTCGGTAAAGACGATCGGGACCACCGAGGCGGCCTTCCTGGAGAACCAGGTGTAGGCGCGGTCCCGCCACGCCCGGCGAGGGGCTCGGGCGGGCGCGTAGGCCAGCGGCTCGACGTAGCGAGGCGGGTCTCCCTCCACATGGAAGATCGTGTACGGCGGGATCCGGGCCGTCAGCGAGACGTCCCGGCGCCCTTCCAGCGCCGCCACGAGCTTCGGGCTCAGCGCGACGATGTCGGAGACGTCGTAGAGGCGCAGATGCCGGAGCGCGGCGTCCGTGTCGAAGGCGGAGTACTCCCGCTTCCGGAACGGGTTCGGGGACGTCTCCCCCAGCTCCGAGGCGAGGTAGTAGACGAAGTGGGTCTGGACGCTCGCCTGGTTGTAGACGCCCTCGAGGGTGGACCGCCCCGTGAAGAACGGCAGCGTCTCGTACATGCGGATGGAGCCCGCCTTCTCGTGCTCGGCGTTGTACTCGACGGCGACGCGCGGGTCGGCGACGGAGCCCTGGAGGCGGCGCGTCACCTCGCGAAAGGCGGGCCACGACTCCTTGGCCTCGAGGCCGGAGTAGTTCCACTCGATCCACGAGCGGAGGAGCTGCGAGCGGCCGTCGGCGTACAGGACCGCGACCAGGACGAGGGCCAGGGCCGCCAGATCGGGCGCCCCGACTGTCGAGACGGCCCAGCCGAGCGCGACCGCGCCGGCCAGACAGGCGGCGAGCTGGGCGAACGGCACGAACCGGACGTCGACTACGCCGAGAGCCGGAGCGGCCGCGGCCAGCGCCGCCCCGACCAGGGACGCATGGAGGAGAAAGAGCAGGCGACGGTCGGGGCCGCCGCTGCGTCGGGCCAGGAGGAGGTTCGCGCCGAGGCCGAGGAGCGCCAGGGCCAGGAGCGGCCACAAGTACATCGGGACGAGGCTCCGGGTCGTCACCGTGATCCAGGGATCGTCGTACGGCGTCGTCCAACCCCAGCTCGAGAGCAGCGGCAGGAGCGAGACCGCGGCCAGCGAGAAGGCGAGGCCCGCGACCGCCCCGAGCCAGCCGAGGGTCTTGAGGGGTCGCCGCGCCGAGTAGAGGAAGAACGTGGAGGCCAGCCCCGCCCAGAGGACGGCGTACCCATGGGCGAGGGCCGTCGTCGCCAGGAGCGCCGCCGGAAGCCACGGGCCGTCCCCCCGCGAGTAGGCGCGGTAGACCACGCCCAGGAAGAGGAGCGCCAGGCCGATCCCGTAGGTGTACGAGAACTCCCCCGTGAGCGTGCTCGCCACGGTGCCGCCCCAGATCGGGTTCTCCTCGAGGAAGAGGAAGACGAGGGCGGCGGCGGCGCCGAGCAGCGGCGCGGGGAAACGGAACCCCATCAGGCGGAGCGACACGTACGCCCAGAGAGGAAGCAGAAAGACGCCGAGGACGGTGCCGAGCTTGAACGCGACCGGGAGGCCGGTGGCGGGAGCGAAAGCCGACATCACGAGGAACGGCAGGGGAAAGTAGTAGAGCAGCAGGGGCTGCCCGGCGTAGGCCCCGGGATACCAGCCGTGGAGCCGCAGGCTCGGGAGAAGACGCTCGTAGAACCAGACCAGGGTCGGGTAGTGGCACGGCGTGTCTCCGCCGGCGGTGATGGTGGGCAGGAGAAGCAGGGAGGGGCGGAGGTAGTCGAGGAGGAGCAGGAGGATCGCCGTCAGGCCGATGGCGTCCGCCAGGATCTCGCGCTTGCGGCTGACCATGCGACGGCGAGTCTAACCGACCCGCACGCCTTTACGCCCGCGCGGCGCTCAAGTACGATCGGCGCGGTGAAAGAGAACCCGCGGATCCTGGTCGTGGACGACGATCCGGAGATCGCGAAGATGCTGACGCGCTCGCTCTCCCGGCGCGGGTACGTGATCGACGCCGTCGCCTCGCCCGACGAGGCCCTGGCCCGAAGCGCAGCGGAGCCCTACGACGCGGCCATCCTGGACCTGGTGATGCCCGTCCGGGACGGCGCCGACCTCGCGGCGGCCCTCAGGGCCCAGTCGCCGGGCCTGCCCATCGTCTTGCTCACCGGCTACTCCCGCTCGCCGCTCCTGAAAGGCGCGGAGCGTCAGCCGGCGACGGCCGTCTTCACGAAGCCCGTTGCGATTGCCGAGCTGGCGGACTTTCTCCAGGCGGAGATCCACTAGACCGGGCGATCTTCGCGAGGACCCGCTCCCGTCGCTTGTTCAAGTCGACGCCCACCCGGCCACCGGCTCTCCCCTGGTCGTGGAGAACGCCCAGGGCCTGCTCCACGGCGGCGAGGGACGCGGGGAGATCGCGGCTCCGGTGCTCGTGGTGGATGGCCAGCTCCCGGAGCGCCAGGAGGTCTCCCGATTCCGCGGCCTGCTGCCACAGCCCTGCGGCGCGGTCGTGATCGCGAGCCCGCTTGGCCCGCGACGCCAGGCGGACGAGGGCCGCCACGCGGAGCGCACCGCGGTCGCTCTCGACCGTGCGGCGATACTCCGCTTCCGAGCGCTCGTAGAGGCGGGCCCGCTCGAGGACGCGGGCCAGGCTCAGGACGTCTCGGGGGTCCTCGGCCGAGCCCTCCTCGACCCACCGGCACGCGGTCACCGCAAGGGCCGCCAGGGACACGATGTCGATGCGGTTGTGCTCGAAGACACGGGCCATGGCCCTCGCATCGCGGCGCCGGACGTAGTCGAAGTAGATCCCGGGGATCGCCTCCCCGGGGATGTCGCCACGGCGGCGGACGCCCAGGAGCTCGGCCTCGAGGACCTGGAGCCGGCACGACTCGAGGCGCGCCTTCCAGAGGCGCCTCGCGGGATGGAGCAGGTCGAGGTGCGGGGCCTCGGAGAGCGGGAACCGCACGCGATCGAGGCGATAGCGGGTCTCCAGGAGGGGGACGTCGAACATCTTCCCGTTGAAGGTCACGATGCTCTCGAAGCGCCGGAGATCCTCGGCCAGGGCCGCCAGGAGCGCCGGCTCCTCGTGATAGTCCCGCATGAAGTACTGCCGCACCACGAACCGGTCGCCTTCGACGAAGCCGATCCCGACGAGGAAGGCGGCGGTTCCCGTCCCCCCGCGAGCCCGGTCGTTTCGGTGTCGAGGAAGACCGCCTTCCGGAGGTCGAAGGAGTCGAGCGCCGGCTCCCCCGTCAGCAGGCCGACGCTGCCGGGGACGAGGGTCCGGAAGCGCGACAGCGGCACGTCCCCGTGACGCGTGTCGAGATGCAGCTCGCTGTCGATACGGAAGCACTCGCCCCGATCGTTCTCCACGCGGTGCCCCTGGACGATCTCCTCGAGCGCCGCATGGTCGAGGGGAGCGGCTCCCCGCCCTCGCCCGGCGACCGCGACGAGGCGCTCGAGCCGGGCCTTCAGGGTGAGGACGTCCTCGCCCCGGTCCTCTCCCAGGAGGGCGTCCTCGAGATGCTCCAGAGCCGCGGCGGGGGGCACACCCGGCGCCCGCTTCAGCCGCCGGAGCTTGTCGTGGAGGCCTCCGTCGCTCACACGAGGATCGCGCGCAGCAGGGCGAGAGCCACTTCCTTCCCCCGGCTCCCGATCTCGCCGGCGGGGCCGACGCAGGAGGGGCAGCCGTCCCGGCACCCGCAGGCCGCGATGAGCGCAAGGCTCTCGCCGAGCAGGCGCGGGTGGAGCCGGTAGAGGGGCTCCGACAGGCCGATGCCGCCGGGGTAGTTGTCGTAGAGGAAGACGTTGGGCTCGTAGTCGAGTCCCGGGGCCGGCTCGTCCCGCCCCTTCCAGCCGAGACGGGTCAGGCCCCGCTCGATGCGCGCCTCGCCCTGGCCGTTGTCCCCCAGCGCGACCCCCAGGTCGTGGCGATCGCACATCAGGAAGAGGGCGGCCATGTGGCCGAGGGTGTACGAGAGGGCCACGACGCCGTCGCGACGCTCCTCGCCGGTGAAGGGCAGGGCCGCCATGACCTCCCGGGGGACCGTGAGCCAGTACGCCGTGGTGTGCATCTCGTTCTCGGGCATCTGCAGCTCGCCCGAGCCCACGTTCTCGTTGGTGTAGAACTTGATCTTCTTGAAGCCGACGACCTGCGACGTCACGTGGACCTCGCCGTGGTTGCGCCGCGCGCCCCCCACGCCCTCCTCGTCGAATCGATCGAGGATCTTGACCTTGGTGGAGGTGATCGCGTCGGTGTAGTAGTCCACGTCGGCTTCGCGCACGTGGACCCGCCGCTCCTTGTGATCGTACTTCTCGACGAAGTAGCTGCGGCCCTCCAGGATGTAGATGGCCTTCTCGTGGACCATCGACGGCGCGCTGTCGTAGTCCACCTCCGCGATGATCCGGGGCTCGCGGGTGACGTCCTGCACGACGAAGTTGTCCGACGACACGCTCCGCAGCGACACCGCGTCGGCGGGGTAGCTCTCGCTCGTCCAGTGCCAGCGTTCTCCAGCCCTGTGCAAGATCTTCTCCTCCTCGAGAAACTTCAGGATCTCCCCCAGGTCTTCCTTCCCGAAGGCCTCGTCGGCGGTGAAGGGCATCTCGAAGGCCGCGCACTTCACGTGGTTCACGAGGATCTGGAGGTTGTCGGGGTTGATGCGTCCCTGCTCCACCGGCGCGCCGAAGAAGTAGTCCGGATGGCCCGCGATGAACTGGTTGAGGGGCGTCGAGTTGGCGACGAGCACCGCCACCGACGTTCCCGACCTTCGCCCGGCGCGGCCCGCCTGCTGCCACGCCGAGGCCACGCTCCCCGGGTAGCCCAGGAGGATGGCGGCGTCGAGGCTGCCGATGTCGATCCCCAGTTCCAGCGCGTTGGTGGAGACGACGCCCAGGACCGAGCCCTCGCGCAGGCCGCGCTCGATCTCGCGCCGCTTCTGGGGAAGGTAGCCGCCGCGATAGCCACGGATCACGCCCTCGGAGCCCGGCCGCCGCTCCAGCGCCTCCTTCAGGTACGTCACCAGGATCTCGGTGGAGAGGCGCGAGGGAGCGAACACGATGGTCTGAAGCCCCTTCGTCAGGAACGAGAGGGCGATGTCCCGGGCGGAGCCGAGGGCCGACTTCCGGATCCCGAGCTGGCGGTTGACGACCGGCGGGTTGTAGATCGCGAAGTACTTCTCGCCGCGCGGCGCGCCGCTCTCGTCCACGAGGGTCATCTCGCGCCCCGTGAGGGCCTCGGCCAGCTCCCTCGGGTTGCCGATCGTGGCCGACGAGCAGAGGAACTGCGGGTCGGAGCCGTAGAACCGGCAGAGCCGGTGGAGGCGCCGGAACAGGTTGGCCACGTGGGAGCCGTAGACGCCGCGATGGGTGTGCAGCTCGTCCACGATCACGTACTTCAGGTTCTCGAAGAGCTTCACCCACTTGGTGTGGTGCGGCAGGATCCCCTTGTGGAGCATGTCGGGGTTCGTGACCACGATGTGGGCGCGGGCGCGGATGGCCTTGCGGGCGTCCTGCGGCGTGTCGCCGTCGTAGGTGAAGGTGCCGATGTCGGCGCCGAGGGCCTCGATGGTGGCGTAGAGCTCGGCGAGCTGGTCCTGGGCCAGGGCCTTCGTCGGGAAGAGGTAGAGCGCCCGGGCGTCGGGGTCCTTGAGGATCCGGTCGAGGACCGGGAGGTTGTAGCAGAGCGTCTTCCCCGACGCGGTCGGCGTCACGACCACGGTGTGGCGCCCCTCGCCGACGGCGTCGTAGGCCTGGCGCTGGTGGGTGTAGAGACGCTCGTACCCACGCCCCCTGAGCACCTCGCGGAGCTTGGGGTGAAGGGCCTCGGGAAAGTCGGCGAATCGAGGAGCCTGGGCCGGGAAGTGCTTGAGGGCCGTCAAGACCGGCTCGGCGCCGAGGGTCTTCTCGACCTCCAGCGCCTTGAGAGCGGCCATGAGGGAGGCCTCGCCCTCTTCCGGGCGCAGGACGATCTGCTGGCTCACGGTGCGCATCCTCCCCCAGGGGAGTGCCAGGCCAGGTCCGTCACTACCATTCGTTGTGGGATGGGGCTAGACTGCGCGGCCATGGGCGACCCAGAGAGCGTGCGCGACCACGTCCAGGCGATCCTGGCGGGCATCGGTGAGGACCCGAGCCGCGAGGGTCTCGAAAAGACACCCGAGCGCGTCGAAAAGGCCCTGAAGTTCCTGACCCAGGGGTACTGCGCAGGACGCCGGAAAGCTGATCAACGATGCCCTGTTCAAGGTCGACTACGACGAGATGGTCATCATCAAGGACATCGACCTCTTCAGCATGTGCGAGCACCACCTCCTGCCGTTCTTCGGCAAGGCCCACGTCGCCTACATTCCCGACGGGAAGGTGATGGGGCTCTCGAAGGTGCCGCGCCTCGTCGACATGTTCGCCCGGCGGCTCCAGGTCCAGGAGCGCCTCACCGTCCAGATCGCCGACACGATCATGGAAAAGGTGAAGCCGAAAGGCGTCGGCGTCGTCATCGAGGCGATGCATTTCTGCATGATCATGCGCGGCGTCGAGAAGCAGAACTCCGTGGCCGTGACGTCCTGCATGCGCGGCGCCTTCCACGACCAGAAGCAGACGCGGGACGAGTTCCTGTCGCTCCTCAAGAAGAAGCACACCGGCCTGGGTTAGAGGTGGACAGCCTCCAGGACCGGTTCGCGCCCCAGGACCGCTGCTTCGGCTGCGGCCCCGCCAACGACAAGGGCCTGCGCATCAAGAGCCACGTCGTGGGGGACGAGGTGGTGGCCGACTGGCGCCCGGAGCCTCACCACGAGGCGTTCCCGGGGGTCCTGAACGGAGGCATCGTCGGCGCGTTGCTCGACTGCCACAGCAACTGGACCGCGGCCTGTCACCTCATGACGCGTGACGCCCTTTCAGCGCCGCCCCCGACCGTCACCGCCGAGTTCCACGTCAAGCTGAAGCGGCCGACGCCCTCGACGCAGCCTGTCACACTCCGAGCGCGCGTCGTCGAGTCGAAGGGTCGAGCCGCCACGGTCGATGCGACGCTCGAGTCTTCCGGCGTCGTCACGGCCACATGTCGCGCCGTCTTCGTCGCGGTGGCCGACGACCACCCGGCCGCAAGACGCTGGTGACGCCCTTGCGAACCGTTTCACTGGCGCTCGGCCTCGCCCTCCTCGGCACGGATTCCCTCGAGCACGCCACCGACCTGGACGACGCGACGATCCAGGAGATGGCCCGGCGCGGCACGTACTACGTCCCGACCATCGACCACAACCGCTACTACTCCGACAACGGCGACAGGATCGGGTACGCGCCGGGATACAAGGAGCGGCTGACAGCCTTCATCCAGAGGAACCTCGAGACGGCCCGCAAGGCCCGCAAGGCCGGCGTCCGGTTCGCCATGGGCTCCGACGCGGTGTACACGATGTTCGGAGAGAACACCCGGGAGCTGGGCTGGTTCGTGAAAGCGGGAATGACACCGGAGGAGGCGCTGCGGACCGCAACGGTGAACGGCGCCGCCTTGCTCGGGAAGGAGAAGGAGCTGGGAGCCGTGGCGCCCGGCTTCTTCGCCGACCTCGTCGCGGTCGAAGGCGATCCGCTGGCGGACATCGGCGCGGTGCTCGACAAGGTCCGCTGGGTCATGAAGGGCGGCTCCGTCGTCGTGGACAAGCGCACGGCCCCCGACGGGCCCTGACGCCTACCCGTCCCCCAACACCCGCGACAGCGCCTCCAGGACCCCCGGCGCTCTTCCGTCCGCCCGCACCAGGATCGGCTCGAGGGCCGCCCATGCGGCGCGAATGTCGTCGAGGGTGTCGAGGTCCGTCAGCGTATCGAGCAGCCTCACCGGGAGACCGAGGGCCCTGGCCTTTTCCAGGGTCGCCGGAAAGACGTCGGGCGTGCTCCAGGGGATTCCCTCGAAGATCTCGGGGCGGGGACGGGACAGCGCGAGGAGGTAGTAGCCGCCGTCCCGGGCCGGACCGAGGGCGAGGGCGTGGTCGTCCAGGGCGCGGAACGCGTTCAGTACGACCTCCCGCGTCACCCACGGGACGTCGCTGCCGATGATGGCGACGCGACGCGCCCCGCCGCGAAACGCCGTGTCGAAGGCGGCGGCCATGCGGGCTCCGAGGTCCGAGTCTTCCTGCGCCACGAGCGTCTCCCCCGGAAACCAGGATGCGATCGCGTCGCGGGCATCGGCCGGAGCGTAGAAGAACAGGCGCTTGTAGTCGCCGCCCCGCGGCGTCGTCTGAGCCACCTCCTCGTCGGCGAGGGTGCGGTAGAACGCCGCGGCCCCTTCGGCCCCGAGCACCGGGATCAAGCGCGTCTTGACGCCCCCCGGGCGCGGGGCCTTCACGAAGACGATGAGGACGTCGTCGGTCAGACGGGCCTCTCGCGCCGCGCCCACTGGAGGAACCCGGCGGCGGCACACGGCCCGTACTCCAGGAAGCGGACCGGCCAGACGACCTGCCACGCTCCGCCGGCCAGCCAGCCCGGGTAGACGAGGTAGGCCATCGCCACGGTTCCCGTGAAGAGGAGTGCCGCGGGCGCGTCGCACAGGACCAGGAAAGGAAGCAAAGCCAGGGCGTACCAGGGAAGGACGCTCGGGGCCAGGAGGAGCCACGCACCCACGACCACCAGCCCCGAGGCCGTGGGCTCGAGGCGCGCGAAGCCTGCGCCGAGCGCCACGACCACGAGCAGCATGCCGGCAACGGCCGCCGCGCGGGTGTCGAAGAGGGTCGACAGGGGCGCGAAGAGCGTCTCGTTGAAGCGCCAGTACCTCGCGTAGCTTCCCACGCTCCGCCAGAGCCCCTGTCGCGCGCCCGCGTAGGGAACGACGAGGGCGGCTGCGAGAAGACCCGCGGCCAGCACGTGATGCCACCGGTACCGACGCCACCAGCTCGCGGCGATGAGCCCGGGGATGAGCTTCGCCTGGAAGCCGAGGGCCGCGGCCAGCGCCGACGACAGGGGCCGCTTCGTTTCGAGGGCCAGGAGGGCGAGCGCCACGAACAGCATGCCCAGGGAGTCGTTGTGGCCGCTACCCGCGATCTCGACGAGGGCGAGCGGGCTCCACGCCGCGATCAGAAGGCGCTCTCGAGGCAACCCGCGGAGGGAGAGCAGTCGCGCGAGGACGGCGAGCATCGCGAGCTCGCACGCCACGACAAAGGCCTTCATGGCGGTGACCGAATCACGAATCGCCACGACGCCGCGCGCCAGGAGCTGCCAGAGGGGCGGATAGATCGCCGTGTAGTCCTTGTGGTTCACGCGCTCCCAGACCTCGTCGCGCAGCCCTTCCCACCGGGCCGCCTCGGGCCGGTCGGCCCACTTGTACGGGTTCCCGCCGTGAAGCTGGATCCGCGCCTCCCAGACGTAGCGGTAGACGTCGTCGGACAGGAGCGGGGGCGCGGCGACGAGAACCACCCGCCAGAGGACCGCGAGGCCGACGGCGGCCTCGAGGCCGCGGGGGGAGATCCCCTTGGACGCGTGGAGCGAGGCCAGGTACGCGGCGAAGGCGCAGCCGAACAGGAGGAGGAAGGACGGCGTGCGGTCGATCTGGCTCCCCTGGATCGCCCAGACGGCGACGCAGCCGCTGACGACGCCGGCGGCGAGCGCCAGGACGGCCCTCATCCGGCGCGGCTGAACGCGTGGCGCGCGATGGTGCCGAGGATCTTGGCGCCCGCGCGCACCGTCCCCGAGACGGTGCCGCTTACCTTGCTCCGGCCGATCCGCGGACGGTAGTCCACGGGCACCTCGCGCACGCGCAGCCCGCGGCGCGCCGCCTTGACCTGCATCTCGACCGTCCAGCCGAAGTTGCGGTCGCGCATGTCGAGGTCGCGCAGGGCCGCGGCGGTGATCGCGCGGAAGGGACCGAGGTCGGTGGCGCTGGTGCCGATGAGGAGGTTCATGAGGCCCACGCACAGGCGTGTGCCGAGGATGGCGTGGGCCGGGTGCGCGCCACGGGCCCGGCGGCCGAGGTTGCGCGAGCCGATGACGAGGTCCGCCTCGCCCGCGAGGATCGGCGCGAGAACCTCGACGAGCTGCGCCGGATAGTCGCTGTGATCGGCGTCGAGAAAGGCCACCACGTCGGCTCCGGACACGGCCGCGATTCCGGCGAGACAGGCCTGGCCGTAGCCGCGACGCGGCTCCACGACCACGCGGGCGCCGGCCGCGCGGGCCACGTCGGCGGTCCGGTCCCGGGAGCCGTTGTCGACGACGACGATCTCGGAGACGATCGGCGGGATCTCCCGGATCACGAGGCCGATGGCCTCCTCCTCGTCGAGGGCCGGGATCACGATGGCGACTCGGGGCACTGCCGCGATGTTAGCGGCGCGTCGGTCGGATTCGCAACCGGCAGGGCGCGGACCGCGTGCTAGAATCCCGAGGTTCATGCGGCGATTGCTGCCGGCCCTCCTTCTCCTCTCCACCGGCGCCGCGACGGCTCAGGAGGCCGCGCCGGTCTATCAGAACAGCTCCCAGAACAGCTTCCACTTCCGCCTCGACGCCCTCTTCCGACAGGAGTGGACCCAGGACATCTGGGTCTCGGACACAGAGAGGCGCAACGACGACCGGCAGCGCGGCCAGATCCGGCCCCGGGTCGAGTTCGGGGGGAAGGCCTTCCTCCTGGGCGTCGGCGGGGATTTCGACTACAGCAGCGACGAGAACGTCGAGCCGAAGCCGCCCCTCGTTCGGGACAACTACGACTCCCGCGACGCGCGCCTCGATCTCGCCTTCGCGAGGGTCGAGCCGGCGAAGTGGCTGCGGGTCGAGGGGGGACGATTCGAGATGCCCATTGGCCTGACCGAGATGATCTGGGATCGGGACCTGCGCCCCCAGGGCGCGGCAGTCACGGTTCAGAAGCGGGACGACAGCGGCGCGACGCGGTTGGGCCTGACGGGCCTCTGGGGGCGCGGAAGTCACGTGTTCGAGGACCAGAAGGTCGACATGTTCATCGTGTCGGGCCAGGGCGCGGTGGCGGGGCCCGCCGACTCGCGCCTCCAGCTCGTGGCGTCGTACGTCGGGTTCAACGACGTGCAGGACCTGGAGCTGATGATCCGGCGGCAGAACACGCGGGTGAACAGGCAGCTGGTCCTCGACTACCGCGTCCTCGACGCCGTCCTTCGCGTGAGCCAGGGGGGCAGCCTTCCCATCCAGCTCGTCGGGGACTTCTGCTGGAACACCGCGGTGAGCCAGAATCGCCGCGGGATCTGGCTGGCGGCGGCCCTCGGCTCGCTGAAGACGTCGCGCTTCCGCGGCGAATACACCTTCGCCACCGTCGACAAGGACGCCACGCAGGGCGCCTACGCCACCGACGACTTCTTCTGGACGACCGGATGGAAGGGGCACCGGGGCGAGATCGGGGCGCGGGTCGCCGACAAGACGTCGATCCATTTCATCGCCCAGCTCCAGCGGTTCAAGGACAGCCCCGACGAAGACGAGCAGCTCCACTGGGTGAAGCGGTATCGCCTCGAGATGAGGGTCGCGTACTAGGTGTCTCACCCGATGGCCAACCGGCGCGGGGCGATGGCGCTCGGGGCGGTCAGGTTCCCCGCACTTCCCGTAGCCCCGCTACGGGTGCGGGAGGGGGTGCGGCCGCCCCGCGGGCGCCAACGCGTCGAGCAGGTCGTACGGCAGCCGGGCGCTCACCAGGACCTGGCTCGCCTCGGTCGAAACGGTGACCGCGGAGTTGAGCTGCGCCAGCTCGGGCTTCTGGCTCGCCTGGAGCGCGGCGAGCCCGACGAAGCCGCGGACGATGTCGGCCAGGTTCTTCGCCGCCGTGGAGTCCAAGGCGTCGCCGGTTAGGCTGAGGGCCACGACGGGATCCAGGTCCCCGTTCACCACCAGGCTCTTGAGCGTCGGCAGCGTGATCGAAGGAGACGAGGCGCCGCCGCCCGGCATCGTTTTCGGCAGGCTTTCCAGGAGCGCCTGGTCCCCCACCATCCAGAAGGTGGACCCGAGCTTCACGCGGCCGAGGAGATCCGCCATCACGACGTTGGCCGGCGCCGGCGCCCCCGCGTAGCGCGAGATAGCGGCCGAGACCGCCTTCTCCGTCCCGAGCAGGATCGAACGGTCGTCCAGGAACGCCAGTGCCCCCGGGCTCTTGGAGCCCTCCCGGAAGAGATAGACCGTGATGCCTCCGTGGCTCTTCCAGGTGACGTCCTTCGTCTCGGTCTCGAGCGCCTTGGCGATGCGGGCCCGGTCGAAGCGACCGACGACGAGCGCCACTCCTCGGCCATCCCCCGGCGTACCACCCGCCACGAAGATCTGGTCGAGGTCGCGCTCGGGGTTCAGGCCGGTCTTGGCCTCGAGGTCGTGGAAGGCATCGGGGCGGATCGGGCCATTCGCTGCGTAGCGCTTGTGGAAGCCGCTCGCCGCAAAGCGCTGGACGTCGAGTCCCATCACGAAGCGGGCGTCGGACAGAAGGGGAAGCGCCTCGGCGGGAAGGGGCCCCACCGCGGCGCGGGCCGGCTGGACGACCCGCACCCCGAGGGCCGCGGCGATCCCCCCGGCGACGACCACCGACGAGATGATCACGACCAGACGGCTGTGGGTCACGTTCGCCTCCGTCCTCGAGTCTACGCCCTCAGGACTCCAGTACGTACTCGCGCGTCGAAAAGATCCAGAGGGCGGCCGCCAGGAAGCCCACGGTCGAGACGGCGAGAACGGCGAGGCAGAGGGGCGCGGGGAGCACCTCGACCGGCAGGCCGAAGAAGCTGTCGTCCGCGATCCGGTGGCGCACGAGCGACCGCAGGTAGGCCGTGAGCGTGAAGCGGGGCATGTACCCCGGCAGGTTGGCCGTCAGCTCCCAGACGAACAGGAAGAGCAACCCCGGGATGACGGGCCTGCGAAGGAGGACGCCGAGGAGCGTGAAGGCGGCGCCGTACGACAGGAGCGCCAGCGCCAGGACGCCCAGGTCCCGGAGAAGATCGCCCACGTGGGCCGCCACGCCTTCCGAGCCGGGCGCCGTCGCCAGGACGAAGAACGTCACCACGGTCGCGGGCAGCGCCATGGAGATCGTCGTGGCCAGATAGGCCGCGAACTTCCCCGCCAGGATCGACGCGCGAGGGATGGGCCGGGTCAGGAGGTACGTGAGAGTTCTCCCCTCGACCTCGTCGGCCACGAGCGCGGTCGCATAGAAGAGGGATGCGAGGGGGACGACGTTCCGGATGGCGTAGAGCGCCACGATGTACCCGTACAGCTCGTCGGGGGACGTTCCGGGCGCCCCCTTGGAGGCGGCGATGACCCGGTACAGCAGGGCGAAAGCCATGGGGAGGCCCAGGAGAACGGCCATCAGGAGGCTGCGCCGGCTCCAGATCATTCCCTCGAGGGCCAGGTCGAAGACGCGGCGAGCCGCGTCGACGAACGGCAGGGGGCGCGTCGTGTCGCGGCTCATCGGGCCACCAGATAGCGGAAGACGGACTCCAGGTCCTCGTCGGGGGAGAACATCTCGGTGATCCCGCTCTCGGGCGCCACCTCGTGGAGGGCGGCGTAGAAGTCGTCGGGGCGCGAGGTCTGCACCGTGACCCACTCCCCTTCCGCCCCGAAGCTCAGCGAGAGCACGCTCGGGAGGCCGACCACGGCGCCGCCGAGGCGGCGCGGATCGCGGGCGCGGAGGGACACCGTGTGAGGGTGCTCGTCCATCAGGTCGCGAATCTCCCGGACGTCCCCCTCCGCGAGGATCCGCCCGTTGTGGATCAGGAGGACCCGCCGCGTCATCGCCTCCACCTCGTGAAGGATGTGGCTCGAGACGACGACGGTCTTGCCCTCCCTCCCGAGCCGCTTGACGAGGTCGACGACACGCCGCCGGTTCACCGGATCCATGCCGGTCACGGGCTCGTCGAGGAGAAGTACCTCGGGGTCGTGGGCCACGGCCTGGGCCAGCTTCACGCGTTGGCGCATTCCCTTGCTGTAGCCGCCGATCTTGCGGTCCCGCGCGGCCGTGAGGTCCACGGCCTCGAGCGCCGACTCGGCGCGGCGGCGGCTCTCGGCGTCGTCATAGCCCGTGAGGCGAAGGAGGGAGACGAGAAACTGCAGCCCCGTGAGCCCCTCCCAGAAGGCATCGGCCTCGGCGCAGAGCCCCACGCGATGGAACACCTCGGGGGAGCTGGCCGCCGGGCGGCCCAGGATCCGCACGTCTCCCTGGCTCGGGGACAGCTGCCCCGATGCCAGCTTCAGGAACGTCGACTTCCCCGCGCCGTTGGGGCCGAGGAGACCCGTGACGCCGGGCGCCACGGAGACGGTCACGTCGTTCAGGGCGATGACGGGCCCATACCATCGCGACGCCCGGGCGAACTCGAGGGGCGGCGCGGTCAACTCACGACCTCCACGGCCCGGACCCGGGACCGCAGCACCGCCATACAGATCAGGAGCACCACCGCGAGGACGACGAGCGGATAGAGGGTCGGCACGCTGACGAGCCGGTCCACGTTGCCGAAGAGGCGATTCCCGACGATGCGCAGGTCGTTCTGCAGGGACAGGACGTGGGCCTCGGGACGCCGGGTCATGGTCGCCACGACGCCCGCGGGCGACCTCGAGCCCGACGAAGAGCCCGACGAAACCCAGGCCGGCGATGCGAGCGCTTCGGCACAGGGACGACACCGCCAGCGCCACGAAGCTCACGACCGAGGCGATCAGCAGCGCGTCGACCACGATGGCCGGCCCGATCCAGGCGCGGTCCCACCGGAGGTACTCCTGGGGAGCCACGGCGGTCCCGATGCCGTAGAGGGCCAGCGCCGGCACAAGGGTGACGCCCAGGTTCAGGGCGAGGAGGACGCCGAGCTTCC
Source organism: uncultured Acidobacteriota bacterium (assembly GCA_963823195.1). Taxonomy (GTDB): domain Bacteria; phylum Acidobacteriota; class Vicinamibacteria; order Fen-336; family Fen-336; genus JBGPYB01. The sequence continues at coordinate 698,032 of CAWGKR010000009.1, read as the reverse complement.
CGAGGACGTAGTCGCGACGGGTCAGGGGCCGGGAGAGATAGACCAGGATCGCGCCGCTTTGCAGGTCGCTGGCGATGAGCCCCGCACCGCCGAAGACCGAGAGGAGGAGCGTGAAGCCGACCTGCTGGTTCAGGAACTCGCCGAACATCCGCCCGTCCACCGGGAGGATGCGGCCGGCCTCGGGGAAGCGCGTGACGACGTAGATCTGCACGGCCCTCACGATGAAGGGCAGGAGCCCGACCCCGACGAGGACCAGGAAGACGCGCTTCTGCAGGAGGAGCCGCAGTGCCTCGCGTGTGATCGGCCAGAAGCGAACGGCGCGGAGGGGCGCCCGGGCCTCGTGCCGGCGGTACGTCTGGTCGTAGATCGGCATCAGCCCGCCGCTCCCCCTCCCGCCGCGGGGAGAGGGGGCGGGGCGGACGGGCTCGCCTCCCCGAGGGCCTTCAAGAAGACGTCCTCGAGGCTGTCGGTCCCGGGCCGCAGGTGCCGGACCTGGATCCCGCAGCTCTTCGCCAGGCGAAAGAGATCCTCGGGCCCCTGGCCCTCGGCCAGGAAGACCCGGTAGCCGTCCTCTCCCTCGCGCCAATCCCCTCCCTCGTCCTTGATGTCGGTCAGGAAGGCCGTCGCGTCCCCCTTGAAGCGCACGTCGAAGGCGGCTCGGCGCGTTCCCGTGAGGGCCGCGATGGGGCCGGCGGTCGCGACCTTTCCCAGGTTGAAGACAACGACGTTTTCGCAGACCCGCTCGACGTCCCGCAGGAGATGGGAGCAGAGAACGAGGCTCATCTGCCGGCGGGAGGCGATGTCCCCGATGAGGGTCAGCATCTCCTCCCGGCCCGCGGGATCGAGGCCGTTGGTGGGCTCGTCGAGCAGGAGCAGGTCGGGGTCGTGGACGAGAGCCTGGGCCAGCTTCACCCGCTGCTTCATGCCGGTCGAGTAGGTGCCGAGCTCCCGGTACCGGGCTTCGCCCAGGCCGACGTAGTAGAGAACCTCGTGGGCCCGGCTGATGGCCTCGTCCCGGCGCATCCCGGAGAGCTCCCCGGCGAAGGCGACGAAGCTGGCCGCCGTCATGCCGGGGAGGTGGCAGTCGACCTCGGGCATGTACCCGATCCGCCGGCGCACCTCGAGGGGCTGCTCCGCGGGATCGAGGCCGAACGCCAGGAGCCGCCCGCGGTCGGGCTTCAGGAACCCCAGGAGCGTCTTCAGGAGGGTCGTCTTCCCGGCGCCGTTGGGGCCCAGGAGACCGGTGGGGCCGGCCGCAAACGACCCGCTGACGCCGTCGAGGGCGCGCACGAGGCCATAGGAGACGAACAGATCCTGGAACTCGACAAGCGGCGGTTGACTCACCTCAGCCCTCTGACGTGCCCGGCATCCCGGAAGTTCCGCCATTGTGGCTCAAGCCCGCGGCGCCGGCACACGGAGGGGGTACGCCCGAGCCTCAGGCGCCGGATCTCGAGAGGGCCTCGCGGGCCGGACGGGGAAGAAAGCCCAACGGGCTGCGGGCCTGCCGCGGGTCCAGGGGGAGGAAGTAGCGCCCGCGAGCGGCGAACGGCCCGGCATGCGGCGGCAGGCGGGCAAAGTCCGAGACCTCGATCTCCACGCGGACGAAGGCCATGCCCGGGGCGTAGTCGATGACCGCCCGTTCGCCGATCGCCAGCAGGAGCGCGCAGAGGATGACCGCGGGGCCTTCCTGCTCCCCCGCCAGCCGGAGGAGGAGATCGACGCCGTCCCGGCAGTCCCCCTCGGGAGGCGATGGAACGTTCACGAGCGTGTTGACGAACGTAAAGACCGCGGCGACCCGGGCCAGGCGGTCTCGCACCCGCGGCACCCGCGTCAGGGCCCGCGCAAAGGACGCCACGTCGGCGTTTCGCGCCAGCGACAGCGACAGCGCGCGGAGCGCCCGGCGGGGCGCCTCCGAGGGGAGCGGCGGTCCCGTCAGGCCCTCTCCTCTTCGAGGAGCTTCGAGAGCTCGGCGATGCGCAAGGGGGCCTCGCCGTCCTTCACGCACTGCGCGTAGGCGATCACCATGATGAGCTGCTCTTCGGAGAGGGTGGCCAGGACGCCCATCGCCTGTGCCCTCAGCTCTTCCATGACGTCGCCCCCTTCCGGTTGTGCGGCGCGGCCAACCTACCGCCACATCTTGTGTCCTGTCAAGGAAATTACGTGCGATTGCGCAACCCGCTGTGGGCGGGCTCACACGAAAGGCGAACCTCCGCGGCTCGAGCGCCGTCCTAGGGACAAGGGAGGCGAGATCTTGGGTTCACCGATGCTGCTGGATCCGCGGGCGGACACCAGGGTGCTTCAGCCCGGGAACCTGGAGGGAACGATCCACGCCCTCTCGCTGGAGTGGCGCCGGCGCCTCGGGGGATCCCCCGAGGCGCCTTCGACCGATCAGGAGCAGCCGCTCGTCGAACCGCAGTTCGCGCAGCGGTAGCAGCTGCCGTTCCGCACCATGATGCTGCCGCAGTAGTGGCACGACGGCGCGTCGGTCTGCGCCTTGAAGGCACCGGCCAGCGACGCGTCGCTCGGGCGCGTCCCCGACCCGAGCGCGATCGCCGGAGCCGACGCGGGCTTCAGGGAGGCCTCGGTGGTCTTGACCCCGACGGCCTCCTGGTGCTCGGCGCTCAGGAACTTCGACGCCAGCCACCGGAAGATGTAGTCGGTGATGCTCTTGGCGTACGGGATCTCCGAGTTCTTCGTGAATCCCGAGGGCTCGAACCGCACGTGGGAGAACTTCTCGACGAGCGCCTCGAGCGGCACGCCGTACTGGAGCGCCATGGAGATGGACGTGGCGAACGCGTCCATGAGGCCCGAGATCGTCGAGCCCTCCTTGGCCATCACCAGGAAGATCTCGCCGGGCGTCCCGTCCTCGTACATGCCGACGGTGATGTACCCCTCGTGGCCCGCGATCGAGAACTTGTGGGTGATGGAGTGCCTCTCGTCGGGGAGCTTCCGGCGCGCCGGGCGGGCCTCGGCGGACACCGCCGCCGCCTCGACCGCCTTCACCTCATGCTTGCTCGTCGAGAGGGGCTGGCTGCGCTTGCACCCGTCGCGGTACACGGCCACGGCCTTGAGGCCGAGCCTCCACGACTCGATGTAGGCGTTGGCCATCTCCTCGGGGGTGGCGTCGGTCGGCATGTTGACCGTCTTCGAGATCGCCCCCGACAGGAAGGGCTGCACCGCGGCCATCATCTTGACGTGGCCCATGTAGTGGATGGACCGCTTCCCGTTGGCCGGAGGGAAGGCGCAGTCGAACACCGGAAGGTGCTCGGCCTTGACGTGGGGCGCGCCCTCGATCATCTCGTTCTCGTCGATGTACTTCAGGATGTCGTCCACCTGGGCGGACTCGTAGCCCAGCTTGCGGAGCACCCCCGGCACCGACTGGTTCACGATCTTCATGACGCCGCCGCCCACGAGCTTCTTGTACTTCACCAGGGCGATATCGGGCTCGATGCCGGTGGTGTCGCAGTCCATCATGAAGCCGATGGTCCCGGTCGGGGCCAGCACGGTGACCTGGCTGTTGCGATAGCCGTGCTGGATGCCGAGGGTGTAGGCCTCGTCCCAGACCGTGAGGGCCGACTGGAGCAGCTCCCGCGGCACGAGGGTCGAGTCGATCATGTGGGCGTGCTGCCGGTGCTTGTCGATGACCCGGAGCATCGGCTCGGCGTTCTTGGCGTATCCCGCGAAGGGCCCCATGGCACCCGCCACGCGGGCGCTCTGGGCGTAGGCCTCGCCGTGCATCAGGGCCGTGATCGCCGCGGCGTAGGCTCGGCCCGCGTCGGAGTCGTAGGGAAGGCCCCGATCCATGAGGAGGACGCCGAGGTTCGCATAGCCGAGGCCGAGGGGCCGGTAATCGTGGCTGTTCCGGTCGATGGCCGGCGTCGGATAGCTCGCGTTGTCGACCAGGATCTCCTGGGCCGTGATCACCGTCCGGCAGGCCGACTTGAAGGCCTCGGTGTCGAACTCGCCGTCTTCCTTGCGGAACTTCATGAGGTTCAGGGAGGCGAGGTTGCAGGCCGTGTCGTCGAGGAACATGTACTCCGAGCAGGGGTTCGACGCGTTGATCCGAGCCGTGTTCGGGCACGTGTGCCAGTCGTTGATGGTCGTGTCGAACTGCATCCCGGGGTCCCCGCACTGCCAGGCGGCCTCGGCCATCTTCTTCATGAGGTCGCGGGCCCTGAAGGTCTCGCAGGGATCCCCCGAGATCACGTACCGCGTCTTCCACTCGCGGTCCTCCACGACCGCGCGCATGAACTCGTCGGTGGCCCGAACGGAGTGGTTCGCGTTCTGGAAGAAGACGGAGTCGTAGGCTCCGCCCTTCACGTTGAAGGAGCCGTCGTAGCCGGCGTCGATGAGGGCCCAGGCCTTGCGCTCCTCGTCGGCCTTGCTGTTGACGAACTCCTCGATGTCGGGATGGTCGGTGTTCAAGATGACCATCTTGGCCGCGCGGCGGGTCTTCCCGCCGCTCTTGATCACGCCGGCGAAGGCGTCGTAGCCGCGCATGAACGAGACCGGGCCCGATGCGGTCCCGCCGCCGGCGAGGGGCTCCTTGGAGGAGCGGATCCCCGAGAGATTCGAGCCGGTCCCCGAGCCGAACTTGAAGAGCATCCCCTCGGTCTTGGCGAGACCCAGGATCGAGTCCATCGTGTCGTTGACGGAGTTGATGAAGCAGGCGGAGGCCTGCGGGATGCTTCTCGATGCCGACGTTGAACCAGACCGGGCTGTTGAAGGCCGCCTTCTGCGTGACGAGGAGGTGCGTGAGCTCTTCGGAGAACGCCTGGAGGTCCTCGGCGGTCGCGAAGTAGCCCTGGGCCTCGGCGCAGTCGCGGATCGTGTCCACGACGCGGGAGATCAGGCCCCGAACGCTCCGCTCCCGCTGTGGCGACCCGAGCTGGCCGCGGAAGTACTTCGACGCGACGATGTTGGTGGCTGTCTGGCTCCAGGTGCTCGGCACCTCGATCCCGTGCTGCTCGAAGACCGGCTGGCCGCGCTCGTCGTTGATGACGGCGGAGCGAGCCTCCCACGTGGTCTCGTCGTAAGGATGGCGTCCCACCTTCGTGAAGAACCGCTTGAAGCTCAGGCCCGCGCGTCTTTCAGCACCTGGCGCGCTGTGGCCCTCGCTTCGTGCGTTCTCCACGGGATGCGTCGACATGGGGACTCCTCCTGCTGACACCGTCGTTGGCTCTGTTGCGCCTCTCCGGATGGGCCTTGACCGCTTTCGCTGGGCTCAACCGGCGGATATGCCGGAATGGGACCGATTATAGTCCGGCGAGAGGGGGTGTCAAGAGAAAAACGCTAGATGTTGTGGTCGTTCACGTGACCTCAACAATGGGTTGATATACAAGGAGTTAGCGAGACGGCAGATCCGTCGATTCGAGGCCTCGGTCTCAGGAAGATCGCGATTTCGCCGCACGCTCGTCACTTGGAAGGCATCGATAATCTGCCTTTTGCCGTAAGGAGATAAATCTAAGAACATTAAGTTCGTTCTACCTGATTATCGTGTAACTAGCTATTAAATATGCCATTTATTGCGTTCTATCGCGCCTCGATTCTCTCCGCTTCTTCCGCTCAAGCAGGCCGAAATCGGGCCCAAGCGGCGTACGGCGTCATGGGCACGCGGGGATCGAGGCGAATGAAACGGGCCGTCCTGAGAGGAAATCGGATCTCTCCCCGGCCATGAACGGGATCGCGGCAGAGGGAAACGACCGCGTCCGCCAGGCTCGCCTCTCCGTCCGCGGCCTCCCATCGGCGACCGTCCATCGAAGACCAGATCCGGGGGCGATCGATCCAGGGTCCATCGCCGATCTCGAAGGCCACTCCCTCGATCGTCCCGGGATCGCCGAGATCGAGCGTCGCACCTCCGCTCCGCCAGACGACCGACACGGGCCGCCCGACCTCAACGGCCCGCGCCGGATCCCCGCTCGCCACGTCGTAGACCCGCTCGCCTCCGAACGCGGCGAGCAGCGGCAGCGAGAGCTCGACGCGGGAGACGACGTGCCGCACGCCGAGGCCCCGAAGGAGCCGGATCCCCTCGGGGGAGAGCCCCTCACCGCCCAGGAGCTCGAGGGCCCGGCCGTAGGCGCGCGGTACGAACCCGGAATCGCCGTTCACGAGGGGCCGGAAATGGGCGATCCCCTGGAGCATGGTCTCGGTGTCGCCGTCACCACCCAAAGGAAGGTATGCCACGGCCCCGGTCCGGCCGGCCAACCATCGGGCGGCCGCCGACGGCGGGGCGTAGAGCCCGTAGCGAAGCGGGACGTTCGCGGACTCGGCGAGCAGGAGCCCCAGCGCCGCCAAGACGACGAGGCGGCGGCGGCCCGCGGCGGCGATCCCGGCGAGGACCGACAGCGCGAGGATCGGGACGAGGGAAAAGCGTCCGAGCGCGCGGATCCCGCGAAGGAGGACGAGGTGCTCGTGCGCCCAGCGGAAGAGCGCGGTCTCGGGGCCGAGGGAGATCACGATGGCGACGACGGAGGCGGCCAGCGCGACGATCCTGTACCGCCGAGGCGCGGCGGCGAGCCCCGCGATGCCGAGAGCCAGAAGGGCAAGTCCGGGGAACAGCGGGTCGCGAACACGCGACGAGTCCATGTGTCGGCGGGTGATCGGGCCATAGAGGCGACTGGGCGCCGCGAGGTACGACTCGAAGGTCGTGGCGTGGACGGCCTGGTCCGCGAGCGTGAACTCGACACCCTGGAACGCACGCATCCTCATGTAGGGCCGGGCCACCGGAACGAGGAGGAGCGCCCCGAGGCCCAGGCCGGCTGCGAGGCGCACGAGGTCCCGCCCCTTCACGCCGCCGGCGATCGCCGCCACGGCTCCCACCGCAGTCGCCGCCGCCGTCATGGCGCCGACGTAGACCGACGACCACCCCTGTGCCGCGACGCCGAGGCCGACCAGGAGCGCTCGAGGCCAGGTGCGCCTCTCGAAGAACCGGTCGAGGGCCAGGAGCGCCAGGGGAAGGAACCAGGTCAGCTCGGCGTGGAGGTGGGCCATGCGGATCCAGCGGTGACCGCCGAGGGCGAAGGCCGCGCCTCCGAGGAAGGCGGCCAGGCGGTCTCCGGTGACGCGGCGGACCAGGAGCTGCGTTCCGAGACCCGAGACCGCAGCGCTCAGGAAGAGCAGGAAGTTGTAGGCGAGGACGGGGTTCCCGAGGAGCGCCAGGGGCGCGGCGACCGCAGCCGGGAGCAGAAGGTTCTCCGTGAAGGCAAGGGCGTCGGGAAGGGGATGGAATATGGGGGCCTCGAAGACGCCCGCGGGATCGTGAAGGAGCGCGTGAGCGTCCCAGGCCAGGATCCACGCATTCAGCCGCCCGTCGACGCGATCCACGACCCCCTGGTGGACCGGATCCAGGACGAGGGGCCAGCTCATCACGCCGAAGAGCACCGCGTAGGCCAGCAGCGAGACCACGATCTCGGCGCGTGTCATGGGCGATGGCAGGGGAAGGGGGCGACGGCGACATCCGGGGAACAGGAAGGCCAGGCCCCCGACCAGGGTTGCGATCACGAGCGCCAGCGCGTCGGTCGCGCGCCACAGCAGGCGCGATGCAGGGGCACCGAGGTAGCGGGGTGACAGGAGGTCGCTCGTGCCGCCGGGCTCGCCGTTCCTCCGTGGCCGCGTCCACCCGAGCCGCAAGCGCAGGCCGGGACCACGATGGTCGTAGCGCACCTGCAGCCGGTGCTCCCCTCGCCCCAACAGATGCAGGGACCCCACCCGGAACGCCTCGCCGGCTCCCTCCAGCAGTGTGCTCCCGTCGACCGTCACGCCGACGCCCCCGCTCCCCTCGGCCCAGAGCCGATACGCCCCGGTCGCCGGCACGTGGAGCGGGCCGTCCCATGCGAGGGTCCAGGCGCGAGACGGCGGGAGATCCCGCAGGTCCTCGCCGAGCACGTCGATGGCGTCCGCTTTCAGCGAGCCGCGCTCGCCGTGCGGGCCGAGAGCTTCCCCCGACAGGCCCCCGCGCCCTCGAAGGGCGACGACGACCCCCAGGGACACGAGGGCCGCCAGCAGGCTGAGGGCGGCGGGACGCCACGGACCCGGGCGGCGCGGACCGCCCGAGAGCGCCGCGACGATCGCCAGAAGAACCGCGGGGGCGGCGAGGGGAAGCGCCCGAACGTCCCACGGCGGCTCCGCGTAGACCGGCGCCCAACGGAGCACGGCCAGGGCGACGAGGAAGGCGACGATGGAGAGGACCGTCCGCGACGCGAGGGAGAGTGCTCGGCCCACTCAGTGGCCGGCGAGATCGAGGAGAATCCGGCGCGCCCAACCCACGGGGGGATTGTACGCGTTTGACAGGGTGGCGCCCGGTCAGGTAAGAGCGAGGCTCCTGAAGGGAGGCGTGCGTGGCCAAAGCGGCAGTCGGAGGCGCGAGGACGGAGAGCGCGAAGGATCGCCACCGTCAGATCCTCGAGACGGCGGCTCGGCTGATCTGCGAGAAGGGCTACGAGGGGACCTCGATACAGGACATCGCCGACGCCTGCTCCCTCACGAAGGCCGGTCTCTACCACCACATCCGGAGCAAGGAACATCTGCTCCTCGAGATACAGAACTACGGCATGGACGTGTTCGAGGAGCAGGTCCTCTCCCAGGTCGTGGCGATCGCCGATCCGGTGGAGCGCCTGCGGGCCTGCATGGAAAAGAACGTCCTCCTCGTCACCCAGGGCTGGAGCAAGGAGGTCACGATCATCCTCCACGAGCACGCCACCCTGACGGGAGAGGCCCGCGGCCAGATCAACGCCCGGAAGAAGCGCTACGTGCGGTTCCTCGAGAGCTCGTTCGCCGAGGCGATCCGCCTGGGCCGGATACGTCCCGTCAACCCCAAGGTGGCGGCGTTTTCGTTCCTGGGGATGGTCCTGTGGATCTACAAGTGGTTCCGGCCCGCGGGACCCATCACCCCCCAGTCCCTGTCGCAGGAAATGCAGGACCTCTTCTTCGGAGGCCTCGAGGTGCCGGCCGTTCCCGCGACGCCCCTCCGGCGCCGCACGCCCCGCTGAGGCAGGACCCCGGCGGTCGCAGGGCTAGGAGCGCTTGCGGGGCGGGTCGAAGAACGGGAGCTTGGCGACCGTCACGCCCACCTGTTTGCGCTGGTGGTCGACCGTGAACTCCATCCCGAGCCGCGTCCCCACGACCGCCGCGTCCGACGTGACGCTGGCGAGGGCGATGAGCTTCTTGAGGGTCGGGGACCAGGTCGTGCTCGTGGCCTTCCCCACCTGGACGCTGTCCCGATAGACGGGAACCGAGGCCCGCGACGCCGTCGCGGGAAGCTGCGGAGAGAGCCCCGCCTCGTCGTGGAGGCGCTCCAGGTCGGGCCAGTCCACGTCCAGCCCCACGAGCTGGCGCGCAGGGCCCTTCTTGGCCTCGCGGCGGAGAGCGGCCTGGCCGATGAAGGGCGCCTTGTCCAGATGCACCGAGCGGCCGAGGCCGATCTCGAAGGGGGAGTAGCTCTGCGAGGGAATGAGGGCCTTCTTGGAGCCGGTGTAGTCGACGTCCAGGAGGATGAGCCCGGCTTCGATCCGCGCCACGTCCAAGGCCAGCATCCCGGTGGGGGTGATGTCGTAGGGACGGCCGGCCGCCATGAGCGCGTCCCAGAGCGCCTCGGCCCGCTCCGCCGGGGTCCAGACCTCGTACCCAAGGTCCCCCGTGTAGCCGGTCCGCGAGATCTCGACGGGGATGCCGGCGATCGTGAACGGGCGGACGCGGAAGTACTTCAGGCTCGCGACCTCGTCGCCGGCGCAAGCCTTGAGGATCTCGCGGCTGGTCGGACCCTGGAGCGCCACGGCCGCGGTCTGTTCCGACACGTCGTCGATCCGCACGTCGAGCCCCAGGCTGTTCTCCCGGAACCAGCGGAGGCTCGGGTCGGCGGCGGTCCACCGGAAGACGCTCTCCTGAAGGCGCGAGACCGTCCCGTCGTCGATGACCTTGCCCTCCCCGTCGCACCAGTGGGTGTACACCACCTGCCCCACCGAGACCTTCGTCATGTCCCGGGTGACGATGCGGTCCACGAGCCGGACGGCGTCCTTGCCGCTCACCCGGTACTTGTAGAGGGGCGAGATGTCGATGAGGGCCGCGGCGTTCCGAATCGCGTTGTATTCGCGCTCGTGGTGGACCTCGTAGCTGCTGACCGCGAAGAAGCCGGCCCAGTCGCGCCAGCTCATGCTCTCGCAGAGCGCCGAGGTCCGTGTGTGGAAGGCAGATCCAATGGGCATACGTGCCGGATGATAGCCCAGACTAGCCCAGGCGAGCCACGGACCGGATCTCCCGAGCCAGCTCTTCGTGGGAGAGGGCGCCCTTCTGCAAGATGGTCCGGACGTGGCCGCTCAGACGGTCGCGATCGGCGACGGTCAGCTCCTTGGCCGTGACGACGACCACCGGGATGTCGCGCCACGAGGCGTTGGCCCGGAGCTGCTCCACGAACTCGAACCCGTCCATCTCGGGCATCATGAGGTCGAGAAGAATCAGGTCCGGGCGGCTCTTGCGCACGAGGGAAAGGGCGTCCCGGCCGTTGGCGGCCTCGCATACGCTCCAACCCGCGCTCGTCAGGGTCCGCTTCATCAGCTCCCGGGTCGGCGCGTCGTCCTCCACGACGAGGACGGGGCACGGCGGGTTGGAGCACTTGTACTTCCTGAGCACGGCGGCGAGCCGTTCGCGGTCGATGGGCTTCGGGAGGTAGTCCGCCGCGCCCAGCGCCTTCCCCATGTCGCGGCCGTCCACCATGGTGATGAGGACCACGGGGATCTCGGCCACCTTGGGGTCGCTCTTCAACATCCGCAGCACCGACCAGCCGTCCATCCCCGGCATGAGGATGTCGAGGGTGATGACGTCGGGACGCTGCTCCCGCGCCAGCTTCACGCCGTCCTCCCCCGAGGAGGCCCTGAGGACGCGGAACCCTTCCTTGGCGAGGCCGCGGACCAGGATCTCGCGGGCGCTGTCGTCGTCGTCGATGACGAGGACGGTGTCCGTCCCCTCGTTGGGCGTCGGCGCCGGCGTCTCGGCGGCGGCCTCGGCGCGCGGCGCCGGCGGGGTGCGCCGCCCGGGGACCGAGAGGGGAAGCCGCACGGTGAACGTCGACCCGTGGCCGGACTCGCTCTCGACGCTGATGTCGCCCTCCATCATCTGGCAGATCCGGCGGCTGATGACGAGGCCGAGGCCGGTCCCGCCGTAGCGCCGGGAGGTGGAGGCGTCGGCCTGGGTGAAGGCCTGGAAGAGGCGCGCCTGGTGCTCGCGGCTCATGCCGATCCCGGTGTCGCGGACGCGGAAGACGACGTCGGGGCGGCCGGCGGACGAGACGTCGCGGGACACCTCGAGGGTGACGGTGCCGCGCTCGGTGAACTTGCTGGCGTTGCTCAGCAGGTTGAAGAGGACCTGGCGCACACGGGTCACGTCGGCATGCATCGTCCCGAGGGCGTCGGCACAGCGGATCTCGAGGAGGTTGTGGTTCTTCTCCATGAGGGGATGGATGGTGCTCTCGACGTCGGCCACGAGGGAACGGATCTCGAAGGTCTCGAGGTACAGCTCCATCTTCCCCGACTCGATCTTGGAGAGATCGAGGATGTCGTTGATCAACGCCAGGAGATGGCGGCCGGCGCCGTGGACCTTCTTGAGGTCGGGGATGAGGGCGTCCAGACGTTGGTCCTCGGCCTCCTCCTGGAGCATCTCGCTGTAGCCGATGATGGCGTTGAGCGGTGTCCTGAGCTCGTGGCTCATGTTGGCGAGGAAGGAGCTCTTGGCCCTGTTGGCCTGCTCGGCCGCCTCCTTGGCGATCGTCAGCTCGGCGTCGCGGCTCTGGATCTGCACGAGCATCTCGTTGAAGCCGTCGATGAGGAGGCCCAGCTCGTCGTCGGCCCCCTTCACGGCGCGCACCGAGTAGTCCTTTTCCCGCGACACGCGGGTCTCGAGGTCCAGGAGGTCCAGGATGGGCCGTGAGATCAGGCCTTGCAGGCGCGAGGACAGGAGGAACGCGGCGAACGAGGAGGCCAGGAGGACGAGGGCGACCGCCCGCACGAAGTTCTTGCGGCGGTCGTGGAGCTCCTCCATGTCGGACTGGATGTAGACGGTACCGAGCTTGCCCTCCTCTTCCGCCGCCGGGAGGATCTCCCGGAACAGGTGGAGCCTGTCGCCCTCGAAGGCGTACCCGGTGGGCTTGGCCGCGGGGGGTGTGAAGGTGTCGGGCTCGCCGGCCCGGACGTAGCGGGAGAAGACGCGCCCGTCCCGGGTGTAGATGCACGCCGAGACGATGTGTGGATAGGCGCGGAGGACGGCGAGGATGTCCTGGCCCGCGCTCGAGACGTCGAAGGCCAGAGCCGCGGAGCTGTTGATGCCGACACCGTCGGCAACGACGTTCAGGTCGTTCACGATCCGCTGGCGGAAGGTGACCGTGTCGTAGGCCACGAAGGCCAGGCTGGCAATGAACAGCGCGACGCTGCTCGTCGCCATGACGATGAGGGTCAGCTTCCGTCGGATCGAGAGGTTCCGAAAAGCTCGCACGAGATTCATCGTATTCTCACCACTTCCGCATCACTTGACCGGAGTCGAGATCCTCAGGAGGCTGGGGTCGAACTCGCTCCCCTCGAGGATCGCCGCCGGCTGGTTGATCAGGATCTGCGGGCGCTCCTGGGAGACCCCGAGCCCCACCGAGACGCCCGACCGCACGTATTCCGGCACGCCGGTCGTCGTCGTCACGCCGTGCTCGCGACTCACCTTGGTGATGGCCGCGATGTTCTTGCTGTTCCCCGGAGCCACATACAGGACGTCGATGTTCCTCGCCGCGATGGAGCGCTCGAGGTTCTCGGGGGTCGTGAACTCCACGAGCACCTTGACGACCGGGAGGTGCTTCACCGTCTTCCCGGCGTACTGATACAGGATGTCGGAGAAGTCGTTGGCCGCCTTCACCGATTGCGGGTCGGCCGGGGCGTAGAGGATACCGAGCATCAGCTCCTCGCCGAAGCGCGACTCGAAGTGACGGTCGTAGGTCAGGATCTTGAGGATGAGAGGCACCTGGAGCTGAGGCGACAAGGGCATCTCCTCCGCCCGCAAGAGTCCCCCCGCCAGCGAGAGAGCCAGCAGCGAACACGCCAGCCGGGAGCGCGACCACGGTCGCGCCCGGCTGCGGCCTGGGGGCCAGCGGCGGTGGAGAGCCTTGAGCATCGGGTTCAGAACTGGTAGGTCGCGCTCAGGAACAGGCGTCGTCCGGGCCGGGGATAGTCCCCGGGCACTCCCCCCGCTGGCGCCGCGTCGTAGTAGAGCTTGTTGAGCAGGTTCTGGAGGCTCAGGGAGACGACCATCCCGCGCCAGACGTTCGGGACGCGGACGGCCAGGTTGACGAGGGCGTACCCGTCGACGGGCGCCCTCGGGTCGCCCTCGACGCGGGGGCAGCTGCTCCGGAAGAGAACGCTCGGCGTGATGCGGGTCCCGCCGGCCAGGGAGAACGTGGCCCCGAGGTTGCCGATGTGGGACGGCGTCCCCCCAGCCCGTTCCCCGCTGTCGGCGTTCTCGGCGTGCTGGTTGGAGTAGCTGAGAAACGCGCTGCTGGCCACGCCGAAGCCCTGGCGGACCTCGACCTCGAGGCCCCGAACGTCGGTTCCGGGCGCGTTCACGAGGGGTCGAGACTCCCCGGCGACGAACGTGCCCTTGGCGACGATCTCGTTCCGCACCCAGCTCTGGAAGGCGCCTCCCGACAGCCTCAGGCGCCGCCAGTGGTAGGCGTAGACGGCTTCGAGGGTGTCGGCGGTCTCGGGCTCGAGGGCGGGGTTTCCGAGGAATCCCGGGAGGTCGAAGAATTGCTCGCCGATGGCCGGCGCCCGAAATGCGCGCCCGTAGATGAGCTTCAGGTGGGATTCCTTCGGCAGCTTGAAGACAGCGGCGAGCCGGGGGCTCACGACCCCGCCCACGTCGCCATAGTGGTCGAAGCGAACCCCCGAGGTGATCGTGAGCCTGCCGGTCGGGCTCCAGCCGTCCTGGACGAAGAGGCCTATGACGCCTCTTCCCCGCTCGTCCACCGTTCCTACGAGGGGACGGATGTCGGGTTGCGGCTCCCCGGTGCGGAAGTCGAGGTTCCCCTTCAGCTCGTTGTCGAAGACGGACTCACGGCCGAGCTCGGCGCCGATCTGGACCTGGTGGCTGCCGAAGGATCTCTGGGCGACGCCCTCGATCCCGTATCTTCGGGAGTTGAAGTCCTCCTGGACGAAAACCCCCGAGGGAAACTGCGCCAGGAGCCCGGATGCGAGCGGCTCGGTGAACCCCGGGGGGAAGGCCTGGAGGAACCGCTTCATCCCGTTCTGGGCGTAACTCACCCGGGCCTTGAGCGTCCAGCTGTCGGGCAGGTCCCAGCGATGGCTCGCGTCGATCAGGATCTGCCGATGGATGAGGTCGTTGACGGTGCCCAGGGACTCGGCAAGGCCGATGAAGCCGGGAGACCGCTGGTTGCTGACCCGGAGGTTGAAGTCGTAGTTCTTGTAGGTCGCCGTGTAGTTGGTCTCGAGCAGACGGCGGTCGTCGGTCGAGGGGCCGGGCGCCAGGGATGCGGCGGGGACGCTCTGGGAGGCCAGCGTCCGGTCGATGTCGGTCTGCGCGTCTTCGCCGATCGCACGGTGGGCGCCGTGGCTGTTCTCGAACTCGATGTACCCGGCGACCTTGAGGGATCGTCCCTCGCTCCCGAGCTTCACGGCGTACTGCTGGGTCGCGAAGGAGCCGAAGCCGGCGGAAGCCTCGATACCCGTGAAGTCGCGCTGAGTGAACGTGATGATGTCGATCACGCCGGCGACGGCGCCCGAGCCGTAGAGGGCCGAGCCCGGCCCGCGGAGCAGCTCGATCTTCTGGATGTTGCCCACGGGGACCACGTAGTTGAGCCCCGTCGCTCCCCCTTCGAGGGGGTCGTTCATCCGGTGGCCGTTCATCAGGAGGAGAACGTTCTCGGAGCCGCCACCGGTGGCTCCGGACCCCACGCCGCGAATGGCGATCTGGGGCCGCCCGAGGGCGTCGGTCCTGACGTCCACGCCGGGGAGCGTCCGAAGGACGTCCTCGAGAGTCCGCGCCCCCATCGCCTTGATCTCGTCGCTGGTGACGATCGAGACCGCGTTCGGCGCGTCGTCGGGAATCAGTTCGGTCCGTGTGGCCACCGTCAAGGTGATGTCGCTGAACCGGAGGAGGGCCTCGATGTCGATCTCGTCGAAGTCCTGGAAGAATCCCTGCTTCAGGAGCTCCCGCGCCGTGACCTGTTTTCCCTCCCGGGCGAGGGCGGGGTCGACCATCAGCCAACCCAAGCCGAAGGCACAGGGGATGACTAGCCAGCGTGTCCTCATGGCGGGGCTCTCCTTGGCGAGGAAGAGGCATTCTAACCCGATGTGGAATCAACGCGCTGGAGCCGCATCGCTCGAAACAAAGGCGCGTTGGCGGGCCGTGCGCCGCCGGCGTTCGCGCGTTGGCGGACTGGATGGAGATCAGATTATTGTGTGCTCCGCGTATACGAACATCGCCCCTTCCGTCTTGGCGTGAGCGTCTATGGCAGAATTCCGCAGCAGGCAAGGTGGCAACTCGTCGGTGGGAGCGCGGCCGTTGAACTTCGAGTGGATCGACGTACCCGAACGGTGGCGGGAGCTCAGGGGCGTCTGGGACGATGCCGTCGCGGCCAGCGCCTCTCCCAGCATCTTCGCCACGTTCGACTTCCTGGAGTCCAGCTGGACGCACTTCGCGCGTCCGTATCGAAACGAGCTTGCCGTCCTGGCTCTGTGGGACGACGGCCGTCTCGCAGGCTTCGCGCCCCTGCGCCTGTCGACCCGACGCCCCTACGGCATCCCTCTGAGGACGCTCGCGATGCTGAGCGATTGGGAGTCCGACCGAGCGGGGGTCGCCTTCCCGGCGGGGAAGGAGAAAGACTGCACGGTCGCGATGTTGCGGTTCCTGAGGGAGCACAAGCGCCGCTGGGACGTGCTGAAGCTGCGGGAGCTGGCGCCCGACGGGGGTGTGGCCCTTGGCCTGGGCGAATGGTGCCCTGAGCACGAGGATTTGGCCCTTCTCCGCGAAGACGCCTCGCCGAGCCCGTTTGTCCCCATGGAAGGACTGACCTGGGACCAATACCTCTCGCGACTCGGAGCGAGGACCCGCAAGAACGTCAAACGCTATCTCCACCACCTCGAGGCGAGGGGCGGCTACGCGCTGGAGACGTTCGACAGGGCCGAGGACATGGGGCGCGCCCTCGATCTCTACCTCGCCATCGAAGGCCGGAGCTGGAAGAGGCGGGCGGGCCAGGGCATCGGGAAGGACGCTCGGAACGAGGGCTTCTACAGGGACCTGCTGCCCAGGCTGGCACGCAGAGGGTGGACCTCGGTCTCGTTCTTGAGGTTTCGCGATCGCCACATCGCCGCGCTCATCGAGCACACCATGAACGGGGTGGTCTACGCGCCGGAAACGACCTTCGACGACGAGACGGCGCACCTTTCCCCCGGCGCCACGCTGCAGGCGCTCTGCCTGAAGCGCCGTATGGAGCTCGGCGCGCGCGAGTACGAGCTGTTCGCGATGTTCCTGAAGGACAAGCTCCGGTGGACGAGCCACGTCCGCCACAACCGCGATTTCATCGTCGAGCAGCGGGGCGGTCTCCGCAACAAGATCGTGTTCGCCGGGAGGGGAATCCTCCGCCAGCTCCGAAGCGTGGGGGGCCCGGCGTGGGCTCCCCGGCCGTGACGCGGGCCCACTCCTGAGCCGCCTCCCCAGGCGGCCTCCTCCCGGGGATCGGTCGGCTTTGCGGGCTGCGGCCACCGCGCATAGAATGGGACGAAGTGATTTATTCACAGCAACTTCGAGTGATCAGTCGGCCCCGATGACCTCCCCGCCCTCGCCTCCGGGCCCGCTGAGAATCGTCTACCTGATCGACAAGATGGGCGCCGGCGGGGCCCAGACGCACCTTCGGTCCCTCGCCAGCCGCCTCGACCGCGAGCGCTTCTCGACCGAGGTGGTGTGCCTGACGCGCGGCGGCGTCAGCGCCGAACGCCTGCGCCTCGAAGGCATCCCCGTCACCGTCCTGGGTGTCTTGCGCCTCTACTCCCCGTCGGCCGGTCCGGCCTTCCTGCGCTTCGCCGCGCGGCTCCGGCACCGCCGACCCGCCGTGGTGCACACTTACTTGAGCACCGCCAACGTCTTCGGTTCGGCCGCCGCGCGCGCCGCCTCGGTCGGAGGGCTGATCACGACGAGACGCGACACGGGCTTCGCCGACGGTCGGCTGATGCGCCGGGCTCTCGCGCTGACCAACCGCTGGGCCCGTCGCGTGGTGGCGGTCTCGGAAGACACGGCCCGAATCGCTCGGCAACGGGAGGGGATCGCGGAGCCGCGCCTCGCGGTGATCCCCAACGGCGTCGACCTGGACCGCTTCAGCCCCGCGGGCCGGCGGGAGAAGGCCCGAGGCGCCCTCGGGGTTCCATCGTCCGTGCCCCTCCTCGCCACCGTGAGTCACCTGACGCCGATCAAGGGGATCGACGTCCTGGTGGAGGCTGCTCCCGCGATCCGGGCGGCGGTGCCGGAGGCTCACTTCCTCGTGGCGGGCCGCGGCACCGAACAGGAACGGGTCCAGCGTCGGATCGACGCCCTGGGCCTCGGCAAGGCGTTCCGCCTGCTGGGATCCTACGACGACGTACCCGGCCTGCTGGAAGCGGCGGACCTCTTCGTGCTTCCGTCGCGTTCCGAGGGACAGCCCAACGCCGTGATCGAGGCGATGGCGATGGGGCTCCCGGTGGTTGCGTCGCGCGTGGGCGGCGTCCCCGAGGTCGCGCGCCACGATCGGGAGGCGCTGCTGGTGGAGCCCGACGAGCCCGAGCAGCTCGCCCAGGCCTGCCGCGAGGTGTTGACCGCCCCGGACCTGGCACGGCGCCTCGGCCGCGCCGGCCACGAGCGCGCCCAGGCCGAGTTCAGCCTGCCGACAATGCTCCGGCGGTACGCGGACCTCTACGCCGAGGTGGCTCGGGGCACGCCATGACGAGCCCCCCTCCCGCCATCCTCCTGGGCGGCGCGGCCAACGCCCTGAGCGTCGCGCGAAGCCTCGGGCGGCGCGGCGTGCCGGTCGTCGCGCTGAACGACGCCGCCAGCCACGTGCGCTACTCCCGGTTCGGACGCTTCGTCGCGCTCCCCCCCGGCGTCGACCTGCAGCAGGCGTGGCTCGAATGGCTCCGTGGGCCCGGCCGACGAGACTGCCGGGGAGGCGTCCTGCTCCCCTGCTGCGACGATGCCCTGGAGCTCCTCGCCCATCACCGCAAGGAGCTCGAAACCGACTTCATCCTGGCCGAAGCCAACGACGAGGCCGTCCTCGCCATGCTCGACAAGGCCCGGACCCAGGCGCTCTCGGCCCAGGCGGGCGTCCCGGCGCCGCGGGTCTGGCAGGTCAAGGATCGCAACGAGCTGCGGAGGATCCTCCCCGAAATCTCCTTCCCGTGCGCCCTCAAGCCCTGCCACTCGCACCTGTTCTCCCGCCACTTCCCGACCCGCAAGCTGTTCGTCGCGGAGAGCGAGGCCCAGCTCCTCGAGCAGTTCGAGTCGACCGTCCCATTCGGCCTCGAGATGCTGGTGACCGAGATCGTGGCCGGCGGAGACGACCGTTATTGGGGCTACTTCACGTACCTCGACGAGGCCGGCCGGCCGCTCCTCCAGTTCATCAAGCACAAGCTGCGCCAGCACCCCGTCGGGTTTGGCGTGGGCACGTTCCACATCTCCCGGTGGGAGCCGGAGGTCGCCGAGCTGGGTCTCGCGTTCTCCCAGCGCACCGGGCTCCGCGGGATGGTGTACGTGGAGTTCAAGCGAGACGCCCGGGACGGTCGGCTGAAGCTCATCGAGTGCAACCCGCGCTTCACCGGCGCCAACGAGCTCTTGGCGCGGTGCGGGATCGACTACTCGCTCCTGGTCTACAACCGCCTCACGGGCCGTCCGCTCCCGCCGGCCGATTCCTTCCGGGAAGGGGTGCGGTTGCTCCGCCCCCCCCAGGACTTCCTGGCGTTCCTCGAGTACCGGCGGCGTGGCCAGATCACCACCCTCTCCTGGATCAAGACGCTTCTACGCCCCTTCTGCACCCCGTTCTTCTCGTGGACCGATCCATGGCCCACCGTGGTCCAGAGCGCGCGGCAGGTCCGGTATCAACTCACGAAGAGGGTCCTCGCCCCGTTGTGGCGAGCGGTCCTCCGCCGCGGCGGCACCCTCGGCTGACGTCCTGGGACGCCGAGACCGCGGTCAAGCTCCTCGGGGTAGCGCCAGGACGGACGGCCAGCCTTCGAGGGCCCGGGCCAGGCGGCGCGCAAAGAAGAGGCGCAGCCAGAAGTGTCGAACAGGGTGAGCGCCATAGCTCCGCAGGTAATAGCACGAGGTGCGTAGAAGGAGGCGCATGAACTGAAAGCCCGTGAATGGTGAAGGTTCCGCCCCCGGCCCGCCGTACCCCTGAAGGAACGCCTTCTGCAACCGACGTATGCGGCCCTGGCTCAGAACCAGGCGCAGAGGGTGAAGGGGGGCCTTCTCGAGAGAAACGAGAAAGGCCGCGACATCGCTATCCATGGGGGCCAACTCGCTTCCGATATCCAACACCACGAGCCGGCCCTTTTCGTCCACCATGACGTTCGAAGCGGAGAAGTCCCTGTGGTTGTAACAGCTCGGCACGACCATGCCTTCGAGGACGGCGGCCCGCTCGACCATCTGCGTCTCGACGCGCCTCAAGAGCTCGCCCGGAAGTCGCTCCTGGCTCAGTCGCTCCACGCAGAATCGGGCGTCGCGGAGCTTTTCGGCGATCCGGGGATCGCAGGGGTCGGTCCGGCGGAGCTCGTGAAAGTGGCGAAGCCACTCCCCACAAGTTCGCACGAGGGCCTCGCTCCTGGCGCCAGCCAGATCTGAGCCCAGGCAATCGAGGAGGCGCCGACCGTCGACCCACTCCATGACGAGGACGCCAAGGTCCGCCAGAGTGTCGAGGGGGCGCGCGCCCCGCACGCCCGGGATGCGGCCCGCCAACAGCACCGCCTCTTGTAGTGATTCATATTGGGTCCGGAGCGCCTTGTCGATGTTGTAGGATCGCCGCGGGCCGGTGCGGAAGACCTTCACGGCCAAGGGGGCAACGGCGCCGTTCGCAGAGACGATCTCCATCTTGTAGAGACGGCACGAGTCGAGCTCACGGGGCCGCCCGGATGCCTTCACGCGGCTCGGACCCATTTCGGGGAAGTAGCTCGCGACCCTCGGCGTCAGGCGCTCGATCAGCTCCGGCAGCTCGTCGGCGGCGGCAGCCACGCCTAGCCCGCGACGCCGGGAGCCGTTCGGGCCGCGCGGCGCCCGAGGGGGGGCGGCAGCTCGCGCAGCAGTCGGCGAGCGTAGTAGAGGAAGTCCTCGCGACAAAGGACATAGAGGGCCGCCGCGTAGCACGCCACGCCGAGACAGGCCACTCCCGCCAGCGAGAGCACCCCGCGGACCCCCCATCGGACGTCGCCCAGGAGCAGCGTCGCGGCAGGGGACACGGCGAGCGCCATGAGTGCGACCGCCACGATCAGCCGTGGAATGGCCTTGAGCAGCACGCCGCCGTGCCCCTGGAACAGCCGCGTCCTCAGCCGTAGGAAGAGGAGGCCGAGCTTCAGGTGCTCGGAGACCACCGAAGCAGCTGCGACGCCCAGGTGGCCGATCCGCGGAACCAGCAGGGCGCAGACCACGGCATTCCCGAGGATGCGAACGAGCCCCGCCTGCATCGGAACCATCGTGTTCTGCCGCGCCTGGAATGCCATGGGCATGACGCGATTCAGAGCCATGGCCACCAGCCCGAGCGCGTAGATCCGCAAAGCCGTCGAGGTCAGATCGGTGGACCGTGCATTGAAGGATCCGCGTTGCAGGAGGAGCGAGACGACCGGCCTCGCCAGCAGGAAGACACCCATGGCGAGGGGCAGAAACACCACCACCATCGCGACGATGGCCCGCACCAGATCCGTCTGGGCTTGGCTGTCCTTCTTCTCCGCGTACTGTTTCGACAGCGTCGGGAAGATCGCGCTCGTCACCGAGGAGGCGATGACCCCGACCGGGGCCTCCGCCAGCATGACGCCGTACTGGAGCGAGGAGATCGCCCCGGCGGGAAGCAGCGAGGCGAAGGCGCGGTTCACGACCGAGTTGAGCTGTCCCGCGGAGTTGGCGACGTAGACGGGGAGGATGAGCTTGACCATCTTCCGCACGGCGGGCGCGCGGAGGTTCAGGTCGATCCGCAGCCGCCCCCTCACGTCCCACAGGCCGATGGCGACCACGAGCATCTGGACGAAGGATCCGAACACCATCCCCCAGACGAGCGCCGAGATGCCGTGCGACCAGAAGACGACGAGGTACAGCGTCGACGCCACCTGGAACAACGTTTCGGACAGGGATCCTGCGGCGAACTTGCTCTGCGCGTAGAGGCACAAGGCCAACACTCGCGCGCCGGCCACCGCACCGGACATGAGGAGCAGGATGCGGCTCATGTCGATCGTGCGCTCTCGCTGGAACCCGGCAAAGCCGGGCGCCAGGACGCTCGTCAGCTCGGGTGTGAACACCGCGGCGACGCCCAAGCCCACCACGAGGAGGAGGAGCCAGTAGGAGATCATCTGGCTGCCGGCTTTCCACCCCTCCTCCTCCGAGCGGGCCCGGGCCTCGGCAAAGAGAGGAATGAAAGTGAAGATGCCGGTCGTGCCGAGGTACATCACCATGTCCGGCAGCAGGAGAGCGAGGAGGTAGGCGTCCATCGCGCCGGAGGTGCCGAAGTAGTACGCGGCCAAGAGGTTCTTCACGAACCCCACTCCGGACACCCCGAGCGACGAGGCCATCACGACCGCAGTGCTGCGGAGGATGCGACTCCCGCGGCCTCTCATGCCGTCAGGGCCGCGCCCCTCTGGGCTCGGTAGCAGGGCGCGTGGTGGCCGGTCACGCCGTACGTTCCGCCGGCTCGACCCGCTCCGGCAGGTAGCGGAGAACCCGCATGCTGCCGACGAGCACCCAGAACTGGCTCATCAGGTTGTCGTCGACGAAGCGGGATCCGAAGAGGCAGCTGACCATCAGTCCAACGAGGCTGCCCATCATGCCGAGGGCCAACGAGCGGTCAAGAAGGTCGGTGCAGCGGAAGTAGAGGGTCCACGACGCACAACCGATCCAGGCGAGCAGCAGGAGCATGGTGAGGAGCGCCGGAATCCCCATCTCCGCTCCGACCTTGATGTAGGCCTCGTGGGCATCGAACGGGTCGTTCTCCTGGCGGTCGAGCGCGTAGGCGTCGATCACCTCGCCATAGCGGAACAAGCCCACGCCGGTCAAGGGGTGTGCGCGCATCATTCCGAGTCCCGCGTGCCAGAGCATCAGGCGGTGTTCACTGCTGGTGTCGAGGTGGTCCGCCGCCGCCTCGGGGTCGGCCTCGTCCGTCTTCGTGGTCATCGCCATGCGGGTCAGCACGCTGGATGGGATGATGTCCGGGGCATACTCCGGCGCGGCGATCGCAACAACCAGGGCGGTCCCACCGGCGACCAGGAGGAGCGGGCTCGAGAGCAGCATGATCACCGCCGAGCCGGCGGCCAGGGACAGATAGGCGCCGCGGGACATGCAGTAGAGCATCCCCCGGACCATGATGAGAAAAGCAACCAGGGAAAGGGCACGGGCGCCGCGATGTTTCAACCTCAGGAACAGCGCGAGGGCCGGGAGGCTGTAGTACACGAGGAAGGCGGCCATCGTATTCGCCTGGGACATGATGGCCCCGATCCGCGACCTGTCGATGCTCCCCCTGGGGTTGTCAAATCCCTCCCACCAGGTCATGGCTCCCACGAGAGTCGATGTCCAGAGGATCGCGACGAGCACGTCGACGAGGTCCTCACGGTCCTCGATCACTCGTCGCGCGAGAAAGAAGACCAGGATGGGGGTCAGCCACTGCTTGAAGTGGTTGATGTCGGTTTGCAGGCCCCGCCCGCCGTGACCGGCGATCGTCGTGCCGATGGCCAGAAGGCCGAAACCGATGAACGCAAGCAGGACGTACTCCAGCCCCCCGAAGGGTTGCCGCCGCGATCGTCGCGTCGAGAGCATGGCGACGATACCCAGGAGCACCAGGAGATTCGTGAGGTTCAGCGATGAGCTGCCCAGATTGACCGGGAAGTGCACGTTGTAGGGAAGATAGGCGATGAGCAGCAGCGGAAAATGCCGGGGGCGGGCGAACGCGATGTAGGTCGCCGCGAGGGTGTGGAGCAGGCCCAGTCCCACGACGGCCTTCCCGCCCCTCGCCAGGTCGGCCTGGTAGGCCACCGCAAAGCCTGTGGTCACCATGAGCGCGAACCACAGCGCGGGTCGGTAGAGGCGCATACCGCTGATCGCAGGCGCCTCGACGTCGGTCGCCAAGCCGAGGGCCCCAGTGCTCGCGGCAGTCGTCAAGAGACTTCGCCCCGGGTCACGCGGGTGCGCGGCCTTGGTGCCGACGACCTGAAGGGGTCACGGCCGGGCACTCGCGGGGATCCGGCGATCCGCGCCGCGTGGTTTCTCAGTGACACACCCTCCCTCAACCAGGACACTCAGTCTCAAGGGCAGTGGGGAGGGGGCCGCCGCCGCGACAAAACTCTCCGGCAAGCGTCTTCCTACAGGCCGGTAAACTACTCTACAGAAAGACCCTGACCATGTCAAGAGAATCGGCGCCTTTGCCGATCCAGGATCCTGGCGTGGGCTCATCGGGGAGGGAGCGTTCCCGGTGGAAATGGCACGTCGACGGACGCCCCCTTCACGAACGACCCCGCGTCGCGCGAACCGCCCTCCGAGTCGATCGCGTAGTACTCGAAGACGCTCTCCGTCGCCCGCACGTACACGAAGTGGTGGAACGATCCGGCCACGGCGATGTCGTCCGGCAACTGATCCACGTGGTAGAGCCCACCCCCCCCGCCCCCGGAGACAAAGTAGCGCACGCCGCCGCTGGGAGTGCCGCGCGAGTAGATGTGGTCGTGGCCGGAGAAGACGGCGTCGACCTCGTGTCTTTCGAAGATCGGCTTGAGCTGGGCTCGGAGTCCCCTTCGCATCTCCTCGCGCGACTCCTTCGAATATCCCGAATGGAGGGGGTGATGCATCGCCACGACCTTCCAGCGAGCGCGGGAGCGCTTGAGGGCCGCGTCGAGCCATTCCAATTGGGGGCGGTCCTCACGGGGCGGGTCGAGCTTGGCATCCCCGAGCGTATTCGAATCGAGGACGAACACTTCCATCAGCGGCGAGCTTCCATCGCTCGAGGCTACCGAGTAGTACCGGCGCCTATCCCGATACCCAAAGGGGGCGTGATTCAAGTGGTCCTCGACGTCGCAACCGGCCGTCTGCCAGCGATAGGCGTCGGCTCCGGCACCAAGGGGATCAAGCGGAGCGACCCTGCATCTCATGACGTCGTGGTTCCCCAGGGCAGCGTGGAACGTGGCGCCGCGCCTCATGACGGGCTGGTAGATGTCGTCGTAGCGTTCCCGGATCCGCTCGGCCTGGCCCTCGTCGTACACGTTGTCTCCGAGGAGGAAGACGAGGCGAGGACCGTGGCGCTGGAGCTGGTCGCGCACGGCCCCCTGTCTCCGGCCACCCGTCCCCTGGTCTCCGAGAAAGGCGACATGGACCTCCCGCTCGCCGAGGCCGCCCCGGGGGACCATCAGGACCAGGAAGACCGCGCTCAAGGTCGCGAGCGGGCCGCGCAGGTTATCGAGACCTATCGCCACATCTATCCACGCCCCGCCTGGCGCGTGGCGCAGCGATCTCGCGGTCGAATCGGTCCTCGCATAGTATGGCATTATAGATGCCCTCAGCACAGGCGGGTAGAAGCGGCAGGGGCGCTCGGAATTGAGTCGATGAGCATCGAAATCGACGCTCTCGAAGGCGGTTTCGCCGCCGCTGCCGGCTGGTGGGACCGGTTGCTCGAGTCCTCTCACCGTCCGAGTCCGTTCGCGTCTCATGCGTGGCTCGGACGATGGTGGGAGGTCTACGGGAAGGGCGCCCGGCTGGTCCTGGTGCGCCTCCGAGACGGGACACGCGAGGTCGGCGGGGGCGCCTTCTACATCCGCACGCGCCGCCTCAAGGGGTTGCTGGCAGTCCGGGAACTGCGGCTTGTCGGCGACCGCCTCGTCGGCTCGGAAGGGCTCGACCTGCTCGTGGCGGAACGTGGGTTGGAAGGCGAAGCGGCGTGCGCTCTGGGCCATTTCCTCACGAGCATCGAACGAGGATGGGACGTCGCACATCTGCAGGGCCTTCGCCCCGGGGCCGTGCTTCTCCTCCCCGAGGCTGTCGGCGACAGCGCCTCGGCTTCGATCAGCAGCGTGAACCGGTGTCCCTTTCTCCGCCTGCAGACAGCACGGCCGGTGGCTCCTCTGAGGAAGCACTTCGCCTCGCGCGTGGCGCGCAAATCCCGGCGCCTTCTCGACCGCGGGGGCATGCGTTTCGCCCGCTGCACCTCGGAGGCCGAGTGCGAAACCTTGCTCGACGCGCTCTTCGCTCTCCATCAGGACCGCTGGCGGACTCGGGGCGAGCGGAGTGGTTTCGCCGCCCGCGCCAAGCGCGACTTCTACCGGCTCGTGTCTCCGGACCTCCTCCGGGCGGGCCGGCTCGAGCTCTTCGGCCTGTGGGAACGGGACCGTCCACGCGCGGTGCTCTTCGGCGCGAGCGCGGGCCGAACGCTCTTCTACTTGCAGTCCTGCTTCGATCCCGACATCGCGTCCCACGGCCCCGGGAACGTGCTGATGCTCCAGATCCTGCGGGACGCGCAGGCACGAGGCTTCGAGCGCTTCGACTTCATGAAGGGTGACGACGACTACAAGTTCCAGTGGACGGCGGAGGAGGAGCCCCTGCTCCTCCGGCGCGCGGCCGGACGGGGTTGGCGGGGCCGGCTGGCCGGAGCCACACTCGCCCTGGCCGGCAGGCTCAAGCCGGCTGTCGAGAGCGCCAAGGTCAGTACGTGAGCGAGGGGGCCGGCGGTCGTCGGTGAACGCACCCGCGCTCGTGGGTCTGCGAAGCCTGTTGCCCCCAAGGGTTCGGGGGGTCGCTCGCCGCGTCCGCAGGCGTGTCTTTTCTTCCAGCGACCTCGTCGTGATCGCGATGGATCTGTGCGAGGCCTCGGAGACTCCGGCCCCGGTGTCGTTCTCGGTTCGGGAAGTCGACGGCGCGGACTTCACGGCTCTCGAGGAGCTCTGCCGGGTCCATCGCGCGGTCGATCGCCAGGCCGAGGCACGGCTAAAGGACTGTCGTTCGCGGGACTATCACGGCCTCCTCGCAACGATCGACGGTGCCCTCCTTGGGTATATCTGGTGGGTGGATGCCCGCGGGCACCGGGCCAGGCCTCATCCCCGCGTCCAGGCGCTCGGGCTCGAGCTGGACGACCGCACTGCCTACCTCTTCGATTTCTACATCGCGCCGGCCCATCGGGGCCAGAGGCTCTCGCGGCCCTTCCTCGCCGATGTCCGTTCTCGCCTCCGCAAGATCGGATACACGGCCGCTGTGTGCGACGTCAATGGCGAGGATCGCCGGGCCCGACAGACGTACCGGGCGGCCGGCTGGAGGGACGTCAGGACGATCCGCCTCCGATGCATCCTCGCAACCCTGCTGATCTGTCCGGGAGGATGGAGGCTTCTGGACCGCCGTTGGTTCTAGGCCGGCGAGAGGCCCGCCGCCGTCGAACCCGTCAGGAAGGCAGCGCCATGTCCTCCTTCGTCCATTGGTGGAAGACACGCAGCATCGCCCGCCGGTAGATCGACCGGGCGAGCCCCGGCCGCTTGGCAAACCGGAAGCCGCCCCGCAGAGTGCGGAACATGCCCTTCTGGAAGAAGAACTCGAGCGCCGGGTCGCTGCGCCACTCGGGGACGCCGTAGCCATCCATGAATGCGCCGGTCAGGCGGGTCACGTCCCGCCGACCCAGAGACAGAGGGTCCTTCTGCTCGAAGTAGGTGTAGCTGAGCAGACGGCCCACATCCTCGTAAGGGTGCCCCACGTGGTAGGTGACGAAGTCGAAGAGCGTGGCCCGGGCGTCGTGAACGAACACGTTGACCGGCGTGAAGTCGCCGTGAACGCCAACCCGGTGGGGGCGGGCGGCGGCGAGGCGGTGGAAATTCTCCCTCGCGAGCTGGTAGCGACGCTCCGTCACGGCCCGGGCCCCGTTCGTCGACAAGAGCATCGCGCCCTGGAACTCCTCGTCGGCCTCCTTGACGAGGTCGTCCGCGCTGGCCGTGCGCAAGGCCAGCCCCCCGAGAGCCTTCCCGACGGCGAGGTTCTCGACCGTCAGGCCGTGCAGCTCGCGGAGACCGACGCCCAGGTTCCGGTAGCAGCGCTCCAGAGCCACGATGGACCGTTGGCGCCGGACGGCGAACCGGCGCGCCTTGAGCACCGTGTTCAGCACCGTCCCGTGATGGGTCTCGAGAAGGATGCCCGGAAGCTCCGGCAGCAGCGCAAGGGGCTTGACGACCGACAGCTGCTCTGCACCCAGGGTCCCCCGGTGGAGCGCATCCAGGACGGAGAACTCCTTTCGCGCCCACCTCACGCACTGGCCCTCGTGGATCCGGTCGTGGGGGCGATAGAGTTTCAGGCAGACGTCGAGCGTCCGTTTCTCGAACCGGAGCTCCAACCGATGGACCGCCGAGTATGCTCGACCGCCCCAATGGACCGGCGTCACCGCCAGCAGGCGCCCCTGGTCCGCGAGCTGGGCGCTGGCCGCCTCCTCGACGGCGGCGCGGATCTCTCCCGGACTGGGGGATCCTGCATCGCGGCTCCGGGGCTCGCTCACCCGTTCTTCTCCGCGAGCAACTCTTCGTACAGCTCCTCGGTTTGCCTGACCATGCGCGACACGCTGAAGTCCTCATCGACCCTCGCCCGAGCCGAATCCCCCAGCTGGCGGGCGAGATCGGGGTCCTGGAGCAGCTTGAGGACGGCCTCAGCCAGCGCATCGGAGTCCGCCGGCGGGACGACGAGCCCGCTGCGGCCATGGCCAACGGTTTCGCGGTTGCCCCCGACGTCGGTGACCACGACGGGCCGCCGGCTTGCCATGGCCTCGAGGAGCGAGATCGAGAGCCCTTCCCGCACCGACGACGGCAGGACGTAGACGGTCGTGACCTTGAGGATCTCCGGGACGTCCCGTCGCTCACCGAGAAGCCGCACGCCGTCTTCGTAGAGGCCGAGCCCCCGGGCTTGGCGCTCCAGATCCATCCGCGTGGGGCCGTTGCCGACGACGAGGAGCACGGCTTGAGGAAACGCCTCCCGGATGCGAGGCATGGCCGCCAGCAGATGACAGTGTCCCTTCTCGGGAAGCAGGCGGGCCACGACCGAGAGCACCGGGGCGTCGGCGGGAATCCCCAGCTCCCGCCGTTTCGCTGCGGCATCGATCGGGACGTCGAACGGCGCCGCGTCGATGCCGTTGAGGATCACGGAGAGCTTCCGGTCGGGGACGCCCGCCCGTCGGTGATAGAAATCCCGCACCGCGACAGAAACGCACACGACGTGGTCCGAGACCCTCGCCAGCCCCCAGTCCACCGCAAGGTGGGCGCGCGTCTTCCAGACGTCGACGCTGTGAGCCGTCATCATCCGGACCGGCACCCGGGCGAGCCAGGCCGTGAAGCGCCCCCACACGTCGGCGTTCCAGACGTGGGTATGCACCACGTCGACGTGCTCGTCGCGCAGGATGCGCATCAGGCGCCGGACGACCGAGACGTCGAAGCCCGGTCGCTTCCCCAGGGCGAAGACGGGGATCCGGTCGCGCCTCAGGATCTCGGCCAGGGGACCCTCGTCGACGAGGCAGCCCACGAGCGGCCGGAATCGCGCCCGATCGAGCCCCTGGGCCAGGGAGAGGACGACCTGTTCCGCCCCCGCCACCTCCATCGACTCCACCAGGAAGAGGACGTTGATGAGGCGCGGCGCGGCCGCCAGGGGCGCCGCCCTCCGATCCTCGACGGATCGGAGGGCCGGCGTTCCCGTCAAGCCGACCTCCGGGCCTCCGCCAGGGACACCACCGTGGCCGCGGTCGGCTGGGGGACCGGGGCCGGAGCGAAGGTCTCCTTGAGGTGCGCCTCGAGCTCGGGCATCGGCGACCACCCCAGCTCCTTCTTGGCCTTCGAGTTGTCGTAGACGAGAGGAATGGCGCACGTCCTCAGATGGAACGGCGAGAGGAGCGACGCGACCCGGAGAGCGATCCCGTTGAATTTCCCGAGCGCCGCGCATGACCGCTGCCGAGGGCGCTGAGCGCGGTGTACGGGACGAAGAAGACGCGCACCTTGTGGCCCGTGTAGCGGCCCATGGCTCGCAGGAAGTCGAGCTGCTTGAAGCGCACGTCGTCGACGATGTTGTAGACCTGGCCAGCGGGCCTCGCCGGGTCCCCCGCGAGGAGCAGGGCCTGCACGGCGCTGTCCACGTACACCGACGGGAGCTCGTTGTTGTTGAGGCCGACCTTCACGTAGCCCCCCGGAACCGGATAGCCGAGGCGCGAGATCTTGCTTCCCTTGCCGGGACCATACACGACGCCCAGCCTCAGGATGGCGGCCGACAGGCCGTCCTTGGCCACGTGGTCCAGGATCACCTTCTCGGCCTCGATCTTGGACTTCATGTACGGCGAGAGGTCCTCGGTGGCACACGGCGTGCCTTCGACGATGCGCTGGCCCTTCGGAAGGGAGGGCACGCCGTAGACGGCGATGGTGCTCGCGTAGACGAACCGCTTGGCGCCCTGCGCGATGCCGGCCTTCACGAGGCGCTCGGTTCCCTTGATCGTCCCCTCGAAGTAGTCCGCCCACTGGCCGGTCATCGTGGCGCCGAGGTGGTAGATCACCTCCGCCCCTTCGGCCGCGGCCCGGAGCGTCGCCTCGTCGAACATGTTCCCGACGACGATCTCGGCGCCCATGGCCTCGAGGCTCTCGGCCTTGGACAGGTTGCGGACCAGCACGCGGACGGCGTGGCCCCGCTTCAACAGCTCCCGGACCAGCCGGCTTCCGATGAACCCGGTCCCGCCCGTCACCAGAACCAGTCCCTCGCTCTTGCGTCGCGGCACGGCCTGGATGGCGACCGGCGCCGCGGTCTCGACGGGCCGGCGTGGGATCGTCTGCTCCCAGACGCTGTCCATGATCCGCATGATCGAGAGGCCGTACTCGGGAGGCATCGGGTTGGCGCCCTTCGTCTCGATGGCCTTGTAGAACTCCGCCACCAGCCGCTGCATCCCCTCGTAGGGAGTGAACTTCTTGCGGACCACGTCGACGAACGTCCCCACCGTGCCCCCCAGGACGCGGAGTCCCTCGTAGACGTTCATCCAGGCCCGGGTCACGAAGTGCGGGATGCCGTGCTTGTGGGCGTAGCGGATCAGGCGCTTGTTCTGGAGGTCGACCTTGAGGGTCCCCTCGGTGCCCAGGAGGGTCAGGTAGTGCCAGCGGGGGCTGGCCGCTTCGCTCAGCGTGACGGTCGCCACGAGATCGTCCTGCGCCAGCATGATCCGGAGCTCGCCGGGCACGCCCTTGGGCAGCACTCCGACCTCGGCGGCTGCCGCGAACACCTTCGTCGGGTTGGGCATGAACGGCATCACCACCGACAGCGGATGATCGAGGCCGTTCTGGAACAGCCCCCCGGGAAGCTTGTAGGCCCAGTGCGTGTAGGCCTGGGTGAAGTAGCGCCCTCCGGGGGTCGTGCCGAGGTCGAAGCCATAGTAGCTCTCGATGCCGCACAGCTTGCCGATCGCCCCTTCCCGTACCAGGCGCTGGGCCTCCAGCATGACCTTGTCGAAGATGTGCATGTAGCCGATGCAGAGCATCTTCCCCTTGCGCGCCGCCAGCTCCACGAGCTCAGGAGCCTCCGGCGAGCGCAGCGTCACCGGCTTCTCGACGTACACGTGGCAGCCGGCCTCGAGTGCGAGGCGCGTCAGGGCGTAGTGGGTGTCGGGCGGCGTCGCAATGTGGACGACGTCGGGCTTCGTCTGGGCGATCAGGGTCGCCGGGTCGGTGAAGCGCTCGGCGATACCCCACTTGTCGGCCGTGACCTGGAGGACCTGAGGGTTCGGGTCCGCGATACCCACGACCTGCGCCTGAGGGCAAAGCTTGATGGACCTCAGGTGCTCCTGGGCGATCATCCCGCATCCGATGACAGCAACTCTCATTTTCAAGTCCCCCTAAGTATGTTGAACGACGCGCTGCACGAGCTTGTGCCAGCCGTCGAAGAGGCCCTCGAGCTTGCGGCCGAAGTCCTCGACTGTGTCTCCGCCGGCAATCTCCGTTCGCTTCAGGCCGAACAAGTCGATCCCAGCGGTGTTCGTCCCCGGGCTGACGGTGCAAGCGCCCTCGAAGCCCGCTCCCGCGACCTGCCGACGCACTCCCGGCCCCTCGCTGCCGCGCGGGTAGCAGAAGAGGCGAGGCGCCACACCGGTCCGGAGCGCGATCTCGCGTCGGCAGCCGGCGACCTCCTCGGCCACGTCCTCCCCGGGCAGCTGGCCCAGCTCCCGATGGGTCCGGCTGTGGCCCCCGATGCCGTGCCCACGGGCGCTCATGTCCCGGACCTCGGCCCAGCTCAGGACGCGATCGTTCTCGCAGCAGCCCTGGTATCGCTCGATGCACCGGTCCGTCCCCACGTGGTCGGTCACCACGAAGAACGAGGCCGGCATCTTGAGCCGGTCGAGCACCGGGACCGCGAAGTCGTAGTTGTCGCGGAAGCCGTCGTCGAACGTTATGGCCACGGCCTTCGGCGGCAGCGGCGCCGCTCCCCGGAGCGCCGGGAGCGCGTCCTCGAGACGTATCACGGGGCGGCCGGAGGCCGCGAGGAACGCCATGTGGCCCTCGAACGCGCGCGGATCAACGGTGAGGCGATCCCCCGGGTGGCTGTCGTTCACTCGGTGGTACATGAGGATCCGCAGAGCCGGCTCGGGCTCCGGAGGCGCGGCAAAGCTGGCCAGGCCGACGGCGCCCCGCTTCATCGCGCGCCGAAGCCGCGACGTCGGCTGCGCCGTCCGAAAGCCCCGCGCGTCGCTCACGACGCCCACCGGGAGCGCGCGACGAGGGGCTCCAGCACGGTCTCGATCGTCCGCTCGACGTCGAAGCACCGCGTGACGCGCTCTCGCCCAGCCCGTCCCATCGCGTCGCGGAGCTTGGGGTCGAGGACGAGCCAGGCCAGCTTGTCGGCCAGGTCCTGGGGGTCCTTGTTGCGCGCCACCAGGCCGTGGACGCCGGCCTCGACCAGCTCGGGAAGGGACGGCAGCGCGGTCGTCACGACCGGAACCGCGCAGGCGAGAGCCTCGATGAGGACGTTGGGGATCCCCCAGTGGATCTCCAGCACCGCGGGCAGCGCGAAGATGTCGGCCTCGTGGTAGAGCGGGATCAAGTCCTTCTGGGTCACGTAGCCCGTCAGGACGACCTGCTCCGAGAGCCCGAAGTCGGCCACGGCCTTCTTGAGGCGCTCCTCCTCGGGGCCGCCCCCCGCGATCGTCAAGTGGAACGAGAGGCCTCTCTGCTTCAGGAGGGAGCAGGCCTCGATGAGTATGTCGAACCCCTTGCACTCGAGGAGGCTTCCCACGCCCAGGATCCGGACCCGATCCGTCACGGGACGAGGGGCCGGCGGCTGGAACTGCCTGAGGTCGAGGCCGTGGTAGCTCACCTGGACCTTGCGGGCGGCGTGGGGGCTGACGGTCTCCAGATAGCGCTTGTTGTCGGCGGTGCACGTGAGGGCGAACTCCGCCCGCTCCAGCTTCTCCGGGAGGAGGCTCGGATCGTGGAAGATGTCGTGGGCGTGGCAGGTGAAGCTCCACGTGATGCCCGTCAGGCGGGACATGACGAGGGCGACCGTCGCCGGATAGGTGGCCCAGTGGGCGTGGAGGTGCTCGATCCCGTCCTCGCGAGCCCTCTCGGCGAACCGTATCGCCTTCGGGAGAAACGCTAGGGATTTGGCGAGGGCCACGGGGTTGCGCCAGCACCCTTTCACCATCCACGCGACGAGGCCAACGAGGTCCCTGGGGCGCGTCACCATCGCACGAAACGTGGCCACGGCGACGGCCGGCGACAGGTAGGGCTCGTACAGCGTCTCGGACAGGAACGGCCGCGCATCGTCCTGGATCACGGGGTCGCGACGCTTGCGGAGCGAGAAGATCCGGAGGCTCACGCCGCGCTCCGCGAGGGCCTTGATCTCCCGAAGGATGAAGGTCTCGTCGTAGCAGGGAAACAGGGAAAGGACGTAGCCGATGCGAGGCATCGGGGCCGTCCTGGGGGCCGCCGCGGGCTGTCGGACCGCCAGGGCGCTGCTCATCGGGCTTCCTCGCGGACGGGAATGATGGCGGCGCCTTCCACCGCCCTCCAGGCTGCCTTGTGGGTGCCGCGGAGAAAGCCGAAGAAGGCGGCCAGGGCGGCCACGTTGAGGAGGGTGAGTCCGCAGGGAATCGACAGCCAGCGGGGGTGACGGCCGAGCTTTTCCAGGCCCCAGCCCGCGGCCGCCAACCCGTAGAAGACCGCCTGCGCGGCCACGACGGGCCGGTAGGCGGGTACGCCGTGGAGCGCCAGCCACACGCTCGTGCCGAGGAACGCCATCAGACACCAGGGGACCGCCAGGCGCGAAAGCTTGTGGGAGACGAACTGCCAGAGCAGGCGGTTTCGCCATGGGTCGAGCAGCCACGGGTAGAGGGCCACGAGCTGGTAGTTGCCCGCGAGGGTGCGGACCTTGCGGCCGTACTCGCGGGCGGCGTCTGTCGCCGGCTCGTCGAAGGCCGCGGCGGCCGGCTCGAACGTCACGCGATAGCCGGCGCGCGCGACGTTCATCGGGATCGCGACATCGTCGAGGATCGTTCTCGGGTCGATCGATCGGAACAGCGACTTCCGGAACGCGTACAGAGCACCGGTCGCCCCCACCGTCGAGCCCAGCCGCGACTCGGCACGACGGATCGCCTTCTCGTAGCTCCAGTACAGGCCCACGCCGTCGCCGGACGTCGAGCCCGTACCGCCGGGGATGTGCAGCTCCCCGCTCACGGCACCGACGCGCGGATCGGCGAAGTGCGCGACGAGCTCGCGTATGGCGCTCGTCGCGAGACGCTGTCGCACGTCGCAAAGAACCACGACCTCTCCGAGGGCCCTGGGCACCGCTTCGTTGATGGCGGAGGGCTTCCCGTTGGGTCCGGGCAGCGCCAGGAGCTGGACGCCCTGGGACGCGAATGTCCTCACGATCTCCTCGGTGCCGTCGCGGGATCCGTCGGAAGCGACGAGGATTTCGAGGCGGTCGCGCGGATAGTCGACCTCGAGGCAGTTCCTGAGCTTCTCCTCGATCCGCGCCTCCTCGTTGTGGGCCACGATCACGACAGTGACACGGGGCTCGATGGGAGCCCTGCCCACGGACGGGGCCGGGCGAAGCCAGGCCAGGACCGCCACCAGGGCGGGATAGCCCACGTAGGAGTAGACGACGACCAGAGCCGAGATCCAGAGCAGGCTCTCAGTGGACAGCACGATCTCTCCTCTTTCGGAGGAACAGGGTGTCGTAGATCCCCGCGAGCTCGGTGGCGAACAGGGGTTCGGAGAGGCGGCCGGCGGCGTCCGCTGCCAGGCCGGCGGAGACCCCGATCCTCTCCACCAGGAACGGATCCGAGGCGGGGCTCGGGCGTCCCTGGATCGTCGAGACGGCGCCGGTGTAGCCGGCCTTCCGGACCAGCTCCTTGACCGTGGGGGTGACGTCGTCTCGCTTGCCGTTCGGGTAGGCAAAGAACCGGACGGGGCGCTTCAGGCGATCCTCGGCGCGGCGGCGCGACTCGACGATCTGCCATGCGGCCTCCTCCGGGGAGAGTCGGGAGAGCACCGGGTGATCGAGGGTGTGCGATCCGATCTCGATCCCTCCTTCGGCCATCTCTCGCACGTCGTCCCAGCTCAGGACCGGATCGTGGGAGTCGCCGCCGCTGCCGAGGGTTCGAAGCGCCGCTTCCAGCCTGTTGCCGGCCTCCGCGTGGGGCATGAGCTTGAAGGCCTCGCACGCCTGCTCGACGACGCGGCGGCGGCTGTCCACGCCGTTCAGCGTCACGGGCTCCATCCCCCGGCCGAGATCCAGGGCCACGGACCCGCTCGGCGCCGCGTGGATGGCCGCCGCGAGGCGGTCCCACCAGAAGGGCATGGCTCGCTCCACGTTCTCCACGGCGATGAAGACCGTCGCGGGCAGTCCTCGCGACCGGAGCGCGGGGAAGGCCTCCGTGAAGTTGTCCTTGTAGCCGTCGTCGAAGGTGATCGCGACGGCGTGCTGCGGGAGCGAGGCGCCTCGGAAGAGCGCGTCGAAGACCTGGGCCAGGGGCACGACGCTGCAGTGCTGCCTCAAGAAGTCGAGCTGCGCTTCGAAGAGCGCCCGCGAGAGGCCGAGCTCGTAGATGGGCTCGGGGCCCTCGCCGTAGACCCGGTGATAGCGCAGGATGACCGGCCGCCGACGTCGCGCGGCAAGGACCGCCCCGACGAAGCCCGTGGCATGGAGGACGCGCGCCAGAAGCTCCTTCACGAGTCGGCCCTCGCCCAGGCCGTGCGGGCCCGCTGGTAGAGAACAGGGCCGGCCACTCCCTTGAGGAGGCTCAAGGCATCGTGACGCACCCGCGCCTGGAAGAGCACCGCGGGACTCTGCTCGACGAGGGAGCGCAGGCGCTCCACGGAGTCGCCGCGACGCACGGCGAAGCGGGGCACGGCGACGCCCGGCGCCACGGCCGACGCACGGCGCGGCACCGAACCCATGACGAGCCTGAATCCTGCGGCCCGTGCCGCCTCGACCTCGCGGCGTCCGCCGGCGCCCCCCGGCAGCGACATCGTCTCGGGGGCGCGGCCCAGGTTCGCCTCGATGAGGCGGCGCGTCTCCTGGAGCTGGCGCTCGAGCTCGGCCCCGGAAAGATCGGAGAGGGCGGAGTGCTCGAGCCCATGGGCGCCGATCGCCATCCCCGCTCGGACAAGCTCACGCACCTCGTCCCAGGACATGAACCCGGGCTTGCCGATTCTCGTGGGCGTGATGAAGAAGACGGCTCGGAGGCCCCGGCGCAGCAGGGCCGGAAGGACGTGGGAGTGATCGGTCGCGTTGCCGTCGTCGAACGTCAACAGCGTCGGCCGGGTGGGCAGTGCGGCGCCCTCGAGCAAGCCCGCTGCGATCGCGGTGGGGCTGACGACCGTGCAACGGCTGTGCGTGAGGAGCTCGAGGTGCGACTCGAAGGTGCCGGGGGCCACCGCGTACATCTCTTCCTGCGGCTCGCGGTCCGGCAACGCCGCGTCGCCGATGCGGTGGTACATCAACACGACCGCTTTTCCGCCCACTATGTCGCCTCCGCCGCGTGAAAAGGACGGGGCGGGAGGGCGCCGGAATGGTGGATCTCGTTCTGCTTCCGTGTGATCCCCGCCATGTGGCAGGCGAAGAGGGGAAGCCAGCGCTCGCTCGTCTCGAGGCGCGGCAGCTCGAAGGGGTCGCCCCCCGGCCTCGCGAACCCGTGGAGCGTCGAACACGAGGCGAGAAGCCCCATCTCCGCGAGCAGCGCCTTGGTCACGGGGGTGTAGTCCGAGGCCGCGCCGTTGGGGTACGCGAAGGTAGTCACCGTGCAACCGACCCTCTCTTCGATGAGGCGCACGGAGCGGCCTATCTCCTCCCGCGCCTCGCTCCGGTCCAGCCGCGAGAGCACGTAGTGCTTGTGGGTGTGAGCGCCGATCTGGATCCCTCCCGCGGCCATCTCCTTCACCTGGGCCCACGTCAGGCAGGTCGGGAGCGCTATGGATCCCTCGGGGTCGAGACGCTGGGCCAGCTCCGCGATCGCGTCGTCCACGGCCCTCCGCCCCACCTGCTTGAGGATCGCTCGCACGCGCTTCATCGCGGCGAGGCGATCCGCCGCGGTTTCGAGGCGCGACTCGGAGACGCCCAGCGTCCGGCACGCAAAGGGTCTTGACGGTCGTCCCCTTGAACAGCGCGCGCAGGTGGTCGAGCCACAGGGGGGTCCCGGTCTCGACCGGACCCGTCGCGAGAAAGAGCGTCGCCGGCACGCCCATGCGTCGAAGCAGTGGGAATGCGACGTCGTAGGTGTCCTGGTAGCCGTCGTCGATGGTGACGGCCACCCGCGGGCGGCCCGGCGCCCCCGCCCGGAGCCATCGGACCACGTCCTCGAGCGGCTCGACGCGGTACGCGCGGCGGACGAAGTCCACCTGTTCTTCGAACACCTCTCGAGGGCAGGGCCGGGAAGAACGGGTCGTTCGCGTCGTTGACGCGGTGATACATCAGGATCGCGCCCCGGCCGCGCTGGAACAGGCGCATGAGGCGCGGGAGCCCGGCCCGCTCCATACCCCACGCGGCACGCCGCTTGAGTGCTGAGACATCGCGCTCATCGGGCACCTTTCCCGCCGAAGACAACCTTCAGGGTATCGAGAATGATCCCGACGTCGAAGATCCAGGACATGTGCTTGATGTAGTAGAGGTCGAACTGGAGCTTCTCCTCCGCGTCCTCGATGGTCGAGCCGTAGTGGAACTTGATCTGCGCCCACCCGGTGATGCCCGGCTTCACCGAGTGACGCTCGTCGTAGTAGGGGATGATCTTGCGAAGCTGATCCACGAAGTGCGGCCGCTCGGGCCGCGGACCGACGAAGCTCATCTCTCCTCGAAGCACGTTGATGACCTGCGGCAGCTCGTCGAGCCTCGTCTTGCGGAGCCACCAGCCGAGCCTGGTCACTCGCGGGTCCCCGTCCGAGCTGGCCCATATCGGCCCGCTCTTGGACTCGGCGTCGGCTCGCATGCTCCGGAACTTGTACAAGACGAACGGCCTGCCCTTCTCGCCGACGCGTTCCTGCCCGTATAGGACCGGTCCCGGGCTCCCCAACTTGACGAGGAGGGCGATCAGCCCCAGAACCGGGGCCAGGACCACGCAGCAGGACAGCTGCCGCCGCGAGCTCCCCGAGGCGCTTCGTGGTTCGCAGCAGCCGCGGCTTGTTGAATCCTTGGGAAAAGACCAGCCAGCTCGGCCGGAGGTTCTTGACGAGGATCTTGCCGGTCAGGCGTTCGTAGAAGCTGGGGGCCTCCTCGACCCTGACCCCGCCCAATCGACAGTGCAGGAGGTCCGCGACGGGCATCTTTCCGCGGCGGTCGTCGAGGGCTACGAGAATGAGGCTGATCGCGGTTCCGCTCGACGATCGGAACGAGCTCGTCAATCGTTCCGATGACCGAAGGGCCGACGATCCGCTTCCCAACCTCGGCCTGCTGCTCCCCGAGGAACCCGACGACTCGAAAGCCAAGAGGAGTCCGCTGGAGGATCTCCTCGGCGATGGAGCGGGCCGAAGGAACCCGTGCCGAGAATCAGGACCGCGTCGGACAGCGCTTCCCGCCCCACCGTCCACATGTAGGCGGTCCGCCAAGCCAGGATCCCCGCCAGTGAAAGGGGGAGGTAGATGAAGAAGATTCCCCGGCCTACCTTCAAGCTGGGGATGAAGTAGTACACGACGGAAAGCGCCAGGATCGCGAAGAAGAAGGCCTGTGCAAAGCGCAGGAGGATCTCGACCCTCCGACGCATCGCGTATTCCTCGTAGAGGTCGCTGTAGTAGAGGCAGATCTGCATGACGGCGGCGGTGACCAGCCCTCTCGAGACGATATGCTGGTACTCGTCGGCATGGCCGCCGGGATCGAGCAGACGAATCGACGTGGCTGCCGCGAAGGCCGCGATCAGGATTGCCGTCTCGGCCAGGACGACGACGACTCTGCGCACGGAAAGGTAACGACCTGGCATTCGCGGACGAGGACCTCAGCGCTGCGGGCGCTGGTAGGCGTAGGAGAAGGAGTAGCCCGGGAAGACCTCCTCCTGGTCGTTGAAGACCACACCCGCCACACGCTCGCTCCGAAGGCGCGAAACCGCCCTCGAGACCACGTCCCTTGGGGCGTGCCGAGCGCGGACGACGAGGAGGAAGCCGTCCACGAAGTCCTGGAGCAGCACCGAATCGGCCACGGGTGCCAGCGGTGGGCAGTCGATCACGACGTTGTCGAACTGCTCCCGGCAGGCATCGAGGAGGACCGCCATTCTCTGGGAGCCGAGGGCGTCCTGGCTCGAGAGGCCCGCCTCACCCGCCGACAGAAGCCAGAACCCCTGAGGCGCGACCCGGCGCAGCGAGATCGGCGCATCGGACCCCTCGAGCCATTCTGCCAGGCCCGGGGAGCGAGCCACGCCGAGGTACTCCTCGACGGCCGGCCGCCGGAGGTCGGCTTCGACAAGGAGCACCCGACGGTCCGGGGCATCGGCGAGGGCGGCGGCCAGGCCCAGGGCGACGGTGGTCTTTCCCTCGCCGGGAGTGGCGCTGACCATGCCGATGCATCCGAACGGGCGCTCCTGGGCGATCCCTCGCACCTTCGCGCGCAGAAGACGGAAGTCCTCCGCCGTGGCCGATCCGGGAGTCACCGCGACCGACTGGACGGGCGCAGGCTGGGTCGTGACCTCCCGCATCTCCTCGAAGACGACGGTGAGCGGGCGTGCAAAGCCCTGGCGCTCATCGACCGCGTCACGGCGCTTGGCGGCGTCAACGCTTCGAAACCCTTTGTCGACCAGACTCATCGACTGCACCTCGCAACCCTCCCTCCTCGTTCACGGCAATCCCCAAGCTGCTCTCGAGAGCCGCTCACAGCAACGCCTCCCCCGACCCGCCTCCGGCCTGGGCTGCAGCCGCGAGACCCTCAGTGATGCCGAGCGGTGTGATCCGCGCCACGACCCCCAAGACGGGGTACGGAAGGATCTCCTCGAGATCGGCCACGCTCTTGATGGAACGGTCGAGGAACTCGGCCAGGAAGCACGATCCGAGGCCGGCAAGGAGGCCGGCGATCAGGCCGCCCAGGCCGAACAGCACGGGATTCGGGAAGCTGGGCCGAGCCGGGAGATTCGCCGGAGCCAGAACGGTGAATTGGGCACCACTCCACCACTTCTCCTTGTTCTGCTCGAGCTCCGCCTTCATCCTGGTCTCGACGAGGAACAGATAGTTCTGCTGGAGCTTTTCGTGGTCCACCGTCAGGGCCTTGAGCTGCTGCTCCGCCTGCGGGGTGCGCTCGACGCGTCCCTGGAAGAGCTCGACCTGGTGCTCCAGGTCGGCGCTCTTTGCCCTGGCCTGCACGAGCTCCGCCTGGATCGTCTGGAGCTCCCTCGCCATGGGCCCGGCCTGACCGGTCGTCGTATCCGTACCCCCGGGAAGCTGGGCCTCGAGGCGCTCCAATTTGTCCAGGGTGGCGCGCACATCCGGGTGCTCGTCGGTGTACCGGCTTCGGAGGTCGGCGAGCTTGATCTTGAGCTGAGCAACCTCCACCGCAGGGTTCGACGAGGCCTGGTTCTCACCCCCGCCCGCGTGCGGCGCGTGCGCCGGTGTCGTCTGGGGGTTCATCTGGATGAGCGTTTGCCTCTCGCTCAGGCCCCGGATGGTCTGCTCGACGGTCTGCTGCTCGGCTTGAAGGCGCTGAAGCGTGCTCAGGTTCGCGCCGAGCTGCTCCGGGAGCGCTCCCATGTACCTCTCCTTGTAGCGTCGGAGCTCCGCCTCCTTCTCGTCCAGCTGCTTCCGGGCCTCCGCCAACTGGGCTTGGATGAAGTCGGTTGCGTCCTCGGCCTGCTTCTCCTTGTCCTCCTTGGTCGATTCGATGAACAGGCTCACAAGGCGGTTCGCAATGGCCTGGGCCTTCTTCGGGCTGTTGTGGGTGTAGTCGATGCTGAAGGCGTCGTTGGTCTTCGGCGTGATCAGCGTCGATGCAATCACGGACTCGACGAGCGAGTTCATGATGGCGGGCTGCGTGTTGTCCTTTTGCGGGAACGCCTCCGTGTCACGGATGACGCGCTCCACACGGCTGCGCTTCAGGATCTCCTGCTGGAGGGTCGTGAGGCGGGACTTGTCCGCTCGCTTCCCCTTCAGGGCCTTGACCTTGGGGGCCAGCTCGCCGGGGGCGCGCTTGGTCTCGACAAGAATGACGGCCGTCGACGTGTACCTCTTCGGCGACAGCAGGATGGCGGCCAGCGCTATCCCGCAGCACACGGCGATCGGCACGAGGAAGAGCCAGGGATGACTCTTCGGCACGGCGAGGAACTCCCGAACTTTCGGATGCGAGATCCGGAGGAGGACGGGCCGTCTGGTTCCTGGCTTCTTCGTCATGGCGCCTCTCGTTTCAGACCTGGACGGGGTTCTGTACGACCGCTAGCCCACCGACCGAGGAAGATGTGGCGACCGCCGGCACGGCCACCGGCCGCGGCCGCTCACGGAAGAGCTCTTCCTGCTCGTACCGGCAGACAACGTCCAGATCATCGACGTGCCCCATCACGAACGCAAGGTCGTCGAGCTGGTTGGTGCGCCGCAGTTCGTCGGCACTGTTGCCCCAGGCCACGAGGCCCACGTCGGCATGGCTCCACCGCTCGATGAGCTGTGCCGTGCCTTCGTCCTCGGGCTCGAACCCGTGGTCCAGGAGCTTGTTTCCGATCCAGGCCGTCCCCATCTGGTCCTCGCACCGGAACTCGCCCTGGGTCCCCGCCCCGAGCAAGACCACCCTTCGGTATCGGGAGGCGAGCGCCCGGACCGTGGCGTTCATGTTGCGAAGGCATGCGACGTAGACGTCCGGTCCGTCCACGGAGTCTCCCTGGTTCGAGTTCACAATGAGCTGTGTTCCGGAAGAGGACACGAGGACCATCGGACGGTCGGTGTCGGCGCGGGCGGCGAGAGCCGCGGGGCCCGCGATCTCGAATCCCGCCGGCTGGATTCCCTTCACCTCACCGGCAAGGAGGGGGTTCTCGAGCCGGCCGGCCACCGCGAAGGCATCCTCGACGCTCGCCACAGGGAAGACCCGCCTGTCTTGCGCGACGGCCGTCACCGCGGTGGTCGTCGCACGGATCACGTCAACGCAGACGATCGCATCGTACCCTAGATAGCGGAACGCGCTCTCCGGGAATGCGTCGATCTTGACCGTCATCTTGGAAGACATCTCCCCTCCTCTTGGTCGGGATTGCACGCGCCCCGTCGGTCCGTTCGGCGTCCTCATCGCCACTGCCATCCGTAGGAGACGGTGCCGTGGACCTCGTTGGTGCTCCAGGACGGACTGTCGATCGGGGTCCGGCAAAGCCACCCATAGCCGGCACTCCACGTCCACCCAGTGGGCAGCGAATACTGGAGCGCGGCAGCGTAGTTCTGCGTATCGCCGCCCCAGAGCGGATCGTAGGGGTCACGACTTCTCCCGTACACACCCGCAAGGGACGCGCCGAGGTTTCGAGCCAGATGCCTCGAATAGTCCAGCCCCACGGTGTCGTGGATCCGATCCCGACTGTATCCGAAGGCCTGGCTGTAACCGTGGCTGTAACGGAGCGCGAGGCTGCTCCTCTGGAACTGCTGGGTGAGGGCCGCGCCTCCCGTGAAGCCACTCTTCCCGCCCCCGTCAAGGCGATTGATGTGGGACACCCCTGCGGACCCGCTCAGGGTGAGCCGCTCGTTCAGCTTCCCCGCCCAGCCGGCCGTGACGCTATGGGTGTCGGTATTCAGGTTGGGCGAAGTCTCGTAGCGGCTGTGGCGGTACGAGTACGACAAGCTGACCGTGCTGGTGGGCGTCAGGCGTCGATCCAGCGAAGTGCCCGTCTGGAACTGCCATCCGTTCTTGAGGCCGGACGTCTCGTCGAAGCCCACCCAATCATGGCGAGCCGTGACGGACAGGCTCGTCCGCTTGGACAACTCGTAGGAAAGTCCAGCGGCGAGGGCGTTGGTTCGTATCAGGGTCACCGGGTAGATCAGGCCGTCGGCCGCGAGGTACGCCGAACCGCTCGTGTATCTCGAGCTCACATCTTCGGAGAGGCGCAGCGTCAGCCGCGGCGTGGCATGCCGCAAGAAGTTGAGCCCGGCCACATAGTTGATGCGGGTCGGACCGCCGGTCCCCTCGTGGGCGACCGCCGCCGCGCGGGTGGTGAACTGGAACTGCGTCCGCGGGCTGTCCAATGTGTAGCCGAGGCCGGCCCCGAGGCCCGCGACATAGCCTGGCTGCCCATCGATCGTCGCGTTGCGCGGGTTGTCGTACCAGCTCCCCTGGACACCCGCGTTCGCGCTCCAGAACGACGTTGAAGGTTGCGCGGCGGCGGACGGGACATGCGGAGCCAGCACAACCCCCAGCGCAACCACGAAGCGCCCCTTCGTCAAGGCACCACCACCGTGTCCCCGGACTCCAGGAAGACGTTCTGCCCGTCGATATCGGTGCCCGACTCGATCTTCTTGTAGTCGACCTTCACCAGGACCTGTGATCCGCCCGACTGCCGAACGACGATCACCCGGTCGGACTTCGC
Source organism: uncultured Acidobacteriota bacterium (assembly GCA_963823195.1). GTDB lineage: Bacteria > Acidobacteriota > Vicinamibacteria > Fen-336 > Fen-336 > JBGPYB01. The sequence continues at coordinate 654,867 of CAWGKR010000009.1, read as the reverse complement.
AAACTGCTGGAAGCCACCCGCGAGGGCGAGCGCCTGCAGGAAGGTCGTGGGCCCGAGGAGGGGAAAGGCGCCTGCGTGAGCCACTTGTCCAACCACGAAGATGCGCTTGCTGTGGGGCTGGCTCACGGCCACCGTGACCTGCGGCGAGGACACGAACCGCCCGAGCCGGGTCTCGAGGTCCGAGGCGATCTGCTCCGTGGTGCGTCCGGCGGCGGCGACGTCACCGAGGAGGGGCAGGGTCACCTTGCCGTCGTACCTCACTGTGACGTCTTTAGTCAGTTCCGTTTCCTTCCAGACGAAGACCTGGAGGACGTCTCCGGGGCCGATCAGGTAGTCCTTTTCCTGGGCCTCGGCGCCGCGAGCGTCAGGCAGAAGCCATGCCGCCATCAGCAATCCTGCGAGGCTACGGCCGACAAGGCGGGACCGCCCCTTCAGCGTCCAGACCAGCATCTTGGAAACCTCAATGCATGCTTCTGAAATCGGTTTCCCGCCCGGAAAAAAGGGCGGTCGCCGCGTCAGCCGCAGACTCGTGTCGAGGCATCAAACTCCGATGCCCGACGATGTTTAGGAGGGAGCCATCACTATAGCCAACGCCTGCTCGGCTTGCAAGAACAATCTTCGCTGACGCGGGGTTCCACGCGCCCCACACGGCTGCGATCGGCGACATCACCACGACGTGGAGTCGGGTGGGTTCCTGCCGTCGGCAACGGGTCGCTCTCGGCATGGGAACCCCTAGCCAGAAAAAGTCCTGGGAACGCCTGACACGGCTCCCTCCAAACCGAGTCAGGCGCTCCAGGGAGCGCCGGAAGGCCGGCGGCGATTACCGTCGTATCCTTTCGGCACCCGTGGCCGCATCTAAAGCAGGACCGATGCCAGGCACCGGTGGACCGATAAATGCTTCAAACATTGGGATTAGGCTCTCCCGGCTCAGGTGCACGCGTCAGGGAAGAGGCAGAATCACAACGCTGTCTTATCAGTTCCTCAACACCCTGGGGCGGAGGGGCGTTCGGGTTCCCGCTTTACCGAGCCTTGAGAGTCCAACGGTGGTCGGCCGCGGTGCAGCTACCCTTGCTATCCTTTGCCTTGTCCCCTGCGTTGGCGAGACTGATCGCGCCGTCGAGGATGCCGTCGAGTACCTCTCCCCGGCCGTCTGAAGAACTGGTCGACGTCCCGATGACGCTGCTCGAGATCGTCACCCTCAGGGGCTCGGCGCCAAACGGCGCTGAGTGAGCCGCGGTGCTGCCCGCGACCTGCGTCGTGGTGGTCTTCGAGACCAGGGACTGCGTCAAGCTCACATCCACCGTGGCGTCGCCGCCAGGGAGGGTCGCTCTTACCTTGGCGGTCTTGGTGCCCCCCGTGGTGGTCGCCTCCAGGTCCCACTGAAAGACCGAGACGGGGAGACGACAGACGCTCGAGGCCGTAATGACGAGGGTATAGGCCCCGGTCATCGGGAGGGCAGAGGGACCCCCCGGCGTTCCGCTCGAACAGCCTCCGAGACCCAGGAGCACGGCGACTGCGAGTGTTCTGGCTGTTTCCGTCGAATGACGATGATGCCGACGCGAACGAGTAATATTCATACACACATCCTAGCTTTTGGACGCCGTGTGGTACCGCCCGAGGGTGCGCTTGATCTTCGATGCGGCAGCCCGTCCGAGCTGCCTCCATGCCGTGATCGCGGGCCCCGGATCCGTCAGGGACTCGAGGTCGTACCGCTCGCGAAGGAGGAGGATGTTCTTGATCTCCGAAAGGATCGCGAGGGGACGCAGGTGAAGGATGCCCACCTCGCCCTTGGGTGCGCGTGAGTTCTCCTGCAGCCAGTAGAAATCCCGAATCGTGTGCCTCGAGTACACGGGGCTTCGATACGCAAGGGAAGGGGCGCAGTCGCCGAGAACGAAGAGATCGTAGAGGAGACGTGGGAAGTCGACGCCGGAGTGGATCGCGAGGGCGACCGATCCCCAGAGACGACCGTTGACCTCCATCAGAACGGCTCGGCCGGTGGCGGGATCGACCTTGAACTCGGCCATGGCGGCCCCAGTCCAGGCCATCGCGCCGAAGAGGCGCCGTGCACCGTCCAGTAGCTCCGGGTCGAGAGGAACGCTCCGGCGGTAAGAGGACGCCCCGCCCTCCGGCGGCTCATGAACGCGTTCGTGCTGGAACGCGACACGGATCTCGCCTCGGTTCGCGATCACGGACAGCCCCACGCCGTATCCTGGGCAGAACTCCTGTGCGATCACCTCCGAGGTGCTGAGAAGGCCCGGCAGGCGCTCGCGGAGCTGCTCCTCGGAGCGCACGATGCAAACCGAGCTGCGATGTGCGCTCGAGGAGACGAAGCTGCTGACCGGCTTCAAGACCAGCGGAAAGGAGACGTCAGCCGCCAGGTCCCGCTCCGACCGCAAGAGCCTTGAGCGCGGAATCGTGAGCCCGACGCGAGAGGCGATCTCGAGCGTGGTCTGCTTGTTGTGCGCCTGCTCAAAGGCCTCGCTCTCGGGCGCCGCCATGCGAGCGTGACGCTCGACGACGTCTCGATGCTCGATCAGGGGCAGGAGCGCCTTGTCGGACGTCGGAAGGACGAGGTCGTAGGGCGTGGCGCGAACCACGTCGAGGAGGCCGGCGACGAAGGCGGGGCCGGACGCCAGCGGGTGGCCGACCCGGATCAGCTTTCGCACGTACTTGGAGCTTCGGGTGACGGAGGATCGTTCGAAGGCGACGAGATCGACTTCCAAACCAGCTCGACCGAGGGACCGCACGGTCGCCAGGCCGGCCAGGTCGTTGTCGCCCACCACGAGCACTCTGCCGCTTCGGGAGGTCATTCGGGTGCGTCGGTCAGCAGTGGGCTCCCTTTGAAGATCCCTGGGATGCCTCGATTCTACATCGACGGCCGAAGCCGGCTGCCGAGCCAGCCCCGTCGTTCGCCTGGCGGCCGGCGAGGCTCGGCCCAGCTCCCGCTCCACCTCGAGAGCCTCGAACGAACGCAGCGCCCCAAGGCCTCCCGGGCTGCGTCGCGAGCTCACGGCCGTCGGCCGTGGCCCGTGAAGGCACTCCTCACCGGCGAGGTTCCCATCAGTCGTTGTCCACGATCCAGAGCGTCGCCGCCGATTGGGCCCCCAAGGTGGCCCCGCCGGTGGGTGCGCTCAGGGCCAGATCCACCGTTTCGTTCCCCTCGTGGACGTTGTCTTCGATGATCGGAACGGTGAACGTCTGGGTCGTCACCCCCGGACCAAACGTGAGGTCTCCTTCCGCCTCGAGGTAGTCGGTGTCGACGGTCGCGGTGTTCGCCGAGGTCTTGTAGTGGACGGTCACGCTGCTCGTCGGGCCGGTGTTGCCGCTCGCCGCGCCGGAGCGGGTTACGGTGATGACCGCAACGCCCACTCCCTCGCTCGCGCTGAAGCTGGCGGTCGCGAAGGAGAACGCGCCGATCGTGTCGTTGTCGACGATCGTCAGCGTGGCCGAGCCGAGGCCGATGATGGCTGGCGATTGGCCCGCCGTCGCGAAGGGGGTCAGGGTGAGGTTCAGCGTCTCATCGGCTTCGTCCTCGGCGTCGTCGATGATCGGGACCTCGAAGGTCATGGTCGTGACGTTGGCACCGAAGAACAGCTCGCCCGACGTGTCGTTGTAGTCCTGGCCGGCCGTCGCCGTTCCGTTCGACGTGGCGTAGTGGACGGCCACGTTGCTCGCCATCCCACCGACGCGCTTCACCGTGATCTTGGCCGTCGGTCCGGCCTCCCCGATCGAGTAGGTGGGTGCGCTGAACGAGAACGTCCCGGGAAGGTCGTTGTCGGCGATCGTCACGACTGCCGTCTTCTGGGTTCCGAGGACCGCCCCCGACGGGAACGACAGCTCGAGGTTGATCGTCTCCGCCGGCTCGGGAATGGTGTCATTGAGGATCGTCACGTAGAAGGACTTGAAGGTCTGTCCCGGCAGGAAGCTCAAGAAGCCCGAGGCGCCGGTGTAGTCGACGCCGTCCGTCGCGGTTCCGGGCGGCGCGCTCAATCCATAGAAGACCGAGGCCGCGCCCGTCGTGGGTCCCGAGCGCTTCACCGTCACTGCCACGAAGTGCGCGGTCTCCGTCGTCGCGTAGCTGGCGGCGCTGAAGAAGAGCGCGGGAGCGTCGTCGTCGGTGATCGTGAGGACGGTCGTCGCCGGCGTCCCGAGGGTGGCGTGCGTCGGGTTCGACAGCGTGACCGCCACCGTCTCGTTGCCTTCGGTCTCCAGGTCCGGGATCAGGGTGATCGGGATGCTCTGGGTCAAGGCGGTGCCGGTAAAGGTGAGGGTGCCGGTCCCGCCCGTGTAGTCGAGGCCATTGGTCGCGGTGCCGCCGCTCACGGCGTAGTCGACCGTCACGTCGCCCACGCTCGAGGATCGCCTCACGACGAGGTTGGTGGTCCCGGATGACTCGCCGGCCGTGTACGTCGCCAGGGCGAACTGAACGGTCGGCTCGTTGTCGGTGATTGTTATGGTCGCCACCTTGTTGGCGCCGAGAGACGCTCCGGTCGGATTGACGAGCGTGGCCTGGATCGTCTCGGGCGCCTCACCCACGTCGTCGGGGAGGATTGTGAACGGGATGGCCACCTGGAGCATGCCCGGCAGGAACTGCAGAGTGCCCCCGGATGTTGCGGCGGGCGGCAGGTAGTCGCCGCCGGGGCCGGGCGTCGCGGTGCCGCCGAGGGTGTAGTCGACCGTGGCCGTGCCGATGGCGGAGCTGCGGCGGACGAACAGCGTGGCCGTCGCGGTGGTCGCGGCCTCCCGGACAGGGACGCTCGTGACGGCGAACTGGAGCGTCGGCTCATTGTCGGTAATCGTCACGGTGGTCGTGTCCGGCGTTCCGATCTTGGCGCCCACGGAGGGGTCGAGGCTCTGGGGATTCGTCAGCGACACGATGGCTGTCTCGGGCACCTCGGCCGCCACGGTGTCGTCGGTGGTCACGAAGTCGAAGGTCTGAAAGAAGATCCCCGGTCCGAACGTCAGCGTGCCCGCTCCGCCCACGCCCACGGCGTAGTCGCTGCCAAGCGTGGCGGTTCCTCCCGTGACGGCGAAGCCGACCGTGGCCGCCTTCGTGAGGACGCCGGTCCGACGCACGATTATCTTCGTGGCCGGCAGTCCCTCCTTGGTCGCGTATTTCGCCGCGAGGAACGAGAACACGGTGGCATCGTCGTCCACGATCGTCACGGCCGCCGTCGCCTGCGCGCCGAGGACGCTGCCGCCCGTGGGGTTGCTCAGGGTCACCAGGAACGTCTCGTCTCCCTCCTTCACGGTGTCGTGGAGGATGGGAACCATCAGCGTACGGGTCAGCATGCCCGGACCGAAGGTAAGGGTTCCCGCCCGCGCGGAGTAGTCCTGGCCGGCGATGGCCGATCCGTCCGAGGTCCTGTAGTCGACCCGAACCGTCCCGAGGACCGACCCGACGCGCTTCACGGTCACCACCGCGAAGGGCGCCGCCTCGCCGACGGTGAAGGTGGGGGCGGCGAACTCCTCGCGTCCGCCCGCATCGTCATCGAGGATGGCCAGCTGGCCCTGGGGCTTCGCAAGCGTGGCGCCGACCGGCAAGCTCAGGCTCAAGTAGCAGATCTCGTTGTTCTCGACGAGAGCGTCGCTCACGACCTGCACGTCGACGGTCTGGGAGGTCGAGCCCGGCGGGAACGTGAGCGTCCCGTTGATCGCGGTGTAGTCACCGGGGGCCACCGCGGTGCCGTTGGAGGTCGCGTACTTCACCGTGACCGTCTGTCCGGCGACCTTCGAAAGCGTGATGTGGAACGTTGCGGTCACGGGTCCGACGAGGGTCTTCTCCAGCACCGCCACGTTGTCGACGGACAGCGTCGGGAGCGCGTCATCGTTGGTGATCGTGCCCAGGCCCTGCGCGACGGCGATCACGGCGTTGGTCTGGTTCGTGAGGTTGACGACGAACGTTTCGTTGGCCTCGCTCAGATCGTCGCCATTCACCGTGACCGGGATCGTCGCTGAGGCCTGGCCGGCGCCAAAGGTGAGGGTTCCCGAGGTCGGCACGTAGTCCTGCCCCGGTCCCGCGGCGCCCGTGGCGGTTCCGTCTCCGGTCGCGTAGTCGACGGTCACCGGTTGCGCCGGCACGGGGGAGAGGGAGACGGTGAAGAACGCCGTGGACGTGGAGCCCGGGTTCCCCTCGGCGAGGGTCACGTTGTTGATGCTGATCTGCGAGATGTCGTCGTCGATGATGGACCCGAGCCCCTGGCCCTTGTTGATGTCGGCGTTGACGGCCGACGAGAGGTTCACGAAGAACGTCTCGGGGTCCAGGTCGTCGCGCGTGTCCCCGACCACCGGCACCGCAATCGTCTGGCTCAAGGCGCCTCCCGGCGCGAACGTGAGCGTTCCGCTGCGGGTCAGGTAGTCGGCCGGGGCGGCCGTCGTCGTTCCGGGTGTCGCCGTGCCCGGAGCCGTCGCGTAGGCGACGCTGACGGACTTTGCGGAGGGCGCATCCAGGGTCACCGTGAACACGAAGCTCGTGGTGCCGACGTTCCCCTCGACCTGGCTCACGTCGTTGATCGAGAGCTTCGGCTGCGGGTCGTCGTCCAGGATCGTGCCCGTGCCCTGCGGGTCCACCAACGTCACGTTCCCGGCGGGCACAGGGCTCGCCGGATCCTTCGTGAGGTTCACCAGGAACGTCTCGTCGACCTCGTCGAGCACGTCCCCGACCACCGGCACGGTGATCGTCTGCGTGAGTGGGCCCCCGGGGGTAAAGGTGAGCGTCCCGCCCTGGGTTACGTAGTCCGCAGGGGCGGCCGTCGACGTCCCGGCCGTCGCCGAGCCCGGGGCCGTCGCGTACTTGACCTGAAGGTTCGCGGCGCGCAGCGTGCCGTTCAGCGTCACTGTGAAGACCGCGTCGGTCGTGGCGCCGGGCGTGTCGCCTTCCGTGACCGAGACGTTGTCGACCGAGACCTGGAAGTCGTCGTCCTGGATCGTGCCGACTCCCTGAATCTTCGCGATGACGGCATTGACGGGGCTCGTGAGGTTCACGAAGAACGTCTCGTCGGCCTCGTGGACGGTGTCTCCGACTATGGGGACGGTGACCGTCAGGGTCGTGGTTCCGGACGGGAACGTGAGCGAGCCGCTCCGCTTGAGATAGTCGGTGGGGACCACCGCGGTCAACCCTTCATTCGCGGTGCCGGCCGCCGTTGCGTACGCGACGCTCACGGTCCGTCCTGAGGGGTTATCGAGGGTCACGTTGAACACGGCGTTCGTAGTGCCGCTGTTCCCCTCGGTGACCGTCACGTCGCTGATGGAGATGTTGGGCGGCGGGTCATTGTCCTGGATCGTGCCCAGCCCGTGCGCGTCGGTGAGGATGACGTTGGGAGCCTTCAGGGGGCTCAAGGGGTTGATCGAGAGGTTCACCTGGAACGTCTCGTTGTCCTCGTTCCACACGTCGCCCACGATCGGCACGCTGATCGTCCGCAGCGTCGTGCTGACGCCCGGGTTCGATGGGAATGTGAGCGTGCCGGTCGTCGTCGCATAGTCGGCGGGAGGTGGGGGTGCCGGGTTCGCAGCGGGCCCGGCCGTCGCCGAGACCGGAGCCGTCGGACCCGTCGTGTAGTCGATGAGGATGGTGTTGTTCGTCAGGACGCCGGTCAGTGTCACGGTGAAGTTCATGCTGGATGTTCCGGTGTCCCCCTCCGCGATGAACGCATCCGCGATGGCGATCTGGTAGCTGTCGTTGTCCTTGATCGTGCCGATGCCCTGTGCGCGCGAGATGAACGCGAAAGCGGGCGCGCTTAGGTTTACGAAAAGCTGTTCATCCGGTTCCGGGAGCGTATCGCCGACGATGGGCACGAAGATGTGCCCGACGGTCACGCCGGGCAGGAACGTGAGGGTACCCGTCGTGGTCGTGTAGTCGGCGGGCGCCGTCGCGGCCGTGGGCGCGAGGCCATCGACCGTCGCGTACTGGATGGTCACCGTGTTGGCGCTCGGGTGGGCCAGCGTCACGACGAAGTCCATGTTCTGCGTGTCCAGGTTCCCCTCCTCGACCATGGCGTCGGCGATCGAGACCTGGGGCCATACGGCCAGCGTCGTCGTGGCCGAGTCGTTTGTCGGGTTCAGGTCGGTCGATGTCGTCGTCACGGTGGCCTTCTCGGGGAAGGACCCCACCAGGGTCGGCGTGACGGTGAGTGTCACGGTAGCGAACGCGCCCGCATCCAATGTACCGACGGCGCACGTCACCGGCGAGCCGCCGCACGAGCCCGAGTTGGCGCCCGAGGTCCAGCTTCCAGACACGAAGTTCACCGACGACAGGGTTTCCGTGAGCAAGACACCGGGCGCCGCGACATGGCCGTGGTTCGTCACCGTGCCGGTAAGGGTCACGTTCGTCACCCCGTCGAGGGCCACGGGGCTGGGGGTCGCGATCTGGTCGACGCCCACGTCGGCCGTCACGATGCCCCAGAGCTGGCGCCCCTGGACGCTGTCGGTGGCGGTGAAGAGGAGGCCTCCCGGCATGGTCGTGAGCTGCGCCGGCGACGAAGGGCCGGCTCCTGTGAAGATGTTCGCCACCAGGAAGGTCCCCGTCGCGTTGCTCTTCCACAGCTCCAGGCCATTCGCGCCGTCGTCGGCCGCGAAGTAGAGCGTGCCGAAGACGCCGGTGAGGTTCCCGGCGGCGGGGGACACCGCCGCGGTGAACGTCGTCAGGGCCACGGTTCCGCCCGTGGTCCCGTCGCTCCGCCACAACACGGTGCCCGCGGTCTTCACCTCGAGGAAGTAGAGCGTCCCACTGACGTTCGTCAAGGACTGCGCCGCAGAGCTCAAGCCCTTGACCGACACGGCGCCGCCCAGCGCGTCATATTTCCACAGCGCCTGCGTGCTGCCGTCGCTCGCCGCGAGGAAGACCGCATTTCCCATCACCGTGAGGCTCGAGGGGTTGGACGAGCCCGCCCCGGGCCGAATGTCGATGGGCACCGTGCCCAGGGCCGTGCCGTCGCTCTTCCACAGGTCGTTGCCGTAAATGTTTTCGTCGGCCGTGAAGACGAGCGTGCCGTTCAGGTTCGTGAGGGACGCAGGGTTCGAGCTGCCGTTCCCGGCCTTGATGTCCTTCACGAGGACCGTCCCGGCGGCTGTCCCGTCGCTCTTCCACAGCTCGTTGCCTTGGACGCCGTCATTCGCGGCGAAGTAGAGGGTGCCGTTCACGTTGGTGAGGAACTGGGGGTTCGAAGAGGTGGCCCCGGGGCTGATGTCCTTGACCAGCACCGTCCCGCCCAGCGTCCCGTCGCTCTTCCACAGCTCCGTGCCGGACGCGTCCGTCGCGGCGAAGAAGAGGGTGCCGTTCACGTCCACGAGGCCGTGCGGGTCGGACGGTGCGGGTCCGGAGTTGATGTCCCGGACCATCGTCGCGCTGCCAACGGTCCCGTCGCTCCTCCATAGCTCGTTGCCGTGGCTGCTGCCGTCGGTCGCGGCGAAGAAGAGTGTGTCGGTCCCTGCGGTGAGGCTCACCACAGCGAGGTTCGACGGGAACGAGGAGTCTCCCGTTGCGGGGGAGGTGTTGATGTCCTTGACGAGGACCGTCCCGGCGAGGGAGCCGTCGCTCTTCCACAGCTCCGCCCCCGTGGTGCCGTCGTTGGCCGAGAAGAACACGTCGTCGCCCATGCGCACCGCTCCGGAGATGGCCGCGCCGTGGGTGAGGTTGATGTCGGCGACCAGGGTTGCCGTCGTCGCGTTGCTCTTCCACAGCTCCGCGCCGAGCGTGCCGTTGTCGGCCGAGAAGTAGACGGTCGACCCGGCGGCCGTCAGGCCCGTCGGAAGAGAGCTGCCGAAGGGGTTGATGTCCGGGATCTGGGTGGCGCCCGATCCGGTGCTCTTCCACAGCTCGACGCCTCCGGGGCCCGCGGCCGAGAAGAAGAGCGTGCCGGCGGCGTTCACCAGGTACTGGGGGTTGGAGCTGGCCGCCCCGGGCACGATGTCCTGGACGATTCCGGTCGCGATGCCGTCGGTCTTCCAGAGCTCGATGCCGTGGGTGCCGTCGTCGGCGGTGAAGAAGAGCAAGCCCCCGGCGGCCGTCAGGTTCGCGGGGTTGGAATTGGCCGTCAAGGGGTTGATGTCCGCGACCAACACGGTGCCCAGGTCGGTGCCGTCGCTCTTCCACAGCTCGATGCCATGTCCCCCGGTGTCGTCTCGGGCCGAGAAGAACAGCGTGCTTCCCAGGGCCGTCAGGTGGGCCGGGTTGGAGTCCCCGGAGAAGCGGATGCCTCCCGCGGTCGGCTTCAACATGCTCGCGGTGAGGCCGTCGTACTGCCAGAGCTCGACGCCGTTGATCCCGTCGTTCGCCACGAAGAAGAGCCGGCCTCCGGCGACCGTGAGGTCGGAGACTTTACCGTTCCCGACGGGGTTGATGTCGGCAACCAGGGTGGTGCCCGGCCCCGTACCGTCGGTGCGCCACAGCTCGACGCCGATGGATTGGTTGAGCAGGTTCGGCGAGTCCGCCGCAAAGTAGACGTAGCCCCCGAAGTTCGTGAGGAACACCGGGTTCGAGGCCCCGGTGGGCGCGTAGATGTTCGCGACAATCGTAGTGCCCAGGTCGGTCCCATCGCTTCTCCACAGCTCCCGCCCAAAGACACCGTCGTCGGCCGCGAAGAGCACCAGCCCCGGCGTGTACTCCACGAGGCCGCTCGGGTCCGAACCCTTGTTGACGCCGTTGCGGATGCCGCCGTTTGCGGCCTTGAGCATCACGGTCCCGCCCGGGGTCCCGTCGCTCTTCCACAGCTCCACGCCGTTGACGCCGTCGTCGGCGGTGAAGAAGAGGGTCGTTCCGTTCACGCTCAGGAGGTTCTGCGGGTTGGAGTCCGCGCTGCCAGGCCGGATGTCCAGGACCATCGAGGTGCCGGTCCCGTCGGTCTTCCACAACTCGACGCCGTGGACGCCATCGTTCGCCGCAAAGAAGATCGTCGATCCCACGACGGCAAAGCCGCCGGGAGACGACGAGCCCGTGCCCGTCGTGTTGATCGTCTTGACCAACGTCGGGGCCTGGGCCGCGGCCGGAGACGCAACGAGGCCGAGCGCCCACACAAGGGCAGAGAACCGGAGACGGGGCTTCATTGTGGCAAACCTCCCGGGCTTGGTTGGGGAGGGACGAACCAAGCCTATGGGCGGAATGCTTTAGGAGGGGTCGGCGTTCCGAGTGGAGCGTCAGGCTACCGCACTCGGCGCTCGACTGTCAACCAAAACCGTTTGCGCCATCCAATTTGTGACCCCGGAGCCGACATGCCTCGCGCAGTGGCGTTCCCCGTCACGGCTCGTTCGCCGATGAGCGTCCGAACGCGCCACAGGTCGGGAAACGCCCGCTTGGGGAGCGTCGATTGCAGGTAGGCGACGCCGTCGCTTCCCCCCGTGCCCCGCTTGGCGCCGATCATCCGCTCCACCATCTGGACGTGGTGAGCCCGCCACAGGGAGAGGCACTCGTCGATCTCGATCAAGACCTCGGTGAGGGCGTTCAGGTCCGCGTGGGCGTCGGGCTCCTCGTAGATCCTCAGGAGGGCCGCCAGGCGCCATTCGTCTCCCGCCGTCGCAAAGCCCCGGCGCGCCAGCAGGGCGTCCAGGGCGTCGCCGACCGACGGCGCCGCGAGGCGGGCCTCGAGCCGCGCCTTCTCCTCGGCGGACGAGCGGAGGCGCGCCAGGACACCGGGGTCCTTGAGGCCGAGGACGAACTCCACCTCGCGGAACTGGATCGACTGGAACCCGGAGGCCGGGTTCAGGTGGTAGCGGAAGCCCAGGAAGTCCTGCGGACGCATCGTCTCCAGGATCCGCACCTGCTGGACCAGGAGGCGCTGGATCTCCACCACGCGCCGCAGGAGTCGCGTCCCTTCGGCCACCCGGTCTCCGCCCAGATGCCCGACGGCGGTGTCGATCTCGTGGAGCACGAGCTTGAACCACAGCTCGTACACCTGGTGGATGACGATGAAGAGCGGCTCGTCGTGCTCGAGGGGGGACGAAAGGCATTCCTGGAGCGAGAGGAGCTCCGGAACCTTCAGGTACCCACCATAGGTTAGGGTTGAGTCCGCCATGCCCCATCGTACTCCAGCCCCCGGCGAGGAGCCGGCGGCCGGAAAGGGACATGCTAGACTCGCGCGTTTAGGCGGGTCGCAGCGGAAGGAGACGAGGTTGCCCAAGACGTCCACGGTGAAGAGGACCGCTCCGAAACAGGGCCGCAAGAGCGCCAAGCCGCAGCTCGGGCTCTTCGAAGAGCCGCCGGCCGCGGCGCCGGTTCCGGCCGAGGCCGAAGCTGCGGCGCACGGATGCCCCCCCGCCGAATCGGCCCCCAAGACCGCCCCTCCGCGACGGGCCACGGCCGAGTCGATGGCCCAGAAGCAGCGCGAGATCTCGGTCTCGGAGTTCTTCGTCAAGAACCGCCACCTCCTCGGCTTCGACAACCCGCAGAAGGCGCTCCTCACGGCCGTGCGCGAGTGCGTCGACAACTCCCTCGACGCCTGCAGCGAGGCGGGCATCCTCCCGACGCTGCGGATCGAGATCCGCCAGCTCGCCGAGGACCGCTTCCGGATCTCGGTCGAGGACAACGGACCGGGCATCGTCCGCAAGCAGATCCCGCGCGTCTTCGGAAAGCTGCTCTACGGGAGCAAGTTCCACACGCTGAAGCAGCAGCGCGGGCAGCAGGGCATCGGCGTGTCGGCGGCCGGCATGTACGGCCAGCTCACCACCGGGCAAGCCCGTCACGATCCGGAGCCGGACCAGCAGCAAGGCGCCGGCCCACCTGTTCGAGGTCACGGTCGACACCAAGAAGAACGAGCCCCTGGTCCTCAAGGAAGAGCCGTGCGAGTGGGACGTGAAGCACGGGACGAAGGTCGAGATCGAGCTGGAGGCGCTCTACAAGAAGGGGCGGCGCTCGGTGGACGACTACGTCGAGCAGATCGGCGCTGGCCAACCCCCACGCCGAGATCTTCTACACGCCCCCCAACCAGGAGCCGATCCACTACGCGCGCGCCGTGCATCGAGCTCCCCGAGGAGCCGAAGGAGATCAAGCCCCATCCCTACGGTGTCGAGCTGGGGATGCTGCTGCGCATGCTCCAGGACACGCCGGCGCGCAACCTCTCGTCGGCCCTCAAGAGCGACTTCTCGCGGGTCACCGACAAGGTCGTGGCCGAGGTCACGAAGATCGCGCACCTGAAGCCGACCAACCGGCCGCGCGACCTCGACCCGGCCGACGTGGAGCGTCTCCACAAGGCGTTCCAGTCGGTCAAGATCATGGCGCCCCCGACGAACTGCCTCTCGCCCATCGGCGAGGAGGCGATCGAGGCGGGGCTGCAGAAGCGGATCCAGGCCGACTACTACGAGGCGGTGACGCGGCCGCCCGCGGTCTATCGCGGCAACCCGTTCCAGGTCGAGGTGGGTCTCGCCTACGGCGGCACCCTCCCGGCGGAGGAGCTGATCGAGCTCTTCCGCCTCGCCAACCGCGTGCCCCTCCAGTACCAGGCCTCGGCCTGCGCCATCAGCAAGGCCGTGATGAGCGTCGACTGGCGCTCCTACGGCATGTCGATGTCGAAGGGCGCCCTCCCCAGCGGGCCGATGGTGCTGATGGTCCACATCGCCTCGGTCTGGGTCCCGTTCACCTCCGAGTCGAAGGAAGCGATCGCCCACTACCCCGAGATCGTGAAGGAGCTGCGCCTCGGCCTGATGGAGGTGGGCCGCAAGCTCGGCGCCCACATCCGCCACAACCGCCGCGCGGAGGCCGAGGCGAAGAAGAAGGGGTACATCGAGAAGTTCATCCCCCACATCGGGATCGCGCTCAAGGAGATCCTCGGCTTCTCCGACAAGGAGGAGCAGAAGGTGGTCGCCGTCCTCCGGAACACCCTCGAGCGAAGCCGGGAGAAGATGGTGTGACGTCGGCCGCGCTGGCGCTGATCCTCCTGCGGCGCGCCCTCCGCGCCCCTGGGGCTCGCCCGCCGCCCAGGTCCACGCGATCGAGTCCGCCGCCGCCGCCTTCCTCGCCGAGAGGAAGGTCCCGGGCCTCTCGGTGGCGATCGTGGTGGACCGGCAGCTCCGGTGGACGGGCGGCTTCGGCCTCGCCGACGCCGAGAACGCCGTCCCGGCCACGGCGGAGACGATGTACCGGCTGGCCTCCGTCTCGAAGACGATGACCGCGACCGCCGCGATGCAGCTCGCGGAGCGGGGCCGCCTGGATCTCGACGCGCCGATCCGGCGCTACGTCCCGGGCTTCCCGGAGAAGCCGTGGCCCATCACGACGCGCCAGCTCCTCGGCCACCTGGGCGGAATCCGCCACTACCTGCCGAACGAGGAGTTCGACGCCACGCGGCAGTACGTGGGCGTTCTCGAGGGCCTCGACGTCTTCAAGGACGACCCGCTCGTCCACGAGCCCGGGACGGCCTACCTCTACAGCACCTACGGTTTCGATCTCGTCGGGGCCGTCGTCGAGGCGGCGTCGGGAGCGCGATTCCTGGACTACCTGCGCGAGAACGTGTTCCGCCCGGCAGGCATGGAGTCGATCCGCGACGACGACGCGCGAGTCCTGATCCCCCACCGCGCCCAGGGGTACGTCCGGCTCGTCAACGGCGAGCTGCGGAACGCCGCTCCGGCCGATACCTCGTACAAGATCCCCGGCGGCGGCCTCATCGCGACGGCCGCCGACGTCGTGCGTTTCGCCGCTGCCCTCGAGAACGGGGCGCTCGTCAAGCCCGAAACGCGGACGGAGATGTGGACCCGGCAGAAGACGCGATCGGGACAGGTCGCTGGCCTACGGCCTCGGCTGGGGTATCGGGGAATGGAAGGGCCGGCGCGAGATCTCCCACACGGGCGGTCAGGAGCGTGTCAGCACCGTGCTCTATCTCCAGCCCGAGCGCGGCCTCGCCGTGGCCGTCCTGACGAACCTCCAAGGAGCCCGACCGACCGACCTCGCTCGCACGCTGGCCGAGATCGTATCGCCGTAGGTCCGCTCAGACCCGTTCCGTCACGACCTGATCGGCGATGCGCTCCCAGGGCCTTCCCTTGATCCAGAAGGCGCGGCGTCCGACACGCAAGCGAAGCGCCTCCCACGACGGAAGGCCCAGGGACTCCACGTTCCGGCGGCCGACCCGGTTTCCGCTGATCACCCCGGCAGCGTAGCGTCGAAGGCCGTTCTGCCGCACCGTCCGCAGACGGAAGCGGAATCCCTCGGAGGCGACACCCCGCCGACGATACGGCTTGTCGACGAACATGTCGTAGAAGTAGGTGGTCTCCGGGAGCGAGGTGCACCCTCACGCAGTCCGGCCTCTCGGCGTACATCCAGCCACGGGCGGCCCACACGTGCCCGACGTCCCGACCTTCGAGAGAAGCAACGAACAAGAGGTGCTTGTGCTCCAACGCCACTTCCTGGCTGCGCCGCTGGTCGGCGCGTTCGGTCCCATGATCCCGCACCCAGCTCTCGGCTTCGCCGTGGGAGAGCAGCCGCCAGCAGCCGGGATCTTCTGGCTCCGGAAATTCCGGGAGGTCGCCAAGGAACCAGCAGAAGGAGTCGAGGGCGAATGCCGCCCGCAGTCGGGTCAGGGGGTTCACGAGGGGAGCACCTCCGGGGCCTTCCTCGATCGACCGTGGAGGCACGCGAGCGTACGACAGGCCAACTCCGACTTCAACGCGCTACGCGACTCCAACGCGCCGATTGACACCCTCGACGAGCGAGAGGTAGCGTGCCGGCCTGCTCCTCCGCCCGGACCCGATCCATGGGTAGAATTCGCATCGTCGAGACGCTCGAAGAGTTCGATGCCCTCGAGGCATCGTGGAACCGGCTGGCCGAGAAGACGCCGTCGTCCTTCTTCTCGTCCTTCGACTACATCCGAGCGGCCTGGATCCATTTCCACAACCCAGGCCACCGCCTCTTCGTCCTCGTGCTCTCCGAGGCGTCCACGCCCACGGTCGCCGCGATCGCCCCTTTCTACATTGCCCGCCGGCGCCTGTGGGGGACTCCGTACCGCGTCATCCAGTGGATCGCGACGTGGGAAGGGGATCGTCCCACGCTCCTTGCCGAGGGAAGCCGGGAGGTGTTCTGGACCGAGATCCTGCGCTTCCTGGAGGGTCAGGGCGGCTGGGAGGCACTGGACCTCGCCGAACAGCCCGTGGAGGGACCCGACGGACAAGGATGGTCGTTCCTTTCCCGAGAAGGTTGGTTCTGGGAGACGCAGCGCGATGCCGTCAACTACTACGTCTCCCTCGAAGGGTCGTGGGACGACTACCTGAAGAACCTCAACTCAAAACCCCGCAAGCACTGGCGCCAGAGTGTCCGGCGCCTCACCGCAGTTCCGGGAGGATTCGCGGTCGAGAAGATCAGCGATCCGGAGCGGATCGGTGGAGCCCTGGCCCGCTACGTCGCCATCGAGCGAGGGGGCTGGAAAGCGGAGGCGCGACTTGGTATCGCGAGGAACGAGCGGTGCCGGGCGTTCTACGGGGATCTTCTCGTCCGCCTTGCCGCGAAGGAGCAGGCCCACTTCCACTTCCTCACGAGCGGCGGCCAAGATATCGCGGGGCAAGTATCCACAGTCCAGGGGGACGTGACGTATCTCTGGCATACCGCATATTCGCCGGGCCACGCCGCCTACTCCCCTGGCATTCTCCTCAACGCCGCAGCCATCCAGGAGCTCTTTGGCGGGCGCTGCCGGGAATTCGACCTGCTGAGCTTGAGGGAAGACGGAGCCCCCAGGGCAAAGAACAAGACGGACTGGGCCACGGGACGGAGAGACACGATTCAGTGGATCGGCTATCGGCTCTGCCCCCGGCTCCTTCTAGCGCTGCTTCCAAAGCGCCTCAAGGCACGATGGAAGAGCGCCGGCTGGCTCCCACCGTCTCGGGCTGGGATAGACTAGGCGCGACCCTTTCGACCGATACGGGCGGATTGAGCAAAACGGTTGGTCCGCCAGGAGGTCTGCGCGAGTGATCAAACCGCGAGGTGTTCTCCCGGCGGTCGCCTTGCTGGCGGCTTGCTCAGGGCGGCCGGGCTCCAGATCCGTCACCATTCGTCTCGCCGAGCTCTACAAACCGGAAATGGTCCAAGCGGGCTCGTCAGGACCCGCTCCGGTCGTGCATCGAACGGAGATAAGGTTCGACGTCCCGGTCGCCGCCGCGGACAAGGTCGGTGCCTCCCGGGGCTTCAGGGCCGGCCCCGGGATCGCGGGACTCGTCGTTCGGGACGGCCGCCTCGCCGGTTCGACGACCGAAGACATCGCCATCGTGGACCTCGAGCGCTCGTCGGGGCTCGAAGACCGCGACCTGATCGACGCCGTGGAGATCCGGGCGCGCGTCTCTGCCGGCCGCGAGATCGCCCTCATGTTCAGGGAAAGCGAGAAGGTCGACCTCGCGGAGGTCGCCCAGCAGACCCGCGACGCCCCCTGGCGGGAGAAGCTGCCCCTCCACCCGGGCGACGACGTGAAGACCTACGTCTTCGGGAGTCGGATGTTTCCGAGAGCGGTCGTGGCCGCCGAGGTCCGGCACATGCTGTTGCGCCCATCCGACGTCAAGGGCGCGCGCTTCGAGATCGAGTCGGTACGCCTCGTGATGCGGCGCGAGCGCCTGGCGGAGATCCCCGCGGGCGTGTCCTGGCAGGGGCTCTCGGAGATCTACCGCGAGACCCTCGTGGCGCGCTCCCCCGAGGTGATCAAGGTCAAGGTACACCTGCCCAAGAGGCCGCTCCTCGATCTCGGCATCGGCACGATCGAGGCGGGTCCGGTCACGTTCCGCGTCGGCGTGAGCCGTGGCGGCGGCGCCGAGGCGCCGCTCCTCGAGCGTACGCTGACGACGCCCCAGCGCTGGGAAGAGGCGCCGATCGACTTGAGCCGCTTCGCGGGAGAGGACGTGACGCTGTCCCTCGCCCTCTCCGCGGACAGAGCGGGCGCGCTCGGCTTCTGGGGAACGCCGACGATCCGGTCGCTCGGGGCGATGCCGGAGCCGGCTGCGCCGGCCCAGGCGACGGTCGATCCGCCCCAGGGCGTGATCCTGGTCTGGTCCGACACGACGCGCCGCGATCACTTGAGCGCCTACGGTTACGGGCGCGACACCACACCGGTGCTGCGACGCATGGCGGGGGAAGGCGCTCTGTTCAAGGACTGCCTGGGCCAGGCCACCTGGACGAAGGTGGCGACCCCCACGCTGCTCACCTCGCTCTATCCCATTTCGCACGGCGTTCACGACTTCTCGGATCGCATTCCCAGCTCCGCCGTGACGATGGCGGAGGTCTTCCAGAACGCGGGCTACGCCACGCTGTCGATGTCGTCGATCCTGTTCACCGGCCGCTTCACGAACCTCCACAAGGGCTTCGACCAGGTGCACGAGGACGGCTCGCTCCCCGACAAGGAATCGAGCAAGACCGCGCGTATCTACGTCGATCGCCTTCTGCCGTGGCTCCAGGCCCATCGCGACCTGCCGTTCTTCGTGTTCCTTCACGTGAGCGATCCCCACGATCCCTATCGGCCGTATCCGCCCTACGACACGCTGTGGGCGGATCCCGCGAAACGCGAGGATCACGAACGGCAGCTGAAGGAGGCGAAGAAGGTCATCGCCGCTCCGCTGCTCAAGGCCTTCGGAATGCCGAACCGTGAGGAAATGAAGAAGGCAGGGCTCGATCCCGGCGGCTACGTCGCTCATGACGAGGGCTGGTACGACGGCTCGATACGCGGGATGGACGCGGAGATCGGCCGCCTCCTCGAGAGCCTGAAAGGCCTGGGCCTCGACCGAAAGACCCTGGTGGTCTACACGGGCGATCATGGCGAGGAGTTCCTCGAGCACGGTCGCACCTTCCACGGCCAGACGGCCTACGGCGAGCTGAACGAGGTTCCCCTCATCTTCTGGCGGCCCGGGGCAATGCCCACGGGCGCGGTCGTTTCGGAGACGGTCGAGACGATCGACGTCATGCCGACGATCCTCGAGATGAGCCGCTTGCCAGTGCCCGCGGGAGCTCAGGGTCAAAGCCTGCTGCCGCTTCTGGCTGGCCCGCCCGCGCCAGGCACGGTCCGCGCCGCGGGCGGATGGAGAGACCGCCCGGCCCTGACGGAGAAAGCCGTGACCACCGAGCCGATGGGCGCGCCGCCGCCCCAGGACACCGAGTCCTACTCGATCGTCTTCGAGGGCTTCAAGCTGATCCACAACACGAAGCGACCCGCGGGGGGCCCCGAGTTCGAGCTGTACGACCACGTCCACGACCCCCTGGACAAGGCGGACGTCGCCGGCGCGCATCCGGAGATCGTCTCCCGGCTCGCCAAGCAGATCGCCGCCTGGCGGGCGCGCGCGGAGTCCGAGCGAGTGAAGCCGGATGCGGCCGCCACGGAGAAGATGAGCCCGGACCAGATCGAGCGCCTGCGGGCCCTGGGTTACATCCAGTAGCCCTGGCCTTCCGTGCGCTTCACTCCCTGACGATCCACAGCGTGGCCACGGATTGCGGACCGAGGGCCAGTCCGCCACCGGGCGTGTCCAGCAGGAGGTCGACGGAAACGGCCCCCGAGTCGGGCACCAAGTTGTCATGAACGGGGACCACGAAGGTCTTCGACAGCTCGTGCGCTCCGAACGTGAGCGTCCCGCTGCCGGCGTCGAAGTCTCCGGGGGCGGCGGGGTTCGCCGAGGCTCCTGCCGCGATCGTGTATCGCACCGTGGCTTCGCTCGACGTTCCTCCGACGCGCGTGACGGTGACCGTGGCTGCCGTCGCGCTTTCGGAGGCAACGTAGGAAGCTGAGGCGAACTGGACCCTCCCCGCCGTATCGTCGTCTCGAATGGTGATGAGCGTCGTGCTGGGACTGCCCAGCTGGGCGCCGCTCGGTGCGCTCAGAGCCAACGCAATGGTCTTGGAACCGTCCGCGACCGTGTCCGGGTCGAGAACGATCGGGAGCGTCTTGTACCACTCGGTCGGTCCAAAGGTCAGAGTGCCCGGAGCATGGATGGCGTAGTCTCCCCCGCTCCCGGTGTCGCGCACGGCCGAACCGCCAACGACGTCATAGGCGACCGACCCGGCCTGTCCCAAGCCGGTGCGAAAGACCGGTATCGACATCGACCTCGCGGCCTCCCCGACCGTGTAGGCCGCCGCGGCAAACTGGACCGTGGGTTCGTTGTCGA
Organism: uncultured Acidobacteriota bacterium; assembly: GCA_963823195.1. Lineage (GTDB taxonomy): Bacteria > Acidobacteriota > Vicinamibacteria > Fen-336 > Fen-336 > JBGPYB01. The sequence goes on along the minus strand of CAWGKR010000009.1, from coordinate 634,830 downwards.
TGATGCGCACGGTCGTTTGGCTGGTCGGCCCGAGGGAAACATGCCCGGGATCGTCGACGTTCCTCGGGTTCGAGAGACTCAGCTCCACTGTCTCGGTGCCCTCGTCCAGCGTGTCCCTCACGATGGGTATCGCAATGGTCCGGATCGCGACCCCCTTGCCGAAGGTCAGCGTCCCGGGCGCGAGGTCGTAGTCGGCAGCCGGATCGGGTGCGTTGGTCGCCGAGCCCCCGGTCGCCGCATAGTCGACCAGGACGGCGTCGGCAAGAGTCCCCGTGCGTTTGACCAGAACCAGGACCGACGGCGCGGCTTCGTTGACCGCATACGCGCTGGCGGCGAACTCGACGACCGGCGCTGTGTCATCGTCGAGAATCGTCAGGACCGCCCGGTTGGTTTCTCCCAGGGCGAGGCCGGTCGGGTGGCCCAGTGAGAGGGTGACCGTCTCCGGCCCCTCCACGAGCGCATCGGGCAGGATCGGGATCACGAGGTACCGCGTCGACACGAAGGGCGGAAATGTGACGGTGCCTGCCGTCGGCTTGTAGTCGGCGCCGGCCGCGGCGGTGTCGGCTGGGTCCCCCGTGGCGTAGTCGACCGTCGCCACTCCGTCGAGAGGGCCGCTCCGCCTCAGGGTGACAAGCGCCGACCGTTGCGACTCCTTCGCGGAATAGGTGCTGGACGAGAACTCGACGGTCCGCTCGTCGTCGATGATCGTGACGGTCGCTACGGACGGGGATGCCAGGGTCGCCCCGCCCGAGGGTGAGGACAGGGTCACGTCGAAACTCTCCGCTCCCTCGGCGACCAGATCCTGCGTGATCGGGATCGTGACCGTCTGGACTATCGCGCCCAGCCCCGAGGACGCAAAGGTCAAGTCGCCGGAGGCGTCGCCGTAGTCGATGCCTCCGCCGCTCGCCGTTCTGGGGGAGGTTTCGTAGTGGACCGTGACCGGGGTCGCGTTGCCCCCGACCCGCACGGCGGCGATCTTGACCGAGCCGGCCCCCTCGGCGACTGCGTAGGTCGCCGACGACAGCCGGATCCGGCCCGAGAGGTCGTCGTCCAGGATGTTCATGACCGCGAGGCTCGGCGTGCCCAGGGTCGCCCCCTCGGCCGAGGGTTGAGGATTTCGAAGGTGAAGAAGGACGGTCTCTGTGCCTTCGTGGATCAGGTCCCTGACGATGGGCACCTTGAAGGCGAGAGCGGTCTGCCCCGCCGCGAACGTCAGGGTCCCGGAGGTGGGCTGGTAGTCCTGGCTCGATCCTGCGGCGCCGATGGCGGTGCCGTCCACCGCGGAATAGTCGACTGTCGCCCCGCCGCCCGCACCACCGAGGCGCCGGACCATCACGGTCGCGCTTCCGGCGCCTTCACCGATGTTGTAGACGGGGGCGGAGAACTGGAAGTGGCCGGGAACGTCGTCGTTGGTGATGGTGGCGACCCCTTGGGCGTCGGTCAGCGTCGCGTGAACCGGGCTCGACAGAGCGACGGAGAACGTGTCGTTCGCCTCGACGGCGAGGTCGCCTCGGACCAACACTGTGATGTGCCCCGTGGTGGCTCCGGGTGCGACGGTGAGCGTCCCCGCAGCGGGCACGTAGTCCCCGCTTGCCGAGGTCGCCGTTCCATCCTGGGTGGTGTAGTCGACGATCGCCGGGAGGTACCCCGGCTTGGAGAGGGTCACCGTGAAGTCGACCCTTCGGAACCCGAGGTTCTGCTCGGCGATCGTTGCGTCGCCGATGGACATCTCGGGGAACGTATCGTCGTTCAGGACGGTCCCGACGGCATGACCACTTCCGATGGTTGCGCCCGTCGGAGTCCCGAGGTCGAGGCTGAAGGTCTCGTCGGGTTCCACCAACGGATCACCGATCACCGGCACGACCACGACGCCGGTTTGGGTGCCCGCCGGAATTGTCAGAGTCCCGGCGGTGCGCACGTAGTCTCCTTCCGTCTGAAAGGTCAGGAACCACTGCTGGATCGCGCCATCGTAGAGGGAGCTGACGGAACCGCCCCGCATCACGTAGAGCTTCCAGTCGCCCACGGGATCCAGCCCCTTGAAGACGCCTAGGCTGTTCGAGTACGGCGGAGGCGGCGCCGGCTTCGCGAATGCATCGGTGTCGCCAGGTGGGTTGTAGTTCGTGGGGGCGCACGTCGTGGAGCCCGTGAGCGTGGTTGTTGCTGGGAGCGGCGGGGCGTCGTCGTCGAACGTTACCGAGGGCGCGGGGAAGCCTGTGGTGCCGTCCACGTCGGACAGGAGCAGAACCTTTTGACCGTGCGGCCCTACAAGCAGAACGTCGAGCGAGCCCGCAGTTCCGAACTGGTCGAAGATCAAGTTTGCCGTGACTTTCTGGACTGGCCCCGCGAGCGTAGGAACGGTGATGACCGAGGGATAGGGGCTGCCGCTCACCCCTTCGTGATGATGGATTGGCGTGGCATTCGAGAACGTCTGAAGGACGGCTTCGCTGGCGGTTTGCGGGCTCGTGACGTAGGACACGCTCACCAACTGGCCGCTAACCGTCGAGAGACTGACCGGAAAGGCCAGATTCCGGGTTCCCTGTGTCGCCCTCGAGGACGCTCGCGTCGACCACGGACAGGACTGGCAAGGGATCATCGTCGAGGATCGTCCCGTTCCCCCAGTAGCGCCCGACCGTGGCCAGGGTCGGCGCGGAGATCTGGAGTTGGAAGAGCTCGACCCCCTCGCTCAGCGTATCTCCGAGCACCGACACGGTCACGGGGAGGCTGGTGACTCCCGGTGTGAAGGTCAAGATCCCCTGCGCTGGGAGGTAGTCCAGACCGGCAACGGCCTCCAAGTCGAAGGTCTTGAATGCAACGGTCACTGTCTGCGCGCTCGCCCTCGACAGGGTCACGGCGAAGACGACATCCATTGTGCCTGAGTCGCCCTCCACCACGGGCGCGGCGTCGCTCAGCGAGATCTCAGGACCCGTGTCGTCGTCGCGGATGAAGCCCGTGGCAGCGGGCCCGACGATGGTGGCGTTCAACGGGTTCGACAGCGTGACGGTGAACGTCTCGGTTCCCTCCACGAGGTCGTCCCCGATGACGGGCACCGTGATGGTCGCCGTGGCGGCGCCCGCGGGGATGGTCAACGTGCCGGACGCCTCCAGGTAGTCGCTGCCTGCCGTCGCCGTTCCGTCCTGCGTGGCGTAGTCGACGGTCACAGTGTGGGTTGTCACGGGCGAGACCTTCACGGTGAACACCATGTTCGTGAAGAGGCCGGGATCGCCTTCGCTGACGCCGGCGATGCCTATCGAAAGGCCCGCGTCGTCGTCCACGATCGTGCCGGTGCCGGTGTCGCCGACCGCCACTAGGGTGGCGTTCACCGGCACTGAAAGGCCGATGTGGAACGTCCTATCCCCGTCGTGGGTAGTGTTGCCGACTACGGGTACGGCGACCGTCGTGGACGTGGCGCCAGCGGGAAAGGTGAGCGTCCCGGAGGTGGAAGCGTAGTCGATGCCGGCCCTCCCCGTGCCGTCGAGAGTGGAGTAGCCGACCGTGACCTCCGAAGCGCTGGCTGGAAGCAGGAATACCGTGAAGGTCGCGTCTGTCGTCCCCGAGTCCCCCTCCAACACCCTTGCATCACTGATCGAGAGCGCGGGAGAGCCGGCGGCGATCTTGTAGAGGGTGGCTCCGCTTCCGTACGCCGCTACGTAGACCTCCCCCGCCTCGTCCTCGCCGAAGGTGCTCACGTTGAACCCGGTGTCGAGCGCAGGCGCAAAGGCCCAGGTCCCGCCCGCGTCCCGCTGACTCTCCCAGACTCGACCGCTACAGTAGTCGGCGAACAGGTAGGTACCCGCAAGGCTTGGGATCGCGGGGCCGCGGTAGCGGTAGCCCCCCGTCACCGCGTCGCAATAGTCAGCGACCCCGTGCCTGTACTCCATCACCGGGAGGGTCAACCCGGTGGGCGGGGTGCACGGCAAGGCGTCCTGGCTCGGCGGGTCGTAGCACTCCGTCCCTTCCATTAGCCGCCAACCGTAGTTCCTGCCGCCGGGGTCGTGGGCCGGCTGGAAGTCGATCTCCTCGTTCGTGTACTGCCCCACGTCGGCAATGAGCAGGTCCCCTGTCGCGCGATCGAAGGAAAAACGCCATGGGTTGCGAAGGCCATAGGCCCAGATCTCCGGCGCGTTGGGATAGTGAAAGGGGTTTGTCGGCGGAATGGCGTAGGGAATGCCGCCATCCACGTCTATCCGCAGCATCTTCCCGAGCCAGGTGCCGAGGTTCTGTCCCAGGTTATTGGGGTCCCCTTCATTCCCTCCGTCTCCCGAGCCGATGTAGAGGTAGCCATCGGGGCCGAACTGAAGCTGTCCTCCGTTGTGGTTGGCGTAGGGGTGGTAGATCGTCATCAGGATCGCCGCAGACGCTGGGTCGGCCACGTTCGGGTCGCCCGCGCTGGCGGTATACCGGGCGATGACGACCTTCCCGGTCGTGTCTGTGTAGTCGACGTAGAAGTAGTGGTTCGTCGCGTAGTTCTTGTGGAACGCAATGCCGAGCAGCCCTTGCTCCGTGGTGTAGGACGTGAGCGTCGAGATGTCGAGGAAAGGCGTCGGCCGCAAGCCGGTGCTGTCGACGATGAGGACCCGGCCGCGCTGGGTCGTCACGAAGAGCCGTCCGCTGCCATCGCCGGCGTTCGCGATCGACGTCGCGTAGTTGAGTCCGGTGGCCACGGGCTGCAGGCTCAACCCAGAGGCGGCATGCGCGGGGCACGTACCCCAGACGAGAGCGAAGCCGCCGGCCAGGACGAACGTCAGCGCACGCTTCACCATGGACGGGTCCGCCTATCGAGCGAGGGAGGGCGGCAGGATCATAACCCAGCTTTCGGATCCCCCGAGATCACCACGGGGCGCTCCGACGACTAAATCTTGATCGACAGGTGAGGCCTCGATGCGGGGATGTAACTGTAGGAACTGGCCTTAGGCTGTGGTAGACTGACTTCCTGTCGCCGTTCCACCCTGGAGGCTAGAGCGTGCCCAAGGCCCGCGCCGCGGCCAACCCCGTCGTCGGCAAGATCGTCCACTCCGCCGGAGACATCCACGAGAAGATCGTGGCGGGGCGGAAGCCCGCGCTGAAGTTCCCGCTCAGGAGCCTGGCCAACGTCCGCTATACCCCGAAGAAGGGGTACTTCGAGATGCTGGGCAAGAAGAAGGAGCGCACCCTCAGCGTCTCGACGGTGAAGTCCTTCGCCCAGACGCTCCGGATGGTCTCGCTCTCGAAGCAGCTCATCGAGCAGGGGGACTACGCCACGAAGCGGGACGCCTACTACCAGACCAAGAACTGGGACGACGCGCGCTGCGACGACCAGGTCGAGTCCGACACGATCATGGACGACGTCGAGGGGCTCTTCGAGGTCCACAAGGAGCTGCTCCACTTCACACCCGACGAGCACGGCGGCCTCGTGGCCGGCGAGCTGGTCGTCATCGACCGCGACCTGGGAACCGGCAACGTCCAGGAGATCGACTGCACCAAGTTCGGCTCGGGGGCCTACGGGATCCCGTCGGCCGTCGACGACCTCGGCTTTCGGACCAAGGCGAAGTTCATCCTCGCGATCGAGACGGGCGGCATCTTCGAGCGCCTCAACAGGCACCGCTTCTGGGAGAAGGCCAACTGCATCCTGGTCTCGATGGCCGGCGTGCCGACCCGCGCCGTGCGGCGCTTCGTCCGGCGCCTGGCCGACGAGAAGAAGATCCCCGTCTACGTGTTCGTCGACTGCGACCCCTACGGCATCGCCAACATCTACCGGACCCTCAAGGTGGGCTCGGGGAACAACGCCCACCTGAACGAGTACTTCTGCGTGCCGCAGGCGAAGTTCCTGGGCGTGACACCGCAGGACATCGTGGACTACAAGCTTCAGGCCCAGGGGTGCACCCACCCCCTGAAGGACGTGGACGTGAAGCGGGCGAAGGACGCCCTCAAGAACGACCCGTTCTTCCAGCACTACAAGGAGTGGGCGCGCGCGCTCGAGCAGCTCCTGAAGATGGGCGTGCGTGCCGAGCAGCAGGCGTTCGCGAAATTCGACCTCAACTACGTGACGGACACCTACCTGCCGGCCAAGCTCAAGCACCCCGAGAAATTTCTCCCCTAAGCAGAGAGGACGCGATGCCGAAAGCGTCAGCGAAGAAAGCGAAGAAGACCACGACGAAGACCAAGCCTCCCACCCACGCCGCCAAGAAGCCCGCGCCGAAGGCCAAGGCCCCGGCCCCTCACCCCGTCGCCAAGGTCGCCGCCAAGCCAGCGGCCAAGCTCCCGGCGAAGGCCGTGACGCCCCCGAAGACCGCGCCCAAGGCTCCGGGGGCGGCAGCGGCACCCGCGACATCGGCTTCTGGCCCGAAGGCCCCGGGCGCCGCGAAGCCCAACAAGCCGAAGAAGGGACGCAAGAGCGCGTTCTCGATGCGGCGGGGTCCCGACGGTCAGCCCCTGCAGCCGGGGGAGATCCTGCTCGCGGGCGGCACCATGAACGCCGACGAGGTCCAGTACCTCCTTCGCGGCTCGGTGGCCGCCGAGCACCCCAATGGCCCGGGCGGGGTCGACGAGATCATCGCGAAGAGGCCCGCCGCCGAGAGCGAGCGCGCCGAGCTGCTCCGCTACGCCGAGGGAATGGCCCGCCGGTTCGACGGCGGGTCGATCGAGGCGCTGCTCCCGCCCCGCCCCCAGGCCCGCCGGAACTTCCAGGGCGTCGTCGAGCGGGCGAAGCATCGGCGCCGTGAGATCGGCGCATTCCTGCGCGGCCTCGACCTCGGCCGGACCGAGACGTCCCACATGGACTCCCACGGCGAGGCGAGCCTCCAGAGCCTGATGGAGTGGGCGGCGCGGCTCGAGAACCTCGTGGAGGCCGACGAGCCCGACCAGGCCGACTACGCCCAGTTCCACCGCGGTCTCGACCAGCTCGAGAACACCACCGAGGCCCTGATGCTCGACGTGGAGCAGACGCTTCGGCGGCTGCGCGATCGGATCCGCGCGAGCTGATCCCGAGACCAGGATGACCGACGAGCCGCCGGCCGCGACGCCGGACGACGACGCCGAGCACGCGGAGCGACAGACGACGCCGTTCCTCGTCCTCCAGTTCTTCATCTTCCCGATGGCGATCGTGGCGGTGTGCGTGACGGTCTTCGTGATCTTCGGCCTGATCGCCGCCGAGAGCAGGACCGCCCGGGACTACCTGGCCGAGGTGCGGACCGGCAGCGCCAACCGGCGCTGGCAGGCCGCCTTCGAGCTGTCGAAGGTCCTCCAGACGAAGCGCGAAGCGGCCGTCAAGGACGAGCGCTTCGTCCCCGAGATCGTCTCCCTTTTCGACGAGTCGGGGGGCGACGACCCCCGTGTCCGGCGCTACCTGGCCGTGGCCCTCGGCCGCCTCGGGGACCGGCGTGCCGTACCGTCCCTGTTGAAGATCGTGACGGCCTCGGAGGCCGATCCCGAGACGCTCATCTACTCGGTCTGGGCACTCGGGGCGATCGGCGACCCCGCCGCCGCCCCGGACCTGCTGAAGCTGGCGTCGAGCGACGACTCCGGCGTGCGCAAGGCGGTGGTTCATTCCCTGGGCGCCTTGCCCTCTCCCGAGACGCAGGCAGCCCTGACGGCCGCCCTTGCCGACGGCGTCGAGGACGTGCGGTGGAACGCCGCGATCGCCCTCGCCCGACGCGGGGACGACGCGGCGGCTCCGATCCTGCGGCAGATGCTGGACCGGCAGCATCTCGCGACCGTGCCCGGAATGACGCCCGAACAGCGGGAGGACGCGATGCTCGAAGGCGTCGCCGCGGCGGCGGTCCTGAAGGACCCGGACCTTCGGCGCATCCTCGAGGGACTGAGCGGCTCCGACCCGAGCCTGCGCGTGCGCGAGGCCGGCGCGGAGCGCCCTTGACAGCCCCCGGGACGTCCGTTGAGAATACCGCCACTTCAGGCATCCTGGATCCGTTGAGAGACGAGGTTTCCCATGGCTGACGAGACGGACACCTCGGTCCCGGCTGGCTCTGCGCCAGCCGCGGCTCCGACCCCGGCAGCTGCCCCCAAGGCGGCGGACGGCGCGGGCGTTTCGCGCCGCAGCTTCATGAAGTGGTCGCTGCCCGTCGGCTGGACCGCGTTCTCGGCGGCGACGCGCCTCGAGCCTCGTCGCCACGGCCCGCTTCCTGTTCCCCAACGTCCTCTTCGAGCCGCCGCAGTCCTTCAAGGCCGGCTTCCCCAGCGAGTACAACGTGGGCGAGGTCGACGTCCGCTGGAAGGACGCGTTCGGCGTCTGGATCGTGCGGGAGCCCGACGGGCTTCTACGCCCTGATCGCGGTCTGCACCCACCTCGGCTGCTCCCCGAACTGGCTGCCGACCGAGAACAAGTTCAAGTGCCCCTGCCACGGCAGCGGCTTCTACCGCACCGGCGTCAACTTCGAGGGACCGGCGCCGCGGCCGCTCGAGCGGGCGCGCATCGTCCTCGCCGACGACGGCCAGATCCTGGTGGACAAGTCGGTGAAGTTCCAGCAGGAAAAGGGCGAGTGGGAGAAGCCGGAGTCGTTCCTGAAGGCGTAGCTCAGATCCGACAACGGAGGAACGAGTAGGCATGGCGACCAAGCCCCCCGAGCCGTTCCTGACCCGCACCTGGGACTACATCACCGAGACCCAGATCTGGAAGTCGATCTTCCGCCACGGCGTGCCCGACGCACGAACCGCAACCGCGTGCTGGTCGGTCATGACCAACGTCTTCCTCCACCTCCACCCGGTGAAGATCCGCAAGAGCGGCATCCGGCTGAAGTTCACCTGGTGCATGGGCGGGCTCACGTTCTTCCTGTTCCTGGTCGAGACCTTCACCGGCCTCCTGCTGATGTTCTACTACCGGCCCACGGTGGCCTACGCGTACATGGACATCATCGACCTCGCCGAGCAGGTGCCCCTCGGGATCATGCGCGAGATCCACCGCTGGGGCGCCCACGCCATGGTCATCACGCGTGTGGCTCCACATGTTCCGCGTCTTCATGACCGGCTCCTACAAGCCGCCCCGCGAGTTCAACTGGAACGTCGGCGTGATCCTGCTCGTGCTGACCCTGCTGCTCTCCTTCACCGGCTACCTGCTTCCCTGGGACCAGCTGGCGATCTGGGCGATCACCGTCGGCTCGAACATGGCCCGGGCCACGCCGCTCCTGGGCTACGAAGGGCCAGGGTGCCCAGCTGCTCGCCTTAGGGGACGTGAAGATGGTCCACGCGGGGTCCGACGCGCGCTTCGCCCTGCTGGGCGGCCGCTTCGTCGGCGAGGGCGCGCTCCTCCGCTTCTACGTGCTGCACTGCGTCGGCATCCCGCTGGTCGCCGGCATCCTGATGGCGGTCCACTTCTGGCGGGTCCGGAAGGACGGCGGCATCTCGGGCCCAGTGTGAGGAGGCGGCATGACCCTGGTCGAGACGCTCAAGAACGCGATCAACTTCGTCGCCGCGCCCCTATTTCTTCATCCCCCTCGTCGCCATCGCCTTCTTCTCCGTCCTGCGGCTGGCGCGGCGTTCTGGAAGCCCAAGGTGGCGCTGGCGATCGGCCTCCTCGGCGCGGCCTTCCTCGGCGTGTCGATGCTCGACCCGAACTTCGCACTCGATCGTGAAGAAGCCCGACAACATCCCGATCGTGGCCATGCTGTTCCTCGTGGGCTTCTTCGTCTGGCTCGTCCATGCACCAGGCCCATCGAGAACGACGACGCGCATCGCCCGCGGGGAGAAGCCCGACGAGGCGAGCGACGGCGAGGGCGAGAAGACCTGGGTCTGGCCCGACCTCGTCTACACCGAGCTCCTCGTGCATGATCATCGGCATGATCGTCCTCGTGGTCTGGGGCATCGTCTTCCACGCGCCGATCGAGGAGCCGGCCAACCCGGCCCGCACCCCGAACCCGTCGCAAGGCCCCGTGGTACTTCCTGGGCCTCCAGGAGATGCTCGTCTACTACGACCCCTGGCTGGCCGGCGTCGTCTTCCCGAGCCTCATCATCGTCGGCCTCATGGCCATCCCCTACATCGACACGAACCCCAAGGGGAACGGCTACTTCACGCTTCAAGGAGCGCAGCGTCGAGATCACCTTCTTCCTGTTCGGCTTCCTGATCCTGTGGGTGCTCCTCGTGATCCTGGGCACCTTCCTGCGCGGGCCCAACTGGAACTTCTTCGGGCCCTACGAGTACTGGGACATCCACAAGCTCGAAGCCCTGGTGAACGTGAACCTCTCGGAGTACGTCTGGGTGCAAGGCGCTCCACATGAGGCTTGCCCGCGAACATGTTCGTCCGCGAGATCTTCGGGATCCTCGCCGTCGCTCTTCTACGTCCTGGCCCTGCCGGCCATCCTCGCGAAGACGCTCCTGAAGAAGTACTTCGTGAAGCTCGGACCGTGGCGCTACGCCGTCTTCGTGATGCTGCTCCTGGGCATGGTGGCGCTGCCCATCAAGATGATCCTGCGCTGGACCATCAACCTGAAGTACATCGTGGCCATGCCGGAGATCTTCTTCAACATATGAGCCCCAGGTAAGACATGGCCAAGCCCGAGCCCGGTCGCGACCCCAAGATGGCCGAGCGCACGAATCGGCTGAACGTCGTCTTCCTCCTCTCGTCCCTCGGCCTCCTCCTCATCTTCGTCCCTCATGATCTGGGCCGACTACGACCGCGAGTGGAAGAAGTACCAGATCGAGTTCAACAAGCTCGAGGTGAAGCTCAGACCCAGGAGCAGCGCGACGCAGCGCGGGCGAAGGTGGACGCGCACCAAGCGCAAGGAGCTCGAGGACCAGATCGCCCAGGGCGAGAGCGAGGTCGCGGCACGCGCGCGGCGAGATGCGCCAAGGCCCGGGCCGAGGCTCGACAAGGCTCAACGGCGAGTGGTACCGCATCGACCAGAACTTCCGCTTCACCAAGGCCAAGATCGACGTGGCCCGCTACGACTACGAAGAGGCCGCCCACACGGGCAGCGGGAGCGCCGCGAAGGCCAAGAAGGCCGCACCTCGACGACCTCGAGAAGCAGTGGGCCGACTACCGGATCGACCGGGAGCAGGTCACGGCCGAGCGCGACGCCGCGGCTGAAGCGGTGAAGGCCCTCGAGAAGACCCGGCTGGACGCCGAGAAGAAGCAGAAGGAGCTCTACGCCGACCGAGGATCCGCCTCGACGACAAGCTCCGCAAGATCCAGCCGGGCTTCGTCTCGTTCGTCCGCAACCTGCCGGTCCTCGACATGGCGAACCCGTCGCTGAAGATCAACCAGATCATGCCGGCGAACCTCTACGACGACGTGATCTTCACGCCGCACGCCCAAGGTGGACCGCTGCACGACCTGCCACCTCGGGATCGACAAGAAGGGGTTCGAGAAGGCGCCCCAGCCCTACACGACCCACCCGAACCTCGAGCTCTACCTCACGGGGCGGCCACCCGATCGAGAAGATCGGCTGCACGGCCTGCCACCAGGGACGCGGCCGGGCCACGGGCTTCCAGCAGGCCGTCCACACCGCGTCGCATCGGTCGAGCAGGAGAAGGACTGGGGCAAGTACACCCACTCGAAGGAGTACGAGCGCTGGCACCAGTGGGACCTACCCGATGATGGCCAAGGGGCACACCGAGTCGCAGTGCGCCAAGTGCCACCAGGGCGTCGTCGAGGTGCCGAAGGCCGAGCACCTGAACGCCGGCATCTTCCTCATCGAGAAGTACGGCTGCTTCGGCTGCCACAAGATCAAGGGCTGGGAAAACCTGCGCAAGGTCGGGCCCGGACCTCACGAAGATCGCGTCCAAGACCAACGAGGAGTGGATCTTCCGCTGGGTGAAGGAGCCGCGGGCCTTCCGGCCGACCCGGATGCCGCAGATCTGGGACGTGCGGATCGGCGAGACCGACGACCAGAAGGCGCGCAACAACGCCGAGGTCAACGCGGTCGTGGCCTACATCGCCGAGCGGTCCGCCAGCGAGTCCTACCCGGCGCCGCCCAAGGGGAGCCTCGACGCCGGCCGCAAGACCTTCGAGACCGTCGGCTGCCTCGCGCTGCCACCGCGATCGGCGACGACAAGCGCGGAATCGACGGGCCTCGACGCCGCGGCCTATCCGCACCCACGGACCGAACCTCGACGGCACCGGCAGCAAGGTGAACGCCGGCTGGCTCTACGCCTGGATCCGCAACCCGAAGTCGTACTGGCACGAGACGAAGATGCCCAACCTGCGGCTCACCGAGAAGCGAGGCCGCCGACATCACGGCCTACCTCATGAGCCTCAAGAACGAGGCCTTCGCCGAGCGCGCCCGCACCCGGCGATGGACGCCAAGGTGCGCGACACGATCGTCCTCGAGTACCTGCTGAGCGCAGTTCACCGTCGCAGCAGGCCGACGAGAAGCTCGCGGCGATGGACGACCACGCGCGCACGCAGTTCCTGGGCGAGAAGACGATCGGCCGCTACGGCTGCTTCGGCTGCCACACCATCGGCGGCTTCGAGAAGACCTCCCCCATCGGCGTCGAGCTGACCGAGGAGGGCATCGAAGCTGGTCGAGCGGCTCGACTTCGGCTTCGAGCACGAGCAATCCCCCACACGCTGCCGGGCTGGATCCATCGCAAGCTCATGGAGCCCCGCGTCTTCGATCGCGACAAGATCAAGAAGCCACGAAGAGCTGCTCCGGATGCCGAAGTTCCACTTCGAGCCCGAGGAGGCCGACGCCATCGTGACGGCGGTGCAGTCCTTCACGAAGGAGCAGGTGCCCCTCGCCGCCCAGAAGCAGCTCGCGGCCGACGAGCGATACGTCGAGAAGGGTCGGCGCCTCGTGCGCAACCTGAACTGCCAGGGCTGCCACGTCAGTCGGAAAGGGCGGCACGATCCGCGCGATCGTCGAGAGCCAGCTCGAGAGCCTCGGGGGGCGAGGTGCATCCAGGCCCAGGCCCTCTCGCCGCCCATTCTCTACAACGACAAGTCGCAAGATCGGCGAGGGATCGCGCGTCCAGACCGCCTGGCTTCACGACTTCCTCGGTCATCCGGAGAACCACATCCGCCCCTGGCTCCAGGTGCGGATGCCCACCTTCGACTTCACCGAGGAAGAGAACAACGCCATCACCCACTACTTCGCGGCCATGGACAAGGTCGCCTACCCCTACGAGCCGAAGCCCGCCCCGAACGCGGCGCTGGCGGCGACCGGCAAGGATCTCTTCGACGAAGTGGCAGTGCGTGAAGTGCCACGTCGTGGCCGGGCAAGCTGCCCAACCAGGAGCCGGCCAACATGGCCCCCGACCTCGCCAAGGTTCCGGAGCGCCTGCGGGCCGACTGGATCTCGCAGTGGCTCACCGACCCCGGCAGGATCATGCCGGGAACCCGCATGCCGTCGAACTTCCCGGTCGATCCCCAGGAGAACGCCTATCCCGGAGATCCTGGGCGGCGATCAGAAGAAGCAGATCGAGGCCGTGCGCGCCTACCTGCTGACGCTGGGGAAGGGCCACGAGTGAGAGGCTGATCCCGTCCGAGAGCCGGGCCCATTGGAAACCCAAGAGACGCGATCGACGTCCTATACCCTGATCATCGGGCCCGACGGCAGGGACCGGGCCTGGGTCGAAGGGACTCTCCTGCGCGGGGGGCCTCGACGTGGCCACGGCCACCGAGGCCGACGTCCTCGTCACCCGCGACCTCGTCCCCCCGCGGCTGATGATCCTCGACGACGCCCAGCCGCGGACCGGCCGCATGTCGACCCTGCGCCACCTCCAGGCCCATCCTCCCCTCAAGGGGATCCCGCTCCTGATCCTGTCCTACGACAGCGACATCGACAGCTTCACCGACGCCATCACCAAGGGCGCCGCGGCCTACCTCGTGAAGCCCGTGGGGGCCGAGGAGCTCCTGGCGGTGGCCAAGCGTCTTTCGGGATGGATCGGCACCAGCGACCATACGGAGCGGCGGCGGCGCGTCCGGCGCCCCCTCCTCCTCAAGGTCGAGGTACAGCTGCGGGCCACGAAGGCCACCTCCATGGGGCAGACCGTGGACGTGAGCGGCAGCGGATGCCGCATCGAGATCCCCGCCGAGGTGCATCAGGGGGACCTGCTGCGCCTGGTTCTTCAAGGCCAGGACGGCTCGACCCACGTCGCCCTGGGGGTGGAAGTGCGCTGGAGCCAACCGACGACGACGGGCTGGGTCGCAGGGTGCCGCTTCACAGGAACGACGGCCCTTCTCGCGGGAAAGATCCTCGGCTTCGTGTCGAGCGGCATGACCTAGGCGTTCCGCCGCGATCCGCCGTGGCATACTCGACGACGTGGCACAGGTGCGCGGGCGCGATCTGATCGACGCAGTGCTGTTCGTGGGCGAGACCCAGGGAAGGAAGGCCCACGACAGGGTGCTGAAGGCCCTCGGGCCGGGAAGCCTGGCTGCGTTCCGCAGCGACATACGCGAATCGGCCTGGTACCCGCTGGAAGCCCTGACGACCTACCTGCGGACGGCCCAACGGGTTCTCGCTCCGGACGACCCACGCTTCTTCAGGAGCCAGGGGTTCTTCGCAGCCCAGCGGGAGAAGGCCACCTACCTGGGCGCCATGGTGGCCACCACCGAGAGCCGCGCTCGCCTCGCGCCGACCATGTGGAGGCTCTTCTACGACGTCGGCCGGCTCGAGGTGGTGGGGGATACGCCGGAGACGGCCCTCGGCAGGATCCACGATTTTCCGGTCACTGCGGAGCTGTGCGAGAGGTTCTGCGGCATCTGGGAAGGAATGGCCACCACACCGGGCCGGCGCGCCCGGGCCGAGGAGACGCGCTGCGTGCGGCGGGGAGATGGCTTCTGCGAGATCCGCGTCGCCTATGATCCCGAGTCGTCCTAGCCGAAGAGCGCGTCGGCCTCCCTCATCCTCCGAAGCGAGGGCGAGGTGGCGGAGTGGACGGGGACGGTCGGAGCGGGATCCGGCGGGTGTCCCGAGGTGCCGAGGACGACGTTGCGGTTCGCCATCTGGCGCCGCTCGCGGAAATCGTCGCCGTCGACGGGGATCTTCAGGCACATCTCCGTCAGCCGCGAGCGCAGCCGCTGGCCGATCCGGTCCACGAGGTACTCCCGCCGGACGCAGCTGATCGGCCTGCGCGGCGCCTCCTCGCGCGCTGACGTCCTGGAAGTTCGTGGTGATGATCGTCGGCCGCCGCGCCAGGTACCGGCTGTTCAGGATGTAGAAGAGCGTGTCGTTCATCCAGTCGGTCATCTTCCAGGCGCCCGAGGTCGTCGAGGAGCAGGACGTCCATCTCCACGACGGGCTCGAGGACCTGCATCTCGGTCGTCTTGGTCTCCGGGTCGTAGGAGCGCTTGATCTCGCGCATCAGCTCGTGGAAGTCCCAGAACTGCCCGCGGACGCCCTTGTTCGCCACCAGCTCGCGCAGCACCGCCACCGCGAGGTGCGTCTTGCCCGACGCCGTTGTCGCCGGAGAAGAGCAGGCCGAGCCCTCTCGGCCTCGAGGTGCGGGTAGCCCTTGCAGAAGGACAGCGCCTTCTCGAGCGCCGCCCGGTGCTGGGGCGTCTGCCGGGGTCGAAGTTGGCCAGGGTGCAGTGCTCGTAGCGGGGCGGGATGCGGCAGGCGGTCGAGCAGGGCGTCGGCGTCGCCCGCCGGCGGCGACGCGGCGGCAGGCGCAGGGCTGCGCGTACTCCCGCCCGTCGCGGGTCACGATCTCGAAGCCGGTGCCGCCGCAGCGCTCGCAGACGCTCAATTCAGGTACCCCCGCAAGCTCTGGGCCTCCTGGCTCCGCCGCAGCTTCTCCTTGGCCTTGCTCTCGATCTGGCGGATCCGCTCCCGCGATGAGGCCCGAGCGTCTCGCCGATCTCCTGCAGCGTCCGCGGCTCCTCGCCGTCGAGGCCGAAGCGCATGCGGATCACCTCGCGCTCCTTCTCGTCGAGCTCGGCCACGATCGCCTGGATCTGCTTCTCGAAGGACGATGCGGATCAGCTCGAGCTCGACCGAGGGGACGCGTCTCCTGCTCGAGCGTGTCGCCGAGCTCGAGGCTGCCGTCCTCGCCCACCGCGGTCGAGAGCGAGACGTCGTCCCCGGCGACCAGCAGGAGCTCCTCGACCTCGGCCGTCGGACAGATCGGTCTCCTTGGCGAGCTCGGCCACGGTCGGGGGCGCGCTCCAGCTCGGCCGCGAGCTGCTCGCGGGCGTGCTCGACGCGCGACACCTGGCCCGAGAGCTTCTGCGGCAGCCGGAAGACGCGAGCGTGCTCCGAGAGCGTGTGGAAGATGGCCTGGCGCACCCACCACACCGCGTAGGAGATGAACTTGACGTTGCGCTCGGGGTCGAAGCGCTTCGCGGCCTCGATGAGGCCGAGGTTGCCCTCGTGGATCAGGTCGAGGAACGCGAGGCCGAGGCCCCGGTAGCGCTTCGCGTAGGAGACGACGAAGCGCAGGTTGGCCTCGACGAGGCGCTTGAGCGCCTCCTGGTCGCCCGCCTGGATGCGGCGGCCCAGCTCCTTCTCCTCCTCGGCGGCGAGCGGCTGGAACTTCGCGATCTCGCGGATGTAGGCGTTCAGGCTGTCGCCCGTCGTGCCGAGCGCGGGCTGGGCCGGGGCGCTCTTCTTCGTCTGGCCATCGGGTCCGGCGCTCAGGGCATTCTCCGCCCCGGCGCCCGAGCTCGGACGGAGTGCTGCGAGCGGGTGGGGGCAGCTTCACGAGGGCCTGCTCGAAGCGCTCCTGCCAGCCGGCCTGGTTGGCCCGCACGAGCTCCTCGCGCACCCAGGCGACGAACTCGTTCACCTCCGTCTGCATCTGCTCCATCTTACGGCGCATGTTGAGGACGATCTCGACGCCGGCGAGGTTCACCCCGAGGTCGCGGGTGAGGTTCAGGATGACCTCGAGCTCGCTTGCAGGTCCTCCTCGGAGTAGAGCCGCGTGTTGCCGTCGGTGCGCGACGGCTTCAGGAGCCCCTCGCGCTCGTAGAGGCGCAGCGTCTGCGGGTGGATGCCGTAGCTCTTCGCCACGACGCTGATCATGTAGTACTTCTCGCCCTGGGGGGGCCGGCGCGCGGAGGCGGCCTCGCCCCGGGGGCGCCGTCCGCGTGGCATCAGCGCTTCTCCCCGGTCGCGGGAGCCGGCAGAACAGGTCCCTGCGTGGATCGTCGGGGTTCAGGCGGGCGACCTCCCGAGCAGGGCGCGGCTCCGGTCGTCGGTGACCGCCGGGACGACGACCCGTGCCTCGACGTAGAGGTCGCCGCGCGCGCTCCTCGCCGAGCTTCGGGGCGCCCCGCTTGCGCAGGCGAAAGCGCTGGCCGGTCTGCGTGCCCGGCGGGGATCTCGATCGTCACCGGGCCGTCGGGGCGTCGGGACCTCGACGTGGCCGCCGAGCGCGGCCTCCACCATCGTCACCGGAACGGCGCAGTGAAGGTCGTCGCCCTCGCGGCGGTAGACGGGGTGGGCCTCGACCTCGACCGTCGAGGACGAAGTCGCCGGGAGGCCCGCCGCGGCGCCCGGCGTTGCCGCAGCCCGGGAGGCGCACGCGGCTGCCGGCGGCCGCCCCGGCGGGGATCTGGACGTCGAGCCACTCGCTCTGCATGAGCCGGCCCTCGCCGCCGCAGCGCTGGCACGGGCGCGAGCGTGAGGACCCCTGCGCCGCCGCAATCGGCGCAGGCCCGCGTGAAGATCATGTGGCCGCGGCTCGCACGGATCTGGCCCGTGCCGCCGCAGCGCGGCGCAGGGCACGGGGCCGAAGGCGACCTCGCCGCGCGCCGCCGCAGGTCGGGCAGTGGTCGGCCCGCACGAGGTGGATGCGGCGCTCGGCCCCCGAGAGCGACTCCTCGAAGCTGAGCCGCGTGGCCTGCTCGAGGTCCTCGCCTCGGCCGGCTCCTTGGCGCCTGGCCCTCGGGGCGCCCGCATGAGGCCGCCGAAGAGCTCGCGGAAGCCCCGCTCCGCCGGCGCGCCTCCCGGCCGAGAAGTCGAAGCCCTCGAAGCCCGACCTCCGGGGCGACCGGTCGAGACTCGACCCTCAGGTCTCCGCGGTCGTACTGGGCGCGCCGGTGGGGATCCGAGAGCACCTCGAAGGCCAGCGAGAGGGCGCGGAAGCGCTCGGCGGCCACCGGATCGCCGGGGTTCAGGTCGGGGTGGAGCTGGCGCGCCCGCTTCTGGAACGCGCGGCGGATCTCCGCGGCGCCGGCCCCTCGGCGCACGCCCAAGAGCTCGTAGAGGTCCCCGGCCAGGCTCTGCGCCACTTCTCTCCCGCTAGGACGCCGGCGACCGCGTCACTTCTTGTCCACGACCTCCGCGTCGATCACGTCGCCGTCTCCTTGTCGCCGCTTGCCCCGGCTCGCCCGCGCCGCCGCCGGCCGCGTCCCCGCCGGCGCGGCCGTCGACTTGTAGAGCACCTCGGCCAGCCGGTGCGAAGCCTTCGTCAGCTCCTGGACCGCGGCCTCGATCGCCGGCCGCCCCTCCCTCCTCGACGGCCTTGCGGGCCTCGGCGAGGGCCTTGTCGGCCGCCTCGACGTCGGCCGCCGGCAGCTTCTCGCGGTTCTCCGACAGCGTCTTCTCGGTGGAGTAGATGAGGGCGTCGGCGCGGTTCTTGGCCTCGATCTCCTCGCGCCGCTGCTTGTCCTCGTCGGCGTGGGACTGGGCGTCCCGCACCATCTGCTCGACCTCGTCCTTCGCCAGGCCCGACGACGCCGTGATGGTGATCGCCTGCGACTTGCCGGTGCCACGGTCCTTGGCGGAGACGTTGACGATGCCGTTGGCGTCGATGTCGAACGTGACCTCGATCTGGGGCACGCCGCGCGGCGCCGACGGGATGCCCGAGAGCTGGAACTTGCCGAGGGTCCGGTTGTCCTGGGCCATCGGGCGCTCGCCCTGGAGCACGTGGATCTCCACCGAGGGCTGGTTGTCGGAGGCCGTCGAGAAGACCTCGGTCTTGCGGGTGGGGATCGTCGTGTTGCGCTCGATGAGGCGCGTGAACACGCCGCCCAGCGTCTCGATCCCGAGGGAGAGCGGCGTCACGTCGAGGAGCAGGAGGTCCTTGACGTCGCCGGAGAGCACGCCCGCCTGGATCGCCGCGCCGATGGCGACGACCTCGTCGGGGTTCACGCCCTTGTGGGGCTCCTTCCCGAAGAAGTCCTTCACCACCTGCTGGATCTTCGGCATCCGCGTCATCCCGCCGACGAGCACCACCTCGTCGATCGCCGACGCCTCGCACCCCCGCGTCCTTCAGGCACTGCCGCCACGGGGCCCATCGACTTCTCGATCAGGTCCCCCACGAGCTGCTCCAGCTTCGCTCGCGTCAGCTTCAGCGCCAGGTGCTTCGGCCCCGACGCGTCCGCCGTCACGAAGGGAAGGTTGATCTCCGTCTCCACCGTCGTGGAGAGCTCGCACTTGGCCTTCTCCGCCGCTTCCTTCAGCCGCTGGAGCGCCATCTTGTCCTTCGACAGGTCGATCCCCTGGTCCTTCTTGAACTCCGCGACGATCCACTCGATCACCCGCTGGTCCAGGTTGTCCCCGCCCAGGTGGGTGTCGCCGTTCGTCGCCTTCACCTCGACGACCCCTTCGCCCACCTCGAGGACCGAGATGTCGAAGGTGCCGCCGCCGAAGTCGTAGACCGCGATCGTCTCGTCCTTCTTCTTGTCCAGGCCGTAGGCGAGGGCGGCCGCCGTCGGCTCGTTCACGATCCGCAGCACCTCGAGCCCCGCGATCTTCCCCGCGTCCTTCGTCGCCTGACGCTGCGAGTCGTTGAAGTACGCCGGAACCGTGATCACCGCCTTGTCCACCTTCTCGCCGAGGTGCTGCTCGGCGGCGTCCTTCATCTTCTGGAGGATCATCGCGGAGACCTCGGGCGGCGAGTACAACGTGCCGCTGATCTCGACCCGCGCGTCGCCGTTGGGGGCCGCCACGACCTTGTACGGGACCATCCTGCTCTCTTCCGAGACCTCGGCGAACTTCCGGCCCATGAAGCGCTTGATCGAGAAGATCGTGTTCTCGGGGTTGGTCACCGCCTGGCGCTTCGCCACCTGCCCCACGAGGCGCTCGCCCGTCTTCGTGAAGGCGACGACCGACGGCGTCGTGCGCGCCCCTTCGGGGTTCGCGAGGACGGTGGCGGCGTCCCCCTCCATGACGGCCACGACCGAGTTCGTCGTGCCGAGGTCGATTCCGATGATCTTGCCCAAGTGAGCCTCCGCTTCCAAGGCTATAGGGTTGAGCGTTCCTTTGTCAATTGGGTTGCGCTGATTCGCGTATACAATTGGAAATAGGGGTTTTACAGTTGTCCGCAGTAACCTTCGAATTCGAACGCGGGATCCTCCGGCCGGCGGGAACAGGCGCGGGCCTCCAGGCCGCCAGCGCCGCACTCCCCCACGGCGCCTATACGACGTTCCGAACCTACGGCCGGGACGGCGTCGTCCGTCTCGCCCAGCACGTCGCACGTCTCGACGAATCGACGACCCTCCAGGGGTCGGGCGGAGGGCTCGACGCGGGGTTCGTCCGGGAGGCCGTCGCGGAGGCGTTGAGGGCGACCCAGCATCCGGAATCGCGCCTCCGACTCACATATGCCCCTCCGCGCCTCTTCGTCTCGGTGGAGCCGTTCGTCGCGCTCCCCGAGGCGCTCTATCGCGACGGCGTGGCGTGCGTGACCGTCCCCCTCCAACGGACCAATCCCCACGCGAAGGACACGCGCTTCGCGGCGCAAGCTGCCGCGGCCTAGGCGTCGCTCCCGGAAGGCGTCCACGAAGGGTTGATGGTGGCCGGCGACGGCTCGATCCTCGAGGGGCTCTCGAGCAACTTCTTCGCCCTGATCGGGGGCAGACTCCGCACCGATGAGACGCGCGTGCTGCTCGGCATCACGCGGTCCCTCGTCCTCGAGGTGGCCCGAAGGGTCGTTCCCGTGGTGACGGAGGCGGTGGCTCTCGTGGACATCCCGTCGGCCGCCGAAGCGTTCCTCACCAGCGCGTCGCGAGGGATCCTGCCGGTCGTGCGAATCGACGGCACGGCGGTGGGCGATGGGCGCCCCGGCCCCGTCACGCGCGATCTGATGGGTCGTTTCCAGGCACTCATCGACCGCGAAGCGCGACCACTGATCTGACGGAAGCGCGGGCCAGGAGCGCGAATTGGTGTATCATGCGCAATCTTGGCGTCGCCCACTCTGCTCCCAGCGTGAGACCGCAACCATGACGCCATCGCCCACGACACCGCTGCCGCGGGTGCTTCTGCTCACGTCGAGCTTCCCCCGGTTCAGCGGCGATCCAATGGTGGCCTTCATGGAGCGCTTCGTCGAGCACCTGGGCCTGCCTTGCGTGGTGGTGGCCCCGGGCGGTCCCGGCATCAGCGATCTCGGGATGTGCGGGTCCACGCGGATTCGGCGCTTCGTCTATTGGCTGCCGCGCCGCCACCAAAGGATCGCCTACGGGGATGGCATCCTCGACAACTTGCGCCAGAGGCCGCTGCTCGCGCTGCAGCTGCCGCTCTTCTTCCTGAGGTTCGCGGCCCACGCGGTCAGGGAGGCCAGGGACTGCGAGGTCATCGAGGCCCACTGGGCGCTCCCGGCGGGGCTCGTCGGGCTGCTCGCCTCCTGGATCTCGGGGACGCCGCTGGTGCTCGTGCTGCACTCCGGGGACGTGCATCTACTGCATCGCCTGCCCGGCGGAAGGCTCCTGGCACGCGCCCTCTACAAGCATTGCCGCGCCGTGATCGCGACCTCGGGGTTCATCCGCACTCTCTTCAGCGAGCTCCTGCCGCACGGGTGGCGAGAGCTGGCACTCGAGGCGATCGAAGTCCTGCCCATGGGCGTGGACGTGGATCACGCCGAGGAGCCGCCTCCGGCCGCCGCGCCAGCGCAGCGTCCCCTGCGCCGCGTCGTGTACCTGGGGCGGCTCGTGCCGGTGAAGGGGTTGGACGTCCTCATCAAGGCCCTCGCCGGCATCCCGGAAGTGCTCCTCGAGATCGCCGGCGAGGGCTGTTGCCGGGAGTCCTTCGAGTCGCTCTCGAAGGCGCTGGGCGTGGCTGTGCGTTTTCACGGCGCGCTGTCCGAGCCCGAGAAGCGCCGGGTCCTCGCCCGCGCCGACGTCGTCGTGGTCCCGTCCGTGGTTCTCGACGGAGGACGCACGGACAGCCTGCCGGTCGTGCTGCTGGAAGGCCTGGCGGCCGGCAAGCCCGTGGTGGGCACGGCCGTTGGGGGTATCCCCGACGTCCTTCGACACGACGTCAACGGCCTGGTGGTGCCGCCGGGGGACGCTGCGGCGCTGCAAGCAGCGGTGCTGCGAGCGCTCGAGGAGCCGGGCCTGGCGAGCCGGCTCGGCCATGCGGGACGCGCCACGGCCGAGGCCTATGCCTGGCGGCGGCTGGGTCCGGCCCACCGGCACGTGTTGGTGCAGGCATTCGATGCGGGGGCACCTGCCTACGTCAGCGGGCTGGCCCTCGAGGAGCGATGACCGAATGACCCGTGTCCTGATGGTGAGCAAGCCCGTCTGCCCGCCCTGGTCCGACAGCTCGAAGAACCTCGCCCGGGACATCGCCGTCTCTTCGACCCACACGGAGTACTGGCTCCTGGGGCGCCCGGACTACCAGCCAGAATGGCCCCGGGTGCACTGGGAGCCCATCTACAAGGCCACGGGCGGCTACGCGCCGGGGCTCGCCCAGAACGCGCGGGTCTTCCTGAAGGTCCTCACCGCACGCAACGACGTCGACGCCTACCACTTCTTCTTCGCCCCGAACCCCCTCTCATCGAAGATCGCCGGAGCCTTGGTCGCCGTCACGGGCCGGCCCACGCTGCACACGATTTGCTCGGTGCCGAGGAGCTTCGAGGGCATCAAGAGCCTGATGTTCGCCGACGCGGTGGTGGCCCTGTCCGACTACACGGCCGGCGAGCTGCGGCGCGGCGGGGTGCCGCAGGTACACATGATCCCGCCGGGAATCGAACCCGATCGTCTCGCGGTCCCCGCGCAGAATCAGCTCGCGAAACGGCTCGGCGTGGACGGACGGCCGGTCGTGCTGTTCGCAGGGGACTACGAGAGCCCAGGAAGCCACCAGGTGCTGTTGGCGGCGGTGCCGGAAGTGCTGAAGGCCGTGCCCGAGGCCCGTTTCGTGCTGGCGTGCCGCCTCAAGACACCGGACGCCAAGAGCCACGAGTTGCGCGCCCAGGCCCTGGCCGCGGCGGGCGGCTTCTCCGATGCGGTGGTGTTCCTCAACGAGGTGGACGACGTCGCTTCGCTGATCGCCCTCTGCACGGTGTCTGTCCTGCCCACGAGCGACTTGCACCGCAAGATGGACATCCCTCTCGTGCTTCTGGAGTGCATGGCGATGCGGAAGCCCGTCGTCGTCACGGAGATCGAGCCGCTGCGGGAGATCACCGGCGGCGGGGGCGGAGGTGTGGTGAGCGTGCCTCCAGAGGACGCTCCGAGCCTCGCCCGCGCGATCATCCGGATCCTGTCATCCCCTGAGCTCCAGGCCGAGCTCGGCGATCAGGGACGACGGGCGGTGCTGGACCGCTGGAACGTGAAGAACGTGGCGGCCCGGTACGAGGAGTTGTACGCCGGGCTGGCGCGGAAAGGCGAGAGGAGCTGACCTTGGAATCCCCGAAAGCCCAGGTCGGACGCAGCAGTCTCTACATCCCCGCCGCCAAGCTCTGGTTCATCTTCGTCTCCTTCGCCATCAACTTCGCATTGCCCAACCTCCTCAACTCCGAGCAGGTCGGGGACTTCGGCGTCATCAATCGCCTCGTCTCCTTGTTCACAGTCGTGCTGCTCCAGGGCACCGTTCAGACGGTTTCAAAGCACGTCTCCGAGGAGCGCTTCGGAACGGCCAGCGTGTTCCGCACCGCACTCAGGCTGCAGGCCTTCTTCAGTGGCGGTGTGTGCATCGTCTACTTCCTGGGTGCGGAGCTGCTCTCGGCCTTCTTCCGAGACCCGGCGCTGGCCGGCCTGATCCGGATCTCGGCACTCATCCCGCTCTTCTACTCGCTGTACGCCCTCTACGTGGGCGTGCTGAACGGGGAGCGGCGCTTCAAGCCCCAGGCGATCCTGGACATGGGCTACGCGACGCTGCGGGCGATGGGGATCCTCGGGGCCGCCGCCCTCGGCTACGGGGTGCGGGGAGTGTTCATCGGCTTCGCGTCCGCCGCGGGCGTGATCATGGCCGTGGCCCTGTGGAGCTCACGCCGCTACTTCACGGAGCGGATCACCGCGGCGCCGCCGGCGCGCTCGCTGGTCGCCTTCGCGGTCCCGATCATGGCCCTGATCCTGGTCAGCCAATGGTTGTTGAGCTTCGACCTGTTCTGGGTCAAGCGACTCACGGACCCGTCGCAATCCAAGGCGCTCTCCGGCGCGTACTTCGCCCTCCTGAACCTGGCCGTAATGCCGTACATGCTGACCATCTCCATCAACGCCATCATCTTTCCCCTGATCTCGCGGGCCACGTTCATCAGCGATCGCGCGGGAACGGTCACCTACATCCGTGAAAGCCTGCGCATCTGCATGCTCGTGGCCGTGGGCCTCGAGGCCGTCTTCGCCGCGTCGCCCCGGGCGGCGATCAGGCTCGTGTACCCGACGAAGCCGGACTACCTGGCGTACGCCGACGTACTGGTGCCGCTGGCCGCGGCCTACGCCTGCCTGTGCGTCGTCAGCGTCATGACCACCATCATCAGCGGGGGCAACCGTCCGGCGGTCTCCCTCGGGTGCGTGGTGCTGAGCCTGGTGGCACAGGGCGTGCTGTGCGTGTTGCTCATCCCTCGCTGGGGCCTGAGGGGCGCGGCCTTCGCTTCCGCAGGGAGCTTCCTGCTCGCGGCGGGAGCCGCGGCGGCCTATCTGTTCCGCACTTTCGGAGCGGGACCGAGCCCTCTCTCCCTCCTGCGCATCGTGGCTGCCGGCCTCGCCGGGGTCGCCGTCGGTCGCTACCTCGATTGGGGCGGCATCCGCTTCGTGCTGGAGGCGGCGGTCATCGAACTCGTGTTCGCAGCCACGACCATAGCGCTCGGAGAGGTAGGCCGGCACGATTGGGATCGCGTGCGCTCTCTGCTCGGCCGGCGCGGCTGAGGCGTTCTCGTCATTCGATGAAACAGGGTTTCGTCCCTGGGGGGGCCACGTCGATCAGGCTCACCAGGCTCCGAGCGACATCGGGCAGCTCGTCGGCGAGGTTGCGGAGCTCGTCACGATCGTGCTCCAGATCGTAGAGCTCCAGGTAGTCTGCGGCGAAGAGCCAGCGGGCCTTCGGCCGCGTATGACGGTAGAGCTTGTACCGTCCCTGGATGACCGCCACGGTGCCGTCGGCGTTGGGCGAGCTCGGGGGGCGCGCTTCGAACACGGGAGCAGGCTCTCCCGCCTGGCCTTCGAGCAGGGGGCGCAGGGAACGGCCCATGAAGGAAGCCGGGATCGGGACTGCCAGCGCGTCCAGGAGCGTGGGGCCCAGGCTGAGGACGCTCACGGCTTCGTGAATCCGGCGGGCGCCTCCCCCAAGGCCAGCGATGATGAAGGGCACCTGTGTTTGCGAGCGCGCCAGCGCGCCGTCATGGCCCCAACGGCCGTCCTCGAAGGTGGAATGGCCGTGGTCGGCGCTCAACAGGATCACGCGCCCGCGGCTCGCCCGTTCCGTGCGAATCGCATCCAGCAGGCGCCCGAGCGCGATGTCGGTGGAGAAGACCTCGGCGTCGTAGCGGGCGACCCCGCCCCTGCCGAAGCGCTCGCCGACGGAACGCGGCGGTACGCGCGCGGGGTGCGGGTTGTAGAAGTGAACCCAGAGGGCGATCGGCGCGTCGTCGCCGAGGCTCTTGATCTCCTCGATGGCGGCGGTCGCCACGGCGTCGTCCACGGGGCTGGAGTTGTAGGTGATCTGGCGGTAGTCCGGTCCTGCGTATCGCGTCGTGTCGAAGCCCCGGCCGAGCGAGCGGGCGTGTCGCTTCATCACACCGTCGTCCCACGAGTAGCCCGATATGCGCGCGGTGCGGTATCCCTGGCCCTTGAGCGCCGTGAACAGGTTGTCGGGGAGGGAGTCCTCTCGTGTGCTCACGCAGTCCGAATAGCGCGAAAAGAGCAGTGCCGGAATCCCGATATGCGTCGCGCATCCCGTCGAGTACGCTCTCTCGAATACGATCCCCTCGTCGGCAAGTGACTGCATGTTGGGCGAAACCTGACGCGGGCTGCCGTAGGGCGTTGTGTGATCGGATGCGAGAGCATCGACCGTGATCAGGTAGACGTCCGGCCGCCCGGCTACCAGAGGCGACCCGGCGGGCGACGCGGGTAGGGTCGCGGAGGCAACGGCCTGCGGGCGGTCGGTGGCGTGCTTGGTCGGGTGCCGGCGTGCGACGAAGCGGCCGGCGACCTTCACGCCGCTCAGCGCCAACGCCCGGCTCTCGTCGAAGATCTTGCGCGTCGTGTGGCTCGGTTTGGCCAGACCCAGGAACAGCAGGCACGCGCCGGCCACCGCTCCACCTGCGACCCAGAACCCCGAGGTCGGCGATGCCGGGTCCTTTCGCGGGTTGCGTTCCCGACGCAGGGTCAGCCCGCCCCACGCGAGCAGGAAAGCGAACACGAGCAGCACCTGGTAGAAGCCGCTGAAGTAGTCGAAATAGCGCGTCAGGCCGTTGTAGGTCGTGACCGCGAGGGCGCCGGCGAGCAGCAGCGGTGTGGCCATTCGTGCCAGCCAGGGCGTGGAGGCGCCGCCGCGGCGTCGCGCCAGGCCGTGGAGCGCGGCCCCCAGCACCGCACCGGCCAACGCGCCGGCCCCGAAGAGCTGAGCGAGGCGCCGGGCCAGGATCTTCACCTCTCGCTGCCACCCTATGGCGGGGAAGTGCCAGGCAAGGTCGGTGTCCTGCCCGACAGCCACTACGAGCGTCCACGTGAGGCAGACGGCGCCCGCCAGGGCAGCGGCATGAAGGAGGATCCAGCCCCAGCGCGCCGTCAGGAACCGCCCGGCGAAGTCACGCAAGCGGGCCCGCGCGCCGGAAGGCGTCGCCCCCAACACCACGGCCTCGATGAGCATCCAGCAGGCCAGCGGGATGAAGGACAGGAGGCAGGCCCGCCAGAGGAAGGAGAGGACCGGAAGAACACCGTGCGAGCTGTACTTGGAGACGATGACGCCCCAGGCCGGCACCACCGCTACCGCACCCGCGGCCGCCAGGAGCCCGCCCCGCGAAAGGGCGTAGCGGATGCCATCCACGAGGCCCGTCCCCTGCCGCTCGCCGTCCGGCGCGGCGCCACCCTGCTCTTCGGTCATGCACCCTCCTGCCTCGGAATCCCAGGACATCACGCTGTCGCTGAGGGTTCAGTGGTCGCTATGGAGGGAGGCCCAACTATGGAGAGAGGACCATCTTTCTATCACGACCGTGCCCGTGGAGCAAGCGCGGTGCGTTCGGCCTCGAGCAGCCACGCAGGACCCGAGGCCCTTGAACTGCGGCCGCGGTCGTGGTAAAAAGTTCGCCTCCCTCCATAGTTGCTCTCCCTCGGCGGCAGCGTCTTGCCGTGAGGTCTTGAGAACATATGGAGGTCGAGGTGCCCCATCGCCCGAGTCCCCTGGCCTTCCTGGCCCTCGGCTTCCTGGCCCTCGGCTTCCTGGCTCTCGTTCCGGTCGACCTGCAGGCGCAGTCCAGCCCACCGAACGCACCGGCGCCCAACTTCCCGAGCAGCGGGGCCACGGGCGTCTCCACCTCGCCCGCGCTGGACGTCGATGTCTCCGATCCCGACGGCGGCATGCTCACGGTCGCGTACTACGGGAGGCCGATCACGGGGACCCCCGGCCCCACCTTCACCTTGATGGTCCTTCCCGACACGCAGTTCTACTCCGCGACCCTCAACGGTGGAACGCCCGACCAGTACTACGCGCAGACGCAGTGGATCGTGGATAACCAGGCGGCCCGGAACATAAAGTTCGTGGCGCACGTGGGCGATGTCGTGGAGCACGGGGACAACGGCGGCAACCCCACCGAGTGGATCGTGGCCGACGCGGCCATGAGCAAGCTCGAGGATCCGGCGACGACAGGACTGCTCGAGGGACTCCCCTACGGGGTCGCCGTGGGCAACCACGACTCGTCCCCTTACGACACCCCGACCGGCACGACGATCTTCTTCAACCAGCACTTCGGACAGGCTCGCTTCGGCGGGAGGAGCTACTACGGGGGCCACTACGGCTCGAACAACGACAACTACTACGAGCTCTTCAGCGCCAGCGGCATGAACTTCGTCGTGATCATGATCGAGTTCGACAACTCGGCGACCCCGAACCCGGCGGTCCTGGCCTGGGCGGACAACGTGCTCAAGACACACCCCGACCGCTATGGCATCATCGTCAGCCACTACCTCGCCCGCACGGGCAACCCCGCCCCTTACTCGCCCCAGGGCCAGGCCACCTACGACTCGCTGAAGGACAACCCCAACCTGTTCCTCTTCCTCTCCGGCCACGTGAACGGGGAGGGGCACAGGACCGATGTCTTCAACGGGCGCACGCTCCACGTGTCCCAGGCCGACTTCCAGGGGAGGACGAACGGCGGAGATGGCTGGATGCGGATCATGGAGTTCGCGCCAGCCAGCAACCAGATCCGCGTTTTTACGTACTCCCCGACGCTAGGGCAATTCGAGACCGACAGCGGCAGCCAGTTCACGTTGAGCTACGACATGTCGGTCACGAACGTCCCTTTCGCCATCATCGGGACGGACTCGGGCGTCCCCTCGGGCTCTACTGCCTCCTTGAGCTGGCCCGACCTCCTGCCGGGGACGCAGTACCAGTGGTACGCGGTCGTGAGCGACGGGGTCAACACCACGACGGGTCCGGTGTGGACCTTCACCACGAGCGGCACGCCGCCGCCGCCCAACGTGACCATCAGCGACGTGGCCATGAGCGAGGGGAATTCGGGGACGAAGAACTTCGTCTTCAACGTGGCGCTGTCCTCGTCGAGCGCCAACACGGTCACGGTCGACTACCAGACGGCGGACGGCAGCGCTACGGCAGGGCAGGACTACGCCGCCATCGCGGGCACTCTGACCTTTGCGCCCGGGCAGACTACGCTCCCGATCAGCGTGACGGTAAGCGGGGACACGGCTACGGAGCCGTCGGAGACCTTCTTCGTCAACCTGAGCAACGCGGTCAACGCCAACATCCAGGATGGCCAGGGCCTCGGCACGATCCTGAACGACGACCTGCCGGGGCTGTCCATTGGCGACGTGACGGTGAACGAAGGGAACAGCGGGATAGTGAACGCGACGTTCACGGTCAGCCTGTCCGCGGCCAGCGCCCAGACGGTTACGGTGCACTACGCCACGGCCGACGGGACCGCCGTGGCTCCCGGCGACTACACGGCAGCTCCTCTGGGGACGCTCACGTTCAGCCCGGGTATCACCACGCGGACGATCAACGTGCCGGTGATCGGCGACACGCTGAACGAGGCGAACGAGACGTTCTTCGTCAACCTGAGCGCTCCGAGCAACGCCACGATTCTGGACAATCTGGGCCAGGCAACCATCCTCAACGACGACCCATTGCCCAGCCTCTCCATTGGCAATGCAACCGTGACCGAGGGGAACAGCGGGACCGTGAACGCCACGTTCACCGTGAGCCTGTCCGCGGCCAGCGGCCAGACCGTCGCCGTCAGCTACGACACCGCCGACGGGACCGCCGTGGCCCCGGGTGACTACACGGCCCTCTCGGGGAGCCTGACCTTCTCCCCTGGAACCACGAGCCAGAGCACGTCCGTGACGGTCAACGGCGACACCCTCAGCGAGGCGAACGAGACGTTCTTCGTGAACCTGAGCGGTGCGGTGGGCGCCACGATTCTGGACGGCCAGGGCCAGGGAACCATCACCAACGATGACGCGCTGCCGACGTTGTCGGTGGACGATGTTGCGGTTCTCGAGGGTACGGGCGTCGGCAACGTGGCGACGTTCCACGTCACGCTCTCGAAGATCGCGGGCCAGGCGGTGACGGTGCACTACACGACCGCCAACGGAACGGCCGTCCAGCCGGGCGACTACACGCTGACGGCCGGCACGCTCACCTTCCCCCAGGGATCGACGGGCCCCCTGAGCGTCGACGTGCCCATCATCGGCGACAGCCTGGTCGAGAACAACGAGACGGTCTCTCTCGTCTTGAGCCTCCCTGTAGGCGCCACCCTCCTCAAGGCGACCGGGCAGGGCACGATCCTCGACGACGACGCCGTCGGCCCGGTCCAGTTCTCGGCGCCGGTTTTCACCGTGACCGAGGGCACGGCCGCTGGGCACGGTGACGGTGACGCGTGGCGCGACGGCGGGGACGGTTCGTGTCAGCTATGGGACGTCGGACGGGACGGCGATTGCGGGGCAGGACTATACGGCGACGAGCGGGGTTTTGACGTTTGGTCCTGGGGTAGCGACGGGGAGCTTTACGGTTCCGATTGCGAACAACCTGTCCTACAAGGCTGACAGTACGTTGCTCGTGACGTTGAGCAACCCGACGGGGGGCAGCTTCCTCGGGCAACAGGCGACGGCGGCCCTGACGATCGTGGACAACGACGCGTCTATCTTTTCGTTCTTGAGTGCGACGTATACGACCACCGAAGGGGCTTTGGCGACGAAGGTCACCGTGCGTCGCAGTGGGATGGTCACGAAGGGGGCGACGGTCGACTACGTCGTGACGGGTGGGACGGCGACGCTGGGTCCTGACTACGCCGTGGGGGGAACTGGGACGCTGACCTTCCCGGCCGGGTCTATTTCCCAGACGTTCGACTTTCAATCGACCGACGACAACGTCCCGGAGGCACCGGAGACGGCGATTCTCTCTTTGACCAACCCGGTGAGCCTCGATCCGACGATTGGTGCCAAGGTGGGCACACCGGCCACGACGGTCGTCACGATCCTGGACAACGAGCCGATGGTCCAGTTCTTGTCCACTGCGGTGAGCGTGACGGAGCCGGCACCGACTGCGCTGGTCTTCCCCACGGCCACGCTCACCGTCAGCCGGAGCTCGGGTGTCGGCACTGCGACCGTCCAATACTCACTGGCAGGGACGGCGACGCCGGGCCCTGGTGGCGACTATTTGGCCCCGGGGTCTGGTAGCGGTCCCTGGACATTGGAGTTCCTGCCCGGAGTGCTCCAGCAGACGATTCCCTTCACGATCCTGCCTGATCACGAGGGGGAGGCGGCGGAGACGATCCAGGCGACGTTGTCGAACGCGACGGGGGCTTTGCTGGGTCCGAATACCACGGCCGCCGTCACGATTCTGGACGCGCAGCCCAAGGTGCAGTTCGCGTTGGCTTCCTACTCGGCGGCCGAATCGGCGGGGACGATCAACCTTACTGTCACGCGCGCCTCGGGTGCCGAGCAGGTCAGTGTGGACTACGCCGTCAGCGGTGGGACTGCCACGCCGGGACGCTACACGCTCTTGCCTGGAACACTCACCTTCGCTCCTGGCGTTCTCAGCAGGACGATTCCGGTCGCCATCAACCAGGACGCCGTCGCCCAGGGTGACGAGACGGTTCTGGTGACGCTCTCGAACCCGGCAGGCGCGACGGTCGGGACGCTGGGGACGACGGTTCTCACGATCACCGACGGTGTCGACGATGCGCCCGCCGTCTTTTTCAGTCCGACGGCCTACGCCGTGTCGGAGGGTGTGCCGACGGTTCTCGTGACCGTCAAGCGCTCTGGTCCGCTGACCGCGCCTGCATCGGTCAGCTACGGCGTCGTCGGTGGGACTGCCTCGGGTCTCGACTTCTCCGGCGGAAGCGGGTCCTTGAGCTTCCTCTCGGGGCAGTCGACCAAGACGTTTTCGATCGCCATCAAGCCCGATACGATCGTCGAGGGTCCGGAGACGATCGACCTGCTTCTGAGCGCTCCATCCCTGGGGACCGTCCTTGGGACGCAACAGACGGCTTTGGTGACCATCACGGACGACGATTCCGGTGGGATCTTCTCCTTTGGCTCTCCGACCTACACCGTCAATGAAGCCGGGCCGGCGGCCCTCATCACCGTCAAACGGACGGGGGGGATGGCGAGCGACGTGCGGGTTCATTACGCCACGATCGACGCCAGCGGTGCCGGCATCGCGACGGCTGGTTCCGACTACACCACTACATCGGGCGATCTCGTCTTCGCGGCCGGTGTCACGAGCATGACCTTCCAGGTTCCGGTCACCAACGACACCGTGCAGGAAGGCAACGAGACCGTCCAGCTCAGCTTGACCCCGGGTATACCCACGGCCGGAGAGCTGCCTGCCGTCATCGGTCTCGGCTCCGCGACACTCACCATCGTGGACGACGACAGCATCGGTGCCTTCTCCTTCTCGGCGCCGACGTTCAGCGTGGGCGAAACGGCGGGAGCTGCGACGGTGACCGTGACTCGCACCGGTGCTGGGAGCGGCAATGGAGGCCCGGGAAGCCCGGTCACCGTTCACTACTCGACGTCTGCCCTCACGGCCGCGAACGGAGTCAACTACGCCGACGCGGCGAATGACCTGACGTTTGCGCCCGGAGAGACGAGCAAGGCTTTTTCGGTCACCGTCATGGATGACGGTGTTCACACGGCCGACAAGACGGTCGCGCTCACGCTGAGCGCTCCGACAGGCGGGGCGACCCTGGGGCCGCAGTCGTCGGCGACCCTCTGGATCGTGGACCAGAATCCAGGTTTAGACCCGATCAACGGCGGCGCGATCCAGTTCACCGCGCCGGTCTTCACCGTGACCGAGGGCACCGCCTTCGCCACCGTCAACGTGCAGCGGACGGGCCCCACGACCACCACCGTGAAGGTGAACTACGCCACGTCGGACGGGACCGCGCTTGCCGGACCTGGCTTCGACTATACGGCGACCAGCGGCACCCTCACGTTCACTCCGGGGATGACGGCTCGCAGCTTCACCGTGCCGATCGCCAACAATCTCGCCTACAAGGCCGACAACACGTTCCTCGTGACCCTGAGCAGTCCCACCGGGGGCGGCGTCCTTGGGCCGCAGTCGACGGCGGCTGTGAGCATCGTCGACAACGACACAACCGTATTCTCGTTCTTCACCTCGACCTACACGACGACCGAAGGTGCGCTGGCGACGAAGGTGCTGGTACGGCGTACCGGTGTGGTCACGAAGGCCGCTACGGTCGATTACACCGTTACGGGTGGGACGGCGACGCTCGGCCCCGACTACACGCTCGGAGGCGGTGGCACCTTGACCTTTCCTGCGATGTCCGTCGTCCAGAGCTTCGACTTCCTGCCGATCGACGACAACGTGGCGGCGGAGGGTCCGGAAACGGCGATGCTTTCGCTCACGAACCCCGTAAGCCTCGACTCGACCATTGGCGCCAAGCTGGGGACACCCGCCTCGACGGTCGTCACCATCCTCGACAACGAGCCGACGATCCAATTCGCCGTCACGGCCTTGACCGTGTCGGAACCCGGTCCCACCGTGACGGTGCTGCCGACCGCCACCCTCATGGTCCGTCGCAGCTCCGGCATCGGTCCGGCAACGGTCGCCTACGCACTCGGGGGCACGGCAACCGCCGGCGGGGATTACCTGGTGCCGTCGGGCGGGACCCCCAGCGGCGGCACGCTCACCTTCGCCGCCGGGGAGACCCAGAAGCCGCTCGTCTTCACGATCCTTGCGGATGGCGTGGGAGAGCCGGCAGAGACGATTCAGGTGACGCTGCAGCTCCCGGTGGGTGCGTCTCTGGGCGCAAACACCTCGGCCGCCGTCACGATCCTCGACTCCCAGCCCAAGGTGCAGTTTGCTCTCGCCTCCTACACGGTTGCCGAGTCGGCTGGCACGGCCAACCTCGTCGTCACACGCACGTCGGCTGCGGAGCAGATCATCGTGAACTACGCCGTCAGCGGCGGCACCGCCTCCCCGGCCCGCTACGCGCTCGCGCCCCCAGGATCGCTCACCTTCGCTCCCGGTGTCCTCAGCAGGACGATCCCGGTCACCATCACACAGGACAGCGCCGCCCAGGGCGACGAGACGGTTCTGGCAACCCTGTCCTTGCCGCCGGGAGCGAATGCGACCCTCGGGACGCCGGCGACCACCGTCCTCACCATCACGGACGGCGCCGACGACGTGTCGTCGGTTTTCTTCAGTCCGGCCGCGTACTCGGTGTCGGAGGCGGCGCCATCGGCTCTCGTGACCGTGAAGCGCTCCGGATCCCTGACAGCATCAGCAGAAGTCTTCTACTCGGTGACCGGTGGAACGGCCACGGAGGGTTTCGACTTCACGGGGGGCAACGGCATCCTGGTCTTCGCTCCAGGTCAATCCCTGAAGACCTTCCCCATCACCCTTCGACCCGACACGATCGCCGAAGCCTCGCAGACGATCGACCTCGCCCTCTCCTCGCCCACAGGCACGGTCCTTGGAACACAATCGACCGCCGTCGTCACCATCACCGACAACGACTCGACGGGGATCTTCTCCTTCAGCTCGCCGACGTATTCGGTCGGCGAAGCCGGGTCCCTCGCCACGATCACCGTCACGCGGACCGGTGGCCTGGCGAGCGAGGTGCGCGTCCACTACGCCACGGTCGACGCCAGCGGTGCCGGCATCGCGACTGCCGGCTCCGACTACGCAAGCACGTCGGGAGACCTCGTCTTCCCCGCCGGTGTCACGAGCATGACCTTCCAGGTCCCGATTACCAACGACACCGTGCAGGAAGGCAACGAAACCGTCCAGCTCAGCTTGACGCCGGGGACTCCAAACGCAGGAGAGCTCCCGGCGACGATCGGCCTCAGCTCGGCCACCCTGACCATCGTGGACGATGACTCCATCGGCGCCTTCTCCTTCTCCTCGCCACACTTCGGCATCGGAGAGGCCGAAGGCGTCGCCGTCGTCACCGTGACCCGAACAGGCGCGGCCAGCGGAAACGCAGGCCCAGGAAGCACCGTCTCCGTCCACTACCAAACCTCACCAGGAACAGCATCCCCAATCACGAACTACACCGATACGTCGGGAACCCTCACCTTCGCCGCAGGTGAAACCACAAAGTCCTTCCAGGTCACCGTCAAGCACGACGGCATCGCCACACTCGACAAAACAGTCACACTCACTCTCACCAGCCCATCAGGCGGCGCAACACTCGGCTCACAACCCACCGCCACCCTCTGGATCGTCAACAACGATTTATGAAAACACCGCAAACGCCTGGGCACGGCTGGGCGACCCATGCGATCGATTCGCGACGCCACGGCTCAGGACCCCGCCTGCCCAAGGCGTCGGCCCATAGGATCCGAGCGACGCGCCGTTAGCCGCGCACGCTCGCCGGAATCGCCCCCAACGGCCTCGATGAGCATCCGCGACCCCTGAGCCCGCCACCCCTTGCTCCGCAGCCGCGGTCATGCTACAAATACGGTCTCCCTCCATAAGTTGCCGGTCGCCTCCCTCGGCGACAGCCATATCCGCCTGAGGTACTGAGAACATGGAGGTCGAGGTGCCCCATCGCCCGAGTCCCTTGGCCTTCCTGGCCATCGGTTTCCTGGCTCTCCTTCCGGCAGACCTGCAGGCACAGTCGAACCCACCGAGCGCGCCGACGCCCAACTTTCCGGCGAACGGGGCCACGGGTGTCTCCACCTCGCCTACGCTGGACGTCGGCGTCTCCGATCCCGACGGCGGCATGCTCACGGTCACGTACTACGGACGGCCGATCATCGGGGCTCCCGGCGCCAACTTCACCGTGATGCACATTCCGGATACGCAGTACTACACCGCGAGCCTCAACGGCGGGACACCCGCGCAGTTCTACGCGCAGACCCAGTGGATCGTCGACAACAGGGCATCCCGGAACATCGCGTTCGTCGCCCACGTGGGGGACGTCGTGGAGCACGAGGACAGCCAGCCCAACGAGTGGGTCGTCGGCGACACGGCCATGAGCAAGCTCGAGGACCCGGTGACGACGGGGCTGCCCGAGGGGATCCCCTTTGGCATCTCTCCAGGAAACCACGACGCGACGGGCCCGGACGTGCCCGCCGTCCTCTACAACCAGACCTTCGGCGAGGCGCGCTTCGGCGGGCGGAGCTACTACGGCGGCCACTACGGAACGGACAACGACAATCACTTCGAGCTCTTCAGCGCCAGCGGAATGGACTTCATCGTCATCATGATCGAGTTCGGCCAGATGAGCCAGGCCGTCCTGGACTGGGCCGACAACCTGCTCAAGACCCATCCGACCCGCCGCGGGATCGTCGTCAGCCACAACATCAACGACTTCTCGCCCCAGGGCCAGGCCATCTACGACGCGCTCAAGGACAACCCCAACCTGTTCCTGATGCTGTCCGGCCACGTCACCGCCGAGAACAAGCGGACCGATGTCTTCAACGGCAGCACCGTTCACAGCATCGAGGCCGACTATCAGGGGAGGACGAACGGCGGAGATGGCTGGATGCGGATCATGGAGCTTGCGCCGGCCAGCAACCAGATCCGCGTCTTCACGTACTCCCCCACGCTGGGCCAGTTCGAGACCGACGCGAACAGCCAGTTCACCCTGAGCTACGACCTGGGGACGAGCAGCGTGCCCTTCGCGATTCTGGGCGCGAACACAGGTGTGCCCTCCGGCTTCACCACCTCCATGAGCTGGCCCGGCCTGCTGCCGGGGACCAAGTACCAGTGGTACGTGGCCGTGAGCGACGGCGTCAATACCACGACGGGTCCGCTCTGGACTTTCACCACGACCGGCACGCCGCCAGCGCCCAACGTGACGATCAACGACGTGGCCATGAGCGAGGGAAATTCGGGCACGAAGAGCTTCGTCTTCAACGTGGGGCTGTCGTCGACGACCACGAGCACCGTGACCGTCGACTATCAGACGGCCTCGGGCAGCGCTACGGCAGGGCAGGACTACGTCACCGCCGCGGGCACGTTGACCTTTGCGCCCGGGCAAACGACGCAGCCGATCAGCGTGACGGTGAACGGGGACCCAACTACCGAGCCAGACGAGAGCTTCTTCGTCAACCTGAGCAACGCGGTCAACGCCAACATCCAGGATGGCCAGGGCCTCGGCACGATCCTGAACGACGACCAGCCGGCGCTGTCCATCGGCGACGTAACGGTGACCGAGGGGAACAGCGGTACCGTCAACGCGGCTTTTGCGGTCAGCCTTTCGGTCTCCAGCGCCCAGACCGTGACCGTCAACTACGCTACCGCCGATGGGACCGCCGTGGCCCCAGGCGACTACACGGCCGGATCGGGAACCCTCACGTTCAACCCCGGCGTCACGACCCAGACCCTCAACGTGCCGGTCAACGGCGACACGCTCAACGAGCCCAACGAGACCTTCTTCGTGAACTTGAGCGCTCCCAGCAACGCCACCATCCTGGACGGCCAGGGCCTCGGGACCATCACCAACGATGACCCCGTGCCCAGCCTCTCCATCAGCGACGTGACGGTGACCGAAGGCAACAGCGGTACCGTGAACGCCACGTTCACCGTGAGCCTGTCCACGGCCAGCGGCCAGGCCGTCGCCGTGAACTACGCGACAGCCGACGGGACCGCAGTGGCCCCGGGCGACTACACCGCCCTGTCCGGGGGTCTGACCTTCCCTCCCGGAACGACCAGCCAGAGCCTTCCCGTGACGGTCAACGGCGACACGCTCAACGAGCCGAACGAGACCTTCTTCGTGAACCTGAGCGCTCCCAGCAACGCCACCATCCTGGACGGCCAGGGCCAGGCCACCATCACGAACGATGACCCCTTGCCCAGCCTCTCCATCAGCGACGTCACGGTCACCGAGGGGAACAGCGGTACCATCAACGCGGCTTTCACGATCAGCCTGTCCGTCGCCAGCGGTCAGACCGTCACCGTGAACTACGCCACCGCCAACGGGACCGCCGTAGCCCCGGGCGACTACACCGCGGGATCGGGGACCCTCACATTCAACCCGGGCGTCACGACCCAGACGCTCAACGTGCCGGTGATCGGCGATACGCTCAGCGAAGCGAACGAGACCTTCTTCGTCAACCTGAGCGGTGCGCTGGGCGCCACCGTTCTGGACGGCCAGGGCCAGGGAACCATCACCAACGATGATCCCTTGCCCAGCCTCTCCATCGGCAACGTGACGGTGACCGAGGGAAACAGCGGTACCGTCAACGCCACGTTCACAATGAGCCTGTCCACGGCCAGCGGCCAGACCGTCACCGTGAACTACGCCACGGCCGATGGGACCGCCGTGGCTCCGGGCGACTACACCGCGGGATCGGGTACCCTCACGTTCAACCCCGGCACCACGACCCAGACGCTCAACGTGCCGGTGATCGGCGACACACTCACCGAGGCGGACGAGACGTTCCTCGTCAACCTGAGCAGTGCGGTGGGCGCCACGGTTCTGGCCGGCCAGGGCCAGGGAACCATCCTTAACGACGACGCCGGTCCCAGCCTCTCGATTGGCGACGTGACGGTAGTCGAAGGCAACAGCGGGACCGTGAACGCCACGTTCACCGTGAGCCTGTCCGCGGTCAGCGGCCAGGCCGTCACCGTGAACTACGCGACGGCCGACGGGACCGCCGTGGCCCCGGGCGACTACACCGCGGGATCGGGGACCCTCACCTTCAACCCCGGCGTCACGACACAGACGCTCAGCGTGCCGGTGATCGGCGATACGCTCAGCGAAGCGAACGAGACCTTCTTCGTCAACCTCAGCGCCTCCAACAACGCCACCATCCTCGACGGTCAAGGCCAGGGAACCATCACCAACGATGACGCGCTGCCCAGCCTCTCGATCGGCAACGTCACGGTCACCGAGGGGAACAGCGGGACCGTGAACGCCACGTTCACCGTAAGCTTGTCGACGGTCAGCGGCCAGGCCGTCACCGTGAACTACGCGACGGCCGACGGGACCGCCGTGGCTCCAGGCGACTACACCGCGGGATCGGGGACCCTCACGTTCAACCCCGGCACCACGACCCAGACGCTGAACGTGTCCGTGATCGGCGACACGCTCAGCGAGGCGAACGAGACCTTCCTCGTCAACCTGAGCGGTGCGGTGGGCGCCACGGTTCTGGACGCCCAGGGCCAGGGGACCATCACCAACGATGACGCGCTGCCCAGCCTCTCCATCGGCAACGTGACGGTCAGCGAAGGGAACAGCGGTACCGTGAACGCCACGTTCACCGTGAGTCTCTCCGCGGTGAGCGGTCAGACCGTCACCGTGAACTACGCCACCGCCGACGGGACGGCGGTGGCCCCGGGCGACTACACCGCGGGATCGGGGACCCTCACGTTCAACCCCGGCGTCACGACCCAGACCCTGAACGTGCCGGTGATCGGCGACACGCTCAGCGAAGCGGACGAGACCTTCTTCGTCAACCTTA
Source organism: uncultured Acidobacteriota bacterium (assembly GCA_963823195.1). Taxonomy (GTDB): domain Bacteria; phylum Acidobacteriota; class Vicinamibacteria; order Fen-336; family Fen-336; genus JBGPYB01. The sequence continues at coordinate 595,753 of CAWGKR010000009.1, read as the reverse complement.
GCGGTCCCAGCAACGCCACCATCCTCGACGGCCAGGGCCAGGGAACCATCACCAACGACGACGCCGGTCCCAGCCTCTCCATCGGCAACGTGACGGTCACCGAGGGCAACAGCGGTACCGTGAACGCCGCGTTCACCGTGAGTCTCTCCGCGGTGAGCGGTCAGACCGTCACCGTGAACTACGCGACGGCCGACGGGACCGCCGTGGCCCCGGGCGACTACACCGCGGGATCGGGGACCCTCACATTCAATCCCGGCACCACGACACAGACGCTCAACGTGCCGGTGATCGGCGACACGCTCAGCGAAGCGAACGAGACGTTCTTCGTGAACCTGAGCGGCGCGGTGGGCGCCACGGTTCTCGACGCCCAGGGCCAGGGAACCATCACCAACGACGACGCCGGTCCCAGCCTCTCCATCGGCAACGTGACGGTCACCGAGGGGAACAGCGGTACCGTGAACGCCACGTTCACCGTGAGCCTGTCCACGATCAGCGGCCAGACCGTCACCGTGAACTACGCCACCGCCGACGGGACCGCCGTGGCTCTCGGCGACTACACGGCTACTTCGGGGACGCTCACGTTCAACCCCGGCGTCACGACACAGACGCTCAACGTGCCGGTGATCGGCGACACGCTCAGCGAAGCGAACGAGACCTTCTTCGTCAACCTGAGCGGCGCGGTCAATGCCACGGTTCTAGACGGTCAGGGGCAGGGAACCATCACCAACGATGACGCGCTGCCCAGCCTCTCGATCGGCAACGTCACGGTCACCGAGGGGAACAGCGGGACCGTGAACGCCACGTTCACCGTGAGCCTGTCCACGGTCAGCGGCCAGACCGTCACCGTGAACTACGCCACGGCCGACGGGACCGCCGTGGCTCCGGGCGACTACACCGCTGGATCGGGGACCCTCACGTTCAACCCCGGCGTCACGACACAGACGCTCAACGTGCCGGTGATCGGCGACACGCTCAGCGAAGCGAACGAGACCTTCTTCGTCAACCTGAGCGGTGCGGTGGGCGCCACGGTTCTCGACGCCCAGGGCCAGGGAACCATCACCAACGACGACGCCGGTCCCAGCCTCTCCATCGGCAACGTGACGGTCACCGAGGGGAACAGCGGGACCGTGAACGCCACGTTCACCGTGAGCCTGTCCACGGCCAGCGGCCAGACCGTTACCGTGAGCTACGCCACGGCCGACGGGACCGCCGTGGCCCCGGGCGACTACACCGCGGGATCGGGGACCCTCACATTCAACCCCGGCGTCACGACTCAGACGCTCAATGTGCCGGTGATCGGCGACACGCTCAACGAAGCGAACGAGACCTTCTTCGTGAACCTGAGCGGCGCGGTGGGCGCCACGGTTCTGGACGCCCAGGGCCAGGGAACCATCACGAACGATGACGCGGTGCCCAGCCTCTCCATCGGCGACGTGACGGTCACCGAAGGGAACAGCGGTACCGTGAACGCGACGTTCACGGTGAGCCTGTCCGCGATCAGCGGCCAGATCGTCACCGTGAACTACGCGACCGCCGACGGGACCGCCGTGGCCCCGGGTGACTACACCACAGGATCGGGGACCCTCACGTTCAACCCCGGCGTCACGACCCAGACACTCAACGTGCCCGTCAACGGCGACACGCTCAGCGAAGCGAACGAGACGTTCTTCGTCAACCTGAGCGGTGCGGTGGGTGCCACGATTCTGGACGGCCAGGGCCAGGGCAGCATCACCAACGATGACGCGCTGCCGACGTTGTCGGTGGACGACGTCGCGGTTCTCGAGGGCACGGGCGTCGGCAATGTCGTGGCCACGTTCCACGTCACGCTCTCGAAGGTCGCCGGCCAGGCAGTTACCGTGAACTACGGGACGGTCAACTCGACGGCTCTGGCTCCCGGCGACTACGCCGCCCAAACGGGCACACTCACCTTCCCCCAGGGATCGACGGGCCCCCTGAGCGTCGACGTGCCCATCGTCAGCGACGCCCTCGTCGAGAACAACGAGATCTTCTTCCTCTCGCTGAGCGCGCCGAGTGGCGCCACGCTCCTCAAGGCGAAGGGGCAGGGCACGATCCTCGACGACGATGCAGGGGGCAAGATCGAGTTCACCGCGCCGGTCTTCAGCGTGACCGAGGGTACCGCCGTGAGCACGGTCACGGCCAGACGGACCGGCTCTCTTGCGGGGACGGTTCGTGTCAGCTATGGGACGTCGGACGGGACGGCGGTTGCGGGACAGGACTATACGGCGACGAGCGGGGTTTTGACGTTTGGTCCTGGGGTAGCGACGGGGAGCTTTACGGTTCCGATTGCGAACAACCTGTCCTACAAGGCTGACAGTACGTTGCTCGTGACGTTGAGCAACCCGACGGGGGGCAGCTTCCTCGGGCAACAGGCGACGGCGGCCCTGACGATCGTGGACAACGACGCGTCTATCTTTTCGTTCTTGAGTGCGACGTATACGACCACCGAAGGGGCTTTGGCGACGAAGGTCACCGTGCGTCGCAGTGGGATGGTCACGAAGGGGGCGACGGTCGACTACGTCGTGACGGGTGGGACGGCGACGCTGGGTCCTGACTACGCCGTGGGGGGAACTGGGACGCTGACCTTCCCGGCCGGGTCTATTTCCCAGACGTTCGACTTTCAATCGACCGACGACAACGTCCCGGAGGCACCGGAGACGGCGATTCTCTCTTTGACCAACCCGGTGAGCCTCGATCCGACGATTGGTGCCAAGGTGGGCACACCGGCCACGACGGTCGTCACGATCCTGGACAACGAGCCGATGGTCCAGTTCTTGTCCACTGCGGTGAGCGTGACGGAGCCGGCACCGACTGCGCTGGTCTTCCCCACGGCCACGCTCACCGTCAGCCGGAGCTCGGGTGTCGGCACTGCGACCGTCCAATACTCACTGGCAGGGACGGCGACGCCGGGCCCTGGTGGCGACTATTTGGCCCCGGGGTCTGGTAGCGGTCCCTGGACATTGGAGTTCCTGCCCGGAGTGCTCCAGCAGACGATTCCCTTCACGATCCTGCCTGATCACGAGGGGGAGGCGGCGGAGACGATCCAGGCGACGTTGTCGAACGCGACGGGGGCTTTGCTGGGTCCGAATACCACGGCCGCCGTCACGATTCTGGACGCGCAGCCCAAGGTGCAGTTCGCGTTGGCTTCCTACTCGGCGGCCGAATCGGCGGGGACGATCAACCTTACTGTCACGCGCGCCTCGGGTGCCGAGCAGGTCAGTGTGGACTACGCCGTCAGCGGTGGGACTGCCACGCCGGGACGCTACACGCTCTTGCCTGGAACACTCACCTTCGCTCCTGGCGTTCTCAGCAGGACGATTCCGGTCGCCATCAACCAGGACGCCGTCGCCCAGGGTGACGAGACGGTTCTGGTGACGCTCTCGAACCCGGCAGGCGCGACGGTCGGGACGCTGGGGACGACGGTTCTCACGATCACCGACGGTGTCGACGATGCGCCCGCCGTCTTTTTCAGTCCGACGGCCTACGCCGTGTCGGAGGGTGTGCCGACGGTTCTCGTGACCGTCAAGCGCTCTGGTCCGCTGACCGCGCCTGCATCGGTCAGCTACGGCGTCGTCGGTGGGACTGCCTCGGGTCTCGACTTCTCCGGCGGAAGCGGGTCCTTGAGCTTCCTCTCGGGGCAGTCGACCAAGACGTTTTCGATCGCCATCAAGCCCGATACGATCGTCGAGGGTCCGGAGACGATCGACCTGCTTCTGAGCGCTCCATCCCTGGGGACCGTCCTTGGGACGCAACAGACGGCTTTGGTGACCATCACGGACGACGATTCCGGTGGGATCTTCTCCTTTGGCTCTCCGACCTACACCGTCAATGAAGCCGGGCCGGCGGCCCTCATCACCGTCAAACGGACGGGGGGGATGGCGAGCGACGTGCGGGTTCATTACGCCACGATCGACGCCAGCGGTGCCGGCATCGCGACGGCTGGTTCCGACTACACCACTACATCGGGCGATCTCGTCTTCGCGGCCGGTGTCACGAGCATGACCTTCCAGGTTCCGGTCACCAACGACACCGTGCAGGAAGGCAACGAGACCGTCCAGCTCAGCTTGACCCCGGGTATACCCACGGCCGGAGAGCTGCCTGCCGTCATCGGTCTCGGCTCCGCGACACTCACCATCGTGGACGACGACAGCATCGGTGCCTTCTCCTTCTCGGCGCCGACGTTCAGCGTGGGCGAAACGGCGGGAGCTGCGACGGTGACCGTGACTCGCACCGGTGCTGGGAGCGGCAATGGAGGCCCGGGAAGCCCGGTCACCGTTCACTACTCGACGTCTGCCCTCACGGCCGCGAACGGAGTCAACTACGCCGACGCGGCGAATGACCTGACGTTTGCGCCCGGAGAGACGAGCAAGGCTTTTTCGGTCACCGTCATGGATGACGGTGTTCACACGGCCGACAAGACGGTCGCGCTCACGCTGAGCGCTCCGACAGGCGGGGCGACCCTGGGGCCGCAGTCGTCGGCGACCCTCTGGATCGTGGACCAGAATCCAGGTTTAGACCCGATCAACGGCGGCGCGATCCAGTTCACCGCGCCGGTCTTCACCGTGACCGAGGGCACCGCCTTCGCCACCGTCAACGTGCAGCGGACGGGCCCCACGACCACCACCGTGAAGGTGAACTACGCCACGTCGGACGGGACCGCGCTTGCCGGACCTGGCTTCGACTATACGGCGACCAGCGGCACCCTCACGTTCACTCCGGGGATGACGGCTCGCAGCTTCACCGTGCCGATCGCCAACAATCTCGCCTACAAGGCCGACAACACGTTCCTCGTGACCCTGAGCAGTCCCACCGGGGGCGGCGTCCTTGGGCCGCAGTCGACGGCGGCTGTGAGCATCGTCGACAACGACACAACCGTATTCTCGTTCTTCACCTCGACCTACACGACGACCGAAGGTGCGCTGGCGACGAAGGTGCTGGTACGGCGTACCGGTGTGGTCACGAAGGCCGCTACGGTCGATTACACCGTTACGGGTGGGACGGCGACGCTCGGCCCCGACTACACGCTCGGAGGCGGTGGCACCTTGACCTTCCCTGCGATGTCCGTCGTCCAGAGCTTCGACTTCCTGCCGATCGACGACAACGTGGCGGCGGAGGGTCCGGAAACGGCGATGCTTTCGCTCACGAACCCCGTAAGCCTCGACTCGACCATTGGCGCCAAGCTGGGGACACCCGCCTCGACGGTCGTCACCATCCTCGACAACGAGCCGACGATCCAATTCGCCGTCACGGCCTTGACCGTGTCGGAACCCGGTCCCACCGTGACGGTGCTGCCGACCGCCACCCTCATGGTCCGTCGCAGCTCCGGCATCGGTCCGGCAACGGTCGCCTACGCACTCGGGGGCACGGCAACCGCCGGCGGGGATTACCTGGTGCCGTCGGGCGGGACCCCCAGCGGCGGCACGCTCACCTTCGCCGCCGGGGAGACCCAGAAGCCGCTCGTCTTCACGATCCTTGCGGATGGCGTGGGAGAGCCGGCAGAGACGATTCAGGTGACGCTGCAGCTCCCGGTGGGTGCGTCTCTGGGCGCAAACACCTCGGCCGCCGTCACGATCCTCGACTCCCAGCCCAAGGTGCAGTTCGCTCTCGCCTCCTACACGGTTGCCGAGTCGGCTGGCACGGCCAACCTCGTCGTCACACGCACGTCGGCTGCGGAGCAGATCATCGTGAACTACGCCGTCAGCGGCGGCACCGCCTCCCCGGCCCGCTACGCGCTCGCGCCCCCAGGATCGCTCACCTTCGCTCCCGGTGTCCTCAGCAGGACGATCCCGGTCACCATCACACAGGACAGCGCCGCCCAGGGCGACGAGACGGTTCTGGCAACCCTGTCCTTGCCGCCGGGAGCGAATGCGACCCTCGGGACGCCGGCGACCACCGTCCTCACCATCACGGACGGCGCCGACGACGTGTCGTCGGTTTTCTTCAGTCCGGCCGCATACTCGGTGTCGGAGGCGGCGCCATCGGCTCTCGTGACCGTGAAGCGCTCCGGATCCCTGACAGCATCAGCAGAAGTGTTCTACTCGGTGACCGGTGGAACGGCCACGGAGGGTTTCGACTTCACGGGGGGCAACGGCATCCTGGTCTTCGCTCCAGGTCAATCCCTGAAGACCTTCCCCATCACCCTTCGACCCGACACGATCGCCGAAGCCTCGCAGACGATCGACCTCGCCCTCTCCTCGCCCACAGGCACGGTCCTTGGAACACAATCGACCGCCGTCGTCACCATCACCGACAACGACTCGACGGGGATCTTCTCCTTCAGCTCGCCGACGTATTCGGTCGGCGAAGCCGGGTCCCTCGCCACGATCACCGTCACGCGGACCGGTGGCCTGGCGAGCGAGGTGCGCGTCCACTACGCCACGGTCGACGCCAGCGGTGCCGGCATCGCGACTGCCGGCTCCGACTACGCAAGCACGTCGGGAGACCTCGTCTTCCCCGCCGGTGTCACGAGCATGACCTTCCAGGTCCCGATTACCAACGACACCGTGCAGGAAGGCAACGAAACCGTCCAGCTCAGCTTGACGCCGGGGACTCCAAACGCAGGAGAGCTCCCGGCGACGATCGGCCTCAGCTCGGCCACCCTGACCATCGTGGACGATGACACCATCGGCGCCTTCTCCTTCTCCTCGCCACACTTCGGCATCGGCGAGGCCGAAGGCGTCGCCGTCGTCACCGTGACCCGAACAGGCGCGGCCAGCGGAAACGCAGGCCCAGGAAGCACCGTCTCCGTCCACTACCAAACCTCACCAGGAACAGCATCCCCAATCACGAACTACACCGATACGTCGGGAACCCTCACCTTCGCCGCAGGTGAAACCACAAAGTCCTTCCAGGTCACCGTCAAGCACGACGGCATCGCCACACTCGACAAAACAGTCACACTCACTCTCACCAGCCCATCCGGTGGCGCAACCCTCGGCTCACAACCCACCGCCACCCTCTGGATCGTCAACAACGACTGATGCAAACACCGGAAACGCCTGGGCGCGGCGGCGCGCCAGATGCCTTGCAGTCTGCTTGCTCCACTCTCGGACGAGAGCATAGACTACGCCGGATGCGGACGTTCACCGTGGCCTTCATCGGCCCTGACGGCGTGGGCAAGACGACCGTCGGCAGGGAGGTCGAAAGAACGTATCCGTCCCGGATCAAATACCTCTATATGGGCGACAACGTCGAGGCCAGCAACTACATCCTCCCCACGACGCGCTGGTGGAGGACCCGCGCGGGACCCCAGAGGGCCGGGGGTGCGAAGATGGGTCCCTCGCGCCCGAAGCCGCACTCGGCAAAGGGCTCGAACCCCCTCAGGCGATCGGTCAAGGCCGTGCGCGGCGGCGTCCGATATGTCTTCAGCCTGACCACCCGATTCCTCGAGGAAGCCTATCGGCAGGTCGTGGCGAACCGTTTCTCCAAGCGCGGGTACATCGTCCTCTTCGACCGGCATTTCATACTCGACTACTACCACAACGACATCCTCGCCGCTGCGGGAAAGCGGTCCGTGAGGCGACGGCTCCACGGCACCCTCGTGCGGTGGCTCACCCGCGAGCCGGACCTCGTGATCTGCCTTGACGCCCCGGGCTCGGTGGTCTTCCAGCGCAAGGGGGAGTTCTCGCCGGAGTTTCTGGAAGGCCGGCGCGCGCAGTACCTGAGCCTCCAGAGCATCGTCAAGAACTTCGCGGTGGTCAACGCCGACCGGGAAGTCGGCCTCGTTATCCGGGACGTGAGCCGAGTCATCGCCGATTTCCAGGAGAGATTCGGGCAGCTGGTCCCCCACTGAGGGCACACGCCGCCGAATTCTGAGGAACCAGATGCCAAGGGAGAGCGCTGCCGGCACGGCAGCCGTGGTCGACTACGATGTTCACGGTCTGGTTGGAGTCCGCCTGATCGACCCGACTCCGAGCGACGTCCTGGCGGTCGACAAGAAGCTGGGACCGCTCCGCGGCTCTCTGACCCGCGAGCCCGACATCGTGCTTCGCTTCGTGGATCGGCTGCCGATGGCGGGACTCAGGCACGTCACCCTTGGCAACAACGGCTTCACCGACGACGGCTTCTTCGTCCTCCGGAGCAACCAGAGGCAGGTGCGAGTCAAGGTAGGCTTCGACGGCCTTGGCGACCGCTGCGAGATGGTCTGTGAGAGCGGACTCCGCTCCATCCCCCTCCTGATGGCCGTCCTGAACCTCACCATGCTCCAGAAGGACTGCGTCTCGCTCCATGCCTCGGCCTTCCAGTACCAGGGCCGCGGAATCCTCGTCACGGGATGGGCCAAGGGAGGCAAGACGGAGACGCTCCTCTCCTTCGCGGCCCAGGGAGCCCGCTACGTCGGGGACGAGTGGATCCTTCTCGCGGGCGACGGCAGGACCATGTACGGCATCCCCGAGACGATCCGCCTCCAGGACTGGCACATCCAGAACCTGCCGCACGTGCGACAGCAGCTGGGGTGGCGGAAGCTTCTCCTCTTCTGGCTGATCCGTCGCATCGAGAGCCTCGCGAAGGTGCTCCCGGGAGGACTCCTGCGGCAGGCGATGCCCGCGATCAAGAGACGCGTCAACGTCAGGCTGCCGCCGAAAGCCATCTTTGGGGACGGCTTCGGACCCTTCGTGGCCCATCCCGAGAAGGTCTTCCTCACGCTGAGCCACGACGATCCGGGGATCTCGGTGGAGCCGGTCGATCCCGGTCTGATCGCCAGGCGCATGATCTCGTCCATCCGGTTCGAGCAGCTCCCATTCCTGGAGCAACAGTTGGCGTTCTCCTTCGCCTTTCCCGATCGGAAGAACCCATTTCTCGACCGCGTCCACGAGCTGCAGTACGAGATCCTCGAGCGGGCCCTCCGTGGCAAGGAAGCCTACATGGTCCGACACCCCTACCCGCTGTCGTTCCAGGAGCTCTTCGAGCGGATGCGGCCCTACTGCGAATAGTCGCCCTGGCTCAGAGCTCCGCCCACTTGCCGTGTCCTTCCCAGATGCGGATCGTGAAGGGGAGGCGCAGACGCTCCTTCAGCTCGCCATGGAGAAGGGCGCAGATGTTCTCGACCGATGGGAATGCGAGGAAGTCGTTCCAGTTGCGGTGGTCGTAGCGCCCGAGGACGGCCCGAACCTCGGCCTTGAGGTCCGCGAAGTCCAGGATCATGCCGTCTGTCGGCTCTCCCTCCACCACGACCTCCACCTTGTAGGTGTGACCGTGGACTTGCCCGCACTTGGCGTGCCCGGGAAGGAAGTGGGCGCAGTCGATGTGCTCGGTGATCCCCAGTCGCATAGCCCTGAGCCTAACCGGGACGTCCTTGCGCCTCAAACACGCGGCAGGCCGCGCACCGCCACGGCAAGGGCCTCGTCGAGGGGCGTCAGGAAGCGCCCCAGGAGCGCCTCCAGAGGGCCGGTGGTCCGCCACCTCGTCGCAGAGCATGCAGTCGAGCTCGTCGGGCAGCATCCCGTGATAGCCGCCGGCGGCGGCTTGCCGGTCCGCCTCCTCGATGGGCACCGAGCGAAGCGCGTAGTCGTGGGGGCGCCCCGCGGAGCCCAGGGTCGCGGCTAGACGCTCCAGGAAACGGGCGCAGGCGATCTCCTCGGGGCCGACCAGGTCGAAGACCATCGGCCCGCCGGCGGGGCGCTCGGCGGCCGACAGGACCGCGTCCGCGGCGTCGTCCACGGCGATCGGCTGCATCCGGTAGGAGCCGTCCCCGGGCAGCTCGACCTCTCCCGCGGCCATGGCGCGCGCCAAGTCCGGTACGAACACGTCCCCGGGACCCACGATGTAGGAGGGCCGAAAGACCGTGACCTCGAGCCCGGAGCGGAACAGCTCCACTTCGGCCGCCAGCTTGGAGAGGAAGTAGGCGTTCGTGCAGCGGCGCCATTGGCCGTAGTGGGCCACTCCCAGGCCGCTGAAGGCGATCACCCGCGGTACGCCCGCCAGGCGCGCGGCCCGGGCGACGTCACGCGTGCCGGCGACGTTCACGTCCTCGTAGGTGACGCCCGGCCGTTCCGCGCCGATCTGGGCCAGGTGAACGACCGCCGAGGCGCCCGCGAGGGCCGGAGCCAGAGCCTCCGGCGCGAGGCTCGAAACGACCATCGGCCGCCCACCGGCCTCGGTCACGACCCGGGCGCCCTTTTCGGATCGGACGATACCCACGATCTCGCTGCGGCGCTCCGCCGCCCGCCGGGTCAGGTGCCGGCCGACGAAGCCGTTCGCTCCGGTGACGGCGAGGCGAAGGGCCACGGCTCAGTGACGGAAGTGCCGCACGCCTGTGAAGACCATTGCGAGGTTGTGCTCGTTGGCGGCGGCGATCACCTCCTCGTCCTTCACGGAGCCCCCGGGCTGGATCACCGCCGTGGCGCCCACGCGGGCGATCTCGTCGACGCCGTCTCGAAAGGGGAAGAACGCGTCGGATGCGGCCACGGTCCCCGTCAGGGGAAGCTGGGCCTTGAGGGCGGCGAAGCGGGCCGAATCCACCCGGCTCATCTGCCCCGCCCCCACACCCACGGTCTGGACGGCGTTGGCGTAGACGATGGCGTTGGACTTCACGTGCTTGGCCACGATCCAGGCGAGCAGCAGCGCCTTCCACTCGTCGTCGGTCGGCGAGCGCTTCGTGACGACCTCGCACTTGTCCTTCGCGAGCCGGTGGAGGTCCCACTCCTGGGCCAGCATCCCGCCCATGACCCGCCGAAGATCGAAGCCCGTGACGCGGTGGATGCCGGTCGTGTCCATGTCCATCACCCGCAGGTTCTTCTTTCCGGCCAGGAGCTTCTTGGCGTCGGCCTCGAAGCCCGGGGCGATGACGGCCTCGACGAAGACCGCCGCGAGCTTCCTGGCGGTGGCCGCGTCGACCCTGCGGTTGAAGGCCACGATCCCGCCGAAGGCCGAAACGGGATCGCACTCCCAGGCGCGCTCGTAGGCCTCGAGGGGGCCCGCCCCGAGGGCCGTGCCGCACGGGTTCGAATGCTTGACGATGACGCAGGCCGGGTCGTCCAGCTCGGTCACCACGCGCCACGCGGCGTCGAGGTCCAGCAGGTTGTTGAACGAGAGCTCCTTTCCCTGGATCTTCCGCGCGGCCGCAACGGAGTACAGGGTCGAGCCGAGGTCGCTGTAGAACGCCGCTCGCTGATGGGGGTTCTCGCCGTAGCGAAGGTCCTGGACCTTCTCGAAGGTGAGACCCAGGCGATAGGGAAAGACGTCGTCCGACTCGGCGACACCGTAGCCGCCGTTCTTCACCTCGACCTGGGCGAAGTAGCCGGCGATGGCCGCCTCGTACCGCGCGGTGTGGCGGAACGCCTTCTGGGCGAAATAGAGGCGCGTCGCCCCGTCGATGCCCCCGTCGCGGTCCAGCTGCTCCAGGAGAAGGACGTAGTCGGCGGGATCCACGACGACCGCGACGCTCTCGAAGTTCTTGGCGGCGGCCCGCACCATGGTGGGCCCGCCGACGTCGATGTTCTCGACCGCCTCGGCGAAGGGCGCGCCCTTCGCGACCTTGTCCTCGAAGGGGTAGAGGTTCACGACCACGACGTCGATGGCGGGGATCTTGTGATCCGCCAGGGCCGTCTTGTGGGCCGGAAGGTCCCGTCGAGCCAGGATCCCGCCGTGGATCGTGGGATGGAGCGTCTTCACGCGCCCGTCGAGGATCTCGGGGAACCCGGTGGCCTGCGACACACCGACGACCTTCACGCCGTCCTTCTTCAGGGCGTCGGCGGTGCCACCCGTGGAGACGATCTCGAAGCCGCGGGAGGCGAGCCCCTTCGCGAGGTCCACGATGCCGTCTTTGCGATAGACCGAGAGCAGCGCGCGTCTGACGCTCATGGCGTGGGTCCCTCCGGAGGTCGGTCGGTCGGTTGAATCTCTTTCGGCTGGCGCATGCGAGTCATGTCCCCCCTGGCGTCTCGCCAGAGCGCCAACCAGGTGGCGGCGATGCCGGTGACGGCCCGCGAGTAGGCGACCTGGGCCACGGCGAAGACCGGCGAGTGCCAGTCGAGCGCGCGGTGGTCCACGACGCGGCCTCCGCGGAAGAGCTCCGCCCGGAGCACCGGGGTGTCGGCGCGGCTCTTGTCGAGGAGCGACTGCCAGTAGGCGGGGAGCTGCCGGCGGGGCAGCTTCAGCGCCGCGGGGTCGTCCAGCACCACCGGAAGCTTGCCCAGGTTCGCTTCGATGAAGGCGTAGTACTCGCGGGCCACGCCCGGGGGAAGGCCTTCGGGCCCCGCCACGAGGACGGGATCGGAGAGGTCCGCCGGGATTCGCAGGGTCGCCCCCAGGCGGATCACCCCGTCGCTCACGCGAAGCTCCTTGAAGAGAGCCAGGGACTCGGCGACCTCCGCGTCGAGGGCCGAGAGGGTCTCGGGCGTCAGCTGCCCGGCGGAGAGGTCCGCGGTCATGGCCTGGCCCAGGAGGAGGGGAAAGTGCTGCGTTTCCTCCAGCACCTGCTTCTCTCGCTCGGCGATCAGGCGGGCGAGGGAGCGCGGGACGAGGCGGCGCGCGTCGCGCACGAGGCACTCGACGAGGCTCGTCGGCCACGCCGAGGCTTCGGAAGCCGTCGAGGCGGCGAGAGCCGCGACGAGCAGCGCGCGCCCCATGACCGATGTCCTCAACGGACGGGCTTCGCCTTGAGGCTCACCTTGCCATCCTTGGTCTCGAGGCGGAAGTCGACGGCGCTTGCCCCTTTCTCCGTGAGGATGCGGTTCGCCTGCTGTGCAATGAGCTTCTGGAAGCTCTCGAACTTGACGCTTCCCAGCTCGCCGACCTCCATTCGCGCCTCGACGAAGCGCTTGAACAGGGCCTGGACGGCGCCCGTGTCCCGGTCGGGGCTCTCCACGCGGATCTCGCCTGAGCGCGAGACCGGAGACGGGGCCCGCTCGGTCGGCGGCGGCGCCGCCGCCATGGCCGCGACCGCCGCGCGGCCATGAAGCCCCACCGGGCGCCCTTCCTCGATCGCCCGGAGCCGCTTGCTCCAGAGCTCGTTGAACGTGTTGTAGCGCGCCGTGAGGTTCATGAAGCGGAAGCGCTCGGTGTTGTTGCGGACCTCCCCCATGTCGTACTTCCGCAGCATGTTCTCGACGCGCGTGCGAAGGTCCACCGGCGGCTTCTTCTCGACGCCGCCGAAGAACTTCTCCCACTCGATCTGCAACTGGCGGATCGACTTCTCCAGGGCCTCGAGGTCCTCGGCGAAGGAGGCCACGAAACTAGACGGCTCCCTTGAGGAAGAGCCAGAAGAGCGGGAGCCACAGCTCCCTCGAGTAGGGAACGCTCCGCCCGTCGACGAGCACTTCGGTGGTGGAGATGGGGCCCACGATGTCGTAGAGCTCGCGCATGTTCTCGGCCTCCCCCGCCTCGAACTCGGCGCGATGGCGCAGCGTCGACCCCGACCCGATCTCGCGATAGACGGCGGAACGCCTGGCCGCGGCGAGGGCCCGGGGATAGTTCGGGCCGCCGAAGGCGTCGAAGACGACGCCCATCCGGAACGGCCTCGGGCGGCGGCCGGGGTAGAGGATGTCGGCCATCTCGTCGGAGAGGGACGAGATGTCGGTCTCCTCCTTGGCCACGACGCGCGGGAGCCGGTCGGCAAAGGTCTTCGCTCGGTCCCGGCCCATGGCGCGAAGTATAATCCAATCTTCGACATGGCGTCCCCCCACTCTGCAGGCGCCGACGCGCGGCGGCGCATCCCGTCGGTGGACCAGATGATGCAATCCGAGGCCTGTCGGGCCCTCGAGACCCGCTTTGGCCGCGTGGTCCTCCTGAGGGAGCTGCGCGCGGCCCTCGGCGAGGCGCGCAAGAGCGCGGAGTCGGACCCCGCTTCGGCCGAGGCGCTCCTGGCCGATCTCCCCGCGTCGCTGACGCGGCGCCTCGAGGCGGACGCCTCCCCGTCCCTCGTGGGGGTCCTCAACGCCACGGGGGTGGTGGTCCACACCAACCTGGGCCGGGCTCCCCTGTCGGACGAGGCGGCCGCGCGTGCCGCCACCATCGCCAGGTCGTACTCGAACCTCGAGTACGACCTGGACGCCGGCGAGCGGGGCGACCGGGGAGGGCACGTGGAGCGACGCCTGGCGCGCCTCCTCGGCACCGAAGCCACGGCCGTCGTGAACAACTGCGCGGCGGGCGTCCTCCTCGCGGTCAACACCTTCGCCGAGGGGCGCGACGTCCTCGTGAGCCGCGGGGAGCTCGTGGAGATCGGGGGCTCCTTCCGCATCCCCGAGATCCTCCGGAAAGGGGGCGGCCGTCTGCGGGAAGTCGGGACGACCAACAAGACGCGCCTGGCCGACTATCGCGCGGCGATCTCCCCGGAAACGGGCCTGGTCTTGAAGGTCCACCGGAGCAACTTCGAGATGGTCGGCTTCACCGAGGCGCCGGGGCGCGAGGAGCTCGCGGACCTCGCCCGCTCCGCGGGGGTCCCGATGGTCGAGGACCTCGGGAGCGGCCTCCTCGAGGCGCCTCATCCCCTGGTGGCGTCGGAGCCGACGGTCCGGGGCGCCCTGGACGCCGGCGTCGACGTCGTGGCGTTCAGCGGCGACAAGCTGCTGGGCGGCCCGCAGGCGGGCCTGCTGGCCGGGCGATCGCCGCGGATTGAGGCGATGCGCCGCAACCCGCTCTACCGGGCGTTGCGCGTCGACAAGATGACCCTGGCCGCCCTCGAGGCTGTTCTGATCGACCACGAGAGCGGGGAGGCCGCCGCGCGTGTTCCGGCGCTCCGCATGGTCGCCCTGACGGCCGCGGCTCTCCGGGCGCGGGCGGAGGCCTTCGCGCAGCGATTGCGCCCGGTGGGCCCGGGGCTGGACGTGCGGCTGGACGAGGGAGCGTCGGCCGTGGGCGGCGGCGCTGCCCCGACCATTCAGCTCCCGACGACCCTGGTCACCATCGCCCACCCCCGCCTCGGCGCGGATCGTTTCGCCGCGGCCCTCCGCGCGGGCGACCCGCCCATCGTCGCGCGCATCTCCGACGGCCGGCTGGCGCTCGACCTGCGCACGGTGCCCCCCGAGGACGAGGATGCCCTGCTGCGGGCCCTCGGCCGGGCGTCGGCGCTCTCGTAACGCGGCCGATGTCGCGGCCGGCTCGAGACCTCGCCACCGCCCTGGCCGCGACGGCCGCGGCCCGGGGCCTGGTCCTCCTTCTGGGCCTCACGACGTTCTGGGACTCGGCCTTCGTCAGCCACATGGTCCAGGACCTGCGCACGTGGCACGATTTCTTCGTCAAGGCGCAAGCGGGCTTGACGCCGTACGTGGACTTCACGAAGGAGTACCCCGTCGGGGCGGGGATGCTCTATTGGGCGCTGGCGCGGTTCGTGGACCCCGAGAACCTTCGTCAGACCGTGCTCGTCCACGGCCTCGCGATGGGGGGCCTCGACCTGGTCAACACCGCCCTCGCCTATCGCCTCTTCCGGGAGAGGAGCCCCGAGCGAGCCCTGGCCTTCACGCTTCTCTTCAGCCTGAACGCGACGACGCTGCTGCTGGGGCCGATCCGCTTCGAGAGCGCCCTCGTGCTCTTCGTGCTCCTCGGCTACCAGGCCAGCCGGAAGGGACGCCCGCTGGCGGCCGTCGCCTTCTGGAGCCTGGGCTTCTGGATCAAGTGGCTTCCGGCCTTCTTCGTCGCCGCCCAGGAATGGCGGGCCTTCGTGGTGGAGCGGAGGCGCTGGCACTGGCTCTCGGCGCTAGGCGTCCTCGCAATCGTGGCCGCGGCGGTCAACGGGCCCTTCATCTGGGCCGGGTGGCGTCATGGCTCCCTGGCGCTCCTCATGGCCCCGTGGCGCTTCCACGTCGACCGGCCCCTCTACTGGGACACGCTGCTGGGCGTCGGGCAGATCTGGCTCGGACCCCTTCCCTGGGAGCGCTACGGAAGCGCGTGGACGCTGGGTCTTCTGGCCCTCGCCCTCGCCGTGCGCCCGCGCCTCTGCCTGGAGTACAAGGGCGTGCTGCTGTGCCTCGCCGCCATCGTCTTCAACCGGATCTACTCGGCCCAGTTCCATCTGTGGTTCTACCCGTTCCTGCTGCTTCGGGATCATCGGCGAGGGGGCCGACCGGCGACGCCGGCTCCTCGCCCTGGCCGTCGCCCTCGACGTTCTCAACGTCGTCGTGTTCCCCCTCTCGTTCACGCTCTGCCTCCAGGAGATCGAGGGCTTCCGGCCCTTCGCCGCGGCCGCGAACGGCGGGCCGTGGACGGTCGTGTTCTCGCTCGCCATCGTCCTGCGCACGGTGGCCCTCGTGGCCTTGGCGGCGACCCTGCTCAGGGCGAACGACGCCGCGGCCTGAGGCCGGACCCGTGGTTGCGGGGAACGGGACGGAGTGGCATCATCTCGCGCTCATGCGCCGTGGGACCCTCGCCGCGTTCCTCGTCTGGTCGCTGTCGTCCTGGGCCTTCCCCGAAACCGTGTCGCGGACGGTGGGCCAGGTCACGATGTCGGCGGACCTGACCCAGGCCTTCCCCGGCGGAGTCGTGGTGGTGCAGCTCCGGTCGCGCCGCGGCCTGGGCGCCGTGGACGTGATCCTCGACGGGCGCCGCGCCCCCGTCTACAACTCCGTCCGCGGGCCGTGGGCTCTCGTCCCCATCCCCGTCGGCACGCCCCCCGGCCCGGCAACCCTCGGGTTCGAGATCATGGCGCGGACCGGACGGCAGCGCGTTCCCCTCGACATCGCGATCTCCCCGCGCGACTACGCGCCGCGCACCGTCGCGATCCCCGAGACCCGCCGCTACCTCGCGAGCCAGCCCTCCGCCACCCGCAACAGCCGCCAGCTCCTCGCCCTTCTCCGCACCGAGTCGCCCGCCGCGCTCTGGCGCGCGCCGTTCGGGGCTCCCGTGGCGGCGCCGCCCGTGGCCGACTCCTTCGGCGCGGCCCAGACCTACACGGGAGCGGGACCCGGCGTCGAGTACGCCACCGACGCGACGTTCGGCGAGTACCACCGTGGTCTCGACTACGACGTGCCGGCGGGGACCGTGGTCCAGGCTCCGGCGGCCGCGACGGTCCTCTTCGCGGGCTACATGTCCGTGCCGGGCAACGTCGTCGTGCTGGACCACGGCCAGGGCATCGTTAGCGTGCTCTGCCACCTCTCGCGCACGGAGGTCCGCGAGGGAGACACCCTCGAGGCTCGGGCCCCCGTAGGCACGTCGGGGGACAGCGGCTTGAGCCCGGGCGCGCTCCTCGAGTGGCGCCTGTACGTCCACGGCCTGGGTGTGGATCCGCGGGTGATGTCGAGCGTGGGTGCCGGGTTGCCCGGCTCCGCGATGGCGGCCCGCTCAGAGTCACTCGCAGGCTCGGCCGGCGCCACCGTCGTCGGCGCGGGCTCCGGGGGCGCGGTCGAGCCCGCCCCGATCGCCTGCGTCGTCGGTGTTACCGAGGGCGGCGCTGCCGGGCTCGGAGACTCGACCGGGCTCGGGAGAGCCTGTGGCGTGACGTGAATCCGACCCGGAAGCGGCGCGGCCCCGGAGGCAACGATCTCCTTCGGCGGCCGGGGCTTCGCAGGGGGCAGTGTCGGCGGTGGTGTGTCCAAAGTCGAAGGCACGCCGGCGAGCGGCGCCGCGACGCGGGGATCCTCCCGGGCTTCGTCCGGCGGCGCTTCCCATCGAAGGTCGAGAACCGCCACTCCCAGGGCGGCAAGGCCGACACCTGCCAGGGCCCCCGAGCGCCAGCGCCGTTTCGCCCTGGCGGGCGCGGCCTCTAGAGAGAAGCTGGTGGACGTCGGGGTCTCGGACCCTACGGCGTCCTCCGATTCCAGCGGGGTCGCGCCGGTGTCCGACGAGGCGGCGTGGGCCGCGGACGCTTGCTCGAGGGCCATGAGCATCGCGCCCGCGGTGGCGTAGCGCGCCTCACGGTCCTTCGCGAGTGCGCGTTCGAGAATGGGAACCACGGGCGACGGGATTCGACCGGCCAGGGCGCCACTGAGGGGAGCGGGCTCGTTGATGTGCTTGAGGATCGTGCCGAGGGGGGTCGGCGACTTGAAGGGGCGGACGCCCGTGAAGAGCTCGTAGGTCAGAACCCCGAGGCAGTAGACGTCGCTGCGGAAGTCGATGCGCTCGCCCCGTGCCTGCTCGGGGCTCATGTAGTCGGGCGTACCGACGATGTGCCCTGCGCCGGTCGTTCCCGCGTCGCCCTCGGCGCCCCACTGCTTGGCGATTCCGAAATCCATCAGCTTCGCGACGCCGCTGCGGTCGAGCATAATGTTCGACGGCTTCAGGTCGCGGTGGATCACGCCGACCTGGTGGATCGCTTCGAGTCCTTCCGCGACCTGTTTCGCCAGGCCGAACGCCTCGCTCGCCGGCAGTCGGCCGCGGCTCAAGAGGTGCTTCAAGTCGTTACCCTCGACGAGCTCCATGCAGATGTAGTGGATGGAGCCGTCCTCCCCGTACTCGTGGATGCGGCAGACGTTGCGGTGGGTGACCTTGCGGGCGAGCTTGATCTCCGATCGAAAGCGACGCCCCCGTTCAGCCGAGGCCTGCAGCTCCACGCGGAGGATCTTGATCGCCACGTGTTCGTCGAGCATCCGGTCGTGGGCCCGGTACACGGTGCCCATCCCGCCCTGGCCCAGGGCCTCGGCAATCTCGTAGCGGCCCGAGATCAAGGCGCCCTTACTGACCGGAGGGGGCAAAGCGAAGGCGAGGCCGCATGACCAGCAGGCGCGGGAGTTGTCCTCGTTGCTTGCCTGACACGATGGGCAATTCATTCACTTATCGACTGAAGAGAGGGCGATTCTACTACGCCGGGAGCTTCACGCCCTGGCTGAGACAAGGGGTACGGCTAGAGCAGCGACTCGGCCGCGCGGCGAGCGAGGCCGAGGACCGGGCCCGGGAAGAGGCCCAGGCCCAGGACCACCGCGACGGACAGGGCGAGGGCGAGACGCGATTCGGGACCGACGGGAGCCCACGTGTCGTCGCCCACGGGCTCCTTCATGTACATGGCCACCACCACCCGCAGGTAGTAGTAGGCCGACACGACGCTCATGAGGACGCCCACGATCGCGAGGACCGTGTAGCCCGAGTTCACGGCCGCCGCGAAGAGATAGAACTTGCCGACGAAGCCCGCGGAGACGGGCACGCCCGTGAGGGAGACGAGAAAGGCCGTGAGGGCCGCGGCCAGCGCCGGCCGGCGCGACGCGAGGCCGGCCATGTCGCCGAGCGACAGGGGCTCGCGTCCGTCCCGCGTCAGGGCCGCCATCACCCCGAATCCCCCGAGGTTCACGGCGGCGTAGCCGACGAGGTAGAACAGGATCGCCGCGGCCGCCTGGCGCGGGGCCCCGCAGGCCGCCGTCAGCAGGTAGCCCGCATGGGCCACCGACGAATAAGCCAGCATCCGCTTGACGTTGGTCTGGGCCAGGGCGCCCAGGTTGCCGATCACGACGGTCAGCAGGGCGAGGACGGCGATCGCGGGCTGCCAGTGGGACGCCAGCGACGGCAGGGCGATCGCCAGGACGCGGAGCAGCGCGCCGAACGCCGCCGCCTTCACGCCGGCCGCCATGAAGCCGGTCACGGTCGTCGGGGCCCCCTCGTAGACGTCGGGCGCCCACATGTGGAACGGCACGCTCGCGATCTTGAAGCCGAAGCCCACCAGGAGCAGCCCCACGCCGAGCACCGCCATGCCGCGGTGAGCCGCGTCGAGGCTCGCGAGGGCGAGGCCGATCCGGTCCAGCGACGTGCTCCCGGCGATGCCGTACAGGAACGCCACGCCGTAGAGAAGGAACGCCGAGGAGAACGCTCCCGTGACGAAGTACTTGATGGCGGCTTCCTGGCTGTCGGGACGGCGCCGGTCGAACCCCGTGAGGGCGTAGAGGGCCACCGACATGATCTCGAGCGCGACGAAGAGGGAGATCAGCTCCGTGGCGGAGACGAGGCCGAGCATCCCGACGATCGAGAAGAGCGTGAGGGCGTAGTACTCGCCGCGGTCCTCGCCGGTCTCCCTGAGGTATTGGGAGGAGAACAGGACCGCGACGAAGCCCAGGCCCAGGATCAAGGCCTCCAGGAAGAGCGCGTAGGCGTCGGCCGCCAGCGTCCCGCCGAGAACCGCGCTGCGTCCGCCTTCGACATCGGATGCGAGAAGGAACACGGCGACGCCGGCGGCCGCCAGCCCGAAGAGGGAGATCGCCGCGGCGGGGGCCCGCTTCCCTTTCGGCGTAAAGGCCTGCGCCAGCAGGGCGGCCAGGGCCGCCAGCGTGACGATGACCGCCGGAAGCAGTGGGCGGAGGTCGAGGGGGCTCATTCGCGCGCCTCCTCGGGGTTCGTCGGAGCGCGGGGCCCGTCGGCCGCGTCGCGAGGCGGGGGCGCGGGGCGGGTCGGCACCTGCGTCTGGGAGCGAATCTGCCCGACCAAGGCCTCGATGGAGGGCTCGATCCTCCGGGTGAAGACCGGGCTCGCCACGCCCATGAACAGGGCCAGGGCGACGAGCGGCACGAGGATGGCCGTCTCCCGAAGCGACAGGTCCGGGAGGCTCTTGTTCTCCTCGTGGGTGACCTCGCCGTAGAGGACGCGCTCCACCATCCAGAGGATGTAGGCGGCCGAGAGAATGACCCCCAGGGTCGCCACCGCCACGAAGCGCCCCCCGAGGCCCCACGAGCCCATGAGGATCAGGAACTCGCCCACGAAGCCGTTGAACCCGGGCACGGCGATCGACGACAGGCAAACGAGGAGGAAGAGCGCCGAGAACCAGGGCATCACCGTCTTCAGGCCGCCGAAGTCCGCGATGGCCCGGGTGTGCCGGCGGTCGTACAGCATCCCCACCATGAAGAAGAGGGCTCCGGTCGAGATGCCGTGGTTCAGCATCTGGTAGACCGAGCCCACGAGCGCCGTGGTGGTGAACGACGCGATGCCGAGCATGACGAAGCCGAGGTGAGACACCGAGGAGTAGGCCACGAGCTTCTTCATGTCGGGCTGGACGAGGGACACGAGGGCGCCGTAGACGATCCCGATCACCGCCAGGACGCCGAGGAGCGGAGCGAACCGCTGCGCGGCGTTGGGGAAGAGCGGTATCGCGAGGCGCAGGAAGCCGTAGCCCCCCATCTTCAGGAGCACGCCCGCCAGGATCACCGATCCTGCCGTGGGCGCCTCGACGTGGGCGTCGGGGAGCCAGGTGTGGAACGGCCACATGGGGACCTTGATGGCGAAGGCCAGGGCGAAGGCCAGGAAGAGCCATGTCTGGAGCGCCGGGGCGATCGGCTGCTGCGTCAGCTTCAGGAGGTCGAAGGTGTGCAGGCCGCTCTCCCGGTAGAGGACCAGGAAGGCCACCAGCATCAGGACGCTCCCGGCCATCGTGTACAGGAAGAACTTGACGGCGGCGTAGATGCGGCGCTCGTGGCCCCAGATCCCGATGAGGAAGTACATCGGGATCAGCATGGCTTCCCAGAAGATGTAGAAGAGAAACAGGTCCAGGGCACAGAAGACGCCCAGCATCCCCGCCTCGAGGAGGAGCATGAACACCACGAACTCGCGCACGCGGTCGTGGATGGAGTTCCAGGAACCGAGGAGGGCCAGCGGCGTCAGGAAGGTGGTGAGGATCACGAGCCAGAGACTGATGCCGTCGATCCCCAGCTTGTAGGCGATCCCGTACTCGGGGAGCCAGGCGTGGTCCTCGACGAACTGCATCGCCGCGATCGGCTGGAAGTCGCGCACGAGGAGCAGCGACAGGAGGAAGAGCGCCGCCGTGAGGCCCAGGCCGAGCGCCTTCTGAAGGGGGGCGCTCCGGCGCGGCGTGAGCGCCACCACGATCGCCCCGGCGACGGGAAGCAGGACGAGCGCGCTGAGGATCGAAGGCGGGGTCGTCATGGGAGCCAGAGGAGGTAGCCGAGGAGTGCCACGGCACCTCCGAGGATGACGAGGACGTAGCCGCGGACCAGCCCCGTCTGGACGAACCGCACCCGCGAGGCGAGGGCGTCGGCCACGCCGCCCGCGCCGTTCACGAGGCCGTCGATGAACCCCGCGTCGAACTGCTTCCAGAGGAAGCCCGAGCTGCCGTCCACGACGACCCGCGCCGCGAACCAGTCGTAGACGTCGTCGAAGAAGTACTTGGCGTCGAAGAGACGGTGGAGCGGGCGGAAGGTGGAAGCGACCTTCTCCGGGACCCCGACGTGGACCACGTACAGGTAGAACGCGCTCACGATCCCGACGAGGGCCGTCGCCGTGGCGAGGTAGGGCAGCCAGGCCGCGTGTGCCTCCATCTCGTGCTCGGGGAGCCGGAACACCGGCGCCACGAACTCGGGAATGTGGATGAAGCCGACGACGGCCGAGCCGACCGCCAGGAGGCACAGCGGCCCGAGCATCGTCCAGGGAGACTCGTGGAGATGATGTTCGGCCTCGTGGCCGCCGCGGAACGAACCGAAGAACGTCATGAAGAGGAGCCGCGACATGTAGAAGGCCGTGAGCAGCGCCGTGAAGAGGCCGATGGCGAAGAGCCACGACCGGCCGCCGCTCAGGGCCGCGCCCAGGATCTCGTCCTTGCTGAAGAACCCGGCCAGGGGCGGGATCCCCGCGATCGCGAGGGTGCCGACGAGGAACGTGCCGAAGGTCCACGGGATCTTCGTCGCAGCAGGCCCCCCATCTTCCGCATATCCTGCTCGCCGCTCATGGCGTGGATGACCGAGCCCGAGCCGAGGAAGAGGAGCGCCTTGAAGAACGCGTGGGTGAAGAGATGGAAGACGCCGACGCCGATAGGCGCCGACGCCGCAGGCCAGGAACATGTAGCCGAGCTGGCTGACCGTCGAGTAGGCGAGCACCTTCTTGATGTCGGTCTGGACGAGGGCGATGGTCGCGGCCATGAGAGCCGTCGCCGCGCCGATCGTCGCGACCGTGGCGAGGGCGGTCTCGGAGCGCGCGAAGAGCGGCGACAGGCGCGCCACCATGTAGACGCCGGCGGTGACCATCGTGGCCGCGTGGATGAGGGCGCTGACGGGCGTCGGCCCCTCCATCGCGTCGGGGAGCCACACGTGGAGCGGGATCTGAGCGCTCTTGCCGGTGGCGCCGACGAAGAGGAGCAGACAGACGATCGTGACGGTCCCGAACACCCCGATCGCCTCGCGAGGCAGGCTCGCGGCGTGGCTCGCCAGGTCGACGAGGTCGAGGGTCCCCCAGGCCTGGAAGGCCAGGATCATCCCGAGGATCAGGCCCGCGTCGCCGATGCGGTTGACGATGAACGCCTTCTTGCCGGCGGCCGAGGCGCTCTTCTTCTTGTACCAGAACCCGATGAGCAGGTAGGAGCAGAGCCCGACGCCCTCCCAGCCCACGAACAAGAGCGGAAGGCTCCCGCCCAGGACCAGGAGCAGCATGAAGAACGTGAAGAGGTTCAGATAGGAGAAGTACCGGACGCGCTCCTCGTCGTGGGCCATGTAGCCCAGGGAGTAGATGTGGATGAGGGAGCCCACGCCCGTGACGGTCAGGATCATGACGGCCGACAGCGGGTCGAGGAGCAGGCTGAAGGGGATCCGGAGCGGGCCGGCCTCGATCCACGTCAGCCCCTCGGCCATCTGCCGCCCGAGAAGCGGCTGGGCGAACCGGAGCCCGCCCTCCCCCGCTTGCAGGTGGAGCATCGAGACCACGGCCCAGACCGAGAGCGCGAACGAGCCGAGCACGGTGGCGCAGGCCACGAGACCCGCGCCGTTGTCCTCCTTGTCTCGCTTGATCCCCTCGCCGAAGAGGGCCAGGACGGTGAAGCCCGCC
This sequence comes from uncultured Acidobacteriota bacterium, assembly GCA_963823195.1. GTDB lineage: Bacteria > Acidobacteriota > Vicinamibacteria > Fen-336 > Fen-336 > JBGPYB01. The sequence goes on along the minus strand of CAWGKR010000009.1, from coordinate 572,125 downwards.
AGGGGAAGGAGGAGGATCAGCCAGGGGACGATGTGATAGGCGTTCTGGGAGATGTAGTCGATCACCGGGCTACCACTTCAGGGTGTTGAAGGCGTCGACGTCGAGGGTGTCCTTGGTGCGATGCAGGGCGATCACGATGGCGAGCCCCACGGCCGCCTCGGCCGCCGCGACGGTCATGACGAAGAACACGAGGATCTGCCCGTCGAGGGCCCCCTGCGCGCGGCTGAACGCGACGAACGCCAGGTTCACGGCGTTCAGCATCAGCTCGATGCACATGAACACGGTGATGATGTTCCGCCGCAGGAACACGCCCACGACCCCCAGCGTGAAGAGCGCCAGGCTCAGGTAGATCGCGTGCTGGACCGGGAAGCTCACAGCTCCTTCTTGGCGAGGGCCACGGCCCCGACGAGGGCCGCGAGGATCAGCACCGACGTGGCCTCGAAGACGTAGAGGAACCGGGCCGAGAAGAGGAGCTGCGCCACGCTCTGGGTCGTGGCTTCGTAGCCGGCCGGCGCGGGCGCCTGGCCCTGGGCCGCGACGACGGCTCCCACCTGGATCAGGAACAGCAGCCCCAGCAGGCTCGCCACTCCCTTCAGGACGCCCGGCCCGCCCTCCCCCTCCTCGCGTCGAGGGACGTTCAAGAGCATCAGGACGAAGAGGAACAGCACCATGATGGCGCCGGCGTAGACGATGACCTGGAGCGCCGCGATGAACGGCGAGCCCAGGAGGCCGAAGATCGCCGAGAGAGAGCAAAGCGTGACGATGAGCGAGAGGGCGCTCAGGATCGGGTTCTTCTGGGCCACGACGCCGATCGGCCGAGGCCAGCGCCAGGCCCGCAAAGCCGTAGAAGAGGATGGCGTCGAGCATCAGTGGACCAAGGCGACCCACGTCGCGGTCGCAAGGACGTTGACCGCCGCCACGGGGATGCAGGACCTTCCAGCCGAAGTGCATCAGCTGGTCGTAGCGGAAGCGCGGGAGCGTCCCGCGCAGCCAGACGAAGAAGAAGAGCATCACCGCCACCTTGCCCGCGAACCAGAAGAACGAGGGTCCGATGCCCGGAACGCCCGAATGCCACCCGCCGAGGAACAGGTTCGAGACGAGGACCGCGACCGTGATCATGTTGATGTACTCGGCCATCTGCATGAGCGCGAACTTCATGGACGAGTACTCGGTGTGGAAGCCGGCCACCAGCTCCGTCTCCCCCTCGGGAAGGTCGAAGGGCGTGCGGCTGACCTCGGCGGTGCCCGCGATCAGGTAGACGATGAAGGCGAAGAACTGGGTGAACGCATTCCAGTGCCAGAAGCCGCCCGCCTGGTGGTTCACGATGTCGGCCACCTTGAACGAGCCGGCGAGCATGATGATCCCGACCCACGAGAGCCCCAGGGACAGCTCGTAGGAGAACATCTGCGCCGAGGAGCGGAGGCCGCCCAGGAGCGCGTACTTGTTGTTGGCCGCCCACCCGGCCAGCACGATGCCGTAGACGCCCAGGGCCGTGATCGCGAAGATGAAGAGAAGGCCTACGTTCAGGTCCGCCACCTGCATCGAGATCTCGCGCCCGCGGAGCCACTCGGGCAGGAGCGACCATGACGGCAGCCGCTGGGGCGGCCCGTAGGGGATCACGGCGATCGCGGTGAACGCCGTTGCGATCGAGACGATCGGCGCGGCCACGAAGGCCCACCGGCTCGCCCCTTCGGGCATCGGCCTCTTCCTTGAAGAAGAGCTTGATCCCGTCGGCGATGGGCTGGAGCAGGCCGAAGGGACCCGTCGCGGTTGGGGCCGAGGCGGAACTGCATGAACGCGAGAACGCGGCGCTCGATGTAGGTCATCCCGGAAAAGACACCGAGGAGCGACGTTGATCAGGACCGCCACCTTCACGACCGCGATCAGCAGCTCCTGGAGGACGGGCGTCATCGTCACCGGCCCGTTCCGACCGTTTGGCCGGTCTTGGCGAGGGCCTCGGCGAACGTGGCGCCGTCCGCTTCCACGAGCCCTTCTCGCGGATGTAGTACTCGTATTCGTCGCGGAACTTCGCGATGGTCGAGAGCGCCGGGGCGATGGCCGCGTCGCCGAAGGGGCAGAGGGTCTTGCCGGCGATCGAGTCGCAGACGGTCAGGATCTTGCCCAGGTCCTTCTCGGTCCCCTGCCCCGCCTCGATGCGCATGAGCAGGCGCAGGAGCCAGCCCGTCCCCTCGCGGCACGGCGAGCACTTGCCGCAGGACTCGTGCTTGTAGAAGTAGGTCAGGTTGCGCGCCAGGGCCACCATGCTGCGCGAGTCGTCGAGGACGATGCATCCGGCCGATCCGAGCATGCTCCCGGCCTTCGCGATGCTGTCGAAGTCGAGAGCCACGTCGATCTCGTCGGCGCGCAGGGCCGGCGTCGAGGAACCCCCCGGGCACGACCGCGCGGATCTGCCGGCCGTCTCTCGGTCCGCCGGCGTAGTCGTAGATCAGCTGCCGCAGGGTGATCTTCCCCATCGGCGCTTCGTAGCTGCCGGGGCGCTTCACGTCGCCGCTGATCGAGTAGAGCTTCGGCCCGCCGTTCTTCTCGGTGCCGTAGGAGGCGAACCACTCGGGCCCGCGGTCCAGGATCAGGGGCACGTTCGCCAGCGTCTCGACGTTGTTGACGATGGTCGGGCAGCCGTAGAGGCCGACGACCGCGGGGAACGGCGGCTTGAGGCGCGGCTGGCCGCGCTTCCCCTCGAGGCTCTCGATGAGGGCCGTCTCCTCGCCGCACTCGTAGGAACCGGCGCCGCGGTGGATGTAGATGTCGACGTCGACGCCCGTGCCGAGAATGTTCTTCCCCACGTATCCGGCGGCGTAGGCTTCCTTGAGGGCCTTGTCGAGAATCCGGAACCCCTCGTGGAACTCGCCCCGGATGTAGATGTAGGCGGTCTTCGAGCGGATCGCGTACGTCGAGACGACGGTGGCCTCGATGAGCTGATGCGGGTCGCGCTCGATGATGACGCGGTCCTTGTAGGTCCCGGGCTCGCTCTCGTCGGCGTTCACGCAGAGGTAGCGGGGCTTCGGGTTGTCCTTGGGCAGGAAGCTCCACTTGAGGCCGGTCGGGAAGCCGGCGCCCCCGCGGCCGCGCAGGGTCGACTTCTTGACGATCTCGATGATCTCGTCGGGCGTCAGCTTGAGGTTCTTCTCGAGGGTCGCGTAGCCGCCGCCGGCCTTGTACGTCGCGATCGACGTCGAGTCGTCCTTCCAGACGTTCCGGAACAGGATGTGCTCGCCGGGGCTCTTGGGCCAGTCGAAGGAGCGGCGCACGGTCTCGCCGGCCAGGACGCGGTCGATGTCGGACTCGGTGGCCTGCTCCAGCCACTGGCCGTTCACCTGCACCGCCGGCGCGCCGCCGCAGGCCGCCAGGCACTCGACGCCGCGGACGGTGAACTTGCCGTCGGCCGACGTCCCACCGGGCTTGATGCCGAGCTTGCTCGCACGTGGACGCCATCAGCTCTTCCGAGCCGCCCAGAGCGCAGGAGAGCGTGATGCAGAACTCGATCTGCGTCTTCCCCTCGGGCTTGAACCGGAACATCGTGTAGAAGCTGGCCGTGTCGTGGACCTGTGCGACCGAGAGGCCGAGGAGGGAGGCGATGTGCTCCATCCCCTCGCGGCTCACGTACCCTTCCTGCTCCTGCGCCAGCGCCAGGGCCGGGATGAGGGCCGAGCGCTTGACGGGATAGTGGGTCAGCAGCTCGTCGAACCTGGCCTTGTTCTCCGCCGAGAATTCCATGACCTACCAGTCCAGGGCGCCGACCCTCCAGACGTAGACGAACCCGCCTCCCAGCAGCACCATGAAGACCCCCATCTCCACGAGGCCGAAGATGCCCAGGCTCTTGAAGATGAGCGCCCAGGGATAGAGGAACGCGGCGTCGACGTCGAAGAGGATGAAGATCATGCAGACGACGTAGAACTTGATCGGAAAGCGCTCGCGAGCGTTGCCGATGGCGGGCACGCCGCACTCGTAGGCCGACGACTTGGCGGCGGTGGGGCGCGGCTTTCCCAGGATCTGCGAGAGGGTCAAGGTGAAGACGGCGAAACCCAGGGCGGCGACGCCGAGGATCAGTACCGGGACATAGGCGGGCAACATCGAGTCTCTCAGCTCCTCGGTACTTGTTTCTTCAGTGACTTAAGGGCGGCGAGACTATACCGTTTCGCGCCCACTCGTTTCAAGCCGGGGCCGACGGGCCGGGGGCCAGGGTCGACGCGATTGCGAGGGCCCCCAGGAGCTGCAAGGCCCCGGCGGCCGCGAAGCCCCAGCCGTGCCCGGGCGACAGCAGCCACAGGCCCCCCACGAGCGCGCTCGAGCCCATGTCACCGACGCCGTTGACGGCGGCGAGCAGCCCCATGCCCGCACCGCGGCGCCCAGGGGGCAGGAGGGTCGCCGCATAGGACTTCTCGGCCACTTCCTCGCAGGCGATATAGAGACCGGAGGCGACGAACAGGGTGAGAAGCCAGGCGGGCGTGGGGGGCGCGAGGGCCAGGGCGAAGGTGGTCGCGGCGGCGAAGACGTACCCGCCGACCACGACGTTCCCGTGGCCCATCCGGTCGGCCAGGGCGCCGACGGGGAACGCCGCGACCGCGCTGACGGCGTTGTGGAGGACGTACAGGGCGACGGCGGCGGTCGCTCCGCGCATCGAGAACACCGACCCCGACAGGCTCTCCGTCGCGTAGAGGATCAGCAGCGTCCGCGAAAAGTCACCCATGCCGAAGAGCAGGATCCCGCCCAGGTAGCGGCGAAAGGCCACGCCGATCCCGGACCACTCTTCGCGCAGGTCGAAGCGCGCGGCGCGGGGCTCGTGAGGCCCCTCGACCACCAGCAGGGCGATGGCCAGGAAGGCCAGGAGCCCCGGAAGGAGCGACACGACCACGATGCGCTTCGCTTCGAAGCCCCAGGCCAGCAGCGCCATGGCCAGGAGCGGGCCGAGAACGGCGCCGACGGCGTCGGCCGCTCGCTCGAGCCCGAAGGCCTTCCCCCGGGTCTCGGGGGTGGAACCCTCGGTCATGAGCACGTCGCGGGCGGCGCTGCGGCTGCCGCGGCCGATCCAGGCGGCGACGCGGCAAAGAAGCACCTGACCGGCCGTGGAACAGAGGGCGATGGCCGCCGTCCCGAGGGCGGTGACCAGGTACCCCACGGAGGCAAGAGGCTTGCGCCGGCGGACGCGGTCCGCGGCGACTCCCCCCCAGAGCTTGGCGACCGCCGACAGGCCGTCGGCGCTCCCCTCGATCAAGCCGAGGCCGAGGGCCGCGGATCCGCCGCCCAGGCTCAGGAGGAGGACCGGAAGGACCGCGGTCGCCAGCTCGTGGGAGACGTCGGAGAGCAGGCTGGCGAGGGAGATTCCGAGGGTCGTCCGGTTCAGCCAGCGCACGCGACGCCCTTCACTCTCCCTCTCCGCGACCCTGGTGCTCCACGTACTTCACGACCGTCACGTCGGAGATGGCGATGAGGCAGCCCCCGGTGACCATGCCGTCGATGGCGGCCAGCAGGGCATCGATCTTCTCCTGCGTGTCGATGATCGTCACGAGCATCGGATCGTCCTGGGACAGGCGAAGGGCTTGTGCTTGTGGAGACGCTTGTGGGCCCCATAGCCGAGGACGCCCCGGTAGACGGTCGCGCCGGCGATGTCGAGCTGGCGCGCCCGCTTGACGATCGCCTCGGTCAGCGGCTCCCCCTCCCATTTGTCGTCGGCGCCGACGTGGATCCGCAGCATCTTGGCCTTCCCCACGAGACGCATCAGCTCCTCCCGCTTCGGCTCGGTGGGGACGCCCCCCTCTCCCGGCGCGAACTTCACCACCTGGGTCTCCTGCACCTCGACGAGGCCGCGCTCCACCATGTCGTACACGTCGGGCAGGACCCGGTCGATGGCCTCGGCCGTGTCGACGACCTCGATGCGCACGGGGAGCGAGGCCGAGAGGTCGAGGATGTTGATGGTCTTGATGGCGCCGCGCCCCGTGAACCCGGCGAGGCCGCGGGACACCGTCGCTCCCGCGAGCCCCTTGTGGTGGAAGAGCTCGAGAAGGGCGTTGTACACGGCGCGGCCGTGCCAGCGGTCCGCCTCGTTGACCGTGATCGTCAGGCGCCTGGCCGGTCCGGCCTTCAGCACGATCCCCTACCTCGCAAGCGACACCCCCAGCCGAACGGCGACGAAGCCCGCGACCACGGACGTGACGACGTTGACGCCGGCCCAGAGGATTGTCCCGGCTTCGGTCAGCCGCTGCGTCTCGTACTCGAAGGTCGAGAACGTCGTGTAGGCGCCCACGAAGCCCGTCGCCACGAAGAGCCTCCAGAAGGGATCGACCGAGAGCCGCTCAGCGGCGAAGGTCGAGAAGAACCCCAGGATGAAGCAGCCCGAGACGTTGACGAGAAGCGTGGCCAGGGGGAACTCGTGGGTCCAGAAGCGGGCCACGAAGAGGCTGACGGCGTACCGCGCCACCGCTCCCGAGGGAGCCGCCCGCGGCGACGGCGAGAAGCCGGCTGATCATGTCTCCATGCTCCCACAGCGCCGAGATGGCCGTCTGTAGGAGTCATCATCCCCGGCGGCAGGGCGGTTCAGGCGGACTCCATCGCCTCGACCCCGGCAATCTAGCGGCGCGGGGAAGGGCCGTCAAGCGGGTTATGATCGGCCGTTCTCGATGATGACCGACACCTTGGAGCGGGTTCGCCGCCTCCTCGCCGCGTACTTGAGGATCCCGGCGGAGTCCATCGGCGAGGACTCGAAGCTCGACGAGCTGGGCCTCGACTCCCTGGGAGCCCTCGAGCTCGTCTTCGAGATCGAGGAGGAGTTCAAGATCAAGGTCCCGGACGAGAAGATCCCGGAGTTCCGGACGGTGCGGGCGGTCTGCGACGGGATCGAGGCCCTCCGGGGGGCGTGACGGCGTCCCGTCGCGTCGTCGTGACGGGGATGGGCCAGGTCTCAGCCCTCGGCAACGACCTGGCGTCCTTCTCCGACGCCGTGTTCGCCGGGCGCTCCGGCGTGAGGCGGCTCGAGGGCCTGGCCGCGCCGGGCCTCGACGACCCGATCGGCGCGCCCGTGCTCGCCTTCGATCCGGCGGCCTGGCTTCCCCCTCGGGCCCTCGCGACCACGCCGCGCGCCGCCCGGTTCGCCGTCGCGGCGGCACGCCAGGCCTTCGCGATGGCCGGCCTCGAGCCGACGGATCGCCCCCGGGGGGACGTCTATGTCGGAACCGGCTTCGGCGGCATCGCCGAGACCGAGGAGACCTACCGGGCCTGCTTCACCGGCCCCGGCCAACGCCCGCGCCCCACGGTCATCCCCACGGCGATGGCCAACGCCACGGCGGGCGTCCTGGCCTCCGAGCTTCGCCTCAAGGGAGAGAACCTCACGTTCGCGGTGGCCTGCTCGTCGGGGACCCACGCCATCGGCCAGGCGTTCCGGCGCCTGCGGGCCGGCGACGCCGAGCTCATCCTCGCCGGCGGAGCCGACGCGCCGCTGACGCCGATCGTCCTCGCGGCGTGGAACGTGATGCGCGTCCTGGCCCCGGCCGGATCCGATCCGGCGCGCGCCTGCCGCCCCTTCAGCCGCGATCGCCAGGGGATCGTGATCGGCGAGGGAGCCGCCTTCCTCGTCCTCGAAACGGCGGATCAGGCCGAGGCCCGCGGCGCGCAGGCCCTGGCGGAGATCGTTGGCTACGGCGCCAACGCCGACGCCGGCCACCTCACGCATCCGGACCCGGCGGGAGTCGCCGAGTGCCTGCGGCGCGCCCTGGCCGACGCCGGTCTCCACGCCGACGCGGTCGGCTACGTGAATGCCCACGGAACGGGAACCGCCGCCAACGACTCGGTGGAGGCGGCGGCCATCGCGACGGTCTTCGGTCCCCATGCGAAGCGCCTCTGCATCAGCGCCACCAAGGGCGCCCACGGCCATGCGATGGGAGCGGGGGGCGCGCTCGAGACCGTCGCCACCGTCATGGCGCTCCAGACCGGTCGGATCCCGCCCACGGCGAACCTGGTCGACGTCGATCCCGCGCTGCCGGCCCTCGACTACGTGACGGAGGCAGGCCGCCGCGCCGCCGTCGACGTCGCCGTCAAGTGCTCGTTCGCCTTCGGCGGAAACAACGCCGTCCTGGTCCTGCGCCGCGCGTGAACGCCTGTCTTGCCCCTGCCGGGCGCTCCCGTCATACTCCCCCACGATGGTGATGCGGCGCACGAAGATCGTGGCGACCATCGGGCCGGCGTCGCGCGACCGGGCCGTCCTCGAGCGGCTCATCGCCGCGGGTGTCAACGTCGTCCGGCTGAACTTCTCCCACGGCGCCCACGAGGAGCACCTGGCCGTCATGAAGGCCGTGCGGGAGATCTCGGCCGCGCTCGGCCAGCCCATAGCCCTCCTCCAGGACCTATCGGGGCCGAAGATCCGCACGGGCAACGTCGTCGGAGGGGCCATCGAGCTCGCGGACGGCGCCCGGCTCGTGATCACGACCGACGAGAGCGTCGAGGGAACGGCCGAGCGGATCTCCACGACCTACGACCCGCTCCCCCGCGACGTCGGAGCCGGCGACAAGATCCTTCTCGACGACGGGAACCTCGAGCTGAAGGTGGTCGCGGCGGGAGGCACCGACGTGGAATGCGTCGTGGTGCACGGCGGCACGCTCCGCTCCCACAAGGGGATGAACCTGCCGGGCGTGCGCCTCTCGACCCCCGCCCTGACCGACAAGGACCGGCGCGACCTTGCCTTCGGCGTGGCCAACGACGTCGACTACGTCGCGCTCTCGTTCGTGAGGAAGGCCGCGGACGTGGCCGAGGTCAAGGCGCTCATCCGGTCCCTGGGGGGGACCCAACCGGTGATCGCAAAGATCGAGAAGCGCGAGGCGGTGGACGACCTGGACGCGGTCCTCGGCGCCACGGACGGGGTCATGGTGGCGCGCGGCGACCTGGGTGTCGAGCTGTCGACCGAGGAGGTGCCGGTCCTCCAGAAGCACATCATCGACAAGGCCAACGGCGCGGGCAAGGTCGTGATCACGGCCACTCAGATGCTCGAGAGCATGGTGGAGAGCCCGCGGCCCACGCGGGCCGAAGCCTCCGACGTGGCCAACGCGATCCTCGACGGAACCGACGCGGTCATGCTGTCGGCCGAGTCGGCCGCGGGTGCCTACCCCGTCGAGGCCGTCGAGACGATGGCCCGCATCGCCGGATACACCGAGGCGCACCACAGCCCCGGCAGCGACCAGGCCCTCGCGGAGCTGCGCGGACGCATCCTGCAGGGCCCCCATTCCACCATCGCCCGGAGCCTGGCCCGCGTCGCGTCGACCGTGGCCGAGGAGCTGGACTGCAAGCTCATCGTGGCCTTCACGGAGTCGGGAATGACGGCGCAGCTCCTGTCCTGCTACCGCCCGAGCGCACCCATCGCGGCGATCACGTACAACGAGAACACGTACCGCCGCCTGGCCCTCTGGTCGGGGGTGATCCCCGTCCGTTCGGTCTTCACCGCGAACACCGACGAGATGATCACCCGGGGGGACGAGATCCTGAAGCGCCACGGCCTGGCCCGGTCCGGCGAGACGATCCTGATGCTGGCGGGCCAGAGCAACACGACGGGAGCCACGAACATGCTCCGCGTCCACACGGTGTCCTAGTGGCCGGAGCGCGTCGCCTGGTGGGCCGCCTCCTGGGGACGGTCGTCTGCGCCGTGGCGGCGTCGGCCGCCTGCGCCTCCCACGCGCCGTACAAGCCGATCCCCCGTCCCGACCGGGTCACGGCGTCCGTGGGGACGGTCGAGCAGGGCATGGCTTCCTGGTACGGGCCGGGCTACGACGGCAACCGAACCTCGTGCGGCGACCGCTTCGACCAGGACGCCCTGACGGCGGCGCATCCCACATGGGCCTGCGGCACCAAGATCCGCGTGACTCTTCTCTCGACCGGCCGGAGTGCGATCGTCACGATCAACGACCTCTTCCCGGGGCACAAGGGGCGGATCATCGACCTGTCGCGCGGCGCCGCGAAGGCCATCGGGCTCCTCGGCCCGGGAACGGGCGAGGTGCGGATCGAGGTCGTGGAGCTGCCGCACCCCTGACGAAAAAAGGGGATCCAGGCAGGCGCCCGGATCCCCCGGTCATCTTCGGGCTCTCAGCCCACAGAGGGGCCTGACACCCCGCGCGCCCGGAAGGCGCGCTCTTCTTTCAGCGTTCGACGACGGGCCTTTGCGGCCCCAGCTGACCCGGCGGACTGGCTTCAGTGTCCATCGCCCCTCCGCTCGTCTTTTCACCTCCACTGACGCCTCGAATATCGGCGCCGGTGGTCTCGCTGTCAAGGAGATTCGGGAGCCCTACGCTACCTCCCAGGTGTCCCCCGCTTTCAGGAGCTTCCCGAGATCGCCGCGCCCCTTCTTCTCGATGATCTGGCGCATCTGAGCGGCCGCTTCGACCTCGTACCGCGGCGCCTCGACGGCGTGGAGCACGCCCAGGGGCGTCGGGAAGCCGGGGGTCTGGTCCATCCGGGAGAGCAGGAACGCGTACGCGGGATTGGGGTTGTGCTCGTCGTGGACGATGAGGTCAGCCTCCGAGATCGCCGTTGCCGAGCGTCACGACCTCGAGGGCCAGGCCGTTCATCCGGATCCCCTTGTCCTTGTTCTTCCCGAAGACGAGCGGTTTGCCGTGCTCGACCGCGATGGTGTGGTCGTCCCGAAGCTCCTTCTCGGTGAGCGTTTCCCAGGCGCCGTCGTTGAAGATGTTGCAGTTCTGGAGGATCTCGACGAAGGCCGAGCCCGGGTGCGCCGCGGCCTTCCTGAGGACGGCCTTCAGGTGGGGCTGGAAGACGTCGACGGATCGCGCGACGAAGGTCGCCTCGGCGCCGAGAGCCAGCGACAGCGGGTTGAAGGGCCGGTCCACCGATCCGTAGGGTGTCGACTTGGCCTTCTTCCCGACCTCCGACGTCGGGGAGTACTGCCCCTTGGTCAGCCCATAGATCTTGTTGTTGAAGAGCAGGACCTTGATCCCCACGTTCCGCCGGAGCATGTGGATCGTGTGGTTGCCGCCGATCGACAGGGCGTCGCCGTCACCGGTGGCGACCCAGACCTCGAGGTCCGGCCTGGCGATCTTGATGCCGGTGGCGACGGCCGGGGCGCGGCCGTGGATCGTGTGGAAGCCGTACGTGTTCATGTAGTACGGGAAGCGGCTCGAGCAGCCGATCCCCGAGACCACGACGAACTTCTCCCGCGGGATCCCGAGCTCCGGGAACACCTGCTGCACCGCGTTCAGGATCGCGTAGTCGCCGCAGCCCGGGCACCAGCGCACTTCCTGGTCGGTCTGGAAGTCCTTCTTGGTGTAGACCGGCAGTGTCGCAGTCATCGAGTCACCTGTCCCCGCTTCGTCAGCGCGTCGATCTCTTCCTCGATCTTGGCCTCGATCTCGGCCTGCTTGAAGGGCTTCCCCTGGATCTTGTTGAAGCCCTCGGCGTCGACGAGGTACTTGGCCCGCAGCACCCACACGAGCTGCCCCATGTTCATCTCGGGCACCACGACCTTCTTGTACTGCTTCAGCAGCTCGCCGAGGTTCCTCGGGAGCGGGTTCAGGTGGCGCAGGTGGACGTGGCCGATGCGGCGTCCCTTGGCGCGCTGGGCCCGAACCGCCGCCGTGATCGAGCCGTACGTGGATCCCCAGCCGACGATCAGCAGGTCGCCCTCGAGGTCGCCGTTCGGGACCGCGTCGGGCACGTCGTTGACGACGGCCTCCACCTTCGCGGCGCGAATGCGGACCATCTTCTCGTGGTTCAGGGCTCGTAGTTCACGTTGCCGCTGCCGTCCTCCTTCTCGAGGCCGCCGATCCGATGCTCCAGGCCGGGCGTCCCCGGAATGGCCCAGGGGCGGGCCAGCGTCACGGGATCCCTGGCGTAGGGTATGAAGCCCTCGGGATCCGTGCGGAAGGTCACCGGGAACTCCGGCAGCTCCTCGAGGGTCGGGATCTTCCACGGCTCGGCGCCGTTGGCGAGGTAGCCGTCGGACAGCACGATCACCGGCACCATGTACTTGAGGGCGATGCGGCTCGCCTCGAGGGCGATCCAGAAGCAGTCTCCCGGCGTGGCCGCGGCGAGAACCGGGACGGGCGCCTCGGAGTTGCGGCCGTAGAGAGCCTGGAACAGGTCGGCCTGCTCCGTCTTCGTGGGCAGACCCGTGGAGGGCCCGCCCCGCTGGACGTCGACGATGACCACCGGGATCTCGGTGGCGATCGCGAGGCCGATGGCCTCCATCTTGAGGGCCATCCCCGGGCCCGAGGTCGTCGTGATGGCGAGGCAGCCGGCGTAGGACGCGCCGATCGCCGACGTCATGGCGGCGATCTCGTCCTCGGCCTGGAACGTGATGACCCCGAAGTCCTTGTACATCGACAGCTCGTGGAGGATGTCGGACGCGGGGGTGATGGGGTACGAGCCCTGGAAGAGCGTGAGGCCCGAGCGCCGCGAGGCCGCGACGAGGCCCAGGGCCAGGGCGGCGTTGCCGCTGATGTTCCGGTAGGTCCCCGGGGAGAGCCGCGCCGGCGGGATCTCGTAGCTCGTCTGGAAGGCCTCGGTGGCCTCGCAGTACGAATACCCCGCCTTCATGGCGCGCTTGTTGGCCTCGGCCAGCACGGGCTTCTTGCCGAACTTCTCGTCGAGCCACTTGTACGTGGCGTCCATCGTCCGGTTGTAGAGCCAGTAGCACATCCCGAGGGCGAAGAAGTTCTTGCAGCGGTCCATGCTCTTGGCGTCGAGCCCGAGGTCGGTGAGGGCGAGGCGCGTGAGCTTGGTGAGCTCCACGGGGAAGAGCCGGTAGGCGTCGAGGGAGTGGTCCTCGAGGGGGTTGACGGCCATCTGGGCCTTCTTCAGGTCCTGCTCGCGGAAGTTGTCGGTGTTCAGGATGAGGATGCCGTTGGTCCGGAGGTCCGCCACGTTCATCCGGAGGGCGGCGGGGTTCATGGCGATGAGGACGTCGACCGAGTCTCCCGGGGTGTAGATGTCGCGTGGAGGAGAAGTGGAGCTGGAAGCCGCTGACGCCGGGAAGCGTGCCGGCGGGGGCGCGGATCTCGGCGGGATAGTCGGGAAAGGTCGAAAGGTCGTTTCCGTACAGCGCGACCGTGTTGGTGAACTGGCTTCCGGTGATCTGCATGCCGTCGCCCGAATCGCCGCAGAACCGGATGACGGCCTTGTCGATGACCTCGCGCTTTTTCGGGAGCGCCTCAGTGGTGGCCATAGCTCTCGCCCTTACCTCCTCCAGGAGGGGGACCGGGAGCGGCCCCCCGGGAAGTCAGACAGCTTCGAAGTATAGCATCCGGCTCCGCCGGTCTCGGCGTTGCGGGAGTCGTCGGCGCGGCACTAGACTGGCGGCATGGCCTCGTTCGCGGCGGCCGCTCATCGGCTTCGGGACCTCGGCATCAAGACGAAGCTCCTGTTGATGATGATGTCGCTGCTCGCTGCTCTCCGTTTCGAGCCTCTTCCTCCTCCACCTCTACAGCGAGCGGCAGCTCCTGTCCCAGGTCCGCGCCTACACCGAGGACCTCTCGACGACGATCGAGATCGCCCAGGAGCAGCCCACGGCCGAGGGGGATCCCCAGGTGGTGCTGAAGGCCTACGCCGAGAAGCTGACGCAGCTGGGCGTGAAGGACGTGTCCATCGCCGACGCCGCCGACGAGGTCCAGGCCTCCACCAACCCCGAGAACGTGGGCAAGCGCCTGGTGCGCGCCAAGAAGAAGGGGCCGAAGGAGTACGTCATCCGGGGCGTGCTCGGCGAGGAATCGGGACCGCCCGGAAGCCAGCGGACCTCCACCCTGACCATCCCCATCGTCGTGGGAGACCGGCGCGTCGGGTTCGTTCTCATCACCCGCATCCTCGACGACTTCTCCAACCTCTCCAACGCCGCCCTGGTCAACCGTCTCATCGCGACGCTCGGCGGTCTTCGGCTTCGGCATCCTGGTCTCGCTCTTTCTCTCCTCGTCCTTCAGCCGCCCCCTCCAGGACCTGACCCACGCGGCCCGGGGGGTCGCCGCCGGAGACCTCTCGGTGCAGGTGCCCCGCGGAGGGGGAGACGAGATCGGCAGCCTTTCCCGCACCTTCAACGAGATGGTGGAGAGGCTCCGGGAGAACCGGCGCCTCGAGGAGCGGCTGTACTTCGCCGAACGCTCGACGGCCATGGGGCGCCTCGCGGCGGCGGTGGCCCACGAGATCCGCAACCCGCTGAACTTCATGAACCTCTCGATCGACCACATGCGGGAGAAGCTCGCGCCGGAGGATGCGCCGCGCCGCGAGAGCTTCGACAAGATCCTCCGGAACATGAAGTCGGAGATCAGCCGCCTGAACCGCCTCGTGGGCGACTTCCTCTCCTTCGGCAAGCCGATGCGCCTGGACCCGCGACCCTGCTCCGTCGGGGAGATCCTCGAGGGAGTCGCCGCCCTCGTGGACCACAAGGCGCGCGATCAGGGGATTGCCCTGACGGTCGAGGTCGAGGCGAGCCTCCCCACCCTCGTCGCGGACGCCGACCTCCTGAAGACCTGCTTCCTGAACCTGATGATCAACGCCGTCGACGCGATGCCCGGCGGCGGCGTGCTCACGGCCTCGGTGAAGCGGACGCCGGGAACGGAATCGCTGCAGATCGAGGTGGCCGACGACGGCCAGGGGATGAGCGCGGACCAGATCCGGACGGCATTCGAGCCCTACTTCTCCACGAAGGACACAGGGCTCGGGCTGGGCCTGGCGCTCACCCGCAAGATCGTGGAGGACCACGGGGGCTCGATCTCCCTCGAGAGCGAGCCCGGCCACGGCACCACGGCGCGCATCGTCCTTCCGTTCGCGACGCGGCCGGCCCCCGAGCCGGCGCCCGTGGCCGTGGCCTCGTGAAGGGGCGCGTCCTCATCGTCGACGACGAGAAGCACCAGCGGGACATCCTCCAGATGATCCTGGAATCGGAGGGGTACGAGAGCGTCTCGGCCCGCAACGGCCGGCACGCCCTCCAGACGCTCCGGGACCAGGCCTTCGACGTGGTGCTGACCGACCTCAAGATGCCCGACATGAGCGGCATCGACCTCCTCGCCGGCGCTCCTCAAGGCCCAGCCCGGCCTCTGCGTGATCCTGATGACGGCCCACGGCAGCATCGGCAGCGCGGTCGACGCGATGCGCAAGGGGGCCTTCGACTACCTCACGAAGCCGCTGGAGAAGGACGAGCTGCTCGTGGTCCTCGGCAAGGGCGATGGAGCGGAGCCGCCTCGTCCGCGAGAACCGGCTGCTGAAGGAGCAGCTCCGGGACCGGTTCCGCCTCGAGAACATCGTGGGCACCCACGGCTCGATGCAGGACGTCTTCCGCATCGTCCACAAGGTGGCGGCCTCGACGTCGACGGTCCTCATCTACGGCGAGAGCGGCACCGGCAAGGAGCTGATCGCGCGGGCGCTCCACCAGGAGAGCGAGCGGAAGCAGCGCCCCTTCTACGCCGTCAACGTTGCGGCGCTCCCCGAGAGCATCCTCGAGGCCGAGCTGTTCGGCCACGAGAAGGGCGCCTTCACCGGGGCCGAGTCGCGCAAGATCGGCCTCTTCGAGCAGGCGAGCGGCTCGACTCTCTTCCTGGACGAAGTCGGCGACCTGAAGCGCGACCTCCAGGTGAAGCTCCTCCGCACCCTCCAGGAGCGGGAGATCCTGCGTGTCGGAGGGACCGAGCGGGTCAAGGTGGACGTGCGCATCGTCGCGGCGACGAACCACGACCTGGAGTCCGCGGTGCGCGAGGGACGCTTCCGCGAGGACCTCTACTACCGGCTGAACGTCATCACGATCGCGCTGCCGCCCCTGCGCGAGCGGCGCACCGACGTTCCCCTGCTGGTCGAGCACTTCGTCGACAAGCACGGCGGGGGCGATCGCAAGCGCAGCGTGAGCGAGGAGGCCCTCAAGATCCTCGTCAACTACGATTGGCCGGGAAACGTCCGTGAGCTCGAGGCGGTGATCGAGCGTTCGCTGCTGCTGGCCGAAGGCGACGTGATCCAGCCCGCGGACCTGCCGCCCGCCGTCCGCGCCGGAATCACCCACCGGGGGCGCGGACCCGCGACCCTCGAGATTCCCGAAGCCGGCATCGACCTCGAGGGCGTCGAGCGGGCCCTCATCGCCAAGGCCCTCGAGAAGACGGCGGGGAACGTCTCCCGCGCCGCGCGACTTCTCGGGCTCTCGCGCCGCACGCTCCAGTACCGCCTGGAGAAGATGCAGGGTGCACCAGAAGGGGCAGGCACTGAACGGAAAGGTGCAAGCGAGGGCGAGGCTTAGCTCTCGGCCTCGTGGCCTACCCGACGCCCCCTGACGACTATCGTTAGTCGAATCAACTATTTACTGCGCATTGCGGCTCTCCGCAGCGGCGCGGCATCGTCCTTGCTCATGGGGATGGGCGAAGGGTCGTTATCGACCCGGACGTTTCATAAAGGGAACAAGGGAGATATTGAACTCATGAAGAAGTCCGCTCTGGTCCTGTCGCTCGTCTTCGCCGCCGGCAGCCTGGCCTTCGCCCAGGACGCGGCGAAGGAGGCGCCCAAGGCGCCTGCGAAGCACTCGACGAAGCACGTGGTGGCGCAGCACGCGGTGGCCGCCGAGATCGTCTCGGCCGACGCCGAGAAGAAGACCGTGACCTTCAAGAACGACAAGGGCGAAAGCCTGACGTGGCCCGCGGAGGGGAAGGCGCTCGAGAGCCTCAAGTCGGTCAAGGCCGGCGACAAGGTGTCGATCCACTACGCCGTGGACGCGACGGGCGCTCCGAAGTCCGCAACCGAGATCAAGTCCGTTCCCGTCGCCCAGGCGAAGCCGGCCGCTCCGGTGAAGACCGCCACGGCGACGGCGACGAAGTCCGACGCTTCGAAGACCGAGGCCCCGAAGGCGGAGGCTCCGAAGGCGAACGACAAGAAGTAAGCGTCGAGGACACCCTTTCGTACCGGGGCGCACGGGTCAGGCCGGACCCTGCGCCCCAATTTCTTCTGCATTCATACATAGCGCACCGGCGCCCCGCGACCATTCCTTTCATCCCGCGGGGCGCCACGTCCTTCGTTCGGTCCGGTAGCGCGCTTCAGCCGCTGTACAATGCCCCCTACCATCCATGGAGCAGAAGGGGCTCGACTTCGGAGCGGCGAGCGAGGCGCGACCCGCGCGGCGGCGCGCCTTCACGGTCAGCGAGCTGACGGCGCGCATCCAGGGCGTCCTCGAGACCGAGTTCTTCGACGTGTGGGTCGAGGGCGAGGTCTCGAACCTCAAGATCGCCGGCTCCGGCCACTGGTACTTCTCGCTGAAGGACGAAGGGGCCCAGATCCGCGCCGTGGTCTGGAAGACCCAGACCCGGCTCATCAAGTTCCGGCCGAAGGACGGGATGAAGGTCCTGGCCCGCGGCGGCGTCCGGCTCTATCCCGCCGCGAGGCGAGTACCAGATCTCGGTGCAGGTGCTCGAGCCCCTCGGCAAGGGCTCGCTGCAGCAGGCCTTCGAGGAGCTCAAGGAGCGGCTGGACAAGGAGGGGCTCTTCGATCCGAAGCGCAAGCGGCCGCTGCCCGATGCTGCCGCGGCGGATCGGCGTCGTCACCTCCCCCACCGGAGCCGTCGTGCAGGACATCCTCCGCGTCCTGCGATCGCGCTACGCAACCTCGAGGTGCTCCTCTATCCCGCGCGGGTGCAGGGGCCCGAGGCGGCGGGCGAGATCGTCCGGGGGATCCGGGCCCTGAACGAGGTCGCCGGGCCTCGACGTGCTGATCGTGGCGCGCGGCGGCGGCAGCCTCGAGGACCTCTGGCCCTTCAACGAGGAGATCGTGGCGCGCGCCCTCGCCGCGTCGGCGCCTCCCGACGATCTCGGCCGTGGGCCACGAGACCGACTTCACCATCGCCGACTTCGTGGCCGACCTGCGCGCGCCCACGCCGTCGGCGGCCGCCGAGCGGGTCGTGCAGGCCAAGGACGATCTCGAAGCGCAGCTCGACGCCCTCGGCAGCACCTGCGCTCGGCCCTTTCGCTTCGCCTCGCGCGCGTGCGCGCGCGCGTCCTGGCGGTCACGTCCCACCGCGTCTTCGCGGCCGAGCGCGGCCGGCTGCGCACCCACGCCCAGCGCGTCGACGACCTCGTGCGGCGCGTCGGAGACGGGCCTCGGCCGCCAGGTGGAGCGCGCGCGCGACCGCTTCCGCCGCGATGCCCAGCGGCTCGAGGCCTTCCGCTGGGAGCGGCAGATCGCCAGCGCGTCGCGAGCGCGTGTCCCGTCAGGCGGAGCGCCTGTCGGCCCTGGGCGGGCGCGCCGTCGAGCGGCGGCGCGCGACGCTGGCCGAGCTGGCCGCGAGGCTCGACAGCCTCTCGCCGCTGGCGGTGCTCTCGCGCGGCTACGCCCTCGTCTGGGACGCCCGGCAGCGACGCCTCGTGCGTTCGGCGGACGAGGTCGCGGTGGGCGACGCCCTCCGGGTGCGCCTCCACAGCGGCGCGCTGGGCGCCACCGTCACCGGCAAGGAGAGCGCGTGAAGACGACCGAAGCCCCGAGCTTCGAGACGCCCTCAAGCAGCTCGAGGAGATCGTGCAGCGCCTCGAGAAGGGCGAGCTGTCCCTCGAGGAGTCCCTGAAGCTCTACGAGGAGGGGATCCAGCTCTCGCGCCTGTGTCACGGCAAGCTCGAAGAGGCCGAGGGCAAGATCGAGATGCTCCTGAAGGACGCGCGGGGAGACGTCGTGCGGGATGCCGAGGGCGCGCCCGAGACCAAGCCGTTCGCGCTGCAGCGGGAGAAGGAGGACGACGACGTCCGCTCCTGAGCTGTCGGAAGCGCCGTCGGCGGAGGGCCCTCGCGTCCGGCCCTCGAGGAGCGCCGCGCTCGCGGTGGACGAGGCCCTCGACCGCGCCCTGCCCCCCGACCCGGCCTGGCCCGAGACGATCCACCGCGCGGTGCGCTACAGCCTCTTCGCCGGGGGCAAGCGCATCCGGCCGATCCTCGTCCTCGCCGCGGGAGAGGCGGTCGGGGGCGACGCGACGGACCTGATGCCGCTCGCCTGCGCCGTGGAGATGATCCACACCTACAGCCTGATCCACGACGACCTGCCGGCGATGGACAACGACGACCTGCGCCGCGGCAAGCCGACGTCGCACAAGGTCTTCGGCGAGGCCATCGCGATCCTGGCCGGCGACGCGCTCCTGACGCGCGCGTTCCACCTGCTGGCCGAGGGCCCGAGGGGATGGACGAGACCCGGCTGCGGCGGCGCATCGCCGCTGCGGCGCTCCTCGGCGAGGCCTGCGGAACGACGGGGCTCATCGGCGGCCAGGTGGAGGACCTCGAGTCGGAAGGAAAGGCGATCGATGCCGCGACCCTCGAGCGCCTGCACCGGGCCAAGACCGGAGCGCTCCTGCTCGGCGCTGCGTGCGCGGCGGCGCGATCCTGGGGGGCGCCGGGCGGACGACGACGAGCGCGCTCTCGCCCGCTACGCCGCGGCCATCGGCCTCGCCTTCCAGGTCGTGGACGACGTGCTCGACGCCACCGAAGGCGCGGAGCAGCTCGGGCAAGACCGCGGGCAAGGACGCGGCGGCGCACAAGGCGACCTACGTGAGCGTCCACGGCCTCGCACGAGCGCGAGGCGATGGCCAACGACCTGCTGGCCGAGGCCCGGGAGGCGCGTCGCCCCCATGGGTGGCCGCGGGGCGCTCCTCGCCGGGATCGCCGAGCGCATCGTCGCGAGACGAGGATGAGCTCCCTGCCACCGAACGTGCGGCCCCGCCTCGACGTCTGGCTCGCCGACCACGGCCTCGCCGAGTCGCGCGAGAAGGCCCAGGCCCTCGTGATGGCGGGGCGCGTGCGCGTCGACGGCGAGGCGGCCGTCAAGCCCGGGGCGGCGGTGCGAGACGGCGCCGTCGTCGAGGTCGATCGCCGGGCCCGAACACGTGGGCCGCGGCGCCATGAAGCTGGCGGGCGCCCTCGACGCGTTCGGCGTCGATCCCCGCGGGCCGAGTGGCCGTCGACGTGGGCGCGTCCACCGGCGGCTTCACCGAGACGCTCCTCGAGCGGGGCGCCGCGCGGGTCTACGCGGTGGACGTGGGCCGCGGCCAGCTCCACGAGCGGCTCCGGCGGACCCGCGCGTCGTCGTGATCGACGGCGTCAACGCGCGCAACCTCTCCCACCGGAGATCCCGGAGCCCTGCGGCCTCGGCACCGTGGACGTCTCCTTCATCTCGGCGCGTGAAGATCCTGCCGCGCGCTGCGCTCCGTTCTCGCGCCGGGCGCCGACGCCGTCGTCCTCGTGAAGCCGCAGTTCGAGGTGGGGCGCTTCCAGGTGGGCCGGGGCGGCATCGTGCGCGACGCGGCGCTGCACCTGCAGGCCCTCCGCGACGTGGCCTGGGCCGCCGAGCGCGAGATGGCCTACGCGGTGCGCGGCGCCTGCGCCTCGCCCATCACGGGGACCGAGGGGAACCGCGAGTTCTTCCTCCATCTGGTGCGCGAGGGTCCTTCCCTGCGAGCCGAAGCGTTCGACGCGATGATGACGGCGGCGGTGGCCCCAGCGCCATGATGACCATCGGCATCTGGGCGCGGCCGGACCTGGCCGAAGCCGCCGAGGCCCTGGCGCGGCCTCGTCGCCTGGCTGCGACGAACGGTCCGTGGAGGTCTGCCTCGAGCGACGGACCGCGGCGCTCGTCGACGGCGCCGGCGGGATCGGGCTGCCGTCGTCGCCGACGGGCAGGAGGTGGCCGCGCGCGCCGACGCGCTCGTGGTGCTCGGCGGCGACGGCACGCTCCTGCCGTCGAGCCACGCCCTCGCCCGCCGCAGCGTGCCTGTCCTCGGCGTGAACTTCGGCAGCCTCGGCTTCCTCACCGAGATCGCCCTCGTCGGAGCTCTACCCGACCCTCCAGGGCGTCCTCGACGACCAGTACGAGTACGAGGAGCGGCGCATGCTCCACGCGGTGGTCCGCCGCGAGGGCGAGACCCGACGAGTCGGGCGACGTCCTGAACGACGTGGTCATCACGAAGGCCGGCCTGTCGCGGATCATCGAGCTGGACGTGACCGTCGACGGCCTGTTCGTCTCGGCCTTCCGCGCCGACGGCCTGATCGTCTCGTCCCCCACGGGCTCGACCGCCTACAACCTCGCCGCGGGCGGGCCCGATCCTCCACCCCGCCCTTCCGGCGGTGGTGCTCACGCCGATCTGCCCCCACATGCTCACGAACCGGCCCCTGGTGGTGACCGACGATTCCATCGTGGAGGTCCGCCTGCGCGCCGAGCGCGACGTCGAGGTCCAGGTGACCTTCGACGGCCAGCGCGGCTTCCCGCTGTCGAGCCAGGACACCGTCGTCGTGACCCGCAGCCCCCGCTCGCTGCGGCTCGTGAAGGCCCGCGGCCGCGACTACTACGAGGTCCTCCGCACCAAGCTCAAGTGGGGCGAGGGCACGACCCGGCGCCAGTAGGCGGCCGAACGAGCTCGGCAGCCTGATCTCCTACCGGAACGAAAAGGCCGCCTGAAGGGTCTCGACTCTCCCGCTGTGATGAGCGATGTCGACGAAGACATGGGCCCTCCATTTCCCCGGATAGAGGGCCGAGTTGAAGAACCCACTCGTGCCGCACTGGATCTCGAGGGGCGCGCCCGGGCGTACGGAGTGGTCGGGAGGAAGCCTCGGCTCCGGGACGTCGAGCGAGGTCCCGGATCCGGGCTCGCGCAGGTCGGCGCGGATCGCCCGAACGGTCGCGCCGGGACCCATCGCCGTCGCCAGCACCACCGTCCACCGAAACGTGATGGACATGGGCTCCGAGCCCGGACCGCCGCGACCGTGGAACGGCATCTCCCGAATGTCCGAGATCGTGAGCGCGACGAAGGAATCAGCCGGCACCTCGGGTTGCGTCGGCGATTCTCGGCCGCAGGCCAGGAGTCCGGAGCACGACAAGAGGAGCAGCGTCACGCCTGCAGGACGACACTTGGCGTGAGCGAGGTGCCACCTCACGCGTTGATCGGGCGACGCCCGAGGGGGCATCGGATGTTCCTTGTGCCAGGCCGCATTGACCTTCACAGAGGAATTGTAGGCCGGCCGCCCCGCAACGGGCGGAACCCGATCGGGCCGCGCGTGTCCAAGGTATCGGGAGGGCACAATGGATTTCTGGAGCACGTTGGGGATTTCGCCGCGACTGGGCGTCCTGGCAGGGCTCGCGGGCTTGGTAGCGGCGCTGGTGCTTGCCGGTGGCGCCGTGTGGTTTCGATCCCGTAGCGACCAAAGCGGGGCTGGCCTGGGACTCAACGACAGATGAGTCGGTCACACGTCACCTCCTCTGGTCCTGGCTTCTCGACCCGACCGCGTCCGCGATGCGCCAGACCAACGCCGCGAGCACGAACGCCATGAGGAGGACCGTGCCAGCCGAGAACACGGCGTAGCCAAGGGACTGGCGCAACACACGCCGCGTCCCGCCCTCGACGCCGACTCGCAGCGCGATGACCCCAAACGCCACCGCCACGCTCGGAAGGAGCAACGTCGCGAGCATCAGCAGCTTCAGCCGCAGGGGTACCGCTCTGGAATCGTCCACCAGGTCGATCGGCGTCCGAACGTACCAGCGAACGGCCATGACGGCGAGGACCGCTACGCCAACGATGCTGCTGCCGTGCTGAAGCACCTTGAACAGATGGGGCTGGAACCAGCCAGCCACGGGAATCCGCGCCTGCAGCACCGGCAGGGCGCGGACAGCGAACCCGCTGGCGTGGGTGAACGAATCCCAGACCAGATGCGTGACCGCTCCCACGATGACTGAAACCGCCGCAGCGACGAGCACTGTCGGGGACCACTCAACGGACCCCGGGACTTGCAGTTTTCGCGAGATGGCCCGCGGGAGCATCGCCGCGATGAACGGATGCAGGAGGACGCGGTAGGTCGCCCACAAGGCGAGGCCGGCGGGAAGGCAGAACCACCAGAGTCCCGCCAAGCTGTGGCTCGTCGACCTTGGCACGCTCAACGGCATGAAATACGCGAGGTCCGGCGTCATGCTCCCGATGATGAGCGCCGACGCCGATCCGAATCGCCCCAGGAAACCGCGGAGGGGCAACGCTGCCGCAGGGTGCGCCGGCGTGATGGGCATCAGCGCTATTCGACGCCCTTCGCCCTGAAGAGCTTCAGGGGCGCTTGCCTGGCAAGAGCTCGGAAGTCGTCGTCCATCGCGAACAATTCGTGATCGCCGGCAATCGCAGTGACCGCGATCAGACAGTCTGGTCCGGACGGAGAGACGCCCGCCGCCAGGCACTTGTTTCTGAGCCGCGCGGCCTCGACGTGATCTCGTGTGCTCGAGTGCACAATGCCAAACGAGGCGAGCAAGCGCCGCTCCAGGTCCGCGAACTGCCTCTCACTTCGAACGCCGCTCAGAACCTCTTGCAGGACTATCGCCGGAAGACCCAGGGGTATGTCTCCGGTCATCAGCTTCGCAACCACCGCCTGGACCTGCCGCTCCGCTGGACCCATGCGTCTGCGGCGGAAGACGCGGAACAGGACTGAAGTGTCCAGAAGAATCACCGGTGGCGGCGTTCTCCCTTGTAGTCGTAGCTCGAGTCGTACTCGACCTTCCCGAAGAGTTTCACGAGTTGGACTCTCTGACGACGCTGAATGAATTCTCGCAAGGCCTCGTTGACCGTCTCCCGCTTGGTCCTGTAGCCGCCGACACTCTTCGCCCGCTCCAGAAGCTCGTCGTCGATCGCAAGATTGCTAGGCATACACAAACAAGCTACACAGTGGCATTGTGTGTGTCAAGCCTCGTTGAACGCTCCGTCGACACGATCGATTCCAAAGAGTCAGGGAAGCTGGAGCGGGTTCTCGGGGTCGCTGGGGGCGACGAGGGCGACGGAGGTCAGGGAGACGTCGCCGTGACCGACCGTGAGGAGGAGGTCGGGTCCGCCCGATTCCGGGTACTGATACGCATGGCGGAGGTGGAAGTCACCGGCGACCGGGTACTCCTTGCGGCGCGGGGCGGGGGTCCAGAAGCTCGTCTCCTCCACGGCGACGGAGCCTCGGCCACGACCGGCGATCCGCAGTTCGAGGGCGCGAAGGCGGGCGACGGGGCGGACGCGCAGGAAGAGGCCGTCTCCTGCCGCTGCCAGGTTCAGTCGTTCGCCCTCGACTCGAGCGCCGCCGACGAGCTCGATGGTGTCGGCCGTGGCGTCGGCGCCCTTCACGCGCACATCGTCTCCGCCGAACGTGAAGCGCGAGCCGCTCGTGTCGCCGATCACGAAGCGGTGCTCGCGGATCGAAAGCTTTCCGTCGCGTAGCCCGGGCAGCGCGAAGATCACGGTGCGTCGCCGCGCGTAGAAGGGGATCGGGCTGTGGGTGACGTCCCAGAGCTCTGGATGCCCGGGCTTTGCGGGGTGCTGATAGAGGCGCTCCCAGCGCTGGTCATTCGCGAAGGCACCGAGTACTTGCACAGCTACGGAAACGAGAGCCAGCAAGGTGCCGAAGACGCCGAGGCCGTTCATCCCTTCGGGCAGGACGAGGCACAGAAGGGGCAGGGCCGCGGTGAGCGTGGTGGTGCCCCAGCCGTCGCCGCCGTGCCATCCGGCCGTCGAGCCCACGAGCGCCACGTGCGCGAGGAACCCGCAGCCGAGGGTCGCGGCGAGCCAGTGCTCGCCCCCGCGCCAGACGCGGAAGAGCCCGACGAAGGCGACGACGACGAGCGGCGTGAAGGTCAGGAGGCCCTTGGCCGGCGAGACGAGGAGGCCGAGGTGACCCACGCCTGCGGCCGTCCCGAGCCCCTCGAGGCCCGTGGTGAAGACCGCAGGGAGCGATGGCTGGAGGAAGAACCGGAGGGCGATCGGTGGCGCCGCCCAGATCGCGAGCCAGAGGACCTGTCGTGGCCAGCGGATTGCGGCGGCGATCGCGAGGACCGCGGCGAGAGCGGCGTTCGCGGGCCAGGCGGCGACCGCGAGTCCGAGTGGAAGGCCCGCTCGACCGCCCAGGCCCGATCGTCGCCTCCCTTCAGCAGGAACAGGAGCGCGACGGCGACGGCCAGCAGACCGAACGGCTGCGGGCCGAGAGACTGGCTCGTCGCCCAGACGCTGGTGCCGAATGCGAAGAGGAGCGCGGCGCCACGCGCATCCCCCTCGGGGTGGACCCGGCCGATGGCCCGAAGAGCACGGCGGTAGCGGCCGCCGACAAGGCCGAGCAGAGAAGCTTCCCGGCGAAGGCCATCCCGACATCGGCTCCGCCGCCGATCGGGCGGCCGTTGGCGAGGAGCAGAAGGAACGCCACGATCCCGAGACCGAGGACCGAGGCCGCCGACGGCCCCGGCGGCGCGGCGCCATAAACCTGCGGCGCCTCTTCCGGCGCTCGAACGCCCATCAGCTCTTCTCCCCGGGGCGAGGGGGCGTCGCGATGGCGCTGGTAGCGGTCCACGGCGCGCTCGTGAAGGGCCAGTGTCTCGTTGAACTCGTGGGTGCCGTCGTTGCGGCTCACGAAGTACAGGTCCTTGGCGTCGGCGGGAGCCGCCACGGCCTGGAGCGCCTCGCGGCCGGGCGAAGCGATCGGCCCTGGCGGCAGGCCCGGACGCTTGTACGTGTTGTAGGGCGAGTCGACGCCCAGGTCCTTCTTCCGGATGTTCCCGTCGTACGTGCCGGCCTTGCGGAGGGCGTAGATCACGGTCGGATCCGTCTGGAGAGGCATCCCCAGCTTCAGCCGGTTCAGGAACACGGCGGCGATGCGCGGCCGCTCGTCGGCCTGGGCGGTCTCCAGCTCCACGATCGAGGCGAGGGTCACGGCCTCACGCAGCGACAGCCCTCGTGCCGTGAGCTGCGCCATCTCCGGGACGGCCACCGCGCGGAAACGCTCCACCATTCGGCCGACGAGACGCCGCGACTCCCCCGCGGGATCGGCGGAGCGTGGGCACGTCGTAGGTGTCGGGGAAGAGATACCCCTCGAGGTCCGCGGCGGCGCTGTCGAGGTCACGGATGGCCTTCGCGTCGCGGGCGGCGGCGAGGAATGCCGTCTTGTCGAGGCCGTGGTCGGCCGCGATCGCCGCCATGTCGTCGAGACTCTTTCCCTCGGGGAACGTCACGTCGTGGCGCACGACCTCGCCGCGGACCAGCATCTCGGCGATGTCGTCGAGGGAGGTCGGCCCCTCGAGGGAGTACTCGCCCGCCCGAAGGCGCGACCCGTCGCCCCGAAAGAAGACGTGGGCCCGAAAGACGAGGGGATGGCGGACGAGACCGAGGGCATGGAGCTGGCGGCCGATGGACTCGGCGCTGGCGCCCGCCGGCACGATCAGGGACAGAGGGGCGTCGTCCCGGCCTCGCAAGGGGAAGCGGGTCTCGTGGGCCCAGGCGAGCCAGAGGGTCGCGGCGAGAGCGGCGAGAAGGAGGACGCGGCGCACGCCGGCGCCCTACGCCGTGGACTTCCTGGCCTCGGCGTCCGCGAGCTTCCGGTAGTCGAGGTAGTTCTGGAGGATGAGGATGGCGGAGACCTTGTCCACCACGGCCTTGCGCCCCTCGCGGCTCACGTCTCCTTCGATGAGGACCTGGTTCGCCACGGCGGAGCTGAAGCGCTCATCCCACGGGACCACCGGCACCTTCACGGCGCTCCGAAGCTCGTCCATGAAGGCCAGCACCTTCTGCGCCTGGGGCCCGATCTCGCCGTCGAGGCGTCGTGGCAGTCCCACGACCAGCTCTCCGGCCTCGTGGAGGCGGACGAGGACCGCGACCGCCTTGACGTCCTTCCTCGGGCCCACGCGACGGATCGTGTCGAGGCCCGAGGCGAGGGTCGCCGTCTCGTCGGAGAGCGCGACGCCGATCCGCACGTCGCCCACGTCCAGCCCCAGGTAGCGCATGAACGAGCCAGTATAGCCCGGGACCCTGGGCGGCTCCCGCTGGACTTACCGGCTCGCGAGACCCATCGGCTAAAATCCTTCGCAGCTTGACGAGGAGACCTGGATGCACTTTGCCGTGACCCGCCGATACCTGACCATGGCCGCGCTGGGTGCCGTCGCGCTGGCCGGCGCCCACTGCGGCCACGCCCCGAAGGCGAGCAAGCCCGCCCGCAAGGCGCCGCAGCGCGTCTTCGTCATCGGCTTCGACGGCATGGACCCGACCCTCGCCCGCAAGTTCATGGACGAGGGCAAGCTCCCGAACCTGAAGGCGCTCGCGCGACGAGGGCGTCTTCCGCACGCTCGCCTCGCACCCAGCCCTCGGAGTCGCCGACGGCCTGGTCGAGCTTCGCCACCGGCGTGAACCCGGGCAAGCACAACATCTACGACTTCCTGCGTCCGCGACCTCGCACACCTACCTCCCCGACTTCAACATGGTCAGGAAGGAGCCGCCCGAGTTCCTCTGGGGCCTCATCCCGACGAAGCCGCCGAAGATCGAGTCGACCCGCGGCGGCACGTCGTTCTGGGTGCACGCCGCGGCGCGACGGCATCAAGAGCCGTCGTCCTCACCGTGCCCGTGACCTTCCCGCCCGAGGAGATGCGACCACGGCGAGATGCTGGCGGGCCTGCCCCTCCCCGACATCCGCGCGCACCCTCGGGCACCTTCTACTACTGGGCCACCGACCTCTCCTCCTTCGAGGAGGGCAACACGCGAGTTCGGCGGCTACCTGAAGCGCGCTGCTCGTTCGACGGCGGCGTCGCCGAGACCGCTGCTCAAGGGCCCCGAGAACCCGATCCTCAAGCAGGAGGAGGCGGCGCTCAAGGCGAAGAAGAAGGCCGGCGCGCCTGCTCCGACGCGGAGAAGGCGCGCCTCGACGAGCTGGCCGACGGGCAAGGACATCAACGTCCCGATGAAGGTGCGCTGGAGCGAGGGCTCGGGCCAGGCCGACATCGAGATCCAGGGCACGAAGCTGACCCTGAAGGCCGGCGACTGGAGCGCCTGGGTGCCCCTCACCTTCAAGTTCAACGCTGCTCGTGCAGCGTCCACGGCATGACCCAGTTCTACGTGATCCAGGCCGACAAGGAGCTGCGGATCTACGCCTCGCCCGTGAACCTGGACCCGCGCAATCCGCCGATCCCGATCTCGAAGCCCGACGGCTTCTCGGCCGAGCTCGCGAAGAAGATCGGCCTCTACCGGACCCTCGGCTGGGCCGAGTCGGCCGACAAGCCGCTCAACGAGGGCCGCCTCGACGAGGCCGCGTTCCTCTACGACTCCGACCGCGCCATGGACGACCGCGAGAAGATCATCCTCGAGAACCTCGAAGCACGACGACTGGGACCTCTTCGTGGCCGCGATCGAGACGACCGACCGCATCTCGCACATGATGTGGCGCCTCATCGACCCGAAGCACCCGATGTACGACGCGGAGCTCGCCGCGAAGTACGGCGACGCCATCGAGAAGGTCTACCGCCGGGCCGACGACCTCGTGGGCCGGCTGCGGGCCGAAGGTGCCGAAGGACGCCGTCTTCATGGTCATGTCCGACCACGGCTTCCACTCCTTCCGGCGCGAGGTGAACCTCAACACCTGGCTGGTGCAGAACGGCTACATGGTCGTTCGCGGGCGAGGAGAGCGCGAAGAAGAACCTCGAAGACCTGTTCGGCCGCGGGAAGTTCTTCGAGGGCGTCGACTGGTCGCAAGACGAAGGCCTACGCGGTGGGCCTCGGCCAGATCTACTTCAACCTGCGGGGCCGCGAGGCGACAGGGCATCGTCTCGGCGGGAGCCGAGTACAAGGCCCTCCAGGAAGAGATCGCGCACGAAGCTCGTGCCGCTCAAGGATCCCGAGACGGCGAGCTCGTCTTCGCGCGACGTCTACCGGCGCGACGACATCTACAAGGGCGAGTACCTCCAGAACGCGCCCGACCTCCAGGTCGGCTTCAACGACGGCTACCGCGTCGGCTGGCAGGACACCCTGGGCGGGATCCGCCGCGCGGTCGTCGAGAACAACAACCGGAAGTGGAGCGGCGACCACTGCGCCACCGCCACCGAGATCAGCGGCGGCGTCCTCTTCATGAACCGCAAGATCGCGCACCGACGACGCCGCAGCATCATGGACCTCGTCGCCGACGGTCCTGAAGCTGCTCGGGCGTCCCGCTCCCCGCCGACCTCGACGGCAAGCCCCTCATGTGAAGGCGCCTCCTCCTCGCCCTGGCGCTCGCCCTGCCCGCGGGGGCCTCGGCTCAGGCGCCGGGCCCCGCGGACCGTCGCCGCCTCCGTCGCCATCGCCGGCGCCCGCCGGAGCGACGAGCGCCTCCAGAAGGTCCACGAGCGACGCGAGGCCCTGGAGCGCGAGCTCGCGCGGCCTGCGCGGCGCAGGAGAAGAGCCTCCTGGGCGAGGTCGAGCGGCTCGAGATCGAGGTGCGCCTCCGCGGCGAGCAGCTCCGGCGAGACCCAGATCCTGCTGCAGCGCACCAACGCCCAGCTCGACGCGACGCTCGCGCAGGGTGCAGGGAGCTCGAGACGAGTCCCTCGCCGCGGCGCGGCCCGCCGCTCGCCGCCCACGCCCGGGCCCTCTACAAGCTGGGCGAGATCTCGCTACCTGCGCATGCTGCTGTCGGTGGACCGGCCCTCCGACTTCTTCCGCGGCTACCGCTTCGTGACCACGCTCGCCCGGCGCGACAACGAGCGCGTGGCCGCGCTTCCGCGCCGACCTGACGGCGCTTGCGACCACGAAGGCCGACGCTCGAGCAGAAGACGCAGGAGGCGCTCGCGCTGCGCGGCCGAGCCTCGAGCAGGCGCGCCGCAGCCTCGACGCCGAGCGCGAGCGCAAGACGGAGCTGCTCACCTCGCTCGTCGAGAAGAAGGAGCTGAACGCCGCCTACGTCGAGGAGCTGGAGGAGGTCGAGGCGCAAGCTGCGCGAGCTGCTCCAGGGCCTCGACGACGGGCGACGTCGCCGTCCCCCTCGGCGCCTTCCGGGGCGCGCTGCCCTGGCCCGTCGCCGGGCGAGGTGCGGGTCCGGCTTCGGGCAGCCGCAAGCACCCGCGCTTCGACACCTACACGATCCAGAACGGCATCGAGATCGAGGCCGCCCCGGAGACGCCCGGTCGCGGCCGTCCACGAGGGCACGGTGGTCTTCGCCGACCGGTTCAAGGGCTACGGCCTCATGGTCGTCCTCGACCACGGCGGCAAGCACCACACGCTCTACGCCCACCTGGCGGAGGTCGGCGGTGCAGGTGGGCCAGAAGGTGGCGGCCGGGGAGACGCCTGGGAACCACGGGCGCGGGCCTGCGAGGGGCGCGGCCTGTACTTCGAGATGCGCTTCCAGGGCCGGCCGGAGGACCCCGCTGGAATGGCTGAAGAAGCCCTGAGCCGAACGCGTAGATAATCGGGACATGAGCGCTCGCGCCCGCCTCTTCGTCGCCCTCGTCTCCACCGTGCCTCATCGGCTACATCGCCCTCGGCTCGCTCCTCGGGCCGGGTCCTCGGCGACACCAGCTACGGCGCAGCTCACGATCTTCAACGAGGTCGTGCGCCTCGTCCTCGACTCGCTACGTCGAGCCCGTCAACCTCGACCGGGCCATGGCGGGGGCGCGAGCTGGGGCTGACCGAGGCCCTCGACGGCGACAGCGCCTACCTCGACGCCGAGGAGCTCAAGGCCTACCAGCAGCCCGCTGAAGGACGCGGACGCCGAGGTCGGTCTCGTGCTGTCACGCCGCTTCGGGTTCCTGGCCGTCGTCGCGCCGCGACCCGGCTCGCCCGCGGCCAAGGCGGGCGTGAAGGCCGGGCGACATCATCAAGACGATCGACGGGCGCCACAGCCGGACGGTGACCGTTCCCGAGGGGGAGCGCCTGCTGCGCGGAGCGCCGGGCTCGACGGTCAAGCTGCGCCTCCTGCGCGCAGGGGAGCGATCCGATCGACGTGTCGGTGGTGCGCGAGCGAATGACCCCCGAGCCCGTTCACGGCAAGCTCCTCGAGGGCGGACCGGCTACGTCAAGGTGGCCGAGTTCACGACCCGCATCGGCCGAGGAGCGTCGCGACGGAGGTCGAGACGCTGAAGAAGGGCGGCGCCAAGAGCCTGGTCCTCGACCTGCGGGGCGCGGCGTACGGCACCCCCGAGAGCGGCGTCAAGGTGGCCGAGCTCTTCCTGAAGGGCGGCGTCGTGACCAAGCTCGTCGGGCGGCGCGTGGACGAGAAGGTGCTGAACGCCGACCCGGCCCGATCGGTCTGGGACCTTCCGGTGGCGGTCCTCGTGGACGGCGGAACGGCGGGCCCCGGCGAGATCGTGGCGGCGGCGCTGCTCGACGCGGGGCGATCGTCGATCGTCGGCGAACGCACCTTCGGCCGGGCGCCGGTGCAGAAGCTCGTGCCGCTCCCGGACGGCGCGCTCCTCCTCACGGTCGCGAAGTACGTCTCCCCCAAGGGAAACGCCATCCACGGCAAGGGCGTGGAGCCGACCGTGCCCGTGGCGTCCGCGGACGAGGACGACGAGGAGGCGGGTCAGCCCTCGAAGGACGCCGTCCTCGAAAAGGCGATCGAAGTCCTGACGACGGACGCCAAGAAAGCCGCCTGATCCTCCGGGGAGGCTCCCGGGAGCGGACGCCTACCGGACCTCGAAGGTGGCTTCCCTCGAGACGTCCTTGCCGGCCTGCTTGTCGCTGACCCTCAGCTGCACGATGTACTTCCCCGGGGGGAAGTCCGCGAGCGGGACGGGGCCCGCCTCCGGCGTCGCGACGGGTGTATCGAAGGCCTGCTCTGCGCTTCCCGTGAATCGCTTGCCGTCCTTCATCAACGTGAACTGCGAGACGACCTGGGCCTTCCCCGCCGCATCGACCTGGGCGTCGTAGGCGAACGCCAGAAGGTCCACGCTTTCGGCCTTGGTGAAGACGTGGGTGAAGCGGGGGATGATCTGGGTCCCGCCGATCAGGAACGCATCGAGCGCCGCCTTGGGTTCGGACTTGACCCCGGTCTCGACGTCGTGGAGCACCAGGAGATCGGAGACCGAGAACTGGCCGGTGTTGAAGTTCGTCATCTCGATGGGAAACGTCGCGGCCGAGCCCTTTCCGCTCTTGGCCTCGAGGGCCGCCACGCCGATCGTGTACTTCCCGGGGTTGAGGGATATGCCGAAGGACGCGACGAGGCCGCCGTCCGCTTCCACCAGGGCGTTGACCTCGCGCTCGACGGACGCCATGACGTTGCCGCCCTCGTCCAGGGCCTGAGCCGCGACCACGAGGGGCACCACCTTCTTGCCTCCGACGTCCTGGGCGGCGAAGCCCGCGGCCTCGGCGCGCACGAGCCCGCCCATATACGTGGAGCCGTCCTTGCCGCGGAGCACCATCCCGGCCTGCGCCGCCAGTGGGAAGTCCTGGCGCGGCGTCTTGAGGAGGGCCTGTGCCGGGGTCGGCTTCGGAAGCAGGTCGGCGAGCTTCGTCAGATGGCCGTCGGAGCCCTACCTTGTATCCGATGTTGGGGCTCACCACTTTCTCCTGGGCGACGGCGACGAGCTGCCGGGCGAATGTCTCGCCACCCGAGCACTCGCCGTCGAAGGAGAGCGGGAGCTGTCCCCCCTTGAACCGGGGCCCCTTGTACGTCCACGTCTCGGGGCTCCGCATGCCAGGCTCGGCCTCCTCGTCCCGCTTCTCCTTCTTGATTTCGGCGGGCTCGCCGAAGAGGATGTAGACACGTCCGCAATCGGTCTCGGAGCCCACCTTGCCGCGCACCCGGTAGCGCTTGTCGGCCTCCGCCTTGGCCTTCTCGTAGTCGGCCTTGTAGGAGTTGTCGGTCGCCGCGGGCCCCTTGGGGTTGCGCCGGGCCCAGAAGATCTTCTGGAACTCCTCCCGGTCGGCCTTGTCCTTGAGATCCTTGTAGGTCTTCTCCTCGTCGGGGAGCAGGAGGGGAGCCACGCCCTCCAGCCAGGCCTTGGCTTCCTTGTCGAGGCCGGCCCAGGCCGAGGGAACGGCAACGTGAGCAGCGAGGAAGAGAGCGAGAGGGAGCGTGCGGCGCGCGATCATTCCGGCCTCCTTCGATTCCAAGGAGAGAGATTCTAGCGGCTGGCAGCGCCCGGAGACAAATGCTACTCTTTCGCCCGATGCCTTTTTCCCGACGTCGCCCGCTCCTGGCGAGTCCTCTGGCTCGCTTCTATCGCCCTCGTCCCCTTGGCTGGAGCGGCGACGAGCGCCGTCCGCACGGCTCGGACCTCGCCCACGCGGCCCACCCGAGCGCCCATCCTGCCCTCGGTGGTCCTCCCGCCCGGGGCCTCTCAGCGGGACGTCGCCGTCGGCGAGGCCGCCCGGCGCGCCCTCGGCGGCGTGGCCGGCTCGGTCGTGGCGGTGGATCCGAAGACCGGCCGCGT
This sequence comes from uncultured Acidobacteriota bacterium, assembly GCA_963823195.1. Taxonomy (GTDB): domain Bacteria; phylum Acidobacteriota; class Vicinamibacteria; order Fen-336; family Fen-336; genus JBGPYB01. Next base: position 539,025 of record CAWGKR010000009.1, on the reverse strand, counting down.
GATCGCCCTCGTGAACCCGCAATACGGGCTCTTCAACGCCTACCAGCCCTGCTCCGTCTTCAAGATCGTCGTCGCCATTGCCGGCCTGAGCGAAGGCGCCATCACTCCCGACACGACCTACAACTGCGTGAAGGGATGCTGGACGTGGCCGGGACACGGCCGCTTGAACCTGCGTCGGGCGCTCGCGGTGTCGTGCAATCCCTACTTCGAGGCGATCGGCGAGCAGCTCGGTTACGCGACGATACAGAAATACGCGCATCTGCTGGGCCTCGGAAGCCCTTCCGGCATCAACCTCACCGGCGAGGCTGCCGGCCGCGTCCCCGAGTCCGTCGCCCCGATGTTCGTCGGGCACCTCTCGAGCCACGCGGCCGGGATCACGACGTCCGCGGTCCAGCTCGCCGTCCTGCTCTCGGCCACCATCAACGGCGGGATCGTCTACCAGCCGGAGGTGGGACCGGCGGAAGGATTCGTTCCCAAGGAGCGATGGAGGCTGCCGGAGGGAACCGTGACCACGGGGATGGCCGACGGGTTCATCTCCGCGGTGAACGAGGGAAGCGCGGCGCCCGCGTTCGATCCCGATGTCGTCGTCGCCGGAAAGACGGGGTCGTGCTCGCAGCTGGGGTGGTTCGCTTCCTACGCCCCGGCCGAGAACCCCGAGGTCGTCATCGTGGTGTTCGTTCGGCGCGGCAACGGCCACCTGGCCTCGGGGATCGCCGGGCGGATCTACCAGGACCTCTACAAGTCGGCCCCGGTCGCGCCGCCCCTCGGCACCGCTGCCGGGGGCGGATAGAGCGGCGCTCGAGCGTCAGCGCTCGAGCGTGACCTCGACGTCCGCCGGAGCGTCGCCGCCCACCTCGATCTCGTTGTCGTAGGTGTGGTAGCCGGGGCGCACGACCTCGACGCGATGACGGCCGGGGGCGAGATCCAGGCGGCTCGAGTCTCGGGCCGTGCCGTAGAATCGCCCGTCGACGTACACGGACGCGTCCTCGGGCGTTATGTGGAGGCGCAGCGTCGCGCCCTCGTCCTTGTACCGCGGACGGTCGTTGGTGCCCAGCCGGACGTGGGAACGATCGCTCGGATGCCCGTCTCCGTACCGGTCGTCCCGCGGGCGATCGGCTGCCATGCGGTCGTCGTCGGGACGCGGCCGGGCGTTGCGCGAGTACTGCTCCGCGCTCGGGTCCCCCACGACGATCTCCTGGGGCGCTTCGCCCGAGCCCTTGGCCATCGTGTAGTGGATCTTGAGGGTGTCGTCGGGCGAGACGTAGACCTTGAAGCGCTGCGACTGGTAGCCGTCGAGGCGCAGGGCGATCTCGTGCTTCCCCGGCGGCAGGTCGAGGTGCTGCCCGAAGCCGTCGTAGTCGTCCACGATCCCGGAGTAGTAGCCGTCCACGTAGACCTTCGTCTCCTCGGGATCGACGAGCAGCCTCACGCTGCCGGGTTCGGGCGAGTAGGGAGCGCTGTACTCGCCGCCACCACCACCGGAGTAGCCGCCGTCGGAGTAGCCGCCACCGTAGTAGCCGTCGTAGTAGGGGCCGCCACCATAGTAGAACCCGATCGAGCCGCCCCATCCCCAATAGGGATAACCGTACCCATAGCCGTAGCCGTAGTACGGGTAGTAGGGATAGTAGCCGTGCCCGTAGCCGTAGCCGTGCCCGTAGTACCCGTGCCCGTGCCCGTAGCCGTACCGATACCCCGTTCCGGTTCCGGCCTGGGGGTGACGTCCCTGGGGCGTCGACCCACCCGAACCGTGCGAGCGGGGCACGGCATGAGACCCACCGCCGGAGGGGTGTCCGCCTCCGCCATTTCCGCCGGAGTGACCACCCCCACCGCTGTGACCACTCCCCCCGGAGCCACCGTGACCGTCGGCGTAGGCCAAGGCCGGCGCCGCCGCCAGCGCCATTGAAAGTATCAGGGACATCCGCCTTGCCTTCATCGCTCCCTCCCTATGAACAGGGACGAACCCGCCAAGAGCCAGTGCAAGGGCCGTGCCCGCGCGGCTCCTTCGACGACGGGGCCCTAACTATACTGCTCGCCGAGAGTTGCAGGGCAGGGCCTCTCACCCGCTCTGTCTCAAGCCAAGGACACTCCGAGCGACCCCGGCGGGACACCGTCTATACTGGCCCCTTGACCTCGACGTCCGCAAGCCCCCGTCTGCTCATCTCGTGCGGCGAGCCTTCCGGTGACCTCTACGCCGCCGAGTTGATCCGTCAGCTCAGGGTCCGCTTTCCCGGCCTCGAGTCCTTCGGCGTGGGAGGGGACCGACTGGCCGGCGAAGGGACGCGGCTTTTCGCTCACATCGGGGAGCTGGCCGTCGTGGGGCTCCTCGAGGTGCTACGCCATCTCCCGCGGATCCGGGCCGCGTTCCGGCGGGTCGTGAACGCGCTCGATCGGGAACGGCCGGACGCCGCTGTGCTCATCGACTACCCCGACTTCAACCTGCGCCTCGCGGCGCAGCTCAAGAGGCGCGGCGTCCCGGTCCTCTACTACGTCTCTCCCCAGGTCTGGGCGTGGAAGCGCGGCCGGATCCGCACGATTCGCGAGACGGTGTCGCGGATGCTGGTCATCTTCCCGTTCGAAGAGTCGCTCTATCGGAGCGAGGGCATTCCGGTCACCCACGTGGGGCATCCCCTGGTCGACCTGGTGAAGCCCGCGCTCGATCGGGGCGCGTTCCTGTCGGCTCAGGGGCTGGACCCGAAGCGCCCCGTCGTGGCATTGCTCCCCGGGAGCCGCCGGCCCGAGCTGACGAACAACCTGCCGCCCCTTCTCGACTCGGTGGCCCGGATCGCAGCGGCGAGGCCCGATGCCCAGTTCCTCCTGGCGGTGGCCCCGCTCCTCGACGCCGCGGCGGTCGAAGCGCGGTGCGCCGGCCTCCCGATCCGCTGCGTGCGAGGCCAATCCCACGCGGTGCTGGGAGCGGCCGATCTGGCGCTGGTCGCGTCGGGAACCGTGACCGTCGAGACCGCCCTCCTGGGAACACCGATGGTCGTGGTGTACCGCGTCGCCCCGTTGACCTACGCCCTGGGCCGTCCGTTCATCCGCGTCCCGCATTTCGCGATGGTGAATCTCATCGCCGAGAGGCGCGTCGTCCCGGAGCTGATGCAGGCCGACTTCACGGCCGAGGGCGTCGCGGCCGAGGCCTTGTCGCTGCTCTCGGATGCCGGCCGGGCGCAGCGAATGCGGGAGGACCTGGCCGAGGTGGTGCGGCGGCTCGGCGGACCCGGCGCCACGTCGCGCGCGGCGTCGATCGTCGGCGACGTCCTGGCCGTGCGAATCCGCGCATGACTCATCCCCTCACGCGTGCCGTGGCCCGCGCCCTCCCTCGGCCTCGGCCGCCCCTTGCGACTCGCTATCTGGCTCTCCTGGAGCGTCGGCTCACGAAGGCCGATCGGCTGGCCGCCGGCCTTGGTGCTCCGGGGAGGCCGGAGACGAAGGCGAGCCGGACACTCGCGCGGCGATTCTTGAGGCCCCACGAGGGCGCCTGGAGCGACGGAGACGAAAACCTGGTCCGGGAATACCTGGACGCCTGGCATCGGCAGGGTGTGAGCCCCGTGATGGAGGCGGCGAGGGCTCTCTCGAAATGCGCGCGCACGCTGGCCACGATCGAGGCGCCTCCCTCGACGCTCTGGTTCTTCCTCTGGGAGATGGAATCCATGCTAGAATCCGGCGCCTTTGTGAACCGCCCGAACGTCCCCGGAGGTCGCTGATGGCCAAGAGGATCCTAGTCGTCGACGACGACGAGAACATCCTGAACCTCGAGAAGACCATCCTCGAGCAGAAGGGTTTCGACGTCACCGGGGCGGGCGGCGGTGCCGAGGCGTTGAAGCTCCTGGCCGAGAAGGATTTCGACCTCGTTCTCCTCGACGTGATGATGCCGGAGGTGGACGGCTTCACGGTCTGCCGCAAGATCAAGGAAGACGCCCGCCTGAAGGACATCCCGGTCATCTTCCTCACCGCCAGGGGCGGAGGCGAGGCCCTGGCCGAAGGGTTCGAGTCGGGGGCCGTCATGTACATCAACAAGCCCTTCACGGCCAACAAGCTCCTGACGATCGTCAACACCATGCTCGAGCCGGGCGCCGGCCTCAGCTGAGCCCAAGCGGGGCGCCGCGGCGCACCGAACTCCGGGGACCGTGGGTCGTATAGTCTCGGTAGCGAGGTCCTGATGACTTTGATGGACAAGGCCCGAGCGGGCCAAAACGCCCTCGAGCAGATCGCCAACGCCATCCCCGGCTTCGCGGGCTACCGCGACCGCGAGCTCCGGCGCGACGCCGACCGCCTCGAGCGCGAGCACCTCGCCGACCGCCTCGAGACGTGCAAGAAGGGGCTGAACGAGGCGGCGACGGCCGTGAGCCGCTCGGGGAACCTCGACGGCATCAACGACATCGAAACGGCGCGCAAGCGCCTCGACAAGGTGATCGCCCGCATCCGCCACGCCGATCGCGGCTACTCCGGCTTCTTCGACCCGGTCAAGGTCGACGAAGGCGATGCTGGCGCGCGTCTACGAGTTCGACCTGGGCCTCGTCGCGGGCGTGGAGGAGATCGTGGCGGCCGGCGGCGACGTCAAGGCGATGATCGCCAGGATCGACGCCCTCGACGCCCGCCTGTCCGAGCGCGAGGCCGATCCTGGCCGGGATCCAGTAAGGAGGCTCGCGTGGCCCTCGAGATCATCCAGCACTTCGACGACTCCGGCGCCGAGATCGTGCACCGCGAGCCGCCCTCGGGCTCGGCGGACATCAAGCTGGGCGCGCAGCTCATCGTCCAGGACAACCAGTGGGGCGTCTTCTTCCGGGACGGCAAGGCCCTCGACACGTTCTCGTCGGGACGCCACACCCTCACGACGATGAACCTGCCGCTCCTCGGGCAGCGATCGTGGGCGCGGCCTTCGGCGGCAAGTCGCCGTTCCAGGCCCAGGTCTACTTCATCAGCCGCCAGACCTTCACCGACCTCAAGTGGGGCACCAAGGAGCCGATCACCTTCCGCGACAGCGAGCTCTCGATGGTGCGCCTCCGCGCGTTCGGCCGCTTCTCGACGCGGGTGGCGGAGCCCAACATCTTCCTCCAGCAGCTCGTGGGGACGCGGGGCGTCTTCACGACCGACGCGATCGCCGACTTCCTGCGCGACCTCTGCGTCGCCCGGCTCAACGACCTCCTCGGCGAGACCCTGAAGACGATCCTCGACCTCCCGCGCTACTACGACGAGCTGTCGGGCGCCCTGAAGGGGCGCGTGGCCGACGACTTCGGCAAGTACGGCCTCGAGCTCGTGGACTTCCTCATCGGCGCCATCACGCCCCCCGAGGAAGTCCAGAAGATGATCGACGAGCGCGCCGGCATGGGCGCGATCGGCGACATGCAGAAGTACATGGCGTTCAAGGCGGCGCGCGGCATCGAGGCCGCCGCCTCGAACCCCGGCGCGGCCGGCGGCGCGGCCGGCCTTGGCCTCGGCGCGGGTATCGGCATGATGATGCCGCAGATGATCGCGGGCGCCATGGCGGCCCAAGGTCGGCCCGCGGAGCCGTCGACGCAGGCTCCCGCGGCCGCCTCCCGGTGCCGCGACGGCGAACCTCTGCCCCAAGTGCCAGGCCCCCGCGGCCCAGGGTGCGAAGTTCTGCGCCAACTGCGGAGCGGGTCTCCTCCCCGCCAGCGTGCCCGCAGTGTCAGGCGGCCGTCGCCCCCGGCGCCAAGTTCTGCGGGAACTGCGGGGGCAAGCTCTAGAAGCGGACGCCGAGGAGGGGCAGGAACAGCACCGCGCGTGAGGGCGCACGGCTCCGACGTTCTCATCGGTCGCGCTATACTCGGCCTCGCCTCCAGACACCTAGGTGTGACCCTCGCTAAGCGCCAGAGGTCCCAGTGGACCCAAAGGACGAAGAACCCGAGACGAGTACCGCGACGGTCGAGGCGGCGCGTCCGGCTGTCGGGATCCGGGTCGGCCCCTACGAGGTCCTTCGTGAGTTGGGTCGGGGTGGGATGGGAGTCGTCTACCTCGCGGCTCGCGCCGACGAGCAGTTCAGGAAACGCGTTGCGATCAAGGTCATCAAGACAGGCCCGGACGAGGAAGGGGTCATCCGTAGGTTCAGGCGTGAGCGACAGATTCTCGCCAGCCTCGACCACCCCAACGTCGCCAGACTACTCGACGGTGGAGCGACCGGTGACGGACGGCCCTATTTCGTCATGGAGTACATCGAGGGCCATCCTCTCCACGAGTACTGCGACCGCCACCGGCTCTCGATCGTCGATCGGCTGAAGGTCTTCCAGCAAGTCTGCTCCGCCGTCGCTTACGCTCACCGGAACCTGATCGTCCACCGGGACCTGAAACCGAGCAATATCATCGTCACCGCCGACGGTATCCCCCGGCTCCTCGATTTCGGAATCGCCAAGCTCTTGAACCCCGAGCTCTCGGCTGAGACGCCGACGGTCACGGGGCTGGCCTTGACACCTGAGTACGCGAGCCCGGAGCAGGCTCGGGGCGACGTGGTGACGACAGCGAGCGACGTGTATTCGCTTGGAGTGCTCCTCTACGAGCTCCTGACGGGCCATCGACCCTATCGCTTGAAGACTCGCCTACCCATGGAAGTGCTGAAGGCCGTCTGCGAGCAAGAGCCGGAGAGGCCGAGCACGATCGTCAGGCAGGCGGAGGACACGACAGACGGCAGCCGGGCTGTCGTCATCACGCCCGAAGGGGTGAGCCGAGCGCGAGACCTCACGCCAGATCGACTGGGCCGAAGGTTGCGAGGTGATCTCGACAACATCGTTCTCATGGCGCTTCGAAAGGAGCCGCTCCGCCGATATGCCTCGGCCGAGGCGCTCTCGGAGGACCTCCGGCGCTACCTCGAGGGGCTCCCGGTCAAGGCCCGAAAAGGGACGTCGGCCTACCGCGCCGGAAAGTACGTCAAGCGACACGCGGTCGGGCGTGACCGCCGCATCGGCCTTCGTCGTGCTCCTCGGCATTCTCGCGATTTCCATGACGATCCAGTCGGCCCGTCTCAGCCGAGAGCGGACTCGCGCCGAAGCGAACTTGATGTTGGCGAAGAAGGCCGTTGACGAGAGCCTGTCGTCCGTCGGCGCCCAGAAGTCGCGAGAAGCCCCCGATTCCCCGGAAATAGAAGAGCTCCGCCGCGAACTCCTGGACAAGGCGAAGAGCTTTCTACGTGAACCTCGCGCGCCAGGAGCCTCGTAACGATGCCATCACCGCAGAGGTGGCTCTGGCCCACTCCCGTCTTGGCGACATCGATCGGCTTCTGGAGATGCACGAGGACGCCGTGAAGGAATACAACGCGGCGATCTCTCAGTTCGGCAAGCTCGCACGAGACCAACCCAAGAGGGCCGAATACCGGGAGAGCCTTGCCTACTGCCACAACTGGCTCGGCGAGACCTTCAGGGACTCTTTGAAGAAGAAACAGAAGCTCCCACAGTATTCCGCAGCGGACGCCGAAAGAGAGTACAACGCCGCCCAGGCCCTGCTGCAGGAGCTGAGCAGCGGCGCGCCTGACAACTCTGCCTACCGACAGGAACTCGCCCGCAGCTACTACAACCGCGGCATCCTTCGCTACGACTCAGGCTCGCTGGATCTGGCCCAGACGGACTTCGATCAGGCCGTCGCCCTGCTCCAACCCTTGGCCTCCGGCAAGCCACCCTCGGCCGGGGACTCGCGGAGCTATCCCCTCCCCTCCCAGGACCTGGCACGTGTCTACAACAATGTCGGCAACCTCTATCGGGCGCGAAAGCAGTTCGTTCGAGCGGCGAAGGCCTTCGAGGAAGCCATCCACATTCTCGAGCCGCTGCGCAATGCGGACCCAGACAATCGAGAGTACAAGAAGGAAATTGCGCAGTTCTACAACGACCTCGCGCTCGCTCTTGCCGACCTGCAGGAACTGGGCAAAGCCTCCGAACTCAACCATAGGGCCCTGGACCTGTTCGACGAGCTTGCGAAACCGAGTTCGTCGCTTGGGACTGCGCGGGCCCCCGTGCTCGGTCTGCGCGACTGGATTTCCGAGCGCGAAAGGACATGGACCGGGCGTCAGTCGATCCCCTGCGCCAGTCAAAGCGAGGACTCCATGAAGCGCGCGATATCGCTCCTTCTTCTCGCGACGGTCATGCCGTCGCTTGCTCCGGGCTCAGGACAGTCCAAGCGAGACCACCGACGTGTCGCGGCGGCAGCGGGAAGGGAATTGCCCGGCGTCGCTTCGCCGTGGCTTGGAGGGTCTGGTGCCGACGTCGCTTCACGCAAGGGCGCTGCCGCAGCAACAAGCCAACCCGCCCTCCCCGCAGAAGCCCATCCGGACAAGCCCAAACCCCCGCCGCCAAAGACAGAGCCGGACAAGCCCAAACCGCGCACCGACGCCGACCGTCCGCCGATCGAAGGCAGCATGGTCGGCTACGTCGACGATGCGATCGTCGGCTCCAGGCTTCGGGTTCGTGTCGACGCCGGGTACCACATGGACGTTCCCGATCGGGCGGAATTCTTCTATCCGCAGTGCTCCTGCAATGGCCCCGGCGTGCCGGGTCCGGACTTTCCCGGCGCATCGACCAACGTCGACTTCCAGCAAGCGTACCTACAGGGGGAATACGCACCGGTCGGGCGTTTCTCGATGTTCGCCGAGATCCCATTCCGTTGGATCGAGCCCCACCCGCCCTTCATAGACGGTTCCTTCGAGAAGGAGAAGGACGAGCTGCCGAATTCTGCAACGAGGTCGGGCATCAGCGACATTCGAGCCGGATTGAAGCTCGCCCTCGCCGCCTCCACAAACCACTCTCTGACCCTTCAGCTCAGAACCTACTTCCCGTCGGGTGATGGCTCACGAGGGCTGGGCACGCACCACTACAGCATCGAGCCGTCTCTCTTGTATCACCAGCGGCTTTCGCAGCGGTGGGCCGTCGAATACCAGATCGGGGACTGGGTTCCCATCGGCGGATCCATGGGGCTGGCGTTTGGAGCCCCGGCCCTATCCAAGTTCGCAGGCAACGTCCTCTTCTACGGCCTCGGTCCCAGCTACCAGCTGGTCCGTGGTGCCCACATCAAGTCGCACCGGTCGTGGAGTTGGTCGATTGGAAAGTCCTCGGAGGCCTCCAGACGACAGACCCCCAGCCTGTGGTCGGTTGCAAGAATGACACCCCGAATGGCTGTTCGCGCGACGCCAGCGGCACCAACATCGTGAATCTCAAGCTGGGGCGCGCACGTCGATCGGCGACCACGATTCCTTCTACGTGGGTTTTGGCGAAGCCGTCTCACACGACGTCTGGTACGAGCACATCGTCCGAGCCGAATACCGCCATTCCTTCTGAGTGCCGGCCTATAGCTCGCTAGATCGCTTCGAAGTGCGTGAGCTGCTTGAATCGGCGGAAGCGCTCGTCGATCTCGGCGCGCGTCAGCCTCAGCAGGCGGTCGAGGCTGAAGGCCTCGACGCAGAACGACGCCAGGGTGCTGCCCATGACGACGGCGCGGCGCAGCGTGTCTTCGCTCGAGTCGCCGGCGCCCGCCAGGTAGCCGAGGAACCCGCCGGCGAAGGTGTCGCCGGCGCCGGTCGGGTCGAAGACGTCCTCGAGCGGAAAGGCGGGCGCGGCGAAGCGAGCCGCTGTCGGAGAACATCAGGACGCCGTGCTCGCCCTTCTTCACCACCAGGGTGCGCGGCCCCATGGCCCGGATGGCCCGCGCCGCCTTCACGACGTTCCACTCGCCCGAGAGCTCGCGCGCCTCGGCGTCGTTGATGAGCAGGACGTCGACCCGCGACAGGGTCTTCTTCAGCTCCTCGGCCTTGCCGGAGATCCAGAAGTTCATCGTGTCGCAGGCCACGAGCCGCGGCTTCTCGACCTGCTCGAGCACGTCGCGCTGCAGCACGGGATCGATGTTGCCGAGGAAGACGTGGCTCGGCCTTGCGGTAGGCGGCGGGGATCTTGGGCTTGAAGAACTCGAAGACGTTGAGGTCGGTGCAGATCGTGTCGCGGGAGTTCAGGTCGTAGGAGTACTTCCCCTGCCAGTGGAACGTCTTGCCCTCCATGCGCTCGAGGCCGGCCAGGTCGATGTCGCGGCCGCGAAAGGCCGCGAGCTCCTTCTCGCCGAAGTCGCCGCCCACCACGCCGACGAGCTGCACCGGGGCGAAGAACGACGCCGCCACCGAGAAGAACGAGGCGCTGCCCCCGAGGACCTTCTCCGGCCTTGCCGAAGGGCGTCTCCACGGTGTCGAACGCCACGCTTCCCACGACCAGGATGGACATCCATTCACCCTTTGATGTACTTGCCGATGATCGGCGCGAGGTCCTTCTTGATCTGCGGCGGGACGAGCTCCGGCCGCGTCATGATGGCGAACCGGAGCGCGCTCGCGCACTCGCAGTCGCGGGCCTCGGGAAGGCGCTGCAGCGTCGCGCGAAGCACGGCCTTGGCCGTGGCGGCGTTCTTCCCCAGGTTCTCGATGACCTGGTCCACCGTCACCGCGTCGTGATCGGGATGCCAGCAGTCGTAGTCGGTGACCATCGCCAGCGTCGAGTAGCAGATCTCCGCCTCGCGGGCCAGCTTCGCCTCCTGCAGGTTGGTCATGCCGATGATGTCCATCCCCCACGACCGGTACAGCTCCGACTCCGCCCGCGTCGAGAACTGGGGTCCCTCCATGCAGACGTAGGTGCCGCCGACGTGGTGCATGGCCCCGGCGGCGGCGCACGCCGCGGCCATCGCCTTCGAGAGCGGCCCGCAGAAGGGGCGCGCGAAGCCCACGTGGGCGACGAGACCGCGGCCGAAGAACGTGGAGGCCCGCTGCGTCGTCCGGTCGACGAACTGATCCGGGATGACCATGTGGAGCGGCGCGTATTTCTCCTTGAGGGAGCCGACCGCGGAGACGGAGAGGATTCGCTCCACGCCGAGCGTCTTCATCGCGAAGATGTTGGCGCGGAAGTTCAGCTCGCCGGGGAGGATGCGGTGCCCGCGGGCGTGGCGCGGCAGGAACGCGACGCGCCGCCCCTCGAGGGTTCCCACGACCAGGGCATCTGACGGCGGGCCGAACGGCGTGTCGACCGCGACCTCGCGGACGCCGGCGAACCCCTCCATCTCGTAGAGGCCGCTCCCGCCGATGATCCCGACCTCCGCCTGCTCGCTCAAGCCCTCACCTCGCGCTTCCCCGAAGACGGTGGAGTCTAGCTGGCCGCTGCGGGTCCCGCAACGACGGGCGCCTCCTTCAGCTCGAGGAGAACGCCCTGCGCCCCCCTCGGGTGAACGAACGCGACTCGGCAGCCTCCCGCGCCGACCCGCGGTGTCTCGTCGATCAGCGGGACTCCCCGCGCCTTGAGCTCGGCAAGTGCTCCTTCGATGTCGTCCACGAGGACGCAGACGTGGTGGAGACCCGACCGTTTCTCGAGGAACTTCGCGATGACCGACGTGGGGTCGGTGGGCTCGAGGAGCTCCAGGTGCGACTCCCCCACCGGAAGAAAGGCCGTTCGGACCTTTTCCGTCGGAACGTCGTGGGTCGCCTCGACGGTCAGTCCCAGCGCTTCGTAGGCCTTCACCGCCGCCGCGAGGTCGGCCACGGCGATGCCGAGGTGGTCGATCTTCAGGAACACGGGACTCCCCCTCTCACGCGACTCACGCGACGGTGAAGATTTCCTGAACCTCGGGGCTGCCGTACTCAGCTCCTCCGGTCTTGATCCGAAGGTTGGGGAGCAACTCGGCGTACCCCTTGCCGTGAGTGTGGCCGCAGAAGACCGTGAGGTCCTTGTCGGGTCGATCCCGCATCGCCTCGATCAGGACCTCCCCGACCGCGCCGCAGGCGAAGAGCGGCAGGAAGTCGTCCCCCGAGATCTTTCCCTCGTGCCAGCAGGCTTCGCGAAACGGCGGAACATGGGTCACCAGGAGGACGTGATCGAAGCGTTCCAGCGCCTCGGGGAGGACCCGGCGGAAGTGGTCGGCGGCCTCGGAGCCCAACGACGCGAGCCTGTCGAACCGCTTGTCGACGGAGAGCCCCGTCAGCTCGCGGATCGCGAAGAAATCGTTGAGCAGGACGCGTGACCGACGCCCGCTCCCGAGCCGACCATCCCCCCACGAATCATGCCCGACGAGGGCCGTGCGGGCGGTCAGCTCCACGACGGAAGAATCCGTCAGCCACCGAAGCCACCGTGACTCTCGAGCGGCGGCGGCGATCGTCCCGCGCACGGCCTCGATGCTGCTGCCGTAGAAATCGTGATTCCCCAGAACGAAGTAGACCGGCCTCTTCACCCGAGCGGCCAGCGCCCCGAGGGCATCCGCGACGGAATCCGCCTCGGCGATGTCCCCCGCAACGAGCCAGGCGTCGGCCTCCGCTGCGGCAGCGCGCCCGAAGAAGGCATCAGCCTGCTCCGGGTCGAGGAAGTCGAGGTGGATGTCCGTCGCCCAGCCGACGCGCATCAGAGCCCCATCCTCCGGATCACGTCGCCGGCGGCGGTGTAGGGATCCGTCTCCCGGGAGGCGAGGCGGTCGAGGATGCGTTCCAGCTCCTCCGGTACCAGCACGCGCTCGCGCGCGAGGCCCATGAGCCGTTCCTCGAGCGTCTCCGAGAGCTGATGCCGAAGCTGCGCGCGCTTCTTCCGGGCGAGGAGGCCGCTGCGGTCCGCTTCGGCGCAGAAGGCGTCGATCGCGTCGAGTAGCGCGCCGACCCCGCTGTCGTCGGTCGCCACCGTCTTCACGATCGCGGGCCGGAGCGCGTCGTGCGGGCCGAGGGACAGCATCGACTCGATCTCCGCGACGACGCGGTCGACGCCCTCGCGGTCGGCCTTGTTCACGACGAAGACGTCGGCGATCTCCATGATCCCGGCCTTCAGGGCCTGGACCTCGTCGCCGAGCCCGGGCACGAGCACCACGACGCTCACGTCGGCGGTGCCGACGATCTCGACCTCGTCCTGGCCGACCCCCACGGTCTCGACCAGGATCACGTCCTTGCCCGGAGGCCGACAGCACGGTGAGCACGTGGCCGGTGGCGGCGGCGAGGCCGCCCAGGTGCCCGCGGGTCGCCATGGAGCGGATGAAGACGCCGGGGTCGAGGGCGTGGGCCTGCATGCGGATCCGGTCGCCGAGGATCGCGCCGCCGCTGTACGGCGAGGTCGGGTCGACGGCCACGATCCCGACGGTCCGGCCCTGCTTCCGGAGGTGCGCGGTCAGCCGGTCGACGAGCGTCGACTTGCCGGCGCCCGGCGGCCCGGTGACGCCGACGACCAGGGCGCGTCCGGCGTGGGGAAGAGAGCGGAGAGGAGCTCCTGCGCCTCGGGCCGGCCGTCCTCGACGAGGGTGATCGCGCGGGCGATCGACGCGCACGTCCCCCCGGAGGACGCCGTCCACGAGGCTCTGGATCGGGGTCGCGCTCACGCAATCGAAGGATAACCGCTCGTCGAGCCGCCTTCGCTACCGGACCATCCCCCGAAGGCCGAGCAGCTCGCGAGCGATGACGAGGCGCTGGACCTCGCTCGTGCCCTCGCCGATGGTGCCGAGCTTGGAGTCGCGCAGGTAGCGCTCGACCGGGTAGTCCTTGATGTAGCCGTAGCCGCCGTGGATCTGGACCGCCTCGAGGGCCACCTCGACCGGCCGATCTCGCTGGCGAAGAGCTTGGCCATCGAGGACTCCGTCGTGTGCTCCTTCCCGGCGTCGCCGAGGCTGGCCGCCCGCCAGGTGAGGAGGCGCGCCGCGTCGACCTTCGTGGCCATGTCGGCGATCTTGAACTGGATCGCCTGGAACTCGGCGATCGCGATGGCCGAACTGCTTCCGCTCGCGGGCGTAGCGTCATCGACGCCTCGAGGCTGGCCTGGGCGATGCCCGACCGACCAGGCGGCGATCCCGATGCGCCCGCGGTCGAGGATCCTCAGGGTGTCGATGAAGCCGTGCCCCTCCTGCCCGAGGAGGTTCTCCGCCGGGCACGCGGCAGTCCTCGAAGACCAGCTCCGACGTGTCGGAGGAGCGCACGCCGAGCTTGTCCTCCTTCTTCCCCGACCGGAAGCCGGGCGTCCCGCGCTCGACGATGAAGGCCGAGATCCCCTTCTTGCCCTTCGTCTTGTCGGTCACCGCCATCACGACGGCGATGTCGGCGACGCGGCCGTTGGTGATGAACGTCTTCGACCCGTTCAGGACCCAGTGGGCGCCGTCCCGCACGGCCGTCGTCCGCGTGCCGCCCGCGTCGGAGCCGGCGCTGTTCTCGGTGAGCCCCCAGCACCCGACCTTCTCCCCCTTGGCGAGGGGAACGAGGTAGCGCTTCTTCTGCGCCTCGCTCCCCGCGAGGTAGATGTGCCCCGAGCAGAGGCTGTTGTGCGCGGCCACCGAGAGAGCCACGCCCGCGTCGACCGCGGGCCAGCTCCTCCAGGACGAGCGCCCAGTCCAGGGTCGCGAGACCCGCGCCGCCGTACTCGGCCGGCCAGCGTCGCCCCCATGAGCCCCAGCTCGCCGAGCTTCGTGAAGACCTCGCGCGGGAAACTCCTGCTTCTCGTCCCACTCGCGCGAGTGGGGGCGGATCTCGGTCTCGGCGAAGTCGCGGACGGTCGTCTTGAGGAGCTCCTGCTCCTCGCTCAGGGTCAGGTCCAAGAGACGGTCCTCCTCGGAGGGAGCGCGGGGCGGCGGCGCAACAAGCGATGATAGCGCCCTTCGGCCGCGCACAGCGCGGACGCGGACCTCAGGGCTACCAACCGGATGGTAGCTTCACGTATGCTCCCCCGCGTGAGGAAGGCCCTCCTCGCGGTGGTCGCCGCGATCCTCGCCTACGGCGTCTACCTGCTCTGGGGACTCCCCTCGCGGGGCGAAGTCCGCGCCCTGGCGAAGACCAACCCGGGCAAGACCGGCGTGATGCGTCAGCGCGAGGAGGAAGCGCGCGCGGCGAAGCGCCCCGTGAGGTCCGCGCGGACCTTCGTCCCCCTCTCGCGCATCTCGCGCCACCTGATCGCACGCCGTGATCGCGAACGAGGACCCGAAGTTCTTCGGCCACGAGGGTATCGACTGGGACGGCCATCAAGGAGTCGGTCGAGTCCAACGTGAAGACAGGGCCGCTTCGCCCGGGGCGGCAGCACGATCACGCAGCAGCTCGCCAAGAACCTGTTCTTCACGCACGCAGAAGAGCGTCACCCGCAAGCTCCGCGAGGTGGTCGTCACGCGGTGGCTGGAGGACGACCTCACGAAGCGCGCGGATCCTCGAGCTGTACCTGAACGTGATCGAGTGGGGGGACGGCGTGTACGGGTGCGAGGCGGCGGCGCAGCGCTACTACCGCAAGTCCGCCGCGGAGCTCGACGCCGAGCGAGGCCGCGGGCCTCGCGGCGATGATCCCGAACCCGCGCCGGATCAACCCGCGCGTCGACCCCGCGCGCCACGCCCGCGCCCAGAGGCGGATCCTCTGGCTCATGGAGCACTCGGGGTACGTGCAACGGGAGGTCTCGGGGCTCGGCGCAGAGCCGCCGCCGGAACCCGTGGACGAGGCGGGCCCGGAGCCCGTCGAGCCCGAAGGCGACCCGAGGTAGCATTCCCCATGCAGAATCGTTGCCCGCAGTGCGGAACCTCGCTCCCCCAAGGCGTGCCGTCCTGGCTCCGGCAGCTCACGGTGGCCGACGTCATGAGCCGCGACCCCGTGACCCTCGGCCCGGAGGAGAGCCTCGCGAAGGCCTTCGAGGTCATGCGCCGTCACGCCATCCGCCGTATCCCGATCGTCCTCGAGGGCACGCTCGTGGGGCTCCTGGCCGAAGGGGACCTGAAGCGGGCGCAGCCCTCGATCCTCGCGGCCTCCGAGGAGGAGTTCCACCGCGTGATGGAGGGAACGACGGTCTCGCGGATCATGATCGAGAAGCCCGTCACCGTGGCGGCCGACGTGCCGCTCATGGATGCCGCGCGAACCCTCCTCGAAACGAAGTACGGCGCGCTACCCGTCGTCGTCTCGGGAACGGTCGTCGGCATCCTGACCGACACCGACCTCCACCGGGCCCTCGTCGGGCTGCTGGAGCAGGGGGGTTAGCCCCTACTCCGGGTGCGGGGGCTCGCCCGCGCGGGCGAGGTGCACGCCGAGAAGGATGACCGCGGCGCCGGCGAGGCGGAGGACGCCAAATCTCTCGCCCAGGAAGAAATAGGCGAAGACCCCCGTCACGACGATGTCGACGAAGATGTACAGAGACGCGTGGGCCAAACCCTTCCGCGCGATGGCCCAGTTCCAGATCCAGTAGCCCACATAGACGGGCAGGACACTCGAGAAGACGAGCTCCCCCCAGACCACAGGTCCCAGGCGAACCCAGTCGACCGAGCGCATGACCGGATAGGCCCAGAGCAAGAGAGGAAGCGTGCCGGCACTCATGGTCCACGCCATGGCCGTGCTCCCCGGGTAGCGGCGGAAGAGGGGTCCACAGAGCAGCCCGTACGTGGCGAAGACGACGGCGCTCGCGAGGTTCAGCGCGTCGCCGCGTCCGAAGGCGATGGCCGGGCCGGAACCCGCGTCCTGCAGGAAGAAGAGCACGGCGCCGAGGAAGGACAGGAGGACGCCTCCCCATTGTCGCGGCTGAACGACGGCCGCCCCCGTCAGCCTCAGGAGGAAGAGGGCCAGGAGAGGCTCGGTTCCCTGCATGAGGTTCGACGTGAAGGCGGTGGTTCGCTCGAGGCCCTCCATGAACAGGATCTGGTAGACGGTGATCCCCGAGAGCGCGCACCCGGCGAGCCGCGCCCAGTCACGCCGATCGATGCTCCGGGGCTCGCGCCGAAAGGCCATGACGGCCACGGCCAGGAGCGAGACGAGGACGAACCGGGCGGCGCTCAGCGCGGGCGGGGGAAGAGCCGCCAGGAGGGTCTTCAGGACGATCATGTTGGTCGCCCAGAAGAGCGCCATCGTGAGCAGCGCGGCATCGACGGCGAGGCCCGTCGTGGCGGGGGTGCGTTCACTCACGGGCATGACGGGCCGGAGGATACACTACCGTCGGTGATGACAGGCGCGCGGGAGAACGAACGGGAAGACGCCGACGTCGAGACGTCGTCGGAGGGCTACGCGCGGCGGTTTTCGGGAAGCGTCGGGAGCTTCTTCCTGGAGACCCAGTCGGCCACGACGCTCGATCTCCTCGGAGGGTGGCCGCGGGCGAAGGTCCTGGACGTGGGGGGCGGGCATGGGCAGATCACGGGCCCCCTCGTGGACGCAGGCTACGACGTGACGATCCTTGGGAGCGCCGAGGCCTGCCGCCAACGCGTCGCCCCATGGGTGGACGCCAGGCGAGCGCGGTTCGAGGTCGGCGACCTGCTGCGCCTCCCCTTCCCCGACGCCTCCTTCGACGTGGCCCTGGCCTATCGGCTGCTCCCCCACGTCACGCGGTGGCCCGACCTCGTCTCCGAGCTGGCCCGCGTGGCGCGACGCGCCGTGGTCGTGGACTACCCCACGACGCGAAGCGTCAACGCGGCGGCGGGTCTCTTCTTCGGCCTCAAGAAGGGCGTCGAGGGGAACACGCGCCCGTTCAGGGTGTTCCGCGACGCCGAGATCGTGAGCGCGTTCTCGGCCAGGGGCTTCGCCCCGACGGGGCGTCGGCCGCAGTTCCTCCTGCCGATGGCCCTGCACCGCGCCCTGGGTGCGTCCTGGCTGGCCCGCTCGCTGGAGGGGATGGCCGCGGCGTTGGGGCTGACACGGCTCTTCGGCTCGCCGGTGATCCTGAGGCTCGAGCCGCGTGGCTGAAGCGCCCTGGGCCGTCGGCCTCTTCCGCCGCTCGGTCCTGAAGAAGCGGAAGCTCGCCGAGATCCGCGGGGCGCTGGGGCCCACGACGGGGCTTCGGTGCCTCGACCTGGGCTCCGACAACGGCGTCATCAGCCTGATGCTGCGCGAGGGTGGCGGGGAGTGGGCGTCGGCCGACCTGACCGACGAGGCCGTCGCCTCCATCCGCGGCCTCGTCGGAAGCGACGTCCACAAGACCGATGGCCGGCGGCTTCCCTTCGACGACGCGACGTTCGATCGCACGATCGTGGTGGACATGCTCGAGCACGTCCCCGACGAGGCGGCCTTCGTCGCGGAGCTGGGCCGCGTCACGAAGCCGGGTGGCCGTCTCGTCGTGAACACCCCGCACCTCAAGCGGACGCTGCTGCGCCGCGTGCGCCACGCGCTGGGGCAGACCGACGAGAAGCACGGTCATCTTCGGCCCGGCTACACGGCCGAGCGTCTGCGAGAGCTGCTGGCAGTCCATTTCGACCTGGAAAGCCACCACACCTACTCGCGCTTCTTCTCCGAGCTGGTGGACACCGCGATCAACTGGGGCGTGGAGCGCCTCGGCAAGAAGGGCTCGACCAAGGGAATGGTGGTGACCGGCTCGGACGTGGCCCGCCACGCGAAGATGTTCCGGGCCTACTCCGCGATCTACCCCTTCGTCGCGGGGCTCTCGGCCCTGGACGCGCTCATCCCGTGGGCGTCGGGGTACATGATCATCGCGTCGGCGCGGCGACGCTGAGGGCTCCCCTCAGCGCCCCGACTTGCGGTCGTCCTTGTCCCCGTACATGCGCTTGTCGGCGAGGCGGATGAGGGACTCCTTCGTCGCGCTTCGATCGGGTAGGTCGCGATCGCCGAGCGACGCGCCGATCCGCGCGTTGATCCCCTCCTCCTGGAGGAAGGTGTGCTCCTCGATGAGGCGCGCGGAGCTTCTCGGCCGAGGGCCTGCGCCGCGTCCCCGTCGGTCTGGGGCAGGATGACGACGAACTCGTCGCCGCCGTAGCGCGCCGGGTAGTCGGTCTCGCGCACCGCGGCGCGGATCAGGAAGCCGACCTCGCGCAGGGTGCGGCTCCCCCGCAGATGGCCGTACTGGTCGTTGATGGGCTTGAAGCGGTCGAGGTCCAGGAAGAGGAGGGACAGCATCGACCTGTAGCGGTCGACGAGCTTCAGCTCGCGGTCGAGGATCTGGTGGAAGAAGCGGAAGTTGTAGAGCGGCGTGACCTCGTCGGTGATCGACAGCTCGCGCGTCTTCTGGAAGAGGCGCACGTTCTCGAAGGCGAGGGCCACCGAGTCGGCGAGGGGCTGGAGCCGGGCGAGGGTCTCCTCGTCGTAGGCCCCGCTCTGCGCCGAGCCGAGGGCGAGCACGCCGATGCTCCGCCCGCGGCTGTTCAGGGGAAGGAGCACGTAGGAGCGGATGCCCTCCTCGAGCAGGCGCATGTCCTCGATGAAGCGGTGGCTGTGGACGAGGTCGCGCTGGAGGACGGCCCTGTTGTTGAGCACCACGAAGCCGGGGCCGCTGCCGACCACGGGGAGCACGCTCCCGAGGCCCCAGGACGTGTCCTCGGGGTGGGCCATGATCTCGATGTAGTCGCCGGTGTCGTTCACGAAGCCGCAGGCCAGGCGGTCGAAGGACTGGAGGGCCTCGATCTCGCGGGCGAAGGCGGGGACGACGGTCTTGAGGTCGATGCCCGAGGTGAGCGTCGAGGTGATGCGGTTCAGGACCTCGACGCGCTGCGAAGAGGCGCGCAGCTCGGCGTAGAGGCGCACGTTGTCGAGGCCGGTGCCGATCTGCTTGCCGAGGGCCTCGAGGAGGTCCAGGTCGGGGGGAACGCTGTCGGGGCTCGCGTCGAAGAGGACGAGGACGCCGAGCGGGCGCTGCTGGGTCTTGAGGAGGGCCGCGGCGAGCCAGCCCCCTTCGGGACGTTCGCGCACGAGGGGCTGCCCCTGCTCGAAGGCGGACTGGGCGAGGTCCACGGCCAGCTCGAGAGCGCCACGGGGGAACTGGAACTCCGCCGCGGGAACGAGCTCCTCGTCGTGCGCTGACCAGGAGGGTGACGCCGCCGGAGAGGCCCAGGGTCCGAACCACGTGCTCGAGGGTGGAGCGCAGGAGGCCGTCCTCGTCGCGCTCGACCGTGAGGTCGTCGACGAGGGAGAGCAGGGCGCGGATCGTCCGATCCTGCGTCTGCAGGTCGGGGGCAGGCCCCGCCTTCGGCCGAGACGGATCGCTGGGCGCCATGACTCGAGACCTGAGCCCGAGGATTCTAGCCGCTTTGGGCGCCCGAGTTCACGTAGGCCCCTGCCAGGGCGCGCCGCTCGGCGGCGCGACGGTCGGCGTTCCAGCCCAGCTCCGCGGCGAGAACGGCCTCCACGACGTCCACGTCCGCCGCCGCCGGGGGACCGGCGGTGCCGAGGTCGAGGCGCCGGAGGATCGCGTCGGCCGAGGGTGAGGGCCATCTCCTCGCGCACGGCGACGCGCGGCCTGGTCCTCGAGCGATCCCTCGAGGGGGCGCGCGTGCTGCGAGGGGCACGGCGTCGGTGCGGCAGGGCGTCGGGGGACGCCCGAGGCGTCGGAGCGACGAGGTCGATCGCCTCCTCGGCGACGCCGCGCGCGGTCGTGTACTTGACGCCCTGCACCGAGACGAGGCCGGGGACACCGTCGTGCGCCTCGTGGTCGAGGAGCTGGTGGCGCGTGGCCAGACCGCCGGCGCCGCCGTGGCCGGGAACGAGCCCGCGATGGACGAGGGACACGTCTCCCGCCCCGAGGCTCGCCCAGGGATACGCCCGGCGCACCTCCTCCAGGAACGCGGCGACGTCCCCCTCCTCGGGCGACTCGACGGGCCAGTAGGCCGTCCCGACGATGGAGCGGTCCCGCCAGGGCACCAGGAACAGGAACCGCCCGCCGCTCGAGGCGCCCAGCGCGTGGCCGGCCACGAGGTTGCCGGTCGAAGACGAGGTTCATCGCCCGGAGCAGCGGCGTCGCCGGACGCCCGACCTTCGCGAGAGCCAGGACGCCGTCCATCCCCGGTCCGGCGGCGTTCAGGACGACGCGCGCCCGGATCTCGAGCTCGCCGCCCCGAGGCTGTCGCGCCCCCGGATCCCCGTGACCGCCGCACCGCGACGCAGGAACGCCACGGCCGCGAGGTGGTTGCAGAGGACCGCTCCCGCATCGGCCGCCGCGCGGGCGAAGCCGATGGTGAGCCGCTCGCTGCTCTCGACCTGCGCGTCGGTCCACGACGCGCCGCCGTTCAGGCCGTCCTCGGGGACGCCCGGGAAGAGGTCGAGCACCTCCCGGCGCGAGAGGAGGCGCCCGTGCGGGATCTGTCGCTCGGCCGGCAGGCCCCGGTTCCGGTCGCTGCTCACGACGTCGTTGAGCCAGAGCCCCAGTCCCAGGGCCTCTCGTCCCTTGGGCCCATGGCCGTAGGTCGGGACGACGAAGGGCAGCGGGCGCACGAGCGCCGGGGCGATCCGGAGCAGCGTCCGCCGCTCGCGGATCGACTCGCGCATCCTCTTGAGGTCGAGCGTCTGGAGGTACCGCAGGCCGCCGTGGATCGTCTTCAGGCTGTTCCAGGAGGTGCCGGAGCCGAAGTCCTCGGCCTCGACGAGAGCCACGCGGAGGCCGCGGCTGGCCGCGTCCCACGCCGCCGCCACGCCGTGGATCCCGCCGCCGACGATGACGACATCGTGCTCGCGCTCCGCCAGCGCCCCGAGGTCCCGCTTCACGCTCGCACCGCCACGGCGCGACGATAGCATCGCCCCAGCGTCGCTCGTTAGTCGATGCGCGGGGTTGGCCGGGGCCCCTAAGGCACGACGGGCAGGACGAGGCGGGAGGGTGTGTCGGGGCCGGCATGGATCGTGATCGTGGCCTTGCGCACGGCCGAAGACGTCGTCTCGGACTCTCCCGTGTGGAGACTCTGCGAGAAGTGGGGCAGGAAGGCGGTGGTCAGGCAGACCCGGATCCGGTGTCCCTGCTTGAACTGGTTGCCGGTCAGGAGGCTCTCGAGGCGAAGCTCGTAGACCTGCCCGGGTTCGAGCGCGTCGAGGGCTGCCGTCCCGAAAGCTGGCCCTCAGGACGTCGAGACCAGGGCTCATGAGGTTGAAGGCCGTGCCGTCGGGAGCGACGTCGTAGAGCTTCACCCACAGGTCCGTGTCGGGGGCGTCGGCCGACAGGAAGATCTCGGCTTGGACCGGACCGACGACCCGCACGTCGGCTTCGAGAGGCGGCGATTCGAACGTGACGACGTCGGGCCGCTCGGTCAGCGCGCGATAGTCGTGGGCCCCGGCTCTTTCGGAGAACGGATCGCTCACCGGATTGGCCGGGTCCGAGACGAAGGAGGGCGATCCCGGCCGCACCGCCGCGGCATCGCGAACGAGGGACCCGGTGCGGGACGCGCCTTCTCCCGCCGACAGGAAGAGGGATCGTGGCCTCCGTCCCGGGAAGCGGCCACGTGTCGCCCTCCCTCCAGGCGTTCTCTCCCATGACGAAGACCCGGACGGGCTTCTCGCGGTCCAGCCCGTTGTCGATGCCGCGCAGGTACCGGTCCATGAACCTGAGGACGGTCTCGTCGTAGTCGATGGCGGCCGCGGCGCCGAAGGTGCGGTCTCCGGCGCGCGTGGCGCGCGTGGAGCCGACGCCGTGGACCCAGGGCCCGACCAACAGGCGCGTCCGCGGGTCCGCGTCACCCCGACGCGCTTCGCGAAGGCCGGCGAAGTTCGTGAAGGCGCCGTCGGGGCCGTAGGCGTCGTCGTGCCAGCCCGAGAGGTTGAGGACCGCGGCCTGGACACGGTCGTACTTGCCCCGAAGCTCGCACCAGTCCCACCACGGGTCGTCGGCCGGGTGGCTCGAGCCACTCGTAGTAGTACGGCGCAACGCTCGCGAAGGTCCGGAAGGTCCGACAGGGGGAGATGGCGGCGCATGCGATCCCCGTCCTTCTTCCAGATGGCCTCCGCCTCGATCTCGTTCCTCGGTCCGGGCAGTCCCTTGCGGACGCGAGTGTTCGGAGCGATGTCGTTCCAGATCCACGTCGATCCACGACAGGTCGAAGAGGCCGCCCGAATGGAAGAAGTTGCGGGGCGTCGCGAACGTCATGGCCGGCACCATCGCCTTCAGGTGTGGCGGTGACTCGATGGCGGCCAGCCACTGCACGGCGCCGGGATACGACAGGCCGAACGTCCCGACGTTCCCGTTGGACCAGGGCTGGGACGCCGCCCACTCGATGGTGTCGAACCCGTCGCGCCCCTCGTTCCGGTACGGGTCGAACTCGCCGGCGGATGCGAAGCGCCCGCGCACGTCCTGGACGACCACGGCATAACCGCGTTCGACGGCCCGCGCGAAGGTCGTGTAGTCGTCCTGCGCGCCCTTCTTGCCGTACGGGGTTCGGTAGACGAGCACCGCGAAGGGCCCCGGGGCCGCGGGCCGGAGCACGTCGGCGCGGAGAACCACGCCGTCGCGCATCGCCACGGGAACGTCCCGCTCCACGCGCGGGGGCGCGGCGCCCCCGGCGGCGAGGAGAAGCAGCGTCAGCGCCTGGGCTCCCAAGACCATGGTCCGCCTCCCGATGGCCTAGCCGAAGACCGAGGCCAGGACACCCCCGCGCTCTCTCGCAATCGTCCCGGCTCACGTCGTTGTGCGTGACGAACCGGAGCGTCTCCGCGTCCATCGCCGAGGCCAGGACGCCGCGCGCCTTGAGCGCCGTGGCGGCCTCGGGCGCCGTGCGATCCGACAGACGTGCCACCACGATGTTGGTCTCGGGCGGAACGAGGTCGATACCGGAGCGTCCCACGAGGGCGTCGGCGAGGAGCCGGGCGTTGGCGTGGTCCTCGGCGAGGCGCGGAATCATCGTCTCGAGCGCGACGAGGCCGGCGGCCGCGAGCACGCCCGCCTGCCGCATCCCGCCGCCCAGCTGCTGTCGCACGCGGCGAGCCTCTTCGATGCGCTCGCGGGACGAGGCGAGCAGGGACCCCGCCGGACAGCACAGCCCCTTCGAGAGCGTGACCATGACGCTGTCCGCGCCGGCCACGAGAGCGGACAACGGGGCGCCCGTGGCCACGGCCGCGTTCCAGAGGCGGGCCCCGTCCACGTGGACGCGCAGCCCGGCGTCATGGGCCGCGGCGATCAAGGCCCGCATCCCCTCCGCCGGGGTGATCGCGCCGCCGGCGAGGTTGTGGGTGTTCTCGATGACGAGGAGGGAGGCCGCCGCGCGGTTGAGCGTGGGAGGCTTCAGGGCGCGGCGGACGATTCCGGGCGTCAGGATACCGTCCTGGGCCTGCACCATCCTCGGCACGACCCCCGAGAGGACGGCCATGCCCGACAGCTCGTATTCGACCACGTGGCTGCGCTCGTCCACGATCACCTGGTCCCCCGGACGCGTGAGGATCCGGATCGCGATCTCGTTCCCCATCGTCCCCGTGGGGACGAAGAGCGCCGCCTCGAACCCGAGGAGGCGCGCGACCTCGTCCTGGAGGCGATTGACCGTCGGATCCTCGCCGTAGTGGTCGTCGCCGACCTCGGCCTCGGCCATGGCGCGGCGCATGGCGGCGGTCGGACGCGTGACGGTGTCGGATCGGAGGTCGATGAAGCGGAGTCACGGACACGGCGGGGAGGCTACCCTCCGTGTTTCGCCGGTGTCAAACTCCGCGCTCGATCGGTGTAGGATGCGCGTTCGCTGACTCACGGAGGCTTCATGAAGTACAAGATTCTGGTCGCAGCCACGATGGCACTCTCGCCCGTGGTCACGCGGGCGCAGCCGGCGCCCGAGGTCACGGTCCTCAAGGCCGCTCGCCTCTTCGACGGCAAGAGCGATTCCGTGGTGAGCAACGGCGTCGTCATCGTGGAGGGAACCAAGATCAAGGCGGTGGGCGCCTCCCTGGCGATTCCGGCCGGCGCGACCGTGGTCGACCTCGGCGACGCGACGCTGCTCCCGGGCTTCATCGACGCCCACGTCCACCTGAGCCAGGAGTCGGGGGACAACTGGTACGCCGACACCGTGAACGGCATGCGCCAGACGGTCGCCGAGCAGGCGATCCGGGCCACGGAGTACGCTCGGAAGACCCTCATGGCCGGCTTCACGACCGTGCGCAACGTCGGGGCCTCGGACTACATCGACGTGGGCCTGCGGAACTCCATCAACGCGGGCGTCGTGCCCGGGCCCCGGATGCTCGTGGCCGCCTATTCCCTCGGCGCGCGGGGCGGCCACTGCGACAACGCAGGCTTTCCCTTCAACTTCTTCGGCCACGAAACCGGGATCGCCGAGGGGATCGCCAGCGGCCCGGACCAGTTCCGCGACGCCGTGCGGATGCAGCTCAAGTACGGCGCCGACATGATCAAGGTCTGCGCCACCGGGGGCGTCCTGTCGCTGACCGACGCCGTCGACACGCCGCAGCTCACCCAGGCCGAGATGGACGCCCTCGTGGACGAGGCGCACCGCCTCGGCAAGCGGACGGCGGCCCACGCCCACGGGGCGGAAGGCGCCAAGGTCGCCATCCGGGCGGGGATCGACTCGATCGAGCACGGATCGTTCCTCGACGACGAGGGGCTCAGGATGATGAAGGCGCGCGGCACCTACTACGTGCCCACGGCGATGGCCGTCGAGTACACGGGACGCCGTCCGCGCAACTATCCCCCCGAGATCCGAGTCAAGGCCGACGCCGCGGCGCAGGCCCACGAAAGCGCCCTCAAGAGCGCGATCCGCGATGGGTGTGAAGATCGCCTTCGGCACCGACTCCGCCGTCAGCCCGCATGGGCTGAACGCCCAGGAGTTCGGTCTCCTCGTGAACCACGGGATGACGCCGGCGGCCGCGCTCCGCACCGGTCCGACGAGCGCCGCGCTCCTCGGCCTGGAGAAAACGCTGGGGACCCTCGAGGTCGGGAAGGAAGCCGATGTCGTCGCGGTGCCGGGAGATCCCCTCGCCGACATCCACGCCACCGAGAGGGTGCGCTTCGTGATGAAGGGCGGGAAGGTCTACCGGAACGATCGCTAGGAGGAGAGATGGCAGAACGTGTCGAACGGCTCCCCTGGGTGATCCGGATCCTGAGCGTTGTCGCGAGCCCGCCCAATCGGAGGACGCGCCCGCTCACCGGGGACCGCGAGGGGAACTACGCGTTCTGGTTCGACGGGGGTGCGGCCTTGCAGCACACCGGAGGAGGCACGCACTACGAGTTCGACGATGGCGCGAGGGCGTGGCAGGCCTCTCACTGGGAGCCGGGCTACCCCGACGTGATCATCGGTCTTCCGGACGGAGTCCAGACGGCTCTTCGCTACTCGAAGGAGTAGCGACCGCTATAATCCCCCACCATGCCTGTCGTTGGGGCCAAGGGTCGTCTCGAGCGAGTGAGCGGCGTCCCCCGACTCCTGGCCGTCGGCGACGTGCAGAGCAACTACGACCCGCTGATGGCGCTGCTGGGAGCGGCCGGGTTCGCCACCGAGGGGGACGACGGTCCGGTCTGGACGGGCGGCGACTCGGCCCTTCTCTTCCTCGGCGATCTCCTGGACGGCGGACGGAAGCCGGCAGAGGTTCTCTGGCTGCTCATGCACCTGCACCGGCAGGCTCAGGCCGCGCGGGGGCGTGTCCTCCTCGTCCAGGGGAACCACGAGCTCATGCTCTTCGACCTGTTGGCCGCGGGAGATGAGGATACCCGCCCGCTCGCACGTTGGTTTCCGAACGGCGGCCTCGACACTCTGCTGCGCCTCGCGACAGCGGTCGGCATGTCCGTCTCCGAACGCCTGGTGGCGCTGACGTACGGCGCCAGCCTGGGGGATCCCGAGAACGATCCCGAGGTCCGGGAATTGGCCCGGGCGGTGGCGACGGAGTTCGCCCCCGAGTTCGCGTTCCTGAAGCAGCAGGCGCGCCCTGCCGTGCTGGTCAACGGCTCGCTGCTGGCGGTCCACGCCTCGCCGAACCTGGAGGCCGCCGGAATCGATACCTTCGTGCGCGACGATCGTGACGAGATCACCCTGGCCTGGTCGCGCGCGTGGCTGGAGAATTGGATCTTGGGAGCGACGGACGGTGTCTTTGTCGATCGCCTCGAGGCGCTCAGACAACGCCTTGCCGATCCAGGCCATGGCATCGACGTGCGGCTATTGCTGTTCGCTCACACCCCGCTCACGTCCCTGGCCGTCTCCGGCTTCCGTGACGCCCAGTTCCGCGTCGGCCGGCTCGCGGGGCCGGATACGCGGGCGGGTATGCCAGCGGTCTACTGCCTTCTCACCGCACCTCGGGAGGTGCCCAACGGGGGCGCCCTCGGGGGCCTTCTCGTCGACGGAGAAGGCGTGACCGCGATCTACGGAGCCGAGATGGTGTGCGACGGTCGGGTATGGCCTCTTCGCGAGCGGCTGGCGGACCGAGACCCTGGCTTCCCCGGGCTCGCGGCAACCTGATCGGGCCAGCCGACTCGGCCCTTCAGTACCCCTCGCCCTCGCGGGGTGCCGGCGCCTTCCCCCGGTGCAGTCGGAAGATCGTGGTGAAGTACGCGAGCACCAACGGAAGGCCGACGACGAACCAGCCGAGCGCCGTGCGAAGCGGTCCCGCCGGCGATGCCGCGGCATACGCCGTCAACGAGCGCGCCGGATCGGTCGTCGCGCGGAGAAGGACGGGGAACATCATGGCCGCCGTGGCCGCGAGGATCCCCGCGATGAACGCGCATGAGCCCAGGAACGCGGCCAGGGATCGGCGCTTCGTCAGCCCGTGGTACGCGAGGATCAACCCGAGGGTGGCCGCCGCCGCGCCGAGCCAGGCCAGGGGCCGCTCGCGCGCGGTCGAGAAGGCATCAGGGCTCGCGACCCGTGTGGCCCAGGTGACGGCCGGCCAGAGCGCCGTGACACACGCGAACAACACGAGCGATGCGCGCCGGGCCCGTTCCTCGACCCGCCCTTCGCTCTTCCAGACCAGGAACGCTCCACCGTGGGCGGCGAGGGTCAGGAGGGTGAAGACGCCGACGAGGACGGTGTACCAGTCCAGGATCCCGACGGGGTCCTCCGTCCGGAAGTGCGTGAACAGGGTGAGGGCGAACCAGCCCTTCGAGTCGATCGGAACGCCTCGGATCAGGTTGGCCAGCGCCGCGCCGAACAGGATCGCCAGCGTCCCGCTCGCCAAGGAGAACACGAAGTCCCATCCCGCTCGCCAGAGTGGATCCGCGACGTGGCTGCGAAACTCTATCGCGATGCCGCGCAGGATCAGCGTCCAGAGCACGAGGAAGATCGCGAGATAGAAGCCCGACAGCCCCACGGCGAGCGCCGTCGGGAACGCCACGAACAAGACGCCCCCCGAGGCGAGCAGGAACACCTCGTTGCCGTCCCAGAAGGGGCCGATCGCACCCAGGACGCGGCGGCGCTCGTCGTCGGTGCGGGCGACGAACAGATGAAGCGCACCGGCGCCGAGGTCGAAGCCGTCGAGAACGGCGTACGCCGCCAGGAACAGGGCCGCGATCGCGTACCACAGCTCAACCATGGGCCACCTCGTCGTGGGACACCGGTCCGTGGGCTATCTCGCGGCCGACGAGGAACACGAACAGCAGGCCGAGCACGGTGTAGAGGCCGCAGAAGCCGAGCAGGGTGAAGAGGGCCGTGCCCCCGTGAACGGTGGGGCTCGCTCCCTGGGCCGTCCGCAGCAGCCCATAGACGAGCCAGGGTTGCCGGCCCAGCTCCGCGGTCATCCAGCCGGCCGTGTTCGCGATGTAGGGAAAGGGAAACGCCAACATGAGGGCCCACAGCAGCCAGCGATGGTCCACGAGGCGCCCCCTCCATTGAAGGAGCGCCGAGATTCCCATGAGCCCGATGAACAGCGTGCCCAGTCCGGCCATGATGTGGAAGCTGTAGTAGAGCAGCTCGATGTTGTCGGGCCACGTGTCCTGAGGGAACGAGTCCAGACCCGCGACGTCGCGATGGAACGTGCCGTACGCCAGGAAGCTGAGGATTCCCGGCACGACGATGGGGTTGTCGAGGCGGCGCTCGGCCACGTTGGGCTGGCCCATCAGGACGATCTCGGCCATCTCTCCCCCTTCGAACCGTCCCTCCATCGCGGCGAGCGCCACGGGCTGGAAGCGCGCGACGAGCTTGGCCTGGTGGTCCCCGGTGGGAAACGCCACGAGAACGCTGGCGACCAGTCCGACCGCGGTGCCGATGCCCAGGAACGTGGCGGCGGCCTCGCGGTGAATGCCCTTGAGCGTGTAGTAGGCGCCCAGTGCGGCGACCGCGAAGGAGGCCGTGACGACGGCCGCGATCATGTTGTGGGCGTATTGGGCGACGGCCCATGGATTCAGGAGCAGGGCCCAGAAGTCGGCGAGCTGCAGCCTGCCGTCCGCAGCGACCTCGTGACCCACCGGGTGCTGCATGAACGCGTTCGTCGCGGTGATGAAGTAGCCCGACAGCCAGCTCCCGACGAACAGCGCCAGCGCCGCTCCGAAGTGACCGACGCGGCCGAGCTTGGCGCTCGCCCCAGACCAGCAGGCTCAGGAAAGCGGACTCGAGGAAGAACGCGAAAAGCCCCTCCATGCCGAGGGTCTGGCCGATGACGCCGCCCGCGAAACGCGAGAAGGCGGCCCAGTTGGTCCCGAACTGGAACTCCATCGGGATCCCGGTGACCACGCCCACCGCGAAGTTGATCCCGAAGATGCGGATCCAGAAGCGAGCGGCCACGTCCCACCGCGCCTCCCCAGTGCGCAATCCCAGCGCCTTCAGGATGACGATGACGAGGGCGAGCCCCATCGTGAGCTGGGGGAAGAGGTAGTGGTACATGATCGTGAAGGCGAACTGCAGGCGGTGCCAGAAGAGCGCTTCCATCAACATGCCTACCTCTCCGACCCGTGGCGGGTCATCGGGCTCTCTGCAAAGCCGACGCCAGTCAGGTCTTCTTGGCCTTCTTCTCGCGGTCAAAGACCACGAGGTCCGTCGTCACACCGCGCGAGCCGAGGATCCGGAGCAGGGTGGTGACCTGCCCGCGGTGATAGGTCGAGTGGTTGACGGCGTGCTGCACGAGCTGCCACAGGGGCTGCTCGAAGGTCTTGCCCTCGAAGTTCGTGTAGCGCAGCGGCTGCGTCACAGCTTCCTTTCTGAGGCTGCGGAACCAGGCGCTCCTGTTCTCCTCGAGGGCGGACCATCGGTCCCTGAGCGCGACCACGTCCTTGAACTCCCCCTCGTCGAGCATCCGCGACCCGGAGAGCCCTTTCCAGCGATCGAGCCAGATGGCCTCGGCGCTCATCATGTGGGTCAAGGTGCCCCGCACGCCGCCGTGGCTGCTCTTCATGTCACGACGAAACTGGTCCGGGGTGAGGAGGGCCGCCCCTCGGAGCGCCCGGTGGTTGGCCCAGATGGTGTACTCCAGGAGCCGGCCGAGGTCGCTCTTCTCCACCATTTGCCTGATCTCCTTCCGCGGACGCCCGTATTCTAGCGGTCCCGGCGGCGCTAGCGCACCAGGGTGGGCACCTCCGCCGTCACCTTGCGAGATCCGACCGACGACCCGCAGGCGGTACACAGGTACTCGTGGAGCTCGCCATCCGGGAGGACGAGGAGGAGGCGCTCGCGGACGGGGCGCGCCTCCCTGCAGCGGGCGCAGAAGAGGACCGTCGCCTGGAACTCCTCGAAGGCGTCCTGGGGAGATGGCGGTCGGCCGCGCGAGGCGTTCATCACCATACAGGAGTAGCGGCCGGTCCGCGCTCTGTCAAGTGCTAGAATCGCCCTCCATGGCGACGCAGGTGGAGAAGACGGACGGAGTCCTCGCGCGCTGGGAGCCCGTCATCGGCCTCGAGGTGCACTGCCAGCTCCTCACCGAGACGAAGCTCTTCTGCGGCTGCCGCAACCACTTCGGGGACGAGCCGAACACCAACGTCTGCCCCGTCTGCCTCGGCCTTCCCGGGGCCCTGCCCGTGCTGAACCGCCACGCGGTGACCCTCGCCATGCGCGCGGCCCTGGCCACCGGCTGCACGGTCCAGGCGACGTCGATCTTCGCCCGGAAGAACTACTTCTACCCCGACCTGCCCAAGGGCTACCAGATCTCGCAGTACGAGCAGCCGCTCGCGACCGAGGGGTACGTGGAGATCCCTTCGGCCGGGAGCTTCAGGCGCGTGCGCCTCCAGCGCATCCACATGGAGGAAGACGCGGGCAAGCTCCTCCACGAGGGCTTCCCCTGGTCCGCGGAGAAGAGCGGCGTCGACTTCAACCGGAGCGGCGTGCCCCTCATCGAGATCGTCTCCCACCCCGACATGCGGAGCGCCGAGGAGGCCCACGACTACCTCACCGCCCTGCAAGGCCGTGCTCCTCTACGCCGAGGTCTCCGACTGCAACATGGAGGAGGGCTCGCTGCGCTGCGACGCCAACGTCTCCGATCCGCGCGCGCGGGACCGAGGCCTTCGGGCACCCGCGCCGAGATCAAGAACCTGAACTCCTTCCGGAACGTGGCGCGGGCCATCGACCACGAGATCGGCCGGCAGGTGGCGGCTCCTCGAGTCGGGGGGCAGGTCGTCCAGGAGACGCGCCTCTGGAACGCCGACCGCGCCGAGACCGCCTCCATGCGCTCGAAGGAAGAGGCCCACGACTACCGCTACTTCCCCGAGCCCGACCTGCCGCCCCTGGTCGTGACCGCGTCCTGGGTGGAGGAGGTGCGCGCCTCCCTTCCCGAGCTGCCGGCCGCGAAGCGCAGCCGCTTCGTGGCCGAGTACGGGATCCCCGACTACGACGCGGGAGTCCTGACCCTGTCTCGCGACGTGGCCGACTACTTCGAGACCGTGGCGAAGGAGAGCGGGAACGCCAAGGCCGCGTCCAACTGGGTCATGACCGAGGTCCTGCGGAAGCTCAAGGACGACGACCGGCCCGTCGGCTCGTGCCCCGTGGGCCCCTCGGCCCTCGCCGGCCCTGATGCGCTTGATCGACGCGGGGACCATCAGCGGCAAGATCGCCAAGGACGTGTTCGAGAAGATGTGGTCGACCGGGGACGATCCCAAGGCCATCGTGGACCGCGAGGGGCTCGTCCAGGTCTCGGACGAGGGCGCCGCTCCTGGCCGCGATCAACGAAGTGATCGCCGCGAGCCCCGAGCAGGTCGCCACCTACCGCAAGGGAAAGACGAGCACCCTGGGCTGGTTCGTCGGACAGGTCATGAAGAAGACGGGCGGAAAGGCGAATCCGGGGCTGGTCAACACGCTGCTCAAGAAGGCCCTCGACTCGCCGGAGTGATCGACGCCGAAGGGAACGGAACTTCCGCGCGCCGCATTCGTCAGGATGCTCTGACATCGGCCCGACGTTTCGAAGCGGACAGTCGTCAAATCTTGTAAAGGAGCACCAAGCATGCGCGTGCGTTTGACCCACGTGGCCGCCGTCGTCGCGGTCTCTTCGGCCCTCGCCTTCGCCGCGTCCGAGCGAGGCGCGGCGTCCGCAACAGTGAACGGCAAGAAGGTGAGCATCGACTACGGGCGGCCGGCGCTTGAAGGGCCGCGCCCTCGGCGACCTCATCAGCAAGCTCTCCGAGGATCGGGTGTGGCGGAGCGGCGACGACCAGGTCACGACCCTCACGACCGAAACCGACCTCCTGATCGGCGGCAAGACCGTCAAGGCGGGCAAGTACTCCGTCTACGTTCACCTCCCCGTCGACGGATCCCGCAACCTGATCCTCAACACCGACCTGGGACAGCCCCTGGTGACGATCTTCGCGGCGGCGCCCGAGAACCTGAAGAACGCCCCCTGGCCGTACATCGGCAACTACCAGGCCAAGATCGGGGACAAGGAAGTGGTGCGCGCGCCCTTGAAGAAGGAGATGGTCGCAGGCCCCGGTGGACGTGTTCACCGTCGACCTCGCCAGCGCCGGCAAGGACGCCAAGCTCAAGCTGTCCTGGGGGAACGAGAGCTGGTCTCTCGACCTGAAGGCGGCCAAGTAGACGTTCGTGGCCGGGGGCGCGGGACGTTCCCGGCTCCCGGCTCGCGCCGCCTCAGAGGGCCAGGGTCTCCTTGTGCTCTCCGAAGACGGCACGGAGGCGCGCGGCGATCTCCCCCACCGTGGCCCAGGCGCTGACCGCGTCGACGATGGCCGGGACGAGGTTGGCGCCCGATCGCGCCCGATCTTCGACCGCGTCGAGGGCGGCGCACCACGGCCCCGCCGGCCGGCGCGCGCGCAGGGCGCGGACCCGCTCGACCTGATCGCGCTCGACGCTCGGGTCGATCCGCAGCGTCTCGATGCGCGGAGCCTCCGTCCGGATCCTGGAAGCGGTTCACGCCGACGATGACGCGCTCGCCCGGCCTCCACCTCCCGCTGGAAGCGGTAGGCCGACTCCTGGATCTCGCGCTGGATCTCCCCCCGCTCGATGGCCCGCAGCGCTCCCCCGCGCGCCTCGATGGCGTCCAGGAGCCGCGAGCGCCTCGGCCTCGAGGGCGTCGGTCGCGGCCTCGACCGCGTAGGCGCCGCCCAGCGGATCGACCGTGTCCGCGACGCCCGTCTCGTGGGCGATGATCTGCTGCGTGCGGAGCGCCAGGCGCGCCGACGCCTCGGTGGGAAGCGCCAGCGCCTCGTCCTTGCCGTTCGTGTGCAGGCTCTGGCACCCGCCGAGCACCGCGGCCAGGGCCTGGAGCGCCACCCGCACGACGTTGTTGTCGGGCTGCTGGGCGGTGAGGGTCACGCCGCCCGGTCTGGACGTGGAAGCGCAGGTGCTGGGCCTTCGGGTTCTCGACCCCGAACCGCTCCTTCATGAGGCGCGCCCAGAGACGCCGCGCCGCGCGGAACTTCGCGACCTCCTCGATGAAGTCGGAGTGGCAGGCGAAGAAGAACGAGAGCCGCTCGCCGAAGCGCTCGGGATCGAGTCCCGGCGGCGGCGGCGGCGCGGACGTACTCGAGGGCGTGGGCGAACGTGAAGGCCGAGCTCCTGGACGGCGGTCGCCCCCGCCTCGCGGATGTGGTAGCCGGAGATCGAGATGGGATTCCACTTGGGAACGTGCTCGGCGCAGTAGGCGAAGACGTCGGTCGACCAGCCGGAGAGAGGGAGCCGGGCGGGTAGATGTAGGTCCCGCGCGCCACGTACTCCTTGAGGATGTCGTTCTGCACGGTGCCCGACAGCGACGCCTCGGGGATCGCCGCGGCGCCGAGCGACGGCGATGTAGAGCGCGAGGAGGATCGCGGCCGTCGCGTTGATCGTCATGGAGGTCGAGACGCGCTCGAGGGGGATGCCGTCGAGCAGCGTCTCCATGTCCTCGAGGCTGTCGATGGCGACCCCGACTCGACCCACCTCGCCCGGCGAGTGCGGGTCGTCGGAGTCGTAGCCGATCTGGGTCGGCAGGTCGAAGGCGACCGACAGGCCGGTGGTCCCCTGCTCGAGCAGATAGCGGTAGCGCCGGTTCGACTCGGCGGCGGTGGCGAAGCCCGCGTACTGGCGCATGGTCCAGAGCCGGCCACGGTATCCGGTGGGGTGCAGGCCGCGGGTGAACGGGAACGCGCCCGGGCGGGCCGATCGCCGCGGCGGGGTCGCCCACGTCCTCTGCGGTGTAGAGCTCGGAGCGCGGAAGGCCGGACGCCGTCTTGAACTCCCGCGTCATGCGGAGGCCACGTTAGCATGGGGGGACCCGGGCTTGACAGCAGCGCGGGCGGGTCCGCATAATCGCGTGAAGGATCGATGGTGGAGCGAACGGATCCCACGAGCAGCGAAGACGTCAAGCGCATGGTGCAAGACCTCGGGTCCACCATCCAGAGAACCCTTGCGGAATCCCCCCAGATCGCCCACTGCCTGAACCGCATCAAGGCCGAAGGCTACGAGGTCTCCCTGGTCCTGGAGGCCACGATCGGCTTCAACAAGACCGGCAGCCGGGAGACCGCCGAGGTCTCCACGTTCGACTTCCGCGTCGAGAAGAGCGAGCCGGTTGCCCTCAAGATGACGCCCCTCGACAAGAAGTTCCTCCGGTCGCTGAAGATCAGCGTCGAAGAAGTCGAAGAGTAGCGGGCGGCCTCACCCCTCCGGAATCTCGATAGAGCCGGGCGCCTCCATCCGAGTAGAGGCTCTCCAGCGTGGCCTCGGTCTCCGGCGCAATGGACTGGGGCCCGAAGAGATAGACGAAGCGCGCCCCGAGCCGGTGGGCGATGGCCCGGGCCTCGACCGGATCCGTCGTGCGGAAGAATTCCCTGACCTCCTGCTCCCTCTCCCGGAGCGCCTCCGCCGGAGCGAATTGCCGCATGTAGGGCATGTAGTGGGTGAATGGAACGCGGCGGCCCACGAGGACGATGGGCGGCGGCGGGTAGCGGGAGAAGGGACGCATGAGGACGACGTCGCCGCGACGGCTGGCCCTCTCTAGGGCGTCCATGGCCCGGACGACGCGAGCGGGCACGACGTCGGGAGGGGTCGACGCCTTGCGCCAGACGAGCTCCACGGTGGAAGGGAGGCAGAGCAGCGCTCCCGCGGCGGCGAGGCCGACGCGGCGAGGCGACGAGGTCGCCATCGGGGCGACGGCGATGACCGCAAAGAGCCAGAGAAGGGCGCCGCTCTGCACCGTGAAGTAGACCGACTCATCGAAGACACCGTCGGCCGTGATGCGCAGGAGGAGGGCGAGAGGCCAACCCGACAGCGCCATCACGGCCAGAACCACCCTGGGCGCCGCCCGGCTCGATAGCGACCGGACGGCCGCCGGAAGGCCGCAGAGACGAAGGCCCAGCGAAGCGACGAGCCACGGGATCGCCCATGCGAGCAGCGACAGGCCCGAGACCGGGGGCAGCTGCAGCATCTCTCGCGAGAGGACCGCGGGGGCAAGAGGGTCCGGGATCACCTGGACGGCGTGCCCTCCCTGCCCTGCGGCGAGCGCCAGCGTGGCGAGCGCCCCCGGGACCATGACCGCCGCCGTGGTCAGCGGCGCCGCGGCCGCCACCACGGCCACGGCCAGCCCGGCGAGGAGCTGCGCGGCCAGGAACACCTTGAAGAACGGGACGGCCAGGGCCAGGCCCGCGGCGAGGGCGATCCAGCCTCGTTCCTCGCCCTCACGGGCGCGCGACAAAGCGACGATGGCCCCCAGGGCCATCGCCAGGGCCGGGACGACCGAGTTGGCGAAGACGAGGGAGAGGAGAAGATTCCCCCGCAGGAGCTCGGTCCACCAGTGGACGCCGGGCCGGAGCGCGCCGAACGCGAACGAGAAATCGGTGGCGAGGAGCGTCCACGGCGCGAGGGTGACGGCCAGGGAGGGCGCGCCGAGCCGCTGCGGCTGCCGCGCGCAGCGCCAGGACGAGGGCGAGCGCCCATAGCGTGACGTCGAAGCGATAGAGGGCGTCGTAGGGATGCGTCCCGGCCCAACGAAAGGCCGCTGCGCGGATGAGGTGAGGCCCCACGTGGTAGCCGAGGGGAACGCCTGCGAGGCCCGGGACCTGCGGCGGGTAGCCGGTGGCGAGCTCCCAGGTCACCCCGACGTGGAAGGCGGTGTCGATCCGTTCGAGCTCGTCGAGGACGAAGTCCCCCGTGGCCGTGCGCCTGTTCAGCGGGTACTGCGTGACGGCCAGGACGGCGACGATGGCAAGGAAGGGTCCGGCGGCGCCGCGGAGGCTGGGGCCGGGCGCCCGGCGCCAGGGCAGGCCGGGCCAGACGGCAAGGACGTCAGCCAGGCCCACCGCGACGGGGAAGAGCGCCGGGCGGCCGGTCGCGAGAGAGAGCCACGAGGCTCCGGCTGCGAATGCCATCCCGAGGGGCAGGACCAGGGCCGGGTCGATCCGGAGGCGGAGGAAGCGCTGCAGGGCCACGCCGGGCCCCACGATGGAGAGGGCCGCGAAGGCCAGGTACGCGAGGGTCGCAGAGACGACCGCAGATCCGTCAGCCAGGGAGCGCCCCCCGGTCCGCGGCCATCTACCCTCTCGGGTTGAAGGCGGATCGCCCCGCGAAGCGGGCCATGGGCCCGAGCTCCTCCTCGATGCGCAGCAGCTGGTTGTACTTGGCGATGCGGTCGGTGCGCGAGGCGGAGCCCGTCTTGATCTGGCCGCAGCCCGTGGCCACCGCGAGGTCGGCGATGGTCGTGTCCTCGGTCTCGCCGCTCCGGTGGCTCACCATGCAGGTGTAGCCGGCGCGCCCGGCGAGGGCCATGCAGTCGAGGGTCTCGGTGAGGCGTGCCGATCTGGTTCACCTTGATCAGGATCGAGTTCGCCGACGCCCTTCTCGATCCCCTCGGCCAGGATCTTCGGGTTGGTGACGAAGAGGTCGTCGCCCACGAGCTGGATCTTCGAGCCGAGCGCCTTCGTCAGGTCGCGCCCAGCCCTCCCAGTCCTTCTCGCCGAGGCCGTCCTCGATGGAGACGATGCGGGTAGTCCTTCACCCACTGCTCGTACATGCGCGATCATCTGCTCGGAGGACTTCGTGGCCCCGCCCGACTTCTTGAACACGTACTTCTTGCCGTCGTGGAACTCGCTGGCCGCCGGGTCGAGCGCGATGGAGACCTGCGCTGCCCGGCTTGTAGCCCGGCGGCCCTGATGGCCTCGACGATCGTCTCGAGGGCCTCCTCGCTCGACTTCAGGTTGGGGGCGAAGCCGCCCTCGTCGCCGACCGCGGTGCTGTGCCCCTTCTTCTTGAGGAGCGCCTTCAGGTTGTGGAAGATCTCGGCCCCGGCCCGAAGCGCCTCGGCGAAGCGGTCGAAGCCGTGGGGCACGATCATGAACTCCTGGGGGTCGAGCTTGTTGTCGGCGTGGGCGCCGCCGTTGATGATGTTCATGAACGGCACGGGCAGGGTGCGGGCGTTGACGCCGCCGACGTAGCGGTAGAGCGGCATGCCCGCGTGGCCTCGGCCGCGGCCTTGGCGACCGCCAGCGACACGGCCAGGATCGCGTTGGCCCCGAGCTTCTTCTTCGATTCGGTGCCGTCGAGGTCGATCATGAGCTGCGTCGATGAGCGCCTGGTCGAGCGCGTCCTCGCCGATCACCTCGCCCGACGATGCAGGTCGTTCACCGCGGCCACCGCCTTCAGGACGCCCTTGCCCAGGTAGCGCTTCTTGTTGCCGTCGCGGAGCTCGACGGCCTCGCGCTCGCCGGTCGACGCGCCGGAGGGCACCGCGGCGCGGCCCATCGCGCCGCCCTCGAGCACGACCTCGACCTCGACGGTGGGGTTGCCGCGGCTGTCCAGGATCTCGCGGGCGAAGACGCAGTCGATGTTGGTCATGAGACTCCTCACAGGAAGACGATCAGCGGTACGCGGATCGACGAAGCACTCCTCGCCCGGCGTGACGACGACCACGCCGCCCTCCGAGACGGTGTGGCGACGGCGATCCTCGATCGGGTCGATAGCCGATGATCGCGCCGCTCGGGATCTCGACGTCGCGGTCGATGATGGCGCGGCGGATGCGGCGTGGCGGTGCACGACCGCGTTGGGCATGCAGGATCGAGTCCTGGATGTCGCAGTAGGAGTGGACCCGCACGTTGGGGCACAGGATCGAGCGCTGCACCTGGCTTCCCGAGACGATGCAGCCCGACGAGACGATCGACTCGCGTGGCCGATCCCGCGGCGGCCGTCCTCGGCGAAGACGAACTTGGCCGGGCGGGAGCTGCGGCTGGTAGGTGCGCATGCGGCCAGTCGGGGTCGTAGAGGTTGAAGACGGGGTCCACCTGGATGAGGTCCATGGAGGCCTCGTAGTAGGCGTCGAGCGTCCCGACGTCGCGCCAGTACTTGGACTCCTTCTTGTTCTCGTCCCAGAAGAGGTAGGCGTAGACGCGCTCGCCCGCCGCCGACGAGCTTCGGGATGACGTCCTTGCCGAAGTCGTGGCTCGAGTCGGCTCCTCGGCGTCCGCACGCAGCTCCCGCACGAGCACGTCCGTGTCGAAGATGTAGACGCCCATCGAGCCGAGGCAGAAGCCGGGGTTCCACGGCGTCGGGCGGCGGCGCTCTCGGGCTTCTCCTGGAAGCCGACGACGCGGCTCGTCCTCGTCCACCTCGAGAACGCCGAAGCGCGTGGACGTCCGCGAGCGGGCACCTCGATGGCCGCCACGGTGAGGCTGCGCCCCGCGGGCGATGTGGACGTCGAGCATCTTGCCGTAGTCCATCTTGTAGATGTGGTCGCCCGACAGGACGATCACCCAGCGCGGGCTGCTCGCGCTCGATCGAGTAGAGGTTCTGGTACACCGCGTCGGCGGTGCCGAGGTACCAGTTCTCCCCCACGCGCTTCTGCGGGCGGCAGGATCTCGATGAACTCGCCGAGCTCGCGTGTTGACCACGTTCCAGCCCATGCGGATGTGGCGGTTCAGGCTCTGGGCCTTGTACTGGGTGGCGATGAAGATCTTGCGCAGGCCCGGAGTTGATGCAGTTCGAGAGCGTGAAGTCGATGATGCGGTACGGGCCGCCGAAGGAGACCGCGGGCTTGGCCCGGTCGCGGGTCAGCGGGTAGAGCCGCTCGCCGGCGCCGCCCGCGAGAAGCACGGCCACCACGTCGCGCAGGAGCAGGACGTTCATGCGGGCCCCCACCGCGCCGGCGCGCGGTCAGCCGCGCGCGTCCGCAGGACGACCCGGGCGGGCGACGCCGTCGGCCCCCGCGATCCGCAGGGGCAGGCACGTCATGTCGTACTCTCCGGGCTCGACCTCGGAGAGGTCGAGCCCCTCCACGATGACGACGCCGGCCCCGAGCAGGGCGTGGTGGGCCGCGTAGTCCGTGCTGCCGGAGCGTCTCGACGGAGAGGTAGTCGAAGCCCGACGAGCTTGATCCCGGCCTGGACGAGATAGGGCGCCGCGTCCGCGGTGAGGTAGACGAAGTCCTCCTGGAACTCCGGCTGCGCAGCTGGCCGGACATGCGGGTCTTGAGGAGCACGCGCAGGTCGTCGCGCAGGTCGAGGGCCTCGAGGTCGGCGCGCTCGATCCGCTCGCGGGCCGGCGACCTCGACCACCCGGGCCTTGCCCATGAGGATCTCGAGCGGGCAGCTGGTCGACGGTGCTGCCGTCGGCCAGGAAGTGATACGGGGCGTCGACGTGCGTGCCGGAGTGGGCCCCCAGGCGTGATCCGGGCGACGTTGTAGGCCTCGCCATCGGCGATCCGGTGGCTGAACTCCATCTGGAATCGGGGGTCGCCGGGGAAGACGGGCACGTCGGCCGACAAGGGAACCGTCACGTCGAAGATCTTCGTCATACCCTAGGTCGGCGGGGGCTCCAGGATGCTCGTCGGGGCCCGTTATAGCACAGAGGGCACAGGCCGGGAAGGCCGAGTGATGGTTGACAGTGCGCCTCACCCCTGCTAGCGTCGGAGGATGGCGGGCCTCCCTAGACGCCAGGGGTTTCTTCGAATAGACATGAAGCTCGGAACGAGGGTCTTCGCGCTCCTTCTCGTGAGTGCGCTCCCCTGCGTCGCGACGGCGGCGGAGGGGAACCTCCTCGGCTGGGTGGAAGACTCCCGGGGGATGCCCGTGAGCGGCGTGCTCATCTCGGCGTTCACGAAGGGCATGCACGACGGCGGCCTCGTCGCCATCTCGGACGCGGCGGGCCGCTTCTTCCTGCCGTCCATCCCCCCGGGCGCCTACACCGTGCGCGCGGTCGGGCGCGGCCACCGGCCTTCGGCCGCGCGGCAGGTGACCGTCGTGGCCGACCAGGACTCGATCTTCTCCATCACCCTCAAGGCCCTCGAGGAGCTGAGCGACGCCGACGTCCAGAACCGGGCGCGGGAGCTGCAATGGCTCGAACGCCACAAGCGGCGATCGGTCCTGGAAGAGCGGGACGGCGACGGGCAGGCGGCGAACGCCACGGTGTCCCCGACCCCGGCCGACCTCGCCGAGAGCCTTTCGCCGTGGCTTTCGAACATGAGCGGGACCCTCGAGCTCGTCGCGAGCTCGCCGACCACGACCGTCCCGGCCGAAGCCCCGACGGCCGACGGCCTGCCGACGGGGTCGGGCCTCGTGCGCCTGAAGGGGCACCTGGGTGACATTGCGAGCTTCACCGTGGGAGGCCTCGTCGCCGAGAACGGAAGCCGGTCGTGGCGCATGGCCGGGGAGTTCGTCGTCGACCCCGGCGGCGGTCACGACATCCTGGCCGGCGCCGGCTATGGCACTCGACTCGTCCGCTCCCCGGCCATCACCGACACCGGCCCGGACATCGAGGGGGTGGGAGTGGGGTCGGTCTTTGCCCAGGACCGTTGGTCCCTGGGAGATCGCGTCACGCTGACCGGAGGCCTCCGTCATTCCTACATCGGCTTCGCCGCCGACCGGAACCACACCGACCCGATGGCCGCCGTGGAGTTCGGCCCCGGGCGCTCCACTCGCGTGCGTGGGACATTCACCACCCACACGCTGGCGCCCGGAGGAGACGTGCTGGCCCTGTCGCCCGTGGCGGCGCCTCCGGAAATATCGTACGCGTCGACCGACAGCCAGATCCGCGCCGAGCGGACGATCCGGTACGAGTTCGCCGTCGAGCAGATCCTGGCGGGGACCCACGTCTCCGCGAGGACATTCCGGGAAGACACGCGGGACCAGCTCCTCAATGCCTTTTCGCCCGACGGAAGAGGAGAGTCGCTACGCATCTACAACGGCCACGACATGGCGGCCGTCGGCGGCGCCCTCGAGGTTTCCCGGAGCTTCGGCGGCGTGTTCAAGGGAACGGTGACCTACGCCTACGGCCGGGCAACGACCGAGGTCGCCGAAGGAAGCGCTCCCCCTGTGGGAGCCGTGGTGAGCGAAGGGGCCATGGGGCCGCTCCACCAGACCGCGTTCCACGACGTCGCGGCCCAGGTCGAAACCGTCTTCGAGCGTACGGGGACGCGAATCGTCGCCTACTGCCGCATGAACAGCCTCCAACCTCACGAGGGGGACATGGCCGGGGCACCGCTCCGCACGGCGCGCTTCGACGTCCGGCTCTCCCAGGGGCTCCCGTTCATGGGGAACCTCACTGGGGCGGACTGGGATGTGCTCTTCGCCTTTCGGAATCTCTTCTACGAGCCGACCGAGGGAGCCTTGTTGGACGAGGTCAGCGTCGTGAACCCGCCCAAGCGAGTCTCAGGAGGCATATCGGTGCGGTTCTAGAAGGGGCGGACAGGGCTCGAGACGCAACCGCGAGAAAGCGGCGTGAGGACGGCGGCACTGGGCGAGGCAACGATGGCCTCGCTCTTTTTTTGAGTGTGGACCTAAATCCAACGGCTTGAATTCTCGTACGTCGGGACGAATCCGCACTTCCGGATGTCCCGATAAAACAACTGAGGACAATGGG
Source organism: uncultured Acidobacteriota bacterium (assembly GCA_963823195.1). GTDB lineage: Bacteria > Acidobacteriota > Vicinamibacteria > Fen-336 > Fen-336 > JBGPYB01. The sequence goes on along the minus strand of CAWGKR010000009.1, from coordinate 497,297 downwards.
TTTAGGGTAGAATTGCTCGGAGGTCGGCGGGCACAGACTTTGCTCTCACCTGAGTGGATCGTGTTGTCTCTTCCTCGCTTCGCGGCACCGGCGTCTCCCTTCAAGGGTACTCCACGATGACACCCCCCGTTCGCAAGAACATCGCGGTCCTGGCGGTTGCGCTGCTCTTGACCGGTCTCGGCGCCTACAACATCGTCCTCAAGGCCACCTGGACGCTCCTCGACGACGGTGTCTTCTGGAGCGCCTCGGCGGAAGGCGTGGTGGCTGGGCGCGTGGCCGCGGGCGGCCCCGCGGACCGCGCGGGCGTCCGCGTGGGCGACATCCTCCTGGGGATCGACGGCGACGAGGTCCTGACCGCGGAGCAGGTACAGGCCCACCTCGCGGGCCGGAGCCCCGGGGATCACATCGGCTACTCGCTGCTGCGGGCCGACGAGCGGCGCTCCTTCGAGGTCGCGGTCGAGCCCCTGCCCGAAGGGCAACGTGACGCTCTTCTACTACCTCTCGCTCTTCGGCTTCTTCAGCCTCATCGTGGGCACGATCGTGATGCTGCGGCGCCCCCCGGATCGCGCCGCGCTCCACTTCTACGCGATCTGCCTCCTCTTCTTCCTGATCTACTCGACGTCCTACACGGGCAAGCTCGACCTCGCCGACTGGACGCTGCTTCTGGACCGACCACCTCGCGATCCTCCTCCTGCCCGTCGTCTTCCTGCACTTCTGCCTGTCGTTCCCCGAACGGAAGCTCCAGACGCTCCGCGGATGGCTCATTCCGGCCGCCTACATGCCCGCGCTGGTGCTCGCCGGGGCCTCCGTGGCCAGCCAGATCCTGTTCGTGGCGACGCCGCCAGGGACGAGGTCCTGTGGCGGCATCACGGCCGCCATCGACCGGTCGCGTCCGCTCTACTTCGCGGTGCTCTTCGCGCTTTCCTTCGCGGTCCTGCTGCACTCCTACCGCCGCACCCACGGCGTCACCGCGCGGCAGCAGATGAAGTGGCTGGTCTGGGGCACCGGGCGCGGGCGTCCTGCCCTTCCTCGTCTTCTACGCGATCCCCTTCGCCCTCGGCCGCGAGCCGCGGCTTCGCGATGGAGCTCGCCGGCTACGTGCCCGCTGGCCCTCATCCCCCTCTCCCTCGCCTACGCCGTCGTGAAGCACCGGCTGATGGACGTGGAGCTGATCTTCCGTCGGACGCTCGTCTACCTGCTCGCGATGGCCGCGATCCTCGGGATCTGCCTGCTCGTCGTCGGCCTCTACGACGACGTCCTCTCCGGGAACGACGAGCCGCACGTCAGCCTCATCGCCATCCTGCTCGGCGCTGGTGGTGATCCTGCTCTTCACGCCGGTGAAGGCGCGGATCCAGGAAGGCGATCGACCGGCTCTTCTACCGGGAGCGCTACGACTCGCGACGCGCCCTCCTCCGCCTCTCCCAGGACCTGAACGCGGACCTCGACCTGGGGCGGATCGCCGAGCGCCTGCTCGAGGGGACCAGCGCCGCGCTGGGCGTCTCTTCGATGGCGGTCTTCCTCCCCGACCCCGACGGCTCCTTCGCGATCTTCCGATCGGTGGGCTGCCCCGCGGGAGCCGAGTCCGTGCGGCTTCCGGCCGGGGTGCGCTCCTCGAGCGCCTGGGCCTCGGCGAGCCCGTCAACGTCGAGACGCTGGGGTGGATCGTTCCCCGAGGCCGGTCCTCTCGACCTCGCCGACTACTTCCCCTGCCGGGTCAAGGGCGAGGTGATCGCGGTCCTCGGCGTGGGCCGCAAGGACGGGCTTCGACCCGCTGAACAGCGAGGAGGTCGACCTGCTCCAGACCCTCGCCGCACAGGCCGCCACCGCCTTCATGAACGGGCGCCTCTACCGGAGCCTCGAGCGAGAAGGCCGACGAGCTCCAGCGGCTCACCGAGTACAACGAGAACATCCTCGAGAGCATGGACTCCGGCATCCTGGTGCTCGACCTCGAGGGCCGGGTCGCGCGCTGGAACCGGGCCATGGAGTCGCTCTACGGCCGCGCGCGCGAGCGAGGTGCTCGGCCGGCCCCTCGACGAGATCTTCCCCGAGTCCTTCCTCGAGGCGCTGCGGGGCAGCCTGGTCCTGGGCGACCACGAGGAGATCGCCCACATCTACAAGCTGCACCTGCCCGCCGCCGACGGGCGCAGCCTGATGGTCAACGTCTCCGTGGCGCCGTTCCAGATGGGCTCCGGGGAGCGCCACGGCACGATCCTGATCCTCGAGGACGTGACCGCGCGGGTGCGCCTCGAAGAGCAGCTCCAGCACTCCGAGAAGATGGCCTCCATCGGCCTCCTCGCCGCGGGCGTGGCCCACGAGGTCAACACGCCCCTCGACGGGCATCTCCTCCTACACCCAGATGCTGCGGGGCAGATCGAGCCGGAGCGACCTGCGATACGCCCCTGCTCGAGAAGATCGAGAAGCAGACGCTTCCGCGCCGCCAAGATCATCAACAGCCTCCTGAACTTCTCGCGCTCGGGCAGCGCCGAGTTCGAGAGCGCTCGACGTCAACAAGGTCCTCCTCGACGTGCTCTCCCTCGTCGAGCACCAGCTCGACAAGAACCGGGATCAAGCGTCGTGCAGGGAGCTCGCCGACGACCTGCCCCCCGTCCGGGGCAACGAGAACCGGCATCCAGCAGGTCTTCTTCAACCTGATCCTGAACGCGCGCGACGCGATGCCGAGCGGAGGGCTGGCTCACCCTCGCGCACCTAGCGCCGACGACGACACCGTCGTCGTCGAGGTCCGGGACACCGGGCACGGCATCCGGCGCGAGGACATCAAGCGCATCTACGATCCCTTCTTCACCACCAAGGGCATCGGGCGAGGGCACCGGGCTCGGCCTGTCGCGTCTCCTACGGCATCGTGCAGGAGCACGGGGGCGCCATCTTCGTCGAGAGCGCCCCGGGGCAAGGGAACCACCTTCCAGGTGGCCCTGCCCGCCCTCGTCCTGCCGAGGCGGCGCAGCAGAGGTGACGATGAGCCAGGAGCGATCCTCGTCATCGACGACGAGGAGGTCATGCGCGACGTCCTCCAGACCGTGCTCACCCAGGCCGGCTACGAGGTGACCCTCGCCGAGGACGGGGACAAGGGCCTGGCCCTGGCCCGCAAGGGCTCCTTCGACGCCGCCATCGTCGACGTGATGCTCCCCGAGATGGGCGGCCTCGAGGTCCTGGAGGAGCTGAAGAAGCTCGACCCCGATCTCGTGGTCCTGATGATCACGGCCTACGCCTCGGTGGAGACGGCGATCACGGCGATGAAGAAGGGCGCCTTCGACTACGTCACCAAGCCCTTCAAGCACGAGGAGGTGCTCCACATCCTGGCGAACGCCCTCCACCAGCGGCGGCTCCAGGACGAGAACCGGCAGCTCCGCACGGCCCTCGGGACCAGGGCCGCTTCACCGAGATCGTCGGCAAGAGCCCGAGGATGCAGCAGGTCTTCGAGCTCATCGCCCAGGTGGCGCCCTCGCGCTCCACGATCCTCGTCGTGGGCGAGAGCGGCACGGGCAAGGAGCTCGTGGCCAAGGCGATCCACGCCAACAGCGCCGCGGTCCGACAAGCCCTTCGTCGTCGTGAACTCGGGCAGCCTGCCCCACGACCTCCTCGAGTCGAACCTCTTCGGTCACGTGAAGGGCGCCTTCACCGGCGCCGTCTACGCCAAGAAGGGCCTCTTCGAGCTCGCCGACAAGGGCACCCTCTTCTTCGACGAGATCGGCAACATCCCCCTCGAGACCCAGGCCAAGCTCCTGCGCGTCATGCAGGAGCGCGAGTTCATGCGCCTGGGCGGCGTCGACACCGATCAAGGTGGACGTGCGCGTGGTGGCCGCCACCAACATCGACCTGCGCCGGGCCGTCGAGGAGGGCCGCTTCCGCGAGGACCTCTACTACCGGCTCAACGTCATCGCGATCCAGCTCCCGCCCCTGCGCCAGCGCAAGGAGGACATCCCCGCCCTGGTGCAGCCACTTCGTCGACAAGTACGCGAGGGAGAACGGCAAGGCCGTGGACGGGCGTGACCCCGGAGGCCCTGCAGGTCCTCATGGACTACGACTGGCCCGGCAACGTCCGCGAGCTCGAGAACGTCATCGAGCGCGGGCGTGGTGCTGACCACCGACGGGCCGCATCGGCCGGGACCTGATCCCCGACCACGTGCGGACGCAGCCCGAGCTTCCACGTCCCGCACCTGACCGTGCCTCCCGAGGGCATCAACCTCCAGGAGGTCATCGCGAACTTCGAGCGGCGGCTCATCGAGTCGACCCTCGACGTCGACGGGCGGCGTGCAGAAGGAGGCCGCGCGCCTCCTGGGCCTCAAGCCGACGACGCTCAACGAGATGATCAAGCGCCACAGCATCCTCCTGCCCCGCGAGCGCGAGCGGCGCGCGACCGCGCGAGCCGAAGGAGATCGAGGAGACCGCCGGCCTGACGCCGACGCCGGGCGTGACCGTCTGGTAGCCTCGCCCGCTAATCTGATCCCCTGAGTAGCCTCGAACGGATTGCTGCGTCCAGAAAGCCTGGTAAGACATGGCTTTCCAAGGCTCACTCGCTGAGCTGCACCTTCCCGACATCATCCAGCTCATCAGCGTCAGCGGGAAGACGGGTGTCTTCCACCTGACCGACGGCGCCCTCCGCGGGCAGATCTACCTGCACGACGGCAAGATCGTCCACGCGCAGATCGAGGACGTCTCCGGGCGAGGAGGCGGTGTACGCCCTCGCGATCTGGAGCCAGGGCGAGTTCCGCTTCGAGCCCGGGCGTCGCCACCGAGGTCCAGACCATCTCGAAGAGCAACACGAACCTCCTCATGGAGGCGGCGCGGCGGCTCGACGAGTGGCGCGTGCTCGTCGAAGAAGATCCCGTCGACCGAGATGGTGCCCGAGTTCGTGGTCCAGGAGAACCGCGAGGGCCAGATCAACCTCAACACCGAGCGAGTGGCTGATCCTGTCGAAGATCGACGGGCAGCGCAGCATCAAGGGCATCGCGGCCGCCAGCGGCCTATCGGTCTTCGACGCGGCCAAGATCCTCTACGGCCTCATCGTCACCGGCCTCATCCGCCTCCGTGAGGCGGCGACGGCTCCCGCGCGGCGCTTCGGCCCGATCCGCCGCAGGGGCGCCCGCGGGAGCTCCCCGACCGGCCGGGTCGGACGTCCTGTCGCGGCTGAACCGGGTCAGGGACGTCTGCAACTCGACGTTGGGCGCCGTCGGCGAGAGCGTCGTGCAACAAGCACTACCAGAAGGCGCGCGGGGACATCGAGAAGGGCGCCGGCGGCGAGGCCGTCGACGAGGCCATCAACCAGATCACACGGGCCGCCTCGATCCTCAAGGGCGCGGCGACGACCGAGGCGCTCCTCGAGCAGCTGAAGGGGATTCGCTGACCTTCAGCGGCCTGCCCCGGCCGCGGCGGCGATGAGGGCGCGATACCGGGCCATCACGACATCCCAGCGATAGTTGTCCCGGACGTACCGGACGACCGTTCGCGCCGAGGGCCGCGCGCAAGCCGTCCTCGCGCCACGAGCAGGTCGAGCGCCTCGACGAACTCGTCGGCGCTCGCGTAGTAGAGGGCGCCGCGGGAGCGAACCGGCAGTGGTCCTCGAGGACGGGCGAGCGGCGCGTTGACCAGACCCGGCGTGCCGAGCGCGAGCCCCTCGAGCAGGACGATCGAAAGGCTCTCGTACGGGCTCGGGCAGACGATCGGCCCTGGCGCCCGCCATGGCCGCCATCTTCTCGTCCTCGGAGACGTAGCCGAGGTAGCGGACGCCGGGCACCCTGGGCGTCGGGCATGGCGAGCTTCCCGATGAGAAGGAGCTCGGCGCGCGCCGCGACAGTTCCTGCCGGTAGAGGTCGTAGTAGGCGAGCATCTCGGCGCAGCCCTTCCCCGCGTCGATGCGGCCGGCGTAGAGCAGCGTAGGGCCCGCGGACGTCGTGGCGGATCCGGAAGCCCTCGATGTCGGGAGCCGGCGGGACCTCGATGCCGATGCCCGTGACCTCCGTGGGCCGATCGCCGAGGGCGAACCGCGCTCGCACGAGCTCCTCCTCGGGAGCGGAGCAGAAAGCGAAGGCCCGCGGAGCGCGAAGACCGTCCGGTAGATGGAGAAGCGCAGGGGCGGCTCGTCGTGGGCCGTCGGGACGAGGACCGACCGCTCGGGGGCGGCTTCGAGCCCCCAGTAGGTCGGGGAGTAGAGATAGGTGAAGAACACGACGGCCGCGAAGTCGTCCTTGCGCCGGGCGAGGGCCTCCACCAGGCGGGGCGCGTGGGGCCCCTGGCGCCGCAGCCAGAGAAGCTCGGCTCTCCTCCGAGTGCGCGCCGCCGGCGAAGAGGGCTCGGCGAGAGGCGATTGAACGACGCGAGGTCGCGCTCCTCCTCGACCGGGAAGCGGGCCACCTCGACGCCGTTCGCCGGCTCCGTCCCCGCGGGAAGCTCGTTCCGCCAGGTCACGTAGTCGCGAGCGCACGTCGTGAAGACCGTGACGCGGAAGTCGGCGGCGAGGCGCTCGGCGACGGCGCGGGCGAGCGACTCGGAGCCCCCGGTCACCTCGGCGCCGTACCGCTGGACGACGATGGCGAGCTCGGGTCGTCGGGCGCTCACAGCGACTCGACGTAGCCGCGGAGGGCGGCCTCCACCGCCGCCGGGGCGAAGGCCTCGAGGCGCCGGTCCTGCCCTGCGAGGACCGGCGCCCGCAGCGTCTCGTCGGTGGCGAGACGTGGGCCAACTCGGCCACGTCTCGGCGAGGCTCTTCTCCGCGAACTGGACGCCGGCCCCGCCGAGGGTGTCGCGGAACGGCCGTAGCCGCCATAGGCCAGCACGGGCACGTCGCATCAGCATCGACTCGACGAGCGGCACGCCGAAGCCCTCGTGCTCGCTCATGGAGACGAAGACGTCGGCGGCGGCGTAGCACGGCCAGCAGGTCGTCGTGGTCGACGTGGCCGGTGAAGACGACCTCCGCAGGGCGTGAAGCCCTCCTCGTAGAGGAGCGCCTGCAGCGCGTCGAAGTAGGCTCGGCGCCGCGGCAGCTTGCCGACGAGGAGGAGGCGCACGTCGGGAGAGATGAAGCGCTTCCAGTACGAGGCGAGGCGGATGAGGTCGTCGTGGCGCTTGTTCGGGGCGACGCGGCCGACGAAGAGCAGGTTGTGCGGCCGTCGTCCAGCGCCCGCCGCAGCACCGGGTTGGGACGCTCGCGGTAGCGGGCGAAGTCGAGGTAGATGGGCAGGACCCCGGTGCGCGTCGAACGCCGAGCGCCTCGAGCTCCGTGCCGGTTGAACTCGCTGTCGCGCGAGAGCCGAGGTCGACGTGGGCCCGCGAGGCTCGGCGAGCTGCCGCGCGCCCGATGTCGCAGATGCGGACCATCTCGTCGTCCCAGCCCGACGAAGAACTCGGGGGGCGTGATGTTGTGGTGGAGCAGCACGCGGCGCCCGCGGTGCTCGCGGAGGGCCGCGGTGAGCGGCGAGGGCAGAGCGTAGTGGAGGATCACGACGTCGTCGGCTCCGTCCCGGCGCGCCACTCCGCGAAGCGCCGGCCGTCGCCCTCGAGGTCGGCGTCGACGCTCGAGGGCGTAGACGTCGGCCTCGTGGCCCCAGGACCGGAACGCGTCCCGCATCAGCCGGGCCGAGTCCCCGATGGCGTCGCCGCGGTGCAGCGCCGGGACCCATTGGTCGATCCTCACGACCGGGCGCTCCAGGACGGGCGCCAGCCGCTCCAGCAGGAGCGCCCCGAAGTCGACCTGCCGGATCTCCCGCATGGCCCGCGCCTGGGTGGCGAGCACGGCCCGGCGCAGGGGCCGTCGGCCACGAGATCGCGCGGCGAGCTCGGCCACGAGCTCCGGGCCTTGTCCTTGAGGAGCAGCCCGCCGCCGCGCAGCGTCTCCCGCACGGCCCCGGCGTCGTAGGCCATGACCGGCAGGCCGAAGCTGCATCGCCTCGACTGCAGCGGCACGCAGAAGCCCTCGTGCTCCGAGAGGCAGAGGAAGAGGTCGGCCACCGAGTAGTAGGCGCAGGAGCTCGTCGTCGTCCACGTGGCCGGTGAAGACGACCTCGTCGAGGTCGCAGCTCGCGGACCATGCTCCTGCAGCCGGTCGTAGTAGCGCTCGTGGCCGCGGTGGTCGCCCACCAGGAGCAGGCGGCTCCGCGGCTCGACGTAGCGCTGGTAGACGGCGAAGACCCGGATCAGGTCGTCGATCTTCTTGTTGGGGATGATCCGGCCGACGAAGAGGATGTTGGTGCGGCCGTCGCCGGTAGAGCCGCTGCACCACGGGCGACGGCGGCGCGCTCGTAGGCGATCAAGTCGAGGACGATGGGCAGGACGCCGGTCCGAGCGTAGCCGGCCTCCTCCAGCTCCCGCCGGTTGAACTCGCTGTCGCCGAGCGCCAGCTCGGTCCGCGGCGGCGAAGGCCTCGAGCTCGCGCCGGCCGTGGTGGCAGAGGCCCGCGAGGTGGGGGTGGAAGCCGAGGAAGAAGTGGGCGGGCGTGATGTTGTGGTAGATGGACGACGAGCCGGTCGGGCGCGTGATAGATGAGGCGTCCCGCGGCGCTGCCGATCGAGAAGTGGAAGACGCAGACCGTCTCCGGCGCCGAGACCTCCGCGTACTCCCAGAGCGGCCGCGCCAGGTGACGCCATGCGCGGGTGCACCTTCTCCGCGAAGATGTCCGACTCGAAGCCGGCGCCGCGGAGGTGCTTCTGGATGGCCAGGGCCTCGTTGCCGATGGCGTCGCCGTAGCGACAGCGCCGCCAGGACCTGGTGGACGTGGCGCGTCACGCGGCGCTCTTGGAACCGAGGCGCGCGAGCAGGCTCAGGTACTTCCGCTCGACCACGTCCCAGGCGTAGTGGGCGTCGAAGTAGCGGCGGCCGTTGGCGCCGAGGGCTGCGCGCAGACCCTGGTCGGCCTCGAGGAGTGCCAGCGCCTCGCGAAACTCCTCGTAGCTCGAGTAGTAGAGGCCGGCGTTCGAGCGTTGGCATTGCCCGCGCAGCACGTCGCAGCGGGCGTTGGCGAGCACCGGACGCTCGGCCCACCAGGCCTCGAGGGTGACCATCGAGAGGCTCTCGTAGCGGGACGGCATCACGAGGAGGTCGGCGGCCGCCAGGGCGTTCCACTTCTCCGCGTCCGGCAGGAAGCCGAGGGAGACGATCCCGGGATCCGCGGGCACCGGCAGCACGGGCTTTCCGACGAGAACGAGTCGGAGAGGCGAGCCCGTGTCCTTCCGGTACTGGCGGAAGTGCGCGAACAGCTCGCGGCAGCCCTTGTTCTCGTCGATCCGCCCGACGTAGAGGGCGAACCGGCCGTCGACGTCGTGGCGGCGGCGGAACCCCTCGGCGTCGAGGCTCGCCGGCAGCTCGGACCCCACTCCCACGACGTCGCTGGGCACGTCCTGGTTGGACGCGATGCCCTCGATCATGGCCTTCTCTTCGGGCTGTTGTAGACGATGCCCCCGGGGCATCCGGAAGAGCGGCGGGAAGATCGAAAGGCGATAGACACCGTCGTCCTCGGCCGTGGGAACGAGGAGGGCCTTGTCGCCGACGGCCCGGAGCCCGTGGTACGTCGTGTAGTAGCGGTAGGAGAAGAAGATGAAGAAGTCGAACTCGCCGCGGCGCCGCTCCAGGTCGCGGACGAGGCGGGGCGACAGCGGTCCCTCCTCCTCGAGCCATGCGAGCTCCTCCTTCGGCGAGGCCGCAGGGACCGGGGGCGGGCCGCCGCTCCGTCGGTCCCGGGCAACGCCCAGGACGCGAGCCGACTTCTCGGCGAAGCGCTCGGGGTCACGCGGGCGCTTGACCCGGAAGCGGCGAACCGGGACCCCGTTCAGCGTCTCCACGCCCTTCCGGGTAGTGGTTGGCCCAGGTGATGTAGTCGGTCGCGCAGGTGGTGAGCACCTCGACCTCGGCGTGGCGAGCCATGTGCTCCGCCACTAGGCGGCAGTGGTACTCGGCGCCGCCCGCGATGTCCAGGCCGTAGCGCTGGACGACGAAGGCCAGCCTCAAGAACGTCCGGCTCCCGACCCTCCGCTGCCACCGCCGCCGCCCGACGAGGGGGGCTTCGGGTCGTCGCGGAAGACCACCATGTCCTCGAGGGTCTTCTCGCGGCGGATCTGGAGCTCGAGGCGCCCCTGGAGCTGCAGGTTGCGATTCCGCAGATCCTGGACCTCGAGGTTCAGCTTGGTGACCTCCACCGCGAGGTTGTGGAGGAGATGGACGTAGTAGGCGTTCAGGTCCGACTGGCGCGAGAGGGCCGAGATCATCGGGTTCGGGTTCCAGAACAGCTTCTGCACCGGGCGCAGGACGCGCCGGATCATCTCCAGCGCCTGGCCCACGCCCCCCCGGCTGCTCCGGTAGAGGCTCTCAGGCCCGAACAGGAAGTTCCAACGCGCGGGATCCGAGCGGAAGTCGCTGACGAAATCCGTGTTGAACTCGTGGGCGTCCAGGACCGCATCGAGCCGGTGCTCGGCGATCTCCCGGACCTCCTCCTCGGTGTAGAGACCCTTCCTCTTCTCTTCGATCCGCTTGCGGATCGCGGCCATGATGGCCTCGACGTCGACGTCGTCGGAGCGGATCTCGAAGGTCATCGCTTCCTCCCGTTCACCGGAGGAGCGGCATCGGTACGCCGCCCGCCGTGTAGACGATCACCACGATGGCGAGCGCCCAGAGCGCGACGGCCACGAGGAGCGGCCGGTCCGTGAGGAGGACGTCCGAAGGGCTGCCGCCCTGTTCCTTTCTGATGCACCAGATAAAGATAACGGAAGATGCCGTAGAGCACGAAAGGGATCGTCCAGGAGAGGCGGTTGGTCTTGAACTTCTCCACGGTCTCGGGAGCCGTCGTGTAGAAGGCATAGGCCGTGAGGCACGAGGCGGTCACGACGGCGATCATCTGATCGAGGAGGTAGGGGCTGTACTCCGAGAGGATCTTCCGATGGTTCGCCGCCGTCCCGCTCAAGGAGGTGAGCTCGTGGCGCCGCTTGCAGAAGGTGAGGAAGAGAGCCAGCAGGATCGTGCAGACGAGGAGCCAGTCGCTGAACACGACGCCGATGGCCACGGCGCCCGCGACCGCTCGGAGCACGAAGCCGAGGCTCACCGAGATCGCGTCGACGATCACGACCTCCTTCAGACGGAACGAGTAGAGGAGGTTCAGGACGAGGTAGGCGAGCGGCGCAGAGGGCGAAGGGCCGGCCCAGGCGCAAGGAGCCCGCCAGGGACAAGGCCGCCAGGCAGACCGCGGAGACGAGCGCGGCACGCGGCGCCAGGGCGCCGCTCGCGATGGGCCGCAGGCGCTTGCTGGGATGGAGGCGGTCCCGCTCGAGGTCGGCCACGTCGTTCACCAGGTAGACGACCCCCGAGAGGACGCAGAAGAGGGCGAACGCGGCGAGCGAGCGGAGGAACGGCGTCGGCTCGAAGAGATGCTTCGACAGCGCCAGCGGGGCGAAGACCAGGAGGTTCTTCGTCCACTGGTGCGGCCGCAGCGAAACGAAGAGCGCGCGCGGATTCATCGGCGGTGCCTGTCGATGCCCCGCCTTGCCGGACGGTCCGGCGGCCTCGGACGCGGTGCGAGCTAGAAGCTCTTGACCCCTTCGTCCTCGGAGTCGTAGGTCTCGAAGACGGTGAGAAGCTTCGTGATCGACAGAAGATCCGGATCTTCTTCGTCAGGTTGATGAGCTTGAGACGTCCGTTCTTCCGGCTGACGGTCGTGTAGCAGCGCACGATCTCGCCCAGGCCGGCGGAATCGACGTAGGGCACGTCGGCCAGGTTGAGGAGGATCTTGGTCTTCCCCGCGTCGACGACGCGCGTCACCGCGTCGCGAAGGGCGTCGTCCCCTTCCCCGATCAGGATCTTCCCGTGAAGGTCCAGGATGACCACGTCTCCGACCTGACGCTCGACGATCTTCATGGCGGTCTTTCTCCTTGCGGATTCAGAGACTTACAAGGAGCCGTAACGCTATCACAGCGCCGCGGCGCGTGTCAATGAAACAGCGAACGGCATCGGCGACGCTTCCCCTCCGGCGAGGAAGGCAAAAAAAGGAGCCGCGCCGCGCGCGGCCCCTTCTCAGGACGGCACCCCCTGGAGAGGGCTAGACGCTCGCGGTCTTCCTCTGTTGGAAGCACTCCTTGCAGTAGACCGGGCGCCCCTGGGTCGGCTTGAACGGAACGGTGGTCTCTTTGCCGCACTGCGAGCAGGTCGTGGACGTCTCGACGCGCTCCCGCGGCTGCGATCCCATGCGCGCGCTCCTCTTGTTCTTGCACTCCTTGCAGCGCTTCGGTTCGTTCTTGAAGTTCTTGTCGGCGTAGAAGAGCTGCTCCCCGGCAGTCCAGACGAACGGCTGGTGGCACTCGACGCACACCAGACTCTTGTCTCGGTACTCCATGGCCTCTCCTCGGGGTCAGGGCCGTCCCCCGGGTCGCCCCAGGGGTTCCCTACTCCGTCTCCCGGCGGATCTTCTTGCGGTTCCTCTTGCGGGCGAGGGCTTGCTTCGCTCGCTTCTTGTCGCCCGGCTTCAGATAGAAGCTGTGCTTCTTGATGTCCTTGATGATGTCTTCCTGCTGGACCTTCCGCTTGAAGCGACGAAGAGCGTTCTCGATCGACTCGCCCTCTTGGACCTTGATCTCGGCCAAAACTCAAACACCCCCTGACAGTACTGGATTTGCGGAAAGGCGAACCCCTCGGTTCATTGGATCGGACCGATACCTGGCCGTGGTACCTAGTTGCGCTGAGGATGCTAGGTCAAGGCCTGGGAGGTGTCAAGTTCAATAAGGACCGTGCGAGGCCCCACCTCGACCGAGCTGGCATCCGCGCAGGTCCGGCTCCGTCCTGCTCACTAACCGCATTCCCATGAGCATCTTGCACGAGGTAGCCCGGCGCCTCGGAGCGTGCGATGATCGCCCATGTCTGCCGCCCCGACGGGCCGCCTTCATGTCGTAGCGACGCCCCTCGGCAACCTCGAGGACCTCACCCTGCGAGCGCTCCGCGTGCTCAAGGAGGTCTCGCTCGATCGCCTGCGAGGACACGCGGCGCACCGGCGCTCTCCTCCGAGCCCACGGCATCACGACGCGGACGACCTCCTACTTCGAGCACAACGAGCGCTGGAAGGGGGAACGGATCCTCGCGGAGCTGCGCGCCGGGCGCGACGTCGCCCTCGTCTCGGACGCCGGGAACTCCCGGCGTCTCCGATCCCGGGTTCCGCCTCGTGCGAGAGGCCCGAGCCGACGGGATTCCGGTCCTGCCCGTGCCCGGTCCCTGCGCGGCGATCGCCGCCCTGTCGGTCTCGGGCCTGCCCACCGACCGCTTCCTCTTCGTCGGCTTCCTCCCGTCCCGGAGCGGCGAGCGGCGGCGGTCCCTCGAGCGGCTGGCGGCGGTGCAGGAGACCCTCGTCTTCTACGAGTCGCCCACGCGGGTGGTCGCCACGCTCGCCGACATGGTGGCCGTCCTCGGCGACCGCGACGGCGTTCCTCTGCCGGGAGGCCACGAAGGTCCACGAGGAGTACCGGCGGGCGCGGCTCTCGGCGCTCGGGGCCGACCTCGCCGGACGGGGGACGGTGCGAGGCGAGATCGTCCTGGTCGTGACGGGAGCGGCCGAGCGCCCTCCCGTCAGCGAGTCGGTCGAGGACCTCTTCGCGCGGCTCACCGCGGAAGGGCGGACACGGCGCGAGGCAGTCAAGGAGGTCGCCCGACAGCTCGGCCTTCCGGCTCGAGACGTCTATCGGCGCGTGCTGTCCGGCGACTGAACGTCCCCTCGAAGCTCGTCGGGATCGACCTTCCGGGAGAGTCGCAGGAGGACGGGCTTCATGAAATCGCGCCGCTCGTAGGACACCCCCAGCGCCTTGAGGCGCGCCTCGATCTTCGCCGCGCGCGTCCGGTTGATGGCGACGAAGTCGATCGCCGGCGCTGGGTCGACGCGCTCGGCGTAGTGAAAATAGTCGCTGAACGTCGGCCCGAGGCGCGACGAGCAGAGCACCCGCTCCTCGGAAAGGAAGTTGATCCTCGCCGCAAGGTAGAAGTCGGTGTGGCAGAAGCGGACGTGCTCGGCCTCGAGACTCGCAACGAACCCGCGCCAACGCGAGTCCGCGGCGGCGCTGGGCGGAAACGTCGCCAGGGACCCGATCGCTCCGAACGCGATCAGGATTCCCAGCACGGCGCGCCCTGGGCCGCGGCCGTAGGCGACGGCCAGGAAGACCGGAATCGGGATCATGAGGAAGAGCAGGTAGCGGGGGTTCCCGGGTATGTGCTCGGCTCCCACCAGGGCCAACCCCAGGTTCACTACCGTGAAGACGAGGAGCACCGTGAGGGCTCGCGTCGGTCCCCGACGCGCCTCGAGCGCCGCGATCGCCACCGCCGCGATCGTCGCGGCGACCGCGCCCCACGCCAAGGCTCGCGACAAGGCGTCGAGGCCCGGCGGATACCAGGAGTCGTATCCGAGAAGGATCGGCCAGTGATCCGTCACCATGGGGAGGATCCGAGTGTAGAACGCCGAGGCCGCTGCGGGGTGGTCCTGGTGGGCTCCGGTGAGCAGGTAGCCGAAGGAGAACCAATCGTTGCCCGCGTTCCAGAGGAGCCCCGGGAGGTCTCCCGCGGCGAACCCGAGCGCGAGGCGAGGTAGCGCGCGCAGCCCTTCCCGCCTCCCGAAGATCAACAGGACGCCGACGGAGGCGAGGGCGGGCAGCACCGCCAGGATGTGGCACCAGAAGGCCAGGCCCAGCAGGAGGCCCATGGCCGTGGCCCGCAAGGGCCTGTGGTCGGCCTCCTCGATCCAGAGCGCCGCGAGGAGGAGGGCCCAGGCGCCGAACGCGAGCACCTCGACATAGTTCCCGTCGTTGCTCAGGCTGTAGTGCGTGACCCAGGCGGGCGCAAAGGCCGCGTAGAGCCCGGCCAGAAGCCCGCCTCGCCCCGAGGGGTCGGCGCGGCAACCCAGACGATAGACCCCTGCGACGAAGATCCCGTAGAAGAGAACGGACGCGAGCGCGAAGGCCCGTGGCATGTCGACGAGCTGCGCCAGCGGCACCGTCAAGTGCGCCTTCAAGCTGCCGCTGTAACCCGAGTTCGGAATGAAGACCGGGTGATCGAATCCGTTCCGGATGTGAACCGCCATGATCCCCGACAGCGAGCCGTCGGCCGTGAGGTACCCCGCCCCGCCCCACCACGCGAGAGGGAGGCGGAAGAGCAGGGCCAGCGCCGACCACCAGCCACACGCCCCCCGGGGGAGGCGGGGTGGAGCCGAACAGGGTTCGCCTGTTGGCACCGAGCCACACGGCGAGGAACGCCAAGGCCGGGAGCGCCAGCAGGAGCGGCGGAATGGCCGCGAGGGCGCGAGGCCGGAAGGGCTCGCCCGCGTCGAACCAACGGATGCAGGTCAAGGTCCAGAAGACGAGGGCCAGGAGGCCCGGGCGGCGTGTCACCGGGCGCAAGCCTAGCAGAGGGCTCGGTTGACAGGAAACCCCTTCCGGGACAGACTTTACGCTCGTTCTCCGAAGGGAAAGCCGAGTGTTTTCGTGAGGATTCTTGTCGTCGGCAACGGTGGCCGGGAGCACGCCCTGGTCTGGAAGATTCGCCAGAGCCCCCTGGTGACCGAGGTCTATTGCGCCCCCGGCAACGCCGGGATCGCCGAGCTGGCCGACTGCGTCCCCATCGAGACCTCGAACATCGTCGAGGTCGCCGACTTCGCGCAGACGCATCGGCGCGACCTGACCGTCGTGGGCCCCGAGCTCCCCATGGTCCTGGGGATCGCCGACGAGTTCTCCCGGCGGGGGCTGTCGATCTTCTGCCCGAGCCGCGCGGCCGCCGAGCTGGAGGGCTCGAAGGCCTTCGCCCGCGACTTCATGGAGCGCCACAAGATCCCGTCGCCGGGATACGCCATCTGCACCACCCCGGACGAGGCCGAGGCCTTCGTCAAGAAGGCGCCCTTCGGCTTCCCCGTGGTCGTGAAGGCCGACGGCCTCGCCTCGGGCAAGGGGACGATCGTCGCCCAGGACGCCGTCGGAGGCCCGGGCGGTCATCGCCGCGATGATGGGGGACAAGAAGTTCGGAACGGCGGGCTCGAAGCTCGTCATGGAGGAGTTCCTCCCCGGGCGAGGAGGTCTCCTTCCTCGTCTTCTCCGACGGCTCGCGGGTGGTGCCCGATGGTGTCCGTCCAGGACCACAAGCGCATCTTCGACGGCGACCAGGGGCCGAACACCGGGGGCATGGGAACAGTGTCCCCGGCCACCAACCTCTCCGTCGACGTCCACAAGCAGATCATGCAGGACATCGTCCTGCCCACGATCAAGGGGATGGCCGACGAGGGGCGCCGCTATCCAGGGCGTCCTCTACGTGGGCCTCATGATCACCGAGAAGGGCCCCAAGGTCCTGGAGTTCAACGCGCGATTCGGCGATCCCGAGACGCAGGTGATCATGGCCCGCATGCGCTCCGACATCGTCCCCATACTCCAAGGCGTCGCCGCGGGCCAGCTCAAGGAGACCAAGATCGAGTGGGCCAAGGAGCCCGCGGTCTGCGTGGTGCTCGCGAGCAAGGGCTACCCCGATTCGGCCGATGCGGGGCGCGCGATCCACGGCCTCGACGCGCTCAAGGGCCAGGGAGACGTCGTCGTGTTCCACGCGGCCACCGAACGGAAGGACGGGGTGCTGACGACCGTCGGCGGGCGCGTCCTCGGCATCACGGCGCTCGGCGCCAACCTCGACGCGGCGATCGCGCGGGCCTACGAGGCGGTCGGCGATGGTCTCCTTCGAGGGCATGCAGTTCCGCAAGGACATCGGCCAGAAAGCCCTCGCCCGCCTTCATGCCCCGAAGTAGACGAGCCGAGCGTCGGAAGCCCGTCGCCATCCTCATGGGGAGCGACAGCGACCTGCCCGTGATGGCCGAGTGCGTGAAGGTCCTGGAGAGCTACGGCGTCGGCTACGACATCCGGGTCCTCTCGGCCCATCGCAGCCCCGCGCAGGCGACGCGGTTTGCCCGCGACGCCGAAGGGCGCGGGTTTCGCGTGGTCGTGGCCGGGGCCGGCGGCGCGGCGCATCTCGCAGGTGTCCTCGCCGCCCACACGCTCCTCCCCGTGATCGGCGTCCCCCTCGCCAGCTCTCCCCTGTCGGGGTTCGACGCCCTCCTCTCGACGGTCCAGATGCCTCCGGGCATCCCCGTCGCCACGGTGGGGGTCGGGGCCATGGGCGCCGCCAACGCGGGGCATCTGGCCGTGACGATATTGGCCTTGCAGGACGGCGCGCTGCGCCGGCGCATTGCCGAGAAGCGCAAGGAGATGACGGCGGCGGTCCTCGCGAAGTCCAAGGGCCTCCCCCAGCGCCTTCGGGAGATCGTCGGCCGGAGGCGGGGCTAGCTGCCGATCTTGTAGCGCAGCATGTCGACAGCCACGCCGGCCTCGTGGCCGGGGCGCGGCTCCAATGGAACGCCGTCGACGTCGGCGATCCCGGGAAGGAGCAGAAGCTCGATCTGCCGCCCGGGGCGCAGTAGATCTCCCGGATCCACGGTCAGGGCCCGTCGGCCGCCGTCGTATGTGGCGGCGACAGCGTCGAGCTCCCGGTCTCCCGGCATCGTCCGCCCGGGGTAACGCAGCACCACACGCCCCTTGAAGGTCGCCTCGTCCATGTCCTTGCTGAACTGCACCACGAAGCGGCTCTGGCGTGGAATGTCGGCCTCGCCGTCGAGCGGGAGCGCGAACACCACGACGGGAGGTGACTTGGGCCGCTCGGGGGGAGGCGTGGGAGCCTGGGCCAGGGCGGAAGGCTTCGGCGCCGCTCCTTGCATCACCCGGACGGCCCTGAGGTAGACGATGGGGCCGTGGGCCTCGACCCTCCCGATGACCTCGATCCAATGGCCCGTGTCCCGCTTCAAGGAGGGGTCGAGCTCCCACCCGGTTCCCTTCGGCTTCTTTCCCGTCACCCAAACGGCGAAGACGTCGTCCTTGATGACCCAGTCGGAGCGGCTTCGCTCGCTCGAGCCGGGCAGGTCGCCGAAGAGGTTCCGGCCGCGGAACTGCCCGACCACGCGCACGAGGCGCCCCTCCTGCTTGTCGGGATGGGTCACGAGCGATTCGAGGGGCAGGGTCGGGGCGGCCGTGACCGCTTTCTCGTCCTCCTCGGGGGGGCCCAGGTATTTCCAGAACTGGATGGCGCCGCTGATGGCGGTGACACCGCCTTGCTGAGAGCCCGACCGGAAGAGGCCAGTGACCTCGACCTCCTTGCCGGTCATCTTCATCGCCTCGTCGTCCCAATGGGCGGCGATCTCGCGAACGGGAACGAGGAGGATGCGGCTCCCGAAGTTGTCGCGAAGAGCGTACTGGCGCCCGCCCTGGGCGCTCTCGAACTCGAGCTGCCCCTTGGTCCGGATGGCGCGTCCTTCGTACGCGCTGCCGCTCTGGACCAGGTCCGAGAGCGCCACCTCGACGGGGGTCCCGTACTGCTGTTCGTACTGGTTGAGGGAGTACTGATCCTGGGCCTGCGCAGGAGGCCAGCCCAGAGCGACCAGGGCGAGGATCGAAAGGCGCCGCACGTCCAACATCCCTTCCGAGTATAACTCCGCCGCGACGCAGGGGGTTTGACCTGGGGAGGGCCCCTTTGTACGATCCCGACGCTCCATAGCCCACGACAGCCAACGCGACTCACTCGGGAGGAACCATGGCCGAAGACAAGGCGCAGGCCGCCCCGGAATTCAAGCCGTACGTTCCTGCCGACGCCCAGGTCGCGGAGCTCACGCCCCGCGCGATCATCCTGGGAATGCTCTTCGGCGTGATCTTCGGCGCGGTCACCGTCTACGTGGGCCTGCGCGCGGGGCTCACCGTGTCCGCCTCGATCCCGATCGCGGTGCTCTCGATCACCCTCCTGCGAGCGCTGGGCCGGGCGTCGATCCTCGAGAACAACATCGTCCAGACCACGGGCTCGGCAGGCGAGTCGGTGGCGGGCGGCGTGATCTTCACGCTTCCAGCCCTCATCTTCCTGGGCTTCGACCTGGAGTACTGGCGCATCTTCCTCCTGGCGCTGATCGGCGGGTGGCTGGGCGTCTTCTTCATGATCCCCCTGCGCCGCCAGCTCATCGTCAAGGAGCACGGCAACCTGCTCTACCCCGAGGGCACGGCCTGCGCGGACGTGCTCATCGCCGGGGACAAGGGTGGCTCATTCGCCAGCCGCGTCTTCTGGGGCCTGGGCCTGGGGGCGCTCTACACGTTCTTCCAGAACGAGAACATGTTCGCCGTCTGGCCGAGCACGCCGACATGGAACCCGGCGAGGTATCCGGGCTCGTCCATCCGCGCCAACACCACCGCGGAATACATGGGCGTGGGCTACATCATCGGCCCCCGCATCGCCGGGGTCATCTTCGCCGGCGGCATCTTCGCGTGGCTCGTGGTCATGCCCGCGATCAGGTTCTTCGGCGGGTCGACCCCGGTTCCGATCTATCCCGGGCACCATCCCCATCGCGGAGATGTCCCCCGACCTGCTCTGGCGGATCTACATCCGGCCCATGGGCGCGGGCGCGGTCGCGGCGTCGGGCCTCATCACGCTGATGAAGACCATCCCCACCATCGTGGCCGCCCTGAGCGCGGGCTTCAAGGACCTTGGAAAGGGAGCGGCGGCGGCGGCCGGCACGCGGCCGCACCGATCGGGACCTCGACATGAAGTTCGCTCTGGGGGGCTCGCTCCTCATCCTGGCGATGATGTGGGGGATGCTCACCTTCTATCCGGTGGAGAACGCCCATACGTCGATCCTCGCGAACCTGGCGGCCGCGGTCTTCGTCGTGGTCTTCGGGTTCCTCTTCGTGACGGTCTCGTCGCGCATCGTCGGCCTGATCGGCACGTCGGCCAACCCGATCTCGGGCATGGCCATCGCCACGCTGATGGCCACCTGCGCCGTCTTCCTCGCCCTCCACTGGACCGCCGCCGCCTTCGGAGCCCTCGCCATCAGCATCGGCGGCGTGGTGTGCATCGCCTCGGCGAACGCGGGCAACACGTCACAGGACCTGAAGACCGGGTTCCTGGTGGGCGCGACGCCGCGGAATCAGCAGATCAGCCTGATGGTGGGCGTGCTGGTTTCGGTGTTCGTGATCGGCTTCGTCCTGATGGGCATGAACCGGGGGCTCGAACAGTTCAAGGAATACGCCGGCAGGCAGCTCGACATCGCCGCGCTTCCGACCGGCGTGGAAGTGCAACAGCGGCAGTTCGATCGAGCCCAGGTGCGCTATGCCACCGGAGCCGGAGAGGTGACGCGCCCTGGCAGCGAATACGCCCTGCTGAACGCGATCGGCTCCTCGGAGCTACCCGATGGGAAATACCTCTACAACACGACGACCAACAAGATCGAGATCGCCTGGATCCAGGGCATCGGCTCGGAGAAGGCCGCCGCCCCCCAGGCCCGCCTGATGGCCACGGTCATCAGCGGCATCCTGAACCAGCGCCTTCCCTGGGGCCTCGTGCTCCTGGGCGTTTTCATGGTCATCGCCGTGGAGCTGCTCGGCATCCGCTCGCTCTCCTTCGCCGTTGGTTTCTACCTCTCGATCGCCACCACCCTCGCCATCTTCGCCGGGGGCGTCGTGCGCTGGCTCGCGGAGCGGAACGCCCAGAAGGCCGGCGAGAAGGTCGAAGACAGCGACGTGAGCCCCGGCTCCCTCTACGCTAGCGGCCTGATCGCCGCCGGAGGGATCGTGGGCCTCCTCGGCATCGCGCTCAACCTCATCGAGACCCGGATGCGGGATGCGGGGAACACCGCTTCGGCCGACGCCTTCCGCCACTGGCTGAGCTTCGGTTCCTGGCCGGACGCCGTGGGCAACGTCCACTATCGGATCGCGACCTTGCTCGGCGGCGCCGAACACGCGGGTGCGATGGCAAACGTCATTGGAATCGTCGCGTTCCTCGGGCTCGCGGCGACGCTCCATCACTTCGCTCGCAAGCCCCTGGAGACGAAGTAGCCCCGAAGAAAGCAAAAACCCCGGAGGGTTTGCCCACCCTCCGGGGTCGGTAAGCTGTTGGGATTCGCCAGGACTAACCGCCTAGCGGGGGCCTCCAGCCGACGCGGGACCGATCCTGCTCCGGTCGGAGGCTATCCAGTTGAAGTGCCTGTTGACCTACGCTCGGCCTAAGACCTAAGCGTCAGCCACCTCGCGGAGTATGTGGCAACTGTCCACTGGACCACCTCCTTTCTCGCGTGAGCGGAGTGTAAGGATCGCTCGCCGAAGCGTGTCAAGGGAAAAAGTACAAGCCCTGGCGCCATGGGTGCCGCGCAGCCACAAAGTGTGGTGGCACACTCGGATACCGTGAGCTTTTGCACTTGACACCCCTCGGACCCCATGGTAGCGTCGCTGCTCAAGCTCGTCAGCCGCAACCGACGCAAGATGAGACACTTGGAGCGAGTCTAGGGTGCGCCGACTCCGATGAAGCTGAGGGCCCTCGGGTGCTACGGCGGCAACATCCCAGGCCACGGGATGACGTCGTTTCTCGTCAACGACGCCCTCGCTCTGGACGCCGGATGGGTGTCGAACGCCCTCACCCTGAAAGAGCAGGAGAAGGTCAAGGACATCCTCATCTCCCACTCCCATCTCGACCATACCTGCACGCTTCCCTTCCTCATCGACAACAACTTCACGGCCCCCGGGTTCTCCCTCCGGATCTACGCGATCCCCGAGGTCGTGTCGTCCATGAGGAACCACCTGTTCAACAACCACACCTGGCCCGACTTCACCTCCCTCCCCAACGACATGACGCCGGTCTTGAAGCTGGTCGAGGTCGAGCCGGAGCAGCCTTTCGTCATCAACGGGATCACCGTCCGGGCGGTCCACGTCTCCCACAGCGTGCCCACGGCCGGGTACATCCTCGAGGACAAGAAGGGCGCTCTCGCGTTCTCGAGCGACACGGGACCGACCGAGCGCTTCTGGAAGCTGGTCAACGGCTTGAAGCGCCTCAAGGTCGTGATCACGGAGTGCTCCTTCCCCACGGAGCTGCAGGAGCTGGCCACGGTATCGGGGCACCTCACTCCCGAAACCTTGCGGAACGAGCTCAAGAAGCTCGAGCGGGACGTCCCCGTCTACCTCTACGGTGGAAAGCCCAAGCACTTGAAGGCCATCAAGGCCCAGGTGCGAGCGCTGAAGGACAAGCGGGTCAAGTTCCTGGTCCAGGGGCGCACCTACAAGTTCTGAGGCGGGCTACACCTGGGTTCTGCCCAGGCTGACCAAGCTGCCCACCACGCCCACACCCATCCCGCCGAACACGAGAGCAAAGCACAGGGGCGTCGGAAGGAACGCCGCGCTACGGCCGAGCAGGTCGGACGCCGACAGGGCATCCTGGGCCAGGTAGCGGAACGCCCCCCAGAGCAGGCCCACGGCCACGGCGCCGCCGAGGCCGCCCTGGATCATCCCCTCGACGACGAAGGGGCCCTTCACGTAGGACCGGGTGGCTCCCACGAGCCGCATGATGTCCAGCTCGTCCTGTCTCGCGTAGACAGTGAGGCGGATGACGTTCGAGATCGTGAAGACGCCCGCCAGGACGAGGATCCCGCCCAGGAACCCCCCGAGGCCGCGCACCAGCCGGACACCGGTAGCAAGACGCTCGATCCACAGGAGGTCGTACTGCGCTTCCTCGACGCCGGGAGCATGCTCGTAGGCTTGAACGAGGCGGCGTATGTCGTCCGCCGACTGTCGGTCGGCCTTCACGGTCACCTCGATCGACGCGGGAAACGGGTTCTCGCCCAGGTCGTCGGGCAGCGTCCGGAGATCGCGGAAGAGGCTCCGGAAGCGCTGGAGCGCCTCGGCACGCGTGACGTGAACGAGGCTCGCCACGGCGGGATCCTCCTTCAGTCGGTTCTCGAGGCTCTCGCGGATCCGATCCTCGAGCCCGTCCTGGAGGTAGAAGGTGACCTGCACCTTCTGGGCCCAGTGGGCCACGACCTCGTTCAGGTTGCTGGCGACCGTGAGGAACGCCCCGAGAACGAAGAGGCTCACCGCGATCGTTCCGATCGAGAGGGCGTTGATGAGGCGGCTGCGCCAGAGGCTCGTGAAGGCCTCTTCGAGGAAGTACGCAAGCGCGCGCAAGAGAGCCATGGCTGACGCGGAAGTATAATTCACGGGTGGGAGTCCTGGTCGGAATCGCAGGAGGCACGGGATCCGGGAAGACGTCCTTCGCGCTGGAGGTGGGGGCTCGGCTGGGCGCGGGGCGGTGCGTGACCCTGGCGCAGGACGCCTACTACAAGGACGGCAGCACGCTCTCTCCCGGGGCGCGCGCCGCCATCAACTACGACCACCCCGACGCCTTCGACACGCCCCTGCTGGTTCAGGACCTCCGTGACCTTCGCGCGGGACGGCCGGCACCCCACCTCACCTACGACCACTCGACCTACTCCCGACAGGTCCTCCCGGACCCTCTCCAGCCGCGGCCCGTCATCCTGCTCGAGGGCATCCTGGTCCTGGCCGAGGAGTCCCTGAGGCGGCTGATGGACATCAAGCTCTTCATCGACACGGACCCGGACGTCCGCATCCTGCGACGGCTCAGGCGCGATCTGACGGAGCGCGGGCGGAGCTTCGAGTCGGTCGAGAGCCAGTACCTGGCCTCGGTGCGTCCCATGCACCTGGAGTTCGTGGAACCCTCCAAGCGCTACGCCGACCTCATCGTGCCTGAAGGAGCGGAGAACGAGGTCGCCCTCGAAGCCGTCGTCGCGCGCGTCAACGCGATGCTTCGCGGCTGAGGGCGCCCCTACTCCCCCGCGACGCGCCCCTTTTCCAGCGAGATGACGCGCTTCCCCATGCGCTGGATCATCTCGCGATCGTGGGTCGCCACCAGCACGGTCGTGCCGCGGGAGTTGACCTCCTGGAAGAGGGCCATGATCTCCTGGGCCATCCCGGGGTCCAGGTTGCCCGTCGGTTCGTCGGCGAGCAGGAGCATCGGCTCGTTGATGAGCGCGCGCGCGATGGCGACCCTCTGCTGCTCGCCCCCCGAGAGCTGCAGGGGATAGCTGTGGATCTTGTGATGCAAGCCCACCGACTTGAGCGCCGCGAACGCCCTCCGCTTCTGCTCCTTCGAGGGCACGTTCAGGATGCGGAGCACGAAGGCCACGTTCTCGAGGATGGTCTTCCGCTTCAGGAGCTTGAAGTCCTGGAAGACCACGCCGATCGAGCGCCTGAGCTCCGGTATCTGGCGTGCGGGTATCGCCGTGACGTTCCGTCCCCCCACGAGGATCTGGCCGGTCGACGGGAGCTCCTCACGGAAGACGAGCTTGAGGAACGTGGTCTTCCCAGCGCCGGACGGACCCGTGAGGAAGCAGAACTCCCCCTTGCCGACGTGGAGGGTCACGTCGGACAGGGCGATCGACTCGCGGTCGTACTGCTTGGAGACGTGGAATGCCTGTATCATCCGGCCATCGCCGCCCCTCGCAAGGTCGAGGGATTATAGCGGCGCGCGGGGGTTCCGAATGAGGGCGGTCGTCTTCCACGAGCACGGCGGCCCCGGGGTCCTCGAGCCTCGAGACGATCGCCGACCCGATTCCGGGGCCCGGCGAGGTCCTGGTCCGGGTCCGTGCCTGCGCGCTGAACCGCCTGGATCTCTGGACGCGGATGGGCCAGGCGGGGCGCCCGGTCGCGTTCCCTCACGTCCTCGGGAACGACGTCGCCGGCGAGGTCGTGTCGGCGGAGGGTTTCCCGGACCTCGCCCCCGGCACTCGCGTGATGCTCGCCCCCGGGACCTCCTGCGGGCGTTGCCGGGCGTGTCTCGGGGGCCAGGACAACTTCTGCCGCCAGTACCGGATCCTGGGCCATCAGATCCACGGCGGGTACGCGGAGCTCGTGAAGTGTCCCGCGGCCAACGTCGTCCCCATACCCGAGTCCGTCGGGTTCGAGGCGGCGGCGGCGTTTCCCCTGGTCTTCCTCACGGCCTGGCACATGCTCGTCGGGAGAGCGGCCCTTCGCCAGGGCGAGGACGTCCTGGTCTGGGGAGCGGGGAGCGGCGTCGGGATGGCCGCGGTGCAGATCGCCAAGGTACTGGGGGCACGGGTCATCGCCACGGCCGGCAGCCGGGAGAAGCTCGACAAGGCCCTCGAGCTGGGCGCCGATGCGGTCGTGAATCACACGTCTGGAGACGTCGTCAGCGAAGCGCGTCGTTTCACGTCGAAAAAGGGCGTGGACGTGGTCATCGAGCATCCCGGCGCTTCGACCTGGGAGCGTTCGATCCTCTCCCTGGCCCACGGCGGCCGCCTCGTCACGTGCGGGGCGACGACGGGGCCCGAGGGGAAAACCGACATCCGCCACGTCTTCGCCAAGCAGCTGTCGCTGCTGGGGTCCTACATGGGGAGCAAGGCGGATCTCCTCGACGTCGCGCGCCTCCTCTTCGAAGGGCGCCTGCGCCCGGTGGTCCATGCCGTCCTGCCCCTCGCGGAGGCGCGGCGCGCCCACGAGACGATGGAGGCGTCGGAGCACTTCGGCAAGCTCGTCCTCGTGCCTTGAACGGGTCCCGCCCGTTCGACCCGCACCCTTGGACCAGGGGCGGCCACAGGCAAACGCTCCTCGGCTTCGGGCGCCGCCGCCTTCTCCGCTGGCCGATACCCACCGAGGACCGGGCCGTGGCGGCGGGCGAGGACGTCCGCCTGCTCGTGCGCGCGAGCTGGCAGCCCGGTCCTCGGGATGCGCGGCCCGCCCTGGTGCTCGTCCACGGCCTCGGCGGATCCGACGGCGCGAGCTACGTGATCGCGACCGGCCGCCACGCCTGGTCACAGGGGTGGCACGTCATCCGGATGAACCTGCGCGGCGCCGGGGACTCGGAGGCTCTCTGTCCCCGTCTCTACAACGCCGGCCTCGAGGGCGACGTCGCCGCGGTGCTCGAGAACGTGGCCCGCGACGCTCCGCGCCTCGGGGTCGTGGGCTTCTCGCTGGGGGCGAACATCGCGCTCCTCGCGTTCTCGCGCCCGGTCTCGCCCTTGTCGCCCGGCGCCCGGGCGCTCGTGGCGGTCTCCGCTCCGCTCGATCTGGCCCGATGCGCCGAGGCGCTCGAGAGGCCCGCCAACAGGCTCTACCAGGCCTACTTCATGGCGATGCTCCGCCAGGCCTACCGCCGTCTCCAGCGTCGTCGGCCCGATCTCTACGAGGGAGGCCGCGAGCGGGGAACCCGCACCGTGAGAGAGTACGATGAGAGGATCACCGCGCCCTACGGCGGCTACGCGAGCGCGGCCGACTACTACGCGCGATCCAGCGCCGGTCCCCGTGTCGCGGCGGTCTCCCGGCCGACGCTGCTCCTCTCGGCGTCGGACGACCCGATGGTCCCGGGCGACTCGATCGCCGCGTGGCCCCTGCCGGCCTCGGGCGCCGTGACGCGGGAGGTCCTCCCCACCGGCGGTCACGTCGGCTTCGTGGGGCCCACGACCGCGCCGGGAGGCTTCTGGGCAGCCGAGCGAGCCATGGACTTCCTGCGGGCTCACGTGGGGACCGACCGGACGGCGGAGAGGGACTGACTAGCGCCCCTCGAGGGTTTGGAGCTGGACGTCCAGGGTTCTTTCGGACGCCTCCTCGAGGAGCATCGCGAGGGGCTCCATCACGAGCTGGAACGCCGCTCCCAGGCACTGATCGAGCCTTTCGCGATCGCCACCCACCAGGATCGGCGGGCGCGCGCCCGCCTGGGTCATCAGGTGAGAGGCGAGGAGCCTGGAGACGCGGCCGTTCGCGTCGTCGAACGGGGAGATCTCGACGAAACGGGCGAGACCCAGGGCCCCGCGCTGCGGCGCCGGCAGCTCGCGTCCGCTGTCGGCCGAGAGCCACTCGACGAGGCTTTCGAGTCGCGAGCCCACGAACTCGGGCGGAGACGTGGGAGGGCCGCCGGCGCGCTCCCGAGGACCCGTGCGCAAGGCCGAAGGGCTTCCGGTGACCTCGGCGTGCCAGGCGATGAGAACGTCCACGGACAATGAAGGCGCCGCCAGGACGGCCGCCTGCGCCCGCCGGAGGGCGCGCGCGGGCTCGAGCGCCGGGCGGTGATCGTCTCGGGAGGCCTTGATCTCCTCCCACGAGAACGAAAGCCGAGCGAGATCGAGGCTGCCCAGGAGCTGCGCGTCCAGGACCTGTTCGGTCAGGAAGCCCTGCCGTCCGGGCTCCTCGGCCAAAAGGGCGGAGAGGCGTTTCTCCTTGACGGCCGCAGTGGGGGTGATGCGTAGGAGACGGGATCCGGACACCAAGACATTCTACGCGCCGCGCCGACGATGGACTAGAATGGCGAAATGCGAGGTTTGGCCCTTGTCATGGCACTTTCCGTCGCGGTCCCCGTCGTGGCCGGGGAGGCCGCGAAGCCGAAGAAGCCGGTCCTGGACGTACGTCCGACGCCCCGGTTCGGCTTCTCGCCCCTGAGCGTCCTGTTCGTCGCGGAGCTCAAGGGCGGAGACGACGTCGAGGACTTCTACTGCCCGGAGATCGAGTGGGACTGGGACGACGGCGGCAAGAGCATCAAGGAGTCCGACTGCCCACCCTATGAGGAGGGCGTGACCCAGATCGAGCGCCGCTTCAGCCAGGATCACTTCTTCAGCCGGGCGGGAGTCTACTCGGTCAAGGTGACGATGCGCCGCTCCAACCACCTCATCGCCAAGCAGACCGTGAGCGTCACGGTCCGCCCGGGCCTCGGGGATCCTTCGAACGTCCCGTAACGGGCACGCGTCCGCGGCTAGCCGCCGCTCGACATGCTCTCCAGGAATTCCTTGTTGCGTCTTGCGTCTTCGACAGGCGCTCGAGTGAGCAGCTCCATGGCCTCGACCGGCGAGAGGGCCGAGAGCACCTTGCGCAGGATCCAGGCGCGGTTGAGCTCTTCCTTCGGGACGAGCAGCTCCTCCTTGCGGGTGCCGCTCCGCGTTGATGTCGATCGACGGGAAGATGCGCTTGTCGGTGAGCTTGCGGTCGAGGACGATCTCGGCGTTGCCCGTGCCCTTGAACTCCTCGAAGATCACGTCGTCCATGCGCGAGCCCGTCTCGACGAGGGCGGTGGCGATGATCGTGAGGCTGCCGCCCTCCTCGACGTTGCGGGCGGCGCCGAAGAAGCGCTTGGGTCGCTGGAGGGCGTTGCTGTCGACGCCGCCCGAGAGGACCTTCCCCGAGGGCGGCACGATCGTGTTGTAGGCCCGCGCGAGGCGGGTGATCGAGTCGAGCAGGATCACCACGTCCTTCTTGTGCTCGACGAGGCGCTTCGCCTTCTCCAGCACCATCTCGGCCACCTGCACGTGGCGGTCGGCGGGCTCGTCGAAGGTCGAGGAGATGACCTCGCCGTGGACCGAGCGCTGCATGTCGGTCACCTCCTCGGGCCGCTCGTCGATGAGCAGCACGATCAGGACCACCTCGGGGTGGTTGGTCGGTGATCGCGTTGGCGATCGCCTGCAGGAGCATCGTCTTGCCGGTGCGGGGCGCGGCCACGATGAGGGCGCGCTGCCCCTTGCCGAGCGGGCGTCATGAGGTCGAGGACGCGCGTCGAGAGGGCCTCGGGCGTCGTCTCGAGCTTGATGCGGTCCTGGGGGTAGAGCGGGGTCAGGTTGTCGAAGAAGATCTTCTCCTTCGACGCGGTCCGGGCGGCTCGAAGTTGACCGCGTCCACCTTGATGAGGGCGAAGTAGCGCTCGTCCTCCTTGGGCGGCCGGATCTGGCCGCTGATCGTGTCGCCGGTGCGCAGGTCGAACTTGCGGATCTGGGAGGGCGAGACGTAGATGTCGTCGGGCCCGGGCAGGTAGCAGTACTCGGGGGCGCGCAGGAAGCCGAAGCCGTCGGGCAGGATCTCGAGCACGCCCTCCGAGAAGATGAGCCCTTCCTTCTCGGCCTGGGCGCGCAGGATCTGGAAGACCAGCTCCTGCTTCTTCATCGGCGGCGGCGCCTGGGATCTCGAGGCTCTTCGCCACCCCGCCAGCTTCTGGATGCCCATCTCCTTGAGGACGGCGAGGTCGAGGCGGCTGCTCGCCTCCTGGGCCGGGGCCTCGGGGCGGCGGCCTCGGCGGCCGCGGTCGGACGCGGGCGGCTCGAGCCGCGGCCGGCGTCGCGGCGGCCGGCTCGACCGCCGGCTCGGCCGGCGGATCCGGCGACGCCTCGACCGCGCGGCGGCGGAGCCCTCGGACTCCTCGGTGGCGACGCCGCGACCTGGGCGCCGTCTCCCTGCGCGGTGCGGGGGCCCCGAGGCGCTCGGGCCGGCGCGACGGAGCGGCGGGCTTGGAAGGGGGGGACGGCTCTTGTTCGTTGGCCATGGCGTGTCTCGTCGGAAGAGCGGCGGGATGAGGGAATGAGCAAGACCGCGAGGCCTGCTCAGTCTGGATCGGATGACGAGGACGATAGTGGAATCCGGCCCGCGCTGTCAACCCCGTCGCGGCGCGGATCGGGATTCAGTGGATCGCGTCGATGATCCTGAGCGCCTTGACGCTCGGGGGCAGCTCCGCCGATGCCGCCGATGTACCCGCACTCCGCCCGGGCTCTTCGCCACGTAGCCGATGACCTCGGCATCGTCGCCCTTGACGAGGGGCGGGAACTCCCGCGGTCTCGAACATCCGCTTCCGCCAGTGGTTCTGGACGCGCCGGCAAGCGCCATGCCCAGGATCTCGCGAGAGAAGGCGTCGCGAATGGGAGACGTCATCGACTGGTCCACGGGATCGCCCGCCGGCCCGTGGGCCCAGGTGACCTTCCGGCTCATGAAGAGCTGCGCGATGACGTCGCGCTTGACGCGTCGAGCGTCGGGTTCGCGGCGTTCACGATGCACCTTGTAGGCCGCCTCCTGGGCCCCGGCCGGCGCTCGAGGCGAGGAGCAAGGCGAGGGCCAGGACGGTTTTCCTGGTCAGGGCTTCAGAACTCCATCGTCTTCAGGTCGGGGGCCACGATCAGGGCGGCGCCCGTGGCCTTCTTCACCGCCTCGACGGTCGTGTCCGGGGCGATCTCCTTGAGAACGAGCCCCTCCGTCGACGACCTCGATGACGGCCATCTCCGTGACGATCAGGTTCACGCAGCGACGGCCGGTCAGGGGCAGCGTGCAGTGCTCGAGGATCTTCGGGCGTGCCGTCCTTCGCGCGTGTGCTCCATGGTCACGACGACGCGCTTGGCGCCCGCGACGAGGTCCATGGCGCCCGCCCATCCCCTTCACCATCTTGCCGGGGATCATCCAGTTCGCGAGGTTGCCCTCGCGGTCCACCTGCAGCGCGCCGAGGATCGTGAGGTCGACGTGGCCGCCGCGCACCATCGCGAAGGAGTCGGCGCTCGAGAAGTACGAGGTGCCGGGCAGCTCGGTCACCGTCTCCTTGCCCGCGTTGATGAGGTCGGGGTCCTCCTGGCCCGGCTCGGGGTACGGGCCCGACGCCCAGCATGCCGTTCTCCGAGTGGAGGACGATCGAGACGCCCTCGGGCACGTAGTTGGAGGCGAGCGTCGGCATGCCGATGCCCGAGGTTCACGTAGTAGCCGTCCTTCATCTCGCGGGCGGCGCGCCGCACGATCCGCTCGCGCTTGGGGTCGGCTCTCGCCCGAGCCCCTGGCCGCGCAGCGTGCGCTTCTCGATCCGCTTCTCGTAGCCCTGCCCCTGGAAGATGCGCTGCACGAAGATGCCCGGGGTCGTGACCGAGTCGGGGTCGATGGCGCCCGCGGGCACGAGCTCCTCGACCTCGGCGATCGTGGTGCGCGCGGCCATGGCCATCATCGGCGCGAAGTTCCGGGTGGTGCGCCGGAAGAGCGAGGTTGCCCAGCGGGTCGCCCTTCCAGGCCTTCACGAAGGCGTAGTCGGCGCGGAGGCGCGGTCTCGAGCACGTGGGGGCGCCCGTCGAACCAGCGCACCTCCTTGCCCTCGGCGATCACCGTGCCGTAGCCGGTGGGCGTGAAGAACGCCGGGACGCCGGCGCCGCCCGCGCGCATGCGCTCGGCGAACGTGCCCTGCGGGTTGAGCTCCACCTCGATCTCGCCGGCGAGGGCCATCTTCTCGAAGACCTTGTTCTCGCCCACGTAGGTCGAGATCATCTTCGCGCACCTGCCCGTTCTGGAGCAGGATGGTGATCCCGAAGTCGTTGGTCCCCGCGTTGTTGCTGATCATCGTGAGGTTCTTCGAGCCCCTGGTCGCGCAGGGCGACGAGCAGGTTCTCGGGGATGCCGCACAGGCCGAAGCCCGACACCATGATCGTGGCTCCGTCGGGGATGTCCCGCACGGCCGCGGCGGCGTCCTTCACGACCTTGTTCATCGCCTGGCTCCTCGGCGCGGGGATGATACCAGAGACCATCCCTCCGGTCCGGCGTGGCCGAGGCCTTCGACCAGCCTGGCCAGCGCCCGCGCAATGTCGCGCCGGTTCTCTCCGAGGATCTGACGCCAGAGGCCACGGGGGCTCGCCGCGAGCCGTGTCATGTCGTGGAATCCGGGCCCCGCAATGCGGAGGTGCCGACGCGCCACCGGATCGGCGAGCGCGGCGGCCAGGATCGCCCACGAGGCGATCTGGGGCGCGTGACTCAGGAAGGCCACCGCTCGATCGTGATCTGCGGTGGGCATGGCCAGGGGGCTGGCACCTGCGGCCCGAACGAGGGAACGAACGGCTCGCACCGCGCCAGGCGCGGCGCCCGAGGGCGTGAGGATCCAGTGGCGGCCTCGGAAGAGATCGGGCGAGGATGCGGCGAACCCCGAGCGCTCCGTCCCCGCCATGGGGTGCCCCCCGACGAAGCCCTCGAGGCCGAGGCGCCGGGCCTCGGCGACGATCGACCCCTTGACGCTTCCGACGTCGGTGATCACGGGAAGGGGGCGAGGGAGCCGGGCGAGGACGCGGAGGAGGCTCAGGTTGGCGAGGGGGGGAGCGGCGAGCACGAGGACCTGCGCCTCGGCCGCGGCCGCCGCCAGGGAGCGCCCCACGGCGATGGCTCGGGCCGCCCGCGCGCGACGGAGGACGGGCGGCCGATCCACGCCGACGACCCGGTAACCCGCTCGCGTGAGAGCGCGCGCCAGGGATCCGCCCACGAGGCCCAGGCCCACGATCGCGACCGTGGGGCGGCCCCGGCGACGGGGACCCTTCACGCTTCCACCAGGATGCGCTCGAGGAGCTCCGGCTCCCGTTTCGCCATCAGGCTTG
The DNA here is from genome assembly GCA_963823195.1 of uncultured Acidobacteriota bacterium. Lineage (GTDB taxonomy): Bacteria > Acidobacteriota > Vicinamibacteria > Fen-336 > Fen-336 > JBGPYB01. The sequence continues at coordinate 465,343 of CAWGKR010000009.1, read as the reverse complement.
CCGGCCCCGGCGACCAGCATGGCGTAGACGCTGGCGGACCCTGCGAGGGCCAGCGGCAGGGTCAAGGTCCAGAGCCACGGGCGACCCAGGAGCGCGGGAAGCCAGGCGAGGAAGGCGAAAGGGGCGGAGAGGACGAGGGCAGCGAAGAGCAACATCAGGCTGAAGAGGGCGGCGCCCAGCCCGCGGCCACGGGACGCAGCGCGGCCGTAGGGGTTCGCCGCGGCGCCGGGGACCGGGATCGGAAACAGGATCGAGTTGTAGTTGTCGACACCCGCCGAGAGGAGGAGCGTGGCCACTGCGATCGTGGCGGCGGCGGGAGCGTAGGCCAGAGGGGCGAGGACCAGGGCGGCAATGGCCAGCGTCACGAGGCTCGGAAGCCGGAAAACGAGCGCCGCGAGGTTCTTGCCCGCAAGGATGCGCCAGCGCTCCACGGGAAAGGCGAGAAGGAGCGAGATGCCCCGTCGCTCCATGCCGAGGGCGTTCGCCCCGAACGTGGAAAGGCCCACGAACGAGGCGAGGAGGAGGGCGGGCGTACCCGACCCGGAGCTGGGCCCGCCTCGCGAGAGGAAGAAGACCACGAGGAGCGGGCCGGCCAGGCCCATGACCAGCACGGCCCGCAGGCCAGGGTCGCGCCAGGCGAGTCGGAGGTCCTTCTCGACGAGCGCCCCGAGGGCGCCGGGAAAGCCAAGACGCGAGGAGCGCTTCGAGCGCAGAGCACCTCCATGACCGGGAGCCAGCGGCCCGCGTTCGATCGTTTGGACGAGGGCGGCGGCAGCGGCCATGGATCCAAGGATCGCGGCTACGGCGAGCACCGCGTACGCGAGCGCCGGAACCAGGTCGCCGCGGCCGGCGTGGATTGCCGCGCGCACTCCCCATGCGTAGGGAGAGACCGCGAAGAAGTCGGGGCCCGAGAATGCGCGGAGGACCGTCGCCATTCCTCCGGGGCCGCCCGTCAGGAGGAGCAGCGGCGCGAGGCTCAAGAGGAGACCGGCGCCCAGGCCCACGAAGAGGAGGAGGTCGTGCAGCCGCCGGTGACGCGACAGGCCGTGGAGGAGGAGTCCCGCGACCTGCGCCGCCGCGAGGACCAGGACGAAGGTCGAGGAAACGCCCAGCAGGGCGGCCAGGAACGGAACGGCGCGGCCTCCCGACAGGCCTGCGGCGGCGGCGGCCAGGAGCGGGAGCTGCGCAAGGCCCGCGGGCTGCGCCAGGTTCGCCACGAGGGACGAGAGGGCCAGAACCCGCAGCGGGATCGGGAAGTGCATCAGCCGCGAGACGTCGGCGGCCTCCGACAGCGCGACGCCCGAGAGGAGAGGGGAGGCCGCCCAGAAGAGGCCGATCCCGGTGGCCGCGGCCGAGACCACGGGGAGCACGAGGTCGGGCGCCGCCCTCTCGAGCCCTCGGAGGGCGGCGAAGACGACCAGGCTCCCGAGGCCCGAGAAGATCAGGATCCCCGGGATGTACAGGACGAGACCGAGCGCCCTCTCGCGGGTCCCAAGGAGCCTCCGGAGATCCATGCGCCAGCGACAGGCGACGAGGGCGATCAGCCGATCCACGTGAGGTCCTGTCTCTGCACGTCGGCGGAGACGAGCTTCAGGAAGACGTCCTCCAGGCTCGCGTCACGCCCGAGGGCGCGCTGAGCGCGGATCTCGTCGAGAGAGCCCTGGGCCACGATCCGGCCCCGGTCGATGACGGCCACCTCGTCGCAGAGGCGCTCCACCACGTCGAGGACGTGGGTCGTGAAGAAGAGGGTCACCCCCTTCTGGGCCATGCGGCGCAGAAGGTCGGTCACGATCCGGCCCGAGATCGGATCGATGCCGTTCAGGGGCTCGTCCAGGAAGACCACCCGGGGGTTGTGGATGAGCGCCGCCGCCAGGGCCACCTTCTTCTTCATGCCCTGGGAGTAGTCGACGAGGAGCGTCCCGCGATCTTCCGCGAGCGAGAGGAAGTCCAGGAGCTCGTCGGTTCGGCGCTGTGTCTCGGCGCGGGGCAGGCCGTACATCCGGCCGGCGAAGCGCAGGTATTCCTCTCCCGTGAGCCGTTCGTAGAGCGGCAGCTCCTCGGGGAGCACGCCGATGATCTTCTTGATCTCGAGAAGGTCGCCGCTGATGGGACGCCCCTCGATCGTGGCCTCCCCCGAGGTCGGCCGGAGGAGCCCCGTGAGCATCTTGATGGTCGTGCTCTTGCCGGCGCCGTTGGGTCCGAGGAAGCCGAAGAACCGACCGCGGGCGATCCGGAAGGAGAGCGCGTCGACGGCGGTCTTCTGTCGAAAGACCTTGGTCAGGCCCGAGACGACGATGGCGTGGCCGGCGTCGTCCATCTACGCCCGGGATCCCTGGGTCGCGGCCGGTGCCAGGGGAAGGGTGCGGCCGAGGACGGGGGCGATGACGCGCAGCTCGCCCATCAGGGCTTCGAACTGCCGGGGGTACAGGCTCTGGGCGCCGTCGGAGAGGGCCTTCTCGGGGTTGTCGTGGACCTCGATCAACAGGCCGTCGGCTCCGGCCGCGATGGCGGCCCGCGCCATCGGCGTGACCTTGTCGCGGCGGCCCGTGCCATGGCTCGGGTCCACGACGATGGGGAGATGGCTCAGCTTCTTCACGACCGGAATGGCCGAGATATCGAGTGTGTTGCGCGTGGCGTTCTCGAACGTCCGGATGCCGCGCTCGCAGAGGATCACCTGCGTGTTCCCGCCGGCGAGGATGTACTCGGCCGAAAGGAGCCACTCCTCGATGGTCGCCGAGAGGCCGCGCTTCAGGAGGACGGGGCGGCGCACACGGCCGAGCTCCTTCAGGAGGTCGTAGTTCTGCATGTTCCGGGCGCCCACCTGAAGGCAGTCCACGTAGCGCAGCATCATGTCGAGGGTGCGAATGTCCATCACCTCGCTGATGACGCCCAGACCCAGGCCGAGAGACTCCTCCCTCATCCAGCGCAAGGCCTCCTCGCCGTGCCCCTGGAAGGAATAGGGGGACGTCCGCGGCTTGAAGGCGCCGCCCCGGAGCACGCGGGCCCCGGCCGAGCGGACCGACCGGGCGACGCTCCCGACCTGCTCGCGCGTCTCGACCGAGCAGGGGCCGGCCATCACGATGATCTCGGCGCCCCCCACGAGCGCTCCGGCCACGTCCACGACGGTGTCGGCCGCCTTGAACGTCCTTCCGACGAGCTTGTACGGCTCCGAGATCTTGACGACCTCCCGGACCCCCGGGAAGAGCTCGAGGGCGCGCGGGTCCACGACCTCGCGAGGCATCCCCACGGCGCCCAGGACCGTGTGGCTGACGCCGGTGGAACGGTGCACGTCGTAGCCGACTCCCACGAGGGCCTCGATCACCTTCTGGACCTGCTCCTCGGTGGCGGTGTGCTCCATGACGATGACCATGTCTACTCGTGCTCCTTGGTTTCAGCCCGCGATTCGTCCGCCGCGAGGCGCTCGAGGCGGCGACTCTCGTCGATGACGCGCTCGAAGACCCGGCGAACGGCCAGGGCGTCGAGGGGGCCCGGGTTCTCGCGCATGACGCGCTCCAGGATCGTCTGCTCCCGCTCGGGGGAGTAGACGGGAAGGCCGAGGAGGCGCTTGACGCGTCCGATCTCGACCGCGCATGCCGACCGGCTGTTCAGCAGGCGCATGAGCTGGTCGTCGATGGCGTCGATGCGCCGACGCCATTCGTCGATCTCCTTCAGATCCCGCTCTTCAGCCATCGGACCTGTCCTCCGACGTCTCCCGTCGGACGCTCCTCGAGGAAGCGCACCAGCGCGCTCCCTACCACCACGGCATCCGCCACCGTCGCGGCGGACGCCACCTGCTCGGGCGTCGAGATGCCGAAGCCCACGGCCACGGGGATCTCCGTCACGCTCTTGATCCGGGCCACCAGGGCCCCGGCGTCCGAGGAGAGGCTGCCCTGCTCCCCCGTCACGCCCGTGCGGCTCACCGCGTACACGAAGCCCGTGGACGACCTCGCCACGCTCCGCAAGCGGGCGTCGGGGCTCGTGGGCGCGGCGAGAAAGACCGTGTCGAGGCCGGCCCCGCGGGCGGCCAGGAGCCACGGATCCGCTTCCTCGGGAGGCAGGTCGGTCACCAGGACCCCGTCGGCCCCCGAGTCCCGCGCCTCGGCGACCACCCGATCGGTGCCGTAGCGAAAGAGCGGATTCATGTAGCTGAAGAGGAGGAGCGGGATCTCGCTCCGGCGGCGGATCCGGCGGACGAGCTCCAGGATGCCTGCCAGCGTGGTGCCCGCCCGCAGCGCTCGCTCGCTCGACCGCTGGATGACCGGGCCGTCGGCCAGGGGGTCCGAGAATGGCACGCCCAGCTCCAGGACGTCGACGCCGGCGCGGTCCATCTCGAGGGCGATCTCCTCCGTGCGCTCGAGGCTCGGGTCGCCGGCCGTCACGAACCCGACGAAGGCTCTCTTCCCCTTGCCACGCAGGTCCGTCAACCGCTTCGTGATGCGGGTCATCCGAGGATCCCGAGGTCCTTGTCCCCCCGCCCGCTCAGGTTCAGGAGGATGCGCTTCCCCCGGAGCGACGCCGCCTCCCGCACGACCCACGCGACCGCGTGAGCCGACTCCAGGGCCGGAATGATGCCCTCGCACCCGGCCAGGAGGTGGAAGGCCGCCAGCGCCTCGTCGTCGCCGACCGAGGTGTAGCGCACGCGCCCGTGGTCGTGGAGCCAGGCATGTTCGGGACCGACCGCAGGGTAATCGAGGCCGGCGGACACGGAGTGGGTCGGCAGGACGTTCCCCGCCGGGTCCTGGAGCAGGTACGTCTTGGTCCCGTGGAGGATCCCGACGCTCTTGCCGTCGGCGTCCGCAGCCAGGAACCGCGCGGCGTGATCTCCCGGCCTGGAGGAGCGCCCTCCCGCCTCGACACCGACCAGCTCCACCGGGTCCTCGAGGAACGCATGAAAGAGGCCGATCGAGTTGGAGCCGCCCCCCACGCAAGCCACGAGAACGTCCGGAAGGGTCCCGGCGGCTGCGAGGACCTGGCCGCGCGCCTCCGCGCCGATAACGGCCTGGAAGTCGCGGACCATCATCGGATAGGGATGGGCGCCCAGGGCGGAGCCCAGGAGGTAGTGGGTCGTCCGAACGTTCGTGACCCAGTCCCGCATGGCCTCGTTGATGGCGTCCTTCAGCGTCCGCGATCCCGAGTCGACGCCCCGCACCTCCGCGCCCAGGAGGCGCATGCGCCGCACGTTCGGCTCCTGGCGGGCCATGTCGTCGACGCCCATGTAGACGACGCACTCGAGGCCCAGCAGGGCGCAGACGGTGGCGGTGGCGACGCCGTGCTGGCCGGCTCCCGTTTCCGCCACCACGCGGCGCTTCCCCATTCGCTTGACGAGAAGGGCCTGCCCGAGGGCGTTGTTGATCTTGTGGGCGCCCGTGTGGCAGAGGTCCTCGCGCTTCAGGCGCACGTCGCACCCGAGCCGCTCCGAGAGACGGGCGGCACGAGTCAGGGGCGTCGGCCGACCCACGTAGTCGCGCAGGAGGGCCCGCAGCTCCTCGCCGAAGGCGGCGTCCGCGCGGGCCACGGCATAGGCTTCTTCCAGCTCGCGGAGCGGCTCCATGAGGGTCTCGGGAACGTAGCGTCCCCCGTAGGGTCCGAAGTGCCCGGCAGCGTCCGGTTGGGTCACGACGCCTTCCTCGCGGCCTCGATGAAGGCCCTCAGCCGTCCCTTGTCCTTGCGCCCCGGCGCCGATTCCACGCCGCTCGACACGTCGACGCCGTCGGGGCCCACCGCCCGGATGGCGGCGGCCACATTCTCCGGATCGAGGCCCCCGGCCAGGAGGAGGAACGAAGCCCTCTTTCGCACCTCGCGGGCCAGGGACCAATCGAACGTGCGCCCCGTCCCGCCCGGAGCGTTCTCGCCGCGGGTGTCGAGAAGGATGCCCGCGGCTTTTCCCTCGTAGCGCAGCGCGTCCGCCGCCACGAAGTCCCTTCCCACGCCCACCGCTTTCCAGCAGCGGCGGGGCAAGCCCAGGAGCGACTCGGGGGGCTCCGACCCGTGAAGCTGGAGGACGTCGAGCTCCGCTTCCTCGGCGATCCGCGACACCTCCTCGGGGAGGGAGTCGGCAAAGACGCCCACCCGCACGATCGACGGCGGGAGGCCGGCGGCGATGGCCCGGGCCGTCCTCGCATCGACGGCCCGGGGGCTCCTCTTCCAGAAGACGAAGCCCACGGCGTCGGCCCCGGCCTCGACGGCGGCGGCGGCGTCGGCGGCGCGCGTGATGCCGCAGATCTTGACGAACAGGCGCCTAGAGGCCATCGGGTTCCTTGTCCTGGGACGCCGAGGCGAGGAGGCTCTCGAGGGCCGCGCCGGGATCCGTCGCCAGCATCAGGTGCTCCCCCACGAGGAACGCGTCGAAGCCCGCCTCTCGCAGCCGCCGGATCTCCGCGCCGCTCGAGATGCCGCTCTCGGTCACGGCGATCACGTCGTCGGGGATCTTCGCGGCCAGGCGGTGCGAGACGTCCAGGGAAACGTGGAGGGTCTTCAGGTCCCGGTTGTTCACCCCCACGATGGTGGCTTCCGCCGCCAGGGCCCGGGAGAGCTCGACCTCGTCGTGAACCTCCACCAGGGCGTCGAGCCCCGTCTCGATCGCGGCCGCCACGAGGCTCTTGAGCTCGGCGTCGGAAAGCGCCGCGACGATGAGAAGGACGGCATCGGCCCCCGCGATCCAGGATTCCCAGATCTGGTAGGGGTCGACGATGAAGTCCTTGCGCAAGGACGGGAGCAGGGTGGCCGACCGCGCCTGCTGCAGGTCGTCGAGGTTCCCGCCGAAGTATTCCTCCTCGGTGAGGATCGAGAGGGCCGCGCCGCCGGCGATCTCGTACGCCTGCGCCACCAGCACCGGGTGGAGATCGGAGCGCAGCTCCCCCTTCGAGGGGGACCGCCGCTTGAACTCCGCGATGACGTTGACGCGGTCGGAGCGCGTGATCGCCGTGGCGAAGTTCCTCCGCCCCCCGGGCGTCGGGGAATTGGACAGGATTCGGTCGAGGGGAAGCTCCTTGCGGCGTTCATGAACCCGCGCGCGCGTGCGCGCCACGATCTCGCCCAGGATGCTGACGGGGCCGCTCATGTCTGGCTCACCTCTGTTACGCGGCCGAGGAGGCGCGTTGCCCGGCCATCGTCGATGGCTCCGGCCGCTTCCCGCGCCCCCTCCCGCAAGTCGCGCGCGCGGCCCGCCACCACCAGGGCTGCCGCCGCATTCAAGACCACGACGTCGCGCCGCGGTCCCCTCTCTCCGGCAAGAACGTCACGGGCGATCGCGGCGCTCTCGGCCGCCGTCCGACAGAGCAGCGGTGCCAGGTCCGACACGGCCAGGCCGGCGTCCTCGGGAGAAACGTCGAAGGAGCGGATCTCCCCGTTTTCGAGCGCCGCGACGGCGGTGCGACCCGCGATCGACAGCTCGTCGAGCCCGGAGCCGTGGACGACCCAGGCTCGAGCCGTCCCCAGGCGGCCGAGGCATGCGGCGACGAATCGTGTGAGCTCCGGCCGGGGAACCCCGACGACCTGGGCCACCGGCCGCGCGGGGTTCGTGAGGGGGCCGAGGAGGTTGAAGGCCGTGCGCGCGCCGAGCTCCTTCCGGGGTGCCATGGCGTGGCGGGTCGACGCGTGGAACCCCGGAGCGAAAAGGAAGGCCCACCCCGTCTCCACCATCGAGCGCTGCGTGGTGGCGGTGGGGGCGTCGATCCGGAGCCCTAGCGCCTCGAGCACGTCGGCGCTCCCGCACCCGCCCGAGGAGGAGCGGTTCCCGTGCTTCGCCACCGGAACGCCGCACGCGGCGACGACGAGGGAGGCGACGGTGGAGATGTTGAACGTTCCAGCCCCGTCGCCGCCGGTCCCGCAGGTGTCGATGGCCCCGGGCGCCGTCAGCGGAAGCGCCCGGGCGCGCATCGTCCGGGCGAAGCCCACGATCTCGTCCTCCGTCTCTCCGCGGGCGGCGAGGGCCGCCAGGAGCCCGCCGATCTGGGCCGCCGTGGCCTCGCCGTCCATGACCGCGGACATCGTGACACCCGCCTCCTCCTCGGTCAGGCGCTCCCCCCGCATCACCTTCGCGAGAGCCTCCTTCATCGCCGTCCCAGGAAGTTGCGAAGCAGGTCCTTGCCGGCCGAGGTCAGGATGCTCTCGGGATGGAACTGTACGCCCTCGAGAGGGTGGTCGCGGTGGCGCAGGCCCATGACGATGCCGTCGTCCGTCCAGGCCGAGACCTCGAGGCACGATGGGACCGAGTCCGGCGCGACGACGAGGGAGTGATACCGCGTCGCGGTGAAGGGCTGCGGAAGGCCCGCGAAGAGGGTGCGCCCGTCGTGGCGGATCTCCGACGTCTTGCCGTGCATCAAGCGAGGAGCGCGGACGACCCGCCCTCCGAAGACCTGCCCCAGCGCCTGGTGTCCCAGGCACACCCCCAGGACGGGAACGCGTCCCGAAGCGCGGCGTATCAGCTCGAGGGTGATGCCCGACTGGTCCGGTGTGCCCGGCCCCGGGGAGATCACCACCTTCTCCGGCCTCAGGGCGAGGGCGTCCTCGGCGCTCATCTCGTCGTTGCGGATCACCCGTGCTTCGGCTCCCAGCTCCCCGAGGTACTGGTAGAGGTTGTACGTGAAGGAGTCGTAGTTGTCGACGAGGAGGATCACGCGAGGCTCCGAGCGAGGCGCAGCGCCTCGATCATCGCGCCGGCCTTCGCCTCCGTCTCACGGGCTTCCGCCGCCGGATCCGAGTCCGCCACGATCCCGGCGCCGGCCTGCAGCGTCGCCCGGCCCTGGCCCAACAGGAGCGTCCGGATCGCGATGCAGAAGTCGAGGTTGCCTCTGAGGTCCAGGTAGCCGAAAGCGCCGCCGTACAGGCCGCGCCTCACGGGCTCGAGGGAGTCGATGATCTCCATCGCCCTGATCTTCGGCGCCCCGGACAACGTCCCGGCCGGAAAGGTGGCCGCGAGGGCGTCGAGGGCGTCCTTTCCGGGTGCCAGTTCGCCCACCACGGAGCTGACGAGGTGGAGCACGTGGCTGTACCGCTCGACCTTCATGAACTCCGGGACGCTGACGCTGCCGAAGCGGCAGACGCGTCCCAGGTCGTTCCGGCCCAGGTCCACGAGCATGAGGTGCTCGGCGCGCTCCTTCTCGTCGGCCAGCAGCTCCTGCGACAGGCGCGCGTCGTCCTCCTCGCTCTGCCCCCGCGGGACGCGTGCCGGCGATGGGTCGGCCTTCGGCCCGGCCCCCCTCGACGCGCACGAGCATCTCGGGAGAGGCGCCGGCCACGGCCGAGTCACCGTCCTTCAGGAAGTACATGTACGGCGAGGGGTTCACCATCCGGAGCGCCCGGTAGACGGTGAACGGCGGCAGGGAGCAGGGGACCGAGTGCTGCCGCGAGAGAACGACCTGGAAGATGTCGCCGGCGGCGATGAACTCCTTGGCCTCGAGGACCGCCTCGCGGTACCAGGCGCCATCCCCGAGCCCTCCCTCGCCTCCGGCCTCGATCGGCCTGGCGCGATCGGGAGAAGAAGGCCCCGCGGGCCGCCGATGCAGGTCGTCTTCGAGGGCGTCGAGGGTCGACTGGGCCCGCTCGAAAGCGGCGCGACTCCCCGGCTCCGCGTCGGCGATCAGCACGATCCGCTGCAGGACGTGGTCGAAGGCCACGAGGGAGCGGTAGAAGGAGAACGACGCGACGAGGCCGGCCCCGGCGGAATGGCGGTCGGGGATGCGCTCGAAGAGGCGAACCGCGTCGTAGGTCAGGTAGCCGACGGCGCCTCCGGTGAAGCGCGGCAGGCCCGGCACCTCGGCCGCCCGCGTCCCGAGGCGCCCACGGAGCACGGGGAGTATCCCCTCCTCGCGAACCCGGCTTCCCTTCTCGTCGCGCTCGACGACGCTCCCGTTCCGCACCTCGACGGTGGCGTCGGGGCCCCGACCGAGGAAGGAGTAGCGCGCGATGCGCTCGCCGCCGATGATGCTCTCGAGGAGAAAAGCCCGGTCCGAGCGCCCTTCGATCGCGAGGAAGGCCGAGACCGGTGTGAAGAGATCGCCGGGGATCTCCCGGTACACGGGCACGAGGCCCCCGCCCGACGAAAGGCGCTCGTACTCGTCGAAGGAGAGGGACTTCACGGGCCCGCCCGCCTCTGACGGAGCACGTCGAGGGCCTTGCCCACCGGAACCCCCCGGTGCTCGAGAGCCACGAGGAGGTGGAAGAGGAGGTCGGCGGTCTCCTCGGCCAGGCGCTCGTCGGTCTCCCCCTTGGCGGCCAGGATCACCTCGGTGGATTCCTCCCCGATCTTCTTGAGGACGTGATCCAGGCCCTTCGCGAAGAGGCGCGCCGTGTAGGAGGACTCGCCTCCGCTCAGCCGGCGCTCGGCGATCACCCGGCCGACCTCCGCGAGGATCCCCGCGGCCGTGGGCGTCGTCTCGCCGAAGCAGGTCCGGGCCCCGGTGTGGCAGGCCGGACCGTCGGGATCCACGATCAGGAGGACGGTGTCGTGGTCGCAGTCGGTTCGGATCTCGCGCACGCGCAGCCGGTTCCCGGAGGTCTCCCCCTTCTGCCAGAGGGCACCGCGGCTCCGGCTCCAGAAATGCGCCCACCCCGTCTCGACCGTGCGGTCGAGGGCCTCGGGGTTGGCGTAGGCCACCATCAAGACGTCCCCGCTGGAGCGTTCCTGCGCGACGACCGGAACGAGTCCCGAGGAGTCGTACTTGACGTCGGTCGGCAGCCTGAGCCCATTCTCCTCAGGCAACGCGCACCTCCACGCCCGCGGCACGAAGCCGGGCCTTGGCTTCCGGTATCCGGATCTCGCCGAAATGGAAGAGCGACGCCGCCAGGGCCGCGCTCGCCCGGCCCTCGCTCAGGACGGTGGCCATGTGGTCCACGCTTCCGCAGCCGCCCGAGGCCACCACCGGGACGGAGACCGCCTCCGCGACACGCTCGCGTCAGCGCCACGTCGAACCCGTCCTTCGTTCCGTCGCGATCCATGCTCGTCAGGAGAATCTCGCCGGCGCCCCGCTCGGCGCCCTCCCGCGCCCAGGCGATTGCGTCCTTCCCCGTGGCGGTGCGGCCGCCGTGGACGTGGACCTCCCAGGCGTCGGCGCCGCGGCGGCGGGCGTCGATGGCGAGGACGACCGCCTGGGCTCCGAAGCGCTTCCCCAGCCGATCGAGGAGCGTCGGGTCGGACACGGCCGCCGTGTTCACGGCCACCTTGTCCGCCCCCGCCCGCAGCAGGGCGTCGGCGTCCTCCACCGACCGCACGCCGCCCGCCCACGGTGAAGGGGAGGAAGACCGCATCGGCCACTCGCCGGACCATGTCGAGGACGATGGGCCGCGCGTCGGAGGACGCCGTGATGTCGAGGAACACGAGCTCGTCGGCTCCCTCGGCGTCGTACCGGACGGCGCACTCCACGGGATCTCCCGCGTCGCGCAGCGAGACGAACTTCACGCCCTTGACCACGCGGCCCCGATCGACGTCGAGGCAGGGAATGAGACGCTTGGCCAGCATCAGTGTCTCTTCATGCGCGAGAAGGTGTGGTTGGCGTGATCGCGCACGTCCTCGTCGGCATGGTTCAGGAGGGCCTTCCGCATGTCCTGGGGGAGGTTCCGGTTCATGGCGAGGCTCACCAGCACCTCCTGCCGCGTCTCGCGCCCAAGGTCGCGGAGGACGTCCTCGGGGGTGTTGGGGTGGGAGGCGAGCCAGGCCAGGAGCGCACGGGCGTCCTTCGGCATCCCGGCGTCCCTGATCCCGGCCACGGTCTCGCGTATGTCGTCCCCGTCGAGGACATCGTCGTAGACGACCGTGGCCGCGCCTCCCGGCTTTTGCAGAGCCCGGCGCACGGCGCGGCGATCGACACCCTTACCGATCCGCAGCATCGTCCTGACCCGCGAGGGCGGCGTTCGCCTCGGCCACGGTGAAGCGCTCCTCGTACAGCGCCTTGCCCACGATCACCTCGTCCACGCCGAGTGGCGCCAGCGTCCGGAGCCGCACGAGGTCCTCGCGGGTCGACACGCCGCCGGCCGCGGTGATCCGGAGGCCGCACGAGCGGGCCAGCTGCTCGATGGCCGCCGAGGTTGGGCCCGACCAGCGTGCCGTCGCGCACGACGTCGGTGTACTGGATCCGTCGCCACGCCCCATTCCTTGACCCGCGCGGCAAGGTCGAGGGCGCCCATCGTCGTGATCTCGCGCCAGCCGGCCACGGCCACCATGCCGTTCTTGGCGTCGAGGGCGACGGCCACGGCATCGCGGCCACAGCCGGACGGCCTCCTTCACCACCCCCGGGTCGGCCACGGCGGCGGTGCCGAAGATCACGCGATCGGCGCCGCGATCGCGGTATCGCATCGCGTTCTCGAGGACGCGCAGACCGCCTCCCACCTCGACGGGAATGCCCACGGCGTCGATCACGGCCGCCACCGCGTCGAACTGCGGCTTCGCCCGAGATGGCGGCGTCCAGGTCGACGACGTGGAGACGGCCGGCCCCCGCCGCCTCCCAGCGCCGCCCGGCCTCGGCGGGATCGCCGCCGTAGATCGTCTCCTGCTCGAGCTGCCCCTGGCGCAGGCGCACCACGCGCCCGCCGCGGAGGTCGATCGCCGGGACGACGATCACTGCCGCGCCTCCGCCATCGCAGCCCCGCTGCGATTCGCCGCCAGGAAGGCGACCCAGTTCTCGATCATCCTCAGGCCCACGCCCTGGCTCTTCTCGGGATGGAACTGCACGCCCAGCACGTTGCCGCGGCCGACGATGGCCGGGAAGCTCGCGGTCGTAGTCCGTCGAGGCGATCACCACGTCCTCGGGGGCGTCGCAGTAGTAGGAGTGGACGAAGTAGACGTGGGCGCCGTCCTCGATTCCGTCGAGGAGCGGGTGGGGACGGTGACGCCGCAGCCGGTTCCAGCCCATGTGGGGAACCGGCAGCGCTCCGTCGATTCGCCGCACGCGGCCCGGAAGGAGGCCGAGGCCCCGGTGGAGGCCGTGCTCCTCGCTCTCCTCGAAGAGGACCTGCATGCCGATGCAGATGCCCAGGAGCGGTTGCCCGGCCGCGGCGGCCTCCTCGAGCACCCCCACGAGGCCGCGGCTCCGGATCTCGTCCATCGTCGCGCCGAAGGCGCCGTCCCCGGGCAGGACGAGGGCGTCGGCGGCGCGCAGCACCGCCGGGTCTCCGCTCAGCACGGTCTCGGCCCCCGCGTGGCGAAATCCCTTGGTCACGCTCCCGAGGTTGCCGATCCCGTAGTCGACGATGGCGATCACAGTCTGCCCTTGGTGCTCGGAACGCCCTTCACGCGGGGATCGCGGGCCACGGCCATGCGAGAGGGCCCGCGCGCAGGACTTGAACAGCGTCTCGGCGATGTGGTGCGCGTTGCGGCCCCGGATCGCTTCGAGGTGGATGTTGAGCCGCCCGTGGTCGGCGAGGGCCCAGAAGAAGTCCTCGAAGAGCTCCGTGGGCATGGTCCCGACCTGCTGGCCTTGAAGGGGACGTCGTAGTGAAGGTACGGGCGTCCCGAGAGGTCGATCACGCAGCGCGACGAGGGCCTCGTCGAGGGGAACGTAGGCGTGGCCGAAGCGGACGATGCCCTCGCTTGTCCCCCAGGGCCTTGACGAGCGCCTGGCCCAGGACGATCCCCACGTCCTCGACGCTGTGGTGGGCGTCGACGTGGAGGTCCCCCTTGCAGCGGACGTCGAGGTCGAAGCGCGCGTGGGTCGCGAGAGCCGTCAGCATGTGGTCGAGGAAGCCGATCCCCGTCTTGATCTGCGAGCGCCCCTCGCCGTCCAGGTCCAGCGAGAGGCGAATCTCGGTCTCGCGCGTCTTCCGTTCGATCGACGCTTTGCGCAGCGGCATCAGGGCCTCCCATCGGCGTCTTGCGACAGCGCCCCCGAGAGCGCCTCGAGGAACGCCTCGTTCTCCGACTCGGTACCCGACGCTCACCCGCAGGCAGCGGGAGAGCCGGGGGTACGACGTGACGTCGCGGACCAGGACGCCGCGGCGGTAGAGGGCCTCGAACACGGCCTTCGGGTCCGCATCGAGGAGCTCGATCAGGAAGAAGTTCGCGCGCGACGGATAGGGCCGTACCCCCGGCATCCGGCCGAGACGCCTGCAGGAGCTCCTCGCGGGCCGCGACGAGCCGGTCGACCGTTCCGCCGAAGCGTCGCCCCACTCGTCGATGCGCCGCCATCGCCGCGAGCTCCGAGAAGAAGTTGAGGTTGTAGGGAAGGCGCGCCTTGTTGATCTCCCGGACGAGGTCCGGGGACGCCAGGAGATAGCCGACGCGCCCGCCGGCGAGGCCCATGGCCTTCGAGAACGTGCGGAGGACCACGAGGTTCGCGTGGGTCGCGAGGAGGGGAACGACCGTCTCCCCGGAGAACTCGTGGTAGGCCTCGTCGACCACCACGAGACCGTCGGCCTCCCGGCAGAGCGCCTCGACCGCGGCGACCGGAAAGACGCCGCCCGTGGGGTTGTTGGGAGAGCAGACGATCGTGACGGGAGCCGCGGCCTCCCGACGGGCGCGGGCCACCGCTTCCACGTCGTACTCGAGGTCGGGGCCCAGGGCCACACGGATCGCGTCGCCCGCCCAGGATCCGCGTCAGCAGGGCGTAGAGGGTGAACGTGGGCTCCGGAATCACGACCCGCGTCCCCGGCCCCACGGTCACGAGGAGGAGCGCCTCGATCAGCTCGTTGGAGCCGTTGCCCGCGAGGATGCCGTCCTCCCGCCAGCCGGAGAAGCGCGCCAGGGCCTCGAGCAGCTCCCGGGGATCGAAGGCCGGATAGCGCGACCACGGGCCGGCGGAGCGCCTCCTCGACGACGCGGCGCTTGAGGGCGTCGGGCAGGTCGTAGGGGTTCTCGTTCTGGTTGATCTTCACGACGGCTTCGCGGGCGGCGAGGGTGTAGGCCGCGACGCCCCTCACCGCGGGCTTCACGTGGCGGAGCACGTCGTCCTTCACGTTCACCGGACCCTCCCGGACGCCTTCCGCCGGCGGCCCGCCCGGCCGCGAAGCGCGTCAGGACGCTCTGGGCGTGGCCGACGAACCCTTCGGCCCGCGCCACGTCCACGATGCCGCCGGCCACGCGGCGCAGGCTCGCCGGCGTCATCGTGACGACGCTCTGCCGCCGCTCGAAGTCCCGCACCGACAGGGGCGAGCTGTGGCGCGCCGCGCCTCCGGTCGGGAGGACGTGGTTGGGCCCGATGCCGTAGTCCCCGACCGCGACCGGCGCGTATTGGCCCACGAAGACGGCGCCCGCCACGACCTGCTTCGCCAAGCGTCCGGCCCGCCGCGTCATGACCTCGGCGTGCTCGGGCGCCAGGGCGTTCACCGCCGCGATCCCCTCCTCCAGGTCGCTCACGAGCACGATCGCGCCCGTGACGGCGGAGGGCACGCCGGGCGGCGGTCCTGTTCGCCACCGAGGGAAGGCCGAGCGCCACCAGGCGCGCGACCTCGGCGGCCAGGGCGCGGGACGGCGTGACCAGAACGACCGTCTCGTCCCCGCTTCCGTGCTCGGCCTGGGCCAGAAGGTCGGCGGCCACCCACCCGGCGTCGGCGGTGTCGTCGGCCAGGACGACGACCTCGCTCGGACCCGCGTCATGGTCGATCTCGACGACGCCGCGCACCTGACGCTTTGCGGCGGCGACGTAGGCGTTGCCCGGACCGACGATCTTGGCGCACCGGCGGGCAGCCTCGGGGTGCCGTAGGCGAGGGCGGCGACGGCCTGGGCGCCCCCGACGCGGTAGACCGCGCCGTCGACGCCCGACAATCACGAGAGCCGCGGCCACCGCGGGGTTGGTCTCGAGAGTTCGCGGCGGCGTGACCACCACGATCCTCGTCACGCCGGCGATGCGCGCGGGAATCGCGTTCATCAGGACCGACGACGGATAGGCCCCGGCGCCTCCCGGAACGTACAGCCCGACGGCCTCGAGTGGCCTCACCACCTCCTCGAGCCGCCCGCCGCCGGCGAGGGGACAGGCGGAAGCCCCGGTCGCGCTGGCGACGGTGGAAGGCCTCGATGCGGCGGGCCATCTCGCGGAGCGCGGCGACGACCGGGTGGCGCCGCACGGCGCGCGAGGCGCCCTGACCTCGGCCGGCGGAACGCGCAGCGTGGCGGGTGTGAGGCGGACGCCGTCGAAGCGCTCCGTCAGCCGGACGAGGGCTCCGTCGCCGTTCCGGCGGACGTCGCCCAGGATCGACAGCCACCGCGCGCTCCACGCCCGGCGTCGCCGCGCCTCCGCGGGGCAGGGACGCAAGGTAGCGACGCCATGCCGGTCGTGCCGAAGCGAAGGGTCCTCATCGCGCAGGCCCTCCGCAGCGTCTCGAGGAGCGCCGAGACCTCCTGCCGGCGGGCGTGGTAGCTCGCGCGGTTCACGATGAGGCGCGCCGACGACTGGCGCGACGTCCTCGACCGGCACGAGACCGTTCTCCTCGAGGGTGCGTCCCGTCTCCACCACGTCCACGATGCAGTCGGCGAGGCCGAGGCCCGGAGCGAGCTCCACCGAGCCCGAGAGCTTCACGACCTCCACCGACACGCCGCGCTCCAGGAAGTGGGCCGACGCGACCCGCGGGATACTTGGTGGCCACGCGGACGGTCGAGGCGCGAGCGGCGCCCGCCGACGCGCGCGGGGCGCGCCACGACGAGACGGCAGCGGCCGAAGCCCAGGTCGAGGGGCTCGTAGACGTCGCTGTCGGCCTCGAGCAGCACGTCGCGCCCCGCGATCCCGCAATCGGCCACGCCGTACTCGACGTAGGTCGGGCACGTCCATGTCCTTCACGAAGAGGAAGCGCAGGCCGTCGAGAGCGACCACGAGCTTGCGCCCCTCGCCCTCGGGGAACGGAAGCCCCGCCCGGCGGAAGAGCGCCTCCGAGCCCGTGAGGAGCTTGCCCTTCGACAGGGCGACGGTGAGGCTCATCGCCGCCCCCCTCGGGTCCGGCCACGTCGGACCCGGGCGCCCGCGGCGCGCCGGCGGCGCGCCTCGCCCGAGCGTCGGCCGACGTCGGCGCCCGACCACGGACTCCGGCGGCGCCGCGCGGAGACGCCGGGAAGGGCGCCCTGCCGCTCGAGGAGGAGAGCGAGCGCGATCGAGGCCGAGCATGAAGCCCACGGCGGGCATGGGCCGGCCGAAGCGCCCGAGGAGGGCGTCGTAGCGGCCGCCGCCGCCCACCTCGAAGCCGAGGCCGGGCGCGTAGGCGCGGAAGACGAGGCCCGTGTAGTAGTCGAGGCCCGCGCACCTCGCCGAGGTCGATGGCCACGTGATCGCCGAGGCCCGCGTCGCGAGAGGCCCGGCCACGAGCCGCGAGCTCCGCGAGCGGCGCCGCGGGCCGGCGGCGAAGCGCGGCCAGGGCGCGCTCGGCCTCGTCGAGCACGTCGAGGCCCGCCGGCGAGGGCGGTGAGCGGAGCGAGGGCGTCGGCACGCGGCGGCCGCCGACGCCGCTCGCCGCCAGGACGTCGCGCACGCCCGTCGGCGTCCTTGGCCTCGACCCGCTCGCGGAGCATCTCGAGCGCGCCGGCGTCGAGGCCGCATCCCGCCACGAGGCCGGCGAAGACCCCGACGTGGCCGAGGGCCAGGACGCAGCCGCTGGCGCCCACGGCGCTCCAGGCACTCGGCGGCGATGGCCAGCACCTCGGCGTCGGCCGGCCGGGCCTCGCCGCCCAGGTGCTCGAGGCCCATCTGGTAGAGCTCGCTCTGCCGGCCGGCCTTGCGGCGGCTCGTAGCGAAGCACCTCGCCCGAGTAGTAGAGGCGGATCGGCGCCGGACGGTCCGGCGAGCCGGCCCGCCGCGATCTTGGCGAGGAGGCTCGTGAAGTCGGGCCGCAGGGCGAGCAGGCTTCCGTCGCGGCCGACGAAGGAGTAGGTCTTCGCCTGCGAGGGCCGGGCCGGCGAACACGTCGGCGTAGTCGTAGAGGGGCGGGATGATCTCCTCGTAGTCCCAGCCCTCGAAGACCGAGACCACGCGGCGCTCGATGAGCGCGGCGGCGGCGCGCCTCGTCGCCGACGAAGCACTGCACGCCGGGCGGGACCTGGACGAGCCGATGGGACGTGCCGTTCATCGTCAGCTCCCCACGTACCTGGCGTAGAGGACGCGGGCCTGGGCCGCGTCGCGTCACGCCCTTGACGATGGCGCGGCCGTCGCCGAAGACGACGAGATCGGCGTCCTCGCGACGAGAAGCGGACCAGGTACTCGTTGGCGGAGACGTCGCCCACGGCCGCGCAGGCGGCCGGCGAGGGACGGAAGGTCGACGGCGAGCCGCCGGCGGCGGCGGAGCTGCACCGCGTCGCGGCCGCAGAGCACGGCCGCCGCTGGCGGCGCCCGGGCGCCAGGTAGTCGTAGCGACCCTCGGTGCAGGCCGGGCACGACGGCGCCCGGCGCGGAGGTCCATCACCTCGAAGATCCCCTGCCAGAGGTCCACGGTCACGAGACCGGGCAGCAGGTCCTCGGTGCGGCCGGCCAGGACCTTGAGGGCCTCGCCGGCCTGGAGGCCGGCGATCACGTGGACGATGGGCGCGACGACACCGGCCGTGTCGCACGTGGGCCCCGAGCCGGGCGGAGGCATCTCCTCCAGGACGCAGCGGAGGCAGGGCGAGACGCGGGGCCGGACCAGGAGGGCCAGGCCGTAGGAGCCGACGCAGGCGCCGTAGACCCAGGGGATTCCCGTCGCGCACGCAGACGTCGTTCACCAGGAAGCGCGTCTCGAAGTTGTCGGTGCCGTCGAGGACGAGGTCGACGTCCCTGATCAGCTCGTCCACGTTCTCGGCGGAGAGGTCGGCCACGATGCCGCGCGACGGCGACGTCGGAGTTGATGCGGCGCAGCTTCGCCTCGGCGGCCACGGCCTTGGGGAGGCCCGCGCGCCACGTCCTCCTGGTCGAAGAGCGACTGCCGCTGCAGGTTCGACTCCTCGACGAAGTCGCGGTCGACGACCGTGAGCGCGCCGACGCCGGCGCGGACCATCGTCTCGGCGAGGACGGAGCCGAGGGCGCCGCAGCCCGACGACGACGACGCGGGACGCGCGGATGCGCTCCTGCCCGTCGGGGCCGATCCCGGCGAAGAGCTCCTGCCGCGAGTAGCGGCTCACTGTCCCTCCTGGGCGAGGAGCAGGGCCGCCGACTTCATGACCTGCACCGGGCGCCTCGAGCCCCGTCCACGTCTCGAACTGCGCCACGGCCTGGGCCAGGAGCATCTCGAGACCGCCCACGATCGCGCATCCGGCCGCCTTCGCCTCGCGCAGGAGGCGCGTCTCGAGGGGGTCGTACACCATGTCGAAGACGATCGAGCCCTTGCGATGCAGCTCCGCGGGAACGGGCGTCTCCTCGGGTGCCGAGGCGGAGCCGACGGGGGTCGCGTTGACGAGGACGTCCCAGGCGCGGCTCGACAGCTCGGCCAGGGGAGCGTGGGCGCAGCCGACCGAGCGGCCGACGGCGGCGGCCTTCGCTTCGTCGCGGGCCAGGATCGTGACCCGCGCGCCCTTCCCTCGAAGGGCCAAGGCGGCGGCGCGAGCCGCCCCGCCGGCCCCGAGGATGACGACGCTCTTCCCCTTGAGGTCGATGAGCTTCTTGAGGGGCGCCGTGACGCCGAGACCGTCGGTCGTCGAGCCGCGGAGGGCGCCGTCCTGCACGACCACGGTGTTGACGCTCCCGCAGAGGGCGGCCGTCTCCTCGACCTCCTGGAGGTGCTGGAGCATCGCGGTCTTGTAGGGGCGCGTCACGCTGAAGCCGGACGAGGTCGAGCGTCGGGAGGGCGGCCACGAAGGGCTCGAGGGCCTCGGCCTGCAGGGGAACGTAGACGGCGTCGATGTGGCGCGCCTCGAAGGCCCGGTTGTGGAGGGCCGGCGAGAGGCTCCGCGTCACGTCGGAGCCCAGGACGCCGTAGACCCTGGTCGCCGGGCTCACGTCGCGGACGCGGTAGAGATCCGCCATCAGGGCCGCCGGGAACCTGTCCGGGAGCGGCCTCGGCGCCCGGCGGCCGCGGAGGCGAAGGTGAAGGGCGCCCCGTAGCGCCCGGCCGCGATCCGCGTGATGAGGCCCATGGGCCCCATCGCCAGGGCGATGAGGGGCTTGCCGTTCCCCTGCGGCCACCCGCCGGGTGAAGCTCGAGAAGCCGGCCGACGTCGGCGATGGACCGCGGCGTGACCGCGATCTTGACGATGTCGGCGCCCTTCGCGCACATCCGGGCGTAGAGCTCGTCGAGGTCCTCGGGCGTCCCCTCGAGGTCGTGGTAGGAGAGCACGAGGCCGTTGCCCGACTTCTCGATGATCACGTCCAGGAAGTCGGCGCGGTACTCGACGTCGACGTAGTCGAAGCCCCGCTTCACGGCTTCGAGGAGCACCGACCTCCGCTTGGCCTCGGTGTCGGCCCAGCGCCCGCCCTCTCGGGCCGAGCGGCAGGTGAAGAGGAGGGGCTTCGTGCGTGAGCGCAGGATCGTGAGCAGATCGAGATCGAGGATCATGTCGCCGCGGATCTCGAAGAGGTCCGCCACGGCGGCGAGATCCACCATGCGGTCGATGACCGCCTCGGTCGTCTCCTCGGTCAGGGTCACGCAGATCTGCGTCATAGGGACAAAACAAAAAGCCTCTCCAGGATTCCCTGAAGAGGCCTTGTTGCCCTCATCCGATCTCTCCAGGATCCCGGTTCCGCTACCGCGGCCGGGCCTCCTGGCCCGGCGCTAGCGCGGGTAGCGGTGGTGATAGATCGAACGCCAAGGCCACACGACGCCCGGCTGATCATGATGCCCGGCCGTCGCAGTGGAAGGTGTCACAGAAAGTCTCGAAGCGCGAACTATAGGGGCTCGCGGCGGCCGGTGTCAAGGGGAGGGCGTTGCCCTCCGATCGAGATCGTTGTAGCGTCGATTCATGGGGATGCTGAAGACGACGGTGCTCCTCGGCGTCATGACAGGCCTCTTCCTCTTCGTGGGAGAGCTGATCGGGGGACAGAACGGGATGCTGATGGCCCTCGTCCTGGCCGGGGTCATGAACTTCGTCTCCTACTTCTGGAGCGACAAGATCGTCCTGGCCTCGTATCGGGCCCAGCCCGTGGGCCGCGAAGAGTCACCCGAGCTGTTCGCCATCGTCGAGGGCCTGGCCGCGAAGGCGGGGATCCCGATGCCCCGCCTCTACGTCCTCCCGGACCCGGCCTTGAACGCATTCGCCACCGGCCGGAACCCGTCCCACGCGGCGGTCGCCGCTACCGAAGGGATCCTGCGGGCCATGAACCGGGACGAGCTGCAGGGCGTCCTGGCCCACGAGCTGTCCCACGTCCTGAACCGGGACACGCTCGTCTCGACGGTGGCCGCGACGTTGGCCGGGGCCATTGGCTTCCTGGCGCGGATGGCCTACTTCATGCCGATCGGCGGCGATCGCGACGACGATCGGCGGGGCAACCCGCTGGCCGGGCTCCTGATGTTGATCCTGGCTCCCATCGCGGCCTTCCTGATCCAGATGGCGGTGAGCCGCTCGCGGGAGTACGCCGCGGACGCCTCGGGAGCGAGGCTCGTGGGCTATCCGAACGGCCTCGCGAGCGCCCTCCGAAAGCTCCAGTCGGCGTCGGATCGCATCCCCCTGCAAGGCGCCGATCCCTCGACGGCGCACCTGTTCATCGTGAACCCGCTCTCGGGACGGTCCCTCATGGGCCTCTTCAGCACCCATCCGCCCCTCGAGGATCGGATCGAGCGCCTGATGGCGATGAACGGCTGACCGCGGCACCGGCGCTCCAAGCGACGCCGGCGTGCTAGCGTCTCTCCATGAGCCAGCCCACACCCCGCCTGACCCTCGACCTGACGTGGCTCGGCGACCTGCGCTTCTCCGGGACGGCTGGGGGCCCCGCCATCGTCCTCGACAGCACCGGCGAGGCGGGACCGTCTCCGGTTCAGAACCTGGCTTTGAGCCTCGCAGGATGCATGGCCATGGACGTGGCGCACATACTCGCGAAGGGACGGGCCCGAATCGACGCCCTCACGGTGCGCCTGGTCGCGGAGAGAGCGCCCGAAGAGCCGAGACGGATCGTCGCCGCCGAGGCTCGCTTCTCCCTGACGGCGGACGTGAGCCCCGACAAGGTCGAACGAGCCATCGCGCTGTCCCGGGAAAAGTACTGCTCCGTCTGGCATTCGATGCGCCAGGACATCCGGTTCACGACGTCGTTCGAGCTCAACCGGCCGTCAACCGCTTGACCCATCGGGCGCGCCTGTGGGGCGCGAAGCCCGCGCGCTCGTAGAGCCGGGCGGCCCGGGGATGCGCCTCCTCGACCTCCAGGTCGACGGCGGCGCAGCCGCGCTCCGCGGCGTGGGCGCAGGCGGCGGCGAGCATCTCCCCTCCGACCCCGGTGCCTCGGTGCTCCGGGAGCACGAAGAGCTCCTCGAGCCAGGCCGAGAGGCCGCCGTGCTCGAGGGACCACTGGAGGTTCAGGTACGCCACGGCCACCGTGACGCCGTCGAGCCGACCGATCAGGAAGCTGCCCTTGCGTCCGTCCGCGAGAGCCCCGTCGACGCCCGCGGCGAGGGTCTCGGCCGGAAGGGGAATCTCGAGCTCGGCGAACTGCCGCTCCAGGAGCGCCAGGAGGGTGTCGCGATCACCGGCCTCCGCCATGGCGATCTGGAGCCCGCCGCGCGAAGATCGGCCTGGGGTCGTCACGGAACGAATCCTAGCGTCGGAATATCAGTTTGTCCGGCGCCGCCTTTATGATAGGAATGCTCGGCTCCGATGGCGAAGATCCTGCTGATCGAGGACAACGATCTCAACCGGGACATGCTCTCGCGCCGCCTCGAGCGGCGCGGGTTCGAGGTCGTCGTCGCCACCGACGGAAGCCAGGGGGCCGAGATGGCCCGCTCGGCGAAGCCGGCCCTCATCCTGATGGACATGAGCCTTCCGGTCATGGACGGCTGGGAGCTGGCGCGGAGCCTGAAAGACGACCCCGAGACCCGCGGGATCCCGATCCTGGCCCTGACGGCCCACGTCATGGCCGGCGACCGCGAGCGAGCCCTGGACGCAGGCTGCGACGACTACGACACCAAGCCCATCGAGCTTCCCCGCTTGCTGGGGAAGATCGAGGCGCTGCTGGCCAAGCCCTAGGCCCGGGGCTCGCCGTGGTGACGGCGTGAGGTCAGCCCTGGGATGAGGCGAGATCCCGCAGGAAGCGGCGCACACCCCGCGGCAGGGACGTGAAGCGGACGAGGACGGAGTCCCCGTCGGACGGTATGTCGGCCACCTTCCCGTAGACGTCTCCGGGGACCTCTTCCCCCGAGGCGCCCTGCAGGCGCATCTGGAGGTTGGTGAAGAGACGCAGGGGGCGCTCCGGCCGCAGCTCCGCGATCCCTTCCCCGACGCCGATGAGGGAGCCCACGTGGGGAGGCCCGCCCACCGCCTTGTCCTCGGCGATGGTGTACCGGACGGCGAGAGGCGCCTCGAGCGCAACGATGGAGTACCGGCGTTCGGAGAGGAAAAGGCCGTACTCGCCTCCGATGCCCGTCAGCTCGAACACCTTGATGGGCTCCTTGAAACCCTTGGCTTGTATCGTCATCTCGCGGCCCACCTGGACGCCGGGGCCCGCCGCCTCCAGGGTGTGCTCCGAGATGAGGATCTGCCCGCCGACGGTAAAGGACTCGATCCGGCCCGTGAGGTTCACGTGGCTGCCGACGACTCCGTACTTGGTGCGCTTGGCCGAGCCGATGTTCCCCACGACCACGGGGCCGGTGTTGACGGCGATCCCCATCTCGACCTCGGGGAGCCATTCCCTCCGGAAGCGCTCGTTCACCGGGACCATCGCGAGCTGCATCTCGAGGGCGCAGGCCACGGCTCGGCGGGCGTCGTCCCCGCGGGCCACGGGGGCGCCGAACAGCACGAGGATGGCGTCCCCGATGAACTCGTCGATCGTCCCGTGGTGCTTGGTGATGACGTCCACCATGGCCCCAAGGTAGCTGTTGAGGATCCCGACCACCGCTTCCGGGGCCAGGCCCTCGGTCACCGACGTGAAGCCGCGGAGGTCCGACATCAGGATCGTGACGTCGCGCTTGTGGCCGCCCAGCTGCAGCCCTTCGCTCCCCTCGAGGAGCCCGGCCACGATGTCGTCGCTCAGGTAACGGCCGAAGGTCGCGCGAATGAACTGGTTGCGCAGCTCGAGGCCCTGGGCGAGGCGGCGGATCTCGTGGGTCGCCCGCTTCAAGGACAAGTGGGCGTCGGTTCGCGCGAGGGCCACGGCGAAGTCGATGGGCTTCGTCACGTAATCGTTGGCCCCGAGGCGGAGGGCGTGGACGATGTCCTCGCTCTGGTCCTTGGCGGTGACCATGATGATGGGCAGATCGCCTCGGGTGTGCTTGCCCCTCACGATCTTCAGCACGTCGAACCCCGACAGACCCGGCATCATGACGTCGAGAAGCACAAGGTCGAAGGGCTCGGCGTCGATCCTCTCGAGAGCCTCGGTCCCGTCTCGAGCGAGGGCGACCGTATACCCACGGGCCGAAAGGCGGCGGGACAGGAGGTCGCGGTTCATCTCGTTGTCGTCCACCACCAGCAGCCGCCCCTCCCGCGGCGCCGCCGCGTCGGGGGTCGCCTCGGGCGCCTCGACGGGAGGCGGCTCGGGAGACGAGTCCGGGGTGGTGCGGCGCGCGACGCCGAAGGCCTCCTCCAGGAGCGCCGAGAGCCCGCGACCCGCGGCGGCGATCTTCCTGAGCGTGTCGACGAAGCTGGGTTGGCCCAGGTCGTGGGCCTCCTCCTCGAGCATCTCGCTGTACCCGATGATCTGGTTCAGGGGCGTGCGGAGGTCGTGGAGCAGCCGGCTTCCGGGTTCGTCTTTGGGGGCGGCCATCGGGCGCGGCTAGTTTAGCCCACGTGGGGGACGACGCCATGGCCCGCGTCGAATCGGCATGGTTCATCCGGCTCATGGCTCTTCGCCCCCGCAGGAGCGAGCCTGGGTCGGAGAGGGAGGTGTCTCATGAGGCCTCTCGTGGTGTCGTTCACGACGCTCCTGGCCGTCGTCCTGCTGGGCTGCGCCGGGGCCCGATCCGGCGCCGGGTTCCGCCTTCCCGGTGGAGACGCCCCGGCGGGCAGGCTGGCCTTCGAGGCGCTCAAGTGCCATCAGTGCCACCGGGTGCAGGGTGTGGACTTCCCCGCTCCGTCGGTTCATCCACCCGTCCCCGTGGTGCTGGGGGGAGAGGTGCCCCACGTCAAGACCGACGGCGAGCTCGTCACCTCGATCGTCAACCCGTCCCACCGCATCTCGGGTGCCTACAAGCCCGAGGAGGTCATGCGGCCGGACGGCTCCTCGCGGATGCCCGACATGACCGACGCCATGACGGTCCACCAGCTCGTGGACATCGTCGCGTTCCTGCAGACTCGCTACACGGTGGTCCGGCCCGGGGAAGCCGTTCGCTAGGACGCGTCTCGCCTCACCCCAGGGTCAGGCGGCCGGCCGGCCGAGGAGCCAGCCGCGGCTCAGGTAGTCGCTCATCGTGATCGCGATGAGGATGAAGAGCCACACGAAGGCCGACGCCACGACGAGCTGGACCAGGTGGCCGCTGTACTTCACGTGCATGAAGAAGAGGATGACGAGCACCGCCTTCAAGCAGGCGATGCTCAGGGCCACGATCACGTTCACCGGGATCCGGAACCCGCCCACCTCGGGCTCTCCCAGGTCGAGCCGTGCCGCCGCAACCGTGGCGAAGGTCAGGAGCAGGAGGGCGACGAAGACCGCCACGTAGGTTCTCACCGGGACGACGTGCTGGGACATGTCGTGCCTTTCTAGTGGATCAGGTAGAGAAACGGGAAGAGGAAGATCCACACGATGTCGACGAAGTGCCAGTAGAGCCCGGTCAGCTCCACGGGCGTGCTCCACTCGGGCCCGTAGCGTCCCCTCCGGGCGAGCACCGCCAGGCTCAGCAGGATGGGAAAGCCGATGATCATGTGGAGGGCGTGGAGGCCCGTCATGGCGAAATAGAGGGAGTAGTAGATCTGGGCCTCGCGCCCCTCGCTCCCCTCGAGGTGGATGGTCTCGGCGTCGAAGCGGGCACCGGGAGCCAGGCATCCGGTGTGGGGTCCGTCGCCGAAGCAGGGCGCGAGCTTCTCGTGGTACTCCACGTACTTCACGCCCAGGAAGACGCCCCCCAGCACCACGGTGAGGAGGAGCCACGCCACGATCTGCTTGCGACGTCCCAGCGCCGCCGCGTGGACGGCCAGGGCCATCGTCAGGCTGCTGCAGATCAGCACCGCCGTGTTGGCCGCGCCCAGGGTCACGTTCAGGTGGTGGCTGGCGGCGGCGAAGACCTCGGGATACTTGACGCGATAGACGGTGTACGTGAGGAACAGGCCGCCGAAGAACAGCACCTCCTGGGCGATGAAGACCCACATGCCGAGGGTCGAGGACTCCTTCTGCTGATCGAGGCTCTCGAAATGGTGCTGAAGCGCCGAGGCGTGGGCGTCAGACAAGGAACGGCTCCTTCGGAGGCGCGGTGTAGTCGTAGGCCTCCTCGTCCACCACGGGCGTCTCCGCGGAAGTTCTCGGTGGGCGGCGGCGATTGGGTTCGCCACTCCAGCCCGGTGGCGGGCCACGGGTTGGCGGCGGCGATCTTCCCGTATCGCATGGACCAGGCGAAGTAGACCATCGGGATGAGATAGCCGACCCCGAGGATCGAGGCACCGGCCGAGGACATGACGTTCAGGACCTGGAACTCGTCCGGATAGTAGTGGTACCGCCGCGGCATCCCGAGGTAGCCCAGGATGAACTGGGGGAAGAAGGTCAGGTTGAAGCCGATGAAGATGACGAAGGCGGAGACCCGCGCCCACCACTCCGGGTAGAGCCGTCCGGTGATCTTCGGCCACCAGAAATGCAGCCCGCCGAGGTAAGCCATGACGGTGCTGCCCACCATGATGTAGTGGAAGTGGGCCACGATGAAGTAGGTGTCGGTCACGTGGATGTCCAGGCCCAGGGCCGCGAGGAAGAGTCCCGTCAGGCCGCCGATGGTGAAGAGGCCGATGAAACCGAAGGCGTAGAGCATCGGGGTCTGGTAGGAGATCGACCCTCGATACAGGGTGGCGGTCCAGTTGAAGACCTTGATGGCCGACGGGATCGCGACGAGGAACGAGAGGGCCGAGAAGATCATCGCCGAGTAGACCGAGATCCCCGCCACGAACATGTGGTGGGCCCAGACGAGGAAGCTCAGGACGGCGATGGCGAGGCTCGACATGGCGATGAACGAGTAGCCGAAGACCCTCTTCCGCGAGAAGCACGTCACGAGCTCGCTCATCACCCCCATGGCGGGCAGGATCATGATGTAGACGGCGGGGTGGGAGTAGAACCAGAAGAGGTGCTGGAAGAGGACCGGGTCGCCGCCGCGGGTCGGGTCGAAGAAGCCGAAGTGGAAGACTCGCTCGAAGGCCACCAGCAGGATGGTGACCGCCACCACCGGCGTGCCCAGGATCTGGATGAGGCTCGTGGCGTAGTGGGCCCACACGAAGAGCGGCATGCGGAACCAGGTGAGGCCCGGCGCCCGCATCTTGTGGATCGTGACGATGAAGTTGAGGCCCGTCAGGATCGAGGAGAAGCCCGCGATGAAGATCCCGAGGGCCGCCGGGATCACGGCGGAGTTGGAGTAGACCGTGCTGTAGGGAGTGTAGAAGGTCCACCCGGTGTCGAGGCCGCCGTGGATGAGGGCGTAGAGGGCGAAGAAGGCCCCGATCATGTACAGGTACCAGCTCAGGAGGTTGATCCGCGGGAACGCGAGGTCCTTCGCGCCGATCATGAGCGGGATGAGGAAGTTCCCCAGGACGCCGGGAATTGCGGGGATCAGGAAGAAGAAGACCATGATCACGCCGTGGGCGGTGAAGAGCTTGTTGTAGGTCTCCGACGAGACCAGGTCCCCCGGCGGCGTCACGAGCTCGAGGCGGATGAGGACGGCGTAGGCCCCGCCCAGGAAGAACATGACGGTGACTGAAGCGAGATACAGGAGCGCGATGCGCTTGTGGTCGCTGGTGAAGAGCCAGGACCAGACGCCGTAGTCGGCGTTCAGGTAATGGCTCTTGGGGAGCCTTTGGTCTGGGGTTGGGGCGAGTGCGGCGGCGGCGACGCTCACGGCTGCCCTCCTGTCGGAGAGCCCTGAGTCGCCTGGGGCTCCTTCAGGGACTGGATGTAGGCGATGAGCTGGAGGAGCGTGTCCTCGCTCACCTGCCCCTGATAGGTCGGCATGATGGGCTGGTATCCCTCCACGATCTTGGCCGCCGGGTTCACGATCGACTCGCGCAGGTAGGACTCGTCGGCGGTGACCACGTCGCCGCCCTGGAGCCGCACCGACGAGCCGGCGACGCCGTTCAGGACCGGCCCCCGCGCCTGGCGAGCCGGAGCGATGGCAGGTCACGCAGTTGAGCTCCGTGAAGAGCCTCTCTCCCGCCGCCACCGGCGAGACGGGCGCGGGCCCTCCCTGGAGCCAGGTCTGGTAGTCGGCGGGCTCCATCACCACGATCTGCCCGATCATCCGCGAGTGCTCGGTGCCGCAGTACTCGGCGCAGAAGAGGTGGTACCGCCCCGCCTTCGTCGCTCGAAACCAGGCCACGCTGTAGCGTCCCGGGACCGCGTCCTTCTTCATGCGGAAGGCCGGGACGAAGAAGCTGTGGATCACGTCCTCGGACGTGAGGTTGAGCTTCACCGGGCGGCCGACCGGCACGTGGAGCTCGTTGATCTCCCGCTGCCCGGTCATGTGCTGGAGCTTCCACATCCAGCGCTTCCCCACGACGTTGATCTCGATGGAGTCGTCCGGGGGACGGTTCTGCGAGAAGAAGACGATGCGCGCCCCAGACGAACACAACGATGCAGATGGCCAGGGGGATGAGCGTCCAGGTGAGCTCCAGGGCCAGGGAGCCGTGGATCTCGGCCGGCCGCTCGTCGGCGGTGGCGCCGCTTGTAGCGCGTGGCGAAGAGCGCGAGGGCCACTGCGATGCCCACCGAGAAGAACGTGGTGATCGCGACCAGGAAGAAGTAGAGCCCGTCGACCGCGGGGGCCAGGCTGGAGGCCTGTTCGGGGAAGAGGGGGAACCCGGAGAACATGGGCTAGTGCGCTCCCCCGCGCAGGGCGGCCGCGGCCTCTCGGCCGGCAGCGCCCTCGCGCCTGAGCATCAGGACGATGAAGCCGCACGAGGGCGAGCAACGGTCAGAGCGCCGGCCACGCGGACCATGCGCATGATCGCGGCGCCGTACTGCCCGTCATGGGGTCGTACTGGTAGCAGGCGAGGATGATCTGGTCGATCGGGTTGCCGATCCGCCCTGCCGACGCCTCGACCACCGCGAGGCGCAGGTCGCGGGGCGCGTACTCGATCCCGTACAGGTATCGGGCGATCCGGCCCTCGGGGGTGAGAACGAGGACGCCGGCCGGGTGGGCGAACTGCTTCGTCTCGGCGTCCCAGGCGTAGCGGAACCCGACGGCCTTGGTGAGGCGGCGATCGAGGCCGGCGTCCCCCGTGAGGAAGTGCCATCCCCCCGCCGCCGCCGGGCGCTTGTAGCGCTCCAGGTAGGCCTTCTTCTTGGCGGCCGCCAGGCGCGGCGTCTCCCTCGGGTCGAAGCTGATCGGTCACGACCTCGAACTCCTTGCCCGCGCTCATCGAGATGATGTCGAGGGCGCTCGCGAGGCCGTTCAGGCGTCACGGTGCAGAGCATCGGGCAGGCGTAGTAGTTCGAGGGCAGAGCACCACGGGCTTCTTGCCGAAGTAGTCGCCGAGCCGTACCGTCCGCCCCGCTCTCGTCGCGGAACGGCAGCGTCCAGGGGGACGCTGTCGCCGAGCTGTCTGGTCGAAGCCGATCTCCCGCAGCAGGGGCGGGCGCTGCTCCTCGGCCTGGCCCCGTGGGGCCGTCGCCAGGAGTGCCGCAAGGACGAGGGCGCCGCGGCTCACTTCTTCTTCCCTTCGCCGGGCGAGTCGGCCTTGGGGCTGTCGCCGCCCTCCACAGGCAGGCCTCGCTCGGCGACGAGGCGCATGGCCTCGTCGATGTCGATGTGAACGACGCCGGCCTGCTGATCCATCCAGCCGTAGCCATGGAGGAGCTGTCTGTTGCTCCGAACGGTATCGGGCGAGCTCCTCGGCGGGGCGAGCCTGGAGCCGCGGGAGCGGCGCCTCGCTGGTTCCGCCCGTCTTCATGACGGGAGGCGCGGGCTGCTGCCGCTCCTCATAGGCGGCGAGGCCCACGAACATCCAGCGCATGAGGATGAAGACCGCGACGGTGCCGAACAGAAGCCAAAGGAGGAAGCGCAGGATCGCCGACGGGCGCGCGTCGGTCTTCTCGAAGCCGATCTCGGGGTTCCGGCCCCCCACGCCGTGCTCGCTCATGAGGCGACCCCGTTCGCCTGCTCGAGAAGCTCGCGGATCTCGGGCTCTCCCACCGGAAGGAGGGACCGTCCCTTGAGCTGCCGGGCGAAGGCCGCCAGCCAGAGTCCCCCGATACCCAGGGGCAGGGCGACGTCCAGCCAGTGGACGGACAGGGCGTGGGCCCCGTGGCCCGCGAGATCGGGCGCCACCAGCCAGTAGAGGTCCAGGAGCCGGACGACGAAGATCCCTCCGGCCACGAAGCCCAGGAGCCGCGCGTTGCGTTTGAGGTCGCGGGAGAGAAGCAGGAAGAAGGGAAGCGCGAAGTGGAACAGGACCAGGACGAGCCCCATGGCCTGCCAGCCCTCCGTGGAAGCGGCGGATGTACCACGGGATCTCTTCCGCGCAGGTTGCCCGACCAGACGATGAGGAACTGGGAGAGGTTCATGTAGGTCCACAGCATCACGAACGCGAGGAGGAGCTTGCCGAGATCGTGAACCGCGCCCGGGCGCACGACGTCGGAGAACGGCTTCTCTCCGCCGAAGACGGCGATGCAGATGACGACGAAGGCGAGGGCGGAGAGGGCCTGCCCCACCATGAACAAGACGCCGTAGATCGTCGAGAACCAGTGGGGGTCCAGCGACATCGCCCAGTCGATCGACGAGAACGTGATGGTCGAGCCCGAGGAGCACGAGGCCGACGCCGCCGAGGCCCGCGGAGGCGCCGGGACAGCGCCCGGTCGGGCCCCGCATCGAGGGCGAGCGACCACTTGTTCATGACGAAGCCAGGATGTTCCAGACGGCGAAGTAGAACGACGGCCCGCAACAGGAAGAAGGTCGGGTTCAGGTAGAGCGCCTTGTGCTGCAGGATCGGATCGCCGGCCACCGCCTGCGGGTCGGCCCACGGGTAGATCCGCGCGAGGCCGAAGGCCACGGGCAGGAAGAGGAGGGCCAGAAGGGGGAACGTGCGCGTCCCGGCCTCCAGGATGCGCCGGATCACGAGGCCCCAGATGCCGCCCGTGAGGTGGTGGATCATGCTGACCGACAGGCAGCCCACGGCGAGGCCCACCCAGAAGAGGAAGGCGAAGAGATAGGAGCGGAAGAACTGGGTCGGGTTGGCGATGCCGCCAAGCGTCGACGCCGTCAGGCCCACGCCCGCCAGCGATCAGGCCCATCCGCTGGAGGCGCATCGATGCGCGCCGGCATGCGCCCGGCGCGTCATTCGCGCCCCTCTCCTTGCGGATGGTCGAGGAGCGCCCGCTTGTCCGGCGGGCACGTCGTCGAGGCGTAGCGTGCTGGCTGAGCTGCAGGGCGCGGATGTAGGCGGCGATCGCCCAGCGATCCTGCGACCGGGACCTGGGCCGCGTAGTCGGGCATCGCGCCGAAGCCGTGGGTCATCACGTCGAAGAAGTAGCCGGGCGGCGAGCTGCCGCAGGCGCTCGTTGTGGAACGAGGACGGCGCCTTGAAGCCGCGCTGGACGATCATGCCGTCGCCTCGGCCGAGGCGGCCGTGGCAGGGCGTGCAGTAGATCTCGAACCGCTCCTGGCCGCGCGCCAGGACTTCGGCGGTGACCGGGAAGGGGAACGTCTGCGCGAGCTGGCCGCCGACCTTGCCGCGTGTAGAGGTGGTCGTCATCGCGCAGGTGACCTCGAGCCACCGTGTCGGCCACGAGGGGCCGGGCCGAGCGGTCGTCGCCGAAGAAATCGCTCTTCGCCAGCGGCTTGTACTTCGGCTGGTCGTGCATGTCCTGCCGGCAGCCACTCGACGACGGACAAGGACAACCACAGAGGCACGGAGATCACGGAGAGGGAGAAGGGAGCGTCAGGACGAGGAACTCGTCGTCCTCTCTTCCTTCCTGGCTGATCGGCCCTTCAATCACTTCTTCTCTGTGCCTCTGTGTCTTTGTGGTTTCCGTTTCCGCTCGTCCGTCAGTGCTCGACCTCGGACACTTCGGAGGCGCCGAGGCCGGCGAGGAACTGTCCGTGTCTCGGCGCGGTCGAACTTCGGGTCGCGCGCCTCGATGCAGATGAAGAACTTGTCACGGGTCGCCAGGGCGAAGCCCGGGACGTTGAACACCGGGTGATACGGCTCCGGGCAGGCCGTTGATCGCGAGCATGCCGAGCACCGCCGTGCCCGCCGCGAAGAGGATCGTGGTCTCGTAGGCCGGCGGAGATGAAGGCGGGCCAGCTGAAGAAGGGCCGGCCGCCGATGTTCATCGGATACTCGATCACCGAGGCCCAGTACTCGAGGCCGAGCCCGGCGAGGAGGCCGACGATCCCGCCGGCCAGCACCATCGTCGGGCAGAGGCGAGTGGTGGAAGTGCGAGGGCCTCCGACAGCTCCTCGATCGGGTAGGGGGAGTAGCCGTCGACCTTCCTGTAGCCCGCTGCTCCCGCACGCGGCGGGCCGCGGCGACGACCTCGGCCGGGCTGTGGAACTCGGCCAGGAGGCCGTAGATCGGCGTTGCGATCTTCACCGGCCCTCCTCGTCTTCCATGGCCGCGCCGGGAAGGATGGTGCGCATCTCGAAGATCGAGATGGCGGGCAGGAAGCGCACGAAGAGGAAGAGCAGGGTGACGAAGAGGCCGAGGGTGCCCACGAACGCGGCCCAGTCGTAGCGTGTCCCGGCGTAGATCCCCCAGGACGAGGGGAGGAAGTCGCGGTGGAGGCTCGTCACGATGATGACGAAGCGCTCGAGCCACATCCCGACGCTCACCACGAGGGAGATGCAGAAGAGGAAGGGAACGCTGGTGCGGAGGTTCTTGGCCCAGAGCAGGTTGGGCGCCACCACGTTGCACAGGATGAGGGCCCAGTAGCTCGAGGCGTAGGGGCCCGTCATCCGGTTCTTGATCATGAACATCTCGTAGACGTTGCCGCTGTACCAGGCCATGAAGGCTTCCATCATGTAGCCGTAGGCCACGATGAGCCCGGTGGCCAGCATGACCTTGGCCATGTTCTCGAGGTGCTTCAGGGTGATGAAGTCCTCGAGGCCGTAGAACTTCCGCAGGGGGATGGCCAGGGTGAGGACCATGGCGAAGCCCGCGTAGATGGCTCCGGCCACGAAGTACGGCGGGAAGATCGTCGCGTGCCAGCCCGGGACGATCCCCGTGGCGAAGTCGAAGCTGACGATCGTGTGGACCGAGACCACGAGGGGCGTCGCGAGCCCGGCCAGGAGCAGGTAGATCGTCTCGTAGTTGTGCCAGTGCCGCGCCGAGCCGCGCCAGCCCATGGCCGCCATGCCGTAGACGATCTTCCAGACCTTGCTCTGGGCGCGGTCGCGGAGCGTGGCGAGGTCGGGGATGAGGCCCACGAACCAGAACATGGCCGAGACCGTGGCGTAGGTCGAGACCGCGAAGACGTCCCAGATGAGTGGGCTCCGGAAGTTGGGCCAGAGGCCCATCG
The DNA here is from genome assembly GCA_963823195.1 of uncultured Acidobacteriota bacterium. GTDB lineage: Bacteria > Acidobacteriota > Vicinamibacteria > Fen-336 > Fen-336 > JBGPYB01. The sequence goes on along the minus strand of CAWGKR010000009.1, from coordinate 431,750 downwards.
TGTTGGGGTATGGGAAGAGCCAGTAGAACGCCACCCACGGACGGCCGGTGTGGAAGATCGGGTAGAAGGCCGGCGCAGGAGACCGCGAAGAGCGTCATGGCCTCGGCGAAGCGGTTGATCGACGTCCGCCACTCCTGCCGCAGGAGAAGCAGGATCGCCGAGATGAGGGTGCCGGCGTGGCCGATGCCGATCCACCAGACGAAGTTGATGATGTCGAAGCCCCAGCCGATGGGGATGGTCACGCCCCAGACGCCGATCCCCTTGAAGAGGAGGAACGCCGTGGCCACGAGGAGCAGCTGCATCAGCGAGAACGCCACGCGCGAAGCCGATGAACCAGCCGAGCGGGGTCTTCCGCTGGAGGACGATCTTGCTGATCTTGTCGGTGACCGTTCCGAAGTCGTGACCCGGCGCGATCAGCCGGTCGTGCTCGGTCTGGTGGGTGTCCTCCCGGAGCTGGTCAGCCACGGCTTGGATCTCCGGGTTGTAGTTCCTCACCGCCGCGAGGTACGAGGTGCGGGGCCGGGTGTTGAGCTCGGCGAGGAGACCGTAGTTGCGCGGCGAGGCCTTCAGCTTGGAGACGCGGCTCTCGGGGTCGTTCACGTCCCCGAACGACGATGGCCTCGGCCGGGCAGGCCTGCTGGCAGGCCGTCTTGATCTCGCCGTCCTTGATCTCCCGCCCCTCGTTCTTCGCGTCGATGCGCTTCTCGTTGATCCGCTGGACGCAGTAGGTGCACTTCTCCATGACCCCGCGGCTGCGCACGCTGACGTCGGGGTTGCGCATGAGCTTGAGGCTCGGCGTCTCCCAGTCCTGGTAGAGGTAGAAGTTGAAGCGGCGCACCTTGTAGGGACAGTTGTTGGAGCAGTACCGGGTCCCCACGCACCGGTTGTAGACCATGTCGTTCAGCCCCTCGTCGCTGTGGACCGTGGCCGCCACGGGGCACACGACCTCGCAGGGTGCGTTCTCGCACTGCATGCAGACGACGGGCTGGTGGTAGGTCTCGGGGGACTCGGCGGCGCCCTCGTAGTAGCGGTCCACGCGGATCCACTGCATCTCGCGGCCGCGGCCCACCTGGTCCTTCCCCACCACCGGGATGTTGTTCTCCGACTGGCAGGCCGTGACGCAGGCGTTGCAGCCGACGCAGGAGTTGAGGTCGATCGACATCCCCCAGGCGTGCCCCTCGTACTTGTGGGGCGGGTACATCGTGAGGTCGGCCGGGGGTGTCTCGCTCGCCTCGTGGACGATCCCGGGGTTCTTCTCGTACTCCTCGAGGCTCGCGGCGCGCATGAGGTTGCGCCCCTCCATGCTCCAGTGATCCTGGGTGCAGGCCATGAGCTGGGTGGCGCCGGTCTTCGTCACCTCGGCGCCGGACGCCGACCAGACGTCCGAGGTCGTCCGGAAGGCGTAGGCGTTGAAGCCGACGCCGTTCCCCACGCGCCCCGCCCGCGTGCGTCCGAAGCCCAGGTGCACGGTGACGACGCCCTCGGGGTGGCCCGGCACGACCCATGCCGGTCCCTTGAGGGAGCGTGTCGCCCAGCTTGACCTCGACGACGTCGGTCACGGTGCCGGTGGAGATCTGCTTCCCGCCGCTTTCGACCCGTCCGTCGTGGTTCGAGGTCGTCACGACGCCAAGGCTCTTCGCCATCGCGGGGCTCATGAGGACGGCGTTGTCCCAGGTGAGCTTCGTCAGGGGCTTCGGCAGCTCCTGGAGCCAGCCGTTGTTGGCGTGGCGGCCGTCGCCGATGGAGGGGTCGGGGCGAAGGACGACCTCGATGCCCTGGGCGGCCGGTGGGCCAGGCGCTCCGGCCCAGTCGCCGAGCTTCACCGTGACGGCCTTCTCGGGGAGGGCGGTCCCCGGCACGACGCCGTCGTGCAGCACGCGCTGCCACGCCCGCTCGAAGTCGACGCCTGCGAGGCGGGAGCGCCAGTAGTCCTTCACGACGTCGTGGCTCGGCCGATCGGCGCGGAAGCGCCGCGATCACCTCGTGGGCCGACTTGCCTCCGTAGAGCGGGGCGATGAGCGGCTGCATCACCGTCACGGTGCCGTCGTAGGCCCGCGCGTCGCTCCAGGTCTCGAGGGAATGGGCCTCGGGGATCTGCCAATGGCAGCGCTCCGACGTCTCGTCGTCGTAGAGGCCGAGGTCGGATCCGGAGGGCCACCTTCTCCATCGCGTAGGCGATGTTGAGGTCGGCCGGCGCGGTGAAGACGGGGTTGCCGCCGAGAACGACGAGCATCTTGACCTTGGCGCCGTGCATGTCGGCCACGAGCGCCTTGAGGGAGGCCAGCCGATCCACCGACTCGGCTTCCACCGGCGCGGTGTAGGCGACGGCGCGGCCGACGGCCCCGAGCGTCTCGTTCATGGCGTGGGCGAGGGCGTGGACCGCCGGGGGCTGGGCGTCGCCGGCCAGCACGACGCACCGGCCGCCGCATCGCTCCAGCTCCTTGACGACGGCGACGACGAGCTCGGTGTGGTCGGTCGTCGCTCCGCCGACGGCCAGCCCCAGGCCGGCGGCCACCGACCGGGCGAAGCCCTCGACCTCCGAGGGCCGCAGGGGCAGGCGATGATCGGCCGAGGCCCCGGTTACGGAGATGGAGCTCTCGACCACGTAGAGCCGGTTCATCGCCGTGCGCTCCCCGGCTATCTTGCGGCGCGACGACGAAGTCCCGGATGTAGCGAACCGCCCCGGGCCCCGTCCCCATGAAATCGGCGTCGAGGGAGAGCACCACGTCGGCGTTGGCGAAGGAGTAGCGCGCCTCGACCGCTTCGCCGAAGGCCAGGAGGGCGCCGGCCCGGGCGTTGTCGCGGGCGGCGGGCTCGTACTGGTGCCAGCGCGCCTCCGGATACTCGGCCAGGAGGTCCCTGATCTGCTGGGCGAGCGTGGGTGACGTGACGGTCTCGGTGAGGATCCGGAGGCCCGCGCCCTTCGTGACGCGCTGCGTCTCCAGGGCGGACCTGAGCGTCTCGATGAAGCTGGCCCAGGAGCGGATCTCGCCGTAGGACGTCAGGGTCTTCGAGCGGTCGGGGTCATAGAGCCCGAGGATGGCGGCCTGCGTGGTCGCATCGCTGGCTCCCAGGCTCGCGGGATGGTCGGGGTTCCCCTCGATCTTGGTGGGGCGACCCATGTGGCTCTCGACGAGAACGCCCTTGGCGTAACCGCCGTCGGTGACCGCCGTGGCGAAGTACAGCGGACGCCCGGGGATCACGTCCTCGGGCGACCTCACGTAGGGGACGATGGTCTCGGTGGGCTGCTTCGTGCATGCGGTCAGCCCCGCGAGGGCGAGAGACGCGCCCATCACGCGCATGAACTCGCGGCGGCCGGCGGGATCCGTGAGCTCGGAGGCCTGCTCCGGGAACTCGCGGTGGAGGAACTCGAGGAAGCCCGGTGTCTCCTGGAGCTCCTCGAGGCTCTTCCAGAACCTGCGCCCACCGCTGCCGTCGAGGCGTCGCCGCACCCCGACGAAGTCGACGGGCACGGACGGGACTTCCGGATCGGCGCTCATCGGTGGCACGTCGAGCAGGTGGTGCGCGTGTGGACGGCGTACTGCTTCACCAGATCTCGCCCCTTCTCCTCCTGGTCCGCGGGGGCATTCCAGGCGATGTTGAAGACCTCGGCCTTCGGCCTCAAGATAGCGCTCCGGGTGGCGGTGGCAGTCGAGGCACCACTCCATCTGGAGGGACTTTTCCTGCCATGTGAGGGGCATCTGATCGACACGGCCGTGGCAGGTAGAGCACCCGACGCCCTTGTTCACGTGTGCGCTGTGGTTGAAGTAGACGAAATCGGGCAGGTCGTGGACCCGCGTCCATTCGATGGACTTGTCGGACCGGAAGCTCGCCCGCACCGGCTCGAGGGTCGGGCTCTGGCTCCAGATCTGGGAATGGCAGTTCATGCACGTCTTGGTGGGTGGGATGCCGGCGTACGCGGCCCGCTCCACCGACGTGTGGCAGTAGCGGCAGTCGACCCCGAGCCCGCCGACGTGGTGCGCGTGGCTGAAAGGCACGGGCTGCGGCCGCGCCTCGTGGGCACGCGTCACGTAGGAGGACCTGTTGACCTCGAGGAGCACCCAGACCAATCCGGAGACGAGAAACAAAGCGCCGAAGACGCTGAACTTGGAAAGGCTGTTCGTGCTGCGGTGAAAGATCTGAGCCATCTACTTCCGGCGTTCAGCGCGGCGAGGTGACAGGCGGCGAAGAATAGCCCCAGGAACGTGGGGTCGTCAAGGCTGGGGGCCGCTCCCGCCGCGGCGAAGACGTGCGATCATGCGGCCCGTGAGCGACAACCCGGCTGCGACACGCGGCATGGCGACCGCGCTGTTCTTCCTTTCCGGGGCCCTCGCCCTGATCTACGAGATCGTCTGGACGCGCCAGATGGTCCTGCTCATAGGAGCGTCCACCCCGGCGATCAGCATCGTGCTGGCGGTATTCATGGCCGGCCTGGCCGTGGGCGCGCTCGCGTGGGGCGCGCGAGCCGATCGGAGCGCGGCTCCGCTCAGACTCTACGCTCTCCTCGAAGCCGGCGTGGGCGCTTACGCCCTGGCCTTGCCCGCGCTGCTGCGCTGGGCCACGCCCCACTACGTCCACGCGGCCCAGGCGCTGCGTGACGACCCCGTTCTCCTCGGCCTGGCTCGGGTGGCGGTGGGCGTCGCGCTGCTCGGCCCCCCCACCGTGCTCATGGGGGGCACGCTCCCGGCCCTTCTGAAGGCCGTGGCCCGACGGTCGGATCGCCTCGGAGTGGATCTGGGCGAGCTCTACACCGCCAACCTGCTGGGGGGGGTCGCCGGCTCCGTGAGCGCGGCGTTCGTCCTCGTCGGCTCCCTCGGCGTCCAGGGAACGGTGGCCCTCGCGGCGCTCGGGAACCTGTCGATCGCACTCGTGGCATTCCTCTGGCCCGGCCCCGAGGCATCGGCGCCCCCGTCGGTCGCTTCCGGGGGAGAGCCCGCGCCGAGGGGGAGCCTGGAGGAGTCGACCGCCGACCTTCCGCCCCGGGGCATCCTGGTGGGCGTCGTCTTCCTCTCGGGCTTCCTCACGATGGGCTACGAGGTCCTCTGGACCCGGATCCTGGTCTTCTCGTTCCTCAGCACCGTCCACGCCTTCGCCGTCATCCTGGCCGTCTTCCTGCTGGGCCTCGTGCTCGGGAGCATCGTGTTCACCCTCGCGGAGAGAAGGGGACAGGCCGGCCTCGGTCTCCTGTGCGGCGCCCAGGTCGTCGGGGCCCTCGCTGCCCTGGGCCTGGCCCCCGTGGGGGCTCATGTCGACCACATCGTCGATGCCTTGTCCCTCCGCCTCGGGTTCACCGGCTCGACGTTCGTCCTCGCGATGGTGGCGAGCTCCGGCCTGCTGATGCTCGTTCCGGCGACGCTCATGGGAGTCGTCTTCCCTCTCGGCTCGCGGCTCCTGATGGCCGACGTCGAACGCTCCGGCGAGGTTCTCGGTCAGACCTACTGGGTGAACACGCTGGGAGCCGTGGCGGGCGCGGTCCTGACCGGCTTCGCCCTCATCCCCCTCCTCGGCCTCAAGGGGAGCCTCATGCTCCTCGCAGGGCTGCAGGTGCTCGCGGGCTGGGCCCCACTCCTATGGGGCCGCGCTCGGCGGCCGCGCCGGCTCGCGCTGGGAGCCCTCTCGGCCGCGGGCCTTGCCATGGCTTTCGGCCTCGTCTCCCGCGCGCTCGCCGGACCGACGCCCTTCGACACGACTCCGGCCGATCGGGTGATCGCCCACCGAGACGATGCGACCGCGTCGGTGACGGTCTCCGTCAGCCCCGCGGGAGGGCGCAGCCTCCTCATCGACGGCTTCGAGGCGGCCGCGGCCGACGGCCGTTCGGGGTACATGGCCATGATGGGCCACGTGCCGATGCTGTTGCACCCGAAAGCGGAGCGAGCCCTGGTCGTCTGCTTCGGCACGGGCACGACCGCGGGCTCGGTGCTTCGGTACCCGGACGTGCGCCTCGACATCGTCGACATCAACCGCACGGTCCTGTCCCTTGCCGACCATTTCCGCGACTTCAACCACGGGGCCGCCACCGATCCCCGGGCCCGCGTCGTGATCGAGGACGGCCGCGGCTTCCTCCTGACCTCCACCGAGACCTACGACGTGATCACGTCGGAGCCCATGCCCCCTACGTTCGCCGGGGTCGCCAGCCTGTACTCCCGGGAGTACTACGAGTTGGCGAAGGCGCACCTCCGTCCGGGCGGCCTCGTCGTGCAATGGCTGCCGTTTCACATCGTCTCGCCCGGCCAGGCGTGGTCGATCCTGCGCTCGGTCCAGGACGTCTTCCCCGAGACGAGCCTCTGGGTCGACCAGGGCACGGGCATCATCGTGGCGCGGCGCGAGGGAGCGCTGACCCTGGATGTCCCCGCGCTCTCGCAGCGCTATGCGTTGGTGGAGGCGGAGGTCGCGCGCTTCGGCGTTCCGAGCCTGGACGCCTTCCTCGACATGTACACCCTCGACGCCTCGGCCGTGCGAACGCTCACGGGGAGGGCGGCCGCGGTGACCGACGATCGCCCCAGCCTCGAGTACGACCGGCCGCGCCACCGGCGGGGCCGCGTCGTCGGGACCCACGCGGAGGACGAGCTCAACTCGCTCCTGGCGGTGTACGCGCTCCGCGCCCGCGACCTCCCCCTGACGGGCGTTTCCCCCGTCGAGGCGGAGAGGCTCGCGGCCCAGCGGGTGGCCGGCTCTCACGGGCTGATCGGCGATGCCTACCTGGGGGTGGGACTCAACGGGAAGGCCCGCGGGGAATACGACAAGGGCCTCGCCTTGAGCCTCGGACCGCAGCAGCGGGGCATGTTCCTGTTCGCCCTGGCCGAGGTCGCGCGGAACGAGGGAAACCTGGCCGAGGCCCTGAAGCTCCTCGAGGAGTCCCTGGCCCTGGCGCCGGGGAACGCGGCCGCCGTCCAGCTGCGCGAGGCGCTCGCTCCCCGACCGCCGGCCTAGGTTCCGTACAGCCGGTCGCCGAAGTCGCCGAGGCCCGGCAGTATGTACTTCCGGGCGTTCAGCTCGCGGTCGAGGGCAGCGGCATGGATGGCCATCTCGGGAGCGGTCTTCTCCAGGTGCGCGACGCCCTCCGGCGCGGCCACGATCGAGAGCAGGCTCACGCTGCGGGCACCGCGGCCACGGAGCCCCTCGGCGGCCATCGCGGCCGAGCCGCCCGTCGCCAGCATCGGGTCGAGAACGAAGACGTCGGCACCCCCGACGTCGGGCATCTTGTCGTAGTAGCGGCGCGCCAGCGCGGTCTCTTCGTCGCGTTCGAGGCCGATGTAACCGACCGCCGCCTCCGGGAGGATCTCCAGGAACGCCGGGAGCATCCCGAGGCCGGCCCGGAGGATCGGAAGAGCCACGGCGCGGGAGGCCAGGCGCCTCACGGGCGCCGCCTCGAGGGGCGTGTCGACCGTCGCCTCTCGAAGCGCCAGGCCGCGGGTGGCCTCGGCCACGAGGAGCAACCCGACCCGATGGGCCAGGCGGCGGAAGTCTCCGGGCTGCGTCCCCTTGTCGCGCAGGCCCGCGAGGACGTCTTCAGCGATCGGATGATCGAGAAGATGGAGCGTCATCGGCGGAGCGGAGGATACCACGCCGCGAATGCTATACTCGCTCCGATACGATGCGCCTGACACCCGAAGAGATCCAGTACATCTCCCGCAAGATCGTGAAGACCCTCGTCGGCGAGGGAAAGCTCGAGGTGGACTCCGAGCCCCGAGTCGAGGAGGCCATCGGCAAGGTGATCGCCGAGGAGCTGCAGATCGAGGATCGCCTGAACGAGGAAGTGCGGGAGGTCCTGACACAGCATTCGACCCAGATGGAGCGGTCCGACATCACCTACACCGAGATGTTCAAGAAGGTGAAGCGGGAGCTGGCCAAGAAAAAGGGAATCATCCTGTGAAGCTCTCCCGCGAGAAGGTGCTCCGCCTCTCCCACCTCATCCTCGACTACATCAACGAGGACGACGGCATCGAGTACTTCGTCGAGACCCAGGAGCTGCGCCAGGAGATCCTCCGCCTCATCGAGGGGGAGATGAAGGCCGACGAGGCCATCGACGCCCTGGTTCGCCGGAAGATCGAGACCCAGAAGCGGACGATCGTCGAAGGCTCGGACGAGTGGGACGTCCTGTACCGGAAGTACTACGAAGAGGAGACCGCGAAGCACCGCAAGGTGATGCCCTGACCGGGATCAGCCTCCGGCCTCGTAGCTCTCCAGGTCCGCGCTGACCGCGCCCACGGGAACCCTCGAGCGCATGCGCACGGGGATCCGCTGCGCGTCGTCGGTGAGCCAGATCCTCAGCCGCCCCTCCTTCACGAACAGGCCCGTCCCCTCGAGAAGCTGCGGCTCCACGATCAGGGTGGGCCTTCTTCCCAAGGGAGGCGGCAGGTCGAGCGCCTCACGCCCGACGACGCGCACTCCCAGGCGAAAGTGCTTGCCGTTGTCGAAGACGGCAAGACTCACGGGCTGGCTCTCCGTCACGCCCCGAACGCGGGTGACGTAGAGGGCCGACAGGACGTCGAGGGTGCAGGGCTCCACGTCGAAGCGTGTCGCGGTGGCTCTGGGATCCTCGACCGTCGCAAGCCCCGCCACAGGGTCGATGCGGACGACCTGGTCACGGACCAACCGGCCTTCACGGAGGTGCTTCTCGATCCCGAGCGAGCAGCCCGTCGCCGGGTCCCATTCCGCCACGCTCCGGTCGTCCACCCGGAACCGGAAGAGCCACGCGAAGAACCCCTGGCTCTTCGCCTCTTCCACGAAGCGGAGGCGTGAAGGCTCTCCTTCGACCCTTACCCACGCTCGTCCGGCGAGGGCGTGGAGATAGGTGATGCGGAACGTGAGGCGCTCCCCCGCGGCGAACGGGAGGTCGGCGGCGGCCGCGGAATCGGCTCCCGCGAGACCGAGGAGAAGGACGATGGTTCCCGCGCCCCGCGGTGTCAACGCTCGGGAGCCTCGATGACCAGCGGCGCCTCGAGGATGACGCTTTCGGGGGCCTGGCACTCCGCGGCGCGGCAACGCTGGAAGCGGACCGCAAGGCGCACAGCCGCGGGCCCCGCTGCGGCGTCGGCGCGAACGCGAAGGGGTACGGCGACGAGGGCGCCACCCACGATGGACGGCTCGGGGGGATACGCGACGGGGCCGACGGAGAAGCGGTCCCCCGGGACGCTGACCGACAGCGGAATCAGGCCCTGCGCACGCGGGGCATGGCCGTTCAGGGTCCAGGGCGCCGCGACGGTGAGGCGCACGCGGGCCTCCAGCTTGCCCCGTGCGCGCGTGCGGGACGGATCGAGGGCCACCTCGACGATCACGGGGCCACGGACCTGCCGCGACGGGTGCGGCGGCTCCGCCGTGGCCGCGGCCGTCGCGCCCACGAGCGGAACCGCCGACGCCGCGATCGTCTCCATGCCCCGCGGGGCGCGCTGCAGGTCACCACGGAACGCGTCGAGGGTCCCACGGGCCAGGTCGGCGTAGCGCCTCTCCCCCGTGACTCGCGCGAGCCGCAAGAGCACCGAGGCGATCACGCCGTTGGGCGAGGGTCGCGCGCCGTCGTAGCCACTCTTGAGGCGGGCCGGAAGGGGCGCGTGGGAGGCGTCGGTGTCGAAGAAGCCGCCGGCCGACGTGTCGAGGAATCGGGCGAGCGCGGCGTCGACGGCCCGCCGCGCCTCGTCGCCCCAGCGAGCCTCGCCCGTGAAGTCGTGGAGATCGAGGAGTGCCTCCGCGAGAAAGGCGTAGTCTTCGAGAAAGGCGCTGCAGCAGGGCCCCGAGTCGCCCGTGCAGCGCGTGAGGGCGGACCATGGGCCGAGGCGCGCCAACGTGGCGGACGCCGCCGTCGTCGCGGCGTCGCGATCCGCCTCCCGTCCGAGGGCCCTGGAAGAGGCCACGAGAGCGCTCACGGCGAGGCCGGTCTCGAACGCGAAGACACGCGCGCCCGCGCCGCCGCCGGGGAATCGCCCCCCCGGATCGCGCTCCCCGAGAAGACGCGTCGCCGACGTCTCGGCCGCGTCCCGAAGCGCCGGCAGCCCCGTGGCCGCGTAGCCCTCGGCCAGGACGCGAAGCCTCAGGGCCCGCTCGGCGAGCGTGACTCCGGGCGGAGACCCGAGAACGGCGGTCAGGGCCCGCGCGAGCTCGGTCCGTTCCGAGGGAGCGGGCGACCGCGCGAACTCGGCGAAGAGCAGCCGGAGCGATCCCGGGGTCGGGGCGCCGCCGTCGCGGATCCCCACGAGAGCGCGATCGATCGCCGGGGCCTCGAGAGGTCCTTGCGGAGGCTCCGGCACCTGCGCCGCGCCGAGACGCGCGGCGGCGATCCCGGCCCGCGTTTCGACATCGGCGCGGCGCTCCGCATAGTCGGCCGCGATCGACGAGAGGCGGGCCGCCAGACCCGTGATGGAACCGCCAAGGTCGCCGGCGGCGATCGGATGGAGGGACGGGGTGAAGACCGCCCAGAGCGACGCCGACGGCCGTGGTGGGTCGGTCTCGGACGACAGCGTCACGGCGAGACGAGCGATGTCGGCCAGGTCGGGGCGCTCGACGGCGCCGACTCTCACGGCCACGAAACGGTCGGTCGGCAAGTCGGCGAGCGCGTCGTCTTCGGGGTGCCCGTCGCTCGTGGCCACGACCAGGAAGACCGGCTTCGCGTCCCGGCGCGCGCGGTCGAGGGTCTCCGCCGACCACGGAAACCAGTCGATCCCCGCCGCGAAAACGAGCGCCAGCAGCCCCATGCTCAGACCCGGGACGTCACGAGGGATTCGGGCCCGCGGACGGCGCCGAGGCCTTGGCGAGGCTCCCCAGGGCGTCGTAGGCCGCGTACTTGTAGGCCTCGGCGAGGGTCGGGTAGTTGAAGACCGACTGGATGAAGTAGTCGAGTGTGCCGCCGAAGTGGAGGCAGGCCTGCCCGACGTGCACCAGCTCCGAGGCCATCTCGCCCAGGATGTGAACGCCGAGGACCTTGAGGTCCGAGGGCGCAAAGACGATCTTCACGATCCCCGAGAGATCGCCGATTATCTGGCCGCGCCCGTTGCCCCGGTAGAGCGCGCGGCCCACGCCGCAGACGATCCCCTTCTCACTGCAGGACTCCTCGCTCTCCCCGACCGACGCGATCTCCGGGATGGTGTAGACGGCGGTGGGAAGGATGGGCGAGACCCGCGACTTGTACTTGAGGTCGAAGGCGTGGCACATCGCGACGCGCCCCTGCTCCATCGACGTGGACGCCAGGGCTGGAAAGCCCACGACATCCCCCGCCGCGTAGATGTGGGGCACCGCGGTCTGATAGTGGGCGTTCACCGCCAGGTGCCCGCGGGGTCCGGCCGAGAGCCCCGCCTTCTCGAGGGCGAGGCCGCTGGTTGCGCCCATCCGGCCCGTGGCGAAGAGGACGCTCTCCGTCTCGAGGACCCTGCCGCTCTTGAGCACCAGCGTCGGTGTTGGCCCCGTCAGGGCCACCTCGGCCACGCCGTCGCTCAGCAGGACGTCCAGGCCCAGAAGCTCCATCTGCAGCCGCAAGCGCTCGCCGATCTCGCCGTCCAGGAACGGGAGGAGGCGGTCCTGACTGCCTACGAGCGTCACGGCCAGGCCGAGGGCCCGGAAGATCGTCGCGTATTCGCAGCCGATGACGCCCGCGCCGACCACGACCATCGAGCGCGGGAGGCGCTCCATGAGCAGGATCGAGTCGCTGTCGAAGAACCGGGGATCGCGCGGGGTCCGGTCGGGCCAGTTGGGATAGGAGCCGGTGGCGACGAGGACGATGGGGGCGGACAGCCATCGGTCGGCCTCGCCCGGCGCCGTCACGCGGATCGTGTGTGGGTCCTGGAACGAGGCTTCCCCGCGAACCACCGCGATGCGGTGGCGCTCCAGGTTCGCCTCGATCATGGTCCAGAGGTTCTTGACGACCTCGTCCTTGCGGAACATGAAGTCGGGGACCGTGATGTCCTGCTTCACGGTGTAGTCCACGCCGTAGAGGCCGCGCTGCTGAAGGCCGGAAAAATAGAGGGCGGTCTCGCGCAGGGTCTTGCTGGGCACGGTTCCGGTGTTCACGCCGGCCCCGCCCAGGTGAGGGGCCTTCTCGACGAGGGCCACGCGTTTGCCGAAATACGCCGCCTGGGCGGCTCCCTTCTCGCCGGCCGGACCGGAGCCGATCACGACGAGGTCGTAGGCCTCGGTGGGCATGGTGGATTACAGCACGACGGGAATGCGCCGGTCGAGGCGGATCCCTTCGGGAGCCACGCGGCAGCCGTAGGCCAGGACCCGGACACCGACCCGCACGGCTTCCGAGAGAGCCGCGGCAAACGCGGGGTCGTTCTCTACGTGGGGCGAGAGGGAGCGGGCATCGTCGCGTTGAACGACGAACACGACGAAGGCGGAGCCTCCCTTGCGGCAGTGATCCGTCAGTTCTCCGAGGTGGCGCGTGCCCCGAGCCGTCGGGGCGTCTGGAAAGAGCGCCCGTCCCTTTTCTACAAGAGTCGCCGACTTGACCTCCACGAGGGCCCTGCCGCCGCGCGACGCGATCTCGAAGTCGATCCGACTGCTTCCCGTGCGAACCTCCCGGGCCACGATGCGGGCGCCCGAAAGGCCGCGCACGCCGCCGCGCTGCAGGGCCTTTTCGAAGATCGTGTTGGCCAGGGCCGGCACCACCGACACCCAGCGATGCCGGTACCGGACGAGAACCATGGTATGAGATGTGCATCTGCCAGTGGTTGAGGCAGGCTCGAGAAGAAGGCGTGCGCCCCTGACGAGGAGTTCCTCGAGCCTCCCGGGATCGCGGCATGCGGCACGCAAGACCCGCCGTCCGACCCGTACGCGGACGACGAAACGGTTCGGTCGGGTGAGAAATGACGCGGCTTGGAGCGGGTAGAATCGAGCGTCGGGGGAAGGCTTCATGATCCGCAGGCTCTTGGGCTTGATCGTTTTGTTCGCCCTCGTCGGGGTTGGACTCTACTACTACAAGGCGCGCGGTTTCGGGTCCGAGACACCGCAGAGCCTGCAAGCCTTGCGCGGAGAGCTGAAGGACACCGCCCTCACCGGCGCCGTCAAGGCGGCATTCGAGCTCAACCGGACCCTAAAGCCACTCCCGATCCACGTGAGCACCGAGGGCGAGGTGGTGACCCTGCGGGGAGAGGTTCCGAGCGCCGAGATCAAGGCCGTGGCCGAGCGCGTCGCGGCCGCGGTGCCCGACGTGCGTCAGGTCGTCGACCACATGCGGGTGACGGGCGGCCCGGCCGAATCGCCCCGGCCCGAGCGCACGGTGAGCGAGACGATCGACGACCAGGCTCTGGAGGTTCAGGTGCGTCTCGCCCTCTCCCTGAACCGCGACCTCAAGGGCCAGGACATCAAAGTGGAGGTCTTCAAACGGGCCGTGACCCTCTCGGGGGAGCTCACCAAGGGCGCCCGGGCGACGGCCGTCGAAATCGCCCGGGACACGCCCGGCGTGTCGGCCGTCACAGATCGGATTCGGGTCCTCGGGGAGGATCGGGCACACAAACCTTGATATACTTGCGCGAAATATGCCAAAGGGTCAGATCAGTGGTGTTTTGCAAGGAGGGACGTCGATGCAACGAAGAATGACAGCGTTGGCGCTGGGAGGCCTCTTGGCCCTCGCCGGCTCCGCCCGGGCCCAGGATGCCCATCACGAGGAGTCGGTGAAGCCCGAGGACGTGAAGACCTGGACGGCGACCATCGACGGGAAGGAGTACGAGGTCCGCCCCGCGACGCCGACCGACGACGGGGACACGGGCCTCTATCGACTCTCCTCGGCCTACACCCTGCCGAAGGGGAAGGTCTCGGTAAACCTGTTCCGAGACAACTTCGACCGGGATCCGAAGGACATCGACTTCTCGGTCCATGGCCTCTCCCTCGGGTTCGGCGCGAGCGACAAGTTCGAGCTCTTCGGCAGCTTCGGCTTCCAGAACCGCATCCGAACCTCCGAGCGAGGGCAGCCGGGCTTCTTCCAGGACCTCCCCTTCGCCGGTACCGATCCGACGAACCCCCACTGGCAGACGGGCTTCGGGGACATCCGGGTCGGCGGCAAGTACAAGTTCCTCGACGACTACCGGAAGGACTCGGTGGGCCTGGCGCTGAAGGGCTACGTCAAGTTCGGAACGGCCGACAAGGCCAAGGGGCTGGGCACGGGCAAGACGTCCTACGGCGCCGACCTGATCCTGTCGAAGAGCCTGAACCACCAGGCCGACATCCACGCGTCCCTCGGCTACGAGATCAACAGCGACCCCGATGGCCTCAACATCGGCAACGCGTTCAAGTGGGGCGTCGGTTTCAACGCACCAGCCTGTAAGAACTTCCAGTTCCTGGCCGAGGTGACCGGAACGAGCTACAGCAGCGCCGACTTCAGCCAGACGAGCCCGATCGACTTCGTCGGCGGCTTCGCCTTCTTCATCAAGCCCGGCATCTTCATCCGGCCCGCGTTCTCCTACGCCTTGGCCTTCGACGCGCGCGGGGCCGGATCCGGCTTCTCGACCCGGTCCGGCAAGCTCCTCTCGATCGGCTTCCATCCGGGGACGCCGTGCCTCCCCGTGGTGGCGCCGCCGCCTCCGCCGCCCCCGCCGGTCAACCGGCCCCCGACGGTCACCGTCGCCTGCGACAGCCCGGTGCTCCCGGGCGCCGTCTCGAAGTGCCACGCGACGGCGTCGGATCCCGACGGCGATCCGCTGACCTACGGCTGGTCGGCCCGCTCCGGCAAGATCGCGGGCAGCACCGCGGATGCCAACCTCGACACCGCTGGCGTGAATCCCGGCGACTGCGTGCCCGTGACGGTCAAGGTCTCCGACGGCCGCGGCGGAACGGCTGACGCAACGACAAACGTCTGCGTGAAGGCTCCCGAGAGGAAGCCGGAAGCGACGACGCTGTGCACGTCGAGCGGCTTCCCGCGGAACCTGGCGCGCCTCAACAACGTGGACAAGGCCTGCCTCGACGACGTCGCGTCGCGCCTCCGTCAGGATCCGCGCGCGCGGATCGTGGTCGTGGGCCACGCGGACAACAAGGAGCGCTACCCCGAGGTGATCGCCCGGAAGCGCGCCGAGGCCATCAAGACGTACCTGGTGAAGGAGCGCGGCGTCGACGAATCGCGAATCACCGCGAAGAGCGCCGCCGACAGCAAGCCGCTGGACACGGCTCCGACCGTCGCCGCGCGCGCCAAGAACCGGCGCGTCGAGGTGATCTTCGTGCCCGAGGGCGCTTCCGGCGCCCGAGGACGACGACTAGCCTCGGCTCACAAGGCCGTACCAAAGACGAAGGGCGCGGCTCCGGCCGCGCCCTTCTTTTATTCCCGACCGGCCTCGGCCTACTTCTGGATCCCGAGCAGCTCGATCTCGAAGACGAGGGTAGAGCCCGCGGGGATCGTCGGTGGATGTCCCTGATCGCCGTAGGCGATGTCCGACGGGCAGACGAGGCGGGCCTTTTCCCCGACCTTCATCTTCTGGACGCCCTCGGTCCAGCAAGGAATGACCTCGTTCAGCTTGAACTCGGCGGGCTGGCCCCGCCTGACGGAGCTGTCGAACTCCGTCCCGTTGGTGAGGGTGCCGACGTAGTGCACTTTGACCCTGTCGGTGGCCGCGGGGCTCACGCCCTTGCCGGCCGTGAGGGTCCGGTAGACGAGGCCGGACGCCGTACGAACGGAGCCCGGCTCCTGCGCGGCCTTGTCGGCGAAAGCCCTCGCCTTGTCCTTCTCGCCCTTGGCTCCTTCCGAGACGCGGGCCCGAGCCCATTCATCGACCTTGGGGCCGTACGTCTGCAGGTCCACCTCGGGCTTCTGGCCGGTCGCGGCGCAGGCGAGCCCCTTCTTGACCACGTCGAGCTCGGCGGGTGTCAGGTTGAGCGGCACCAGGTTGCGGCCGAGCATCAGGCCGATGGCGTAAACCGTCTTGTCCTGCTCCGTGTTCAAGGCTCCGGGAGCGGGGCTGGGGCTCGCGACCTTGGGCGCCTCTTGCGGCTTGCAGGCCCCCGACACCGCGACGAGTACGAGGGCGGCAACACTGAGTCTTTTCATGGAATCCCTTCTGTCGGAAGAGCGGTGCGCCCGAGAGGCGCCCGGTGTGCACAAAAAAAGCCCGGAGCCGCGCGGCCCCGGGCGCTCGGAAGAGTGGTTGTCTAGCTGTTAGGCAACGGTGACGTTCGCGGCGCGGGGCCCCTTCGGGCTGTCCACCACCTCGAAACGCACGCGGTCACCCTCGTGAAGGGTGCGGAACCCCTCGGCGCGGATCTCGGAATGGTGAACGAAGACGTCGGGACCACCCTCGCGCGAGAGAAAGCCGAAACCCTTGGACTCGTTGAACCACTTGACGGTACCTTCGATCATGAACTGCAGGCCTCCTTGGCCTCTGACTAGAAGCTTCGTCGACTGCGCGCCCACGAACGAAAGCCGCCCACCATGGGCAAGCCCTCCTCCGAACGCCAGAGGAACGGCAACTAGTGCTGAAAAGATGGTAGCAACAAACGCCAGCATGGGCAAACGCGAAAAGTCTTCGGGTAAACTGCGGGCATGACGCAACTTCGGGACACGAAGGCTCTCCTGGCGGCCGGCGTATTGGCGGGCCTCACCGGTATTGCCGAGGGGCAGACCTGGACACCGGTGGGGCCGACGGGAGGAGACGTTCGGGCCCTTGCCGCCGACCCGCGCGACCCGTCGGTGATCTTTCTCGGAACGGCCGACGGCATCCTGTACCGGTCCGAGGACGCGGGCCAGCGCTGGCGGCGGCTCGATCCCGGGTTTCCGCTGCGAGGCCGGAGCCTCGACAACATCGTCGTGGACGCTCGGGGCCGCGTCCTGGTGGGCTATTGGGAGGTGGCGGGCGAGGGAGGCGGGGTCGCGCGCAGCCTCGACGGCGGACAGGACGTTCGCCGTGCTTTCCGGCGTCGACGGAGAGTCGGTGCGTGCCCTCGACGTCGTCCCATCCCAACCCGATACGCTGGTGGCCGGAGCCATCGGCGGCGTCTTCCGCTCCGACGACGGCGGGGAGACCTGGCGGCGCATCAGCCCGAGGGACGACCCAGAGCTGCACAACGTGGAGTCGGTGGCCATCGACCCGACGAACCCGAGTGTCGTCTACGTCGGCACGTGGCACCTGCCGTGGAAGACCGTGGACGCGGGCCGCACGTGGCGGCCCATCCACGCCGGGATGATCGACGATTCCGACGTCTTCACGATGACCCTCGACCGGCGCGATCCCCGCACGGTCTACGCGACGGCCTGCACGGGAATCTACCGGTCGAGCGACGGCGCCGCGCGTTGGTCGAAGGCCCAGGGCATCCCCGCGAGCAGCCGCCGCACCCGCTCGTTCGCACAAGATCCCGACGGTCCGACGATGTTGTACGCGGGCACGACCGAGGGGCTCTTCGTCAGCGGCGACGGCTCGTCGACGTGGCGTCTGGCCACGAGCAAGGAGCTCGTGGTCAACGCTGTCGTCCCCCTCCCAGGAAGCGGCGGCGTAATCCTGCTCGGCACCGACGGAGCGGGCGTGGTCCGCAGCGCCGACGGCGGACGCACGTGGGCCCCCTCCAACGAGGGCTTCGCCGAGCAGGTCTTCTCCAATGTCCTCGTCGACCGCGCCGGGGGGCGGCTCGTGGTCGGTGTGATGAGGGACCGGCAGCACAGCGGCGTCCTTCAAGCGCCGCGGCCCCAGGGGCCGTGGACTCGGGTCGGCGAGGGCCTGGAAGGACGTGAGGTCCTGAAGATCGCGCTGGACGGCGACGAGATCGTGGCCGCCACCGACGACGGGATATTCCGGTCGGTGAGCCATTGCGGGACGTGGCGTCGCCTCCCCACCGTGATCGACGGCCTCGACGCCCACCCTCACGCCGGCGACATCGCCGCGCTGCCCGGTGGCGTCCTGCTTGCGGCGACCAGCGAAGGCCTCCTCCGGAGCCCCGACAGCGGCGCCACATGGCAGCGCCAGTCCCTCGGCCTGGCCCGCGCCGTGCTGGCCCTGACCGCGTCGCCGACCCCGCCCGGGCTCGTTCTGGCGGCGACGCCATTGGGGGCCTTCCGCAGCCACGACGCGGGCGTTTCGTGGGCGCAGGTCTCGGGAGCCCTGGCCGACGCCGAGATCCACTCTCTCGGGTTCCTGCCGGGGAACGGCTCCGTCGTCTTCGCCGCGACGGGCAAGGGTCTTCTCAAGTCCGCGAACGGCGGTCAGGTATGGCGGCGGCTCGGCGGGCGGTCTCCCTTCCACCGACATCGCCGGGATGACGCTCGTCCCCGACGGACGAACGGTCTATGCGAGCGACTACGCTCGCGGAGGCCTCTACCGGAGCGACGACGCCGGTGACACGTGGCAGCCCTTCCCGACGACGGGGCTGGGCTCCGAGCGGATCTGGTCGATGGCGATGGACCCGGCGAGCCCGGCGCAGCTCCTGGCCTCCGCGGCGACCGGCGGCCTCCACCTTCTCTCCCTCCCTGCGGCAGGGGGCGTGACGGGGACGCGCTGACCGCCGACTCGTCACGAAGGCGTCATTTGACTGAGTTGAACGAAGGGCGTAGCGTCCCTACGCTCCTGCGGGACCCATGATTTCTCTGGAACCAGGCCGCACGCTCTCGCACTACCGGATCGTCGGGAAGCTCGGCCAGGGCGGACAGGCCGCCGCCTACCGCGCCGAGGACACGCGCCTCAACCGGCCGGTGGTCATCAAGGCGCTGCGCCCCGAGCTCGCCGAGAGCGAGACCGCCCGCCGCCGCTTCGAACGGGAGGCCTGCCTGTGCTCGGCCCTCGAGCACCCCAACATCTGCGCGATCTACGACATGGGCGAGGAGGACGGGCTCATCTACATCGTGATGCAGCTCGTCGAGGGCCACACGCTCAAGGAGCTGCTGAACGGCCGTCCCCTCGTCACCCTTCCGGCGCTGTCCATCGCCATCCAGATCGCCGACGCCCTGGCCGTCGCCCACTCTGCCGGCATCATCCACCGCGACATCAAGCCCACGAACATCATGGTGACGGCCGCCGGCCAGGCCAAGGTCCTGGACTTCGGCCTCGCGAAGATGCTGGCCTATCGGGCCGAGGACGATGACCCGGAGACCGCAGGCGGCGAGCCGCTGACCGAGGTCGGCGTCCCCTGCGGGTCGATCGGCTACGGCTCTCCCGAGCAGGCCGCGGGCGACTCGGTGGATCACCGCTCCGACGTCTTCAGCCTCGGGGTCGTGCTCTACGAGATGCTCACCGGCCAGCCCGCGTTCCGCGGAAAGGGGCGCCTCGAGGTGCTGCGGGCGGTGATCGGCGACACGCCGCGTCCCATCGGTGTCCTGAACCCCGCGGCCCCGCCGCAAGTCCAGCCGATCGTCGCGCGCGCCATCGCGAAGGACCCGGCGAGCCGCTACCAGACCATGGCGGGGCTCAGCGACGAGCTGAAGGCCCTCATGCGGCGCCTCTCGCGGGAGACCGGCGTCGTCCCCACCGAGTCCTCGGCCACCCTCGTGGTCCCGCAACGCGTTCGGGGCGGCTGGCACCTCGGAGGAACGCTCGTGCGCGTCCTGGGCCGATGGCGCACCACGTCGCGCCATCACGCTCCCCAGAGCCCCTCGTCGAGCAGGCCCTCCTCGTGGGGCACGCGAGACGAAGACGACCCTGGCGGTCCTTCCCTTCACGAACCTGACCGGGCGATCCCGCGGCCAGCTTCTACGAGTTCTCCCTGGCCGACGGCATCATCACCGAGCTGGCGCAGGTCCGCTCCCTCGTCGTTCGTCCCTCGGCGTACATCGCCCCCTACGTCGGACAGCGCGTGGACCCGAAGGAGGCGGGCGAAGCCCTGGCGGCGCAGCTCGTTCTCACCGGCGGCTTCGCGCGGTCCGCGGATCGCTTTCGCGTCACCGCGCAGCTCCTGGCCGCGGCCACGGGCGAGATCGTCTGGAGCGAGCGGGTCGACGTCCCCGCCTCGGACCTGATCACGATCCAGGACACGATCGCGGAGCGGCTCATCGCCGGCCTGCGCCTCAGCCTGACCGACCAGGAGCAGGAGCGCATCGACCGCCTCCCCACCACCAACAGCCGGGCCTACGAGTTCTACCTCAAGGGGCGGGACGTCCTCTTCCGCTACACGTCCCACAGCTTCGACGAGGCGGACCTCGAGGCCGCCATCCAGATGTTCCACGAGGCGGCGGGCCTCGATCCGTCCTTCGCCGCCGCCCACGCAGCCCTCGGGCGCTGCTACGTTCACCACGCCCAGGGCTACGGCGGGGCGGAGTACTACACCCTCGCCGAGCGCTCCCTCCGGCAGGCCCTCGACCTCGACCCGGGGCTCGCCGAGGCGCGGCTCCAGACGGTCTACGTCGACCTCCACCGCGGCGACAAGAAGCGGGCGGAGGCGACCGTCGAGGCGCTCAGGCAGGAGACCCCCGACGATCCCGCGGTGCTCCTGGTCGGCGCCATGATCCACAGGATCGACGGCCTCTACGACGAAGCCCTCGCCGACTACGCGCGCCTCGTCGAGGTCGATCCGACGTCACGGGTCCTCGCGGGCTACAACCGGGCCCGGATCTTCACGTACATGCAGGAATACGACCGCGCTGCCGACGAGCTCGAGCGCGCCCGCCAGATCGAGCCCGAGCATCCCCTGGTGAAGACCTTCCTCGCCATCGCGTACTTCAACCAGGGACGGGTGGACGAAGCCCAGGCCCTGGTCGAGGAGGTCCTGCGCCAGAACCCGCACTTCGACGGCCTCCTGCCCGTCCTCGGCTGGTGTCTGTCGGCCCGCGGGGAGCACGAGCGGGCGCGGGCGCTGATGACCGATCGCGTGAAGGAGACCGCCGCCGCGGACCACGACATCGCCCTCTGGCTCGCCTCTCTCTACGCCATGGAGGGCATGATGGACGAGGGGATCGAATGGGTGCGCCAGGCCGTGCGCCTCGGCAACCAGAACTACCCGCTCTTCGTGAGCAGCGGCAAGCTCGACGGGCTTCGCGGCGATCCGCGCTTCGACGAGCTCCTGGAAGAGCTGCGCGCCACCTGGGACTGGAGACGCGGAGGCGCCGGGGAGGCGCCGGGGGGCCGCCCGGCCCGGGAGGTGGGATAGTGACGGCACCGAAGGAGCTTCTGGAGCGGATCCAGAACCGACTCGACGAGAGCTTCGTGGGCATCGGAGAGGCCGTGGCCGACCTCCCGCCCGCCGACCTCGCCGACCTCGTCAACCAGCTGAACCTCGCCGAGGCGGGCGCCGTCTTCTCCATGATCTCCGTGGCCCGGGCCATCGAGGTCTGCGACGAGCC
The DNA here is from genome assembly GCA_963823195.1 of uncultured Acidobacteriota bacterium. Taxonomy (GTDB): domain Bacteria; phylum Acidobacteriota; class Vicinamibacteria; order Fen-336; family Fen-336; genus JBGPYB01. The sequence continues at coordinate 410,584 of CAWGKR010000009.1, read as the reverse complement.
CACGCTCCGGCGCCGGACCGCGATCCTGGAGCAGCTCGACCCGCCGCGGGCCGCCCAGATCCTCTCGGGCCTGTCGGCCGACCAGCGCACGGAGATCGTCCGCTCCATGGGGGAGCTCGAGCGCCGCCGGCTGCTGCCGAAGCTCGCCGCCGACGCCCGGGGAGAGGTGGAGAAGCTCCTCCAGTACCCGCGGCGAACCGCCGGCGGGATCATGACGACGGAGTTCGTCCGCCTCGAGCCCGGCATGACGGTGGGCGAGGTCCTGAAGCACATCCGGAGCGTGGCTCGCGAGAAGGAGTCGATCTACGCCTGCTACGTCCTCGAGCCGGGGACGGCCCGCCTGCTCGGCTCCGTCTCCCTCCGCGACCTCGTGATGGCCGAGATGTCGGCTGTGGTCGCAGACGTCATGCGCAAGAAGCCCATCACGGTCAATGCCCTCGACGACCAGGAGGCGGTGGCGAAGAAGATCGCCAAGTACAACCTCCTCGCGGTGCCGGTCCTCGAGAAGGACGGCAGCGTCGTGGGCTTCGTCACGGTCGACGACGTGATCGACGTCGTCGTCGAGGAGCAGACCGAGGACGTCCTCAAGATGGCCGGTATCGAAGGGGGCGCTCTCGACAAGCCGTACTTCGAGAACCCCATCTGGCTCGTGGTGCGGAAGCGGATCGGCTGGCTCCTCCTGCTCTTCGTGGCCGAGACCTGCACGGGCACGGTGCTGCGTCACTTCGAGAACGAGCTCGCGGCCGTGGTTGCCCTCTCCTTCTTCATACCCCTCCTCATCGGCACCGGTGGCAACGCCGGATCCCAGACCGTGACGACCATCATCCGCAGCCTGGCCCTCGGGGAGATCAAGCTCCAGGACGGGTGGCGCGTCCTCACCCGCGAGGCCACGACCGGTCTCACCGTGGGCCTCATCATCGGGACCGTGGCTTTCACGCGGGCCCTCATGTGGGGGGCCCACACTCCCCTGGCCTGGACGGTGGCCATCACCGTCCTCGTCATCTGCACCTGGTCGACGACCGTGGGATCGGTCATCCCCATGATCGCGGAGCGCTTCGGGATCGACTCGGCCGTGCTTTCGGCCCCCCTGATCACGACCCTCGTGGACGCGACCGGCCTCGTGATCTACTTCCGGGTCGCCAAGGTGGTCCTGGGCCTCTGACGGAGTGCGTGACGGAGCACACAGCGTCGAGGTCGAGGAGTTGGACTAGACTTCGCTTTTCCGGCCACACGGGCCGGGGACAAGGAGTGGGACGATGATGCTCCCTGCCATCCTTTTCGTCGCGCTATCGGCGGCGCAGGCGCCCGCTGTGCAGTCCCGGGACCTGCCCGCAGCCACACCGGCGGTCGCACAGGCGTCCATCGACGCGGGCCTGGCGCTCTTCCGGAAGCGGCATTTCACCCAGGCGGAAGCCGAGTTCCAGAAGGCGGTCGACGCCGATCCCGCGGGAGCCGCGGGCTACTTCTACCTGGGGTACTCGGTCTACAAGATCGCCGAGCCGAAGCGACCCTTCCATCCCGAGAAGCGCAGGGCCGCCGAGCTGTTCGCCAAGGCCTACGAGCTGGATCCGGGATTCCGGCCCGTCTGGGCCGGCCACCGGTAGCCTCCCCTCAGGGGCTCGAGGGGCTGGGGCGCGGCGTCGCCTTTCCGGCGTCGATGTAGCCCAGGGTCCGGAGGTCGTCGAGCACCTCCTCGTCCGTCTTGTGGGACGAGCCGGTACCGGTCGGCCGTGCCGCGCCTTCGTACGTCAGGATGGTCCGCACGGGGTGCCGGTCCAGATAGGCGGGCTCGTAGGCGCTGCGAAGGACCGTGCCGTCCATGTCCTCGGCCATGGGCTGCCCCATGGCGTGGAGGATCGTCGGCGCGATGTCGTAAAGCCTGGGGCCCACGAGGCGCCCCCCCCTTCGGATGCCTGGCCCCCTCAGGAAGAGAACGCCGTCGGGCGGCTCCATCGCGGGGTTGTAGTGGTTGTAGCCGCCGCGAAAGAAGGCGAAGCCGTGGTCGGAGCAGACGATGAGCAACGTCCGGTCGTCGAGCCGCTCGAGATACTTCGCGATGGCGCGGTCCATCCGCTCGTAGGCCGGCGCCACGACGCGAGCCATGTCGGCGTCCAGTCGCGCGACGGCCTCCGGCGTGAGCTTTCCCTGCTGGTCGAGGGCCGCGACCTCGTCGTAGAGAGCGCGGTCCACGAAGTGGCCCGCGAAGTGGCTCGTGACGTCCGGGAGGCGAAAGTAGGTGGAGAAGACCTGGACCGGCTGGTGCGTCCAGAGGTAGTCGCTGGCCCGATCCACGGTGACGTCCTGGCCGAAGTACGTGGCGTAGGACTGGAGCACGGTGCGGGCCGCTCCCAGAGGCACCGTCGCGGCCTCCTCGCTCCACGTCGGGAAGGCCTCCCGCTTCATCTCGTCGGGAACCTCCGAGTAGGGAAGGCGCGCGGGGTTGATCCAGTCGAACAGGCTCGGAGGCGAGACGGTGTCGGGGTCGGGGCGCTTCCGGAAGGCGTTGCTCACGAGGAACCCGCCCGGAATCGGCGGCGGCGGGTAGGAGACCCACCAGTTGACCGTTCCGGTCTTGACGCCCTTCTCGGCGAGGATCTCCCAGTAGGTCTTGACGCGGCGGCCGGTGTCCTCGTATGGAAGGGCGATCCCGTTGTCGTTGATGTAGGTCCAGTCCAGGATGCCGTGCTTCAGCATCGTCTTGCCCGTGGCGATGGACGTCCAGAGGACGCCGCTCTTGCACGGGTGGAACGAGCGGAGGGGGCCGTACGTCCCCTCGGTCATCAGCCTCCGGATCGCCGGGAGCTTGCCCTGGGCCAGGAGGGGCTCCATGAGGTTGGGGCCGACGCCGTCGAAGCCCAGGAGGACCACGCGCTCGATGCCGGGAGCCGGACGGTGCGAGCGCACGATCGCAACGCCCGCCCCGGCGACGACCACGAGGAGGGCGGCGATGCGCGCGCGTGTCGATCGGGACATGGGCGCTATCGTGTCCGAGGGCTCCGGGCGGCGCAAGGTGCCGTCACGCTCCCGAACCGAGGTCGTCGAAGGACCGGATGACCCGGTGCGCCGCCGCGGCCGGGAGCGCGCCGCGCGCGCACAGGGCCGTGTCCATACCGGCCGCCCGCGCCGCGTCGAGCTCCTCCGCGACGTCCGACACGAAGAGGACCGCTCCGGGAGGGACGCCGAGGCGAGCGGCGATCCGCGTGTAGCTGTCCACCTCGCGCTTGGGGCCGGTCGTCGTGTCGAAGTGGGCGTCGAGGAACCGCGTCAGGTCCCCCACGGTGGAGTGGCGGAAGAGGAGCTGCTGCGCGAGAACGCTCCCCGAGGAGAAGATCGCGACACGTCGGCCGTCCTCGCGCCATCGACCGAAGGCGGCGGGCACGTCGTCGTAGACCTCGCCCCGCAGATCGCCGCGGCGATAGCCGTCCTCCCAGATCCGACCCTGGAGCGCCTTTAGCCCGGTGGATTTCCGGTCGCGGTCCATCAGCCAGCGGACGTAGCTCACGACCTCCCCGACGGATCCGCCCCCCCATGACGGCGGCCGCTCGCCGCGGGCGACGTCGGCGGCGTTCTCCTCCTGCAGCCGCCCGAGGTCCTCCATCACGCCGGCGTCGCGGCCGGGCACCTCGAGAAAGGCGCCCACGTGCTCGGCCGCGTAGGGGAAGAGCGTGCGCGCGACGAAATCGATGGGGGTCGTCGTCCCCTCGACGTCGAGGAGAAGGACTGTGGTCGCGGTCAGGGCCTTGGAGCCCCCAAGGGCAGGTGCGCCGGGCCCAGGCACACGGGCTCGAAACCCTTCTCGGCGCCGCTGTCGGTGTAGTGGGGGCTCCACCCCGCCGGGTCCTGGAACAGGCGGATCGCGCGGATGTCGCGGCTGGCGCAGAGGTCGAACCAGTGCCACGTCCCCCGCGGCACCCGGATGAGATCGCCGGCCTCCACCTCGATCGCGAGCACCGCGCCGTCCTTGGGACGGATGTGGAAGAGCCCGCTCCCCCGGACGATGAAGCGGACCTCGTCCTCGTCGTGCCAATGCTCCCTGCTGAACCTCGCCAGCATGGCGTCGAGCCCCGGGGTCGCGGCGGTGACGTCGATGACGTCGGCCGTGACGTACCCGCCGCGCGCCTTCAGCCGGTCGATCTCGGCCTTGTACGCCTCGAGCACCTCGGTCGCCGATGCCGCGTCGGGCAGCGGATGTGCCGGCTCCCAGCGCTCGTAGTCGATGCCCACCTCGGCGAGGCGCGCGGCGACGGCCCCGTCTCCGGTGATCGTTCGCTTCTCCTCGGGAATCCTCAGGACCGCCATTGGCTCCTCCCCACGACCTCCAGCAGGAACTCCAGGATCTCCACGTGCCGCCGGGCCTCGGCCACGTCACGCCCCCAGGTGTAGAGACCGTGTCGCCGGATCAGGAACGCGTGGCCCTTCCCGTCGCCCCGCAGTCGCTCCTCGACGCGCGGCGCCTCGGCGACCCAGTCCTGCGTGTTCTCCAGGATCGGGATCCACTCGCGATGGGCATGGGTCGACGTCCCCGCGAGCCCCTTCAGCATCTCATAGCCTTGGATGGCGAGCCCCCCGGCGGCTGCATGGGCGTCGGAGAGGAGCGTGCTCCACGTCGAATGGGTGTGGGCGACGGCGCCTGCGACGGCAGCCCGCGCGATGGCGAGATGGATGGCCGTCTCCGCCGACGGACGGCCGGCGCCCGAGAGTAGGCGACCGTCGCCGTCGATCTCCAGGATCTCGGCGGCGCTCATGGCCCCCTTGTCGGCGCCGCTCGGGGTGATGGCGACGCGCAGCGGCTCGCGATCGAGCACGGCGCTGAAGTTCCCGCTCGTGCCGAAGACCCAGCCCCGGGCGTAGCAGAGCCGCCCCAGGTCGCAGAGCTCGGCGGCGGTGGCGGACGACGCGGACACGGGTCGATTCTCGGGCCTTCCACCCTCGAAGACAAGGCGCTCTCTCACCGCGGGAAGCGCGGACTAGAATGCAGCCTGTGCCGCGCTTCTCCCTCGTCATTCCCGCCTACAACGAGGAGAGGCTCCTTCCCCGCCTGCTCGACTCGATCGATGCGGCGCGGGCGCGCTACGCCGCCGGTCCCGGAGAGGTCGAGGTGATCGTCGCCGACAACGCGTCCACCGATGACACCCCGCGCCTGGCCGAGGCCCGCGGCTGCCGCGTCGTGACGGTGCCCACGCGGATGATTGCGGCGGTCCGCAACGGCGGTGCGGCGGCAGCCCGCGGCGCGATTCTCTCCTTCATCGACGCCGATTCGGCGATCCACCCCCGAACGTTCGACGTGATCGAGGCCGCCCTCGGCTCGGGCCGCTACGTCGGGGGCGCCACGGGCGTGACGATGGAGCGCTGGTCCCTCGGTATCGTCGTTACGTGGTGCGTCATGATTCCGATGGTCTGGCTCGCGGGGATGGATACCGGGGTCGTGTTCTGCCGCCGCGCGGACTTCGAGGCGGTGGGTGGCTACCCCGAGGACCGGTTCTTCGCCGAGGACATCGCATTCCTCCTCCGGCTGCGCCGCCTCGGCCTGGGGCGCGGGCAGCGCCTCGCCCGAGCGACGGCCGCCAAGGCGATGGCCTCCTCGCGCAAGTTCGACGAGCACGGCGACTGGCACTACTTCCCGATGATGGCGCGGGCGATCCCGGGCCTGCTCCGCGGGAGCAGGGTCGCGCCCGAATGGGCGTCGCGATATTGGTACAGGCCCCCCCGCTGATGGGATCCCTCGTCCTGCTCCTGGCCCTCGCCGGGCACGCCGGAGAGGTGCCCTTCGATGCGGAGCACGTGCGCCTGGACCTCTCCTTCGACGAGGTGCGCCGGTCGATCCGTGGCCGCGCTACGGAGACCGTCCGCCTCCTGCGGGAGGGAGTGGACGCCATCGACCTGGACGCCGACGAGATGCGCGTCGTCGCGGCCCGACTCGCCGACGGGCACCCCCTGGCCTTCGAGGCGCGCCCGCCCCATCTCCGGATCGCCCTCGAGGGGCGCCACAGGGCCGGGGAGCAGGTCACCTTCGTCGTGGAGTACGAGGCCACCCCACGCCGGGGCGTCTACTTCGTCGGCCCGGACGCGCGGCGGCCGCATCTTCCGAAGCAGGTCTGGTCCCACAGCTGGCCCGAGGACGCCCGGTACTGGTTCCCCTGTCACGACGACCCCGCCGACACCGTCACGAGCGAGATGGTCCTCACGACGCCGGCGACCTACGAGGCCATCGGCAACGGGGACCTGGTGGACGTCCGCGAGACGGCGGGACGGAAGGTCTGGCACTGGAAGATGGATCGGCCCCACCCGACCTACCTCGTGTCCTTCGTCGCGGGCGAGTACGAGGAGGTACGTGACGAGGCCGCCTCGCCCCGGGTCCCCCTCGGCTACTTCGTCTACCGGGGGCGCGCCGACGACGCGCGTCGGACCTTCGCCCACACGCCCGAGATGATCCGTCTCTTCTCGGAGCGGTCGGGCCTGCCCTACCCGTTCGCGAAATACTCCCAGGCCCTCGCCGCCGACTTCCTCTTCGGCGGAATGGAGAACGTGACGGCGGTGACCCTCGCCGATGACGCGCTGCTTGAGCCCCGGGCCCGGGCCGATACCTCGTCCGACGGCGTCATCGCCCACGAGCTGGCCCACCAGTGGTGGGGCGATGCCGTGACCGTCCGGCGATGGGCCGACGTTTGGCTCTCGGAGGGCTTCGCCACCTTCTTCCAGCGCCTGTGGCTGGAGCACGACCTCGGGACCGACGCGGCGTCGTATCAGCGCCTCCTCGACGCCGACGACGTCCTGGCCCTCCCCGAAGGCGCACGGAGTCGCCCCATGGTCTTCGGCGACGTCGACGACCCGGGGATGCTGCTGAACGCCAACGTCTACCAGAAGGGAGGCCTCGTCCTCGCGATGCTGCGACGCGTGCTGGGCGAGGAGGTTTTCTGGCGCGGCATCCAGGGCTACGCCGCCCGTTTCGCCTTCAAGAGCGCCGAGACCGCCGACTTCCGGCGCGCCATGGAGTCGGCCGCGGGGCGTGACCTCGGCTGGTTCTTCGACCAATGGACGCTGCGGCCCGGGCTCCCCCGCCTCACCGTCACCCACCGCTGGGACCCCGTCGGCCGGCGCCTCGTGCTGACCGTGCGCCAAGATACCGGTGCGGACGCCGCCAAGGCGAGGTTCGTCCTCCCCCTCGAAATTCGAGTCGTGACGCCGGGGGGAGCGCGGACCGAGGCGATCGTCTTCGACCAGCCGGAACAGGAGTTCGGCCTCCCCTGCGACGAGCGTCCCCTGGCGGTGGTGGTCGATCCCGACTCCTGGGTGCCGAAGAGCCTCGTTGCCGAGGCGTCCGCCGACGAGCTGGGGGTCCGCCTCGCGAATGGCGCGAGCGCCGTCGAGCGCGCGGTGGCCGCCCGCGAGCTGGCTCGACTCCGCCCGTCTGGGGCAGCCGGCCTTCTCGCCCAGGCCCTGGGCCGTGATCCCTTCTGGGGCGTCCGCGCGGAAGCGGCGGAGGCGCTCGGCGCCTTCGGGCAGACCGCCGGTCCGCTGCTTCAGCGCGGGGTCCAGGACGCCGATCCCCGCGTGCGGGCGGCCCTTTGCAGGGCCCTCGGCCGGATGGCGCCGTCGGTCGCCGAAGCGACGCTCCTGACCATCGTCTCTCGGGACACGAGCGAGCTGGCGGCGGCCGCAGCCCTGCGAGCCCTCGGTACCCTCCGCTCCCCGCGGGCGTTCGAGACGCTGGGCCGAGCGATGGAGCGGGGCTCCCACGCCGAGCGGGTCCGAATCGCCGCCCTGGAGGGCCTGGGCGCCCTGGGAGACCCCCGGGGGATCCCCCTTGCCCTCGAGCAGTCGGACCCGGGCCGAGCGTCTGCGCTCCGATGCGCCGCCATCCGGACGCTGCGGGACCTCGGGAAGAGCCAGAGAGTCGTCAGCGGTCGGCTGACAGCCCTCCTCGAGGACTCGGACGCCAGGGTCCGCGAGGCCGCGGCGGAGGCGCTCGGCGCCCTGGGCGACCCTCGCACGCGAGGCCGGCTGCGGGAGGCGCTGGGTGTCGAGGCGATCCCGGCCGCCCGCCGCGCGATGGACGCGGCCGTCAAGCGGATCGAGGGCTGACGGCTAGGGCAGGTACTTCCCGAGCAGCGCGGTCTTGCTGGCGTCGGAGTAGAGGACCACGCCGATCAGGGCGAAGATCACGAGAGCCCCCGCGTTCATGATCCAACCCTTCACGGTCACGCTCAGGTCGCGGCGGATGATTCCTTCGGCCATCAAGATGGCGAGGTGGCCGCCGTCGAGGGGCGCCAGCGGCACGAAGTTGAAGATCCCCACCTGCAGGCTGATGATCGCGATCAGGAAGAAGAGCGAGCCCGCCCCCTGCCGCGCGCTGTCCCCCGACGCCTTCGCGATCCCGAGCGGTCCCATCATGCTCTTCGTGGAAAGGGCCCCGGTGAGGAGGCGACCCATGGTCTCGATCGTGATCTTCGTCTGCGTCCAGGCCCAGAGGGAGGACTCCTTCACGGAGCGGAAGAACCCGAAGCGCCGAATCACGGTCTTGGAGCCGATCCCGAGCTGCGGACCGTTGCCGAGGTCGCGCGGTGTGACGGCCAGCTCGAGAACACGGCCGTCGCGGAAGAGGCGCAGGGCCAGGGGCTCCCCTTTGGCCTTGGCCACCAGCGGAGGGATATCGCTGAAGGCGCGAACGGGCTGGTCGCCCACCTGGAGGAGGCCGTCGTCGGCCTTGAGCCCCGCCTGTTCGGCAGGGGCGCCGGGCACGAGGCTCCCGACCCTCACCAGGGGGGTGACGCCGATCTTGCCGGCCTTCTCCGGGCCGGTGGAGGTGGAGCGCAGCTCGACGTCGCGGTCCTCTCCGTCGCGGCGGATCTTGAGGCGGACCGCGGCGTCGGGCCGGATCCAGATCTTGTAGAGGGCCTCTTCCCAGGTCGCGACCGTCGCGCCGTCGATGGCGCGAATCTCGTCCCCCGGATCGAGGCCGGCCACCGCGGCGGGAGACGCGGCCTCGACGGCACCGATGACCGGGCGGTCGTAGAGGGCCGCGTCGACACCGAAGCCGATCATGTGGAAGACGGTGAGGACGCTGATCGTCAGCACGGCGTTCATGACCGGACCCGCCATGTACACGATGAAGCGCTGCCATCGCGGACGGCTCGTGAAGTCGCGGCCGTCTCCCCGACGCTCGACGTCCTCGCTCAGGTAGTCATCCGCTTCCCCCTCGAGCTTGACGTATCCCCCGAGGGGGATGAGGGAGAGGCGGCAGTCGGTGTCCCCCCACTTGAAGCCGAGGAGCCGGCGCCCGAAGCCGAAGGAGAAGATGAACACCCTCATCCCGAAGGCCTTGGCCGTGATGAAGTGGCCGAACTCGTGGACGAAGATGATCACGCCCAGTACGACGACGAACGCGGCGGGGTAGGTCAGAAAGCCCATGTGTCTCCAGGACCTCGGGTCACGAGACGGCCCGGGCCGCGACGTGACGCCCGAGGACCGATCGGCTCTGCTCGCGGGCCCACGCATCGGCCTCGAGCACGTCCTCGAGGCGCGCAAGGGGCGTGGCCGTGTGAGCGTCCATGACCTCGGAGATCGACTCCGGGATCGCCATGAAGGGAATGCGCCCTTCGAGAAATGCCGCCACGGCCTCCTCGTTGGCCGCGTTCAAGACGGCGGGGAGGGATCCGCCCTCCCGCAACGCCCGATAGGCCAGGCGCACTGAGGGAAATCGCTCGTGGTCGGGAACGTGGAACTCGAGGCTCATGGGGCGCGTGAAGTCCATGCCGGGGATGGCCGCCTCCCAGCGCTCGGGATGGGAGAGCGCGTACTGGATGGGGAGGCGCATGTCGGTCACGCCCAGCTGGGCGAGAACGGTGCCGTCCACGAACTCCACCATGGAATGGACCACCGACTGCGGGTGGACCAGGACCTCGATCCGCTCCGCCGGAACACCGAAGAGCCATCGCGCCTCGATGACCTCCAGGCCCTTGTTCATGAGGGTGGCCGAGTCGATCGTGATCTTCCGGCCCATGGTCCACGTCGGGTGGTTGAGGGCCTCCTCGGGGGTCACGCTCCCGAAGGTCTCCCGGGGGCGGTTCCGGAAGGGCCCTCCCGAGGCCGTCAGGACGAGGCGGCGCACCTCGTCCGGCCGGCGGCCGTCGAGGCACTGGTGGAGGGCGCAGTGCTCGCTGTCGATGGGGAGGATCCGGCCTCCCCTGGCCCTCGACTGCGCCACCATCAGCTCCCCCGCCATCACGAGGGTCTCCTTGTTGGCGAGGGCGACGTCCTTTCCCGCTTCGAGGGCCCGATACGTCGGCACGAGGCCCACGGCGCCCACGGCCGACGCGACGACGACTCGCGCGTCGGGGTGGGTGGCCACCGCGACCATTCCCTCCGAACCCGTCTCCACCCGAACGCCGTCCAGGGACACGAGCCGGCCGAGCGCCGCGAGGGCGGCTTCGGTCGCCACCGACACCACGCCGGGCCGGTACCGGACGATCTGGTCGGCGAGCCGCTCCACGTTCGAGCCCCCCGCGAGGCCGACGACGCGGAAGCGGCCCGGAAAGGAGTCCACGATCCGGAGCACGTTGGTGCCCACGGAGCCCGTGGAGCCGAGGATGGAGAGGCCTTTCATGAGAGCGAAGCGCGAACGGCCCCTTACGGGGCCGTTTCAGCGGAAGTACGAAAAGTAATAGTACAGGATGGGCGCGCCGAACAGCAAACTGTCGAGGCGGTCCAGCATGCCGCCGTGGCCGGGAAAGAGCGCCCCCGAGTCCTTGACCCCCGCCCAACGCTTCAGCAGGCTCTCGTCCAGGTCCCCGACGATCCCCAGGGCCGCCACGAGGGCCCCGAGTGCCAGAGTGTCCACGGCGGGCAGCCCGGGGAGGCCGATGGCCCTCACGGCAAAGGCCCCCGCGACGCCCCCGAGAAGGCCCCCCACGGCCCCTTCCACGGTCTTCCCCGGGGAGAGGGACGGGGCGAGACGCCGGCGGCCCAGAGCATGGCCGGCGAAGAAGGCGAACGTGTCGGACACCATGATCGTCGCCAGGAGGAGCACCAGCCGCCACGCGCCCTCGCCCACGGGCTCGAGGACGCGGAGGGCGGCGATGGTGCCACCGAGCGCGCCGACATAGACGGCGCCCAGGAGGGTGATGGCGGCGGACGGCACGGAGTCCACGAGCTCCCGGCCGGGGAGCAGGGCGACGCCCAGGAGGAGCACAGCGGCGAAAGGCCAGAGGGGCGCGCGGTGCGCCCCCGGGTGGACCACGTCCACGAACATCGCGGCGGTGAGGAGGAGCCCCGTGAACCGCATCGGCTCGAGCTGGCGGGCCGTCACGAAGCGGAAGAACTCCAGGAGGCCGAGAAGGGACGCGCATCCGACGATGACGACCGCCAGGACGGGCGGACCGAGGAAGAGCGCGGCAGCGAGGGGAGGGAGCACGATGGCCGCCGTCGCGACGCGGCGGGCGAGGTTGGCCCCGAACCCGGCGGGCAGGCTCAAAGCGACGTGATCCCGCCGTACCTCCGGTCTCGCTTCTGGTAGTCGGCGATGGCCTGAAGCAGATGGCGGCGACGGAAGTCGGGCCAGAGCACGTCGGTTACCCATATCTCGGCGTAGGCGATCTGCCAGAGGAGGAAGTTGGAGACGCGCATCTCGCCGCTGGTGCGGATGAGGAGATCGGGGTCGGGCTGGCCGGCGGTGTAGAGATAGGACGAGAGCGTCCGCTCGTCGATCTGCCCGGGGTCGCGGCCCCCGGTGGAGTAGTCGTGGACGAGGCGGCGCACGGCGTCCGTGATCTCGGCCCGTCCGCCGTAGTTGAGGGCGATGTTGAAGAGGAGCCCCGTGCAGCCGCGGGTCCGTTCGGTCCCTCGCGCGAGCTCGTCGCTGACGTCGCCCGGCAGATCCTCGGCCCGTCCGATGACCTGAAACCGGATGTTGTTGCGCAGAAGCGTCTCGAGCTCCATGCGCAGGTAGCGCTTCAGGAGCCCCATGAGGGTCGTGACCTCGGTCTTGGGGCGCTTCCAGTTCTCGATGGAGAAGGCGTAGAGGGTCAGGACCTGCAGGCCCAGGCGCGCCGAGGTCTCGACCACGTCGCGCACCGAGGCGATCCCGGCGCGGTGCCCCTCCACTCGCTGCTTGTGGCGGAGCTTCGCCCAGCGCCCGTTCCCGTCCATGATGATCGCAACGTGGCGCGGGAGCCGCGCGAAGTCGATGGAGCGGAGGAGCGACTGCTCCTCCGAGCCCGACGGAACGACGTCCAGCAGGTCGTGCAGCGACATGGGCTCCCGTCGAAGGATCCTATGTTAACACCGAGGCTCGGGCGGGTAGTCGACGCGCACGAGGGTGAGCCCTCGCGCCTGGGCAGGCGCGGGCCACGCGCGCCGGTCGCGAGCGTCCAGCGCCCCGACGAGATGCTCGAGCGAGACCGCCCCCCGGCCGACCGCGACGAGCCCCCCCACCAGGCTCCGCACCATCTTCCGCAGGAACCCGTCGGCCTCCACTTCGTAGATCAGGGTCGCATCCTCGAACCGGACGGCCGACCGGGCCACGGTGCGCTCGGTCGTCGCGACGGAGCCCCCCGCCGAGGCGAGCGACGCAAAGTCGTGGCGCCCACGGTAGAGGTCGGCCGCCGCCAGGACTCGGGATGGGTCCAGTGGCCAGGGGACGTGTCCCGCATACCGCCGGCGCGCGGGCAGCTGCACCGGTCCGGTGTCGAGCACGTATCGGTACAGCTTCGACCGGGCGTCCTTCCGAGGGTGGAAGCCCTCCGCGGCGGGCGCGGCGTCCAGGACGCGGACGTCGGCGGGGAGGATCCCGTTGAGTGCCCGCTTCAGCTCGGCCGCGTCCATCGGACGCGACAGGGTGAACGAGGCGACCTGTCCTTCCGCATGGACGCCCGCGTCCGTTCGCCCCGCTCCGGTGACCACGACTCGGTCTCCCGCGCCGAAGTGGGCCAGGGCCGCCTCGAGGGTCCCTTGCACCGTGCGGCCACCCCGGGCCGGATCCTGCGCCTGCCAGCCGAGAAAGTCGGTGCCGTCGTAGGCCAGGGCGACGCGGAAGAGCACCTTCAGGCCGCGGGGACCGCTCGGGATCCGGGCTTCTCAGGCTTGGAGCCCGACGCGCAGAGGGGACAGGCGTCGGCGGTGTACGTGGGCACCTCGAGGGAGAGAAGGCTCGCCCGGGGAACGCCCAGGTCCACGGCGCCGCCGCTGCGGTCGACGATGCTGCCGGCGGCGAGGACCCGGGCGCCCCGTCCCTGGGCGGCCTGGATGACCTCACGGGTCGATCCGCCGGTCGTGATCACGTCCTCGACGACGACGACGCGTTCCCCGGCCGCCAGTGCGAAGCCCCGGCGCAGGACCATGGCGCCGTCCTGCCTCTCGGTGAAGAGCCCCCGGCAACCGAGCCCCCGCGCCACCTCGTGGGAGACGATGACGCCGCCGAGAGCCGGGGCCACGACGGCCCCGGGGGCCTCTCCTCCGAGGAACGGCCGGAGCGCCGCCGCAAGCTCGGCCCCCAGGCGCGTGGCGAGGACCGGATCCATGAGCACCCGCGCGCACTGGAGATAGCGCGGCGAGTGGAGGCCCGAGGTCAGGAGGTAGTGCCCCTCGAGGAGGGCGCCTCGTTCCTTGAAGAGCGACAGAAGATCCGCGGTCATGGGACCGATGCTACCACCGCTATACTGGCGCGGTGATCCCCATCTCGGCGGTCCTCATCGCGCAGGACGAGGAAACGAAGATCCACGACGCCGTCGCCAGCGTGGCCTTCTGCGACGAGACCCTGGTCGTGGATTCGGGCTCGGTGGACCGCACGCGGGAGATCGCCGAGGCGGCGGGAGCGCGGGTCATCGTCCATTCGCCCTGGCCCGGTTTCGTGGCCCAGAGGAACTTCGCCGTCGACGCCGCGCGCCATGACTGGATCCTCGCCCTGGACGCCGACGAACGCGTCACCCCGGCCCTGAGAGAGGAGATCGAGGCCGAGCGGCGGAAGGGCCTGCCGTGCGCCGGGTATCGCATCCCCCGGGTGGCTCTCTACCTGGACCGATGGATCCGCGCGACCGACTGGTATCCCGACCCGCAGATCCGTCTCTTCGACCGGCGCCGCGGCCGTTGGGAGGGAAGCCTCGTCCACGAATCGGTCCGGTTGAGCGGCCCCCTCTGCCGCCTGCGCGCCGACATGGAGCACCACCCGTACGCCGACGTCTCGGCCCACATGCACAAGATCGATCGCTATACGACCCTCTGGGCCCGACAGGCGTTCCAGGCCGGCCGGCGCACGGGGCAGGTCGAGATGGCGCTCTCGGCCCTCTGGGCCTTCACTCGGAACTACGTCCTCAAGGGCGGCGTGAGGCTGGGCCGCGCCGGTCTCACGGTGTCGGCCATGAACTCCTACTACACGTACACGAAGCTGGCGAAGCTCGACGAGCTGGCCCGGCGGAGCGAGCCGAGCCGTTGAGGGTGTTGCATGTGGACACGGCGCCCACGTGGCGCGGGGGGCAGAACCAGGTCTTGCTCACCGCCCGGGGCTGCACCGAGCGGGGCCATTCGGTCGCCGTCGCCTGCCGGGCGGGCGGGGCCCTCGACGCGAGGCTCCGCGAGGCGGGCTTCGAGACGCACCCGATCGCCTTCCGCGGCGACCTGTCGCCGCTGGCCGCCCTGGCGCTGGCCCGCGTCCTGAAAGCCTTCCGCCCGGACGTGGTCCACCTGCACGACCCCCATGCCATCTCGGCGGGCCTCATGGCGTCGCGCCTCCAAGGGGGAGGCCGGCTGGTCGCCACGCGGCGGGTGGACTTCCCGCTCCGCGGCTCCCTCTCGCGGCGGAAGTACCGAGGCTGCGCCCGCGTGATCGCCGTGAGCCGCGCCATCGCCACGATCCTCGCGGACTCCGGCGTACCGGCGTCGCGCCTGCGCCTCGTCTACGAGGGTGTGCCCAGCCGCATCCCCCGTGCCGGCGGGCTCGAGGCGATTCGAGCCCTCGGAGTGCCACCCGGCTCCCTCGTGGTGGGGAACGTGGCGGCCCTCACGGACCACAAGGACCACGTGACGCTCCTCGAAGCCGCGCCCCTGGTGCTCGCCCGCGTCCCGAACGCCCGCTTCGTGGTCGTGGGCGACGGGGACCTGCGCCCCGCCCTCGAAGCCCGGGCCGCGGCCCTCGGCCTGGGCGATCGGTGGATCTGGACGGGCTTCCGCAGCGACGTCGACGCCCTGCTCCCCTGCTTCGCGTTGTTCTGCCTGTCGTCCCGCTCCGAAGGGCTCGGGACCAGCGTCCTCGACGCGATGAACTTCGGTCTCGCCGTCGTGGCCACGGCCGCCGGGGGCATCCCCGAGGCCGTGGAGGAAGGGGTCACGGGGCGGGTCGTCCCGATCCAGGACCCTCGCGCCCTCGCCGACGCCCTCGTGGACCTCCTGGCCGACCCCGCGCGGCGCGATGCCATGGGCCGGGCGGGGCGTCGGCGCTTCGAGGAGCGCTTCACGGTGGAGCGCATGGTCGAGGAGACGCTGCGGGTCTACGAGGAGACGGCATGAGGGTTCGCGCGATCCTCAACCCTCGCGCGGGCCTCACCCCGCGCCTGGCCATGGAGGTCCTGCGCGCGGGCCACGCCCGTTGGGAGGACCTCGAGCTCTGCCTCACCGAGCGCCCCGGCCACGCCCGAGAACTGGCGCAAGAGGCCGGCGCCCGCGGCGACGACCTGGTTCTCGCCGTCGGTGGGGACGGGACGGTCAACGAGGTCGCCTCGGGCCTCATGGGCTCGGAGACCCCTCTGGGCGTCCTCCCCGCCGGTTCCGGAAACGGCCTCGCCCGGACGCTCCGGATCCCTCTCGCGCCGGCGGCGGCGGTGCGCTCGCTGGCCGACGGTGTCGTGCGCCGAATGGACGTGGGGTTGGCCAACGGGTCGCCCTTCCTGAACATCGCGGGGGCCGGACTCGACGCGGCCGTGGGCGCCGACTTCCACGCTCACGGGAAGCGGGGAGGGCGGCGCGGCGTCGCGACCTACGTCCGCCTCAGCTTGCGGCGCGCGCTGTCGTACAACGCCCGGCACTGGCGCCTCGAGGCCGGCGGGGAGGTCGTCGACGGACCCGCCCTCATCGTCGCCTTCGTGAACGGCCGTCAATATGGCGGCGGCGCCACGGTCGCTCCGCGGGCGCGGGTCGACGACGGCATCCTCGACATCGTTATCTTCCAGGACGCGCCCCTCGGGGAGACGCTCCTCGCGGCGCCGCGTCTCTTCCTCGGGAGCATCGACCGCTACCGCCGGTACAAGCACGTAGCCGCGGCGTCGGCCGTCCTCACGGGGACCGGGCCCTTCGAACACCACCGCGACGGAGAGCCCGAGGAGCCATGCGAGCGCCTCGAGGTAGGGCTGGCGCCGAGGGCGCTCCGGATCCTCGTCCCGCGCGCGACGGCGGAGGACCGCGACGGTCCGTTCAGCATCGACCGCTCCGACTAGACGGCGGCCTCGGCCCGGTCGAGGAGCGCGCGGATCTCGCCTGCGAGGGAGGCGGGAACCGGGCGCAGGGGAGCGCGCAGCGCTCCCCCACGGCGGCCGCTCAGGTCCATGGCCGCTTTGAGGCCGGCGACGCCATGGGGGGTCGTCACGGCGGAGGCGAGCGGGGTGAGGCCCTCCTGCAGTCGCCGCGCCGCGCCGTGGTCCCCGCGCTCGAAGGCCCGGTAGAGCGCCGCTACTGGCCGAGGAGAGCAGCAGGCCGCGGCCAGCACGCCACCGGCGGCTCCGAGGCACAGGGCCGGATAGAAGACGACGGCCGCCCCGCACAGCACCTGGAAGGACTCGGGGACGGCGCCCTTGATGCGTCCCAGGAGGCCGACGTCGCCGCTCGATTCCTTCATCCCGCGGATCCGGGGGTGGGCCGAGAGCGCGGCCGCGAGGGGCACGGGAAACGGGAGCCCCGTGAACTGGGGCACCGAATAGAGGAGGACGGGCACGGGCGAGGCGTCGGCGACGGCCTCGAAGTGGGCGCAAAGGGCGTCCACGGTCATCTGCGCCTTGTAGTAATGGGGTGTGAGGACCAGGACGGCGTCCGCCCCGGCGTCGGCGACACGGCGAGTCAGCGCGATGGTGGCGCTCGTCGATTCCAGGCCGCTGCCGACGAGGAGCGTCCGCCCCGCCGACCGTGCGCGGGCCGCACGGACGAGGGCGAGCTTCTCGTCCTCGCTCAGGCTTGCGGCCTCGCCGTTCGAGCCGAGAACGAGGTAGCCCGCGAGGTCCTCCTGGGCGTAGGACTCGAGGTTGGCCTCGAACGCGGCGAGGTCGAGGGCCCCGTCCTGGCGAAAGGGCGTGACGAGAGGGGGGAAGACCCCTCGGAGTTCCATGCCGTGCGGCGCCCGTGGCGCCTAGGCCGCGGGCGTCTTCTTCGCGAGCGCCGTCGCGACCTTGTCGAGGAGCTTCACGTCCTGGGGCGTGAACGCGTCGCGGAAGTCGCTCCAGACCTCGAGGATCGCCCAGAGGCCGGCATCGGTCCGGACGGGCGCCACCATTGCGCTGCCGCTCGCGAGCCCGACCCCCGCCCAGGCGCTCTGCGCCGAGAGGTCCGAGACCACGGTCGGATAGTGACCGTGGGCGACGTCGGCCAGTGGGCCGCCGCCCGACCAGACCCGATCCGGCCCCTGGGGGCGGTCGAGGGAGGTGTGTACCGCCAGGTCCTCGCCGTCGGCGACGTATGCCGTCACGGCCGAGTAGCGGCTGAACTTCTTCTTCATGATCTCGACGGCCTGTCGCAGCCCGTCCTCGAACGAGGGGGCCTTCTTGATGGCGTCTTCGATGTCATGGACCACCTGCTCGCGGCGCAGCTTCGCCTTGCGAGCCAGATCGGTCTTCCACGGCTTGTCGTCCTCACGGGTCAACGTCATGTTCACCTCTTACCATCTCCTTCCCTTGCAAGCATTCTCCTCGCCGACCGGTGGGTCATGCGAGTCCCCGGCCGCCGTCGACCGAGACGACGTCACCCGTGGTGTAACTCCCCCCCGCCGCCAGGAACAGGACCGCCTCCGCCACCTCGGCGTGGCGGCCGAACCGGCGCGCGGGGATGCGTCCCAGAATCTGCGTCGTCGGCCCCGGGGGGATCGAGTATTCCCGGCGCCACGGCGTTCACACGGATCTCGGGTGCCAGCGCGAGCGCCAGAGAGCGCGTCGCCATGATGAGGGCGGCTTTGGTGGCGCAGTACGGCAGATACGACCTCCAGGCCCGAAGGCCACCCAGGCTCGCGACGTTCACGATCGAGCCGCCGCCACGGCGCCGCATGTGGCTCGCGGCCGCCTGCGACGCGAGCACCGCCGCCTTCACGTTCACGTCGAAGGCCTCGTCGAGGGACTCCTCGGTCAGATCTCCCACAGCGACCTTCCTGAAGACCCCCGCGTTGTTCACCAGCACGTCGATGCCCCCGAGCTCTCGGGCCGCCGCGTCCACGAAGCCGGCCATGGCACCCGGGACCCGGGCGTCGGCAGGCTGGGAAAAGACCCGCCGTCCCAGGGCCCGAACCGCGCCCGCGGCCGCCAGGGCACCCTCTCGGCTCTCGCGATAGCTGAAGGCGACGTCGGCGCCCTCGGCGGCAAGGGCTTCGACCAGGACACGCCCCAGCCCGCGCCCGCCACCCGTCACGACCGCGACTTTCCCCTGGAGCCTCGGGTCTCCCATGGAACGGCCGGGGACCTCCAAAACCCGGGGAGTATAGCAGGTTCGGCCCTACACTTCCCCCAGGAAGCGGACACCGACCCGGAAGACGCCATCGCTCAGGGACGGCTCCACGCGACAGACGACGGCCCTGGCGCGGTAGACCGCCTTGCCCCCGAAGTGCCTCCGCAGGGGGGGAGGCAGCGCGATCTGCACGACGACCCTCGCGCCGACGATCAGGACGTCGGCCCGTCTCGAAACAGAGGCCGCCGCCGCTCACGTTGACGCTGCGGCTGGACTCGGCAAAGGCGGCGCCCGCGGCATCGTCCCCACTCACCTCCAGGGGGAGATGAAGACCCACCCGCTTCTCGCGCTCGGTGATCGTGGCCATGGCGCCTGTCTTCCCCCCTCAGCCCCGGGGCGCGCGCTCGCGAATCGCGTCGCCCACCCGCGGGTCGTCGGGAGCGATGAGGGCCAGCTCCGCCAGTGGCGCGGCGAGCCTCGTCGTCGGGCCGGCCCGAGGCCGCGCGGGAGAGCAGGTCCGCGACGCGGGCGTCGATCTCGGGGCTGGACTGCGGCCCGCCCCTCGACGCGCGGAGCCCGCGGTCCGCCTGCCATTCCAGCTCGGCGGCCTCGGCTCCGTCGGGATCTATGGCCAGCGCCTGTCGCGCGTCGGCGGCGGCCTTCGCGAACCGGCCGGCCTCGAGGTGGGCTCGCCCGCGAGCCAGCACCTCGCGGATCGAGCCTCGCGACTCGTCGGTGGGGGCCGGCCTCGTTGGGCCAGGCCAGCGCCGAGCGCGCGGCGGAGCGGCGGAGGGCGGCATGGATGTCGCGCAGCTCCGCTCCCACGATCTCCATCGAGTCGGGACGCGGAGGGCGCCTCCTTGCGGAGCATCCTGTGGACCAGGGCGGCCAGCCGGGCGGGGGCCTCCGGGTTCAGGGTGAGCACCGGGTCGGGCGCCTCGGAGATGATCTGGTAGAGCACCGAGTGGAGCGTCTTGCCGCGGAACGGCTTCTGGCAGGTGAGGAACTCGTAGAACACCGCCCCCGAGGAGAAGATGTCGGTGCGGTGATCCAGCGGGCGACCCATGGCCTGCTCCGGCGACATGTAGTCGGGGGTCCCGAGTATCACGCCGCGGCGCGTGATCGTCTCCCGCGTGGCGACGCGGGCGAGGCCGAAATCCAGGAGCTTCACGCGCCCGGCGCGGGTCACCAGGATGTTGGCGGGCTTGATGTCACGGTGGACGACGCCCCGGGTATGGGCGTAGCCGACGCCGTCGCAGATCTCGGCCATGATGCGGACCTTGTCGGGGAGGCCGATGGCCCGGGTTTCGATCAGGGCGCGAAGGTCCTCCCCATCGAGGAGCTCCATGGCCATGTAGGCACGGCCGTCGGCCTCCCCGAGGTCGAAGACGGAGACGATGTGTGGATGGCTGAGGCGCCCGATGGCCTCGGCCTCGCGCCGGAAGCGCTGGTGGAGCTCGTCCTCGTCCCCGATCTCCGTGGAGAGCATCTTGAGGGCGACGATGCGCCCGAGGGCCCGGTCCTGGGCGCGGTAGACCACTCCCATGGCCCCTTCGCCCAGCTTGTCGAGAATCTCGTACCGGCCGATGGTGGCCATGACGGCGCGGCTCGCTACGCCGTGTAGCGCACCAGGACCACCGATACGTTGTCCTTGCCCCCGGCCTCGTTGGCGGCCTCGATGAGGCGGGACGCCCCGTCCTCGAGGGAGGTCGGGGCCGGTGTCAGGACCTCGAGGATCTTCTGGTCGTTGATCATCCCGTGGAGGCCGTCGGAGCAGATGAGGGCGATATCGCCGGCGGAGAGCTTGTGCTCGACGACGTCGATCTCGATGTCCTCCTTGGCCCCCACCGCCTTCGTGATGACGTTGCGGAGGGGATGGCGCTCGATCTCCTCGGCGGCCAGGATGCCTTCGGCCCAGGCCGCCGACACCCACGAGTCGTCCCGGGTGATCTGCCGGAGGGCCCCGGCCGACAGGACGTAGCACCGGCTGTCCCCGGCGGAACCCACGGTCAGCAGGTTGTCGCTGACGAGAGCCGCGACCGCGGTCGTCCCCATCCCCGTGTAGTCCTCGCGGTTGTCGGCGGCCTTGAACACCTTCTTGTTGGCGAGCTTGACCGCGGTCTTGATCCTGTTGCCGTCGAAGGAGAGGTTCACGTCCAGGCCGTAGGGCCAGGTGATCTCCTTCTCCTTGTGGCTCCTGCGGATGAAGGCCCCGAGGGTCTCGATGGCCATCTTCGAGGCCACCTCGCCGGCGTTGTGGCCGCCCATGCCGTCGCAGACGGCGAAGAGGCTCGCCTCGGTGTCGACCAGGAAATTGTCCTCGTTCAGCTTGCGACGGCGTCCGACGTCCGTCTGGCCAAAGGCCTCGAGCATCGAGCTACTCCCTGGTCTCTCGGGGAAGGCGTTGGCAAAGGATACTACCGGCCGCCGATGGCGTCCACCATCTCGCGGACGGCGCGCTCCATTCCGACGAGGACGGCCCGGGCCACGATGCTGTGCCCGATGTTGAGCTCGCCCATCTCCGGCAGCCGGGCGACGGCGCGGACGTTCCGATACGTGAGGCCGTGGCCCGCGTGGACCTCGAGGCCCAGCTTCCGGCCGAAGCGCAGCGCGTCGGCAACCTTGCGGAGGGCTTCCTCGCGCGCGCGCTCGTCGAGCGCCTCCGCGTAGGCCGCGGTGTTGATCTCGACGGCCTGGGCGTCGATCTTGTGGGCCTCCTTGACCTGCTCCAGGTCCGGGTCCACGAACAGGCTCACGCGTATGCCTCCGTCCCGGACGTTCCGCACGACGGGCTTGAGCTGGACGCTGTTGAGGACGGCGTCGAGGCCTCCTTCGGTGGTGAGCTCCTCGCGTCGCTCGGGAACGAGGGTGACCTGGTCCGGCTTGACGGTCAGCGCGATCTTGACCATCTCCTGGGTCGCGGCCATCTCGACGTTCAGGCGGGTCTTCACGACGCGACGGAGGATCTCGACGTCCCTGTCCTGGATGTGGCGCCGGTCGGAGCGCAGGTGGACGGTGATGCCGTCGGCGCCTCCCAGCTCCGCCAGCATGGCGGCCTGGATGGGATCGGGCTCCGTCGCGCGCCGCGCCTGCCGCACGGTCGCCACGTGGTCGATGTTGACGCCGAGTCGGGCCATCCTACGCCGCCGGGATGTCCTGACGAGCGGCTTCGACCAGCTCCTTGGCCCACACCCGGATGCGGGCCTCGTCGGGGCCCTCGATCATGATGCGGAGCTTGGGCTCGGTGCCGCTCCAGCGAACCAGGACCCGTCCCTCCCGAGCGAGGGACGCGCTCACGCGAGCCGTCTCGCGCGTCAGGTGCGCCATCTCCTCGAGGGGGCGGCGGGAGGCGAGCGTCACGTTCTCGAGAACCTGCGGGACGCGATCGATGGCCTCGCGAGCCAGCTCGGAGAGGGGCTTCCCGGTCCTCATCATGAGGGCCAGCACCTGGAGCGCCCCCACGATCCCGTCTCCCGTGGAGGCATGGTCCAGGAAGATCAGGTGCCCCGACTGCTCGCCGCCGAGGTTGAAGCCCCCCTGGCGCATGGCCTCGACGACGTAGCGGTCCCCCACGGGGGTCCGCACGAGGCGCGCCCCCTGGGCCTCGAGAGCGCGCTCCAGGCCCAGGTTGCTCATGACGGTCGCGACGACGGTGGCGCTCCGGAGCTCGCCGTCGCGGATCATGCGGGTCGCGCACATGGCCATGACGGCGTCGCCGTCGACGACGTCCCCCTTCTCGTCCACCACGATGACCCTGTCGGCGTCCCCGTCCAGTGCGATCCCGATGGCCGCGTCGCGGATCAGGACCTCGCTCCGGACGTGGGCGGGATGCATCGCTCCCACGTCCTTGTTGATGTTGGTCCCGTTCGGCCTCACGCCGATGGCGGTCACCTTCGCCCCCAGCTCCTGGAACACGAGCGGCGCCACCCGATAGGCGGCCCCGTGGGCCGCGTCGATGACCACCTTGACGCCCTCGAGACTGAGGTCGCTCGGGAACGTCGTCTTGGCGAAGACGACGTACCTCCCGCGGGCGTCCTCGAGCTTCTCGGCGCGGCCGATGACCTTGCCCGTCTTGCGGGGCCCGAGGAGCGCCGGGTCCTTCATGAGGCGCTCGATCTCCAGCTCCGCGTCGTCGGCCAGCTTGAAGCCGTCCCCTCCGAAGACCTTGATGCCGTTGTCTCCGTACGGGTTGTGGCTTGCGCTGATGACGATGCCGGCGTCGACGCGCATGCTCACGGTCAGGTGGGCCACTGCCGGCGTGGGGATCGGCCCGCACAGGATCACGCGGCCGCCCATCGAGCAGATGCCCGAGGCCAGCGCGGTCTCGATCATGTACCCCGAGAGACGGGTGTCCTTCCCGAGGAGGATCCGGGGCGCGTGCCTCTTTCCCCGGCCCGCGACGAACGCCACGGCCCTTCCGAGCTGGAGCGCCAGCTCGGGCGTCATCGGCGACTCGTTGGCGACGCCGCGTATGCCGTCGGTTCCGAAGAGCTCCCGCATGTTCACCCTTTCCTGCGCGGCCCGGGACGGGCCTGGACCTCCTGGGGCTCCACGGCCTCGACCCTCACGCCCGCCTGCCCCGGGAGGATCTCGACGGCCACCCGGACGCTCCCCGCTGATTCTAACGTCGTCACGTCGACGTAGGGCCGGACGTCGGCGCTCGTGACACGGCGCAGAGCCGACACGGGGCCGACCAGGACGACCCGGACGCTCCCCGGACGTACAGAGCCCGCGCCCCCCCGGACGGCCACCGGGAGGTCGTCGAAGGCCTTCTTCTCCTCCACCTCACGGACGCGCGCCGTGACCCGGGCCCTTGGCGTCTCGAGGATGCGCAGGAGGGGATCGTCGAGGCCCAGGTTGCGGTCCTCCGCCACTGACACCATGGCGCCCTCGACCGAGACCGGCTCCGTGAAGGCGCTCTCGAGCTCGGCCACGCGGCTCCGCGGGCCCGCGATGCGGACCTCGGACGGACGGCTCGTCAGGTCCGCGACCTCGTGCCCCGGGGCCGGCCGGCCGACGATCCGCGGGCGGATGGGCACCGTCTTCTGTAGGGTCTGCTCGAAGTTCAGCGTGAGGATCGAGGGGTTGATCCGGACCACCTTGACGCCGAAGGGGACGCGGATGGATTCGGGGGTGAGATGGACAATCCGCTCCCCTTCCGCCACTCCGGCGAGGTCGATCTGGGCCGAGACCTCGCCGGTGCCGAGGGCGTGGATGATCCCCGGCGACGCGCGGAGACGAACCTCCACGGCGTTGGCGGCGTCCCCCACGAGCTCCAGGTCCCTCGGGAAGTTCTGCATTTCCACCGGGACCGTGACGCCGATCTCCGACGTCGTCTCGCCCGCGATGACGAACCAGAGGCCGATGGCGAGGGCGAGGCTCACGCACTTGAGGGCGAGGTTCTCCGTCAGGAAGCGCATGGCCTCACTTGTCCCGGGCGGCCACGGCGTCCCGCGTCCCCTCGGATCTCTCTCCGGCCTCCTCGACCTCGAGGGCCTCCAGAAGGGCCTGCTTGAGCGTGCGGCCGTCCAGCTCGCGCCGGATGCGTCCGCTCACGACGAGAGAGATGATCCCGGTCTCCTCGGAGACCACGACCGCCAGAGCGTCGGTGTCCTCGGTGACCCCGATCGCGGCGCGATGGCGGCTGCCAAGCGTCCGGGAGAGCTCCGGGTTCACGGTCAAGGGGAGGAAGCAGGCGGCCGCGGCCACGCGGTTCCCCTGGATCACCACAGCGCCGTCGTGGAGCGGCGTCCCGGGGTTGAAGATGCTGATGAGCAGATCGTAGGTGAGGACCGCGTCCAGGGAGATCCCGGTCTCGATGTAGCTCCGGAGGCCCATCTCGCGCTCGATGACCATGATGGCCCCGGTCCGCTGCGAGGCGAGGGTGGTCGAGGCGAGGACGACCTCGTCGATCACCTCCTCGGTCTTCTGGGTCGTGAAGGCCCCGAGAAGGGGTGTCTTGCCCAGATGGGCGAGGACCTTCCGGATCTCCGACTGGAAGACGACGATGATGCCGAAGACGAGGTACGGAAGGAACGTCCGCAGGAGCCAGTTGACGGTCTCCAGGTCGAACCACTTCGACGTCCAGTAGAGAATGACGAGGACGAGCCCCCCGAGGGCCATCTGGACGGCATGGGTGCCGCGGATGAACAGGAGCAGCTGGTAGATGATGAGGGCCACGAGGAGGATGTCGAGGACGTCGAGCCAGGAGAAGTCCACCGACTGAAGAAAGGCGATGATCCGGGGGAAGTGCATCTCAGGCCTCCCCGAGGATCGCGTCGCAGACGCGGGCCACCTGCACCATCGCGCCCACGTCGTGCACGCGGACGATGTGGGCGCCGCCGAGGATGCTGGCGGCCACCGCGGCGGCCGTGCCCATGAGGCGCTCGCCGGGCGGGACCTCGAGAACCCTCCCGAGGAAGCTCTTCCGGGACGGTCCCACGAGCAGGGGCCGGTCGAGAGCACCCATCTCCGGCAGGCGGCGCAGCACCTCCAGGCTGTGGCTCCGGTTCTTGGCGAAGCCGATGCCGGGATCGACGATGGTCTGTCGGGGCAGGACCCCGACGCGCTCCCCTGCGTCGAGGGCGTGACGCAGCTCCGAGACCACCTCGTCCATCACGTCGTCGTAGCGGGGCTCGCGGTGCATGGTGTCGAAGCCGCCTCGCACGTGCATCACGACGGCCGGCGCGCCCCGCTCGGCCACGAGAGGCGCCATGGACGCATCGAAGCGAAAGCCGCTGACATCGTTCACCATGTCGGCCCCGGCATCCAGGGAGGCGCGCGCCACCGCCGCCTTGGTCGTGTCCACGGAGACGAGCCCTCCCCCGCGGCTTCGCAGGCCCTCGATCACGGGAACGACGCGGCGGCGCTCGACGTCGACGTCCACGGCGGTGCTCCCTGGACGCGTGGACTCGCCCCCCACGTCCACGATGTCGGCCCCCGCCTCGAAGAGCGCCATTCCTCCCGCGACGGCGGCCTCCGGGCCGGAGTAGAGCCCTCCGTCGGAGAACGAATCGGGGGTCACGTTGAGGATCCCCATGATCCAGGTCCGGGCGCCGAGGGTCTCCTCCCGGCCGCGGATCCGCAAGGAGAAGCGTCGCCTGATCGTGCTCGACGCCGGCATCGAGTCCCCCCACCTCACTCGACCCGCGGTTGAGGTTCGATTGACCTACATCACCTTCACAGCCCGGATCCCTATCGCTGCTCCGGTACGGCGGCGTGCGAAGCGCGCTTCACGCGCGCGAAGCACGCGGGGGTCCAAGGGGGCGCGGCGCAGCGCCCCCTTGCTCACTACGAACTCGGCTTCGGCGCGGCCATCGGCGGCGGCAGGATCCCGCCGGCGCGTTCGCCGCCGTCCACCTTCCCCTCGCGCACAGGCACCGGGGCCGCAGCAGCGGGCTCCGCCCGCGGAGCCCGGATCTCCATCGGCTGACCCGCCAGGATCTGCCCCAGCTGCAAGGCGTCCAGGACCTCGTGCTCGAGAAGGGCCGCCGCCACCTTGACGAGCTCGGGCCGCTTCTCGGTCAGGACCTTGAGGGCCCGCTCGTACTGCTCCGTGACGATCCGCTTGATCTCGGCGTCGATCTTGAGAGCCGTGGCTTCGGAGTAGTCCTGGTGCCGATTGAACTCCTTGCCCAGGAAGATGGCCTCTTCCTTCTTGCCATAGGTCAGGGGGCCGAGGCTGTCGCTCATGCCCCACTCGCAGACCATCTTGCGGGCCATCTCCGTGGCCTGCTCGATGTCGTTCTGGGCCCCCGTGGTGATCTGCTCGAAGGTGAGCTCCTCGGCGATCCGGCCGCCCATGCAGACCGCGATGCGGCTCTCGAGCTGCTCGCGGCTGTAGTTGTGCTTCTCCTCGGTGGGGAGCTGCTGCGTGAGGCCGAGGGCCATGCCGCGGGGAATGATCGTGACCTTGTGGAGCGGGTCGGTGTGGGGCAGGAGGGCCGCCAGCAGCGCGTGACCGGCCTCGTGGAACGCCGTGATCTTCTTCTCCTCCTCGGTGATGATCATGCTCTTCCGCTCGGCGCCCATGAGGACCTTGTCCTTGCTGGACTCGAAGTCCCGCATGGTGACGAATTTCTGCGCGTGGCGCGCCGCGAGGAGCGCGGCCTCGTTCACCAGGTTCGCGAGGTCGGCGCCCGAGAACCCGGGTGTCGCCCGGGCGAGCACCGAGATGTCCACGTCGTCGGCCAGAGGGATCTTGCGCGTGTGGACCTGGAGGATTCCCTCCCGTCCTCGCACGTCCGGGCGCGAGACCACGACGCGGCGGTCGAAGCGTCCCGGGCGCAGGAGGGCCGGGTCCAGCACGTCCGGGCGGTTGGTCGCGGCGATCAGGATGACGCCGTCGTTGGACTCGAACCCGTCCATCTCCACGAGGAGCTGGTTGAGGGTCTGCTCGCGCTCGTCGTGGCCGCCGCCCAGGCCGGCGCCGCGATGGCGACCCACGGCGTCGATCTCGTCGATGAAGATGATGCAGGGCGCGTTCTTCTTCCCCTGCTCGAAGAGATCGCGGACGCGTGACGCGCCGACCCCCACGAACATCTCGACGAAGTCGGATCCCGAGATCGAGAAGAAGGGGACGTTGGCCTCGCCGGCGATGGCCCGCGCCATCAGGGTCTTACCCGTCCCCGGGGGCCCCATGAGGAGCACGCCCTTGGGGATGCGGCCGCCGAGCTTCTGGAACTTCTGGGGCTCCTTCAGGAACTCGATGATCTCCTGGAGCTCTTCCTTCGCCTCGTCGACGCCGGCCACGTCCTTGAACGTGACCTTCTTCTGCTGGCTGGCCAGGAGCTTCGCCTTGGACTTCCCGAAGGAGAGGGCCTTGTTGCCGCCGCTCTGCATCTGGCGCATGAAGAAGATCCAGAACCCGATGAGGAGGATGAACGGAGCCCAGGAGATGAGCATGTTCGCCCAGGTCGGCGTCTGGTCGGGGAGATAGTTGACGGTCACCTTGCGGGCCAGGAGGGTGTCGACCAGCTTGTCGTATCCGTAGGGCGCGTAGGTGCGGAAGGCTTCCTGGCCGACCGTATGGCCCTTGATCTCGTTGCCGGTGATCGTGACCTCCGCCACCTCGCCGGCCTCGACCATGGACACGAACTCGCTGAACTTCTTGGACGTCTCCTTCTTCTGGATCTGGGCGAAGTGCCAGGCCAGGAAGATCACGACCAGAAGCGACATCCACAACAGCACGGTCTTGAACGTTGCGTTCACTTTCTAAGGCCTCCGCAGCGGCTCACGCCACCCTTGGTTCCCCGTCAACTCTCCAGCCGAAGTGTGACCGTGCGCTCCTCCGACGGGGGCGTCGGCCGCGGTATGGTTCCCAGGTACGGCAGGCCCCGGTAGTGCTCCGCGAAGTCGAGGCCGTACCCGACGATGAAACGATCGCCCGTGTCCTTCACCGAAAAGGCAGCCCAATCGGGATGCACGTCGATCTTACGCTCTTGCGGCTTGTCGATGAGCGTGCAGACCTTCAGCATCTTCGGCTTGCGCTCGAGAATGTGCTCCACCAGGAAGTTCAGCGTGATCCCCGTGTCGATGAGGTCCAGGAGGAGCAGGATGTGCCGCCCCTCGTAGGGGATCTCCGTGGAGTAGACGATGTCGGTCCGGACGCAGCCCTCGTCCCGGAGGGACGAGACCCGCAGGAAGTGGCAGGTCATGTCCGAGGGAACGTGGCGGATGAGATCGGCCATGAAGACCATGCAGCTCTTCATGACGCCGACCACGCAGATCGGAGCCCCCCCGAAGGCGCCGCTGACCTCGGCTCCCACCTCCGCCATGCGGGTGCGAATCTGCTCCTGGGTGAAGAGGACGTCGGGGGCCACGGTCAAGGGCGCGCCTCCAGTGCGACGGCGGGAAGGGTGACGGGCGCGGGCCGAGCGGGCCCGGTGCGCGGACCGAAGCGCAGCTCGCGCGAGGAAAACACCGCTTCCCGATGCCCCGGCAAGGGCAAGCGCCGCGGCTGCCGGTTCTTCGACGAAACGAGAGCCAGGATGGCATCCACGTGGAGCCGAGAAACGCCACGGAGACCCCCTGCCGCGGCGATGGCGCGCCTCACGGCGTGGCGGGCCACGGCGCGGGGCGCCGCGCGGAGGGGGGACAGGGTCAGGACGAGGGCCTCCGCAGAGGGCCGGACCGCGGTCCCGAAGAGGTCGTCTCCCAGCCCCGTCAGGAGGTCCGCCTCGTCCCGCAGCAGCCCGGCCGTCCTCCCGAGGGTGGGGCGGAGGTTCGGGTTGAACCGCGCTTCCAGGTAGGGAACGAGCTCGTGACGAATCCGGTTGCGGAGCATGGAGAGGTCGCCGTTCGTCGCGTCCTCGCGCCACGTCAGGCCGCGGGCGCGCAGGTGCTCGAGAACCTGTTCCCTCGAGATCTCGAGCAACGGGCGGAGGAGATCCCCGGCCCGTGGGCGCATGGCGGAGAGGCCGGTGCTCCCCGAGCCCCGCAGCAAGCGCATGAGGAGGGTCTCGACCTGATCGTCCCGCGTGTGGGCCACGACGACGGCCACGGCCCCCTCCTCCTCGCGGACGGCGCGGAGGAACGCATACCTCTCGAGGCGAGCCGCTTCCTCCAGGCCGCCGTGGTCGCGGCGGGCGCGAGTGCGCACGTCGGCCCTCCCGGCGCGGAAGGAGACGCCCAGACGGTCGCAGAGGTCGCGGCAGAACGCGGCGTCCTCGCTGGATTCCGGGCGCAGGCCGTGGTCGAGATGGGCCGCGACGACCCGGAAGCCGCGACCGGGGGCGAGGGAGGCGAGGGCCTCGGTGAGGGCGACCGAATCGGCCCCTCCCGACAGGCCGACGATCACCGTCTCGCCGCGGGACGGCGCTCCGAAGCCCTCGATGGCCCGGCGGACGGCGGTCGCCAACGACGTGCGCTTCATCGCCCCGCGTACCTCACTTCAGGGAGATCTTGGTGGCGGTGCAGGGACTCGAACCCCGGACGCCGCGGATATGAGCCGCGTGCTCTAACCAGCTGAGCTACACCGCCACGAACCGGCACGAAGGGCCGCCGGACTGCCCCGGCGGGCTCCCCCGTCTCCCTGCGGACAAGAACCCCGCAAGCTCAAAGTGTACTACGAATTGGCCCCGGCACCGCACCCCGGGGTGCGTGCTATACTCCGCCTTCACACCTCATGCAATGCGTCGGCTGCGGCGTCAGCGACCAGGAGAGCGTCCTCGCCAAGTGCCCGATCTGCTTCAAATGGGCGTGCGAAAATTGCGCCACACGCGCCTTCGGGCGGGTCTTCTGCTCGAAGAGATGCGCCGATCAGTTCTTCTTCGGCGACGATGACGACGAGTGAGCTTCCCCGCTGAGCGGCCCCGGCGCCTCAGGCGGACGCCTCGCCTCAGGGCGCTGGTGCGCGAACACCGCCTCGCGCCGGAACAGCTCATCTATCCGCTTTTCGTAGCGCCCGGGCCCGGCGTACGCAAGGAGATCCCGTCCCTGCCGGGATGCTTCCATCTCTCGGCCGACGAGGCGGCCCGCGAGGCGCGCGAGGTGGAATCCCTCGGGATCGCCGGAGTGATCCTGTTCGGCCTCCCGCAGGGGAAGGATCCCCTGGGCTCGGAGGGTTACTCCGACGCCGGCGTCGTCCAGGAGGCCGTTCGCGCGATACGCGCCGAGTGTCGCGACCTGCTCGTCGTCACCGACGTCTGTCTTTGCGAGTACACCTCCCATGGTCATTGCGGCGTCGTCGAGGGGGACGAGGTCCGGAACGACCCCACCCTCGACCTGCTGT
This sequence comes from uncultured Acidobacteriota bacterium, assembly GCA_963823195.1. Classification (GTDB taxonomy): domain Bacteria; phylum Acidobacteriota; class Vicinamibacteria; order Fen-336; family Fen-336; genus JBGPYB01. The sequence goes on along the minus strand of CAWGKR010000009.1, from coordinate 380,232 downwards.
CTGCCATGGCCGTGTCCCACGCCCGCGCCGGAGCCCACGTCGTGGCTCCTTCCGACATGATGGACGGGCGGGTGGGCGCCATCCGCCGCGCCCTCGACACGGCCGGCTTCGCCGACACGCCGATCCTCTCGTACGCCGCCAAGTACGCGTCGGCCTTCTACGGCCCGTTCCGCGAGGCCGCCGACTCGACGCCGCAGTTCGGCGACAGGCGGGGCTATCAAATGGACCCCGCCAACGTCCGCGAGGCGCTCCGCGAGGTGCGCCTGGACGTCGAGGAGGGCGCCGACATGGTCATGGTCAAGCCCGCGCTCCCCTACCTCGACGTGATCCGCGCGGTGCGCGAGTCCGTGGACCGCCCCGTGGCCGCCTACAACGTCTCGGGAGAGTACGCCATGGTGAAGGCGGCGGCGGCCCGGGGCTGGATCGACGAGAAGCGGATCGTCCTCGAGACCCTCACGTCCATCCGTCGAGCGGGCGCCGACATCATCGTGACCTACCACGCCAAGGACTTCGCCCGCTGGTCCTGACGCCTACCGGTCCACCCCCAGCAGGTTCAGGATGAACGCGTACTCCCGGGCCGTATCCTTGAGGCTCTCGAAGCGCCCCGACTTCCCGCCGTGGCCACCGGCCATGTTGATCCGGAAGAGGAGCGGGTTCTGGTCGGTCCTCGTCGCGCGGAGCTTGGCGACCCACTTCGTCGGCTCGTAGTACTGAACCTGGGAGTCGTCCAGGCTCGTGGTCACGAGCATCGCCGGGTAGGCCATCGCCTTGACGTTGTCGTAGGGGGAGTAGGAGAGGATGTAGTCGTAGTACGCCTTCTCCTTGGGGTTCCCCCACTCGTCGAACTCGTTGGACGTGAGCGGGATCGTATCGTCGAGCATCGTCGTGACGCCGTCGACGAAGGGGACGTGGGCGACGATCCCCCGGTAGCGATCAGGGGCCATGTTGGCGACGGCTCCCATGAGAAGGCCGCCGGCGCTTCCCCCCATGGCGAACACCTTGTCCTTGGCGGCGTACTTCTCCCGGACGAGGAAGTCCGTGACGTCGATGAAGTCGGTGAAGGTGTTCTTCTTCTTCAGCAGGTGGCCGTCGTCGTACCAGGCGCGCCCCAGCTCCTGGCCGCCGCGGACGTGGGCAACGGCGTAGACGAAGCCGCGGTCGAGGAGTGAAAGGATCGGAGGCTCGAACTCCGGATCGCTGGAGGCGCCGTATGAGCCGTAGGCGTATTGGTACAGCGGCGCCGTTCCGTCTTTCGCGACGCCCTTGCGGTAGACCAGCGACACCGGCACCTTCGCGCCGTCGCGAGCGGTGGCCCAAACGCGTTCCGTGACGTAGTTCTCGGAGGCGAAGCCCCCCAGGACGGGTTGGCGCTTGAGCAGCGTCCGCTGCCCGGTCCGCATGTCGACGTCGTAGACGCTCGCGGGTGTTGCCAGCGATGTGTACGTGTAGCGGAGAACGTCGGTATCCTGCTCGGCGTTCGTCCCGAAGCCTTCGACGTAAGCGGGCTCCTCGGCCCGAATGTCGAAGGCCCTCCCGGGGTTCTTCCAGGGTACGACGCGGATGCTCACGAGCCCTCCCCTGCGCTCGTTCATGGCAACGTAGTCGCGGAAGAGCTGCGACGTCCTCGATGAACACGTCTTTCTCGTAAGGGAACAGCTCGGCCCACCGGGCGGGATCGCCGATGTCCGCGTCGGCGACGGTCATCAGGCGGTAGTTCGGGGCGTTCCGGTTGGTCCGAACGATCCAGCGCCCCGCGATGTGGTCCGCGTCGAAGAGGTGGTCGCGCTGGCGCGGCGCGAGGATCCGCGGCGTGGCCGCCGGATCGTCGGCATCGATCACTCGCCATTCGCTCGCGACCGTGCTCCGGAGGCGGATCAGGACGTAGCGATCGTCACCCGTCTTTCCCACGCTCAGGTAGAAGCTCGTGTCCTTTTCCTCGTACACGACCGGGTCGGTCTTGGGATCGGTGCCGAGGACGTGCTTCTTGACCCGCGTGGAGAGGAGCGTGACGGGATCGTTCTCGACGTAGTACAGGGTCTTGTCGTCGTTGGCCCACGCCGATCCGGCCGAGAGGCCCGGGATGCGATCGGGCAGGTCCTTGCCCGTGGCGATCTCACGAAAGCGCAGCGTGTGCTGCCGCCGCCCCGTTACGTCCTCCAGGAAGGCGAGGATGTCCTGCCTGGAGCTCACGGCCCGCCCGCCCACCCGGTAGTAGTCCTTCCCCAGCGCTTCGCGGTTGGCGTCGACCAGGATCTGCTCGGCGTCGGAGCCGATCGCGCGCCGGGCGTAGACCGGGCGCTCCTGACCCGTCTCGAAGCGCGTGTAGTAGAGGTACCCCTTGTCCTTGTACGGGACCGTGCTGTCGTCCTGCTTCATGCGCCCGATGAGCTCCGCCGCCAGCTTGTCGGTGAGGATCTGGTAGGGTGCCGTCATCGCCTCGTAGTACGCGTTCTCGGCCTTCAGGTATCCGAGGACGTCGGGCTTCGAGCGCGTGTCGTCACGGAGCCAGTAGTAGGGATCGTTCCGCGTCCCGTTGGGCGAGACGACTTCGTGAGGCCTTTTCGCCGCGACCGGGGGCGTCGGCGAGAGGGCCCAGACGGGACCCGTCAGGACATGGGCTGCGACCAGGGCGGCGGCGAAGCGGCTCGACATGGGCGACCCTCCTTGGAGGCGCGGCGCGCGCGACCGCATCCTACCCGACCGCGAGCTTCGCCGTCCCGCTTTGTGTCGGGGAGGGCTTTGTGGTGAACTCTCGGCCATCATGGGGCAGTCCGAGGAGCTCTTCGCCCGCGCGCTGAAGCTCATTCCGGGGGGGGTGAACTCTCCGGTCCGCGCCTTCAAGGCCGTGGGCGGCACGCCGCGCTTCATCCGCAAGGCGGAGGGATCGCGCCTGTGGGACGCCGACGGGAAGGCCTACATCGACTACGTGGGCTCGTGGGGCCCGATGATCCTCGGCCACGCCTACCCTCCCATCGTCGACGCCGTCCAGAAGGCGGCGGCCCGCGGGACCTCCTACGGCGCTCCCTGCGCCGCCGAGGTGGAGCTGGCCGAGCGCGTCGTCCGGCTCGTCCCCTCGATCCAGAAGGTCCGCTTCGTGTCTTCCGGGACCGAGGCGACGATGAGCGCTCTCCGCGTCGCCCGTGGCTTCACGGGACGGCGGAAGATCCTCAAGTTCGACGGCTGCTACCACGGCCATGCCGACAGCCTGCTGGTGGCCGCCGGTTCGGGCGTCGCGACCCTGGGGATCCCCGGCTCCGCCGGCGTTCCAGAGGGCACGGTGGCCGATACCCTCGTGGCGCCGTTCAACGACGTGCCCGCGCTGGAGTCGGTCGTCGCGGCCCACGGGGCCGACCTCGCCGCGGTGATCGTCGAGCCGGTGGCCGGGAACATGGGGCTCGTGGCGCCGCGCCAGGGATATCTCGAAGCCCTGCGGGACATCACCGCGCGAACGGGCGCCATCTTGATCTTCGACGAGGTGATGACCGGGTTCCGGCTCACGATCGGCGGCGCCCAGCAGCTCTACGGAGTGTCCCCCGACATGACGTGCCTCGGGAAGATCATCGGGGGCGGCCTGCCGGTGGCGGCGTACGGGGGACGAGCCGACATCATGGACACCGTGGCGCCCGTCGGGCCGGTCTACCAGGCGGGGACCCTCTCGGGCAACCCCCTCGCCATGGCCGCGGGATGTGCGGCCCTGGACGACCTCCAGCGGCACGGAACCTACGAGCGTCTCGAGGCGTTGAGCGTCCGCCTCCAGGTCGGGCTCGCGCGGGCGGCACAGGCCGCGGGCGTGATGATGACGGTGAACCGCGTGGGCTCGATGATCACGCCTTTCTTCTGCCGCGGGCCCGTCTTCGACTACGCCTCGGCCAAGACCTCGGACACGGCGCTCTTCGGGCGCTTCTTCCACGGGATGCTGGAACGCGGGGTGTACCTCCCCCCCGCCCAGTTCGAAGCCGCCTTCGTCTCGTTGGCCCACACCGAGCGCGACATCGACGACACGGTGGCCGCCGCCGGCGAGACCCTGACCGTCCTCGCCGTGTGACGCCCTTGGGCGGCGGACGACGATGACGCCTCGTACGCGTGGCGCGCTCTTCGCGATCGCCGGCATTGCTGCGTTCCTCCGGTTCTGGGGCCTCACCTACGGCCTCCCCCACCCGGCCGCGCGGCCCGACGAGGACCTGGTCGTGGGGAAGGCGCTCAAGATCTCCCTGGGAGAGATGAGCGACCCTCGGGACTTCAACTACTCCCACGGCGTCTACTACCTCCACGCGGCGGCGCTCGGCGCCTATCGAGCCGTCGGGCACGTCCTCGGGTATTACCCCGACGCGGCGAGCTTCCAGGACGACGTCGCGATCGGACACCCCGCCCTGCAGTACCGGATCTGCCGGACGTCGTCGGCGCTCCTCGGCGTGGCGACGGCGCTGCTCGCGGCGTGGGCGGCATGGGAGGGGTACGGCCAAAGGTCCGTCGCCCTCCTCGCGGCCCTCCTGGTGGCCGTGAACTTCCTTCACGCCCGCGATTCCCACTTCGGAACCGTCGACGTGCCGATGGCCTTCTTCTCTACCCTCGCTCTCGCGTTCTCCTTGCGGGCGGGGCGCCTCCAGGCGCGACGCGACTACATCTTCGCCGGGCTCAGCGCCGGCCTGGCGGCGTCGGCGAAGTACAACGCGGTCACGGTGGTGTTCTCCATAGCCGCCGCCACGCTCCCGCCCCTCGCCCGGGGCTCCCCCGAGGAGCGCCGAAGGGCCGCCCGCTCGCTGGCCCAGGCGGCCGTCGCCTCGATCCTGGCATTCGCCCTGACGTCTCCCTACTGCGTCCTGCGCCTCCCCGACTTCCTGGCGGGCATCGCCGTCCAGCGGCACGAGCTGTTCGACGGCGCCGGCGAGGCCGCGTGGCGCGTGCATCTCCGCCTCACACTGCCCGGGGCCTTCGGCTTCGTGGGGCTCGCGGCTGCCGCCGCCGGCCTCGTTCGCTCCCTCTGGCTGCGACGACCCGCAGACGTCGTGGTTCTGGCGTTCGCGGTCCCCACCTTCGCGAGCCTCGCGGGAATCACCTGGGTCCAGGCCCGATACATGGTCCCCCTCGTCCCGCCCCTTGCCGTGCTGGCGGCGGAGGCCACGGCGGCCATGGTCCCGCCGTCGCCGGTGTGGATGGGCGTCGCGACCCTGCTCCTGATCCTCGAGCCCCTGCGCAATTCGATCGCCTTCGATCGCCTCGCGGCGAGAGAGGACACGCGCGTCGAGGCTGCAAGGTGGATCGACGAGCAGCTGCCCCCACACTCCCGCATCGCCGCCTGCGAAGGGTACGGGGCGCCCGCCATCAATACCGACCCGCGCCGCGCCCCGGCCTTCGAGACGATCAGGATCCCCTGCTCGATCGACGCCGTCCAGGATGCCGGAACCCGCTACGTGGTCACCCACACACACCCCGACATCCCCTTCTTCAGGCCCCCCGGGAGGGTCCTGCGCTGGCTCAAAGCCCACGCCGAGCCGCTCGCCGTCTTCGACCCCCTCGAGAAGGCAAGGGGAATGCACCGCTGCTTCTTCCAGGGAGACGCCTTCTACCTGCCCTATTGTCGTTTCGACAGCGTAAGACGAGGCGGGCCGATCGTGACGGTGTGGGACCTCCGCGGGGCTCCGGCATCCCGCCCTGAGACCGCCGCGGGACGCTAGTCCCGCTTGCCCAGCACGTCGAGCGCGTCGCGGCCGAAGTACTTCACGACGAGACGGCTCCAGGACCCGGTGTGCCGGAGGCCCGTGAGGTAGTCGTCGAGAGCGGCCTTCAGCTGGCGGTCTTCCTTGCGCACGGCCCAGGCCGCGCTGCCCGGGGAGCCGAGGACGATGCCGGTCTGGAGGTCCGTGTCATGGCGCTGGGCGAGGATGAACTCGGTCCCGGAGAGGACGGTCGCGGTGATGCGGCCGGACTTGAGCGCCGCCAGGACGTCCTTCTCCTCGGCGAACAGCTCGGGATGGACGCCGGCAGCCGAGGCCGAGTCCGCCCACGTGGTCCCCTTGAGGACGCCGACCTTCTCGGAGCGAAACTGGAATACGGTGCCGACCGGCGGGTGAGGCTTGCGGGTCACCACCACGTGGCGCGACGGCAGCACCTCGACGGTGAAGTCGACGGCCTGACGGCGCGCCGCGGTGTCGTTGATCCCCGTGACGACGTCGCCCTGGCCCTTCTGGAGGGCCGGGAGGATCTCCTCGAAGCGTTCCACGGGGATCACCTCGACCTTGACCTTCCGAAGCGCGGCGAACCCCTCGAGCATCTCCCGCTCGAAGCCGGGAGACGTGCCGCGCTCGAAGGCGAACATCTCGGGGGTCTCGTCGGCCGGGACGAGAACCCGAAGCGTCCCGCGGGCCTCGATGGCTGGAAGGTCTCCCGCCGCATGCAGCGCTGAAGGAGCAAGAGCCAGGCACAACACGGCGGGCAGCGGCCCACGACTCCTCATTCCGCAATTGTACCCGGAGCCCCCCGCCTCTTCTCCTCCACGCGCTCGGACCGGGCCCGACGCCTGCGGGTCTCCTCGAGAACGGCCGGATCCGTCGAGGGATAGTTGGCCGCGAGAAACAGCACGCCGGGCCGGAGGGGTGCCAGGAGGCGCTCGAGGTTGACGGCGGCCGACTCGAGGTAGTCGTGGCCGGCCACCATCCGGAATTGACGGAGGGTCCGGAGGGAGTCCCTCTCGTTCCTCTGGAGAAGAAGCAGGAAGGGCTGGTCCGCGGACGCCGGGTTCCACAGGTCACAGCGCTCCAGCACGGCCAGGCGCGCGTGGAAGAGCAGGTCGCGTCCGACGCGTGTGGGGTCGGAGCAGGACACCACGGAGACGTCGGGGCGGAAGGCGCGCTCGCGGAGCACCTCGGCTACGAGCCTCGCGTTGGGCTGCGCGGAGACGAAGGCGGGAACGAGGAGGGTCGCGGCCAGGAGGAAGAGTCCTCCCGACACCGCCGCCACGGTGGCCAGGACGGCGAAGGGGCGCGGGCGCATCGCGGCCAGCAGGAGCGCGGCAGCGGCGACGGCGCAAGCGGCCACACAGACGACCCGAGCCTGGCTCCCCAGCCAGGGCGGCGGAACGCGGCCGATGACGACGGGCAGGAACGCGAGGAGGGCGGCCTCCAGGACGAGGGCGCCGCGCACCCAGAGCCGCTCCAGACGATCGGAGCGGGGCGACGTGAATACCTGCGCGACCAGCAGGGACGCCGCCGGGTACAGGGGCAAGAGGTAGTAGTCGATCTTCCCGCGAGACAGGCTGAGCGGGACGAGAGCCAGGGCGATCCAGCCGAAGAGCAGGCGGGTGTTCGACGTCGTGGCCGGGTCGGACGGAATCGGGCGCCAGGCACGCCGGAGGGCCAGGGGAAGGAAGAGGGACCACGGGGCGCCCTCGGCAAGATAGGTCCCGAGATAGAACAACGGAGAGCGCCCCGAGTCGTAGGTCTCGGCGGCGAAGCGCTCCACGTTCTCCCGGAGGAAGAAGTGCTCGAGGGGCGCCATGCCCAGGCGCGCGTAGACCGCCGCGAACCATCCGAGGCCCAGGACGGCGAACGCGAGCCCGGCAAGGGGAACGCCGGCCGGCTCGAAACGCGGGATGGGCCGGGTCCAGGCCAGGACGAAGATGCCCAGGCCGGGGAGGAGAACGGCCACGGGGCCCTTCGTCGCGAACCCGAGGCCCAACACCGCTCCGAGCGCGGGGAGCATCCAGGGAGGCGCCCCTCCCCGGAAGAGGCGCACCGCCAGGGCGAAAGCGAGGGTCGACCAGAGGGCGAGCAGCATGTCCGACATGGCCACGCGGCCGAACGTCATGAAGGCGAACGTCGTGGCCAGCGCCCCACCCGCGGCGAAAGCCGCGCGGCGGTCGAACAGGAGCGTCCCGAGCCAGACCGTCGCGAGCGCCACCAGGATTGCGGCCCCGGCGGGCACCAGCCGGGCGGCCATGGTGGTGAACCCGAAGGCACGGAACGCGGCGGCGATGAGCCAATACGTGAGGGGCGGCTTGTCGAAGAACGCCTCGCCGCGGTAGTGGGGCACAAGCCAATCCCCTCCCTCGACCATGGCCCGGGCCCCGTCGAGGAAGTAGATCTCGGCCCGTTCGATGGACGTCGCCCCGATGCTGGGAAGGAGGAGAGCCGCGCACCCCAGCACGAGGAGACCTGGGCCGCGAGCCTTCAGTGGGCCGCCGCCGACGGCTCGCCGACGCCCCCATCCCTGAGGTGGAGCTGGCCGCACGCCGCGAGGATGTCCTGCCCTCGCGGCCGACGCACCGAGACGGCCACCTTGGCATCGGCGAGTACCTTCGCGAAAGCCTCCACGGCCGATGGCGCCGGCGCCTCGAAGGGGATCTCGGCGAGCGGGGTTCAGCGGGATCAGGTTGACCTTGGAGCGCGTCCCCCGCAGCCACCGGGCCAGCTCGCGCGCGTGCACGGGCGTGTCGTTGACGCCGCGCAGGAGAACGTACTCGTAGGTGACACGCCCTCCGTGGGGAATGGGATAGCGCCGCGCCGCGGCCATCACCTCGCCGATCGAGTACTTCTCCTCGATGGGCATGAGGGTGCGCCGGAGGGCGGCGCTCGAAGCGTGGAGGCTGATGGCGAGGTTCGGCCGCACGGGCTCCTTCATGAGCTTCTCGAGGGCGGGGAGGATCCCCACGGTGGAGAGGGTCAGCTTCTTCGGGGCCACGGCGAAGCCCTCGGGATCCATGAGGACCCGGAGCGCCGAGACGGTGGCCTCGTAGTTCAGGAGCGGCTCCCCCATCCCCATGACGACCACGTTCCAGCCGAAGCGCTCCGCGGGAGCCTCGGACACGACCGTGGCGACCTGTCCGAGGATCTCCCACGTCTTCAGGTTCCTCTTGTACCCCGCGATGCCCGTGAGGCAGAAGGCGCACTTCAGCGGGCAACCGGCCTGGGTCGAGATGCAGATGGTGCGGCGCCGCTCCTCGGGTATGAAGACGCTCTCGATCGTGGCGCCGTCGTCGAGGCGGAAGAGATACTTCACGGTCCCGTCGGAGGAGCGCTGCCGCTCGCTCACCTCGGGCCACCGCACGTCATGGCTCAGGGCGAGCCGGTCCCGGAGGGCTCGGCCGACGTTGGTCATCGCCGAGAGGGACCGCTCCCTCTTCTCGTACAGCCAGGCGAAGAGCTGCGCCGCGCGATAGGCGGGTTCTCCGGCCTCGCTGACGAGGGCCTCGAGGGCCGCCCGCTCCATCCCGAACAGGTTCCCCTTCGCTTCGGCCGCCGTCTTCGCCTTCGCCTTCATTGAGGCGACCATGATAGCCGGTCGGGAAGCGACGGACGGCTCAGCGGGCGGTCGTGAAGCGGTAGACCGTGGTCTGCCGGTACGTGTCCGACGCCTTCAGGACAACCGAGGGGAAGCTCGGCTTGTTGGGAGAGTCAGGGAAGTGCTGCGCTTCCAGACAGAAGGCGTAGCGCTTCTGATAGGACCTCCCCGACTTCCCCACGAGGCTCCCGTCGAGGAAGTTGCCGGTGTAGAGCTGGAGGCCCGGCTCGGTGGTGAGGACCTCGAGGACCCGGCCGCTCTTCGGCTCCGTGACCCGCGCGGCGAGACGCAGGGTTCCCGCGGCCCCTCGCAGGACGAAGTTGTGGTCGTAGCCGCCGCCGAAGCCGATCTGCTCGTCGGGGTCGTCGACGTGGGCCCCCAGGGGGACGGGCTTCGTCAGGTCGAAGGGCGTGCCCTTCACGCTCCTGAGCTCCCCCGTCGGAATCAGCGTCTTGTCCACCGGCGTGAACTGGTCGGCGGCGATCTCGATCTCGTGCCCCAGGACGTCCCCCGAGCCCTCGCCGGCGAGGTTGAAGTAGGCGTGGTTCGTGAGGTTCACGATGGTGGTCTTGTCGGTCGTAGCGGAATAGTCGATCCTCAGCCGTCCGAGGGCGTCGAGGGCGTAAATCACCTTGACGCTGAGGGTCCCCGGGTATCCTTCTTCGCCGTCCTTGCTGACGTAGGTCAGCTCGAGCACGTCGCCCGTGATGCTTCCGCGGACCGCCGGCGTCCAGACCACCCGCCCGAAGCCCCGCGGACCACCGTGAAGGTGGTTCTCGCCGTTGTTGCGGACGAGGATGTAGGTCTTGCCCTCGAGGCTGAAGGCGCCCTTGGCGATGCGGTTCCCGTACCGTCCGATCAGCTCACCCTGGTACGACGTGTCCTTCAGGTAGGCGGCCAGCGTCGAGAAGCCCTGGACCACGTCGGCCTTGACGCCGTCCCGGTCCGCCGTCGTCACCGACACGATGGCACCGCCATAGTTGGTGATCTGCGCGACGACACCGCCGTCCGCCGTGAGGGTGTAGAGCTGGACGGCCGTGCCGTCGGCTGTCTTCCCGAAAGGCTCGCTCTTGATTCGGGTCCCGGCCTCGGTCATGGAAGCCCCCAGTGCGATCGAAGTTGCGCCAGCCAGGGCCCACTGGAGACGGAGCATCGCTTCACCTCGCCGCATCCCGCGGAGTGTAGCCAAGGGGCGCGCCGCTGGCAAAGGGTAGAATCCCGCGATGCCCGCCCTCGACCGCACCCGGCTCCGGCGCCTCATGACCCGTGAGGAGGAGGACTTCGCCCGCGCGCGTCCCCGATCGCGCGCCCTGTTCGAGAGGGCCCGCGGATCGCTCGTGGGAGGCGTGCCCATGAGCTGGATGAGCCTCTGGCCGGGCGGGTTCCCGGTCTTCTGTCGCGAGGCCTCGGGAGCGCGCCTCGTCGACGTGGACGGCCTGAGCTACGTCGACCTCTGCCTCGGCGACACGGGAGCCATGACGGGCCACGCGCCGGCGGCCGCCGTCGAAGCGATCTCGGCGCAGTCCAGGCGCGGGATCACCACGATGCTGCCGACGGAGGACGCGGTATACGTCGGTGAGGAGATGCGGCGGCGCTTCGGCCTTCCCCTGTGGCAGTTCACCCTCACGGCCACCGATGCGAACCGGTTCGTCCTGCGCATCGCCCGGGAGATCACGAAGCGGCCCAAGGTGCTCGTCTTCAACTACTGCTACCACGGCACCGTGGACGAGACCTTCGTCTCGCTGGAGGCCGGCCAGGCGCGCCCGCGGCCCGGCAACGTGGGGCCCGCCGTGGACCCGCGCCTGACGACGAAAGTCGTCGAGTTCAACGACCTCGCCGCCCTCGAGGAGGCCCTGGCGCCGAGAGACGTCGCGTGCGTCCTGGCCGAGCCCGCTTTGACCAACGTCGGGATCGTGCTCCCCGACACCGGCTTCCACGCCGCCCTTCGCGACCTCACGCGGAGGACCGGCACGCTCCTGGTCATCGACGAGACCCATTGCCTCTGCGCCGGCCCCGGCGGGTACACCCGCGCTCACGGTCTCGAGCCCGACATCCTCACCATCGGGAAGCCGCTCGGCAGCGGCGTACCGTCGGGGGCGTTCGGCCTCTCGGCCGAGGTCGCGGCGCGCATGGTCCAGAGCGACCAGGCCGACTACGTCGATACGGGCGGGATCGGCGGAACGCTGGCGGGGAACGCCCTCTCCCTCGCGGCCATGCGCGCCACCCTGGAGAACGTCCTCACCGACGAAGCCTTCGCGCGCATGATCCCGCTGGCGGAGCGCTTCACGGCCGGTGTCGAGGGCGTCATCGCGCGCCGGGAGCTGCCGTGGCACATCACGCGCCTGGGGTGCCGCGCCGAGTACCTCTTCCAGCCGGAGCGCCCCCGGAACGGCGGCGAAGCCGCCGCCCGGAAGGACGCGGAGCTGGACGCCTTCATGCACCTCTTCGCCCTGAACCGCGGGATACTCCTGACGCCCTTCCACAACATGGCGCTCATGTCCCCCGCGACGACCGAGGCCGACGTGGACCACCACACCACCGTCTTCGCCGAGGCCGCCGACGCGCTCCTCGGCCCCTGACGGCCGCGAGCCCCTCCCTAGTACCGGTTGAACTTCTCCAGCGCCTTCCCCATCGACTTCGTCTCCTCGATGAGGGGGAGCATCTTCGTTTCCTTGTCGTCGTACTGGCGCAGCAGCTTCAGGACCCGTGGCAGGGATTCCACGGGCACCACGACGACGCCGGTCTTGTCGGCCACGATCCAGTCCCCCGGCCGCACGAGCACGCCGCCGCACGTCACGGGGACGTTCTTCGCCACGGGCACGTAGCGCCCCACCGACGTCGCCGGCGTCAGGCTGCGGCTCCAGACCGGGAAGCCGATCTCCTCCAGCTCCTCGACGTCGCGCGCGCCGCCGTCGATCACCATGCCGGCCAGGCCGCGCACCTTCGCCCGTGGTCGCCATCAGGTTGCCGACCCCCGCGGTGTCGAGGCCGTCCTCGAGGACCTCCACGATCACGCTCCCCGGCGGCGCCTCGTCCAGGGTCTGGATCTGGAGGTTGGGCCAGTCGCGCTTGTCGGTGCGCAGCGCCCGGCGCAGGTAGCACGGTCGCCGCGGGGCCGATCACCTTGGCCTTGAACACCGGCTTCATGTCCCGGGCCATGAAGCCCCGCACGCCCGTGGCCTCGTCGACGGCGTCGGCCACGTTCCCCGTGCTCGCGCTCGTGAACGCGCTCATGATCTCCTGGGCCGAGGGCGCCGCATCGGCCTGGACCGGCGCGCCCGTCTTGGCGTGGGACGATACCGAGGCGAGCCATGCAAGGGGCACGAGCGCGGTGGCGAGTCGATGTCGACTGCTCATCTGTGACCTCCATGGGACGACGCGCGCGATCGTAGCACGCGGCCGTCGGCGAACCCTGGAGAGTCTTGACCGCGCCCCGTCGGAACAGTAGTGTCCCCGGGAGATGGATCGCAGAGCCTTCGTCGGACTCCTCGGCACGGCACCGTTGGCCCTCGCCCAGGGAGAGAAAGCGCCGCAGTACCGGGTGGTGACGAAGCATCGTTCCGGGGGCCCCCTCGGCATGCCCGGCCCCTTTCCCGGCCAGGTCGTCGCGGTGAGGTCGGACCGGTGCGTCGACGTCGCCAGCAACGAGGCGGACGCGGACGTGGTCCGCGAGATGATGGCCCGCGGCATCTGCGCGCTCACCGGCGAGAGCACGGTCCCCGCGGCCTGGCGCCGCTTCTTCGAACCGTCCGACGTCGTCGGGATCAAGGTCAACTGCGGCGGCCACCCCTGGGTCGTCTCCTCGCGCGAGATCGTCGCCGAGGCCGTCGAGCAGCTGAGGGGCGTCGGGATCCCGCCGTCACGGATCTACGTCTACGAGCGCTTCCAGAACCAGCTCGACGACGTCGACTACGCTCCCCACCTCCCCAGCGAGGTGCGAGATCGTGGCGGCGGAGAGGGCCAACCCCTTCGCTCGCGACCCCGGCGCGGCCCAAGGCAGCCCCAACGGCGGATACGATCCCGCGACCTACGTGGAGGCCAACTTCTTCGGCGAGGAGGACACGCGCTCCAGCATGATGCGGCTGGTGTCGCAGCGCCTGACGAAGATCATCAACGTCCCGAACATGAAGGACCACGGCGCGACCGGGGCCACGGGCTGCCTCAAGAACATCGCCTACGGAAGCTTCTCCAACGTGGCGCGGACCCACTATCGCGGGAAGTCCCACACGTTCTCGTTCGTGGGAACGCTGGCGGCGGTCGAGCCGCTCCGCTCGAGGACCGTGCTGCAGATCATGGACGGGCTGCGGGGCGTGTGGCACGGGGGGCCCTTCGCGCCCACGCGCCGCTACGTCTTCTATCCCAGGCAGATCCTCTTCGGCACCGACCCGGTGGCGATCGACCGGCTCCTGCTCGACGTCATCGACCAGAAGCGCAAGGCCGAGGGCGCCATCTCGATCTGGGACCGGTCCCCCGACCACCTGAAGACCGACGACACGGCGCTCCGCGACGCCGACCCCAACACCAACATCATCATTCGCGAGCCGGGGCACGTGGAGTACGCGTCGACCCTCGGCCTCGGCGTCTACGACCGCGACAGGATCCGCGTCCAGAACATCGAGGTATGACCGCGCTCCTCCTCCTCGCTCCCGTGGCCGCGCTCTACTGGGCCCAGGGCGTCGAGAGCGCGCCGGATCTCCGACGGGCGGGGATCGAGCGGGTGTGCGTGCCGCCCGATCAGACCGCGGCGTGGAGCAAGGCGGGCTTCTCGGCGACGCCCATGACCGCGGCGGCGTTCGCCGCCCGCGAGAAGCTCCACACGCCGGGGTTCGCGTCCCAGGCCGACGTCGCCTCTCCCACCCGCAGCCCGTGGGTCTTCACCAACGGCTGGCGCTATCTGCGCCGGAGGGTCGGGCCCTACTCCTACGACCTTCCCGCGGGGAAGGCGGCTCTCGCCGCCGCCGAGGCCTACGCGTACGGGGTCGAGGCGGTGCTCAAGATCGATCCCGCCGACGTCGAGGATCTGGGCCGGATGTCGGCCTTCCTGGCGGAGGTGCCGAGCCAGGACCTTCCCGCGTCGCCGACCTGGCCGTCGTGGACGACGGCTCGCCGCTGACGGGCGAGGTCATGAACCTCCTCGTGCGGCGCAACATCCTGTTCCTTCCGGTTCCCGCTCCCCGCCCCGAGTTCCGCCTGAACGTGCGCGTCGGAACGAAGGAGTTCCCCAAGGAGGCCGCGGCCGACCCGAGCGCCTTCGCCCAGAGGGTCCGGCAGCAGCTCGGCGACGATCAGAGGACGCTGCGCGTCTACGGCAGCGAGGTCGTGATCGCGCGGCTCACGGGGGCGCCGGGACGCGCCCGGCTCCACCTCCTCAACTACGGCGGTCGCAGCGTCGACGGCCTGCGCATCCGCCTGCGCGGGGCCTATCCCACGGGCGAAGCGCGGGTGGCCGGCCTGGGCCGGGTGCCTCTCGAGGACCTCGCGGTCATCGACGGCGCGACGGAGTTCTCCCTCCCTCGAGTCGGCACCTACGCGGTCGTGGACCTCTCGGGCCCCTGAGTCCTCAGCCCGGCAGGCGAACGACCCGCCATCCCTTTGGGCCCTCGGGGAGGAAGAAGAAGGCCTCCGTGTCCGGGAGGCGCTTCAGGTGTTCCCGGCTGCCGCTCGACACCCTCCACGAAGAAGGCGTCGTCGAGAGCATCGCCCTGCGTACCGTTGCGCGTCAGCACGGCGACGCTCAGGACGCCCTGCACGGGCCTTCCCGTCCGCGGGGTCCATGATGTGCGAGTACCGGACGCCTCCGACCTCGAAGGACTTCTCCGAGCTGCCCGACACGGAAAGAGCCCTGTCCCGCAGCCGGACCCGTGAGCGCGACCTTGCGGGAGTCGACGGGATCTTGAAGCGTCACGTCCCAGCCTCGACGTCCCGGGGGGCGACCCGAGACCGTAGATCGTGCTGCCCCCCGCGCTGACCAGGGCGGCCGCAACGCCGTGGCGCTTCAGGACGCCCACGGCGCGATCCACCGCGTAGCCCTTCGCGATCCCTCCGAGGTCGAGCTCGACTCCGGGCGACGTCGAAGCGAACGGTCTTGCGCTCCGCGTCCACGACGACGTGGTCGTAGCCGACCCGGGTCCGCAGCTCGGCGATCTCGCGCTCCGCCGGGCACGCGGCCCTCCCCCCCGAAGAACCCCCACGCCTTCATCAGGGGCCCGACGGTGACGTCGAAGGCACCGCCGGAGTCCCGGCTGTACCTCAGGCAGATCGACGATGAAATCGAAGAGCTCGGGATCGACGCCCACCGGGCCGTCCGCCGCCGATCGATTGAGCTGCGAGAGCGGGCTGTCGTGTCTTGTAGTGGCTCATCAGCCGGTCGATGCGGTCCACCTCGTCGAGAGCCTCCTCGATGGCCGTCGGCACGGCTGGCGTCTCCGTACGCGACGATGTCGTAGACGCAGGCCATCGACACGCGGCTGGCCTCGAAGCGAGAGCGGGGCGGGGATCGGTCGGCCGCGGCAGGGACGAGCGGCCACGCCCGGGACGGCGAGGGTCACCAGCAGCGGCGAGAGCGCCATGGAGCGTCACCGGCCGATCGTACAGGAAACGACCGCGGGCGGCCCGCCGACGTGGTATCTATGGCCTCCATGCGCGTATCGACGATGGTCCTTTGCGTGCGCGTTGGCGGCGCGAGCGGCCCTGGCCCAGACGCCCGACGTGGGGCGTCGGACCTACGAGAGCCGCTGCTCCCGGTGCCACGGGGCGGACGGCAACGGCGGCGAGCTGGCCCCGGCGATCGCTGGCGCGCCTGCCCCTTCGCACCGACGACCAGCTCTCGACGCCTCGTTCGCGACGGGCCTGCCGAGCTCGGGCATGCCGGGCGCCACGTTGGCCGAGCGCCGAGAGGCGCGCGCTCCTGACCTTCCTGCGCACCCTGAAACCGCGGCGCGGCGAACAGCCCGTCCGCGCCAGGGTCGAGACCACGGCGGGCACGGCCCTCGAGGGGCTCGTCCTCAACCAGACCTCGTTCGACATGCAGCTCCTGACCGACGACAAGCGCATACACCTGCTGCGGGCAGGTGGGAATCCGTTACCGGCCCGTGACCTCCCAGGCGAACTGGCCGACCTACAACGGCGAGGTCGGCGGCAATCGGTACAGCGCCCTCGAGCAGATCAACAAGGGCAACGTTGGCCGGCTGGCCCCTCGCTGGGTCTTCCCGCTTGCCGAATCGTCGCGGCTCGAGGTCACGCCGGTGGTGGTGGACGGCGTCATGTACGTGACGAGCGTCAACGAAGCTTTGCACTGGACGCCGGCAACGGGCGGCCCTCTGGCACTACAGGCGCCCCCGTACGAAGGGGCTGGCCGGCGATGCCGCCGGCGGCATCAACCGTGGCGTCGGCGTGGCGGGCGATCGCGTGTTCATGGTCACCGACCATGCTCACCTCATCGCCCTCGATCGCTTCACCGGCGCGCTGGTATGGGAGACCGAGATCGCCGACTGGCGATCGAACTATGGCGCCACGTCGGCGCCCCTCGTCGTCGGCGACCTCGTGGTCTCCGGGACGTCGGGAGGAGACGAGGGGATCCGCGGCTTCCTGGCCGCCTACGACCAGGCCACCGGCAAGGAGGCCTGGCGCTTCTGGACGGTGCCGAAGCGCGGTGAGCCGGGCTCGGAGACCTGGAGGGGAAAGGACATCGACCATCCGTGCGCGTCCGCCTGGCTGACTGGCACCTACGATCCCGATCTCGGCCTGCTGTACTGGCCGACAGGCAACCCGTGCCCCGACCACAACGGCGACCAGCGCCTGGGCGACAACCTGTACTCCGACTCGATCGTGGCCCTCGACGTCAAGACCGGCGCCCTGCGGTGGTACTTCCAGTACACGCCCCACGACCTGTGGGACTGGGACTCCCAGCAGCCCCCGGTCCTCGTCGACCTCGACTGGGAGGGAAAGCCCCGCAAGGTCCTGCTTCAGGCCAACCGCAACGGCTTCTTCTACGTCCTCGATCGGACGAGCGGCGCGCTGCTCCTCGCCAAGCCGTTCGTCAAGAAATTGACCTGGGCGCGGGAGATCGCGCCGAGCGGGCGGCCGGTCATGAACCCCGACCAGGAGCCCACGCCCCAGGGAAGCAAGGTCTGCCCGGCCGTGGAGGGCGCGACCAACTGGTTCTCCACGTCCTTCAACCCGGGTACCGGCCTCTACTACGTGCAGACCCTGGAGAAGTGCAACGTCTACATCAAGACGCCGATGGAATGGCAGGCCGGCAAGTCCTACTACGGCGGCGCCACGACCCGCGTTCCCGACGAAGAGGGGCAGAAGGTCCTCCGCGCCCTCGACGTCAGGACGGGCGCCGTCGCCTGGGAGGTGCCGCAGAAAGGTCCGGCCGACTCCTGGGGGGGCACGCTGTCGACGGCCGGGGGCGTCGTCTTCTTCGGCGAGGATAGCGGCGCCTTCATGGCCGTCGACGCCGCGAACGGAGAGCCCCTCTGGCACTTCCAGGCCAATCAGCTCTGGAAGGCCTCGCCCATGACCTACGTCTTCGACGGCCGGCAATACATCGCCGTGGCCTCGGGTCCCAACATCATCGCCTTCGCCCTGACGGAAGGGGCCCCTTCGGGCCCCTGACGCCGGGCCTCGTCAGATGTAGGCGATGCAGTCGATCTCGACGAGCGAGTTGCCGGGGATCCCGCCCGCGGCCGCGATGGTCGTGCGGACGCCGGGCTCGGGACCGAAGCGGCCCAGGAAGACCTCGTTCATGCCCGGCGTAGTCCTTGAGGTCGTTGAGGTAGACGTTGACCTTCAGGACCTTCTCCATCGAGGAGCCCGCGCTCTCGAGCTTCTTCTTGACCTCGTCGAGCACGTGCTTCGTGTGGGCCTTGATGTCCCCCTCGAAGTGGGCGCCGATCCCCGAGATGAAGACGAGGTTGCCGTAGGAGATGACGCGGCTGAAGAGGGGCGTCTTCTCGGGCTTCTTGCCGTCCTCCCAGTGGACCTTCTTCACCGGCTTGCTCGGCCGGCGCCTCCGCGGCCTTGTCCGCCGCGCGGGCCGGCGCCGCGGCCACCGA
The DNA here is from genome assembly GCA_963823195.1 of uncultured Acidobacteriota bacterium. Taxonomy (GTDB): domain Bacteria; phylum Acidobacteriota; class Vicinamibacteria; order Fen-336; family Fen-336; genus JBGPYB01. The sequence goes on along the minus strand of CAWGKR010000009.1, from coordinate 361,897 downwards.
CGTGGCCGCGACCGCCGGCGCCTTCGCCAGGAAACTTCTCCGATTCGACTTCGCCATCTTCTACCTCTCCGTAGCCGTCCCATCGCGGATCGCCCGTGGACTTGTAGTCGCGGGGCAGCGTCTCCCAGTCGGGCCGCGCGAGGCCGTTCAGATCGTAGAGCACCTTGCCGTCGCGCAGCGTCAGCTCGCACGACGAGCTTTCGCGTTCCGCTTGAGGCGCGCGCCGAACGAGTCGACGAAGCCGAAGCGAGCCGGTCTCGAGGCGCAGCACCGCCACGTCGGCGACGGCGCCCACCGAGAGGTGGCCGAGCTCCTCGTGCTTGATCTCCCGCGCCGGGTTCCAGGTGGAGCGCCGCGATCACGTCCTCGAGCGAGAGGCCCAGGGCCAGGAACTTGCTCATCACGTTGAGCATGTCCTTCATGCCGCGCGTTCATGCTGCCGATGTGCAGATCCGTGGAGATGGAGTCCGGCAGGAAGCCTTCCTTGACGGCGGGGACCGCGATGCGCCAGGCGAAGCTGCCGCCGCCGTGGCCGACGTCGAAGATGACGCCGCGCTTCCGGCCCTTCGAGAGGCCGGGGTTCACGTGGCCCGACGGCGTCCTGCTCGCCGCGGAGGCCCGAGTAGACGTGGGTGTAGATGTCGCCGGGGCGGAGCTTCTGCGTCACGAGCTCGGCCAGCGGGCGCTCGGCGCGGTTCGCGCCGAAGTCGACCATCACCGGGATGTTCGCCCTCGTTCCCGCCTCGACGGCGCGCTCGACGGGCGTCCACTCCGGGCCCTCGTAGTGCGCCGTCTTGATCGCCGACGATCAGGCCGCGGGTGGCGCAGGGCCATCTCGGCCGTGGGCGCCGCCTCCATGTCGGCGAGGTTCTGCTCGAAGCTCGGTCCGCGCATGCCGTTCCCGACGATGTTGAGGAAGGCGAGGACGCGCGTCCTGGAGCGGTCGATGACCCGCTCCTTGAAGTCCTCGAAGTTCCGCCAGCCCGCGCACCCCGCGTCGGCCACGGTCGTGACGCCGACGCGCAGCGTGAAGCCGTCGGGATAGACGCTGTTGTCGCCGGCGTAGGAGTCCTTCTCGCCGGTGCCCGCGAAGACGTGGACGTGGATGTCCACGAGGCCCGGCGTCACGTAGAGGCCCGTGACGTCGACGCTCTTGAATGCCTCGGCCGGGTCGATCTGCGGAGCGATCGGCGGCGATCTTCCCGCCGGCGATGGCCACGTCACGAACGGCGCTCGACGCCGTTCCGGGGGTCGATGACGTGGCCGCCGCGCAGGAGGAGGTCGTACTTCGGCTCGGCCCAAGCGTGGCTGCCCCACCCGGCGAGCACCAACGCCAGCCACGGCCAGGAGCGTGCGCCTGAGGCTCATGCCTTCCCATGAACGCCGTCGCTTCGCCGTCCATCCGGCCTTCGAGGTACTCCCCCATGTCCAGGGTGCCGGCCATCTCGTCCCCCGTCACCCGCCCGGAGAAGGTGAACTCGAGCGCGTCGCCGTGCTCCTCGGAGTAGGTGCTCGCGGAGCGTCACCGTGTCGCCGTCGATCGTGCCCGAGAGGTCGCGGGTGACGAAGTCGCCCTGGTGCGCGCCGTCGAGGGCGTTCCCCTTCTGCCTCACGTGCGAGCTGGTGGGTGGAGACGCTGGCCGCGTACTCGATGCGCACGTCCCACTGCCCCGTGAGGTCGGCGGACGGCGGGAGCCGTGGTCGTCGGCTCGACTCTGGGCGGGCTTCGAGAGAACCGCGACGAGCCGGTCGGCGACGATCTTCTCCTCGCCCGGCGGCCAGCATGTAGGGCGTGACCGAGACGCCGGTCCCCGCTCCCGGCTTGTCCTGGGCCGGGAAGAGCGCGACGCGCGGCTCGCTGTCGAAGAGCTGGCGGGCCACGGCGCGGCCGGTCGATCCCGAGCTTCGCACCGTCCCAACGGATGTCGAGTGACGGGCGTCCGGTTGGACAGGCCCTCGGGCTGGACGACCGACGTCGTCACGCCCGGCGATCGCCGCGACGCGCCGGGCGATGGAGTCGAGCCAGGCCATCCACGCGGTTCCACTCGGCGGCGTGGTCGCGCTTCGTCCACATCTCGACGGCCATCAGCATCCCGATCGGCCTCTTCCTTGCCGACCTTCAGCGCCCGGGCGAAGCCGTGGTGCGGCGCGCTGCGAGACCCAGGCGGCCTGGACCAGGTCCTTGCGGCCGAGGAGAAGGCCGGCGGCCTGCGGGCCGCGCAGGCACTTGCCTCCGCTGTAGGCCACGAGCGTCGGCGCCGGCCTGCGAGGTGGACGTTCGGGCACGGTCAGGATCTCGGCCGCCGCGTCCACCAGCACGGGGACGCCCCTTCGCCTTCGCGGCGTCGCAGACGGCCTTCGTGCTGAGCGGTCCCGCGTCGGCGTTCGGACCCGCCAGGATGTAGACGAGCGCCGTCCGCGGCCCGAAGGCCGCCTCCAGCTCCGCCGCCGTCGAGACCTCGATCACGCGCACGCCGACGGCGCGCACCGCCGCGTCGTACACGTTGCGCGAGTGCTTCGGGATGATGGCCTCGTCCTTCGGGAAGCCGCGCAGGTTCGGGAGGCGGACGTGGAGGTCGGGGTTGCCGCCGGCCACGCAGGCGGCGGTGGCGTGGGTGAGCGCGGCGGAGCAGCCCGTGGTCACGAGGCCCCACTCGGCCTTCGTCAGCTCGGCGAGGCGCGCGCCGATGGCCTCCGCCAGCTCGTCGAGGTGCACGTAGTGCTGCGCCGCCTCCTCCATGGCGGCGCGGACCTCGGGCAGCATCAGCGAGCCGCTGATGATCGTGTAGGTGCCCCGGGCGTTGATCATGGGGCGCACGCCGATGGACTGGTACAGCCCCGGCCCGACCGTGAGGCCGGCGGCCGCCACGGCGGGCCCGGTCTCAGCGGCGGCGGCGGCGGCGGCATCGAGGGCCGCCCAGTCGAGGCCCAATGCCGCGGGCAGCGCCAGAAGGCTCGTCCTTTGCAGCAACTCCCGGCGGGTGAATCCCTCGTCGATCATGGCCGTTCCTCCGTGGCGCGAACCGACCCGCTCACGCGATGCCGGATCATACGCCGACTTGATATGATCGGCGCCGCAATGAGCCCGCCAACGACAGTCTCGCGCGAGCTCGCGGTGGGCGGACTTCTCCTGCTGGTGGCCGGTCTCGTCGGGGCCGGCCTCGGGGCGCGGCCCCTTCTCGCGACCGGTGTCGTTGGGGGCCTCGCGCTCCTCGCGCTCTCCCTTCGCCGTAGCCCGCGCCTCTCGGGGTACTCGTTCACGCTCTGGGTGCTGGCCTTCGTGGGGGCGTCGATGGCGTACCCCGAAACCTTCCGCAGCTGGGGCGGCTTCCCGCTGGCCAACCTGATCGTGCCCCTCATCCAGGTCATCATGTTCGGGATGGGGACAGGGCTCAGCGTGGGAGATTTCACGCGGGTCCTCTCGATGCCCTGGCCGGTCCTCGTCGGCCTGGTGCTCCATTTCCTCGTCATGCCCCTCTCCGGGTGGAGCCTGACCCGGATCTTCGGCTTCGAGGGCGCCGTGGCAGCCGGCGTCATCCTGGTGGGCTCCGCGCCCGCCGGCGTCGCTTCCAACGTGATCACGTACCTGGCCCGGGGAAACGTGGCTCTCTCCGTCACGATGACCGCCTGCTCGACGCTGGCTTCGCCCGTGATGACGCCCCTCGCCATGAAGCTCCTGGCCGGGCAGTACGTGCCCGTGAGTTTCGAAGAGATGATGGTCTCCATCGTCAAGATGATCATCCTCCCCATCGCGGCGGGCCTCGTCGTGAACCGCATCCTCCACGGCCGCGCTGCCTGGATGAAGAGCACGCTCCCCCTGGTGTCGATGGGGGCCATCTGCTTCATCATCGCGATCATCACGTCCTTGTCCCGGGACAAGCTTCTTCAGGTGGGCCTGGCGCTCATCGCGGCCGTGGCGATCCACAACGCGGTCGGCTACCTGCTGGGCTACTGGGGAGCGCGCCTCGCGGGCCTCGTCGAGGCCGACTGCCGGACGGTCGCCATCGAGGTCGGCCTCCAGAACGCGGGGATGGCCTCGGGGCTCGCCATCTCGGTGCTGAAGAGCGCCGAGGCCGGCCTGGCGCCGGCCATCTTCGGCCCCTGGATGAATGTCTCGGGCTCCATCCTGGCCTCGTGGTGGCGAGCCCGGCCCACGACCCCGGAGCGCGACCCGGCGCTCGACCCGATCCCCCGAAGGCGATAAGATAGCGAAATCGGCCGGTGCAACGCCGGCCTGGGACCAGAGGAACCGCGAGGAACAGGACGATGGAGCTCGATCGCATCATCATCACCGGAGCGCGCCAGCACAACCTCAAGAACGTCACCGTCGAGATCCCCAAGAAGAAGCTCGTGATCATCACGGGGGTCTCGGGCTCGGGGAAATCCAGCCTCGCCTTCGACACGCTCTACGCCGAGGGACAGCGCCGCTACATCGAGAGCCTGAACGCCTACGCCCGCCAGTTCCTCGGACAGATGGACAAGCCGGCCTACGACTCGATCCGCGGCCTGGCCCCCACCATCTCGATCGAGCAGAAGGCGGCGTCGGGCAACCCCCGTTCCACGGTGGGGACCATCACGGAGATCCACGACTATCTGCGGGTCCTCTGGGCCCGCGTCGGGCGCCTCACTTGCCACAACTGCGGCCGACCCGTCTCACAGCAGTCGTCGCAGCAGATCGTCCACGAGATCGCCGATCTTCCGGCCGGGACCAAGTTCCTTCTCCTGGCCCCGCTCGTGAAGGAGAGAAAGGGCGAGCATCGCGACGTCGTGGAGCAGGTGCGGAAGGCGGGGTTCACCCGGGTCCGCGTCGACGGGATCGTGCTCACCCTCGAGGACGAGATCCGCCTCGACAAGAAGAAGAAGCACACGATCGACGCGGTGGTGGACCGGCTGATCGCCAAGCCGGGCATGGCCCAGCGCCTCCACGACTCGGTGGAGACGGCGCTGCGCTACGGGGGCGGCATCGTCGTCGTGGCCCCGGAGGGACAGCCCGAGAAGGTCATGTCGCAGCATCGGGCCTGCCATCACTGCGGCATCTCGTTCCCCGAGCCGTCGCCGCAGCTCTTCTCGTTCAATTCCCCCCAGGGGATGTGTCCCGACTGCTCCGGTCTCGGCACGCGCATGGAGATGGACCCGGAGCTCGTCATTCCCAACCCGAGCCTTTCGGTCAACGAGGGCGCGGTGAAGCCGCTGGGCGCCGTGGGGGAAGGGACGAGCTGGGGCACCGACATCGTCCGCGCCGTGGCGCGCGAGCGCGGGATCGACCTGAACAAGCCGTGGAAGGCCCTGTCGGCGCCCCATCGCAAGGTCATCCTCTATGGCACCGGGGACGAGCGGGTCCGGATCCAGGTCAAGGGCTCGTGGGGCACGGGCGCGTTCAAGATGCGATACGAGGGCGCCATCAACTCGATGATGCGCCGCATGCGCGACACCCACTCCGAGGAGATGCGCCAGTACTACCAGAAGTTCCTGAGCAACCGCCCCTGCTCGGCCTGCGGCGGCCGGCGCGTCCGGCCCGAAGCCCTCGGCGTGAAGATCGCCGGGAAGAACATCGCCGAGGTGACGGCCCTGTCGGTGGCCGATGCCTTCGCGTTCTTCGACACCCTCGACCTCAAGGGGAGCGAGGGGAAGATCGCGGTCGAGCTGCTGAAGGAGATCCGCTCCCGCCTGCGGTTCCTCCTGGACGTGGGCCTCAACTACCTGACGCTGGACCGTCCGGCGCCGTCGCTCTCGGGGGGCGAGGGGCAGAGGATCCGCCTCGCGAGCCAGATCGGCAGCGAGCTGACCGGCGTCATCTACGTCCTCGACGAGCCCTCCATCGGCCTGCATCAGCGCGACAACAAGAAGCTCCTGGCGGCCCTCAAGCACCTCCGCGACATCGGCAACACCGTCGTCGTCGTGGAGCACGACCACGAGGCCATGGAAGAGGCCGACTGGCTCATCGACTTCGGCCCGGGCGCAGGGCGCCACGGCGGCCGGCTCGTTGCGGCGGGGACGCCGCGGGACGTGGCGCGATCGAAGGAGAGCCTGACCGGACGCTATCTCTCGGGGGACCTGCGGATCGAGGTGCCGACGGAGCGGCGGCGGGGCGACGGCCGCGCCATCACCGTGACGGGTGCCAAGGAGAACAACCTCAAGGACGTGACGGTGGCATTTCCTCTCGGCCTCTTCGTGTGCGTGACGGGGGTGTCGGGCGCCGGCAAGAGCACCCTCGTCAACCAGATCCTCTACCCCGCCGTGGCCCGCGCCCTCCACGGCAGCGAGGTGATCCCGGGCGCCCACGACAAGATCCTGGGCCTCTCGGAGATCGACAAGGTCATCGACATCGACCAGAGCCCCATCGGCCGCACGCCGCGGTCCAACCCCGCGACGTACACGAAGCTCTTCGACCTCGTCCGGGATTTCTTCGCGCTCCTCCCCGAGGCTCGGATGCACGGCTACACGCCGGGGCGCTTCAGCTTCAACGTCAAGGGCGGGCGCTGTGAAGCGTGCGAGGGGGACGGCGTGAAGCGCGTGGAGATGCACTTCCTTCCCGACGTGTACGTCCCCTGCGAGGTCTGCCAGGGGAAACGCTTCAACGAGGCCACTCTACAGGTCAAGTACAACGCGCTTTCGATCGCCGACGTCCTGGACCTGACCGTGGACGAGGCGCTGTCGCTCTTCAAGAACCACCCCCAGATCCGCCGCGCCCTGGAGACCCTGGCCGACGTCGGCCTCGGCTACATCACCCTGGGCCAGTCGTCTCCGACGCTGTCGGGAGGTGAGGCCCAGCGCGTGAAGCTCTCGCGGGAGCTCTCGAAGCGCTCCACGGGGCGGACCCTCTACATCCTCGACGAGCCCACGACCGGCCTGCACTTCGAGGACATCCGGAAGCTGCTCGGCGTCCTCGACCGCCTGGTCCGGGGCGGGAACACCGTCGTCGTGATCGAGCACAACCTCGACGTGATCAAGACCGCCGACCACGTCATCGACGTCGGCCCCGAGGGAGGAGACGCCGGGGGGCGGGTGATCGCCACCGGCACGCCCGAGGAAGTCGCCGCCGTCAAGGATTCGTACACGGGCCAGTTCCTGAGGGACCTGCTGCCCAAGGCCGCGGCTCGCCGCGCGGCCCGGTAGCGCGCGCCGGGCCTCAGTCGGCGATGCCGAGGCGCCGCATCTTGTCCGCCAAGCCGTTGCGCGAGATGCCCAGGAGCTTGGCGGCCTTCGTCTGGTTGCCACCAGCCTTCGCGAGAGCGCGACGAACGACCCGCTCCTCCACCCTCTGGAGGTGGGCGCCGAGGTCCATGTCGTCATCATCCTCGTCCTCGGCTCCGTCCCCGCCGTCGGAAACGGGGGCCGGTGCCAGGATGTGGGGCGACAACATCGACGAGTCCACGGCCTCGCCGGCGGGACAGAGATAGGCCAGGCGTCGCACCTCGTGCTCCAGCTCGCGGACGTTCCCGGGCCAGCGGTAGTCCGTCAGCGCACGGAGGGCCTTCACGGTGATCCCGCGAATGGACTTGCGGCACTCGCGGGCGAACTCCCTCAGGAACGACTCGACGAGCGTCGGGATGTCGTCGCGCCGATCCCGCAGGGCGGGGACGTGGAGAGCGTAGCCGGCGATGCGGAAATAGAGGTCATCGCGGAAACGTCCCGCTTCCCGGCGCCGGTCGAGATCCGTGTTGGTGGCCGTCACGACGCGGAGATCGACGGGCACCGGAGCGCCTCCGAGGGGCTGGATCTCCTTCTCCTGCAGGGCGCGCAGAAGCTTGGTCTGCAGCTCGAGGGGCATGTCGCCGATCTCGTCGAGGAAGAGGGTGCCTCCCTGCGCGAGCCGGAACTTCCCGGGCCTCTCCATGACCCCGGTGGCCGCGCCCCTCGCGACGCCGAACATCTCCGCTTCGAGCTGGTCGGTCGGGATCGCGGCGCAGTTCACGGCGACGAAGGGCCCCTTGACGCGTCGCGACGAGTCGTGGAGCGCTCGCGCGACCAGCTCCTTGCCGACGCCGGTCTCCCCGAGGATCAGGACCGGCAGGTCCCCTTGGACCAGTTGCTTCATCTGGCCGTAGAGCGAGCGCATCGCCGACGACTCGCCGGGGACGTACCCCGTTGGGAACGTCAGCTCTTGCGGGCCCACGGGGGAAGGCTCTTGCAGCTTGCGTACCGGCTCGGGCTGGAGCCGCTGCCAGAGGCGGAGCAGGGTGCGCAGGGGCTTCTCGCTCGCATGGCGCCCTCTGAAGTCGCCCCAGAGCGCCAGGCCGTGCGTCCCCCTCGTCGCTCCGAGCAGCGTCCAGGTGATCGCAGCGTCCCCCTGGCCCTCGCTGCCGAAGAGACGCGCCGCGCCGGCGCCCTGTACGCTTCCCAGGTCGCCGACCTGGCCTGCAGCCATGAGGACCACGGTCTCCTCGCCGCACCACTCGAATACACAGCCGCCGCGAGCGCCGAGCTCGGCCAGGACCAGGGCGAGGGCCCCGGGAACGTCGGCTTCGGGCCGGATCGTGAGCTTCTCGAGCAGACCATCGAAGACGTTGAGCCAGGTCGCCGCGTGTCCCGACTCGGGTTGCTCGGACGCCGACGTGGTCTCCCCGGACGGAAGGCCGCGGACTCGCCCCGGGACACCGTTACCACCGATGGCGATGCTGAGGACGGCGTCACCGGGATCCAGTTCCTCGAGGCGGAGAACGACCGGGCCCAGACGTATCTCGTCGTCGGCCTCGAGGCGTGCGCTCATCGCCCGGACCCCGTTCACGAAGACGCCGTTGCGGCTCTTGAGGTCCTCGACGGTCACTCCGTTGTCGTCCCGGCGCAGCACCGCGTGGCGGCGCGAGACGCCCCGCACCGGCAGGACGACGTCGTTGTCGGCGGTGCTGCCGAGGGTGGTCTCCGTGCGCGTGATGGGGAAGGTCTTGCGGACCCCCCCGACGTCGCCACGGAGGCGCAGGGACTCCGTCATGCCCCGACCTCGCTCCGAAGGATGGCCTGGACGGCGGGCGAACCGAGGAACGTGTCGCGAAGGTCCGTTTCGTCGATGCCGGCGGCGAGCTTGCGCGCGGCGCTTGCCGCATCGCCGTAGGCGGCGCGAGCGCCTTCGCGGTCTCCCATGGCGGTCCGCAGCCTCCCGATCGCGCCATGGAGGCGCCAGGCATAGAGAGTCGCGGGGAACAGCTGAAGCTCGCCGAGCGCCGCGTCCACGTGGGACGCGACCGAGGTCGCGTCGCCCGCGGCATGGGCGGCTTCGAAGAGCGCTCGGTGGGCGGCGATCACGTAGGTGCGGGCGCCCCGTGGCTGCGCCATCTCCAGGAGACGCCGCGCGTGCCCCGCGGCTCGCTCCGGTTCGCCGCGAGCCATCCAGTGGTCGGCGAGCGCGCTCTCGAGGCGGATCGTGTAGAGCCAACCGAACCAGTCGGCGCCGCTGTGCTCCCTCTCGATCCTCTCCAGGGTCTCTCTCCGCGAGGTCGAGCTGCCCGGCCCACGTGTAGTCGAGGCTCAGGTTCAGGAGCGCGCTGGCCTCCGCCGACGCGACGCCATGCTCGCGGGCGATGGCGAGCCCATCGAGATCGTGGCGGATGGCCTGGTCGAAGTCCTGCAGCTCGCGGTGGATCCAGCCGACGTGGCTCGCGAGCCGCGAGAGCCAGAAACGGTCGCCGTTGCGGATCCCCATCTCCTTTCCCTCCGTCAACGCCGCGAGGGCCTGGGTGATGCGACCCCGGTTGGCCCGGGCGAGGCCCAGGAACTGGAGAACGATGAGGACCATCAGCGAGTCCCTGAGCTCCGAAGCCAGCGCGAGCGCCTCGGTGAGCCTCTGCTCGGCCAGGGCGTACTCCGACTGCCAGTAGTGAACGACTCCCCGGTACGCGAGCGCGGCGAGACGGACGTGGATGGGGCCCCTCGAGGACGCGAGGCAAGACCTCGTCGAGGAGGCGCCGGCAGTCGCCGAGGTTCCCGTCCTCCTGCAAGACCTGGGCGATGACGAGGATCGCCTCGATCTGGAGGTCCCTGTCGCAGGCGCGCTCGGCCACCTGGAGGGCCTGGACGGCCCGGACGGCCATCTCGTCGATCCGGCGGGAGAAGAACAGCGCGTTGCAGAGCCCCGCCAGGGCCGCGCCCTCCATGGCCGGTCTCGCCAGCGCCTGCGCCAGCTGGAGCATGGCCGCGAAGCTCTCCTCGGCGTCGGCGAACCGGCTGGTGGAGAGGCGGGCGGCGCCGCGCTTCTGGTGGAGGCCGAGAAGACGATCGCCCCGCACCTCGGGCGGAAGACGCTCCACCAGGGCGATGGCGCGGGTGAAGTGCTCCTCCGCCTGGCCGTGAGCGCTCAGGCGAGTCGCGTTGTCGGCGGCGTGGACGAGATAGTCGATGGCTCCCTGGAAATCGCGCCCGCGCTCGAAATGAAGAGCGAGGGACGCGGACATGCGGGTCGTCTCGCTCCCGAAGCAGGCCACCAGCTGGCGCCCGACCTGTTGGTGCATCCGCGTCCGGCGCGCGGTCACGAGGTCCGCGTAGATCACCTCCTGGAACAGGGCATGGGTGAAGCGGTAGCGGGTCGCGAGGCTGCCGCCGGGAAGCTCCTCGTCCCCCTGCGTATCGATCAGGCGGGCGACGCGGTCGAGGCGTGTCGAGGCGCTCCTCGAGAACCGGCTCGTCCATTTCCAGGATCTGGGCGAGTGGAGTCGAAAGGAACTCCCGTCCCCATGACGCTCGCGTACTGCAGGGCGACGCGGTCCTCGTCGGTCAGCGCCTGGACCTTGCGGCGCACGAGGGACCGAACCGTCTCGGGGGTGTCGAAGTCCGCCTTCGAGTCGCTGCGCGCCGTCCAGACGTCCCCTTCCCTCGCGATGTCGCCGCGATCGACGAGGAGCTGGACGAGGCTCGAGACGAAGAACGGATGCCCCTCCGTCCGATGGTGGATCTGCCCGGCGAATGCGGGGTGGAAACGGTGCGGTGTGAAGCGCGCCTCGATCAGGTCGCCGACGTCCTGGACGCCCAGCGGGCCGAGCTGGATCTCGTGGCATAGCCTGTGGGTGCGGAGATCGGCGAGGAAGCCGTGAAGGGGATGCTCCGTGGCCTGCATCTCGGCGGGCCGGACCGTCCCGATGAGGAGGATCCGCTGCCGTGCGATCCGATTGACGAGGTGGCGCACCAGGTCGGCGCTCGAGGAATCGATCCATTGCACGTCGTCGAGGAAGGCGAGCAGGAGGGACTCGGAGGCCGCGGCCTCCACGAGGTCCCCCATCTCGCGGAGCATCCGCTCCTTGGTGGCTCCGATCGTTCGCTGCCTCAGGGACTCCTGGGAATCGGGTGGCAAACCGACGGGGAGCTGCACGCACCAGGTCTGCGCGTACCGGATGAGTAGCTCCCGAATGGTGTCCCGACCCCTGCCCACGAGGAGCGTCCCGAGGGCATCGAGGAAGGGCAAGTAGGGCTCGCTCGTCCCGTACTGCTCCACGCAGCGGCCGCGGCAGAGCACGAGGTTTGGGTCCCGCGGGCGGGCGCGGCGCATGATCTCGTTGGCGAGCGCCGTCTTGCCGCTGCCGGCGTCGCCGCTCAAGAGAGCCACGGCTGCCCGACCCCGCGAGGGCCTGCTCCAGGAGCGACTCGAGGCGCGCGATCTCCGCGCGCGCGGCCGACGAAAGGCTCCCTGCGCGTCGGTCCTCGATGAGGCCGGCGGTTCGCGCCCGGCTGCGGCTCGACGGGTCGTCCATTGAGTGAGCTCGTGCAGCGTCTGCACGATACGGGCGGCGCGGCGACACTGTCAAGGACCTGCCGGCCGGAAGGCCACGGCCGGCGGCTTGAGGGCGGAGGCAAGGGGAGGTATCGTCGCTCCCAACCGTCCGCCATGATCTGTCCACACTGTCAGGCCTCCGTCGAGACCCACGAACGCACGTGTGGCGCTTGCCGCGGGGCCCTCCCGGGCATCGGTCCGGGGAGCGTCGTCGATTCGCGCTATCACATCCTCGAGGAGGTGGGCGCCGGGGGGATGGGGATCGTCTTCAAGGCCCAGGACCAGGTCCTGGGCGAGGCCGTCGCCCTCAAGGTCCTCCGCGCCGACACCGGGGCGCAGGTCGGGCCGCTTTCGCTCGGAGATTCGCCTCGCGCGAAAGATCCACGACAAGAACGTGTGCGCGATCCACGAGTTCGGCGAGGACCGTGGCCTCGGCCTCCTCTACATCTCCATGGAGCTGATCGACGGCCTGGATCTGAAGCGTGTCCTCCGCGAGAGCGGCGCGATGAGCTGGGACAAGGGATACGACGTGGCGTTCCAGGTCGCCTCCGGCCTGAAGGCGATCCACGAGGCGGGGGTCATCCACCGCGACCTCAAGCCCGCGAATATCATGCGCGACGCGAGGGGCGTCGTGAGGGTCATGGACTTCGGCATCGCGAAAGCGTGGCATTCCGAGACGGGAGACGATCTCACCATTACCGGCCACGTGGTCGGCTCTCCCCACTACATGAGCCCGGAGCAGATCCGCGACCTGCCTCTCGACTTCCGCAGCGACCTCTACTCCTTCGGCATCGTGCTCTTCGAGATCTTCACCGGGCAGCTCCCCTTCGTCGCGGACACGCCCGTCGAGGTGATGATGAAGCACCTCAAGGAGCCGCCGCCCTTCGAGGGGGATCATGGCCAGATCCCGGCGCCACTGCTTCCGATCCTGCGTCGGGCGTTGGCCAAGGACCCCGGGGGACGCTACGCCGACGCCGTGCAGATGCGGCTGGCCCTGAGAGGCGCCGAGGAGAACACCGGCACGGACCCGATGCTCGTGCGGCCCTGGGAGAGCGTGCCGGCTCGGCCCGACGTCGCGCGCCTCGTCGTCCCCCACCTCCTGCGCGCCATGGGAAACGTGAGGGCCACCATCCGGAGAGACGCCGTCATCGCCCTGTGGAGCCTCAAGAGCGCCGAGGGCGCGATCCTCGCGGCCCTCGAACGGGCACGGGACGACGACGACCCCTTGGTGCGTGGCGCCGCGACCGAAGCCCTGCAGGCGCTCCAGGGACCGCAGCCGCAGGGACCCCCTTTGAGCCGACGCCCCCAGCCGACGGGTTGAGCCCGGCCGGCGTCCAGCGACTTGAATTGGAACCCGACGGGGCGGCGGGGCGTACGTCCCGTGTAGCCGGGAGTGCGTCTCCTTAATAGCGATAGCAAGCGAGGAACCATGACGTCCACCCTTTGAACGTCACTGCCGTTACCATTCCTCAGGCGCAGAGGCGGACGCGGATGCGGGTCAAGAGGAAGCACGCGTGGCTGCTGGGAGCGGTCGCCCTCGTCGTCGCCGGCGGAGCCTGGTGGGCCCTCCACCGCGGCCCCGAGCCGACCGAGGTCCAGGTGGCGGCCGTCGGCCGCGAGGACCTGCAGGCCAAGGTCACGGCCAACGGCAAGGTGCAGGCCCAGAGAAAGGTCGACATCTCGGCCACCGTCGCCGGGCAGGTCACGCGATCTGGCGGTCAAGGAAGGGGACGTCGTCAAGAAGGGGCAGCTCCTCCTCCAGATCGACTCGGCGAACCCGCGGGCCGCGGCGAGGAGCAGCGAGGCCTCGGTGCAGGCCCTGCGTCCGCGACCTCGAGTCCGCCCACGCCAACCGCGACCAGGCGCGCCTCGACGCCCGCCGCGCCGAGGACAACCACAAGGCGAACATCATCTCCAACGCCGACCTCGATCGCGCCCGGACGGCGCTGGCGACCGCCGAGGCCACGGCGCTCGCCGCCGAGCGGCGCGTCGAGCAGGCGCGCGCCACGTTCGAAGGGGCCCGCGACACGCTCTCCAAGACCACGGTCGTGTCGCCGATCGACGGCATCGTCACCGCCAAGCGCGTCGAGGAAGGCGAGGTGGCGGTCATCGGCGTCCTGAACCAGCCGGGCACCGTCCTCCTGACCGTCTCGGACATGTCGGTCGTCGAGACCGAGATGGAGGTCGACGAGACGTCGATCCCCGCGGTCAAGCTCGGCCAGGAGGCGCGGATCCGGGTCGACGCGTACCCGAACCGGACCTTCGACGGCATCGTGACCGAGGTCGGGCAACAGCCCCATCGTCGAAGACCGGCACCCAGAACGAAGCCATCAAGTTCAAGGTCAAGATCCAGATCAAGAACCCGCCCGCCGACGTGAAGCCGGGCCTGTCGGTCCAGGCGGACATCCTGACCGGCTTCCGCGCCCAGGCCCTGGTCGTGCCCGCTCCAGGCGCTGGTCGTGCGCGACGTGGAGCGCAAGCCCGGCGAGACGCCCAAGCCCGGGGCGCCCCGCGAGGAAGAGGGCGTCTACCTGATGGACGGAGGGCAAGGCGCGCTTCCAGGCGATCAAGACCGGGCTCCTCGGCGAGCTGTCCACCGAGGTGACCGACGGGTCTGAAGGGCGGCGAGAGCCTCATCACCGGGCCGTTCAAGGCCCTGCGCTCGCTCAAGCCGGGAGACGCCGTCCAGCTCGAGAAGCCCAAGAAGGGCGCCCCCGGCCGGCCGAGCTAGGGAACGCCCCTTGCCGCTTCAGGAGCTGGCGCGCGAAGCCTTCCGGGCCATCCGGGCCCACGCCCTGCGCAGCTTCCTGACGCTGCTCGGCATCATCATCGGCGTCGCGACGCTCGTGGGCGTCGTCTCGGTCATCACGGGCCTCAACGCCTACGTTCGAGAGAAGGTGATCTCCCTCGCCCCCGACGTGTTCGTCGTGACGAAGTTCGGGATCATCCGGAGCCGCGAGGAGTTCCTGGACGCCCTCAAGCGCACGGGACATCGACTGGCACGACTACGAGAGCCTTGCGGGGCTCCTCCAGCAGGCGGAGCAGGTGGCCGCCGAAGCCGTCGGGCAACTCGGCCGTGAAGTTCCAGCGAACACCGGCTGGCCGACGTCCAGATCCACGGGACCACGGCCAGCTACGGCGGCCATGGTGGGCCTGGACCTCGCGTCGGGGCGATATTTCGTGGAGGGCGAGGACGAGACGGCCCAGGCCCTCGCCGTCGTCGGCTGGGACATCAAGGACGAGCTCTTCCCCCAGCTCGATCCGGTGGGCCGCGACGGTCCTCGTCGGGGGCGCGCCGTACCGCGTCGTCGGCCTGCTGGCGAAGCAGGGACGCACCCTCGGGCAGAGCCGCGACAGCCAGGTCTTCATCCCGATCCAGGCCTACCGGCGGACCTTCGGCACCCGCGACGTCGCTCAACGTGCTCGTGAAGGCGCGCGGGGGCGTCGAGAGGCTGGAGGCCTCCGTCGACGAGGTGCGGGCCGTGATGCGCGCCCTGCGCCACACCGCCTTCCGCGCCCCCGACCCGTTCGGCATCGTCACCGCCGAGAGCCTCCAGACCCTCTGGGCGCAGATCTCGGCCGCCGCCTTCATGCTGTCCCTCCTCATCGCCTCGGTCTCCCTGGGCGTGGGCGGCATCGTCATCATGAACATCATGCTGGTCGGCCGTCGTCGAGCGGACCCGCGAGATCGGCGTGCGGCTCGCCCTCGGGGCCCGGAAGCGCGACATCCGGCGGCAGTTCCTCCTCGAGGCGGCGCTCCTCTCGCTCGCCGGCGGGTTCGTGGGCGTCGCGATCGGCGCGGGAGCGGCCTTCGGCGTTCGCGGGATCCTGGACTTCCCCGCCCAGGTGACGATGCCGATCGTCCTCGCGGGGATCGTCCTCTCGGTGGGCGTGGGCCTGGCCGCCGGCTATTGGCCCGCCCGCAGCGCCTCCAACCTGCCCGTCGTGGACGCCCTGCGGGTGGAGTGATGCGATCGCGCTTCTTCAGGGTCTCGTGGCTCGAGAACGTCGCCTTCGCCATCGGCGCGATCCAGGCGCAGAAGCTGCGAAGCTTCCTCACGCTCCTCGGCGTGATGGCGGGCGTCGCCACCGTCATCATGATGGTGAGCTTCGTCGTGGGCTTCAACAACCAGGTGGTGAGCACCTTCACCGCCTTCGGGACCCACCTGGTGCAGTTCCAGAAGTTCGAGCCGCGCTTCGGCCCGGGGAACCTCCCCGAGGAGCAGCGCAACCGGCGCGACCTCACCATCGAGGACGCCCGCGCCCTGAAGCGCCTCTCGAAGCTCGTGGCCGCCGTCTCCCAGGAGCGGTACCTGTTCAACAACGTTCTGGTGCGCTCCGGCCGCCAGGAGGCCAACGCGCCCCTCCTCGTGGGAACGAACCCCGACTACTCCGAGGCCAACACCCACTTCATCCAGGACGGCCGCTTCCTCACCGAGGCCGACCTCTCCCACGCGGCCCACGTCTGCATCATCGGCACCGATGTCGCCGACGCGCTCTATCCCCACCGCGACCCGATCGGCCAGGAGCTGACGGTCAACGGCCAGGGCGTATCCACGTGATCGGCCTCTTCGAGAACAAGGGGTCGAGCCTCTTCGGCGGCAGCAACGACAACTTCGTGGCGATCCCCATCTCCACCTTCGACGAGCAGTTCCCCGAGGTGAAGAACGGGGGCTTCGACACCATCCACATCGCGACGGTGCCGCGGCGGCCGGAGGACTACGAGGCGCTGATCGACGAGGAGACGGCGATCCTGCGGGCGCGGCGCGGCCTGCGCCCGAACCAGCCCAACGACTTCGCCATCTTCACGAGCGAGGGCCAGCTCCGGAACTTCCAGCAGATCACCGGGAGCGTGGCCGCGGCGATGCTGGTGATCGCCGGGATCGCCCTCGTGGTGGGCGGCGTCGGCGTCATGAACATCATGCTGGTCAACGTCACGCAGCGAACCCGGGAGATCGGCCTGCGGAAGGCCCTCGGGGCGACGCGACGCGACATCGCGACGCAGTTCCTGGTCGAGGCCGTGACCCTCACGGGCTTCGGCGGGGCCCTCGGAATCGCCTTCGGCCTGGGGGCCGCGCTGCTGGCGCGGGTGCTTCTCGACTTCCAGGCCGCGGCGCCCCCGTGGTCCGTGGCCCTCGGCTTCGGGGTCTCGACCCTCGTGGGCCTCGTGTTCGGGATGTGGCCGGCGCTGAAGGCCGCGCGGCAGGATCCGATCGAAGCCCTGCGGTACGAGTAGCCGCCTACCGCCCTTCGATCAGCGCAGCGGCGAGGAGCGGGACCAGGATCTCGTGGTGGCCGGTGAGGCTGTATCCGCGCCCCACGCCGCGCGTCGGACGAGAGACGACGTTGGTCGCCGGCCGATACCCCTGGATGAAGTCCAGGTTCGCCGTCGCGAAGTCGCGGAGCTCGTGGCCGAGGTTTCGCGCCAGCGTCACGGCCTTCAAGAACACTTCGGGGAGGAGAACCGCCGAGCCGACGTTCAGGTAGACACCGCCACCGCCCAGCCGCGCGACCTGGCCGGCGAAGATCCGGAAGTCGAGATGCGTCGCGCGCCCCACGGCGCCCGGATCGCAGGCCGGGTGCATGTGGACGATATCGGTCCCGATCGCCACGTGGACCGTGGCCGGCAGTCCGAGACGCCACGCCGCCGCCAACAGGCTCACGCCCGAGTGTCTCGGCCGGCTCTCGGAGATATGGCGGCCCACCGCCGCGCCCAGACCCAGGCCGTCCCGATCTCCGGCCACGATGGCGCGGTTCAGCCGCTCTCCCGTCTCGCGGGCCATGCCGAACTCGCCCGAACCCAGCCCCGCGGCCACGTCCTCCGACGTCTTGCCCGCCACGGCCAGCTCGAAATCGTGGACGATCCCCGCGCCGTTCAATGCCAGCCCGGTCACGAATCCCTTCTCCATCAGATCGATGAGAAGGGGCGAGAGACCCACCTTGATCACGTGGGCGCCGAGCCCCCAGACGAGGGGCTTGCGCCGGGCGCGGCCGCGCCGGATGTCGGCGGCCAGGGCGCGGAGCGTTTCGCCCCCGAGGATGCGGGGAAGGGACGCCAGGAACCGGGCGGTGCTCCCGCCACGGACGTGGGGCCGGGCAAAGTCGCGGAGGCTGACCTTGCTCTTGCGGGACGCGAGGGGGTAGGTGCGGACACCGGCGAGGTCGAGAGGAACGGGGCGCGGCCGCCGCTTCGCCTTCAATGAGCCATGGCCTCTTCGACGAACTGGCAGAGCACGTGGACCACCATCCCGTGGACCTCCTGGATGCGGGCCGTCTCGTGATGGGGAACGTCGATCAGGTAGTGCACGAGGCCGCCCAGCCGCCCGCCGCCGCCGCCCGTCATGCCTATGGTGAGGAGGCCGTGGGTGCGGGCCAGGCGCAGGGCCTCGACGACGTTGGGGGACCGACCTGAAGTCGAGATTCCGATCGCGACGTCCCCCGCCTTCCCGTGGGCCTCGACCTGTCGGCGGAAGATCGCGTCGTACCCCATGTCGTTGCCGAT
Organism: uncultured Acidobacteriota bacterium; assembly: GCA_963823195.1. Lineage (GTDB taxonomy): Bacteria > Acidobacteriota > Vicinamibacteria > Fen-336 > Fen-336 > JBGPYB01. The sequence goes on along the minus strand of CAWGKR010000009.1, from coordinate 343,697 downwards.
GGCCGTGATCACCGACGGGTCCGTGGTGAGGGCGAGGGCCGGCAGCCCCGGCCGATCGCGCAGGAACCGCCCCACCAGCTCCCCGGCGAGGTGCTGCGCATCGGCGGCTGAACCGCCGTTGCCGAAGGTCAGCACCTTCCCCCCCGACCGGAGGCACTCGGTCATCCGGCGCCCGACCTCGACGAGCAAAGGTGCGTTCTCCGCGAAGAAGCGCTGCTTGAGCGCGATGCTCTCGGCGGCGATCTTGCGGATCGCGTCTTCGTTCATGGGACGACGATTATCGGTTGACCGCGGCGCAGCGCAAAACGGCGCGCGCCTAGAGCGCCCGGATGTGAACGGTGAGGAGGATCGAGAGAACGGCCGGATCGTCGACGGCGACCTGGAAGACGGCGCCGTCGCGGATGCCCGCCGGTATGCGCACGGGGACGGGGAACCTCTTCTCGACCTTCCCGTCCCCGCCGCAGCGCGGGCAGTCGAAGACGAACCCGCCCGTCCCCTCGCACGAAGGGCAGAGGGCTTCGACCGGCACGTCGAGCGGAAGGACGCCCCCCGCCGCCGCCTCGACCTGGGTCAGGAGGATCTCGCCGCTCAGGCTCCCCGGCCGGACGGGCCGCCGGAGGTCGCCGACGGCGGGACTCCGGACGAACGACCACGCCAGGGGCTCGAAGTGATTGCGCTCCATCTGGCCGAGCGTCTCGTCGTAGCGTCGCCGGCGGTCGGCGTCGGTGAGGACCTCGTAGGCGGCCTGGAGCTCGTGAAAGACCTCGGGAGCGGAGCCGGGACCGGCGTCGGGGTGGTACTGCTTGGCGAGTCTCCGAAAGGCCTTCTTGATGGCGGCCGCCGTAGCCGAGCGCGGAACGCCCAGGAGCCTGTAGTAGTCCTTGGGCTTCTCCATTCCCGGTACACCATAGGTCGTGGGTGCGACAGCTGTCAAGAGGATTTGGGACGGGCGTCGGGGACAGCGCGGCGGCACGATCGATCTGGTCCGGCGGCGAGCGAGCGCGATTCACTCGCGCGAAGCGAGCGGGGGTTGAAGGGGGCGCGGCGTAGCGCCCCCTTCCTTACATTGACGAGCGAGCGGGGGGTTCAAGGGGGGTGCGGCGCAGCACCCCCCTTGCTCAATGACGACTAGAACCCCTTGACCTTCGGGGCCTTCTTGTAGAGATGCCACACGATGTGCCAGGCCAGGCCGATCACCACGAGGAGCAGGACGAAGGCCAGGTCCCCGGGAATCCCGAGCGCCGCCGGCACCGTGACGTGGTGCTGGTTGATCATCGTCCAAAGGAGAGGCACCGACATGTAGACGTTGTGGCGCGAGCGCGCCCCGCCCAGCGCCACGAGGGCCGCGTCGGGAGGCGTGCCGTTCTTCACGGCGGTGATGATCTGCCTCTGCGCCGGCCAGATCCGGAACCACACGTTGAACGCCATGGTGCTGCCGAAGAGCGCCCCCAGGTGGATGTTGAAGGCGCGGTAGCTGAGGCCCCCCCACTTCGCCGCAAGGACGAGGAAGACGGCCGACAGCACGAAGGCGATCGAGCCGAAGACCTTCGGGTCCTTGCCGAGCGGGCTCTTGTGGAGGGCGTCGTAGAGGAACGGCGCGAGGAACGTCAGCGCGACGATCGCGATGGCTCCCGCGCTCCATCCGCCGTCTCCGTCGAACATGATGCCGCCGTGGTAGTAGACGAGCAGCAGCAGGAGCACGCCGGTGATCCAGGTCCAGGCCGCTCCCCAGCGGAACCAGAAGAGAGCGCGCGGCATGAGCTCGGGAACGACCTTCTGTTTGGTGGGTCCGTCCAGGGTCGCCTGAAGGGGTCCGTTCACCCAGTTGAAGAAGTACAGCATCCCGATCCAGATGATCCCGGCCAGGATGTGCAGCCACCGGAACAAGGCATTGAGGATATCCACGGTCTTCCTCCTTCGACTTGGCTTTCTCCTGGAAGACGACGCCGACAGCCTAGCACAGGCGGGCCTCGGCGGGCGCAGGAGGATCAGCCGATGCGGCGCCGTACCTCGACCCACGCGGCGACGCCGAACAGGACGATCACGGCCGAGGAGCAGGGGCCTTCTGAGCCGGGGCATCCACGCCGGGTCGGGACCCACGTCCACCGTTGCGCTGGCGACAGCGGCGCTCGCGAGGGGCCCGTCGGTCACCTCGGCGAGCGCGAGGACGCCCTGTCGGGACTCCCAGGGGAGCGTGCCGCGGAAGACCCGGACCGGCACTTCGATCGTGCCGCGCGGGGGGACCTGGACCTCGTCCGCCGGGGCGTCGGCACGGAATCCCCGGGGTCCCAGGAGACGCAGCCGGACCGAATGCGGCGAGCCGTCGGTGCTCTCGACGCCGACGTTCACAACGCCCGAGTAGTCCATTCGAGCGTCGCGGACGGAGAGCCGGACCGTGGGCTCGGCCACGCCTCCGAGACCCAGGAGGAGATAGGCACGCTGGCTGACGGCCACGGGTCCCCGAGGGCCGGGCCACTGGTAGTCGAGGATGAGATTCAGGGGGTGGACGCCCGCTCGCGTGGCGCCGGCCGGGAACTTCAGGACGACCTCGCCGGAGGCCTCGACCGCGACGCCCGCCTCGAGCTGCGCCCGCGCCGTGTTGCCGAGGAGCTCCCCCTCGACCGAGAGGGTCGTGGCCGGCGAGTCCCCCCCATTCCGCAGGCGGACGTGGACCTGCAGCTCGTCGTCGGTTCCTTCGACCGTGCCCGCGACCTCGAAGCGCACCTCGGCCTGCGCAAGGGGCGCGAGGGTCGTCAGCCAGACGAGGCAGGTTCCCGCCGCCCGGGCGGTGGAGAGGCGGCTACTTCGGCGGGGCGATCGGCACAAAGGTGACGCCGGAGCTCGAGAACGCCTCGTCGAGCTTCTTCCCCTGCTTCTTGTGGGTTGCGAAGACCTTGATCGAGGCGGCACGGGCGGCGTCCTTCTCGATGGGCGGGAACTCGCAGACGCCTTCGGCCTGGACGTTCATCTGGAAGGTGCTCGTGCGCGTCGGCTGGTAGGCGTTGTCCACCGCCTGGATGTAGTACTCGATGGCCAGCACCTTGCCCTCGAGGGGCGCCGGGAGCGTGCCGCAGTAGCTGGTCCCGCCGAACTGCATGTCGACGAAGTTGTAGAAGTCCTCGCCGGCGCGGCGGAAGTAGATGCGAGCCTTGGCGACCTCGTTGTCGTCGCTCACGCTCGCGCAGAGGGAGATCGGCCTTGCCGGGGAGCGTGCAGGGCACGGGCTGATGGTCCACGACCGGAGCGTCGTCCGCCGACGCCACGAGGGGAAGGCCGAAGGCCGCAACGAAGACGAGCGCAGTCCTCATGAGCACCCTACCTCCAGGTGACCTGGTTCTTGTACGTCTCGCCGCGGACGGTCTTCACGACCACCTCCATGGTCCACGACGTGGTCTCTTCCTTCCAGACGTCCGGGAACTCGCGGAGGGTGGCCTTCTGCTGCGGCGCCACCTCCTTGACCAGTGGAGGCACCGCGCCGCTCTGCCGCCGCCCGTTCAGCGTCGACGCGACGATCATCTCCTTCACCTGGATCGGCGCGTTCCCCTCGTTGAGGAGCGAGACGCGGATGGTGAAGCGGTCGCCGGGCTTCACCGACGCCGGGTCCACCTCGAAGTTGATCTTGCCGGGCAAGCTCCGCAGCCTGTGTCCCCTTCTTGACCTGGACGCCGGCCGATTCTTCGAAGCCGGGTACGCCGCCCGAAGCCCCGGCATCGGGACTCTGGGCCTGGGTCTTGCCGGGAACGAACGCCTTCCCCACGGCGGGTCGGGTCCCCGACTGCCCCGCCTGGGCCAGTGCCCGCGCGCCCACGGCGCTGCTCTTCCCGAGGATCGCCCGCTGGTTCTGGGGATCGAGGCTCAGGACGGAATCGAAGAGCGAGATCGCCGCGTCGAACTTCTGGTCGCTCACGGCGGCGTCGGCCTTGCCGAGGAGGTCGTTGACCTGCGCCGCGAGCTTCTGCTGCGTCTGTTGCTGCTGTTGCTGCTGGGCCTGTTGGCGCGCCCGCTGGTCGGCGTCCTGGATGCGCTGTATGAGCTGCGTCCCGCGCGTGTCCCAGGGGGCCGCCGCGCGGCCGGCCTCGGCCTCGGTCTGGGCCGCGGCGAAGTCGCTGCGGCTCAAGGCGGACTCCGCGGATCGGAAGTGCCCGGCCGCCTCCTGTCCCTTCTGGGCATTGCCGAGGACCTTCTGTGCGGTCGCGTTCGAGGGATCTTCTCGCAGCGCCGACTGGGCCTGGGCGACCGCGCGGTCGTATTCCCCCTGCTTGAACGCCTGGTCGGCCGCTCGGATCGCGGCCGCGGCCTTCCCCTCGACGGCGCCCAGCGTCGGAGGGGGCGCGGCCGTTGGCGGAGGAGCCAGCGTGGTGGAGGGCGGAGGTGGGGTCGTCTCGGGAGGTGCCGTGGGGACGGGCGACGGGGAGGCGACGACGGGCGGGTTCAGGTTCTTGTAGACGAGGAACCCGCCGATGCCCACGACGCAAACGCCCAGGATGCCGACGACGACGTACAGCCCCGTGGGGGTGCTCCGGACCGGCGCCGGCATGGGGCGCGCGGCCGGGCGGGCCGACGCCGACGGCACGACGCGCGTGGCGGCCGTGCCGCTGACCGTCGCGGCCCCGCCGGTCCTCGTGGCGCCCGTGGGTCCGACCACGGTCGCCGCCCCGCGAACCGTCCCGGTCCCCGGGCGGGCCTTCGTGCGCCCCGACCCGAGGTCGACAGTCCCGGGCGAGACGTGGGTCGACGCCTGCGAGGGGGTGTCCCCCTCCACCAGCGTGGGCCCCGAGGCGTCGGTCATCGGCTGCGGCGGGCTCGTCGGAGGCGCCTCCAGGTCCACGAGCCCCTCGAGGGCGTGCTGGCCGGAGGCCGATACGGCGTGGGCCTGGAGGTACTCCCGGAGGTCCACCGCGAAATCGTAGGCCGTCTGGTAGCGATCCTCGAGGTTCTTGGCGAGCGCCTTCTTCAGGAGGGGCATCAGCGCGTCGTAGTCGGGCCCCGCTGGGATGGCCTCGAAGTTCGCCTCCTCGTGGGTGATCTTGTAGAAGATCGCCATGAGGTTGTCGGCGTGGAAAGGGCGGCGCCCCGCCAGGAGCTCGTAGAGCATGCAGCCGACGCTGAAGACGTCGCTGCGGCCGTCGACCTTCGCCCCCTTCACCTGCTCGGGGGACATGTAGTCCGCCGTGCCCACGATGTTCCCGGTGCCCGTCATGGAGGCGCTCGTGAGACGCGCGACGCCGAAGTCCATGATCTTCACCGTGCCGTCGTGATTGATGAAGATGTTGGCGGGCTTGATGTCGCGGTGGACGATGCCCGCCTGGTGGGCGTGGGCGAGGCCGGCCAGCACCTGGACGATGATGGCCACCTTCCGGTCGAGGGACATGGGCGGCGGCGTCCGCATCGCCTTCTGGAGATCCTGCCCCTTGAGCAGCTCCATGGCGATGAAGGGCGAGCCGTCGGTGTGGTTCCCGAGGTCGAAGACATTCACGACGTTCGGGTGGGTCATCTTCGCGACGGCCTTGGCCTCCCGGACGAAGCGCTGGTTCAGCTCGGGGTCGTCGGCGATCTGGGCCACCATGACCTTGAGGGCGACGTCGCGCTCCAGGATCGTGTCGTGGGCCAGGTAGACCATGCCCATGGCGCCCTTGCCCAGGGGCTTGACGATGTCGTACTTGCCGATCCGTCCCTTGAGCTCCGGAACGAGCTCGGATTTGGCCTCGGGCTTGTCGGTCATGGACGCGCTGAGGTGTGGGGAAGGCTCCTCACGGGATCGCGCGCATTAGAAGATAAAGCCGGGGAAGAGTCAAGACACACCAACACTTGCGGGCACTCGCCCTTCCCCGGAATCGTCGTTGCGGCACGGGTGCCGCGGCGCGTCAGCGGCCGGCCGTCTTGCCCGTGACCGTGAACCGCGCACGGCGGTTTCGAGCCCAGCATTCCTCGGTCTGCTGCTGGCAGACGGGAACTTCCTTCCCGTAGGACACGACCTTCAGGCGGTCCCGGGGGACGCCCAGGGAGACCAGGTAGTCGTTGGCGGCCTTCGCCCGCCGATCCCCCAGCGCCAGGTTGTATTCCACGGTGCCCCGGTCGTCGCAGTGCCCCTCGACGGTGATCTTGAGGAAATCGAACTTCTTCAAGGCGTCGGCGTTCTTCGTGAGGACGGCGCGGTCCACGTCGCGGATGTCGGCCTTGTTGAAGTCGAAGTGGACGTCGGCCAGGAGGCCCAGCCGATCGATCTCGTCGGGAGACATCCCCTTCACCTTCGCGTATTCGTCCGTCTGGGGCGCGACGTCCGGAGCCGAGGGCGGCGGTGCCAGGGGCGGCGTCGAGGGCGCGGTGGGCCGTGCGTTCTGGGGAGCCGGCTTCGGGTTCCCGTGACAACCGGCGACGGTCACGACCGCGACGAGCGCTACGAACAGGGCCGACTTTTGCATTGCATCACCTCTCCAATGGTGCCGTCAGGGCTTCTTCTCGTCCTCGTCGCCCCTCATACCCTTCTTGAAGTTGCGGATCCCCTCACCGAGACCCTTCCCCAGCTCGGGGATGCGGCTGCTCCCGAAGATGACGATGACGATGATGAGGATGAGAAGCAGCTCGGGAAAACCGAGACCAAACATGAGAACCCTCCACTTCCAACGAACAGTCGATGATACCTCAGACTCAGGCTTGTGGGATCACTCGGAGGGCTTCGTTGAGGCGCCCGCGGCGGTAGCCCTCGGGGTCGACGACCACGCTCTCGTAGCCCGCAGCCCTCACCACGGCCTGCACGGCCTCCCGAAGGCCGGCATCGGCGAGTCGCGCCATCTCGCCGGCCGCGATCTCGACCCGCGCCGAGGCTCCCAGGTGGCGCACCCGGAACTCGCGAAAGCCCAGCTCCCGCACCGCGTCTTCCGCGCGTTCGACGAGGCGGAGCGCCTCGATGGTCACCGGCGTCCCGTACGGGATGCGCGACGAGAGGCAGGGGGAGGCGGGCAGGTCCCAGGTCGGAAGGCCCATGGCTTTCGAAAGGGCCCGGACGTCGTCCTTCGCGAGCCCCGCCTCCGCGAGAGGACTCCGAACGCCGGCCTCGGCCGCGGCCCGGTGGCCCGGCCGGAAGTCGGCGAGGTCGTCCACGATGAGGCCGTAGGCGACGTGGCGGAACCCCTCGGCCGCGGCGAGCGGCACGAGGTGGCGGAAGAGCTCGGTCTTGCAGCGGTAGCAGCGATCGGCCTCGTTGCGGACGTAGAGCGGATCCGTGAGCTCCGAGGTGCGGATCACGCGATGGGGGAAGCCGAAGCGCGTCGCGAGGTCCGTCGCCAGATCCCGCTGGGCGCCCGAGAGCGACTCCGAGTCGGCCGTCACGGCCAGGGATCGCGCGCCGAGGGCCCGGTGGGCGCGCACGGCCAGATAGGCGCTGTCGACGCCCCCACTGAACGCGACGACCACCGATTCCATCTCGACGAGGATGCGGTCGAGGGCGGCTTCCTTCACTCCTCCCAATCATCCTCCTCCTGGGGCGCCAGATCGAGTTCCAGGGGCGAGAGGCCGACGACCTCGAGGTCGATGCCGCACTCGGGGCAGCTGATGATCTCCCCTTTGTCGACGTCGTACTCGTCCATCTCGATATCCGCCTCGCACTCCGGGCAGACCGCCATGTCGCGCCACCTCCCTTACGCGGTCGGATGATACTCCAAGGCTCGAGGCGTCAATGCGCCCAGTCCGGCGAGTGGTTTGCGTGGCGCCAGGAGCGCGCCAGCACGGCCGCGGGGCGCCCGGCAGCGTCCAGGAGATGCACCTCCTCGGTCGGGCGAAGGCGCAGGGCCTCCAGGAGATGGAACCCGAGGTCGAACGTGTAGGTCGCGGCAAGGAAGCGGCCGTCGGGGGACGGCCTCAGGGTGCGGTAGTACGTGGATCCCTGCGAGAGCGTCTCGCGGTTCTTGCCGTCGGCGTCCATCACGTCGAGACCGTACTGCTTCTCCAGCGTCCAGAGGGCGACGAGACGCCCCGAGGAGAGGAAGCGCGGCTCACGCATGCGGCGGAACCCCCCGGTGATGCGGCGCGCGCGGCCGTCGGAAAGATCGATCCGCGCGACGTTGTCCTGCCGGACGAAAACCACGAACGAGCCGTCGGGGCCGAATATCGGCGCCTCTTCGTCGAGGCCGGGCGTGATCGTTATGGGGCGTCGCTCCGACTGCCCCGCTCCGGCATCGAGGGACAGGAGCAGATGGAGGTCGGCGTTGGCGTCCCCCGGGTGACGTGAGGAGACGACGAGGGCCTGGCCGTCGGGGCGCCAGGACGGGGAGGCGTCCAGCCAGTCCACGCCAAGGGTCAGGAATCGAACGTCGCCGCTGGCGAGAGACACGACGCCGATCCGCCCGCCCATCGAGAACGCCGCCCGCCGCCCGTCGGGGGAGACGGCCGGCTCCCGCACGGGCTCGTTCAGGAACGTCAGGCGCTCGTCGCGCCCCGCGGGAAGGCGGCGGGTGTAGAGGGAGTCGATGCCATCGCGATCGCTCACGAAGACGAGCGTGCCGGCGACGCCGGCGGGGAGCGGCCGATCGCGAGGGCGAAGGAACGCGAACCCCACGGCCCCGAGAACGGCGAGGACGAAGAACGCCCAGGCAAGACGGCGCATCGACCTCGCGGAGTATACGCGAGGCTCTCCTACTCGGATCGGAGGGCGACGAGCGGGTCGACGCGGGTCGCTCGCCGCGCGGGAAGGTAGCACGCGACAACGGTCATCGCCGTGAGGAGGGCGGCAGCCGCGCCCAGCGTCCCGGCATCGGCGGCGGCGACGCCGTAGAGCAGGCTCGAGAGGAGCCGGCCCGCGGCCAGGGCCAGGGCGGCGCCGAGGCCCACGCCGATGAGAGCGAGGGCCATCCCCTGGCGCAGCACGAGCCTCAGGATGTCCCCCCCGGTGGCCCCCAGCGCGAGACGCACGCCGATCTCGCCGGAGTGTTGCTCGACGAAGTAGGAGAGGAGCCCGTAGATCCCGAGGGCGGCCAGGGTCACGGCGAGAGCCGCGAAGATCCCGATGAGGGCCGCGCCGAGCCGCCGGGGGGCCACCTCCTCGTCGAGGATCTCGTCCATCCTGCGGATGTTCGAGACCGGCTGCTCGGGATCGACGGCCTGGATCTCGCGCTTGACCGCCGGAACGAGGGCCGTCCCTTCGATCGCGGTGCGCACGACGAGGTCTCTCGGGGTGAACCACGGCTGGTCGGGTACCTGCTCCAGGGGGAAGTACATCTCGGCCTTGACCGCCACGTCGAGGCCCATCTGGCGGACGTCTCCGACGACCCCCACGATGGTGATCCAGGGGCTCTCGTCCGACCCGCCGACCCGAAGGCGCTTGCCGACGACGTCTTCCTGGCCCCAATACTGCCGAGCCATGGTCTCGTTGACGATCGCGACCGGTTGCGTCCGCGCGCGATCGGCGGAGCCGAAGTAGCGTCCCCTCCGCAAGGGAACTTCCATGGTCTCGAGATACCTCCGGCTGACCTGCCGATGGTTCGCGTCGTAGGACACCCCGGGCTCCCTCGGCACGCCCTCCAGGACGAAGCCGTTCGTCCCGCCCTTCCACTCGAGGGGCACCGAGGTCGTGTAGCCGGCGGACACGACGCCGGGGAGGTGCGCGACGCGGTCCAGGACGTCCTCGTAGAAGGCCCATCGCTTCTCGGCCGCGTCGTACTTCGGGCTGGGCAGCGTCGTGCGAAACGTCAGGACCCGTTCGGATCGAAAGCCGACGTCGGCGTAACGCAGGCGATAGAGCGTCTGCATGAGGAGACCCGCTCCGACGAGAAGGACGAGCGTGGTGGCGACCTCCGCCACCACGAGCGCGCTCCTCCAGCGCCGGGGGCCCGCGCCCGAGACGCCCCTGGCACCCTGCTTCAGCGCCCCGTTCAGGTCCGCGGTGGCGGCGTGGAGGGCCGGCGCGAGGCCGAAGAGGAGGCCCGTGACCAGGGACACACCGAGGGCGCAGGCGAGCGCGGCGGCGTCGATCTCGGGGCGCGACGCGAGGGTGAGACCGGAGGGCACGAGAGGCTCCAGGAGCGTGAGGCTCCAGAGGGCGACGACGAGGCCCGGCGGCACACCGAGCGCCGCCAGGAGGAGGTTCTCGGTCAGGAGCTGGCGCACGATGCGCCCGCGCCCGGCCCCGAGGGCGGCCCTCACCGCGATCTCGCGGCGCCGGGCCGCCGCCCGCGCCAGGAGCAGCCCGGCGACGTTGGCGCAGGCGATGAGCAGCACGGCCGCGGTGGCGATGGACAGCACGAGGAGAGGACGCCGAGCGGCCGCGGTGAGCTGTTCGCGGAGGGGCAGGACGAAAGCCTTGAGGCCGACGGCCTGGTCGGGGAAGTCGGCGGCGATCCCGCTCGTGATCCGCTCGATCTCGGCCTGCGCCTCCGCGGGGCGCACGCCCGCCTGGAGCCGTCCGACGACCGTGAGGTAGTGCGACGTCCGGCTGGCCTCCTCCTCGGCGGTGCGGGCAGCCGGCACCCACAGCCCGACGTAGCTCTCCAGGAACTGGAACCCGCGAGGCATGACACCGACGATCTCGAAGCGCTCCCCGTTCAGGAGAAGGGCCCGCCCCAGCACCGCCGGGTCGGCACCGAAACGGCGACGCCAGAGGCCGTCGCTCAATATCGCCACCGCACCGGCACCAGGAGCGTCCTCGTCGGATCGAAACGCGCGACCGAGCGCCGGCGCGACACCGAGCACGTCGAAGAAGCCGGCGGTCACGCCGCGGGCCTCCACCTTCTCCGGCTCGCCGTCGCCGGTCAGGTTGAAGGCGCGCTCGTCGGCGGCCGCCATGCCTTCGAAGAGCGTTGCCTGCGACCTCCACGACTGGAAGTTGCCGGGGGCCGGCGTGTTCTGGGGAAACCCGATGCCCGACGCATCCTCCCAGACCATCACGAGGCGGTCGGCCTGCGGGAACGGAAGGGGCCGGAGAAGCACGGCGTTCACGACGCTGAACATCGCCGTGGTGCCGCCGATCCCGAGGGCCAGGATGAGGATCGTGACCACCGCAAACCCGGGCTTCGAACGCAGGGCTCGAGCCCCGTAGCGAACGTCTTCCATCAAGGTTCCCATGCTTCCTCCCGGGCGGTCATAGTGGGGAGAATCAATCCTCGTGCCAAGGCCGCGAATCGCGAAAGCCCGCCCTGGCACGGAGCTGAGCCACGTTGCTTGCAACGGCCGGGCGTGTCGGGTGTGCGTTTGTGGGAATGCGCTGTCCCGAAAGCGCGCCCCGCACTCTTGGACCTTGGCAGCCTCCCAACCCCCGGCTTACGATGCATCGTCGCCTGGCTGGAGGTGCCCCCATGTCCCGCCACACGGTGCTGGTCCTCGTCGCCCTCCTCGCCACCGGGTCCGTCGCCCGGGCGGAGAAGCTCGATGAAGAAAGCCGGAAATGGCTCGAGGGCATCTCCGCCATCATCCTCGGCGACGAGAGCAAGACCTATCGGCAGCTGAAGGACCGCGCCGAGCGCGTGGAGTTCGAGAAGATCTTCTGGGCGAGACGCGACCCCGACCTGCGGACCGCCGAGAACGAGTATCAACGGGAATTCCTGGCGCGGAAGGCCGAGGCCGACCGGCGCTTCGGGGGGAAGGGCTTCGCGGGCTCGGCCACGGGGTGTGGGCGGCTCTTCATCCTCCTCGGGGAACCCGACAGCGTTCGCGAAGCTGCGGGAGAGGCGCTGCTGGGCGGCCCCCCCGGAAGCAACGGCGCCGAGCGTTCCTCGGCGACCGAGTTCACCGCCGCGCCGAAGGTGGCCCCGCAGGTATGGATCTACAAGGATCGGCGAGACATCACGTTCCCCGGCGGGGAGGCGAGGTTCGCCCTCGACACCCGCTGCGCCGTCAGTCTCGGGGTCTCGGCGAAGCTCGACCGGATCGCTGGCGCTCACGTCGTCAACCCGGGTCTCCCCTACCGGATCGAGGGGGGCCGAATCGCGCGCCTGGCCGATCTCCTGCCAAAACCCACGGCCGCCCTGGGGATGCTGGAAGCCGGACGGACGGACTTCCCCGTCGCCGGCCAAGTCAGCTACATCCGCGCCGAGGGCTCGACGGCGCTGATCGGCCTCGCGAGGGCCGAGGCGGCGCCGCCGGGGAGCGGCAGGGTGGCCCTCACGGTGGCGGCGGAGGCGGTCACGGATGACGGCCGCGTGGCGGCGGTGGACGAGCGGGCGCTCACGGCGGCGATCGACGACAAGGGCGGGGCCCTTCTCTCGTATCGCCTCTTCCTGAAGCCGGGCCGCTACACGCTTCGATACGGCGTCCTCGACGAAAAGGGGGGCAGGGGCGCTTCGGCGTCGGAGGCGATCGACGTTCCCGATCTCGGGGGCTCGGACCTCTCCACCGGCTCGCTCATGGTCGTGCGGGACATGGTCGAAGGCGCCACCGGCAACGCCACGGAACCCCTCGATGCCTTCACGCTCGGGGGTGTCAAGCTCGTGCCGCGGTTCGGCAACAGCTTCCGGCGCTCCGAGACGGTCCACTTCTTCTACAGCGTGAACGGCGGCGTGGACGACGCGACGGGTCGGTCGAACCTGACGGTGGGGTTGTCGCTGCTGAAAGGAAGCGCCGTGGTCGCCAGCACCCCCGACCAGTCCTTCACCGAGCCCCACGTCGTCTCGTCCGTCGGGCCCGTCGAGCTTGCCTTCGAGCCGGGAACCTACACCGCGCGGCTGAAGGTGAAGGACCGTGTCAGCCAGAAGGACGCGACGGTCGACCAGACCTTCCGGGTCGAGTAACGGGAGCCCGAGCGGCTCCGCTACACCGCCGGATGAGGGCGCGCGCGGAGCACTCCTTCGAGGCGCCGCGCCTTCTCGACCTCCTCCTGTGCCTTCGCCGGTTGGCCCTGGCGCGTGTAGACGTCGGCCAGGACGTAGTGGCCGAGAGGCGCCACGTCGGAGCCGGGCTCGGCCGCGAGCCCCCGCCGGGCGAGGTCCGCCGCGACGTCAAGGCTTCCGGCCGAGAGCTGCTCGCGCGCCAGGAAGAAGAAGGCCGGACCGAACTCGGGCGCCTTCTCGATCGACGCGGTCAGCTCCTTCAGGTACCCGTCCCGGTCCCCGCGCTCGCGCAGGAGCTGGGCGAGGTTGAAGCGCGCCTTGCCGTTGTCGGGATAGCGCTCCAGCTCCTCGCGATAGAGGGTGAGTGCCGTCTGGACGTCCCCGAGGGCCTCGTGGATCCGCGCCAGGTTGAACTTCCCGGTCCGAAGGTCGGGTTCGAGATCCAAGCCCTGTCGAATGAGTTTCTCGGCGCCGGCGGAGTCGCCGCGCGACAGCGCGATGACGCCCAGGCTGTTGAGGGCCGCCCCCATCTTCGGGTTGGCGTCCAGGGCCTGGCGGAACGTCTCCTCGGCGTCCTTGACGCGACCCAGATCGAGGTACAAGGTCGCGAGCTGGAACCAGTTCTGCGGGTTCCTGGCGTCGAGCTTCAGGGCGCTCCGATACCCCTCGATCGCGGAGTCGAATTGCCCGCGGGCGCGGTAGATGCGCGCGAGGTTGGTGATGGCGATCTCGTTGTCGGGCTTGAGCGCGAGGGCGCGCTTGAAGGTGGCGATGGCGTCGTCAGGCCGGTGGAGCTTCCCGTACCAGTTCCCCAGCGTCACGTAGGCGTCGAGGATCTTGGGGTCTTCGGCCAGCACGGCTTCCATCTGCCGCACGGCTTCCTCCAGGTGGTCTTCCTGTCCCGCGTCTTTCGCGAGGTGCATCCTGCGATAGATGTCGATCTTGTCCTTGGGATCGGGAAGGACCTCGGTCGGACTGACGTCGGCGACGTTGCCGACGTAGCCGAGGGCCGCGAGCCGCTGGAGCGTCTCCGGGTCCAGCTTCTGATGCTCCGGGGCCACGGCGGCCGCCGATCCCTCGAGGGCCCGCAGAGCCACACGAAGCCCCTCGGCACGCTTGCTGTTGGCCTTGTAGACGTTGGTCCTCTCTCCGGGGTCGCTCGCGAGGTCGTACAGCTCGGGCGTCGGCGCCTCGATGAAGCTCCACCGCCCGTCGCGCATCGACCGGAGGTGCTGCCAGCCGTAGTGGAAGCGCGGGTAGTACGTCTCCGAGTAGGCCACGTGGCCGAGATCGGCGGCGGGGTCGAAGAGGGCGCGGGCGATGCTCCGACCATCGATCGCCTCCTGGGGCGGCAGGCCAACGAGATCGAGAACCGTCGGCAGCAGGTCGATGCTGGAGACCTCGGTGCGGCTCCGCCCCCCGAGCCCCCAGGGCGTGCGGACGATCAACGGGACGTGGGTGGTGGATTCGTAGATGAAGAAGGAGTGGGAGGGCTCTCCGTGCTCTCCCAGGCTCTCGCCGTGATCGGCGGTCAGGACCACGACGGTCCGACCGTCGAGGCCGCGGTCGCGGAGCCAGTCGAGGAGGCGCCCGACCATGGCATCCGTGAAGGCGATCTCGCCGAGGTAGGGCTGGTCCTTGTAGCGTGACGCATAGGGCTCGGGGGGATCGTAGGGCGTGTGGGGATCGTAGAGATGGACCCATGCGAAGAACTTCTGCGAGCGTACGGTCTCGAGCCAGGCGAGGGCGCCGTCCATCACCTCGTTCCCGGGCTTCTGGACCGTGCCGAGGGAAACCACCTTGAACTTGCTCAGATCGAACTTGTCGCTGTAGGTGTCGAACCCCTGGGCGAGCCCCCACTTGGACTCGAGGACCCACGCGCCGACGAACGCGCCGGTGGCATAGCCTGCGCCCTTGAGGCGCTCCGCCATCGTCGTCTTCGACTCGTCGAGGAAGAAGCCGCCGTTGTCGCGAACGCCGTGATGGGGCGGCACGAGGCCCGTGAAGATGGACGAGTGGGACGCGAGGGTGAGGGGCACCGTCGCGGTCGCCCGCTCGAAGACGACGCCCTGGTGGGCCAGCGCGTCGATGTTGGGCGTCTCGATCCCCTTGAAGCCATAGCAGCCAAGGCGATCCGCTCGTGTGGTGTCGAGCGTGATCACGACGACGTTGAGATCCTGCGGCGTCGGATGCAGCCCGGCGAGCCTCCCCCGTGCTTCACCCTCGGTCCGCGGCGGCCTGTGACTGATGAAGAACCAGGCGCCGGCGGCGAGGAGGACGAGCGCTGCGACCACTCCGAGGGTCGTCAGCCGAGTGGCCCCTACGATCGGAGGCCGAGGGCCCGCGGCCTCTCGGCTCTCCCCAGCCTGTTGCTTTCGCCGGCTCAAGGCGACTCCATGGCGCGGCTAGTGTACCCACGCCTTCGAGATCCCGAAAGAAGTCCCTGAGCGGCGAAAAATCCACGACAACGGATCCGAAAATTTGAATGACGCGACCTTCCAATGTCATTTTCTTGCTGGCGGTTGACTTGGGAACGCACTCAAAGTATTGATTGGCACACAAAAGCAGCGGTTTGTGTCGAAGGGCCCGTCCGGGCACAGACGTTGCTCTTCAAATCTTCATTCGACGAAGGTCTCCATCGGACTCTTTGGCGGCCAGAGGAGGGTTGAATCGTGAGAAACCGCAATCCACGGGCGAACACGGCGATGGTCGCCTTGACAGTCGCACTCGGCGTGAGCCTGGCGGTCCCGCCCGTGTGGGCCGCCGAGGGAGTGTCGCGTGCGGGGCAGATGACACCCGTTTCGCAGTCGTCGGTCGCCAAGGCCGGGATGAGGGGACCTGAAGCCGCTCGCGCGACACAGTCGCCCGCGGCCGCCCCTTCGGCCTCCACCGAGTCCAAGTCCTTCTTCAAGACCGGCAAGGGGATCGCGGCCTTGGTGCTGATGGTTGGCGCCACGGCCTGGGTCATCGCGTCGCGCAAGAGCGGCGACGTGGTCCACTCGCCCGGTCGGCAGTGAAAGGGTGACGACAATGATCAGGAAGAAGACGTTCCTCCTCGGGACCCTCGCGGTGCTCGCGCTCGCGACGATCCCAGCCTTCGCCCAGAGCCAGCTCGGTTCGATCATGGGCACCGTGACCGACGAGCAGAGCGGGGCACTGCCGGGCGTGACGGTGACCCTCACGGGAAAGACGGGCACCCGGACGGCGACCACCGACTCCGCAGGCACCTATCGGTTCCCAGCCCTGGACGTGGGCACCTATTCGGTCCGGGCCGAACTCGCCGGCTTCAAGGCCAAGAGGACCGACAGCGTCGCCGTCTCCATCGCCACACTGACCAGGGTGGATTTCTCCCTCGGCGTCGGCGCCATGTCGGAAACCGTGGAGGTTCTCGGCGAAACACCGCTGGTAGACACCACGAGCAGCCAGACGAACAACAGCCTCTCCCAGGACCTGCTCTACAACATGCCCCTCGACCGGCGCTCCTTCAACATCTACTCGTTCGCCCCTGGCATCAAGGACAGCGGCTCCGCGTTCGGCAGCGGGGGCACCACGGGCAACGCGCTGCTGCTCGACGGCGTGGACACCCGCGACCCCGACGGCGGCACAGACTGGAGCTTCTACAACTACAACATCATCGAAGAGGTCCAGATCCAGGGTGTCGGCGCCAACGCCGAATATGGCTCCTTCACGGGCGCCATCGTCAACACCGTGAGCAAGTCCGGCGGCAACAGGTACGCGGGGCTGTTCGACGTCAACTACACGAATGACAGCCTGGCCAGCGACAACATCACCAAGGCGATCTCCGACGCGAACCCGTCCTTGGCCACGGCGGCGACCACGAAGAAATACCTCGACGTCACCGGCCAGCTGAGCGGGCCGATCCTGCAGGACAAGCTGTTCTTCTTCAGCAGCGTGCAGCGCTTCGAGAAGGACGAGGATCCGAGCGGCCCGCGCACCACCCGCAAGGAGTTGAGTCATCGAGCCAATTTGAAGTTCAACTTCACCCCCTCGGCGAACGACACCTTCGTGGCGTCGGGCCAGTTCGACGACTACAGCATCAAGGGGCGCTGCGATCTCGCTTCGGACCTGCTCTGCAACAATGACACTACCGACACCGAGGACGCACCGGAGTACATCTGGAACTTCCAGTGGCGGCACCTCTTCAGCTCCAAGACCTTCCTGGAAGCGAAGTACGTGGGATGGTGGGGCTACTACAACTTGGACCCCACCGTGAACGCCTCGGGGCATTCCGACGCCGACGGATCGTATTCGCAGTCCTATGGCACCTTTGCGTACTATGGCCGCACTCGCAACCAGGCGAACGCCACCCTCTCCCATTACGCCGAGGGCTTCGGCAAGCACGATCTGAAGTTTGGTGTGGAGATCGAGCGGAGCACGGCCCACAACCAACTCGGTTACATCAATAACCGCTTCTACTACGACTACTACGGGGCACCCTATTACGCGTACAGCTACGGTTACGACGTCAAGGCGAGCAACCACCGCGACTCGTTCTTCGCCCAGGACTCCTGGAGGCCCACCGAACGACTCACCATCAATGCCGGGGTGCGCTTCGACTGGGTCCGCGGCATAAGCCCGGCGCTGAACGAGAAGGTCTACGACACCAAGAGCTTCGGACCCCGGATCGGCTTTGCCTACAACCTCACCGGCGACGGCAAGACGGTGCTCAAGGGCTTCTACGGCCAGTACTTCGAAGGGGCCTCGGCGGAGCACTACATCAAGGCCCTGCCCGGTGTCGCCGATTTCGTCGTCTACGACAACACCTCCGGAACGCCGGGGGCGGAGTTGGACCGCTCCGTGACTCCCGTGTACAAAGTCGACCCGAACATCAAGCAGCCCAAGGTCGAGGAGTTCACCGTGGGCTTCGAGCGGACGTTGTCGAACGACGTCCGCTTGCAGGTCACGGGGATCCTGCGCCACAACAAGAACCACGTCGAAGGAGTGTTCCCATCCGCCCGCTGGGAGCCCATCTCGGTCACGGACGCCAAGACGGGGCAACCCACCACGGTCTACCGTTGGGCCAACCGGAGCGATTCCGAGACAGAGGGTCTCATCCGCAACGTGGACGGGTTCCAGTACCTGGACCCGAACGGCAACTCGATCGGCACCGCCAACCCGTTCCGCGACTACAAGGCGATCATGGCCGTTCTGACCAAGCGTTTCACCAAGCGCTGGCAGACGCAGATCTCCTACGTGTACTCGAAGACCAACGGCACTCTGAACAACACGAACAGCGCGAGCTACGGCAGTAGCTTCACCTGGGCATCGCCGACGACCACCCTGATCAACACCGACGGACGCTCTACTTACGATCAGCCCTCCGAGCTGAAGGTTTTCGCCACGTATCAGATCCCGGTCGTGGAGGTGGCGGTCAACGCCTACTATCGGAACATCAGCGGTCTCCGCTACACGCCCTACCAGCAGCTCGGCTCGTCGACGCTCAACTTCCCGCAAAGCTCGCGGGGACGCCGCCTCCTTCTGGAGCCCCGCGGCGGCTATGGGGTCGATACGACCAGCGCTCTCGACTTGCGCCTCGAGAAGATCTTCAACCTGCACGGCAGTGGTCGCTTCGGCGTCTACGTGGATATTCACAATGTCTTCAACGCCAACAACTCCACCGATGCGCAGGACCGTTATCCGAACGTGGGGGGCGTCATCGGGCCCGACGGCAAGCCGACGACGGTCGACTTCGGCGCTCCAGTCACGATCCTGGACCCGCGGCAGGTCACGTTGGCCGCGCGCTGGAGCTTCTGAGAGCCGGGTTCTAGCTGTGTCGTTCGGGAGAGCCCCGGGGAAACCCGGGGCTCTTTCCTTTGGGCCTGGCAAGGTCGCGGGCGACGGGCGACATCTTGACATCAGCCTGTCGCGACATCATGATGTCGTCATGAGGACCACGCTCACGCTCGAGGCGGACGTTGCGGCGCGGCTCAAGCAGGAGATCCGGCGAAGCGGCAAGGGACCCAAGACGGTCGTGAACGAGGCCTTGCGCCTCGGGCTCGGGCTGACAGGCAAGCCAGTCCGGCCGCCCCGGTTCGAGGTACGACCCCACGCCTTCAAGTTCAAGCCGGGCATCGACCTTGACAGGATGAACCAGCTCGTGGACGAGCTCCAGTCGGAAGAGACCGCCCGGAAGCTCGGCCGTTGATTCTCCCCGACGTCAACCTGTTGCTGCACGCATACAACAGTCAGTCCCCGGTGCATTCCGCCGCCCGCAGCTGGTGGGAAGGTCTGCTGAACGGGACCCGGCCCGTCGGGCTGGCCTGGGCGGCCATCCTCGGTTTCGTTCGCATCTCCACACATCGGCAGGTCCTCGACAACCCGCTCCCGGTCACGGTCGCCTGCGACACGGCGCGCGCCTGGCTACGACAGCCGTACGTGAGCGTGCTCCACCCGGGCGATCGCCACGCCGAGATCGTCTTCGGACTGCTCGAGACCCTCGGAAGCGCTGGCAATCTGACGACGGATGCGCACCTCGCCGCCCTTGCGATCGAGCATCAGGCCGACCTTCACTCGACCGACCGGGACTTCGGCCGCTTTGCGGGCCTGCGCTGGGTCAATCCCATCGCCTGAGGCCGGCAGCCCTCCAACGGAACCGCCCGGCCTTCCAGTCTGTCAGCCCTTTCGGGCATACGGTCCGTTCCTGCCGCCCGTCTTCTTGACCAGCCGGATGTCGCCGATGGTCATCGCCTTGTCCGCGGCCTTGACCATGTCGTAGACCGTGAGGGCGGCGATCGCGACGGCGTGGAGCGCTTCCATCTCGGCCCCCGTCCGTGCGTCGGTGCGGACGCGGGCCTCGATCTCGAACCCGTCGCGTTTCGGGGTGACGTCCACGTCGACGTAGCTCAAGGGCAGCGGATGGCAGAGGGGAATCACCTCGGCCGTTCGTTTTGCGGCCTGGATGCCGGCCACGCGGGCCACTTCCGTGACGCCTCCCTTGCGGAGGCCTCCGGCGCGGACGAGACGCATGGCGGCGGCGCCGATCCGGATGCGGCCTCGGGCCACGGCCTCTCGCGTCGTCACCGGCTTGGCGGAGACGTCGACCATGCGAGCCGCGCCCCCGGCGTCGACGTGGCTCAAGGACGGGCGCGGCTTCGCCATCAGGCGGCCCCGTCCCGCTCGAGGAAGTTCCCCAGGAGGAGAGCCGGCGCCGATTCTCCCCCCTCGGCTCGCAGGCGCTCGGGCCCCAGGACCACGAGGGCGTTGGCGCGCGCGTGGGCCACGAGGTCCCCGGAGCCCATGGACCTTATCGGGCGCGCGACGAGGCGTCCCTCCCGGAATGCGACCCGGGCCGGAAGGTAGGCCCTGCGCCCCGACCGGTTGCCGATCCCCTCGAGCAGCTCCGCCTCGACCAGCGGACGGGAGAGAACGCGCGCCCCCTGCATGCGGAGGAGACAGGGGCGCACGAAGAGGTCGAACGTCACCTGGGCCGAGACGGGATTCCCGGGGAGACCGAAGACCAGCGTCGCTCCACGGCGTCCGAAGACGAGAGGGGCTCCCGGCTTCACGGCGACCTTGTCGAAGAAGGTCTCGACCTCGAACCGCGCCATCACGTCCTCGACCAGGTCGAAGGCGCCCGCCGACACACCCCCCGAGAACAGGAGCACGTCGCCGCCCAGACCGGTGGTCATGGCCGCCGCGATCCTCTCCGGATCGTCCGGGACGATCCCGAGATCCCGTACGTCGGCGCCGGCCTCCGCCGCCAGGGCCGCGACCGCACGCCCGTTGCTGTTGCGGATCTGGCTCGGGCCGGGACGCTCCGCGGCGTCCACCAGCTCGTCCCCGGTCGCGACGACGGCGACACGGGGCCTCTTCCCCACGGCCACGCGCGCCTTCCCCACGGCCGCCAGGACCGCCACCGTGGCGGCATCGATCCGCTCGCCGCGAGAGAGTACGACGTCGCCGGCCCGGACCTCGGAGCCCTGTCGAGCGACGTGGGTCCCCGGAGCCACCGGCTCGAGGATCTCGACCCTCCTCCCGGCCTCGTGGGCCCGCGTCTTCTCGACCTGCTGGACGGCCGTGGCGCCCTCGGGCACGGGTGCGCCGGTCATGATCTCGATCGGCCTGCCCGGCGAGCGAGGATCTGATCGGAGACCTGTCCGGCGCGGACCTGGCCCACCACCTCGAGGAAGACTGGGGCGGAGGCGACGTCGTCCGCCCTCACGGCGAAGCCGTCCATCGCGGACCGGTCGAAGGCGGGAAAGTCCCGATCGGCTCCCGCGTCCTCGGCGAGGACGCGCCCGCGGGCCTCGTCCAGGGGGAGCGTCTCGCTCCCGCAGCTGCGGCGTGTGGCCGAGAACGATCTCGAGGGCTGTCTCGACGGGAATCACAGGCGCGGTCTCCGCGGCGATTGTAGCCCCGCTTTGCATTACCATGTCCTTTTGCGGAGGGGGCCTTGGTTCCGACCGTGGTCTGGGACGGCGACGCCGTCGTGATGATCGACCAGCGCCTTCTCCCGGCGCAGGAGCTGTACCTCCGCTGTGTCACGCCCCACGAGGTGGCCGTCGCCATCAAGGACATGGCCATTCGCGGCGCCCCCGCCATCGGCGTCGCGGCCGCGATGGCGATCGCGCTGGGCGTTCGGTCGTCGAAGGCCGAGGGCTCCGCGCTCTGGGCCGAGTTCGACGCCATGTGCGACGAGCTGCGCGCCACGCGCCCCACCGCCGTGAACCTCTTCTGGGCCATCGAGCGCATGCGCCGGCGGTTCGACGACGTCGCGACGCTGGGAGGGCAGGCGCTCCGCGACGCGATGCTCCAGGAGGCGCAGGCGATCCACTCCGAGGACATCGAGGCCTGCCGCCGCATGGGAGACTTCGGGGCGGAGCTGATCCCGGAGCAGGCCCGGATCCTCACCCACTGCAACGCCGGGGCCCTCGCGACCGCCGGCTACGGAACGGCCCTCGGCGTCATTCGCTCCGCCGCCCGCGACGGCAAGGTCCTCCGCGTCTTCGCCGACGAGACGCGCCCGTATCTCCAGGGCGCGCGCCTGACCGCCTGGGAGCTGCACCACGACGGCATCCCCACGACCCTCATCGCCGACAACATGGCGGGCCACATGATGGCGACGGGCGAGGTGGACGCCGTGATCGTGGGAGCCGACCGGATCGCCGCCAACGGCGACGTGGCGAACAAGATCGGCACCTATTCGCTGGCCGTGCTCGCCAAGGAGAACGGCATCCCCTTCTACGTGGCGGCGCCCGTCTCGACCTTCGACCTCGCGACGCCCGTCGGGCGACGGGATCCCCATCGAGGAGCGCGCCGGCGGAGGAGGTCACCCATCACGCGCGGCCGCGTCGTGGCCCCGGAGGGGATCGCGGTCCGCAACCCGGCCTTCGACGTGACCCCGAACCGCTACGTGACCGCCATCGTCTGCGAGCGCGGTGTCGCTCGCGCCCCCTACACCGAGAGCCTCAAGGCCTTCGCTGAGGTCCGGCATGACGGACGCTCGGCGCAGCATCCCAGCTCACATGAGGATCCTGGCCATCGAAACGTCCTGCGACGAGACCGCCGCCGCCGTCGTCGAGGACGGGCGCCGGATCCTGTCGAACGTCGTGTCGACCCAGACCGCGATCCACGCCCCGTTCGGCGGGGTCGTCCCGGAGCTGGCCTCGCGCCATCACCTCGAGAACATCTGCCCCGTCGTGTCCAAGGCGATGGCCGACGCCGAAATGGCCTACGCCGACCTGGACGCCGTGGCGGTGACGCAGGGCCCGGGGCTCGTCGGCTCGCTCCTCGTCGGCGTTCAGGTCGCCAAGTCCATCGCGTTCGTCCACGGCAAGCCCCTGGTACCCGTCCACCACATCGCCGGGCCACATCCAGGCGCCGTTCCTGAGCCACGGGGACATCCCGTTCCCGGCCCTCGCTCTCGTCGTGTCGGGCGGCCACAGCCATCTCTACGACGTCCCCGAGGAGGGAACGTACCGCCTCCTCGGCCGCACGCGCGACGATGCCGCCGGCGAGGCCTTCGACAAGGTCGCCAAGCTCCTGGGCCTCGGCTATCCCGGCGGGCCGATCATCGACCGGCTCTCCCAGGGCGCAAACGATCGCGCCGTGGAGTTCCCCATGGCCCGCATCAAGGACGGGAGCGGCGACTACTCCTTCAGCGGCATCAAGACGGCGGTGCTGCACCACGTGCGCCGCGAGGGGATCGCCCCCGCGACCGATCCGGAGAACGTGCCTCAGGTCATCAAGGATCTCGTGGCCTCGTTCCAGCGCGGCGTGGTCACGGCCCTCCTCCATCGCCTCAGGCGCGCCGCCGAAGCGGCGCGGCCCAGGAGCCTCATCCTCACGGGCGGCGTCGCCGCCAACACGCTCCTGCGCCGCGAGGGAGCGAAGACCGCGGAGGCCCTGGGCCTCCCGCTCTTCGTGCCGCCGATCGCCCTCTCGACCGACAACGCCGCGATGATCGGCGCCGCCGCCTTCGTCGCCTATCGCAAGGGAAGGCGCGCCGGCTGGGACCTGAACGCCGAGCCGCAGCTGAGATTACTGGAGCAGGGGCGTTGACAGCGCTCGGGACGTAGACTAACTTTGACATAGCTTTAACAAAGCCACCCCGGGGGTGCCTTGGATCCTGAGAAGCGGCGAGCCCTTTCGGACTTCTATCGCGAAGAATTCCAGCGGCACTTGCAGCATCTCCAATCCAACGGGATGGTGGGCGAGACGGATCGTCAAGCCGTCGATTGCGCCTGCCGGTGGCTCACGCAGGACCTCGACCGGGTCTGCTGGCGCGCCGATTTTCCCGCGATGGCCGAGAGCCTGCTTCAGAGCTTCGAGGCGCTCACGCGCCTGAGCACCTCGGAACCCCGCCAGGGGCACTGACGCCCTCTTTTTTGCCTCGCCGGTAGCGCAGCCCGTTCGGCGGCGCTATACTCTCGGCAACTGTGGACCCGTCGTAAGCCGTGGAGGCCCGTTGTCCGACGAAGATCCCGCCGGCGGGCCGGAAAGCCCGGAACAGGGCGAAGAACCGGGGCTGGCCGTTGCCCCGGAAGCCACGGGTGTCGAGCCAACCGGGCTCGCGGACGCTCTCGAGGTTCCGGGTTCCGACCCCGCCGAGGCCTTCCATCGCCGGGCGCGACTCGCCGAGGACCGGCTCGCCGAGGTCCTCGCCGCGTACCGGACGCTCCGCACCGAGAACGAGGGCTACCGCGAGCGCATCACCAAGAACCTCGACCGCCGCTTCGACCAGCGGCGTGAGCGCCTGCTCCTCAAGTTCATCGACATCCTCGACAACCTCGACAGGGCCCTCGAGGCCGCCGAGCAGAGCTACGCCGGTGAGCCGCTGATCGAGGGCCTGATCCTGGTCCGGACACAGCTCCTCCAGACCCTCCAGGACGAAGGGCTCGAGCGCATCCCCGTCATCGGCCTCCCCTACGATCCCAACTTCAGCGAAGCGGTGGAGATGCGCACCGTCGAGGACCCGGACCACCACAACCTGGTCGTGAAGGAGCTACTCCGCGGCTATCGCCTGAACGGACGGGTGGCCCGGGCGTCGCGCGTGGCGGTCGGGCAGTTCGAGGGCGAGGGCGCGGTCGCGCCGGCGCCCGCCGCGCCCGGCGAATACATCGGCGAGGCCGAGCCCCGGGACCAAATGCCCGATGCCGGCCCGGGACGCGACCGCTCCCCCAGGTGGGCCACGCCGAGGGAGAGCCGAGCCTCGACGACATCATCTCGCGCGCCGAGGCCCAGGAAGCGCTCTTCCCCGACGCTTTCGAGGACGAGCCCGACCGGATCCCGAAGAAGTAGCCGGAGGCCGATCGACCGCGGGTCGCTCCGCGGGGCTAGAACACGTACGCCAGCGCGAACCCGACCTGGGCCACCATCATCATCCGGTACATGTGGGTCCAGGACGGATGGTTCTCGGTCGCGGCCAGCTCTTCGGGCCTCCGCACCAGCAGGTAGACGGTGTAGATCCCGTACACGACGAGCGCCGGCCCGAGCACCAGCAGGAGCGTCGGGTTGCCCGTGAGAACGCCCCGCCAGACGCCGATCGGGATCAGCAGGAACGGGAACACGAAGAAGGGCGCGATCATCCAGGCCGCTTTCGTGACGCCGTAGAGGATCGGCAGCGTCTGGCATCCGTCGGCGCTGTCCCCCTCGATGTCGGCGAAGTCCTTCGTCGACGAGGCCCCGAGCACGAAGAGGCCGAAGACCGCGCCGATGTACCAGGGCTCGAGCGCCGAAGATGGTCTTGACCGTGGACCAGCCCGCCACCTTCAGCAGCAGGCCGCGGGGAATCGCGATGGTGACGTTGGCCCAGAGGCCGTGCCTCTTCGTTCGGAAGGGAGGAGCCGAGTAGGCCCACACGAGGACGCTCGTGAAGACGACGATCCAGAAGCACTCCCGGCGCCCCTCCGGGGCGGCCAGCCAGGCCAGGATCCAGGCGACCACGAACGACGCGAGCGTGAAGCCCCAGGCCTCGCCCATCGACATCGCCCCGCTCGGGAGCGGCCGCTTCGGCTTGTTCACGCGATCGATGTTCAGGTCGTAGATCTGGTTGATGGCGTTGCTGGCGGCGTTCAGGGCGGCGGCCATCAGCGCCCCGAAGATCACGGGGACGAAGAGGCTCCACGTCACCGGGCGGCCTGGCGTGGCCCGAGCCCCAGGCCGTCACCGCGCCGCTCACCACGCCCAGGGCCGGCGGCAGGAGCGTGAAGGGCCGTGCGAAGTCGGCGTAGACCTTGACGCGGCTCAACTGCGCCCGAAGAAGTTGTTCAGCGGGAGAGACCATGCGGGGTACAGGGCGAGGATTCTAGCCGAGAGGACCGCGAGGGCGGCGCCGATGGCCGTGTTGAGCGCGTTCAGGAGGTCGTTGTCGAGCCATCCCCGTCGTTCTGCCACGGTGCCGATGACGCTCTCGGCCAGGCTCCCGAGGAGCCCGGCGAACGCCACGAGCGGGACAGCGGCCCCGGGTAGAAGGCCCACGGCCCAGCCCGTCAGGGCGACGAGGGCCGCCCCCCCGAGCCCGCCGAGCGTCCCCTCGAGGCTGACGGCGCCTTCGGTGCCCGGAGGCACGGGCCGGAGCGTCGTGATCAGGAAGGTCCGCCGCCCATAGGCCTTGCCGATCTCGGACGAGCACGTGTCCGCCGCGGCGGTGGCCACCGACGACGCATAGGCCAGGGCGAAGAGCCAGGGGGCGTGCTCCCCGAGAGACGCGAGGCCGCCCCCCGTGGCGTTCCAGGCGCCCGCCAGGAGCGCCAGGAGCGCGGGCACGCCTCCGTTGGCCCATGCGTTCTTCCAGCCCCGAGCGCCGCCCTTCTCCTGGGCGATCCCCCGCGCCGCCTTCACGCGGTAGCCGACCTTCGTGACCAGGCTGCCCACGACGAAGAACGCGATCATGAGGGCGAGGCCCGGAAGACCGAGGCCCGCGGTGATCGTGGTCCCGATCAGGATCGCCGATAGCGGCGCCGGCAAGGTCGATGGACCGGACCAGGAACGCGCCCGTCGCGATCAGGAGGTTCACCGCCAGGCCGACGAGGACGCGCTGCGGGAGCAGCGGCTCCGTGAGAAAGGCGCCGACCCTCACGTCGGCGACGAGAGCGACGAAGGCGCCGACGACGAGGGGCACCGTCAGGTTGTCGTCGAGGGTGGTGGGGATCGTCTCGACGAGGGCGCCCAGGAGGGCGATCGCCAGGGCGAGACCCAGGACGCGCGGCGACAGCAGCGCGCTCGCCGGCCACCTCTGCGTCCACGCCGTCAGGATCGCCGCCGCCGATCGCTCCGAACAGGACGAAGGACGCGAAGCCGACCCACCCCTTGCGCGGATTCCAGGGAAGGCGCGGGCCTCCGAGGGCCTGGCCCAGGAGCGACGCCGTGCCGTCGCCGAACGCCAGCACGCCCCAGACGGCGGCCGCCTTCCACAGGTCGTCCCGGAAGGCCAGGATCAGGGCCAGGACCGAGAGGGGATAGAGGAGGATCCCCAGCGGGTACCCGCGGGCCCGATCGCCGCCTCGCCAGAGCCCTCGCCCTCCGACGCGCGGAAGGACCTGCCAGTTGAACAGGAAGGCCGCCACGGCCATGACCGCCGCCTGGGGCCACGTGAGGAAGCGGAGCAGGAACGCGAAGCCCCCGACCGCCACGTGGAGCAGCTTTCGCTTGAGCTCGCTCGACGTCGAGGCCCCCGGCCGGCGAGGGCGCCGCCTCAGACAAGGTGGGCGTCCTCGAGCCACGCCGCGCGTGCGGCGCAGCCCCTCGTCGAGCGGCGTCGGCCGGTAGCCGAGCTCGCGCTCCGCCTTGGCGCTCGTGTAGGCCCAGTGCTCCCGGAAGACGTTGACCACCTGGTGGGTCAGCAGCGGCGGATGGCCGGTCAGCTCGGCCCACCCCAGGAGCGAGAGCCCGAGGATCGTCGCGGCGGCATAGGGAATGTGGAGGCGAGGCGCCGCCACCGACGTCACTCGGGCGAGCGCGGCGAAGAAGCCGTTCATGTCGACGTTCTCGCCGCAGAGGAAGTAGCGCTCGCCCCGTCTCCCGCGCTCGAGCGCCGCGACGTGGCCCGCCGCGACGTCCTCCGCGAACGCGTAGGACCAGACGCGGTCGCCGGGACCGATGATGCCGGGGAACCGGCCGTTCAGGTGGTCCGCGATCATCTTGACCACGAGGTTGCCGTCGGTCATGGCCCCCGGCCCGTAGACGACGCCCGGGTAGAGCATCACGACGTCCTGTCCCGACGCGGCCGCTTCCCGCGCGAGGGCGTCGGCCAGGGCCTTCGTGCGCTCGTAGTCGTTCCGGTAGCGGTCGCCGGGATGGATGCGCGTCTCGTCGACGGGCTCCGGTCCCGTCGGTCCCACCGCGATGAACGACGAGGTGTAGACGAGCCGGGCCCCGGCCTCGCGGGCCACGGCGAGGACGTTGCGCAGGCCGCCCACGTTGACGGCGTCGAACGGGCTCCGGTCCGGGAGCCACATCTTCACCACGGCCGCCATGTGGCAGACGGCGTCGCATCCCTCCACCGCGCTCCGGAGCGACGCGGCGTCGGTGACGTCCCCTCGAACGATCTCGGCCTTCGGGAGGCCGTCCAGGTCGCTCCCCGGCCGGGCGAGGAGCCGGAGATCGTGCCCGGCCTTCGCGAGATGACGAGGCGACGTTCTTCCCGAGGAAGCCCGTCCCTCCCGTGACCAGCACCTTCATCGCGGCCTGAGGGGCACGGAGGGAACGGAGCTCGACGCCGTCCTCTCGCGCCAGTACTGCAAGAGGTCTCCGAGCGTCCGCTCGAGGGGAACGCTGGGGGTCCACCCCGTCGCCTCCCTGAGCCTCGTCGGGTCCCCCACGAGCGCGGGGATGTCCGAAGGGCGGAGCCGGTCCGGGTCCACCCGCACCTCCACGTCCACACCGGCGGCCGCGATGAGCGCCTGGAGCAGGTCGCGGATGCGGATCCCCTTCCCGCTGCAGACGTTGTACACGTCCCCCGCGTTGCCGGTCTCGAGGAGGCGCCAGTAGGCGCGAACCACGTCCCGCACGTCGGAGAAGTCGCGTACCGCCTCGAGGTTGCCCACCGCGAGGATGGGCGGGCCGCCGACCCGTCTCGATCTCGGCGATCTGCCGGGCGAAGGAGCTCTCGGCGAACGCCTCGCCGCGACCGGGGCCGGTGTGGTGGAACGTGCGGGTGCGGATGATCCCCATGCGGAAGGCGAGGGCGTACTGGAGCGCCAGGTACCCCTGGGCCACCTTGCTCACCGCGTACGGGGTCGCGGGGCGCAAGGGTGTCTCCTCGTCGACCGGCAGGTCCCGGGCATCGACCATCCCGTACTCTTCCGCGCTTCCCACCACCAGGATGCGCGGAGAGAGCGCCCGCCGGCGCACCGCCTCGAGGAGGTTCAGGAGCCCGAGGATGTTGACGCGGAGCGTGCCCGCGGGGTCGTCCCACGAGGCCTGGGGGCTCGACTGCGCGGCCAGGTGGACGATCCGGTCCGGATGGACGAGATCGAGGGCGGCGTCCACGGCCGCCGAGTCCTCGAGGTCCGCCTCGATCACGGCGACGCGCCCCGGAAGCCGAACGCCCGCGCTCCCGTGGGGCTTCACGATGCCGAAGACCTCCACGCTCGGATGCTCGGAGCGCAGGAACTCGGCCATGTGGCCCCCGACGAAGCCCGCGATTCCGGTGACGAGGACCTTCACCGGAACCCCCCGACGCCCGACGGGCCCTTCCCCGGCCCGCCCTGCTGGTCGCCCAGGAAGTTGCCGATGGAGCCCATGTTGGCCAGCTCGACGTTGAACCGCCACTGCCGCTCGTCCCGGCCGTTGTAGTTGAACTGGATCGTCTCGAGCTGGAAGCCGCAGCACTGGACGTCCCACCGCAGGCGCCCCACCGATTGCAGGAGCTGCTTGAGCACGAAGTCGTAGTTGGCCGAGGTCTCGAACGTCAGCCGCTTCGGAAGGATCTCGAACCTCAGGAGGCCCCGCACGAAGTTTCGGATGACCGCGCGGTCTTCCGGCAGCTCCGCCACCTTGTTGGCCTTGTTCCAGCTCGCCGTCAGGCTCCCTCGTTCCCCGCCAAGGGTGGAGCCGATGCTCATGTTCCGCATCTGCTTGAAGTTCACGTCGTACTCCACGTCGAAGTTCGCTCCGATGTCGGCGGTCGGCTTCACCCGGAGTCGCGACGAGATCGGCGAGTTGTGGTCCGGGACCCCGCCGGGGCCGAAGTACGACGTCGAGTAGTTCGGGTCGAACTCGTTCTGGTTCTCGGAGATCTTGACGTAGTAGGTCTGGCCGAGGCGCCACGAGAGGAACTCGAAGGGGACGACCTTGCCGTTGGCGGCGGGACGCTTCGCGAGGAGCCGCTGCACCAGGGAGTAGTAGACCTGGTGGGTCCCGAGGAACTGGTCGTTGCCGTCGAACTTCGGTATGACGTCGAAGTCGTCCACCGCGGTCCGGTAGGTCCAGATCACCTCCGGCCCGATCACGTGCTTGAACCGCTTGGAGTAGAAGCCGCCGGGGTTGTCGAAGACGCGGGAGAACGTCGGTCCGTCCAGCTCCACGGCCGGTCTCGAAGAAGCGGCGCGTCAAGGGAGGGCCGACGGGGAAGTTCCCGTCCTCGGGATCCAGCGTGTCGCCGTAGTACGTGTAGCGGTACTTCACCGACGGGTTCACCTGGAGGTACGTCGTCGTGAACGGGCGCGAGACCTGGGGTGCGAAGTCGTATCGCGAGTACAGGTCGAGCCGCTCCTCGGTTCCCCGTCCCAGCCTCTCGCCGCGCGCCTCGAAGCCGAACACGATGCCGGTCTTGCCGATCTTCTGGGGCTGCCGGTTGAGGCGGAGGCTCGGAAGGCGGCGCTGGACGTTGGTCTGGTCCGTGAAGAACACGCGGTTGTCCTCGGCCACGGCCTGGAAGTTGGCGAAGGGGAGGGCCTGTTGGTAGCCGATCTGGGCGTTCTCGGTCCGCGACGTGGCGAGGTTGAAGTTGTCCTGGTAGCGGTTCTGGAAGAGGGTGCTGCTGTAGAGGCGCGCGTTGAGGGTCAGCCGGCGCCTTGGCCGGGAGGGCCTGCTGGGCGCTCCAGTTGATGTCGTAGTCCAGACCGGTGCCGCTCTGGTTGTTGAAGACGTAGGTCCGAAGCATCCCGCGCGACGGGTGTCGGCAGGCTCCACCGCAGCTCATGCCCGAAGCCGAACCCCGCCTGGGAGTAGTGGTCGGCGTAGAACGTCTGGTCGGCGCTCCGGCCCATCGCCCAGAAGAAGCCCGTGCCGACGTCGAAACCCCGTGTCGACGAGTTGCCGAAGTGGGGGAAGAGGAACCCCGTGGAGCGCTGGTCGTCCTTGATCGGGTAGACGAAGAACGGGAAGTAGAAGGCCGGAACGGCCTTCACCCGAAGGATGACGTTCGTCCCCACGACCTTGTCGTCGACGTGGACCATGGCCGACGAGGCCGAGAACGTCCAGCGCGGCGACGGCTGCATGCACGCGGTGAAGCGCGCGCCCTCCACGCGATAGGTCTCGGAGTCGATGCGCTCGATGGTCTTACCCTCGACGATCATCCCGGGCTCGACGTACCCGCGGGCGTTCTCGAAGAGGCCCACGCCGCTGTCGAGGTCCATCGTGAGCCGGTCCCCCGCGAGGCGTTCGTCTTCCTTGATGAACACCACGTTGCCGGTGGCGATGACCTTCTTGCTCCGGGTCCCGTCGGGCTTCTCGATCTCGTACATGTCGAGCTGGTCGGCCTGGATCCGGATCTCTCCGGTGTAGAGGTCCACCGAGCCCCGCGCCTGGAAATGCCCCTTCTCCCCCTCCTGGACGTCGGCGCGAATCCGCACGTCCCCCGGCGCGGGCTGCGTCGGGGTCCCGCGGCTTGGCGGGAGCGCCCTTCGGCGGCGTGGTCGGTGCCGTGCCGGTGGCAGGTCGGGGCCGCGGGCGTCGCCTGTGGCGGGGCCGCGGGCTGGTCCCCCTTGGGTGTCCTCGGCCGGCGGCGGCGTCTGCTCCTTCGCGGGCTCTTCCGACTCCTGGGCGAAACCGGTGGCGGCGGTCAAGACGAGCGCCAGAGCGACGACCCGCGAGCAATCTCCCACGCGACGGTCAGATTACCACGGGGTGCCGGAGAGCCTAGAGCGCCGCCATCCCCATCACGTGGAAGCCGTTGTCCACGTGGATCACCTCGCCCGTCACGCCTCGAGACAGGGACGAAACGAGGAACAGGCCGACGTCGCCCACTTCTTCCTGCTCCGTGTTCTTGCGCAGGGGCGCGTGGGTTCGGTGGTACTCGAGCATCTTGGAGATGCCGTGGACGCCCGAGGCCGCCAGCGTCTTGATGGGCCCGGCCGAGATGGCGTTGACGCGGATTCCCTTGGGGCCGAGGTCGTTGGCCAGGTAGCGCACGGACATCTCCAGGGCCGCCTTGGCGACGCCCATCACGTTGTAGTGGGGGACCACGCGCTCGCCCCCCAGATAGGTGAGCGTGACGATGCTGCCGCCCCCGCGCCCCTCCATGAGCGGGACCATCCTCTTCGTCACCGCGGTGAGCGAATAGGCGGAGATGTCCTGGGCGACGCGGTACCCCTCGCGGGACGTGTTCATGTAGTCGCCGTCCAGCTCCTCGCGGAGCGCGAACGCCACGGCGTGGACCACGAAGTCGAGTCCGCCGAAGCTCTTCTGGACCTCGCCGGCCAGGGCGTCGAGATCCTCGTCCTTCGAGACGTCGCACGGGAGGATGACGGGCTCGTTCAAGCCCTCGGCCAGCTCGCGGACGTTCTCTTCGAGGCGCTCGCCCTGGTAGGTGACCGCGAGGCGCGCCCCCTCGCGTGCGACGGCCTGGGCGATCCCCCACGCGATCGAGCGCTTGTTGGCGATCCCCAGAATGAGCCCGTGCTTGCCTTCGAGGAGCATCTGGTTCCCTCCGGCCGGCGACTATATCAAGCCCCGAGGGGCCTCTCCTAGAGGGCGGCGAGATCTGCGAGGACGCGCCCGCGGAGCGCCAGGATGCGCTCCACGACCTCGCCCACGACGTTGTTGGGGGTCGACGCGCCGGCGGTGAGGCCGACGGTGACCGCGCCGGACGGGAGCCAGTCGGGTGTCGTCACCTCGGTGTGCTGCGGTCCCACCGGACGGTGGCGCACGACGCGTGCCGTCGAGGCACTCCGAGCCCTTGATGTGGAACGTCGGCAGGCGCTCGGCGCAGATCCGGGCCAGGGCCTGCGTGTTGCTGCTGTTGTAGCCCCCGATGACGACCATGACGTCGAGGCCGCCCTCGTGGAGCATCTTGAGGACCGCGTCCTGGCGATCCTGGGTGGCCGAGCAGATCGTGTCCATGGCGCGGAAGCGGCGGGACAGCTCCTCTTCGCCGTGGCGGTCGCGCATCGCGGCACGCAGCATCTCCTGGATCTCGAGGCTCTCGCTCATCAGCATCGTCGTCTGGTTCGCGACGCCGATCCGCGCCAGGTCGCGCTCGGGATCGAACCCCGGGCCCGTGGCTTTCGCGAAGCGCTCGCGCACCACGCCCGCCTCCACCGTCCCGCGGATGAAGCCGCAGACGATCTCGGCCTCGGGGCGGTCGCGGACGCAGAGGTACTGCCCCCCCTCGTGGGTCAGGGCCTGCGACGCCGTGGCCTTCGTCTCCTCGTGGTGGTGCTTCCCGTGGATCACGGCCGTGAAGCCGTCGCGCGCGTACATGTGGACGTTCTTCCAGACGTTCAGCACGCTGCCGCAGGTCGTGTCCACGAGGACGCACCCCTTCCCCCGCAGCTCCTCCATCTCGCCGACGGGAACGCCGAAGGCCGGGAGGATCACGACGTCGCCCCCCTCGACGGCCGCGTAGCGCGTCCGGGAGTCGGCGTTCTCGGGCAGGATGCGGATCCCCATCTCGGCGATCCGCGCGTTCACGTCGGGGTTGTGGATGATCTCGCCCGGACAGGAAGATGCGCCGATCCGGGAACCGCTCCCGCGTCTCGTAGGCGTACTCCACCGCGCGATCCACGCCGTAGCAGAACCCGAACTCCCGCGCGAGCTTCAGGACCATGTCCCCGGCCCGCCCGGCGTGGCCGATCTCCCGCAGGCGATCGACGACGCGGCTGTGGTAGTTCTGGGCCAGGATCGGGCCCACGGTCGCCTTGAGGCCGAAGCCTTTCTGGAAGTACGTCTGGCTCACAACGTACCAGCATAGCCCAGGACTCGCCGGCCGGGCTAACCGTGACGGCGCTCACTTGCGGGCCGCGCCGGGTCATGCTCTACTCGTAGGTGCCCTCCATAAGGCGATCGACGCCCTCCCCTCCAGAGGTCGTCAGAGGCGCCTCGGCCGCGGCGGCCCTCCCGTCCGCGGCCCTTACCGCTCCCAGCGCTGGAACCTGCCTGGGAGAGCGGTGTCTCATCTGACAGCGGCGGCCCTCGTGGGGGCCGCACCCCGACAGACGAGAAAGCGAGGCACGCGATGGGCGCAAGGCTCTTCGAGGACGTCGTCGTGTCGCCGTCGGCCTTCACGCGAAGAGGCGGCGGCCTCCCGGTCTCTGCGGGCCTCCACGCCGTCGTGGTCGCCGCCGCTCTCGTGGCCTACGGGCGTCGCACCGGCGGACGCACCGCCCGTCCACGTTCCCGGGATCTTCACCCTCCCCCCGGGGATCGACCTCCCCGTGCGACTACCACGCGAAGACCCCGGGCGAGCGAAGGGCGGTCGCGAGGCCAGGACCACGAATCGAGGCAGCGCGGCAAGTCGCCGTGGCCCAACTCGTCCCCACATCGCCCGAGCCCATCGAAGAGCCGTCGCAGATCGGCGGAGATCCCGTCGATCTCGGAGAGGGCGCAGGGGGCGGGTGCCCCAACTGCCCTCCAACGACAGACGGCGGCGGGCGCCCGGGCGGAGAGGGCTCCGAGATCTCGACTAGAGGGACCGGACCGACGCTCCGCGTGGGCGGCGACATCCAGCCCCCCCGCAAGCTCCACCACGTCAACCCCCAGTACCCGGAGCCAGCCCGGACCATCCGCCTTCAGGGCACCGTGGTCCTCGAGTGCACCATCGGCACCGACGGCCGAATCACCGACGTGCGCGTCCTCCAGGGCTCGCCGCTGCTCGAAGGCGCAGCCGTGGCCGCCGTCCAGCAATGGATCTACACGCCGACGAAGCTCAACGGCCAACCCGTCGCCGTCATCATGACGGTGACCGTCCGCTTCGCCCTCCCCCGCTGAGGAGCGCCCTTCGGCCCGCTGCTGGCAAGTCCCGCGATGATTGCTCCCGTAGGCAATCGAGTCTCTTCACAACCTGTAGAATCACTTCGACCTACCGAGGATCGCGTGCGTCCCACGATTCAGCAGCTTAGCCAAGACATCCGCGAAGGCTCGATCTCGCCAGTCGAGGTGACGCGCGACTGCCTCACCCGCATCGAGAAGCTCGATCCCGCAGTCAACGCCTTCATTACGGTCCTGGCCGACTCCGCCCTCGATCAGGCCCGCCGAGCCGAGCAGGAGATTCGAAGTGGACGCTACCGGGGCCCTCTCCACGGCATTCCCATCGGGCTCAAGGACATCCTTGATACCGCCGGTGTCCGCACCACCGCCGCCAGCGCCCAGTACAAGGATCGCATCCCCGGCGAGGATGCCGAGGTCGTCCGCCGAGTGCGCGCCGCCGGAGCCGTGGTCCTCGGCAAGCAGAACCTGCACGAATTCGCCTACGGCGGGAGTTCGATGGTCAGTTTCTTCGGCGAGGTGCGCAACTGCTGGGATACCGCGCACATCGCTGGAGGCTCTTCCGGGGGCTCAGCCACCAGCGTCGCCGCTGGTCTCGGTGTCGCGGCCATCGGCACCGACACCGCCGGCTCGGTTCGACTTCCCGCCGCCTACTGCGGGTTGGTCGGACTCAAGCCGACGTACGGACGCGTGAGCGCCCGCGGCGTGATCCCACTATCGTGGTCGCTCGATCACGTCGGCCCGCTGACAAACTCCGTTCGCGATGCGGCTGCGATGCTGCAGGTACTCGCCGGCTACGATGCCGGCGATCCCGCCAGCATCGACACGCTCGTCCCCGACTACGCCGCCGCGTTGGACAGGCTCCCGCCGGGGCTGCGCATCGGCGTGCCCAGATCGTTCTTCTTCGACGACCTGCATCCCGAGGTCGCCGCCTCGATTGACAAGGCAATCAAGGTGTTTCCAGGGCTCCACGCCGAGATTCGCGACATCAAGCTCGAAGTGCCGACCGACCGAACGCTCTCGAGCGCCGAGGCCTGGGCCTTCCACGAACCGATGGTGGCACGCTCGCCCGAGCTCTACCAGCCAGCTACGCTCCTTCGGATCCAATCAGGAGCCAACATCACCGCGGCCACCGCCTTGCGAGCGCGGCGGGAGCTGGAAGCCAGCCGTCACCTGATCCGCCAGGTATTCGACAACGTGGACATCCTGCTCACACCCACCGTCCCGATTCCGCCGCCGCTGATTGCCGAGCTCCGGAGCACCCAGAAGATCTGCGCCCGCAAGAGCTACTCATGCTGCGCAACACGCGGCCGTTCAATGTCTGGGGTATCCCCACAATCTCGGTGCCGTGCGGCCTCACTTCCGATGGCCTCCCGATAGGTCTCCAGCTCGCGGGCCCCGCCTGGCGCGAGGACTTGCTCCTCCAGGTGGCGCTTGCCTACGAGCAAGCCACTGACTGGCACGCGCGAGCGCCCGATGTCGAACGGCGAGACCCGCCTGGCCCGACTCTCGCCTAAAGGTAGTCCCGGAGGCCGGATTCGAGGGTGCGGAACGGGAAGCCGAAGAAATCCATGGCCGGCTTCGGGTCCAGGTCGACCTCCTGCAGGATGAAGTCGATGGCCGTCGGCGAGAGGATGGGCTCGGGGAGCAGCGCCATCGGGCGCACGAGGAGCTTCATCAGGCCCGCCGGCTGGTGGATCAGGGGGCGGGACTTGCCGAGGACCTTCTGGACCGTCCGGATGATCTGGTCCATGGTGAGGCGCTCGGGTCCGCCCAGGTCGAAGGCGGCGTCCTTGACGTCGTCGCGGCGCGCGGCGTCGGCGACGCAGCGGGCGACGTCCTTCACGTAGATCGGGTAGACGGGCGTGCGGCCGTCGCCGATGACGGGGATGACCGGGAAGTAGCGGCAGAAGGTCACGAAGCGGCTCATGCTGCGGTCGCCGCGGCCGTAGATCCAGGAAGGCCGGAGGAGGGCGTGCTCCATCCCCGACTCGCGGATCGCGGCCTCCGCCCTGTCCTTCGCCCGGAACCAGGGCTCCTGGCGTCCCTGCCCTGCTCCCGCTCCCGACAGGTAGACGAAGCGGCGCACGCCCATGTTCTTCGCCACGCGGGCGGCCACCTCGGTACCCAGGCCGTCGACCTCCATGTACGTGCGGCCGCGCGAGGGGTCCTCGACCGGGTGGTTCGGGAACTGGATCGCGTGGACGACGACGTCGGCGCGGGCGAAGGCCTTGCCGAGGGACGTCGGGTCGCCGGCGAAGGCCTGGAGGCGCTCGACGCGGCCGCCCCAGGGGTCGGTCTTGTCGGGATCGCGTGTCGTGACCGCGATCTGGTCGGCGCCCGTCTCGAGAAGCCGTGCCACGACCTCGCGGCCGATGAACCCCGTTCCGCCCGTCACCACGATCCGCATGGAGCCCCGTTATACGCCAACGCGCCCCGCGGAGCCAACGGTCACGCTATCCTTACGGCGTGAATCGTCGCGCCCTCGTCGTGGAAGACGACCCCGACATCGTCGAGCTGCTCGTCCACTACCTGTCGGGGGACGGCTGGTCGGTCGACGCTGCCGGCGACGGGCGAGTGGGCCTCGAGCGGATCCAGCGCCGAGACCTACGAGCTCCTCGTCCTCGACCTCCAGCTCCCGGGCATGGACGGCCTGTCGCTCTGCGCCGAGGTGCGGCGCGACAAGCGCACGCGGGAGCTGCCCGTGGTGATGCTCACCGCGCGCGGCGACGAGGCCGACCGGATCGTGGGCCTCGAGATGGGGGCCGACGACTACGTGGTGAAGCCCTTCAGCCCGAAGGAGCTGGTGGCGCGCGTGCGGGCGCTCTTCCGCCGGATCGATCGCAAGGACGAGAGCGAGGCGCCCCTCACGTTCCAGGGCCTCGACGGTGGACCGGGCGCGCCACACGGTCTCGTGGGACGGAGAGGCCGTCCGCCTGACGGCCAAGGAGTTCGCGCTCCTCGTGGCGCTGCTCGAGTCGAGAGGGCGCGTCCTCTCGCGCCAGTCGCTCCTCGAGGGCGTCTGGGGCTACTCCTACGCCGAGGGCACGCGCACCGTCGACGTCCACGTGCGCCGTCTCCGGGAGAAGATCCCGGCGCTCGCGCCCGTCCATCCTCACGGTGAAGTCCCTCGGCTATCGCCTGTCGGCGGAGGCCGACGTGTGAGCGCGCCCCTTGGGACTGCGCGGCCGGATCGCGGTCACCGCCGCTGGCGGCCTCGGCCGCGGCGCTCCTCGCGGTCCTGCTCCTCGTGGGCCCGCGTCTCCGGGAGAACGCCCTCGAGCACACGCGAGGCGAGCTGCTGGCCGACGCGCGGCTCATGGCGCGCGTGGTCGAGGAGCCCCTCGCCCGCGGCGTCGACGTCCGCGGAGCTGGACGCCCTCGTGGACGAAGCGGCCCGCGACGTGCGGGCTCGCGTCACCGTCATCCTCCCCGACGGCCGCGTCGTGGCCGACTCGGCGAACTCCGGCGATGCCCTCGCGGCCGAGGAGAACCACGCCGGGCGGCCCGAGGTCGTCGAGGCCCTCGCCTCGGGAACGGGCGGCGCCCTCCGCCACAGCGTCACCGTCGATCAGGACCTGCTCTACGCGGCGGTGGCCGATCCGCCACCAGGGACGACGTCCTGGGCGTCTCCCGCGTCGCGTTCTCCGTGGCGGGGATCGAGGGCCAGGTCGCGGACCTGCGGTGGAAGGTCGTCCTCGCGCTGGCGCTCGCTTTCGCGGTGACGGCGGTCCTTTCGGTGCTCCTGTCCTCGTCCCTGGCCGGCCCGCTGGCCGAGATCATGGAGACCGCCCGCCAGGTCGGCGCGCGGGGACTTCGGCGCCCGGATCCGCGTCCGGCGGAACGACGAGCTCGGCGAGCTGGCGCGCATCCTCAACCTGCTCGGCCGACCAGCTCCAGCAGCGCCTCACCGAGAACGCCCGCGACCGGGCGCGGACCGAGGCGATCCTCTCCGCGATGGACGACGGCGTCCTCGCGGTGGACCATCGGGGGATCGTCCTCCTGGCCAACAACGCGCTCCGCCGCAACCTGGACCTCCAGGACCCGATCGGCCACCACTACGTCGAGGTGATCCGCCAGCGCGAGGTCGGCGACGTCCTGCAAGAGGTGCTGCGCACCGCCCGAACGGAGGGCCGTGGAGGTGGAGCTGCTGCCACCTGCGCCGCGTCTTCTCCCTGACCGCCGTCCCCTTCCCCGGAGCCGAGGGGACGCCCCACGGCGCCGTCCTCACCTTCCACGACGTCACCGAGCGGCGGCGCCTCGAGCGCATCCGCCGCGACTTCGTGGCCAACGCGTCCCACGAGCTGCGCACGCCGCTCACGTCGATCCGCGGCTTCGTCGAGGCGCTGGAGGACGGCGCCGTCGCCGAGCCCGAGACCGCGGCCCGCTTCCTCGGGAAGATCCGCACCCACGCCGACCGGATGGCCGCTCTCGTCGAGGACCTGCTCGAGCTCTCGCGGCTGGAGTCGGGCGAGCGCCCGCCGCTCTGGGAGGAGGTCCTGCCCACCGAGATGGTCGAGGACGTGGTGGCCTCCTTCGGCGGCACAGGCCGGAGCGCAAGGGGATCACCCTCTCGCAAGAGCGACGCCGGCGCGCCCCCGGTGACCACCGACGCCGACCGCCTGCGCCGCATCGTCGAGAACCTGGTGGACAACGCCATCAAGTACACGCCGGCGGGGGGGCGCGTCGAGATTCGCACCGCGCCGGGGCCGCAAGGCGGGGCGGTCGTCGAGGTGCGGGACGACGGCCCCGGCATCGCCGCCGAGCACCTGCCCCGGATCTTCGAGCGCTTCTACCGGGTCGACAAGGCGCGCAGCCGGGAGCTCGGCGGCACGGGCCTCGGCCTCGCCATCGTCAAGCACCTGGCCGAAGGGATGGGAGCCACCGTCACGGTGGCGAGCGACGTCGGGAAGGGGACCCGGTTCACGGTCTCCGTGCCCCTCGGCCCCGGGCCCTCGGCCCCTGACCGCGCCTCCCGGCGGCGCGGGAGACCGTGTTACCATCGCGCCCCGTCACACAAAGGTCACGGCGAAGTCGCTCCAGGGTCAACGGAGGGGGCGGGGCATGAAGATCGACACCATCATCAAGTGGTTCATGCCCAAGGAGGAGCGCTTCCACGAGCTCCTCGCCAAGGACACCCAGAACCTCGCCGCGCGCCGCGCGCCTCTTCGCCGAGATCGCGCACAGCGCGCAGCCTCGAGGAGCGGCGGGTCAAGGTCGTCCAGCTCAAGGCCATCGAGCACGACGGCGACCAGCTCACCCGCCAGATCTTCGAGGCGCTCAACTCGACCTTCATCACGCCCCTCGACCGCGAGGACATCCGCTCCCTGGCCACGAACCTCGACGACATCCTCGACTACCTCGAGGGCGTCGCCCAGTACCTCGTCCTCTTCGAGCTCCCCGACGCCCCCGAGGGCCTGCGCCAGTTCGCGGACATCCTCGTGGCCATGGTCGAGGAGATCGACAAGCTCACCGGCCTCATCTGGGACCTCTCCCAGGAGAAGGAGATCCGCGACCGCGTCGTGCGCATCTCCGAGCTCGAGAACCAGGGCGACGCGCTCTACAACACGGTGATCGCCGACCTCTTCAAGGCCGACGCGCGGCAACCCCGTCGAGATCCTGAAGTGGAAGGAGGTCTACGACGGCCTCGAGGACGCCTGCGACGAGTGCAAGGACTTCACCCACATCCTCGGCAACGTCGTCATCAAGAACGCCTGAAAGCGCCCTCCCTGGCCCACGACACTGACCTTCTCGTCTTCATCATCGTCGTCGCCCTCGTCTTCGACTTCCTGAACGGCTTCCACGACGCCGCGAACTCCATCGCCACCGTGGTGTCGACGCGCGTGCTCTCGCCCCAGAAGGCCGTCCTCTGGGCCGCGTTCTTCAACTTCGTGGCCGCCTTCGTCCTCGGCACCCACGTGGCCAAGACCATCGGCAAGGGGATGATCGACCTCGCGATCGTCACGCCCGAGGTGATCCTCGCCGGCCTGCTCGGCGCCATCGTCTGGAACCTGATCACCTGGTACTACGGCATCCCGGTCTCGTCGTCCCACGCCCTCATCGGCGGCTACGCGGGCGCGGCGGTGGCGAAGGCGGGCTTCGGCGCGATCCTGTTCGCGGGCTGGATCAAGACCCTCGAGTTCATCGTCCTCGCCCCGGTCATCGGCGCCGTCCTGGGCTTCGCGCTGATGGTCTCGGTGACCTGGATCTTCCGGAAGTGGCACCCGTTCCGCATCGACCAGCTCTTCCGCCGTCTGCAGCTCCTCTCGGCCGGGCTTCTACAGCCTGGGCCACGGCGGCAAC
Source organism: uncultured Acidobacteriota bacterium (assembly GCA_963823195.1). Taxonomy (GTDB): domain Bacteria; phylum Acidobacteriota; class Vicinamibacteria; order Fen-336; family Fen-336; genus JBGPYB01. The sequence continues at coordinate 303,030 of CAWGKR010000009.1, read as the reverse complement.
GACGCCCAGAAGACCATGGGCATCATCACCGGGCTCCTCGTGGCCTCGGGGCACCTCCAGAAGTTCGAGGTTCCCCTCTGGGTCATCCTCATCAGCCACGCCGCGATCGCCTTCGGCACGATGTTCGGGGGCTGGCGCATCGTGAAGACCATGGGAACCAAGATCACCAAGCTCCAGCCCTTCGGCGGCTTCTGCGCCGAGACCTCGGGGGCCATCACCCTGGTGGGCGCCACCCTCTGGGGCATTCCGGTGTCGACCACCCACACGATCACCGGCGCCATCGTGGGCGTCGGCGCCACGCGGCGGCTGTCGGCGGTGAAGTGGGGCGTCGCCGGCCGCATCGTCTGGGCCTGGGTGCTGACCATTCCCCTCGCCGCCGCGATGTCCGCCGTGACCTACCTGCTGATCGAGGTGTTCTCGTAGCCTCCGTCGGGACTACACTGGAACGGGCTCTGGTTCGTCCCGGGAGTGAGTCATGTACTTCAAGCAGTTCTACCTGAACTGCCTCGCCCAGGCGTCCTACCTCGTCGGCTCCGACGGCGAGGCCGCGGTCGTGGACCCGCGTCGCGACGTGGACGACTACGTGAACGAGGCGGCGGCCGCGGGCCTCCAGATCCGCTGGGTCGTCGAGACGCACCTCCACGCCGACTTCGTGGGGGGCCACCGCGAGCTGGCGGAACGCACCGGTGCGACGATCGTCTTCGGCGCCAAGGCGGGGGCGACGCTCCCCCATCGCGCCGTCTCCGACGGCGACGAGATCCGCGTCGGGAGCCTGGTCCTGCGCTTCCTCGAGACCCCCGGCCACACCCCCGAGAGCATCACCGTCCTCGTGATCGACGAGGCGGTCTCGGCCTTGCCGCGCCTCGCCTTCACGGGGGACACGCTCTTCATCGGCGACGTCGGCCGCCCCGACCTCGTGGGCTCACGCGGGCACACGGCCGAGGAGATGGCCGGGATGCTCTACGACTCGCTCCACTCGAAGCTGCTCCGGCTGAGCGACGACGTCCTCGTCTACCCGGCCCACGGCGCCGGATCCCTCTGCGGACGCAACCTCTCGTCGGAGACGGTCTCGACGATCGGCGAGCAGCGCCGGACCAACTACGCCCTGCGGCCGATGCCCCGCGAGGAGTTCGTCCGGATGATGACGACCGACCTTCCGGAGGTCCCCGCGTACTTCCCGAGGGACGTCGAGATCAACCGCGACGGGGCGCCGGCTCTGGGCTCGCACCCTCGGCCGCCGGTGCTCGCCGCCACGGAGGTCCAGGCCCTCGCGGCCCAGGGCGCCACGGTGCTCGACGTCCGACCGGCCGCGGCCTTCGGCACGGGGCACGTGCCGGGGTCCCTGAACGTGGGGCTGGGCGGCACGTTCGCCTCGTGGTGCGGCAGCCTCGTGGACGCCGCGCGCCCGCTGGTGATCGTGGCGGAGGATCCCGGGGGCGTCGAGGAGGCCGTCACGCGCCTCGCGCGGGTCGGGATCGAGAACGTCGCGGGCTTCCTCGACGGCGGCATCGCGGCCTGGGACCGGGCGGGTCTCCCCCTCGGCCGCGTCCCTCAGCTTCCCGTGGACGAGCTGCGCGCGTGGACCCAGGAGAAGGCGCCCGGCGCGCTCCAGATCGTCGACGTGCGTCGGGCGAGCGAGTACGGCCAGGGGCACGTGCCGGGCGCCGTCAACATCCCGCTCGACCGCCTCGGGGCCGGCACGGCCGCGTTGAAGGCCGACCTGCCCACCGCGGTCCTGTGCGCCGGCGGCTATCGCTCCAGCGCGGCGACGTCGATCCTCCAGCGGCAGGGCCTGACCGACGTCTACAACGTCGTGGGCGGCACCAGCGCCTGGGTCTCGGCCGGGTACCCCGCGGAGAGCTAGGTCGTCCGGCCCGACTCCAGCGCCGCGATCCGCTCCTCGAGGGGAGGATGCGTCGAGAAGGCCCGGAGCCACGCCCCCTTGCCGGCGATCTTGAACGTGGCCAGGGCGGCGTTCGACACGTCGACGCGCTGCTGGTTCGCGAGGAGGCGGCGCAGCGCCGCCGTCATGTTGGCCTGGCCCGCGAGGGACGCCCCGCCCGCGTCGGCGCGGAACTCCCGCTGCCGCGAGAACCAGGCGGTGATCATGCTCCCGAGGAACCCGAGGGCGATGTCCAGGCCGATGACCACGACGATGCTGACGAAGCGGGCGATCCGGCGGTCGACCATGGACCGGACGATGGCGCCCGCGACCCGTGCCACGAACATCACGAAGGCGTTGATCACGCCCTGGAGGAGCGTCATCGTGACCATGTCGCCGTTGGCGACGTGGGAGATCTCGTGGCCGAGCACGCCCTCGATCTCGTTTCGCTGCATCGACGCCAGCAGGCCGCTCGAGACCGCGACCAGGCTGCGGCGCTTGCTCGGCCCCGTCGCGAACGCGTTGATCTCGGGGGACTCGTAGAAGCCGACCTCGGGCATCGGGAGGTTGGCCTGGCGCGTCAGGTTGGCGACGGTGTTGTGGAGCCAGTCGAGGTCCGCGTTCCCGGTCGCCCCGTCCACCAGCCGGACGCCCATGGCCCGCTTGGCCGTCCAGCGGGAGAGCTGGAGGGACAGGAGCGCTCCCCCCATGCCCCAGACGAGGCAGAAGCCCGCGAGGGCCCCGAGGTCCACCTGGCCGCTCGGCGTGATGTAGCGGCCCACGCCCAGGACGTTCAGCAGGATCGACAGCGTGACGAAGATGACGAAGTTCGTGGCGAGGAAGAGAAAGACGCGCTTGGCCATGACCGCCTCCTTGGAACGGATCGCGACGTTCCATGAATCATAGCGCCGATGCTCGTCCGCGCGCGGAGCGGCCCTGAGCGGTACCCAGCCATGAGCAGTCGCGGTGGACCTTCGCCGGCGAAGTGGCTACAATGGCCACCGGAGGGCGCATGAGCACGGTTGGAGTCAAGGCCCTGAAGGATCGCCTGACGCATTACCTGCGGCAGAGCAAGCGCGGCGAGGCCGTCGTGGTCACGGAACGGGGCAAGCCGATCGCCGTCATCCAGCCGATCCAGACCGCAGAACCTACCCGCAGCCTGGACGTGCGCCTCGCTCGGCTGGCGGAGCAGGGTCTCATCACCCTGCCCGTGGTGACGCCTTCTAAGAGGCGCAAGGTCAGGATCGCGGGCCGGCCCCTGTCGAAGACGATCCTCGACGACCGCCGATGAACTACCTGGACACGAGCGCGCTCATCAAGCGCTTCGTGGCCGAGCGAAGCTCGGCACTCGTGGATGATCTCGTGCTGGACGGACCACCCGTCGCGACGGCCAAGATCGCCTACGTCGAGGTCTACTCCGGTCTCGCTCGCAAGCGCAGGGAAGGGCATCTCACGGAGGCCGCGTACGTCTCGGCGTGCCGCCTCTTCGAAGCGGAATGGCGGGCGTGTATCCACGTGGAGTTGACGGACGAGATCCTGCGCGTGGCCCGTGACGTGATCCGGCGTCGGGCCCTCCGCGCCTTCGATGCGATTCACGTTGCGTCCGCCCTCGAATTGAAGAGACGGCTGAACGAAACGATGACGTTCGTCGCAGCGGACCGCCCGCTGCTGAAAGCGGCGCGATCCGAAGGGCTTGCGCCCCTCGACGTAGAAGCAGAGACAAACTAGCAGAACCCAGACATGGCGATTACCAGCGGCACTCGCCTCGGTCCTTGTGAAGTGCTCGCATCGATCGGTCCCGGTCCTGAGCCGACAGGAGGTCATCCCGCTGCTTCACACGGTCATGGTGGCCCCGATCACCTCGACGCTGCGTGGCGCACCGAGCGAGGTCACTGTGGGGATCGAGCACGGCCTGAAGCACACCTCGGCAGTCAATCTCGATCATGTCCAGACCGTGGAGTGCTCGCGCTTGGTCGGCTATGTGGGCCGGTTGGGTACCGGAAGGATGAAGGACGTATGCCACGCCCTCGCCATCGCTGTCGGTTGCGATGGCGGCAGCTGACGCACTCACCGTGAGGGGAGGAAGACGATGCGAAGGGTCCTGGCGGGTCTGGTCCTGATGCTGGCGGCCGGAGCAGCAGGGGGAGGCGACCGCCCGGAGGGGCTGCCTTTCGCGACGCGCTCGGTGGTCTACGCCCGCCACGGGATGGTGGCCGCGGCGCACCCCCTCGCGGTGCAGATCGGCGTCGACGTCCTCAAGAAGGGGGGCTCGGCCGTCGACGCGGCGATCGCCGTGAACGCGGCCCTCGGCTTCCTCGAGCCCATGAGCTGCGGCATCGGCGGCGACCTGTACGCGCTCGTCTGGGACGCCAAGACCCGGAAGCTCTATGGCCTGAACGCCTCGGGGCGCGCGCCGAAGGCCCTGACCGCCGACAAGGTGCCGCCGGATCCCGACGGCACGATCCCCCTCTTTTCCCCGTACGCATGGACGGTCCCCGGCGCCGTCGACGGCTGGTTCGCACTCCACGGAAGATTCGGCCGGCTGCCGATGGCCGACGTGCTGGCGCCGGCGGCTCGCGCGGCGCGAGAGGGTGAGCCCGTTCCGCAGGTGATCGCCAGCTCCTTCGCCTCGGCCGCGGTCAAGGACAAGCCCGGCTTCGCCGAGGTCTTCCGCCCTGGCGGCCGCGCGCCGAAGGAAGGGGAGGTCTTCCAGAACCCCGCTCTCGCTCGCGCCTACGACCTCCTGGCCAAGGAGGGTCGCGACGCCTACTACAAGGGCGCCATCGCCCGCGATCTGGTGGCGTTCTCCCAGAAGAACGGCGGCTTCTTCTCCCTCGAGGATCTCGCGGCGAGCCGAGCGGACTGGGTGGAGCCCATCTCCACCGACTATCGCGGCGTGCGGGTCTACGAGATCCCCCCCAACGGCCAGGGCATCACCGCACTCGAGATGCTGAACATCCTCGAGGGATTCGACCTCAAGTCCATGGGCCGCGACTCGACGGCCTTCTGGCACACCATGGTCGAGGCCAAGAAGATCGCCTACGAGGACCGCGCCCGCTTCATCGCCGATCCGGGGTTCAGCGACGTTCCGGTCGCGGGCCTGCTGTCGAAGGACTACGCCCGGGACCGTGCGAAGCTCATCGACCCGGCGCGCGCCCAGGCGAGGATCGAGGCGGGGCATCCGCCGCTCGGCCACGGAGACACGACCTACCTGGCCGTGGCCGACGGCGACGGCAACATGGTGTCCCTCATCCAGAGCAACTACGAGGGCTTCGGCTCGGGCTATGTCCTCGCGGAGTGGGGATTCCCGATCCACAACCGGGGCGCGCTCTTCAACCTGAAGCCGGGGCTCCCCAACTCCCTCGAGCCCGGCAAGCGCCCGTTCCACACGATCATCCCGGCTTTCGCGACGCGGGACGGTCAGCCCTGGCTCGCCTTCGGCCTCATGGGCGGCGACATGCAGCCGCAAGGCCACACCCAGGTCATCGTGAACCTCGTGGACTTCGGCATGAACCTCCAGGAGGCCGGCGACGCCGCGCGCTACCATCACGACGGGTCGTCGGAGCCGACGGGAACGCTGATGACGACCGGCGGGGAGCTGTACCTCGAGAGCGGCGTCCCCGACGAGGTGCGACGCGACCTCCGGGCGATGGGGCACAACGTCGCCGACGGCCCCCGGCACCTACGGAGGCTACCAGGCCATCGCATGGGATCCGGTCCAGAAGGTCTTCGCGGGCGCCACCGAGTCGCGCAAGGACGGCTGCGCGATGGGCTACTAGCCGGCGTCGAACCGCCACACCGGCGGCGCCTTCGTCGCCGGCGCCCCGTCGGCCGAGCGCACGTCCTCGAGCCAGCCGCGCAGCTCAGCGCGGTGCGCGGCCAGGTCGAAGCCGAAGTAGCGGTCGGGATAGCCCTCGAAGCGCTTCGAGGGCCCGCTCGAACATGCTCGTGGCACCCACGGCGTTGCCGTTCGACAGGTGATAGAAGGCGACCGACACCTGGATGAGCCCCTGGAAGAAGTCCCGCGACGGGCCGCGAAGCCCGGACCACAGGTCCTCGAGGGTGTCGTGGCACTCGAAGTAGCAGCCCGCCGTTGAACTGCGCGACGCCTTTGTCGAAGGCCGCGCGCTCCTCGGCCGGTGAGGGTCGGCCCCGTCACTAGGCGCTTTCGGGGGACGTCAGGGGCTCGAGGGTCACGCCCGACGCGGCCCGCAGCTTGTCCAGCGAGCGCTTGGCCTCGCGGTACAGCTCGATCTGGGCGCGGAAGGGCTCCTCGCCCTTGGCGGGCCGGCGGCGCTTGTGGGTCCCGTCGGCCTGGAGCCGCCGGGCCTTGACGTTGTCCTGGAACATGGCGTCGAGGGCCGCCAGGACCTTCGCGCGGCTGTCGGGGGACTCCACGGGAAACAGGAGCTCGACGCGATGGTCGAGGTTGCGGGGCATCCAGTCGGCGCTCGAGAGGTAGACCTCCTCGTCGCCGCCGTTCCGGTAGTGGAAGATCCGGGCGTGCTCCAGGAAGCGGTCCACGATGGACACGACGTCGATGGTCTCGCTCACGCCCTTCACGCCGGGGCGCAGGCAGCAGATGCCGCGCACGTTCAGGCGGATCTTCACGCCGGCACGGGAGGCGTCGTAGAGGGCGCGGATGATGTCCTCGTCCACGAGCGAGTTCATCTTGGCGCGGATCTCCGCCGCCTGGCCCTCCTCGGCGCGGCGCCGCTCGCGCTCGATGAGGGCGAGGGTCTTCGTCGCGGAGCGACGTGGGCGCCATGACCAGGCTCTTCATGTGCGGCGGATCGGAGTAGCCGGTGAGGGCGTTGAAGAACGCCGACGCGTCCTTGCCGATGTCCGGCGCCGAGGTCATGAGGCCGAAGTCGGTGTAGAGGCGCGCGGTCTTGTCGTTGTAGTTGCCGGTGCCGAGGTGGACGTAGCGGCGGATCCCCTGCGCGCCCCGGCGGACGACCAGGCAGATCTTCGCGTGGGTCTTGTAGCCGCGGATGCCGTAGATCACGTGGGCTCCCGACTCCTCCAGGCTCCGGGCCCAGCGGATGTTCGACTGCTCGTCGAAGCGGGCCATGAGCTCCACGAGGACCGTGACCTGCTTCCCCTGCTCCGCGGCCCGCGCCAGGGCGCGGACCACGCGGTGAGTCGCCGCTCGTTCGGTAGAGCGTCTGCTTGATGGCGAGGACGTCCGGGTCGTCGGCCGCCCGCGACACGAGAGCCACCACCGGGTCGAAGGACTCGTAGGGGTGATGCAGGAGGACGTCGCGCTCGTCCAGCAGGGCGAAGAGGCTCCTTCGTGCTCCGCCAGCGTCGAGGGAGGTCAGCGGCTTCAGGGGCGCGTCGCGGAGGTCCTCGAGGGCCGGGATCTCGACGAGCGGGAAGAGGGCCCGGATGTCGATGGGGCCGGCGATGCGGTAGACGTCGTCGGGGCCGACGTCGAGGCGCTCCGAGAGGCAGGCCGAGAAGGGTTTCGCCGATCCGCGCCTCGACCTCGAGGCGGACCACCTGGCTCTTGCGGCGCTTCTTCAGCTCCTCTTCGATGGCCTCGAGGTAGTCCAGGCCTCCCTCGTCGTCGAGGTCCAGCTCGGCGTCGCGGGAGACGCGGAAGGCCGCGGCGTCGAGGATCGTCTGGCCCGGGAAGAGGGCCGACAGCTCGGCGCGGATCACGTCCTCGAGGAACACGTAGGTCGTCCCGGCGGCCCCGCGGGGCGCACGAGACGCGGCAGCCGACCCGGGACCTGGACGACGGCGAGGCGAGGCTGCTCCTCGCCCTCGGCCGGCGCCAGGAGCAGCGCCAGGTTCAGGCTCAGCCCGGCGAGCATGGGGAACGGCCGCGAGATGTCGATGGCGAGGGGCGTCAGGGCGGGCAGGACCTCGTCGCGGAAATGGCGCGCCACCGCGAGCCGCTGTGGCGCATCGAGGGCGTCCACGGCCAGGAGGCCGATGCCGCGCTCGGCGAGGGCCGGCAGGATCTCGTCGCCGAGGGTCTTGTAGAGGCGCTCGACCATGTCGTGGGCGCGGGCCGAGATCTCCTGGAGCTGCTGCCCGGGCGTGAGGCCGGCGAGGTCGGGGGCCGTGTCCCCCTCCTGCGAGGTCGTTCTTCAGGGCCGCGACCCGCACCATGAAGAACTCGTCGAGGTTGGAGGCCACGATCGTCGCGAACTTGAGGCGCTCCAGCAGCGGGTTCGTGGAGTCCATGGCCTCCTCGAGGACGCGGCCGTTGAACTCGAGCCACGACAGCTCGCGGTTCAGGAACAGCTCGGGCTCCCGCTTGCGCTGCTTCTTCAAGGCCGTACCCCCTCGCGGAACGTCACCCGTTGGCCGAACACCTCGGTCAGGAAGTCGGAGCGCGAGAGCGACGCGAGGCGCTCCATGGTCAGGTCCCCGGCGCCCTCGACCTCGAGGACCCAGCTCCCCTCCTGCGAAAGAACCTTCACGTCCTTCACCTTCTGCAGATGATCGGCGTCCAGGGCGTTGGCCGTCGCGCAGGATGGCCGACAGCTTGTTCACCACGACGCGGGTGTCGCGGTCGAGGGCCATGTAGAGAAGGTGCGACTTCTGGGGCGTGGCGCGGCGGTGGTAGCGCGCCACGTTGGAGACGACGGCCATGTCGTCGCGCGAGAGGCCGAAGATCTCCGACACGGAGAGGAGGTACTGGGCGTGCTTGTGGTGTCCCCGCAGGCTCACGTAGATGCCGATGTCGTGGAGGAGAGCCGCCACCTCGAGGAGGAGACGGTCCCGGCGGCCCGAGGCCGTGCTCGGCCTTGCAGCTCGTCGAAGAGGCGCGTCGCGAGGAAGGCCACGTGCTTGGCGTGGGCCGCGTCGTAGCGGTACTTCTCCCCGAGGGCGGCGGCGCTGGCCAGGACCTGCTTGCTGAAGTCCTCGATCCCGCGCTCCCTCCTCGCTCCGGGCGATGTCGAGGAGGAGGCCGGCGCGCAGGGACGCGTCGGGGACGACGATGCGGTCCGCCGCCGTCTCGAGGAGCAGCTCGCGGTACGCGAGAAGGGCCGGGACCAGGGTCTCGGCCTCGGCCTGGGCGCAGGTGGTACTTCTCGACGAGCTGCTCGACGTCGTTGGCCGCGACCTCGTCGCAGAACGCGAGGAAGGCGCTCGCGGGCCAGCATGCTCGCCCGCGGGCGGCGGCCTCCTCCCCGAGGATGTGCCCGGCCGCGAAGCGCATGTCGCCGCCGAGGGCGATGAGGTGCTTGGCCTCCCGGAGGGGCATCTCCTGGCGGATGTCCTCGACGACGTTGTGGATGTGGCGGCGCAGGAGGCGCACGCGCTGCTCGTGGCTGCCGTGCCACGAGGCGATGCTCTGGCGCATGCGGATCGAGCCCGAGGGCGTAGGTGCCCGAGTGGATCGGCTCTCCCTTGCGCAGGAAGGAGATGTCGGCGCTGCCGCCTCCCACCTCGACGAGAACGGCGTCGGCGGTAGTGAGGGCCTCGTGGTCGCGCAGCGTCTCGCGGACGGCCATGTAGGTGAGGCGGTTCTCCTCGGAGCCGTCGATGATCTCGACGTCGATGCCGGTGCGCAAGCGCACCCGATCGAGGAACGTCTCGCGATTCGGCGGCTTCGCGGACGGCGCTCGTGGCCACGGCGCGATAGCGCACGACGCCGTAGGTGTCCATGATCCGGCGGAAGCCCTCGAGGGCCTTGAGGGTCGCGTCGATGGTGGCCGCGCCGATGCGACCGTGGGTGAACGTGTCCTTGCCCAGGAGCACGCCGCGCGACGCCTCCTCGAGGATCTCGGTGGGCTCCCCCGCCTTCACGCTCGGCGACGACCAGGCGGATGGCGCTCGCCCCCATGTCGAGCACGGCCAAGGGCCTGACGGGCTCCGGCGGCCGCGGGGGGCGTCCCCGCGGGGGCTTGCGGGTCAGCGTGCGCTTGCGAGGGCCCGCCATGCCTGACCCTTTCCGGCCCGAGCGGGCCTCGCCGCGGACGCCGCTCCGAGCGCGGTGCGCGTCTCGATCCGGACCTCGCGTCCGAGCTCCTCGGAGAAGAGCTCGGCGCGGCGCGGGCACGCCCCACATCTCGAGGTCGCAGTTCGCCGCTGGCGTCGCAGGCGATCCGAACGACCCCGCCGCGCTCGGTCACCGAGAGCGCCCCGACGACCTGCCGGTGGCTCCGGTCGAGGGCATCGGCAATGCGCAGGCAGCCCGCGAGCACCCGCACCGTGCGCCGGACCGGCTTCGGGAGGTCTCCGTACCCGTCGTCCTTCCGCCGAGGGTGGCCGCGCCGATGGTAGCGGGCCACGCTGGCGATGACCTCGATCTCGACGGGATCGAAGCCGCGAAGGTCGGCGTTCTTGATGAGGTAGTAGGTGTGCTTGTGATGGCCGGGATAGGAGATGTGGTGGCCGATGTCGTGGAGGAGGGCCGCGTACTCGAGAAGAGGCCGTTCGCCGTCGCCCAGGCCGTGGAGCGCCTTCGTCTGGTCGAAGAGCGAGAGGGCCAGGTCCGCGACGGTGCGCGCGTGGGGCTCCTCGTACAGGCACCGCTCGGCCAGGGCCACCACGCTGCGACGGCGCACGTCGGGATAGGCCTCGGCCCGGGCCAGCGAGCGTGGATGGGCGTGGATGTAGTTCAGGAGGATCCCCTCCCGGAGGGACCACTCGCACAGGACGATCTCCTGGACGCCCAGGCGCTCCAGGACCGTGTCGAGGACCACGGCGCCCGCGACGATGATGTCGGCGCGCCGCTCGTCGATGCCCGACATCCGGAGGCGCGACCGGCCGTCGGACGCCACGAGGGTCTTCCGGACCGAATGGATCGCCCGCGCAGACACCGTCACGTGGTGGAGGGCCTCGGGGGCCTCTCCCGTCTCTTCCTGGAGGGCGAGCCCTCCGAGCGCCAGGACCGTGCCCGAGGTTCCGATGGCGCACTCGAAGCCCGCGTCGCGCAGCCGCGCGGCCTCCGCCCCCACCGACTCGTCCACGCTCGCCACGAGCCGCGCCTCGTCCTTGGGCGACAGCGGATCCGACCGGACGAAGCCCTCGGTCATGCGCAGGACCCCGAGCTTCTTGGAGACGACGGTCTCGAGGCGACTCCCGGCGCCGAGGGCGAGCTCCAGGCTCCCGCCGCCGATGTCCACGACGAGGGCGCGCTTCCCCTCGAGATGGACGCTGTGGAGCGCGGCCAGGTAGATGAGGCGACCCTCCTCCTCGCCCGAGATCGCCTTGGCCCAGATGCCGGTCTCCCGGCCGATCTCCTCCAGGAAGTCCTCGCCGTTCCCGGCCTCCCGGATGGCCGAGGTGGCGACCGCGAGGATCTTGTCGACGCGACGCGTCCGGGCGAGGCGCTTGTACTTGGCCAGGACCTCGAGGCCTTGCATCATCGCGGACCGCGAGAGCTGGCCGCGGGAAAGGGTCGATGCGCCGAGGCGGATCATCTCCTTCTCGCGGTCGACGACCTGGAAGGCTCCCGACGCCGACACGTCCACGATCACCATGTGGAAGGAGTTGCTCCCGAGGTCGATCGCGGCGATCTTCATCGGACCTTCATTGTACCCGCGCCGCTCTCCGCAGATCCGGTGCGGGCTTTCGGGCGCCGGCCGTCATCTCGATGTCACGCGGCCGTCGCGGGATTATGGGCGGCGGCTCCTGTCGTGCTAGCGTCGGCATCTCCGGTGAACGCCCTTCCCATCCGCAAGAAAGTCCTCTTCTGGGCCGTCCTGCTTTCGCTCCCGGCCACGGTGGCGTTGGGCCTCTGGGCCTTCTGGCGCCTCCGGCACCTGGACCTTCCCTCGGGCAAGAAGCTGAACAAGGCGGCCTGGGAGGAGAGCTTTCGCGAAAGGAACATCCGCGTGCCGAAGGACGGCCCGCGGGACGGCTATTGGGGGAGCCGAATGCCGCCCTGGACGCGCTCGCCCGACGTCGGGTGGCACGAGTCGGAGGTCCACATCCCGCCGCTCGTGGACCAGGATGCCTCGGGCTTCCAACGGGTCGGGCCTTCGGACGCGCGCGTGAGCGTCCTCATCCTCGGTGCCAGCGTCGCCTGGGGAGCGTATGCGTCCACGATGAGGGAGACGTACTTCGCGGACCTCGCCGATCGCCTCGCCGAGTCGGGGCTCCCCGTCCGCCTCACCGTCCTGGCGGCGGGCGCATGGACGTCCGACAACGAGCTCAGGGCCTTTCGGAGCCGGGGGCTCGCTTTGTCTCCCGACGTCGCCCTGTTCCTGAACGGAATGAACGACCTGACCCAGGGCAAGGGGATCCCGGAAGACACGCGGGTGAGGGGCTATCTCGACCACATGCACGAGGCGCGCGACCTGGCGGAGACGAAGGGGATCGCGGCCGTCTTCGCCTTGCAGCCGGCTCTCGCCGGAAAGCGTCACAAGACGCGGATTGAACAGCGGATCCTGGAGCTGATGGCGGACAAGGCGGCCTTCGTCCCCACCGCCTACCCGACGATGCGGGCGGGCCTGCGCGGCCTCGCGAGCCATCCAGGGACGGCCGTCGTCGATTGCTCCGACGCGTTCAGCGGCGAGAGGGCGACGACCTTCACCGACATCTGGCACTTCGCCGACCCCGGACACCACCTCCTCGCCGAGTGCCTGGCCGCCGGGCTGCGCCCGGTGGTGGCGAAAATGTCACAGAAAAGTCACTGAGTTTCGGCGCCGGCCTCGCCGTGCTATCGTTCCCCTTCTTCGCGAACGCGCCCATGCCCCGCTCACCGGAAAACCTCACCGACCCGTCGACACCCCTCCTGAAGGAGCGCATCCGGACCCTGTTTCGTCACTTTCCCAAGGCGCTCGCGGGCGAGGAAGAGCCGATCCACCAGATGCGCGTCGCGGCGCGACGGCTGCGCGTGGCGCTCCCTCTCCTGGCCCGCAAGCCGCGCGGCCGCCGCGTGCGCGAGGCCCTGTCGATCCTCCGCGACGTGACGCGGGCCGGCGGCGGCAGCCGGGATCTGGACGTGGGCCTGGAGCTTCTCGAGAAGCGGCTCAAGTCGGTCGAGCCCGTCACGCCCGAGCTCGCGGCGTTGCGGCGCCGGCTGCGCGGAGCGCGATCGCGGTCGCGGGGGCGCATGGCCGAGGAGCTCCTGGACCTTCCGATCTCGCGCCTTCGGCGCGGCCTCGCCGTCGTCGTCGGGCCGGCGCGGCGAGAACCTCTTCACCGTGCTCGGCCGCCTCCGGCAGGCCGGGGAATCGGGGCGCGCGGACCTTGCGGCCGCGTTCGACGCCCTCGGGGAGCGGTACGAGCCGGCGGCGCTTCACAAGCTCCGGATCTGCGCGCGCCGCCTCCGGTACACGGCGGAGGTGATGGACGTCCTCAGGGGGCAGGATGGAGGCGCTCCCGCTCTCTTCAAGAGCGTCCAGGAGCATCTCGGACGCATCCACGACGCCTACGTCCTGAGCACGTGGATGACGCGGCAGGCCGGCCTCGCCGAGGCGCGGGGCGAGCTGGCCCTCGCCGCCGAGGCGCGCCGGCAGCACGAAACGCTCCTGGAAGAGAGCCGCGAGGAGCATCGGCGCTTCCTGGCGGAGCGCCCCCGGGACGTTCTCGCGAGAGCCCTCGACGCCATGAGCCCTTCCCGCGGCCCCTCCGAGAAGGTCTCGTGAAGCTCCTCATCGTGCGCCACGCCATCGCCGTCGAGCGCGGCACGCCGGGCATCCCCGACGACGAGAGACGCTTGACCCCCGAGGGGAAGAAGCGCTTTCGGAGGGCCGCCCTGGGCCTGGCCCGCCTCATGCCGCGTCCCGACGCCTTTCTCACGAGCCCGCTCCCGCGCGCCCGCGAGACGGCGGAGATCGCGGCCCGAGCCTGGGGACGAGTCCGCGTGAAGACCGAAGAGGCCTTGCGGGACGGCGACACGGCGGCGCTCGACGTGGCGCTCGGAGTCGCGAGGCGGACGACGCGCTCGTCGCGATCGTCGGCCACGAGCCCCATCTTTCGTCGCTCCTCGCCCGCCTCCTGGACTCGCGCCGCGCCGGACCGCCTCGCCTTCCGCAAGGGAGGCGCCGCCCTCGTCGAGGTTCCGGGGCCGCTCACGCGAGGGCGGCCACCTTCTCTGGTTCCTCCCGCCGAAGGTCCTCCGCCAGCTCGCCGACTGACCGGCGCTCGACGCCTTCTAGGGCGTCGGAACGAGGCCCAGCCTGGACGCGACGTGGTGCGCACCGAGGAAGAGCCAGGCGAGGCCGACCAGCCGGAAGAGCCACAGGACCGCGCGCGTTCCGATGAGGGCCTGGATGTGGAGTGGGAATGGCACGCGCGGAGGCTCCGCGCCAGGGCGGCCCAGCGTCTCGCCGAGCCAGCCGAGGGGAAGGACGGTCGCGGCGATGCCGAGTCGAAGGAAGGCGACGGCGTCGGCGGGAGTGACCGCCCCCAGCCTTCCGGCCGCGGCGGCGAACGTGGCGGCGAGAAAGACGCCGAGGGTGCCGAGGATCCCGATCCTGAGAACGCGCGCGTGGCGCGCGGTGAAGGCGAGAACGCGGGCGATCGCGTAGTGATGCGGCTGGCCGCAGGCGCGCCAGTCGGTGACGCCCAGCGGCTCCGTCGCCGCGAGCACCGGACCGTCCGCCGCGGATCCGCCGCACCAGAGGCAGCGGCGGCCGGCCCGGGAGAGGGCAAACGGCCGCGCGTAGAGACGGTGGGTCGCGACGAGCAGCGACGCCGAGGATCAGGGAGGGGACGGCGCCCAGGGGCAGCCGCGTGAAGAGCCAGAGCACGAGGGGCACCGGCAGGAACAGCAGGAGCCCGGCGGTTCTGTCCCCCACCGGTCCGAGCTAATCACCGAAGAGCCGGCGGAGCAAACCGGCGGCCCCTCGGAATCACTTCACGAATCGGTACCCCAGGCCGACGACCGTCTCGACGTGGTTCCGGGCCACCCCGAGCTTCAGCCGGAGGCGGCGGATGTGGGCGTCGATGCTCCGCGACTCGACGTCGCTCTCGTACCCCCAGACCCGCTCCAGGAGCCGCTCGCGGGTGAGCACGCGGCCGGCTCGCTCGACCATGTACCGGAAGAGCTCGAACTCCTTGTGGGTGAGCCGGATCTCGGTGCCGTGGTAGCGCACGATGAACGAGTCGAACTCGATCTCCCAGTTCTCGTCGCGGTATCCCTGGGGGGCGTCGCCCGTGGCGCCGGTCCGCCGCAGCGCCACGCGGCAGCGAGCGGCCAGCTCCTTCAGGCTGAAGGGCTTCACCATGTAGTCGTCGGCGCCCATCTCGAGGCCGAGGACGCGGTCCACCTCGTCGGCCCGAGCCGAGACGATGATGATGGGGACGTGGGCGGTCGTCGCCTGGCGCCGGATCATCCGGCACACCTCGAGGCCGTCCATCCCCGGCAGGTTGAGGTCCAGGAGGACGAGGTCGGCGCCGCGGCGCACCGCCTCGAGCCCCTCCTCGCCGGTCTTCGCGACCTTCACCTGGAGACCGACCTTCTCGAGCTGGTAGGTGATGGCCTCGGCGATGTCGGCGTCGTCCTCGATGAGGACCACGCGCCGCCGAGTGTCGGGGCCCGCGACCGGGGGGCGGGCGGCGTCCGCCCGCCCCGGTCATCGGAACGGGCGCTTCGTTCCTCGGCCCTCACGACTTCTCGACCTCCTCGGATTCGTGGTGATGTCTCACGTCCTTGGCCTCCACGAGGAAGATGACGTCCTCGGCGATGTTGGTGGCGTGGTCGGCGATCCGCTCGATGTTGCGGCTGATCAGGATGAGGGCCAGCGCCCGCTGGATCGTCCCCGGGTCCGCCATCATGTAGGTGAGCAGCTCCCGGAAGACCTGGTCCTTGAGCTCGTCCACCTCGTCGTCGCGCTTCAGGACGCTCCGGGCCAGGTCGGCGTCGCGTCTTGACGAAGGAGTCGAGGGCGTCCCGGGTCATCGACTGCGCGATCTCGGCCATCCGCGGGATGTCGATGAGGGGCTTCAGGGGCGCCTGGGGCAGGATCTTGATCACGTTCTCGGCGATGTTCACCGCCTGATCGCCGATCCGCTCGAGGTCGTCGTTGATCTTCAGCGCGGCGGTGATGAGCCGGAGATCGGAGGCGGCCGGCTGCTGCAGGGCGAGGAGCGTCAGGCAGCGGTGGTCGATCTCGATCTGGAGGTCGTTGACCTCCTGATCCGACTGGATGACGAGCTCCGCCTCGTCGAGGCGGCGGTCGATGAGGGAGCGGACCGCCCGGTGGGCGTGCTCCTCCACGAGCGCGCCCATCGTCAGCAGGCGTTGCTTGAGGGCTTGCAGCTCTTCTTCGAAATGATGCCGTTCCATGGGCGATGCCTCGCTTATCCGAACCGGCCCGTGAGGTAGTCTTCCGTCAGCTTCTCGACCGGGCTTCGTGAACATGTCGGCCGTGCTCCCGTACTCGACGAGCCGCCCCAGCCAGAAGAAGGCGGTCTTGTCGGAGACCCGCGCGGCCTGCTGCAGGTTGTGGGTCACGATGACGATCGTGTACTTGTCCTTCAGGCTGTAGATCAGCTCCTCGACCTTCAGGGTGGCGATGGGGTCGAGGGCCGAGCACGGCTCGTCCATCAGGAGGATCTCCGGCTCCACGGCGATGGCCCGGGCGATGCAGAGGCGCTGCATCTGGCCCCCGGAGAGGCCCGAGGCCGCTCTCGTCGCAGCCGATCCTTCACCTCGTCCCAGAGGGCCGCGCCCTTCAGGCTCTTCTCGCACGCCTCGTCGAGGGTGCTCTTGTCGTTGATCCCGGCGATCCGCAGGCCGTAGATCACGTTCTCGTAGATGGACTTCGGGAACGGGTTCGACTTCTGGAAGACCATCCCGATCCGGCGCCGCACCTCGATGACGTCGGTCGACCGGGCGTTGATGTCGAGGCCCTTCACCGCGAGTGTCCCCGTGATCCGGACGTCGTCGATGAGGTCGTTCATCCGGTTGAGGCAGCGGAGCAGGGTCGACTTGCCGCAGCCCGACGGGCCGATGAAGGCGGTGACCCGCCTGTCGTCGATGTCCATCGTGATGTCGTGGAGGACGTGGTTCTCGCCGTAGCTCAGGTTGATGTCCTTGACCACGATGCCGGTCTCGGCCGGCGGAGGCCGCCTGCTCCCGCACCTTGACCTCGGTCTTGATCCGGAGGCCCGTGTCCATGATGGGTTCCTCGACTTCCTGACTCATTGCCTGGTTCCTCAGAAGGCGCCCGTCTTGTACTTCTCCCGGAGCCGGTTGCGCACGACGATCGCGGTGAGGTTCAAGAGAACCACGATGATCAGGAGGAAGATCGTGGTGGTGTAGACCATGGGCTTCGCCGCCTCGACGTTCGGGCTCTGGAAGCCCACGTCGTAGATGTGGAAGCCCAGGTGCATGAACTTCCGGTCGAGGTGGAAGAACGGGAAGAAGCCGTCCAGGGGAAGCTCCGGTGCGAGCTTCACGACGCCGGTGAGCATCAGGGGCGCCACCTCGCCGGCGCCGCGGGCCATGGCGAGGATGAGCCCGGTCAGGATGCCCGGGCGCGGCCGCCGGCAGGACCACCCGCAGGATCGTCTGGAACTTGGTGGCGCCCATGGCCAGGGACGCCTCGCGCATCGACCGCGGCACGGCGGCCAGGGCCTCCTCCGACGCGACGATGACCACGGGCACGGTGAGCAGGGCGAGGGTCAGGGCGGCCCAGAGGATGCCTCCCGTGCCGAAGGTCGGCGTGGGCAGCGCCTCGGAGAAGAAGAGCTGGTCGATGGTGCCGCCCACGAAATAGACGAAGAAGCCGAGGCCGAAGACGCCGAAGACGATGGACGGCACGCCGGCCAGGTTGTTGACGGCGATCCGGACGATCCGCACCAGGGGTCCCTGCTTCGCGTACTCGCGGAGGTAGAGCGCCGCCAGGACGCCGAGGGGCACGACGATGAGGCTCATCATGAAGACCATCATCACGGTGCCGAAGATGGCCGGGAAGATCCCGCCCTCGGTGTTCGACTCGCGCGGGTCGTCGCTGAAGAAGGTCCCAGAGGCGGCCGGCGTAGATGACGGCCCGTCTGGCCCAGGCTCAGGTCGTTGGCGGGGTAGGCGCGGTAGAGGTCGAGGGCGCGCATCTCCTTCTCCTGGCCGTCGGCGGCCTTGAACGTCACGGTGGCCGCGGCGGCCGTCTCCATGAGCCTGCGCGATCTCCTCCTGCTTCGCCTGGTACAGGGCCTTCTGCTCGTCGTCGGTGCGCTTGATCGCGGCGCGCTCCTCGGTCAGGTCGCGCTCGGGAGAGCGACGGTGGATGGCGTCCAGCTTGCGCGACTCGAGACGCGCCTGCTCGATGCGGTAGTTGATGGTCGCCGATCTCGCCCTTCTCGACCTTCTTGATGGCGGCCCGATCGGCCCGGGCCTTCTCCAGGAGGGCCGGAAGCGCCCGACCGACCGCCTCGGGGCCCGTCGCCACCTCCTTGTCGCCGTCCTTCACGAGCAACGGGCGTTCCGAGCAGCGGCCCGTACTCGCGGCGCTCGACGAAGTACGCGGTCTTCGGCTCCTCTTGCCTGACGATCTCGTCCTCGTCGATCCACTTGAAGTCGAAGCCCAGGAGATCCCGGTTCCCGAGTCGGAGCTGGAGGCGCTGTCTCTTGAGGTGGTCGCGCGTGGCCGGGGTTGGGGATCGGCTGGCGCCCGGCGATCTCGCCGAGAAACGTGCTGCCGTCCTTGAGCGTGACCTGGGCCAGGCGGGCGGGCCAGAAGAAGCTCAGGCCGTTCACCAGGATCACGGCCGACGAGGCCGACGATCATGAGGATGCAGACGCCCAGGGCGCTGCCCGTGAACCAGATCATCGGGTCGCCGCGGCGGAGGTACTTGGCGAAGGACATCAGATGGCCTTGTACCGCTCGCGGAGGCGCTGGCGGATCACCTCGGCGATGGTGTTGACGAGGAAGGTCATCAGGAAGAGGACGCCGCCGGCCAGGAACAGGACGCGGTAGAGCGTGCCGCCGTAGGGCGCCTCGGGGATCTCCACCGCGATGTTGGCCGACAGCGTCCGCATGCCGTTGAAGACCGACCAGTCGAGGACCGGCGTGTTGCCCGTGGCCATGAGCACGATCATCGTCTCGCCGACCGCGCGGCCGAAGCCGATCATGACCGCCGAGAAGATCCCGGGGCTCGCCGTCGGAAGGACGACCCGCACCGCCGTCTGCCATCGGCTCGCCCCGAGGGCGAGGGACGCCGCCGTGAGGTGGGACGGGACGCTCGAGAACGAGTCCTCGGCGATCGTGAAGATGATGGGGATGACGGCGAAGCCCATGGCGATCCCCACCACGAGGCAGTTGCGCTGGTCGTAGACGAGGTCCAGGGCGCTCTTCAGCCAGAGCTTGAAGTCGCCCTGGAAGGCCATCCCCTCGATCCACGGGCCGAGCTGGATCGAGACCCAGCCGCCCAGGACCAGCAGGGGGACGATGAGGAGCGATCTCCATCCCCGGCCTGCAGGCGATCGGCGAACGCGCGGGGCAGCGCGGTCCCAGAGGAGGATCCCGGCGGTGCCGAAGACCGGCAGCAGCGACGAGCATGAGGAGCACGGGCACGACCTCGCGCTCGACCCGCGACGCCAGCCACAAGCCGGCGAGGAAGCCGACCACGACGCTGGGCAGCGCCGCCATGATCTCGACCGTGGGCTTCACCCGCGCCTTGATCGCTCGGGTGCATGAACTGCGAGGTGTACGAGCGCACCCATGATGGCCAGGGGAATCGCGAAGAGGAGGGCGTAGATCGTCCCCTTGATCGTGCCGAAGACGAGCGGCACCAGGCTGAACTTCGGCTCGAAGTCGTCGGTTGCCGCCGGTCGACTGCCAGACGTACTCGGGCTTGGCGTAGCCCTCGTACCAGACCTTGCCGAAGAGCGCCTTCCACGAGACCTCGGGGTGCGGGCTGCTGCATGTCGTAGCGCGGCGATCTGGCCGTCGGCTCGCTGGGCGAGGATCCCGTCGCTCTTGGGCGTGATGAGGACCGAGTCGACCGGAGCCCCGGTGGCCGGGAAGGACAGGACCGATCGCTGCGACGTGAGGTGGCGCACCACGACGGAGCCGTCGGTCCCCGCGGTCACGAAGCTCTTGTCGCGCATCGACCGGCCGATCGCCTGGATCGCCACGCCCTGGCTCGGGAAGGTGTGGGCCTGGACCAGGGTCAGGTGGTCGTCGTCCTCCTTCAGTGCGGACCCGGAACCAGGACGTCAGGTTCCCCTTGGCGTCCCCGACGATGATGGAGTTGCCGCCGAGGGCGTACTCCACGGCCGTGATGGGCTCGGAGCCGACGCGAGCCCTGTCGGTGAGGCGGTTCTCGGCGCCGAGCTCCCAGTGGTAGAGGTTGCCCTTGTCGGTCACGGCCACGAGGGACTGGATGCGGCCCAGGCGGATGTGGGTGATCGTCTCGCCTTCGGGAACGCGCACGCTCCCGCGCTGCTCGGCTCCTTCTTCGTCGACCTGGACGACGGCGACCTCGTCGTCGGCCACGAGCGCCGCGACCGCCTTCTTCCCCTCCACCTCGTTGTAGACCACCTCGCGCACCGGGCGCTTCGCCGCGTCGATCGCGAGGAGGCCCCGCTCCCTCACGTCGAGGTCGAGGTCCACGAGCTTCTGGTCCTCGTACTTCGGCCGGAAGCGGACCTGGTGGAGCGAGACCCGGCCGTCGGCCGTGCCGGCGGCGACGAAGTCCCCGGGGAGGCTCCGGGACGCGGCGATGATCGTGGCGCCGGCCAGGGGAGCCAGGGGCATGTCCTTGGCGAACGAGCCGTCGGCCATCTTGAAGAACGCGAACCGCGCCTCGGGCAGCACCTCGTACAGGTAGATCTGGTACTCGTCGATGCCGACGACGAGGGGTCTGGCGGGCGCGGCCGGGGCCGAGCCGTCCGACCCCGGAACCGCGGCCAGGGTCAGTGCGCCTCTCGCCGCGCCGTCGGCCGGACGGAACAGGGGCACCGCCTGCCCGAAGATGAAGACGAAGATGAAGAGGACGGCGACGATGATGAAGACGCCGCCGAAGGTGATGACGCCCGTGGCGAGGCGGTCGAGGACCTTGACCCGCTTGATGCGGCCGCTGGACGCGAGCACCCGTTGTCGAATCGAGGGCACGTGGGCGGTGGGTGCGACGGCGGCCATGGCGTGGTCTCCGGTCGGTTCCTGGGACAACGGGGGGCGGGAGATAAATCCCCCGCCCCCGGAAGGGCGCTCCGCCGCTACTCGAGCTTCGCCAGCTCCTGCTTCACGATCTCGGCCGACAGGGGCAGGTAGCCGTCCTTGACCACGACCTCCTGGCCTTCCTTGCTCAGGATGAGCTTCACGAACTCCTTGACCAGGGGATCGAGCGGCTTGCCCGGCGCCTTGTTGATGTAGAGGTACAGGAAGCGGTAGAGCGGGTACTTGCCGCTCGTGACGTCCCGTAGTTGCCGTCGGAGTACGCGGCTGCCGTCCTTCTCCGCGAGCGGCACGGCCTTGACGCCCGACGTCTTGTAGCCGATGCCGCTGTAGCCGATGCCGAAGCGGTCTTCGGTGACGCCCTGCACCACCGAGGCCGAGCCCGGCTGCTCCTTCACCGTGTCCTTGTAGTCGCCGTTCCGAGAGCGTGTGCTCCTTGAAGAAGCCGTAGGTGCCGGTGGCCGAGTTGCGGCCGTAGAGGCTGATGGGCCGGCTCGCCCAGTCGCCGGTGAGGCCGAGCTCGCCCCAGGTCTTGATCGTCCTTGTCGCCGCGCTTGCGGGTCTTCGAGAAGATCGCGTCGGCCTGGGCCAGGGTGAGCTTCGTCGATCGGGTTGTCCTTGTTCACGAAGACCGCGAGCGCGTCGTACGAGGTGCGGATCTGGGTGGGCTTGTAGCCGTACTTCTGCTCGAACTGGTCGATCTCGGTGGGCTTCATCGCCCGGGACATGGGACCGAACTGCGACGTCCCGGCGATGAGAGCCGGCGGCGCCGTGGACGACGCCCTTGCCCTCGACCTGGATCTTGACGTTGGGGTAGAGCTTCTGGAACGTCTCGCCCCAGAGCGTCATCATGTTGTTCATCGTGTCGGAGCCGACGCTGTTGATGTTCCCGGAGACCCCGCTGGTCTTCTGGTAGGAGGCGATGGCGGCGTCGACGGCCATCTGCTCGGCGTACACGAGGGACGCGGCCACGACGGCCACCGCGCCCAGAGGCATCATCAAACGCTTCATGAGTCCCTTCCTCCGCGGCGTTCCCCTGCCGTTCCCGAGGACCTGACGGTACCAGGGCCCCGGAAACGGCAGGTTTCGCCTTCGTTAATTCCGCGTTAAATCGACGACCGGCGCTAGAAGTTGAAGAGGGTCTTCAGCTCGAAGCGCTTCTCGGTGGGCTTGTCGAGAGGGGCGTCGTACTTGACCTCCTCGTAGTCCCCGAGGATCGACGCGGCGAGGGGCGCCTTGAGCTTGAACCAGTAGGAAAGACCGAAAAGCGTGCGCTTCTTCTTGGCGTCGAGGCTCTTGGCGACGGTTCCCGGCTTCAGGTCGTCGTAGCGGAAGAGGGCTTCGAGGCCCCGTCGTGGTCCTGGGGCTCGACCCAGAAGACCAGCCCTTCCCGTCGACCTCCGCGGGCTTGGTGGCGAGCCCGCTCGCGCGGTCCTTGGTGTCGAGGTACTCGTAGCCGAGGATCGACGTACTTGTGCTCGAAGGTCGGCGCCACGATGAAACGGTCGCGCTCTGCCGTTCTGCACCGGCGAGTCGTGGTCGTAGAAGACGGCGACGCGAAGACCCTTGAAGTCGTTGTTCCTCGGGATCGGCCGCAAGGTCCCGCGGATCTGGAACGCCTTCTGGTCGTTGGCCTCCGCCTTCGAGTAGGTGTCGCCGTTGTAGTAGCCGAGGTGGATGTCCCCGAAGTCCTTCGGGAAGTGCCAGCCGCCCCGAGATGCCCACGTCGGACGAGCTCAGGTAGCCCTCGCGCTCGGGGAAGATCGTCCCCTGGAAGCGGTAGCGGTAGATCCCCTCCATGTAGTCCACGTACGGCGTCTGCTGTTGGCCGATGCGGACCCACGTGCCGTGGGGCGGTTGATCTTGTCGAGGTTGAACTGGCCGTAGGCGTACTTGAGCCGGAAGTCCGCGCTCCCGTCGAGGCTTCCCGCAACCGCCACGCCCGGAAGGGGCGGGACCGGCGTGCCCGGGGGCACGGTAGGCGGCGTCAGCGTGACGGTCGTGGTCTGACGCGCCGCGATGTCGGGAGTGATGCGGAACGAGATGAAGTCGTTGATGGTCCCCGTGACGTTGATGTAGGCGCGCCGCACCTCGAACTCGCTCTTGTTGACCGAGTTCTTGTCGGCGTCGGTGATCTTCGGCGAGTCGGTGTAGGTGTAGTCGGCGTAGATCGTCCCCCCCACCTTGACCGAGAAGCTGTCCACCGGCTTGGGCGCCTCCGGGGGCTTCACGAACACCTCGCCGGGCAGGTTGTGCTTGAAGTTGTAGAGGTTGATGGCGTCCTCGCTGTCGAAGACGACGGTCTCCGCGTTCGGCCCGTATCCGAGCTTCTGGATCGCCACACCCGTGTCATGCGAGGCGGCCCACGTGCTATAGCGCTTCCCGATGGCGAAGACGTAGATGCGCCCCTCCCACGTCTCCTCCCTGTAGAACATCTCGGCCCAGCTGCTGGCAGCGACGGCCACGGTCAGGAGCAGCGCGCCCACTGTCACCAGGCCCCGCCGGATTGACTTCGGTGTCATCAACGGTCCTCCTCAGATTGATGGGCCTCGGTGTCGCGGGATCACCCCGCGCATCTCGCCAGGCCGACAACGTCTCCTCCAACGCTCCGCCAAGTTAGGTGGGCGGGGTGACGAAGATGTGACGGCGATGTGAACGCGGCGTTAACCCTGTGACGATTCCTCGTCACGCCGATTTCCGGCGCCCGTAGCCGTTCCGTCACGCGCCGGCCCTAACTTCGCCTCAACGTGCCCCGCAAACCGCGTCCCGCCGGAGCGGCAGCCCGCCTCCGGCCGCTAGCCGGCTTCCCGTGGCCGCGCTCTTGCGCGATGATGCGCCGAGACGCGCGTGAAGAAGCGAGAGCCATCACCGAGGGCCGACAGCCGCGTGCGGGCGGCCAGGATCGAGCGGGGGCTCTCCCAGGCGGAGCTGGCCGAAGCCGCCGGCCTCACGCGCCAGGCGGTATACGCGATCGAGAGCCACCGGTATCTCCCCAACGTGAGCATCGCGCTGAAGCTCGGGCGCACCCTCGGTCGTCCGGTCGAGGACCTCTTCCCCCCGCCGGCCTCGGGGGCGGTCCTCGAGGGGGACCTCCTGCGGGGGAGGCGCACCCCGATCTCGAGCCCGCGGGCCAAGGTCTGGTCGGTCGGGGACCGGACGCTCGTGCTTCCCGTCGCGGACCTGGGACCGGGCCTCACGTACTCGACGCCGGCGGACGGGCTCATCGTGGGAGCGCCCAAGGCGAAACGCGGCCGGGGGCGCGTTCAGGTCGAGCTCCTCGAGGACCCCGGCCGTCGCCCGGCGCCAGGTCGTCGTGGCGGGGTGCGACCCCGCCATTCAGCTCGTGGCGGAGAGGCTCCGCCGGCAGAAGGAACCCGCGCCTCTCTTCGGCTGGCCCATGGGAAGCACCGCGGCTGTGGAGGCGCTGAAGCGCGGGGAGGTGCACGTGGCCGGCCTGCACGTGGTCGACCCGCGCTCGGGAGAATCGAACCTGCCCTTCCTCCGGCGCCACCTCCGCGACCATCCGATCACCCTCGTGACCTTCGCGAGCTGGGAAGCCGGGTTCCTGGTGAGGGCCCAGAACCCGAAGGCCATCCTGGGGCCCGCCGATCTCGCGCGGAAGGACGTGCGCCTCGTGAACCGCGAGGAGGGCTCGGGGGCCCGACTCCTCCTCGAACAGCGCTTGAAGAGCGCGGGGGTCCCGATCGAGAGGGTCCGAGGCCGCGATGACGTAGTCCTCTCGCATCTCGAGGTCGGGCGCCGCATCAGCGAGGGACATGCCGACGTCGGCGTCGGCGTCGAATCGGTCGCCCGGCTGCTGGGCCTGGGGTTCGTGCCGCTCCAGACCGAGCGGTACGACCTGGCGATACCGTCGGCTCTGCTCTCCGGACACCCCGGCGTCGGCCGCCTCCTCGAGGCGCTCGTGAGCCGCGAGGTCCGGGCGGAGATCGAGGCCCTCGGCGGCTACAGCACCCGGCACACGGGCGCCGTCGTCGACCAGGCCTCCCGTCGGCCCGGCAGCCGGCGCTGACGGCCCGTTCCGCCGGTCTCTTTAAAAGCGTCAAAGAGTAAAGTAAAACTATACGCCTCCCACGACGTCAGCGAGAGGAGGCGGTTCATGCGCAGATCGGCCCAGGGTGTTCTCTTCGTCGGTCTCACGTTGGCGGCGCTCGCGGTCCCGCGGCCCGGACGCGCCCAGGCCGGGCGGGCCGAGGTCACGGGCGAGGTGAGGGACGAAGCCGGGGCCGTCGTCCCGGACGCCAAGATCACGGTCACCGAGCTCTCCACGGGACAGGCCGTCGTCGTCACGACGGGCCCAAAGGGGGTCTTCGACGTGCCCTACCTCCGGCCCGGGCCCTACCGGGTCACGGCCGAGGCGCCCGGCTTCCGGCCGTCCGTCAGGGAGGGACTCGAGTTCGCCACCGGCGAGCGCGTGCGCGTCGACGTGACCCTCTCGGTCGGAGGATTCGCCGAGGCGACCACGGTTCGGGCCGACGCATCGCTGCTCCAGACCGAGAGCAGCTCTCTGGGCGAGGTCGTCAGCAACCGGAACGTCCTCCAGCTCCCGTTGAACGGGCGCAGCTACCTCCCCCTGGTCGCCCTGGTGCCCGGAGTCGCGCTGCCACCCGGGTCAGCGTTTCCCCGCATCAACGGCGGCCGCCCGCGGGTCAACGAGTACCTCTACGACGGAATCTCCGTGCTCCAGCCGGAGCCCGGGACGGTCCCCTACTTCCCGATCGTCGACTCGATCCAGGAATTCAAGGTCGTGACGAACGCGCCCCCGGCGGAGTTCGGCCGGTTCAACGGCGGCGTCGTCAACCTGAGCACGAAGGCCGGGAGCAACGAGCTCCACGGCAGCGCGTTCGAGTTCCTCCGCAACGAGGCCTTGAACGCCCGCAACCTCTTCGCGCCGAGCACCGCCCGCGACCCGGACAAGCCCGACTTCCGGCGCAACCAGTTCGGCTTCGTCCTCGGCGGGCCCATCGAGAAGGAAAAAGCGTTCTTCTTCGTCGACTACCAGGGCACCCGACAGGAGATCGGGCGCGTCCGCATCTCGACGGTGCCGACGGCGCTCCAGCGCGCGGGGATCTTCTCGCAGGCGATCGGCGGCAAGGTGCCCGCGATCTACGACCCCGCGACGACGCGCCCGGCCTCCACGGGCGGGACGACCCGCGATCCGTTTCCGGGGAACGCGATCCCCGGCGACCGCATCGATCCCGTCGCGGCCGAGCTCCTCAGCCGCTACCCCCTGCCCAACCTGCCGGGGACGGCCAACAACTATCGCCGTGTCGCGAACGAATCAGACGACCAGGACCAGTTCGACGCCCGGCTCGACTACAGGTCATCGCCGGACAACCAGCTCTTCGGCCGCTTCAGCTACTTCAGGGATCTGACGGACCCCGTGACGCCCCTGCCCGACGGCAGCGGCACCCCCACGACGGGCGCCATCGGCCGCACCGATACGCGTGCCCAGGCCGCGGTGCTGGGCTACGTCCATACGTTCGGGCCACGGCTCGTCAACGATCTCCGTCTCGGCTACACCCGTCGCTCGGTGGGGAGGACCGGCCTCCTCCTGGACGGCACCCCCTCCGACGCCCTGGGCCTGCCGGGCATCCCGACCAACGCCGCCTACGAGAACGCGCTCCCGACGTTCACGGTCGACGGCTTCCAGCAGCTCGGGTCCTCGGCCAACACCAACTCCGACTCGGCCACCAGCGTGACGCAGCTCGTGGACACGCTGTCCTGGCAGCGGGGTCGACACTCCCTCAAGGCGGGCGTGGACTTCCGCTACGAGCGCCTGGACATCGTCCAACCCCCCTCCCCCACCGGACTGTTCCGGTTCACGAGCCAGGGGAGCGACCTCCCCGGCAAGGCGGGGACCGGCCTGTCCCTGGCCAGCTTCCTGCTGGGGCAGGTTCAGAACTTCTCGATCGACCTCCAGCACACCCAGTTCCGCGAGCGCGCCGCCGTCCTCGAGACGTTCGTTCAGGACGACTGGCGCCCGACGCCCCGGCTCACGGTGAACGCCGGCCTGCGCTATACCCTCAACTTCCCATCCACCGAGGCCGACGACCAGAGCGCGGTGTTCAACCTGGAGACGCATCAGCTCGAGTACGCCGGACAGCACGGCCAACCGCGCTCGGCGCGGGAGCTGCATTGGGACAACCTCGGCCCGCGGATCGGCTTCGCGTACCAGCTGGGCCCCAAGACGGTCGTGCGCACCGGCTACGCGCTGGTGTGGATCGAGCAGGCCGGCATCACGACGCCGTTCACGCAGCCTCAGTTCCCGTTCCTCCAGAACGTGGGCCAACGCTCCCTCGATTCCATCCGACCGGCGTTCGTCCTCTCGCGCGGCCCTTCCGTGGCCCCGATCGATCTGACGGCCGACGCGGGACTGGGCCAGAGCGTCTACGGCGTCACCCGGGACCTGGGCTCGGGATACGCCCAGCAGTGGAACGTCGCCCTCCAGCGCGAGCTGGGGAAGAACCTCGCGGTGGAGGTGGCGTACGCGGGAAGCAAGGGAACCCACATCGGCGTGCCCGACACGAACATCAACCAGCTCACGGAGGAGCAGCTCGCCCTCGGGAACGTCCTCCTCCAGCGGGTCGCGAACCCCTGCTTCGGCGAGGTCCCGTCCTCGTCCTCCCTGGGCGGCGCGACCGTGCCTCGCGCCCAGGTCTTGCGCCCCTATCCCTGCTTCAACACCGTGAGCCTCTATCGCAACAACGTCGGGAACACGAGCTACAACGCCCTCGAGGCCAAGGTGGAGAAGCGCTTCTCGAGCGGCCTGTCGTTCCTGATCAGCTACACCTGGTCGAAGCTCATCGACACGGCGTCGTCGGTCTTCGACGCGAGCATCCTGGCCGGACCGGTTGCGAACTTCCCCGTAGCCGACAGCTACAACCCGGCGCGCGAGCGGGACGTCTCCACCGGGGACATCCCCCACAACCTCGTGGCCAGCTTCGTGTGGGACCTCCCCTGGGGCCACGGGCGCCAGCACGAGCTGGGCGGCCTGGCGGGAACGCTCCTGGGCGGCTGGCAGATCGCGGGCATCGCGACGCTCCAGTCGGGCGTCCCCGTCGCGATCACCCAGGTGACAAACTTCAACGCCTTCGCCGGGTTCGGAACCCAGAGGCCCAACAAGGTCGCGGATCCCGCCCTGCCTTCGAGCGACCAGACGACGGCACGCTGGTTCAACACCGATGCGTTCCAGGTGGCGCCGCAGTTCACTCTCGGGAACGCCTCTCGCAACCCCGTGCGCGGACCCGGCTATCGGAACCTCGACCTGGCGCTCGTGAAGCGAACGCCGATCGGCGGCCGGACGCAGCTCGAGCTTCGCTTCGAGGC
The DNA here is from genome assembly GCA_963823195.1 of uncultured Acidobacteriota bacterium. Taxonomy (GTDB): domain Bacteria; phylum Acidobacteriota; class Vicinamibacteria; order Fen-336; family Fen-336; genus JBGPYB01. The sequence continues at coordinate 274,761 of CAWGKR010000009.1, read as the reverse complement.
CTTCAACCTCACGAACACGCCTCCCCTCGGGGCCCCCAACGGCGTCCTGGGCGCCCCCGGCTTCGGCTCGATCACCACGGCCGGCGATCCCCGTGTCCTGCAACTGGGCGTGAAGCTGATCTTCTAAGCCTCGAAATGTCACGCCGTTGTCACGGGTGGCCCGCTAAAGTCGATCAGGAGGTCGCCCATGCGTCTCGAGTGGCGTGAGTTCATGGCGTGGCATTGCGAGGCCTGCGGGGCCGAGAACCTCATCCTGGAGCGGCGCGACGCCACCGTCGACACGTCGGCCACGTTCGATAGACTCTGCCACGCCTGTCACGTTCTGGCCCCCGGCGTCACGATCCGCCCCGCCGGCACGACCTACCGAGTGACCACTCGACAGGACTGGCATCCCCACCCCGCCTAGACCGGCGAGGTCGTCGCGGCCGCGCGGGCGAACTGCAGCTTGTTCGCGGCGCTGAAGGCCGCGACCTTGTAGCACTCGGCGAGGGTCGGGTAGTTGAAGACGGTCTTCAGGAAGTAGTCGAGCCCGCCTCCGAGCCCCAGCACGGCCTGACCGATGTGGATCAGCTCCGTGGCTCCCGTTCCGATGCAGTGGACACCGAGGAGCCGGCCGTCCTCGCGGTGGAAGATCATCTTGAAGAGACCCGAGTCGTCCCCGAGGATCTGGCCGCGGGCGATCTCGCGGAAGCGAGCGATGCCGGTCTCGTAGGGGACCTTCTGCCGCGTCAGCTCCTCCTCGGTGGCCCCGACCATCGAGATCTCCGGAATCGCGTAGACGCCGATCGGGAAATTGGCGCCCATGGGCTCCGCGGCGAGGCCGAACATGTGGCAGGCCGCCAGGCGCCCTTGCTCGCTCGAGGTGGCCGCCAGGGCCGGGTAGCCGATGACGTCGCCGGCCGCGAAGATGTGGGGCACCGCGGTCCGGAGCTCCGCGTCGACCTTCAGCCGCCCGCGTTCGTCGGCCGCCAGGCCCACCGCGCCCAGGTTCAGGTCGCCGGTGGCGCCGATGCGTCCGACCGAGAAGAGAACGAGGTCGGCGACGACGTGCTTCCCCGACTCGAGTCGCACCACGCCCTTGCGGGGTGGTCCCTCGCTCACCTCGATGGACTCGACGGCGTCGCCGCCGCGGAAGGTGACGTCGCTCTTCCGCATCTGGTGGATCAGCTCGTCGACGATCTCCTGGTCGATGAACTCGAGCGGCCGCGGCCGCTTGTCGACGATCGTGACCTGGACGCCCAGGGCCGCGAACATCGACGCGTACTCGATGCCGATGACGCCGCCTCCGACCACGACCATGGTGCGCGGAAGCTTCTCGAGATCGAGGACGTTGTCCGAGAGGATGACCGTGGTGCGGTCCTGGCTCACGTTGGGCGGCTCAGCGGGCCGGGTCCCCACCGCGACCAGGACGTGGGCGGTCGTGAGGGTTCGCACGCCGTCTCCGGACGCGACGCGGAGCGTGTGGGGACCGGCGAAGGACGCCGTGCCGCGGACCAGCTCGATGTCGTTTCGCGCGAGCTGGTCCCGGACGACCTCGGTCTCGCGCTGGATCACCCGGCCCACGCGCTGCACGAGCTGCGCCATGCTGGGCCGCGCCCTCGGCTCGGCATCCTCCAAGGCGTCGGAGCTTCGTGCGCTGAAGCTCCGGACGGCCTCCCGGAAGGTCTTCGACGGGATGGTGCCGGTCTCGATGCAGACGCCCCCGACGCACCTCTGCTTTTCGATGACCGCCGACGCGCTTCCCGAGCTTCGCGGCCTGAACTGCCGCCCGCTGGCCGGCAGGCCCGCTGCCGATGCAGATCAGGTCGTAGTCGAAGTCTCGTGCCATGGCGGGGTGGGCGGAGCGTAGGAGGCCGCCGTGACGATTCGCGTGACTTCAGCCCTCGCCGTTCGAACTGCGGGTGCCCAGATAGCGAACCGCCATGAGCGTCAGGTCGTCCGAGGGAGGCGACGAACCGACGAAGCGGCCTACCTCCTCGCGCACGGCCGAGACGAGATCCGCCGCCGGGACGCCGTCGGTGGCCGCCGAGCAGGCCTTCAGCCTCTCATCGGAGAAGAGCTCGCCCTGGGCGTTCGCGGCCTCCGTGACCCCATCGGTGAAGACGAGCAAAGCATCCCCGATGCCGAGACGGGTTCGGGCTGCTTCGTAGGCGAACCCTTCGATCGCGCCCACGACGAGGCCTCTCGGAAGGGCCAGCCGCTCCCAGCGTCCCGACCGCCGCAGGAAGGGTGCCAGCCCCGCCGCCGTTGCGAATAGCGCAGCTCGCCGGTCCGCACGTCCAGCTGCGCGCAGAACGTGGCGACGAATGTCGCGGCGTCGTTGCCCGAGGCGAGCGCTTCGTTCACCCGCGCCAGCACCTCCCGCGGCGCGACACGTCGGAGCGCCTGCTGCCGCAACAGGGTGAGGCTCCGGGCCATGAACAGGGCGGCGCCCACGCCTTTTCCCACGACGTCGCCCACCGAAAAGAACGCGCGGTGGTCGTCGATGAAGAAGGCGTCGAAGAAGTCGCCTCCGACCTCGGAGGCGGGATCCATGAGGGCGCAGCCGTCGAGCTCGGCGTGGTCCGGAAAGAGCGGGTCGCCCCGCGGCAACATGCTGGCCTGGATGTCGCGCGCCAAACGCAAGTCCTTGAGCATGTCGTCCATGGCGTGCTGGGCCCGAATGGATTTCCGCAGCCTCGCGCTCAGCATACCCATCAGGTTCCGGGCGACATCGGGAAGTGCCAGCAGGTCGGACCACACGACCTGCTCCGGGATGCTCAATACCTCGGCATCGCCGACGGCGACGACGACAGCCGAGACCTCCTCGCGGTCGAGGATCGACATCTCGCCGAAGCACTCTCCGGCTCCGACGGACCCCACGATCCTCACGGATTCGGCGTCGCGCTTGATGTGGAATTCCCCGTCGAGGACCACGTGGAGGAACCGATTGGCATCCCCCGGAGCAAGCGCGATCTCGCCGGCCCGAAAGCGCTGCACCGGACACCGCGAGAGCATCGCTCCGAGGTCGTTGATGCCCACGCCCCGGAAGAGCGCGGACGCGCCAGGCGCTCGCAGGATCGCCGCGGTCGCCGGGCCCTTTCGCGAAGGCGGCGTCACGGCCGGCTGCCGGCGCTCACCCTCCGCGTCATGACGAGGTGATTGCGGCCGGATGACCGCCGGTAGGAGATCTCGTCCAGGAAACGGCGCATCAGCCGTATGCCGTTCCCGCCGAGCGTCACGTCCTCGAGTCGTTCCGGCAGGGGAGGCGGCTGGAAGCCAAGGGGGTCGAACGGAATCCCGTCGTCTTCGAACTCGATCTCGACGCGGTCCTCCCATCGGCGCAGCGTTACGACCATCGCGTGGGCTCTGTCATCAGGAAAGGCGTAGCACATCGCGTTCGCGACGCTCTCCTGGATTCCAAGGTCGAGGGCGAACAGAGCGTCCGCGGGAAGAGCGTAGCCCAGCAGGTCGTGCAGCCACGCGCTGACCCGCCGCAGCTCCGACGTCGCCGTGCCGATCTCGAGCCTGTCCTCCGAGGGCGGCGCATCGGAGTGCCGGCTCTCGGTCATTGGGCCGCGAGAGACGATCGAGCGCTCGCCAGATCCGGTACGACGGGCACCACGTTGGCGACCCCGGCGGAGTCGAGGACTTGAGACACGAACTCGCCCGCGCCCATGACCGCCATCGAGCCACCCCGCTGCTTCAGGGCACGCGCGTTCTGGAGGATCGCCCGGATGCCGATCGACGCCATGAAATCGACCCCGGACAGGTCGACGATCACCCGTCTCTTGTCCACGGCCGTCAGACCCGTCAACCGGAGGCCGATCTCGTCCACCCCCGCGATGTCCATTCGCCCGAAGAGGTTGACCTTGGTGAGCCCCTCCTCCAACTGCTCGACCACTAGTTTCATCACTCGCTCCCGTGCCCGTTTGACCGAGGGCCCACGTGAATATCACGGCGGTAAGACTTCTTCGTGACAGCGCCAAGCACCCTGCCACGCGCCCGCCACAGCTTCGTCGCGCTCTTGACCCATACCTGAGGTAACCCTGAGGTGAAGAGGTGGGGATGGGAACAGTGCAAGCGACGGGAACGGCCTTCGGACCTCGGTTCGACGTCGGGGGCGCGCCTTGGTTCTCCCGCCTCGGCTCGATGACGACGGCCGCGCGCGTTGGGATCCCGTTGTTGCTCGCCCTGGGCGTCTTCCTTCCGCACTCCCTCGCCTTCCGCGCCTGGCTCGTCGACGACGCCGGCATCTCGTTCTCGTACGCGCGGAGCCTGGCGCAGGGGCACGGCCTCGTCGCCCAGCCTGGGGTGCCGCCTGTGGAGGGCTTCTCGAACCCTCTCTGGACGCTGCTGCTCTCTGGCCTGTTCGCCGCGGGGATGTTCGACCCGGCGTGGACTCCGAAGGTCCTCAGCTTCGTCCTCGTGGCCGCCACGTTCGGAACGATCGCGTGGAGCCGCGGCTTGGCGTCATGGCCACGCGCGGCGGCCGCCGGCGTTGCGATCCTTCTTCTGTCGCTCAACACCGGGTTCGTCGTCTGGACGAGCAGCGGCCTGGAGAACCCGCTCCTGGCGTTCCTGGCGGCCCTGTCATGCGTGATCGCCGCTCGGGCGGTGGCCTCAGGGTCTTCGGGGCTGGAGCGAGCGGCGGGCGTGGTCGCGGGGCTTCTCGCGCTGACGCGCCCCGACGCGGTCGTCTATGCGGCGGCCTTCCCTGCCCTCCTGCTCTCCGCCGCGGACGTCTCGAACGTCAGGAATCCTGCGACGCGCCCGCACGCTGGGCCGATTCGCCCTCGGCTTCGTCCCTTTGTGGGGCGGGTACCTGCTTTTTCGTCGGTGGTATTTCGGCGACTGGCTCCCAACACGTTCCACGCCAAGGAGAAGCCGTCGCTGCTCGGCTCTCTTCGACGTCGTGAAGCTCGAAGACCTCGTCCAGGCCGCCGTCGGGCGCATGGCTTTCCCGGCGGTGCTGCTCCTCGTCCTCGGAGGGGCCTGGCTCGTCGCACGCCGACGAGCCGACGCTCAGACACGCTCCGTCTTCGTTCACCTGGCCTTGGCCACCGGAAGCTACCTGGTGATGCCCATGGACTGGATGGGCGAGTATCGTTTCGCGACCGCCTTCTTCCTCTTCTTCGCCTGGTCCCTTTCCGAAGTCGGCTCCGCTCTTGCCGACCCCGGCCAGCACTTCCCAAGAGCCGTTGCCGCGAGTGCCGCGGCCCTTTCGCTGCTGGTGGTGGCCGAGACGATCCTGATCTCGGCACCCCGATCGGCCACATTCGCCGCCAATCCCGTCGTTCCCTTCAGCATGGTGGAGGCGTTTGGCGCCGACGGATACAACCGTCTCGCCAGAATCCTGGGCCCCGCGCAGCGGTGCTTCGCTCATGACGCCGGACGTCGGCGGGGCCCTGTTCGGCTCCACGTTGCGGATCTACGACCTCGTGGGCCTCTGCGACCGCGTGGCTGCTCGCACATTGACCCGCGACACAGCGGCCTTCCACGAGTACGTCTTCGCCACGGCTCGCCCGACGTTCATCCACGTCCACGGCGCGTGGGCACAATGGGCGGCGCTCGGGACCGACCCCCGCCTCGGGCACGACTACGTGCCTCTCTGGGAGGTCTGGCCATCGGATGGAGGAGCGCAGCCGTGGTCCGCGGATTACGTCCGCCGCGATGCCCTCCGGAGCGACCCGTCGCGGCTCGTCGCGCTGCGCCGCGCCTTCGTCGGGATGGGCCTGCAGCACCTCAATCCGTAAGAGCTTCCCGACGGCTCCGCGGAATGGCTAGTCGCCGGGGCTCACCGGCCGCACGCCCCAGATCTCCTCGGCGTACTCGCGGATCGTGCGGTCGGTCGAGAACTTGCCCATGTGCGCCACGTTGCGGATCGACTTCCGCGTCCACGATCCGCGATCGCGGTAGGTCTCGGCGACGCGGTCCTGGCATTCCACGTACGCCGCGTAGTCGGCCAGGAGCAGGTAGGGGTCGCCGCCTTCGAGGAGTGAGGCCACGATCGGCCGGAACAGGTCCGGCTGGTCCGGGCTGAACGCGGCCGCCTCCGATCATGTCGAGGGCGCGGCGCAGCTCGGGGTTCTCGTGATAGTGACGCCAGGGGTCGTACCGCCCCTTGAGAGCCTCCACCTCCTCCGCGCGGAGGCCGAAGATGAAGATGTTTTCCGCGCCCACCTCCTCCGCGATCTCGATGTTGGCCCCGTCCAGCGTGCCGATGGTGAGCGCGCCGTTCAGGGCGAACTTCATGTTGCCGGTGCCCGAGGCCTCGGTGCCGGCGGTCGAGATCTGCTCGGACAGATCGGCAGCGGGGAAGATCCTCTCGGCCAGCGACACGCGGTAGTCGGCGAGGAACACGACCTTCAGCGGTCCCCCACCGCGGGGTCGTGGTTGACCACCCTGCCGACCGCGTTGATGAGGCGGATGATCAGCTTCGCCATGGGATAGCCGGGCGCCGCCTTGCCGCCGAAGATGCACGGTGCGCGGGACGTGGTCGCCGCCCGGGTCGTCGAGGATGCGGTTGTAACAGCGTGACGACGTGCAGCACGTTCAGGAGCTGGCGCTTGTACTCGTGGATGCGCTTCACCTGGCAGTCGAACATCGAGTCCGGGTCCACCGTCAGCCGAGCCCGCGGTGCTCGTACTGCTCGACGATGATGCGCGCCAGGCGCTCCTTGTTGGCGCGCTTGACCGCGCTGCCACTCGTCCATGAAACGCGGCGTCCTCGGCGTGGCTCCAGAGCCCTCGCAGCTCGTAGAGGTCGGTCACCCACTTCGTCGCCGATCGCCTCGGTGATGAGCGCGGACAGCGCCGGGTTGGCCTTCTTGCAGCCAGCGGCGCTGCGTGATGCCGTTGGTCTTGTTGTTGAACCTCTCGGGCCAGAGCTCGAAGAAGTCCCGGAACAGCGCTCGCTTCAGGATCTCGCTGTGCAGCGCGGCGACGCCGTTGACCGAGTGGCTGCCGACGATCGCGAGGTGCGCCATGCGCACGCGCTTCTCGCCGCCCTCCTCGATGATCGACATGCGCCGGCAGCGCTCGTCGTCGCCGGGGTACGGCTGCGCACCTCGCTCGAGGAAGCGCTCGTTGATCTCGAAGATGATCTGGAGGTGGCGCGGCAGCAGCCGGCCCGATGAGGTCCACCGGCCAGCGCTCCAGGGCCTCGGGCATGACGCGTGTGGTTGGTGTAGCCGAAGGTCGCGGTGCGTGATGTCCCAGGCCTCGTCCCAGTCCAGCTCCTCGAGGTCCACCAGGATCCGCATCAGCTCGGGGATCGCCAGCGCCGGATGCGTGTCGTTGAGCTGGATGGCGGTGCGTGCGGCGAAGCGGTCGAAGGTCGCGGAGCCCCGCTCCTGGTCGTACATCCGGTAGTGCTTCTTGTAGCGGCGGATCGATGTCCTGCAGCGTCGCGCTGACGAAGAAGTACTCCTGCTTCAGGCGCAGCTCCCTGCCGCTCGAGAGGCTGTCGTTGGGGTACAGGACCTTGGTGATGTTCTCGGACTCGGCCTTCTCCTCGACCGCGCGTTGGTAGTCGCCGTCGTTGAAGTAGCGGAGGTCGAAGTCCTCGGTCGCCTTGCGCCGACCACAGCCGCAGCGTGTTGACGGTTGCGTTCCGGTACCCGGGCACGGGGGTGTCGTAGGGGATCGCCAGCACGTCTTCGGTGTCGACCCACTCCGTGGTGAGCCTGCCGCGGTCGTTCGACATACTGGTGAACGCGGCCGTAGAACTTCACGGTGAACTGGTCGCCTGTGCGCGCGATCTCCCACGGGTTGCCGTAGCGCAGCCAGCCGTCCGGCGTCTCGACCTGGGCGCCGTTGACGATCCGCTGGTGGAAGATGCCGTAGTCGTAGCGAATGCCATAGCCGTAGGACGGCAGCTCCAGGGTGGCCAGCGAGTCGAGAAAGCAGGCCGCCAGCCGGCCCAGGCCGCCGTTGCCCAGGCCGGCGTCCCACTCCGCCTCGCGCAGGTCTCGAAGTCGTAGCCCAGGTCGCCCACGGCCTTCGCGGCACTCTTCGAGGAGACCGAGGTTGATCAGGCTGTTGCCCAGGGTCCGCCCCATCAGGAACTCGAGCGACATGTAGTAGACGCGCTTGGCGTCGTGTTCGTAGTACGCGTCCTGGGTGCGGATCCAGCGCTCCATGAGCCGGTCCCGAACCGCCAGGGCCACGCTGACGTAGGGCTCCCATTCGCTGTCCACGTGCTTCGGCAGCTCACCGAGGGTGAACTCCAGGTGGCTCAGTATGCCCGCCTCGAGGGACTTGGCGTCCATCCCCTGCTTGATCGGCTCGAGGGCCGGGCCGGGCAGGCGGTCGACGAGGGTGGTCCGTTGTCGGCTGTTCATGGCGTGCTCCTGTCTCTCCGCGGAGGGGGGCGCGGAGATACCACCATCCGCCTACGACATCAGCGTGACGACGACTCACGCCCGCCCGTTTACAGCATCGTCGGCCCGGTTGCCCGAACACCCTCGGACACGGTCGTCGCACCAATGTCACGCGCACCTGCGACGGTTCTGCGTCCTGGAGCGGCTGCTCCCCCGACGGGGTGTGTGATCATGCGGACAAGACCCATAGCGCTCGCACTCGCCCTCGCCTGCCTGGTGACGCCACCCGCCTCGCGGGGTCAGCAGCCGCGGACCGCTTTCCACGGCGTCGTCTACGATCTCGATTTCGGTCTCGGGCGGAACCGAGTCGTCGTGCAGCTCCGGAACGCGACCGAGAACCTCATCGCGGAGACGGCCACCCCAACCTTGGTGCGGATCCTCCAGACCGCCCTCTCGCGCGCGACCGAGGTCTCCCTCGAATACGACCCAGGGGATCGCAATCGGATCCAGGAAGCCCGTCTCGAACGAGCGGATCGCCCCGGAATGGGTCAAGTGGTGGCGTTGGCCTTCGACGAAGCCTCTGGCGTCATGGAGGCGAGGGTGCGGCAGGACGAGGGCGAGGTCGTCATCACGACGGGGGACGAACGCGCCCAGGCGATCCTCCAGTGCGCGATCCAGGAAGGCCGGCCGGTGGAGGAGCTCGCCTACGCCGAGGGCTCGCGATCCTTGGAGCGCGTCAAACTCACCGTGCTCCGCTGATGGGTGAGCGAGGGGTCACCCACGCCGGAGACGTCCGGACGTTGCTGTTGGCGGTTGCCCTCCTCCCCAGCGCACTCACGTCGCTTTCACCAGCGGCAGAACCGCCCCCGCTCCGCGTGACGGCCACCGGCCAGGTCAGCCCCTTCGATCTGGAGCTCCTTTCGATCTTTGCAAGACTGCACGCGCGCTCGGTGATTTCTCTCGATCCCTCGTCCCGGGGGCCCCTCGCGGCTGTCGCCGACGGCTCGGCGGACCTCGCAGTGGTAGTGCTCGCCGACGAGGACCTCGGAACACTGGCGGTCACGGGCGAGGTCCTGCCGACCCGGCTGGTGGCCGTCACGCGACGCCCGGGAATCCGCGCCCCGAGCATCGAGGCCCTCCGCCGCGCACGCATCGGCATCCTCCACGGCTCCCGCGCACGCGCGGCCGTCCAGGCCGCGAAGATCAGCGGCGCAGAGCTCGTCGACTACAACAATGCCGGGCAGGCGCATGCGGCCTTGCGGGATGGCGTGCTCACGGCGCTTCTCCTCGAGCTGCCCGACGCCTTTGCGGTCCGACAGACCGACACCGATCTGGAATTCGGGACATTCGTCGGGCCCAAGGCGAGCCTCGTGTATGCCGTCGCGCCCCGCGACCAGAGCCTCGCACAGGATTTCGACCGCTTTCTGGCCAGCATAAGAAGGACGCCGTCGTGGGGCGCGCTGCTGGCCCGCAGCTACGGCCCCGAGGCTCTCGAGGTATTGGGGCGCATGTGGACCTCCAAGTAGGGGGTAACGTATCCCGGGTGGCGTAGGGCCGTAGTTCCGCTCAGCGCCCGCCTGTCCACACGCTGGCACCGGCGGAGGTCTTGACCAGCCGCGGCCAGGCGTCGCGCACCACGCGCGTCACGGTCTCGGGCAACACGAGATAGCCGAGGTCGCGGGCGATCGGGGCTCCCTCTCCGAGAGCGAAATCGAAGAAGGTGAGCACGGACCTTCCGACGCCTTCGGCCTGCTGGCGTTTCGTGATCGCGAACACCGCGCCGGAGATCGGCCCGCCGCCGTGTGACGCGCCTGTAGACACGAGCCTCCGCCGTCAGGACTTGCTGGCTCTCCGAGAAAGCGTCGACGCCTTGACCGCCCCGCTCCGGGCACGACCGTCTCGTAGCCCTCGATGAGATGACAGGCGAGGACCCTTTCGGGCCCTCGCCTGCGCGCTCCTTCCCCTGGGCTACGGCGCGGGGACCGCCGTTCGGTTGGCCGGCACGATCTGCGGCTGGTACGTGAAGACCTCGCGACTCTGCGGATCCACGACGACCTTCAGCCAGTTCACGTCGTTGTTGCCGTTCGCCTGGTTGTCGCCAAAGGTCTCCACCCGGGAGAAGTTCTCGAGCCGGCGCCCCAGAGCGTCCAGGAAGGGCTTGTCGACGCGGAAGTAGTGGGAGTCCCCGTGGACGTAGGCCACCGGCCTGCGGAACGCGATCACCTGGTCGCGCAGGGCGACGAGGAACTCCTGATAGCCGTCCGGGTTCGCGTCGGCCTCGGCCAGGGTCTTGGGGTCCCTGAGAGGCGCCCGCGTGCCGTCGGACAGATCCCAGCCCGGATCGGCCTGCGTGATGAACATGATGGCGGCGGAATGGCGAGCCGTGGCCTCGGCGAACGTCTCCTGCATCCAAGCGATGTCGGCCTGGTTTCGATAGCCGTACTCCAGGGGGTCGGGAGCCGTATCGCAGAGGTTGTTGCACGAGCCTTGGACGTTGAGCGTCGCGTAGGTGACGCCGCCCACGGTCCAGCGCCGATTCTCGACGCAGGCCACCAGGCCGCTCACGCCGAGGCAGAGCGGCTCCTCTTGGACCTTTTGGTGCATCTTGTGCTGGCCGAAGGAGAAATGAGTGTTGAAGAGCGTTTGGCGCTCGTAGTCGAGACGCTCCAGCGAGGAGAAGCCGCCGTTGGACGGGCGATCGCAGTCGGTCCAATCGTTGTCGCCCGGCGTGAACGCTGCGGGGGCCTTCAGCGAGTTGAGGTATCCGAGCGCCTGCGCGTACAGGGCGTTGTCGCAGAGGCTGTTGGAGCCGGCCTTGAGATCCCCATCATGAACGGTGAACGCGAGATCGTGCCTGTTCATGTCGGCGATCAGGTTCGGAACGCCCACGGTCGCCTGGAGCGTCGAGTAGGGCAGGTCACCCCAGAGACCGATGGCGTAGGAGCCACGGTCGTCGTCGTCCCGGTCCGTGGCGCGGGCCACGGTGGAGGCGGCGAGAACGACGCCCAGAATCGTGGCCAAGGCGAGTATTGTCGACTTCGATCGCATAGGGAAAGGTCCTTTCAGTTGAAGGTCGGCGAGCAGGCCGGATCCCGGCGCCCCGCTCCCCAGCCCCGCGTTTTGGCGGTCGCGGGCAAGGTAGTCGGCGCGCGTGAACTCCAGGTGGCCGAGTCATGACAGAACGAAGGCGGAAGATGGCGCCGCACGAGACCGGAGCTGCCGGTACCCTTTTGGGCTAGGCTTTGACGCGACCGTGGCCGAGAGGCGCGCGCCCGTCGGGTCCACGTCGTTCGAGATCCTGGAGGCGGCATGCGGGTCCTCGTGACGTTCCTCGTGGTGGTCGCCACCGTCGCCACAGCGCTGGGCGTCCTCGTCGCGTCCGCTCCCCAAGGCTCGCCGGGATCGCCGATCGCGGACCGGCTCTACTTTGAGGCGCCGGCGGGAGAACGCTTCACACACATCGACCGCGACGGGGAGACCGTCCTTCCCAACGGGCGCCTCCTCACGCCCGCTGGGCCGACAGATCCCCACGGCCCCGCACCCGTTCGGCCTCGCACTGAACCCCGACGGCACCGTCCTCGTGACCGTGAACGGGGGCGTCGTGCCCTTCTCCCTGACCGTGATCCGCAACCCGCAGGGTGAAACGCCGCAGGTCGTCCAGATCCCCGGCAACACCGAGACCGACAAGCGGCGCCTCCCCTCGGCCTTCCTGGGCGCCGCGATCGACACCGCCCGGGGCCTGGTCTACGCCTCGGGCGGCGACAGCGGCGTCGTTGCGGTCTTTTCCCTCGCCACGGGCGCCCGTATCGTCGCGATCGACCTCAGCACGTCCCAGTACCCCAACGCCTTCACGACCGACCTCGCCCTGAGCCCGGACGGCCGCTGGCTCTACGCCCTGGACCTCGCGCACTACCGCCTCGTGACCATCGACGCCGACCGGCGCGAGGCCGTCGGCTCGGTGCCGGTGGGCCGCAACCCGATGGCGCTCACGCTGAGCGCCGACGGCCGTCGCGCCTTCGTGGCGAACATGGGGACGTTCCAGTACTCCCTCCTCGAATGGCCCGACGGCAAGGACCCGCGCGGCCTTCCCTTCCCCGCGTTCGGCTACCCGTCCCGCGAGGCCCGCGACGGGACCACGATCGAGGGGCGCAGGATTCCGGGGATCGGCGACCCGAATGTCGACGAAGCCAACTCGGTGTTCGTCATCGATCTCGAACGCCCCGATGCCACGCATGTGGTCGCCCGCCTCAAGACCGGAATGCCCATCGGAGAGGCGATCGGGGGCAGCGGGCCCGCGGGGCTCGCCCTCTCCCCCGAGACGCTCTACGTGACGAACGCGATGAACGATACGGTGGAGGCCTGGGACCTCGCCTCGCACCGCAAGCGGTGGAGCGCGCTCCTGACGCCCGAGCCGCGCCTCCGGGGCTTGCGTGGCGTGCTCCCGTTCGGCATCGCCCTCTCCCCCGACCGCCGCCGACTCTACGTGGCCGAGTCGGGGATCAACGCCCTCGGGGTGCTCGACGCGAACAGCGGCGTCGTGCTCGGCCACGTCCCGACCGGCTGGTACCCGGCCGGAATCGCCGTCTCGCCGGATGGACGCCGTCTCTTCGTCTCGAACGCCAAGGGGTACGGCTCCGGGCCCAACGGCGGATCCGCGTTCAAGCCGATGCCGTGGCCGAGCCCGTTCCCCGGCCCCGAGACCGACGTCCACTACATCGGCCGCCTGATGCAGGGCACGGTCTCGCTCATGGACACGCCCTCCGACACGACCCTCGCCGCAGCCACGCGGCGCGTCCTCCAGAACAATGGCTTCGTTCCCCTCGAGCCACGGCGGACCCAGGACCATCCCGTTCCGGCGCGGCCGGGGACGCCCTCGCCGGCCATCAAGCATGTCGTCTTCATCACCAAGGAGAACCGGACGTTCGACGAGGTGTTCGGCGACATGCCGGGGGTCAACGGAGACCCGAGCCTGGCGCGCTTCGGCGCCAGCCGGAAGGTGGGCCCTCACACGGGCGTCACCGTGATGCCGAACCATCGCGCTCTCGCCGCCGCCTTCGCCACCGGCGACAATTTCTACGTCGATAGCGACGTCTCCGCCGACGGCCACCGGTGGCTCGTCGGAGCCTACGCGAACCACTGGGTCGAGACGGCCACGACCGCGGCGTACGGCGGCGGGTTGAAGTTCGAGCGGGAGGCGGGGCCGGGACGCCTCGCTCTCTTCGAGTCGAACTCGTCCCTGACGCCCGAGGACTACCCCGAGGCGGGGGCGCTCTGGCAGCATCTGGATCGTCACCGCATCTCGTTTCGCAACTACGGCGAGGGGTTCGAGTTCGCCGGCACCGACGAGAGCGAGGGGATGAAGCCGACGGGGGCGCGGGTTCCGGTCAACGTCCCCATGCCCGAGGCGCTCTTCGAGAACACGTCGCGCCTCTACCCGAGCTTCAACCTGACCATCCCCGACCAGTATCGCGCCGACGTCTTCCTCAAGGACCTCCGCCAATGGTCGGCCGGGGTCGGGAGCATGCCACGCTTCATCTTCGTGCTGCTCCCCAACGACCACGGGACCACGCCCCGCCACGACCGCGGCTACCCCTGGCTGGAGTCGTACATGGCCGACAACGACCTTGCGTTGGGACGCATCGTCGAAGCCCTGTCGGCGTCCCCCTTCTGGAAGGACATGGCGATCTTCGTGACGGAGGATGATGCCCAATCGGGTCGCGACCACGTGGACGCGCATCGCAGCCTCTGCCTGGTCCTCGGCCCGTACGCGAGGCGCGGGTACGTCTCCCATCGGCACTTCAGCATCGCCAGCATCACGAAGACGATGTACCGTCTCCTCGGCTTGCCCTATCTCCACCTCTACGACGCGGCGGCGAGCGACATGGCGGACCTCTTCACCTCGAAGGCCGATTTCACGCCCTATCACGCGCTGCCGGTCGACGTCCGCATCTTCGACCCGGCGAAGGCGGGAGATCCCGACGATCCCGATTACGTGAAAGCGCGCCAGGAGCCGGGCGAAGAGCTCGACTCGATGGAGGAAGCGGAGCGGCAGGTGGCACGCCCGGAGCGCGACCGATGAGGGCGACGCGGTGGAGCTGGCTCGGATTGTCGTTGCTGTCGTTCGCGATGCCGGCCGAGGCCCAGGTGCGCCCCTTCGTCTTCACCGTGACCACGGCTCCGACACAGGGGAGCGAGCGCTGGACCGTTCAATACGAGGCCGGCTACGCCGAGCGGACGGCTGCGCCGTTCGGCGCCGACGGGCTCCAGCAGCGAATGGCCGTGCAGGGAGAGCTGGGAGGCGGCTTCACGCTGCTGGGCCGGCTCGGGGTCGACAACGGGAACGACCAGCCGGCCACGGGCACGACGCAGGAGGCGGAGATACTGAAGGACCTGCTCGGGCCCCACCGGGGTCTGCGCCTCGCCGGCGGCGTGGGCATGCGCCACGAGTGGGAGGGAACGACGACGCTCCTCGGGCGCGTCTCCCTGGGACACACGTTCCCAGCGTCGTCCCTCTTCGGCAACCTGCGCTTCGAGAAGCCACTCGGGACGGGGCGCGACGCACTGGACCTCGTCACGACCGCCGGATGGCTCCACCGGATCGGTCCCGCGCTCCACCTGGGCGTCGAGGCGATCGGCGAGGATCTCGAGGGGTTCTGGGATCCCCAGGAAGCCGAGGGGGGTGCCAAGCTCTTCGTGGGCCCCTCCCTGCACCTGGCCCCGGTGGGCCGTCGCTTCTACGCCTCCGTCTGCGGCGGCCCGATCCTCTACGCGACCCACAGCCCCTTCTCGAGCGGCGCTCCTCGACCGCTCGCCGCCAGCGGCAACGGCTACACCGTCCGGGTCTCCCTCGGCTACGCGTTCTGACCGAGGGGGGCTCCCCTCGGGCGCTCCTCTCGTCATCACAGCGTCATCTCGGTGGTCCATCTTGGAGATCGGACGGCGCCCGAGGAGGCCTGTATGAGCGAAGTGACGCGAACGTGCCGGTGCCCCGAATGCAGCCTGCCGTTCTTCATCAAGTTCGAGGCCGAGCAGCCGCTCGGCGGGACACTCGTGCGCGTGGGGTGCCCGCGCTGCGAGGGTTTCATACGGACGCACGTTCCTGCCTCGTTCCACGTCGTGGCGGCCGAGACACAGCCTGCGCGCTCCACCCCTGCCGTCAAGGGCATTTCGGCTTGAGGGAAGGTCTCGAGCCGATCCATGAGTTCGGCGCAAGACGCGTGTCGCGATAAGATTGGGGGTGGCTACACCGACACACCTCGACGCGAAACCCCTCTATCGACGGCTGGACGCCCTCTTCGGGGCCCTCGACCCGAAGCTCCCACAGGGCCGTCTTCTCGAGTCGTTCCTGGAAAAGTTCTTCGAGGTGCTCCGGGAGCCGCTCCGCCTGCGTTCCGCTTCCCTCTACGGCGAGCGCCGCGACGACTTCCAGCTGCTGCGGTCGACCGGGGATTTCGGCATGACGCTTCCCGAGACCATGGATCGGGAGATCCCGCCGCTCCATCTCCTGTATCGTCACAGGGTCTACATCTTCCCGGACCCCGCGGCCGAAGGGTCTCCGGCGCGCCTCGGCCTTCTTCCGGTCGCGCCGGCGGCCGCGATCATCGTCGGAAAGCGGCCGAACCGCCACGTCCTGTTCTTCGTCCTGGCCGAGGGCTGGAGCCGCGACGAGCTGGACTTCACCCTCAACACCGTTCGCTCGGCCCTGGGGTCGCGCCTCGTGGACGAGCGCGTGCGCGGCAGCTTCCAGCAGGCGGCCGAGATCCAGCAGAGCCTCCTCATGGAGGAGGCGCCCGACTTCGCCGGCTACCAGATCGCCTGCCGCTCGATCCCCGCCGAGGAGGTGGGGGGCGACTTCTTCGACTTCGTCCCGATGAACGGCGACATGCTGGGCATCGCCATCGGCGACGCGAGCGGCCATGGCCTGCCCGCGGCCCTCCTCGTGCGCGACGTCGTGACGGGCCTCCGCATGGGCATCGAAAAGGAGTTCAAGCTCGCCCACGTCTTCGGGAAGCTGAACCGCGTGATCCACAGGAGCACGCTCTCGAGCCGCTTCATCTCGGTCTTCTACGCCGAGCTCGAGGACTCGGGGAGCCTCATCTACATCAACGCCGGCCACCCCCCGCCGCTCCTCTTCAACCCCGGAGGCCTCGAGGGGCTGACGTCCGGCGGGACCGTCATCGGGCCGCTCCCCGAGGCCAAGTTCCGACGCGGCTTCGCCCGGATGGAGCCCGGGTCGGTCCTCGTGCTCTGCACCGACGGCATCCTCGAGCGGCGGAATCGCAAGGGAGAGTTCTTCGGCGAGGACCGGCTCAAGCAGACGGTGGAGAAGCACCGCGCGGAGCCGGCCGAGGCGATCCTGGAGGCGCTCTTCGCCGCGGCCCTCGCTTTCGGCAAGGGCCGGCCGTGGGAGGACGACGCCACGGCGGTGATCGTCCGCCGCCTCGCGCCCTCCCGACCCGCCTAGGTCGCGTCGGAGGACGACGGCCGATCGGCCACGTGTCCCTCGAGGGGACCGAACGGCCTACGGGGGGCCTCGACCACGAGGTCGGCGATCGTCGCCAGCACGCGCTCGTGCTGGAGGTCGATCTCGCGCCTCACGAAGGGGCGGTCCTCGAAGCGATCCAGGGGGTGCGGCCAGGAGCTTTCGATGCGCCGAAGCTTGTGGCCGTCCCGCTCGATCGCGGTCACGACCATGAACGTCGGGCGGCTCCGAGCCTCGGTGAGGACACGGACCATCTTCCCGGCCACCTCGACCTTCGAAAAGCGCCCCTCGAAGGGAACCGGAGGCGGAGGCGCGGCATCGGGCCCGTCACGATGGAGACCCACCTGGGCCACGGCGGCCTCGTGGGCAAGGAGCATGTCGAAGAAATCGTCGCTCGGGGCTTCGGTAGCCTCGGGCTCGGGCGCCTCTTCCTCCTCCGCGACGTCCTCGGCGGCGGAGGGCATGCCGAGCGTCTCTCGCACGCGGCTCTCGAGATGAGCGACGTCCATCGCCTCGGCTGAGAAGAAGACCACCGGGACCTGCTTGAGGCCCGGCTGAGCGCTTGACGACCTGGGAGAAGAGCCAGCTGTCCATGTCGGGCAGGGACCCGTCGCTCAGGATGAGATCGGGGCGCAGCTCGTCCAGGACGAGGAGCGCGTCGCACCCATCGTGGAAGCCGTGGAAATCGAACTCGGGGGCCCTGAGATTCTGGCGGATCCGATCACGGACCCGCGCGTCGGCATGAATGACGAGGATTCGCCTGGATATACCCATCCCGTGCCTCATGATTTGGGGGCGCGGGAGGGGACGAAGGAGGCGCGCCGGATGCAAATCTTCGCAGCCGCACCCGGCGCTGTCAAGCCCGAAAGCGCCTCAGCGCCCCAAAAGACTGTCCCAGAAGGAGATGGGCGCGGCCTCGCTGACCTTCGGACCGGTCCCCATCTTCCGGCGGATGGTGCCGATCTCCCATCCCGTCAGCGTCGCGAGGTTCTGCGCCTCCTGCTCCTGACGCCCGGTCAGGGTGCGACGGTACTCCTGCCCCGTGGAGCAGGACGCGTCGCCCGTGAAGGGATGACGCAAGACGTAGCGACCCTGGAAGCTCTCGCGGTTTGCGGTTTCCTGGAACGTGAGGTCCTCGGGAAAATGGTCGCGGTCGTAGCGGACGTGGAGCCGCGTCAGGAAGACGGACGATTGCGGCGTGCGGACGTTTGCGTCCCCCATCCAGGAGACGCCCAGCTTCTGGAGCTCGTCGCGGGACGGCGGATCGGCGGCGCACGGGTCGCAGGAAGCGCTGTCCCACGCGTACTCGAGGAAGACGGCCCGCATGTCCTCGCGCCGCACCTGGTCGGCGAACATCGCCTTGTAGAACGCGGGAAACTCCCCCTTCACGTACAAGGGCAGATCCATCCCCGTGGGGAGCTTGACGGTGCGGTAGTTGACGGTCTCGACCCGCCCCTTGGCCGAGAGGGCGAAGACGAAGAGCTCCTGGGGACCGTTGGCGTTCACGGTACCGAGGCGGATCGGCAGCATGTACTTCGGCGAGTCGTAGGAGACCTGGAGGGGGCGGAGGTACGTGAACCCGAGCTTCGCCTGCTCCTTGATGTTCACCTCGCGCCACGAAGAAGCGCATCTCCTGCTTGATGTAGCTCCCCAGGACCGCGGAGGCGCCCGCCGGGATCTTGTAGCCGTTCTCCTTGAGCCAGAGCTCGAGGCCGCCGCTCTCCTTGGCCGAGAGGATCAGGATGTCGTACTCGCCCGACGGTGTACTGCGCCTCGACGGTGACCCCGTGGCTTTCCATCTTGACGGCCCCCGCGGCCGCGGGCGCCGGCCTCGTCATGACCATGTCGGACATCGGGCGGTCGGCACGGGTCCTCGTCGAAGTACTCGACGAGCCGCGGTGCCGAGTAGGCGTCCAGGTGGTCGAGGAGCACCTTCTCCACGACCTGGATCTGCTCTCGCTTGATGAACGTCGGCACGGGGATCACCAGGGCGAACTCCTTCATCTCCCCCTGGAAGTCGTTGGCCATGGTGAGCACCGTGTGGTCCCCGGCGCGGACCAGTGCCACCTGTGAGGCCTGGTTGAAGAGCTTGCTATCCGCCTTGCCGACGTAGAAGCCGCAGAAGGGCAGGGCCAGCCGAGCCGAGATCGGCACGAAGAGCAGGGCCAGGAAGAAGCGACGCATGATCGACTCCTTTCGAGAGCGAACGGGAGCCCGTCTTCGAGCCGGGCCACGCGAAGCGGGGTCCCGGGAGAACGCGATCGAGGACGGGGACGAGGGGCGACAGGAGGAAGAGGGCGGGCAGCAAGGACACGGGCCGGTAGAGCACGAACTGGAAGTAGCCGGCCAGGAGGGCGACCAGGGCGCCGAACAGGACGCGCCCGGCGCGTGAGTCGGGGGTCGTCCGGGGGTCCGAGATCATGAAGAAGGCGAAGAGAAGCAGGCCGCCGCTCTCGAGCTGGTGGACGGGGATGGCCAGGGGATCGCCCAGCCAGAGAGCGCGGCCGAAGACGATGCCGGCGTGGGCCGCGAGGAACGTCGCGGTGACGTCGCTCCGGAGAGCGCGGCGCACCACCAGCCCTCCGGCGCACGCGAGGAGGAACGCCAGGAAGGCGGGGGCGCCCCACTGCCCCGGCGACACCCACGCGGCTCCGGTCGCCGCCACGGTCACGACGATCCCGAAGTTCGTGGGGTTGAAGACGTGCTTCCCGCGGATACGGAGGGCGAACTTGCTGAGGACGGTGAGGACCGTGGCGAGGGCCGCCACCGCCGCGGACTCCGTCCGCAACAACAGGCACAGGGAAAGGCCCGAGATGAGCGGCGCTGCGGGGGTCGAAGCGCGGGCCCACGAGCACGCCCAGGGCGAGCTGGGTCAGAAGGGCGGTGCCGAGAATGAGGGCCGAGCGCTCCGGCGCGACGTCGAAGCCGAGGCGGGTGCCGCCGTAGAGGAGCAGGACGCCGAGGGCCGCGATCTGCAGGTGACGCGGATCGGCGGTCAGGGTCCGACGGATCGACATTCCTTCGACCTCCGGAAGGTCTACAACGTCCCCCCGGCCTCTTATTCCACCCGTTCGTGTCCCGTGTGCTGACGAGTGTACGCCTCGGCTCGTTGAAGGGAGATAATGCGGCATGACCGACGCCAAGCATCGGACGGAAAAGGACACGTTCGGCCCGATCGAGGTCCCGGCCGACCGGCTCTGGGGCGCCCAGACCCAGCGCTCCCTTGACGAACTTCCGGATCTCGAACGAGCGGATGCCCCGCGCCCTCCTCCTCGCCCTGGCCGCCGTGAAGAAGGCGGCGGCGCTCGTGAACCTGGACCTGAAGACCCTCGACCCCGACGAAGGGTCGGGCCATCGTCGCGGCCGCCGACGAGGTCCTCGCCGGAGCCCACGACGACGAGTTCCCCCTCGTGGTCTGGCAGACCGGCAGCGGCACCCAGACGAACATGAACATGAACGAGGTCCTCGCCAATCGCGCCAGCGAGATCCTCGGAGGGGAGCGAGGCGAGGGACGCCTCGTCCACCCCAACGACGACGTGAACAAGGGGCAGTCGAGCAACGACGTCTTTCCGACCGCCATGAGCGTCGCGGCGGCCGCGGCCCTGCGGGAGCACGTCATCCCGAGCGCCGCCCGGCTCCGGGACGCCCTGTCGGAGAAAGCCAGGGCCTTCGCCGACATCGTGAAGATCGGCCGGACGCACCTCCAGGACGCGACGCCCCTCACCCTCGGCCAGGAGTTCTCGGGCTACGTCGCGCAGCTCGACCACGGCATCGCCCACCTGGAGGCCGCCCTCCCTCACCTGCTGGAGCTGGCGCTCGGGGGAACCGCGGTCGGGACCGGACTGAACGCCCATCCCGAGTACGCGGTGCGGGTCGCGGCGAAGCTCGCGGAGCTTCTCGGCCACCCGTTCGTCACGGCGCCCAACAAGTTCGAGGCCCTCGCGGGGAACGACGCCCTCGTTCACGCCCACGGCGCGCTCAAGACCCTGGCTGTCTCCCTCAACAAGATCGCCAACGACGTCCGGTGGCTGGCCTCGGGCCCGCGCAGCGGCATCGGCGAGATCCTCATCCCGGAGAACGAGCCCGGCAGCTCCATCATGCCCGGCAAGGTGAACCCGACGCAGTCCGAGGCCATGACGATGCTGTGCGCCCAGGTGATCGGCAACGACGTGGCGATCGACATCGGCGGCGCCTCGGGGAACTTCGAGCTGAACGTCTTCAAGCCGCTCCTGATCCACAACTTCCTCATGAGCTGCCGCCTCCTCGCCGACGGCTGCGAGAGCTTCCGCGAGAACTGCGTGGTCGGGATCGAGCCCAACCGCGAGCGCATCGACGAGAACCTCCGGAACTCCCTGATGCTGGTCACCGCCCTCAACCCCCACATCGGCTACGACAACGCGGCCAAGATCGCGAAGACCGCGCACAAGTCCGGCAAGACCCTCAAGGAGACCGCGATCGAGCTGGGCCTCGTCACCGCCGAGCAGTTCGACGAGTGGGTGCGCCCGGAGAACATGGTCGGGCGTCGATGACCGGCGGGGCCTCGTGGCGTTAGAGGCCTTCGACGTTCTGGTCGTGGGCTCGGGGGCCTCGGGAGGCTGGGCCTGCAAGCGTCTGGCCGAAGCCGGTCTCAAGGTGGCGCTCCTCGAGGCCGGCCGGCCGCAATCGGACGCGAACTTCAGTGAGCACAAGCCCGCCTTCGAGCTGAAGTATCGGGACCGCGCGCGGGAGCTCGTCGCGAAGACGCGCCCGGTCCAGTCCCAGTTCGAGATCTGCAGCGAGTACAACTTCGACTGGTTCTGCAACGACCTCGAGGAGCCGTACACGACCCCCGACGACAAGCCCTACTGGTGGATGGGGCGCGTCCGGATGACCGGGGGCCGGACCAACGTCTGGGGCCGCGTCAGCCTGCGCTACGGCGAGCGGGACTTCAGCGCGGCGTCCCGCGACGGCTACGGCATGGACTGGCCGCTCGGTTACCGGGATCTCGCCCCGTACTACGACCTCGTCGAGGACTACGTGGGCATCACCGGGATGGCGGAGGGCCTCGAGGAGATTCCCGACGGGCGATTCCATCCACCGATGGCGCTCACCTGCCAGGAGGTCCTGTTCCGGAGCCGACTCAAGGAGAAGCTGGGCCGGACCGTCACCGTCGCCCGATCGGCCAACCTGACGAAGGCGCAGGACGGCCGCTCGGCATGCCACTACTGCGGGCCCTGCGAGCGCGGCTGCGCCACCCATTCGTACTTCAACTCCGCCTTCACCACGGTGGCCGACGCCCTGGCTTCGGGGAACTGCACGCTCATATCGAATGCGATGGCCTACAAGGTCCTCCGGGACCCCGACACGAACCGCGCCCGCGGCGTCCTCTACGTCGACCGCGTCACCCGCGAGCCGCGGGAGGTCCACGGCCGGGCGGTGATCCTGTGCGCCCAGACCCAGGAGTCCGCGCGGATCCTGCTGAACTCGTCGGACCGCGACCATCCGAACGGCCTCGGGAACTCGAGCGGCCTCCTCGGCCGCTACATGACGGCCCACGTGCGCAGCGCGGGGGGACGCGGGGAGTTCCCGACCTTCGGGGGAAAGCCCAAGCTCGGAGGGCCCTCGCGGCCCGTGGGGATCTACATAGCGCCGTTCCGCAACACCCGGAACGCCCCGGCCTCTCCGTTCCTCCGGAGCTACGGCTACGAGGGCGGAAGCCGAACTCAGTTCAACTGGCGGGCGGCCGGCTTCGGAAAAGCGTACAAGGCGGCGCTATGCGAGCCCGAGAGCGAGATCGACATCACCGGCTTCGGAGAGGTCCTCCCGCGCCTCGACAACTTCGTCGAGATCGACCCGCACGTGACCGACGTCTACGGGATCCCGGTCCTCAAGATCCACTTCTCCGACGGAGAGAACGAGAAGGCCATGATCAAGGACATGGGCGAATCGGCGGGGGAGATGCTGGAAGCCGCCGGCGCCAGGAACGTCAGCACCTACGCTCACCCGTCGGCTCCTCGCTGGGCCGTCCACGAGGCCGGAGTCGCGCGGATGGGGCGCGACCCCAAGACGTCGGTCCTGAACCAATTCCAACAGAGCCACGACGTCAAGAACCTCTTCGTCATGGACGCGTCCGGCTTTCCGTCGAACCCCTGCCAGAACCCGACCCTCACGATCATGGCCCTCTGCGTCCGGTCGTCCGACTACCTGATGGGCGAGCTGAAGCGAGGAGAGCTCTAGGGAACGACGGCGTCGGCCTCGATCTCCACGAGCATCTCCGGAGAGATGAGACGCTTCACCTCGACCATGCTGGTGGCGGGCCGGATCGACGAGAACAACTCGCCGTGGGCGCGGCCGACCTTCTCCCACTCGTCGATGTTGGTCACGTACATGCGGGTCCGCACCACGTCCTCCAGCCGGGCCCCTGCCCGGACGAGAGCCTTCTCGATGTTCCGCAAGGTCTGAACGGCCTGGAGGTACGCGTCCCCGACCCCCACGATCGCGCCGGTCTCGTCCGTGGCCGTGGTCCCGGACACGTGAACGGCGTTGCCGATCCGCACCGCGCGCGAGTAGCCCACCTTCGGCTCCCACGGCGTCCCGCTCGAGATGTTGGTTCGCTCCATGCCCTTCCTCCCGAGTCCCAAGGCTAGTCCGCCGGGACTGCGGGCGCCAGCCGGAGGACCTGTTGAGGTGTCGGCGGGCCCCGGAGTAGTCTCTTGGGGACGTCGTCGCGTTCACGGGAGGTGTCGATGAAGAACCGGTTCATCCGGGTGGCGTTGCTGGCGGTCGGTCTCTCGGGTGCGGTGGCCTACGCCCAGGCGCCACCCCTTCCTTTCCTGAAGTCCGTGGGCTTCACCGACGCCGAGCTGGCCCCCTTCGACAAGGGAGCGCCGGTGACCAAGATCCTGACGACCAAGGAGGATCTCGACGCGGCGGTGATCGGCGCCATCCGCATCAACGCGGCGCCGGCGACTCTCGTCGAGAAGGTCCGGACGCTCGAAGCGTTCCGGAAGGGAGCGACCGTTCTGCAGATCGGCCGGTTCAGCACCCCGCCGAAGATCGAGGACCTCGCCGGCTTGACCATCGACGACAGCGAGCTCAAGGATTTCGAGGAGTGCAAGGCCGGCTCGTGCGACCTCAAGCTGGGGTCGGGCGGCATGGAGCTGGCCAAGAAGATCGACTGGAAGGCGCCGGACGCCAAGGCCAAGGCCACGACTCTCCTGAAGCAGGCGATCCTGGACGGCATGAACGCCTACCTCAACACCGGCGCGATGGGGCTCTACGTCGACAACGCCGCCCCCGAGTCCGTGGTCGAGGGACTGAAGAAGATCCTCGCGGATTCACCGTACCTCGTCGCCCACGATGCGACCTTCGGCCGGTACGTCCTCGAGTTCCCCAAGGGCAGCCTTCCGGGCGCCGAGAGCGTCCTCTATTGGTCCAAGGACAAGCTCCGCAAGCCGGTCGTAAGCCTTCACCACCTGGTGATCTTCAAGAAGGGGGAAGGCGCCGCCACGACCTATCTCATCGCGGACAAGCACGTCTACGACAGCCACTACTTCCTGGCCACGGTGGACTTCGTCGGCCTGGTGCCCGGCGCGGACCCCGCCAAGGGGTTCTCCCTGGTCTACCTGGCGCGCACCCGGATCGATCCTCCCACGAAATTTCGGGGCACGCTCCTTGGCAAGATCAAGGGAGGGATGAAGGACGCCATCGGGGAGAAGCTCAAGAGCGCGAAGACGCGGCTCGAGGGAGGCGCGGGCGCCGCGCGCTAGTGCTTCTTGGCTAGAAGGCGAGGATCAGGCCCGCGGTGAAGTCCCCCTGCCAGAGGTGCGAGCCCGACCAGGTGAAGTAGCAGATCCCGTTGACGCAGACGCCGCCCGAGTCCCCGTTCACGAAGGTCAGGAAGGCCCTGGCCTCGAAGCGCAGGCCGACGTGGGGAGACGGAAAGAGCTTCAGCCCTCCGCCCAGGCTGGTCGAGAACTTCGTCACCGAGTCGAACCCCAGGGGCTTGAAGCGCGTGGCCCCGAGGAGCGCCGAGATGTAGAAGCGCCCCCTCTCGCTCCCGCTCTCCTGCAGGATTCCCCCCTGGAGATATTCCACGTCGACGTTCAGCCCATTCGGGACGAGGAGGCCGGCGCCGTCGATCTCGGTGGACTGGCGGCTGTAGAGCGCTTCGAGCTTGAAATTTCCCTGATGGAGGTTGACGTCGATCACGCCGCCGTAGCTGGCGTCGCTCTTGATCCCGAAGTCGCGAACCGTGTTCTCGACCTGGCCGCTCAGGCTTCCGCCGGTCCGATAGCCCACGAAAGGTATGAGCTCGACGTTCTCATTGGAGATGTTGCCCGAATAGTTCTGGGCCAATGACGGGCTCACCAGACCGAGAGAACCGATGGCCAGGACGAACAGTGTTCGGATCATCGAGAGGAGCCTCCTTGCGGTGCGGCGTTCGTGCCTCGAGCAGTGAGGGAATGATACGTCAGGGCGTGACGAAGATCCGGACCTGGCGGGGCCTCACGTACAGCCGCTCGCCCGTGGTCGGGTGGAGGGACTCGAACACCTCTCGGCTCGTTTCGACCTGCACGACGCGGTCGTCGCCGGTCAGAAGCTCCAGCTTCACGACGGCGCCCGCCGTGTTCGCGTAGCGGAGCACGGCCCAGAACCCGCCGCCCTCCCCCTCCGTGCGAACCACCTCCAGCTCGTGGGGGCGCGTGTAGCCCGCGGCCGGGCGCGACTCCGCTTGGGGATGGTCCGGATAGTCGAGGGCCAGGGGCCCGAGGAGCGCCTGGCCGGACTCGACACGCCCGTGGAAGATGTTGACGCTTCCGAGGAACCCCATGACGAAGGGGGTGGCCGGGGCGTCGAACACCTCCTGCGGCGTCCCGACCTGCTCGACGCGGCCCTGGTTCATGACGACGACGCGATCGGACACTTCCAACGCTTCCTCCTGGTCGTGGGTCACGAAGATGCTCGTCAGGCGGATCTCGTCGTGGAGGCGCCGCAGCCACCTGCGCAGCTCCTGCCGAACCTTGGCGTCGAGGGACCCGAAGGGCTCGTCGAGGAGGAGCACCCGCGGCTCCACGGCGAGAGCGCGCGCGAGCGCGACGCGCTGCCGCTGGCCTCCCGAAAGCTCCGATGGGCGGCGGTTCGCCAGCCAATCGAGCTGCACGAGCTTCAGGAGCCGGTCCACCTTGTCCCGGATCTCCGCCTCCGGCGGGCGCGACGCGCGGGGGCGGACCTTGAGACCGAAGGCCACGTTCTCGAAGACGCTCATGTGGCGGAAGAGGGCGTAGTGCTGGAAGACGAATCCCACTCCGCGATGGCGCACGTCGCGCTCGGTGGCGTCCTCGCCCTCGAAGAGCACCTGGCCTCCATCGGCGCGCTCGAGCCCGGCGATGATCCGCAGCAGGCTGGTCTTGCCGGAGCCCGACGGCCCGAGCAGCGCCACGAGCTCGCCGCCGGGAAACAGGAGGCTCACGTCGTTGACCGCCGTGAAGCTCCCGAACCTCTTGGTGACGTTCTTGACTTCGATGGACATCGGCTATTGGCCCTCGGGCTCCGCGACTCTTCCCGTTCTCCACTCGATGAGGCTCTTGGCCACGAGCGTGACGAGAGCCAGGAACGTGAGGAGGGAGGCGACGGCGAACGCCGCCTGGAAGTTGTATTCGTTGTACAGGATCTCGACGTGAAGGGGCAGGGTGTTCGTCCTTCCCCGGACGTGCCCCGAGACGACCGACACGGCGCCGAACTCCCCCATGGCCCTGGCGTTGCACAGGATCACGCCGTAGAGAAGGCCCCACTTCACGCTCGGCAGCGTCACGCGCCGGAAGATCGTCCACCCGCCGGCTCCGAGCGCCCGCGCGGCTTCTTCCTCCTCGATCCCCGCCGACTCCATGACGGGGATCAGCTCGCGCGCCACGAAGGGGAACGTGACGAAGACCGTGGCGAGGACCAGGCCCGGGACGGCGAAGACGATCTTCACGTCGTGGGCGCCGAGCCATGGACCGAGATAGCCGAGGCGCCCGAAGAGGAGGATGAAGATCATCCCGGAGATCACCGGCGATACGGCGAAAGGAAGGTCGATCAGCGTGATGAGCGCGTTCCGCCCCGGAAACTCGAACTTGGCGATGGCCCACGCCGCGGCGAGGCCGAAGATCATGTTCAAGGGGACGGCGACGGCCGCCGTGAGCAGGGTGAGCCTGAGGGCCGAGAGGGCGATCGGCTCGCGGATGGCGGCGACGTAGGCGGCGAGCCCCTTCTCGAGCGCCTGCGCGAAGACGGCCGCGAGGGGAACGACCAGGAAGAGCCCGAGGTAGCCCAGGGCGAGGACCGTGAGGCAGACACGGATCCATCGGGGCTCCGTGAGGTTGCGCGGGCCGCTCGGCCCCCCGCGACGCTTCAGGCCAATCGCTCCAGCCATGGCGCCGTCCTCAGTTCGACGTGAGCCGGCCGCTCCAGGACTGGAGCCGGTTGATCCCGAGAAGGAGGACGAAGGAGGCCACGAGCATGACCGACGCGATGGCGGTCGCGCCGGCGTAGTCGTACTGCTCGAGCTTCGTGATGATGAGGAGCGGCGAGATCTCGGTCTTCATCGGCATGTTCCCCGCGATGAAGACGACCGAGCCGTACTCGCCGACCGCGCGGGCGAAGGCGAGGGCGAAGCCGGTGATCCACGCGGGAGCGAGGGCCGGCAGGACGACGCGGAGGAAGGTCTGCCCCCGCGTGGCCCCGAGGCTCGCCGCCGCTTCCTCCACCTCCGGGTCGAGGCTCTCGAGGACGGGCTGAAGGGTCCGCACCACGAAGGGCAGTCCGATGAACGTCAGGGCCACCGTCACGCCGAGCGGCGTGAAGGCCACCTTGAGGCCGGCTGCCGCGAGGGGGCGTCCCAGCCACCCGTTGGGAGCGTAGAGCGACGACGAGGGCGATCCCCGCCACGGCGGTGGGAAGCGCGAAGGGAAGATCCACGAGGGCGTCGATGAGCCGATGGCCGGGGAACCGGTAGCGCACGAGCACCCACGCCACGACCAGGCCGAAGACCGCGTTGATCGCCGCCGCGGCCAGGGAGGCGCCGAAGGTGAGCTCGTACGAGGCGAGCACCCGCGGAGAGGTGACCGCCGACCAGAACGCCGCGGGGCCGAGCGTGGCGCTCTTCAGGAAGAGCGTGGAGAGCGGGATGAGGACGACGAGGCTCAGGTAGAAGAGCGTGAAGCCGAAGGTCAGCCCGAAGCCGGGCAGGACGCTATGCTTTCTCCAGGTCGCCTTCATCACGTCCCCTTCATCGGCCTGGCTCGTAGATCTGATCGAACACTCCGCCGTCGGCGAAGTGGGTCTTCTGCGCCTTCTGCCAGCCGCCGAAGACCTCGTCGATGGTGACGAGGGTGAGCTTCGGGAACGTCGCCGCGTACTTCTTCGCGACGGCCTCGAGACGGGGCCGGTAGTAGTTCTTGGCGGCGATCTCCTGGCCTTCGGGCGTGTAGAGGTACTTCAGGTACTCCTCCGCCACGCGCCCGCGTCCCTCTCTTGTCCACGACCTTGTCGACGACCGAGACGGGCGGCTCGGCCAGGATGCTCTGGGGCGGCACGACGATCTGGACCTTGTCGGGGCCCAGCTCCTTCGCCGCGAGGAAGGCCTCGTTCTCCCAGGCGAGGAGCACGTCGCCGATCTCCCGCTGGACGAACGTGGTGGTCGAGCCTCGGGCGCCCGAGTCGAGTACCGGCACGTTCCTGTAGAGCTGCGTCACGAAGGCCTTGGCCTTCTCGTCGGTGCCCCCCGGCTGCTTCAGGCGTACGCCCAGGCCGCCAGGTAGTTCCAGCGCGCGCCCCCGGACGTCTTCGGGTTCGGGGTGATGACCTGGATCCCGGGCTTCACGAGGTCGCCCCAGTCCCTGATTCCCTTCGGGTTGCCCTTCCGTACCAGGAAGACGATCGTCGAGGTGTAGGGGGAGCTGTTGTTGTCGAGGCGCTTCTGCCAGTCCTTCGGCAGGAGCCCCGACTCCGCAATCGCGTCGATGTCGTACGCGAGCGCCAGGGTCACCACGTCGGCCTCGAGGCCGTCCACGACGGCCCGGGCCTGCTTCCCCGAGCCGCCGTGGGACTGCTGGACCTCGACGGTCTTGCCGGTCTTCGCCTGGTAGTACTTGGCGAACGCCGCGTTGAAGTCCTGGTACAGCTCACGGGTCGGATCGTAGGAGACGTTCAGCAGCTGGATCGGGCCAGCGGCCCTGGCGCTGCCCGCGAGGGCCACGAGGCTCGCCAGTGCTGTGAGGGCGACGGCCGAGACCTTGTGCATGACCACTCTCTCCATGACCTAGAAGCCCAGCTCGGTGCGGAGGATGATCGTGTTGTCGGCCTTTCTGTCGCCCTTGGGGGCACCCCCCTCGAACGTCGTGTGCTCGTAGCTCACGCTCTGCTTGACGTTCCTGTTGGGGAACCAGTTGATCGCCACGCCCCACGCCGTGGCCGTCCGGGCGGACTTCGTCGGGGTCGGCGTAGCCCCCGGTGAACGAATCCGGGTCGGCCTTGAAACCGTTGACGCGCGCCGCGACCTGGAGGGCTCCCCACTGGCCCTTGGAGGGATCAAGGGGCTTCTTGACGTTCACGGCGCCGTACGCCGCCTTCTCGCCCGTGAGGAAGAGGGTGCCCGTCGCCTGCCACGCCTCGTTGGCCAGCTCGGCCAACTGCGCGGTGCCCGTCTTCTGGATGCGTCCCTTGGACTGAACGTACTCGGCCAGGAGGCCGAAGGCGCCGCCGTAGTAGGAAAGCTCCGGCGAGACGCGGGTCCGCGTGCCGGCGGGATTCACCGCGGTCGCGATGTAGTTGTAGAAGATGACCTGCCCGGCCGTGCGGTACGGGGCGAGGACGGCCAGGGCGCCCGACTGATTTCCCGTAGAGCCCGACACGCCGAATCCGAGGCCTTTCAGCGACGGACGTCCCCTTCTTGAAGGGAAACAGGAACAGGCGCCCCACGACGTCCTTCGAGTCGTTCACGTCCTGGTCGACGGTGGCGCCGTCGGGAGCGCCGTCGAAGACGCCGGCGGCGTAGGTCACCACGCCGCCCACGACCTCTCCGTGGAGCTGCACGCCGACGTCGCGATTGGGCTCCAGGCTCGCGGGAAACGACCTCTCGGGAAAGGCCAGGTACGCGTCCCCCTGGAGGTGTTCGACGCCGATGGGAGGCTTGAACTTGCCGGCTCGGAACTGGAGCTTGGGGCTGGTCTTCGCGTTCAGGTAGAAATCCTGGATCGTGGCGTTTCCGCCTCCGAAATCAGGCGTGAAGTTGAAGTCGAAGTATCGGCCCAGGGCGCCCACGAAGATGGGGCGCGCGCGGCGGACGAGGAAATTGTCGATGGCCAGGGGCTGGTCGCTGCCCGGGTAGAAGCGGGCGTCGAACTGCACCAGGCCGCGCAGCTGCAGCTTGTACTCCCCGTTCTCCGACTGGATCACGAAGCCGTCGCTTCCCGCCGTGACCACGGCCGGAGTCGCCTTCGGCTTTTCCTCCTTCGGCTTGTCTTCCTTGGGCTTGTCGTCGGCCGCTCCGGCCGACAGGACGGACCCCAGCAGAAGCGCTGCGGCCACCCACGTCGTCTTCCGTCTCCCATGAACGCTCAATGGCTCGTCTCCCAGGCTCTCGCCTCGGCAGGCTCCCACGAGGCGCCCGGCGATTCCACATTATCTTGTATTCCTACTCGATTACTAGACATTATGGCACTCTATGACGGGGTCCGCACGCCGGCGGCCGCTTTCCGGTGCTTGCTGGACCGGCCGGCCAGAACGCGCCGGTTCCGCTCCACGACGTCGGCGAGGCTGGTGTGGTCGAGGATCGCCGCGGCGGCGTTGCGTACGTCGAGGAACAGATCGAAGAGGCCCCCGTGGCGCGGCTCGGTGCGCACGCGGTGGGCCAGCTCGACGGCGTCGCCAAAGGGCGCGAGGGGCCCGTCCACGAGGCGCACCACGTCCCCCACGAGAATCTCGGCCGGGGGGCGCCTCAGCTGGTAACCCCCCTCCCGTCCCCGCTGGCTGCTGACGATCCGGGCGTTCTTCAGCGTGACGAGAATCCCCTCGAGGAACTTCTCGGGGATCGACTCCTCGTCGGCGATCTGGTGGATCTTCACGAGGCCTCCGTCGTAGGCCTCCGCCAGGTGGATCAGGGCTTTCAGGGCGTAGAGTCCGCGGTGGGATATCTTCATCCGTGTATTCCTATCGACTCAGTAGAGTATAGAGAGCGACGGGCGCTGTCAAGCCCTTTCGCCGGGGCTCGTTCAGAAGAGGCGGCGGCTGTCGAGAAGAAGGGTGACGGGCCCCTGGTTCACGAGGGCCACGTCCATCATCGCCCGGAAGGTCCCCGTCTGGACCCGCAGTCCCGTCGACCTCAACCGGGCCACGAACTGCTCGTAGAGCCGGTTGGCCTCCTCGGGGGGCGCCGCGTCGGTGTACCCCGGCCGCCTCCCGTGCCGGGCGTCGCCATAGAGGGTGAACTGCGAGACCACGAGGGCCTCGCCCGCGGTGTCGAGGAGGGAGCGGTTCATGCGCCCCTCCTCGTCGGCCAGGATGCGCAGGTTCGCGACCTTCTCGGCGAGGTCGTGGGCGTCCGCGTCGCCGTCCTCGCGCCCCACGCCCAGGAGGACCAGGAGCCCGGGGCCGATCCGGCTGACGAGGGCGCCGTCCACCCGCACGGACGCTTCCGAGACGCGCTGCACAACCGCCCGCATGACGGCTATTATCGCGCCATGACTTCGCCCTCGAGGATCGGGCGCTACCGCGTCACCGACGTCCTGGGGCGCGGCGCCATGGGCGTCGTCTACAGGGGCGTCGACGAGGCTCTCGACCGTCCGGTGGCCGTCAAGGTCATGTCGACCGGGGCCGGGGCCGACGACGACTCGCGCGCGCGCTTCAAGAGGGAGGCCCAGGCCGCGGCGCGCCTGCAGCACCCCAACATCGTCACGATCTACGAGCTGGGCGAGCACGAGGGGGCGCCGTACATGGTCCTCGAGCTGCTCGAGGGCGTGGACCTGCAGCAGGCGATCCAGGCCGGGATTCGCCCCGATCCCAGGACGACGATCCCCGTCGTGCTGCAGGCGCTCGCCGGCCTGGGGCATGCCCACGACCACGGCATCGTCCATCGCGACGTGAAGCCGTCGAACGTCTTCCTCCCCGTGGGCCGGCCGGCGAAGATCATGGACTTCGGCGTCGCCCGGCTGGGGCAGGCGATGACGTCCACCGGGCTCGTGGTCGGCACCCCCAACTACATGTCGCCGGAGCAGGTCCGGGCCGCTCCCCTGGACGGCCGCAGCGACCTCTTCTCGGCGGGGCTCATCCTCTACGAGCTGGTCACCGGAGAGAAGGCGTTCCAGGGGGACTCCGTCGTGTCTCTCATGTACAAGATCGCCCACGAGGACCCCGACCTCTCCCTCATCCCGTCGGGCGCCGAGTGGAGCCGTCTCCGCGCCATCCTCGAGCGCTCGCTCGCCCGGGACCCGGACCAGCGCTACTTCGACGCCGACGCGATGGGGGCCGATCTCGCTCAGGCCCTGGTGGAGCTCGGGGGATCCGCCGACTGGACGACGGCCACCGACCTGGCGCGCCGGATCAGGAGGCCTTCGGGCTCACCGGCCATGGGCCTCGGCACGGCGGTGCCGACCCTGGCGGAACCCGTCGCGCTGGGGACGCTGCCCCAGCCGGAGCCCGCAGTCTCCCCGGCGGTCGTCTCGCCGCCGCCGAAGCGCGCCGGATGGGGACTCGCCGGTGGAATCGGCGTGGCACTCGTCCTGGCGATCGCCTTCGGCATCGCGATCCTGCGGCAACCGGGCCCTGTTGCGAGCCCGTTCCCCTCCCCCACGGCCGCGGCGAGTCCCGTCCCGAGCCCCCGACCAACGTCCCCTCCCGCTTCGCCCGTCACGACGCCGGCGCCCGCTCCGGTCGCCGCGACGCCGCGTCCCGCGCCGTCCGCCGCGGCACCTACATCCCCTCCGGCCGCAACGACGGCCTCTCGCGACCCCTCCACGGCTCGCGTCGACAAGGCCAACGACGACCTCGAGAACCGGCGCTACGCGCAAGCCCTGGCCGAGGCGCGGGCGGTGCTGCAGAGGGAGCCGGGGAACGCCGAGGCCCGCACCATCGCCGAGGAGGCGGAGGCGGGGCTGGTGATCGAGGACGCCGTGGCGCGGGCCCGGGACGCCTTGAAGACGGGGAACAAGGAGGAGGCCCTCGCCGCCGTGAAGCGCGGGCTGGCGGTGAACGGGAACGAGGCCCGCCTCATGGCCCTGTGGCGCGAGGCAACCCAGTGATTTCCGATACACGCTCGAGGCTGATTTGCGCTACCATGGCGCCGCTCCCAGGGAGGCTGGGGCCAAGGTCGCCAAGGAGGATCCGTCCATGACCTACGTGATCGCGGAACCGTGCGTCAACACCAAGGACACCGCGTGCGTGGAAGTGTGTCCGGTCGATTGCATCCACCCGAAGAAGGACGAGCCGGACTTCGAGGCCGAGACGAAGCTCTTCATCGACCCCGAGACCTGCATCGACTGCGGCGCGTGCGTTCCCGTCTGCCCGGTCCAGGCGATCTTCCCCGCGGAGGAGGTGCCCGAGAAGTGGGCCGCCTACACGCAGATGGAAGTCGACTGGTACGCCAAGAAGAAGGGCTAGTCGCCGGCCGATCCGTCCGTGACCGGCTCGGCCGCCCGGCCGGGCCGGTGGGGTAACCTCCGGGTCCTACCGCCGGAACAGGTGCTGGACCGTGATGC
The DNA here is from genome assembly GCA_963823195.1 of uncultured Acidobacteriota bacterium. GTDB lineage: Bacteria > Acidobacteriota > Vicinamibacteria > Fen-336 > Fen-336 > JBGPYB01. The sequence continues at coordinate 241,265 of CAWGKR010000009.1, read as the reverse complement.
GCATCGTGACCGGCACGCCGCGCAGCGTAGCCGGAACGAAGCGCCAGCGGGAGACCGCTGAGAGCAAGGCGTTGTCGAGGATCGTGCCCGCGGATTCGACGAGCGCCGCATTGATGACGTCCCCCAGCTCGCTCACCCAGACCTCCACGATGGGGCTTCCCTCGAGACCGGGGGCGAGAGCCTCTTCGGGATAGGCCGGGATGCGCCCCGAGAGCCGGCGCGGGGCCGTCACTTCGGGACCAAAGGGAACGAGCTGCCCCGGGCGCAGCCCCGGCACAGGGCTCTTCGGCGGAAGCGTGACGCTCACGACCCTCAGCGGGTGATCGGAGCGAACCTCGAAGGCGATCGAGACGGTCTCGCGTCCCTCGGCCTCCATCCGCACGAGGTGCCGCCCGAAGGAGACGCCGACGGCGGGCAGCGGGGCCCGTCCTACCTCCTTGCTGTCGACGTACACGGCGGCCCCGGGGGGGTCGCTCTCGAAGAGGACGGCCCCCTCCGGGTGAGTCGTCGGCGCGGAGGGAATCACCACGGTCTCCGCGGCGCGAGGCGAGGCCTGAACTTCGGTCGCCATGTCTCCCCGGACCGTCGGCGCCTGTGCCGGCGGCCGGCCCTCCTCCGAGGAGGCGTGGGCAATCTCGAGGTCCTGCATCCCGGCCGTCGCTCTCTGGAGATCGCGAGCCAGGTCGCTGGCCTGGGCATGGCGCTTCTCGGGAGGGGGCGCGAAGGCTCGCGCGAAGACCCCGTTCAGGTCCTCGGGCAGGCGGGCGTCCACGTCCCGGGGCGGAACATGCGAGCCGTGGACGACGCGGGAGACCACTTCCGTGATGGTCTTGCCGGGGAACGGGGCGCGACCGGTGAGGAGCTCGTAGGCCACGGCGGCCAGGGAGAAGACATCGGCGCGGCCGTCCACCCGCTCCCCCATCATCTGTTCCGGGGCCATGTAGCGAACCGACCCGACGACGGTCCCCACCGCGGTGAGGTTGCTCGTGTCGAGGCGCGCCACGCCGAAGTCCATGACCTTGACGCGCCCGTCTTCGAGGATCATCACGTTGGCCGGCTTCACGTCGCGGTGGACGACTCCGTGGCGGTGGGCGTAGTCGAGGGCGTCGGCCACCTGGTGGACGATCGCGACGATCCGGCCGATCGTGACGTGGATCCCGTCGCGCAGTGCCGCAATGAGCGGGCGCCCCTCGAGAAACTCCATCACGAGGTAGGACGGGCCGATGTCGTAGATCTGGACGATGCCGGGGTGATTGAGGCGGCCGGCCGCCTCGGCCTCGTGCCGGAAGCGGGCCCGGTATCCCTCCCGCTCCGCGGGCGTCATGAACTCCGACTCCTTCAGGACCTTGACGGCCACGGGCCGGGTGAGCCGCGGGTCGACGCACAGGTAGACGACGCCCATGGCCCCGGAGCCCAGCTCCTCGAGGACCTGATAACGACCGAAGAAGGCGGGGGAGGCGTTCTCGTTGGACATGTGCGCTGTCGCGGCGGGGCTCTTGGGCCTCACTCTATCGCCGCGCGGGAGGGGGGTCAAACGTGGCCGGCTCCTGTGCTAACATCGTCCCCCCTAACGCAAGAGATCGACCATGGCGACGAATGAACGCCGGCGCGAGGCCCGGATGCCGCTGACGCTGCCCTTGCGCGTCCAGGGGCACGACCCCGACGGGACGCCGTGGGAGGAGATGACGTCGAGCGCCGATGCGTCCTTCCGCGGCGCGGCGTTCAAGCTGAAGCACCGCCTCGAGGTCCATCAAGCGCTCCACCTCCTTCTGCCGCTGCCGAAGACCTTCCGCCGCTACGATCTGAGCGAGCACTCCTACCGCACGTTCGCCCTCGTGCGCGACGTCGCCCCCGGGACGGACTCCGCGCGCGTGGGCGTGTTCTTCCTGGGCCGCCATCCTCCCAAGGACTACGACAAGAACCCCGGGGGGCGGTACCTCCTCCCCACCGACGCACCACCGCCGGCCAAGGAGAGGCGTCTCTCGCCTCGCGTCGAGAACGTCTTCCTCAACCTGAAGCTCAGCCGCGTCGAGGCGGACGGCGCCGGGGGGCAGGAGGAAAAGACGGTCGCCGAGAACCTCGGCAAGAAGGGGGCGCGGGTGATGACCACGATGCCCGTGGCGAAGGGAGAGGTCGTGGTCTTCGAGGAGCTGGGGGGGGACTTCCGGGCGCGGGCCGAGATACGCAACGTCTACATCGGCCAGGACCGCGTCCCGCGCCTCAACCTCCACTTCCTCGACGCCGAGGCCCCCGAGCGCCTCGTGGCCGCGCGGTAAGCGGCCAGAGGCCATGAGCCGGAAGGCGCCCGCCTCCGACTGCTACGACCTCACGTTCCAGGCCAGCTATCCCATCAGCGAGTCGGGGGACGTGGCCCTCGAGGACTATGCCCGGGAGATGAGCCTGGCGCGGGAGACCGAGGCGATCCGCGACTCGACCGATCCGTCCCATGTCGTCGGGGTTCACGTGTGCGGCCTGGGAGCGCCCCTGACGAGGGCGATGATGACCGACATTGAGGACTTCGCCCGCGGCCTGGTCCCGCCCGATCGGGGCGGCCTCGGTTGGAGTTGAAGCGGGGTATGATCCGCGAATCGGAGGAACCATGGCCAACTATTTGAGGCTCTCGCGCCTCTACCTCGCGCTGCTGGCGATCGTGACGGCCGGGCGGTGGTACCTGGGCAACGTGAAGCACGTGCCCTACGCCGACGCCACCGACAAGCTCAGCATCGTGATCCTGACCCTCTTCGCGGCGATCTTCTACGGCGCCTTCTGCCGCAGGTGGCAGGGGTTCGGGCTCCTGCAGGCCCTGACCCTCGCGGCGCTCCTGGGCTTCATGGGCCAGATCGTGATCTTCGTGTCGACGGTGTCCTCCTACGCGCTGGGGATCGAGTCCTACTTCACCTTCCCGCGGGCCTTGAACTCCGAAGTGCCTCTCAGTCTCGGCGCCGCCGCCCTCGTGCGGGCGCAAGGGATGCTCGGAAACACGGTCGGAAGCGCCGTCGCGGGGATGATCGGCTGGCTCCTGGGCGGCCTGCTCCCCTCCAACCGCTAGATCCCCGGCGCTCCAGACACCGCGGCTACTCCTTCAGCAGGCCGTGCCGTTTCAGGATGGCGCGGACCTTGTCGTGGGGAAGGCCCACGACCGTGTTGCCCCGATAGCCGGTCATCGTCCGTCCGGCCACGAGGGCGTTGACGATCGCCTCCTCGGTGGCTCCCACGGTCGCCTCGAAGAGCGGCCCCATGGAGTCGTTGGGAAGCATTCGGAGGTCGGTGACTTTCGAGTCCGCGGCCGCGGCCGACGCGTTGGCCGTCGAAAGCGCCAGGAAGATGTCACCGGAGCCGTTCCCGGCCACGCTCCCGGTGCGCGCCAGCCCCAGTGCGGCGCGGCGCGAAAGGCGCTTCAGCTGATGGGGGAGCAGCGGCGCGTCGGTCGCCACAACGATGATGATGGAGCCGCTGTCCTGGCTTCGGACCAGGCCGTCGCGTAGCTCGAGCCCCATGGGCAGGCCGCCGATCCTCATCTGGTGCCGGAGACCATGGTTCGCCTGGACGAGGACGCCCACGGTGTAGCCTCCGGCCTTGGCCGAGAGCGAGGCGCGAGGACGTGCCGATGCCCCCCTTGAACTCGTAGCAGATCATCCCGGTGCCGCCGCCCACGCCCCCTTCGGCCACGGGGCCTGCGGCCGCTCCGTCGAGCGCGGCGAAGAGATGCTCGGGCTTCACGTGCATGCCGTAGATGTCGCTCAGGTCCCCGTCCCAGGTCTCGGCAACGATCGGGAGGGACCAGACGGTCCAATCGGGGCCCTTCGGGGGCCACCGGCGGGCTGCGTACGAGATCACGGCGTCCCGCACGACGCCCACCGAGTTCGTGTTGGTGATCACGACGGGGCCTTCCACGATGCCGGACTCCTCGACCCAGTGGATTCCCGTCATCTCGCCGTTGCCGTTCATGGAGAAGTACCCGCCCAGGCACGGCTGCCTGGCGGCGTCCCCCTTTCCCCGCGGCAGGATCGCCGTGACGCCCGTGCGCACCGAGTCTCCCTCGATGAGCGTGGTCTGGCCCACCTCGACGCCGGGAACGTCGGTGATCGCGTTCCATCGCCCCGGCGTCCCGAAGTCGAAAGGGATGCCGAGGTCTCGCCCACGGGGCTCCGCGGCGACGGCGGGCAGGGCCGAGGCAAGAACGAGGACGGCGGTCAGGGACCGAGACATGGGCACCTCTTCGGGGACGCGAGCATCGCGCGGCGCGTGGTTGGGCTCACTTGCTCGTCGCGACGTAGGTGCCGTTCCAGTCGTCGGGAGGCGGCGTCGCGAGGAAGAGGCGGCAGCGTCCCGCCAGCACTCCGGACGGCGGGTCCCGGGCGAGGGCCTCGAACATCCTGAGGGCGGCCCGGAAGTCCCGGAGCAGGTAGCGAGCCAGGGCCTCCTCGTAGCGTCGGGCCGTGTCCACGCGGGCGCCCAGCAGGCTCGCGGGGCCGAGCAGCTCGTGAACCCGAACGGCCTCTCCCTTGCCCGAGACGGCGACCATGTCGAGGAATCGGAAGGCGAACGAGGGCCCCGCGGCGCTCCGGACGGCGTCGCTCACGAGGAGCGTCGTGCCGTACTGCTTGTTCAGGCTCTCGAGGCGTGCGGCCAGGTTCACGCCGTCCCCGAGACAGGTATAGCTCAAGCGGTCCGGCGCTCCGAAATGACCCACCAGGACTTCGCCCGTGTGGAGGCCGAAGCGCGTCACCAGCGGAGGCCGGCCCTCCCATTCGGGGGACGAGAAGAGCGCCTCGGCGGCGGCCTGGGCGGCGAGGGCCGCCTCGCAGGCCCGTCTCGAATGCACGGCCGTCGGCGTGGGCACGTTCCACACGGCCATGATGGCGTCGCCGATGTACTTGTCGATGATCCCGCCGCAACCTTGCACGGCCGCGGACATGACCTCGAGATATCGGCCCAGGACGCGCGCCAGCTCGTTGGGCGGCAGGCGTTCGGCCAGGCTCGTGAAGCCCTTGATGTCGCTGAACAGGAGGGTGACCGGCATGAGCTCGCCGCCGAGCCGGGGCTCCTGGCCGGTGCGATAGAGAAGGCGCACGAGGTCGACCGGAACGTACTTGCTCATGGCGCGCATGGCCGTCTTCGCGAGCTCCAGGCTGCCCATGACGTCTTCCATGTCCCTGAACGTGGCGCGGGGCACGGCGGGCGTGAAGTCGAACTCCCGCATGCGCGAGGACGACAGGCTGATCTGGTGAAGGCCTCGCCCCACGGTGCGGAGGGTGAGGGCACCTCCCGCCAGGATCACCGCGCTCAAGGCGACCACGAAGGCCAGGAGGCGCCCGCGCATCTGCTGCTGCTCCGTGACTCCCGGCAGCTCGTCCTCGGCGACCACCACGACGACCCTCCAGTCCTGGGTCTCCGGGAGGGCGCGGAAGCTCACGAGGTACGGTCGGCCCCCGACGAGGAGACGGGCGCTCTCGTCGAGACGCTCGGGACCGAGGCGGAGCAGGCCCTCGTCGCGCAGCGCTCGTGCGATCTCGTCGGGCATGCGAGCCGGCACGATGCGCAGGGCCGTGTCGGGCTGCTCGACGAGGGGATCCTCGGGCGCGAGCCGGGCCAGCAGGCGGCCCCGATCGTCGCAGAGGACGATCCGGTTGGGACGGGCTTTCTCCTGCTCTTCATCGAGGATCCGATCGAGGGTCTCTCGGCGGAGGCCGGTCCGCAAGACGCCGACGAATCGTCCTTCCCGGTCCTTGAGGGCCCGCATTGCCGAGACGACCACGCGCCGCTCGCGCTCGGGGAGGTGGCGGTCGGCCTCCGCAAAGGTGAGGTCGGTCCACACGGGACGCGTTTCGTCGAAGTTCACACGCGAGGCCGGCGTGACGAACGTCGAGTCAAGGGTGGGGTCCCCCTGGGTGGTCGTGGCGATGCGGGTGAATGGGGCTGACAACAGGCCATCACCGGGCTTCCGTCGCCGCTCGTCTCGGGCGAAGGCGCCCCCTTCCGAGCGCACCCACACCGTCCGAAGCGCGCTCTCGGGCACGGGCGAGTCCCGGTAGACCAACATCTGCCAGCGCCCGTCGGGTGCCAGGCGCAGGCGTCCGTCGTCGTCGAACCCGAGGGCGCGTCCGAATGTCAGGCTGATTCCGGCAATCCCGGGGCGGTCGATCACGGCGGCGAAGAGGGCGGCCTCGACCGACTTCGGGTCCCGGGGATCCAGGACACCGAGCTGGATCTGGCGCTCCGTGGAGCTGATCACGCCATCGGCACCGTCGAGGTAGGCCTGGATCCGCTGGCCGATCACGTCGCTTGTCGCGCGCCGCACGAGCTCGGACGTCGCGAGGACAGACCGCTCGGATCCACGGAAGAGCCCGTACACGAGGGCGCCAAGGAGCACGACCAGACACAGGTTGGCGGCGAAGAAGGTCTGGGCCAGAGTGGGCCGAAGTCGCATCACGCCGGTCTCCCGCGAACGCCTGGCTTCATCCCCGCTCCTTGTCCTCGAGCCTTCGGGTCTTCTGGCACGCCGCGGAGACCGAGCATATACCGGCGCGCCCTTGACAGTCTCCCGGAGGCTTTGCTACGGTCGACGCTGCACTAGTTGCCGTTGCTCTGGCGTTCGGATGAGGCCGTCCGCGGTGGGCGGTTTCCGTTCGTGGGCGCGCAGATGACGTTGCGCTAGGCAGAGGCTAAGGAGGCCTGCACGTTCATGATCGAAGGCACCGTCAAGTGGTTCAACGAGTCCAAGGGTTTCGGCTTCCTGTCGCGTGAGGGTGGTCCCGACGTGTTCGTCCACCACTCCGAGATCCGCGCCGAAGGGTTCCGCACGCTCAACGAGGGCGACAAGGTGCGGTTCGAGGTCGTCGACAGCCCCAAGGGGCCCCGCGCCGCGAACGTCAGCAAGATCTAGGCTCGTCGACCACACCGCCGTCCGAACGCCCGGGGCCGCGAGGCTCCGGGCGTTTTCATTTTCGGGCGTGTAGGATGGGGCGATGAACGCGATCCTCGAAGCCCTTCGCGAGGCGGGGCGCGTCGCCTCGGCGGTCCGGGAGATCGGGGCGCGACGCATCGTGGCGGGAGCGCGGATCCGCGAGGTCTGCCAGGAAGTCGAGGACGAGATCCACCGGCGAGGGGCGCATCCGGCCTTCCCGGCCCAGTCGTCCCGGAACGAGACGGCGGCCCACTACTGCCCGTCCCCCGAAGACGAGACGACCTACGAGGACGGAGACCTCGCGAAGCTCGACATCGGCGTCCACGTCGACGGGTACGTCGTGGACACCGCGGTCACCGTGAACGTCGGCGACCGCCCGGAGAATCGACGCACCGTCGAGGCGGCGCGATCCGCCCTCGAGGCCGCCATCGGCCACGTGAGGGGCGGGGTCGAGGTGCGCCGTCTCTCGGCCGTCATCGAGGCCACGATCCGCTCCCTGGGCCTGCGCCCCATGCGCAACCTCTGCGGCCACGGCGTGGGCCGCTGGACGGTCCATTGCCCGCCGCCCATCCCCAACTCCCCCGACGGCTCGGGAGATCGCCTCCCGTCGGGGGCCGTGGTGGCCATCGAGCCCTTCGCGACCGCCGGCGCGGGCCTCGTCGTCGAGCGGGGCGAGGCGGAGGTCTTCCGCTTCGACCCGCAGCGGGCTGACGATCCCGGTGTCGATCCCGGCGTCATGGAGGCGATCCGGGCGTTCCGCGGGCTCCCCTTCGCCCGGCGACAGCTGGCGGGCTTCCCGAGGAGCCGCGTCGAGGAGGCCCTCGCGAGCCTGCGGAGGAGGCAGGCTCTCATGGCCTACGCCCCGCTCGTGGAGGCGGGCGGCAGCCCCGTGGCCCAGGCGGAGCACACGGTGTTCGTGGGCGAGGAGGGAGTGGAGGTCCTGACCCGATGAGGAAGGCTAGACCTTCTCTTCCTCGTCGAGGAGGTCGTAGGGAAGGGGCTGGGGTCCCGGAACGATGCCGGCGATGTCCGGATCCTCGGGTGCCGCCTTGCGGTCCAGCTTGACCTTGGTCTCGTCGCGCTCGACCCGCTTGGCGGCCTTCTCGCGAGCCCGCTCCTGGCGAGCGATTTCCTTCTGCCTCTTGGCGAATGTCGCGCGTCCTTTGTTGGCCATGATTCGCTCCCGAAAGGTTGGATTCTAGCATGTCGAAGGCGAGCGCTTCCAACACTCGGCTGGCCTACTCGACGGGCGGCGAGACCCCGCGCGTGGCGGAGCCGGCCCGGAAGGAAGCGGCCTCGGCAGGCCGTGGCGGCGGGATCCGACTGCGCCTGGATCGCCGTGCCTCGGACCGCGTCGTGACCGTGGTGACGGGGCTTCCCGGCACGACGGCCCAGGTGGCCGCCCTCGCCCGCGAGCTGAAGGCGGCCTGCGGCGCCGGCGGAACGGTGAAGGGCGGCGCCCTCGAGCTGCAGGGGGACCATCGCGACAAGGTGGAGGAGGCGCTCGCCGCGCGCCGACTGCCCTCCAAGCGCTCCGGAGGCTGAGGCATGGACGTTCTCGATCCGTTCCGGCCGGACCTGCTGCGGGGGAAGACCACGCGTCGTGACCGGCGGCGGCACGGGCCTGGGCCGGTCGATGGCCCTGCGCATGGCCGGGCTCGGCGCCAAGGTGGCCGTTCTCGGCCGGCGCCCCGAGCCCCTCGCGGACACGGCGCGCGCCATCCGCGAGGCCGGCGGCACCGCGGCCGCCGTGCCCTGCGACATCCGCGACCCCGACGCCGTGCGCGCGGCCGTGGACGCCGTCGAGAAGGAGCTCGGCCCGGTCAACCAGCTCGTGAACAACGCAGCGGGGAACTTCCTGGCGCCGTCCGAGGAGCTGACGCCCAACGGCTTCGATGCGGTCGTTCGAATCGTCCTGTACGGCACGTTCCACTGCACGCGCGAGATCGGTCGCCGTCTCATCGAGCGCAAGGAACCGGGGACGATCCTCTCGATCGTGACGAGCTACGCGGAGAGCGGCTCGGCCTTCGTCCTGCCGTCGGCGGCGGCCAAGGCCGGGGTCCTGGCGATGATGCGCTCCCTCGCCGTCGAGTGGGCGGCCTACGGGATCCGCCTGAACGCCGTGGCCCCGGGGCCGTTCCCGACCGAGGGCGCGTTCAGCCGGCTGATGCCGGGATCGGAGATGGAGAAGCAGGCCCTCCGCCGCGTCCCCTCCCGCCGCTTCGGCGAGCACGCCGAGCTGACGAACCTGGTCGCCTACCTCATGAGCGACGCGAGCCCCTACCAGACGGGCGACCTGGTGACCATCGACGGCGCCGAGGCGCTCTTCTCGGGACAGCAGTTCGCCGGCTTCGCCCATCTCGACCGCGCCATGGCGAAGCAGCTGATGGCGTCCCTCAAGCCCAAGAAGTGACGCCCCTGCGCGAGACGCCGTACTGGTGGGAAGACCTTGCCTCGGACACAGAGGAGACGTCCGCGAGTCCCTGGCCGGCACGAACCGACGTCGCCGTCATCGGCGGCGGGTACACGGGGCTCTCGGCCGCCCGGACCCTCGCCAAGGGGGGCGCCTCGGTGGTGGTGCTCGAACGGGAGACGATCGGCTGGGGAGCCAGCTCGCGGAACGGAGGGCAGGTCCTGACGGGACAGAAGGTCGGGACCGAGACGCTCTTCCGCCGCCTCGGGCGCGAGCGGGCTCGGGAGATCTTCGGCGCCTCGCTGACGGCCATCGACTTCGTCCAGCGCCTCGTGGCGGAGGAAGGGATCGACTGCGCCTTCGAACGAGCGGGCCACATCGAGGCCGCGTACAAGCCGGTCCACTTCGATGCGTTCCGGGCGCATCAGGAGTTCCTGGGCCGGGAGCTCGGCCACGAGGTCCGCCTGATCCCACGCGGCGAACAGGAGAGCGAGCTTGGGTCCCCCCTCTACCACGGCCTCCTCCTCGACCCGAAGAGCGCCGGCCTCCATCCGGGGCGCTATGTGCAGGGCCTGGCCGCGGCCGCCAGGCGCGCCGGCGCCGACCTGCGCCCATGCACCGCCGTCTCCGGCGCTGAATCGCGAGGGAAGCCGGTTCGTGGTCGAGACATCCCGGGGCCCCCTCGGAGCCGACGCGGTCTTCGTCGCGACGAACGGCTACACGGGAGCCGCGACGCCCGCGCTGCGGCGGCGCATCGTCCCCGTGGGCTCCTACATCGTGGCCACGAGACCCCTCCCGCCGGAGACGGCGGGGGCGCTCCTTCCCCGCCGGCGGATGGTCTTCGACTCGAAGAACTTCCTCTACTACTTCCGCCTCTCGGAGGACGACAGGCTCCTGTTCGGCGGACGCGCGCAGTTCACGCCCTCGACGGCCGGGAGCACGCGGTCGAGCGCCGGATCCTGCGTCGGGCGATGGTGGAGGTCTTCCCCGCCCTGAGGGACGTCGAGATCGAGTACGCCTGGAGCGGCAACGTGGCGTTCACGAGGGACCAGCTCCCCCACGCGGGCCAGTGGGGCGGCGTCCATTTCTCCATGGGGTGCTGCGGCCACGGCGTCGGGATGTCCACGTACATGGGGCACGTCGTGGCCGAGTCCATCCTCGGGCGGCCCGACCGGAACCCCTTCCGGAACATCCCGTTCCCCGCGATACCCCTCTACTCCGGCCGACCCTGGTTCCTCCCGCTGGCCGGCGCGTGGTACAAGCTCCGCGACTGGATCCAATGAAGAAGGCCTCGATCTTCCAGCTCGTCTTCATGACGTACGCCGTGATCTGCAGCGGCGCCTACGGTCTCGAGGAGATGGTCTCGGCGTCGGGGCCGGGGCTGGCGCTCGTGGCCCTGCTCGTCCTCCCCCTCGTCTACGCGGCCCCGGTCTCCCTGGCCTGCGCCGAGCTGTCGGCGCGCCATCCCGTCGAGGGGGGGTACTACCGCTGGGTGCGCATGGCCTTCGGGGACTTCGCCGGGTACATGGCAGCCTGGCTCGTCTGGCTCACGATGTTCTCGACCAACGCGATCTTCGCGGTCCTCTTCGCGAACTACCTCCGCTTCTTCGTTCCCGACATGACGCCGACCGTGCACTTCGCCGTCGCCGTCGGCCTCGTCTGGCTGACGACGGGCCTCAACTACCGCGGCATCCAGCTCGTCGGAAACGCCTCGGTGGTCCTGACGATCCTGATCTTCCTTCCCTTCCTCGGGCTGACGGTGCTGGGCCTCGCGCAGTGGCGCTTCAACCCTTTCGTCCCGTTCGCCCATCCCGACAAGACCCTCCTCGAAGCCATGGGGGACGGCTTCCTCATCGCCATGTGGCTGTACGGAGGCTTCGAGAAGCTGACGGTGAGCGCCGAGGAGGTCGAGAACCCGGCCCGCGCCTTCCCCATCGCCCTGGCCTTCGCCGTGCCCATGTGCGCCCTCAGCTACTTCGTCCCCACGTTCGCGGCCCTGGTCGCCAACGCGGACTGGCGCGACTGGGGCGAGGCGTACTACACCGTGGCCGCGGGGAAGGTCGGAGGGCCCCTCCTGGGGACCACGATGGCCGCGGGGGGCCTGGCCGCCAACGCCTGCATCCTGCTGGTGACGATCCTGGCCCAGTCGCGCCTGCCGATGGTCCTGGCCCACGACGGCTTCTTTCCCCGCGCCTTCGGCCGGACCCACCCTCGCTTCGCGACGCCGGTCGCGTCCCTCGTCCTCGGCGGCGTGATCCTGTCGACGCTCTGCGCCTTTCGCTTCGCCCAGCTCGCGGCGATCTACTCGATGGTCCAGTCCCTCTCGTACATGCTGATCTACGCGGCCCTCTTCCGCCTGCGGCGCAGGGACGCCGTCACCGACCCTGGCGGCTTCCGCATCCCCCTGGGAACGGCCGGACTCGCTCTCATGGCGGCCCCGAGCGTCGCGATCGCCGCTCTCGTCGTCGGAGCCGGGCTCTGGCACGGAGGTGCCTTCGACGTCGGGCAGGGCCTCCTGGACCTGGCCATCTTCGCGTCGGGGCCCCTCACCTTCCTGGCTCTCCGCCGGCGCGCTCCGAGCCCTGCCTGACCCCCTTCCCCTTGACTCCCGGCGCCGCGCCTGGCACATTCGAGTTTTGCCTCCGGCGCGAATGGGCCGGGAAAGGATGACCTTCGTGAAGAGATTCGCAGCACTTCTGGCCGTCGCGCCGGTGCTTCTCATGGCGGCCTGCGGCAGCAAGAGCAACCCGACAACCCCCAGCCAGCCGCTCGTGGTCGAGGACCTCGTCGTGGGAACCGGCGCCACCGCCGCCGTGGGGAACTCGGTGACCGTCAAGTACGTCGGCACCTTCACCGACGGCACCACGTTCGACAGCGGTCAGTTCTCGTTCGTCATCGGCGCGGGACAGGTGATCGCCGGCTTCGACCAGGGAGTCGTGGGAATGAAGGTCGGGGGCAAGCGCAAGCTGACGATTCCGCCGGAGCTGGCCTACGGCTCCACGGGCAAGGGCTCGATCCCTCCGAACACCACCCTGGTCTTCGTCGTCGATCTCGTCTCCATCCCCTGAGACCGCCGGCCCGTCAGTAGCCGCGGGTCTTGTCCACGACGTTCTCGAGGGGCACTCCGGTGCGGAAGCGCGCCAGGTTCGCGAGGAAGAGGCGGACCGCGTCGTCGCGCCACGTGGGCGTGTGGTCGGCGCAGTGGGGAGAGACCAGGACGTTCTCGAGGCGGTAGAGCGGGTGCCCCGCGGGCAGAGGCTCGGTCTCGAAGACGTCGAGGGCGGCACCCCGGATCGCTTTCGCTTCGAGCAGGCGCACGAGGGCCGCCTCGTCGACCGTTGACCCGCGCCCCACGTTCGCGAAGACGGCCGACGGGCGCAGGGCGCCCAGGGCGGCCGCGTCGACCAGATGGCGGGTCTCGGGGGTCGCCGGCAACGCCACCGCCACGTAGTCGGATCGCGCCATGAGGTCGCGGAGCTGGCGCCGCGGCACCCACTCGTCCACCCGGCTGTCGGGCGGCGAGGCGGCGCTTCGTCTCAGGGCCAGCACCCGGAGGCCGGCGCCCCGGCCGCGCTCGGCGATGCTCGCGCCGATGTGGCCGTACCCGACGATGCCGAGGGTCTTCCCCCGGATCTCCTCCACGTCGAAGGGCTCCCACGTCTCGGCGCGCTGGTTGCGCACCATGCGGCCCAGGTCCTTCGCAAAGTAGAGGATGGCCGCGAGGACGAACTCCGCGAGAGACCCGCTGTAGACGCCGCGGGCGTTGGTGAGGACGCTGGGATGGCGTGCGACGGCCGGCGACAGGAGCCCCTCCAGCCCCGCCCATCGCGTGTGGACCCAACGGACCCGGGGCGCCCTCGGGAGGAGCTCTTCGAGGACGCGGCGACTGCTCCCGGAGAAGAAGACGGCGTCGGCTTCGGGGGCCGCTCCGTCGAGATCCTCTATCCGCTCACCGGCTACGAAACGGACTCCCTCACCGGCCTCCGACAGCAGGCGCAGGCTGTCGTCGGCCGGGCCGATCACCAGCACGGTCGTGTCATACATGGCGGAAGAACCTACCACGCGGGGCTAGAATTCGCCGCAGGAGGAAATCCATGCTCTCTCTGCTCCTTGCCGCCAGCGTCCTCGCCGGGCCCGCGGCGCCCGCCGACGCCCGACCCGTGACCGCCGCCTACTACTACAAGGTCCGCTGGGGCTTCCAGCAGGAGTTCGAGCGCCTCTTCTTCGCGAACCACTATCCGCTGCTGAAGGCCCAGACGGCCTCGGGCCGCATGAAGAGCGTCGAGGTCTTCAAGCCCACGTACCACGGCGACGGCCACGCCGACTGGACGTTCCTGGTCGTCATCACCTACTCGACCTGGGCGGCCTTCCAGGGCGTGCCCGCCGAGGAGGACGCCCTCATCCAGAAGCTCTACCCCGACCAGGAGCGGTACAAGAAGGAAGAGCAGCGGCGCTTCGAGATCCTGGACGCCCACTGGGACGTCCCCCTGACCCCGGTCAGCCCGCCACAGTAGCGGCTCGTTTGACAGCCCCGCGCCGTGGGCGATAGCGTGGTGGATTCCCGATGACCACGCCCGCTCTCGACGCGAAAGACTCCGCTCAGGCGCCCCCCGAGCCGCCCGTGGCGCGCCGCATCCCCAAGGTCGACGTCGTCCACGGCGACCGGCGCGTGGACGACTACTTCTGGCTCCGCGACAAGGATCTCCCCGAGGTGAAGGCCTACCTCGAGGCCGAGAACGCCTACGCCGACGGCGTCATGAAGCCGACGGCCGCGCTCCAGGAGGCGCTCTACAAGGAGATGCTCGGGCGGATCCAGGAGACCGACATGGGCGTGCCCCTCCGAAAGGGGCGCTACCTCTACTACTCGCGGACCGAGCAGGGAAAGCAGTACCCGATCTACTGCCGCAAGAACGGCACGCTCGACGCCGCCGAGGAGATCACCCTCGACCTGAACGCGCTGGCCGAGGGGAAGGCGTTCATGGCCCTCGGCGCCTATACCGTGAGCGACGACGGCCGCCTCCTGGCCTACTCCACCGACGACACCGGCTTCCGGCAGTACACCCTCCACGTCAAGGACCTCGTCGCCGGAGAGACGCTCCCGCTGCGGTGTCGGAGACGGACCGGCTCGGTGGCCTGGGCCGCCGACAACGGACGCTCTTCTACAGCGTCGAGGACGAGCAGACCAAGCGCCACTACCGGCTCTACCGCCATCGCCTCGGGGCCGAGGCCGCGCGACCTCGTCTACGAGGAAGACGACGAGGCCTTCAACCTCGGCGTCGGACGCACCCGCAGCCGCGCCTACCTCGTCCTCGGCATCGGCAGCCACACCACGTCCGAGGCCCGCGTCCTGCCAGCCGACGACCCCGGCGGCGAGTGGACGCCTCGTCGCCCCGCGCATCGCCGAGCAGGAGTACGAGGTCGATCACCACGGCGGCCGGTTCTACATCCGGACGAACGACACGGGCCGCAACTTCCGCCTGGTGTCGGCGCCGGTGGACCGGCCCGGGACGCGAGGCGCTGGACAGGAGGTGCTGCCCCACCGCCACGACGTGATGCTCGAGGGCATCGACGTCTTCCAGGACCACCACGTCGTCTGGCGAGCGCGAGGACGGGCTGCCCCACGCGCGGGTCACCGACCTGCGCACGCGGGCAAGTCCCACCGGATCGCGTTTCCGGAGCCCGTCTACGCCGCGTTCCCGGGCGCGAACGCCGAGTTCGACACGAGCCGTCTACCGCTACTCCTACCAGTCCCTGACGACCCCGAGCTCCGTCTACGACTACGACATGGAGACGCGGGACGTCGACGCTCCTGAAGCAGCAGCCGGTCCTCGGCGGCTACGACCGGACGCAGTACGTGTCGGAGCGCCTGCAGGTCACGGCGCCCGACGGCGTGCGCGGTGCCGATGTCTCGTCGTCTACCGGAAGGGACTCGCCCGGGACGGGTCGGCCCCCTGCTTCCTCACGGGCTACGGCTCCTACGGCTTCCCGATGCCCATCACCTTCTCCTCGAACCGCCTGTCCCTCCTCGACCGCGGCTTCGTCTTCGCCATCGCCCACATCCGCGGCGGCGGGCGACCTCGGGCAAGCCCTGGCACGACGACGGGCGCATGATGAACAAGAGGAACACGTTCACCGACTTCATCGCGTGCGGCGAGCTCCTGGTGAAGGAGCGATACACGCGCCGAGCGAGCGGCTCGTCATCGAGGGCGGGAGCGCCGGCGGCCTCCTCATGGGCGCGGTCGTCAACATGCGCCCGGATCTGTTCGGCGCCGTCATCTCCAAGGTGCCGTTCGTCGACGTCATCAACACGATGCTCGACGAGACGCTCCCGCTCACCGTGGGCGAGTTCGAGGAGTGGGGGAACCCCAAGAAGAAGGACGAGTACGACTACATCAAGTCCTACTGCCCCTACACCAACCTCGAGGCGAAGGCCTACCCGGCGATGCTCGTGAAGACCTCCTTCAACGACAGCCAGGTGATGTACTGGGAGCCCGCCAAGTACGTGGCCAAGCTCCGGACGCTGAAGACCGACGAACCACGTCCTGCTGCTCAAGACGAACATGGCGGCGGGCCACGGCGGCGCCTCGGGTCGCTACGACTACCTGCGCGAGATCGCGTTCGACTACGCGTTCGTGCTGTCTGCAGCTCGGCATCCGGGAGTAGCCGGGCCATGGACACGCTGCGGAGCTACTGGGGCGGCCGTTGGGTGGACGCGAAGGGGTCCCTCGAAACCCTCGTGAACCCGGCGACCGAGGAGCCGCTGGCGCGCGTCGCCCACGAGGGGATCGATCGCCGCGCGGGCCTCGACTTCGCGCGGCGCACCGGGCGGTCCGGCCCTCCGCGCCCTGACCTTCGCCGAGCGGGGCGCGCTCCTCAAGGCCATGTGCGACCAGATCCAGGCGCATCGCGACGAGCTCCTGGACCTGGCCGTGGCCAACGGCGGCAACACGCGGAGCGACGCCAAGTTCGACGTGGACGGCGCCACCTTCACGCTCTCGGCCTACGCGGAGCTGGGCAAGGAGCCTCGGGCGACGCGAAGCATCCTCGTGGACGGCGAGGGCGTCACGCTCGGGCGCTCGCCCCGCTTCCACGGCCAGCACCTCTCGGTCTCCGCGCCACGGCGTCGCCATCCACATCAACGCCTTCAACTTCCCGGCCTGGGGCCTCGCCGAGAAGGCGGCGGTGGCGCTGCTCGCCGGGATGCCGGTCGTGACGCAAGCCCGCCACCAGCTCGGCCCTCGTGGCCCACCGCATCATGGAGATCCTGGTCGAGGCGAACGTGCTGCCCGACGGGCGCGCTCTCGCTCCTCGTCGGCGGCGCCGGCGACCTGCTGCGCCACGTGGGCCCGCAGGACGTCGTGGCCTTCACCGGCTCGGGCGAGACCGGCGGCATGATCCGGGCCGATGCCCGAGCTGCATCCGCGACTCGGTGCGCGTCAACGTCGAGGCCGACAGCCTGAACGCCGCCGTCCTCGGGCCCGACGTCGAGGCGGGCTCGCGAGACGTACGAGCTCTTCCTCAAGGACGTGCGTCCGCGACATGACGCAGAAGGCCGGCCAGAAGTGCACGGCGATCCGGCGCGTCCTCGTGCCCGCGGCGCTGGCCGATCGCGTGCGCGACGACGTCGTGGACCGGCTGGCTCGGCCGTCACGGTGGGCAACCCCGCCACGGACGGCGTGCGCATGGGCCCGGTCGCCACGGCCGCTCAGCTCGCCGACGTCCGCGACGGCATCGAGGCCCTGGCCCGCGACGGCCGCCTCGTCTTCGGCCGGACCAGGTCGCCGCGGTCGGCGTCCCCGAAGGAAAGGGCTTCTTCGTCGGCCCGGTCCTGGTCGAGGTCGAGCCGGGGGCCGAGGCGGCGACCGTCCACGCGCGAGAGGTCTTCGGTCCGGTGGCGACCGTGGTGCCCTACGCGGGGGACGCGGCGGAGCGCCGTCGAGATCGTGGCTCGCGGACGCGGCGGCCTCGTCTCGTCCGTCTACTCCGAGGACGCGGCCTTCACGGCCGAGGTGGTGCTGGGCCTCGCCCCGTACCACGGGCGCGTCTTCCTCGGCAGCGCCAAGATCGCCGAGCAGTCGCCGGGACCCGGCACGGTGCTTCCGTCCCTCGTCCACGGCGGACCGGGCCGAGCCGGCGGCGGCGAGGAGCTGGGCGGCCTCCGCGGCCTCGCGTTCTACATGCAGCGGGTGGCCCTCGAGGGCGCCCGCCCGGTCATCGAGCGGATCGCCGGGATCAAGGGCTAGCTACTCCCCCAGGCCCGCCCGCCTGAAGCGTGCCTTCAGGCCCTTGCGCGTGACCTTCACGTCGATCTCGCGCCTCTCGCCGGACGGGGGCGCCTCGTACATCACGAGCCAGGGCGCTTCCAGCTCGGGCATCAAGCTCCGTAGAACCTTCCCCACGCCCGAAGGGGCGCCTATGGGCTCGTACCGGCCCCCGGTCCACTTCACGATCGTGTCGAGGGAGGGAAGGTACGCGCCCGTGGGGCCGAACTGCACCACGAGTACGAGGGGCGATGTCTTGCCGATCTCCCCGAGGGCCAGGGCCTGGTCGTCGAGCTCCACGGATTCGCTCGTGATCGCGACGATGGCGCGCCTCGTGCCCTTCTTCTGCGCCAGGCGGCGCGAGGCATCCGCGACGGCGTCGAAGAACGACAGCTTCCCGAACGGCACCTTCGCCTTGAGGGCTGCGCGAGCCTGTGCAGGATCCGTCAGGTCCACCTCCGTCGGAGGCGTGCCGATGGTCATGAGCGTTCGGTCGGTGCCCTCGGGCAGCGAGGTCACGAAATCCATGACCGGGTCCACGAGGTCGCTCCGGAACAGGCTGCCGAGAGTGGCGTTCGAGTCGAGGAGCACGACGACGGCCAGCGGCCGGCCATCGCGCTCGACGCGCTTCACCTCGCGGGCCTGGCCATTCTCCTTGACCGTCACCTCGGCGGCAGTCAGGTCCGGCACCATCCGGCCCGACTTGTCGACGACGGAGACCTGTACGGCGACCGTCGCGGCCTCGGCCGACGTCACGGCAAGGATCGACAGCCAGCACGCGGCGCTCGCGGGGAGTCTCATCCGCAATCATTACCATGTCCACGCGCAGGTGCAAAAGGCGCCAACGACTCCGGAGCGGGTGATCCGATCGCCTACCGGAGCGGCGCGAGATCCGTAAGGATCCGCGACAGGGAAAGCGCGCGTATCCGCGGGGCGAGGGGGAAGGTGTCGCGACCACCATGGACGACGTCGATCTGCCCCAGCCTGAGGTCCGTGAGAGCGGAGCGCATGGAGGGTGTGACTTGCGGTGTCGAGGTCCTCTTGATCTCGAAGCCCCAGCGGCTGCGTCCTCGGACGACGAGAAGGTCGAGCTCGGCCCCGCCCTGCGTGCGCCAGAAGAAGCACTCGTCCCGGCGAGCGCCGAGCCGGTCGATGACGACCTCCATCGCGAAGCCCTCCCAGGAAGCGCCGATCTTGGGGTGCCCTTCGAGCCCCCGCTGGTCCTCGATCCCGAGAAGGGTGTGTAGAAGGCCGGTGTCCGACAGGTAGACCCTGGGAGACTTCACCTGGCGCTTCCGGATGTTCTCCGTCCAGGGGAGCAGCTGTCGCACGGCGAAGGTCGACGTGAGCACGTCGAGGTATCGGCGCACGCTCATGTCGGAGACACCGAACGATCGGGCAAATTCCGCTGCGTTCCAGGTCTGGGCGTGGTAGTGGGCCAACATGCTCCAGAAGCGGCCGAGGGTGGCCGACGCCACACCGATGCCGAGCTGGGGGATGTCCCGTTCGAGGAACGTCCGGATGAACGCGCGGCGCCAGTCACGGCTCTCCCCCTCCGACCGCGCCAGGAACGAGCGCGGAAAGCCCCCCCTGAGCCATAACCTGCCCTGACGCTCCGCACCGATCTCGCCCATGGAGAAGCCGGTCAGCTCGTGGTAGACGATACGGCCCGCCAAGGACTCGGAAGACTGGCGCAGGAGATCCGGGGAAGCGCTACCGAGGACGAGGAATCGCGAAGGCGGGCGGGGACGGTCGCAAAGGACTCGCAGCACGGGAAACAGGTCGGGCCGCCGTTGGATCTCGTCGAGAATGACCAGGCCGCGCAGACCGGCGAGAGCCAGCATCGGATCCGCGAGGCGGGCAAGGTCGACCGGGTCTTCGAGATCGTGAAAGGTCGCCGGCCCGCCGCGGGCGGCGGCCACGTCGCGGGCGAGCGTCGTCTTGCCGACCTGCCGTGCGCCGAGGATGGCCACGACAGGATGGGCCCTCAGGAGGCTCAGGAGCCGCTCCAGCTGGCGGACACGATCGATCATGGCAGCTTGTATTGTCAACACTTAGTGTTGATATTGCAAGGTATGTGACGGGTGGCCGGAGTTGCGCCGCGGCGTCGCCTCGGGTAACGTGCCGCCATGCTGATCCTCGCCACGCTCGCACTTGCCGCCGCCGAGACGACCCTCGTCGTGACCCACGGCCGCATCGCCGACGGCAGCGGCGGACCCCTCGTCCCGGACAAGACGATCGTCGTCCAGGGGGACACGATCACGGCCGTCGTCGATGCGAAAGGCTACTTGCCCCCGGCCGGCGCCAGGGTCATCGACGCCAGGGGGCATGGTCGTGGCGCCCGGCTTCATCGACATGCACACCCACGCCGACGGCCAGATCCTCGAGATGCCGGGGGCCGAGACGCAGGTTCGGCAGGGAATCACCACCGTCCTGGGCGGCCAGGACGGCACGTCCCGATGGCCGATCGACGAGTTCCTCTCCCAGGTGCAGGAGAAGGGCTCCGCGCTCAACATGGCCACCACGGCGGGCTTCGGGACCATCCGCGCGCAGGCGATGGGCGCCGACAACAAGCGGCCGGCCCGGCCGGACGAGATCCTGCGGATGCGCGGCGCTGGCCGAGGCCGCCATGAAGGCCGGCGCGTTCGGCCTCTCCAGCGGCCTCGAGTACGAGCCTGACTCCTTCTCCACCACCGACGAGATCGTGGAGGTGGCGAAGGCCGTCAAACCCTACGGCGGCTTCTACATCAGCCACGTGCGCGACGAGGGGCTCAAGGTGATCGACTCGTTCCGGGAGCTGACCGATATCGCCGCCCGCGCGGGAATCCCGGCACAGATCAGCCACATCAAGCTGGGATCGGTCAGCGCGTGGGGGAAGCTGGCCGGAGTACACCGCCCTCATGAAGGAGGCCGACGGCCGCGGCCTCCGCATCACCGCCGATTGCTATCCCTACAACTTCTGGCACAGCACGCTCCGCGTCCTCGTGCTCTCGCGGCGATACGACGACCGCGCGGACGTCGTACGCGGCGTCGACGACAACGGCGGCCCCGACAACATTCTCATCTCACGCTACGCTCCCGATCCGTCCCTGGAGGGGAAGTCCCTCGCCGAGATTGCCACGGCGAAGAAGACCGACCCCTACACGCTCTACATGAACATGATCCGCGAGACCGATCCCGAGCATCGGAACTCCGGCATGGGGAGACGACCCGGAGGGAATCCTGGGGATCTCCATGCGCGAGGAGGACATCCGCGCGTTCTACGCCGACCCCCGGGTGATGGTCTCGAGCGACGGCGCGATCCACGGCGAGCACCCCCGGGGAGCCGGAACCTTCCCGCGCTTCCTCGGGCGCTACGTTCGCGAGGCCAGGGTCGTGAGCCTCGAGGAGGGCGTTCGCAAGATGACGTCGCTCCCCGCCACGGTCCTGGGCCTTTCCGATCGCGGACGGATCGCGGCGGGGATGAAGGCGGATCTCGTGGTCTTCGATCCGGCGGTGGTTGCCGACCGGTCCACGATCAAGGAGCCCTGGACCCCGCCCGTGGGACTCCCCTATGTCGTGGTGAACGGCCAGGTGGCCCTCGACGACGGCGTCCCCACGCCCGCGCGCGCCGGCCGCGTCCTCCGCCACGCGCCCCCAGCCCCCGCGCCCTGACCGGGAGCCGCGCTATACTCCGGCGCTTGATCGAAAGGGGACGCATGATTCGACGAACCGCAGTTGCCGCGGTGCTCGTGGGTCTCTTGTCGCTCACGGCTTTCGCGGAGAGGACCGAGAGGGACGACGCCTACGCGCTCGTCGGAGCCCGAGTGGTCACGGTCTCCGGCGCCACGTACGAAAAGGCCACCGTCGTCTTGAAGGGCGGTCTCATCGAGAGCGTCGGTCCCTCGGTGACCATCCCCCCGGGCGCGCGTGTCATCGACGCGGCGGGCCTGACCGTCACCCCGGGGCTGATCGACGCGTTCGGCGGCCTCGGTCTTCCGCCCTCTCACCCCACGGCGAAGGACGACGCGCGCCGGGAGTCCGGCCTCGACGCCGAGACGGCCGGCGGATCCGAGAGCCGGACGGACCGGGGGAAGGCGAGTTCCCTCGCTCCACAGGCCCTCGCCCTCGACCTCCTGAGGCCGGCGGCGGCCCTCAAGGCCCGGGACGCCGGCGTCACGACGGCCCTGGTGATTCCCGCAGACGGCGTCCTCCCGGGGCGGAGCGCGCTCATCGACCTCTCGGGGAGCGAAGCCGACGCCATGGTCCTGCGGCAGCCGGCGGCCTTGCACCTCCACATGACGCCTCTCCCCAGCCGCTATCCCGACTCCCTGATGGGGGTGGTGGCGCTCGCGCGCCAGTCCCTCTACGACGCCCAGCGCTATCGCGACGAGTGGGCGGCCTACGAGCGCTCCCCCAAGGGGAAGAAGCGGCCGCGCTACGACGCGGCGCTCGTCGCCTGGCAGGACGTTCTCTCCGGGAAGCTTCCCCTGGTCGTCACGGCCCATCGCGAGAACGACGTCCGGCGGGCCCTGGCTCTCGCGGACGAGTTCCGCGTGCGCGTCCTCGTGGCCGGAGCCCCCCAGGCGAGCCGCCCCGCGACACTCGCCGTCATCAAGGCGCAGAAGGTCCCGCTCCTGATCAGCGTGAACTTCGACCCCGAGAAGCCCGTCGACCAGGCCGACCCGGACGACGAAAAGGAACGGCGAGAGATCGACGAAGCCGAGGCCAACCCGGCCGCCCTCAGCAAGGCCGGGGTTCCCTTCGCCCTCGTCTCTGGGCACGCCAAGGACTTCGTCGGCGGCGTCCGCAAGGCGATCGATCGTGGCCTTCCGAAGGAGGCCGCCCTGCGGGCGGTCACGCTGGGCAGCCGCCGAGGCCCTCGGAGTCGCCGACCGGACCGGAAGCCTCGAGGCGGGAAAGATCGCGAACGTGGTGGCCTGGAGCGCCGAGCCCCTCACCAAGGACGCGACGGCGAAGATGGTGTTCGTGGACGGCATGCTCTACGAGCCCTTGGCGAAGGACAAGGATGGCGACAGGGAGAGCAACCGCGAGAAGAAGGACGAACGGGCCGACAGGGAGAAGGGCAGGCCGCTCGCCCTCCCGATGGCACCCCTTCCCGAGGCGCCGTCCGACAAGCCCGTCGCCATCGTCGGGGGGCACGATTCTCACCGTCGGGCCTCAAGGAACCCTCGACAAGGGGACGGTCCTTCTCCAGGGCGGGAGGATCGTCGCGGTGGGCCGGGACGTGGTCGTGCCGGCCGGAGCCCGGGTCATCGACGCCACCGGCCGGTACGTCATGCCGGGCATCATCGACGCCCACTCCCACACCGCGATCGAAGGGGGCGTCAACGAGTGCTCGAACTCGGTCACCGCCGAGGTGCGCATCGCCGACGTCGTGGACCATCGCGACATCAACGTCTACCGCGAGCTGGCCGGGGGCGTCACGACGATCAACGCCCTCCACGGGTCGTGCAACACCATCGGCGGCCAGACCCAGGTCCTGAAGCTGCGCTGGGGGAAGACGCCCGAGGAGATGATCTTCAAGGACGCCCCGAGGGGGATCAAGTTCGCCCTCGGGGAGAACGTGAAGGGCTCCCACGGCTCGGGCCTCCGGGCCACCCGCTATCCCCAGACGCGGATGGGTGTCGAGGTCGTCCTGCGCACCGCGTTCAAGGAGGCGCAAGCCTACAAGCGCGAGTGGGAGGAGTACGACCGCAAGGTCAAGGCCCTCGGAGCCAAGGACGAGAAGCCCGTGGCGCCCCGCAAGAACCTCCAGCTGGAGGAGCTGAAGGACATCCTCGACGGCAAGGTCTTCGTCCACAGCCACTGCTACCGGGCCGACGAGATCCTCATGCTGATGCGCGTGGCCGACGAGTTCGGCTTCAAGGTCCGCACGTTCCAGCACGTCCTCGAGGGATACAAGGTCGCGAGCGAGATCGCGCGGCACGGCGCCGGCGCCTCGACGTTCATCGACTGGTGGGCGTTCAAGATGGAGGCCCTCGACGGGATCCCGTACAACCCGGCGATCCTGGCCTCGAAGGGCGTGCGGGTCTCCCTCAACTCCGACTCCGACGAGCTGGCCCGGCGCCTCTACTGGGACGCCGCCAAGGCCGTGAAGTACGGCGGCGTGACCGAGGCCGAGGCCCTGAAGATGATCACGCTGAACCCCGCCTGGCAGCTCGGCATCGACGCCCGCGTGGGCTCCATCGAGGTGGGCAAGGACGCCGACCTCGCGATCTTCAGCGCGCACCCGTTCTCCCCCGACGCCCGGGTGGAGACGACCCTCGTCGACGGCGTCGTGACGTTCGACCGGGCACGGGACCTCGCCGCGCGAGCCGCGGCGGCGAAGGAAGGGGGTGCCGAGTGAGGCGCATCCTCCTGGCGTCGGCTCTCCTCGTGCCCGCCGCCGCGCTCGCGGCGGAGGCGCCCGTGACGGTGATCCGCGGGGCCCGGGTCGTCACGGTCGAGAGCGGCGTCCTCGACCCGGGGACCGTGGTGATCGCGGGCGGCAAGATCGCGGCCGTGGGGCGGGATCGTGCCGGTTCCCGCCGGGGGCGACGGTGATCGAGGGCGGCCGGCAAGACGCTCTATCCCGGCCTCATCGACGGCCTCACGACCCTCGGCCTCGTCGAGGTGCCCCTCGGCGCGCGAGGCACGGTGGACAAGGCCGAGCTCGGCGACATGAACCCCGAGGCGAAGGCCTGGGTCGCCTTGAACGCCCACAGCGACCTGATCCCGGTGGCACGCGCCAACGGCCTGACGGCGGCCCTGACGGCGCCGACGGGAGGCCTGGTTTCGGGCCAGAGCGCCCTCATCCGTCTCACCGGTACGACGCCGGACGCCCTGGTCGTGAAGACGCCCGTGGCCGTCCACGTCGTCTATCCGACGGGGAGCCAAGGCGGACGACGACGACGAGGACGACGACTCCGACGAGCCGGAGAAGAAGACGTTCGCCGACCGCCAGGAAGAGAAGAAGAAGAGCCAGGAGCGCGACCTCAACCGCCTGCGCAACCTCCTCGAGAACGCCAAGGTCTACGGGAAGGGAACGGGGAAGCCCGACATGACCATGGAGGCGCTGGCTCCTGCCGCCCAGGGGACGGTCCCGGTGGTCATCCGGGCCGACGACGAGGACGACATCCGCGGAGCGGTGGCGTTCGCCGAGGAGCGCGGCCTCAAGCTGATCCTCGCGGGAGGCCTCGAGGCCTGGCGCTGCGCGGACCTGCTGAAGCAGAAGGACGTTCCGGTCCTCCTGAGCGTCCTGCGCCTGCCACGAAGGGACTCGGATCCCTACGACGCGGCCTATGGCAACGCCGCGCTCCTCCAGAAGGCCGGCGTGCGTTTCGCCATCGTCTCCGACGACGACGAGTTCGCCCGGAACCTTCCCTACCAGGCGGCGATGGCGAGGGCGTACGGCCTCTCGGCCGCGGATGCGCTCCGCGCCATCACGCTCTCGCCGGCCGAGATCCTGGGCGTGGCGGAGCGGATGGGATCCATCTCCGCGGGGAAGGACGCGAACCTGGTCCTGGCTACCGGAGACATCATGGACGCGCGGACGTCGGTGACCGCCGTCTTCATCGACGGCGTCGCGCAATCGTTGGAGACGCGCCACACGCGGCTCTACGAGAAGTTCAAGGACCGGCCCTAGCCACGCCGGGCCGCTCCCGGGTGGAGCCATGAGAGTCCTGGTCCTGAACGAGGCCGACGTCCACCGTCTCCTGCCGATGCCCCAGTGCATCGACGAGATGGCGGGGGTGCTGGCCGCCCTCGCGCGCGGCGAGGCCCTGCAGCCCCTCCGCACGATCCTGCGACCCGAGGGCGCCGCCGGTCTGCTGGCCGTGATGCCCGCCTATCGCGGCGGATCCGGCGGCGCCTTCGGCGTCAAGGTCGTCGGCGTCTTCGCCGGAAACCTGGCCGCCGGGAAGGACGCGCACCAGGGGCTGGTGGCGCTCTTCAGCGCCGAGACCGGAGAGCCGCTGGCCCTGATCAACGCGTCGGCGGTCACGGCGATCCGAACCGCCGCCGTGTCCGGCGTCGCCACCCGGGCGTTGGCCCGAGGCGACGCGGGGGACCTGGCCCTCGTCGGCGCGAGCGTCCAGGCGCGAACCCATCTGGCGGCGATGGCGGCCGTGCGCTCGATCCGGCGGTGCCGTGTCGCAAGCCTCCGCCCGGAGAGGGCCCGCGCCTTCGTCGCCGAGATGGCGCGTCTCTTCCCCTTCCCCCTGGAGGCCGTCGACACGGTCGAGGACGCGGTCCGGGGCGCGGATCTGGTCGTCACGGCCACGAGCGCCGCTCGACCGGTCGTTCGCCGCGAGTGGCTTTCTCCGGGAGCCCATTTGAACGTCGTCGGCGCGAGCCTGCCGGATCGGCGCGAGGTGGACGGAGCCACGATGGCCGCCTCGCGTCTCTTCGTGGACCGACGCGAGTCGACGCAGCGGGAGGCCGGGGACTACCTCATGGCTCTCGCCGAGGGCGCGATCCGCGAGGGACACATCCAGGCGGAGATCGGGGACGTCCTCCTCGGCCGGCATCCCGGCCGGACGTCGCCGGAGGAGATCACCCTCTTCAAATCCCTGGGTCTGGCCGTCGAGGATCTCGCGGCGGCGGCCCTCCTCCATCGTCGCGCCGGCGAGGCGGGCGCGGGGCAATGGGTCGACATCTGAGAACGGGGGCGCTCCTCGCGGGCGTCCTCGGGATCGCGGCGGTGCTTCGCTTCGCGGGCCTCGGCCATCACCTCGCCCACGACCCGATGGACTTCGACGAGATGAACAACTTCGTCGAGCCGATCCTGAAGATGTGGCGGACCGGGAGCCCGGACCCGACGGTCTACTCGGGGTACCCCGGCTTCTTCAACTGGATCGCCTTCCTGCCGGTACTCGTGGGCCAGAGGCTCGCGGGGGGCTACGGCGCCTATGTCGGCGGACGCGCCCTCGTGGCGTGCTTCGGGGTCGCCAACGTGTGGCTCACCTACAGGGTGTGCCGCGCCTTGGTCGGCCCCGGGGCCGCGCTGTTCGGAGCGGCCCTCATGGCCGTTTCGCGAGGCCCGGTTCGTGCGGCCCATGCGATCACGCCCGACGTGCTCGTCGCCACGGCCACCCTCGCCCTCCTCCTCGTGGTGCAGCGCGCAACGGCTAGGCGCGAGTGGGTCGGCGCGGGGATCTTCTGCGGCCTCGCCACGGCGGTGAAGTACACCGGGCTCCTGACGCTGCCGATCCTGCTGGTGGGGCTCGGACCGCGTCCCGAACGACGTCGGAGCCTTCCCATCGCCGCCCTCGCCGCACTCCTGGCGTTCGGCGCCGCGGCACCCTACGCGGTGGTCGCGCAGGGCTCCATGGGAGCGGGGCTCGAGCACAGCGTGCGCCACTACTACGGCGCAGCCGTCGACGAGAATCGGGCGCTGCAGGGGCGAGGCGGCGCGTTCGGCGACGTCGCGAACTACTTCGTTTTCGACGTGACGTATCCGGGCCTGCTCCTTGCCGCTCTCGCCCTGGTGCTCCGTCGCCCGCGGCGCGAGATGCTTCCCGCCCTCGCACTCGTCGCCTCGACGATCCTGGCGACCGCTCCCGCCAACAAGGTCTACTCCCGCCACATGCTGTCGGCGACCGCCGCCACCATCGTTCTGGCGGCCATCGGCTTCGACGCGCTCGTGGCCCGATTTGCGTCGCCTTCGGGCCGGGGGGTGGCGGCCGCGGTCGTCGCCGCCCTGGTCCTCGTCTCCCCCGCGCGCGAGGCCGCCTGGATGGCCTGGACCTATCGCGGGCCCACGGCGGCCGATCAAGCCGTCGCATGGGTGGAGGCGAACCTCCCGGGTCGCGGGCTCATCGCCTCGGCCGCGGATCCCTTCGAGCCCGATCGCGCCCGCTTCGAGGTGCGCGCGCCGGTCCCGGTCTTCGATCTGGCGCCCGAGGTCCGCGCCCACTACGACGCGCTCGTCGCCTCCGGCCCCATCCCCAAGGGGCACGCCGATCTCGAGACCGCCGCCTCGATCTGCACGGGGCCGAGGAGCGTCCCGTGCGAGTTCACGATCCTGCGGCCGCGGGCCCGGCCCCTCTTGTCCCTTGCGCCCCCGCCCTCGGCCGTCGGAGCGGGCGGCGACGACGCCCACGCGGCCGTGGACGGCGACCCGGCGACGGTGTGGCTCGCCCCGGCGGGCCCGACGTCCCTCGTGCTGCGATGGAACGAGGCGCAGCGCGTCGTGAGAGTCGACGTGGACGTGGACGCACGGGAGGGCTCGTGGCCCCAGGAGATCACGTGGGACGGGATTGCCGAGGGAGGGGATGAGCAGCCCCTGGCCGCCGAGACGCTCCGGCCCGCTCGTGCGCGGCGACAGAGGGAGTCCTCGCCTCACGGCCAGGCGTACGTGTTTGCGTCCCCGTCGCCCGTCCGGGAGCTGCGCCTGCGCCGCGCCAAAGGCGACCCGTGGGGAATCGCGGAGGTCCGGATCTTCTGCAGCCCCTAGCCCGGCGGCGCTACTCGAAGCCCGCGGCCCCGTCGATGCTGCGCCAGAGGTACCAGCAGGCGGCCGTGCGGTAGGGGCGCCAGGGCTCGGCCACTCGGCGCATCCGGTCGGGCTTCGGCAGGGCCCGCATCCGGTACGCCCGCTGCATCGCCTTGCGGACGCCGTAGTCGTCGACCGGAAGAACGTCGAGGCGTCCGAGGCGGAACATGAGGAAGATCTCGGCGGTCCAGCGCCCGATCCCCTTGACCGTGGTCAGGGCCTCGATCACGTCCTCGTCGGGAAGACGGCCCAGGCGAGCGAGGGGCATTCCGGCCAGGGCCCGCTCGGACAGGTCCCGGAAATAGCGGATCTTCTGCCGCGAAAGTCCCACCTCGCGAAGCTGCTGGTCGGTGGCGGCAAGGATGTCCTGAGGCCGGGGATGCTTGCGTCCCGTCAGCGCGCACAGACGCCGGTGGATGGTCGACGCGGCCTTCCCCGTGATCTGCTGGTAGAGGATCGCTTCCGCCAGCGAGGAGAAGTGTGCGCCGCCGCGCTCGATCCGCAGGCGGCACGGGCCGACGGCCTCGATGATGCGCGCGAGCACCGGATCGGCGCGCTTCAAGTGGTCGGCGGCCCGCCGGAGCACCTTGGGGTCGTGGGACATCGGCTCCTCTTTGGATCTCAGGGGACGGCGAAGCGGCGGGGATCGTCGTCCCAGGGGGACGCGCTCTCGAGGGCCGGGAGGACGCCGTCGGCGTCGTCCACGACCGTCCACATCCCTCCGTGGCGCGGATCCATGAAGCGCTCGCCGATGCAGCGTTCCAGCATGGCGAGGAGGGGATCGAAGAAGCCTCGCTGGTTGACGATCACGACGGGGCCGGCATAGAGGCCGAGACGCTTCCAGGTGATGGCTTCCAGCAGCTCCTCCAGTGTGCCGCACCCCCCGGGGAGCGCTACGGCGGCGTCGGCGTCCTGGATCATCGTCCGCTTCCTCTCGTGCATGTCGGCGACGAGCTTCAGCTCCGACAGCCGAGGGTGCCCCCACTCCAGGTCCCCCATGAAACGCGGCAGGACGCCGACGACGCGGCCACCGGCCTCGAGGGCTCCGTCGGCCAGAGCCCCCATGGACCCGACCGCGCCGCCGCCGTAGACGATGGCGACGCCTCGATCGGCCAGGAGAGCGCCGAGCCGGCGCGCGGTCGCGGGGAACACGGGGTCCGACTGGCGGCTGGACGCGCAGTAGACGCAGACGGTTCCGACGGGTTTCACCGTGCTAGTATCGCGCATGTTGGAGGCGCGCGTTCGCTCGATCCCCAAGATCGAGCTCCATCAGCACGTGGACGGTTCCATCCCCGCCGAGGTCACGTGGGACCTCATGCGCCACTACCGCCTGAACCCCGCGCCGGACCTGGAGGGGATGCGCTCGCACCTCGAGATACAGGAGGGGGAGGAAGGGTCCCTCCTCGCGTATCTCGACAAGATGCACTACCCCCTCTGGGTGACCCAGTTCTACGAGAACATCGTCCAGGTCACCGAGGCCATCGTCGACGCGGCGGCGGCCGCCGGGGTCAAGACCCTGGAGCTGCGCTACTCCCCCGTCATCCACACCTACGCGGGCCTCACGCCGAGGCAGTCGATCCGCGCCGTCCTGTCGGGGATGAACCACGCCCAGAAGCGCCATCCGATGAAGGTCGGCCTCATCGTCATCGCGATGCGCCAGCACGGCCCCCACATCGCGAAGATCCTCGCCCGCCAGGCCATCGCCGAGGCGCAGCATCTCCACGAGCGGACCGGTGTCGTCGGCTTCGACATCGCGGGGCCCGAGCGCGGCAACCCGCCGCGTCTCTTCAAGAGCGCCTACGACATCGCCCGGATCGGCCGGCTCGGCCTGACGGCCCACGCCGGCGAGGACGCTCCGGCCGACTACGTGTGGCAGGCGGTGGACGTCCTCGGGGCGAGCCGCATCGGCCACGGCTGCTCCGCGGTCGAGGACCCCGAGCTGATGCGCCGCCTCGCCCGCGACAAGATCCTGGTGGAGTGCTGCCTCTCGAGCAACGAGCACACCGGCGCCGTGAAGCGCGGCGAGCGCCATCCGATCCACGCCTTCCTCGAGGCCGGCGTCCCCGTGGCGATCTGCTGCGACAACAGCACGGTGTCGCGCACCGACGCGGTCAAGGAGAGCCTCAAGGCCGCCGAGGTCCTGGGGATCGATACCGTGGAGGCCATCCACCGGGACGCCGACGCGTTCACCTTCATCCGGCCCGAGACGGCCCTTCCCGACGGCGACTGAGTCAATCGAGTAGAGTCTCATGAGGCGCTCGAGAGGCCAGAGGAGACGAAATGTCACGAACCGGCTGGGGCCAAGGTCCCATCGATATCGGACCTGACGGAATCAAGATGCCGCCTTTCACCCTCCCGTCCCTGGGAAGGGTGAAGCTCGTCGGCGGCGTGCTGGCCGTGGCGATCCTCCTGCTCACGGGCTACTACCAGGTGGAGCCCGACGAGGTCGGGGTCGTCCAGCGCTTCGGGGCCTTCGACCGGACGACCGAGTCCGGGCCCCACCTCAAGATCCCGTTCGGGGTCGAGACGGTGACGAAGGTCCCGGTCCAGCGGCAGCTCAAGATGGAGTTCGGCTTCCGGACGCTGCGCGCCGCGGCGAAGTCGGAGTTCGCCCCGACGACCCCCGAGACGCTCGGCGAGTCGGTCATGCTCACGGGCGACCTGAACGTCGCCGTCGTCGAGTGGATCGTGCAGTTCCGGATCAAGGATCCGCGCAAGTACCTCTTCGACGTCCGCGACGTTCCCGAGACGTTCCGCGTACATGTCCGAGGCCGCCATGCGCCAGGTCGTCGGCGACCACAGCGTCGACGAGGTCCTCACCATCGGCCGCGAGGAGATCGCCCATCAGGCCAAGGACGAGCTGCAGCGCCTCTGCGACTTCTACGGCATCGGCATCGAGGTCCAGCAGCTCGTCCTCCAGGACGTGAACCCTCCCGACGCCGTGAAGCCCGCCTTCAACGAGGTGAACCAGGCCATCCAGGAGAAGGAGCGCGCCATCAACGACGCGTGGGCCGACTACAACAAGGCCGTCCCCAAGGCCAAGGGCGAGGCCGAGCAGGCGGTGCGCGCGGCCGAGGGGTACAAGCTCGAGCGCGTGAACAACGCGGAGGGCGACGCCAGCCGCTTCGACGCCGTGTACGAGGAATACAAGAAGGCCCCGGCGGTCACGCGGAAGCGGATCTACCTCGAGACGATGCGCGACCTGATGCCGAAGCTCGGCCGGAAGCTCATCCTCGACGACAAGGCCAAGGGGGTCCTGCCCCTGCTGCAGTTCGGCGGCGGCGCACGAAGGAGGTGCAGCCGTGAAGAGCCCCCTCGCCGTCCTCGGCGCGATCGCGGTCGCGGTCCTGCTCTTCGCCTCGGTCTACACCTTGTCGGAGACGGAGCAGGCGATCCTGGTGCAATTCGGCAAGCCCGTGGGAGGCCTCGTCACCCATGCCGGCCTTCACGTGAAGGTGCCCTTCGTCCAGACGGTCTACCGCTTCGACAAGCGCTGGCTCGAGTACGACGGCACCCCCACCGAGATCCCGACCCGCGACAAGAAGTACATCTTCGTCGACACCTACGCCCGCTGGCGGATCGCCGATCCCCTGCGCTTCTACCAGGCGGTCACCGACGAGCACGGCGCCCAGAGCCGCCTCGACGACATCGTGGACGGCGAGACCCGCAACGCCGTGGCCTCCTTCGACCTGATCGAGGTCGTCCGTTCCAGCAACCGCGCCTTCCAGGTGACCGAGGAGCTGGAAGGGATCGGGGCCGCCGAGGCCATGGCGAAGGTGAACACGGGCCGGGAGAAGATCGCCCAGATCATCCTCGAGAAGGCGGCGAAGATCACGCCCCAGTTCGGCATCGAGCTGGTGGACGTCCGCTTCAAGCGGATCAACTACGTCGAGACCGTGCAGCAGAAGGTCTTCGAGCGGATGATCTCCGAGCGGAAGCGCATCGCGGAGCGGAGCCGCTCCGAGGGGCAGGGGCGCGCCGCCGAGATCCGGGGCCAGAAGGAGCGCGACATGCTGGCGGCGTCGTCTTCCGGCTACAAGAACGCCCAGGAGGTGAAGGGCGCGGCCGACGCCAAGGCCACCGCGATCTACGCCAAGGCCTACGGCAAGGACCCGGAGTTCTACCAGTTCACCAAGACGATGGAGACGCTCTCAGCGGGACCCTCGACGACAAGGCCTGGCTGATCCTCTCCACGGACTCCGACCTCCTCAGGTACTTGAAGGGGGCCGGCGGGAACTGAGATCTTCGGAACGGAATCTGATACCCTCTAGTGGCTGCGTTAGTCGTATTACGTACGCTATGGGAGGGGGCCATGACTCCCCGGCGGAGCGATACCAGGTGGATATCGCGGTCGACTGCTCGACGCGGGACGCGTTCGTGTCGAACAGGATCACCAACCTGAGCCGAGGCGGCCTCTTCATCGCCTGTCCCGATCCCCTGCCGCTGCAATCCGAGGTGGACCTGACGATCCGCCTCGAGGACCCGAGTGCCGTCCTTCGCGTGACCGGGCGAGTGATCTGGAACTACGACATCCGCAACGGGACGTCCCGCATCATCCCGGGGAACGGGATCAAGATCGTGGGCATCTCCGCGGAGCATCGGGCGCTGCTCGACGCCTGCATCGACCGGCTCAAGGCAGGGTCCGGGCCCCGGCCGACAGAGCAGCGAGCTCGATTCGGTGAGCTCCCTCTCGTCGCGGTAGGCGATCCCGACGACCGCTCGCACGTCCCCCGAGGCGTCGTGCACCGGCAGCGCGACGCCGGCGCCGGCGTTCACGGCCTTGGCGCCCGGGCGCACCTGGCCGCTCCGATCGTCCTTGATGTTGCAGGTCGAGATGGGCTGGTCCTGCTCCCACGCGAGCCCGGCCATCCCCTTGCCACGCGGGATCCGTCGGACGATCTCCTGGACCTTCTCGGGAATGTTGACCGCCGCCGCCAGCTCGAGGTCCCCTCCCGCGGGACGCACGTGGACGGTGCCCGCGACGCCCTCGTGGGCGGAGAGGAAGGCCTCGAGCCAGGCCTGGAGCGGGGCCGTCACGCGAGGAGCAGCAGCT
The DNA here is from genome assembly GCA_963823195.1 of uncultured Acidobacteriota bacterium. Lineage (GTDB taxonomy): Bacteria > Acidobacteriota > Vicinamibacteria > Fen-336 > Fen-336 > JBGPYB01. The sequence goes on along the minus strand of CAWGKR010000009.1, from coordinate 208,154 downwards.
CGCGCTGGATGTCGCCGGTGACCTCGGCGCGCCCTTCGTGGATGAACATGTCGATCTCGCTGCGGACGCCGAACTCCGGCAGGTAGACGCCCGGCTCGATGGAGAAGCAGACGCCGGGGATGACGGTCCGCTGGTCGCGGGTCTCGAGGTTGTCGATGTTCACGCCGTTGCCGTGGACCTCGTAGCCGATGGAGTGTCCCGTCCGGTGGAGGAAGTAGGGCCCGTAGCCGCGCTCCTCGATGTAGCGCCGGGAGACGTCGTCCACGTCGGCCCCGCGGATCGTCGTTCCCGCGGCCACCGAGCGCGTCACGAAATCGACCGCCGCGTCGCGCGCCCCCTTCACCGCCTCCCAGACCTCGCGCATCTTCGCCGGGACGTCGCGTGCCGCAGTAGGCCATCCACGTGGCGTCGTAGTAGACCGCCTGGGGGTCGCCGGCGACCTTGGCCCAGAAGTCGATGAGAACCAGGTCCCCCTTCCGGATCGGCCGGTCGCTCGGGGCCCGGACGCCGTCTCGAAATGCGGGTCCGAGGCGTGGTCGTTCACGGCGACGATGCAGGGGTGATGGGTCGCGAGCCCCTCCTCCTGGAAGCGGCGCGCGATGAGGGCCTGGACCTCGCTCTCGGTGACCGTCGAGCCGGAGGCCAGGCGCTCCCGAATCAGAGCGAAGCCGGCGTCCTTGGCGGCGAGGCAGCCCCGTGCGGCGCGGTCGTGGAGAGCCTTCTGTTCCTTCGTCCAACGCGCCTCGAAGTACTGGACGAGGTCGGCCGAGCTCACGACCTCGGGGCCCGCGGCCTGCACCATCTCCACGGTCCCGGCATCCACGCGCGCGACGTACGGGATCGCGGCCCCCGGGCTGTACTCCATGGCCACACGCTTCATCCCAGCGAGGTGCTCCTTCAGGAGAGCCTCGAGCTCCTTCCAGGAACGGTAGAGGACGACGCGGCCGGGCGCGCCCTTGGTCGCGTGGGGCTCGATCACGTGGAGCAGGCCCACCGGCTCTCCCTGCGCGCGGGATCAGGTAGAACCAGCGGCGGGTGCCGATCTGCTTCTCGTCGAAGCCGATGACGCTGCGGGCGATCGGGTTGCTGCCGCGGAAGTCGTAGAGGAGCCAGCCGTCGAGCTGCTGCTCGCCCAGGGCTCGCTGGATCGCGATCAAGTCCATGGCGCCGATTATAACCGCCGGGTACTGGGGTAAGCTCCGACGACGATGTCCCAGGAAACGCGCGACGCGCTCCCGTATTCCGAGCGCGCGAGCCCCTCGTGCCCGGTCTGCCGCGAGGATCTCCGCGAGCCGGCGACGGGGGTGTCCGACGCCGTAGCGGCCCTCGTCGCGACGAACACGCCCGGGTGGCGTCCGGAGCTGGGGCTCTGCGCCGACTGCGCGGCCCGCTTCGCCGAGGCCGACGCGCACCTCCAGGCCCATCGTCCGGAGCTCGCCGCCTCCCCCCACGCGATCCTGCCGACGCCGCTCCGGCTCGGGGCCCTCGACGAGTACCGCGGGCGCGGCGTCACCATCGCCTTCCTCGACGCCGGCTTCTTCGCCCACCCGGACCTGGTCGAAGCCGAGGATCGGATCCTCCGTTACGTGGACATCACGAACCCCCGCGCCCGTCGCGCGGACCTCAGCCAGCCGGGCGAGTCGAGCTGGCACGGCATGATGACGTCGGTGGTCGCGTGCGGCGACGGCCGCCTGTCGGGGGGCCTCTACCGCGGGATCGCCTCGGAGGCCCGGCTCGTCCTGGTCAAGTGCGGCTCCGTCCGCCGCATCACCCACGACGACATCCGCCGCGGCCTCGAGTGGGTGATCCGCAACCGGAAGCGCTACGGCATCCGCGTCGTCAACGTGAGCTGCGGCGGCGACTACCAGGCCTCGTACCTGGAGGACGGCCTTTCCCAGGCCGCCGAGCGCGCCACCCGCGAGGGCCTTCTCGTTTGCGCTGCCGTCGGAAACCTCGGGCCACGTGGCGGGGCACCCGGTGCTGCCACCCGCGTCGGCGCCGTCGGTCCTGACCGTCGGGGGCCTCGACGACAAGAACCGCCTGGCCTTCTCGACCTACGACATGTACCACTCGAGCTTCGGCCCGACCCTCGACGGCCTCCAGAAGCCCGAGGTGATCGCGCCGGGGATCTGGGTGGCGGCCCCGATCCTGCCCGGCACGCCCACTCAAGCGCAGGCCGACCTCCTCGCGCGTCTTTCCGTCGCCCGAGATGCCAACGTGCGCGGGATCATCGAGGCGCATCCGGGCGTGGACCCGAGCCTGGACGCGGCCGCCGGGCTCCCCACGCCCATGATCCGCGAGCTGGTCGCCGCGGAGCTGCGCGACAACAACGTGATCTCCGGATCCTACAAGCACGTCGACGGGACGAGCTTCGCGGCGCCCATCGTGGCGTCCGTCGCTGCCCAGATGATCGAGGCCAACCCCGGCCTGACACCGCAGCAGGCGAAGCGGATCCTGGTGCGGACGGCGCGGCGCCTCCGCCACGTGGAGGTGGACCGGCAGGGGTGGGGCGTCGTGAATCCCCGGGCGGCGGTGGTGGAGGCGCTCGTCGCCGCCCGGGAGGAAGCGCCGTGATTCAGGCCCCTGTTGAACCCGCCTGGGAGCCGCGGCGCGCGACCGTCGAGGCGTCGAGGTCCAGGAGCTCGTAGTCCGTTGCGCAGGCCTGGTTCATGGCGCCGTCGATGAACACCAGCGTCGCGTCCGCCTCGCCCCCGGCCGGCGGAAGGCCGGTCCGGTAGCCGATCTCCGCCGGCGATACACGAAGATGGCGCAGTCGGCCATGGACCTTTCGGTGTCCGTCGACGAGCCAGGGACGCAGGAGCTGGCGGCACTTGCCGTCGCGGATGTGACCGACGGCCTGCGTCAGGCCGCGGGGCAGATCGCGCGGGTCGAAGCGCCGCCGCAGCGGACCCACGAAGAGATCGGGGCGTCCCTCGACGTCGGGATGGCTCGGCCGTTGGTGGAAGACGCCTCGCCCCTCGCCGAGCGCGGCGTTTCCCGGCCGGTGGAGGGCCGGGATCGTGAGGGGCGTCCCCTCGGTCCAGGCGTCGACGGCGGCGTCCAAGGTCGCGTTCAGGGCGCCCGCGACGACGACCGGGTCCCGCTGCGCCGCGGCGCCGAGTCCGAGGGCCCCGAGGTCGGTGCGGGTCACGCCGGCGTGACAGAGGAGGACACCGGGCGCCGCCGCGGCCGCGGAGAAGCGGCGGCGCCGGAGAAGGGAAGCCACCCAGAGTCGCTGGGCCTCGCGAAACGTCGAAAAGTCGCGAACCGCGGTCTCGGGCGTCGGGAGCTCCGGATAGCGCTCCCGAAAGCGCGACAGGGCGGCCGCGTCCTTCGGGCGAGCGCTATAGAGCGCATCGGCCTCGGCCTGGGCGGCTCGAAAGCCCTCGTCGTCGAAGCCCGCCATCTCCCCGACGCGACCGAGGTCGTGATTTCCCAGGATCAGCGTCACCTGTTCCGGCCGGTGGGCGGCAAGCCAGCAGAGCGTCTGCAGGCCGGAGCGCGCGGCGTCCTCCCGTTCGTGACGCTCTCCCCAGTCGAAGTGATCGCCAATCGAGACGAGATGGACGCCCGGCGCCAGCCGCCCGTCCTTCCCGAGGGCATCGTGGCCGTCGAGGATCTGAAGGAGGCGCTCGAACGGGGCCTGGGGATCGCCGATCGCGAGCCGCCTCTCCCCCGCGACGGCGCCGCGCGGCGCACCCAGGTAGGCGGGGGCGCGGGAGTCGGTTCGCCCCTGCTCCAGCGCAGCCTCGATGCGGGCGCGAGCGGGCTCCATGGCCGGAGGCTATCACGAGCCAAAAAAACTCAGGGGGTGCCTCTCGGCACCCCCGGAACGTCTGCAGGAGGTTCCCCTGTTTGGGGGGGTAGGAAGTTCAGCGGGATTTTGAAGAGGTTGGCTTAGCCATCAGGAATGCTTTCATGGCCTTTCTATTGGCTTGTACGTAGCAACTCCCATGCCGGTTGCAAAGGCGCTGTGAAGAAATGTCAACCCGCTGACTTGCAACGACTTCTTGTTCCCGACTTCGTCGCGCTCCGACGCCAACTGTGCGCGTTCTGAAACACCGCTGGTGCAAGAACCACACAACGGTGCGCGGTGTCTCACGAAAGAGGGGGTGGTCAGTGGCCTCGAAGGCCCCGCGGCGGGGAACCGAAGGCTCGGGCGCACTCGTGACAAAGGAAGTCGTACTCCGACACGATGTCGTAGACCTGAAGGCAGTCCGCGCAAGCGTAGCGCTCGCAGACGTCGCACTGGAGGAGGTTCTCCCGTGCGACGAGGTCCGGCCCCTTGCGATATCGCAAGGTCCCCACCGTGGGTGGGCGCCGGCAGGATTGACACGTCGAGGAGGGCTCGTGCATGTCTTTTCGTGCGATTCGCGGGTTGGCAGAGCCTACCACACCCCCGGGCCCCGGGCGGGCCGATTGTCACACGTTGGTAGGGCGATCTACCTCTATAATGGAGGGTCCGAATCCCGTTGACAGCAGAAAGGGACCGAGCTTCATGAAGACTACGTTCACGGCCATTGCCATCATCGCCCTACTGGGCGCACCCGCCTTCGCCGATCAGAAGATCGACGAGGCCGTTGCGAAGGCCAACGATCAGCTCCAGAAGGGGAAACCTGAAGAGGCGCTGAAGACGCTCCAGAAGCTCGTCTCCCAGAACCCGGGCCCCGAGGCGCAGCTGGCTCTCGGGCGCTTCCAGGAAAAGGCCGGGACCCTCGACGACGCCCTGGCGACCTATGCCAAGGCCGCCGAGGGAACCGGGCCCGCGAAGGCGGACGGGCTGGCGGCTCTCGCCCTGCTCGAGCTGCGCACGGGACCGGCGAAGACGGCGCTCGCCCACGCCGAACAGGCGGTGCAGGCGCAGTCGACGTCCAACACCCTCGCCGCCCAGGCCGCCGTCCTGGCCCGCATCGACCCGGTGAAGGCTCTGGCCACGGCTGACCAGGCGGTCGCCGCAGGCGCTACCGCCATGGCCCAGCATGCCCGCGGCGTGGCGCTCCTCGCCCAGGGACGGAACGACGACGCGGTGGCCGCCTTTCGCAAGGCCCTCGAGGTGGACCCGAAGCTCGTCCGCGCCCGCGTCGGGCTGGCGGTGGCGCTGACGTCCCAGCGCAAGGGAACCGAAGCCGTCGCCGAGGCAAGGAAGGCCGTGGCGGACGACGCCAACCTGGCCGAAGCCCACGCGGCGCTGGGCACGGCGCTTCTCGTCGAAAACCCCAAGGGCTGGAACGACGCCATCGCCGAGGCCCAGGACGCCGCGTTCAAGAACCCCAAGAGCGCCGAGATCCAGATGGTCGTGGGGAAGATCTTCGAGGCCGACAACCGCTTCGACCAGGCGGCCGACGCCTACAAGAAGGCCCTCACCCTGGACCCGAACTTCGCGGTCGGGCGCGCGGCCCTCATCCACGCGACTTTCACGAAGGGAGACCTGGACGGCGCGCTGGCCGAAGCGCTGAAGCTGGCCGCCGAGGCCCCCAACAGCGGAGAGGCCCAGGCGCAAGCAGGTGAGTTCCTGCTCCGCAAGGGGGACTTCGTCAAGGCCATCGGCTACCTCGAGAAGGCCGTGGTGCTTCTTCCCGGGTCCGCCGACGCCAATTACTACCTCGGCAAGGCGTATTTCTCCACGGGGCGCGTGAAGGATTCACTGGCTCCGTACAAGCGGGCCTCCGAGCTCGCGCCCTCGAACCTCGAATACCGGTCCACCTACGGCCTCGTCCTGGGGATGAACGAGAAGTACGCCGAGGGCGCGGCCGAGCTCCAGAAGGTCGTCTCGAGCCCCGGCTACAAGGACACGGCGGGTTTCACGAACCTCGGGTACGTGTACCGCAACATGACCCCGCCCAAGGTCAACGAATCGATCGTCGCCTACAAGAAAGCCCTCGAGCTCGACCCCAAGAACGCCCAGGCGGCCCTCGGCCTCGGGTGGGCGTTCTCGGCGGCGAAGCTCTGGGACGACTGCATCGCGGCGTACCAGAAGCTCATCCAGCTCGACCCGAAGTTCACGGGTGCCGCCTACACGGGGATGGCGTGGGCGCAGGCCTCGAAGCGGGACTTCGACAAGGCCCGCGAGCTTCTCAACCAGGCGGAGAAGGCGGGGGGCGGCGACGGGCGCCTCGACGCGCTGCTGGACAAGGTCGAGGACAGGAAGAAGCACGGCATCGTCTTCGACGAGGCGGCGCAGGCCGAGGCCGAGAAGGAGCGCCAGGCCGCTCTCCAGGCCCAGGCCAAGGCCGAGCGCGTGAACCAACAGCTGAGCTCGCCGAATCCCGCGACGCGAATCGGCGCTCTGAAGGAGCTCGTGGCTCTGGGACCCGCCGACGCCGTCCCGATGTTGACCTACATGGTCGTCAACGACAAGGACTACGGCGTGCGGATCGCCGTCGCCAATGCTCTCGGAGCGTTCGGACCGGCGGCCAAGAAGGCGGCCCCGCACCTCAAGGCGATCGCGGGCCAGCAGCCGCCCGTCAACCTGAACCCGACGGCAGCGGAGGCCGCCCAGGAGATGCTGTTCCACGACCTCCAGAAGGCGTGCCGCGACGCCCTCGCGAAGATCGGCCCGTAGGGACTCAGCCCCACACGCCCGGGATGGGCCGCCGACATCCCGGGCACGCGCCGTCGGTCCCGATGCGGTTCTGCAGCACGCGGAAGCCGCGACGCTCGACGAGCAGGGCCTCGCAGCCGGGACAGCGCGTGTCCTCCCACTCCCCCACGGCCCCGGGGAGGTTCCCGGCGTAGACGAAGTGCAACCCCTCGCTGCGGCCGATCGCCGCGGCGCGCAGGAGCGTGGGGACGCCGGTCGCGTCGGGGCCCGTCATCTTGTAGTCCTTGTGGAACGCCGTCACGTGCCACGGGATGTCGGGTGAGACGGACACGAGGAAGCGGGCGATGTCGCCGAGCTCCTCGTCGGAGTCGTTGAACCCGGGCACGACGAGCGTCACGACCTCGACCCAGAACCCGCGCTCGTGCAGGGCGCGGATCGTCCAGAGGACGCGCTCCAGCGTTCCGCCCAGGTCGCGGTAGGGGCGGTCTCGGAACCCCTTCAGGTCGACCTTGTACAGCGTGACCCACGGCTGGAGGTAGTCCAGCACCTCCGGTGTGGCATTGCCGTTGGACACGTACGAGCAGACGAGCCCCGCAGCCTTGGCGGCCCGAAACACCGCGACCCCCCACTCGCTCGTGATCAGCGGCTCGTTGTAGGTGGACGTCACGATGCGCGCGCCGTGCTCGAACGCCAGGCCGACGATGTCGGCCGGCGACACGCGCTGCGGAGAGGCACCCGCCGCCGGATCGCGCAGCGCCTGGGACGTGATCCAGTTCTGGCAGTAGCCGCAGTGGTAATCGCAACCGAGCATGCCGAAGGAGAGCGCCCTGGCCCCGGGGAGGGCATGGAAGAAGGGCTTCTTCTCGACGGGATCGACCTGGAGACCGCCCACGTAGCCGTACGGGACACGGAGGGCACCGGCCTCGTTGAACCGCACGCGGCAGATCCCCTCGCGGCCGGGAGGGATGAGGCAGCGATGGCCGCAGGCCACGCAGCGGACCCGGCCTCCGTCGAGGGGCTCGAAAAGCTCGCCGTCGGCGGTCAGGCTGGCGAGGGTATCGGCGAGGGACGTCATCTGTGAGCATCCCACGCCGCTCCACGGGTTGTCCAGGCTCGGCAGGCGAGCACCTTGACAGCGAAGCCATTCGATGGCGAAATAAAAGCGAAACTAATGATCCGCCCCGGAGTTCCGGCTCCGAACCTGGCCCCGCTCATGGGAACCGTGCCGCTTCGCGAGCGGGGCGACGTCGTCTACCGCGAGCTCCGGGCCCGGTCCCTCCTGAACCGGTGCACCTCGCCGCGCATGCCGTTCGAGTGGACCGTCAACCCCTACCGCGGGTGCGCCATGGGGTGCCGGTACTGCTACGCCACCTACACCCACGAGTTCATGGGAATCGCGCGCCGGAGGCGTTCCATTCCGTCGTCTTCGTGAAGCGAGGCGCCGAGGACGAGACCGCGCGGCGGTTGGCGTCGGTCGTCCGTCGCGGCGAGCGTATCGCACTCGGGACGGCCACGGATCCCTACCAGCCGGGGGAGTCCGAGGAGGGCGTGACCCGGCGGTTCCTCGAGGCGGTCGCCCAGCACCGCGGCGTCCAGCTCGGGATCACCACCAAGGGCGCCGCGATCCTCCGCGACCTCGACCTCCTGAAGCGGATCCACGAGCGGTCCGTCGCTCTCGGTCCACGTCTCCCTGATCTCCCTCGACGCGGAGCTGCTCCGCCGGGTGGAGCCGTGGGCGCCGCCGCCGGACGTGAGGATCGAGGTGCTCCGGCGGCTCGCCGAGGCCGGGATCGCCGTCGGCCTCTCGGTCGCACCCATCCTCCCCGCCCTCACCGACAAGGAAGCGGACCTCGCGGCGCTCCTCGAACGGGCCGCTCGAGCCGGCGTCCGGCGCATGTCCTACGCGCTCCTCTTCCTCCGCTCCCCGACGAGGGAGAAGTACCTGCGCTGGATCGCGGCGGAGTTCCCGCGCTACCTCGAGGCGTACCAGCAGGCCTATGCCGAGCGCGCCTACCTCGAGGGACGCTATCGCCGGAGGATGCGCGACATGATGGAGCGGCTGCGTGCCGCCCATGGCCTCGAGAACGCCTTCGAGACCGGGGGCGCGGCCGCGCGACTCCCCCGCCCTCCGGAACAGCTCGCGCTCTGGAGCTGATCGCTCCGCTCAGCGGGCGTGGCGACGGACGAGGTCCAGGAGCTCCTCGGCCATCGCCTCGGCGCTCTCGCCGCCGGTCTGCATCGCCTGCGTGGCGCAGTGCTTGAGGTGGTTCCGCAGCAGCTCGCGGCCGACGGCCCTGAGCGCCTCCTCGACCGACGACACCTGGTCCAGGATGTCGGCGCAGTAGCGATCGGCCTTCCACCATGCGCTGGAGGCCGCGGACCTGCCCCTCGATCCGGCGGAGGCGCTTCAGGTTCCGGGTCTTGGCGTCCGGGTCGACCGACGCCGCCTTGCGGCCGCGGGCGCTCACAGCAGGGGGACCCGCCTGAGGCGCAGGCTGTTCGTCACGACGCTGACCGAGCTGAACGCCATGGCCGCGCTGGCCAGGACCGGCGAGAGCAGGATGCCGAACGCGGGGTAGAGGGCTCCCGCCGCCACCGGTATGCCGACGACGTTGTAGACGAAGGCCCAGAAGAGGTTCTGCCGGATGACCCGGAGCGTGCGCCGGGACAGGTCGATGGCCGTGGCCACCGCCTCGAGGTCTCCCCGCATGAGCGTGACGTCGCTGGCGTGGAGCGCTACGTCGCTGCCGGTGGCGAGTGCGATGCCCACGTCGGCCTGGGCGAGCGCCGGAGCGTCGTTGACGCCGTCCCCCACCATCGCGACGACGCGGCCCTCCTCCTGAAGCCGCCGGATCTCCGCCACCTTTCCCTCGGGGAGCACCTCGGCCACGACGCGTGTCACCCCCGCGCGCGCGGGCCACGCCCTCGGCGACGAGCCGCTTGTCTCCCGTCAGGAGGATGACGTCCAGCCCCATGGCGCGCAGGCGCTCGATCGCGCTCGCGACGTGGGCTTGAGCGGATCGGCCACGCCCAGGACGCCGCTCGGCCTGCCCGCGATCGCGACGTAGAGCGGCGTCTTCCCTTCCGACAGCCAGGCGCTCGGCGTCGGCGCGCAACGGCGACGTGTCGACCTTCTCCGCGCTCATGAACAGCTCGTTCCCCACCGAGACCGCCGTCCCCTTGGCGACGGCGGCCGCGCCTTGTCCGGGCACGGAGCGGAAGGCCTTGGCGTGCACCGGCGTGATGCCGTGGCTCCGGGCGTATCGCACGACGGCCTCGGCGAGGGGGTGCTCCGAGGTCCCTTCCACCGACGCCGCGAGGCCCAGAACCAGGTCGGGGGGACGCTCGCCGACGAAGACGGCGTCGGTGACCGTGGGGCGCCCTTCGGTGACGGTTCCGGTCTTGTCGAGAACGACCACCTCGAGGGCCTCGGCGCGCTGGAGCGCCTCCCCTCCCTTGAAGAGGACGCCCGCGCTCGGCCCCGCGCCCCGTGGCGACCATCACGGCCGTGGGGACGGCGAGGCCCATGGCGCAGGGGCAGGCGATGATGAGCACCGCGACCGCGGCCGCCAGGCCCCGCGCCACGGGGGCGACCTCCGCGAGGAGGTACCAGGCCACGAACGTCACCATCGCGAGGCCGATCACCGTCGGAACGAAGACGGCGCTGACGCGGTCGGCCACGCGCTGTATCGGAGCCCGCGACGCCTGGGCCGATCGCATCAGCTCGACGACCTGGGCGAGAGCGCCCTCCGAGCCCAGGTGCGTCGCGCGGTACTGGAACGCCCCGGTGCCGTTGAGCGTCCCGCCGATGACCCGATCGCCGGGGCCCTTCGACACGGGCATCGACTCTCCCGTGAGCATCGACTCGTCCACGGCGCTGCGCCCCGAGACGACCTCTCCGTCGACGGCGATCCGCTCGCCGGGACGCACGACGAGCACCTCCCCCACCGCGACGGACTCGAGAGGAACCTCGGCCTCCTCCCCGCCACGGAGGACCCGAGCCGAGCTGGGGCGCAGCCCGGCGAGGGCGCGGAGGGCCGAGGTCGTCCGGCCCTTGGCCCGCGCCTCGAGCGCGCTGCCGCTCAGGACCAGGGCGACGATGAAGATGGCGGCCTCGTAGTAGACGTCGGGAGCGATGCCGTGGCTCAGGAAGAGACCCGGCGAGACGGTGGCCACGAGGGAGTAGAGGAACGCGGCTCCCGTGCCCACGGCCACGAGCGTGCTCATGTCGGCCGAGCGCCGCTTCACGCTGGCCCAGGCCCGCGCGTAGATGTGCCCTCCCGCCCAGGCCATCACGACGACGGCAAGAGCCAGCAGGATCCAGGAGAGGAGGCGGGGGTCGACGCGGTAGAGCCAGGGCAAGGCGCCTCTCGAGGACCGGCGACGCATGGTCCATCACGCGCGCGCATGAAGGGATCGATGGCGGCGCCGTGGTCGCCGCGATGGGCGGTCATGAGGGGCATGGAGAGGACCATGGCGACGCCGCCCGCGATCAGGCTGAAGATCGCTCGCCGCCGGAGATCGGCGGCTTCCCGGAGCTGGGCGGCCTCGCGTCTCTCCTGCTCCTCGAACGGAGTCTCCTGCGTCGCGGGAAGATCGGCCTCGTACCCGGTCCGCCGGATGGCCTCGACGAGCGCGACGGGAGACGTCGCCTGGGGGTCGTACGCGACGGAGGCGCTCCCGAGCATGAGGCTCACCGAGGCCGACGCCACTCCCGGCTCCTGCTCGAGGGCCTTCTGGATGCTGGCCTGGCAGGCCGCGCAGGTCATCCCCCCGACGGGGATGCGGACCGTGCTGGTCATGCCGGTCGCGGCAATTCCGCCGTGTACCCGAGCGCCTCGACGGCACGGACCACGGCCGCGGACGACGTGACGGCCGGCTCGTGGCTCACCGAGGCGGACCCGATCGCGACGGAGTGGACGACGACGCCCGGAAGGACGCCCAGCGCCTTCGAGACCCTGGAGACGCAGTGGCCGCAGGTCATGCCGCCGATGGCGAGGCTCAACGAGACCATATACCCCCCTCCCCTATATACTGGGCTTCCCCCGGCCGCTCGTCAAGGGATAGACTCCGCCGCCATGGGCACCGTTCGCGTCGACCGTCGCGGGCGTCTCGCCCTCCTCCGCCTCGACAAGGCTCGCGGCAACGCCATCGACCCGTCCCTGGTCGAGGACCTGTTGGCGGCCGCGCGCGACGTCGGCGCCGATGGGGACGTCGATGGCGTCCTCCTGGCGTCCGCGCATCCGAAGCTCTTCTCGCCCGGCCTCGATCTCGTGACGCTCGCGGGCTTCGACAGACCGGGGCTCCAGGCGTTCATGCTGCGCTTCGCCGAGCTGGTGACGGCCCTCTACGCCCTCCCCAAGCCCGTCGTAGCTGCGGTGGGCGGGCACGCTGTGGCGGGAGGTTGCATCCTGGCCCTCACGGCGGACTGGCGCGTCCTCGCGCGGGGAGTCCAGATGGGCTTGAACGAGGTCAAGGTCGGCCTTCCCCTCCCCTGGTCCGTGGCCCTTCTCCTCCAGGCGACGGTTCCCCCGCCGGCCCTCTCACGCGTGGCCCTGCTGGGGCGCAACGTCTCGGGTGACGAGGCGGTCGCCGTGGGCTTCGCCGACGAGCTGGTCGATGCAGAGGGTTTCGAGAACGCCTGCCTCGAGCGCCTCACGGAGTTCGCCGAGAAGGACCCCCGGGCCGTGGCCACGACGAAGCGCTACCTTCGGGCCTCGACCCTCGCCCAGATGAAGGCCGGCGAAGCGGACCTCGTCGGCGAGTTCCTCGACGGCTGGTTCTCTCCCGGAACGCAGGAACGGATCCGCACGATCGTCGCGACGCTCCGGGGCTGAGCCGCCGTCCGTCACGGCCGGCGGCGGCGCTCCCGTACGAGGCGCCAGAAGTACACGGCCAGGAGCACTGCGGCCAGCACCGCCGCCGCTGCGAGCGCTCGGTTCGCGCTGTCCAGGAGGCCCTTGACCGATTCCCAGTTCCTCCCGAAGGTCGCGCCGGCGGCCGTGAGGAACGCGTACCAGAGGGCCGACGCGGACGCCGCGGGCACGAGGGCACGCAGGGGCGACACGCCCGCGATGCCGGCAAACGGAGTGACCGCGGCCCTGAGCCCCGGAAGGAAGCGCGTGAAGAAGATGCCGGCCACGCCGTGGCGCGCGTAGGCTTCGTGGAGGGCATCCAGCGCCTCGGGGGGAAGAAGGGAGCGACGCCATCCCGTCGCGAAGAACGCGGCGCCGTACGTCCGCGCGAGGAAGTAGACGCCCGCGGACGATGCCGTGTTGGCGCTCCAGCAGAGGAAGCCGAGAAGCGGGGCCGAAACCTCACCCCGGTGAGCGAGGAACGCACCGAGGGCCACCGCGACATCGGCCGGGACCGGAGGGAATACGTTCTCGAGCGCCGACAGGAGCATCAGGACGAGATAGGTAGGGACCGTCGGAAGCCCCGCGAGGGTGTCGAGGATCGCGTCGGCCAAGGGACCGCTCCCTACTCGGTCGAGCCTGGGAGGACGGGGATGTCGAAACGGTAGCGGGTCCCGCCCGCGTTCAGCGTGACCTGAGCGGTCCTGTGCGTCGTGAGGCGGTCGCGTGTCATGCCGCGACCGTCGGTGACGAGAACCTTCCCGGCGGAGAAGAGCGAGCCGGTCGACGTCTGCAGCCGCACCTCGACGCCCGGCGAACGGGGCGCCGCCGCGCTTCTGGGCGCGGACGAGGATCTGCGCCTGCCCGCCGCCCGGAGACAGGGTGGAGGGCTCGGCCCAGGCCGCGACCACGACCTCTTCCTCGGCCTTCTTCACGACCAGGTCTTCGGGCGGCGGCGGCGCCACCGGCTCGGGGCTCGCCTCCGGCGCCGACGCGACGACCGGAGCGCGAGGGGGCGCGCTGCGGCAGGCGGTGAGCGCCAGGGACAGCACGAGGCCACAGGCGACGGCCCCCGCCAGGCGGACGTCGGCCCGCGTCGGGATGTCCGCGCGCCGGCCCTTGGACCGCATCATCAGTGGAGGAGCCTCTGGTGTGAAGGAGCCTCTGGCTCTCGAAGGCGTTATCCTAAGCGCAGAAGGGCCCCAGGGGGAAGGGAATGAAACCGGCCCTCCGACGATAATCCTGTTGGAGGACAAGCACGATGTCGAGCGCGACGGGTTTGCGACGCAGGGTTCCATCGGCACTCGCCGTTCTCGCGCTGGGCGCGGTCGTCGGCCTCGGCCAGCCACACCCGGCCGTGGCGGCGGCCAACGCCAAGGGGCTGGCCAAGGCGACGTTCGCGGGGGGCTGCTTCTGGTGCATGGTGAAGCCCTTCGTGGATCTCCCGGGGGTGGTGCAGGTGGTCTCGGGCTATTCCGGCGGCCAGAAGCGGAACCCCACCTACGAGGAGGTGGGCGCGGGGATCACGGGGCACGCCGAGTCCGTCCAGATCATCTACGACCCCGCCAAGACGAGCTATGCGCGGCTCCTCGAGGTCTTCTGGCACAACATCGACCCGACGAGCCCCGAGGGGCAGTTCTGCGACCGGGGCCACCAATACCGCTCGGCCATCTTCGTCCAGAACGACCAAGAGAAGCGCCTGGCGGAGGAGTCGAAGGTGGCGCAGCAGGGCGAGGTAGCCAAGACGGTGAACAAGCCGATCGTCACCGAGATCGTCCCCTTCACGGAGTTCTGGCCCGCTGAGGAGTACCACCAATACTTCTACCAGAAGAACCCCGTGCGCTACGAGTCGTACCGGCTCGGCTGCGGTCGCGACAAGCGTCTCCAGGAGATCTGGGGCGCGAAGGCGGGACATTGAGCGCCCCGCTCGAAGGCTCGTCTCGGCGCCAGTTCGTGATCGCGGCGCTGGGGCTCGGAGGACTGGGGCTGACACTCCTCTGGCCGAGCCGACGAGGCGCGGCCCTCGGGCCCGCCGTAGACGCGGCCGGCCCGGGCCCCCTGAAGCTCTACTCGGCCAAGGAGAAGAAATACATCATGAGCGAGAAGGTCGAGAAGACGCCCGAGGAGTGGAAGGCGCTCCTGACGCCGGAGCAGTACAACGTCACGCGACTCAAGGGGACGGAGCGGCCGTTCACCGGCGAGTACTGGAACGTCCACGACAAGGGCGTCTATCAGTGCGTCTGCTGCGGGAACGATCTCTTCGACGCCGCCACCAAGTTCGAGTCGGGGACGGGCTGGCCCAGCTTCTGGAAGCCCATCGCCAGGGAGAACGTCGAGGTAGGGACGGACCGCAGCCTGGTCGTCCCGCGAAACGAGGTTGTCTGCCGGCGCTGCGGCGCCCACCTGGGCCACGTTTTCGAGGACGGCCCTCCGCCCACCGGCCTTCGGTACTGCATGAACTCGGCCGCCCTGCGCCTCGTTCCCGCCAAGTAGCGCGCAGCCCCCCGGTCCGCAGGGTAGAATCCGCAGAGCCTGATCGAGGAGGTTTCCATGTCGGCTCCGGCGACCGTGAAGAACGCCATTTCCCTCGGGCTGCGAATCGCCGCGACGCTGTCGTTCGTGGCTCCCCTGCTCACGCGCATCGCCCTTGGCAACGAGTTCTTCCTCACGGGCAGCGGAAAGATCGAGAACATCGACAACTTCACGAGCTTCTTCGTGGACCTCGGGATCCCGTTCCCGGCGCTGAACGCGGCCTTCGTGGCGCGCCTCGAGTACTACGGGGCGATCCTGCTCGTGGTGGGCCTTTTGACACGCCTCGCCGCGGCAGGCCTCCTCTCGACGATGGTGGTGGCGCTGCTGACGGCCGACAAGGCGGACTTCCTACAGGCCTGGAGCCCGTCGACGGAGAAGGGGCCGCTGGACATCGCTCCCTTCGTCAACCTGCTGTTGCTCCTCTGGCTGGTAATCTCGGGGCCCGGCCTCGTGAGCCTGGACGCGCTCCTCGCGCGCTGGCTCGGAATCGGCGGGAACGAGCCGCCTCAGACGCCCCAGCCGTAGGACGGCGTCTTCTCGTCCTGCTCGTCGGGGCTGTGGGCCCACCGCAGCCACGACATGTTCCGGTGGACCATGGCGAGAAACTCGGTCGTCGTCGCGTCGCCCCCGATATCGGGCGTCCGGACCTCCCGGAGCGTGGCGGCGACCGCGGCTTCGACCACCTTCGCCAGGTCCGGGCGGCCGAGGGAGTACTCGAGCAGCATCGCCACCGTCAGGATCGCGCCCGTGGGGTTCGCTATCCCGCGACCCGCCAGGCTCGGCGCGGAGCCGTGGACCGGCTCGTAGAGCGAGGGGCCCGGGCCGAAGGAGGCGGAAGGCAGCAGGCCGATGGAGCCGACCACGGCGGCGATCTCGTCGCTCAGGATGTCCCCGAACAGGTTGTCGGTCACGACGACGTCGAAGCGATGCGGGGACTGGAGGAGCTCGAAGCTCGCGGCATCCACGTATCGGTGCTCCAGCTCCACGTCGGGGTACTCTCGAGCCACCTCCGTGACCACGGTGCGCCAGAGGCGCGACGCCTCGAGGACGTTGGCCTTGTCGACGGACGTGACCCGCGACTTGCGCCGCTTCGCCGCCTTGAAGGCCACATGGGAGACACGGCGCACCTCGTCGGCCGTCTGGCGCCAGGTGTTGAACGCCTCCGTCGCGGAAATGCCGCGGGGCTCGCCGAAGTAGACACCGCTCGACAGCTCGCGCACCACGAGGATGTCGGCGTGGCGGGCGAGACCCTCGCGGAGCGGCGTCGGGAGGCCGATGTACCGCGCCGGCCTGAGGTTGGCGTAGAGGCCGAGCCCCTTCCTGAGGCCAAGCAGCCCCGCCTCGGGTCGCGCCGTGCCCCCGTCCCACTTCGGACCGCCCACGGCGCCCAGGAAGACGGCGTCGCTCGCGCGACAGAGCTCCAGGGTCTCGGCGGGAAGGGGATCGCCGACCGCGTCGATCGCGGCGCCGCCGACCTTCCCCTCCTTGACCTGGAAGGGAAGACACGCCCCCAGAACGGACAGCGCCGCCTCGGTGACCTCGGGTCCGATGCCGTCTCCTCTGAGGACTGCGACCGTGGCGACCATGTGCCTTGAGCCTCCCGGGCTTACTGGGGACGAAGCCGAGGCCCCGCCTCGTGGGCGGCGATCCTCGGCTCGAGTGAGAGAAGGAACGAGAGCTCGTCGATTCCGTTGAGCAGGCAGAAGCGGGCGAAGGGCTCGATGGGGAACGTGGCGCGCCGGCCGTCGGCGAGGAGAAGGTCCTTCGCCTCGAGGTCGATCGTGACCTCCATCCCGGGTGATGCGGCGAGGGTCGCGTGAAGGACCGGGTCCACCTGGACGGTGAGCAGGCCGTTCTTGAGGGCGTTGGTCCGGAAGATGTCGCCGAAGGACGGGCTCACCACGGCGCGAAACCCGAAATCGACCAGGGCCCAGGGCGCGTGCTCGCGGGACGATCCACACCCGAAATTCCGGCCGGCGACGAGAACGCGAGCCCCCTCGGCCTCGGGGCGGTTCAGGACGAAATCCTCTCGCGGCCGGCCGGCGGCGTCGAACCGCCAGTCGGCGAAGAGGTTCTTGCCGAGGCCCGTCTTGGTGGTCCCCTTCAGGAACCGCGCGGGGATGATCTGGTCCGTGTCGACGTCGTCCACGGGGAGAACGACCGTGCGGGAGCGAACCGTCCGAATCGGCTGCATCAGAGCAGCTCCCGCGCGTCGGCGATGCGCCCCGCGACGGCGGCCGCGGCCGCGGTCAGCGGGCTTGCGAGGAAGGTCCGCCCCCCCGGTCCCTGCCGCCCCTCGAAGTTGCGGTTGCTGGTGCTCACGGCGTACTGCCCCGGCTCGAGCCGGTCGCCGTTCATGGCGATGCACATCGAGCAGCCGGCCTCGCGCCAGTCGGCTCCGGCGTCGCGGAAGACGCGGTCCAGCCCCTCGGCCTCGGCCTGCTTCTTGATCTGCTGGGAGCCCGGCACCACGAGGACGCGGACTCCCGGCGCGACCTTGCGCCCCTTCAGGACGCTCGCCGCCTGGCGCAGGTCCGAGAGGCGCGAGTTGGTGCAGCTCCCGATGAAGACCACGTCGATGGGCTGCCCCAGGATCGGCCGCCCCGCCTCGAGGCCCATGTAGCGAAGGGCCTTCTCGATGCCGGGCTTCCCGGAGGAGTCAGGGACGGCGCTCCCGATGGAGATGCCCATCCCGGGGTTGGTGCCATAGGTGATCATCGGCTCCAAGCGCGCCCCGTCGAAGATCTCTTCACGATCGAACGTGGCGCCGTCGTCGGTGGGGAGCGCGCGCCACGCCGCGACGGCGATGTCCCAGTCCTTTCCCGCGGGCGCCTGGGGCCGACCCGCGAGGTACTCGAACGTGGTGTCGTCGGGAGCCACCATTCCGGCGCGCGCCCCGGCCTCGATGGACATGTTGCAGATGGTCATCCGCTCCTCCATCGAGAGGGAGCGGATGGCCGAGCCGCGGTACTCGATGACGTGGCCCGTCGCGCCGCCGACGCCGATGCGGGCGATGACAGCGAGAATCACGTCCTTGGCAGTCACGCCCCGCGGCAGCGCCCCGTCGACGCGGATCGAGAGCGTCCGCGGCTTCGGCTGGAGCAGGCACTGCGTCGCCAGGACATGGCCGACTTCGCTGGTGCCGATGCCGAAGGCCAGGGCGCCGAAGGCACCATGGGTGCTCGTGTGGCTGTCGCCGCAGACGATGGTGGTGCCCGGCTGCGTCAGCCCCAGCTCGGGGCCGATGACGTGGACGATCCCCTGGTGCTCGCTCCCCAGGGCATGAAGCGTGATGCCGAAATCGCGGCAGTTCGCCTCGAGGGCCGCGACCTGCGCCGCTGCCTCGGCATCGGGAATGGTGAAGCGGCCGTTGACGCGGGGCGTGGTGGGCGTCGAGTGGTCCATGGTCGCCACCGTGCGGTCGGGGCGGCGGACCTTGAGCCCCCGCTCGCGCAGGAGGTGGAAGGCCTGGGGGGACGTGACCTCGTGGATGAGGTGCAGGTCGACGTAGAGGACGGCGGGCGTGTCGTCGTTCGCCGGCTGGACGACGTGGGCGTCCCACACCTTCTCGAAGAGCGTCTTCGGGGTGTCGGACGCCCTTGGGCTCACGCCACCGCCTCCTGTGCCTTCCGCACGGCTCCCGCCGCCGAGAGATACGCGCGGAGGGCTGCTTCCACCGAGTCGGTGCTCGCCGCCTGGCCGGAGGACTCCGTCTCGCCGTCGCGCACGCGGACGATGACCTCGGCCAGCGCGTCGGTGCCGGCCGTCACGGCCCGGGTGTGCAGCTCGATCAGCTCGAGGTCGAAGCCGAGGGCCGCCTCGGCGGCCTTCATCGCGGCGTCGAGGGGACCGTTGCCGGCGGCGGAGGCGCACCGGCGCTCGCCGTCGATCTCGATCTCGACCGTGGCCGTCGGGATCACCTCGTTGCCGGTCACGGCCTGGTAGCGCACGAGGCGGGCGCGGTGCTCGGGCGCCCGCGACGCCAGCGTGAGGAGATCGTCGTCGTAGACGAACTTCTTCCGGTCGGCCAGCTCCTTGACCTTGGTGGTGAGTCTGGTCGATCTCGTCCTTCGACAAGGCCAGGCCGAGGGCGCGGAGGCGCGACTCCACCGCGTGCTTCCCGGAGTGCTTGCCGAGCACCATCGCGGTCTCGCGGACGCCGACGCTGGCGGGGGTCATGATCTCGTACGTCAGCGGGTTCTTGAGGACGCCGTGCTGGTGGATGCCGGCCTCGTGGGCGAAGGCGTTGCGGCCGACGATCGCCTTGTTCGGCTGCGGCCAGACGCCGGTGATCCCCGAGAGCATCGCGCTCGTCGGAGCCAGGAGCTCGGTCCTCACCCCCGTCTCGGCGCCGAGGGTCTCGTTCCGCACCTTGAGGGCCATCACGAGCTCCTCGAGGGACGTGTTCCCCGCGCGCTCGCCGATGCCGTTGATGGTGCACTCCACCTGCTTGGCGCCCGCCTGCACGGCCGCGATGGAGTTGGCCACGGCGAGGCCGAGGTCGTTGTGGCAGTGGACGGAGATGACCGCGCCGGGAAGGTCGGCCACGAGCCGCCGGACCATGGCCGCGTACTCGTCGGGGAGGGAGTAGCCGACGGTGTCGGGAACGTTGAGGGTCGTGGCGCCCGCCTCGTAGACGGCCTTCAGGACCTCGAGGAGGTAGGCGTAGTCGGTCCGGGAGGCGTCCTCGGCCGAGAACTCCACGTCGGGCGTGAACGTTCGCGCCAGCCGCACTCCGGCCACAGCCTGCTCGAGGGCCTGGGCCGGGGTGATCTTCAGCTTGTACTTGAGATGGATGGCGGACGTGGCCAGGAAGGTGTGGATCATCGGCTTGGCGGCCCCGGCGAGGGCCTGTCCAGCCGCTACGATGTCGGCTTCCTTCGCCCGGGAAAGGGCGGCGACGCGCACGCTCCGGATCTCGGCCGCCACGGCCTTGACGGAATCGACCTCTCCCTGCGAGGCGATGGGGAAGCCGGCCTCGATCACGTCGGCGCCGAGCCGCTCGATCTGCCGGGCGAGGCGCAGCTTCTCCGCCGGGTTCATCGAGCAGCCCGGGGACTGCTCTCCGTCCCGGAGGGTCGTGTCGAAGATGGTAATCCGGCCGCTCAAGATACGACCTCCGCGGCTACGGGAGCCTCGGCCGCCTTCTTGACCTCCCCCTCGGGCGTCACCGTCACGGCGTCCAGGAAGGGAATCATCGAGCGGAGGCGCGCTCCCACCTCCTCGATGTTGTGGGCCCGCTCTTCCTTCCGGCGCTGCTCGAACCAGGGGCGTCCGGCTTCGTTCTCGGCGATCCACTTCTCGGCGTAGAGGCCGGTCTTGATCTCGGCCAGCATCCGCGCCATCTCCTTCTTCGTCTCCTCGGTCACGAGGCGCTGGCCGCCGGTGTAGTCGCCGTGCTCGGCGGTGTCGGAGACGCGAGTAGCGCATGTAGTTGAGGCCGCCGCGGTACATGAGGTCCACGATGAGCTTCAGCTCGTGCATGCACTCGAAGTAGGCGATCTCGGGCTGGTAGCCGGCCTTCACCAGCGTCTCGAAGCCGGCCTTCACCAGGGCCGACACGCCGCCGCAGAGAACGGCCTGCTCGCCGAAGAGGTCCGTCTCGGTCTCCTCCGCGAACGTCGTCTCGATGACGCCGGCGCGCGTGCAGCCGATCCCCTTGGCGTAGGCCAGGGCCGTGCGCTTCGCCTTGCCGCTCGCGTCCTTGTGGATGGCCACGAGAGCCGGCGTTCCCTGCCCCTCGGTGAAGACCTCGCGCACGCGATGGCCGGGCGCCTTGGGCGCCACCATCGACACGTCGACGCCCTCGGGCACCTCGATGGTTCCGAAGCGGATGTTGAAGCCGTGGGCGAACATCAGCGTCTTGCCCGGCTCGAGATGCGGGCGCACGTGGTCGCGGTAGAGCCGCGCCTGGGCCGTGTCGGGCGCCAGGATCATGATGATGTCGGCCCACTTCGACGCCTCGGCAGGCGTGAGCACGCGGACCTTGTCGGCGGCGGCGCGGGCCCGGGAGCGGCTCCCCTCGGGAAGCCCCACGGCCACCTCGACGCCGCTGTCGCGCAGGTTCAGGGCGTGGGCGTGTCCCTGGCTTCCGTACCCCAGGATGGCGACCTTGCGTCCCGCCAGATCCTGGATGTCGGCGTCCGCGTCGTAGTAGATCCTTGCCATTTGCGCTCTCTCCTTCAGGAAGCCTTGCGGGACTCGAGGGACCCGCTGCCGTTGCCGTTCGTTTCGTTGTCCGTTGCCGTTGCCGCCACGGACCATCGCCACTTTTCCCGTCCGCACCATCTCCACGATCCCGCGAGGCCGCAGCAGGTCCAGGAGGCCGTCCACCTTGTCCGCGTCCCCCGTGACCTCGACGATCACCGAGTCCTGCGCCACGTCCACGACCTTGCCGCGGAAGATCGACACGAGGTCGGCGATCTCCGAGCGCTCGTTGGCGCTGCAGCTCACGCGGATGAGGGCCAGGTCGCGGCTCACCGTGGGCAGGTGCGTCACGTCCCGCACCTCGACCACCGGAACCAGCTTGCGGAGGTTCGACTCCACGAGATGGGCCGGCACCCGCGACGTGTCGACCACGATCGTCATCCGCGAGTAGTCGGGCGTCTCGCTGCCGCCGACCGTCAGGCTGTCGATGTTGAAGGCCCGCCGGCGGAAGAGGCTGGCCACGCGGTTCAGGACGCCCGGATGGTCCTGCACCCGTGCGACGAGTGTGTGCCTCACGCGCTCACCTCCTGGTCCTGCGCCGGGCGGCGGATCATGGCGTGGAGGTCGGCGCCGGCGGGGACCATCGGGTAGACCGCCTCCTCCTTCTCCACGCGGAAGTCGACGAGGGCCGCCTGGCCCGAGGCCCGAACGCCCTCGACGGTCGGCACGATCTGGGACCGGCGCGTCACCCGGTGCCCGGCGATGCCGTAGGCCGCCGCCAGCGCCACGAAGTCGGGCGAGAGCATCGGCGTGGCCGCGTAGCGCTTGTCGTAGAAGAACTCCTGCCACTGCCGCACCATGCCGAGGTACCCGTTGTTCACCACGGCGATCTTCACGTCCAGGTTCTCCTGGCGGAGCGTGGCCAGCTCGCATTGCGTCATCTGGAAGCCGCCGTCGCCGGCCACGACCCAGACCTCGGCGTCGGGGCGCGCCATCTTGGCGCCGATGGCGGCCGGGCAGCGCGAAGCCCATGGTCCCGAGGCCGCCCGACGTGATCAGCGTCCGCGGGTTCTCGTGGGGGTAGTACTGCGCCTCCCACATCTGGTGCTGGCCCACGTCGGTCACCACGATCGCGTTCCCCTGCGTCGTCTCCCAGAGGTCGTGGATCACGTGGGCGGCGTACAGATGCCCCTCGTCGGCCTGGTGGAGGATGTCCCGGGACCGGGTTTCGGCGCGCCCCTCGTCGATCTGGCGGAACCACGCGTCGTGGCGCTTCGCCGGCACCTCGGGAACGATCGCCTCGAGGACCTGACGGAGATCGCCGACGATGCCGACGTCCACGGGGACGTTCTTGCCGACCTCCGACGCGTCGATCTCGACGTGGATCTTCTTGGCGTTGGGGGCGTACGTCTTGAGGTTCCCCGTGACGCGGTCGTCGAAGCGCATCCCGAAGGCCAGGATGAGGTCGGCCTGCTGGATCGCGGTGTTCACGTAGGCCTCGCCGTGCATCCCCATCATGCCGAGGGAGAGGGGATGGCTGGCCGGGAAGCCGCCGAGGCCCAGGAGTGTCAGGGCCACCGGCGTGTGGGTCTTCTCGACGTAGGCCATGAGCGCCCGCGTCGCGCCGGACCGGATCACGCCGGCCCCCGCGAGGATGATGGGGCGCTCCGCCTTGGCGATCAGCTCCAGGGCGCGGGCCACGTCCTCGCGCTTCAGGGCCGGTAGGCTCTTCTCACCAGGAAGCTCCACGGTCTCGGGCCACTCGAACTCGACCTTGGCCTGCTGTGCGTCCTTGCAGATGTCGACGAGGACGGGGCCGGGCCGGCCTTCCTTGGCGATAGCGAAGGCCTCGCGGACGGAACGGGCGATGTCGCGGGCGTCGGTCACGAGGACGTTGTGCTTCGTGATCGGGAGCGTGATGCCGGTGATGTCGATCTCCTGGAACGCGTCGGAGCCCAGGAGCTTCGACGGGACCTGCCCCGTGATGAAGACCGTGGGGGTCGAGTCGAGCATCGCCGTCGCGATGCCCGTGACGAGGTTCGTCGCCCCGGGGCCCGACGTGGCCACGGCGACGCCGACCTTGCCGCTGGCACGAGCGTAGCCGTCGGCCATGTGGGCGGCGCCCTGCTCGTGGCGCACCAGGACGTGGCGAATCGGGAAACTCGAGCATCGCGTCGTAGGCCGGGAGGATGGCGCCGCCGGGATAGCCGAAGATCGTATCGACTCCCTCCCGCACCAGACTCTCCCAGAGGATCTGCGCCCCGGTCATGATCACGCTCAACCTCCTGACGCCCACGAACGGCCCCTGAAACGCGAAACCCCCGAGGCTTCAACCCCGGGGGCCCTGTCGGTCTCTACTGGCTTTCGCCTTAGATCCCAGGACCCCCGCGCGGTCCAATGAGCAGGACCCGCAGGAGCGGTACCAGTTCCCGCAGGGACGCCTGCGCCAGCGCGCCCGGGTCCCGACGGGTTGGATTCAAGAAAACCATCCGAACGGTCGGTAGGATATCACGCCAGGGGGGGTTGTCAAGCCCGGGCCTCAGTTCGGGTTGCTATAGTCCAGATCGGCCCATGAGCAAGCATTGACGCGCCGCTCGGCCCTGCTGCTGGTCGCGGGCGCGCTCGAGGCAGGGGGCTGCCAGCACCGGCCGGTAGCCGATCCCGTGGCAGCCACGCCCAGCGAGCACCTCATGGTGCGCTTGCCCAACCTCGACTACGCAAAGCGGCGATCCGTCAATGTCTGGATTGCGCGGCCCTTCGCCCATTCGGCCCGACCGCTCGTGTTGCATCTCACCGGCGACAGCGGCCGGCATGGGCTCGACCTCCAGATCTTCACTGCCGTGTCGCGATGGGGCTATCCCATCGCAGTCCTCGCCTCGCCCGACTGGATCGAAACTCTGATCGACGGAGCGGCCACGCGGGACTCGCTCGCCCGGGACCTCGACATCGTGGCCCGCGCCGCCGCGCGGGCAACGGGCGTGCCGGAGGGTGAGCGCGTGGTTCTTCTGGGATTGTCCCGCGGTGCGGGGCTCGCGGTGGAGGCCGCCGCAGACGACGCGCTGCGCGACCGCCTGCGCGGCGTGGTCGCGCTGGGACTTTGCCCACGCGAGGAACGCGTGCGGGTGAGGGGCCACGCCGGCAGCCCCTATCGCGACAAGGCGCTACTGAACGACTTGCCTCTCGAAGTCATCCAGTCCAGCCACGACCACTACCTGAGCGCGGCCGGGGCCCGGACGGCGTTCGGCCCCGACACCGATCGGCACCTCCTCCACCCCATCGAGGCGAACAGCCACACCTTCGTGGGGGGCCGTGAGGCGCTGCTCGAGCAACTCAAGCGCTCCCTCGAACGCGTCGCCGGCCGCTGAGCACTGGAGGAAGCTGCGGCCTGCCGTCCCTCGGCCGTTTAAGGGGTCTTGGGTACTCCGAAGGTGAAGTCGATCGTCTTTGTGTCGCCCTCGCCCACGGTCACGCTCGCCTTGCGCGTGCCCAGCTTCTCGTGCCAGGCCTCGATCTCGTAGGTGCCGGCGGGCAGGTCCTTGATCTGGAACGTGCCATCGCTGCCCGTCACGGAGAAGAATGGATGCGTGTAGACGGCCACGAAGGCCTGCATCCAGGGATGGACGTCGCACTTGACCCTGAACGCCGCCTCGGGGGTCTCGACGACCTTGCCCTTCTCCTTCAGTGTGGGCGGCATCCCAATGTTGAAGGGACGGTTCTGGACGGGAAAGGCGTGGACGTTGTGGAGGATGCCGTCGGTGTTCTTGAAGAGCAACTCCTGTCCGGCCATCATTCCTACGACGTGAGGCTCGTAGACGCAGCCGTGCTGCGAGATGACGGCGGGCTCCTTCGGAGCGGCGAAGGTCTTCCCGGCAGGCGCCGTCACGACGGAGACGAGGACGTTTGCCAGGCGGCTCTGGTCCCCGAGCACGAGGACCTCGGGCATGACGGGCGTCGTGTGCTTGGACTTGCACACCGGGTCGGCGTTCATGTCGAGCGGCGTGAAGGTCGGGACCTTGCCGTCGTACGTGATCTTCCCGGTGACGGATCCTGCCGAGGCCAGCCCGGCGAGACAAAGGATGCACAAAATGGACGCTACGCTTGCGGCGAAACGAGACATGAAGACCCCCTCTTTGGGCTCAACGGCCCCTTATCATTCCATCACCACCCCTTGAGGACGCGTCCAATGGCCAGGCCCTCAGGGCTTCTGCCGCAGCGAGAGCACGTAGTGGACCAGGTGCCAAGCTTCTTCGGGCGAGATCGAATCCGTGAACGAGGGCATGGGGGTCCCGTTGAGCCCCGTCATGAAGACCCGGTACACATCCTCGGGGGCATTGCCACACTTGAGGCTGCCGGTAGTGAAGTCATACGGCTTGATGGGCTGGCCCCAGTCGTCCCGAAGCGTCGGCGCCGACGGACCGTCTCCCCGGCCCTTGTCCCCATGGCACTGCCCGCACTGCACCGTCTCGTACGTCTCCTTGCCTTTGGCGATCGAGGCGGCGTCGTTCGCCGGCTGCGGCGGGATCACGATGGGGTCCGCGGGCTTCTCCTTCGCCCAGCGATCCGAGAAGGTCTGGATGTGGGCGATCACGTCGAGGCGATTGCGGGTGCCGATCGCGTACCAGGTGGGCATGTAGGTTCCGTGCAATCCGTCCCGGATCGTCCTTTCGAGATCCGACACCAGCGGCAGCGACCCCGAGGGCGTCGACCGCCACTTGAAGGTGCCCTGGCGGAAGTCCCGCGGTCTGGGGGTGATCCACTCCGCGACCTCGCCGTTGCCGTCGCCCTGATCGCCGTGACAAGAGACGCAGTAACGCTCGAAGACGACCTTGCCGCGCTTCGCGTTGCCCGGAGCCCCGTCGGCGCCCGCAGTAGCGGCCAGGGTCAAGAGCACGAGAGGAATCCACGCTTTCTTCATAGTTTCCTCCCTAGTAAGCGAAGTCGATGCCGATGAAGGCGGTGTTGTTGCGCACCTCGCCGCCATCGCTGGCGGCTCGCTTGGTGCGTAACGTGGAGAACTCGGCGTGGATCGCGTACTCGGCTCGATTGTTGTAGTTCAGGGTCCTGCGCAGGCCGATCGTGTGGGCATCCTCGTCGTTGAGGTCCTTCGGATTGTCCACGATGCCCTGCGTGGAGTTCCTGACCAGGTCAAAGCGGTAGAAGAGCGTCGTCTTGAGTGTGGGCGTCCAACCGAGCTCCATGAACGCGCCGTTGAAGCTGCCGTCCCGGGTGGCACCTGGGATCAGGTCCTTGCCGTCCTTGCCGTGGGCGTAAACGAGGATCGCGTGGAGCGGCGTGGTCGTGGAGTTGAACCAGAGGTCGGCGGTCACCCCGAACTTCGAGGAGCCCTTGAGGTCCCCTCCCTCCCCGGGGAGGGGCTCCCCCCCGGCGGTGAGGGAGGTGGTCGGCCAGGTCGTGTAAGAGCCGAACACGCCGATCCGCGCCGCGGAAAGACCGTAACCGTCGAGGAGCCACTGATGGGTGCCGTGGAAGTAGATCCCAGGCGTGTCGAATGCGTTGCGGCTGCCGGGGGACTCTTCCACGTTGAATGCGGACACCGCCAGGCGATTGAGACTCCCACGGTCGTGGCCGACCCACTCGACGCCACGTTGGGTCTCGCCCATGTCGTAAATGGAGGCCGCGCCCGGGGAGTGGTATCCGTAGATCAGGTAGCCGGTGCTAGACAGGTTCCATGGGCGATGGGCCGACTGGGGCAGATCGACCTCGTGCTTTCCCAGCCTCAGGTTCAGCCAGGACGAGTCTCCGATGTTGCTGAAGCGCACCCAGGCCGATTCGAGCGTGACCCCGTCATCGGCGGTGAAGCCTGTCGGCACGACGAGGAAGGAGACGTTCTTGCCGAGGGTCCCGCCCATCAACAGGTCGATGCCAACGTCGGCCACGCCCCCCGACTTCAGGCTCTTCATTCCCTGATCGGTGTCCTGGCGGGTTGTGGAGTTGAACTCGTAGTGGGGCGTGATGCGGACCGAGACCGGGATATAGGCGGGGTGCGTCGTCGTGGGATCGTCCTTCCCGAGCGAGAGCTGATAGCCGTTGTCCCGGAAAGCCTGGCCGAAGTCGTTGAACACGGGCCAGGCCTCGTGGCAGGCGGTGCACCTCAAGCCATACTTCCGCGCGAACGACGGAAACGCCTGGGCCACCGGCGGCTGCCAGAGACTGGCGACCGCCACGGCCGCAAGGAACACGGTCCTACCCTTCTGGCTCACCCTCTACCTCGCTTTCTCGTTCCCTCGCTTTGACTTCACTTGTCCGGACTTCGACTAGTTCCAGAAGCTGTCTTCCGCGCTCTTGGGCTTCGGGGCGTGTTCGACGAGCCAGGCCTGAAACTCCTCGGGCGTGTCGATGGTCAGGTAGCCACGCATCCGGGCATGGCCCAGCCCGCACAGTTGGGCGCAGGTTACCTCGTAGTTGAACGCGGGATTGCCCTTGCGCTCGCGCATCTGGGCGGTGCTGACCGTGGGCTTGAACCAGACCGGGAACGTCATGCCAGGTATGACGTCTTGCTTCACGCGCATCTCGGGCAGGAAGAAGCTGTGTATCACGTCTTTGCTCGACAGGTGTAAGAGCGCGAACTTGCCCAGGGGCAGGTGGAGCTGGTTGGTGGTGATGATGTCGTCCTTCCCCGCCTCGTCGGCTGGATCGAGCCCCAGGGGATTGGTCTGGCTGTCGATCAGTTTCGGATCGGTTCGCCCGAAGACACCGTCGGGGCCCGGATAGTGGAAGTTCCATGCGAACTGCTCGCCGACCGCCTCCACGATCACGGTCTCCTCGCCCTTGGGTGGACCGGCGTTCCGAGCGGCGAACAGGGGGATCGACGAGCCGAAGAGCAGAATCAGTTCCTCGACGAAGGCCAAGCCCACGAATACCATCGGGATCGTGCCTTTGACGCCCTGGTAGCTGGCCCTGGGATTGCGGCCGCTGCGGTAGCGGAAGACGAGGTACACGAAGAAGGCCCCCCAACCGAGGAACATCACCAGCATGGAGATGTGCAGGTGGACGAGCATCTCGTCGATCTTGCCGCCGTGCTCGGACGCGAGTTCCGGAAGGCCCAGGTACCTAAGCATTGGCCGATTCGCTCCTCTCTGCCGGTTCGACCGAGCCGATCTGCGCCACGCGATGTCCCGCCTTGGCGCGGTTACGCGAATAGAAGAAGGCGGCCACGCCTCCGCCCATTACCAGGTAGGTCAGAACCAGGAGGAACAGCACAGACAGGCGAACGCCGTGGGCCATGTCGGAATCGGAGTTGCCGAAACAGACTCCGCACGCCATCAGCACGCTCGTCACGGCTGTTTCGGATCGCGCATCTTGCGCACGAACCAGGAGCCGTAGCCGACCAGGCCGGCCGCCGCCAGCAAGCCGCCAATGCCGAAGGCCAGGCGCAGGCCGCTTTGCGGTTCGAGATTCTGGAAGGACCAGACGCCGAAGCCGAGGGACAGGCTGGTCGAGAGCACTATGAAGAAGATGTGGAAGGCCTTCAGGGACATGTCAGAGCCTGTTGTTCAGCATGTCGCTCACGCCCGGCACGAGCAGGCACACCAGGAAGAAGAAGGCGGTGAGGGCAAGGCCTACGACGATCAGCTTCTTCTCGGTGCTGAGGTGCATGAAGACGCCGGCCACGAGCGAGGCCTTGACCGTGGCGATCCCCAGGGCCACCGTCACCGCCAGCCGGATGCCGAGCCTCAGGGACGAGACCCATACGGTCAGCAGGGTGAGCACCATCAGGACGACGAAGACGGTGATGTACGCCCGCACATGGCGGTCCACGTGAGCCGCGTCAGGATGGTCTTCGGTGTGTTCGGAGGTCATGGCGATCCCCCTACTAGAGCAGGTAGAGAATCGGAAACAGGAAGATCCATACGAGATCGACGAAGTGCCAGAACAAGCCCGCCGCCTCTACACGGTTGGTGAAGCGCAGGGGCTCGGTCTTCCACATGGCCGAGCCGGGACCCCACAGGTATGCGTTCACGACCATTCCCCCGAGGACGTGGATCGCGTGGAGCCCGGTGAGGGTGAAATAGATGGCCAGGAAAGTGCTGGTGCGCGGGAACAGCTCGTGGTGGAACTTGGCCCTGTACTCGGTGGACTTGATGACCATGAAGACCAAGCCCAAGACCACCGTGAGGCCCATGAAGAGGCGGAACTTCCCGAAGTCCTTTCGCACCAGGGAGGCCCACGACATGACCATCGTGACGCTCGAGGAGATCAGCACCAGGGTGTTGCCCGCGGCCATGGGCACGCTCAGGATCGACGCGCCCAGGGGCCACTGAGCGGCTCCGTTGCGCAACAGGATGTAGGCGGCGAACAGGCCGCCGAACAGCATCACCTCGGAGGCCAGGAAAAGCCAGATGCCGATCTTGACGTTGTTGAGGCCGGTGTCGGTTCTCGCCTCTACCGTGTACGGGATGAGCGTCGATGCGGACATCGAGATCCTCCTCGGCGCAGACCTAGGTGGCGGCCGTGGCGGGGCCGACGGCAGCGAACTGCGGCAGATAATCTTCGGCGCAGCCCGGCACGCTGTACTCGTAGGGGCCGCGGAAGACTTCCGGCACGGTCGCGAAGTTGCCGTGGGGCGGAGGAGATGGCGCCGCCCATTCCAACGTCGTGGCCTGCCAGGGATTCTCCTCGTGGGTGGCCTTCTTCCGGAGGGTCCCGAAGAAGTTGATGATGAACGGTATCTGGGACAGGGCCAGGCCCCAGGCCGAGAACGAGATCACCTTGTGGAGGTACAGCACCGGTTGGGCGTGGGCGTAATCGAGCCCGCCGTTGTAAAGCCGCCTCTGCATCCCCGCCAGGCCCTGAATCAGCATCGGGAGAAAGATTCCGTTCATGCACAAGAGGCTGGGCCAGAAGTGCAGCTTGCCCAGGAATTCGTTCAGACGACGGCCGGTGACCTTCGGGTACCAGTAGTAGACGCCGGCAAACAGGCCAAAGATCGAGCCCGGGGCCACGACGTAGTGGAAGTGGCCGATGACGTAGTAAGTGTCGTGGAGAGGGACGTCCGTGGCGCTGAGACCGAGAGGCAAACCGGTGAGCCCGCCGATGCCGAACATGGGGATGAAGGCGAGTGCGAAGAGCATCGGGGTCGTGAAGCGGATGGAGCCGCCGTGGAGCGTCAGGATCAGCGCCGTCAGGATCACCACCGACGGGACCGAGATGATCATGGTGGTGGTCTGGAAAAAGACCGAGATCGTGGTCCCCATTCCCGTGATGTACATGTGGTGTGCCCAGACCACGAAGGACATGAAGCCCAGGAACAACGCCGATCCCACCAGGACGCGATAGCCCCAGAGTGGCCGCCGCGTATTGTTGGAGATGACTTCGGAAACGATGCCCATGGCCGGCAGGAGCAGCACGTACACCTCGGGGTGGGCCAGGAACCAGAAGAGGTGCTGGTAGAGAACCGGGCTGCCGCCACCGCTCACCGCCAGGACCTGGCCGCTCACGACCAGGCCGCTGGGGAGGAAGAAGCTCGTCTTGGCCACTCGGTCCATGAGCTGCAGGATCCCCGCCACCTCGAGGGGAGGCATGGCCAGGAGCAGGAGCACGCCAGTCACGAACTGCGCCCAGACGAAATAAGGCAGGCGCATGAACGTCAGCCCTTTGGCCCGGAGCTGGATGATGGTGGTGATGGTATTGATGGAACCCAGGAGCGATGATGTGATGAGGAAGACCATCCCCACGAGCCAGAAAGTCTGTCCGTTCCCCTCGGAGATCACCGAAAGGGGCGGGTACGACGTCCAGCCGGACTGCGCCGAGCCGCCCGGGACGAAGAAGCTCAGGAACATCGTCACGCCGCCGAGGAACAGGAACCAGTAGCTCGCCATGTTGAGCCGCGGGAACGCCATGTCGGGAGCGCCGATCTGCAGCGGCACGAGGTAGTTTCCGAATCCCCCCACGCCCAGCGGCACGACGCCCAGGAACACCATGATCGTGCCGTGCATCGCGCCCAGCTGGTTGTAAAACTCGGGGAGCATGATGCCGCCGGGCATGCGGTTCTCGCCGAACAGCTTGCCGAGGATGGGCACCGCCACTCCGGGAAACGCCAGCTGCCAACGCATGAGCATCATCAGGCAGAAGCCGAGGAACAGGAACGTCAGGCCTGTGATCGTGTACTGGATACCGATGACCTTGTGGTCGAGGGAGAAAACGTACTTGCGCCAGAATCCCAGCTCCTCCGTATCGTGGGTGGCGCCCTCGTGGCCCTCAGTCATCGGGTTCTCCCGCTCTTGGCGAGGACCGTCCGCACGGCATACCTCGCTCGATCTGACGCGTTCTCGCGCGCGACGTCCAGAAGGCTCGCTGAAACCATGAGTTCGGTGGGCTGCGATCGTCGGTACGGTGAAGAGACTGCGCGTTGAGGTCCGATGCGCTATGAAGGCTCGACGGTATGAATTGTCGCGAACGGTACAGGGGGAATGTCGGCCCCGTCAAGCAGTATTCTTGATGATCTTTGATCTAGCGCAATGTTCTCGATCAATATCCTTGATCAAGAATCGAGAGCGGCCGAGCTGGATTCCCGCAGCGTCGAGCGAACTGGCCCAGATGGTTCATTTGCTCCAAGGCGACGGCGCGGCCGCGATCCGTCAGTCCGTGACGGCCCCGACGCTGCTGCTCGAGACGAGCTTCGCGTACTTGGCCAGGACGCCGGTCGTGTAGCGCGGCGCCGGGGCCTTCCAGGCCGCGCGGCGGCGGGCGATCTCGTCCTCGGGGACGTCGAGCTGCAAGAGGCGGTTCTCGGCGTCGATCGTGATGGGGTCCCCTTCCTTCACGAGGGCGATCGTGCCTCCGACCGCGGCCTCGGGGGCGACGTGGCCCACGACCATGCCGTACGTCGCGCCCGA
This sequence comes from uncultured Acidobacteriota bacterium, assembly GCA_963823195.1. Taxonomy (GTDB): domain Bacteria; phylum Acidobacteriota; class Vicinamibacteria; order Fen-336; family Fen-336; genus JBGPYB01. Next base: position 176,223 of record CAWGKR010000009.1, on the reverse strand, counting down.
GAATCGGCCGTCCGTGATGAGGCCGACGGAATCGCCGAGGCCTGCGCCGATGATCGCCGACGTGGGCGACAGCATCTCGCGCATCCCGGGGCCGCCCTTCGGTCCCTCATAGCGGATCACCACGACGTCGCCCGCCTTGATCCTCCCTGCCAGGATCGCCTCGAGGCAGCGCTCCTCCGACTCGAACACGCGCGCCGGACCCGTCATGCGCGGCTTCTTGACGCCGGTGATCTTCGCGACGGCGCCTTCGGTCGCGAGGTTCCCGCGCAGGATCGCCAGGTGGCCCTGCGCGTAGAGCGGCCGATCCCAGGGACGGATCACGTCCTGGTCGGCGCGAGGCTCGGCCGGTACGTCCTTGAGGCTCTCGGCCAGGGTCTGGCCGGTGATCGTCAGGGCGTCGCCGTGGAGCAGGCCGTGGGAAAGGAGCATCTTCATGACCTGCGGGATGCCGCCGACCTTGTGGAGATCGGTCGCGACGTATCGGCCCGAGGGCTTGAGGTCGCAAAGGACGGGGACCCGCGCGCGGATGCGCTCGAAGTCGTCCAGCTCGAGGGGAACGCCGGCCGAGTGGGCGATGGCCATGAGATGGAGCACCGCGTTGGTCGAGCCACCCGTGGCCATGACCACCGTGATCGCGTTCTCGAACGCCTCGCGGGTCAGGATCTGCCGCGGCAGCAGCCGCTTCCGCACCGCCTCGACCAGCGCCCGTGCCGACGCCGCGGTGCTGTCCGACTTCTCGTCGTCCTCGGCCGCCATCGTCGACGAGCCGGGGAGGCTCAGCCCGAGCGCCTCGATGGCCGACGACATGGTGTTGGCCGTGAACATGCCGCCGCACGAACCGGCACCCGGACAGGCCTTGCGCTCGATCTCGAGAAGCTCCGCCGCGTCGATCTTCCCGGCGGCGTGCTCCCCCACCGCCTCGAAGACGCTGACGATCGTCAGGTCGCGCCCCGCGTGATGCCCGGGCTTGATGGTGCCGCCGTAGACGAAGATGGCCGGGATGTTGAGCCGGGCGATGGCCATGAGGGCGCCGGGCATGTTCTTGTCACAGCCGCCGATGGTGAGAACCGCGTCCATGCTCTGGGCGTTGCAGACGGTCTCGATGGAGTCGGCGATGACCTCGCGGGAGACGAGGGAGTACTTCATCCCCTCGGTCCCCATGGAGATCCCGTCGCTGACGGTGATCGTGCCGAAGACCTGGGGCATGGCGCCCGCCTTCCGGAGCGTGGCCTGGGCGCGCTCGGCCAGGTCGTCGAGGCCCATGTTGCACGGCGTCAGGTTGCTGTAGGCGTTGGCCACTCCAATGATCGGCTTCGTGAAGTCGGCATCGCCGAACCCGACGGCCCGCAGCATCGCGCGGTTCGGCGACCGCTGGGCACCGTCGGTGATGAGCTGGCTGCGTCGGTCTTCGGTCATGGTCTCCCCAGTCTGCGACAACTACCCTGCCAGGAAAAGCGCGTAGGCCGCGTTGTCCGGCTCGGGAGTGTAGCGATAGCCGAGCCGGTCGAGGAACGCGTGAAAAGCGTCGTGGTCGGCGTCGGGCACCTCGAACGCGGCCAGGACACGGCCGAAATCCGACCCGTGGTTCCGATAGTGGAAGAGGCTGATGTTCCAGCGCCCACCCAGCGTCTCCAGGAACTGGAGGAGCGCCCCCGGCCGCTCCGGGAACTCGAAGCGGTAGAGCCGTTCGTTCTTCACGCCGGGCGCGCGGCCCCCGACCATGTGGCGCACGTGGAGCTTGGCGGTCTCGTTCTCCGAGAGGTCCGCGGTGTCGTATCCCCGGGCAATGAGGGCCGACGCCAAGTCGGCGGCATCCTGGCGCGAGGCCGTGCGCAGGCCCACGAAGATGTGGGCCTGGGCGCGGCCGCTCAGCCGGTAGTTGAACTCCGTGATGACCTTGCGTCCGATGACGGCGCAGAACTCCTGGAAGGCACCCGGTCGCTCCGGGATCGTGACCGCGAGCAACGCCTCGCGCGACTCCCCCAGCTCCGCCCGCTCGGCCACGAAGCCGAGGCGGTCGAAGTTCATGTTGGCGCCGGAGAGGATCGCGACGAGATCCTGGTCGCGCACGCCTTCGCGCTCGACCCAGGCCTTCATCCCCGCCACCGACAAGGCCCCTGCCGGCTCCATGATGCTGCGGGTGTCGTCGAAGACGTCCTTGATCGCGGCGCAGATCTCGTCATTGGAGACGCGCACGACGCAGTCGACGCTCTCCTGCGCGATGGCGAACGTCTCCTCCCCCACCTCGCGCACAGCGACGCCGTCGGCGAAGATGCCGACGTCGTCCAGGCGCACGCGCCGGCCCGCCTCGAGAGAGCGGTACATGGCGTCGGCCTCGAAGGGCTCGACGCCGATGACCTTCACCTCGGGCATGAGGGCCTTGATGTATCCCGCGATGCCGGCGATCAGACCGCCCCCACCGACCGCAACGAAGACGGCCGAGAGCCGGCCGTGGCTCTGGCGCAGGATCTCCTCGCCGATCGTCCCTTGCCCCGCGATCACCAAGGGGTCGTCGAAAGGAGGGATGAAGGCGAGGCCGCTCTCGGCCACGAGGTGGTCGCAGTGGTCCTTCGCCTCGGAGTAGTTGTCCCCCGCGAGGACGACCTCGGCCCCGAGGCTCCGCACCGCGTCCACCTTGATCTCGGGGGTCGTCTTCGGCATCACGATCACGGCGCGGACGCCCAGGTGGCGCGCCGAGTACGCGACGCCCTGGGCGTGGTTCCCCGCGCTGGCCGTGATCACGCCTTTCGCCCGCACGGCTTCCGGGAGGTGAGCGATCTTGTTGTGGGCCCCGCGGAGCTTGAAGCTGAAGACCGGCTGCAGGTCCTCGCGCTTCAGGAAGACGTTGTTTCCGAGCCGCCGCGAGAGGCGCGGGGCTTCATCGAGTGGGCGTCTCGCGCGCTACGTCGTAGACGCGGCTCGTGAGCACGCGCTGCAAGAGCGTCTTTCCGCCGTTCCCCGCCGATCCCATGATGGGCAGCGACGTTACGCGGCGCCGCCGCGCCTGTCAACGACAACGGCATCTGCGGCCGCGAACGGACTTGGCGAGACTATTCGCCCGGCCGACCTATTCCGAGATCCTTGCAGATGCGATTGGCCACGGGCTCGAGAATCTCCGAGTGCCGGGGGACGGCACTGGTCTTGCGGTTCGTGGGATTCCAGTAGATGGAGTGACGGCCGCCTTCTCGCAGCAATTGGCAGCCCTGTGATGCCAGGTGACGGATCAACTCCGTCCGTTTCATTCAAACGAGACGGCCAGCGGCTCTCGAACGACCTGATGACCTTCCGCTTCGCGCCTGGCCAACTCCCGGTTGGCATTCACGATCAAGTGAATGGCTTCTTTCAGGCTTTCGCGAGCCTCCGCTTGTGTGCGTTCCTGCACGTTGCAACCGGGCAGTTCTTCAGCGTATCCGATCCACCACTCGCCGACCTGCTCAAAGACGCCCGTGTACTGATTGTCCATGCCACATTGTCCCATATGAGGAGTGGGGGTCGGTGGTGGCGCGCCCTCGCGGACGAAGCGCTACTTCAGCCCCTCGACCAGGAAGAGATCGGACAGCGTGCGGCGGTACTCGTATATGTAGGCGCGCCCGTCGGGAGTGGGGTAGGCGAGCTCGACGTCAGTCACGCCGGCAGGGTCGGACGGCTGCAGCGTCTTCCAAGGCTCCTTGCGACCAGTCTCGAGATCGAGGATGGCGATGTGTGCCCGTGCGCTGTCGGACGCGTAGCCGGAGCGGACGAAGAGCCGCCTGCCATCGGCGCTGAAGCGAATGGGTTGATCCCCTTTTTCGAGGCCACGAATCACCTGGGGCTCTCCGCCCGCGACGGGATAGAGCTGGAAGGGTGCCGCATCGTAGTCACCCCCAGCCGGAACCCAGGCGCCGTCCGGTGTGGTGAACGCGTACTCCGTGGCAATGCCTTCCGGAGTCACCGCTTTCGGCACGCCGTCGGGGAGATCCTGGACGAACATCCGTCGTGGTCGATTCTCTTCGTTGGCACTGAGCAGCAGGCGGCGGCCATCCCGAAAGAACCGCGCGTCGAGGTACGAGCGCACGGTGCCTCGTGGAACGTCGCGCGGCTCGCCGGCTCCAGTCGGAAGGATGACCAGGAAAGTCCCGATACCCTCTGATGTGTCCTTCCAGGCGACCACAGAGCGACCGTCCGGGGAAAGGGAGTTGGGCACACCAATGCCCAGCCGGACGAGCGGCGATCCGTCCAGGCTACCGAGGAAGGCCGATTCCTTGCGGCCGCCGATGTCATCCGAGATCACGTAGCGTCGTCCGTCTTCCGAAATATCCCAGCCCTGGGAGTAGCCCCGCACCGTCAGGTCGCGCTCGACGTGCTCACCGGAAGCCAGGCCTGCCACGTGCCGTCGAGACTCACCGAGGCTCATGCAGCACGCGGCCGTCCTTGAATGCCTGCTGAAGGTGGGACGAGGCGGCCGACTTCATCAGGAGCCGTTCATGACCGGCGAGTGAAACGGCACGGATCGACAGGTCGCCGGCGTCGTCTACGCTGAACCAGATCTCCCGGCCGTCGGGGGACCATACCGGGTTGGAGCTGTCGAGGATCAAACCCTCGGTCAAGTGCCTTGCCCCACCCGCGTCCACGACGGTGACCCATCCGCCGACGACGCCCACACCCTGCCGCTCGATCGTGGCTATGTGGGCACCATCGGGCGAGATGCAGAGCCTGCTGAAGTCGCCGTTGGTCTCACGGAGGACCGTCCCGATCGGGTACTCCAGAACGTGCTTCGCGCCTGCGCGGCGAACGATCGCGAAGCGCGCTCCGTCCGGCGACCAGGCGGCATCGATCACGCCCTGCGCCACGTCTCGTGCGCCCCCTCCCGAAAGGGGCGCGCGCGCCAAGGTCCCGTCGCTGCGGAGGAAGGCGACCTCGCCGGCCGCGACGCCGACGACGTCCCCGTCGAGGCCCAGCGCCTGCTCGACGGCAAAGTCGAGACGCATCGAGTAGACCTTCGGGGTGCTGCCGTTCCAGCGAGCCGAGTAGACGATGGAGGATCCATCCGGAGAGAAGTACGCGCGGGACACGTCGCCATGGCCGAAGCTGAGCTGCGTGTACCGAGGCTCAGGCCGCGCGTTCGCGCGCTGGCCGAGCCGGAGCGCGACGCCTGCCGCCGCCGCGATTGAGAGGAGCCAGGCCGCGGCCAGCATCGCTCGCCGGCCACGCGATCCCGATCGTTGACCCGTTGTCGCAGTCGCTGCGCCGGACCTTTCCGACAGGGACTCGAGGTCGAAGGCGAGGTCTCGGGCCGAAGCGAAACGCTCTTGCGGGTTCTTCTCGAGGCAGTGGACGACGATCCGCTCGAGGGCTGGAGGCAGAGCCGGGTTCGACGCGGTGAGCTCCGGCGGGTCCTCGCGCAGGATCGCGGCCATCGTCTCGGCCGAGGTCTCCTTCTTGAAGGCCCTCTGGCCCGAGAGCATCTCGTACAGCACCGTGCCCAGCGAGAAGATGTCGGAGCGGTGGTCCACCGCGGCGCCGCGCACCTGCTCCGGCGACATGTAGCCGGCTGTCCCGAGCACGACTCCCGGATCGGTCTGCCGAGTCCGCGTCGGTGATTGGCTCTCCTCGCTGGACCTCGACCTGCGTCAGCTTCGCCAGGCCGAAGTCCAGGATCTTGACGTGGCCTTCGTGGGTGACGAAGACGTTCTCCGGCTTCAGGTCGCGGTGGACGATGCCTTTCTCGTGGGCGGCGGCCAGGCCTCGCGCGATCTGGGCGCCGATCTCGATCGCCTTGCGCACGGGCAGCGGGCCGCCGGCCACGCGGTCGCGCAGCGTCTCACCGTCGAGCAGCTCCGAGACGACGTAGGGCGCGCCGGCGGCATGCCCCGTGTCGTAGACCGCGAGGATGTTGGGGTGGTTGAGAGCGCCCGTGGCCTTGGCCTCGTGCTCGAACCGCCGCAGCCGATCCGCGTCCTGGGAGAAGCTGGGCGGCAGGACCTTGATCGCGACCTCACGGGCGAGGCGCGCGTCGCGAGCGCGGTAGACCTCACCCATCCCCCCGGCCCCGAGAGGGCCAAGAATCTCGTACGGACCCAGGTGGGTTCCGGGAAGGAGGGGCATCGCGTCTCGCAGGCTGCGGCGAGTATATGCGAAGCGTCGGACGCAGCTGACCCTAGTCGCCGCCCCCGGTGGGCGGGTACAGCCGCTCGAACTCGGGCTCCCCGTGGAGGGGCGTGAGATCCGGATCGCGGCGCGTCCAGTTCGCGTCGGTGAAGCCGGCGCTCCACGCCTTGCCCAGGGCCGTGAGGGCCTCGGTCCTCATGCCCATCAGGCAGAAGGTGCAGGCGGCGTTGTACAGCACCGTCGCATCGTTGGGACGCAGGGCCATGGCGAGGTTCGCCTCGCGCGTCGCCTCCTCCGTCCGCCCCACCGCCGCGTAGTCGGCGGCCAGCAGGGTGTGGGCGCGGCCGTCCTCGGGCACCGTCTTCAGGTGGGTCTCGAGGGCGAAGATCTCGCGCTGGCGGACGTTCTCGAGGGTCTCCTTCTTGCCGAGTGCGGCCAGGGAGTTGGTGATGGGCACGTAAACGTTGTAGTCGTTGCCGCTGGCCTCGAGGGCGGCGTCGGTGATGCGCGCGACGTCGTGATAGCGCCCCGCGGCGAACATCGCGCGGAGGATCAGGTAGTAGGCGCCCTCGCAGTCGTGCTTGCGCTCGATGGCGGTCTCGGCCAGGCGGACGGCCCGCTCGTGGTCTCCCTTCGCGTAGAGGATCCATCCCTGGGCGACCTGTACCTCGGGCGCGTCCTTCACCAGGGCGGCGGCCCGGTCGGCCGCTGCTTCGGCCCGCTCTATCCACGCGGGCACGCTCTCGTAGTGGAAGTGGTACTGGGCGCAGACGTGGGCGATGGCGGCGTGGGCGAGGGCGAAGCCCGCATCGAGGGCGACGGCGTTCTCGAACATCTGCAGGGCAAACTGGAGGTCCTGTCGGGTCAGCCGCCTCGTGAAGCTCTTGCCCCGCAGGTACTGGTCGTAGGCCTGGAGGTTGTCGGTCGGCCGGGCCGCCAGCGCCTCCTTCTCCTGGGGCGACAGCGTGACCCGCAGCGCCGCGGCGATCTTGCGGGCGATCTCGTCCTGCACCTCGAAGACGTCCTGCATCTCGCGGTCGTAGCGCTCGGACCACAGGGGGAAGTCCGTCTTCGTGTCCACGAGCTGCGCGTTGATCCGCAGGCGGTTGCCGGCGCGCCGCAGGCTGCCGGTGAGAACGAACGCGGCGCCGAGCTGCTGGCCGATCTGGAGCGCCGTCACCGGCCGATCGCGAAAGGTCAGGACCGTGGGCCGGGAGAAGATCTTGAGCTCCTTGATCTTCAGCAGCTCCGTGATGATGTCCTCGGTCACGCCGTCGCGCAGGTACTCGTCCTCCTTCACGCCGCTCATGTTCTCGAAATAGAGGACCGCGATCGACTTTTCGGCGGGCTTGCCGGCGCCGCCCCGCGAATCGCCCAGCTCCGCAGCCCTGCGCCCTCCCGACGAGGCGTCGCGCTTGAGGCGCATCAGGTCGGTCTTGAGGTCCCCGGCATGCTGGTAGCGGAGGTTGCGGTCCTTCTCCAGGGCCTTTCCCAGGATGCGGTCGAGGTCCGCGGGCAAAGCGACGTTGACGAGGCTCGGCGGCGAGGGATCGCGGTTGAGGATGGCGTCGAAGATCACTGCCGAGGTCTCCCCCGGAAAGGGCACCTTGCCGGTGGCCATCTGGTACAGGACCGTGCCCAGGGAGAAGAGGTCGGTCCTCGCGTCCGTGAGCTGCCCGCGCGCCTGTTCCGGCGACATGTAGGACGCCGTTCCCATCGTCGACCCGGCCTGGGTGAGGGGGTTCGAATGCGCGGCCGTCGGTGCGTCGGAGAGGGCGTCGCCGCCGGTGTCGCCCCCTCGCCCGCGCTCGATCTTCGCCAGGCCGAAGTCCAGGATCTTCAGCTGGCCGCGCGTGTTCAGGAAGATGTTGGCCGGCTTCAGGTCCCGGTGGACGATGCCCTTGGAGTGAGCCGACTCCAGCGCGTCGGCGACCTGGATCGCCAGCTCCAGGAGCGGCTCCAGGTCCAGGGCGCCGCGGCCGAGGCGCGCGGCGAGCGTCTCGCCTTCCAGCAGCTCCATCACGATGAAGTGCTGCCCCTCGTGCTGCTCGATGGCGTGCACGGTGCAGATGCCGGGGTGGTTGAGCGCCGACGACGCGCGCGCCTCGCGCTGGAAGCGCTCGAGCGCGCCCGCGTCCTTGGCCAGCTCGGGAGGCAGGAACTTGAGGGCCACGTGGCGCCCCAGCTGAGAGTCCTCGGCCTCGTAGACGACGCCCATGCCGCCGCTGCCGAGCTTCTTCGTGATCCTGTAGTGCGAGAACGATTGACCGATCATCGGCTGGGGGCCCCCTGAGGAGCCACGATGCTATGCGGCGCGCGCCGGCCGGTCAACGCGACGCACGCCCCGCGTCAACAGGGACTCCCTGCGCGAGGGTGGAATGCCCGGAGGCGGCGCTGTAGTCTCCTCGAGGTTGCCAACGTCACCCGGAGGCGAGCATGGGCCGCATGGACGAGAGTGACGTCGCGAGGGATTCGAGGGGCCGCTGGCCTCGGATGGTCTTGCTGTTCGTCGGTCTGCTTCTCGTGGCGGGCACGGTTGCCCCCACGGACGCGCCTCGGGGCATGCTGGGTTTCGCGCCCGGAAGCGCCGTGCGGCAGCGCGAGATCGAGGCCCGCTACGTGGCCATCCCCACCCCCGAGGGGGCGCGGGCGTGGCACCGCACCTTCACGTCGGAGCCGCACCCCGCCGGGTCCAAGCGCAACAACGAGCTGGCCCAGTACGTCGCCGACCAGTGGACGGCGCAGGGGCTCGAGGACGTGGTCGTCCGCCGCTACGACGTGCTGGGCTCCAACCCGCGCCAGGTGCAGGTCGAGATGGTGGCTCCCGTCGCCTACGTGCCGACCCTCCGCGAGGATCCCTACAAGGAAGATCCGGACACGGCGAAACCCGAGGTCTCGGGCGCCTGGCTCTCCTTCTCGGCCTCGGGAGAGGTCACGGCGCCCGTCGTCTACGCGAACAGCGGCAACCCCGCGGACTACGACGTCCTGCGCCAGAACGGCATCGACCCGCGCGGCAAGATCGTGGTCGTCCGCTACTCGAACCCCTACAGCTATCGCGGCTTCAAGGCACTGACGGCTGAGCGCGAGGGCGCCGCCGCCATGCTCGTGTACTCGGACCCGGCGGAGGACGGCTACACGAAGGGCAAGGTCTTCCCCGAGGGGCCGTGGGGACCCGCGAGCCACGTGCAGCGCGGCGGCATCGCCTACGACTACATCGTGCCCGGGGACCCGCTGACGCCGGGCTGGGCGTCGACGCCGGGCGCCCATCGCATCCCGGTGGAGGAGGCCGTCTCCGTTCCGAAGATCATGGCCGTGGCGCTGTCCTATCGCGACATGCAGCCCATCCTGGAGAAGCTGGGCGGTCCGATGGCGCCGCAGCCCTGGAAGGGCGCCCTGCCCATCGAGTACCACCTCGGAGGCGAGGTCGCGAAACTCCACGTCAAGGTGGACATGGCCACCGAGATCCAGCCCTACTACGTGGTGGAAGGCCGCATCCGCGGCGGCGAGCAGCCCGACGAGTGGGTGGTGCTCGGCAACCACCGCGACGCGTGGGTGTTCGGGGGCGTGGACCCGAGCAGCGGGACCGCGGCCATGATGGAGATGACCCGGGCGCTGGGCCAGCTCAAGCAGCAGGGCATCGCGCCCGAAGCGGACGCTGGTGTTCTGCAGCTGGGACGGCGAGGAAGTCACGCTCACGGGCTCGACCGAATGGGGCGAGCAGTTCGCGAGCGAGCTCAAGCAGAAGGCCGTCGCCTACCTCAACGTGGACTCGGCGGCCTCGGGCCCCAGGCTGTCGCTGAGCGCCGTGGGCTCCCTGGCCCCCATGATCGTGGAGCTGACGAAGGAGCTCGCCGACCCTTCGGGCACGTCCCTCTACGAGGCCTGGCGCAAGCCGGAGACGCCCGAGCCCGGACCGGCGGGCGGCACCCTCCCCGATCAGGCCCTCGTGCACCACCAAGATCGGCAGCGGCTCGGACCACACGGTCTTCATCAACTACGTCGGCCTGCCCGTCGTCGAGATGGACTTCCACGGCCCCTACGGCGTCTATCACTCCGCCTACGACACCCACTACTGGGTCTCGCACTTCGGCGATCCCGGCTTCAAGTACCACGCCCTCATGGCCCGATTCTGGGGGGCGATGGCCCTGCGCCTGGCCAACGCCGACGTCCTGCCCTTCGACTTCGACGCCTACGGCGCCGCCATCCGCGACTTCGTCGCCCGCCTCGCGGACATCGAGGGCGCGACCCCGAATCTGGACATTCCGGCCCTCGTCGAGAAGACGCGCGGTCTGCGCGCGGCCGCGCGCCGCCTGGGTCCGCGCCTCGAATCGGCCGTGGCCTCGGGCGCGCTGTCGGGCGACCTCCTGGTTCGCGTGAACCGCCGCTTCCGGGAATTCGAGCAGAACTGGCTCCGGCCCGAGGGAATTCCAGGCCGTCCCTGGTTCAAGCACCTGCTGTACGCGCCACGCTACACCTACGCCGCCATGACGCTGCCGGGGATCACCGAAGCGGCCGAGGCGGGCGACTGGGGGCGCGCCCGTGACCAGGCCGCCCTGGTGGCCGCTGCCCTCGCCCGCAACACGGCGCTCCTCGACGCCGTCGCCGCCGAGCTGCCCGCTGGGCGGCGCCCCGGCCGGATCGCTGGAGGCGAAGGTCCGCGCGATCCGCGAGGGTTTCGACGGGCGGATGGCCGTCTACGTGCAGAACCTCGCGACGGGCGACACCCTGGCCGTCGACGCCGACTCGGCCTACGAGACCTTCAGCGTCATCAAGGTCCCGATCATGGCCACGGTGATGCAGCGCGTGAAGGAGGGCAAGCTGTCGCTCGCGGACCGCATCCCGCTGCGGCTCGATCAGCGCCGCATCCCCTCGGGCGTCCTCTACGGCCTCGACCCGGGGCTCCAGCCCACCCTCAAGGACCTGCTCACCCTGATGATCATCATCAGCGACAACGAGGCCACCGACGCCCTGGGCGATCTGGTCGGACGCGACGCCGTGACGCGCCACATGGAGAGCCTGGGGCTGCACGACACGAGGATCCGCTTCGCCGACCTGGACTGGGACCGGCTGTGGCTCAGCCGGTTGGACCCGGCCTACGCGAGCGCCAGCGGAGACCGGACCGTGGAGTTCCCCTTCGAGGCCCAGCCGAACCGGAGGGTCGGCGAGGCCTTCCGCCACGTGATCGAGGACACGGGCCTCTACTTCGGTCGCAGCACGGCGCGTGACATGGGCCGTCTGTTCACGCTCATGGCGCGCGGCGAGCTGGTCTCGAAGTCGTCCAGCGAGCAGATGCTGGCGATCCTGAAGAAGCAGCAGGTCAACGACCGCTTCCCGCGCTACCTCGGCGACGGCGTCGTCCTCGCCCACAAGACGGGGGACGGCCAGCCCTGGGTGGCCAACGACGCCGGGATCCTGTGGGTCAAGGGCCAGCCCATCGTGCTCGTGGTGTTCACCGGTCACCACCGCGGGACGAGCGAGGCGCAGCGCGACGCCATCGCGCGCGTGGCCGCGGCCGTCGTCGCTCAATACGGAGGAGCGGTGGACCCTGCCGGGCTGGCGCCGTGACCGGGAGATTGGGCGGGCGCCGGTTGGCACCCGCCCCCGGACACGACGAAGACGACTACTTGCCCAGCCGGCTGAGGTCGGGCCGGAACTTCAGGATGAGCGCCTCCGAACGTTCGGTGCACGCGCCGCGGCGCGCGTTCATGGCGCGCGCCTCCTCCTCGCCGTAGGCCTTCTTCAGAATGTCCACGAACGAAGGCCACGCGTCGCGCTCGGCAGCCTTGTTGTAGGGGCTGCTCGTGATGTACACGTTCATCGGCCCTTCGACCGAAGAGCGACGGATCGCCGTCGGCGTCTCGGCGATCTGCTCCGAGGCCGCCTTGTAGCGCCCCACCAGGTGCTCCCACTCCTGGATCATCTCCGGCTTCACGTGGGTGCGGATCATCTGAAGGTACGCCGGCGGAGGGTCGAAGGCCTTCGGCTTGGTGCTGAGGTCCGGCACCAGATGGTACACGGCGGTGTCGAAGGACTCGATGTTCGTGCGGCCAGCCCGGAGCGCGCGGCCGCCCTCCAGCTCGCCCAGCGCCTTGTTCAGGATCTCGGGCGTCGACAGGATCTCGTCCGTCTCGGCCCACTTGTCGAAGTAGGTCGCGAGCATGTACGTGTAGCCGGGGCCGCCAGTGGTGACCTGGTAGGTGATCATGCGCTGGGTCTGTCCGATCTTGTCGCCTGCGGCGATGACCTTCTTCACGAACGCCTCGTAGTCCAAGGCGCCTTCGGGCTTGGCGTGGATGGTGAGGACGTGGACGAACTGCTTGGGCTGGACCTGCGCCTGGGCGCTGGCCGCAGCCAGGGCACAGACCACACCCAGCGCGAGAGTCTTCGCGATCTTCATTCTTGAGCGTCTCCTTGTTTGTTTGCGGTCGGGGCTTCTTGAATCGGAGGTTCTTTGGGAGCTGATCCTACACCCGATAGACTGCCGCCGTGAGCTATCGCGAGGCGCGGTTGCGGCGGCTGAACGGCGCCGGGACCAACTCGCGCGGCGAGTACGTGCTCTATTGGATGCAGGCCTACCGCCGCCTGGCCCGGAACCACGCCCTCGATTACTCGCTCCGCTGCGCCAAGGAGCTCGGCAAGCCGCTCGTGATCTACGAGGGGCTGCGGCTCGACTACCCGTGGGCGAGTCGGCGGCTCCATCGCTTCGTTCTCGAGGGCATGCGCGACAACGCCTTGGCCGCCGCGCGTCTCGGGCTCAACTATTGGCCCTTCGTCGAAACGCCGGACCGGCGGGCGGGGCACCTCGTCCACGATCTCGCCAAGCGAGCGGCCCTCGTGGTCACCGACGATTTCCCGTGCTTCATCGTCCCGGGCCAGACCGCGGCCCTCGCGAAGCGCGCCGATGTTCCGGTCTTCGCCGTGGACGGGAACGGCATCGTGCCGCTGGCGCTTCTCGGTCCCGCCGTCTCGGCCGCGGCGCACCTGCGGCCGCGCCTTCACAAGGCCTTCGCCGAGGCTTGGGAAAACCGGGCCGAGGCCAAGCCGGCCTTCGGCGGGGCCCTCACGAAGAAGGTCCCGCCGCCCTTCGAGCCCTGGGCGGCCACCGATGTGGCCGCCTTCGTCGACGTGCTGCCGCTGGACTCGTCGGTCCCGCCCGTTCCGGGGATGCCGGGCGGGTCCACGGCGGCTCGGGCCCGGCTCGGCGCCTTCCTGAAGAGGCGTCTGCGTGGCTACTCGGAAGAGCGCTCGGAACCGCGTGCTCCCGCGAACGGCCACGCCAGCGGGCTCTCGCCGTATCTCCATTTCGGCCACGTCTCCGTCGAGGAGATCGTGGAAGCGGTTCTCGCCACGACGGGCCAGTGGGCGCCCGACGAGCTGCGGGTCCAGAACCGCGGAAAGCGCGAGGGGTACTTCGGCGAGGATCCGGACGTGAACGCGTTTCTGGACGAAACCCTCACGTGGCGCGACGTGGGGTTTCACTGGCACTGGACACGCCGCGCCGACACCGCGAGTCTCGAGACGGCGCTCCCCGCGTGGGCCCTCGCGACCCTCGGCGCTCATGCGGGGGACCCGCGAGCCTACGTCTACTCACCCGAAGATTGGGAAGCAGGTGCCACACACGACCCGTTGTGGAACGCCGCCCAGCGGGAGCTGGTGGCGACGGGCACGATCCACAACTACCTGCGGATGCTGTGGGGAAAGAAGGTTCTCGAGTGGTCGAGGACGCCGGCGGAGGCCTACGCCACCCTGGTCCACCTCAACAACAAGTACGCCCTCGACGGCCGGGACCCCAACTCCTACAGCGGGATCCTCTGGTGTTTCGGCCTCTTCGACCGACCGTGGGCTCCTGAGCGCCCCGTCTTCGGCCTGCTTCGCTACATGTCGTCGCAGAACACCGCGCGGAAGTTCAAGCTGGGTCCGTACTACGACTACGTCGGCTCCCTGCCCACGATCGACGCGGTCCGCCGCGGGACGCCCACCTCAGGCTGAATCAGGAGCCCGACTGCCAGAAGAAGCGCGGCAGGGGCTTCTCCTCGGGCCAGAGCTCCTTCATCGTCTCGGCGTCGTAGACGGTTCCGTTCTTGATCACCCAACGGATCTTCGCCGTGTTGTGGATGTCGGCGAGCGGATCCGCGTTCAGGACGACCAGGTCGGCCAGCGCTTCCCCTCTTCCTTGCGCGCGAGGACGTAGGTGCCGTCCGGCGTCCAGGCCGGGGTGCGCACGTACATGTCTTTCTCTTCCGTGAGGGCCCGCGGGTTCTTCCCGTCGGCGTCGACGAGCCAGATGTTCTCGATGCCGCTGCGGTCGCTCGTGAACGCGACGGTCTTGCCGTCGGGGGAGAAGCGGGGCTGCGTGTCGTAGGCCGGCCCCGTCGTCAGGGCCCGGGCTTCCCCACCCGCCATCGGCAGGGTGTAGAGGTCCCCGAGCAGGTCGAAGACGAGCGTCTGGCCGTCGGGAGAGACGTCGACCGAGAGCCACGTTCCCTCATGGAGATCGAAGGAGAGTGAACGAGCGTCGGCCCGCGGCGTGTTGACGTCGGCGCCGGGATCCTTCTTCTTGGGCTTCGCATCGGGAGCCTTCCCGGCCGAAAGCGACGACGCGACGACGAGGATCGCCACGCAGGCGAAGAAGGTCTTCTTCACGGGGCCTCCAGGAACTTCAAGGGGTTGAACTTCGGGATTCACGGCGGATTATACGACTAGGGCTCGCGCGCGATGGGATAGAGACGGAGGCGATCGTCGCGGAAGGGCGTGCGGCGATAGAACCAGTCGAGACGCGCCTGCGGGTCCTTGGCGAACGCGTCGTCGGCCGCGAGGGCCTTCTCGAACTCGGCCTTGAGCGCCGGGCTCTCCGCGAGCATCCGCTCGGCCATCGGCTCCATCACGTATCCCTCGACGCCCTCGGTGGCCTGGAGGCACTCCGGGAAGAACCCCCAGGCAAAGAAGGAGTCGGGAGACGCAGGCTCGAGGAGGAGCGCGGCCAGGGGCGCGAGAGGCTGGTCGGCCCGGATCCGGACCGATCCCGCCGGAAGGCGCTCGCGGCGTCTCTCGGTGACGAAGGTCCCCTTCACCCAGATGAGACGGTCGTACGGATTGGATTCGACCTTCGGGCTTTCGATCCGATACATCTCGACATCCACGTCGCGCGGCGCCGTGACGCGCTCCATCTCGATGCCGTGGAGGAGGAGGCGCTCGATCACGCCGGGCCAGGCCGGTGGGATCCACCACGCGGCGGGGCGCGATACGGCCTGCGCGACCTCCATGCCTTGCCGAGGAACGCGCACCGTTTCGGGCCGGCCCAGGTATTCCACCCGAGGCCCTCCGGAGATGGCCGACGCAGTCACGCGCCACGCCACGGCCTTGAACTCGAGGGTCGCCGGGGACGGGACCGCCTTCCATTCGAGGGGAATCCGGTCGGGCCGCGCCGCCGCGTCGGCCGCGATGGCGCGCCGAAGGCCGGCCACCTCCCGGGCCGCGGTCCTGAGCACGCTCTCCAGCAGCACGTAGGTTCCGAGGACCCGTTGGCGGTAGGGCTTGAGGGAATGGTTCTCGACGAGGATCGTGGGCAGGTGGCGCGCGTCGCCGTACCCCGTGGAGAAGCGGGGGCCCGCGGTCCAGTCGACGATCCCCTTCGAAGGGTCGTGGTCGTCCACGAGGGAGATCAGGGGACCCGGGACGTGGCCCATGGCCTCGAGATCGCGCGTCGCGGCCGGCTCGAGGACGCCATCGAGCCAGGAGGCGATGGCCGGCGAGATCGCCTCGTGCTGGTTCCACCCGAACGTGACGTCGTACTGGTGGTCGGCGCCGTCGGTCACGTGGATGTCGAGGTAGAGGTCCGGCCGCCACGTGCCGAGTGCACGGACCATCGCGCGGCTCTCGGGCGCGTCGAGCTTGGCGTAGTCCCGGTTCAGGTTCAGGTTCTGGGACGTGGTCCGCCACCCCGCCTCGATCGGACCGCGCTGGTTGATCCGCCCGTGGTCGGTGTAGCGCTCGTGGCCGTCGACGTTGTACATCGGCACGAAGAGGAAATTGGCGCCGGACAGGAGATCGGCGCGCGTGCCGCGCACGGTCATGTCGCGCAGCAGCATCATCCCGGCGTCCTTGCCGTCGATCTCCCCGGCGTGGATGCCGCCCTGTGCGAGCACCGTGGGCTTCCCGGTGGCGCGCAGGGTCTCGGGCGTGAAGGCGCCCTCCTTCGACGCCACCACCATCCAGAGATCTCGCCCCTCCGGCGTCTTCCCGAGGGACAGGAGGCGCAGCTGTCTTGGGGCGGCGGCCTCGAGCGCCCGAAGCCACGCGACGGTTTCGTCGTATCGCGGCGTCCGGAGGAGGCCGCCCTTCTCCGCGGGCGTGGCCCACTCCTGGGACGGCCCCAGGACCAGGGCCTCGCTCTTTCCGTGCCAGGGAAGCTCCGGAGGAAGGATCGGTGTCGACGCCGCGTCGCCGGCGAACGAGGCCGCCGTGGCCGCCAGGAACGAGCCCAAGACGAGAGTCAGTCGTCGCATGGCAGGAACTCTAGACGAGACCTCGCCGCGGCGCCACGGCTCGGCGGGATGCTATCCTCGTCGCCATGAGCACGGTGCCCGCGAACTCGGCGCAGCCCGGGACCCTGGACTTCGCTCGCGCCTTTCGCTTCGTCTTCGACGATCCCGACTGGATCAAGAAGATGCTCATCGGCGGCGTGATGATGTTCCTGGGGATCTTCGTCATCGGCACGCTGTGGGCAGTCGGCTATTGGACACGCCTCATCCGGCGCGTGGCCGCAGGTGAGGAACGTCCCCTGCCCGAATGGGAAGACCTGGGCGGCCTGCTGCGCGAGGGCTGGGGCGCCGCGAGCGTCTATGGCGTCTACATCGCGGGGGCGCTCCTGCCCTTCCTGGTCGCGATCGTCGGGGTGGTGGTGGTCGGCGGAGGCATGGCGCAGCTCGCCAAGGGATCGGAGGAGGCGTCGGAGGCCCTCGGTGCGTTGACGGGAATCGGCTTCCTGGCGTTCTACGCCGTGTTCATGGTCGTGATGATGGTGCTCATGGTCTATCTTCCCGCGGCATTGACCCGCCACGCCCTGACAGGGCGCTTCGCGACAGGCTTCGAGCTGCGCGAGAACGTGGACTTCATCCGCCGCAACTTCCTGAACTACGCCTTGGCGATCGTGCTGTACATGCTCGCGAGCTTCGTGGCCCAGTTCGGCGTCCTGGCCTGCTGCATCGGCGTCTTCCCCGTGTCGTTCTGGGCCCTGTGCGTGTTCGGCTGGGGCCTGGGCGAGACCGCCCGCCGCGACAGCGTTCCGGTCCGCTGAACTCGAGGTTGGCGAGCGAGTCGTCTGGTAGAGGGCACGCGCTTGAGGCCGTGCCGGGTGGGCCCAGCTTCGATGTAGACCGGTGAATCTGGATTGGGGTCGAGAAACTACTTGCTGAGGACGGGCTCCCGCGTAGCGTCGGCCAAGCCCTGAGCAATCTGCTGGACGCTCTTGAAGTACCTCGCGTGCGTCTGCATCAACGCCTCCCGGGATGAGGCGCTCAGCAAGACCACTTCGACGTCTGGATCGTCCTTTTCTTGCTGTTCCCGCGCAAAGCGCAACTTCAGCGCCTGGGCTCGGTCTTGGCCAAGATCGCGATCCTCGACCAACACGCCGGTCGACCTGCGATAGACCAAGAGAAAGTGCGTCATCTTGCTTCCATCCTTGCGATGAGCTCCTTGAGTATACCCTGCGCGGTCCGGAATGACCCTTCGAGCGCTGCGCTCGCATCATCTAGGAGAAACCGGGCCTCCACAATTCCGTCCTGCCAGCCTTTCTCAGCGAGCTGTTCCGACATGGCTTCAAGTTGTTCACGCCCCTTGGATACGTTCGTCTGCGAAGTTTCGATTTGGGCGATCAATGGGGACAGGCTTTGGAGCACACCGATCTCAGTGGCGAACCCTTCTGGCCTTTCGCCATATCGAATCCCTCTTCCTCCAACATCGCTAAGGCGTTCCATGGCCTGCGCCCAGAGATCCTGCATCAGAGATCGAACCTGAACCTCAACCGGGAACCGCTCAACCGTGGCAATCACGTGCACGGCACGGTATCCATGCTTCGGTTTCTTTCGTCGATCGTCCACCCTAGTCTCTGGAAAGAGATCACAAATCTGTCCAGCAAGGGCATCTTGCTCGTCCATATTCATGGGTTGAACGATACGCAGCCCGGCGATGTCCTGCATCTCGGCAAGTCGTGTCTTCTCGCGGTTCAGCTTGTCGATGATGGTGTTGATTGTCTTTAGTCGGGAGGTGGCTTGAACGTTGAGGCGGCTTCTGAGCTGTTCTTGCGTTGCAGCCATGGGCGCGTCGAAGCTCTGCCGAAACCCCTGCAGCCGCATCAGCGTTTCCGAGTCAGGTACCGGCGCCTTTCGAAGTTCCCGGCCGAGCTTGTTGATCTGTGATCTAGTCACGAGCCTGAAACCCAGTCTGCCGCTTTGACAGTTGACGTTCAAGGCAGAGAGAGCGCCAACGGAGGCGGCGCCGCCTCAGTCCAGTTCTCCCTCGACGAACCAGGCTTCGCGCAAGGCGTCGCGGAAGATGCGGTAGACGCCGCTCGCGAGGGCCACGTCCCATTCCTCGCGGCTCCAGGCCACGTCCCACCAGTCCCCCGACGCGCGCCACGGCCCCGCGCGGTCCACGACGGCACCGCGCACGCCGGGGGCCGCGACGAAGACGGGTGCCCGGTCGCGCAGAACGACCTCCGCCGCGAGGGGCGGGCGGAAGACGCGAAGGACGACGCGGGGCAGGCGCCCACCGGGTGCCTGGCGCGGGACGAAGGGGCCGGGGGCGAAGGTGCCGAGGGCGAAAGCCCCGGGTCGGTGGGTGTCGAGAAGTGCGGCCGAGCCGCCGCGCCCCGCCGCGGTCCACGCATGGAGTCGCGCCATCGTCTCGGCGAGACGCTCGGGCGAGGGCTGCGCGGGGTCGAGGAGCGAGAACTGCACGACGCGCGACGGCGTCGGCTCCGCCCGCGCCGTGAGCGCCTGGATGGCATCGTCGGGGGGGTGCGCCTCGAGGTCGAGAAGCAGCAGGGTCCGCCAGGTCCGCGGCTCCGCCGAAGGGCTCGCGGGGCGGAGAGAGCGCCGGTGGACGGCTCCGTTCACGAGACGCAGGTCGAGGGAGAGGGCCGCGGCACGGCGCCCGCGCGACGCAAGCCCTTCGCAGAGCGGCTCCAGGATACGGGCCAACAGGAACGCGAGCGGCTCCAGGCCGTCCACCGGCCAGTCCAGCTCCAGGGTCATCTCGAACGACTCCGGTGGCGGCGTGGGAACGAGCGGCGACGCGTCTTCTCCCCGCGCGAGACGCCGAAGGCGGGGGCCGTCGGGACCCAGCCGCTCGGCGAGGCCCGTCGCGGGAAGAGCGGCGAGATCGCCGAACGTCTGGAGCCCCCAGCGCCGGAAGAGGTCGGCCCGGTCCGGCCCCGGGTCGAGAAGGCTCAGGGGGAGGGGCGAAAGGGCGTCCGCCTCTCTCCCGGGGGAAACGAGGGTGAGGCCGGGTCGGGCGCGGGCCACGACGAGCGCCGTGATGCGGGTCCATGCGAGGGCGACGTGGGCTTCGAGGTCCCGCCTTCGGGTGGCGTCGAAGAGAGCCTGGCCGAGGTCCTGCGGCGTCGGCCAGACGCGACCCAGGCCGGCGAGGTCGAGGAGGACCGGCGTCGGGCCGGCGGCCTCGACCCGCGGCGTGAACTCGCGCGCGAGGTCGAGAAGCGACGTCGCGGAGGGAAGAACGCCGGGTACGTGGAGCCCTCCGAACATCGCGGGCCTTCAATCGACGGCCGTGAGCTCGAGGGGCGTGGCGCGCGGCGCGAATCGGCCGGCGCGCGCCTCGGCGCCCAGGGCTCGCAACAGACGGCCGGGGCCGGGCTCCCCCGTCCAGCGCGGCCCGGCGGGATGGAGCGCCAGCGACACGCCGCCGGGGCCATGGGCGACATGGGCGTCGGCCAGGAGGACGAGGACAGCGGGCGCGTCCTCGATCATGCGCTGGAGGCGGATCCACGTGGTCCCAGGCAGGCGGCGGATCTCGTGAAGCCCGACCGCCGCGAGGTCCAGGACGATTCCCTCGAAGAGCCCCGAGCCGAGGAGTGTGGCCACCGCCGCCACCGCCGCCGCCAGCGAGCGCGGGCCGTGCCCTTCGCCGCGCAGCCAGAGAAGGCGGGCGAGATCTACGCCGCCGGCAGCGGCCGAAGCGGGATCGAGGCGATCGGCGGGGTCCACCCACGCTGCGAGGGCGCCGGTCTTCGTGGTGTGGGCCACGAGGGAGAGTG
The DNA here is from genome assembly GCA_963823195.1 of uncultured Acidobacteriota bacterium. Classification (GTDB taxonomy): domain Bacteria; phylum Acidobacteriota; class Vicinamibacteria; order Fen-336; family Fen-336; genus JBGPYB01. The sequence goes on along the minus strand of CAWGKR010000009.1, from coordinate 155,861 downwards.
CGAGCCCCGTCCGCCCCGACGACGCGCTGCCGTGGATCTCCGAGACCTGCCCGCGCGGAAAGCCGCCGCGGAGGAGCGCGTCGACCGCCGCGACCCCGGTGGGCAAGGGCGCGAGCCGGCGATCCTCGCCGCGAAGCGGTGGCGCCTCGGCCTGGAGCCGCCGGGCCCGGAGCAGGTCTTCGAGGGAGGCTTTGAGGGCGGAAGGCATTTCGCTTTTCTTTCGCTATAATGACCTCGGGAATGGAGTTGTCAAGATGCGTCGAGACACGGCTCAGTGGGAGATATGATATGGTTACCCATATGAAGACGACCGTAGAGATTTCCGATTCCCTCCTCGACGAGGCCCGGAAGGTGGCCGAGCGCGAGGAGACGACCGTCCGGGCCCTGATCGAGGAAGGCCTGAGGCACGTCGTCAAGGAGCACAAGGGCGATCGCGGCTTCCGCCTGCGCAAGGCCACGTTTCGGGGTCAGGGCTTGCGGCCCGACGTCGGCGAGGGCTCCTGGGAGAGATTGCGCGATCTCATCTACGACGGGCGCGGCGCGTGATCGCGGTCGACACCAACATCCTCGTCTACGCACATCGCGAAGACGCTTCCTGGCACGCGGCAGCCTTCGCAAAGGTGCGCGACCTCGCGGAGGGCCGCGCGGCATGGGCGATTCCCTGGCCTTGCCTTCATGAGTTCCTGGCCGTCGTGACGCATCCGCGGATCTACACGCCTCCAACTCCGATCGCCAGGGCTCTCGAGCAGGTGGCAGCCTGGATCGAATCTCCCAGCGTCGTTTTGTTGTCCGAGGGTTCGGGCTATTGGGAGCAACTCCACAAGACCGTGGGCGTTGGGCGCATCGTCGGACCACAAATTCATGACGCGCGGATCGCCGCCCTGTGTCTCGAGCATGGAGTCCGGGAGCTCTGGACGGCCGATCGTGACTTCAGCCGGTTCCCCGCGTTGAAGGCCTTGAACCCGCTCCTCGGCTGAGCAGGAGATCCGTTCGATCGAGCACCTTCGGTCCCGCACGGGAGGTCCTGGGCATAGAATCCTCGGGTGACCACGCCGCGCATCCTCGTTTCCAACGACGACGGCTACGCCTCCGACGGAATCCGGGCGCTCGTGGACGCGGTCACGCCCCTGGGCGAGGTCTGGGTGGTGGCGCCCGAGGCGGAGCAGAGCGCCGCGGCCCATGCCATCTCGATCCACCGGCCGCTCCGTCTGCGCGAGGTCCGGGCGCGGTGGTACGCCGTGGACGGCACGCCCACGGACTGCTCGTGGCTCGGGATCAACCACCTGATGAAGGACCGGCGCCCCGACCTCGTGGTTTCCGGCATCAACCACGGCGGGAACCTCGCCGATGACGTCACCTACTCGGGAACGGTCGCAGCCGCGATGGAAGCGTCGCTCATCGGCGTGCCGGCCATAGCCTTCAGCCTGGCGGGCCGTGCGCCCTTCGACTTCACCCACGCCGCCCGCTTCGCCACGCGGATCGTCGCGGCCGCGCTGGCCGCAGCTCCGCTCCCGGGGTCGATGCTGCTCAACGTGAACGTCCCGCCGGGAGAGCCGGAGGGATACGCGGTGACGCGTCTGGGCCGCCACTCGTACGGCTCCGACGTCGTCGAGAAGACCGACCCGCGGGGGCGCAAGTACTACTGGATCGGCGGCACCGAGTACCAGCACGAGGACATTCCGGGAAGCGACTGCAACGTCGTCCTCCGGGAGCGCCGCGTGTCGGTCACGCCGCTCCACATGGACCTGACCGACGAGGCGATGCGGAAGCGTGTGGTGACGTGGACGATCGAGGGGTTCGCCCGGTCGGGGAGCTGATCACCCGCGCGTCTTGTGGCGCTTCTGCGCCTTGTGCACCGCCTTCCACTGCCTCTTCTGCTCGAGAGCCGCCCGCTGGTCGACGCGGACGAGTTGATGGTGGAGCTCCTTCTGGAGCTTCCTGTGGCTCTCGAGTCGCTCGGCCGCCAGGGCTCCGTCGGCCACGGCCTTGAGGACCGCGCATCCTGGCTCCGCCTCGTGTCGGCAATTGGTGAAGCGGCACGTTTCTCCGAGAGCGGCGATGTCGGCGAAGGAGCCCTCCACGTCGGCCGTCTCGGAGAGCTGGATCTCCCTCATGCCGGGGGTGTCGATGACGAGGCTCCCGCCGGGAAGGACGATCAGCTCGCGGTGGGTCGTGGTGTGGCGGCCGCGGTGATCCTTGAGACGGACCTCGCGGGTCTTGAGGCGCTCCTCACCCAGGAGCCGGTTGATGAGAGTGGACTTCCCCACTCCCGAAGACCCGAGGAGAGCGACCGTCGCCCCGGGGGAGAGGTAGCTCGTCAGCGCCTCGAGCCCTTCGCCAAGCTTGGGGCTCAGGACGTGGACGGCGACGCCCATCCCCTCGATCTCGAGGCGACGCTCCTCCGTCTGGTCGCACAGGTCGGGTTTGGTCAAGAGGGCGATCGGGACGGCGCCGCTCCGCGAGGCGAGGGCGAGGTAGCGCTCGAAACGGCGGGGGCTGTAGTCGCGGTCGAGACCCATCGCGAGGAAGACGGTGTCGATGTTGGCGGCGAGGGGCTGCTCGTCGGTTTCCTTCCCCGCCGCCTGGCGGGAGAAGAGGCTCTTCCGGGGCAAGAGCGCCTGGATCGTCGCGCGGCCCTCGTCGACCCGGGAGCGGACCGCAACCCAGTCCCCCGCCACGGGGAAATCCAGCCGGGAACGGGCGTGGTGGCGCATGTGGCCGGAGACGTCGGCGAGGAGGTCGCCGTCGGGCGTGTAGAGGCCAAAGAGATGCTGATGCTCGACGGCGACACGCGCCGGGTCGAGGCCCTCGGAGGCGAACGGCGCGAAAGCCTGCGTGAGGGCCGGGGTCCATCCGAGGGCATCGGGGTCCCACATGTCAGGGACATTCTAGTGAACTAATATCGCAGCGTGCCGAAAGGGAAGGATGGATCGATGAAGATATTGAACGCGCTCTCGTGCTTCGTCCTGGGGGCGGCCACCGCGGGGGCCGCGCCTCGGCCCGCATGGGTCGAGAAGAGCGACGCGAATGCTCGCCTGGTCCTCGAGGCGTCGGCCCGGTTCGAGCCGGAGTCGGCCGGGCGCCTCGGGCTCGAGGGCTTCGACGAAGCGATCCTGGACCTGAAGCCGCAGCTCTACGAGCGCTCCCAGCAGGCGACGCGCGACGTCCTCGCCACGCTCGAATCGCGGCTGGCCGCCGAGACCGACCCGGCGGTGAAGCAGGACCTCGAGATCCTGGTCCGGGCGACGAAGGACTCCCTCGAGGAGACGGACCTCCGGCATCGATACGAGGTGGACTACACCGACGTCCCGCTGACGGTCTTCCGGGGGCTCCGCGCGCTCCTCGACGACCAGGTGCCCGCCGAGCGGCGTGCCAAGGCCGTCGTGCGCCTTCGCCGATACGCGGGACTCGAGCCGGGCTACACGCCCCTCGCGGTCCTCGCGGAGCGCCGGACACGCGAGTCCTTTGGGCGTGACGGAGCGCGCGCGCCCTTCAAGGGGGCCGTGGAGAAGGATCTCGGCAACAGCGCCTCCTACGTACAGGGAATCGGGAAGCTCCTCGAGAAGTACAAGATTGCCGGGTATCAGCCGGCCCTGGCCAAGCTGACGGAGCAGCTCACGGCCTACAACGCGTTCGTCCGGGCCGAGGTGCTGCCGCGAGCCCGGGCGGACTTCCGGTTGCAGCCGGAGCTCTATGCGTTCTCGCTGCGGCAGCTCGGCGTCGACATCCCGCCGGACGAGCTCGCGGCACGCGCCCGCGTCGCCTTCATGGAGATTCGCAACGAGATGCGGACCCTGGCGCCGCTCGTGGCGAAGGAGAAAGGGCTGTCGGTCACCGACTACCGGGACGTCATCCGCGAGCTGAAGAAGAACCAGCTCGTGGGCGAGGCGATCCTTCCCCACTACCAGAGGCGGATGCGCGATCTCGAGGAGATCATCCGCCGCGAGGGCGTCATCACCCTGCCGGCGCGGGACGCCCGGATCCGCCTGGCGAGCGAGGCCGAGAGCGCCGCCACGCCCGCTCCCAACATGCGCCCCCCGCGGCTCATCGGCAACACCGGCGAGATGGGCGAGTTCGTGCTGCCCCTGCGGGTCCCGACGACGGGGCCCGACGGCACGCAGACCCTGAAGGGGTTCGACGATTTCACATTCGATGCCGCGTCGTGGACGCTGACGGTTCACGAGGGACGTCCCGGCCATGAGCTGCAGTTCGCCTCGCTCGTCGAGAAGGGCGTTTCCACGGCCCGCGGGGTCTTCGCGGCCAACAGCGTGAACATCGAAGGGTGGGCCCTCTATGCGGAAGCGGAGATGAAGCCCTACGAGCCCCTCGACGGCCAGCTCATCGCGCTCCAGCATCGCTTGCTGCGCGCGGCACGGGCGTTCCTGGACCCCGACCTCCAGGCGGGCCGGATCACGCCCGAGGCCACCACGCGGTTCCTCATGAACGAGGTCGTGGTCTCCGAAGCGGCTGCGAACTCGGAGACGGAGCGCTACACGTTCTGGGCGCCGGGCCAGGCCACGAGCTACTTCTACGGCTACTTGCGGTGGATGCAGATGAAGGCGGAGACGGAGATGGCGCTCGGGCCGCTCTTCAATCGCCAGCGCTATCACGACTTCCTGTTGGCGCAGGGCTTGCTCCCTCCGAGCGTCATCGCGGCGGCGGTGAAGACGGAGTTCATCCCGGCCGAGAAGGCGAGGTAGCGTTGGGAGGCCGATTCGCCCTTGCGGACACTGAAGCCTGTCTTGACAAGAATATTTGTCGGCTGGTAGACTCGGGCGGGTGAAGAACGCCAAGGATGTCGAGGTGCTGGACGAGCTTAGCAGCGCTGCGGCGCTCGTCCAGCCTCTGCGCCGACGGATCCTGGGGGAGTTGCGCGACGCCGGATCGGCGGCGAGCGTGGCGAAGCGCCTCGGGGTGGCGCGCCAGAAGGTCAACTACCACCTGCGGAGGCTCGAGGACGAGGGGCTCGTGGTTCTCGTCGGGGAGCAGCGTCGCGGGAACTGCGTGGAGCGCGTCGTTCGCGCGAGCGCAAGGTCCTACTTCATCAGCCCGCAGGCCCTCGGCTCGCTGGGCGATGATCCGGCCGAGGGCACCGACGCCTTCAGCCCGTCGCGACTGATCTCCATGGCCTCGCGGACGGCGCGGGACGTGGCCCTGCTCCGGGATCGGGCCGAGAGCGGGGGCAAGCGCCCCGAGACGCTGTCGCTGGAGACCGAGATCCTTTTCCGGAACGCCGCCGATCGCGAGGCCTTCGCGGTCGAACTGGCCGAGACGCTCGGGCGCCTGACCGCGAAGTATCACGACGAGCGGAAGGCGGCGCCGGAGCGGGTCTTCCGCGTCGTCGTGGCCGGGTACTCCCCGACGTCTTGAATCCTCGGGCCGTCAGTGCGCCCGGCTCAGCGAGAAGTGGTGCGAGCCGGCGGGCTTCGCTGCCGAGTAGACGGTCCACTCCGCCTCGAGGCGATCCGCGCCGGTGGGGCGAATCCACCCCGAGTGCACGTGGGTGTCCTTGGCCGGATCCATGTTGGTCCCCGACACGAAGTCGAAGACGAGCTCGGTGGCCGAGGACCTGGCCGTGTCGAGGCGCATGTGGGGCTGGTTGCCGATGCCGCAGTAGTGGGTCATGACGAGGTTGCCTCCCTCGAGGTAGTAGAGCGAGCGCATCTCGTGGGCGAGACCGGGGAACTGCACCTCCTCGACGACGGTCCCTCCCGAGGCCACGAGGAACTGGATCGACGCCGGCGGTCCGTTGGTTTCCGCTGCGATGCCCGTCCAGGTCCCGGCGAGCCCCTTCAGCACCTCGAATGCGCGCTTCCCGTCGATGGGCGCGGATGGCGCGTCCGCGGCCGCAGAGCCGACCATGCCCAGGATCGTCACGATGACGCCCAACCCCAACGCTGAGAGCGCCTTCCCCATTGCCTTCATGAACCCTCCTTGGTCCCGGATGGCGAGCACGCGGGCCGCATCCGAGAGTCTATGTCGCGACCGGCCGTTTCTAGCGGCCGGCACCGCCGCGGCGCTTGCGATAGGATCGAACGATGTTCGAACGGCAGCGTTCGGGTTCGGTCCTCTGCCCTTCCTGCGGCTCGCTCGTGGGCGTCAATGACGCGCAGTGCCTCATCTGCGGACGGCAGCGGCCGGGGCTCTGGGGCTTCGCGGGGCTGCTCCGGCGCCTGTCGGGCGACGACTCGGGGTTCGTGAGTCTCGTCCTCTGGACCTGCGGCGCCCTGTACCTGGCGACCCTGGCCGCAGGTCGAGAGAGCATCGGCTCTGGTGGGGGCCTGATGGGGTTCCTCTCCCCCGGAGGCCAGAGCCTGTTCCTGTTCGGTGCCAGCGGCTATCTGCCGATCTTCGGCTACGGCCGGTGGTGGACTCCGTTGAGCGCCGGCTGGCTCCACGGCGGACTCCTCCACATAGTGTTCAACATGATGGCGCTCCGGGACCTCGGCCCGCTGACGGTTCACCTCTATGGCGTCGCCCGCACGGCCATCATCTACACGGTGGCGTCGGTTGTGGGGTTCCTGGCGAGCAGCCTCGCGGGGGAATACATCCACTTCCTGCCCTTTCTCCACGGCGCGAGAATGACAATCGGCGCATCGGCTTCCCTCTTCGGCCTCATCGGCGCTCTCCTCTACTACGGCCGTCGCGGCGGCAGCATCGCCCTGCGCCAGGCCGCGACCCGATGGATCCTGAGCGGGCTCGTGTTCGGCTTCATGGTTCCCGGCATCGACAACTGGGCCCACATCGGCGGCCTCGCCGGCGGCTACCTCACCTCGCGCTGGCTGGACCCCCTGCTGCCGGAGCGAGGCGATCACGTGGTCGCCGCGCTTGCGTGCCTGCTCCTGTCCGCTTCCGCGATCGCGGCCTCCTTCATCGTCGGTTTGCCGCCGGGGCCCTGACGTGGACCCCGTCTATCGCAGCGCCCTCAACCAAGACGTGCGTCCGGCAGCTCCGGGGGAGTTCCGGTCCTTCTCGATCGGCCCGCTCGACGTGTGGCCTCCTGTCGTCCTGGCGCCGATGGCGGGCGTCACGAACCCGCCGTTCCGCACCCTCTGCCGGCGCTACGGCGCGGGGCTCTACGTGAGCGAGATGATCACGGCGCGAGCGCTCGTGGAAGGGAATCGGAAGACGCTGCTCCTTGCGAGCTTCGACGCCGAGGAAACGATCCGGAGCCTGCAGCTGTACGGCGTCGATCCCCACTACGTCGGCGAATCGGTTCGGCTCCTGGTCGGCGAAGGGCGCGTCGACCACATCGACATGAACTTCGGCTGCCCTGTGCGGAAGGTCACCAGCAAGGGAGGTGGCGCGGCGATCCCGCTCAAGAGGCAGCTTCTCCGCAACATCGTCCGCGCCGCGGTGGCGGCCGCTGGCGACGTGCCGGTGACGATCAAGTTCCGGATCGGGATCGACGACGAGCACCTCACGTACCTGGACGCCGGGCGCATCGGCGAAGACGAGGGGTGCCGCGCCGTGGGGCTCCACGCCCGCACGGCGGCGCAACTCTACGACGGCGAGGCACGTTGGGACGCGATCACCCGGCTGAAACAGACCGTGACCCGGATCCCCGTGCTGGGAAACGGGGACATCTGGGAGGCCGAGGACGCGCTGCGCATGATGCGCTCCACGGGCTGCGACGGTGTCATCGTAGGGCGCGGCTGCCTCGGGCGCCCCTGGTTGTTCCGCGACCTGGCCGACGTCTTCGCGGGTCGCGAGCCGCGGGATCCTCCCGACTTCGGCGGGGTCATGGACGTCATGCTCGAGCACGCGCGCCTCCTGGCGGCATGGGCGGGCGAAGCTTCGGCCATGCGCGCCTTCCGCAAGCACAGCTCCTGGTACACGAAGGGCTTCAGGGGTGGCGCGCCACTCCGCGAGCGCCTGATGAAGGTGCAGACGCTGGCGGCCCTCGAGGCGATCCTGGGAGACGTCGACCGGTCGCAGCCCTTTCCCCCGGAGGCGATGCGCGTCCCGCGAGGCAAGACCGCCGGGACGCAGAAGGTCGCCCTCCCCGCGGGGTATCTCGATGACCTCGAGGACGCCACGCCTCCCGGCGCGGAGGCCGAGACCGCCGACTCGGGGGGCTAGGCGTACACCGCTGCTCAGTTCGAGGTCGAGAGGCTCGACCGCGGGGAGTATCGGCTCATCCGACGCGCTTCCCGACCCAACGCCGGCGTCCTGGACTGGTTGCTTTTGTGTCCTGAAAAGGGCTTCTTCGTTCCGATCGAGTCGGAGTCCACCGACTCGCTTTGAAATATCTCGTCGACGCCAACGTTCTGAGCGAGCCGACCCGGCCCCAGCCTCACCCGGCCGTGGTCTCGTGGCTTCGAGCTCACGAAGGAGCCCTGGCTGTGGATCCGGTGATCCTGGGAGAGCTCCGGTTCGGAATCCTGGTCCTCCCCCGAGGCAAGCGGCGCGCCCGACTCGAACAGTGGTTCGATGAAGGGGCCCTCCGCCTCCACTGCATCCCCTGGGAAGCCGAAACCGGCCTGCGTTGGGCGGAGCTGCTCGCTCGCCTTGGGGCCCTGGGCAGGCGATGCCGATCAAGGACAGCTTGATCGCTGCAACGGCGCTCGCGAACGACCTCGCGGTCGTCACGCGAAACATGGCAGACTTCGAGAAGGCGGGCTGCGCCGTCATTGACCCCTTCGGCCGCTGACGCTGCCGTGCGCCAAACAGTGGAACTTCAGGGCGGCGCGAAGGGAATGCCCTAGGGAAGACTGGAATGCGGCCCGGGTATCCGATCTCCACTGGAATGGTCCTCGCGGTTGCGGCCGCCCTGTCGCTTCCGGGCAGCGCCAGCGCCGGAGAGCTGCGCGGACGGGTCGTCTACGAACGGCGCGGCGTTGCCGGGGCCACGGTTTCGGCGGTGCCTTTCGAAACGCCCCTTGAGTGGGCGCGCCGGGAGGCTCGCGGGGCGCCGCCCCTCGCCGCCATCGCACAGACGACGACTTCTCCGGACGGTGCCTTCGCGCTGTCTCTCGCCCCTACCGCGCCGAGCGTTCAGGTTCGGGTCGAGGCCGGTGGCTTCCAGGCCTTGCGGCTCGTGGGTGCCTACGACGGCACGGATGCCGCTGACGTCGGGGACATCGCGCTCGCCAAGGGCGCGACCCTGAGCGGTCGTGTCGTGGACATGAGGGGAGTCCCGGTGGCCGGGGCGGACGTGACCCTCGAGCCCGGTGCCCTGGCCAACGGGAGCGGCGAGCGCGTTCCGGAGCCTCGACTGGCGAAGACGAACCCCGACGGCACCTTTCGCATCGAGGGAGCCTCGCCGAACGGGAACCACGTGCGCGTGGAGTCGAAGGGCCTGGCAACCGTTCCGCTCACGGGGGTTCGAAGCGGCGCCCTGAGCGGGCCGATCGTCCAGCGACCGGCGCTCACGCTGACGGGGTCGGTCCGTCGTCAGGATGGGCGCACGCCGGCCGCCGGCGCTCTCGTCCGCTTCGAGGGAGCGGGCGCGACGCGCTGGGTGGAGGCGGCTGCCGACGGGAGCTTCCGCCTTCCGGACGTTCCGGCGGCGGCCGGGCGCATCGTCGCGGAGGGCGGCGCTCTCGGGCGCGTCGAATCGCTGGTTGCGGCCTCGGAGAGCCTGGCACCTGTCGCATTGGTCCTCGGTCCGGCCACGCGAATCGTCGGACGCGTGATCGACGCCAAGACCCTCCAGCCCGTGGCGAGAGCCAGGATCGAAGCCCGCGCGCACGGCCGCCCGGGCCTGGCTCGTTCGGGAGCCGATGGGCGCTACAGCTTCGACAGCCTGGCGCCCGGAACCTACGACATCGCGGCGAGCGAGCCGCGCTTCGTCCCCTACGACCGGCGCAGGATTCGGGTCGCGCCCGGAGAGTCGAGAGCGATCGACCTTCCGCTGACGCTGGGGGTCACGATCTCGGGGCGTGTCGTGGACGAGCGCGGCCAACCGGTCGCGGGCGCCGTGGGCCGCCTGTCGAGCGGTGCCCCGGGCGGTTTCGGTCCGCGCTCACGCGGACGCGGGAATGCGGGGGACGTGTCGTTCCGGACCGGCGGCGACGGGACGTTTCGGGCGGGGCGCCTTCCGCCGGGAACCAACGAGCGCTTGACCGTCTCCCATCCGCGGTTCGAGCCCGAGGTGGTCGCGGGTCTCTCCCTTCCGCCGGGAGGAACACGCACGGGCCTGAACGTCGTGCTCAAGCGGGGCCTGGAGATCGCCGGCACCGTGCGGGACGGCGACGCGCACGCCGTCGAGGGAGCCGAGATCGAGCTGCGCCCGTCGGCGTCCGAGCGGCGCAGCGGCGGGCGCTTCGCCTTCGATCCGGCGGCCTTCGACCGGGACCGCATGCGTGTCACGAGCGATGCCAGCGGCGCCTTCCGCATCGCGGGCCTCGAGCCCGGCGCGTACTCGGTCCAGGCGCGGCGCGACGGCTTCGCCGAGGCCACGATCGATCCTGTCCGGCTCGAGGCAGGCGCGCCGACGCCCCCCGTGGACGTCTGGCTGCTGCCCGGGGCCGCCATCAGCGGCTTCGTCCGTCGGCCCGACGGCTCGGGAGCCAAGGGATTCGTGGTCCGGTCCCGGGCCGACGGCGGAGAAGCCCGCCCGTTCGGCGGAGGACCCGTCGACCCGACGGGCGACGACGGCGCCTTCACGATCGCCGGGTTGCGCCCCGGACAGACGTACTCCCTCACGGTGTTGGGGCGCGGCGGTGTCGTCGTGCAGCGAGAGGGAATCCAGGCGCCTGCCGCCGACCTCGAGGTTCTCGTGGGAGGCGCCGGCCGCATCACGGGGCATGTGGTCGACGCACAGACGCAGAAGGCCGTGACGGAGTTCACCGCGACATATGCCGCCGACGCCGGCGGGTTCGGACCTGGAGGACGCGCGCGCGGCGGCGGCCCCGGGCCGAGAGGAGCGCGTCGCCCGGGAGACGACGAAGAAGACGCCGACGACTCGTCACCGGATGGGGCGTTCGTCATCGAAGACGTTCCGCCCGGCACCTGGTCGGTGACGGTCGACGCGGACGGATACGAGCGGGCGCGGGTGAGCGGCGTGGTGGTGAAGGAGGGCGAGGCCACGCCCGACGTGCAGGTGAAGGCGTCGAGGGGGCGCGTTCTCGCCGGGCGCACCATCGACGCGCTCACGGGACGGCCGGTGCCCGGCGTCTCCGTCACGGGGAGCAACGCGGGCGGCGGAGGCCCCGGCGGCCCGCCCCCGGCCTTCGCCCTCACCGACGCCGACGGCCGCTTCGGCCTCGCGGGGCTCTCGCTCGGCACCTACCGCCTCCAGACCCAGCATCCCGACTACGCCGAGGCGAGCCAGATCGTGGACGTGGAGCAGCCGACGACGAGCACGGAGATCCGGCTGTCCACCGGGGGGACGCTCGCGGGCCTCGTGGTCTCGGATTCCGGCGCTCCCCTTCCGGGTGCGACCGTCTCGCTCCAGGCCGGTGCCGGGGGCGGCCGTTTCGGAGGAGGCGGACCCGGCTCCTCCACGACCAGCGACGACGCGGGGGGCTTCCACTTCGATCGGCTCTCCGCTGGGCGCTACACCGTCAGCGGCGTCCTCGGCGCGCGGGCCAGCGCGCCCGTGGAGGTCGCCCTCGCGGCGGGAGAGTCCCGAAGCGACCTGCGCATCGCCCTCGGCGGCGGCACCACGCTTCGGGGACAGGTGACCGGCCTCGGAGACGACCTCCGCGGGACGGTCAACGTGACGGCCGCGGGCCCGAACAGCTACTTCGCCGGCGTCCGGCCGACGGTCGACGGCGCCTTCACCTTGAGCGGCGTGCCGGCGGGGAGCATCCACCTGCGCGCCACGGCGGGGACGCTCGCCACGGGCACCCGTTCGGCCTCGACCGACGTCACCGTTGCCGACGGTCAGACCGAGGCCGACGCGGCCATCGCCTTCACGGCCGGCGACACGCTGTCGGGAACGGTGACGCGAGGCGGCGAGCCCGAGGCGGGCGTCACGGTGACCGCGGCGCTCGCAGGCCAGGGGCCCGCCGCGGCAGCGCGTACCGATACCGCCGGCAGCTACAGCGTCTCCGGGCTCGCCGAGGGGGACTACACCGTGGTCGCGACGCCTGCCCGTGGCGCCGCGCGGCGCCAGAGCGTCCACGTCTCCGGCGACCAGACCCTCGATTTCGCCCTTCCCCTTTCCGCCATTGCCGGGACGGTCGTGGAGGCCGGCTCCGGGCTCCCCCTCGCCGGGGCCGACGTCTCGGTGGATGCCGGCGACGGAGGGCCCCGGAGCGGATCGCGCTCAACGACCGACAGCAACGGCCGCTTCGACATCGAGGGCCTCGAGCCCCGGTCCTACTCCCTGACCGCTCGCCTCGCCGGCTATTCGTACGAGAAGCGGATGGTCGACGCCTCGGCCGACGGCGGCGGCGCCCTCACCATCGAGCTGCGGCGGGGCGAGGGGCTCGGCGTGCGGGCGCTCGACGGCGTCTTCGGCGTCCCGCTCCGCGGCCTCTTCGCCGAGGCGCGGGACAACGCGAGCTCGGTGGTGTTCACGGGGCGCGTGTCCCTCGACAGCGACGGGCGCGGCGAAATTCCCTCCCTCGGGCCCGGGGTCTACGCGGTGCGCCTCGGCGCCCCGGGCTACGCGCCGCTGAACCTGGCCGTGACGATTCCGTCGCCGACCCTCGAGGTGGCCTTCACGCCGGGCGGGACGGTGGACATCCGGGTCGGGCCCACGACGCTGGCGCGGACGCCGCTGGCCCGTCTCCTGGACTCCTCGGGCATGCCCTTCCCCGCGGGGCCGTTCTCGGGCGATGGCTCGTTCGCCCTCGCGACGGCGGACCGTCGCATCGACCACGTCACGCCGGGGAGCTACACCCTGGTCGTGACCGGCGGCCCGTCGAAGGCGGTGGCCGTGACCGAAGGGGGCACCGACCTCGTCGACCTGCCGTGAGCCCTCGTCAGGGACGCGTGTAGCGGTCGCGAATGGCGTCGAGCGCCGGCTTCCCCTGGGGGGTAAAGTCACGCAGGGCCCGGCCCACCGCGGGTCCCGACGAGCCGAGCCACGGGTGCCACTTCCACACGAACGTCCCGCCGAACCAGGGCTGGTCCCAGACGCAGGCGAACATCTCCCGGTAGGCATCGCGCTGGAGGTCGACGTCGACGGTCCCCTCGGTGTCCCACTTCCACGGCTCCGAGAGACAGCCCGCGAGGCTGCGATAGCCGACCTCGGTGAAGACGATCCTCTTTCCCGTCCTGCCGGCGAGGGCCGCGAGGCGGGCCACGATCGGTCCCCAGGCCGCGCGGATCTCCTCGGGCTTCGGCCGCTCCGATGCCGCCAGCGGGTAGTAGGCTTGCACGCCGATGAAGTCCAGCGCGTCCCAGAACGCCACGTCCTCGGCCTCGTGCCAGTTGGCGCAGTAGGTGAGCGGCCCGTGGTAGACCTCGCGGACCCGCGCGATGATGCTTCGCCAGTCCTCGGTCCGCTTCGACGTCCTCGGCAGCTCGGTCCCGATGGCCAGCCCGTCCATGCCCTCGCGCTCGGCCAGCGCCGCGTAGTGGAGGATGAAGGACTCGTAGGCCGCGAACCACCGTCGCCAATCCCCCTCGCTCTTCATCTCGGTCTCGCCCACCCACTCGCCGCTCCGGATCCAGATGTGGGGTTTGAGGAGGGTCTTGATGCCGCGGGCCCGGGCGAGGCGCGCCGTCTCGGCGAGGCCGTCGTCGCTTTCTCCCCACATTCCCCAGAAGCCCTGGAACGCACCCCCCGAGAGGACGACCTCGGGGGAGCGGACGGACGGCGACCAACCGAAGGGCGTCTCGGAGATCCAGTCGACGCCGACGGCCTTCAGGGGATCGAGGGCCTCGCCTCCGATCTTGCGGCCCGCCTCCCAGCAGACGCCGCGCATCTTGGCCGGAAGCGGCGCAGGGGACGGAGCCGTCGTGGCGAGAGCGAGGAGAGCGAGCGCGATGCGGGGCGCGGGCACCGGGCCCACCTCACCTTGCGGCGGCGGCGAGTTGCGTTGCGCCGGGAACGGGCGACGGAGACGCGGACGCCCGCCGCTCCCCCACCTGCTGCCGCCACATGGCGTAGTAGAGACCCTTCAGGTCCAGCAGCTCCTCGTGTCGGCCCGACTCCACGATGCGTCCCCGCTCCAGGACGAAGATGCGATCGGCGTGCATCACGGTCGAGAGGCGGTGGGCGATCAGCACCGTCATGAGGTCGCGGCTCGTGGCGACGTCGCGGATCGTGAGGCTGATCTCTTCCTCGGTGAGCGAATCGAGGGAAGACGTCGCCTCGTCGAAGACGAGCAGGTGCGGCCGGCGAAGGAGCGCGCGGGCGATGGAGAGGCGCTGCTTCTCTCCGCCGGACACCTTGACGCCCCCTTCGCCGATGACGGTGTCGAGGCCCTTGGTCGGCCCGCGCCAGGAGGCTCTGGCACGAGGCCTTCTCCAGAACCTCCAGGCACTCGGCGTCGGTCGCGTCGGGGCGCACGAAGAGCAGGTTCTCGCGGATCGATCCCGAGAAGAGCTGGGTGTCCTGGGTGACGAAGCCGATCTGCTCGCGGAGCTCGTCGAGGGCCACGTCGCCCGCGGGCTGGCCGTTGTAGAGGATGCGGCCCGTCTGCGGGCGGTAGAGACCGACGAGGAGCTTCACCAGCGTCGTCTTCCCCGCCCCCGAGGGGCCGACGAAGGCGATCGTCTCGCCGCGCCGCAGACCGAACGAGACGTCGGAGAGGGCGGGACGCCGTGGCGGTCTGGTGGGTGAAGCCCACGTGATCGAACGACAGGGTCGTGAGGTCGCCGAGGGACACCGGGTTCGGGGGCCGCGGCTCCCGGGGCATCGCGAGGATCGCCTCGAAGTTCTCGAGAGACGCCTCGGTCTCCCGGTAGACGTTGATGATGTTCCCGAGCTCCTGGAGGGGCCCGAAGATGAAGAACGAGTAGATCCAGAGGGAGAAGAACTGCCCCACGGTGATCTGCTGGGCGAAGATCAGGTAGAGCATGAGGAAGAGGATGCTCGTGCGCAGCGCGTTGACGCTCGTCCCCTGGATGAAGCTCAGGCTCCGGAGATAGCGGACCTTCTTCAGCTCGAGCTTCAGGATCTTGCCGGTGGTGGCGTTGAGGCGCGCCACCTCCTGGTTCGCGAGGCCCAGGCTCTTCACGAGCTCGATGTTGCGGAGCGACTCGGTCGTGGCCCCGGCCAGCGCCGTGGTCTCGGCCACGATCACCTTCTGGATCGTCTTGATCTTGCGCGAGAGCACCGAGCTCAGGATCCCCAGCACCGGCACCGTGAGGAAGTAGACGGGGGCGATGAGCCAGTGGACGCTGAAGGCGTAGACCATCACGAAGACGATCCCCACGAGCGGTCGTGAACAGCACGTTGACCGACGCGGAGATGAGCTTCTCCACGTCGGCCCGCACCTTCTGGAGCTTGCCCGAGGGTCTCGCCGCTGCGCTGGTCCTCGAAGACCTGGTACGGCAGCTCGAGGGAGTGGCGGATGCCGTCGGAGTAGAGCTGCGGCCCCCAGGCGCTGCGTGATGACGTTGACGAAGTAGTCCTGGAAGTTCTTGGCGACGCGGGAGACGAAGGCGACGCCCACGGCCGCGAGGAGGAGCAGGATCACGCCGCGGAAGAACTGCGACGGTCGTGTACTCCTTGTAGCGGAGCGCGTACTCGTCGATCACGTGGCGGAAGATGAGGGGATCGAGGAGCGAGAAGACCTGGTTGACGGCGGCGAGGACGAGGGCGAGTGCCACGAGGCGCCAGTACTGGCGCAGGTAGGCGTAGAGGAGCTTCATGGTCCTCGGCGAGCATAGCATTTGACGCCTGCGGGCGTCCGGGCTTAACGTCCCGGGAACGCCATGCCCTCGATCCAAGAGTTCATCGCCAAGAAGAACTACGCCAAGGCCCTGGAGCAGATCGCGGCCGAGCTGGCCGCACGGCCGAAGGACCAGCGGCTGCGTTTGCAGCAGGCCGACGTCCTCATCCTGGGCGGCCGGCCGAAGGAGGCGGTCTCCGTCCTCCTCGGCCTGGCCGACGAGCACGCGAGCGACGGGTTCGCCGCCAAGGCGATCGCGGTCCTGAAGAGGATCGAGAAGATCGCGCCGGGACGCCGGGACGTGGAGGAGCGCCTCGCCCACCTGATCCAGGAGAAGGTGCGGACGGCGCCCTCGGCGCCTCGGCCGGCCGCCGGCATGGAGATCGGCCTCGAGGAGTTCGACCCGACGGCCGATACGGGGTTCGAGTCTCCCGTGGCGGCGGCTCCGACGGAGCTCTCGCTCACAGTGGATCCGGAGCCCATCTCCGTGGAGCCGGAGCCCGTCATCGAGGTCATGCCGGACGCGGCCCCGGCGACGCCGGCGGCGCGACCGGCCCCCGCGCCGATCGACGACAACGACCTCGAAGGGCTCGACTACCTCGCCTCGAGCGAGGAGGTGATGGAGGGAACGCCGGAGCCGCAGCCCGTCCTCTCGACGCCGCTCTTCGAGGGCTTTGCGGAAGACGAGCTCCTGGCGGTGATGCGGGGGATGACGCTGAAGACCTTCGCCCCCGGCGACGTCCTGATGGCCGAGGGAGCGCCGGGGGACAGCCTCTACGTCCTCACGACCGGGACGGTGAAGTGCTGGGTCCGGGACCGGAAGGGGCACTACATGAAGGTGCAGGAGCTCCCCGAGGGTGCCTTCTTCGGCGAGATCTCGGTGCTGACCGGCAAGCCGCGCACGGCCACGCTGACGGCGGCCTCCTACTGCGAGGCCCTGGAGCTCGACAAGAAGACCCTGGACTCCATCACCGCCAAGCACCCCCACGTCCGCGAGGTCCTCAAGAAGTTCCACGAGCAGCGCGCCCAGGACACGGTCGAGGCGATCCTCAAGAAGCGGGGGTAGGGCGTCGACGGGGCACCGCTACGCGGGGGACGCTCAGGCGCGGTGAAGCGCCTTCGCTCGACGGTCGGGCCCGACGCGGGTGGACTGCACCGACCGACGCCCCCGCTTCGGGTGCCCCATCGACGCCTTGCCCTCAGACCGCGCCGCCTGGTCCGTCCCTGTTCTCCCCCTGACGTCTTTTCTCTGCTCTGAGTCTCTGTGGCTCTGTGGTTTCTTCAAAGCCGGTCCAGAGCGTCCGCATCACCCCTCCGTGTCCTCCGTGCCTCCGTGGTGTCCCTTCGTTACCGTTCATTGACTTTTTCGTACAGATTGCCTACGCTGGGGGTGTCGGCGCAAAGGAAAGGCCATCCGAAGTGTCTACCGTCGAAGAACTTGCCAACCAGGAGTACAAGGCCGGCTTCGTCACGGACATCGAGTCCGAGACGATCCCCGCCGGCCTGAGCGAGGACGTCGTCCGGCTGATCTCCACCAAGAAGAACGAGCCGAAGTTCCTCCTCGACTGGCGTCTCAAGGCCTACCGCCACTGGCTGACGATGACCGAGCCGACCTGGCAGAACGTCCACTACCCCGCCGATCGACTACCAGAGCATCGTCTACTACTCGGCGCCCAAGCAGAAGAAGGACGGGCCGAAGAGCCTCGAGGAAGTCGACCCCAAGCTCCTCGAGACCTACGAGAAGCTGGGCGTGCCCCTCCACGAACGGGCACGGCTGGCCGGCGTCGCCGTCGACGCGGTCTTCGACAGCGTGTCGGTGGCCACCACGTTCCGCGAGAAGCTCGCCGACGTCGGCGTGATCTTCTGCTCGTTCTCCGAGGCGGTGCAGAAGCATCCGGCCCTCGTGGAGAAGTACCTGGGCTCGGTCGTCCCGTACACCGACAACTACTTCGCGGCCCTCAACTCCGCGGTCTTCTCCGACGGATCGTTCTGCTACATTCCAAAGGGCGTGCGCTGCCCCATGGAGCTCAGCACCTACTTCCGCATCAACGCCGCCAACACGGGGCAGTTCGAGCGAACGCTGATCGTGGCCGAGGACAAGGCGTACGTGAGCTACCTCGAGGGGTGCACGGCGCCGATCCGCGACGAGAACCAGCTCCACGCCGCCGTCGTCGAGCTGGTGGCCCACGAGGACGCCCAGATCAAGTACTCGACGGTGCAGAACTGGTACCCGGGGGACAAGGACGGCAAGGGCGGGATCTACAACTTCGTCACCAAGCGCGGCAAGTGCCTGGGGGCGCGGTCGAAGATCTCCTGGACCCAGGTGGAGACGGGCTCGGCCATCACCTGGAAGTACCCGAGCTGCATCCTCCAGGGGGACGATTCCGTCGGCGAGTTCTACTCCGTGGCAGTGACGAACAACTACCAGCAGGCCGACACCGGCACGAAGATGATCCACATCGGCAAGAACACCAAGAGCACCATCGTGTCGAAGGGGATCTCGGCCGGCCACGGCCAGAACGCGTACCGCGGTCTCGTGAGGATCGGCAAGGGAGCCGACGGCGCTCGCAACTACTCCCAGTGCGACTCGCTCCTCCTGGGCGACAAGTGCGGGGCCCACACGTTCCCCTACATCGACGTCCAGAACTCCAGCGCCCAGATGGAGCACGAGGCCTCGACGTCCAAGATCGGCGAGGACCAGCTCTTCTACTTCCAGTCCCGCGGCATCTCGGCGGAGGACGCGGTCAACATGATCGTCAACGGCTTCTGCAAGGAAGTGTTCAAGGAGCTGCCGATGGAGTTCGCCGTCGAAGCCCAGAAGCTCCTCGGGGTCAGCCTCGAGGGAAGCGTCGGCTAGGCCCGCCCCTGCTTGGCCCCGGCCCGGGGCCGCCGTATACTCCCGGACTCCAGTCGGCGTTTGCGACGAGGGGGTCGCGGCTCCCGTTCCGGGCCGAGGGCCGAAAGATCACGACGAGCCCTGGGGCGTGACCCATGCCGGAAGAGTACAAGATCCGTCTCGGCGACGGCAGCGAGATCGGTCCCCTGAACCTCCAGGCGGTGCGGGACTGGCACCGTCAGGGTCTTCTCCAACCCAAGAGCCCGGTGTTGCGGCCGGGAACCAAGAAGTGGACGACGCTCGATCAGGTCCTCGAGCCCCAGGCCTTCCGGACGAGCTACTCCAAGGCCAAGACTCCGGCGCCATCCAAGCCGGCCGCCCGCCGGGAACCGGAAGCGCCCCGGATGTCGCTTCCTCAGCCGAGCTCGAGGATGGTCCGCGTCGGGGCGGCCGTGCTCGTCCTGGCGGGAGCCGCAGGGGGCGGCTACTGGTTTCTGACGCGGCAGCCGGCCCCGGCGCACCCCGCCGAGCCAGTGGCTGCGACGCCCGATCCCATGGACGCGCTGGTCGTTCGGGCCGTGGAGACCGCCACGACCGAAGTCCCCGTCCTGACGCCAGCCGCGGCGCGCCTGCTCATGGAGCGCAGCCAGGCCCGAATCCTCGAGCCCGACCAGCTCTTCCGCCGCAGCCTGGATGCGCTCACGCGGGCACAGCCCTCCTGGACCGCGACCGAGGGGCGAGACGTCGGTCAGATCCTCAACACGGTCTACGCGAACCTCTCGGGACGGGACCGCGGTCGACTCCAGGCCTACATCGATCGCGTTCGCGGCCACCGCGCCACGACGCCCCAGGAGGACCGCGAGATGTGCGGCGTCATGAAAGCCGCCGTCCTTCATCTCCCCCCGGCGATGAAGCAGCGCCTCCAGGCCCTCTACGAGAAGGCGATCCGCGCAGCGGCGTGATGTGACCGGCGTCATCCTCGTCGGGGGGGGTCTGGCCAACAGCCTGATCGCCTATCGCCTCCGGATCGCACGCCCCGACGTGAGCGTCCAGATCGTGGAGCGGGAGGCAACCCTCGGCGGCCACCACACCTGGTCCTTCCACACCGACGACCTGCTCCCGCACCAACGAGCGTGGATCGCGCCCCTCGTCGAACGGTCGTGGGAAGGGTACGACGTCCGATTCCCCAACCTGGAGCGCCGCCTCGGCGGCGGCTATCATTCCGTGACGTCGACCCGGCTTCATGCGGTCGTCGCTACGGCGCTCGGCGATCGAGTGCGATTCCGGGCCTCGGTCGAGGACGTGGCGCCCGACGGCGTTCGGGTCGCCGGCACCCGGCTCGGGGCGGCGTGCGTCATCGACGGCAGGGGCTTTCCGTCCGGACACACCCTGCACCTGGGCTACCAGAAGTTCCTGGGACAGCGCCTGCTCCTGGAGCGACCCCACGGCCTCCGTGATCCCGTCCTCATGGATGCGACCGTGGCGCAGGAGGGAGGATTCCGGTTCTTCTACGTCCTCCCGTGGGACGACGACTCGCTCCTCGTCGAGGACACTCGGTACGCAAGCACACCTGACCTCGACCGGACGCACCTACGCGAGGAGATCACGCGCTACGCCTCCGACCGAGGCTGGGGCATCCGTGAGGTCTCTTCCGAAGAGGAGGGCGTCCTGCCGATTCCCATGGGCGGCTCCATCGAGTCCTTCCTCGACCAGGGAGCGCCCGGCCTGCCTTCCGTGGGGATGCGCGCCGGGCTCTTCCACCCCACCACGGGGTACTCGCTTCCGGAGGCCGTGCGCCTCGCCGACGCGATCGCGGCGATGCCCTCCCTGGAGAGCGCTCCCCTCGCGGCCTGGGTGCGCCGTCGGGCGATCGAGCGGTGGCGCCAGGGGAGCTTCTTCCGCTTCCTCAACCGGATGCTCTTCAACGCCGCGGCGCCGGAGCGCCGCTTCAAGGTGCTGGAGCATTTCTATCGCCTCCCCGAGGAGACGGTCCAGCGTTTCTATGCCGGAAGACTGTCCACCCTCGATCGCATCCGTCTCCTGACGGGGAAGCCGCCCGTCCCCATCGCGCGCGCGGCCCGCTGCGTCTTCGAGTCGAAGCTTCCGGCGTGAACAAGCCCCGCGCGGCGATCATCGGGAGCGGCTTCGGCGGCCTGGCCCTCGCCGTCAGGCTCCAGGCGGCCGGCATCCCGACCACGCTCGTCGAGAAGCGGGACCGCCCCGGAGGACGCGCCTACGTCTACCACGACGAGGGATTCACGTTCGACGCGGGCCCGACGGTCATCACGGCCCCCGATTGCCTGAAGGAGGTCTTCGAGGTCGCCCGGCGAAAGATCGAGGATTACGTGACCCTCGTTCCGGTGAGCCCGTTCTACCGCCTCTTCTGGGAAGACGGGTACCGCTTCGACTACTCGAACGACTCCGCAGTCCACGTTCGACCAGATCCGCGACAAGAGCCCCGAGGACGTGGAGGGGTACAAGGCGTTCCTCCGGTACAGCGAGGAGGTATTCGCCCAGGGCTACACGCGCCTCGCCCACGTTCCCTTCCTCGACTGGTGGAGCATGGTGCGGGTGGCGCCCCAGCTCATCCGTCTCGAAGCCTATCGCTCGGTCTACTCGATGGTTTCGAAGTTCATTCGCGAGCCCCACCTGCGCCAGACGTTCAGCTTTCACTCGTTGCTCGTCGGGGGAAACCCCTTCACGGCATCTTCGATCTACACGCTCATCCACTTCCTCGAGCGAAGCGGCGGGGTCTGGTTTCCCCTGGGCGGCACGGGCGCTCTGGTGGAGGCGCTGGTGCGCCTCTTCCGCGACCTCGGAGGGCAGGTGCGCTTGGGCACCGAGGTCACCGAGATCCTCACGCGCGACGGTCGCGTCGCCGGGCTCGCCGCCAAGGACGGTTGGCGCGAGCGCTTCGACATCGTGGCGAGCAACGCCGACGTCACCAACACCTATCGCCGGCTCCTGTCCCGGGAGCCGCGTGCGGAGAAAGCGGCCCGGCGTCTCGAGAGCATGCGCTACAGCATGTCGCTCTTCCTCGTCTACTTCGGCACGCGCAGGCGCCATCCGCATCTCGCCCATCACAACGTCCTCTTCGGACCGCGCTATCGCGAGCTGCTCGCCGACATCTTCGACAGGGGCGTGCTGGCCGACGACTTCTCCCTCTACCTCCACGCCCCGACGGTCACCGACCCGTCGATGGCGCCGCCGGGCTGCGAGGCCTTCTACGTCCTCGCGCCGGTGCCTCATCTGGGGAAGGCGGCCATCGACTGGGCGGTCGAGGGACCGCGTTACGCCGATCGCATCCTCGACTATCTCGAGGCGCGCTACATCCCCGGGCTGCGCCGGGACCTCGTCACGCGCCGCATCTTCACGCCCCTCGACTTCGAGCGGGAGCTTCACTCGTATCACGGCTCCGCCTTCTCCCTGGAGCCGGTGCTGACCCAGAGCGCCTTTTTTCGCGTCCACAACCGCGACGATCGCATTCCCGGCCTATACTTCGTGGGCGCCGGAACGCACCCGGGCGCCGGAATTCCGGGCGTCGTGAGCTCCGCCAAGGCGACGGCCGGACTGATCCTCGGGGACACGCAGACGGGGAACGAGCCTATCTGACCATGAGCCCCCAGGACGACGTCCTCGACCGGTGCCGCGTCATCATCCGAGAGGGGTCCAAGAGCTTCGCCCAGGCCGCCTGCCTTTTCGATCCCGAGACGCGGGCGGCGGCGTTCCTGCTCTACGCCTGGTGTCGGCACTGCGACGATCAGATCGACGGCGAGCATCTCGGCTACAAGAGCGAGGCGGCCGCGAGCGACGATCGAAGCGCGCGCCTCGCCCGACTCTACGACGAGACGCGGTCGGTCCTGAGGGGCGAAACGCCTCGCGACCCCGTCTTCGCCGCGCTCCAGCGGGTCGTCACGCGCTACGGCATCCCCGAACGCTATCCCCTCGAGCTTCTGGAAGGGTTCGCCATGGACGTCGAGGGGCGACGCCACTCCAGCCTGGATGATCTCTTTCTCTACTGCTATCACGTGGCGGGGACGGTCGGCCTGATGATGGCCCACATCATGGGCGTGCGTGACGAGTGGACGCTGCAACGGGCCGCCGATCTCGGGATCGCCCTCCAGATGACCAACGTCGCGCGGGATGTCCTCGACGACGCTCGGTCAGGCCGGGTGTATCTCCCGCTCTCGTGGCTCGAGGAGGCTGGGATCCCGGCCGAAGAGGTGGCCGAGCCGCACCAAAGGGCGGGCGTCCACCGCGTCGTGGTGCGGCTCCTGACGGAGGCCGACCGTTTCTACGATTCGGGCGCGCGCGGTCTCGCGAGGCTCCCGTTCCGTTCCGCCTGGGCCGTCGCCGTGGCTCGTGGCGTCTACCGCGAGATCGGCGAGATGGTCCTGGGCCGTGGCGATCGAGCCTGGGACCAACGCGCCATCGTCCCGAATCACCGCAAGCTGGCGCAGGTAGGCCGCGGCCTCGTCGTCGCCTGCCTCTCGTCCAGCGTGGGCCGCCTCAAGGGCGCGCCCCGCCGCGACGACCTCTGGACGAAGGAACCGAGCCTCGACTAACGGCGGGTTCGTGGGTCCTCGTCCGAAAGAGGGGCCAAAGGCACTTCCGAACCGACGATCTGCGTCGCGGCGTCGGCCTTGTGCAAGAGTTGTGGAAACTCGTTCTGGAACGAGTCGTGATCCCCCTCGGTCAGGGCGATCGGCGCGCCCACAGGAAACCGAATGACACCGCGCCGTCCTTGTCCACCGTCTTGTGGTGGACGAGGTGCGCTCTGACCAGGCGCTGCATGTAGGCGCCCGCCGGGTGGTACGGAACGACCACGCGGCGATGGACGATCACGTCGTGGAAGAGGAAGTAGCAGAAGCCGTACGCGGTCATGCCCAGGCCGATGGCCAGGAGCGCGGGGTGGTCGCGAACGCCGAAGTAGATCAGGACGATCGAGGGCGTCGCGAAGAAGAACCCGAAAAGGTCGTTGGCCTCGAAGACCGCGGACTCGCGCGGCCGGTGGTGCGAGCGGTGGAGCACCCACAGGGGTCCGTGCATCACGTACTTGTGGGCGAGGAACGCCACGCCCTCCATCCCCACGAGCGCGCCGAAGAAGAGAGCGATGTAAGCGGGCATCATGCCTTCGCGTTCATTGTAGCGCTCAGACCGTCTCCCAGCGGGCCGCGAGTCTGAGAGCCACAAAGTAGCCGATGGCTCCCGACAGGAACAGTAGCGCTACGGGGAGACCCAGGGCGGCGAGTGGCTCGTTGCGCCAGAAGAGGCCGGAATACGCTTCGAGGGCCCATGTGTTGGGCGTGGCCCAGCCGAGGCGCTGGAGGAACGGGGGCATGAAGAAGCGAGGCACCATGCTGCCGCCCACGGCCGACACGAGGAGGATGGCGATGTTGGAGAACGTCTGCGCCTGGCGTCGCGTGCGGCAGGCGCTGACGAGGACGAGGGCCAGCCCCGCCGCCGAGATGGACGCCGCCGCCGTCACGAGCGAGTAGCCGCCCAGGTGGTGGAGCAGGTCGACGCCGTGGACCAGCCAGGCGACGACGAAGATGACGGTGACCTGAACGCAACCCTGGGTGACCAGGAACAGGAACTTCCCCGCGACGAGGGCTCGTGTCCCTCCGGGACCCGCGAGGACCCGGTCCAGGATTCCGGTGTCCCGCTCTTCGAGGAGCGATGTGGCGCCGTGCGCCGCGGAAAAGAGCAGGAACAGAAACGCGATGGCTCCCGCGTAGTACGCAACGTGGTTGCGTCCGGCCGACTGGCCCGCGACGGTCTCGCGCTCGAACATGCCGTCGATGCCGCCGGCCGTCGCGTCGGTGGCCGCATGGGCGGGATCGGGCCGGAGACCCTCGAGCCCCTCGGCGAGCTGACGCTTCTGCTCGGCCGTCAGCGTCACCAGCTCCTGCTCGATGAGGCGAGCCACACCCCCCAGCGCCACGTCGGGAAGAGCCCGGAAGTAGGCTCGCTGGACGAGGCCGACCGTCATGTCCGCGGCCACCGCGCGTGTCGGGTCGAGGATCAGCAGCAGGGGCGCCTTGCCGGCGCCTCCCATCTCGCCGAGGGGCGCGGCGCCCCTTCGCATCACGAGCCCTACATCGGCGGTGCCGCGACGGACGAGATCGCGGACCTGACCCGAGGCGAGGTCCCCTCCGATCCGCAGGACCGACGGGTCGGCGGCCACGGCGCCCATGAGTCGCGACGACCCGTCGCTCCGCACCTCGTCCGCGAGCGCAACCTTGAGCCGCAGGTTCTGGCCGCTGGCGTTCGCGAAGATCGCGGCGAAGACGAGGAAGAAGGCCACCGGGAGGAGGAAGCTCATCGCGAGCGCGCCGCGATCGCGTACGAACGACAAGAACATGGCCCGGAAGGCCGCGCGGATCACTCCTCGATCTCCCGGCCTGCCACTCGGAAGAAGACGCCAGGGAGGCCGGGCTCGCGAAGGCGAAGCTCCGCCAGGGGAACGCGTGCCTCGGAGAGGCGCTGGCCGAGGGCGGAGACCGAGGCGAGGCCGCCAGCCAGGGGACCGGCCCAGCGTCGCGGATCCGAGGCGGCTACTAGACCCTCGGCCCGCAGAAGGCGCACGGCTCCCTCGTCGGGCGCAGCGGCAAGATGCAGGCTCAGCTCGCGCGCGGAGCCGAAGGACGCGTCCACCAGCTCCGCGAGGGTCCCCTCGGCGCGCAGCCTTCCGTCGACCAGGATGCCGATCCGATCGGCCAGCTCAGCGGCTTGATCGAGATCGTGGGTCGCGAGGAGGATCGCCATCCCCTCTCCCCGGAGTCCGCGCAGCAGGTCGTGGATCCGCTCCCGTGCCTGCGGATCGACGCCCGCGGTCGGCTCGTCGAGGAGCAGGACGTCGGGACGATGGAGGGCGCCGGCGGCGAGGTTGACGCGGCGCTGCATCCCCCCGGAAAGGGTCGCGACGCGGCTCGTGGCGCGATCGCCGAGACCCGTCCATGCGAGGGCGCGGGTAGTGGCGCCCTCGACCTCACCGCGGGTCAGGCCCGCCAGGCGACCCAGAACCTCGAGGTTCTCGCGGACGGTCAGGTCCGGATAGAGCGCGATCCCTTGCGGGACGAGACCCAGACGGCGTCGCAGGGAAGGATCGAGACGGGGGTCGGCCCCTCGAAGGCGCACGGTCCCGGAGTCCAGGCGGACGCGCCCGCAAATCGCACGCACCAGGCTCGTCTTGCCGGCGCCGTTCGGGCCGAGCAGCGCGTAGATCTCACCGGCGCGCAGGGAGAGGGTCACGCCCTCCAAAGCACGCTGTCCCCCGTACGAGCGGGCCGCGGCCGTGACCTGGAGTGGGAGCGCGTCCATCGCGAGGGATTCTATCCCACCCCTGAAGCCAGGAACTGCAACGCCTAACTCCATTACTTACATGTGGTTATAATGTTGACAGATAAGTACAGATTACCTATACTCACGGTGCATGCTTGAGATCATTGGTCTGCACGCGAAGGTCGGCGAGAACGAGATCCTGAAGGGCCTCGATCTCACGGTGAACGCCGGCGAGGTCCACGCCATCATGGGCCCCAACGGATCGGGGAAGAGCACGCTCGCCCACGTCCTTGCCGGGCGGCCGGGGTACACGGTCACGGCAGGCCAGGTCGTGTACAAGGGGAAGGACCTCCTCGCCCTGTCTCCGGAGGAGCGCGCGCGCGAGGGCGTCTTCCTGGCCTTCCAGTATCCGGTCGAGATCCCCGGCGTCAGCAACGTCTACTTCCTGAAGGCCGCGACGAACGCCATCCGCAAGCACCGCGGCCTTCCGGAGCTCGACGCCATCGACTTCCTGAACCTGGTGAAGGAGAAGTCCCGGATCGTCCACCTGGACGACGCTCTCGTGAAGCGTCCCGTGAACGAAGGCTTCTCGGGCGGGGAGAAGAAGAGGAACGAGATCTTCCAGATGTCGATTCTCGACCCAGCGCTGGCGATCCTCGACGAGACCGACTCGGGCCTGGACATCGACGCGCTGCGCATCGTCGCGAGCGGCGTGAACGAGCTGCGCAACCGCGAGCGGGCCATGATCGTGGTGACCCACTACCAGCGCCTCCTGAACTACATCATCCCGGACTTCGTCCACGTCCTCGTCGAGGGGCGCATCGCCGCCTCGGGGGGGAAGGAGATGGCCCTCGAGCTCGAGGCGAAAGGCTATGCGTGGCTGGAGAAGGAGCCCGCGGGGGCCGAATCGCGATGAGCCCCGTCGCCGAAGAGAGGGACGTCTTCCGCGCGAGCTTCGACGCCTTCGCCGCGGCCCTGCCCGGTGCCGATCCGGCCTGGCTCCGGTCTCTCCGAACCGGCGCCATGACGCGCTTCGCCGAGCGAGGCTTCCCGACCACCACAGACGAAGCCTGGCGGCACACGAGCGTGGCGCCTCTCGCGCGGACCATCTTCCGGCAGGCCGAGATCGGCTCGGCGCGAGGAGCGGCCGAAGGAACGTTGGCCGGCCTGCGCCTCTCGGGGAATCTGGCGGCCGAGGCGGTCTTCGTCAACGGACGGTACGCTCCCGATCTTTCGACACACACCGGCGACGTCGTCGTCCTGACCCTTCGGGACGCCCTCGACCGCGCTCCGCAGCAGCTGGAGGCGCATCTGGGACGCATCGGCGACGGCGCGGCGGGCGCCTTCGCCGATCTCAACACGGCCTTCGTCGGCGACGCCGCCTGCGTCTTCATCCCCGCGGGGCGACACGTGGAGGGAACGATCCATCTCGTGTACTTGTCGACGAACCCCGAGGGGACGCCGACGGTCTCCCATCCCCGCACCCTCGTGGTGGCCGGGACGGGAAGCCAGGCCCGGCTCGCCCAGAGCTATGGCGGCCCCGACGGCGAGCTCTACTGGACGAACGCCGTCACCGAGATCGTCCTCGAAGACGGCGCGATCCTCGATCACGTGAAGCTTCAACAGGAGGGGCTGGCCGCCTTCCACGTGGCCTCCCTCGACGCGCGCCTGGGACGCGACGCCCGCTTCTCCACCCATGCCATCACGCTGGGAGGCGCGCTCTCCCGCGACGACGTGAATGCGACCTTCGCCGGCGAAGGGGGCGAGTGCGTCCTGAACGGCCTCTTCATGGGGGCAGGGACCCAGCACCTGGACACCCACACCCGGGTCGACCACGCCCGTCCCCACACGACCAGCCGGGAGCTCTACAAGGGGATCCTGGGCGGGAAGGCCCGGGGCGTCTTCGACGGCCGCGTGATCGTGAGGAAGGACGCCCAGAAGACCGACGCGCAGCAGACCAACAAGAACCTGCTCCTTTCGAGAGAGGCCCTGGTGCACAGCACGCCGGCCCTCGAGATCCTGGCCGACGACGTGAAGTGCAAACATGGCTCCACGACCGGCCAGCTCGACGCGACGTCGCTCTTCTACCTGAGGTCTCGGGGCATCGGCGAGGTGGAGGCGCGGACCCTCCTCACCTACGCGTTCGCCAGCGACGTGGTCCAGAAGGTTCCCGTGGCGGAGATCCGGTCCCGGCTGGAGCTGCGCCTCCAGACGCACCTCGGGAAGGAGGCAAGCGCATGAGCCAGGCCCAGACCCCCCGTGCGCCATCGCCGGTCTTCGACGTGGCCCGCGTCCGCCGCGATTTTCCCATCCTCGCGACGACCGTCCACGACAAGCCTCTCGTCTACCTCGACAACGCCGCCTCGGCACAGAAGCCCCGCGCCGTCATCGACGCCGAGCGGCGCGTCTACGAAGAGACCTACGCCAACGTGCACCGGGGCGTCCACCAGCTCTCGATGCGCGCCACGGACCTCTACGAGGGGGCCCGCGTCAAGGTGCAGAAGCTGCTGAACGCGGCGTCCCACAAGGAGATCGTCTTCACCCGCGGCACGACGGAAGCCGTGAACCTCGTGGCCTCGTCCTACGGCAGGAAGCACGTCGGAGCGGGAGACGAGGTCCTGATCAGCGGCCTCGAGCACCACTCCAACATCGTTCCCTGGCAGCTCCTCTGCGAGGAAAAGGGGGCGCGGCTGCGCGTCGCTCCCTTGAACGATGCCGGCGAGGTCGTCTTCGAGGAGCTGGAGCGCCTCATCGGGCCCAGGACCCGGATCGTGTCGGTGGCGCACGTATCGAACGCCCTCGGCACGGTCCTCCCCATCGCGCGGATCGTGGCGGCGGCCCACGCCCGCGGCGTGCCGGTCTTCGTCGACGGCGCCCAGTCGGTGCCGCGGCTGCCGGTGGACGTCCGCGCCCTCGGCTGCGACTTCTACGCGTTCTCGGGGCACAAGGCCTACGGTCCCTCGGGGATCGGCGTGCTCTACGGGACGACCGGGATGCTGTCGGCGATGCCTCCCTACCAGGGGGGCGGCGACATGATCCTGTCGGTCACCTTCGAGAAGACCGTCTACAACGACATCCCGTACAAGTTCGAGGCGGGAACGCCCAACATCGCCGGCGCCATCGCCCTCGGGGCGGCGGTCGACTACATGACGGCGCTCGGCCTCGAAGCCATCCACGCGTACGAGGACGAGCTGCTGGCCTACGGCACCGAGCGCCTCCTGACGGTCCCGGGGCTGAAGCTGGTCGGCACCGCGGCCGAGAAGACCGGCGTCCTCTCCTTCGTCCTCGACGGCGTCCACCCCCACGACATCGGCACGGTCCTGGACTACGAGGGCATCGCGATCCGCACGGGACACCACTGCGCCCAGCCGGTCATGGATCGTTTCGGCGTCCCCGCCACCGCGCGGGCCTCTCTCGCCTTCTACAACACCCGCGAGGAGATCGACGCCCTCGTGGCCGGGCTGGGGAAGGTCACGGAGATGTTCCAGTGACGCGCGCGAGGGTGCTCCCGTGAGCGACGAGCTCCGCGAGCTGTACCAGGAGGTGATCCTCGACCACGGCAAGCGGCCGAGGAACCTTCGCGAGATTCCGGGCGCGAGCCGGACGGCCGAGGGGTACAACCCGCTTTGCGGCGACCGGGCGACCGTCTACCTCACCCTCGACGGCGACGTCGTCAAGGATGCGAGCTTCGTCGGCAAGGGATGCTCGATCTCCACGGCGTCGGCGTCGATGATGACCGAGGCCGTCAAGGGAAAGACCCGGGCCGAGGCCGAGGCCCTCTTCGAGCGCTTCCACGCCCTCGTCACCGGCGAGCCCGCGCGCGCGGATGCGCCGGAGCTGGGCAAGCTCGCGGTGTTCTCGGGCGTCTCGGAGTTCCCCGTGCGGGTGAAGTGCGCGAGCCTCGCGTGGCACACGCTGAAGGCGGCGCTCCAGGGCGAGGCGAAGCCGGTTTCCACCGAGACAGGTGGCGAATGACGATGCGAAAGTACGCGACCCTTTCCCGCGACGTCGAGGTGAGCGAGATCCCCGCGGGCACCAAGAGCACGCTGACGAGCGGGACCCCCATCACGATCGTCCAGGCGCTCGGCGGCTCGTTCACCGCGATGACGATGCAGGGGTACATGGTGCGCATCGAGGGGAAGGACGCCGACGCCATCGGCGAAGAGCCGCCCCCCTCGCCTCCGTCGGCCGAGAGCGTCAAGGACAGATCGACCCTCGACCTCGCATGGGATCAGCTCCGCACGTGCTTCGACCCGGAGATCCCCGTCAACATCGTGGACCTGGGCCTCGTCTACGAGTGCGCCCTGGCGCCCCGCGGGGAAGGGGGCCAGAAGGCGACGGTGCGCTTCACCCTGACGGCGCCGGGGTGCGGCATGGGGGACTTCCTGCGGCAGGACGTGATCGGGAAGCTCATGACGGTCCCCGGGATCGAGCAGGTCGACGCCGAGGTGGTCTTCGACCCCCAGTGGAACCAGTCGATGATGTCGGACGCTGCCCGGCTGCAGCTGGGGATGATGTGACGTCGCTTTCAGGGCTCCCCCGAGCTGGAGGTGGTTCGTGAAGCTCAGCACGCAAGAGGAATACGGCCTCCGGTGCCTCCTCCAGCTCGGGAGGCAGGGAGACGACGCCAGCCTCACGATCGCGGAGCTGAGCGAGCGCGAGGGAATCTCCGCTCCCAACGTGGCCAAGATCATGCGGGTGCTGCGCAAGGCGGGCTTGGTGACGAGTATCCGGGGCCAAGCCGGCGGCTACGCCCTGGCGCGCCCCGCCGATCGGGTCTCGGTGGGCGAGGTGCTCGGAGCCCTCGGCGGCCGCTTCTTCGACGCCAGCTTCTGCGAGCGTCACTCGGGCGTCGGGGCCCTCTGCATGAACAACTCCGACTGCTCCATCCGCCCGGTGCTCCGCCGCCTCCAGGACGTGGTGGACGAGGTCCTCGGCTCCCTGACCCTCAAGAGCCTGCTCCGCAACGAGCGCGACATGGGCGCCTCCTGGACAAGCCCGCGCGCCGTGCCGCTGCCGATCGCCGACCGCACCAACTGACGCGCGTCGTCGAGCCATCGCGCGTCGTCGAGCCATCGCGCGTCACCCCGAGCGAAGCGAGGGGTCTCAACGCGCGAAGACGTCCTCCACGGGCGTGATCCGGACGGCCGCCGCCGGGATGCCCAGCTTGGTCGTTCCGATCGCCTTGTCCTCGTCGAGCAGCTCCTGCGCCTTCTGCCCGTCGTATTTGGGGATCGACGGCGCGTCGCCCACGAGGCGGTCCTTCAAGGCAGCGGCGTCCTTCGTCACGATGACGATGGAGAGGTCCCTGGTCTGGAGGTGCTTGCGGACGGCGGCGTTGACGTCGGCCAGGGTCAGGGTCTTGAGGCGTTCCCGCATGAAGGCCGTGAACTCGGGCGTCGCGTACCACTGGGCGTCGAGCGCGTAGCCCAGCTGCTGGTTCTGGGTGGAGGTCATGAGGAAGACGTTCTTCATGAGGTAGTTCCGCGTCGCCTCGAAGGCTTCCTGTGAGAGGCCGTTCTGGACGAGGGCGTCGAGCTCGTGGAGGGCGATCCGGAGCGCCATGTGGGCGTCTTCCTGGGTCCGCAGCGGGCGCAGCCACACCTCGAAGAGCTGCGCGCGGCGCGCGATGTTGGGATCGGGAAAGAACTGGAACATCCCCCGGGGGAACGCCTCGGCGTAGGCGTAGTCGCCGTAGTTCATCCCCCGCGCCTCGCGGATGCGCTGGAAGAGGCGTCCCGACGACGCGCGGTGCTCGCCGAGCCACGCCCGGGCCACCGCGAGAGCCACGAAGTCGGGGTGCGAGCGTGTGATCTCCGTGGGGAAGCCGAACGACACGGCCGTGGCACGGGTCTCCTTCTCGATGATCTCGACCTCGCGGCCCTGGGGACGACGGCCGACGACTCCGGGGGGGGCCGGCATGGCGGGACCCACGGGGAGCGCCGCGAGGTCGGTCTTCAGGCGCGCCACCAACTCGTCCGGAACATCTCCCGATACGCCGACGGTCAGGTTGGCGCGGTTGTAGACCGACTTCACGAAGGCCTTCACGTCGTCCAGCGTGATGGAACCGATGCCAGCCACGGTGCCGAGGGCCGGGTGGCCGTAGGGGGTCCCGGCGAAGACGTTCTGCTGGAGGCGCTCCTTCCCGAGCTCCTCCTCGTTGTCGGCCCTGAGGTCGCTCTTGAGGGCCGTGAGCTGGGCGTCCTTGAGCCGCGAGAAGTCCTCCTCGCGGAAGCCCGGCTCGGTCAGCATCGGCAGCGCCACGTCGAGGAACTCCTTGACGTTGTCCTTGTGGATGACGCCGGTGAAGGTGGTCATCTCCTTGTCCACCTGCGCGTCGAAGCTCCCCGCGAGCGGGAAGAGCGCCTTCTTGATCTCGTCGATCCGCAGCGCCTTCGACCCCGCGCCCGCCACCATTGCGGCCGAGAGCGACGCCAGGCCCTCCTTCCCCTTCGGGTCGTGGGCCGAACCCACGGTGAAGAGCAGCTTCACGTTGAGCTGGGGCAGGACCGACTTGAGGACCACGAGCTTCAGGTCATCCGCGCCCGTCGAGGACGGCGCCAGGGACGCGAGGAGCGGCAGGGAGCCCATCGCCACGGGCATCGGTTCCTTCGAGAGCGTCGTGGTGACGAGGCGCGCGTCGGTGAAGTCCTTCTGCGCCACGGCCAGGAGGTCGGCGGGCGTCAGGGAGGCCGTCACTCGGAAGAGGTTGTTCACCGTGTCGAACGAGCGCCGGTACCGGACGAAACGGGCCAGCGTCGAGGCGATGGCCTCGGTGTTGTCCAGGCTCCGGGCGAAGGCGTAGCGGGCGTTGGACTGGGCCTCCGCCAGCCGCGCGGCGGTCACCGGCCGGGTCCGTGCCGCGGCGAAGGCCCGCAGGATCTCGTCACGGACGGGGACGGTGTCGTCGAGCTTCTTCACGCGGGCCACGATCGTCGCGAGGGGCGAATCGACGCTCCCCGGGTAGTACACGAGCATCTGGTCGACCTTCTGCTCCTGCTCGACGAGGCGCTTGTACAGGTCCGAGGTCGGGCCGAACGTGAGGTCGAGGAGCATGTCGAGGGCGGCGTAGTCCCTCTGGGTCTCGGAGAACGCCGGCGCGTGGAAGGCCACGGTGACCCAGGGAAGCGTGTCGCCCGTCCAGGGAACGTGGGCGTAGACCGCCTTCGCAGGAGGCGGCTCGAGCGGCACGTTCACCGTGAACGCCCCCCGCTTCCAGGAGCCCCAGTACCTCTCCACGAGGGGGAAGACCTGCTCGGGGGTCACGTCCCCCGCCACGATCACGGTCGTGTACTCCGGCCGATACCAGCGGTCGAAGAACGTCTTGGAGTACTCGAACTGGTTGGGCATGTCCTCGATGTCCTTCAGGAAGCCCATGGTCGTGTGCTTGTAGGTGTGCCTCGTGTAGGCGTTGTCGCGCTGCACCTCGAGGATCTTGCGGATCGGGTCGGCGCTGTTCTTGTTGTACTCCCCCAGGACCGCCCGGGACTCCGTCTTGAACGCCTCTTCCGCGTACGAGAGGTTCTGGAAGCGGTCGGCCTCCATCTTGAGGATCGTCTCCAGGTCCTCCTTGGCGAAGGTGGTGTGGTAGTTGGTGTAGTCGTCGGTCGTGTAGGCGTTGCTCCGCGCGCCGGACTTCGTCAGCTCTCCCTGATACCTCTCGGGGGGATACTCCTTCGTTCCACGGAACATCATGTGCTCGAAGAAGTGGGCGAACCCCGACTTGCCGGGCTCCACCTCGTTCCTCGACCCCGACTGGACGGGGATCTGGATCGAGACGAGGTTCGGGAACCCGGTGGGGACGACGATGACCTTGAGGCCGTTGGGGAGCAGTCTCTCCGTGGCCTTGAAGGGGAGGATCGGGGTATCGGCGCTCAGGGGCATGGTCGTCAGGCTCGCAAGCAGAAGGAGGGCGGGGGAAGGGCGCATCGGGTCACCTCGTGAGGGTGAATCTTACTCTGCCGCGGGGATCGGTACCGCCGGAACGGGTTCGGTTTCCTGGACGGCACGCCGACGGCGGCGCGCGGTCAGCCATTCGGTGATCGTCTCCGGCCGCAGGCCATCGAGATACGTGTAGACCACCGGCACCACGACGAGCGTCAGGAGCGTCGAGGTGATGAGGCCGCCGATGACCGCACGGGCCATGGGAGCGCGCATCTCGGCGCCGGCGCCGATGGCGAAGGCGAGGGGGAGCATCCCGAAGATCATGGCCAGGGTCGTCATGACGATGGGCCGGAGACGCGTGGAGCCGGCCTTGATGAGCGCGGGATTCCGTTCCATTCCCGCCGCTCGGGCCTGGTTCGCGAAGTCCACGAGCAGGATGGCGTTCTTCGTCACGAGGCCCATGAGCATGATGAGACCGATCATGCTCATCATGTTGAGGGTGTCGCCGGTGGCGAGCAGCGCGAGGGCGACGCCTACGAGGGAGAGGGGGAGCGACAGCATGATGGCGAAGGGGTGGAAGAACGAGCCGAACTGGGACGCCAGGATCAGGTAGATGAAGATGATGGCGAGTACGAGCGTCTGGACCATGTTCGAGAACATGGTCTTGAGCTCCTCGGCGTCGCCACCGGGCAGGACGTCGTAGCCGGGGGGGAGCTTCAGCTCGCGGGCCGTCCTCTCGATGTCGGCGGAGACCTCGCCGAGGCTCCGGCCGGAGTTCATGCCCGAGATCCGCACCTCGCGCTGCAGATCCTTGCGCCGGATCGTGGACGGCCCGCTCGCGGGGACCGCCGTCGCGACCTCGGCTATGGGCACGAGGATCTTGTCGCCGCGGTCGTCGTCCTTGTCGGTCGGCACGCGGAGGGCCAGCAGGTCCTCGGCGTAGCGGCGCTGGTCCCCGCGCAGACGGACGCGCACGTCGTGGCTGTCGCCGGCCGAGTCCTCGATCGTGGTGGCGACCTCCCCGGTGATCGCGGCGCGCAGCGTCATGGCCACGGGCGCCACGTTCAAGCCGAGATCGCCGGCACGGTCCCGATCGAACTGGACGCGGAGCTCCGGCTTGCTCTTCTCCAGCGAGGTCTCGACGTCCTCGAGGCCCCGGATCTTCCCCATCGCCTGGACCAGCTCGCGCGAGATGCGGTCGAGCTCGTCCACCTCGGGCCCGCGCACGCTGTACTGGAGGGGCTTCTGGCCGAAGGGACCGGCCTCGGTGAAGCCGTAGGTGAGCCCCGGCACGGCCGCCACCGCGCGGCGTGCGTCGGAGAGGACCTGGCTGAAGGTCTTGCCGTGGGTGGGCTTGAGCTTCACGTACTACGACGCCTTCGGTCAGCGGCCGGCGGGTGATGCCGGCCTCCCCGATCGTCGTGTAGGTGTAGTCGA
This sequence comes from uncultured Acidobacteriota bacterium, assembly GCA_963823195.1. Taxonomy (GTDB): domain Bacteria; phylum Acidobacteriota; class Vicinamibacteria; order Fen-336; family Fen-336; genus JBGPYB01. The sequence continues at coordinate 120,680 of CAWGKR010000009.1, read as the reverse complement.
CGTCGGGGAGGGCCTTCAGGCGGCGCACGGCCTCGAGGGCACGCGCCTTCGTCTCCGAGAGGGTCGCCCCGGGGGTGGCCTTGAGGGACACCTGGTACTCGCCGCGGTTGAAATCGGGCATGAAGTCGCCGCCGAGGATGGCGAGGATGGGGAAGCTGGCCAGGAAGGCGAGCAGTGCTATGGCGAGGACGGCCGGGCGATGGCTGAGAGCCCAGCCGAGCAGCCGCTCGTAGGTCCCGTGGAGGCGCTCGAACCACTGGTCGAAGCGCTTCAGGGTGCGGCCGACGAAGTGCGGGTGGTAACCCTTCTCGATGTCGGGGTCGACCCATCGGGAAGAGAGCATCGGGTCGAGGGTGAAGCTCACGAACAAGGACGCGATCACGGCGGCGGCGACGGTGATGCCGAACTCGTAGAAGAAGCGGCCCACCATCCCGCCCATGAAGGAGACGGGCAGGAACACGGCGATGATCGTGAAGCTCGTGGCCATGACCGCGAGGCCGATCTCGGCGGTACCGTCGCGTGCGGCGTCCAGGTGGTTCTTGCCGCGCTGCAGGTGGCGCACGATGTTCTCTCGCACGACGATGGCGTCGTCGATCAGCATCCCGATGGCGAGGGAGAGGCCCATGAGGGTCAGGACGTTGAGGGTGAAGCCGAAGACGCGCATCGCGATGAAGCCGGCGACGACGGAGATCGGCAGCGTCACGCCCGTGATCACCGTCGAGCGCCAGGAGTTGAGGAACAAGAACACGATGAAGATCGTCAGGAGCCCGCCGATCAGCATCGTCGTGTTCACGTCCTCGATGGACTCGCGGATGAACTTCGAGTCGTCCTTGATGATAGACAGGGTGACACCGGGAGGGAGATCCTTCTTCAGCTTCTCCACCGCGTCGAGGACGCCGTCGGCCACGGCGACCGTGTTCGCCCCGGACTGCTTCTGGATCTCGAGAGCGAGGGCCGGCCGCTCGTCGAGGAAGGCCGCGTTCTTCGGCTCCTCGACGCCGTCGATCACCTGCGCGACGTCCCGCACGAGGACGGCCTTGCCGCTCGGGCGCTTGACCGGGATCTCAGCGATATCGGCGGCGGTGCGCCCTCGGGCGGCCACCCGCACCAGGGCCTCCGTCGCGCCTCGGTCGGCGGTTCCCGCCGGCACGTCGACATTCTCCCGCCGCAGCGCGGTCACGACCTCGGCCAGTGAGATGTGGTAGGCCTCGAGCCTCGGTCGGTCGACGATCACCTGGATCTCACGGGTCGACTCGCCGACGAGGGCGACCGAGCCGACCCCGCGCACGTTCTCCAGCCGGCGCCTCAGGACCTTGTCCGCGAAGGTGGTGGCAGCCTGCGGCCCGAGGCCGGGCGCATTCACACCGACCGAGAGGATCGGCATCGCGCCGAAATCGATCCGCTGGACGATCGGCTCCTCGATCTCCCGGGGCAGCTCGCCGCGGATCGCCGAGATCTTCCCCCGCACGTCCTGCGAGGCGTTGATGGCCGAGACCTCGAGCTGGAACTCGACGACGATGTTGGACAGGCCCTCCTGCGAGGTCGACTCGATGTGTTTCACGCCCTCGACGGTGTTGATCTCCTCCTCGATCTTCTTCGTGACCTCCCTCTCGACGGTCTCCGGGCCCGCGCCCGGGTAGACCGTGGTCACGGTCACGACGGGGACCTCGACCTTCGGGAAGAAGTCGACCTTCAGCTGGCGATAGGAAGCGATCCCGAGGACGGCGAGCGCGGCCATCATCATGGTCGCGAAGACCGGGTGCTTGATCGACAGGTTGCTCAGGAACATGCTCGGCTCCTACCGCGCCGCCGGGGTGGCGGCGGCCGCGCCCCCGGCCGGGCCGCGGCCATTCTGCACCTCCACCGGCGCGCCCGACGCGAGGGCCGTCGGCGGGTCGAGGACGACCGCGTCTCCGGCGGCGAGCCCGCTGGTGACCTGGACCCCGTCGGTGGCCTCGACACCTACGGTCACCGCGACCTTGTCGGCCTTGCCGTGGCTGACCACGAACACCTCGGCCCGTCCCGGGTCCGAACCGTCGCGGACGAGGGCCGGCGGCGGGACCACGAGGGCCCCGTTCGCCTGTCCGACGCGCACGGAGGCGCGGGCGAAGAGGCCGCCCACCAGGTCGGCCCTGCCCGCGACTTCGACCACGATCTGGAACGAGCGCGAGCGCTCGTCGATCAGCGGCTCGATGCGCGCGACGCGCCCTTCGACGCGCGAGCCCGAGGGGGAATCGAGGGCTAGCTGGACTGCGGCGCCGGTCTTGACCTTCGGGTAGTCTCGCGAGGCGACCGGTGCCCGGAACTCGAGGACGGAATCGTCGACCAGGGTGAAGAGCGGCGCACCGGCGGGGATCATGGCGCCCGGGTCGGGGATGCGCTTCGCGATGCGCCCGCCGAAGGGAGCCCTCACCTGCGTGCGCGCGAGCTGCTGCTCCGCGATCGCGCTCTCGGCGCGCGCCTGCGCCAACCCGGCTTCGCCGACCTGCAGCGCCACCTGCGCCGAAAGGTGGTCGCGGTCGGTGATGCCGCCGGTCTTCAGCAGGCTGTCCGCGCGCTCCTTCTCGGTCTGGGCGTGAGCGCGGTTCGCCTCGGCCACCGCGAGGGCCGCACGGGCGCGGTCGTTCGCGAGGCGGTAGTCGGTATCGTCGAGGACGGCGAGAACGTCGCCCTTGGCGACGGGCGCGCCTTCTTCGCGCAGCACGCGCAGCAGACGGGCCTGCACCTCGGCCACGACCTGCACCTGCGCGCGTGGCTTCAAGGTGCCGGTGAGGACGACGTCCTCGGGCAGGTCGCGCTTCTCGACGAGGGCGGTGCGCACGACGAGGCCGCGAGGGGCCGCCGCTTCCTCGGCACGCGAGCCACCCGAGCAGGCGGCAAGAGGCAGTGCGGCGACGGTGGCGGTGGCGAGGAGGAGCAGGTGTCGCATGTTCATGGCGTCTCTCAATCGCGGCCGGCGGGCGCGGCAATGGCTTCGTCCCCGGCCGGGGCGATCGCCTGCGGAATGGAATCGGGGGGCGCCGGGGGCCCGTCCTCGAGGGGGTCCTGGCCCATCACGTAGCGCAGGCCGGCCCGAGCGTTCGCGTGGGCGTGGAGCGCCTCCACCCGGCTGAACTCGGCCTGGGCGAGGGCGGCCTGGGCGTCGATCACGTCGAGGGTGGTTGTGGCGCCGAGGCGGTAGTTGGCCTCGATCATGTCGAGGGCTTTCCGGGCCTGCGCCACGTTGAGGTCCGTGGCGCGGAAGACGCTGGCCGCCACCCGCAGGCGGTCCACGGCCTGCTTGGCCTCGAGGTCGATCGCCGTCTCGAGGGCCACTCGGTCCTGCTCCACCCGGGCCCGGTCGGCGCGGGCCTGGGCGACCTTGCCCGCGGTGCGCCAGCCGTCGAAGACCGGGATCTTCAGCGTGACCGCGAGGCTCCACTTCTTGTAGTTGGACTCGAAGAAGTGGTCCGTGTCCCGCACCGACCACCCGTAAGCGCCGTTCATGTCGAGCCGGGGCTGCATGTCCGCCTTGTAGATGCCGATGGCCTCGTCGTAGATCTTCTCGTTCCACGTCATGGCCTGGATTTCGGACCGGCTCGCGGTCGCCTCGCGCACCACCTGCTGCTGGTCGGCGGATTCCTCCCGGAACTCGAGGGCGTCCGTGGGCTCGACGGGCGTGTCGGTGGGCCTCACCATGACCGCGTTCAGGTCCCCGCGAACGAGGTCCACAGCACCCGAAAGGCGCAGCAGCGTCGTGCGGGCGTTGGCGAGGTCCACCTCGAAGCGCAGCACCTCGAGGTCGGTGGCCACGCCGGCGCCTCGGCGGTTGCGCGACATCTCGAGCTGCTTCTCCTTCTGCTGGACGACCTTCTCGGCCACTTTCAACTGGTCGAGGGCGAGGAGGTAGGCGTTGTAGGCGAAGACGGCTCGCAGCGCCACGTCCTGGTGCGCGGTGCGGACGTTCTCGACGCCGAGGTGCTCCGCGTAGCCGGCGGCGCGGATCGCCTTGCCGAGGCTGAAGCTCCAGAGGGTCTGCTTCACCGTCCCGTACCCGTCCCAGAGATTCGTGGCCAGCGGACGGAACGCCTGGAGGAGTTCCGGGGGGAATTGGTCGATGTTGGGGCTGTTGAGGAATCCCGGGTCCTGGTACCGGAGGAAGTTCCCGTAGACGTTGACCTCCGGAAGCGCGTCCGCTCGGGCTTGTTGCGCCCGGCCGCGAAGGCCGTCGCGGTCGGCCAGGCTGCGGAGCACGGCGGGATTCTTCTCGAGGGCGCGGGCGACGGCCTGGGCCCGCGACAAGGGCTCCGCGGAGGACGCTGCGGCGGCGAGAACGAGGGGCAGGGCGATGAGAGCGCGTTGGGTCATTTCGGCATCCCTGGTCTCAATGCGGAGGCGCCGCGGGGCGCTCGGCCGGCTGTGGGACGGCGGGGATCCAGCCGAGGACCACGGTGTCCACGAGGGTGTCGGCGAGCTCGGGTGTCAGGTCCGGCCGGCCCACCAGCAGGTGGCCGTGCATCGCCTCGCCGAGGGCGCCCATGAAGACGAGAAGGCGGACGTCGGTCGGTCCCGGAGCGATCTCCCCGCGGGCGACCGCCGCATCCACCGCCCGCGCCAGCTCGTCGAGGATCGCCTGGTAGAAGCCCACGAAATCGGTGGCTGGGGCCGACCGCGGCGGGTTGTGGATCAGGGCCATGACGAAGCGGGCGAGGTCAGGTTCCCTCACGCCGGCCTCGACGTAGGCACGGGCCATCCGGACCAGACGATCGCGCAGGGCTCCCTGGGTGCCGACGGCACGCACCATGTCGACCCGGAAGCGTTCGAGGGCCCCTTCCACGATCGCCCGGTAGACACCCTCCTTGCTCCCATAGAAATGGTAGAGAGTGGGCTTCGTGATGCCGGCGGCCGCGCAGATCTCGCGAACCGAGGTCGCATCATACCCCTTGGAAGAGAACAACTCCAGTGATTTCTGTCAAGATACGATCCGTGCTCTTAGCCAGGCTCGTTGCCATGCATCTCCCTGTACGTACCGGACGGTATAGAGGTTCCGCCGATCTCGAAAGGACCATGTGTGATACCCTACCGCTCAATCCCCGTGGCCCCGGGTTCCTCCCGGGCGCCCCCGCTCGGGACCCCAGGGGTCCGGGCCGGGGGTGTCCACAGAAATCACCCCGCAGGAGGGTTTTTGGCAGTCAATCAACAGGACGAGCAACGTCTCGCGCTCTTCATCGACTTCGAGAACATCGCCATCGGCGTCCGCGACGCCCACTACCGCAAGTTCGACATCAACCTCGTGCTGGAGCGTCTCCTGGACAAGGGGAAGCTCCTCGTGAAGAAGGCCTACGCCGACTGGAGCCGCTACTCCGACTACAAGCGCAGCTTCCACGAGGCGGCCATCGAGCTGATCGAGGTGCCCCAGAAGTCGGTGGGCGGCAAGAACTCCGCCGACATCCGTCTCGTCGTCGACGCGATGGACATGTCCTTCCAGAAGGAGCACATCAACTGCTTCGTCGTGGCGTCGGGGGACTCGCGACTTCTCCCCCCTCGTGTCGAAGCTCAAGGAGAACAACAAGTACGTGATCGGCCTCGGGGTGAAGAACTCCACCTCCGATCTCCTCATCGAGAACTGCGACGAGTTCATCTTCTACGAGGACCTGGTGCGCGGGCAGCAGCGGCCGCTGCCGGTGATCGCCAACGTCCCCGAGAAGGTCCAGGAGTGCTTCGCGCTCCTCGTCGACTCGATCCTGGCGCTTCAGCGCGAGAACAAGGAAGTGCTCTGGGGCTCCATGGTCAAGGAGACCATGAAGCGCAAGAAGCCGTCCTTCAACGAGACCTACTACGGCTTCCGCACCTTCAGCCACCTCCTCGAGGACGCGCAGCGCCGCAACATCGTGGTCCTGCGCCGCGACCAGAAGTCGGGGAGCTACATCGTCGAGGACCTGGGGACGGCATCGGCGTCCACGGCCCAGGCTCGAGCGGAGGGGTCTCCCCCGCCCGCCGGTCCGCGGCCGGTCGAAGCCGTTGGAGCCGCCCTGGCATCCGCGCCCGCACCGGAGAACGGCCTGGTCGCCGAGGGCTCCGAGGGAGCGAGCGGCGTTCGGGGCGTGCGGCGTCGGCGGGGACGGGGGCGGCGCGCGCGCGGCGCCTCGACGCTCGCGGCCGGAGCGTACATGGACGGCTCCGCCAACGAGCATCCGGACGACGCTGCGGACGGTGACGAGCACGACCATGACGACGACGGCGACGAGATGTCCGGAAGCGAGGAAGGGCACGGTGCGGATGCCCATCCTCCGGCCGAGTCGGCCGGACCTCCCGAGGCGGCCCGGGCGGAACCGGAACGACACGCGTTCTCGTTGTTCTCGTGGATCCGCCGGGACGCTCCTCCGGAGCCTCGTCCCGACGCACCGCCCGCCGTCGAAGAGCGCAAGCCCGAGGGGAGCGAGTAGCCCCGCTCAGGCCGGCGCGAGGACGATCGAGTAGCGGCCGCTCCCCTCACCCTCGACGGTGAGTGTGCCTCCGTGGAGCTCGGCGATCCGCCGCGCGAAGGCGAGTCCCGGGCCTGTGGCGGACGGAGGCGCCGGCGTCGAGACCGTGACACGGAAGCGCACTCCGTCGACAACGGCCTTCACGTCGACGGGAGCCGCCGCGGCGCCCCCCGCGGGGCCGCGGGCGTGGTCCACGAGCGCCTTCAAGCCGAGACGCAGGAGCGTCGCGTCGCCGACGACGGTCGAGACGCCGGGACCGACGGCGACCGTCACGCCGGCACTTCGCAGGTCGGCGAGGACGTCCTCCAGGGACACCGACTCCTTTTGGATGTCGCCGCGGCCGAAGGAGAGCAGGGACTTCGCGGTCGAGAGGGCGCCGGCGAGCCCCGGCGCCAGCCGAACGAACTCCTCGTGGACCGGAGCGGGGACCTCGGGGCGGCGGCGCATGGCCCCGAAGGCGTCGCGAAGGGCCTCGAGAAAGCCGAGGATCTCCTGCAGGCCCTGGGCCGAAGCGATTCCCGACACCGAGAGCTGCTGTGACCGCTCGGCGTCGCGAACGGTCCGCTGAGCCGCGGCCAGCTCCAGGGACGACGACAGCGCCCGGGAGAGCATCCCGAGGTGGGCGAGCATGTCGGCTCGCGGCAGCGCGGCGTCGGGCGTGTGGTAGAGCATCGCCAGCCCCAGGAGGCCCCGCGGCGTGCGGACCGGCACCACGGTGACGGCGCCGAGGCGCGGCTCCTGGGATTCGAGGGCGTCCCCCAGGTCGAGGCTGTCCGCGGCCTGGTGCACGCGCGGCTCCGTCTCCGAGACGAACCGCGCCTTGACGTGTCGGGCGCCTTCGGGGAGGCGGAGGAGCGGGTCGGCCGTCAGGCCGCCGCGCAACGCCGACGCCTTCAGGGCGCCGTCGGGTCCCGGTTGCAGAAAGGACGCGTGGCTCGTCCCGACGGACTCGGCCATTCGCCCGAGGATCCCCCGGAACGTGGCTTCGGCGGGCTGGCCCGCCACGAGCTCGTGGGAGTACTGGAGGATGTGCTGGAGATCGTCCAGCCTCCGCCGCATGAGGTCGCGCTCTTCCCGGATCTCGTCGAGGGCGCTCGAGAGCTGCGCCGAGGCCTGCGCGTAGGACTCGACCAGCGTCTCGTTGGCGCGAGCGTCGGGGCCGGCGGCGGACATCTTCACCATGTCCTCGGGGAGGACGACGCGAACCGTTCGGCGCTCGGGTGCTGGCTCGGGAGGCTTGGGAGGCGCGGGAGGCTTGGACAGGGCGGGAGGGGCGGGCGGCGGCGGGGCGGTCGCGGGCGGGGTCACGACGACCGGCGACGCCGGCGCCACAGGAGGCGGGGCCTCGGGTTCCGGAGGAAGCGGGTTCGGCTCCGAGGCCAGGGAGCTCGTGCCGAACATGCCGATGATCGTCTGCTGGGCCCATTGCTGGATCGTCTGGCCGCGACTGCGTCTCGATGATCTGATAGCGCTGCGCCAGGTCCTGCATGGTGCGGTAGAGGATCGCCGAGAACGTCTCGAGCACGCCCTCCCCGCGCACGGCCACGGCGGAGATCGCGTCGACGTTGCGGGCGTTGAGCGTGCGGTCCATGAACTCGACGGGCGTCAGCTCGGGGAGGTCGCGCTTGTTGTACTGGAGCACCAGCGGCATCGCCGCCGGATCCAGCTGGTGTGTGAGGAGGTTCTGCGTCATCTCCCGGAAGCTCTGGATGTTCTCCTCCCACCGGTCGGCGGCCGAGTTCGCGACGAAGACCAGGGAATCGGCCCCCTTCAGGACGAGGCGGCGCGTGGCGGCGTACATGGCCTGCCCGGGGACGGCGAGGATCTGGAGCTTGAGGTCGAAGCCGCGAAAGCCCGCCGCCTTCAGGGGCAGCAGGTCGAACAGGATGGTCCGATCCTGGGCCGAGTTGATCGAGACCAGCTCACCCCGACGCGCGGCCAGGGCGTATTGGTGGAGGACCTGGAGGTTGGTCGTCTTCCCCCCGATGGGAGGGCCGTAGTAGACGATCTTGACCTTGATCGACCGCTCGCGGTGGTTCAGCTCGACCATGGTCCTCCACGGAGGCGCCTCGCCCCGATACGTCCCGCGGCCCCCAACCGATAGGCGCCGCGCTCTGACGGTCGGTGGGAAGGCTAGCGCGGAGGAGGAGCGAATTCAACGCCGCGGAGCCACCTTGCCCATCAGCCAGTCGTAGGTGGCCCCCGGCAGGTTGTGGACGACGTACTTCATCAGATACGAGAGCTGCCAGGGGAAGTGGACGATCCGGCGCTTCGACTCGATGCCCGCCAGGATGCGCCGGGCTCCGTCCTCGAGATCGAGGAGGAACGGCTTCCCCTCGTCGTCCTCGGGGCTGCCGCTCCCGTTCCGGATGAAGCCGGGGCAGACCGTGACCACGTGGACCCCGGTGCCCCGGAGGTCCACGCGAGTCGATTCGAGCAGCGTGGAGAGGGCGGCCTTGCTGGCCGAGTAGGCGCCGGCCCCGGGGAGACCGCGCCACGCCGCGAGGCTGGAGATGCCCGCGACCGTGCCGCTCCCGGCCTCGATCATGCCGGGCAGGACGGCCTCGAGCCAGTTCACGACGCCCCCCACGTTCGTGGCGAGCACGTGCCGATAGGTCTCGGCCCGCATCCGCCGGGCGTCGACCCCGTCCCCCACGCCGGCGTTCAGGATGGCCCAGTCGAGCCCGCCCCACCGCTCGCGCAGGAGGGCGTAGTGGCGACGGACGGTCTCGGGCTCCGCCACGCTGCCGACCAGCTCCAGGCACTCCCCGCCCCCCTGTCGAACGAGCCCGGCGGTTTCGCGGAGGGCGTCCTCCCGACGGCCCGTGATGGCGATGCGGCAACGCCGCTGCCCGAGCTGCCGGGCCATCTCGCGCCCGATGCCGGAGCTCGCCCCGGTGATCAGTACCCTCTGGTCAGGCTTCATGGGCCGACAGGTCGGCGGACCGTGGCGGCGTCTTGTCGGCGTGAGGCGCTTTGGAGGCCGGCCAGGCCGGAAGCAGGCCGCGCTCCCGGGCGGGGATGCGCGTGCCGTAGGCGACGTCCCAGAGACCGCTCGTGACGCCGTAGGCGATCCCGACGCCGTGGCGGCTGTGGTGGTACAGATGCCGCCCGCGCGCGTACTGGAAGTAGCCCCACTTGAAATTCCAGAAGTGGAAGGCGTGATGGGCCCATTCCTCCACGACGTAGCACGTGAAGACGGCCGCGACCCACACGGATGCGGTGAAGCTGGGGGCCAGAAGGCTCAGGGGCATCGCCACGACCGCCGCGTACAGGGTGTCGAGGTGCCCGTTGATGTGGCGGCCATCCCAGGGCCGGGCATGGTGGTTGGCGTGGGAGCCGTCGAACATGTAGTGAAGGGCCTGGCTCGGCAGGCTCCGTCCTTTCGGGAACACGCCGTGAAGGACATGGCGGTGTACGAGATACTCCAGGAGGGTCCACGACGCGAGGCCGAAGGCGGCGAAGCCCAGGGCTCGAGCGCCGTGGGCCGAGCGAACCGCGAAAGCCAGGAGGAATGCGAGGTACAGCGGATAGAGGACGGTCACCGGGTAGAGGAGATGACGGGACTTGCGATCCTCCGCCGGGAGGTCGATTCCCTGCGGAAAGCTCGGCAGGGGGAAGGGACCGATCTCGGACTTCAGCATGTCGGGCACGGGCCGCCTCTCTTGTCGCCGCCCCTCAAGGGCGACGCACGTCAAATACGCGTGCGGGGCTCTGATGTTGCAGGATATCGGGCTGGTAGCGCTACAGGGATTCGAACCCTGGTTTGATGGCTGAGAACCATCCGTCCTAACCCCTAGACGATAGCGCCGCTTGGGATTCTAGCGGCCCGACGCCGGGGTTGTCAAAAAACGGCCAAAACGTGCTGTGAGCCGCCGCATGCCCTGGAGTCCCCGTCCCCTGCCTATGATGTGGAGGGAGGAACGGCGATGCTTTCACGCTTCGGATTCGTTCTCGTATCGATCCTCACGGTCGTCCCTTTGGCCTCGCCCGCGGGGCGAGACGACGCGATACCCAAGGATCTCCGCCGCCTTCAGGACGACGTCGCCAACCTCGACGCGGACCTCAGGGACCTGGAACCCGACGACCCGAAGGCCGATGCGTTCCGGCAGCGAGCCCAGGAGATCGGCGAGGACGTGATCTACCTGAAGGTCAAGATGCGGCGCGCACGCAAGGCCGGCCAGGAAGGGACCGGCGTCACCCGCGACGAGGTGGCGGAGGTGCAAGGCCGGATCCAGGACCTGCGCGACCAGATCGGGAGCGCCTTCGGCCAGGACAATCGCGAGGTGCGCCTCGCCGCGGGAACGGAGATCGCCGTCCGCCTCGAGGACCCGCTCTCGTCGCGGACCGCGCGGCGGGAAGACCGGTTCGACGCGACCGTCGTCACGCCCGTGCGGTCCGGAGGCGTGCCGGCCGTGCCCGCCGGGACACGAGTGCGCGGGTTCGTGGCGCAGGTGGAGGCCGCGGAGCGGCCGTCGAGGGCTGGCCGTTTGGAGCTTCAGTTCGACACGCTCTACCTGGAGTCGCAGCGCCTCGAGATCCGCGCCGGTGTGACCGCCCTGGAGGGAGCGGGACGCAAGCCGGCGGAGAAGGCGGGGATCGGCGCCGTCCTGGGAGGCGTCATCGGCGGGCTCTTCGACGGGAAGCGAGGGGCGATCGTCGGCGCGATCGTCGGAGGCTCCGGGGCGGTGGTCGCCACCAAGGGAGACGACGTCGAGCTGCCCGCAGGGACGATCCTCACCGTCCGGCTGGACGAGGACGTCGTGGTCCCGAGGCGCTGACTAGCCCTCCGCGAGGAGGGCGGCCGACGACTCGAGGCGAAGAACGACGCGGTCGCGGCCGAGGCAGTCGAGGATCTCGAAGAGCGACGCTCCGATGGACCGGCCCGTCGCGGCGGTCCGGGTGGCGTTGATCAGGACGCCGGCCTTCACACCGGCCGCCTCGGCGTACTCCCGGAGCGTCTTCTCGGCCGAGGGGGCGTCCCACGGATCCGTCTCGCGGAAGCGCCGGGCCAGCTCCGGAAGCCATTCGCGAAGCCCCGGATCCTTGCGGAGGTTCTTTTCCAAAGCACCCTCGTCCATGTCGAAGGTGTCGTCGAAGTACGCGCGCCCCGCGTCGGCGAAGTCCAGCAGGGTGATGAAGCGCGCGCGGATCAGGTCGACGGTCTTCGCGAACCAGGCGCGCTCGGTGCCCCCGTCGGCCCAGGACTCGCGCCACAGCCCGGCTCCCTCGAGCACGGCCTCGACCTTGGGCAGCAGATCGGCCAGGGGCATGTGGGCGAGGTATTGCTGGTTCAGGAACAGCGCCTTGCGGTCGGTCCACTGCCGGGGGTCGGTCTCCGAGAACGTGAGGATCGCGTTGGAGCGGCCGACTCCCTCGAACGTGAAGGCCTGTATGAGCTCGTCGGTGGAGTAGATCTCCCGGTCGTCACCTGCCGACCACCCGAGGAGTGCGAGGAAGTTGCGGAAGGCCTCGGGGAGGAACCCCCGGTCGCGGTACGTCGTGAGCGACACGACGGGCCCATGCCGCCGCTTCGAGAGCTTCGTCCGATCCGGGGCGTTGATCAGGGGGAGGTGGGCGAACTCGGGCTGGGTCTCGCCCAGGGCTTCGTAGAGCAGGATCTGCTTGTGGGTGTTCGAGAGGTGATCCTGTCCCCGGATGACGAAGGAGATGCGCATCTCCACGTCGTCGCACACCACGACGTGGTTGTAGAGCGGGCTGCCGTCGGGGCGGAGAAGGGCGAAGTCCTCGACGTCGCGGTGCTTCCTCTCCTGCGTCCCGTAGACCTTGTCCTCGAAGCGCGTGCCGCCGTCGTCCTCGGGAACACGGAACCGGATGGCGAAGGGCTCCCCGGCCGCCGCGCGACGCTCCGAGTCCTCGGGCGAGAGGTCCCGGCCCTCCCGGTCACGGAGCCACGGCCGCTTCTCCGCCTCGGCCTGCTTCCGCTGGGCCTCCAGCTCCTGCGACGTGGCGAAGGAGCGATACGCCTTCCCCTCCCGGAGCAGCCGCTCGGCGACGAGCTTGTGGCGCTCCACGCCCTGGCTCTGGAGAAAGGGCCCCTCGTCCCAGGCCGAGGCCCAGCCACTCGAGCCCCTCGAGGATGCTGCGGGTGTTGGCGTCGGTGGAGCGCTCGCGATCGGTGTCCTCGATGCGAAGGACGAACGTGCCCCCGGTCTTCTTCGCCCAGAGCCAGTTGAACAGCGCCGTGCGGGCACCGCCGACATGGAGGTACCCCGTGGGGCTGGGTGCGAAGCGGACTCGGGGACCCACGCGGCCCTAGGTCGTGGCCGGTCGCGGACGGGTCTTGCGGACGCGCTCCCGCGGGATGTTGTACCGCTGGAGCCGAAGGTAGATCGTCCGGCGCGTGACGTCCATGAGGCGAGCGACGCGGGCGATGTTCCACTCGTTGCGGTTCAACAGGAGGAGAAGCTTCTCTCGCTCCATGTCCTCGACGGGCGTGCGCTCGAGGTACGTCTCCCAGGCCTCCTTGCGCGAGGGCCCGCCGGCGCCCACCGTGGTGCCGTCGGCTTCTTTCACGGCCTTGACGACGATCCGCGAGAACTTGGCGAGGCGGTCGAGATCGTGGGCGGCGCAGAAGTGCGGGTCCATGCTGTCGACGTAGAGGAGCGCCATGAGGCTCTCCTCCTCGAACACGGGGACCACGGCAAAGCTGGCCGGGCCGCTGCGCTCGATCTCGGCCTTCCCGAGGCGGCGATCGATGGCGCGGTCCGGGACGTAGAAGGGCTCCCCTTTCTCGAGGCTCTCTCGATGGTGGGCCCACGTCTCCTGGACGGCATCGAGGACGTGCTGATCGATCCCCCTCGAGGCGAATAGCGCAACCCGGTCGCCGTCGCGGGAAAAGACAGCCCCCGCTCGACCGTTGCAAAGGGACATCACGACCTCGACCGTCCGCTCGGCGAGCCGCCGCGGGTCGTCGGACCCGACGACGAGGTCGGTGAACTGATCGATCAAATCTGGACGACGCTTCACAGAATGTACCTCCTCTTCCCCTCTGCGATCCTATCCCCTTTTCCCATACGTGGCAAAGCGAAGAGCGTACATAATACGTACACTTAGTGGCCCAGGGTCACTTTTCCGTTTCCTTTCGATCGTGCCTGTGTAGAATCCGGGCCAATACACTCATGTGGTGGCAGTGGCTGATCGGCGTCTCGGCCTTCGGAAGCCTCCCTGTCCTGTTCCTCGTCGGACGCAGGCAGGACCGCGCGGCGCACCGCGCATGGGACTACGCGCTCACCGCTCGCGGAGAGCGCCTCTACGCTCGCCTCGTGGATCGCGTCGAGGGGGACCTTGAGCTGGCCGTGCTGACGTACACCGAGGCCTTCGCCGTGCGGGAGGAAGCCGGCCACGCCGAGGCCCTGCGGGTCCTGGACGTCGGCCACAGCCTCGTGGAGCGCGCGGCGCCCGGCATGCTGCGCCTCCTCGCCGCCATGGCCACGTTCTCCCACGCCGCCACGCGCATAGCACCCGCCGCCCCGCTTCGTCCGGGCGCGTTCCGGCTCGTTCCCCTGGTCGTGATCGCCGCCGCGAGCCGCGTCATCGACAACGTGCTCGTGTCGGCTGCAGAGCGCTTCCGGCTCCGCGTCTATCTCCTCGGTCACGGGTACGGCCTCGCCGTGCGGTATCTGCTCCGTGACAGCGAGCGGATGATCCGCCGGGGCTCGTGGAGTGCGGCCGAGTGGGAGCGCATCCAGTCCATCCACGGAGATTTCGAGACGCTGACCCAGGAGCTCCTGATGAGCCTCCGGATCCTCCTCAGCTCGCTGACCGCCGTTCGCCGCGAGGAGAGCTAGCCGGGGCCGCCGCGCCGGATCAGCACCCGCTCGATCTCGGGGCGCTGACCGGGCGATCCCTGGATCTCACGCACCACGCCTACCCCCGGGGCGATCCAGAGGATCCCGACGCTGCGCCAGGTGCGAAGGGCGCAGCGGTAGGTCTTGAAGGTCCCCGCGGGGACGGTCAGCTCCTCCTCCGCCTCGACGGTCCAGCCCGGCCCGCCCCCCTCCGAGGCGGGGCCCGATTTCCCCACCTCGAGCGGGACCGGCAGGGGCTCCTCTCCCGTCCACGCCCCGAGGCGTATCCACCCGTCTCCCTCCTCGATGGGCCCCGACGACGGATCCGCCCCGCCCTTCTGCTGGAGCGAGAGATGGCCGGGTCTTCCGCGGACCTCGAAGCGCGTCGTTTCGTCCGTCGTGGAGGCGACGCCGTTCAGCTCCTCGGTGTAGGACTCCCGGTACTCCCAGAAGCGTCCGGGCTCCAGGGGGATCGCCGACGCGAGCATGGAGGCCTGCGCCAGGAGAAGGAGGCTCAGCGTCGGCATGCGTCCTCGAGCACCTCGTACAGGAAGTCGGGCGCCGCCCGGAGGGACGCCTCGCTCAAGCGCTCGTCGTCGGCGTGCTGGGACGCGTCCTCCTCCTCGGTGAGAAGAAGCGGCGTGAAACCGTAGGAGACGATGCCGAGAGGGCGCGTGATGGCGCTCTCGGTGGCTCCGGTCCCGAGCAGGGTCGTCACGGGGACCCCGGGATGGCGCCGGGCGACCGCGCGCTCGATGGCCCGGAAGAGCGGCGTGTCCGTGGAGCTTTCGCTCGCGGGGTGGAACGTGTCCTGGAGGGGCTTCACCGCGACGGTCGGATCGTCGACGACCCGCTTCATCTCGGCGAGAAAGGCCTCTCTCTCCGAGCCGGGGAGGAGGCGCACGTCCAGCTCGGCCTCGGCCGTCCCCGGAATCACGTTGGTTTGATAGCCGGCCTTGACGACCGTGATGGAGACCGTGTCCCGGAGTTGAGCGGCGACGCTCGGATCGTCGGCCTCGATGGCCCTTGCGGTCTCCGGATCGGCCAGGGCCTTGCGGATGTCCCGGTACCAGCTCCCCTGGGGCTCGCCGACGAGGGCCGCCTGGTCGCGGAGGAAGCGCTCGACCGTGGGGACCACGCGAAGGGCCGTGGAATGGAGGCGGATCCTCTCGAGGGCGCGGACGAGGCGATTGAGGGCGGAGTCCGCGAGCGGACGCGAGCCGTGGCCCGGACGCCCCGTCGTGGAGAGCTTGAGCCAGAAGGGCGCCTTCATGGCCGTGCGAACGCCGAAGTAGAGCGGCTTTCCGCGGGGGTCGAGACGGTTCTCCCCCCCTTCCATGATCGCGTACTCCGCGCTCCGCAGGCGCCCGCCGAAGCCTTCGGGGGAGAAGGCCCTGTCGGCGCCGGTGAAATCCACTTCCTCGTCGGCGGTGGCGAGGAAGAGCACGTCCCGGGCCAATGGCACGTTCTCCCGTTTCAAGCGGATGAACGCGACCAGCTGGACGATCCCCTCGGATTTCATGTCCACGGCGCCGCGCCCGTAGATCGACCCGTTCTTCGCGTCCCCCGAGAAGGGAGAGACGGTCCAACGGGACGCGTCGGCGGGGACGACGTCCATGTGGTTGGCGATCAGGATTGGCCGGTGGGCGCCGCTCCCCTTGAGGGTCGCGAGAAGGTTCGCCCGTCCCGGCGCGAACTCGTCGATCTCGACGGGGATGCCTTCCTTCTCGAGGATCTCCTTGAAGAAGAGCGCGGCCTTCATCTCGCTTCCGGGAGGGTTCGTCGTGTCGATGCGGAGGTACTCGCGGAGCAGGTCCACGGCCATGTCGTCGTAGGCGGAGTGCGCCGGAGTAGCCGCCGCCCCAAGCGACGCCCAGAGACCCAACGCCGGCACCAGACCGCCCTGCCGCCTCATGTCACCTCCGCGAGTTCGCGAGGATAGCACCGCAGGACAACGAGCAGCGAGCGCCCGAATTCACTTCGGGCGCGAGCGGCAAGGGGGGGAGCGAAGCGCGGGGGGGTGCGGTCTCCGTGAGTACCCCCCCGATTTGCCCAACAATCGCCCGAATTCACTTCGGGCGCGGAGCGGCGTGGGGGGGAGCGAAGCGCGGGGGGGTGTCGTCCGTGTGAGTGCCCCCCCGAATTCCTAAGGATACGCCTGCGCTTCACTGAAGGTGCGCAGCGGCACCGGCGTCCCGTCCGCCCAGAAGCGCACCAGGTGTCGGATTGCGATGTCGGTGTTGGCCGGCGTCATGACGCTGCCTGCGAGGGTCCCTTCGTCGACCAGCTTCTTGCCGAACGTGGGGCAGGCATCCACGCCGAGGAAGCGCGCCTTCAGGAGCATCTCCCGGTGAGCGGGGTTGGCCACGGCCCGCGCCGCGTGGAGCGCCCCGACGGCCAGCTCGTCGCTCTGCGCCGCCACCACGTGGATGGTGTCGGTGCGGGCCTTGAAGACACCGTACCAGCTGTTGAGCGCCACGATGCCGTCTGTCTCGTTCCAGTCTCCGGCCTCGGTCTGGAGCACCTGGATATCGGGTCGGAGCGTCGACCGCACGCCCTTCCAGCCGCTGCTGCGCCGCCGAGGCGCGCGATGGGCCGGTCACACAGAGAACGGCTCCCTTGTCGGGGGCGTGTTGGTTGACCTGGCGCCCCTGGATCGCGCCAATCTTGGCGTGGTCGGTGCTGAGGGTGCCGAAGGGATGGGCGCTTCCCCAGGTACGGGCCTGCTCCTCGATCGAGGCCCCCCAGATGTTCAGGAGCACGAGCCCGGTCCTTCCCTTGAGGTCGCGAAGGATCAGGTCCATCGTCGACAGGCTCGCCGGCTCGGTGATCACCGCGTCGATCCGGGGCGCTTTCGTGTCCCCCAGCCGCTTCCGGAGCGTCCGAAGGTGGTCGAAGCCCGGGACGAAGACCACCTCCACGCCGATGCCGGCCTTCTTGGCTTCGGCGGCGGCCTTCTCCCCCTGGAGGCGCTGGTAGTTGTCGATCTGGTCGCTCGTGGGGTCGCCGAGCAGGAGGACCAGGACCGTGCGGGAAGCCGACTTGGAGGTGTCCGAGGCCACGGTGAGACCGAAGCTATCAGGCTTCGGCCTCCCCTGTCGAGCGGGCCCGCGTCGGAATTCCTGGCAACCTTTGGCCCGTCCGGCGCGTCTCATCGCTCGAGATGGGAGATTTCCGGCAGGACCTTCGATTCGCCCTCCGGGGGCTCGGCAAGGCCCCGGGCTTCACCGCCGTGACGGTCCTGTCCCTGGCGCTGGGAATCGGCGCCAACACGGCGATCTTCACCCTCCTCGACCAGGTGCTGCTGCGGCGCCTGCCCGTCAAGGACCCCGACCAGCTGGCTCTCCTCACCATGGTCGGCAGCCACTACGGCAACAACTGGGGAGGGAACGCCATCTCCTATCCGCTCTACGAAGACCTGAGTCGCGAGAATCAGGTCTTCAGCGGCATGTTCTGCCGCTTCCCCACCGCGGCCAGCCTGAGCTTCGGAGGCGAAACCGAGCGGGTCAACGCCGAGCTCGTCTCGGGGACCTACTTCCCGGTCCTGGGGGTCGGGGCGGCGCTCGGGCGGACGTTCACCACCGAAGAAGACAAGACGCCCGGCGGGCATCCGGTCGTGGTCCTGAGCTACGACTACTGGCGCTCGCGCTTCGCCGCCGATCCCGACAGTCCTGGGCAGGACCGTGGTCGTCAACGGCCGCGACATGACGGTTCTCGGCGTGGCCGCTCGGGGCTTCAGCGGCGTCCAGCTCGAGTTCGTCCCCCAGGTGTTCGTGCCCATGATGATGAAGGCCCAGATGACGCCCCTCTGGGACGCCCTCAAGGACCGGCGCACGCGCTTCGTCAACGCCTTCGGACGCCTGAAGCCGGGCGTCACTCACGTCCAGGCCAAGGCGTCCCTGCAGCCCTTCTTCAAGAGCATCCTCGACATGGAGGTGAAGGAGGCGGCTTTCAGCAACGCCTCGGTCGAGGCTCGCGAGGCCTTCCTCAAGAACGTCCTCGACGTCCGTCCGGGGCGGCCAGGGACGCTCCTACTTCCGCGACCAGCTCCAGACCCCTCTGCTCCTCCTGATCGCCCTGACGGCCGGCGTTCTCCTGATCGCCTGCGCCAACGTCGCGAACCTCCTCATCGCCCGCGCCGCCGCCCGCAACAAGGAGATCGCCCTCCGCCTGGCGATCGGAGCGACGCCCGGCCGCATCGTGAGGCTGCTGCTCGTCGAGAGCGTCGTCCTCGCGGCCGCGGGGGCCCTGTGTGGCGTCATCCTGGCCTACGTCACCGATCGGCTGGTCTTCAGCCTGATGCCTCCCGACGTGGCGTCGCTCAAGCTCACGCCGGCTCCCGACCTCCGCACGCTGCTGTTCACGGCCGCCGTGGCGGCGTTGACGGCCCTCGTCTTCGGGCTCGTGCCGGCCATCCATGGCGCGCGGCCGGATCTGGCGCCCACGCTCAAGGACCAGGCCGGCTCGATCGCGGGGGGCCCCCGCCAGGCCCGCTTCCGGAAGGTCCTCGTCGCGGTGCAGGTCGCGCTTTCGCTGGTCCTGCTGGTGGGCGCCGGCCTCTTCGTGCGGAGCCTCCGGAACCTCCGAGACCTGGGCCCGGGCTTTCCGGCCGAGCGGCTTCTCGCGTTCGACATCGACCCGTCCCTCAACGGCTACGACGGCGAGAGAAGCAAGGCCTTCTACAAGCAGCTCACCGACGACCTGCGGGCCCTCCCCGGTGTGAGCGCCACGGGACTCGCCAGGGTCGCGATCCTCCAGGACAACGAGTGGGACAGCTCGGTGACCGTCGAGGGGCATGTCGCCGGACCCCGGGAAGACGTCAGCCCCTTCATGAACGCGATCAGTCCGGGTTACTTCGCGGCGCTCGGCGTGCCGGTCGTGGCCGGGAGGGATTTCACGCTCCAGGACACGGAGCAGATCAGCCACATGAGGCGCGAGGGCGAGCGCGTGCCCCGCGTCGTCATCGTGAACGAGAAGTTCGCCCACCGCTTCTTCGGCGACGCGAACCCCCTCGGCCGCCGCGTGGGTTTCGGCAACGACCCGGGCACGCTGACGGACATGGAGATCGTCGGGGTGGTCAAGGACATCAAGTACACGACCCTCCGGGACGAGATCCCCATCCAGATGTTCGTTCCCTACCTGGCCCGCGACTCCGTCGGAGGACATGACGGTCTACGTCCGCGCCGCCATGCCGGCGGAACAGGTCGTCTCCATGGCGCGCGACCGCGTCCGCCGGATCGACGCCAACATGCCGCTCTACGGCGTCAGGACGATCGAGGACCGGCTGTCCGATTCACTCCTGATCGAGCGCCTCACCGCGGGCCTCGCCGCGGGGTTCGGCGTCCTGGCCGCGCTGCTGGCCTGCGTCGGCCTCTACGGGGTGATGGCCTACAACGTGGCGCGCCGCACCCGCGAGATCGGCCTCCGCATGGCCCTGGGCGCCTTCGGGGGCGACGTCGTCTGGCTCGTGCTTCGCGAGGCGCTGATCGTGCTGGCCCTCGGCATGGCCGTGGGGCTCCCCGTCGCCCTCGGCCTGGCTCGCTACGCCCAGAGCCAGCTCTTCGGCGTCCACTTCGCCGACCCGCTGACGCTGGCCCTGGCCGTCGCGAGCCTGAGCCTGGCGGCGACCCTCGCCGGGTTCATCCCGGCTCGCCGGGCGAGCCGGGTCGATCCCCTCTTCGCTCTGCGCTACGAGTAGAAGCGATCTACTTCTTCGCCCCGACGATCTTGACCTCGTTGAGCCGAACGGGCTCGCGCTGGTAGTTCTCGATCTCGAGGGTGTTCGTCTCCTTGTTGTATTCCACCTTGGCCGCCTTGATGGCCTTGCCTTCGCCCTTGCCGTCGGCGCCGATGCGGATCTCGGCGAGGGAGAACTCGTAGTCCATCGAGCGCCCGTTGTTCCGCGCCTCCCACATGTCGATGGGCCTGTCGCTCGCGAGGACGATCTTCCTCCCGCCGCTGGCCAGCGGCGTCTCCTTGGCGAAGTAGATGTCCCAACCGAGGCTGGTCGACGTTCGAGCGTAGCCGCAGCGCGGCTTCACCTTCTGCAGGGTCGTCAGCAGCTTGTCGCCGCCTTTCTCGATGAGGATGGCTTTGAAGTTCGCCGTCTCCTCGTCGCGTCGTCCATCGCTCGATCACGATGTCGATGGTGTTGGTCTTCGTGCGGTTGTTGAGGTCGATGGAGAAGGCGGTCAGGCGCAGAAGCTCCGGCTCCCCCGCGGCGGCCTTCGAGGCGGCGAGGGGAACGGTCAGGGCGGCCGCGAGGGCAGGGGCCACGGCGGCTTTCAGCAGGCGATTCATGGGCTCTCCTTGGTCAGGTTGATAGGATTGAGGTCTTTGGTGACCAGTATCATCCAAAGAAAGCCGCCGTGCGAGCTATAGTGGTCGGAAAGGAGGGAGCATGACGAAACCCTCGCGTGTCCGCGTATGGGTCGTATCGATCGTGACCGGCGCCGCCCTGGCGACCGCCACGCGCAGCACGACCCAGGAGAAGCCGAAGTGCTGCTTCACCAACCCCGCGTACTCGGGCGTCTGCCAGGTCTCGCCCGCCAAGGGAGAGACCTGCGACAGCATCCTGGCCTACCTCAACCAGCCGGGAGCCACCGGGAAGACCTACTGCGGCAACACCGACGTCCGCGGTGGCTGGCAGCACGTGTCCTGTAAGGCGAACTAGCGGCTTGGCCGAGGGGGGCCCCGCGAGCCCGAAGGTGGGCGGCCAGGCACCGCCAGCCATACCCGGCAAAGCGTAAACAGAGTGTTTACAGCCTCGCGGAACCACCTACAACGTAGCCCACCCCTCCCACGCGCGCCTCAAGGACCGCACGAGCCCGCGCCGAGGAATCATTTCCCTGAGGCGCGAGGGGTGATTGGCGGAGAGGGGGGGATTCGAACCCCCGATACAGGCTTTAGTCCCGTATAACTGATTAGCAATCTGCCCTGTTCGGCCACTCCAGCACCTCTCCGCAACGACCTGCGGGCACCATCACGGCCGTGGCGACCCGATGGCGGCCACGTGGAGCGACCGTGAAGGATACCACGCCCTGCATGGGGAGCCGGCCCGGGCACCGCCGATCGCCTCGGGGCCGGGACGCGATCACTTCTCCGCCTCGGCGTCGCGCCCGCCGCCCGGGGACCCGCCGCCGGTCGCAAGGGAGACGAGGCGGGCGAGCAAGATCGCCGGGTAGAGCTGCCCGACGAGCGCCTCCGCGACGGCCAGCGAGCGCGCCACGGGGTGAACGGGCGTCAGGTCGCCGTAGCCCACCGTGGTGAGCGTGACGAAGCTGAAGTAGATGAAGTGGTATCTCTCGGGCTCCGCCGAGACCGTGCCGGCAAATGCTCCACCGCCCAGGAGATCGACGATCTCGTAGGCCAGAGCCCACGCGAGCCCGAAGAGCAGATAGGCGGCCACGGCGCCCTGGATGCGGTGAACGTTGACCGGCCCCGCACGGAAGGTCTGGGCCAGCACGACCAGGGTCATCGCCGCGACCGACACGAGGCCCGCTCCGGCCGTGGCCTCGGGAGAGAAGGCGGCCCACCGCACGGCCGTCGCCACGGCGACCACCGCGAAGAAAGCGGCCCTTGCGGCGGGCCTGACGGAAAGGGCCGCAACGCCAGCGAGGAGGAGCAGCGTGAAGCCCGCGTCGAGGAGCAGGCTCCGTCGCTTCCCCACCCGCTCGACCAGGGGCGGCAGCACGAACAGCACGATCACGAGCAACCCCAGGAACACCGACAACCCCGGGTCGCTGGCCCAGAAACGCCGAAAGGTTCTCCAGGCGCCTCTCATCTCACTGAACCCGGGGCGGCAACAGGTAGAGCGTCATTGCGAAGATCAGGTACACCGTCAGCACCAGCACCCCCACGAACGACGCGGAGCGCTAACCGCCCGCGATCCCCCGGTTGATCAGCACCTTGACCACGACCCGGCCGTTCTGGGCCAGCCAGTTGACGACCGCCTGGCTGCGCTCGTGGCTCAGCTTCTGGTTCACCGACACGCTCCCCGAGGCGTCCGCGTACCCCACGACCTGGATCATGTAGCCCTTCAGCCCCTTGGCGCCCTCCGCGAGCTGCGCCAGGTCCTTCTGGCCCTCGGCGCCGATCTCGGTGCTGCCGACCGCGAAGTAGACGGTGGCCTCCGCCTTGGTGTCGTAGTCGCCCAGGTCGCCGAACCGACGGGCGAGGTTGGCCTGTTCGCTGCTCAGCTTGCCGATCTGCTCCTTGTTCGCCTTGACCTGCTCCTCGGTCGCGTCGAGCCGACCCTCCACCGGGCTGAGCCCCGCCTGGATCGCCTGCGCCGTCTCGAGGTCGCTTGTGGTGAAGGAGACCTTCGTCGCGATCAGCCGCCCCTTGTCGTCGCCGAGCCCCTCGGTCTTGACTCGGAGCCCCGGCACGAGGGCGGTGGCCGCCATCGCCTCGCCGTCGCGGGCAACGATGATGCCCTCGAGCTCGAGCTTCTGGCCGAGGGAGATCGGCTGCGCGAATGACGTCGCGGACGCCGCCAGGAACGCCGTCCCGAGCAGCAGCATGCGGCGCAATGGTGAGAGGTTCATGACCATCCTCCGTAGAGCAAGTTCTGGGGTCACCCCCGACCCCGTGGAGAGCGTCACCACACGGGCCCGACTGCGAAGACGTGGCGGCCCCACGCGGGCATGTCGAGGTAGAGGCCCTGCCGCGTGAGGTCGCTTCCCGGACGATCGTAGACCGCAGGGCCCATGAGGTCCTGGAGGCGCCAGGTCCGCTCGTCGAGGTCGCGCCACGGAAGCGAGACGTAGCACTGGCTCGGGTGCTCCGCGTAGTTGACGGAGACGAGGCGGCGCCTTTCTCCCGGGCCGGTCCAGGAGAAGCACACGAATGAATCCCACGTTCCGTTCCCGTCCCAGGCGGGGCGGCGCTCGAGGAGCTGCCAGTCGCCGTCGCGAAAGGCCGGATCCTTCAGGCACTGCAGGAGGGAGGCGTAGAACGTGGCGATCTCCGGCTCGGGGGCCTCCAAGGGCCCGCAGGCGAGGTGCACGGGGATCCGGACGCGCTTGCCCTCGCGCTGGCCCTGGTGGAGGAAGCGGAGGCCGGGCGTGAGGAAGGTCAGGATCGCGGCGGCCTGGTGCTCCTCGGGACCGAACGTGGCCGCGGCCCGCGGCTCGTCGTGGTTCTCGAGGAAGCGGACCAGGTGGTCCTGGAAGTCGAGACCCGCGGAGAGATGGTCGCGGACCGGGCGGGCGTGGCCCTCTTCCAGGCGGTCGTAGAGCCGCTTGTCGTAGGTGTAGTCGAAGCCCTGTTGCTGGAGGGTCCACTCCAGGTTCCAGTAGACCTCGGCGAGGAAGAGGAAGCCCGGGACGGAGGCGCGGACGTCCGCCGTCGCCCACGGCCAGAACGCGGAGGCCGCGATCCCCCAGGTCCTCTCGAAGACTTCGGGCAGGACGAGCATCGCCATGTCGCAGCGGACGCCGTCGCACTGGCGGGCGATGCGCCCCAGCTCGCCCATCATCGCCTCTTGCAGGGCCGGGTTGCCGTAGTTCAGCTGGAGGGTGTCCGGCCAGCCGTCGAAGTACGGGTCGCGCCCGTACGCCATGACGCGCGCCCCGCCACCGGTCGCCACGCGGCGGTAGTTCTGGGGCTGAGCGGCGAGCTGCTCCTCGGTCCCCGACACGAAGAAGTCCGGGTGCTCGGTCACCCAGGGGTGGTCCGGCGCCATGTGGTTCGGGACGAAGTCGAGGACGAGGCGCAGGCCTCGCCGCTTCAGGCGTCCGCGGAGCCGGGCGAGCGCCTCGTCTCCGCCGAACTCCTCGTGAACCCGGTAGTCCCTTACCGCGAAGCAGGAGCCGCAAACGTGTTCCTCGCGGAGGTCCGGGAGGACGCGCTGGTACTCGGCGAGCCACTCGGGCTTCGACCGCGAGACGCTTCGCGCCGCGGCGCCGGTCTGCCATACGCCGAGGAACCAGACGAGGGCGAAGCCATCCGCGGCCAGCCGGTCGAGCTCGCTGTCGGGGACGTCGTCGAGGGTCGCCTTTCGGCCCAGCTCCGCCGCGAGCTCCGAGAGCCGGACCCGGGTGTTGACCTGGAAGAGCGCGGGATAGCGAGGCGTGGACAAGGGCCTTCCCTACTCGCCGCCCACTTGTTGGCGGACGACCCGGGCTTCGAGCTTCCCCTTGGGCGTCTCCAGGGCGTCCGCGGCCGTCACGCGCCCAAAGGTGTCCAGAAGGCGCGCGACGAGCCCGGTCCAGCCGGTCTGGTGACTGGCCCCGAGGCCGGCGTCCCGGTAGGGGAACTCGCGCTGCGGGTACTTGTAGAGGTACTTCATGTACGAGTGCTTGTCGTCGGAGATCCCACCCAGGCCGTCCTCGCCCCACCGGTAGGCCCGGGAGCGGGACTGGTCGTGGGTGAAGTAGTCCCAGGCGTTGCCGTCCTTGCTGTAGTCCTCGCGGACCGTCCCCCACTGCCGCTCGCTCAGGTACGGGCCCCACTTCTTCCAGGGGGTGCCGGTCTCGCGGGCCTCGTTCAGCCGCTTCTGCTCGGTGCAGTCCACGATGCCCGTTCCGGCCGCCTTCGTCTCTGCCATGGGAGCCTCCGTTCTTCAGTTCACCGACCGTGTCGCCATCACCGGGTCGACGCGGTCGCGGTCAGACGGCGCGGGGGACGTCCGTGCGGCCGAAGTCCTCGCCCTTGAACAGGAGAGGCTCTCCGGAGTGCCGCGCCAAAGCGTAGGCGCAGCAGTCGCCGAGGTTCAGGCCCGCCGGGTGGTGTCCCCTTCCGTATCTGTCCCAGGCCTCGCGGGCGAGTCCAAGGTGAGCCTCCGTGAACGACACGACCTCGATTCCCGCGTGATGGAAGAAGAGGTCCAGCTCGCGGACCCCGGAGGGTCCCTTGCGGGCGGCGACGACGATGGCGGCCTCGAGAGCGTTCACACTGCTCAAGAGGCGCGTGCCCGCGTCGGCGATCGCCGTCGCGAAGGCATCGCGCTCCGGCTCTTTGAACAGGACCGCGAGAATCGCCGAGGAATCGAGGACCATCAGGCGAAGACCCCGCGCTGGTCGTAGCCCAGGATCTCCTCGGGCGTCCGCGTGTCTAGATCCGGGAGTGCCGCGCACCGTTCCGATACCTCCAGGATCGCGTCTCGGACAGACGGGGCGGTCTTGCGGCCTCGAACGCGGAGAAGGGCCTGCTCGAGCGCATCGATCACCGAGGACGTCACCGTCGTCCCGCTCTCCCGGGCCAGCTCCTTCGCGAGGCGTTCCGCCCTGGCGTTCTTGATGCTCAGCGCCATGCCTACCCCCTACCTCCTACAGGGGTAGATTCTACCAGACCCAACGGCCTTCACTCCCGAGGCCCGAGGTCAGTAGTACAGCTTGGCCACCACCCCGAACGCGTTCAGGGTCGAGGAGCTGGGAAGCTCGTCATGCTGTCGCGCCAGGTAGATCTCGAAGCGGAAGTGGCGGTTCAGGGTGACTTCGGGGCCCGCCTGATAGAGGGTTCTCGCCCAGCCGTCGTAGCGCGTGTCGTAGAACCACTCGGCGTTGAGGTACGGAACGACCGCATGGCCGAGGACGGTGAGCTCGCGCGTGGCCTCGAATCGCAGGCGGTACCGCGTCGAGTACTCGCCGCCGATCCAACGGAGGTCGGCTCGCGCGCGGCTCTCCAGCCAGACGTCCCCGGCCAATGGGAACTTGCCCCAGAGGGAGAGGATCCCCCGATCCTCCGCCACGGACGAGGTGCCTTCCGCGGCCTTGAAGATGCGGTCATACCCGACCCGTGCCCAGAAGTAACGGCCGCGCTGCCAGTCCTCGGTTCGGAGGGACTGCCGCCGTCGCGGCCCAACCGGCAGGAAGGAGATGTCGAGATACGCGGCCGTGTCCAGCGACGCCTCGTCGGATTCCTTCCCCTTCGCGTAGGCGGCGTTGAGGAACACCCGCGTCCTCGGGTTCAGGCCGACGAACAGCTGGGCCTCGGGCCAGGACTCCCAGGGATCGTCGGCACGAGCGGTGCCGCTCCGGGCCGAGCAGATCCACAGAGCCGCGAGCAGGCTCCTCTTGATGGCCATGGCCATGTCCAGGAGCATACATGCCCCCGGCTCGATCCCTCCCGTCCGTCGTGGCTATCGCGCGAGGACGATCTGCGGCGCCAGCCGGAGGCGCCGCGCGCGCCGCACCAGCCGACGATCGTCGAAGGTCACGAACCGCTCGCAGCCACGGCTGCACGCCCAGTGCAGTGCATCCGCGAAGTCCAGGCCGCGGCGGTGCAGGTCGACGGCATCCTTCACTGCCTCCCATCGCTCCACCGTCACGTGGGGCATGCCAATGAGATGCTCGACCGAGTCGCAGAACGAGGCGGGCCCGAGCCGGTAGAAGCCCCGCATGACCCATTCGAGCTCGAGCACGACGGTCAAGGGCACGTGCAGGGCCGGCGACTCGAGCACGATCCGACGGGCGATCGGCCTTTGGCGCCCGGCCTCCGGGTCCCCCGGATCGTCACAGTAGAAGCGGGCGAGGACGTTCGTGTCGAGCGCGATCACGCACGCTTCCGGCGCGGCCCGAGCATCGCCGCGGGGTCGAAGTCCGATAGCCTGCGCACACCTTTGTGCCCGCGCCTCGGCCTGATCTTGATCATCCCGTATCCGGCCGCAGGATCGGATCTGGCGACCCTCCTCCGGACGACCAGGCGGATCGTGCCGCCCTCGTTGACGAACTCCACCTGGGTCCCCGGCGTGAGCTGGAAGCGTTCACGGATCTCGGCCGGGATCACGATCTGTCCCTTCTCGGTCAGCGTCGCGGCGGGCATGTGGCGGCTCCTTGTTCCCGGCAGGAGTCTAGCACATCGCTTACCAGGTAAGCTGTCCCGCGGGCCTGGTTCTCCTATGCGTGGTAGGCCGGCGCTCCATGTCTGGTTCGGGAACGTGGAGCAGATCGCGTCCGAGCGCATCGGCCGTCAGACCGTGACCTACGTCAGCAACGTCTACGAGTACTACATCGCCTATGGGCTCGTCGCCCAGGAGAGGCAGCGGCGAGACGCGGCCAGGTCCGAGCTCGAGCAGGCGGGTGGAGGCTAGGCCCAGGGCGAAGTGGTACAGTCGGGCGCAGACGGAGGCGACCGCATGAACGAGAGCGGCAAGACGCTCCCCATCCCGTCGGTTGAGGACAAGAAGGACTGACGGAGGCGACGACCCATCATGGCAACGCCGACGAAGAAGAGACTCTACCGGACCGAGCGGACCCTGATCCGTACCCTCCGGGTGGCCTACCCCTCGGGGCGCGGGCGCATGGTGCTGCGCACCGAGCAGGACTGGGACCGGGACGTCGAGCCGGTGGCGATCAGCGAGGACGGCAACGTCTCGACCTTCACGCTCGAGGCGGACCAGCCGTTCCTCTACTTCAAGCCCTGCCTCGTCGAGAGCGGAGCCACGCACTGGGCCGTCGGGCCCGACAAGCTCGTCATCATGACCGAGAAGGACGCGCGGGTCGTATACCCCTACTTCTTCAGTGCCGACGTGGGTCGGTTCTCCCCGCTGGTGGAGCTCCCGTCGAAGCTCCTCGACCGCGACCACAAGATCCGCGGCTACCTGCCGCCGGGATACGACGAAAACATCCTCAGCCGCTTCCCGGTCGTGTACATGCAGGACGGGCAGAACCTCTTCTTCCCCGACGAAGCCTTCATGGGGAGCGACTGGAAGGTCGACGAGACCGGCGACGTCCTGCGCGCCATGAACGCCGTCGAGGACGTCCTGATCCTGGGAATCTACTCGGGCGACCGGATGACGGAGTACACCAAGCCCGGCTACGAGCGGTACGCCCGCTCGCTGGTCGAGGAGGTGGTGCCGGAGCTCGAACGCCGCGGGGTCCGCGCGGAGCATCACCGGCGGTACCGCTGGGTCTGGGGCTCCTCCTTGGGCGGCGTCGTCTCCTTCTACACGGTCTGGCAGCACCCCGAGGTCTTCGGCAGTGCTGTCTGCATGTCGAGCACCTTCTCCCACAAGGACGACCTCATCGACCGCGTGTTCGCGGAGCCGTTCCGGGATGTCGGTTTCTACCTCGATAGCGGTTGGCCCGGGGACAACTACGAGGTCACCGTCGGGATGGCCATGGCGCTCATCTCGCGCGGCTGGGAGTACGGGCGCAACCTGCTGCACCTGTGCTTCCCCAAGGCGGGTCACAGCGAGACCGCCTGGGGAACGCGGTTGCACCTGCCCCTCCAGTTCTTGAACGGCGCGGTGGCCCGGGCCTATCGCGTCAACCGGCCGGTCCTGGGAGATCGCGCGTTCGAGACCGCGCCCGCCTCTCCCGAGTAATCTTGATCGAGTCCTACAAGGAGGTGCCATGAACAAGAAGCGCTGGGCGTCGTTGGCCGTGTTCGGCCTGACATCGATGTGGGCGCTGGCGGCGCCGGGCGGAGTCGGCGCCCAGGAGGCGACGAAGAAGGTACAGATGCCCCAGCCCGGGGTGCCGCAGATCATGACGCTGGAGGGCCGCTACGTCCGCGCCGCGTACAACAACGAAGGCTACGTCATCCTCGGGTACCGCATCGTCAACCTGTCGGTCGGCGAGCCGTGGATGCTCCTCGAGGTCGGTGTCGCCCTCCGCGAGGGCGTGAAGGACTACGACCTGACCCGCGACGCGGTGTCGCTCGAGACGCCGGACGGCAAGACGATCCCCCTCCCGTCGGTGGAGGAGTACCGGAAGGCGAACCTCAGCGCGCTCCAGAACCGGGAGAAGGTCCAGCGCGACTCGATCAACTACTTCCCGCCGAACGCGTACCAGGCCTGCCGGATCGGCTTCTTCGCCGAATTGGACCAGCGCGCCCTCCCGTGGGACCAGGTCGAGCTCAGCGACCGACGCGCCTGTCTCGGCCGGCTGTTCTTCCAGGTGCCGGGCGGGATCACCTACGGCCAGCACTGGCTGAACGTGAAGTTCGCGAACAGCCTCGTGCGGGTGCCGTTCCGGGTGCTGACGAAGGAGGAGGACAAGCTGCTCGACAAGCACTTCGACAGCATCAAGAAGCAGGTCGACAACGCCTTCAAGAAGAAGAACTGAAGGGGTCGCACTGCCGCTCGCCCTGCTGGCCGGGTGCGCCACGGGGTTGCGCCCGCCGCCCACCATGGTCGGCATCGACCTGGACGGCGGCGGGCGGGTCGACCGCATCGCGACCTTCGAGCCGGGCCGGGTCACGCGGGTGGTACGGGCGCCCGCGCCCGGCTCGAGGCCGGCCCGGACCGTGGTGATGGCGATCGACGCCGTCCCCTACGCCGTCTTCGCGCGCCTGCAGCGGGAGGGCCTCTTCCGCGAGTTCTTTCCCGCCGCCCGGATGCTGGCGCCCTTCCCCTCGCTCACCAACGTGGGCTACGCCACGATCCTGAAGACGGCGCCTGTTCTGGGGTACGAGGACAAGTACTACGACCCGGTCAGGAACCGCGTTGCCGGAGGGATCGGAGACCGGCTCGGGAACCGCTACAAGAAGGTGGCCCCCTTCCACGAGGTCTTCGACTGGGAGCCCCCGCACCTGTGGGGGGTGACGGTCTACTACTTCCCGATGACGGTCTCGCGCGCCGAGCTCAGGAGGATCGAGCAGATCCTCCACTCGAGCGAGGACGAGGAGCTCGTCCTCTACTTCGGCGGAACCGACGCGCTCGGCCACGTCCGGGGATGGAAGGGCCTCGAGGAGTGCCTGCGGCTGGTGGACCAGGTGGTGAAGGGCTTCCTGGCCGCCGGCGGCGCCGAGCGGCGCGTCGTGCTTTTCTCGGACCACGGGACGACCGCCGTCCCCAGCCGGAGGACGGATCTCGCGAAGGCACTCAGGACAGGCGGGCTTTCGCCTCGACGTCGCGGCTCGAACGCCCCGGCGACGTGGTCGCCCCGGCCTACGGCCTCGTCGGCGCCATCCCGATCTACACGCGGTGCGGCGAGGAGGCAGCCGTGGCTCGCGCCGCGGCCGCCGCCCCCGGCGTCGACTTCGCGGCCTGGCGCGAGGGGGACCGTGTCGGCGCGGTCTCCGGCGACGGCCGATCCGAACCTCTCGAGCGCCCCGACGAACGGTATCCCGACCTGCGAGCCCGGGTGGAGGAAGGCCTCCGGGCCCACGTCGCCCACCCGGCGAGCGTGATCGTCAGCCTCGCGGACGGCTGGCACTACGGCAGCGGTCTTTTCGACTCCCTCGCCCGCATGAAGGGCACCCACGGCAGCGCCACCTCGGACGCCAGCTTCGGCTTCGTGGCCTCGAACGTGGATCGCCTGCCCGAGACCCTGCGCGCCGAAGAGGTCTATCCCTACCTCGGGCTCTCCCGCGCGCCGGAGCCGCCGCGCGCGTTCGTGGATCCGTGCTCTAGTTCCGCGGGTCGATCCCCTCGGCGATCCGCGAGGCACTGACGCCCAGGACCCGGACGGCGATCGGGTCGAGAGCGGCTCGGTCTCCCACGAAATGAAAGGTGCGATGGGTATGGGTGAGCGATTCCCCGGAGCGAAGCGCCGCGGCCGGGGAGCTGGTCTCCAGCTCGTAGAAGCCCCCGAGGGGGGGTAGGCCGGGCCCCGGCGAGCCGTCGTTGTAGCTGTTCACGACGTCGCCGGCGTACGGCTCCTTCTGGACCTCCCACATGCTGTTGACGTACTCCCGCGCTCCCTTCGGCTTGTCGTACTGGACGAGAGTGAGCAGGCGCGCCGAGGCGCTGTAGCTCCCGAGCACTTCGCGGGCCCGCGACGGGGGGAGGCCGATCTTGCCCCGCTGGAGGCCGTCGCACTTGAAGAGGAGGTAGCCGTCCTTGTCGTTCACCGCGAGGCGCTCCGGCGGGACCTTGCCAAAGTAGGCGTCGTTGACGACGGTGCCCGAAGCGTCCCGGTCGAAGGGGATGAGGACGTGGGCGTCCGGAGACGGCGCGTACATGGCCAGGATCCAGACCGACAGGAGGCCGCGGTCTTGCGTCCAGGGTTCCGGGCCGACGTTCGTGATCCGGTTCGTGGTCTCGAAGGCGACCCACTTCGCGCCCCCGGCTCGGGCCGCGGCCACGTCGATTCCGAGACGCGATGCGACGGCCGCGTCGGGCACGAGGCGAACGACGCGCTCCACCTCCACGGAGAACGGAGCTCCGGAGTGGTTCGTCACGGCCATGCGCCGGGTGAAGGTGACGTGGTCGTCCCTCGCCTCCTTCACGTCCCAGGCCCCCTGCTGGAGCGCGCTCGGCGTCTGCCACTCGGCGAAGCTGAAGGGCTTGCCGGGAGCGAAGTAGAGACCGAACTGCCCTCCCTCCGGTCCCAGCCAGAAGCGATCCTCTCCGCCGTAGTTGTCGAAGGCTGTGCCGGTCTTGCCGGCGGTGATGAACGCCCGGTTGATCCAGCCGAGGCTCGTCCCTGCCCGG
Organism: uncultured Acidobacteriota bacterium; assembly: GCA_963823195.1. GTDB lineage: Bacteria > Acidobacteriota > Vicinamibacteria > Fen-336 > Fen-336 > JBGPYB01. The sequence goes on along the minus strand of CAWGKR010000009.1, from coordinate 89,082 downwards.
TCCACCGCGCTCGTCATGACGCGTCCCTGGTAGGCGGCGGAAACCGCCACTTGCGCACCCGAGGGAGCCCGCAGGATGCGGATCGGCGCGTGAGCCTCGAGGAAGGCCACGTCGTCGGCAAAGGTCGGGGAGGCGGCTCCACCTTCGGAATGGGAAGCGGTCGCGGCGGCGAGCGCCAGAAGGAAGATCACCCAGCTCATGTCGGCCGTCACGATACCACCGGCCCCGCGCCCGTCGAAAAGGGCTCCTCGAGGAGCATCCGGCGCACCTCGGCCCAGCTCGATACGCGCCTGTACCGCTGCTCCTGCCGGTTGTGGGGGGCGCTGAAGAGGATCGGCGTCCCCCGAAAGCGCTCGAAGTGCCGGGGGGTGTCGTCGATGAGGACGTCCACGTCGAGGACGCTCTTGTCCCCGCAGAAGACGAGGTGGCTCGTGGGAATGAAGGGGAAATGCTCGCGGAGCCACGCGTACTTGGCCGCGAAGGATGTCGGCACCTCCATGGCCGCGGAGGCGATGAAGACCTCGTGGCGCTGGGCGAGATCCCGGATGACCTCGAGGCTGCCGTCGATGAGGGCCAGGTCCTCGAAGAAGGCGGGGTCGTGGAAGAGCTCCTTGGCGTGGTCGGCGCGCTCGGGGGGCACGACCTCGTGGAGGTGCTGGCCCTCCAGGTCGGCCGGAGACATGCGGACGCCGAAGGCTTCGTTGTACGCGCCGATCTGCTTCCCGAGGCTGTCGGCGATGGTCTCGTCCATGTCGATCGCGACGCGAAGGCGCCTCGACGGCCGCCCCGCCGCGGGAGGCGTGCGCCCCTCGGCCCGGCGCTTCAGCGCCAGGTTCAGCGAGACGAGCAGCGTGGCGGCCACGTTCGCGGCGATGACGGCCATCCTCCAGATCAGGATGCCGTAGACGAGCCAGAGGAGGATGCCGACGAGGTAGGCCAGGAGCATCCCGTAGGAAAGGTCGCGGCCCCCCGTGCGCCAGGTCTTGAGGATCTGGGGAACGAAGGCGAGGGTCGTGCAGAGAGCCGCGACGGTTCCGATGATGGCCACCCATTGCTCGAGGGACATGAGGCACGCTCCATGAGTACGACGGTTCGGCCATAATAGACGGGCGACGGAGGGCTAGCCTAACTGGTAAGGCAGAAGCCTTGAAAGCTTCCGGGCGAAAGCCTTTGGGGGTTCGAGTCCCTCGCCCTCCGCCACCGACGGCCGCACCCGAACCAGGGAGGCGAACCTGAAGGTCAAGGACAAGTCGGCGTGCCGCTTCGATCTCGTGAGCCTCGGCGAGGTGATGCTGCGCCTCGATCCGGGACCCGGACGCATCCACACGACCCGCTCGTTCGAGGTCTTCGAGGGCGGCGGCGAGTACAACGTCGCCCGCGGCCTGAAGCGCTGCTTCGGCATGGACACCGCCGTCGTGACCGCCCTCGTGGACAACCCGGTCGGCCGTCTCGTCCAGGACCTCATCTACCAGGGCGGCGTCGACCAGACGCATCTGAAGTGGGTGAAGGACGACGGCGTCGGCCGCACGGCGCGCAACGGCCTCAACTTCACCGAGCGCGGCTTCGGCGTCCGCGCGGCCCTCGGCTGCTCCGACCGCGGCCACACCGCCGTCTCGCAGCTCAAGCCCGGCGACGATCGACTGGGAGACGATCTTCGGCAAGGACGGCGCCCGCTGGTTCCACACCGGCGGCATCTTCGCCGCCCTGTCCGAGACGACGCCCGCTCGTCGCCAAGGAGGCCATGGAGGCCGCCCAGCGGCACGGCACCATCGTCTCCTACGACCTCAACTACCGCCCCTCGCTCTGGAAGTCCATCGGCGGCCAGAAGCGGGCGCAGGAGGTCAACCGCGAGCTCGCGCCCCTCGTGGACGTCATGCTCGGCAACGAGGAGGACTTCACCGCCGCGCTCGGGTTCGAGGTCGAAGGCCTGGACGAGAACCTCTCGGCCCTCGATCCCGGGAACTTCCGGCGGATGATCGAGAAGGCCGTGAAGGAGTTCCCGAACTTCGCCGTCGTCGCGACGACGCTGCGCACGGCCACGACGGCGACGCTCAACGACTGGGGCGCCGTCTGCTGCCAGGACGGGCGAGTTCCACGAGGCGCCCACCCGCGACGGCCTCGAAATCTTCGATCGCGTCGGCGGCGGCGACTCCTTCGCCTCCGGCCTCATCTACGGCTTGATGGCGGGCAAGGGCGCCGCAGTGGGCCGTCGAATGCGGCGCCGCCCACGGCGCCCTGGCCATGACGACCCCCGGCGACACCACGATGGCCACCCTGGCCGAGGTCGAGCGGGTCATGAAGGGCGGCTCGGCGCGGGTCGCTCGATGAAGACGAGGGTCATGCCATGACGAAGCAGGACGTGCTCCGCAAGATCGGCGAGGTCGGCCTCGTGCCCGTCGTGCGGGCGCAATCGGCCGACGAGGCCATGAAGGTGGTGGACGCCATCTGCGCCGGGGGCGTCCCCATCCTCGAGATCACGATGACCGTCCCGGGCGCCCTCGGCGTGATGGAGGAGGTGTCCCGCCGCTTCGGCTCCGACGTGGTCCTCGGCGCCGGCACGGTCCTGGACCCCGAGACGGCTCGCGCCTGCATCCTGGCCGGCGCGCGGTTCGTCGTGAGCCCGTCCCTGAACCTGGAGACGATCGCGATGTGCCGGCGCTACTCCGTCGCCGTCGTGCCCGGGGCCCTGACGCCGACCGAGGTCGTGACCGCGTGGACCGCCGGCGCGGACGTGGTGAAGGTGTTCCCCTGCGGCGCCCTCGGCGGGGCCAGCTACATCAAGTCGCTGAAGGCACCCCTCCCCCACATCGACCTGATCCCGACGGGGGGCGTCTCGGTGAAGACGGCGGCCGATTTCATCAAGGCCGGCTCCCTGGCCCTGGGCGTGGGCGCCGACCTCGTGGACACGAAGGCAGTGGCCGAAGGAAACGCCAAGCTGGTGACGGAGAAGGCGCGCGAGTACGTGCGCATCGTCCAGGAAGCGCGCAGCGCCCCCTGAGAAGGAGCCCATGATCGGTCGACGGGTCTCCCACTACCAGGTCCTCGAGGAACTGGGCGCGGGCGGGATGGGGGTCGTCTACAAGGCGCGCGACGAGCAGCTCAACCGGCTCGTCGCCCTGAAGGCCCTCCCCGGGGAGAAGACGGTGGACGCCGATCGCCGCGCCCGCTTCCTTCAGGAGGCACGAGTTGCCTCCGCCTTGAATCACCCCAACATCGTCACGATACACGACGTCCTCCACCACGAGGATCGTGACTTGATCGTGATGGAGCTGGTCACCGGCACGACTCTCGACCGGCTCATCCCCCGAGGCGGAATGCGGCTCGGCGAGGCGCTGAAGTGCGCCGTCCAGGTCGCCAGCGCGCTGGAGGCCGCCCACGGGGCCGGGATCGTCCACCGGGACCTCAAGCCCGGGAACATCATGGTGGACGACCAGGGCCGCGTGCGGGTGCTGGACTTCGGCCTGGCAAAGCTCGTGGCCCCTCCCGAGGGACCCGAGGCCGGCGCCACCCGAACGCGGGAGTCACCCGCCTCCCCGCAGACCCGCGACGGACAGATCCTCGGCACGGTGGCCTACATGTCCCCGGAGCAGGCGGAAGGGCGCGCCGTCGACGCGCGATCGGACATCTTCAGCTTCGGGGCCGTGCTCTACGAGATGGTGACCGGACGCCACGCCTTCCAGGGGGGCTCGACCGTTTCCACGATGGCCGCGATCCTCAAGGAGGAGCCGGGGCCGCTGCCGGCCGAGACTCCCCACGACCTCGAGAGGGTTATCCAGCGTTGCCTGCGAAAAGACCCGAACCGGCGCCCGATGCACATCGCCGACGTCCGGCTGGCTCTGGAAGACCTGAAGGAAGAGTCCGATTCGGGCAAGGTTGACGGTCGAGCCCTGGTGGAAGCGAAGGCACACCGCCTCTGGCCATGGGTCTTGGCTTTCACCCTCGTGCTGTCAGCGGGTGTAGGCGCCTGGTGGCGGTGGCGCTCTCAGAAACCAGGCGAAAGCCAGGAGGCGTTTCGCGAGATCCCGTTCACCTCCGACCCGGGGTGGGAAAACGCAGGGACCTTCTCGCCGGACGGATCGGCCGTGGCATTCGGCCGATTCTCCGCCTATGAGGGTCGCACGTCCACGAGTCAGGCCTCCCTCGAGATGAAGATGATCGGAGCGGAGGGGACCCTCGTCTTGAAGAAGCCGGGGCTCCTCCCCGCCTTCTCGCCCGACGGAAAGTGGCTCGCCTACTATGGCGGATCTCCCAGCAACCTCGACGGCGCCCGGGCGATTCCGATCGTCCTGATCTCACGGATCGGTGGGCCGGAGCGCAGGGTCGCCGATGTCGAGGTAATGAAGTACCCGGACCGCTTTGCCTCGTGGATGCCGGACGGCAAGTGGCTCGCGGCCCAGGACCGGAACGGCGAAGCGAGCCCCTATCACATCGCCCTGGTGTCGGTGGAGACCGGAGAGAAGCGAAGGATCACCTCGCCGCCGGCGGGCCTCATGGGGGACAGCGGCCCCGCTCTGTCGCCGGACGGGAAGACACTGGCGTTCACCCGTCACAGCATCTGGGGTGCGAGCGATCTCTATCTTCTGCCTCTGGACTCGGACCACAGACCCGCCGGCGAGCCGCGAAGGCTGACGATCGACGTGCCCAACGCAAACTGCGCCGCCTGGACGCCCGATGGCCGGGAGATCCTGTTCTGCTCGCGAATCTTTCACGCCGCGACGCTGTGGCGCGTGCCGGCAGATGGTTCGGTGCCACCTCGACCCCTGGCCATCGGCGGCCGAGGGGCCTACTACCCCGACGTCGCGAGAACCGGAAACCGAATGTTGTACATGAAGCAAGTCTGGGACCTGAACATCTGGTCCGCGGAGCTCCTCCCCTCGGGCCTCTCCGCGGGCCCGGCCGAGAGCCTCATTCGCTCGAACCTGCTCGACGAGGCCGCGGCCTTCTCGCCCGACGGAAGCAGGATCGCGTTCGCGTCGGAGCGCTCGGGGACGAGACAGATATGGCTTTCCGACGCCAAAGGCGGCAACCTGCGCCAACTGACGTCGATGGAGTCCGTTTGGTACATGGAGCCACGGTGGTCCCCCGACGGCGAAGCGATCGCGTTCGACGCAGAGGCAGCGGGTAACCTCGATGTCTACGTCATGGGCGTCCGGGATGGAGTACCCCGACGCTTGACCTCGGAGCCCGGAAACGACGGGAACCCTCGGTGGTCGCGGGATGGGCGTTGGATCTACTTCGAATCCGACCGCAGAGGGAGCCGCGGGGTCTGGAAGGTGCCTCGGGAAGGGGGCGAGGCGACACCAGAACGCTTTCGAGAGGTCGGCCCGGAGGACCCCGATGGCGCCTTCCGGTACCTCGCGCGGCCAACGGCATTAGGCGTTTCGATCTGGCGTGAGCCGACCGGCGGGGGCGAGGCGAAGATGCTCGTGGACCGAGCCGCAACGTACAGCTTCGCGGTGACGCGCCGGGGGATCTATTTCGTGGCCCCAGGTCCGGAGAGCTCGGCCGGTTGGGCGTCCATCGTTTTCCGCGAATTCGCCAGCGGCAAGACCACGAAGATCACCGACCTGAAGGCTGGAAGCCGCTCCGGGGAGGGCCTTTCCGTCTCCTCGGACGGGCGCCGGCTCCTCTACACGCAGTGCGACCAGGAAGGCAGCGACCTGGTGCTGGTCGAGAACTTTCGCTAGGCCTCTGCCAAGCGCCCCCAACGGATCGACGCGCATCGGCAGGTCCGCGCTCTGGCGGGCCCCCGAGTCGTGACGGGTGTGCTTTCGGAGCGCCCCGACCGAAGGCACGCTAGTATCTGCCCATGACAACGCGAAACGAGGCCATCGGATGACCATGGCAGCAGGGACCCGGCTGGGGCCCTACCAGATCGAGAGTGCCATCGGCGCGGGCGGGATGGGCGAGGTCTATCGAGCGAAGGACACGCGCCTCGACCGGATCGTGGCCGTCAAGGTGCTGCCGGCGCAGCTCGCGAAGAACCCCGACTTCCGGCAGCGCTTCGATCGCGAGGCGCGGGCCGTCTCGCAGCTCTCGCATCCCAACATCTGCGCCCTCTACGACGTGGGGAACGAAGGCGGGATCGACTTCCTCGTGATGGAGTTCCTCGAGGGCGAGACCCTCGCGGAGCGCCTGGCGAAAGGAGCCCTTCCGGCCGAGCAGGTGCTGACCCTCGGCGTCCAGATGGCCGACGCCCTCGACCGGGCCCACAAGCAGGGGATCGTGCACCGCGATCTCAAGCCCGGCAACGTGATGCTGACGAAGGCGGGCGCGAAGCTCCTGGATTTCGGCCTCGCCAAGCAGCAGCTGGCCGTCGGTCGAAACGGAGATCTCCAGGGTCTCTGCGTTGCCGACCCGAGGCCCGCAGGAGCGGGCCCTGACCGAGGAGGGGACCATCCTCGGCACCTTCCAGTACATGGCGCCGGAGCAGCTCGAGGGGAAGGAGGCCGACTCCCGCACCGACATCTTCGCCCTGGGCTGCGTCCTCCACGAGATGGCCACGGGCCAGAAGGCGTTCACGGGCAAGAGCCGCGCGAGCCTGATCGCCGCGATCCTCGAGCGCGAGCCGGCGGCGATCTCCTCCATCGCACCGATGACGCCTCCGGCCCTCGATCGCGTCGTGAAGACCTGCATGGCGAAGGAGCCGGACGACCGGTTCCAGACGGCCCACGACATCAAGCTGCAGCTCCAGTGGATCGCCGAGGGCGGATCGCAGGCGGGGCTGCCCGCGCCGGTCGCGGCGCGCCGACGCTCGCGCGAGAGGCTGGCCATGGCCGCCGCCGCGGTCTTCGGCCTTCTCGCGGCTGGCTTGGGCGGCCTGCTGCTGCTGAACCGCTCCGAGCCCGCGCGGGTCGTGCAGTCTTCGCTGCTGCCTCCCGAGAAGGTCGCGTTCACGTTCTCCGACGGGCCCATGGCCCTGTCCCCCGACGGCACTCGCCTCGCCTTCGTCGGCACGGGCGAGGGCAAGTCCCAGCTCTGGATCCGGCCCCTCTCCGGCATGTCCGCGCAGGCCCTTCAGGGGACCGAAGGTGCGGCGTACCCGTTCTGGTCCGCCGACAGCCACTCGGTCGCCTTCTTCGCGAACGGCAAGCTTCGGAAGATCGATGCGTCCGGCGGGCCGCCCGAGTCGATCGCCGACGCCCCCCAGCCCCGCGCCGGGAGCTGGAACGCCGACGGTACGATCCTCTTCTCGCCCACCGCCAACGGCCCGATCTTCAAGGTGCCCGCGGGCGGCGGAACGCCGGTGGCCGTGACCAAGCTGGACGAGTCCAAGAAGCAGACCAGCCACCGCTGGCCCATCTGGCTGCCGGACGGCCACCACTTCCTGTACTTCGTCCAGACCCCACAAACCGCGAGCGAGTCGGCCGAGACCGGCCAAGGGCTGTGGGTGGGGTCCCTCGACGGCAAGGAGCCGAAGTTCCTGCTCAAGACCGAATCCCAGGCGCTCTACTCACCCCCCGGCTACATCCTCTTCTGGCGCGAGGGCTCGCTCATCGCGCAGAAGTTCGATGCCGGGACCCAAAGCCTCGTGGGCGACGCCTTCCCCGTGGCCGAAGGCGTCCAGCGGATGACGTCCCGCAACTTCGCGTTCTTTTCCATCTCTTCGAACGGCCTGCTCACGTACCAGGGGGGAGCCCTCGCGGGTCTCTCGCAGCTCGCCTGGTACGACAGGACGGGCCGCGAGATCGAAAAGATCGCGGAACCCTTCGACGTCTCGCGACCGCGGCTCTCCCACGACGGCAAGAGGCTGGCCGTCGACGTCCGCGACCGCCAGAGCGGCAACGGCGACGTCTGGGTCTACGAGTTCGCGCGCAAGACGCTGACGCGCTTCACGTTCAACGCCGCCCTCGAGCTCGGCCCCGTGTGGTCTCCCGACGATTCCTCCATCGCGTTCGCGTCCAATCGGAAAGGTGCGATGGCGGTCTTCCGCAAGCCCGTGGCGGGCGCCGGAGCCGAGGAGCTCCTCCAGGAGGGACCGGCCGACGAGTCCCCCCAGTCGTGGTCGGGCGACGGACGCCTGCTCCTCCTCGAGGTTCGCAACGGCGTCAGCCGGACCCGAGGGGGCGGCGAGATCTGGAGCTTCTCTCTTGCCGACCACAAGGCAACGCCTTTCCTCGCGTCGGAGTTCAACGCCGGGGAGCCTGTCTTCTCGCCGGATGGCCACTTCGTCCTCTACGCCTCGGCCGAGTCGGGACGCCTCGAGGTCTACGTCCAGGCCTTCCCCGGCCCGGGCGGCAAGTGGCAGCTCTCGACGGAGGGGGGAGAAGACCCGGCCTGGAGCCGCGACGGGAAGGAGATCTTCTACATCGCCCCCGGCAATCGCCTGATGACGGTGCCGGTCAAGCCGGGCCCGGAGCCCCAGCCCGGGACACCGCGCTTCCTCTTCGAGGCGCGTTTCAGGCAGGACACCGGCCAGCAATACGACATCTCCGCGGACGGCCAGCGCTTCCTGATCGCCGCCGATCTGAGCGAGGCGAATGCGTCCCCCATCACCCTGGTCCAGAACTGGCTGACCGGCCGGAAGCGCTAGGCCGCTCGCGACCTTGACAGCCCCTCCCCCGGGGGAGACAATTTTTTGCCGGCGCGCCCATGGAACAGACTCTGGTCCTCAATGCGACATACGAACCGCTGAGGATCGTGCCGTGGCAGAAGGCGATCACCATGCTCTTCCAGGGCAAGGTGGAGGTCATCGCCGTCTACGATCGGGAGATACGCGGCGTCACGGTCCGGGTGAAGCTGCCGTCGGTGCTTCGCCTGCTCCGTCACGTCCGAATGAAACGCCCGTTCGCGGACGTCCCGTTCTCCCGCGCCAACGTCTACGCGCGAGACGAGCACCGCTGCCAGTATTGCAGCCACCGCTTCCATCCTTCCCATCTGACCTTCGACCACGTGATCCCCGTCGCACGCGGGGGGCGCAAGGGCTGGGACAACATCGTGACCTGCTGCATACCCTGCAACCGCAAGAAGGGGGACCGGACTCCCGAGGAGGCGGGCCTGCACATCATCCGCAAGCCCCGGCGCCCCGACGCCCTTCCTTCGTTGACGCTGAGCCTCGGCCTCCACCGAGCTCCCGAGAGCTGGCGCGACTATCTCTTCTGGGATCTCTCCTGGGAAGGGGGGTAGGCGCCCGGGCGGCCCCTCCCCGCCATGAGTCTCACCGGCAACCTCCGCACGATGTCCCTGCCCGACATCCTGCAATGGATCTCGACGGGCAGGAAGACGGGGACTCTCCATCTCGAGCGGAGGTCCGTCCGTAAGCGCATCGCCTTCCGCGACGGGCAACATCTTCTCCTCGTGGTCCAACGACCCCCGCGAGTCCCTGGGGCAGTTCCTCATCCGCGACCGCCTCGTCTCCGAGGAGCAGCTCTTCAAGGCCCTTGTGGCCCAGGAGAAGGAAGGGCGCCTCATCGGCTCGATCCTGGTCGCCGAGGGGCTGCTCGAACGAGGCGGACCTGCGCCACAGCCTCAAGGCGAAGGCGGAGGAGACGGTCCACGACCTCTTCCTGTGGCCCGAGGGCAAGTTCGAGTTCAAGGACAACGAGCTGCCCGAGGACGTCCTCATCCACGTGGAGATGGCCGTCACCGGGGTCATCCTCGAGGGGATCCGGCGGGTCGACGAATGGCACCGCATCCGGAAGGTCTTCCCCTCGCATGAGGACGACCTTCAAGGTCGGCGGGAGCTCCCGCACGGCCGTCGAGAACCTCGCGGAGCGCCAGGCGATGGGCCTGGCCGCTCGCGGGCAAGAGCCTGGCCGAGATGAGCCTCGAGATGCGGCGCTCGGAGTTCGAGACGGCCTCCCTCCTCTTCGACCTCGCGGGCCGCGGGGCGCTGGTCGTCGACAAGACGGAGGAAGAGCCCAAGGGAGGCGCCGATCCCCTCGACGCGATGAAGGCTCTCCTCGCCGAGGCCGAGACAGAAGCTCCAGGACAAGCGCTACGACGAGGCGCGACAGGCCTACGAGGACGTGCTCGCCCTGGACCGGCTCAACCAGAACGCCAAGATGGGCCTGATCGCGGTGGCCGAGGCGCAGGACCCGCGACCGCGCCATGCGAACCGTTCCCCTCGACAAGGTGCCCGTCCTCACCATGGACATGGTCGACCTGACCCGCCAGAACTTCGACCCCCTCGAGGGCTTCGTCCTCTCGCGGGTCAACGGCCAGTGGGACGTGAAGTCGATCCTCAAGCTCTGCCCCATGGCCGAGGAGGAGGCGCTCCTGATCTTCGCCCGCCTCCTGGAGCGCAAGGTGATCGACCTCAACTGAGGCCTACAAGCCTCCGGCCGAGGACGGGAGCGATCTGGCGCAGGTCCTTCACGAGGGCCTCGAACATCGTCGGCGTGATGGACTGGGGGCCGTCGGAGAGCGCCCGGTCGGGATCGTGGTGGACCTCGATCATGAGGCCGTCGGCGCCCACCGCCGCGGCGCCGCGTGAGAGCGGGGCGACCTTGTCGCGGCGCCCGGTGCCGTGGGAAGGGTCGACCAGGATGGGCAGGTGGCTCAGGCGACTTCACCGCCGGCACCACGGCCAGGTCGAGGGTGTTGCGCGAGAAATCCGAGAACGTCCGCACGCCGCGCTCGCAGAGGACGACCTGGTAGTTCCCCTCCGACAGGAGGTACTCCGCCGACATGAGGAACTCCTCGAGGGTCGCCGACATCCCGCGCTTCAGCACCACGGGCTTCCGCGCCTTGCCCGGCCCGCCGGAGCAGGGAGAAGTTCTGCATGTTGCGCGCGCCGATCTGGATGGCGTCGGCGTAGCGCTCGACGAGATCGACGCCCTCCAGGTCCACGGCCTCGGTCACGACGGGGAGCCCCGTCTCCTCGCGCGCCGCGGCCAGGATCTTGAGCCCTTCCTCGCCGAGCCCCTGGAAGGCGTAGGGGCTGGTCCGGGGCTTGAAGGCGCCGCCGCGCAGCAGGTGCGCGCCGGCCTTCTTGACCGCTCGGGCCACGATCAGCGTCTGCTCCAGCGATTCGACGGCGCACGGGCCCGCGGCGATCACGAGGGTGTCCCCGCCGACCTTCACGCCACCGATGTCCACGATCGTGTTCTCCGGCTTCACCTCGCGGGAGACGAGCTTGTAGGCGTGGGTGACGGGGATGACCTCGAGGACGCCGGGCAGTCCCTCGAACACCGGGGCGTCGAAGGCTCCCTTGTTCCCCGTGATGCCGATGGCGGTGCGCTGGCGCGCCGGGGATCGGGTGCCCCTTGAAGCCCCGGGCCTCGATGGCCGCGAGGACACCGCCGATCTCCGCCTCCGTCGCGCCCTGGCGCATCACGACCAGCACGGGGTCCTCAGGCGCTCGGGGCCAGCCGGCTGCGACGCGCGCTGTAGGCGAAGTAGATCACGAGCCCCACCGGCCAGCCAGACGACGAAGCGGATCCAGGTGGCGAGCGGCAGCCCCGCCATCAGGAAGACGCACATGCCGATCCCGAGGAGCGGGGTGACGGGGACGAAGGGGACGCGGAACTTGCGCGGCCGGGTGGGCTCGCGATGGCGCAGGATCAGGATCCCGATGCACACCAGGACGAAGGCGAAGAGGGTCCCGATGTTCGTGAGCTCGATGATCACGTCGATGTTGGCGATGGCCGAGAAGAAGGCCACGAACACACCCGTCAGGATCGTGGTCACGTGGGGCGTGCGGTAGACGGGTGGATCCTCGCGAACCACTTGGGCAGGAGGCCGTCGCGGGACATCGCCATCAGGATGCGCGGCTGGCCGAGCTGGAAGACGAGGAGCACCGCGGTCATGGCCACGACGGCGCCGAAGGCCAGGATCCCGGCCGCCCAGCCCTGGTTGACGTAGGTGAGGGCCATCGCCAGCGGGTCGGCGACGCCCACCAGCGCGGTATGGGCACCATGCCGGTCAGGACCAGCCCTGCGGCGACGTAGAGGATCGTGCAGATGACCAGGGACCAGATGATGCCGCGGGGCATGTCGCGGCCGGGGTCCTTGCATTCCTCGGCCGCGGTCGAGATGGCGTCGAAGCCGATGTACGCGAAGAAGATGAGCGAGGCGCCGCGCCACACGCCGGGGAAGCCCCCGGGAAAGAACGGATGCCAGTGGGCCTGGTTGACGTGGAACGAGCCCACGGCGATGAAGAAGAGCAGCGTGATCACCTTGAGGACGACCACCACGTTGTTGAACCGCGCCGACTCCTTGACGCCGATGACGAGGAGCCACGTGATGGCGGCGGTGATGAGCACCGCCAGCAGGTTGCACACGATGGGGATCCCGAAGACGACCGGATGATGCTGGAAGGCCTCGTACGCGATGGTGAGCTCGGGGCCCAGGGACGCCGCGCCCCGGCGTCCGCCACGGCCTGCGCCGCCAGGTGCGTCGAGCGGAGGTCGGTGGCCATCCATGCGGGGATCTCGATGCCGAAGCCCATCATGAGCTGGCGGAAGTACGCCGCCCACGAGATCGCCACGGCGATGTTGCCCACCGCGTACTCGAGGATGAGGTCCCAGCCGATGATCCAAGCCACCAGCTCGCCGAGCGTCGCGTAGCTGTAGGTGTAGGCGGAGCCCGCCACCGGCACGAGGCTCGCGAACTCCGCGTAGCAGAGCGCGCAGAAGCCGCAGGCCACGGCCGTCAGGATGATCGAGAAGATGACGCCGGGCCCGGCCGGAGGAGCGTCCACTCCCCCCGACGTCGCGCTGCCGAGCGTCGCGAAGATCCCGGCGCCGATGATCGCCCCGATGCCCAGCGCCACGAGGTCGACCACGGTCAGCGTCTTCTTGAGGCCGTGCTCTTCGTCGCCCCCTTCCGCGATCAGCGCGTCGAGCGGCTTCCGCCGGAAAAGCGACATTCAGGCTCCTTTGGCTCGCAGACACGGGAACGTGCGGATCATAGGACCCGTCCCGAGGGGGGTCAAGGCGCGTCAGTTCGGCTGGACGGAGGCCAGGAGCGCCCGCACCCGCCCCGCCTGTCGGGCGTCCGGACGCGCCAGGTAGTCGGCCGCGGCGCGCTCCAGCGCCGCGCGATCGTCCGCGTCTCCGGACAGCCGATAGGCCGCGACGCCGGCCTCGATCTGCGCGAGACGCGCGCCTCGTCGGCGTGGGGCCCGGCGGGATCCGACTGGGCGAAGGCGCTCCAGTCCTCGCGCAGAGAGCGCGCCTCGGCCACCGTCGAGGCTCTGCGCGCGAGGAGCGCCCGGTACCGCAGCTCGGCGGCGCCCCCCGCCGGCGCGGCGTTGGCGGTCACGCCCCGGCTCGAAGCGAGACCCTCCTCTCGAAGCGCCGCACGGGCACCGGTCGCCGGACGCTCGGCCGGGCGGGGGGCCGCCGGGCTCTGGGCCTGCGCCTGGAGGGCGTCGGCCTCCCGGCTGTCGGCCGGAGCGCCGGCAAAGGCGGGGGCGCTCGCGGCGGGCGCGGGAGCGTCGCGGCGGGCCTCGAGCTCCTCCTTCGCTCTCGGGGCCGCGGCCTTCTGCGGTGCCGGAACCTGTCTCGCGAGTGCGCCGGCCGAGGACTGGTCCTCGCTCGCGCTCCGCTTCTCGAGCATCGAGGGCACCGGGGTGTCCTTGAGGACGACCTTGGCCTCCCCGGTGTGGAGCCGGAGCGGCTCCTCGGCCACGATCGACGCCGGCGGCGTCAGCGGCGTGCCGGCCTGGGGGGGCGGCGCGACCGGTGTCGTCTGCACCTGATGCCACACGATCGGTGTGAGGACGCCGAGAAGGAGAGCGGCCGCGGCGGCGAAGGACCAGACGGGCGGCCCCGACCGCCGCTTCGCCGGCGCCCGGAGCCGGGCGCGCACCCGGGACGGGAAGTCGTCGAAGTAGCCCTGGGGCGCCTCCACCGTGAGGGAACGGGCCACGTCGTCGACGGCGGCCAGCTCCTCGAGCCGCCTCGCGCACGCCGCGCACTCGCGGAGGTGGCTGGCGATCGCGGCGCGCTCGTCGGCCGGGAGCTCGCCGTCGAGGAACAGGCCCAGGCGCTCGGCCACGTGGGCGCTCAAGACTCCTCCTCCTTCACGCGCGCGGCCGCCGCCCCGAGGTAGGGGACGAGGGCCTCGCGCAGCTTCTCGCGGGCGCGAGACAGCCGGCTCATGACCGTCCCCATGGAGATGCCCAGCGCCTCGGCGATCTCGCGGTAGGACAGCTCCTCCACGACCCGCAGGACGAAGACGGCCCGCTGATCCGCCGGGATCCCCTCGAGGGCCGCGTCGAGGACGGCCTTCGCCTCGCGATCGAGCACGCCCGCGAGGGGCCCGGCGCCGGCGGGAGCGGGCGTTTCGGCGTGCCCTTCGGGGAGCCCTTCCTCGCGCGACTCGGGAGAGCGGACGTGGTTGATGGCGAGGTTGGCGGCGATCCGGCAGATCCAAGGGCCGAAGGGGCGCGCGGTGTCGAAGGTCGCGAGGGCCTTGTGCGCGCGGATGAAGGCCTCCTGGGCCACGTCGTCCGCCACGTCGTGGCGCCGGACGATCCGGAAGGCCACGGCATAGACGCGCCGCTGATACCGCCGCACGACTTCCTCGAAGGCAAAAAGGTTCCCCCCCCGGGCCTGAACCAGGAGGTCACTCTCGACAGGATCGACCACGGCGGGCGCCGAAGTCGTCGTGCTCGTGCTCCTCCGCTCCATCAAGGGTACCGCCGGGGGGCCCCGGCTATTCCAGGGGGAAGGGTGCGGCAGGGGTTGAGGGGGCGCCCGCGGCGCCCCCCCTTGAAAGAAGGCGGTCCTACTCGAGGACCTTGATGACGACGCGCCGGTTCAGGGCCCGGTTCTCCTTGGTCTTGTTGTCGACCACGGGTTTGGTCGCGCCATAGGAAATGACCTGCATCCTGCTGAGAGCGAGGCCGTGCTGGTCGTGGAGGTAGTCGCGGACGGCCACCGCCCGATCCTCACCCAGCTTCTGGTTGTACTCGGCAGGCCCGGTGGAGTCGGTGTGTCCCTCGATCTCGAAGAACACGCCCTTGTTCTCGGCCTTCAGCTGCGCGATCGCCTCGTCGATGAGCTTCTTGGCGTCGTCGCTCACCTCGGCGCGATTCAGGGGGAAGGTGACCTTGTCGTTGGAGAGGGTCACCGTATAGATGAGCTTGCCCTGCGCGGCCTTCTCGGCTGCGGTGGCCTTCACCAGGGCCTGCTGCGCGGAGCCCTTGGCCTCGGTGATCCCCGTCTGGGACTGCTGGTTCACCTCGTCGATGCGGACCTCGTTGCGCTTCACGCGCTCCTGGGTCTTCTCGAGATCGGCCGAGACGTTGTCGACCTTCTTGTTGACCTCGCCGACTTCCTTGCCGACGTACTTCTTCGTGGCACAGCCGCTGACCGCGACGCCGACCATCAGGATCGGCAGAATGAATCTCTTCACCTACGACCTCCATCGTTGCGGGGGCGAACGATCTCGCCCAGGGTGCGAACTCTTAAGACGGCGGCATATATCCGCTCCGGGTGCGGACCACGATGCCCTTGCGCGTGGCCTTCACCTCGATGCGGCGAAAATGGGATGGACCCTCGGGAGGATCGTACCCCAGACGGTATTGATGTTTGAGCTCTGCGACAATTTGGTCGGATGCGCCGCGAAGCCCCTTGAAGTCCGACACGGCAAACGACGCCCCCCCCGAGAGCTTCGCATAGCGGGCAAGGAGGGCGCTGCCGGCCGTCGCCGCGGCCGTGGGACCGTGGCCCGCATAGAGCGGCGACTCCGGATCGTCGAGTGGGGACAGCACCGAGATGGCGTAGATCGGCACGTCCAGGGCCCGGGACCGGGCGATCACTTCCTCGGGCGTCTTCTGGCTGGAGGTGTCGACGCCGTCGGTCACCACGATGACGGCGCGGCGCCCCTCGCCGTGGCTCGCCAGGTCCTGGGCGGCCTTGTCGAGGGCGTCGTGGAGGGCCGTCGACCCGAACGGCGCCAGGTCGTCGAAGGCCCCGAGGATCGGGCGCCTGTCGGTGGTGAACGGGACGAGGCCGAAGTACCGGCTGTCGAACCCCGCGAGGGCCACCTGGTCGGTCGCGTCCAGCGCCGCGAGGAGCTGAACGACCGCCATCTTCGTGCTGGCGGTCTTCAGCTCGCCGTTCATGCTCCCGCTCGCATCCACGAGCAGCAGGACGCGGGCCTGCGATTCGCGCCCCGAGGAAAAGTGGGCGATCTTTTGAAGGCGCCCCTCGTCGAAGATCCGGAGCTCCTCGGGCCGGAGATCCCGCACGGGCCGGCCGTGGCCGTCGACCGCCATGGCCGAAACCACGACCAGGTTCGCCCGGGCGCCGAAGGTCAGGACCTGAGGCGCCTCCGCCGCCTGGGCGGACGAGGCCAGGACGAGGACCGTCAGGGCGAGTTGCAGCCGGCATCGCATATCTAGATTGGGCCCAAAATCGGTAAGTATAGGGCCAGGGCGGGCCCCTGTCGATGTTCCGACCCCCGGGAGGGAGGACGGTAGGATACGCTTCCGGGAGGCGGCGTCAAGCTGGGTAGAATGGTAACGACTCCTCGGATCGCCCGGCTCGCGGCAATTCTCGCAATGAGCGCGAGCGTTCCCCGCTCCGACGCCGCTCCAGGAGCCGGCTTCAGCTCCCCTGACGACTTCGAGCGGTTCGTGACCCATTACTACCAGCACCCCGAGCCGGACCGCATCGTTCCCTCCCTCCACTACCTGGCTCGCGAGCTGGGCGTGCCCGCGGACGAGAGCACCGCGCGGGCGGGACTCTTCGCCTTCTACGCGGCGATCCTGAAGCAGGACGCCAGCCCGAGCCTCGCGAGCGTCCCAGGCATCGCGGACCTCCAGGACGAATCCCCCGAGTTCCTGTGGCAGGTCCTCTGGTTCGCCGGGACGCCCGCATCCCGTTCCCTGCTCGAGACCCTGGCGCCCCCCAGGACGTCCGCCCGGTGGGAGCGTTGGGACCGGCAGCGCCAGGTCCCCTCGCGCGATCCCCTGACGCTCCCGCCCCAGGACATCGGTGTCCTCGAGATCTTGTGGGGGAGCTTCTTCGCCACCGGCGACCCGCGTTACGTGGAGCGCGTGATCGGCGTCCTGGCCCTCGCGGGGGTGGAGCACGACGCCGGAAAGATCCGCATCGGCGCCTCGGCCGAGGCCTCGCTCGTCACCAACGCCCGACAGCACCCCAAGGTCGTGGAGATCTGCAAGGCCGCGGCGCCGAGGCAGCCGAGAGGCGTCCGGAAGACATTGGAGGCGATCGTCGCCCGGGCGACGGCGCCTTAGCCCTCGGGTTACGGTTGTGAGCGAGGCGCGATGAGCTTTGGCCACCGCTGCGAGCGAAGCGCGATTCACTCGCGCGTAGCGAGGGGGGTTCAAGGGGGTGCGGCGCAGCACCCCCTTGCTCAGCTAAAGTATCCTCACGACGACGAGGGTGACGTCGTCGTTGGTTACGGCGTCCCCCATGAACTGGTGCTCGAGGTCCTCGACGATCTTGTCGCCGAGGCCCGGCAGGTGCGCCTGGGCCTCCACGAGGCGCTTCAAGCGGTCGACGCCGTACGACTCCCGGCCGTTGTGCGCCTCGGTGACGCCGTCGGTGTGGAAGACGAAGACGTCGCCGCTCTCGAGGGGAAGCGCCCTCTCCTCGTACGTGGAGCCGTCGAAGGCGCCGAGGGGGAGGCCGCCCAGGTCCACCGCGACGCACTGGCGCGCCGCCGCGCGGAAGTGAAGGAGATAGGGAAGCCCCGAGTTGGCGAAGCGCACCGTCCGGGCCCCGAAGTCGAAGAGAGCGAACGTGAGGGTGCAGAAGAGCCCCTCCACGCCCCGGCGCCGGAGCGTGCGATTGATCCCCGCCATCAGGTCCGCGGGAGCCGGGTTGTGGAAGGCGCGGGCGCGGACGGTCCCCGACGCGAAGGCCCCGTAGAGCGCCGCGGGCACGCCCTTCCCCGCCACGTCCCCGACGGCCAGTGCCAGGACGTTCTCGCTGATGTTGTAGAAGTCGTAGAGGTCGCCCCCCAGCTCGCGAGCCGGGCAGAAGTGCGCCGACGCCTCCCACCCCTTTCCCCGGGGCGCCTCCTCGGGGAAGAGGCCGTGCTGCACCTTCTGGGCGATGCTGAGCTCGCGCTCGACGCGTCTCTCCTTGCGGCGGATCTCCTCGTAGAGGCGCGCGTTCTCGATGGCGATGGCCACCTGGCTCGCCAGGGGCGTCAGGACCTTGACGTGCTCGTCGGTGAAGCGGTCGAGGACGGTGGACTCCAGGTCGAAGACGCCCACGACCTTGTCCTTGTGGATGAGGGGGACCACCAGCTCCGAGCGGGTCTCCGGTATCAGGTTCAGGTAGCGCGGGTCCTTCGTGACGTCCCCCACGAGGATCGGCTCCTTGAACAGGGCGGCGGTGCCCACGAGCCCCTCTCCCACCTTGATGGGACGCTTCTCGGGAAAGTTCCGGAAGCGAACCGACCGCTGGAGGAAGAGCTCCTTCCGGTCCTCGTCCAGGAGCCAGATGGCGAACATCTCGTAGTCGATGACGCGCTTCACGACCTCGGCGACCCTGCGCAGCAGCTCATCCAGGTCGAGGATCGACGCCGTCTCCTTGCCGATCTCGTAGAGTGTCGCCAGCAGGCCGGCGTACCAGCGCGTCTCGCGATAGAGGTTCGCGTTCTCGATGGCCACGCCCAGATGGCTCGCCAGCACCGAAAGCGCGGCGATGGCGTCGGGGGTGAACGCCTCGAGGTTCGGACCCTCGACGTTCAGGACGCCCACGACCCGGTCGTGGTAGAGGAGCGGGATGGCCAGCTCGGCGGCCACGCCGGGGACGACGGCGATGTAGCGCGGGTCCTTGGTGACGTCCGGGACGAAGATCGGCTGGCGGATGAGGGCCGCCGCGCCGACGATCCCCTCTCCCGGGCGGATCCGAAGCTCGGCCACGGCCTTCGGCTCGGTCCCCTCCACGAGGCGGGGAACGAGCACGCCATCGGGGCCGGGGAGGAAGATGTCGATGATGTGGTAGTCCACGATGCTCCGCACCTGGGCGGCGATGGTGCGCAGCAGCGCCTCGGGCTCGAGGACCGCGTTGATCTCTCGGACGATGGGGAGGAGCTCGGCGAGCACCTCGCTCCGAAGGGCCGGGGTGGCCTTGGTGCTGGTCGGCTGACTCAAGACACGTTCATCCTATCAGAAGTACACTGGGCGCCTATGTCTGCGGCGTATCCCCTCAAGCTGCCGCTCGAGATCGAGGACATCAAGAAGATTCTCCCCCATCGCTACCCGTTCCTCCTCGTGGACCGCATCACGGAGCTGGAGGAGGACCGCAGGGTGGTCGGTCTGAAGAACGTGGCCTCCGACGAGCGCTACTTCATCGCCGGTCCGGGTGGGATGCCCGTGCTGCCGGCCTCGATCCTGACCGAGGCCATGGCCCAGGCCGGGGCCGTCCTCATCCTCTCGAAGCCGGAGAACCGGTCGCGGCTCATCTACTTCATGGGCATCGACCGGGTGCGCTACCGTCGCCCGGTCACCGCCGGCGATCAGGTCTATCCTCGAGGGAATCGTCATCCGGCTGCGCAGCAAGATGGGGAGTCTTCGGGGAATCGCGCGGGTGGACGGCCGGGTAGTCTGCGAGGGACAGATGACCTTCGCCCTCGGGGACGCGCCCGCCGCACCTTGACGGGCGTTCGCCGCCCGCCCCGCGGCGCTCCGGGAGGCCGGCCGCGGAACCAGGCCCCCGGGGAGCTCCGAGGCCCCGTCTCCCTCGCTCGCGCCTTGTCGAAGTTCGGCGTCTGCTCGCGCAAGGAAGCCGAGCGCTGGATCGAGGCGGGGCGCGTCAGCGTCGACGGAGAGATCGTCCTGTGGCCGGCGCGCCGGATCGACCCGAAGCGCCACCAGGTGCGGGTGGACGGCGCACCCGTCGGGGACGAGACGCGAGCGCTTCGTCCTCGCCCTCCACAAGCCCGTCGGCTACATCACCTCGCGCACCGACCCCGCGGGGCGCCCCACGGTCTACGACCTCGTCGGCGACCTGGGGCGGTGGGCGTTCCCCGTCGGGCGTCTGGACCGCGACTCGTCGGGCCTGCTGATCTTCACCAACGACCATCGCCTCGGCCAGCGGCTGGCCGACCCCGAGCATCACGTTCCCAAGACCTACCACGCCCGCGTCCTTGGCATGCCCGACGCCGAGGCCCTGCGCGCCCTGCGCGAGGGCGTGCCGCTCGGGGCCGAGGGGATCACGCGCCCCGCGAAGGTGGTTGTCCGGGGGACCGCTACGCGGCGGCGGCACCTGGCTCGAGATCGTCCTCACCGAAGGGAAGAACCGGCAGGTGCGGCGGATGTGCGCCGCCGTCGGCCACGAGGTCGTGGAGCTCGTGCGCGTGGCGGTCGGCGCGCTCGACCTGGGCGACCTGTCCCCCGGCGAGTGGCGTCGTCTCTCGCCGGGGGACGTGGCACTTCTGGACGCAAGGCCGGGCTGGGCTCAGTGCTTCGGCCGGTAGGCGCGGAACGTCACGGAACGCACGCGACCGAGCACCTGGTCGCGACTGACCCCTGTGCGCTTCTCGAGCTCGGCTACCTCTTCCGGGGCCGACTCCATGAGCCCGGCGAGGTAGTCGACATCGCGAAGAACCTCGACCTCCGTCAGGCCCGCAGCGCCGACGAGGGCGAAGTACTCCTCGCGCCGCATGGCGCCGGACACGCAGCCGACGTAGGCGAGCAGGTCCTTCTGGATCGAGTCGGGCAGGCGGCCGTCGAGGAGGATGTCGGAGACGACGATGCGACCTCCCGGCTTGAGCGCGCGCGCGATCTCGCGGAAAACCGCGGCCTTGTCGGGGACGAGGTTGATGACGCAGTTGCTGGTGACGGCGTCCACCGTCGCGTCCTCGACGGGGAGCGCTTCGAGGCGCCCTTCCCTGAACTCGACGTTGGTGGCGCCCATCTTCGCCGCGTTCCCTCGGGCCTTCTCGAGCATGGCCCGCGTCATGTCGACGCCGATCACGCGTCCAGCCGAGCCGACGAGCGGCGATGCGAGGAAGACGTCCAGCCCCGCGCCGGAACCGAGGTCGAGCACCGTCTCGCCCGGCTGGGGCGCCAGGAAGCCCAGGGGCGCGCCGCAGCCCAGGCCGAGGTTCGCCTCCTTCGGCACGCTTGCGAGGTCCGTCTCGGAATAACCGATGCCCCGGGCGACCGCCGATTCGGGCGCCGCACACCCCGATGTCTTGGGGCCGCAGCACCCGCTGATCTCCCCCTCCGCAATGAGGCTGTAGCGCTCGCGGACCTGGCGGACCAGCTCTTCGGGAGCGGGAGCCGTCTTGCGGGCCGGGTCAGCGGCGGGCGTGCAGCAGGTCGGCCCGCAGCAGCTCTTCTCCTGCACAGGCTGATTCGTCGTCGCGCTCATCGTGCTCTCCTATCTCTTCGTGCGAACGGTGGCCGCGGGCCGTCTCTGCAGCCTCACGGTGCTCGTTTGGGGAACGCAGCCACCGGTGGCCTCGCAGCAGTTGGCCATCAGGAACCCGAGCAGGTCCCGCATCCGGTCGTAGTCGGCCGCGTAGTAGATCGAGCGGCCCTCGCGTCGCGACACGACGAGGCCCGCGTGACTCATCTGGGAGAGGTGGAACGAGAGGGTCGTCGCCGGGATCCCCACCTTGTCGCTGATCTCGCCGGCGGGCAGCCCGCCGGGCCCCTGCTTCACGAGCAGCCGGAACACCGCGAGCCTCGAATCCTGCGCCAGCGCCCCAAGGGCCTCCACCACATCTTCCGTTTCCATATTTCCAATATACTGGAAATCTAGTGGTCTGTCAAGGCTCGGGCTGGGTCATCGCACAAGTCGCCCTCGTGGCCTTGGTGTTGGTGGCTTAAGCTCCAGCGCTGCCGTCAGCTCTTGAGGGCAATCTCCATGAGAAGGGTCCCGGTCGACAGACGGAAGCAACCGTCCAGATCCGGGCACAGGGTGCACTCTTGCCAAGCCTCCAGATCGGTGGTCACCGTCCGCCCCGTCTCGACCACTCCTCTGTGGTCAACCAGGTAGCCAAACACCTTGCCTCTGATCTCCTTGTTGTCGGTCTTCACCAGGGTCGGGGGGAACATCTTCCCGTAGCAGGCGGAAGACGGTTTCATCGATTGCCTCCTCTCAGGACGGCTGGCCATCGCGGGAGTCCTGCCGCCTCTCGTCCAGTTACAGGATCGCGTTGAAGAGGTACCCCGTGATGATGATCGCCACCGTCACGACACCGACAAACACCCCGATCAGTTGCGGTCGCAGGACTCGCCGCAACAGGATCGTCTCGGGCAGGCTCACGCCCACCACGGCCATCATGAAGGCGAGCGCGGTGCCGAGGGCCGCGCCCTTCTCGACGAGCGCCTGGAGGACCGGGGCCATCCCGGCCGCGTTCGAGTAGAGGGGCAGCGCGGCCAGCACGACGAGGGGCACCGACCACCAGGCCGCGTCCTTGCCCATGTAGCCTGCCAGCGCGTCCGTCGGGACATAACCATGGATGGCGGCTCCGACTCCGATGCCGACGAGCACGTAGGCCCAGACCTTCTTCACGATGTCGCGGACCGCGTCACGAGCCTGCGCGAAGCGCTCCTCCCAGGAGAGCGCGACGGACTCGTCCTCGCCCTCTCGGAACTGCATGCGCCAGACGAAGTCCTCGACGTAGCGCTCCAACCGGAGTCGGCCCAGGACGAGGCCGGTCACGATCGCGATTGTCAGACCCGAGCTGACGTAGAGCGCCGCCACCTTCCAGCCGAACATCCCGAACAGCAGGATCAGGGCGACCTCGTTGATGACCGGCGCCGCGATCAGGAACGAGAACGTGACACCGAGCGGGATGCCGGACTCGACGAAGCCGATGAAGAGCGGGACGGCGCTGCACGAGCAGAACGGCGTGACGATGCCGAGCGTAGCGGCCAGCACGTTGCCGATCCCCACGCGCTTGCCGCTGAGCAGCCGACGGGCCCGCTCGGCGCTGAAGAAGGAGCGGACGACCGTGATCACGAAGATCATCCCCGACAGCAGCAGCAGGATCTTGGGCACGTCGTAGAAGAAGAACGCGACCGCGTCGCCGAGGTGCGAGCCGCGAGGAAGCCCCGCGAGTCCGAAGGCGATCCACTGCGAGAGCGGCTCGATGAGCAGGTAGAGAGCGGTCCACACACCTGCCGCCAGGGCCACCCGCGCACCAGGGGCCGACCTCAGTCTTGACCGTCACAGCGCCGGATGTGCTTGCCATACCGCGTCTCCGATCAGGGGGACTGCTGGCGAGGCGGCTAGGAGAGTCCGAGGAGATGGCGGACCTCCTCCGTCTTGGGGATTCGTCCCGACAGGACGACCTTCCCGTCGAAGACAACGGCCGGGGTCCGCATTACGCCGAGATCTGCCATGCGCTCCACCGACTCGTTCTTCTGCACCAGGCACTCCAGATGCGCCTCATCCACCACGTGCCGCACGACGCGCAGCGTCTCGTGGCAGCGCGCGCACCCCGGGCCCAGCACCTCGATCACGCTCACGCTTGTCGCCATGTTCTCCTCCCTCAGGAAGCCGGCTTGAGACCGAACCTGGCCAGATCGAGACCGGCGTCGCAGAGCTCGGCGACCGGCAGCCGGCGCAGCCTCCGGACCAGGCGCTCCTCCTGGCGGACCAGCGGGTCGCTCCCGATGAGGCCCCAGATGTGGTCGAGAAGTGCTGACGCCTCGTCGGCGAGGCTGTAAGACACCCACCGGCCGTCCCTGCGCTCGAGCACGAGGCCGGCCCGCTTCAGCTCGCCCAGATGCTCGGACACCGTCGACACCGGAGACCCCATCGCGGCGGCCACCTGGCAGACGCACAAGCCCCCCGAGCGGAGCATCGCGAGGACCCGGAGGCGGGCCGGGTGCGAGATGGCCTTCAGGATTCCGGTAGTGCGACCAAGAGGACCGTGGTTCATTTCGCCGATCTCCGAAACGACGTACTGCAACGATCGCGCCAGGCGTAACCCTCGGGCCTCCTGCCGCGTACGGACGGCGCACCACATGCGCACCGCCGGCGCGGGGAACGAAGGTGTTGCGCGGCTGCGGCCGGTCGGAATGCCTTGACAGGCATGCCTGAGAGCCGGATATACGTATCTGCATATGTCATCGCAGGCCCTCGACGTCCGTTCCTTCTCGCGCCTGTTCAAGGCCCTGGCCGACGAGACCAGGCTGCGCATCGTGGCCCTCCTGTCCCACGGCGAGCTGTGCGTCTGCCACCTCGAGGAGGCGCTGCGGCTGTCGCAGCCCAAGGTCTCGCGCCACCTGGCGACGCTTCGGTCGTCGGGCGTCGTCGAGCACCGGCGGGATGGGACCTGGGTCTACTACCGTCTCATCCGCCAGCCGGACGCCGATTGCGAGCGTCAGCTCCGAGGGTTGGTGAGGACGTTCGCGAAGCGCGGCGTGCTCCGAAAGGACCTGGAGCGCCTGGTCAAGGTCCGCGGACCGGAATCCTGCAAGTAGCCGCCTCGAAAGGAGCGCTCATGGAGCCGTACAACGTCCTGTTCCTCTGCACCGGCAACTCCGCCCGCAGCGTCATGGCCGAGGCGCTGCTCAACTACTGGGGCCACGGGCGGTTCCGGGCGTTCAGCGCGGGGAGCAAGCCCAAGGGCGAGGTGCATCCCCTCACCCTCGAGGTGCTGGAGCGCACGCACCTTCCGACGCGAAGGCGTCCGGAGCAAGAGCTGGAACGAGTTTTCGGGACCGGGCGCGCCCAAGCTCGACTTCGTCTTCACCGTGTGCGGGAACGCGGCGAAGGAGCAGTGCCCCTACTGGCCCGGCCAGCCGATGACGGCCCACTGGGGTGTCGACGACCCCGCCGCCGTCGAGGGCACGAAGGAGGAGCAGATGCGCGCCTTCAACCGCGCGCTGCGGGAGCTGGACGCCCGCATCAAGCTCTTCATCAGCCTGTCCGTTCGACTCGCTGGACAAGATGGCGCTCCAGGAGAAGCTGCAGGCGATCGGCCGCACTCCAGCGGCGAAGGACTGACGTGAGCACAAGCCGCGAGCAAGCGCATGAACGTCTTCGAGCGCTACCTGAGCCTGTGGGTCGCGGCGTGCATGGCTCTGGGCGTCGTCATCGGAAAGGCGTTTCCCGGAATCGTCGGGGCGGTTCGCGATCTCCAGTTCGGCGAAGGGAGCCAGATCAACATCCCGATCGCCATCCTCATCTGGCTGATGATCTACCCGATGATGCTCAAGATCGACTTCGCGTCGATCCGCGGCGTCGGAAAGCGGCCCACGGGCCTCATCGTCACGCTCGTCGTCAACTGGCTCGTGAAGCCCTTCTCCATGGCGTTCCTGGGCTGGCTGTTCTTCAAGCACCTGTTCCTGCCGCTGATCGGACCGCAGCTCGCAAGCGAATACGTGGCAGGCGTCATCATCCTCGCCGCCGCGCCCTGCACCGCGATGGTCTTCGTCTGGTCGTACCTCTCCGACGGCGATCCCGCCTACACCCTCGTGCAGGTCTCCGTGAACGACCTGATCATGCTCGTCGCCTTCGCGCCGATCGTGAAGTTCCTGGTGTCGGGTGCCGCGGGCCTGGAAGTGCCGTTCTCCGTGCTGCTCTACTCGGTCTTCGTGTTCGTGGTCATTCCACTGGCGCTCGGCTCCGCGAGCCGCGCCTGGCTGATCCGCCGCAAGGGCGTCGAGTGGTTCACGGAGCGCTTCCTGGCTGCCTTCCAGCCGGTCACGGTCATCGCTCTCCTGGCGACCCTGGTCGCGATCTTCGCCTTCCAGGCCGAGAACATCACGACTCGGGCACTGCACGTGGCCTTGATCGCCATCCCGATCCTGCTCCAGGTCTACTTCAACTCGGGCCTGACCTACGGCCTGATGCGCCTGCTCCGCGTCCCATACCCGGTGGCAGCCCCCGGCGCGCTCATCGGAGCCTCGAACTTCTTCGAGCTCGCGGTCGCCACCGCGATCGCCCTCTACGGGCCCGGTTCGGGCGCGGCCCTGGCGACGGTCGTCGGTGTCCTCGTCGAAGTCCCCGTCATGCTGTCGGTCTGCCGGTTCTGCGTGGCCACCCGTCCGTGGTTCGAGAGATCTTCCCTGGAATGAGCCCGGACAGTGGCGACTCGTCCCCGCCACCTCTTTGTCACCGGTCGATCACCCCGGTGCCACTCGCGACGCGTAGCTTGACGGCGCGATGCACACTTCCCTCCTGCTCCTCGCTCTCGCCCTCGCCCAAGCGCCCCCGACGCTGACGTTCGACCAGATCCTCGAGTCGGGAGCGGGCCGCGTCCGTCTCTCCGCCCGCCTCCACGAGCTCGAGTCGCGGCGCGTCCGCATGGTGGGCTTCATGCCCCAGATGGAGATTCCCCCTCGAGGCGCGTTCTATCTCTGCCCCCGCCCCCTGTTCCTCGACGAAGGTGGGGGCGGCACCGCGGACCTTCCGCCCAACGCCGTCCGAGTCGTCGTCCGCTCCGTTCCGGGAGGCGAAGTCGCGTTCATCCCGGGCCCGCTCGAAGTCACGGGAGTGCTGGAGATAGGCCGGCGCGAGGAAACCGACGGAGCCGTGTCTTTCGTTCGATTGATCCTGGACCGCCCCGAGGACGCAACGCCCAGCGCCTCGGAACCCACGAAGTCTTCACATTAGAGGTACAGAATGTCGCCATCGCGCCTTGCCTCGTGCGCCGTACTCTCCATCGTCGCCGGTGCCGCTGCAGCGCTGCCCGCGCTGGCCGCCACGGACGTTTCGGTCGTCCCCCCCGCTGGGGCACGCTTCCTGGCCGGCCAGAAGTTCGACATCCGGGTCGAAGGGAAGGGAACGGGCCCCTTCTCGGCGACCCTGGTGATCGACGGGCAAACCAAGACGTTCACGTCCGGGGCCCAGGGCACCACGATCTCCGACGGGATCTCCTCGCCGGGCTGGGGCGGGTTCAATCTTCGCGGCTACTCGAGCTGGGCGCCGGGCAAGCACACCATCACCGCGACCTTCGCCGACGCCGGCGGCCCTGTTTCGGTGTCGGCCGAGTTCAGGATCGTACCTGTCGGAGGCGGCGACAAGAAGGTCAAGAACATCATCATCATGCTCGGCGACGGCATGGGCGTCGCCCACCGCACCGCGGCGCGCCTCGTGAAGTACGGCGTGACCGCCGGCCAGCCCGACGGCTACCTCGCGATGGACGCGCTTCCCCGGCACCGGCCTCGTCACCACCCACTCGCTCAACAGCATCGTCACCGACTCGGCGCCCGGCATGGCCTGCTACGTCGACCGGCAACCACGCCAAAACGGGCAGGAGGGCGTCTACCCGGCCCACATGACGAACCCCTTCTACTAGCCGCGCGTCGAGTACCTCGCGCGAGTACCTGCACCGCGTGCGCGGCACGTCCCTCGGGCATCGTCACGCACCGCCGACCTCGAAGACGCGACGCCCGGCCGCCAACGCGGTCCACACCGGCAACCGCGACGCCGGCACCGGGCATCGTCGACCAGTACCTCGACGAGCGCCGCGCAGCACGCGGCCTGCGCGTGCTGCTCGGCGGCGGTCGCCGCTGGTTCCTGCCCAGCGGCGAGTTCGGCTCGAGCCGCAGCGACGCAGCAACGACTACGCGACCGCTCCCGGCCGACCTCGCAGGCCGGCTGGGGCCTGCCGCGGCCGCCGGCGCCGTCGACCCGGCCCGCGACCTCGCTCGGCGACTTCCAGGCGGCGGGCTTCGCCTACGTCGACGACGCCGACCGCGCCTCAGGCCGCCGTCGGCCGGCGATGCCGCCGCACAGGCTCCTCGGCCTCTTCGGCTACGGCAACATGAACGTGGCCCTCGACAAGATCGCCAAGCGGCGCGGCACGCCGCTGGCCGACGGCCCTACGTGGTCGACGACTACCACGCCCCGGACCAGCCGATGCTCGACGAGATGACCGACGCGGCGCTCGAGGTGCTCGCGCAGGAACCGCGACGGGCTTCGTGCTGATGGTCGAGGGCGCGCACATCGACAAGCAGTCGCACCTCATGGACGCCGACCGCGTCGATCGGCGAGACCATCGAGTTCGACAACGCGGTGGGCGTGGCCCGGCGCTTCGCCGAGCAGACACGGCGACACGCTCGTGCTCGTGCTGGCCGACCACGAGTGCTCGGGCTTCAGCCTCATCGGCGCGCTCACCGGCGGCATCGCCGCAGCCTCACGGGCCTGGCCCCCGACGACGGCGTCACCGATCCGCGCGACGCAGCCGGCGCGCCAGAAGGTCGTCGGCACCTACGACGCGGCCGGCTTCCCGCGCTACGACGATCCAAGCCGACGGCTACCCGACGACCTTCGACATCGACGGCAAGATCCTCGTCGGCTTCGGCGCCAGCGGCGACCGCTACGAGACCTGGCTCGAGCAAGCCGCTGCCGGTCATCGACAGCCTGCTGCCCGACGACATCAAGACCGAGCTCGGCCGGCGAGGGCTACGCGCGCCAACCCGTACCGCGAGCCGAGGACGACTTCGGCTTCTTCCTGCGCGGCCAGGCGGTCGGGCGGGACCAGGCCGTCCACACCGCGACCGACATCCCGGTCTCGGCCTACAGCCGCGACGAGCGCGTTCAGGCGTTCGTGGGCGTCCAGACCAACACCGACGTCTTCTTCAAGCTGGGCCAGCTCGTCCTCGGCTCGCCCGAGTAGCGGGATCGAGAGGGCGACGGAGCGGTTCTCGGGGGCCGGGGCTCGACGCCTCCCGGCCCCGTTCGTTTCCGGGGGAGCCGAGGGCCGCGTGATAGCATCCCAGCCCGTGTCCTCGCCGGCTCTCCCCGTCGTCGAAACGAGCCCTCGACTCGAAACGCTGCTGCGCCTGGCGGCCCGCGGACCGGCGGGGCTGCCCGAGATCTTCCGTCTCACGGACCGGGGGGACTGGATGGCGCGGGCCCTCGCGTACTCGGCCGCGGGCCGGATCGTGCGCGACGACCCGTCGGCCTGGCGGCCCGATCCCTGGAGCCGCCGGATCGCGCGACGCGTCCCCGGCCTGCGCCGGCGCTTCACCTCGACGGGCCCGCGCGGCGCCCACGTGCGCGACACCATCGCCAACGGCCTCCTGGACCGCGTCTGGATCGTCCGCACGGCCGCCGCCCTGGCCCTCGGCGAGTGCCGCGACCCGGCCTTGGCGCCGAAGCTCGCGCCGCTCCTCCGCGACCCCCTGCGCCCCGTGCGGGCCGCCGCCGCGGCGGCCCTGGCCGCCTGCGGGGCGCCACCCGCCGGCGAGGCCGGTGCGATCCTGTCCGGCGCCGATCCCGCGCCGGAGCGCATCGGCGACACGTCCCTTTCACTCGAGTGGCTGGGGCGCCTGGCCGCCGCCCACGCCCCCGTCCTTGCCGCGGGACCCGCGCGAGCGAGCGCGCCCTCTCCCGCGGGCGACTCGGCCTCCTGGGCGCGCTTCCTCGCGGGGGACGTCGTCCCCGAGAAGACCGACAGCCGAGAAGCCGAGATCCTGCGCTACGCCACCGAGAAGGACACCCACTACAACGTCACGAAACCCTTCACCCGCGTCAACCGCGAGCAGAACGTGCGCCTCGTCCGCGCCTTTCTCACCGTGGCCGAGAACATGCGCGTCCCGCAGGACGGCCTCGTCCTGGACCTGGGGGGCGGCGCGGCCTGGGTCAGCGATCTCCTGGCGAAGCTCGGCTATCGGCCGGTCACCCTCGACATCGCCCCGACGCTCCTGCGGATCGGCCGCGACCGCTTCACCCGCGAGAACCTCCCCTTCCGCCCTGTTTCGGGGGACATGACGGCCCTGCCGATCGCGACGGGATCGGTGGACGCCGTCGTGGTCATCGACGCCCTGCACCATGTCCCCGACGTCCCCCGCGTCTTCCGCGAGGCCTATCGCGTCCTTCGCCAGGGGGGGCAGTTCCTGCTGGCGGAGCCGGGCGAGGGGCACGCCGAGAGCGAGAAGTCGCGAGGCGAGATGACGGAGCACGGCGTCTGCGAGCGCGAGATCCACCTGTTCGAGGCGGTCCGGTACGGGCGCGAGGCCGGCTTCGACGTGCGCGTCGTCCCCCACCACGAGCCGGTCGTGTCGTTCACCCCCGAGGACCTCGAGGGAGCGATGACGCAGCCGTCGGAGCGCTGGCGCGTGCGCCAGGGAGAGACGCCGGTGGGCTTCGACGCCTTCCTCCTGCAGTCGCTCCTCAGCCACCCCGTCCTGGTCCTCGGCAAGGGAGAGCGAGCCATCGATTCGCGCATGCCGCGGACGTTGCGCGCGCGGATCGACCCGGCGCTGTCCAGGGAAGGCGCCCGCGTCCGCGGCGTCGTTACGGTGGTCAACGAGGGAGACACACTCTGGCTCAGGGGGAGCGACGAGCCCGGGATCGTCCGGCTGGGCCTGCAGCTCCTCTCGCCGGAGCGACGCCTCATCCACATGGACTTCGCTCGCAGCGTCCTGCCCCGGGACGTGGCGCCGGGGGGCGCCTCGACGTCCCGGTCGAGGTCGTGCTTCCCGACGCCGCCGCTTCCTACGTCCTCAAGCTCGACATGGTGGACGAGCACGTCTGCTGGTTCGAGGACGTGGGCTCCCGCCCCGTGTACGTCGCGATCTGACAAGGAGACCCTGAATGACCCTGACCCTGCTGCTGGCCGCCGCCGCCGCGATCGCGCCCACCCCCGACGTCGAGATCAAGGCCGCCGCCGAGCGCATGGCCCCGGCGCTCGTCGAGACCCGCCGGGACATCCACGTCCACCCCGAGCTCGGGAACCGCGAAACCCGAACCGGACAGCTCGTGGCCGATCGGCTGAAGGCGCTCGGCCTCGAGGTCCGCTACCCGGTCGCCAAGACGGGCGTCGTCGGCATCCTGAAGGGCGGGCGCCCCGGGCCGACTGTCGCGGTCCGCGCGGACCTGGACGCCCTCCCCGTCCAGGAGGTGAACGACGTTCCCTACAAGAGCCAGAACCCGGGCGTGAAGCACGCCTGCGGCCACGACGCCCACACCACGATCGTCCTCGGCGCCGCGGAGGTCCTCTCGAAGATGAGGGACCGCCTGCCGGGAACGGTCGTGTTCGTCTTCCAGCCCGCGGAGGAAGGTCCCCCGGAAGGAGAAGAGGGCGGGGCGGACCTCATGCTCAAGGAGGGCGTCTTCGATTCGCCGCGGGTCCAGGCGGTCTACGGCCTCCACATGGACGGCCATCTCGACTCGGGCCAGGTAGGGTGGCGCACGGGATCGATCTTCGCCGCCAGCGACCACTTCGCGATCGACGTGAAGGGGAAGAAGTCCCACGGCGCCTACCCCCACGAGGGGCTCGACCCGATCCCCGTGGCGGCGGAGATGGTCTCGGCGCTCCAGCTCGTCGTCTCGCGGCAGATCGACACCGGCGACCCCCACGTCCTCACGATCGGCTCGATCCACGGCGGGAACCGCTTCAACATCGTCGCCGACGGCGTGACCATGGAGGGCACGATTCGCACCCTCGATCCGGCCGTGCGCCAGCAGATGCTCGACCGCATGACCCGCACGGTGAAAGGCGTCGCCGAGGCCCACGGCACCACGGCCTCCCTCCGCCTCATCGGAATCGCCAACCCCGCCCTCGTCAACGACCCGGCCCTCACGCGGGCCTCCGTCCCCAGCCTGGAGCGGGTCTTCGGCAAGGACAAGGTCCTCGAGGTCAAGCCCCAGATGGGCGCCGAGGACTTCGCCCTCTTCTCCCAGAAGGTGCCGGGCCTCTACGTCAAGCTCGGGACCCGCAACGAGGCCAAGGGCTTCACGTCCCAGATCCACATGCCCGACTTCGACGTCGACGAGGCCGTCCTGCCGCTCGGCGTGCGGGCCATGTCGACGCTCGTCTGGGACTACCTCGCGCGTACCCGCTGAGCCTGGAAACGCCACGCTCCTGCCTCAGGGCGGAAGGCTGAGTCGCTGGGACGGGTAGGGATTCATGATGCGGACGGCAGAACCAACCGGCCTACGCGTCGCTGCGGGAGGATCTGCGGGACACGTCTGCGGCGTTCGGCGGCTCGCCCGTGGGCTGGAGGGGGTACAGGCTCGCGCCCAAGTCGTAAACAATGTGTTTACGACTTGGAGGAATGGCTGGTGGCACCCCCGCACCGGTTCGATCCGGCTCGGGCAATGCGCTCGTACTTCCCGCTGTAGAGTCGCGGACGGGCGCGGTGGCCGTAGGAATGGGGAGTCCGTCCGTAGCTCCTTCCTCAGTCCGGCCAGCGAGTTTGACCCCTCGTGGCGCACCGTTCCGGAACGGGTTGCCGGCGCTGGGGGCGCACCCGAGCGGCTTGAAGCGGACCCCGCTGGGCAGCAGCGGTAGTAGCATAGGCACATGGCGGACGAACCTCTCACGCTCGCGGCCCTGGCGAAGTTCAACCAGGAGGTTCTCGCACCACAGTTCGGGCAGATCCAGAACCGTCTCGACCGGCTTGAAGGGCAAATGCTGGGCCACTTCGATGCGATCTACCAACGCTTCGACCGGCTCGAAACCGAGTACCAGATGCTCGTGGCCGGCCTTCGACGGGTCGAGGAGCGGCTGGACGCGTTGGTGGAAGACAAGCGCGCGCTCCGCTCGGAGCTACAGGACCTCAAGACCCGGGTGGACGCGCTGCAGGGTCAGATTCGCGCGATCGAGGAGCGCCTCGATACCTAGGGCGAAACCGCGGAGCCTGCCGTAGCACTGCCTGCCGGTTCCGTCTCCTGGTCCTTGTACTGGAGCTGGTACAGCTTCCAGTACAGACCGCGCTGCGCGAGCAGCTCCTGGTGGGTTCCCCGTTCGCGGATCCGTCCCTTGTGCATCACCAGGATCTCGTCGACGTTCTGGATGGTCGACAGGCGGTGGGCGATGACGATGGCCGTCCGGTTCTTCAGCAGGACCTTCAGGGCGTCCTGGATCAGCCCCTCGGTCTCGGTGTCGACCGAGGACGTCGCCTCGTCCAGGATCAGCACGCGGGGGTCGTGGGCCAGGGCGCGGGCGAAGGACAGGAGCTGCTTCTGGCCGACCGACAGCGTCGCGCCGCGCTCCTTCACCTCGGTCTCGTACCCCTTGGGCATCGCCTCGATGAACCGGTGCGCATGGACGGCCCGTGCCGCGGCGCGGACGGCCTCGTCGGAGATGGCGGAGCCGAGGCGGATGTTCGAGGCGATCGTGCCGCTGAACAGGTGGACGTCCTGCAGGACGAGGGCGAGCGAGGAGCGGAGCTGCGCCGGGTCGAGGTCCTTCACGTCGACGCCGTCCAGTGTGATGCGCCCCTTCTGCACGTCGTAGAAGCGGGTCAGCAGGCTGATGATCGAGGTCTTTCCCGCCCCCGTGGCTCCCACGAGCGCAACGCTCTTGCCAGGCTCCACCGTGAAATCGATGTCGCGGAGGACGTATTGACCTAGGGGGGGCTGCGCCGCCCCCCCTAGGACCCCCGCTCGCTCGGCGGGAGTGAATCCCGCCTCGCTCGCCGCCGTGACTGAATCCGCACCCCCGTAGCTGAACCAGACACCCTCGAACGCCACGCGCCCCTCGACCGCGGGCAGACGCACGGGCGAGGGCGGCGCCACGACCTTCGGCGTCGTGTCGAGGAGCAGGAAGATCCGCTCCGACGAGGCCATGGCCGCCTGGAGGATGTTGAACTTGTCCGAGAGGTCGGAGATGGGGCGCCAGAAGCGCTCCGTGTACTGGACGAAGGCCACGAGCGCGCCCATGGTGAGGGCGCCCACGAGCACGCGGCCGCCGCCGTACAAGAGGATCAGGGCCACCGCCACCGCCGCCAGGATGTCGATGGCCGGGTAGAAGATGGCGTAGTAGAAGATCGCGTCCAGGTTGGCGTCGGCGTGCTTCCGGTTGATCCCCGCGAAGGCGGCCGAGTTCCTCTCCTCGCGGCGGAAGAGCTGCACCACCGACATCCCCGTCAGGTTCTCCTGGAGGAAGGCGTTGATCCGGGCCACCCACTTCCGGGTCTGGCGGAACGACTCCCTCGCCCCGCGGCGGAACCAGTTCGTGACGAGGAAGAAGAACGGGAGCACGGCGAACGTGACGAGGGCGAGCTTCCAGTTGAGGGCCAGCATCACCCCCATGATCCCGAGGAGGGTGAAGAGATCGCCGAAGACCGTCACCACCCCCGACGTGAACAGCTCGTTCACGGCGTCCACGTCGGTGGTCACGCGGGTGATGAGGCGCCCGACGGGGTTCTTGTCGAAGTAGGCGATCTCGAGGCGCTGGAGGTGGCCGAAGATCTGCCGCCGCATGTCCAGCATGATCTTCTGCCCGGTCATCTGGAGGACGAACACCTGGCCGAAGCGCACGACGAACGCCGCCAGCAGGGTCAGGGCGTAGAGGGCGGCCACGCCGACGAGCCCCGCGGCGTCCCCCTTCTTGATGTGGTCGTCGATGGCGACCTTGGTCAGGTAGGGTCCGACGAGGTCGAGCCCGGCCATGAGGATGATGAGCACGAACGAGAAGGCGACCGCGCTCTTGTACGGCCTCAGGTACTTGAGCAGGCGGAGGAGGAGCCGCGAGTCGTAGCTCTTCTCGAGGGGATCGTCCTCGTGGTACGAGGTCACGCCGTCTCCATTTCCTTCTCGAGGAGCTGGCGGCGGTTGAGGTCGGCGTAGAAGCCCCCCTGGGCCAGCAGCTCCTCGTGGCTCCCGCGCTCGATGATCCGCCCCTCCCGCAGCACGACGATGAGGTCGGCGTCCTTGACGGTGGAGACCCGGTGGGACACCACGAACGTCGTCCGCGAGGCGCGCACGCCCCGGAGCCCCTTCAGGATCTCCTCCTCGGTCTCGGTGTCCACCGAGGAGAGGGAGTCGTCGAGGACCAGGATGCGGGGGTCCACGGCCAGGGCGCGCGCGAGCGCCGTCCGCTGCTTCTGCCCGCCGGAGAGCGTGATCCCCCGCTCCCCCACGAACGTGTCGAAGCCCTTCGGGAAGTCCCGGACGTCCTTCGCGAGCTGCGCCACCTCCGCGGCCCACTCGGCGCGCGGTCCGGCATCGGCCGGCGACGTCACGCCGAAGGCGACGTTCTCGCGCACCGTGTCGGAGAAGAGGAACGTCTCCTGGGGGACGAAGCCCACGGCCCCGCGCAGCGTCGCCAGGGGCACGCGGCGGATGTCGTGGCCGTCCACGAAGAGCGTCCCCGGCGGCGCGTCGTGAAGACGCGGCAGGAGACCGACGAGGGTGCTCTTCCCCGAACCGGTCGGCCCGACGATCGCCACGGTGGCCCCCGCCGGCACGAGCAGGTCGATGTCGGACAGGACGGGCTTGCCGTCGTACGCGAACGTGAGGCCGCGGAACTCCACGGCGCCCCGCAGCTCGGTCACGGCCTCGGGCGCCTCGTCGCGGATCTCGGCCGGCGCGTCGAGCATCTGGCAGATCCGCCCCATCGACGCCTCGCCCCGCTCGAAGATGTTCACGACCCAGCCGAGGGCGATCATCGGCCAGTGGAGCATCGTGAGGTACGTCCCGAAGGCCACGAACGAGCCGAGGCTGATCGTCCCCGACACGACCATGCGCCCGCCGAGCCAGAGCACGAGGATGGCGCCGCTGCCCATGAGGACCTGGATCCCGGGATAGAGCGTTCCGAACATCCGGATGAGCGCCTTGTTGCGCTTCACGAACTCCGCGTTGCACTCGTCGAAGCGCAGCGAGCTCCTGGGGCTCCTGGACGTACGCCTTCACGACCCTGGCGCCCGAGACGTTCTCCTGGACGAGGGCCGTCATGTTCGAGAGCTGCTCCTGCACCTTCTCGAAGCGGTCGTGGATCCTCCGCCCGAAGTGGCGCACCAGGATCGACACGAGGACGAGGGGGAGAAGGGCCACGCCGAGGAGGGCGGGGCTGATCATCGCCATGAGGGCGATGGTCCCGACGCACGTGGCCAGCGTGTTCGCCGTGTACATGATCCCGGGCCCCAGCACCATGCGCACCGCGGACATGTCGTTGGTGGCGCGGCTCATGATGTCGCCCACGCGCTGGGTCTGGTAGTAGCGCGGAGCGAGGAGCGTCAGGTGGCTGGAAGACCTCGTTGCGGAGCTCGTACTCGATCTCGCGGCTCACGCCGATGAGGACGATCCTCATGTAGTAGCGGAAGACGCCCTCGAGGAGGACGAGGACGACGAGGAGCCCCGAGTAGCGGAGGAGCTTCGCCTGGGTGATCTGGCGCGTGAGGTCGTCGATGCCGTGGCCCAGGACGCGGGGCGACACGACGGAGAAGGCCGTGGTCAGGACGAGACAGACGAGGCCCCACGCCAAGCGCTTGCGGTGGCGCCTCAGATGGGGCGCCAGCCGCCGGAGGTATTTCATCCGCGGCGGGAGGCGGCCGCCTGTGCCTTTCGCTTCCGGTCCAGCTCCCGGCTCGCCCGAAGGAGATGGGGCAGGTTCTCCTTCTCCCAGGCGAGGGCCTCGCGGTGCGAGGGGTAGCGCGCCTCGGCGGCGCGGAACGCCCGCGAGTGGTAGACGGTGCGTCCCGCGCGGTCCGGGATCCCGCCCATCTGGTGATGGAGCATCTCGTGGTAGACGACGCTCTCGAGGAAGTACAGCGGCACGTCGTGGCGATCGAGGACCGGGTGGATGCGGATGAGGCCGAGGACGGGATCGTAGCTGCCGAACGTCAGCCCGCCGCGGCGCGCGCGTCCGCTTCCGCGTCCCCACGTGATGGGCACGCGCAACGCGTCGGCGAAGAAGCGCCCGTTCAGCCGGCCGAAGATCCGATGGAGATCGTGGACGCGTCCCGCCGTCACGAGGGGCGGAAGCGGCCGCTTCACCTTCTGCACGCGGTGGAGGTTCTCGTTCATGAAGCGCCGCACGGCGCCGTCGGCCTTCCGGCTGCGGCGCGAGAGCCCTCGGGCCACGCTCCGCACCACGCCGAGGGGCGCGTGGAGGAACATCTGGTGCAGCCGGAGGAAGACGGCGTCCTTCTCGCGACGGAACGACAGGAGCACCGAGCGATTCTCGGTCAGCGTGAGGCGGACGGGCTTCTCGGACTCGCGAACGAGGGTGGCCTCGAGGCTCGCGGCACTCCAGAGCGGCGCATCGAAGGGAAGCGCGAGCTGGCGGGACGAAAGACGGAGGGACGGACTCATCGAAACCTAGGGGTGAGCATGGCAAAGCCCACAGCCGAGGTCAAGCGACCCGGGAACGAAAAAAGCGGACACCACAGAGGCGCAGAGACACAGAGAAAAAGAAATAGACAACAACGACGGAGAAAGCAACGGATAACCACGGAGACACGGAGATCACGGAGGAGGTGGCGAGGAGAAGGAGGGCACACCAGGAGTGTGCCGACAATGCCAATAGGGACCATGAGGAGCAGGGAGATGACAACCGAGTCAGGAGTCTCGCGAGGCGACGTCCCCGCCCACTCCTCTTCTCTCTGTGACTCTGTGTCTCTGTGGTGCCGTTGTCGATCGGTCGGTGGTGCTCAGCCCTTCGACGCCATGGGGACGTAGTACTGCGTCCCCTTCCCCATGTGCTGGATCTGCTTCAGGAGATCGTCGAGGTCCTTCGGATACTTGACGAAGTCCACCTCGGCGGTGTTCACCACGAGGAGGGGCGTCAGGGTGTAGTGGAAGAAGTAGTAGTTGTACGCGCGGTTCACCTCGGCGAGGTATTCCTCCGAGAGGCTCGTCTCCTCGGGACGGCCGCGGGCGCGGATGCGCTTCATCAGGATCTCGGTGGGCGCCTGCAGGTACACGACGAGGTCGGGCTTCGGCACGCCCTCGGCCAGGAGGCCGTACAGCTTCTCGTGGATCAGCAGCTCGCTGTCCTCGAGGTTCAGGTACGCGAAGAGCTTGCTCTTCTCGAAGGCGTAGTCCGAGATCGTGACCTGCGAGAAGAGGTTCCGCTGGACCAGCTCCTGCTGCTGCCTGTAGCGCGAGAGCAGGAAGAACAGCTCGGTCTGGAACGCGGCCCCGCCCGTGCCGTCGTAGAAGCCCTTCAGGAACGGGTTCTGCCCCCACTCCTCGAGAACCGTGGTGGCGTCGAGCCGCTCGGCCAGGCGCTCCACCACCGAGGTCTTCCCGACGCCGATCGCCCCCTCGATGACGATGTAGTGGAAGGCCATCAGCCCCGCGCTCCCGCCGCGGGGTAGGGCGCCACCCGGGACGTGTCGGCGCAGCGCGCCAGAAGGTCGGCGACCGTGACGCCGAGGCGCGGGTGCACGGCCTCGGCGCCGACCTCGGCCAGGGGAACCAGGACGAAGCGGCGCTCGTGGAGCCGCGGATGGGGCAGCTCGAGCCCCGGGGCGTCCTGCACCCGGTCGCCATAGAGAAGGATGTCGATGTCGAGGACCCGCGGGCCGAAGCGCTCGCGGCGCACCCGGCCGAGGGCCGCCTCCGTGCGCAGGCAAACAGCCAGAAGCGAGTCGGGCTGGAGATCGGTCTCCCCGCGCAGCACCTGGTTCAGGTACGGCCCCTGGGGCGGGCCGCCCACCGGCTCGGTCTCGTACACGGAGCTGCGGGCGGTGACGGTGAAGCCGTCCACCCCGAGAAGCGCCGCGGCGCGCGTGAGGTTCGCCTCCCTGTCGCCGAGGTTGGACCCGAGGCCGAGGAACACCGACGGGCGAGCCATGTTCGACGCGAGGTTACCACGCCCGGCGAGTGTGAGGCCCGTCACGCACGAACGGGCCGAGGCGCCCTAGGTTGAAAGCATACCCGAGCGTTGGCTCGGGACAGACGCACCCATAGTCGTGCGCCGCACACGTCGTTTCTTTCATAAAGCCGTTCATCGATCGGAGGTCGCACATGAAGCAGTTCTCACGTATTCCTTTGCCGTTGCTCGTTGCGTTCGGTCTCGTCCTCGTCTCGGCGGCTTGCGGTTCCAACGCCGGATCGCCCATGGGACCAACCGCCGTCAAGACCACCGCCAGCATCAACGGAACGGTCCAGTCAGGGGTCTCCGCCGCCGGGGTCTCCGCCGCCCGTCACAGTGCCGCCGGGGTCCGCGTCACTGTGATCGGAAGCGGCGCTTCGTCCACGACGGATTCGAGCGGCCGCTTCGTCCTGACCGATATCCAGGCGGGCAAGGCCGTCTCCCTCCGCTTCGAGGCGCCGGGCCTCGACGCCGTCCTCGGCCTGGGCGGTCTCGTCGCGGGCCAGACGCTCACCATCACGGTGACCCTGTCCGGCGGCCACGCGACACTCGACGATCCCGACGGCTCGCCGAGCCCGTCTCCCGGGCCGTCTCCCAGCCCGGAGCCCAGTCCCTCCCCGGAGCCGCACCACGGACACGACGGGGAAGTCGAGTTTCAGGGCACCGTCGAGGCCGTCAACCCGCCCAGCGTTACGGTGGCCGGGCGCGTCGTTCAGACCGATGCCAACACCGAGATCAAGCGCAGCGGAGACCGGATCGGCCTGGCCGACCTGAAGGTCCAGGACAAGGTCGAGGTGAAAGGCTCGACGCAAGCCGACGGCAGCGTCCTCGCCCGGAAGATCACGGTCGAGAGCGAGGGCGATGACGACAACAACGGCGGTAGCGGAGACAGCGACGGGGATGGGGACGATCAGTAGAGGTCCCCGGCAGCGATAGTCGCAGACGGGGGCGCACGCCCGAGGGGCGGCGCCCCCGTTTCTCTCTCCAGCCCCCCGTCACACCCCCTTGACACGCCGTCGCCCCCGTCACCATACTGAATGAAGGTTCATTCAAGATGGCGCGGAAGCGGAGCGACGACAAGAGACGGCGGATCCTCGACGCGGCCGTCAAGGTGTTCGCGCGGAAGGGGTACTTCGGCGCGAAGGTCTCGGAGATCGCCCGCCGGGCCGACGTCGCCGACGGCACCATCTACCTCTACTTCCGCAACAAGGAAGACATCCTCGTCTCGCTCTTCGACGAGGTCATGGCCGAGCACATCGACCGTGCCCGCCAGGAGATCGCGACGCTGGCCGGGGCCCGCGCGCGCCTCCGCGCCATCGCCGTCGCACCACCTGCGCCTCTTCGGCGGCAACCGCGACCTCGCCGTCGTCTTCCAGGTGGAGCTCCGGCACTCCACGAGGTTCCTGGAGCGCTTCACCGCCTCGTGGCTCCAGGACTACTTCGCGCTGCTGGCGGAGGTGATGGAGCAGGGGCAGCGGGACGGGAGCGTGCGGAGCGACCTTCCCGCGCAAGGTGGCCACCAAGGCCTTCTTCGGCGCCCTCGACGAGATGGTCACGTCGTGGATCCTCGGCCGGAAGGACTACGATCTGGCCCAGCTGGCCGACCCCGTCGTGGACCTCTTCCTGAACGGAGCCTGCCCCCGAAAGACGAAGGACGCACGCCCGGCCCTGGCGGCCGTGGCGGGGCGTGGAGGAAGGTGATGGAGCCCAGGACCCTCTGCGAGATGTTCTTCCGGTCGGTCGATACGTTCCAGAAGAAGGCCCACCTTCGCGTCAAGAGGGACGGCGAGTGGAGGGACATCAGCTCCGACGCAGTTCCTCCGCACGGTCGAAGAGCTGTCGATGGGCCTCCGGGGCCTCGGCCTCGAGCGGGGGGACCGCGTCGCGATCCTGTCGGAGAACCGGCCGGAGTGGGCCTACGCCGACCTCGCCACGCTCTGCGCGGGCGCCCTCGACGCGCCGATCTACGCGTCCCTCACGCCGGCCCAGGTCCTCTACATCCTGAACGACTCCGGTGCCAAGGTGATCTTCGTCTCGAACGCGGCCCAGGCGGCCGAAGGTGGCGGAGGTGCGGGCCCAGGCCACGCAGCTCCGGCACGTCGTCACGATGGATCCCATCGGCGCACCGGACACCGTCTCCCTCGAGGCCGTGTGCGCCGAGGGGCGACGCGCTCTCGAGAAGGAGCCGCAGGCCGTGCGGCAGCGCGCCGCGGAGGCGAAGCCGGAAGACGTCGCCACCCTCATCTATACGTCGGGCACCACGGGCGACCCCAAGGGCGTGATGCTCACCCACGACAACCTCGTGTCGAACGTCGTGGCCGGGGCGAAGGTCTTCACCGACTGGAACGCCGACGACGTGAGCCTTTCGTTCCTCCCCCTCTGCCACGTCTTCGAGAGGATGGGCGGCCACTACCTCATGCTCTACGCCGGCGCGACCATCGCCTACGCCGAGAGCGTCGAGAAGGTCCCCGCAGAACATGATGGAGGTGCGGCCCACGCTCATGTTCTCGGTGCCGCGCCTCTACGAGAAGATCTACGCGCGGGTCCACGAGAGGGTGGCGGCGGACCCGCCCACCCGGCAGCGCATCTTCCACTGGGCCATCGGCGTCGGCCGCGAGTCGTTCCGCCACGTGGTCGATCGGACCCGCCCGGGCCTCGCCCAGCGCCTGAAGCACGTGGTGGCCGACGCGCTGGTGCTGTCGAAGATCCGGGAGCGCACCGGCGGCCGCCTCAAGCTCTTCGTCTCGGGAGGCGCGCCCCTCTCGCGCGAGATCGCCGAGTTCTTCGGCGCCGTGGGCCTCATGGTTCTCGAGGGCTACGGCCTCACCGAGACGAGCCCGGTGATCTGCGTCAACCGCCCCGACAAGCTCCGGCCCGGAACGGTTGGCCCGCCCGTCGAAGGCGTCGAGGTCAAGATCGCCGAGGACGGCGAGATCCTCACGCGCGGGCCGCCACGTCATGAAGGGCTACTACAACAAGCCCGAGGCCACGGCCGAGGCGATCGACAAGGACGGCTGGTTCCACACCGGCGACATCGGCGTCATCGACGCCGACGGCTTCCTGGCCGTCACCGACCGCAAGAAGGACATCCTGGTCACGTCGGGCGGCAAGAAGATCGCTCCCCAGCCCATCGAGAACCTCATCAAGGCCAACACGTTCTTCGCCGAGATCGTCATGGTGGGGAACAAGCGGAACTTCCCCTCGGCCCTCGTCGTGCCGAACTTCGACAACCTCGAGACGATGGGCCCGCGGCAAGGGGCTCCCCATGGGATCCCGCGAGGAGCTCGTGGCCTCGTCCCGAGGTGCGCGCGCACTTCAAGGAGCTTCTGGACGGCGTCTGCTCGAGCCTGGCCCAGTTCGAGAAGATCAAGAAGTTCGCGCTCCTCACCAAGGAGTTCAGCATCGAGGCCGGCGAGCTGACGCCCACCCTGAAGGTCAAGAGGCGCGTCGTGGAGCAGCGATACAAGGACGTGATCGACCGCCTCTACCAGGGCGCCGCGTGAAGCGGTTCCGCCGTCATCCTGAGGGCGTGCGGCGTCATCCTGAGGGCGCGGTTCCGCATTCCCCGCGCCCGAAGGATCTGGCACCGGATTCTTCGGGCCTCCGGGCCCGGACGTGAGGCCCTCAGAATGACCCGCCGTCTCGACATTCGGAAGGTCGTCGTCCTGGGCGCGGGGACGATGGGCGCCCAGGTCGCGGCCCACCTGGTGGCCCAGGGGATCGACGTCGCCTTGCTCGATCTCCCCGGCACGCCTCTCCCGTCTGGCCGCGCCGTCGCGAACCTTCCCAAGCTCAAGCCCAGCCCCCTCCATCTCCCCGAGCACGCCGCCCTCATCCGTCCCGGCAGCTTCGACGACGACTGGAAGGAGCTCAAGGACGCCGACTGGGTCTTCGAGGCCGTGGTGGAGGACCTCGAGATCAAGCGCCAGCTCTTTGCCAAGGTGGCGCCCGCGGTCAAGAAGACCGCCGTCGTCACGACCAACACCTCGGGCCTCGGCATCGCCGCCATGTCGTCGGGCCTTCCCGCTCGAGTTCCGGAAGCGCTTCTTCGGGCACGCACTTCTTCAACCCGCCGCGCTACCTGAAGCTCCTGGAGACGATTCCCGGCCCCGACACCGACCTCGAGGTCCTCGCGGCCATGGAGGCCTTCTGCGAGGAGGTGCTGGGCAAGGGCGTCGTCCGGTGCAAGGACACGCCCAACTTCATCGGCAACCGCATCGGCTCCTACGGCCTCGGCGCGGTCCTGAAGGCCATGGCCGACCTCGACCTCAGCGTCGAGGAGGTGGACGTCCTGACCGGCCCCGCCATCGGCCGCCCCAAGAGCGCCACGTTCCGCACCTGCGACATCGCGGGCGTCGACGTGTGCGTGAAGGTGGCGCCAGAACCTGTACGACGCCGTGCCCGACGATCCCGAGCGCGCGATCTTCAAGGTCCCCGACTTCATGACGGCGATGGTCGAGCGGAAGTGGCTGGGCGAGAAGACCGGCATCGGCTTCTACAAGAAGGACGGCAAGGAGATCCTGGCCCTCGACTGGAAGACCCTCGAGCACCGCCCGCGCCAGAAGCCGAAGTTCCCGTCGGTGGAGGCCGCCCAGAACAACCCCGACGTGGGCGCCCGCCTCCAGCCGCTCCTGGCCGGCAAGGACAAGGCGGCCCAGTTCCTCTGGCGCGTCGCTCTCCTCGACCTGCCTCTACGCCGCCTCCCTCGTCCCCGAGATCTCCGACGACATCGTCTCGATCGACCGCGCCCTCGAGTGGGGGTACGGCTGGGGGATGGGCCCGTTCAAGATCCTCGACGCCCTGGGCGTCGCGGCCGTGGCGGAGCGCGCGGCCGCGGAGGGACGCACGATCCCGCCGCTCGTGGAGAGCATCATCAGCTCCGGGCGCCTGCGCTTCTACAACGCCCCGGCCCCGCCGCGGCCGGGCGTCATCGACCTCGCCGCGGTCAAGGCCAAAGGCGGCGTCAAGAAGAGGAACGCCGGCGCCTCCCTCGTCGACCTGGGCGACGGCTGCGGCCTCGTCGAGTTCCACACCAAGATGAACGCCCTCGGCCTCGACACGTTCGCGATGATGCAGGGCGCCGTCAAGGACGGCCGGGCCAACTTCGACGCGCTGGTCGTGGGGAACCAGGGGGACCAGTTCACCGTCGGCGCCAACCTGATGCTCGTCCTCCTCGGCGTGCAGGAGGAGGAGTGGGACGAGCTGGACCTGTCGGTCCGCCAGTTCCAGAACGCCAACATGGCGCTCAAGTACGCGGAGCTGCCGGTCGTCGTGGCGCCCTTCGGCCTCTCCCTGGGCGGCGGCTGCGAGATCTCGCTCCACGCCGCGCGGGTGCGGGCCTCGGCCGAGACGTACATGGGCCTCGTGGAGGTGGGCGTCGGCCTCATCCCGGGCGGCGGCGGCACCAAGGAGATGGCGCTCCGCGCCCACGACCGTTGCGCCGGCGTCGACGGCGCCGACCCGTTCCCGTTCGTCAAGCGCGCCTTCGAGACGATCGCGTTCGCCAAGGTGTCCACGTCGGGCGCCGAGGCCCAGCGGATGTTCCTGACGCCCGCCGACTCCCTCTCCCCCAACCCCGACCGCCTCATCCACGACGCGAAGGAGGTGGCGCTGGGCCTGGCGCGGGCGGGCTATCGCGCCGCCGCGGCCGCGCACCGACATCCCGGTCCTCGGCCGTCCCGGCATCGCGACGTTCAAGGTCGGCATCCACAACGCCCTTCGCGGGGGGATGATCAGCGACCACGACGCCACGATCGCGACCAAGGTGGCCACGATCCTCTGCGGCGGCGACCGCGCGCCGGGCACCGCGACCGAGCAGCACTACCTGGACCTGGAGCGCGAGGCCTTCCTGTCCCTCCTGGGCATGCCCAAGACCCTCGCCCGCATCCAGCACACGTTGAAGGAAGGCAAGCCGCTGCGTAACTAACGTAAAAGACACCACGGAGACACGGAGATCACGGAGAGAGTAGCAACGCGGGGATGGGATGGATCACGGTGAAGAGATCACCGAGCGGATCCTGGGATGTGCCATCGAGGTCCATCGCACGCTTGGGCCTGGACTTCTCGAGGGAACCTACGAAGCAGCGATGTGCGTCGAAATGGAGACGGCCGGCCTGCGGTTCGCCCGGCAGGTTGCCGTGCCAGTGTTCTACAAGGGACAGCCGATCGGTGAGCACAGGATCGATCTCATGGTCGAAGACACCGTCGTCGTCGAGGTCAAAGCCGTGACGAGAATGGAACCCGTCTTTGAGGCCCAGGTCCTTACTTACTTGAAGGTCACGGGGAAGCGAGTAGGCCTTCTCATCAACTTCCACTCTCGCCTGCTCATGCACGGTGTCAAGAGGTTCGTCCTATGACGCTTTCTCCGTGTCTCCGTGTCTCCGTGGTGTCTTTTCGTCGTTTCCGTTGTTTCCGTTCGTTCTTCTTCCTAGGAGCTCGTTATGGCGACCGATACACAGACTCATGTCGTGGCGGCGAAGGGCGGCAGCTT
This sequence comes from uncultured Acidobacteriota bacterium, assembly GCA_963823195.1. GTDB lineage: Bacteria > Acidobacteriota > Vicinamibacteria > Fen-336 > Fen-336 > JBGPYB01. Next base: position 44,253 of record CAWGKR010000009.1, on the reverse strand, counting down.
CCTGATCGAGGAGCGCGCTCTCGACGAGGTCTTCACCCCCGAGGACTTCTCCGACGAGCAGCGGATGATCGGCGAGACGGCCACGGACTTCATGGAGAAGGAGATGCTCCCCCGCCTCCCGGAGATCCTGGCCCTCAACTACGAGACCACCCGCGGCATCCTCCGGAAGGCCGGCGAGCTGGGCCTCCTGGGCGTCGAGGTCCCCGAGGAGTACGGCGGCCTGGGCCTCGACAAGGTCTCGGGATGCCTGGTCGTCCGAGAAGGCCGCCCGCGACGGCAGCTTCGCCGTGGCCTTCATGGGCCACACCGGGATCGGCACGCTCCCCATCGTCTACTTCGGCACCGAGGAGCAGAAGAAGAAGTACCTGCCCAAGCTCGCCTCGGGCGAGTGGATCAGCTCGTACTCCCTCTCCGAGGCCAGCTCCGCCAGCGACGCCATGAACGCCAAGGCGAAGGCCGTCCTCTCGCCCGGACGGCAAGAGCTGGATCCTGAACGGCGAGAAGATGTGGCTCACCAACGCCGGCTTCGCCGACGTCTACATCACCTTCGCCAAGGTGGACGGCGAGCACTTCACCGCCTTCATCATCGAGAAGGGCATCGCCCGGCGTCTCCCTGGGCCCCGAGGAGAAGAAGACCGGCATCAAGGGCATCGAGCACCCGGCCCCTGATCCTGGCCGACGCCGTCATCCCCAAGGAGAACCTCCTGGGCGAGATCGGCAAGGGACACAAGATCGCCTTCAACATCCTCAACGTGGGGCGCTTCAAGCTCGGGCGCCGGCGTCACGGGCGGCGCCAAGATGGCCCTCAAGGCGTGCGTCGAGTACGGCAAGTCGCGCATGGCCTTCGGCCACCCCATCACCGACTTCGGCCTCGTCAAGCACAAGATCGGCGAGATGGCCATCGTGGCCTACGTCTCGGAGTCGATGGTCTACCGCACCGCCGGCCTGATCGACAAGAACCTCGCCGGGCGTCGGCCTCAACGACCCCGCCGACGGCGCTGAAGCGCATCGAGGAGTACGACGTCGAGTGCTCGATGATCAAGGTCTGGTGCTCGGAGATGCTCGACTACGTGGTCGACGAGACCGTCCAGCTCTTCGGCGGCGCCGGCTTCGTCGAGGACTACCCCGCCGAGCGCTACTGGCGCGACGCCCGCGTCAACCGCATCTTCGAGGGCACCAACGAGATCAACCGCCTGCTCGTTCCCGGCCGTCTGATCCGCCGCGCGATGAAGGGCGAGCTGCCGGTCTTCCAGAAGGCCATGGCCCTGATGGAGGAGGTCGCCGCGCGGCCCGCAGCCCGCCTCCACCGACGACGGCTTCCTGGCCGAGGAGGCGCGCATGGCCGCGGGCGCCAAGAAGGTGGCCCTCATGTGCCTGGGCCTCGCGGTGCAGAAGTTCGCCGACAAGCTCACCGACCAGCAGGAGATCCTCGGCCACTTCGCCGACGTCGCCATGGAGACCTACGCCCTCGAGAGCGCCGTCCTCCGCACCCAGAAGCGCGCCGCAGCGCGACGGCGAGGACAAGACGCGCCTCCAGGAGGCCGCCGTCCGCTGCTTCGCCCAGGACGCCATGGACAAGATCGAGGTGTCGGCCCGCCGCCTGCTCGTCGGCCGTCGACGAGGGCGACATGCTGCGGACCTACCTCGCGGCGCTGAAGCGCTTCACCAAGCGCGGCGCGGCCAACACCGTGGCGCTACGCCGGCAGGTCGCCGAGGCCGCCATCGAAGGAGGCGCCTACCCGCTGTCGTAGGGGGCTAACCCGGGTCATCCTGAGGGCGCGCCGGCAGGTCATCCTGAGGGCGCGGTTCCGCATTCCCCGCGCCCGAAGGATCTGGGGCGTCTCACGTAAACGCGTGCTACACTGGTTTGCGTGAAGGAGACCCTGTCGACCCAGAACGTCACGCTGGCGCTGCCCAAGAAGGTCCTCCAGCGCGTGAAGGTGATCGCGGCTCAGCGCGGAACCTCCATTTCGCGGCTGCTGGTGGAGACGCTGGAGCAGGTGGCCGCTCGAGACGAGGCCTACGGGCGCGCTCGAACCCGCGCCTTGGACAACCTCAAGCGGCCCCCTGACCTGGGAACACGCGGACGATCCACCTGGACGCGGGACGATCTGCATGAGCGCTGACGCCGACCTGGTGTTCGTCGATACCAACATCCTCGTCTACGCCCACGACGCCAGCGGTGGCGTGAAGGCGGATCGGGCGCGCCAGGTCCTCGAGGACCTGTGGGAGACCGCCAGCGGCTGCGTGAGCGTTCAGGTGCTTCAGGAGTTCTTCGTCACGGTCACCAGGAAGGTGCCGCATCCTCTTGCCGCTGGTCGGGCGTCGGCGATCATCGAGGACCTGGCGGGCTGGCGGGTCCATTCACCCAAGCCCGAGGACGTCCTCGCGGCCATCGAGATCCACACTCGGAAGCGGATCTCTCTCTGGGACGCCTTGATCGTCCGGAGCGCCATCCAGCTCGGGTGCCGCCAGATCCTGTCGGAGGACCTGAACCCGGGGCCGGTACTGCCGGGCTTGAGCATCCGGAATCCCCTGGCCTCTTAGCTCCGTCGCCACCCGGCGCGACGGCGAGGAACGGGTCGCGCTACGCCGGCAGGGGGCCGACGCCGCCATCGAAGGAGGCGCCTACCCGCTGTCGTAGAGGAGGAGCGCTCGAGCCGTTAGCATAAACAGACTGTTTATGAATGCGCTCGATCCCCTCCCCGGACGTGGAGACCACGGAGTTGGCGACGACGACTACTCGCGGCGGTAGATCTCTCGCTTGAGGACGACTCTATAGGAGTCCGTCACGCTTCAAGGCCTGACGACGCTCAATGGGCCGTCGCTCCTCTGAGCAGGAGACGGAGAGCTTCGTCGACCACGTCCGAGAAAGAGCGACCTGAAGCCGCCGCCTTCACCTTCGCCGCCCGGTGGACCCTCGTCTAAGCCTCTCCCCAGAGCTCCGGCAGGTCGATCGCGATCGCCTCGAAGGGCTCCGCCTGGAAGGACAATTCGTCTCCGCCGTGGGTCGAGCGCAGGATCCAGGCGTTCTCCGTTTGCCGGAAGACCTCGATCGTCTTCGTGAGCGGGTTGATCAGCCACGCGTTTTCCACGCCTTCGCGCGCGTAGATGGGGAGCTTGCGAAGACGGTCGATCCGTTCCGTCGACGGCGAGATCACCTCGCAGATCCAGTCCGGCGCAAGAGAAATCGCCGCGGTGCGGGGAATCGCGGGCAGCCGGGCCCTCCGCCAACCGGCGAGGTCCGGGACTAGCACGTCATCGCCAAAGTGGAGCTCGGGCTCAAAGGAAAGCCACCAGCCTCCTGGCCCACCTCGGCCATGGCCAAACGGTCCCAGCAGCTGGCCGCCCAACTCCAACGAGACCACGGAATGCTGCATCGCGGGACGGGGGCTGCCGTAGAGTTCCCCGTCCAGGATCTCCGCGACCATGGTGTCGGACACTTCGAGCAGGTCCTTGTACGTTGCTCGTGGCTTCTGTTCGGTCATCGTTCCCGGCTCTTTACGCTCGTTCCATCGCATCGTAGCACCCCCCCACGGAGAGATGGCGCCCGAGAATCGCATGGGGAGCGGACAACCTGGGCCCAGTACGATCTAGGCGTCCCCCCAGAGCTCGGGCAGCTCGATGGCGATCGCTTCGAAGGGTTCCGCCCGGAGGGCCGAGTCGTCTCCGCCATGGATGGAGAGCAGGATCCAGCCGTTCGCTGTTCGCCGGAAGACCTCGATCGTCCTCGTGAGGGGATTGATGAGCCACGCGTTTTCCACGCCCTCGCGCGCGTAAATCGGCAGCTTGCGAACCCGATCGATCTGCTCGGTCGAGGGTGAGATCACCTCGCAGATCCAGTCGGGCGCCAGGGAAATCGCTGCGGTGTCGGGTATATCGGGCAGCCGCTCACGCCGCCACCCGGCGAGATCCGGAACGAGCACGTCCTCGCCAAAGTGGAGCTCGGGCTCGTCGAGGATCCACCAGCCGCCCGGCGCGCCGCGCCGGCGACCGAATGGTCCCCAGAGCTGGCCGCCCAGGGCCGAAGAGACCCGCGAGTGTCGCATCGCGGGACGAGGGCTGCCGTAGAGCTCCCCGTCCAGAATCTCCGCGACCATGGTGTCGGGGAGTTCCATCAGGTCTTTGTACGTCGCTCGCGGCTTTGGCTCGGCCATCGGGTCACTGAACGGCCGGGGGCGGCAGAGCATCCCGGACAGCAGCAAAGAAGGCGCGGAGGTCCGCGGGACCGTCGAGGGCGGCACGATGAATCCGGGCCATGTCGAGGCTCTCGTAGGCATGGGCAACTACATTGCGGAAGCCCGCGGCCCGCGCCAGCCGTTCGGCCAAGGCCAGGTCCAAGACGCCGCCTCGCGCGAGCTGCCTAAGGCGTCTCCGTAGCCGGCGGGCGTCTCCAACTTCAAGCGCAAACAGAGCGCGACCGCCACGTCGACCGCAATCTGAACAGCCTGCCACAGGTGAAGGATCACGGCGTCCGAGGCATCGGACGCCGGCGTCAGATCCTTGGCCTCGCTGGGCAGCCGGGCCGCCACCCTGTCCAGATGCCGCTCGACGGCCACGACCTTGGCGGCCAGAAGCGTCCGATCCAGGGTCATCGAGTGAGACGCTCCAGGACGCCCTCGTACGCCGGTCCGAGCACCGGCGCAGCATCGCACCAGAACGTGACGGCATCGAGCCAGAAGCGCTCGAAGATACCGGGCCGCGTCTCGGCGACCACTTGCCCGTCGCGGGCTACCCGGTAACGGAGCAGCCCACCGGCCTTCGCGAGGTCGACGATATCGACCGCGTCCGATCCGGTCGCCCGTGTCAGAGCGTCGGCCAGGGCATCGCGGTCCAACGCGCTGGTCCCCAGGTAGGCGAAGTCCCAGTCGGAGGCCGTGCGGGCGTCGCCCCTCGCCCGTGAGCCAAACAGGACGAGCAGGTCGAGCCCAGGCAGCGTCGCAGCCGCGAGACCGTCGCGCAGGGTCGGATCGATCTCAGCGCGCCGAACCACAGTTGGATGCTACCGCCGTCCTATCAGGACCGCCAGCCGCCAGTGGCTCAGGCCAGGCTCACCAAGGGATGCCCCCCCCGAGATTCCATGGCGCGGCGCGCCGACACTCAGGTCCCGTTACAGCCAATCTTCGGTCTTCAGATGCGGCACCCGGGCGAACTCGGATTGGTTGTGGGTGACGACGGCGAGACCGCGGGCCGAGGCGATCGAGGCGATCATCAGATCGCGCTCTCCGATGGGGCGCCCGGCTCGCTCCAGATCGAACCGAAGGCCGGCATAGGCATCCGCGGCAGCTCGATCGAATGGAAGAACATCGAGCGGGGCCAGAAAGGCGTCGATCTCACGGCGTGTGGCAGCGGGCCTGGCACTCTTGCGGGCACCGAACCAGAGCTCGGCGACGGTGATGATCGTCACCCCAAGGTCGTCGGGCGAGTGTTCGCGGAGACGATCGGCCACGCGGCCCTGGAGCTTGAGCGCATAGACGCAGGTGTTCGTGTCGAGGACGAACTTGATCATTTGTCCAGGTCGATTGCGCTGCCGCCGGCGGGCAGCGCCGAGGGCGCCTCGAGAGTCCTCGTCGCCCGGCCCCAGCTCCGCCAATAGCCCTTGGGCCAGCTCCGATGCTTGAGCGGCTCCAGGACGACGCTCTCGCCTTCCCGCCGGATCGAGACCTCTTCCCCCTCGAATCGGAACTCCTTCGGCAGCCGCACGGCCTGACTCCGACCGTTACGGAACAGCTTGGCGGTGCTCAAACTCACCTCCGTGATATATACCAGTATAGACCACGGGCGCTGAAGTCGCCGAAGTTCAGCGCCGCCGGATGCCGGCCCTTCCCGAAGCGCTGGTAGGCCCCGACCGCCTCTCGCCAGTGGGCGTCGCTGGATCACGCCTCAGCCGAGCGGCGAGCACGATCCCGGTCTCGGCCAGGGTCGGAGTCGCGACCCCGACGGAGTCCTCGTGGCCAATCTTGTCCAGGAGCTCCTTCCAGGAAGGCTCTCTCAGCACGATCGCGACCAGTGCGGAGGTGTCGAGGATCAAACGCCCTCATCCCCATAGCCGAGGATGTCGTCCTCTTCTTCTCGGGTAATGGTCTTTCCCAGGACGCCTTCAGGCACCGTGGGCCAGACCTCCTGCTCGAGAAATCGGCGAAGGCTCGCCGGCCGATTCGAGTGCACCACCCTGAACGCCAGACGCGCACGGCGCTCTTCGAGAGCCACCCGGACAGCCCTCGTCTTGGACTCGCCGGTCAGGGCCGCGATCTCCCCCGCAAGGCGTTCGACCTCTTCGTCCTTGATATTCAGCGCCACCAGCAGCCTCCACGGAGATCATTATAATGAGACGCCATGCCGATCTACGAGTTCTACTGCGGCGCCTGCCACCGCGTCTTCAACTTCCTCTCCCGGACCATCAACACCAGCGCCCGCCCCGCCTGCCCCAAGTGCGGCCAGCCCGAGCTCTCCCGCCGCGTCTCCGCCTTCGCCATCTCCAAGGGCCGCAAGGAGGAGCCTGCCGCCGCGCCCGGCGGACCCGGCGGCATGCCCGACATGGACGACCCCCGCATGGAGAAGGCCATGGAGTCCCTCATGGGCGAAGCCGAAGGGATGAACGAGGAGGACCCCCGCCAGGCCGCCCGCCTCATGCGCAAGATCTTCGACGCCACCGGCATGCCCATGAAGAGCGGCATGGAAGAAGCCATCCGCCGCATGGAATCCGGCGAAGACCCCGAGAAGATCGAGCAGGAAATGGGCGACGTCTTCGAGGAGGACCCGTTCGGCGGGGACTCGCCGACGGGCCCGGGAGGCGGCGAAGGCTCCGGCGCCCCAGGCCGCCGAGTCCCTGCAGGCGCGTCCTCCCGCCCACCGTCGATCCGGTGCTCTACGAGATGTGACTTCGCTGGGACCAAGCCACCTCGACTCAGCTGGCCGTGGGAGATGAAGAGCCATGATCGCCGTCGATAGACTCCAGGCTCTTCTCCAGTGCCCGGACTGCGGCGGCTCGCTGACTTTCGCGGCCCCTCTCGAGTCCACCTGCGACGCATGTGGCTTTCGCGGCGGTCCGAAGGACTTCATGCCCCGCCGACCCAGGCCGGCCGTCCTTCACTTGCAGAAGCAAGTGGACTTGGACGCACGCTTCAAGTCCATCCGCTTCGGTGTGCCAGAGCTGACCTATGACGGCCCGCCGCCGCCCAGGGAGTGCCGGGACCTGCTCTCGCTCTTGGGCAAGGCAGACTCGGCCTCTCCTCGGCGTCTCGCGTTGGACATCGGCTGCGGCGACGGAGGAACGGTGGCGCCTCTCGAATCCCTGGGCTATCGAGTGGGTGGGCATCGACTTCCCGCGCGAAGGACCGACCCTCTTTGCCGACGCTCACGCCCTCCCGTTTCGGAGCTGGGAGCTTCGATCTCGTGTTCTCCCTGGCCATGATCGAGCACGTTCAGAATCCCTTCATCGTGGCGGCGGAGGCGGCCAGGGTCCTGAAGCCAGGCGGCCTTCTCGTCGGCGTGGTCGCGTTCGGAGAGCCTTTTCACGATTCCTTCCTCCATGCCAGCGCCTGGGGAATCGTCTCGATCTTGAGCTCGACAGACCTTCAAGTGGAACGCCTCTGGAGCTGCCGCGACACGCTCCTTGCCCTGGCGGACATGGGAGGGTATCCGGCGATCGTCCGCTGGCTGCTGCGCGGGGTCGCCGCCTTCAGCAAGATCCCGGCACTCAGTCCCCGTCGGTGGCTTCGCGGCGGGCGCCACGAGCCAGGACCTTCTCGCGACGAGCGGGAGCATCGCCTTCTCAGCCCGCAAACCCAGGGAAGCCTCGGCCTAGCAAGCGGCAGGCCGGGCGATGACGATCCCTCTGCCGAGACGAGCCCACGGGCGCTTCCGTCGGGGCGGCGGCCTCCGGCGTGCCAAGTCGCCTCAAGGCCTCTTCTGAGGGGGCGTAGCGGGGACGGGCTTTTCAGGTCCCTCGAGCGGCTCCTCGAGCCACTGGGCAACATGCTGGGCCAGGTCCTGGGCAACCAGGCGATGACCCACCGAATTCCAGTGCGGGTCATCGGGGGGTGTGACTTGGAGGCCCGAGCGCCGAGCCGGTTCGAAGAGATCACGTGACCAGACGCACTCCAGGCCCTCCCGCTGGCAGAACTGAAGAACGTCGGCGAGCAGCCAGCGTTCTATCTCGGGGTCCAGCACAAAATCCTCGGTCCGGAGATTGGCCTCGTAAATGAGCGGCTTCCCTCCTACGGGCAACGTGCTCGGGTTGATGTATACGGCAAAACGAGCGCGGGAGCCCCTACAGATATCTCGCATCTCGCGCAACAAGAGGCAGGTTAGTTGCTTGGCGAGGGCGAGTCGTCCATCGTGGCGTGGATCGATGGCGTCCTTCCGCCCGCTGTTGTTGCGAGCGTAAGCTGCACCGCCGGTCGCTCTTCCTTCCAATAGCCGGGCCAGCCTGAAGCCAATTGCACTGTTCCACTTGAGCCAGCTTGCCACGCGTTGCCAACTCGACGTGGCATTTGCCATCTCCGAATCGCGACCTGTCGTGGGCGGAATTACTTCGACACGGCCCTCGGGAGAGAGAGCCGCCCAAGGGCCACGTCCCTGATAAGAGAGGCCCCTCGTGTTGTCCCAGAAGTCGTTCCAGCACATCTGAAGCACGACGAGATCCGGCTCAAGACCAACGGCTTGCCGCTTGCACACGAGGTATTCGTGAACGGTCCCGTACGAGGATGTGCCGAGAGCCACAACCTCGGTCGGTTGTCCGGCCTTGTTCAGGAGCGGCCCCATGAGAGCTGGGTAGGAGCTCTCGTAGGGCACGCCGAGAGCTTCTGTAAAGCTGTCGCCCAAGATCACGACCCTCCGAGTGCCACGTTTCTTCGCTGACGGCAGAGGGCCTCTGTAGCCCGCTGTGTTTATCGAGATGGCAACTCGTTCACCGCTCGGACTTCGCCCCGAATAGCGAATCCCAGGCTGAAGCCGCCACCCAAGTTCCGGATCGTAGGCGTAGAGCGCTGGCACTCGATCCGGCAGCGGGCTGACAATGCGAAGGGCGAACTCACCGAGAACCAAACCTGCCGTGACACCCAACACGATCATGGCCGCGATAGGGCCCACACTCCGCCAAGATCGCATCGCCAGCGAGTATACGTTGAGCTCGCTGGCGCTACCTCACTCATGCCTGGAGCAGTGAGAGTGCTCAGTTGCCGGGTGGGGTTCTCGAGGCAGGGTCCCGAAGGCCTGCGGGAGGGAGCGGCTATCTTGCGCCCGCCTGTGAGGACCGAGGCCATATCTCGGCAACGGCCGCCCCCGCGCACCAGAGCAGCGGAGGCCACGCCGCTAAGGCGTACCGATGGATACCCCAGCCGAGGAAGAGCCCTATCAGAGCCGTGCGGGACACCACGAAGGCACTCATGAGGATCGTGAGGTGGTCCATCGGGCCGCTGACATCGGCTCGGAAGCGGCCGACTGCCCTCCCCGTCACCCAGGCGGCACCGGCCAGGCAACCGGTCTTCGCGAGAAGAAGGCCAAGAAGTAGACCCTTCCGGATGACCCTGGGTACGGCGGCCAACAGTTCGAGCAGGCGACCGTTCGTCTCTACGTTGAGCCACAGGTGGCTGGTCCGCCACAACCGCGGTAGCAAGGCAAACAAGAACCAATTGCTCGCGACCTTCTGCTCGACGACGGCCTCAAGGGCGTTCTTGTTGGACCAGGTATATCCCTCCTGCACGATCCTCTTTGTCAGTTGGTCAATCTGCTCACGCTCATCGACTGTCGCAAAGGCCCTCGATGGAAGGTCCTCGATACGCGCCGTCTTGTTCGTGAGGGCGAAAACAAAGTCGTACATCTCATGCTCTGTCCCGAACCAAGTGTGCACCCAGTCGTAGGCCTCTTTGTCATCGTATAGGAATGGTCCGACAACCTCGACTCTCCCGGCGAAGTACCAGCGGTAGGCGACCTGAACAGAGACAACGGCAAAAAACAACAAGGCCGCAACGGAGAGATATCTGACCTTGGACCGCCAGTCCGAGTCTTTGAGGCCAATCGCCAGACCGAGAATGATGGGAACCACGACGAGCATCTCGGGACGCAACAGAATCGTGAGGCTGAGGGCGAGAGCAAAGCCCACGAGAAAGGCCACCCCACCACGACGTTCCCAGAACCAAGGTGCGATCAGGAGGGCCATCCCTACGAGCGAGGCTAGCAACGGATCAGGATAGACGTTGCCCACGTACTCAAAACTCCACGGTTGAATGCCCAGGAGAGCGGCGATGGCGACACGCGCGCCCGTGCTGGCAACCCATCGACACATCGTGAGGTAGAGAGCCAGCAGGGTCGCAGCCATCGCCAGTGCCTGCACCGCGGTGCACGAGCGCCGCAGCGACCAGTGCGTCGGTGTGACCCAGCGGACTAGAGCGAGGAATACAGGATAGCCTGGGGGCCGGGTATCCGAATAACCGAGGGCCTGCCCCGCCAGGATCGCTTCCGACTTTGGCGAGATCTTGGGCAGGCGCCCATTCCTGACCAGGTAATCTGCCTTGTTCAGATAGTACGGCTCGTCGCCAACGAGACGAGCCGGCTCTGGCCCACCGACCTGAAGGACCAACTGAAAGGCAAGCAAGACGCACAACACCGTTAGGGAAAGGAGATCTGGGCGGCCGCCGCCTTGCTCGTCACTGGTCAAAGGTGGCTCCCTTCCGCATCGCGCCCGTTCCGGCCGGCCTGTCATGGTAACAAAGAGCGAGGCCGCCGCCCCGGGCGCCGATCAACTCGCGAGTACTCGTCCGAAGAGTTCTTTCATGATCTCCACCTGTACCTCAACTGAGAAGTGGGCGCGGATCCGGGCACGGCCGTCGATAGCCAAGCCCGCGCGACGTTCGGGGGTGTCCCGCAACACGCCGATAGCGTCTGCAAGCGCCTCCGCCGAGCCCTCCTCCACGAGGATACCCGCATGCCCAATGAGTTCAGGGATGTTCCCAGAGCGCGACCCAATGACGGGCACGCCGCACGCCATGGCTTCGGGGAGCACCCGGCCAAACTGCTCGCGCCACATGGGCGTCGTGAGGGAGGGCAATGCGATCACGTCGCATACCCGCATGTAGTCGGGTACCTCGGCGTGCGCCACGTCGATGGTTACGATACGGTTGCGGACGCCCAGAGCATCCGCCCGTTCGAGCAACTGGGCGGCGTAGCTACCAGGTACGAAGTTTCTGTACATGTCCAGGAGCAGCCGCACGTCACCTGGCAAGCGCGCGAGGGCTTCGACGAGCAACATCGGGCCCTTTTCAGGCACCAACCGGCCGAAGTAGCCGACAACAAAGGCGCCGTCGAGCCCCAGCGCCGACCGGTGCGCGCGGGCATCTCCTGGGCTGAAGAGGTCCATGTCGGTACCGAGGGGCATCACCGCTATCGGTTTGTCAAACCCCCGCGCGCGATAGACGCGTTCGCCGTCCGGGCTAATACAAGCGAGGCCATCAATCAGCCGTTCGCCCGAGGCAAGCAGCCCCCAGACGAAGACGTCTCGCACTGCGAGCTGGGGTCGTCCGGCCTTGACCTCCTCGCGAGCCTCCGCCAGCCGGTCACGAGCCATGTTCTCCACCGTGAAGCAGACTACTTTGGCACGACCCCGGGAAGCTTCGCTGGCCTGCAACGTGAGTGCGCTGCCGGGATCGAACTCAAGGAAAACCAGGTCGGGAGACACCCTTCGTACCAACGATCTGAGGCCCGCGAACACGGTCAGGCGCTGCTGCGAATACAGGCGGAGGTGGAGCGGATGGAGAACATACGAACTCCCTGGCGGGGCAGGGTAGTGAACTTGAATGTGTCCTCCACCTCCGTCGAGGCGCTCAGGCGCGACCACGTGAACGTCCCAGCCTTGTTGCCGGGCCAGACGGTCGTAGGCCGTGCGATGAGGAATGTTGACCGTAGCGACCGAAACCACGAGGATCCGTGGCATCAGGGCGGCGCACCCAGAAGGGTGAGGATTCGATCCGTCTCCTCATCGAAGGCATCGCGCGGCGCGTAGCCGAGCGCCTTCAGTCGCTCGATCGAATAGGCCACGGCCGGTTGCGACGGACCGGGCTCCGGTCGCTCGATAGACACGTTCCGGCCCAGGCGAGCCTGCGCCCGCACTCGAACCGTCTCGGCTACGGCAAGGATCGATCGTGACACTCCGCTTCCCACCACAAAGGGTTCCCCTAGGAGCTGCGCCGGTGCCCGAAGCAACAAGTCGATGGCTCGAGAGACGTCCTCCACCCAGACGAAATCCCTCTGCGACATGCCGTCGCTGACGAGCACGATCTTGCCCCGCTCGACGGCTTGTTGGCAAAAATCATTGTGGGCCAGTGTCCAGCGGCGCACTTGGCGAAACTTCGGGCAACCGTAGGCGTTCGAAAGCCGCGCGATGGCCGTCTCGCCGCCGGCAGCTAGCGACGCAGCCTCGCCCGCAAGGTGGGCCGCAGCGTACGGATGTCCAGGCCCCTTCTCGATGTGGACAGTGGAGAAGTGAATGACGCGCGCCCCGATAGCACGCGCCGCGCGCGCGACGTTGGCCACACCCTCGGCCGCCACGCGCACCGCAAGTACGGGGCGCTTCGCTGCTTCAACCTCGTCGAGAGCCGCGAGGTGGACGACTCCATCGACATCCTGAACCACGTGCTCGACGGCTAGTGCGTCCAGTACGTCCGCGATTTGGACTGGATAAGTGCCTGCCCAACCGGCCGCGTACTCGGGAACGAACCTCCCGGACAACGAGACCACATGCCCAGCGACCCGCAGCGAATCAGCCAAGCGGCCGCCCAGGTAGCCGAAAGCGCCCGTTACCAAGACGCGCACTACTGACTCGCTTGCGACCAGTCGTATGGAATCTGAGCGTCAGTCGGGTCGCGACGTTCTACCTCATCAGCCCGATGCGGAATCGTCGCACAGTTGGCCACCAGGGCGGCGTGGGAACCGAGGCCCTTGAAGCCACTCCAGACCAACGCCGGGATACGCACTAGAGCGTAGTGCTGTTCACCAAGAAGCAACTCATCCACTCTCCCCAAGCTTTGGGAACCGGGTCGGTCGTCGTACAGCACCAATCGGACCGAGCCTACGGGTACTGCATAGAAGAGGACCATCTCGCGATGGCGGCGCCAGGCCTTCACAACACCCGGGAGCACCAGGGAAAAGTAGATTTCGCCGAAACTCTCAAAGTGCGGGTCGTCGGACCGTAGCATATGCAGGACGGCGCCTCGCTCGTCAGGTATCTGTCGCAGTGGGATGACCTTGACACCGTCGATCACGGAACATCCTTCCGATAGCGCTTGAGTTGGTCGGGGGATAGCAAATGGCCGTCCTGCCAGGCCCTGTACCACTCAACCGTCCATGCGACGCCTTCAGCAGCAGGCAGGCGCGGACGCCAGCCTAGAGTCTCCCGGGCTCGCGCGGAATCGAGGGCAAGCCTCTCGGCTTCGTGAGGAGCGGCCGCGTCCTCGGCCGTCTGGATTGAGCCTCGGCCCCAGGCTTCCACGAAGCGAGCCGCAAGCATCTGAACGGTTAGCGGGGGCCCAGGATCGGGCCCGAAGTTGAACGCCCTGTCGCAGGAGCCCGGATCAAAGGCCAAGTGAGCGCCGAGTTGCAGATAACCGGCCAGCGGATCCAGCACGTGCTGCCACGGGCGGAAGGCATTCGGGTTGCGGATGACGATCGGCTTGCCGGCCGCGAGGGCTCTTGCGCAGTCCGGCACGATCCGATCACGCGCCCAATCCCCACCGCCGATCACATTGCCAGCTCGCACAGAGGCAACGGCCGGGCCATCCTTGAAGAAGGAGAGGCGGTAGGCTGCGATGGCAAGTTCCGCCGCCGCCTTGGAGGCCGAGTATGGGTCCCGGCCACCCAGGCCGTCGTCCTCCCGATAAGGACGGTGGGTCTCGACATTCTCGTAGCATTTGTCGCTCGTGACGAGGACGGCCGAACGAACGCTCTGAGTCTGCCGCAGACACTCAAGAACGCTGACGGTACCACCGGCGTTGACGTCGAAGGTGCGCTTGGGGTCCGCATAGGCATCCCGAACCAGGGCCTGTGCCGCGAGGTGGAAAACCATCTCGGGGCGGACCTCGGCAAAGCATGCTCGCAGGCGATCGGTGTCTCGGATGTCGATGACGCGGTGGTCGATGGATTGCTGCAGGCCGAGGGCAACAAAGTGCGATGGCCCTTCGGGGGGCGGAAGCGCGACGCCAGTCACCTGCGCGCCTAGGTCGCGCAGCCAGAGCGCGAGCCACGAACCCTTGAAGCCAGTGTGACCGGTGAGAAGAACCCGACGACCCCGGTACGCCTCTTCCAGCCCTATCGCCATGCTTTCCAGGGGGGAGCACCGCCGGCCCAAAGCTCGTTGAGCAGCAGGAATTCTCGGTAGGTATCCATCGGTTGCCAGAAGCCAGGGTGAGTGTAGGCGTGAAGCTCGCCTTCACGGGCCAGACGCGAGAGCGGCTCACGTTCGAACACCACTTCGGGCCGATCCGGGATCCAGTCCCAGATACGCCGCCCGTCCAGCACGAAGAAGCCACCGTTGATCACGCCCTCCGTCGCAAGGGGTTTCTCGTTGAACTCGCTGACGCGCTGGCCGTCGAGCTTCAGTTCGCCGAACCGGCTGTGCGGCCGGACTGCCGTCACAGTCGCCGCCTTCCCGTGGAGACCGTGAAACGACAGAAGAGCGCTCACATCCAGATCGGAGATCACGTCACCGTAAGTGAGCAGGAACGGCTCGTCGCCTTCGACGTACCGGCGAATGCGAGCGACCCGGCCGCCCGTCATCGTCTCCTCGCCTGTGTCGGCAAGGGTGACGCGCCATTCGTCCTCGGCACCCCCGTGGAACTCGACAGCGGAATGGGCCCCCAGGGTGAGGGTCATATCGGCAGTCATCGCACGATAGTTGAGGAAGAACTCCTTGATCAGCCAGCCCTTGTAGCCGAGGCACAGGACAAACTCCCGGTACCCTTGGGCCGCGAAGCTCTTCATGATGTGCCACACGATCGGGCGGTCCCCGATTGGGAGCATCGGCTTTGGCACGGAGTCCGACGCTTCGCGAATGCGCGTGCCCTTCCCACCGCAGAGGATGACGACTTTCATGGAGTGCACGATATCATCAGAGGGGTGCCCGTCGAATCGAGGTGACCCAACCTCACCGGCGTTGGCTAGGTCGCAATCAGTTCGTCAGTGGCGTCCGGCTCCCCGCCACCCAAGGCCTCGATTCCATAGCCCAAGCCTCGGAGGAGCGCACAGCAATCTCGATGGAGCTCCCAACCGTGGGTCGCCAAGAGGAGCTGGGGGCGATGAGTCGCCAGAACCACCCTTGCGCCCTTGAGGGCCTCCACCTCGCCCCCCTCGATATCCATCTTGATGAGATCGGGAGGCCGCACGGCGCCTGCCGCCACCAGCTCGTCGAGGCTGACCACATCCACCTCCAGCCCCCCCCCCGGATCGAGCCGACCCATTGAGGGACTCGCGGCTTCGGCAAACTGGAGACGGCCCTTGCTCCTTCCGACCGCGGCCGCGATGACCTCCGTGTTCGTCACGTGGTTGATTCGAAGGTGCTCCCGGAGGTGCCCTAGGTTTGCGGGCAGCGGTTCGAAGGCGAACACCTTACCCCCGGGGCCTACAAGCTTGGATCCCAGCAGCGTGTAGAAGCCGGCGTTCGCGCCCACGTCGAAGAGCGTCTGGCCCGCCTTCAAGAGACTCGAAAGTGCGCGTTGCTTCTCGCTCTCATAGGTGCCGAGCCAGCATCCGTGAGTCGCCGATCCGACGATCCAGCGCGCTCCCCGAAGGGGCCCTTGGAGGACGCGCACCCGTGCCCCAGGTGGGATCGCCCGCAATGGGGCGCGCAGGAGGCGCCCCAGCAGGCCCGTAGACGATATTCCCGAGAGGTTCAGCATCATTCTCGAGCTGGCCGAAGCCCAGCCACTACTGCGAAAAGCACAGCCACCGCCGGAATCTGGAATCCGAAGTCCACCAGAGCATGAAGGAGCGGTCCGACGAGGGCCGCAAGCAGCCAGGGGTCTCGCCAGGTTCGGGCCACCAATCGAAACACGCCCCAGAGAGCGATGACCAGCCCAACGACGCCGACCTCCGTCAGCAGTTGGAGATAGTCGTTGTGAGCCTCCCGGTAGTACGTCATCTCTGGCCCTTCGGTGATCGTCCGGTAGCCCGCACGCGCGACCTCAGCGATCGAGGTCTCATAGGGATCCATCCATGGCGTTGCCCCTTCGGGGAGCTTCCATGCGGTAGTGCGGCTGATGGCGGCGCCGAAGGTGTCGAACCCAAAGCCAGTCATCCAACGACCCTCCATCCGATGAAGAGAGTCGCGCCAGACGACCGTCCGCCCCGGCGCCTGCTGGCCCATCTGGCTGAAGCGCGACTCGAGACGGTCCATCCCGAACCACGCCACCGCCACAGCCGCGACGAGAAGAGTGACACCCCACGTCGGAACGTGCGCACGGCGGAACAGCCGCAGAGAGGCCAAGATCAGTCCTGCAGCGAACGCGATCAACGCGCCGCGGGATGTCGTCGCGATGAGCGCCGCGACCATGATCAACGCGGGAACCGCGGCGTAGATCAGCTGCGGACCAGACCGCTCCAGCGCGTTGACCGCCAGCCGCCGAAGATTGGCGGAGCGGCCAACGCTCTTGGACAGCCCCTTAGGCGACTTGCCAGCCAGCCGAAGGCAAGGGCCGTCAGCATCAACATGTACGCTGCAAAATGGTTCCGGTTGGCGAAGGGTCCGAAGATCAAGATGGTCCCATCGTAGGCGTAGGGCTCATACAGCCAGTAGATCAGGTGGGTCCCCGAGGCGAGCTGCGCAAGAGCGAAGGCGGAAAGTGCGACGCCGAGAAGCCGAAGCCTCCGCAAGAAGATCACGCGAGAGTCCGAATTGTCGAAGGCGACTACCGCTGCCAGATGGAACGCGAGCACCGTCCCAAGGAACGCAAGGCCGCGAAGGGTGTCGGCCAGGGAAACAGTGAGCGGCCGCCAGCGGTCCGCTGTCGGGACACCCCCGAGGGGCTGTGTCACATTGAGCGCCGTCGCCACGACAGGCGGCAGCGCGACCACCTGCAAGACGACCCACGCCCCAAAGGCGACGCCGGGAATCAAGAGCGGCGCCGGCGGGAGAAGCGGGCGGGCCAGGTCGAACCCCCATGTCTTGAGCCCGTAGGGTGATTCCTCGTCGAGGATCAACCAGCGATCCGACGTGTGGAACGAGAAGCGCTGCGGGCCGAGTTGTTCTCGCAGACGCACCACGAGCCTCGCACGAAGCCCGGCGACCGCGACGAGCGCTAGTGCCGAGTACCAGAGGGGGATGTAGGCCCATGGGTGGATCGAGCCAATCGCGGCCGCGGAACCAACGATCAACAGGAAGATCAGCCACTCCAAAGCGATGGAGACGGCTCTCAACCGGCGCGCTGTGGCCATGATGCGTCGATCCGATACGACGCCCGGCCGCTCGGCCGGCGGCGGGAAAGCCGCGATGTCTGCCCCGCCCAGACCCTCGGCCTCTTCAGTCACCTGCTTTCGTCATCCTTACGCGCCCGTGGCCGCCCTCCTCGAGGAGGTCTGCCATCCGTTCGCAGTTTTTGTTCTGGTCGAAATGCTCGTGGGCAAAGGCGAGCGCGGCGGCACCCCGCCTGGCGCGCTCCCCTGGGTCCCTTGCGCTCTCGACCGCCGCCAGCAGCCCCGTCGACATCGCCCTCGCCAACCACCCACCCCCCGCCTGATTCCTCGATCCACGCCGCCACTTCGTTCTCGCGTCCTCCAACGAAGATCACCGGCCGGCCGGCCGCGAAACTGCCCTGAAGCTTACTCGGCACGATGAGCCCCTGCCAGGCTTTGTCGAGGCTCACAAGGTGGACATCGGCGGCCGCGAGGCTTGCGGCCAGGCGGTCAGCCGGAACGTAGGGCAACATCTCTATGCGGGCTTGCGCGTGCGCGAAACAATGTTCTCCGATGCAATGAGCTCGATTTCGTGACGTTGCCGACCAAGCTCAAGATCGATGGCTTTGGCGAGTTCGGGATCGGACTGGGCAAGCGAAGCGGAGAAGAAACCGGACTGGCTCATTTAAGCGACCTCTAAGCCGAAAAGCGCGTTTAGAACCGGCCACCCCGCTCCTCCCGGCGGCGAAACCGATTGAATCCAGCGGCGGGGATCGCCGCAACGAAGTAAGGACAAAAAATATGCTTACCGAAGAACAAAAAATCGCACAAGCTGAAATGGCCGAACAGGTATCTGCAAACCGCTATCTTGCACATCGCGGGGGCAATCGCCAGTGGCGCTACGGACGCTCTGATAGAGGACTTACAAAAGGTGCGGACGTTTATTGAACGAGACGCTTTAGGAAACCCTGGCTGGGACGATGGCGGATTTCATCAAACAGCCTTCGAGCTTATCGATGACTTGCTCGCGAAGGCGCGCGACGCGGCTCGGGAGAACGTCGCGAAAATCTCGACTGAGTGATGCATTAGGCGTTTAATTCGAACTGTGTAAGGCACGAACGCGCATCTGAAATGGCTGGATATCAGGGCGCAACACCTTGTCGCGCTTCGATGGCGTGAGGTCGAGATCGTCGCGGACGCTCTTCTCAAAGAACGAACGCTTGACCGCAAGCGCGTCCAGGAAATTCTCGACGCATCAGCGCATAAAAAAGAAAGCCGCCCCGAATGAATAGGAGCGGCGGAAGTAACGATTGCAGCCCGCGTTAAGAGTAACAACCATGCGCAACGCGTCGTGACAAAGCCTGTCGTCTTTTTCTCGAAGGAAGCAATAATGGCGGCATTGTCACATTGGCCAAGAATAGGCGATTTTGGAGCGGATTTGGCTCGGCGATGAGCGTAGTTAACCTGTCAATGCACAAACTCGGATCCTACGGGGCGGCGCTGCGGACCATTGGCTTCTCGGGTGAGCATAAGCAAGGCTTGCGCGGCAATAACCGGGCAGAGAATTCGCATCAGCCTGTGTGTAGCGAAAACTATATCCGGACGTAATGGTGGTGAAGTCCGCCGAGGATCGCTCTGGATTTGACGGTTCCAATCCGCTGAACCATGCGAGAAACCGGCGCGTCTTTGTTTAACGACCGATGAGTTCTCATTTCGTTGTAATAATGGGCGTAGCATCGCAGGATTCGACGCAGATGCGCCTCACCAAAGACAATGAGGTGGTCCACGCACTCACGGCGGATCGACCCGATCAACCGTTCGGCGAAAGCATTCTGCCAAGGTGAGGCGGGCGCAATCGGCTTGTCTCGGATGCCCATGGCGCGCAGTCGACGTTTAACGATGGCGCCGAAGAGGCCATCCCGATCGCGGATGAGATAGCGCGGAGCCTCGTTCCAGGGGAACGCCTCTATAATCTGACGCGCAATCCATTCCGCTGTTGGATGCCGTGTGACGTTGATCCAGACGAGGGCCCTGCGGTCGAGCCGGACGATGACGAAGACATAGAGCAGGGCGAAGCTGAGGGTCGGGACGACAAACAAATCCATCGCGGCGATATGCGGGGCATGATTATGCAGAAAAGCGCCCCACCCCTGGCTCGGCGGCACCCATCGCCTGACCATGTATTTGGCGACGCTGGATTGAGAAACCTCAAATCCGAGTTTGAGCAGTTCCCCGTGGATGCGGGGCGCGCCCCACAGCGGGTTCTCGACGCTCATTTGCCGGATCAGCGCACGCAGTTCCGCCTGTATCTGCGGCCGTCCCCCTTGCTCCCCTGATTTCCAACGCCAATAACGACGAAAGCCGGCCCGATGCCAGCGCACCAGCGTCTCAGGACGTATGATTGTGAGGACCTCGAGGATCGACGGGAACCATCGATACAGCTGGACAAAAAACCAGCGATCGGCATTCGTGAACCGGGCCCGACCCTTCATCCTCCGTCGTAAAACGATCAACTGCTGCCGCAGGGCCGCATTCTCGGCCTCAAGCCGACTCTTCGACTTGAACGGCGACCCCAGGATAGCCAGCACAAAGCGGATTATCGCGATCATTTCTCCAGCTTAGCCGATTTCGTCGCCGCATCAACGCGGATGAGGTTTTCGACACACACACAGGTGACTCCTTCCGGCGTCGAACTGTATTTTTTCGAGCAATTGAGCGGTCCTTGGCGGGGATCAATTGCAACAAAAGACTGCCGCACAGATGGCGAACCATGCCCCAACGCGCACGACGCAGCTCTATAGCATGTGCGCCGAAGAAGTGACGCTTATGTAGTGGTGCGGGTGCTGGGTGCCCTGCTAATGTGACTATCACCGGGCAAGATGTTCTCCGCTCGCTGAATCATTCAGCAGCAGCAAGCGGTGCTGACTCGCACCTTCGGATGCGTACGCCTCGTCTGGAACAAAACCCTCGCCGACCGGCACACCGCCTACCACCAACGAGGCCAGACCACGTCCTACCGGCAAACCGACGCGGCGCTGACCGCGTGGAAGAAAACCGAGGACCTGGCATTCCTGTCCGAAGTGTCCAGCGTCCCACTGCAACAAACCCTGCGCCACTAACACACCGCGTTCAGTAACTTCTTCGCCGGCCGCGCCCGCTACCCAAGGTTCAAATCCCGCAACGCCCGCCAGTCCGCGCACTACACCCGCTCCGCGTTCCGCCTCAAACACGGCGCGTTGTGGCTGGCGAAGACGCCCGCTCCGCTGCCGTTCAACCGGTCCTTCGACGTGGACGTGTCGCAACTGAACCCGACGACGGTGGTGGTGTCCCGCGACCCGGACGGCCGCTGGTACGTGACCCTCGCCCTCGACACCGACGACCCGGCCCCGCTCGACACCGCGGGACACGAGATCGGTGTGGCGCGTCAACTGGCCCGCAAGGCCCGCAACCTGGCCCGCTACCAACGGCGTCTGGCCCGCTGCCAGCGCGGCAGCGCGAACCGGCGCAAAGCCAAGACGAAACTCGCCCGCGCCCACCGCAAGATTCGTGACGCCCGCGCCGACTTCCTGCACCGCACCAACTGCGGGTGGGGCGAATTCCGCCGCCAACTGGAATACAAGGCCCACCGCGCCGGACGCACCCTCGTCGTGATCGACCGCTGGTACCCAAGCTCGAAGACCTGCTCGACGTGCGGACACCTGCTCGCCGAGCTGAGCCTGTCCACCCGGGCCGGGACGTGCCCAGGATGCCGCACCCGACACGATCGGGACATCAACGCGGCCAAGAACATTCTTGCGGCTGGTCGAGCCGTAGCCCGCACCCCGGGCGATGCCTGTGGAGCTGATGTCAGACGGCAAGGGTCCTCCCTTCCGCGGTCGGCTGTGAAACAGGAACCCCAACCCGTGAGGGTAGGAATCCCCGTCCTTCAGAGCGGGGTGTAGTCAAAATTCGTAGTGCTGCTTGAACAGGTGTCGAACCGGTGTGCGCGCTATACGGGCGGTTCGCACCGTCCTGTCGGCGTCCCGCAGGGGGGTGAGACCGCCATGGGAGACGAGGACCGCGGCAACGAGCTGCCGCAGCGTGCCCGCGATGCGCCCCAGGCCCGCCCGGGCCCGCCCGGCTCGCCGCCCGCGCCGCTGATGTCCGCCGAACTTCGGCAACGCCTCGAGGCAGCGGTCACCGCCGAGCGCTCCGAGGCGGCCGCCCATGAACAGGACAAGCCGCCGGCGGCGAGATGACCATCCCCTCGGTCAGGACCGAGACTCGCCTCGACCAGCCCGGGCAAGCCACCGGACCTGGGCAGGCCGCCGGATCCGGGCAAGCCGCCGGACCCGGCAGCGCCGCCAGCCGCCGGACCCGGGCAAGCCGCCCAACCCGTGCGCGCCCCGAACGCCGGGCCCGTCGCCGAGGATGACGTCACGGAGTGGTTCGGGACCCCCGGCCGGTCTCCGGCCGCAACGGAGGGCGAGCCGCCCGGCGCCGAACCCCGCGCCGAGGAGGCCGGGCCGGACCAGCCGGAATCCGCCAGCTGGCTGGGCGCCGCGATCGCCGCCTTGATCGTGATCCCGGCCCTCGTCATCGGGTCGCTGGCCGTCGTCGCGGTCAGGCACTCACCGGAACGCGGGCGGGCAGCGCCTGCATCCGCCCGCGAGGAGGCGGTCCGCGGCGGGGCGGCTGCCTGGATCGCCCGAGGATAAGCCCGGGTGCGATGGTGTCCTGCGATCAGGCGATGTGCACGGCGCTCAGGGCACGCGGGCTCCCCGCAGGCGACCTGCTCGTGCTCGGGCCGCTCTCATCCGATCCGCGCAACTCCGCCGTCGTCGTCGAGACGGCCGCCGTCCGGGCGCTGTTCGGCACCAGCCTCGACCTGGCCTGGGCACGGCCGTCCTCGGCGTCCTTCGGCTCCGGGTCGGCGGGCACCACCGTCCGGGTGGTCGCCTCGCACGGGGTTGTCGCGTACCAGACCGCGCTCGCCGGCGACCTGGCCGCCGCGAAGGCGGCCGGCGCCAGGCTGCTGGCCGACCGACGGATCAGCGTCCCGGCGACGGCCAGGGCCCAGCTCACCGCGGGCCTGGTCGACCTGCGCCTGCTGTCCGCCCTCACCGCCCTGTCCGGACACCTGCCGGTCAGCCTCGTGAGTTTCCCCACCGCCAGCCCGGGCGCGAGCGCGGGCGTCCCGCTCCGCTTCGCCGACCTGAGCCAGACTAGCCAGGCCAGTCAGGCGGCCAGCCTGACGCGGGCCGCGTACGTGCGATCGGTGCGTTCCTACCTGGCCGGCCTTGAGACAAGCATCCGCCCGGTCAGGACCGTGCCCGTGGTGCTGCCGAATGGCCAGGCCGTGCTGCGCATGGAGTTCACCGCGCCGAGCCCGCTCGGTTAGGGGCTGGCCAGGGGCAACGCGGCGGCAGCGCGGCGGAACGCCGTCGCGGCGGCCGGATCGTCCTCGATGTGCCAGTCCTGGTGGTAGATCCCGTCATGCTGAGCGATGTCGAACCAGACGAGCCCGAGCGAGCCGTACTCGCGCATCCCGGCGAACAGGCCCGGGATCTTGGCCGCCTGACCAGCCTGCGGACCCACCGCTGTTTCCGATAGCAGTACCGGCCCGCCGGTGAACATCCGGACCTGAGGTTACGCGGAGTTTTGGGTATCCCTGGGGCACCGGATCCTCCGTGTAACCCGGATCCTCCACGCTATTCGGGGCGGGTCCGGCCTGGTCTGCCGTCCGCGTGAACCCTGGGGCCGCTGAGGCGGATGTTACCTGACCGGGCGCTCGCGCCGAGCCCGTTCGGGGTTTTCGCCACGCAGGGCTCCCCGTAGAGTAGATCACGTCAGGAGTCGTAGCCCATGCCCGCCGCGTCCAGCGCCCGGAGCCACAGGTTCCTGCGCCCGGACCGGCGATCGGCCCGGGCCAGGGACCACCGGGTCGCCTGCACGCCCAGGTAGGCGAGAGGCTCCGGCGGGAACGGCACCGGGCGCGACCGCACCATCTGCAGCTCAGTCCGCTCGGTCCGCTCGCCGCTCAGCAGGTCGAGCATCACCCGGGCGCCGAACCGGCTTGCGCCGACCCCGAGCCCGGTGTACCCGAGCGCGTACGCGACCCGGCCGTGGTGCGCGGTGCCGAAGAACGCGCAGAACCGGCTGCAGGTGTCGATCGCACCGCCCCAGCGATGGCTGAATCCGATCCCCTCCAGCTGCGGGAACGTGGCGAAGAAGTGCGAGGCGAGCGTGACGAAGGTGGCCGGCCGCTGGTCGTAGGCCCGGCGCACCTCGTGGCCGAAGTGGTAGACGGCGTCGTAGCCGCCCCACAGGATCCGGTTGTCGGCGGTGAGCCGGTAGTAGTGGAACTGGTTGCCGGTGTCACTGACGCCCTGCCGGTTCCGCCAGCCGATCGCGGCCAGCTGCGCCACGGTGAGCGGCTCGGTAGTCAGCACGTAGTCGTAGACCGGCACGATGAACGGGCGCAGCCGCCTGATCATGGACGGGACCGCCCCCGCGGCGAGCGCGACCCGCCGGGCCCGCAGCACGCCGTCCCTGGTCTGCACGGTCACGCCGCCGGAATCGCTGGCCAGGCCGGTGGCCGGCGTGCGCTCCGCGATGCGGACGCCGATCCCCTCGCACGCGGCTGCCAGTCCCCAGGCCAGCTTGGCCGGGTGCACCATGGCGGTGCCGTCCTTGTCCCAGGTGCCGGCCAGGTAGGTGGGGGAGTTCACCTCGGCCCGCACCGCCTCGGCGTCCAGGAACGTCGCGCCGTAGGAGTTGGCGTCCGCCCGCAGCACGTCGACCTGGTACGGCTCGGTGGCTACGGCGACGGATCCGGTCCGCTCGAACTCGCAGTCGATGTCGTACCGGCTGACCGCCGCCTCGATCGCGGTCAGGTTCTCCGCGCCGAGGCGCTGCAGGGTGTCGAACTCCGCCGGGAACCGCTCCCGCCCGTTCTCCGCGCCGTGGGTCAGGCTGGCGTCGCAGAAGCCGCCGTTGCGGCCGCTGGCCGCCGATCCGATCCTGTTTCCCTCGATCAGCACCACCGACCGCCCGGGGTTGGCCTCCTTGGCCAGCAGCGCGGTCCACAGGCCGCTGAACCCGCCGCCGACGACGACTAGGTCGCACGTCAGCTCGCCGCCGACCGGCGGCCGGGCCGCCGGTCGGTCCGGCTGGTCCAGCCAGAACGGCGCGGGCTTGGCCGCCATGACCAGGCGGGTCAGCTCCTGGCGAGGCGCGGTCATCAGACCGCGGCGAAGGCGTCCTCGAGGATGGTCAGCCCCTCGTCGAGCAGGTCCTCGCCGATCACCAGCGGCGGCAGGAACCTGATCACGTTGCCGAACGTCCCGCAGGTCAGCGCGACCAGGCCGGCCTGGTGGCAGGCCTTGGCCACGGCCGTCGTGGTGGCCGGGTCGGGGTCGAGCGTCCCGGGCTTGGTCAGCTCGATCGCCAGCATCGCGCCGCGCCCCCGCACGTCGGCGATGACCGGGTACTTCTCCGCCAGCCCGTACAGCCGCGGCACCATGATCTCGCCGATCCGGCGGGCCCGCCCGGCCAGGTCCTCCGCCGCCATCGTCTCGATCGCGCCGAGTGCCGCCGCACACGCCACCGGATTGCCGCCGTAGGTACCGCCCAGGCCGCCGGCGTGCACCGAGTCCATGAGCTCGGTGCGCCCGGTCACCGCGGCCAGCGGCAGCCCGCCCGCGATGCCCTTGGCCGTGGTGACCATGTCCGGCACCACGCCCTCGTGCTCGCAGGCGAACCAGTCGCCGGTGCGGCAGAACCCGGTCTGGATCTCGTCCGCGATGAACACGATCCCGTGCTCGCCGCAGAACTCGGCCAGCCCGGGCAGGAACCCGTCGGGCGGCACCACGAACCCGCCCTCGCCCTGGATCGGCTCGATGATCAGGGCGGCCACGTTGTCCTCGCCGACCTGGGTGTGGATGAGGCTCTTGACCGTGGCCAGCGCCTCCGCGGCGCACGCGTCGCGGCCACCGGGCCAGCGCAGCGGGTACGCCATCGGCATCCGGTAGATCTCGCCGGCGAACGGGCCGAACTTGTCCTTGTACGGCATGTTCTTCGCGGTCAGCGCCATGGTGAGGTTGGTGCGCCCGTGATAGGCGTGGTCGAACGCCACGACGGCTTGCCGCCCGGTGGCGTGCCGGGCGATCTTCACCGCGTTCTCCACCGCCTCCGCGCCAGAGTTGAACAGCGCGGAGCGCTTGTCGTGCGTTCCCGGCGTCCGCCTGGCCAGCTCCTCGCAGACTTCGACGTAGCCCTCGTACGGCGTCACCATGAAGCAGGTATGGGTGAACCTGGCCGCCTGCTCGGCCACCCGCGCGGACACCCGCGGGGCCGCGTTGCCCACGGAGACCACGGCGATCCCGGACCCGAAGTCGATCAGGGAGTTGCCGTCGGCGTCCACGATCACGCCGCCGCCCGCGTCCGTGACGAACACCGGCAGCACGTGGCTGACCCCGCGGGCCACCGCGCGCTCGCGCCGGGCCAGCAGCTCACGCGAAAAGGGTCCGGGGATCTCGGTGACAAGGTGCCTGCGCTGCGGAAGCCGGGCGTCGTCGCCCGGAACATGCTCGGTCATAAATCAGACCATAGATCATCTGACTCAACGGCTCTAGCGGAGGGAGGTGTACGCGAGAGGCGGGACCTTTATCGTGGTGTGCCGGATACGGGAGAGGACGGATCTCGGATGCCTGAGGATGATAAGCCGAACGCCCGGGGGCTGTTCGGCGGCGTTTTCGCCAGGGGCGGCGTCGAGGCGGACGATACCGCGTGGCTGCAAGCGATGCTGGACGCCGAGGCCGGGCTGGCCCGGGCGCTCGAGCGGGCCGGGCTGGCACCGGCCGGGGCGGGCGAAGCGGTCACCGCAGCGGCCCGGGCGGATAATTTTGATCCGAACGAACTGGGCGGATTCGCCGCGCTGACCGGGAACCCGGTGCCCGGGCTGGCCCGCGCGCTGGCCCGGCGGGTGCCCCAGGCCGCGGTCAGCGCCGTCCATCGCGGGGCCACCAGCCAGGACATCGTGGACACCGCCGTCATGCTGCTGGCCAAGCGGGCCATCGACGTCATGCAGGCCGACCTGGCCCGGGCGGCCGACGCCGTGGCCGGTCTCGCCGCGGCGCACCGGACCTCGATCATGATCGGCCGGACCCTGCTCCAGCAGGCCGTTCCCGTGACCTTTGGCTTGGTCGCGGCGGGCTGGCTGACTAGCGTGGACGAGGCCCGCGGCGGGCTCGATTCTGTGGGCCCGCGGCTCGCGGTCCAGTTCGGCGGCGCGGCCGGCACGCTCGCCTCGCTGGGCGAGGCCGGCCAGCGGGTCGCGGCGCTGCTCGCCGGGGAACTGGACCTGGCGGTGCCCGTGCTGCCCTGGCACACGGACCGGCTGCGGATCCTCGACCTGGGCGCCGCGCTGGCCCGGGTCGCGGGGGCGCTCGGTAAGATCGCCAGGGATGTCACCCTGCTGGCCCAGTCCGAGGTCGGCGAGGTCAGCGAGGGCGGCCCCGAACAGGCGCGTGGCACTGCCCCCCAGGCAGGCGCGGCCTCACCCCGGCGCGGCGGCTCCTCGGCGATGCCGCACAAGCGCAACCCGGTCGCGGCCATCGCCATCCTGGGCTGCACCAGGCAGGTCCCCGGGCTGCTCGCGACCCTGGCCATGGCTACGGAACAGGAACTGCAGCGCGCGGCCGGCGCCTGGCACGCCGAATGGGAGCCGCTGACCGCCCTGCTCCGGCTGACCGGCTCGGCCTCGAGCTGGGCGGCCGAGCTGCTGCCCGGGCTCGCCGTGGACACCTCGCGGATGGCCGCCAACCTGGCCGCGACCAAGGGCCTGCCGCTCGCCGAGCACGTCTCCTCGCTGCTGGCCGGCGTCCTCGGCGCCGCCCAAGCGCACGACCTGGTGGCCGAGGCGGGCGCGCGGGCGGTGGCGGCCGGCCTTCCGCTGAGCGACGTGCTGCTGGCCGTGCCCAAGCTCGAGGAACGGCTCTCGGCGGCCGGCATCACCGCCGAGCAGATCGATTCCGCCCTCGAGCCGTCCGGCTACCTCGGCGCCGCCGACGCCTTCGTCACGGCGGCTCTCGACGCCCACAGATCACGGGGGTTCCCACATGGATGACGCCGAACGGACCCGGCAGGGCATGACCGTACGCCGCGAGGTGCTCGGCGACGAGCACGTCGACCGGGCGGTGGCGGCGACCACCCCGTTCACCGAGCCGTTCCAGGACTTCATCACCCGCTACGCCTGGGGTGACATCTGGTCCCGGCCGGGGCTCTCCCGGGCCGAGCGCAGCCTCGTCACCCTGTCCGTGCTCGCCGCCATGCAGCACGAGCACGAGCTGGCCATGCACGTCAAGGCCGCGCTGCGCAACGGCCTGACGCCGGAACAGATCCAGGAGGTGCTGCTCCAGGTGGCGGTGTACGCCGGGGTGCCGGTCGCCAACCGGGCCTTCCCGATCGCGCAGCGCGCGCTGGCCGAAGCCCGGGAGGCCGGTGACGCCACCGAGCGGGCCTAGCCGGGACAGCCCCGGCCGCTTACGCTCTTGTCGGGTGCCCCAGCGCCGCGAACTGGGACGTTGTCCGCACGCCACACACATGCGTCCGACATGCGAACGCCTGTACTTATGGCGATCGCTGACGCGTTATCGTTAGCGTAGGCGAACTACCCGGGAGGAAAATGGCGGAGATCGTCTCACTCGCCGAGGCCGTGGAGCGGGCGATCCGCGACGGCGACACCGTCGCGATGGAGGGGTTCACGCACCTGATCCCGTTCGCCGCCGGGCACGAGGTGATCAGGCAGCGGCGCCGCGACCTGACGCTGATCAGGATGACGCCGGACCTGATCTACGACCAGCTCATCGGCGCGGGCTGCGCGCGCAAGCTGATCTTCTCCTGGGGCGGCAACCCCGGCGTCGGCTCGCTGCACCGGTTCCGCGACGCGGTCGAGAACTGCCTGGCCGGTCCCGCTCGAGATCGAGGAGCACAGCCACGCCGGGATGGCCAACCGCTACGTGGCCGGCGCCTCCGGGCTGCCGTTCGCCGTGCTGCGCGGCTACAACGGCACCGGCCTGCGAGACGCTCAACGGCGCTGTCAGACGATCAGGCCGATCACCTGCCCGTTCACCGGCGAGACGCTGACCGCGGTCGCCGCCCTGCGGCCCGACGTCGCGGTCATCCACGCCCAGCGGGCCGACCGGACCGGGAACGTCCAGCTGTGGGGGATCACCGGCGTGCAGAAGGAGGCCGTGCTCGCGTCCGCGCGGTCGGTGGTCACGGTCGAGGAGATCGTCGACGAGCTCGACCCCCGGCCCGGCGCGGTGGTGCTGCCCGGCTGGACGGTGACCTTCGTGGCCCAGGCGCCGGGCGGCGCGCACCCCTCCTACGCGCTCGGCTACTCGACCCGTGACAACGACTACTACGTGGCCTGGGACGCGATCGCCGGGACCGCGAGACCTTCACCCGGTGGCTGGACGATGAGGTCTACGCCGTACCCGCGGGGCAGTCATGACATACACCGCCGACGAGATGATGACGGTCTCCGCCGCCCGGGCGCTGCGGGACGGCATGACCTGCTTCGTCGGCATCGGGCTGCCCAGCTCGGCCGCGAACCTGGCCCGCGCCACGCACGCGCCCGTCGCTGGTGCTGATCTACGAGTCGGGCACGATCGGCGCCAAGCCGGACCGGCTGCCGCTGTCGATCGGCGACGGCATGCTGGCCGAGACGGCGGACGCGGTGGTCAGCGTCCCGGAGATCTTCAACTACTGGCTGCAGCCCGGCCGCATCGACGTCGGCTTCCTCGGCGCCGCCCAGATCGACAAGTTCGGCAACATCAACACCACCGTGATCGGCGGGGATTACGGCAGCCCCAAGGTGCGGCTGCCCGGCGCGGGCGGCGCGCCGGAGATCGCCGCCTCGTGCCGTGAGGTGATCGTCGTGGTCAGGCAGAACCACCGCTCGTTCGTCGAACGGGTCGACTTCGTCACCTCGGTCGGCTACGGCGTCGGGCCGGGGAGACCGCGAGCGGCTCGGGCTCACCGGCGCCGGGCCGAAGAAGATCATCACCGACCTGGGCGTCCTGGAGCCCGATCCGGAGACGCTCGAGTTCACCCTGACCGGCCTGTACCCGGGCGTGTCCGCCTCGGCCGCGAAGGAGCGCACCGGCTGGGACCTGGCCATCGCGGCGGACCCGGAGATCATCGCCGCGCCCACCCCGGCCGAGCTGGACGGCGCTGCGCGCGCTTCCAGGGCACGCAAGCAAGGAGCCATCAATGACCACCGCTGACGTATCGGCGTCGCTGGCCGCGGCGGACGGGCCGGCTGGTCCTGCCGTCGTACGAGCGCCCGGCCGCGGGCCTGCACCCGCCGCTGGACTTCGAGGGGTACCGGTCGACCGCGCTGCGCCACCCGAAGCAGCCGCTGGTCCTGCTGCCGCACCGGCTCACCGAGGTGACCGGGCCGCTGCTCGGCGACGAGCCTGATCACGGCCACGGACGCCGACCTGACCACGCAGCACGACGGCGAGCCGCAGGGCCAGCGGATCATCGTGACCGGCCGGGTGCTCGACTCCGACGGGCGGCCGGTGCCCGACACGCTGATCGAGATCTGGCAGACGAACGCGGCCGGGCGCTACCGGCACTCGCGCGAGCACCACCCCGCCCCGCTCGACCCGAACTTCGACGGGATCGGGCGCGCCATCACCGACGCGGACGGCCGGTACCGGTTCGTCACCATCCAGCCGGGCGCGTATCCGTGGGGCAACCACCACAACGCCTGGCGGCCGGCGCACATCCACTTCTCGCTGTTCGGCCGGGCGTTCACCCAGCGGCTGGTCACCCAGATGTACTTCCCGGGCGACCCGCTGCTGCCGCTCGACCCGATCTTCAACTCGGTCCCCGACGAGAAGGCCAGGCAGCGGCTGATCGCCGACTT
The DNA here is from genome assembly GCA_963823195.1 of uncultured Acidobacteriota bacterium. Classification (GTDB taxonomy): domain Bacteria; phylum Acidobacteriota; class Vicinamibacteria; order Fen-336; family Fen-336; genus JBGPYB01. The sequence continues at coordinate 13,955 of CAWGKR010000009.1, read as the reverse complement.
CGACATCGAGCTGACCCAGCCCGAGTGGGCCCTCGGCTACCACTGGGACATCGTGCTGCGCGGCCGCGACGCGACCGTCTTCGAGTAAGGGGCGGAACGACACGTGCCAGCGATGACGCCTTCCCAGACCGTGGGCCCGTACTTCTCGATGCGGCTGCCGTGGCCGGACGGCCCGTTCGTGGTGCCCGAGGGCACCCCGGGCGCGATCACGATCATCGGGCGGCTCTACGACGGCGCCGGGAACATCATCCCGGACGGGCTGATCGAGACCTGGCAGGCGGACCCGGACGGGCGGTTCGCCCACCCCGACGACCCGCGCGGCGCCACCCCCGGCGGATACCAGAGCTTCCGCGGCTTCGGCCGGTGCCCGACCGCGCCGGACGGCTCGTACCGCATCGTCACGCTCAAGCCCGGCCCGCTGCCCGCCCCCGACGGCAGCATCGAGGCGCCGCACCTGGACGTGTCGGTGTTCGCCCGCGGCCTGCTCGACCGGGTGGTCACCCGCATGTACTTCCCCGACGAGATGGCCGCCAACGCCGCGGACCCGGTGCTGTGCTCCATCGGCGCGCCGAAGCGGCGGGCCACGCTCATCGCCGTGCCCGAGCCGGAGGGCCAGCTCAGGTTCGACATCCACCTGCAGGGTGAGCGCGAGACAGTCTTCTTCGATGTCTGAGGTCCGCCTGGTCGCCTCGATGGAGGGGCCGGACGGCGCACCCGTGCGTCGATCCTGGCCAACCCGATCGGCACCACCCGGGCCATCTGGGACGCCCAGGCCCGGGTCCTGGCGCGAGGACTTCCGGCTGCTCAGGTTCGAGCTGCGCGGCCACGGGGCGCCCGGCGCGCAGTCGGACGCCCCGCCCGGTCCCTACTCCATCGCCGAACTCGGCACCGACGTGCTCGGCCTCATGCGCGAGCACGGCGTCGACCACGGCCGCCTACTGCGGCATCTCGCATCGGCGGGATGATCGGGCTGTGGCTCGCCGCCAACGCGCCGGAGCGGATCTCCTCCCTCGTGGTGTGCTGCGCGGCGATCACCCCGATGCCGTCGCGGCAATCCTGGCTGGACCGGGCCGCGCTGGTGCGCTCCGGCGGGATGGCCGCGATCAGCGAGATGGTCCCGCCGCGCTGGTTCACCCCGGACTTCATCGCCCGGCAGCCCGCGGCCGGTCGCCTTCGTCGTGGACATGCTGCACGGCACCGACCCGGTGGGCTACGCGGGCTGCGGCGAGGCCATCGCCGGGATGGACCTGCGGCCCGCGCTCGGCGCGATCAAGGCGCCCACGCTGGTCATCGCGGGCGCCGAGGACCAGGCCGCGCCGCCGTGGCAGGGCGCGATGACCGCGGCCGGCATCGCGGACTCCCGGCTCCGGGTCATCCGCGGCAGCCTCGCACCTGGCTCCCTACCAGACGCCCGGTCCGGTCACCGCCGCCATCCGGGCCCACCTCGCGGCGTCGTAGGCTGTGCTAGTCCGGGGGGACGACCCCCCGGAACCCCCGATCCTGGGGGGACCCGTCCCCCCAGACCCCCCTGGGAGGAGCGCCGTGCTGCCCTGGTCCGCGGATCTCGCCGGCCGCATCGACGAGCACGTCATCAGCAGCGAACTGCTGCGCGGTAACCCGCTCGGCGACCCGCACGAGCGGCCGCTGCTCGTGTACCTGCCGCCGGGGTACGACGACGAGCCGGACCGCAGGTACCCGTCGGTGTACGTCATCCAGGGCTACACCGGGCACGTGGCCATGTGGCGGAACCGGTCCGCCTACCGGCAGCCGTTCCCCGAGACCGCCGACGCGGTGTTCGCCCGCGGCGAGGCGCCGCCGGCCATCGTGGTGTACGTCGACGCGTGGACCGGCTACGGCGGCAGCCAGTTCGTCGACTCGCCGGGCACCGGGCGGTACCACTCCTACCTGTGCGACGAGGTCGTGCCCTGGGTGGACGCGCGGTACCGCACCCTGCCCGACGTCGCGCACCGGGCCATCATGGGCAAGTCGAGCGGCGGGTTCGGCGCGATGATCACGCCGATGCTCCGGCCGGACCTGTTCGGCGCGCTGGCCACCCACGCGGGCGACACGCTGTACGAGTACTGCTACATCCCCGAGTTCGCCACCGCCGTCCGGCACCTGCGCCGCTACGACGGCGACATCTGGCGCTGGTGGCGGGACTTCAGGTCCCGGGTGTCCTTCACCAAGGACGAGGACATGTCGCTGCTGTCGGTGCTCGGCGTGGCGGCGTGCTTCTCCGCGAACGAGGACGGTAGCGTGGACCTGCCGTTCGACCCGGCGACCGGAGCGCTCCGGCCGGCCGTGTGGCAGCGGTGGCTGGACTGGGACCCGGTGCGGATGGTGCCATCCCACGCGGACGCGCTGCGCGGGCTGCGGGCCATCTGGATCGACGCGGGCACGAGGGACGAATACCACCTCGACCTCGGCGCCGAGGCGTTCCGTGCCGCGCTCAGGGACGTCGGAGTGGCTGATGACCTCGTGCACTTCGAGCTTTTCGAGGCCGGGCACATGGGCATCGACTATCGTTACCCGTTGTCCCTCGCCTGGCTCTGCGGCCGGATGAACCCGTAGGGAGTCCAGATGACTAAGTAGCGGCTAAGAAGCCGCCGGCCGGCCCGGCAGTCTGGTACGTTTCCGGCGTATTGGGAACGGGGTTGCATCCCTAAGGATGCCGATGGACCCCGGTGGCACCCCAAGGAACACTGAACCTCGAATGGAGAGTCGTTATGCGCAAGAGCGGGTTTGCAGCGGCTGCTGGGCTCGGTTCGCTGGTCCTGCTGCTAACCGCGTGCGGGGGATCGTCGGGATCATCGAGCACCCGGCCTCGACTTCGACCGCCCGGCGGCCAGGCCACCAGCGCCGCGCTGAGCAACGTGCCGCCTCCCGGTTCGACCGTGCTGCAGGTCCAGAAGTCCGCCGTTGGCTGGGTGCTCGCCCTGACCAACGGGCAGGTCGTCTACGTGTACGACAAGGACACCAAGGGCGGCACGCCAGCCTGCACCGGCTCCTGCGCCGCGATCTGGCCGCCGGTGACGGGCGGCAACCCGATGGCGAGCCCGGCTGACAAAGGCCTTGGTACGTTCGGCACGGTCGCCGCCGCGGGCGGCGTCAAGCAGGTCACCTACAACGGCATGCCGCTGTACACCTTCAAGGGCGCGAAGCCGCTGATCACCCAGGGCAACGGCGTCGGCGGCGTGTGGCACGTGGTCAAGATGTCCGAGAGCAACATCGTCGGCGGCGCCAGCTGATCGACGCGCCGGAGGTTCCAGCGCTCCCGGGCCGACGGCTCCCGGGGGAGAGTAATCCTTGCGAATTGGAGAGACGTTATGCGTAAAAGCGGGTTGGCCGCAGCTGCCGGGCTCGGATCACTGGTGCTGCTACTAGCCGCGTGCGGGGGGTCGGGTTCGAACACCGCGGCGGGTTCGCCGTCGAGTCGCGGCGAGCAGCGCCGCGTCGGCGCCGGCCACGACGGCGTCATCGGCGACCGCCGTGGCCACGGCCACCAAGACCCACCGGGGCACGACCACCAAGCCCAAGCCCAAGGCCCACAAGTCGGTGGCCCCGCTGCCGAGCAGCGGCGATCAGTCGATCCCGCCGGTCGGCACGACCGTCATGATCGTGCAGAATTCCGCCATCGGCTACGTGCTCGCCGAGGCCAGCCACCAGGTGGTCTACACCTACTCGAAGGACACGAAGAACGGCAAGCCCACCTGCACCGGCGCCTGCGCCGAGGCTTGGCCGCCCGGCCACGGGCATGCCTCAGGCCGGTCCCGCCGACGTCTTCCCGGCCCAGTTCGGCCTGGTCAAGAACGCGAGCGGCGTCGAGCAGATCACCTACGACGGCATGCCGCTGTACTTGCTCAAGGGAGCGACGCCGCTGGCGACGACCGGTAACGGTGTGGGCGGCGTCTGGCACGTGGTCAAGCTCTCCGCGAGCGACATCCGCTGACCCGCTTGATCCCGGCAGCCCGCGCCACGGCGCGGGCTGCCGGTTTATTACCCGGCGTGGCGGCGGGTCAGGGGCGGGCGATGCCGTAGGCGGCGCGCAGGCGGGACGCGGCGGCGGCGGGGGCGTGCACGTGATCCAGGCCGAGCAGGGCCGCGCCGGCCACCGGCGGGACGTCGATCACGCGGACCTCGGCGGCCGGGGCGGCCTCGGCGAGCTGGCGGGTGATGCCGGACATCAGCAGCGGGTTCCGCGCGGTGATGACGCCGCCGCCCAGCACCACGGGAGTGGCCAGGGCGGTCAGGTCGAGGCGGCGCATCGCGGTGATGGCCATGACCGAGATCTCGTCGGCCAGGCGCTCCACCACCTGCCGGGCCACGGCGTCGCCCTCGTCGGACGCGCGCAGCAGCATGGGCGCCAGGCCGATCAGGTCGTCGTCGGGGATCTTGCCCTTGTGGATGCCGATCGTGACCTCCTCGACCCGCTCCACGCCGAAGTGGCTGGTCAGGTAGCCGGCCAGCACCGTGTCCGGGCCGCGGCCGTCCTCCGCGCGGATCGCGTGCCAGAGCACCTCGAGGCCCAGGCCGTAGCCGCCGCCCCAGTCGCCCGAGATGGTGCCGAGGGCCAGGTACCTGGTGACGCGGCCGTCCGGCGCGACGCCGACGGCGTTGATGCCCGCGCCGCAGACCACGGCGACACCCCAGTGCGGCTCAGCCCCGGTCCGGCAGGCCCGAGCGCAGGATGGCGAAGGTGTCGTTGACCACGGTGGCGCTCTCGCTCCACCCCTGGGCCTGCACCGCCGTGGCGTGCTCCACCTCCTCTTCCGGCAGGTCGGCGTTGGCCAGGCAGGCCACCGTGTGCCGGGCCAGCGGGCCGGACGGGCAGGTCAGGTCCAGCTGCGCCGCGGCCTGCTTGACCACCGCGTCCAGGATCAGCACCGTCTGGTCGACGCCGACCTCGTGCGCGTTGATGCCGGGGCCGCGGGCGGAGGCGAGCAGCGTGCCGTCCCCGGCCACCAGGGCCACGTCGGTCTTGCTGTTGCCCCCGTCGATGGCCAGCACGGCGGGCCTGGGCGCCGCCTGCCTCAGCCAAGGCCAGCCGCGCCCAGGGCGAACGCCATCAGGGAGTTGGCGGTGTAGTCGTCGGCGGGCTCGACCGAGGGCCAGGAGACCACGTTGTCCTCGTAGGCGGCGGTCTTGGTGTTGAACGGCGCGAAGTGACCCGCGCTGCAGGCGCGCATCCCGTCGACGGTGCCCAGGCCGGCGAAGTTGTCCGGGCTGCTCGGCCCGTCGGTGGTCGCGCCCAGCTGGATGTTGCCGCGGCCGGTGAGCGAGCCCGCCAGGTTGGCGATCTCGCTCTGCATGCAGTGCGGGAACACCGTGCCGGCGCCGACCACGAAGGAGGTGCCCCAGCCGTTCGCGCCGAGCGCGAAGTTCAGCTGCTGCTGCGCGAACGAGGTGAACGGCCCAAGGGTCAGAGCCGCCGTACTTCTGGTACAGCGCGTCGGTGATGAACAGGCCGAACGCGTGCGGCGAGGCGTCCGAATCGCCCAGCTGGGTGCCGAGCGCGAACGGGTCGCCCTTGGCCTGGGCCTGGCCCGCCCGCAGCTGCGCGGCCATGTCGGCCAGCAGCGTCGCGCGGCGAGACCGGGAAGTCGCCGGCCTGCCGCATCGCCTGGATCAGTTCGGCCTCGGCGACCGCGCCGGTGTCGTAGAGGTTGAACGTGTCGTCGTGTCCCTGGGCGATGTACGCCCGGGCCCACCGCGCCGCGGCCGGCAGGTCCGCGCGCACCCGCGCGGCCGGAGCTCCGGCGGCCTCGTCGGCCAGGGCGATCTCGGTGGCGCCCCAGAGCATGTCGCTCTTCCACTGGGTGGCCGGGTAGAAGTCGTGCGGGAACGCGGTGACCAGCTGGCCGACGTTGGTCGTCTTGGCCATCGCGTACACGCCCCGGGCCAGGCTCAGCAGGTGCGCGGCCTGCGCCGGGTCGGAGCCCGGCGGCCAGCTGCGCGCCGAGGGCGAAGTCGGCGGCGAACCGGCCCGCCAGGTTGGGGCTGACCTTCTGGCCGGGCGGGGCGGCCGGGAACACCGGCCGGTACTTGACGTAGTAGGCGCTCGGGCCCCGGGTTCCCGCCGGGCTTTACGTTCATCCGGTCCTCCTGCTGGGGCAGGAACCAGAAGTTGTAGTCGCCCTGGATCGTGTTGCTGGCGTTGCCGGTGCCGATGCCGACCTGGGCGTAGAGCACCTTGCGGGCGGGATCCCACAGCTTGGTGATCCACTGCAGGCCGAACGCCGCCTCCTGCTGCGAGCATGTCGTACGAGTTCGGGTAGTCGCGCGCCGCGCAGCAGCATGAGCGCGTCGGCGTAGCTGGCGGTGTACGCGAACTTCTCGTAGCCGCCGCCCGCGTCGAACCAGCCGCCGGACACGTCGACCGGCCCGCCGGTCTTCTTCAGCGTGCCGAGCAGGTTGTCGTTGCTGTCGTAGCGCGGGTCGGCGTAGACGTAGGCCTTCTCGTCGGTCAGGTTGGCGGGCTGCCGGTCCAGGACCGAGGAAACGACGTCCGGCCCGTCCCGCTCAGAAGTGAAGTACCGAACGGAGTTGTCCACCAGCTGCCGGTACAGCTGCGTGCCGTCCCCGATGATGAACCCGGGGGAGGACGCCCGGCGCCGGGGACAGCAGCTTGACCTGGTACTGCCCCGGGCAGGCGTCAATCCGGAGAAGCTGAGCTGGTACACCGCCTGGTAGTTGGCGTTCCACGCCCCCACGTCGTCGGTCGGAGGTGCCCCGGTAGGCGACGCCGTACGGCGTGACCACCTCGAACCGCACGCTCGCCGACCTTGCGCGGCAGCATCGCGTAGGCGGCCTTCGGCCCGGACGACGGGTAGCCGACCTGGTTGACCCGGACCTGCGGGGGAGGGCTCTGGGGATGCCCCGGCGGCGGCCGGCTGAAGCAGCGCGCCCGTCACCGCGACCGCTGTCACGACTACAGTCGACCATGTACGACGATTAGCTATCATGGGGAATCCTTAGGTCCAGGAAAGGAAGCTGGCGTTCTCCGCGATCAGCCGGTCGGTCAGGCACTGCGCCTGGTCCGCCTGGCCCACCAGCGGGTGCGCGAGCAGCGCGTCGTACACCCGGTCCCGGCCGCCGCGCAGGGCGGCGTCGAGCGCGAGCTCCTCGTACGCGTAGACGTGCGCGATCAGCCCGCGCAGCAGCGGTTCGACCGGGTCGATCAGCACCGGGTCGGCGCCGCCGGACCCGATCACGGCCGGCACCTCGATCACCGCGTCGTCCGGCAGGAACGGCAGCGTCCCGTGGTTGAACGTGTTCACCACCTGCACGTCGTGCCGGTCGCCGGTGAGCGAGACGAGCAGGTCCACCGCCGCCTCGGAGTACCACGCGCCGCCGCGCTGGGCCAGCTGCGGCGGCTTGGTGTCGCAGCGCCGGGTCGGCGTACAGCTCGAGGAGCTCGGCCTCCAGCCGGGCGACCTCCTCGGCCCGGGTCGTCGCGCCGCGCAGCGACTCGACCACCGCGTCGTGGGCGTAGTAGTAGCGCAGGTAGTACGACGGCACCATGCCCAGGTGCCGGATGAAGTCGGCGGGCATCCCGGTGTGCGGCGCGATCTCGTCCGCGTGCTTGGCCAGCAGCTCGGGCAGCACGTCCACGCCGTCGAGCAGAACCGAACGCTCCCAGGTCAGGTGGTTCAGGCCGACGTGTCCCAGCGACACCCGGGCGGGCCCGACCCCGAGCAGCGAGGCGAACTCCCGCTGGAACCCGATGGCCACGTTGCACAGGCCGACCGCGCGGTGCCCCGCGGTCAGCAGGGCGCGGGTGACGATGCCCACCGGGTTGGTGAAGTCGATGATGAAAGCGGAGGGCGAAGCCCGACGGCTAGCCCGTTCGGCTAGATCGAGAACGACCGGCACGGTACGCAGCGCCTTGGCCAGCCCGCCGGCCCCCGTGGTCTCCTGCCCGACGCAGCCGCAGTCCAGCGGCCAGGTCTCGTCACGCTGGCGAGCGGCCTGGCCGCCGATCCGGAGCTGGAACAAGATCGCGTCCGCGCCCTCGGCGCCCTCGTCCAGGTTGCTGGTCCAGCGCACCTCGGGCGGGATGGTCGTGGGCGGCCATGATCCGGGCCGACACCGGCCCGACCGCGGCCAGCCGGTCCGGGTCGGGGTCGACCAGCACGCAGTCGGTCGACCTGGGGCAGCAGCCGCCCGATCCCGTCCGCGAGCTCGGGCGTGTAGGTGGATCCGCCGCCGATCACCGCAAGCTTCATGGCAGTGCCTTCCTACCACGGCCTTCACTTCCTCGGAGCTGGTCTGGGCGACATGGCAGGCCGCGTCGTGGCCGGGCCTGCAGCTCGGCCAGCTCCGGCGTGACCTGCGCGCACGTGTCGATGGCCAGCGGGCACCGCCAGCGGAACCGGCAGCCGGGGGTCGGGTCGATGACCCTGGGCGGCTCGCCGCGGTCGGTCTCGGCCGCCACCGACAGCGGCGCGCGCGGATCGGGCACCGCGGACAGCAGCAGCTGGGTGTACGGGTGCCTGGGGTGGGTGAGCACGTCCTCGATCGGCCCGGTCTCGGCGATCTGGCCGGCGTACATCACGATCAGCCGGTCCGCGACGTACCGCGCGCTGGCGATGTCGTGGGTGATGTACAGGATGGACACGCCCTCCTCGTCGCGCAGCTTGGCCATCAGGTTGAGCAGGCCGATCCGGATCGACACGTCCAGCATCGAGACCGGCTCGTCGGCCAGGATCAGCTTCGGCCGCATGGCCAGCGCCTGGGCGAAGCCGACCCGCTGCCGCTGGCCGCCGCTCAGCTCGTAGGGGAACCGCTGCAGCATGTCGGGGTTCAGCCCGACCACCTCGAAGACCCGGGCCGCCTCCTCGAGCCGCTGTGCGGCGGACAGCGACGGGCGGTGCAGCTTCAGGCTGCGCAGCACGCCGTGCTGGACCCGGAACACCGGGTTGATCGAGCTGAACGGGTCCTGGAACACCATCGGCACCAGGCTGCTGTAGCGCAGCCGGTCCTGCCGCGAGGTCATCGACGACAGCGGCTTGCCCTCGAAGAACACCTCGCCCGAGGTCGGCTTGTAGATCCGGGCCAGCACGCGGGCGATGGTGGACTTGCCGCTGCCGCTCTCCCCGGCCAGCGCCACGATCTCCCGCTCGCCGATCGCGAAGCTGACGTCGTCCACGGCGTGCAGCGTCCGCCGGGACAGCGCGCCGCCGATCTTGAAGTGCCGGGTGAGGTGCTCGGTCCTCAGCAGCTCAGTACGGGGCAGGTCATCGGTCATGACGCCAGGCTCCCGTCCTCGCGGCGCAGGCAGCGGACCAGCGCTCCGTCCAGCGGGTACAGGTCCGGCGCGACCTCGGCGCACTTGTCGACCGCGTACGGGCAGCGCGGCCGGAACCGGCAGCCGGCCGGCACGCGGGACAGGTCGGGCGGGTTGCCCGGGATCCCCTTGAGCGGGACGCGCGGGCCGCGGATGGACGGGAAGGCCTCCAGCAGGCCCTGCGTGTAGGGGTGCAGCGGCCGGTCGAAGATCGTCTTGGTGGCGCCGATCTCGTCCACCTGCCCGGCGTACATCACCATCAGCCGGTCGGAGAAGTGGCTGATCAGCGACATGTCGTGGGTGACGAAGATGACCGCGAAGCCGAACGCCAGCTGCAGTTCCTTGATCTGCACCATCAGCGAGCGCTGCGCCACCACGTCGAGCGCCGAGGTGGGCTCGTCCATGATGACCAGGTCCGGGGTGAACAGCATGGCCATCGCGATCATCGACCGCTGCCGCATCCCGCCGGACAGCTGGTGCGGGTAGCTGCCCAGGTGCACCGGGTCGATGCCGACCATCTTGAGCACCTCGGCGGACCGGGCGGCGATGTCCTCGGCCGGTGAACTTGCCGTGCGCCCGCATCGCGTCCTTGAACTGGGCCCCGATGGTCTTGACCGGGTTCAGCGCGTTCATCGCGCTCTGCATGACCACCGACATGTCCCGCCAGCGGATCGCGGACAGCTGCCCGTCGGTCAGCCCGACCAGGTTCGTCCCGTCGAACGTGACCGTGCCGGCCGCCACCTCGGCCGGGGGAGCGAGCAGCTGGGCCACGGCGAACAGCAGCGTGGACTTCCCGCAGCCCGACTCGCCGACGATGCCGAGGAACTCGCCCCGGCTGACCGTGAACGACACGTCGTCGACCGCCCGGACGTTCCCCCGGTCCAGGATGTAGTCGACGGACAGGCCGCTGACCTCTAGCATCGGCGGGTCAGTGTTATTTCCCGGCACGCTGCTCGTCACCTTCTTCCGGCGTACCTTCCGCACCGGCCGCAGGGCCGGGTTGCCGATCTCGTCGAAGGCGTAGTTCAGCAGGGCGAAGGCGGCCCCGAGCACGGCGATGCAGGCTCCGGGCGCGATCGCCCACAGCGGCTCGCCGGTCTGCAGCGCCGCGTTGTTCTGCGCCCAGTACAGCGTGGTGCCCCAGCTCACCGTGTTCGGGTCGCCGAGGCCGATGAACTGCAGGCTGGACGCGAACAGCACCGCGTACAGCGCGTTGGTCAGGAAGCTCGCGACGAGCAGCGAGGTCATGGTGGGGATGAGCTCCACCACGATGATGTAGAGCGACCGCTCGCCGCGCACCCGCGCCGCCTCGAGGAAGTCCCGGTTGCGCAGCGTGAGCGCCTGCGACCGGAGCTGGCGCGCGGTATAGGACCAGCTGGTCAGCGTGATCGCGAGCGATCAGCACCGAGCGTGGTCCCGCCGTGCGCGTAGGCGGCGATGACGATGAGCAGCGGGAACAGCGGGATGACCAGCAGCACGTCGGTCAGCAGGCTGAGCGAGCTGTCGGTCAGCCCGCCGAGGTAGGCGGCGGCCACCCCGATCAGGACCGCGATGGTGGTCGTGGCCAGCCCGACCACGAACGCGATGATCAGCACGTTCCTGGTGCCGTACACGAGCTGAGCGAACAGGTCCTGGCCGTAGTGGTTGGTGCCGAGCAGGTGGGCGGTCGAGATCCCCAGCTGGGCGGGATAGGCGTCCTGCGTCGGGCTGTCGTGGGCGATGACGCCGGGGAACAGCGCGATCAGGATGAAGATCAGCAGCAGGACGCTGCCCGACGGTGGCCTTGCGGTTGCGCCGGACGGCGCGGCCGATCGCGGCCCAGCGCGCGGCCGGACCCGAGCTCGGGAGCCTGGGCGGCGGGGCCCCTGAAGTCTCGGTGGGGACCCCGGAGACGGGCATGGCCATGGCTAGGGCGCCGCCCTGGTCCGCGGGTCGAGCAGCGCGGTGAGGATGTCGGCGACCAGGATCGCGAACAGCACCGCCACGGTGATCAGCAGGAACAGGCCCTGCATGAGCGGGTAGTCCTCGCCGGACACGGCCTGCAGCAGCATGAAGCCCACTCCGGGATAGTTGAACACGTACTCGATCAGGATCGCGCCGCTGACCACGAAGCCCAGCGACATCGCGAAGCCGGTCAGGTTGGGCAGGATCGCGTTGCGGGCCGCGTAGTCGAGCATGATGCGCCGGTTCGGCAGTCCCTTGGCCCGGGCCATCCGCACGTAGTCCTCGGCCAGCGTGGTGATCATCGTGTTCCGCATGGTCAGGATCCAGGTGCCGATCGTGGCGATCAGCAGCGAGATGGCGGGCAGGAACGCGTGGTTGAGCCACGTCCTGGAAGAAGGTGAAGTTCAGGCCGGGGGTGTCGGTGGTCACGTAGTAGCCGCCCTGGCTGGGGAACCAGTGCAGGGTGAGGCCGAAGATCAGCACCAGCACCATGGCTATCCAGAAGTACGGGATCGCCGAGACGATCACGAACGTCGGCGGCACGATGCTGTCCAGCTTCGAGCCGCGGCGCCAGGCCGAGACGATGCCCAGCCCGGTGCCGAGCACGAAGGCCAGGATCGTGGCCACCCCGACCAGGCCGAGCGTCCACCAGATGGCGCTGCCGATGACCGAGGTGACCGAGGCCGGGTACTGGCTGAGCGAGGTGCCGAAGTTGCCGGTCAGGATCTGGTGCAGGTAGCCGAAGTACTGCGAGAGCAGGCTCTCCTGCGTGTTGACCCCGAACAGGATCTCCAGCGCGTTCAGCGCCTTCGGGCTGAGCTCGCCGTGGAACTTCGACATCATGGCCAGCGCGGGATTTCCCGGCATCAGCCGCGGCAGGAAGAAGTTGAGGGTGAGCGCTATCCACAGCGTGACGACGAAGAAACCGAGGCGGCGTAGCGCGTATCTCAAGCTCGTTCGGCTCCAGTGAGCTGATCGGGGGCCTTGTGGATCCGCGGGCCGGGGCTCTTGCCGGAGAACCCCGGCCCGCGGCGTCTTGGTTACCTCGGCGACAGGCGCAGCAGCACCTGCTCGTTGTCCGGGTAGGCGTACGGCGACGGCTGGGCGTACGAGTTGCCCGGGGTGGGCCAGCCGCTGAAGGTACCGGTGTCGTACTGGTACCAGTCCACCGCCTCGATCACCGGGATGATCGGCACGTCGCTGAGCATGACCTGCTGGATCTTGTTCAGGATGCTCTGCTGCTCGGACGTGCTCGTGGTGGTCTCGTACTGGTCGAGCAGGGCGTCGGTCTGGCTTGTTGCTGTAGCGCTCGTAGTTGGTGGCGGCCTGCTTGCCGACCGGCGCCGTGTTCGCCGAGTTGAGCCAGTTGTTCAGCTCGTAGTACGCGCTCGGGCCGAACGTCTGCTGGTCGTAGAAGGCGAGCTGGAACTTGCCGAAGTTCAGGTCGTTGACGAAGTCGGGGTTCGACAGGTTGCGCGGGGTGAGCACGATGCCGACCGCCTTGAGGTTCTGCTGGATCACCTGCATGGAGGCCACCCAGTCGGAGTAGTCGCCGATGTTGTTGACGGTGAAGGACAGCTTCTGCCCGGCCGCGTTCGTCATGACCCCGCCGGACATGTGGTAGCCGGCCTGCGCCAGCAGGGACTTCGCCTTGGCCGGGTCGTAGCCGTTGCCCCAGCCCGACAGCGCCGACTGGTCCAGCGAAGAGGAGAAGGTGGGCGTGACGATGCCGGTCTGGTTCGCGGGCGGCTCGTAACCGGACTCGCCGGTGTTGGAGACCTGGGTCCGGTTGATCGCGTACGAGATGGCCTGGCGAACCTTCAGGTTCTTGAGCTGGGGGTCGGTCAGGTTCGGGATCAGCGTGACGTTGACCGTCGGCGGGAACCAGTATTTGAAGTCCGGGCTCTTGGCGGTGTAGAACGCCTTGATGCCCGGGATGTACTGGCCACCCCACTGCGCGCTCCCGTTGGCCAGGTCGTCGTTGGCCGTGTTGTTGCTGGTGTAGGCCGGGTACTGGATCGTCTTGACCTTCGGCAGGCCCGGCTGCCAGTAGTTCGGGTTGGCCTTGTAGGTGATGTTCTGCGGGGTGCACTTGCTCATCGTGAACGGGCCGGTGCCGATCGGGGCCTTGACCGGGTCCGTGACCGGGTTGGCTATCTTCGAGAAGACGTGCTCGGGCACGATCGGCACCTGGTCCGCGATGTAGTAGAAGTACGGCACGGCCACCTTGCTGAAGTTCATCGTGACCGTGTCGCCCGACGCGGTGACGCTGGACAGCACCGACCACGCCCCGGTCAGGTCCAGGGCGCTGTTCTTTTTCGTCAGGTTGAAGGTGTAGGCCACGTCGTTGGCCGTCATCGGCGTGCCGTCGCTCCACTTGACCCCGGAGCGGATCGTGAACGTGAGCGTCTTGTTGCCGTTGCTCCACTTGTACGAGGAGGCGAGCATCGGCGTGGTCTTGCCCTGCTGCAGCGGGTTCACGTAGACGAGCGGCTCGTACACGAAGCCGTACGACAGCATCGTGAAGGTGGGGTTGAGCGGATTGAAACCGCAGCTCCAGAGCTGGCCGGCCTCGTTGGAGATGGTCAGCGAGCTGTTGCTCGCGGCCTTGTTGCTGCTGCCCGAGCCGCTGCTCGAGCTGGATTGTGAACCGGCGGTACAGCCAGCCGCGATCATGCCGGCCGCGACGATGACCCCGTATCTGGTGAGGCGTCTCATGCCGTTC
>CAWGKR010000008.1:0-1073219 GCA_963823195.1 uncultured Acidobacteriota bacterium | reverse complement strand
GAACACCACGCTCCAGAGCGGCGTTCCCCAGACGCTCTCGGCCGGCAAGGTTCAATCGGGCACCAACAACCTGGTGAACGACCGTCCGAGCTTCTCGGGCGTGGGCAACGGCTATGTCGCCGACCCCTCGCCGGGTCGGTGGTACGACCCCGCGTCGTTCGTTTTGTCTCAGGAGGGCCAATTCGGGGACGTCGGGCGCAATTCGATGACCACTCCGCCTCTGCAGCAGATCGACGCGGCGCTGGCGAAGACTTTCCGGCTGTGGAAAGGTCACCGCATCCAGGCCAGGGTCGAAGCCTTCAACGTGTTCAACCATCCGGTGTGGGGCGCGCCGAACGGAAATATCCTGGCCGGCGCGGCATTCCCAGGAGCGCCCGCCAACGCCGCGCACCAGGGTTTCGGCGTCATCACCTCCACGGCCCTCCCCATGCGCCAGATTCAGTTTGGCCTGAAGTATTCGTTCTGAGCGGGGAGGCGAGCCGGTCAACGAGCTGCGATGTTATTGGTGCGCCCGATGAGTTCACGGCTCCGACGAAACGTCCGTCGCTCGTCGATCATTGTCGTCCTCGCGCTGTCATCCTCGTTGATCGCAGCCACCGCGCAGGCGCAGGCGCCCACGTGGGTATCCGCGTGGCTTGGAAGGGGGCCGCTTTCCACCACAATTACGACCGATCATACGTTCACGGATTCGGTTCCGGATCTGACTGGCCGAACGCTACGGGTGATGGCGCACCTGACCATGGCCGGTTCACAGGTGCGGGTGCGATTCAGCCAGCGGTTCTCCGCGACGTCGCTCGGTATTGGCGCTGGTCACGTCGCGATCCGCAGCAGCGGCAGCGATATCGCGAGCGGAACAGACCGTCCGCTCACGTTCGCGGGGCGCTCGTCGGCGGTCGTTCCCGCTGGCAGTGACCTGTGGAGTGATTCCGTCACACTGACTGTCAGCGCAGGGCAGGATCTGGCTATCTCCCTGTACGTGCCCGGCTCCTTTGTTCCGACGACCGAGGGGGGGCGCGCGCAGGTCAAGACCTCGTATCACAGCGCGGGCAACCAGGTTTCCGCGACGTCTCTGACGGGGGCGGCGACGACCCGCCAAGTATTTGCGGTGTACGAGGTGCAGGTTCTCGCGTCCGGTCCAGGGGCGGCTATCGTCGCGCTCGGCGACTCGATCACCGAAGGGGCCTGCTCCGCGGTCGACGCGGACGGCGACTGGCCGGATCGGCTCGCGGCACGGATGCCGTCGCTGCCTGACGGAACTGCCGTGGCCGTCTTGAACGCTGGCATCGGGTCGGGGCGCTTGGCTTCCTCCGATGGCGCAGGTCTTCGTGGCTTGTCGCGCCTCGATGAACTATTGAGGCTTCCAGCGGTGCGATGGGTGACGTTGCTCATGGGGGTGAACGACATCTCCTACGAGCACGTGGACGCATCCTTCCTCGAGACCGCCTACGAGCAGGCCATCACGAAAGCTCACCAGGCGGGGAAGCAGATCTTCGGGGTTCCAATCCTCCCCATTGGCCACTCCGTCAAGGACGTCGGCAACAACAAGCAGACCGCTCAGGCCGTGAACCAATGGATTCGCAACCACGACAAGCGCCGAAGCGCCGCCGAACCAAGCTTCGATGCGGTGATTGACGTCGAAGCGGCCGTGAAAGATGCCGGCGATCCGGCCTGGTCCCTGCGCTCTGATTTGACGTGCGATCACGTTCACCCGAACCAAGCCGGCTACCAGCCGATCGCCGCCGCCATTCGGTTGGCCCTGTTCAGCCGGTGACCCGCAGCGTCACGGATTAGGCGGCACCGACAAACTATTCGAGAAGATCTTTCTCGTTGACACAGGGGTTGGGCTGTGTAGGTGCCGACAGCGGCTTGATCGTGTAGTTCCACTCCCCAAGGAATTCCGCGGGGTAGATCTTCACCGCCGCCATCTGCTGGTCGCTGACCTTGACCGCCAACGGGTAGCGCCCCGTGTCGCCGTCATGGCGTGAAACCTCACAGGACCCGCGCACGGCTTGAACCTTGTGCCGGTGCCGAAACTGGAGCGACAGTACCGACCACCGATCCGCCGAGTCAAGCTGCCCATCGTCGCAGAGGAAGAACGGCAACCGGAGCAGTGCCAGACGTCCATCAGGATGAAAATGGCCCTTGACCAGCTTGCTCAGCCGGGCGTGCCGGAGGGCGCCGATGGCCCGAGAGGGGGAGATCGTCCCGTCCGGCCCGATCACCTCGAGCGCCATCTCGATCGGGACGTTCACCTCGACCTCCTCGCTGTTGTCCTCGACCTGGACATGCAGCGAGCGGCCCACCTTGGTGATCACGACCTGCTGCTTCCGCTCCTCGACCCGGACGAGCTCGGCGTCGGGGGCCTCGGCCAGCGCCTCCAGGGCCTCTCGGGCGATGGGGAGGAACTTCGCCGCTTTCCCCGACCTGAATGTGCCGCTTCGGTTCGGGCACGAAGGCCGCGGCGGTCTCCGCCAGGGCCAACGGAACCGGCAGCACCATTCGGCGGATCTTCGAGGTCATGTGGTTCTCTCCTTTTCTCGATTGGTCCCGGCTCTCGCAGCCGTCGCGGCGATATACCAGGTGGGCCAGAGCAGAGCGGCTTGGAACCAAAAGAGCCCTCCACTCCGCTTGAGAATGGTCAGCAGCGTCACGGCCGCCGCCGCCACCACAGCCACGCTCGGACTGATCCGCGGGTGGCGGATGCCCTTTCGCCCTCCGTGGCGCTTCCCCACACGGCGATCGGCCGGTCACGCTGCAGGACGGCGTGATCCTGGAAGATGGAGGCGAGGAGAGGGCTCGGCGGCGACGCAGGGGCCCGATCCCGACACGGCGGCCGCCAGCGCCCCCGTCACGATACACGTCCATGATGCCCGTCTAGCCACAGTCGGCCTCCCGGCTCGCGCCACTCCTCGGTGCCCATCGCTCCAAGCTTGGCGCCCTTCCGGCTAGCGGCACTCGAAGGACGCGGCATCCTCCACGTCGCCCGTCCCCTTGTATTGCGCGTGCGACGGGTAGGGGCACAGGGGCCGGCTGCGTTCGGGCCAGGTGCGGCCGGTGGCGCGGATGGTCTGCGGAGGTTTCTGGTTCTCGACCCAGCCGACGACCGCGCCCAGCATGTCGAAGGTGTCGAGCGTTGCCGGTCCGCCGCCACAGTGGCCCATCCCCGGAACCAGGAAGAGCCGGCTCCAGCCGGTGACCACGGACGGACCGCCGTTCGCTCGCGTCATCCGCTCGTAGTAGTCGACCGTGTCGAGGGCCGAGAACCACGGGTCGCTGACGCCGTGGAAGAAGATGAGCTTTCCGCCGCGACTCGAGAACGTGTTGAGGTTGGTCCAGCTCGAGGTCGCCGTCAGCAGCATCTGTGCCTGGGCGGTTGCGTCCTCGGCGCGTTTGTCCACGTCCATCTCGGTCGCCGTGAACGGCGGGCCCACAGGGTTCATGCTGCCGGCGAGCAGCCCCGGGATGCCCTGAGTGGCGACGATGCCCGTGTCGAACGCGAAGCCCGGATACACTTGGCGCCCCTTCGAATCCCTCGGACCGGCGAACGCCTTCGTCAGGGCCTCGGCCTGCGGCCGCGAGAGGCAGCCTTCCGCCTTCGGCCCCGCGCAAAGGAGAGAGGCGGGATCGAATCGGCACCCGATCGGATCGGACACCATACCGTCGCGCAGGCCATCGGCGGCGTCGCAAGAGGCGAGCAGACCGTCGACCACCGCCTTCCGATCGGCATCGGAGAATGCGCGATGCGCGTCGGGCTTTCCCGAGCCGTCGAGCGGCGCCACGCGGTTCAGCATCGTCGCGACCCACTCGTCTCCGATGCCGGAGAAGCTCGTGCGCATGGCCGGCGCGCCGACGACGATGCCGTCGAAGTAGGTGGGATAGCGCTGCGCCATCAGCATGCCCTCGCGCCCGCCGGTGGAGCAGCCCATGAAGTAGGCATGCGCGGCGGGCTTGCCGTAGTGCTGCGCGACGATCTGCCGCGCGAGCACGGCCACGCGCCCGACCGCCTGGTAGGCGAAGTCCAGGCTCGCCTGCTGCTCCGCCATGAAGGACGCGTCGAAGGCCTCGCCTCGGTGCCCGGTGTCGGTCGTGACGACGGCGAAGCCGCGGGCCAGCGCCGCATCCCCCTGCCCCGTCCGTCCGAGTGGCGGCGCCACGGTGCCGTTCAGGCCGCCGCCGCCCTGGAAAAGGAAGCGTCCGTTCCATTCGGCGGGGAGCGCGAGCGCGAAGCCAATGCCGTAGCTCCTGCCGTCCGCGCCGGTGCGGCGGTCGAGCGTCGCGCTCAGACGGCAGTAGGCTGGCATCGAGACGGCGAGCGGAGGCACCCAAGGCGGCTCCTGCGGCGGGGGGGAACCGGCCGTGAACCATTCCGTCGTGACGTCCGACAATGCAGCGCCCGGCACCTGAAGTTGCCGGAGAGCTGCGCAGGCGGACTCGCCTGGCGCGACCTGCGCAAGGGCCGACCGCGAAGAGGACGAGGCGACGAGCGCAATCGCCAACCAGAGCAGCTTCATGTGTCTTCTCCCCTCTACAATCGTCCCCGTACGTGCGGAGCGTGGGCCATGGGCTGTCCGCCGCCGACGCTGACCTCCACCGCGGACTTCGGCGTTTCGTCGGCGCCGAGCGTGAACGTCACCTCGCGGCTCTCACTCGCCCGCAGGTGGATCCGCTGGAACCCGCGCAGATTTCGGATGGGCGCTCCTTCTTCGGACCCTCCGCCGACGTAGAGCTGAACGACCTCGTCGCCGTCCCGGGTCGAGGTGTTCTTGACGGTGGCGCGGATCTCGGCGCCGTTTGCCGTCCGCCTTGCGACGAGGCCCGAATACTCGAAGGCCGAGTAGCTCAACCCGAAGCCGAACGGGTACAGGGGCTCGCCCTCGAAGTACCGGTAAGTGCGGCCCTTCATGGCGTAGTCCGTGAACGCGGGCAGTTGCTCCACGTTCTTGTAGAACGTCACCGGCAGCCGGCCTGCCGGGTTGTTGACTCCGGCCAGGGTCTCGGCGATGGCCGTGCCCGCCTCCTCGCCGCCGTACCACGCCGCGAGCACGGCGGAAGCGCCCTCCGAGGCCGAGCGGATGGCGACGGCGCTGCCGCTGGTCAGGACGACGACCACCGGCTTTCCGGTCGCTATGGCCCCCTTCACGAGCGCCTCCTGCGGCTCGGGCAGGTCCAGGCTGGTTCGATCGCCGCCGAGGAAGCCGGGGATGTTCACGCCCCGCATCTCCTCCCCCTCCAGCTCGGAGCTCAGTCCGACGAAAAGGACCGCGACGTCGGAGCCCTCCACAAG
This sequence comes from uncultured Acidobacteriota bacterium, assembly GCA_963823195.1. Lineage (GTDB taxonomy): Bacteria > Acidobacteriota > Vicinamibacteria > Fen-336 > Fen-336 > JBGPYB01. The sequence goes on along the minus strand of CAWGKR010000008.1, from coordinate 1,067,935 downwards.
GGCCTTGGCCTCGGAGAGCGTGGCGTCCGGGGGCGGTGTCCAGGCGAGCTGGATCGTGCCGCCCGCGCCCGTCTGGCGATACTCGACGCGAAGGGCGTACTTCCGGCCGGCCTCCATGGCCAGCCGCACGCGCACGGGCCGCCGCGGTCCCGGCGCCGCTTGGGTCGAGGTCGCCTGGGTGGAAGGACCGCCGACGACGGTCAGCTCCTTGTCGTCGACGAACAGGCGCGCCGTGGCCGTCCAGTTCCACATGCCCGTGCGCACGGTCACCTCGAACTCGCCGCTCGCGGGCGGCGTCAGCGTGGCCGTCCAGCGCACCGAGTACTTCTCGTGACCGACGGCCGCGACCACGGCGGGGTCCTCCATCCCCATGTCGAAGTAGGGCCGCGGCTCGCGCCGGCGGAGCTTGGGTTCTCCCTGGAGGTCGGGGTTATCGAAGTACTCGACGAGGATGCCGGGCTCCATGCCCTCGGGCGGCACGAGGAAGGTCGACGGAACGAGCGCGGGAGTGGCGGCCGTGTAGGTCGCGCCGAGCGCGTACCGCACCTCGGCGGCTGGGAACTGGCGCTCGATCCCCTCGAGCGGGGTCACCTGCCGGGAAGAGATGCCGTTGTAGTTCCCCAGGAGCGCGACGGGATCGGCCGCCGAGGGGCCGACGACCGCGATCCTCTTGACGGACTGGCTCAGGGGCAGGACGCCACCCTCGTTCTTCAGCAGGACGATCGCAGCTCGCTCGGCGTCCCGGGCGACCACCCGGTGCGCGCTCGAGTCGTTCTCGGAGATCTCGATCTTCGAGAACGGGACCTGCTCCTTCGGATCGAACATGCCGAGGCGCACCCGCGCCACGAAGAGCCGCGCCAACGCGCGGTCGATCTCGGCCTCGCTGATGCGGCCGGCCCGCACCTCGTCGACGAGCGTCCGGTACTCGGTACCGCAGGTGAGGTCCGTCCCCGCCCGGACAGCCGCCACGGCCGCCGCGCCCTGCGTCGGGACGTACTTGTGGTTCCGGTAGATGTCGTCCACGGCGCCGCAGTCGCTCACGACGTAGCCCTTGAAGCCCCATTGCTCGCGCAGCCGCTTCTGGAGCAGGTCCGCGCTCGCGCACCCGGGCGCCCCGTTCACCGAGTTGTAGACGCACATGATCGAGTCGGCCTTGCCCTCGACCACCGCCGCCCGGAAGGCAGGCAGATACGTGTTGACGATGTCGTACTCGCTCACCTTCGCGTCGAAGCCGTGCCGTTCCGGCTCCGGACCGCTGTGCACCGCGTAGTGCTTCGGCGTGGAGACGACCTTCAGGTACCGGGGGTCGTCTCCCTGCATCCCGGTGACGAACGCGACCGCCATGCGGCCGGTCAGATACGGGTCCTCTCCGTAGGTCTCCTGGCCTCGTCCCCAACGGGGATCCCGGAAGATGTTGACGTTCGGCGACCAGTACGTCAGGCCGGCGGTGCGGCCCGGAAGGGTCGCCAGCGCGTTCGCCCCGGAAGGGGCAGGGCGCGTCTGGGCGTCGTTGTACTTGGCGCGTGCCTCGGTCGAGATGATATCGGCCACCCGGTGCATCAGGTCGGTGTCCCAGGTGGCGGCCAGGCCGATCGCCTGCGGGAAGACAGTGGCGCGGCCCTGGGCGACTCCGTGGAGCGCCTCGTTCCACCAGTTGTAGGCCGCGACACCGAGGCGCGGAATCGCGGGAGCGGTGCTCTGCATCTGGAGCACCTTCTCCTCCAGCGTCAGGCGGGACACGAGATCCGCCGCGCGACGCTCCGCGGGCAGGCTCGGGTCCAGGTAGGGCGCGGTGCCCTGCTGCTGTGCGAATGACGCGGAACAGGTGAGCCAGAGCAAGGCCATCAACAACCGATCAGGTTTCAACCTAATCCTCCTGTCGGGGTTTCTTGCGAGGTCGGGACGCTATTCCACGGAGATCACCGTCACCGACTTGGGCTCGAGCGTCAGGGCCAGTTTCCCGTTCTGCACCTTTGCTGACACCGGCTTCGGCACGACGGTGTTGGGTGCATCGAACGTGTTGACGCTGTCGACGCTCGGCGCGGTCAGGGTCTGTCCGGCGGCCGCCTTGGCCGACGACGCCGGCCAGGCTCGCCTCGACCGCGACGGGAGCGATTGGGATCGAGGTTGGTGATCGCCAGCCAGAGCTTGCCGGCGGTGTCCTTGGCGGCGATCGCGTCCACCGCGGCAGGGTGACGGAGCCGTGGGTGTAGGCGCCGGCATCGAAGGTCACCGGCACGAAGGTGGCGTCCTGGAACGGAAGGTACATCTTGAACACGTGATAGGTCGGCGTGAGGACCATCTTCTCCTTGTCGGTCAGGATCATCGCCTGGAGCACGTTGACCATCTGGGCGATGTTGGCCATGCGCACGCGGTCGGCATGGCGGGCGAAGACGTTCAGGTTGAGCGCCGCCAGGACGGCGTCGCGCAGGCTGTTCTGCTGGACGAGGAAGCCGGGGTTGCTGCCGGGGAGCGGCGCATACCAGGCGCCCCACTCGTCGACGACGAGCGCGATCTTCTTCTGCGGGTCGTACTTGTCCATGATCGCGGAGTGCGTCGCGATGAGGTGGTCGGTCTCCAGAGTGGACTTGAGGATCTCGCCGTACTCGGTCTCGCCGAACCCGACCGACTTGTACGCCGGGGGCCACTTCACCACGGTGTAGTTGTGCAGCGACAGGCCGTCCATGTCCCAGCTCCACGTGTGCCCCTGCCACGCCTTCATGACGGCCTCGGTCCACTCCGTCCAGCGCGGCTCGCCGCCACCGGGACCCACGGCGATCTTGAGCATGCGTTGCGCTTCCGGCTGCTGCGCCGGGTTGAAGTTCCTGGCGAAGCGGCTGTAGCTCTTGAGCTGGCTCAGGTACTCCTCCGGCGTCATGTTGCCGCCGCAGTCCCAGCTCTCGTTGCCGATGCCGAGATAAGGGACCTCCCAGGGAGCCGCGTGTCCGTTGGCGGCGCGCTCCTGGGCCAGTGTCGTCGGCTGCGCGGCCGTCATGTACTCGAGCCACTCCGCCGCCTCCTGCCGAGTCCCCGAGCCCAGGTTGACGGAGACGTAGGCCCGGCTGCCGATCTGGTCGAGGAAGTCCATGAACTCGTGGGTGCCGAACGCGTTGGGCTCCGTCACGCCGCCCCAGTTGGGGTTGAGGGTGACCGGGCGCTTGGGCCCGATGCCTTTCCGCCAGTGGTACTCGTCCGCGAAGCAGCCCGCCCGGCCAGCGCACGTTCGGCACCTTGAGTGCCTTGAGCGCGGCGACCACGTCGTTGCGGATGCCCCTGGTGTTGGGGATCTTCGAGTCCGGGCCAACCCAGACTCCCTCGTAGACGCCGTGGCCGAGGTGCTCGGCGAACTGGCCGAAGATGTTGCGGTCGATCTTGGCGCCGGGCTTGGTCGGGTCGACCGACAACGCCACCGTGTCGGCGGCCGTCACGGGCGCCACCGAAGCCGCGCCTGCCACGGCCAGAGCGACGAGAAGGAGGCGCATCACGGGCGGCTTCGGATGGGTTCGTGCGGGCAGCGTCTTGGGTCATCGGTCGTTCTCCTCGAGTCATTTGCGTTCTTGGGCCGACACGTACGGCCGGCGAAGGTGGACGGGCGGCCCTCCCGGTGGCCCGCCTTCAGGTTCAGCATCTCGACGAACAGCGAAAAGGCCATCGCGAAGTAGAGGTAGCCCTTCGGCACGTGGTGTCCGAACCCGTCGGCCATCAGCATCACGCCGATGGCCAGCAGGAACGCCAGCGCCAGCATCTTGATGGTGGGCCGGCGCGTGACGAACTCGCCGATGGCCTTCGCGAAGGCCATCATCACCAGCACGGCCGCGACGACGGCGGCGATCATGATGGCGACCTGCTGCACCATGCCGACGGCGGTGATGACGGAATCCAGCGAGAACACGATGTCGAGAGCCACGATCTGCGCCAGGACCGCCCGGTAGGAGGCCGCGAGCGCGGGCCGACTTCTCGCCCTCGGCGCCTTCGAGCTTGCCGTGGATCTCGTGGGTGCTCTTCGCGACGAGGAAGAGCCCGCCGACGATCAGCACGAGGTCGCGCCCGCTCACCTCGCCCGCGAGCGGCAGCGTGAGCAGGGGCTCCGTCAGGCCCATGATCCAGGAGAGCGAGAGCAGCAGAAGGATGCGCATGACCATCGCGAGCGCCAGACCGATCCGGTACGCCCCGGGCCGCTGCGCCGCCGGCAGCTTGTCGACCAGGATCGAGATGAAGACGATGTTGTCGATCCCGAGAACGATCTCGAGCGCCGCGAGCGTCAGGAACGCGATCCAGACCTGCGGGTCCGTCAGCCAGTCCATACCGCGTCTCCCATCGTGCCGCCGATTGTGCCACGTTGTAGCGCCAATCCCCTCAAAAGGGCGATCGCCGAGTGAGCGCCGCCTGGCCTCGCGGGCTTACACTCCCGCGCATGAGATCCCTCCTACCGGTCGCGTGCGCGCTGCTCCTGGCGCCGAGCGGCGGCGCAGCGGCTCAGGAGCCCGCCCTGGTCCTCGACGGCGTCACGGTCATCGATGTCGAGAGCGGGCGCACATCGCCAGGACTGTCGGTGCTCATCGAGGGGAACAGGATCACCGGGCTGGACCGGCGATCGAACCTGCGCATCCCCTCCGGCGCGCGTGTCGTCGAGGCGACCGGCAAGTTCCTGATCCCGGGGCTCTGGGACATGCACGTCCACACGGCCTTCGGTGACTGGTTCCCCGGGGGCCGCGATATAGCACTCCCCCTTTTCGTGGCGAACGGCATCACGGGCGTCCGCGACATGGGCGGGGAGCTCGACGTTCTCCTCGAATGGCGCAAGGCGATCGGAGAGGGCTCCCTGTTGGGCCCGAGGATGGTGATCTGCGGGCCCATGCTGGACGGCCCCAAGCCGCGCTTTCCGAGCTCCGTGCCCGTCGCCACGCCCGAGGACGGCCGGCGCGCCGTGCGCGATCTCGCCAACCGCGGTGTCGATTTCATCAAGCTCCAGTCCCTGATCCCCCGCGACGCGGCGTTGGCCATCGCCGATGAGGCGCGGAAGGCGGGGATCCCCTTCGCCGGCCACGTCCCCGACGCCGTTCGCGCTGCCGACATGTCGAGCGCGGGCCAGAAGAGCTTCGAGCACCTGATCGGGATCTTCGAGGGCAGCTCGCCGCTCGAGGACGAGTTCCTGAAGGGTGACAAGAGCCCAGGGCGGTTCCTGCGCAGCTTCGACGAGGCGAGGTTCGCCGCCCTCTCGGCGCTGCTGGCCCGGAACCGGACGTGGCAGTGCCCCACCCTCGTCTGGGAACGGGGCGGCAACTTGATCGAAGAGCGCGACCTTGCCCACGACCCGCTCGCCAAGTACGCGCCCGCGAGCTGGAGGGACGGTACCTGGAAGCGCTTCTTTGAGCAGGTCACCGGGGAGTTCAACGTGGACGACCTGCCGACGCGGAAGCGCTTCGTCGCCAAGGAGCTCGAGGTGGTGGCGGCGCTCCATCGCGCCGGGGTTCCCTTCCTCGCAGGAACGGACACCGTAGCGGGGGTCCACGTGTTTCCCGGGTTCAGCCTCCACGACGAGCTGGGGCTGCTGGTGATGGCGGGCTTCACGCCCCTGGAGGCGCTACGGAGCGCGACCCTGCTGCCGGCGGAGTACCTCTCGATGTCCGATCGCCTGGGCCGAGTGGAGACCGGAAAGATGGCCGACCTCGTGCTCCTCGACGCCAATCCGCTGGACGACATCGGGAGCACTCGGAGGATCCGGGCGGTAGTGGCCAATGGGCGCTTCTTCTCGCGAGCCGATCTGGACGCGCTGCTCAGCGCCGTGGAGGCTCGGGCCGCGAAGCCGTAGCGAGACGCGGTCGGCGGTCCCGTGGGCCCCGCCCGCCGCCGCGGAGGTCTCAGCCTGTCGCGGAGCGAGACCACTCGGGCAGAACGCCGGGCTGCGTGCCCTCTGCCAGGACGAGTGGAAGCCCCTCGCAGCGATGCACGAGAACAGCGGTGCGAGCGGCGACCCCGGTCAAAATCCGATTCGCGAGGTCTCCCTCGGCCTCGGTCGCTAGCTGCGCGATAGCTCTCTGAAGCACCTCGGTCACCCTGTTCGCCCGGAGGGCCGTCGCGAGGAAGCGCACGTTGGGCTCCAGCCAGCGATGCCTGTAGAGATGCCCTGCGAATTCCCAGAGAGCCGGCGGTCCGCAACCACCATCGCGGGTCCACGGCGCGAAGACAGGATTCTCCTGCTCCCCGTTTGCCAGGCACGAGATGTACTGAACCGCCGCAACGGCACGACATGCGGACGCTCACCACCCACTCGGGCCGCGGATTCGTGGTCCAGGCTCGTTTCGCCGGAGACGGCAGCGTCTAGCTCCGAAGGCAACAGAGGCTTTCGCGGCATTCACCCGAATCTCATCGGCCGCTCACGGTTTCGTGAGGACTTGCGGCAGGGCCTCCGTACACTGCGGGCATGACAACCACCGGGATGGACCCCGTGAAGGCATTCACCCCTGTCGCCCTCGGCCTGGCCAGCGCGGCGATGGGAATCTATGTAGCCATGGCCGACGACAAGCCGGGCGACCCCAGTCCTCGGCATGCTGCTGATGGTGGTCGGAGTCGTGCTCGGCGTGAGGGCCGCGCGCAACCGGCTCCCGACGTGGGCTGCCCGCACCGCGCTTGCCATCGGCGTCGTCATGGCCGCGGTCGCGGCATTTCTGATCCATGCGGGCTGCCGTGACTGCCCCTCTCTTCCCGCAGGCGCAGGAGGTGCCGTCGGTCGTCCGTTCGGCGCCGGCGCCGCAATATGCGGCGGCCGGTCGAGCGCGCGCGGGAGCTCGTGCGCGCGGCCATACTGGAGCAGAACCTGCCCGGGGTGTCCGTCGCGGTCGGTGCCGGCGGCACCATCGTCTGGGCCGAAGGGTTCGGATGGAGGGACGTCGTCACGCGGGCGCCCGTCACGCCGGATACGCGATTCAACATCGGCACGGCGGCGCCCGCGGTCACCGCCGCCGTCGCGTCGCTCGGGCTGACCAACACGGGGCTGATGCGGCGAAAGAATGGAGCCCTGAAGCGATCGGCGAGGAGGGAGAGGACTTCCCGCCCCTCACGCTCCTCCGCCACGTCGTCTGCAGCCGCTCGGTCTCATGCCCGCGGAGTACCCGCTGCCGGGCGATCGCGCGACGTTCTACGTCCCGAGATCCGATGACAATCCCCGCCGTGGACGACGACTGATGTACATGCGCGACCTGGCCTGTTGCGCGAACGGGATGGCGTTCTATTCCACGCCGTCCGATCTCGTGCGCTTCGCGCTGGCGACGAACGCCGACAGCGTCAACGGTGAGCTCGCCGGTGGCAGCGTGATGTCGCTGATGACGGCGCGACAACGGCATCGTCATCGCTGTCACGTCAAACATGGCGCACGCGAACACGTCCTCGCTGGCGCTGCCAGTCGGGGACGCGTTCGCGGAATAGACGCGATGATCGCCGCAGGTCAGCGGCCGGTGGGCACCGCGCGCAGCTGCGGGTTGCGCAGGCAAGAGCGCTCCCCACACGAAACCGGTCTTCGCTGGTGATATCGGTGATGCTACGGCCACTACTTGAGTTGCCGTGCAACGTTGTCGAGGATCCCCACGGCACGCTCCAGCTCGAACTGGGCGAAGTCCTGCTCGCGGAGCACAGGCTAGTGCAAGGCCGTCGCCACCGCCGAGAAGAAGGCGTCGTCATCCAGGTCGTATCGCGTGGCGCGGGTCGTCTTGGATCGAGCGCTGAGCACGACGATGACCAATCGTTCGCGCGGACTTACGTACATGTATTGACCGAAGATTCCTATCGCCTCAAACGCGCCGATGTGCATTGGATCGGTCTGCGGCGGAATCCACCACATGTATCCGTAGTCCACCGTCTTCGCGCCAATGCTGTGCGGCGCGCCCGCTTCATCGAACCAGCCATCCGGAACGATCGATCGTCCATTCACGCGGCCGCTGTCCGCGGCGATCAACCCGAAGCGGCCGTAGTCGCGAAGCGTTGCACCAATGCCGCCGCCAGCCCAGGTCGGCCCATTGGACCCGTCGACCCACCACGTGGCGTCCTGCTCCATGCCGGCCTTGGACCAGATCTTCTCCGTCAGATATTGCGTCAATGGCCTGTGAGTCGCGCCTTCAACCACTGCTCCGAGCACATAAGTCTCGCCAGTGTTGTAGTTCCAGATGGAGCCTGCAGCGGCGCAACGCGACAGCGAACTCATGTAGCGCAGCACGGCGCCGGCCTTCGGTGCGATCTGCAATTCCAAGACCTTTCGACGATCGGACTTGGGATCGGCGTACGTTTCATCCCAGCACAAACCAGAGCTCATGGTCAGGACCTGGCGGATGCTGACACCCTCGTACGCTCCGCCCCGCAGGGCTGGGACATAGCGGACGACCGGATCATCCAGGCTCGAAATCAAGCCGTCCACTAGCCCAGCACCGACGAGTGTCGAAGCAACGGACTTGGCCACCGAGAAAGACGCCCAGTGGGTGTCCGGCCCAATGCCGAGCTCGTAGTCTTCAAAAGCAATCTCTCCGTCCTTGAGGACCAGGAGCCCCGCCACCCGGTTGCTAGCCAAGTAGTCGTACAGATCGAAGCTCTTTCCGTGATCCTCGAAACGGATCTCCGGAAACGGCTTGACGCGCCGGGGGAGGGGTCGTGCCGATTCGCCACGATGCACGATGCGGACGGGCAGCAGGCATTCCGTATGCGAAAACGTAGCAACAGCGACGTCCGGCGACATCTTTCCGTCGTACATCTGCTGAAGTCCCGCAATGTCGCCGCCGCGATCTTGGCCGCTCGCCGTCAGCGCAAGCAGGATGGGCGCAAAGAAGACCATGTATTGGTGCCGCAACATCTAAGCTACTCGCCGCAAGTGATTTGAATGCAGGCGGTCGTGACTGTCAATCGAACTCAACGCCGTGCGCTGGAGCGCCTCACGGACAAGTCGTTGATCAGATGGAGCCGGCGCACGGATTTGAACCGTGGACCTGCTGATTACGAATCCGTGTTTGGGGTGAACGCCCTGGAACGCCAGGGAACATCGTGAAACGCTAACCCACAGAAGACCCTTGCTGTTGGCGGGTGGAACGTGGTTCCATCAGTTCCATGGAGTCGCGGGTAGTTCAGGTCGCGTTGTTACCCGAGTGTTACCCCGCGGGACTCGCTGACTTTTGCCCAGCGCTTGTCTCGCAGAGCCGATCATGCCGACTGTCAAGCTGACCGCTCGCACCGTCGAGGCCCTGCGACCGCCCGCGTCGGGTCGCCTTGAGCTGTTCGACGAGGACCTCCATGGCTTCTGCATTCGCGTGACGCCCAACGGCCGGCGCACGGCGTGCGTGTTCTATCGCGTCGGGCCGCGTTTGCGTCGTGCGACTCTCGGCACGCTGCCGCTCCTCACCCTGGCCGACGCGCGGCAGCTCGCGCGCGAGGCGCTGCGCGAGGCCGCTCTTGGGCATGACCCAGCCTCAGCCAAGCGAGAAGCTCGCGATGCGCCGACCGTGACCACGCTCGTCAAGGACTACATCGAGGCGGGCGAAGGCCGGCGAAGCGCCGCTACGAACGGCGACTACCGGCGCACGCTCAGGGCCGTCGTTCAGGAGTCGCCCTTGGGCCAGCAGGCCGCCCAGCGAGTGGCTCGTGGTGAGCTGCGCGCCTTCCTCGAGGGCATCGCCCGCAAAACCCCGATTCGGGCCAATCGGGTCCTAGCGCTGGTTCGAGCGGCGTTCCGTTGAGGCCTGCGCGAGGAGCTGATCGAGCGTGATCCCACGGCCGGCCTTCAACGGCTCCGTCCCGAGCGCCCCCGAGAACGTGTCCTCGCCGACAACGAGATCAAGAAGCTTTGGGAAACGGTCGATGCGATCGCCGCCGGCGCCACCGATCCGGTCCTCGAGAGCGGCAAGAAGGCCCCGCGGCTCGTCATCTGTGGCGCGGTCAAACTCCTGCTCCTGCTCGGAACCCGCCGTAGTGAGACCTTGAATATGCGCTGGTCGGACATCGATGAGCACGCCAAGAGTTGGACCGTCCCGGGGATGTTCCGCAAGGGCGGCCGAACCCAGGTCGTCCCGCTACCTCCGCTGGCCCTTACCATCCTTGCCCGTCTGCGCCCGATCACCAGTCACAGCCCGTGGGTCTTCGTTGGAAAGCGTGGCGCCTCCTTGGCGAACAACCCAGCACGCTGGACCGAGATCCTCCGCGAGGCTTCCGGCCTCGACTTCACGCTGCATGACCTGCGGGGGACATGCGCCACAGGTTGCGCCCGCCTCGGCGCGTCCGAGAGCACCGTGAGCCGGATCCTCGGCCACAAGGCCATCGCCGGCACGATCGCCGTGAGCGGGATCTACGATCGTTTCGATCGGCTGCCCGAGATCCGTTCGGCCTTAGTCGCCTGGTCCAACTACGTCGAGACCCTCGCGACCGGCGAGGTGAAGCGTGCGGAGGTTATCGCTTTCGGCCGTGCCTCCGCCCGATCTCGACGGACAAGTGCCAAGCGACGGCTGGGCGCAGGCCCTGTCGCGTAGGAGGAGCTTCGCCCTCGATGCGTCTCCGCTTCTACTTCGACTCTCGCACCGGCCAGCCCCACATCTACGGCCACAGCGTCACGGAATCCGAGGTAGAGGACGTGCTGAGCGAGCCGGGAGAGGATCGGCTGGGCACCGACGGAGCCCGCATCGCGCTGGGCAGAACCGAGGCTGGTCGCTATCTGAGGGTCATCTACGTCCCGGACTCCGAGCCCGACCGCGTCTTCGTGATTACGGCATATACTTTGGAAGGCAATCCCTTGACGGCCTACAAGCGCCGTCGACGGAAGAAATAGACCAATGACCAAGAGTTCGTTCCCCACCGGTTGGGACGAGGAGAGGGTCCAGAAGGTTCTGGCCCACTACGAGACGCAGTCCGAGGCCGAAGGTGTTGCTGAAGACGAGGCAGCTTTCGACACGCCCGGCCAGACGGTCATGGAAGTGCCAAGTGAACTCGTCCCCACCGTCCGCGAGCTCATCGCGAAGCACAGCAAGTAAACCCGTCCGCGTCGGGTGACGGCGGAACCAGGACCGTCGTCCTCAGGGTCGTCGACGGCCTCCCGAAAGAGCACGCAGACAGCCGCGGGCACTTCACTCGCATTGGTCCTTGATCAGCCCCTCGAAGACCATGATGTGCCGGGGCTGGCCGAAGGCCGAGTAACAGCTGAGGATGCCCGCCGCGAAGAGCCTTCTGAAGAGCGGCAGCACCGTGCGTTTGTCCGGATCGGGTCGAAGAAGTCGCGCTCGCAATTGTGCGGGCATCTTGTGTAGCGCACCGGTCTTGAAGACTTGGCCGCCTATCTGCGTCACCGTGTTTATGGGCTCGTTAGAGGTCGGCGTGACGAGCTGCCTGCTCGCCCCATGGGTCAGTAGGGCGTCGTTGGCCTTGAAGAATGCGCTGACCTCGCCGACCATCAGGTCCGCGATCTGGAGACCGGCTTCCTCCTCGGAGGTCTTGCTGAAGTCGATGCCACGGAAGTGGGTGTCGAGGTCGGTCCGCATGTCCATCGGCGGGGCGTTCCTGAAGTTGCCGGTCCGCATGACGAGATCCTCGAGGACAGCCCGCACCGCCTTGTCCTCCTTCTTTTCTCGGGGGTCGCAGATGATCTTGTAGCCGCATCCCAAAGAGGCCAAGAGGTTGGCCACGGCCATCAGAGGCAGCATTAGGAGCCTCCAGATAGCGCCGGACTGCCCCGGACCACTGAGCTCAGCCTTGAGCTCGCCTACAGCCGTTTCATACAGCTCGTCACCGTCCTCGGGGATCTCCTCCGCTTCGCCCATGAGGTTGATACGGACGCGTTCGAAGACGAAGGACCTCGCCGGCGTGTAGAAACCCGCGATGAACGCGCCGCGCGCCGTCAGCGCAGACCGCAGCCGTAGCGCAAGCCTCCGCCGGTCCCGGTAGTCGAGAGTCTTGAAGCCATCGTGGTGCTTGAATTCCGCAAGGCCTGTCAGCGCCACGAAGTCTCGAAGGATCGGGCCAAGGTCGGCTTTGAGCCCCGGGGATTCGCGCTCGGGGACTCCCACAGCGGCATGGCAGAAGTAGCCCGTCCTCGCAGTCAACTCCCAAAACATGGAGAACGACTCGTCCATGAAGACAAGCCACTCCTGCCCGCGATGGGGCTCCCAAAGCGCTCGCCCCGGGCAGGTGGCGGCCGAGTTTGGCTCCGTCACGAAAAGGCCCATGGCGAACCAGAGTAACCGGCGGCGCCCGCAAGTGAAACGTCCCGAAACACTCAGGCCGTAGCGCTCGGGTTTACCCACCCCGTCGGCCGGAAGTCCTTTCGTACCAGTGGAGTGGACGCGGAGCAGAAGGGCGGGTTAACCCGCTTTATCTTGCAGTGCTTCTTCACTCAGGAGTCTGGCATTCCTGTGGTGGGTTCGAAGCTACGCTGCCTTACCGCGCGGGCGTGATACGCCTGTGTGAAGAAGGCTAAGGAAAACGACAGCCACCACGGCGCCCCGCGGGCTCCTCGAGAAAAGGAGCACGCGGGGCGAAGCGATGAGCTACAGTCCCGGGTCGCTCATGAGCACGGGGCCCTGCTAGGACGTTGACGCCAGCCTCCAGATCGGCCGCGCTGGCGGCGACGTCCTGGCGCCCATCTGTTCGTGCCTCGCGAGATCGCTGCGCACCATTCTCTTCAGGCGCGAGAGATGGCGGCAAGGGCTTCTCAGTCCTGAGAGCGGCCGCACACGGTCGCCTTTAGCCTGCCCGTCGAGACCGACCAGAACCGAACCGTTCGAGCGAGCCCCTCAGACGTGCCTGAAATGCGAGGATTGCGGGGAGAGGCGGCTGGGGGCGTTCAGTTGCAGGGGCGGGGCTCTTGCCCGTCGTGCACGGGCCGGCGGATGAACGCGACCGCCGCAAACCTGATCGAGCGGGTGCTGCCGCCGCAGAGTGGGCTGCGCCTGTGGGTGCTGACCGTCCCGTTCTCATGCCGGCGGCGACTAGCGCAGGACGGGGCATCGCTTGGCCGGCTCACGCGCATCGCCGTGGAGACGGTGCTGACGTTCTACGCCGCTCGTGCTCGATCAAGCCCGTCAACGGTGGCTGTTCCTCAACACTTCCCAGACAGGCTTCGGCGTCTTTCCCGGCTTCGTGGCCGTCTCATTCCCGCCGCGGGGCTGGCTCGGCGAGCGGACGCAGCTGGTCCTAAGGATCGACCAGCGTTTCGCCGGCAAGCGACGACGGCCGCTACGGCGTCGAAACGCTATTCGACACGAACATGCAGGAGACGTGGGGCGGGCTGACGCTAAGCCACCGCTCTTCGCAGCAACTCGGCGTGGAGGCATCGCGATCGCGCTTCAAGCCGGCTGCTTAGCCCGCCGGAATGGCGAAGAGCGTGATGAAAGCGAGCACCGCGGCCAGCAGGCTGATTCCCGCCTTCTGCGCGGTGCTCTTGCTGACGGAGATCGCGACGAGACACTGCAGGAAGTAGTAGAAGGCGAAGGCCCGGGACGCGAACGAGAGAATCGTGAGCGTGGAGGCAAACGCCAGTACGACCGCGATGCCGCAGATCAACACGTAGGCACGGCGGGCGTCGACACGGCCCTGCGTGGATTCAGCCACGTTGCCTCCCCCCGCGACTACGTCCGCCACTGCGGCGCTGAACTGGCTGAGCACCGCGGCGATCACCAGCGGAATGGGAAGCAGAACCGAGGCCCTCTGGGCCAGCATGAGTAGCCCATTGTCCTCGACTTGGTCGCCCAGGAAATGCATGAGTGGCGTCGCCACGGCGACAAACAGCACGTAGACGACGGTCGAGACGATCTGCGAGCTGCGGCACGACCACACGCGTAGCTCCCGGTCGAACTCCGAGCCCAGATAGCGCGATGTCTCGAAGCCCTGCACCACGATCAGCGTCCCGCCCAGAACGGTGAGAACGGTCCATAAGTCCTGCTTGGGGAGGACGGGCCACTGGAGCGTATGCGTTTGGATGGCCCGCCAGTCGAACGCTGCGAATCCCGCCACCAACGCCAGAATCAACAACCCGGTGACCCGTAGTGCCCAACGCTCCATGACCATGAGCATGTCGAGCCCACGGAAGCGTCCCATTGCGCCGATCGCCGCGATGATGATGACGCAGAGGATGTTCTCTCTGAATGGCGTGTTGATTCCGAGCCCACCCAGGAGGAAGGCGGCCAGGATGTGGATGTACAGGCATACCGAGATCGCGTATGCGAGCACCAGGGCGAGATTCGCCGTTTGCTCGTGACGCGCGGTTCGATCGGAGATCGCGCCCTCTGCGAGGAGCGGCTCGGCGTAACGAATGTTGAAACGGATGACCGAGCCCATCGCATAGGCGAGTGCGCACACGCAGGCCATGGCGACCACGGAGTAGGGCCCCACGGCGGCATTCAGAATTGGCACGATCACGAGGAAGCCGCTGCCGAAGATCGAGGCCAGTGGAGTCGATCGGGCGTGGCGGAGCTCTTTGCGGCTACCTGTCATCGATGGACCTCCCTCGAACGAGTATCAAGCGCTCCAACTTCTCCCATGGCGCTTCGAGCCCGAACACCCGATGCGGACCCGGAACGTTCGGCCGGATCCTGTGCAACCTGGGGGTTGAGGCGACACAACCTGTGCAGGCGAAAGCAGTCTGCCACAGGTCCCCATTCACTTGAAATGCGGCGGTCCTGTCCAAGGCGCGCAGGCGGGCGTCGACGGAGAGGCCATGGCGAGCCGGTGTTGGTGGGCGCTCCGGGAGGTCCCGGCGGCCCCGCGTTGTCACAACTGCCTGCTACCTCCGTGTTACCCAAGCACTCGCAGCCCTCGGGGATCCGCTCTCAAGTGAGTGAAGAACTGGAGCCGGCGCACGGATTTGAACCGTGGACCTGCTGATTACGAATCAGCTGCTCTACCGCTGAGCTACGCCGGCCGGGGCGGGACCGCGAGACCAAACATCCGCGCGGGACCGTTGATGGTAGCAAACCGGGGGCGGCTCCACAATCGCAACGCCGCTGCGCCGCTCGCGGTTCGGGCGACGGCTCAAGGGTGGGTCAGCGTCAGGGTGAATTCGTCGACGCAGCCGCACGCACCCTTGTCGGGCCCTTCGACCACCTGCTCCTGGGACAGCAGGATCCAGTAGGTGCCAGCGACGACGTTGGCGGAGAGCGACGTCGCATGGGACGTCACGTTGGAGGCGAGGGGCTCGTGGTTCGTCGGCGGCTGCGCGTCGAAAATGAAGAGCCAAACGTCGCCCTCACCAACCCAGTGGATTGAGGCCGTGAGGACGCCGGACTGGCTCACGTCCACCGAGTAGAACTTGTGGTCCGATGCCATCGGATGGTCGACCGATGACAGGCTGCCGGTGATGACCTCGGTCCTGAGGCTCGGGCTCGTGGGTCCGCCGCAAGTCGTGAGGGTCAGGATCAGGGCACCCAGAAGAGCGGGTCGCATGGGCACCTCCCTCAGTCTCGATTATGCGCCCCCGCTGCCTTTACTTCCGCCGCCGGCCTCTGCTAGAGTCCCGCCGTCTGTAGAAGCGAGGGACCTGATGCCGAGCGCCGCTCCCAGCGCGGACTTCCTCACGGCACACTCGAGCATCCTGACGTTCCTCGTCATCGTCGTCGGCTTCCTCGTCTTCAACCTCGTTGTTCTGGAAGGTGATCCGCCCCTCGCGCTTCAGCGAGGAGAAGCTCACGACCTACGAGTGCGGCGAGAACCCCGCAGGGCTCGGCCTGGGTGCAGTTCAACATCCGCTTCTACGTGTTCGCGCTGCATCTTCATCATCTTCGACGTGGAGGCGGTCTTCCTGCTTCCCTGGGCGGTGGTCTTCAGCGAGCTCGGGCCTGCTGGCCTTCGCCGAGGGGCTCGTCTTCATCGGCATCCTGGTGGTGGCCCTCGCCTACGTCTGGCGCAAGGGCGACCTCGAGTGGGTGCGGGCCGAGGACAGGAGCTAGGGCGCATGACCGAGGTCGGCGGCGTCCTCCAGAACAAGTTCGCGGACAACGTGGTCTTCACCACGGTCGACAACGTCGTCAACTGGGCGCGCGAAGTCGAGCCTCTGGCCCATGACCTTCGGCCTCGCCTGCTGCGCCATCGAGATGATGGCGACGGGCGGCACCCGCTACGACTGGAACCGCTTCGGCCTCATCCCCCGCGGCACGCCCGCGCCAGAGCGACCTGATGATCGTGGCCGGCACCGTCACCCTGAAGATGGCCACGCGGGTGAAGCGCCTCTACGAGCAGATGCCCGAGCCCAAGTACGTCATCTCCATGGGCTCCTGCGCCAACAACGGCGGGCCCGTACTGGCGCTTCGGCTACCACGTGCTGAAGGGCGTCGACGAGGTGATCCCGGTGGACGTGTACGTGCCCGGCTGCCCGCCGCGGCCCGAGGCGCTCCTGTACGGCGATCATGAAGCTCCAGGAGAAGATCCAGGAAGACAAGGTCTTCCGACGCAAGGGCGAGACGCTGGGCAGCCTGGCGGGCGCCGTCGATGGCGCCCGAGGCCACGAAGTAGATGGACGCGGCGGCCATCCACGAGAGGCTGGTCGGCGCGCTTCGGCGAGCAAGGTCACCGCGTTCCAGGCCGAGGCGATCCAGCCCGTGGGCCGTGGTCGCGACCGACGCGATCGCCGAGGTCGCGGCCTTCTGCAAGGCCGACCCCGAGCTCTCCTTCGACAACCTGATGTGCCTGTCGGCGGTGGACTACCCGAAGGAGACGCCGCCGCGGATGGAGGTGGTCTACCACCTCCTTTCCTACAAGCACGGCACCCGTTCGTGCTGAAGGTCCACCTGCCGCGCGAGAACCCCGCGTGGCCCGACGGTCGAGAGCGTCTGGGGCGTCGCCAACTGGCACGAGCGCGAGGCCTTCGACCTGTTCGGCATCACGTTCACCGGGCCACAGCGACCTGCGCCGCATCCTGCTTCCCGACGACTGGGACGGGCCATCCGCTGCGCAAGGACTGGGTGGACCCCGACTTCTACAACGGCATGCACGTGAAGCCGACGGCCCAGATGGCCGAGCGCTTCCATGGGCGGCGAGACGATCGGCGTCGGGCCCGTTCGACTTCACGCCGCCCAACGACAGCACGAATGAGCGGCGCTCGTGATCGCGACACCGAGCGCCTGGGACGGCGCGCAGGATCTCGACACCGACGAGATGATCCTCAACATGGGGCCGCAGCACCCGTCCACCCACGGGGTGCTGCGGATCGAGCTCCGGACCGACGGCGAGGTGGTGCAAGGCGGCGCGGCCCCACATCGGCTACCTCCACCGCTGCTTCGAGAAGCACGCCGAGAACGTCGACTACCCGGGCGTCATCCCCTACACCGACCGCCTGGACTACGTGGCCTCGATGGGCAACTCGCTCGGGCTACGCCCTCGCGGTCGAGAAGCTCCTGAAGATCGAGGTCTCGCCCTACGTCGGGCGCCATCCGCGTGATCATGGCCGAGCTGCAGCGCATCGCGTCCCACTGCGTGGCCGTCGGCACCTACGGGATGGACATCGGGGCCTTCACGCCCTTCCTCCACCTGCTGCGCGACCGCGAGAAGATCCTCGACCTCTTCGAGTGGACCTGCGGCGCGCGCCTCCTCTACAACTACAACTGGGTGGGCGGCGTCTCCCACGACATGCCCGAGGGCTTCGTCCGGGCCTGCCGCCAGTTCCTGCGCGAGTTCGACGCGATCACGTTCCCCGAGCTGATGGACCTGCTCATCGGCAACAAGATCTTCGTGAAGCGCACGGCCGAGATCGGCGTCTGCTCCCGTCGAGACTCGCGATCTCGTACGACCTCACGGGCCCGAACCTGCGCGGCAGCGGCCTCGCGCGCGACCTGCGCAAGGACGAGCCCTACTGCGGCTACGAGAACTACGCAGTTCGACATGCCCGTGGGCAAGGGCCAGCACGGCCCCCTGGGCTCGTGCTTCGACCGGAACTGGGTCCGCGCGCATCGAGATGGCCGAGAGCGCCAAGATCATCCACCAGGCCCTCGACGCCCTCGAGAAGATGGAGAAGGCCGACGTCCACGAGAAGGTGCCGAAGCGCGTGAAGCCCGCCAAGGGCGAGGTCTACGTCGCGGAGCGAGGCGCCGCGGGGACAGCTCGGCTACTACATCGTGGCCGACGGCACCGGCGTGAACCCGTACCGCGTGAAGGTGAAGAGCCCCTGCTTCACGGCCATGAGCGTCTTCCACGTCCTGGCAAGGGCATGATGATCGCCGACATCATCGCCCTGATCGGATCGCTCGACGTCGTGCTGGGCGAGATCGACCGATGAGCGCGAGTCCGTACTGGACTTCACGCATCAGCTGCTCGGCGGCTCGTCGCGGGGCTGCCGCCCTGGCTCGTGGTGGCGCTCGCCGCGATCATCCCCGGGTCGCTGCTCGTCACGTTCATGGCGGTCGGGCCGATCGTCTACGTCTACGCCGAGACGAAGATCGCGGGCTTCATGCAGGACCGCATCGGCCCGAAGCGCGTCGGGCCCCACGGCATGCTCCAGACCGTGGCCGACGCCATCAAGCTGCTGTTCAAGGAAGCGATCTACCCGGCGGGCGCCGACAAGCTCCTGTTCATCCTCGCGCCCTGCATCGTGGTGGCGGGGTCGTTCCTCGTCGTTCGTGGTCGTGCCCTTCGGGCAAGAACCTGCAGACGGCGGACCTGAACGTCGGCGTCTTCTACGTGATCGCGGTCTCGAGCCTCTCGACGGTCGGGCTGATCATGGCGGGCTGGGCCTCCAACAACAAGTACGCGCTCTTCGGCGCGATGCGCTCGGCGGCGCAGATCGTCTCGCTACGAGATCCCCGCGGTGATGACGATCCTGCTCGTGATCGTGATGATCGTGGGGAGCCTCTCGCTCCAGGACATCGTCGCGCGCGCAGGTGGGCGGCCTGCCAGAACTGGTTCCTCTGGCGCTACTTCCCGCTCATGCCCATCGCCTTCGTCGTCTTCTTCACGGCGGGGCTCGCCGAGTGCAACCGCGCGCCCTTCGACATCCCCGAGGCCGAGAGCGAGCTCGTGGCCGGCTTCCACACCGAGTACAGCGGCTTCTTCTTCGCCATGTTCTTCATGGCCGAGTACACCGAGATGGTCGTGATCTCGGCCGTCGCGTCGGTGCTCTTCCTCGGCGGCTACTACGCGCCCGATCCCGGCGCTCCAGAACCTCGGGCCCCATCGGCCTCGGTCCCTTCTGGCTCCTCGGCAAGGCCTTGCTCCTGGTCTTCGTGATGATGTGGCTGCGCTGGACGCTGCCGCGCCTGCGGGTCGATCAGCTCATGCACGTGGCCTGGAAGGTGCTGCTGCCCGATCTCGATGGCGCTCGTGGTGGTGATCGGCGGCCTCGTGATGTGGAAGCCGACGGCCCACGGCTTCCCCTGGGACCGCTACGTTCGGCTGGCCTCTCACCGTCGGCCTCTTCGCCTACCTCGTCGTCGGCATCGCTTCGCGCGCGTCTCGTGGAGCCGCGCCGTCCTGCGGAGATCGCCGCATGAAGCAGTGGTTCGTCGACCTCTGGGAAGGCTTCTGGACGGTCCTCGTGGGGATGAAGATCACGTGGCGCCACCTCTTCGTGAAGAAGGTGACGCTCCACTACCCCGAGGAGCGGTGGCAGCTCCCGCCCAAGAGCCGGATGCGCCTCTTCATGAAGTACGAGGACTGCATCGGCTGCGGCCAGTGCGCCCGGGCGTGCCCGGTGCAGTGCATCTACATCAAGGCCGACAAGCGCGACCCGAAGGCGGCGCCGATCTTCGCGGCCAACGGCCAGGGGATCAAGCTCGACGTCACGCGTCTTCGACATCGACATGTCGCTCTGCTGCTACTGCAACCTCTGCACGTACCCGTGCCCCACCGACTGCATCTACATGACGCCGGAGTACGAGTTCGCCACCACGGACCTGACGCAGCACCTCTACCACTTCGCCAAGAAGGGCGCCAAGTTCATCACGGTGAACCCGAAGGCGCCGGCGCGCCGCCCAAGCCGGCGGCCCCGGCCGCGCCCGCGGCGGGCGCGCCACCCGCGGTCCGGCGCCCCCAGCCCCGCGCCGCTCCGGCGGCGCCGCCCGCCACGGCGCCCCCGAGAGCGGCCCCGCGCCGGCCGGAGCCTGAGGCCATGAGCCCGCAGGCGCGTCATCTTCTACGTGCTTCGCCGCGATCACGGTGGGCTCCGCCGCCGTCGTGGTCCTGGCCCGCAGCCTGATCTACAGCGCCTTCGCGCTGCTCTTCACGTTCTTCGGCGTGGCGGGGCTCTACGTGCTGCTCGGCGCCGACTTCCTGGCCGCCACGCAGCTCCTCGATCTACGTCGGCGGGATCCTGGTGCTGCTGCTCTTCGGCGTGATGCTGACCCACAAGCTCTACGACCTCGACCTGAAGAGCGGCGTCACGCAGTTCCTGCCCGGGCCTGATCGTGGCCGCCGGCCTCTTCGTCATCCTCATCCTCACCGCGGTGCGGACCACGTGGGCCGGTGGCCCCGGGCGGCCGCCCGCCGTCACCACGGCCGACATCGGCGCGGCTCTTCATGGGGCGCTACCTGCTGCCCTTCGAGGCGGCGTCGATCCTGCTGCTCGTGGCCCTCATCGGCGCGGCCATGATCGTCGGCGAAGAAACGCATGACGAACCACAGAGACACAGAGACACAGAGGACGAGGATGATCGGGCTCCAGCACTATCTCGTCGTCTCGGCCGCCCTCTTCTCCCTCGGCATCCTCGGGGTGCTGACGCGGCGGAACGCGGTGAACGTCCTCATGGGGGTCGAGCTGATCCTGAACTCGGCCAACCTCAACCTGGTGGCCTTCTCGCGCTTCGGCGCCGGGAACCTGCAGGGGCAGATGTTCGCGGTCTTCGTGATCGTGATCGCCGCGGCCGAGGTGGCGGTGGCCCTGGCCATCGTCCTGACCCTCTACCGCCTGCCGTCGACGCCGAACCTCGACGAAGCCGACATCCTCAAGGGCTGACATGCAAGAGATCGCGAGCAGCCTGAGCCGCTTCGGCCCCGAGATCGCCCTGACGGTGGCGCTCCTGCTGGTCGTGGTCGTCGACGCGACCGGAGCGCGCTTCCGGGACGGCCGCGTGCCGGCTCCTGAGCGTCGCGGGGCTGGCCGTGGCCCTGGTCCTGGCGGCGCGGCCCGTGGCCCCCGGCGAGATCTGGAGCGGGATGCTCGTCGTGGATCCGCTGGGGAGCTTCTTCAAGCTCCTGCTGGTCGCGCGCGTCGCTGCTGGTCGGCCTCGTCTTCACCTTCCGGAACTCCCGCGAGCTGCGCGGCCTCGGCCAGGGCGAGTTCTACGCGCTGCTCCTCGCCGTCACCCTCTCGAACCTGCTGCTCGCCGCGTCCAACGACCTGGCGATGCTCTACCTGGCCCTCGAGATGGTCTCGATCACGTCCTACGTGATGGTCGCCTACATGAAGGGCGACCGGATGTCGAACGAGGCCTCGCTGAAGTACGTCCTCTTCGGCGCGGTCTCGACGGGCGCGATGCTCTACGGCCTGTCGCTCCTCTACGGCATGGCCGGGCACGACGAGCCTTCCGGGGATCCGCGAGTTCCTCGGCGGCGGGCGCTGGCGACGCAGAACGTCTTCGCGGTCTACGCCGTCGCGATCCTGGTCTTCGCGGGCTTCGGCTTCAAGACCGCGGTCGTCCCGTTCCACTTCTGGTGCCCCGACGTCTACCAGGGCGCGCCGACGCCCGTGACGGCGCTTCCTGTCGGTGGCGCCGAAGGCCGCCGGCTTCGCGGTCATGACGCGCTTCTTCTTCCAGGGGCATGTCGACGCAGGGCGCGCGGCCCGTGGGGCCACGTGGCGTCGCTCGACTGGCCGCACCTCCTGATGGTGATCTCCGTCGTCGACCATGACCGTGGGCAACATCGCGGCGCTCACCCAGACGAACATGAAGCGCCTGCTGGCCTACTCGTCGATCGCCCACGCGGGCTACATCATGATGGGCGTCGTGGCCCTCTCGGAGAACGGCGCCCGGGCCCTCCAGATCTACCTGCTCGCCTACGTCTTCATGAACCTCGGCGCCTTCCTGGTCGTCACGCTGATCCACAACCAGGACGGGACCTTCGACCTGCGCGACTACGCGGGGCTCGTACCGGCGCGCGCCCGTTCCTGACCCTCGCGATGGCCATCTTCCTGCTGTCGCTCATGGGGATCCCGCCGCTCGTCGGCTTCATGGGCAAGCTGTACGTCTTCGCGGCGATCATCGAGAAAGGTCCGTCGTACACGTGGTACGCCGTCGTCGCGGCCTTGAACGCCGCCATCGCCGCCTACTACTACGCGCGCATCCTGAAGACGATGATCATCGACGCGGGAAACGAGGACAAGGCGCCGCTGTCCATCGCGCGCCGTCGACACCGCGTGGGTGGCGCGTCTTCGTGGCCGCGAACGTCGCTGCCCTTGCTGTTCTGGGGCGCCATCGACGTCTGGGCGCGGTCGTCGGTCGTGCTCTTCGCCGGCCGCTGACGCCCGTTCAGAATCGCCGGCGGGTCAGCTTCTCGACGCTGAACTTCGCCGTGTCGGCCACGGCCATCACGGCCATCACGCCGGCCTGAACGGGATCGCTCACCACGAGGTCAGCCGCGTCGGGGACGCTGCCGGCCATGTTGAGGCTGATCACCAGCAGGCCCTGGGCGCGCACCTCGCGCACCGCCTGCTCGATGTCTCCCCCCATGAGGGAGCCGGCCAGGACGAGGGCGCGAGCCCGAGGGAGGCGCGTCACGGCGCGGACCGCGTCGGCCAGCGCCTGCTCCCCCACCAGCGGGATCGTGTCCACCGAGACGTGCTCGCCGCGGATGTTGTGGCGATCGGCCTCGGAGATGGCGCCGATGGCCACCTGGCCCACCTGCGCGCCGCCGCCCATGATGATGATCCGCTTGCCGTAGATCTTCTGGAACGTCCGGACGGTCTCGACCTTCCGGACCACGGGCATGGCCGCCAGCTCGGCCAGCAGCTCCGTGGCCTCCGACGGCACCTCGATCTCGAAGTAGATCCGGCTCTCCGGCGGCCGGTCGTCGATGATCTCGAGGGAGGTGATGTCTCCCCGGCGGCGGGCGATCACGCCCGTGAGCTGGTGGAGGATCCCCGGCCCCGCGTCCGCCGTCACGACGATACCGACGCTCTCCGCCGCCATTCCCGCAGTGTGGGGCCACACACGGCCTTCGTCAACGTTCTGAGATAATGAACGCACCATGGGCACCATCCTCGTCACCGGCGGCGCCGGCTTCATCGGCTCCAACTTCGTTCGCCTCGTCCTGGCCGAGACCGGGGACCGCGTCGTCGTCGTCGACAAGCTGACCTACGCCGGCAACCTGGAGAGCCTCGAGGACGTGGCCCGCGATCCGAGGTACGCCTTCGTCCAGGCCGACATCGCCGATCGGGACGCGGTGCGCACCGTCTTCCGCGAGCACACCCCCACGGCGGTCGTGAACTTCGCGGCCGAGACCCACGTGGACCGCTCCATCGACGACCCTGGGGCGTTCGTCCGGACCAACGTCATCGGGACCTTCGAGCTCCTCGAGGCCGCGCGACGCCACGTCGCCGGGCTCGGGGCCCCGGCCCGGGCGGCGTTCCGCTTCCTCCACGTCTCCACCGACGAGGTCTACGGGACGCTGGGCGCGACGGGCCTCTTCTCCGAGACGACGGCCTACGCTCCCAACTCTCCCTACGCCGCGTCCAAGGCGGCGGCCGACCATTTCGTTCGAGCCTACCAGGAGACCTACGCCCTTCCGGTCCTCATCACGAACTGCTCCAACAACTACGGCCCGTACCAGTTCCCCGAGAAGCTCATCCCGCTGATGATCCTGAACGCCCACGAGGGGCGGCCGCTGCCGATCTACGGCGACGGCGGGAACGTCCGCGACTGGCTCTTCGTCGAGGACCACTGCGCCGGGATCCTCCTCGTCCTGCAGCGGGGCCGGCTCGGGGAGAAGTACAACATCGGCGGCGGCAAGCGAGCGCACCAACCTCGAGGTCGTCGACCAGATCTGCGCCGCCCTCGAGGCCGAGCGCCCGGCGGCGACGAACGCGGCGCTCGTCTCGCGCGGCATCCGAAGCTACGCCGATCTCAAGACCTTCGTCCCCGACCGTCCCGGCCACGACCGCCGCTACGCCATCGACGCCACGAAGATCCGCGAGGAGCTGGGCTGGCGCCCGCGCCACGCCTTCGAGGCCGGAATCGACCGCACGGTGCGCTGGTACCTCGGACCACGCGACGTGGTGCGAGTCGGTCCAGTCGGGCAGCTACCGGCGCGAGCGGCTCGGGCTCGGAACGCGCGGATGAAGGGAATCATCCTCGCGGGGGGCACGGGCTCGCGCCTCTACCCGCTGACGCTCGGCGTCAGCAAGCAGCTCGTCCCCATCTACGACAAGCCGATGATCTACTACCCGCTCTCGACGCTGATGCTGGCGGGGATCCGCGACGTCCTCGTGATCACGACGCCCCACGAGCAGGAGAGCTTCCGCCGCCTCCTCGGCGACGGCAGCGACCTCGGGATCCGCATCTCGCTACGCGGCCCAGCCGAAGCCCGAGGGGCTCGCCCAGGCGTTCGTCATCGGCCGCGACGTTCATCGGGAGCGACGGCGTGGCCCTGGCCCTCGGCGACAACATCTTCTACGGCGACAGCCTCCCCGCCATGCTCCGGCGCGCGGCGACGCGGGGCGCCGGGGCCACGGTCTTCGCCTACCGCGTGCGCGACCCGGAGCGCTACGGCGTCGTGGAGTTCGACGCGGCCGGCAGGGCGGTGACGATCGAGGAGAAGCCGGCGCGTCCCACGCTCCCCCTACGCCGTCACGGGGCTCTACTTCTACGACAACCGCGTCGTCGACGTGGCCGCGGGCCTCCAGCCCTCGAAGCGCGGCGAGCTCGAGATCACCGACGTGAACCGCGCGTTCCTCGGCTGGGGAGACCTCCACGTCGAGATCCTCGGCCGCGGGATGGCGTGGCTCGACACCGGCACCCACGAGTCGCTCCTCCAGGCCTCCACCTTCATCCAGGCCATCGAGCAGCGCCAGGGGCTGAAGGTCGCCTGCCTCGAGGAGGTGGCCTACAACATGGGCTACATCACGCCGCGACGACGTGCTGCGGATCGCGCGGACCATGGACAAGAACGACTACGGCCAGTACCTCCTCCGCCTCGTCGAGGAGGAGCGGCGCGTAGCGTGCGGATCGTCCCCACGTCCATTCCGGGGCTCGTGGTCATCGAGCCCGACGTCTATCGGGATCCCCGGGGCTTCTTCCTCGAGACGTACCACCAGGCCCGCTACGCCGAGGCCGGCATCCCCGGCCCCTTCGTCCAGGACAACCACTCCTACTCGGCCCGCGGCACGCTGCGCGGCCTCCACCTCCAGGTGAGGCACCCGCAGGGGAAGCTGGTCCGAGCCGTGGACGGGCGAGATGTTCGACGTGGCCGTGGACGTCCGCCGCGGCTCGCCGACCTTCGGCCGATCCGCCCACGTCGTCCTCTCGGGGGAGAACTTCCGGCAGCTCTACATCCCTCCGGGCTTCGCCCACGGCTTCTGCGTCGTCTCGGAGCGCGTCCACGTCGAGTACAAGTGCACCGAGGTCTACGACCCGGGCGACGAGATCACCGTCGCGTGGAACGATCCGGCGCTGTCCATCCCGTGGCCCGTTCCGGACCCGGTGCTGTCGGCGAAGGACCGCGGGGCGAAGCGCCTGGCGGAGCTGACCGACCGGCTCCCGGTCTACCGCCCCGCGTGAGGATCCTCCTCGACGGGAGCCGGAGGGCAGCTCGGCCTCGCTCTCCGCGCCGCTCCGCACGTCCCACGAGATCGTGCCGCTGCCCCACTGGCGCCTCGACATCACCGACCCCGTCGCGGTCCGCGCGGCCCTCGCGACACACGCGCCCGACATCGTGGTCAACGCCGCCGCCTACAACCTCGTGGACCAGGCCGAGACCGACCAGGTGGCCGCGTACCAGGTGAACTGTCGCGGGCCGCGCCATCTGGCCACGGCCGCGGCCGAGAGGGACATTCCCATCGTCCACCTGTCCAGCGACTACGTCTTCCCGGGGGACGCGGGGCGCGCGTACACCGAGGACGACCCGCCGCTGCCCCTCTCCCGGTACGGGATCACCAAGCTGATCGGCGAGGAGCTGGTGCGCAACGCCAACCCGCGCCACTTCATCGTGCGGACCGCGTGGCTCTTCCACACGGACGGGCGCAATTTTCCGCGGCGGATGCTGGAGCTGGCGCCTCGTGGTCCCGTCCGCGTCGTGAACGACCAGACCGGCTCGCCGACATACGCGCCTCACCTGGCCGAGGCCCTCCTGCGACTGATCGACGAGGGCGCCCACGGCACCTACCACCTGGCGGGACAGGGAGCGGCGACCTGGTTCGATCTCACGAAGGCGCTCTTCCGGGAGATGAAGATCGCCACCGAGGTCGTCCCCGTCGACGACCTCGGAGTTTCCGCGTCCGGCGAAGCGACCGGCTTATTCCGCGTTGACGACGATCCGGGAGCCGCGCATCGTGCTCCCCCCATGGCAGGAGGGTGTCGCGGCCTTCGCGCGCGAGGTGTCCCGATGAAGGTGATGGTGACGGGCGGCACCGGGTACATCGGCGCACACGTGGCGAGAGCCCTCGCGGAGCGGGGCCACGCCCCCGTGATCCTCGACGACCTCCGGGCGTCCGCGGCCGATCGCGCCGGGGCCTTGCCCCTGGAGCGCGTCTCCCTCGAGGACACGGCGGCGGTGACGGCGGCCTTCGAGCGCCACGCCATCGAGGGTGTCATCCATCTCGCCGGCTCCATCAGCGTCGGCGAGTCGGTGCGCGATCCGGAGAAATACTGGAGCAACAACCTCGGCGCCGGGGCGAGCCTCCTCTTCGCCTGCGCGCGCGTGGGCGTGAAGACGTTGCTCTTCTCGTCCACGGCGGCGGTCTACGGCAACGCCGACGTCTCGCCGATTCCCGAGGCCACGCACTCTGGCTCCCACGTCGCCCGTACGGCGCGTCCAAGCTCGCCTTCGAGCGGCTGCTTCATGGCGCGGCCTCGACGCTGGGGCTTCGCTCGGCGGCGCTTCGATACTTCAACGCGGCCGGCGCCCACCCCGAGTGGCGCGTGGGAGAGGCCCACGAGCCCGAGGAGCACCTGATCCCCCGGGTCATTCGGCGCGGTCCTCGCGGGCCGCCCGGTCCAGGTGTACGGCACCGACTACCCGACGCCCGACGGCACCTGCGTCCGCGACTACATCCACGTGACGGACCTCGCCGACGCCCACGTGCGCGTCCTGGAGGCCGACGCCCTCCCGAGCGGCTCGAGCTTCAACTGCGGCACGGGGACGGGACGCTCGGTGCTCGAGGTCATTCAGGCCATCGGCAAGCGTCTCGGCAAGGAGCCCGTGATCGAGCGTGGCCCGCGGCGCCCGGGAGATCCCGCCTCGCTCGTGGCCGATCCGTCGGCTCTCTTCGCCGCCGTGAGCTGGCGCCCTGTCCACTCCTCGCTCGACGAGATCGTGGAGTCGGCCGTCTCGTGGGAGCTCTCCCGCCGCTAGCCTACAGGTCCTCGAGGCGCAGCACGACTGTCGGCCGACTTCCAGGCTTCCTCGAAGTCGCGTCGTGCCGCGGCGGCCTCGGCCGTCGCGTGGGTGGCCTCGAGGCTCCTCCAGAGGCCGAAGAGGGAGCGGCCGTTCTTCGGGTTGCGCGCCAGGTCCTGGCGGAAGGCCTCGGCCGCCTCTTGCGGCCGCCCCTGGCGCAGCAGCTCGCCCCCCAGCGCCTCGCGGCCGGAGAACGGCCAGATCGGCGGCTCGTCGTACGGCAGCAGGTCCTCGGCCAGGATCGCGCTCTTCCAGCCCTCGACGGCGGCCGTTCCGTCTCCCCGCGCCGACGCGAGTCGCGCATCCAGCACCAGCGCCGCGACGGCCAGGATCTGGCGGGAGGGCGTCAGGTTGAACATGGCGTCCTCGGGCACCGTGGCGCGCAGGGCCGCGAAGGCCTGGCGCTCCTCCTCGGCACCGGCGAGGTCGTGGCGGGCCGCCTTGGCGATGGCCCGGGCCTGGCGCCAGAGCGCGCGGGTCGCCAGGAAGGCCGCCTCCGGCTCCGGAAGAGCCAGCACCTCGTCCCAGCGCTGGAAGCGCACGGCGACGTAGATGCGGCGTCGGGATCACGAACTCGCCATGGGCATCTCCTTGACCATGGGCGCCGCGGACTCGACCACCCTGCCGCGCGGCCTCGCGGGCGACGCTCGTGCCGGCCCGGCCATGGCGGCGGCCGCCGCGAGGAAATGCACGTTGTGGGTGTAGTACATCGGCGCGTAGACGCCCTGGGTGCCTCCGCGACCTTCTTGAAGTAGGCCTCGTCGGTGCGGGCGGCGACGGCGTTGGCCTCGACGGCTCCGGGTAGTTGCCCGTGCGCATGTACGTGTGGGCGGGCATGTGGACGAGATGCCCCGCGCCCGGCACGAGGGTCTTCAAGCGATCGGCGCTCGCGAGGGCGCGCTCCGGGTGGGGCGACGCCTCGGTGGCGTGGATGTAGTAGTGGTTCGCGCCGGGATGGTTCGGGGTCGCGCTTCAGCACCGACTCGAGAACGGCCAGGATCTCGTCGGTTCCGGGCGCCGGCGAGCCGTCCGGCTTCCAGAGCTGCCACGGCCGGAGGTCCATCATCGACTCGGCGTAGAGCGTGGCGGCGTCGAGGTCGTCGGGAAAGCGCTTCGCACAGGTCGCCCATGGCGCGTGAGAAGGCCTGGTCGAGAGGCGCGCGATCCGCCGGAGGCTCCGCCACGTAGCGCGTCGCGATGGCGGCGACGTACGCCTGTCTCGCGCGGGCTCGCCCGGCTCGTCAGCGCCTGGGCCTTGGCGACGGCGTCCACGGCCTTCTTGTTCCGCTCGGGATCGATGGGCAGGTTGTAGTTCGGACCGAGGGCGAAGGCCACGCCCCACCAGGCCATCGCGCACGTCGGGTCGAGCCGCGCCGCCTCGCGGAAGGCGCGCTCGGCCTCGTCGTGGTTGAAGGCGTAGACGAGCCGGAGCCCCTGGTCGAAGTAGCGCTGCGCCGCCGGGGACTTCGTCGTGACCTCGTGGTGATGGCCGCCGAGGTTCTCGAAGAGCGGCACGGCGCCGCGCGGCGGCCGGGGCCCCGGGGTGGTCGTGCTGCGCCAGGCAGGGTGAGCCCGGCAGAGTGAGGAACAGGGCCAGTGAGCAGAAGCGCCGCATGCACACCCTCCAGTACCGATGCCGTCTCACGCCAGGTCGAACAGGAGCACCTCGGCCTCGCCGCGGCCACGCAGGCGAACCTGGGCCTCGTCGCTCATCGCCACGCCGTCTCCTTCCGAGAGGTCGTGGCCGCCCACCGTCGCTTGGCCACGAGCCACGTGGACCCACGCGTGGCGGCCGGAGGCGAGGGCGTGAACGCGCTCGTCCCCGTCCCCCAAGCGCGCCACCCAGAGGTCCACGTCCTGGTGAACGTCGATGGATCCGTCGCGCCCTCCCTTCGACGCCAGCAGGACCAGCCTGTTCCGCGCGGCCACGGCGTCGAAGGTCTTCTGGTCGTACGCCGGCGCCAGCCCTCGCGTGTCGGGAATGATCCAGACCTGGAGGAAATGCACCGGCTCCGTCTCCGACGCGTTCTGCTCGCTGTGGGTGACGCCCGTCCCGGCCCGCATGAACTGGATCTCCCCCGGACGGATGACTCCCCCGCCGCCGGTCGAGTCCTTGTGGGCGAGAGCGCCCTCGAGGACGTAGGAAAGGATCTCCATGTCCCGGTGGCCGTGGGTCCCGAAGCCCTTCCCGGCCTTCACGCGGTCGTCGTTCAGGACGCGAAGGGAGCGGAAGCCCACGTTCTGCGGGTCGAAATACTCGCCGAAGGAGAACGTGTGGCGGCTGTCGAGCCACCCCCAGTCGGTCGCTCCGCGGTCTGCGGCCTTGCGTAGTTGGATCATCGCTCGCGCCCGTTCCATCATAGGTCCTTCCGGCGAGCCCGCAAGGGCATGACGCCCCACACCCCTTGCGGTATGATTCCGCTCCGGCGGGCGGCTCCCGAAAGGCCGGAAAGGGGAAAGGTCCTGGGATGGGACTTCTCGACGTACTGAAGGGCAAGTTCGTGGATCCCACGTACGCGTCGCGTCCACGAGGGCGGGAACGTCATCACGACGACCCTCGACGCCGTCGTCAAGTGGGGGCGCAAGTCGTCGCTCTGGCCGATGCCCTTCGGCACCGCGTGCTGCGCCATCGAGTTCATGGCCCTCTCGGCCTCGCACTACGACATGGCGCGCTTCGGCGCCGAGGTGCTCCGCTTCTCCCCGCGCCAGGCCGACCTCATGTTCGTGGCGGGCACGATCCCCGACAAGCTCGCGCCCGGTCCTCAAGACGATCTACGACCAGATGCCCGAGCCGAAGTGGGTCATCTCCATGGGGGTGTGCGCCTCGTCGGGAGGCTTCTACCGCTCGTACCACACGATGCAGGGAATCGACGAGATCATCCCGGTGGACGTCTACGTCCCGGGCTGCCCGCCGTCGCCCGAGGCGCTCGTCGACGGCCATCATGAAGATCCAGGAAAAGATCCAGAAGGGCGACCAGGCGAAGGAGCCCCAAGGAGCCCACCGCCTCGGCGCGTCGGGTGACGGCGCCATCGACCGTCGCGCGCGCCGCAACGCCTGGGCCGAGGACGACGGCCGAGCGCGCGACGCAGGGGCTCGCCGCCCCGGGGCAAGCTGGCGCTCCGCGTGCTTCCCCAGGACAGGACGACACCGGCGAGCACCATGGCTAGCGTTCTCGAAACGACCACGCCTCCCGCGGGAACGACGAGCCCGACGGTTCGCGTCCTCCGCGAGAGCCTTGGGGACCAGGTGCTGCGGGTCGAAGAGTTCCGGGGCGACCTCGCGATCACCGTGTCGCGCAAGGCCTGGGTCCAGGCGGCCACGCTCCTCCGCAACCACCCGGAGCTGGACTACAAGCTCTTCCTCGACCTCTGCGGCGTCGACTTCCTCGACCGGGACGACCACGCCGACCGCTACGAGGTCGTCCTCCACGCGTACTCGGTCTCGAAGAAGCACCACGTCCGGCTGAAGACCACGCTCCCCGAGGCGGACCCGCGCGTCGACACCCTCGTCGGCGTCTACAAGGGCGCCAACTGGTTCGAGCGCGAGGCGTGGGACCTCTACGGGATCGTCTTCGACGGGCCACCCGAACCTGAGCCGCCTCCTGACCCACGAGGCCTTCGTGGGCCACCCGATGCGGAAGGACTACCCGACCGCCCAGCGGCACGTCCTGAAGCGAGCCGAAGAGCATGCTCCTCAAGGTGCCCGAGGGCTCGCAGCACACCATCGTGAACATCGGGCCCTCGCACCCGGCCATGCACGGCGCCTTCCGCCTCCAGGCCCTCATGGACGGCGAGACGATCGTGGACGCCGAGGCCGAGATCGGCTACATGCACCGCAACTTCGAGAAGATGGCCGAGTCGCGGACCTACTGGCAGGTCATCCCCTACACCGACCGGCTCAACTACTGCTCGTCGTTCATGAACGGCCACGGCTGGGCGCTCGCGGTGGAGAAGCTCCTGGGCGTGCCGGCGCCGCCGCGCGCCGAAGCGTCCGCGTGATCCTGTCGGAGTTCTCGCGGATCATGGACCACTTCGTCTGCATCTCGACGAACGTGGTCGACCTCGGAGCGATCACGCCGTTCTTCGTGGTCTTCCGGGCCCGCGAGGCCATCTACGAGCTGCTCGAGTCCTGCTGCGGCGCGCGGCTCACGGTCTCCTACGTGCGCATCGGCGGCCTCGCCCAGGACGTGCCCGACGACTTCGAGGCCCGGTGCCGGAAGACGCTGGCGTCGTTCGCGAGAACGTCGGCGATGATGGACCGGCTCCTCACCCGGAACCCGATCTTCGTGAACCGCTTCAAGGACGTGGGCGCCATGGGCAGCGGACGACGCGCTCTCCTGGGGCTGGGTGGGCCCGTGCCTGCGCGGATCGGGTGTCGCCTACGACGTCCGCAAGGACCATCCCTACTCGGGCTACGAGCAGTACGACTTCGACGTCCCGGTGGGGACCGTCGGCGACTGCTACGACCGCTACCTCGTCCGCCTCGAGGAGATGCGCCAGAGCCTGCGGATCATCGAGCAGGCCCTGGCCAAGCTCCCGAAGGGCCCCGTCATCGTCGACGACAAGCGCGTGGCGCTGCCGCCGAAGACCGACGTCTACTCCAACATCGAAGCCCTCATGAACCACTTCAAGCTGGTCTACGACGGCATCCTGCCGCCGCCGGGCGAGGTCTACGGCTACACCGAGGCGGCCAACGGCGAGCTGGGCTACTACATCGTGAGCGACGGCCAGAAGCACCCGTGGCGGGTGAAGGTGCGGCCGCCCTGCTACAACATCTACCAGGCCTATCCAGCACATGATCCGGGGCGGGCTGCTGGCCGACGCCATCGCCATCATCGGCGGCCTGAACGTCGTGGCCGGCGAGCTGGACCGATGACGGAGACGACGGACACCACGGAGACACGGAGACACGGAGAGATGAGCACGACTCGGGAAAGAGGCGCCGAGCCCGGAAGAGTCTTCGTGGATGCCTTTGTCCTCCGTTCCCTCCGTGATCTCCGTGCCTCCGTGGTTTCGTCTTAGGAAGACACAATGCCCAAGTGCACCATCGACGGCAAGGAGATCGAGGTCGCGCCGGGGACCACCGTCCTCCAGGCGGCCCTCGCCAACGGGATCGACATCCAGTACTTCTGCTGGCATCCGGACCTTCCCGTGGACGGCAACTGCCGCACCTGCACCGTCGAGATCGAGAAGATGCCCAAGCTCCAGATCGCCTGCAACACGGTGGTCACCGAGGGCATGGTGGTGCAGGACGAAGAGCGAGAAGGCCGTGGGCGCGCAGCGCTCGGCCCTCGAGTTCCTCCTCGTGAACCACCCGATCGACTGCCCGGTCTGCGACCAGGCGGGGGAGTGCTACCTCCAGGACAGCTACATGAAGTACGGCCTCCACGACTCCGAGGTCGAGCTGGAGGACAAGGTCCACAAGCGGAAGGTGGTGGACCTGGGGCCGATCATGCTCGACGCCGAGCGGTGCGTCCTCTGCTCGCGCTGCCTCCGCTTCGAGCGCGAGGTGACGGGCACCAACAGCTTCGAGTTCGTGAACCGCGGCGACCACACCCAGATCTCCACCTTCGAGGAGCGGCCCATCACCCACGGCTACGCCGGGAACCTGGCCGACGTCTGCCCGGTGGGCGCGCTCCTCTCGAGCGACTTCCGGTTCAAGATGCGCGTCTGGTTCCTGAAGAGCACCGACTCGGTCTGTCCGGGGTGCTCGACGGGCTGCAACGTCAGCGTCGACGACCGCGACGGCGATCGTGCAGCGCGTCCGGCCGCGGCGGAACGTGGACGTGAACAAGTCCTGGATGTGCGACGAAGGACGCGCGCTCTACAAGGAGATCGACGTCCCCGAGCGGGTCTCCGGCGCCCGCCTCCGCAGGGCGAGCACGCTGGGAGGGCGTGACGCGTCGCGGCGGCCCTCGACGCGGTGGGCGCCGCCCTCAAGGACGCGGGGCGGGGTGCGGCGTTCCTGGCCTCGCCCCAGGGCACGAACGAAGACCTCTTCGCGTTCCGGACGCTGGCCGACGACCGTGGGCGGACGGCTGGACTTCCGCGTGGGCGATCCGCAGGACAAGGTCCGCGTCCGCGCCGACAACGTCCTCCTGCGGGAGGACCGGAACCCCAACACCCAGGGTTGCCTGGACCTGGGCCTCGCGAAGGACGGCGTCGGCGAGATCCTGGCCGCCTGCGCGGCGGGGCAGGTCCGCGCCCTCGTCCTCCAGGGCCCCGAGCTGCTCCGCCTGCCGGGGGCCGTCGCCGCCCTGGAGAAGGTCCCCTTCATCGCCGTGATGGCGACCCACGAGGGGCCCGAGCTGGCCCGCGCCCACGTCGTCCTGCCGGCCGCCCTCTGGGCCGAGGTCGACGGGACGTTCACGAACTTCCAGCGGCGCGTGCAGCGCCTCAAGAAGGCCGTGCCCGCACCCGGAGACGCGAAGCCGCGGTGGGAGCTGGCGGCGGGGCTGGCCCGGCGCGTCGGCGGCTCGCTTGCCGCGGGATCGGCTCGCGACGTCTTCGGCCACCTCACGCGCTCGGTGACCGACTACGCGGGCCTCGACTACAAGGCCCTCGGGCCGACCGGCGTCGCACTTCCCCTGAAGGAAGACGCCCCCGCGCAGGAGGCGCGCCCGTAATGGCCACCCGCGTCGTCACCGTCGACCGCAACACACGCCCGGGCGTCGGGCCGATCCTCCTGGGGATGGCGCTGACGTTCAAGAACATGTGGCAGACCGTCGTGGGCCGCCGCGCGGCCACGGTCCAGTTCCCGGAGCAGAAGAGGAGCACCTCGGGCCGCTACCGCGGGATCCACCTCCTCACGGTCCGGGAGGACGACACGCCCAAGTGCGTGGCCTGCTACATGTGCGCCACGGCCTGCCCGGCCGAGTGCATCTACATCGAGGCCGGCGAGCGCCCGGAGAAGACCATCGAGAAGTATCCGACGCGCTTCGAGATCGACCTGCTCCGCTGCGTCTACTGCGGCTTCTGCGTGGACGCCTGCCCCGAGGAGGCGATCATGATGAGCCGCGAGAACGACCTCGTGGGCACGAGCCGCGCCGAGCTCGTCATCGACCGCGACCACCTGATCGCCCGCGGCAAGCTGGCCGAGTACGGCCCCGGCTATCGCCCCGACGAGCACGACGTCCGCCGACCGGTCCGCATCGCGGCGCTGGAGCGGCTGAAGACCGAGCACGGCATCGTTCCGGGCATGCCCCGGCGATAGCCGTTTCCGGACGCCCCCGGGCGCCTTCTGGAGGTTGAAATGTCCCGATCCCTGCTCCGCGGCCTCGCGGCGACCCTTGCCGTCCTCCAGGCTCTCCCCCTCTGGGCCACGTGCGGCGGGGGCGGGGGCGGAGGACAAGGGGGCGCCCGGCCGGCGGGCGACGGCGGGGTCGAGCAGGTCTACCACGTCCCCTGGAAGCTCCTGACGCCCGGCGACCCCGCGCCGACGCGAGGCCTCGTTCTGTACTGGTTCCCTTCGTCCGCCGAGGAAGTGAAGGCGTCGAGCCTCCGGACGTCGCGAGGCCTCTCCCTCTACGCTGCCCAGTGCGTCGCCATGGAGATGGCCGAGGCGAAGTCGCAGCCGGGACAGGCCTTCGACGTGGGGAGCAAGCTGCCGATCGCCATCCTCACCGACGGCAGCGGGAAGCTGATCGGGTAGGGTCGAGAACCAGAAGGGCTTCCTCAAGGCGCCCGAGGTCGAGAAGCTCGTCCGCGACGAGCTGAAGCGGCGGGACGACGCCCTGACGGCACAACTGGCGGACGCTCGTGCGAAGCTCAAGGCCGCCGACAACGCCGGCGCCATCGAGGCCTTGAAGACGGTCTGGGAGGAGCGCTGCCTCTTCCCCAAGAAGGGGAAGGACGCGGCCCGCGAGCTGAAGAAGCTCGGCTCGCCCGTCGCCGAGGAGACGACGGACGCGACCCCGTCGGCGGATCCGATCTTCGAGGGACCCGTCGCCGACCGCGTCGTGGCGACGATGCAGAAGGGCCTCGCGGCGGAGCTGGCCGGGCACTACGCGGACGCGGGGGCGCTCTACGCCCGCGCCCGCAGCCTGGATCCGGCCGACCCGACCCCCGCCCGCTACCTCGGGGAGCTGTACCGCCATCACACCGGGGAATGGGCGAAGTCGCGTCAGGTCTTCGAGGCGCTCCTCGCGGCGCCGGCCGACCCCCTCTCGCGCGCGGTGGCCCTCCACGGCCTCGGCAAGATGACGATCCACGAGGGGAAGTTCGCCCTCGGCCTCTCCCTTCTCGAGGAGTCGGTGAAGACGTACCCCCTGGCCCTCGCCTACCGCAACCTGGCGGTCTACTGGAACTCGGAAGGGGACGCGGTCAAGACCGCCGCCTACGTCGAGCAGGCCCTGAAGCTCGATCCCGAGGACTCGTACAACCGCGTCTTCGCCGCCGTCTTCATGGCCGCCAGCGGCCGGGGCGAGGAAGCCCTGCGGATCGCCAAGGAGAACGAGTCGCTCCTCCCCGCCTCGTACAACCTCGCGGCGATCTACGCCCAGAACGGCGACAAGGCCCGGGCCCTCGCCCTCCTGAAGCGCCACTTCTTCACCTACGAGCGCTTCCAGGAGGTCCGCGGCGAGGAGATGATGGAGGCGCGCGTCGACGCGGTGTTCGCCTCGATCCGCAACGACCCGCAGTTCGTCGCCTTGACGGCCCAGGCCGACGGTCGGATGGCGATGCCGGGCCACTGAGGCCCCGAACGGCGTCAGCGGCCGTACCAGTCGACCAGGATCGCCTTCGGCGGGCTTCCCCCGGGGCGAGTAGTCGGTGTCTCCGGGGCTGGCCGGATCGACGGGCCAGGCCCACCAGAAGGTGCCCCGCATCCAGGCGGACTCCTGGGACCAGACCTCGAACGCGGCCTCGTAGCAGTTGGCCTGCTCGGCGGCGTCCGGGCTCGACACGCGGGAGAAGTCCCACGGGTATCGGTTGGCGCCCGCGGCGCTGCGGTAGCCGATCTCGGTGAAGAGCACCGGCTTGCCGTGGCCGGCCTGCCAGTTCTTGTAGGCCGCCACCATGTCGTCGCCGTTGACGTTGCCGCTCCACGCCCGCACCAGCTCGTCGTGGGTCGGATTGTCGTGGTCGGTGAGGGGCGCGTACACGTCCAGACCCGCGTAGTCGAGGCGATCCCAGAACGACACGCTCGTGAACTCGTCCCCGGGGGAGTTGGCGTTGGCGCCGTAGGTCAGCGGGCCGCCGTAGACCCCTCGGACGTGGTCGATGACCGTGGCCCAATCCGAGGCGAAGTGGAAGTCGCTCATGGTGGCGAGCTCGGTCCCGACGTCGAAGAGCTCGACGCCCTGGGCTCTGGGCCATCCTGGCGTACCGCGTCAAGAAGACGTCGTAGCTCGAGAACCAGGCGGCCGTGTCCGACGGCCGGATCGTCCCCCGCCAGCTCCCGTCCTTCACGTCGACGTGGGGCTTCAGCATGACCTTCAGCCCCAGCGCGTGGAGGTCCCGGATCGCGGCGACGACCGCTGCGTCGGTGGGGCGTCTGCTGGTCGTCGGGAGCGATGAGGACCGAGTCCCGACGCTCCATGTACCACGTTACGAGAACAGCACCCCAGGTCGAGCGGGTGGCGGCCAGGGCGCGGCGCGCGTCGGTGGCGTCGGCCTGCTGGTAGCCGTCGTGCCACCAGGAGACGTGGGTCATGGCCCGGAACTCGAAGGCGGGGCCGGGGGCGGGCGAGGCGATCGGGCTCGCCGACGGGGCGGGGGACGGAGATGGCGGACGAGCCTCCGGAGCCACAGGCCGCCGGCCATTGCCGCCAGAACGGCCAGAAGGGCGCTCGCGGCCGACCCTCATCGGCCGGAGCCCGGGTAGGTCTGGGTCAAGCAGGAGTTGCGTACCCAGATCCGGCGTCCGACGCTGGCCGTCGGCCCCTGGATCGACTCTCCTCCCGAACACTGGGCGTCAGGCGTCGCAGCCAGCCCCGCACCCTTCGACCCGGGTGACGCGCACGAGGTACCGATTCCCTTCGACCCGATCGATGGCGCCGCAAAAGCCGTTGCCCCCCCACCGCCTCACGCAAACGGTGTCGCCCGGGGACTTCCCCGAGCCGAGCGCCCCCCGAGCCCGAAGCAAACCCACGACCTCGGCCTGTCCGGCCCTTTCCGCGACGTCGAGCGGCGTCCGGCCCAGCCGATCGCGGGCGTCGGGGTCCGCTCCGGCGGCGAGAAGTACCCCTGCCGCCTCCCTTTGGCCCGCCTCCGACGCGGCCATCAGGGGCGTCCAGCCGTTTGGAGATGCAGCATTCGGGTCGGCCCCGTCCCGGAGGAGGGCCCTGACCTGCTCCACCCTCCCCTTGGCTGCCGGCCTCGGTCAGGCTCTCCCGGTCCCCGGCCGAAAGTCCTGCGCTCAGGAGCATAACTCCGACGATCGTCGCCCTCAGATGTGGCAAATTGTGAAAGTCCCCCACCCGCCGGATAGTACATCTTGACGGTGCGGACTGCACTCCGGCATCGGCGAAAAAGGCCCCGGGCGAGGGGGTCTATCTCGTGTGCCTCCAAGTAGATCACGGACTATCACATCGTTGTATCGCAACATAACATAATGTCACGGCCCCGCCCCTCTTAGGGTTTATGACATAGCAGGGAACTTTTTTATGCATGCCCTTGACAGCATCTTCAGGGCATGGCATTTCTTCAACACGAATTATTTGAATGGAACCCATTAGGGATTGAACTAAACCCGATGGGAGTTCCTGGCGGGCGCTCCGGCGACCGGCCGCTCGGTCGAAGGGCGCTTCGGACGATGTTTGGGTACATGGGGGAGGAAGGGCATATGCGGTTGAGCGTCTCACGCCTACTGCTTCTGGCGGTGGCAACCTTGATGGTCGTACCGGCGGCTTTTGCTCAGAACGCCGGCAGCTTGCGCGGCACCGTGACCGATGGCACCGGGGCCGTCGTCCCTGGCGCGACGGTCGTCCTCACGAACGAGGACACGAAGTCGGCCCGCCAGGTGGTCACCGACGCGAAGGGCGGCTTCTTCTTCGCGTCGGTCCAGCCCGGGACCTACACCGTCAAGGTAGAGCTCTCCGGTTTCAAGACCAAGGAGACCAAGGGCGTCCGCATCAGCCCGAGTGACACCGCCGGCCTCGACGTCAAGATGGAGCTCGGCCAACAGACCGAGACGGTCGACGGTCACGGCGGAGCGCGAGCTGATCCAGACAGAGACGGGCGCCCGCGAGGGCCTGATCACCGTCGCAGCAGATCGAGAACCTCTCGATCATCAGCCGGAGCCCGATGGAGCTGCTCCGCATCCTGCCCGGCGTCGGTGACGCCCGGACACGAACTCGATGGAGTCCGTGACGAGCGGCGGCGGCGCGAACGCGACCGACGCCTACAACGTCAACGGCGTCCGCGGCGGCGCCAACGTCGTCACGCTGGACGGCTCGCGCCTCATGGACGTCGGCTCGAACAACGGCGTCATCATCGCTCCGAACAACGACATCGTCGCCGAGGTCAAGGTCCAGGCGAGCAACTACGCGGCCGAGTTCGGCTCGAGCGGCATCCAGGTCAGCGCCATCACGAAGAGCGGCAGCTCCGAGTTCCACGGCACGGTCTACGACTACCTGCGGCTCACCAAGCTCGCGGCCAACGACCGCTCCGGACCGATCGCGAACCAGCGCCCGGCCGGAGAGCAAGTTCCAGTACCCCGGCTTCAACCTGTCGCGGCCCGATCCTCATCCCCGGAACGGACTTCAACAAGAACCGCGACAAGGCCTTCTTCTTCTTCGGCGCCGAGTGGCAGTACCAGAACGTCGACTCCGGGCTCGTCGCTCGCCGTCGTGCCGACCCTCGGCCAGCGCAACGGGGACTGGAACGACGTCGGTGGCGGGCAGCACCTGAACCAGCCGAACAACGTCAACATCCCGCGCGGCTTCCCGGGCGCGGGCACGCCGGCTCCGGGCAACAACCTCGCGCCCCTACATCGACGCCGATGGGCCAGGTGCTGATCAACCTGTACCCGCTCCCGAACTACAACGACCCGAACAACCGCTACAACTACGTCTACAGCGCCCTGCGAGCAGCAGGACCGGAAGCAGTTCAACCTGCGCGTGGACTACAACCTCTCCGACAGCACGAAGGCCTACGTGCGGTTGGCGCAGGACACGGAGTCGCCGGAGCAACGCCCGCGGCCTCTGGTGGGCGTCGTCGAACTACGCCCTGCCCAGCCCCGATCATCGGCAGCAACAAGGGCAAGTCGATCGCGTTCAACGTGACGAGCGTCCTCTCCCCGACGACCACCAACGAGTTCCTGTTCACGTATAGCAAGCTGCGGCTCAACAACGGCTACTCCGACCGAGCAAGATCAGCCTCGACTCGCTCGGCCATCGGCGGCTACCACGGGTTCTTCGGGCAGCAGTCCAAGTTCGTGCCCGCGATCATCAACTGGAACCTGGGGAACCTCTGGAGCGCGCAGGACCAGGACAACATCTTTGCCTACAACGGCAGCCTCCAGTTCGGCGACAACGTCACGAAGGTCCTGAACGCCCACGCCGTCAAGGTGGGCTTCACGATGGAGCGGCAGGACAAGCAGCAGAACTTCAACAACGACGGCCAGACCCGTCTCGACGGTCGCCGACTGGACGGGCAATGGCACGGGCAGCAGCTACGGCAACCTGCTGACCGGCGTCATCGACGCGGCCCAGTCCGGAACGCAGACCCCCGAAGGACAATGGCAGAACTGGAACTTCGACGCGTACATCCAGGACTCCTGGAAGGCCAACAAGAAGCTCACGGTCGAATACGGCGTCCGCCTCGGCAAGTGGCAGTTCAACCAGGAGCAGCAGAACTACGGCATGGTGTGGGACCCCACGTTCTACAACCCCGCCCTCGGAACGTTCCAGGACGCCAACCGGCAGTACGTGAACGGCTTCCGGTACACGGCCCTCGGCCAGGTCAGCAAGGACCTCGTGGGCGGCAAGCCCTTCATGTTCCATGCCGCGCGTCAACTTCGCCTACGACCTGTCGGGCAACGGCAGCACGGTCCTTCGTGGTGGCGGCGGGATCTTCTACAACCGCAACCAGGGGAACGTGGAGTACGACATCATCAAGCAGCCCCCCCAGGGTCGAAGCGTCGTCGTCAACCATGGCGACGTCCCTGGCGGCTTGAACTACGACAACATCCCCACGATCGACCCGTCCACCCGCCTGGGCGCCGGCGCCCCCTGCAACAACGGGCTGTGCAGCGTCGACGCGAGCTCGAAGACGTTCCCCACGACCTACAACTTCAGCGCCTCGATCGCGAAGCGGATCTTCTATGGGCAGGTGCTCGAGGTGGGCTACGTCGGCACGCGCGGACGCCACCTGAACGAAGGCGTCAACACCAACGTCATCCCCGAAGGGACGTTCTCGTCGGGGGTGATCGGCAACTCGGACCTGTCGGTCCCGGTCAACCGGGTGGCTCTCAACGGCAACATCGTGACGGCCGCGCGGCCGTTCTCGGCGGTCGGCCAGATCAACCTGAACCAGCAGGAAGGCGTCTCCAACTACGATTCGCTCCAGGCTACGCTCAGCCGACAGACCGGGAAGAACCTCCAGTACTTCGTCGCCTACACTCTCAGCAAGGCGCGGGGCACGCTGCTCCAGGGCGACGCGGGTGACCAGAACATCGTGGATCCGTTCGATCTCAGCCGCTCCTACGGTGTCCTGCTCTACGACCGAACCCACATCCTGAACCTGTCGTGGAACTGGAACCTGCCGAGCCCCGCGAAGGGCGGCATCGGCGCCGCCATCGTCAACGGGTGGCAGCTTTCCGGTATCTCGACGTTCCAGTCGGGCGTCCCGATCTACGTCGGATTCCAGGGCGAGCTCGGCTCGACCGGCGTCGGGCAGGCGTGGTTCGGCACACCGGATCACCCGGCGTTCAACACCGACGGCCGCGCGCCGGGTCCCGTCACGCCCACCTATAGCTGCGATCCCCGGACGGGCAACAGCGGGCTGGGAGACAAGATCCTCGACATCAACTGCATCGGCATCCCGGCCTTCGGTCAGAACGGACCTTCGACGCCGCCCTACAACCTGCGTGGGCCGAACCGCCAGAGCCATGACCTCAGCCTGTTCAAGAACTTCAAGCTCGGCTCGGGCGACAAGAAGCTCCAGTTCCGCATCGGCGCCTTCGACGTCTTCAACCAGGCCTTCCCGAACACGCTGGCCAACGGGGGCGACATCGACCTGGCGCTGAACACCGTCTGCAACGTGCACCAGAATCACGTGCCCAACGGCACCGGCGGGTACGTGGACAACGTGTGCGATCCGACGGGAGGGTTCCACTTCACCGATCAGAGCATCTCGAACTTCAGCAAGATCACCTTGAAGCGCGGACACCGTGTCATCGAAGTGGCCCTGAAGCTGTACTTCTAGGCCAGCGAGTTCCGTTCCTCACGGGGGAGGGCTTCGGCCCTCCCCCTTCTTGCTTCAGGCCCGGCTCGCGCGCCACCGGCGAGACGCTTCTCCACCTCGATCAACCGACGATATAATGAGGGCTCTGCCCGACCGGGTCGTGTCGCGCTCCATGTCCAAATACCTCGTCACCGTCCAGATCGCCGTGCTGGCCGTTCTCCCGTTGTCGGCGTGGGCTCAAGAGCCGCCGGACGCCGAGGCCCTCTTCGCCCGCGGGATCGAGCTGCACCAGTCGGGGGACATCCTGGGGGCCATCGAGGCCTACAAGGCGGCGCTGGCCAAGGAGCCCGATCGCATCGACGCTCGGTCGAACCTCGGCGCGGCGTATGCCCGCCTGGGGCGCTACGCCGACGCGGCCGCGCAGTATCGATCGGTCTTGGAGCGCGAGCCGGCCCAGAACCAGGTGCGCTTCAACCTGGGCCTGGCGCTCTACAAGGCCGAAGACCTCGTGGCCGCCGCGACGGAGCTGAAGAAGGTCGTGGACGCGGACCCGCGCAACGGAAACGCCGTGCTGCTCCTGGCCGATTGCTGGTCGCAGATGGGGCTCGACGGCGAGGTCGTGACCCTCCTGGCGCCCCGTGAGGCGGACTTCCCCGACAACCGCCTGTTCGCCTACCTCCTGGGGAACGCGCTGCTGCACCGCAGCGAGGTCCAGCGCGGCCAGGCCATGATCGACCGCTTGTTTCGCGACGGCGAGACGGCGGAGGGCCACGTGCTGATGGCCGTCGCGCACATGCGCGCCCTGGAGCACAAAGACGCCCTCGCCGAGATGGAGCGCGCCGTGGCCCTGAACCCCAAGCTTCCCACCGTCCAGGCGCTCCATGGAGTCGCCCTCATGAACGTGGGTCGGCGCCCGGAGGCCCTGGACGCCTTCGCGCGGGAGCTCGAGGTCAACCCCAACGACTTCGAGTCCAACCTCTATCGGGGCTTGATCCTCAAGGACGACGGCCGGCTGGACGAGTCCTATGACCATCTCAAGCGGGCGGCCCGCCTTCGCCCACAGGACGCGCGTGTCCAGTACGGCCTCGGGAGCCTTCACCTGGCCGCAGGACGCCTCCCGGAGGCGGAGAAGGCCCTCCTCACGGTGATCCAGCAGGCGCCCGACTACCGTCAAGCTCACGTGCTGCTTGCGACCGTCTACTACCGCAGCAAGAGGCCCGAGCTGGGCGATCGGGAGCGCCAGCTCGTCGAGAAGCTGAAGAACCAGGAACAGGAGCGGGAGCCGGGAGCCCAGCCGGACCTCGGGCCCGAGTACAAGGGCGAGCCCGCGGGCAGTCCGAGCCAGGTCCCGCCGGCCGGAGGAGCCAGCCGGCCGTGAGACCCAGTCGCGCCACCGCGGTTCTCCTTTGTTCCATCGCCGTGCTCCGGGCCCTCGAGGCCGGCGCGGCCGCGCCTCCGCAGGCCGCGGCGAAGCCCGGGGCCGCTCCGACGCCTCGGCCGGCCGCCGCTCCGACGGCCGCCTTCGACCGCGAGGCGGCCGCAGCGGCGGCGGCCAAAGCCGCCAAGCGCCTTGACGAGGCGGTCACCCATTACAAGAAGGCCCTGCAACTGAAGCCTTCCTGGACGGAGGGGCGCTGGGAGCTGGGAGCCATCCTCTACGAGCTCGATCGTTACGACGAGGCGCGCGTCTCGTTCCGGGCGGTTCTCGCGGCGCAACCGCAGCATGCCGTGGCCCTGGCCCTCCTCGGCCTCTGCGAGTTCCAGCTCAAGGACTACTCGAACGCCCTGGTCCACCTGGAAGCCGCCCGGGTCCTCGGGATTCCGAGCGACGACATCGCGTCGGTGGCGGACTTCCACGCGGCGATCCTGCTCAACCGGACCGAGAACTACGAGGGCGCCTTCGACATCCTCCGGATCTTCGCGGGGCTCGGCAAGGACACGCCTGGAGTCATCGACGCCATCGGACTCTCGCAGCTGCGCCTTCCCTACCTCCCCGCCGAGGCTCCCGCCGACAAGCACGAGATGATCCTCATGGCGGGCCGGGCGGGATACCTGATGGCCCAGAACCGGCGCTCCGCGGCGGCGCGATCGGCCTTCGAGGAGCTGGCCTCGCGATATCCCTCGGTCGCGAACGTCCACTACGCGCTGGGCACGTGCCTCCTCCCCGAGGACCCGGACGCCGCCCTCGAAGAGTTCGAGCGGGAGATCCGGGGCACGCCGACCCACTACCTTTCGATGCTGCGCATCGCCCTCGAGCTGCTGAAGCGGGGAAACCCCCAGGCGGCGCTGCCCCGGGCGCAGGCCGCGCTGGAGCTCGCGCCCAACCTCTTCGCGGCGCGGCTCATCATGGGCCGGGTGCTCTTGGAGACCGGCGATACCGAGCAGGCCGCCATCCATCTCGAGAAGGCCGCCGAGATCGTCCCATCCAGCCCCGAGGCCTTCTTCTCCCTGGCACGCGCCTACCAGAAGGAAGGGCGGGAGGAAGATGCCAAGCGGATGCGCGCGAAGTTTCTCACCCTCTCCCGGGCCCAGCAGGAGCGAACCAAGGGCGCCGATTCGGTCGGAGGAATCATCCCCTCGGAGGAGCCGAACGCTCCCTCCGACAAGAGGTCTTTGCCATGAAGAAGCGTGTCTCGCAGCTGGTCCTGTGCAG
Source organism: uncultured Acidobacteriota bacterium (assembly GCA_963823195.1). Taxonomy (GTDB): domain Bacteria; phylum Acidobacteriota; class Vicinamibacteria; order Fen-336; family Fen-336; genus JBGPYB01. The sequence continues at coordinate 1,023,450 of CAWGKR010000008.1, read as the reverse complement.
CCTGATTCTCTCGTCGGGTTCGCGAGGTGGCGTGCTCGCCCAGTCCTCATCCGACGCACAGGGCACGCCTACGTTCGGCGTCGGGACCTCGAGCGTCCTCCTCGACGTGGTGGTCCGGGACAAGAAAGGGAATCTGGTCCGGGACATGCAGGCCTCGGACTTCGACGTCTACGAGGACGGCGTGAAGCAGGTCGTCGACTCGTTCCGCGTCGTCTCCAAGGGGGAAGCGCCCACGGCGGCGGCGCCGCCGAGCGAAGGGAAGAAGAGCCAGACAGCGCCCGCTCCCGCCGCAGGCCCCGCTGCCGCGGCGCCCGCCGCCGCCCCCGCCACCAGCGGCGCACCCTCCGTCATCGCCTTCGTCTTCGACCGGATGTCGGTGAACGCCAGGGACATGGCCCACAAGGCGGTCCTCAGCTACGCCAACAAGGGGCACGTGGACGGCGACGTGGCGGGAGTGTTCGTCGTGGACCTCGCGCTCCATACGGTCCAGCCGTTCACGGCGGACCTGGGCCTCATCAAGACCGGATTCGACAAGGCCCTGGCACAGGGGAACACCTCGTACGCGTCCAACGACGACCGCGCCGATCTGCGGGACACGCTGGACTCGCTCAGCCAGGCGGAGGACGTCCTCGCCAACACGGGAGGCCAGGGCACCACCGATCCTGGCGGCACCGCCGCTACGGCGGCCTTCGAGGCCATGCACGTGCAGATGGCCCGGACCTTCGAGACCCTGGAGCGCGACGCACAGGGGTTCGCATCGACCAACGCCCTGCTCGCCGTCGTCAACGGCCTCAAGCACATCCCCGGCCGGAAGACGCTCATCTTCTTCTCGGAGGGCCTCGTCATCCCCGACAAGGTGCAGGCCCAGTTCCAGTCGGTCATCGCCACCGCCAACCGGGCGAACGTGAGCGTCTATGCCATGGACGCCGGGGGCCTGCGGGTCGACAGCGAGACCGCCGAGACCAAGAAGGAGCTGGATCAAGCCGCGTCACGCCGCATGCGGCAGCTGACGAGCGGAAGGGACGACGCTTCCAACGGCGACATGATGCGGGTCCTGGAGCGGAACGAGGATCTGCTCCGCCTCAATCCCACGAGCGGCCTGGGCCAGCTCGCCGAGCAGACGGGCGGCTTCCTGATCCGCGCCACGAACGACGCCAGCGGCGCCTTCCGTCGCCTCGAAGAGGACATGCGGTTCTACTACCTGTTGTCCTATGCCCCGACGAACGAGGCCTACGATGGCAGCTTCCGAAACATCACGGTGAAGCTGCGCCGCTCCGGGCTCGAGGTCCAGGCCCGCAAGGGATACTTCGCGGTCAAGCCGTCCGAGTCGGCGCCACTGCTCACCTATGAAGCCCCGGCCGTCGCCCAGCTCGATCGCCAGCCGAGGCCCGATGCCTTCCCTCTCGGCGTCGAAGCGATGAGCTTCCCCGAGGCCAAGAGGCCGGGCCTGGCGCCCGTCGTCGTCGAGGTGCCCGGTGACGCGATCACCTACGCTCCGGGCAAGGACAAGAACAAGATGCAGGACTACTCCGCCGACTTCTCGGTGGTCGTGCGGATCAGGAACGCGCAGCAGCAGGAGGTGGACCGCATCAGCCAACACTACCTGCTGAACGCGTCGGCCGCCAACCTGTCCGCGGCCAAGAAGGGCAGCGTGCTCTTCTACCGCGAGGCCACCCTGCGCCCCGGTACCTACACGGTCGAGGCCGTGGGCTACGACGCCGTGGCTCGGAAGGCCAGTGTTCGGTCGGCGAACCTCGAGGTGCGGCAAGTCGCCGAGAATCGCCCGCGCCTCAGCACCGTGATGCTGGTCAAGCGCGCCGACAAGCTCAAGGCGAACGACCAGAAGAACGTCAACCCGCTCTACTTCGGGGATGCCGTCCTCTACCCGAGCATGGGGGAGCCGTTCCACAAGGCGTCGGTACCCGCCCTGGGCTTCTTCTTCACGGTGTACGGCAACGCGGACGCAGCGCGGAAGGCGTCCATCGAGGTCCGCAAGGGAGACGAGACGGTTGGCGCGGCGACCGCCGACCTCGCGAGCCCCGATGCGGCCGGGCGCATCCAGCACGCGGGAGCCTTGCCCCTCCAGTCCTTCCCCGCGGGCTCCTACACCCTCAAGGTCACGGTCGCCGACAGCCGGGGCTCCGACACGCGCATGGTTCCGTTCACGGTCGTCGAGTAGGGGATTGAGGCCCCACCAAACCGCGGCGGCGGCCGTCTCGCTGGCGGCGCTGGCGCTCCTTGCCTCGGGGCGATCCCTGCCCCAGGCGCCGCCGTCCCCTGCGCCTGACGCGGAGGCGCTGCCTCGCAGGGTTTGTGCGGGCTGCCACCTCTTCCCGCCCCCCGAGGTCCTTCCGCGGGACGCCTGGGCGAAGGTCATCCTCGACATGACCAGCCTGATCGTCGATCACGTGGGCGTTCCGAAAGGGGCGCCCGCTCCGACGGCCGACTTCGACATCGGCCAGATCATCGAGTACTACGAGAGCCGGGCGCCCCGCAGCCTCCCTTCCCCGGCTCCGTGGCCGGCGCCGGGCCAGGACCCGGAGCGGTTCTCGCGCCACGCCTTCAGCCCCGTCGACCTCCCCGCCGCGAGTCCCGCCGTCTCCAACGTCCGGTTTCTTCCCCTGTCGCCGGGCGCTCCGCCTCAACTGATCGCGAGCGACATGATCTCCGGCCTCGTGCTCGCCGGAGATCCCCGCGACGCTTCGGGCGCCCTGAGGCTGCTCGGGCGCGTCGCCAACCCCTGCCATGTCGAGGCGGTGGACCTGGACAAGGACGGTCTCGTGGACCTCGTCGTGGCGGACCTCGGCGGCGTCCAACCCGGAGACCACACGCGCGGCACCGTCACCTGGCTGCGCCGCCTCCGCGAGGGGGGCTTCAAGGTGGTCCCCCTGGCGACGGGCCTTCCCCGCGTCGCCGACGTGCAGGTCGCCGACTTCGACGGCGACGGCCGTCTCGACCTTCTCGTCGCCGCCTTCGGGTGGCGCAAGGTGGGAGGCATCTACCTTCTCGAGAATCGCACCACCGACTGGAGCAAGCCCGTGTTCGTCAAGCGCGAGCTGGACGAGCGGGCCGGCGCCATCCACGTTCCCATCGTGGACCTGAACGGCGACGGGCGCCCCGATTTCGTGGCCCTCCTGTCGCAACAGCACGAGACCGTCGTGGCGTTCCTCAACGACGGAAGCGGCGGCTTCCGGAAGGAGGTCATCGACCAGGCGCCCCATCCGACCTGGGGCTCCTCGGGCCTGCAGCTCGTGGATCTCGACGGCGACGGGGACCTGGACGTGCTGGTCACCAACGGGGACATGCTCGACGACTTTCGCCTGAAGCCCTACCATGGCATCCGCTGGCTCGAGAACCGCGGCGCCTACCCGTTCGTTCCCCACGACGTCGCCCCGATGTTCGGCGTCATGCGGGCCCAGGCCGCCGATATCGACGGCGACGGCCGGATGGACATCGTGGCCTGCGCCCTCGTCCAGTTCACGCTGGGCGGCGAGCCTCCCCAATCGCTGCCCGACGTCCCCTCGCTGGTCTGGCTCCGCCAGACGGCGCCGGGCGTGTTCGAGCGCCACACCCTGGAGAGAGGGGCCCAGCACGTCAGCCTGGACCTCGGCGACTACGACGGCGACGGCGACGTGGACATCGCCGTGGGGAACTTCCGTTCCGAGGCGAAGAGCTTCGTCGAGATCTGGGAGAACCTGAGGATCAAGCGATGAGATGCGCCGCCTACACCGCGCTTCTGCTGCTGGGCTGGGCCAGGGCGGCGGCGCCCCAGGAGACCGAAACGCCTCCCGTGTTCAGCCGCGACATCGAGCTCGTGAAGGTCGACGTCGTGGTCAGCGACAAGTCGGGCAACCCGGTCGCGGGCCTGAAGCAGGAGGACTTCACCGTCCTGGACCAGGGGCAGCCCCAGGCCATCAACAGCTTCGAGATCGTCAACGTTCCTGACCAGCCCGCCACGGGCTCGTTGCCCGCGGCACGGCCGAGGGTCGCCTCCAACATGGGCCCGAAGGGCCCGCCGGGCCGGTCGTTCGTGGTGGTGTTCGACAACCTCCACATGACACCCCTCGGCGCTCAACGGGCCAAGACCGCCGTCGCCGCGTTCCTCGACAAGGGGCTTCGCCCGGGAGACCGCGTGACCCTGGCGGCCACCGGCGGTGGCGCGTGGTGGAGCACCCGGATGCCCGAGGGACGGGCGGATCTCGTCGCCCTGTTGAAGGCCCTCGACGGGCGCCGCTCCCTCGACTCCACGCGCGACCGCATCCTGGACTTCGAGGCGATGCGCATCTTCCTCTACAACGACACGATCATCGCCGCGCGCGTCTCGGAGCGGATCAACAAGTTCGGGGGCCAGTCGCGGGCCGACGCGTCCAACGCCCAGCAGCAGCGGGCGCAGGACTCTGGCTCCTTCCATACCACCATCGATCCCTACGTCTCGCTCCGTGCCGCCGAGACCTACATGAAGGCCCGCACCCGGAGCCGGGTCGCCCTCACGGCCCTCGAGCGCGTCCTGAAGGCCCTGGCGTCGGGGACCGACCGCAAGGCCGTCCTCCTGATCTCCGAGGGATTCGTCCTCGATCCCGAAGAGGAGGGCTTCAAGGCGGTCAGCGAGGCGGCCCGGCGCGCGAATGCGGCCATCTATTTCGTCGACACACGGGGGCTCGAGGGCCTGTCGACGCTGTATGGTGTCGAGTTCGGCACCCCGATTTCGGCCCAGGACACGATGTCGGCCATCGCCGACGTGAGCCAGGAGGGCGAGGGCTCGGAGCTCGTGGCCTCGGAGACCGGGGGCTTCACCGTCAAGAACACCAACGACCTCGCGGGGGGAATCGAGCGCATCACCCGCGAGTCCCGAAGCTACTATGTCGCGAGCTTCGCTCCGGCCAACCTGCTCCGCGACGGGAAGTACCACAAGATCGAGGTCAAGGTTCGCGGCCACGGCCTCGTCATCCGCGCCAGGCGGGGCTACTACGCGCCGGGGGACGGCCCGGCCACGGCGAAGTCGGCGAAGCCCGCCAAGAACGACGAAGAGATGCAGGAGGCCATCGATTCGCCCTTCTTCATGGACGGCCTGCCTCTCCGGATGACGGCCTACGTTCTCGAAGAGCAGAGCCTGGGCCGGGCGCGGACCCTCTTCGTGACCGAGGCGGACGTCTCGAACATCGACTATCACGACGCACAGGGACAGCTCGCCGGGGCTTTGGACAGCTTGATCGTCGTCGCCCATCGGGACAGCGAGGAGATCGCCCGAAACGACGCGCGCCTCGACATCCAGCTCAAGGCGGGCGCCGTCCGCGGGGGCCCGGTCCCCTATTCCTTCACGCGTGAGTTCGGCCTGGCTCCGGGCGGGTACCAGGCCAAGATCGTCCTGCGCGACGTGGCGAGCCGACGGACGGGCACCGTCTCGTACGACTTCGACGTGCCGCCCCTCGAGGGCTTCCGCGTCTCGACCCCCATACTCACCGACGCCATCCAGTCGAGCGGAGGGGCCGTGGCGCCCGTGGTGATCGCCCGCCGCAGCTTCAAGCGGGGCGCGACCCTATACTGCCGTTTCGACGTCTACGGCGCGACGACCTCCAAGACGGCTCCCAAACCCAACGTCACGGCCTCGCATGTCTTGCGGATGGCCGACGGAACGGTCATGGGCCAGAGTCCTCCCTCGTCGATCGCGCCGACGTCGCTCGGGGCACTGTCCCGGATGATGGCGATTCCCCTCGCGGACCTGTCCCCCGGCAGCTACGAGCTGGTCCTCGTCGTTCGGGACGAGCAGGCCGCGAGGAGCCAGGAGCTCGTGGAGCCCTTCACCATCGAATAGGAGCGCGTCGGTCCGGCCTACTTCTTCGGCTTGAGAGCCACGATCAGGTTCTTGGCGATCTCCAGGTTCTGGGGATCCTGACCCTGGAGGGAGACGTATTTCTGAAGCTCGGCCAGGGCTCCGGGCACGTCATTGGCCCCCACCGCGAGGGAGCCGAGATGAAAATGCACCTCGACGTTTGACGGATCGAGAGTCGCGACCTTCCTGAGAGCTGTCGCGGCCTCCACCGATCGACCCAGGTCGATGCAGGTGATACCGAGGGCGAACTGGAACTTCGCGTCTTGCTCGAAGGATGGCGCGACCTTGAGGAGGCCCTCGACGCCTTCGGGCCCGCGCCCGTCCAGCTCCCGAACGGCCGCGAGGGCAATGAACGAGTCGCTGCGCGTCGGCTGAAGCTCGGTGACCTTGGCGAACTCCGCTTCGGCTTCCTTCCATTTCTTCTGGGTCTGGTAGACGAAGGCCAGGTTGTAGTGGGCGGCCGCCAGCTGCGGGGCCAGCTGGATGACCTCGTTGTAGCCTGCGACGGCGTCGTCGAGGCGCCCCTCCTTCGTGGCCGCGGACGCCTTCTCGTAGGCGACCTTGATGGGGGTCGAGGACACGTCGGCCGGAAGGACCGCTTCGGTGTTGGGAGGGAGTGGTCCGCCGGCGGCCTCGGTCTTGGCCGCCTTCAGGACGACCTCGCCCGCCTCACTGAAGCCGCCGAGGGAGAGAGTCATCTCCATGACGTATGTCTGATAGCCCTCCTTGGTGAATGTGATCTGGTACGGGCCGCCCGGCAGCCCCGCGCGCACGAACCCGCCCTTCTTGTCCGAGACCGCGTTCTTCATGACCTTGACGCGGCTCTCCCCCTTGAACTCGAACGCGATCTGCACGTCGGCGATCGGCTTCTTGTCGGGGTCGAGGACCTTGCCGCGGAGCGTCGCGAACTCGACCGTCGCATGGGCGGGAATTCGCCCTGCGGTCAACGCCAGGACGAGCAGTGCCAGAACTCGGATGCTGCGCTTCATTTTCGAACCTCCTGGTTCTCCCAGAGATCGACCCAGCCGGCGTTCCCCTTCTGGGCTGAAAGTGTGAACGTCCCGACCGCGATGTCCATGTCGCCGTCGCGATCGAAGTCTCCGACGTCGAGGGTGGCGTGAGTCAGGTTGCCCACCTCGAGGGTGTGCTTCTCGAAGCGACCCCGCTTCGTCTGCTCCAGCCAGACGAGGGACGGCAGGTGGGCTTCGGCGCCTCCGACGGAGCCCGCGGTGAAGGCGCAGGCCACGATGTCCAGGTCGCCGTCGCCGTCCAGGTCCACGGCCAGGGCCCGATGGACCCCGGGCATGTGGGCCAGGAGATGCGGCGTGAAGGGATAGGCTCCCTTGTTCTCGAGCCATTGGATGCCGTGGTAGGGCTTCAGGAGACGGTCATCGAACATGTCGCCGTTGGTCATCAGGACGTCGAGGTCGCCGTCTCCGTCCAGGTCCACGAGCTGGATCCCCGAGGAGCCCCAGTTCGGATGGGGAGCCGCGTAGATCGTCTCGGCCTTGAACCCCTTGCCCGCGCCTTGATTGACGAACGCCACGACCGTCTCGAACTGCTGCGAGATGAGGGCCACGAAGTCCATGAGGCCGTCGTGGTTCAGGTCGGCGGGAATCACGTGGATGGCGCCCGGGCGCCCGTCGATCTTGCGGGGCTCGAAGGAGGGCCGTAGGGGATCGGTCGAGCGGTTGTCGAGAATGTCGATCTCCCCGACGTGGCGCCACCCGAAAGCCGCCACGACGAGGTCCTTCTTCCCGTCGCCGTCGAAGTCCGCGGCCTCGACGTCGGCGACCCGCGGAAAGCCGCCCAGGGAATAGGTCGCGAAGCCCCCTCCCGGAAGGCCCCGCAGCCAGGCTACCGCGCCCTTGTCGTGATCGCTCGGGAGGAACTCCCCCAGGTCCGCCACGATCAGGTCCTTGAGACCGTCTCCGTCCAGGTCGGTGACCTCGGCGTGCACGGGGTGAGGAACCTGGGCGAGGGTCTCGAGCCGGCCGCTGGTCTCGTAGGGACGGCCAAGCAGGACGAGGCCGTAGCGCATGTCGCTCACGATCAGCTCGAGGCGAGCATCGCCGTCCAGGTCCGCGAATCGGACGTTGGCCACGGCCGGATCCGCGGCGGCATCGGGGGGCGACATCGGCCTCTTCACCAGCTTGAGGCGCCCATCCGGGGAGGGCCACGCCTCGGGGGCGGGAAACGCGTCGGGGGCCTCGGCCTGGTAGTAGCGGAGGACGGCCTGGTACTCGGGCGAGAGCGGGACCGGCGACGCCGGCGCTCCCCAACGCGGTATGTCCTTGTCCGCGAGGATCAAGGCCATCTTCCCGATTTCCTCGGCCCACGAGGCCTTGGGGAGCACGTCCGGCGCGGGCAATGCGTGGCATCCACCGCACTGCGCCTTGGCGAGCTCGGCGCCGCCGGGGGCCTTGGCTGGAGATGCCGCGAAGAGCGGAGCCTCCAGGTGCTCCCGGACCATCCCGGTCGCAAGAAGCCCCATCGCCGCGCCCGTAGCCGTCGCTACGATTCGAAACCGTCTCATGAGCGGACAGAGTATAGACCATGGACCCGACGTAGAATCCCGCGATAGACCCGCTCTTTGGAGACCCGGATACCCGATGAAAAGACCACTGGCGATCTTGCTCGGAATGCTCGCGTGCTCGACCGTCTGCAAGGGCGACACGGGCCCTGCCGATCTGGTCCTGACCGGCGGCCCCGTCTACACGATGGACGCCGCCCGCTCGTGGGCCGACGCGGTGGCGATCCGGGCGGGGCGAATCGCCTTCGTGGGAACGGAGGCGGGAGCGCGATCCTGGATCGGCCCCAAGACCCGTGTCCTGAACCTCGCGGGGCGCATGGTGCTTCCGTCCTTCCAGGACGCCCACGTCCATCCCGTCAGCGGCGGTATCGAGCTCGGGCAGTGCAACCTCCACGACATCGACGCGGCCGAGGACATCCTCGCCAAGGTGAGGACGTGCGTGACAGGGAGCGCGGGCCGCCCCTGGATCGTCGGAGGCGGCTGGACACTGACGGCGTTTCCGAAGGGCGCGCCGACGAAGGAGGCCCTCGACGCCGTCGTCGCCGACCGGCCGGTCCTCCTCGACGCGGCCGACGGTCACTCGGCGTGGGTCAATTCCAAGGCCCTCCAGCTCGCCGGGATCTCGGCGACCACGCCCGACCCGGTCGGCGGGCGCATCGAGCGCGACCCCGTGACGAAGGCCGCGACGGGGACGCTGCGTGAGAGCGCCGTGGAGCTCGTGAGCCGTCTGGTCGCGCAGCCATCGCCGGCGGAGCGCCTCACCGGGCTGCGCAGGGCTCTGGCGTACTTCAACGAGCTCGGGATCACGGCGGTCCAGGAAGCCAACGCGGGGGAGGGCGCCGCGGGGGCGGGAGCCCGCACGACCCTCGAGGCGTATCGCGAGGCCGAGAGGCGGGGAGAGCTCACGGTTCGCGTCGTGGCCTCCCTCCTGGCCGAGCCGTCGCGCGGTCCGGAGCAGGTGGACGATCTCGTCAAGCTCCGGTCGGAGTTCACCAGCGCACGCGTCAAGCCGATCGCCGCCAAGATCTTCGCCGACGGCGTGATCGAGCCGCGAACCGCGGCGATGCTGGAGCCCTACCTGGACTCACCGGGCTGGCGCGGCGAGCCCAACTTCAGCGCCGCGCGCCTGAACCCCCTGGTCGCGCGGCTCGTGGAAGCGGGCTTCAACGTCCACGTCCACGCCATCGGCGATCGCGCGGTGCGGATGACCCTGGACGCGATGGAGGCCGCCCGGCCGAAGCAGGGAGATCGTCCCCTCCGGCCGCAGATCGCCCATCTCGAGGTGATCGATCCCGCCGACGTCCCGCGCTTCCGGTCCCTCGGCGTCATCGCGAACTTCCAGCCCCTCTGGGCCTACGCCGACGACTACATCACCGATCTCACGGTGCCCGCCCTTGGCCCCGAGCGCTCGCGCTTTCTCTACCCGATCGGCAGCGTGGCGCGGAGCGGCGCGGTCGTCGCTTTCGGGAGCGATTGGTCGGTGTCCTCCGCCAACCCGCTCGAGGGGATCGAGGTGGCCGTGACGCGCCAGGCACTCACGGAGCCGAAGCGCCCGCCGCTCCTTCCCGAGGAGGCCATCGACCTGCCGACGGCTCTCGCGGCCTACACCATCGGCTCGGCCTACGCCCTCGGGCAGGAGACCGAGACCGGTTCGCTGGAGGTGGGCAAGGCCGCGGACCTCGTGGTGCTCTCGGCGAACCTGTTCTCGATCCCACCGGCCCGCATCCACGAGCAGAAGGTTCTCCTCACGCTCCTCGCGGGCGCGCCCGTGTACCGCTCGCCGGATCTCGCGTGGTGACGGCGGTGGGACGTTACGTGCGGGCGACGACCTTCCCCTTCGGGGCATAGGGATCGGCGGGGCGCGCGAAGAGGTACCCCTGGCCGTAGCGGATGCCGAGCTTCTGGACGGCATCCGCCTCCTCGACCGTCTGTATCCCCTCGGCGATGACCGTGGCCCCTACGCCGGATCCCATGTCGAGGATCGCCTTGACGACCTGCTGGCTCACGGGCTTCTGGTGGACGTCCCGGACGAGGCCCATGTCGATCTTGAGGTACGTGGCGCCCAGGGTGGCGATGGTCTCCAGGCCGGAGTACCCCGCCCCGACGTCGTCGATGGCGAAGCTGAAGCCCAGCTCGATGAAGGAGTGCATCGCTTCCCGGTAGAGGCTGAGGTTCTCGATGACCTGTCGCTCGGTGATCTCGAGCGTCACGAAGCGCGGAGAGATCCGCTCCCCCAGGTAGTCGAGGACGCCGCGACCGAGGAAGCTCGGGTCGCGGACCGTCGCGGGGACGGTGTTGATGAACAAGCGTCCGGTCCCGCCGAAGACCTCCCAGTCCACGAACGCCTGGCGCCGGCACGAGCGCTCCAGCTCCTCGACGAGGCCGTGGCGGGCGGCGAGGCCAAAGAGGGCCATGGGCGCCTCGAGGTCCGTCCCCCGCGGCCCTCGGGAGAGCCCTTCGTGGCCCATGACCTGGCGCGTCTCGATCTCGACGATCGGCTGGAAGGCCGTCCAGAGGGTCCGGTTGTAGATGATCTCGACGAGCCCCTCGCGCTGGTCGCGGTCCCTCAGGCGATGGCGCAAGTCGGCGCTCGCGAGGGCGTCCTCGATGAGACGGAGAATCTGCCGCTCCTGGCTCTCCAGGGGGCTGTGGATCACGAGGCCGTAGCCGATGTGGAGGATCGGCCGCTCCCGAAGGTACGGGAGCGTCAACCGACCCACCCGCGGCGTCAGGAACTCCTCGACGCGCTCGGCCAGCTTCCGGAGGTCGGCCGCCCGGAACCCTTCCGTCTTGTCCCTCCGGCCGCCGAGGAAGAGCATGAAGCGGTCCCCCTCGCGCTCGTCGCGCGTCAGGAGGTCCCCTTCCCGGAAGCGCTCCCGCGTCTCGGTCATCAGGGGGTCGATCTGGGCCCGCAGGCCCCGGTAGGCGGCGCCGCCGAAGCTCCGTTCGATGCGGGCCAGGGGCTCCAGGTCCACGAGGATGGCGGCGAGGCCCCCCTGGCTGGTGAGGATCGACCCGACCTGTTCCTCGACGTCGCGGAACGTGGGGATGCTCATAGGCTCAAACCGCCATTCTCCGCCCCTGGCGCGGCATGTCAATGCCCCCGCTCACGGCGGCCGGCGTGTCTCTGATGGCATAATGAGCCCTTCCGTCGAGGAGCCTGCGGGTCCTATGGGGATGGCGCGAGACGCTCGGGGAGGCAGGGCCGCGACACGCCGGGCCGCGCTCCTTGCACTCCTCGCATGCGCGGCGGCGACGGCGCTGGCCGGCGACGAGCCTGCGGCGGGCGTCGTGATCGTGAGCATGGCCGACGGGACCAACCTCCCCCTCGCCTCCTGGTCCCTCTCCTACGAGTACCAGGTGTCGCCACAGGCCGGCGCGGCGACCTTCGGCGAGGCCTCGCGACGCGAGGCCCGGGATCTGTTCGTCGGGAAGAAGAGCCTGGCGACGGCCGGGAGCACCGTCGAGATCCAGTACCGCGAGTTCGATCGGGCCGAGGAGGTGGACGGCCAGACGCAGACCGTCCGGGTCGCCGTGGCCACCGGCCTCGTGTGGACCGCAGGGGGCAAGAAGAGCGAGGTGCGCGTCGAGCCCCCACACAGGGACTTCCTGGTCCCGCAGGGAGGCGAGAAGGGCGTCGTCCAAGCCCGCGCCCTGGACCTCAAGGGCCTGACGCTCACGGGGACGAAGAGGACCTTCTGCCTGCTCTCGTATTCGGCGCAGGTCGAGTGCCACCCCCCGGCCGCCGAGCGCGTCGTGAAGATGGAGTTCCAGCAGTGAGGACGCGCTCGATGTTCCGTGCCCCGGGACCGCGGACACGGCGCCTCGTGGCGTTCCTGCGACGGCGCGCAACGAGCGCTCCCGCGCGCCGTCCCACCCTCGACTGCCAGGCCTTCCCGTCCCTCTTCCGCAAGCGCGCCGTGGTCTTCACCGACACGGCGGACTTCACGGTGCGGACGGTCCAGGACGGCATCCTCCACTTCCTCATGCTCTTCGAGCGCCTGGTGGCCGTCGCGGCCCCGAAGCTCGTCCAGGCCGGAGGCGAGATCGTCAAGGTCGAGGGAGACAGCCTCCTCCTCCGCTTCGACGACGTGAGGGGCGGCCTGTCGCGGCGTCGACGCCGTCGAGGCCTGCCTGCGGCGGGTCAATCGCGGGAAGCCCCGGGACGAGCGTCTCGCCTTCAGCTACGGCATCGGCTACGGCGACGTCCTGGACCTCGAGGACGACCTCTTCGGCCTCGAGGTGAACCTGGCCTCGAAGCTCGGCGAGGACATGGCCCGGCCTGGCGAGGCGCTCCTCACGCCGGCCGCGGCGGCGTCGCTCGATCGGGCGACCGTCCGGCGGCTCGTCCCGTACCGCGTCGTGACCTTCGGCACCCGGGCCATCCCGATCCAGCGTCTCAAGCTCCGCGCTCGCTAGCTCGAGGCTTCTTCCCGCGACCCGCCTCCTGGAGCGCCCTGCGCAGGAGGAACTCGATCTGCGCGTTCAGGCTGCGCAGGTCGTCGTTCGCCCAGCGCTGGATCGCCTCCAGGAGGGCCGGATCGACGCGGAGGAGGAAGGCCTTGCGATCGGCCACGCGCTCTACTGGTAGATCGTTCCGGTGTTGACGACAGGCTGCGCGGCCCGCTCGCCGCAGAGCACGACGAGGAGGTTGCTCACCATGGCGGCCTTCCGGTCCTCGTCGAGCACGACGACCTTCTGGCGCGAGAGCCGCTCGAGCGCCATCTCCACCATGCCCACCGCTCCCTCGACGATCCGCGTCCGCGCCGCGATGATGGCCCCGGCCTGCTGCCGCTGGAGCATGGCGGCGGCGATCTCGGCGGCGTACGCCAGGTGGCTGAGACGAGCCTCGACCACCTCGACCCCGGCCTTCGCCAGCCGATCGTGGAGCTCGGACTTCAGGTCCTTGGCCACCGCGGCCGTGCTCCCCCGTAGGGAGACCTGGGCCTCTTCGTGGGCGTCGTAAGGGTATCGCGTGGCCAGGTTGCGGACCGCCGCCTCGCTCTGGACCTTCAGGTAGTTCTCGTAGTCGTCCACCTCGAAGCAGGCCTCGGCGGTGTCCACGACCTTCCACACGATGACGGCGGCGATGTCGATGGGGTTGCCGTCGCTGTCATTGACCTTCAGCCGGGCGCTTTCGAAGTTGCGTACGCGGAGCGAGACCCTCCGCTTGGTGTAGAACGGATTGGCCCACCGAAGCCCCTCGGTCCGCGCCGTGCCGACATAGTCGCCGAAGAGCTGCAGGACGAGGCCCTCGTTGGGGTTCACCACGAAGAGCCCGGGGAGGCCGAGCGTCCAGAGCGCGGTAGCCAGGCCCCAGCCGATCGCCCAGAGGACGTCGTGCGCCGCGAAGGCCCGAACCATGGTGTAGGTCGAGAAGCAGATCAGCGCGACCAGCACCGGAAAGGCCAACAGCCCCGAAACCGTCGACAGCTCCTTCTCCCGGATCATCGCACCCTCCTGACTGATATCACTATAGTATCAGTACGCAATCACCGCGTCAAGTGTTCTGCTGGGGGCGCAGGTGGGGGCGCCGATTCACTCCGGCGCGAGCGGGGGGCTCGGGTCTACCGGAAGTTCTCGATCATCATCAGGTCGCTGCCTCCGTTGACGTCACGCGTGTAGAGGAACGTCTTCCCGTCGGGCGATACGGTGAGTCCACCTTGAGATGCGCGTTCCAGCTTGCCGAGGAGCCGCCCTTGACCCGTCGTGGGGTCCCGCAAGAAGAGGGAGGCTGGTGACGCGCGCCAGCAATCCAGGGCGTAGACGCCCCCCGGGCCCACGGCGAAACGAGTGCCCATGCACGCGGCGATCTGTCGTGGCGGCCCTCCGCCGAGCGGCTGGGCCCAGAGCGGCGCGGCGTCGCCGATATCCCTGACGAAGAAGAGCGTCTTGCCGTCGATCGACTCGCTTGCGGTGAGTCCGTCCAGCGTCATCTGCTCCTCGGTCCCTCCCGTTGCCGGAAGCCGCCAGACGCCCGAGGAACCCTTCGTGAAGTAGATGAAGCGGCCGTCTCGCGACCAGTCCGGGAAGTTCTCGCTGCCGGGATCCTGATTCAGCCGCCGGGGCGAGGCTCCGTCGGCATCGATCGTCCAGATGCTCCAGACCCCATCCTCGGATCGGGAGTCGAAGGCGATCCGCCGGCCGTCCGGCGACCAGCGAGGAAACCTTTGCATGAGCCCCGGCCCGCGGGTGAGCTGCCGCGGGCTCGAACCATCGTTTCCGGCCAGCCAGATCTCGTGGTCGCCGGAGCGCTCGGACTCGAAGGCCACGCGCCGACCGTCCGGGGAGAATTGCGGGTTGGCCTCCTTGGAGGTCGACGTGATCACGGGCTCGGCAGGGCGCCCGACCTCGAACTTGTAGATGTCGGTATCGTCTTGTTCCTGTACAAACGCGAGGCGGTCGCGTCCCGTGGCGGTGGTGGGGCGAATCGCGCCAAAGCCCGCGATCTCGATCGGTTCCGCCGCGCGGTCTCCCGCGACGTCCACTCGCCACAGGCGATGGACTCCCCATTCGACGTAGACGATGGACTTCCCGTCGCGGGTCCACGAGTAGCCTCCGTCCGTGTAGATTGGCCGTCGCGTGACACGCCGGGGCGCTCCCGTCGGCATGTAGTCGGCACCCAGGTCGACGACGGCGACGTACTGCGAGAAGTCGGAGCCCGACAGATAAGCCAGGCGGCGACCGTCAGGGGAGAAGGTCGGGCAGGCCGTCGCCCGGGCCTCCTGCGGGATTCGCAGCGGGCGTGGCTCGCCCCCATTCACCGGCAAGAGGAACAGACCGTCGGCCGCAAACAGACCCGGCCCCGGTGCTTTCGGTGCGCGGCCCACCGCCAGCCAACGACCGTCGGGAGACCAGGAGGGCGTCCAGAAGGCGACGGGGAAGTCGCTCACCTCCCGATCCGACCCGGCGATGGGTGAGATCAGGTGGATCCTTTGGCCGTCGGAAACCTCATGAACGAAGGCGATCTGCTTCCCGTCGGGAGACCAGGCGGGCATGATGTCCATCGTGGGATCCGTCGTGAGCCGCCGCATGTCCGACGAGCCGACGGCCTTGATGTAGAGGTCGAAGTTGTCCTGCTTCTCGCCGTCCCAGGCAAACGCGACTTCGTCTCCGTCCGGCGAGAGGGAGGCAGCCACCTGGTTGCCGCGCATGTTCGTAACCGGTACGAGCCGGGGTGTCGGAGGCGTGGGCCGCAGCAAGAGCCGCAACCCGGTGGCCGTTGCCAGGATTCCGGCCAGACCTGCCAGCAACCAGCGCCTTCGTTTCGAACGGGCCGGCACGGTCGCCGCGGCATGCCCCGACTCCGATTCCTCCTTGATCTCCTGAAGCTCGACCTTCACGTCGAGCATGTGCTGGAGGCGCCGCTCGGGCTCCTTCCGCAAGCTCCGTTGGATGAGCCGCTCCAGCTCCTTCGGCACACCCGGTACCACTTCGCTCGGCGCCCTGGGCTGGTCCCTCACGACCGCAGCCAGGGTCTCCGCAGTGGAATCGCCCGCAAAGGCCCGGCGACCCGTGACCATCTCGTACAGCACCGCACCGAAGCTGAAGATGTCGCTCCGAGCGTCGACCGCCTTGCCCATCGCTTGCTCGGGGGACATGTAGCCCGCCGTGCCCGCGATGGTTCCCGGTCGGCTCAGTGGGCTGGCGTCCGTCGACTCGCTCAGTGTCTCGTGGTCGGCGCGCTCCGGTTCACAGGTGGCGAGCTTGGCCAACCCGAAATCGAGAACCTTCACGAATCCATCGGGGCCGACCATGAGATTCGCGGGCTTCAGGTCGCGATGGACGATTCCCGCGGCGTGTGCCTGAGCCAATGCGTCGGCGATGGGGATCGCGATCCGTAGCACTTCCCCGAGGCGCATTCCCCGCCGCGGGATGACGTTGTCGAGGGTCGTGCCGTCGACGTACTCCATCACGATGAAGTCGACCCCATCCGCCGACTCGATCTCGTAGATGGTGACGATGCTCGGATGATTGAGGGCGGAGGCCGCGCGAGCCTCCTGGACGAAACGACGGCGCCGGCTCTCGTCCGCCATTCGGTCGGAAGGAAGAACCTTGATCGCGACCGTCCGGCCGAGGCGCGTGTCCCGGGCGCGGTGGACCTCCCCCATGCCGCCGGATCCGAGAGGGCCGAGGATTTCGTAGGGACCGAGACGAGCGCCCGGTGCGAGGCGGCTTTCGCCGGCGCTCGGGCCCGCCGGGCTCACGGCTCCGCCTCGAGGGTCCTCTGGTTCACGGCCATCACCGAGGCGTCGTTGCGTACGGCTTCGGCGCTGTCGGTGACCGTACCGGTCAGCATCGCCGTGAGCTGCTGACCGAAAGACGGAGACGCGAGGCAGGCCGCGACCACCCTAGGAGGAACGGCCGCCGACCAGCCACAGTGGCTCTTCACGCCCTTGGCGTGGATTCTGCGCCCGAAGCGAGGGTGCGTCTACGGTCTGCCCACATAGGCGTGCGGAGGCCCCTGGAATGGCAACAGCTTCCTGAGCGTCAGGGCGCCGTGCCTGAGCACTCCGCTCCGAGTGAAATCCAGCCTTATCTTCGTCCCTGGAGACCGGTCGAGCGTCTCCTGGATCTCGAAGAAGCTCTTGTCGAGGACCGGCACGTGATCGACGGCGACAAGCTCGTCGCCCGCCTCCAGGCCGGCGCCTGCCGCCGGTGAGTCGGAATCGACCCGCAGGACATGCACGATGCGAGCGTCGTCTTTCTCCAGGCGGACGCCGCTGTAGCTCTGGGGCATCTCAGCCCTGAAATCGGGGGATCGCTCGAGGTACAGGACGCGACGCTCGTAGTCGAACGTCAGTATGAAGCGGCGCAAGACGCCGAAGCCCAGGCTTCCCCCGGCGAGCCTGGACGCAAACGCGCCCTGCCGGGCGAAGCTGAGCTTGGTCACGGGCCGGGACAGCGTGAAGTCACCCAGTGACAACTCTGCGACCCTCGTCAGAAGCGCCTGTGTGCTGCCCCCCAGGCCTGTCCCGAGCATCTTGAGCCCCGGCAGCTCGACGGGGAAGCGGTGAGCCGCGTAAAAGGCCTCGAATAGTGTCAGGGCGCCGTTGGCTCCGGTGTCGACGCCGAAGGATCCGCTGGTCTCGTCCACGGAGGCCTCTACGACGGGCAGGCAACCATCGAAGTGGAGGCGGAGCGCCTGGCTGCCAGGAGGCGGATCGGGAACGGAGTTCGGCTGGTAGAGCGTGAGCTGCTGCCGGTGGTAGTCGATCCTCGTGACGAAACGCCTGAGAAGCTCACAGCCGATGAAGCCGGCGGTGGGCCCTCGGCTCGTGGGCCAGGCCGGCGCGTCCGCGACGACGAACGGCTGATCGGAGATCTCGACCGGGCCCATCTGGAAGCGCCCGATCTGCGTGATCTGGCCGCTCATTTGTTGCGCACCGACTCCCGAGATCGCAAGCGTTCCGGACGCGCTCGCGCCGAGCCTCTTCGCGACCGCCTTCGTGATGAAGTTCGACCCCCCGGAGTCGAGGACGAAGGGGAATGACGGACTTCCGTCGAGGGAAGCGCTCACCACGATGTAGCCGTCGCTGATCGCGAAGGGAATGGTGACGGCCGGCGCGTCGGCCAAGAGCCGCGCGTCGCTGACCTTGAGATGCGGCGGTCCAAAGTCCACGTCCGCCACGGAAGGCACGAAGCGGACATCCGTCGCCGTCTCCACCGTATCCGACGGCCGGTGACCCTTGGAGATGCGCACCGAGAAGGGCCATAGAACACCGTCGACGCGCCTGTAGTCGGAGAAGGAGGTCGTGACCTCGCGCTGAAGCGCATCTCGTTGGACCATGCGGTCGAGGACGTGTGTTGCCGAATCGAGCCAGAGAACGAGCGGGCGTCCGCCTTCGGGGACGACGCGCACGAGGTCGTAGGTCCGCTGCGCCTGACTCTTGCGTCCCACGTAGGCCCATGGGGCGTCCGCCCCGGGATGGAACCAGCCGTTCCGGTCCTGATAGGACTGCGTGACCGCATCGGCCCGAGCGTCAGGGGAGTCCTGGATCGTGGCGAGGCCTGTCTGGTCGGCCTCCCATTGGAAGTCGGGCTGAACTCCTTGCTTCCCTCGCAGCACTCCCAGATCGAAGGCGAGCACGTCTCTCCCCTTCCTGAGGTCGACGGTCTCTTCGAACGTGCCCGTGAGGCCGCCCTGGGCATACGCCCCTCTCAGCTCGACTCCGGCAAGCTTGTCCCATGCCTTCCCACCCGTCGCGAGGTACATGGAGTTCAAGAGGGCAGCCGGGTCGACGCGAGTGCCCGCGTAGGCGGACCAACCGAGCAGGGTCCCCGCCGCCAGCGTGATGCAAGCCCGGCGTGTCAACACCCAGCCACCCTGTCACCAGGTCGGCGGCGTCTTCCAGCCAGGGAACGGGCCGATCTCGATCTTGTAACCCGTGGCCGAAGCCGCGTCGGCCACCACGCGGAGGTTGGTGAGAGAGCGCAGCTTCGCGAGCAGCTCGTCGTACGGAAGCGTGTGGAGGGGGCGACCGGTCGGCACGGGCCAGAGGCGGACCGTCCCATCTCCCGACGAGGACACGATCCAGCGGCCGTCTCGTGCCAGTTCTGCCGCAACCGGACTCGTGTGGCCATATAGAAGATGCGGCTCCTCCCCGGTGGCGGGCCCCACACTCACCAGCCCGTCGTCCTGGCCGATCACGAGTGTTCGGCCGGATGGGTCCATGAACAGAGACACCATTTTGCGGATGTCGCGAGTTGGGATCTCGCGGGTGGTACCGCTGTCGATATCGAAGGCCGTCAGACGGGCTTCCGGGGGACCCGGCTCACGCGACACGAAGGCTTGCCCGTCGGTCGTAGCCGGGCGGTAGCCTTCTTCCACGCAGTCCTCCTTGCGAGGAGGCTGGAGCAGCCGACCCGTGCCACGCTCGATGTCCCAGACGCGCAGGCCGGACATGCCCTGCGAGAGCAGGCGCCCGTCAGGCAGGAAGTCCAGGTGCGTGAGGTAGTTCATGTGGAACCCGCCGTCGAGGCAGTCCTCGCCTTTCACCCTGGGATCGAGATCCCGAAAGCGGCCGGTCTCGAGATCCCAGACGCGGATGGCGACGATCTGTCGCTCCACGTCGTGGAGCGGGGCCGCTACACGGCGTCCCTCGCGGTCCACGGCCACGAAGTAGACCCAGCCGAAGCCCTTGAGGAACCGTGGCGGCTTGCCGTCGAGGGGAAGAACGAAAGCCTGCCCGCCGTACTTGAAGGTGCCGATCACGGATTTGCCGTCCGGGTGGAAGCGGAAGTCGCCCCCGAGCAGACGTGGGTCACGCATCAGGACGCGGCTGCGTTCTCCTACACCCGGGGATAGCGGCCAGAGGCGGATCTCGCCGCTACGTTGCTCGTCGGTCGATGCAGTCACGAAAAAGCGCCCGTCCGGGCTCACGTGCCCGACAACCACGTGGCCCTTCGGAAGCCGGAAAACGCGGGGGCGCTTCGCGTCTGTCGGCCACAAGTCGACGTGAAGCCTCCAGGAAGGAATGACCAGCCAAGCGCCATCGGGGGTGAAGCTGGGCCAGCCGCTGACCGTGGATAGTCGGGCCGGCTGAGCGTCGGGTGGACCCGCCGTGTCCCAGAGGAGCCGCCCGGGGACGCCACCCGCCGTAACGAACCGGCTCGCGGGATCGACGGCGGCGAACGGGTCCTCGCCGTTCAGGGGATGCTCCGCGCCCACGAGCACGCGCGGGCGCGTCGAGCCGGATCCCTCCGGCGGCCAGAGCCGCAACTCGTCCGAGACCACGTTCGATCGGAGCCAGCCCCAGGAAGGCCAGCTCAGGAACCCGCTGGCCTCGGGATAGCGCCCCACGAGCCGCGCGGGGGCATCGAGGGCGTCGAGGGAACGGGTGAAAGCGGCCCCCTGCCGAAGCTCGAGAAGGCGGCCGACCTTCGGATCGATCTCCCAATCCGCTCCCCGCTCGTCCACGCGCCCCAGCAGCCGCGGCTCGCCCCCGTCGAGCGGGAAGCGACGAACCTCGAAGGCCTGCGACCCGGCCGGCGGCGAAGCGGCGAGCGGAGTGGTCATGAGGAGGTCGGCGCCGTCGGCCCACACGCTCGAGCCTTCAGGCTTCTGGATCTCGGCGACGCGCCCACCATCGGGCACGGACCAGATGCGAAGCTTGCCGGCTGTCTGCATTCCCCATGTCGCCAGCTTCCTGCCGCCGCCGACGAAGGCGACCTGCATGACGGGTCCCTCGGGAGGAGCGATACGCCGCGACGGCCCTCCATCGCGAGACCAGAGGAACACGCCGTTCGCACCCGCTACGGCCGCCCATTGCCCGTCGGGGCTGAATGTCACGCCCCAGGGGTCCTGATCCTGAGCGAAGCGGAAGACGCTCGCGTCGTGCCAGAGGGTTTCGACCGCGAAGCGGCGGGCGGCCTTGTTGTCGGCTCGAGTCAGGCTGGCGATGGCGAAGGCCAGGGCCGACGGCGGGTCTGCTGCCAGCCGCTCGCGTCCGAGCGCCAGGAGCTGCGCGGCCTCACGCTGGTGCGTCTCGTCGATCGCAACGCGCCGGGCCCTCTCCGCGCGAGCCCCCAGCGCGATCGCGCCAGCCGCTACGGCCAGGGCTGTCGCGAGGACCGCGGCGACAGCGAGCCGTCGCCGTCGCCGCCGACGGCCCGCCAGCGTCGTCATGCTGCGCGCGAAGTCTTCCTCGACGCCCGAGAGCCCGCCCGGGTAGCGCTCGTGCCAGACCGCGTACTCTCGATAGGCGTGGCCTGTCCAGAGCAGCTCCTCCTCCGGCCGCCCCCTTTCGTCCCACAGCTTCGCCGACTGGCGGAGCTGGTCGCGCAAGAGAGCGCCTTCGGCGTCCTGCGCCACCCAGCGCTCCAGGCGCGGCCACGCGCTGAGCAGCGATTCGTGGATGATCTCGATCCGTTGGTGAGCTGGAGTGGCTGACGTCCCTTCCACCTCGTCCCCCGGGTCCTTGTACTCCGTCAGGAGCCGCGCGCCGACGAGCGCCTCCAGGACCGACGAGGCCTCCTCCCTCCTCCCCGGGAAGACCGACAGCAGGTCCTCCCGTTCCCGGGCCGCACGAGTCCCTTCCGCCGTCACCAGATTGCGGAAGACCTCGCGGACCATCCCTTCGCGTTCCGACCCGATCTGCGCGAGGGTCGCCTCGGCTCGCTGGGCCAGCGCCCCCGCGACTCCGCCGATCGCTTCGTACGCCGCGCGGGTGAGCAGGTTCTTCTCCCGGTCTCGCTCCTCCCACAGCCGCGAAACCGCGAAGGCCAGGAGCGGCAGTGCCCCGCGCTCGGTCGCCACCGCCTCCACCATATCGTCCACCGGCGCGTCGTCTTCAAAACGGACGCCGAGACTTGCCGCTGGCTCCACGAGCGCGTGCCGGAGTGCGGCTCTAAAGGGAGGAGAGAGCGGCGTGACGTCATGGAAGACCGGAGCCAGCGGAAGGTACTCGCT
Source organism: uncultured Acidobacteriota bacterium (assembly GCA_963823195.1). Classification (GTDB taxonomy): domain Bacteria; phylum Acidobacteriota; class Vicinamibacteria; order Fen-336; family Fen-336; genus JBGPYB01. Next base: position 1,001,676 of record CAWGKR010000008.1, on the reverse strand, counting down.
GCACCGGAACAGGAAATCGTCGCGCAAGGAGAGCACGACGTGGACATCCGCCTCGTCAACCAGACGCACCAAGAAGAGGGCAAAGTGAGACTGCACCTCCTTCGGGTTCAGTGTAAACAGCTCCTCGAACTGGTCGAGTACGAGCAGGGCTTCCGAGGTGTTTTTGCGCCAACGCCGGATCGCGGAGAGTGCGAGGTCGCCCTCTCCGCCCTGGGCCGCGTCCTGCACCCCTTGCAGCAGCTCGCCGATCGCCTCCGCGTCCCCTGCCAGCTCCGGAATCAGGGCGCGGGCCAGGGCCAGGACGGGGCTCGAGCCGGGCGTCGCGTACACCGCGGTCCAGTCCGAAGGCCGGCTCGGGACTACTCCTGCCCGAAGGAAGGAGGTCTTTCCCACACCCGATGGGCCGATGACCGCCAGCAGCTTCTGCCGCCGGATCTTCTCCCAGAGAGCCGTGACCTCCGTCTCGCGGCCGAAGAACCACTCGGCGTCCACTTCCGTGAACGACGATAGACCCGGGTAGGGCCGCTCGTCGGCGTCGATGCCGACGCCCTTCCTTCCCGAGTCCGATTCCTCTTTGATCTCGAGAAGCGCCACCTTCACGTCGCTCATGTGCTGGTAGCGCCGGTCGGGTTCCTTGCGGAGGCAGCGCAGGATGAGCTTCTCCAGGTCCCTGGGCACGCCCGTCGTCAGCTCGCGCGGGGCTTTCGGCTGGTCCCGCATGACCGCGGCCAGTGTCTCCGCCGCCGAGTTGCCCGCGAAGGCCTTCCGTCCCGTCACCATCTCGTAGAGCACCGCCCCGAACGCGAACACGTCGCTGCGCGTGTCGACAGGCCCTCCCGTGGCCTGCTCCGGCGACATGTAACCCACCGTCCCCGCCACCACCCCCGACCGGCTGAGCGCCCCCGTGCTCACGGTCTCGTGCTCGGGGCTTCCCGGCTCGAGCGTCACGAGTTTGGCCAGGCCGAAGTCCAGGACCTTCACGATCCCCTCGACGCTCACCACCACGTTCGCCGGCTTCAAGTCGCGGTGGACGATGCCGGCGGCGTGGGCTCGGGCCACGGCATCGGCGATGGGGGTCGCGATCCGAAGGGCCTTGCCGAGGCTCATCCCTTGGCGCGGGATGAGAGACTCGAGGGTCGCGCCGTCCACGTACTCCATGACGATGAAGTCGATGCCGTCGGAGGAGTCGATCTCGTGGATCGTGACGATGTTGGGATGGTTGAGAGCCGAGGCGGCGCGGGCCTCCTGGACGAAGCGCCTGCGGCGGTGTTCGTCCGCCGTGCGCTCGGCTGGAAGGACCTTGATCGCGACCACTCGGCCGAGGCGCGTGTCGCGGCCGCGGTAGACCTCGCCCATGCCTCCCGCGCCGAGCAACGAGAGGACCTCGTAGGGGCCGAGACGGCTCCCTGTGTCGAGAACCATTGTGGACGCCTTTGCGCCGATTCTGCGCCCGAAGCGATGGGCGCGTCTACAGCACCCCCCGGCTTGCCCAGGAAGCGGAGCGCCCGAATTCACTTCGGGCGCAAAGCGGCGTGGGGGGGAGCGAAGCGCGGGGGGGTGCGGTCGTTGGTAAGTACCCCCCCGAATTGCCTAAGGACAGGCCCCGGCGATGTCCTGGATCTGCTTCTTGAGGTTCGCGATCGTAGAGCGTGAGGCGCCCGTCCGCACCTGCTGCGCCGCCTCGTCGAGCGCGGCCTGGGCGCGAGGCAGACCGGCCTTCACCGCGTCGCAGTCTCCCGCGCTTCGAACCACGTCCCCCGCGGCGGCTTGGGCCTGCTTGACGATCGGAAGGTCGTGGCCGATGTCGCCGACGTCCTGGCCCACGCCCCCCGCGGGCGCGGGCGAGGCCGCGCCCGATCCGGCCTGGCAGCCGCACAGGCCCAGAACGGCTACCGCCAAGGGCAGGACCCAGAGGCGGCGAGCGATCACTTGATCGCCTCCCCGCCTTCCACGCGGCTCGAGGTATGTGAGCAGCGTCGGCTCCTTGTAGCCGAGCGCCTTGGCCTGCCCCGCGTACTTCTTGAAGTTGGCCGAGTCCTTCAGGCCGAAGTAGCACCAGCCGAGGAAAGCCTGGGCCTGGTCGTTGTTCGGAGCGATGGCGGCGGCCTTTTCGAGGGCGGCGATGGCATCCTTGTAGCGCTTCGCGCCGAGATGGGCCTGGCCCAGGTAGATCCAGCCGTCGGGCTTGTTGTACCCCGGGCTACCGGTGACCTTCGTCAGCTCGGCGACCGCGGTGTCGTAGTCCTTCGCGCCGGTCAGCGCGGCGCCCAGGTTCGTGCGATAGCCGACGTTCCCGGGATCGGCGGCCACCGCCTTCTGGTAGAAGGGCAACGCCCCCGCGGCGTTCCCCTTGACGACATGGAGGACGTAGCCCATCTGGAAGAGCGCCTCGCTGTTCGCCGGCTCGAGCTCGACGGCCTTCTGGAGCTCGACGATCGCGGCGTCCGGTTGACGCTTCGCAACGAGGGCCTTCGCAAGACCGACTCCGCGCCGCGACGAGGTTGGGGTCCTTGTCCCGGAGCGCCGTGAGGTTCTGGACGGCCGAGTCGACCTGGCCCACGGCGAGATCGGCCAACGCCTGCGCCACCGTGACCTCCTGAACCACGCGCTGCGCGTCCGGATCCCCCTCGGCCATCGCCGCAGCCGTCGCAGCGTCGGCCATGGCGTCCCCCGGCCGGTTCAGCGCGATCTTCACGCGAGCCGATTCCTTGTACGCCTCGATCGCGCCCGGCGCCGCGGCAATGGCCTGTTGCAGCAACGGCTCCGCCTCGGCGGCGCGACCGGTCTTGCGCAGCACGCGGGCGAGGCCGACGCTGGCCGCGATGCGCGCCTCGGGCGCCTCGATGGCCGACCGGTACGCCTTCTCGGCGGCGGCCATGTCGCCGCGAGCCTCCTGGGCCGCGCCCAGCGCGGTCGCCGCCGCCGCGCCGGCGCCCCCCGCGACGGCCGCTTCGGCGAGGGTCACGGCCTCATCCCCCTTGCCCTGGCGAGCGCGGGCCTTGGCGAGCGCGACCTTGGGCCACGGCCCGGCGCCATCGGCGGCCACGGCTGCGTCGGCCGTGGCGATCGACTCGGACATGCCCCGCAGGTCCTGAAGCGACGACAGCCGTCCGAGGGCCTCCCCCTTCTTGGGCCCGGCGAGCTTGGCCGACGACGCCTTGTAGGCGTCCATCGCCAGGTCCAGATCGCCCTTGGCCTCGAGGACGCGGCCGAGGCGCAGCGAGACCTCGCCCGTGGCGTCCTGGTCGGCGGCCTTCTTGAGGATGGCGACGGCGCCGTCGAAGTCTCCCGCGGCCGACTTCTGATCGGCCTGGGCCAGGAGGTCCTCGACGCTGACGCCAGCCTTCGGAGCCTGGCCTTTCTTGTCCTTGGACTTGTCGTCCGCCGAGGCGGGGAGCGTCGCGGCCAGAGCCACGACGAGAATCCAGTTCTTCATGGGGCCTCCCGCGGAGCACTCTAGGCCGCTCGGGGAGGCGCGTCAAGGAGCGAACGAACGAATCGCCGGACGCGGCCTGAAAGTGGGTGCCGCCTGCGGTAGAGTTCCACTGACACGCGATCCCACTGCCATGGACGCCTCCGAGACCAAGTCGCTCCCCGAGAACGCGTACGCACCCCTGAGACCCGGCGAGGTCTACTCGCCGTGGGTTCCGGCGGAAGCCAGGCTCCCCGAGATCACGCCGCGCTCCGTCTTCTGGGGGCTGCTCCTGTGCGTGATCTTCACCGTGGCTTCGGCGTATTCGGGTCTGAAGGTAGGACAGGTCATGGAGGCGGCGATCCCGATCTCCATCCTGGCCATCGGCCTCGCGCGCATGCACGGGCGCCGGTCGAGCCTCCTCGAGAACGTCATCATCACCGGCATCGGCGGTGTCGCGGGCGGCCTGTCGGCGGGCGCCATCTTCACCCTTCCGGCGCTCTACATCCTGAAGCTGGACCCGAACCCGATCCAGACCACGTTCATCTGCCTGGCGGGAGGGTGCCTCGGGGTCTTCTTCCTGATCCCCCTCCGGCGCTACTTCGTCCGCGACATGCACGGCGTGCTCCCCTACCCCGAGGCCACCGCGATCACCGAGGTCCTGGTGACGGGCGAGAAGGGGGGCTCCCAGGCCCGGCTCCTTCTCGAGGCCACCGCCGTCGCCGGCGTCTACGATTTCTTCGCGACCACGTTCCAGGTCTGGCGCGAGTTCGTCGACTTCCAGTTCGTTCCGGCGGTGCGGGCCCTCGTGGACCGGGCCCGCGTCGTCTTCAGCTTCGACGCCGTCGCCTTCATCCTGGGACTGGGCTACGTGATGGGGCTCCGAGCGTCCCTGCTCCTTTGCGCCGGAGGCTTTCTCTCGAACTTCGTCCTCGTGCCGCTCATCTGGATGATCGGGCGCCACGCCGAGGGAGCGATCTACCCGGGCGTCGTGCCGATCTCGGAGATGTCCGCCGGCCTCATCTATGCCAAGTACGTGAGGCTCGTCGGCGTCGGGGCCATCGCGACCGCCGGGATCTTCGGGATCCTGAAGTCGCTCCGGATCGTGGCCGGGTCGTTCTCGATCGCGGCCCGGGCCTTCCGCCATGGCGAGGCAGGTGTGCAGGCGCGGACCGATCGCGACATCGCCGCGCCGATCCTCCTCCTGGGTGTCATCGTCTCCGCGCTGGCCGCCGGCGTCTTCTTCGCGAGCCTGGGCGCGTCGCTGCTCGTGGTGCTCGTGGGCCTCGTCCTCACACTCGTCTTCTCCTTCTTCTTCGCCTCGGTGGCCGCCAACGCCATCGCGACGACGGCGCGCAACCCGGTCTCGGGCATGACGATGCTCACGATCATCCTGTCCTCCGTGGTGCTCCTGCGCTTCGGCCTCTCCGGGACGACAGGGATGTTCTTCGTGATGGCCATCGCGGGAATGGTGTGCACCGCCCTGTCCCTGTCGGGACAGGCGATCACCGACCTGAAGGCCGGCTACTGGCTCGGCGCCACGCCCGCCGCGCAGGAGAAGGTGAAGTTCCTCGGCGTCGCGGCGGCGGCGGCGGCGGCGGGACTGACGATCGCGATCCTCGCCAAGACGTTCCAGTTCGGCGAGGCCGCGCCCGGAGACATGCGACACGTGCTGCCGGCGCCCCAGGCCGCGATCATGAAGACGCTGGTCGAGGGCTTCATGAACCGGCAGCCCGTGGCCTACATCCTCTTCGGAGCGGGAGGCGTCGTCGCCGTCGTCATGGAGATGCTCGGCGTGCCGGCGCTCATCGTCGCCCTCGGAATGTACCTTCCTCTCGAGCTGAACACCCCCGCCCTCGTGGGGGGCTACCTGTCCTACTTCCTCAACCGGCGCTCCGAGGCCGCGGGGGGGGCGCGCGGGGCGTCGATCCGCGAGCGCGGCGTCGTCATCGCGTCGGGGCTCATGGCCGGCGGCGCCCTCGGCGGCGTCTTCGGAGCCGCCCTCCGCCTGCTGCCCTGGTACGCCGAGGACCGGATCAAGTCCCCCTTCTACGACAACGTTCCGGTCTCCCAGACGGTCTCGGCCCTCCTCTTCGCGGGCCTCTGCGCCTACGTCTGGTTCCAATCCCTTCGCGACACAAAGGAGACGTAGATGGAAGAGAACCACCGCAAGAGGCTGGCCATCCTGGTGGGAGGCGGTCCGGCGCCCGGCATCAACAGCGTCATCGGCGCCGCCACGATCCGCTCCGCCCTCGAGGGCGTCGAGGTCCTGGGCGTCCAGGACGGCTTCCAGTGGCTCATGCAGGGGAACATCGACCACGTCATTCCCCTCTCCATCGAGGCCGTGAGCCGGATCCACTTCCGGGGCGGATCGTTCATCGGCATCTCGCGCGCCAACCCGACGAAGGACCCGCAGCTCCTCGAGAACACCGTCCTCTCGCTCCTCCGCCTGAACGTCTCGCGCCTCATCACCATCGGCGGCGACGACACCGCCTACTCGGCCATGAAGCTCGAGGAGAAGTCGGCGGGGCGCATCAGCGTGGTCCACGTTCCGAAGACCATCGACAACGACCTGGACCTGCCGCCCTGGGTGGACACCTTCGGCTTCCAGACGGCGCGCCACGTCGGCGTCGAGATCGTCAAGAACATCATGGTGGACGCCCACACGACCTCGCGCTGGTACTTCATCATCGCGATGGGGCGCAAGGCCGGCCACCTGGCCCTCGGCATCGGCAAGGCCGCCGGCGCCACCCTGACCCTCATGTCCGAGGAGTTCGCGGGACAGAGGATCCGGCTGAAGACGGTCGTCGACACCCTCGTCGGCGCCATCATCAAGCGCCTGGCCTACGGCCGGCGCGACGGCGTCGCCATCATCGCCGAGGGCCTCGTCCTCGACATCGAGCCCGAGGACCTCGCGATCCTGGAGCACGCCGAGCGCGACGCCCACGGCCACCTGCGGATCGACGAGATCAACATCGGCGAGATCCTGAAGGCCGAGGTCCAGAAGCGCCTCCGGGAGTTCGGCATCAAGACCACCGTCGTGGCCAAGAACATCGGCTACGAGCTGCGCTGCGCCGATCCGATCCCCCTCGACATGGAGTACACGCGCGACCTCGGCTACTGCGCGGTGAAGTACCTCCTCGAAGGCGGGAACGGCGTCATGGTCTCGATGCAGGGAGGCCACTTCGTCCCGCTCCCGTTCGCGGACCTGCTGGACCCGAAGACCGGGACGCGCGCGGGTGCGGCTGGTGGACATCCACTCGACCCGCTACGCCATCGCGCGCCGCTACATGATCCGGCTGCGGAGAGACGACTTCGAGGACCCCTACGAGCTGGCGCGTTTCGCCGCCACCGCCTCGCTCACGCTCCAGCAGTTCCGCGAGCAGTTCGCGTACCTGGTCGAGAACGAGCCGCCGCCCCTGGTCATCGCACCCGTCGACGGCCGCGGGCGGCAAGGCCACGGACGCCGCGAAGGCCGAGGGGATGGTCTAGACCCTCGTCCCGACCGCGCGAGGCTCAGGCCGAGCCGCTGGGCCGCGATCCGCTCGAGATGCCTGCGGTCGTGGCCCGCGAGGCGGCCCGCGAGCTGCTCGAGGGTCAGCTCCCCGCGCCTCGGGGTGGTGCCCCGTGCGCTGCCAGGAAGCGTGCGGAAGGGAGCGCAGCAGTCCGATGGTGTCGTCGCGGAGCCGCTTCCACTCCTTCAGCGCCGCGCGGAGATCGGCCTCCCGATAGCGGAGCGTCTCGGCGGTCCGGTCGTTGTCGAGCATCCAGAAGTTCGGCTTCTCCTGATGCGCCATCTTGGTGAACCGCTCGGCATAGACGCGCTCGATGTCCCGCAGGTGGCAGGCGATCTCGACGATCGACCACTTGCCGGGTGACGGCTGGCGGCGGAGCGGTCTCGTCGGAGAGGCCCTTCGTCGCCTCGGCCAGCGCCGCGGGGCCCGCCTCGAGGTCCGCCAGGACCTTGTGCCGGCGCTGGATGGCCTCGATCTGGCCCAGGTGGGCTTCGTCGTTGCCGACCGCGTGGCGCCGCAGGAAGGCTTCGACGGAGAAGGGGCCGGCGGTCTCGTGGGTTCCCACGCGCTCCCACTGGCTCCTCTTCACCTTCTTCAGCAGCTTCAGGCTTTCCTTGCGGAGCTTGCGACCAGTCCCGGACCACCTCGCCGAGCTTCATCGACCGATATCCCTTCTCGATCGCGTAGCGGTCTCCGTCGACGTCGGGCAGTTTGGGGTTGTCTTCGGCCAGCATCCGGCGGTACCGTTCCAGGTAGGCCTCGCGCTCCATGTCCCGCATGTGGCAGACGATCTCCTGGATCGACCATTTCCCCGGGGCCGGGGTCCAGAGGAGCAGCTTCTTCGGGACCCCAGCCAGGGCCTCCTTGAGCCGCGCGGGCGTGGCTGCGAGGGTGGCGAGGTATCGGTCGCGTTCCTGGTCGTCCAAGGGAACCCTCCTGTCGGGCGTCGGCCATCGAGGGCCGAGGGGGCGATTCTAGCCCGGAATCGCCCCTAGACCGCTCAACAGACTGGGGTTAGGAGAATTCCGTGCGCACCCCTTCCCCTTGTGCTAGAGTGCGGCGTGCTCACAATATCTAGGGGTTTTCATGCGTCTCGATAGCGTCGAGATCGTCGGCTTCAAGTCGTTCTGCGACAAGCAGGAACTGGACTTCAAGGGGGGCGTCACCGGCATCGTCGGCCCCAACGGCTGCGGCAAGAGCAACATCTCCGACGCCATCTCCTGGGTCCTCGGTGAGCAGAGCGTCAAGAGCCTCCGCGGCGCGTCGATGGAGGACGTGATCTTCGCCGGCAGCCAGTCGCGCCAGCCCCTCGCGATGGCCGAGGTCAACCTCCGCGTCAGCGGCCTGAACGGCAACAGCCCCGACGGGAACCCCGAGTGCGTCGTGACGCGCCGCCTCTACCGGAACGGCGACAGCGAGTACCTCATGAACGGCTCGGTCTGCCGCCTCCGCGACATCCACGAGCTGTTCATGGACACCGGCCTCGGGTCGAAGGCCTACTCCATCATCGAGCAGGGCAAGATCGGCATGATCCTGTCCTCGAAGCCGGCGGATCGGCGCGCCATCATCGAGGAGGCGGCCGGGATCACGAAGTACAAGGCGCGCCGGCGCCAGACGTCGCTGAAGCTCGAGGCGGCGCAGCAGAACCTGCTGCGCGTGAACGACATCATCCACGAGGTCGAGAAGCAGCTCGAGAGCCTGAAGCGCCAGGCCGGCAAGGCCCGCCGCTATCGCGCGGTGCGCGACGAGATGCAGGGGATCGAGCGCGTCCTCTACGGCCTGCGATTCGTCGAGCTCGAGGAAGTCAGCCGGTCCCTTGCCGAACGGCTCGCTGCGGAGACCGAACGGGAGAGCGCCGCATCCCTGGCACTCGAAACCGAGGAAGCGCAGATGGAGGCGCGGCGGACGCACCTGTACGAGGAGGAAGGACGCCTCGAGGAAGTCCCGCGCGCGGCAGAACGAGCTGACGCTGGCCGTGGATCGCCACCAGGGGAAGAGCGGCTACTGCAAGGAGCAGATCGCCGACGCCGCGACGCCGAGGCGAGCAGGCTCGCCAGGAGAGGGCCGACCTGGAGGCGCGCATCGGGCCGCTGTCGCTGGAGCTGACGACCCGCCGCGAGGAGGAGACGCGGGTCCAGGACGAGCTGGCCGCCGCGGAGAGCGAGGCCCAGGCCGCGGACGTGGCCGTGCAGGGCGCCGCGTCCCACCAGGCCTCGACCGAGGGCGAGCAGGATCAGGCGCGGGACGCGCAGGTCGGTCTGATGGGCCGGATCGCCGCCCTCCAGAACGCGCGGGAATCGGTGACGGGCACCGCCGAGCGTGCCTCCGCCGACCTGCTGAAGCTGGCGGCCGAGACGGCGGAGATGGAGCGGGAGCGCGATCAGGTCACGCGTACTCACTCCGACGCGACGAGGCGGAGGGACGCAGGGAGAGACGCTCCTCGGGACGCTGACGCGCGATCGGGATCTTGCCCTCGCCCGCGCCGCCGAGGCCCGGGAGCGCAAGGACTCCCTGGCCCGCGAGGCCGAGGCGCAGCAGAGCGAGCGCGACGGCCTGGCCGGGCGCCTCGCGTCCCTCGAGGAGATGGTCGCGACCCACTCGGCCTTCGACGAGGGCGTCCGCGACGCTCCTCTCGCGTCCCGAGGGGCTCGAGGTCTTCGGCGTCGCCGCGGACTTCATCGAGACCGACAAGACCCACGAGCGCGCCGTCGAGGCCTTCATGGGAGACCGTCTCCAGGCCATCCTCACGCCCGACGCCGCCGCGGCCATCCGCGGCATCCGCCACCTCCACGAGACGAGCGCGGGCCGCGGCACGTTCCTGCCCCTGGCCTCGGCGCGCACCGAGCTGGACTGCGAGTGCCTGCGCGACGTGGGTCGAGAGGAGCCCAAGGTCAAGGGCGTCCTGAGCGACTTCTACCGCGTGACGGGACCGCACGCGGCTCAGATCAAGGCCTCGCTGCCCAACGGCCTCGTCTTCGAGACCCTCGAGGACGCCCTCGACGTCCAGTCGCGCCACCCGGCCATCCCGTGCGTCACGCTGCCGGGAGAGACGATCCGCGGCTGCATGGTCGAGGGAGGTCGCGGCGTCAAGGGGCTGCTCGCGCCGCGCCGCGAGATCCGGGAGGTCACCGAGCGGCTGGCCGAGATCGCGACGCTGCTCGCGTCGGCACGAGCACGCGAGGCCGAGGAAGCCGCCCTCGCCGAGTCCGCCGGGCTCGAGGCACGCGGCCTCGAGGAGCGAATCCACACGGCCGAGAAGGAGCTGGTCGCCATCCGTCACGACCTGACGGTGGCCGAGGAGGAGTCGACGCGCATCGGCCGCAAGGCCGGCGATCCTCGAGACCGAGAGGAGCCAGGCCGAGCAGGAGCGGGGCGCCGCAGCGGTGCGCCTGGCCGAGATCGAGCAGGCCCTCTTGACCGCCGAGGAAGAGCGCGGCGATCGGGAGCGAGCGGCTCGCGGCGCTGGCCGCGGCCGTGGCGCAGGCTCGGGTCGACTCCGACGCGGCGCAGGCGCGCTCCTCGGAAGCCAAGAGCCGGTTCGCCGCGCTGCGCGAGCGCGTGGCCGCCGTCGTGGCCGAGTGCCGCCGCCTGGCCCAGGACCACGAGGACCTCCTGGCCCGCACCGCCGCCGCCCTGGAGCGGATCACGGAGATGGACCGCCGGCAGGAGGAGCTGCGCCACGAGCTGGAGGAGTGCGAGCGCCTCCTGGCCCAGGCCCTCACCGACCGCGACCGCGTGTCGGGCGAGGTGGCCGTGGCCGAGGACCGCGTCCGCGACGTGCGCAACGAGCTCGAGGGACGCGAGCAGGCCCTCAAGGAGAGGCGCCGCGAGCGCGAGATGCTGCGCGAGGCCCTCGCAGAGCTGGGCGTGTCCCAGGCGCGAACGGGCGCCGATCTCGACCATCTGGCCCGGGAGTGCCATCAGGCCGTGGGCCAGACCGCCGCCGAGGCCGCGGGCACCCTCACCGACGAGGACCGCGCCAAGGAGAAGGCCGGCCCTCGAGGTTCAGGTCCAGGAGGCGCGGGAGAAGCTCGAGCGCATGGGACCCGTCAACGTCCTGGCCGTCGAGCAGGCCCAGGAGCTGGAGGAGCGGGAACAGTTCCTCACGGCGCAGCGGCAGGACCTCCTCGACTCCGTCGCCGAGATGGATCGCGCCATCAAGAACATCGACAAGACCTCCCGCGAGCGCTTCCGCGAGGCCTTCCAGATCATCAACCAGCACTTCGGCGAGGTCTTCAAGCAGCTCTTCGGCGGCGGCACCGCCGGCCTCAGCCTCATCGACGAGGAGGACGTCCTCGAGAGCGGCATCGACGTCATGGCGCAGCCCCCCGGCAAGCGCCTCCAGAGCGTCATGCTGCTTTCCGGCGGCGAGAAGGCCCTGACCGCGATCGCCCTCCTGTTCGCGATCTTCCAGTACAAGCCCTCCCCGTTCTGCATCCTCGACGAGGTCGACGCGCCCCTCGACGACGCCAACACGGGCCGCTTCGTCCGGATGCTCGAGGGCCTCAAGGAGCAGACCCAGTTCGTCCTCATCACCCACTCCCGCAAGACCATGGAGATCGCCGACCAGCTCTACGGCGTGACCATGGAGGAGCCGGGCGTGAGCAAGCTGGTGAGCGTCCGGTTCAGCTGATCCAGGTGGGCAGCCGAGTCCTTCTGCTGCTGGTCTCGCTGGCGCCTCCGCTTCTGGCTCAAGACCGGCCTTCTTCCTGCTCCGAGTGTCCGACCTGGAACGTGCAGCAGGAGCCGTTCAAGATCTACGGCAACACCTACTACGTCGGCACGCATGGTCTCGGTTCCGTCCTGATCACCTCCCCGGCCGGCCATGTGCTGATCGACGGGGGCCTTCCCGAATCGGTCCCGCAGATCGTCGCCCACATCCGCTCCCTCGGCTTCCGCGTCGAGGACGTCAAGCTGATCGTCAACTCCCACGTGCATTTCGATCACGCGGGCGGCATCGCGGAGCTGCAGAAGCTGAGCGGCGCCCGCGTCGCCGCGAGCACGTGGACCGCGGCTGTGATGCGAACGGGCGTCGTGCCGCGCGACGACCCGCAGTTCGGCGTCATCATCCCCATCGCCCGGGTCGCATCGGTCGGGACCGTCAAGGATGGCGAAACCCTGAAGGCCGGCGGCGTCACTGTCACCGCCCATCGGACGCCGGGCCACACGCCGGGAGGGACGAGCTGGACCTGGCGCTCCTGCGAAGCCAACCGCTGCTTGAACCTCGTCTACGCGGACAGCTTGACGCCCGTGTCCGCCGACGCCTTCCTGTTCTCGCGGAGCAAGGAATACCCTCATGCCGTAGCAGGACTTCGAGCGAAGCTACTCCTTTCTCGACCGCACCCCCTGCGACATCCTCATCACGCCGCACCCCGGCTTCTCGAGCCTCTGGGAGCGCCTGGAGCGACGCGGCACCAATCCCGACGCCCTGATCGACCCGGCCGCCTGCCGCGCTCTCGCCCAGGACGCACGCGAGCGACTCGAGAAGCGTCTCGCGACGGAAATAGGCCGATAGGTTCCGAGGCGCCCATGCTTCGCCGCTCGTGAGGCCCGTGCTACGCTGGCGCCAGCGATGGCCGAGCCACTGACTCCCGTTCGCACGGCGCTCCGCGCGGGCGCCGACGCTGCCGACGGCGGCGCCGAACGGGCGCGGCGGAACGCCGAGACGCTGCAGATGCCCTTCGATCCCCTCGAGAGCCTCCCCGACGACGCGGCGCTCTGGGGGGAGGTCCCGCTGGACCTGATGGTCCGCTTCACGTGCGTCCCGGTGGGGCGCTCGGGCGGGCGGCTCGTGCTGGCGTTCGGCGGGCTCGACGACGTCACCCGGGTCGACGACCTCGAGTTCCTGCTCGGCCGGCCGATCGACGCGGTGGTCGCTCCCGAGGAGCGCGTCTCGGAGCTGCTGAAGCGCCATCGCGGCGGCGAGATGCTTCTCGAGCAGGCGAGCGAGTCGCTGCGCCTGCAGCTCGTGGCCGACGACGAGACCGAGACGGTCGAGCACGACGCCGTCGGAGAGCCCGATCGTCCGCCTCGTGGACTCGCTGCTGATGGGCGCCATCGACCGTCGGGCGTCCGACATCCACATCGAGACGAAGGACCGCGAGGTCCTGGTCAAGTATCGGATCGACGGCGTCCTCTACCTGGCGGTCGAGCCTCTCGACAAGCGCCACCACGACACGATCCTGAGCCGGATCAAGGTCATGTCGGAGCTGGACATCGCCGAGAAGCGCATCCCCCAGGACGGGCGCTTCCGGCTGCGCGTGAAGGGGCGCACCATCGACTTCCGCGTCTCGATCATGCCGTCGATCCACGGCGAGGACGCGGTCATCCGCATCCTGGACAAGGAATCGCTGAACTCCGCGTTCCGGAACCTGCGCCTCGACGTGCTGGGCTTCTCGGACGCCGACCTCCGGCGCCTCCGCAAGTACAGCACCGAGCCCTACGGGATGCTGGTGGTCACCGGGCCGACCGGGAAGCGGGAAGACGACGACCCTGTACGCCGCGCTGTCGGAGATCGCGACCCCCGAAGACAAGATCATCACCATCGAGGACCCCGTCGAGTACCAGATCCCGCTCATCACCCAGGTCCCCGTCAACGAGAAGAAGGGGCTCACGTTCGCGCGCGGCCTCCGGTCGATCCTGCGCCACGACCCCGACAAGATCATGGTGGGCGAGGTGCGCGACTCGGAGACCGCCCAGATCGCGGTCCAGTCCGCCCTGACGGGCCATCTGGTGTTCACGACGGTCCACGCCAACAACGTCTTCGACGTGATCGGCCGCTTCATCCACATGGGGGTCGAACCCTACAATTTCGTCTCCGCCCTCAATTGTGTCCTGGCGCAGCGCCTGGTGCGCGTGCTCTGCACCCGCTGCCGGCGCCCGGCCGACACGCCCGACTCGCTCCTCCTGGAGTCCGGGCTCAACCCCGACATCTACGGCGATCAGGTCTTCTACGAGCCCGTGGGGTGCGGCGAGTGCGGGAACACCGGGTTTCTGGGGCGGACAGCGGTCTCGGAGCTGCTCGACATGTCCGATCGCATCCGCCAGCTGATCCTGGAGCGCCGCCCCGCCGTGGAGATCAAACAGGCGGCCCGCGAGGAGGGCATGACGTTCCTCCGGGACTCGGCCCTCGAGAAGGTCTTCCACGGGATCACGACCCTGCGGGAGATCAACAAGGTCACGTTTGTTCAGTAACCCCGGACGAGGACGGATCCGCCGCCTTCTCGAGACGGCGCGCCGCATTGCGGTCGTCGGTCTCTCGCCGAAGCCCTTCCGCGACTCCAACAACATCGCCCGCTATCTCCTGGAACGGGGCTACGAGGTGATTCCGGTCTATCCGCGGGGAGACGAGATCCTCGGCCAGAAGGTCTACCGCCGTGTGCAGGACATCCCCGGCGGCGTGGACCTGGTCGACGTGTTCCGGCGTAGCGAGGCGCTTCCCGATGTCGTCGACGATGCCCTCGCGGCGCGGGCGCCGGCGATCTGGTTCCAGCTCGACTGCGTCGCACGAAGAGGCCGCGGAGCGGGCGAAGCGGGCCGGTATGGTGGTCGTGATGGACCGCTGCATCCGGGTCGACCACACGCTCATTTTTGGCAGAGACTGGCGGCGAAACTGACACAAGTGTCACGACAGGTGACGCGGCGCAGATCCCTCGAACGGGCGTCCCTCCCCCTCCCTCTCCCGTAATCCGCTGATTCGGCGGACGTTCACGGCATGGCACTCGACCCGCGCCGGTGCTAGCACGCGCCGTGCATAGGATTTACGGCACCGGGGCCGGTGGCCCGGGGGGAGAGAACGATGGGCGAGCGGCTCGTGCGCGATGAGACCCCGCTGGAGTTCTTTCGTGAGCAGCTCTCGCGGGCGATGGAGCACCAGAGGGTTTCGACGTCGGCGTTCACCGAGTGGTACCTTGTCAACCTGCTGGCCGGCTGTGTGAAGGGGGATCCGCTCCCGGCCGCCGAGGCCGGCTTCGACGAGACGCCCCTCGCCCTCCTGTACGTGCGCGCGATCCAGGCGTCGCGGTTCGAGCGGGCGCGCCTGCTGCGCCTTCTCGGCGACAGCGCGCTGTTCATCTCCGGCTTCTTCGCCGACAGCCTCCACCGGGGTCTCGTGGACATCGACTACTACCGCGCGATGGGAGGGCGAGCCTACGCCCGCCTCGGCCACGAGGAGGTCGGGGGGCCGGGTCCCGTGGTCTTCCGCGAGCTGGCCGGCCGGTTCATGGAGTTCGCGGACCTCCTCCAGGAGGTGTCGGAGACGAGCCGCCTCACGACGTCGGCCTCGGTCGTCAAGCTCTACGAGCGTTGGGCGCAGACGGGAAGCCGCAGGGCGGCGCTGCTGCTGAACGAAAAGGGGATCAACCCGGTCGCCAAAGGCGAGGAACGGCTCCATTGAGCGCGGCCTCGCCGACGGGCCTGCTGCTGGACGTCCAGCGGCGGCTCGAGAACCTCTACGCCCTCGAGCCGGAGTCCCCGGTGACGGACTTCCTCATCGCGGAGGAAGACGCGACGTCGTACCCGGGCGGCGGCAGCCGGACGCTCGTCAAGGAGGACGACGGCGCGCTGTCGGTGGGCGTCGTCCTGGAAGAGGGCCTCTGCGAGGATCTGGCTCGCCACGACCCACGTGTGCGGCTGAACGGAGACAACCTGGCGCCCTTCTGCACTCTCATCGAGGAAGTGAGCCACTTTCTCTACGTGCTCTTCTGCGCGCGCTGCGAACGTTCGATCACTCAGCTCGAGCTCGAGCTGCAAGGCGAAGTGGACAAGTACGTCACGGCCGTCGTGTTCCTGAGCCTCCAGAACGAGGGAGCGGTCTCGCCCCGGCTGCGCGATCTGCTCTTCCGCCACTACCGCCTCGCCGACGGAATGTCGGCCGAGAGGGCCGAGCGGTACCGGACGGCCAGCGGCCTCGCCGAGCGCTACTGCGCCCATCTGGAGACCCGCTTCCTTCGGCGCGCCCGCCTCTCCGACCTCACCCGCGAGGCCCGGCGCTTCTACCGCCTCGGCCAGCGCGAAAAGCTCGAGGCTATCGCCGACCTGTAGAGATCACGGCGCCTCCCAGTCGAGGGCGAAGATCTCCTGGACGCTCAAGTCCCGCAGTGTGATCACCGAGTCGTCAGGCGTTCCGCCGACCCAGTCCGCGAGGCTCGAAACCCTCCGCAAACCCTCGAAGGTGGCGACCAGGTCGCGGCGGCCGTCGGCGATCCCCACACGGACGCGAGCCGGTCCTTCGTTGACGAACAGGGAGCGACCGTCCCGGCTCCATCGTGGCCACCCGAGCATCTCCTTCCCGGCCAGAAGCTCTCGCCACCGGCCCGAGGCGAAGTCATGGAGAAGGAGCCGGAGGCTGTCGTTCGAGAGGGCCGCCAGCTGATCCCCATCGCGCGACCAGAGAGGATCGAAGAGGCCTTCCGAGCCGGCCACCTTCGAGAAACGGCCCGTCTCGAGCTCCAGGAGCTGCATCGGGCTGGTGCCGTTCTCTTCATAGTTCCACAGGGCGAGGGTCCTACCGTCCGGCGACCAGGCGTTGGCCACCCAGGGCTGATCGTCAGGCATCGGCACGGGCGTTGGCAGTCCCCCATCGGCGGAGATGAAATAGCTGCCGTTCTTCCGGTGGCCCGCGAACCGACTCCAGAAGACGAGCCTCTTGCCGTCGGGAGACCAGTGAGCATCCGCGGCATAGAACGGGGCCCGGGTGAGCTGCAGGCGGTCGCTCCCGTCCACGCGACTCCTCCAGAGCGTGGCTTCGGGGTAGGCCGTGTAGGCGATCCACTGGCCGTCGCGGGAGAACTCGAGGGAGTGGGCGGAGATCCCCGAGAGGTAGGGGACGAATTGGCTCGACCGAGGATCGTAGCGGACCAGCTCTCCACGCGCCCTCTCACCCACCGCAAAGATCCGCCGGCCGTCGCGACTCAGAACCGGACTCCAGAGATTGAGGGGCCCTTGTGTGAGCTGCATGGGCTCACGCGCCATTCGGGAGGGCCAACGGGCCTCTTGGCGCAGGACCCAGATGTCCCTGTCCGCCGCTCGTTCTCCCTGCGCGTTGAACACGAAGTACCTGCCGTCGGGAGTCCATCGGCCACAGCCCGCGGGCCGCTCGAAGGCTGGCAACAGGAGATGGGGATCCTGGCCGTCGGCGCCGATCTCCCAGAGGGCAGGCCGTCCGTCTTTCGGAAATACCGTCAGGCTCAGTCGGCGACCATCAGGCGACCACGCATGGCAATGGACTTCGCCTGGCGCCGTCCAGAGCCTGCGGGCGCCAGCTCCGTCGCTGCTAGCGACGAACACCTCGGTACCGGCCATCTACGAGATCTTTTGTCCGTCCGTTGACCAGGCCGCATCCTGGGCGCGGAGATCGCCGACGCGACGAGGGGTCCCACCGACGACCGGCACGACCCAGACGTCGGCCGTCGGGGTCGACTCGAACGGCCCCTGATAGCCCAGCACGAGCAGCTCCGAGCCGTCTGCAGACACGTCGAGGACCTGGGAGGCCCCGAACGGGGTGGCAATCGGTGCCACGCTGCCGCCGCGAGCGGCAACCTGTGCGAGAACGGAAGTGCCCGCACGGGGCAGCTCGTTGAAGTAGATGCGAGACCCGTCGGTCACGGGTCCGAGTTTCGTCACCAGGTCCGAAGTGATCTGCGTGTAGCCCGTGACACGAGGCGGGGGAGAGGCAGATCTGAACCAGAGGGCCAAAACAAGTGAGACAAGAACGACGATGGCACCGGCTCCGACGACGAGGCGGCGGCGCGATGGGAGGGGCGACACGAGACCCGTCCCCGTTCTCGACCCCGACACGGCATCCAGCGCAAAGGCGACGTCCCGCGCTGACTGAAAGCGCTCCTCGGGTCGCTTCTCGAGGCAGCGCCTGACGATCTGCTCGAGGCCGGACGGGACGCTCCGCCTCACGATCGCCAGATCCGCTGGGTCCTCCTTGAGGATCGCCCGCATCGTCTCGACGGACGAGTCGCGCGCGAACGCTCGCCGCCCTGAGAGCATCTCGTAGAAGACCGAGCCGAAAGAGAAGATGTCGGAGCGCGGGTCCGCCGGCTTCCCCTCCGCTTGTTCCGGGGACATATAGGCGACCGTTCCGAGGATCGTGCCGGCGCCCGTGATCCCTGACGCTGTGGCAGCCTCACTCACGAAGGCTGCCTCGTTCGGGCTCGGACGTAGCTTCGCTAGACCGAAATCGAGGATCTTGATCCGGCCGTCCTCCGTCACGAAGACGTTCTCAGGCTTCAGGTCCCGGTGGACGATCCCCGCCTGATGCGCAGCGGCGAGGCCATGGGCGATCTGGACGGCATACTCGACGGCCTTGCGGGGCGGAAGGGGACCAGGCGCGAGGCGCTGGCGTAGCGTCTCACCCCGGAGCAGCTCGAAGACGATGTAGGGCCCGCCCTCGTGGACACCCGTGTCGAAGACGGCCAGGAGGTTGGGGTGGTTGAGGGCCCCGGCGGCCTTGCTCTCCTGTTCGAATCGTTTCAGACGATCGGGGTCGGTCGATGCATCCGCGGGCAGAACCTTGATCGCCACCTCCCGCTCGAGACGCGAGTCCCGCGCGCGGTAGACCTCTCCCATCCCGCCCGAGCCGACCGAGCCAAGGATTTCGTAGGGGCCCAGACGCGCGCCCGGGCCGAGCCGCCTTTCGCCGGCGCCCGGGACTCTCGAGGTCAAGAGTCCGCCTCGGGCTCCGTCGAGGTGGCGACGGGGAAGGATCTGAAGGTCATCAAGGCCCGGCCCACCCGAATCTCGTCGCCATCCGTCAGCGGCGACGGGCCGGCGATCCTCGCGCCGCCCAGGTAGGTCCCGTTGCGGCTCCCCAGGTCCTCCAGCACCGCGGTCTCGCCGCTGACCACGATTCGCGCGTGGCGTCGAGAGACGCTCGGCGATTCGATCCACGCCACGGCGTCGTCGCAACGCCCCAGCACGTTCTCGCCGGGCCGAAGCGCGACCTCCCGGCCCTGGTAGACCAGGCGCGGATGGGTGTCGCGCGGTCGGTGGCTCTGAAGCTCCTCGGCGGTGACGGTGCCACAGAAGGCATAGCCGAAGCCCCGCACCGTGCGGACATATCGGGGACGCTTCGCATCGTCCCCAAGGGCGCTGCGCAGCTCGGTGAGGAGGCTCGTGAGATTGGACTCGGCCACGTTCGTCCGCGGCCAGAGTGCGTCGCGGACGCCGGACTTCGCCACGGCCCGGGGCCGGTGACTCAGAAGGAGAACGAGGAGGTCGAAGGCCTTGGGCCCGAGGTGGACTTCCGAGTCTGCGCGAAACAGCTGCCGGCTGCCCTGGTCGAGCGCGAATTCGCCGAACAGTATCCGCACCGCTCCCTCGCCGTGAGGAGTCGAAATCCAGGGATTTTCCGGGGCCTTTCTGATGTTAGCCCCCTACTTTTGAGACTGCAAGAGTAGGAGTCACGCCTGGCCAGGCGGCTCTCCCGAAAGGAGCCGCCGATGCGCAGCCTCTCGCCGTTCTTCCCCTCCTGGCGTGTTCTCGCCGTCACCGCCGCGCTGCTGGCTGCCGTTCCCGCGGCCGGGGCCGACCCGACAACGAGCCCGCTCTCGAGCCAGAACAGGCGCGCGTTGGAGCTCGCCCGCGCGGGCGCCGCGACGAGGCTTCAGAGGCCCGAGTGCCAGAGAGTTCTCGACGACTTCACCGACAGCCAGGGTCACAGCCTCCAGGAGAACCTGGACGCGCGCGGCCAGAGCGTCACGGACTACTTGCAGACGATCACCTTCGTAGACGGTTCGAGGACCCGGTCGTGTCGGCTGGGTCCCTGGGTCCTTCTCGTGGCGACACCGGGAGCCGCGTCCCTCGGTGTATGCCCGTCGGACGGCCGCCCGTTCACCAGCCGCTTCGCCCAGGCCCAGCTTCGCAACACCTCCTTCGCCGAGGCCATCGTCATCCACGAGATGCTTCACACGCTCGGGCTTGGCGAGAACCCGCCGAGCAGCGAGGAGATCACGAGACGAGTGCAGCTCCGCTGTGGGCGCTGAAGGCAGAACGGCGGCGTCTTTGACAAGGACGCGCCGCGGGGTGAAGATCCGCCCACATCCAAACACTTCCATGAGCGACACGAAGACACGCGGTGTGCGCGTCCAGGTCCGCAGCACCTACGTTCCGGAGCGGAGCGCCCCGGCCGAGGGGCACTACTTCTTCGCCTATCGGGTCCGCATCTCCAACGAGGGGGAGGAGCGGGTCCAGCTCGTCAGTCGCGAGTGGATCATCACCGACGCCGACGGCCACGTGGAGCGTGTGAACGGTCCGGGTGTCGTGGGAGAGCAGCCCGTCCTGGAGCCCGGACAGGCGTTCGAGTACACGAGCTTCTGTCCCCTCCACACCGCGATCGGCTCCATGGAAGGGACCTACCAGATGGTCTCGGCGGGCGGGGCCCGCTTCGACGCGATCATCGCGCCGTTCTCGCTCGCCGTCCCGACGGCGATCAACTAGCCAGCCAGGTCGAGCAGCGTCAGGGCGAGGACGCCCGTGGCGCTGACGAGGTCGTCGATGCCGCACCACTCGTCCGGTTGGTGGGCCAGCTCGAGGACGCCCGGACCGTATGCCACGCAGTGCTCGACACCCGCGATGCGGGCCACGTGCTTCTGGTCGTAGGTGCCTGGGCTCGCGACGATGGTCGCCTCCCGGCCGAGCACCTCGGAGATGTTCCGCCGGAGAGCCGCCACCAGGGGTGAGCCGTCGGGCGCCTGCACGGGGTGCACGACCATCAGGTCCCGAAGGTCCCATTTCATGCCGGGTGTCCGGCTCGCGGTCTTCTCGAGAAGCGCGGCGATCTCGCTCTTCGCCGCGTCGAAGCCTTCCTCGATCAGGAAGCGGCGGTCGAAGACCGCGCGGCAGCGGTCCGCGACGCAGGGCGTCTGCAGGCCGTCGACGGCCTGCCCTCCCGAGACGCCGTTCACGTTCAGCGTCGCGCGAGAGGCACCCGGAGGGACGACCGGCATCCGCGTCGTCCGGCCAGCCAGCGCGGGCTGCAGCTCGGTCCGCACGGCCTCGAGGAACGCGCCCATCTGGTCGATGGCACTGGATCCGAGGAATGGCATGCTTCCGTGAGCGATGCGGCCGTGGGTCGTCACCTCGAACCAGTAGACCCCTCGGTGGCCGATGCAGATACGATCCACGCCCAACGGCTCGGGGATGATCACGTAGTCGGTGCGCCCGCGAGCGATGCGGCCGTGCTCCGCGAGCCATGCCACGCCCGCGAAACCCCCGCTCTCCTCGTCCACGGTGCCACTCACCTCCACCGCCCCGGGCACCGCCACTCCGGCCCGCCGCAAGGCCTCGGCGGCGTAGACCGCCGCGGCAATTCCCGCCTTCATGTCGCAGGCGCCGCGTCCCCAGATCTTCCCGTCGCGAACGAGGCCGCCAAACGGGTCCACGGTCCACCCGTCTCCCGGCGGCACGACGTCGAAGTGGCCGTTCAGGTGGACGACGGGCCCTGGCCCACTCCCCCGCCGCGCGCCGACGACGTTCACGCGCGGATGCGATTTCGTGTGCTCGGGACGCCCTTCGGCCTCGTGGTACTCGACGTCGAAGCCGCAGGCCTTCAGCCGAGCGCCGATGAAGCGCGCGCAGTCTTCGTACGCATCTCCGGGCGGGTTGACCGTGGGGATGCGGATCAGGTCGGCCGTGAAGGCGACCATCTCGTCGCGCATGGCCTCGACCTCGCGGAGGACGCGTTGGCCGAGCGTCGGTCGCGGACATGCTCCAGCTTATCAAATGGCCGACGCCGGCCGCGTGGTTGTTCGCGCCACGGGCTTGCGCTAGTCTCGGTCGTCAGAGGAGCCCTCCCTCATGTCTCGCGATCCCGCCTTCTGATCTTCGCCTCTTCCTCTTCGCTCCTGTCGGTGACGCGACTGGCCGTGCGGACGACGCGATGGCGGCCAAGGGCCTCACGGCAGTGGCCGGCATCAAGGTCGGGACACCACGCGCTCGCGGAGCGACCCACCGGCTGCACGGTGATACTGGCCGAGGCGGGAGCCGTGGCCGGCGTCGACGTTCGTGGCGGCGCGCCCGGCACGCGGGAGACCGATCTTCTCAACCCGACGGCCGACGGTCCAGCAGATCCACGCCATCGTGCTGTCAGGCGGAAGCGCGTTCGGCCTCGAGGCCGCGACCGGCACCGTCCGGTGGCTCGAGGAGAAGGGGATCGGCTTCGACGTCGGCGTCGCCAAGGTGCCGATCGTTCCGGCCGCCATCATCTTCGACCTCCCTGTGGGCGGAAAGCCGAACGTCCGGCCCGACGCCGCCTGCGGCTACGCCGCCGCGGCGGCCGCGACCGACGCTGCGGTCGTGGAAGGGAACGTCGGCGTGGGCGCAGGCGCCACCGTCGGCCAGCTCGCAGGCTCGGGACCACGCCATGAAGAGCGGCGTCGGAAGCGCCGCCATCGCCCTGCCCAACGGCCTCGTGGTCGCCGCCCTCGTCGTCGTAAACGCCGTCGGCGACGTGATCGATCCCGCCACGAGCCGCGTGGTCGCCGGGGTGCGGACACCCGACGGCCGCGGCTTCCTCGATGCCCGCAAGATCGTGCGGTCGGGAGCCCTCATGGGCCCGACGCGGAGCGCCGAGAACACCACGATCGGTGTCGTCGCGACGAACGCCACCCTCACGAAGGCCCAGGCCACCAAGGTCGCCCAGATGGCCCACGACGGTCTTGCCCGCGCGATCTCTCCGGTCCACACGCCGGGCGACGGCGACACGATCTTCGCCCTGGCCACCGGGGCCATCCCGGGTGAAGGGGACGTGATGGCCATCGGCCCCCTGGCAGCCGAGGTCATGGCCGATGCCGTGGTGCGCGCGGCCCGATCGGCCACGAGCATTCCCGGCTACCCGGCGGCGAGGGACGTCGCCCCCGGCGGGAAGCCCTGAGCCCGCACCTCCCGCTCCTCTTCGCCTACTGCGCCCTCCAGGTGGCCATCGGCCTCTGGATCGGCCGCCGCGTCAAGACCAGCGCCGATTTCTTCGTGGCCAACCGGTCCCTCGGACCGGGCCTCCTCTTCGCCACGATGGTCGCCGCCAACATCGGCGCCGGCTCGACCGTCGGAGCCGCGGGCCTCGGCTATCGCGACGGCCTGTCGGCCTGGTGGTGGGTCGGATCGGCGGCGCTCGGGTCGATGGTCCTGGCCTTCTGGGTCGGCCCGCGCCTCCGCCGGATCGCCGCGGAACAGGGCCTGCAGACGGTCGGCGACTACCTCGAGGCTCGCTACAGTCGCGAGGTGCGCGGCGTGATCTCGGCCCTGCTCTGGGTGGGAACCCTCGCGATCCTCGCCGGGCAGCTCATCGCGATGGCGTGGATCCTCAACGTCGTGGCGGGGCTTCCCAAGTGGCTCGGGTGCTGCGTCGGAGGCGTCGTCGTCACGATCTACTTCGCCGCGGGCGGGCTGCTCACGTCGGCGTGGGTGAACGTCGTCCAGATCGTCGTCAAGCTCTTCGGCTTCGGCATCGCGCTCCCCATGGTCCTGATGAAGGCCGGCGGCCTGGCCGCCATCGCCAGCGCCACTCCCCGGGGGGACTACTGGAGCGCCTGGCAGGGTGGAGGTTCGGGAGTCGCCTACCTGGCCTTTCTCGGACCAGCGTTCGTGGTTTCTCCGGGGCTTCTCCAGAAGATCTACGGCGCCCGCGACGACCGGGCCGTGCGGCTCGGCGTCGGAGGGAACGCACTGGTCCTTCTTGCCTTCTCCATCGTGCCGCCGCTCCTCGGGATGACGGCCCGCGCGCTACACCCGGGCTTGCCGAACCACGAGCTGGCCCTGCCCACGCTGTTCATGCTGGACCTGCCGCCGCTGATCGGCGCTCTCGGCCTGGCGGCCGTGATCTCGGCCGAGATCAGCTCCGCCGACGCGATCTTGTTCATGCTCTCGACGTCCCTCTCGCGGGACCTCTACCGGCGATTCGTGAACCCGGTAGCGACGGACGGCCAGACGCTCCGCGTCGCGCGCTTGGCCGCAGTTGCCGGGGGAACGGCCGGCGTGGCCCTGGCCATCGTGGCGCCGACGGTCATCGACGCCCTGAAGTTCTTCTACACCGTGCTGAGCGTGAGCCTCTTCGTCCCGGTGGTCGCAGGGCTCTATGTGCGGCGGGTCGGCACGCCGGAGGCCATGGCGGCGATCGCGGCCGGCGTCGTTTCGCTGGTCACGCTCCAGCTCGTAACCAATGGGCACGGGTGGGCCGGCCTGACGCCCGCCCTGTTGGCTCTTCTGGCGGCGCTCGCGTCATGCGCCGTCCTCGCTTTTGTACGGACGCCATCCGTGCACTAGAATTGCATCCATGGCTACGAACTCGACCGCACGCGACAACCGCATCGAGCTAAGAACGACCAAGGAGGAGAAGCGCCTGCTCGCGGGGGCCGCGGCTTGCGAGCGACTCGACGTCACGACCTTCATCCTACGGACCGCCTTGCCGGCGGCCCGCGAAGTGGTCGACCGCGCCGAGCGGATCGTCTTGTCGGAGCGCGACTCCGCGCGCGTGCTGAGACTCTTGGAAAACCCGCCCAAGCCGACCAAGGCGCTGCGGGCTGCCGCCCGACGCCGCGCCGGGAGGTGAGCCAACCGACCGATTGGCGAGAGGAGCCTGTCGGTCGCCATCACGATCGCAAGGGCTTTGACTGTGGCTCTCCGGACCTCAACGACTATCTCGCGCGACACGCTCGGCAGAACCACGAGTCAGGCGGCGCAAAGACCTTCGTCGCCGTATCGCCCTCGGAACCGACCCGCGTGCTCGGTTACTACTCGATCAGCTCCGGTTCGATCGAGTTCGCTCGCGTCCCCCCGGTGCTCACCCGAAAGCTCGGCCACTATCAGCTGCCGGTCTTTCGGCTGGCACGCCTCGCCGTCAGCCTCTCTGTCCAGGGACGGGGGCTGGGCGGCGAACTCTTGCTGGCAGCGGGCGCGAGGGCCCTTTCTGTCGCTACGCAGGTTGGAGGCGTGGCGCTAGCGATCGACGCCAAGGACGAACAGGCGGCGAGGTGGTACGAGCGTTTCGGTTCCCTGCGGCTGCTGGACGACCCGCTCGAGCTCGTTCTCCCGCTCGCGACCGTTGCCGCGGCCCTCGCGGCCCGACGGAGGCGGCAATGACCTCCGTCGTGGGGTCTCTGGGATCTCGCTAGGACAGGTACCGGTCGAGATCGACGACGCGACCCTCCATGAGATCGGCCTCCCCCTCGGCGAGGAGCTGCCGGACCCGCGGGCTGTGCTCGAGGATGAAATCCTCAAGATCGGTTTCGGTCAAGCCCTTCAAGAAGACGGCCCGCCTGCCCCGTTTCACGAGCAGTATCTTGGTAGCTTTTCCCCGGTAGAGCAATCGGCCGCTTGAGCAAGTGAGCAGCGGCGGGAGGCGGCGCGGCTACTTCGTCTGGGGGAAGCCCAGGTTCACGCCACGGTGGTGGGGCTCTGGCCAGCGGCTCGTGACGACCTTGCCTCGCGTGTAGAAGTGGATGCCCTCGCGGCCGTGAACGTGGGAGTCGCCGAAGAGGGAGCTCTTCCAGCCGCCGAAGGAGTAGTAGGCCATCGGCACCGGGATGGGAACGTTGATGCCGACCATGCCGACCTGCACCTCGTTCTGGAAGCGGCGGGCGGCGCCGCCGTCGTTCGTGAAGATCGCGACGCCGTTGGCGTAGGGGTTCCGGTTCACGAGGTCGAGGGCCTCGTCGTAGGTCCCGGCGCGAACGACGCCAAGGACCGGGCCGAAGATCTCGTCCTTGTAGATCGCCATCTCGGGCGTGACCTTGTCGAAGAGGCAGGGGCCGAGGAAGAAGCCCTTCTCGTGCCCCGGCACCGTCGTCTTGCGGCCGTCGACCATGAGGTCCGCACCCTCGGCCACGCCCTTGTCGACGTAGGAGACCACGCGATCGCGGTGCTCGCGCGTAACGAGCGGTCCCATGTCGGCCTTCGGATCGGCGCCGGACGCGACGTTCAGGCGCGCGATGCGCTCGCGGATCTTGGGCAGCAGGCGCTCGGCGACGTCGCCGACGCTCACGAGGACGGAGATCGCCATGCAGCGCTCCCCCGCCGAGCCGTAGGCCGCGTTCACGGCCGAGTCGGCGGCCAGGTCGAGGTCGGCGTCGGGGAGGACGACCATGTGGTTCTTGGCGCCGCCCAGGGCCTGCACACGCTTGCCCGCGCGCGTCCCCGTCTCGTAGATGTGGCGCGCGACCGGCGTCGAGCCCACGAAGCTCACGCTGTGGATGCCGGGGTGGGCCAGGATGGCGTCGACCGCCACCTTGTCGCCGTGCACGACGTTGAACACGCCGTCGGGAAGGCCGGCGTCCTTCAGGAGCTGGGCGAAGAACGTCGGCGCCGACGGGTCCTTCTCCGACGGCTTCAGGATGAACGTGTTCCCGCAGGCGATGGAGATCGGGAACATCCACATCGGGACCATGGCCGGGAAGTTGAAGGGCGTGATGCCGGCGCAGACGCCCGAGCGGCTGGCGGATCGAGTAGCTGTCCACGTCGGTCGAGACGTTCTCCGAGAACTCCCCCTTCAGGAGCTGCGGGACGCCGCAGGCGAACTCGACGACCTCCAGGCCGCGGCTCACGGAGCCCAGGGCATCGGAGAGGACCTTCCCGTGCTCCTCGGTGATGAGGGCGGCGATGTCCTTCTTGTGGCGCTCCAGAAGGTCGCGGAACGCGAAGAAGATCCGGGTGCGGGCGCCGAGGGACGTGTCCCGCCACGAGGCGCTGGCTTTCGTGGCGGCGGCCACGGCCTGGTCGACGACCTCCGGCGTGGCGAAGGTCACCTCGGCCGTCTGCTCGCCCGTCGCCGGGTTGAAGACGCGCCCCGTGCGCTCGGCCTTGCCGGACCAGGCCTTGCCGCCGATCCAGTGGGTGATCGTCTTCACGCCACCACCGCTCGATCGGTGATCGCGAGACCGCGATCGATCACGTCCAGTGCCTCCTCGAGCTGCGCCTCGGTGATCGACGAGCGGCGGGTTCGTGAAGAAGCCGTTCCACCGCACGAGGGTGTAGAGGCCGTTCTCGCGGAAGAACTTGCCGAGGGCGACCATCTCGTCGGAGGTGCCGTTGTACCCGGCCATGGGCTCGAAGCCCTTCCGGCTGCGCACCAGCTCCACGATCCCGAAGAGGCCGATGTTGCGATGGGTTCCGACCGACGGGTGCTTCGCCGCGATCTCGGCCATGCGGCGGTGGAGCACGTCGCCCATTCGCGCGGGCGTTCTCGATGAGCCCTTCGTCCTCGTAGACCGCCAGCGTCGCAATGGCGGCCGCGCAGGCCAGCGTGTGGCTGTTGTAGGTCAGGCCGCTCGGATAGGCCTTCTCCTGGAAGACGCGGGCGATCTGCGGGCGCATCGCCAGGGCCCCGAGCTGCACGTAGGCGGACGTCAGTCCCTTGGCGATGGTCATGAGGTCGGGGACGACGCCCCAGTGGTCGATCGCGAACCACTTCCCCGTGCGGCCGAAGCCGGCCATCACCTCGTCGGCCACGAGCAGGATGCCGTGGCGGTCGCAGATCTTCCGCAGCCCCTGCATGTAGCCGTCGGGCGGGATCAGGATGCCGTTGCTGCCGACCACCGTCTCCACGACGATCGCGGCGATCGTGTGGCCGCCCTCGTAGAGGATGATCTCCTCGATGTCGGCCAGGGCCTCGTCGACGGGCTCGGGGTCCTTGCGCCCCCACTTGTGGAAGTCGGGGATGCGCACGACGCCCGGGATGCCCGGCTCCGACGCCCACCGCCGCGGGTCCCCCGTGAGCGCGACGGCGCCGGCGCTGCCGCCGTGGTAGGAGCGATAGCGCGCCATGATCTTGTGGCGCCCCGTGACGACGCGCGCCACGCGGATGGCGCTCTCGATGGCCTCGGCGCCGCCGTTCGTGAAGAAGAAGCTGTCGATGTCGCCGGGGGTGATCTCGGCCAGCTTCGCCCCGAGGCGCGCCCGCGGCTCGGTGGCCATGAAGGGGTTGGCGTAGGCGAGGATCGCGACCTGCTCCTGGATCGCCTTCACCACCTTCGGGTGGGAGTGGCCGATGTTCGTGCACATGAGCTGGCTGTTGAAGTCGAGGAAGCGCTTCCCCTCGGGCGTCCAGAAGTAGACGCCTTCGGCGCGGGCCACCGGGATCGGGTCGACCTTCGACTGGATCGACCACTCGTAGAGCGTGTGCTTGCGGCAGAGGGCGACGATCTCCTCTCCCGTCAAGGAGTCCACGGTCGCGCTGGGCATGAGGGAACCCTCCTTGGAAAGCCCCATCTTATGTCGAGTCGGACGAGCCGCGCTCAGACTCCGGGAGGCGTAAAGCGGCCGTCGACGGCGGTCCATCCGCCGTCCACGAACAGCACCGTCCCGGTCACGTAGCTCGCCGCGTCCGAGGCGAGGAAGAGGGTCGGGGCGGCGATCTCCTCGGGCCGGGCCCAGCGCTTGAGGGCGCTCTTGGCGGCGTAGGCCCCGTACCAGTCGGCGTTCGCCTTGATGGGCGCCGTGAGCGGCGTGTCGACGACGCCGGGCGCCACGGCGTTGACGCGCACCGGGGCGAACTCGGCCGCCGCGGTGCGCACCAGCTGGACGATCGCGGCCTTGGTGGCGGCGTAGACCGACTGGCCAGGCTCCACGACCTGGGACCGGATCGACGAGAAGAGGACGATGCTCCCGTACCCCTGCTGGGTCAGGATGCGCCCCGCCGCGCGCAGCACGTTGAAGTTGCCGCCGATGTTCAAGGCGAGGACCCGCTGCAGGTCCTCCTCGGTGTAGGACAGGATCGGCTTCCGGACGTTGACGCTGGGCGTCGAGATCACGGCGTCGAGCCCCCCGCGTCGTTCGTGGAGCGCCGCGAACACGCGTCTCCACGGCCGCGCTGTCGCGAATGTCGAGAACCACTCCCTCGGCCGCGGGGCCGGCGGCGAGGGTCACCGCGCGCACCTTGGATTCGTCGACGTCGATGGCGCTCACGCGCGCTCCAGCCCGCGCTGCGAGAAGCGCAGTCGCCTCCCCGATGCCGGAGCTGGCGCCCACGATGGCCACCACCTTCCCTTCGAGATTCACGAGGCTTTCGGCCATGTGGCTCCTGATTCCGGCTCTCGCCCCCTCTCCCACCGCCATCCCCGAGACCCGGCCGAGTATATGCCGCCGAGAAGTAGGAACCGAACGAGGGGTATCATCAGCGGGGGTCTTCCGCCGGGTTCATGCGCTGGGCAACGACGAGCTGGACGCAGGTACTGGCGGCGCGGGACGCGCCCTCGTCCGAGTCGCGCCTGGCCCTCGAGGCGCTGTGCCAGGCCTATTGGTATCCCATCTACGCTTTCGTGCGCGGCCAGGGGTTTGACCCGGAAGGATCCCGGGACCTGACCCAGGCCTACTTCGCGCAGCTCATCGAGAAGGGCTACCTCGGAGGACTTCGATCCGTCCCTGGGGCGTTTCCGCGTGTTCCTGAGGGCTTCGGTCAAGCACTTCCTCTCCAAGGAGCGGGAGAAGACCCGTGCCTGGAAACGTGGTGGTCACACCCAGATCGTTTCCCTGGATGCCGAGGAGGTCGAGGGACGCTATCGCCTGGAGCCGGTGGACCGGCTGACGCCCGAGGAGATCTACGAGAGACGCTGGGCGCTGACGCTCCTGGAACGGGTGCTGGGGGAGCTGCGACAGGAGTTCGAGGGCGAGGGCCGGGGGCGCGAATTCGAGCGGCTCAAGGGCTTCCTGACCGGCGAGGAGCCCCGCCTGCCGTACCGGGAGGTGGCGGCGGCGCTTTCGACTTCGGAAGCGGCCGTCAAGACCTCGGTCCATCGCCTGCGGCAGCGTTTCGGGCACCTGCTGCGCCAGCAGATCGCAGAGACCGTGGCGGGCCCCGAGGAGGTCGACGACGAGGTCCGGCACCTGCTGGGTGTGATCGCGCCCTGGGGGCCGAGGGCGTCGTAACCTCTGTCGGCCTTTCGGTCATCTGAATAGAGGACCTTGCCACCCAATCCCGCCGAGCCTCCGCGCTGTCCGGACTGTGGGACGGAGTTGCCCACGGCCGGGGCGATCTCCGGCCTGTGCCCGCAGTGTCTCCTGAGCCTGGCCCTGCAGGACTCCGACCTGGGCCGCGACCCCGACGAGGCGCCGACCCTGGACGGGCAGGCTACAGGTCGCATCCTGGGCGAGCGCTACCAGATGCGGGAGCTTCTGGGACGGGGCGGGATGGGGGAGGTGCGGCGGGCCTTCGACCTGAAGCTGCGCGTGGACGTGGCGTTGAAGACGCTCCGGCCCGAGCGAGTGGAGAGCGAGCGAGCGCGGGACATGCTCCGGCAGGAGGTGCGCTCGGCCCGGGAGGTGGTGTCTCCGAACGTGTGCCGGATCTTCGACCTGGTGGTCGAGGAGGGCCAGGAGCTGGTGTCGATGGAGTACATCGACGGGACCACGCTGGCCGAGACGCTGCGCGTACGCGGACCGCTCCAGCTTCAAGAGGCCCGGGAGATCGCGTCTCAGTTCCTGTCGGGTCTGGAGGCGATCCACCAGGCCGGTCTGGTGCACCGCGACTTCAAGCCCGAGAACGTGATGCTCACCCGTGCCGGGCGAGTGGTGGTGATGGACTTCGGCCTGGCCAAGGGCCGGGCCGAGGTCGGGACGGGAACGATCTCGGGCACTCCCGCCTACATGTCGCCGGAGCAGGCGCGTGGCGAGTCGGTGGATGCCCGGGCGGACGTGTTCTCCGCGGCTGTGGTGTTGACCGAGATGTTGACCGTGGGGGGCGAAGGGATCCGGGCGCGGCAGGCTCTGTGGCATGCGGTGAGGGAGTCGCCGCCGCAGGTCCTGGACGGTCCCTGGGCGCCAGTGCTGCGTCAGGCCCTCGACCCTCAGGCTGAGCGACGCCACGCGTCGGCGCGAGCTCTGGCCCATGCCCTCGAAGAGGTCACGCTGCGTCTGCCCGGGTTCGAAGAGAAGCGTCCGTATCCGGGGCTGGCCAGCTTCAGCGCCGAGGACGCGGAGTACTTCTTCGGGCGCGAGGTCGAGGTCGAAGCGATCTGGAAGAAGCTGAAGCGGCCGCGCCTTCTGGGCCTGATCGGGCCGTCGGGTGCGGGCAAGAGCTCGTTCCTGAGGGCCGGCCTGCTGCCCACGCTGCCGAAGACCTGGACGGCGGCGCTCTCGACGCCGGGAACGCGGCCCTTCCAGTTCCTGGCCCAGGCCCTGGCGCCGTCCCTGGCGGGAGACACGCAGGCGGTGCAATCCCTGCTGCGCTTCGAGGATCCGGAGATCGCGGTCCCCCTGGTGGCGCGCTGGCGGCAGCGTCACGAGCAAGCGCTCATCGTCGTGGACCAGTTCGAAGAGCTGTTCACGCTGAATCCTCCCGAAGTGAAGGAGGCCTTCGCCAGGTTCCTGGGGCGGCTCGTCCTCGAGGCCGACGTCCACGTCCTCCTCGCGATGCGGGACGACTTCCTGTTCCACTGCCATCCCCACGAGGCACTGGCGCCGATCCTGAGCGACCTGACGCTCCTGGGGCCGCTCAGCGAGAGCGGGCTCCGGCGGGCGCTGATCCAACCGGCACTCGCCTGCGGGTACCGGTTCGAGGACGAGGCACTGGTCGACGAGATGGTGCGGGAGGTGGGGCGCGAGCGGGGCGCGCTGCCCCTGCTGGCCTTCGCGGCCTCGCGCCTCTGGGAGAAGAGGGACCGGGAGCGAGGTCTGCTCACACGGGAAGCCTACAAGGAGGTCGGTGGTGTGGCGGGGGCGCTGGCCCAGCACGCCGAGGCCACGCTGGAGAGCATCGGCACACACAGGACATCCCTGGTCCGGGAAGTGTTCCGGGACCTGGTCACGGCACAGGGCACGCGGGCCGCGCGGGACCGTGAGGAGCTGCTCTCGGTCTTCGAGGCGACATCGCGGCCGCGAGGACTGGAGCCGGGCTCGACGCCCTCTCCGGCAGGTGCGGAGGCGCCGAAGTGGAGTCGGAAGGACGCGGCGGAGGTGCTCGATGCGCTGATCGACGCGCGGCTGCTGACCTCGTACGAGCGGCCGGGGGAGGAGGACGCCAAGAGCCATCAGCAGGTCGAGATCATTCACGAGTCCCTGCTCGGCAACTGGCCACGGCTGGTGCGCTGGCAGGCCCAGGACGAAGACGGCGCCCTGCTACGCGACCAGCTCCGCCAGGCGGCCCAGGCCTGGCAGGACCGCGGCCGGCCCGAGGACCTGCTCTGGTCGGGGACGGCGTACCGGGACTTCGCGGTGTGGCGGGAGCGCTACCCGGGCGGGCTCACGGCCACGGAGCAGGCGTTCGCCGAGGCCGCAGCGAGGCTGGCGGGACGGAGACGAAGGCGGCGGCGACTGGCGGTGGGGGCGATGGTCACGGTCCTCGCCCTCGGGCTCGGCGTCGTGGCCACGCTCTGGCGTCGTGCCGAGACCTCTCGCCGGAACGCCGAGGCGGAGACCCTGCGGGCAGATGCCAGCAAGCTCCTGGCCCTGGGCCAGCTCGAGATCGAGAAGTTCCCGACCGCCGCAGTCGCCTACGCCTTGAAGAGCCTCGAGCTGGCGGACGCGCCGGATACCCGTCTTTTTGCCCTCAGGGCCTTGCAGCGCGGCCCCACCGCCATCCTCGCGCAGAGCAGGCCGGAGGAGGGTTTCGGAATGAGGACGCTGGGCTTCAGCCCGAACGGCGAGTGGCTCGCCATGGGCGGCAGGCTCAAAGCCCAGGTACTGCACCGCGACGGCCGCGGGCCCGTTGGGGTCGGCGACTATCCGTCGGGCCCGGTACCCGTCCAGGTCGGGTTCGCGACCGACAGCGACGTGCTCCTGACCGCCAAGGGGGGCTCCGTGCGGGCCTGGGCCCTCGCGAGCGGGGCCGAGATCTGGAGAGCGCAGCCTGACGCCGGCGGCGGCAGGCTGTGGTTGAGGGGGCGCACGGCCTTCACCGCCGCGCTCGGTGAGTCGAAGGAGAGTGGGCAGGACGTCATCCGCGGCTGGGCTCTCGGTGACGGGACGTCGCGGCTCATCGGGACACTGCAACCCCGTCTGGGCGTAGACGAAGAGCCTGAACTCTTCGACGTCGACGCAGAGGGTCGTCAGCTCGCACACGCGTCGGGTCCGAGGGTCTACGTCCGGTCTCTCGAGGACTGGGCGGCGGGGTCGCGCCTGCTGGGCGAGCACACCGCCGAAGTGACTTCCGTCAGCTTCCACCCAGGCGGGCGGTATCTGGCCGCGAGCGACCTGTCGGGAGAGACCCGGATCTGGCCGACCGAGGGGCCACACGGGCGGCCACGCCGTGTGCTTCGAAGCGAAGGAACTCGCGGACTGTCCCATGACCCCACGGGCCGCTGGCTGGCGGCCTTCGGCTCCCCGGCCGAGCGGCCGACCGTGCGGCTCTGGGACCTGAACGCTCCGCCCGCCGTCGATCCGCTGGTCTTCCATGCCGATGTCGACAGCCTGCAGGACCTGGCCTTCGACCCTTCCGGGCGCTGGCTGGTCACTGGGCACTCCAGGCACGCTGCCTTCTGGCCACTGGCTGGCCGCTACGCGAGGGTCCTGAGCGGAAGCGAAGAGACGGTCGGCCATGCTGCCGTGACGCCCGATGGCAAGTCGCTCGTATCGCTGTCGAACGACGGCATAGTGCGCGTCTGGTCGCTATCCCCGGAGGCCGAGGGCGCGGCACGGATCCTGCTTCGAGACAAATCCATCACCTCGGCGTACTTGGCCATCGATCGGGAGTCGCGCCATTTCGCAGTGGCCGCCGCCGGCGGAGTGCTCGTCGTGCCGCTCGCCGGGGGAGCGCCGCGCCGCCTCACCGGCTCCCAGGGAGTAATCTCCTCGGTCGCGTTCTCGGAAGACGGCCGACGAATAGCCGCGGCTCCAACCTTCAGCCACAAGGCGGCGAAGGTCGTGCACATCTGGGACCTCGATACGGGCGCCGCGCAGGTCCTTGGACCCGTGCCGGGAGCCGGGGAGGGGAAAGCGGGCGGGTTCCAGGGACTTTTCTTCCTGGACCACGACCGATTGCTGGCCGGCACGACCGCAGGCCTCGTGCTCTTCGACCTGCGAGACGGCCGAGCGCAGGTCGTGGCGCCGAACGTGAGTGCGCTCGCGGACGTGAGTCGCGCTCGCCATCTCGGAGTGGGGTTTCAGGAGGTGAGCGGTTCGCCCGGACGTTACGAGCTCGTCCGGTTCAACGTGGACGGCCAGGGCTCGGCGGTGCTCACGTCGCACGGGCACGTGGTCACCGCCGCCTTGGATCCCACGGGCACCCTCGTCGCCTCCGGGAGCGCGGACGGGACGGTCCGTGTCGGCCCGGTGTCGGGCGGGGAGCCGCACTACTTCTTCGGCCACGAGGGTCCCGCGTGGGCGGTCACGTTCTCTCCCGACAGCCGCTGGCTGGTCTCGGCCGGGTCCGACAAGAAGATCCGGATGTGGCCGCTGCCGGACCCCAGGGAGCCGCCCTTCCAGTCCCTCCCGCGGGAGGAGCTGCTCGCCAAGCTGCGCGCCCTCACCAACCTGCGCGCGGTCCCCGATCCATCCTCGGCTACCGGCTACAAGATCGAGGCCGGCCCGTTCCCCGGCTGGGCCAGCGTGCCGGAGTGGTGAGGGATCGCTACCATTCGAGGCGAGCGCCGAGGCGGACCTGGCGGGGTGTCCGGAAAGGGCTGGTCGCGTCCGCCGGGTTCTGGGGTGTGCCGAAATCCGGGTTCGGCACGCGGAAGACGACCTCCGTTCCCTCGTCGTAGCTGACGGGGTCACGGTTGTCGAGCAGGTTGAAAACGTCGGCGACGAGGACGACCCGGCGCCCCTTTCCGAAACGGATCGTGTAGTCCAGGTGCAGGTCCATCAGCACCTCGGCCGGGGCCCTGCGGCGGAACCCGTCCACCGTTTCGAAACCCGCGCCACGCAGTGTCTCCGGGATGTCATAGGGCGCCTCGGAGACAGGGTTTGCGGCCAGAGCCGTGAGCGGCTGACCCGAGCCTGCGCGAAAGGCAAGACCGGCGCGGATCGAGCGCCACCCCCAGGTGCCGTAGAGCTTGAGCTGGTGCGGCCGGTCGTTGGGCAGCCGGCCCTCGCCCAGCGTGGTCCCCAGGTAGCGGATATCGCCCCGATAGCCAAACTGCGGCACGCCGATCTCGGTGTAGCTCGGATCGTTGGTCGGGAAGTCGAAGAGCGACGTGATCGCCGGATCGGATTGCCCGTTGTCGGAGCGGTAGAAGCCCTCGTAGTTTCCTCGGAGCCGGGACCAGCGATACGAGGCGAGGAGGGACCAGTTGTTCGAGAAGCCCTTCTGTGCCGTCAGCTCGACGGCGTCGTAGATGTGGACCGGGTCTTCGAAGAACGCCTGGGGTACGCCAATCGACGTGGGATCGAGGGTTTCGAGGCCTGCGTTGATGTTGCCGATGAGGTAGTGGACCTGATCGAGCCCGTTGAACCCGAGGTCGTAGAGCACTGGCTGCGCCTGGGAGTAGTCTTCGAGCACCCGGGACATGCTGCGGTGGACGTAGCGCACCCCGAGGCTCAGGCCCCGCGACGCCTCCATCTCGAACCCCGCCACCAGCTCGTCGTGGTACGTGGAACGTGAGCCGTTCACGAACTGCGACGGGCGGCCGCTGAAGACGTCGAAATGGTCGGTGGTCTCGTCGGCCAGCACGCCGTCGGGAACGGGCCGGGTCAGCGCGGCGTCGAAGAAGTCCGCTGAGGCCGACGGCTCGCCTCCCATGGCGCGGACCGCCAGGTCGTTGGGGATCTTCGCGTAGTAGCGGCCCCAGCTCGCGTAGAGCTTCGATCGGCCCGAGCCGGTGACGTCGAACGTGGCGCCCACACGCGGGCCCCAGTTGTTGGTCCACGTGTACGCGCAGTTGATCTCGTTTCCCGGCGTGCCGTCGCCCGCCCCCACGAACGACTCGTCGGAGTAGCACAGCGGCTTGCCACCGGCCATGTGCTCCCGCTCCCACCGGATCCCCGGCCGAAGCGTCAGCCGCGAGCCCAGGCGCCAGGTGTCCTGGACAAACCAGCTCAGGTAGCTCTGGGTCGTGACCGGGGGGTCGCCCCTCGAGCCAAACGCGGAGTAGATCCGGCCGTACACGGGATCGGAGACGGCGGCCACTACGACGCCGGTGCGGCTCGGCACGCCGTCCGGGAAGGTCAGGCTGGGCCCGGTCCGGTCGAAGACCCGAGCGTACTGGATGTCTTCGAGCTGGATCCCGTAGCGCAGCTCATGGGCCCCGCCGCCCAGGACGTGGGTGGACTTGAGCGCGAGCTGCAGGTTCCGTCCGTCGGTACCCGCCTCGTGGGCGCCGATCCCGCCGGAGCGGACGAAGGGAATCACGCTTCGGTCGGTCACGCGCCATTCGTCCACGGTGGGTGCCTCGTCGTGCCTCGTCCGGGCCTGGGCCGCGGTGAGCTCGAGCCACCACTTGGGGCCGATGACTCCGCTGTAGCGCAGGCCCTGGTTGTGGCCGCCGTAGCGGCGAAGCTCGCTGAAGCGAGTCGGTGTCCTGGGCGAGCAGCGCTTCGGAGCCCTGGGGACCGGGCTCGCCGTGAGAAGGATCTCCGAACGCCGTCAGGTCGACACGGTGCTGGGCCGCGAGCTGCCATGTGAGCTTGCCGGCGTACGAGAGGCTGCGCCGTTTGCGGTCCACCTCGCCCAGGCTGCGCAGCGGGAAGCCCTCGGGCGCGATCAGGGTACGGGTCTCGTACTGGGGGTTGAAGGCGCCGAAGAAGAAGAGACGGTCCTTCAGCAGCGGACCGGCCACGCTGATCCCGACGTCGAGGTCCTGGCTGCGGGTGGTATTGACCTGCCCGGTCTCGGTCTGCTGCTGCCTCCAGGCGCTCTCCAGCCCGGACGGGCGAAAGTAGCCGTACAGGCTGCCGTGGAACACGTTGCTGCCGCTGCGCGTGATGACGTTGACGACCCCTCCCGTCGCCTGCCCGTACTCCGCCTCGAAGCCCGCCGTCTTGACCTGCGTCTCCTGGATGAAGTCGGTGGTGACCCCGGTCCCCAGGGAGCCGTAGGTGACCGTATAGACGCCGATACCGCC
Source organism: uncultured Acidobacteriota bacterium (assembly GCA_963823195.1). Lineage (GTDB taxonomy): Bacteria > Acidobacteriota > Vicinamibacteria > Fen-336 > Fen-336 > JBGPYB01. Next base: position 964,819 of record CAWGKR010000008.1, on the reverse strand, counting down.
GAAGCCCGGGTTCGTGATGTCCACGCCGTCAACGACGTACTGATTGTCGAGGCCGCTGGCGCCGGCGATCGAGGGGTTGGCGTCGCCGGTGCCGCTGGAGCTGCTCACGCCGGGGACCATGTACAGCGTGGACGTCAGGCGGCGGCCGACCGGCAGCCGCCGCAGTTCATCGCTGTCGAGGACGGCGCCCACAGTTGTCGACCGCGTGTCCACCACCGGCGCCGAGGCCGTCACGTCCACCAGCTCCTCGCGCCCTCCCAGGTCGAGGGTGTAGTCGAGCTCCACACGCTGGCCCAGGCGAACGCGGATATCCTGTTGCTCGAGTGGCTTGAAGCCGGATCGCTTGACGCGCACGCCGTACAGGCCCGGAGTCAGATAGGGGACCAGGAACTGCCCGTTCGCGTCGGTGGCGACGGATCTCGCGCCCTGGCCGGAGCGGAGAGTCACGCTCGCCCCGGGCACCACCGCCCCCTGGGAGTCCAGGACCCTGCCCGCGACAGAGCCCGTCGTCGTCTCCTGGGCGAGGGCCGCGGGAAGAACGGCCAGCCATGTGACCACGCAAACCGCGATCCGTCCGAGCGAGGGAATCAGGAGCTCTTCTCCTGGTGACTGTATGACGTGTAGGCGCGAAAAGGTAACGCCCCGAGGCCGGGGCAGGACCCCCGCCGCCCTTGCCACTCGACAGCGAATTGCGACCAACTCTCATAGAATCGATCCGCGTGCGGATCGGTGTCGACCTCGGCGGGACCAAGATCGAAGCGATCGCTCTCGATGACTGCGGGCGAGGAGCGCTTCCGCAGGCGTGTCCCCACCCCTCGCGACGACTACGACGCCTCGCTCCGTGCCATCGCGGACCTGGTGGCCCTCGTCGAGCAGGAGACCGGGGCCCGAGGAAGCGTCGGCGTCGGGATGCCCGGGGCGATCTCACCGGCCACTGGCCTCGTCAAGAACGCGAACTCGACCTGGCTGAACGGGCGTCCCCTCGCCAAGGACCTGGCCGCGCACCTGCGGCGGCAGGTACGCCTCTCGAACGACGCCAACTGCTTCGCCCTGTCCGAGGCCGTGGACGGCGCGGCCGCGGGCGCCGGCGTGGTCTTCGGCGTGATCGCGGGCACGGGGACCGGGGGCGGGGTGGTCGTGGACCAACGGGTCCTCACGGGGCCGAACGCCATCGCGGGAGAGTGGGGGCACAGCCCGCTGCCGTGGCCCACCGACGACGAACGGCCAGGGCCGGCCTGCTACTGCGGCAAGAACGGATGCATCGAGACGTTCCTCTCAGGGCCCGGCCTGACCCGCGACTACACCCTGACCGCCGGCCGCTACCTCGACCCGGCGGCGATCGTGGCCGCCGCCTGGAGCGGAGACGCCGATGCCGAAGCGGCGCTCGTGCGCTACGAGGATCGGATGGCCCGAGGCCTGGCGACGGTCATCAACGTCCTGGACCCCGACGTCATCGTCCTGGGCGGCGGCCTCTCGAACCTGTCCCGTCTCTACACCCACGTCCCGGCTCTCTGGGGGCGCTACGTCTTTTCGGACCGCGTCGACACGCGTCTCGTTCCGCCCCGCCACGGCGACTCGAGCGGCGTCCGGGGAGCGGCGTGGCTCTGGGGGCCGGGCGAGGCGTCAGGCGGATAGGGCGCGCCGCAGCGCCGCGCGGGCCAGGAGGCGCGTCGAGTCGAGCGTCGGAAGAGGCGCCTCCTCGGGACGCACGATGAGCGGGATCTCGGTGCAGCCCAGGACCGCGGCGTCGCACCCCTCGGCCTTGAGGGCCGCGATCTGGCGGTTGAACATCTCCCGCGTGGTGTCGGCGAAGACCCCGTTCACCAGCTCCTGGAATATCGCGTCGTTGATGACCTCGCGCTCGGCGGAGGGCGGGATCCTCCATTCGATCTTCCGCGCCTCGAGCGCGCGGGGATAGACCGGCCCCTGCATCAGGTACTTCGTCCCGAGAATGCCGAGGCGCCGAAAGCCGTGCGACGCAGCCTCCTCGGCCACGACGTCGGCGATGGAGAGCCACGGTATGGGAGAGCGGGCCAGGACCAGCGGAAGGGCCTCGTGGATCGTGTTGTCGGGACAGATGGCGAACTGGGCGCCGACTCGGGCCACCCGTGTCGCCGATTCGAGCATCAAGTCCGCCACGCCCGCCCAGCCGCCCTTCCCGCGGATGCATTCCATGTACCGGGCCAGGGGGATCGAGCTCATCGTGATCTCGGGGTGGTCGTGCTCCCCCATGACGCCGAGCGCCTCGAGGCAGATGGTCCGGTAGCAGAGGGCCGCGCCCTCCGCGCTGCACGCCACGATGCCGATGTGCTGCGTCATGCGGCCTCCCTGCGGAGCGGTCCGAGGATGCGCGGCTCGACGAACCGGAAGTACGGAATGGCCAGGGACGACAGGAGAGCGGCGAAGCCGAAGGCCGCGCCGTAGCCCGCGTGCTCGACGATGAAGCCCGTGGCGATGGACCCGGTTCCGATGCCCGTGTCGAACGCCGCCAGGATGCCCCCGAAGGCCGCGCCGCGCCGCGTCGGGTCGATGTGCTTCATGAGGTGCGCCACGTAGACAGGATACGCCGCGCCGAAGCCGACGCCGAACACGGCGGCCGAGGTCATCATGGCCGGGCGGGTCGTCGCCATCGCGAGCAGCCCGAGGCCGACGACGATGAGGGCGAGGCAGGGATAGAAGATCCGGAGATACCCGACACGGTCGGCGAAGCGGCTGATCAGGGGCCGTGTCACGAGGACCGTCAGGGCGAAGCTCGTGAAGTAGATCCCCTTCGGGGCGATGCCGCGCGAGTCGGCGCAGAGCGCGGCGAAGCTCGTGATGCCGCCGTAACCGAAGGAGTAGAGGAACAGCGAGAAGGACAACGCCACGACGCGCCATTCGACCAGGTCCCGGGTGAAGAAGCGCCCGCTGACGGGGGGCGGGGCGCCGGCATCCGGAAGGGACGCGGCGATGGCGGCCATTCCGAGATTCAGGACGCCCGTCGAGACGCAGAGCCAGACCCACCCGTGGCGGTAGATCCAGAGGCCGAGGTTCGGAGCGATGGCGACGGCGACGATCGTCGCCAGGCCCCAGTAGCCGATCCCTTCCGCTCTCCGGCTCGCCGGGATGGTGTCGGTGAGGTACGCGGCGGATGCCGAGAGCAGCCCCGACCAGAAGAGGCCGTGAACGAAGGCGAGCGCCAGGGGAAGCTTGTAGTTGGGCGAGAGTGCGTACCCCACCGAAAAGAGAGCGATGGCGAGGCCGCAGACGATCAGCATCGACCGCTTCCCCACCCGATCGGCGAGAGCTCCGGTGATGGGGGCGGAGAAGGCCGAGGCGTACGTCAGGAAGCCGAGGAAGAGGCCGGCGTCGGCCTTGCTGCCCCCGAGGTCGAGGATGCGGAAGGGCGCGGTCGGGAAGAGCTGGAACGCCGAGAGGAAGACCGTGAAGGTGAACGCGCACATCGTGAAGAAGCGCGCCGTGAAGAGACGGTCGGGGGGGGCCATGGCGAAACCGCGAGTCTTTCAGACCGAACCGGTCGAGTCAACGCGGCGGACGATCGGTTATCCTCTCGCGCGATGACGAACCCGCTGCCCACGCCGAAGCCGCGACGCCTGCTCTTCGTCTGCTCCGGCAACATCTGCCGCTCTCCCCTGGCCGAGGCGCTCTTTCGCGACTTCGCCCGGGCCGAGGGCCTCGCGGACCAGTTCGAGCTGGACTCGGCGGGCACCCACGATTTCCACGAGGGGGACAGGGCGGATCCCGCGCACGCGGCGCGTGGGCGAGAAGCACGGCGTCGTCGTCGACTCCATCGCCCGCCCGGTCAAGGACTCGGACTTCCGCAACTTCGACCTGATCCTGGCCATGGACCGCGGCCATCTGCGTGAGCTGCGGGAGCGCGCGCCCAGGGCCGAGCGCGACAAGATCCGCCTCATGCGCGACTTCGACGAGCCGGGCCGCGGCGCCGACGTCCCCGATCCCTACTACGGCGGCGAGGACGGCTTCGAGAACATCTTCACGATGCTCTCGACGTGTTGCCGCAACCTGCTCGAACGCGCTTCGCTGATGATCCAGGCGACGCTCGAACGCGCGCTTCGGGCGGCCGTCGGGAAGCCGGACCTGCAGAGTCCTGAGCCTCCGACCCGTCGGTGGCGGGTGCATCCACAGCGCGTCGCGAGTCGCCACCACCGCCGGCGACTTCTTCGCGAAGTGGAACGCCGAATGCGCTCCCGACCTGTTCCTCCGCGAGGCCGAAGGCCTGCGCGAGATGGCGGCGGCAGAGTCGGGGCTGGCGATCCCGCGTGTGATCGCGGCGGCGGCTCCTGCGGACGGCGCTCCCGGGTTCATCGTGATGGAGTATCTCGACGCGACGCGGGATGGCGAACACGACGAGCACCTGGGTCGAGGGCTCGCCGCGCTCCATCGCCACAGCCGCCGGACCTTCGGCTTCCATGTCACGACCTACTGCGGCTCGACTCCCCAGGACAACGCCGAAACCGTCGACTGGCGGAGCCTTCTACGGGGAGCGACGGCTGCGGCACCTCCTCGGGCTGATCGAGCGCGAGCGCGGCCTGTCGACGACCAACCACCGAACGTACGACGCGTCTGATCGATCGACTGAGCGATCACCTCCCGGCCGACCCGCCGCCGTCCCTCATCCACGGTGATCTGTGGTCCGGCAACGTCATGCCAACAGCCCGGGGACCGGCGCTCTTCGATCCGGCCTGCGCCTACGCCGATCGCGAGCTGGAGTTCGGCATCACGACCCTCTTCGGCGGCTTCTCCGAGCGCTTCTGGAGCGCCTACGAGGAAGCCTGGCCGCTCCCCGCCGGCTGGCGTGAGCGCAACCCGCTCTACCAGCTCTATCACCTGCTGAACCACTACCTGATCTTCGGCGGCCACTACGGCGCCGAGGCCCTCGCGATCGCCAGGCGGTTCAGCTAGGACGGCGAGCGAGCGTCGGCGAGGTAGCGGCTGAAGGTCGCGGCGTCGATGTTGGCGCCGCAGACGATGAGGCCGACGCGCTTGCCGCGGAGGCGCTCCAGGAGCGGCCCGCAGAGGGCGGCGGTGGCGGCGGCGCCCGCGGGCTCGACGGCCAGCTTGGCCGACTCGAAGAGCAGCAGCATGGCCCGCTTCAGGGCGTCGTCGTCGACCAGCACGACCTCGTCCACGAACCGTCGGCAGAGCTCGAAGCTGTAGGGCGCCGCGTACGGGGCGCCGAGGCTGTCGGCGATGGTGCGAACCGCGTCGATGGACTGGGGCGAACCCGCGGCGAAGCTGCGCTTCATGCTGTCGGCGCCTTCGGGCTCCACCCCGAACACCTGGCACGCCGGCTGCGCCTGCTTCACGGCGGAAGCCACGCCGGCGCAGAGGCCGCCGCCGCCGATCGGCACGATCACAGCCTCCAGGTCGGCCACCTGGCGCGTCAGCTCGAGGCCGACCGTGGCCGTCCCCATCGCGGTCAGCGGGCCCTCGAAGGGATGGACGAACGTGCGCCCTTCGGCCGCCTCGATCTCGTGGACCCGCTCGAACGCCCTGTGGACGTCCGCCACGAGCTCGACCTCGGCACCCAGACGGCGGCAGCGCTCCACCCGAAAGGGGTTGGCCGTGTTCGGCATGACGACCTTGGCGGTCGTTCCGAGCACCTTCGCGGCGTAGCCCACCGCCATGGCGTGGTTGCCGGCGCTGACGGCGACGACGCCGCGAGCGAGCGCCTCGGGGGCGAGGTCCAGCATGTTGGACAGCGCGCCGCGCGGCTTGAAGCTCCCCGTGCGCTGGAAGAGCTCTTCCTTGAGGAAGACCTGCGTCCCGGCGCCGACGATCGCCTCGAGGGCGGGATCCTGCCAGCGCCGCACCGGCGTCGTCACGACCATGTCGCCGAGGCGCTCGCGCAGGTCCGTGGACGGCCTCGAGGGACGGCGCGTCCGTCATCGCATCACCGGATCACCAGCCTTCGGGCGGCTCGGCGGAGATGAGGGGCTCGGTGAGGCGCGTCTCGGGGCCGTTCTCGGTGCAGACCGCGAACTTGCCGCTCTTTCCGCCGTAGAGCGACACGCCCGCGAAGTCCCCGCGGCGGTTCAGGATGTAGAACTGGAGGTTGAAGTCGGGCCCGCCGCGCTTGTCGAGAAGGCGCTTCTCGATGGTGTTGGCGCGGACCCGCCGGAGCGCTTCCATTCCCGCGTCCTTGGGCGCCATTCCGCGGCGCAGGTTCTCGACGATGAAGAAGGACGACAGGCCGTAGAGGTTCGCCTCGCCGCGCCCCGTCGAGCCGGCGGCGCCGACGTCGCCGTCGACGTAGAGCCCCGCGCCGAGGATGGGCGAGTCCCCCACCCGCCCCGGGATCTTCCACGACAGGCCGCTCGTGGTGGTGACGCCGCAGATCTCGCCCTTGGGGCTGATGCCGTCGCAGTTGATGGTGCCCCAGTAGCTCTCGGCGCGGACCAGGCCCTCGGCCACCATCTGCCGCCCGACGCGGTGCGCCTCGCTGACGCGCTTCGCCGGGTCGAGCCAGTGCTCGGGGTCGATGCGCCGCTTCCACTCGAGCCAGAGCTTCCGCGAGTGCTCGGTGTTGAGGTCGTCCTCGATCTTGAACCCCATGGCGCCGCGCGAAGTCCTGCGCGCCCTTGCCCACGAGCAGGTGATGGTCGGTCTCGTGGAGCACCGCCCGCGCCACCATGGACGGCGTCCGCACGCCCTCGATGCAGGCCACGCCGCCCGCCCGCTTCTTCGGCCCGTGCATGCAGCACGAGTCGAGCTGCACCACGCCGTCGGCGTTGGGCAGGCCGCCGTAGCCCACGCCGTCCTCCTCGGGGTCCAGCTCGACGATGTTGACGCCGGCGATGAGGGCGTCGAGGACGTCCTCTCCCTTGACGATCCGGTCGAAGGCCTCGACGACGCCGGTGCGGGTGCCGCCGTTCTTGAAGACGTTGCCGTTGGCCGACGAGATGACGACGGGCTTGACGCTCTTCGGCGCCAGCACGGTCGGCCCCTGGGCCAGGACCGACGGGGCCGAGGCCACGGCGCCGAGGGCCGCTCCGGCCTGGACGAACTCGCGACGCGTGACGTGGCGGCTCATGCGGTCACCTCCTGAGGTCGAGGGGCGAGTCTACCAGAGGGATCGGACGTAGAGCAGGATCGCCACGCCCGGAAGGGCGAGAGCCGTCCGCCACTCCTTGTTCCCGGCGACGCGCGCCCACGAGAAGCGGCTCGCGCGCGGTCCTCCGGGAGTGATCCGCGGCAGGAAGAGCGGGACGTCGCGGGACCAGGCGGCGTACTCCTCGGGAAACTTCTGGCGCAGGAACTCCGCTTCGGAGCGCATCACCGAGGGATAGAAGGCGGCGAAGTAGACGGCCATGGCCAGGACCACCCACGGGCTCGCCGCCGCCGCCGCCGCTCCGAGCCCCATGAGGACGCTGCCGAAGTAGAGCGGGTTCCGGCAGTGGGCGTAGGGTCCGCCGGTCGCGAGGCTTCGCGTCTTCTCGATGTGACCGGAGGCCCAGAGCCGGATCGCCTCGCCGACCGCGGCGACCGCCGAGGCCCGCACGAGCGAGAAGCGGGAGAATCGGCCGCGCCAGCCACAGCACCACGAGGCCGGCCACGTAGCCGAGCGGAACGCGCAGCCTAGACGGCAAGGCTCTTTCTCCCGTCGGCCGCGCCGAGCCGCGCATCGACGGCGGCGACCACCTCCGCCGCCTCGATCGTCTCCATGACGCCGTCGTGGATCGGGCAGCGCCGGCGATGGCACGGGGCGCACGAAGGCGCATGGCGCACCACGCGGTCCGCCGGGTCGAAGGGGCCGTTGCGCGCCGGGTCGGTGGGGCCGTAGATCCCGACGACGGGCGTCCCCACGGCGCAGGCCAGGTGAAGCGGGCCCGTGTCGGCGGCCACGACCAGGCGAGCGCGGCGCAGAAGAGCCACGAGCTCGAGCAGCGTCGTCGGAAAGCAGCGGATCGCCGCTGCCCGACGACGCGTCCACGACCCGATCGGCGAGAGCCTCTTCGCCCGGACCCCAGGTCACGATCGACCGGAGGCCGCGGTCGCGGAGCGCGCGCGCCACGGCGCCGAAGCGCTCCGCGGGCCAGAGCTTGTTCCTCCAGCCGCCGCCCGCGTTCAGGACGACGAACCCATCGAGGCCGAGGTCGGCCAGCCGCCGCGCCACGGCATCCTCTTCCGAGCGCGCGAGCGGAAGGGGGAACTCGCGAGAGCCCAGGGCGTCGATCCCGAGGGGGCGCAGGAGGGCCAGGTTCTTGTCGATGACGTGAGCGCGCATCGGCGGAGGGCTCGGCGGTCTCGCCGAGAAGCCAGGCCGACGCGGGCTCGCGACGCCACGCTGCGCGCGAAGCCCAAGCGTTCGCTTCGCCCCGGACACGCGCGCCCACGCGGCCGACTTCCAGAGCCCCTGGAAGTCGAGGGCGACGTCGTACCCGGCGCTTCGCAGCTGACCGCGCGCCGGCCCATGCCGTCCGAGAGCCGGAACGCTTTCGCCGCGGGAGCGACCGTCAGCCACGAGAGCGCCGGATTCCCCTCGAGGAGCGGACGCGACAGCGGCTCGACGAGCCAGCCCGTCTGCCAGCCGTTTCGACCGAGGGCCGCCGCCGCCGGGAGCGTGTGAACGACGTCGCCGATGGACGAGAGGCGGACGACCAGCCCCTTCACCTCCGGACCTTCTCGAGAAGGACGCGCGTGTCGTGACGCTTCGGATCGCCGACGATGGCGATCCGACCGCCGTAGGACCTCACGACGTCCCGCTCGGGCACGGTCTCGGGCGTGTAGTCGGTTCCCTTGCAGTGGACGTCCGGGCGGAGCGCGAGAAGGAGCGCCGTGACGTCGTCCTCCGGGAAGACGACCACATGGTCCACGGCCCGGACGGACGCGACGAGGAGCGCCCGATCCTCGGCCGGCAGGACGGGGCGCCCCGGACCCTTGAGACGTCCCACCGAGGCGTCGCCGTTCACTCCGACCACGAGGACGTCGGCCTCCGCCCTGGCGCCGGCGAGGTAGCGCACGTGGCCCACGTGGAGGACGTCGAAGCAGCCGTTGGCGAGGGCGACGGTCTTCCCGTGAGCGCGGGCCGCGTCGACCTCGGCGCGGACCTGGTCGAGCGACCCGATCTTCGACGCCGCGGACCTCGCCATCATCGAGCGGTCATGTCGGCTCTCGCGGACGACGGCGGCCTTCAGCTCCGCGCGGGAGACGGTGGCCGTGCCGCGCTTCATCACGACGATGCCGCCGGCGTAGTTGGCCAGGTGGCTGGCCTCGGCAGGGCTCGCGCCCGCCGCCAGGGCCAGCGTGAAGGCGGCGATGACCGCGTCGCCGGCGCCCGTCACGTCCGCCACCTCGTCGGATCCGAAGATCGGGACGTGGAGCGTCTTCTGGCCGGGCTCGAACAGCGCCATCCCGTCGCTCCCGCGGGTGATCAGGACGGCCTTGGCGCCGAGCCGCCGCAGGAGGAGACGACCGGCCGACTCGAGACGCTTCCGGTCGTTCCCGATGGTGATCCCGAGAGCCTCTTCCACCTCGGGCTCGTTGGGGGTGACGGCGGTCATGCCGCGGAAGGCCAGGAGGCCGTGGCGCGAATCGACGGTGACGGGCACGCGGCGCCGGCGGGCGAACGCGATCGCCGCGCGCACCACGGCGGGCGTCAAGAGGCCGAAGCCGTAGTCGCTCACGAGCACCGCGTCGACGGCGCCACGAAAGGCGCCAAGCGCCTTCAGGACCCGCCGCTCGGCGCCGCTCCCCTCGGGGATGTGGGTCGCGCGGTCGATGCGGACGATCTGCTGCTTGGTCGAGTGGCTCCCCCCCGCCAGGATGCGGGTCTTGACCGGGGTGACGTACCCCGGCGACGGTGCAGCACTCCGCCCGTCGCGATCCCCCTCGCGCTTGCAGGAGCGATCGCACCTTGCGGCCATGGCCGTCGCGCCCCAGCGCGCCGATCGGGAACGGGGGTGCCGCCCAGCGTGTCGATGTTGTGGGCCGCGTTGCCGCCGCCGCCCGAGTCGCACGTCGGCGCCGTCGTGCTGCAGGATCAGGACCGGGGCCTCCCGGCTCACGCGCTCGATCCGGCCGTAGACGAACTCGTCGGCGACCAGGTCGGCCAGGACGAGGACCCGCTTGCCGCGGAAGGCGGCGATCCGCCGAACCAGGCTCACGGTCGCGAGCCTCCGCCGCCGGCCGCCGAGACGATCCGCTCCACGGCCTCGAGGAGGTTGCGCGGCGACGAGATCCGGCGGCCGGGACCAGGTCGGGAACGTTGTACGTCAGCTCGCCCAGACCGTAACCGCTCTTGACCAGCACGCCCTTCGCTCCCACGCCCCAGGCCAGCTCCAGGTCTCCGATCCGGTCCCCGACCACGAAGGAGCGGGCAAGGTCGATGCCGAGGTCGGCCTCGGCGCGACGAACGAGCCCCGGGCGCGGCTTCCGGCAGTCGCAGTCCTGTCGATAAGGCGGCTCCCCCACGGTCGGATGGTGAGGGCAGAAGTAGATGCCGTCGAGGCGCGCGCCGCCGGCTTCCATCGTCGCGACGAGGGACGCGTGCACCTCGTGGATCACGGGCTCGGGGAAGTAGCCGCGGGCGACGCCCGCCTGGTTGGTCACGACCACGGCGAGGAAGCCGCTCCGATTGGCCAGCCTCACGGCATCCACCGCCCACGGGTAGGGGCGGAAGCGCGAGACGTGGTTGACGTACCCCACCTCGTGGGAGAGGGTCCCGTCCCGGTCCATGAAGATGGCGGGCTTCAATGCAGGATCTCGAGCGCCGCGGCCGCGACCTTCTCCACGGTCACGAGCCTCATGCAGCGATGGTCGATGGGACATTCCCGCAGCTTGCACGGCGCGCATTCCACGTCCTCGCGGACCACGCGATGGCTCGGCCCGACCGGAGCCGTCTCGCGCCAGTCCGTAGACCCGAAGACCGCGACGACGGGAACGCCCTGCGCCGCGGCGAGGTGCATGGGCCCCGAGTCGTTGGTGAGGAACAGCCGCAGGTTCGCGAGGACGCCGATCAGCTCCGGGAGCGTCGTCTCGCCGCACAGCACCGTGGCCCCCGAGCCGAGGTAGGCGGCCATCGCCTCGCCCGTGGCGCGTTCGGCGGGGCCGCCCAGGACCGCGACCTTGGCGCCCGTGCGGCGCCGGACCTGATCCGCGACGGCCGCAAACCGCGTGGGGATCCACTGCTTCGCCGATCCGAAGGAGGCGCCGGCGCCGACGCCGATCCAGGGCCCCTCGCCGCCGAGGATCTCGGCTCCACGCGCGGCCCACTCCCCCGGAGGTCTGAGCGACACGTCGGGCGTCGCCGAGACCTCGAGACCCAGCGCCGCGAGCATGGAACGATAGTAGTACACCTCGCTCGAGGTGCTAAGCGCCGCGCGCGGGACGCGGGCCCCCCGCGTGAGGAGCATCCCACGGCCGTCGGTGGCGTATCCCCAACGCTCGGGAATGCCCGCGGCGAAGACCTGGAGAGCGGAGCCGAAGGAGTTGGGGAGGAGCACCGCGGCATCGAAAGCGCCTCGCAGGGCACCCGCGTCCTCGCGGAAGCTCGTGGTCCGGCGCACGGCGTCGACCTCGCGGACGGCCCCGTAGAGGTCGGCGACCCAGGGGCGGGCCAGGATCTCGATCCGCGCCTCCGGGAAGTTCCGGCGAAGATCGCGCACGGCCCCGAGGGACAAGACGGCGTCGCCGATCCAGTTGGGCGCGCGGACCAGGATCCGTGAGGGTTTCATCCCATGCGCTCCGGCTGCGTCTTCCAGCGCCGGTGCATCCAGAGCCATTGCTCGGGGGTGGCGCGGACCCAGGCCTCCGTCCGGCGGGCCAGCTCCTGCGTGATCGCCGCGAGGTCGGCGTCGCGCGCCCCGTCGCTCGCCCAGACGAGGGGCGGCTCGTACACGAGGGCATACTGCCCGTCGGGTCGGAGCTCTGTGTGGCTGGGGACGAGGGCGCACCCGGTCTTGAGGGCCAGGGCCGCCGCGACGGTGGTCGTGGCCGCTGGCCGGCCGAAGAAATCGACGAAGATCCCGTCCTTGGCCTGGACGTTCTGGTCGAGGAGCAGCGCGACGCCGCGGCCCGCGCGAATCGCGCCGAGGACCTGGGCCAGGGCCTTCCTCTTGTAGACGACCCGGTTCCCCCCCATGGTACGAAAGGCGCACAGGCGCGCGTCTAGGGAAGGGTTGTCGAGGGGTCGCGCGACGACGTCGATGGCGCCGAAGAGGAGGCCGTGGGCGATGCCGTGGACCTCCCAGTTGCCGATGTGGGCGGCGCACATGACGACGCCGCGACCCGTGGCCATGGCCGCTTCGACGTGCTCGCGGCCGTGGACCTCGACCAGGGCGAGGAGCTCCTGCCGCGACCGCCACTGGAGCCACAGGATGTCGAAGAGCATGCGGCCGAAGTGGGCGTAGACGGCGCGAGCCGTGGCCGCGAGACGCGCTTCGTCCCACTCGGGGAAGGCGTGGCGCAGGTTGTCCACGGCGATGGCCACGTGCCGAGGGTCCGCGGCGGCCACCAGGCGGCCGAGGGTCGCGCCGAGCCCAAGGGCGGCGCGGCGCGGCAGGCCCCGAAGGACGAGGCTCACGATGGCCGCCGCCCAGCCTTCCAGCCGTTGCTTCACGCTGCGCTCCGGGCGACGGCGAGGACGCACTCGCGAAACCGACTCTCGTCGGCGATCTCGATGCGCAGCCGGAGGACGAGGGTCGGCGGGGCGGGCGGCATCGCAGGGAGGCGAACGGCGTCTTTGGCCGTCGTGACGACGGCGTCGGCGCCGGCGGCCCTGGCCTCGGCCAGGACCCGGGCGACGTCGGCGGCGTCGAACGCATGATGGTCGGGAAACGCGACGATCCCCGCTATCGCGCCCGTGAGGGCGTGGACGTCCGCGGCGAAGCGTTCGGGGCGCGCGATCCCCGACAGGAGGAACGGCCGCGACGGTGCGGGACGCGCGCTTCCACCGAGGTCGACGAACCCGTCGTGGAGGCGCGCCGCACGAAGCGTCCTCCCGGCCAGCGGGCCTCCCGGACCGGCGCCGTCGGTGGCGAGGATGACGTCCGCCCGGTCGAGCGCCGAAGGGGATTCCCGCAGCCTCCCGGCGGGAAGGCAGGAGTCGACGAGGTCCTCGCCGCTGACGCAGACGACGTCGAGGTCGCGCGCCAGGCGAAGATGCTGGAAGCCGTCGTCGAGGACGTGGACCCTGCGGCCGAATCGTGCCTCCACGACGCGACCCACGACGTCGCGACGTCGACCGACGGCCACGACCACGCCCGGAACCGCCCGCGCGAGCATCACGGGCTCGTCCCCGGCCATCGCGGCGTCGGCGTGGACCGACGTGCCGTCGGCCACGACCAGGGCGTCCCCGCGAAAGCTCCCCCGATAGCCGCGGCTCAGGATCGCCACCGGCAGCCCTTCGTCCCGCAGCATCTCGGCGATGCGCGCGACGACGGGCGTCTTCCCCGAGCCGCCGACGCTGATGTTGCCGACGCTGATGACCGGCCCCGCCAAGCGCGATCGGCGCAGGACGCCCCGGCGGTAGAGGGCCGCCCGCAGGGCGGAGGCGCCGCAGTAGAGCGCCCCGAGGGGCGCGAGGGCCCTCACGCCACGAGCCCGGCCAGCGCCGCGGCGGTCCGCTCGACGGCGCCGCGGTTCTCGTCGACGAGGGCCATCGCGCGGGCCCCGAGGGCGGCGCGCCTGTCGCCGTCGGCCAGGAGCCCCAGGATGGCGCCGGCCAGCTCCTCCTGGGAGGCGATCTGGACCAGGGCGCCCTCGCTCCGGAACGCCTGGGCGATCTCGCGGAAGTTGTCCATGTGGGGACCGACGACGACGGCTTTCCCCGCGGCGGCGGGCTCCAGGACGTTGTGGCCGCCCGTGGGCACGAGGCTCCCCCCCACGAAGACCACGGAGGCCAACGGGTAGATCTGGGCCAGCTCTCCGAGCGTATCCAGGAGAACGACGGACCCGTTCTGCCACCCTCCCGGCCCGAGGCCCGTGCGGCGGGCGACCTGGAAGCCGGCGGCCTCGATCAGGGGCCCGACAGCGGAGCAGCGCTCGGGATGGCGCGGGGCCACGATGAGCCCCGCGCTCGGGATCGCCTTGCGGACCTCACGGAACGCGCGGAGGACGACCTCCTCCTCTCCGGGCATCGTGCTTCCGGCGACCCAGATCGGGCGATCCGCCGATCTCCGGAAGAGCCCTTCGAGCTCGGCGGAGGTCCGCGACGCTCCGACGGCGTCGAATTTCAGGTTCCCCGCGACGCGGACCCGGTCGGCGGGAGCGCCCAGCGCCAGGATGCGTTCGGCGTGGGCGGGCGCCTGCATCAGGAAGAGGTCGACGTCGGCGAGAACCCGCTTGAGCAGCCAACGGGCGCGGCGGTATCCACCGAACGACCCGTCGGAGATCCGACCGTTGACGACGGCGACCCGTACGCCCCTGACGACGCGCCTGGTGGATCAGGTTGGGCCACAGCTCGGTCTCGACGAGAACGAGGAGCGACGGTCGCACGACGTCGAGGGCCCGCGACACGGGGCCGACGAGATCGAACGGGGCGTAGAACGTGCCGTCCACGGCCGAGAGGGCTTTGCGGGCCACCCCTTGTCCCGTCACCGTGGTCGTGGAGATGTAGAAGCTTGTGGTTCGGAAAACGTGCCTTGAGCGGGGCGACGAGAGCCCGGGCGGCGAGCACCTCCCCCACCGATACGGCGTGGATCCAGACCGAAGGCCGCCGGTCCTCGTTGAGCGAGGCCGGGAGGCGCCCTGTCCGCTCTCGGAAGCTCGACGTGTACTTCCCCGTGCCGCGCCCTTTCCAGAGGTACCAGGGGGCGGCCAGGACGAAGGCGATCGCGAGGGCGAGGCTGTAGAGCAGATACACGCGTGACCAGTAAACGGGAAAGTATAGCCCGCGCCTCCGCGGCGCCGTTAGCCGCGACTAGGGCTGCGGCGTGCCTCGACGGGCCAGGTCGATGCGCTCGCCGTTCTTGAAGAGCCGGACGAGGAGTGCGCCCGGCTCGTGGCGGCCATCGACCAGCATCACCTGGCCATCTCCGGCGACCTCTCCCGACAGACCGTCCTCCACCAGGAGGGCCGTCGCCTGATCGACGCCGACACCGAGCATCTCGGGATACTTCAGGATCAGGCCGAAGAGGCGGTTCTCGCGCTGCCGCTTCAGGAAGTGCTGGTCGACGATGGTGCCCGGCAGGAGGCCGAGGCCTTCCCGAGTCTCGACCTTGGCTGCCGTCGATGACCGTCGAAGTCCCCTTCGCCGGTGATCATCGGCGTCGACATCACGGCGCAGCCGGCGCTCGTCCCTCCGAAGACGACTCCCGCGTGGTAACGGGCGCGGAGGGCCGCCAACAGCTCCGCGTCCTTGAGGACGTCCATGACCCGGGCCTGTTCGCCCGCCCGAGAAGAAGACGCCGGTGGCCCGGCGAGATCTGCCGTAGAAGCTCGGCCCGGCTCGAGTCGGTCGAGGGGAGCCAGTGGAGCCGCCTCGATCTGGGCTGGGCCCTGGGTCAACATCTCGTCTCGGATCCAGTCGTAGCTCTCCTTGGGCTCGCCGCTGGCCCAGAGGACGACGAGGAGCCTGGCCTGCGGTCCACCTGCCCATTCCACGAAGCGTTCCTTGGCGCGCTTCGGCACCTCGCCGCCGCCGATGAGGACAAGGCGTTCGCCGGCTCCCGCGGAGCCGGCCGCGAGGGCGGCGTACAGGACAGAGATCGACAGGCGCTTGAACATGGGGTTTGATAACGTTACGGGCCATCGCGGGAACCGTCAAACAACGTCGACCATGAAGCCCACACTGATCGTCCACGGCGGCTGCGGCACACCCCCACCGGGAGAGGAACCCGAGCGGCTCGCCGCCTGCGAGCGCGCGGCCGACGCGGGTTGGGAAGTGCTGCGGGCCGGCGGCGGCGCCCTCGACGCCGTCGAGGCCGCCGTTCGGCGACTCGAGGACGAGCCTCTGCTGAACGCGGGAACCGGGAGCTATCTCCAGGCCGACGGCGTGGCCCGAATGGACGCGAGCGTCATGACCGGCGACGGCCGCGCGGGAGCGGTGGCGCAGGTCCCCGGACTCAAGAACCCGATCCGCCTGGCGCGATACCTCCTCGATCAGGACGCCCACGTGATGCTCGCGGGCCCCGAGGCGCTCCAGCTCGCGCTTGCGTCTGGGGCACGAGCCGGCCGTCGTGGCGACGCCCGCGAAGATCGCCTACTGGCAGGAGCGGCTCACCGACGCCTACCGGTCTCTCGACTACGCCCGGATGGGCGCCGATTGGAAGAGCGAGAACGCGCGCCTGGGAACGGTCGGGTGCGTGGCCCTCGACGCGCGAGGGAGGCTCGCGGCGGCCACGTCGACGGGGGGCACGGGCCAGTGCTATCCGGGGCGCGTGGGCGACACGCCGATACTCGGCGCCGGAACCTACTGCACGGCCAAGGTCGCGGTCTCGCTGACGGGAGTCGGCGAACGCATCATGGTGCTGCTCTCGGCCAAGCGCCTCGCCGATCTCGTCGGCGGACGGCCGAAGCCTCGCCGCGGCGGCCCGCGCCGTGATGGACGAGATCGAGGCGCTCCGCAGCTCCGCGGGGCTCATCGCCCTGGCGGCCGACGGGACGACGTCGGAGCTGAAGAACACGCCGTTCATGGCCTCGGCGCGGCGGAGCTGACCCGCGAGCGGCCCGCTCGATAGAGGAAGAAGCAGACGAGGAGCGTGAGTACGACGGCTCCCAGCTCCCCCGGCAGCCCCGCAAGACGCGGCGCCATCGCCTTGGGCGCGAGACCGGCGGCGACGAGCCCCGCCACGAGGACGCCGGCGAGGCCCTCTCCGGCCACGAGGCCCGAGGCCGCCAGGACCCCGGGGTCGGCGTCGCTCTCGGCCGCGTCCCCCGAGCGCTGCGACGAGGGCCCTGACGCATCCCCCCACGTAGAGAGGGGCCATCGTCGCGAGGGGCAGGTAGACGCCGATCGCGAAGGCCAGCCCCGAGACGCCGCACAGGATCGCTCCCACGGCCAGGCCGCCACCGGTGAGGACGAGCCCCCACGGAAGCTGTCCCGACAGCACGCCCTCGATGATCGTCTTCATCAGCGTCGCCTGCGGAGCCGGGATCTCCTTCGAGCCGAACGTGTAGACGGTCCCGAGGAGGATGACCGTGGCGGCCACGGCCCAGCAGGCGAAGGCGGCGCCGATCAGCTGGCCGACCTGCTGGCGCGCCGGCGTCGCGCCGACGAGATATCCGGTCTTCAGGTCCTGCGAGATGTCGCCGGCCTTCGAGGCGGCGATCGCCACGATGGTGCCCGACGGTCAGGACGGCGGCGCGGGCGCCCGGCGTCGGTCCATCCCGCGGCGGCGAACACCGACGCGACGCCCAGGAGCGTGACGAGGGCGATCCCCGACGTGGGCTGGGACGACACGCCGACGATGCCGACGATGCGGGCGGCCACCGCCACGAACAGGACGCCGAAGACGCCGACCCCAGCGGCGCAGACCGCGCGCTGAAGGGGACCCATCCCTCCCGCGAAGACTCCGGGGACGAGGCCCGACACGAGCACGACCACGAGGATCCCCGCGATCACGAAGCCGCCGGGCACGTCGCGGTCGGTGTCGGGGCGGCGGCGTCCCGTCGGATCGCCCCGACCGGCGCGACGCCGCGGGCCACGGCCAGGAACGCCTGCGCCATCGACGGCAGGTTGCGAAGCACCGTGAGGATGCCGGCGGTGGCCACGCGCCCCGGCGCCGATGTAGCGGACGTAGCGCGACCAGATGTCGCCGGAGCTCATGTCGGCGACGAGCGCGCGTCGTCTCGGGGTACGAGCGGCGCCGTCAGGCCCGCCGCCGATCCAGGCGATGAGGGGCGTCAGGGCCAGGGACGAGACGATCGACGCCCGCGACGCAGATCGCTCCCTGCCGGTAGCCGAGGATGTAGCCCACGCCGAAGAGCGCCGGGGCCAGCTCCAGCGCCAGCTCGGCCTTGGGCAGCACGGGAAGCGCCGTGCTCATCTCGCTCGGGAGCAGGAAGGCGAGGGAAAGGAGCAGCTTCACGCCCGCGCCCACGGCCATGCCGCGGAAGATCCACTCGCTCCCGGAGGCGCCTCCGCGGCGGTGGCGCGCAGGACCTCGGCGCAGGCGGCGCCCTCGGGATACGGCAGCTCGTCCCGAGCGTCGACGATCAGCATCCTGCCGCAGCGGAATCATGGCGGAGAGGCCGAGGAGCCCGCCGAGGAAGCAGAGCACGACGACCTGCAGATACGGCGGCGCCATGCCCCAGAGGAAGAGGGCCGGGAATCGTGAAGATGGTCCCGGTCGAGAGAGCGGTCGAGGCGGAGCCGATGGTCTGGGACATGTTCGCCTCGAGGATCGTGGGCTTCGCCCCGACGAGGCGGAAGAAGGCCACCGTCAGGACCGCGGCGGGGATCGAGGCGGAGACGGTCATGCCGACGCGCAGGCCGAGGTAGGCGTTGGCGGCCCCGAACACGATGCCGAGGACGATCCCGGTCGCCACGGCTTTCAAGGTAAACTCGGCGGTCGTCTCGGGCCGCGGCATGCGCGGCAGACTATACCTCGTCTCCGTCATAGCCCCCGGATGGCTTGACGATTGCAGGACCCCTGGTTAGAGTCGCGCCGGCTTGGCGAAAGAGGAGCAACGACATGGCAATCCGTGTGGGAATCAACGGTTTCGGGCGGATCGGGCGCAACATCCTGCGCACCGCGCTCCACGACAAGGAGCCTCGAGTTCGTGGCGGTGAACGACATCACCGACGCGGCCACCCTGGCCCACCTGCTGAAGTACGACTCGATCCTCGGCAACCTTCCCGACGAGGTCAAGGCCGTGGGGGACGAGATCCACGTGGCCGGACGCAAGATCAAGGTCCTCGCCATGAAGGACCCCGCCCAGCTCCCCTGGAAGGACCTCAAGGTCGACTACGTCATCGAGTCCACCGGCCTCTTCACCGATGCCGACAAGGCCAAGGCCCACATCGCGGCCGGGGCCAAGAAGGTCATCATCTCCGCCCCCGCCAAGGGCGAGGACCTCACCATCGTGATGGGCGTGAACAACGACAAGTACGACCCCAAGAAGCACAACGTCGTGTCGAACGCCTCCTGCACGACCAACTGCCTGGCACCGGTGGCCAAGGTGCTCGTACGACACGCTTCGGCATCGTGAAGGGGCAGATGACCACCATCCACTCCTACACCAACGACCAGAAGATCCTGGACCTGCCCCACAAGGACCTGCGCCGCGCCCGCGCCGCGGCCGTCTCGATGATCCCGACCTCGACCGGAGCCGCCAAGGCCATCTACCTCGCGATCCCCGAGCTCAAGGGCAAGCTGGACGGCGTCGCCATCCGCGTCCCCACCCCGAACGTCTCGGTCGTGGACCTCACGGTGGTGCTCGAGAAGCCCGCCAACGCGCGGGGAGATCAACGCGGCCTTCAAGAAGGCGGCGGACGGGCCCGATGAAGGGCGTCCTCGCGGTGACCGACGAGGAGCTCGTGTCCGTCGACTTCCGCGGCAACCCGCACTCGTCCATCGTGGACGCGCGCTCTCACCAAGGTGGTGGACGGGAACCTGGCCAAGATCTTCTCCTGGTACGACAACGAGTGGGGCTTCTCCTGCCGGGTGAAGGACCTGCTCCACTTCATGGCCGAGAAGGACGCCGAGTAGGAGGCCCGGCCTTCGGCTCGAGCGACGCATGGCGAAGCAGACCATCCGTGACCTGAAGGACCTCAGGGGGCGCGGGTCTTCGTGCGCGTGGACTACAACGTCCCGCTCAAGGACGGCGACGATCACCGACGACACGCGCATCCGGGCCTCGCTCCCGACCCTCCGGTATCTCGTCGAGGCCGGCGCGCGGCTCGTCCTCGCCTCCCACCTCGGCCGGCCCGAAGAAGGGCCCGGCGCCGGAGTTCAGCCTCGACGCCGGTGGCGGCGCGGCTCGTCGGAGCTGCTGGGCCGCCCGGTGACCATGGCCGCCGACTGCGTCGGCGACGACGTGCGTCACGAGGGCGGCGCGCCTCGCCGACGGCGATCGGTCCTGCTGCTCGAGAACGTCCGCTTCCACCCGGAGGAAGAGAAGAACGACCCCGCCTTCGCCAGCGCGCTCGATCGACGACAGCGGCGCCGACGATCTTCGTGAACGACGCCTTCGGCTCCGCCCATCGCGCCCACGCCTCGACCGAAGGCGTCTCGCACCACGTGAAGACCTCGGTGGCCGGCCTCCTCATGGAGAAGGAGCTCAAGCTACCTGGGCATGGCCCTCGAGGCGCCCGAGCGCCCCTTCGTCGCCGATCCTCGGCGGGCGCCAAGGTCTCCGACAAGATCCAGGTCATCGAGAGCCTGCTGCCCGCGGGTCGACGCGCTGCTCGATCGGCGGCGGCATGGCCTACACCTTCTTCCGCGCCCAGGGCCTCGCCACCGGCAAGAGCCTCGTCGAGGAGGACAAGGTCGCGCTGGCCAAGGCGCTGCTCGACGAAGGCCGAGGGCAAGATCAAGCTCCCGACCGACCACGTGGTCGCGGCCGAGTTCAAGGTCGACGCGAGCACGAAGACGTCTGCCCGTGACCGAGATCCCCGAGGGCTGGATGGGCCTCGACATCGGCCCGAAGACCGCGGACGGCCTTCGCCGACGCCGTCGCGAAGGCCAAGATCGTCCTCTGGAACGGGCCCATGGGCGTCTTCGAGATGAAGCCGTTCGCCGCAGGGCACGCTGGCCATGGCCCAGGCCCTGGCCGAGAGCGCGGGCACCACCATCGTGGGCGGCGGCGACAGCGTGGCCGCGATCACGCAGATGGGCCTCGCCGACAAGATCACCCACGTGTCGACGGGCGGCGGCGCCTCCCTCGAGTTCCTGGCCGGCGATCCCCTCCCCGGCGTCGCCTGCCTCCAGGACGCTTGAGCCATGGCTTCGAGCGCGGCGGCCCGTCCTGGTCGCCGGCAACTGGAAGATGTACAAGACCGTGGCCGAGGCGGCGCAGCTCGCCTTCGCAGCTGCGCGAGGGGCTGGGCGACGCCCGCGCCACGCGCGAGGTGGTGGTCGCACCGCCCTTCACGTCGCTCCCGGCCGTGGCCGAGGCGCTCCGCGGCAGCGGCGTCGGCCTGGCCGGCCAGAACATGCATCCCGAGAAGGAAGGGGCCTTCACCGGCGAGGTCTCGCCCGTGATGCTCCGAGGACGCCGGCTGCTCCCACGTGATCCTCGGCCACTCGGAGCGGCGCCAGTTCTTCGGCGAGACCGACGAGGGCGTCGCGAAGAAGACGGCGGCCGCGCTCGCCCACGGCCTCGTGCCCATCGTGTGCGTGGGAGAGAGCCTGGCCGAGCGCGAGGCGGACAAGACGATGGAGGTCGTCGAGCGCCAGGTCGAACGGGCGCTGCGCGGGCTCTCGCGGCCGAGCCAGGTGGCGCGGGTCGCTCGTGGCCTACGAGCCGGTCTGGGCCATCGGCACCGGGCAAGGTCGCGACCCCCGCGCAGGCGCAGGAGGTCCACGCCTTCATCCGCCAGCGCGTCGCGCGCCTCCCACGGCGAGCCGGCGCGCGGACGCGGTGCGCATCCTCTACGGCGGCAGCGTCAAGCCCGACAACATCGCCGCCCTCATGGCCGAGGCGCGACATCGACGGCGCCCTCGTGGGCGGCGCCTCCCTGACCGCCGACTCGTTCCTGAAGATCGTCCGCTACTGAGCGGAGGCCTGGGAGATCTTCGCCAGAAGCGCTCTCACCACTTCGGCCGTGGCCATCTCCTGCGCCTCCGACAGGGCCAGGTTCTCGGCCCCCTGAGTGCCCGTCGCGGCGGCGCCGCCCCCGCTCATTCCCTTGGCCGCGGCCACGGTCACGCCTCCCCCCTTCTTGGACAGGCCGTGCCCCTGGGCCGACACCACGATCTCGCCGGTCGTGGTATCGATGAGGCGCGCCGTGAGATCGACCTCGGTCTTGGCCTTCTTGAGGCCGAGCATGCCGATCGGGCCGAGCGCCGCGCCCATGGCCCCGGCGCCGTAGTTCTTGGTCTCGCTCCCGAACTTGGTGATCGAGCCGGCCACGATGTAGCGGACCCCGAGGACCTTCCCCAGCTTGGAGGATTCGGCGGCGTTCGGAGCCGCTCGGTCGGTGTGGGCGAAGTCCTGCTCGGCCAGTACGGTGTCGATCTTCGTGCGCTCGATGACGCTCACGGTGCCGTCGTTGACCAGGTAGTCCACCATCTGATCGGCCACGCCCTTGCCGATGTCCTGATCCCCCCACCACTTGTTCGTGATCGTGCCGAAGTCGAAGCTCATCACCGCGATACGGGTCCTCTTGGGAGCCTGGGGACTCTGGGCCCGCGCGGGAACGGCGCCGGTCAGGATCAGTGCGATACCCGCAACCCACGGATTCTTCATGACTTCCTCCTTGGGGCCAGGTGGAGGGCCCGCCCCTTCATCCGAAGACGCGGCAAGGCAGGGAAAAATGGCTCACGGCTTCCTGTTATATACTTGGGGTTTCCGACAGGCCCCGACGGCCCATCCCGGAGCGAGAACGTCCATGACCTTTGCCTACTATCTCGTCGTGACCCTTCACGTGATCGCCTGCCTCTTCCTCATCGCCGTCGTGCTGCTGCAGCAGGGCAAGGGACAGGATCTGGCCAGCGCCTTCGGTGGAGGCGGCACCCAGACGGCCTTCGGGCCGCGCGGATCCGCCAACGTGCTCTCCCGGGCGACGACCATCCTTGCGGGCGTCTTCATGGTCACGAGCCTCGCGTTGTCGATCCTGAGGCCGCAGTCCAGCTCCGTCCTCGACAAGATCCCGGCCGCCGCACCGTCCCCCGTGGCCTCGGCGGCTCCGGCGACGACGCCGACGACCCTTGCGGCCCCTCCCGCTGCGGACCCGTCCGCCGCGCCACGGTAACGGCCGAAGCCTCCCTTCCCACTCACCGCGAGGCCGAAGGGGCCGGCGGCGGTGCGACGAGGGTGAAGGGTTCGCGAATCTCGAGCGTCTTTCCCGCCAGCTCGTCCTTGACGGAGAGCACGAACTCGTAGTCTCCGGGCGGGAACTCATCGAGCTTGTTCCCCACCGTTCGGAAGAGCTTCCCGATCGAGGTGGGTTTGATGGTCGAGGGTCGCATCTCGGCTTGTATCGTGCCGTCGTTGGCGCGAATCTGGTAGCCGGCCGTCACGTTCGGCATCCCGGTCGCCTTCTCCTTCTGCGCGCCGAAGACGGAGAACTGGCCGAAGAGCGTCGCGTCCGGCCCCGTCTCGAACGTGCGTCGAGCAAGGGGCACGGGGTGTGGAACTCCCTTTCCTTCCGGGTCGGGTCGGAGCTTGTCCGAGAGGATGATGCTCGATGTCCGGAACGAGGTGAGGTCGGGGACCTCGAAATCGTGGGTCACCGTGCCGACGCGCCCCGTGTTCTTGTCGCGGACGACGATCTTGGCCTGGTACCAGCCCGGCGCCAAGCTCGAAGTCTCGGGCGATGGGGAACCAGCTCTTCAGGAACTTGTCGCGGGTCGAGGGCTGGAGCTTCATGTCGACCTTCTGGTCGTAGCGGAAGTACTCGCCGCTCTCCCGATGCGCCGTCACCATCAGGAACTCGAGGCTGTCGAGGAGACGCCCTTCTTCTTCCTTGAAGCCCAGGTCCTTGATGTCCACCTCCGTCAGGACCGTGGTGCTGGCCTTGCCCAGAAGAGTCTCGTCGAAGACGTAGGCCGACATGCGGAGCGGAATGTCGGCCATCTCGTAGGGGGAGTCGAGCGCCTGCTGGATCACCGGGTCGACGCCCGTGGGCTTCTTGGGCGGGGCCTTGCCCTCGAAGGGGGCGTAGTATCCCTTGCGCGCGCGGACGTCGATCCCCTTGCGGGACAGCCTGAGCTCGATCTTCCGGAACCTGCCGTCGAGCTTGGTGTTGGTGGGAACGTACCCGAGGAGGTAGTAGGACTGGGACTCCTGGGCGATCCGCTGGATGCCACGGGTCAGGTCGTTCGTGTTGCGGACGACGAACCCACCGCTGTCGTTGGCGATCGAGTCGCTGCCGTCGGCGGCCAGGGAGTTGTCCAAGAGCGCCGAGCCCACGTCCTGGTCGGCGAGGGCGTTCCCGAACTCGGCGCTCATGAACTCGGACATGCCGCTGAGGCCCCCCGACTGGACCGAGTAGATTGCCGCGTTGGCGCGCCGGGAGGCCTGGACGACGCTCTTGAACTCGTCCAGGTTCGGGTCGTAGATGAAGCCGTCGGAGACGAGGATGACGGCCTTGCGCCCCTTGCTCGCGGTCAGCGAGGAGAGAACGCGCTCGAGGAGCCCGAGGGTGATCCTGTTCTTGGAGACGGCCTGGAAGTAGACGTCGCCCGCCTTCGAGCGGACCATCGGGTCCCCGAGCGAGTCGCTGGCCCCGGGCCCCGTGCTGGACTGGCCCGGACCGCCCTGCTGGCCGCTGATCCCGAGGTTCGCGTAGCGCCGGCTCACCCTCGCGGTCACGTCGGGGTCGCTGTAGACCTGGATGCGCATCGCCTCGTAGTCGCTCATCCGGTCCTGCGACGAGTCGGGTATGTTCCGCCCCTCGAGGCGCTTCAGCAGGGCGATGAGCTCGTCGCGCCCCGCCTCCATGCGGGCGCTCCACCACGCTGTTCCGCCGCTCGCCACCAGGGTGACCCGGTCGCCCTCCCGGACCCCGCTCTTCAGGAACTCGGCGATGGCCACCTTGGCCCTCCGGGCGTTGAATAGGGTCATGTGAATGTCGTCGAAGACCACGACGAAGGTGCGGCCCACGCGGGCCGCAGGATCCGTGTTGCTGGAGACCCTCGGCTTCTGGGGCGTCGTGGCCGCGGCGGTGGTGGGGAGCTGGACCGCTTCGAAGTTGACGACCGTCTGGGGAACGCCGTCCTCGAGAACCGTGAAGTCCGCGGCCGTCAGGCCGGTGATGGGGGTCCCCTTCTTGTCTGTCACGACGGCGTCCACTGTGACCTGCTCGATCTGCGCGGGGAACTTGGGCGGCTCCTGGGTCTCCTGCGCCGCCACGAGAGCGGAAAGGGCGAAGGAAAGGCCGATGACGAGGCGCTTCATGACTGCATTGCTCCTATGAAACCAGGGAACGACGGACCACATTCGATTGTGGCCACAAGGCCCCGAAAAGTCCATTTCGGGGGGATCAAGGCGGGGGGACCCGAGGGTCAGTCGACCTTCACGAGCACGGCGCCGTCTTCGACCCTCACGTCATAGCAGGGAACCCGGATCTCGGGGTTCACGTTGCTGATTCCCGTCGTGACGTCGTACATCCAGGCGTGCCAGGGGCACATGACCAGCTGGCCATCGAGCATCCCCTGGCCCAGGGGGCCGCCGCGATGGATGCACCTGTTGCCGATGGCGTGGAAGGTCCCGCCTACGTTGAAGAGGGCGACCGCCTTGCCCTCGACGGCCACTTCCTTGCAGGCACCGGGGGCCAGCTCGTCGACGGCGAGGACCTTGACGAACTCCGCCATGGGACCTCCCTCGAGCCCTACCGCGACGCCAGGGTCTTCTGGACGCGGGCGCTCATCACCTCGAACACACGCCGGCCCGTGGCCGACTCCCGGGAGACCCACTCCGCGTTGGCGTAGGCCCACGGCGCCGTGTCGCGGCGGATCTCGGCGAGGAACGGAGCCACCTTGGCGAGAAGGAGCATGCCTTCGCCGTTGCTCTCCACGAAGTAGTCGGGATGGACGATGCCGTGCTTCACGATCCCGTACACCATCTCCCAGAAGGATCCGACCTGCCGGTAGGCGGCGTTCAACGGGTGCTCCGCTTTCATGACGGCCTGGACGTCCTCGTACGTCTTCGGCCAGAACTTCTGGTTGAGGGCGCCCCGGGACTCCCGCATCACGGGCTCGCGGCGGAGCTCGTAGACGCGCAGTACCAGCTCGGCGTCGTGAAAGTCGGGCTTCTCCTGGAACATGGGCCTTATTCCCCTTCCGCGCGGGTCAGTGCTGGGTTTCGACGAGGGGCTCGAGCTTGCCCATGGCGTGGGCGCTGACGTTCATCGAGCAGAACTTGGGACCGCACATGCTGCAGAACGCCGCGGTCTTGTACCCCTCGGCGGGGAGGCGTCTCGTCGTGGTACGCCCGCGCCGTGTCGGGGTCGAGGGCGAGACGGAACTGCTCGTTCCAGTCGAAGGCGAATCGCGCGCGGCTCAAGGCATCGTCGCGATCCCGCGCCCCCTTGCGCTGACGGGCGATGTCGGCGGCGTGGGCGGCGATCTTGTACGCGATGACGCCCTGCTTCACGTCCTCGGCGTTCGGCAGGCCCAGGTGCTCCTTCGGCGTCACGTAGCAGAGCATGGCTGCGCCGGCGGTGCCCGCCATGGTCGCGCCGATGGCCGACGTGATGTGGTCGTAGCCCGGGGCGATGTCCGTGACGAGGGGGCCGAGGACGTAGAAAGGCGCCTCGCTGCACTCCTCGATCTGCTTCAGGACGTTCATCGCGATCTGGTCGAAGGGGATGTGTCCCGGCCCCTCGACCATGACCTGGACGTCCTTCTCCCACGCCTTCCGCGTCAGCTCCCCCAGCGTCTTGAGCTCGGCGAACTGCGCCGCGTCCGAGGCGTCGGCCAGGCAGCCGGGACGAAGACCGTCGCCGAGGGACAAAGTGACGTCGTGCTTCCGCGCGATCTCGAGGATCTTGTCGAAGTGGACGTAGAGGGGGTTCTGCTTCTTGTGGTGGACCATCCACTGGGCGTGGAGCGCCCCGCCGCGGGAAACGATCCCCGTGATCCGGTGCTGCACCAGTGGCAGGTGCTCGTACAGCACGCCGCAATGGACGGTCATGTAGTCGACGCCCTGCTGCGCCTGGTGCTCGATGTTGTCGATGAGGTCGTCGGTCGTCAGGTCCTCGACCCGGTTGACCTGCTGGACCGCCTGGTAGATCGGCACGGTGCCGATCGGCACGGGCGAGGCCGCGATGATCGCCGCGCGGATCTCGTCGATGCCGCCGCCGGTGGACAGGTCCATGACCGTATCGGAGCCGTAGTGGACGGCCATGTGGAGCTTCTGGAGCTCCTTCTCGACGTCGGACTGCACGGAGGAGTTGCCGATGTTCGCGTTGATCTTGCATCCGGCGTTGATGCCGATTCCCATCGGGTCGAGGCTCGCGTGGTGCACGTTGGCGGGGATCACCATCCGGCCCCGCGCCACCTCGCTGCGGATGAACTCGGGCTCTACCTGCTCCCGCTCGGCCACGCGGGTCATCTCCGGCGTGACGGCGCCCCTGCGGGCGTGGTGCATCTGGGTCGCAGTCTCTCCCGTATACGGCGTCCTCTCCATGACGTCCTTTCCGCGGGCGGGTCGCTTTCCCTCCGCTGGTCTTAACCAGGTCAGGTTCGAGGGGTCGGTGGCTTGTTCCACCCTCTCAGCCCTCGCGGGCTCCCCCAGCTCTCGGGACGATGGTACTACCGAATCTCGAGCATGCGATCGAGCGCGACCTTGGCGTCGCGGGCCGTGGCCTCGGGGACGACCACGCGGTTCACCACACGTCCCTCCGCGAGGTTCTCGAGGGCCCAGGCCAGGTGGGGCGGGTCGATGCGGAACATCGTGCCGCAGACGCAGAAGCAGTCGTCCAGGCTCACGACCTTCCGGCCGGGAGCCAGCTCCCGCGCCATCCGGTTCACCATGTTGAGCTCGGTCCCGACCACCCACTCCGAACCCTCCGGGCTCTCGGAGATCGTCTTCAAGATGCCTTCGGTGGACCCGATGGCGTCGGCCTTCTGGGCGACCTCGAATCGGCACTCGGGGTGGACGATGACCTTCGCCCTCGGGAACTGGGCGCGCCGCTCGTCCACCATCGCCGGCGTGAACCGGTTGTGGACCGAGCAATGCCCCTTCCAGAGGATGACCCGCGCCGACCGGACCTGCTCGTCGCTCAGCGCTCCCCGATCTTCATAGGGATCGAAGAGGGCGATCTGCTCGAGGGGGATCCCCATGCGGAATGCCGTATTCCTCCCGAGGTGCTGATCGGGGAAGAAGAGCGCCCGGCGCTTCTGCTTGAAAGCCCACTCGAGGACGGCCCGCGCGTTCGACGACGTGCAGACGGCGCCGCCGTGGCGCCCCACGAAAGCCTTCAGGTCGGCGGCGGAGTTCATGTAGGTGACGGGCAGGATGTCGTCGCCGATCACCGACGTGAGGCTGTCCCAGCACTCCTCGACCTGGTCGATCTCGGCCATGTCGGCCATCGTGCAGCCCGCCGTCAGGTCCGGAAGGATGACTTGCTGGTGGGGCGCCGAGAGGATGTCGGCGGATTCCGCCATGAAGTGGACGCCGCAGAAGACGATGTACTCGACCTCGGGGCGCGACGCGGCCTGCTGCGCGAGCTTGAAGGAATCGCCGCGGAAGTCGGCGTGACGGATGACCTCGTCGCGCTGGTAGTGGTGCCCCAGGACCACCAGACGCGAGCCGAGGGCGCGCTTCGCGCGGGCGATCCTCTCGGCGAGGTCCGGCGCGGATGCCGTCGCGGTCGTCTCGGGAAGCGCTACCTGCTGCAAGGGCCCTCCCCCCCATTATAGGAGGGCCGGAAGGCCCCCGGGGCGTCAGTAACCGGAGCCGGAGCTCCGGCTGCCTCCCGCGAACGTGACGGTGTGATGGTGATCGTTCGTCTCGGTGGACTCGATCGCCACGGTGCTGCCGCCACGAATGTCCACGACCTGCGGGCCGGTCAGGGAGATGACGTGGTCGTGGTCGGCCTGGGCCTGGATGTGGAGACTCAGCGCACCGGCGGTCGTCAGCTGGGCCGAGGTGACCGTGGCCGCGTGGCCGTGGTTTGCCGAGATGGCGCCCGTCACGCTGCCGCCTCCCATTCCGGACGCCCCCATCGGGTTCCCGCCGCCGCACCCCGTCAGGGTGATGGTCGGGCCACCCAGCAACGCCATGGCCGAAAGGACCGTAAACTCACGCCGTTCCATCAGGTCCTCCCTTCAGTTGAACGTGACGGTATGGTTGTGACCGCCGTCGCTCGACGACACCTTGGCGACCCGCTGGTTGGCGCCCACCGCCGCGACGTCGGCGTCCGACAAGGTGACGGTATGGGTATGGGTGGCCGTGCCCTTGATGTCCAGCCCGTACCCCTTGCCGTCGACGATGTGCGCGGCGGTGATGACGGCGCTGTGGCCGTGGTTCGCCGAGATGGCGCCGACGTGGTCGCCGTTCGACGCGACGGGAGGGTTGCCCGAGGGACCCGCCGGGTTGCTCCCGCCGCCACCGCAACCCGAGATGGTGATGGCCACGCCGCTCAAGATGGCCATGGCCGCCTCGAGGCTGAACTCGCGCCGCGTAATGTCCCGGATATCGCTCATGGAAACCCTCGTGCTCAATCGATGAAAGCCAACCCGCGGGCCGATTGATGGACCCGCTCGTCTGAGCAGGGGCAAGGGGCGTGCCGGGGGCCAACCGCCCCAATGCCGCTCGGCGGGCCGTACACAGGCGCAGAGCCTTACGTGTTGCGTAAGTGGTTACCTTGTCCGTAACCGAAGGGGAGAGCGAGCGCCTCAGTCGATGGCGTACTTCGCGAGGTAGTAGCTGAGGGCCCGCTGGCTGATCCCGAGGATCTCGGCGGCGTCCTTCTTGACCCCGTCCGGATCGGCGGAGCGCCCGCTTCACCGACTCGCGCTCGGCCCATTCGACGTTGTCGTGGAGGCGCGCCGAAGGAAGATCGGCGTCGGAGGAGGCCGTGGCTCCCTGCATCCGGATCAAGGCCGGCGTCGACGACCGAGCCCGTGGCGAGGACCACGGCGCGCTCGATGGTGTTCTCGAGCTCGCGAACGTTGCCCGGCCAGTCGTAGCCCTGGAGCAGGGCGAGGGCCTCGTCGGAGATGCGCTCGAGGCGCTTTCCCACGCGCTGCTCGTGCTTGCGCAGGAAGTGCTCGGCCAGCCCGGGGATGTCTTCCCGTCGCTCCCGGAGCGGCGGGATCTCGATCGGGAATGACGCTCAGCCGGTAGAAGAGATCCTCCAGGAAGGAGCCCTCGGCGACCTTCTTGCGGAGGTCCCGGTTCGTCGCGGCGATGACCCGCACGTCCACCTTCTGCGTGCGCTCCGCGCCCAGCGGCTCGAACTCCCGCTCCTGCAGGACGCGCAGCAGCTTGGCCTGGAGGGCCGTGCTCATCGTCCCGATCTCGTCGAGGAAGATCGAGCCCCCGTCGGCCAGCGCGAACTTCCCCTTCTTGTTGTTCTGGGCTCCCGTGAAAGCGCCCCGCACGTGGCCGAAGAGCTCGGATTCGAGGAGGCTCTCGGGTATCGCGGCGCAATTCACCTTGATGAGCGGCATGCCGCGCTGATCGCTCCGGTCGTGGATGGCGCGGGCCGCGAGCTCCTTCCCCGTCCCGGTCTCGCCGGTGATGAGGACCGTGCTCTTGGACCGGGCCACGAGCTCCAGGTTGCGGATCAGCTCTTCCACGGCGCGGCTCCGGCCGACGATGCCGTAGTGGTTGAACTCCTCGTCGCGCTCGCTGAGCAGGTAGCGGTTCTGGGTCCTGAGCCGATGGTGGTCCAGGGCGCGGGCGGCGACGACCAGCAGCTCGTCC
Organism: uncultured Acidobacteriota bacterium; assembly: GCA_963823195.1. Taxonomy (GTDB): domain Bacteria; phylum Acidobacteriota; class Vicinamibacteria; order Fen-336; family Fen-336; genus JBGPYB01. Next base: position 934,375 of record CAWGKR010000008.1, on the reverse strand, counting down.
ACCTCGAAGGGCTTCTGGAGATAGTCGAAGGCCCCGAGCTTCATGGCCTCGATGGCGCTCTCGACCGTGGCGTGCGCCGTCATCATCACGACCTCGGGGCGCTCCCACTCCGGTGTCCCGGTCGCCAGGTCGCGCAGCACCTCGAGACCCGTCTTTCCGGGCATGCGGTTGTCGACGACGAGCAGGTCGAAAGGGCGCCCCGACAGGAGCCGCAGGGCCTCCTCCGAGCTGGTCGTGGCGACCACCTCGTGGCCCTCGTCCCGGAGGGCGCGGGCGAGGTTCTTCAAGATGCGCTCCTCGTCGTCGGCGAGGAGGATCGACCCGCGCACCGCCGTCACGAGGCGTCCCTCCGCGACGGGGGAAGCTCCAGACGGATCCGGGTCCCGCCCGTGGGGGCGGCGCAGGCCGACAGAACGCCTCCGTGGGAGTCGATCACGTTCTTGGCTATGGCAAGACCGAGGCCAGTCCCCGTCCGTTTGGTCGTGAAGTAGGGCTCGAAGATGTGGGGAAGGTCGGTGGGCTCGATCCCCACTCCCTGGTCCTCCACCTCGACGGCGGCGCCCCCGCCGGGCAAGCAGAGGCTGCGGACCTCCACCGGGGGACAAAGGCCGTCGCGGCGCGCGGCCACGGCGTCGAGGGCGTTGGTCACGACGTTCACCAGGGCGGTCCGCAGCCGCTCGACGTCCACGGGGACCGGCGGCAGATCGGCGTCGAGCCTGGTCACCACCCGCCGGGGCTCCCCCGCGGCGGAAAACGACGCCGCGACGTCGTCGAGAACCGCGTTCACGTCGGTCGAAGCGTACTCGAGGCGCACCGGGCGGGCGAAATCCAGGACGTCGTCCACGATCCGGTTGAGACGCGCCACCTCGTGGTCGATGTCCGCCACGGCCTCCCGCACGTCGGCGGCGGAGGCTCCCGGGCGCGAGAGCGTGCGGAGGGACCCCTTGATGATCATGAGGGGGTTGCGCACCTCGTGAGCGATGACGGTCGAGAGGCGGCCCAGGGCCGAGAGGCGCTCGCGCTGGGACGCCTCGACCTGGAAGCGGGCGATCGCCTCGGTGAGGCTGTCGAAGGTGGCGGCGAGGGTGCGTGCGTCTTCGTCGGCCCACGCGCGCCCCGGGCGGATCTTTCGCGCGAGGTCGCCCGTGGCCGTCATCTCCCGCATCATCGCGGTGATGGCCGAGAGGGGGCGCGTGACGGTCCTCGCGACGGCGTAGCTCATCAGCACGGCCGCCAGGACCCCGACGAGCCCCGCGGCGAGGAGGCCGGTCCGGAGGGTCCGCACGAAGAGAAGCCGCTCGGTCCGCGACCGGAGGATCACGGCGACGGGCGCGCCGGGGCCGGCGTCGGCCGAGAGACGGTGGTGCAGCGCGACGTATTCGTTGTCCCCCAGGCTCACGCTCGCGATTCCCTCCGACGAGAGGACACCGGCCACCGCGGCGTCATAGCGCGCGGGAAGGGTGGACGCACGGACACGCCCGTCCACCGCGAAGGCGACGTCGCTGTCGGTCACGGCCTTGAACTGGGCGGCGAGCGCCTGGTCGAGGACGAGGCCCAGGCTCAGGGCGCCCACGATCTCGGGCGGGTCGGGCCCAAGTGCGATGGGCACGGTGACGACCTCCACCAGGCGGGGAGTCTGGAGCGTCCTGACGCCGCGATCCGTGGCCGCAACGCGAGCCGAGGCCAGCTCTCGCGCTGCGGCGGAGGAGATGCCGAGGGACGCCAGGACCTCCCCGCCTCGCCCGGTCACCACGAAGAGGTCGGACCGGACCCGCGCCTGGTAGTCGCGAGCCACCGGCTCCACGGTCGGGGGATCCCCGGTCTCGGCGGCGGCCTTGAGCTTCGGAAGGTCGGCGACGAGACGGGTCAGGAGCGTGAGCGCGTCGAGGCGCGCCACGTGGTTCTGCTCCACCAGGGCGCCGGCCCGCTCCAGGCCTCGCTTCAGCTCGGCCTCCGCCTCCTCGGCCACCCGCCCGGTCACGAACTGGAGCGCGAACGCGATGGACAGGACCGCCACGAGAGCGCTGGCCACGAAGACGCGGTTCTGGAGCGACGCGAGGAGGCTCATGCCGGCGCGCTCATCGGACCACGAAATCGGCCTCGACGGTGCCGCCTCCCTCGGGGACGCGGACGGGTCGAGTCTCCCGGACCCGGCCGTCGGTCCACACCGTGAGCTCGTAGGTGCCGGGAGTCACCCCGTCGATGTGGTAGCGCCCCTCGGGATCGGTGGCCGCGAAGAAGCGGTGGGCGAAGACGAGGATGTAGGCGCTCATGTGGGAGTGGATGTCGCAGAAGACCCGGACGACGCCCGGGTGATCGAACCGCACGGACTTCGACTGGCCGCGCGCGTAGCGCCCGAGATCGAAGCTCTTGACGCGCGAGAGAGAGAAGACGTTGTGGTAGGTCCGATCCCTGTTGGGAAAGTCCACGATCGTGCCCACCGCGATCGGCAGGACGTACGGCAGGAACGCCTCGTCCTTCTGGTCGAGGCTGGCGCGGGTGACCCCCGGATCCTCGAAGGCGCCCTGGGGCGCCGTCTCGAGGTAGACGACGCTCTGGCGCCGCGTCGGGGCGTCCCGGCGCAGGGGCATGCCGAGATCGGCGACGTGGGGCCCCGGCTCGACGGCGCCGACCTCGCGCTGGACGTCCACCCGGCCACGAATGACACCGGCGGGATGCGGCGCTCCGGGAGCTTCCTGGCCCGCCTCCGTGGCGACGCTCCAGGCGACAAGACGAGAGCCATGGCGCACCGCGAGGATCGCACTAGAACCACCACGAGATCTGGGCGGCGCCGACGCCCTGGCTCCTCACGTAGCCACCGTCCCGCCAGTTGTGCTGGTAGTCGGCCTTCAGCAGCAGGTTGCGGAAGAGGGAGACGCCAAGGCCCCCCTCCACGCGGGTCACGCGGGCGTCCCAGGAGAGCGGTCCCTGCGAGCCGTCGATGACGCCGAACCCGAGGCGATCGACACGCGCGGCCGCATAGAAGCCGGGTGCCAACCGGTAGCGTCCCTCGAGGAACGCGCTCCCCGCCTTCAAGGGTCCGCGCAGGAGCGGAGCCGCGATCGCGGGAACCTCCCACGAGGACCAGACCGCCTCGGCGCGCAGGATCCAATAGCCGCGCGACCACTCGGCATCGACACCGAGAGCGCTCTGCCGGTAGGTACCCATGGACGGGGGCGGCAGGACGTCGCCCACCTCGCGGGACAGGTATTCCCCTCGAGCCGCGGAGACGCCGAGGACGAGGCCCACCGCGGGGTGAAACGCCGCCCGGGCGGACAGCTGCTTCCCCGGGTTGTCGTCCTCCGTCCTCGGGGCGCACAGCGTCCCCTGTGTGAGGGCCACGCTGCCCTCGACGGGCTCGGAGCCGACGTGGAGCTCGATGCCGGTGTCCCACCGCGTGGCCGACACGAGGGAGACGCCGGGAGCCGGGTAGCTGGAGCCCACCGAGTAGGAGACGAGCCATCCGTTGCCTCGCGCGGCGAGGAGCTCGTCGGCCGTGGCCGGCATCGCGTCGGTGCGAAGTGTCGTCAGGTACTGGTAGGCGAGGGGCTCCCCGATCAGCGGGTTGTCGGCGGCGTAGCGGCGGCGGGGGTAGGCCCCGAAGACGGGGGGCACCCGGCCGGCCTGCAGGTCGAAGGACCGCGCCGTCCAGGGGCGAAGACGGAGGTAGAGCGCGTAGAGCTGCGGCGACTCCAGGTTCTCGCTGCGGACCTCGGAAACGACCGCGGCGTGCCCCCCCACCCGCAGCTCCCCCGACAGGCTGAGGCGGAGGAGGTGCATGACGCTGCGGCTGTAGTCGGTCTCGTTGAACCAGCCTTCGTCGCCGAAGCTCGCCGACCCGCTCGCTTCACCCCCGAGAATGAGGCGCGTGTCGCCCCACGAAAAGGCGTCGGCGCCGGAGACGGGCGAGGTCGGGGACAGCGCGAGAACCGCCGCGAGAATCGCCGGGAGCCCGAGTTCTTCGAGACGCGCCATTCCCCGCTCCGAGCCTGAACGCCGACGGTCGCCAGGCCGACGTAGCTATAATCCTGCCACGAGCCGCGTCCGCCCGGACGAACAGGCTCGTGACCATGCTCCTCGGTGCCCACGTACCCACCACCGGCGGTCTCACGATGGCCGCCGATCACGGGCGGGCGATCGGCGCCGACGCCATACAGATCTTCACCCGCAACCAGGTGCAGTGGAAGGCTCGCGCGATCTCCGCCGACGAAGCGGCAGCGTTCCGCGCCGCCGTCGCCGCCAGCGGCGTCCGGACCGTCATGGCCCACGGCTCCTACCTCGTGAACCTCGCGAGCCCGAAGGCCGACATCCTTGCGAAGAGCCGGGACGCCTTCCTCGCCGAGATGGAGAGGTGCCACGCCCTCGGCATCCCCTACCTGATCTTTCATCCGGGGGCCCACATGGGTGCGGGGGAGGAAGCCGGCCTGGCGGCGGTGGCGGCGAGCCTCGATGCCGTCCTGGATCGGGCCCTCGGCCTCGATGTGATGCCCCTTCTGGAGGTGACCGCCGGGCAGGGCTCCTACGTCGGCCACCGCTTCGAGCACCTGGCTTCGATCCTGGGTCGAATGCGGCGTCCCGAGCGGATCGGCGTCTGCCTCGACACGTGCCATCTGTTGGCAGCGGGCTACGATCTCGCCACGGAAGGAGGGTACGAAGAGACCCTGCGGGGATTCGACCGCCTCCTGGGTCTCGAAAAGCTGAAGGCCGTCCATCTGAACGACGCGAAGAAGGGGCTCGGGAGCCGTCTGGACCGCCACGAGGCCATCGGCGAAGGGTGCCTGGGCCTCGAGACCTTCCGCCGGATCATGAACGACCCGCGATTCGAGGGAATCCCCATGGTCCTCGAGACGCCCGGAGAAATCGACGCATGGAAGACGGAGATCGCCCTCCTCCGCAGCCTCCGCCGCGCCAGGCCTTGACGCCTCGTGCACTGGCGGCGCGAGCGAAGTCCTTGGCGCTGGAGACGGGCTTCGACCTGGCGGGCGTCGCGCTGGCCGAAGCGCCCCGGGAGCTGGCGTCCTTCTCCGATTGGATCGCGCGCGGCTACGCCGGGACCATGGCGTACCTGTCGTCCCAGGCCGAGCGAAGGAGCGATCTGCGCGTGGCCTTCCCGTGGTCGCGATCGGTGCTCTCGGTGGCGCTGCAGTACGACACGCCCCATCCCTACTCCACGGAAGCGGCGCCGGATCGGGGTTGGATCGCCCGCTACGCCTGGGGAGACGACTACCACGACGTGATGAAGGCTCGTCTCGAGGCCCTCGTGGCTCGGCTCGCCGACGAGACGGGTCCGTTCCGAGCCCGCACCTACGTCGACACCGGACCGATCGCGGAGCGCGCCTACGCGGCCGCTGCCGGCATCGGCGCCTGGGGAAAGAACACGTGCCTGCTGCATCCCGAGCACGGGTCCTGGTTCTTCCTCGGAGAGGCCGTCACCGATCTCGATCTCGAGCCGGACACACCGCGGGACGACATGTGCGGCAGCTGCACGGCCTGTCTCGACGCCTGCCCCACCGGCGCCTTTCCAGCGCCCTACGTCCTCGACGCCACGCGCTGCATCAGCTACCTGACCATCGAGGTCAAGGCGGCGATCCCCGAGACCCAGCGTGAGGGAATCGGCCGGCACGTGTTCGGTTGCGACATCTGCCAGGACGTGTGCCCTTGGAATCGCAAGCGACGGCGGGGCGGCGAGGAGGCTTTCGAGCCGCGATCCGGCCTCGTCGCTCCGGATCTCGCGGAGCTGGCCGGCCTCGACGCCGCCGCCTTCAGCGAACGCTTCCGCCGGAGCCCCGTCAAGCGAGCCCGGCGGCGGGGACTCCTGCGCAACGTGGCCGTGGCCCTCGGCAACTCCGGCGACCCGAGCCGGCGCCCGCTCCTCGAGCGCCTGAGCGAGGACGAAGACCCGATCGTCCAGGAACATGCCCTGTGGGCCCTCAGGCGCCTGGCGTGAACTCCACGTCCGGTCCCGGCCGCATCGTGTCCCAGGATCGAACACCCCGCAGCAGGGACCGACTCGATCGCCGCCTGGAAGGCGCGGTCGTCGCTGGAGTTAGGTCGACCCCCTTGCCTGGCACGCTCCTTTCATTGCAGGGGGCTCATGGGGATCGCTGCTCCGCCGGCACCTCGCGTCTCCGCGGGCCTCACGCCCCGCATCCTGATCGCGGACGATCAGGCGGACGTCCGCCTGGCGCTGGAGCTCCTGCTCAAGGGCGCGGGGTTCAGGACGGAGTGCGCCGACTCGCCCGAGGCTCTCCTCGCGGCGCTCGATCGAGGCGCCTTCGATCTCCTCCTGATGGACTTGAACTACACGCGTGACACGACCTCCGGAACCGAGGGCTTGGCGCTCCTCCCTCGTGTCCGATCGGTCGACCCGTCGGTGGGGATCGTCGTGATGACCGCGTGGGCCACCATCGACGTGTCGGTGGAGGCGATGCGACGCGGAGCCAGCGATTTCGTGCTGAAGCCGTGGGACAACGCGGCGCTTCTCGGCACCGTCCGCGCGCAGCTCGAGGAAAGGTCCCGCCGCGAGGAGGATCGCGTCGCCGAGCCCGGCGCGCCGCGGCTGGCGGCCCGCGACCTGGCCCTGGCGCGCCGCGTCCAGAGCCGGCTGCTTCCCCAGACCCGTCCTTCCCTCTCGACCCTCGAATGCGCCGGCACGTGCCTGCAGGCGGGAGCGGTGGGCGGGGACACCTACGACTTCATCCCCCTCGGTCCGGGGCGCATGGCCTTCTTCCTCGCCGACGCCTCGGGGAAGGGGATGGCCGCGGCGCTCCTGATGGCCAACCTCCAGGCCAGCGTCCGCAGCGTCATGGCCCAGGACCCCTCCGATCTGGCCTCGGCGCTCCGCTCCGTGAACCAGTTGTTCCTCGCCTCCACCGCCCCCGAGCACTACGCGACCCTCTTCCTCGGCGTCTACGACGACGAGCGCCGCGCGCTGCGCTACGCCAACTGCGGCCACAACCCGCCCATGCTGCTGCGGGCCGGCGATGGCTGCGAGCGACTCATGCCCACCGCCGCGGTCCTCGGGCCTGCTCGAGGATTGGACCGCCGAGACCGCGGAGCTCGCACTCGCGCCGGGAGACACGCTCCTCGTCTTCTCCGATGGCGTCACCGAGGCGCGCGACCCCCACGGCGAGGAGTTCGGCGAGGAGCGCCTCATCGACGCGCTGCGCGGCCTCGGGACGCTTCCCGCGGCCGCCGTGCCTCCCGCGATCGCCGCAGCGGTCGAGGCGTTCGCCGCGGGAAACCACGACGACGATCTCACGCTCGTCGTCGCTCGGGTCCGCTGACGGACCCTCTCAGGTGGCGTCGGCGCGCCGGCGAGACGCGGCCTCGCCGATGAGGCGGTTGTTCTCCCCGAGAACGCGGTACTCGCGATAGAGGGTGACGACGCAAACGAGGAGCGTCGTCCAGGCGACGAGGCCGTGGACCCAGGGCGGGATGGCGCGGGTGTGAGCCGCGGCCCCGAGGATGAAGTTGGCCATGACCATCAGGATGGCCAGCGTCATGGCCGGGAAGACTCGCGCCTTGAAGGCCACCGTCCGCCGCCGGAACGAGTCCCCCCAGCCGCGGTCCCTCTCCATCTCCTTGAGCTCCACCCCCGTCGCGATCAGGAAGAACATGATGAAGGAGTGGGCCATGACGAGGAGCGTCGTGGAGCCGAGAGCGGCCATGAAGTGGGTCTTGACCGATACCGCGTGTCCGGCGAGCGTGTGGCCCAGGGCGATCGTCCCGCCGAGAGCGAGCGTTCCCACGAGGGCGAGGGTGAGAAGGGCGATGGCCATTGGAGCCGTCAGGCCTCGACGAAGTCCACGGCGACGGCGCGGGGGATCACGCCGGCGGCGTGGCCGCGGTCGAGAAGCTCCTGGACGGCCCTGCGGCCGCGGTCTCCGGTCTCGAGGGTCATGTCGTTGACCCACATGCCGACGAAGCGGTCGGCCACCGCCGGGTCCATGCCCCGGGCGAAGCTCATCGCGTACTCCAGGGCGTCCTTCCGGTGCTCGAGGGAGTAGCGCACGGTTTCCCGCACGAGGCGCGTCAGGCGCTTCATGAGGTCCGGACCCAGGTCGCGGCGCACCGCGTTCCCGCCGAGCGGGAGGGGGAGGCCGGTCTCCTCCTTCCACCAGGCACCCAGGTCGGCGATCTTGTGGAGGCCTTCCCCGCCGAAGGTGAGCTGCCCTTCGTGGATGATGAGCCCGACGTCGGCCCGCTTCTCCCGGACCTCGCTCATGATCCGATCGAAAGGGACGACCCGCGTCTTCACGCCCGGAGCGAAGAGCCGCAGCGCGAGGTAGGCCGTCGTGAGGGTCCCCGGAACGGCCACCGTCGCGGCTCCGAGGGCCTCGGGCTCGAGAGGCTCGCGGGCTACGAGGAGAGGGCCGTATCCGTCGCCGATGCTCCCCCCGCAGGGCATGAGAGCGTACTTGTCCGATACGTACGGGTAGGCGTGGAACGAGATCGCAGTGACCTCGTGGCGGCCCTCCATGGCGTGGCGGTTCAGCGTCTCGATGTCCGTGAGGGTGTGGAGGATCTCGAGGTCCCCGCTGTCGACCTTGCCACGGGCCAGGCCGTAGAACATGAACGCGTCGTCGCTGTCGGGGCTGTGAGCCAGGGATATCTTCATGCCGTCCTGTGTTGAGGGGCCCCGGGCGCCAGCGCCCGGAGGCGCTCGGCAAGGTCGGGGGCCCATTCGGCCAGGGGCCGTGTGACGTCGCCTTCCCGGACGTCGTCCTTGCCGCGGAGCCGGGTGAGCTGTGCGAGGACGGCCCGGGACGGGCCGCGGCGCTCGGCCTGGGGTCGGTTGACGACGACCGCGTCGGCCCTCTCCAGCAGCGCCGCCGAGGTCGGCTTCCATCGCTCGGGTGCCAGGAAGGGGTGGACGACGAAGAGGCATAGGGTCGGGCTCGACAGGCTCACGATCGTCGAGCCCTCCATGACGACGGTCTCCTCCCCCGACACCCGCGACCGGACCTTCTCCCAGGCGGAGGCCGCCGCGCTCTCCTTCGCTATGGCCCACAACACGGGCCGAGCGCCGGCCTCGGCGAGGCGCGCGGTGTCGGTGCCGGCCTCGGAAAGGACCCTGGGGTCCTCGACGATCCGGTAGGGCACGCTGATGTCGCACACGAGGCACGGCGTCCCCCGCGGACATCGCTCGAAGACGTCGTCGGTGGTCGTGAACTTCACGGCGGCGGCTCCCGTGGGGAGCGCCCGGAGGAGCGTTACGGCCAGGGCGGTCTTGCCCGAGCGGCTGCACGCTCCCGCCACGCTGATGAGATGCACGTTCAAGCCCCCCGAGGACCATCATAGGCCACGGTCTGAGGCCCACCAAGCGCGTGCTAGACTCAGGGTTCGGTCCGGAACAATGCTTCCAATCGTGCGCTCCCCGACATCCTCGACCGTCGCCGCCGTGGCCGGACTCCTGCTCCTGGGGGGGTGCGCGAGCCGGGGGGGTCCGCCTCCGAAGCTGGACTTCACGCCGGCCCAGGCGGCCATCGACGCGGCTCGCCAGGCGGGCGCCGACACGAAGGCCCCCGAGCCGCTGGGCCGGGCCGAGGCGCACCTGAAGGAGGCCGCCGATCTCGCCTCGGCTTCCGGGACCCGGGACGCCGAGGCGGCCCAGGCGGCGCTGGCGCTGGTTCGACTGGCCGCGACGGAGGCGGAGTGGGCCGCGTCCGTCTCGACGGCGCCGCCGCCGCCCGTCGTCGCAACCCCACACGTGGAGGAGCCGGCGGCCGCGCGGGTCGAGATCGAGGCACGGCTCCGCCGCGCCGAGGAGGAGCAGCGCCGGCTCGAGGAGCGCGTCGGTTTCCTGCTGAAGGAGCTGGAGCTGACCGAGACCGAGCTCGTGCGCACGAAAGCCAAGGTCAAGGGGCAGACCAAGGCCGAGGCCTCGTCGGCCGTCGCCGAGGCGCAGATCCTCCTCCGCCGCATGGCCGACGAAAAGGTCCGCAGCCCCAACCTCGTGCGTTGCCAGGAGCTGCTGGACCGCGCGGAGCAGCTCCTCCGCGACGAGAACTACGGGGGAGCCGCCTTCTTCGCGATGACGGCACAGGATCTGGTGGAGCAGACGCGGCGGCTCGCCACCGACCCGACCGCCCTCGACCGGCCGGCCCCGAAGAGGACGTACGTCGTCGCCTCGGACACGGTCAACCTCAGGAAGGCCCCGGGGACGACGGAGCCGGTCGTGGGCCATGCTCCGCGCGGAGCCTCCGTCGAGGCGACCGTGGTCCGCGGCGAGTGGGTCCGGGTCACCTACGGCGACACGAGCGGCTGGATATACCGGCCGCTGCTGCAATAGGCCGACTTGTCCCGCCGAGTCGGCCTCGTCGCGATCCTCATCCTGGCCGCCGCCCTGCGACTCGTCGGGCTGGGATGGGGCCTTCGCCATCGGCCGCCGCTCGACGAGCGCTTCTTCGTCTCCAACGCCGTCCTGATGCTGGCGCGTGGCGAACCTCGACCACGGCTTCTACCAGTACCCCGGCCTGTTCTACTACATGCTGGCCCCCGTCCTCGCCCTCGTCGAGAACCCGCAGCAGAACCCGGACGCCTTCCTCGCCGCCCGATACCTCGTGGCGTTCATCGGCGTGGCGACCGCGGCGCTCGCCTATGCGCTGGGTCGGCGCCTCTTCGGCACCGCGACGGGCCTCCTCGCGGCGGCCCTCCTGGCGGTGTCACCCCTCGAGGTCCGCGTCGCGCACGAGGTGCGCCCCGACATCGTGCTCGAGGCGATCGTGCTCCTCGGCTTCTTCGCCTTTCGTCGGGTCGGCGAAGGGCCGGCGGGGGACGTCCTGTCGGGTGTGGCCATCGGCGCGGCGACCGCCGTCAAGTTTTCCGGCGCCCTCATGGCGCCGTCCTACGTGGTCGCGCGATTCGTGGCCCCCGGATCCAAGCTCAGGCGCATCGCCCTCGCGGCCCTGGTCTCGTTGATCGCCTTCGCGGTCCTCTCACCCTACACGTTCCTGCGCGGCGCCAGCGTCGGTCCAGGGCATGGACGATCAGTTGAGCTTCCACTACGTCGAGCGGGCGGCGGACCTGGGACCGTGGGGAACGGCGGCCGCGTACGCGACGACGCTGGTGGAGGCCCTGGGACCTGCCGGCCCTGCTCGCTGGCGCTCGCCGGTCTCGTCGTCGGCCGTGCGCGCTGGCGCGAATGGCTCCCCCTCCTCGTCCTGCCTCTCGTGACCCTCGCCGTCTTCTCGACGGCCACGATCACACAGGACCGCTTCCTGATCCCGACGCTGGGCGTGACGGCCCTGCTGTCCGGACCGGCCGTGGAGGCGCCTGGCCGAGCGCAGACGCCTTCTGCTTGTGGGCCATGGCGGCCGTGGTCGTCGTCGTCCCGCTCCTGTCCTCGATCGAATACGTCCGGGCGATCGCGAGGCCGATCACCAAGGACGTCGCCGCCGACTGGATCGAGTCTCACACCGCCGAGGGGCGCGTCGTCACGACGGCCAACGCGGCGATCGGCCTCGACCCGCACCGCTTCGAAACCCTGGTCGTCGGAATGCCCAGCCCGAGAACCCGCCTCCAGGCCCTGCAAGCGGACATGGTGGTCACCGGACCCGACCAACGACCGCGCCGGGATCGTCGGCCTGACGAAGCTGTTCGTGGCGGAACCCGAGACGCGGTACTCGGGGGAAAGGATCCGGGTCTTCGCCGTCCCCGCGGAGCTGCGGCCGCGATATCGGGCGGTCGACCTCTCGGAGGCGCGGCTCACGAGCTCCGAGGCCCCCGAGCACCTCGTCCGGATCCACGACGGTGACGCGGGCACGGCCTGGAGAACGACCGAAGCTCAGGCGCCCAGGAGAGTGGATCCAGATCGACTCTGCCGCGCCCGCGCCTCCTGGGACGTATCGAGATCGTTCCGCCGGCCGACGCGGACGAGATGGCCGACGAGATCCAGCTCTTCGCCTCCGAGGGGGCGCCGAGAGCTCGAACGCGCCCCGTTCCTCCCGGGGCGTCCGACCCTGTCCCAGCAGCGGGGCGCTCCGAGCCAGGTGCTCCTGCTTCCCGAGGTCCGGGCGATCACCTTCCGCCTCGTGCAGGTCGGACGAAAGACGAAGCCCTGGGGAATCGCCGAGCTGCGCCTCGAGGCGCTGGACTAGCTAACCCGCCGTCTCGGAGCGGTCGACGGGCGTCGGACCGTGGGTGCCCGCCTGCACCACGCGATCGCGGCCCTGGGCCTTCGCGGCGTATAGGGCGGCGTCGGCGGTGTCCACGAGGCCCCGGGAGACCCGGCCGTCCTCGGGGAACGTCGCGACGCCGATGGAGATCGTGGTGCGGGCGCCGAAGCGTCCCGGCCGATGCGGGTGGGTGCTCACGGCGACGCGGATCTTCTCCGCGACCTCGGTGGCCTGCTCCTTGATGCACGAGGGGAGGAGCACCGCCAGCTCCTCGCCGCCGTACCGGAAGGCCATGTCCGTGGAGCGGATCGACTTCATGACCTGGCCGGCCACCCGGCGCAGGGCCGCGTCTCCCTCGGTGTGCCCCCAGCGGTCGTTGTACTGCTTGAAGTGGTCGAGGTCGAGGAGCAGGAGGCTCAGGTTCCGCCCTTCGCGCTCGCAGCGCCGCATCTCCTTCTCGAGGGTGTCCTGGAAGTGGCGGTGGTTGTACAGGCCCGTGAGGCCGTCGGTGATCGCCAGGGCCTCGAGGGCGCGGTTGGCCTCCTTGAGCCCTTCGTTGGAGCGGGCCAGCTCGTCGCGGGCCTCCTCGAGCTTGTGACGCCCGTCGCGCACCGTGTGGGCCATCTCGTTGAAGGCCACCGTGAGGTCGGCGATCTCGTCGGCGCCGACGACGGGGAGGGCGACGAACTCGCCCGCGCTCACCTTCTTGGCCCCGTCCGCGAGGAGCATGATCGGCCGCAGGATCTGGCGGCGCTGCCAGGTACGTGAGGCCGAAGATGGCGAGGAGGGCGGACCCACCGAAGAGGAGCAGGCGGTTCTCCGACTCCCTGAGAGAGCGGTACGCCGCATCGGAGGTGAGGGTGGCCGCGAGGTATCCCTGGAGCGGCCAGTCGAGGCGCCGCACGCCGTAGACCATCGGGCCCAGGCCCGGGAGCGTGGCCTCCCGCACCGGGATCACGGCCGGGGCGTCTTCGGGGATCGTGGCCGGAAACGGAGCTATCCCCGGCCGGGCCAGGGGCTTCCCCGCTTCGGCGAGGACGTGCCCGCCCTCGTCGATGCAGCCAGAAGGACGGCATGAGGTCGGCCGAGGCCACGAGATGGGACTCGATCTCCTTGGCGTCGAGGCGGGGGAGGCTCAGGGCGGTTTCGGCGTCCACGGGCGTGTTGAGGAGGCTTTCCAGCTCGCGGAGGTCGAGGCGTCCGATGAAGTAGCCGATGGTCCGATTGCTCCGTTGTATGGGTTGGAGGACCAGCTCCGTGGCCCGCTCGAGGTAGTCGGAGCGACGCAGCGTCGTGAGGCGCCCCTTCTCGAGGTCGTGGGCGTTCAGCATCGCCTGGCCCCAGTCCTCGAGGTGCTCCTCCCGGGTGGACGCGACCACCTGACCGGCGAGGTCCATCGACGAACAGCGACTCGTAGACCCGGTAGTGGCCGAGCACCGAAAGGAGGTAGTCGACGAGGTCGCGCCGCACGCGCTCCCGGTCCGTCTCCCGGCCGCGAGAGCGCCTCGATCCCTTCGAAGACGACGAAGGAGGAGGACCAGGCCGAGGTCTCGTGGAGCCGCTGCTCGGCCCAGTCCTGGAGCCCTGAGGACTTCCGGTAGAGCTGGTTGGTGAGGGCCTCGTGGACCTTGTCCCGGAGGATCTCCTGGTTCCGCTGGCGCAGGTAGCTGCCCAGGCCGAGGAGGGGCACCGCCACGCAGAAGAGGACCAGGCCAAGAAGCTTGGCCTGGAGACTGATGCGAAAAGTCCTGGGCGCCGGCGCCCCCTGTTCGGGCATGGCGTGAATCCATAATGATACCGCCGAAACATCCCCCGCCTATAATTCGTATCGCTGCTCGCGAGCCGCCGGATCCAGGTGGAGGAACCCCTTTGGGCACCGACGACGCCATCCGTCTCACCCGCGTGGCCAAATCGTTCGCCGGTCACCAGGCCGTCAAGGATCTGACCCTCGCGGTGCCCCGCGGCAGCGTTTTCGGCCTGCTGGGGCCGAACGGCGCCGGCAAGACGACGACGCTCGCGCATGGTCATGAACATCCTGGCCCCCGACAGCGGGCTCGATCGAGATCCTCGGGGGCCCTGCGGGCGCCGGCGTCGCGGGACCGGGTCGGCTACATGCCCGAGGAGCGCGGCCTCTACCCGAGGATGGTCCTCGAAGAGCAGCTCCTGTTCATGGCCGCGATCAAGGGGACGCGGCGGAGCGAAGCGGCGCCGCGCATGACGGCGTGGCTCGATCGGCTGGGCCTCGGCGAATGGAGGAAGCGCCGCGTGAACGAGCTGTCCAAGGGGATGCAGCAGAAGGCGCAGTTCGTCGCCACGGTCCTCCACGACCCCGACGTCCTCATCCTCGACGAGCCCATGAGCGGCCTCGACCCGGTCGGAACCAACCTGATGCGCGACGTCCTCGTGGACATGAGACGCGAGGGCAAGACCCTGGTGCTGTCGAGCCACCAGATGGAAACCGTCGAGCGCCTCTGCGACAGCATCGCCCTCATCCACCGCGGCGAGAAGCTCCTGGACGGCAGCGTTGCCGAGGTCAAGGCCCGGTACGGAAAGAACGCGATCGCCCTCGCCTTCGAGGGTGACGGCGCCTTCCTCGCGGGCCTTCCCGGCGTCGCCAAGGTGAGTGATTTCGGGCGTCACGTGGAGGTGCGCCTCCTGGAAGGGGCCGATCCACAGGCGCTCCTCCGCGAGGCCACGGCCCGACTGCGCCTCAGTCGCTTCGAGATCGTGGAGCCGAGCCTCCACGAGATCTTCGTGGATCAGGTCACGCCTCGCGGTGACGCCGCGTGAGCCGCCTCTGGTCCATCGTTCGCCGCGAGTACATCGAGCGCGTTCGCTCCAAGGCGTTCATCGTCGCCACCATACTGGGGCCGATCCTCACCGGCAGCCTCATGGTGATCCCGGCCCTCGTGGCGGGACGCGCAGGGAAGCCCCTGCGGGTGGCGGTCCTGGATGCCTCCGGCGCGCTCGCGGGACCCGTCGAGGCCGCCCTGGCGCGGCAGCAGCGCGACGGGGGCGCCCGCTTCATCGTGGAGCCGTCCGGTCCCGAGCTCGAGGTCACGCGGGAAGCGTCCCTCAAAGCCGCCGTGATCGAAGGGCGTCTCGACGGATACCTCTTCCTCCCCAAGGACGCGCTCGAGAAGGCCGGCGCTTCGTACTTCGGCCAGAACGTCAGCAACATGATCGACCTGCGTCTGATGGAAGACGCCGTCTCGGACACCCTCGTGGGCCTGCGGCTCACGGGCGCCGGGCTCGATCAGGGCAGGATCCGTGACCTGACGAGAAAGCTGGACCTGAAGACGATCCGCCTCAGCGCGGGGGGCGAGCGGGAGGATCGCGGTGTGGGGGCGATCTTCTCGATCATCCTGATGATGATGCTCTACATCACCACCCTTATGTGGGGCCAGGCGGTGCTCACGGGAGTGATCGAGGAGAAGGCGAACCGCGTCGTCGAGGTGATCGTCTCCGCGGTCCCGCCGATCCACCTCCTGGCCGGCAAGCTCCTCGGCGTGGGAGCGGCCGGCCTCACCCAGTTCCTGGTCTGGGCGTTCTCCCTCGCGCTGGTCTCCGCGGTGGGCGCCTCCTCGGCTGCGGCGAGCGGGGCACGGCTGCCCGAGGTGACGCCCCTGCTCCTCGCGTCCTTCGTCCTCTACTTCCTCCTCGGCTACTTGCTCTATTCGGCGCTCTTCGCCGCGGTCGGCTCCTGCGTGAACACACAGCAGGAAGCCCAGAGCCTGGCGTTCCCCGTGATGATGCCCCTCATCCTCGGGGTCATGTTCTTCCCCATGGTGCTCAACTCCCCCGACAGCACCCTCTCGACCGTGATGTCGCTCGTCCCCTTCCTCACGCCTCTGCTCATGTTCATGCGCATCACGGTCCTGACGCCGCCGACCTGGCAGATCGTCCTGTCCATCGTGCTCACCGGCGCCACGATCGTGGGGGTGCTCTGGGTCGCGGCGCGGATCTACCGGGTGGGCATCCTCATGTACGGCAAGCGCCCGACGTTCCCGGAGATCCTGCGCTGGGTCGCGCATCGCTAGGATCGCGGGCCATCGGAGTCGGCGCCCCCCGCCGGCCGGGGCGAGCGGGAGCGCAAGGGGCAAGACCGGTACAATGGGTCTTTTCCGGCCGGAGGAGACGGTTGCCCCAGGAGAGAGACCGACCGCAGGCTCGCCCCCGCAAGCGTGGGCTCCTGGAGACCCTCGCTCGAGCGGCGGGGCTCCGACCCGAACCCGAGGTCGTCGCTCCCTCCGAGGCCGAGGCCCGCTTCGAGGCCCTCTCGACGAGCACGGCGGCGGCGGTCCTCGTGCACCAGGGCGACATCCTGCGCTTCGCCAACGCGGCGGCGAAGGTGCGTGACGGGCTACGCGCCCGCCCAGCTCCTCGGCACCCGCTACTCCGACCTCTTTGCCCCGGACCTCCGTGACGGGCGTCCGCGCTCGCGCGGAGGGATCGCAGCCGCCGCCGCCGCGACAGGAGATGCGCCTCCAGACCGCCGGGGGCGCGGAGCGATGGATCGACCTGACGACCACGGCGCTCGCCTGGGCGGGCCGTCCGGCGGTCCTCGTCGTCGCCTTCGACGTGACCGATCGAAAGCTGGCCGAGGGCGCGCTGCGCGAGTCGGACCGGCGGATGCAGGACATCCTCGAGAACGTCCAGCTCATCGCGGTCCTCAAGGACACCCGGGGCGAGATCACCTTCGCCAACGAGTTCTTCCTCGAGCTGGCCGGAGCCATCGAGGAGGACGTGGTGGGCCGCAACTGGTTCGACAGCTTCATCCCCCTCGACCATCAGGAGCGCGAGAAGCGCGCCTTCCTGGACCGGATCCGCATCGGGCACCGTGGTCCCCCACGAGGAGAGCGAGATCTTCACGCGCCACGAGGAGCGCCGGCTCATCTCCTGGAACCACACCCTGCTCCACGATCTCGAAGGGAACGTCATCGGCACGGCGTCCATCGGGGCCGACGTCACCGAGCGGCGGCGCGTCGAGCAGCAGCTCGTCCACGACGCCCTCCACGACGTGCTCACGGGGCTCCCCAACCGCGCGCTCTTCCTGGACCGGGCCTCGGGCGCCCTGGCGCGCATCCGGCGCAAGCCGGGCCAGCTCGTGGCCGTGCTGTTCCTGGACGTGGACCGCTTCAAGCTCCTGAACGACAGCCTGGGCCACGCCGTGGGGGACGAGTTCCTCGTGAAGATGGGCCGGATCCTGTCGGCGGCCATTCGGCCCGGCGACACGGTCGCCCGTCTCGGCGGGGACGAGTTCACGCTGCTCCTCGAAGAGCTGGCCGAGTCGGGCGACGCGACCCGCATCGCCGAGCGCATCCAGGACTCCCTTCGAACCCCCTTCCTGCTGAGCGGCCACGAGGTCTTCGCGACGGTCAGCATCGGCATCGCGCTGTCGACGCGGGAGTACGCCCGCGGCGAGGACCTCCTCCGCGACGCCGACACCGCGATGTACCAGGCCAAGGCCGACGGCAAGGCCCGCTACCAGATCTTCGACACCTCGATGCACAACCGGGCCCTCCAGCTCCTGGCCCTCGAGAACGAGCTCCGGCGCGCCGTGGACGGCCAGAGCTTCATCCTCCACTACCAGCCCATCGTGGACCTCGAGACCGGGCGCATCGTGGGCCTCGAGGCGCTGGCCCGCTGGGAGCACGCCGACCGGGGCCTCGTCTCTCCGGCGGAGTTCATCCCTCTCGCCGAGGAGACGGGCCTCATCTTCGGGATCGGGGAATGGGCGCTGCGCCAGGCCTGCATCGACATGGAGGCCTGGCAGAGCGACGGCGCCACGGACCTGTACCTGAACGTCAACGTCTCGGGAAAGCAGTTCTCGCAGCCGCACCTGGTGGACCAGGTGGCGGCGATCCTCGACGAGACGGGGCTCAACCCGCGGTCCCTGAAGCTCGAGATCACCGAGAGCGTGATCATGCACGACGCCGAGTCGGCCATCGACATGCTGAGCCGCCTCACGGAGCTGGGAGCGCGCGTCTGCATCGACGACTTCGGGACCGGGTACTCGTCCCTCAGCTACCTCCTGCGCTTTCCGGCCGACACCCTGAAGATCGACCGGTCGTTCGTCTGGGCCCTCGGCAGCGGCCAGCGGAACACGCAGATCGTCGGCACGATCGTGTCCCTGGGGAAGAGCCTCGGGATGGACGTGGTGGCCGAGGGGGTCGAGACCGAGGCGCAGCGCGATCAGCTCCGGGCCGTCGGATGCCGGTACGCCCAGGGCTACCTGTTCGGCCGTCCCATGGACCGTGACCGGATCCGCGCTCTCCTGGCCCGGGAAGCCGAGGAGCGGAGCGCGAGCTAGGCGCGCACGCGCATCAGCAGACGCTCCAGGTCACCGGCGCTCGCGGGCCGTCGCAGGCGGGACTTGTCCAGGCAGCTCAAGATGAGCCGCGAGAGTCCTTCGGGGATCTCGCCCCGGAGACGACGGGGGTCGGGAGGCTCCTCGTCGAGGTGCATGCGCATCGTCTCGTAGATGTCGGCGCCGAGGAAGGGGCAGCGTCCGGTGAAGAGCTCGAACATCAGCACCCCGGCCGAATAGAGATCGCTGCGCTCGTCCAGCTCGCCACCGCGAGCCTGTTCGGGGCTCATGTACGCCGGAGTTCCCGCAATCGGGTCCGCGGGACTCACGGCGCTGCGCGTGCGAGCGACCCCGAAATCCATGAGCTTCACGACGCCATTGGACATGAGCATCACGTTCTGCGGCTTCAGGTCCCCGTGGATGATCCCGGCCCGGTGCACGGCCGCCAGGCCCCGGCAGACCTGCTTCGCGATCTGGAGGGTGGGGAGCAGGTCCAGGAGGCGGCCCTGGGCCAGGATCTCCCGGAGCGTCGTCCCCGCGACGTATTCCATGGAGAAATAGCGAACCCCTTCGGCCTCCCCGAAGTCGTGGACGCGCACGACGTTCACGTGGGTGATCATCCGCGCCAGCTTGATCTCCTGGCGCAGGAGCTCGGCGGTCGGGCCCGGGGATGGCGCCGTATCGGCGGCGGGATCGTTGCCGGCAGGCTCGAGGACCTTGAGTGCGACCTCGTCGTCGAGGTCCCGGTCCCGGACCCGGTAGACCGTGCCCATCCCCCCTTCGCCCAGGACCGAGAGAACGAGATACCGATCCGCGAAGACCCTGCCCGCGTCGAGGCGGGCGGTCCCCTCGGGGGTGCGGGAATCGGGGGACGAGCCCCGCAACGTCACGTCCAACGCGCGGCGCTGGCGCTCGGCCAGCATCGCCTCGAGCTGTGCCTTGGCCTTGAGCTCGGCGACCATCGAAGAGAAGGCGCGGACGAGCGTGCCGACCTCGCCTCCCGCGCGAGGGAGGACGACGTCGAGCTGCCCCCGACCGATCTCCTCGGCGGCATGGGCGAGCCGGCGTAGGGGGCGCGAGAGCGCCCGGGCCAGTCCGAATGAGATCGGAAGAGCGGCCAGGAGCAGAAGGCCTCCCGCGACGAGGAGGCTTCGGCGGCCCACGAGGCTGACGGCGAGGCCGAAACTACACGCGATGACAGCCGCCACGCAGAGGAAGATCCGTGTCGCGAGGCCCGGGTCCCCGCGCCGCGCGCCTCCCTGGGCGGGCGCCGGTGCTCCGGCTTCGGCGTCGGACGACGTCCTCATGCTACCGGGAGATCGTCCTTGCGGAAGCGCGCGGGAGAGAACGCCCTGACGTCCATCCGCGGCGAGCGGCCGAGGACGATCTCCGCGGCGATCTCCCCGACGAGAGGCCCCATGAGGATGCCGTTGCGATAGAGGCCGCCGGCGTGGAAGAGGCCGGGCAAGGCGCCCGGTCCGAGGACCGGCAGCCCGTCGGGCGTCGCCGGCCGAAGGCCGGACCAGGTTTCGGCGATCCGGACGTCGGCGAGCACGGGGGCGATCTCGAGGGCCGCGGCGAGCACGGCGCAAAGTCCGCCGGCCGTCACGCTCTTGTCGAAGCCGGCGCGCTCCATCGTGCTGCCCGCGAGGAGGCGGCCGTCGGTCCTCGGGACCAGATATCCGTGGCCGCAGTACACCACGTGGGTGAGGAGGGGCGGCGACACGTCGAACGCCACCATCTGCCCCCGCACGGGCTCCACCGGGGGAGGGGCCGGGTCGCCGCCGAGGAGTCCCGCCCAGGCCCCCATGGCGTTCAGCACGACGGGAGCGCGGAAGGTCTCGCTCCCGGCCCGGACCCCCGCGACCCGTCCGTTCTCCACGATGAGGCCGCCGACCGGCCGACCGGAGAGGATCGAGACGCCGCGGGAGACGGCCGAGGCCGCGAGCGCTTTCGTCAGTCGCACGTTGTCGATCCGGCGGTCTCCGCGAAAATAGAGAGCCCGGAGGACCCCGGGGTTGAGGTTCGGCTCCGCCTCCCGAACCTCCTCCGGCCCCAGCTCCTCGACCTCGAGGCCGCGTTCGCGGTGCCAGGCGGCCTGTCGCAGGAGCTCGTCGGCGCGCTCGCCCGTCAAGGCGACCGTCAGCAAGCCCCGCTCGGAGCGATCGACCGCGATGCCGGTCTCGGCTTCCAGGCTCGGCGCCAGCCGAGCGTGGTGATCGCGCCCCGCGAGGGCCAAGGCGAGGAGCGGCGTCTCCCCCTCCGCCTCGGCCTGGGCGGCCAGGATCCCGGCGGCCGCCGACGAGGCCTCGGCTCCGACGCGCTGCCCCTCCACGACCAGAACCTTCGCCCCTTCGGCGGCGAGAAATCGCGCCGCGGCCAGCCCCACGACGCCAGCGCCGATGACGATCACGTCGGTCACAGAGAGCCTCCCCGTCCTTTATACCGCAACCCGCTTCTGCTATCCTTCAGACAACGCTGGAGTTCCCTCGTGCGGGGAGAGGAGGTCCGTGCCTAGCGGCCGCTGCGTCAACTGCCGTTACGAAATCGCGGTGCCGGACACCTACGCCCACGGCGATCACGTCAAGTGCGGCTCCTGTGGGACTCAACACAAGGTGCAGCGGGGCGAAGGGGTGAGGCTCGTCCTTGCCGACGTCGCGCCCTTGAAGGAGGCCGTTCGGGCGAACGAGCAGCTCATCGCGCGACTCGAAGAGGACCTGCGCGCGGCTCGATCGAGCTTCGGCATCGGCGCCAACGGCATCATCGTCGGGACTGCTCTACGCAGGCTGGCTCGTCGCGTTCAAGCAGCAGATGCTGGGCGTCGACCTCTTCCAAAGCGCCCTGCTGGTGGCTGCCGGAACGGCCGTCGCCCTCGAGGCCGCCAACTTCCTGTTCCTCTCCAAGCGCCGCCGCATGTCGCGCCTCGCGGCCGAGATCGCGGAAGCTCAAGAAGAGGGGCGCAGGCTGCAGCAGAAGATCCGTGAGGCCGGCCGGGTCTAGGCACTCACTCGACGAGGCCCGCGTCGAGCATGCCCGACCACCGTCTTGTAGATGTAGTAGGAGCAGCGCGGGACGTCCTTGTGCAGGTCCGAGATCGACGCCCCCTTCTTGAAGCGCGACCAGACGGCGACGGCCAGCTCCAGCGTCTCGGGCTCCTCCCATTGGAGCTGGGCTCCCTTCTGGCGGAAGACCCGGGCCGCGTCGGGGACGCGCTGCTGCAGGACCGGCAGCTCGTCCTGGAGGCGCACCGACTCCATGAGCAAGGAGATCCCGGGAAGGGTGACGTCGGTCTGGACCTCGTCCTCGGAGACGTTCCTCCCCGCGAACGAGAACTCCCCCTCGAGGGGGGACTGGAAGAGCTGGAACACCGCGTCGTCGCCGACGAGCTGCCTGTACTTCGCTCGAGCGATGTTCCCCTTGAAGAAGAAGATCTCGGCGATCTTGTTCTTGCCCGACTCGTGGGACACCGTCAGGCGTGCCGGTCTGATGGGACGCGATGAGCGTCTGGATGATGGTGGCCAGGTCGAAGAACCGAAGGTTTCCCTGGAGCTGCTTGGCGAGGGAGCGGGGGACCTTGAGGGTGGTGAGCTCGAGGCGCTTGGCGAGGACCAGGCACAGGTTCCGTGCGAAGTGGGGCAGCGTCACCATGAGATCGAGAAAGACCGGCTTCTCGATGGTGAAGAGCTCGGCGCGCTCGGGCGACCGAGCGGTCGCCGTGCGCGGCGAGCCCGTGAGGAGAGCCAGCTCTCCGAGCACCTCGCCGGAGCCCAGGTAGGCGATCGGCGTCGCCTCGCTGCCGTCGGCGGGCGCCGCGAGGATCTCGAGCACGCCGCTCTTGACGATGTAGAGCTTGTCTCCCTGGTCGCCCTGGCGGAACACGACGGCGCCGGGGCCGTATTCCTGGACGCGCCCTTGAGCGAGCACCGCCTTCAGAACCTCCTCCGGCTGGCTCTCGAAGAGGTCGGAACTCCTCAAGAAGGCCGGATCGATCAGGGTGGACATGGACCTATGTTACACTCTGGCGCACTTGGGGCGGCGCTCCGCTGGCGCGGGCCTGCCTCTCATCGGTAATGTGCTGATAATAGAGGGCTTCCGATGATCGAGCGCGAAGCCGCGATCAAGATCTACAGCGAAATCCTGGGAGCCAAGGGCGCCAAGGGACGGCTCGTCCGCGTGGCGCCCGAGGGCTTCTACGAAGTCACGATCGAGTCCGGCGGAAAGAACTTCACCGGCCTGCTTCCCATCCAGTCCACGGTGATCCTGGCCGCCGAGGCCGAGGAGGAGGTCCAGGGCATCGAGGTGGAGCGCTGAGCCGCGAGATCCGGGTCGTCTTCTGCGGCCTCGGCCCGATCGGTCAGGGAGTAGCCCGGATCGCCCTGCAGACGGAAGGGCTCAAGGTCGTCGGCGCCGCCGACCTCTCTCCCGAGAAGGCCGGCAAGGACCTCGGGCGTCGTCCTGGGCCTCCCCAGGAAGCTCCGGATCAAGATCCAGGGAGACGTCGGCCGCATGCTCCGCAAGACGAAGGCGGACGTGGCCGTGCTTTCGACGACCTCCGCCATCCGCGACGTGAAGGCCCAGGCGGCCCTCCTCATCCAGAAGGGCCTCCACGTCGTCACCACCTGCGAGGAGATGTCCTTCCCGACGCCGGCCCACCAGGCGGCATTCCGCGACCTGGACAAGCTGGCCCGCAAGAAGAAGGTCTCGGTGCTCGGGCACCGGCGTCAACCCGGGCTACGCGATGGACGCCCTCGCACTGATGCTCACCGCACCGTGCGCGCAGGTCAACCGCGTCTCGGTCACGCGGGTCGTGGACGCGGCCACGCGCCGGCTCCCTCTCCAGCGGAAGGTCGGGCGCCGGCCTCAACCTGAGCCAGTTCCGTCGCGCCCAGACCGAAGGGGTCGGTCCGCCACGTCGGCCTTCCCGAGTCCGTGTACATGATCGCCGCGGGCCTCGGGTGGAAGCTGGACAAGGTCGAGGAGACCCTGGAGCCGGCCATAGCGCCCCGGGATCTCGACACCGAGTACCTGCGCATCCCGGCCGGCGCCGCCGCCGGGATCAAGCAGTCCGCCCGCGGCTACCGCAAGGGGGAGCTGGCCATCAGCCTCGACCTGCAGATGTACGTCGGGGCCGAGTCGCCGCGGGACCACGTGCTGATCGACGGCGCGCCGCCCATCGACATGACCATCACGGGGGGGGTGGCCGGAGACATCGCGACGGCGGCCATCACCGTGAACGCGATCCCCAAGCTCCTCGCGGCGCCGGCCGGAGTCGTCACGATGCGCGACATACCCCTGCTGCACAGCTTCAACCCCCTCGAGATCAAGACACTCCCCAAGAAGAAGCGCTGAGCCGGCGACGTTCGCCGTCCTTTGGGGGGCTAGCGGCCGTGGGTGCCGAGGTACTCGCCGAGGCGCCGCTCGTCACGCGGGTCGATGCCGATGAACTGCACGCCCACGTGGTACCCCCCCCGGTCGTAGGGGCGGCAATGGCGCACCTCACCCTGGACCCACAGCGTGTCCCCGTCCATCTCCAGGGCGAAGTCGTGGATCGCCCCGACCTCGAGGGGGGCCGTGATGATCATGAGAGCGCCCCCCAGGCTCAGGTCGAGGAGGCGCGCGGGGACCTCGGCGCGAGCTGTTCCGCGGGCCAGGGGCTCCGTCACGCGTCCTTCCTCCGCTCCCGCTGCAGGAACGACTGCAACAGATCCGGCGTCGACGTCGTCGACGTCCTCGAAGTCCACGCCCACGCGGTAGGCGTCCGCCCTCCTTCGCGGGAGGCTCCACGTTCACCACGCGACCCTTGAGGTCGACGGCCGCCTGGGCGAGGTCGAGGGTCAGGTCGCAACGGCGACCCCATGGCGATGGGCGTCTCCATCTCGAGGGCCGCGCCCGTCTCCGAGAGCGCCACGACACGGAACTCGGCCATCACGGTGGCTCGTCCAACCATCCGGCCGTCGAGGCGGATGCGGGAATGGCGTCGGCGATCGGCGTCGTTCATGGGATTGGGAGGGAGTGTAATATATTCGGAGCTGTCATCTCCAGCGGGTCACGCGTCATGAACGGTACGGTCTCCGAAGGGTCGATCGCCGGGGTACTTCGCGACCTCTACGTGGGGCGGAAGTCGGGGCTCCTCCACTTCACCCGCGGCGAAGAGAGGCGCAGCGTCCGCTTCCACAAAGGCAACATCGTCCACGCCGATACGAACGTCAAGGAGGAGCGCCTCGGGGAAACCCTGGTCCGCCAGGGGCTCCTGTCGGCCGCCGATCTGAAGCGCGCCACCGGGTTCGTTCTCCGGGACAAGAAGCGCCTGGGCGTCGTCCTGCAGGAGCTGGGTATCCTGAACAAGGATCAGCTCGACGACGCCTTGGCGCTCCACGCCCGCGAGATACTCCTGAAGGTCTTCTCGTGGGCCGAGGGCGACTACGCGTTCGAGGAGGAGGACCCCGAGGCGCCGGTCGAGCACGATACGACCCTCAAGGTCTCGACCGGGGAGATGATCCTCGAGGCGGTGCGACGCGTGGAGGATCCGGACGTCGTCCGCTTCGCCCTCGGCAACATCGACCGCATCCTGGGGCTCTCCACGGACCCGCTCCTGCGCTTCCAGAAGGTGACGCTCTCCCCGGCCGACGGCTACGTGCTCTCGCGCGTCGACGGCGGCTCCAGCGCCCGCGAGATCATCCAGCTGAACCCGGCGCCCGCCGAGGAGACGATGAAGAGCCTCTTCGGCCTCCTCTGCACGGGGATCCTCGAGTATCTGGACCTGCCGCCGAAGACGCCTCCCAAGCCGGAGGCTCGGCGTCCTGCGCCCCCGCCGCGCCCGGCGGAGGCGCCGGCGCCGCTCCCCATGCGTGGAGGCGGCGCCTCGAGCCCCTCCCGCTCCCCCTCCACCGACCGGTGGCCAAGGAAGAGGACCCGAGGCGGCAGGAGATCCTCGAGGCGTTCGACGGCCTGAAGAGCAAGAACCACTTCGAGGTCCTCGGAATCCCCAAGGCCTCCTCGGAAGCCCAGGTCAAGGAGGCCTACTTCCGTCTGGCCAAGCGCTTCCATCCCGACGCCCATCACGATCCCGCGCTGGCGGACCTCGCCGACAAGCTCGAGGCGGTCTTCATCCGCCTCGGCGCGGCCTACGAGGTCCTGCGCAACAAGGCCAGCCGCTCGAGCTACGAGTCCGACCTCGCCTCCCGCACGCCACGCGTCCCCGTCGGCGGCACGCTCGCCGCGACGCCCGAGGCTCCCCGGGTCGACCCCGAGGCCGAGGCACGGCAGGCGGAGGAGGCCGTTCGCGCGGGCCGCGAAGCTCTTCGAGCAGGAGAAGTACTGGGACACGATCCAGCTCCTGGAGCCGATGGTGCCGAAGGCGCAGGGGAAGACGAAGAGCAAGGTGCGCGTGCTCCTCGCGCGCTCGTACATGAAGAACCCGAAGTGGATCAAGCGCGCCGAGGAGCAGTTGCAGACCGTGGTTCGCGAGGAAGCGACCAACGTCGACGCCCACTTCCTCCTGGGCACGCTCTACAAGGGGAGCGGCTTGAAGAGCCGTGCCATCCACGCCTTCCAGAAGGTCCTGGAGCTGAAGGCGGACCACGAACAGGCGGCGGCGGAGCTGGCCACCCTGGCCCCGGAGACCGACGGCGAGGCCCCGCCCTCGGGAGGCGGAGGCATCCTCAAGAAGCTCCTGCGTCGGACGTGAGCCGGGGGGATGACGATGCACCCGCGGCGGCGGCCTCGCGGAAGTGCCGGAACTGCGGGCGCGAGCTGGCGGCGCCGGAGGTGGGATGGGAGTGCGAGTGCGGCATCGTCGTCTGCGTGGATCCGGCGTGCTTCGACGAGTACTTCAAGGCGGTCGCCGGGGGCGAAGCCACGCGCTGTCGCACCTGCGGTCTCGTGACGTGAGGCGCCTCGGCGTCACGCTGGCGCTCTCCTGCTCGCCGGGCGCGTCGGCGCCGACGTGTACGTGATGACCGACGGCGACAGGATCACCGGCAAGACCCTCTCGCAGGCCGCGGGGCTCTACAAGGTGGACACGGTCTACGGCCGCATCACGATCCCCAGGGGCCGCGTGGCCAAGGTGGTCCACGACGACGGCCGCGAGGAGATCCTGAACTCCGTTCCGGTGCCCGTCGCCCCCGAGCGCGCGACACGGCCGTCCACATGGTCGTCGTGATGACGGGCGCCTCCTTCTGGCAAGCCTGGCGGGAGGGCGAGGTCGCGGACCCGAGCCTGCAGACTCCAGATCAGCCTGGACGAGGAGGTCGTGGCGAGCTACGTCGACGGAAAGGCCGATCCCGAGATCCCGGGCGCCACGGTGAACTCGTTCAGCTTCGCTCCCGAGGACGTGCAGCTCGTGCCGGGGCACGGCGCGCGGGTGGAGTCTCCCGACACGCGACCGGGACGGATCACCCTGAAGGTGGACGTTCCGACCGAGAAGGCGGGCGAGCGGCGCTTCCGCCTGGCCTACCAGGCCAACGACGGATCCGCGGGCTCGCCGGCGTGGCGCGATCTCGTGGACACGCTCATCCACGTGACCCTCAAGACCGAGACGCCCTGCATCGTGGAGATCAAGCAGAACCGGGGCAAGATGGAGTTCTCCGGCTTCGGCAAGAAGAAGATGAAGAACGTCGAGACGTTCCTCATCGAAGCCAAGACCCAGTAGCGGGGCCTCTCCGCTTGACTCCGCCGGCGCAGGGACCTACCCTCGATCGGTGGGCGATCTTCCGCTGACGACGCTCGTCTCGACCGTCGGCCTCGCCATCGCCCTCGCCGCCTGCGCCGGCCTCCGGGCGTGGCTCCCCCTCCTGATGGCCGGGGTTCTCTCCCGCGCCGGCGTGCTGAGCCTGGGGGGGGCCTTCGGCTTCCTGTCGACCAACAAGGCACTCGCGCTCTTCGCCCTCGCGACCGCCATCGAGCTGATCGGCGACAAGATCCCGGTCGTGGATCACGCGCTCGACGCCCTCTCGACCGTTCTGCGACCCGCGGCCGGCGCGATGCTGGCGGCCTCCGTGTTCGGTCGCATCGCGGATCCGCTCGAGTCGGCGGCCCTCGGGCTGGCGGTGGGCGCCCCCGTCGGCCCTCGTCCCCCACGCGGGGAAGACGATGCTCAGGGCCGCGTCCTCGGCCCTGACGGCCGGCCTCGCGAACCCCGCCCTGAGCGTCGTCGAAGACGCCGCAACGGTCGCCTTCTTTCTCCTGGCGGTCCTGGTGCCCCTCGCCGTCGCCGGGACCCTGCTGGTCCTCTCCTTTCTGCTCCTGCGCCGCTTCTCCAGGCGGCCCGGCGCGACCACGACCGCCATAGCGTGACGCGGCGCCACGCTCTCACGGCGGCCGCGGCACTCCTGGCGCTCGAGCCGGGCGAGCGCGGCCCAGGTTCCCTCGCCCTCCCCGAGTCCGAAGCCCTTCACGCTGGAGGTCGAGGTCGAGGTCGTCTCGGTGACCGCCGTCGTCTACGACAAGGGGGGACACTTCGTCCGGGGCCTCACGCCGAAGAACGTGACCCTTCTCGAGGACGGCGTCCCGCAGGAAGTCACGATCTTCCGCGAGGCGAACGGGGGCGAGGAGAAGATCCCCCTCTCGGTCGTCCTGGTGCTCGACACGAGCGGAAGCATGAAGCAGAACCTGGGCCTCCTCCAGGAAGCCGCCATCACCTTCGTGGACAAGCTCGAGGACATCGACTCGGCCCTGGTCGTGAGCTTCAACGAGACGGTCAAGGGAAGCGTCGACTTCACCGGAGACAGCGACCGCCTGACGCAGTTCGTCGGGGGGCTGCAGGCCTGGGGAGGCACCAGCCTGTACGACGCCATCCGCTACTCCCTCGACCGCATCAAGAACCAGTCGGGACGAAAGGCCCTCGTCGTCTTCACCGACGGCGACGACACGACGAGCAGCACGCGCGAGCCGGAGGTCATCGACTACGCCCGCTCGGTCGAGGCCACGATCTACACCGTCGGGATCAACCCGGGGGCCGGCATGGGCGGAGGGCCCAACAGGGGCTTCCTGAACCGGATCGCAGCCGAAACCGGCGGGCAGTCGTTCTTTCCGGACAAGGTGGCAGGGCTCATCAAGATCTTCTCGGGGATCTCGGAAGAGCTCCACAACCACTACCTGCTGGCCTACACGCCGAAGCGTGCCGCCGACGGCACCTTCCGGAACATCGAGCTGCGCCTCGACCAGAAGGACCTTCAGGTGCGCGTCCGGAAGGGCTACTTTGCCTTGAAGCGCCGAAAGCCACGTTCCTAGACCGTCCGCCGCTCCGCGAGCACGAGGGCCCGGGTGTAGAATCTTCCCTCCCCATGCCGGAGATCACGGTCGAGTCCGCCGACGGCAAGAGGAGGCGCCAGCCGCTCGAGAAGGAGCGGGTCAGCATCGGCCGCTCCCGGGAGAGCGACATCTTCCTGCCCGACCAGTGGCTCTCGCGGCACCACGCGGAGATCCAGCAGCGCGTCCGACGGCCACTACCTCAAGGACCTCGGGAGCAAGAACGGCACCCTGCTGAACGGCGGCCCGGATCGAGGTCGAGACGCGCCTCAAGGACGGCGACGTCATCAAGCTCGGCGAGCACGTCCTCACCTATTCCCTGAACGAGGCGCGCGAGACGGAGGACGACTTCGATCCCGACGGGACGCGGATCTTCTCGGCGCGGGAGCTCTCCGACGTCGCCACCAGGCCCTCGATCGACCCGACGGAGCTGCAGCGCCAGAACCGCGTCCTGAGCATCCTCACCCAGGCGACGAGCGCCCTCGTCAACCACCGGCCGCTGCCCGAGCTGTTCGAGCTGATCCTCGACCTGCTGTTCAAGACGGTGCCGGCGGAGCGGGCGGCGATCCTGCTCCTCGAGGGGACCCCCAAGGTGCCCGTCATCAAGGCCTCGCGGAGCCGCGAAGGGGCGACGATCACCAAGGTGAGCCGCTCCATCGCCCGCAAGGTCATCGACGAGCGCATCTCGCTCATCCTGTCCAACGTGCTCGAGGACGCGTCCTTCCGCTCCCAGGAGAGCGTCCTCTCCTCCGGCATCCGCTCCGCGATCTGCGTCCCGCTGCTGGTTCACGCCGGGCTCGAGCCAGGGCGACGAGGTCATCGGCCTCGTCTACCTCGACACGCTGCGGCGTGACCCACTCGTTCGACGAGGACGACCTCCAGATCCTGACCGCGCTCGCCAACGTGGCCGCCGCGAAGATCGAGAACGTGCGCCTCCTCGAGGAGAGCCTCGAGAAGCGGCGCATGGAGGAGGACATGCGGAGGGCGGCGGAGATCCAGCAACGGCTCCTGCCGCGCGCGGCCGCCGAAGGTGCCCGGGCTACGGACCTCGTCGGCTCGAACACGCCCTGCCGCACCGTCGGGCGGCGACTACTACGACTTCATCCACGAGGGCGCCCAGGTCTTCCTCGCGCTCGGCGACGTCTCGGGCAAGGGAACGGGCGCGGCCCTGCTCATGACGGTCCTCCGCGCCGCCGTGCGCGGCCACTGGACGGAGGGCTCGGTCGCCGAGGCCGTCGGCCGCATCAACCGCACCGTCTGCCAGAACGTCCCCGAGGGCAAGTACGTCACCTTCTTCGCGGCTCGCCTCGACGTGGCCTCCGGTCGCATCACCTACGTCAACGCCGGCCACAACCCGCCCCTGCTGGTGCGCGCCGACGGCACCATCGAGCTCCTCGAGGAAGGCGGGATGGTCCTCGGGATGTTCGAGTCCGTCCCCTACGCCGAGGGGATCGTCGAGCTGCGGAGCGGCGACACCCTCTTCATCTACTCGGACGGCGTCACCGAGACCTGGAACCCCGAGGGCGAGGAGTATCGGCGAGGAGAC
Source organism: uncultured Acidobacteriota bacterium (assembly GCA_963823195.1). Taxonomy (GTDB): domain Bacteria; phylum Acidobacteriota; class Vicinamibacteria; order Fen-336; family Fen-336; genus JBGPYB01. The sequence continues at coordinate 904,152 of CAWGKR010000008.1, read as the reverse complement.
GCCTCATGGCCGCCGTCAAGCGCTGCCGCGGGCTCGACGCCGCGGCGCTCCAGAAGCACGATCCTCCGCGAGCTCGAGCGCTTCGCGCCGGGGCGTCAAGGCCGGCGACGACCGCACGATCATCGTCCTGAAGCGCGATTGACGAGCCCATGAGCGTGCTCCGGAAGACGGCCCGGACGTGGCTCAGCGAGCTGTCGATCCTCCAGCGGGAGGTGAACCAGCTCTTCGAGCGCCTCGCGGAGCTCGATCGGGCCGACCGCCCGCGGCGGGCGAGTGGCTCCCCAGCATCGACGTCTTCGAGTGCCGCGGCGACGCTCAACGTCGTGGCCGAGGTGCCCGGCCTCGGGCCCGACGTCGCTGCGCGTCGTCGTACCGCGACAGCTGCCTCGTGCTCGCGGGCGAGCGGCGCGAGCGCCGGGAGGCCGCGGAGCGTCGCTGCGTTCCTCTGCCTCGAGCGCCCGCACGGCCGCTTCGAGCGCACGATCCCCCTCGACGTCCCCGTCGACGTGCCAGAAGGCCGAGGCCCGCCTCGCCGGGGGCCTGCTCACCATCACCCTCCCGCGCCTCAAGGACCGCCGGGGCCGCGAGACCGCCATCCCCATCGAGAGGGAGGCCGAGCGAATGAGCGAAGAGCTCCGCAAGGACGAAGAGCCGGCCAAGATCCCCGAGGTGCTGCCGGTGCTGCCCCTGCGGGACATCGTGATCTTCCCGTTCATGATCGTGCCCGCTCTACGTCAGCCGCGAGCGCTCGATCAAGGCCGTCGACCAGGCCCTGGCCGAGAACCGCATGATCCTGCTCGCCGCCCAGAAGAAGCAGGAGAAGGAGGACCCGGGCCCCGAGGACGTCTTCACGCGTCGGCACCGTGGCCCTCATCATGCGCATGCTGAAGCTGCCCGACGGCCGCATCCGCGTCCTCGTGCAGGGCGTCGGCCGCGCCCGCATCGCCTCCTTCGAGGAGGGCCTGCCCCACCTCCAGGCGCGGATCGAGGCGGTGACGCGAGCCCGAGGTCACCGACAAGGACAACCTCGAGATCGAGGCCCTGATGCGCAACGTGAAGGCCGCCCTCGAGAAGTCGCAGAACCTCGGCAAGCCCATCTCGCCCGAGGTCATCGTCATCGCCACCAACATGGACGAGCCGGGGCGCCTGGCCGACCTCACCGCCTCGAACCTCGACCTCAAGGTCGAGGGGGCGCAGGAGATCCTCGAGGCCATCGACCCCGTCGAGCGCCTGCGCCGCGTCCACGAGCTCATGGCCAAGGAGCTCGAGGTCCTGACCATGCAGCAGGAGATCTCCTCCCAGGCCAAGGGGGAGATGGACCGCAGCCAGCGCGAGTTCTTCCTGCGCCAGCAGATGAAGGCGATCCAGACCGAGCTCGGCGAGGGCAACGAGCTCGCGCGAGGAGATCGCGCAGCTGCGGACAAGGCCCACAAGGCGAAGATGCCGAAGCCGGTGCTGGAGGAGGTGGAGCGCCAGCTCAAGAAGCTCGAGCGCATGCACCCCGACTCGGCCGAGACGGCCACCCTGCGCAACTGGCTCGACTGGATGGTGACGCTGCCCTGGGGCAAGCCCACCAAGGACAACCTCGACCTCAAGGAGGCCCAGCGGATCCTCGACGAGGACCACTACGGCCTCGAGAAGGTCAAGGAGCGCATCGTCGAGTACCTCGCGGTGCGCAAGCTGAAGGACAAGATGAAGGGCCCGCTCCTGTGCTTCGTCGGGCCCGCCCGGCGTGGGCAAGACCAGCCTCGGCAAGTCGATCGCGCGCGCCCTCGGCCGCAAGTTCGTGCGCCTCTCGCTGGGCGGCGTGAAGGACGAGGCCGAGATCCGCGGCCACCGCCGCACCTACGTCGGCTCGATGCCCGGCCGCATCATCCAGGGCATCCACCAGGCGGGCGCCAACAACCCGGTCTTCATGATGGACGAGGTGGACAAGATCGGCGCCGACTTCCGCGGCGACCCGTCGCTCGGCGCTCCTCGAGGTCCTCGACCCGGAGCAGAACAACTCGCTTCCGCGACCACTACCTCGGCGTGCCCTTCGACCTCTCGAACGTGATGTTCATCTGCACCGCGAACCTGACCGACACGATCCAGCCCGCCTTCCTCGACCGCATGGAGGTGATCCGCCTCTCCGGCTACACCGAGGACGAGAAGCTCGAGATCGCGAAGCGCCACATCGTCCCGAAGCAGCTCGAGGAGCACGGGCTCACCCCCGAGAACCTCCTCTTCACCGACCGGGCCCTGCGCACGCTCGATCAACAGCTACACGCGCGAGGCCGGGCCTGCGGAACCTCGAGCGCGAGATCGCGACCGTCGCGCGCAAGGTGGCGCGCAAGGTCGCCGAGGGCCAGGCGACGCACGGTGCGCGTCACCCCGGGCGTCGCTCCAGAAGTACCTCGGGCGCCCCGAAGATGCTGCCCGAGGAGATGCTCAAGAAGGACGCGGTCGGGATCGCCACCGGCCTCGCCTGGACCGCGACGGGCGGCGACGTGCTCTTCGTCGAGGCCACCGCGATGAAGGGCAAGGGCCGGCTCACCCTGACCGGCCAGCTCGGCGACGTCATGAAGGAGTCGGCCCAGGCCGCGCTCGTCGTGTCGCGCGCACCCGCGCCCGGGCACTACGGGATCCGCGAGGACTTCTTCGCGACCCACGACCTCCACATCCACGTGCCGGAGGGCGCGATCCCGAAGGACGGGCCCTCGGCCGGCATCACCATGGCCACCGCCATGCTCTCGGTCTTCACCGGCCGGCCGGTGCGGCGCTCGCTGGCGATGACCGGCGAGATCACGCTGCGCGGCAACGTGCTGCCGATCGGCGGCCTCAAGGAGAAGATCCTGGCCGCGCGCCGGGCCGGCATCACGACGATCGTCTGCCCGAAGCTCAACCAGAAGGAGCTCGACGAGGTCCCCGCCACGCTGCGCCGCGGGCATGGAGTTCCACCTGGTCGACGAGCGTGGACGAGGTGCTGAAGCTGGCCCTCATCCCGCCCCTGGAGTCCCGCCCCGTGCCGTCCGCGGGGCCGAAGACGCCCCCCAAGACGTTCCCGGGCAAGCCCCGCTCCCGACCGGTGACGGTCTAGCCGTCAGCTCTTCCGGGTGGCGGCCCGCAGGGTCTCGACCTCCTTGCGGAGCGCCGTGAGGGCCGCCGCGCGTTCGAGGCACAGTCCCGTCATGGCCGCGACGGGACTGAGAACGTGGAGCGACGCGGCGACGAAGGACCATGCGTCCCGGTGGCCGAGGACGATGGCTCCGCCGGGCCCGCCGAAAACGCTCATGGGAAGCACGAGGAGCGACCGGAGGCTCGCCTCCCTCATGCGGGCCTGCGTCCTGGGAAACGCGGAGGCCTCGGACAGATCGTCGATGCGGAGGGTCTCGGCTTCGAGGGCGAGAAGGATGTCGTCGGCGGCCACGGAGCCCTCGTCGTCGGTGAGGGTCCAGCGGGTGTGGCCGACGGGCGTCGCCAGGGCCACCTCGCCCGCGTGAAAGGGGGCTGTCTCCTCGAGCATCGGCCGGAGGGACCGGATGACCTGGTCTCCGCCGTCCCAGGTGACCGAGGCCGCGAGGGTGAGCAGTCTCTCCTCGAGGGTCATGGCGGATTCTAGCCCGCTTCTCGGCCGCATTTGACCCTTCGCGGCCTTCCGACATACGCTGTTCGTTTCCCATGAACATCCTGCGTCATCGGCGACGTCGTGGGCAACCCGGGGCGCACCATCCTGAAGAGAGGCCCTGCCCGCTCGTCTTCCGGAAGCACGACATCGACTACTGCATCGCCAACGTCGAGAACGCGGCCGGCGGCTTCGGCGTCACGAAGGAGGTCTGCGACGAGTTCTCGAGCGCTGGGCGTCGACTGCCTGACCTCCGGGCAACCACATCTGGGACAAGAAGGAGATCATCCCGCTGATCGACCTCATCCCGCAGCTCCTGCGTCCCGCCAACTACCCCGAGGCGCAGCCCGGCCGCGGCTCCCACGTCGGGCAAGGGCAAGCGACTCGGGGGTTCCGGTGGCGACGCTCAACCTGAGCGGCCGCGTCTTCATGAACGGCGCGATGGACGACCCCTTCGCCAAGGGGCTGCGCCGAGGTCGAGCGCCTGCGCAAGGAGGCGAAGGTCATCATCGTGGACATCCACGGCGAGGCCACGTCGGAGAAGATGGCCCTCGGCTACTACCTCGACGGCCTCGTCTACGGCGGTCGTCGGCACCCACACCCACGTGCCGACCTGCGACCACCGGATCCTGCCCAAGGGCACGGCCTACTGCACCGACCTCGGCATGACCGGCCCCTACGACTCGGTGATCGGCGTCGAGAAGGAGCCGATCATCCAGCGCTTCCTCGACGGCGATGCCCAGCCGCTTCGAGACCGCGAAGGGCGACCCGCGCTTCGCCGCGGCGGTCATCGACGTGGATCCCGCAGACGGGACGCGCCCGCGGCATCGACCGGATGCTCCTCGTCGGAGGAGGACCTCGAGACGCTACTGAGCCCGCCGGCCCGAGGCTTCGGAACGGCTCTGGCCTATACTCCGCGCGTGGCATCGCTCCGCTCCAGCTCGGCAGGAGGAACTCCCCGGCCTCGGGCCGCCGTCCTCGACGCCATTCCCATCGACCTCTACGTCGTCGACCGCCGGACCTGCGCGTGGTGGCCTGGAACCGGCAGCGCGAGCAGGGTCCGCTCGGCCGGCCGCGACGGCGAGGCCCTGGGGCGCCATCTGCGCGACATCCTCTCGGCCCGGGCTTCCGAGAAGGCCGAGCCGATCCTGAAGCGCGTCTTCGAGAGCGGCGAGCCCAACGAGGACACGACGGAGTCGCGGAACGGGGCCCGCCTGCTCCACGTCCGCCGCCTGCCCGTCCTCCACGGCCGCAACGTCACCCACGTGGTCTCGTGGTTCGAGGACATCACCGAGCGGCGCGCCCTGGAGATGCGCCTCATCGCGACGGACCGCCTCGCCTACCTCGGCCAGCTCGTGGCCGGGGTGGCCCACGAGGTCTCGAACCCGCTGGCCGGCATCGCGGGCTGCGCCGAGGCGCTCGCCTCGCTGGCCGATGAACGGCGCCAACGCGAAGACGGCGCGCGAGGCCCGCGAGTTCCGCGACCTGATCCGCGGCGAGGTGGCGCGCTGCGAGCGGATCGTGCGCTCCCTCCTCGACTCCGCGCGGCGCGATCCCGAGCAGCACCGCCGACATCCCGGCGCGTCGTCGGAACGGCCCTGCGGCTGCTCGAGCGGCACCCCGCCTTCGCGAAGGTGCGGGTCGCGTCGCGCGATCCCGGCGGACGCTCCCGCGGCGCGGATCGACGCCGACTCGCTGAAGCAGGTCGTCATGGCCCTGGCCTGAACGCGGCGCGGGCGATGTCCGACGGCGGCACGCTCACCGTGCGAGCCGGCAAGGCCGGCGACCTGCGTCTTCCTCGACGTCGCGGACACGGGCCCGGCGTTCCGCCGGAGCTTCGGGCGCGAATCTTCGAGCCGTTCTTCACCGACGCGGCCCGAGCGAGGGGACGGGCCTCGGGCTCGCCATCGCCCGGAGCCTCGTGCGGGGCCGCGGGGGTGATCTCGTCTGCCGCGCTCGGCGGGGCCGGGGCGCCGCCTTCCGCGTGCTGCTTCAGCCGGCGGAGGGAGGGCGATGAGCGACCGGCTACCGCGTCCTCGTCGCCGAGGACGAGGCCACGTACGCCCTGACCGTGGCCCGCTTCCTCAAGAAGCGCGGCCACGAGGTGAAGATCTGCGCCACCGGCAAGGCCACCCTCAAGGCCCTGGACGCCGCGAGTGGGACGTCCTGCTCCTCGACCTGAAGCTGCCCGACGCCGAGCGGCGTCGACATCCTCGCCCGCGTCCGCAAGGAGCACGCCGAGCTCCAGACGATCATCGTCACCGGCTTCGCCAACGTGCGAGTCCGCCATCGAGACCATGCGCCTCGGCGCCTTCGACTACCTCACCAAGCCCCCGAACTTCGAGGAGCTCGGCGATGCGCGTGGAGAAGGCGGGCGAGAAGACGCTCCTCGAGCGCGAGAACCGCGCGCCTGCGCTTCCAGGTCCAGCGCGGAACCTGGCCTCCGACATCGTCACCCGCTCGCCCGCCCTGCAGAAGATCCTCGCGCACGCTCGAGATGGTGGCGGCGGCCGAGACGCCCGTGCTGATCGAGGGCGAGAGCGGGGTCGGCAAGGAGCTCCTCGCCCAGCACCTCCATCGCGCCTCTCCCCGGGCCAGACAAGGCCTTCGTGGACCTGAACTGCGCGGCGGTGCCGGCGTCGCTGCTCGAGAGCGAGCTGTTCGGCCACGAGCGCGGGGCCTTCACCGGCGCGGCCAACGAGAAGCCGGGGCTCGTCGAGGTGGCCGACGGCGGCACCCTCTTCCTCGACGAGGTCGGGCGAGATGGCGGCCGAGATCCAGTCGAAGTTCCTGCGCGTCCTCGACACCGGAACGTTCTACCGCGTCGGCGCCACGCGCAAGCGGCGGGCCGACTTCCGCCTCGTGGCCGCCACGAACCGCGACCTCCGGGCCGAGGTCGAGGCGGGCCGCTTCCGCAAGGACCTCTTCTACCGCATCAACGGCGTCCGCGTGGTCGTGATCCCGCCCCTGCGCGAGCGGCCCGAGGACATCCCGCTCCTGGTCGAGCACTTCCTGCGGGCCGCTGCCGAGCCGGCGCGCTTCTCCGCCGCGGCCCTCGAGGCGCTCGGCGCCCACGATTGGCCGGGCAACGTGCGCGAGCTGCACTTCGCGGTGGAGCGGGCGAGCCTGCTGGCCGAAGGCGAGCGGATCGACGTGGGCGACCTGCCGCCCGAGATCGTGGAAAGGGGAGGACGACGGCCGTCGATGTCGCCGGCTCACGGCGGGAAGAGCGAGGACGAGGGTCTGGACGAGGCTCGCGTACGGGCGGCCCTGGAAGAGACCCGGTGGCGCCGGGGGGACGCCGCCAAGGTGCTCGGCGTTTCTCCACGGACCCTCTACCGTTGGATGAGGCGATTGGGGTTAGAATGAGATGAACAAAGGAGATTTCATGTCTAGATCCTGGTCGACCTGGTGGATTGCGATCGCGCTGGCTTTCGGCGGAACCGTGGCGGCAGGTGCCGAGGACTCCCTCGCCGCCGGCGCGACGCATGGGACGCCGCACCACTCGCACAAGAAGAGCCACTCCCAGGCTCACGCCTCATCGAGCGCTCGCCACAAGACCCATGCGCACTCCCGGAGCACCCACGCATCGGCATCGGCCCACGCGAAGCCCGCGCCGACGGCCGTTCGGTAGCTCTCGCCGGCGAGCCGCTAGGCGATCGCCTCGCGAACGATGGCGTCCTGCTCCGCGAGGTGGACCTTGTGGGATCCGGGAGCCGGGGAGGCGCTGGCACCGCGGCCGAGGTACGCGGATGGACCGGCCCTGCGCGCCGGCCACGAGACCGTCGGCCAGGGCCTCTCGGACGAAGCGCCAGGCGCCCATGTTGCGCGGCTCTTCCTGGGCCCAGACGATCTCCGCCGCCGGCGGAATAGCGGGCCAGGATCCGACCGATCTCCGCGCCGGGGAACGGATAGAGCTGCTCCAGTCGGACCAGCGCCACATGGTCGGCCTTCTGCTCGTCGCGTCCGCGGACCAGGTCGTAGTAGAGCTTGCCGCTCGTGAGGACGACGCGCCTCACGCGCGCGGGGTCCACGGAGTCTCCGAGGACCGCCTCGAAGCGCCCCTCCGACAGCTCGGCCAGCGACGAGACGCAGCGCGGGTGGCGCAGCAGGCTCTTGGGAGTGAAGATCACGAGCGGCTTTTCGACCGAGTCACGCCCCTGCCAGCGCAGCAGATGGAAATACGACGCCGGTGTCGACGGGTAGCAGACCCGCATGTTGTCCTCGGCGCACAGCGTGAGGAAGCGCTCGATGCGCGCGCTCGAGTGTTCGGGCCCCTGCCCCTCGTGACCGTGGGGCAGCAGCAGGACGAGGCCGTGGGGCTGCCCCCACTTGGTCTCGGACGCGGCGTAGAACTGGTCGACGATGACCTGCGCCCCGTTGAAGAAGTCCCCGAACTGCGCCTCCCACATCACGAGCGCCCGGTGCTCCGCGACGGCGTAGCCGTATTCGAAGCCCATGACCGCGGCTTCGGAGAGAAGGCTGTCGTGGACCTCGAAGCGCGTCCCCTGCGGCGCCAGGGTGTTGAGGGCGATGTGCTCCTTCGCCGTGCGGACGTCGTACAGGACGGCGTGACGCTGGCTGAACGTGCCGCGCCCCGAGTCCTGCCCCGAGAGGCGGACCGGGATCCCCTCGAGGAGCAGGGTGCCGAAGGCGAGGGACTCGGCGGTGGCCCAGTCGACGTCCCCCTTCCCCTCCAGCAGATCCGCTCGCTTGCGCAGGTGGGCCGCGAGCTTCGGGTGCATCTCGAACCCCTGCGGCACGGAGCCGAGGGCCGTGAGGGTCGCGCGTAGCCTGGCCCGCATCGCGCTCGCGTCCACGTCGGCGAGAGGCTCGGGGGCGCGGCGCACGATGCTCGCGAGGGGTCCGGCGTCCCCCTCGCGCTGCATCTCCGCTTTCTTGTCGGTCCAGAGCGCGTCCAGCTCCTCCCGCGAGATCCATCCGGCGCGGACGGCGTGCTCGCCGTAGAGCTGCCCGACCGACGTGTGGCTCTTGATCTTCGAGTACATGATGGGCTGCGTGTAGGAGGGCTCGTCGCCTTCGTTGTGCCCCCAGCGGCGGTAGCCCACCAGGTCGATGACGACGTCGCGCTTGAAGCGCTGGCGGTACTCGAGAGCGAGCGCGGCGACGTAGGCCACGGCCTCGGGGTCGTCGCCGTTCACGTGGAAGGCCGGCGCGTGGACCATCTTGGCCACGTCGGTGCAGTACGTGGACGAGCGCGCGTCCTGGGGAAGGGTCGTGAAGCCGATCTGGTTGTTGACGACGACGTGGATCGTCCCGCCGGTCGTGTAGCCCTCGAGGCCGGCCAGGTTGAGCGTCTCGGCGACGATACCCTGGCCCGCGAAGGCGGCGTCTCCGTGGAGCAGGATCGGGATCACCCGGGAACGCTGCAGGTCGCCGAGGGCGTCCTGCTTGGCGCGCACCATCCCCTCGACCACGGGGTCCACCCACTCGAGGTGGCTGGGATTCGGCGAAACCGAGACCGCCAGGCTCTCGCCGGTGTCGGCCACGTGGGCCCCCGTGGCACCGAGGTGGTACTTCACGTCCCCCGAGCCTTGGATCGATTCCGGGTCCACGCTCCCGTCGAACTCCGAGAAGATCTGCGCGAGAGGCTTCCCGACGGTGTTGGCGAGGACGTTGAGGCGCCCGCGGTGGGACATGCCGATGACCGCCTCCCGCACCCCCTGCCGCGCCGCGTCGCAGAGGATCCGGTCCAGGAGGGGGATGAGGGCCTCGCAGCCCTCCAGGGAGAAGCGCTTGTGGCCGACGTACTTCGCGTGGAGGAATCGCTCGAAGCTCTCGGCCTCGACGAGCTTCTCGAGGATCCGGCGCCTCTGGCGCTTGTCCAGCACCAGCCGGTTGCGGGCCGATTCCATGCGCTCCTGGAGCCACTCCTTGCGCTCGGGGTCGGCGATGTACATGTACTCGACGCCGATCGTGCCGCAGTAGGTGTCTCTGAGGACGTCCAGGCTCTCCCGAAGGGTGGCGCGGTCACGACCCGAAAGGCCGTCGGTGATGAATTCCCGGTCCAGGTCCCAGAGGGTGAGGCCGTAGGTCGCGGGGTCCAGGTCCTTGTGGGGTGCGCGGGTCGAGTCGAGGGGGTCCAGGTCCGCCACGAGGTGCCCGCGGACGCGGTAGGCGTGGATGAGCTGGAGGACCTGCGCCTGCTTCTCGATCTCCTCGCGATTGCCCGAGGGGCCGCCCAGGCCCGGGGCGGAGTCGATCTCCCACCGCACGGGCCGATGAGGCACCTTCAGGTCCTCGAAGATGCGCTCGTAGAAGCCGTCGTCTCCGCGGAGCAGCTCTTCGAGCCGCGACAGGAAGAGCCCGGACTCCGCGCCCTGGATGATCCGATGGTCGTACGTGGAGGTGACCGTCAGGACCTTGCTGATACCGAGGAGCGAAAGCGTCCTCGGCGCCATGGCGCGGTACTCGGCCGGATAGTCGAGCGCCCCCGTCGCGACGATCAGCCCCTGGCCGGGCATCAGGCGGGGCGCCGACGAGGTCGTCCCCACGGTGCCCGGGTTCGTGAGGGAGACCGTCGTCCCGAGGAAGTCGTCGGGGGAGATCGTCCCCTTCCGGGAGCGCGCGACCAGGTCGTCGAACGCTGCGAGGAACCCGGCGAAATCCAGCTTGTGGGCGTCCTTGACGTTGGGCACCAGGAGCGTGCGGGTTCCGTCCTTTCGCTGGACGTCCACGGCGATCCCCAGCCGCACGCTGTCCCGCTGGATGCGATGGGCCTGGCCGTCCAACTCCGCGAATGAGTCGTTCAGGCGGGGAAACGCGTCGAGCCCTCGGAGGATCGCCCACGCCACGAGGTGCGTGAAGCTCACCTTGCCGCCGCCCGCCGCGTCCCGATGCTTGTTCAGGATGCGCCGGTTCTCCTCCAGGGTTCGTACGGGGATGGTCCGAATGGAGGTCGCCGTGGGAACGGAGAGGCTCGCCTCCATGTTCTCGACGAGACGGATGGCGCCGCCGCGGATGGGCGTCGCGATGTCGCCCGGGAGGATCGCCGGAACGATCATGGCCTTCGAGCGCTCCCGCGGAGCGGGGGCCGCCGGCTCGGTGCGGACGAGCGTCGCTTCGCGCACGACCGCCTCGGTCGCGGTCGGCCCGTTCCCCGGCCCCGGCATGGCCGCGGGGGCCTGCCGGTCGGGCGCCGGCGCCGGCTTCCCCGCGATCCGATCGAAGTAGTCGCGCCAGCTTCCCTCCACCGAGGCGCGGTCCTGCCGGTACTGCGTCAGGAGGTCCAGGGCGAAGACGTAGTTCCCCCCGAAGTCGCTGATCAGGGAGTCGAGAAGCGGATCGGTGGACGCAGTGGCCATAGGAAAATCAGTCTAGACCTGCACCGCGGTATGGATCAAATGCCGGTGCTACGATTCCGGCTCTATGAGCGAGAAGACCGTCGTCCTCATCACGGGCGCTTCGTCGGGCATCGGGGCCGCCACGGCGGCGTTTCTGGCAGGGCGGGGTTTCACGGTCTTCGGAACGAGCCGAAAGGCGCCGGCGCTTGCGGGGCCCGGGCGCTTCCTCGCGATGGACGTGCGCGACGAAGCCTCGGTCCGAGCCGCAGTCACGACGATCGAGGCCGAGACCGGCGCCCTCGATGGTCTCGTGTGCAACGCCGGGTTCGGCATCTTCGGTAGCGTCGAAGAGACGTCCCTCGATCGCGCTCGCGCCCAGATCGAGACGAACGTCTTCGGGACGCTCAACGCCATCCGGGCGGTACTCCCGGCCATGCGCGAGCGGCGCAAGGGGCGCATCGTCGTCGTGGGCTCCCTCGCGGGGCGCGCGCCGATTCCGTTCCAGGCCCACTACTCGGCCTCCAAGGCGGCCCTCGAGGGCCTCACGCTGGCGCTGCGTCTGGAGGTCGCGCCATTCGGCATCGGGGTGTCGCTCGTCGAGCCCGGCGACATTCGCACCGGCTTCAACGAGGCGATGGACTGGGGCGGCCACGACGGATCGCCCTACCGGGACCGGCTGCGGAGCTGCGAGGCGGTGATCCGCGCGTCGCTACCGAAGGCTCCGGGGCCCGAGGTCGTGGCCCGCGCCATCCATCGCGCGCTGATCGACCGCCGCCCGCGTGTGCGGTACGCGGTGGGTCCCGACTCGCGCCTCGTGCCTCTCGGCCGGCGCCTGCTGCCGGACTTCCTCTCCCTGGAGCTGATCCGCTCTCACTTCCACGTCTGAGGAGAGCCGCTAGCCCGTCGCCGACGGCGCGAGCCCGAAGAGACGGCGCAGGTAGTCGCTCAGGAACGTCCCGCGCGGGTCGACGCGGCGGCGGACGTCGAGGAAGCGGCCCCACATCGGGTAGAGGCGCTCGAGGTCTGCGGCGGCCCGGTTGTGGATCTTCCCCCAGTGAGGCCGACCCCCGTGGTTCGCGAAGATGGCTTCGACGCCGGCGAAGTAGTCGCGGTACGCCATGCCCCGGTACTGGTGGACGGCGATGTAGACGCTGTCTCGGCCGTGGGCCGGCGAGAGCCAGATGTCGTCCCCCTTGACGAGGCGAAACTCCACGGGGAAGTGGACTCTCACCTTCCTGTCGGCCACGTAGCGCCGGATCTCGCGCAGGCAGTCCGGGCCGCGATCGGCTGGAACCGCGTACTCCATCTCCTGAAAGCGGACGAGGCGCGGCGTGGCGAACAGGCGGTGGCTGTCGCCGACTCGTCGTGCCTTCCGACACGAGCCGCGCGCAGAGGCGGCTCACCGGCGCCGTGAGGGGGGGAGCCATCCGACACGCTTCCGAGAGGATCCAGAACGCGCCGTTCTCCAGCAGCACGTCGTTGACGAAACGCCCGATGCCCTCGGGAGACGAAGGCTCCGTAGTCGCGTCCATGGCCTTCGTGTCGACCCGGCCGGTGTGGGGAAACCAGTACAGCTCGAAGTGCCTGTGGGACGAAAGATCCGGCAGCTGAGCCAGGCACTCCTCGAGGTCCATGCTCCTGCGGACGTAACGCAGCCGGAACGCGGGGACCACTCGCAGGCGCACGGACCAGACCACGCCGAGCGCGCCCAGGGAGACCCGGGCTGCGTGGAAGAGGTCGGGCTCGTTCTCCGTCGAGCACTCGACGACGTCGCCGGTCGCGGTGACGAGGGTCAGGCCGGCGATCTGTGTCGACAACGTGCCCAGGCCACGACCGGTCCCGTGAGTCCCGGTGCTCAGGGCACCGGCCAGCGCCTGGGAGTCGATGTCCCCCAGGTTCTCCATGGCCAGGCCGGAGGCGAAGAGGCTCTCGCCCAGGGCCTTGAGCCGTGTGCCTGCGAGGACCGTGGCCTCGCCGCGGGCGGCGGCGATCTCCTGGATGCCCGCGGCGCGCTCCAGCGACAGCAGCGTCGCCCCGGTCGCCACGAGGGGCGTGAAGGAGTGGCCGCTGCCGGCCACCCGAAGACTCCCGCCCTTGTCGGTCGTCCGGCGGACCAGAGCCACGACCTCCTCGAGCGTCGAGAGCGTCCGGACATCCGACGGACGGCACTGCACCGAACCCGACCAGTTGGACCACACGCTCACCGGCGGGCTCTCACAGGAAGCACTTCCCTTCCCCGCGATACGTCGGGACCTCGTCGACGATCCTGCCGCTCGGAGAGAAGCAGCAACCGGTCGAAGCGCTCGCAGAGCTCTCCCGCTTTCGCGTGGCGGAAGAAGACCGGGTCGCCGATCCCCAACGTGACCGGGCCGGCATACGCGACCGGCGTCTGGACTTCGCCAGCGCCTTCCAGGGGAAGGAGCGCGGCGCCCTCGGGAAGGAACGGCCTCGGCAGCTTGTCGGCGCCGGCCGGACCGGAGGCCGCGTAGCCGCCGCCATGGCAGGTCACGATGCCGGGCGCCGGGACGCGGGTCACCGCGAGGGCGAAGCCCGCCGCCGGCTGGTGGCGGAACGCCGCATAAAAGTCGAAGAGCCCGGGAGCGAACAGGCCGGAGCCGGCCGTCGTCTCCGTGACGCTTGGGTCCGCGGCGGTCGCCTCGAGGCTCCCCGTGCCACCGCCGTTCACGAACCGCAGCTCGAAGCCTGCCGAGCGGAGGGCCGCCGCCATGCCCTGCGCGGCGGCGACGAACGTCGACGATGGAGCGGCGCTTCAAGGCACGAACGATCGCACTGCGCAGACGCTGCCCGGGCACGGAGTCAGGGACCCCGGCGATCTGCGCCTCGTACCCGAGCAGGCCGTCGAGGCGAAGGCGATCGTGGCGTTGGATGGCTCGCGCGAGCGCCACCACGTCTGCGGCGCCCCGGAGCGGCGACCGTCGAACGCCGAAGTGGAGAGCCGGAAGGCGCATCGACATGTCGGCGTCGATGCAGACGCCGAGGCGAACACGGCCTCGGGCGGCAACGGCCTGGAGCGGCTCGAGCTGCATCTCGTCGTCGACCGTGAAGACGATGGTCCGCCCCGCGGCCACCGCCACGGCCGCCGCCTCGATCGAGGCCTCTCCCACCGTGGGGTAGCCGACGAGGAGGTCGTCGAAGCCCTCGCTGGCAAGCCACGCGGCTTCGCGAGCGGTGAAGCACATGAGGCCGCGGAACTCGCTCCGTTCCGCGAGGACGAGGCGCTGGAGGGCGACGCAGCGCACGGACTTCGTGGCGAGACGCAGCGGCTTCGGCGCCGAGCGAGCCGCAAGTGCCGCGGCGTTGGCTCGAAACCGATCGAGATCCACGAAAGCCGCCGGGAGGGCGCGGCCCCGAAGCGCGTCGCGATACATCGCATAGGAGGGCTGGCCGGACACTGCGCGGGGACTCTACGCCGACCCCTCGTCCACCGTCAACTCGGGCAGCCGCAGGTCTCCGATCATGAATAGCCCTATATCAGACTGATAACAATAAAGTTAGTAGAATCGCATTGACGCATGGAACATCTCTCCATAAGTTAACGTTGTTACAGATTAGATCGACGATATTGAGTCGATCGGAGGTCGGCAGGCATGGGCATCACCGAACGGCGCGAGCGAGAGCGCGAGGAGGTCCGCCGGAAGATCCTCGACGCAGCCCGGGACCTCTTCGCCGAGCGCGGGTACGACCACGTCACCATGCGGGCCGTGGCCGAGGCCATCGAGTACTCCCCCACGGCCATCTACCACCACTTCGAGGACAAGGACGACCTCGTCGAAGCCCTGTGCCAGGAGGATTTCGCGCGGCTGCTGGGCGCCCTCGAAACCCAGCCGGCGCCGCCGGACCCGGTGGAATGGATCCGCCAGCTGGGCCGCGCCTACGCCGCCTTCGGCCTCGGCTACCCCAACCACTACCGCTTCATGTTCCTGACGCCGAAGAGGAAGGTCAAGGACAAGGGCTCGCCGGGCGAACAGTCCTTCGCCTTGCTTCGGACGGCGGTCAGCCGCGCCATCGATGGCGGGCGGTTCCGTTCGGGGGACGTCGATGGGATGTCCCAGGTCCTCTGGGCGGGCCTCCACGGCGCGGTCTCCCTGCTCACGACCCTTCGTCCCGAGGACTGGCCCCACGCCCCGGCGGTCGCCGATCTCGTGGAGCAGGTGATCGAGCACGGGATCGCTGGCTTCCTTCGCGAGCCACCCAAGAGGTAGCCCATGGTCTCCCTGGCCCGCAAGAACCTGCTCCACGACCGCCTCCGCTTCGCGATCACGGTCGCGGGCGTGGCGTTCGCGGTCACGCTGATCCTGGTCCAGGTGGGCTTGTTCATGGGCCTCCTCGCCAAGGCCACGGTCACCATCGAGAACGCGAGCGCCGACATCTGGGTGACCTCCAAGGAGACGCCGAACGTGGACTTCGCCCACGCGTTCCCCGAGACGCGGGTCCTCCGCGTCCGCAGCGTCCCCGGTGTCGAGCGCGCCGACAACCTCCTGGTCCAGTTCATGAACATCCAGCTCCCCTCGGGCGCCGAGGAGGGCTGCCTCGTCTACGGCCTCGAGGACTTCTCGGCCTGGAACCTGCCCTGGATGGTGCAGGGAGCCGACGTCCGCGACCTGCGTCGAGGACGCTTCATCCTCATGGACCGGTCGGCAACGCGCCGCTTCGGCTCCTTCGAGGTGGGCGACTACCGGGAGATCCTGCGGCGCCGCTTCAAGATCATCGGCACGACGACCGAGGCCCAGTCCTTCACGACCGCGCCCGTGGTCTTCATGGACTTCCGGAACGCCCAGGAGCTGCTGGACACGCTCCGGAACAACACGCAGTACATCCTCGTCAAGACAGCGCCCGGCGCCGACGTTCAGGCGGTCAAGGCCGAGATCCGGGCGCGCCTCCCCTTCAACGACGTCTACACGAAGGCGGAGTGGGCGCGACGGTCGCGCGCCTACTGGGTCGTCTCGACGGGCCTGGGGATGAACATGGGCGTCACCGTCTTTCTCGGCGTCCTCGTCGGCGTCGTCGTCGTGGGACAGACGCTCTACACGTCGGCGGTCGAGCACGTGAAGGAGTTCGGGACCGTGAAGGCCATCGGGGGCTCCAACTGGGACATCTACCGGATTCTCGGCGAGCAGGCGGTGATCGCCGCCGTCGTGGGCTTCGCCCTCGGAGGGCTGCTGTCCCTGGCGATGCGCCCCGCCATGGCCAAGCTCTACCTCAACGTCCTCATCTCACCGGCGTTCGCCGCGACGGTCTTCGTCGGCACGGTGGTGATGTGCCTGGGAGCCGCGATGCTCTCCTTCAGGCGAGTGGCCGGTATCGACCCGGCCCTCGTCTTCCGCACCTGACCGCGAGGAGGCCATGGGAACCCCCGTCCTGTCCGCGAGCGACGTGGTGAAGACGTTCGACGAAGGATCGCAGCCCGTCGAGGTGCTGAAGGGAGTCTCGCTGGACGTGGGCGCCGGCGAGGTCGTCGCTCTCGAGGGTCCCTCCGGGCTCGGGGAAGACGACGCTCCTGTCGATCATGGGGTGCATCCTCACGCCGACCTCGGGTCGCATCACGATTGCCGGAAAGCCCGTCCCGTCGGACCGGCCCGAGATCCTCCGCGGCGTGAGGCGGCGGTCGATCGGCTTCGTCTTCCAGCAGTTCAACCTCTTCCCGGCCCTGACGGCCCTGGAGAACGTGGAGTACTCGCTCAACGTCAAGGGAATCGCCGGCCCAGCCGCGGAGGTCGAAGCTCGAAGCGTCCTGGAGCGCGTCGGCCTCGGCGATCGCCTGAACTTCCTGCCGCGGGACCTGTCGGGCGGGCAGAAGCAGCGGGTCGCCATCGCCCGCGCCCTGGCGGGAGGGCCGCAGGTCATCCTGGCCGACGAGCCGACCGCCAACCTCGACACCGCGGTCGGCGTGCAGATCCTGGAGCTCTTCCGAGACCTGGCGAAATCCGAGAACAAGGGGCTCGTCGTCGTGACCCACGATCCCAAGGTCCGCGCCGTGGCGGACCGGGTCGTCGGGATCCGCGACGGCCGGCTGGCGGCGTGAGAAGCACGAGACGCGGAGGGAGAGGGGCCATGAGGGGAAGAACCTGGGCGATCGTGGGCGTGGCGGCGGCGGGACTCGGCGGAGCCCTCGTCCTTCAGGCGGGCGGAGCACGGGCTACCGTCGCGGCCGCAAGCGCGGCAACGCCTCCTGCCGCCCGGGCCCCGTACCGGCCGGTCGCAGCCGAAGGGCGCGTCGTCACCTACCCCGGAGGCGAGGTCGTGGTGGGTGCCGAACGAAGCGGCCGCCTCGTCCGCGTCCTGGTCGAAGAGGGACAGGCCGTCGCCAAGGGGGAGCTTCTCGCGGAGCTCGAGTCCGAGGAGCTCCACGCCTCCCTCGAGGAAGCCCGAACCCACGTGACGGAGCTGGAGGCGGAGGTGCGCCTCGCCGAGCTGAACCTCAAGCGCCGACAGGATCTCTCCGACCAGCAGATCCTCGCCGCCCACGACCTGGATCAGGCGAAGCGCGACGTCGAGACGGCTCGCGCGCGCGCCGAGACGGCTCGCGCCACTGTCTCCCGGTACGACGCGCAGATCCGGAAGACCCGCGTGTTGGCGCCGATCGCCGGAACGGTGGTCGCGCGCCACGCCCAGGGCGGGGAGACGATCGAGAGCGGAGCCCGGATCGTGACGCTGGCCGATCTCAAGCGGCTGCGGATCGAAGGCGAGGCGGACGAGGCCGACGCAGGGGCCTTGGCCATCGGCGCTCCGGTGGCCATCACCTCCGACGGGTTCCCGGGCCGCAGCTGGAAGGGGCGCGTCGAGGAAATCCCCGATTCCGTCACCTTGCGGCGCCTGAAACCCCAGGACCCGGGACGGCCCACCGACACACGCATCCTGGCCATCAAGGTTGCTTTCCTGGAACCCACCCCCCTGCGCCTCGGGACCACCGTGGAGCTGCGGATCGACCCGGCGCGTTGACAGACGTTGACATTCCCGGAACCGGACACCCCGCCGCGACGTTAGTACACATGACATCAGCGAGAGTGCCGCCCTGCAGGCGGCCGGAGGGGGGCGGACGATGGCCAAGGCGAACGGGAAGCGAACGCGCAAGTGGTGGTGGATCGGGGGCATAGCCGTCCTCGCCCTTGGGGCAGGCTGGGCCCTCAAGCCGAAGGGAGCCCCCGAGGAAGACAAGAACAAGACCAAGACCGCCAAGGCCGAGGTGGCCGACGTGCAGGTGCGCGTCACCGAGGTGGGCTCCGTCGAGCCGCAGGTCAAGGTCGACGTCAAGTCCGTCCTTTCGGGCAAGGTGGTCGAGCTCCTGGTCCGCGAGGGAGACGCCGTCAAGGTCGGCCAGGTCCTGGCCCGGGTGGAGCCCGACGTGAACCAGGCCCGCGACCTGTCCCAGGTCAAGAACTCCGTCCACGAGTCCGAGATCGCCCTGAACGAGGCGAAAGCCACCTTCGAGCGGAACCAGGGCCTCCTCAACCAGGGCCTGCTCTCGGCACAATCCGGGCTCGAGAGCGAGACGCGGTACCGCTCCGCGAAGGCGACGTACGACTCCGCCGCCGAGAAGTACAAGATCGTCGAAGAGAGCGGCATCCCCATCGCCCTGGCGGCAGCGGGAACGGCTCAGCACCTCAACGTCTCGTCCCCGATGGACGGCGTGGTCATCCGCCGGCCCGTCGAGCTGGGCGACACCGTGACCTCCGGCGTCTCCTCCTTCAACGCCGGGACCGTCCTGATGACGGTGGCCGACGTGGGGACCATGATCATCAAGGCCGGCGTCAACGAGGTGGACATCGGAAAGGTGCGCCTCAACCAGCCGGTGAAGATCTCCCTCGACGCGTATCCGAAGGTGAAATTCGCCGGGACGATCAAGCGGATCGCTCCCGCCGCCCGCCTCGAAGAGAAGGTCAAGGTCTTCGACGTCGAGATCGCCATCGATCGCCAGGGCGCCGAGCTGCGCACGGGCATGACCGCCAACATCGACGTCGTCGGAGAGAAGCGCGAGAAGGTCCTGACGGTCCCGGTGGAGGCCCTCTTCCGGAAGGACGAGAAGGAGATGGTCTACATCAAGAAGGCTCCCGCGCCCCAGGTCTCGCAGTCGCCGAGCTTCCTCTCCAAGGTCTTCGCCGCCAGCCCCAAGGACACGCCGGCGCGCCAAGCTCGAGGACAAGGACAAGTGGAAGGAGAAGTTCGACATCCGCGAGGTGGAGACCGGCCTCGCGAGCGTCGACAAGGTCCAGGTGGTGTCGGGCCTCAAGGCCGGCGAGGAAGTGGCCGTGGAGGACCCCACCCGGCCCAAGGAGAAGAAGGACCGTGAGTGATTCGGCCACCGCGGGCCTCGTCCTGACCCTGGGTGCGGTGGAGGCTCGCCCCGAAGGGCGGACGGCGGCGGCCGCATCGGCGCTGATGCAGCTCTCGGCGATCACCAAGACGTACGACGCCGGAGAGCTGGCGGTCCAGGCCCTCCGCGGGATCGACCTGACCGTCGAGAAGGGCCAGATGGTCGCCATCATCGGCCCCTCGGGCTCGGGCAAGTCGACGCTCATGCACATCCTGGGGTGCCTCGACGCCCCCTCCTCGGGGACGTATCTCCTCGACGGCCAGGACGTGTCGTCGATGTCGAGCTTCCAGCTCGCCGGCGTGCGGAACCGCAAGATCGGCTTCGTCTTCCAGACCTTCAACCTCCTGCCCAAGGCCTCGCTCATCAGGAACGTGGAGCTGCCCCTCCTCTACGCCGGCGTCGGGAGCGCGGACCGTCGGGAGCGCGCGATGGCCGCGCTGGCCCGCGTGGGCCTCGGCGAGCGCGCGAAGCACCGGCCGGCCGAGCTCTCGGGAGGGCAGCGACAGAGGGCCGCCATCGCCCGCGCGATCGTCATGGGCCCGTCCCTCATCCTCGCCGACGAGCCCACGGGCAACCTCGACTCCAAGACGGGGACCGAGATTCTCCAGATGTTCCACGAGATGCACGAACGCGGCGAGACCATCGTGATCGTCACCCACGACCCGCGGGTCGCCGAGCAGTGCCAGCGCGTCGTGCGCATCGTCGACGGCGCCGTCGAAGCCGACACGATCAACGGGCAGCCGATGAAGAAGTACCTGGCGTCGCTGTGGGAGTCGGTGGTGGACGGCGTCGTGGACATCAACACCCACCGCAGCCGGAGCCTCCTCCAGCTCGTCGGGATCATCCTCGGGGTCGGGTCCGTCGTGGCGACCCTCGGCCTCATCGACGGGGGCCGACGCCAGGCCATGAAGTTCTTCGACGAGACCGGCGGCATCCGGAAGATGCGCGTCGAGAACAAGGAGGCCAAGAGCGTCACCCAGTCGGCCGCCGAGAAGCGGTCGAAGGGCCTCACCTACGACGACGCGCAGTCGCTACTCGCCCAGGCCACGACCCTCGATCTGGTCGAGCCCACGATGCAGCGTCAGGAGCTGGTGAAGAGCCCGGGCTTCGAAAAGCTTCTCGACGTGTCCGGTGACACTTTCGCCTACGCGCCCATGTACAACTTCTGGCCCGCCGAGGGGCGTTTCATCACGGCGGAAGACCTGGCTCGGAGCGCCAAGGTCGTCGTCCTGGGCTCGGAGCGTCGCGAACAGCTCTTCGGCGGGAGGCCCGCCATCGGAGAGACGATCTCCATCGGCGGCAGCAGCTACACCGTCGTCGGCGTCATGAAGAAGAAGGAGTTCTACTTCAACTCGGCCAACGACAACGCCCTCGACTGGATGAACCGCATGATGTTCGTCCCCATCACCACGATGCTGAACCGGATGTCCGGGGACCGCCGCGAGCAGAAGATCGCCTACATGAACGTCCAGGTCCGGGACATCAAGGAGATGGACAAGGCCATGGCCGAGGTCGGCACGCTGCTCCGCCGGAACCGGGCCGGCGTCGAGGACTTCGACATCTTCAACCGCGCCGATCGCATGCGCCAGATGCAGGAGCAGAACAAGATCTACGACGTCACGTTCATGGTCTGCGGCACGATCTCCCTCCTCGTGGGTGGCATCGTGATCATGAACATCCTCCTCGCCTCGTTCAACGAGCGGGTGCGCGAGGTGGGCACGCGGAAGGCGCTCGGGGCCACCGGCCTCAACATCATGGCGCAGTTCCTGGTCGAGAGCGTGGTGGTCACGATCTTCGGCGGCGTCCTGGGGGTCGCCCTCGGCGGCGGGTTCGCTCGGGTCATGAGCGACCTCATCCAGCAGCCGGTGGTCCTCTCGGCCGGCATGATGCTGACCGGCCTCTCGTTCGCCGTGGTGGTCGGCATCGTCTTCGGTTTCTACCCGGCGGTGAAGGCCGCTCGCCTCAACCCCATCGAGGCCTTGCGGTACGAGTGACATGAACACCCTCGAAGCCGTCCGCAGCTCCGGCACCGAGATCCTGAGCCACAAGCTCCGGTCGATGCTGACCCTCGTGGGGATCGTCCTCGGGACGACGTCCCTCGTGGTGATGGTCTCGGTGATCGGAGGGCTCGCCATCGCGGTGCAGAAGGGGCTCGGGCGACCTGGGCTTCGACGGCGTGCTCTTCGTCGTCGCGCAGAACAGCACCGACGCCCTCGAGAAGAAGCGCCCCTACTCCCGCGGCTTGCGGGCCGCCGATCTCCCGACCCTCGAATCGGGGGCCGAGCTGATGGAGGGCATCGCCCCGGTGATCTCGAGCGAGCAGGAGACGGCCCGCGTGAACGGGCGGAACCTGACCGTCAAGGTGGAGGGCGTCACGGGCGCCTTCGGCACCGTCCGCAACCGCTCGGCGGAGACGGGCCGGTTCATCGAGGACCAGGACGTGGCCGACATCGCCCCCGTGGCCGTGATCGGCAAGAGCCTTGAAGGAGGAGGTCTACGGCAAGGAAGAGGCGCTCGGGCGCGAGATCCTCGTCCGCGGGCTTCGCCTGAGGATCGTGGGCGTGATGCGCTCCCTCGGCAGCAACCAGGTGAACGACGACGAGATGAAGAAGGACAACAGCAAGATCTACATCCCGCTGTCCACGATGAAGAAGCACATGACCGGCGTGGACCAGGTGGCGTACTACGCCTTCAAGGTGAAGGACACCGACAAGCTCACCGACGGCCAGAAAGAGGCCGAGGCCCTCCTGCGCCGCAGCCATCGCGGGATCTCCGACTTCAAGATCATGAACATCGGCGAGGAGATCGTCCGGGTCCGCAAGGAGGTCGACAAGCTCATCTCCAACTGGACCGTCGTGCTGGCTTCGATCGCGGCGATCTCGCTCCTTGTCGGCGGCATCGGGATCTTCTCGGTCATGCAGATCTCGATCTCGGAGCGGACGTACGAGATCGGCCTGCGCAAGTCCATCGGCGCGACCGACGGCGCCATCTTCGGCCAGTTCCTGATCGAGTCGGTCTCCCTGTCCCTGATCGGCGGCCTCATCGGCGCGTTGCTCGGATACGGCGTCACGATGCTCGCAGGACAGGCGTTCGAGGACGGCCTCGCCGTGTCACCCGTGGGCCTCGCCCTGGCGGCCGGCTTCGCGATCCTCATCGGCCTGTCGGCCGGCGTCTATCCCGCGCTCCGCGCCTCGCGCCTGGCGCCCGTCGACGCCATCCGCGCCCTGTAGACTATCGGCCATGGAGCCGATCCTCGTCGCCCCGGGCATCGTCGTGCCGGCCGCCGCGCTGTCCCTGCGCGTGGCGCGCTCCTCGGGTCCCGGGGGCCAGAACGTGAACAAGGTCGCGTCGAAGGTCGACCTTCGCGTCGATCTCGGCAGGATCGAGGGGCTCCCGGCGTCGGCCCGCGATCGCCTCGAGCAGGCGACGCGGCGGCGGCGCGACGCAGACGGCCTGCTCGTCGTGGTGAGCCAGCGAACCCGCGACCAGTTCCGCAACGTCGAGGACGCGCGACGGCGAATCCGGGAGATCGTGGCCGCCTCCCTCGTGAGGCCGCGACCACGTCGGCCCACGCGCCCGACCGCGTCGGCGAAACGCGCACGCCTCGAGGCCAAGCGGCGCACCGCGGCCCGCAAGAAGGCTCGCGGCGGACGGCCCGAGGACGACTAGCGCGCCCGCCGCGCGAGCTGCAGCCGGTAGTACCAGTCTTCGCGGTCGCGGCGCGGGTTCCTGGCCAGGGCCTCGCGCCGCTCGGCCCACGTGAGGCCCGGATCCAGCCACTCGTCCCACGGCGGCCGATGCGCCGGCTCCGCCATCGGATGGAGGAGGACCTCGCCGATCGACCAGGGCTCGGTCGAAGCGTAGGGAGACAGACGGATCGCGGCCACGAGGCGGCCCGCCAGGGGAATCGCCAGGAGGTCGTGATCGACGACGTACTGGGGATGGCCCGCCACCCAGCGAAGGTCGTGGCGTTCCTCGCGGCGCCGGCGTGAGGCCACGGTCTCGAAGCTCGACCCATCCGCGCTGACCTCGACGTCGAGGCTCCGGGCCAGGGCCGGGCCGTCGAGACCGGCCACCAGGCTCAGGGCGTCGAGGCGTCGCGGCGGGGCCAGGAGGAGGGTCGTCGGTTCCGAGGGGCTGGGGCGCTCGGACGCCGCGCCGAAGCCAGCGGCTCCACGATGGGTCCGAACGGGGGCTCGAAGGCGTAGTACACCTCGCTCTCCCCCGCTCGCGACCGCTGCCATCGGCCGCCGATGGCGTTCAGCTCGTCCTCGAAGGCGCGCGGCGTCGGCAGGTCCCCCGAGGCGACCGGAGCGAAGATCCAGGCCACGTTCTTGGCGAAGCGCACCTCGTCGAGGTACGGCAACGGGTAGTGCCGGAAACGCTCGTTCCAGGGCTCCGAGGCGACGACGCGCTCGCCACTCTCGAAGGTCAGGCGATAGGACAGGTCGTAGGACGCGTACGCGCGCCTGATGCGGTGCGCGTCGAGGACCTCACGCACGGGAGCCAGGTCGACGGCGAGGAACGGGGGCCCGCTGCGATCCGTGGCTCGCCAGGCCGCCAGGAGCTCCGCCCCGGCAACGAGATGCAGTACCCCTAGGGCGAGCACGGCGATCCATGCTCGTCTCAACCGGGCCGGATCGTCGCCTCCGCCCACGAACGCCCAGGCGAGAAGGCAGACGAGGGGAAGGTAGCAGACCGTCAAGTAGCGGATCGTGTGGGCATCGGCGCGCAGGGGGAAGGGGAACGCGATCAGGGTCAGTGCGACGACACCCAGGAGAAGCGCCGGCGCTCCCCGCAACCGGGACGCGCCGATCGACATGGCGATGCCGATCCCGTACGCGAGGACGAGACCCGCCGAAACCCAGCGGGGGGCGGCGACGATCGCGTGGGGATCGTCCGCGACGAGGGGCACGTGGTCTCCGATCAGCCCGAGAAGGGGCCGATGAAGGGTCGGCATCACCTCGCGCAGGTGCTCCAGCATCCCTTCGTCCCTGTTGGAGACGGCGATGATGTGCAGGGCCCAGCCGTCCTTGAAGACCCCGGCCCACCACGGGGCGCTGAGGGCCGCGAGCATTGCCAGGGCGGGCCACAGTGTCGCGAGGCGCCTCCGCCCACGAAGCGCGAGGAAGGCGCCGCAGGCCGCGACGACGCTGGCCGACATGAGGTGCGTCCAGAGAGCCAGGCCGGCCACGCCTCCCCAGAGGGCGAGGCCGCCTTTCGCCGAGTCTCCCGACGAGAGGCGCCCGTCGAGACGCAAGGTCAGCGTGAGCAGCGCCCCGCAAAGGAGGAGCGTCGTCGGATAGAGGGGCGGAGGAGCCGAGGCGAGCAGGAGGAAGTAGGGAGCCGGGGACGCCATCAGCACCGCCGCCGGAAGCGCGGCCCGCCGGTTCAGGGCCCCACCCAGCGCGTACGCGGCCGGCACGAGGCCGAGGCCCAGGGCGAAGTAGAAGAGGCGGAGGGTCGAGCCCTTCGATCCAAGGAGGACCACGAACGGAATCGCCGCCCAGCCATCGAGGGGCGACCCGTAGGGCTGGCCCCAGAGGGTCGCGGATCGAAGCGGATGGCGCGCCATCAGGCCTACGATCGCCGTGTCGCCGTCGATCGGCGTGCGGAGCGCTTCGACCCAGAACGGAAGCCGGACGAGGGCCGCGAAGAGGAGCACCGCGGCGAGGCCGAGGCGCGCGCGCGTCCGGATCCCGTTCAGGGCCGCGCACCCGCGCGGAGGACTTCGACCACGGCCTCGGCGACCGCGTGCTGTCCTTCGGGGCGGAGGTGGTCGTCGAGATCGTAGTAGTGCTCCGGCTTCAGCTTCCCCACGAGGTCGACGACGATCATGTTGCGGACGTGGGCCGGATACGTGTCCGCGGAAACCTCCTTGCGCACGGCGAGGGCGAAATGGCTGTCGATGGTCCTCGACTGCGACACCTCGAGGGCGATGATCCGGACGCGGGAAAGATCCGTGCGGCCCGCGTGAAGGACGGCGTTCGCGAAGTAGCGCGCTTCGCTCTCGGGGCTGACGGGGCGCGGGCCCACGTCCGCCGCGGGCGCCAACACGTCGTGGAGGAACTCGACGGTGCGGCGGCCGAACCAATACCGTTTGCGGCGCTCCGCTCGTCGCACGTCCTCCTCGTAGTGGCCGGCGTCGCCCACGCTGAACTCGCCGTGGCTCATGAACGGCCGTGTCTCGATGACGTCGTCGTTGCAGTACACGATCACCAGATCGCGGAGGGCCGTGGTGTCCACGCGGTCGAGCAACCGCATCTCGCGAACCGTGCCATAGGAGGCGATGCCGGCGTTCAAGGCACGGAGCCCGGTCTCGCGCTCGATGGTCTTGGCTATGGTGTCGGCCTGCGCGACGCCCCACCCCATGGCGTACGAATCGCCGAGAACGACGACCTGGGGCGCTCCAAGGGCCGACTCGTCGTCGCGCACTCCCAGGCTGTTCACCCGAAACTCGGTATCGAACTCGCGGTTCCTGAACCGGAACGTGCCCGGACGCAACGTGTAGAACAGCTCGGGATCGAAGCGGGCGCATTCCCTCATGGCCTGGATCATGTTGCGGTCGTGAGCGAGGTAGTAGCGGCGCACGTGGCTCACGGTGGTCGCGGGCAGCCCCCGGAGCAGGGAGGGCTTGACGAGCAGCAGCGTAAAGAACCCCTCGGCCAGCGTGAGGGTGACGAGCACCGAGAAGGCCAGGAGAAGCAGCGGTCCCACGACCTTCGCGACCCTCATCGCAGCGTCGGGGATTGCCGGCAGCGCACAGGGGAATCTAGCCCGGCGCGGAGCCTCCGTCTAGTCGAAGAGCGGCGTCGGTCCGCCGCTTGCCGGCAGAGACGATCGTCGGATACCGTCTGGGCGTGGCTGTCAGGCGGCGGCGTTTGGGGACGTGGACGGTGGCGGTGGCGATCTGGCTGGCGCTCCCCGTCCACGGGGCCGTTCGGATCGCGCTCGTCGGCGATCAGGGCGACGATGCGCCGCCGAATCCGATCCCTTGCTTCGGCGCCGAGCGGCAACCCCTGGGCTGCCTCGGCGAGGCCCTGTCCCGGATCCAGGCGGGCGGCGTCACGGAGGCGAGCCCCTTCGACGCCCTCGTTTTCCTGGGGGACAACTTCTACCCCCGGGGCCTGAACGAGAGCCACTGGCAGGAGAAGCGCGACGCGGTGCTCCGGCACTTCAATGGCCTGCTCCCGCCGGACCGCGTCCACGCCGTTGCCGGGAACCACGACTACTACCAGTTCTTCCTCGTCCAACCCTTCGGCTTCACGACCATCGGCAACGCGCGAGAGAAGGAGATCCCGCAGTGGACCTACCACTACTGGTGGCCCGAGGAGGCGGTCTACGAGGTCGGTCCGGGAGCGCGCCTCCAGGTCGTCTTCTTCGATTCCGCGCGCGTCGTCGGGCTCGGCCCGCGCTATTCAGGGGAGAGCCTCGAGGCCCTCACGACGCTGCTCCGGTCCCGGGCCGACGACCCGACGGTGCGCTGGCGCTTCGTCGCCATGCACCACCCCCTTCGCGCCGTCGGCCATCACGGCAACTACGGCCACTCCTGCGAAAGCTGGCCCTGGATCGAGCGCCATCTCTCCCCGTTGGCCATCCAGGACACCTGCTCCACACGCTACCGGGAATACGTCGAAGCGGCGGGCCGGGCGATCGAAGCTTCGGGGGTCCGAGTGCAACTGGCCCTTTCGGGACACGAGCACAGCCTCCAGCTCCTCGATCGCCCGTCGCCGCATGACCCCGTCCAGGTGATCTCCGGCGCCGCTACCGAGACGAAGCCCGTCGCGGCGGCCGATCCGGCTCGCGGGACGTTCACGAGCGCGGCCGCCGGCTCGAACTCCCCTGCCAGCCGGGCGCAGTCGGAGTTCGGCTTCGCCGAGGTGGAGGTCGAAGAGTCGGCCGCCGTCGTCCGCTTTCGAGGGAGCCGGGACGGGAGGCCGGTTCCGCTCGGAGGCGTCTGCGAGTTCAGCGTCGACCTCGAGGGCGCCCTCCACACGACGCCGTGCGGGACCGCCGCCGCCTCTACGGCCGACCCACGACCAGGACAGTGAAGGAGCCGGGGAGGACCGGAGGACGTGGCCTCGGCTGCTCCGGCGTGGCCGGCGGCGTCGCCCCGAACTCCGCCGCGACCAGATAGACGTTGTGGGTCTTGGGGTCGAGGGTCATGGTCCGGGCGCTCCGCTGCGTCGCCACGGTCTGGACCACCTCGAACTTGTCCGGCGTGCTCTCGTGGACCACCGTGAGGGTCCCGTCCTCTCCGTTCGACGAGAACGCGATCTGCCGTTCGGGGTCGAAGCCGGCGCGCATCGGGGCCGCCGCCGATAGCCACCTTGGCCACGACGCGCCCCTTGTCGGCGTCCACCACCGCCATCTGCTTGTTGTCGCAAACGGAGAAGAGCCGCCGGTGCGCGAGGTCCAGCGCCAGGCCGCTCGGCTCCTCGCATCCGCCGAGGGGCCAGCGGGCGAGCACCTTCATGACCCGCGCGTCCAGGACCGCGATCTCGCCCTTGTCCTCGACGTTCACGAAGATGCGCCCGGCGCCGTCGGTCACGCCGAACTCCAGCTTCCCGCCGATCGGGATCGTCCCCGCGACCGTGCCCTCCTTGGCGTCGATCACCGTCACGTCGCCGCTGCGGCCGTTGAAGGCGAAGACCCGGTGGGTGAGGACGTCGTAGAGGATCGCGTCGGGGTTCGTGCCGGTCTTGACGTGGCCGAGGGGCTTCAGCGTCCCCAGCTCGAAGATCGTCACGCGTGTCGTCGCGGCCGTTGCTCGTGAAGCCGCGGCCGAGGTCGCTGGCGATGGCGATGCCGTGGACGCCGGGCGTGTCCGGGATCTCGCCCACCGGGCGCGAGGGTGTCGGCGTCGACGACCATCACCCGGGTGCTCCGCGAGATGTAGAGGCGCCGCGCCTCGGCGTCCACCTTCAGGTAGTCCCAGCCGCCGTCCCCGCCCAGAGCCGCCTTCTTGATCGACCTTGTAGTCCTGGGCCGAGACGACGGAACCTGCGATGAGCAAGCCGCAGGAGAGAAGGACGGAACCGAGCGCGAATGCGCATGGAATTCCTCCGAAATCAGAGCCCGCGCTCGCGCAGCAGGCAGAAGAGGACCGGGGTGACGAGCAACGACAGGATCATGGAAACCGTCACGCCGCCGATCACGGCGATCGCCAGCGGTTGAAGAAGCTGGGCTCCCGAGCCGACGCCGAGGGCCAGGGGCAGCATCCCGAAGACCGTGGCGAGCGCGGTCATCAGGATGGGGCGCAGCCGCCGGCGGCCCGCCTGGAAGACCGCCTCGCGCAGCGGCAGTCCCAGCCCCGAGAAGTGCTGCTCGGCGTCGAGCATCAGGATGCCGTTCTTGTGGACGATGCCGACGACCATGATCGCGCCCATGAACGAGGAGATGTTGAGGGTCTGGCCCGTGAGGAACAGGGCGAGGAGCGCGCCGGAGCCGCACAGGATCGTCGCCGCCAGGATCGCGATCGGGTGCGAGAAGGACCGGAACTCGAAGACCAGGATGACGAAGATGAGAAGGACCGAGAGCACGCAGCACCTGGGTGAGGCCCAGGAACGACTCCCGCTGGACCTGGTACAGCCCGCCGAACTCGATGTCGGTGCCGGCGGGGATCTCCACCTCCTTGAAGAGGCGGCGGCGGATCTCGGCGATCGCCGAGCCGAGGTCGCGACCCTCGAGCCGCGCGGTCACCGCGGCGAGGTCGCGCAGATTCTCGCGATGGATCTCCGTCTGCCCCTCCTCCACCTCGACGTGGCGCGATGCTCGAGAGGGGAACGGTCTGCCCGGTCGGCGAGGTCACGAGCAGGGTCTTCAGCTTCTCCGTCGAGGAGCGGTACGCTTCGGGGTAGCGCACGCGGATCCCGATCAGCCGGTCGCCCTCGAACCATCTCCGAGGCCACCTGGCCGTCGAGGATCGCTGACGCGAGGCTGGCCACGTCGCTCACCTCGAACCCCACGCGCCGCGCCCTCTCGCCGTCGACGCGAAAGTTGACCGCGGGCCCGATGACGAAGTTCTGGTTCACGACGTCGACGACGCCCTTCACCTTGGGGAGCCATTCCTCGACCGCCTCGGCGACGCGCTCGTAGGTCGGCGGCGTCGACGTTGAAGATCTTGACCTCGATGGGCTGGGGCGAATAGGCCAGGTCGCCGATCAGGTCCTCCAGGATGTGGGGGAACTCGACGTCGACGGCGGGCTGGGCGCGGACGATCTTGTGGCGCAGCTCGGTCGTGACCTCCTCGAGGGAGCGCGAGCGTTTCCGCTTGAGCTTCACCAGGAAGTCCCCGGTGTTCGGCTCGGCGATGGACAAGCCCGAGCTGGGCGCCCGTGCGCCGCGAGTAGCTCTCGACCTCCGGCGTCTCGCGGAGGAACCGCTCGATCTCGAGGAGCATGCGGTTCGTCTCCTCGAGGGACGTGCCGGCGGGGGTGATGTAGTCGAGCACGAAGGCGCCCTCGTCCATCTCGGGCAGGAACCCGCTGCCGAGGTTGAGGTAGAGGAGCACCGAGCCGGCGAGGACGAGGGCGGCCCCCGCCAGCACGGAGC
Organism: uncultured Acidobacteriota bacterium; assembly: GCA_963823195.1. Classification (GTDB taxonomy): domain Bacteria; phylum Acidobacteriota; class Vicinamibacteria; order Fen-336; family Fen-336; genus JBGPYB01. The sequence continues at coordinate 874,358 of CAWGKR010000008.1, read as the reverse complement.
GGCTGTGGGCGAGGCACCAGTGGAGGGCGCGCTCGTAGCGCGCGACGAACCAGCGCAGGATGGGCCCTGCCTCCGCCTCCTCCGCCTTCTCGAGGTCCGTCTCGGCCGGACCCGCGTGCGGCCGGAGAATGAGCCGCGCCAGGACGGGCGTGAAGAAGATCGCCAGGAACAGCGAGGCGAAGAGCGCGGTGACGAGGGCGAAGGCCAGCGCGCGGAAGAAGACGGCGGTCACGCCGCCCAGGAACACCAGCGGGGCGAAGACCACGATGGGCGTGAGGGTCGAGCCGATGAGGGCCGGGGTCAGCTCGCGGATCGCGCTCTTGGCCGCGTCCCTGGGCGACTGCCCGAGGGAGAGGTGCAGGACGATGTTCTCGACGATGACGATGGCGTCGTCGATGACCACGCCGACCGCGGCGGCCAGGCCCCCGAGGGTCATCAGGTTGAAGCTCATGTCGAAGAGCTTCAGGAACACGACGGTGACCAGGATGGCGACCGGGATGACCACGGCCGCCACCAGCGTGGTGCGCCAGCGCTTGAGGAAGCCGATCAGGACCGCGACCGACAGGGCGAGGCCGATCAGGATGCTCTCGGTCACGCTCGCGATCGAATCGCGCACGAGGATCGACTGGTCGTAGAACGTCTCGACCTGCGATGTCCGGCGGCAGGGTCTTGCGGATCGCGGCGAGCTCGGCGTTGACGGCGTCGGCGATCTGGACGGCGTTGCCGTCGGGCTGCTGCATCACGTTGACGAGGACCGCCGGACGGCCGTTGGCGGTCACGATGTTGTAGGTGGGCTCCTCGCCGGGGACCACCGTCGCCAGGTTCTTGACGAGCACGGGCGTGTCCTTGACCACGTCCACGACCGTGTTCTCGATCTGCTCCTTGTCCCGCAAGAGACCGGTGACCGTCGCGAGGTAGAGGTGGTAGTTCTCCTGGATCATGCCCGCGGCGCGTGATCGTGTTGGTGCTGCTTGAGGGCGTCCACCACCTTCGTGAGGGGCAGGCCGTAGGCGTTGAGCTGCCCCGGGTCGACGAGGACGTGGTACTCCGGCCGGCGGCCGCCCACGATGCGCGCCTCGGCGACGCCCGGGCAGGCCGTAGAGGCGCGGGGCGACGTCGTAGTAGGCGCGCTCCCAGAGCTCGGTCAGGCTCCGCTTGGGGGACGTGATGCTGAAGCCGATCATCGGGAAGACCGAGAACGTGAGGCGCCGGGTCGTGAAGCGCGTCGACGGCGGGAGGCTCGGGACGATCTGCGCGATCTCCCCCTGGACCAGGTGCAGGGCGTTCAGGATGTCCACGTCCCAGCGGAAGAAGACGTTGATCTCGGTCGAGCCGCGGCCCGTGATCGAGCGGACGTCGGTGATACCGGGCACCAGGCGCACGGCCTGCTCGATGGGGCGCGTGACCGTGAGCATCTGGATGTCCACGGGGGCGATGCCGTTCTCGGCGCGGATCGAGATGCGGGGAAAGTCGGTCTGGGGAAAGATCGCGATGGGGAGCCGGAGGGCGAAGACGACGCCGGCCAGGGCGAAGCTCAGCACGACGAGCAGCAGGGCCCGGCTGTGCCTCTCGACGAACTCGCCGAGACGATCGGTCACTTCTCGTCCTTCTCGGACGCCTCGTCCTTCTTGGATTCCGTGGACGTGTCCTTGACCCGCACCGACGCGCCGTCGGGAAGCGCGTAGGCTCCCTCCACGACCACGGTCTCGCCCTCGCCCAGACCCTTCAGGATCTGGATCTGGCCGTCGAACGTGGCGCCGGCCTCGACCTCCTTCCGGTGGGCGACGTCGTCCTTGTCGACGACGAACACCGCGCCCGTGCGCGTGCCCTCGGCGAGCTGGACCGCGCCCGTGGGGACCACGAGGCCTCGGGTCGCCGGACCCGTCTTGACCCGCAGCTCCCCGAAGGTTCCGGGCAGGAGCCGGCCCGCGGCGTTCGGGATCTCGCACCAGGCCTCGACCGTCTGCCGCGCGGCGTCCACCGCGCGATTGACGACCGACAGGCGCCCCGCAAACGGGTCCCCCTCGTTGTTGCCCGGAAGGAAGGCGCAGCCGAGGCCCGTGCGGAACGAGACCGCGTCGCCCTGGGGCACCTGGGCTCGGGCGACCACCACCTCGATGTCCGCCACGGTGAAGACGGGCGTGCTCGGCTGGGCCATGTCCCCGGGGTAGAGGAACTGCTCGGTGACCTGCCCGGCGAACGGGCTTCGAAGCTCCGCGAACGTGAGCTGCGTTTCGATCAACTCGAGGCGCGCCTTCAGCTGGACGAGCTCGGTCTGGGACGTCAGGAGATCGCGCTCGGGAATGGCCCCTCCTGGAAGAGATGAGCTCGGCGATCGGCCGCGACCTGGGCCTGACGCATCGCGGCCAGGGCGTCCGCTCGCTGCGCCGTCAGGTCGCGGCTGTCGAGGCGGGCGAGCTTGGCATCGGCCGCGACACGGTCCCCCTTCGCCGCGAATAGCTCGAGGATCGGGGGCAGTGATCCGTGACGCGACGCCGGCCTGCTGTACGAGGATGGACGACGGCGGGAGCCCGGACGCTCGCCTGGACGTCGGCCATCTGGGCTTTGGCGATCGTGACGGTCACGAGGGGTTTGGCCTCGGGCTCCTCCTGGCCGGCTCGGCAGCCGCCGAGCACGAGCAGGGCGAGGAGGGCGGTTGTGGCTCGGTTCATGGAAATCACCTTCCGGCGGCGAGCTCGAGGTCGGCTCGGCTCTCGAGATAGCGGGCGAGGGTCGTGTAGAGGTTGGTCCGGGCCTGCGCGAGCTGGGTCTGGGCCGCGAGCACGTCCAGGGCCGGCCCCTCGCCTCCCTCGTAGCGGATGCGGCTGAGGCGCAGGTTCTCCTCCGACAGGGAGCGTTGCGCGCGGGTGGCCGCGATCTGCGCGTGGAGGGACCTCACACGCGACGCGGCGTCCTCGTACTCCCTGGAGTAGAGGCGCTCGGCCCCCCGCCGCGTCGTGTCGACCTGCTCCGCCTGCAGCTCGAGCTGGCGCGCGGCGTTCTTCCCGGCGGACCAGTCGAAGACCGGGATGTCCAGGGTGACGAAGGCGGCCCACCCTCGTTCGCGGCTGTCGAAGTGGAGGGAATCGAACCCGTACTGGAACGACGCATTCGCCTGGGGCCGGCGTTGGTCGCGGGCCTGCCTCGAGGCCGCGAGGAACCCCTCGCGCTGGGCGTCGAGAAGCGCGAACTCGGGACGACGCAGGAAGGGAGCCTCGACGGAAGAAAGGGGCGGGGGCTCCTGAGGGGTCTCCTCCAGGGCGTCCGCCAGCTCCACGGGCGAGCCGACGTCGGCCGTCCAGAATGCCAGCAGCTCGTGGCGCGCCATCTCGAGGTCCAGGTCGGCGGCCGTCACCGACTGCTCCAGGAAGGCCGTCTGAGACGACGCCTTGACGACGTCGGCGCGAGCGGCCTCGCCGTCGCCGAACAGGAGCTTCACCCGCGCCTCGAAGGCGCTCGATTCGGCGAGCGCGTCTCGAGCGGCGGCGGCCAGGTGCTCGGCCAGGAGGGTGCGGTAGTAGGCGCCCGCGACCTGTCGCCTCAGGTCGCGTTCGGCGATCCCGACGCCCGCCCTGGCGGCGGTGAAGTCGGCCTGTGCTTTCGAGCGCGCAGCTCGCAGCCGGCCCGACGTGTCCAGCTCCACGGACGCGGTGGCGACGCCCAGGTATTCGCGGACGCCGTTGAGCGCCGCGTAGGTGGGCAGGTCGGGCCCCAGGGAGGACGGGGTGTTGTAGGTGAAGGCGCCGTTCAGCCGCGCTTGAGGAAGGAACGCGGCCTTGGCCTGCCGGACGCCCAGGTCCGCGATGTCGGTCTGCGCGCGCGCCACCGCGACGGCGGGATGGCTGGCGAGGGCGCGCTGAAGGCAGTCCCCCAGGGTCAGCCTCTCGGGCGCGGTCTGGGCGGCAGCGTCGAGCGCGCCCAGGGCGACAAGAGCGAGAACCCGGGGCATCTGCGTCTTACACACGGTGACTCCTTGCAGGGAGGACGACGCTGAACGTGCTTCCCTTGCCGACCTCGCTCCTGAGCTCGATGTGACCGCCGTGGACCTCCACGGCCCAACGCGCGATCGAGAGGCCGAGGCCGGCGCCCCCCTCGTCCCGGGATCGCGCGTCATCCACTCGATAGAAGCGGTCGAAGACGTGGGAGACGTGCTCGGGAGCGATTCCCGGTCCCTCGTCCGTCACGTCGACGACCGCCTCGGCGTCGCCGTTCCGGCGGACGGCGATGGCGATGACCGATCCCCGTGGCGCGTACTTGACGGCGTTGTCGATCAGGTTCGTGAAGGCTTGCCGCAGTAGGAGCGCATTGGCCTCCAGATGAATGGCGGGATCCCCCTGGACGTCGATCCGCTGGGCCTTCTCCTCCGCCAAGGCCTCGAGGAGGAGCGCGGTGTCGCGAACCCAGTCGAACAGCCCCAGGTCCTGGCGCTGGATCTCGACTCCGGCGTCGGCTCGCGAGAGCAGGAGCAGCGTTTCGACGAGGCGCGAGAGGCGGTCGACCTCTTCGAGCATGCTGCCGATGGCCTCCCGATACCGTGCCGGAGTCTGGTCCCCCTGGAGTGCGACCTCGCCCACGGCCCGGATCGCGGTCAGCGGCGTCCGGAGCTCGTGGGAAGCGTCGGCGGTGAAGCGCCGAAGCTGGGCGAACGACTCCTCGATCCGCGCGAGGGACAGGTTGAACACGCGGGCCAGGTGCCCGAGCTCGTCGTCCGGGTTGTCGACCGTCAGCCGCGAGCCCAGGCTCTCCGCGGTCAAGCCTTCCGCCTGGCGCGCCATCCGGTCGAGGGGCGAAAGCGCCCGGAGCGCCAGCCAGTGCCCTCCGATCCCGGCAACCGCCACGGCGGCCGGCAACCCGAGCAGGAAGCCCAGGAGCAGTCGGTGCCACTGGTGCAGCATGGCCGTCTCGCTCAAGGCCACACGGAGGAGGACCCGCGTGCCTCCGCTGCGCTCGAGGCCGTTGAGGACGCGTAGAACGGTCCCGTCGCGCAACCGGCGCGTGACCGGAGACATTCGCGTCGCTCCCGTCGGCGGATCTCCCAGAGCCTCCTCGCCCATGCGTGGGCTGCGGTAGAGCAGGTCTCCCTCCGTCGACCAGACCTCGACCCGCTCCCGGAGGTCCCTCGAGCCCTCCTTGTCGCCGGAGCGGGCCCGGTCGTACACGCCGTGATGAAGGCGCTCCTCGACTTCTTCGTACTCCGCGTGGAGGACCGCGTCCAGCTCGCGGCGCAACGAGAAATAGAGAAGCGCCAGGGTCACGCAGGCGAAGAGGACGAGAACCCCCGTGAGGACGGCCGCGTACCAGAGGGTGAGTCGCGTCTTGACGTGGCGTGGGCCCAGGCGCATCGTCACGCCGACCCTTCCTTCACCACGAAGCCGACGCCCCGCACGGTATGGATCAGCTTCGTCGGAAAGGGATCGTCGACCTTCCGCCGAAGCCGGGCGACGTGCACGTCGATGACGTTGTCGAGGGGCGTCCCGCGGCCGGGCTCCTTCCACACGTCCCGCGTCAGCATCTCGCGGGAGACGACCCGACCCTGGTGGCGAAGGAGATAGGCGAGGAGGTCGAACTCGCGGGCGGTCAGGTCGAGAACCTGGCCCGCGCGGCTCACGCCGCGCGCCGGCACGTCCAGCTCCAGGTCGCCGACCTTGAAGTGAGCGGCCTGATCCGTCCGCCCCCGGCGGAGAAGGGCCCTCACACGGGCGAGGAGCTCCGGAAAGGCGAAGGGCTTCATGAGGTAGTCGTCGGCTCCGGCGTCCAGCCCCCGCACCCGGTCCTCGACGGTGTCGCGGGCCGTGAGGATCAAGACGGGAAGGCCGCGGTCCCGCGTCCGCAGCGTCGCGAGAACCTCCAGGCCGTCGCGCCCCGGCAACATGATGTCCAGCACGACGAGGTCGAAGGAGGCGGAGTTCAAGAGGAAGTAGCCCTCCTCGCCGGTGTGCGCCACGGCTACCGCGTAGGCCTCGCGCTCGAGTCCGTCCTTCAGCGCCAGGGCCACTTTGGGCTCGTCTTCGACCACCAGGATCCGCATTTGCAGGAGTCCGGATGATAAGGCGGAACGATGCGGGGAGTTCCTGAAGAGATCCTGAACGATTCTTCAGGTGCGGCACGATCCCAAGAGAACCCCCTAAAACGCCGAGAAAGTCCCAAGACTCGCGGGGTCACGACGCCTATCTTCGGCGGCATCGGGCACATGGACGAGGCCACGCACGGACCCTTGCCGGCATCCATTTCCGGTCGGCCTGCGACGACGGACAGGCGATAGGAGTGGCCGTCGCCAACTACGACATGGAACACGGTCTGCAGCCGGCGCACTGAGGTCGTCGTGCTAGACTCCGGCTCGAACCCGCACGGTTCGAGCCGGATTTGCGTCTCGCGTTCGCCGAATTTCGCTTCGACTCCGAGACCCGCGAGCTCCACCGCGGCGGCGACGTCGTGCGCCTGTCGCCCAAGGCATTCGAGCTCCTGGGTTTGCTCCTCGAGAACCGGCCGCGCGCGGTGTCCAAGGCGGACTGTCACGCTCGGGTGTGGCCGTCGTCGTTCGTGTCGGAGGCCACGCTGGCGGGGGTCGTCAAGGAGATCCGCGCGGCCCTCGCCGACGGCGCCGCGACCTCCCGTCTCATCAGGACCGTCCACGGCTTCGGCTACGCGTTTGCCGGCAGCGCCTCGGACGCCCCCTCTCCGGCCGTCGCCATGACCGGGAGCGGTGACACGGTCTGCCGCCTCTATTGGGACCGTCGGGAGATCGATCTCCACGAGGGCGACAACGTTCTCGGCCGGAGCCGCGAGTCGGTGGTCTTCATCGATTCCGAGGACGTCTCGCGCCGGCACGCCATCATCCGTGTCCGGGGAGAGCAGGCGACCCTCGAAGACCTGCAGAGCAAGAACGGCACGAGGCTCGGGGACCGGAAGATCACGGGGTTGGAGATCTTGAAGGACGGCGACGTCATCGCCCTCGGCCCCGCCCGCATCACCTTTCGGCTCTTCTTCGCCGGCGGATCCACGAAGAGCCAGTCCGGGGTTTCGGAGGCGTGAGGAACGTCGCCCCGCTCGTCCTCGCCGTGTCGGCCCTCTCGCTCTCACCCACGGTCCACTGCGACGACTCCCTCCAGGTGAGCGGGTTTGCCGACGTCCGGGGCACGACGAAGGCCGCGAACCCCCTGGAGGCCGACGCCGCCGCGGCCCAGATCCAGGCCGGCGTCGACTGGTCCCCATCTCCGATCTTCCTCGCCCATCTGCACCTGCTCGCCCGGACCGACGACGGCCATTCGGAGCGGGGCCACGCGGGAACGCCGGAAGCGTACGTCCAGGCCCGCTTCCCCGTCGGGGAGAGCCGACTCAAGGTCCAGGCTGGAGCGTTCTTCCTTCCCACATCGCGCGAGAACGTGGACGCGCTCTGGGAGAACCCGTATGCCGTCTCCTCCTCGGCCCTCAACTCCTGGTTCGGCGAGGAGTTCCGCCCGATCGGCCTCGACGTCTCCTGGACACGCTGGGGCGCGACGGTCGGCGGGACCCTCTTCCGCGGCAACGACACCCTCGGCGCGCTGCCGCTCGACCCGGGCTGGTCGCTCCACGATCGGTGGATCCTCCTGGGGCAGAAGGTCCAGACCGGGGAGGACTTCACCTCCGTCTCGGCGGAGACCGATCACCGCCTCGGGTGGTCGGCGCGCGCCGGATGGAGCTCGAGCCGGCTGTCGGTACTGTTCACCCACATCGACAACCGCTCCGACGGCCTCCCCCACGGCGACCTCTACAACTGGAACACCCGCTTCGACGTGGCCGGCTTCGACTGGAGCGATTCCGACTGGACGGTCGCGGGCGAGACGGGCTGGGGCCCGACCAAGCTCTACTATCCCGGCGGGAGCTTCGAGGCGGACCTGCGCGCCAGCTACGTCCTCGTCTCCCGGCGATTCGGACACGGGCGGGGGACCGCCCGTTTCGACGCCTTCAGCAACGGCTCGAGCCACAAGCACGCCCTGACCCTGGCGGCATTCTGGACTCCCCTGCCCAAGCTCAGCCTGGGGATCGAGCTGTCGGCGGGAGGGGACGAGCAACGGGGCCTCGCCGACGCGCGCTACCGCTTCTCGGGCCCCTGAACCGACGCCGGCGGTGATACCCTGGTCAGGATGCGCCTGGCCACCGCTCTACTGCTGCTCGCCGTCGCTCGGACCGACGCGACGGCGGCCGGGTTGCTCGTGGAAGTGCGCGACGCGCGCGGGGCCCCGGTCCCGGACGCCCTGGTCTACGTCGTCCCCGAGGGAAGGAAACCGCCGCCGCCCTCGCGTCCCGCGGTGCTGGACCAGAAGAACCGCATGTTCGTTCCCCACATCCTGCCCATCCAGACCGGCACCGCGGTCACCTTTCCCAACAGCGACAACGTCCGCCACCAGGTCTACTCCTTCTCGTCGGCCAAGAAGTTCCAGCTCCCCCTCTACGCGGGCACGCCGGGGGCGCCCGTCGTCTTCGACAAGGCCGGAGTGGTCACCCTGGGCTGCAACATCCACGACCAGATGAGCGCCTACCTGGTCGTGGTCGACACGCCCTATTTCGCCCTGACGGCTGAGCGGACGCGCGGAGCTTCCGAACATGCCCGACGGAAAGTACGACGTGCGCCTCTGGTACGCGGGGATGCGCACCGAGCCGCCCCCGCAGCCCGTCAGCTTCGGTCCCAACGAGCAGAAGAGCCTGGCGTTCCAGATCGGGAACAAGTAGCCCGCGATGAGCCGCCGCCGTTTCCAGACGAGGCTGCTCTCCCTGATGGTCTGGGCCCTCGTCCTCCTCCAGGCGGCGACCCTCATCGCCGTGCACGTCGCGGGCCAGCGCAACCTGCGTCAGACCCTCACGGGGGAGCTGCGGGTCGGGGCGCTGGTATTCAACCGGATTCTCACGGCGCGCGGGCGACAGCTCGCCGACACGGCTCGCGCGCTCGCCGCCGACTTTGCGTTTCGAGAGGCCATGGCCTCGGCCGATCGCCCCACGATCACGTCGGCCCTCACGAACCTGGGCGCGCGTGCCGGCTCCCAGGCGGTCTTCCTGATCTCCCTCGAAGGGTCGGTCGACGCGGACACCCTCGGCGGGCAGTTCGTCGGCCATCCGTTTCCCGTCCCATCCCTGGTCGCGCACGGCGGCTCCCCCGCCGAGGCCTCGGCCCTCGTCACCCTCGACGGCCGCCCCTTCCAGCTCGTGGTCGTTCCGGTCCTCGCCCCTCAACCCATCGCCTGGGTCTGTATCGCCTTCACGATCGACGAGGCCGTCCTCGAGGACGTTCGGCGCGTGACCGCGCTCGAGCTGTCTCTCTGGGCCCCGAACCCGGCGTCCGCGCCACTTCTCATCTCGACCCTTCCGCAGGAGAAGCAACGGGCCCTGCTCGAGCGTCTCCTCGACGAAGCCGGCCAACCCGGAGACCCTCCAGCTGGGCTCCGACACCTACCAGGCGCTCCTCCAGCCGCTCGAAACGGCCGACGGCTCGGCGGTCAACGTCCTCCTGCAGCGATCCCTCGAAGAGGCCGAGGTCCCCCTCCGGAGGCTGAAGCTCCAGATCTTCGCGCTCTCGACGATCGCGCTGCTCCTCGCGATCGTCGCCGCGATCTTCTTCGCCCGCGGGGTCACGAGGCCGCTGCGGCGGCTGGCCGAGGCGGCGCAGCGGATCGGAAGCGGCGACTATTCGACCCCCGTCGAGAACTTCCAAGAGGACGAGATGGGCCAGCTGGCCACTGCCTTCAACAGGATGGGCACCGAGATCGGAGCGCGCGAGGAGCAGATCCGCTTCCAGGGGAGCCACGACAGCCTGACGGAGCTTCCGAACCGGACGTTGTTCCTCGACCATCTGGGCTTGGCGATCGCGAGCGCGAAGCGGCGCGGGACCTTCGTCGGCATGGTCATGATGGATCTCGATCGCTTCAAGGAGATCAACGACACGCTCGGCCACAGCCTCGGGGACGACCTCCTGGTCGAGATCGGAAGGCGGCTGCGCCAGACGATCCGCGAGAGCGACACGGTCGCGCGGCTGGGCGGCGACGAGTTCGCGGTCATGTTCGAGAGCGCGGCGGCGCCCAGCGCCGTCGAGGTCGCCCAGCGCATCGGCAGGGCTCTGGAGACGCCCTTCGCCCTCGGGGGCGTCTCGATCGACGTCAAGGCCAGCATGGGCATAGCGCTCTACCCCCTTCACGCCGAGGATGCCGGGACCCTCATGAAGCGGGCCGACATCGCCATGTACCAGGCGAAGGGAAGCCACGGCGCCTATGCCCTCTACGAGCCGGGGCGTGACGAGCACTCGCTCCGCCGCCTCGCCATCCTCTCCGAGCTCCGCCAGGCCGTGGCGAGCGACTCCCTCGAGCTCCACTACCAGCCCACGATCGACATGGCCACCGAGCGGGCGATCCACGGGGAAGCCCTCGTCCGCTGGCGCCACTCGGTCCACGGCATGATGCTGCCCGACGAGTTCATCCTGCTCGCGGAGCAGTCGGGGAACATCGGCATCATCACCAAGTGGGTCCTGAGAAGGGCCATCGAGGACTGCGCCGCGTGGAACCAGGCGGGCTTCGACCTGGCCGTGGCGGTGAACCTCTCGGCGCTCGACCTCTACGACGCGGAGCTTCCGACCCTGATCAGCGGCCTGCTTCACGATCACGGGCTCGATCCGTCCAAGCTCGTGCTCGAGATCACCGAGAGCGCGGTCATGAAGGACGCGGCGTATGCCCTCAAGACCCTGCGGGACGTCAAGACGCGCGGGATCAGCCTCGCCATCGACGACTACGGCACCGGCTATTCCTCCCTCGCCCACCTGAGGCGCCTTCCCCTCGACGAGCTGAAGATCGACAAGTCCTTCGTGGTGGGGTTGAACGAGGGGGCGACCGAGGACGGCGTGATCGTCCGGTCGACCATCGACCTGGGGCACAACATGGGTCTCAAGGTCGTCGCCGAGGGAGTCGAGAGCTCCGAGGGCTACGGGATCCTCAGGCGCTTCGGGTGCGACATGGCCCAGGGGTACTTCATCAGCCGTCCGCTGCCCGCACCCCAGTTCGTCGCCTGGATGACCGACTCTCGGTGGGGCCTTCGCCCGGGCGAGCCCGCTCCCTGAAGGGCTACCGCGGGTTCTTCCGTCGAATCTCCTCGAGCCGCTTCTTGAGGTATTCCTCGTACTCCTTCTTCAGCTCGGGGTCCTTCGGCGTGCCGTAGATCTCGCTCGATTTGTACTTGCCCTCGTCGAACTTCTTCCGGGTCCACTCGTCGTGAACGTGCACCTCGTCGGCGTTGTCCACGACCTTCTGGACCAGGGCGGGGGGGATGAAGTAGACCCCCTCGGCGTCGCCGAAGACGAGGTCGCCGGGCATCACCGTGGTCTTGCCGATGCGCACCGGGATGTTGATGCCGCTGATCATCACGTTGTGGATGGCGCTCGGATGCGCGTCCCGGAAGTAGGCGGGCATCGTCCATTCCCGAGATGCCTTCCAGGTCACGGATGGCGCCGTCCACCACGAGCCCGCCCGTCTTCGTGGTCTTCATGATGTAGTAGAAGAGGTTGTCGCCGACGATGGTGCCTCCCTCCTGCTGGCCGAAGAGGTCCACGACCAGCACGTCCCCCGGCTGCAGCATGTCGATGGCCGTCTGGTTGTACATGCGCGGCAATCCGGCCGCCTTCGCCCGGGCGTCGATCACGCCGTCGAGATCGGGGCGCAGCGGCATGAACTGCAGCGTGAACGCGCGGCCGACCAGCTTCGTGCCGGGGTGGAGGATCCGGAAACCGTCGGCGTACTGGTTGGGAAAGCCCTCCTTCGGCAGGATCGTCCACACCTCCTCGGCAGACAAGCCCGCGGGCTCGCTCGATGAGCGCGTCCGGCACCTTGGGGCGGCCGTCGGGGAACCGCTCGAAGGGGTTCTGGGCCGTCAGCTCGATCATCTGTTCCCGGGGGGTGGTGAACAGCTGGGCGTGCGCCTGTTTGGCCGACGTCAACGCGCCAAGACAGACGGCGAACGCGAGGAGGGCTGGCTTCTTCATGATCGGTCTCCCTTTGCCGTGGACTCTAATACGAGGGCGCGGCGAGGCGCCAACCGGCCGATCTCGTTGCCTCGGCCAGGACGGCCATCCGAGCGGATCCACCAACGACAGGTCTGCCGCGGCCATCTCGGGCCTCTTGGAGGATCTGGACCGCGCGAGCGACGGCGACAATTGGCGGGGTGGACGGGACTCGAACCCGCGACCTCCGACGTGACAGGCCGGCGTTCTAACCAGCTGAACTACCACCCCGCTAAGGTGGGCTCGAATTTCGCCCGCCGACGCTGGAGAGGTAAAGATCTGGTGGGCGGTACAGGATTCGAACCTGTGACTCCCGGCGTGTAAGACCAGTGCTCTACCGCTGAGCTAACCGCCCGCGGGACAAACGCAGAGTTTATGAGACGGTCCCGTCGGTGTCAAACGCGGAAGCGCCCGTGTCGGCGATTCCCACTCGTCCCACCAGTCGTCGCGGGCGGCGGGCCTTCGCTGGGGACGCTGGAAGAGCGCCACCAGGGCGAACCCCGCGGCGAAGCCGCCGATGTGGGCCCACCAGGCGACGCCCCCCGCTTCGACCCCCGGCGCCGCCAGGCTGAGCGTTCCCGACAGGAACTGCTGGAGGAACCAGAAGCCGAGGAAGAGGACGGCCGGGAACTCGCACGAGCGGAAAGAAGATGCCCAGCGGAATGACGGTCACGACGCGCGCCCGCGGGTACAGGCTGACGTAGGCGCCGAGGACGCCGGCGATCGCCCCCGACGCGCCGATGGACGGAAGCCGGGAAGCGGGCGAGGCCCAGATGTGGGCGAAGGTCGCGGCCCATCCGCAGAGGAGATAGAAGACGAGATACCGGCCGTGCCCCATCCTGTCCTCCACGTTGTCGCCGAAGATCCACAGGTAGAGCATGTTTCCGAGCAGGTGCATCCACCCGCCGTGGAGGAAGAGGCTGAGCAGCACGCGCAGCCCCAGGTCGGGACTGACGCTGCCGAGCAGGATCTCGAGGGGTCCGAGCGAGTGGTTGTGACCGGTGTAGAGGACCGGCACGACGGCGGCCTGGTACAGAAATCCGTCGAGGTTCTCGCCCATCCCCAGCTCGAGCAGGAAGAAGAGCGCGTTCAAGACGATCAGGCCGATGTTGACGAAGGGGAACGTGCGCGACGGAACATCGTCCTTGAGCGGAATCACGACGGGGTGCTGATTCGGAGCCTCACGGAGATGCGGGCGGAGGGACGTCGGGCCGGCGGCGACGACGGCGACGGCGACGGCGGGAAGGGCGCGGCGGGGCGTCGGCCGAGGAGCGCGCGCTCTCGGCGGTGGCCGCGGGCGGCGGCGCGACGTCGCCCAGGTCCAGGCTCCGCCAGTGGGCCGCCAGCTCCTGCCCCTCGACTCCCCCGTGGATCTCGAGCCAGCGCAGCGCGTCGTCGAAATACCCCCGCCCCGCGAGGACGTGCTTCACGCCGGGCGATTGGTGGACCTCTCGCAGGCGACGCTGCGCCAACAGGACGAGCCGCAGGCGGTCCACGTCCCGGCGTGCATAGGGAAGGGACAGCGACGCGGGCGTCTCGCTCGACGGCGCCTCCTCGGGCTCGACCTCGTCTTCGCCGAGCGCGGCCATCTCGGCCTTCACGTCCACGGCGGGCTCGTCCCTGGCCTCCTCGTCGCGGCGGCCGCGACCGCGCGACGGAGCGGCAGCGCGACGGAGCGGAACGCCGAGAGGGACCAGGAACGTGCCGAGCAGGACGGCGTTGCTCAGATCCTCCGGCGCGGCGAGGCCCGCGTTCCGGTAGCCGTCGAGACGGGAGAGGCTGCCGAGCAGCGGCTCGCCTCCGAGTCGATGGCCCGGTCGGCCTCGGGGAGAAGGTGCGACAGCAGCCCCACCTCGTGGAGAAGCTCGAACGTGCGCCGCGACGCGCCCTGCCGCAGGATCTTGTAGAACTCCTCGAGGAGCCGCGGCGGCGCTGCTCCTCAGGATCTCGCCGCGGAGCGCGCGGATCGCCTCGACCGTGTCGCGGTCGATGGAGAAGCCGAGCCGCGCCGCCAGGGCCACCGCCCGCACCATGCGGACGGGGTCCTCACGCAGGCGCACTCCCGGATCCCCGATCGTGCGGATGACCCTCTGGCGGAGGTCCTCGAGACCGTCCACGTAGTCGATCACCGAGAAGTTGGCGATGTCGTAGAAGAGGGCGTTGACCGTGAAGTCGCGGCGGAACGCGTCCTCCTCCGGCGTGCCGAAGGTGTTGTCGCGCCGGATGAGCGTCTCCCCTTCCTCCGGCTCCGCCTGCCGCCGGAACGTGGAGACCTCGACGACTTTCTTGCCGAAACGGACGTGGCAGAGCCGGAAGCGGCGGCCGATGATGAAGCAGTTGCGGAAGAGCTTCTTCACCTGCTGCGGGTGGGCCGAGGTGCCGATGTCGAAGTCCTTGGGCTTTCGACCCAGGAGAAGGTCACGAACGCCCCCACCCACCATGTAGGCCACGAATCCGTGGTTCTTCAGGCGGTACAACACCTTGAGGGCATCGGCGTCGATGTCCTTCCGGGACACGGTGTGTTCGGGCCGAGTCAGGATTCGCGGGGGCATGGTCAGGCGGGCGAGGGACGAGCCCGAGCGCGGATTATAGACTAGGAATCCGCCGGATGACGACGCGACCCTCCTGGCGCGTGACGTAGAACCGGACGCCCTCGGGGAAGAGGCCGTCCCTCTCGAACGGCGGGAAGGGGCGCGCGGGGTCTCTCACGAACGCGTCGCCGTCTTGCCGCAGGGCGCCGGTGAAGAGAAGCTCCCGCCACTTGAGCTCGGGGATGGACAGGGCGTCCTCGAGGACCTGCACGTCGGCGAACGGGCTCTGGCGGTCAGCCACGCCGCGTCATCTTTCGGGCCATGTGCTCGAGGATGCCCACCTCGCCCGGCGTCAGGTCGGCGCGCTGGAAGAGGGCGCGCCACTCCCGGAAATAGCGCTCGGTCTCCTTGCCGGGAAGAGCCTCGATGGCGCGCAGACCGTCGTGGAGGAGGCGGAGCATCCGCTCCTTCTCGTCGTGGGTCGCGGGACGGGGGGATTCCCCCGGGCGCCGGGCGGCCCGGAAGACCTCGTACGCCGCGACCACCACGGCGTGGGAGAGGTTGAGGGACGGCTGCGCCGGATGCGACGGGATCACCACCCTCCGGCCGCAGAGCGCCATCTCGTCGTCCGTGAGGCCGCTGGCCTCGGGACCGAAGACGAGGGCCGCGGCCGCCGGGGGCTCCAGGGAGGCGATCTCGGCGGCGGCCTCCCGCACGTCGAGGGGAGCGGGGCCGCGCGCGGTCCTTCCCGAGAGGGCCGCGACGAAGTGGACGCCCGCCAAGGCCGGGGCCAGGTCGTCGAAGACGCGTGCCTCCTCGAGGACGTCCTGGGCGCCCCAGGCCGTCCGCCAGCACTCGATCGTCCTCCAGTCTCCGGGAGAAACGAGGTCGAGCCCCGACAGGCCCCCGTTGCGGAGCGCCCGCGCCGCGGCTCCGATGTTGGCGGGCGTCTCGGGCCGGACCAGGACGACGCGCACCTCCGCCACGCTACGAGGACTCCTCCCCGTCCGCGCCGTCGGGCCACCTTCGGGCGAATCGGCGACCGCGAGCCGTCCGGCAGTGCTCGGCCAGGTGGTCGTGTATCCGGGCGCGGTCCGCCGTCGACATCTCGACGAACGCCAGTCCCATCCCCGTGGGGAAACCTGCGGGAGACTCGCCCGGCAGATGTCGCCAGGCGACCCGGCAGCGCACCACGACCGCTATCTCGTTCCCCGGTATGAGGAAGCGAAGCTCGACCTCGTCCCCCTCGGGAAGGGGCGCTTCGCTCTCGGCAAAGGCGCCGCGCAAACCCAGGTCGACCAGAAAGACGCCCCGCTCCTCCCCCTGGTGGAGGACGCGGGCGCGCTGGACGAAAGGGATACGGATCTTGCTGAGGACGGCTTCGGGGGGGACGCCGGCCCCGGCGCCGGCGGACGCAGCTCTTGGCATTTGGATGGGCCCGTGGCGAGGCACGCTAGCACCGGCTCCTCGACACTGTCAACGTGCTCTCGATTCGGCCGCGATCGTTGACAGCGTTCGCCCGTGTGTGGTTGAATCTGCTCGATTTCCACGTTTCGCTACCGCCCGTATTCACGGCCTCGCTCCATGGGTTTTTCGTGACCGACTCCCCCGCCGAGGACGCAACCCTCCCGAGCCTGACGGTCTCGGGGGGCACCTTCGACGGGCAGCGGCTCGTCGTCGGGACAGGGGGGACCCGGTCGCTGGGATCGGGTGCGGGAGCCGACCTCCGCGTCGAGCTCGGGAACGTCGAGGCCAGCCACGCGCAGGTCGTGTGGGACGCCCGGGGGCTGCTGCTCTCGGATCTCGGAACGACCACCGGAACCTACGTCAACGGCGAGAAGGTCGCCACGGACCATCCCCTCCAGGACGGCGACCGTGTCTTCCTCGGCCCTCCAGGCTCGAAGCAGACCGCCAAGCTGGCCGTCCACATCCCCGAAGGCGCCACGGCGTCGGAGCCGGCCTTCGCCGAGGAGCCCCTGATCCTCGACGACGCCACCCCCATGGTCGAGCCGATGGCCGAGGAGGTGCCTTCCCCGGCGCCGACACCCGTGCCCGCGGCCGCACCGGCGCCCGCCATGGTCCCTCCGGCAGCACCTGCGCCTCACGCCCCGGCGCCACCCGCGGCACCGGCCGCGGCCCCGGCGCCGCGAAAGCCCGACTACAACTCGGACATGCCGTCGATCGTCAGCGACCGGCCCCGCGAGGCGCCGTCTCTTCCCCCGGCGCCTCCCGCCGCACCGGTCGCAAAGGCGCGGCGCGCGGCGCGAAAGAAGGCGGCGCCCATACCCCGCGCGGCCATCATCGGGGTCGTGGCTACGGCTCTGGGAGCGGGAGCCTTCTTCGCGTACCAGTCCCTTCACGCCCCTCCGCCCGTGCTCGCTTCGATCGTTCCGCCGAAGGCCGAGGCGGGCCAGACCGTGACCGTTTCCGGCTCGGGCTTCGGCACGGACCCGGCGAAGCTCGTGGTGCGATTTGGACCGGCGGCCGGGACGATCCTCTCCGCGACCGAGACGCAGATGGCGGTCACGATTCCCGAGGCGGTCGCCACGACGACCGCGGACGTGAGCGTGACCGTGGAGGCGCGGGGCGCCCGCTCGAACGCCCTGTTCTTCAAGGTGTCGGCCTCGCCGAAAGTCACGTCCCTCACCCCCGACGTGGGGATGCCAGGGGACGAGATCATCGCCAAGGGAAGGGGCCTGGCGGGCAAGTCGACGGCCGTGCTCGTCTCGGGACAGACGGCCGAGATCCTCGAGAGCCAGCCGACGTCGATCCGCTTCAAGGTTCCCGACATTCCGGTGACGCCCGGGCAGGCCGCGGCCGTGGTCGTGCAGGTGGGCACCGAGTCGTCCCGCGCGGTGAACTTGCTTCTGGGACGGCTGCCCCTGGTGCTGGAGGTCGCGCCGCTCAGGGCGTCTGCGGGAGAGCGCGTCACGGTGAAGGGTCGGGGGTTCGACCCCAGCCCCGCCGGGAACGCGGTCACGTTCGCCGGGCAACCCTCCCTGGTCTTCAGCGCCTCGGACACGGAGCTGTCGGTTTCCGTCCCGTCGATTCAGTCGGCATCGACGCAGATGGAGACGCCGGTCGTCGTGCAGGCGAAGGGGCGGACCTCCAACCCGGGGGCCTTTGCCCTGCTCCGCGTCTCGCCCGGATACTTCTCGCCCCGTTACTTCCCCGCGCCGGTGCCCGAGCACGCCGGGCGGGACCACGCCTTCGTCTCCACCGATCTCGGCCCGTCGCTCCTCCTCGGAGGGCGCGGCGACGCGCCTTCGACGGCCGAGCGCGCCTCCCGCATCGCGACGGCGCTCAATGCGATGGTGGACGCGGCCGCGAATCGCCCGGTGGTGGTGGAGCTCCGGGAGAAGCCGGATCTCGGCATTGGGATCGCCGGCAGCGCGGACCTCCTGGTGAAGGCGCTCCCGGAGGACGCCGCAGCCTATGACGAAGGCTGGGACCCAACGGCCAAGGGACGCCGCACGTCCCAGCGTGCCGTGGCCATCTTCTGGACCGCGATCCTCCAGGACGAGATCACGCTGTTCCTGCGCCACGAGCGTCCGGTGCACGTTCTCGAGCTGTCCCCCCGGGGGAAGGCGTTCCTGGAGATCTACGCCGAGGGGCTCCGCAGAGCCGGCCCGGGAGTCGGCGTTCCGATCGGCGTCGTGAGCCCGCTCGGCGCCAGCCTCGCGAAGAGCCTCAAGGACATGGCCCTCATCATCCCCGCCGAAAGCCAGGCGGTCTCGGCCGCGGGCGTCGAGGGGCGGTGGGAGGGAACCATGGAAGAGAGCGGCGCCGGGGAGAAGGGGATCCAGGTGAAGTTCCGCCTCGACGGCAGGCAGCTCGCGGGCGCCCTCACGACGCGGTCGGGAGGCCTGGGCGTCGAGCTCCCCCTGCGCGAGATCGTCTACGAAAAGGGGACGCTGCGCTTCGTGCTGCTCGTCGGCGGATCACCCCGCCACTTCTCGGGCACCGTGTCGGGGGACACGGTCACGGGAACCATCCAACTGGGAGCCAACACGAAAGACTCCGTGGGGCGCTTCAGCCTGAAGTACGTTGAATAGGCCGCAGGGGGGACGCGTCCGCTCCGGGCTCGAGGTGCTTCTGGCCCGGCCAGGCCGCCTTCGGGGGGCCCGGATCGGGCTCATCGCGAACCCGGCCTCGGTGACGGCCGACCTCCAGCATGCGTCCCTCGCCCTGAAAGGCTCCCGGGCCTTCCGCCTCACGGCCCTCTTCGGTCCCGAGCACGGCGTCTGGGCGAACGCGCAGGACCTCATCGAGGTCGAGGACAGCCGCGATCCCGCCACGGGCCTTCCCGTGAAGAGCCTCTACGGAAAGACCCGCATCCCGACCGCCGAGATGCTCGCGGGCCTCGACTCCCTCGTCTTCGACCTCCAGGACGTCGGAACGCGTTACTATACTTTCATCTATACAATGCTCCACGCCCTGACCGCCTGCGCCGAGCGCGGTCTCCCCTTCGTGGTCCTGGATCGGCCGAACCCGCTGGGCGGCGTGGTCGTGGACGGCAACGTCCTCCAGGAGGAGTACCGGAGCTTCGTCGGGCTTCATCCCCTCGCGGTGCGGCATGGCATGACCGTCGGCGAGCTCGCCCTCCTCTTCCGCGACGAGCTCGGGCTCACGGTGGACCTGACCGTGGTCAAGATGCGGGGCTGGCGCCGCGAGATGACGTTCGAGGAGACGGGGCTCCCCTGGATCGCCCCGTCCCCCAACATGCCCACCGTCGACACGGCGTTCGTCTATCCCGGGGGCTGCCTGATCGAGGGGACGAACCTGTCGGAAGGCCGAGGCACCACCCGGCCCTTCGAGCTGCTGGGCGCGCCGTGGCTGGATGCGTGGAGACTCGCCCGGGACCTGGACAAGGAGCGCCTCCCCGGCGTGCGGTTTCGCCCGGCCTTCTTCAGCCCGACGTTCCACAAGTACGCCGGCCGCCTCTGCGGCGGCGTCCAGGTCCACGTCACCGACCGCCGTCGCTTCCGGGCGTTCCTGACGTACCTGCTGGTGATCGCCCATGCCCGCCGCCAGGATCCCGCGCGGTTCGCGTGGCGCGATCCACCCTACGAGTACGAGTACGTGAAGCGCCCGATCGACGTCCTCTGCGGCACCGACGCCGTGAGGCGGGCCATCGAGACGGGGGTCTCGCCGCGGCGCCTGCTCGCCGAGTGGGAGCCCGACCTTCGCGGCTTCCGGCGGCGGCGCTCCCGTCACCTGCTCTATTCCTGATCGCTCGCATTCGCGGGCCGAAGCTGCTAGGATGCGTGTTCCCTCCTCGGAACGTCAGCATCTCATTCCCTCGACCGGTGCGCCTGAGCGCGAGGAGTCTCGTCTGGAACCGACCCATTCCCTGGCCCTGTTGCTCGCCATCGCCCTCGGGGGCGTCGTGGCCGGGTGGTTCCTCGGCTCGTTGCTCGGCGGCGATCGACGGCCCCTGGAAGAGGCCCAGGCCCTCCGAGACCGGGAGCGCGTAGAGGCCGAACGAGCCATCGCCCGCCTCCGCCGGCAGCTCGAGGAAGCGGAGACCCGGGAGCACGAGCACGCGACGCTGTTCCAGATGCTGCCTGAGGTCGTGAACCAGATGTTCGCGGCGAAGGGGCGTCGCGAGGTGCTTCCGTTGGCCCTCAAGCTGGTCGATCAGACCTTCCGGCCGAGCCAGGCCGCCATCTTCGTCGTGCGACCCGCGGAGCGGCGGCTGGTCCTGGCGGTGGGTCATGACCTTCCCGAGTCCCTCCGCCCCGGGCGTGAGCTCGACTACGGCCAGAGCCGGGTGGGCTACGTCGCCGCCAGCCGGCTCGCCATGGACGACGCCGACTTCCGCGGCGCCACGGCGCTGGTCCGCCGCCAGCTCGAGGCCACGGCGATCCGCGAGTTCCGGGCCGACGTGGTGGCCCCGATCGAGGGGGACGGAAACCTCGTGGCGGTGGTCTGCGTCGGCGGCATCCAGCTGCGCCAGGCCCACGCCAAGCGCCTCCTCAAGATGGTCGCGGACCTGACGGGCGTGGCCCTCGTCCACGTGCAGCGCCTCAAGAGCTCCCAGGAGGCCGCCGACGTCGACGGCCTGACGGGGCTCCTGAACAAGCGCGCCCTCGAGCGGCGCATCACGGAGGAGGTGGCCCGGGCCGAGCGCCAGGACGCGAACCTGAGCCTGCTGTTGCTCGACATCGACCACTTCAAGAACTACAACGACACGAGCGGGCATCCCGAGGGAGACGCGGTCCTGAAGGCCGTGGGCCAGATCCTCCGCAGCTCCGTCCGCGAGGACGACGTGGCGGCGCGGTACGGCGGCGAGGAATTCGTGGTCGTCTACCCCGGCGCCAGCAAGGCCCAGGCGCTCGCCCTGGCCGAGAACCTGCGCCTGGCCGTGGAGTCGCACACGTTCACCCACGGCGGCCGGCAACCGGCGGGCCGGGTCACGCTCTCGGGGGGTGTCGCGACGTACCCCGAGGACTCCAGGAGTTGCCGGGACCTGGTGCAGTGCGCCGACCAGGCGCTCTACGCCGCCAAGGACGCGGGACGCAACCGCATCGTCGCCGCTCGGCCGAACTACCTGACGTAGCGCCCCGCCCTCATCCCTCGGCGGACGCAACCGGCACCGCAACGGACGGCTCCGCCGGGGCGGGCTTGCGCTTCAGGGTGGCGAGCAGCACCGCGGTGAGGATGAGGACACCGCCCGCGAGGAGACCGGTCGAGACGGGCTCGCCCAGGATCATTGCGCCGAGCGCCACCGCCACGACCGGGTTGACGTAGGCGTAGGTCCCGACGGTGCTGGCCGGAAGCTCGTTGAGTGTGTAGGCAAAGGCCGTGAAGGCGAGGATCGAGCCGAAGACCGCCAGATAGGCGAGCCCCGCCCATGCGCCTCTGGAGGCCACGGAGAACGCGGTGAGGTCCTCGCGCACCAGGCGAGAGACGGCGGCGAGGAACGCCGAGCCCGCGAGCATCTCGATGGCGGCGGCCGTCAGCACGGGAACACGCTCCGTGAGGGCCTGGGAGTAGAGGGACCCGGCGGTCCAGGTGAGCGTCGCCACCTGGAGCGCGATGATGCCAGGCCAATGGCCCGCAGCCACGCCCCCTTCGGGGCGAGCCACGAGCGCCACGCCGGCGAGGCCGACGAACGTGCTGAGCCAGATCCGGGCGGACCAGGCTTGTCCTCCTCCTCGCAGGCCATCGAAGAACGTGATCCAGAGAGGGATAGTGGCGACGAGAAGGGCGGCGATACCGCTCGGAATCGTGCGCTCCGACCACATGACGAGGCCGTTGCTGATCCCGAGGAACAGGACGCCGATGAAGGAGTACTGCGCGATCTGCCGCGGCCTCGGAAGCGCTCGATCGCGGAGAGCCGCAAGGCCGGCCATCACGATGCCGGCCGAGAGGAACCGGATGCTCGCGGCGGCGAACGGCGGCATCTCGCCCACCACGACTCGGATGGCCAGGTACGTCGAGCCCCAGACGACGTAGACGGTGGAGAGGGCGACCCAGGGCCAGAACGTCGAGCGATGCTCTCGGGCTTCGGCGGTCATGATCGTCAATACGCCGCCAGTCTTTTCCGGGTTTCCCACCATGACACTCCGAAAGCGGACGCGCCGGGGTGCGGTCGGTCCGACGAGCTCTCCGCGGTTGGGATCTGGGGGTAGAAAATCCAAACCAATGGATGCCACCAACGCCCGAGATTTCGTTCAAATGAATGATTACAAGCGTTTGTAAAATTTAAACTTACGGCCGGATCTACCGCTCCCATTGGGTCGCTGATCCTGGTACGAATTTCAAATCTTTGGATGAAATTGCGAAGCGACTAGACGACCAACATTACAACTTGTTGAATCTAATAGATTTATAGCATTCGCCCCACACGGCGTCGATCTTGCAAACTGTACGCCACAGATTTGACGATCGAGGTCCCTTCCGGCCACGTGCTCATCCGAGAGATGGATCTCCGGCAAGTCTTTAGCACTGCAAGGCTTGAACGATAGTCGGGCGCTTGCAACCCTTTCTTTCAGGAGAGACATCTGATGAGAAATCGAGTTCTACTGATGTTCGCCTTGGCGCTGGCGTGGGCGGGTATCGCCTCGGCCCAGGAGAGCACTTCGGGTTCGATCACCGGCCTGGTGATCGACGCCCAGGGGGCCACGATTCCCGGGGCCACCGTGACCGTGACCTCAGCTCAAGGGAGCAGGAGCTTCGTATCCGACAGCAACGGGCGCTTCTACGCCCCGTTCCTCACCCCCGGCACATACTCGGTGAAAGTCGAGCTCACGGGGTTCTCTACCGTTGAGCAGAAGAACATCGAAGTGCGCCTGGGCGCCCGCCTCGAGATGAAGTTCTCGCTGACCGTCGGCCAGGTCACCGAGACCATCGAGGTCGTGGGCGCGCCCCCCACCGTCGACCTGTCGAGCACGACCGTGGGCGGCACGCTCGACGCCGAGACGCTCAAGCGTCTGCCGCTGGGACGCAACTTCACCGACTCCCTGTACCTCGTCCCCGGCGTCAGCGACAGCTCCGGCCTCGGGCGCGCGAACCCGTCGATCGCCGGCGGCAGCGGACTCGAGAACAACTACGTCGTCGACGGCGTCAACATCACGGACACCGGCTTCGGCGCCATCGGCGCGTACAACTCCAGCTACGGATCGCTCGGCAGCGGCGTGACCTCCGACTTCGTCAAGGAGACGCAGGTCAAGACGGGCGGCTTCGAGGCGGAGTACGGCCAGGCCACGGGCGGCGTCGTGAACGTCGTCACCAAGAGCGGCGGAAACGAGTTCCACGGCTCGGTGTTCGGCTTCTACCGCCCGGAGTCGCTGGAGGCGAGCTGGAAGGACTTCCAGGCCCAGAACGGGATCGTCAACACCACGGGAACGACGAACTACGACGTCGGCGCCTCCCTCGGCGGACCGCTCATCAAGGACAAGCTGTTCTTCTTCGGCACGTACAACCCCCAGTGGCAGCAGCGCCAGTTCATCGCGCCCGAGCCGTCGACGCTGGCGAGCGGCGCCACAGTGGTCTTCCCCTTCCGGACCCTCGGCTCGGTGGAGCGGAAGCGAACCCTCAACTCCTACGCCGGAAAGCTGAGCTTCCAGGCCAGCTCCAACCATCGCTTCGACTTGTCGGTCTTCGGAGACCCGTCGACCGGGAACAGCGGTCTCCAGCGCTCCGGCGGCCTGCGCCGCGTCTCCTACCCCGGAGCGCCGGGCATCCAGACGATCGACGGCGGCTTCAGCGAGCTCAAGTACGGCGGCAACAGCCAGACGCTGCGCTACGACGGGATCATCAGCCCCAAGTGGCTCATCGAAGCCTCCGTGGCTCACAGCTCGAACAAGTTCGACGAAACGCCTTCGAGCGACACCACGAACTACGTCGACACCCGTTTCGTGCCCCGCGGAACCACGGGCGGTCTCGGCTTCTGGGAGAACAACGACGGGAAGAACACCCAGCTCTCATTGAAGTCCACCAACATCTTCGAGGCGGCCGGCAACCACCACCTGCGCTACGGCGGCGCCATGGAGGACATCAAGTTCACGCGCGACACGGAGTACAGCGGACAGAATTCCCCGCTGGCCGACGGCCAGAACACCATCACCGGTGTCCTGGCGCAGATCCGGACGGCGGGCGGCGCCACCTACTACCGTGCGACCCGCGGCAAGCTCCGGCCGACCGGCGAGACGACGCAGAAGTACTACAACGCGTTCATCCAGGACACCTGGCAGATGGGCCGCCTGACGCTCCGTCCGGGCATCCGCTGGGAGCGGCAGCACCTCCAGGGCGTCGAGGGCCAGGGGCTCTGCCACGCTGACGACACCCGTCCGGGCGCCAACGACGGCACCGGCGCGGAGATCGCGTGCAACTACACCTGGAACAACCTCTGGGCCCCGCGCATCGGCGGCACCTTCGACCTCACGGGCAACGGCAAGGCCAAGCTGTACGGGTCCTGGGGCAAGTTCTACGCGAAGATCCCCAACGACCTCGCGGCGCGCGCCATGTCGGCCGACGCCGGCATCACGCGACAGGACTACTATGACTCGGGTCTCACGCAGCCCATCGCCAACGGCGTGAGCTTTGGCGGCACGTCGACGCATCTCCTGCAGTCCAGCGGCTCGGCGTCCATCATCGACCCGAAGGCCGGCTCGACCTATACCAACGAGTACATCGGCGGCATCGAGTTCGAGGTGGCCCGCAACGTCAGCATCGGCGCGCGGTACATCCATCGGACGCTCCCCCAGATCCTCGAGGACATCGGCCAGCTTGCGGTCGTCGGCTACTTCCTCGATGCCTGCGGCGACACGACCGTCGACTACTTCATCACGAACGTGAACGCGCAAGACGCCGACCGTGACCTGCGGCGGCGCCGTCCCCGCGTCCTTCGAGAACCCGGCCCACAAGTACGACGCCATCGAGTTCACGATCAACAAGAACTTCTCCCACAACTGGGGGCTGATCGCGTCCTACCGTTACGCCAAGCTGAAGGGAAACTTCGAGGGCTTCTACCGCTCCGACAACGGTCAGTCGGATCCCTCGATCAGCTCGCTCTTCGACTTCCCCACGAACGATGCGACCTACACGGGGATCGGCGTACCCGAGTTCGGCTTCAGCGGCGACATCCGCTACCAGGGCACGACGCTCGGCGAGGGCGTGCTTCCCAACGACCGGCCGCACCAGGTCAAGGTGTACGGCAGCTACGCGTGGGGCAACCTGAACCTGGGCCTCGGCTTCAACTGGGGTTCCGGACGCAGCCTCACGAAGCTCGACGCCAACCCGGCCTACGCGAACGCCGGCGAGATCCCGGAGACGCTCCGTGGCAATGGCATCTTGACGGTCGACGGGTTGCAGACGAGGACGGCGGCCGACACGGCCGTGGACCTGCATGCGGACTACGCGTTCAAGCTCGGCAAGCAGCAGCGCCTCGTCTTCCTGGTGGACGCGTTCAACCTGCTCAACCGCCAGGTGGCGACCGACTACGACAACTGGGGGGAGTCGGGCTTCGCGACGATCAACCCCAACTTCGGTCTTCCGCTGAACGGCGGCGGCGCGGTCAACCCCTCGTTCCAAGCGCCCATGGCCGTCCGTCTGGGCGCCCGGTTCGAGTGGTAGTCGTCTAGTCGTCCGATCGACGTAGAATCGGGGGCGGGAGCGATCCCGCCCCCTTTTTCTTTCCGGTGGAGACCCCCGATGCGCGCACGCTCCCTCATGACCCTGGCGCTGGCGATGGCTCCCGCCGTGGGCCATCCGAGTGAGCCCCAGGCGGCGGCCCCGACCTCGCAGGCGTCCGGCACCGAGTTCCCGACGGCGGTCGAGATCGTCAACGTGGACGCGGTCGTCCTCGACAAGAGCGGCAACCCGGTCGAGGGGCTGGCCCAGGCGGCCTTCAGCATCCGCGAAGACGGCCGCCCGCAAACCGTGACCAGCTTCGAGGCCGTCGGCCTGGCGGAATCTCCCCCTCAAGCTCCCTCGCCCCGCGCCCGGATCGCGACCAACCAGTTTCCCCAGGAACGGGGCGAGCGCTGGTTCGTGGTGGTGTTCGACGACGTCAACCTCTCCCGGGAAGCGACGCCGCGCGCGCAGTCGGCCATCGTCGAGTTCCTGACCCGCGGCTTGCGCGACGGTGACCAGGTCATGATCCTCCCGACGTCGGGGGGGGCCTGGTGGACGGGTCGCCTCCCCGAAGACCGCGACGAGCTCGTGGCCTTCGTCAAGAAACAGGCCGGCGCGTGGAGGCCGGACACGTCGGCCGGGCGGATCTGGGACTACGAGGCGATCGCGATCGCCAACGACCGGGACAAGAAGCTCCTGGGACAGGTCGCCCGGCGCTACTTCGAGGCCAACCTGATCCCGGAGTCGTACCCCAGCGCTGATCCCGCGACAGCACGGGACCTCGACGTCTCTCCGGGCCTGCCCATGATCCGGGCCAAGGCCACTGAGGTCTACACGGCGTCCACGACGAGGATTCGGGCGACCCTCGGCTCTCTCGCGCGGGTTTCCGCCGCTCTCGGCCAGCTCAAGGGGCGCAAGACACTGCTGCTCGTTTCCGAGGGGTTCATCATGGACCCGTCCCAGAGCGAGTTCCGCGAGCTGATCCAGGTGGCGCGCAACACCAACACGGTCGTCAACTTCGTCGACGCTCGCGATCCGGCGGGCGTGGTGGGACAGGCCGGGATGCCGGGGGGCGGGGCCGAGTACGGAACGGCCGCCCTGGAGCAGGACGCGACCACCCTGGTCGCGCTCGCGACTCTCGAGGGCGGTGGCGCCCGCTCCATCGCCCTGGATACCGGCGGAGCAGTGGTCACGGGCTCGGATCTCGTCAAGTCGATGGTCAAGATTGCCCGGGAGTCGCGCGCCTACTACCTGCTCGGGTACACGTCCACCAACACCAAACGCGACGGCAAGTTCCGCAAGATCGAGGTCTCCGTGGCGAGGCCGGACGTCAACGTCCACGCGCGGAGGGGGTACTACGCTCCTTCCAACGCCGAGGCCCGCCCCGTTCCCAAGGACAAGCTGGACCCGGTGGTGCGGGCCAGCCTCGACGCGCCGCTTGGCGCTCCGGGCATCCCGCTCCGTTTCACGAGCTACGTGCTCGGCCGCGAGCCTGGGGGCAAGGTCCAGACTCTATTGGTGGCCGAGGCGGATCTCGCGCCCCTCCACCTGAACCCGCGAGGGGGCAAGTACGAGGCGAGCCTCGATTCGTACGTCGTGGTCCACGGCCGCGACAACGGGGCCGTCGAGAAGCAGGAGGCCCTCGTCGAGCTGGCGGTGCCAGCCGAGGCCTTCCCTCAGGTGACTCGCTCGGGCCTGCCCATCCGGCGCACGGTGGCGCTAGCCCCCGGCGTCTACCAGGCCCGGCTCCTGCTGCGGGATCGCGCGACCGGCCTGGTCGGCAGCGTGCGTCACGAGTTCGAGGTGCCCGCCCCGAGCCAGTTCCACGTCTCGACGCCGGTCATCACCGACTCGTTCCAGGCGGCCGAGGCCGGGCAGGCGCCGAGGCCCGTACCCATCGCGCACCGCACGTTCCGCGCCGGCACCAGGATCGCCTGCACGTTCGAGGTCTTCGGCGCAGCTCCCGACGCGGCCCAGGGAGGCCCGCGGGTGACCCTGGGCTATCGGCTGCGTCGCGCCGACGGGACCGACGTCGCCGCCGCGCCGCCGCGGCTGCTCAATCCCGGCGGCCTGGGCCAGCTGGCCCCGCTCCTCGTGGTGGAGCTGCCCGCCGGCGGGGAGGGAGAACATGAGCTGGTGCTCGACCTGCGCGACGAGGTCTCGGGGACGGCGCTGGAGGTCGTGGAGCCGTTGACACTTTCTCGACAAGAGTAGGCGCCGGCCACCGACCGGAGGGGGTCGCGCCGGGGGGAGGTGCTGATGTCGACGTGGAGAGCGCTGCTGCCGTTGCTGTTCCTGGCGCGGGCCGCTCAGGCCCAGACGCCCTTGCCGTACAACCCCAGCGAAGCGGAGCGCCACTACAAGAGCGGAGTGGCCCAGATGCGCGCCGAGTCGTGGGAGGAGGCGGCCGAGGAGTTCCGCACCGCTGCCTCCTACGACCACGACATGGTGCTGGCTCACTACAACCTGGGGCAGTGCCGGATGTACCAGAAGCGGTACGTCGAGGCCGTGGCGGCGTACAAGTCGAGCAAGGAAGCCGTCCGGCATCTGAGCTCGCTCTCCCAGAAGGAGCGGGACGCGGGCGAGAAGGCGCGCCGCGACGAGATCCGCGGCCTTCGGGACGACCTGACGCAGCTTCACACGCTCAAGGATGGCAGCGCGGACCGGCGCACGGCCGAGATCGAGACCCGTATCG
Source organism: uncultured Acidobacteriota bacterium (assembly GCA_963823195.1). Classification (GTDB taxonomy): domain Bacteria; phylum Acidobacteriota; class Vicinamibacteria; order Fen-336; family Fen-336; genus JBGPYB01. The sequence continues at coordinate 846,037 of CAWGKR010000008.1, read as the reverse complement.
CGCTCCTCGAATCCATGCAGCTCCGTGGCGCGGACCAGCAGGTCATCGTCCCGGCCGAGCTGCCGCTGGCCCTCGGCTCCGCGTATTTCCGCCAGGGCAGGCTCGACGAGGCGCAACAGGAATACACCGAGGCCATCCGGGCGAACCCCAAGCTCGGCGCAGCCCACAACAACCTCGCCGTGATCCACATGCTGGGTGGGCGGCTCGATCAGGCCGAAGCCGAGGCGCGCCTGGCCGAGAAGAACGGCTTCAGAGTGGACCCCCATTTCAAGGACGACCTGAAGAAGGCGCAGCTGGCGGCCGGACAAAAGCCGTGACCGGCGAGAAAGGCCCCGGGGAACTGCGCTTTCCACAGTGAGGCTGAGCCGCAGCTTCGATCTGTCGTAGATGAAGCCGTCGGAGACGAGGACCACAGCCTTGCGCCCGCCGCCCTCGCCGACGTCGTCCGTGTCGTCGGGCGCAGGCTGTTCGGTTGGAGGTCGCCGAGCCCTACATATCTGCATCCAGGCTCCTCGGGAAATTCAGCGCCGTGGATTTCCGTGCGCACCCCAACGAGCCCCCCGTCGTTGTCTTTCATCGACTTCCGAGCCGCTGGTCACGGCCCGAGCGAGGGGCATGGATCGTGCTTCATTTAGTCGACAGTAGCTTCAAGGCCATGCGGTCCCCAGGCCACCGTATCCGACACACTCAGCATTCGCATTGGCCGCATCAATTGTGTCGAATTCTCCAACACAGCCTTCGAGGCCATTCCGACCTCGGATCCATGGGGTACTTCCGCAGCCCAACCTAAGGAGCGAACCATGAGACGTCAACTACTCGTGGCCCTCGCGATCGTGCTGGTCGTTGGCGGCGGCGCGTTCGCGCAGGGCACCCAGACGGCCACGCTGAGCGGGACGGTCCAGTCGGCCGACAACCGGACCATGCCCGGCGTCACCGTCAACCTCACGTCCCCCGCGCTGCTGGGGATCCGAACCGCCGTGACGGACGCCAACGGCGGCTACATCTTCAAGGGACTGCCCCCCGGGACCTACAAGGTCTCCTACGAGCTGTCCGGCTTCGCGACCTTGGAGAAGACCGTGACCCTGGCCCTCGGAAGCGCGACTCCTCTCGACGCCACCCTGCATGGTGGCCACCGTTTCGGAGCAGGTGACGGTCACCGCCGAGGCGCCCTCGCCCCTCACCACCACGCAGGTGGGGGCCAACATCACGAAGGAGACGGTCGACAGCCTGGCGACCGCTCGGAACATCCAGGCGGTGGCCCTGCTCGCGCCCGGCCTCACCGACAGGACACCGAACGCCGGGCCAGGTCACGATCGCGGGCAGCCTTCGCCTACGACAACGTCTTCCTCGTCGACGGCACCGACATCAACGACAACCTCTTCGGGAACCCGAACAACCGTCTTCATCGAGGACGCTCTCGAGGAGACCCAGGTCCTGACCTCCGGGATCACGGCCGAGTACGGCCGGTTCAGCGGCGGCGTGATCAACGCGGTGACGAAGCGCGGGAGGCAACAAGTTCGCGGGGAGCTTCCGCACGAGCTTCAGCAACCCCTCGTGGCGAGACGAGACCCCGTACGAGAAGACGCACGACATCACGCGCCAGAGCAAGCTCAGCAAGTTCTACGAGGCAACCCTCGGCGGACCGATCGTCAAGGACCGGCTCTGGTTCTTCGCGGCCGGCCGCAAGGAGTCGAGCGACACCCAGTCCACCACCGCGGAGAGCGGGATCCCCTTCACCCAGACCCGTGACCAGAAGCGGGGCGAGATCAAGCTGTCCGGCGCCATCACCCCGAACCACACCGTCTCGGCCACCTACACGAAGGTTCGCGACGACATCTTCCGACTCGCCCTTCGGGTCGACGGTGGACCTCGACCCCGCCCACACGGGCCTACCCGTCGGGCAGCCGGCCGATCTCTTCTCCGCGAACTACAACGGCGTCCTCAAGTCGAACCTCTCCATCGAGGCCCAGTACTCCCGAAAGACGTTCAGCTTCACAGAACTTCGGGGGCACGAGCAAGAACCTCATCGACTCGCCCTACCTCGCTCAGACCCAGGGTTCTTCGCCTACAACGCTCCCTACTTCGACGCCACCGACCCCGAGGATCGGAACAACCGGCAGATCACGGCGGCGCTGTCGTACTTCGCGAGCACGAGCGGCTTCGGCAAGCACGACATCAAGGTCGGGTACGAGCACTACACGAGCACCCGCACCGGCGGCAACTCGCAGTCCTCGACCGACTACGTCTTCTACACGGACTACCTCGACAGACGCCGCCGGCAAACCGGTGTTCGACAGCAACGGCTACGTGATCCCGGTGTTCACTCCCGGCGTGAGCCAGATCCAGAACTGGCAGGCGGTGCGGGGAGCCGAGAGTCGACCTCACCACCCAGGCCGCCTTCGTGAACGACAAGTGGAGGCTCGGCAGCCACTGGTCTGTTCAACGTCGGCGTCCGCGCCGAGTGGCAGGGGGGCAGCGCCACCGGCGGCATCCAGCCGGTCAGCGCGAGCCGCATCGTGCCGCGCCTCGGAGCGGCGTTCGACGTGCGGGGCGACGGCAAGTTCAAGCTCGAAGCCACCTACTCGCACTACGCGGGCAAGCTCAGCGAGACCCAGTTCGCCAACAACACGAACGTCGGCAACCCGAACGCGATCTACTACCTCTACACCGGACCCGCGGGCCAAGGGCGCGACTTCGCTCCCGGCATCGACCCGGCAAACTACGCCGATCGTCATCGGGGGATCGTTCCCGACCGCGAACGTGTTCTACGACAAGAACATCAAGTCGCCGGTCACCAAGGAGTGGACGGCGGCGGCGGGAGTCGATCTCGGCCACGGCGGCTACCTCAAGGCCATCTACACTCACCGCAAGACGAGCGACTTCGTGCAGAAGTTCGTGAACACCAGCACGGGCACGACCGATGTGATCCTTGAACGGCGTCGAGCTGCGGCACGTTCTCGAACCAGCCTCTGGGCCAACACCAACGACGGCCTGCGGAAGTACGACGGCGTGCAATTCCAGGCCGCCTACCGCTTCACCGATCGCTGGAACTTCGCGGGCAACTACACCCTCCAGATCAACAACGACGGCAACCAGGAAGGCGAGGGCGCGAACAAGCCGGGGGCGCCTTCGTTCTTCCCCGGCTACTACCCCGAGCTGTTCAACGAGAGCCGCACCTACCCGATCGGTCGGCTGAACGGCTTCACGAAGCACCGGGCTCGGGCCTGGACGACCTACGACCTCGGCATCGGCAAGGCGGGGAACCTGAACTTCGGGCTCCTGTACCGCCTCGACTCGGGTCAGGCCTACAGCATCGCGTCCACCGGCCGGGCGCTCACCGCGGTGCAGCGGGCGATCGGCAACGCGCTCTATCCGCGACTCTGCCGGCAACACAGACGATCTTCTACTCGCTCGGACGGGGGTCGGAGAACTACGAGACGTCCAACCTCTTCGACTTCGCCCTGACCTACACGGTGCCCGTCTACCATTCGTTCAAGCTCTGGGTGAAGGGCGAGATGCGCAACATGTTCAACTCCACGCCGCTCATCAGCACCAACATCACGGTCTCGCCCGATCCCAACAGCCCCAAGGATGCCCTCGGCATCCCCACCGGCTACATCAAGGGCGCGAACTTTGGCAAGGGGACCGGGACAGCGAGCTACCCCTTCCCGCGCGAGTACCTCCTGACGCTGGGATTCCGGTTCTAGACCGTTCGTAAGGTTGTACGACGGCGGGGCGGCTCCGGCCGCCCCGCTTTTTTGTTCCGTAGCGTTCCTTCCCCAAGTGGGATAGCGTGCGGCTCATGATCGTGTCCCAGCAACCATGCTGAAGAGGGCGCTCCTCTTGAGCGCGGGGTTCCTCGCCTGCGCGTGCACGCGAGCCCCGGCCTCGGTCGCCGGAGCCGCTCGCGGAGCACCGGTGGTCCTCATCTCCATCGACACGCTGCGGTCGGACCACCTTCCGGCCTACGGGTACGACAAGGTCCAGACCCCGAACATCGACGCGCTGCGGCACGACGCGATCCTGTTCGAGCGCGCCTACAGCCACGTGCCCCTGACGCTGCCCTCTCACGCCTCGATGCTGACAGGGCTTCTGCCCTTCGAGCACGGGGTGCGGGACAACCTGGGCTACGAGCTGGACGCGGCCAAGCACCCGACCCTGGCCTCCCTGCTCAAGGCCCAGGGATACGCCACCGGAGCCGCCGTTTCGGCGTACGTCATCCGCGGGCAAGACCGGCCTCGGAGGATCCTTCGACTACTACGAAGACGACATCCCCGCGCCCCTCGAGAGCGACGCCGCCAGCCAGGTGCGCCGGCCCGGTGGCGACACCGCGGCCCTCGCGCTGAAATGGCTCGACACGGTACCGAGCGAAGCCGTTCTTCCTCTTCCTGCATCTCTACGAGCCCCATTCCCCCTACGAGCCGCCCGAGCCGTACAAGAGCCGCTACCCCTCGGCCTACGACGCCACGATCGCCGCGGCGGACGCGATCGTGGGGAACGTGATCGGAGAGCTGAAGCGGCGGGGCCTCTACGAACGCTCGATCATCCTCCTGGTCTCGGACCACGGCGAGGGGCTGGGCGACCACGGCGAGGAGTTCCACGGCATCCTGCTCTACCGCGAGGCGCTCCAGGTGCCGCTCCTGCTGAAGCTTCCAGGATCCCGTTCAGGGGGGACGAGCGTCGCGCGCCCCGTGGGGCTCATCGACATCGTCCCCACGCTGGCCGAGCTCCTCGACCTGAAGGTCTCTCCCTCCTGGAGGGGCCGGTCCCTCCTCGACCCGGCGGCCCCGAGCCGAACGACCAGGCCGTCTCTACGCCGAGACCTACTATCCCCGGATCCATCTCGGGTGGAGCCACCTGCGCTCGCTGGTCGACGAGCGCTATCACTTCATCGACGGCCCGGGGCCCGAGCTGTACGACCTGCGCGAAGACGCGCCCGAGCGGGCCAACAGGGTCGAGAGCCGGCAAGTCGGTCGCCCAGGCGATGCGGAGCGCCCTTGGAGGCGTCGAGGGCGCCTTCGAGGGACCAGGGAAGGTGGCCGCCGAGGACGTCGAGCGACTGAAGGCGCTCGGCTACCTCGGGGGAGGAGGGTCGCCGTCGATGGAGACGGGAAGACCGCTCCCGGATCCCAAGGAGCGGATCCACGTCCTTGAGGACGTGAAGGCGGCTTTCCGCCTGGCGGCCGCGGGCAAGAATGTCGAGGCGGCCGAGGCATTCGGGAGGCTCCTGGCGAGACAACCCGGGCCTGTTCGACGCCCAGTACGAGTTTGGCCGCGTGTTGAGCCGGCTCGAAAGATGGGACGAGGCGGCGAGAGTATTCGAGTCGGCGCTCGCCCATGCTCCCACCTTCGAGGGGCCGGTGGCGCTCGCCCTGGCCCGTGTCGAGGTCGGCCGCAATCGCATGAAGGAGGCCGAAGGCTACGCGCGCCGCGCCATGGCGCTGAACCCCGCGCAGGCCCACGAGATCCTGGCGCGCGTCGCGCTCAGCCGCGATGACCTCGCCGCGGTCGATACCGAGGCGCTCCTCGCCCGCGGGGACACGCTCGCCGAGCTGAACGCGGCCGTGCTCCGCGCCGAGGTGCGCCTGCGTCGCGGACAGGTGGCCGAGGCGCTGGCCCTGCTCGACGAGACGCGAGGGCGCATCCAGAAGGAGAAGCTGCCGCCGCTGCGCGATCTTCAGTTCCTTCGCGGGGACGCGCTCGCGCGCCTCGGCAGGCTCCCCGAGGCCCGCGCCGCCTTCGAGGACGAGACGCGCGCGTTCCCGACGAACACCCAGGCCTACGCGCGGCTCGCCATCGTCTATGGCCTCGAGGGACGGCGCGTCTCCGAGGTCCGCTCCCTGCTCGAGGCGATGTTCAAGGCCCGACCTGGACCGGCCACGGCGCTCCTCGCGGCCCAGACCCTCGAGTCGATGGGCGACCGCCAGACGGCGGCCGCGTGGCGCGTTCGCGCGCGCTGAGCGCACCCCCCGTTTCCAGTCTGATGAACATCCTGACTACGGGCGTTTGAATCGCGCGCCGTCCGGCATGGCGATCAAGCCATTGGACGTCGTACGCGATTGACGCGCACGCACTTCCACCGAATCCGTCATGGACTCTCGATTGGCTCGGCCTTTGCTCTACGGAGGAGCGTCGGCTCACTCGGATCGGAATCGTGGCGTGTCACGCGGCTCCGGAAGGGTGCTCGAACAAGGGGAGGCAAGAGTCTATGAGGCGTGGTTTCCTATTCGTCGTCGCACTCCTGCTCGCGGGCAGTGACCTGGCCCTGGCGCAGGGCTCGCAGACCGGCGTGCTGACCGGAACGGTGAAGTCGGCGGACGGCCAGACGTTGCCGGGCGTGACGGTCACGGTCCGGTCTCCAGCGCTGATCGGGCCGCGGACGCACGGTCACCGATGTCAACGGCGGCTACATCCTCAAGGGCCTGGCACCGGGCAGCTACACGGCGACGTTCGAAATCTCCGGGTTCGCCACGGTCGAGCGGAAGACGAGCGTGGCCCTCGGCGAGAACGCCAACGTCGACGCCTCCCTGACGGTCGCGGCCGTCCAGGAGACCGTCACGGTCACGGCCGAGGCGCCTTCGATACTGGCCACGACCCAGGGGGGGCAGAACCTCCAGGGGAAGGAGGTCGACACCCTCGCGACGGGGCGGACCCTGCAGCAGATCACGACCCTCGCACCGGGGCTCACCGACAACACGCCCAACGGGGGCCAGGTGACCATCGGCGGCGCCTTCGCCTACGACAACGTCTTCCTGATCGACGGCGTCGACGTGAACGACAACCTCTTCGGTAGCGCCAACGACGTGTACATCGAGGACGCCATCCAGGAGACCCAGGTCCTGACCTCGGGAATCTCCGCCGAGTACGGCCGCTTCTCGGGCGGCGTCATCAACGCCCTCAGCAAGCGGGGCGGGAACGAGTTCTCGGGGAGCTTCCGGACCGATTTCACGAACGCGAGCTGGACGACCCAGTCCCCCTACGAGAAGCACCCCTGCGACCCCAGCGCGACGTGCGATGCGATCGACCGAAAGAGCAAGCTCAACAAGTTCTATTCAGAGACCCTGGGCGGCCCACTCCTGAAGGATCGCCTCTGGTTCTTCGCGGCGGCGCGCCAGGAGGCGAGCACCACCCAGGATACGTTCGCCTACACGGGCCTCCCCCACAGCGACCTGAACGACAACAAGCGCTTCGAAGGGCGCCTGAGCGGATCCGTGACGCCGAACCATTCTCTCCAGTTCGGCTACACCCGGAACAACACGACGAACACGTCGCCGAGCTTCGACTTCAGCATCGACCCGAAGACGATCAACACGATCGAGGAGCCCAACGACCTCTTCGTGGGGAGCTACAACGGCGTCCTCAAGTCGAACCTCTTCCTGGAGGCGCAGTACTCCCAGCAGAAGTTCGAGTTCGCGAAGGGGGGCGGGTCGAGCTCCGACATCTTCGACTCGCCTTTCTTCACCGTCGGCATCTCGGCGCCGGGCGGGCAGCAGTACAACGCGCCCTACTTCGCCTAGGACGTGGACCCCGAGACCCGGAAGAACCGGCAGCTCACGGCCTCGCTCTCGTACTTCCTCACCACGAGCGGCCTGGGCAAGCACGACCTGAAGGGCGGCTTCGAGAACTACCGCACGACCGGGATCGGCGGCAACTCCCAGTCCTCGACCAACTACGTGTACTACGCGGACTACAAGACCAACGCCGCCGGCGACCCCGTGTTCGACAGCCAGGGGCGCCTCATCCCCATCTTCGCGCCGGAGTCGGACCTGTTCACTCAACTGGATCGCGAGCCGCGGGGCCACCCTCGACATCACGACCAACTCGTTCTACCTCAACGACCACTGGACGCTGAACCACTGGTCCTTCAACGTGGGAGCGCGGTACGAGAAGGTCCGGAGCGAGGCCACGGGCGGAATCGTCGGCGTCGACACCGACACCATCGTTCCGCGGCTGGGAGCGATCTACGACGTCAAGGGAGACGGCAAGTACACGCTGCAGGCCAGCTACGCTCACTATGCGGGCGGGTACAACCAGGCCCAGATCGGCAACAACACCAAGGTGGGCAACCCGAGCTACGTCTACGGCTCTCTACGACGGGCCCGCGGGAGAGGGGTTCTTCGCACCGGGATTCGACATCAGCAACTACGCATTCGTCTCCGCCAGCCTCCCGGACGCCAACGTGATCTTCGACAACGGCCTGTCTTCACCGGTGACGAAGGAGTTCACGGTGGGCGGAGGAGTCAACCTGGGCCGCGGCGGTTACGCGAAGGCGCTCTACGTCCATCGGAAGACCACGAACTTCATCGAGGACTTCATCACCCATCGACCAGGGGACCGTCGACGTCACGCTGCCGACGCCCTGCCTCGGGTGCGACGGCGCCGTCACCCTGGACAAGCGCGTCTTCCGGAACACCGACGGGCCTCAGCGAAACTACTCGGCGCTTCAACTGCAGACGGCCTACCGGATCACGGACCGTTGGTCCTTCAGCGGGAACTGGACCTACCAGTTCGCCTACGACGGCAACTTCGAAGGGGAGAACGCGAACCAGCCGGCCATCACGTCGACGATTCGGGGACTATCCCGAGATCCTGACGGCGGACCGCAACTACCCGACCGGCCACCTCCTCGGCTTCCAGAGGAACAAGATCCGGGCCTGGACGACCTACGACCTGCGTCTCGGCAAGGCCGGCGACCTGAACGTGGGCGTGCTCTACCGCTACGACTCGCCGACCACCTATAGCCTGGCCGCCGGCCAAGGTCCCCCTGTCGGACATCCAGGTCGCCCGGGATCCGGGCTACGCGACGCCGCCGCCGAATCAGACGCTCTACTTCGGCGACCGGGGCCTGGGCTTCTACAACGGAGCGCACCTCTTCGACCTGGCCCTGACCTACGACATCAAGCTCTGGAAGACGTTCAAGCCCTACGTGAAGTTCGACCTGAGGAACGCGTTCAACAGCGACGCGCTCATCCAGTTCGACACGACCGTCACGGCGGACCAGAACGGGCCCAAGGACGCCAACGGCTTGCCGACGACGTACATCAAGGGCCCCAAGTTCGGCCAGGCCGTCTCGAACACGAGCTACCCCGTCCAGCGGACGTACCGCTTCGCGGTCGGGTTCAGGTTCTAGTAGGAAATTCGGGGGGGTCCTGACGCGGGAGGACCCCCCCGCGCTTCGCTCCCCCCCACGTCGCTCCGCGGCGGAGTGAATCCGCCGCTCCGCTCTCAGGCCGTCTGGACGACCCGCAGCACGCGCATGTTCTGGATGGAGATCTGGGCGGCGACCTTGCCGGCCACGGCGGCGAAGGCCTGCGCCGCGGGCGCGTCGGGCGCGGCGGCCACGATCGGCGTCCCCTCGTCCCCGCCCGAGCGAACGCGGGTGTCGATCGGCACCTCGCCCAGGAAGCGGGAGCTTCATCTCCTCGGCCATCCGGCTGCCCGCCGCCCGGTGCCGAAGATGTCGGTCCGCTCGTTGCAGTGGCCGCAGACGAAGTAGCTCATGTTCTCGACCACGCCGAGGATCGGGATGTTGAGCTGGCGGAACATGCCCACGGCCTTGCGCACGTCGGAGACCGAGACGCCCTGCGGCGTCGTCACGACCACCGCGCCGGCCACGGGCACGCTCTGGGAGAGGCTCAGGGAGACGTCTCCCGTTCCCGGCGGAAGGTCCACGATCAGGTAGTCGAGCTCCCCCCACAGCACGTCGCGCATGAACTGCTGCACGGCGCCGTGGAGCATGGGCCCGCGCCAGATGACGGCCTGGTCGGGCGGAACCAGCATCCCCATCGAGATGACCTTGATGCCGTGGGCCTCGGGAGGGATCATCTTCTTGTCGTCGCTCACCTCGGGCGGGTCCACGATCCCGAGCATCTGGGGGATGTTGGGGCCGTAGACGTCGGCGTCCATGAGGCCCACCCGGGCGCCCGTGCGCTGGAGGGCCACGGCCAGGTTCACCGAGGTCGTGGACTTCCCCACGCCGCCCTTCCCCGCGCCGACGGCGACGATGTTCCGGATCCCCGGGATGGCCTGGCGTCCGAAGCCGCCGCGGGCGCGCACGCTGGCGGTCATCGTGGCGCGCGCCGCCGTGACGCCGGGAAGTGCCGCCGACCTTCGCCTCGGCCTCGGCCTTCATCTCGTCGCGAACCGGACACGCCGGCGTCGTCAGCTCGATGGTGAAGTCGACCTCGCCCGCCGCTGATCTTCACGTCCTTGACGAACTCCAGGGCCACGATGTCCTTGTGGAGGTCGGGATCCTGCACGGTGCGGAGCACGTCTAGAACCTGCTCTCGTGTCACGCTCACGGCGTCACCTCGAAGGAGTCGAACGGGAACCGGCTCCGTCATCGCGGCGTCAGGGCCACGTCGACGGTCTGCTGGAGCCGGGCGAACTTGTCGGGGTTGCTGCCGATGGTCTTCGACAGGAGGGTCCCCTGGGGATCGATGACGAAGGTCGTGGGAAACCCCTGGTTCGCCTCGTACGCGTCCTGGATCTTCTCGTCCCCGAGGAGCTGCCGGTACGGAATCCTGTGCTCCCGGACGAAGTCCTGGACCTCCTTGGGCTCTCCGGAATCGAAGACCACGCCGATGACCTCGACGCCGCGTCGCCTGGTTCTTCTTCCAGAACTCGGCATAGTCCGGGATCTCGGCGATGCACGGCCCGCACCAGGTGGCCCAGAAGTCGAGGACGACCACCTTGCCCCGGAGCGAGGCGGAGCTGACCGAGCCTCCGGCGAGATCCCGAAGGTCGAAGGCCGGGGCAGCCCCCAGCTTGGGCGCGGGGGCCCTGCCACAGCCCGCGGAGAGGGCCGACACCAGGGCGAGAAAAGCGACGCGACGCATCCCTTGATTATACGATTTCCACCGTTACCCGACGCGCGTCAGGGACGGGAAGAGCCGGGAGAAGAAGCTCGCCAGCATCGTGAGCCGATTGGTCACGAGAAGGACACCCACACCGACGAGCAGGGCGCCCGCCACGAGCTCCACGGCGCGCATGTGGCGCCGCAGCCGCCCGAAGGCGGAGAAGAAGCCGTTCACGGCCAGACCCGACGCGATGAAGGGGATGCCGAGGCCGGCCGAATAGGCCGCGAGGAGCAGGACCCCCTGACCCACGGTCTCCTGCTGCGAGGCGTACAGGAGAATCGCTCCGAGTATCGGCCCGATGCAAGGAGTCCAGCCGAAGGCGAAGGCGAGCCCCACGACGTAGGCGCCGACGAGGCCGAGCGGCCGGGTCTTCACCTCGGCCCGCTTTTCGTACAGGAGCCACTTGATCGGGAGGACGCCCGCGGTGTGAAGCCCCAGGAAGATGATCACGACCCCGCCGATCGTTCCCAGGGTCCGCTTGTACTGCTGGAGGAAGTAGCCGACGAAGGTCGCCGCGGCCCCGAGGGCGACGAAGACCGTGGAGAAGCCCAGGACGAAGAAGAGGCTCGTGATCGCCACGCGGCGCGCGAGGCCTGCCGGAGCCTCCGTCCCCTTGAACTCGGTCACGTTGACGCCCGAGATGAACGAGAGGTAGCCGGGAACGATGGGGAGGACGCAGGGAGAGATGAAGGACAGCACACCCGCGCCGAAGGCTCCGAACAGGGAGACCGACGAGTCCATGGGCTCCAGTTTATTCGCTCGCCGCGGATTTCGGGCGGGGCGGCACGTCAAAGATCGTCAAAACCGCCTACTGCACCCGCTCCAGCATCAGGTTGTCGCAGGCCTTGCGCCCGAGCTTCGCGAGGTCGTACCAGCGCCCTTCGATCCGCACCCGCACCACGTCGGCCGTGAAGTCGTTGTTGGTGCCGCACACGTCGCAGGAGGAGAGGAGCCAGGAGCCGACGCCGTAGATGTCGGCCGGCACGCCCGAGCTCCTCGAACTGCTGGATGCGGGCGGGCGTGAAGCCCCCGGTCACCGCGATCCGGACGTCGCGGCAGTACTCCTCGGCGGCCGCGCGATCCTCGCCCTCGAGCCCCCAGGCCTCCCAGGCCTGTCGATGGCCTCGCGCATGGCGAACACGAGGCGCGGGTTGACGCCGCAGTCGAGACGCTTGTCGCCCAGGGGAGGCACCGAGACGTCGCGCAGGTTGGACGACGTGTCGGGCCGGACGCCGAAGAGCTTGTACTTCCTGGCCTCGTCGGCCCGGCCCGGCCTGCGACGAGCTCGAGGTAGCGCCGGAACATCGTCCGGATCACCTGGAGCGAGGTGCCGACGCAGTCGTTGCGGAAGTCGACGAGGGCGATGCGCGGGATGTCGGCGGGGCGCGTGGCCGCGAAGGCCATGGTGGCCTCGGCGGTGTCCCCGAGGAAGCAGGCGATGGCGGCGTGGGCCACGGTGCCCCCGCCGGCGCCTCCCCACCAGTCCCCCTGGGCGTCGGTCGACACGTAGGCCGACAGGCTCTTGCCGTAGTTCTGGTTGAAGAGCTGGACGGCGATCTGGTAGGCGTAGCCGTCCGCCGCCTGCACCTCGTGGGCGTCGAAGCGCGCCGGGAAGAAGAGGACCTGCTTCCCGCGGGCGGCCTTCATCACCTCGTAGACGTTCGTGGCCACGCGGCTGCCGCGGCCGAGCGCCCCGAGGGTGGGCGTCTCGAGCACGGCGAAGTCCCGGTAGCGGCCCCGCACCTTCATCACCGGGGTCACGTTCGTGGGATCGCCGTCGTAGACGCGCCTCGCTGCCGTCGGGGACCGCCCAGACCTCCATCTGGTCGAAGGTGTTCACGAACCGTCCCGCCGTCGTCGAAATGGCCGGTGCATTCCGCGCAGCATGGCCAGGGCCTTGTCCACTCCCACCACCACGCACGAGGGCTGGCGGCGGGGGAACCACTGCATCTCCACCTCGATCGAGCCCACGTCCACGTTGCGCGAGGTCGACGTCGAGATCCGAGAGGTCGGGGGCCGTCCCCCCGAACCGGTAGCCCAGGCGTCGCCAGCTCGGCCAGCGTCCGGGCGATGTTGATGAAGTACTTGTCGGAGTACCAGCCCTGGCGCATGCGCTCCACGTCGAGCTTGAAGACGGCGGGAGCCAGCCGCCGACGGTCGAAGATGCTCATGGGGGCGATTATGCAGGAATCCCGGGCCTCTCGCGGTAAACTGGGGGAGCCTCGCTCATCCATGGGAAGCCGTCGGTCGACACTCTTCGACGCTCACCTGTACCGGAAAGGGCAGTGGATCACCGCCCTGAGCCGCTGGGTCTGCCTCGTCCTGAGCCTCGTGGCGCTGACCCTGCTCTGGAACAGCCCGCGGACCCATCCGGTTCCGGCGCTGGCCGTGATCGTCGGCTACGCCATCTTCAACGCGGCGAGCTCCGTCCTCGAGCGCCGCTTCCCCAAGAGGCCCCTCAGGATCGCCCACGACATCGCCGATGCCCTCACCGTCGGCCTCGGCGCCGCGTTCTCCGGGGGGATGGCGAGCCCCATATGGCTGCTCCTGTACCTGAACGTCGTGGCGGTCTCGGTGCGCGGCGGCCTCGCCTACGCCATGGTCCTGGGCTCGTTGGACGCGGCCATCGTCATGGGGCTCACGTGGCTCACGCCTGAGGGAGAGGGGGGGCTCCATGCCCTCGCGCTCCTGTGGTGCGCCTTCCTCGGGGGCACGATGAGCTCGTATCTCCACGACGTCCAGAGGCGCCTTTCGAGCGCCAACAAGGAGCTCTCCTCGAAGAACGAGCGGCTTCTCGCCACGCTGGCGGAAGCGGAGGCCGGCCGGCGCGAGCAGGACCAGGCGATGGCTCTCCTGCGCGACTCCGAGGAGCGCTACCGCCGGCTCCTGGAGAGGATCCAGGACGGTGTCGTGATCATCCAGGAAGGACGCGTCGCCTACGCGAACCGCGTCTTCGCCCAGATGGTCGGCGAGGACGCCGCCGCCCTCGTCGGTCTCGACTTCCGGGAGCTGGCCCCGGCGGAGGACCGCAAGGACCTCTGGGAGCGCTACGTGCGGTGGGAGGAGAGCGAGGCCGTGACGGGGCTCCTGGAGTCGCGCCTCGTCTCCAAGGACGGCGGCGTGCGACTGGTCAGCCTCCGAGCCGGCTCGGTGGACTTCCAGGGCAAGCGGGCGATCATCACGACGGTCCGGGACGTCACGCGCCAGAAGGCCATGGAGCAGGAGGTGAAGGCCCACGCGGAGCGGCTCGCGGCCGTCAACGAGATCGCCAATGCGGTGAACCTGAACCTCACCATCGAGGACATCTTCCACGTGGCCGCCGACGAGGCCCGGCGCCTGGTGCCTTTCGACCGCCTCACCATCGCCCTCCTCTCCGAGGAAGACTCCTCCGTCGAGGTCGTGGCCGTGGGGGCGGCCGCGGCGAGGGCACGGGCCCCCTTCACACGAGAGGAGGTGGCGTGGGCCTTCAGGCGTCCCATGGCCTGGTGTCGCGGCGGTGAGGAGCCGCCGTTGCACCTCGTGCAGGGGCTCATGGCCGAGTCGGGGACCCTGGCGATAGCCACGATCCCTCTCCTGTCCAAGGACCGTTTGATCGGCTCGATGAACCTGGGCCGCCTCAAGGCCACGCCCTTCTCCTCCGCCGACCTGGCGGTGATGGAGCCGGTGGCGCGCCACATCGCCATCGCACTGGACAACGCCCGTCTCCTCGAGGCCGTGAGGCGGAGGGGACGCGAGTTCGAGTCTCTCCTGCAGATCGGCCGGGGGGTCGTGGAGCGCCTCGAGCTGTCGGAGCTCCTGCCCCTCGTGACGCGCAGCGTCAATCGCATCATGGGGACGCACCTGTGCGCTCTTCTCCTGCGCCAGGGGGACGAGCTGCGCCTTGTCGCCCACGAGGGGCTCGACGCCGAGGTCGTTCGGGCCTTCGACCGGCTCCGCGTGGGGGACAGCCTGTCGGGTTGGGTGGCCCAGCACGGACGGCCCCTCGCCGTCCCGGACATGAAGAAGGACCCGCGCGCCAAGTTCGCGGACCTGACGGAGCGCCACGGCTACCGGTCCTTTCTCTGCGTCCCGCTCCGGCGCGGGAGCGACTCCATCGGGACGCTCGAGGTGGTGACCAAGGAGCCTCGACGCTTCGGCGCCGAGGAGCAGGAGCTCATGGCGGCCTTTGCAGACCAGGCCGCCGTGGCCATCGAGAACGCCCGCCTGTTCGAGGATGCCCGGAACCACCTGGCCACGACCGAGGAAGCCAACGCGCGCCTCGAGGAGCTGGATCGCCTTCGGCGCCAATACCTGCGCAACATGAGCCACGAGTTCCGCACGCCCCTCACGGTGATCAAGGGCTACGTGGAATACCTCCTGGGAACGGGCGTCCCCGACGAGCGGGCCCTCCGGGACGTCATGACCGTGGTGGGCGAGAGCACCGACCGGGTCATCGACCTGGTCGACACCCTGATCGAGGTGAGCCGCGTCGAGCAGGGGACCCCGCAGGAAACGCTCCAGGTCCAGAGCGTCGACATCAAGGACCTGGCCGTGAGCTCGCTGGAGCCCCTCCGGGCCGTCGCGGAGAAGAAGGACATCGTGATCGACCTGGACTTCCCGCCCGAGGACCTGACGATGCAAGGGAGACGGCGGCCTCCTCCTCCAGGTGATGAGGAAGCTCGTGGACAACGCGGTGAAGTACAGCCCGAAGGGAAGCCGTATCGTCATCCGCGGCCGAGGGGAGGACGACGCTCTTTCCCTCGAGGTCGAGGACTCGGGGATCGGGATCGCCCACGAGCACCTCCCCAGGATCTTCGAGAAGTTCTACACGGTGGACGGGAGCCTGACACGGCGGGTCGGCGGCACCGGCGTCGGGCTCTACCTCGTGCGGGAGATCGTGCGTCTGCACAACGGCTCCGTCGACGTCACGAGCCGCCCGGGCCTCGGGAGCGTGTTCTCCGTCAGGCTGCCGCGGGACTTTCAGGCGACCCGCTCGCAGACGGCCATGGCGTGACGAGGCGTCCCGGCCTCCGGACCGTCGTCCTCGGGGGCCTGCTGCTGGGCGCGCCCGCCTCGCTGGCGGCGGCGCCGGCCGCCGACGCGGTGGCGCTACTCGACGCCCTGGAGGGCGCGTGGCGCGACCACGACGCGGCGCGCTACCTCGAGCTGTGGGACTGGACCGACGCCGGAACAAAGGACCGGGAAACCTCCTTTGCGGCCGACAGCGTCGCGGCCACGGCGAGCCAGGCCTTGCTTCAGCGGCCGGCGACCGTGCCGGCGGCCGCCGAGGAGGTGCGGGCGGTGGCCCAGGTGGTCCTGATCAGCGAGCCGCGAGCCTACGTCGAGCAATGGGCGTTCACGCTGCGGAAGGGGCCTGGCGGCTGGGCGATCGTCGACCGGAAGGCCTCGGGTCGGCTCGAGGGCCTCCTCCACCTGTCCCTGGACCGCGCCGGTTTCCGGGCGGACGGCCTTACCTTGAAGCTGGAGGACTTCGAGCTGCAGATGGCCCACGGCACCCTCTTCACCTCCCCGCACTCCCTCGGGCCCACGGCCCTCGTCTTCGTCGGGGAGGGAACGGTCCACTACAAGCCGCGGCCGGATACGGAACGGGAGCAGCTCCGGCAATTCTCGGGGAGCACCGAGCTGGTGGAGACGGTGAAGACCGCGTTCGTTCGAATCGCGCCGGCGGCCCTTCCGAGCCTGCTGGTGCCGGCCAATCTCGATCCCGATCCCGGCGCCGGAGAGCCGATACCCGGCGGCCGAGCGCTTCTTCCGCGCGCAGGCCAGCCAGGCCTTCGTCCTCGACGGGAACCTCCCGGGTTCGCCGTGGTGGGTGACGCCTGGGGGCGCGGACTCGGTCGTCGTGTTCGACGCGGGGCGGCGAGGCCTGCTGACGTACGCGATCAACCAGAGCCTCCCCGAGGCCATCAGCCTGTTCGATCGCGCCCGTCGGATCCAGATCTGCAGCTACCCCTCCGGAGGGCGCGAGCCCCTCTACAACGAGGACGACGGGCGTGAAGCCGACGTGATCCACCACGACCTGCGGGTGCGCTTCGATCCTCGCGCGGGAACGCTGAAAGGCCAGGACACCCTCCGGATCCGCCTTCTGTCCGGGACCAACGCGATGCGCATGCATCTGGACGACGCGCTCCGGGTCGAATCCATCGTTTCCAAGGAAGCCGGGCAGCCATCTCTTCTTCCGGGTCAGGAACCAGAACAGCCTCATGGTCTCCCTGGGGCCGTTGACGGGGTCGGATGCCGAGATCTCCCTCACGGTGCGGTA
The DNA here is from genome assembly GCA_963823195.1 of uncultured Acidobacteriota bacterium. Taxonomy (GTDB): domain Bacteria; phylum Acidobacteriota; class Vicinamibacteria; order Fen-336; family Fen-336; genus JBGPYB01. Next base: position 828,916 of record CAWGKR010000008.1, on the reverse strand, counting down.
CTCGGGGAGCTTCAGCCCCGCCCCGGTGGACAGCGAGGTCGTCCAGGCGGGTCCCCCACCCGTCGTAAACGCCTTGTCGTCGGCGCCCCCCGGGGCTTTCCGACGTCGACATCCAGATCGAGAAGGTCCAGGTCTTCTCGAATCGCAACGCGTGGTATCCCCAGGTCGGGAGCGACGACTACTCCTCGGCGTCCCTGCGTCTCGAGGTCCCCATCGGCTACGCCGCCCTCACGGGCGGCGAGCGAACGTCGCCTCGGGTCGAGGGCGACCAGGTCGTGAGCGAGTTCCGGCAGGAGCGGCCGAGCAAGTACCTGAGCGTCGCCGTGGGACGATTCGTCCCGGTCGCCACGCGGCAGGAAGGCACCGTCCTCGTATCGAGCTTCGCGGTGAGCCGGGCGCGGCAGGAGGCGGCGCAGGACCTGGAGCGGGCGGCGGACATCCTGCGCTTCTTCGAGGCGGAGTTCGGTCCGTGCCCCTATTCCTTCGTCAACCTCCTCGCGATCGAGGGAGCGAACCCGGGCGGACACAGTCCCCCGGGCATGGTGATCCTGGCCCGAAAACCCCTTGCGCTTCACGGCCAGCTTCGCGACGACCCCACGAACTTCACCGACATCCCCGGCTTCTTCCTCGCCCACGAGCTGGCCCACCAGTGGTGGGGCCAGGGGGTGGGCCCGGAGAACTATCGCGAGCGGTGGTTGTCGGAGGGAGCGGCACAGTACGCGGCGGCCCTGTGGACCCGCCACGCGTTCGGAGAGTCCGCATTCCAGGACGTCCTGAAGCGCATGGGGAGGTGGGCTTCCCGAGCCGCCAGCAAGGGTCCCCTCAACCTCGGGCATCGCCTGGGGCACGTCCGGGGAGACCCCGAGGTCTTCCGGGCCGTGGTCTACGACAAGGGCGCCTACGTGCTCCACATGCTCCGCGGCATCGTGGGCCCCGACGCGTTCCGGCAGGCCGTCGTCTCGTTCCAGGAGACCCACCGCTACGGGAAGGCGGGAACCGACGACCTGAGGGAGGCGCTGGAGGCCGCCTCGGGCCTCGATCTCTCGGCCTACTTCCGCCAGTGGGTCTTCGGAACGGCCCTGCCGCGACTGCGCTACACGCACCAGTCCACGCGGGTCGGCAAGGAACAGAGGACCGACATCGACGTGCGTGGCGAGAACATCCCCGGTCCCCTGCCCTTGGAGCTCGCCGTCACGGACGAAACGGGGCGATCGGCGGTGCGGGTCACCCTGCCGGTCGAGGGTAGCCGGTTCACCGTCACGACCCCGACACCCCCCCGGAAGGTCGAGATCAATGCCGACCGGGGACTGCTGGCCATCGTGGGATCCTAGAGGGATCAGGGACCGGCGGCCCCACACCTGCCTGCGCCCGCGACCGGCCGGGTGCTACTGCCGATAGCTCGACCGCCGGCCCTCTTCCTGCAGGTCCAGCACCGACTGCTGCGCTGCGGCGAGCTGCTTCTTCGCGTCCTCCAGTCGGGATACCTGCGTGGCGCGTCCCGAGCCATAGAGGTTCTGGGACGTGTCGTTCAGCGCGCGCTGCATCGTGTCGACCTGGCCGCTCAGCTTCGAAACGTCGTCGGTCGCCTTGGTCAGCCGGTCGCGCCACGCCTTCTCCTGATCGGCGCGGACCTCGTCCGCGGTCTTCGGTTTGGCTCCGTCTTTCGCGCCCTTGGCGTCTGGAGCGGCACCTTCGGCCGCCGTGGCGGCCGTGCCGTCGGCCGAAACACCTTCTCGCTGCCGGGTGGCACCGGCGCGCCGGAGGTCATCCTCGGTGAGCGTGCGCGCGGACTTGCCCTTGCGCCGCTCCTTCTCCTTGGCGGCGGCCTCGGTGAGGCTCTGGGCACGGGACGTCATCGGGACCAGCAGGGCCGCGGCCGTGAGGGCCACGGTCAGTGGGGAAACACGCATCGTCGTGAACCTCCGACGAACGGGACAGCCGATGTCTATCGCGAGGCCGACGCGCCGAGCTTGCGCGCCTCCTCCTCCAGGCTACTCACCTTCTCGTGGGCCTTGGTCAGCTCGACCGCGCCGTCGTCGAGGAACTTCTGCAGGGACGCACGCCGGGTCCCGTAGGTGTAGTTCGTGATGTCGCCCAGCTCCCGCTGCGCGTCGGCCATCGTCTTCTCGATGAGGGCGATGCGCTTCTGCTCCTCGACCAGCTGCTTCTGGATGACGTCGCGCCTTTCGGCCTTGGCCTGATCGTCGGTCTTCGCGGCTTTCTCGGCCTTGGCGTCCCCCTTCGCGGAGGCCGCCGGCGTCGATGCGTCCGACGACGAAGCGGCTGGCTTGGAGCCGCCTCCCTTGAGGTCGTCGTCGCCGAAAGACTTGGCAGGAGCGGAGGCGCTCACGCGTCGGGCCGCCCGCTCCTTCTTGGCTTGCTCGGCTCTTTCGGCCAGTGAGGCCTCGGTGGGCGCGCTCGACTGCGGCCACGCTGGAAGCGCCACGAGCACGAACGCCAGTGCCGTCAGAGTGCGTCGCATGGCTACGATTATACGCCCGGACAATTCCGCGGGATACCTCACCCGAGGGTGCCCAGGATCTTGAGAAGCTCGCGGGCTTTCTTGTTCTGGGGGTCCAGGACCAGGGCCTGCTCGACGGCCCTCTTGGCCTTGGGATGGTTGTTCGCCACGAACGCGTCCAGGGCGGCGGTCGTGAGCGACTCGATCTCCGTCTTCCGGGCCCCGGCCCGCGTCTGGGCGAGGAGACGCTGGATTCCTTCGTGGCCGGGCTCCACGGCAGCCGCCTGTTCGAGAGGTGCCAGGGCCTTCTGCGGCGAGCGGGCCCGGAGCAGGCGGCGCGCCGTCTCGACGAGGGCCGCGGCCTCCGGGTTCGTCGGGTCCCCCTCGGGGAGGGGGGTCAGGGGAGGGGGCTCGGGGGGGGTCGCGGGGTCGCGGGGGGAGGCGCGACGACGAGGGCGGGTGCGGCGGGAGGCGCGACGGCTGCGGCCGCGGGAGGCGGCGGGGCTGGCTCGGACACGGGCTCGGGAGGCACCGCCGCGGCCCCGGCCGGCTCTATCGCGTCCGCGACCACGGCCGGGGCCGGCCGAGGCGGCGTCGGCGCAGGCTCAGGAGCCCTCACCGCCTGCGGAAGGACGGCCGCTTCGTCCCGGGGAGGAGCCGGCGGGACGACGGTCGTGGCGCGCGGGATGACGACGATGGGCGGGGGGGTCGGCTTCGTCGGCGCAGCCACCTGAACCGGGGAGGGCTCCGCTTTCGGGGCCTTGGCTTCCTGCGCCTCGAGGATGCTCGCGGTGCGGTCCCGGATCTCGCGAGCCACCGCGTGGCCCGGATAGAGGGCGAGCGCCTCCTCGGCGGCGGCGTTGGCCTCGGCCAGGTTCCCCTCGGCCAGGTGGTCGCGCGCGGACGACGTGAGCTCTTCGGCGCGGCGGCGCGCCAGCTCCTCGTCGAGGTACTTCCGGAGATGCAGGTAGCGCTTGTTCCGCGGCGAGAGGAGCTCGATCTTCCCGGCGATCTTCTGAGCCAGATCGGTGTCGCCGTCGGCCGCGTAGGCCAGGGCGAGGCCGCAGAGATGCTCGACCTCCCGGTCGCGGATCGCCGCCTCGATCTGCGACTCGAGCTTCGCGATCTCCGCGTCCGCGCTCTTCAGCTCGCGGAGCCGCTGCACGAGGCCCAGGCCCTTCTGGAGCTGTCCTTCCCTCAGGGCCTGTTCCATCGCGGCGCGCAGCTCGACCGCCTCCGCGTCGGCGGCGCCGGGGGGCGGCGGGCTCGGCTTGGTCGCGCCCTCGGATCTCGACGCGGCGTCCTTCGGGCCGTCGCGCAGCAGGCGATCGAGGTCGGCGTGCATCTCGTCGAGGGACTGGTACCGGACCGACGGATCCCGCGCCAGCGCCTTCATGACCGCGGTCTCGAGACCCGGCGAGAACGGGGTGTTCGAGAGCGGCGTCGGGTCGGGGTGCTCCCGCGTGATCTTGAACATGATCGCGGTCAGGCTCTCACCCTCGAAGGGCTTGCGGTGGGCCAGCAGCTCGTACGCGATCGCTCCCACCGAGAAGATGTCGGCCCGGTGGTCGACCTTGTGTCCTTCGACCTGCTCCGGCGCCATGTAGTGCACGGTGCCCAGGACGAGGCCGCTCTTGGTCATGGTCGAGGACTGGAGGTGGGCGATCCCGAAGTCCATGATCTTCACCTCGCCCTCGGGCGTCACCCGGACGTTGGCGGGCTTGATGTCGCGATGGACGATGCCGTTCCGGTGGGCGTAGCCGAGGCCGGCGCACACCTGCCTCAAGACGTCGATCTTCCACTCCAGGGAGTGGGGCTCGCGATTCTGGATGATCTTCTCGAGGTCGGTCCCCTCGATGAACTCCATCGCGATGAACGGCTGTCCCTTGTCCTCGCCCAGGTCGTACACCGTCACGATGTTGCGGTGGCGAAGCCCGCCCGCCGCCTGGGCCTCGCGAAGGAAGCGCGCGCGAAGATCGGGGCTCTCGGCGAGCCCCTGGATCATCGTCTTGACGGCGACCTTTCGCTGGATGCTGGGATCGAGCGCCTCGTAGACGGTGCCCATCCCTCCGCGACCGAGAACCTTCTGGATCTGATACTTCCCGATGGTTTCCACTAGGTTGTCTCGCTGGCGCTAGAGACGCCATTCTAGGTCAGGACCGAGGCGCGCTCCAAGCCGTGTGCTATCGTGCCGCGCTGTGGTGATCGGCGTTGGTATCGATCTCGTCGAGGTCGATCGGGTCGAGGAGTCGCTCGCCCGCTGGGGGGACCGCCTGATCGAGAAGCTCATGGACCCCCCCGAGGCCGGCGCCTTGCCGGGGGACCCCGGCGAGCGCGGCCTCGCCGTGGCCCTCGCCATCGCAGGCAAGGAGGCCGTGAGCAAGGCCCTCGGCACCGGCTGGAGCCACGGCGTCCAATGGCGTCACGTCGTCGTCTCCGCCGAGCCCCCCACGGCGCGGCTGCTCGGCCGGGCGGCCGACGTCGCTCGGTCCCTCGGCTCCGCCGGAGCCGGCGACCTGGCCTTCGACGTGCGGGGCAATCTCGTCGTGGCCGAATACCGCCTCCTGTCCTGATGGCGCTCCTCCCCGCGGAACCGTGGCGGCGAAACCAGTGGGTGATGGCGGCGGCGGTATTCGTCGTCTTCTCGGGCTTCGCCTTCGTCCTCCCCTTCCTGCCCCTCTACGTTCGGGATCTGGGAGTCGAAGACGAGGAACGGGCGGCCCTGTGGGCCGGCGTCCTCATCGGCGTCTCTCCCCTTCTCGCGGGCGTCATGGCGCCCTTCTGGGGACGTCTCGCCGATCGTCGCGGAGCGAAGCGGATAGCACTCCGGGCCCTCGGCTCCTACGTCGTCCTGCTCGTCCTCTCGGCCTTCGTGACGTCGGTCGGGCAGCTCCTCGCGCTGCGCATCGGCGTCGGGCTCTTCGGGGGCATCGGCCCGCTGGGCCTCGCCATGGCCGCCGCCCTCTCCCCGCGCGAAGAGACCGGCAGGGCCGTGGGCCTCGTGCAGTCGGCGCAGATCCTGGCCGCGGCCGCCGGCCCCCTGGCGGGTGGCCTCCTTGCCGACGCCGTGGGCATTCGCGCCACCTTCGTGGTGACGGCGGCGGTCTGTGGCCTGGCCTTCGGCCTCGTGGCCCTCTACTACGTCGGCGGGCCACCGCAGGGAGAGCGACGGCCTCGAGCGGTGCCGGCGTCTCCCTGGCCGGGTTCCTCGCGATCCCGCGTGCCGCGCCGATCCTCCTGATCCTCTTCTTCGTGAACTTCATCGGGCGCTCGTTCACCCCCATCCTTCCCCTCCACCTGAGGGAGCTGGGCGTTTCCGGTGGGCGCCTGGCCTCGGCGACGGGCGTCTTCATCTCCGCCTACTCGGTCGCCGCGGCCCTCTCGGCATCGTCCTTCGGGCGGGCCAGCGCGCGGCGCGATCCCCGGATGCTGTTGATCGCGAGCCTCATCGGCGGAGCGGCTCTCGTCCTGCCGATGGCCTTCGTGTCGAACTACGCGTCCTTCATGGCCTTGGCGATCCTGCTCGGCCTCGCGGCCGGCGGCGCCCTCACCCTCTGCTACACGATCGGTGGGCTGCTCGTGGAGGCCGACCACCGCGGCGCGGCCTTCGGCTACTTCTCCGCGGCCGCGCTCTTCGGCGGCGCGCTCTCCCCGTCGGTGGCCGGGGCCCTCGCCCATTGGGGCCTGCGCGGGATCTTCTACCTGGACGCGGCCCTCTACGTGGCGCTCGCCCTGGCTCTCCTGTCAGCGGTCCCGCGGGCCCTGGGGGTCGATCGCGGGTAGGCCTTGGGGCGCGGCCGGCAGGCTCGACGCGGCGACCACGCGGTTGCGCCCTCCCTCCTTCGCCGCGTAGAGGGCGCGATCGGACGACGCCAGGAGGGCCGCCGGCTCGCGCCCTTCGACCGGCCAGACCGCGACACCGAGGCTCGCCGTGAAGCGGATGCCGCGCGTCGTCCACCGTCACCGGTTCGCTCTCGATCGCCCGGCGAACGCGCTCGGCGAGGTGCAGCGCCCCCGCCTCGTCGGCGCCCGCCAGGATCGCCACGAACTCCTCGCCCCCGTAGCGTGCCGCTTGATCGCCCTGCCGGAGCGTCCGCTTCAGGAGCTGGGCCGTGGCGCGGAGCGCCGCGTCGCCGGCGGGATGCCCGTAGGTGTCGTTGAGCTTCTTGAAGTGGTCGAGGTCGAGCATGAGCAGCGCGAAGCTTCCCCTTCTGCCGGTCCTCGCGCCCGATGGCCTGCCGCAGCAGGCGATCGAACTCGCGGCGGTTGTAGAGGCCGGTGAGGCCGTCGCGAACGGCCATGTCCTTCGTTCGCTCCAGGAGCTGGATCGTGGAGAGCGCGGCCGCCGCCTGGTTGCAGACGAGCTCCAGGACGCGGCCCGCCGCCGCGTTGAAGGAGCCGCGGCGGCCCGTGAGGACGAGGGCGCCCAGGGCCTCGTTGCGCGCCCGGAGCGGCACGGCCAGCAGCGACTCGGCGCGCCCCGAGCCCTCGTCGAGGACCAGGATCGGCATGCGGTCCTTCTGCCCGCTCAGGTTGTCGAGGGGAACCGGAGACTCGGCGCTCCTCACGACCCAGGCCGCCCAGGTCTTCTCCGAGAGCCCGACCTCGCGCCCTTCGAACTCGTGGGCCCAGCCCTGGGCCGTCTCGATCACGTAGCGCGTCTGGAGCTCGTCGGCCACCACGATGGCCGCGCCCTCGAAGGGGACGAGCTCCTTGGCGCAACGGAGCAGGTGGCGGCGAACCGAGGCCGCGTCCTTCTGGGCCGCGAGCTTGCGGGACTCGGGGTAGATGGCCGCGAACTCGGCGCCGTGGTCCTCGAGGCTCTGGGAGGCTCGCGCGCGGGCCAGGGCTTCCCCCGGCGAGGGCGGCGAAGCCCTCGAGGACCTCGGGCTCGCCCCCGGTGAAGGACTGGATCTCCAGCCGATCGGCCACGAGCACGGCCGTCACGACGTCCCCCGTCCGCACGGGGAGCGCGAGGAGCGAGCCGACCTTGACCTCGCTCTGGTAGTACGGCAGCGACCAGAGCAGGCGCTTGAAGTCCGTGGCGTAGAAGGGCTGCTTCCGCTCGAGAACGAAGGCGAAGGGGTCGCTCGTGAGGGGGACGACGCAGTCGGCGACGAGCGTTGCCGGGTCCGTCGGCGGCGCTCACGAAAGCCACGTCGCGCGCGCGGTCGACGTCGAAGTGGACCACGGAGTGGGCGTTCACCGCGCGGCGCGCCAGGGCGACGAGCTTGCCGAGGGCGTCCTTCGAGCTCCGCCGCACGATCGACCTGGCGCGCGCGGCGTCCCTCCTCCGAGACCTCGCGAAGGCTCACGGGGGCCCGGGGCCGCGCGCGCTCACGCTGGCGTCGTCCTCGTCGAGCTGGTCGATCCCGTACTTCAGCCGCGCCAGCTCGTCGACGGTCTTCCGTGAGCCGACGCTTCTCGCCGAGGAGCGCGCGATTGATGGCGAACGCGAGGGCCGCGTACCCGAGGCTGGCCGCCACGGCAGCGCGCCAGGGGGCGAAGCCCGGCGAGCGGCCTCCGCCACAGTCAGGAGCGACGTGAAGGCGGCCACGCCCAGCGCCGTGCCGATCGTCTCGGCCACGGCGACGGCCCCCACGAGGAGCATGAAGACCGGCCAGATGGGCCAGCCGAAGGGGCCGAGCAGCTGGCCGAAGGCGTCGGCGCACAGGATGAGGAACGCGTAGAGGGCCAGCGGCTCCGCCTGCCCGCGCCCTCGCAGGCTCGCCAGCAGGGCCGCGCCGGAGACGCCGAGACCGAGAGCCAGCATGACGGCAAGGCGCGCCCAGTTGGGCCACGCCGCCTCGAAGGGGCGCGCGAGGGCCACGAGGGTCAAGACCGCCAGCGGCGCCGAGGGCGACCTGGCCGGCCCGCCAGCGGACGCGCACGTCGACGATGGGGCCGCGCCGCTCCGGCTCGGCCCAGCGTGTCAGGAGGCGTCGGCTGGACTCGCGGCCCAGGACGAGGGCGTAGGCGAGGAGGTCCTCCTCGGTGAGGCCCAGGCGATCGAGATGGGCGTAGTAGTTGCGCACGCCGTCGCGGTGCTGGGACACGATCGCCTTCTTCTCCCGGACCTCCTTGACGAGGCTGAGGAGCAGCTTCACGAGGCGCGGGCGTGACCTCGACCCCGGCCGCCTTCAGCTCCTCCCCGTGTCGCTGAAGGACGGCCTCGATGGCCATGGCCCCCGAGTGCTTCCCGAAGAGAAAGCGGAGCTGCCCTCCGACGGCCTCGGGCTCGATCACCTGGTAGATGGCCGGATGGATCGTGATGCCGGCGGTGTGGATGCCCGTCTCGTGGCTGAAGACGTTGTGGCCGATGATCGGCTCCGTGGCTCCCACGGGGAGGCCGCTGCAGCTCCTCGACCTTCCGCCTCAGGGCCCAAAGCATGTCGTAGCGGAATCCCGGGATCGCGACGCCGTAGAGCTCCTTGAGGATCATGACCGTCGTGTGGAGGGGCGCGTTCCCGGCCCGCTCCCCGATCCCGTTGACGGTGCAGGTGGGGATCGTGGCGCCGTGGTGGAGCGCGCGCACGGTGTTGTAGGCCGCGAGACCGAAGTCGTTGTGGAAGTGGACGACGAGGGGCTTGCCGGGGAACGCGGCGACGAGCCGCGGGATGTAGTAGTCGACCCCCTCGGGAGCGAAGAAGCCGACGGTGTCGGGGAAGGCGTACCGGCTGCCGCCCGCCGCGTAGCAGGCCGAGGCCAGCTCGACCAGGTAGTCCACGTCGGCCCGGGAGCCGTCCTCGCCCCCGAACTCGACGATCTCGACGCCGCGGCTCCGGGCGTGGGCGATGGCCGCGGTGGCCATGCGGATGTTGGCCTCGCGATAGAAGGAGACGGGCAGGTCCAGCCACTCCTCGGGCTTGCGTCCCTCGAGGTGGAGGAGGGTCTCGGCCGATCTTGTACTTGAGGTGGAGGTCGGACCCCGAGGTGAAGATGAAGAAGCTCACGTCGGAGGGCCGGGCGCCCATCCGCCGCGAGGATCTCGAGGGTCGCGTCGATGTCCTTGGCGCTCGACCGGCACATGACGATGATCTCGAGGTCGCCGCGGAGCCGGCCGCTCCTCTTGCCCCGCGAGGATGAGCTCGAGGGCCCGCCGCTCCGAGGCCGCAGCCGACGGAAAGCCCACGTCGAGGATGTGGACGCCCGCGTCGGAGAGCATCGTCGCCAGCTCGTACTTCTGCTCGGCCGAGAAGGCGACCCCGGGCGTCTGCTCGCCGTCCCGCAGCGTCGTGTCGTAGAGGCGGATCTCGCCGGCCCGAGGGAACGCGGTCCCCTGCGGTGAAGCGCGAATGGCGGGGCGATCAGGCTCTCGAGGGGCTCGCGCAGATCGACCATGGGCCTATCTTACCCTCCCGGAATTCGCTACGGCCCGGCACCCTCCCAGCGCTTCCGGATCTCCGCGCTCTCGGCGGACGAGGTGAAGTCCTTCACCGCCGCCTCGACCTTCTGCAGGAGCTCCACGTCCGCCTTGCGCACGCCCACGTGGTATCCGAGCTTGTTGAGGGGCTCGCCCACGGCGCGGAATCCGGGGTCCCGGGCGAGGCGCCAGCGGACGTAAGGCGAGTCCATGACGATGACGGGGACCTTCCCGGCCTTGAGGCCCTGGAAGAGCAGGTCCTCGCTCGCAAACGGGACCAGCTCGGACGCCCCGAGGGAGCGGAGCGTCCGCTCCACCGCGGGGTCGTTGAAATGGCCGACTCTCGCGCCGGCCAGGTCGGCGTAGGAGCGAAAGTGCGTGTCGTCGGCCTTCACGGTCATGAGCAGGCCCCAGTCGTAGTAGGGCGCCGAGGCCACCACGCTCTCGGGCGTCTTCCGGCTCGGCGTCCACGCCGCGACGATCACGTCGAAGTTCTTCGCGAGCAGCTCCTTCTCGATGGTCGTCCAGTTCGCGGACACGAAGGTGACGGGCCGGCCCATCCGGCGTCCCAGGGCACGGGCCACGTCGATGTCCAGGCCCACTGCTCGCTTCACCAGGGCCTCGGGAAGCGTGGTCGGGGGCGTCTGTGCGGGCTGGGACGGCGGCGCCTCGACCCCCAGTGGTCCCGATCCCGGGAGGAACGCCCAGGGCGGGGAGCCGACGAAGGTCCCGACGCGGAGGGGCTCCCCCTCGGCGGCGGCGGCGATGGGCGCCCACAGCGCAAGAGCCGACGCCAGCAGGATCTGCGGTCTCATGGGCATTGCCTCCGTGACTGAAGCGCCGAGGGTAGCCGATTCGGCGGCGCATTTGAAACGATCGGGACCCCGGAACCGCCGGGGGTAGAATGCCCCCCAATGGATCCCATCACCCTCCGCGCCGCCGAGGTCTACCACCGGATCCTGGCGGACGAGAAGGGCGTCGTCGAGGAGATGGAGGCGCACTTCTTCGAGAAGATGCGGGCCGCGAAGCTGACGTTCGGCGGCCGCGTCCTCTGCCCCTTCCTGCGACCGCAGTTCATCGCACCCGCCGACTACCAGCAGATCCAGGGAGTCTGCCGTGGCATCGTCCGGGCCATCGAGAAGGTCGAAGCCCGCCTGGGAAAGGAGCTCTGGGACCGCGTGGGCCTGCTCCCCGAGGAGCGCGAGCTGGTCGCCATCGATCCGGGTTATCGCCGGTCCTCCCCCACGTGCCGCCTGGACTCGTTCATCACGCCCGCTGCGTACCAATTCGTCGAGCTGAACGCAGAGACGCCGGCGGGAATCGCCTACGCCGAGGTCCTCGTGGAGATCTTCCTCGGCCTGCCGGTCATGAAGAAGTTCCAGGAGCACTACTCGCTCCGTCGCTTCCGCGCGCGAGACCGCCTCCTCGAGACGCTCATCTCGTGCTACCGGGAGGCCGGCGGCAAGGAAGCGCGTCCGACCATCGCCATCGTCGACTACGAGGAGGTACCGACCCGCACCGAGCACCATCTCTTCCGGGAGTTCTTCGAGTCGAAGGGCTATCCGTCGATCGTGTGCGATCCGCGCCACCTGACGTACGAGGGCGGGCGCCTGCGCCACGGAGCCACCGCCATCGACATCGTCTACAAGCGTCTTCTCGTCAACGAGTTCATCGACCGCATCTCGGAGCTGCAACCGTTCTTGCAGGCGGCGAAGGACCGGGCGGTCACGATGGTGAACCCCTTCCGCTGCAAGCCGATCCACAAGAAGGCCATCTTCGCGGTGCTGACCGACGACGAGCTCCAGCCGCTCTTCACCGAGGAGGAACGCGCGGCCATCGCGGCCCACGTGCCGTGGACGCGCCGCGTGGTCGACGGGCGCGTCTTCCTCCAGGGAAAGCGCATCGACCTCCCGGCCTTCATCCGGCAGAACCGGGAGACGCTCGTCATGAAGCCCAACGACGAGTACGGGGGCAAGGGCGTCTTCATCGGCTGGGAGATGACCGAGACCGCCTGGGAGGCGGCCCTCGCCGAGGCGCTTCAGAGCGAGTACGTCGTGCAGGGCAAGGTCGAGCTGCTGCGGGAACCTTTCCCCGAGCTCAGCCCCGACCTCCGCTTCCGCGACCTCGTGGTCGACCTGGACCCCTTCGTCTTCGAGGGCGAGGTGGAGGGGTTCCTGACGCGCCTCTCGGGAACGTCCCTCGCCAACGTCACCTCGGGGGGAGGGCAGGTCCCGGCGTTCCTCGTCGAGCCCCTCAGGGCGCCCTGATCCCATGACGGAGCGATTCACCGTCGGGATCGAGGAGGAGTTCCAGCTCGTCGATCCCGAAACCCGGGAGCTGAAGAGCCACATCGAGGAGATGATGGCCGCCGGCGAACACCTGGGCGAGCAGATCAAGCCCGAGCTGCACCAGAGCGTCGTCGAGGTGGGCACGCCGATCTGCGGCGACATCGCCGAGGCGCGGGAGGCGGTGAAGAGGCTCCGCCGCGCCCTCGTCGGGATGGCCGAAGCCAGCGGCGCCCGCATCGTCGCCGCGGGCACCCACCCCTTCAGCCATTGGAAGGACCAGGAGATCACCGACCGGGTCCGGTACAAGGACATCGTCAACGAGATGGAGGACCTCGCCCGGGCGAACCTGATCTTCGGCCTCCACGTCCACGTGGGCGTCGAGGACCGCGAGATGCAGATCCAGATCCTGAACGCCATCCGGGTCTTCCTCCCCCACCTCCTCGCCCTCTCGGTGAACTCGCCTTTCTGGTGCGGCCGCAAGACCGGGGTCAAGTCGGTCCGCTCGACGATCTTCAAGCGCTTCCCCCGGACGGGAATCCCCGACGAGATCGCCTCCTGGGACGAGTACAACCAGCACGTGGACCTCCTCGTCCGCACCCACTGCATCGACGACGGCAAGAAGATCTGGTGGGACATCCGCCCCCACGCCTACTTCAAGACCCTGGAGTTCCGGATCTGCGACATCCCGTGCCGCGCCGAGGAGACGGTGGCGATCGCCGCCCTCGCCCAGGCGCTCGTGGCGAGGCTCCACCGACTCGTGGAGTCGAACCTCCGCGTGCGGCGCTACTCACGGGCCGTGATCGAGGAGAACAAGTTCCGCGCCCTGAAGACGGGCCTCGACGGCGGGATGATCGACTTCTCGCTGAAGCGCGAGGCGTCGACCCGGGACCTGATCCTCGAGATCCTCGACTTCGTGGCCGACGCGGCCGCCGAGCTGGGTACCCGGGCCGAGATGGACTACCTCCGGGCCTGGGCTTCGAAGGGCGACACCGGGGCCGACCGCCAGCTCAAGGCCTTTCGCAGCGGGCCACGACCTTCGCGCCGTCGTCGACTTCCTCGTGGACGAGACGAAGCAGGGCTTGGTGTAGACTCTTCGCAACATGCCGATCGCCTGCCGGTACAAGCTCGAGCACGGCACGCAGTTCTGCGAGACCGACTGCCCGGCGAGCGCCCCCTGCGGGGTCTTCCAGTACGTCCGGGTCGAGCGTCCCGAGGACGTGCCGCCTGCCGACCCGCGAGCGATCGACGTCGCCGTCCTCGACATGAACCACGGATGGCCGAACCTCGGCCACGACTCCCTCGTCCACGCCGTGCTCGACGCGAGCTGCGACCTCCTCGACGCCCTGCAGGCGCGGGCCTCCAGGTGCGGGCGCTCTCCTACGACGTGCGCCGCTCGGGCGTGCATCCCCGAGGCGCCCGGCGGCCGCTTCTCGGTCTACGTCGGCACCGGCGGTCCCGGGCACATCGATCCCCGCAGGAACGACGGCGTGCGCCGAGGGCGCCCAGGGGCTCGTCGAGGACCCGTCGTGGGAGGAGCCGTTCTTCCGCCTCTTCGACGAGATCCGCGCGCGACGAGGACGCGGCCCTCCTGGCGGTCTGCCACACCTTCGGCGTGATGTGCCGCTGGTCGGGCGCGGCCCAGCCGGTGCTGCGCGGCCCCGAGAAGGGGGCAAGAGCACCGGGATCCTCGAGAACGTGCTGACGCCGGAAGCGACGGTCGCACCCCTGGTTCCGCCGCTTCGCCGAGCGAGCTGCCGGACCGGCGGCGGCTGCGGGTCGTCGACAACCGGCTCTTCGACCTCATCCCGCGCAGCGAGCGTCTGCCCCGACGGCATCCTGCCCATCGGCTACGAGACCCTGGGCGTCGGCGGCCCCGCGGGAGACGGCGTGACGATGCTCGAGTTCGCCCGCGACAAGCACGGGGTCGATGCCGCGGATGTTCGCGCGTGAACCACCACCCCGAGATCGTGGACCGCGGGCGCCAGACGATGATCCTCGAGCAGAAGCGCGAGCGGGGCGAGGTCAGCCAGCGAGTGGTACGAGGAGCGCGCCGAGATCCTGACCCGCACCTACCCCGACGAGAACAGCGACCAGCGCCTGCACCTCACGTCGGACTACACCCTGCTCGGCGCCCCTGCGCTTCCACCTGTAGCGCGCCGCTCCGCATGCGGGCGGAGGACGCTGGGCCTCGACGTGGACGTCCACGAAGACCGCGTGCTCGAGGCCGCCGGCGTGCTCTGACCGGGGCCCGCCGGGCTCCGCGGAGGGACCGAGCCGTGATCCCGAAGCCTCCCTTCGCCTTGGACCTCACCCTCGAGCAGGAGATCGCCGAGTTCGAGCGGCTCAAGCCGCGCCTCGCACGAGGTCTGGGACGCGCTCATCATGCGCGAGGAGGAGCCGCACACCTCGGTGGTGGTGCCCTCGCTCACCCTCGACCAGAGCGAGCTCCGGAAGCTCTCGGGGGCGAGCTTCTACGAGGAGCGCCTGCTCTTCCTCCTGATCCGCCTGCGCAACCCGCGGGCGCGGATGGTCTACGTCACCTCGCAGCCGGTGCACCCGATCATCCTCGAGTACTACCTCCAGTTCCTCGCCGGGATCCCGGCCAGCCACGCCCGCTCGCGGCTCACCCTGCTCTGCGCCGACGACGCCTCGCCGCGCTCGCTGACCGAGAAGATCCTCGAGCGGCCGCGCCTCATCGAGAGGATCCGGGCCGGCATCCAGGACCCGGCCCGCGCCTACCTCACCGTCTTCAACTCGACGCCGCTCGAGCGCAAGCTCGCCGTGCTCCTCGGGATCCCGCTGAACGGCGTCGACCCCAACCTCATCCACCTCGGCACGAAGTCGGGCAGCCGCAAGGTCTTCCGCGAGGCCGGCGTCGACCTGCCCCTCGGGCTTCGAGGACCTGCGCACGCGAGTACGAGGTCGAGACGCCCTGGCCGAGCTGCGGGCGGAGCGGCCGGGCTTGAAGCGCGCCGTCGTCAAGCTCAACGACAGCTTCTCCGGCGAGGGCAACGCCCTCTTCCGCTACCCCGAGAGCGAGGCGTCCGGGGCCCTGCGCGACGAGCTCGCGAACCTCGAGTTCTCCGTGCCGACCGAGACCCCCGACAGTCTACTTCGACAAGTTCGCGCGCATGGGCGGGATCGTCGAGGAGTTCATCGAGGCGCCCGAGAAAGCCTCGCCCTCGGCCCAGCTGCGCATCAGCCCCAAGGGCGAGGTCGTGGCGATCTCGACCCACGACCAGATCCTCGGCGGGCCCGAGCGGCCAGGTCTTCCTGGGCTGCAGCTTCCCCGCCCACGACGACTACCGGATGCAGTATCCAGGACGCCGGCCTGCGCATCGGAGCCGTGCTGGCGAACTACGGTGTCGTGAGCCGCTTCGCGATGGACTTCCTCGTGACGCGAGCGGGCCCCGACGAGGACTGGAAGATCCACGCCCTCGAGATCAACCTGCGCATGGGCGGGACGACTCACCCGTACCTCGCGCTCCAGTTCCTGACCGGCGGGCAGCTCGATCCCGCGACCGGGCTCTTCCTCTCCCCCAGCGGCCACGCCAAGTACTACCGGGCCACCGACAACCTGCGCTCCGACAGCTACCGCGGCCTGCTGCCCGAGGACCTGATCGACATCCTCACCGATCAACAAGCTCCACTACAGCCACGGCACCGAGTCGGGCGTGCTGTTCCACCTCATCGGCGCGCTGTCGGAGTTCGGAAAGCTGGGGATGACCGCGATCGCCAACAGCCGCGAGGAGGTGGACGAGCTCTACCGCCGCACCCTCGCCATCCTCGACCGCGAGACCGCGTACGGCCGCCCCCACGAATCCCTCGGCCCCCAGGGCTGACGTCCGCTACGAGCCGAGCAGACGCTTTGCCTCCGCCCTGGCTTCGTCGGCGGTAGTGACGGCGCCGTCGAGCTGGCGCTCGTACACCGCACGAAGGATCTCGCCGACGCGAGGTCCGGGTGCGACCCCGAGCGCGAGGACGTCTCGGCCGAGGAGCAGCGGCTCGGGCGGCCGCAGGGCGACGTCGAGCTGCCGCACCTTGTCGCGAAACCATTCCATCGCCACCGGCTCGAAGCGCCCAGGGGATCGCCCCAGGCAATCGGCGCGCGCGACACGGTAGAGCAGATCCGGCTCGCACTTGCGCGCGAGGCGGCGGATCGCACCGTCGCTCACCTTGTCGCGGTCGTCGTAGAGCTGGCCCGGCTTGAGGTGGTTGGCCACGAGAGCCAGCACCTGTGGCCGAAGGTCGTAGCCGAGCAGCGAGTGGACGTTCCAACGGTCGAGGAGGGCCGCCGTGGGAGTTGCACCCGCTTCCTCGTGGCCGCGCGAGCGCGTCCGGCCGTCCTCGAAGCGGGTCGTGGAGGGCTTGCCGAGGTCGTGGCACAGGGTGCCGAGCATCACCGCGAGCGCCCGTGGTCGATCGAGGCCGTCGAGGAGCAGCGCCGCCTGGTCGAGGGCCTGGAGCGTGTGCGTCCAGACGTCCCCCTCGGGGTGCCACTCCGGGTCCTGGGGCGTGTCGGCCAGCGGCTCGAGCTCGGGACCGACCGTCGGGAGCATCCCCCAGTCGCGCAGCAGCGTGAACCCGAGCGAAGGGCGCCGGGCCTTCAGCAGGAGCTTCTCGATCTCGCCGAAGACTCGCTCCGCGGGGAGCTCCGACGAGTGGCATCGCGGCCGCGAGGCGGCCCGTCTCCGGGTCCACCGTCAGGGAGAAGCGGGCGGCGAGCTGGACGGCGCGCAGGGCGCGGAGCGGATCGTCCCCGAAGGTCCGAGCGTCGACGGCCCGCAGGACCCGGGCCTCGAGGTCCCGCCGCCCACCCTGCGGGTCCAGGACGTCTCCCGTGCGGGGGTCCATGAGCATCGCGTTGATCGTGAAGTCGCGCCGCCGCGAGGCTTCTTCGACCGAGAGGTCCGGGTCCCCGAGGACGGCGATCCCGCGGTGGCCCGGACCCGCCTTGGAGTCGCGCCGCGGGATCGAGACGTCGATCACCCCGTCGAAGTCCACGAGGCCCGACAGCTTGAAGACGGTGAAGGCCTGGCCCACGGCATCGACGTGTCCGAGCCCTCGGAGAGCCTCGTCCAGGGGGCCCGGAGCCAGCCCGTAGACCTCCAGGTCGAAGTCGGTGACCGGCAAGCCGAGGAGGGCGTCTCGCACCGCCCCGCCCACGACATAGGCGCGGCCGCCCGCCTCGGCCAGCGCGGCGATGACACGCCGCACGCCGGCCGGAATCGGGGCGGACAAGGACGTCAGTCTCGGGGCTTCAGGAGCTCGCTGAGGTTCCGCTCGTCCTCGGCGGACAAGCCCTGGAACGACAGCCCGTGGGAGAACCCGCGCGGCGCGGTCCCCCGCCAGCGGACCTGGCTGTCGAGGCTCAGCGGAAAGCCTCCGGCAGGGCTGTGGAAGGCGATGCGTACCGAATCACCCACCTCGAGGGGCACGCCGAGGTCGACCTGGGCGCCGCCGTGGCCGAGGTTCACCAGCTCCCCCAGGGCGATGGGGGCCCGCTCCTTGGAGAGGACCTTGACGTCGACCATCAGGACCCGCCGGGGACTGCGCCGACGCTCGTCGGCCACGGCCGAGCGCCGGACGCCCGAAAGAAGCACTTTCTGGCACGTCGCCACGAGCTCGTGGAAACGGAAAGGCTTGAAGACGTAAGCCGCCGCTCCCTCCCGGACACCCCGGGCGAAGGAGCCATAGTCGGCGCGCGCCGTCACGACCACGACGGGAGGGGCGTCGGCCACGCGGCGGAGGTGCTCGAGGACCCCCCAGCCGTCGATTCCCGGCATCATGAGGTCGAGGACGAGGAGGTCGGGGCGGTGCAACCCCATCTTTTCGATGGCCTCACCGCCGTCCGAGGCCGCATCGACCTCGTATCCCACGTCGCGGAGGATCCGGCAGACGAGGACCTGGACGTCTTCCTCGTCGTCCACGACGAGGATCCTCTTGGCCTTGGCGGGCGCTTCAACCACGGCGGGAGAGTATCACGGGCGGATTGTCACCTTCATCTCGACCCGTTCCTGGGCCTTGTCTCCGACCGCGGGGGTGTCTCCGATCTTGTCGGCGACCTCCATCCCTTCGGTCACCTCCCCGAATATCGTGTACTGCCCGGTGAGGGACGGCTGGTCGAAGAGGCAGATGAAGAACTGGTCCCCGCCGCTGTCCGGTTGGCGAGGGCGGAGGACGGCGGCAACGCTGCCGCGGACCATGGGGCGGCTGGAGAACTCGGCCTTCAGGAGCCCCAGGCCCCCGGTACCGTAGAGGGCCGCCTTTTTCGGGTCTTTCGACAGCGGGTCCCCTCCCTGGATGATGGCGTGGGGGATGACGCGGTGGAACGTCGTGCGGTCGAACCCTCCCGCTCCTGCGACCTTCAGGAAATGCTTGACGTGCAGGGGCGCCACCTCCGGCAGGAGGCGTATCACGAAGGCTCCTTGCGCCGTCTCGACGACGGCTTCCTGGCCACGAGCCGAGCCGGCCGAGACCAGTAGGGCGAGGCCGATCGCCACGCCGACGCGGCTATTCATCCCACTCCCCCTCTTCGATGAGACGCTCGCGCTGGGCCAGGCGCTTGACAACCTCGTCCCGGTCGCCGAGGCCCGCGGCGCCCACGTCCTCCACGACGCAGGACGCGGCGCAGGCGCCGAACGCCGCGGCCTCCAGGGCGTCCTGCGTCTCATGGTAGCGCACCAGGAAAGACGCCGCGAAGACGTCGCCCGCGCCCGTGGGGTCCACTTCTTCTCGGGGAAGCGTTGGGACGACGAAGGTCCCGTCCCGAGTGTGGAGGGTGAGCCCTTCCCATCCCCGGGTGAGGGCGACGACCGGCACGGTCGCGAGGAAACCCCGGGCCCGGGACACGGCCTCCGGCATGTCCTTGTCCGAGAGGAAGAGCACATGGGTGCCGGCGAGGTCCGTGGCTGCGCTGGTCCATTCGCGCGTGACGACGTCGCCGTCGGGCTCGAAGGCGCGGAGCCATCCTTGCGCCTGCGCCCCGACCACCCCGGCCTCGAAGGCCGTCGCGAAGGCGGCCCCCAGCTCTCCGGCCACGGGGCCGAGGAGGAGGGCATCCGGGGTCCGCCACTCGTCCGGGAGGACGGAGAGATCGATGTCGGCGGAGCGCGACGAGAGGACCTGGCGCCGCTCGCCGGCGTCGTCGTAGAGGTTCTGGAATCGCGTCGTGGCCGCCGCGGGGCGCACGAAGACCGAGATGCCCGGGAGCTCCCTTTCGGGAACGAAGTCTCCGGCCGCCGAGGTGAGGACCCCGGCCTCCCAACCGAGACGCTGCGCGGCCAGCGCGGCGTAGGCGACCGAGCCCCCGAGGACCTCGCCGCCCGAGACCTTGTCCCAGGTGACGTGGCCGACCGCCAACAGGCGCGGCATGGGGATGACCTAGGCGCGTGCCTTCTCGAAGAGCTTGAGCTGCCAGTCTTCCGGCTGGGAGACCGCGACCGGGTATCGCCCCGAGAAGCAGGCGGTGCAGTGACGCTCGCCGGCGGCGTCGCCGACGGCCGCCAGGAGCCCCTCCTGCGAGAGGTAGGCCAGGCTGTCGGCCCCGATGTAGGCGCGGATCTCCTCGATGGAGTTGCGCGACGCGATGAGCTCGCTCTTCAAGGGCGTGTCGATCCCGTAGTAGCACGGGCCGGTCGTCGGGGGGCTGCTGATCCGCATGTGGACCTTGGCAGCGCCCGCCGCTCGCACCATCCCCACGATCTTCTTGGACGTCGTGCCCCGGACGATCGAGTCGTCGATGAGGACGACCCGCTTGCCGTTCAGGACGTCGCGGACGGGGTTGAGCTTGATCTTCACACCGAAGGAGCGGATGGACTGCTTCGGCTCGATGAACGTGCGCCCCACGTAGTGGTTGCGGATCAGGCCCCACTGGAACGGAAGCCCGCTTTCCTGGGAATAGCCGAGGGCCGCGCCCATCCCGCTGTCGGGAATGGGGACCACGATGTCGGCGTCGGCGGGAGCCTCGCGGGCGAGGTGGCGTCCGAGGAGCAGGCGCGACTCCAGGACGTTGCGCCCGAAGACCCGGCTGTCGGGACGCGCGAAGTAGACGTGCTCGAAAACGCACTGCCGCGCGGGCTCCTGGGGGAACGGGCGGAACGACCGCACGCCGCTCCTGTCGACGACGACCATCTCTCCCGGCTCGACGTCCCGGACGTACTCGGCGTCGATCAGGTCGAGCGCGCACGTCTCGGAGGCGATGATCGTCGCCCCCTCGAGCCTCCCGATCACCAAGGGTCGGAACCCCCAGGGATCGCGCGCGGCCACCAGGGCGTCGGGGGTCAGGAAGAGGAGCGAGAACGCGCCCATCACCTTGGACAGGCTGGCGGCGATCGCGTCCTCGAGGCGCTCGCGATGGCTGCGGGCGTAGAGATGGAGGATGACCTCGGTATCGGAGGTGGACTGGAAGATGGAGCCGGCGGCCTCCAGCTCGTGGCGCAGGAGCGGCGCGTTGACCAGGTTGCCGTTGTGGCCCAGGGCGATCGGCCCGCGATGGCATTCGATCAGGATCGGCTGGGCGTTGACCTTGACCGTGTCGCCCGCGGTCGAATAGCGCACGTGCCCCATGGCCCTGTCGCCGGTGAGGCCGTCCAGCTTGCCGTCGACGAAGATGTCGTTGACGAGGCCCATCCCCTTCTCGAGGCGAAGCTGGACCCCGTCGCTCGCGACGATGCCGGCCGATTCCTGCCCGCGGTGCTGGAGGGCGTAGAGGCCGAGGTAGGCCAGGTGCGCCGCCTCGGGATGCCCGAAGATACCGAAAAGGCCGCACTTGTCGTGGAAGCGGTCGTCGTCGACGGCAGCTCGGCTCTGCATGGGATTCCCGATTCTAGCGCATCGGCGGGCGGTGCCGCAGGGCGCGCGTGAGAGCGAAGAGCACGGGGCCAGCGACGAGGAAGCCGAGGCCGAGCCAGACCTGGTCGCGCTTCGTGAAGACGAGCAGCGCGATCCACGTGGCGGCCGGCACGAGGACGTTGAGCCACAGGCCCACCCGCCCCCCCGGGATCCGGAACCCCTCGCCGCCGGCAGGATCGACCCGACGGGCGCGAACGACGGCGAAATGGATCAGCATCGTGTAGGCGCCCGCGAGCCAGGAGTCGGCGACGAGAAGGTCCTCGAAGGGCAGCGCGGCCATCACGGCGTAGAGCACCCCGTAGGCGAGCAGCACCCGATGGGGCGTGCCGAAGCGCGGGTGGAGCTTCCGTCAGGGAGCCGGGGAGATAGCCGTCGTCGGCGAGGGCCCAGACGAGCCGCGACCACCAGACGACGTAGGCGAGGAAGATGACGGAATAGCTCGCCACGCTCCCCAGGAAGAGCCACTGCCCGAGCACCCGCCCGCCGAGCGCGTAGCCGCCGGTCACGAACTGCCCCGAGGTCCACGTGGCCCAATCGGTGCTCGTGGCCAGCAGCGCAACGATCGGGAGGGCGTAGCTCAGGACAACCAGCGGCGTGACGAGGGCGATGGCGAACGGGATGGCCCGCTTCGGGTTCTCGACCTCCTCGGCGGCTGTGGAGACCTCGTAGTAGCCGGAGTAGAGCCACATCGACAAGGCCAGGCCCGTGCCGATCAGCTCGCCCGGTGTCGCGTCGGGAGCCGCGAAGGGCACGATGGGGCTCCCCTGCCAGTGGACGACGGCGGCGACGATGAGCCAGACGAGGGGTGCCAGCAGGAACGCGTTGAGCAGGATCGCCGCGCGCCCCGCGATGGCGATGCCCCGGTAGTTGAGGGAGGTGAGGACGGCGATGAAGACGACGGCGATCAGCCACCGTTCGAAGCCGGTCAGCGAGGGCACGAAGTGGGCGACCCCTCGGGCGAAGAGCACGGGGTACAGGGCGTTGTCCAGGAGCGACGAGAAGAGGCTCCAGATTCCGGCCAGATACCCCGGGAACTCGCCCAGGTAGGCCTGAACCCAGCGGTAGTAGCCGCCGGCCACGGGACGCCGACTCGAGAGCTCCGACGAGGCGAACGCCATCGGGACGCCCCAGAGCCAGGGCGTGACGAACAGCATCAGGATGAACAGACCGGGGCCGATCTCGGCGACGTAGTTCTCCATCCCGTACGGCCCGCCGCAGGCGGAGGCGTAGAGGAGGCCGACGAAGGCGAAGATGCCGGCGCGAGCCCGGATCGTCTCGCCGTTGCTCACGCCGAGACCAGGACCCTCGCATCGAGGGCCACTACGCCGTCCGAGGCGCATCGGAGCGGGTTCACCTCGACGTCGGCCACGGCGGGCACCTCGAGGAGGAGCTGAGCCACCGCGGCGAGCGCCTCGACGACGCCTTCGAGCGCGACGGGCTGAGAGCCGCGGGCCCCGCCGAGCCGCCAGCCCACCCGCGTCTCCGCGATCATGGCGCGCAGCTCTTCTCTCGGGCACGGGATCGTCCGGATCGCCGAATCCCCGGCGGACTCCGCCAGCACACCCCCGGTCCCGAAGAGAAGGATCGGGCCGAACTGCGAGTCGCGCCGCGCACCGACGATCGCCTCGACGCCGCCGCGGCGGAACGGGGTGAGCCGGACCTCGGGCAATGCGTCGCCCATCGACCGGCCCACGGCGTCGTAGGCCTGCTGCACGTCCTCGGCCGACCGAAGGTCGAGGTGGACGCCGCCCACGTCGGTCTTGTGGACGACGGCGGCGGCATGGACCTTGAGGACCACGGGGAAGCCCAGCGCCTCGGCTCGCGTCACCGCCTCGTCGGCACCGCGGGCAAGGGCCGCGGGAAGCATCGGCATCCGGAAGTGGGCCAGGAGGTTCGCGGCATCGTCCTCGACGAGCGCCTTCGCAGGGCGTTCCGCGGCGGCGGCGAGGGCGCGCAGCAGCGGCTCGGGAAGGGATGGCACGGCGGGGCGCGCGTCCACCGATCGGGCGGCCCGGGCTCTCGTCCGCGCCTCGGCCCCTCTTGCCAGAGCGCCGGCGGCGCGCGCGGTCAACTCGGCCGAGGCGAAGAGCGGCAGCCGCAGGTCCCGCAGGCGTTGCAGGGACTCCCGCCTCTCGTCGGCATAGAGATCGTGGAGGAGGACCGGCTTTCCCGTCTCCTGGCGCCGGGCAGCGAGGAACCCGGCGAGGGGCTCGTCGTAGAGCGCGTAGCCGCCGAAGAGCAGGACGAGATCGCTGGCGGGCCAATCGAAGAGAGGGCCGAGGACGCGCTCGTAGACCCGAAGGTCGTACTCCGACATGCCGCCGAACTCCACGGGGTTGCGCACGATTCCCACGAAGGGAGGGAGGTCCTTGCGAAACGCCTCGACCATGGCATCCGGCAGCGCCTCCACTCGAAGGCCGGCCTCGGTGGCCGCGTCGGTCAGCAGCGTCGCGTGACCGCCCCCCTCCCCCACCAGCACCGCGCGCGGCCCCTTCGGCAGGGGCGATTCGAGGAAGGACTGGGCGACGGCCAGCGCCTCGTCGGCGCGGTCGAGAAGAACGGCGCCGGCCTGGATGAGGGCTTGCCGCGCCACCTCCGCCTCCCCGGCGATCGTCCCCGTGTGGGAACGGGCCGTTCCTTGTCCCACGGTCGTGCGGCCGCCCCGGAGGACGAGGACCGGCTTGATCGCGGCGGTGCGGGACACCGCGTCGAGGAACGCTCGCCCGCGCCCCGGCGCGAAGCCCTCGGCGTAGACCAGCACGACGCGGGTCGCGTCATCGGCACAGAAGAAGTCCAGGTACTCGTCCAGGGCGAGATCGGCCTGGTTGCCGGCGCTCACGAAGCGCGAGAAGCCCACGCCGTCCCGGCGCGAGGCCTCGTGAGCCAGGGCGTAGCCGAGGTTGCCGCTCGCCGAGAGGAAGCCGAGGCCCCCTGTGGGAAACGGAGAGATGGCGCTCAGGTTCAGGCGGGCCGGAGCGCTGAAGATGTTCATCCCGTTGGGGCCTACGAGGCGCATTCCTCCTTTCGCCGCGGCATCGACCATCGCCCGCTCCAGACGGCGCCCTTCCTCACCGTGCTCGGAGAAGCCCGCGGCGTAGACGATCGCGAAGGGCACGCCGCGGCCGGCCAGGTCGGCCACGATGGCGGGGCATTCCGGCGCCGGCCGGACGACGAGAGCCACGTCGATGGGCCCCCGAGCTTCATCGAGGGAGCGCAGGAAGGGCCTTCCGGGCAGGCCCCCGCCTCGGGGGTTCACGGGGAAGATGGGCCCCGGGTAGCCGTCGTCGATCAGGGTCTTGAGGAGCAGGTATCCGTACTTCTCGGGGGCGTCCGAGGCGCCGACGAGCGCCACGCCTCGCGGCTCGAAGAGCCGGGTCAGCGGATGGGGCGCGAGCGGCTCCTCGGAGGGAGGCAGACTCAGCTCACCAAGCGGCCGAGGTCGCGCTTCATGACGCCGTTCAGGATGATCCCCCGCATGATCTCGGAGGTCCCCTCCCAGATGCGGTCCACCCGGAGATGGCGGAAGTGTCGCTCCGCCGCCCAATCCTTGCAGTAGCCGCGCCCCCCGAAGACCTGGACGACCCGGTCGGCCACCCGATTGGCCATCTCGGAGGCGTAGAGCTTGCACATCGACGCCTTGGCGTGGAGCTCCTTGACGTCGGCTTTCCCCTGGTCCTCTTCCCAGGCGGTCTTGTACGTCATCAGGCGCGCCGCGAAGAGCTCCGTGGCCGAGTCGGCCAGCATGAAGCCGACGCCCTGGTGCTCCCACAGCTTCCGGCCGAAGGACTCGCGCGAGGCAACCCACTCCTTGGCTTCCTCGAGGAGGCGCTGGGCGGCCCCCAGGCAGCGAGCGGCGATGTGCAGGCGCTCCTCGCGGAACCAGTGCCGGGTGACGTCGTCAGCCTGGCCGACCTGGCCGAGGACCTGCGAATCCGGCACCTCGCACTTCTCGAACACGACCTCGGGATGCTCGTCTTCCGTCCGGGTCATGAAGTGCGGGAGGCGCGTTATCCGCATTCCGGGGTTTCCGCGGTCGACCAGGAAGAGCGTCGCTTCGCCGGGACCGGTCATGGCGTGGACGATCGTGACCACGGCCCGCTCGCCGCTCGTCACGAACCACTTCTCCCCGTCGATGACCCAGCGGTCCCCTTTCTTCACGGCCACGGTCTTCAGGTTGGACGTGTCCGAGCCCCCGCCCGGCTCGGTGATCGCGTAGGCCGCGGCCACCGCGACCTCGCCACGGACCGCGGGAGCCAGGTACCGGCGCTTCTGCTCGGCGTTGCAGGCGAGGAGGGCGTTGTAGGGTCCCCCCACGTATCCCCAGAGGTCGTTGGTCGCCCGGCCGGCCTCCTCCTGGACGACCACCTGCTCCAGGACCGTCGATCCGAGCCCCCCGTCCTCCGTGGGGATGTTCATGGGCCAGAACCGCTCCTCGATGGCCCGGCGGCGGAGGCGCGCGCTGACGTCCTCGGGCAGGGGCCCCCGCTCTTCCACCGCCAGCTCGTGGGGCATGAGCTCCTCGACGACGAAGCGGCGGGCCCTTCCCTGAAGCGCCCGAAGCTCGGGCGAGAGCTCGAAATCCATCACGGCCTCCGGTGGCGCGATCGTAGCACCGACGGCGCAACGCCGAGTGACCAATGGTCACGGGAAGTTGACCGCCGCAAGGCCCGAAAGGTAGCCTTCTCTCATCCTCACGCTGGTTTCACACCCCATTCTGGAGCCCCGTATGGCACGTTCCCTGGTCAAGTCCAACGCCCACTTCCGCCGAGCCGTCCGCAAGCTCCCCCTGGGCGTCAGCTCCAATTTCCGCTACTGGGGGGACGACAAGACCCTGTACGTCAAGACCAGCCAGGGGGCCCGGATCTGGGACCTGGACGGCAACGAATACATCGACTACCGGCTGGGATACGGCCCGGTGATCCTGGGCCACCGCCACCCGGAGGTGGACGCCGCCGCCCGGCAAGGCCAGGAAGTGGGCACCGTCTTCGCCATGAGCACCGAGCGCGAGGTGGTCGTGGCCGAGCTCGTCGTCGGAGATGGTCGAGGCCGCGGAGCTGGTGCGCTTCTCGAACTCCGGAACCGAGGCCGTGATGGGCGCCCTGCGCCTCGCGCGGGGGGCCACGGGACGGGACGGCTACGTGATCCTCGAGGGCTCGTATCACGGCCTCTTCGACGCCGTCATGTGGCAGGCCGACGTCGAGAACATGAGCGACCTGACGAAGGAGCCGGACGTCCTGCCCTTCGGCAAGGGGGTTCCCGGCCTCATCCGTGATCTCTTCTGGCACGTCCCGTACAACGACGCCGGCCGCCTCGAGGACGTCCTGAAGGCGCATTCGGACCGCATCGCGGCCGTCCTCATCGAGCCGATCCTGGGAAGCTGCTGCGGCATCCCGGCGACCCCCGAGTTCTTCCGAGCGGTGCGTGAGCTCTGCACGCGCCACGACGTCCTGATGATCGTCGACGAGGTGAAGACGGGGTTCCGCGTGGCCCGGGGCGGCGCCCAGCAGCTCCATGGCGTGAAGGCCGACATCTGCACGTCGGCGAAGGCGATGGCCAACGGCTACCCCATCGCCGCCATCGGCGGCCGGGAAGACATCATGCGCCACTACGGGCGCGGCGTGACTCACGGCGGGACCTACACGGCGGGGGCGATGCCCCTGGCCGCCGCCGAGAGAACCCTCCGGATCCTCAGGGACACCGACGCCCTGGCCCGGGTCGAGGCCTACGGGCGGCGGATGCAGGAGGGGATGAGCCGCATCCTGAAGGCTCGGGGGATCCCCCACTCGTTTGCGGGGCACCCGAGCATGGGAGGCCTCTTCTTCCGCGAGACGCCCCCGAGGAACTATCGGGACTGGAAGGTCTCGGACTACACGTTCTACGACACCCTCGCCCAGCACCTCATCGAGAACGGCGTCATCTGCGAGCCCGACTCCCGCGAGCCGTGGTTCGTCAGCGCGGCCCACGACGACTCCTGCCTCGCCACGACGCTGTCCGTCTTCGAGGCGGGAGTGGACGCCACGGTCGACGAGCTGGCCCGGGCCAGGACCACGACCCACGCCTAGCCGCACCCACGAAAAGCCACACGCAAGGAGAACCTCAATGGCGAACAGGTACGACGCGATCGTGATCGGGGGCGGGCACAACGGCCTCGTGGCGGGGGCCTACCTGGCTCGCGCCGGGGCCAAGGCCGTCGTGCTCGAGTCGCTGCCGAAGTGCGGGGGCGCCGCCGCCTCGGAGAACCCGTGGCCGGAGGCCCCGGAGTTCAAGGTCACGAAGTACTCGTACGTCATGAGCCTGATGCCCAACACGATCCTCCGGGACCTGAAGCTCAAGGAGCACGGCTACAAGGTCTTCCCGATGGGCCCCTACTACCAGGCCTGGCCCGACGGGCACTCCATCAAGCTCTACGCCGACGACGCGAAGCTCAACTACGAGAGCATCGCCAAGGTCTCGAAGAAGGACGCCGAGACCATGCCCAAGTGGGACGCGTGGCTCCACGGCATCGCCCAGGTCCTCGGGCCGATGCTGATGCAGGTTCCTCCGAAGCTCGGGCTCGAAGAGCATCGGCGACCTCCTCGACCAGGCCCAGACCGGCTGGAAGTTCCGGAAGCTCGACGTGCGGGGCGTGGGCGACGTCACGCGCCTCTTCACCATGAGCATCACCGACCTGCTCGACGACTGGTTCGAGTCCACGGAGGTGAAGGCGGCCCTGGCCGTGAACGGCATCATCGGCACCTGGGGCGGCCCCGACTCGCCGGGCACCGCCTACGTCATGGTCCACCACTCCATCGGCGACGTGGGCGACGGCCATCTCGGCGGCTGGGGCTTCGCCGAGGGCGGGATGGGCGGGGTCTCCGCTCGCCCTCGAGCGGTCGGCCAAGTCCTTCGGCTGCGAGGTCCGGACGAGCGCCGGCCGTCGACAAGGTCGTGGTGAAGAACGGCCGCGCCGTCGGCGTCGTCCTGAAGAACGGCGAGGAGCTCGTGGCCCCGGCGCTCATCACCACCGTCCATCCCAAGATCGCCTTCCTGAAGCACCTGGACAAGAAGGACCTGCCGGCCGACTTCGTCACCGACATCGAGCGCTGGAAGACCAGGAGCGGCGTCGTCAAGGTCAACCTGGCGCTCTCGGAGCTGCCCGAACTTCACGGCCAACCCCGGGTCGCATCCACAGGAGCACCACAGCGGCAGCGTCGAGCTCTGCCTCTCGACGAAGTACTGCGAGCAGGCCTTCCAGGACGCCAAGGCGGGACGCGCGGCCGCAGAGCCCTTCGTCGACGGCGTCATCCCGAGCTACTGGGACAAGACCCTCGCCCCCGAAGGGAAGCACATCTTCTCGATGTTCACGCAGTGGGTCCCCTGCGAGTGGGACCAAGGAGCCCCACCGCGCCGAGCTCGAGGCCTACGCCGACCGCATCGTCGACGGCTACACGGAGCTGGCTCCGAACTTCAAGAAGCTCGATCCTCCACCGGCAGGTCCTGGGCCCCTACGACATGGAGCAGGAGCTCGGGATGCTGGGGGGCAACATCTTCCACGGCGAGCTGTCGACGGAGCAGCTCTTCCACATGCGCCCCGCTCCCGGCTACGCCGACTTCCGCACGCCGATCGCGGGCCTCTACCAGGCCAGCTCGGCCACCCACGGCGGCGGCGGCGTGACGGGAATCCCGGCCTACCAGGCGGTGAAGCAGATCCAGAAGGACCGGGCCCTCGCGAAGTAGGCGCTAAAACATAAGCTTGGCGCCGAGCATGACGCGGCGCGGCAAGATGAAGTCGCTCGGGACGGCGAACGTGTCGACGTCGACGAGGCGGCTCAACACCCCTTGGTTGGCGTCGGTGTTGAACACGTTGAAGACGTCGCCGAAGAGGTCGAACTTCAGCTCTTGCCCCAAGGGAGAACCTCTTCTGGAGCCGCATGTCCAGGATGCTCTGGTTGGGGACCCTGCGACTTCCGTCGCGCACCTCGAGGTTGATCTCCGGCGCGTTGTGAGAAGCCCAGGTTGTCGAATTCCTCGATGCGCGCCTTGCGGGCCCAGGCCCGCCCGCTCTGGAAGAGGTAGTTGGCGCCCACGAGGAACCCGTGGGGCAGCTCGACGACGAGCTGGGTCTTGAAGGTGTGGGGACGATCGCCGAGCAGCTTCCCGTCGGCGTTGACGAAGGCGTTCGGGTTCTGGCCGAAGGTCGAGAAGTGGGCGGACCCGGCCTGTCTGTCCGTCAGGCCGTCCTCGCCGGGTTTGACCGGGAGCGTGCCCTCGGAGTTCGAGGTAGGTATAGGCAACGACAGCCTGCCATCCCTTGGACATGCGTTTGGTCAGCTGTGCCGTGAACGCGTTGGTGTCGGTCTTGATATAGGCGTCGTTCGCCCAGCCGTGAACTCGCTCTCGGCGGGGTCGGTGAGCAGGCGTTTGACCACGACGGGGCGCCCCGTTGCCCCAGGTCCGACATCGTCGAGAATGGTCACGTCCTCGTACTGCGCCCGTCGTGTCGCGCCCAGGCAGGGCCGTTTCGACGCTCGCTTGTGGACGTAGTATACCGAGAGACCGACGTTGCGGAACAACTCTCGCTCCAGGCTGGCCACGAACTGGTCGGTGTAGGGGTTCTTGTAGCCGGGATCGACGTTCTGGTTCTGGCTGAACTTCGTCACCACGGGGTCGATGAACGTGTTGGTGGCGAGGTCGTAGCAGAAGAAGTTGTCGGCCGGGCAAGCGCGGGTGACGCCGGGAGTCGTGGCGACCGATGCGGCTCGAGTACTCGGCGGTACTGACGCCCCGGTAGTAGCGGCCGTAGTGGCCCGCGGAGCGCGGTCTTCCCGTCGGTAGTCAGCTTGCAGTTGAAGCCGAGGCGCGGCGCAACGACGTTCCAGGTGAAGAGATCCCGTCCCGGGATCTTCTCCCCCGTCGGGTTGCCCTGCTGGTCGCGAACGGCGAGGTCGGGGATACGGGCGGTGTTGTGGTCGTAGCGGACACCCAGGTTGAATGTGAGGCGTTCGCTCACGCGGACGGTGTCGTCGAAGAAGACACCGACGCCGTCGGTGCGTTGCCGCGTAGGAATACGGTTGGTACTGGTAGCCGTAGGCGACCCGGCTCTGCTTCCCGTAGTAGTCCGTGTACAGGTAGGTGGTGATCAGGTCGTTGTACGCGATCACGCGCGTCGTGGACGCCGCCGTTCACGTACTGCACCCCGAACTTGAAGTCGTGGCTCGCTCCCAGGAAATTGTCGGCGAAGTGGGAGACCTTCACGCTCGCCGTCGCCTGGTAGGTCTTGTCGTCGTACCAGTAGTAGATGCCGCCCGTGATCTGTCCCGTGTCGAGCTTGTCGAAGTCTGCGGCTGGATGCGGGCCTGGCCCTTGAGTGATCGGGTCCGACGTGGTCGTCCCCCCAGAAGCCGGCGACGCGGGCCTCGAGAACGGTCTTGTCGGAGAGCACGCCCGTGTACTGAGGTTGGGAGTGGGATTCTGGCCGGTGTTGACGTAGACGGTGCTCGGCGCCTGGCTCGCGTCGGGAGTGCCAGGCAGGTCGTAGTAGTCGTTGTGATAGCTGAGGGCCAGCTTGTGCTTCGGGCTGATCTGCCAGTTCAGCTTCCCGAAGACCCGCTTGGCCTTCTCGTCAGTGAAGAATTGCGGCTCCACACCCGCCGGCGACTTGGCGTCCGATTGGTACTGGTATGAGGCGAAGAACCAGAGCTTGTCCTTCACGATCGGGCCCGAGAGCTGGAACGTCCCGTCGCGGAAGCTGCTCGCGGTGAAAAGGGAGGCCGCCGATCCTGGGCGTCCGTCGTATTGCGCCCGCGTAAGGCCGGTCCGTCTGGAAGTAGAAGTTGGCGTCGCCGTGGAAGTCGTTGCTCCCCTGGCGCGTCACCACGTTGAAGACGGCGCCGGTGACGTTGCCGTACTCGGCCGGGGCGCCGAGGGAGAGAACCTCGATCTCCTCGATGGCGTCGGTGTTGGGATAGGGCCAGGCCTCACCGGTGGAGGACGCCGTGAGGTTCGTCCCGTCGATCTGGAACGAGTTCTCGTCGCTGCCGGATCCGAAGGCGGACATATACGTGGAGCCCTGGGAGGCCTGGGAAACGCCCGGGAGCCGCCGCGAGCAGGTCGAACATGCTGAAGCGTGGCACGGGCGCGTTGCGGACCCAGTCCTTGTCGTAGTTGGTGCTGACGGTGTTGGTCTGGGTGTCCACCACGGGGGCCTCGCCGACGACCGTGACCTCCTCCGCACGCCCGGCGCCGAGGCTCACGTTCTCTTCGGTGACCTGGCCGACGCTCGCCTTGACCGCCTGACGGTTCACGGTCGAGAACCCGGACAGGGCTGAAGGTCACCGTGTAGGTGCCCGGAGGAAGGTTGACGAAGCGATAGAAGCCCTTCTCGTTGGTCGTCGCGGTCTGCACACCGACGACCGCCTCTCCCTTGAGGTTCACGGTGACACCCGGGAGTGCGCCGCCCGAGGTGTCCGTCACCGTTCCCACGATCTGGCCGGTGATGCGCTGGGCGTGTACGGGTCCGACCGCGGCCACGAGTACCAAGAGTGCCAGGACTGCGACGACGCCTCGACGCATGCAGGTCTCCTTAGGGTTTCACGCCGCTTCCGGGCGACTCTATGCCTGCGTCTCGCGGGGTGTCAAGGCTATGGCGAAACTCAATGGCCCTTCCCAATTCAACGACTTGGAGCCGAGGGCTTCAGGCCACGGACGCGGTGCGCGGCGCCGGGTCGAAGCGACCCTCGATGTATCCCTGGGCGACGCGCGTCACGAACTGGTAGACCGCGTCCTCGCGGGGCGTGAGGGTTCCCGGACGATAGCCCCTCGACTCGATGCCGCGCTGCACGCTCTCCACCGCGCGCCAGTCCTGCCAGTTGGTCGTGTCCCAGAAGTCCACGGCGTACTTGGGGTCGAAGCCCGGCTTCTCGAACGACTCGGGGGCGAAGAGCCATTGGCACTCGATGCGGCTCCGGTTGGGCGCGAGCGCCTCGATCCGATGGGTCATGATGTAGTCGGGGTGAAAGCTCGAGCAGCACGTTGGGGAAGAGGCCGTAGTACTGGACCGTGCGCAGCAAATCCCCCTTCAGCCCGCGAAGGAACACGCCGTCGCTGTGGCCGTCCATCGACATGGTCACGGCCTCCGGGATCAGGTCCATGGTGCCGCCCACCCACGCTCCCGGCCGGTACTGGTTGTCGCCGCTGTCGGGGGGGCTGACCCGGCAGAGCTGCGGATGGATCTGGGGGCAGTGGTAGCACTCGTGGTAGTTCTCGGTGGCGAGCTTCCAGTTGGACGCGATCTCGTAGGAGTGCGTCACGCCGATCTTCAGGCGCTCGGGCTCGTAGGGAGCCGCGATCTCCTCGAGGTCGCCGACCCAATCCTTCAGGGGGGGCGCGTCGCCGGAGGCGTTGACGAAGATCCACCCGTGCCAGACCTCGACACGGGCCGGGACCAGGCCCTCGCCCGACGGGTCGAAGCCGGGCGTGTGGCTCTTCGCCACCGACGCCTTCAGCGAGCCGTCGAGGTCGTAGTTCCAGCCGTGATACGGGCAACGGATGGATCGGGACTGCGAGCACTCCCCCACCTGGAGCAGCTCGTGGGCGCGGTGGCGGCAGACGTTGAAGAAGCCCCGGATCACGTTGTCGTCGCCGCGCACGAGCAGCACGCCGTCGCGGCCCACGCGAACCGCCTTCTGGTCGCCGGGCTTCGCCAAACCCTCGGCGGTTCCCGCGCAGACCCACGAGCCCTCGAAGAAGTGCTGCTTCTCCCACTCCAGCACCTCGGGTGACGTGTAGGCCCCCTGCGGCAGGAGCCGGCTGGGGCCGAACGGAAGAAGGACACTCTGCAGGGCGGCGAGATCGAGTGGTGCGCTCATCGGGACACTCCTAGCGAAAGGCGATGTCTCGATTTTACCTTTGCAAGGCCTCGCCCGTCCTCGCCGCCCGCGACGAAGGTGTCCCTGGGTCACCTCGCCTTTGCGATGGCATCCTCGAGGATGTCGAGCCCCTGCTCGAAGAGCGCCTTCTCGATCGTGAGCGGCGGCTGGAGGCGCACGAACCACGAGATGCTGTCGTGGATGAGGTAGAGGCCGTTCTTCAGGCACTCGCGGTTCACTGCCGCGGCGGCCTCGAAGTCCTTCTCGCGGGTCTTGCGGTCCTTGACGAACTCCGCCGCGAGCCAGAGCCCCTTGCCGCGCACCTCGCCGATGACGCCGTACTTCCTCTTCATGGCTTCGAGGCGGGAGAGCCCGCAGGGCCCCGAGCTCGTTGGCCCGGTCGAAGAGATGGTCGCGCTGGAGGATCTCGATGGTCTTGATGGCGGCGGCACACGCGGCCGGATGGCCGGAGTAGGTGCTGGCCACGTAGGCGTCGGCCTTCTCGGTGATGTCGCCCGCGTGCCACCACCGCCGAGAGCGGCATCGACCCGCCCGAGATTCCCTTGCCGATGACGATGAGGTCGGGCTCGACGGGCCAGTTCTCGTAGGCCCACATCTTGCCGCAGCGGCCGAAGCCCGAGAGCACCTCGTCGATGCAGAGGTACCAGCCGTACCTGTCGCAGAGGGTGCGCAGGCCGGGAAGGAAGTCGTCGGGGGGCACGACGATCCCGCCTTCTCCGATGACGGGCTCAACGATCACGCCGGCGACCTGGTTCGCGGGCACCTCGTGGGCCAGAAGCACGTCCTCGATGTACTCGAGGGTGGCCGCCCCCGGCCCGCCCCCTCTGTGCGAGACGAGGGGCGAACGGTACGGGTTCGGGTACGGGGCGTAGACGTAGCCCGTGACGAGGGGCATCACGTCGCTGCGCATGTCGGACTGGAGCGTCCCGGCGGCCTGGCCGCTGTACGAGAGTCCGAAGTACTGGCCGTAGAACGTCACGATGATGGGCCGGCCCGAGGCCCGGCGCATGATGCGGAGCGCGGCTTCGTCGGCCTCCGTCCCGGTCGTCAGGAAGACCACGCGGTCGGTCCGCTTCGGGCAGACCGACAGGAGCTTCTCGGCCGCTTCGATACGCTGGACCGTGTTGCCGGCGCTCGTCCAGCACGCGACGCCGTGCTGCGCCATCGTGGCGTTCACGACCTCGACGATCTCGGGATGGCAGTTGCCGATGTTGTTCGTCCCCCATCCCGACCCGAAGTCGATGAACCGGTTCCCGTCCACGTCCTCGATCAGGGAGCCCTGGGCGCTCCGCGCCATGAACGCGCGCTCCGCCCAGTGGCCGTACGCTCCGTGGGCGAGGACCTGCTGCTCCCGCTCCATGAGCCGGCGGCTCTCGGGTCCCGGGGGCGCCGTCTTGATCAGGGGAACGTGTGTCGTGGTCGGCATCCCGGGATTATAGGAGAGCCGATCGGACATAATCGCGCGTCGGATCGGCAAGAGGTGACCCTTGGACACGAGCGCACGCCCGAGCGAGACGCGCCCTATCGAGCGCTCGTGCTACTGGCTGGCGCAGCGGACGCGCGCGGCCGAGGCGCCGCTGGAAGGCCGGCAGGATGCCGATGTCGTCATCGTGGGCGCCGGCTTCACGGGGCTCTGGACGGCCAACCACCTGAAGGCGCTGGAGCCGAGCCTGGCCGTCGCCGTCGTCGAACAGGGCACGGCGGCCTACGGCGCCAGCGGTCGCAACGCGGGGATGTTGGGAGAAGGAATCGATCACTCCCACGAGCTGGCCATCGCCCACTTCGGCCGGGAGGAGGCGCAGCGGCTCGCGGTCCTCGGCGGCGAGAACATCGCAGCGATGCGGCGCTTCCTGACCGAGCGTGCCATCGACTGTGACCTCGAGCCCACGGGGATGCTCCATGTCGCGCTCCTTCCGTCCCAGGTTCCGGATCTGAAGGCGTCCCTCGAGTGCGCCCGTGGACTCGGCATCACCCACTACCGCGTGCTCGACCGCGACGAGATCCGCGCCGAGATCCACTCGGACCGCTACGAGGGAGCGCTGTTCAATCCCGCGTCGGCCATCCTCGACCCGGTCAAGCTCGTCGAGGGCCTGAAGCGCGAAGCCGTGAGGCAGGGCGTCCGGGTCTTCGAACGGACCAAGGTGACCGCGCTCGGGAACGACGGGGCCGGGGTCCGCGTCCGAACCGGCGGCGGCGAGATCCGCGGACGGAAGGCCATCCTCGCCACGAGCGCGTACACCCACCACCTCCTGCCGCGCCTTCGCTTCCGGTTCATCCCCTTCTACGACTACATCATCGTGAGCGAGCCGCTGACGCCGGCGCAGCGCGAGGTGATCGGCTGGAAGAACCGCCAGGGCGTGGCCGACGTCCGGAGCTTCTTCAAGTACTACCGGCTGACGGCCGACAATCGCGTCCTCTGGGGAACGAGCGAGGCCAAGTACTACCGCGGCAACCGGGTCGACGAGAGCTGCGACCATTCCACCCGGCACTATTCGGAGCTGCGCGACAGCTTCTTCCGCCACTTCCCCGACCTCACGGGACTCGACTTTCCCTACGCCTGGGGAGGCGCCATCTGCGCCACGACGCGCTTCACGCCGTTCTTCGGCTCGGCGCGTGGAGGGCGCGTCCTGTACGGCCTGGGCTACACGGGGCACGGCCTCGGAACGACCCATCTGGCCGGACAGGTTCTCGCCCACATGGCGCTGGGCCGTCCCAGCGCGCTCCTCGACCTGAAGCTGGTGCGCCGGAAGCCGTTCCCCTATCCCCCCGAGCCCTTCCGCTCCCTCGCCGTCGAGGCCGTGACGCAGTCGCTGCGCCGGGTCGACGCCGGCGAGAAGCCCAACATGCTGCTCCGAGCCCTCGACGCCCTGGGGATCGGCCTCTCGAGCTGAGCGGGATATCCCTGAGGTGCCCATGAGCCGTCGAACGCTGCTCCTCTCGTGCGTCCTTCCCTTGATGGCGTCGGGTGGACTCCCTGCCGACACCATCGACACCTACGTCGAGGCCCAGAGGCAGGCCCAGCACATCCCCGGCCTGTCGGTCGCTGTCGTTCGAAACGGCCAGCTGGTCACGGCGCGCGGCTACGGCCTGGCCAACGTCGAGCTGGACGTGCCGGCGAGCGCCAAGACGATCTACCAGTCCGGGTCGGTGGGGAAGCAGTTCGCGGCCACGGCCGTGATGATGCTCGTCGAAGAGGGGAAGATCTCGCTGGACGACCGGATCTCCCAGTTCCTCCCCGACACGCCGCCGGCCTGGCGAGACATCACCGTTCGCCACCTGCTCAGCCACACCTCGGGCATCCCCGAGTACACCGACAAGGTGGACCTTCGCAAGGACTACACGGAGGACCAGCTCTACCGGTTCGCGGCCGCGGCTCCCCTGGACTTCGCTCCCGGCGAGAAATGGAGCTACAGCAACGCCGGCTATGCCCTCGTCGGGATGATCATCCGGAAGGTCACGGGGCGCTTCTACGGCGACGTGCTCCACGACCGCATCTTCGCGCCCCTCGGGATGGAGACGGCGCGGGTCATCAGCGAGGCCGACATCGTCCCGAACCGTGCCGCCGGCTATCGTCTGGTCGACGGCGTCCTCAAAAACCAGGAGTGGGTGGCGCCGATGCTCAACACGACGGCCGACGGCGCCCTGTATCTGACGGTTCTCGACATGGCCCGGTGGGACGCCGCGCTCTACACCGAGCGACTTCTCAAACGCTCCAGCCTCGAGGTCATGTGGACGCCGGCCCGGCTCAACGACGGCCAGCCGGCCGGAGGCTACGACGAGGGGATGACCTACGGCTTCGGCTGGGCGCTCGGAACGCAGGCGGGACATCGCACGATAGAGCACGGCGGCTCGTGGCAGGGGTTCAAGGCCCACATCGCCCGCTACGTCAACGACCGCCTGACGGTCGTCGTCCTGGCCAACCTGGCCGAGGCCAAGCCGGGGGTCATCGCCCACGGCCTCGCCGGTGTGGTCGAGCCCGCGCTCAAGGCGCCGGAGAAGCCGAAGTAGCGCCGAGCCTGCGCGCTGTCACTGCGCGAGCAACGCCTCGAGGCTCATCCAGGCTTCGTGGAGACGGACGAGGGGAAGGTCGATCAATGTGCGGCCGTCCGTGGTGAGTGTCAGGCTGTCGCCGCCCACCGCGCCGAGGCGTCGGCACGGGACGCCGTGGCGGCGAGCGGCCTCCTGGAGCGCGCCCTCGTCGTGGGTGGTGACCACCATGCGCGACGGAGACTCCGCGAAGAGGGCCAGGTCGTCTCGGAGGCCGCCGGGTACGTCGAACCGGCCGCCAAGGCCCACCTCCTCGCCCCGGAAAGCGCACTCGGCCAGGGCGACGGCCAGTCCCCCGTCGCTCGGATCGTGGGCCGAGCGGAGGAGGCCCGCGGCGGCGGCCTGCGCCATCAGCTCGTGGAGGCGCTTCTCCGCCGCGAGGTCGAGCCGCGGCGGACGGCCGGCGACGCGGCCGTGGATCACCTTCAGCATCTCGCTCCCGCCGAGGTCGTCCGCGGTATCGCCCAGGAGATAGACCGCGTCTCCCTCGGCCTTGAACCACGAGGTGAGCGCCTTGGACGCGTCCTCGAGCAGACCGACCACGCCGATCACGGGCGTCGGGTAGATGGCCCTGCCGTCGGTCTCGTTGTAGAGCGAGACGTTGCCACCGGTGATGGGGGTACCGAGGGCCACGCACGCCTCCCCCATGCCGCGGATCGCGGTCACGAGCTGGCCCATGATCTCCGGGCGCTCGGGGTTGCCGAAGTTGAGGCAGTTGGTGGCGGCGATGGGAACGGCGCCCGCGGCGGCGACGTTCCGGCAGGCTTCGGCGACGGCCAGCCGCGCGCCCTCGAAAGGATCGAGCCAGCAATAGCGGCCATTGCAGTCGGTGGACATGGCCAGCGCCTTCCGCGTCCCCTTGACCTTGACGACCGCGGCGTCGGAGCCGGGGCCCACCTGGGTGTTGGTGCGGACCGTGGAGTCGTACTGGCGGTAGATCCAGCGCTTGTTGGCGACGGTAGGGGACGCGAGGACGCGCAGCAGGGTATCGCCCAGGTCGGCTGGCGGCGGCAGCCGAAGGACGTCCTCGGCGGCCGCGGCGTTCACGGGCTCGACCCACGGGCGGTCGTAGAGGGGCGCCTCGTCGGTGAGCGCCTCGTTGGGCACGTCGGCCTCCAGGACGCCGCCGTTCCAGATCCGCAGGCGCTTGCCTTCGGTGACCATACCGATGGCCTCGGCATGGAGGTCCCACTTCTCGAACGTGCGGATCACTTCCTGCTCGCGTCCCTTCTCCGCCACGAGAAGCATCCGCTCCTGGGACTCCGACAGCATGACCTCGTACGTCGTCATCCCCGTCTCGCGCATCGGGACCTTCCGGATGTCGATCTCGATCCCGGTCCCCGCACGCGATCCCATCTCCGAGGTCGAACAGGTCAGCCCGGCGGCGCCCATGTCCTGGATCCCGACGATGGCCCCCGTCTTGAGGGCCTCGAGGCAGGCCTCGAGGAGGATCTTCTCCATGAAGGGATCACCGACCTGGACCGTGGGGCGCTTCTCCTCGCTCCCCTCGCCGAACTCGGCGGAGGCCATCGTCGCGCCGTGGATGCCGTCGCGCCCCGTCTTGGCACCCACGTAGAAGACGGTGTTGCCCACGCCCTCGGCGCGTCCCTTGAAGATGGCGTCGGCCTTGACGAGGCCGAGACAGAAGGCGTTCACGAGGGGGTTCTGGGCGTAGCACGGCTCGAAGACGACCTCTCCGCCGACCGTGGGACACCCGAACGAGTTTCCGTAGCCGCCGATGCCGGCCACGACGCCGGCCACGAGGCGCCGGTTCTTCGGGTCGGTCGGCGGGCCGAAGCGAAGCGAGTTCATGACCGCGATCGGACGGGCGCCCATCGTGAAGATGTCGCGGAGGATGCCGCCGACACCGGTGGCCGCCCCCTGGTAGGGCTCGATGAACGACGGGTGGTTGTGGGACTCGATCTTGAAGACGGCGGCCAGGCCGTCGCCGATGTCGACCGCGCCGGCGTTCTCCCCGGGACCCTGAAGGACCCGGGCGCCCTGGGTCGGGAGGGTCTTCAGGTGGATGCGGCTGCTCTTGTAGGAGCAGTGCTCCGACCACATCACGGAGAAGAGGCCGAGCTCCGTCATGTTGGGCTCGCGGCCGAGGGATTTCACGATCCGAGCGTATTCGTCCTGTGTCAGGCCGTGTTTCTGGAGGACGTCCGGCGTCATCGTTCCCATGGAGCCGCCATTCTATCAGCGCCCTTCAGCCGCGCAGGCCCCCGGAGAAGGGGGCGTAACATAGAGAGCGACCGTGAACTACATCGTCCTCGCCATCCCCGTCTTCCTCCTGCTGATCGGGATCGAGCTGATTGCCGTCCGGATCGCGGGACGGAGCGACTACCGCCTCGCAGACTCGGTCAACGACCTCTCGTGCGGCGTCCTCCAGCAGCTCCTCGAGGTCTTCCTGAAGACGGCGCTCTTCGCCGGCTACGCCTTCGTCTTCGGGCGCCTGCGCGTGGCGACGGTCTCGTCCAGCTCGGCCGCCGGCTGGGCCGCGTGCTTCGTCGGAGTCGATTTCTTCTACTACTGGTTCCACCGGATGAGCCACGAGGTGAACGCCATCTGGGCGACACACGTCGTCCACCATCAGAGCGAGGACTTCAACCTGGCCGTGGCCCTCCGCCAGGGCGCCTTCCAGGGATCGATGTCGTGGGTCTTCTACCTGCCGCTCGCCTGGATGGGCTTCCCCCCGGCGATGTTCTTGACCATCGTCTCGATCAGCACGCTCTACCAGTTCTGGATCCACACACAGCTCATCGGCCGCCTCGGTCCCCTCGAGTGGGTCCTCAACACGCCCTCGCACCACCGCGTCCACCACGGCCGCAACCCCAGGTACATCGACCGGAACCACGGGGGGACCCTCATCCTCTGGGACCGCTTCTTCGGGACCTTCCAGGCGGAGGAGGAGACGCCCGTCTACGGGATCACGAAGCCCCTCGCGAGCTGGAACCCGGTCTGGGCGAACGTCCACTACTGGGTGGAGCTGGTCCAGATGGCGGCGCGCGCCCCCGGCGTCGGCGACAGGCTCCGGGTGTTCCTGAAACCCCCGGGCTGGCGCCCCGAGGCGCTCGGAGGCTTTCAGGAGGCGCCCCCGGTCGACGCCGCCACGTATCGCAAGTGGGAAAGCTCCACGCCGCCGGCCTGGGCGCTCTACGCGGTCATCCAGTTCACCTTGACGCTGGGCGCCGCTACCCTCCTGCTCTTCCGGCAGCACGAACTCTCCCGCGGGACGCTGATCCTCGGCGCGAGCGTCGTTCTCGGGAGCCTGGTGGTCGTCGGAGGCCTCTTGGAGCGAAAGCGCTGGGCGGTCCCCGCCGAGGGGATCCGCCTCCTGGCCATCGGGATCCTCTTCGTCCTGTCGCGACTCGACGGTTGAGGAACGGCGGGATCAGGCCGGAACGAGCGAGCGGATGAGCGCCTCGAAGAGGCGGCGGCCGTCGGCCGACCCGAGCTCCGGCTCCGAGGCTCGCTCCGGGTGGGGCATGAGGCCGACGACGTTGCGCTGCTCGTTGCAGACGCCGGCGATGGCGTGTGCGCTGCCGTTGACGTTGGCCTCCTCCTCGAGGTGCCCGTCCTTCGTCGTGTAGCGGAAGACGACGCGCCGGTCGTCTTCGAGCCGCTGCAGCTCGTCCTCCGGAAGGTAGAAGTTTCCCTCGCCATGGGCGATCGGCATCGTGAGCACGTCGCCGATCGACAGCCCCGCGGTCACCGGCGTGTCGGTCCGCTCCACGCGAATGTGGACCGGCTGCGACAGGAACTTCACGTCCTTGTTGCGCAGCATCGCTCCCGGCAGGAGGCCCGCCTCCTGGAGGATCTGGAACCCGTTGCAGATGCCAAGGACCGGTCCGCCTCTTCCTGCGAAGGCGACGACCGCCTGCATCACCGGGCTGAAGCGGGCGATGGCTCCGGTGCGCAGGTAGTCGCCATAGGCGAAGCCCCCGGGGAGGACGACGGCGTCGAGCCCCGAGAGGTCGGAGTCCTTGTGCCAGACGAAGCGGGCGTCCTGGCCGCAGACGTGCTTCGCGACGTGATAGGCGTCGTGGTCGGAGTTGGAGCCCGGAAAGGTGACGACGCCGATCCTCATTGATCCACCTCCACGCGGTAGCTCTCGATCACCGGGTTGGCGAGGACTCGGTGGGCGATCTCCTCGACGGTCTGCTTCGCCTTGTCGGGCGCCACGCCGTCCAGGGAGACCTCGAAGAACTTCCCCTGGCGCACGTCGGCCACGCCCTCGTAGCCCAGGGAGCGGAGCGCGTCGTGGATGGTCTTCCCCTGCGGGTCGAAGACGGACTTCTTGAGGGTCACGTAGACGCGCGCCTTCACGGGGCCACCTCCTGGACGATTCGCCGCACGGGGAATGGTATCTCGATTCCCGCCTGGGCGAACCGGCGCCAGATCTCCTCGTGGACCTGGCTGACGGCCAGCCCCTGGTCGGAGAAGGTGCGTGGCCAGAACACGAGCCGCAGCAGCACCGCGTGGTCCGCGAAGCGCGTCACGAGGGCCTGGGGCGGCCGTTCGGGATCCGTGAGCTCCGAGGCCAGCGCCGCGGCGGTCAAGATGGCCCGAGCCTGCCCCAGGTCGGTGCCGTACGCGACGCCCACGTCGATCCGTGTCGTGACATGAGACGTCGGAAGGCTCTGGTTGGTGAGCTTGTCCTTCGTGAGCAGGCTGTTGGGGATGACGAGGACGCTCTCGTCGGGCGTCTTGAGGCGCGTCGCGCGCATGCCGATCGCCGTCACATCCCCCACCTCCCCCGACGCGAGCTGGATGCGGTCACCGATCTTGAACGGACGGTCGAGCATCAAGGTGAACCCCGCGAACATGTTCGCGAGGGTGTCCTGGGCGGCCAGGCCGACAGCCAGGGAGCCCACGCCAAGGGACACGACGAGGGACTCGACCCGGACGCCCACGTGCTCGAGGATCGTGATCCCCCCGATGACCGCGATGAGCATGGAACCGAGCCTGCCGAGCAGCGGGCCGAACTCGACGCCCAGGCCCCCCGAGAGGGCCCGCGGCGACTCGTTCGTGTACCAGGCCAGGAGGATGGCGTAGGCGCGGATCAGGGCCAGGGTGATCAGCAGGACACTCAGGATGAAGAGCGCCTGGTCGGTGCGGGCCTTCCACTCGTCCGGAAGCGGCGATCGGTGAACCGCCACGTAGGCGCCGATGAGGAAGAAGGCGTAGGTGACGGGACGCTTGACGGCGGTGACGAGTCGGTCGTCGAGTGTGGTCGCCGTGCGGCGGGCGGTCGAGGCCAGGACCTTCGCGAACAGGAACGAGAGGACCCGCGCGGCCACGTACGAGGCCGCCAGGATGCCG
Source organism: uncultured Acidobacteriota bacterium (assembly GCA_963823195.1). GTDB lineage: Bacteria > Acidobacteriota > Vicinamibacteria > Fen-336 > Fen-336 > JBGPYB01. Next base: position 786,712 of record CAWGKR010000008.1, on the reverse strand, counting down.
AGGCTGATCACCAGCTCCCGGATCCGAGGGTCCTGCAGGGCTGTCACGCCGCGAACACCCGGGCGAAGATCGCGTCGACGTGGCCGAGGTAGCGCTCCAGACGGAACACGTCGGCGATCTCTTCGTCCTTCAGCACCGCCCGAATCTCCGGATCTTCGGAGACGCGCTTCCGGAAGTCCCCTTCGGACTTCCAGGCCTCCATGGCATGGGCCTGCACGACGCGGTACGCGTCCTCACGCCGCATCCCCCGGGCCGTCAGCTCGAGGAGCAGCTGCCCCGAGAAGACGAGCCCCCTCCCCGACTCCAGGTTGCGCCGCATCCGCTCCGCGTTGACGGTCAGCCCTCGGACGATGTCGGTGAAGCGCCGGAGCATGTGGTCGAGGGCGAGGAAGCTGTCGGGGACGATGACGCGCTCGACGGACGAGTGGCTGATGTCGCGCTCGTGCCAGAGCGCGACGTTCTCCAGGGCCGCGAGAGCGTTGGCGCGGACGAGGCGGGCCAGGCCGGTCACCTGCTCGCACCCCACGGGGTTCCGCTTGTGGGGCATCGCCGAGGATCCCTTCTGCTTCGCGCCGAAGGGCTCCTCCACCTCGCGGACCTCGGTCTTCTGGAGGGCCCGGATCTCGGTGGCGAACGTCTCGAGGCTCGCGGCGCAAATGGCAAGGGCCGTCATGACCTCGGCGTGCTGGTCGCGCTGGAGCACCTGGGAGGCGATGGGTGCGGGCCGGAGTCCGAGTCGGCTGCAGACGGCCTCCTCGACGTCGGGGCCGAGGTGGGAGAACGTCCCGACGGCCCCCGACAGCTTCCCCGTGGCGATGGTCTCCCGCGCACGAGAGAGACGGCGATGGTCTCGGGCGAGCTGGGCGTGCCAGAGGGCGAGCTTCAGGCCGAAGGTCATCACCTCGGCGTGGACGCCGTGGGTGCGCCCGATCATCGGGACGTCCTTGTTCTCGTGAGCGCGATCCCGGACGACCGACATGAGGGCGGCGACGTCCGCGAGGATGATGTCGCAGGCATCGCGCATCAGCATCGCCATCGCCGTGTCCACGACGTCGGACGAGGTCAGGCCGTAGTGGATCCAGCGCCCCTCGGGACCGACGTTCTCGGCCACGTTGGAGACGAAGGCGATGACGTCGTGCTGGACTTCCTTCTCGATGGCGTCGATGCGGTCGACCTGGAAGCGCGCCTTCTCCCGGATGGCCGCCAGCGCTTCCGGCGGGACGACGCCCTTCTCGGCGAGCACCTCGGTGGCGGCGATCTCCACCTTGAGCCATGCCCCGAAGCGGCTTTCGTCCGACCAGAGGCGCGCCATCTCGGGGCGCGAGTAGCGGGGAATCATCGGCCGGAGGTTAGCACGAAGGTTCGCGAGAGGTGGTCCGCCCCTGGCGCTCGAATGCCGAGCGGCAGGGGCGGGTTCGGGCAAGAGAAGCGCTCCTAGCGACGGGCCAGCTGGCTCTGCAGGATCGCTATCCCGTCCTGGATGAGGGAGTGCTGCTGGGGGACGTTGCCATGGGGCGTCAGCTTGTCGACGACCATGGGCAGCACCACGGTCAGGGCCGAGGCGGCCACCGCGGGGGAGATGCCGAGCTTCTGGGAGATCTGGCTGAGCATGTCCCCCGGGAGCGCGTGCTGGATCTGGTCCTGCGAGATCGGGCATGTTCTGGCCCGTTCCGACCCAGGACGACATCACGTCGCCGAGACCCTTCTGCTGGAAGGCCTGGGCGAGGCCGGCGAGGCCACCCCCCTGCTGGCTTCCCAGCATGTCCAGGACGACCGAGGCCACGTCGGCGTGAGGGGCGGCGGCGCCCGCCCCGCCGGTGGCGGCTCCTTGTGCCGCGGCGGCACCTGCAGCGATCAGCTCATCAAACAAACCCATCGGTTCCTCCTTGCCGGCGCGGCCGGCGGTCAACGGATCGTCGTCAGTTCGCGGGCGGTTTCGGCGTGGGGCTCTTGGATTCGTGGTAACCGGCCTTCAGGGCGTCCTCCTCGGTCATCCATTTCCCCTGCTTCGTGGCGCCGTAGTAGCGGTCTCCCTCGCGATGGAAGACCTTCGTCGACGTGTTCACCCAGACCATCCCGGGCCGCGGCGGCGTGGCGGGCTGGACCGTGGGAGCGGGATGCGGGGTCGCGGGAGCGCTCGCGGCCTTGGGCGGCTTCGGCGTCGGCGCGGGGACGGTTGGCGGGGCCGCCACGGGACCCGCAGCCGCGGCCACCGGCGCCGTTCCCACCGTGACGTGGGGCTTGATCTTCGTGATGGTCGAGGCGGGCACTCCGGCCTTGGCAAGGTCGTCGACCGTCGCGTACGGGCGCCCGGCCACGATCTTCTTGGCGGTCGCCGAGCCAACGCCATTCAGCTCCTCGAGCTCCTTCTCCGAGGCGGAGTTCAAGTCGACGGGCGCCGGCGGGGTCGCCGCGGCGGCCGCGGGCGCCGCCTTCGGAGCCTTGGGCGGCTTCGGCGTCGCCGCCGCCCGGGCCGACGCGGGTGCGGTGGCCGGAGCCGGCGGGGCCGCCCACGGTCACGTGGGACTTGATCTTGGCGATGGTCGTCGAGGAGATCCCGGCCTTGGCAAGGTCGTCGACGGTCGCGTAGGGCCGCCCGGCGACGATCTTCTGGGCAGTGGCTGCGCCCACGCCGCTCAGGGCCTCGAGCTCCTTTTCGGTGGCCGAGTTCAGGTCCACGAGTGGCGCGGGGGATGCAGCGGGCTTCGGGTCCTTGGCTTCGGCGCGTCCCGAAGAGAGCGCAAGCAAGGCCAGAACGAAGAGTGCGGCGGAGGAACACCCTCGAATGCAGCGGCGGAGACTGATTTTCATGAGTTCACCTTTCAACGGAAAGCGATCGAAATAAGGTCGGTCGGTCGGAAAAAACAGGATACGAAACGGAGATCGGATGGTAGCACACGGGCGGCTACGCGCCGGGGCTCAGGCTCGCGGAGCCGGTGAGGGCGGAGGCGACGCCTTGGGCGGGTTCGCGGCCAGATAGTCCCCGAGAGCCTTCTCCGCCTCTTCCGGCTTGAACTCGAAAGGACCCATGCCCCCCTTGTAGACGATTCGCCCGCCCGGAGCGATGACGTAGAGCCGCTCGGGCCAGGCCGAGTAGGCCGTGTCCGGCCAGGTTGTCCATGGAGTCGATGGCGACCGGCGCCTTGTAGTGCAGACGCTCGACGAGGATCTTGGCGGCCTCCAGCCTCTCGGCGAAGCTCTTGGGCTGCTTGAAGACGACCTTCTCCTTGCGGTTCGACTCCATCTGCCATTCGTCGTCGGGATGGGCTTCCGACACGTAGATCGTCAGGAACTCGACCCTGTCCTTGTATTTGTCCTGGATCTTCTGAAGATCACCGATCTTCTTGCGGAACGGCGGTCAGGTACAGCTCCCGAAGATGAGGACCACGGGCTTCGCCTTCCAGAGCGTGGAGAGACGCACGTCGGAGCCGTCGTACATCTTGAGGGGAACGTCGGGGGCCTGGTGGCCGGCGCGGAGCGTTCCCTTCTCGCGCCGGTCGTATTTGTTGTAGCGGAGGATCCCCTTCTCGACGAGCTTCATGTAGCCGAAGCCGAGAGCTCCGATCACGGCGAGCGCCGCCACCGCCCAGGCCACTTTCCTCCTCCGCGTCACGCGTTCCAGTGTAACTGAAACGATCGCTAGAACAGCCGCATCTGGCCGACCGGCGGGGCCGCAACGCTCCGAGACTCGATCCACCCCGTGCCCTCCGCCCCGGTCATCTCCAGGCGAACGCTCGTGCGATGGCTCTTCCCGAGAGCGATCTCCGCGGCCATCCGCGCCACCTCCGGGTGGTTGTTGTTCCGGGAGAGATGGGCGAGAACGACGGTCTCGCAGGACTCGGGCAGGTCGCGCTCGAGGTACCGAGCGACGTCGCCGTTGGACAGATGACCCAACGGGCTCAGGATGCGCTCCTTCAGGGACCAGGGGTAGGCGCCGTCGCGGAGCATGCCGGGGTCGTAGTTGGATTCGACCAGGACGGCCTGGCATCCGGCGAAGGCGTCGATCACGGGCCGACCGATGTGACCCAGATCGGTGGCGTGCCCCAGGGAGACGCCGTCGCCCGAAACGACGAACGCCATGGGCTCCGCGGCGTCGTGGGGAATCGGGATGGCTCGTACGGTGAGAGGTCCGATCTCCCGGCTGGCGCCCGGATCGAGGACGTCGAAGCCGGCGATCTCGCTCGCCCCGAGGCTGGCGGCGGCGTAGGTGCCGCGGCTTCCCGACGATCCGGACACCCCACTTGCGGGAGAAGGACGCCGCGCCCCGGGAGTGATCGGAGTGCTCGTGGGAGAGGAAGACCGCGTCGATGGAGGACGGGTCGACGCCGGCCGACAGGAGGCGCTCGGCGAGCTCGCGAGGACCGAGGCCCGCGTCGAGAAGGATGCGCGTCCCCCCTCCCTCGACGAGCGTGGCGTTCCCCGAGCTCCCCGAACCCAGGACACGGAAGCGGAGGCCCACGGAGCGTAGTTCACCACAAACCCCGACGGACTCAAAGGACCAAAACCGAAGACCGCCCGCGGATCGGGTGTACGCTACCCGCCTACGGTGGTGCGAGTGATCGGGCGGCGTCTCACGGCGATGCTGGTCGTCGTCTTCGCCGCCGCCCACGCCATCTACTTCGCCCTCGGCGTGCGCTTCGACGAGCGCCCCCTGAGCGCGTTCTGGCAGCATCTCGACGTCGAGCTCCTCCGTCACGACCTGGCCCGCAGCCTCTTCTATCTCCACAGTCAGCCTCCGGCGTGGAACCTCTACCTCGGCGCGGTGCTGAGGCTGTTTCCCGCGTGCCACTCCGTCGCTTTCTCGCTCATCGCCCTCGCTCTCGGGCTGACCCTCTTTCTCGGCCTCGCCTCCCTCCTCCGGCGCCTCGGGGCGTCCTCGCTCACCGCCGTGGTCGCGAGCACCCTGTTCGTGCTCAGCCCGTCCTTCGTCCTTCACGAGCAGCTCTTGTTCTACGCCTCTCCGCTGGCGACGGTCCTCACGCTGTCGGCCGTCCTTCTCGACGCGTTCGTGAGGCGGGGGCATCCGGCCGCGGCTGTCGGCTTCTATGCCGCGCTCCTGGCCCTCGCCGGGACCTGGAGCCTCTTCCACCTGACCTACCTGCTGGCGGTGACGGCGGGCCTCGTGGTCCTCCTCCCGGAGCGACGCCGGGCCGTGCTCCGGGCCGCCACGCCGGCCCTGCTGTTGGTCGCGTGTCTCTACGCGAAGAACCTCGTGGTCTTCGGCCACTTCGCCCCGAGCACCTGGGTCGGCATGAACCTGGCCCGGATCACGGTGAGGCGCCTGCCCCGCGACGCCAGGGACCGCCTGATCCGCGCAAGGGTCCTGTCGCCGGTGGCCGCCATCCGACCCTTCGCCCCGCTCGACGCCTACCCCGCCGCCTACGAGCAGGTCTCGGCCCACGCCGATATCGCGTGCCTCCGAGACCCGCTCAAGTCCACGGGCGAGCCCAACTTCAACCACCTCGCCTACGTCGCGCTCTCGGAGCAGTACCTTCGCGACAGCCTGGCGGTGGTGCGCCACGCGCCCCGCTCCTATCTCAGGGGAATGGCCGAGGCGTGGCTGGACTACGCCTCGTCGACGAGCGACTCGTCGTTCCTGGCTCCCAACGTCGATCGGACGAGAGCGCTCGTCGAGGTCTACGACGCCGTCGTGTACGGCCGGGTGCCGGGGCTCGTCCTGGAGCGCGGGGGGATCCGCTACCGCGTCTACGGCGGCCTGGTCGTGGCGCTTCCCGCGGCGTGGCTCTTCGGCCTCTGGCTGGCCTTCGGCTCGGACGATCGGAGCCGGCTCCGACCTCTCGCGCTCTTCCTCTGTTTCACCATCGCCTGGGTGGCGCTCGTCGGAAACAGCCTCGAGGTCGGCGAGAACAACCGCTTCCGCTTCGTCACGGATCCGCTGTCGATTGCGCTCCTCGCCGTCCTGCTCCAGGGCGTCGCCAGGCGCCTCCGGATCGCTGCGCTCAGATCCGGAGCTGAGATGCCCGCGGCCGGTATCCCCTGAGGTTCCCCAGGAGGCTCATCGCGAGGTCTCCCTTGAACAGGTCATTGCAGATCCGCTGGACGTCCGCGGCCCGGACGCCTTCGATCTCGGCCAGGGTCTCGTCGAGCCCGAACGTGCGGCCGAAGTAGATCTCCTGGCGAGCCAGGTAGCTCATGCGCGAGCCCGTGTTCTCCAGAGAGAGCATGAGGCTCCCTTTCAAGTGGTCCTTGGCGCGGCGCAGCTCGTCGGCCGGGATCGGCTCTCCCTTGAGGCGCTTCAGCTCCTCCACCGTGAGGCGCACGACCTCTCCGACCGAGTCGAGGCTCGTTCCGGCGTACACCGTCAGGCTCCCGGCGTCGGAGTAGGACGTGACCCCCGAGGAGATCGAGTAGACGAGGCCGCGCCGCTCCCGCACGTTCTGGAAGAGGCGCGACGACATGCTCCCCCCCAGAACCGTGTTGAGGATGTACGTCCCGTACCGGTCGCCGTGGGACTGGTGATACGCGGGCGTTCCGATGCAGAGATGGACCTGCTCGAGCTCCTTCTTGGAGCGAGTCACGATGCGCGACAGCCGGGCGCGGCGGGCGCGTGGCGGGCTCCCGGCTCGTGGCGCCGAGGCCGCCGAAATGGCGCTTCACCAGGGCGGCCGTGGCCTTGTGATCCAGGTGCCCGGCCGCCGAGAGGACGATGTTGGTGGGGCGGTAGACGCTCTTGAAGAACGACCGGAGCTTCTCGCGGCCGAAGCCGAGGACGCTCTTCCGCGTCCCGAGGATGGGACGCCCCAGGGGATGGTTGGGCCAGAAGGCCTGGGTGAAGAGCTCCATCACGAGGTCGTCGGGGGTGTCTTCGACCATCTTGATCTCCTCGAGGATGACCTTCTTCTCCTTGGTCATCTCGATGGGATCGAAGAGGGGGTTCATCACGATGTCGCCGAGGATCTCGACGGCCAGCGGAAGGTGCTCGTCCAGGACCTTCAGGTGGAAGGAGGCGTACTCCTTGGCGGTGAAGGCGTCCATGTGCCCCCCGATGGAGTCCACCTGGGACGCGATCTCCTCGGCCGTGCGGGTGCGGGTCCCCTTGAAGACCATGTGCTCGATGAAGTGGCTGATCCCCGTCTCGGCCGGCGTCTCGTGTCGGCTTCCCCGCTTCAGCCAAACGCCGATGGCCACGCTGCGGACGTGGGGCATGGCTTCGGTGAGGAGCGTGAGGCCGTTCGGAAGAACTTCCTTCGTGATCATGTCGGGGGGCCCGGAAAGGAGCTCAAGCGTACCACAGGGCGCCGCCCGGGCCGCGTGATAGACTCGCCGCCTCTCGCGCCGGATCCCGCATGAGCGACGAAGCCTACCGCCGCTACGTACACGTCAACCTGCCTCACGCGCGCACGATCGCGTCCCGGCTGGGGCGAACCCTCGAGGCGCTCGGGGCGTTCGGCGAGACCGGGAACGGCAGCGCCCTGGCTCTCCTGGCCGCCTACGACGCCCTCGAGGCGGCGGTGAAGGACTTCGACGAGGACCCTCCCCTGGAGGACGCGCTCCGCGCGGCGGACGAAGTCGCCGAGCGTCGGACGCGCGCTCGTGGAGGCCATCCTCGCCACCTCCTGCCGCGGCGACCGCCTCGGCCAGTCCGTGCGCAACCTGTTCGAGTGTCTCGGCCTGGCTGAGGAGGGTGCGGAGCTCTGCGCTCCGCTGCGGAGAGCGCGCCGACTCCCCGCTACGCTGAAGTGCGGACGCGGCGGCGCGCCAGGTCGAAGAGGGACACCCCGCCCGCGGCCGCGAAGAGGAACAGGTACCCGTGCATGGGCGTCGCCACTCGCCATTCGTAGATGAACATCGACTCGAAGATCAGGTAGTACACCGGAACGATCGCGACGAACCCGGCGGCCCGAGGCGCGCGACGCGCGAGAGACACGATCCCGACGATCGCGAGGGGCAGGGTCATCGCCGCGGCGACCGCCTGGATCCCACGGACCAGGGGTCGAAGGGATGCCAGGAGCTCCCCGGGCGCGAGGATCACGGAGTCCGGTATGCGCGGCGGCCGAGCGGACGCCGCCGAGCCCTCGAACGCCCGCTGGGGCGCCAAGAGGTCCCCCTCCTGCGCTCCCTCCTCGTCGTCGACTATCGGGATGGGGCGCTCGAACCCGGCGACCCGCGCCACGAACGGAGCCTCGGCCGAGTGGTAGCTGATCATCGCAGCCATCCGCCGGAGCATCGCCCGCAGGTACCAGAGGGGCCGCTGCTCGATCACCTCGAGGCTCCGGCGGTACCGGTCGTGGTCGCGCCAGATGCCGTCGGGCTCGGCCCACCACCGGGCGTACTCCGGCTTGTGGTAGCGCGCCGCTTCCTCCCGCGCCACGCGCCGATCGGTGGTTCGCGCGCCAAATCGCTCCCCGCCGGCATCCGCCACGCCCTGCCAGAGGGTCAGGCCGCCGTTGGTGCTGATGGGCACGATCTCGCCGAAGACGACGTAGTTGCGGAGGGTGATGGGAAGGATCGTGAGCCCGGCCGCGGCCGCGAGGATGGCGGCCGGGCGCAGCGCGGCGCGGCGATCACGGGCCAGGAGGACGAGGGCCGCCGCCAGAAAGGGACCCATGAGGACCACGTTCGGTCGCAGCCAGGCAGAGATCCCCACGAGCACCCCCGCCATCGCGGCGCTCTCCAGCTTGGGACCCTTCTCCAAGGGAGAGCACGCCAGCAGGAGAGAAGCGCCGGCCAGGGGAAGCGCCGAGAGCGCGTCGGGGGAGAGGAGGTTGGAGGCGTAGCCGAGGTGGGGCGACAGGGCGGCAAACAGGCCGCCGATGGCACCGACGGCCGGCCCGAAGAGTCGCGCCCCGAGGAGCAGGATCAGGACGGGCGTGACGGTATTCAGGACGTTCTGGACCAGCCTGGGCCGTGAAGAAGCTCCTCCCCAGGGAGGCGTAGACGACCCCCAAGAACGCCGAGTACCCCGGCGGGCGGGCCAGGAGGCCGGTCCTCGCGGGGTCGATCTCGGCGGGATAGAGCAGGCCGTCGCCGGCGAGCATGCGGAGGGCGGCGTCGTCGTATCGCATCGCCATGCGGGTTCCCGGCTGGTCCCGCGTGTACATCACCGGCGCCAGGTCCACGGCGTAGAGACACCGAATGGCCAACGAGAGGGCGAAGATGCCCAATCCGATGGCGGTCGTGCCGGCACGGGTCATGGTCGAAGCATACCCCGCGACCTCGCTACCATGGCCGCCGGACCACCGTGCTATGCTCTGCCCGTCATCCATCTAACCTTGGACGCGGGGATTCTAGAAAGAGGCGAGAGGCCCTTGTCGTTTGTTCCCAGGTCCCTGCAGAGGTGGCCCGTCGTCGCGGTTGTCCTCGTGGCGACCCTTGCCCCGGTCGCCGCGAGCGCCCAAGCCCCGTCGCCCAGCTCCCCCGCCGCCACGCCTCCCGTTCCAGGACGAGCTCGACCTGCAGACGAACGCCGGCGTCGTCCAGGGCTCGGGCGCCCGCGCGTTCGGAATGGGAGGAGCGTTCCTCGCTCGCGCCGACGACGCGACCGCGGCCTCCTGGAACCCCGCCGGCCTCAGCTACCTGCGGCACCCCGAGGTGACGTTCGTCCTCGATCGATGCGCGGCTCGGGCGACGAGAAGACCGGCGACGAGCGGCGCGCCTGGCCGAGAACGACCAGCGCCACGGCCGGGCCCCCGACTTCGCCGCCCTCACCTACCCGTTCTCCGTGGGCTCCACGAGCGGGGCGGCCCAGCTCAGCTTCCAGCGCGTCCTGTCCTTCGACAACACCCGCACCATCGAGGAGCCCGACCGGACGCGCCACATCGACTCGAACGGCGGCTTCGACGTCCTGGCGCTGGGCTCGGGGTGGCAGGTCACCCGCGGCCTGCGCGTCGGGGCGACGCTCAACCGCTGGCTCAACGGCTACGATCAGCGCGTCGAGGTGCCAGCGCCCCGCGCCGTCCCGACGCGACAGAACGCCGACTTCCGCATCTCCGGGTGGAACGTCCACCTGGGCGTCATCTGGTCCCCCTGGGAGAGCCTGAACCTCGGCGCCGTCTTCAAGACGGGTCTCACCACCGACGTCAGCCTTCAGCGCTCCCGCGTGGACTTCTTCCAATCCACCGTGGACGGCTCCGTGGTACAGACGACCAACGCCTACGGCCGGGACGACCTCACGATCCGCATCCCGGGGGCGGCGGGAGTCGGGGCCTCCTGGCGACCCCGGAGCAACCTGACGATCTCCCTCGACTACACGCGAGCCCGCTGGTCCACGGGGGAGATCCACAACTTCTTCACCCTTCCGCGAACCGAGCCGGATCAGCCTCCGCCCACGTCCCAAAGCCCCCAACGATTTCTTCCCATTGCTGCCGTACCCAACCCTCATCGACAGGATGTAGCCCAGAAGGACACCTCCCAGCTTCGCGCGGGCGTGGAATACGTCGTCATCAAGAACCGGCTGCGCTGGCCCGATCCGGGCGGGTTACTTCACCGACGGCCAGTACTTCCAGGCGGCGATGGGAGGGGCACCGACGTTCCACGCCTTCACCGTCGGAACCGGCCTCATCGTGGGCCCGATCCTGTTCGACATCGCCTATCTCCGCGAGACAGGCTCCTACCTGTCGATCGACCCCGTGGACGGGAACCTCCTGAACAACAACGTGAAGGCCAGCCGCGTCTACGCCTCGGTCATCTACCGCCACCCGAAGACGACCTTGACGGTCGCGAGAGCTGCCGGAAAGCCCTTCGCGAGGAGCGCCTGCCAGGTCGGCGGCGGCGGCGGCGTGGGGCGGATCCGCGACCACGTTCGTCCCTTCCCCCGGATCGGCCGCCAGATCGTAGAGCTCGCGGCTACCGTCGGGCCACTCGGTGAATCGATAACGATCGGTGCGGACGCTGCGCCCGAGACGCGGGGCGGCGCTGAGGCGGAACGTGAACGCGGCCTTCCGGTCCTTCGGCTGTCGGCTCGTCGATGAGGGGAACGAGGCTGGTCCCCTGAAGGCCCGCCGGGCGCGGGAGGCCCGCCAGGTCCGTGAGGGTCGGGTAGAGATCCAGCAGCTCCGCCAGCGAACGCGTCGCCGTCCCGCGTTTGCGGTCTCCCGGCGCGACGACGATGAGAGGCGCGCGCGCCGCTTCCTCGAAGAGCGTGTCCTTACGCCAGAGGCCGTGCTCCCCGAGGTGGAAGCCGTGGTCGCCGAGGAGGACGACGACCGTGTCGTCCCAGAGCTTCGCGCGGTCCAGGGCGTCGAGGACCACGCCGACCTGGGCGTCGACGAAGGACACGCAGGCGTACTGGGCGGCCACCGCCCGGCGGCGGGCGGCCTCGTCGAAATCCCCCTGCTTTCCCGAGAGGAAGAGGCCCGGCCGCTCGAGGGCACCGTTGGCGATGGCGATGGCGGGGATGTCCTCGGCGTCGCCAGGGGGCGCCGGCGCCACAGCGATCTGATCGGCCGAGTACATGTCGAAGTACTTCCGCGGAGCGACCCAGCGGAGATGGGGCTTCGCGAAGCCCAGTGCGATGAAGAAGGGCTGAGGGCGGTGCTCACCGAGCAGGGTTGCGACGCGGCGGGCGCGGCGGCCGTCGGGCTCGTCTTCGTCCTTGTTGTCCGTCGCGAGCCAGAACCGGGAGATGTCTCCCTCGGCGTCGCCGTCGGCCTCGAAGCCCGCGGCCGCCCTCGCCTCCTCCGGCGTCGCGGGCGGGATCGGCGAGGCTGGCGTGACGTCGCTCTCGGAGAGGTCCCAGGCCGAGCGCTCGTTCCACTTGCCGTGGTACACCTTGCCGACGCGCGCGGTGTAGTAGCCGTGGGCGTGGAAGTGCTCCTGCAGGGGGACGGCGCCCTTGGCGTGGTCCCACGGGTTCGTGGTGTTGTTCCAGAGGTTCAGCCGCTCGGGCCTCCACCCCGTCATGAAGGACATCCGGGACGGGCTGCACATCGCCACCTGGGCGTAGGCGCGATCGAACCGGCGGCCCAGGCGGGCCAGGCGATCGATGTTGGGGGTCTTGACCGGGTACCCGTAGCATCCCAGGTGGACCGTCAGGTCGTCCAGGACGATAAGGAGGACGTTCGGCCCCTTGCCGGCACGCGCCGGCGGAGGCTGGGCCGGCGGAGGGGCCGCCGTCCGGTCCCGTTCGTCCAGGAGCGCCCGCATCTCCTGGATCTCCCGTCGTCCCGGCCCATGCACCGCGAGGTTCACCCACTCGTTCGGGTCCTTCTCGTGGTCGTACAGCTCCTCGCTCCCGTCGGGCCATTCGTTGTAGCGGTATCGATCCGTTCTCACGCTGCGCCCCACGTACCCCGCCTCGCGGGCGGTCACCGAGAAGGCCGCGGTCTTCACCAACCCCTTCGGATCCTTGAGGAGCGGCGCGAGGCTCGATCCTTGGAGTCCTCGGGCCTTCTTGAGACCTCCGAGCTCCACCAGCGTCGGGTACACGTCCACCAGCTCGACGAGCCCCTCGGCGGCCGCACCGGGCTCCTGGACGCCGGCACCGGACACGATCAACGACGTTCTCAGGGTCTCCTCGAAGAGGAGGTCCTTTCGAAGCACGTCACCGTGCCCTCCCAGGTAGCCTCCCTCATCCGAGACGAGGACCACCGTCACCCGGTCCCACATCTGGGTACGGTCCAGGGCTTCCAGCACGACGCCCAGCTGTACGTCGAGGGCGGCCACGCGCGCGTCCTCGTTGCCGAGGAGGGCGCGCCGGGCCTCGGCCGCGATGGGCGCGACCCGGGTCGTCCGGCCCGGACGATCCACCCGGGTCGGGGAGACGGCGATCGACGGAACGTCGCCCCAGGTCTCCGGCTTCGGCGGGGCCGGCGCGCCCCCCCCGGGCCTGGCGTGTCCGGCAGGCCGACCGCCATGAAGAACAGCCGTTCCCGGTTCGCCTCGATGAAAGATGCCGCACGCCGCGCCGCCGCGGGGGCCTCGGGGGCCTCCTCCGCGACGTCCCAGGCATAGGCGCTCTCGACGGGGCCCGTGAAGACGGGCCCCACCCGGAGGGTCCGGTAGCCCCCGGCTCGAAACCTCTCCTGCAGCGGGGCGGCATCTTCGAGAGGCGCCCGAAGCCCCTCGAACACGCCGGTTTTCTCCGGACGCTGGCCCGTCATCAGCGAGACACGGGAGGCCTCGGCCCCGGGGTACTGGGCATAGGCGCGGGCAAAACGGCGACCCGCCCGGGCCAGCCGGTCGGCGTTCGGCGTCTTGACGGCGACGCCGTAGCACCCGAGCCGCGCCCCGACGTGGGGCAGGACGATCACGATCACGCTCGGCTTCTCGGCGCTCGGCGGTACGGGTGCCGCGGGACCCGAAGCGGTTGCGAGAAGGATCAGGGAAGAGACGAGGACGGCGCGGGCGGGCGCCGTGGTGGAAAGCCCGGGCATCGTCGCGATTAGACCCGTCTGACGCCGGGGGCGCAAGTGGCCGTAGAATCCCGGCGTGGAAGAGGAGCGCTCGCCGATCGCGTCGGTCGAGCAGGTCCGAGACGAGCTGAAGCGCCTTGGATACCTGGAGAGCGGCCTCGATCGATTCGTTCTCGGCGGGGCCGGGGGGGCGTCGCTCCTCAAGACCTGCGTGGGCGTCGCCTGGCGCGTGGGCGCCGCGGCGGGCCCGTTGCTCGGGGCCGGCCTCACCCTCGCGGCCCTGAGCCTCGACCGCCGGCTCCTCTCGGAGCCCACGGATCTCGCCGTTCTCTTCTTGTACTCCTCCGCGGCGCTCGGGATCGTCGCCGCCGGGGCCGCCTTCCTCGGAGGCCTCGTCGCTGCCGGGCTGGGGCGCCGCCTGGGGCCGAAAGGAGCCGAGGCCCTGGCGCGCACGCTGGGCCTGGCCCTCGGGCTGGGCGGCCTCGCCTACCTCGCCCTCTGGTGGCGCTCGCGCGGGCTGGACGCCCCTCTCCCGGCGCAGGTCGCGGCCCTGGTCCTGGCCGTCTGCCTGGGCGCCGTGCTGGCGCGTTTCGGATCGCTGGCGGCGATTGCCGTCCTTTCCGCCGGCGGTCGTCACCGCCTCCCCCAGGCAGGCCTTTCGAGGCGGCACATGGCGGCCGCGGTCGTGCTGGGGGGCGCGCTCTTCGCCGGCGGCCTGGCCGTCTCCTACTCGGCCGACAGGAGGGGCGACGATGCCCCGGACTACGCGGTCGTGCCGACGGGGCTCCGAGTCCGGGTCCTGGGCATCGACGGCCTCGAGCGGCGGATGACCGAGCAGATGCTCGCTCGAGGGGAGATGCCGGCCCTCGCGGCCCTCCTCGAGCGGGGGGCTCACGGGCGGCTGGCCGTCGAGCCCGAGCACATCCCAGCCATCGTCTGGACGACGGTGGCGACGGGGCGCGGACCCGAGGCCCACGGGATCCAATCCACGGGCGCTCGTCGCCTCGCGGGGATGCGCACGGCGGTGTCCCTCGATCAGGCCGGAGGACGTCTGGCGGCGGCCCTCGGGGACGCCGCCGACATCCTTCGCCTGACGCGAGCCCAGCCGCCCTCGTCGGTGCTCCGAAGCGTGAAGACGTTCTGGAACGTGGCCTCGGAGAAGGGCCTGCGTGTGGGCGTCGTGAACTGGTGGGCGACGTGGCCGGCCGACGCGCTCAACGGGTACGTCGTCACGGACCGCGCGTTCTTCAAGCTGGAGCGCGGCGGAGGCGCCGACAGGGAGGTGTCCCCGGCCGATGCTTTCGAATCCCTGCGCCCCTACGTCGGAACGGCGGACGAGGATCGGGCGCGCCGCCTCGACCGCTTCGCCGTGTCGGCCGCAAGCGCGCTCCGGAAAGGGGGCCGTCCCGATATCGAGGCCGTCTATCTCCCGGGCCTCGACATCTTCACGATGCAGCGGATGGGCGAAGGGGCCGGGGCCGACCTGGCCGCCCTGGACGATCGCCTGGCAAACGTGCGGGCCTACTATCACTTCGTGGACGACCTCATCGGCGAAGCGGCCGCCGGCCGCGATCCCGAGGACGTCCTCCTCGTCCTGGGGGATCCCGGGCGCCTGGCCCGGAGCGGAGAGGGCCCGGCGACGGGAACGCTCCTGCTCGCGGGAGGGCCCATCGTGGCCGGGGACCTGGGCCCCGTGTCGGAGCGGGACGTGGCCCCGACCCTCCTCCACCTGGCGGGCCTTCCGACGAGCCGCGAGCTCCCCGGAAGGGTGCTCGAAGCGGCCTTGCGCCCCGAGTTCCGCCAGGCGCACCCGGTTCGCGTCGTCTCCTCCCTGGGGCGCCGCCCGACCGCCCGGGCGGCCGAGAGCGCCTTCGACAGGGAAATGCTGGAAGAGCTTCGGAGCCTGGGCTATATCCAATAGCCTCGAGGGTTCCAACCCCCACCCCCTGGCCGGCATCTCAGAGGTGGCAGTGGAATCGAAGACCTTGGCGAACGGCCTCGAATCCAACCCGCGTATCATCCCGCTGCCGCGCGACGAGGACCGCCGGGCCCGGGAACAGGAACGGGTTCGGGCGGCCCAGAACGGGGATCTCGTGGCCTTCGAGGAGCTTTACCGCGACAACGTCGGGCGCGTCCACGCCGTCTGCTTCCGCCTGGCCGGGGACGCGGCGCTGGCGGAGGAGCTGACCCAGGACGTCTTCGTGCGCGCCTGGCAGAAGCTCCCCTCGTTCCGCGGCGACAGCGCGTTCTCGACGTGGCTCCACCCGCTGACGATCAACGTGGCCCTGTCGGAGAGACGGTCCCGGCGGCGGCGTCTCGCCCGGGTGATGCCCACCGACGACTTGACCCCCTTCGAGCGCCCCCACAAGGGCGGAGGGCCGGAGGCGGGTCTGGACCTCGAGCGGGCCCTGGGCGAGCTCCCCGAAGGGGCCCGCGCGGTCTTCGTCCTCCACGACGTGGAAGGGTACAAGCACGGGGAGATCGCCGAGCTCATCGGCGTCGCGACGGGGACGTCCAAGGCCCAGCTCCACCGCGCCCGCCGCCTACTCAGGGAGGCTCTCCAGTCATGACGTGCGCCGAAGCCCTCGACCTCATCGACGACTACGTGGACGGCCTCCTGTCCGGAGCGGAGCTGCACGAGGTGGAGCTGCACATCGCGGGCTGTGCCGCCTGCCGTGAGGAGGAGAAGGCCCTCCGGGCCCTTCTGGCCCGCGCGGCGGCGCTCCCTCGCGAGCGGCCGCCGGCCCGAGACCTGTGGAGCGGAATCGCCGCGCGGCTGGACGAAGCGCGAAGGGAAGACGCCACTCGCTGGGGCCGGGCGCGGCTCTTCCTTTCGCGTCCGGTCGTCCTCGCGGCCGCCGCGACCGTCGTCCTCGCGCTCGCCTCGGTCCTCGTTCGGCGCCCATCCGACAACGGCGCAGGCACGGGCCCGACCGGGGTGGCGGAGCCCGTGTCGGTCAAGGGAACGCCGGCGCCCGTCCTGGCCGCGGAGACCGACTACATCCGCGCGACCGGTCAGCTCATGAGCGCGCTCGGCGCGCGGCGGGAGAGTCTCTCCCCCGAGACGGCCAAGGCCGTCGACGACAACCTGAAGACCATCGACGACGCCCTCCGGCAGATCCGGGAAGCCCTGGACAAGGACCCCGGAAACCGTCAGCTCACCAAGCTGCTGGCGTCGACGCATCAGAAGAAGCTGGACTTCCTCCTGCGGCTCCTCAAGCTGACGTCGCAGATCTGATCGTGAAGAAAGAGAAAGCGAAGACCTCATGAAGAGAATGGTTCTTATCCTGGTCCTGACCCTTGCGGCGATGCCCGGGGTCCTTCGGGCCCAGCAACGACTCGACGAGAAGCGCTCCGCGTCCCCGAACGGCGTCGTCGAGATCGACAACTCGGCCGGCTCCATCCACGTCATCGGCTGGAGCCGCGCGGAGGTCACGGTGACGGGCACCCTCGGACAAGGCGCCGAGAATCTCGATATCTCGGGAAGCTCGCGCCACACCCAGATCAGCGTCGAGACCGAGGGGCGCAACCCCCACGGCATCGCCTCGGACCTCGAGATCCACGTGCCGGCGGGAAGCCGCGTCGAGATCAACTCCTTCGCGGCCACCATCACGGTCACCGACGTGACGGGGGCCGTGACGGCCGACGGGGTCAACAGCAACATCTCCGTGAGCGGCGCGTCGAAGGAGGTGTCGGCGCAGACCGTGAACGGCACCGTCGAGGTCAGCGGGGCCAGCGGCCGGATCCACGCCGAGTCGGTGAACGGAAGCGTCACCCTGAAGGGGGTGAGCGGGTCGGTGGAGGCCAACACGGTGAACGGGAAGCTGATGGTGACCGGCGGAACCTTCGAGCGCGCGCAGCTGGAGACGGTGTCGGGGTCGCTGCGCTTCGAGGGAGACGTGACCAAGGAGGGCTCCGTCGAAGCCCAGACGGTGAGCGGCGGCGTGGATCTCGCTCTGCCCGCGTCGATCTCGGCCGACTTCTCCGTCACGACGTTCAGCGGCGACATCCAGAGCGATTTCGGAGGCTCGGCTCGGCGCACGAGCAAGTTCACGTCCGAGAAGCAGCTCGAGTTCTCGACCGGCAACGGAAACGCCAAGATCGAGATCCAGACCCTGAGCGGCGCCATCGTCATAAAGAAGCGGATCTAGCAACCGAGTCTCGGAGGCCAAGGCATGATGCGAACGAGTGGAGTCGGGTCGGTCGTCGTCCTGGGCGCCCTTCTGGGAGCCCTGCACCCCGGCTTGTCCCGCGCGGACGATTTCCGCTGGGCCGAGAGCGTTCCCGCCGGACAGACGCTGGAGATCAAGGGCGTGAACGGCGCGATCGAGGCCACGGCCGGAGCCGGTAACCAGGCCGAGGTCGCCGCCATCAAGCGAGGGCATCGCAGCAATCCGGCCGACGTGGAGATCAAGGTCGTGAAGCACCCGGGAGGCGTCACGATCTGCGCCGTCTACCCGAGCCGGAGCGCCGGCCGCTCCAACGAATGCCAGCCCGGGGAGGGAGGGCGCCTCGGGGCCGAGGACAACGACGTGGACGTGCACTTCACCGTCAAGGTTCCGCCGGGCGTCCGCTTCGTGGCGCGCACCGTCAACGGCTCGGTCGACGCCGACGGCATCGGCGGAGACGTGGACGCTCACACGGTGAACGGCGGCATCCGGGTCTCGGCCAAGGGGCTCGCCCAGGCGGAGACCGTCAACGGGTCCATCAAGGCCACCCTCGGTCGCGGCGACGGAGCCGAGCGCCTCGACTTCAAGACCGTCAACGGCAGCATTGCCGTCGACCTTCCGGGGAACGCGAACGCCGACGTGAGGGCGGCGACGGTCAACGGCGACATCGAGTCGGACTTCCCGCTGACGGTCAAAGGCCGGCTGACGTCGAGAAGCCTCTCCGGGACCCTTGGCGCCGGCGGACGCGCGCTGAACATGGAGACGGTCAACGGGAGCATCCGGCTGAAGAAGAGCTCCTAGCCGCCGGGGCATCGCTTCGCGGGGGCGTCGGTCGGTGCAGTCAATCCGCGGAACGCCCGACCGCCGAGCGAGGGCGCTTCACCGCGCCTGAGCGTCTCCCGCGAAGCGGTGCCCCGGTGGCGTCGACGTGCTCCGCCTACGCTCGCTAGAACGGCAAGCCGAGGCGGGCGTAGACCTGCGTCTCGCCGCGGCTCGCGAGACCCCGGGCGAGGCTCACGATCCCGGTCAGCGGCAGCCGGTGTCCGACGACGAAGTCGGCGCCGAGGGAGACGCCGACGCCGGGCTTCAAGTTGCCGGCCTCGAACGACTCGCTCCACGCCTCCCCCACGTCGACGAAGGCCGATGCGTGGATGTGACGCACGAAGACCGGGAACGACCGGTAGCCCTGCTGGGGGTGGGCCAGCGGGAGGCGGTACTCGGCGTTCGCGTGGACGACGCTTCGCCCGTGGAAGGCGTCGTCCCCGTATCCGCGCAGCACCGACACGTTGGTGCCCGCCACGTCGAAGAGCGATCCGTCGGGGAAGCCCCCGAGCCGGAAGGCGTCCTGGAACCCCGGCCGGCCGAACGTGGTCCCGCCGCCCAGGCGCAGGGAGAGGGAGTCCGTTTCCCCGAAGAGTCGAGTGTAGGCCCGCGCGTCGGCCGTGGCCTTCCAGAGCGACACGTCGCTCCCCAGGTTCGGATCCTCCTTGAGGCAGGCGGCGAACAAGCGCCAGCCCTCCACCGGGGAGGGGGAGTACGGGAACTGCCGCGCGCTGCTCAGGGACCAGGCCGCCTCGATGCCGCCCAGATCGACGTGGGTCGCGCGCGCCCGATCCTCGGCCGAATCGCGCTCCCGCTTCCACGCGAGGGTCATGGTCTGGGAGACGCGGAGCGATCGCGCCACCGGCACGCTCGCGCGGACGGTCAGCGCCTGGGTCCGCGAGAAGCCGTCGGCTCCCAGAGGGTCGCTCGTGTCCTCGGCGAGAACGCTCAGCGTCGGTCGGAAGCGGTCGTACTGGTAGTAGCCCTGGAAGCCGAGGCGGCCCGTCTCGAAGCCGCGGTGCAGATCCAGGCCGTACGCGTGGCGGAAGAGCGGATCCACGGCGGCGGTGGCCACGCCGACCCTCGTCTCACCGGAGAAGATCCCGAGGACGTAGGGTGTCCAGAATCGCGGGACGAGGGTGCTCAGCGGGCGGTAGGGGCGGTCGGGACCGGCGGCGGCGGGCGGGTCCGGAAGGTCGGCCGGATAGGGATCGGCGAACGCCTCGGCCTCCGCCGAGCCGTCCAGCCGCAGGGGCAGGGTGCGGACGTCGTACCCCGCGGCGCTGTAGTCCGCGAACGCCACTTGCCGTCCGTCGGGCGCCACATCGGGGGCGAAGGCTCCTCCCATCACGTTGCTGACGCGGAGAAGGGCGCCGTCGGCCAGCCGCAGGGCGTACAGATTCGAGACGCCGTCGCGATCGGAGCGGAAGATCACGTGGCTGCCGTCGGGGAGCCACGTCGGCTCCACGTCCTTGGCGCGATCGTGGGTCAGCTCTACGAGGGCGCCGGTCGCGGGGTCGATCGTCACCAGATCCAGCCATCCCCCGAGGCCGAGACGGGCGGCCACGAGGGCGTCGCCGCTCGGGCTCCAGCGCGGGCCGCTCCATTCGACGCCGACGGCGACGGGGACGACCACCCGCAGTTCCTTCCCGTCGGCGTCCACCACGTCGACCTCGCTCCCCCTCCCCGTCTCGCGGACGAACGCGATCGAGCGGCCGTCCGGGGAGACGTCGGGTTCGCGGGCCCGGAGGCCTCGGGTCAGGCGGCGCACGCGACCCGTGGCGACGTCGACGCGCCTCAGGTCGCTGTAGGTTCGGAAGAGGTCGTGGACCTCCACCTCGTCGAAGACGAGGGCCCGGCCGTCCGGCGTCCACGCGAGCGTCGATCCGGAGTTGCGTGTGACCAGGGTGCGGTCCCCCGCCCCGTCGGATCGAACCAGGCGGATGGCGCCGTAGCGGGTCAGGGTGCGGCTCGTGTACGCGACCCAGGCACTGTCGGGGCTGAAGCGCGGGCCCGTCTGGCGAATGCCGCGCGACGTGAGCGGGGTCGACGGCGTCAGCCCTCGCGCCGTGATCGCGCGCGCTTCCTTTTCGAAGGCCGTGAGCTCGGCCTTCTGCCATTCCAGCCACCGGACGTGGAACGTGGCGCCAGTGACCTTGTAGGACGTGTAGTCGTCGGCATAGGGAATGACGTTTCCCGAATGGACGCGGGCGATCTCGGGAAGCGTATTCGTCCCGAAGCGTTTGTTCAGGTCCCGGAGGAACGCCTCGCCGAAGAAGTAGGCCGACTGGCCGTCGGGCCACTTGTCGAGACCGAGGGTGGCCTGGTCCTCGCCGTGGAGCTCGCCCGACAAGGCCGCGCTCCGCAGCACCATGCGGACGTCGGGGTTCCGACCGCGCCCGAACGGGGTCCCCTCGGTCTCCTCGAACGTGGCGAGCCCCTCGAGGAGCCATCCCGGGGTCAAGGCGTTCGGGAAGAGATAGGGGGCCCTCCCGAGCACGCGGCGGCCGAACCGGATGACGCCTCGAGCCTCCTCGAGGTGGACGACGTGGGTCAGCTCGTGGGTGAGAACGAGGCGGAGCCAGCTCGTGTGGTTGCCGAACTCGTCGGTGCCGTCGGGGGCGACGGCGCGGATGTGGACCAGGGGGTAGGGCAGCGGCGTCGCGAAGCCGTTGGGGTCGTCGGTCGTGTCGGCCAGGACGATCTGGACCTTGCCGACGCCCGAGTGATATCGGGCCTCGTGCCGGGCGAGGATCTCGTCGGCAAGGGCCGCCGCCTCGCGGGCCATCGCCTCGAGCTCCCGGGGGTAGTGGATCACGACGCGGACCGTCTCGAGGCTGCGGAAGTGGAGGTCCGGGGGAAAGGAGGCTCCGTGGACGGAAGAGGCCGAGAGGACGAGGGCGCCCGCGACGACCAGGGGCGCTGCGCGGAGACGGCGCCGTCCGAGAGCGTCCCTGGGGCTCGACACGCCCGGACAGTGTAACGGACGGCGAGGGATGTCGTCCCCCGCCGTCCGTGCCCGTTCGATGCCGGATGTCAGTGATGGCCTTGCTTCTTCTGCGTCTTGTCGTCGGTGTGGCCGGCGGCAGGTGCCGCCTTTTCGACGGCCCGGCGCTCGCGATCCTGGCGCTGGGTCAGGGCCTGGCGCTCCCGAGACTCGTGCTCGGCCTGGGCCCGCACCTCGCGCTGATGGAACTCACGTACCTGCTCCTGGCCGAGCGGCCGCGCCTTCGGCTCCTCCCGCTGGACCTGGCGGGAACGCGGCACCGGGGCCGTCGGCGTCGGCGCGAGCTCGGCGCGCCCCGTGTTCGTCACGGGACGGCGCTCGGCCCGCGATCGGTCGTCGCCCTGGGGCCGCGCGAACGCGCGATCGTCGGTGACGACCGGAGGGTGCCTCTCCTCGCGCGCGTGAATCTTTTGCAGATCGGTGCGTTCCCGTTGCTCGGCCGAGTCGAAGCGTCGCAGCTCCTTCTCCTGTCGGTGCTCCACCTTTCGCGGCGACTCGCTCGCGAAGGCGTGGACATCGCCACGCCGGTCGGGGCTCGGGGCCTCATGGGGCCGGAAGACCGCCACCTGGCCGCGCTCGACGTGGCCGCCGCGGGCGGCGTCGAAGGACGCGACCTCGCGCACCTGGACCCGGGGCACGGCGTGGCCGCTCACGCGCTCCACGCGCTGAACGTCGAGCCCGTGGTTCACGATCCGGTTGTCCACGACGGTGTAGTTGGTGATGTTCTGGGTGACGTTCACGAACGTGACGTTGCGTGCCACGGGCACGAAGTGGCTGCGGACTCGCGGCTCACAGAAGTGGCGCGTCTCGACGAAAGAATAGGCGAAGGGGTCGATGCGGTAGCCGTACCCCACGTGGAAGGCGTCGACGTCGGGCGGCAGCGGCGCCCAGCCGATGTACCCGCCGCCGGAGCGCCACTCGACCCACGCCGGGGCCCACTCGTTCCCCGGGACCCAGATCCAGCCGTACTCGGGGTCGAAGGTCCAGCGTCCGTAGTGGTCCGTGGCCCATCCCCACTCGTCGTCGGACACCCACGTCCAGTCGTAGTCGGTGTAGACCCAGCGCCCGGACGTATACGGACGCCAGTCATGGTCCACGTGGCGTGGCGTCCAGACGGCGCCGAAACGCGCGGTCTGGATCCAGTCGCCGTAGGGGGCGAGCGAGTCATGGAACAGGTTCACGCTGACACCGATCGAGACCGATGCCGACGCACGATCGGAAGAGATGAGGACGAGGGAATTCGAAAGAAGGATGACCGCGATCGAGAATGACAGGCGTCTCATGGACGACCTCCTTGAATGACGACGCCTGGAGAGAGAGCAAGGCAGATGCCATCCCGGCCGCGGGGAGCGCCTACTCCTATCGCGGCCCATGCTCTGGGTTTAGCGCGGGGAGCGTTGCGCGCCCCACGGCGAAGAAGTCTCCCGGGGAGGACATGCCCTGGAAGGCTCTCGGTGCTACGCTCCGTTGTTTGTGACGCGCGTCACGCGGACGAGCACTGGGGTGCCGATGGAAGAGTCCCACGAAGAGTTGCTGAACGTCTACGACGGCGCCGGGGCGGTGGTGGGAGCGCGTCCGCGCCGAGAGGCCAAGGCCTCGGGGCTCGCGGTCGGCGCGGTGAACATCCTGCTGGCCAACGGGGCGGCGGAAGTCCTCCTTCAGCTCCGTCCGGTGGACAAGGAGAACGGGGGTCGCTGGGACAAGTCGGTCGGGGGCCACGTCGGGGCCGGCGAGAGCTTCGACCAGACCGCCGTCCGGGAGGCGGGCGAGGAGCTCTTCGATGACCCGGCGTCGACGCGCATCCGCCTGGCGGCGACCGACGAGGAGTACCGGGACCTCGTCGGCGGCAGGGACGTCCGTAGCGGCGTCGTCTTCCGTCGAGCGGGACTTCGTCTCGGCCTTCGAGACGTGCGCCTGGCCCCCGGCGGGGGCATTCGCACGGTCCTGTATCACGTCGCGATCTTCCGGGGGCGTACCGACCTGCCCATCGACGCGTTCAGGCCCCAGCCGTCGGAGATCGCGGAGCTTCGCTTTTTCGCTCCACCGGAGGTGGACCGCATGCTCGTGGAGGGATCCCTGTCGCCGAACATGGCGTTCCTGTGGCTCACCGAGGGCCAGGCCCTGCTCCAGGAAGCGTCGCTCCCGCCGCGATAGAATCGACCGTGGCCCCACGGACGTGGACATCGATCGCCGCGGCGCTGGCGTCGCGGCCGCCCGCCGGCGTGGCCGAGGCGGTCTCTCAACGGGCCGCCGTCGCCCTCGTCCTGCGGGAAGCCGAAAGCGGCGTGGAGATCCTCTTCATCCGGCGGGCCGAGGACCCGCGTGATCCCTGGTCGGGACACACGGCGTTCCCCGGGGGGCGCTCCGAGCCGGAGGACGCCGACCTCGTCGCCACGGCGATGCGGGAGACCCGCGAGGAGCTGGGCCTGGATCTGGGACAAGACGCCGAGCGTCTCGGAGCTCTCGACGAGGTGCAGGCGGTCTCCCGGATGCGCCGGCTGGATCTCGCGATCTCCCCGTTCGTCTTCCGGCTCCGCCGTCGCGTCCGGCTCCAGCCGAGCGCCGAGGTCCGGAGCGTCCACTGGCTGAGCCTCGAGGATCTGGTCTCGGAGCGATACCGCTCGACGATGACCCACGAGCACCAGGGCGAGGTCCTCCAGCTCCCTTGCCTGCGGATCGGGGATCTGGTGATCTGGGGGCTGACGTTCCGTATGTTCGGGGACCTCCAGGAGCGCCTGGGCGCCAGTGGCTTCGGCCCTCGGCCCCGGGGAGGGCGCGGCGTGAAGGTGGCGCTCACGATCGCCGGCTCCGACTCCGGCGGCGGCGCCGGGATCCAGGCCGACCTCAAGACGTTCGCGGCCCACGGCCTTCACGGGACGTCGGCGATCACGGCCGTCACCGCCCAGAACTCCGTCGCGGTCGCGGCCTACGTGGCCCTCGAGCCGAGGATGGTCGTCGCGCAGATCGAGGCCGTGGCGAGCGACATGGCCGTCGCGGCGGTCAAGACGGGGATGCTCGCGAACCGCGACATCGTCGCGGCGGTGGCGGAGGCCGTCTCCCGCCTGCGGATCCCCCACCTCGTCGTGGATCCCGTGATGGTGGCCAAGAGCGGCGACCGGCTCCTGGACGCGTCGGCGGAGCAAGCCTATCGGGAGAGGCTCTTCCCGATGGCCGAGGTCGTCACCCCCAACCTGCCCGAGGCCGAGGCGCTCCTGGGTCGCCCGGTCCGCACCCTCGAGGAGATGAAGCACGCGGCGAGGGACCTGCGCGCACTGGGGCCCCGCGTGGCGCTCGTGAAGGGCGGACACCTCTCCGGGGATCCAACCGACGTCTTCTTCGACGGGGAGCGCCTCGAGGAGATCCGGGCGCCCCGGATCGAGACCCGGAACACCCACGGCACCGGCTGCACGTTCTCGGCGGCCATCGCGGCCCGCCTCGCCCTGGGCGACGACGTCCTCACGGCGGTGAAGGGAGCCAAGGCCTACCTCACCGAGGCGATCCGCCGCTCGTACTCGGTGGGCGCGGGGCACGGACCGGTCGACCATCTTCACACCCTGGGGAGGCGCCCCTGACGGCTCGGCTGACGCGCGAGCCGATCGACCTCGCGGCGCTCCAGGGGGTCGCTCCGGAAGACGGGGCCCTCTGCCTCTTCGTCGGTGTCGTCCGCAACGAGAACCGCGGTCGCGCCGTCGCCCACCTGGAGTACGAGGCCTACGAGGAGATGGCGCTTCGCGAGATGGAGGCCATCGAAGCCGAGGTGCGCCGCCGTTGGCCGGTGACCGACGTGCGCCTCGTCCACCGCCTGGGACGGATGGACATCGGCGAGGCGAGCGTCGCCGTGGCGGTCGCCTCCGCCCATCGCGGCGAGGCTTTCGAGGCGTGCCGCTTCGCGATCGACACGCTCAAGAAGACCGTCCCGATCTGGAAGAAGGAGTTCTACGCGGACGGCGCCGTGTGGCTCGAGGGTCCGGCTCCCGGGAGCGCCTAGCCGCCGATCTGGAACATGGCGCGCTCCTCGGTGGAGACGCCCTCGTCGAGGCGGTGGCCGGTGGGCTTCGCCAGCACCGCCTTGCCGAGGATCGACGCGACCGCGCTCCTCGCCGCCGCCGGACCGGATGGCGCGCTTCACGTCCATCTCGTCGTCGTTCAGCAGGCAGAGGTGGAACTTTCCGTCGGCCGTGAGGCGCATGCGATTGCAGGAGCCGCAGTAGGGCTCGCTCACGGGGCTGATGAAGCCCACGACGCCGCGCCCCGACTGCGAAGCGGAAGTTCCGCGACTCGTCGGACGCGCTGGTCGCGGCGGAATCGGCACGAGGGGCCCGAGGTCGGCCTCGATCCGCTCGCCGCGTCTCCCGGGAGGGCACGAACTGCGAGAGGGCCACGTGGGCCGCCTCGCCTCCGCCCAGCGGCATGAGCTCGATGAAGCGCACGTGCCAGTCCCGCTCGAGGGCGTGGCGCGCGAGGTCGCTCACGTCGCCGTCGTTGTAGTCGCGGGTCACGACGCAGTTGATCTTGATGGGGGTGAGCCCGGCGTCCTCGGCCGCCTGGATGCCCGCCTCGATCTCGGCCACGGTCCCGAAGCGCATGAGCTTCTTGAGCCGCTCGGGATGGAGACGTGTCGACGTGGATGTTGATGCGGCGCGAGCCCGGCCTGCTGCCAGGGGCGCGCGCCAGGCGCGGCAGGAGGATCGCGTTGGTCGTCATCGCCACGTCGGCCACGCCGTCGATGCGCGGCGACCCGGGCGCACGATGTCGACGATGTCGGGGCGCAGCGTCGGCTCGCCTCCCGTGAACCGGAACTTCCGGAAGCCCACGCTCACCGCCGCGCGCGCCACGATCTCGATCTCCTCGGCGCGTGAGCAGCTCGGCGCGAGGGAACGAAGGAGAGCCCGCGGAGCGGCATGCAGTAGACGCACCGCAGGTTGCAGTGGTCGATGACCGAGATGCGGAGATAGTCGATCTCGCGGCCGAAGCGGTCTCTGGGCAACGTGGAGGCTCCCCTTCGAGTGTACCTTCGTTTGACGGAGCGGGCACCGCGTGTCAGCGTGGCGGACGTGCGCGTTCGGGTCCGGCTCTTCGCGTCCCTCCGGGAAGCCGTGGGTGCATCCACCCTCGACCTCGACCTTCCGGACGGAGCGACGGCCGGGGCGGCCTGGGAGCTCCTCGCCACGGCTCACCCGGCCCTGGTGCCGCGCCGCGGAAGCCTGGCGGCGGCGGTCAACCGCCGCTACGCCCCCTTCGACGCTCCCCTGGCGGAAGGGGACGAGGTCGTCTTCATTCCGCCCGTGAGCGGCGGCTAGCCTGCCCCGGAGTCGGGGACGACGTTGTCGAAAAAGGCCTCGAGCAGCTCCGGATCGAACTGGGAGCCGGAGTCGGACATCATCATGAGCTTGATCTTCTCCCGCTCGAGGCCCAGCCGATAGGGACGATCGCTCCTGAGGGCGTCGTAGACGTCGGCCACCTGCGTGAGAGAGCTCGCGAGGTTCGTCTTCCAGCCGCGCGGCACCGATGGGTATCCGCCCCCCTCGAAGCGCATGTGGTGTTCGTAGGCCACGACGATGGCCAGCTCGGGGACGCCGGCCGTGGCGAAGAGCGTGCGCGCCCCCTCTTCCGGGTGGCGGCGGAGTGTCTGTATCTGGGCCTCGGTCAGGGATTCCGGCGTGTTGAGGATCTCCGAGGGGACCTTGAGCTTGCCGACGTCGTGGAGAAGCGCCGCGATGCCGACGTCGTGGACGATCTTTCGCGGAAGGCCGACCACCTCCGCCAGCGCCATGGCCAGGATCGCGACGTTCGTGATGTGGGTGGCCGTGTACTCGTCGTGGGACTTGAGGGCCGCCATGGGCATCATGGCGCCCAGGTTCTCCTCGACGGTCTTCGAGAGCGCCAGGACGATTCCCTCCGTGGCGTCCAGGTCGAACGAGCGCTCCCCGACGATGCCCGTCCAGACGCCCTGGAGGACGGGCACCTGGCCGGTGAGGACGTCCGAGGCCGGGCCTTGCCCAGGCGTGATCGGCCCCTCCGCGGTGTCCATGGACGAGAGCCGGATATGCGCGGTCGGGTGAACGTGAGCTGCGGCGCCACCGCGGGCGGCCTCGGCCAGGCTCGCGAGGAACGTCTCGATCTCTTCGCGCTGCACTCCGGCTCGGAGCGTGAGGCGGTGGTAGCCGCACGCACGCAGCGTCTGGAAGAGGCCGCGGGCGACGGCCTCACCCCCCGGCAGGACCTCGCCGTCGTGGACGAGGCGCTCCTCCACGGCGAAGACCGAGACCTCGCCCAGGAGCGCCGTCAGGGCATCGGCCTCGTCGGCGATCCGATCCACGGAGTCTCGGACGCGCGGGTGCTCCGCCGGATAGAGGTGGCGCGCGGCCACGGCGTTCTGCATGTCCCGGAGGAGCCCCTCCACGCGAGCGTTCATGAGGATTCCGCGCCGTCCAGAAGGCGGCTCAGGAGGCCGGCCGGCGAGCGACGCCATCGACGGGTCGCCGCCATCGCTGTCTCGTCCCCGACGCGCTCGAGGGTCGAGGCGATCTCGCGAGAGACGGCGCGCGCCCCCGCCCGGAGCGCCAGCCCGCGCCCCGACAGGGCCGCGGCGAGAGCGTCGCGGGCCTCTCGACTCCCCGCTTCGGCGAGCCATTCGACGGCCTCCAGCTGCAGGTCGACCGAAGAGCCGCCGCCGAGCTGCCCGTCCAGGTAGTCTCCGACGAGACGGACCGTTTCGGGGCGCAAGCGGCGCCGCGCCTGGTCGAGGCCGAAGGTCACGACCCGGGGCTCCGGGTCCCTCAGGGCCTTGTCGAGACAGCGCTCGAAGGAGTCCTCCCTCGGCTCCCCTTCGAAGAGAATCCGCAAGGCCTCGAGCCGAACGTCGGGGTCTTTGCTCCCGAGGAACATCGTCGCGAGCTCCACACCGCGAGGGGCACCGGGATGGCGGAGGACGCCGAGCAGCGCGGCTGGCGGCGACGATTCGCGCCTCCGGGCCTGGGTGACGGCGGCCGAGAACGCGTCCGAATCGAGGAAGACGACGAGATCCGTGAGTCGCTCCCGCGCCGCATCGTCGCTCGACGCTCCGATCCGCTCGAGGGCGGCGCAGGCGGCGTCGAGCCCTCCCAGCCTGAAGATCCCCACCATCGCGGGGGTCGGGGGCGCGGAGCTCGTCTCGACCGCGGCCAGAAGCCTCCCCACGCTCTCCGGACGGCCGAGTGTCGAAAGATATTCCGCGGTCAGCGCCGCCATTCCTTCGGACAGACGGGGCGACGTCGTCAGGCTCCTGAGACCCACGGCCGTCGAGTAGACGAGGTCGAACCTCGCGGCCTCGAGGGCGAGGGGGAGGTCGTCCAGGAGGCGCTTCAGGTGGGCCGCGGCGTCGGGGGCCTCCGGCGACGCGAGCAGGAGGCGCTGAGCGATCTCCGAGACGTGGATCGCCACCTGTTGTGTGGACCTGGGATCGCCGTGTCGCCCCTCGGTGAAGTCCGCGGCACGACGGATGCGCCGAGCCGAGAGCTCCTCGAGACGGATCTGGTAGGCCTCGGGGTTGTGAGCGGTATCGTCGGTGCGCGTCTTGAGGACCTCCTCGAGCGCCGCTCTCACGTCCGACGGACTTCGTGTCGTCAGGTTGGCGGGGAGCCCCAGGGACTCCAGCCGGCTCTCGGCGGCCTCGGCCAGCACGGGATCCCGCCCGGCCAGGCCCACCAGCTTCTGCACGAAGGTGATGAACTGATGTGGGACGTGGGCTCCCGACGCTTCGAGCCCCGCCAGGACGTCCATCACGACGGCGTCGGGGAGCGCATCGAGCATCTCCGTGAGGAAAGCCAGTCGCGCGGGGTCCGAGTCCGGAGCGATCCGGAGCAGCTCGGCCTGGAGATCGGGGGTGAGTGCCGCGACGAAGCCCCCCAGCCGCCTCTTGACGGCGATTCGCACCGATTTGGGCAGCGCCGCCAGGGATCCCCCGAGCGCCACGACGCGCGACACCAGGACCGCCCCGCCCACGCCCTCGTTGCGGGCGATGTGGGCTCCCAGCGCTCGTGCCAGCCCCTCGGGGTCGTCGGAGAGGCTGTCCGCGTCCCCGGTGAACCATCCGTCGGTGAGGGACCCGACGATGGAGACCCAGGACCGGGCCGCCTCCGCGTCGGCGGCCGCGTCCCTTGCGGCGCCCTCTCGAAAGCGCGCCCGGGAATAGTCGAGGCGGGCGTACGAGATACCGTCGAAGCGGGGATCCTCCGCCGGATTCTGCGCCGCCTCGGGATGCCCGAGCCAGAGAACGAACCGCAGCGCCTCGTCTTCGGTCACGGCGCCCTGGAGGGACAAGGCCGACAGCCCTCGGCCGTGGAGGAGCTGTGCGAGCCACGAGACGGCCGACGGTCGATCGCTCGGGGTCTCTCCCTCCACGTCGAGGCGATCGCGGCTGATCCCGATGACGAGGCTCGCGCGCTCGTCGAGGGCCGCGCGGAGCGATTCGACGAAGGGACCGACGGCCGACCGGATGGCGGGGTGTCCTTCCGGGTAGATCGTGGCCCTCTGGACGGCGCGGTTCAGCCGCGCGAGGACCTCGTCGGTCCTTCTCCCACCCGCCGCCGCCGAGCGGCTAGACGTGGACATGACGACCGCATCGAGCGTAGCACGGGGTCCGTCAGGGCTCCAGCACGAGCCGGTAGCCGGCGCCCCGGACCGTCTGGAGATGGCGGGGATGCGCCGCATCGGCCTCGAGGTAGCGCCTCAGGCGGAGGATGAAGTTGTCGACGGCGCGGGTCTGGGTGTCCGGGCTCACGTTCCAGACCTTCTCGAGGATCTCGGCCTTGGAGACGACGCGGCCGGCGTTCTGGACGAGAAGCTTCAGGAGCATGGCCTCGAGGAGCGTCAGGCGGCTCGTCCGCCCGGGCGCCTGGACCTCGAAGCTCGCGAAGTCGACCTCCACGTCGCCGATGCGCACGCGGCCGGGTCCGTCCGACGAGCTCCGAGCCCAGTCGCGTCGTCGCAGCAGGCCCTTCACCCGGCGAGGAGCACGGTCAGGTCGAACGGCTTCGGCAGGTAGTCGTCGGCGCCGGCCTCGAGGCCCTCGACCATGTCCTCGGGCAGGCCCCTCGCCGTGAGCATCAGGATCGGCGTGTAGTCGCCGGCCAGCCTGCAGGCGACGGGTCAGCTCGAAGCCGTCCATCCCGGGCAGCATCACGTCGAGGAGGATGAGGTCGAAGGCTCCCCGCGGCCCCGAGACGAGCAGCTCGAGGGCCTGCGCGCCGTCGGCCGCGAGAGCCACCTCGTATCCCTCGAGCTCGAGGTTGAACCGGATCCCCGTCGCGAGGTGCGCCTCGTCTTCGACGATGAGCAGGCGGGCCATGCGCGCCTCAGGCCGCCGCGTCGGGCTGGTCGATGACGCCCGGGAGGGTGACCGTGAACGTCGACCCGCGGTCCGGACCGGCGCTCTCGGCGGAGACCGTCCCATGGTGCCCCTTCACGACGGACTTCACGATGAAGAGCCCGAGGCCCGTTCCCGTCCGGCTCCGGCGCACCTCCGCGCCGATGCGGTAGAAGCGGTTGAAGATGAAGGCGATGTGGGCGCGGCTCATGCCGATCCCCTGGTCCCTGACCCGAAGGTGCGCCAGGCCGTCGCTCCCCCCGCGCACCTCGACCTCGACGGCCACCGGCTCCTTGGAGTACTTCACGGCGTTGTCGAGGAGGTTCAGGACGGCAGTCTCGAGAGCGGCCGCGTCGCCGCGGATGGCGAGGGCATCGGCGCCCGCGTACACGATGGCCTCCCGGGGAAGCTGATGACGCGTCTGGGTGAGGTCGATGGATCGCCGGACCAGCTTCGCAAGATCCAGCGGTTGGGGATCTACGATCGGCCGGTCGGTGTACATCGCCGCGTTCAGCACGTTGTTGATCGTGGCGTTCAGGCGATCGAGATCCTGTCGCATCGTCCGGTAGAAGTCGTCGCGGCGAACGTCGGGCAGCTCGCGGAGCTGCAGCGTGTCCAGGTAGAGGCGCAGCGAGGCGACGGGCGTCTTCAGCTCGTGGGTGACAGCGCTGATGAAGTTGGACTGGCGCTCGTTGAGGCGCACCTCCCGCAGGAGGAGGATCACGAGGAGGCCGAGGCCCGCCAGGAGGAGGAGGAACAGGATGGTCCCGAAGAAATAGACCACGAGGCGCGCGGTCTGGACCTCGCGGGCCGCGCGGGCCTGCTCGGAGCCGAGGAACAGCCACCCCACCGTGAGGGCCACCGTGACGACGATGAGGAAGACGCCGATGGTGACGTGGACCCACTTGGGCCTCTTCGCCGACGAGAGCTGCGAGCCCGAGACCGCCATGTTCGCCTAGAAGAGCTTGTCGACGTTCCGCACGAGTTGGAACGCTCCCACGCGACGCCAGAGGCGCGCGAACCGGATGAGAGCGAGATGGCCCCGCAGGCGCCCGAGCCACGAGCGGGCGTGGAGGGCGCGGACGGCCGAGGCCATGAGGCGCCGATAGCCCGCGTCGTACGGGTACCACCAGAGCATGGGGCGGCGTGAGGAATCCCGGTTCACGTACTTTGCCTGTGCCATCTCCCGAAGGCCGAGGGCTCCGTGGGAACGCCCGAGCCCGCTGCGGCGGAAGCCCCCGTAGGGCGCCGACGGATCCCCCAGGCTCGAGACGCAGTCGTTGATCGTGACGACGCCGGCCGAGAGACGCTCCTGGAGCAGGCGCGCGGTGGCCGGATCGCGCGTCCAACCGCTGGCGGTGAGCCCGTAGTCGCTGTCGTTGGCGAGCCGCACGGCCTCGTCGACGGAGGCGACCCGCGCGATGGGCAGCACCGGACCGAACGTCTCCTCGGTCATGACGCGCATCGAGTGGTCGACGTTCGTCAGGACCGTGGGCGGGAAGAAGTAGCCGGGCCCGACGGGGCGGACGCCCCCCGTGAGCACCCGGGCTCCCTTGCGCGACGGCGTCGGCCACGTGCTCTTCGACGATCCGCCGCTGGCGCTCGAGGGTCATCGGCCCGATCTCGACGTCGCCGGCCGCCGGGTCCCCCATCCTCAGGCGCCGCGTCTCCTCCACCACGCGATCGGTGAACGCGTCGGCCACGGCGTCCTCGACGTAGACGCGCTCCACGGACACGCAGGTCTGGCCGGCGTTGACGAACGCTCCCCAGACGATCCCTCGCGCGGCCCGCTCGAGGTCGGCGTCGCGGCAGACGACGGCCGCGTCCTTCCCTCCGAGCTCCAGGAGGACGGGCGTCAGGTTCCGGGCGGCCGTCGCCATGACGCGCTTCCCCGTCGCGACGCTGCCGACGAACAGGATCTTCCCGATGCGTGGGTCCTCGACGAGCCCGGGCGCCAGCGTGTCGTCCATCGACACGACGTTCACGACGCCGCCGGGGAAGCCGGCCTCGCGGAAGACGGAGGCGATCTCGAGGCCGACGGCCGTCGTGGCGGGCGCCGGCTTCAGGACGACCGTGTTCCCGGCGGCGAGGGCGGCCACCGACGCCCGAGAGGGACAGGAACAAGGGGTAGTTCCAGGGCGTGATCACGAGGACGACGCCGTAGGGGGCGTAGGTGACGCGGCACTCCTTGTCGGCGAAGAGCAGCACCGGGCTCGGGGCGGGCTCGTCGCGGAGGATCTCCTCCGCGTGGAGGGCGGCGTGCTTCAGGCTCTCGAGGGCCGGGAAGATCTCGACCGCGTAGGCCTCGGCGGCCGGCTTCCCCTGTTCCTGCTCGATGAGCCGGGCCAGCTCGCCCGCCCGCCCGAGGAGAACCTCCCGGGCGCGGAGCAGGAGCTCTCCCCTCTCGCGGAAGGGGAGCGCGCTCCAGGCCGGAAACGCCGCCTGGGCAGCGGCCACGGCCGACGAGACCTGCTCGGCATCGAGGAGGCTGACCTGGGAGAAGGCGGCGCCTGTCGCGGGGTTGACGGCGGGCCGCGTCCCCGCCCGTCCCGTCACGGCGCGCCCGCCGATCCACGAGTGGCGGGTCGCGAGGGCCTCGGAAACGGGAGGCTCAACCAGAGTCGCCATCGAAAGCCATTCTACTCCCGCGAAGCGGTCTACAATGGAGGGCGTGAACGACGATCGAGAGAGCCTCCGCGAGGCCAACAACCGTTTCTACCGCGCCCTCGAGGTGCTGGATCTCGAGGCCCTGGACGCCCTCTGGCTCCACGAGGGCTGGGTGCGGTGCGTCCACCCCGGCTGGGACGTCCTCGTCGGCTGGGAGGCCGTGAAGGAGTCGTACGAACAGATCGTGGCCGGGACCCGTTGGATGCGCGTCACGCCGACGGCGGTTCAACTCCTCGTCTTCGGCGACGTCGGCCTCGTGGCCTGCACCGAGAACATCACGTCGGCGAGCGGGGGGGACGTGGGCCTTGCCGTAGCCCAGGCCACGAACCTGTTCAAGAAGGTGGCCGGCGAATGGCGCATGTTCCACCACCACGCGTCGCCGGCGCCCGTCTACGTGACGCAGCCCTTCAGCGGGACCGTCCAGTAACACCGGCGGCGCTCGGGAAGAGGACCCCCGGCGCGAGCCTCCATTCGGGATCCAGGGCGTCCTTGGTGCGCCGCATCTCCCCGATGCCATCCTCTCCGTAGAGGCGCCGGAGCAGCTCCTGCTTGCAGCGGCTCCGCCCGACGCCGTGCTCCGACAGCGGGCATCCTCCCAGGCGGACGACCTCGTCCCCGAACTCGAGCAGGGCTTCGTCCCCGAGGCGCACGTCCTCCTCGGAGCGCGGGATCACGTTCGCATGGATGTTGCCGTCGGAGACGTGCCCCCACAGGGCGTGGTCGAGCCCGCGGCGCGAGAAACCGTCGCGATAGCGCTCCACCATCTCTCCCAGGCTCTCGAACGGGACGATCATGTCCGCTGCCGTCTTGCGGACAGCCGCTTGACCCCCGCGCTGGACCTCGGCGATGCGATGGTTCACGGCCATCGGGACGGCCTCCCGCAGGGCCAACAGTTGCTGGGCCCGGCGCGTGTCGCCGGGGAGCGCCAGCACGAGGGTGTCGAGCGCGCCCGCCTCCCGCAGGAGCGTCAGGAACCGAGCCACCGGCGTGTCCTCGGCAACGTCGCTGTCGAAAGACGCGACTTGGTCCATCACGTCGGTGGGGCGGCTGCCGGCCGGCAGCTCCACCTGAACCAGGAGCGCCGTCTGGGACGAGGCGTCCAGGTGGACGCCGTTCTCGCGGTCCTTACCGTCCTCGCGAAGGAGCTGGAGACATCGGCCGTCCATCGACTCGATGGCCGCGACATCGAGGCCGCGCTCATCACGGGAGGCCCAGGTGGCCCGCGCGGCCTCCCTCATCCGGGCCACCAGCCGCAAGGCCGCCTGCTCCGAAGCCAGCGTCGTCCAACCGAGGAGGCGGACGGGCTCGGGAATGACGGCCACCTCGATCTCGGTGATCACGCCGAGCGTCCCTTCGGAGCCGACGAAGAGGTCCACGAGGTCCATCTCCGGCTCAGCGTGATAGCCGGCGGAGCGCTTCGCAACTTGGGGCATGGTGTAGGTCGGCACGGGAACGCGCCTCGCCTCGCCCGTCGTCAGGACCACGTCAAAGTAGCCGTCGGGGTGCGCCCGGCATTCCCCCCGAGCCAGGTCCAGGACGTCGCCGTTCGCGAGAACGACGGTGAGGGCCCGGACCCACGGCCGCGTGGAGCCGTACTTGAACGTGGCCGCACCCGCGGCGTTGGTGGCCGCAGTACCCCCCACGAGGGCCCCGCGAAAGGTCGGGGACGGCGGGTAGAAGAGACGATGGGGGGCGAGCGCCTCCTCGAGCGAGACGAGCGCCACGCCGGCCTCGACGCGGACGCGATCGCCTTCGACGCGCCCGATCCCGTTCATGCGCGCGAGGGAGAGAACGGTCTGGCCGAAAGGTGTCCCCCCGCCGGTGAGCGACGATTGCGCGCCCACGGGCAGGAGGCTGGCAGCCGTCTTCACCGCCTGGGCGACCTCGGCCTCGGTCCGCGGGAGAAGGACCTCCGGGGCGTGCCCCCCGGGTGTCCGGGCCGCGTCCTGGAGGTAGGCGGCGACGTCCTCGGGGGCCGTGAGGCGTGGCGGACGCCCTTCGCCCCGGGAGGGACGAGCGCGGATCGTGTGACCGGCCATGACGAGGGTCAGCGGCGCAAGTGGCCGATCTTCGACTGGAGAAAGGCGCGGGTCTTCTTGAACTCGGCGATGTCCCCGCGGCTGAGGGCACCGATGGCCCCGTCGGCCCGGACCGCGAGCTCCGGCTGGCCCAGAGCCTCCAGCTGCTCCTTCACCTCGCGGAGCTTCGAGGCGATGCTGTCGAGGGTCCCCACGTCGGTCGCATTGAGCGTGGACAGCATCACGTCGATGGCGCTCGCGGTTTCCATGGGGTGACCGTATCTTATACTGGTCGTTCATCAGGAGGACTGCGCCGCATGCCGAAGAAGGAACAGTACAAGGTCGTGATCCTGGGCTCGGGCCCGGCCGGGCTGACCGCCGCCCTCTACGCCTCCCGAGCGAGCCTGGAGCCCCTCGTCATCGAGGGCGGGGGCGGCGGACGACCCGACCGACGTCCCCGGCGGCCAGCTCATGCTGACCACCGACGTGGACAACTACCCCGGTTTTCCCGAGGGGATCCTCGGCCCCGAGCTCATGGACCGGATGCGCAAGCAGGCCGAGCGCTTCGGCGCCGAGTTCGCGACCGGGGCGCTGCGAGGAGGTCGACCTCGACGCAGCGGCCCTTCGCCTTGACCCTCGCCGAGGGCAAGGTGCGCGGCGGAGACCCTGATCGTGGCCACGGGCGCGACGGCGCGATGGCTGGGCCTTCCCGAGGAGCTGGACTTCCGCACCAAGATCGGCGGCGTGTCGGCCTGCGCCACCTGCGACGGCTTCTTCTACAAGGGCAAGGACGTCCTGGTGGTGGGCGGCGGCGACACCGCCATGGAGGAGGCGACCTTCCTCACGAAGTTCGCGAGCAAGGTGACGATCGTCCACCGCCGGGACGAGCTTCCGCGCCTCGCAAGATCATGCAGGAGAAGGCGCAGGCGAACCCGAAGATCGCCTGGCTCGCTCGACAGCGTGATCGAGAAGATCCTGGGCGGGCCGGGCCAGGGCGTGACCGGGGCCCGCGTCCGGAACCTCAAGACGGGCGACGGTGAGCGACGTCGCCGGCCGGCGGCGATCTTCATGGCGATCGGCCACGTCCCGAACACCGGCGGTCTTCCAGGGGCAGCTCGAGACCGACGAGGAGGGCTACCTCCTCACTCAGCCGCGGCACGACGGCGACGAGCGTCCCGGGCGTCTTCGCCGCCGGCGACGTGCCAGGATCACCGCTACCGCCAGGCCGTCACCGCGGCGGGCAGCGGCTGCATGGCCGCCATCGACGCGGAGCGGTTCCTTGAGTCATTGAAGATCCTGTTCCTCGCGCCGCAGCCGTTCTTCGAGGTGCGGGGAACTCCCCTCGCCGTTCTCGCCATGGTTCGGGCCCTCACCGCGCCTGGGGCACGAGGTCGACCTCCTGACCTACCCCCAGGGAGACGCCGGTGGACGTGCCGGGCCTCGTCCACCGCCGCAGCCTGCGCCTTCCCGTGGGGCGCGTGAAGGCCGGGGCCGTCGCTCGCGAAGCTGCTCCTCGACGTCCCGTTCATGGCCGAGGCCGCCGTTCGCATGGTCGACGCGGCGCTACGACGTGGTCCACGCCGTGGAGGAGTCGGCGCACCTGGCGGCGCCCCTCGCGCGCCTCCTGGGCTGCCGCTCGTCGTGGACGTCGACTCCTCGATCCCCGACCAGCTCCGCTACTCGGGCTTCGCGACCCGCGGCCCGCTCCTGTGGGCCGCCGAGGCCCTCGAGCGCCACGCCCTCGCCCACTCGGCCGCCGTCGTCACGGTGTGCACGCAGCCTCACCGAGGGCGTGCGGCGCCGCGCGCCCGGGGCCCGGATGTTCCAGATCGAGGACCCGCCCCTCGTCGACGCCGCCGCCCTCCCCGACGGCGTCGACGCTCGCGGCCCTGCGGCGCGACCTCGGCCTCGGCCCGGAGCCGGTCGTCCTCTACTCGGGGAACTTCGAGGCCTACCAGGGAGTCGATCTGCTCGTGGACGCGGCGCTCACGCCTCCCGAACGCGCAGTTCCTGTTCATGGGGGGCGAGCCGGCCGAGATCGAGGCGCTGAAGCGCCGCGCGGTCGAGGGCGGCGGCCGCTGCGTCTTCGCCGGCAAGAGGCCCCCCTCGGAGCTCCCGGCGTTCCTGGCTCTCGCCGACGTCCTCGTCTCCCCGCGCATCCAGGGCGAGAACACGCCCTTCAAGGTCTACACCTACCTGGCCTCGGGGAAGCCGCTCGTGGCCACCCGCATCCCGACCCACACGCAGCTCCTCGACGACTCCCTCGCGTTCCTGGTCGAGCCGACGGCGGAGGGGCTCGCGGCGGGCATCCAGTCAGGCGCTGGCCGCGCCCGAGGAGGCGCGGGCGCGAGCCGCTCGCGGCCGCGACCTGATCGAGCGCGAATACAGCCCCGCCCGATACGCCGAGAAGGTGGAGCGGGCCTACGCGGCCGTCCAGGCCGGCCTCCACTAGGCCGAAGGCCTACTCGCCGCCGGGCTCCTCCGTCGCCCGGAAGCTGGGCTCGGCCCAGTCGGACGTCAGGCTCGGCGCGACGCTGAGCGCGAGCGCCAGCGCCAGCCCAGGCCCACGAGGCGTCGTTTGGCGTCGAGGCTCGGGCGCTCGGGAGACCTCCAGGACGTGAATCCCCACGCCGCGAAGAGAAACACCACGGGCATCACGGGTAGCCGGTACCGCGCGAAGCCGTGGGTCGCCACGTGGATCGCGTTGTAGTAGGCCAGGAAGAGCAGCAGAAGGACCTGGGACCGCCCGAAGGACGACGACGCCACGCCCCACGCGAAGAGCGCGAGGACGATCAGATAGGGCGCGAGCACGACCACGGCGGTGACGGCGCCGGTCGGCGCCGAAACGTCGCCGTAAGCACCTCGCTTGATGTGGACCAGGGGCAGGCTGTCGGCCTCCCAGAAGAGGGGCATCTCTCCTCGGAGCTTCTCGAAGAGCCAGCCGGGCTGGCGGTCGCGGATGGCCTCGATCCCCTTCCGGCGCGCGTACTCGTACTTCTCGATCCGGCCGTGGACCGCCGCGTATTCGTCGTAGACCTCCTGGCGCGTGAGGCGAGCGTTCCCCTGCCACAGGTTGAGGGCACCGGAGGTCGAGACGGGAACGAACGCGCCGTAGACCGCCCAGTTCCGCGCGGTCCATGGAACGACCACCAGGGTCGCGGCCGCGAGGAACGTCGCGGCGAGAAGAGCGCCCTTGCGCCCGGCGCGCCAGGCGAGCCAAAGGGCGACAACGGGGGTGAAGTAGAGGATCGTCTCGCGCGTCAGGGTCGCGAAGCCCCAGAGGACACCGGCGGCCAGGGCGGCGGCCGCTCCTGCCTCTTCGGCCGCGACGAGGCGCTCGAGGGACCACCACAGGAAGACCATGAACAGAGTCTCGGACCAGAAGTGCACGGAGAACCAGACGAGCTCCGGATAGAAGGCGACGATGGCGGCGGCGGCGATCCCGGCGGTGCGGCCGAAGACCCGGGCCCCGAGGAGGCCGACAGCCGGGACGAGCACGCTGCTCAAGACGGCCTGACAGACCTTCACGGCCGTCAGCGAGCCGAAGAGTGCGTAGGTCACCCCGACGAAGTAGGGGTACGCCGGGGGGTAGAAGATCAGGCGGAAGCGAAGGGGCGAAAAGGCCACGTCCGCCGACGGGAGGACCTCCGCCCCCCAGGTCGTCCAGGTGTGCTCGTCTCCCGCGAGGGCGGTCCCCGGCTCCAGGGCGAGAAAGACCAGCCGGAGGGCGAGGCCGGCGAGGGCGAACAGGAGGAAAGGCCTTCTCATGCGACGGGCCAGGGGACAGTAGCACGGCGGTTTGGTCGCCGCACGGAGGGCATGCTACAAGTGGGATTTCGTCCTTTCGCGCCCGAGGTTACGGAGACTCCCTGTTGCTGTCCACGACCGCACCCAAGCGCTTGCTCGTCGCCGCCTTCTCTCTCGCGACGGCCTGCCGGCCCGCCCCGCGCCCCGTCGATCTCCTGGGGCCCACGGCCCTTCGCGAAGCGACCGTCGCGGGGCGCGACCGCGAGTGGGTCGTTCGGGAGACGGGACGCCTCGTCCGGATCCACGACGTCGTTCGGCGGGTCCTCCCGGCCTCGCCCCCCAGCCGCCTGCGCTTCACCCTCGACATACCGCGCCGGCGCGCATCTGAGCCTGGCCTGCGGCATCCCACCCAAGTACCAGGAAGAGCCGGGGGTCGAGTTCGTGGTGAAGGTCCGCGAGGGGGATCGCGAGGACACGGTCTGGACGGCCCTCGTGGACCCCTTGAACCGGCCGGCGCATCACGAGTGGGTGGAGGCCGACGTCGACCTCTCGCGCCACGCCGGGCGCGGCCGAGAGCTGATCCTCGAGTCGCGAGGGTTCGAGGGAAAGGGGGACCCCGAGCGCGCGTACTGGGGCGCCCCGGCCCTGAGCGTGCCGGGGCGCGCGGCGCCCCTCGTCATCGTCTATCTCGTGGACACCCTGCGCGCCGACCACACGACGCCCTACGGGTACTCGCGAGAGACGACGCCCGAGCTCGCGGCCTTCGCGAAGGACGCGGTCGTCTTCGAGACGGCGGTCGCCCAGGCCTCCTGGACGAAGCCGTCGGTGGCGTCGATCCTCACGTCCCAGCTCCCCGGAATCCATCGAGCCGTCCAGCTCCGCGATCCCCTCGACTCGGGCCAGGTGACCCTGGCCGAGATGCTCCAGGCCAAGGGATACGCCACGGGAGCCGCCATCGCCAACTGGGTCATCTACTCCGAAGGGAACAACTTCGAGCAGGGCTTCGACGTGTTCATGGGGCTCCACGGCCCCGACGACCGCCCCTCGAAGCTGGTGGAGGCGGCGGCGGTCGTGGATGCGGGCCTCGCGTGGCTCGACTCGCGGCAGGGGGTTCCGACGTTCCTCTACGCCCACACGATGGACCCCCACGTTCCCTACGCGGCGCCGCCCCCCTTCAACCACAAGTTCGCTCCTCTTCCGGCCGAGGGTCGAGCCGCGGCGGATCCCCGGACCGACTACAAGGAAGCCGGCCGATCGGGAGCGGCTCATCGCCCAATACGACGGCGACATCGCGTACGGCGACCAGGAGTTCGGGCGCTTCGTCGCCGCGCTGAAGAAGCGCGGCCTCTACGACCGGGCGCTTCTCGTGTTCATGGCCGACCACGGCGAGGAATTCCAGGATCACGGCGCCTGGCTCCACGGGCGCAGCGTCTTCGACGAGCTCGTCCGCATCCCGCTGATCGTGAAGTTCCCGGGGCAGCAGGGCGCGGGCCGGCGCATCCAGCAGCAGGTCCAGGCCGTGGACGTCCTCCCCACGATCCTCGAGAACGAGGGGCTTCCCGTGCCCCCCTCCCCCGCCATCGCCGGCCTCCCGCTCCAGGGCGTCTTGAGCGGCGCAGCTGCCCGAGCGACCCGCGGTCTCGGAGATCAGCCACCGCGGCTTCGTCGCCCATGGGATGCGAACGGGGAAGGACAAGTACGTCCGCCGCTTCAGCCCCGAGACCGACGAGCTCTACTTCGACCTGTCCACGACCCGAAGGAGCTGGTCAACCGGATCGACGAGGCGCGGGACCGCGCCCGCACCCTGAAGGCGAGCGTCGAGGCCGCCATGGTCCCGAACCCGTTCCGGTACTCGGTGCGGGTCACCGGATCGGGCGACCACGTCCTCACGTTGAGCACCGGCGGATGGCTCGAGGGCGTGCAGGCCACGGGGCTCGGCCCCCGGGAGAGCGCCACCCTCGAGGCCAACGGCCGCCGGCTCGTCCTGCGCCTGGCTCCACGGCCGGGCCAGCCCCGAGAGGTCGCCTTCGGCCTGCGACCCCTCGGGGTCCGGGTGGAGCTGAGCGGAACCCGCGGGGGACGGCCGCTCCAGCCGGGCGAGGTGTGGATCGCCGAGGACGGCGCGCATCCTGGCAGCGTACCGGTGGAGCTGCCCGATCCCGAGGGGGAAAGGGCGCGGACCGGGAGCCTCTTCTCTCCCCCTCCCGCGAGCAAGGACGGTGTCGCCGTGTGGCTGACGATGACGTCGGGCCGCCAGGTCCTCGAGCTCGACAAGGAAGCCCAGGAGCGCCTGAAGGCCCTCGGCTATCTCGGCCCCAACTAGGCCTGGATGAAGGTCCCGAAGCTCGTCGTCTTCGACCTGGACGGCACGCTCGTGGATTCCCTGGCCGACATCGCCACGGCCCTGAACCGAACCTTGGCCCGTCTCTCGCCGGGAATCCCGGCCCTCTCGCGGGACGCCGTCCGGCCGCTGATCGGAAGCGGGGCCCGAGAGCTGATCGCACGGGCCCTCTCCCGCGTGGAGCTGGACGCGCCGGTGGACGAGGCCCTGGCGCTCTTCCTCGAGAGCTATCGCGGCGGTCTCCTGGACGAGACGCGCCCCTATCCCGGCGTCGTCGCCGGGCTCGATCGGCTCCGCGGCCTCACGCTCGCCGTCCTCACCAACAAGCCGGGGGACATGAGCCGGGCGATCCTCAAAGGGCTCGGCCTGGCCGATCGCTTCGTGAGCATCTACGGGGGCGGCGACGTTTCGAGCAAGAAACCGGATCCCGCGGGCCTTCGGCGCCTGCTGGCGGAGACCGAGACGCGAGGCCTCCCAGGCCCTCATGGTCGGCGACTCGGCGGTCGACATCCGGACCGCGCGGAACGCCGGAGTCGCCGTTGCCGGCGTGAGCTACGGGTTTGATCCCTCAGGACTTGCCGCGGAGCCGCCCGACCTCGTCGTGGACTCCCTGGAGGCCCTGGCCGACCGGTTGGAGAGGGGAGAGTTGTGATACCCTTCTTCGGCGCGCTGCGATGGCGAAGATCATCATTTGGGGCAAAACCCGCGAGTTGATCTCAGGGCAGCTTCCTCCGGGGGTGTCGAGCCGGGAGGTATCGACCCTGGACGAGCTCCGCAAGAACCTCGACAGCAAGGGCGGGACGCTGGTGCTGGTCGACCCCGCCCACCTGGGGACCGAGGGGTCGGCCCTCGAGGCCTGGATTCGCGAAGGGGGGAACCTCCAGGCCCTTTTCGTCGCGGTCACCGAGGCTGACGAGGCCGACGAGATCCTGAAGCGCCACCCGTTCCTGGACGACCTGCTGTTCAAGCCCGTGACCCCGGGACGCATCCGACTGCGGCTGGACAAGGGGCTGGAAGCCCTCCACGGCCGTCGCGTCATCACCCAGCTCAAGGGCGCTCTTTCCCGCAAGAGCGACGAGCTTTCCGAGCTCAACAAGATCGGCGTGGCGCTCTCGTCGGAGCGGGACATCAACAAGCTCCTGGAGCTGATCCTCATCAAGAGCCGCGAAATCACCGCCGCGGACGCGGGAAGCCTCTATCTCGTTCAGCGGGGCAAGGACTCCAGCTCGACCGACGACGACAAGCTCCAGTTCGAGCTGGCGCAGAACGATTCGCTCCCGCCTCAGCAGTTCGAGAAGAAGACCATGCCCCTGGACAAGGGCTCCCTGGCGGGATACGTGGCACTCACCGGCGAGCCGGTGAACGTGGCCGACGCCTACGCCCTGCCCAAGGACTCGACGTTCCAGATCAGCCGGGCCTTCGACCAGCGCTCGGGCTACCGGACGAAGTCCGTCCTCGTGGTTCCGATGAAGGACCACCAGGACAAGGTCGTCGGTGTGGTGCAGCTCATCAACAAGAAGCGCGACCCAGAGACGGTGCTACAGCCCGTCTCGCTGGTAGACGAGGCCGTCATCCCCTTCACGGCGGTGGACGAGGAGCTGGTGATGTCGCTGGCCAGCCAGGCCGCCGTGGCCTTCGAGAACACCCTCCTGATCCAGGACATCCGCAAGCTCTTCGAGTCGTTCGTCCTGGCCTCCGTGTCGGCCATCGAGCTCCGGGACCCCACCACGTCGGGTCATTCCGGGCGCGTGGCCACCTTGACCGTCGGGATCGCCGAGAAGGTGGACGCCCTCGAAGGCGGCCCCTTCCGCGACGTGCGCTTCAGCCGCGACCAGATCCAGGAGATCCGGTACGCGAGCCTGCTCCACGACTTCGGGAAGGTCAGCGTTCGCGAGAAGGTCCTCATCAAGGGGAAGAAGCTGTACGTGGGCGAGATGCTTCTCATCCGGCAGCGCATCGCCTACATCAAGCGGACCCTGGAGGCCGAGCACCTCCGGACCAAGCTCGACCAGGTCGTCGGGGACCCGTCCTCGAAAGAGCTCCTGGCCCAGATCGATCGAGACTACGACCTGCGCCGCGAGGAGATCGAAGAGATCCAGCGGATGATCCTGAAGGCCAACGAGCCCACGATCCTCGAGGAAGAGAGCTTCCGGGCGCTCATGGACCTCCCGAAGCGCACCTTTACCGACATCGAGGGCAACCGTCAGCCCTTCCTGACGCCCAACGAAGTGGAAGCACTCAAGATCCGCCGGGGCAGCCTGTCGGACAAGGAGCGGCGCGAGATCGAGAGCCACGTGACCCACACGTTCAATTTCCTCTCGGGCATCCCCTGGACGGGCGAGTTCGGCCACGTGCCGGAGATCGCCTACGCCCACCACGAGAAGCTCGACGGCACGGGCTATCCCCGCCAGCTCACGGCGGCCGAGATCCCGATCCAGTCCAAGATGATGACGATCTCCGACATCTTCGACGCCCTCGTCGCGTGGGACCGGCCCTACAAGAAATCCGTCCCCGTGGAAAAGGCCCTGAACATCCTCCACGAGGAGGCGTCCCACGGGAAGATCGACACCGGCCTGCTGCAGATCTTCATCGAGGCCAAGATCTACGAGCGGACGATCCTCAAATCCGGCACGGAAGCCCAGGTCGCGCGCTAAGCTTTGGTTCCCCTGATCATCGCCCACCGAGGCGACTCGGCGCACCGGCCCGAGAACACGCTGGCTTCCTTCGAATCGGCCATGGCGGTCGGCGCCGATCTGATCGAGCTCGACGTCCAGCGGACGCGTGACGGCCACGTCGTGGTCCTCCACGACGGCACCCTGGACCGCACGACCACCGGCAAGGGCAAGGTCTTCGAGATGACCCTCGCCGACGTGCGGGCGGTCTCGGCGGGCTACCCGGAGCGCTTCGGCACCAAGTACGCCGAGGAGCGGGTGCCCACGCTGGCCGACGCCCTCAAGCTCCTGCGCGGGCGGACGCGGGTGATGATCGAGATCAAGAAGGAATCGGTGGCGGCGGAGGACACCGAGGACGGCATCGAGGCCCTTGCGGTGGCCGAAGTCCGCCGGGCCAAGATGACGGGCGAGGTGGCCTTCATCTCCTTCGAGAGGCGCGCCCTGGCTCGCTGCCGCGATCGGGCCCCGGAGATCGGGCGGGGCCACCTCTTCTACCGCGCCGAGCCCGAGGACGTCCTCGCGGCGGCCCGCGAGGTCGGAAGCGACCTGGTCATGGCCGAGAAGGGGATGCTCTCCGAGGCCCTGCGGGATCGGGCCCGGGAGGCCGGGATCAAGGTGGCGACGTGGGTGGTCGACGAGCCGGAGGAGTTCCGCGACCTCGCCCGCTTCGACCTCTACGGCGTCGGATCCAACCGTCCCGGGGTCC
The DNA here is from genome assembly GCA_963823195.1 of uncultured Acidobacteriota bacterium. GTDB lineage: Bacteria > Acidobacteriota > Vicinamibacteria > Fen-336 > Fen-336 > JBGPYB01. The sequence goes on along the minus strand of CAWGKR010000008.1, from coordinate 741,904 downwards.
TCCTGGACGCCCTCTGGGCGCGCGACTAGCCGCGAGCCGGCCGATCAGACGACGAGCGGATGGATGACCAGGCCCGAAGGCAGCTTCGGGTGGAAGAAGGTGCTCTTGGCGGGCATCGACTCGCCCGCCTCGGCGACGTCCACGATCTGACCGACCGGCGTCCCGCGCATGAGGGCCGCCAGGCGAGCAGGCACGCGCCGAGAGCGCCTCCTCCGCCTCGGCCAGGGAATGGACGTAGCTCACGGCGTCCTCCCCGACCGAGAGGAAGGGCGCCAGGACGGCCTTGTGGAAGAAGTAGGTATCGAGGGCCCGCAGGCTCGGCGGGTGCGCCCGATCGAGGAGGTCCGACGCGGCGGGCAGCGCCTCGGCCACGAGGGCGCCGTCGCCGGGGACCGCCAGGCCGAACGCGTAGGGCGCGGTCGAGTCGGCTGCGAGGCGGGCGGCGGTTCGGGCGTCGGCGGCGCGTGTGACGCGGAACGGCCCCCGCTCCAGCCGCCCGCGCGCCTCGTCGAGTGACGGGCCGGCCGAGAGCAGCCGGTGATACGGCTGGACAAGCAGCCCCGGCGCCTCCATCGGCGTGAAGTAGCCGAGCGTCCAGGCCCCGTCGGAGCCCACCTCGTCGCGGTAGCGGAGGGCCGTGGCGTGACGATGATGCCCGTCGGCGATGTAGGCCTTCGGCGCCGCCAGGAGGCGCTCCAGGGCGCCCACGGCCTCCGGGTCGACGATCCGCCAGAGGCGGTGGGCGACCCCTGCGTCGTCGGTGTAGTGGAGGGCCGGAGTGCGTCCGGCGGCGTCGACCGCGAGTGTGGAGAAGCGGGCCTCCGGGTCGGGAAACATGAGGAAGATGGGGCTGAAGTTCGCGCGGGTCGCCTTGAGGACGCGGAAACGGTCCTCCTTGGCGGCCTTTCGCGTGTGCTCGTGGGGAAGGATCACGCGCTTCGCGGCGTCTTCGGCGCGGAAGCGGGCCAGCACGCCGTAGCGCCGCAGAGTGCGTCCGCCGGCGGCGAACGACTGCTCCAGAAGATAGAGAGCGGCCTCGCTGTCCGCCGCGAGAACGCCCTCGTCGAGCCAGCGACGGTAGGTGCTCCCGGCGTCCTCGTATCCCGCGTCTCCCGGCTCGCGGTTCAGCACCACCCGGACGATGTTGCGCGGGTCGCGCGCGTACAGCTCCGCCTGGTAGGCCGGCGGGATCACGTCGTAGGGCGGAGCCAGGACCTTGGGAAGGTCCGCCTCGGGAACGCGGTAGAACACGCCGCGGAACGGCTGGATCTCGGCCACGGATGAAGCCTCCCTCGCAAAAGGGGAGTTATACAACGAACCGGACCCTCGCCAAGGGAGCTATGACGAGGTGTAGTCGACGCGGTAGACGAGGCGGGCCGTCCCGAGGCGAAGCTCGTCGCCGGTCTTGAGGGCGGCGGTCTCGATGCGCTTGCCGTTGACGTAGCTGCCGTTGCGGCTCTTGAGGTCGACGAGGCGAAGCCCTGTTCCGCGCGGTCGATGCGGGCGTGGAACGAGGAGACCTTGGCGTCCGAGATCACGATGTCGTTGTTGCGATGGCGTCCGAGCGTGTACGTGTCGCGGATCAGGGGGAAGGAGGTCTCCTGCGCCGTCCTTCAGCAGCACCAGTCGGCTCACCGTGACCTTGCTCGACGAGTCCAGGTACTGGACCGGCCTGCGGGCTGACGATGTCCTTCGTGTCGTCTCCGATCTTCCTGGAGACGGAGCCCGGCGAGAAGGCGACCTCGACCGGGCCGGCCGGCGGCTCCGGGCCCTGGCGCAGCACGGTCCCGACCGGCACCGGCTCTCCGCCCGAAGGACGGGCGCTCCCGTCCGCCGTTTCGGGCAGGGGAGTCACGAGCCGAACGAACTTGGCGACCGCCAGGTGGTGGAGGATCTGGAGCGTCGCCAGCTCGTCGGGGTTGCCGGCGAGGCGGCAGACCTCGGCGAGGCTGCGACGGCCGTCGACCAGGAAGTAGACCTGCCACTCCTCCTTGGTGAGGGTCACGCTGTGGCCTTCACCCGTTCCGGGTTCGCCACCGACTCCACGATCATGTTCAGATCGGGGAAGAACTCGGCCAGGCGCCCGCGCTCGTCGATGCGCCGGACCCCCTCCATGATGAGGTTCTGCAGGTCCATGTCGAGGGTGACGGCCGTGGCCGGCGGAGGGATCTTGTCGAAGAAGGTGAAGATCCCGCTCGCGCCACTCGAAGGTGTCGAAGATGACCTCCGAGACCTGGACCTTGAGGAAGGAGGCCAGCTCCTCCTCGCTCAGGACCTTCTCCTCGAGGAGGGCCTGGCCGATCCGGAAGCCGGGCCGCAGGCGCCCGAGGACGCGCTGGAGCTGCGTCCGGACGACCTTCCCCAGGCGCACGAGCATGTTCGCCGAGAGCGCAGGGAGTCGCGCGGTCGACGTGGAGTAGACGGGGTTCCCCTCCCGGAAGAAGAGCTTGGACTCCTGCTCGGGCCGCTCGAGGATCAGGACCCCCGTGCGCCGGCCCATGTTGAGGAACGTCAGCAGGTCGGGGACCTCGAAGCGGGAGAGATCTGCCTTCGAGGATCTTCTCCATGAGGACGGCGCGAATTGTAGCACGCGGCCCCGGCGGCCCCCGCGAGCTGTGGTAACCTGATGGTCTCGTGCCCTGCCGCACAGGGCGCCCTGCGAAGCTCCATGCTCGCCCTGACGCACCTCCCCGCGGTCCTCGGGGAGGAATCCGAATGAGCCGCTTCAAGGAGCTGATCCGCTCGGTCAAGTCCGAGATCCGCGAGGTCTCGGTCGAGGAGGCGCAGAGCCCACGGCCGGCGGCCGGCGCCGTGCTCGTGGACGTGCGCGAGGCCGACGAGTGGTCGAACGGCCACGTGCCCGGCGCGCTCTTCATCCCCCGCGGCTTCCTCGAGCAGCGGATCGAGGAGAAGGTCCCCGACAAATCCCGCGAGGTCATCGTCTACTGCGCAGGCGGCACGCGGAGCGCGTTCGCGGCGCGAAGTCGCTCCACGAGCTCGGCTACACCAACGTGTCGTCGATGGCCGGCGGCTTCGGCAAGTGGAAGGAGCTGGGCCTCCCGTTCGTCGTCCCGCGGACCCTCTCGGCGAGCAGAAGAGCCGCTACAGCCGGCACCTCCTGGTGCCCGAGGTCGGCGAGGCCGGACAGGCCAAGCTCCTCGGACTCGAAGGTGCTGCTGGTCGGGCGCGGGCGGCCTCGGCTCCCCCGCCGGCCTCTACCTCGCGGCCGCGGGGGTGGGCACCCTCGGCCTCCTCGACTCCGACGTCGTCGACCTGACCAACCTGCAGCGCCAGGTGCTTCACACGACGGCCACCGTCGGGCGGCCCAAGACCGAGTCGGCGAGCCGCCACCATCGCGGCCCTCAACCCCGACGTGAAGGTCGTGCGCCACGACCTTCGCCTCGACTCGTCCAACGTCATGGACGTCCTCGCCCCCTACGACGTGATCGTCGACGGCTGCGACAACTTCACCACCAAGTACCTCGTCAACGACGCCGCGGTGCTGTCGGGCAAGACCAACGTCTACGGCAGCATCTACCGCTTCGACGGCCAGGCCTCGATCTTCGTGCCCGGCAAGGGACCGTGCTACCGCTGCCTCTTCCCGGAGCCGACGCCCACCGAGCTCGCCCCTTCCTGCGACGAGGCCGGCGTGCTCGGCGTGCTCCCGGGCGTCATCGGTCTCATCCAGGCCACCGAGGCGATCAAGGCGATCCTGGGCGCGGGGACGCCCCTCGTGGGCCGCCTGCTGACCTACGACGCCCTCGCGATGACCTTCAAGGAATACCGGTGCGCCGCGACCCCCGCTGCGCCCTCTGCGGCGACGCGCCGACCATCCGAGAGGTCGCCGACCTGGCGTGGTCCTGCCACTTCGAGCCCAGGCCTCGGGAGGAGACCGTGGAGGCATGAGCCTGGAGACGGCGGCGTCAGCTCCCGACGCTCCCCTCGATCCTCGAGGCCATCGGCAACACGCCCCTCGTGCGCCTCCAGCTGGACGGGATCCCCGACGGTGTCGAGCTCTGGGGCAAGTGCGAGTGGTTCAACCCCGGCGGCTCGGTCAAGGACCGGACGGCCCTGTCGCTCGTCACCGAGGGAGAGCGCAGCGGGGCGCTCGGCGCCGGGCAAGACCATCATCGATTCGTCGTCGGGCAACACGGCCGTGGGCCTGGCCCTCGTGGGACGCGCCAAGGGCTACCCGGTCGAGCTCGTGATGCCGGCGAGCGTCTCGGAGGATCGGAAGCGCCTCTGCCGCGCCTACGGCGCCAGGATCACGATCACCGACGCGTTCTCCGGCTCCGACGGCGCCCTCCTGGCGGTGCGCGAGCGCGTCGCGGCCGCGCCCCAGCGCTACTTCTACGCCGACCAGTATCGGAGCCCCGCCAATCCCCTGGCCCACTATCGGACCACGGGGCCGGAGATCTGGGAGCAGACGGGCGGCCGGATCACCCACTTCGTCGCCGGGCTCGGCACCTCGGGAACGATCATGGGGACGGGACGGTTCCTTCACGAGCGCAACCCGCGGGTGCGGGTCGTGGCGGTCGAGCCCGACGAGCCACTCCACGGCCTCGAGGGAATGAAGCACATGGCGTCGGCGATCGTGCCCGAGATCTACGACCCGATCGTCCACGACGACAAGCTGTCGGCCTCCACGGAGAACGCCTACGAGGTCTGGTGCGAGACCCTCGGGGCGACCGGCCTGCTGGTCGGCCACTCGGCGGCGGCGGCCCTCTGGGCGGGCCGCGAGGTGGCGCGCTCCCTCTCCTCGGGCGTCGTCGTCGTCCTGTTGCCCGACGGGGGCGAGCGCTACCTGGCGCCCGGAGGGCGCGCATCGCGGTGAGGATCTCCCGGGCCGAGGCCGACGCCATGGTGGCCCACGCGCTGGAGGGATATCCCTTCGAGGCGTGCGGCGTCCTCCTGGCCGCCAGAGCCGACCCTCATCGAGCCGTGCGGGCGATCCGCGCCCGGAACCGCGAGACCGAGCTGCCGCGTGTGCGCTACCAGATCGCTCCCGAGGAGCTGATCGGAATCCAGCGCGAGGCCCGGAGCGGTGGTCTCGAGATCATCGGGTACTATCACAGCCACCCCGACCATCCGGCGCGGCCGTCGGAAACCGATCGGCGGATCGCCGCCGAGGGGCTCTCCGACGGCGTCTTCCACGTGGTCATCGGCGTGGAGAAGGGGGAGCGGGGAACACCGACCGCATGGGTCTTCCGCGACGCGGTCCAGGCATTCGAAGAGGAGCCGCTCGATTTCGTCTGACTTCAGGGGGAGACAGTCATGTCCATTCGCGTGCAGATTCCCGCGCCGCTCCGGTCCTTGACCGGGGGAGCCGACGAGGTGTCCGTCGAGGCCGACGACGTGGCGGGTCTCGTCGAGGCTCTCGAGGCGCGACACAAGGGGCTGCAGGACCGCCTCTGCGACGCGTCGGGCAAGCTGCGGAGCTACGTGCGGATCTTCGTCAACGACGAGGACGTCCGCTTCCTCCAGGACAAGGCCACCGTCCTGAAGACCGGCGACGTGGTGGCCATCGTGCCGGCGATCGCGGGAGGCTGATCGCGAGGCGGCGAGGGCCAGCCCCTACGGTCCGCTCTCCCATTTCCGCCGGACCTGGCGCGATTCGTCGGAGTCGCGGAAGGTCTGGATCGCGGCGTTGATGCGAACGAGGAGGGCCGTGTCCTCGCGGCGGACTCCGACGTGGTATCCGAGCCGGTTGAGGGGCTCCCCCACGACCCGGAGGGACCGATCCTGGGAGACCCGCCACCGGACGTAGGGAGAATCGAAGATGACGGCGTCGATGGTTCCCGCCTTGAGATCGTCGAAGAGCAGGGCCCCGTTGTCGCGGATGAGGACGGATCCGACGCCCAGGCCCGTGTCCAGCTCGCGCAGGGCGCGGTCCACGGCCGGATCGGGGATGTGGCCGATCTTGAGGCCGGCCAGGTTCGCCAGGGTTCGGATCCGCCCATCGTCGGCCCGGACCGCGACCACGAGGCCCCAATCGTAGTAGGGAATGGACGCGACGATCCCCTTCGGGGTGCGGTCGCTCGGGGTCCACGAGCCGAGGATGACGTCGTAGCGACCGTCGAGTAGACCACGCTCGAGAGCGAACCAGGACGTGGGAACGACGCGCGCGTTCATGCCGAGGCGCCCCGCGAGGGCCTTCATGACGTCGATCTCGAACCCCTCGAGGCGTCGAAGGGCCTCCTCGCCCATGAGGGGCGGCTGACGCGTCTCGTCGTAGGAGTAGTTGGCTCCCGGAACGAACGATGCCGGGGGCGAGCGCGGGTCGAGACCGACGCGAAGCGTCTCGGGAGCCCCGGCCTGGAGAAGAATCCAGGCGCAGGCCGACGCGGCAAGAACGCTCATGGCGCAGAAAGTACCACAGCGCCGTCCGGTTCACCGAGAAGGGCGCTTCGTCTTCTTGAACTTGGGGGGCGGCGGACCGCGCCGGCCCACGAGGAGAAGGGCCAGGGCGGAGAGAGCCAGAGCCAGCTCCCACGGGGCGACGAAAGAGCCCTGGATGAAATCGCGCCGCCAGGCCAGGAGGCCGAGGATCGAAACGGAAAGAGCCGGCGCAAAGGCTACGATCGCGGCCCACCATCGACGGGCGGCTGCGACCTGAAGGCGCGGGAGGAGGTTCGGGAGGAGGAAGACCGAGAGCGCGGGGATCGGGTGACGCCAGAAGAGGACGCCGAATGCCCCGGCCTGGGCCAGGCGCGCGGGGAAGGCGAGGCCCGGCGTCGACCGCGCCGCGGCCAGACCGGGCAGCACGGAGAAGAGCGCGAGGGCGGCGAGCGGCAACGTGCCCAGCACCGTCCCGAACACCGAGAACCACGTGGGCTCGAGGGCCGGGCCTCGAGGGGCCACGGCGAGCGCCCCCACCGCTCCGCGCACCGCTTGTCCCATCCGCGCGAGAGACGCGGCGTCGAGCTTGTCGGCCGTGTCGGTGGGCTGGTGGTACCAGGGGTAGAAGGCCGCGAAGGAGGAGTCCGAAGCGAAGACGGCGGGGAGGCCCGCCTGGAGGAACGAGAGATCGTCGCCGTAGGAATCGACACGGAAGACCCGGACAGCGGCCTGGTAGATCCAGGGCACGATGGGGTCCCCGACGCGAAAGGGAACGCCGGCGTCCGACGAGCCCTCGAGCGCGGCGGCGACCACCCAGCGCGGGGCGACGACCGAGCCTCCGGGGCGGAGCGGGTCCGCGTAGGCGATCGTCTGGAGGTTCGGAGCTCCCCCCTTCCAACCGCACATCTCGACGACAAAGGCCGCGACGAGCTGTCGCGCGTCGGATCCGAGAGCCGCCACGTAGGCTCGGGAGCCCGTTGTCGTGCCTTTCCCCGTGGACCAGGCCTCCTCCCCGTCGAACGAGACGAAGACCAGCGTCCGCGGCCGGTTCTTCTCGCGCGCCAGGGCCCGGGCCGTCTCGATGAGCACGCCGACGCCGCCGCCGTCGTCGTACGCTCCGGGCGCCTCGGGAGCGGTGTCGTGGTGGGCACCGACGACGACGAACTCGGGTCCCACGGCCCGAAGCACGCCGATGACGTTGGAGCCCCGGATGCCGTGGCTCTCGAAGTCCTGGAGGTGCACCTCGGCAAGCCCGGCCTCTCGAAACTGCGCGGCCACGTACTGGGCCGCGAAGTTGTTCCGCGGCGAGCCCCAGGGATGGGGACCGAGGGCGGCCAGCTGCGAGGCGTGGCGGAGCGCCGCTTCCCCGTCGATCGCGGCGGCCAGGAGGATCGGCGCGAGGAGCATGGGGAGCATTCTAGGTTACAATCGCGCCGTTTCTTGGAGGTGCTGCGCTGCGTGGAGCCTGGGCCCTCGCGTTCGTCATCGGGGCCTCATCGGCGTCCGCCGGCACCGTGAGCGGAACGGTCTCCGTCGTCGAGAAGGGAGGCCGTCCCGCCGCCGACCTCTCCGAGACCGTCGTCTACCTCGAGGGCGTCAAGGCAAGCCCCAAGCCGGTGAAGGTCACGATGACGATGAAGGCGAAGTCCTTCTCGCCGCGCGTCGTCGTGATCCCCGTGGGCGGAACGGTGGAGTTCCCCAACGAGGATCCGATCTTCCACAACGTCTTCTCGGTGTCGGGCGAGAACCGCTTCGACCTGGACCTGTACAAGCGGCCGAAGAGCGGCTCGTGGACCTTCCAGCATGCGGGAATCGCCCGCGTCTACTGCAACATCCACCCACAGATGAGCGCCATCGTCGTCGTGCGCGACAACCCGTACTTCGCCAAGGCGTCCGCCGACGGAGCCTTCGCCATCGAGAACGTTCCCGCGGGGAAGTACCTCTTGAAGGCCTGGCACGAGCGCGGAGGCGAGGCCGAGCTCGACGTCGTCGTCACGTCCGAGGGGAAGACGGGAGCGCAGCTGGCCCTGGACGCCTCGTCCTTCAAGAAGGCGGCGCACAAGAACAAGTTCGGCAAGGACTACTCGGCGCCGGCCGACGACAAGTACTGAGCCCGCTCATGGGATTGACCCAGAAGATCCTCCTCTTCGTGAGCCTGCTCGTGATGGCCCTTGTGGGGACGACGCTGGCGTTCACGACGCTCCAGGCCGACCGGCTGGCCCACGCAAAGATCGACCAGGCGCTGTCCGAGACACGCGGCGTCTGGGACGCGTTCCAGGCCGACCGGTACAACAAGCTCAAGCTGGGGGTGCGCGTTCTCGGCAACGATCCCGCGTTCAAGGCGGCGATCACGTCGGACCAGGCGACCGTCTACGACATGCTGCAGGAGCGCGGCAAGGACCTGGGCGCCGACTTCTTCGTGGCCACGGACCCGTCGGGGATCGTCATCGCGCGAAGCGACCGCCCCGGGGCCCAGGGACAGGACCTCTCGAAGGACCCGGTGGTGATGAAGCCCCTCGAGGGGGAGGAGTCGGCCACGGTCTGGCGCCAGGGAGACAAGCTGTTCCACGCGGTCTCCGTGCCGATGCAGTTCGGGGCCGACATCGTCGGCGTCCTCATCGCGGGCTACGGAATCAACGAGACGCTGGCCAGCGACATCCGCAAGATCACCCACAGCGAGATCGCCTACCTGACCCAACTGAAGGGCCAGCCACCCCAGCTCGTCGGTTTCGTCCCTCGGCCCCAAGGAAGGCGCCCTGCGCGCCGTCCTGGGTGGGCCCGAGCTCGCCGGGGGAGGCGGCGAGCCTTTCGAGGTGGACCTGGGCGGCGAACGCCACGTGGGTGTCTCCGTCCCGCTGAAGTCGGCTTCGGGCGAGGTCGTCGGGTCGGTGGTGGCGCTCCGCAGCCTGCGCGACGAGATGGCTTCCTTCACGCGCTTCCGCAACAGCCTCATCGCGGTCTCCCTGGTCGTCATGGCGGTGGCCCTCGTGATCGCGTACTTCGCGGCGTCTCGGATCACCGGACCCGTGCGGACGCTCGCGAGCCTGGTGGAGCGGGCGCGGGACGGTTCCTACTCGGGAGCGGTGACGGTGGCGACGGCGGACGAGATCGGCGTGTTGGCACGCGCCTTCAACAGCCTCCTGGCGGACCTGCGCGAGAAGGAGCAGATGATCGGCTTCCTCCGCGAGGGCATCACGATGATGCGGAGGGGAGCCGTCCAGACGGGGAGCGGCCTCCCGACCCTCGACATGGACAACGGGCCGACGGCCGCCATCGCGGCCGTGCCGACGCAGCCCGGCGTCAAGATCGAGAAGGGAGGCGTCTTCGCGGGACGCTACGAGGTCATGGGGCTGCTCGGCAAGGGGGGAATGGGCGCCGTCTACCGGGCACACGATCGCCAGCTCGACGAGATCGTGGCCGTGAAGGTCCTGCGACCGGAGGTCGTCAAGGAAGACCCGTCGCTGCTGGACCGTTTCAAGCACGAGACCAAGCTGGCCCGGAAGATCACCCACCGGAACGTCCTCCGCACCCACGATTTCGGCGAGACCGACGGCACGCCGTACATCTCCATGGAGTACCTGGACGGTGTCACGCTCAAGGACCTGATCCAGAACAAGGGCGCTCTTCCGGCCGGCGTCGGGCTGCGCATCGCCAAGCAGATGTGTCAGGGGCTCGACGCCGCGCACCGCCAGGGCGTGATCCACAGGGACATCAAGCCGCAGAACATGTTGATCCTCCCCGAGACGGGCGAGCTGAAGATCATGGACTTCGGCATCGCCCGGGGCGTCGAGGTGAAGGCGGGCTCGGGAGGGCTGACGACCGACGGAACGGTCATGGGCACGCCCGACTACATGGCTCCGGAGCAGGCGCAGGGCCACCCTGTGGACTTCCGGACGGACATCTATTCCCTCGGTGTCGTCCTCTTCGAGGTCTTCACCGGCACGCTTCCGTTCAAGATGGACAACCCGATGGCAACGGTCCTGGCCCACATCCAGAACGCGCCGCCGAAGCCGCGGAGCCGGAACCCGAAGATCTCGGAAGAGCTCGAGGCTCTCATCCTGCGCTGCATGGAGAAGGAGCCGGGCCGCCGCTACGGCCGGGTCGCCGACGTCCTCAAGGATCTGACCGCCGTCTCGGCGAGCGCCGACGCCAGCGCGGCCTGAGCCCGGAGGATCCTCGCTAGCGCCCGGGGGGATGAGCGGCTCGCCACCGGACGAGCCACGCCGGTAGCTGGTCGACCAGGTTCGCCATGACAGAGCGAGAGCCGGCCTCGAAGAGCTCGGGGTTGCCGTAGGCCTCGCCTCCGGTCTCGTCCACGAGATCCGTCACGCCGCGAAGGATGAGGACCGGCGTCCGGTTGGCTCGCGCCACCCAGGCAATGGCTCCGGACTCCCAGTCGGCCGCGACGGCGTGGTACTGGCTCGACAGGCGTGGCACGTCGGCAGCCTGGATGTCGCGGTCGGCCGAGAGGAGGAGGCCGCGACGCACGCCCGGGGGATCCTCCCCCCTGGCCCACGTCAGATCGATGTCGGTCGTGTAATCGGCGATGGCCTCGGCCGCGTCCCCCATCATCTCGACGATGTCGTACACGACGGTCCGGTCGACGGCGAGGACGTCCCCCTTGTGGATCGCCCCGCGAAAGCCCCCGCACGTGCCCAGGTTCACGAGGAGCTCGGGCTTCCACCGGTCGACGGCGTACTGGGTGGACGCGGCGGCCGAGATCTTCCCCCAGCCTCCGTGAAAGAACACGACGCGGACGTCGCTCGTCCCGGCCCTCACCCGCCGCGTGAACCATTCGCCATAGGGCGACGGCGCGCCCATGACGTCGCTCGCGGAGTGGGCCAGCGCCTTCCACTCGGCGTTCGCGGAGACCAGCACGACGATCTCCGCGCCGGCCGGGCGCGGCGCCGCCATCGGGATGGCAAGGACGCCGGCGAGGGCCAAACGCCGGATCAACGCGTCAGGCCGTCGCGGTGGCGCCGAGGCGCTGGGCGAGGGAATCGAGGGCGCCGTCCAGCTCGCGCGGGAGGCGGTCGCCGAATCGATCGAAGAACTCGCGAATCGCGGGAACCTCGGCACCCCACTCGTCGCGGTCCACGCGCAGCAGCGCCTCGAGGGCCGACTTCGAGACGTCGAGGCCGTCGAGGTTCAGCGCCTCGGGGGTGGGAACGAGGCCGATCGGGGTCTCGGTTGCCTGGGCCCGTCCCTGGATGCGGTCGATCATCCAGAGAAGGACGCGCAGGTTCTCGCCGTAGCCGGGCCAGAGGAACGAGCCGTCGGATCCCGTGCGGAACCAGTTGACGTGGAAGATCGCCGGCGGGCTTCGGAACCGCCTTTCCCATCTTCAGCCAGTGGCCGAAGTAGTCGCCCATGTTGTAGCCGCAGAACGGAAGCATGGCCATGGGATCGCGGCGCACCACGCCGACCTTGCCCGTGGCCGCCGCCGTCGTCTCGGATCCCATCGTGGCAGCCACGAACACGCCGTGGTTCCAGTCGAAAGCCTCGAAGACCAGCGGCGCCACGTGGGCGCGGCGGCCGCCGAAGACGATGGCCGAAAGCGGCACGCCCTGCGGATCCTCCCACCGGCTGGACATGCTGGGGCACTGCCGCGCCGGGACGGTGAAACGGGAGTTGGGGTGCGCCGCCTTGCCGGTCCGATTCCAGGGCTTGCCCTGCCAGTCGAGGAGATCCGCCGGCGGGCTCTTGTCCTTCCCCTCCCACCACGGGACGCCGTCGGGCGTGACCGCCACGTTGGTGAAGATCGTGTCGTGGGCGATGGTCGCCATGGCGTTGGGGTTGGTCTCGGGGCCCGTGCCCGGCACCACGCCGAAGAACCCCGCCTCGGGGTTGACGGCCCAGAGGCGGCCGTCGGGCCCCGGCCGGATCCACGCGATGTCGTCGCCGACGGTGCGGACCTTGTATCCCTGCGCCTCGAGAGGCGAGACCAGCATGGCCAGGTTGGTCTTGCCGCAGGCCGACGGGAAGGCGGCCGCGATGTAGTGGACCTCGCCGCTCGGCAGCGTCGAGCTCCAGGATGAGCATGTGCTCGGCCATCCACCCCTGGTCCCGCGCCATGGTGCTGGCGATGCGGAGCGCGAAGCATTTCTTCCCCAGGAGGGCGTTCCCTCCGTACCCGGAGCCCACGCTCCAGATGAGGCGCTCTTCGGGAAAGTGGACGATGAACCTCCGGTCGGGCGACAGGTCGCCGACGGAGTGGAGCCCCGGCACGAACTCGTCGCCGCCCCCGAGCTGCTCGAGGGCCGCGGCCCCCATGCGCGTCATGATCCGCATGCTGGCCACGACGTAGGGGCTGTCGGTGACCTCGATTCCGACCTTGCTGAAGGGCGAGCCGAGGGGGCCCATGACGTAAGGAACGACGTACAGCGTCCGACCCTTCATCACGCCGTCGAACAGCGGGCCCACCTTGGCCCGGGCGTCGGCGGGAGACATCCAGTTGTTGGTGGGGCCGGCTCCGTCGCGGGAGCGGCTCGAGATGAAGGTCAGGTGCTCGGTACGCGCCACGTCCGAGGGGTGGCTGCGGTGGAGCGTGGATCCCGGCGCCCTCGTCTCGTGAAGGCGCAGGAGGGTTCCGTCGTCGATCATCCGGGCGACGAGGCGTTCGTTCTCGGCTTCGGACCCGTCGCACCAGACGACGCGGTCGGGACGCACCGTCGCCGCAGCCGACTCGACCCAACGCTCCGCCGGAGTCATGCGTCGATTCTAGGTGCCGGCTTTCGAGGGTGTCAACGCACGGCCCTGCCGACCGGACGGTGGGGCGGCGGCGCGGTGCTATAGTCCCCGGATGCTGAACCCGCTCCTCGTCGGGCTCCTGGCCGCCGGGTCGGCCACCCTCCCGAAGCCCGTGCTGGTCCTGCGCGCCGGGCACGTGATCGACGGTCGCGGCGGCCCCACGCGGGCGAACCAGACCATCGTCGTGCGCGGAGACGTGATCGAGAGCGTCGGGGCCGAGGCGACGATACCGGCCGGGGCCCGCGTGATCGACCTGGCGGACGCCACGGTCCTTCCCGGGTTGATCGACGCCCACACCCACGTCTTCCTCCAGGGCGAAGACCCGGCGGAGGGGGGATACGACGCCAACATCCTCAACCAGGGGATCGCGTTCCGAGCGATCCGCGCCGGCGTGGCGGCACGTCGCGCCCTCGAGCAGGGCTTCACGACGATTCGCGATCTGGGCACCGAGGGCGCGGGGTACGGAGACGTGGGAATCAAGGAGGCCATCGACGCGGGGATCATTCCCGGGCCCCGGATGTTCGTGGCCACGCTGGGGATCTCGACGACGGGGGGATATCCCCTCGAGGGGTACGCGCCGGAGCTGACGCTCCCCAAGGGCGTGCGGATCGTCGACGGCCCGGTCGAGGCGCGCCGGGCGGCGCGCGAGCAGCTCGACAAGGGGGCCGATTGGATCAAGGTCTACATGACCCACCGGTCCTGGCTGGACGCCTCGGGGAAGCTCGTCTCGCAGCCGACGCTGACGGTCGAGGAGCTCAAGGCCATCGTGGACGAAGCCCACGGCTGGGGCCGGAAGGTCGCCTGTCATGCCTACGGCGGCGAAGGACTTCACCGCGCCCTCGACGGCGGCTGCGACTCCATCGAGCACGGCCTCGACCTCGACGACGCCGCCGTGGCACAGATGGTCCGGCAGGGAACGTGGTACTGCCCGACGCTGGGCGTCTACTACGGCGACTGGGCGCCCGAGGAAACCGCGGCAGGACGGCGCGACCGCGCGCGAGCGGCGGTCCACGAGCCCTCGTTCCGGAAGGCCCTCAAGGCCGGCGTGAAGATCGCCTTCGGCACCGACATCGGCGGCGCGCCATGGTCGTCCTCCATCGCCGCCGAGTTCTCCCAGATGGTGCGCCTGGGCATGACGCCCGCCGACGCGATCCGGTCGGCGACCTCGAGCGCGGCCGCGATGTTGGGTCAGGCCGGCACCCTTGGCACCCTGGCGCCCGGAGCAAAGGCGGACCTCATCGCGGTGGCCGGGGATCCCACGGCCGATGTGGCGCTGCTCGAGAGGGTCTTTCTCGTGATCAAGGGCGGCGTGGTAGCGCGCGAAGAACCTCACTCGCTATCACGCTGATTTAAAGACTATTACGTAAATTCCTCACCGGGCCTTGTGGGGGGTGCTAGAATCCCCCCCTTCGATGGCGACGCCACCCGTACTCCCCAGAAGCGTCCGGTTCGGGGTCTTCGAGGCCAATCTCGCGACACAGGAGCTGCTGAAGCAGGGGATGCGGGTGCGCCTGCGCGGCCGGCCCTTCGCGATCCTCGCCATGCTCCTCGAGCGCGGAGGCGAGCTGGTCACCCGCGAGGAGTTCCGGGATCGGCTGTGGCCCGCCGACAGCTTCGTGGACTTCGACCACGGCCTCGACGCCGCCGTGAACCGCCTTCGAGACGCCCTGGGGGACGCGGCGGACAACCCCCGGTTCGTGGAGACGGTGCCACGCCGGGGCTACCGGTTCGTCGCGCCCGTATTGCGCACCGACGCCGAGCCCGTGGCATCGCGGGCCCCGCTCGAGCCGGAGCCTCTTCCGCGCCTGCTTCCCGTCCCCAGGGAGCCGAGCCGAAGCCGGTTCCGATGGGTGCTCGGCGCCGGCCTCGTGATCCTGGCCCTCGCGGCCACGGGGATCCGCTTGCTGGCGAAGCGCTCCGAGACCGCGGGCCTCACGCGCGTGGCGGTCCTCCCGTTGGAGTACGCCGACGCGGATCCCTCGCAGGAGCACGTCGCCGACGGCCTCACCGAGGAGATCATCGGCCGCCTCGCGGAGGTGAGCGCCGTCCGTGCGACGTCGCAAGCCTCCGCCCTCACGTACCGGCGGACACAGAAGACGCCCGCGGAGATCGCCGGGGAGCTGAACGTGGACGCCCTGGTCCGGGGCTCCCTGCATCTGTCCCCCGATCACTGGCGCGTCGACGTCGAGGTGATCGACCCGGAGGCCGCGCGGACCCTCCTGGCACGGAGCCACGAGGGGGCCCGGAGCGAGATCCCGTCCCTGGGCCGAGCGGTCGCGGAGGACGTCGTCGAAACCCTTCAAGTAGCCTCGACACCCCAGGAGCGGGCGCGCCTCCGCGCGCATGAAAGCGTCGACCCGCGAGCCCACGAGGCGGCCCTGCGCGGCCGAGGGCTTCTGGCGAACGGGAGCCCGCAGGCCATCGGCGAAGCGCTGACCCTGTTCGAGGAATCGGTGCGCCTCGACCCCTCGTACGCGGAGGGGCACGCGGGCCTGGCGGAAAGCCTCTGGGGGCTGGGAGCGCCGGGCCTCGAGGCCGCGCCGGCGCGGGAGGCGGCCCAAAGGGCCCGCGACGCGGCCCTCCGGGCGCTGGAGCTCGATCCGCGACTGGACGCGGCCGAGGCTACGCTGGCCCTCGTCGAGATCGGCTACGACGGCGACTGGGCAAAGGGCGACGGTCGGCTGCGCCGCATCCTGGCTCGCAGCCCGAGCCTGGCCGGCGTGCGGGGCTCTCGCGCTCTGCTCCTCGCGGCGATGGAGCGTTTCGACGACTCGGTCTCCGAGGCGCAACGTGGGCGTGAGCTGGACCCCTGGTCGCGGGAAGCCGGGCTGAACCTGGGCCGTGCCCTCTACTACGCGCGCCGGTACGAGGCCGCCATCGTCGAGCTGCGGAAGGTCCTCGAGGCCGAGCCGACGGCCTTCGTGGCGCGCCTCACCCTCGCTCAGTGTCACTGGCAGCGTCACGAGTGGAAGCGGGCCATTCCTGAGGCCGAGCGGGCCCTGTCGGACTCCTCGTCGAACCCGTGGGCCATGGCATGGCTGGGCTACGCCTACGGCGCCTCGGGAGATCGCGACCGCGGCCGGGCGACGTTGGCCCGGCTCGAAGCCCTGGCCAGGGAGCACTACGTCCCGGCGTTCTACCGCGCCCTGGTCCACGTGGGCCTGGACCAGAACGACGAAGCCCTCGCCGATCTCGAGGCAGCGCGGCGCGAGCGCTCCGGCTGGATGGCCTTCTTGAAGGTCGAGCCCGAGCTGGGCGCCCTGAAGAACGAGCCCCGCTTTCAGGAGCTGCTGCGGAAGATGGGGCGCCCCGACTAGGGCTCCCCTACGGCGAGGCCGAGGCCTGGAGATAGCGGCTCGGGAGGGCCCGACCGAGCCTGGGCGCCAGCGCCCGGGACGCGGCCGCCACCTTCTCGAGATCGACGCCCGTCTCGATCCCCATGCCGTGGAGCATGTAGAGCAGGTCCTCGGTCGCGAGGTTGCCGCTGGCCCCGGGGGCGTAGGGGCATCCTCCCAGCCCCCCGGCCGAGCTGTCGACCGTCGAGATCCCGCTCTGGAGCGCGGCCAGGACATTGGCAAGAGCGGTTCCGCGGGTATCGTGAAAGTGAACCGCGAGGGCTGCGATCGGGATTTGCGCTCTCAGGCGGTCGACGACGTCGCTCACCTGCGTCGGAACGGCGACGCCGATGGTGTCGCCGATGGAGACCTCGTGGCACCCCGCGTCCACGAGGCGCCGGGCCACGTCGACGACCCTTGCGGGAGCCACGGCGCCTTCGTAGGGGCAGCCGAAGCAGGTCGAGACGTACCCGCGCACCCACATTCCCTCGCGCCGGGCCTCGGGAACGAACTCGGCGAAGCGCGCGAAGGACTCGTCGATCGTGGCATTGATGTTCCGCCTGTTGAACGTCTCGCTCGCGGCCGTGAAGACGGCGATCTCACGGGCTCCGGCCGAGCGGGCGCGATCGAAGCCGGTCCGGTTCGGCACGAGCACGGGCATGCGCACGCCCGCGCGGGCGCCGAGGCGTCGCAGGACCTCGTCGGTGCCCGCCATCTGGGGCACGGCGTGCGGCGAGACGAAGGCGCCCACCTCGACCACGGGGAGACCCGCCTCGATCAGCGCCTGGCAGAACGCGACCCGGTCCTCCGGCGGAACCGTGGCGGCCTCGTTCTGCAGGCCGTCACGCGGTCCGACCTCGACGACGGTCACTCGGGTGGGTAGCGATCCCATGTCCTATCGCCTCATGGACCAGGAGCCCTGGGTGGGGCGCCCCCCCGTCGGCAGGGGTGCAGACGAGCGTCCCGCTCGCCCGGTCGGTGGCGCCGGCTTCGAGCTTCCCTTGATACAGACACGACTCCAGGCTCGCCGTGAGGGTAAACACCACGCCGTCACCCTCGACCTGCCCGCTCGACAGCCCCGACTTCGCGTAGTCGAGGGAGACGGAGGCGCTTTCGCAGCCGCCTCGACCGCTGAACGTGCCGGCAACGCGGGAGCCGACGGACTCGAACTGGATCGCGCCCGTCTCGCTGCATGTCGTCCCGTTGCCGCTCGCCAGGTGAGAGTAGGCCCAGGACCCCGCCCATTCCGCGGACGAGGGTCCGGTGGTGTCCGTTCCGCCGCAGCCGGCCAGAACGAGGGCGAGCAGAGGCGCCACCACGGGTCTCAACGCGTTACTCCAGCTCTGCGAGGACCTGGCCGGCGGCCACGGCGTCCCCCACCTTCACGCGCAACCCCTTCACCTGGCCGTCGCGCGGCGCGCGGACCGCGTTCTCCATCTTCATGGCCTCGACCACCAGGACCTCGTCTCCTCTCGAGACGCGGTCGCCGATCCCCACGCGGACGGCCGTGACCTTCCCCGGCATCGGCGCTTCCAGCGTCCCGGCGGGCGCGCGGTGGCCCGAGGCACCGTCCTCGTCGATCTCTTCGAGGCGGTAGACCGAGCCCCGCCAGGAGAGATGGATCGTGCGGTCCGCGCGAACGCAATGGAACGTCTCGACGACGCCGTCATGGCGCAGCAGGAAGATTCCCGGGCTCACCGGTGAGACGTCCACGGCGAACGCGGTCCCGTCCACGACCACCCGTGGCCCCTCCGCCGACGAGCGGACCTCGACGCGGTGCTCCTCGCCCGCCACCCGCACCCTCACGTGAGCCGCCAGGGGCCCATCGTGCCCCATGGATCGGCCGCAGCCGTGGGTCCCGTGGGCGACGTCCCGCCCCGTGCCGACAGGGCGCCGAGCACGGCGGCAATGGCTTCGGGCGGCGGGGGCGGAGTCTCGTCGGTCGCGGCCAGGTGCTCGTCGAGGAAGCCCGTGTGCAACGCCCCGGCCTGGAACGCCGGATGCGCCAGGATCTTCCGGAGGTGCCGAAGGTTCGTGGCTACGCCCAGCAACACCATTCGCTCGAGGCTCGCCTGCATGCGCGCGACGGCCTCGGCTCGGTCCCGCCCCCAGGTGATGACCTTGGCCAGCATCGGGTCGTAGTGGACGCTCACTTCCGAGCCGACGCCCACACCCGAGTCGAAGCGAACGCCGGGCCCCTCGGGGGGCACGAGGTGCAGCACGGTCCCGGCGGAAGGCAGATGGCCGCGCGCGGGGTCCTCGGCGTAGACCCGGCACTCCAGCGCGTGGCCGCGGAGGGTGACGTCGGACTGGGCCAGGGGCGCGCTCCCGGCGGCGATCTCGATCTGGAGACGTACCAGGTCGAGGCCGGTCACGGCCTCCGTCACGGCGTGCTCCACCTGAAGGCGGGTGTTCATCTCCAGGAAGAAGAAGCGCCCGGAGGCGTCGAGCAGGAACTCGACGGTCCCGGCGTTCCGATACGACGCGGCGCGGGCCGCGGAGACGCCGGCCGCCCAAAGAGACGCTCGGCTCTCCGAATCGAGGGCCGGACTCGGCGTCTCCTCGACCACCTTCTGGTGGCGGCGCTGGATCGAGCACTCGCGTTCGCCGAGGTGAACGACCTGGCCCCGGCCGTCGGCCAGGACCTGGACCTCCACGTGACGCGGACGCTCGACGAAACGCTCGAGAACCATTGCGTCGTCGCCGAACGCCGCGAGCGCCTCCCGACGCGAGGCGTGGAGCGCGGCCGAAAAATCCTGGGCCCGCGACACGACCCGCATCCCCTTCCCGCCGCCGCCACGCGACGGCTTCAGGATCACGGGCCAACCGATCCCCTCGGCTTCCGCCGCGAGGGTCCGCGTCGCTCTGGTCCTCGCCGTCATAGCCCGGGATGACCGGAACGCCGCTCTTCGCCATCAGGCGACGGGCCCCGCGCTTGTCGCCCATCCTGCGATGGACGTCTCCGGGCGGGCCGATGAAGACGAGGCCCGCGCGAGCGACCGCGTCGGCGAAATCGCCGTTCTGGCTCAGGAAGCCGTAGCCGGGGTGGAGAGCGTCCGCGCCGCTCTTCAAGGCGGCCCCGACGATCGCATCGATGTCGAGGTAGGACCGCATCGCTTCCGCGGGTCCGATCGGAAGGGCCTCGTCGGCTTCGCGGACGTGGAGAGCCCCCGCGTCGGCGTCGGAGTAGACAGCCACCGTGGGGATCCCCATCGCGCGGCACGTTCGAGCGATGCGGACGGCGATCTCGCCGCGGTTCGCGATCAGGACCTTGCGAAAGGGCATCCCTGGGCTATCGCTCCCAGCTCGGCTTGCGCTTCTCGAGGAAGGCCCGCATCCCCTCCTGACCTTCGCTAGAGGTGCGGACGTCGGCGATGCGCTCCACGGTGTACTCCTGGACGTCCTCGACGCGACGGAAGGCGACCTCGCGGATGAGAGCCTTGGCCTCGGCCACCGCCCGCGGGCCGGCCTTGAGGAGCTCCTGGACGCGCCTGTCGACCGTCGCGTCCAGGTCCTCCTCGGGAACCGCGGCCCGGATGAGGCCGATCTCGAGGGCCCGCACGGCCTCGAACCGCTCCCCCGTGAGGAACAGCTCCCGCGCCGCCGATTCGCCGATCTTGCCGATGACGTAGGGGCTGATCACGGCCGGCAGGATCCCGAGGCGCACCTCCGTGAAGCCGAACTGCGTTCCGAGCGCCGCCACGGGGATGTCGCTGGCCGCCACGAGGCCGGCTCCGCCGCCGAGGGCGGCGCCGTGGATGCGCGCCACGATGGGCTTCGGCGACTCGTAGACGGTGAAGAACAGGTCGGCCATGGCCTGGGCTTCGCGTCGGTTCTCGTCGCGGGTGAAGCCCGCCATGGCCTTCATCCACTGAACGTCGGCTCCCGCACAGAAGGACGGCCCGCGTCCGCCCAGGACCACGACGCGGACGGCGTCGAGGCTCCGGAGATCGAAGAGCGTCTTGCGGAGCTCCGTGACCATGAGACCGTCGAAGGCGTTCCGGACCCTCGGACGATTCAGCCAGATGCGGGCCACCGGGCCATCGACGACGATCTCGAGCCGCTCCAGCTCCACCCGGGGAGTATGCCCTCGGGTGGTGGTCATGCGCCAGCGCGGGGCGGCGGACCTCCCGACTCGTGTTCCCGTACCAGGGGCGTCGCGATGGCGACGTAGGCGGCGGCGGCCAGGGTCGCCAGCCCTCCCGAGACCACCGACACGGTGACGCCGACCGCGGCCGAGGCGAACAGCGACGCCACGAGGCCGGCCTCCATCTCGCCGAGCTGCGGCCCGCCCATGAAGAAGATCATGTTGACCGAGGTCATCCGCCCCCGCAGGGCGTCCGGGGTGATGAGCTGGCGAATCGTCTGACGGATCACCGTCGATACCACGTCGGCCAGGCCGGTGGCCGCGAGGGCGGCGAACGTCAGGACGAAGCTGCGGGACAGGCCGTAGACGATCGTGGCGACGCCGTATGCGGCGATCGCCCAGAGAAGCACCCTCCCCTGCCGGCGTGGGAGGGCGCGGAGGGACGTGTAGATGGAGCCCGCCAGGGCGCCGATGGCGGGGGCCGCGACGAGCCATCCGTAGCCGGCCGGCCCCACTCGGAGGACCTGGTCGGCAACGATGGGCAGAAGGGACATCGACCCGGCGAAGAACGTGGCGAAGAAGTCGAGGGCCATCGTCCAGACCATGATCGGCGTCGTGAAGACGAAGCGAAGCCCCGAACGCAGGGACGTGAGGGGACTCTCGCGGACGCTCTCGGCCTCGAGAACGCCACCGGAGGTCCGCATCGTGGCGAGCACCAGGAGGACGCCGAGGAACGAGATGGCGTTCAAGAGGTAGATGAGCGCCAGGGCCCCCGTGTCGGCCCCGGCGGCGGCGTTCGCCATCGGCGAGAGCGCGGCACCATGTCCGGCGATCAGCAAGCCGGCGAGCCCGGGGCCGCCGATCATGGCCAGGTGGAACATCGTCAGGTTGAGGGAAAGGGCTCCGGGAAGGTCCTCGCGCGGAACGAGACGTGGGATGAGGGCCTGCCTCGCCGGGTTGTCGAAGGCCGTGGCCGAAGCCTGGACGGCGTTCAGGGCATAGATCGCCCACACGGCGTCGTGGCCGCCCATCGCGAGAAGGGCGAGGGCGACCGACACGAGGGCCATGGCGCTCTGGGTCGCGATCATCACGCGGCGGCGATCACGCCGATCGGCAACGATCCCTCCCCAGAGGGAGAAGAGCACGATGGGAATCACGCGGGTGAGACCGACGAATCCCAGGGCCAGAGCCGAGTGAGTCAGCAGGTAGATGTGCCAGTTGATGGCCACGACCTGCATCTGGGAGCCGGCCAGCGAGACGAGCTGGGAGAGCCACAGCCATCGGAAGTCCCGGTGGCGCAGCGCGAGGTAGGGGCGGTTCACATCCGAAGCACGCCGAAGCGGGTCTCGGGGATGGGCGCGTTCAGCGCCGCGGAGATGCCGAGACCCAGGACGGTGCGCGTCTCGTCGGGAGGGATGACGCCGTCGTCCCACAGGCGCGCGGTCGAGTAGTAGGGGCTCCCCTCCTCCTCGTACTTTGCGAGGGTGGGCGCCTTGAAGGCCGCGATCTCCTCGGGGGTCATGCCCTTCCCCTGGCGCTCCAGCTGCTCCTGCTTGACCTGGGCGAGGACCGACGCCGCCTGCTCGCCCCCCATCACCGAGATCCGCGCGTTCGGCCACATCCAGAGCTGCCGAGGCGCGTAGGCCCGACCGCACATGCCATAGTTCCCGGCGCCGAAGCTTCCTCCGATGACCACGGTGAACTTCGGCACCTGGGCGTTGGCCACGGCGTGGACCATCTTCGCTCCGTCCTTCGCGATTCCCTTCTGTTCGTACTCCTTGCCGACGATGAAGCCGGTGATGTTCTGGAGGAAGACGAGGGGCGTCCGTCTCAGACAGCACATCTCGATGAAGTGCGTGGCCTTCAGCGCGCTCTCCGAGAAGAGGACGCCGTTGTTCGCCAGGATGCCGACGGGGTAGCCCATGAGGTGGGCGAACCCCGTCACGAGCGTCGTCCCGTAGAGGGCCTTGAACTCGTGGAATCGGCTGCCGTCCACCAGGCGCGCGATGACCTCCCGAACGTCGTAGGCCTTGCGCGGGTTCCGGGGAACGATCCCCGCGAGCTCCTTGGGGTCGAACCGCGGCTCCTCGGGCTCCCGGACCTCCCAGGGCGTCTCCTTCCGGGCGGTCAGGTGCGCGACGATCTCCCGGGCCTGCCTCAGGGCGTCCTCGTCGTCGTGGGCGAAGTGGTCGGCGACGCCGCTCAGGCGGCAGTGGACGTCGGCGCCCCCCAGCTCCTCGGCGGTGACGACCTCGCCGGTGGCGGCCTTCACGAGGGGCGGCCCGCCCAGGAAGATCGTCCCGCGCCCCTTCACGATCACCGTCTCGTCGCTCATGGCCGGAATGTAGGCGCCGCCCGCCGTGCAGGAGCCGAGCACCACGCTGATCTGGGAAATCCCGGCGGCGCTCATCCGCGCCTCGTTGTAGAAGATGCGGCCGAAGTGGTCGCGATCGGGAAACACCTCGGCTTGCAGGGGGAGAAAGGCGCCCCCGGAGTCCACGAGATAGACGCACGGCAGCCGGTTTTCGGCGGCGATCTCCTGGGCGCGGAGGTGCTTCTTCACCGTGAGGGGAAAGTACGTCCCGCCCTTGACGGTGGCGTCGTTGGCGAGGACCATCACCTCGCGCCCCGAGACGCGGCCGATTCCGGTCACCATCCCCGCCGAGGGCGCGGCGCCCTCGTACATTCCATCGGCGGCCAACGCCCCGACCTCGAGGAAGGGCGTGGCTGGATCGAGGAGGCGCTCGATCCGCTCCCGGGCCGTCAGCTTCCCCTGCTCACGATGTCGCTGGAGGGCGGCCTCGCCGCCCCCCAGGCGGACCAACTCGAGGCGGCGCTTCAGGTCCGCGACGAGACCGTCGGCGCGGTCCCGGTTCTCGCGGAACTCGGCGGACCGGATGTCGATCTGGCTCTCGAGGACCGGCATTCACGCGAGTATGCCACGGGACCGGCGGACGTCACGCCTTCCAGAGGCCCACGACCCGGGCGATGCGGCCATCGGCGGCGAGTTCGAAGACGTTCGTACCGGAGGCGCGCCGATGTTCGTCGGGCCCCTCGGCGACCCAGTCGACGATCGCGGTCCCCTGACACTGCCGCACGTCGCCGGCTCTGCGAAGCCTCTGGCCGGGCATGTGCATCTGTATCGCGGCAAGGTGATCGCACAAATCGTCGAGACCGCTGGTGCAGCTGAAGGCGTCCCGAAAAGCGACGCCGTCGGCGACCAGGGCCGCGAGGCCGGCTCGGCGCGTCGCGGCGTCCGGCTCGCTCCACAGGGAGAAGTACCGATCGACGTGCGCCGCAAGATCCGCGTTCTGCTCGGCCGCCGCCACGTTGGCGAAGACGGCGAGTTGATACCGCCAGCCGGGAACGTGCTGATCGCGGACGCCCGCGTCGGCGACCTCGTGGCGCAGGTGCAGGCGCGTCCCGGCCGGCGCGTCCTCCAGGGTGATCGTGACGCGCGAGCCGCCCGGAGCAATCGGCTTCGAGGGGTCTTCGTAGCCGTAGGTGAAGACGACGCGCTCTCCCTGAACGAGCTCGACGACCTCTCCCGAGGCGATGACGCCATTGGGGTAGCGGATGTGTACGGCACCCCCGGGGCGGCCTTCGATGCGCGATCCGGTCCCCCACCACGCGGCGAAGCGGTCGGAATCGGTGAAGTAGCGGAAGACCGTCTCACGGGTGGCGGCGATCACGATCGTTCTCTCGAGAGAGTGGGCAAGGGGGTTCATCGTTTCGTCCTCCGGCGGCTCCGCGAGCGCGGGCCGCGGCGTGCCTCTTCCAGCTCGGCCCGTAGCTTGAGCCGATAGAGGGCGTCGTCCCATGAAGATTCGAGCCATGCGCGAAACGGCCCGAGGGAGGCCTGGCGAGCCTGGTACAGGCGGTGGCGCCCGTCCCGCCTTCGGCGCACCAGGCCCGAGTCGACCAGCAGGTTCAGGTGCTGCGACACGGCTCCGAACGTCACGTCGCCGAGAGCGCGATGGATGTCGCCGGCCGTCCTCTCGCCGTCCCAGACAAGACGCAGGATCTCGCGACGCCGGGGTGTGGCGAGAGCCTGAAGCGTCGCGTTCACGTGATTAGTTTAGTTATAACTAAAATGTTGTCAAGGCCCTTCTTCGAAGGGACTCCTTCCTCAGCCCTTCTCGGACGATATCCCGAGCCCCTTCTTGATGGCCAGGACCGTGTCCTCGCGGGGGCCGGCCACGTCCACGACCAGGGCGTCCTTCGGTTCCTCCAGGGCCCCGAACTGGCTCGCGAGGAGGCCGGCGTCGAAGAAGTGGCCCCGCCGCCTTGCAAGGCGCTGCCGGATCGTCTCGGCGTCCGCCTTCAGGTAGACGAACCGGACGGCCGGGCCGACCCGCAGCGTCTCGCGGTACGACTCCCTGAGGGCCGAGCACGCCAGGATCGCGCTCCGGCCGGTGTCGCGTCCGCACGCGGAGGGCTTCGGCCAGCGCGTCGAGCCACGGAGCGCGGTCCTCGTCGGTGAGCGGCTGGCCATGGGCCATCTTTTCCTTGTTGGCCGCCGAGTGGAAGTCGTCGGCGTCGAGGAAGTCCCACCCCAGGTCGGCCGCCAGCCGACGGCCCAGCGTGGTCTTGCCGGAGCCCGACACGCCCATGAGGATCACGATCACGCGCGGGAGCATAGCGCGGGAGGGTACCGGGAAACTCGTGTCGGTGTAGACTCGGGGGCCATGCAGGGGAAGCAGAAGTTCAAGGTCGGCCTGGTCCAGATGGGGATGTCCGACAAGCCCCAGGAAAACCTGGAGAAGGCCGTGGCGAAGGTCGCCGAGGCGGCAAAGGCGGGGGCTGAGGTGGTGTGTCTCCCCGAGCTCTTCCGCTCCCCGTATTTCTGCCAGAAGGAAGACGCGGCGCTCTTCGATCTCGCCGAGAGCATCCCTGGGCCCAGCACCGACGTCCTCACCGCGGCCGCGAAGAAGGCGGGCGTCGTCGTCATCGCCTCCCTCTTCGAGCGGCGCGCCATCGGCCTCTACCACAACACGGCCGCGATCATCGACGCGACCGGCGAGATCCTCGGGCTCTACCGGAAGATGCACATCCCCGACGATCCCTGCTTCTACGAGAAGTTCTACTTCACGCCGGGGGACCTGGGCTTCCGGGCATTCGACACGAAGGCCGGCCGGATCGGGACCCTGATCTGCTGGGACCAGTGGTACCCCGAGGGCGCGCGGCTCACGGCGCTGCAGGGCGCGGCCGTCCTCTTCTACCCCACCGCCATCGGCTGGCACCCAGCCGAGAAGGCGCAGTACGGCCCGCAGCAGCGCTCGGCCTGGCAGACGATCCAGCGGTCCCACGCCATCGCGAACGGCGTCTACGTGGCGGTCATCAACCGCATCGGCCACGAGAAGCCCGAGCCCACGGCGCCCGGCCTCGAGTTCTGGGGGACCACGTTCCTGTGCGATCCGTTCGGCGTCGTGATCGCCGAAGCCTCGACCGACAAGGAGGAGATCCTGGTGGGCGAGGTGGACCTGGCCCGGATGGAGGAGGTGCGGCGCGGCTGGCCCTTCCTCCGCGACCGCCGGATCGACGCCTACGCCGGCATCGACCGGCGCTTCATCGATTGATGGCCAGGACACCCACGGCCCTCGGGTTCCGGATGCCGGCGGAGTGGGAGCACCACGAAGCCACGTGGCTCGTCTGGCCCCACCGTCTCTCGGACTGGCCCCGGAAGTTCTCGCCGATACCCTGGGTCTACGGCGAGATCATTCGCAAGCTGGCCGAAGGAGAGACGGTCCGGGTCCTGGTCGCGTCGGCGGCCCAGGAGGAGGAAGCGCGTCGCACCCTCGCCCGTGTCGGCGTCGACGCGGCGAGCGTCGAGCTGCTTCGCTTCCCCACCGACCGCGGCTGGAGCCGCGACATGGGGCCGATCTTCGTGCGGAAGGGCGGGCGGAAGGCCGAGGTGGCCATCGCGCGGTTCCAGTTCAACGGCTGGGCGAAATACCCCGACCACAAGAACGACGCGCGGGTTCCGGCGCGGGCGGCCCGAGCGCTTGGAATCCGACTCTTCCCCGTCGCTGTGAACGGCCGTCCGTTCGTCCTCGAAGGAGGAGCGATCGACGTCAACGGGCGGGGCACGCTCATCACCACCGAGGAGTGCCTGCTGGATCCCGAGGTCCAGGTGCGAAACCCCGGGCTCTCGCGGCGAGACGTCGAACAGGTCCTGAAGGGCGCCCTCGGCGTCACGAACGTCCTCTGGCTCGGCAAGGGAATCGCCGGCGACGACACCCACGGTCACGTGGACGATCTGTGCCGCTTCGTGGACCCGAAGACCGTCGTGCTCTGCCACGAGAAGAACCCCGGGGACGCCAACTATCGCGTCCTTCAGGAGAACCGGGAGCGGTTCGGCGAGATGCGCCTCGAGGACGGGTCCAAGCCCGAGATCGTGGCGCTGCCGATGCCGGCGCCCCTGCTTTTCGACGGCATGCGCCTTCCCGCCAGCTACGCGAACTTCTACGTGGGGAACGCGGCGGTGATCGTTCCGACCTTCAACGATCCGGCCGATCGCGAGGCCCTGGGCATCCTGTCGGAGCTCTTCACCGATCGCCCCGTCGTCGGGATCCACGCCGTGGACCTGGTGTGGGGGCTGGGCACGCTTCACTGCCTCACACAGCAACAGCCTGCACGGTAGCCGGGGGGCGCGTGTCGATCGAGACCCTCTTCTTCGACGTCGGCGGCGTCCTCGTGCACCCCAACTGGCAACGGGTGGCCGAAACGCTGGCCCGTCACGGCGTCGCCGCCGACGCGGCCCGACTGGCGTCCGTGGAGCCGTCGGTGCGCCGCGGGCTGGACTCGGCGGCCGGCGTCGGGGCGACCACGGATCAAAGCCGGGGCGAGGCGTACTTCAATCGTGTCTTTGCCGAGGCGGGCGTGCCGCTCGGACCTACCCTCGAGCCGGCCCGCGCCGAATTGGCTGAGTATCACGCGGCGAACAATCTCTGGGAACGCGTCTCCGAGGATGCCGGAGTGGTTCTGGAACGCCTCCGGGGAACCAGCCGACGCCTGGCCGTCGTCTCCAATTCCAACGGCACCGTCCGGGCCAAGCTCGAGCGTCTCGGCCTCGCGCGCTTCTTCGACACGATCGTGGACTCGCGGGAGGAGGGCGTCGAGAAGCCGGACCCGCGGATCTTCGCGATCGCCCTGGAGCGATTGGGCGCGAGACCGGGAACCACGGTCCACGTCGGCGATCTCTACCACGTGGACGTGGTTGGCGCCCGGGCCGCGGGCCTGCGAGGTGTGCTCGTGGATCCCCACGACCTCTATTCCGACCATGACTGCGTCCGGGTCGCCTCCCTCACGGCCCTTGCCGACGCCATCGATTCCGATGCCCTCTAGCGCAGCGAGGAGGCCCATGCCTGCATTCGTCGTGGTCGACGTCGATATCAAGGATCCGGAGCGATACGAGGAATACAAGAGGCTGACCCCCGGCAGCCTCGTGCCCTTCGGAGGGCGATTCGTCGTGCGGGGCGGCAAGACCGAGACCCTCGAAGGGACCTGGGCCCCTCCGCGCCTCGTGATCCTGGAGTTCCCCACGGTGGAACGGGCGAGGGAGTGGTGGAGCTCCGACGTCTACCGGCCCGCGAAGGCGCTGCGGCAGTCGAGCGCGCGCACCGAGATGATCCTGGTCGAGGGCGTGTGACGGTGCGTCGATGCTGAGGCGGCTCGCCCGTGTTCTCGCTGGACTATTGCGGCGATTTTCCTCCGCTTAGCTTCTCCTGCTCTTCGCGGTACGCCCTCCAGGATTCGTCGATGACGTAAGCATGAATCGCATCGGCCTCCTCTACGGTGAGCGGCGCCACCTCCGGAAACGATAGAGGCGTCCCGAAAGCGAGCATTCCCTGCTCCTTGTGCGTGCCCGCCAGGACGATCGCGTACCAATCGCGATGCGCATCGGGCGGCATGTAACGAAGGTCCGGGATCGCGCCGTTCAGCGTCCAACCCCCGCTTCCATCCAGTCGAGGAGAATGACAGCCGCCGCACAAGTGGGATTCGTAGAGAGCCTTGCCCGCCTCGATCGTCCCTCTGTTCACGTCTTGCACGGGCGGCTTCGGCACAGGCGATGCCTCGACCTGCGGTGACGGGAAAGGTGTCTTTGCTCCAAGCTTGAATGCCAACAACCGCGAGGGTCCCCTCTTCGACTCGGCCGTCGTCATCATGCTGGCCGGCCCGAAGATTCTCGATGCGGAACCCCATCCCACCGGCACCAGGATGTACTGCTGGCCCTTCGTGGCGAAGCTGATGGGAACGGCGTCGATGGCAGATCCCGTCTGGATGGACCAGAGCTTGTTCCCTGTGTCAGCGGCGTAGGCAGCGAACTCGCCTGTCCCTTCGCCCTGAAATACGAGATTTCCCGCGGTGGACAGCACTCCGCTGTTCACTGCTATCGGCTGCGCTACGGACCAGCGACTGGATTGACTGACGGCGTCCCAGGCGACGAGCCTTCCGACGAACGGAAGCTGGCCGGCTCTCGGCTCTTCCTTCCGCCGGTCGGTGATCGGGACATAGGTCAGTCCAGTGGCTGGGCTGTAGCTCATGGGCCACCAGTTATGGACTGTCCACCCGAACCTGCCGGCATCGTCGATTGAACTTTCGCTTGATTCTTCCGTGCGTCCGTCGCCTCGTTTCTCGAACTTGATGTCGACGAGGGATTTTGCGGAGAGGAGCTTCCCCGTTCTAGCGTCCAGCACATAGAACGCCCCGCTCTTCGGCACCGTCATGGCCACATGACGCTTTTCGCCGCCGATGACGAGATCGGCGATCACGATGTGCATGTTTTCGGTTTGATGGCTGTCCGTGCTCGTCTGGAAATGCCAGACGTATCTTCCATTGTCCGGATTCACTGCGACGATGCAGCCGGCGAACAGCTTCTCACCTTCCGAAGCCTTTCTCGTGGTCGTTCCCTCTCCGCTGTGAGCCCCGGCGGTACCGAAGAGGAGGAGGCCCGTGGCGGAGTCGTAGGTGATCGCATCCCAGACGTTCCCACCGCCGTGCCACCACCATTCTTTTCCCTTCCAGGTCTTGGCAGCCATCTCGAGCCAGGCCGTCTCAAAACCATTTGCGGGATTTCCGGGGACCGTCCAAAAGCGCCAGGCTTCCTTGCCGCTTTCTGCGTCGAACGCCACGAGCGACCCGCGTATCTGATCGTCGGACCCGTTGTAGCCGATGAAGACCTTCCCTTTGGCAACGCGCGGCGCGCCGGTGCTCCCTGTTTGCGCGGGGTCGCAAATGGGCGAGCTCCAGAGCTCCGTTCCGGAGGCAGCATCGACAGCCACGAGCCGGCAATCTCCCGTGCCAACGTAGACTTTGCCAGCCCACACGGCGACGCCTCGGTTCACGCGTACCGCGTACGAGTTCTGCGTGCTGAGTCCCATCCGCACCTTGGGGTCGAACCGCCAAAGAACTCGTCCCGAACTCGCCTCGATGGCGTACACGCGTGACTGCGGGGCGCTCAGGTAGACCACGCCGTCGACCACGATGGGCTCCGACGCCAGGCCCATCGGGCTGTCGATCTCCGTCACCCAAGCCAGCCCGAGATCCTGCACGTTCTTGTCGGTGATTTGCTTCAGGGGGCTGAATTGCTGCTGGTCAAAGGTTCGGCCCTTTGCCAGCCAATCGTCCCCCTCGGAGGCCTCCGCGAGAACCCTGGTCTCCGTGACGTCACCCGACTTCAACAGGCTTTGATCGTGTGCCAGCAGTATGGGTGAGAGAGTCGGTCCTGTCGTGAGCGTCGTGGTGGCAATGACGAGGGCGCAGAAAGAAGTGACCCTCCCGACCGAGGTCGCCTTCGCCATTATCAGTTCCCCCTTGACGGTGGGCATGGCATCGGGCTCAGAGGATCGTTCGGCGCTCGAAGGATCGGGCCCCGGCCCAGGTGAAGAGGCAGGGTGAAGAACGCCGAGACCGCCCACGAGCAGCGGCAGCGGCATGTGGGGCACGCCGGGCGTGACGGCCAGCCGCATCGCCTCGCTCATGAAGACGAGCGGGTTCAACAGGAACACGTACTGGAAGGCGCCCAGGACGCTCAGCCCGACCCACGGGTAGTAGGCGCAGCCGAAGAGCATCAGGGGACCGAGGACGACGGCGAAGAGGAGGCCGCTGTAGCGCGGCTGCACCTGCGTCCCGAGGGTCATGCCGAAGGCGGCCGAGAGAAGCCCGCAGAGTGCGATGAGGGGGAAGAGCACGACCCAGCGCGGGTGCACCTCGACGCCGGCCATCTGGTGCATGAGGAGCATCATCGCCGGGAGGGCGACGAGGCCCGCGACGCCGGCATGGATCGCGCCCGGCGACGACCTTCTGGGCGGCCACGCCCAGGATGCTGAGGGGCGCCAGGATGCGCTCCTCCACCTCGCGGGTCCCGGAGAGGTCGGTCACGAGGGGCATGAGGACGCCCTGGACCCCGGCCATGAGCATCGTGATCGACATGAGCCCGGGCACCATCACGGTCCGGAACTGGTCGTTCACCAGGTGGAGGCGCGGCAGGATGTTGCCGAAGACGAGCACCACGAGGATCGGCTGGGTGAGGGTGGCCATGAGGAGCATGGGCGCGTTGCGCGACGCCACGTGGAGGTCGCGCCTCAGGAGAGCGAGGAAGGCCGTCATTCGCGCAGATCCTTTCCGGTGAGATGGATGTAGACGTCCTCGAGGCTCGGGGCCGAGAGGCTCACGTGGTGCAGGTCGCCGCCGCCGTCGCGCACCGCATGGAGGACGCGGTCCAGGAGGCCGTCGGCCGGGTCCACGAAGAGGCGCAGGCGCTCGACGCCTTCGTCCTCGGCGTGCCCCTCGACCTTCTCGATCCGCATCACGCCCGTCAGCCCTTCGAGGCTGGGAGCGAGCGGCCCCTGGGCGCGGACCCACAGGTCGAGGATCCTCCCGCCGGGGAGCTGCTTCTTGAGGGCCGTCGGCGTGTCGATCGTGAGGATCTTGCCGTGGTCGACGACGGCGAGGCGCTCGCAGAGGCGATCGGCCTCCTCCATGTAGTGGGTCGTCAGGATCAGCGTGAGGCCGCGCTTGTGGAGCCCCGACAACGTCTCCCACAGCAGGCGGCGGGCCTGCGGGTCGAGGCCCGTCGTCGGCTCGTCGAGGAGCAGGACCTTCGGGTCGTGCATCAGGGCGCGAGCGATCATGACCCGCTGCTGCTGCCCTCCCGAGAGGGTCAGGGGCTTGGCGCGCGCCTTGTCGGCGACCTGAAGCTCCGCGAGGAGGCGGTCGGCGCGGGCCTCGCGCTCGGCGGCGGCGAGGCCGAAGTAGCGGCCGTGGTAGGTCAGGACCTCGCGGACGGTGAGGTCGCGGTCGAGGTTGCGGTTCTGGGGAACCACGGCGATGAGGCGGCGCGCGCCCATGGGGTTCGCCGTCACGTCCACGCCGTCCACGACGATGCGCCCCGACGTGGGACGGACGAGGGTCATGATGCACCCGAGAGTCGTGCTCTTCCCGGCGCCGTTCGGACCCAGCAGGCCGAAGAACTCTCCCGCCCGGACCTCGAAGGAGAGGCCGCGCACCGCTTCGACGGGCGCCATCTTCCCCTTGGCCGGGGTAGGTCTTGACCAGGTTCTCGACCGAAAGAACGGCGGGGCGGCTCAAGGAATCGTCCTCCTTCCGTCGCGCACGACGACGTGTCCATCTTTCACGACGATGCGGATGGCCGGCACTCCGACCCGGATGAGGTCGATGAGACGCGCGGATCGGAGAATGACGAGATCGGCGCGCTTCCCCGCCTCGAGACTCCCTCTCTCGGCGTGGACATCGAGAGAGTATGCCGCATTCAGGGTCGAGGCGGCGATCGCCTCCTCCAGGGAGAGCCCCATAGAGAAGCAGCCCACCGACATGGCGAAGGGGATGGAGGGAGAGAGCCCGCCGCCGGGGTTCGCGTCGCTCGCGAGGGCGATCGCCACGCCGGCGTCCACCATGGCCCGCGCCGGGGCGTAGCGGCCGAGGCGGAGGTAGAAGGCCGCGGTGGGGAGCAGCGTCGCGACGCACCTGGACGCCGCCAGCGCGCGCATCCCGGCCTCGGAAGCGTAGAGGAGATGGTCGGCGGAGCGCGCACCGAGCTCGGCCGCCAGCTCCGCGCCCCCTGTCCAGCCGAGCTGGTCGGCGTGGACGCGGAGACCGAAGCCGTGGTCCCGGGCGGCGGACAGGATCTCGCGGCTCTCGGCCACGCTGAACACGCCGTCCTCGCAGAAGACGTCGGCGAAGGAGGCGAGCTTCCGCCGCGCGACCTCCGGGATCATCTCGCGGATCACGAGGTCGACGTAGCGGCGGCGGTCGCCACGGTGCTCGACGGGCACCTCGTGGGCACCCAGGAACGTCGGCACCACGCGTCACGGGATGCGTGGCGCCGGCCTCCGCGATGGCTTCGAGAGAGCGGATCTCGGCCGCGGTCTCGAGGCCGTACCCGCTCTTCACCTCGGCGGTCGTCGTCCCCTGCAGCAGCATCTCGTCGAGCCGCGCCCGCAGCGCCCCGACCAGCGCCTCCACCGACGCGGCTCGGGTCGCGCGGACCGTCTGGACGATCCCGCCGCCCGCCGCCGCGATCTCCTTGTAGCGTGGCGCCGGCCAGGCGCCAGCGGATCTCCTCGTCGCGATCCCCCGCGAACGCGATGTGGGTGTGGGCGTCGACGAAGCCGGGCACGACGGCGGCGCCCTCGGCGTCCAGAAGGACGGCGCCTGGAGCGCTCTCCACCGCGGTCGGCAGCTCGCGGGCCGGGCCCGCAAAGACGATGCGCCCCGCGAGCGACGCGACCGCGGCGTCCTCGACGAGGCCGAGGTCGGCGAGTGCGGCGCCCGTGCGCGGGGCTCGGCCGGCCAGGGTCACGAGGCGCCCGATGTTCCGGACGACGAGGTCCGCGGCGGTCATCGGTTCGCTTCCTCGATTCTTCGGCGCAGGGTCTCGACCGTGGCTCCCTCGACGTGGAGCACCTTGTCCCGGGTCGAAGCGCCGCGGACGATCTTAATCGAGGACGGTGGAACGTCGAGGAGGCGCCCCAGGAAGCGCAGGAGGGCGGCGTTGGCCTCCCCCTCGACAGGGGACGCTGTCAGCCGAACGACGAGGGCGCCGTCCCGCTCGCCGGCGAGGCCGGCTCGGGACGCCCGCGGTTGGACCCGCACCCGGAGCGTGGCGCCGGCGGGATCGGCGCGGACGTCTAGGACTGCGCCTCCTCGCGGCGCTTCAGGAAGCGGAGGTTGTCCTGCACCTCGGCCTCCTCCTGGAGATCGAGGATGTGGGTCAGGCGGCTGATGAGGGCCCGGATGTCGCTCTGCAGGGCCGAACGATGGCCCCGAGGTCGAGGATCCCGCGCTCGACGTCGTGGGCGCGGTTCTGGGCCAGCTCCAGGAGGCGATCGGCCTGCATCTCGGCCTCCTTCACGACGCTCTCCCCCTGCTTGCGGGCGTTGTCGCGGATCTCCTCGGACAGGCGCTGGGCCGTGAGGAGCGTGTTCTTGAGGATCGTCTCGCGCTCGCGGTGCTCGTCGATGAGCCCGCGGAGTCCCTGGACCTCCTGGGCGAGCGCATCCCGCTCCCGCTGGAGCGCGGCCACCTCCTCGGCGACCAGGTTCAGGTACGTCCGGACGTCCTCGCGGTTGAAGCCGCGCAGCTGCCGCCCGAAGGCCTGGCGCTGGATGTCCATGGGGGAGATCTTCATGGAGCCTCCTGCATAGAGTCGCACGGGGAGGCCGCTCGCTCAAGTAAGATCAGGGTGCGTACCATTGTCCATGCGCCCCCCAAGATCCCTCGACGACAACGTCACCCTCTTCGGCGCCCGTTTCCCCTTCGCCGTCGTGCTCCTCGCCGGCCTGACGCTCCTGGCTTCGATCATCGGAGCTCTCGGCTCGCGCAACGGCGTTCGGGCTCCTGCGTCACGTGTCCCTGGCGCCCGATCTGATCTGGGCCGGACAGCTGTGGCGCGTCGTCACCTGGAGCTTCTTCGACCTCGACGCCCTGGGCCTGATCTTCGCCATCCTGATGGTCCTGTTCTTCGGTCGGGATCTGTGCCAGTCCTGGGGTGGCCGACGCTTCCTGCTGTTCTACGTCGGGCTCTCCGCGGCCACCGGCCTCTGCGTCACCCTCGTGGGACGGCTCGGCTGGGCGGCCGTGTGGGGCCAGTCGTACTTCACGTCCTGGCCGGTGATCGACGCCATCATGATCGTCTGGGCCACGATGTACCCGACCCGCCAGATCCTCCTGTATTTCGTGCTCCCGGTCGGCGGACGCACCCTCATCTACCTGACGATCGCCGGCACGCTCATCTTCGCGTTCCTGCACGGCTTCGATCTCTTCTTTCCGCACTTCGTGGCGATGGGGCTGGGCTGGCTCTACCTTCGCGGCTTCGCCCTCGAGTACTACTGGCTCCGCTTCCGCGTCGCCGTGGGCTGGACGGGGAGAAGACGTCCGGCGCACCTCCGTCCGGTGGACCGCCAGGACCGGGACGAGCCGCCCCGGTGGCTTCACTGAGCCCGGGAGCGTTCCCCGAAGAGCGCCGTGCCGACGCGGACCAGCGTCGAGCCCTCCTCGACGGCCACCTCGAGGTCGTGGCTCATGCCCATCGAAAGCTCCTGGCCCTGAAGGAGCCCCCTCGCGAAGGCCTCGTCCCGCAGCTCCCGAAGGCGCCGGAAGTAGGGGCGCGCCTCGGCGGGATCCGCGGCCAGCGGGCGGAAGGATCATCAGGCCCTCGACACGAAGTGGACGCGAGCCCTCGCACGGCTTCCAGGGTGGGGAACAGGTCCCCCTCCCCCACGCCGTGCTTCGTGGCCTCCCCGGCGAGGTCGACCTGCACGAGGACGCGAAGGATCGCCCGCCTCTCCGCGGCGGAGGCGTCGAGGCGTCGGGCCAGGTCCGCGCCGTCCACCGAATGAACGCAGTCGAAGAGGGCCGCGGCCTTCCTCGCCTTGTTTCCCTGGAGGTGTCCGATCAGGTGGAAGCGGGCTCCCTGGGCGACGAGATCGCCGAGCGTCGCGATCTTGCCCTCGGCCTCCTGGACCTTGTTCTCGCCGAAGACGCGCAACCCCGCGGCGAACGCCTCGCGGACCGCCTCCGCCGGGAAGGTCTTGCTGACGGCGACGAGGGCGACGTCCTCGGGGCGGCGCCCCGCGCGGGCCGCCGCCCGGGCGATCTGCTCCCGGACGGCGGCGACGCGAGCGGCGATCACTTCTTCGGTTTGAGCGCCGCGATGAGCCCTTGCGCCGTGGCGGCGTTCTGGGCGTTCTTCGGGGACGACGCGAGGTACTTCTCCAGGTGCGCGATGCATTCGGCCGTGTTCCCCTTCTGCACGGCGATCGTCCCGAGGTAGTACTCGACCTCGCTGTTGGTGGCGTCGAGGCTCTGGACCTTCTTGAAGGCCTCCTCGGCGGCGTCGGTCTGCTGGGCGTTCAGGAGGAAGATGCCGAGGTTGAACTGGACACCGGCGTCCCCCTCGTTCTTGGCCGAGGCCTCCTTCATGACCTCCATCGCCTTGTCCCTCTGGCCGGCGTCCTGATACGAGCGCGCGAGACCGCTCCACGCGTCGCCGTAGTTGGGACGGAGGTCGAGGGCCTTCTGGTACTCCGCCTGGGCCGCCGGCCAGTTCTTCCGCTGCCCCGCGATCACGGCCAGGTTGTAGTGGGCCTCGGGCACCGCGGGGTTCTTGGCCAGGATGTCGTTGAACGCGGCCTCCGCTTCGTCGACCTTTCCGCCCCGCAGCAGCTCCGCCGCGGCCGCGAATTTCGCCGACAGCTCCGCCGCCGTGCCACCGCCCTTGCCGCTCGCCGCGGCGGCGGCCTGGGCCGCCTTCAGCGGTCATGAGCTTGACGTCCGGAACGTTGGTCGGTTCCCCGAGGCTGATCTTCTCCTCGACGTAGCTCGGCTGGTAACCCTCCTTCGAGGCCGTGACCCTGTAGACCCCCGGGTGCAGGCCGACCTGGGTGTACTCGCCTTTCTTGTTGGTCTTCGTCTCGAGCTTGCGGTTGACGCCGCCCTGGTAGTCCAGCTCCACCTTCGCGTCCACGATGGGCTGCCCCTGCTCGTCGACGACCCTGCCGCGGGCCGTGCCCGTCTGGGCGCGGGCGAGGGAGCCCGCGAAGAAGAGCGCGGCGAAGAGCCCGCCGGCCAGAACCAAACGCTTCATGGCTCGATCCTCCGGGGAGCCTGAATGGCTCCCTCTCTCGAAAGCGCCCCAGTGTCTCACGGCTGACTGCGGTAGGGAATCGGGTCGCGGGCTCCGGCTTCGGCAAAGCCCTTGAGCCGGAGGGCACAGGACTCGCAGGCCCCGCACGCTCGATCCTCGCTCTGATAGCACGACCAGGTCGTCTCGAAAGGCACGGCGAGGTCGATCCCCCTGCGGACGATCGCCGCCTTCGTCAGGGTGATCACCGGCGTCACGATGCGGATCTTCGTCTCGGGCCGCGTTCCCTGGCGGATCGCCTCCTCGAACGCCGCGTAGAAGACGGGCCGACAGTCGGGGTATCCCGACGAGTCCTCCCAGACGGCGCCGACGAAGATCGCTTCGGCTCCGAGCACCTCCGCCCAGGACGCCGCCGCCGACAGAAGGTGGGCGTTGCGGAACGGAACGTAGGACGTCGGCACGACGCCCTCGACCGGGTTTCCTTCGCGGACCGGGATCGAGGGATCGGTGAGGCTGCTGCCGCCGATGGCGCGGAGGGCCGAGAAATCGACGACCAGGCGCTTCTCCACCCCGAAGTGGTCCGCCAGGGCCGTGAAGCACCGAAGCTCCCGTGTCTCGGTGCGCTGGCCGTAGTTGGCGTGGAGGAAGGCGAGGCGATGGTCGGAGGCCGCGATGGCGGCCGTGACGGCCGAGTCCATGCCGCCGCTCACGCACACGACCGCCAGGGGCTGCGTCACACGCCGCGCTCGACGCCCGGCCAGAGGTACTTGTGGAGCTGGACCTGGAGGCGCACGCCCAGGCCATCGTCCAGGATCCAGCGGCCGAGCGCTCCCGGATCCACCGACCCATGGACCGGAGAGAAGAGGACCGGGCACTGGTCGAGGATCTTCCTCTCGGCGACGACGTCCCGGGACCACTCGTAGTCGGCCCGGTGGGCGATCACGAACTTCACCTCGTCCTTCGCCTTGAGGAGGTCCAGGTTCCCCCACTCCATCCGGTGCCCTTCCCCCGAGCCCGGCGTCTTCACGTCCATGATCGCGACGACGCGCGGGTCGAGACGATCGAGGAGGACGTGCCCCGACGTCTCGACGACCACCTCCCAGCCGGCATCGGCGAGGCGCGCCACGAAGGGAAAGGCGTCGGGCTGGGAGAGCGGCTCACCCCCGGTCAGCGTGACGAGGCGGCAGGGCATGGCGGCGAGGACCGCCAGGACTTCGTCCTCCGACCGCTTCCTCCCCTCGTGAAAGGCGTAGGCCGTGTCGCACCACACGCACCGCAACGGGCAGCCGGTGAGGCGGACGAACGCCGAGGGGCGGCCGGCGCGCGTTCCCTCCCCCTGGATCGAGAAGAAGATCTCGTTCACGGTGAGCATTCGGACTAATCTACCAGCAGATGCCCCCCGAACAGAGCCTACGGCGCGGGGCGCTCCTCATGGTGGCCGCGGCCCTGTTCTTCGCGGGAATGGGGATCGGGGTCAAGATCGCCTCGAGGGAGCTTCCGAACGCCATCGTCGTCTTCTTCAGGAGCGCCGTCGGCTTCGCGGCCCTCCTTCCGCTGCTTCCGCGCCTGGGACGCGGCGGCCTCGCGACGACCCACGTCGGCGAGCACCTCATCCGTTCGCTGGCTGGGCTTGCGGCCATGTACTGCTACTTCTTCGCCATCGGCCACATGCGGCTGGCGGACGCGGTGCTCCTCAACTATTCGCTCCCCCTGTTCATGCCCGTCATCGCGTGGCTGTGGCTCAAGGAGCCCGTGCCCGCGGGGTTGTGGCGCGGCCTCGCGGTCGGGTTCCTCGGCATTGCCCTCATCCTCAAACCGGGCCTCGGGCTCTACAACCCCGTGGCCCTCGTCGGCCTCGCCGCGGCCGTGCTGGCTGCCCTGGCCCAGGTGGGCGTCCGGCGGCTGACGGAAACGGAGCCCGTCACCCGGATCGTCTTCTACTTCGGCCTGATCTCGACCCTCGTCTCGGCCGTCCCGCTCTTGCACGCGTGGCGCACCCCTCCGCCGTCCCTCTGGGGGATCCTCCTCCTCATCGGCGTCTCGGCCACCGCGGGGCAGCTCATGATGACGCGGGCCTACGCCCATGCCCCGGCGGCGCAGGTGGGGCCGTTCATCTACGCGGTGGTGCCCTTCGCGGCTCTCCTGGACGGTCTGGCGTTCGGGCTCTGGCCGGATGCACTGTCGATCGTCGGGGGAATCCTCGTGTGTGCCGCAGGGGTCCTGATCCTGCACGGCAACATTCCGGCGCCGACGGACTAGTCGAGGAAGCCGGCGAGCACCGCGCGGTCGTGGACGAGGCGCGCGGGCGGCAGGCTCTCGAGGAAGCGCCGGCCGTAGGATTTCTCGATCAGACGGCTGTCGAGGACGGCGAGGATGCCCCGGTCGGCGCGGGAGCGGATGAGCCGGCCGAGTCCCTGCTTCAGCGAGAGAATCGCCACGGGCACCTGGTACTCCCCGAACGGGTTCCCTCCGCGGTTCCGCAGCCGGTCGATCCGGGCCGAGACGACCGGGTCCCCCGGCGACGCGAAAGGCAGCTTGTCGATGATGACGCACGAGAGCTGCTCCCCCACCACGTCCACGCCCTGCCAGAACGACGCGGTGGCGAAAAGGACAGCGCCGGGTGTGGCGCGGAACGTGTCGAGGAGAACGGCCTTCGGGGCCTCGCCCTGGATGAGGATCGGGAACGGAATCTCCCCCGCAACCCGCTCGGCGACGGCGTTCATGTTGGCGTAGGAGGTGAAGAGGACGAAGGCCCGGCCGCGGCTTTCTTCGAGGAGGCCCTTGATCTCGTCGGCGGCCCTCTCCACGAACGTCGGCGACTTGGGGTCCGGCATGCCTCGAGGGACGTAGAGGACGGCCTGGTCGGCGAAATCGAAGGGGGAAGGAAGGAGCAGCTCCGCCGCGTTCGGGAGGCCGAGGCGGGCCTTCAGGTACTCGAACCCGCCATCGACGGCCAGCGTGGCGGACGTCAGGACCGCGGAGCGAACCTGATCGAAGAGCAGCTCGCCGAGCATCGGCGCGACGTCGATGGGTGTCGCCTTGAGGGACACGCCGCGGCCCCGCGACTCGACGAAGTAGACATGGCTGTCCTGCTCCGCTCCCAGGACGAACTGCATCTCCTCCTTCAGGGCCTGGGCGCGGCCCGCGAGGCTCGTGAGGGCCTCGGGCCGAGCCGCCAAGGCGAGGATCGCGGTCTTCAGGCCCTCGAAGCGCAGGAGGAGGGCGCCCCAATCCTCGGCGACGCGTGTCGTCATCCAATCCGGCGCCAGGCGCCGTCCCTTGCCGAGGGAGAGGAGCTTGAAGAAGAGCTCGGCCCGATGGCGGAGGGCCGCGACCTCCGCGATCACGTCCCGGGCGTCCAGCTTGGCGGCCGAAAGCTCGCGCTCCACGTCGCGGCACAGCTCGTCGACGCGGTGGGACGAGACGGTGACGCCGAAGTAGTGTGTCGCGACGTCCTCGAGAAGGTGGGCCTCGTCGAGGATCACGCTGTCGTAGGGAGGGATCACCTCGCCGTAGCTTCCCTCCTTGACGGCGAGGTCCGCGCACAGGAGGTGGTGGTTTACCACGACGACGTCGGCCTCCAGGGCGCGCTGCCGCATCTTCGTGATCCAACACGCGTCGAAATCCGAGCACGATTGGCCGATGCAGTTCTCGCTGGCCGCCGAGATCTCCCGCCAGAACTCCACGGAGTCCGGCAGGTCGGCGATCTCGCCGCGGTCCCCGGTGTCCGTCTCGCCTGCCCAGGCGTCGACGGCCCGGAAGATCGGTATCTCGTCGAGGTGACGGAAGCTCCCGGCCTGTCCGAAGGATCGGTGGCGGAGAAGGCAGAGGTAGTTCCCGCGCCCCTTCATCACGGCCACCGAGAGGTCGCGGCCGAGGGCGCGGGCGAGGAGCGGAATGTCCTTGGAGATGAGCTGCTCCTGCAGGTTCTTGGTCCCGGTCGAGACCACGACGCGGCGCCCGGCATCGACCGCCGGGAGAAGGTAGGCGAGTGTCTTTCCGGTTCCGGTTCCCGCCTCGGCCAGGAGCACGCCGCCGTTGCTCAGGGTCTCCGCCACGGCCTCGGAGAAGCGCGCCTGGGAGGGCCGCTCCTCGTATCCGCCGAGCGCACGGGAGAGGGGACCACCGCGACCGAAAAACGCCTTGGGGGATGTCGGAGGGGTCGAGCGCACGCTGCGGCCATCTTAGCCTAGCGCCCGATCCTCGCCCGAATCCGGGCGCGGGGAATCCCGGTCATCGACTGGAGCAGCTCGGCCTCCACTTCCGCGCGAGGGCGCGGCGCGGTGGCCATCGCGGCGGACCCGATTCGCGGCCAGAGATGAAGACGAACGTCCTCCGGCACCACGTTCTCGAGGTACTCGAGAGCCGTCCCGCGGAGGCGCAGATCGTTGGTCTGGAGGGCCCGGAGGGCGGTGCGCAGCGGCTCCCGCTCCAGGACCAATCCCAGCAGCGTGAACGCGTGGTCCAGAGCCCGGTCGCCCCCTTCGTTCTGCGCCAGCTCCTTCATGACTCGTGGGAAGACGGCGTCGGGCTCGATGCTGAGGCTCGCATCCCGGCTGGTGAGGGTGGCCAGGGCCACGGCTGCCTCGTATCGGACGGCGAAGAGCGGATCGTCGAGGGCGGCCAGGAGGCCGGCCACCGCCCGCGGCGTCATCACGCGCTTCAGCACGCGCGGGATGCGGCGGCGCACCAAGGGAGGCGTCTCGGGGTCGAGGAGCCAGTCGACGATCAGCCCCGTGCACCGGGGCGCGGCGGCGCGAAGGTAGCGTAGGGCGTCGGGCAGAACGTCGTTGCGGCCCAGAAGGGGGATGAGGAACGGCACGAGGCGGACGTCGACAGGATAGGCCCCTTTGATCGCGATCCGGATCCGGTCGAGGCGCGAAGAGCGAAGGTCGACGATCGCATCGACGAGCGGATCCCGCTCGGCCGCGACACCTGGAAGGGACGTCTCCCCACCGGCGCCTTGCAGCGCGTTGATCTGCGCCAGGATGGTCTTGCGGTCGACAGCGTGGGTCATCGGCGCGAGCGTGGTCGGAGTCCACCACCTCCCCAGCGTCGACACGGACGAGTCCGGTCTTGAGGCTCTCTCCCGAGCGCCGCGACATAGCCGGCGTTCAGGCGCCGAGCCACGACCAGAGCGACCAGGCAGGTGGCGATGACGGCGAGGAGCAGAAACCGCACGCCGACCGGATGATGGCCGACGTGAACCAGGACGACACCGGCGCCGAGAACGGCTCCCAGCTTGTCGGCCCCCACGTCGATGACGGCCTTCGTCGCTCGCTTTCGTGCGGGCGGGAGCGGCGTGTAGAGGAGCTCGTAGCCCGAGCGGAAGAGGGAGTCCCGCAGGATGCCGTTCCCTCCCCGCGCGACGAGGACGCTGGCGAGGCCGGGACGAACGAGCGCCACGGCCGCACCCAGGCCTGTCGCGAGAGGATGAAGAGCCACGGTGCCGGAGAGCCCGAGGCGATCGAGGGAGCGCTTGGAGAAGAGGGCCTGCACCACGAGAGCCAGGAGCGACAGCCCCATGTAGAACGGGCCGAAGAACGCAACGAGGGCTGCGCTCCCGGAGTAGTGGGCCGATGTTTCAGCCTTGAACACGTAGTCGACCACCAGCTCCGTGAATGAGGCGAGGCCGACGAGCAACGCCAGGTTGCGCAGATAGGGAATCTCTCGCAGAGCCTGAAGGCCGGACCCTGCGTCGACGAGACCCTCCTCATCGGTGCGCGCTCGTTCGCGGTCCCCGACCGCCGGATGCAAGCCAACGAGGCCGGCGAGGGCCGCCAGGTTGACGAACGCGAGTCCCAGGAGCATTCCGGGGACCGAGATGCTGCCGGCACCGAGCCACGTCAGCAGGCCGCCGATGACCCCGCCGATCGAGGCGCCGGCGCTGATCCGTCCCACGAGCGACTTGGCCGCATGAGGATCGAAGCGCTCGTTCACGAGGGACCACAGCCCTGATACGAGGGCCGGCCCGAAGAGCGCCATGTGGACGTAGACCGCGACCGCGACGAGACCCGGACGCATGGCGCTCAGCCACCACTCCAGCGCGAACAGCACCGCCGAGGCCGATAGGCCGACTGTCATGACCCACGCCGGTGATTTCCGGCTCATGACCTTCGCGAAAACGAACGCTCCCCCGATCGACACCATCGACGCCGCCAGCATCATCCACGCGAGAGACGAGACGCGGAAGGCCGAGAGGAAGAGCGCGTCGCGGATCGCCTTTCCGGCCACCTGCTGACCCACGAGGGCGAGGGCCATGAACGCTGCAATAGTGGCGGCGGTTTGATCCTCGGCGCGCTCAGGGGAAGTCGGCACCCCGCTCGCGCGAGGTGCCCGATGGGAGGGATCGCAGGTGCTAGTTCTCGCGCGTCTCGATCTCGGTGGCGACACGCTGAACGCCGACCACGGCATAGGCGGTCTCGATGGCGCGTAGCTTCTCGTCGAGGTTGTCCGTCTTCCCCCGGAGAAGCACGACACCGTCGTTGACCGAGCCGACCTTGACGTCGTCCATCTGCTTGTCGGTCTTCAGGGACGCCTCGACGCGGTCCTTGACGTCCGAGTCGTTGTGCTCGACCGCCTTCTCCATGCTCTTGGGCACCACCTGAAGAAGGTTCTTCACGGTCTTGACACCCTTCACGTCGCGGACCGTCTGCTCGGCCTTGGTCCGGTCCTCGGTGGTCGTGACCTTCCCGTGGATCGTGACGTTGCCGTGGATCGTGTCGACGTTGACGCCGTTGACGCTGAATCCGTCCGACGTGAGGAGGGCGATCTTCGCCTTCGTGGTGATCCAGGAGTCGTTGACGTCAGCGCGAGCCGCGACGGCGCCTGCGGCGACGAGCGTACCGACCAGAGCTACGGTGAGTGTGATCTTCTTCATTGTTCTTCGACTTCCGCTTTCTTGTTCGCTTCGGTGCCGTTGCGCCTGGGCCGCGAGTCTTCGTCGGAGCCCGGCGATCGGAATGAGACAGGCGTGGCTGGAACGTCGCCCGCGCAATCGGGTCTAGTGCAAGCGCCGTGCCGCTCGAGGGACCAGGAGACCCTGCGGGTGATCGAAATTCGGCGACCTGACTCGCGGCAGATTGTAGAGAGTACCGAGTCGACTGCACCCTCTTTCGCCGGCCACGGGGCTATTCCATTGGTTTGCCCTGTCACGTGCGCCGGCACGGCGCTTGCTCATGAGAGTGGGCATGCTGAAGGAGAAATGAAATGGGAACCATTCTGCTGGTCGTCATTGTCCTGATGCTTCTTGGGGCGATCCCCGCCTGGCCCCACAGCCGTAGCTGGGGCTATGCCCCGAGCGGAAGCCTGGGTCTGGTGCTACTGATCCTGGCGGTCCTGCTTCTCACCGGAAGGGTCTGAGCGGCGGCGCAGCGAGCGTCAGTCCGTCTTGTATTCCCTGAGCCGGCTGTAGAGGGTCTTCAGGCTGATCTCGAGAACATCGGCGGCCTTCTGCTTGTTGCCGTTACAGTGCTCGAGGGTCGCGAGAATGAAGCGACGCTCCATCTCGGCGATGGGCGTCCCAACCCGCATCGCCAGTCCCGGGGCCGCTATCTCTTCGTCGACGCCGAGGGGCAGGGAATCCAGGCCGACGTCCCCGTCGGCGAGGATGAAGGCCCGCCGCACCACGTTCTGTAGCTCGCGGACGTTGCCGGGCCAGCTATGGCGGTGCAGGCGGTCGAGG
The DNA here is from genome assembly GCA_963823195.1 of uncultured Acidobacteriota bacterium. Classification (GTDB taxonomy): domain Bacteria; phylum Acidobacteriota; class Vicinamibacteria; order Fen-336; family Fen-336; genus JBGPYB01. Next base: position 697,604 of record CAWGKR010000008.1, on the reverse strand, counting down.
CACGCCCGCGTGAAGTGCTTGGCGGTCCCCTCCGCCAGGTTCAGCTCGCCCAGGAACTTCTCGGCCAGCAGCTCGACGTCGTCGCCTCGCTCCCGCAGGGGTGGAAGGCCGATCGGAAACACGTTCAGCCGGTAGTACAAATCCTCGCGCAGCGTGCCCGCCGCGACCGCCTCCTCCACGCGACGGCTGGTGGCCGCGATGATCCGTACGTCGACCTTGATCGGGTCGGTTCCGCCCACGCGCGTGATGGCGGAGGTCTCCAGGGCGCGGAGCAGCCTGACCTGGATGTCCACGGTCTCGGTGATCTCGTCCAGAAACAGGGTCCCGCCATGGGCCCGCTCGAAGTACCCCTTGTGCATCCGGTCCGCGCCCGTGAAGCTGCCGCGCTCGTGGCCGAACAGCTCCGTTTCGATCAGGTGCGCCGACAGGGCCCCGCAGTTGACGCCCACGAACGGTTGCTTGCAGCGGCGGCTCAGCCTGTGGATCGCCTCGGCGACGAGCTCCTTTCCCGTGCCGGTCTCGCCGCTCACGAGGATGCTGGCGTCGGTGGCGGCCACGCGGGCTATCAGGTCGTAGACCTTCTGCATGGGCTGAGAGGCGCCGATCAACGGACCGAACCGACCCAGCTTGCGCAGTTCGCGCCGGAGCGTGCCGATCTCGCCCCTCATCTCGAGGGCGCGCGTCACGTTGCCCAGGGCCATCTTGACCCGGGCGAAGTCCACCGGCTTCGTCAGATAGTCGGCAACCCCGCGACGGAGGGCGTCCACTGCCGTGTCGACACTGGCGCTTCCCGTGATGAGGACGACTTCGGGAGCCGATTCCGCCTCGAAGTCTTCCAGAAGGCCAAGGCCGCTGCCGTCGGGCAAGTGGAGGTCGACGAGCAGGATATCGGGCGCCTTCTCGGCGATCTCGGCACGGGCTTCCTTCAAGCTACCGGCGCTAGCGACGGCGAAGCCCTCCCGCTTGACCAGCTCGGCCAATCCCGCGCGAAAGCCCGGGTCATCGTCGACGATCAATGCGCGGGGGGTGGTGGCCGGGAGCGGGTCACTCATCTCGGCTCACATCCCTTCGGGCCAGCTTCTCGATCACGGCCATCAGGTGGGCCGGATCCACGGGTTTCGTGACGTGGTGCTGGAACCCGGCCAGGAGCGCGTTCCGGCGGTCTACGGCTCCGGCGTAGGCGGACAGCGCAGCCGCGGGAGTGAGACCGCCGCCGCCCGGGGGCAGGAGGCGCACGCGACGAATGAGAGAGAGGCCGTCCTCGCCGGGCATGGCGACGTCGCTCAGGAGAATGTCGGGGCGCACGCGCTCGACGAGATCGAATGCCTCCTTGGCGGAGGCTGCCGTCGTGACGACCATGCCGTTCTGTTGGAGGATCAGCCTCAGAGCCTCGCGGGCGTCCTCTTCGTCGTCGACGAGCAACACCGTCAGGCCGTCGGTCGGGAGGTCCCCATTGGGACCACGTTCACGGCCGCCCGAAGGGCTCGCCCCGGCGGCGAGGTCTGCCTCGAGGGGAAGCAGGACCGTGAACGTGCTGCCCCGGCCCGGGCCCGGACTCTCGGCGCTCACGAAACCGCCGTGGTGTCCGATGACGTGGCGCACCACGTACAGGCCGAGCCCCAGGCCGTGATGGGTGCGAGTGCTCGAGCTGTCCTGCTGCTGGAATCTCTCGAACGCGAAGGGCAGGAACTCCGGGCTCATCCCCTCGCCGGTGTCGGAGACGCGGAGCCGCGCCTGCCCCTGGGCGCTGTCCAATGAGACCAGGACGCTGCCCCCGGCCGGCGTGAACTTGATGGCGTTCGACAGGAGATTGGACACAGCTTGTTGCAGCCGGCCGGGATCTCCCTTGACCCAGATCGGCGCATGACCAGGCGCCGACGTGAGGGTCAGGGTCTTGAGCGCCGCATCTCCCGCCGCGGCGTCGACGGCGACCTGGACGACGGCCCGGACGTCGATGAGCTGCGGGTGGAGCATGAGCCCGCCCGCGGCGATGCGCGACGCATGGAGGAGGTCTTCGATGATGTGCTCCAGGGAGCGTGCGCTCCGCTCGATGATCTCCAGGGCCCGCTCCTTCTCGACGGCATCGAACCCGCCTTGTCGCAGGAGGCCTAGCCATACGAGGATCGCGCCGAGGGGCGTGCGAAGCTCGTGGGACAGGAGGGCCAGGAATTCGTCCTTGAGAAGGCTCTTCCCCTCCGCGCGATGCCGCGCCGCCTGCTCCCTCTCCATGAGGCCGGTGACGTCTCGCGTGGCGAGGCGGCTGTGAACGAGCCGGCCGTCGCGGAAGAGGCCGCTTCCGTCGATCAGGACCCGCTTGACGGACCCTTCCCTCGTGCGGATGTGCGTTTCGTAGGAGTCCAGCTTCTCCTTGCGGGCGAGCCGGTCGAGGATGTCGGGGGCGGCGGCCGGATCGACCAGGAACGCCGAGAGGTGCTGGCCCGCGTACTCGGCCGGCGAGTATCCGACCAGGTCCAGCTCGGCCTTGTTGGCCCAGAGGATGCGTCCGTCGGGACCGACCCAGCGCAAGCCGATCGTGGCGCCGTGGATGAACTCTCGGAGCTCCTCGTCGCTCTCGGGGAGCCGGAACTCACGCCCACCTTCCATCAGATGCGGCGCGCCGCAAGGCTGAACACGACGGTGACCAGCTCGGAAGGTTGCACGGGCTTGGCCAAGTGTAGCTGGAATCCCGCGCGCAGCGCGCGCAGACGGTCCTCGGTCCGGGCGTAGGCCGTCAAGGCCGCCGCGGGGACCGCCCCTCCCTGTTGTGATGGCCGCAGGCGCAGCTCCTTGATCAACTGGTACCCGTCGGTGCCCGGCATTTCGATGTCGCTCAGGAGCACGTCCACTCGCTCGCTTTCGAGGATGGTGAGGGCCTCGCGAGCCGAGGATGCCGTCTTCACGGAGGCACCCTGAGTCTGGAGCACCTTCTCGACCAGCCCCCGGGCGTCGTCGTCGTCTTCCACGACGAGCACCCGTATCCCCGCGAGGTCAGGGTTTTCCGCCAGATCGACGATCTGGTCCGCCTGCGAGTACACGCGAGGATCGAGCGACGTTGCCGTGACAGGCGAACGGGGGAACCTCGCCGTGAACGTGGACCCGTGGCCGACCCCCGGACTCTCCGCCTGGATGTCGCCGCCATGGAGCTCGACCAGCTGGCGCGCGATGGAGAGCCCGAGGCCCAGGCCGCGAGCATGCCGCGTGCTCGACGAGTCGTCCTGCGTGAACCGGTCGAAGATGCGTGGAAGGAAGACAGAATCGATGCCCAGGCCCGTGTCGGAGACGACGACCTCGATGTTCGAGCCGACGCTCTCGACGCTCACCCGGACGCGGCCGTCCTTCGGCGTGAACTTGATGGCGTTCGACAGCAGGTTCCAGAAGACCTGCTGGAGGCGCTCGGGGTCGGCCATGACGGCGCTGCCGGCCGGGTTCTGGATGAGCTGAAGCCGAATGCCCTTGGCGTTGGCCGCCGGCGTCACCGTGCCGATGGCCGCCTTGACGACGACCGCGATGTCGATGGGCCGCAGGTCGAGCTGGAGCTTTCCCGTGATGATCCGCGAGACGTCGAGCAGCTCGTCGATGATCTGGTTCTGCGCCGTTGCGTTACGGATGATCGTGTCCACGGCCCGAGCCGTCTCGTCGGGGGAGAGCTTGCCGCGGTGAAGCAGGTGGGCCCAACCGACGATGGCGGAGAGCGGCGTCCGCAGCTCGTGGGACAAAGTCGCGAGGAATTCGTCCTTGAGGCCGCTCGCCGCCTCAGCCGCTCCCCGCGCTTCCTGGGCCTCCCGGTAGAGGTGGGCGTTGTCCACGGCGATGGCCGCAATGGCTGCGAGGCCGGCGATCAGACGCTCGTCACGCTCATGGAAGAACGTGGGATGGGGATGGCCGAAGAAGAGTCCACCGAGCAGCTCGCCCGCGCCCGAGCGCACCGGAGCCGCAAGGTAGCTCCGTGCGGGAGGGGTGCTCGACGGCATGTGCTTGAACGGCAAGTTCTGGCCAAACCGAGAGTCCTGGGCGATGTCGTCGCTCCGAGAGACGGCGCCGAGGAAGGGCGATCCAAAGGCCTTGGGGTCTTGAGACAGGGGGAAGTCGACGAAGGCTTCCGGGGGCGCTCCCGAGACGTAGTGGGTCGCCGCGTTGGACGCATCCCTGTATAGGAAGGCGCCGAACGCGGCGCCCGTAATCGCGACACCCGCATCGGTTACGGCCTTGACCAGCCTTCCCATGTCGAGCTGTCCGGCCAGCGCCAGGCCGAGCCGGTTGAGGATTTCGAGCTCCGGCTCGAACGGCGCATTCGCTTCAGATCTGCGTTGCTCGGTCCGCTCGCCGACAGCCTGCTCTGCCTTGCGGGTGGTGCGAAGCAGGCTGGTGAGGACACTGCCACCGTACCAAGCCCCGGCCACCACGATTCCGAGGAGAAGGAGCAGGAGGCTCTTCGGGTCGGTCAATGGATCGAGGGAGACCTTGCTACAGGCTGCCAATACGACGGAAGCAACACCCACGGCGTACGCTCGGCGTCTGCGCTCTCCCGACCATTGCGTCACAGGAAGAGGCCGGTTCGCGCTTTCTCCCCCTCCGCGCCGGATCGGCACCCCTCTCCCCTAGCGTCCCGTCAGGACCAGGACGCCCGCTGCGACGGCAAGGACATTCAGGAGGATGCCCAGGGAGGCGACCAGGGGAACGTAGCCCGCGAGGCCAAACAAGATCAGCCAGATTCCCAGCAGGAGCATGCCGATGTTCTTCGTGAGATTGAAAGTCATTGTGGGAGTCCCCTGTGCAACAGGCATGCCGGGAGCCTCATCCCGCGTGGAGCTCCTTCTGGCACATCCTGACGACCGCGAGGAAGAAGGCCATGATCAGGGGCCTGTGCCCCTTCACCGCCTAGCCGGGGAGCTTCGGTGTTCTCTCGCCCGCGAGAGCGGAGGTGGCGCCGCCGACCCGGCGCCTCGCCTCGGCCCGGAGCTTCTGGCCCCGGCGGATCAGCCGATCCTTGAGGTTGGCACTGGAACCGGTGGTATCGCTCCACCGGCGCCGCATCATTGCGCGGGTGGCGGTGCCGGACTGTGGCGCCAGCAGAAGGGCCGCGCTCGCGCCGGCCAAGCCACCTGCCACGAAATAGAGAAGCCAGTTGAAGGGCGTCGAGCCCGCGCCACGGTCGTTCATGGGTCTCCTAGGGCCAGCGGTCGAGAACGTGCCAGCAGCACCATCCGTAGCAAGATGGCGGCCACAGGTGGCGTGCCCCGATCGCTCTTGTCGGCCGTGATGACATCCAACCTTCGCCGTCGAAGCGGGAGAGCTTTGTAGATTGTTCCTCAGCTGAGGGAGCCCGCTGAGACAAACCAACCGTGGCCCGTTGGGTCCTTCGGCTGGCACAGGGGTTGCTCCATGGGAGTCTCGCGAGACCCGAGCGAGCGAGACGCTACCGCGGCGGCTATCCGGGCTGCCGAGGCTTCGGTCGCCATGACACAGGAGAACGTGTGGCAAAAGACAAGGACGAGGCCAAGGCGGAGGGTTTCAAGCGCGGCCTGGATGGCAAGGTCGGAACCACAGGCATGATGCAGGGCTGGACCGACGACAGAGCCGCGGGCACCGCCCGAACCCAGGGCTACACGGAGGGCAAGAGGAAGCGGTCGAGGATCGCCGCCGAGGCCGCTGCAAGAGACAAGAAGTAGGGGCGTCGCATTCGGCCGGTCACGGCCGGAAAGAGAGACAAGCATGAAAGGGACAAAGCTCGCGGGAGCGGTCCTTCTGACCCTGGGAATTCTGGCTCTGGCCTACGGTGGGTTCAGCTACACCAAAGAGACCAACAACGTGAACATCGGACCGATCCACTTCGAGGTGAAGGACAAGGAGCGCGTGAACGTTCCACTTTGGGCGGGCGTCGCCATTGCGATCGCGGGCGGCGTGCTGCTGGCGCGCAAGGACTAGCGCCCGTGCCGCGGCGGCTCGTCCTCTTGGGGCTCACCCTGGCGCTCGGTGGATGCGCCCACGTCCAGAGCCTTGCGCCAGGGACCGCGCTCACGCCGGAAGAGCGGCTGGAAGCCATCCGGCGCGCCAGGGTGTGGTCGCCCACGAAAATCCAGTCTCTCGATCTGAAGGCTGGCCCGCGGGCGAGCGGCGCGTTCGCATCCAACGCCTGGGTGGCTTGCAACTACAAGGAGAAGAAGCTGGGCGGCCACTCGCCCAAGTTCGCGTGCGAGGCGAGCCCGGGCCACGAGATCAGGGTCAAGTACGGCGCAGGCAACGCCGAGATCTTCGGCCAGGTGCTGTCCACGCGCCTCTTCTGGGCCCTCGGCTTCCCGGCTGACCCGGTGTATCCCGTGCGCGTCCGCTGCCATGGTTGTCCCAAGGACCCCTGGACCGACCCGAAGACCGTCGAGGGAGTGACCGAGTTCGACCCTGCGGACATCGGACGGCTGTTGCCCGGGAGACCCATGGAGACGGCGGTCGACTCCGGCTGGGAATGGTCGGAGCTGGACGCCGTGGATCCGCAGGCTGGCCCCGACGCTCGGGCACAGCGCGATGCCCTCAAGCTGCTGGCGGCCTTCGTCCAGCACTCCGACAACAAGGCCGCGAACCAGCGCCTCTTCTGCCCGAAAGGCGAAGAGGTCGGAACGAGCGGCTGCCGGCGGCCTGTTCTCATGATCGCGGATCTTGGCCTGACGTTCGGCCACGGAACCTTGAAGAACGGGAACGGGAGCAGTGTCAACCTCACGCGTTGGGCCAGCGAGCCGGTGTGGAAGGACCCCTCCCTGTGCGTCGCGCAACTCAAGCGCTCGTTCACCGGGACACTGGGCAACCCCCGGATTGGTGAGGCGGGCCGGGCGTTCCTGGCCCGTCTCCTCGTCCAACTGAGCGACGCCCAGCTCCGCGACCTGTTCGATACCGCGCGCGTGAGCCGCCGCGGCAGCGACCCCGACGATGAAGGCCCGCCAGCCAGCGTGAGCGAGTGGGTGGCGGCCTTCAAGCAAAAGCGGGACGAGATCGTCAACCAACGCTGCCCGAGCTAGGGGCGGTTCGGCCGCCGCCAGACCACGCGACGCGAGTTTGTACAAAACACTGGCTTGCGGTGCCCGGCCGGAGCACCAAAAGGCTCCGTGCTCACGTTTCCCTCGCGGCTCGCCTCTTGCAACCTGGAGTCTTCGACGCATGAAAGAGAGGCCGTAATGCGCAAAGGATCCACGATTCCGACGCTGGCACTGACCGGCGTCCTCGCAGTGCTGTGCTCGTCCGTCTCGGCGCAAACCTACTCGCCGCATCGCCCGCCACAAGTCGACGTCGGCATCTTCTACGAGAGTCTCGCGCCCTACGGCGATTGGGTAGAGATGCCGGACTACGGCTGGAGCTGGTCACCCCGCGTCGAGCGCGGCTGGCGTCCCTACACGAGGGGCCAGTGGGTCATGACCGATGACGGCTGGTTCTGGGACTCGGACGAGCACTTCGGATGGGCCGCCTACCACTACGGACGCTGGGTGAACGACCAGAACTACGGTTGGTTCTGGGTTCCGGGCACCGAGTGGGCTCCGGCCTGGGTTTCCTGGCGACACGGCAATGGCTACACAGGCTGGGCTCCGTTACCACCCAGGGCTACCTGGCAGACCCACGTGGGCCTCAGCATCGCCGGTCTGGACATCGACGCCTTCATCGGTGAGGGCGACTACAACTTCGTCCGGGACCGGTCCTTCGTGGACCGCGGCGTCTACCAGCGGGTCCTGCCCCCGGCACAGAACGTGACCATCATCAACGTGACCAACAACGTCACGAACTACACCGTCGTGAACCAGCGCATCGTCAACGGCGGCATCGCCGTCGCGAACGTCGAGCGGGCAGTCGGCCGCCAGGTGCCGCCCCGGCGAACGGTCGACGTGGCCCGGGCCGATGCTCCGGCGCACGCGAGAGCGGGCGAGGTCGCCGTGTACCGCCCCGAGCTGAGCGCCGCTGCGCCCGACAGGCGCCCCGCCCAGGGCAAGAGCGTGGTCAAGGGAGAGGCGCCGCCGCAGGTGCTGGTGAACCGCCGGGAGGAACGCGAGCAAGAGCGGGGGCAGACAGGCAACGCCCCCCAAGTGACCGCGAAGGACGTCCAGGAGAAGCGGGCGAGCGTCGCGGTGCCGACGCCGACCCCGCACCCGGACCCCAAGGCCCAGCAACTGGAGACGCAGCGCCAGCGCGACCAGGCCCGTACCGAGGCTGACCAGAGGATCGCGAAGGGACAGGCACAGCAGGCGACCGACGCGAAACTGGCGCGGGCACAGGAGCAGCAAGACGCTGCCAGCCAGCGCGTGAAGTCTCAGGAGCAGCAAAAGGTCGACGCACAGGCCCAGGCGGACAAGCGCTCGAGAGACGCGCGGCAGGCGAAGGACGGCACCAAGGACAAGGGCAAGAAGAACCCCAAGCCTTCGCCGACACCGCCCCCAGCCGGGAAGCAGGAGTAGGCCGGGCACTTGAGCGGAAAGTGCAGATGTCCGGAAGTGAATGGCTCGGCGGTGAGCGCAGGAGGACGTGATGCTGACGACGATTCTGGTCGTTCTCGGAATTCTGTGGTTGTTGGGATTCAGTCTACACATCGGCGGAGGACTGATCCACGTGCTGCTAGTCGTGGCGCTGGTGCTCTTTATCGCGAACCAGCTGGGTGGACGCTGACCGCGTGGAGCCAGAAGGGCGTCCGTTCTTCGCCCGGAAGAGCCGTTGGCCCGCAACATCACGGCTCCCCGCTTCGCCCTGACCGACGCGATGAAGGCATATGACACGCACGCCAACGCCTCCAAGGGTGACGCTGACTCTTGCCCTTCTCCTCCTGATGTCCAGTGGACCCATTCGCGCCGAGCCTTCGCAGGACGGCTCGCCGGGTCCCGTTACCCGGGAGGAGGGCGGAGCACTCGCAGATGAGATGGCGCACGCCAGTGACGGCCGACGCACAGGCGGACGCTTCCTGTCGAACTTCGGCAGGAATACGGTCGGCCTCTTCTCCCTCGACAACCTGACGCCTTTCCTTGCAGGCGCTGCCGCAACCGGAGTTGCCACGGCGTTCGACGACAACGTGCAGCGCTACTTCGGCGAGACCCGACGGGCAAAGTGGCTCGGAGATGCGGTCGATGTCGAAGGCCAGCCTCGTGTCGTCGTCCCGATGGCCCTGATCCTGTTCGGGGCGGGTCGACTCTCGTCCCATCAGCACCAACGCTTCCGCGACACGACCTACGACATCGCGCAGGCGACGCTCGTCGAAGCCGTCTATTCCACGACACTCAAGTATGCGACGCAGCGGCTGAGGCCCGACGGCTCCGACCATCTCTCGTTCCCCTCGGGCCACACGGCGAACGCCTTCGCGTGGGCCACCGTGGCCGCGCGTCACTACGGGCCGAAGGTCGGAGTTCCCGCCTACGTCTTCGCGGCGCTGGTCGGTGTGGGACGAATGGAGAAGAACGCTCACTACCTGAGCGACGTCGTGGCCGGTGCGACCCTCGGGTATCTGGTCGGCCGCACCGTGACGCGACGCGACGCGGAGCCCCTTCCGGGCGGGAGGCACGTTCGCGTCGAGCCTTCGGTCTCCCGCGGCGGCGGCCTCGAAGTCAGGGCTTCGGTCGAGTTCTGAAACCCGCGGCGCGAGCCGTTCAGGCTCCCGCGAGTACCTTCTCGTACGCCGCGAGCCTCGAGGCGTAGAGGGGGAAACGGTCGCAGATCTTCCCCACTTCCCGCTTCACCTCCGCCAGCTCCGTCTCGTTGTCGACGCTGTTCAGGGCTCGGGACATGAGCCGCCCGATCAGCTCCATGTCCTTCTCCTTCATCCCGCGGGTCGTGAGGGCCGGCGTTCCCACCCGAATCCCCGACGCGACCATGGGCTTGTTCGTGTCGAAGGGGATCGTGTTCTTGTTCACGGTGATGCCGGCGCGATCGAGAGCGGCCTCGGCGGCCTTCCCCGTGATCCCGCGGCTGAACACGTCGACCAGGATCAGGTGGTTGTCGGTTCCGCCCGAGACCAGACGCCATCCCTCGCCGATCAGGCTCGCCGCCAGCGCCTTCGCGTTGGCCACGATCTGCTGCTGGTAGGTCTTGAACTCGGGGGCGAGCGCCTCCTTGAAGGACACGGCCTTGGCGGCGATCACGTGCATGAGCGGACCGCCCTGCATACCCGGAAAGACGCGCCGGTCCAGGTCCTTCGCCCATTTCTCCTGGCAGAGGATCATTCCGCCGCGCGGGCCTCGGAGCGTCTTGTGGGTCGTGGTCGTGACGAAGTCGCAATGGGGAACGGGGCTCGGGTGCAGGCCTGCGACGACGAGGCCGGCGATATGGGCGATGTCGGCCATGATCGGCGCAGAGGCGGCGTCGGCGACCTTGCGCACCGCAGGGAAGTCGATAACCCGCGGGTAAGCGCTGGCTCCCACCACGATCAGCTTCGGCTTGTGCTCGAGGGCGAGGCTCATCATCGCCTCGTAGTCGATCCGCTCGTCCTCCTTCCGCACGCCGTAGGGGACGATGTTGAAGTAGAGCCCCGAGAAGTTCAGGGGGTTGCCGTGGGTGAGATGGCCGCCGTGGGAGAGGTTCATCCCGAGGACCGTGTCCCCCGGCTTCACCGTCGTCATGTAGACGGCCATGTTGGCCTGGGCCCCCGAGTGGGGCTGGACGTTCGCGTGATCGGCGCCGAAGAGCTGCTTGGCCCGGTCGATGGCGAGACGCTCGGCCACGTCCACGAACTCACACCCGCCGTAGTAGCGCTTCCCCGGGTACCCCTCGGCGTACTTGTTCGTGAGGACCGAGCCGAGCGCCTCGAGGACCGCCTCCGACACGAAGTTCTCCGAGGCGATCATCTCGAGCTGGGAGCCCTCGCGGCGCGTCTCGTTCCGGAGGACGTCGGCGATCTCGGGGTCGATGCGGGACAGGTTCTCCATGGCGAAAGTATAAGTCCAGGGCGGGCCGGGCCGCCGCCGCCGCGTGACATAGAATCACGGCACCATGAACCCCGAAGGCGTCGCCCTCCTGTCGCGAAAGGGGGAGACCCGCGTCCTCCGGGGGCATCCCTGGATCTTCCGGTCCGATGTCACACGAGTGGACGGCGCCTCTCCGGGCTCGGTGGTGCGGGTGCAGGGGACCCACGGGAAGCCGCTGGGGTTCGCCCTCCACTCGACACGCTCCGAGATCCGCCTGCGGATGATCGAGCGTGGTCCGGAGCTCGGCGCTCGTTGGCTTCGCGATCGGCTGGCCGCGGCCATCGCCTGGCGCAAGACGGTAGCCGCCGACGCGGCGGCCTGCCGTCTGGTTCACGGCGAAGGGGACGGCCTGCCGTCCCTGGTCGTGGACCGATACGGCGACTACCTGGCGATCCAGACGCTCTCGCAGGGGACCGAGCGCCTGAAGGACGCCATCGTCAGGGAGCTGGTCGAGCTTCTGTCCCCCAAGGGGATCCTCGAGCGGAACGACCCGCGGGTGCGCACCCTCGAAGGGCTCGATTCGCGCGTGGGCCTGCTCCACGGCGAGGTGCCCGACGTGGTTCCCGTCGACGAAGGCGGAGTCGTCTTCGAGGCCGATCTCTGGAAGGGGCAGAAGACGGGCCTGTTCCTCGACCAGCGCGAGAACCACCTGATGGTGCGGTCCTACGCCCGCGGACGCGTCCTCGACGGCTTCAGCTACAACGGCGGCTTCGCCCTGAGCGTGGCGCGCCAAGCCGAGCAGGTGATCGCCGTGGACCTCTCGGCCGAGGCGCTCGATCGGGTGAAGAGCAACGCGGCGCGCAATGGGCTCACCAACGTGGAAACGCGCGACGCCAACGTCTTCGACCTGCTCCGCGACCTCCACGCCAAGGGGGAGCGCTTCTCGACGGTGATCCTGGATCCGCCCGCGTTCGCCAAGAGCAAGGACGCCGTGGAGAAGGCGCGGCGCGGCTACAAGGACATCAACCTGCGTGCGCTGCGGCTGCTCGAGCCGGGGGGCTGCCTCATCACCTGCTCCTGCTCGTACCACGTCCACGAGTCGGACCTGGAGGAGATTCTGGCCGACGCGGCCGTGGATGCCGGGGCCACGGTCACCGTCGTCGAAAAGCGACGACAGGCCCGCGATCACCCGGTGGTCCTGGGAGTGCCGGAGACGTACTACCTCAAGTGCTTCGTGCTCAGGAAGCTGGCCTGAACTAGACCTCGTCCGACGTCTCGGTGATCCCCTCGAACAGGAACGTCGACAGGTAGCGCTCGCCGGTGTCGGGGAGCATGGCCAGGAGCACCGACCCGGCCGGCGCCTTCTCGGCGACCTTGACCGCCGCCGCGAAGGTGGCGCCGGACGAGACGCCGCAGAAGATCCCTTCCTTGTGGGCGAGGGCTCGGGCGGCGTCACGCGCCTCGACGTCGGTTACCAGCACCACCTCGTCGTAGACGTTCTTGTTGAAGACCTTGGGGACGAAGTCCGGGTTCCATCCCTGGATCTTGTGGGGCTGCCACTCCCCCTTCGAGACGATGGGCGCGCCGGCAGGCTCCGTGTAGACGATCTTCGTCTCGGGGCGGGCGACCTTCAGAACCTCGCCGACACCCGTGATCGTTCCGCCGGTCCCGATGCCGCTTACGAAGTAGTCGAGACGGCGGCCGGCGAAGTCGCGGAGGATCTCGGGGGCGGTCGTGTTCCGGTGGTACTCCGGGTTCGAGGGGTTCTCGAACTGCTGCGGGAAGAACCAGCCGTGCTTCTTCGCCAGCTCCTCGGCCTTCTTGACCATTCCCGAGCCGCGCTCGGCGGCAGGCGTCAACACGACCTTGGCTCCGAGACCCTTCATGAGCTTGCGGCGCTCCACGCTGAAGCTGTCGGCCATGATGGCGACGAAGGGGTAGCCCTTCACGGCGCAGACCATCGCGAGGGCGATCCCCGTGTTGCCTGAGGTGGGCTCGACGATGGTCGTCCCCGGCTTGAGGACTCCGCGCCGCTCGGCGTCCTCGATCATCGCGATGGCGAGGCGGTCCTTCACCGAGCTCATCGGGTTGAAGGCCTCGACCTTCACGTAGATCGTGGTCTTGGCCGGGGCCAGCTTGTTGATGCGGACGACGGGCGTGTTGCCGATCGTGCCGAGGATGCTGTCGTGAATCATGAGATCACCTCCTGCCGGAGCAAGGGGGGATGCTAGCACGCCCCTATCGGCCGCTGGAAGGGGTCCTCAGGACGCAGGTGGCCGTTTGCCCGGAGCCGTCATGCAGCCCTCGCGTCCAGGTGGTTGCGCATCGCCGCGAGACCCTCCGGCATGTTCTCGCGGCCATACCCGACGCGGAAACGGTCTGCTGGCGTCTCGCTCAAGTCCGATCGGTACACACTGGCGGGGAGGAGCAGCACGCCCGTCTGCTCGACCAGCTCTTTCGCGAAATTCTCAACTCCGTCGTGGCCCAGGTATCGGGGGTATCCGATGCACCCCCCATCCGGGATGTACCACTCGAAAAGGCCGGAATGGTCGGCGAAGAGGCTTGTCAGCAACGGCAAGTTCCTGGCGATCAGAGCCCGGTTGCGGTCCAGAATGCGGTCGCGCGCCTTGAGCGCGATCTCCGCGAGCAGCTCGCTCGGCGCCGAGTTGCAGATGGATGTGTAGTGCTTGACCCGCTCGATGCGGCGCAAGAGGTCCGTGTCTTTGGAGGCGATCCATCCGATTCGTAGCCCCGGCAGTCCGTACGCTTTCGACATCACGCCGAGCGATAACCCTCGCTCGTAGACGTCGGCGACCTGCGGCAGGGTGATGTCCGGGCGTCTCTCGACGAGGCGATAGACCTCGTCGCTGAAGATGTAGATGCCACGGCGTCGCGCCAGGTCGATGAGCGCGTTCAGGGTCTCGCGGGGAATGACCTTGCCGGTGGGATTGTTCGGGAAGTTGATGGAAATGACGCGGGTGTTGGGCCGAATGGCGTCGCGCACCTGATCGGGATCGAGGTCCCAATCTTCATGTGGATTCAAGGGAACCCCCGTAACGTCGCAAATGCTGAGGGGTACGGACTCCGCCGACTGGTAGTTGGGAGTGATGGCGATGGCATGATCCTCGGGCCCGAGCAGAGCGTGCATGGCCGCGTAGACGCCCTCTTGCGCCCCGGCGAAACAAAGCACTTCAGCGGGGCTCACGGTGTCGTACGTGCCGGCAATCGCCGACCTGAGACTGGGCCGGCCCAGGGTCTCCGTGTACCCGAGACGCAGGTGTTCCCAGGCCGACCTGTCGGCGTCACCGGCCATCGCGAGGAGATCGGAGAGCGTCATCGACTCCATGTCGGATGCACACATGTGGTACTTCGCCGTGAATTCCCATTTGCTGAAGAACACTTCGAGCGCAAAGGGCCGCAGAGTCCGCATCACTTCCCTCCCCGCTTTCGATTTCGAATCTGTCTCGGGCGACTCACTTGACGCCGGTGGCAACGTACAGGGTCTGGAGGGAGTCGACGTGGGTGTAGACGTAGGCGCTGCCGTCGTCGGTGATGTCGAGATTGCCCACCCATCCGGTCATCGCCTCGCTCGGCCCGATCTCCTTGAACGGCTGCCTCTGGCCGGTCTTCAGATCGACCTTGAACAGCCGCGCTGGCTGTCGACTCGGCCCCCGGACGATCAGGAAACGACCGTCCGCGGTGAAGCGCATCAAGCCCTCAGTCGGGCCCACTCCGGTGATGGGACGCGCCGGCCCTTCCGGCAAGGGCTGTAGCTCCCAGCCCGCCTTCGTGTAGATCGCGGCGAACTTTCCGTCGGGCGTCGGCAGGCCGACGCGGCCCTCAGCCATCAGCGGCCTCGGGTCGCCCCCCGCGATCGTCCTGCGACCCACAGGCGCATGGAGTGGCCGGCTTCGTTCGCGAGGAGGATCACGGGACCTGCCGTCGCCCGTGAAGCTGCCACCATGAAACTGCGCCAGCGTCCCGCGGGGCAGTTCCCGAGCCTCGCCGGCGCCCGTCGGGTAGAGCACCGCCTGCACCGGCGGCTTCACGATGATCGCCAGGACCCACTTGCCGTCGGGTGAAAGAGCGCGGAGCCCCGCCACTCCCGAGCCGGACGGGGGGCGAGCCGTCCATCCCGCGGATGTAGGACGAGTACTCGGGGCCTCCGCCAAGCCCTTCCTCGTCGAACAGCACTGTCTTCCCGTCGCGCGACAGCTCTCCGAGCAATGCTGAAGTCGAGCCAGGACAGATCGCGCTCGGCCGCGTCCCCGGGACCGCGGCCCAGGATCCGCGGCTGGCCGTGGGCGACGGAAAGCAGGAGTCGGCCGTTCGCGTCCACGTCTCTCACGTCGACACTGCCGGGGATCTGATACACGAGCCGCTCGTGTCCCTGGAGGTCCACGGCGTGGACGCTGTGCTCCGAGCCCTCGTTCGTCGCTGAGAAGTAGATCTCGTGGCCGTCCGGCGACCAGGCGAGTTGGCCAAGGTCCACCAGCCGCCTGAGAGCACAACCTTCTTTCCCTTGAGGTCCAGCACCACGACATCCCCGCGAAAGTCGCCGGCGATGGGATGCTCGTTGAACCACGATGTGGTCGCCCTTGGGCGAGATGCGAAGCCGCGTCAGGCTCGGCGCCTCGTACAGGTTCTTGCCGGGCGGAAACTCGAGCCGCTCGGCGGAGCCCGTGGACCGGAGGATTGCGAGGGACGAGCCGTCCGGGCTCCAGTCGGCCTCGTCCACGTCGTCGGCGACGTCGCGGGGCGCGCCGCCAGAGAGCGGCATCCGGGCGAGCGTCCAGACGCCTCCTGGCTTTCGTCGGAGCCTCACCGCCAGCTCGCCCTTGGACGACACGCTGCAGAGCTGGGCGTCCTTGACGTCGAGGCGGCGCGACTCGGGGCCCCCGACCTGGGCGGTGAACAGCTCCGAGAACGGCCCGCCTCCGTTCGACTGGTACACGACCGTGCGCCCGTCCGGCGCAAAGCGCGCGACAGGCACGGCCTCACGCCGGAACGTGAGGCGCTCGAAGGAGGCTGGTGGAACGCTGCTGGACTTGCGACCCAGCACGAGGCCCAGAATGAGCGTACTCAAGAGACCGACGACGAACAACGGCAGCCCCACCCGTGGCCTCCGAGACCCCGAAAGCGGCGCGACGCGGTCGTCGAGGAGCCCGAGAGCTGCTCCAGGTCGAAGGCGATGTCGCGCGCGGACTGGAAGCGCTCGTCCGGGCTCTTCTCGAGGCAATGGGAGACGATGCGCTCGAGGCCCGGCGGTAGCTGGCGGTTCGTCTCGGTGAGAGGCGGCGGATCCTCCTTGAGGATCGCGTTCATCGTCTCGACGGCCGACGCGCCCCGAAACGCCCGCTTGCCCGAGAGCATCTCGTAGAGCACGGCGCCGAAGGAGAAGATGTCGGAGCGGTGGTCGACGGGCTGGGCGCGCACCTGCTCGGGGGACATGTAGCCGACCGTGCCGAGCACCTTGCCGGCGTCGGTGCCTTGCCCCGGGCCGGCGGTATCGGTCTCGGCCTCGCTGAGCATCTCGCCCACCCACGAGCTTGGCGAGGCCGAAGTCGAGGATCTTGACGCGGCCGTCCTTGGTGACGAAGAGATTGTCGGGCTTGAGATCGCGGTGGACGATGCCCTTCTCGTGGGCCGCGGCGAGGCCGCGCGCGACCTGGGAGCCGTAGTCGATCGCCTTGCGAACCGGCAGCGCGGTCGCGCCGATCCGGTCGCGGAGCGTCTCGCCCTCGAGCAGCTCCGAGACGACGTAAGGGGCGCCCTCGTGCGCGCCCAGATCGTAGATCGCGAGGATGTTGGGATGGTTGAGGGCGCTCGTCGCGCGGGCCTCCCGCTCGAAGCGGCGAAGCCGGTCGGCGTCGAGAGCGAAGGAAGGAGGCAGTACCTTGACAGCCACGTCGCGGCCGAGCCGCGCGTCGTGAGCGCGGTACACCTCACCCATACCGCCGGCGCCGAGCGGCGCCGTCACCTCGTAGGGCCCGACCTTCGTGCCTGTGGCCAGCGTCATCGAGTCGCCTTCACGCCTCGCGCTCGCCGCTCGGGAGGTCCGCAACCCACAACAGGCTGCGACCGAGCCGACCTGCAGCGAGCGCGTTGAAGAGCCTTCGATCCGCGGTGACGAGCCGACAGCCTCGCGCCTCCGCCAGCGCGAGATAGAGGGCATCGTATACCGTCCGTTGGGTCGCCAAGGCGATCTCGAGGGCGGCCGGGACAAGGGGCTGACACGGATGTACGGTAAGGGGCACGCGAGCGAGACCGCGCAGCACGCCCCGGGCCTCCTCGCCAAGGATCTCTCGCCGCTCGACTTTCTTCCAGAGCACATTGCCCACTTCGGGAAACAGCAGGTCCGGAGCCAGCAGTTCGTGCTCCGAGTCCAACAGCCGCGAGGCTTCCGCCGAGTGTATCTCGGGGACGAACCACTTGACCGCAACGGCGGCGTCGACCACCAGCTTCAACGGCGACGGTCCCGGGCGAGCAGGCGCACGCTGTCCGAGTGCTGCCGTCCGGCGAGGCTGCGGCGCAGGCGCGCGGCGAGTCGGGAGGCATCCTCTTGACTCACCTCGGCGTTTCGCTCCAGGGTGAGCTTCAGCTCGGCCTGGAGGGAACGCCCGTTCTCCCGGGCACGCTTCTTCAGGCGGCTCACGACCTCGCTGGAGATGTCTCGCACCAGGACCTGCGCCATGGCCCTCCTCACTTACGCTAGCAGAATGCTAGCATGATGGCGCCCCTCCCCTCGAACCGCAACCGGGACGCGACCAGCTCGCAGCCGCACGACTCTCTTCATTAATAGACTCATATTACTTGACAATGATGTGCTTAAATCCTAAATTGATGTCCGGAGGGCCCGATGCGCCTGGATCAATTCACCGTAAAGGGCCAGGAGGCCTTGACTTCCGCCCAGACGCGGGCCGAAAAGGGCGACAACCCCGAGGTCACGACGGAGCACCTTCTCGCCGCGCTGCTGGCCCAGGAAGGTGGGGTCGTCCCCGCGGCACTGGGGAAGCTCGGGGCCAACGTGGGTCAGCTGGCGAGCGAAATGGAGACGTCGGTCGCCTCCCTTCCGAAGACGCAGGGAAGCGCCACCCATGTCTCGCCGAAGCTCGATGGCCTCTTGAAGCAGGCCCTTCGCGAA
Organism: uncultured Acidobacteriota bacterium; assembly: GCA_963823195.1. Classification (GTDB taxonomy): domain Bacteria; phylum Acidobacteriota; class Vicinamibacteria; order Fen-336; family Fen-336; genus JBGPYB01. Next base: position 679,601 of record CAWGKR010000008.1, on the reverse strand, counting down.
GCCGAGGCGCTCAAGGACCAGTACGTCTCCACTGAGCACCTGCTCCTGGCGCTGCTCGACGGCAAGACGCCGGCGGCCGACGCCCTGAAGCGCCACGGAGTCTCCCGCGACGCCGTGCTGAAGGTGCTCCGGGAGATCCGCGGGAACCAGCGCGTGACCGACCCGAACGCCGAGGACCGCTACCAGGCCCTCGAGCGCTACGCCCGCGACCTGACCGACCTGGCGCGCAAGGGGAAGCTCGATCCGGTCATCGGCCGCGACGACGAAGTGCGCCGCGTGATCCAGGTCCTCTCGCGCCGGACGAAGAACAACCCGGTCCTCATCGGAGAGCCGGGAGTGGGCAAGACCGCCATCGTGGAAGGACTCGCCCAGCGAATCGTCTCGGGGGACGTGCCGGAGTCCCTCAAGGAGAAGCGCGTCGTGGCCCTCGATCTCGGCGCCCTCATCGCCGGGGCGAAGTACCGGGGAGAATTCGAGGACCGCTTGAAGGCCGTTCTCAAGGAGGTCCAGGAGTCGAACGGCGACGTCATCCTGTTCATCGACGAGCTCCACACCATGGTGGGCGCGGGCGCGGCCGAGGGATCGATGGACGCCTCGAACATGCTGAAGCCGGCCCTGGCCCGCGGCGACCTGCGCTGCGTCGGCGCGACGACGCTGAACGAGTACCAGAAATACGTCGAGAAGGACGCGGCCCTCGAGCGGCGCTTCCAGCCCGTCTACGTCGGTGAGCCCGACGTGGCTGCGACCATCGGCATCCTGCGCGGCCTCAAGGAGAAGTACGAGGTCCACCACGGCGTGCGGATCCAGGACTCGGCTCTCGTCGCAGCCGCGACGCTGTCGAACCGCTACATCTCGGACCGCTTCCTCCCCGACAAGGCCATCGACCTCATGGACGAGGCCGCGAGCCACCTGCGCATCGAGATCGACTCCCTTCCGACCGAGATCGACGAGGTCGACCGCAAGCTGGTCCAGCTCGAGATCGAGCGAACGGCGCTGAAGAAGGAGAAGGACAAGGCCTCGAAGGAGCGCCTCGGCAAGATCGAGCGGGAGGCCGCCGACCTGAAGGAGCGTTCGGCGGCCATGAAGGCCCACTGGCAGCAGGAGAAGGAGGCCATCGGCCGCATCCGCTCCCTCAAGGAGAAGATCGAGAAGGCGCGCTTCGAGGCCGAGAAGGCGACGCAGCAGGGAGACCTTGGCAAGGCGGCGGAGGTCCGCTACGGGACGCTGCCGGGCCTCGAGAAGGACCTCGAGGAGCAGAACCGCGCGCTGGCCGAGCTCCAGAAGACCCAGCGCATGCTGAAGGAGGAGGTCGACGCGGAGGACGTGGCCGAGGTCGTGGCGAAGTGGACCGGCATCCCCGTCACCCGGATGCTCGAGAGCGAGGTCCAGAAGCTCCTCCACATCGAGGACAAGCTGCGGCAGCGGGTGGTCGGCCAGGACGAGGCGCTGCTTCTCGTGGCGAACGCCGTCCGTCGATCCCGGGCGGGCCTCGGCGATCCCCGGCGGCCCGTCGGCTCGTTCCTGTTCATGGGACCGACCGGCGTCGGCAAGACCGAGCTGGCGCGGGCGCTGGCCGAATTCCTCTTCGACGACGAGCAGGCGATGGTGCGCATCGACATGTCGGAGTACATGGAGAAGCACTCGGTCGCCCGCCTCATCGGCGCGCCCCCGGGCTACGTCGGCTACGACGAGGGCGGGCAGCTCACCGAGGCCATCCGCCGCCGTCCCTACGCGGTCGTCCTCTTCGACGAGATCGAGAAAGCGCATCCTGACGTGTTCGGCGTCCTGCTCCAGGTGCTCGACGAAGGGCGTCTCACCGACGGCAAGGGACGCACGGTGGACTTCCGGAACACCGTCCTGATCATGACGTCCAACGTGGCGTCGGACCTGATCCGGGAGATGGCTGCAGGGCGCGAGCGCCCAGATGAAGAACCAGCTGATGGACGCCCTCCGCCAGACGTTCCGACCCGAGTTCCTGAACCGGATCGACGAGATCGTCACGTTCAAGAGCCTCGGCCCCGGGGAGATCCACCGGATCGTCGACATCCAGCTCGAGGACCTGCGGAAGCGCCTCGCCGACCGCAAGATCACCATCACGCTCACGGCTGCGGCCAAGGATCGCCTCGCCGACCAGGGTTACGACCCGGTGTTCGGCGCACGACCACTGAAGCGCACGCTCCAGCGGATGGTCGAGAACCCGCTCGCCGTCGAGGTCCTGGCCGGTCGCTTCGTCGAGGGAGACCACGTGATCGTCGACGCGGACAGCGGCGCCGAGACGCTCCACTTCTCGAAGGAAGTCGCGGCAACGGTCGCCAACTGAAGCGTCGTTCGCCCAAGCTGGGCTCACGCGGGGACCACCCCGCCGGGACTCAGGAGCGCGTCGTGGCTCGTTCGGTGCGGGGCACGGCGAAGCCTTCGGCGGGACGGCCGAGGAGGAACCCCTGGCCGTATTCGATTCCCAGGTCCACGAGGGCCTTCAGCTCCCCCTCGCGCTCGATCCCCTCGGCGATGATGGTCGATTCCATCTTGTCGGCGAAGTCCTTCAGCGCCCGGGCCATCTCGCGGCGGACGTAGCTGCCGTCGATGTCCTTGACGAGCTGCATGTCGAACTTGAGGTAGCGCGGGTTCAGGTGGGCGATCTTCTCGAAGCCGGAGTAGCCGGCCCCGATGTCGTCCACAGCGATCTCGAATCCCATCTGGGTGAGGTTCTGGAGGGCCTCGACGAACAGCTTGTAGTTCTCGATGGCGTACTTCTCGTTGATCTCCAGGACGATGCGCTCCGGGCCGAGGCCGAGCCCCTCCAGGAGGCGGATGAGACTCGCCCCCTGGAACTCGGGGTCGTACATGCAGGACGGAAAGACGTTGATGAAGAGCTTGGACCCCGCCGGCAGGTCCTTCGAGGCTTGGAGGGCCTTCCGGCGGCAGCTCCGGTCCAGCTCGAAGACCATGTCGGCCTCGGCCGCCATCGAGAAAAGGGTCGCAGGGCTGTGGTACGCCGTGCCCGCGGGGCCACGGATGAGGGCCTCGTAGCCCAGGATTCCTCCACCCTTGAGGGCGACCACGGGCTGGAAGACGGTGGTCAGCTTGTCTTCGAGGAGCACCGCCTGAAGGCGACAGCGGTTCTGGAACTCGTGCTGCATCCTCTGGACGCGCACGCACTCCCAGGCCTCCTGAACGAGCCGCGCGACGAGGCGCTCTCCCATGACGAGAGGGTTGAGGAAGACCAGGGAGAACCCGACGGTGACCTCGGGACGACCGGTGAGGTAGGGCGTCGTGAGGCGCGAAAGACGCCGGTTCAGGTAGTCGGCGACGCGGCCGGCCGCCGCCTCGAGGTCCGATACCTTGAGATGAGACTCGTATCGCTTCGGAGAGAGGAACACGAGGAAGGCGTCTCCCCCGCGCTCGTTCATCGCGAGGATGTCGCTACCGCGAACCTCGGTTCCCTTCAGCTCCAGGACGAGGTCCTGGGCCATCCCCATGACCTTCTCGAAGGCCCGGGAGCCGTAGTCGCGCTCCACCTGGGCCAGCTTGGAGACGTCCACGAGGAGCAGGGCCAGGCTCCCATGTTGTACCAGGATGTCGCAAAGCTCGGCGACGCGCTCCCGGTACGGGGACGTCTCAGTGGACATTACGATGGCTCGGTCTTGGTCCCGTCCGTCGAGTCCGCGCTCTCCCGGCCGATCTCGGAGCCGCGCAGGTACTCGGGGGAAGCCGCCAGCACCTTGTTGCGCCCCTGGCGTTTCGCCGCGTAGAGCGCGCCGTCGGCCGCGCGCAGGAGGTTCGTGGAGTCGGACGCGTCGAGCGGGTACTGGGCCACGCCGCCGCTGACGCTCACGATACCGAGAGGCTGGCGGTCGGCGAAGGCAAACCCGTGATCGGCGATCGCGCCCCGGATCTTGTCGGCGACGACCAGGGCCTGGCTCAAGGGAGTGTCGGGCAGGATGAGGAGGAATTCCTCGCCGCCAAAGCGCCCGAAGACGTCGTCCTTCCGGATGCTCTCCTGGACCCGCCGTGCCAGCGCCTGCAGGAGCCTGTCGCCCGCCACGTGCCCATTGACGTCATTGTAGTTCTTGAAGTGGTCGATGTCGAACATGAAGAGGGAGAGCGGTGTCCGCCCGGCGGTGGAGACCAGGTCGGCCAGCGTCTGGGACATCTGGCGCTTGTTGAAGACGCCCGTCAGGCCGTCGAGGTCGGCGTTGATCTTCATCTGGGTGAAGGCCGCGGCGTGGTGAAGGGCCTGGGCCCCGGCCTGGGCGATCAGGCGCAGGATGGCGCGAACGTTCTCCGACCGGCTGCCCGGGCTCGCCACGGCGATCAGGCCGAGGGTCTCGTCGTCGAAGACCATGGGCGCCACGAAGTCCGGCTCGAAGCCCGGAATGGACTCGGTCCGGCCCTCGGGATCGGTCTCGAAGTCCTGGCGGCTCATCACCCGTCGCCAGAGGGCCGCGAGGCCCATGTCGCCCTGGCCCAGCACCACCTCGTGGCCGGCCTTGACGGCGTCCTCGGGAGCGGCGGCCGCGACGACGAGCCGGTTGCCCCGCTCGGGATCGCCGTCGGTTCGCCGGCGACGGACGAGGACCACGGCGCGGCGCGGCTCGAGGGTACGCGTCACGACGCTCAGGAGGATCGACGGGAATCTGGCGCTCGCGGCCGCTGCCGTCGAGCTCACGGGTGAGGAGGGGGAACTCACGCACGAAGCGGACGAGGAACTGCTGCTCCTGGCGGAGGTCGGCGTTCGAGCGCCGGAGCTCGTCCACCTCCTGCTCGAGCGTGCCCGACCGGCGCAGGAACTCCTCGAGAACCCCGCGCAGCCGGCCCAGGCGGCTGGCGAGCATGGCGAGGGCTGTGACGGACACGGCCGCGACGAAGAGGGAGAAGGTCAGCATAGTTCCGTCGCCCCGTAAGAGCAACAACCTTGCCGGTCGTCGCCCACGCGAAGTCTTGATACCGCAATTTGTTGAATTAAATGAAGTTCTGCCGACCGAACCGACGCCGAAGGATCCCGCGCGTGCGGTGTCCGAAGGGAGTCTCGTGGCCGACTTTCGGACAGTGACCGGCCTAGTGGACCTTCTCGACCTTCTTCTTGAGGAAGTCCATCAGGACGAACTGCCCGAGGGTGTAGGGGGTCGTGAAGTAGGCCTTGCCCCGACAGATCTCGGTGACCTTCTTCACGAAGGCCACGAGGTCGTGGTCGCGCGCGAGCATGAAGGTGTTGACGAGGATCCCCTGGCGGCGGCAGTTGGCGACTTCCTTCAGGGTCAGCGCCACCACGCGCGGATCGAGGCCGAACGGGTTGCGGTAGATGGCCCCGTCCTTCTCGGTGAGGGCCGACGGCTTGCCGTCGGTGATCATGACGATCTGCTTCATGTCCTTGCGCTGGCGCTGAAGGATCCGCTGCGCGACCCGAAGACCCTCGCGGGTGTTGGTGTAGTAGGGCCCGACACGGACCTTTCCGAGCTGCGAGAGAGGAACCTCCTCGGCCGAGTCGTGGAAGAGCACCAGGTGGAGCGTGTCCCCCGGGAACTGGGAGCGGATCAGATGGGAGAGCGCCAGGGCGACCTTCTTCGCGGGCGTGAAGCGGTCCTCGCCGTACAGGATCATGCTGTGGGAACAGTCGAGCATCACGACGGTGGCGCACGACGACTGGTATTCGGCCTGGTGGACGAGGAGGTCTCCATAGTCGACGTCGAGGGGGACCTTCACGCCCTCCCGCGCCACGGCGGAGAGCAGGGTCCCGCTGATGTCGAGGTTCAGGGTGTCGCCGAACTCGTAGGCCTTCGACGGTCCCGAGGCCTCGACACCGGTGGCGAGGTCCCGCGTGTCGTGGCGCCCCAGGGACGACTTGCCCAGCGAGCCGAGGAGGTTCCTCAAGGTCTTGTATCCGAGAAAATCGCTCCCCTTCTCGGTCAGCTCGAACTTGATGGGCCGGCCGGCGGGCCCCACGCCGCCCCCGCCCGTCGGGTCGTTGAAGGGCTGCCCTTCCCTCGCCTGGAGGTAACCCTCGCGCACCATGCGCTCCACCGTCTTCTGGAGGAACTGCTCCATGGCGGGCGCGTCGCCCATGAGCTTCTGGAGGTCCTCGTCGGAGAGGAGCCCGCGGCGCATGAGGGCCTCGAGGATCGCGTCGTGGAGGGCCTGGGCGTTGTCCTCGTCCCAGTCCCCCGGCTCGAAGCCGAAGCCGCTCTGGAGAAGGAAGTCCGACAGCTCCCCGACGAGATCCTCGAGATCGAGGTCGTCCCAGAGCTCCCCGACGTACTTGTGATAGCGGATCGTCAATTCACCTGCTTCTTCATCCGGCGGAGCCGTTCCAGGCGTTCCGGATCCACGTCCACGTCGCTGCGGCGCTCCGGGGCCACGAAGCCGCGATCGTCGCTCCTCCCGATCTTCTTCTGGGCGTAGAGGCCCTCGAGGATGAACTCGCCGGCCGCCGCGACCACCGGGACGGGATCCTCCGCCGATGCGCCGACGGCGGAGATGTGGTCCAGCAGCTCCGGGATGCGGCTGAGCTGAGCCTTGAGGTCGGCGCTCGACGCGTCGGCCGGGATCTTCAGGCTCCCCCCCGACTCGAAGAAGGCGACGACAGGCCGGAGGTTGGCCGAGCCGAGGTAGACGGAGAACGCCTCGCCGACGGCCTCGCGGATCAGCTCCCGGCCCACGTTCTCGCCGCCCATCAGCTCCCCCTCGTACTCGAGCTCGAACTTCCCCGTGAGGGACGGAAGGGCCGCGTACACGTCCGAGATCCGGGGAACGACGGGGGTTTCCTTGCGGAGGATCGCGCGGCGCTCGGCGTTCGAGAGGGCGTTCTCGAGGGCGCTGATGGGAAGCCGCTGGCTGACGCCGCTCCGCTTGTCGATCTTCTTGTCGCGGCGCGCGGCGAACGCCACGCCCTCGACGACCTCCCGCACGAAGCGGGGAATGCGCACCTCGGGAGATCTGGACGTCCAGGCCTCCTGCTGCGTGATGGCGACGCCCTGCTCCAGCGTCCCGGGGTAGTGGGTGCGGATCTCGCTGCCGATGCGGTCCTTGAGGGGCGTGATGATCTTCCCTCGGGCGGTGTAGTCCTCGGGGTTGGCGGTGAAGACCATGCAGACGTCCAGGGGGAGGCGGATGGGATAGCCCTTGATCTGGACGTCCCCCTCCTGGAGGACGTTGAAGAGACCGACCTGGATCCTCCCCGCGAGGTCGGGAAGCTCGTTCAGGGCGAAGATCCCGCGGTTGGCCCGCGGGAGGAGGCCGTAGTGCATCGTGAGCTCGTTCGAGAGGTCGTGCCCGCCGCGGGCCGCGCGGATCGGGATCCACGTCGCCGATGATGTCGGCGATGGTCACGTCGGGCGTCGCCAGCTTCTCGACGTACCGCTGCTCCGGCGTCAGCCAGACGAGTGGCGTGTCGTCTCCCGCCTCGGCGATCCGGTCCCTTGCACCCTTCGACAAGGGGCGGAAGGGATCGTCGTTGATCTCGGATCCGGCCACCGCGGGCAGAAGGGGATCCAGCAGCGTCGCGAAGCTCCGGAGCAGGCGGCTCTTGGCCTGGCCGCGTAGCCCGAGGAGGATCATGTTGTGGCGCGAGAGGATCGCGTTGACCACGCGGGGCACGACGGACTCTTCGTACCCCAGGACGCCCGGAAAGAGGGGTTCGCCGGCGCGGAGCTTGCGGAGCAGGTTGCGTCGCATCTCGTCCCGGACGCTGGAGCTCGCCTGCCCCCCGGCCCGCTTCAGCTCGCCGAGTGTCCTGGGCTCTCCCATTCGGTCACGCCTCCTGCCTGCATTATACGGGGCGGTCGAAGGGCGGCGCCTCAGAGCGCCGGGACCGTCGACGAGGGAAGGAACGACTACTTCGCGGGCTGCTTGATCATGTCCAGGAACCCCTGGAGCGTGGTCAGCTTGCGGGCGGAGGCGGAATAGAGGCGAGCCGAGAAGACGGCCGTGGCCGCGTGCCCCGCCAGGAGCGTGAAGAGCTCGTAGTCCATGGCGCTGAAGGTCGTCTTCTGGACGAGCAGCTTGTGGATGGAGATGACGCCGATGACGCTCTCCTTGATCTTCAGCGGGATCACGGCGATCGGCTCGTCGAAGGGCGTGGCCTCGGCGTGGGCCACGTTGTCGGCGAAGAAGCTCTCCCCGGTCGCCGCCGCCTTGCCCACGGGCCCTTCCCCCACGGGGATCGTGGTCTTCGGCGACTCCTGCCCCTCCGAGCTCTCGAGCTCCATGGCCCCCGTCTTCTCGCTCAGCATGAAGACGTGGAAGGCGTCGGCGCCGATCAGGTTGATGACGATCTCCTGGACGATCCGGACGACCTCCTTGTAGTCGAGGGTGGAGTGGAGCTGGTAGGAGGCGACGTACAGGTTCGCGAGGTTGTTGTTCTGCTCCTCGATCTCGATGTAGCGGTCGGCGAACTCCTTGTTCTCCTCCTCGACCTTCTTGTAGCGGGCCGTCAGGTCGGCCAGCCGGTGCTCCAGATCGCGGACCCGCTGCTGGAGCTCCGGGGACTGCCCTTCAGGGGCTTCCGCGCCCCCGCCCGATTCGAGGCGCGCGACCTTGAAGCGGAGCCGCTCGTTCTCCTTGAGGAGCTCCTCGGTGAACTCCTTGGCCTTCGTGAAGATCTGGAAGAAGTCTTGCCCCTTCTTCGGATCGTCCGCGTTCGACATTCACTCCACCTCGAAACGGGGGGATTCTAACCCAGAGGCCCCCGGGCGTCACTCGGGGCTCCCCTCCAGGGTCTGGACCTTGCGCTGGAGAAAAGCGTTCTCGAGGGCGACGCCGGCCTGGTTGATGAAGACCTCGAGGCCGTCGAGGCGACCGAGCGGACGTCCCGTCTCGGGGTTGTCCCCGAACAGGACCGCGATGGTCTCCCTGTGGGTGAGGAGGGGCATGAGGGCGAGCTCCGACGCCTGGAAGCGTCCGATCTTCCCGACCAGATAGCGGCTCCACTTCCCCTCGGGGGGAGGCCCCACGAAGGGCCGGCGCTCCGCGACGACGTCCCGGAAGACCGAGGGCTCCCCGAGGGACACGACGATGTCCCGGGCCAGCAGGCCGATGCTCTGGTCCTTGGGGGCCGGGCCCGAAGCCGCCGAGCCCGCGAACCTCGTCGTTCTTGACGAGGAACAGGATCCCGCGCTCGAAGAACTCGCGGGCCACGCGCATCACCAGGACCGAGATCTGGGTTGCGTCGCCGTGTGTGCGCAGCTCGTCGAGTCGCTGCTGCAGCATCGAGAAGTCCCGGGAGAGGTCCTCGATGGACGGGGGCTTCACGGGAGGCTTCGGCGGGGCCGACGCGGCGTCCGCAGGGCGCTTGGCCTTGCGGCGGCTGGTCTCCGGCCGTCCCAGGCGCGGGAGCACGTCCTGGACGAGCTTGCTCGCGAACGCCCTGAGATCCGCCTCGAACTGCTTGCTGTCGAGCTTCGAGAGGCTGGGCTTGAAGACGAAGCTCGATATCCCGAGCTGACGCGCGCGCGCCTGGAGGCTCGGGCTCAGGTTCTCCGTCATCATCAGGACGGGCGGCGTCATGTTCATCTTCCCGAGGCGCTTCACGACCTCGAACCCGCCCTGGAACGAGGATCCTCCCGACGTCGGCATCCCGAGGTCGGTGATGAGAAAGAAGTCCTTGGCGGCTTTCCCGAGCTTCTGGGCCTCCCGGACCGCCGCAGTCGGCTCGTCGGCCTCGACGACCTCGTAGCCCACCATCCGGAAGAGGCCGGCCAGGACCCCGCGGACGTCCTGCTCGTCGTCCACGAGAAGGATGGTGCGCGCCGGTGGGCCCGTCGGCGGCGGTGGCTCCGGCTCGGCTCCGGGAGCGGCGGGGCAGCCGGCTCCGGCTGGGGCTGCGGCTTCTCGACGGCCTCGGCGACCTCCTGGAGAGCCGGCAGGGGCATCGTGCGGTCGAAGAGGGGCTCGTCCTCCTCCGGAGCAGGGCCGACCTGCGCCCCTTTGACGAAGTCGGCCACGACGTCGTCGGCGGAGTCCTCCGGCGCGAGCTCCGGAAGGAGCTCCTCCTCCATCGGTTGGGCGAACGAAGCCTCGAGCGCCGCCGAGGAGTCCCTGCGGTCCTCGTCGATGCCCCGGGCGAGGTCGAGGAGCAGCTCCTGCGGGTTGATGCCGGCGTGAAGCGTCTCGCCGCGGATGTCCCGGTTCGCGATGGTCCCGGGGATCTCGTCGGTGAGGCTGAAGCTGAACTGTCCCTCGCGGAGGCGGATGAGCTGCTCCAAGGCCATCGCGATCCGTTCCCGGATGAGGGAGGCCCGCTTGGCCTCGGGCAGCGACGCCGCCCGCGGGTCCACGGGGAGGCTGTCCCAGGTGAAGGAAGCGACCACGAACCCTTCCTGGAAGACGATGGCACCCTCGCCCGGCTCCGCCTGGATGGCGAGGAAGCCGGTCTTCTTGCTGAAAGACACGATCTGGAGGATGTCGAGGAGCGGAAGGTCCTCGAGGTTCCCATTCAGGCTCACGCCAGCACTCTCCGGGGTGTCTCGATTCTACACCGCCCCGAGGATCTCATCGGCCATCTCGGTGAGGGGCACCGAGCGGTCGACGACTCCGGCCTCCACGGCGGCCTTGGGCATCCCGTAGATGGCGCAGGTCTCCTCGCTCTCGGCAAGGGTCCGCCCCCCGGCCTCGCGGATCGCGCGGAGACCCTCGACGCCGTCGGCCCCCATGCCGGTGAGGAGGACACCGAGGACCTTGGGGCCGTAGATGCGCGCCGCGGAGGCCATGAGTATGTCGATGGAGGGGCGGTGGAGGCTGGCTCGCGGCTCGTCGTCGAGGAGGATCCGCACGGCGGACCCCCTCTTGCGCAGCTTCGTGTGGGTGCCGGCCGGTGCGATGAGGACCGTGCCCGCGTCCACGCTCTCGCCGTCACGGGCCTCGCGGACGGGAACCTCGCTGCGGGCGTCGAGGCGCTCCGCGAGCGACTTCGTGAACCCTGCGGGCATGTGCTGCACGACCAGGACGGCGGCGACGAGGTCCCCCGGAAGGCGCGGGATGATGACCTGGAGCGCAGGGGGGCCGCCCGTGGAGGTGCCGATCACGACGATGTCGCACTGCCCCACGCCCCGAGGGGCCTCGGTCCGAACGATCGGCGTGAGCAGCGCCGACGGTGGGTGGGGCTTCACCGAAGCCAGGGCCCGGATCTTCGTCTTCAGCTCCTCGGCGAGGTTGAGGAGGTTCATGTTCCCCTGCACCCTCGACTTGTCGACGAAGTCCATGGCACCCAGCTCGAGGCCGTGGAGCGTGACGCCGGCGCCCTCCTTCGTCAGCGAGGAGAGAAGCAGAACGGGGATGGGGCGGATGGCCATGATGCGCTTCAGCGCCTCGAGGCCCCCCATCCGCGGCATCTGGATGTCCAGGGTCACGACGTCGGGCTGCAGGGCCGCCGCCTTCTCGACGCCGTCCTGGCCGTCGACGGCGAGGCCCACGACCTGGATGTCGGCCTCGCCCCCGAGCATCCGCGACAGGGCTTGCCGGACGAACGCCGAATCGTCGACCACCAGGACCCGGATCGGGTTCAGCCGATCGCTCACGCGCCCCCCCCGGCTTGCGGTAGATCATCGCTCCGGGAAAGCGGATCGGCGTGAAGAGGTCCGTGATCCGGGACAGCGACTCGGCGTGGCCCAGGAGGAGGTACCCGCCCGGCGCGAGCGCCTCGTGGAAGTGCTGGATCACCTTGCGAATCGCGGTGTCCGAGAAATAGATGAGGACGTTCCGGCAGAAGATCACGTCGAGGGGGGGGAGGCCCTCGAAGCTGACGGGGTCGAGGAGGTTCCCCTGCCGGAGCCGGACCATGCGGCGGATCGCTTCCTTGATCTGCGCACCGTTTCCCTCCGGTGTGAGGTGCCGATCGCGGAGCGCCGGGGTCATGGCCCGGAAGGAGTTGTGGAAGTAGACGCCCCGCCGCGCCTTCTCGAGGGCCACCTGGTCCACGTCCATGCCCAGTATCTCCACGTCCCAGTTCCAGAAGAACTGGCCGCTGTCGTACACGATCATCGCGAGGGTGTGGACCTCCTCCCCCGTGGAGCATCCGGCCGACAGGATCCTGAGGCGCCGATCCCCCGACGCCGATTTGGCTTCGCGCAGGTTCTTGAGGACGTGGTCGGCGAAAACCTGGAGCTGCGGCTGCTCGCGAAAGAAATACGTCTCGTTGTTGGTGAGGTGGCTCACCATGCTCTGGAGCTCCTGGGTCTTCTGGGGACCGAACCGGAGATAGTGGTAGTAGTCCTCGAAGGACACGAGGTCCAGGCTCCCGAGGCGGCCCGCGAGGCGCGTTCTCAAGGACCCCTTCTGGGAATCGTCGAAGTAGAGACCGAATCTCTCATGGATGAAGTCGCGGAGGAGTCGGAACTCCTCTTCGGAGAGGTCGACATCGTGGTCGGAGGGCCGGAACATCCTAGCGCGGAGCGAGCTTCTTGAGGGCCGACGCTGCCGCCTGTCGGACTTCGGGGGACGGATCGGACGACTTCAACTCCATGAGGGGCCGGAGGGCCTCCATGAAGCCGCCGTCGCCCAGCGCGAGAGCCGCTTCCGCGCGGACGGGAGGGCTTGCGTCCGCCAGGGCGGAGAGGAGGAGCCGCCGAGCGCGACGATCCTCGAGCTTGCCGACGAGGTCGACGAGGAGCCGCCGCACCTCGGGGGCAGCCCCGGGATAGGCTCGCTCGATCTCGGCCAACGCGGCCAGCCCCATCCGCCGAAGGGCCTCGAGGGCGGTGATCTGCAGTCCCGGGTCGTGGAGCGCCTGGGCCAGGCGGCCGGCCGCTCGAGGATCGGCGATCTCGCCCATCGCCGCCACGGCCGCCCGCCGCACGGTGGCGTCCTCGTCGGCGAGACGGCCGAGGAGCGCGGCGGTGGCCTTCGGGCTTCGGATTCGTCCCAGGGCCGACGCCGCCGCGCAGCGCACGCTCCAGTGCTCGTCCTCGAGGCCCAGGAGAAGCGGCGGGATGGCCTGGGGGTCTCCGATGGACCCGAGGCTCTCGGCCGCGGCGCGCCTCAGGTTGCGGTCCGGATCGGAGAGAACGGCCATGAGAGGGCGGGCCGCGTCGGCGGCGCGGATGGCCCCCAGGGCCTCCACGGCGGCGAACCGGAGCTCCTTGCGCCCGTCGCGGAGAAAGGGGATGAGGCGCGGAACGACGTCGGGGTTGCGGATCTGCCCGAGGGCCCGAAGCGCCACGAAGCGCATCTTCGGATCGGGGTCGCCCAGGAGCGGAGCGAGGTCGGACGCGGTCTCGAGCTCCTGGAGCTTGCCCAGGGACAACACCGCCTGCTGTCGCACCAGGCTGCTCTCGTCGCCGAGGGCGGAGCGCAGCAGCTCGAGGACGCCGGGAGCGTCGATCTCGCCCAGAGCCTTCAAGGCCGCCCTGCGCACGAGCTCCCTCGGGTCCCGTGACAGGCCCATGAGGGCTGGCGCCGTGTCGGGATCCCGGAGGAGCCCCAGTGTCTCGGCGGCACGGATGCGCACCGCCACCTCGGAGCTGCCGAGGGCGTGGAGCAGAAGCGGCACGACGCGTTCCGGCGACATGCGGGACAGCGCGCCCATGGCGCTCTCCTGGATGATCTCGTTCTCGTCCCCCAGGAGCTCGAAGAGGAGCATCGCGGCATCCTCGTCGCCGAGGCGCCCGATGGCGGCGGCGGCCTCCGCCCGCACCTCCGGGGACGGATCGTGGATGAGGGGCGCCACGAGCGCCGTTCCTCCCGGCGGGGCGACCCACGCCAGGCACCGAAGCGTTCCCTGCCGAACCGCGTCGGCCGCGTGGGCGAGCCCTTCGGCGTAGGCCCCGAGGTCCTGGCACCCGATGGACACGAGGGCGTGGCTCGCGTACTCCTGGAGCGCGGGCTCTCCCAGCAGGCCGATCAGGGGGCGCTCGGCCCGCGGCTCCTTGAGCCAGCCGAGGGTGATGGCGGCCGTGCGCCGGTCGCGCGGCTCGTCGTCGCTCAGGGTCGTCGAGCAGGTGGTCGACGAGGTCCTCCCGGCGCAGGGCCGCCTGGACCTCGGGATCGAGGCTCTCGCCGCTCGCCGTGGCGCGCTGCTCGATGGCCACCACCGCGTGGATCGCCAGGTTCCGGATGGCGGTGTCGGAGTCGTAGAGGTACGGGATGAGGTGCTTCAGGGCGTCGCGGCCGGCGACGCGGCCGAGGGCCTCGAGAACCGGTCCGCCCAGGAGATCGTCCCCCAGCAGCTCGAGCAGCGCCGGCGCCGCCCGCGGGTCGCCGATCTCGCCCAGGGCGTTGATGGCGGGGTACTGGAGCCACGGCTCGGTTCGAAGCGCACGGACCAGAGGCTCGACGGCCTCGGGGGAGCCGATCTGACCCAGGCTGGCAGCGGCCGCGTGGCGGACGTTGACGTCGGGATCGGCAGAGCGCCCTGACGAGGGCCGGCACCGCCCGGGCGTCCCTCACGGTGCCCAGCATCACGGCCGCGAAGTTGCGCACCTCCTCGTCGCGGTCGGCCAGGAGGCGAAGAAGCGGGGCGATGGCGGCCGCCCCCATCTTCACGTAGATCTCCATGGCCGCGTTCCGGATCGCGGCGTCCTCCTCGTCGCGCAGGGCGCCCTCGAGGACGGGGAGCAGCAGCGCCGGGTCGAAGGCCGCGAGTCGCTCGGCGGATGCCTGCCGCACGGGCCAGCTCTCGTCCCCCACCGCCACCAGGAGAGGCTTGATGGCGCGCTCGCTCCCGGATGCCGCGAGGAGCTCGACCGTCTCGCGGCGCACCGATTCCTCGCCTGTGCGCAGCGCCTCGAGGGCGGCCTCGATGTCCAGGGTCATCGATGTGGCGAGCCGTCCCTACTTGGCGCGGAACACCGCCATGAGCTTTGCCAGGTTCTCGGCCTGCTGCGCCAGGTTGACCGTGGCCTTGGACATCTCCTCGACTGTGGACAGGTTGTCCCGGGCGATCTCCGAGATGTTCTCCATGGCCCTCACCACCAGCTCGCCGCCGCGCTTCTGCTCGGCCGTGGCGTAGGAGACCTGCTGGGTCATGCGGTTCATGTTCTCGACGGCGTGGACGATCTGGCGGCTTCCCTCGGCCTGGTCCTTGGTCGCGATCCCGACCTGGGAGGCGATCTTGTTGATGTTCTCGACCGAGGAGCGCACCTGCCGCCCGCCGGCGGCCTGCTCCTTCGTCGAATAGGTGACTTCCGACATGATCCGGTTGATGTTCTCCATGGCCTGGCGGATCTGCTTGGAGCCCGCCGCCTGCTCCCGCACCGCGGTCGTGACCTGGTCGGTCGAGGAGTTCATGTCGGCGACGGTGCGGAGGACCTCGGCCGATGCCTTCGACTGGCGCGAGGTGGACGAGGCGATCTCGGCCATCAGCTGGCTCGAACGCGAGACCGAGTCGATGATCCGCCGGAGGGCGAGGCCCGCCTTGTCGGCGAGCTGGATGCCTTCCTTCGTCTCGTGGGCGCCGGCCTTGGCGGTCTCCACGGCCGCCGAGGTGTCCTGCTGGACCTGGCGGATGACCTCGCCGATCTCCTTCGTCGCCTCGACCGAGCGTTCGGCGAGCTTCCGGACCTCGTCGGCCACCACCGCGAAGCCCCGTCCCGCCTCCCCGGCCCGGGCCGCCTCGATGGCGGCGTTCAGCGCGAGGAGGTTCGTCTGGTCGGCGATCTCCTCGATGACCTCGAGGATCTTCCCGATCTCCTGGGAGCGCGTGCCGAGGCTGGTGATCACCCGGGTGGTGTTCTCCATCGTCTCGGAGATCGTCTTCATCCCGGTGACCGTGGTCGCGACGGCCAGGTCGCCGGTTCGGGCGTCCTCGCTGGCCCGCTGGCTGATGCGGTCGGCCTCCTCGGCGATCTTCGCGACGTCGTTGACGGCCGTGGCCATCTCCGAGACCGTCTGGCTCGCCCGGCCGGCGGCCCCGCTCAGGACCTCGGCGTTGCGGGCGACGGCTTCGATCGACGACGTCATCTCCTCGATGGTCACCGACGTCTCGGAGACCGTCTCCGAGAGCGTTTCGAGGTTGCGGGCCGACTGATCGGTGGAGACGGTCATCTCCTCGATGGTGGCCGAGGCCTCGGCCACCGTCGTCGCCAGGGTCCCTGCCGAGCGGGCCACCTGTTCGATGGACGCCCCCATCTCGGTGATCGAGGAGGACGTCTCCTCGACGTACGTCGCGAGGCTCTGGGCGTTGCCGGCGACGGTCTGGATGGAGGCCGCCATCTCCTCCATCGAAGTCGAGGTCTCCTCGGCGGCCTGGGCCTGGCTCTGGGCGCCCTCGGTGATGAGCTTGGCGTTCGCCGAGATCTGTCCGGCGGCCGACGCCACCTGCACCGACGTCTCCTGGATGTTGTCCACGACGCGCCGCAGGTTGTCCACCATCTCGTTGAGGCTGCCGGCCAGGGTCCCGATCTCGTCGTCGGACTGGATCACGATGCGCTCGGTGAGGTCGCCCTTGGCCACGGCGGAGGCCACCTCGACCATGGTCTGGACAGGGCTGAACCAGCGGCCGATCAGGTACCAGCCCGCCACCGCGCCGAGCCCGATGAGGATGAGGCCGACGATCGTCGTCTGGAGGAAGCAGGCCGCGCTGCTGGGCGACCATCACGGCCTTGCTCAGGACGACCTCGACGCCGCCCTTCTGCTCCTCGGTGGCCGCGCCCGAGGGCCCGGCGAGGCCGAGCTCCGCAGCCATGGAGCCTCCCGAGGAGCCCGCCGTCATGACGGGGGCGCGGAAGAGGAAGACCGCGTCTCCCTTGTCGCTCACGGCGTCGGCCTCGATCGCCGTCGCTGCGGGGGCCGAGGGAAGGTCCCGGACGGCGACCCCCTTCTGGGCGAGGATGTTCCCCTTGCCGTCGCGGATCATCGCGCCCACGACGTCGGACTGCTTGCCGTCCACGGCCGACATCGCCCCCTCGAGCAGCTGGTTCAGGAGCGGCTTGTCCTCGGTGAGGACGCCGTACTTGCTGTTGTAGGCGAGGTTGGAGGCGATGTAGCGGCCGCGCTTGACCAGCTCCGCCCGAAGGACTCCCTGACCGCTCAGGAGACCGTAGATCGTCGACACCCCGCCCACGACCAGGGCCACGAGGGCGACCAGCAGGAGCAGCCTGGTGCGGATCGAACCTTTGACGAGCCCTGCCTTCGCCACCGTCAGAAGACCTTGCTGGCGACGCGCAGGGCGTCGGCGGGGATCTCGATCTTGAGTCTCTCGGCGACCTTCTTGTTGATGACCAGCTCCGCCTTGGGGATGAGCATCTCGATCTTCCCCTTCTCTCCACTGGCGACTCGGTTGACGAGCTCGGCCAACTGCTCCCCCGTCGAGGCCACGTCGGGCCCGTCGCTCACGAGGGCCCCCTCGGCGACGAGGGCCGACGAGAAGCTGTAGACGGGCTTCCCCGCCTTCAGGGTCTCCCCCAGGATGTACCGCCGCGCCTCGTCGGCCAGCAGGACGGGGTCGGGGGGGATCCAGAGGGCGTCGATGGCATCGGTCGCCTTCAGGAGGGAGCGGAGCGCCTCCGGAACGTCCTTGTCGGAGGCGACGGGACGCTCGACGAGCGCGAGCCTCACGACGGCTGCCGACGCCTTGGCTTCCTGGACGAGACGCCCGGTGTTGGCCTCGTTGTAGATCACGCCGATACGCACGCCGCGGGGATTCACGAGCCGGAACACGGCGAGCTGGTTCTTGATGGGGATCGCGAACGTCACGCCGGTCACGCCGGGGCCCGGCGCCAGGCCCGCCTTTGCCGGGTCCTGGACCATCCCGAAGACCAGCGGGCTCTCGGGCAGCGTCTCATGCGCCGCCTGCGCGGCCAGGGGACCGAGGGCGACGAGCACCGCGCCCTTCCCCTTGAGGGTGCCGAGTACGCGGTCGGCCTCGGCCCGTTCGTTCCGAAGGTCGTACTCGGTCACGACGTGGCTCGGAACGCCGCGACGAAGGGCGTCGATGGCCGGCCGCCATGCGGAGGCATCGGTGCTCTTCAGGACCGCGACGTCGGCAGCCGAGGCCGCCACCCATGGCCCGAGGACCACGAAGGCCATCGGCACCGTGAACCGCAGATTCTTCATCTCTCCCTCGAAAGTGGCGCCCCGGGCGCGCCAGGTGCCGCCAGTATGCACCAGACGGCGGCTGTCTTGTGGGCCCTCATGCGGGACCCGGAGCGGCCAGGGCCGCGGCCTCCCGGAGGTCGACGCCGAGGATCTTGACGAGGTCCACCAGGATGATGAGGCGCTTCTCGAGCTTCGCCACGCCGCGAATGTAGTTGGCGTCGATCTCCACCACCTCTTCGGGTGCCGGCTCGATGATCGAAAGAGGCACCTTCAGGACCTGGGAGGCCCCGTCGACGAGGAGGCCCGACCAGGCGGTCCTTGAGCCTGCACGACGACGACCCGGGCGACACGCGTGCTTTCCACCTCCCCGAGGCCGAGACGGCGCTTCAAGTCGATCACCGGGATGATGCGCCCGCGGAGGTTGATCACCCCCTTGATCGCGGCAGGGGCGCGGGGAACGGGCGTGATCTCGGCGACACGGATGATCTCCTGGACGAGCCGCACGTCGATGCCGTACTCCTCGCGGGCCAGGAAGAAGGTGACGAGGTGCTCCTGCGCCTCGGCCGCCTTCTTCTCCTCGCGGGCCGGAGCCGCGAAGAACGAGATGTTGTGGACCCGCGAGGCCACGTCGGGCGCGGTCGGCGTGGGGGCGGTCTCGAGGACCGCGAGGTCGGTGGACGCGGCCGCCTCGCCCGAGCTCTCCACCGAGGCCGCCTCCGCTCGAGCCAGGATGTCCTCGGCCAGGCCCGACGAGGGCAGCGAGATGCGCGAGGCTTCTCCCCGGTTCGGCGTCTCCGCGGGGAAGAAGAGGGCCTCGTCTCGCGCGACCCAGGTCCTTTCGCCCGGGTCGCCTGCGGCGGGCACCCGTCGCGGAGCCGGTTTCTTGGCCTTCTTGCGCTTTTCCGCCATCTCCTCAGCTCTCCAAAGCGCCGACGGCGTCCACCCGACTGAGGAGGAGCGCGTGGCGCTTCCCCTCGAAGAGAGCCGCCACGTCCAGGATGAGGACGACGCGGCCGTCTCCCATGATGGTGGCGCCCGCGACCGCGGAGCCCTCTCCCAGCACGGCGGGGTCGAGCGCCTTGATGACCACTTCCTGCTGCCCCTTCAAGCGGTCCACGATGAGGCCCAGCCGCTTGTCCCCGCGACCGAGGATCACCACGTAGCCGCCGCGGCCGGCTCCGGGGAGGTTGAAGAGGTCTCCAAGACGAGCCAGGGGAACGATCCTCTCCCGTATCCGGAGCGTCTCGCGGCCGTTGATGCTGTGGACCTCCTCGGGGCGGTACTTGATGCTCTCGACGATCGATCCGAGCGGCAGGGCAAAGGCGCGTCCGCCGACCTCGACCAGAAGGGCGGTGATGATGGCGAGGGTCAAGGGGAGCTGGATGATGAACTTCGTTCCGACGCCGGGGACCGTTTCGACCTCGACGAGGCCGGAGAGGCGCTCGATGGACTTGATCACCACGTCGAGGCCGACGCCGCGGCCGGAGACCTCGGTGATCGCGTCGGTCGTGGAGAAGCCCTGGGCGAAGATGAGCTGGACCGCCTCGCGGTCCGAGAGGCTCTCGTCTCCCTTCAGGAGGCCCCGCTCGACCGCCTTTCGTCGGACGTGGGCGGCGTCGATGCCCGCGCCGTCGTCCATGATGGTGATGACGACGTGGCTCGATTCCTGGGTCGCGGACAGGAGGATCGTCCCGGTCGGGGTCTTCCCTCGCGCGACCCGAGCCTCCGGGAGACTCGATCCCGTGGTCCACGCTGTTCCGGATCAGGTGAACGAGGGGCTCGCCGATCTCGTCGATGATGGCCTTGTCGACCCGGGTGTTGTCTCCCTCGAGGATGAGCTCGATCTCCTTCCCCTGCTGGCGGGCGAGGTCTCGGACCATGCGCGGGAAGCGCTCGAAGACGTGGCGGATGGGCAGCATCCGGACGTCCATGACCGTCTCCTGGAGCTGCGCCGAGACCCCGGCGACCTGCTGGACCGCGTCCATGAGCCCCTGGGCCACGGAGCGGTCCTCCAGCGAATCGCTCAGCTGCTTGCCGGCCTGGGAGAGCTTCGTCCGGTGGATGATCAGCTCCCCCACGAGGTTCAGGAGGTGGTCGAGCTGGGCGAAGTCGACCCGCACCGTGCTGGAGCGCGGGGCGACGTACTGCGCGCTCGTGCGCCGACCCTCGGGACCGCGGGGCTTGGCCTGCGCCGCCGGGGCGACGGTCGCCGGCTCGCCGATGATCGCGACGTCGGGCGTCGGAGCGACCCGCGGGGCCCGGACGAGGAGCGTCTCGAGGACCGCTTTCTCGGGAGCCAGGTCGCGCACCTCGGCCTTCTCGCGGCAGGCCTGCTCGACCGCGTCCCTGAGGGCGGTCGCGCCCGCGAAGAGCCGGTCGAACACCCCGCCCTCGAAGGCGATGCCGCCCTCGACGAGGTGGGAAAAGACGTCCTCGAGGCGGTGGACGTAGTCCTTGATGGACGTGAAGCCCATCATCCCGCTGTTCCCCTTGAGGGTGTGGAGCGGCCCCAGGACCGAAGACACGACGTCGGCGTCCAGGCCCTCCCGCTCGAGGCTCAACAGGCAGTGATCGAGCGCCTCGAGATGCCCCCGGGCATCCTCGAGGTAGATGTTCAGCAGCTCCTGGGAGACCTGAAAATCCGACATGGGATCCCGCTAGTCTGTGGGACGGGACACTAGGCGGCGGTGATCTTTTCGATGAGGCCGTGGAGCTCCGAGGCTTGGAAGGGCTTCTTCACGTATCCCTTGGCTCCCATCTTGAGGCCTCGGATCGTGTCCTCTTCCTTGCCCTCCGTGGAGATGATGATGACGGGAATCGCCTGGTAGGCCGCTTCCTTCTGGACCCGCTGCAGGAACTCGAGGCCGTTCATGACGGGCATGTTGATGTCGAGGAGGATGAGGTCGATCCCTTCCTCCTGCCCGAGCTTGTCCAGGGCCTCGAGGCCGTTCATGGCGCTGATGAGCTTGCAGTTCTTGTAGCGGGAGAGGAACAGCTTGTACATCTGGTGGATCAGCGCGGAGTCATCGACCGCGAGGATCTTCCTGAGCATCTGTTCTTCCTCCAGGGTCCAGGGTACACGGTTCTACCACCGAAGTCTCTGCGGTTCAAGGGGAAGGCCGGCCTCTCGAACCCCGTTGACAGGTGCCGGGCCCTGACCATAATCCCCGGATGCCCTTCGAGTCCCCCACGGCTCCATTCGTCGCCCTCGACGTGGGTGGGACGTACCTGAAGGGAGCCCGGATCGAAGGGGCAGGCCGGGTCGCGGCGCGCCTTCACGACCCCGTCGCCCGCGCGAGCCGCGACACGCTGGTCGATCAATTCGAGGGGGCTGTGCGGACCCTGGACCCGGACGGCTCCGCCGCCGCGGTCGGGATCGGGATTCCGGGGATCGTGGAGCACGGCGGCTCCCGCGTCCTCGCGTGTCCGAACCTGCCGGAGCTGGACGGCTTCGCCCTGGGCCCGGAGATGGCGCGACGGACGGGCCGGCCCGCGTTCCTCGAGAACGACGCCAACGCGGCGGCCCTGGCCGAGGCCTGGATCGGCGCGGGACGGGGCTCGGAGAACCTCCTGCTCGTGACCCTGGGCACGGGTATCGGTGGCGGGATCCTGCTGAAGGGCCGGATCTGGTCCGGCAAGAGCGGCTACGCCGGCGAGGTCGGCCACATCCAGGTCGAGCCGGCGGGGCGCACCGTGCGGCTGCGGCTCGAGCGGCTGCGTCGAAACGGTCGCGGGAATCGCTGGCTGGAGGCGCAGGGCCGAGGCCGGCCTCGCGGCCCGCTCCTCGTCCCTCGCGGGGAGGGCCCTCGATCCCGCTACCATCGTCGCCGCGGCCAGGGGCGGAGACGCCGTCGCCCTGGACGTCGTGGACGGAACGGCCCGGGCGCTGGCCATCGGTATCGCCGCCACGCTGCTTCTCTTGAACCTGGACCGCGTGGTCATCGGCGGCGGGCGTCGCGGCCGCCGGGGATTTCCTCCTCGACCGCATCGCCGAAGAGACACGGCGGAGGACGTTCCCCCAGGTCTCCGCCGACTGCACGTTCAAGCTCGCGGAGCTGGGGGCCGACGCGGGTGTCGTCGGGCGCCGCCCGGGTGGCGATGGTCGGCCTCGCCGGCTGACGGATCCATGTTCGAATCGGGGGAGCGGCTCGCCCGCGATGTCGCCGAGGCCCTGACCGTCCTGCGGCGGCTCGGCGAGGGGCGGTACGCGTGCCTCCTCGAGCGCGGACGGCCTCGTCCTCGAGGACCCGCCTCCCGACTCCGAGGCCGACCGCGCCCTCGGGGCCTATCCTCGTGGCCAGGAGCGCCGCCCTCTTCGGAATCCCCGAGGGTCTCGCGGCCGACGGTCCCGCCGAAGACGTCCTCGGGGATTGGGACGAGGACGAGTTCCTTCTCGCCTTCCTGAACGGCAAGGTCGCCCTGGTCGTGGCTTGCCCCGACGCGGAAGGCCTGCGCGCCGCCGCCGAGACGCCCTTGACCGTGCTCGTGGACCGGCTCTTTCGCTGGAAGCCGACCTATCGCCTGGACGCACAGGGACGCGGCCTCTTCGTCGCCGCCCCGCGCCTGGACATCGTCGTCGTGGGACGCGCCCAGGGCTGACAGCGGCGGCCCCGGGACCCGGCCCCTCGCCGAGTTACAATAGGCGGCTTGGCACGGCGCATCCGTCGTCACACATGAAGAACATCCGCAACTTCTCCATCATCGCCCACATCGACCACGGGAAAACCACCCTATCCGACCGGCTCATGGAGCGGACGGGGGCCCTCAGCCAACGGGAGATGACCGAGCAGTTCCTCGACTCCATGGACCTGGAGCGTGAGCGGGGCATCACCATCAAACAGCATTCCGTGCGCCTCGACTACAAGGCCCGGAACGGCGAAGACTACGTCCTGAACCTGATCGACACGCCCGGGCACGTGGACTTCTCCTACGAGGTCTCGCGCAGCCTGGCCGCCTGCCAGGGCGCTCTCCTGATCGTCGACGCGAGCCAGGGCGTCGAGGCCCAGACCCTGGCCAACGCCCACCTGGCCGCCGACGCCGGCCTCGAGATCATCCCCGTGCTGAACAAGATCGACCTCCCGGGCGCCGAGCCGGAGAAGGCGAAGGAGCAGATCGAGCACGTCATCGGTATCGACGCGTCCCACGCGATCCTCGCTTCGGCCAAACAGGGGATCGGGATCGACGAGATCCTCGAGGCCATCGTGGCCCGCGTCCCGCCCCCCCAGGGAGACCCCGACGGGACCGCTGCGCGGAATGGTCTTCGACTCGTGGTTCGACCAGTACCGCGGCGTCGTGATCCTCGTCCACGTGGTCGACGGCCGCCTCGCCCCGAAGATGAAGGTCCGCCTCATGGCCTCGGGGGGCGCCTACGAGGTGGAGCAGGTGGGCGTCTTCACGCCCAAGCCCCTGCCGGTCGAGGAGCTGAACGCCGGCGAGGTGGGGTTCGTCATCTGCGGCATCAAGAAGATCTCCGACACGAAGATCGGCGACACGCTGACCGACGATCGGCACCCGGCCGCCGAGGCCCTTCCCGGCTTCAAGGAAGTGAAGCCCATGGTCTTCGCCGGCCTCTACCCGGTCGACGCCGACCAGTACGCGGAGCTTCGGGACGCCCTCGAGAAGCTCCGCCTCAACGACTCGTCGTTCTTCTACGAGCCGGAGACGTCGACGGCCCTCGGGTTCGGCTTCCGTTGCGGCTTCCTGGGGCTCCTCCACATGGAGATCGTCGAGGAGCGCCTCGAACGCGAGTTCAACCTCGAGCTGCTCATCACCGCCCCGTCGGTGCGATATCGCGTCCTGAAGACGAACGGCGAGACCCTCGAGGTGGACTCCCCGGCCCGCCTCCCCGACCCCGGCTCGATCGAGGCCATCGAGGAGCCGATCATCACGGCGACGATCCTGACCGGAGACGAGTACGTCGGCGCCGATCCTCAAGCTCTGCCAGGACAAGCGGGGCATCCAGAAGGGGATCCACTACATCACGACGACGCGGGTGATGATCGAGTACGAGCTTCCGCTGAACGAGATCCTCCTCGATTTCTACGATCGGCTGAAGTCGGCCTCCAAGGGGTACGCGTCCCTCGACTACCAGTTCAGCGGACACTGGGTCTCGCCCCTCGTCAAGCTCGACGTGCTCGTGAACGGCGATCCCGTCGATGCGCTGTCCTTGATCGTCCACAAGGAGACGGCCTACGCGCGGGGGAAGACCCTCGTGGAGAAGATGCGGCAGCTGATCCCACGCCAGATGTTCGAGGTGGCGATCCAGGCGGCCATCGGCTCACGGGTCATCGCCCGCGAAACCGTGAAGCCCCTGCGCAAGAACGTCATCGCCAAATGCTACGGCGGGGACATCTCCCGGAAGCGGAAGCTCCTCGAGAAGCAGAAGGAAGGAAAGAAGCGCATGAAGCGCGTGGGCACCGTCGACATTCCCCAGGAAGCCTTCCTGGCCGTCCTTCGAGTCGACGACTGACGGGCCGCCCCGACGGCGGCCGCGGAGTGCGCTAGAATACCGCTCCGATGGCCTCCGCCCCCCCCGAAGCCTCGCCGGCTTTCAAGAAATCGGCTGCTCGCGAATACCTCGAATCGGTGGTCGTGGCGGTGATCCTCGCCCTCTTCATCCGCACCTTCGTGGTCCAGGCGTTCAAGATCCCCACGGGATCCATGGAGACGAACCTCCTCATCGGCGACCACCTCCTCGTGAACAAGGTGGTCTATTCGCCGTCCTTGGGCTCCGTCGAGGCCGGGATCCTGCCGAAGCGCCCGATCCGCCGCGGAGACGTGGTGGTCTTCAAGTTCCCGGAGGACCCGACCCGCGACTTCATCAAGCGCGTGATCGGGCTGCCCGGCGAGACCGTCGAGATTCGCGACAAGACCGTCCTCGTCGACGGCAAGGCCCTCGAGGAGCCCTACGCCCGCTTCATCGACACGCCGCTCCGCAAGGACGACCCGGAGTACGGGCTTCGAGTGGAGTCGGCCAGGGTCCCGTTCGGCCCGGAGACAGTGCCCGAGGGGAAGCTCTTCGTGCTCGGGGACAACCGCGACAACAGCCGCGACAGCCGGTACTGGGGTTACCTGCCCATCGACCAGGTGAAGGGACGCGCGCTCCTGGTCTATTGGTCGTACGAGGCGTCGCGCGAGGAGTACCATCGGACGGGCATAGTGGACTGGGTACGGGACACCGCCGCCGCCTTCGGCAAGACGCGATGGAGCCGCTTCTTCCACGTGATCCGATGACGCCCGTGGACGGGAGGAGAGACATGGTTCGGAAAGACGAGAGGGGCGAGGGGAAGCTTGCAGGGTTGTTCTGGCTCCTGGGGTTCATCATCGTGTGCTGGGCGCTCTGGACCGTCGTGCCTGTGTACATGGCGAACTTCGCCTTCAAGGACAAGATGAACGAGATCGCTCGGGCGCCACGCGGCATGGTGACCGACGACGCCATCCGGGACCAGCTGTGGAAGGAAGTCAGGGAAAGGCGGCTGGACGGCTACATCCAGCGATCCTGCTTCCGCGTCTCCACCCTCGAGACCAGCCGGAGGATCTCCTGCGCCTACGAGCGCACGGAGCAGGTTCTGCCCGGGCTCAACTGGACCTTTCGCTTCAGCGACGAAGTGGACCAGCCGCTGATCTACTGAGGTCCTATAGGACGCGAAGGCTGGCGGCCCGCTCGCGGCCTTCGCGGACGATGGCCTCGAGACCGTCGAGGCCCGCGCCGTCCGGCCCGGCGTTGATCCGGACGTTCTCCGCCGCCCCGACGAGACCGGCCCACGCCATCGCACCGGCGGTGTGGGCGTCGGACAGGGCGTTGGCGTTTCCGTGGGCGGCGGCCTCTTGCGCAGCCTTCAACACGACGAGGCACGCCTCGGCCGTCCGGAGGGGCATCTCCGTCGCCCGCTCCATGGCGGAGCCGACGGCGGCCTTTCGAAGGGCCTTCTCCTCGTCGGTCCCCTTCGGCAGCCGATAGGCCGCGATGACGGCGTCGTAGGCGAGGGCGTCGTCGTCCACCAGTTGCCTCAGGCGAGCGCCCGCCTCCCGGGCCCAGCCGAGAGCCGCGTCGAGGCGGTCGCGCTCCGCGGGCGATCCGGTCCGAGTCTTGGGCATCGCCGAGACCATGACGACGAGGCCTGCGCCGAGAGCCCCGGCGAGGGCCGCGGCGGAGCCGCCCCCGGGCGTCGGGTCCGGAGACGCGAAGCGGTCCAGGAGCTCGGCGGCGGGAACCTCGAGGAGCCCCATCACATCTTTCCGAGAATCTGCTTCGCGATGACCATGAGCTGCATGTGGGTGGTCCCCTCGTAGATCTGGCCGACCTTCTGGTCGCGGAAATACTTCTCCACCGGGTACTCGCGGGTGAAGCCGTTCCCACCGTACACCTCGACGACCTTCGAGGTGACGTGCTCCGCCGCGCGGGAGGCAAAGAGCTTCGCCATGGCCGCTTCCTTGATGAATGGCGCCCCCGTGTCGCGGAGGCGCGCGGCGTTGTAGGTGAGGAGGCGCGAGGCCTCGATCTCCGTGGCCAGCTCCGCCAGCTGGAACTGCACGGCCTGGAAATCGGCGATCGGACGGCCAAACTGCTGCCGCTCCTGCGCATACCGCAGGCCGTGGTCGAAGGACCCCTGGGCGACCCCCACCATCTGGGCGCCGATCCCGATGCGCCCCTCGTTCAGGGTCTCGATGGCGATCTTGTATCCCTTGCCCACCTCGCCCAGGACGTTGTCCTTCGGCACCCGGCACGACTCGAGGATGAGCTCGCAGGTGGACGAGGCCCGGATCCCGAGCTTGTCCTCCTTCTTCCCCACCGAGAACCCCGGGAAGGACCGCTCGACCAGAAAGGCGGTGATGCCCTTGTAACCCTTGGCCGGATCGGCGTTGGCCAGGACGATGAAGAGCTCGGCCTCGGCGGCGTTGGTGATCCAGAGCTTCCGCCCCGTGATCTCGAAGTCGTCGCCCCTGTCCACGGCCCGGCACGCCAGGGCGAACGCGTCGGAGCCCGACCCGGCCTCGGAGAGGGCGTAGGCCCCCACCCACTTCGACGCGAGCTTCGGAAAGTAGCGGCTCTGCTGGGCCTCGGTCCCCCACCGCAGGATGGCGTTGTTGACCAGGGTGTTCTGCACGTCGACCAGCACGGCCAGCGAGGCGTCGACCCGGGCGAGGGCCTCGACGACCAGCACCGACATGAAGAACGTGGCGCCGGCGCCACCGTGCTTCTCCGGGATCTCGATCCCCATGATCCCGAGATCGAAGCACGCATCGATGAGATCCCGCGGAATGGCCGCTTCGCGGTCCATGCTCGCGACCAGGGGCCGGACCCGCTCCTCGGCGAACTGCAGCACCTGTCCGGCGAACATCCGCTCGTCCTCGGAGAGGTCGGTGAGCGGCAGGCTTCTTGGGGCGGTGATCGTCTCGGCCATGCAGGCACCTCGAGGGGTGTCCTATGCTACCAAAGTCCTTGACAGGGGGTCCGACCCCTGTATGATTCGGGATTGCAATGCCGAACCGACCCGTCGTGCGATCCGTGGCCCGCGTGAGGCGAGGCCCGTCCCGGCGGGTGGCCCTGGCCTGATCCCCGAAAGAGGGACGAGGGCCGGAGCGATGGACCCGCTGGAGCGATTCTCCAGCGGGTTTTTTCTTTGGCGCGAGGGACGGAGGAGGACGAGTGGGCGCGGGCGTGGGCGTGTTCGGGGCGACAGGATACGCGGGTCGGGAGATCGTCCGCCTCCTGGAGCGCCACCCCCATGCCGAGGTCGCCTTCACCACCGGCACCGGCGGGAGCCACCTGCCCCACGAGGAAGGGATCGAACGAAAGGCTGCGGCCTACCTCCTCGCCCTTCCCCACGGGCTCTCGGCCACGTTCGCGGCGCGCCTCCGAGAGACGCACCCGGAAGCGGTGGTCGTGGACCTCTCGGGAGACCTGCGCCTCCCCACCGCCGAGTCGTACCGCGCCTGGTACGGCCATGACCATCCCGCGCCGGCCCTGTTGGGCGGCGTCCCCTACGGCCTCACCGAGGTCTACCGCGACCGCATCCGCGGCGCGAAGCTCGTGTCGAACCCGGGATGCTACGCGACGTCGGTCCTCCTCCCCCTCGTGCCGCTCCTCACGGCCGGCCTCGTGGATCCGGCCGACATCGTGGTCGACGCGAAGAGCGGAGCCACCGGCGCGGGTCGCGCGCCGCGAGAGGATCTGCTCTTCTCGAGGTGGCCGAGAACCTCTCGGCCTACTCCCCGGGGCGCAGCCACCGCCACGTCGGCGAGATCGAGGCGGTCCTTGCGGAGCGGACCCGGAGCGTCGTCGCTCTCACGTTCTGTCCGCACCTCCTGCCCGTGAAGCGGGGGATCCTCTCGGCCCTGTACCTTCGCACGAGGGCCTCGGTCACGGACTTGTCACGGGCGCTCGATACGTTCTACGGGGGCGAGCCCTTCGTCCGCGTGGTCCAAGGGCCTCCCCGCCTCTCCGACGTGGTGGGAACGAACGACTGCCTGATCTCGGTCCACGCCGCGGCCCCCGGCCGCGTCGTCGTCTTCTCGGCCCTCGACAACCTCGTCAAGGGGGCCGCGGGCCAGGCCCTCCAGAACATGAACCTGGCGATGGGCTGGCCGGAGACGTCGGGCCTCGACGCCGGGAGGAGAGCGTGACGGCCTCCCGTCCGCCATCGGAGTCGGTCCGGGTCTACAAGCTCGGCGGACCCGCCCTGGAGGATCCCGACCTGCTCGCTCCCCTGGCCGAGGAGATCCGCGCGTTCGCCGGACGGGTCGTCGTGGTCCACGGGGGTGGGCGCCACGTGGAGCGGATGCTCGGGGCCCTCTCGATCGACTCCCGGTTCGTGGAAGGGCGGCGGGCGACCTCGCCGGAGGCGATGGAGGTGGTCGAGATGGTGCTCTCGGGGACCGTGAACAAGGCCCTCGCCTCGGCTCTCACCCGCTCGGGGCTCCCGGCCGTCGGTGTTTCCGGGCGTGACGGCGGCCTTGTCGGCGCCCGACTCGAGGCCGGCCTCGGCCGCGTCGGCGTGCCCCGAGACGTGGATCCGCGCGTCCTGCAGCGGTCTGTGGGCCGCGGGCTTCGTGCCCGTGGTCTCGCCGGTCGCCGACGGGCCGACGGGCGAGGCGACGAACGTAAACGCCGACGAGGCGGCGCTGGGGCTCGCAACGGCTCTCGGCGCCGGGAGCCTGATCTACCTCTCCGACGTCGACGGCGTCCGGATCGAGGGGCACGACGCCGGGAGCCTCTCCGCCCCGGATGCCGAGCGCTTCATCCTCGACGGCTCGATATCGGGTGGGATGGTGCTGAAGGTGCGCGCGGCCCTCGACGCCGGGCGCGCGGGGATCGGCGAGGTGATCATCGCGGGGAAGGCGCGGCTCACGGGCGGCTTCCCGGGGACCCGTCTCGAGACCCCGGCGAGAGCGGAGGTGGGGGCTTGAGCGCGCTGCTGCCGGTCTACGAGCGGGACCTCGTCCTGGTATCCGGGAAGGGCTCGCGCCTCTTCGACAAGGACGGGAGGTCCTACCTCGACTTCGCCGCGGGGATCGCGGTCAACGGCTTCGGCCACGGGGACCGCAAGATCGTGGCGGCCATAAAGCAGCAGGCTGCGAAGCTCATCCACGCGAGCAACCTGTTCCACACCGAGCCGGCCGCGGCCCTCGCCGATCGGCTGGCGGCGCTCGCGTTTCCGTCGAAGGTCTTCTTCTGCAACTCGGGGACCGAGGCCTGGGAAGGGGCCATGAAGTTCGCCCGCAAGGTGGGCTACGCCGCGGGGCGCTCCGAATACGTCGCGTTCGAGCGCGGCTTCCACGGCCGGACGATGGGCGCTCTCTCGACGACCTGGAACCCGAAGTACCGCGAGCCCTTCGAGCCCCTCGTCCCGGGCGTGCGCTTCTGTCCCTGGAACGATCTCGCCGCCGCCGCCCAGGCGGTCGGGGAGAAGACGGCGGCCGTGATGGTCGAGCCCGTTCAGGGCGAGGGGGGCGTTCGGCCCGCCGACCCGGCGTTCCTGCGCGGCCTCGCGGATCTCGCCCGCGGGCGGGGAGCGCTGCTCCTCGTCGACGAGGTCCAGAGCGGCCTCGGCCGCACGGGAACGATGTTTGCCTACCAACAGGCGGGTATCACCCCCGACATCCTGACCCTGGCGAAGCCGCTCGGCGGCGGCCTTCCCATGGGCGCCGTCCTCATCCGCGAGGAGCTGGCCTCCGCCATCCAGCCCGGAGACCACGGCAGCACCTTCGGGGGAAACCCCGTGGCGGCGGCGGCGGCGCTGGCGGTGCTGGACCACCTCGAGGCGCCGGGGTTCCTCGAGAAGATCGCGAAGCGTGGGGTGGCGCTCACGCGCGGCCTGCGGAAGCTCGCGAGGCGCTTCCCCGACGCCATCGCCGAGGTCCGCGGCCCCGGCCTCATGATCGGCGTCGAGTTCCGCGGCGAGGCGGGGCCGGTCTTGAAGGCCCTGCGCGAGCGCGGCGTCCTGGCGACGAAGGCGGGAGACAAGGTGCTGCGCCTCCTGCCTCCCCTCGTGGTCGGGTCGAAGGAGATTCGCGAGTTCCTCGTCGTGCTCGAGGCCGTCCTGGCCGAGGGAGCGGGTCGTTGAACGTCTTCAAGGGAAGAGAAGAATGACTCAAGTGAAGAAGGTGGTCCTGGCGTATTCAGGGGGTCTCGACACCTCCATCATCATCCCGTGGATCAAGGAGCACTACGACGGTGCCGAGATCATCGCCTACTGCGGCGACGTCGGGCAGGGGGACGATCTCGAGGCCGTGGGGCGGAAGGCCATCGCCACGGGCGCCTCGAAGTACGTCGTCGAGGACCTCCGGGAGGAGTTCGTTCGCGACTACGCGTTCAAGGCCCTTTCGGCGGGCGCCGTCTACGAAGACAACTACCTGCTGGGCACCGCTCTCGCCCGACCCCTCCTTGCCTACGGACAGGTGCGGTGCGCCCTCCGGGAAGGGGCCGATGCCCTGGCCCACGGCGCCACCGGAAAAGGGAACGACCAGGTCCGGTTCGAGGTGACCTACGGCGCCTTCGCCCCGCACCTCCGCGTGATCGCCCCATGGCGAGAGTGGAACATCCGCTCCCGGGAGGACGCGCTCGCCTACGCCGCCGCCCACGGCGTGCCGGTGGACCAGTCGCCACGCGACCTCTTCAGCCGCGACGGCAACCTCTGGCACCTCTCCCACGAAGGGGGGAACCTCGAGGACACATGGAACGCTCCGCTGAAGGAGATGTTCAAGCTCACCGTCGATCCCTCCGACGCCCCCGACGAGCCCCAGTTCGTGACCCTGGCTTTCGAACAGGGGACGCCGGTTGCGCTGGACGGCGAACGCCTCGGTCCGGTGGCGCTCGTCGAGACCCTGAACCGCCTCGCGGGTGCCCACGGCGTGGGGCGGCTCGACCTGGTGGAGAACCGCCTCGTCGGCATCAAGTCGCGGGGCGTCTACGAGACGCCCGCGGGGACCGTTCTCCACGTCGCCCACCGGGAGATCGAGCGCCTCGTCCTGGACCGCGACACCCTCCACTTCAAGCAGTCCGTGTCGGTGCGGTACGCCCAGCTCATCTACGACGGCCTCTGGTTCTCGACGCTGCGACAGGCGCTGGCGGCGTTCGTCGACTTCACCGAGCAGGAGGTCACGGGCGAGGTGAGGGTGCGCCTCTACAAGGGGCGCGCCGAGGCCGTGGGGCGGCGGTCCCCGCGCAGCCTCTACCGCCAGGACCTCGCCACGTTCGGCGAGGGGATGGCGTACGACCACCAGGACGCCGCGGGCTTCATCCGCCTCTTCGGCCTCCCCGAACGGGTCCGGGCGCTGACCCGCGAGGGCGCGGCCGAGCCGACCCCGGCAGCTGCCTCCAAGCGCTGATGTCCGTCACCGCTCCTCGGGGATTCCGCGCCGGGGCGGCCGCCTGCGGCATCAAGGCCGAGGGACTCGACCTGGCGGTCCTGGCCGCGGAGCGACCGGCGGTGGCCGCCGCCGTCTTCACCACGAACCGCGCCCAGGCGGCACCGGTCCTGGTCTCGCGGGAGCACCTGGCGAGCGGGCGGGCTCGGGCCATCGTGGCGAACGCGGGGTGCGCCAACGCCGCCACGGGCGAGCCGGGCCTTGCCGACGCCCGCGAGATGGCGGCGGTGGCGGCCCAGGATCTCGGTTGCCGCCCCGAGGAGGTGCTCGTGGCCTCGACGGGCGTCATCGGCGTCCGGCTCCCGATGGACCGCATCCGCTCGGGGATCAAGGGCGCGGTAGGGCGCCTCTCCGTCACCGGCGGCGGCGAGGCCGCGCGAGCGATCATGACGACCGACACGAAAGCCAAGGAGGTCGTCGTCGACGCCGACTTGTCCACGGGCACCGCCCGCGTGGGCGGGATGGCGAAGGGAGCGGGCATGATCGCCCCCCGCATGGCGACGATGCTGGCTTTCTTCACGACCGATGCGGCGATCGAGGCGGCCCTGCTGGAGCAGGCGTTGCGCGAGGCCGTGGGTGCAAGCCTGAACCGGATCACGGTCGACGGCGACACCTCGACCAACGACATGGCCGTGATCCTGGCCAGCGGCGCCGGTGCCGTCGTGGCCTCCGAGCAGGACTACGCCTCGTTTCGCGATGCCGTCGTCGCGGCGTCGCGGGCGATCGCGGAGATGATCGTCCGCGACGGCGAAGGGGCCACTCGCATCGCCGAAGTGAGGGTCGAAGGCGCTCCCTCCGAGGCCGAGGCCGACGCCATCGCCCGGACGGTCGCCGAGTCGCCCCTCGTGAAGACCGCCCTCCACGGCGGCGACCCCAACTGGGGGCGCATCCTGGCGGCGGCGGGGCGAGCGGGAGTGGCGTTCGACGTCGGCGGCGTCGACGTCTGGATCGGGGACGTGTGGGTCGCGGAGGGCGGCGCGGCGAGGGCGTACGATGAGGCCCTTGCGGCGGCGGCCATGAAGGAGGACCCGGTGCGATTACGCGTGCGCCTGCGGGGCGGTAGCGCGTCCTCCTGGATGTGGACCAGCGACCTCTCCCGCGGCTACGTCGACATCAACGCCCACTACAGGAGCTGAGGCGCCGATGAAGCTTTGGGGCGGCAACTACTCCGAGGACCCCGACAAGGCGTTCTGGGAGTTCAACAGGTCCTTCCCGTTCGATCGGCGCCTTCTGGCCGAGGAGGTCGCCGCCTCTCGCGCCTATGCCCGTGCGCTCGGTCGTTGCGGCGCCATCCCCGCGAAGGACGCACAGGCCCTGGACGAAGGGCTGGCCCAGGTGCTGACCCGCGCCACCGCGGAGCCGTCGTATCAGGAAATCGACGTCGAGGACGTCCACAGCTTCGTCGAGACCCGCCTCGGCGAGATCGTAGGGGACCTCGCGGGCCAGGGACACCTCGGCCGAAGCCGCAACGAGCAGGCCGTCACGGCGCTCCGCCTCTGGGTCCGCGGGGCCATCGACGCGCTGTCGACGGGCGTGGCGGGCCTCGTGGCCGCTCTGGTCGCGCAGGGGCGGGCGGGCGCGGACGCCGTCATGCCCGGCTACACCCACACCCGCGGGGCGGAGCCGATTGCCTTCGGCCATCTGGCGGGGGCCCATGCCTGGGGCCTCGTGCGCGACCACGAGCGGCTGCGCGACGCCCGGCGGCGCGTGAACGTCCTTCCCCTCGGCTCGGGCGCCCTCGCGGGAACGGCCCTCCCCCTCGATCGCGACGCGCTCGCCAACGACCTCGGCTTCGAGACGGTCTCCGAGAACGCCCTCGACGCCGTGATGGACCGGGACTTCGCCGCGGAGTTCGTCTTCGCCTGCTGCCAGATGCAGATCCATCTCGCGCGCCTCGCCGAGGACCTCATCTGGCACTCGGGCCCCGAGTACGCTTTCTTCGCGCTGCCGGAGGCCTTCACGACCGGCTCGAGCCTCATGCCCCAGAAGAAGAACCCCGACTCGCTCGAGCTGGTGCGGGGCAAGGCCGCGCGGGTCGGCGGAGACCTGCTCCAGCTGCTCTTCCTGATGAAGGGGCTGCCGGCGGGGTACCAGAAGGACCTCCAGGAGGACAAGGAGTCGGTCTTCGACGCCGCCGACACGGCCCTGGCTTCCGTCGGGGTCATGACGGGCGTCGTCGCCGGGCTCCGCCTGCGTCCGGAAGCGATGCGCGCGGCGGTCCGCGAGGAGATGATGGCGGCCGGGCTCGCGGTGGCCCTGGCGCGCGAGGGGATGCCGTTCCGGAAGGCTCACGCCATCGTCGGCGCCATCGTGGCCGACGCGCAGCGGGACGGGACGAGCGTCCGGGACGCCGCGAGCCGGGCCCTTCCGGCCCAGTCTCCGGCCGTAGCCGCAAGGCTCGACCGGCTCTTCGACCCCCACGAGGCCATCCGCGCGAAGGCGGCGCGAGGCGGCACGGCCCCCGAGGCCGTACGGGCATCCCTCGACGCAGCCCTGGCCCGTGCTGCGGGGGCGCAGCTAGGCGTCGTGACCCGGGACTCCCTGGCGCGCGTGGGCCGCGACGTCGAGGCGTGCGACCTTTGTCCGCGCCTCCGGCGCTGGTGCCAGGAGGTCGCCCATGTCCGGGTCAAGCGGTTCCGTGACCAGGAGTACTGGGGACGCCCCGTCCCGGGGTTCGGCGATCCCCAGGCGAGGCTCCTGGTCGTGGGCCTCGCGCCGGCGGCCCACGGCGCCAACCGCACGGGCCGCGTGTTCACGGGAGATCGCTCCGGGGACTTCCTCTTCGCGGCACTCCACCGCGCCGGATACGCCAACCAGCCGATCTTCGGTCTCCAGGGACGACGGCTTGAAGCTCGAGGACTGCTACGTCGCGGCGCTGGCCCGTTGCGCGCCTCCGGCGAACAAGCCGACCCCCGAGGAGCTGACCCGCTGCCGACCCTTTATCGACCGGGAATGGCGCCTCCTGCCCCGGGTCCGGGCCGTTCTCGCCCTCGGGAAGATCGCCATGGACGGCTTCGTGGTCGTGCTCAGGGCGCACGGTCGCATCCCCCTCCGCCCGGCCCTGGCCTTCGGCCACGGGCTCTGCCACGATCTGGGCGAAGGACTCACCCTCTTCACCTCGTACCATCCGTCCCAGCAGAACACATTCACCGGGAAGCTGACCCCGGCCGGCTTCGACGCGGTGTTGCGCCGCGTCGGACGGCACCTGGGCCGACCCGAGGCCCCGAGGAATATCCCATGAGACCCTGGCTCGCCGTGCCGTTCGTCACGCTCCTCCTCGCTTCCAGCGCAGCGGCCGAGATGAGAACGGCCTCGTTCCATTCCGCAAGCCTCGACCACGACGTCTCCATCGCCGTCCAGCTGCCCCCGTCCTACGACAAGGCCCCGGAGCGTCGCTTCCCCGTGGTCTACGCGCTTCACGGCCTTTTCGAGAGCCACTTGTTCTGGGAGAAGCGGGGCCTCGCGCCCCTCGTCGACGCCCTCTGGGCGGACAAGAAGGTCCCCGAGTTCCTCGTCGTCGCCATCGACGGCGGGAACTCCTTCTTCGTCAACGGACCCGCGGGCCGCTACGAGGATCTCGTGACGCAGGACGCGGTCGCCTACGTGGAATCGGCCTATCGTGTCGCACCGGGCCGGGATCACCGAGCCGTCCTGGGGATCTCGATGGGCGGCTATGCGGCCCTCAGGATCGCCCTCGGGCATCCCGAGGCGTTCGGCGCCGTCGCCGCCCACAGCGCCATGCTCCTCGAGTCGATCCCGACGCCGGCCCTCGGTGCGAGGGGGTGGCACATGGAGGCCTTCCACAAAGTGTTCGGGGACCCGATCGACCCTGCCCTCTGGGCGTCTTCGGATCCCCTGGCCCTCGCCCAGAAGGCCGACCCCGGAGCCGTGCCCGCACTGCACTTCGACTGCGGCACCGAGGACCGCTACGGTCTCTACGCCGGGAACGAGGACCTCCACCGCCGTCTCGAGGTACGGAGGGTCGCCCACGAGTTCGCGCTCCATCCCGGCGACCATGGGTACGAGTACGTGAAGACCGTCCTCGACGCGAGCCTCGCGTTCCTCGGGAAGGCCCTCGGCCGTTAGCTAGCGGGTTCCGACAGGAGCCGACGCCAGGCGCCGCGCGTCCACGAGCTCTCGCCGCCCCGGTGTGTCGGCCCGGGCGCAGCTCTCGAGGAGCCGGGCCCGGTATCGCGCCGCAGTCGGAACGTCCCCTGCGTCCGCCGCAGCCCGCGCTGCGCCGGCGAGGGCCCGAAAACGGCCGGGCTCCCGGGCCAGCGTGGCCTCGAACTCCTTGAGCGCCTCAGCGGGCTCGCGGGCCTCGAGGAGCATCTCGCCCAACAGCTCCCGAGCGGGGGCCAGGGGCCCCGGCGTGATGGCGTTCTTCTCGGTGCCGTCTTCCAGCGCCGTGGCCGCCCGCATCTCCGCCAGCGCCTCCGCCCTTCGTCCCTCCGCGAACGCAAGCCACGCGCCCGCCGCGCGGGTCTCGATATCGACCTGACCCGCCCAGTAGGCCTCGCCCGCCCCCACGAGCCGGTCATGGATCGACCGTAGCGCCTCGACCGCCGATCGAGCGGTGGCTGCGTCACCGCTCCGCGCGGCGCCCAGGGCACGGGCGAAGTACGTCATCGCCTCGGTTTGGGGGAACCGGCCCGTTCGCGCCGCGAGCTTCGCCGCGGCCGACCAGTCACCCCGTTCGAGCGCCCAGCGCGCGGGGATCGCGGCCAGGGCGAACACGCCGGCCACGCCGGGCGCGGCCGACCCGACGGCGTCGGGATCCAACCGGGCCCCGATCTCCGGCAGCGCATCGACGAGCCGCTTCGCCGCCAGGTCCTGGCCCGTTTGCAGGTAGGCGTAGGTCATGTAGTCCGTCGCATGAAGCTCCTCGGCCACGGCCCCGTCGCGCTTCGCCGCCGCGGCGGAAGCGATGTTCGTGTCGATCGAGTCCTGCCAGTAGCCGAGCCGCGTGAACGTGTGGGATGGCATGTGGAGCGCGTGGGGTGCCGACGGCGCGATCTCCGCGTATCGCCGGGCCGCGGCCAGCGCCCGGGGCGCGAGCGCGGGCACGTCGTAGGCGTGGATGATGTAGTGGGCCAGGCCCGGGTGGTCCGGGTGTGCGACGAAGAGCCTTTCCAGGATCTCTCCGGCCTTCAGGAGATCGACGTACGTCTTGTCGGTTGCGGGGACCGCCGCCGCCAGGGCCAGGGCGTAGAAGACCTGTGCCTCCATGTCCTCCGGATGCGCGGAGGACACGGCCGCCATCGCATCACGGTAGGCCATGACGCGAGCGCCCTGGTCGCGGTGCTCGGCATCGCGGTAGAGCTCGGCCACGGCGGCGAGGTACGCGCGTTCGCGGCCGGTGGCCGGAACGGATCGCGAGGCACGGTCGAGGGTTTGGCGGCCGCGCTCGATCTGGGCCGGCGCCTTCCGGCCGGCCGCGAACGGGTTCCCCCAGGCTCCGAGAGCCATCCCCCAGTACGCGATCCCGCAGGACGGGTCCGCCTGCACGGCCGCCTCGAAGCCCTCGATGGCGGGCCCGAACTCGAAGGAGTGCAGCAGCGCCACAGCGCGGTCGAAGGGTGCCTCCACGTCCGCGCGGCAGGACGTGGCGAAGTGGACGCTGCCGAGGCGCTCCTGGGAATGGATCGACGCGGCGTGCTCGTGCTCCTGCGCCAGCCCGACACCCGCCAGGCACGTCACGAACGCCGTCGCCGTCAGCCTGGCAGGCATGGTCGTGACCGTTTGAGCCCCCCGAGCCTGCGCTAGGCTTCCCGAAGGGCGGTCGTGATCGGAAGGCGCGCGGCGCGGACCGAGGGCAGCAGGCCTCCGAAGAGGCCCATCACGCCGGCGAAGATCACGCCGGCCACCAGGATCTCCGGGGTGACCCGGAAGGCGAAGGCCAGCTCGCTGAAGCTTGCCGTTTGCCCCGAGGCCGTGCTGAAGCCGTTCATCGGCAGGGCCAGCAAGCAGCCGAGTCCTCCACCCGCCAGCGCCAGGAGCACGGACTCGACGACGAACGTGAACAGGATGCTCCGGCGGGAGAAGCCGAGTGCTCGCAGCGTTCCGATCTCGCGGGTGCGGGCGGCAACGATGGCGTACATCGTGTTCATCGCGCCGAACACCGCGCCGACGGCCATGGTGATGGAGACGAACTTCACGAGGAACAGGAGGGTGTTGGAAAGCCCGCCAGCCTGGTCGGCGTAGTACTTCTCCTCCTGGACGGCCTGGAGCTGCATCTCCGGATCGTCGCGGATCCACTTATCGAAGGCCTCGAGGGTGCCGGGGTCCTTGAGGCGCACGGCCAGCGCGTTGGATCCGCCGGTCCTGTGGACCGGCTCGGCCAGCGCGTCCAGGTCTCCCCAGATCTCGCTCTCGAAGGCCCCGCCCCGCGAGCTGAAGATCCCGACGATCTTCCACTGGCTGCGCCCGATGGAGATCGACTTTCCGAGGTCGAGGCCCCGGATGCGGGCGGCGATGCGCTCGCCGACGATGATCTCGTAGAGCCCGGGAGTGAAGTGCTGCCCCTGCACGATCTGGATGCCGCCCCGCACGTCGAAGGCCCGCGGCGTCACGCCGCGGATCGTGACGTTGGTGGCCGTCCCGTCGGTGCGACGCGGCAGGCTATCGACGATGACGATCTCCGGAGAGGCGAGGGCCGTGCCGTCGGCGGCCCGGGCGACTCGCGGATCGGAGAGAACCTTGTTCCGGTGGTCGAGGGGAACCCACGACGTGAGCTCCGATGCGGATCCGCGCTGGACGACCATGGCGTTTCCGGGGATTCCCGTCGAGCGGAGGGCGTACTGGAACCCGGTCCTCATGGCCACGAGGGCGACGAACACCGCCACCACGAGACCGATCCCGACGACCGCGAGGAGGCTCACCTCCCAACGGGCGCGAACGTTCCGCAGGTTGTACGAGAAAGGGAGAGCCATGGCCTATGCCTGCCTCAACATGTCGACGATCCGAGATCGGTAGGACCGTACCGCCGGAAGGAGACCCGAGAAGAGGCCGAGGAGCAGCGCGGTGCTCGCGGCCTGCGTCGTCACCTGCCAGTGCAATCCGAAGTTGGGGAAGCCGCGGACCATGGGTCCGATCGTGGGAAGGTTGGGCAAGGCGTTGATGAGCAGCGCGCTCAGGGCCAGGCCGAGGCCGCCCCCCAGCACGCCGATGGCGAGAGCCTCGCCCAGGATGAGGCCCATGACCTGCGTTCCCGAAAAGCCCAAGGTCTTGAGCACCGCGATCTCGGTGCGCCGCTCGCGCACCGCCATGCTCATGGTGTTGGCCGTCACGAGGAGGATGGTGAAGATGACCGCCATGCCGATGCTGTTGAAGAGTAGCGCCAGGTTTCCGATCATGGACAGGAAGTCGGCCCGGAACGCGGCTTCCGTCTCGGTCTTCGTCTCGGAGTCGCTGTTGTGGAAGAGCTCGTCGATCGCGCCGGCGACGGTGCCCGCGGCCTTGGGGTCCTCCAGCTCGACGACGTACGTGCCCACGCCGATGCGACGACCGGTGCCCTCGTAGAGGTATTTGTAGTGGAAGTACATGACGGCGCTGTCCGCCGCCGGCTCCCTGATGAGGTCGGCGTCGTAGACGCCCTGCACGACGAACTCGAAGGCTCCTTCGTGGCGACGGTAGGGAGGTATGAAGCTCTCCAGGAAGAACGTGTCGCCGACCTTCCAGCCGAACCGCTGGGCCAGGGCGCGCCCGATGATGCAGCCTCGCTGGTCCTGCCGGAAGGCCTTCATCTCCTCCTCGGGCACCTTGAACTCGGGGTGCATCGCGAAGTAGGGCTCGGCGTCCACGGCGAGGTTCGTAAAGAACTTGCTGAAGTCCGGTGCGCCTCCCGAGCCCTTGGTGTCCTGGTTCTCCTTCTTCGCGAGCAGCGAGCCTCCGAACCACGACGATTTGGCTACGCGCTTCACCCCGGCGAGCTGGGCGATCCGGCCCTCGTAGGAGAGCGGAACGTTGTTGGCGAGGCTGATGGCGTCACGGGTGACGAGCCGCGTCACGTTGCCCAGCTCCCGCGCGTCGTCCATGGCTTTCAGGAAGGTCCTGAGAGTGCAGAACAGGAAGATGCACACGGCCATCGCGAGGATGGTGCTGGTGGTGCGGACCCAGTTCCGGCGGAGGTGCTTCAGGACGAAGGGGAGGAACTTCATCACTGCCTCACTGGACCGGCGGCTTCCCACCGTTGGCCGCCAAGACGCCCTTCTCCAGATGCCGCTGGGTGTGGGCTCGCTCGGCGGCCCGCGGATCGTGGGTGACCATGACGATGGTCTTCTTGAAGTCGCGGTTCAAGCTCCCCATGAGATCCAGGATCTCGTGGGCGCTCTTCGCGTCGAGGTCTCCCGTGGGCTCGTCGGCCACGAGGACCTTGGGGTCGGTGACGATGGCGCGCGCGATGGCCACCCGCTGCTCCTGTCCGCCGGAGAGCTGTCGCGGGTAGTGGTGGGCACGGTCGGCGAGGCCGACGACCTTCAGCGCCGTCAGGGCGCGCTCGCGACGCTCCTGTCCCGAGAGATTCGTCAGGAGCAGCGGCAGCGCCACGTTCTCGGTGGCGTTCAGGACGGGTATCAGGTTGTAGAACTGGAAGATGAACCCGACGTTCTGGCTGCGCCACGCCGCGAGGGCGCTCTCGGAGAGCTGCGCGACGTCGGTCCCTGCCACCACCACCTTGCCCGACGTGGGCCGGTCGATGCCGGCGATGAGGTTGAGAAGCGTCGTCTTCCCCGAGCCCGAGGGGCCCATGAGGGCCACGAACTCGCCTTCGGGCACCTCGAGGTCGATCCCGTCGAGGACGGTGATCTCCTGGCTGTCTCGCCGGTAGACCTTGCGGACCTGCTGGACGTCGACCATCGCCATCTCGAGCCCCCCGCTAACCCTTGACCTTGACCGCGTCGCCGTCCTTCAACCCCTCGGGCGGCTGCCGCACCAGCGTCTCTCCGCCCGCGAGGCCTTCCCGCACCACGACCTGGCCCTGCCTCTCGAGACCGGTCGCCACTTCTCGCACCACGACCTTCCCCGAACGAACCTCGAGGACGAACGTCTTGCCGTCGCGGCTCACCAGCGAATCCTTCGGTACCGAGACCATGGGGCGCGGCGGCGGATCTCCCGCCGCGGCCTTCTGCTCCTTCTCCAGGAACGTGACCGTGGCGCTCATCTCGGGCCGGAGGTCCTTGTCCTTGTCGAGGATGGTGACCTTGACCTGGACGGTGGCCTTCGTGCGGTCGGCGGTCGGGATGACCTGGCGCAGCACGGCGCGGTACCGCCGGTCCGGCACCGCCTCGACCGCCACCTGGGCCGGCTGGCCGTCGGTCAGCTTCGAGACGTTGGCTTCGGCGACGTCGGCCTCCACCTCGAGAGTGTCCAGATCCGCCAGGGCGACGATCGCCCCCGACGACGTCGAGAGGTTCACGCCGGGAGGGATGGGGGCCACGCTCTCCCCCACCTCGGCCATCTTCTTCACGACGACCCCGCTGAAGGGCGCGCGGATCTCGGTGTTGGCGAGCTGCGCCTCGGCGAAGACCTGGTCGGCCTTGGCCTGGGAAAGCATGGCGTCCGACAGCTGCACCCGGCTCGCCGCCGCGTCCCGCTGGTCCACGGACACGACGCCGTCGGCCGCCAGCTTCTCGTTGAGCCGGAGCTGCCGCCGGTACTCGGCCAGGTCCGCCTCGGCCCTCTGGACGGCCGCTCGCGTCTTCACCACCGTTGCCTTGTAGTCGACGTCCTCAAGGCGCGCGAGCAGGTCGCCCGTCTTCACGCGGCTCCCCTCCTCGACGCGCCGCTCCGAGAGTCTTCCCTGGATCTTGGCCGAGACCACGGCCTGGCGCCGGGCCACGACGTAGCCCGAAGCCGTCAGGAGGGGCGTCCCCTGGCTGCCGCCGCCCGCCGTCTGCGTCACGAGCGCCGTGGTGGTCGCGACCTCCGGCGTCGAAAGCGCCTGCCTCATGCGGAGGGCGTAGACGCCGGCCAGGAGGACGAGGACGGGGACGAAGAAGATGAGCGGCCAGCGCCAGGCGGACGTCGCGGGCCGTGCGCGGTCGATAGCCAGCGAGGCCAGCTCGCCCTTGAGGTCGGTCACGACGCGAGGCTCCGGCAGGCGGTATTCCGAGGCATCAAGACACCCGTGGGTTGGCGGCTGGCCAGCGAGTGGCCAGCGAGAACTGACATTCTAGGTCCTCGAGATGGGGTTCGCCACCGGAATCGGGCTCTCAGCATGTACGTGGGTCGCAGCCCCGAGGTTCCGCCCCCGGGGCTAGAAGAGCCTCGACAGATATTCGTTCATCTGCCGCTTCCAGTACGGCCAGTCGTGGCCTCCGTCGGCCCCCCAGTCATCGACGGAATGCGGTATCCCCTTGGAGCCCAGGACCTCCGACAGGCGGTATGTAGGCCCGCTGTCCTCGTACGGGCCGTGACCCGTGGCGAGGCGGATGTCGCAGCGCTGGAGGTGGAAGAGGAAGTACGCGTCGGTCAGCCCGCCCACGTAGTCGACGGGATTGTTGTAGTAGAGGTTGTCGTCGTAGTCGCCGTCCATGAAGCGGCGGACGTCGTAGACGCCCGACAGGGCCAGGCATCGGCGGAAGAGGTCGGGGTGCTTGAGGAGGGTGTTGGCCGCGTGGTACGCGCCGAAGGAGGCTCCCGTGGTGGTGATGGCGATGCCGGCCGT
Organism: uncultured Acidobacteriota bacterium; assembly: GCA_963823195.1. Classification (GTDB taxonomy): domain Bacteria; phylum Acidobacteriota; class Vicinamibacteria; order Fen-336; family Fen-336; genus JBGPYB01. The sequence continues at coordinate 637,102 of CAWGKR010000008.1, read as the reverse complement.
GGCGCAGTTGTCGTAGATGAAAGGAGCGACCTCGCGGGCCACGTAGTCGTCGTACATGGCCTGGACGTAGCTCCGGTGCCGAGGGTGGGCCTGTTTGTCGTACCAGGACTGGTTGTTGACGGAGCCGATGCAGAAGAACTTCACCTTCCCCGCGTCGACGTGGTGCCCGAGGGCCTCGATCATCCCCTGTCCGGCGTACTCGTGCTCGTCGCCTCCGCTCGTGGGAAACACCAGGATGGGAGATCCGTAGTGGCCGTAGACGTTCACCCCCATCTCGCGCCCGAGGCGAGCGGAGTGCCAACGGTGATACTCGTGCCTCATGGAGCCTCCTGATGCCGCGCCCGGGAGCCGCCTAGCGGAACCGACGCGAGGCCGTCGTGGCCGAGGGCACCACGAGAGAGCCCAGGAACGCGGCGTTGGACGGCGTCTTCTGGATCTTGTCGATCAGGAACTGGGTGGCTTCGATGGTCGACAGGTCGGCCAGGGCGCGGCGCAGGAGGTGACGCTTCGCCAGCTCCTCGGGGGGACAGAGCAGCTCCTCGCGTCGCGTTCCCGACTTCAGGACGTCGACCGCGGGGAAGATACGCCGGTCGGCGATGGACCGGTCCAGGATCAGCTCCATGTTACCGGTCCCCTTGAACTCCTGGAAGATGACCTCGTCCATCCGGCTCCCGGTGTCGACGAGGGCGGTGGCGAGGATGGTGAGGCTTCCGCTCCCTTCGCAGTTGCGGGCGGCACCGAAGAACTGCCGCGGGAACTGGAGGGCCCGGTTGTCGACGCCGCCGCTCATGGTGCGGCCGCCGGGTCCCATCTCGCGGTTGCTGGCGCGACCGAGGCGGGTCAGGGAGTCCAGGAGTATCACCACGTGACGCCCCGCTTCCACGAGTCGCTTGGCGCGCTCCATGGCGAGACGCGCGAGGCGAATGTGGGAGTCCGAGGCGGAGTCGGACGACGAGGCCAGGACCTCGGCCGGCACCGCCCTGCGGAAGTGCGTGACCTCCTCGGGCCGCTCGTCGATGAGCAGCATGATGAGGTGCACCTCGGGGTGGTGCTTCGCGATGGCCTGCCCCAGGTGCTCGAGGAGGGTCGTCTTCCCCGCCTTGGGCGGAGAGACGATGAGGCCCCGCTGGCCGCGCCCGATGGGAGCGATCAGGTCTATGACCCGAAGGCTGACCTCCGTCTGCTCGGCGGAGAGCTCGAAGGCCTCACTCGGATTGATCGAGATGAGGTCCTGGAAATGAGGGAGTGCCTTGTACTCCTCGGGGGGCATCCCTCCGGCCTTCTGGACTTCTACGAGCGTGCGACGCCCACCTCCACCGTCACGAGCAAGCCCCACCACTTCCGTCCCGTCCCTCAGTCCGAAGTCCCGCGCAATGGACGCGGGAACCACGACATCGTCGCGGGTCGCTAGATAGTTCTGGTCGGCCTGCCTCAAGAACCCACCGACGCCGTCCTGCAACTCCGCGATTCCGGCGACATCCGTCGTCGGGCCCGTGGTCGGAATCGGCGCCTGTCTGGGGTCCCTCGGCCCTCTCGGCCCCTGCTGCTGCGGATGGGGCCCGTTGGGCCGGTCGTTTCTGTGGGGGTGTCGATGGCGCCGCGGGTGTCGCGGGCCGTGCCTCATCGGCGGCCCGCCAGCCGCGAAACGGTCATCGTCAACCTCCGAAGCGGAACTATAGCACGGGTCTTCTTGTTTTGGGTCAAGTCGCTCTTGACGGGCCCCCTGATGCGCGGCACCCTTGCGCACCCATGCAAAAGACCTGGATGGCCTCCCTGTTCCTGATCCCGTGCGCCGCGGCGACGCTCGGCGCCGGCGGCGAAGACGTCCTGCAAGGCTTCACCCGCAACGCCTCGGCAGCCGAGCGCCGCTGGGAGGAGACGTTCGCAGCCTCGCCGAGCCCGGCGAAGATGCGCGCCTACCTCGAGCGTCTCAGCGCGCGGCCGCACCACGTCGGCTCGCCCTACGACAAGGAGAACGCGGAGTGGATCCTCGCTCGGTTCCGGGAATGGGGCTGGGACGCCCACATCGAGTCTTTCGACGTCCTGTTCCCCACGCCTCGCGAGCGTCTCCTCGAGATGGTGGAGCCCGCGCGCTTCACGGCGAAGCTCCGCGAGCCCGCACTCGCGGGCGACCCAACCTCGGGCCAGGCCGGCGAGCAGTTGCCGACGTACAACGCCTACTCGGTGGACGGAGACGTGACCGGGCCGCTGGTCTTCGTGAACTACGGCCTGCCGGAGGACTACGAGGAGCTGGAGCGCCTCGGCGTCTCGGTCAGCGGCGCGATCGTGATCGCGAGGTACGGCAACTCCTGGCGCGGGATCAAGCCGAAGGTGGCGGCCGAGCACGGCGCGATCGGCTGCCTCATCTACTCGGACCCGCGAGACGACGGCTACTTCGAGGGCGAGACGTTCCCCGACGGGCCGATGCGCCCCCGCGACGGGGTGCAGCGCGGCAGCGTCATGGACTTCCCCTCGTCGAGCCCGGGGGACCCGTTGACGCCGGGCATAGGCGCCACGGCCGACGCAAAGCGCCTCGACGTGAAGGACGCGCCCAGCCTGACGAAGATCCCGGTGCTCCCGATCTCCTGGGGAGACGCCCAGCCGCTCCTGGCAGCGGTGAAGGGGCCGATCGCACCGACGGCATGGCGGGGCGGCCTGCCCATCACGTATCACGTGGGACCCGGCCCCGCGAAGGTGCACCTGAGGCTGAAGTTCAACTGGGACCTGAAGCCCGTCCGCGACGTGATCGCGACCCTGCAGGGCGCCGAGCAGCCCGATCAGTGGGTCCTCCGGGGGAATCACCACGATGCCTGGGTGAACGGCGCCGACGATCCGGTCTCGGCGCAGGTCGCCTTCCTGGAGGAGGCGCGGGCGATCGGCGAGCTCGTGAAGCAGGGGTGGAAGCCCAAGCGCACGATCGTGTACTGCGCGTGGGACGGCGAGGAGCCGATGCTGCTGGGCTCGACCGAGTGGGCGGAGACCCACGCGGCGGACCTGCAGCAGCACGCGGTTGCCTACATCAACAGCGACGTCAACCGGCGCGGGTTCCTCTCCGCGAGCGGATCCCACATCCTCGAGCGGCTCGTCAACGACGTGGCGCGCTCGGTGCAGGATCCGGAGACGCAGCTGTCGGTCTGGCAGCGCGAGCGCCTGCGCCGGATCTCCGCCGCCGATAGCTCGGAAGCGCGCGACGAGATCCGAAAGCGACGGGACCTTCGCATCGACGCCCCGGGATCCGGAACCGACTACACGGCGTTCCTCGACCACCTGGGCGTCGCGATCTTGAACCTCGGCTACGAGGGCGAGGACCTCGACGGGATCTACCATTCCATCTACGACGACGCCTACTGGTACTCCCACTTCTCCGACGGCGACCACGTCTACGGCCGGGCCCTGGCGCAGACCGCGGGGATCGCGGTCCTGCGGCTGGCCGACGCGGAGGTCCTCCCCTTCGACTTCGGCGGTCTGGCCGATACGGTGGGCTCGTATCTCAAGGAGCTGAGGAAGCTCGCGACCGACGAGCGCGAGAGGGCGGTCGAGCGCAACCAGCAGCTGGACGAGGGCGTGTTCGGCGCCATCGGCGACCCGCGTCGACCGACGGTCGCGCCGCCGCGCTCGGAGGTGCCGCCCTTCCTGACCTTCGCCCCGATGGAGAACGCCGTCGATCGCCTCGGTCGGGCCGCGCGGCGCTACGACGCGGCCCTCGACAAGGCCGGGGCGATCGGCCTCCCCCCTGGGGCTCTGCCGGAGCTGAACCAGAAGCTCCTCGAGAGCGAACGACGCCTGACCCGGCCGGAGGGGTTGCCGCGACGCCCGTGGTACCGGCACGTGCTCTACGCGCCCGGCGTCTACACCGGCTACCAGGTCAAGACGGTTCCGGGCGTCCGCGAGGCGATCGAGCAGAAGCGCTGGGCCGAGGCCGAGAGCGAGATCGCCCGCGTCGCGGCGACGTTGAACGCGGAGAGCGCGCTGGTGGAATCGGCGGCGGAGCTTCTCGAGAGACCTCGATGACGAGGGGTTCGGGGCCTACGGCCTCTCCCCGGGCAGGAGGGGCCGCAGCGTGACGACGTAGCGCTTGTCGCCCTCGCACACCGACGCCGGCTGGCCGCCGGTGGGCCAGCGCTCGGCGGCCGTGGCGGCGACGGACTGGGGCGCGGCCAGGGCCTGCGCGAGGGAGATCGGGAACGTCCACGACCGACAACCTCCCGGAAGGACGCCTTCGCGGGCGCTCAGGGCGAGGGACGCGGGCCGGTAGGGGTGGAGGCCCGGCGCGTCGAAGTGGGCCAGGGTGTCCATGAGGGACGCGAGGGGCCGCAGCCCTGCGGGAGCCGAGGCCGGATCCCCCGAGGCCGTGATGTCGAGAGCGCGTCCCTTGCGCACGATGAGCCGCCGCTTCTGTTCCCCGGGCCCGAACGTCACGACGGAGCCCAGCCCCGGGATCTTGCGGATCCGGTCGAGGCTCTTCTCGATGTCGCGGATGTCGCCCTTCTCCAGTCGCGCCGTGGCAATGGTGCTCGTTCCGCCGACGTAGACGCTGCCGTCCTCCAGGAGGACGAACCGCTCGGGCATCGCTTCGGCGACCTGGCCGGGGAGACCTCCCCCCGAAACCTGGAGGACCACGACGGTGTTCGGGACGTCGGCGGCGAGGGGCGCAAGGGGCGCCAGCGCGAGGAGCGCGAGGGCGCCGAAGGCGCGTTCGCGCCTCATCCCTGGGTCGCGGCGAGGACGCGGTTCCGCCCCGTCTCCTTGGCGCGATAGAGGCTGGAATCGGCAGCCCGTATGAGGGCTTCGTCGCCGGCGGCGTCGGACGGAAACGTGGCGACACCGCCGGAGACCGTCACTCTTCCGAGGGGCTGGGTTTCGCCTCCCGGAAACGTGAAGCCTTCGATGCCTTCCCGCGCCGTCTCGGCAAAGCGCTCGGCCTCCTCCCGGCTCGCGCCGTAGAGCAGCGCGACGAACTCCTCGCCGCCGTAGCGCGCCACGATGTCCCCGCGCCGGCCCGTGCTCCGCAGGATCTCCGCCACGGTCTGGAGGACGACGTTCCCCTCCTGGTGGCCGTGGACGTCGTTGAAGTGCTTGAAGTGATCGATGTCGAACATGGCCAGGGAGACGAGATCGCCGGTGTGTCGGGCACGCTCCAGCTCGATCTCGAGACGCTCGCGGAAGAACCCGTAGTTGTAGAGGCGGGTCAGCGGGTCCGTGATGGCCCGATGATGGTTCCGGGTGACCTGGCGCGTGAGGCTCCGAACGCGGTCCGCCTGGGTGAGGAACAGCTCCTCCAGCATGTCGGGGCGCTTGTGGAGCAGTCCTCGGAACTCCCGCGCCGGGACGCGGACGATGCGACAGGGAGCGCACGCCTTCACCGTCGCGGAGCGAGGCCGGCCGTCGAGCGCCGCGATCTCCCCTAGAACGGAGCCGGCCTCGAGGGTTCGGAGCGTGACGACCTCGCCCTCGGGGGTCTCATGGGTGACCTCGACGAACCCCTCGAGGATGAGGATGACGTGGTCGCCGGGGTCCCCCTCCTTCCAGAGGACGGCTCCTTGGTCGACCCGGGATTCGGCTCCCAGGTCCGACAACTCCGAGATGAGGCTCGTCAGACCCTTTTCGGGCAATGGCGCCCTCCCACCACCGTCGCGGGGAGAGGGCCCGCGCGACGGAAAGGGACATCACGGAATTCTAGCCGAGTTTCGTCGTCAGCGGCGCGCATAGAGATCGATGACACGCTCGATGGCGCGCCGACAGACGGCGCAGAACCCGACCTCGTCGCGCGTGAACATGATGCAATCGGACTGGGGGCGATAGTATCCCGTGGCTTCGTACAGCGCCCCCTCGAACGCCCCGACCTTGCCGGGGTGGGATTCGGCGGCGAGGAGCGTCGTCATCTTCTCCCGCTCCTCGCGGAAGAGCGCTTCCATCTCGGCCTCGGGGCGCTTCTGGGCGCGGATCTCGCGGCGGCGCGCCTGGATCCGGGCCTGCTCCGCCTCGAACGTCTCCTTCTCCCAGCGGGTCGGCAGCGGCGTGCCGGGAGCGATGAGGTCGCGCCACTTCCCCCCCTGCGGATCGGCGGTGACATTGGGCTCCCAGGGCTCGGGACGGCCGCTCGGGCTCGCGTAGGCGGTGGCCGAGGTGTAGTACTCGTCCGCGAGCCCCGCGAAGTGGTGGCCGAACTCGTGGACGAAGACGTAGGGTGTGAAGGCGTTGTCGGCGGCCACCGTGGCGAAGAGGTTCTGGATCCCGCCGCCCCCGTACTTCCGGTCGTTCACCACGATCTCGACGAACTCGTACGGCGCGGCGACTGCCGCTTCCCGCATCCTCTTGTTGTCGAAGGTGAGGACGTAGCGCTCCGACCCGAAGGCGTCGTAGGTGGCGCGGAGCGGCGAGAGGCGATGGACGCCGTCGGAGGGGCGCGCGACGCCGCTCTCGTCGGCGGGGGTGTCGATGGCCCAGACGTTGAAGTCCGCGCGACGCTCCTTGAACGGCGAGACGGCGAAGAGGATCTCGGTCAAGCGCTTCGCGTCGCCGTGCCACTTGTCCATCTCCGCGGCGGTGTAGCCGTCCCCCATCAGGAGAAGGTCGACCTTGTCCCTCGGCTCGCCGTTTCGCATCACCGCCCAGACCGGCGCCGCGCCCTTGGCCGGCGCCCGCCCGACGCCGGCGTCCGTCGGGTCCAGGAGGAAGCTCCAGGATTCCCGGAAGACGTTCTGCCGATCCCGCTTCTTCACCACCACTTGAACGGGGGCCGGGGGCGTCGGGAACCGGAGCGACTCGTGGAACGTCCGCGTCTCCTCCCTGGCCTCCGTCGTCGTCTCCCATTCCCCGAAGATGCTCGCAAAGCCCCGCGAGTAGACGACGCGATTCGTCTTGCGGTCGATGACCTCGAAGAAGTACTTCCCCAGGTTGGTCTCGTCGGTGGCTCGGTCGGCGGGGCCCGCCCAGGGACCCTCGACCACGGCCCCGTCGAGGGAATAGCGCTCCTCGGAGGCGGTCCCCGTGTGGAAATAGTCCACGCGGAGGGTCGTGGGGGCCGACGCGACCGACGGCGAGGCGGCCGGAGCGGCGGCGAGGGCCAGCAGGATCGCGATCATTCGGGGCGAACCATATCACGAGGCCCTGCCGGCGCGGCTGCTGGAAACCTCGCGTGCCAGGGTGGTAGCCTCCCCGGTCATGAGGTGTCTCCGGTCGGCGACGTGGCAGGTGGCCAGCATGGTCCTGTTCCTTTCGGCGCTCACGGCTCCCCCGATCCTCGCCGGAGCCCAGCCCGTCCGCGCCCGCAGCGGCATGGTCGTGAGCCAGAACGCCGTCGCGTCCCGGGTCGGCGCGCAAGCGCTCGCCGACGGAGGCACGGCCATCGACGCCGCGGTTGCGACCGCCTTCGCTCTCGCGGTCACGCATCCCGACGCGGGAAACCTCGGGGGCGGCGGCTTCCTCCTCTACCGGGGCTCCGCCGGGGAGGCCGAGGCCTTCGATTTTCGCGAGAGGGCTCCCGCGGCCGCTTCACCGACGATGTTCCTGCGAAACGGGAGATACGACGAGACCCTCCACCACGGCAGCTACCTGTCGATCGGCGTTCCAGGCACCGTGGCCGGCCTTCACCTGGCCTGGAAGGCGCACGGAAGGCTGCCCTGGCGTCGCCTCGTGGAGCCGGCGGTCGCCCTGGCCCGCGACGGCTTCGTCGTCACCGACACGTTCGCCCGGGATCTCAAGGACGTCCTCGCCGACATGAAGGCTCATCCCGCCTCCATGGCCCAGTTCACCCGCAGCGGGGTCCCCTACGAGGCGGGGGACGTGCTCGTCCAGAAGGACCTCGCCGAGACCCTCGAACGGATCGCGGCCGCGGGGCCGGCGGGCTTCTACGAGGGGAAGACGGCGGAGTTGATCGAGACCGAGATGAAACGCGGCGGGGGGCTCATCGACAAGGCCGATCTCAAGGCCTACGAAGCTCGCGCGCGCATCCCCCTCCGGGGAACCTATCGCGGCTACGAGGTGCTCAGCATGCCGCCGCCCAGCTCGGGGGGCGTGGGGCTACTCGAGATGCTGAACATCCTCGAGGGGTACGACCTTCGCGCCACGGGCTTCTCCTCCGCGGCGACGGTACACACCGTGGCCGAGGCGATGCGCCGCGCCTACGCCGATCGCGCTCGCGACCTGGGCGACCCCGACTTCGTCACGGAGATGCCGATCGAGCGCCTCGTCTCCAAGACGTATGCGGCTTCCCTTCGCTCCACCATTCACGCGGACCGCGCTTCGACTTCGTCGCCGAATCGCTTCGACTGGGGTGTGGAGAGCGCCCAGACGACCCATCTCTCGGTCGTCGACGCCGGCCGCAACGCCGTCTCCTTGACATACACGCTCGAGGACGGCTACGGCTCGAAGATCGTGGTGCCCGGAGCGGGCTTCCTCCTGAACAACGAGATGGGGGACTTCAACGCCGGGCCGGGGCTCACGACCCCCGAGGGGCTCATCGGCACGCCCCCGAACCTGGCCGCCCCGGGGAAGCGAATGCTCTCGAGCATGACCCCCACGATCCTCTCGAAGGACGGGAAGGTCTTCATGGTGATCGGGACGCCGGGGGGCCGGCGCATCATCAACACGGTCCTCCAGGTGATCCTGAACGTCGTCGATTTCGGGATGAACATCCAGGAAGCGATCGACGCGCCGCGGTTCCACCACCAATGGCTTCCCGACGAGATCAACTACGAGACGCGAGGGCTGTCCCCCGACACCGTCGCCCTTCTCCGCGCCAAGGGACATGCCCTCCGGGAGGGCTGGCCCTGGCCGAGCGTACCCCAGGGGATCGTCGTGAATGCTACCGACGGCATCCTGGAAGGCGGCTCCGACCGGCGCGATCCCGACGGCGCCGCCGTCGGCCGCTAGCCGGACCAGGACACCAAAGGGTTGACACGCGGTTCCCGTTCTCGTTATAGTCAACCCTATGGTTGAATATAGCGCGGCGCACCTGGACCGTACTTTCACGGCCCTCGCGGACCCGACGCGTCGTGCGATCCTGGCGCGTCTCTCTCGAGGACCTCTCCGCGTCACGGAGATCGCCGCGCCATTCGACATCTCCCTCAACGCCGTGTCGAAGCACCTCAAGCTCCTGGAGCGGGCGAAGCTGGTCCAACGCGACGTGCGCGGCCGCGAGCACTACTGCTCCCTTGACGCGACACCCCTGAGCGAGGTCACCGACTGGACCGCCGCGTTTCGCGAGTTCTGGGAGGCGCGCCTCGACGCGTTGGAGCACGTGCTGCTAGCCAGGCGGGCTCCCGGGGGTCGGAAGAGCCGGCGGACGGCGCGATGACTCCGACTCCCCTGCGGATCGTCCGCGTCCTGGCCGGGTCGGCCGAAGAGGTCTACGACGCGTGGCTCGACCCCGAGAGCCTCGCCGTCTGGATGGCCCCCGGCTCGGTCGCCCGATCGGTGGTCGAGGTGGACGCGCGAGTGGGTGGACGCTTCCGCATCGTGATGAGGGGGCCCGACTGCGACCACGAGCACACCGGCGAGTATCGGGTTCTCGAGCGCCCGAGCCGCCTCGTGTTCACCTGGATCTCGGAGGCGACAGGAGGGCTGCGCCTCGATCGTCACGGTGGACATCCGGCCTCGGGGAGCGGGAACGGTCGAGCTGACGCTGACTCACGAAGGGCTCCGGGACGAATTCACGGCGGCGAAGCATCGGTCGGGCTGGGGAGACATCCTCAGGAAATTGGGGGACCACTTCGGGAGCGCCGCTCCCGCGGGCGCGCAATAGGAGGATTCATGAAGGTCGATGACGGCGGGGGAACCGTTGGCCACCCGGTGGTGGCGCGGAGAGACTGGCTCGTCGCACGAACGGCCCTCCTCGCAAAGGAAAAGGAGTTCACGCGTCTCCGGGACGAGCTGAGCCGGCAGCGCCGTGAGCTTCCCTGGGTGAAGGTCGACAAGGAATACGTCTTCGATGGGCCGGGCGGGCGCGAGACCTTGTCCGACCTGTTCCTCGGCTCTCAGCCAGCTCGTGGTCTACCACTTCATGTTCAGCCCGGACGGGAACGCGGGCTGCAAGCACTGCTCGTTCTGGGCCGACAGCTTCAACGGCGTCGACGTCCATCTGCGCCACCGCGACGTGAGCTTCCTCGCGATCTCGCGCGCCCCCCTGGCCAAGATCGAGGCCTTCAAGAAGCGGATGGGCTGGAGCTTCAAGTGGGTCTCGTCCCACGGCAGCGAGTTCAACCACGACTATCACGTGTCCTTCAACCCGGAAGAAGTGGCGAACGGGGCGGTGTACAACTACGTGAAGACGAAAGTCGGCTCGGAGCGGGAAGGCCTGAGCGTCTTCTGCAAGGGCGACGACGGCGGCCTCTTCCACACCTACTCGACCTACGCCCGCGGAATCGACATGCTGAACACGGCGTACAACATCCTCGACCTCGTACCGAAAGGGCGCGACGAGGGCGACACGCCGCAGGCCTGGGTCCAGCACCACGACCGGTACCAGGACTGAGGTGACCTCAGGCGGGCGCGGGCGGGGCGGGCGCGACGAAGGCCGCGGCCGCCACGCCTGTCCGGGTGGCATCGGCGATGACGTCGGGGATGCCCGTGGCTCGGAGCCCGGCGCCAGTCAGGAAGAGCCCGGGAACCGCGGCCAGCCGCGCTTCGAGCGCCGCGATCCGGTCCTGGTGCCCAACCTCCATCTGGGGCGTGCCCAGGGGCCAGCGGTAGACCCGCGTGAGGACTGGCTCCCCCCGGAGCCCCAGCACCGGCGCCATCTCGCGCCGCACCGTGTCCACGAGAGCGGCGTCGTCCAGGTCCAGGACGCCGGGGTCCCGCGCTCCCCCCACGAAGCCGCGAAGCAGCACGTGCCCCTCGGGCGCGCGCCCCGGAAATTTCGTGGAGAAGAACGTGAGCGCGTTCGTCCGCAGCCCCTCGGTCCTGGGGACGACCATTCCGTATCCGGCCAGCGGGTTCGTGACGTCCTGTCGCCGGTAGCCCAGCTGCACCGTGGCCGACGAGACGAACGGTATCGCCGCGAGGCCGGCGGCCACACCGCCGTCGAGGGACGCGATCAGTGGGGCAACCGCTGGGGCCGGCGCCGCAATGACGAGCGCTCGCGCACGGACGGGGCCGACGCCGCTCACCTCGAGTGAGAACCCCGAGGGGACCCTCGCGATGGCACGCACCGGGCTTCCCGCCCGAAGCTGCTCATGCGGAAGGCGGGCGACGAGAGCGTCCACCAGCTCCCCGAGGCCGCCCGAGAGCGAGTAGAACCCGGAGGCCTGAGCCTGGCTCGGCGCCGGCCGAGGCGTCGACCACAGGCCTCGAATGAGGCTGCCGTGTCGCCGTTCGAGGTCCACGAACCGCGGGAAGGTGGCGCCGATGGAGAGGCGCTCGGGATCCCCCGAATGGATTCCCGCGAGGAGCGGCTCCCCCAGCCGCGCGACGCATTCCCGGCCGAAGCGGCGCCGCAGGAAGTCCGCGATCGATTCGTCCCCCGTTTCGCGCCGGGCCGGGACGACCAGGTCGAATCCCATGCGGACCTTCCCCGCCCACGAGAAAAGCCCGCTCGTGAGGAACGGGAGGATCCGCGTGGGAACCGCGAGCATCATGCCTTCGGGGAGCGGATGAAGACGCCCGCGGTGGAGGACGAAGACGGCACGCGTGTCGGGGTTGGTGGGAACGAGGCGATCGCCCAGGCCCAGCTCCCGGCACAGGGCCAGACCCTCGGGCTTCTGCGCGAGCATGGCGTCGGGGCCGCCCTCCATGAGGAAACCGACGGCGCGCTCGGTGCGAATGACGCCGCCGAACGTGGGGGCGGCCTCGATCAGCCAGGAACGACACGCCGCGTTTCGACAGGGCATGGGCCGCCGAGAGGCCGGCCACGCCGCCCCCTACGATGACGACGTCAGCCGCGGTCGCCATGGACCCGCTCGACGACGGCCTTCACGTTCTCGACCGGGCGTTCCGGGAAGGATGCCGTGACCGAGGTTGAAGACGTGACCCGGTCGGCCGGCGGCGCGAAGCAGGACGTCGTCGACGCCGGCCAGGAGCCGCTCCCGCGGGGCCAGGAGGAGGGTCGGATCGAGATTGCCCTGGATCGCCACCGTGTCTCCGACCTTGCGCCACCCTTCGTCGAGCGGCGTTCGCCAGTCGACGCCGATGACGTCGCCACCCGCCTCGCGCTGCACCCCGAGGAGATGGCCCGTCCCGGTGCCGAAGTGGATGATGGGGACGCCCACGTCGGCCAATCGCTCGAAGATCTGCCTCACGTGAGGAAGGACGAACTCGCGGTAGTCCCTCTCGTCGAGGGCTCCGACCCACGAGTCGAAGAGCTGGAGAGCCTGGGCGCCGGCGTCGACCTGGGCCTTCAGGTAGTCGGCCACGATCGCCGCGAGGAGGGAGGCCAGGCGATGCCACGCCTCCGGGTCCCCGTACATCAGCCCCTTCGTCAGCGCGAAGTTGTTGGAGTGCCCCCCCTCCACGGCGTACGAAGCCAGGGTGAAGGGCGCCCCCGCGAAGCCGATGAGGGGGACGGCCAGCTCGCGACGCAGGAGCCGGATCGCTTCGAGGACCATCGAGAGGTCTTGCCGCGGATCGAAGCGCCGCAGGGCATCGATGGCGGCCCGCGTCGCGGAGCGGCGTCTCGATGACCGGCCCCTCCCCGGCCTTGAAATCGAACGGGATGCCCAGAGGTGCCAGGGGAAGCAGGAGGTCGCTGAAGAGGATCGCCGCGTCGACGCCGAGGGCACGCACCGGCTGCAGCGTGACCTCCACGGCCAGCTCCGGCGTCCGGCAAAGCTCGAGGAGGGTGTGCTTCTCCCTGAGGGCGCGGTACTCCGGCATGTATCGCCCCGCCTGGCGCATGAACCAGACCGGCGTCTTGTCGACGGCCTCGCGACGGCACGCGCGGAGGAAGCGGTCGTTCATCGTCTCGCCGGGATCATAGCCCACGCCGCGGCGGAGCCGGCGTTTTCGGGATGATAGGATGCGAGCCCACCCGATGAACGCCCCTCGGCGGATCTCCTGGCTGCTGCTTCCGCTGTTCTTCGGAAGCGGGTTCGCGGCGCTGCTCTATCAGATGGTCTGGCAGCGCCTCCTGACCCTGTTCGGGGGCGCCGACGTCTATTCGGTCACGATCATCGTGGCCTCGTTCATGGCGGGCCTGGGCTTCGGAAGCCTCGCCGGCGGCCACGTCGCGGATCGGCTGGGGCTGCGGGGCCGCTTCCTGGCGTTCGCCGGAGCGGAGCTGGCCATAGCGCTCTTCGCCCTCGTGAGCGTCCCGCTCATCCACGACGTCCTCTACGCGCGCCTCGCTCCCCTCGGCCTCTCCCGCGTCACCACCGCGGCGATCCTCCTCCTCGTGCTCCTCTGGCCGACGTTCTTCATGGGGATGTCGCTCCCCCTCCTCGCCAAGGCCGTCTCCATGCGGGAGAAGCCTCCCGAGGAATGGATCGGGGCGCTCTATGGCGTCAACACCCTGGGCGCCGCGGTGGGCTCCCTCGTCACCGTCTGGGTGCTGGCGCGGCTCGTGGGCTTCGAGCGCTCGGTGCAGATCGGAGCCTTGATCAACCTCGGCTGCGCCGCGGGGGGCTTCGCCCTCGCTCGCGGCGCGTCGCAGCGCGGAACCCGCGGGAGGGGAGGCGACGATCGGGGGTCCGGCGCCGCCCGTGGCTCCGTCGACCTTCTCCTTCCCGACCTGGACCGCGGTCTACGCCCTCTCGGGCTTCGTCGCGCTGTCCCTCGAGATCCTCTGGTTCCGCGTCCTCGGCGTGGTCCTCAAGTCCAACTCCTTCACCTTCGCGACGCTCCTCGCGATCTACCTCACGGGTCTCGGCGGCGGCGCCCTCCTCGGCAGCCGCTGGGCCCGCCGGGTGGCCAGCCCCGGCGAGGGGTTCTTGATCCTCCAATCGACGATCACCCTCTATGCGGGCCTCTCCCTGACGCTCCTCACGCGCGCCCTCGGGCGAACTGGCGTCCTGGACCTGCTCTGGCACTACCTGGGGGACTACGAGGCGCTCGACATCGGCGTCGGCCTGCACGATACCCTTCGCTTCGTCGCTCCACGGCGGAAGGGTCGTCGGACTCGTCCAGGACCAGGCGCTCCTGTTCCTGACCCTCTACGCCGCCGTTCCCGTCCCTGATCGTCGGCGTTCCGACGCTTCTCATGGGCGCGAGCTTCGCGTTCCTCCAACGCGCCGCGCAGACGGACCCGGAACTCGTGGGGCGCCGCGTCGGGGGGTTGCAGACGGCGAACATCGTGGGCTCGACCGTCGGTGCGGTCCTGACGGGCCTGGGCCTCCTCCACCTGTTCGGCTCCGCCTGGAGCCTCAAGCTCCTCGTCCTGCTCGGGGGAACGTTCCCGCTTCTCCTCGCACGCGTACGGCCGGGACGCCGAGCGCTCCCGATCGCGGCCTCTCGTGGTCGCGGCGGGCGTGGCGTGGTGCGTTCCCGACGGAGCCACGCTCTGGGCTCGCCTCCACGGCGCGGCGCCCGGCGACGTGGTCGCAGGCCGAGGACGGCTCGGGCCTGTCGGTCCTCCGCGGCCACGAGGGAGGAGCCAGCGTCTTCGTCAACGGCCTCGGCCAGAGCGAGATCCCCTACGGCGGCGGCCACACCCGGCTGGGAATGCTCCCGGTCCTCCTCCACCCCGATCCTCGGCGGGTCGCGATCGTAGGTCTCGGCTCGGGAGACACCGTCTTCTCGGCCAGCGGCCGGCAGGAGACCGAGAGGATCGACTGCATCGAGATCGTCGCGCCACAGCTCGAGACCCTGCGCCGCCTCGCGGCCCGCCACGCGTATCCGGCCCTCACCGGGCTCCTGGGGGATGGCCGAATCCGCTACACGTTCACCGACGGTCGCGCCTTCCTGGCTCGGCGCCCCGACCTCTACGACGTGATCGAAGCCGACGCCCTGCGTCCCTCGAGCGCCTACTCCGGCAACCTCTATTCGGTCGAGTACTTCACCCTGGTGCGCCACCGGCTCAAGCCAGGCGGCTTCGGCGTCACGTGGGGACCGACGCCCCGCATCCTCGAGACGTTCCGCGCGGTCTTCCCACACGTCCTGCGCTTCGACGACATCCTGATCGGCAGCGAGAGCCCCATCCCCTTCGATCGCGGGGCGCTCGAGATGCGGCTCGGAGATCCCTTCACCCGGGATCAGTACCGGCGCGGCGGGCTCGATGCCGTCCATGAGCTGGCCCCGGTCCTGAAGCGGCCACCGGTGGCCTACGGCCCCGACGCCGCGCGGAGCAACGTCAACACCGATCTCTTCCCGAAGGACGAATACGGCGTGCCGTGACGGTGGTTGACACGGATCGTCGCCCGGGTACAGACTGCCGGCAGACGTCAGGGTGCCCCCGATCGCGGGGGGTAATAGGGAAGCAGGTGTAAGACCTGCGCGGTCCCGCCACTGTAACCGGCGAGCCCGTTTCCATCGAGCGCCTCACGACGAGGCGCCGCCACTCGGGGACGAACCCGGGGAAGGCTGGAGACGAGGCGACGACCCGGGAGCCAGGAAACCTGCCCTGACACCACCGTTTCCGAGGCCTCCTCGCGTGAAGGAGCAATGGAGCACCCCCATGCCACGTGTCAGCGTCTCTCCGGGTCCTAGTGTCCCTGGCCGTTCTTTCCTGCGCCGTCCGGGCGCGCGCCGCCGACGGCGCCCTCTTCGGATCGGCTCGCACCGTCGAGGGAACGCCGCTTCCGCAGGTCGTGCTGGTCATCCAAGGTCCGACGGGCGAGCGCACCGTCGTGACCGGCCCCCAGGGGCACTATCGCGTGACCTCCCTGGCGCCCGGGGAATACACGCTCTCACCCCGCGCACCTGGCCTGGTGCTGGACCACGAGGCGCGGGTGACCGTCGGTGATGCTGAAGCGCGCCTCGACGTCGTCCTGTCTCCGGCGCCGGTCCGGGAGCACGTCGTGGTCGCCGCCACGCGGAGCGACGCGCCCCTCTCGACCCTCGGCGTGAGCGCCACGGTGCTCGACGGCGATGCGATCGCCGCCCGCGAGCCGTCGGACTTCGTCCACCTGCTCCAGGACGTTCCCGGCGTCGCGGTGGCACGCGCGGGGGGCCTCGGCCTTCAGGCCGGCGTCTTCGTGCGGGGCGGCGCTTCCAACTTCGCCCGCGTCCTCGTGGACGGCGTGCCCGTCAACGAGCCCGGGGGAGCCTTCAACTTCGGTAGCCAGCTCCCCCTCGAGCTGGACCGCGTCGAGGTGGTGCGGGGCGCCACGAGCAGCCTCTACGGCACCGACGCCCTGGCGGGTGTCGTGCAGCTGGTGACACGCCAGGCCGACGCAACGGCCCCGCCGAGCTTCAGGCTCGAGGGAGAAGGCGGGTCTTTCGCGTGGAGTCGCTTCCAGGGCGGGACCTCGGGTCGGCACGGGGCACTCGATTGGAACGCGGGCATCGTTCGTCTCGACACCGACAACCAGGAGCCGAACAGCGACTTCTCCGAGACGGCGGGAGCCGCCTCCGTCGGCGCCCGTCTGGGAGAGCGCTCCGCGCTGCGCGTGGTCTTTCGCGGCGAGGACGACGTCCGTCGGCACGCCCGGTCAGACCGCCTTCGGCCGTCCGGACCTGGACGCCCGGTTCGACTCCTCGAGCGTGGTCCTCGGGAGCGAATGGCGCCTCTCGGGAGATCTCGTCTCCCATCAGGCGCGCGTGGGATACGCCAAGTCCAATCAGCTCTCGACGAACCCGCTCGACTCGGGCACCTATCACCCCCGCGTTCGAAGGGAAGACCGGGGCGTATCCCATCTCCGACTTCCCCGACCCCGACGGCTTCCAGAACGACGTGCGGCGGCTCTCGGCGGGTTACCAGGCCGGAGATTCGCGCCGGCGCCTCGAACTCCCTGACGGCCGGCGCCGACCTCGAGCACGAGACCGGCGAGGTGGGCTCGCGATCCGGCGATCTCCTCTCCCCCTCCCGCACCAACGTCGGCGCCTATCTCCAGGACCGACTCGTCGCGGGCGGGCCGCGTCTTCCTGACGCTGGGAGGGCGCGTCGAGCACAACGACAGCTTCGGCACCAAGGTCGTGCCCCGCGCGGCCGTGGCCTGGCTCCTTTCCTCCGGCGCCGACAGCACGACCGTGCGGGCGAGCGCCGGGGCCGGGATCAAGGAGCCCGACTTCTTCCAGTCCTTCGGCCTCTCCTTCTACGCCCAGGGGAACCCCGACCTGAAGCCGGAGCGGAGCCGGACGTACGACATCGGCGTCGAGCAGAGGCTGGCCGGAGATCGGGTCCGGGCCACAGGCCACCTTCTTCCACCACGACTATTTCGACCAGATCGCCTACCACCTGGTGGATCCCAACACCTTCCAGGGGACCTACGTCAACGTCGGCAAGACCCGCGCGCAGGGCGTGGAGCTGGCCGTCGAGGCGTCGCCTCACGCGCACTCGAGGCTCGGGGCTTCCTACACCTATCTGGACGGCGAGGTCCTCGTCAGCTCCGCCGACTTCGATCCCGTCTACGCGGTGGGCCAGTCTCTCCTGCGCCGGCCCAAGAACCAGGCTTCGGCGTGGGGTCGGCTGGACGTGGGTCGAGTGACCCTGGGCGCGAACCTCGTGTCGGTGGGAGTGCGGGCCGACAGCGACTTCGTCGGCCTCGGCCTCACCGAGAACTCCGGATACACGCGCTTCGACGCGCGCTCGCAGGTGCGTCTGGGCCACGGGCTCGAGGCCTTCGTCGTGGCCGAGAACCTCTTCGACGCGCAGTATCAGGAGGTGCTGGGCTACCCGGCCCTCGGGCGATCGGTGCGCGGCGGGCTCCGCTTCCGCAGCGCCGCGGGGCGTTGAAGCCCCGGGCTCCTGGCGTTCGCGCTGCTCGTGCTCTCGGGCGGCCGCGGGCGGTCGCCGCCGAGGGGCCGCCGCGTCGCGTGGCCTCCCTGAACCTCTCGGCCGACGAGGTGCTCGTCGAGATCCTCCCGCCCGAGCGCCTCGTCGGCGTGACGCGATGGGCGGACGACCCGGACACCTCCAACGTCGCCGGGCGCGTGCCGGCGACCGCGTTCCGATTCCCGAAGGCCGACATGGAGCGGCTCGTCTCCCTCTCCCCCGATCTGGTGATCGTGTCGGAGTACACCGACGCCGATTTCCTGAAGCTCGTCGAGCGATCCGGGATCCGGTGGCACCGGATGGAAGGCCTCAGCTCCCCCGCGGGCGTGCGGGCGGCGATCCTCGCCCTCGGCCGGGCGGTCGGGACCGAAGAGGCTGCGGAGCGGCTGGCGGCCCGATACGACGCGACCCTCGCCGATCTCGCGCGGCGACTCGACGGCGCGAAGCGTCCGCGGGTCCTCTATTGGTCCGGCGAGATGACGGCGGGCGCGGACACCGCGATCGGCGCGCTCATCGAAACCGCCGGAGCGATCAACGTCGGCCGGGAGATGGGCGTCCAGGGGATCGCCCCTCCCGGGGCCGAGCGGGCCTTCGTGACCGACCCCGACGTGATCCTGGTCAGCTCCTGGCCGGGGGGCGTGCAGGCCGTGAAGGACCATCCCCTCCTCGGGAGCCTGCGGGCCGTGAAGGAGGGACACATCGTCGTGATGCCCAACCAGCTCCTGGTGGCGCTGTCCCAGTACACGGCCGACGCCTGTTGGGACCTCGCGGCGCGCCTTCACCCGGATCGCGTCCCGAGATCCCGGCCGTGAGCGAGGAGGGCCGACGTCGCCTGGTCTTCCTGCTGCTGATCGCGCGCGCTCCCGGCGGCCCTTTCGATGGCGCTCGCCCACGGAAGCGTCCCCCTTCCGATCGGGTCGTTGCTCTCGTCGATCGCATCGAGCCTCGGCTTCCCTGCGTTCGCGCCCCCCCTCGACCCGGCGGCTCACTCGATCTTCTGGGCGGTCCGCCTTCCCCGGGTCCTCCTGGCGGCCCTCGTGGGCGGTGGTCTCGCGGTGGTCGGCGCCGTGCTGCAATCCGTCTTCCGGAACCCCATGGCCGATTCCGGTCTTCTCGGCGTCGGATCGGGCGCCGCTTTCGGGGCGGTGCTGGCCGTCCGGCTCGGCTGGTCCGCACGGGTCTTCCTGGCTCTCCCCGTCGCGGCGTTCGTGGGAGCCATGGCGGCGATCGTGGCCGTCTACGTCCTCGCCCACGCCGCCGGGCGACCGTCGCTCCAGGGCCTGTTGCTCACGGGGCTCGCGGTCTCGGCGCTCGCGAGCGCCGGCACCTCGGTGCTGCTGGTCGCCACGGAGGAGTTTCGCGTCAAGACCGTGCTCTTCTGGCTGGCCGGCGGCCTCGAGGGTCGCAGCTGGCCGCACCTCCAGATCGCCGCGCTCTTCATCCTCCCCGGGGTCGCGCTGCTCGTGGCGCTGGCCCGCCCCCTGGACGTCCTCTCCCTCGGAGACGACGAGGCCGCATCCCTCGGGCTGTCCGTCCACGCGGCGCGCTTGATCGCCTTCACCCTCACGGCTCTCGTGGCGGGGGCGGCGACGTCCATCGCCGGGTCCGTCCCGTTCGTCGGGCTCATCGCTCCTCACGCCCTCCGGCGCCACGTGGGCACGCCGGCCCGTCACCTGCTGCCCGCGGCGTTCCTGGCGGGGGCCCTCGTGGTCGTCGTCGCCGACCTCGGGGCGCGGACCCTGAGCCAGAGCCTCGATCTTCCGTTGGGGTCCCTCACGGCCTTCGTGGGGGCTCCGTACTTCCTGCTGGCCCTGCGGGCCAGCGAGGGACGGGGATGACCGCGCTCCTGGAGGCCCGCGATCTCGTGGTCTCGCGGGGGAGCCACCGCGTCCTCCACGGCGCCAGCCTCGCGCTCCATGGGGGAGAAGCGGTGGCGCTTGTCGGACCGAATGCCGCCGGCAAGTCCACCCTCGTCCGAGCCCTGGCGGGCCTCCTCACTCACGAGTCCGGCCACGTATCCCTCGACGGCCGACCCCTCTCGGCCTGGCCTCGAGACGCCCTTGCCAGGACCCTGGCCGTCGTCTCTTCGGACGATGACGGCGCGGGCGCCTTGACGGTACGCGAACGGGTCTCCCTCGGCCGCTATCCGCACCGAGGCCCCTTCCGCCCCCTCACGAGCGACGACCGTAGCGCGGTGGAGCGCGCTCTCGAGCAAACGGGCACCGGCGCTCTTGCGAGCCGACGACTCGAAACCCTGTCGGCTGGAGAACGGCAGCTTGCCGCCCTCGCCCGCGGCCTGGCCCAGGAGCCCCGAGTGCTGTTTCTCGACGAGCCCGGGGCCCATCTGGACGTCGGTCATCAGCTCCAGCTCTTCCGCGTCCTGGACGGGGTCCGCGCTTGCGGCGTCGCGATCCTGGCCGTCGTCCACGACCTTCAACGAGCCGCGACATGGGCGGACCGCATGCTGCTTCTCGAGGCAGGACGGGTGGCCGACGAAGGCGCCCCGCCCGACGTCCTCGCGGGCGCCGCGTGCGCCCGCGCCTTCGGAGTGGAGGTGTGCGGTCACTCCGTTCCGGGGCTCCCCCATCTTCTCTATAGCTTCGAGGACAAGCGCCCATGAAGATCGTCTCGCTGCTTCCGGCCGCCACCGAGATCGTCTCGGCACTCGGACTCCGCCACAGCCTGGTGGGACGCTCCCACGAATGCGACTTCCCTGTCGACGTCGCCTCGTTGCCGGCGCTCACGCGGGCCAGGGTCGACTCCGCCCTGCCGAGCGAAGCGCTCGACGCCGAGGTGCGCCGCATCGTGGCCTCCCGGCTGCCCATCTACATGCTCGACGAGGCTCGACTCGGGGCCCTCGCCCCCGACGTCGTCGTGACCCAGGAAGCCTGCGAGGTCTGCGCGATCTCCTACGACCAGGTCGTGAGCTCCTTGAAGCGGACGGCTCCCGGGGCCCGCGTGGTGTCGCTGCGGCCGGCCCGTCTCGACGACGTCCTCGGCGACATTGGAGCGGTGGCCGCCGCCTGCGGCGTGAAGGAGCGCGGCCAGGGCCTCGAAAGAGCCCTCCGCGAGCGTCTCGAACGCCTCGCCGCGGGCGCACCGGCGAGCCGACCTCGAGTCGCCGTCATCGAATGGCTGGGGCCGCCGATGCTGGCCGGCCACTGGGTCCCCGAGACCGTGGCGGCGGCCGGCGGAATTGCCGTCGGGCCCGCCGCCGGCACGCCGTCCCCATATGTCACGTGGAACGAGGTGCGCGACCTGAAGCCCGACGCCGTCGTCGTGGCCCCCTGCGGCCTCGACCTGCGCCGCACCGTCGAGGAAGCTCGACCGCTCGTCGACGTGCTGCGCTCGCTGGCGCCGAGGATCCTCTTGATGGACGGGAACGCCTACCTGAACCGGCCCGGGCCGCGGCTGGTCGAGGCCGCCGAGACCATCGCCGCCTGGCTGCGGGACGAAGCCGTTCCCGAGGAACGAGCCCTTCCCCTCGTGGCAGCCGTTTCGGCCACCGCCGGAATGAGGTAACATTCCGGGCCTTCGGAGGATCCATGCCCTTGTTCGATCTCGATCCGCTCCTCGAGACGATGTTGGACGCTGCGCCCGGCCTCTCCGACCTGAACCTCTCGGTCGGCCGCCCTCCCCAGATCGAGTTGGACGGAACGTTGCGCACCGTCTCCTTCGCGGGGATCGAGCGCCTCCTCCCCTATCAGACCGAGCTGATCGCCATGCGCCTCCTGGCGGGGAAGCGCGATCTCGCCGAGAAGCTGATCCGGACGGGGTCCGTGGACCTGTCGTACAGCCTCGCGCGCCGGACCCGGTTCAGGGTGAACGTCTTCTCCCAGCGCGGCTCCTACTCCATCGTCCTGCGCGTCATCCCCAACAAGATCCCGACGGTCGAGGAGCTGGGTCTTCCCGAGCAGCTGAACGCCATCGGGAACGAGCGCAACGGCATCGTCCTGGTGACGGGGCCGACGGGCTCGGGCAAGTCCACGAGCCTCGCGGCGATCATCAACAAGATCAACCGCGAGAAGGCCATCCACATCATCACCATCGAAGACCCCATCGAATACCTCCACCCCCACCAGATGGCGACGATCAACCAGCGGGAAGTGGGGGCCGACACCCAGACCTTCGCGATGGCGCTCCGGGCGGCGCTGCGCCAAGCACCCAAGGTGATCCTGGTCGGCGAGATGCGGGACGTCGAGACCATCTCCATAGCCCTCGAGGCCTCGGAGACGGGCCACCTCGTGCTGTCGACGCTCCACACCATCGACGCTTCCAAGACCGTCGACCGCATCGTGGGCGTCTTTCCCAAGAACGAGGAACGCCAGGTCCGGACCCGCTTCTCCCAGTCCTTCAAGTGGATCGTGAGCCAGCGCCTCGTCCCGAAGCTGGGAGGGGGACGGGTGGCTCTGTGCGAGGTTCTCAAGTCGACGTCGCGAACCAAGGAGTACATCCAGGAGGGAGAGCGCGAGGGGAAGAGCCTGACCGATGCGATGGAGGACGGCGTCCTCGAGGGGATGCAGAGCTTCGATCACGAGCTCGAAAGGCTCATTGGCGCCGGGGTCATCGACAAGGAGGTGGGGCTTTCGTACGCGTCCAACCGTACGAACCTTGCGCTGCGCCTCGAGACCCAGAGCGGACACGACTCGGGGCCGGCCATCGCCGCGAAGGCGGTCGAGCCCGCGCCCGTGCGCCGAACGGGGCAGCACCCGAAGCCGGACTTCGACGACCTGATCGAGAGGTAAGACCGTGCAGGCTCCCTGCCCCCAGTGCGGAACGAAGATCTCCATCGACGACGCCAAGGTTCCGGATCGACCGTTCCAGGTCAAGTGTCCCAAGTGCCAGACCGCCGTGCGTTTCCCGGGGAAAGCGGCTGAGGCTGCGCCGGCTGAGTCGGCGTCTGCCAGCCCGCCATCGGCCGAGGAGCTCAAGGTCCAGATGATGGCGCAGCTGCGACGCGAGATGAGCATGGGCGAGGGCGCCCCTTCCCACGGACGGGCTCTCGTGGGGCTCTCGGACAAGTCCCTCGCCGGAGCGGCCACCCTCACCCTGACGCGACAGGGATACCAGGTCGACACGCTCGACAACGGTCCGGAAGGGGCGCGGCTCATGGAGCAAGGCGTCTACGAGCTGGTCTTGACGTCGCGAGCCGCCGGGGCGGCGGGGAAAGAAACGCTCTACCAGAGCCTCAGCCGATTGAACCCCGACGGGCGTCGACGACTGTTCGTCGTCCTGGTGGGGGACGAGTTCAAGACGGGCGACGGGACGCAGGCCTTCGCCTGCCTCGCCGATCTCGTGGTCCACTCCAAGGACGTCGCGAGCGCGGACGGCGTGCTCAGGAACACGATCGGCGAGAAGGGCCGTGTCTACCAGGCCTTCATAGACGCCAAGCGACGCCACGAGTCGTCCGCCGGGGCCTGAGAGGCTCCGCTCCGAAACGGGCCACCGGCCCCAGAGGCGGTTCTAGGAGTTGCGGCGGGCGGCTGGAAGGTAGGTCGTGTCGACGTAGTCGCGCACCATGCGGTGGGCGCTGAACTGCGGCACGACCGACTCGATGGACGCTTTCATCGTGGCGATCCAGCGGCGCGGCAGCCCCTCCTGGTCCCGCTCGAAGAAGCACGGCACCACGTCTTCCTCGAGGAGGGCGTACAGGCGGGCCGCGTCCTCGCGATCCTGCGCCTCGACGTCGCCCGCGTCGGACCCGTCGCCGATGTTCCAGCCGTTGTCCCCGCGGTATCCCTCGACCCACCACCCGTCCGGGATGCTCAGGTTCACGCCGCCGTTGACGGGCAGCTTCTGTCCGCTCGTGCCGCTCGCCTCCTGGGGACGGCGGGGCGTGTTGAGCCAGACATCGCACCCCTGGACGAGCATGCGCCCCATCTCGATGTCGTAGTCCTCGAGAAAGACGAGCTTCCCGCGCATCTCTCCCTGGGTGAGGAGGAAGAGGCGCCGGATCAGATCCTGCCCGGCGCGGTCCGCCGGATGGGCCTTGCCGGCGAAGACGATCTGGACGGGGCGCGCCGCGTCGGCCAGGATCTTGCCCAGGCGCTCCAGGTCCGAGAGCACGAGAACGGCTCGCTTGTAGGTCGCGAACCGTCGGGCGAACCCGATGGTGAGGGCGTGGGGATTGAGGAGCCCCTCCACGGTCCGGAGCTCGTCCGGGGATAGCCCGTGGCGCGCGCCCTGCAGGCGCACCCGCTCGCGGACGAACCGCACGAGGCGCTCCTTCTGGGACCGGTGCGCGGCCCAGAGCTCGTCGTCCGGGACCGCCCGGATGCGCGTCCAGAAGTCCGGCTCGAGGAGATGCTGCTCCCAGGCCGGGTCCAGGTAGTGGGCGTAGAGCGAGCGCATCTCGGGTCCCACCCAGGTCGGCGTGTGGACGCCGTTGGTGATGGCGCCCACGGGCCTCTCGGGCGAGCCCGGCCAGAGATGGCGCCACATCGCCGACGAGACCTCGCCGTGGAGCTGGCTCACGCCGTTGACCGCCGACGAGAGCCGGATCGCCAGGACCGTGAGGTTGAAGTTCCCGTTGTCGGACCCCAGGCCGAGGACCTCGTCGGGCTCGCATCCCATCTCGCGGACCCACGGCTCCATGTACCGCCGCACCATCTCCTTGTCGAACGTCTCGTTTCCCGCGGGGACGGGGGTGTGGGTCGTGAAGACGCAGTTCCTCGCCACGGCCTTCAGGGCGTCCTGCAGGCCGTCGCCTCGCCCCACCTTGGCGCGGGCGCGTTCGAGGCCGAGGAAGGCCACGTGCCCCTCGTTCATGTGCCACACCGCCGGCCGGATGCCGAGGCTCCGGAGCGCTCGGACGCCGCCGACCCCGAGGACGATCTCCTGGCAGAGGCGCATCTCGCGCCCCCGCACGTAGAGGATCCCGGTGATGGGCCGGTCGGCGGGGTCGTTCAGGGGGATGTCGGTGTCGAGCATCAGGACCGGCACGCGTCCGACCTGCGCCTTCCAGACGGCGGCTTGGACGATGCGGCCGGGGAGGTCGACGGGCACGGTGAGGACGCCGCCGCCGGGCGCTTCGACGGGGAGGACGGGGAGGCGGGCGAAGTCGTAGTTGGGGTAGATGTGCTGTTGGAAGCCGTCGCCGTCCACCGTCTGCCTGAAGTATCCCGACTGGTACAGAAGACCGACGCCCACGAGGGGCACGCCGAGGTCGCTGGCCGCCTTGCAGTGGTCCCCCGAGAGGACGCCAAGGCCGCCCGAGTAGACGCCCAGCGACTCGTGGATCCCGAACTCCATCGAGAAGTAGGCCACCGGTCCGCCGAGGGCGTTGACCTGCTCGGAAAGCCAGCCCGGTTGGGCGCGATAGCCGTCCAGGGCCTGGATCACCGACTCGTAGGTGCGGCGGAACTCCGAGTCCGCGAGGAGGCGCGCCCATTGCTGCGGCTCGACGTTGATCAGGAGCTGGACGGGGTTGTGGTACCGCCGCCAGTGGTCGGGGTCGATCCAGGCGAAGAGCCGCGTGGCCTGGGGAGACCAGCTCCACCAGAGGTCGTAGGCCAGGTCCCTGAGCCGCTCCATCTCCTTGGGTAGCTCGATATCGGCGATATGGATCGTTCGGATGTGCATGTTGGGCTTAAAGGCCTCGGCGAGGGATCGGGCGGAGGTTTTGACGGAACCGGCATTATAGACCGCGGCGCGCCGGGCCGCGACTGGGCTTCGGGCGGCCAATGGGGTGGCCGCGAAACGGGGTCCCGGGGAAGGCGGGAACGACGGCGTCAGACGTTCAGGCGAAGTCCCCACTCGTAGAGGCCTGCGACGATCGGTTTCAGGGACTCACCCAGCGGTGTGAGGGAGTACTCGATCCTGCGGCCGGCTCCGAAGGGCGCGTCCCTTCGGACGAGCCCGCGCATCTCCATCTCCACGAGCGCCAGGCGGCGGGCCTTCTTGGTGATCCCCGCGGTGTTGCGCATCAGGTCGGAAAAGGATCGCGGCCCCCAGAAGAGATGCCAGACGATCAACAGCCTGTGGCGGTCCCCCACGGCATCGAGGGCGGCTTCGAGTGGAGTGCGCGGCGGGAGGAGAATCCTCGCGCCGGGGAGTGGCTCCGGGCGGAGCGGCGCCGCATCCGGTCCGATGCTCACGGGACCCTCCCGAAGGCGATGTTCCATCGACTTCCTGCGCAGCCTCGCCGCCCCAGCGGCGCGGCTCGCACCGTCCTAGCTCCAGGGGCGTCACACGGTGAGGGGACACCGCGTCCGACCAAAGGGCTGGAGTGTGGAAGCGAAGGTACGGGCACGATCCCGTCGACACCATGGCTCGGCCGTGAGTTGGCGCCGAGTTCGGGATGAGGCGAGAAGGAGCTCTTCGGGCTGGAGTTAGAGGGCGGTCGGAGGCGGGGCGGCGGGGCTCTCGATGGGGCGGACGGGAACGAGGTGCCGGGAGCGCCCGACCCCCGGGAGCGACCACGTCCAACGTGTTGATCTTCCTTGCGCCACCGCGACGGTGATGGCTTTTTGCTGGATCGGATGCGAGAACACCCGCGTAGAATCCGAGGAGTGTCCCAGGAAGCCCAGAACGTTCAAGACGCTGGAGGCCATGGCGGAAGGGGCGTCCCGGAATCGGGCGCCCTGCGCTTCGGCGCGTTCGAGCTCGACTTCGCCACGGGAGAGCTTCGGAAGGCGGGCCTGCTCGTCCACCTCCAACAGCAGCCGTTCAAGGTGCTGGCGCTCCTGGCGAGCCGCGCGGGGCAGCTCGTCACCCGCGAGGAGATCCAGCGCGAGATCTGGCGGAGCGACACCTACGTCGACTTCGATCAGGGCCTGAATTTCTGCATCAAGCAGATCCGATCGGCCCTGGGCGACCAGGCGGAGACGCCGCGCTTCGTGGAGACCCTTCCGCGCCGCGGCTATCGCTTCGTCGTTCCCGTCACGCCGGTCCTTGCCGCGACGCGCCCGCCCGAGCCGTCGGCGTCCCTGACCGCGGCACCCGTGCCGCCGCGACGTCGCGGCTGGCTCGGACCGGCTCTGGCGGTCGCCGCCTTCGCCGTGGCGGGCGGCGCTCTGGGCGCTGCGGCACCAGGGGCCGTACCCCGCATCGTGGCATCGCCTCACGTTCCGCCGTGGGAACGTAGTGTCGGCTCGGTTCGCCACGGGGGGCGAGATCCTCTACTCGGCGGCCTGGGGCGGCGAGCTCTCGGCGCTCTACGCAGGGCGCCTCGGAACACCCGACGCGCGCCGCATGCCCCTGGCGACCGCCCGCATCGTGGCGGTGTCGCCCCGGAACGAGATCGCCTATCTCGACTCCCCCCTCGGAAGCGCCCCGGGGACCCTCTTCCGCTCACCCGCCTCCGGCGAGCCGGGCAAGCCGATCCTGAGCGGCGTCTTCAGCGCGGACTGGTGCGCGGACGGCGGCGCGTTCGCCGTGGTCCGCAGCACCGAGGCCGGCATGGCCATCGAGTATCCGGTGGGCCACCGCATCGCTCACGCGACGAACCCCTGGTTCCTGCGGGTCTCACCCGACGGCTCCCACGTGGCCTTCATCGACTACGCCGCCCTGAACGACGATCGGGGCGCCGTCGTGATCCTGGATCGGGACGGCAAGACGGTCGCCCGTGGCAGCGTCTGGGGTTCCATGGAGGGGCTGGCGTGGTCGGCGCGGGGGGACGAGGCCTATTTCACGGCCGCTCGGAGCGGCACCGACTCGACGCTGCAGGCCCTGGACTTCCGCGGGCGAGAACGATTGTTGCTGCCGGCGAACGGCCGCCTGGTCATCCACGACGTCGCCCCCGACGGTCGTCTCCTCCTCGAGAGAGGCTCCCTCCGGCAGGAGGCGCGGTTCGGGAGGGACGGGGAGCCGGAGCGGGATCTTTCCTGGTTCGACGCCACCTCGGTGACCGCCCTCTCGACCGACGCCAAGACGGCGCTCCTGGTCGAGAGCGGCGAGGCGGGGGGACCCGACTACGTGGCCTACCTTCGTCCGACCGACGGGTCCCCCGCGGTTCGCCTCGGCTCAGGGAGCGCCGAGGACATCTCGCCGGACGGCCGGACTGTTCTCGCCATTCCGGTCGCCAAGCCGGATCACCTCGAGATGCTCCCGGTGGGCGCGGGCGAGACGCGGGCGATCCAGTTCGACGGCATCAGCCGCTACGTCTGGGCGGGCTTCTTTCCCGCGGGCGACCGGATCCTCTTCGTCGGCCAGGTCGAGGGGCGCCCCTCACGCCTGTGGCAGGGCGACCCGGGGGGAGGGAAACCGCGACCGATCAGCCCGGAGGGGATGGAGCCCATCCGGAACCTCCTGTCTCCCGACGCAAGCGTGGTGGCCATGAGGTGCGCCGACGAGTCCGACTCGGTGTGCCTCTTTCCCACCGCGGGGGGAGACCCGAAGCCCCTTCCAGGCTCGGTGGGCGTGTTCCCCTTGGGATGGGACGTGTCGGGCAGGGGTCTGTTCGTCCGTGAGCGCGGGCGAGCGCTTCCGGCGCGCGTCTCCCGCCTCGACGTCGCCACGGGACACAAGGTCCCCGTCCGCGAGATCTCTCCCCCGGACACTGTGGGAGTGAGCAGCGTCCAGGTGACGATGGCTCGCGACGGCAAGGCGTACGCCTACTGGTACACGCGCCGCTTGTCGGAGCTCTACGTGGTCGAGGGCGTTCGCTAGTCCAGCTCGCGGAGCCAGGCGGCCTTCGATGCGTCGCTGGGCATCCGCCAGTCTCCCCGGGGCGACAGGCTGACGGAGCCGACCTTCGGGCCGTCGGGAAGAACCGAGCGCTTGAACTGCTGATCGAAGAAGCGCTCGATGAAGAGACGCAGCCAGCGCCGGAGGGCCGCCGCGTCGTACTGCCCCTCGAACGCGTGGGAGGCCAGGAAGAGGATCTTCCGCGGCCCGGCGCCGAGGCGCAGCAGCGCCCACAGGAAGAAGTCGTGGAGCTCGTACGGACCGAGGATCTCCTCGGTCTTCTGGACGATCGTCCCGTCGGCGCCGGGCGGAATCAGCTCGGGAGAGACGGGGGTGGCGAGAATGCGGTCCAGGACGTCTCGTTCGGCGCCTGAGGCGCGGCGCGACGCAACCCAGCCCAGGAGGCGGCGCACGAGGGTCTTGGGGACGCCGCCGTTCACGTTGTACATCGCGATGTGGTCGCCCGCGAAGGTGCACCAACCCAGGGCGAGCTCCGAGAGATCCCCCGTGCCGACCACGAGGCCCCCCTCCTTGTTGGCGAGGTCCATCAGGATCTGTGTGCGCTCGCGCGCCTGGAGGTTCTGGTAGGCGGCGCTCTTCGTGTCGGTGGCGTCCAGGCCGATGTCTCGAATGTGCTGGGCGCACGCGGCGCGAATGTCGATCTCCCGGAGCGTGACGCCGAGGGCGGAGGCGAGCGCCCGCGCGCTGCCGAGAGTCCCGTCGGTCGTGCCGGGGCCGGGCATCGTCACCGCGATGATCCCCTCCCGGGGCAGGGAGAGGAGGTCGAAGGTCCGCACCGTCACGAGCAGGGCGAGGGTCGAATCGAGGCCTCCGGACACCCCGAGGAGGGCACGGCGTATGCCCGTGTGCTCGAGGCGCTTCGCGAGGCCTGCGGTCTGGATGGAGAAGATCTCGAGGCAGCGCTCGTCGAGGGTCGCGGCGTCCTTGGGGACGAAGGGATGGGGCTCGACGGAGCGGAGGAGGCGGAACGGCTCGGGGGGCGGAATGGGGGCGACGCTCACGCGCCTGTGGGCCGATCGGACGCCATGAGAAGCGTCGGAGAACGAGGTCTGGCGCATCCGCTCGACGAGGAGGCGCTCGGTGTCCACGTCGGCCACGAGGAGCTGGTTGTCGCGCCGGAAGCGCTCGCCTTCCGCGAGGATCGCTCCGTCCTCCGCGACCAGGAGGTGTCCCCCGAAGACCGCGTCGGTGGTCGATTCGTGGACGCCGGCGTTGGCGAGCACGTAGGCGGAGATGGTGCGACCCGATTGCTGCTTGACGAGCTCGCGCCGGTACTCCGCCTTGCCGATGTAGTCCACCGAGGCGGAGGCGTTCAGGAGGACGGTGGCCCCGGCGACGGCGTGGCGGCTGCTGGGGGGAATGGGCACCCAGAGGTCCTCGCAGATCTCGACGGCGAGCACGACCCCGGGCTCCGACTCCACCGGGAAGAGGAGATCCGCGCCGAACGGTGCCGTCTGCTCGGCGAGACGGACCTCCGCGCGGAGCGCGTCACGCGAGGACGAGAACCAGCGCTCCTCGTAGTACTCCTTGTAGCCGGGCAGGTAGGTCTTCGGGACCACCCCGAGGATCCGGCCCGACTGTGCCACGACCACGGCGTTGAAGAGCTGGCTGTCGATGGCCACCGGGAGGCCGACGACGAGGACCACGGGGCTCTCGGCCGTCTCGCGCAGCAGACGGCCCAGCGCTCGCTCGGCTCCGCCCACGAGGGTCGACACGCTGAAGAAGAGGTCACCGGCCGTGTAGCCCGTCAGCGCAAGCTCCGGGAAGACGACGACCTGCGCGCCGCCACGGCGGGCTTCGGCGGCGAGACCCAGGATCTCGCCCACGTTGTAGTCGGGGTCGGCGACCTTCAGGCGCGGGCCGGCCGCGGCGACCCGGAGAAAGCCGAAGGGCGCGGTGGTCACGCCTTTCAGCATACTTCCGGACTCGGCGTGGGGCCAGCAGACGGGCGGCGCGGCGGCGGAGCGGGGCGGGCTCAACGTAGAATGGTTCCGGAGGTGTCGATGCACGATCCGCGCGTTCCCGAAACCCTCGAAGGGTGGAGCGTCCTTCACCAGATGTTCCGGGTGCGCTGGGACGCTTGGCGGGAGCTCGCCGGAGGCCGAGCGCCGCGCCCGCGCGACCGAGTCGGTTCGGGCCCTCGCCGAGATGTACCGGGGCGAGGGGGGGTCCACGGCGACGGCGACCCTGCTCGGCCACAAGGGAGACCTGATGCTCATCCACTTCCGGAAGACGCTTCGACGACCTCCAGGCGGCCCAGCTCCGGATCGCGCGGCTCGGGATCGCCCCGTACCTCGAGCCCACGACGTCCTACGTCTCCGTCGTGGAGCTCGGGATGTACGAGATGACGTCCCAGATCCACGGCCGCCTCGCCGAGAAGGGCCTGGCGGCCGGCTCCAAGGAGTTCGACACGGCGTTCGACGGCGAGCTGGACGAGCAGCGGCGACGCGTGCTGCCCCGGCTCTTCCAGGAGGTCCCGCCGCGGCGCTACGTCTGCTTCTACCCGATGAACAAGCGCCGGGGGGAGGTCAAGAACTGGTACGCCGTCCCGGTCGAGGAGCGCGCCCGGATGATGCGCGACCACGGCGTGATCGGCCGCCACTACGCCGGCGCCGTCACGCAGATCATCTCGGGCTCCATCGGCTTCGACGACTGGGAATGGGGCGTGGACCTGTTCGCCGACGACCCCGTGGTGTTCAAGAAGCTCATCTACGAGATGCGCTTCGACGAGGCCAGCGCCTGGTACGCCGAGTTCGGGCCGTTCTACGTGGGCCTCCAGTTCTCCCCGGCGGAGCTCTCGCGATACCTCGAGGGGGAGGTCCCGGCGCTTCCGGGCGCGTCCCACGACGGGAGACTGACCCAGGAGGCCCCTTGTCCCCTGCCCTGAGATCCCACTTCGCCGACTACGCTTCGTTCCACGCGACGCCCGGCAACCGGGCGTGCCACTACGCGGGGATCCCCTTGATCGTCTTCACGCTGGTGGCCCTGCTGACGCGAGCCCCTCTGGCGACGGTCGGGGGCTTCACGGTCACGCTGGCCGAGCTCACCGTCGTGGCGGTCGACGGCCTGGTACCTGACCCTGGATGCGCCCCTGGCCCTCGTGATGCTCGCCGCCATGTCGGCTCTTCGCCGCCGTCGGGCGCGCCGTCCCCGCGCTCCCGTGCGTCGCGCTCTTCGTCCTCGGCTGGATCCTCCAGTTCATCGGCCACTACGTCTACGAGAAGAAGTCGCCGGCCTTCTACAAGAACCTGACGCACCTTCTCGTCGGCCCCCTCTGGATCGTGGCGAAGGCGACGGGGCGGGCGTGAGGCGACTCGCCTTGCGCGGCCGCTAGCGGCCCTCGCTCTCGCGATGCGGCGCGTGCGGGAGCGACACCACGCCCACACCCTCGCCCACCCCGGGCGCCGGGGCGTGCAGCGCCGGGGATCCTGTCGCGCGGCACGCCTCGCCTGACGACGACGACGATCGTCACCGGGCTCGACAGCCCCCTGGCCGTGCAGGCGCCGCGCGGGGGATCCCCGGCTCTTCGTCGTGGAGCGGAGCGGCCGGATCCGGATCGTGAAGGGCGGCCAGCTCCTGGCGGCGCCCTTCCTGGACATATCCTCGCGGATCAGCGCGGGGGGAGAACGAGGCCTTCTCGGTCTCGCCTTCCATCCCCAATTCGCGCAGAACGGTCGCTTCTACGTCAACTACACGAACCCCTCGGGCAACACCCGCATCGCCGAGTTCCGCGCCTCGAGCAACCCGGACGCCGCCGACGCCGGGAGCGAGCGCGTCCTGCTCGCCGTCAAGCAGCCCTTTGCCAACCACAACGGGGGCGGCCTCGCCTTCGGCAGCGACGGGATGCTCTACGCGGGCCTCGGGGACGGCGGGTCCGCGGGCGATCCCCTCGGGAACGGACAGGACCTCGGAACCCACCTCGGCAAGATGCTGCGCCTCGACGTGGAGCGCGAGGACCACGTCCCGACCGACAATCCCTTCCTTGGCACGAGCGGTGCCGCGTCCCGAGATCTGGGCCCTCGGCCTCCGGAACCCGTGGCGGTTCTCCTTCGACTCCGCAACGGGAGATCTCTACATCGGCGACGTCGGCCAGGATGCCTTCGAGGAGATCGACGTCGGCCTCGCCGGGGGCCACGGCGGCGAGAACTACGGCTGGAACGTGATGGAAGGCACCCACTGCTACGGGTCCGGATCCTGCAATCGCACGGGCCTCACGCTGCCGGTCCTCGAATACGGCCACGACGAGGGCTGCTCGGTCACCGGCGGCGTCGTCTATCGCGGCTGCCGGATGCCCGGCTACGCCGGGACGTACTTCTACGGCGACTTCTGCTCCCACTTCGTGCGCTCGTTCCGCTTCCAGGCGGGGCAGGTCACCGAGCGGCGGGACTGGACCGACTCCCTCGGTCAGGGCCTGAACGACCTGAGCTCCTTCGGCACCGACGGCGACGGGGAGATCTATCTCGTCGACCTGACCGGCGCCGTCCACAAGATCGTCCCGGCGAGCTGAGGCCCTTCGGGAGCCCGAGCGCCGCCGTTCACAGGGCGAGCTGTCCGCCGTCGATGACGAGCGCTTCCCCGTGGATGTACGAGGCGTCGTCGGACGCGAGGAACGCGTAGGCCGCTGCCACTTCCTCAGGCGTGCCCGATCGCCCCAGGGGGATGCTTTCCCGCTCGAACCGCGCCACGACCTCGCGATCCTCGATGGCCTCGGACAAGGGCGTTCGAATCTTGCCCGGGCAGAGGGCGTTGACCCGGATGCCGTACTGGCCCAGCTCGACCGCCATCGTCTTGGTCAGGAGGAGAACGCCCCCCTTCGAAGCGTTGTAGTGGCCGTAGTTGGCTTCGGCAGCGAGACCGTTGGTCGAGGACATGTTCACGATGGCCCCGCGCCGACCTCGGGAGACCATCCGTCGGGCCACCGCCTGCCCCACGAGGAACATGCCCCGCAGGTTGGTCGCGAGGATCTCGTCCCAGTGCTCGGCGGTGATGTCGAGGAACGGCTCCTGCCAGGCGATCCCGGCGTTGTTGATCAGGATGTCGATCCCTTGAAGAGCGCGCTCGGCTTCGTCCACGAGGGGCACGACGGCTTCCTCGCGGCTCACGTCGCAGGTCGCACCTCGGATCCAGCCGAGAGCACCCAGATCCCGCGTCGTCTCCTCGACCTCCCCTGCGGCGATGCCGCAGAAGAAGACGCGAGCCTCTTCCTCGAGAAAGCGCCGCGCGGTCGCCCGCCCGATGCCGCGGCTGCCGCCGCTGACGAGGACGCCCTTGCCCTTGAGGCCTCTCACGGCCGAGCCTCGAGAAGCAGCTCGTGGGCGAAGTCGACCTTGAGGCGCGGCGCGCGGCCATCGATCCACCCGAGGTCCTTGCCGTTCGCGTAGTCGGTGACCCGGTAGCTCCGCGGCTCCAGTCCCCGGAGCTCGACCTCGGCCTGCCACCGGGGGGCGCCGGGAGGGAGATAGAAGGCGTAGTACATCGAACCGTCCTTGCGGATGGCGTAGCCCTCCGGCGCGTCGAAGCCGTAGGTGTAGAGGTTCAGGAACGTTCCCTGGGAGAGCAGCCGCGCATCGTAAAGCCCGAGCCATTTCCTCCAATGGGACTCCCTCTCGGGGGTGAGGAAGAGGGACCGAAACTCGGGATCGGCTCCGGCCAGCACGAACTTGGTCCCCGGGACGCCGCCGACGCCCACCGTGGATGCGAAGTCGGTCCCCGAGTCCACCTCCTTCCCTCCTTGCTGCCGGACCTCCGAAAGCTCGACGTGGTCGCCGTAGACGGCGGCCTCCGGGCCGAGGAGTGCCTTGTACATCTTGATCCGGCGGCGTACCTGGACGGAGCCCACGGGATCGGCCGTGACGGCCTGGTCCAGATAGGGGAGCCAGGCCAGGTTGGGAGGCGTTCCGCACGGGCAGATCTGCGTGACGGCGTCGGGCTTCAAGGCCCGGGTCGTCTCGAAGATGGCGCGAAAGACCTCTCCCATCCCCGTGATGGAGTCCTCCGGGGACTGATGGTGGTGGCGCGGGTTGTAGCACCGCGGGACGCTGTACGCATAGTCGAGCTTGTGGCCGTCGAAGCCCCACTCGCCGATGAGCCTCCGAGCGATCATCCTGTAGTGCTCCTGCACCTCGGGCACCGCCGGACAGAGGATCGCAAGCGGCTCCTTCGGGGCCACGCTGAAGGTCATCCGGGCGGGACGACCGTTCGGGTCCAGGATGAGCCATTCGGGATGCTCCGCGGCGACGCCGGGGCCCGTGCCGTCCCTCGAGGGCAGCGGGCTCTTGCCCGCTTCGGCCGCGAGGGGCATCCACCAGAGCTGCACCTTGATGCCGCGCTTGTGGTACTCGTCGACCAGATCCTGGATCGAGCGGCCGGGCCACGTGTCCGAGCGGGCGTCCCAGGTTCCGTAGCGGCTGAACCACCGATAGTCGAGGGTGGCGCGTCGTATCCCCAGGCTCTGGAGCTTGGGCACGATCCCCAGCATCTGGGGAAGGGTGACGTTGGCCTCGTACCCCCAGCCGCACCAGCTCACGGCGAAGGACTCTTCCGTGGGCCGAGGCAGCGCCCATCCCTGACGTTGCAGCGCGAGCGAGTAGAGCCGGAGCGGTTCGTAGAAGTCGCCGGCGAAGACGGCCACGAAGGTGCGCGGCGCCACGTAGCGGGCTCCCGGCGGAAGAACGATCTTCGGCTCCAGCACGACGGAGGCGCTCACGCGGCCGTCCGCCTCCACTCGCACGGGGAGAGAGAGCACACGGGGGGTGGTTTCCAGATGGCCGATCGCCTCGCCCACCGACGCGGACCAGAAGGCCACTACTGGAATGCCGCCCCCGGTGCCGTTGGCCATGGACGCCCCCATACGATTCTCCCGGGAAGTGCGCTTGGAGAGGGGCAGTATCTCGTTCTGCCCCCACTCCGCGCTCGCACCTTGGAACGACCAGAGAGCCTGCGGCAGCGTTCCGGGACTCGTGGGGGACGCGCTCATCCCATGCCGCTCGGTCACGACAGGGCCCAGGCGTCGAGGGACGGCCGACTCGTTCTTGAAGGCAAGCGTCCTCACGGCCAGGTTGGGGAAGTCCTCGCTGACCTCGATGCCGATCGTCTCTTCGAGCCCGTTCGGATTCCGCCTCTGAAGCTCCACTCGCTTCCCTCTGCCCAGCGCTCCCTGGATATCCGAGACCCTCGGCGGCGGGAAGCCACGAGGGTCCCGCTCCGGAACGTCGAGGCTGAGACGACGACCGTCCTTCAACAGGAAGGCTCGGACGTCGCCCGAGGGCAGGACCTCGAACTCGGTGGTGGTCGTGTGGATGAGAACCACCCCCGAGACCGACGAGACCGTCACGGGCGGACGTCTCCTGCTCCTGGGCTCGAGAGCTCGGCGGAGCGGCCGCGAGGGCCAGAACCACGAGGGCCCGGAGGGGCGCCGCCATCGCTCTACTCCGGGGGCAGCTCGAAATCCACGAGGTCGCCGCGGAAGCCGCGCGTCTTCCAGGCGCCGAAGGCGATGCCCACCGCCATCCAGATGGACCCGGCGATCATCGCGGTGGAGCTCAGGTTCAGCCACAGCAACAGGCAGATACAGAACCCCGCGATGGGCGGCATCAGGTTTCCGATCTTCTTCTCGTCGGCCCTCAGGAAGTAGCGGACGAAGGCGGCGGCGTTCACGCCCATGAACGCGATGAAGGCTCCGAAGTTCAGCATCTCCGCGCCCAGCCCGAAGCTGAGGATGAAGGCGCCCACGAGGGCGATCGCGCCGACGAAGATCACGTTGTTCCGGGGGACGTGGCGCTTGGGGTCGACCACGCCGAAGAACGACTTCGGCAGCGCGTTGCTGCGCCCCATGCCGTAGAGCAAGCGGGCGGCGCCGAGCTGCGCGCCCATCCCCGAGCCGAAGTTGGCGACCAGCAGCGTGAAGCCCACGATCGTGGAAGAGGGGCGCCCAGGCGCGACCCGCGGCGAAGACGAACGCCGTGTCGACGTTCGGGAAGGCCTCCGAGGCCGGCCAGATGAGCTGGGCCGCGTAGACCTCGACGGCGGAGAGAATGCCGATGATCACGCAGGTGAGCACGGTCGCCAGGAGGATGTTGCGCCGCGGGTTCTCGGCTTCCTCGGAGAGCGTCGAGATGCCGTCGAAGCCGATGTAGGTCAGCACGGCGATCGACGTGCCGCCCAGCACCGCGCGCATGTCGAAGAGCTGCGGATCGTAGAACGGGCGGGTGAAGAAGCCGGCGTCGGCGTGGGGGTGGCCGAAGATGTAGCGGGCCGCGGCGACGAAGAAGACCGCGATCACGACGCCCATGCCGGCAGCCAGGGCGGTGTTCACGCGGGCGGACGTCTTCACGCCCTGGACGTTCAGCCAGGTGAAGAGCGCGGCGAAGAAGACGGCCCAGCCCGCGTAGGGTATCGCCGGGGGCGAAGACGTGGGCCTGCTGGCTGCACCAGATGATGCAGATCATGGGGTTGAGCATGTAGTCCATGACCATGCTCCAGCCCGTGACGTAGCCGAGAGCCGGGTTGATCTCCTGGCCGACGTAGGTGAAGGCCGAGCCGGCGCTCGGATAGGCGCGCGCCATGCGGCCGTAGCTGATGGCCGTGAAGAGCATGCCCACCATCGCGATGAGGATGGTGGTGACGACGTGGCCGCGGCCGCGCTCGCTCAGGACGCCGAACACCGACATGGGAGCGATCGGCTGGATGACGATGACGCCGTAGAGGATGAGGTCCCAGAGCGTCAGGGTGCGTCGAAGCCTCGGGCCCCCGGGGGTCGCGTCGTCGGCCATGGGCAAGCTCTCCTTGGTCAGTCGTTCCGGCGTGTCAAGCGCGGCGGCAATGATCGCTCATCTGCGCCCGGCGCGTCACGCGGCGCTGCCGGTGGTGAGGGGTCAGGTCAGGAGTCCGTCGAGCTCGGCGCCCGGGAGCGCCTCGACCGGCTCCTGGCCGCGCCTGAAGATCCGGGCGCCCGCCGCGCCCTTCAAGACGACGCGGCCGCCCTCGAC
Organism: uncultured Acidobacteriota bacterium; assembly: GCA_963823195.1. Classification (GTDB taxonomy): domain Bacteria; phylum Acidobacteriota; class Vicinamibacteria; order Fen-336; family Fen-336; genus JBGPYB01. The sequence continues at coordinate 599,665 of CAWGKR010000008.1, read as the reverse complement.
GCGAAGCATCGCGCCTTCACGAAGGCCCACCACCGGCGTTTCGTTCTCCTCGTGGAACTGGCGCAACCGCTCCTCGCGCGTCTCCCCCATGTGGCGCGAGCCGGGCTCGGGATCCAGGTAGTGGGGGTTGATCTGGAACGGGACCAGGCCGAGGGCCGTCGAGCGAGGGCGGCTCGACGATGGGCATGTCGTTGGTCGTGCGGATCGTGGGCCCGGCCACGTTGGAGCCGGCGCTCGCCCCCATGTAGCGCATGCCCTCGGCCGCTCGCTCGCGAATCGCTCCGAGGAGGTCGAGAGCGTAGAGCGCGGCCAGGAGGCGGAAGGTGTTCCCGCCCCCGATGAAGAGAGCCGGCGCGTCGCGGATCGCGTCTCGCGGCGAGGCTGCCTCGTGAAGCGAGTCGAGGTCTCGGTCGATCGTCCGGAACGCGCCCCGCGCCTTGGCCGCGTACGCGTCGTGGTCCTTGAGTGCGTGGGGGACGAAGAGGACCCGCGTCACGCCGGCCAGGAAGTCCGCGATCTCCGGGAGCGCGTGTTCGAGGTACCCCGTGCCGTAGACGACGGACGTGCTGATCAACAGGAGGCGCGGAGGCATGGGCCACTCACTCTATCGCAGGAGCCGCCGCCGAGGGATCTGCCGGCGCCACAGGAGGTAGACCGCCGGATAGACGAGAAGCTCCAGGAGGAACGACGTCGCCAGGCCCCCGACCATCGGAGCCGCGACGCGCTTCATGACGTCGGCGCCGGCCCCCATCGACCACATGATGGGCATCAGGCCCATGAACGCGGCCGACACCGTCATCATCTTGGGCCGCACCCGCTTGACCGCGCCGTGGACGATGGCTTCCCGGAGGTCTGCCACCGATCGGAGCCGGCCCGCCGCCTGGGCCTCGGCGTGGGACAGGTCGAGGAAGAGCAGCATGAACACCCCCGTCTCGGCGTCGAGGCCCATGAGGGCGATCATCCCGACCCAGGCGGCGATCGAGACGTTGTAGCCGAGCCCGTACATGAGCCAGACCGCTCCCACGACCGAGAACGGAACCGCGAGCATGACGATCCCCGCCTTCACGACCGACCGCGTGTTCATGTACAGCAGGAAGAAGATCGTCAGCACCGTGATGGGAACCACCACCTTGAGGCGCTCCCTCACCCTGAGCATGTTCTCGTACTGGCCGCTCCACGAGAGGGAGTAGCCTGGCTTCAATGTGATACCGCGGGCGACGGCAGCCTTGGCCCGGTCCACGTAGCCGCCGATGTCGCTCACCGACGTGTCCACGTAGACATATCCCGCAAGGAAGCCGTTCTCATTGCGGATCATGGAGGGGCCCGTGACCTTGCGGAGGTCGGCGATTTGCGAAAGGGGGATCTGGGCCCCCGAGGGGGTCATGACGAGCACGCGGGAAAGCTGCTCGACGTTGTCCCGCAGCTCTCGCGGGTAGCGGACGTTGACGGGGAAGCGAGCGCGGCCCTCGATGGTGGTCGTCACGTTCTCGCCCCCCACCGCCGACAGGATGACGTCCTGGACCGCCGACACCGAAAGGCCGTACCGGGCGAGGGCGTCGCGCTTCAGCTCGAAGTCCACGAAGTAGCCCCCCGCCACGCGCTCGGCATAGACGCTGCGGGTCCCGGGCAGACCGCGGAGGATCGGCTCGAGCCGCTCGCCCACGGCCTCGATCTCCTGGAGGTCCGGACCGAAGATCTTGATGCCGATGGGCGTGCGGATGCCGGTCGTGAGCATGTCGATCCGGTTCTTGATCGGCATCGTCCAGGCGTTGGTGGTCCCGGGGATTCGTAGGGCGCGGTCCATCTCGTCGACCAGCTCCTCCCGGGAGATCCGGTCGGGCCAGACACGTCGGAGCGCCAACGCCTCGAGCCAGCCCGGAGCCCAGGACGAGTACCAGCGCTCCCTGCGCCGCCACCCGGCGGCGGGCTTCAGGACGACAGTCGTCTCCATCATCGAGAAGGGCGCGGCGTCTGTGGACGTCTCGGCGCGGCCCGCCTTGCCGAAGACGCGCTCCACCTCGGGAAAGGACTCGAGAACCCGGTCCTGCTCCTGCAGGAGCCGGCTCGCCTCGGTGACGGAGATCCCCGGCAGCGTCGTGGGCATGTAGAGCAGCACGCCCTCGTCGAGGGCCGGCATGAACTCGTGACCGAGACCCAGGTACACCGGGATGGTGGTGGCCACGAGGGCAAGGGCGAGGGCGATCGTGGTCCTCGGAAATTGGAGGACCCTGCGGCAGACAGGCTCGTAGACCGCGAACAGGACCCGGCTGACCGGGTGCTTCTCCTCGGGGAAATACCGACCGACGGTGGCCTGGTTGACGAGCCAGCACAGCCAACGCGGCCGGAAGTGGACGAAATCCATGCGCGCGAAGATCATCCGCAGGGCCGGGTCGAGTGTCAGGGCCAGCACCGCGGCGATCGCCATGGCCAGGTTCTTGGTCCAGGCGAGGGGACGGAAGAGACGACCCTCCTGGTCCACGAGGGTGAAGATGGGAAGGAAAGCGACCGCGATCACGAGGAGCGAGAAGAAGACCGACGGGCCAACCTCCAGCAGCGCCTCGAGGCGGACGGTGTGGAAGTCCCCCTTGCGCCCGCCGCGCTCCCACAGCTCGAGCTTCTTGTAGGCGTTCTCCACCTCGACGATCGCCCCGTCGACCAGGACGCCGATGGAGATCGCGATCCCCGCGAGCGACATGATGTTCGAGGAGATGCCGAGGAGGGCCATGGGGATGAAGGCCAGCAGGACCGACGCGGGGATCGTGATGATGGGAACGATGGCCGACGGGAGATGCCAGAGGAAGAGGAGGATCACGAGGCTCACGATGAGTATCTCGAGACCCAGCTCGTGCTTCAGCGCGTCGACGGCTCGCTGGATGAGCTCGGAGCGGTCGTAGGTCGTCACGATCCGAACCCCCTCGGGGAGGGTGGGCGCCAATCTCCGCCAGGCGCTCTCGGACTCGGCCGATCACGTCGCGGGCGTTCTCGCCGTGACGCATGACGACGATCCCGGAGACCGCGTCTCCGCGGCCGTCGAGGTCCGATACGCCGCGCCGGATCTCAGGGCCCAGACTCACCTCTCCGACGTCGCGCACCAGCACGGGCGTCCCCTTCTCGTCGGTCTTCAGGACGATGCTTCCGAGGTCCTCCTTCCCCTTCAGGTACCCGCGCCCGCGGACCATGTACTCCCTCCCGGCGAACTCCAGGAGGCGCCCCCCGACCTCGTTGTTGCTGGCGCGGACGGCGCTGGACACGTCGGTGATGCCGATGTCGTAGGCCTTGAGGCGGTTGGGATCGACGGTGATCTGGTACTGCTGGACGAACCCCCCCACCGAGGCGACCTCGGCGACACCGGGGACCGACTGGAGGCGGTACCGCAGGGTCCAGTCCTGGAGGGTGCGCAGGTCCGCGACGGAGTGGGCCCCGGAGTCGTCCACGAGGGCATACTGGAAGACCCATCCCACACCCGTGGCATCGGGGCCCAGCTCGGTCCGGACTCCCTGCGGCAACAAGGGCTGGATCTTCGAGAGGTACTCGAGGACGCGGCTCCTCGCCCAATAGAGATCGGTGCCGTCCTTGAAGATGACGTAGACGTACGAGTAGCCGAAGTCGGAGAGGCCGCGGATGGCCTTGATGTTCGGAGCCCCGAGGAGAGCGCTGACGATCGGATAGGTCACCTGGTCTTCGAGGATGTCGGGGCTCCGGTCCCACCGCGAATAGACGATGACCTGGGTGTCGGAGAGGTCGGGGATGGCGTCGACGGGAATGTGGCGGAGCGCGTACACGGCGTAGCCGACGGCGGCGGCGGTGGCCAAAAGGACCAGGAAGGGATTCGTGGCGCTCCCGCGAATGATCCGGCGGAGGATCCCCTCCGTCCGCTGCACCCCTTCCGGGGCATGGCCCGTCATCGGCGAGTCTCAGGAGCGGGCGAGGCGAGGGCCGAGAGGGTGGACTTCAAGCTCGACTCCGAGTCCAGCAGGAAATTGGCCGAGGTCACGACCCGCTCCCCCTCGGACACGCCGGAGAGGACCTGAACGCCCGCCGATCCCTTGAACCCGATCTGGACCTCCCGCGGCTCGAGGCGCGCCGTCCTCGTGGTCGATGAACACGAGACGCCGGTCCCCAGCCTCGATCACGGCGCCCTCGGGGACCAGGAGGCCTTCCCCGGAGTCCGTCCGGAGGAAGACGTCGGCGAACATGTCGGGCTTCAGCTCGCCGCCCATGTTGTCCACCTCGATCCGGACCTTGATGGTGCGTGTCCTCTCCTCGACCGTCGGAGCGATGTAGGTGACCGACCCGTTCCAGCGCCGCCCCGGCAGATAGGGCACCGTCAGGCCCGCCCCCATCCCCAGCCGGACCGACGCGAGGTCGGATTCGTAGACGTCGGCCAGGACCCACAGGCGAGAGAGGTCGGCGATGTCGTAGAGCGTGTCGGCCGGCGTGACCCGCATCCCGTGAAAGGCGGTCTTCTGGACCACGTAGCCGCCGTGCTCGGCGTGTATGTCGAGAGCCCGGAGCACCTCCCCGGTGGTCTCGAGGCGCTCGATGTCGACGGGACGAATGTCCCAGAAGAGAAGGCGCTGCCGCGCCGCCTCGAGAAGACCTCGCCCTCCGAGGGCGATCGAAGGGCTTCCGGAGCGCGCCAGCTCTCCCTGGGCCCGCCACGCCAGCAGATACTCCTGCTGCGTGGCGACGAGGTCGGGGCTGTAGATCGAGAGGAGGGGCTCGCCCTTGGTCACGAACTTGCCCGTGAAGTCCACGTAGAGATGCTCTACGTATCCGTCGTACTTCACGTGGACGTGCTGCAGGAGCCGCTCGTCGACGGCCACGCGCCCGACCGTCCGAATCTCCCTCGTCAGGGAAGCGCGAGTGACCGGGACGCTTCGCACGCCCAGGAGGCGCCGCCGTTCCGGCGAAAGGGCGAGGGACGCCCGCCCGGCGACGGACGGGCCCGGAGCTGCCTGATCTTCATATACCGGGATGAAGTCCATCCCCATGGAGTCCTTCGCCGGGCCCTCGGAGCGGATGCTCGGATCCATGGGATTGCGGTAGAACAGGACTTTCCTCGTGGGAGCGGTGGGGGGCCGATCGGCACGCCACCTTCCGGCCCAGAAGCCCCCCGCGGCAAGGAGCGCTCCCATCGCCGCGATTCCGATGCGCGAAGCGTTGCTCATTGAGGGCCTCCCTACTCTTCCAGGGTCCAGGCGTCGAGACGAGCGCCGTGCCAGAGCACGTGAAACAGCAGATCTGCGTATTGCCATCGGTCCTTGTAGAGGGCGCCGTGGGCCTCGAGCACGGTCACGAACGGAGTCTTCCCCGCCTGGAAGCCGGCGATGGCGGACTCCACGGCCAGGGCGTCCACGGCGAGGACGCCCGCGGCGTACGCCTGTGCCTCGCCTATGGCGGCGCGGAGCTCTGCCAGACTCTTCTCCGCCTCGGCTCGAGCCCGGAGACCCATGGCTTCGCGCTGAGCCTGGTCCGAGCAGCAGGCGTGCCTCGGCCTCGGCGACGGCTTGTTCCTGTTTCCGGCCCCGGTAGAGCGGGAGGACGACTCCGACGTCGACCGCGAACATCCCGGGAATCGAGCCGCGGTTGAGGTAGGAGGCCGACGCGACGAAGTCGGGCTTGGCCTGGCGGCGGGCCAGCTCCACGGCAGCGGCCGAGCGCGCCACCATCGCAACGCCGGCGGCCAGCTGTGGGCTCATGGCGTCGACCGCTGCGAGCACGTCCTCGAGCGATGGCGCGTGGAGAGGACGGTCGGCGATGGCCACGAGCCGCTCCCCGGTTTCGACGGGCGTGCCGGCGGGCCGCGCGAGGAGCCGGTTCAAGTCGGCGATGGCCGAGGTCTCGACACCTTCCTCGTGGAGCCGCGCCTGCTCGAGGCGGGCCGCCTCCGCCTGGGCGCGAAGCACGTCGGACTGTCCGGCCAGTCCCACGGCGTAGCGGGAGCGGGTGAGCTCCTCGATGTCCCGGATGGCTCGACCCTGGTCTCCGAGGATGGCCAGGTTCTCGCGGGCGAGAAGGACGCGAGCGTAGCTCAGGCGAACGCGATAGACGAGATCGTAGCGAACCTGGTTCGCGAGGTGGAGAGCTCGCTCCGCCTCCCGCGTCTCGACCTCCTCGGCGAGGCGGCGCTTGCCCGCGAATGGAAACTGCTGGCTGACCGCGATGCCGACGCCCGTGTCGTCGTCGGCGCCTGGAGCCCAGCCGTGGCCGCCGTTCTGATACCCCAGCGTCGCGACCGGATCGGGGAGCGCGCCGGCCTGGGGCATCCGCGCCCGGGCCGCCGCGAGGGACGCCTCGGCGGCCCGGAGCTCGGGGCTCTCCCGGAGCGCCGCCGACACGAGGGCTGCGAGCACCGGATCCCCGGCGAGTGGAAAGGCCTCGAAGGCTCCCGCGGCGCCCCCGATCGTCGCCGGCAGGAATACGACACTGAGAGCGAACCGCTTCGTCCAGGACATGCGACACCTCCGCGTGATACGGACTGGCCGTGGCTGATGGGCGCGCCTCGGCGCGTGCCCTCGTCAGGCTCGGATCAGATGCGGAGGATCGGCGGAGCGGAGGATGGGCCCGTGGACGCAGGAAGCGCCCGCGCCAACAGGGGCACCACGGGTGCCGCGACCGGCACCGGGGCGGTGGGAAGCGGCGCCGTCACTATGCTGACGGGCGACCGCACGGCCGGCGCGGGCTCGGAGGCGGCTACGGCGCAGCAGGCAGGTGCCGCGGCCCGAAGGCCGGGCGTCTCGCAGCATCCGTGGGAACGCGGCGCTCCCGCATCCGCCACACACGGACAGAGGACCGCCGTCCCAAACGCTCCGGCGTACAGCGCGAGGACGACGGTGCGCAAGAGCCGACCCATCACGAACCATGGGACCACGCCCCACGGCCGGAGTCAAGGTTTCGCGAACATCTCCGAGAGAACCCGCCGAGCATCCTGCAACGGATATTCGACGCCGATGAGACGGCCGAGGGTCGCGGCGATGTCTTCGGGGCCGCATTCGCCCTCGTAGGTCCCCGCCTTCACCCCGGGGCCCCGGAAGACGATCGGGACGTGGCGATCGTAGTCGTGGGGCGTACCGTGTCCCGTGCCACCGGGATAGTTGTCGAGATAGACGTAGGGGCGCGTCTCCACGAGGATCTGCGGGCTCCGCGGCTCGAAGAACGCGTTTCGGAAGAGGTCGACGTCAGGGCCCTCGGCGGGGGCCTCGCGAAGCATCTGCCGGCGGGTGTACACGGCCTCGACGAGACCCGTGGACTCGAGAGCCTTCGCGATCGTGGTCTCGACCACCTCCTGTGGGATGCGCTGCCGCGCCATGGCTTCGAGGTCGAGGTAGAAGTGGGGAGCATCGTAGAGGGCCACGATCCCCTTGGCGCCCGGGAAGCGCTCTGCGAGGGCTGCGTCCACCGGCCCCTGGAGCTCGGCGGGCTTGGCCCGGCGGGCGTCGACCCCGCGCGCCTTCAGCACCTCGACGAGGGGCATCACGCCGTGGTCGGCCGTCAGGACGACGAGGGTGCGCCCGGCTCCGACCCTGCGGTCGATCTCCTGGAAGAGCCGCCCGAGGAGAACGTCCAGGCGCAGGATCTGGTCCATCTGCTCCTGGCTGTCCGGCCCGTAGGTGTGCCCGATGACGTCGGTCCCCGAGAAGCCGACGGCCATGAGGTCGGTGGCCCCGCGTCTCCCGAGGTCGTGGGCGTCCATCGCGGCCAGGGCCGCGTCCAGGACCATCTCGTCGGCGGCCGGCGACCGGCGCAGGTCGTCGTAGTAGTCCCGCGAAGGAGGCTCGCCGCGGACCGAGTGCGGGAAGACGGTGTCCTTGCGGTCGAACTCTCCCTCGACGGCATCGGGGCCGGCGTATTTCTCGTAGAGCGAGGTGTCGGGGAGGAGACGCGTCCAGGGCCGCCGCGCGTAGCCATCGGCCAGGCGCTTCGCATTCCAGACCTCGAGCCACGCCGGCGCCGTCTTCGTGTAATAGGTGCTCGTGATGAAGCGGCCCCCGCGGGTCTCGTACCAGTAGGCTGCGTCGGCTCGGCGGCCGGCCATGAGGATCGCCGCGCGATCCTTGAGGGAGACGCCCACGACCCGCGAAGCCGGAGACGCCTTCTTGAGGGCGTCGCCGAGGGTGAAGCCGATGAAGTTCGCGGGGGATGCGCCCCGCCCCTCGCCGCCCACAGGGGACTGCATCGGGTCGTCGACGACGTTCACGCTGGTACGGGTGAGCGCGTCGTACCAGCTGTTGGCCACGATGCCCGAATGGCTGGGGCTCCGCCCCGAAAGGATCACGGAGTGCCCCGGCCCCGTCTCGGTGCACGCGTGGCGGTAGCGGGCGTTGGTGAAGACGGCGCCGTCCCCGACGAGAGTTTTGAGGCCGCCCTTGAAGAGGGGACCGAAGCGCTCGAGGTAGTCGTATCGCATCTGATCGATGGACAGCACGAGGACGAGCCGCGGGCGCGGCCGGGGTGCGGCGTCCTCGGGTGCCGCAGCGGCGATAGCGAGGGGACTCGCCGCCAGGAGGACGACGCCCGCCAGCAGGCCTCGCGGCTTCCGCACCTACGGCTCCACGATCAAGGGGCGAGCCTGTGGCTGCGCGGCCGGCGGGCCTTCGATTCGGCCCACGAGCCTCAAGGCCGTGTCGAGGAACGCCTCGGGGCCCTCGTGCTCGGAGACGGTCGCCGTCAAGGCGCCCTCGAGAGCGTGAAGCGCCGGGAGGAGATCCTTGTCCTCGGGGGCGACGGCCCGTCCCTCTTCGCCGCTGGCCTCGAACATCTGACGCAGCTCCAGCACGAGGCCCTGCGCCCGGGCGTCCTCCGCCTGATGGTCGTAGAGGACCCCGCGCGCGCGAGTCTCCACCGTCTTCTTGAGAGCGGCGACCGCCTGAAGGAGCAGGGCGTCGTCGAGGTCCCGCCGACGGGCGCGGAGCGCGGCGATCCCCGCGAGGGCCATGAAGAGGAGCCGGGCCTGGACGTCGCTCAGCCTCTCGAGGAAGGGGGCGAGGCGCCGGGCGTCGCGCCGGCGCTCGGTCTCCCGGCCCTCCCACGCAGGGGCGTGGCTTCCGGTCAGGTAGGCGCAGTCCGAGGGACAGTCGATCTCGACCCGCCGCTTCGTGCCGCAGCAGTGAGCGCAGATCGGCTCGCCCTTCGCGGGGCAGAGCCGCTTGCCCCGACGCTCCCGGCACAAGGGGCAAGCCTGCCGGCTGCTAGCCAATGCGAACCATGTCCTTCAGCTCGGCGAGCACGTCCTCCGCCCGGGCGAATCGCAGGTCGGGCTTGGGGTGGAGGCACCGCACGAGGAGCTTGTCGAAGGCCTCCGGAACGCCGACGGCGAGCTTGCTCGGCAGGGGGAGCGCCGCTCCCTGGGCCTGGGTCTTGGGGTGGACGCCGCTCAGGAGGTGATAGAGGACCGCCGCCATCGCGTACAGATCCCCCGCCGCGTCGAGCTGGTTCTCGGGGGCGCGGTAGTTGTCCTTCGGGGCCACGGGGAACGCCACCCGGCCGAGGCCGACGTCGGCGATCTTCACGACGCCCGCGGCCACCATCACGTTCGACGGCTGGATGGAGCCGTGGACGAGACCCTTGCCGTGGATGAACGCCAAGGCCTGGGCCAGGAGACGCCCGAGGCTGTGCACCTGCTGGAAGGCCATCTTGTGCCCGCCCTTGAGCGCCTCGGCGAAGTTGCGACCGCTGACCAGCTCCGTGACGACCCCGCGCTCGCCGCCGAGATCGATGAAGCCCAGGACCTTCACGAGGTTGGGGTGCGAGAGCTGCGAGGCGGCCTTGAGGTCGGCCACGAGGCCGGCCTGGACGCCCTCGCCCTTGATGGCCGCCGCCGGGAGAATGCGAAGGGCCACGCTCCTTCCGTCGTTGCTGTCCTCGGCGCGGTAGACGGCGCCCAGGGGCCCCCGTCCGATCTCTTCCTTGCGGACGAAGCGAGGGGCTTTGGCGGTCGGAGGCCGCGGCGCCGGTGAAGGCGCAGGCGCCGGCGCAGGGGCGGCCGGCACCGCCGCCGGAGCGGCGGGCGCCGAGGCCGGCGACGGCGGCCGGGCGGCCCCCGCGGCCTCGAGGCGTGCGACCCGCTTCTCGACGTCCCGGAAGCGCAGGTCCTCGGCGAGGATCTTCTTGTAGACCCCGAGGGCGTCATGGCCGCTCCCCGAGGCCTCGAGACCGGCGCCGAGCCAGTAGTACAGGTCCAGGTTGGCGGCCGCGACCGGCTCGCTGCCCAGCGCGCGCTGCAGGCGCTCCACCGCGAGGCCGGGCATCTTGGCCTCGATGAAAAGCCTGGCCAGCAGCTCGGTCGCCGGCCGGTAGTTCTCGTCCTGGGGAGCGACTTTTTGCAGCAGGCCGATCGCGGTGTCTCGGTCCCCGGCCTTGGCGGCGGACTCGCCGCTCTTGTAGGTGAGCCCCGCCTTGTCGTAGAGCTCGATGGCTTTCGGGCCGTTCCCGGATTCCTCGTAGAACTTGGCCGCCGTCTCGAACTCGCCGCCCTTCTCGTAGCTGGCCGCGGCGCGGTCCTTGAGCCCCGCGCGGACGTAGACGCCCCCCGCGGCCACGAAGCTGTCCCCGGCCTCGTACGCCCCCGCGGCCTCGGCCAACTTGCCGATGGACTCGAACAGCTCCGCGGCGCGGAGGTAGTCCTGTCCCTGCTGGAAGAAGGCGGCCGCTTCGGCCACCCGATCGGCCTTGAGCGCGACCTCGCCACGCAGGGTGGCGGCCTTGACGATCTCACCGGCCTGCTCGAAGGCCTGAGCCGCGCTGTCGGGGTCCTCGGCACGCATGAAGAGCTCGGCCGCCTTGCCGGGCTGGCCAAGGGCCACGGAGGCCCCGGCCGCTTCCTTGAAATAGTTCCCCTTGCTGTAGATCTGGAACGCCCGATTCAGGTCGCCCGCCTTCTCGAAGAGCCGGCCGGCCAGGAGCGCGCTCTTCTGGTCGACGGAGGTCGCCGTGGAGGAGTACGTGGTGGAATATGAGACGTTCTCCATGAAGTGCTTTTCGTGGCACTCGGCGGCCTTGAAGAACTCTCCCTTCTTCTCGTAGGCCTCGGCCGCGCGCAGCGGATAGCCGCTCTTGGCGTACAGATCGGCGGCTCTCCCCCAGTCCTGCGCGACACCGAACAGGCGCGCGGCCTCCAGGGTGTTCCCCTTCTCGAGGAACAGGGTGGCTGCCTTGCCCGGCTTCCCCGTCTCGGTGAAGACCTGGGCGGCCTTCTTGTAGTCGCCGGCCTGCATGTACATCTCGGCGGCCTTCTCCATCTTCCCGAGCTTCTCGAGGACGCCCGCGGCCGCGTAGTACTCCTGGCCCTCCATGTAGGCTTCGGCGGCTTGCGGAAGGCTGTGGTTGTCCTCGAAGAGCCTCCCGGCGGCCAGGAAGTTGCCACGCTTCTTCTCCCTCGCGACGGCGCGTTCGACCTTGGCGTCGGCGTAGCGCGAGCCGAGAAGCTTCCCCAGGATGGCGTCGAAGCCTCCACCACCCGAGCCGGGGGTCGATATCCGGAGGTTGGAGAGGAACTTTGTGTAGAAAAGATAGACAGCCACGAGGCCCACGCCCACGAGGACGTATGTGTTGTCGAAGAGGGAAAAGATGAGTTCCATCGGTGCGTTCTGGGCGGGTCCCTCAGGGCTTTGAGCGGGGAGGATTATAGCAGCCTTGTGCTATCCTGCCGCGGCTCTCAAGGGAGACATCTCATGCCAGAAAGCGGCGCGAGGCCGGCCGGACCGGGCCTCGTGCGCGGGCTCGGCCTGCTCGACGCGACCACGCTCATCGTTGGAAGCGTCATGGGCTCCGGCATCTTCTTCGCCCCCTCCTACATGGCGCGGATGATCGAGACGCCCGGGCTGCTGCTGGGGCTCTGGGTCCTGGGAGGGTTCCTGACCCTGGCCGGGGCCCTCGCATACGGCGAGATGGCCGCCGCGCTGCCGCGATCCGGGGGCCAGTACGTCTTCCTCTCCGAGGCCTTCAGCCCCCTCTTCGGCTTCCTGTACGGCTGGACGCTCCTCTTGGCCATCAACACGGGCTTCGTGGCGGCGGTTTCGGTGGCTTTCGCCAAGACCCTCGGCTTCTTCGTCCCTGCCGTGGGGGAAGGATCGCTGCTGGTGAGCCTCGGGGGGTTTCGGTTCTCCACCGCCCAGGCCATTGCGCTCCTGGTCATCGGGTCCATCACCTACCTCAACGTCACGGGACTCCGGAGCGGCGCCACGGTACAGAACGTCTTCACCATCGCCAAGGTCGCGGCCGTCGCCGTCCTCGTGGTCCTGGCGATCGTCACGGGGAAGGGCTCGGCGGCCCGGTTCACGCCGGTCGTGGGTCTCCAACTCGGCGTCGAAGGCGTGAGGATCGGCCTGTTCGCGGCCATCGCCGGCGCCATGAGCAAGGCCCTGTTCTCCTACGACGCGTGGAATTCCGTGACCTTCGCGGCCGAGGAGGTGAAGGACCCGGAGCGGAACCTGCCCCGCGCGCTCCTCCTGGGAGCCCTGGCGATCACGACCGTCTATTGCTCCGCGGTCGCGGTCTACCTCTACGCGGTGCCGATCGGCGAGATGGCGGGCGTCAGCGAGAACCGCATCGCGACCGAGGCCGCCGTACGGATGATCGGCCCGGCGGGCGGGGCGTTCATCGCCGTGGCGATCCTGGTCTCGACCTTCGGCTGCGTGAACGGCCTTTCCCTCGCCGGGGCGCGGGTCGTCTACGCCATGGGTCGGGACGGCCTCTTCTTCGAGCGTGTCAGCCGCGTCCACCCCGTCTACCGGACGCCGGCGCAGGCGCTCGTGCTCCACGGCGTCGTGGCCGCACTCCTGACCCTCACGGGCACGTACGGCAACCTGCTGGACCTGACGGCCTTCTCGTCCCTTCTCTTCAACGTGCTCACGGTCGTGGGGCTCTTCGTCTTGCGGCGACGGCAGCCCGACCTCCCGCGACCGTACCGGGCCTGGGGCTATCCCGTCCTGCCGGCCCTCTACGTCCTGGTGTCCAGCTTCTTCCTGGTCTACATCCCTGTGGCCAATCCGACCTATGCCGGCCTCGGGCTGGGGCTCACGGTCCTGGGGATACCCGCGTATCTCTACTGGAAGAAAGCCTCCGCCTGACACCCTCCCCCGAGCGTTGACTTGGGAACGACGGCTGGCTATCCTCGAAGGATCTTGATCCGTAAGGACATGCCGGGATCGGCAGGGATTCCGGAGGACTCAGCCGAGGGGTCCGCCGACGGTCTTTTCACCGCCGAGGACCTTTTTGGCGATCTCGTGGATGCACCTCCCGAGGCCTCCGCCGCTCGCCCGGCGTCGCGTAGCGGGCCGGTGAAGGTGCAGATCGCGGAGAAGAATCGGCCCGCCGAAGCCGCGCCGCCCACCGCCGAGGTTCCGCCGGAGGAGATGGCGGCGCTGATCGACGCCTTCGACGCGCCGGTGCCGGAGAGAGCCCACCCCCCTTCCCCCGCGCCAGTCAAGAGCCCGTCCCCGGCTTCCCCCAAGGCTGCCTCGCCGATCGCCGCGGGGGGTGCCGAGGTCGACGCGCTCCTCAACACGCTGGGGGCCATGGAGGCGGCGGAGCCCGAGCCAGAGCCGACGCAGCGTCGAAGAGCCTCCGCCTGCCGTGGCCATGGCCAGCCCCGTCGCGCCCCCGCCCAAGACGGCAGGAGCCGGCGGAGGATCTGAACGCCCTGCTCGACGGGTGGTCGGAGGACGCTTCGGCTCCCGTCTCCGCGAGCCCCGAGCCGGAGGCCGCTCCTCGTCCTCCGGAGCCCGCACCGCCGGAGTGGGCGCCTGTGGCGAGCGCTCCGCCCCGCGAAGAAGGGGTACCGGTGGTTCTCGAGATCGAGGCCCCGATCGAGATCCCGATCGAGGTTGAGGCCCCGGCCGAGGCCAGGACGGAGGCCGAAGAGACGCGACAGGAACGGCCCTTCGAGACGACCGGCGGCGACCTGGACCAGATGCTCGCCGGCTTCCTCGAACCCTCGCAGAGCGCCGAGCCGAACGACCCGCCCCCGCCCGCTCCCGCCAGCTTCCTGGAGATCAAGTTCCAGGCGGCGAACCCCAGCGTGGAGGCCGCGCCGGAGACCCGCTCCGTCATCGACCTGGCCGCGCTCGCCGACGAGGCCCTGTCGCTGCCCCTGACGCGCCCCGGAGTCACGGCGCCGCCCGCATCCGAAAGGGACGCGCCGGTCGAGAACGCCCCGCCCGACGCCTTCGGCCCCTATCGTCTTCTGGAGCGAGTCGCTTCCGGGGGGATGGCCGAGGTCTTCCGAGCCAAGCGCACGGGCGTCGAAGGCTTCGAGAAGGTCCTGGCGGTCAAGCGCATCCTCCCCCATCTCTCCGACAACAAGGAGTTCGTCGAGATGTTCATCGACGAGGCGAAGATGGTGGCGGGGCTCACGCATCCGAACATCGTCCAGATCTTCGACCTGGGGCGGATCGACAAGACCTACTTCATCGCGATGGAGTACGTCCAGGGAAAGGACCTCCGCACCATCCTGAAGCGGACCAAGGAGAAGGGCGTCCGGATTCCCCTCGACCTGTCGGTGCTGATCATCAGCCGGGTCTGCTCGGCCCTCGAGTACGCCCACCGCAAGAAGGACGACGAAGGACGGCCCCTCAAGATCGTCCACCGGGACATCAGCCCGCAGAACATCCTCATCTCCTTCGAGGGAGAGGTGAAGCTCACGGACTTCGGCATCGCCAAGGCCACCTCGAAGGCCACCACCACCGACCGAGGCGCCCTCCGCGGCAAGCTCCTCTACATGAGCCCGGAGCAGGCGTCGGGCGTCCCGATGGACCGTCGTTCCGACGTATTCTCCCTCGGCGTGGTGTTCTACGAGATGATCACAGACTCCAAGCCCTTCCTCGGCACGTCCGAGAAGGGGATCCTCGAGATGGTCCGCGAGTGCCGCATCGAGCCTCCCCGGGCGCTCAACCCTCGCGTGCCGGAGAATCTGGAGCACGTCGTGATGAGGGCCCTCGAGAAGAACCCCGAGCAGCGCTACCAGGACGCGTCGGAGATGTACCGGGACCTGGAGCGGGTCCTTCACTCGCGGCAGCCCCCCGCGGCGAGCGAGCTGGCCCGCTTCATGGAGGCCCTCTTCGACGGTTCCCTGCCTCCCGCGGCGGGACTGGGCCAGGAGGAGGGGGCGGACGACGGGATCGAGATCGACGTCGACATGGGCGAGCCCCCGTCCGTCACGTCGAGCGAGCCGACGGAGACGAGGAAGGACCCGTTGGGCCTGGGGAGCCGGCTTCTGAAGCGTTTCGGCATCAAGTAGCAAAGAACACGGAGGAGGACCGCACCATGGCGCTCTCGAAGGACCAGGCGCAGTTCTACCAGCAGACGCTGGAGATGACGCGCAAACAGATAGGCGACTTGAACGGCCAGATCGAGGACGAGCTGGCCAAGGTCAAGGAGCGTCTGGCGGAGCTCCAGAACGCCAAGAACGCCGCGAAGCAGATCTACGACGGAGCCTGCAAGATCCTCGGCGTCGAGAACGACCTCGAGAAGGAGGACGAAGCCGCCGGAGAGTAGCGGCCTCCCTCCATGTCCTGGTTCCGCAAAGACCACTCTCCCCTCCAGCCGTCGGAGCAGGAGAGCCGTGTCCCCGAAGGCCTCTGGATCAAGTGCACGTCCTGCAAGGAGATCCTGTACCGCAAGGAGGTCGTCCAGAACCTCAGCGTCTGCCCGAAGTGCGCCTTCCACTTCCGGATCTCGGCCCGGGAGCGCCTGGAGGTCCTCTTCGACGCGGCGTGGGAGGAGTTCGACCAGGGCCTCGTGAGCGCGGACCCCCTGGCGTTCCGCGACACCAAACCGTACGCGTCGCGCCTGAAGGAGGGACGGGCTAAGACGAATTCCCTGGGACGCCCTGGTCTCCGCCGTCGGGACGATGGATGGCCTTCGGGTCGTCGTGGCCGCGATGGAGTACGGATTCATCGGCGGCTCCATGGGGGTCGTCGTCGGAGAGAAGGTGACCCGCGCCATCGAGCGTGCCGAGAAGGAGCGCCTCCCTCTCGTGGTCGTCTCCTGCTCCGGAGGAGCACGGATGATGGAGGGAACGCTCTCCCTCATGCAGATGGCCAAGATCTCGGCGGCCCTCGCCCACCTCGACGAAGCGGGGCTTCCCTTCGTCAGCCTGCTGACCGATCCCACCACCGGAGGCGTCACGGCCTCGTACGCGATGCTGGGGGACCTGAACGTCGCCGAGCCCGGCGCGCTCATCGGCTTCGCGGGGCCGCGGGTCATCGAGCAGACGATCCGACAGAAGCTCCCCGAGGGCTTCCAGCGCGCCGAGTTCCTCCTGGAGCACGGCATGCTGGACCTCGTCGTGGACCGCCGTGAGCTGAAGAAGACCCTGGCCCGCTGCATCCGCTTCCTCTCCAACTGACGGCGGCTCAGTACTCGACCCCCACGGCCTTGGCCCGGGTGCGGAGCGCGGCCAGGACCTGCTCATCGAACCCGTCGCGCGCCGGTGCTGTGCGGCTCAGGTAGGCCTCTCGCTGGCTTTGCAGGGTCGCGATCCGCTTCTGGATCTCCTGGCGGCGGTCCTTCTGCTTCTGGAGATAGACCAGGGCTTCGGCGTCCCCCTTGCCGGCCAGGGTCGCGGGCGGCCCGCCGGACGCCTTGCGCAGGGCCTCGAGCTCCTTCTTCTGCTCCTGGGCGGGAAGGTCGACGAGATCCTTCTCGGCCAGGCGGTCGGCCGACGCGAAGTAGCCGGCGGCCTCCACGGCCATGGGCGTCGGCATCGCCGCGCGGGCGGCCAGACGCCCCTCGGTCCTGGCACGCTCCGACGCGTTCCCCGCGGCGACGACCGTCGTGCCCAGCTCGGCTCCCAGGCGCGCCAGCTCCTCGTCGACCGGCGTGACGCGAACGGGCATCCCGCCGTTCGAGTCGATGCGTGCGAAGTGGCCGCCCCCCAGGCCCGCCATCTCCTGCCAGAAGCGAGCGGTCTCGGGGTCGGCGCCGCATTCGATGGTCTCGACGCCGATCCCGCGCTCTCGAGCCTCGCGCACGTGACGCCGGTAGTCGAAGCCGTCCTGATAGTCGACGTGGGGCGGCGCGTCCCCCACCAGGAACATCACCCGGAGGGCTGGCCCCTGGGACCAGGCCACCTTGTGGACCGCATCCGAGAGAGCCGCCGAGACGTGCTCGGGGGCGTCCCCTCCCCCGGCAGCCTGGAGGGACATCAGGTTCCGGTAGACCTCGTCCATGTCCCCGGTGAGGTCGAAGACGCGGGTGACGTACTCGTCCCCGCGATCGCGATAGGCCACGAGGGCGATGCGCACGTCGGGGCGGGGCCGCCCCTGGCCGATCTGGCGCGCGATGGACCAGATGCGCCGCTTGGCACCGTCGATGAGCCCTCCCATGCTTCCCGTCGTGTCGAGAACGAAAGCCACCTCCACCCGCGGCCTCTCAGGGCCGAGGCCCACCGAAGCGCCGCACGTCGCCGGAAGACCGAGCCCGATCGCCAGGAATGTCGCTGCCAATCGCACTGAACACCTCCTTGGTGGGCATACGAGCGGGGCTCACCGCCTATTCCGGCGTCTTTACGAAGTGAGGGCCGAGGCGTAGTCTCCGCGGGTATGGGCGCCGCCCTCGATCTGAACGTCGACGCCGGCGAGGGGTTCGGTCCGTGGTCGTTCGACGACGAAGCCGGCCTCTTCGCCTCCGTGACGTCGGTCAACGTGGCCTGCGGGTTCCACGCCGGGGACCCGCGGGTCATGGACAGGACCGTGGCACTCGCCGTGGCCGGCGGGCGTCGCGATCGGGGCTCATCCCGGATATTGGGACCTCCGGGGCTTCGGCCGCCGGGAGATGGCCGTCGATCCCGAGGAGATCGAGAACGACGTCCTGTACCAGGTGGGCGCTCTGGCGGCCTTCGCGCGCTCCCACGGCACCGCCCTCGTCCACGTCAAGCCCCACGGCGCCCTCTACCACCAGGCCGCCCGGGACGAGACAGTGGCGCGCGCGGTGGCGCGGGGCGTGAGGCGGGCCGACTCGGCGCTCGTGCTCGTGGGTCTCGCGTCGTCGAGCGTGATGCGGCGGGCCGCCGCTGAGGCGGGCCTGCGCTTCGCCGGTGAGGCCTTCGCCGATCGCGCCTACGAAGCCGACGGCTCCCTGCGTTCGAGGCGGGCCAGGGACGCGATCGTGAGCGACCCTCGGGCGGCCGCGGAGCAGGCCGTCCGCATCGCCCGCGACGGAATCGTCGTGACGCCTCCGAGGGTCGGGAGGTCGCGGTCCTTGCCGAGACCCTCTGTCTCCACGGTGACACCCCGGGCGCCGCGACCCTCGCGCGAGCCGTCCGGGCGGCCCTCGAATCGGCGGGCGTCGCGGTCCGCCCTCTCGTTCGTTGAGCCGCTTCCCCCGCATCCTTCCGGTGGGGGATGCCGCGGTCACGGTTGAGCTCGGTGACGCGATCGATCGCGAGGTCAACGCCCGCGTCCGGGCCTTCGAGCAGGCCTTGGTCGACGACCCTCCCGGCAGGTCTTCTGGAGACGGCACCCTCCTATCGGTCCCTTCTCGTCCTCTACGATCCGGCGCTCACCGACCTGCGGTCCCTGCGCGAGGACCTCCTCGCACGCCTGCGTGTTCGCCGCCGTGGCGTTGGAGCCGGGGCCGACACGGCGCGTGCCGGTGCTCTACGGCGGATCCGACGGCCCCGATCTCGAGTCCATCGCGCGGGCGGCAGGGCTCACCGAGGCCGAGGCGGCGAGCCTGCATGCCGGGCGAGAATACACGGCGTACATGCTCGGCTTCTCACCGGGCTTCGCCTACCTGGGTGACTTGGACCCCCGCCTCGCGGCGCCTCGGAAGGCCACACCGCGGCTCCGCGTGGCGAAGGGCTCCGTGGCCATCGCCGGCCTGCAGACCGGCATCTATCCGTCGGCCTCCGCCGGGGGCTGGAACCTGATCGGGCGCACGAACGCCCGGCTCTTCGATCCCGGCCAGGGTTCGGGAGCGCTCATCCTTCCCGGCGACCGTGTGCGCTTCGAGCCCGTCCGAGAGCTGCCCGATCCTTCCCACGAGACCCCGGAGGGACTTCGCCACGAGCGACCCTCGATCGAGATCCTCCAGGGGGGCTTGCTGACGACGATCCAGGACTCGGGGCGCACGGGACAGCTCAGGCTCGGCGTCTCCCCGGCGGGCCCGATGGACGCTCCCGCGCACCGCGCGGCCAACGCCCTCGTCGGGAACGCGGAAGACTCCGCGACCCTCGAGTGCACGATCGCGGGACCGACCCTGCGGTTCCTGGCGCCCACGGCGTTCGCCATCACCGGGGCGGACCTTGGAGCGGTGCTCCGGCGGTCCGACCTGGGGGCGTGGTCGCTGCCCCTCGGACAGCACGCCCTCGCGCGTCCGGGAAACATCCTCGAGTTTCAGGGGCGACGTGCCGGCTGTCGCGCCTACGTCGCCTTTGCGGGGGGCATCGATGTGCCGGAGGTCCTGGGCTCGAGGTCGACGGACCTCCTGGGCTCTTTCGGGGGCCTGTCCGGCCGCGCGCTCCGCCCGGGGGACCTCCTGGGCCTGGGATCGCCGACTCCCCTTCGTCCCGAGGAACCGGGATGGCGGCTTCCCGCGCGGCCTGCGGTCGCGACGGTGCGGGTCGTCCTCGGCCCGCAGGGCGACCTGTTCGACGCCCCCGCCGTGGAACAGTTCCTGAGCGCGACCCACACCGTGACGACGTCGTCGGATCGCGTCGGCTGCCGGCTCGAGGGGGCCGTGATCCAGCGCGGCGGATCGAAGGAGGCCATCACCGACGGCATGGTCTTCGGCTCCATCGAGGTCCCTCCCGACGGGCGGCCCATCGTGATGATGGCCGACGCGCCGACGACGGGGGGCTATCCCAAGATCGCCACGGTCGTCCGCGCCGACCTCCCCCTCCTGGCGCAGCTCGTCCCGGGAGAGGGGCGCGTCCGATTCGAGGCCATCGACGCGGAGTGAACCGGAATCGATCGTTCACTTTCCCGGAACCCCTCTTTGAGCTACCCTTTGCCGGCACCGGAGGCTCCATGAACACGTATCAGAACCTGATCGACGGCGCATGGGTCGGCGCCGCCTCGGGCAAGACGTTCGACGTCATGAACCCGGCCACCGACGAGGTCCTGGCCCAGGTGCCGGAGGCGGGGCCGGCCGACGTCGATCGCGCCGTCGGCCGCGGCGCGCCGCGCCTTCGACGGTGGATGGCGCGACGTCACCGCCCAGGAGCGCGGACGGATCCTCTTCCGGCTGGCCGAGCGGATGCGGAAGGAGCTGCCCCGTCTCGCGGAGATCGAGACGCGCAACTCGGGGAAGCCCCTCGACCGAGTCCGAGTACGACCTGACCGACGTCGCCACCTGCTTCGAGTACTACGGCGGCCTGGCGACCAAGATCCACGGCGAGGTCATGAACGTTCCCGACAACGCCATGTCCCTGGCCATCCGCGAGCCCCTGGGGGTGGCCGGCCAGATCATCCCCTGGAACTACCCGCTCCTCATGGCGGCCTGGAAGCTGGCCCCGGCCCTCTGCGCCGGGCTGCACCATGGTCATCAAGCCGGCCGAGCAGACGCCCCTGACGCTCCTCGAGTTCGCGAGGTTCTTCGAGGAGGCGGGCTGCCCAAGGGCGTCGTCAACGTCGTCACGGGCTTCGGCGAGACGGGCGCCGCCATCGTCTCCCACAAGGACGTCGACAAGATCGCGTTCACCGGGAGCCTCGAGGTCGGCAAGATCATCATGCGGAGCGCCGCCGACACCCTGAAGAAGGTGAGCCTGGAGCTGGGCGGCAAGTCCCCCAACATCTTCTTCGCCGACGCCGACTTCGAGTCGGCGGTGGACGGCGCGCTCTTCGGCGTCTTCATCAACCAGGGAGAGGTCTGCTCCGCGGGAAGCCGCGTCCTGGTCCAGCGCCCCATCTACAAGAAGATGCTCGACGCCATGGTCGAGAAGGCCAAGAGCATCAAGCTGGGCGACGGCATGGACCGGTCCGACCAAGATGGGCCCGGTCGTCTCGAAGGAGCAGCTCGAGCGCATCGGCAGGTACCAGGCGCATCGGCAAGAAGGAAGCGAAGGTGGCGGTGGGCGGCGGGCGGCCCAAGGACCCGGGCTTCGCAGCGGGGCTACTTCGTGGAGCCCACGATCTTCTTCGACGTCGACAACTCCGCGCACGATCGCCCAGGAGGAGATCTTCGGCCCCGTGATGTCCGTCATCCCCTTCGACGACGAGGCCGAGGCCCTGAAGATCGCCAACGACACCCCCTACGGCCTCGCGGCCGCGGTGTGGAGCCGCGACATCTTCAAGTGCATGCGCATGGTGAAGCGCCTCCAGGCCGGCATCGTGTGGGTGAACCACATGCAGCCGACCTACGTCGAGGCCCCCTGGGGCGGCTACAAGATGAGCGGCATCGGCCGCGAGCTCGGTCCCTGGGGAGCCGAGGAGTACCTCCAGGTGAAGCAGGTCCACATCAACCTGAACGAATCCCCCATCGGCTGGTACTGATGGCTCTCAGTCGGAGATGGGGCGCTCGGCTTCACGCGGAAGGGGTGCCTTTGAGCAGCGACAAGCGCCGGCAGCCGCGCTTCGTGGTCGAGGGGCTCCAGGGGAAGCTGACCTTCGCGTCGGAGGTCGAGATCATCAACATGAGCCTCTCGGGCGTGGCCCTGAAGCTGGACCGCAGGCTCAACATCGGCACCGAGTACTCCTTGAAGCTCGAGGTCGACGATCGCGAGCGTGGCGGTCAAGGGCGTCATCGTGTGGGCCGCTCTCGACGAGATGCGGAAGGGCCGCCTCGGAGAGGACATCACGGTCTACTCGGCCGGGATGAAGTTCACCGACCTGATGACGCCCCGCCTGGCCCAGCTCCTGGAGTTCATCGACCTCAACAAGCTCATCCCCGACAAGCGGCTCGGCGGCGTGCGCTTCTCGATCGACGCGCCGGGGAAGGCGCTCCTCGAGGTTCCTCAACCCTACAAGGTCAAGGTGATCAGCCTGCGGGGGATGCTCATCGAGGCGGACCGGCGCATCGAGGCGGAATCGCGCTGCCCGATGGAGTTCTCCCTCGAGGAGGATCCGCCGCTTCGCTTCGATGGGCGGATCGCTTTCTGCTCCCAGGTGGCGAGCGAGGGGAGGATGGTCTGGCACATGGGGATCGAGTTCCTCGAGATGGGACCGGGCGACCTCGCGCGCCTCGACGCCTTCCTGAAGACCCTTGCGAAGCGGTGAGGCGGCAGGCGCAGCGCTCCTTGCATCGGCCCCTCGACGTCCCCTTCGTGGCGATCACGGGAGCCACGACGTCGCCTGCGCGATGATCCGCGGATTTCACGGCGGAGTATCCTAGACCTCGGAAAAGGAGGACCCTTTTGGGCAAGGTAGCGCTGATCCTGCTGGTGTTGATCGTCGGTGTCGTGCTGGTCCTCGGCTTGTCGGGGGTCGGCGTCTACAACCGGCTCGTGTCGCTGTCCCAGGCGGCGGATGCCCAGTGGTCCCAGGTCGAGAACGTCTACCAACGGCGCGCCGACCTCGTGCCGAACCTGGTGGCGACCGTGCAGGGAGCCGCGGATTTCGAGAAGTCGACGCTGTCGGCGGTGACCGAGGCGCGCGCCAGCGTCGGCAAGGTCCAGGTGTCGGGGAAGGCTCTCCTCGACAACCCCCAGGCTTTCGCCCAGTTCCAGTCCGCCCAGGATGGCCTCTCGAGCGCCCTTTCCCGGCTTCTCGTCGTGTCCGAGAAGTACCCCCAGCTGACGGCCACCCAGGGCTTCCGCGACCTCCAGGGACAGATCGAGAGCACGGAGAACCGCATCTCGGTCGAGCGCATGAGGTTCAACGAGGCGGCCCGCGCCTACAACACCACGAGGTCGCAGTTCCCGGCGCACATCGTGGCTCGCCTCGGGGGCTTCCGCAAGAAGCCTTACTTCAAGGCCCAGTCCGGGGCCGAGGAGGCTCCCAAGGTGGAGTTCAAGTTCGGCGCGTCTCCCGAGGCGCACCCGGCACAACCCTAGGGCCCTGGCCTGCTCGTGAAAGGCGCTCGATGAAGCGGCTCGGTCGCGGGGCCCGTCTGGCCCTTCTCCTCTCCCTCTCCGCCGGCTCCTTGGCCGCGGCGGACGGGACGCCTCCTCCTCCCGAGCACTACTTCGACGACAGGGCCGGCCTGGTGTCGAAGGGCGACGCCGATCGCCTCGACGACAAGCTGCGCCAGTTCGACGAGTCGAGCTCGACGCAGCTCGTCGTGACCATATTCCCGGAGCTCCCCTCGCCGTCCCTCGAGGACTTCACGATACGCACCGCGCAGGCCTGGCGCGTGGGCCGGAAGAAGCTGGACAACGGGGCGATCCTCTTCGTCTTCGTGAAGGATCGGAAGATGCGCATCGAGGTGGGATACGGCCTCGAGGGATCCCTGACGGACCTCCGCTCGCACCAGATCCTCGACGAACAGATCGCACCGCTTCTTCGGTCCGGGGAGCCCGCGCGGGCGCTCGAGGCCGGAATCGACGGGATGATCGCGGTGACCCGGGGCGAGTACCAGGCCCCGGCAGGGCGCAAGGCGAGTCCCAGGAACGCGCTCGGGTCGCTCGGGACCCTCATCCTCGTCGCGATCCTCTTTCTGGTGATCCTCCGCCTTCAAGGGGGCCTCGGCTCGACGCTGTACACAGGTCGGGGCTGGCGTCGAGGTGGTTGGGGGGGAGGCGGCTGGGGCGGAGGGAGTTGGGGTGGAGGGGGCGGCGGGGGCGGCGGGGGTGGGAGCTGGGGTGGTGGCGGCGGCGGCGGCGGCTTCTCGGGCGGAGGAGGCTCCTTCGGCGGCGGCGGCGCTTCGGGGAGCTGGTGAGGCCATGAAGGTCAGCAACTTCCACAATCAGATCGACCATGAGCGCATCGTGGCCGCGATTCGAGCGGCCGAGGAACGATCGCGAGGGGAGATCCGGGTGCACGTCGCGCACCATTCGGTGGGAGACGCCGAGGCCGCGGCGGCGGCGGCCTTCACCAAGCTCGGGATGAGCGGAACGGCCGAGCGTAACGGGGTGCTGATCTACGTCGCGCCCCGGAGCCAGCGCTTCGCGGTGGTGGGCGACACGGCCATCCACGGGCGCTGCGGCGAGGCCTTCTGGCGCGGGGTGGCCGCAACGATGGAGCAGGCGTTCCGCGAGGGACGCTTCACCGATGGGATCGTCGAGGCGATCGGGACCGTCGGCCTGGCCCTGGCGCGGGAGTTTCCCCGCGTCGCCGGCAAGAGGGACGAAAACGAGCTGCCCGACGCGGTGAGCGAGGAGTGAAGGCCCCCGACGTCGTCGTGGTCGGGGCCGGAGTCATGGGTCTGTGGACCGCGCTCCGCCTCCGGGAGCGGGGGCTCGCCGTCACCGTCGTCGACCCCTGGGAGCCAGGGCATCCCCGCGGGACCTCTTCGAGCGAGAGCCGGGTCATCCGGTCGCTCTACGGGAACGACGAGGTCTACGCGTCGTGGGCGTGGAGCTCGCTGGCGGCCTGGGAGCAACAGGAGCACGCCCTCGGAGCGAGTCTTCTCCACAGGACGGGCGTGCTCTGGTTCGCCGGTCGGGCTGAGGGCTACGAAGCCGCGGGCGAGGCCACCCTGCGCAGACTCGGGATCCCCGTCGAGAGGCTCACCCCATCGGAGGTCACCGCGCGGTTCCCGGGCATCAGCGGTGACGGCCTGGCCTTCGCGCTCTTCGAGCCTCGGGGCGCTGCGATCCTGGCGCGGGAGGCCATGCGACGTCTCGCCGCCTGGCTCGCGCGGCGAGGGGTGCGCTTCCTCCGGAGCTCGGCCCGCGTGGGAACGGACGTCGGGAGCCGACTGGCGGATGTCATCTGCGGCGGCGAGCGCGTCGCGGCGGACGCGTTCGTGTTCGCTTGCGGTCCGTGGCTCCCCGAAGTCTTTCCCGACCTCCTGGGTGGAGCGATCCGGGTCTGCCGGGCGGAGGAGCTCTATTTTGGCGTGCCCGCCGGCGATCCGAACCTGGACGCCGAAGCCTTGCCTACCTGGGTCGAGATCGGCGCGTACTACGGCATCGGGGCCCTGGAGGGGCGCGGGTTCAAGATCGGCATCGACCGGCCGGGCGATCCCCTGGATCCGACCCACGGGGAGCGCCGCCTCGACCCGGCCGTGATCCCCGCCGTGAGGGAGTACATGGCCCATCGCTTCCCGGCGCTGGCCGAGGCACCTCTCGTGGACAGCCGCGTCTGCACCTACGAGCTGACCGTGGACGAGCATCTCATCCTCGACCGCCACCCCGATCTCGAGAACGTCTGGATCGCCGGCGGCGGGTCGGGACACGCCTTCAAGCTGGGTCCCGCCATCGGCGAGGCTGTCGCAAGCCTCGTGGCGGGCGAGGCGGAGGCCCTCCTGCCCCGCTTCCGCCTCGGGGCGCGTTCTCCAAGGGCCTGGCGCGAGGCCTAAGCGGCCGTCAGCCCTTCTCGGCGATTACCGAGATCGTGCCGTCCACCTCGAGGACCGCGAGGCGGCACTCCTCGATGGTGGCGCACCCATTTTCGCGGAGGGCCTGAAGCACCTCCGCGTGGCTGAGCCCCTCGCTCTTCAGGTGGGCCTCGTGGAGCTTGCCGCGGTAGATCAGCAGCTGGGCATGGCCTCGAAGGATGCGCTCGATCTTCCGGTTGCTGGACGCCAATCGGCCGAGACCCGCGTTGATCAGGAGCAGGACCGTGGCCGCGGCGAGCCCCCCGACCAGGGAGGAGTCCGGCCCGACCATGGCGTTCTGGACCGCGTTGGCGATGAGCAGGATCAGGGCGAAGTCGAAGGGCGCGAGCTGTCCGACCTCCCGCTTTCCGGCGAGACGGAATCCCGCGAGGATGAAGGCGTAGACGATCACGGTTCGGAGGGCGATCACGGCGACCTGGGCAGGCGACGCGAGCAGTTCGTTCATGGCGGAATCATATTCCCGCGAGCGGGCGCTATAATCGCGGCCCGGAGTTTTCATGCGAGCGGTCGCCGGATTCGTTGCGATCGTCTTCGTCGCGGCAGGAGTTGCGGCCTGCCGGCGTCCGGGTGTCGCCCGCGGATCCCGCGAGATCACCCTGGGACAGACGACCTCGGCCGCGACGTTCGATCCCCACATCCGCGACCTCTCCCAGACGTCGATCACCCTCAGCCACTTCTACGAGCCCCTCGTCGCCTTCGGCTCCGAGATGGAGCTGAAGGCCTCCCTCGCGGAGCGTTGGGAGAACCCGTCGGAGACCCTCTGGCGATTTCACCTGAGGCGCGGGGTGGTGTTCCACGACGGCCGGCCGTTCGGAGGTGAGGACGTCGCCGCGAGCCTGAAGCGGGCCTCGGGGCCGACGTCCCAGCTGCGGCACTACGTCCACGCCATCGCCGACGTTCGGGTCGTGGACGACGCGACCGTCGAGGTCGTGACCAAGGGGCCGGCGCCGGTGCTCCTGAACAACCTCGTCTTCGTGGCGATCGTGCCCCGTGGCACGGGACCCGAGGAGATCGCCCGACCCGTCGGAACGGGACCCTACCGCTTCGTGAACGGCAAGCCGGGCGGGGTCGTCGTCGGCGAGCGTTTCGAGCGCCACTGGGGGGTTCCGCCCGCCTTCGAGCGGGTCACGATCCTGCCGTTGCCCGATCCGCAGGAGAGGGCCGAGGCGGTGGCCTCGGGACGGGCCGACATCGTGTCCCAGTACCCCAGCCGGTCCTGGGGAGACGGCCGCGCTCCGCCCTCGGTGCGGCTGGTCTCGCGCCGCGGCCTGTCCGAGACCATGCTGGGCTTCTCGCTTCGCAAGGGCATGGTGTTTGCGGACCCGCGGCTCCGTCGGGCAGTGGCCCTCGCCATCGACCGCGAGGCCCTCGTGAGGGACGCCCTCGAGGGTCGTGGAGCTCCGGTGGATCAGGTGGTGCCGCCGTCGGTGGTCGGCTATTCCAGGAGCCTCCGCAGCGAGCCCCTCGACCGGGATCGCGCCCGCCGTCTGGTGAGCCGAGGCCGGGTTCCCCTCGGGGATCGAGGTCCCGCTCCTCGCCTCCGACGCGAACGCCGACATCGCCGAGGCCCTCGCGGCGCAGCTCGCCGGCATCGGCATCCGCTTGAAGCTGGACCTCCTGGCCCAGAGCCGCTTCTACGAGCGATGGGTGGCCGACGAAGTGCCCCTGAGCGTCTTCGGCTGGGCGGCGGCCACGGGCGACGCCTCGGGAACCTTCGAAGCCCTGCTCCACTCCCCCGGCGAGGCGCACGGCCGGTTCAACCGTTTCGGCTACTCGAACGCGACCCTCGACGGCCTCATCGAGATGTCGGACCAGGAACAACGGCCGAAGGAGCGCCAGGAGCTGCTGGCCCGTCTCGCGGAAACGGTCCACGACGAGGTGCCGATCGTTCCCCTGGCCCTGAGCGACGACCTGTACGCGATACGCCGGGGCCTGGAGTTCCACCCCCGCCTGGATCGCCGCGTGCGAGCCTTCGAGGTGCGCCCCGCCCCCTGAGGCCGCCGGCGCACCGGCTATACTTCGCCGGCATGTCCGAGAGTGGCGTCATCGCGGTTCTGCTCCTGTCGTGCCCCGACCAAAAGGGGCTCGTGGCCACCGTCTCGGATTTCATCTTCCGGAACGACGGCAACATCCTCGACTTCGACCACCACACCGACGTCGAGAGCGACCTCTTCCTGTTGCGCGCAACGTGGGACGTCGGCGGGTTCAAGATCCCCCGCGACGCGATCGCCCAGGCCTTCCGCCCGATCGCCGAGCGGTTCGGCATGAGCTTCGAGCTCCGCTTTTCCGATCACGTGCCGCGGATGGCCCTCTTCGTCTCCAGGCTCGACCACTGCCTTCAGGACCTGCTGTGGCGCTGGCGGGCGGGGGAGCTTCGGGCCGAGGTGCCGCTCGTCATCAGCAACCATCCCGACCTCCGCGGTCTCGCCGGCAGCTTCGGCGTGAACTACCACGTCCACGCGATCACGCCCGCGACGAAGGCGCGCGAGGAGGCGGCGATCCAGGATCGCCTCCGCCACGAGGGAATCGACCTCGTTGTCCTCGCCCGCTACATGCAGGTGTTGAGCGACGGCTTCGTGAAGGCGTGGCCCAACCGGATCGTGAACATCCACCACTCCTTCCTGCCGGCGTTCGCGGGTGCGAAACCCTACCACCAGGCGTTCGAGCGCGGCGTCAAGGTCATCGGCGCAACGGCCCACTACGTGACGTCGGACCTCGACGAGGGCCCGATCATCGAGCAGGACGTCGCGCGGGTGAGCCACCGCGACTCCGTTCAGGACCTCGTCCGGAAGGGGCGCGACCTGGAGAAGGTCGTTCTCGCCCGCGCGGTGGATCTCCACATCCGTCACCGGGTCCTCGTGTACGGCAACAAGACCGTCGTCTTCGGCTGAGGGGCTTCAGGCCGCCTCCGAGCGATCGGGCGCCGCCGCACCGGCGGACGTGACGAGAAGCAGAGCCGCCCCAAAGGCCCAGAGAAAGTTCGACACGCTCGTCTCGATCATGTGGGGAAGGCGGATCGTGTCGGGCATGAACGGATTGGGCAGCAGGAGCGGGGCGACGCCCCCCAGCACCGACAGGGTCACCGCGGCGAGGGTCGCCGCGCCCATCCGCCCTGCGACGAGCCGCCGGACCAACAAGCCCACGATGGCGGTGAACACCAGGCCGCGAAATACCTGCATCGACAGGACGGCTCGAATGTCCGGCAGGGGCCGACTGGAATAGAACTCCTGGACGAAGGGCCAGACGGCCATCCCGGCGACCATATAGGCCACGATGTACCCCAGGTCGCACGCCGCGATGCGCGCGACCCAAGACGCTGGGGTGCGGCGTGGCGCCGCGGATAGGGTCACGGCCGCCGCCGCGGGCACGAGGCGATCCACGATGACCGCGAGTACCAGGGAAGCGCAAAGGGCGTTGGCGAAGAGCAGGGGCAGGACGCTCCTGGGGATGTCGAGGGAGAAGAACACCGCCTCCAGGAGGTTGTTCGCCGGGATGCCCGAAAACACCAAGAAGAGCACCCCGGCGCGGCGCCAACCGCGGGAGGGCAGGCGGGCGGCGAGGGCCACGCCCACGGCGGAAACCAGGACGTTCGAAGCCAGAAAGAACGGCAGGGCGTTTCCGGGGGGCGCTGGCACGCCCGAGAGGAGCAACCCGCCGATCACCGACTGCAGGACCGTGTACACGACGGCGACCGCGGCCACCGCCACGACGTCTCGCATCATCGCCGCCTCCCGGCCAACGTCTTCCGCGCCAGGCGCCGGAGGGCGCGCGTCAGCCAACGCGCCCGTCCCTGGAGGCTCTCCACTCCGCTCTCGAACGCCAGCCGACCGGACACGGTCATGCCCTCTCCTTCCCTGGCCAGAAAACCCCGGAGGCTCTCGACGTGGGCCTCGATCTCGCGGCGCCAGGCCTCGAGGAAGCGCGGAACGGCCGCTGGCGGCAGGCCCTGGCTCGTGAAGGCGAGCCTCAGGGCGAGCCCTTCCATGTCGCGCTCGACCTCGGCACGCGTCGGAAGGCGCTCGAGCCACGCGACGAAGGCTTGCCGGCCCGATGCCGTGAGCCGAAAGGCCTGCCGGCGGCGCCCGCTTGGCCGCCCGCCCGGCACCGGTTCGATCCATCTCTTGCGCCGAAGCCGCAGGAGGGCCGGGTAGATAGCGCCGGGGCTGTCGCTGAAACGCCCCAGGGGCGTCAGGGCAAACGCCTTCCGCAGGTCGTATCCGGACTGCGGCGCCTGGTGGATCAGCCCGAGGAGGGCGAGGCCAAGGCGCGAGTCGGGCGGTGCCACAGTACGCATCGTACGATCATAGTACGAGACGTATGGTGTGGAAGTTCCACGCCGGCCGTCACCGCCCTCGGCGCACGGCCCGCGCCGCGATCCGGTCGATGAGCCCGGGTGCCATGAGGCGCACGAATCGCCCGACCCGACCACGGAGGGAGAGGATGGCGAGGCGCTTCCGCCCCTCCATGGCCGCGACGATGCGGACGGCACACGCTTCGGCCGTCATCAGGCGGGCCTCCTGCATGGGCGTGTCGCCGAGGGCGCGGCCGTCG
This sequence comes from uncultured Acidobacteriota bacterium, assembly GCA_963823195.1. Lineage (GTDB taxonomy): Bacteria > Acidobacteriota > Vicinamibacteria > Fen-336 > Fen-336 > JBGPYB01. The sequence continues at coordinate 569,734 of CAWGKR010000008.1, read as the reverse complement.
GGGCCGACGGAGCGCCTGTGAATCTCCGATACGACGAAGTCCGGAGCCACGATGGTCACCGAGACCCCCGTGCCCTCGAGCTCGATCCGGAGGGAGTCGAAGAACCCCATCACGGCGTGCTTGCTGGCCGCGTAGCCGGTGCGCGTCGGAACGCCCGTGAGCCCGGCGAGGCTCGCGACGGCCACGATCTGCCCTCGGGCCCTCTTCAGGTGCGGGAGCGCCGCGTGGGTGAGGTAGACGCACCCCAGGTAGTTGACGCGCATGAGTGTCTCGTAGATCGAGAGGTCGCGGACCTCGTCGAAACGGGACCACATGCTGATGCCGGCGTTGGACACCAAGACGTCGAGGCCGCCGAAGCGGGCCACGGCAAGGGCGACGAGGCGATCGCAGTCGGCCTGGCTCGAGACGTCGGCGCGGGCGACGAGCGCCTCGGCCCCCACCTCCCGACAGGCGCCGGCAACCTCCCCCAGCCGCTCCTCGTCACGGGCGGCCAGGACCAGCCGCGGCCGTTGGGGCGCAAGGGCGAGGCACAGGGCCTTTCCGATACCCTGGGACGCCCCGGTCACGACGATGGTCTTGGCGGAGTAGGCGGCCACGGCTAGAGGCCCGACGTCGGAGTCAGAAGGCGCGGTCGCGCCATGTGTCCTGTCCTCCCATGACGGTCAGCAGGACCTTGGTCTTCAGGAGCCGATCCGCCGGGGGCTCGAGGATGTTGTCGGAGAGCACCACGAAGTCGGCCAGCTTCCCCGCCGCGAGGGTCCCCTTGTTTGCCTCCTCGAAGCTCGCGTACGCGGCGTCGGACGTGTAGTGGCGCAGCGCGGCCTCGGGAGAGACGCGGTTCTGGGGATACCAACCCCCGGCGGGCGTTCCTTCGGCGGTCTGTCGCGTCACGGCGCAGTAGATCTGGCGCACGGGGTCCAGGGTCGTGCCTGGCCAGTCGCTCCCGAAGGCTTGCACGACCCCCGCATCGTCCCAGACCTTGAACGCATCGGCCCTCGACGCCCGCTCGGGGCCCAGGAGGGCGGCGAAGCTCTCGAGGGTCGTCTTGTCGGGATTTGCGAACATCGGCTGTGTCGAAGCCACGACGCCCAGGCGAACGAACCGCGGGACGTCGTCGGGGCGCGGGATCTCGGCGTGCTCGATCCGGTGGCGCCGCCCCGTCGACCGATTGGCCTTCGCGGCCGACTCGTAGGCGTCGAGAGCCATGTGGATGGCCTTGTCGCCGACGGCGTGGAGGAAGATCTGGAATCCCTCGCGTTCGTACCGGGCCACGGCGGAGTTCAGGTCGTCCTGGTTCCAGAAAGGCGCCCCGGCTCCTCCTCCCACGTAGGGCTCGAACATGGCCGCGGTGCGCGAGTCGACGGTGCCGTCGACCATCGCCTTCGCGGCCCCGAACTTGAACGCCGGCCCCTCCATGCTTCTGCGGATGTCCTTGTAGCGGGCGAGCTCATCCTCCTTCTGCTCCCTGTCGAAGAGAAGAGCCCAGTAGAAGCGAACCTTGAGCCCGTTCTCCTCGATGACGCGCTGGAAGACCGGCATCTCGTCGAAGGAGAAGGATGCGTTCTGGACCGACGTGAGGCCGTAGGAGGCGGCGCGCTCCAGAAGGGCCTTGAGCGCGCGATAGAGCTCCTCGTCGTTGGCGGGCGGAATGAACTGGCGGACGAGGTTCATCGCCGCCCCTTCCTTCAGCAGCCCCGTGGGCTCCCCGTTCTCGTCGCGGACGATGACGCCGTTGGGCGGGTCGGGGGTCTTTCGGGTGATCTCCGCCACCTCCAGGGCCCGGGAGTTGCACCAGGCCGCATGGGCGTCGCGGTCGGTCATCCAGACGGGGCGGTCGGGCACGACCGCGTCGAGGTACTTCCGATGGGGCGCGTCGTCGGGAAACTCGGCGTATCCCCATCCCCGGCCGAGGACCCACGGGCTCGCCGGGTGGCGCTTCGCGAACTCCACGACTCGCCGTTGCATCTCCGAGACGCTCCCCGAGTCGACGAGGTCCGCCTTGTCGGTGACGAGAAAATGAAGGTGGGAATCGTTGAACCCGGGAAAGACCCACTTCCCCTTGAGGTCGATCCGTTTCGGTGGGCTTCCCCGAGAAGCGTGCGATCTCGAGGCTCGTGCCGACGGCGATGATCCGGGTCCCCCGCACCGCGATGGCGTCGGCCATGGGCTTGGCCTTGTCGCCGGTCCAGACGTGGCCCCCGACGAAGATCCGGTCGGCCTTCGACGGAGGAGAAGGCTCCTTGGCCGAGGCACGGGGCGCCGCCGCCACGAGCACCGCAACGGCGGTGAAGAGGGCTCGCCTACGCACCCGCCGCCTCTCGGATCGCGCCCTCCAGGACGTCGAGACCCTCGTGGAGCTCCTCGTCGCGGATGACGAGGGGCATGAGGGTGCGGAGGATGTTGCCGTAGGTGCCCGCGGTGATCGTGACGAGGCCGCGCTCGTAGCACTTGCGCGCGACCGCCGTGGTCTCGTCCTTGGCCGGAGCCTTCGTCGCCCGGTCCTTGACGAGCTCGATCGCCCACATGGCGCCGACCCCACGGATGTCGCCGACGATGGCGTACTTCGCCTTCCAGGCGGCCGTCCGTTCGGAGAAGACCCGCCCGATCCTTCGCGCCTGCTCGAAGACCGCCCCGGACTCGAGCTGATCGAGGACCGCGTGGGCCGCGGCGAGGGCGACGGGGTTGCCGCCGAACGTGCCGCCGAGGCCGCCGACACCGGGTGCGTCCATGACCTCGGCGCGGCCGGTGATCGACGACAGGGGGAGGCCGCCCGCGATGGACTTCGCCGCGATGAGGATGTCGGGAACGACTCCCGACTCCTCGATGGCGAAGAGCTTGCCCGTGCGCCCGAAGCCCGTCTGCACCTCGTCGGCGATCAGGAGGATCCCGTTGCGCGAGGTGATCTCCCGGAGCTTCGGCAGGAACTCCTTCGGTGGGACCACGAAGCCGCCCTCGCCCAGAACGGGCTCGACGATGACGGCCGCCACGGTCTCGGACGGCGACGTACGCGCTTGAAGTAGTCCTCGAGGGCGTCGGCGCACGCCACGCCGCAGCTCGGATGCTCGAGGTGATAGGAGCAGCGGTAGCAGTACGCGTAGGGGACGCGGTAGATCTCGGGGGCGAAGGGGCCGAAGCCGGCCTTGTAGGGATGAACCTTGGACGTGAGGCTCATGGCCAGCAGCGTGCGGCCGTGGAAGCCGTCCTCGAAGGCGATGACGGCCTCGCGCCCCGTGGCCGCCCGGGCGATCTTCACGGCGTTCTCCACGGCCTCGGCCCCGGAGTTCGCGAAGAACGTCTTCTTCTTGAAGTGGCCCGGGACGAGGGCGTTGAGCCGCTCCGCGAGCCGCACGTAGCCCTCGTACGGCGTGACGTGGAAGCAGCGCGTGGGTGAGACGCTCGAGCTGCGCGGTCGCGGCCTTCGACGACCGCGTCGTTGGCGTGGCCGAGGTTCAGGCAGCCGATGCCGCCGGCGAAGTCGATGAAGCGGTTGCCGTCCACGTCGGTCGAGGAGGGCGCCGCTCCCTTCCTTGGCGAAGATGGGCGTGACGTTGGCGGGGCCTCGCGGCACGGCGGCCTCGCGACGCGCGAAAAGCTCGCGCGAGCGGGGGCCGGGCATCTCGGTCTTGAGCTGGATGGCGCTCATGCTCTCAGGTCTCCTTGGTCAGGGCTTCGGGGCGAAGGCTTGGATCTCTTCGGCAGCGGCGCGGGCCTCCTCGGCCAGGCTCGGGTCCACCTCGACGGCGGCGATGTCGCGGAGAAAGGCAAGGTCGGCCGCGCGATGGAGCACCCCCAGCTTCGTCAGCGCCGCTTCGCGGATCGTCCGGTTGCGGTCCGCCGTCAGCTCGCGGAGACGATTCGCCAGGCCCGGATCGTCCGGTGCGGCACGGAACCAGCCGTCGAGGGCCGCCTCGCGGAGCTGTCGCGGGTAGTGCGGGTCCAGGTACGCGGCGAAGACGGAAGCGAGCGACGGGTCCTCGAGCTCGGCCAGTCCCTTCACGACGCCCGTGCGGATCTCCTCCCACCAGCGCGAATCGCGGGGCAGCTGCGCCTTCAGGAAGTCGCGAGCGCCGGAGGCGTGCATGCGCCCGAGGCCAACGGCCGCGGTTCCGACGACGTCTTCGGCCCCGTCCCCCTGGACCAGCGCGCGCAGGGCGCCCTCGCGCGCGCGGGCCGCCGGCCGACGACAGACCGGTCGCGGCGGCGCGCCGCACGCGGGCGTCGGGATCCTTTGCGGCCGCCAGCAGGGCCGTCGTCGCCGCGTCACCGCCCACAGTCCCGAGGCCCACCGCCGCCTCCTGTCGCACGCCCCAATGCGCCTTCGCGTCGGCGAGCAGGCGAGCGAGCGCCGCGGCGGTCTCGGGGCGGCGGGCGTGCTCCTGAACGACCTGCCGGATCGCCCGGAGCCGGTCCGCGACGTCGCCGTGATCGAGCAGGTGGAGGCGCTCCTCGAGAGGGCGCTCGAAACGGACCTCGGCCACGATCCAGTTTCCCTTGTCGAAGACGACGGCGAGGGGCTTCGTGTCCGCGGGCAGGGACACGCGCGTCGACCACCCCTCGACCTGGACCGAGTGGGTGCGCGCGCCCGCCTTCGTCACGACCTCGACGTCGATCGGCAGCTGGAACGCGTTCTCGAAGGGCAGGTCGGCCTGGACCTGCTTGACGGTCAGATCGATCTGCCGACGCTCGGGAGACCAGGTGTAGGAGACGTCGAACGACGGGTGCCCTCCCCCGCCCGTGATCCAGTCGTCGAAGAAGCCGGACAGGTTGCGCCCCGCGGACTGCTGGAACGCCTCCTTCAGATCGGCCGAGTCCACGTTGCCGAAGGCGTGGGCGCGGAGGTAGTCGCCCAGGGTCCGGAAGAAGTCGGCGTCGCCGACGAAGTGCCGGAGCATGTGCAGGACGAGGGACCCCTTCAGGTACGTCGTCTCCTCCTGGTACATGTCCCCCGGGGCCGCGTACCGGAGGTACTCCATCGGCCGGACGGTCCCGCTCTTGCGGACGTAGTCGAGGTAGGTGTCGAGGTAGCGCCAGCGCTGGTAGGTGAGGTCGTCGTCGCCGTTGGCGTGGGCGTTCCAGAGGGTGTGGGAGAAGGTCGCGAAGGACTCGTTGAGCCAGAGCGAGCCGAGGGAGCGGCAGGTGAGCAGGTCGCCGAACCAGTGGTGGGCCAGCTCGTGGGCGATGGTGTCGGGCCCGGTCCAGGTCGGGTAGGCGTGGTCGAAGTCCGGGTGGGAGTCGGGCGGATCGCCTGCGCGGCGCGCGTAGCTCTCGCCGAAGCCGACCATCGTGGTCGTCTCCATCGCGCCCTCGAACTCGCGGAGGGAGATCTGATCGTACTTGGCCCAGGGATAGGCGTAGCCGTAGCGCTCCGAGAAGAACTCCACCATCTTCGCCGTGTCGCGAAAGCCGTAAGCCTGAGCGGCCTCGGTTCCTGGAGGCCCCCAGATCCCGACGGGCACGCTACGCCCGCCCACCTTGGCCTCGCCGAGGCTCACGCGGACGAAGTCGCCCACGTCGAGAGCGAGGAGGTAGTTGGGGATGGGCTGGTCCTGGACCCAGTGGAACGTGCGCGTCCCGTCGGCGTTCTCGACCGTTTCCTTCAGGACTCCGTTCCCCGTGGCGACCAGCGGCTTCGGAACGGTCACGGTCATGTCCACGGTGAAGCGGTCGTTGGTGTCGTTGTAGAGCGGGATCCATCCGTAGTGGAGGCCCCCCTCGCCGTAGTTCCAGGCCTGGGCCGAATGCTTCGCGTCGCCGGGTTGGAAGTAGAGCCCGGACTTGGGGTGGGCCGAGTAGGTGACCTCCACCGTCGCGGCCTCGCCCGCGCCCAGGGGGCCCGGAAGCGTGACGCGCAGCGTGCGGTCGCCGGCGCCGCCATCGAACGTCAGGGGCTTCCCGCCCGCCTCGACCTTCTCGACCTGGAGGCCCGCGGCGTCGAGGGACAGGGCCGAGAGACCCGAGCGCAGGGGGGCGAACGTCACGGCGACATGGCCGTGGATCGACTCCTGGGCCATGTCGAAGCGCAGGTCGACGGCGACGTGCTGAACGTCGACCTCACGCTCGCGCACGGGACGCGCGGCCCCTTCGGGGAGCCGGTGCCCCGGCGGCACCTGGGCGGCCGCCGGCAGCGGGACGAGACCGAGCCACAGAGCCATGTTGACGACCGTCCGGCGACCGAGGTACGGTCGGCGCACTCTCATGCCCACCTCAAAACCCAAGGGACGTTTCGTGGCTGTCCTGGGCGGCGCCGGAGCCATGGGGCGCGCCACCGTCTTCGACCTCACCCGCAACGGCTACCGCGTCCTGCTCCTCGACGCCGATCTCGCCGCGGCGCAGCGCATCGCGCGGCGCTACGGCGCGGGGAAGGCCGTGGCCGACGTCGCCGACGCCCGCGACGCGAAGGCCCTGGGCGCGCGCATCGCGGGCCTCGGGGCCGTCATCAACGCCGGACCCTACGTCTTCAACCTGACGGTGATGGAGGCAGCTCTCCGCGCGCGCTGCCACTACCTGGACCTCGGGCGGCCTCTTCCACACGACGCGGAAGCAGCTGCTCCTCGACGCGGACTTCCGCAAGGCCGGCCTTCTGGCGGTCCTCGGGATGGGGAGCGCGCCCGGCATCATGAACGTCATGGCCCGGGCGGCGCGCCGATCCCCTGAAGCGGGTACGCGCCATCAAGGTCTACAACGGCGGCGCCGACTTCACCCGCTACGACGCCCCCGTCGCCTTCGGCTTCTCCCCCGCCACGGTTCTGGACGAGTTCACGATGAAGCCGATGGTCTTCGAGAACGGTCGCTTTCGCGCGACAGACGCCGCTGTCGGGCGGCGAGGACTTCCTTTTCGATCTGGGGTTTCAGAAGGTTCACCTGAGCCTGCACTCCGAGGTCGCCACGCTGCCACTATCGTACCGGAGCAAGGGGATCCGCGAGTGCTTCTTCAAGATCGCCTACGATCCGGTCCTGATCGAGCGCCTGAAGCTCCTCATCGACCTGGGGCTCACCGACCGGGAGGCCGGGCCTCGCGGCGTGGCGCCTCGCGACCTGCTCCTCGACTCGTTCAAGCGCCTCCCGCCTCCGCCCGACGTGATCGACGACCGGGACGGCCTCGCCGTCGTGATCGACGGCGAGGACCGGAGCGGGCCGGTGACCGTCCGGTACGACCTGACGGCGACGCCCCAGAGCCGCCCGCCCCTCTCCGCCGTCGCGCGGGACACCGGGTTCCCGCCCTCGATCGTCGCGCGGATGATCCTCGAGGGCCGGATCCGCGAGCGTGGCGTGCTGCCGCCCGAGCAGTGCGTGCCGGTGGCCCCGTTCTTCGCGGCGCTGGCGAAGCGCGGGATGCGCGTCAGCCGCACCGTCCGGGCCCGGCCGTAGAAGCGGCCGCTATCCGGCGTGGCTCGGCTCCCAGGCCAAGCCGAGGTTGACGATCCGCTGGAGGAGCGGCCCGTACTCGAGGCCCGCGGCCCCCGCGGACTCGGCGAAGTCCTCGCCGCGGGCGAGCTGGGGGTTGGGGTTCGCCTCGATCACGAACGCTTCGCCGGCCTCGCGTCGAGGCGCAGGTCGATCCGCGCGTAGCCGCTCAGCATGAGGATGCGTGTAGACGCGCTTGCAGAGCCGCTGGATGCCGCGCGGCCAGGTTCTCCGGGAGGCTCGCGCGCCGGCCCGCTCACGATCCCGTGCTTCTTCTGGTAGGTCAGGCTCCACTTGAGCCGCTCGGTGGCGATCTTGCGCGACGTCCTCGGGCATCCTGTCGAAGCTCAGCTCCCAGATCGGCAGCGCCCTGTAGGCGCTGGTTGCCCAGGATCCCGACGTAGAGCTCCCGCCCCTCGATGTATCGCTCCACGAGGGCGTCGGTGCCGATGCTCTCGTGGATGAAGCGGACGCGCTCCTGGAGCTTCTCCTCGCTCTCGACCACCGACGCCTGGGAGATCCCGATGGAGGCGTCGAGGGTGAGGGACTTCACGAAGAGCGGGAAGGCCGAGCCGCTTGGGGCGCCGGACGATGCGGCCGCGGGCGGACGACCGCGAAGTCGGCGACCGCGGATGCGGTGGTAGGAGAGGAGCTTCTTGGCGAGGGCCTTGTCGCGGCTCAGCAGGAGGCCGCGAGCGTTGCAGCCCGTGTACGTCATCTTCAGCAGCTCGAGGTAGGCGACCACGTTCTGGTCCCAGGTCGCCACGTCGTCGAAGGCCTCGAGCAGGTTGAAGGCGATGTCGGGCTTGAACTCCTCGACGGCCTTGCGGATCGGGTTCGAGCTCGCCCCCGACGCCCGAGCGGCGTGCACGTCGTGGCCCAGGCTCGCGAGAGGCACTGGACCACGTCGTACTCCGTCTTCCACGGCGCGCGCGAGCGCCTCCTCGGGCTTGGCCTGGGCCGGGGGCACCAGGCTCTCGGAGCACGAGGGCGAGGACGCCGGAGGCTCTTCACAGCGCCACCCGGTGGCGGCCGCTGTGGAGGTAGTTCATGGTCTGGACCGTGAGGAGGACGGCGAACTCGCACCCGGGCCTCGCTCGGGGGGCGCCGCGAGGCGCAGGTTGAGCTCGCGGCAGCGCACGATCATGTCGCCGAGGACCTGGTCGATCGTGTACTGGTACTCGTTCGTCCAGCGGCCCACCAGCTGGCGCATCTCGCGGCGGATGCGCGACAGGAAGCTGGCCGCGGTCGGCTGGTGCGCGTGGGCCGGGCGAGTCGGAGAAGAGGCGGCGGAGGTCGCGGTCGTAGAAGTCGGGGTGCGTCGACGCCGTAGTGGCGCGCGCTTCTCGCTCGTAGTGGCGGCGCAGCGTCTTGCGCAGCGACGAGAGCGGCGTCCACGTGCTCGGTCGAGTCGTTCTGCGGCGGGCGTCGCCGAGAGCCCCGTCATCAGCTCGTCCATGTACTCGAGCTTCTGCAGGGCCGGCCAGCCCTGGTAGCGCTCGCGCCACTGCGGACTCGGGGTCGAGCCACACCGCGAAGGTCTCGGCGAAGTCCTCGTCGGGGTGGCTCTGGGCGTACCAGGCGTCGAGGTGGATGACGAAGCTCTTGCTGTAGGGCCGGGGCGCGTAGAACTCCGGGTAGTCGACTCCGAGGTGCTGCCGAAGAGCTCGCGGCGGCGGCGGCGGCGGCGCAGGCCGAAGGCGTTCTCGATGGCGTGGCCCGCCTCGTGGCGCAGGATCTTGAGGCACCACTCGTGGGTGCCGCCCTCGACCTCGAGCATCTGGCGCTGCTCCAGCCGCGCGAGACGCGGGTGCGCGAGGTAGAACGGGATGGCGATCCCGGGCACGCCGTCGGGCGTGAACCACTCGTCCGACAGCCAGAAGTGGGGCCGGAACTCGCAGGCCGCGCGCGGCCAGCTCCGAGTAGAGCTGGGCGATGCGCGGCTCGAGCTCGCTCCCCTCGAGGCGCAGGTCGAGGTCGCTCAGGCGCAGGGACAGGAGCTGCGCGTCGTCCCATCCCGCCCACTCCGAGGCCGGCAGGCGCCGGCGCCGGGCGCGGCGCTTCGGGCGCGGTGGGGCGACCGGCTGTTCTACGGTCTCGGGTTCGACGGCAAGGGCACCCCGCGGGTCGGCCACGGAGGGCATTGTGCCACTAGGCCCCGAAGCGCGCATTGTGGCGCTCGGGCCCGAGGGCCACCACGACCGCGCCGATGACGAAGGTCGTGATGGCGGTGGCGGCCATGGCGTTGGCGTAGGACGTGTGCTCGGCGAAGACCGCCTCGATGTAGGCCACCGTGCCGCCGAGGAGCACGCCGCACTGGTAGGCGAAGCCCGGCAGGAAGCCGCGCACCGAGTCGGGGGACAGCTCGGTCAGGTGCGCGGGGATCACGCCCCAGGCGCCCTGGATCAGGAACTGCATCAGGAACGCGCCGAGAACCAGAAGGGGCGTGGTCGGCGCGTAGGCCCACAGCGGGACCACGAACATCGCCGCGACGACGGCCAGCACCATCGAGCGCTTCCGGCCGAACCGGTCCGAGAGGCCGCCGAAGCAGATCCCCCCGGCCAGCGCGCCCGACGCTCGCGACCATGACGACCTTGGCCACCTCCTGCGGCTCGAAGCCGCGCTGGAGCTTGAGGAACGTCGGGTACATGTCCTGTGTCCCGTGGGACAGGAAGATCATCATCGTCATCAGGGCGGTGAGATAGAGGAAGAGCCGCCACTCGGAAAGGATCCCGCGGCCGAGCTGGTCCCAGCTCGCGTGCCTGGTCTTCTCCCAGACCTCCGACTCCTTCACGCCGTAGCGGACGAAGAGAGCCAGCAGGGCGGGCAGCCCGCCGATGAAGAACATCGGCCGCCATCCCCACCTCGGGAAGACGAAGAAGTAGCAGCACGCCGCCAGGAGGTAGCCCACGGCGTATCCCCCCTGGAGGAGGCCCGACAGGGCCCCGCGCCAGCGGGGCGGCGCCTTCTCCATGGCGAGCGACGCGCCGATCCCCCACTCCCCTCCCATGCCGATCCCGAAGAGGGCGCGGAGAACCAGGAACGTCGTGTAGTCCGGCGCGAACCCCGACAGCACCTCGACGACGGAGTAGAAGACGAGGTCGATCATCAGGGGCAGGCGGCGGCCGTAGCGGTCGGCCATGAGGCCGAAGATGAAGGCCCCCACCGGCCGGAAGGCGAGGGTGACGGTGATCGTGAGGGCGATCGCCTTGATGTCGGTTCCGAAATCCTTGGCGACGGCGGGAAGGACGAAGACCAGAACGAAGAAGTCGAACGCGTCGAGGGTCCAGCCGAGGAAGCTGGCGACGAGGGCGCCCATGTAGTCGGACGGACCGGCGGCGGGGAGCTCTCCCGCCGCCGGCAGCCGTCCGTTCGGAGATCACGGGCTAGCGCATCTCCTTGGCGACCTCGTCGAAGACCTCCAGCATCCGATAGACGTCCTTCTCGGTGTGGAGCGCCGAGACCGTCCACTGCTCGTCGTAGCACTGGGCCTGGGGGATGACGCCGCGGTTCAGGTTCATGTGCCAGTAGCGCCAGAAGGCGTCGAAGTCCTGGTCGAGCCACTCCCGGTAGTTCGTCGGCGGCGTCTTGCGCCAGAAGACCGTCCCGTTGACGCCCACGTTCACCGCGCAGGCGTTCAGGCCGTACTTCTTGATGATCGTGGTTGTGCCCTTCGGCGAGGGCGTTCGCCGAGGGCCGTGGCCCGGGTGAAGACCTCGGGCGTCAGGACGTCGGCCAGGGCCATCATGCAGGCGGTCGTGGCGAGGGGGTTGCTCGCGTACGTGCCCGCGTGGAAGGAGCGGAACTGGCGCGATCTCGTTCATGATCTCGCGCCGCGCGCCGAAGGCGCCGAGGGGCAGGCCGCCGCCGATGGCCTTGGCCAGGCACACGATGTCGGCCGTCACCTTGAACCACTCCTGGGCGCCGCCCCAGGCGAGCTTCGCGCCGGTCTTGACCTCGTCGAAGATCAGGAGGCAGCCGAACTCGTCGCAGAGCGCGCGCAGCTCCTGGAGGAACCCGTCCCGGGGCGCCAGGACCCCCACGTTCATCATGACCGGCTCGAGGATGAGGGCCGCCACCTCGTTCTCGTTGCTGCTGCGAGCAGCGTCGCGGACGCTCTGGACGTCGTTCCACTGGGCCACGAGCGTGTTCTTCACGGTGCCTTCGGGAATGCCGTGGCCGACGGCCAGGGACTTCGGGTGCTTCGACGCTGCCGAGCTTGGCCTTGGGCGGCTTCACCGACACGAGCACGGTGTCGTGGCCGCCGTGGTAGGCCCCCTCGAACTTCAGGACCTTGTCGCGTCCGGTGTAGGCTCCGGGCCATGCGCAGGGCGTGCATCGTCGACTCGGAGCCCGAGTTCGTGAAGCGCACCTGCTCGAGGCGGAAGCGCTCGCCGATCAGCTCCGCGGCCCGGACCTCGCGGTCGTGGGGCATGCCGTAGAGCGTCCCCTCGCCCGCCGCCTTGGCCACGGCCTTGACCATCATCGGGTTCGAGTGGCCGACCATGAGCGCGCCGAAGCACATGGAGAAGTCGGTGTACTCGCGCCCGTCCACGTCCCACATCTTCGAGCCCTGGGCCCGCTCGATGTAGATGGGATAGGGCTCGTAGGTGCGGAAGTTGCTGGAGACGCCGAGGGGCAGGATCTTCTCCGCCCGCTCGTACATCGCGTGGCTCTTCTTGTTCTGGGCGCGATAGCGCTCCAGCTCCTGCGCGTGTGTCGTCATGAGGCCTCCTGATCGAGAGCCCCCGCGGCGGGCCTCGGCCCGGGCGGGGAAAGTCACGCTGCAAAGAAGATGGACGGACGGCGATCGGAGGCTAGCGGGCGGCGTCGTCCCGAGGGGAAGGCCGGTACGGGATGGTGCCGTGTCGTTCGCGTCATGGAGAAGGGCAGGATACGCCCCCGTGTGGGCCGAAGCAAATCACGCCCTGCGCACGATTTTCGGAGCCGCTCGACCTCTCCGACAACGGCTGTTAGTCTACGGACGATGCTCAGGAGATCCTCGGTCACCGCTGTGGGTCGCTTGCTCGCGACCTTCTCGCTTCTCGCCGCCGCGTGCGCGCGCCAGCCCCCGCCCTCCTCGCCCCTCGAGGTCTCGGTGGCGGCCGTCGTCCAGAAAGACGTTCCCATCACGAGCGAGTGGATCGGCACGATGGACGGATCCGTGAACGCCGACATCCGCCCCAAGGTCGAAGGGTACCTCCTGCGACAGCTCTACAAGGAAGGCCAGTTCGTCCGCAGCGGCGAGCCCCTGTTCGAGATCGACCCGCGCCAGTTTCGTGCCGCGCTGGAGCAGGCGCAGGGGGCGCTGGGACAGGCCGAGGCCCAGCTCGCGAAGGCGTCCAGGGACGTCGAGCGCTTCACGCCTCTCGTCGCCCAGAGAGCCATCAGCCAGCAGGAGCTGGACGACGCCCTCTCGGCCGAGCGAAACGCCAAGGCGGCGGTGGCCGCCGCGCACGCCGCCGTGGACCAGGCGAACCTGAACCTCGGCTGGACCAGGATCGTCTCCCCCATCGCGGGGATCGCGGGCATCGTCGCGCGCCCAGGTCGGGGACCTGGTCAACCCGCAGGCCGTGATGACCACCGTCTCGACGGTGGATCCGATCCGGGTGACCTACGGCCTCAGCGAGCGGGAGTACATGCGCCTCGCCCCGTTCGCCAACGGACCCGGCTACGCGACCTCGGAACAGGGCCCCGTCCTCGAGCTCGTCCTGGACGACGGCACGGTCTTCCCGCATCCGGGCCGGGCTGTCCTCGTCGACCGCGAGGTCGATCCGAAGACGGGGACGATGACGGTCAAGGGGTACTTTCCCAACCCGGGGAACATCCTGCGGCCCGGCCAATTCGGCAAGGTGCGCGCGGCCCTGGAAGTCAAGACCGGCGCCCTCCTGGTGCCGCAGCGAGCCGTGACCGAGCTGCAAGGGGGCTTTCGCGTGGCCGTCGTCGGGGCCGACAACAAGGCCGAGATCCGGACCGTGGAGCCCGGCGTGCGCGTCGGGGACCTCTGGGTCATCGAGAAGGGGCTGAAGCTCGGAGACGTGGTCATCGTGACGGGCCTGCAGTACCTGAGGCCGGGCATCACGGTCAAGACCAAGCCGTTCGCCCCCGAACAGAGCCCTTCCGGCGAGCGCTCGCGGCGGCGCGCTAGTGTCCCGATTCTTCGTCGATCGGCCCATCGTCGCCATCGTGATCGCCGTCGTCACGGTCGTTCTCGGCCTCGTGTCGATGGCGGGCCTTCCCATCGCCCAGTTCCCCTCCATCATCCCTCCGCCGATCCAGATCCAGACGACCTACACCGGCGCCGACGCCGTCACCATCGAGCAGTCGGTGGCGACGCCCCTCGAGCAGCAGATGAACGGCGTGGACAAGGCCCTCTACCTGCAGTCCACGAACGCCAACGACGGGACGATGACGCTGACGGTGACCTTCGACGTGGAGAGCGACGTCAACATCGATCAGGTCAACGCCCAGAACCGCGTGTCCCAGGCCGCGCCCAACCTTCCGGCCGACGTGAACCAGTTCGGGCTCACGTACCGCAGCACCGTGGGCCTGCCCCTCGTGGTCGTGGCCGTCTATTCTCCCAACGGCACCTACGACTCCCTCTTCCTCGGAAACTACTCCCTCATCAACATCAACGACGCCCTGTACCGCGTCCCGGGTGTCGGGCAGGTCGTGAACTTCGGCCTGTCGGAGTACTCGATGCGGATCTGGGTCCAGCCCGACAAGCTGGCCAAGCTGGGCCTGACGGTCCCCGACCTCCTGCGCGCGTTGCAGCAGCAGAACGCCGTCAACCCCGCCGGACGCGTGGGCGCGGAGCCTGCGCCTTCGGGCCAGCAGCTCACCTACAGCGTGCGCGCCCAGGGGCGTCTCGTCACCCCCGAACAGTTCGGATCCGTCGTGGTCCGCATCACCCCCGAGGGGTCGGTCGTGAGACTCAAGGACGTCGCGCGCATCGAGCTGGGGGCCCTCACGTACAACCAGTCGGGGCGCTTCAACGGACGGCCCGCGGCCCTCATCGCCGCCTTCCAGACGCCTGGAGCCAACGCCCTCACGGTCGCGAAGGGCGTCAAGGACATGATGGCCCAGCTCAAGGAGCGCTTCCCGAGCGACCTCGACTACAAGGTGGGCCTCGACACCTCGCTGCCGGTCACCGAGGGGATGAAGGAGATCGCGAGCACCCTCTGGCAGGCGATGGTTCTCGTCATCCTGGTCGTCTTCCTGTTCCTCCAGAACTGGCGCGCGACCCTCATCCCCCTGATCGCCGTTCCGGTGTCCCTCATCGGGACCTTCGCCTTCTTCCCCTTCCTGGGCTTCTCCATCAACACGCTGTCCCTCTTCGGCCTCGTCCTCGCCATCGGCCTCGTGGTGGACGACGCCATCGTCGTGGTGGAGGCGGTCGAGCACCACATCGAGGAAGGGCTCTCGCCCCGGGAAGCCACGCTGCAGGCCATGGCGGAGGTCTCGGCGCCGGTGGTGGGCATCGCCCTCGTCCTGTCCTCCGTGTTCATCCCGATCGGCCTCATGAGCGGCATCCAGGGACGCCTCAACAAGCAGTTCGCCGTGACCATCGCGATCTCGGTGGTGATCTCCGCGTTCAACGCCCTGACGCTGTCGCCGGCCCTCTCGGCGCTGCTCCTGCGGCCGCGCCACGAGTCGACAGGGGCGTTGAGCCGCTTCTTCGGCGTCTTCAACCGGTGGTTCGCGCGGGCCACCCGCGGCTACGTGGACCTCTCGGGGCGGCTGATCCGCAAGGCCGTCGTCAGCTTCGTGATCCTCGGGGGCTTCGCGCTCCTGGCCGCCGCCCTTGGACGTCAGCTCCCCACGGGCTTCGTTCCCGACGAAGACCAGGGGTATCTGATCCTGAACGTCCAGCTCCCCGACGCCGCGTCCTTCCAGCGGACGACCGAGGTCACGCGGCAGCATCGAGAAGCTCCTCGCGGACACGAAGGGCATCCGATACGTCACGACGATCAACGGCTTCAGCCTCCTCACCCGCACGTCGGCGTCGTACACGGCGTTCTTCTTCGTCTCCCTCGAGCCGTGGGACGAGCGGCGGACGCCCGACCTCTCCTACAAGGGGCTCCTGGCGACCCTGAACCGCAAGCTTCGGTCCGAGGTGCCCGACGCGATCGCCTTCGCCTTCGCGCCGCCGGCCATCCCGGGCATCGGCAGCGCCGGGGGCTTCTCGTTCTGGCTCCAGGACCGGAGCGGCGGGACCGTCGAGTTCCTCGACGAGAACCTGCAGCGCTTCCTGGAGGCCGCGCGCAAGCGTCCCGAGCTGGCGGGGGTCAACAGCTCGTTTCGAGCGACCGTTCCGCAGATCTACGCCGACGTCGATCGCGAGAAGGTCCTGAAGCAGGGCGTGGCCGTGGGAGACGTCTACCAGACCCTCCAGGCCTTCCTCGGGGGCGTCTACGTGAACCAGTTCAACCGCTTCGGGCGCCAGTGGCGCGTCTTCCTCCAGGCCGAGGGCAAGGATCGCGTCTCTCCCGAGGGAATCGGCCTCTTCCACGTCCGGAACAACGAAGGAGGCATGGTCCCTCTTTCGGCGGTCGTGACGCCGAAGCGGATCTTCGGCCCGGAGTACACGCAGCGCTTCAACCTCTTCCGCGCGGCCCAGATCACGGGGCAGCCCGCGCCCGGCTACAGCACCGGCCAGGCGATGGACGCCCTCGAGGCCGTTGCCAAGGAGGTCCTTCCCCGGGAGATGGGCTACGACTGGGCCGACCTCTCGTATCAGGAGAAGAAGGCGGCCGGGCGGGCCGGGGGCGTCTTCGCCCTCTCCCTCGGCTTCGTCTTCCTCATCCTCGCCGCGCTCTACGAGAGCTGGTCTCTCCCCTTCAGCGTGCTCCTGTCGGTGCCCGTGGCCGTGACCGGAGCCTTCATCGGCCTCTACAGCCGGGGATTCGCACTCGACGTCTTCGGGCAGATCGGTCTCGTCATGCTGATCGGCCTCGCCGCCAAGAACGCCATCCTGATCGTCGAGTTCGCCAAGGCCGGCTTCGAGCGCGGGGACAACCTCGTGGACGCGGCCCTCAAGGGCGCCCAGCTCCGGCTGCGTCCGATCCTGATGACGTCCTTCGCCTTCATCCTCGGCTGCGTCCCGCTCTGGCTCGCGAAGGGCGCCGGCGCCGGCGGGGCGCCAGATCCTGGGCACGGCGGTGATCTCCGGGATGCTCGCGGCGACCGGCCTGGCCATCTTCCTCATCCCCGTCCTGTTCGTCGTCGTGGAGCGCCTGGCCGGCGCCGAGCGGAAACTCGAACGCGAGCGGGAGGTCCTGAGGGACGCATGAGGAACCGGAGGACCGTGTCCCGCGTCTCCGCCGTCCTCGTCGGCCTGTCCCTGACGGCCTGCGCCGTCGGCCCCAACTACAAGCGCCCGCCCGTCGTGGTCCCCGAGCAGTTCTACGGCGAGACGGCGGCCGCGGAGGCTCGGTCCCTCGCCGACCTCCCGTGGTGGGAGCTCTTCCAGGACCCGGTGCTGAAGGGCCTCGTGGACGAAGCCCTCCAGAAGGGGTTCGACGCGCGCCTCGCTGCGGCCCGCGTGGAGGAGGCTCGCGCTCGGTACGGCGTGGCCAGATCGGACCTCCTGCCTGCCGTCGGCTACAAGGCGGACTGGGATCGGACTCGCCTCGACCAGGTGATCGTGCCTTCCCGACCCATCGAGGAGAAGTGGACACTGCAGCTCGGCTTCGCGTGGGAGCTGGACCTCTGGGGGCGCATCCGCCGTCAGACCGAGGCCGCGCGGGCGCAATACCTGGCGACCGAGGAGGCGCGACGAGGCGTCCTCCTGTCCCTCGTCTCGGACGTGGCCACCGCGTACTTCGAGCTCCGCGAGCTCGACGCCGAGCTGGAGATCGCCAAGCGCACCACCGCGGCGTTCCAGGACACGTTCGACCTCTTCAACCGGCGCCTCGAGGGGGGCGCGGCCTCTGCTCTGGAAACCGCGCGCGCCGAGGCGCTACTGGGACAGGTGTCGGCCCAGGTGCCGGAGATCGAGCGCGCCATCGTGGCGAAGGAGAACCACCTCAACCTCCTGCTCGGCCGCAACCCGCAGCCCATCCCCCGCGACGGCCCGGAGACGCCGATCCCCCCCGACGTCCCCGGGGGCCTTCCCTCGGCCCTTCTCGAGCGGCGCCCCGACGTTCGGCAGGCGGAGCAGCTCCTCGTGGCCGCGAACGCCGGCATCGGCGTCGCCAAGGCCAGCTTCTTTCCGACCCTGAACCTCACCGGCCTCTTCGGCAACGTGAGCCCCGAGCTGGGCCAGATCCTCTCGTCCAACGGCCAGGCCTGGGACGTCAACGCGGGCCTCCTCGGCCCGATCTTCGCCGCGGGGCGCCTCAAGAAGAACTACCAGGCGGCGATGGCCGTCCGCGACCAGGCGGTGGTCCAGTACGAGGCCGCCGTCACGAGCGCCCTCGGCGAGGTGTCCGGGGCCCTTGTCGATCGGGTCAAGCTCGTCGAGACGGAGAAGCAGCGGGCTCGCGCGGCCGCCGCGTACCGGGAAGCCGTCCGTCTCGCGAACCTCCGCTACGAATCGGGCCTCTCGGCCTACTTCGAGGTGCTGGACGCGCAGCAGCAGCTCTACCCCGCCGAGATCCGCATCGCCGAGACCCACCGCAACCAGCTCCTGGCCGTCGTGAACCTGTACAAGGCGCTCGGCGGCGGCTGGGTCGCGGAAGCGGCCGCGAAGGCAGCGGCCAGCCCCCAGCCCTGACCGTCCGGACCGGAGCTACCGCGCTCCACGAGGAGCGAGTCGAGGGTTTCGCGAACACATACCGCCCCGCGGCCAGCGGCCTTCGCCTCCCGTTGGAACCGCGCGCGCCGATCCGCATCCGCCACGAACTCGGGCGGCAGCACCTTGATCGCGACATCGCGGCCGAGCCGCAGATCTCGGGCGCGGTAGACCTCACCCATCCCCCCGGCGCCCAGCGGCGAGAGGATCTCGTATGGCCCGAGACGAGCGCCCGAAGAGAGCGTCATGGGTCTAGCGTTTCGATTCTATTCCGCTGTTGGGGGCTCAGGGCTCCAGCCTGAACGAGTCTGGGGGCCGTGACGTCCGTTCAGTGTAGTCCCTCGACCAGGTAGAGCGTCGAAAGCCCGCGTTCGATGCCGTAGAAGTAGGCGCCCCCATCGGGCGCCAGGACCACAGGGCCAATGCTGCTGACCCCGGTCGAGTCGGGCGGCCGCAGCTCTTTCCAGGGCTGCCTGCTTCCCGTTTGCAAGTCGAGACGCTCGAGTCGAGCCGGCAGTTTGGATGGGTCCCCTCTCACGAACAGGAACCTGCCGTCGCCGCTCCAGCGCACTGGCAGATCCGCCTCGCCGATCCCGGGAATCGAAACAGGAGCGCCGCCCGCGGTGGGAAAGAAGGCGTACCTGGGCGAAGAACCCGCCGGGCTCCGCGCAACGACGAAACGCCCGTCGGGAGAGACCTTGCTCCCGACGAGGTCCTCCATTCCGAACGGGATGCCCTCAGGAGTCATCGCGCGGGGCATGCCGTTCGGCACTTCCTGAATGAAGAGCCGTCGAGGACTTCCCGCTTCGTTGCCCACGACAAGGATCCGCCGTCCGTCGGGAAACCAGGACGCCGATTCGATGACCTGTAAGGTCCCCCGGGGGGATCCTCTTGGTTTCGCCAACCCCTGTTGGCACGAGGCTCAGTTGCGCCCCCTTTCCGGTCTCTGCGGCGCCATAGGAAAGGGCCCAAGTGCCGTCGGGCGAGAGCCCCAAACCAAGGCCGTCCCCGAGGCGCGTCGGCGTCGGATCCGTGAGCTTCTGAAGGAAGAGAACGGCGCCGCCCCCCACGGCCTCGAGCCCTTCGGTAAAGAGTAGGGTCTGGCCGTCAGCGGACAAATCGGGCAGGAGTGTTCCGCCGAGCCACGAGAAGCTCCGCTCATGGATTCCGTCGGGCGCCCCCCGGACTTCGTACCTGAACTCCGACTGTTGGACCAGGACGCGCCCATCCGTGGAGATGTCCCTCAACACGAGGGACCCCGCGCCGGAAGCTACAGGACGCTCTTGGCCCTTGAGGTTCACCGCGTAGAGTGACTGCCGAATACCCGTTCGCGAGCCCGAGAACCAGACTTCCCGGCCATCCGCCGACCAGGTGAGGCCGCCGGCCACGATCCAGTTTGCCGAGAGCTTCGTCTTGTGGCCGACCTGGTCGACGATCGAGATGTCCCCGCTTACATCGTAGGCAGTTGTATTCATTTCGTAGAAGGCGACCCGTTTGCCATCGGGCGACACACGCAGGCCTCCGACCCCGCCCGTCGTCGTTTGGTAGACGGTCTTGCCGACCGGAAACTCGATCCATTGACGCCCGGCCGCGGCGCGAGAAACAGCCAAGCTCGCGCCGTCCGGCAACCAGTCGGCGTTCGAGACGTCGCCGATAACTTTGCGCAGTCCGCCGCCCTCGAGTGGGACCCGAGAGAGCGTGGTGTTCCCTGGTTCGTCGGGCATCACGGCCAGCTCGGTCGGCCCGACGGCCAGCACGTTGACTCGCAGGTCGAGTGAACGAGCGTCGACCGCGTCGATGCGCTGAGTGAATAGTTGAAGACGCTCTTCGCCTTCCCATAGTGCACTGTAGATGACCGAACCTCCATCTTGTGTGAACCGCGCGCCGACGGTCGAGCCACGACGGAAGGTGAGCTGGCGGAATACTGGCGGTCGTGCTCGCTCTACGTGGATCCAGGATTCGCGCGTGGCGTAGGCCAGGCCGAATCCCAACGCTACCAAGCCGACGGCCAGAGCCAGCGTCGGGCCAGCACTGACTCGGCTCCACTTCTTGCCTTCCGCGGCTTTGGGCTCCCGCGGGTGGGCGATCGCGTCTTCCAGCATGAGCCGCGCCTCGCCGATGGCCTGCAAGCGCCGGCGCACGTCCCGCTCGAGGCAACGGTTCAGGAGGCCGCGGATGCGGGTGGGTGTCGCCTGAGGAAGCGCAGCCCAGTCGGGCTCCCGTGCGAGCACGGCCGCGAGAGTGTCCGAGACCGTCTCGCCCCGAAATGCCCTCTTGCCGCTCAGCATCTCGAACAGCACGACGCCGAAGGCCCAGATGTCGGCTCGTTTGTCCACGACGCTGCCACGCGCCTGCTCCGGAGCCATGTACGCGGCGGTGCCCAGGATGAGGCCGGGGATGGTGCCCGTGTGGGTCATGGTGGGTGACTGCGACAGGTCTTCCTGGCTGGCCAGGAGCAGCTCGTCGTTCCCGCTCCATGCCTTGGCCAGACCGAAGTCGAGGACCTTGACCTTGCCGTCCGGAGTCACCTTCACGTTCGCGGGCTTCAAGTCCCGGTGGACGATCCCCTTTTCGTGGGCTTCCTCCACAGCCTCGGCGATCTGCCGGGCGATGGGGATGGCTTCGTCCGGGGGGATGGCGCCCGCGCCTCAGTCGTTCGGCCAGGTCCTCGCCCGGGACGAGCTCCAGAACCAGGAAGGTCTGGCCTCCCACCTCGTCGAGCCCGTAGATCGCCGCGATGTTCGAGTGGTTGAGTGCGGCCAGGAGGTGCGCTTCGCGCTTGAAGCGCTGGAGTCGTTCGGTGTCCTTCGCCACGGCAGAGGGCAGCACCTTGATCGCCACGTCCCGCCGCAGCTTCGTGATCCCGCGCCCGGTACACCTCCCCCATTCCCCCGGCTCCCAGCGCCGAGAGGATTTCGTACGGCCCGAGACGAGCCCCGGACGACATCGCCATCTGCGCGACAGGACCCCGTCGAGCTTACACCCGAACAAGAACGCCCCAGTTTCCGCCGCGAACGAGCCCTTGACGGACCCGTATCCTCGAACCTAGACTGGCTCGCGACTACTCACTTCTGTAGGACGGGATGTCAAAGAGCGGTCCGGGCTGGACGCTCCGTCTCTTGCTCGGTGGCGCCGGATTGGCCATCGCCGTCCCCCTTCTTGCCCAAACGACCGGCGGATCTCCGGGCAAACCGAGGATGCGGGCGGCCAGGGCACGCCGGGAGCGACCGTCACGGTCAAGAGTGAAAGCCTTCAGGGCGTTCGCTCGGTCGTGACAGATGCTCGCGGCACCTTCCTCTTCCCGTTCCTGCCACCCGGGAGCGTACGACGTGGCGGCGGCGCTGCCCGGGTTCCAGGCGACGAGCCTCCGCGGAGTCCGGGTCGACATCGACCGTACGGCCACGGTCCGGCTTCGCTTGGAGATGGCGACCCGAAGCGAGACCGTGGAAGTGACGGCGCCGCCATCCGAGATCGACGTGACCAACACGGCGACGGGTGTGAACGCGACAGCCGATCTTTTCGAACGGATTCCGCTGGATCGCAGCGTCTTCGCGGTCGCCCGCGTGGCGCCTGGCACTCAGCGGGACGAGACGGGCTCGGCGTTCTACGGCTCGACCGGCCTGGAGAACCAGTACGTCATCGATGGCTTGAATGTCACGGGGATGGCGGTTGGGGCCGAAAACAAGGACCTGAACGTCGACTTCGTCGAAGAGGTCGAGGTCAAGACCGGCGGCCTGCCCGCCGAGTACGGGAGGACGACCGGCGGCATCCTCAACGTGCTCACGAAGTCGGGCGGCAACGTCTTCCACGGGTCGGCCTTCGGTTTCTTCGCGGGCGGCGCCTTCCGGAGCGACAACCAGACTGCGACCCGAAGGCCCGTCGACACGACGACGATCGACGACACTCCCGCCAAGTGGGACTTCGGAGCGGAGCTGGGGGGCCGGATCCTGCGCGACCGGTTGTGGTTCTTTGGCGCCTTCAATCGGGTAGCGGAGGACACGGACACGACCGTGATCCGGGACCTCGCCAGTCCGGGCGCACCGCCGGTCGGCTCCGTGGTCCCGGCCGAGCAACGAACCAACCGTTTTGCTGGCAAGCTCACCTGGCGGCCTGCCGCCTCGAGCACGCTGGCGTTCTCGGTTTTCGGAGACCCCAATCGATATGCGGGGCCCGTCACCGGAATCAACGGTCCGTCGAGCACCTACCTGGGCGCAGCCGACGACGGGGGAACCAACCTCACCGCTCGCTACGAAGGGACCTTCGGCGGCTCGTTCCTCGTGCGAGCCCTCTATGGACGCCATCGCCAGAGCAATATCTTCGCGGGACCCGGAACGGACACGCCGCGGCTGGACGACTACAGTGTCGACCCCCCTGCCAGCACCGGCGGAATCGGGTACTACGGCAGCTACCGTTCAGCCCGCAGCGTCGGGAAGGTGGACCTCTCGAAGGTCCTGAGGAGACACGAGGTGAAGATCGGGGGAGACCTCGAGGCGCTCGTGTGGGACGAGAGTGACTGGGTGAGCGGAGGCGACTCCGTCGCGAGGCTCCGGCAGGACGGAGTGGTCTACTACTGGCATTCGTTCTACCTGAACGATCGGGCTCCGGGTTTCGACAAGAACGATCCGTCGACCTGGCAACCGGCTCAGCCCTTTATCTCGGCCCCGCGGACGCGGAACGTCTCGGCCTACCTCCAGGATCTCTGGCACATCCACGGGGCCTTGACGCTCAGCCTGGGTCTCCGCTTCGAGAGACAGGACCTGAAGGACCGTGACGGCTACACCCCCGTCTCCGTCCAGAGCTGGGCGCCCCGGATCGGCGTTGCCTGGGACGTCGAGAAGGACGGTCGGAGCAAGCTCTATGCGAGCTTCAGCCGCTACTTCGAGAACATCCCCCTGCTGATGCAGCTTGTGGCCTTCAGCGGCGACACGGGAGCCAATTCGTTCAATTTCGATCCGACACCGGGTTCGTTTGCGCCCGACCCGGCCGCTCCGCAGACTTCGGGCGCCTACGGCGGGACTTCCACAGCCGTGGACCCTGGATTGAAGGGCCAGTACGTCGACGAGTGGCTTCTCGGCTTCGAGCGCCAGCTGCGCCCCAATCTGGTGGTGGGGCTCAAGGGGGGCTGGCGGCCGCTGGGCCGCGTGATCGAGGACATCACCACCGGAAGCGGCGACTACCTGTTCGGCAATCCCGGGGAAGGCGAGGCCACGACCCTGGCCTTCTTCGACGGCTCGAGCGTGCCGTCTCCACGGGCTCTGCGAGACAACTACAGCCTCGAGGCTTCGGCGCGCAAGCGCCTGTCGCGGGGCTGGCAGTTCCTGGCGAGCTACGTCTGGACACGCCTCAGAGGCAACTACGACGGCAGCTTCCAGCGGTCCACGGGCCAGGGCACCCCCAACTGGAACTCGGGATTCGACTGGGCCGACTTCCTGGTCAACGCCTATGGTCCACTGACGTCGGAGAGCGTCCATCAGTGCAAGCTCGATGGAAGCTATGAGGTATTGACGGGCAAGGCGACGGGCCTGAACGTCGGCTTGTCGACCCACTGGTACTCCGGAATTCCGGAGAACGCGTACGGCTTCTCGGCCAACTATCTCAGCGGCCAGCACTATCTCGCCCCCCGCGGCACCGTGGGCCGACAGCCCGCCGACTACGAGATCGACGTCCACGCCAGCTACCCCATCCGCCTTGGCAAGAAGGCCCGCCTTCAACTACAGGCCGACGTCTTCAATCTGCTAAACCGGCAATCCATCCTGCGCTACGACGAACGCTACAACCTGATCCAGGACGGTGCCTGCGCCGGCGTTCCCGAGGGGCTCTGCACTGCCGACGGCGGCCTTCGTACCCGGCCCGGCACCCTGGAACCGATCGGCTCGCTCGGCGACCCGCGCGCGACCGCCACCAACCCCGACTACTTGAAGAAGGGCGGTTCGTTCACGGGACCGCGAAGCCTGCGGTTCGGTGTTCGCTTGTCGTTCTAAGCGGACCCGTGAGCGCCCCATCGCCGTTCCAGCGCGCCGGCTCGTCTTGCTCTCCTTCATCGGCGGCATCGAGGTCGGGCCGCCAAGAGCAACGAGCCTCTGCTCAGAATCCCAAAGCGAACAGGAGGGCGTTCCGGACCTCGCTCATCCGGCGTGACGGCAGCGTGGCGATCAGCGCGCCCAGGCGGCTCTTGCTCACCGTCTGTACGTGATCGAGGTTCACGGCGCATTCACGGGGCAGGCCATCCGCCGGACCGAGCGCAACCTCGGACGGAATCGCCCGGATCGTGCTCGTGATCGGGGCGATCGTGACCTCGCCGAGGTACTCGAGGACCGAGTCACGGGTGAGGACGACCACCGGCCGCTTCTTGTCGGGCCGCGAGAAGCGATACCACCGAATCTCGCCGCGCCTCACTCGGGCCACACCTGCTCGGTGTCCCAGGCGTCGAACTCGCCGCGCCGGACGGGTCGCGCGGCGTAGCCCTCCCGGTGGCGGCGCTCCTTTTCCAAGGCCGACAGGTGCTCCAAGGCCCGGCGCAGGGCCTGGCGCGTGAACCCCGACCGACTCGTCCGCAGCTTGCGCGCCGCCCGGTCGACCCGAGCCACCAGATCCGCTTCCAGGGTCATCTGCACGATTCTCATACGTCCATGTTATCCACATCAGCATGTGGATCCAAATCCACATGATGGCGGATGAGAAACTGCGGGTGCATGTGTCCCCGCAACGGCAAGCGGTAGAATGCAAGGATGGACTCGGACGAGCGCCGCTGGGTCGAGAACTGGTCGCGGACCGGGCCCCTGCTCGAGGAGCAGCGCCAACGGGAGCTGCGCTCGCTGACCGCCGCGCGCGCTCTGTTCTGCGCCGAGGCCCTCTTCTCGATGCCTTGGCCGGAGGACGTGCTGGCGCTCAGGCGGCGGCAATCCGGCCTCCTCCAGCAGCAGGACCTGTTCCGCCTGCTGCGCGCGCGTTGAGCCCGATCCTCGAAGCCGCGCTCGAGCTCCAGGCCGTTTGCGTCGCGCAGGGCTGGCGCTTCTCCTTCATCGGCGGGATCGTCGTGCCTCGCTGGGGAGAGCCGCGGACAACGGCCGATGCCGACCTCACCTTGCTCACAGGCTTCGGGGGCGAAGAGCCCTTCGTGGACAGCCTGCTCGCCTCCTTCCGCGGGAGGGTGGACGGCGCGCGCGACCTGGCGCTTTCGCGCCGAGTGTTGTTGATCGAGGCGAGCAATAGCGTGTCGCTCGACGTGGCTCTCGGGGGCCTCCCCTTCGAGGAGCGGCTGGTCGAGCGATCGACCGACTACGCCGTCGGCTCGGGTGTGGCCCTGCGGACCTGCTCTGCGGAGGACCTCGTCGTTCTGAAGGTTTTCGCCGGGCGGGACATCGACTGGGTGGACGTCCGCGGCGTGGCGATCCGGCAGGGTGCGCGACTCGACCAGGGCCTTGTCTTCCGCGAGCTCATGCCGCTTCTCGAGCTGAAGGGCACTCCGGAGGCCGGGGATCGACTCCGGGGAATCCTGCGCCAGGCCTCCGGCAACTCCTAGAACCCGACCTTCCTCATGACGGCTCTTGGCAGCAGGCGGATCACGAGCATGATCCAGCGCCAGATGCCGGCGGCGTAGACGACGGGCGTGCCGCGGTCGATGGCGCGGAGGACGACGCGGGCCACGTCGTCGGGGTCGCCGGCGAACGGGGGCTCGGGGAGGCCGGCCGTCATGCCGGTCCGGACGAAGCCGGGCTTCACGCAGACGACCCGAAGGCCCTTCGCGTGGTAGCGGTGGTCGAGCCCCTCGAGGTAGCGCGAGAGGCCGGCCTTGGCGGCGCCGTACAGCACCACCGGCTTGCGTCCGCGCTCCCCCGCCACGGAGCTGAAGACGCAGAGCGTCCCGCCGCCGCGCGCCAGGAGCCGCTTGCGTGCTTCCTCGCAGAACAGGACGGTGTTCGCGAAGTTGACCTGGAGCAGGCGCGCCAGGAGCGCGGGATCGGCCTCGAGCTGATCCTGCGTCCCGAAGAGGCCGGCCGTCACGACGACGGCGTCGAGGCCGCCGAGCGTGGCTTCGGCGGACGCCAGGGCCGAGGCGAAGGTCACCGGCTCCTCGAGGTCGCAGCGCGCCGCGCCGATGATCCCCCGGCCGGCGCGCGTCTCGAGGTCGCGAGCGCTCCGGTCGAGGTCCTCGGCATCGCGCCCCAGCAGGAAGAGCGTGTCGCCGCGCTCGGCCATGCGGCGCGCCAGGGCGCGGCCCATCCCCTTCGTGGCGCCGAGAAACGCGACCTTCACGGCTTGTCTCCGAAGATGCGGACCGACTGCGCGCTCTTGAGGCGCGCCCCGGGGTCCCACTCGCGGCGGATCCGCTCCCATTCGGCGAGGCGCGGCTCCATCGCCCGGAAGTGCTCCGGCCGGGTGAACGTGTCCTTGGCCAGGTACACGCGTCCTCCTTCGGCGATCACGCGCTCGTTCAGGGCGTCGACGATCGCCTGGGTATCGTCTCGCACAGGCATGTCGAGCGCGATCGAGACGCCGGGCTTCGGAAACGACAGGAGCCCCTCCCCCTCGGCGCCGCAGTCCTTGATGACGCAGAGGAACGACGCGCCGCCACGCGAGCTGAGCAGCTCGAGGAAGCGCCGGGCCGCGCCCAGGCCGCCCTCCGAGGGCAGGACGCACTGATACTGGGTGAAGCCGCGGCGGCCGTAGATGCGGTTCCAGTGGAGGATCGCGTCGAGGGGATACCAGAACGACTCCGGGTGCAGATGCGACGCCGGAGACGCGGGACGTGGCCGCGATAGAGCCCCTCGTTGAAGACGCGCATGCTCCAGCGGCCCAGAAGCCACTCCGGAAGAAGGAATGGCACGGAGAGCCGCCTCTTCGGCTTCGGAAAGGCGCGCCGCGCCTCGGCCGGCTCGGCCCAGCGTCCACGCATGAGGATCCCGCGTCCCATCGCGCTCCCTCGCGAGAGGCAGTCGATCCATCCCATCGTGAAGGGCCAGCGGGAGCTGGCCTCCTTGAGTCCCGCCAGGAACGCGTCGATGTCGGGGATGCGCTCGCTCTCGGCGACGATCCAGGGAGACGGGATGCGGGCTAGCGTGAACTCCACCTCGAGGATGTGGCCGGTGAGCCCCATTCCGCCCACCGTGGCGCGGAAGAGGTCCGGGTTCTGCTCCCGCGAGCATTCCACGATGCGGTCGTCGGCGACACGCATCCTGAGGGCCCGCACGTGGGCGCCGAAGCAGCCGTCGCGGTGATGGCCCTTGCCGTGGACGTCGGCCGCGACCATGCCCCCGAGGGTCACGAACATGGTCCCCGGCGTCACGGGGGGAAAGTAGCCGCGGGGCATGAAGACGCGGTTCAGCTCGCGGAGCGACAGCCCGGCCTCCGCGCGAAGAACTCCCGTGGCCGGATCGAAAGACAGGATCCGATCGGCCAGGACGGTGCCCACCACCGCCGTCGTCCCGGGGGCCGGAAGGGACGAGTCCCCGTACGAGCGCCCGAGGCCGCGGGAGAGAACCGCGCCCTTCGTGATGCGCTCCAGGTCTTCTGAGAGGATTTCCGAGCCGGGGACCCCGAGGCCGCCCCAGCCCGACAGCGTCTTGGCGTTCACCACCGGCGCTAGTCTATCAAGCGGAACGGACCAGCCGGGAACGCACCCCGTGGCAGAATGCGGGGTTCATGCTCGAGAGTCCACTCGCCCTGATCCGCCGCCTGCCGGCGCCCGTGCGCCTGCTCGTGGTGGGGACCCTCATCAACAAGCTCGGCAGCTTCATCGTCCCC
Source organism: uncultured Acidobacteriota bacterium (assembly GCA_963823195.1). Taxonomy (GTDB): domain Bacteria; phylum Acidobacteriota; class Vicinamibacteria; order Fen-336; family Fen-336; genus JBGPYB01. Next base: position 541,851 of record CAWGKR010000008.1, on the reverse strand, counting down.
TACCTGAGCCTCGTCCTGAACCGCGAGTTCCACATGAGCGCCGCGGCGGCGGGAGGCCTGGTGACCGCCTACGGCGTGGGGTCGCTCGTCTCCATCCTGGTGGGCGGATTCCTCACCGACTTCCTCGGCCGCCGCACGACGCTCCTCGTGAGCCTCTTCGGCAGCGGCGTCCTCGCCGTCGCCATGGGCGCTGGCACCCGGCGCCAAGGCCTTCGTCCCGCTCCTCCTCGTCTTCGGTTTCGTGGCCGAGCTCTACCGGCCGGCGGCCCACGCGATCATCTCGGACCTGCTCCCGTCCGAGCAGCGGGCCACGGGCTTCGCGGCCTTGCGCGTGGCGATCAACCTGGGCTTCGCCGTCGGGATGACGATCGGCGGCCTGCTCGTGGACTGGAGCTGGCGCGTCCTGTTCACGGCCGACGGCGTCACCACCATCCTGTTCGGCGCCACCGTCTTCTTCTTCATCCACGAGACGCGGCCCACGACCACCCCCGCCGACGGCGGAGGCGGCGGCGATTCGGGAAGGGGCGCGGGGCCCTGGCGCGATGGCGTCTACGCCCAGCTCATGGTGTCGTCGGTCGTCTTCTCGCTGGTCGTCTTCTGCTTCCTCACGATCCTGCCCCTCACGGTCACGCTCTGGGCGGGATATCCGGCGGCCGTCTACGGCGCCATCGTGGGCTTCAACGGCCTCGTCATCGCCGCCTTCGAGATCTCGATCGTCGCGTGGCTCCGGCGTTTCCGGCGCCTGCGGGTGGCGGCGCTCGGTCTCGTCCTCTCGGCCGTCGGCTTCGGCCTGACCGGCGTCATTCCCCACTGGGCCTGGTTCCTCTTCACGGTGACCCTCTGGACCGCCGGCGAGATCCTGACGCTGCCGCAGCAGATGTCGTTCATCGCCGACTGGGCCCCTCCCGACGCCCGAGGCCGCTACATGGCCCTCTACTCGGCGAGCTGGAGCGTCGGCTTCGCCCTCAACCCGATCCTCCTGATGCCGCTCCATGCGTGGGCGGGCGAACGCCTGTTCTGGCCGCTGCTCCTGCTCGTGCTGGGTCCTGCGGCGCTCATCCCCTGGCGTCTCGACCGCATCGACCGCCCCGAGCGCCTGCGCGGTCTGACAACAGCCGCGGCTGGCGACGAAGCCGTTCTGCCGGCACTGTCCCCCGAGGCGTAGGGGCGGCGCCCGCATTCCTCGTCACGACTCATCTGGGCCCGGGAAGCACCCCCGCGCCGACGAGGAACGCACGCACGGCTTCGAAGGCCTTCAGCTCTTCCTCGTCCGTGAAGCCGCCGTGGCCGGCGCCCGGGAGAGTGAGCAGCTGATTGCGAACTCCCGCCTTGGTCAGCGCCTCGTGGAGCCGGACCGCGTGGGAGTACGGCACCAGCTTGTCGGCGTCTCCGTGGATGGTCAGGACCGGGGGCAATCCGGGACGTACGTAGGTGAGCGGCGAGACCCGCCTGGCCAGGTCTTCGCGATTCGGCAAGCTGCCCAGCCACGACACGGCGTAACCGTGCTTGTTCGGCCCCTGGATCATGTCTCCGACGTCGGTGATCCCGAACCAGTTGACCACGGCCGCCACCTTCGGCCGCGAATCGGCGAACGTGCCGGTCCAGCCCTCGTCATCCTCGTGGACACACTCGTTCTCGAATCCGGCGGACGCCGGGATCATCGCCGTGGTCAGCGCCAGATGGCCCCCGGCAGAGCCGCCGCTGACCACCACCTTGTTCAGATCGAACTTCCGGTCCTTCGCATTGCGGCCAATCCAGTGGAGCGCGCACAGGCAGTCTTCGACCGCCGCCGGCGCAAGCGACACGCTGCCCATGCGGTATTCCACGTTCACCACGGAGAAACCCATTTGCAGATACGGCAGTAGATAGAGGACCGATTCCTCCTTGGTACCGTACAACCAGCCGCCACCGTGGATCATCATGAGCACGGGCGTGGGACCCGCGGGCTTCGACGGAGAATAGACATCCAGCTTGGCCTCGTAGCGGTTGGCAACCTTGTAGACGATGTTGGCCTCGACCTTGAAGTGCTGGCCCAGGAGCACTGCCGCCTTCTCGGCATCGGAGAGCTGCGCGTGAGCTGTGAGCGCTGCGCCGAGGCACAGCCAGATCGCAAGAACGGCTCGGAGCGTCCTCATTCTCGGCCTCCAGAATTGGTCGGCGTGTCGACGCAAGATTCTACGCGAGCTGACACAGGACACTGGCACTGCGCCTTGCCGTCGGCTAGAGTGGCGGCGCATGTACCTGACCCGTCATCTCGCCTCGAACGGTCCGCGGTGGGCGGTCGACGGGCGTTACCTGCCGGAGCACTTCCGGCTGGGGCTGCTCCTTCAGTTGCCGCAGAAGGCCGTGTCCACGCTGCTGGCCGACCTGCCGAGGGGGGACGCCGCAACGGACACAGCTCCTTCCTCCCATCGAGCCGAGCCAGGAAGTTTGGGCGAGCGGGGTGACGTATCTGCGCAGCCGAGAGGCACGCACCGCCGAGTCGGAAAGCAAGGACGTCTACGAGCGGGTCTACGAGGCGGAGCGGCCGGAGCTGTTCTTCAAGTCCACGGGCGCCCGGGCTGTCGGACACGGCATGAAGGTCCGCATCCGAGCCGACGCTCGGTGGAGCGTGCCCGAGCCCGAGTTGACGCTGGTGGTCAACGCAAGGCTAGAAATCGTGGGGTTTACGGCGGGGAACGACATGTCGTCGCGCGACATCGAGGGAGAGAACCCGCTCTACCTGCCCCAGGCGAAGGTATACAACGGCTCCTGCGCCGTGGGCCCGGGGATCCATCTCGCGACCGCCGATGAGTCGAGCGACGTGGCCATCGCGATCGAGATCGAGCGCGGAGGCGCCCCGGTCTTCAAGGGCGACACGCGCAGCTCGAAGATGAAGCGCCGGCTTCCCGAGCTGGCGTCGTACCTGGGCCGCGAGCTGGAGTTCCGCGACGGGGTGCTGTTGATGACGGGCACCGGCATCGTGCCGCCGGACGATTTCACGCTGCGACCGGGAGACGTCGTGCGGATCCACGTGGGTCCGCTGACCCTCGAGAACGAGGTGGGCTCGTAGCAGGCGGGAGGAGTCTAGATGGCGCTGCAACCCGTCCTTGTCGGCGGCCGATGGCAGGTTCGAGGAAGCGAGACGGCCTCGTTTCGCGCGGTGAATCCCGCTACCCGCGCCTTGCTGTCCGACAGCTACCCCGTGTCGGACGAGGCGGTGGTCGAAGAGGCGCTCGCCGCCGGAAAGGAGGCGGCGGTCGCTCTCCGCTCGGTGGCGCCGGAGACCGTCGCCCGGTTCCTCGAGCTGTGCGCGGAGCAGGTGGAGGCGCGGACGGACGCCCTCGTCGAGATGGCGCACATCGAGACGGCCTTCCCCAAGGAACCGCGCCTTCGCTCGGTGGAGCTGCCACGGACCACGGCCCAGCTGCGCCAGGCGGCCCGAGCGGCGCGCGAGCGCTCGTTCTGCCGCGCCACCATCGACACTCAAGCCAACATCCGATCGATGCACGGCCCGCTGGGCAGCCCCGTTGCCGTGTTCGGCCCCAACAACTTCCCTTTCGCCTTCAACGGCATCATGGGGGGGGACTTCGCGGCGGCCGTCGCCGCCGGCAATCCCGTGATCGGCAAAGGCCAACCCGAGTCACCCCGCCACGACGCGCATCCTCGCCGAGGCCGCCTTCGAGGCCGTCAAGGCCGCTGGCCTCCACCCGGCCACGGTGCAGCTGATCTATCGTGTCCCCGGCGCGTTGGGGCTGAAGCTCGTCGGCGCACCCGCTGCTCGGCGCCACCGGCTTCACCGGCAGCCGCAGCGCCGGCCTCAAGCTGAAGGCGGCCGCCGACGCCGCAGGCAAGCCGATCTACCTCGAGATGTCGAGCGTCAACCCGGTCTTCATCCTGCCGGGGGCCCTGGCCGAGCGCTCCGACGAGATCGCGGGCGAGCTCTTCGCCTCGTGCAGCCTCGGCTCTGGGCAGTTCTGCACGAACCCGGGCATCAGCGTCGTCGTGGCGGGCGACGCCGGGGAAGCGTTCGCGTCGGCCGTGCAGCGCCTCTTCGAGAGCAAGCCTCCCGGAACCCTGCTCGGCGAAGCGGGCCCGAAGGACATTGCCTCGAGCGTGCGCACCCTCACGGACAGCGGCGCCACCGTGATGACCGGCGGGCGGGAAGCTACGGAGCCGGGGTTCGCTTTCCAGAACACGCTCCTGCGCGTCCCGGGTGCCACGTTCCTGGAGCGGGCGGCGGCGCTTCAGACCGAGGCCTTCGGCACGGTCCACCTCATGGTCTTCGCGAAGGACGCGGGCGAGATGACGCGCATCGCCGACGCCCTCGAGGGGAACCTGACGGGCTGCCTGTACAGCCACCGGGGCGGGCAGGACGACGAGGCCTACGGTCCGGTCGCTTCGGCGCTGCGCCCCAAGGTGGGCCGGCTCCTGAACGACAAGATGCCCACGGGCGTGGCCGTGTCTCCCGGCATGAACCACGGCGGCCCCTTCCCCGCCACCGGCCACCCTGTCTTCACGGCCGTGGGCATCCCGGCCAGTATCGTGCGCTTCACGGCGCTCCACTCCTACGACGCCGTGCGTCCCGAGCGGCTTCCCGCGGAGCTTCGCAACGAGAACTCCCTGGGAATCTGGCGCTTCATCGATGGGCAGTGGACACAGGCGGACGTGCCGCGGCCGGCGGCGTCGTAGCTACTTCAGCCGCTCCTCGTCGTAGAGCCGCTTCGTGACCTGGGCGGCCGATCGCAGGGCAACGAAGGCCACGCCCGCGGCGCCGAATCCGGCCAGCAGGTCGAACAGCAGCCACGAGCGCCCCAGGAGCGTCACCCGGGGGTACGCGAGCACGAGCAGGTTGATCGCCATCAGGATGATGCGCAGCTCGGTCCCGCCCAGAAGACCGTAGGAGATCTTGAAGACGCCCAGGGAGCAGGTCGCGAGGTACATGTTGATCGAGAAGAAGTAATAAGCGACCAGGAGGGCCAGGGCCAGGCGTTCGCTGACGAGACCGGAGGCCGCGAGGCCGACGAGAAGAAAGAGCGCCCCGAAGGCGTCCACCAGGTGGTCGACGTAGAACCCGTACCGCGGCCGGAGACGGTTACGGACGCGCGCCAATGTTCCGTCGAGGCTGTCGCCGAACCAGTTCACGAGCAAACCGAGGTTCACGAAGTGGAGCCAGGCGGGGTCGCGACCCGCGAACGCGTAGCCGACACCCGCCATGGCGCTGCCCGCGAGGCCGAGGGCCGTCAGGTGGTCGGAGTTGACCGGTGGGGGCATGCGCCCCGCCAGCCAGACCAGCAGGCGCTTCTCGGCGGCGGCGGTGAGGCTCCGGTGCTCGCGGGTCGGCAGCGTCGGCGCCTGCGCCCCGGCCACGCTCGCCCTAGCTCCAGCGGAAGATGCGGAGGCCAACCACGAAGCTGGCGGCGCCCCAGAGCCCCACGACCAGGAGGCGTCCGCTCTGCGAGGCGAGGGCGGCGCCCTCGAGGACGATGGCCCGGAGGGCGTCGATGAGCGCCGTCAGGGGCAGGGCCCGGATCACCGGCAGCACGATCTCGGGGAAGCGGTCGCTGGAGAAGAAGACGCCCGAGCAGAGGAGCATCGGCATCGAGATCATGTTCATCAGACCCATGACGCTCTCGATGCGGGTGGCCCGGGAGGCGAGGAGCATCCCGATTCCCCCGAAGGCGAGGGAGCCGATGGCGCCGGCCAGCACGATGGCGCCCCACGCGCCGCGGATGGGAACCCCGAGGAGCCAGTGCCCTACGCAGAGCAGGAAGGGAATCTCCACGAGCACAAGGATCAGGCGCATCGCCATCTGGGCGGCGATGAAGTCCGAGCGCCGCAGCGGTGTCGCCAGGATGCGCTTCAGGAGCTTCTTGATGCGCATGTCCACGAGGCCGAAGCCGACGCCCCAAAGTCCCCCGTTCATCAGGTTCATCCCGATGATGCCGGGAAGCAGGAAGTCCACGTAGCGTCCCCCGGGCTCGCTGACCTCGGTGCGATGGGTCGGGAGCGGGTCCCGGCGGCCGGCTTCGCTCTGGAGCACCTCGTCCACGAGGCGTTGGCCCAGCGCCGAATCGGGACGGGAGGGATCGAGGCGGTACTCGACCCCCTCCGCCGAGGGGGAGACGACGACGGCCACGCGCCCCATGCGCAGATCGAGAGCGGCCGTCGCTTCGTCCACCACTGACACCTTGAGGGAGCGGTCGCCCTTGAGCTTGCCGGCGAGGCTTTCGGCCTGCGGTCCGGCGACGACGGCGACGGGCACGATCTCGGCGGGCTTTCCGCGGAACGCCAGCCCGAGCGCGGCCGAGAGCATCAGGGGGAAGAAGAACGTCCAGAACACCGCCTCCGGCTCCCGGAAGAAGAGGCGGAAGTTCGACGTGCAGATCGTGTAGAAGCCGCGGAGGCGGGCGGCGCCGGGGCTCAGCTCACTGCTCACGCAGATGCCTCCCGGTGAGGGACACGAAGACGTCCTCCAGGCTTGCGGTGCGCGTCGTGAGGCCCGCCAGCTCGCGGCTCAGGGCGCGGAGGCGCTCGAGGAGCGCCGGGATCGCGACGTGGGGCTCCGCCACCGTCAGCAGCAGCGATCCCGCCTCGACGTGGACGGATCGAACCGACGGAAGACCCTCGAGCTCGGCCGCCAGGAGAGGCGCCCGGTCGTCGGCCGCGACGCTGATCTCCACGACGTGGTCGCCGCCGAGGGTGCGGATGAGCCCGCGTGGCGTGTCGAGGGCGATCACCTTCCCGTGGTCCACCACCGCCACGCGGTCCGAGAGGCGCTCGGCCTCGTCCATGTAGTGCGTGGTCAGGAGGACCGTCCGGCCGCGCAGCTTGAAGTTGTTCACGATGTCCCACACCTGGCGCCGCGATTGCGGGTCGAGCCCCGTCGTCGGCTCGTCCAGGAAGAGAAGCTCCGGATCCCCCACGAGGGCGCACGCCACGGCGAGGCGCTGCTTCTGCCCTCCCGAGAGGGTGCCGACGCGGGCGCCGCGCTTCTCCTCGAGACCCACCTCGTGGATCACGTCCTCGGGGTCGCGCCCCTTCCGGAAGAAGCTGCGGAACAGCTCGACCGTCTCCCCGACCTGCATCTTCTCGGCCAGGACCGTCTGCTGGAGGCAGACGCCGATCCGCTCGCGCAGCTCCTGGTCGTCCTTGCCCCACCGGCGTCCCAGGACGTGGGCTTCGCCTGCGGTCGGCGGGAGGAGGCCTTCGAGGATCTCGACCGTGGTGGTCTTGCCGGCGCCGTTCGGGCCCAGGAGACCGAAGCACTCCCCCACCGCGATCTCGAAGGAGAGGCCCCGCACCGCCTCCACCTTGCCGTAGGTCTTGACGAGGTCGCGAACGGCAATGGCCGTGTCAGGCATCGAGCGAATGTCCTGGCGTCATGGAACTCGGGATTCTCTCACAGGCCGGCGAGGCCGGGGGCGATGCGGCGGGCGGCCTCCAACGGGTCGACGGTGTCGTAGCGCGGGACCTCGATGATGCGGACGCCCGGCAGGAGGCGCCGGAGAGCGGACGGGTTCGTCGACTCGGCATGGTCGGGCGGGTCACCGCGGCCGTTCAGGATGACGGCGCGAACGGGCACGTCGCGCCGTTCCAGCGCTTCCACCGTCAGCATCACGTGGTTCAGCGTCCCGAGCCCCGCGCGGCCCACGACCACCGCCTCCAGGCCGGCATGGGCCGCGAGATCGAGAGCCGTATAGCCCCACGCGAGAGGAACCAGGATACCCCCCGCTCCTTCGACGACGACGCTCCAGCCGGCGGCACGAAGCAACGCGACGCGCTCCTCGATGGCGGCGGTGTCAACCACGATCCCGGCCCGCTCGGCGGCGACCACCGGGGCCAAGGGCGCGGCAAACCGCGCGATCGGAGCGGCGAGGGGCTCCACAGCTCCCGAGGCGGCCGCCAGGATCTCCGAATCCGCGGGCTCATCGCCGCCGACGCCGCTCTCGGCCGGCTTGAAGCCGATGGTCCGGACGCCGGCCTCCCGCCGCGCGAGGACGATGGCCGCCGCGATCACCGTCTTGCCGACGCCGGTGTCGGTTCCCGTGACGAGCAGGTCCGGCAGGCGAGGCGCCGTCACGCTCCGAAGCGCTCCACGAGTGCCGCGTGGAGCGCCGCCGCCACGTGGCGCAGCTCGTCCTCTGTGGCCGAGAGCGGCGGCATCACGACCACGACGTCCCCCAGCGGCCGGATGAAGACGCCACGGTCGCGCATCGCCAAGCAGATCTTGTGTCCCAATCGGTCTCCGGGCGGGAACGTCTCCTTCGTGGCGCGGTCCGCGACCAGCTCGACGCCGCACATGAGCCCGATCTGCCGGACGTCGCCCACGTTCTTGTGCGCCGTCACGGGCGCCAGCGCCTCGCGCAGCACGGCGGCCTTCGCGGCGACGGCACCGATCACCTTCCCGTCGGCGAGGAGGCGCAGTGTCGCGAGGGCGGCGGCACAGCCGAGGGGGTTGCCGGTGTACGTATGGCCGTGGAAGAAATGGCGGTACTCCTCGTAGCGCCCGAGAAAGACCTCGTAGACGGCGTCGGTGGCGAGGGTCGCGGCCACGGGGAGGTAGCCGCCGGTGAGTCCCTTGGCGACGCACAGCAGATCCGGCGTCACGCCCTCCTTCTCGCAGACGAAGAGCGAGCCGGTGCGGCCGAAGCCGGTGGCGACTTCGTCCAGGATCAGGAGGGCGCCGTGCTTGCGGCACGCCTCCGCGACACGGGCGACGAAGCCTTCAGGCTGCACGATCATCCCGGCCGCCGCCTGGACACCCGGCTCGAGGACGACGGCGCAGACGCGCCCCTCGGCCCGCTCCAGGGCGGCTTCCAGCTCGAGGCCTCGGTCGATGGGACAGTCGGCCGGCGTCTTCCCGAGCGGGCAGCGGTAGCAGTAGGGCGCCGCGCGTCTTGAGGGTCGGCAGCAGGATCGGCCGGAACGTCTCGTGGAACAGCTCGACGCCGCCGACCGCCGCCGCTCCGAGCGTGTCGCCGTGATAGGCGTTCTCGAGGCTCAGGTAGACGGCGCGAGCCGCCGCCTCGGGCCCCTGGGTCAGGAGCCGGTACTGGAACGCGATCTTGAGGGCCGCCTCGACGGCGGTGGCCCCGTTGTCGGAGAAGAAGACGTGGTTCAGGCCCTTCGGGGCGATCTCGACCAGACGGCGGGCCAGCTCGGCGGCGGAGGGATGCGTGGCGCCGAGGAGCGTCGAGTGGGCGATGCGCCCGAGCTGGTCCGTCAGCGCTGCGTCGATCTCCGGCACGCGGTGGCCGAGGAGGTTGCACCAGAGCGCCGAGGTCGCGTCGAAGAGGCGCCGGCCACGGTCGTCGATGAGGTGATTCCCCTCGGCCGACACGACGACGAGACGGTCGGTCGCTGCGTACTCCGCCATCTGGGAGAAGGGGTGCCAGAGGTGCTCGACGTCCCATTGCCGGATGTTCTCGGGCGAGGGTGGAGGAGCGCCTCGGCTCACGAGCGGCCTACGCGCGCGTGTCGCTGAAGCGAAGCCCCAGGCGCGCGACGAGGTCGGCGTCTTCGTCGACGCCGGGGTTGGGAGACGTGAGGAGCTTCTCCCCCGAGAAGATGGAGTTGGCGCCGGCCAGGAAACAGAGGGCCTGGGCCTCGGCCGTGAGGGACAGCCGACCGGCCGAGAGGCGAACTCGCGAGCGGGGCGCGACCAGGCGCGCCGCGGCCACGGTCCGCACCAGCTCCAGGGGATCGAGGTCGGGCGCGTCCTCGAGGGGCGTGCCGGGCGTGCGGACCAGGAGGTTCACCGGCAGGCTCTCGGGGTGCGGGTCGAGGCGGCCGAGCTGGGCCAGCAGCGCGCAGCGGTCGCGCGCGGACTCCCCCATGCCGACGATGCCCCCGCAGCAGACGCTGATCCCCGCGTCCTGTACGCGCGCCAGGGTGTCGAGGCGCTCCTGGTACGTCCGCGTCGTGATGATCTCGGGGTAGAACTCGGGGGACGTGTCGAGGTTGTGGTTGTAGGCCGTGAGGCCCGCGGTCTTCAGGCGTCGGGCCTGGTCGGCCGTGAGCATCCCGAGGGTGGTGCAGACCTCGAGGCCCAGGCCCGCGACGCCCTCGACCATCTCGAGGACCCCGTCGAAGGCCTCGCCGTCGTGGACCTCGCGCCATGCCGCGCCCATGCAGAAGCGGGTCGAGCCCGCGTCTCGCGCCTTCCGCGCCGCGGCCAGCACGTCGTCCGCGTCCATGAGCCCTTCGCGCCCCACGCCGGTCTCGTAGTGGGCGCTCTGGGGGCAGTAGCCGCAGTCCTCCGGACAGCCTCCCGTCTTGATGCTCAGGAGCGTGCAGCGCTGGATCTCAGCGGGGTCGTGGTAGCGCCGGTGCACGGTCTGGGCACGGTACAGCAGGTCCGTCAGCGGCAGGGCGTAAAGCGCATCGACCTCGTCGGTCGTCCAGTCGTGGCGGATGTCCTCGGGTGCCGTGGCTCTCTCCTCCCCGGAAAGACCTATCCAACCACAAATGGCCCCCGGAGGCGAGAAGCGGGCCCGGTTCCTGGCTCGAGGATAGAATCGGGCACTCTCTCATCGGAGGCGCCCGTTCCGAAGAGCCGCTTCCCGCGACGGCCCGAGGGTCTTTCCGCAGCCTATGGCGAGGCTCGTGGCCGCTTCGCCGAGGGAGATCTTTTGTGCTTCCGGGGCCGCGGATTCGTCAGCGCCGCGATCCGGCTCGTCACCCGGAGCGCCTATTCGCACGTCGGCCTCGTCCACCTTTTCGAGGGGCACGTCTACTGCCTCGAGGCCGTGGCGACCGGCGTCCGCCTCTGCCGGATGTCGGAAGAGGTGAGGCGTTACGACGGCGGCATCGATTACTTCGAGATGGTGGCTGCCGACGATGCGCAGCGTCGAGGAGCGGTCGGCTTCGGCTTCCAACAGCTCGGCAAGCCCTTCGACTTCGTCGGAGTGGCGCGCTTCTTCCTGCGCATCGTCTTCCACGCCCGGCTGAGGGCGCGGGGCGATGACCGTTTCTTCTGCGCCGAGCTCGTCGGGCGGGCCTATGGCGCCCAGGGCCTCCACTTCGCCGAACGGCCGGCGTCCTGGACCTCGCCCAGCGACCTGGCCGCGAGCCGGCAGGTGCGCTTTGTCTTCCGGATCAAGCGCTGAGGCCCTGGCGTGGGCGGGCGAGGACTCGCATCGTCCTAGTCCCCCGGCCGGTCGTAGCGGTAGGGGTACCAGTACGGCTTCGCCCGACGACGTAGTCCATGTGCACGTGCTTGCTGTCGCGGAAGTCCTCGATCCCCTCGCTGCCGAGCTCGCGGCCGAGGCCGCTGCGGCGCATGCCGCCGAAGGGGCCGGCGTCGTTGTCGGTGAGGGGGTCGTTGATCCAGAAGGTGCCCGCGTGGACGTTCTCCATCGCCTTCATCGCGTGCTCGAGGTTGTTGGTGTAGATCGAGGCGCCGAGGCCGAACTCGCTCGCGGTCCGCGAGGGCGATGGCTTCGTCGATGTCCTTGCACCGGACGATGGGGGCCACCGGGCCGAAGGTCTCCTCGCGCAGGAGCGACATCTCGGGCTTCACGTTCACGAGCGCCGTGGGCTCGTAGAAGAACCCCTTGGCGAACCGCTCGGGGCGCTTGCCGCCGACGAGCAGCTTGGCCCCGCCCGGCGAGCGACTCGGCGACCTTGCGCCTCGACCTTCTCGCGCTGCGCCGCGTTGATCATCGGCCCGAGATCCACGTCGGGCCCCATGGGGATCGCCGTGGCGCAGCGTCTTCGTGAAGGCGACGAAGCGGTCCACGAACTCGTCGAAGACCTTGCCGACCACGAAGAAGCGCTCGGCCGAGGTGCAGACCTGGCCGTTGTTCAGGAAGCAGGCCCAGACGGCGCCGCGCGCCGCGACGTCGACGTCGACGCCCGTCGTCGACGATGAACGGGTCGTTCCCGCCCAGCTCCAGGTGGCACTTCTTGAGCTGCTCGGCGCAGGTGACCGCGACCTTGCGCCCGGTGGCCTGGCTGCCGGTGAAGGCCACGCACTCGACGTCGCGATGCGCGACGAGCGGCGCGCCCGCCTCCGGTCCGAAGCCCGTGACGACGTTCAGCGACGCCCTCGGGAAGGTCCTCGAAGGCCCGCATGAGGCGGAGCGTCGAGAGCGGCGTGTACTCGCTCGGCTTCGCGACCACGGTGTTGCCCGCGGCGAGCGCCGGCGCCAGCTTCCAGCAGAGGAGGAGGAGCGGGTAGTTCCAGGGGACGATGAAGCCCGCAGACGCCGAAGGGCTCCTTCACGCACGAAGTTGAACTGGTTCCGGGCCACCGGGCTGATGACGCGGCCGACGACGTCGCGGCCGATCTCGGCGTAGTAGTCGAAGCAGGCCGCGATCCACTCGATCTCGTCGCGGTTCTCGGGGAGCGGCTTGCCGCCCTCCTTGGTGAGCAGGATCGCCAGCGCCTCGCGGTCCTCGCGGATCCGCCGCGCGACGTGGTGGAGCTTCTCGCCCCGCTCGATGCCGGGCGTCCGGCGCCAGTCCGGGAAGGCCCGCTTGGCGGCGGCCACCGCCCGGTCCACGTCGGCGGCGGACGCGCGCGGTGCCGTGTCGATGACCGCCTCGGTGGCGGGGTTCGCCACCTCGAAGACCCGGCCGTCGGCGGCCCCCGTCCAGCGGTTCGCGATCCACATCTCGGCCATCTCGATTCCTCCGTGGAGAGCCGGAACGTCACATACGGCGAAAGAGGACGCTCTTGCAGGTGAGAGCGGCCTCGGCCTTGATGAACTCGGAGATGTCCACCTGCGTGACACGGTGGCCGAGGCCCTCGAGACGCTCGATGGTGCGCGGGAAACCGGGGTGCGCCCAGGTCTGGCCGCGAACGGTGAGCACGTTCGCCGCCCCGGGCTCGTCCTCGGCGACCGCCACGATCCGGAGACCGGCCAGCGGAGCCGTGTCGAACCAGGCGGGGTTCGCCAGGACCGCCTCGTCGTCCAAGGCCGTGACGGCGCTCTTGAGATGAAGACAGCCCGTCACGCTCGCGGGAATCACCTCGTAGCCGAAGGGAGACACGATGGCGCGAAGGGCGTCGATGCCCCCGGCGTTGGTGCGGGTCGAGAGGCCGACGAAGATCCGCCGCCCGATCCGCATCACGTCCCCCCCCTCGATCGTGGCCGGGAGCCCGATGCGGCGGACGGTGCGATAGGGCGACAGGGCGGCCTCGATGGCCGGGGACTCGGCGCGGCGAGCCGGCGTCCCGAGCGGCGTCAGGACGGCGACCTCGTCCAGGACGATCGCCGTGTCCTCGACGAAGCAGCAGTCGGGGCACGCGGGGTCGGCGGGGAGGCGGAGGACCTCGAGGCCCAGGGCCTCGAGCCGCCCGCAGTAGTCCTCGTGCTGGGCGACGGCCCGGGGAAGGTCGATGGGCTCGCGGCCGATGTGTGTCAGCTCGCACCGGTCGATGGATGGGGAGACGCCTCGGGTCAGGGCGATGTCCATGGTCGAAGAGGGTAACATCGCCCCGGACCCGATGGCGGACACGTCCCTCACGATCGTCGGTGCCGGCGTCGTCGGGCTGGCGGTGGCGGCGCGCCTCGCCCCGAGCCACCCCGATCTCGTGATCCTGGAGCGCCGCGAGCGCCACGGCCAGGAGACGTCGAGCCGCAACAGCGAGGTCATCCACGCGGGGATGTACTACCCCACGGGCTCGCTGAAGGCCCGCCTCTGCGTGGAGGGCAACCGGCGTCTGTATGCGCTGGCGGACCGCCACCGTGTCCCCCATCGCCGCACGACGAAGCTGATCGTGGCGACGGTCCCCGGTGAGACGGCGGCCCTCGAAGGCCTCCTCGCCCTGGGAAGGGCCAACGGCGTCGATCTGGAGATGCTGTCGGGCGCCGACGCCCGTCGCCTCGAGCCGAACGTGGCCGCGGTGGCGGCCCTCTTGTCTCCCAACACCGGGATCGTGAGCGCACACGCCCTGATGGACCACTTCCTCCGCGAGGCACGGGAGCATGGGGCGACGCTCCAGCCCCGCGCCGAGGTCGTGGGCCTCGAGCGGCGCACGAGCGACTATCGCGTGACGATCCAGAGCGGCGACGGCGTCGAGTCGTTCACGAGCGAGCGGGTGATCAACGCGGCCGGCCTCGGGGCCGACACGATCGCCGCCCTCGCCGGCATCGACGTCGACGCCTCCGGCTACCGCCTCCACTACGTCAAGGGGAGCTATTTCTCGGCCTCGGCGGCCGTTGCGAAGCTCACGTCGCGTCTCATCTACCCCGTCCCGGGGCACGTCAGCCTCGGAACCCACGCGGTCGTCGGCCTCGAGGGACGTCTCCGGTTCGGGCCGGACGCCGAGTACCTCCCCGACCGCGTCCTCGACTACCGCGTCGACGAGTCGCGACGCGGCGCCTTCGGCGAGGCCGTGCGCCGCCTGATGCCGGCGGTTCGCGACGAGGACCTCTCCCCCGACATCGCGGGGATCCGCCCGAAGCTTCAAGGACCGGGGGAAGGCTTCCGCGACTTCGTCATCGCCAGGGAGGACGGGCACGGCCTACCGGGGCTCGTCAGCCTCGTCGGAATCGACTCCCCCGGCCTCACCTCCGCCCCCGCCATCGCCGAGCACGTCGCCGCGCTCCTCGAGGGCTGAGCCCCGGCACGACGGCCGATCGGCCATGCTAGACTCGCCCGGTTCACGAGACTGAATGGAAAGAGCCTCTGTCGTCGCGCAGATCGTCCAGATCCTCTCCCCCTACCTGGGGGCGACCATGGCGGAGGCGTCGGCGCGAGCCCACTGCGAGAAGCTCGGCTTCGTCGGGGCGACGCTCACGGCGGAGCAGGCCGAGGCGCTCATCGGCAAGATCGCGAGCGGCCTGGCGGTCTTCGTGGGGCGCGACAAGGCCGCCCTCGTGACGCAGGAGATCCGCAAGGCGCTCGGTACGGAGAGGGTCGCGTGAAGGCGGGGCGCGCCGTCTTCGTCGTGTGGGGCGTGATCGTCGCGGCGCTCTTCGTGGTGAAGGCTCTCGCGCCGGGCTCGGCCGTCTTCCGCGACGTGCTGACCGAAGGCGTGATGCTCCGCGTCAGCGGGGCGACCAAGCTGGTCTTCCTGCTCGTGGGCTGGCGGTTCGCCGCCCGCAACGCGGCGAGCCTGGACGCCGACAACCCCGCGCGACGGCCGTGGAGGCTGTTCTCCTGGGGCCTCCTCGCCTTCGCCCTGGGACAGGCGGTCCTCAGCACCTACCAGGTGATCCTGGGAAGCAGCCCCTACCCCTCGATCGGGGACGCGTTCTTCCTGAGCGCCTACCCGCTGCTCATCGCCGCGGCGTTCGGCTTCGTCCGTGCCTACCGGGAGGCGGGATACCCCGTGGGCACCGCCGGCGAGCACGCGGCGCTGGCGATCGTGATGGCGGCGACGTTCGCGGTCCTCGGGTATCGCCTGCTGAGCCCGATCCTGCTTATGGACGCCCCCCTGGGCGAACGCGTCCTGACGGCGGGGTATCCCACGCTGGACTTCGTCTGGCTCATCCCGATTCTCGTCCTCTTGCGGATCACCGCGGGCTTTCGCGGGGGGCGTGTCTTCCGCGCCTGGGCCTTACTGCTGCTGGGGACCATCGCGCAGTGCGCCGGGGACATCTTCTACGCCTACCTCGCCGTCCTCGGCCAGACGGGCCTGGACCCCATCGTGGATGCGACGTATATCCTGTCGTACCTCTTTGTGGGGTTGGGAACCATGGAACACTACGAGCTTCTGAAATGACGGGCCTGTTTCGCGGGGTCCTTGCGGCGGCCGCGGCGAGCGTCGTGATCGCCGCGTGCGGGAAGGGCGCCCCCCCTCCGCCGTCGCGCGACCAGGTCACGGTCCTCCTCCGCCAGGAGGCCGAGAGCCTCCAGAAGGACGGGGAGAAGGTCGATCCCGCCCTCGGCGTGGCCACGACATGGAAGATCGAGGGGGTCGACGTCTCCGAGCGGCCGGGGGACGCGGCGAAGCCGTGGAACGGGACGATCCGCTTCGGGATCGAGAGCCGCACCCACGACCCCGACGGGTCGAAGACCGCGGACCGCTTCGAGAAGACGTTCCAGTACGCCTTCGACGCGGCCTCGGGCCGCTGGCAGATGCGCTAGCGCCGTCTCGGGCCTCGACTCCATGGCGCTGGAGGCCCGGGGGTGTATGCTTGAGGGATGGCGGTGACTCGCGGAGCGCGCCCCCGGGCGCGCGCGACGTTGTGGCTGGGAGCGAGCTTCTACCTGCTCTTCCTGGCCGTGAGCCCGCTGCTCCACCACGATTTCGAATGCCACGTGAAGACGCCGAGCCATTGCGGCGCGTGCATGTCGAGCCCGCTCGGCGTCAGCGCCGCGCAGGGTGCTCCCCTGGGAGCCACTCACCTGCACGACGCCGGCAGAGTGAGAGCCGTACGGGCCCTGCCGCCCGAGCCGACGTTCGCGGTCGTCGCCCCCGGTCGTTCCCCGCCCGCCTGAAACCCGCCTGACGGTTCGCGCCGGGCCCTTCGTGGCCCGCGCTTTTCTCCGTTCTTCCTGGCAGTCCGGGAGTAGTCCATGCGTTCGTCGTCCGTTTCCTTGTTGTCCGCCGCGGCCATCGTCGCGGGGCTGTCGCCGGTGGCCGAGGCCGCCGAGGCCGTCGAGCGCGTCTCGCGCCGGGAAGCCGTGGCGGAGGCCCTGGCCTGCAACCCGGCCATCGAGGCGTCGTGGGAGCAGGTGGCGCAGGCGCGCGCCCGCGTCTCCGAGGCGAAGGCGCTGCCCGATCCCACGTTCGAGGCGACCCTCGAGCAGCAGCAAAGCTTCCTGAAGCCGCAGCACCGCCACCAGCAAGGACCTCGGCCTCGGCCTGACCCTTCCCTTTCCCACCAAGCTGCGCCTGGCCGGCCACGTGGCGACCGCGGACCTGCGGGCGGCCGAGTTCGCCCTGGCGCAGCTCAGCAACCAGACCGCGGCCCTGACCGCGCAGGCCTACGACGCCCTGCTCGTGGCCGAGCGCCATCGCCAGGATCTGACCGACGGGAGGGCCTTCGCCGAGGACTTCCTGAAGAAGACGGAGGCGCGCTTCCAGGCGGGGCACCGTCGCGAAGCTCGACGTGATCAAGGCGAAGGTGGACCTGGCGCAGGCCGACAACGCCCTGATCGCGAACGAGCGCGCGATCGCCACCGCGCGGGCGACCCTCAACCGGCTGCTCGGCCGCCCGCCGGGGGCGCCCGATCGAAGCCGCGGACGACCTGACCGACGTGCCGCCGCCCCTCCCGGACCTCGAGACGCTCGCCGCGCTCGCGGCGTCCTCGCGGCCCGAGATGCGGAGCGTCGGCGGCCCAGCGCGAAGGGGCTCACGACGCGACGCGGCTCGCGAAGCAGTATCTGGCTGCCCGACCTGAGCCTCACCCTGTCGCGCAACTACACCGCGGGCGACCCCGCCGCCTACTCCATCGACCCTCTCGTTCAACCTGCCGCTCTTCTTCTGGCAGCACAAGAACGGTGCCGATCGCGGAGGCGCAGCATCGGGAGGCGGAGCTCGAGGCGACGAGCCGCGATACCGCGGCGCAGGTGGACCTCGATCTCCGCACCGTCTCACGCCGCCGCGGACACGGCGCGTCGCCAGGCGCTCTTCATCCGGGACCAGCTCCTGCCCGAGGCCGAGGAGGCCTATCGCATCGCCTCGGTGAGCTACGGCCTCGGGCGGAACGTCGGCCCTCGAGCTGCTCGACGCCAAGCGCACGCTCCTCGACGCCAAGAGCCAGTACACGGACGCCCTCGGCGCCGCGAACGACGCCCGGGCCGACCTCGAACGCGCGGTGGGAGCCCCGCTCCCCGCTGATCCCGCCGGAGTGATCCATGAGAAATGAACGTCTGACGCTCGCGGCCGCCCTCTGCGGAACCGCCCTGCTCGCCGGCTGCGGGCCGGGCGCGGCCAGCCGGAGGCGCGAGCCCGCCCCGCGGCGCTGACCCTTCCCCCCGACCAGCTCGCTCGCGTCAAGGTGGAGCCGGTGGCGCGCTTCGTCCTTTCGGCGGTCGGTCGAGACGACGGGCACGTCGCCTTCGACGCCGACCGGGCCACGCAGGTGCTCGCGCCGATCTCGGGCCCGGTCTCCCGCCTGCTGGTTTCCGTGGGGGCGCAGGTCAAGGCCGGAGAGCCCCTCGCGACCGTGGCCTCGCCCGACTTCGCGGCGGCGGTCAGCGCCTACCGCAAGGCCGAGGCGGCGGCGCGCAACACGCGGCGCATCGCCGACCTGGACCAGGAGCTCTTCAAGAACGACGCCATCGCCCGGCGCGACCTGGAGCAGGCCGAGACCGACGCGGTCTCGGCCGAGGCCGACCGCGACGCCGCGCTCCAGCAGCTCCGCTCCCTGGGCCTCGACGAAGGCGCGCTCGACGACATCCGGCAGGGGCGAGCCGTCGCGGCCGCCGGCGGCGCCATTCGCTCGCCCATCGACGGCACCGTCGTGGAGAAGCTGATCACGCCCGGGCCAGCTGCTGCAGGCCGGCACCACGCCCTGCTTCACCGTGGCCGACCTGTCCACGGTCTGGGTGATGGCCAACATCTTCGAGTCGAGCCTTCCCTTCGTCGCCGTGGGCGATGCGGCGGAGATCACGACGGGCGCGTCGCCCGAGGCCTTTCCCGGGAACGGTCGACTACATCGCGGCCCTCGTGGATCCCGAACACCCGGGCGATCAGCGTGCGGATCGTGGCCGCGCAACCCGAAGCGGCTGCTCAAGAAGGACCTGTACGTGAACGTCTCCATCCATTCGAAGAGCGACAGCACCGGGCTTCTCGTCCCCGTCTCCGCCGTGCTGCGCGACGACGAGAACCTGCCGTTCGTCTACGTGCAGAACGCCGACGCCACGCTTCGCCCGCCGACGGGTGACCCTCGGCGCGCAGGTGGGAGAGCGCTACGAGATCCGCGAGGGCGCTCAAGGCCGGCGAGCGTGTGGTGGCGGACGGCGGGCTGTTCATGCAATTCGCCGAGAGCCAGTGAGCGACGAGGTCCTGCCGCCTCCCGCCGGCGAGCCTCGCACGGCGTCGATCATCAATCGCATCGTCGCCTCGTCCCTGCGCCAGCGCTTCCTCGTGGTCCTCATGGCGCTGGCGCTGGTCGGGGCGGGGGCCTGGTCCTTCGGGCGGCTGCCGGTGGACGCCTACCCCGACCTCTCGCCGCCGCATGGTCGAGGTCGTCACCCAGTGGCCGGGCCAGGCCGCCGAGGAAGTGGAGCGCCTGATCACCGTGCCCGTCGAAGTCGAGATGAACGGCATCCCGCGCATGACGGCGCTGCGCTCCATCTCCCTCTACGGCCTCTCGTCCGTGCGCATGACGTTCGCCGACGGAACCGACAGCTATTTCGCGCGGCAGCAGGTCTTCGAGCGCATCCCGGACCTCGACGTTGCCCGACGGCGTCACGCCCTCGGTGTCGCCGCTCTTCTCGCCCTCGGGCCTCATCTACCGCTACGTCCTCGAGAGCCCCGACCGCTCGCCGATGGAGCTGAAGACGATCGAGGACTGGGTGGTCGAGCGGGCGTTCAAGTCGGTTCCGGGGGTGGCCGACGACTCGGGCCTGGGCGGCCTCACCATGCAGTACCAGCTGCTGCTGGATCCCGCCAGGGCCGCGGGCGCGGGCCTCTCGGTCCCCGGCATCGTGACGTCGCTCGCCGCCAACAACGGCAACGCCGGCGGCGGCTTCTACTCCCAGGGCGGCCAGTTCTACTACGTCCGCGGCCTCGGCCGCCTGAAGACGCCCGAGGACATCGGCAACGTCGTGCTGGCCGTCCACAACGGCATCCCGGTCCTGGCGAAGGACGTGGGCCGGGTGGTCATCGGCTACGCGCCGCGCCTCGGCCAGTTCGGCTTCGACGATCGCGACGACGCCGTCGAAGGCGTCATCCTCATGCGCACGGGCGAGCAGGCCCAGGTCGTGCTGAAGCGCGTGCAGGAGAAGACCCGCGAGCTCAACGAGCACATCCTGCCCAAGGACGTGAAGATCCACCCCTTCTACGACCGCAGCGACCTGGTGGCGCTCACCACCCGCACCGTCGAGGACAACCTGCTCCGCGGCATGCTGCTCGTCGTCGTGGTCCTGATCTTCTTCCTCTACGACCTCCGCTCCGGGCTCATCGTGGCGGTCACCATCCCGCTGGCGCTGCTCTTCGCCTTCATCTGCCTGGACCTCAAGCACGTTCCGGCCAACCTGCTGTCCATCGGCGCCATCGACTTCGGCATCCTGGTGGACGGCGCCGTCGTGATGGTCGAGAACATCTTCCGCCGGGTGGCCCTGCGCCACGGCGAGCCGTTCAACGTCGGGGAGGTGATCGTGGAGGCGGCGGCCGAGGTGGATCGGCCGATCTTCTACGCCGTGGCCGTGATCGTGGCCGGCTTCCTGCCCATCTACGCGCTCTCCGGCGCGTCCGGGCAGCTCTTCGCGCCGATGGCGGACACCACGATCTTCGCCCTGCTCGGCTCCCTGGTCATCACCCTGACGCTGATTCCCGTGCTCTGCTCCTGGGCCATGAAGCGCGGCGTCCGCGAGCGGCGCAACCCGGTCTTCGAGGCCATCAAGTCGGCCTACGCCACCGCCCTCGACCTCTGCCTCGCCTGGCCCTGGGCCACGACCGTCGCCTCGGTGCTGCGTGTTCGCCGCCTCGCTCCTGCTCGTGCCCTTCATCGGGGCCGAGTTCATGCCGCACCTCGACGAGGGCGCGCTCTGGATCCGCGCGACGATGCCCTACACCATCTCGTTCGAGGAGTCGTCGAAGATCTCGCCGCAGGTGAGGGCCATCCTGCGCTCCTTCCCCGAGGTGACGGTCGTGGCCTCCGAGCACGGCCGCCCCGACGACGGCACCGATCCCACCGGCTTCTTCAACGACGAGTTCTTCGTGGGGCTCAAGCCCTACGGCGAGTGGACCGGGGCCTACCGGACCAAGGACCAGCTGATCGAGGCCATCAGCAAGAAGCTCGAGGCCTTTCCCGGCATCACCTTCAACCACACCCAGCCCGCCGAGGACGCCGTGGACGAGGCCGAGACCGGCCTCAAGAGCAGCCTGGCGGTGAAGATCTTCGGGCCCGATCTCGCGGTGCTCGAGGCCAAGGGGAACGAGATCAAGCGCGTGCTGGAGGGCGTCCGCGGCCTCGAGCACGTCACGGTGGTCCAGGAGCTCGGCCAGCCCAGCCTCACCGTGACCGTCGATCGCGCCAAGATCGCCCGCTACGGCCTGAACGTGGCCGACATCAACGGCCTGATCACGGCGGCGGTGGGCGGGCAGACGGCGACGCAGGTGGTGCAGGGCGAGAAGCTCTTCGACCTCGTCGTGCGCCTCGAGCCGCGCTTTCGCGAGACGCCCGAGGCGATCGGCAACATCCTGGTGGCGACGCCGGGAGGCCAGCAGATCCCCCTGAAGGAGTTCGCCGACATTCGCCTGGCCAACGGCGCGTCCTTCATCTATCGCGAGGACAACTCGCGCTACATCGGCGTGCAGTACTCCGTCGAGGGTCGGGACCTGGCGGGCGCCGTGGAGGACGGCCAGCGGCAGGTCGCGGCGCGGGTGCCGCTCCCGGCGGGCTATCGCGTCGTCTGGGGCGGAGAGTACGAGGAGTATCGGACCTCGCGACAGCAGCTCGCGGTCGTGCTTCCCCTCACGCTGTTCCTGATCTTCCTGCTGCTCTTCGCCCTCTACAGCAACTTGAAGTTCCCCATGATCACCGTGCTCGCCGTGCTGCTCTCGGCTCCCGTCGGCGGGCTGCTGGCCCTGAAGCTCACGGGGACACCCTTCTCGGTGTCGTCGGGCATCGGCTTCCTGGCCCTCTTCGGCGTGTCGGTGCAGACCGCCGTCATCTTCATCTCCTACGCGAACGAGCTTCGACGGGGCGGCACCAGCATTGCCGAAGCCACGCGCGAGGCGGCCCTTCTGCGCCTGCGGCCGATCATGATGACGGCCCTCGTCGCCGCGCTGGGCCTGCTGCCGGCCGCCGTCTCGACCGGAATCGGGTCCGACTCCCAGCGGCCCTTTGCCATGGTCATCGTCGGGGGCCTCTTCTCGCGGCTCCTGATCAGCGTGTTCCTGATGCCGGCGCTCTACGCGATCGTGGCGCGGCCGAGCGATCGCCTGGAGGTCTGACCGCTCGCTCCCCGGGGGTCTTGTAGCGGGTTTTGCGGGCGGTTACACTCGGCCGGGAACATGGCCCGTATCGCGCGTCGGGACTTTCTCGGGGCGCTGGCGACGTCGAGCGTGGCCCCGACCCTGTCCCGCGGGCGCCAACAAGACCGACTCCCCATCGCCTTCTCCACCCTCGGCTGTCCGGCCTGGGACTGGAGAACGATCCTCCAGGAAGCCGAAGGCATGGGCTACGCGGCCGTCGAGCTTCGAGGCGTCCAGGGCGACATGGATCTGCCGCGGAGGCCGGAGTTCCAGCGCTCCCGCTTGAAGGACAGCCTGGGACAAGTCGCCGGCCGCGGCCTTCGGATCGCCAGCCTCGGATCGTCAGCCGCAATGCACGAGCCTGATCCGACGACGCGCGCGAGCCACCTCGACGAGGCGCGGCGCTTCATCGACCTTGCCCACGCTTTGGGCTCGCCCTACGTCCGAGTGTTCCCCAACAGCTTCGTCGCGGGCGAGGAGCGCCACGTCACGATCAGGCGAATCGTCGAAGGGTTGCAGACTCTGGGGCGCCACGCCAAGGGAAGCGGCGTGTCGGTGCTCGTCGAATCGCACGGCGACTTCACGCGCTCGGCGGACCTCGTCGAGGTCCTCACGGCCGTCGGGATGACGAACGTCGCCTTCCTCTGGGACGCCCACCACACGGTGGTGTCGGGACACGAGTCTCCCGCGGAGACGTTCCGGGCCTTGGCGGCCTACGTGCGGCACACGCACCTCAAGGATTCGCGTCCGGACAGGGACGGCGTGCGATACGTCCTCACGGGACAGGGAACGGTTCCCGTGGAGCAGACGGTGAAGACCCTGGTGACGGCCGGTTACCGTGGCTATTTCTGCTTCGAGTGGGAGAAGAAGTGGCATCCCGACCTCGAGGAGCCGGAGATCGCGTTTCCCCACTACGCGCGGACGATGGCCACGTACCTGGCCGCCGCAGGAGCAAAAGCATGAGCCACGACGAGAAGGGCCGCGATCCCGGAGATCCGGTGAGCCGCCGCGACTTCCTCGCAAGGACGACGCTGACACTGGCCACCGCCTCGGCGCTGCCGGCTCTGGCGGGGGCCGCCGCGGGCACCGCCGGCGGCGTTCCTCGGCGCATCCTGGGACGAACGGGCGTGTCGGTGCCGATCCTGGCCTTCGGATGCGGCAGCCGCTTCCTGATGTACGAGGACGACGAGGCCGCCGCGGCCGTCCTCGACAAAGCCCTGTCACTGGGCGTGAACTACCTGGACACGGCCATGGACTACGGCGATGGCAAGAGCGAGGCGCGGGTGGGGCGCTTCCTGAAGGCGCGGCGTGCCGATGCGTTCGTGGCCACGAAGATCCCCGAACGGGCCCGCACCCGCGACCTGGCACTCAAGGAGGTGGAGGCCAGCCTCGCGCGACTCCAGACCGATCACGTGGACCTCCTCCACGTCCACAGCCTCGGCCACGCCGAGGACCTCGCGCGCATCGAGGCGAAAGACGGCGTCCTCGCGGCGCTGTACGAGCTTCGGGAACAGAAGGTCGCCCGCGCGATCGGCATGACGAGCCACACCGACGGCGAGGTCATGGCCACGGCTATCGAGCGCCACGACCTCGATTGCGTGCAGATGGCGATGAACCCGACCCGCGCCTCGTCTTTTGAGGGCAAGGCCCTTCCGGCGGCCCAGGCGAAGAAACTCGGCGTGCTCTTGATGAAGTCCACGGCGCAGGAGAAGCTCCTGGGCCCCGCGGGTGCCACGGCGGCGGAGCTCCTGCGCTACGCCTGGAGCCTCCCCGTAGCCGCCGCGGTCGTCGGGATGCCCAAGCCGGGGCACCTCGAGGCCAACGTGGCCGCCGCCCGGTCGTTCGCACCCATGACCGCCGAGGAACGGGACGCCCTCAGTCGGCGCCTGGCTCCGCAGAAGACGGCCCTCGAGAGCTTCTTCGCAAGCCACAGGGACGGGGGCTGCGCCACGGCGTAGTGGGCCACCGAGGAGCCGCGATCCCGAGCGGCTCTCAGGGCGTGCAGAGCGCGGAAAGAGCGCGGGAGGCCCGGTCGATCTTTCGATAGACCGGGATTCCACCCCGCTGAAGGACCATCACGAAGGCATCGTAGAGCCGCCCCGAGTCGACGGACACCGCCATTGGCTTCCGGCTTTTTGCGAAGAGGCGAAGAAGCTCCTGGGGAAGGGACCCCGGCGCATAGATATTCTCGGCGTGGATGCCCGCGAGGTCGGGCGGCAGGTCCTCGAGGGCTGGAGTGACCGGGATCGGCGACACCAGGAGGACATCCACGGCCGGATCGTCGAGGAGCGCCTCGGCCGCCGCGACGAACGATCGCGTGTCGGCCATGGGTGTCGCGTCCACGGGATTGTCGGCGTGCGCGATCCCCGGAAGGCACCCTCGGAGCCGCGCCCGGGTGGATTCCGAGAGGACGGCGGGCTCGAGGGCGTAGAGCCGGTCCAGGACCGCCGCGCACTCGAATCCCGCGTTCGACAGGACGCCGAGGCGGCGCCCCGCAGGTAGGCGATCGAAGAGAAGCGTGAACGTCTTCACGTAGTCCTCGAACATGTTGAGGGTCTCGGCCACGACCACCCCCGCGTCCTCCAGCAGGTCTCGCGCGACCGTAAAGTCGCCGGCCAGGGATGCGGTGTGACTCCGGGCCGCTCCGGCGCCCAGCGACGTCCGGCCCGCCTTGAACACGATCACCCGTCGGCCCCGCGCACGGATGAGCCGGCAGAGCTCCAAGAAGCGCTGGCCGTCGCCGGGCCTGAAGCCCTCGATGTAGCAGGCGATAACGCTCACCGAGTCGTCTTCGAGGAAGTGCTCGACGAAGTCGGCGATGGTCAGGTCCATCTGGTTGCCGAAGGAGATCGAGGCGCGGGGAAAGACAATGCCGTCCAGGTTGCTGCTGAGGGAGACGAGGTAGGCCCCACTCTGGCTCACGGCGACCAGGTTGTCTCCGGGGGCGTCATGAAAGGGGAGCTTGTACTGCGGCAGGAAGAAGGTGTTGTACTGCCGCTTGGAAACGATGCCCAGGCAGTTGCCGCCCACCAGGACCGGCCCCCCGCCAGGCCGTGCCCGCGAGGCGGCGAGCGCTGACACGATCGCCTGCTCGAGGTCGGTCCTGCCGATCTCGGCGAATCCCCCCGGTATCAGGATGATGGACTCGGCTCGGCCGGTGGCGCAAAGGGCGAGAATCGCATCCGTCGCCCCTTCGGCCGGGAAGGCCACGACCGCGAGGTCCACCACCTCGGGCAGGTCTTCCACACGGGAGACGCAGGGGATCCCATCGATGGCGCGCTCGGTCGCGTGGATCGCATGGAGGTGGCCGTAGGCGAGCCCTTCCGCGTGCTTGAGGTTGCGGAGGATGATCCGCCCCGGGTTCAAGGCCGTTGCGGAGGCTCCCGCCACCACGGCGCTGGCCGGCCGGAGCAGGTTCGCGATCTTGCGCAGGGGTCGGCGCCCGGCCTCAGGCCGGTCCGCTGCGAGGCGCGCCTTGCCGTCGGCGGCGACCCACCGGCCGGCGGAGGTGAGGACCAGGGGGTTCACCTCGACCTCCTCGAACAGGTCGGCCTCGCGGGCCAGGGCCTCCAACCTCTCCGCCACGTCGTCGAGATCGAGCGGCGCCTCGGGATGGAGCCGACTGGGGGCGAACAGGAGGCCGAGGGCAGGCTGCCGTCCCACGGCGCGGCGCAACGCCTCGCGCACCCGACCAGGAGGCAGCACCACGGTCGAGCGGCCCTGGGCCAGGCTGGAGAACCACTCCGTGAGCACACCACCGAGGCCCAGCACGAGCACCGGGCCGAACGCCGGGTCCCGCTTGAAAGACACGAGG
This sequence comes from uncultured Acidobacteriota bacterium, assembly GCA_963823195.1. Lineage (GTDB taxonomy): Bacteria > Acidobacteriota > Vicinamibacteria > Fen-336 > Fen-336 > JBGPYB01. Next base: position 516,006 of record CAWGKR010000008.1, on the reverse strand, counting down.
GTCTCCACCGCCGGCGAGCCCGAGAAAGGAACGAGCCTCTCGCTGACGAGGATGCCGATCCGATCCGCCGCTGGGGCTCGTCGCCCCACCTCGCCCCATAGGCGCGTCGCTTGGGCCTGCACCAGATCCGGCGAGCGCCCGGAGAAGGCGATCCCGCCCACGTCGGTCTTGTGCAAGATGCCTGGGGCCACGATCTTGAGGACGGTCTCGTCACCGGGAAGGCCTTCGAGAAACGCTGCCAGCGAGTCTCGAGAAGCGTCTGCCGGGCAGCCGCGCCAGAAGAGATGGCGCGGGACGTCGAAACCCGCCCGGGCGAGGATCGCGTACACCTCGGGCTCGAGCAGGAACTCGCGTCCCGCGGCGCGCGCCTCGGCCACGAGCCGATCAACACCGCCGGAGGCCGGCGGCCTGTGGGCGGTCAGTAGCGCCACCGGGCCGGCGGCTCGTCGGCGGGGGCGTGGGCGGGGACGTGATCGGCCATCTCTTGCACCAGGGCGGCGGACGACAGCGGGTGCCAGCCGTGCTTCTGGGGGGGCCGGCCGTGGACGATCGTCGCCCCCGCAGGCGGCACGGCGGATCGAAGGAAATCCTCGAGATGGTAGACGGCGAGGTTGAGGAAGAATTGGTCCATGTCGGGGTTGTAGACGTGGAGCTGACCCGAGAGAGACGGCCCTATCCGGGACCAGCTTCTCATCAGGTAGTCGGTGAGATCGAAGTCGTGGGCGTCGCCCGGCCGAAGAAACGATACGTCCACGCCGAAGAACGGAGCGCCGGTGATGTCCCCCACCTGAAGGCGGGGCTCCGAGGCGCCGTCGAGGGTGATGGCGACAAGGACGCGGCCCGCCACTGGCTCGCTGCGCACGGTTCGGGAGAACCTCACCGCGAACGCCGCCGCGGGCGCGACCATCGGCTGGGCTCGGGCAGGGCTCGCGAGGGCCAGTGCCAAGGGGACTAGCAGCAGGCGCTTCATGCGGGAAGGGTGCAATGAAATACCGGCCTTGTCTACACGGCGTCGCACTACAATGGCCTGCATGAGGCTAGCAGGCCTTTGCGCCGCTGCGGTATTGTCGGGGTCGGGCGCGGCCACCTGGGCGGCCGAGCCCGCGGATCTGGTGCTGTCCCACGGGCGCGTCTACACGGTCGATGCGGCCCGCCCATGGGCCGAGGCCGTAGCGATCCGCGGCGGGAAAATCGTGTATGTCGGTGGTGATGCAGCGGCCGAGGCCTTCGTCGGGCCGAGAACGCGACGCCGCGGGCTGGCGGGCCGGCTCGTGCTCCCGGCATTCGTGGACAGCCACACGCATCCGGGTCTCGTCACCAGCTCAGGAGACTACTTCCTGCTTCCGCAGACACTCGACACTTCGGAGCTGCTCCGCGCGGTCGCCGACCAGGCCCGAAGTCATCCGAACGTGCCCATCCTGGTCGGGGGCTACTGGCCCATCGCCGCCTTTCCCGACTTCGGGACCGCGCAAGGAAGACCTGGACCGAGTCGTGCCCGATCGGCCGGTCGTGTTGTTCGACGACTCCGGCCACAGCCAGTGGCTGAACTCCCGGGCGCTGGCCCTGATGGGCGTCGACCGCACGACGCCCGACCTCGTACCGGACCTGTCGTCCTTCGCGCGCGACCCGAACGGCGAGCCGACGGGCTGGGCGAGGGAAAGGGCCGCGGTCGCCTATCTCAGGAAGATGGGGCTCAGCCCCAGGGTCAAGCGCGAGGAGCTCCACGAGTTCCTGACCTACCTGGTCTCGAAGGGCGTGACGACGCTGTTCGACGCGGGCAACGACGATCGCGACGACGAGGTCTACGCCGCGGTCGCGCAGCTCGAGAAGGAAGGCCGGCTGCCGCTTCGTTACGAGGGGTGCGTTCACGTCACCCTGCCGGATCAGCTCGGGGGCGCCGTCGCGCGGCTCGAACGGCTGCGCGCCACTTATGGCGGCGCCCGCTTGCGCTTCGGCACCGTCAAGATCCACTACGACGGCGTCAGCGAGATCGGCACCAGCTCGGTGCTCGAGCCCTTCATCAGCAACCCGCGGAGCCGCGGTAACACTCTCGTCAGCGGCGAGAGGCTGAGCGCGTTCATGCTGGAGCTCGACGCGAAGGGCATCGACCTCCACCTCCACACCGTGGGAGACGCCGCCGTTCGAACGGCGCTCGATGCCAAGGAGGTAGCCGAGACCCGCCTGGGCCGCCCCCTCCACACCCGCCTCACGCTCTGCCACGACGAGCTCGTGAGCCCGGCCGACGTACCCCGCTTCAAGACCCTCGGCGTCGTCGCCAATTTCACGCCCCACTGGAACGGCGGGTACTTCGGCGGCGCCGATCGCACCCTGGGCCTGCCACGGTACAACCGGATGTACAGCGTCAAGCCCCTGCTCGCCGCCGGGGCGACCGTGACGTTCTCGAGCGACATCACCGACCACATCGAGTGGAAGACGAGCCGCGCGGACCCCTTCCTCGGCATGCAGATCGGCCACAACCGCCAGGAGCCGGTGGGCGGCAAGGACGCGGCGATTCGCCCCCCCGAGAACGAGCGCCTGCCCCTCGAGGATCTCGTGAAGGGCTACACGCTGAGCGGCGCGTACCAGCTGCGAATGGAGCAGAAGCTCGGCTCGATCGAGGTCGGCAAGCTCGCCGACCTCGTGGTGCTCGACAAGAACCTGTTCGACGTCGACCGCTACGAGATCAGCAAACTGTCCCCCTCGGCCGTGCTCCTCGAGGGCCGCGTCGTCTCCGGACAGCTGCCGTAGCCGGTGCGATTCCCGCCTCCCCTTCCCGCGCGGGGCGCCCTCAAGGTTCCTTGCGAACCAGCTCCACGGCGATCGAATCGGCGATGGGCGACAACGCGGGTCTCGCCGACCAGGAGACCGGTCCCTTCTCGAACCTGTACTTGAGCGCCGGGAGGACCTGGGCCGCCCACGCGTGGTCGAAATACCGGAACGCACCATCCCACTCGCTCCCCTCACCCCACCCTTCGTGGGTGAAGCGCAGCCGTGTCCCTCGCCCCCCGTTGGGCGCGAGCTCGACAATCACGAGCGTTCGCTGCGCCCGGACCGCCGGCATCGTGGGCGGCGCGCTCCAGGTGAAGGCGAAGCGCCGCGGAGGCTCAAAGGCCAGGATCCGCATCCCCTCGCCGGTCTGGCCCGGCCGGCTCGGGTCGAAGACGATGTCGTAGGCCCCGTCCACCCGGGGCTCCACCCGCGCCGCCGGAGCGAAGAACGATCGGATTCCCTCCTCGGTCGTCCAGGCCTGCCAGACCTGCTCCACTGGGGCGGCGAGTGTCATCTCCACCCGGAGGATGCGATCACCGGCCATCGCCCCCCCCGCCCGCGAGCCCCCCAGCCGCCACCAGGGACCACAGTCTTGCCTTCACGAGCCCCTCCTCCCGCCTCCGCGACGTCCAGAGACAATGGACAATGCGGGACCTCGTGCCAATTCGCCGGTCATGGGGCACCACGCCGAGTGCCACACCAAGCTCATAATATGGCTTGACAGGCATATACATGCTCGGCTATATGTCTAACGTGGAATCCTTCTTTGCCATCGTCGCGGAACCCAACAGACGCGCGATCTTGAGCCTGCTGCTCTCGTCCGAGCGCTCCGTTGGCGAGATCGAGCGCGAACTTCGACTGTCACAGCCGTCCGTCTCCAAGCACCTGCGAGTGCTGCGCGAGGCCGGGTTCGTGGAATCGCGAATCGAAGCGCAGCGGCGCCGCTATCGCTTGAGACCGGAGCCCCTCATGGAGCTCGACGCATGGCTCGTTCCCTTCCGGCGCTTCTGGTCAAAGCACGTCGACGCGCTGGAGCAGCACTTGGACAAGATGGAGAACGTGCCCTCTGCGAAAGGAAGGAAGAGACATGAGCGGCCGTGAAGACTACGCGCCGGGCGCCGCCAGTGGCGCCGAGGTTCGAAAGGATGGGGAGAAGTGGACCCTCGTTCTCGTCCGCGACCTCCCCCACCCTCCTGCGAAGGTTTGGAAGGCGCTCACGGACCCCGAGGATCTACGGGAATGGGCTCCGTTCGATTCCGACCGGAACCTCGGTACCGTTGGCACCGCAAGGCTCTCGACAGTCGGGGCGCCGGCGGCGCGTGTGTCCGAGACCCAAGTGAAGCGGGCCAACGCCCCCACGGTGCTCGAATTCAGCTGGGGGGGACAGGACATCCGCTGGGAGCTGGAGCCGCTGGGAGGCGGCGGCACGCGGCTCACGCTTTGGCACAACATCGACCGCCGATACATATCGATGGGCGCCGCGGGCTGGCACATCTGCTTCGATGTGCTGGACCGGCTTCTGGCCGATCGGCCCATCGGACGCCTGGTCGGCCCCGAGGCCATGAAGTTCGACGGCTGGCAGCGATTGAATGCCGAGTACGCCAAGCAGGTTGGCGTTGAGACTCCCGGCTGGCCCTCGAGCCCGAGGAGCTGAGCATGCCCCGCTCCAAAGGAATGGTCGTCGGCTTCTGGATCGTCACCGCGCTCTTCTGCCTGCAGATGGGCTTCACCGCCTACGCGCAACTGCGCCTGCCGCAGGTCGCGGAAGCGTTCACCCACCTCGGCTTCCCGGGCTACTTCCGGGTGGAGCTCTCGTGGGCCAAGGTCCTCGGCGTGATGCTGCTGCTTGCACCGGTGCCGGCACGGCTCAAGGAGTGGGCCTATGCCGGCTTTGCCTTCGATCTCGGCTCTGCGGTCATTGCCCACTTGTCGGTGGGCGATGGCCCGGAGGCGTGGGGTTGGGCGGCGGCCACGGGCGTGCTCTGGGGGCTCTCGTACCTCTTCTGGCGCCGCCTGCAGGCCACGCCGGCGAGCACCTGACGGCTGTTGAGGAAGAGATACGACGACGTTGTGCTTCTGCCTCTCTTGGCTCCCGCACCACCCGTGCCAGGAGCAGCCAACTCCATGGGCTGAAACCCGTTAGCCGCTCGGCTCCGTGCTGGCATCGGTCCTGCTCTAGCAGGGGCAATGCCCAGATCCGTCTTCACCCCGTGCGTACTATCGGCCCCGTTGAAGTCGTGATGACGCTCCTGGCGACCATCACGGCCTATTGCGTCGGCATCTGCTGCTGTGGGCCTCAGGCCCACGGGCTCACGAAGAGCGGAAGCCACGCGGAGGTCGGCATCACCGCAGCCTGCGGCCCGGACCTGCGCGGGCGCATCATCGCGATCGAAGGAGTGGGCGTCCGATTCTGCGAGGACGTCGGAAGCAAGATCGGCCGCGGCGAAGTGGACGTTCTCATGGCCTCGCACGTCGAGGCGATGCGCTTCGGTCGGCAAGCCCGAAGGGTTACGGTGATTCGATGAGGGTGCTGGCGAGCGCTGAGCTCTAGCGTCCTGTCGGACGGCGGACCGAGGCGTTCCCCGCGAAAGACAGCACCAGACGGCCGCTGGGATCGTTAGCGGCCGTCTGGTGAACGCTGTGGCCTCTGTGGTCTTTATCGCGGAAGCTTGGCGCCCAGCACGTCCATCGGCTCGATCGCCAGGGGCGCAGCGAGCAGGTTGGGAGCCTGCGTCATGAGCGCTTTCGCGATCGGACCGTTGAGATGGCCCTGCCGGCCCGCCTCGTCGCGAAACGCGTCGAAGACGCCGAACGTGGTCGGCCCGATCTGCGTCGCGAACCACACCGGCGTCGCCTCCTCGCGATTGGCGAGCTCCAGGCCCTGCATCAGGAGCGCGGCCACCTCCTTTTCCTTTCCAGGCTTTGCCTCCAGGCGGACGAACAGGCTTCGAGTCAGCATCACAATCCTCCTTCGAGCCGATTGGCTCAGTCCGAACGTAGGTCGAGACCCGATTTCAAGCTAGTGGCAGGGACGCCATATTTGATATCGTTGTTGCCATGCGGGTGAATGTGCTGGCTCTCGACGGCGTCTTCGACCTCGGCCTGTCCGCGGTCGTCGACGCGTTTCAGACGGCAAACGAGCTGATCGACCTGGCCGGGCTTGCGGTGCCTCGATTCGAGGTGAGGACCGTGGGCGTGCGACGGGCGGTCAAGACGTCACACGGCCTTCGTGTTCCCGTTCAAGACGCGGGCTCGCGGACGCCCGATTGCGTGGTGGTCCCGGCCATCGGCTTCAAGATGCCCGGTCCGCTGGAGGCGGCGCTGGCCAGACCGGATGTCCGTGATGCCTCAGCGGTGCTTCGACAATGGGCCCAGCGCGGCGCCACGATGACCGCCGCCTGCATCGGCACCTTCGTGATGGCCGAGTCGGGCCTGCTCGACCGTCAGCGCGCCACGACTACCTGGTGGCTGGCGCCCCTCTTCCGCCAGCGCTATCCGAGCGTGGTGCTGGACGAGTCGAACATGATCGTGCGATCCGGACGTTTCGTGACCGCGGGGGCGGCCCTCGGTCACATGGACCTGGCGTTGTGGCTGGTGCGAGGAGTCAGTCCGCAGCTCGCATCGCTCACGGCGAAGTATCTCATCGTCGACTCCAGGCCGTCGCAGGCGGCCTATGCGCTGGCCGACCACCTCGTCCATTCCGACGCCATCGTCCAGCGCTTCGAGGCGTGGGCGCGTGCGTCACTGACCCGCGGGTTCTCGCTCGACGAGGCGGCACGGGCCGTGGGGTCGAGCAAGCGGACGCTCGCGCGCCGCATGCAGAGCGTGCTCGGCAAGTCCCCGCTGTCATACTTCCAGAGCCTTCGCGTGGAGCGCGCGGTGCATCTGCTGACGACCACCGGCGCGAGCGTCGACGAGGTAGCCACGCGGGTCGGATACGCCGACGGCGTCACGCTGCGGGCCCTGCTGCGGCGCCGACTCAAGCTGGGGATCAAGGAGATCAGGAGAACGGCCTGACCGGATCTCGCCGTGTGGGCGCCCTCGAACGCCGCCACCCCGAGGGTGCCGAGCCGAAGGCCTTCTTGAAGGCGCGTGAGAAGGCGGCCTCGGACTCGTAGCCGACCGTGTTGGCGATCTGGGCGAGAGAGGTGCTGCGGTTCCGCAGCTCCTGCGCCGCGACCTGCATGCGCCAATCGGCGAGGTAGTGCATCGGTGCCACGCCGATCAAGCGCGTGAAGCGGTCGGCGAGCGCCGATCGGGACAGCCCGACCTGGCGGCCCAACTCGTCTACCGTCCAGGAGCGGGCTACGTCGCCGTGCAGCAGGGCCAAGGCCCGTGCGACGTAGTCGTCGCGTAGGCCGGCAAGCCAACCGGTCTGGCCCTCGGGCAGGGCCTCCGCATAGCGGCGGACGGCTTCGACGAAAAGCAGCTCCGACAGCTTGGCCAGCACGGCTTCCGATCCCGGGCGGCCGGCGATCTCATCGGCAGCGTAGTGGAAGGTCGAGCGCATCCATTCCGCCGCGGCGCCCTCCTGGACGTTGAGCCGCATCGCGGCGGGCAGGGCCGCAATCACGGGGTTCCCATGCGAGCTGTCGCAACCCAGAAACCCGCACACCAGCCTCGTACGGGCGCCGTCGCCGCCGCGATGGATGGAAAACAGCCCGCCATCCTTGGGTGGCTGGATGATGTCGTGGGCCATCACCGGCGGAAGGCCAAGGTCACTGCCCAGCAGGTGCAAGTCGTTGCGCGGGAAAAGGACCGCCCCTCCGGGCCTGACGACGAAGGTTTCTCCCCCCTCGACGCGCGCGTGGAGCTCCCCCTCGACCACGTAGTGATAGGGCATCAGGTGGGACGCCGGGCCGAGCCTGGGGGCGCAGTGCTCGGGCGCCAGCCGCGTCGCCATGCACCACGGCCCGAAGAACTCGGCACGCAGGAACACGCCGCCCGTGAGATGCGCCACCCTCAAGGCGTCCGAGAGCGCGTCCATGTCCCCTTTCCATCACGATCCGGCGTTTCGGTCATGTCTCCCGGCGGGTTGATCAGGGACCAAGACACCCTCCCACCGTACATGAACACGGCAGCAGAAAGCCAGCGAGGCGAATCTCACAGTGAAGTCTGCCGGCAGGGAGGAAGGCTCGTGCGATTCACAAGAGGACTGTGGTTGATCCTGGTGGGAGCGACGGCCGGCGCGGCGGGCAAGCCGGTCCCGCTCACCCTCGCCGACGCCCTCGTCCGGGCCGAGCGCGACAACCCGGAGCTGGCCGCGCTACGGGCGCGCCAGGCGGCGCAGGAGCAGCGCGCCGCTGCCGCCCGCCGCGCGTCCTGGCCCCGCCTGTCGGTGTCGGTGGACGCCTTCCGCACGGATGATCCCCTGCGCGTGTTCGCGGCGAAGCTGGAACGCGGCGAGCTCGGCCCGGACGACTTCGCGATCTCGCGGCTGAACGACCCGGCGTCGATCTCGCACCTGAGCTCCGCGCTGCGCGCCGACGTGCCCATCGACGTCTTCGGCGCGGTCCATGCTGCCAGCCGGGCCGAGGCGGCGGAGGCGCGGGCCGAGGCGGCCGTCATCAGCGAGGCCGTGCAAGACCTACGGGTTCGGGTGATCGAGGCCTACCGCCGCGCGGGCCTGGCCGAGGCCGCCGTCGACGTGACTGCCCACGCGCTCGGCGGGGCGCGGGCGCGCGAGGCCGAGCTGCAGGCGCGCGTCGAGGCGGGGGCCGCCCTCACCGCCGATCTCCTGCGCGCCCGGACGCGGCGGCGGCAGCGCGAGGCGGATCTCGCCCAGCGCGAGGACGATCGGGCGGCCGCATTCGCCGGCCTGGACCGCCTGATGGGCGCTGACGGCACGGAGTCGTTCGAGTTGCACGAAGCCGCGACCCCGCCGACGCCGCTCGCGGATGACCTGCCGGCCTGGACCGCGAAGGCGCTCGCGTCACGCGCGCAGGCGCGGAGCGCCGCCGATCGCGCGGAAGCGGCCGCGGAGGCAGCGCGCGCCGAGTCGCGGGGCGGCCGGCCCACGCTCGGCGCCTACGGCCTCGTCCAGGACGATCGCGGATCGCTCGCCGCCGCGGGCGGCCAGTCGTTCACGGTGGGGGCCGCCGTCCGCTGGACGGCGTTCGATCCCACGCGGTCGCGACGCGTGGCCGCTGCGGAAGCCGACCGTCGCGCGGCCGAGAGCCAGGTGCGGGCCGCCAGGGACCAGGTGCGGCTGGAGGTAGCGCTCGCCTGGCGCCGCGCGCGCACGGCCCGCGACCGGTACGCGGCGGCCGCGGGCGGGGCCGAGGAGGCGCGGGAGGCGCTGCGCGTGGTGCAGGAACGCCGCCAGGCGGGCCTGGCCACCTTGACCGACGAGCTGGAGACCGAGTCCGCGACGCTCGCGGCGGAGCTGGAGGAGCGTGCGGCCTCGACGGAGGTCGGGCTGGCCGACGCCGCGCTGCATCGGGCAGCCGGAGACCTGTGAGGGAGCGACCGATGAGGACAATGGATCCAATCCGCCGTGCGGCGGGGGGCCTGGTGGTGCTGGCGGCGGTCGGGTGCGATCGGACGCCCGCGCCGCCGCTGGGTGCGAGCGTACCGACGGAAGCGCCGCGGCTCGTGGCCTCGGTCCCTGTCCGGCCGTCCGGGCTCGACGGGGAGACCGTGCCGGCCACGGTGCGCGCGCGGCAGCGTGCGACGCTGGTGGCACGCGTTGCGGGGTCTGTGATCGCGCTGCCGTTCCGGGAGGGCGACTCGGTCTCGGCTGGAGCCGTGGTCGCGCGCATCGAGGATCGCGCCCTGCGCGCGGCGCTCGCGGCCGCCGGGGCGGACCGGGATGCCGCGGAGGCGGACCGGGCGCGCTCGGCGACGCTCCTGTCCCGTGGCGCGGCCACGCCGCGGGAGGCCGAGCAGGCGAACGCGCGGGCGGCGGCGGCGCGCGCGGCGGCCGAGGCGGCGCGCGAGGCGCTCGGCTACGCGGAGCTGCGCGCGCCGTTCGCAGGCCGGGTGGCGGGGCGGCCCGCGAACGTGGGCGACGTCGTGATGCCCGGGACGCCGCTCGTCGAGATCGACGGCGACGGGGGCCTGGAGATCGTGGCCACTGTGGACGAGGACGCCGTCGCGCGCCTCTCCCCGGGCGAGCACGTCGCGGTCGACGTCGACGGCCAGTCGAGCCCGATCGAGGCCACCATCCGTGCGGTCGCACCAGCTGGAGACGCGGTGACGCATCGCGCCCAGGTGCGGGCGGACCTGCCCAATACGACGGGTGTGCGCTCCGGCATGTTCGCGCGCCTGTGGCTCGCGGCGGCGCCCAGGGCGAAGGGCGCGGTCGCGGGAGAGACGCGCCTCGTCCTTCCCGAGACCGCCATCGTGCGGCGGGGAGGGCTCGCCGGTGTCTTCGTGGTGAGCGAGGGGCGCGTCCGCCTGCGCTGGATCGCGGTGGGAGAGTCCGAGGGCGGGACGGTAGAGGTCCGAGCCGGCCTGAGTGACGGCGAGCGCGTCGTGGCCGACCCGTCGGGCCTGGTGGACGGCGCCGCGGTGCAGGAGGGATGACCATGCGCTTCGGTCTGGCCGGCCGTCTGGCCCAGGCGTTCCTCGGCAGCAAGCTGACCCCGCTGCTCATCGCAGCGGCCCTCGGCCTGGGCGCGTTCGCGCTTCTCGCCACCCCGCGGGAAGAGGAGCCACAGATCCGGGTCCCGATGGTGGACGTGGCGGTGGCCTGGCCCGGCGCCGACGTGGCGGAGGTGCAGAGCCGGATTCTCGACCCGCTGGAGAAGGCGATGTGGGGGCTCTCGCGCGTCGAGCACGTTTACGGCTCGGCGCGCCCCGGCCAGGCCTTCGTCACCGTCCGCTTCCTCGTGAACGAGCAGAACGAGGAGAGCCTGGTGAAGGTCTACGAGCGGCTGTCCGCGCTCGGCGGACAGCTGCCGCCGGGCGCGAGTCCGCCCAGCGTCGAGCTGCACTCGATCGACGACGTCCCGTTCCTGGCCCTCACGCTCTGGAGCCCGACGCTCGACAGCGACGCGCTGCGTCCGATCGCCCAGGAGCTGGCGCAGGAGCTGTCGGAGCTGCCGGACACGACGAAGGCCACCGTCATCGGAGGCGAGCCGAGGGTGGTGCGCGTCGAGCCGTCCCCGGACCGCATGGCGGGGAAGGGCGTGACCTGGGTCGCGCTCACGGGCGCCCTTCAGTCGGGCGGCGCGCGTATGCAGGCGGGTACGTCCGTACGTGGCAACCGCGAGGTGAACCTGGAGGCTGGCCCCCTCTTGCGGAGCGCGGAGGACGTGGGCCGCGTGATCGTCGGCGTGCAGACCGGCCGGCCTGTCTACGTGCGTGACGTGGCCCGCGTCGTGGATGGACCGGACGAGACAACCTCGTTTGTGTCCTTGGCCCGCGGAGCGGGCGGCGCAACCGCGGATGCCCCCGCCGGCGTGGAGCATCCCGCCGTGACCCTGGCGCTCGCCAAGCGCCCGGGCGCCAACGCGACCGCCCTCGCCGAGCAGGCCCTGGCCAAGTTGGACACCCTCCGTCCGAGGCTGCTTCCGGCGGACGTCCGCGTGGACGTCACGCGCAACTACGGCGAGACGGCGCGCGAGAAGAGCAACGAGCTGGTCGAGCACCTGCTCATCGCGACCCTGTCCGTGGTCGCCCTTGTGTCCCTGGCCATGGGCTGGCGCAGCGGGATGGTGGTCGGCATCGCGGTTCCGGTCACGCTTGCCCTGAACCTCTTCATCTACTACGTGGCTGGCTACACCCTGAACCGCATCACCCTGTTCGCGCTGATCTTCTCCATCGGCATCCTCGTGGACGACGCGATCGTGGTGGTCGAGAACATCGAGCGCCACCATCGCGAGAAGCCGGCCCGGCCGTTCACGCGGACGGTGTTGGAGGCGGTGGACGAGGTGGGCAATCCCACGATCCTCGCCACGTTCACGGTGATCGCGGCCATCCTGCCCATGGCGTTCGTGCGCGGGCCTTCGGGTCCGTACATGCGCCCGATCCCCACCGGGGCGTCCGCCGCCATGCTTTTTTCCCTCGCCGTCGCCTTCGTGGTGTCCCCGTGGGCGGCGCACCGGATCTTCCGCGGGCACGCCTCGCCCGCGAAGGAGGGCCGCAGGGAGGGCGCGGTCACGCGCCTCTACCGGCGCACGATGAACGCGCTGGTGAAGGAGCCGAAGGCACGGCTCGTGTTCCTGGCCGTCGTGCTCGTCCTGCTCCTGGGGTCGATCGGCCTCGTGGCCCTGGGCGCGGTGCGCATGAAGATGCTGCCCTTCGACAACAAGAGCGAGCTGCAGGTGCTGGTGGACCAGGACGAAGGCACTCCCCTGGAGGTGACGCTCGAGACGGCCCGCCGCCTGCGCGACCACCTGGTTACGCTGCCGGAGGTGAAGGACGTCGAGCTCTACGCTGGCACAGCGGCGCCCTTCAGTTTCAACGGCCTCGTGCGTCACTACTTCCTCCGCCGCGCGCCGTCGGGCGCCGATCTGCAGGTCAACCTCGTCGGGAAGTCGGAACGTCGGATGCAGAGCCACGACTTCGCCAAGTCGGTCCGGCCCGCGCTCCAGGCTATCGCCCGGACCCAGGGCGCGAGGGTGGCCGTGATCGAGATCCCGCCCGGGCCGCCCGTTCTTGACACGCTGGTGGCGGAGATCTATGGCCCGGACGCGAAACAGCGCGAGTCGCTGGCCCGCTCGGTGCGCGGCCTGTTCGAGAGCACGGAGGGTGTCGTCGACGTGAGCGACTCGCTGGAGGCGCGGCGGCCGCGGACCCGCCTGGAGGTCGACGCCGAGAAGGCCGGACTGGAGGGCGCGTCCGTGGCCCTCGTCGCGGAGACGTTCGCGGGACCGGGCGTCGGTCGCGACGTGTCCCGGCTCGCCGATGCCTCGCCGCGCGAGCCCGTACCGGTGCGCGTGCGTCTGTCCGCGGCCGACCGGGCGAGCCTCTCCCGGCGGCTCTCCCTGCGCGTGCCCTCTCCCGGCGGCGCGGTGGCGCTCGGGGCGCTGGGCCACGCCGTGAGCGATCCCGAGCCCCAGCCGATCGTGCACAAGGACCTGAAGCCGGTCGTCTACGTCTTCGGGGACCTGGCGGGCGCTCGGGAGAGCCCGGTGTACGCGATCTTTGTCCTGAACCGAAAGATCGACGCGCTCGCGCTGCCGCACGGAGATCGCGTGGAGCGCTACGCCATCGCGGCGCCGCCCACCAGCGACCGCCCCGCCCTCAAGTGGGACGGCGAATGGCAGATCACCTACGAGATCTTCCGCGACCTCGGGATCGCCTTCGCGGTCGTCCTGGTCCTGATCGCCATGCTGGTGATCGGCTGGTTCCAGAGCTACACGGCTCCGATCGCGATCCTGCTGCCCATCCCGCTCTCCCTCATCGGCATCCTCCCCGGGCACTTCCTGTTTGGAGCGTTCTTCACCGCGCCCTCGTTGATCGGGGCCATCGCGGGGGGCGGGATCATCGTGCGGAACTCGATCATCCTCGTGGACTTCATCGAGTTGAAGCTGCGGCAGGGGATGGCGTTGGAGGAGGCGGTGGTGGAGGCGGGAGCGGTGCGGTTTCGCCCCATGCTGCTCACGGCGGCGGCGGTGGTGGTGGGCTCGCTCGTCATCCTGTTCGATCCGATCTTCCAGGGCCTTGCCATCAGCCTGATGATGGGGGAGGTCGCGGCCACCCTCCTCTCGCGCATCGCGGTGCCTGTCGTGTACTACCTCATAGCTCGCCGCGGGCGCGCCGATGCCCTGCGACAGGAGGGTCTGGGTCTGGCGCCGCACCTGGCGGCATGAGCTGCACGGGCACCCTTGCGAATGGCGGGATCTGGCGTACAACGGATGCCTGGTCCGGGTGCACTGGAACCACCGGAGGAGCGGACGATGCGCATCGCAAGCGTGGGTCATGCGGTCTTTGGGGCGACCATGATTGCCCTCGGCATCCTGGGTCTGGCGAAGGGTGATTTCGCGCCGATCTGGCAGCCGGTTCCCGAGGGCCTACCCGCGCGCGAGGCGCTGGCCTATCTCTGCTCCTTCACCTCCCTGGCGTGTGGCATTGGCCTCCTCTGGCCACGCGCAGCCGCCATCGCGGCGCGTGCGCTGTTCGTCTATCTCCTGCTCTGGTTGCTGGTGTTCAAGGCGCGCTTCATCCTCCAGGCGCCCACCGAGGAAGGGTCCTACCAAACATGCGGCGAGACCGCGGTGATCGTGGCGGGCGCCTGGGTCCTGTATGCCTTGTTCGCCGCCGATTGGGACAAGCGGTGGCTCCCTTTCGCCATCGGCGACAAGGGCGTGCGCATGGCGCGGGTGCTGTACGCCCTCGCCTTGATCGCCTTCGGCCTGTCCCATTTCGCCTACCTCAACCTGACCGCGCCGCTGGTGCCCGCCTGGCTGCCGGCCCACGTGTTCTGGGCTTACTTCACCGGCGCCACCTTCCTCGCGGGGGGCGCGGCCGTGCTCGTCGGGGTGTGGGCGAGGCTGGCGGTCACGCTCTCCGTGCTCCAGATCGGCCTGTTCACCCTACTGGTGTGGGGACCCATCCTGGCCGCGGGCCACGTCAGCGACCAGCATTGGGTCGAGTTCGTCGTCTCCTGGACGATCACGGCGGGTGGCTGGGTCATTGCAGACTCCTACCGCGCCACGCCCTGGCTCGCGGTGAACAGGCGCTAGACCTTCAAGCTCCCCTGCTCGGGTCGGACGGCGTCTCAGCGCTTGAACACCTCCAGGCCGTCGTTCAGCAGGCGCGTATGGCTGAAGATGTTCGGGTCGTCCTCCGGAAGGTTGCGCGGCACGGTGAACAGTCCATCTCTCGACATGGAGAAGCTCTGGAATACCGCGTGCTCCGGCTGCCCCACGGCCGCCCGCACCTTCTCGGTCCAGGCGAGCACGTCCTGGTAGTACCCACTCTCGTCGACGCCGTCCTCTCCGGACAGGAGCACGCCGAAGGAGATGTGGCGCGCCAAACAAAAGGCCCTGAGCGCCGCGAGGTCAGCCGTGACGTCCCGCCCCTCGGAATCGGTGAATCGATGGTCGACGTCGAGGTGGAAGAACTGGGGCGTGGCCTCGTTCACCGTGAGGGCGTCGATCCATTCCTCGAGGGCTCGGACGCTGTACAACGGATAGGCCTCCACGTCGCCGATGGACAGGCCGGGATGGCGGCCGCGCATCGCGTGGATGAAGCCCGCTGTTTGCACCGCCGCCGCGGCCGTGTCGTAGGAACAGGCCGTGCTGCTTGCGAGCGGCTCGTCGAGGGAGAGGTATCGTGTGACACCCCCTTGGGCCGCGGCGTTGTCGAGGGCGCGTTCGACGTAGGGAAGTATCTCGTCAAAAGTGCATGCAAACGGCTTGAGAGCTGGCGCCTCCATGGCGACCGCGATGTGCCAGGCGCTGAGCTTCGGGAAGGCCCCGGCGGCCGCGAAGCCCGATGCCACGTTCGGGCCGCAGAGGGGACAGTCGTCTGGGCTGGCAAAGGCCAAGTGCTGGGAATAGAACTGCAGGACGTCGATCTGCCCTCGAGCCCGCTCCCATTGCTCCGGTCGTGAGAAGAGGTCCAGCATGTCGACGCTTTCGCGGTTTGGAGCGAACCACACCTGCCGGCTGGGCGTGCAGGCCGTGCAAGCCAGGAGGACCAGCCAGAGCCGCCCGCCTCTCCATCGTGCGGAACGGGCCTTCATGGGCCGAACTATGCGGGAGCCGCGCTCCGCAATCAAGATAGCTCGGGGCTCAGACGCCGCGCTTGCGTGATCATCCGGGCGACTTGCCGGCCGAAGCGGCCTCGTGGGGATCCTTCCGGAATGCCTGGGATCAGCTGCCTTGGCCAATTCTCATCTTGTCTGACAATTTCACGGGCTCCCGGGCGCGACCTGAGGAGTCCCCAGGAGGAGTCAAACAGCCATGGCTAAGCGTGCGACATTCATTTCGGCAAGGGGGGGCCCGTTCGGGGCGGCCGTTCTAGCGACCGCCTGTGCGTTCGCAGGGCCCGTTTTTGGCCAGGCTCGCGCCGCAGATCGCGGACTCCCGCGCCGCCTTCGCCATGATCCGGCGCCGCGCCGCCGAGTGGAGGATCGATCCGGACCGCATCGGCATGGTCGGTTTTTCGGCCGGGGCAATGCTCACCATGGCCACCGCCCTGGTCGGGGAGGACGCCAAGCCGGCGTTCATCGGCAACATCTACGGTCCCCTGGCTGCGGTGACCGTCCCGGCCGACGCTCCGCCCCTGTTCGTCGCGCTCGCCGCCGACGATCCCTTCTTCGCCAATGGCGGTATCGGGCTGATCGACTGCTGGCGTGCGGCCAAGAAGCCGGCCGAGTTCCACCTCTATGAACAGGGTGGTCACGGCTTCGGCATGTACCCCAAGGAGACGACCAGCACCGGCTGGTTCAATGCTTTCGTGAGCTGGCTCACCATGCACGGGATGCTCAAGGCCAAAGCCTGATCGGCTCCGCGCCAACGGGCACCGACGGCGGCGATCGACGGCTCCGGGCCGACGGGAAGCCAAAGAGGGCTTGGCTCCTCAGGTAGGATTCGAACCGAGGAAGACCCCCCGACGCCAGCCGACTCGGACCCACACGATCCAGATCGGAAGCCCACTTAGACGACTGCCGTTCAGGACCGACTTGGCCCGATTCTGACCCAGAAGAGGGACAGTTGAGGGGCAGTGCCGACCCCACCGTCATTCATCATCGACCATTCGGTGAAGGCAGCTGACCTGACGAAAGGACCTCGAGCATCCCCTTCTCGAAGGCCGCCAGCCGATCGAACAGCACCTCCGGGTGTTCCCTCCAGAGCCAAGGTCCATTCCGAATCAGCAGGGCGTGAGTCCGATGGCGGTCCTCTTCGTCCCGCGCCTTCGCGACGAACCTCGTCACGACGTCTCGCTCCTGCGGGTTGACCAGCGAGCCCACGTCCATGCCCAGAGCAAAGGCGCTGGCGTTGTCGAAGTCGGTGGATAGCTCCCACCGCCTGTCGTCAACCGGGCCGAGATAAGTTTCGAGGACCTGCGCGATGTCCGTGAGGTCGTCCTCGCGGTCGGGGCGATCGAGGAAGGCAACCATTTTCAGCACGACGATGCCTGGTATGGACGCTACGTTGATGGAATGCCTGTCGTCGACTGCGATGCGCACGCGGTTGTCGAACGCCAACCGGAGTCCAAGCAGGGTCATGCGATGGCCGCTCTCGGGCCAGGTCAGCGACCCGGCCGCGAGAAGACCCGGACCGGCCGGGACGATGTCCACCTTGACACCCGTGGGCGAAAGCCATGCGTTCATTACTAATGAACAAGGCATAATAATGAACGGTCCGCGAAACCTCTGGACCCGCCCACGCGCTCCTGCCCGTGCATCACGTCGCCTTCCAGATCGAACCGGAGCCGCCTCTCGCTTCGGTTGCGGAGCTTTCGATAGAGCTTGGAGTACGTGTCCCGGCCTCCCTCGACGACCGTCCGAGCCAGATTCTTCGTGGCCATGGCTAGGCTCCCTTGAAGCAAAGAAGGGGCCGCAGCTTGCGAACGATACGGACGAGCTCGTGCTGTGCCCGGAGCACGTCGTCGATGTCCTTGTAGGCGGACGGCGCTTCCTCCCGGAGCCGCGGCGCGAGCCGATGATCGAACCAGACCCCACGCAACTCCCGCGTGACCTCCTTGGCAGACAGGCTGCGCCGGGCTTCCGTACGACTCAGCCGTCGCCCAGCACCGTGAGCGCTCGAAGACAGCGCCTCCTCACAGCCTCGCCCGTCGACGTGGAAGCTGTGCGTCCCCATGGATCCGGGAATCAGGCCGCGCTCGCCCTCTGCAGCGGACATCGCCCCCTTGCGGTGAACCCACAGGGGCTCCCCGAAGTGGGTCTCGCGGCGGACGTGGTTGTGGTTGCACGACACATAGGACGCTTCGTCGGCCACGGTCCCGAGCACGTCCTCGACCACGTCACGGACGGCATGGACCATGGCCGACCGGCTCACCTCCGCGTAGTCCAACGCCCACGCCAGGTCCTGCAGGTAGGCGCGCCCAGCCGGTCCATCGGCGCTCAGGAATCGGAGTCCGTTGCGACCCGCTGAACACTGACCGAGGTGGTGATCCCGGATCGCCTGGCCCATGCCGCGGGAGCCGCTGTGAACCATCAGCCACAGGCGCCCCGTCTCATCGGCTTGTAGCTCGACGAAGTGGTTCCCCCGGCCCAGCGTCCCGATCTGGAGAGCTCCCTCGCTCTGCTTGAGGCTATCGAGACGTGGAGAGCTCAAGCGAGCGGCATCGAGGGCCGCGGGAAGCCGAGGGCCGTGCTTCCTGCTGTGGCGGATGAGCGGGACCTGGCGGTAGAGCCCGGCGAGGATCGCCGCCGCGTCCCGCTCGTTGTCCAGCAGGGCTGCTTCGCCGTCGAAGGCGATGGCCGCGACCCCGCATCCGATGTCGCCACCCACAGCGTTTGGGTAGAGAGCGTTCGCGGTCGCCACGACCATGCCAACGCACACGTCCGCCGCGAGGTGGACGTCCGGCATCACCGCCACATGGCGCACGTCGTCGCTATGGGACAGCCTTTCGATGGCGACCTCCACGTCATGCGGCAGCGGTCTCTCGACCCAGTACCGAACCGCTGCATCGGGCACGTCACTCACGACACACCTCCTCGCTCAGTCGCACGTCGAACACGATCTCGGGAACCCGCTTCCGATGGATGGTCCGCGCCACCTCTTCGCGGAAGGAGGCGGCCGATCGGGCCAATGCCGCCCTCGCTTCCGCAAGGTCACCCATAGCCTTCCCCGGGGCCAGGACCACCATCGCCATCAGTCGGCTGGAGTCTGGCGCCGGCTCGACGAACGCCACGGCCGCGCCTAGCAGGGCATCGCCCTCACACTCGCCCGCTAGTGTGACCGCCGCCGCCCTTTCCACCTGCTTACAGAGCTGTTGCACCTTCCAATTCCTCTTCCCCGATCGATCCGTCTCGTCGAAAAAGCGCCTCGGGTTGGCTTCCTCGTCCGTACGCACTTCTCCCCTTCGCGGGAATCGGTGTTCCCGCGTCCTTTGAAAAGACACACGCACTCCTTCAGGCGAGGTGTGTGAAAAACACACTCCGCCTGCTGAAACGGCGTTGCTTTCTTTGAGGAGCCTGGCCCCCTAGCGGAGGCAGCCGATTAGGCTAGCGACCGGCGCGGGGGAGGCTCGACGCTGTCAATTCGGCGTGTGACGCAAGCATCGGTGGCCTCCTACGATCATCTGACGAGCACTACGCGCGCCAGAGCAGCCAAGGTTACGCGTACGCATCGACGCCAGTCAAGCGAAAAGCGCGGCGTCTTGATTGATAGTTGGAGCAACCTGACGCCGCTCAAAAAGTTCCGGCAGGGTGCTCGCCAGCGCAGCCCTCATGGCTCGCGGTCGATCTGGAACGCGACGTCGTCTAGAGGGTAGGGGGCGTCGCCTGGAATTGCCCCTCGGTGTAGCACGGCATCCCGTTTGGCGTCGGGACGTCATTACCGGTGTACGGCCCGTCCTTGAAGACCCACCCGGACATTAGGCCTGAATCTGTCTCAGCGAAGATGCGCTGCTACGCGCGGACGCGTATCTCGCAATCCAGCCGACTCAGGCCGAAGACGAAAAGGGACAGTTGAGGGACATTCGCCAGGACGGCGGCGGGAAGTCGTTGACGACTCAGGCGGGAATTGGCTCCTCAGGTAGGATTCGAACCTACGACCCTCCGGTTAACAGCCGGATGCTCTACCGCTGAGCTACTGAGGAACGGGGCCGGACTCACGGCAAACCTGAAGTATAGAAGCCGCTCCCTGAGGCTGTCAACGACCGCCTCGCCTGGGTTACATTGGGGGCGGTGAGCGGCGAGCAGGCCGGGGCGGTGGAGCAGTTCTTCGACGACGCCTTCCTGGAGGAGCTCCAGGGGCTGGCGAACGCGGGGGAGGGGCATGCCCTGGCGCCCGCCGCCGTGGACCTTCACGCGCACCTCTCGGAGTTCCTGGCGCCTCCTCCGGGAGGCGACCTTCCCCTCGACACGGCCGCGTTCCAGGACCTCCCCGAGCCGATCTTCCGCGCCCGCACCGACGCCCTCGTCGAGGCCTGCCGCGCGAGCCCCCGACGGGGTGCGGTGGAGGACGTGGAGAACTTCGTGGTCTTCATCCAGGCCCTCATCCCGACGCTCCGGCCCGACGCCTCGCGGGAGATCAAGCGCGCTTTCTTCCGCTTGGCGCCCACGATGCTGAACATCGCCTACCACGACTTCGCGGGCCAGGACGGCGAACGCGTGGAGGGACGCGCAGCGCTGCGGAACCTGGAGAACATCCTCCTCGAGATCTCGAGCGTGCATCTGGCGCCGTCGGAGGGCGACCTCGTCTTCCGAAGCATCGAGCAGCTGGCGGCGCTCATCGACTCCGGTGCCTACGCGATGGCGAACGACCTCGTCTCGACGCGGCTCCTGGCCCTGATCCGGAAGAACAAGGTCACCCGCGCCCTCTATCGCCTCATGGAGGTCGAGGTGACCGTGCAGCAGTATCTGAGGGAGCGCCTCGGTCACGCGACGCCGCAGATCCGCATTCCCGAGGACTTGACCGCCCTCGAGGACTACGGTCCGGTGCGCGTGCTCCACGAGGAGGCGCCCGGCGGAGAGGTGAAGACGCTCCTCCAGTTCCAGCTGCCGGAGCTGCCGCTGCTGCGCGACTTCGTCCTGAGTCTCGTCAGCGGGGAGACGGGGCAAAGCCACGAGGGACGCCTCGACAACCTGGGTTGCGTCGCGCTGGACGTTCCGCCCGGGCTCTATCGCCTGGGTCTCGTCTACCAGCCGGAGGGCTGAGGCGCGGGAGCTAGCCGGTCTTCGTCAGCTCCGAGAGGACGAGCTTGGCCACGCCCTTCAGGGTCTCGAAGACGCCGACGCCCTTGGGGGCTACCGCCTCGACCACGGGCTCGTTGCGGCGGACCAGCAGGCGCTTCATCTCGTCCACGGACGCCACGTTCGGAAGATCACGCTTGTTGAGCTGGAGGATGTAGGGGATGTTCATCAGGTCGTAGCCCTGGCTCTTCAGGTTGACGACCAGGTTCTCCACGGCCTCGACGTTGGCGTCCATGCGCTCGACCTGGCTGTCGGCCACGAAGATGACGCCGTCCACGCCCTTCAGGATCAGCTTCCGGCTCGCGTCGTAGAACACCTGGCCGGGGACCGTGTAGAGGTGGAAGCGGGTCTTGAAGCCCCGCACCGTGCCGAGCTCCAGGGGAAGGAAGTCGAAGAAGAGGGTACGGTCGGTCTCGGTCGCGAGGGAGATCAGCTTCCCCTTGGCGTTGGGGTTGGTCTTGTCGTAGATGTACTGCAGGTTCGTGGTCTTGCCGCAGAGACCCGGCCCGTAGTACACGATCTTGCAGTTGATTTCCCGCGACGCGTAGTTGATGAAGGTCATCGGCTCGCCGGGTCCCTACTCGCTGAAGAGGCTGTCGATGTCCTCGTCGGTGATCTCGGCAAAGGGGCTCTCGAAGGCCCCTCCCACCTGGGCCTTTTCGCGCTCCACCTTCGCCATGATCCGCGCGAAGACTTCGTTCAACTCCTGTGAGGCCTTCTTCACGCGAAGGCGCACAAGGCCGAGGGACGATCGCTCGTCGAAGATGACGACGAGGATTACCCTCTGGGCCACGATGGAGATGTGGATGTTGTCCTTCTCCCCTTCGTGGAAGAGGATCGAGAACTCCTTCTCCCCTATGAGTTTAGCGAGACCGTCGGTGGCCGCGACGTTGCCGGCGGTCAGCGAAGCGAGGGACGTCGTATCGAGGTTCTCGATCTCGCCGTGGGCGGCGATCTGCTGGCCGTTCTTGTCGACGAGGAACACGACCTTCGAGTTGGCATCGACCCGGAGCTTGGAGATCACCTGCTTGATCTGGTTGAACTCCTCCTCGTACATGACGATGTCGGGCGCCGCCATCCGTGAGCCTCCTCTAGCGCGTCGAACCTGGCCGGTGCAGACGTATCCCCAGGAAGGTTCATTTATAGCTTGGGCTCCAGGGAATTGCAACAGAAGGACTTAATGCCTCGCGGCCTGGCCGTGGACAGGGTTGGGCTGCGCCGCGATCCTTCAGGGATCCCTAGGGAGACCGATCCGCCGCAAGAGGTCCGCGAAACGCGGGTCCGAGCGGAGGGGTTCGGAGGCCGGATCCGTCTTGATGTAGGTCAGCCAAGGAGATCGCTCCTCGAAGGCCTTGTTGAGCCACGTGAAGGCTTGATCCTTGTCGCCGAGCCGCGCATAGGCCAAGGCAAACTCAAAGGGCGAGACGTAGGCGGTCCTTGAGCGCTCTTTCGCGTCGTCGAGGATGGTCTGGTTCTGCTGCTGCATGACGCGCTCGAACCCGAGCCTTTCGAAATCCTGCCCCAGGCCATCGGCGGACTCCTTGTCACCCTGAAGAGCGAACGCCTGCTGCCGCTCGGCGATGGACTCCTTGTGCATGCCCTTTCGCGCGTAGACGTCGGCAAGATGGTCGTGAGTCTGGGAGTCCTGGGGGGCCAGCTCGAGCACCTTCCGGAACTGCGTGATCGCTTGATCGTAGCGGCCGGCCCAATAGTAGGTGTCCCCGAGGCTTCGTCCCATTTCGGCCGAGAGCGGATCGACCTCCTCGGCCCTCTTCATCCGGGAGATGGCTTCGTCGAAGCGCCCCAGCGCCCTGGAGCACTGGCCGCAGAAGAAATGCGCTCCTGAGTCGTTCGGGTTCAGCTCGAAGGCGCGCTGGCACTCGTTCTCGGCCGTCGACCAATCCCAATCGAATCCCCAGGCGAGGACGGCCCGCGAGAGGTGGACCGCGGGGAGAGTCTCGTCGATCTCCTGGGCTCGGTGAATGGCCGCCCGGGCCTTTTCGGAGGCCTCCTTGGGGGGGATCGCGCCCACGAACGCCATCGACGTGTAGAGATCGGCCAGGCCTGAATAGGCGAGCGCGAAGGCGGGATCCTTCTGGATGGCCTGCTGGTAGTAGTCCAGAGCCTTGTTGTAGTCCTCCAGCGTGTTCTGTTTCAGGTGATAGAAGTTGCCCTTGAGGTACAGCTGGTACGCTTCGGAGTTCTCCGTAGGATGCCTGGCCACGCGTTTGCGCTCTTCCCCGGTGAGGCTCTGGCGCAGGTTGCTCACGATCTCGCTGGAGATGTCGTCCTGTACGGACAGGAGATCGCTCGCCTTCCGGCTGAACTTCTGGCCCCACAGCTCCCGCCCGTCGGCCGCGTCGACCAGGTCCGCCCGGATCACAAGCATGTTCCCGTGCTGCTCGACCTTGCCCATCACCACGGCGGCCACCTTCAGCTCCCGTCCGATCTTGCCGGCATCGAGGTCGTGCCCCTTGTACCTGGCCACGGAGCCGAACGCGATGACCCGGAGGCTCGCGATCTGCGAGAGGCTCGCGATCACGCTCTCGGCGATACCGTCGCTCAGGTACTCCTGCTCGGGGTCGGCCCCGACGTTCACGAACGGCAGGACCGCGACCGATTCGATGGAGGGCTTGACGAAGAACCGCGCCCAACCGAACCATGCCAGCAGAAGGACCACGGCCACCAGACCCGCGCTCCAGATCCGCCACCGGCGGGAGGCCGGAGGCTCCGGGGCTATCGCGGGGGCACTCGAGCCTGACTCGATGGCTTCGAGGGCCGCCCGCACCTCGCTCGCCCGCTGGTAGCGCTGGCCGGGCTCCTTGGCCAGACAGCGCAGGATGACGGCCCGCAGCCCGGCGGGGATCTTCTCCGAGAGGGCCGTTGGCGCTTCTCCCAGGATCGCGTGTGTCACCTCGAAGCGGGTCCTGCCCTGGAAGGGGAGGTCGCCCATCGCCAGCTCGTAGA
Source organism: uncultured Acidobacteriota bacterium (assembly GCA_963823195.1). GTDB lineage: Bacteria > Acidobacteriota > Vicinamibacteria > Fen-336 > Fen-336 > JBGPYB01. The sequence continues at coordinate 492,488 of CAWGKR010000008.1, read as the reverse complement.
GGAGCACACCCAGCGCCCAGATGTCGGCCCGGGCGTCCGCCGCCTGCCCCCGAAGGATCTCCGGGGCGATGTAGTGGAGCGTGCCGACGACCTGGCCGTCCTCCGTGAGGGACCCTTCCGTCCGCGTCGGGCTTTGGTCGATGTCCTCGGTGGGAAGGCGCTTGGCCAGGCCGAAGTCGAGGACCTTGATCCGGCCCTCGGGCGTCAGCATGACGTTGCCGGTCTTGAGGTCGCGATGCACGACGCCCCGCTCGTGAGCGTGGGCCAGCGCGTCGGCGATCTGGATCCCGTAGCGGACCACCATCTCCATCGGTCGCGGCTCCGAGAGGAGGGCGCTCAGGGACCGGCCTGCCACGTGCTCCATGACGATGAAGACCAGGCCGTCGGCTTCGCCGACTTCGTGGACAGTGCAGATGTGGGGGTGGTTGAGGGCCGACGCGGTGCGGGCTTCACGCAGGAGACGTTCGCGGGCGTTGGGCTCCGAAGCCAGACGCTCGCCCACGACCTTGATCGCCACCGTGCGCTCGAGCTTCTCGTCGTGGGCGCGATAGACGACACCCATGCCCCCGGCGCCCAGTTGCGATTCGATCCGGTAGTGACCGAGCGTCTTGCCGATCATGACGGGGGCTCCTCCATCACGCGCCGAACCCCACGCGCCTCACGAGCTCGCCGAAACGCGGGTCAGGGCGGAGCGAGTCAAAGGCGGGGTCGTTGACGATATAAGCGAGCCAGGGAGATCGCTCCTGATAGGCCTGCTCGAGCCAGGCAAAGGCACGTTCCTTGTCGCCCAGCGCCGTGTAGAGTTGGGCAAAAGCCATGGGAGAGATGTAGCTCTCCTTCGACTGCCCCTCGAGCAGCGTCAATTGCTTCCGGGCGAGCGCGCGGATGCCCTTCCTATAGCCGTCCGCCGTTTCATCGGAGCCGAGAGTGTCTGCGCCCTCGTCGTCCCCGCCGAGCACGAGCGAACGGCGCTTGGACGCCAGGGCTTGCGGGAAGAGCTTCTTGCGCGCGAGGGCATCTGCAAGGGCGTCGTGGACGCTCGCCGCGTTCGGATCGATCTCCAGGGTCTTGCGGAATTGCTCGATGGCCTCGTCGTCGCGTCTTGCCCAGTAGTAGAGCTGGCCCAGGTTGTTGTTCGTCTCCACGGAGAGCGGATCGAGCTCCAGCTCTCTCTTCATCAATTGGATGGCCTGGTCCCAGCGTCCGAGGTTCCTCAGGTTCTGTGCGTAGTAGCGACGAGCCGCGATCAACGCGGGGTTCAAGTCGAGGGCGCGCTTGAATTCCTTCTCGGCCGCCGGCCACCGCCAGTCCGAGGCTGTCACGACGGCCATGGATAAGTGCGCTTCTGGCAGCGTGTCGTCGATGGCTAGCGCCTTGCCGAGCGCGGCCTGCGCCTGCTCCCGGCCCTGCCTCGGAGTGATCAGGCCCTCGATGGTCATGGCGCCGAGCGTTTGCGCCATGCCGGCATAGGCGAGCGCGTAGTTGGGATCTTTGTCGATGGCCTGTTGGAAGTACTCGAGGCTCTTCTCGTAACCCTCGGGGGTGAACTGCTCCCAGTGGTAACGCCCTTTGAGGTAGAGCTGATAAGCCTCGGCGTCATCCGTGTATCGCTTCTTGAGGCGCCCCTGCTCCTCGCCGGTCAGGTGCTGCCGCAGGTGCTCCGAGATCTTCTGCGAGATGTCGTCCTGCACTGCCAGGAGGTTCGTCGCCTTCTGGTCGTACTGCTCGCCCCAGAGGCGGCTCCGGTCGCGGGCGTCCACCAGTTCCGCGGTGACCGACAGGTCGTCACCGTGCTGGAGAATGCGACCGGTCAGGATAGCGGCGACCGGCAGCTCGCGGACGACCTCCTGCGGATCGACTGACCGACCCTTGTAGCGCAAGACCGAGGTGAAGGCGATGACCTTGAGTTTCGGGATGCGCGACAGGCTTCCGATCACGCCCTCCGTGACCCCGTCGCTCAGATACTCCATCCCCGGATCACCTCCGACGTTGGCGAAGGGCAGCACGGCGATGGAGTCGATGCTCTGCCCACGATTCGCGAAGAAGCGCGTCCCAAGGAGGCCCAGCACCAAGACGGCTGTGATGCCTGCACCCCATGGGAACCACCGCGACCAGCCCGTCTCCCGACGCGCCGCCTGCTCGACGTTGAAGGACCCCGACTGGACCGCCTCGAGGGCCGCGCGCGCTTCGCTCGCCCGCTGGTAGCGCTGACCGGGCTCCTTGGCCAGGCAGCGCAGGATGACGGCCTGAAGGGCCGCCGGCACACGGGGGGAGAGAGTCGCCGGGGGCTCGCTCTGGATCGCGCCAGTGACCTCGTAGTGCGTGCGCCCCGTGAATGGGAGCTCGCCCGAGACGAGTTGGTAGAGCACCACGCCCAGAGCCCAGATGTCGGTACGGGCGTCGGCGGGCTGGCCCCGAAGCACCTCCGGTGCCAGGTAGTGCAGTGTGCCCACGAGATGGCCGGCCTGGGTCAAGGAGTCTCCGGACTTGGTCGCCTGCTCCGACAGGTCCTCCGCTGGAAGTCGTTTGGCCAGGCCGAAATCGAGGACCTTGGCTCGCCCTTCGGGGGTGACCATCACGTTGCCGGTCTTGAGGTCGCGGTGAACGATGCCGCGTTCGTGGGCGTGGGCGAGGGCGTCGGCAATCTGGATCCCGTACCGCGCGACCATCTCGTTGGGTCTGGGCTCGGAAAGGAGCGCGCTCAGGGGTTGGCCCGCGACGTACTCCATCACGATGAAGACCTGGCCATCCGCCTCGCCAACCTCGTAGACGGTGCAGACGTGAGGGTGGTTGAGGGCGGAGGCCGTGCGGGCCTCACGCAGGAGACGGTCGCGGGCCCTCGGTTCCGAAGAGAGGCGCTCGTTGACCACCTTGATCGCGACCGCTCGCTCGAGCTTCAGGTCGTGCGCCCGGTACACGACGCCCATGCCTCCGGCTCCCAGCTGCGACTCGATTCGATAGTGACCGAGCGTCTGGCCGATCATGGAGATGGCCCCCCGACGGTGCGGCCATCTTAGGGTTGGGTCAGTGGCAGGTCAACGCTGCGGACCGTTCGTCCCGCTTGCGGCTCGAAACCGACCCATCATGAGCGGCCCCTCACGGGGCCAACCCCACTCGCCGGACGAGCGCGTCGAAACGCGGGTCCGAGCGCAGGTTGTCGAAATCGGGATCGGACCTGAGAAAGACGAGCCATGGAGATCGCTCGGCGTAGGCTTTGTCCAGCCAGGCAAACGCTTGGTCTTTGTCGCCGAGCTTGGCGTAGGGAGCCACGAAGTTGAGGGGCGAGAGGTAGCCGGTCTTCGCGGTCTCCTTGAAGGAATCGAGGGTGGAGTGGTAGAGCTGCCGCATCACGGCTTCGAATCCAAGGGCCTTGAAGTCCTCACCTAGAGCCTCGGCACCCTCCTTGTCACCGTTGAGGACGAACGTCTGCTGCCATTCGGCGACGGCCTCCTTTTGCATCCCCTTCCGGCCATAGACCTCGGCCAGCAGCTCGTGAGCCCGGCCGTAGTTCGGCTCGATCTCCAAGGTCTTCTTGAGCTGCGCGATGGCGTCGTCGTAGCGGCCGGCCTGGTAGTACGTGGCTCCGAGGCCCTCGTTGGTTTCGACCGAGAGAGGGTCCAGCTCCTGCGCCTGCCGCATCTCCGCGATCGCTTCGTCGAACCGCCTCATCGACCGGAGCGCGTTCGCGTAGAAACGGCGCCCCGTCAAGAATCCGGGGGTGAGCTCGACGGCACGATGGTACTCCTTGAGGGCGGAAACGGAATCCCACTGCGTCAACAGCAAGGAGCCCCGGCTCAGGTGGGCCTCACCCAGCGACGCGTCGATCTCTAGGGCCTTCTTGCTCGCCGCCTCGATCTTCGGCAGCGCTTCCGCTGCGCGGAGGTATCCCTCCCACAGCAGCGAGACGTAGGTGTCCGCCACTCCTGCGTAGGCGAGGGCGTAGGTCGAGTCCTTGTCGATGGCCTGGCGGTAGTACTCCAGACTCTTGTCGTAGCCCTCGCGCGTGAATTTGTTCCAGTAGTAGCGGCCCTTGAGATAGAGCTGGTAGGCCTCGGTATTCTCGGTGTACCGCTTGGTAAGGCGTTGCCTCTCGTCCCCGGTCAGCCGACTTCGCAACTGGTCCGAGATCTTCTCCGCGATGTCGTCCTGGACGGTCAGGATGCCTGTCATCTTCGCGTCATATTGCTCGCCCCAGATCCTGCGCCCGTCGCGGGTGTCCACGAGTTCCGCATGAATCGAGATCGAGTCTCCACGCTGCACGACCCGCCCCGTCAAGATCGCTCCGACCCCCAGATCGCGCACGATCTCCTTTGGGTCGACCGGGCGGCCGCGATACCGGACGACCGAACTGAAGGCAATGACCTTCAGCTTGGGGAGCCGCGAGAGGCTCGAGATGACGCTCTCGGTGATGCCGTCGCTCAGGTACTGGGCCTCGGGGTCACCGCCCGCGTTGGCCAAGGGCATGACCGCGATGGAGTCGATCGACCGTCCGCGTCCGGCGATGTATTGCAGACCGGCCGCAGTGAGAAGCACGGCCGCGGCCAACACACCCGCTCCCCAGAGAAGGTTCCGGCGCGATCCTGGGCCGGTCCAGGGGAGAGCGGTGGCGCCCGACTGGATGGCTTCGAGGACAGCCCGCACCTCGCTGGCACGCTGGTAGCGCTTGGCGGGCTCCTTGGCGAGACAGCGAAGGATGACGGCCCGCAGCCCCGCCGGCAGAACCGGCGGGAGCGCCTGGGGTGCTCTCTCCAGGATCGCGGCAGTCGTCTCGAAGCGCGTCTTTCCCTGGAACGGCAGGACCCCGGTCGCGAGCTCGTACAGCAGCACCCCTAACGCCCAGATGTCGGTCCGTACGTCGGCGGGCTGGCCTCGCAGCACCTCCGGAGCCAGGTAGTGCAGCGTTCCCACAACCTGGCCGGCCTCGGTCAAGGAGTGCCCGGATCGGGTCGGCTGCTCAGCCAGCTCCTCCCTGGGTAGCCGCTTCGCAAGGCCGAAGTCGAGGACCTTCGTCCGGCCTTCCGGCGTGAGCATGACGTTGCTGGTCTTGAGGTCGCGATGCACGATGCCTCGCTCGTGAGCGTGGGCCAGGGCGTCGGCGATCTGGATCCCGTAGCGCAAGACCATCTCGGGCGAGCGGGGCTCGGAGAGAAGCGCGCTCAAGGGTTGCCCCTCCACGTACTCCATCACGATGAAGACCTGGCCGTCGGCCTCGCTTACCTCGTGGACCGTACAGACATCGGGGTGATTGAGGGCAGAGGCGCTCCTGGCTTCACGCAGGAGACGCTCGCGCGCTTTCGGATCCGACGACAGACGCTCGCCCACGACCTTGATCGCAACCGTCCGCTCGAGCTTCAGGTCGTGGGCTCGGTAAACGACACCCATGCCTCCGGCTCCCAGTTTCGACTCGATGCGGTAGTGCCCAAGGGTCTGGCCGATCATGAGAAGCGACTCAAGTCGGCAGGCCGATGCGCTTCAGGAGCGCCGTGAAGCGCGGGTCGGAGCGGAGGCCGTCGAAGGCGGGGTCGGTCTTGATGTAGGTGACCCAGGGGGCCCTCTCCGCGACGGCTTGGGTCAGCCAAGTGAAGGCTTGATCCTCGTCGCCGAGCTTTGCGTAGGCCACCGCAAAGGAAAACGGCGAAACATAGGCGGTCCTGGCTTTCTCCTTGAGATCGTCGAGCACAGCCTGGTTCAGTTGTCGGACGACGTGCTCGAAGCCAAGCGTCTCGAAATCCTGCGCCAAGCCCTCCGCAGACTCTTTGTCCCCGTTGAGGACGAAGACCTGCTTCAACTCCGCGATGGCCTCCTTGTACATGCCCTTGCGACCATACACGTCAGCGAGGAGGTCGTGGGTCGAGACGGAATTGGGCTCGATCTCGAGGGTCTTCTGGTATTGGGCGATCGCCTCGTCGTACCGGCGAGCCCACTCGTAGGTCGCGCCCAGCCCCTCGTTGGTCTCGACCGACAGCGGGTCGTTTTCGCGTGCCCGCTTGATCTGGGTCAGGGCCTCATCCCAGCGCCCCATCGCCCGCAAGAATTGGGAATAGCGGCGGCACGCATTGTAGTCGAGCGGATCGAGGGCGATAGCTCGCCGGTATTCGCGCTCGGCCCCCGGCCAGTCCCAGTCCCTCTTCTTCATTTGTGCCAGGTTGACGTGCGCGAGGGCCAAGGTGTCGTCCAGTTGCAGGGCTTTCTTGTTGATCGTGTCGATCTGCGCGAAAGCCTCCTGGGGCGGCAGCAGGCCCTCGAACGCCATCGACACGTAGGTTCCCGCCAGGCCGGCATAGGCAGGGGCGTAGTCCGGATCCTTCTCGATGGCACGGCGGAGGAAGTCGAGGGCCCTCAGGTAGCCCTCGCGGGTGTACTTCGCCGAATAGTAGCGGCCTTTCAAGTACAGGTCGTAGGCTTCCGTGTTCTCGGTGTAGCGCTTCGTAATGCGGCTCTTTTCCTCTGCGCTCAGGTGGCTGCGAAGCTGGTCGGATACCTCTTTGGAGATCTCTTGCGGCACGGAGATGATGGCACTCGACGTGGCGTCGTATTGATCCCCCCAGATGCGGCTGCCGTCTCGGGCATCGATCAGCTCCGCGCTGACCACGAGGCCGTCGGGCCGGAATGTGACCCTGCCCACCACCAACGCGTCCACCGCAAGGTCCCGGGCCATGGCGGCAGCGTCCACCGGCCGACCCTTGTACCGGAGCACCGAACCGAACGCGATCATCCTGAGCTTGGGCAGGTGCGAGAGGTTTCCAATCACGCCCTCCGTGATGCCGTCACTCAGGTATTCGTTGGCCGGATTGCCACCCAGATTCGTGAAGGGGAGGACAGCGATGGACTGGATCCCGCGATCGCGCGGGCGCAGCCACTTGTAGGCCCCGAAGGCTCCGAGGAGCAGGACAACCCCAACCGCCAGCGCCCGAGGCCTCCATCGGCGGGCCGGCCCCGGCGAGGCGGGCATGGAAATGGAGCCTGTCTGGATGGCCTCGAGGACGGCGCGCACTTCGCTCGAGCGTTGGTAGCGCTGGCTGGGCTCCTTGGCCAGACAGCGCTGGATCACGGCCCGCAACCCGGCCGGCACCTCCTCCGAGAGGGGCGTCGGCGCTTCTCCCAGGATCGCGTGTGTCACCTCGAAGCGGTTCTTGCCGTGGAAGGGCAGGTCTCCCATCGCCAGCTCGTAGAGAAGCACACCGAGCGCCCAGATGTCGGTCCGCGCGTCGGCGGGCCGTCCCCGGAGCACTTCCGGGGCCAGGTAGTGCAGCGTGCCCACGACCTGGCCGGCCTCGGTCAGGGAGTCACCGGATCGCGTCGGCTGCTCGGACAGGTCTTCCGAAGGAAGACGCTTCGCCAGGCCGAAGTCGAGGACTTTGGCCCGTCCTTCAGTGGTGATCATCACGTTGCTGGTCTTGAGATCCCGATGGACGATGCCGCGTTCGTGGGCGTGCGCCAGCGCGTCCGCGATCTGGATCCCGTAGCGCACCACGGTCTCGCCGGGCCGGGTCTCCAAGAGAAGGACACTCAGAGGCCGTCCCTCGACGTACTCCATCACGATGAAGATCTGACCATCGGCTTCGCCCACCTCGTACACGGTGCAGACGTGAGGGTGGTTGAGGGCAGAGGCGGTGCGAGCCTCACGCAGGAGGCGGTCCCGGGCCTTCGGGTCCGAGGACAGACGCTCGCCCACGACCTTGATCGCGACCGTGCGCTCGAGCTTCGTGTCGTAGGCGCGGTACACGACGCCCATGCCCCCGGCACCGAGCAGCGACTCGATCCGGTAGTGGCCGAGGGTCTGGCCGATCATTGAGGAGGCATCCATCACGGCAGGCCGATCAGCTTGACGAGCTCGTCGAAGCGCGGGTCCGAGCGAAGGTTGTCGAAAACAGGGTCGGTCTTGATGTAAGTCACCCACGGAGCCCGTTCCGCGGCGGCTTTGTTCAGCCAGGCGAACGCCTCTTCCTTTTCGCCCAGCTTGGTGTAGGCGACCGCGAACGAGAGGGGTGAAACATATGCCGTCTTGGCTTTCTCCTTCAGGTAGTCGAGCCAGAGCTGGTTCTGCTGTCTCATGACGGGCTCAAAGCCGACCGTCTCGAAGTCCCGCTCCAGGCCGTCGGCAGACTCCTTATCTCCGTTGAGGACGAATACCTCCTTCATCTCCGCGATGGCCTCTTTGTACATTCCCTTTCGAGCGTAGACGTCGGCGAGAAGATCGTGTGTCGAGACGGAGTTGGGCTCGATTTCGAGCGTCTTCTGGAATTGCGCGATGGCCTCGTCGTACCGGCGCGCCCAGTAGTAGGTCGTGCCCAAGCCTTCGTTGGTCGCGATCGATAGTGGATCCGTCTCCCGCACCCGCTTCATCTCCGCGAGAGCTTCGTCCCAGCGTCCCATCGCCCGCAGGAACCTCGGATACATGGAGTCGTGGTGGCCGAGCGCGACGGCCCGCTGATACTCCTTCTCCGCTGCTCGCCAATCCCAGTCCCTGGCCAGCTTCAATATGGCCAACGCGACATGCGGGTTTGCGAGAGTGTCGTCTAGTTGCAACGCTTTCGCGACGGCCGCCTCGACTTGTGAGTAGCCGTCCCTGGGCCGCAGCAGGCCGTCCCATGTCATCGCTCCATAGGTTCGCGCTATCCCGCCATATGCAGGAGCGTAGTCCGGGTCTTTCTCGATGGCCCTTCCGTAGAAGGCCAGGCTCTGCTCATAGCCCTCGGCCGTGAACTTGTTCCAGTAGTAACGGCCCTTCAAGTACAGGTCATACGCCTCGGGGCTGCTCGCGTCGCGGTGGCCCCTGCGCCTCTCCTCGAGGCTCGATCGCAGGTGAAGCGTGTCCGCAATGCTGCTCGAGATCCGGTCCTGTACCAAGGAAAGGCCGCTCATTGGGGTTTCGTACTGGTCCCCCCACAACCGACTGCTGTCGCTCGCATTGACGAGCTCGGCGCTGATCGAGAGGCCGTCGCTCCGTTGGGTGAGGCGGCCGGTCAGGATGGCGCTCACCCCCAGCTCGCGCACGACCTGCTGCGGATCGATCGGGCGACCTTTGTAGCGGGCGACCGACGCGAACGCGATGACCCGGAGGCCCGAGAGGCGGGAGAGGCTGCCAATCACGCTCTCCGTGATGCCGTCGCTCAGGTACTCGGTGTCCGGGTTCCCGCCGCCGTTGGCAAACGGAAGGACGGCGATGGAATCGATGCCCCTTCCCGGGGCGACGTAGAACCGGAGGGCCGCTGCTACCGAAACCAGGACGAGGGCGGCCGCCGCACCCCAGAGGGGCCACGGGCGAAAGGGCTTCTCCGGGACGAAGGATCCCGACTGGATCGCCTCCAGGGCCGCCCGCACCTCCCGGGCCGACTGGTAGCGCTGGCTCGGCTCCTTGCCAGACAACGCAGGATGACCGCGCGCAGCCCGGACGGCACGATCGCCGAGAGGCCCGTGGGCTCTTCCCCGAGGATCGCGTGTGTGAGCTCGAAACGAGTGTTCCCCCCGAACGGCGGCGACGCCCGTCGCCAGCTCGCACAGCAGCACGCCCAGGGCCCAGACGTCGGTCCGCACGTCGGCGGGCTGTCCCCGCAGCACCTCCGGTGCCAGATAGTGCAGCGTTCCCACGATCTGACCGGCTTCGGTCAGGGAGTCGCCGGATCGCGTCGGCTGTTCCGACAGGTCCTCGGTGGGAAGACGCTTGGCCAGCCCGAAGTCCAGGACCTTGATCCGGCCGTCGGGCGTCAGCATGACGTTGCTGGTCTTGAGGTCGCGGTGGACGATGCCCCGGTCGTGGGCGTGGGCGAGCGCGTCGGCGATCTGGATCCCGTAGCGCACGACGGTCTCGGTCGGGCGAGGCTCCGAGAGGAGAGCATTCAAGGGCCGTCCCTCGACGTGCTCCATGACGATGAAGACCTGCCCCTCGGCCTCTCCGACCTCGTAGATCGTGCACACGTGGGGATGGTTCAAGCGCGGACGCGGTGCGGGCCTCGCGCAGGAGACGGTCGCGGGCCTTCGGCTCCGAGGACAGCCGCTCGCCCACGACCTTGATCGCGACCGTGCGCTCCAGCTTCGTGTCGTGGGCGCGGTAGACCACGCCCATGCCTCCGGCCCCCAACTGCGACTCGATCCGGTAGTGGCCGAGCGTCTGGCCAATCATGAGGATGGCCTCGTGGGACCATCCTAAGGTGGGGTCAGTGGCGGGTCAACGAACGCGCCCGAAGGAGCTCACTGCTTCTCGAAGTCGAAGCTCCCGGTCTCCGGTACGGCGCAGTTCACGGCCGTGTATGTGCCGGCCATCTGGAAGCCGGTGCGCGTCGCCTGGAGAGCGAGCGAGCATCCGGTCAATGGGGACAGCATGACCGTGATCGAGTTGCCGTCGACGGTCCCCGCGAGCGAGCCCGCGGTGTGAAACTGCTTGGCGGAGCCGAAGTTCTGGAAGAAGAACGCCCAGGAGCCCCGCGCCTCGGGCCCGGACTGCCCCGTGAACGTCAGGTTCCCGCCGCCCAGGCCGCCGATGCTGTCCCGGATCGCGCCCGTCCAGGTGCCGGCGAGGGAATCGTCGCGCCCATCGCAGCCGGCAAGGCCAAGAAGCACCACACCCATCACGAGCAGGCCCCCTCGGTTCCGACGCATCTCAGAAGAGGCCTGGGGCCAACATCGGGGCGGGCGGTTGAGAAGACATTCGCCGGATGACCTGGCGGGGGGAGAAGCCCAGTGTGAGTTGAAAGAGGACCAGGGAGTCGACCTGGTGATCGTTCTGTCCCGCCACCGTCTTCGCGAAGCCTGCGAGGACGTCGACGGCGCCGGTGAGCTGGAAGGCGGCTGCGCCACCGACGCTCAACAACTGCGACTGTCCGGTCTGAACGTGGTGATGGAAGGTCTCGGCGCTCCAGGTCTTGCGGACGACCGGCAGGTTGAGCTGGGTTCCCCCGTGGGTGTACTCGCCCGTTCCGAGGCCGAACACCTGCAGCCTCGGGGTGAGGATGTAGCCGAGCTGTAGCTCCATGTCGCTGCGATTGTGCGAGATGTCCTGGACCTTCTCGACGAAGGCGAAAGAATAGCGCACCACGAGGTACGCCTTGGGCAGGAACGAATCCGAACGGAGGCCGAGCCTTGTGCCGATCAGGAACTGCTTGAGGTCGAGGCCATTGACGGCGTGCCCGAAGTACTCGTAGTGATGGCTGGGCAGGACGGTGGCCAGGAACGGAGTGACGGCGATCGGTCCGTTGAGGACGTTGTATCGAGCCTCGAAGTGGTAGTCCGTCAACGTCCCGTGGTAGGTGCCATCGTCCACCGGGAACATGTGGGGACTCGAGCCCGTGTATTTCGCGTTCTGGTACGGGAGGCTTCCGCGGACGCCGAGGCGATCCGTGATGCTATAGCCGAGCTCCGCGAGGAACGTGTTGGAGCGGATCTGGCCCGAGTTGAACGTCGAGCCGTCGTAGGCGTAGTGGTCGCGGTTGTACAGGTTCGCGTAGCTGAAGGAGGCGTAGGCCTCGCCCTTGGGAACGGGCCAGGCCTGGGCGTGCGCCGGTCCAGCGGCCGCGAGATGGCCGAGGCCCACCGCGAGCCCGACCGCGACTTGACCGAGTCGCCGACGCATACGCCTCCTCCAGGAGAAGGGGCCCCTACTTCGCCTTTGCGGGGCTCGCGTCCGTCAGGTGGAGCCGCTGCGACATTGCTTCGTCAATCGCGCCTAGCGGGTCCGGGTTCGGGGCCTTCAGCGCACAGCCGTATTGCTTCTTGGCCTGCGTCACCTCGTCCGCGGTGGGGCGGTAGAGCACCGGAACCACCGTCGGCCTTCCCGCATCCGATCCCACCTGCTTCTCGAGGCCCGGGCTGTCGGCGATGTCCGCCAGGACCACGTCGTACTTCTTCGCCTTGAGCGCGTCCTCGAGCTGACCGGCGGTCTGCACCTGTTGGACCGTGTGGCCGGCCTGCTTGAGGCTCGCCTCGAGCTGCACGTCCTTGGCGGCGGCGGGGAGGTGGGACGCGGGGTTCATGTAGATCAGGATCGAGGCCGGATGGGCGGCGGTATGAACTCGCTGATACCGGACGCCGCGGCCGACGACGAGGAACTTGTCGCCGCAGGCACGCGCATCTGTCCACGAGGTCGCGAGCGCCACGGCCAGCACGCCCAGGAACACGAACGTTCTCCGCATGGCTGACTCCTTGCGGGGAGAACCTCCCCGCTCGTCCCTTTTGTTGCTCTTCCGGTGAGGGATCCCAGAGCCGAGAAATGTTCCTGAAAAGCCTGAATCTGCGGCGAATCTACGCTTCGACAGAGCGGGCTGTCAAGGGCTGACTCGGGGCCCCCAGAAAACACACGCAATCCCCCCAAATTTCCCCGATTTCCCACAGGCTCCGGGCGGGACTCCACCCTCCGGAGGGACTTAGAATGAGGCTCCCTTTTCGAGGCCGATATGGTGGCTGTGAGCTTCCGGGGCGCGCTGGCTGTCGTCGTTGCGGGGTCGCTCTCGGCTGCGCCGGCGCCGCCGGAAATCGGGGGCGTCGCTCCCGAGTTCGTCGTCACCCCGTTGGGCGGCAGCGCCTTTCCGTTCGCCGAGGCGACGAAGACGCACGCCGCCGTCGTGATCGTGTTCCTCTCGGTGGTCTGTCCCTACTCACAATACTTCGAGGACCACCTCCGCCAGCTCGACGCGAGCTACGGACCCGAGGGTGTGCTGTTCGTCGGGGTGAACAGCAACCGCACCGAGACCCCCGAAGAGGTCGTCGAGCACGCCCGCAAAGCCGGGCAGACCTTCCCCATCATGAAGGACGCCGGGAACCGGGTGGCCGACCTTCTCGGGGCCCACGTCACCCCCGAGGCCCTGCTCTTCGATCGCGAGGGGCGGCTACGCTACCGGGGCCGGATCCGGTCGAAGCTGGGATCGACCGACTTGAAGGACGCCCTCGATGCCGTGCTCGCCGGCCGGCGCGTGAGGACGCCCGTGGCCAAGGCCTTCGGCTGCTCCATCACACGGGAGTAGGTTCAGTACTCTCGCCGACCCTCCATCGCCTTGGCGATGGTGACCTCGTCCGCCCACTCGAGGTCGGAGCCGACCGGTATGCCCATGGCGATGCGGGTCACCTTCGTCCCGAGGGGCTTCAGGATCCGGGCGAGATAGACGGCCGTCGCCTCCCCCTCGACCGTGGGGCTCGTGGCCAGGATGACCTCCTCCACGACGCCGGTCCGGACCCGGTCCAGAAGCCCCTGGATCCGCAGCTCGTCGGGGCCGATGCCCTGGAGGGGCGACAGGGAGCCATGAAGCACGTGGTACCGCCCGCGGAAGTCCCGCGTCTTCTCCACAGCCACCAGGTTGTGGGGCTCCTCGACGACGCAGACGAGCTTGTCGGACCGGGCTGGGTCGGCGCAGATCGAGCAGACCTCACGGTCCGTGATGGCGTTGCAGATCGAGCAGGTGCGGATCCCCTCCTTCAGCTCGCTGATGGCGGCGCCCAGGCGGGCGGCGTCCTCGGTCGAGCCCTTGAGCAGGGCGTAGGCGATCCGTTGCGCCGACTTCGGCCCGATTCCCGGGAGACGCCGGAGCTCGTCGATCAGACGGACGACCGGCCCCGGGTAGTCCACGCGTCAGTCTAGAACGAAACCACCTCCCGGGACTGCTACCAGATCAGCCTTGCGCCCAGCTGCGCCTGACGCGCGTCACCGAGGCCGCTGGCGATCGTGCCATCGAAGTTGAAGACCAGGTTCTGGTACGACGGCTGCTTGAAGTTCTTGCTGCCGAACAGGTTGAACACCTCGAGGATGGGCTCGATCTTGACGCTCTTCCCCACGGCAAAGGCGCGGGCCATCCGCACGTCGAAGGACGAGAAGGCGTTGTCCTTGCGGCCGTTGTTGCGCAGCACGATGGAGCCGTCGGCGCGAATCCGGTCGGAGCTCGGCCCGAAGACCTGCTGGGCGACCTGACCTGCCGCATTGAGCGACAGGGGCTGGGCCGACCGGTAGGAGTAGCGGAAGTTGATGTCGACCTTGCCCGGCGCCTGCCAGAGGAACATGCCGTTCAGCCGGTGCCTCTGGTCGCGGTCCGAGTAGCCGTACTCCGCCGCGAGGTCGTCGTAGCGCACGTAGCGGTACGTGAACGGGTCGCGCTCCTGGTCGTCGTCGGAGTGGTCCCAGGAAAGCGTGTAGTTGAACTGGAACTGGTAGTTGTGGGACCAGCGCTTGTTCAGGCCGAAGGTGATGCCGTCGTAGAGGCTCTTCGCGTTGGACTGCACGGCCGTCAGGCCGGCGCCGCCGCTCGTTCCACAGGAGATGCCGTTCGTGCCGCCATCCCCGAGGCCCGTCCCCCAGGGGCAGCCGAAGGCCGTGTCGTTCTGCTCGAAGAAGCGCGTGATGTGGACGCCCTTCGAGTGGTTCCACTGGACGAGGCCCGCCAGGCCCGGGACCAGCTCCCGCTCGATCCCGACCGAAGCCGAGTACGTCCGCGGGTTCTGGAACCCCTTGTCGAACATGAACACACCCGGATGATCCGGGGTCGCCGCTGCTGGAGACCGGGCGGATGTCCGGGTAGGTGGGCGGCGTGACGCCGAACGCGTTCAGGAAGCTGGCCGCGAAGAGGTTCGAGCCGCGGCTGCCGTTGGTGGAGCGTGTCGAGGCGAGGCTCAGGCCTGGGATCGCGGCCGTAGAACATGCCGGCGTTCACACGGACGACCGTCTTGCCGTCCCCCTTGGGATCCCAGGAAACCCCGAGGCGCGGCTGGAACATCTTCCAGTCGGAGGGAATCGTGCCGTCGGAGGGGAAGGGGAACGTCCCGAACGAGTTGGTGACGGTCTTGCCGTAGAAGCCGGCGAAGAAGACCTCGTTCGGCCGGCGTGATGACGTCGGCCTCCTTCTGCGCTTCCCATCGGAGGCCGTACTGGATCGTCAGCTTCCGGTTGGGCTGCCACTTGTCCTGGAAGAACACCGCGAGTTCGGTCTGCGGGAATGTCCTGGGTGCCGGCCTCCTCCGGCGGTCAGGCCGTTGACACCGACCTGCTGGAGGAACAGAAGCAGCGGGCCGGTGATCGAGGTCCCCGCGGGGCACTGACCCGTCTGGGACGGAGCTGCCGTCGCTGCACTCGACGAACTTCGGGTTCTTCGTGTAGTTCAGGAAGCCGTCGGTCGAGTCGAAGACGTAGCGGCCGTTCTGGAAGCCGCGGAAGGTCTGGTTGGAGTGGACGCGGTTGTACTCGACACCCGCCTTGAAGTTGTGGCGCCCCTTGATGATCGAGAGGTTCTCGTTGAACTGGACGCGCTCGTCGAAGTAGTCGACCGGGATGAAGAACGGCTCGCCGAAGCGGTACGCGCTGGGCGAAGTCCATCGCGGTGTCGGGAAGCGGCCGGCTCTCGCCCGTGATCAGCGGCCCGTCGTACGGGCGGGGCCGGTACTCCCTCGCCCACTGGAAGCGGAACTCGTTGAGGGTGGTCGCGGAGAGGTTCGAGATCAGCGAGCCCGTCACGGCGTGGGAGTAGTCCTTCTCCGTGGCGTTGGCGCTGCGGCCCCACGAGTCGACGTCGAAGGTGCCGTTCTTCTGCTCGGACCACGTGTAGTTGTAGCGGATCGTCGCCAGGTGCTTGGAGTTGATCTGCCAGTCGAGCTTGCCCAGGAAGACGCGCGCGTCGTTCGTCCGGTCGATCGCGCCGTTCTCGTTGGGGCTCCCGAGGCTCGAGAAGTAGCTCACGAGCGCGCGGATCGATCCGCGTCGGGATCGGTCTGCTTGGTCGAGTCCCGTTCTGGTAGTCGAAGGCCACGAAGTAGAAGAGCTTGTCCTTCTGGAGCGGGCCGCCCAGGGTGAAGCCGGCCTGCGCCTGGTTGAAGTCGAACTTCTCGGCCTCGGTGCCGTCGGCGTTCTTGGGGGCCGAGGCGATGTCCTGGTTCTTGTAGAACGCGTGGACCGTCCCGTGGATCGTCGTTGCCCCCCGACTTGGTGACGACGTTGACGAAGCCGCCGTTGCTCCGGCCGAACTCGGCGTTGGCGCCCTCGGCGACCACCACGACCTCCTTGACGGCGTCGAGGTTGAACGTGAACGCCGGCCGCTGGCCGCCGCGCTGCTCGCCGAAGAACGGGTTGTTGAAATCCGCGCCGTCCACCGAGACGTTGTTCTGGATCCCCTTCTGGCCGTTGATCGTCAGCTCGTCGCCGTCGGGGCCCTGCACGATGCTGACGCCGGGGGTCAGCTTCGTGAAGTCGAGGAAGTTCCGGCCGTTGTTCGGGAGCCCTCGGATCGAAGTCGGAGTCGATCCGCGTGGCCCCTTCGGCCCGCGTGGTCTCGACGACGGGCGCGTCGCCGCTGACCAGGACTTCCTCCTGCACTGCGGAGACCTTGAGGCTCAGGGCCAGGTTGACCGACTGGCCGACCGCGAGGTTGATCCCCTCGCGCACGAGGGTCCCGAAGCCCTGGAGGCTCGCCGATCACGCGATACGGACCGAGGGGGAGAAGGAGGCCGCGGAACCGACCGTCGGCGTCGGTGGTGAGGACGCGCTCGAAGTTGGTGTCGACGTTCTTGATCGACACCCTGGCGCCCGGAAGCGCCCCGCCCGTTTGGTCGGCCACGGTCCCTTCGATCACGCCCGTGCTGGCCTGCGATTGTGCCCAAGCTCCCGCGGCCAAGCCCAGAACCACCATCACGACGGTCAGACGAAGCAGCAGCGTCCTCGACATGCCTTCCACTCCCCGGCCCACAACAGGCCTCAATAGCCTCGAATTGGGGGGAGAGTATATTCAGCGTCGCGTGGGAGGCAAGGACAAAGTCACCGATCCAGCCGGCCGTATCCGCTCCTTTCCGTTGGATGGGGCGATCGTGCCGGCGCTGCTGCTGTTCCTGGCCCGTGAGCTGCGCTCTCTACGACCCTCCGCGGGAGCTCGCATGGCAGCTCTTCCACGACCTCAAGGACGCTCCGAAGCCGGGATGGCTGGCGCCCTTCCTCCCCCATCCTGCGGCGGTTCTCTACGACGATCCGATCGCGCTGATCCTCGCCGCCGGGGCCACGGGCCTGGCGGCCGCGTATGCCCTCCTGGCGCTCGCGGGAGCGGGGCCACGGGCGCGCGCGACGTTGATCGCCGCCGGGGCGACGCTCCTCGTGGGGCTCCCAACGGTTGGATTCATCGCCCTCGGCTTCGCGACCGGGCGGCCGTACGGCCACGACGGCGGCGTCGTGCAGCTCCCCCTCGCGCTCGACCGCGTCCTCGCGGGCCTCTCGCCGTACGGGGCCGACTACTCGGCCAGCGTCCTCGGCTGGCAGTCCCGGTCGTCGGTCTTCTGGGCGCCCCTCGGCGGGAACCCGATCGTCCGGCACCACTGGTACCTGCCCGGCGTGCACCTCGCGATGGCGCCGTTCTACGTCGCTTGCCGAAGCCTCGTTCGGCTTCTTCGATCCCCGCCTCGTGACCCTGGCCGCCTACGGTACGGCCATCGTCCTGGTGACGCGCCTCGTGAAGACGCCCGAGAAGCGCCTGGCGGCTGCGGCGCTCGTGGCCCTGAACCCCTTCGTCTTCTGGCCGCAGATCTTCGGAACCAACGACGTGATGAGCGCCGTGCCGCTGCTTCTCGCGGCGATCCTCGCGCGCGCGTGGCAGGCGCGATGCGGCGGCGGTCCTGCTCGGCGTCGCCTGCGCCTTCAAGCAGCTCGCCTGGCCCTTCGCTCCGTTCCTGCTGGCGCACCTCGCGGGCGTCGACGTCCCTCGGCCACATCGCGACCCGCGACGGCATGATCCGCCTCCGGCGTCCGGCATCCTCATCGCCGGCGCCGTCTTCACCGCGATCGTCCTGCCGATCGCCGCGCTCGATCCGACGCGCCTTCCTCGGCGACATCTTCCGGTACCAGGTCGGCAGTCCCGGCTCCGAGCAGTACCCGCTCGGCGGAACCCCCGGCTTCGGCTTCGCGAACCTCCTCATCTACGCCGGGCGCGTCGCGACGCCTGGGCGACTACTTCCCGTTCCAGCGTTTCTACGTCCTCTTCGTGCCGATCGGCCTCCTGCTGCTCCACTACCAGCTCGCGCGCGCGCACCCTGGGCGCGGTCCTTCGTCGGCGGCAGCGCCGCGCTCCTCGTCCTCCCTCTATTTCTCGCGGATCGTGAACCCGAACTACCTCATCCTGGCCGCCCTCTTCCTTCCCGCTCGGCGTCCTGATGGACGAAGAGACCGCCGCCGACATCGCCGTGGTCCCGCTCCTGCTGCTGCTCCTCGCCGTCGAGATCGTCGTACCACGAGCCCTTGCGCACGACCTGGGACCAGGCCGTCGCCGGCGGCGGCGACGTGGGCCTTCCCGACTGGCTCTCGCCCTCCCCCGCCGGCCCGCGGTGGCGCGACCCGCTCAGCATGGGCGCGAGCGGCGCGCTGGCGGGCCTGGGCCTTCTCTACCTGCTCGCCGGAATCGGCGGCGCCGGGCGAC
This sequence comes from uncultured Acidobacteriota bacterium, assembly GCA_963823195.1. Taxonomy (GTDB): domain Bacteria; phylum Acidobacteriota; class Vicinamibacteria; order Fen-336; family Fen-336; genus JBGPYB01. The sequence goes on along the minus strand of CAWGKR010000008.1, from coordinate 474,126 downwards.
GCCTCCGTCTGGTGATTCTGGCCGCGGGCGTCGTGATCGGTGTCGTTCTGCCGACGGTCGTGGTCTCCCACGTCGGCCTGGCGACCGGGACACGGCGGGCCCAGGACCCCTGGTACGTGGCCGCGCTCCGGTCGCAGGAGGCGCCGGGACCGGGCGCCTGGGCGGAGCGCCCCGGCTACACGCCGACGCCGGTACTCGAGGCCTGGTCCACGAGCTGGCGGCGCGATCCCCCGCGGCCGATCGCCGAGACGCCCCCGTCGCCGCTGACCTTCGCCCTGGGACGAAGCCTGCGCCGCGCCGCGGTGGATCCCACGGCTGCTCACGGTCCTCGCGATGGTCGCTCGCGGCGACGTTGGCGATGCGCCTCGCCCCGCCGGGGCGGGCGCTCACCGCCGCTGCCGTCGTGGCGCTCTGTCCGGCGTGCGCGCTCGGCGTGGTCTTCGGGGCGGGCGGGATGATCCCGTTGGCCCTCGTGCTGGGTGCGGGGCTCCTGGCCCGCGGGCGCGGCCTGCCGGTGGCCGCGACGGCCTTCGGTCTGGGGCTCATGGGCGCCGCGCTGCCTCTGCTCGGCCTCTTCCCCGGCGAGGTCGTTCGATGGGCCCTCGAGGCGCGGCCCCTCGCGCCGGGGATCAGCGTGTCGAACCTTCTGTACTATCGGCCGGGGCAGGAGGCGGCGGGGATGGCCCTGGTCCGCGCTTGCGGGTCCGATCGCGCTCGCGCTCCTGGCCTTCGCCCTGCTCCGCTCGAGGGGAGCGAGGTCGATGCCCTGGGCCCTTCTTGGAGCGATGGGCGCGGCCGCGCTCGTCTCTGCTGCCGAGCGTCCCGGCCCATGCGGTAGCGATCCCCGTCGTCCTGCTGGCGCTGGCCGTCGTGGCGCCGGGAGTCAGCGAATCCACACCCCGAACGCCAGGCAGATGAGCGCGTTCGCCGTGGCCATGGTGAAGTCGTCGGTGCCGCGGGGCGAGTAGAGCTCGAGGACGCGTGCTCGAGAGCGCGATCGCGAACGCGAGGCCGACCCAGGGCAACCCGAGGCCGTGGACGGAGACGACCCAGAGGCAGAGGCTGAGCGCCGCGACGAAGCCCGCCACCGTGCCGGCGATCGACTTGCGGTTCACGTCCCCCATTCCCCAGACGCGGATCTTCTGCTTGCCGATGAAGGACCCGATGATCTCCGAGAACGCGTCGCCGGCGATGTACGACCCCCAGATCATCGCGAAGACGGGCGCGAACTCGCTCGGCCGGAAGACCGCCGCCAGCTTCATCCCGATGGGGACCATGATGAACTTGAAGGCGCTCCAGAGGGTCGTGATCAGCAGGCAGTTGGCGCGCGCGAGCACCCCGTCCATCACCCGGGACTGCGGGCCGTAGAACAGGGCCGCCAGGAAGCCGTCCCGGTAGTAGAAGCTGAGGAAGATCCAGCTGGTGACGACGGCGTCGAAGAGGTAGTCCTGGAGGAAGCCCGTCGCGAAGCCGGACGAGTGCTCCGTGATCGACCTGGACGTAGAGGTAGAAGAACCCGGCGAAGGCCATGGTGATGAAGCGACCCCGCCGGCCCACCATGTCGGCGATCCGGATGCGTCGCTCCGAGTACTTGGCGGTGAGCGCCGAGACGTCGTACGGCCGCGTCATCCGCGAGGAGAAGGCCTCGCGACGCTCGTCCTTCGTGAAGCCCACGAAGTAGCGGAGGAGCAGGGTCTTGACGCCCCACCAGATGACCCCCCAGATCACGTAGAAGAACAGGATCCCGCCGAAGAAGATGCGCAGCAGGGCCTCCTTGTTCGACCCTGTAGTCGTGGAAGAAGATCGACTCGCGTCCGCTGACCAGCGTGTAGAGCCAGTAGAGGGTCAGCGCGCTGTTGAAGGCCAGCGCCCCCCAGAAGACGTTGTCGGCGGTCCGGCGGCGCTCGGCGGCAGGCGTCGGCAGCGCGGCGGCGAAGGGCAATCGCGTCGGCCATGAGGTCAGACCTCCATCGGCACACTCCCCGCGGGGCTCGATCGGCGATCTCGGTGAGCTGGGCGGGGAGTGGCTTCGCCAATGATAAACGAGAGACGTCCGCGTGACGTTCCCGTGAAATTGGACTTTTTTGATGGGACGCCTAGAAGCCCGGGATCTTCAACCCGCCCGTGAGGGCGCCGACCTTCTCCTGGATGGCCTGGTCGACCTTGCGGGCCGCGTCGTTGACGGCCGCCATGACGAGGTCCTGGAGCATCTCCACGTCGTCCTTGCTGACGACCTCGGGGTCGATCTTGAGGCTCACGAGGTTCTTCTGGCCGTCCAACGTGACGGAGACCATCCCGCCCCCCGAGGTGGACTCGATCTTGAGCGCGGCGATCTCCTGCTGGACCCGCTCCTGGGCCTGCTGGAGCTGCTTCATGAGCTTGCGGGGGTCGCCTCCGAATGGGTTCACGCTCTGCTCCTTCCGTTCAGCTCGAGGGCTTGGATTCGCGGACGTCCACGACCTTGCCGTTGAAGAGGTCGAGGGCCTCCTGGACCGCCGGCTCGCGCGCGGCTTCCTTCATGAGGCGCTCCCGCTTCTGCTCGGTCGCAGAGGGTTCGTCCGCGGCGGGCTTGGGCGCCGCTCCGGCGGACGTCCGCACCTTCACCTTGCGACCGAGGGCTTTCGACGCCAGATCCTGGTACTCGTCGGCGTGCATCTCCGCGAACGGGGCGAAGTCCGGGGATACGGCCAGGTGGACCACGTCCCCCTCGACCCTTGCGGAAGCGCCGCGGAGGGGCTGCGCCAGGGAGGGTCGCGCTTGCGCTGCCGCGATCATCGACGCCAGGAGGTCCGCGGCCTCGAGCGGATCGGCGGTGGGCGCAGGCGTCGGAACGGGACCCGGGCGTGGTTCGGCCGGCTCCCCTGGCGTCGGGCTCGCCTTGCGAATCGGAGGCTCGGCGGTCGGGGGCGACAGGGTGGGCGCGACGGGTGGGAGGGGAGGCCGGGCGAGCGCGCGCGCGGGGGCCGGACTTCCCGACAACATCGCCTCCACGCGGGCGACGAGCTCGGCGAAGGGTACGAGACGACGGGCGTGGGCGAGCTTCAGGAGAGCGAACTCCAGCGTGACCCGGGGGTCGGGGGTGCTGCGCAGGTCGGACTCGGCGCGGGTCAGGACCTCGACCGCTCGCAGGACGTCCTCTTCCGAGAAGGTCTCGGCCAGGGGCGGAGGCGCTCGGCCTCCTCGGGCGCGATGGACGCGAGGAGCGGGCTCCCCGGCGGGGCGAGCCTCAGCAGGAGGATCTCGCGGAAGTGGAGGAGGAGCTCGCGCGTGAAGTTGCGGTAGTCGGCGCCGTAGTCCGAAAGGCGCTCGACGACGTTCAGGAGCGCGGGGCCGTCGGACCCGGCGATGCCCTGCGAAGCCGCCAGGAGCAGCTCCCGGTCGATGAGACCCAGGAGCGCCGTCAGGTCCTCGTCCCGGACCTCGCTCCCGCTGAAGGAAAGGACCTGGTCGAAGAGCGACAGGGCATCGCGCGCGCTCCCCTCGGCGGCTCGCGCGATCCGCGCCAGGGCCTCGTCGCTCACCTTGATCCCGTCGGCGTCCGACACCGCCCGCAGGTGCGTCATGAGCTCCCGCGTCGGGATCATCCGGAAGTCGTACTGCTGGCAGCGCGAGAGGATCGTGTCGGGGATCTTGTGGTACTCGGTGGTCGCGAAGATGAACTTGACCCGCGGCGGCGGCTCCTCGAGGGTCTTCAGGAGGGCGTTGAAGGCCCCCGTGGAGAGCATGTGGACCTCGTCGATGATCCACACCTTGAAGCGATCGCGGGCCGGGTTGTAGCGGGCGCTCTCGCGCAGCTCGCGGACCTGCTCGACGCCGTTGTGGGTGGCGCCGTCGATCTCCTGGACGTCCAGGGACGTCCCCGCCGCGATCTCCACGCAGGACGAGCACTCGCCGCAGGGCTCGGCGGTCGGGGCCGTCTCCCTTGGCAGCAGTTGAGGGCCTTGGCCAGGATGCGGGCCGTCGTGGTCTTCCCGACGCCCCGGGCGCCCGAGAGCAGGAAGGCGTGGCCGATCGCGCCCCGAGGCGAGGGCGTTCTTCAGGGTTCGCGTGACCGTGGCCTGACCCACGACCTCGTCGAACGTCTTGGGGCGCCATTTCCGCGCGAGAACCTGATAGGACATTTCTAGGAGTGGGGAGGCGCCGGCCCTACGTGAACTCCGGCTGTCCCGCGGCACACGCGGGGGGCGCCTAACCGTTGCTCCCTTCCGGGCCTGGCGGGGTTCGACGTCCCGAGTTGCGCGGGGCCGGAGTCCACGTACGGCCGACCCTCGTCGTTAGACTACTGCAAAATCGCGGCGCTGCACAGGTCGCCCGTCGCCTCAGCGCGGCTCTGGAGGCCGGGCCGGCGCGCGGTAGACGACCTTGCCGCCGACCATGGTGAGCTGGACCTCGGTGCGGTACGACTCGCTGGCCGGAGTCTTGAACAGGTCGCGATCGAGGATGACGAGATCGGCGAGCTTGCCGACCTCGATCGACCCTTCGGTCTTCTCTCGGTGGCCGGCGACGGCGGCGCCCAGGGTGTAGCCCTCGATCGCCTGCTCCAGGCTCAGGCGCTGGTCGGGAAGCCAGCCCCCGGGCGGGTGGCCGTCCTGGGTCTGGCGGTTCCTGGCGTTGTAGACACCGTGCCACGGGTTCAGGGTGACCACCGGCCAATCGCTGCCGAAGGCGAGACGTCCGCCGGCCTTGGCGACCGCCTGCCAGCACCAGGCACGGCTCGAACGCTCGGGGCCGGCGTTGCGCGCCCAGACGTCGAGGGTGTCCTCGTTGGGCTCGGCGTGGAGGGGCTGGTAGCTGGCGATGACTCCCAGCGCGCCGAATCGCGGAATGTCGCTCGTCGGCGATCGTCTCGATGTGCTCGATGCGGTGGCGAAGGTCCTTGGTGTGGTTCGCCTGCGCGGCGCGTTCGTACGCGTCGAAGGCCATGCGCACGGCACGCTCCCCGATGGCGTGGGTCATCACCTGGATGCCGAGCTTGTCCAGCTCGGCAATCGCCTGGTCGTACTTGTCTTCCTTCCAGAAGGGCTCGCCGCTCTGTGCAGGATCGTCGCTGTAGGGCGTCAGCATGGCCGCAGTGTGGGACTCGACGACGCCGTCGAGCATCGTCTTGACCAGCCCGCCGGAGATCCAATCGTCGATGCGATTCTTGTGAGCGTCCTCGATCTTCTCGATGTCGGCCGGGGTCAGCTCAGGAGGGTTGAGGAAATACGAGACGTAGAAGCGGAGCGTCAGCTCTCCGCTCTTCCGCAGCTCGTCGTAGAGGTCCAGGTACTCGAAATCCCCGCCGGCGCTGTGGATGCGCGTCAGCCCCAGGCGGTTGGCGAGCCTCATCCCTGCGCGAAGCGCGTCCAGCCGTTCCTCGTGACTCGGCTTGGGAATGACTTTGCGCACGAGGTTGCTGGCGGGGCTCTCCTTTAGCGCTCCCGTCGGCTCGCCCTTCTCGTCCTTCACGACGACGCCGTTCGCCGGGTTCGGCGTCTCCCTTGTGACGCCGGCCATCTCGAGTGCCTTGCTGTTGGCCCAGGTCGTGTGGCCGTCGTAGGCGGTCAGGAAGACCGGGCGGTCCGCGATGATCTCGTCCAGGAGCTTCTTGTGGGGAAGCGCCGTGGGGCCGAAGACGGGGTATTGCCAGCCGCGGCCGAGGATCCACGGCTCCCTGGGATGGGCCGCAGCGTACGCCTTCACCCGCCTCTGGATCTCGGCGACGGTGTTGGCCTCGTTCAAGTCGACGTGGGCGAGGTCGAGGGACCCACCCATGAAGTGGGCATGGCAGTCGACGAAGCCCGGCAGGACGAGGTGGCCATGGGCGTCGATGACCTGGGTCTTCGGCCCCCGCAGCGCCTCGATCTCGGCCGTACTCCCGACCCGCGTGATGTGGTCTCCGGTGATGGCGACGGCTTCGGCCCACGGCTGCGCCCGGTTCACCGTGTAAACGCGGGCGTTGGTGACGACGACGTCGGGCACAGCCGCGGGCAGGGCCGGGCCGGTCGCAAGAGAGACGAGACCGAGCGCGACGAGGGAGCGAAGGTTCAACGTTGCCTCCGAGGATTCAGGTCAGTGGAGCGAGACGCTAGTCCGCTGCGGCGCTGCCTGTCAACGGCGGCCCGCAGGGGCCACTGCTGGTATGCTCCCGCGAACCCTGGCAAGCCAACCCTCCGGAGGCATGATGAAGATCACGATCCCTGCCCTCGCCCTCCTTCTCCTGGCGGGAACGACAGGCGCGGACGACCTCGCCGAGAGAGCGCGCAAGGTTCATTTCTCCTCGATCGTGCTGGATACCCACGACGACACGACGCAGCGCTTCTTCAGCAAGACCTTCGACCTGGCCAAGCGCAATCCCGATGGCCACGTGGACATCCCGCGGATGCGCGAGGGGGGGATGAACGCCATCTTCTTCTCGATCTGGATCGACGGTCGGACCCTCGGAGCGCCGGCCATCCAGAAGGCCCTCGACCAGATCGACGCCGTTCATGAGAACGTCCGCATGCACTCCCAGGACCTGGCCTTCGCGCGGACGGCGGATGACGTCCGGCGGATCCACGGGCAGGGAAAGATCGCCGTCCTCATCGGCGTCGAGGGTGGACACATGATCGGCAATGACCTGCGGATGGTGCGAGTCTTCGCCGATCTGGGCGTGCGGTACATGACCCTCTCGCACTTCTACAACGACGAGTGGGCCGACTCCTCGACGGACAAGCCGGCTCACAACGGCCTCACCGACTTCGGCAAGGACGTCGTCCGGGAGATGAACCGGCAGGGGATGCTCGTCGATATCTCCCACGTCTCCGACAAGACCTTCTACGACGCCCTGGGGGTCAGCGCCGCCCCTCTGATCGCGTCCCATTCCTCCTGCCGGGCGCTTTGCCAGCACCCGCGGGACATGAGCGACGAGATGATCAAGGCCCTGGCCGCCAAGGGGGGCGTCATCCAGATCAACTACGAGAGGAGCTTCATCGATCAAGCGTACAACGTCGCCTATGAGAAAAGCGCCGGGGGCGTCGTCGCGTCGGACGACGCGATCGGGAAGCTCTGCGGCGACGACTCGGAGTGCGTGGGTCGCGAGTCCGCGAAGCTGACGCGGCGCCTCACCGAGGAGGGGAAGCTTCCCCACGTGAGCTGGGAGCGCATCGTCGACCACATCGACCACGTGGCGAAGCTCGTGGGCGCCGATCATGTCGGGCTCGGCTCGGATTTCGACGGCGCCGACATGCCCGACGGTATGGAGGACTGCTCGAAGCTGCCGAAGATCACCGAGGCGCTCCTGCGGAAGGGCTACTCCGACGACGACGTGCGCGAGATCCTCGGGGGCAACACCCTCCGCGTGATGGCCGAGGCCGAGCGGGTGAGTGCCGGGCTCAGCTCCACCCGGTAGCGAAAGCGGACCCTCGTCTCGTCCGTTGGCTTGACAGGCTTCCGCCGGGCAATCGAAAATGCAGAGCCTCGCTGGACAGAGCCCCCTCGCCCCCGACGATCCGCGTCGCTCGCCTCGGGGCTTGGGCAAACCGTTCGAAGACACTACGGAGGATGACATGGCAGCGGACTTCTTCATCGGCGAATCCCTTGTCGGAGACGGGAACGAGATCGCCCACATCGATCTCATCATCGGGTCCAAGAGCGGCCCCGCGGGGCAGGCGTTCCTGAACGCCCTGTCGAACAACAAGGACGGCTTCACGTCCCTGCTCGCGGTGGTCACGCCGAACCTCCCCTGCAAGCCCGACACCCTCCTCTTCAACAAGGTCACGATCAAGGGCGCCAAGCAGGCCGTGCAGATGTTCGGGCCCGCCCAGGCGGCGGTGGCTCGCGCCGTCGTCGACTCGGTCTCCTCGGGCGTGATCCCGAAGGACAAGGCCAACGACTACGTCATCCTCGTGGGCGTGTTCATCCACTGGGAAGCGGCCGACGACAAGAAGATCTACAAGTTCAACTACGAGGCCACGAAGCAGTCCATCGAGCGCGCCCTCAACGGGAAGCCGACGGTGGACGAGGTGCTGAGCGGCGCCAAGACCGCCACCCACCCCTTCGCCGGGGGCGCCGACAAGTAGAGCGCTCCCCCTTTGCCACCTCGCCGGCGACGACCTCCCGGCGAGGTGGCCCGTTCCAGGGGAACCAGGGATGCGGAGACTCCTCCTCCAGCTGGACGCCGACCGTCTTCCCAGCTCCTTCGACCGCATCGTGGCTCTACGACGCCGGGGCCGACGACGTCCTGAGCTACGGGGGCGTGACCGAGGCCGACGTGCAAGGCCTCGTCCACGGCGCCATCTTCACTCGTGGCCCCAAGGACCTGAAGAACACCGCGATCTTCATCGGCGGGTCGAGCCTGGCCGCGGCCGAGCGGCTGCTCGTTGCGGCTCGAGAGGCGTTCTTCGGACCGTTCCGGGTCTCGATCCTCTTCGATCCCAACGGCTGTAACACCACGGCCGCGGCCGCCGTCGTGAAGCTCGTCAAGGCCGCCGCGGGGGACGTGGCGAAGAAGCGGGCGCTCATTCTGGCGGGAACGGGGCCGGTGGGAACGCGAGCGGCGGGGCTTTTGATGCGCCAAGGAGCCGAGGTCGCCGATCACGTCGCGCGACGCGGCGCACGGCGCCTCGGCCGCGGAGCAGATCGGCCAGCGGTTCAAGGGCCACGTCGATCACATCGTGGTCCGGAGGCCCGCCGAGGCCCGGGGCGCGATCGGCGGGGCCGCTGTTGTCCTGGCCTCTGGCCCGACCGGCGTGTGCCTCGCGCCGCGGGATGCGTGGACCGACCAGCCGACGCTCCGCGCAGTGGCCGACGTGAACGCCGTCCCACCGCTCGGGATCGAAGGCGTCGAGGCGACCGACAACGGCGCGACGCGCGAAGGTGTCGAGGCCTTCGGCGCCCTCGGCATCGGCGGCCTGAAGATGAAGGCTCACAAGGCGGCGGTGGCGCGCCTCTTCGAGCAGAGCGACCTCGTGCTCGACGCGGAGGAGATCTACGATCTCGCGGCGGCCCTCTGACCGGCGCGTCCTGATCGTCGGTGTCTCGACGCGGGCTCTTGCCGAGTCGGCAAGCCGCGCCGGCCGCTCGTGCGTCAGCGTGGACGCCTTCGGTGATCTCGATCAGAAGGCCCGCGTCAAGAACGTGGCCCTCGTCCGCGACAAGGGGCGCTCCTACACCGCGGCGGCCGCGGTGGCGGTCGCCCGCGGCCTGGGCGCCGAGTCCGCCGCCTACGTCTCGAACCTCGAGAACCACCCGGCAGCCGTGCGGCGCCTTGCGGTTGGACGACAGCTCCTGGGCAACAGCCCTGCGACGCTGGCGGGGGCTCGCGACTTTGCGCGGCTCGCGCAGGTGGTCCGGCAGGCAGGCGGACGAGTCCCAGCCACGCTGTCGGGCGACGATCGGCACGCCGCCTCCCCGGGCAAACGTTGGCTCCGGAAGCCGCTCCGGGGCGGGGGCGGGAGCGGCGTGGTGGACTTCGCGCCGGGGGACCGGCTGCGGGCGGGCGAGGTGCTCCAGGAACGCATCGACGGCGTCCTCGCGTCGGTGTCCTTCGTCGCCGACGGCCGACGCGCCGCGGTGCTCGGGGTCTCGATGGGCCTCGCGGGAGACTCGGCCTTCGGCGGGCGGGCGTACCGCTACTGCGGCAGCCTCTATCCCCTCCAGGCCGAATCTTCCCTCCTCGAGCCCCTCGACGCGCTCGCGCAGGCGACGACCCGCGCCTTCGGCCTCACGGGCGTGAACGGCCTCGACTTCGTCGTCAGGGACGGGCGCGCCTACGTGCTGGAGCTGAACCCGCGCTACTCGGCCTCGATGGAGCTTCTCGATCGAAGCGGCCCGTCGAACGTTTTCGAAACCCACGCCGCGGCCTGCGGCGGCGCCGGCATCGGGTCCACGTCCTACGCTCCACCACGAGGGGAGGTCCTCGGAAAGGCCATCGTCTGGGCGCGATGCGACGTCGTGGCCTGCGACACGCGGAGCTGGCTGGATCGCGACGACGTGCGCGACGTTCCGTTTCCCGGCGAGCGCATCCGGCGCGGTCACCCCATCTGCACGGTGTTTGCCCGGGCCGCCGATGCGGCGTCCTGCTACGACGCCCTCCGCGCCGTCGCGACTCGGGTGGAGCGCGACATCGGAGGCGTCGCGGCCGGAGCGAGCCCGTGCGCATGAGCGAAGGGACCGGAGCGGTCGACGAGGCTGCAGAGAGCGCGGCGGAGCTGCTCACGTCCGCCCGGCTGCCCTTGGTCTACGGCCTCGTGGACAGCACCGTCGAGGCCCAACGCCAGGCGGCGGGCCTCGCCGATCTCCTGCGCGGCCTCCTCGACGTGGCGACGTCGGCGAGCCACGCGGCCTCGGCGGCCGCCTACGAACGCCTCGGCCTGCTCACGGCATCCCTCGGAGACGTGCGGCAGCGGGCGCACCTCGTCGTGTTCTGGGGATGCGACCCCGACGGGGCTCACCCCGGCTTCTGCGCGCGATACACGCCGGCGCGCCCGGGACGTGTCCGTGTCGCCGTCGACGTGGGTGACGCCCACGGCCCGGAGCACGTGGACGAGCGCCTCGCGATTCCTCCTGACCGCGAGATCGACGCGCTCCTCGCGTTGCGGGCCTTCGTTCGAGGGCGCCGTGTGGAGCCACCGGCGAAGCGCAACGATCTCCCCCTCGAAGGGCTTCGAGCGCTGGCCGCGCGCCTGGCGGATTGCGGCTACGGCGCCATCCTGAGCGACGGCGACCCGCCCGCGACCCGTCGCAATCCCGAGCGGGCCCTGGCACTCGCAGCCCTGGTCCGGGACGCCCACCGAAGATCCCGGCTCCGCCTGGTCGGAGTGGGGGCGCCGGGAAACGCGGTCGGCGCCGAGAATGTCCTGACCTGGCAGACGGGTTTCCCTTCGGCCCTGAGCTTCGCCCGAGGCTACCCACGCTACGGCCCCGGGGAGTTCGATGCCGAGACGGTCCTCGTTCGCGGGGACGTGGACGCGGCCCTGGTGGTGGGGGCCGATCCGGGAGCGCATCTTTCGGAGAGAGCGCTCGACGGTTTGCGCCGGATCCCCGTCGTGCGCATCGGCGGCGCCGACGACGCGGGAGCACGGGTCTTCCTGAAGGCCGCTCCGCTCCGCGAAACGGCGGGCCGCGTCTACCGCATGGACGGCGTCGCGCTGCGTCACCGGCCCCTCTCCCAGGGAGGCGCGGGGGACGTCCCCACCGAAGCCGAGGCCCTGGCTCGCATCGCCGCCGCCGTGCGGCGCCGGCTCTCCCGGAGCGAGCCGTGACCGAGAGGCTGCGCATCCGAGGCGGCCGCCTTTACGACCCGACCCACGGCGTCGACGGCGAGGTTCGGGATCTTTGCGTCGAGAACGGGCGCATCGTGGAGGCGGTTCCGAGCGACGCTCCCGTCCTCGACGCCAGCGGTCTCGTCGTCTTGCCGGGAGCAGTCGACATCCACTCCCACGTGGCCGGCCCGAAGGTGAACCTGGCGCGCCGCCTTTCCCCCGAGCGCCGCCGGGACGGCATCGGGTCGCGACGCGTCGGTGCGGGAGGGTTCCTTCGGTCGGGCACGTTCGGCACGGTCCCGTCCACGTTCTCGACCGGGCATCTCTACTCCCTCCTCGGCTACACCACCGTCTTCGACGCCGCGGTGCCCCTCCTGGGTGCCCGCCACGCCCACATGGAGCTGGCCGACACGCCTCTCGTCGACAAGGGCTTCTACCTCGTCGCCGGCAACGACGATCTTCTTCTTGGTCCGCTGGCGGCGGGCGAGGACGACGCGGTCCGGCATCGCCTCGCCTGGGCCCTTTCCGCCGCTCGCGCGTACGCGGTGAAGGTGGTGAATCCCGGCGGCGTCCGCGCCTGGAAAGCGAGCCGAGAGGCCATCGGTCTCGACGACGACGTTTCGGGGCTGGGCGTCACGCCGCGCCGGATCCTCCAGGGGATCGCGCGAGCGGCGGACGCGCTGCGCCTGCCCCACCCCATGCATCTCCACTGCAACGATCTCGGAATGGCCGGCAACGCTTCGACGACGCTGGAGACGATGCGCGCGCTCGAGGGACACCGCGCCCACCTCGCCCATCTTCAGTTCCACTGCTACGGAGGGGAGCGCGGGGGTCGTCCCACGGCTCGGGCCCGCGAGGTCATCGAGACGCTGAACCGGAGCCCGAACCTGAGCGCCGACGTGGGCCAGGTGATGTTCGGCGAAGCCACGACCATGACGGCCGACGCGCGCGTCGGTGAGATGCTCCACGACCTGACCGGGCGCAAGTGGGTGGACGCCGACCTGGAGCTCGAAGGGGGATGCGGCATCGTCCCGTACGAGTACCGGGAGAAGAACATCGTCCACGCCACGCAGTGGGCGGTGGGACTCGACCTTCTCCTGCTCGCCGAGGACCCGTGGCGCCTCGTGCTGTCCACCGACCACCCGAACGGCGGGACCTTCCTCTCCTACCCGCGCCTGATCCGATGGCTCATGGACAAGGCGTTCCGCGACGAGCAGATCGCCCGCCTCCCGCCCAAGGCGCTCGAGGGCACGGCGCTGGCCGACGGGCTGAGCCGCGAGTACACGCTGTCGGAGATCGCCGTCGTGACGCGCGCAGGGCCCGCGCGCCTCCTCGGCCTCGCGTCGAAGGGCCATCTGGGCCCCGGAGCCGATGCCGACGTCACGATCTACGCGCCGGACGCCGACGTCGAGGCGATGTTCCGGACCCCGCGTCACGTGTTCAAGGGAGGCGTTCCCGTGGTCGAGGACGGCCAGCTCCGGAGCGAGGTCTACGGCCGCACGCTCCAGGTCGCGCCGGAGCACGATCCCTCGGTGGAGCGCGGCATCCGCGCCCTTCTCGAAGAGCGAGGGGACCCTCTCTCTGGAGGACTACGTGATCGACGAAGAGGAGCTGGCCTTCTCGTGAAGGGCCCGAACGGCGTGCCCATCCGCGACACCTTCGCCGAGGCCTTCGGCATGCGCGCGACCCGCGTGGTGATCACGGCGCGATCCTCGGCCTGGGCGGCCACGGCGGCGGCCGCGATGACGGGGTTCGCCACGTCGGTCATCGGCTGCAAGGTCGAGGCGGGAATCGAGGCGGCGCTCGACCCGCGCGAGACGCCCGACGGCCGGCCCGGCGTCAGCGTTCTGCTCTTCGCCTTCGACCTCGAGGGGCTCGGGAAGCGCGTGGTCGAGCGCGTCGGTCAGACGGTTCTCACCTGCCCCACGACCGCGTGCTTCGACGGCCTTCAGGGCGCCGCGGAGCGGATCGTGGTCGGCGGCGCGCTCCGCCACTTCGGCGACCGTTACCAATCGAGCAAGGTGATCGACGGGCGGCGGTACTGGCGGATCCCGGTGATGGAGGGCGAGTTCCTCGTGGAGGAGAGCGTCGGCGCCCAGAAGGCCATCGGCGGCGGCAACTTCCTCATCCTCGCCGAGGACGCCGATGCAGCGCTCGCGGCGGCGGAGGCCGCGGTCACGGCCATGCGCCGCGTGCGGGGTGTCCTGCTCCCCTTCCCCGGCGGCGTCGTCCGCAGCGGCAGCAAGGTGGGGGCGCGGGGATACAAGAACATGATCGCGTCGACCAACGACGCGTACTGCCCGACGCTGCGGGGGCGGATCGGCGTGACGAGCGAGCTGCCGGACGGCGTCCACTCCGCTCTCGAGATCGTGGTGAACGGCCTGGACCGCGCCGCGATCGAACAGGCCCTTCGCGCCGGAATCGAGGCGGCCTGCCGGCCGGGCGTCGTCGAGATCTCCGCCGGGAACTACGGCGGGAAGCTCGGCAAGCATCATTTCTCCCTTCACGCCCTGTTCGCCGCGGGGGCGTCGTGAGCGCGATTCGACTGACCCTCCGGTCCGCTCCCGCGGTGTCGCTCGAGGCGCCGTCGGTGCGACCCGACGCGTTCGCGGCGCTCACGGAACGAGAGATCGCGCGGCTCCCCGCGTGGCACGGCAAGGAGCAGGCCTGTCTCGGCGACTTCTTCGACGTCCAGGGCGGCGACGCCGACGAGGTGCGTATCCTGGGCGATGTCGGTCGGGTGAAGCACCTGGGCGCCGGCATGGCCGGCGGACGGCTCGTCGTGGAGGGACGCGCGGGGATGCACGCGGGAGCGGGGATGACCGGCGGCCACCTGCGCATCGAGGGGGATGCCGACGACTGGACCGGCGCCGAGATGCGTGGCGGCGTCCTCGAGGTGCTCGGCAAGGCGGGCGCGCGAGCTCGGGGGCGCCTACGCCGGGAGCGCGCGGGGGATGACGGGGGGAGTCGTCCTCGTCCACGGATCGGTCGGTGCCCACGCCGGCGACCGCCTGCGCCGTGGCCTCATCGCCGTGGCGGGAGACGCCGGCCCCCACGCGGGCGCCCACATGGTCGCCGGCACGCTGGTGGTCTGCGGCGCCCTGGCCGCCGGGCGCGGGCGTGGGCCTGAAGCGCGGCACGATCGTGGCGGGCGGCGCCATCGAGCTGCCCTGCACCTTCCGATACGCCTGCCGCTATCGTCCCGGCTTCCTGGCGCTTCCTCTTCCGGAGCCTCGAGGCGCGCGGCTTCCCCGTGCCCGGCTCGCCTCGACAGCGGGCCTCTTCCACCGTTACGGCGGCGACTACGCGGACCTCGGGCGCGGCGAGATCCTGCAATGGGTCGAGTCATGACGCTGCGGCTCAACGAGCGGGCCGCGGCCATCGCCGACGCGATGGTCGAGGATGCGGCGGCGTTGCGCGTGTCGGTCTCGACGCTCGAGGGCGGCGCTCGGCTGATCGACTGCGGGATCGACGCCCCGGGGGGTCTCGAGGCGGGTCGTCTGCTGGCCGCGGTCTGCCTGGGAGGCGCGGGCGCTGTGAGCTTCACCTCCGTGGACTGCGAGGGCTTGCGACTCCCGGGCGTGCAGGTCCTGACCGACCAGCCCGCGATCGCGTGTCTCGCCTCGCAGTACGCCGGCTGGGCCGTGAAGCCCGAGGGGTACTTCGCCATGGGCTCGGGGCCGCTCCGGGCCATCGCGCGCGTGGAGCCGCTCTTCGAGACCCTCGGCTACTCGGAGCCGGCCTCGGGAGCCGGGCGTTCTGGTGCTGGAGTCGAGGCAGCGGCCGGACGCCGCGGTTGCCGCGTGGCTCTCCGCTAAGTCCGGCGTTCCGTCGGATCGGCTGACGCTGCTGGTGGCGCCGACCGCGAGCTCGGCCGGCGGCGTCCAGATCGCCGCGCGCGTCGTCGAGACCGCCCTCCACAAGATCCACGAGCTGGCGTTCGACGTGCGACAGGTCCTGACCGGCTTCGGCACGGCGCCGCTGCCGCCCGTCGCGAAGAACGACATGCGGGCCATCGGCCGGACCAACGACTGCGTCCTCTACGGGGGCACGGTGCACCTGACCGTGGATGCCGAGGACGCGGTGCTCGAGGCGCTCACGCCCCAGATCCCGTCGTCGGCCTCCCGGGACTACGGCACCCCGTTCTACGACCTCTTCAAGCGCTACGAGTGGGACTTCTACAAGGTCGACCCGCACCTCTTCAGCCCCGCCGCGGTGAGCCTGACGAGCGTCCGGACGGGTCGCACCTTCGAGGCAGGCCGCCTCAACGCGGCGGTGCTCAAGCAGTCGCTCTTCTCGTGAGGGCCGGATGAGGGTCGCCCTCCTGGGCGCTGGCCGCGGTTGGCACACCGACGAGCTCGCGAGGGCCTTGACGGCTCGCGGCCACGAGGCCGTCTCCTCCCGATCCAGTCCCTCGTGGCGCAGCATCGGCGGCGCGCCACGGCTGGAGGCGGGAGGCGAGGCGCTGGACGGCTGCGACGCGGTTCTCGTCCGGATCATCCCCCGCGGCTCGCTCGAGCAGATCGTCTTCCGGATCGACGCCCTCCACTGGCTCGAGAAGCTGGGCGTGGTGGTTCTCAACCCGCCCGGCGCGATCGAGCGTACCGTCGACAAGTTCTACACGTCGGCGCTCCTCGAGCAGGCGGGGCTGCCGACGCCGCGCACCGTCGTGGCGGAGAGCGTGGATTCGGCCATGGCGGCCTTCGAGGCGATGCGAGACGTCATCGTCAAGCCCCTCTTCGGCTCCAACGGCCGCGGCATGGTGCGGGTGAGCGACGAGGAGATCGCGTACCGCGTCTTCAAGGCCCTCGAGCTGGAGCGCGCCGTCTACTACGTGCAGCAGGCCCTGCCCCACGAGGGACGCGACGTGCGCGTCTTCGTCGTGGGCGGACGGGTCGTCGCGGCCGCGTGGCGCGCCGCCGACGGCTGGCGCACCAACCTCGCGCGGGGCGGCCGGGCCGAGAGGGCCGATCTCCCCGCCGCCTGGGCCGAGATGAGCCTGCGGGCCGCCGCCGCGGTGGGCGCCGGGTACGCGGGCGTCGACCTTCTTCCCACGACGACCGGCGACGTGCTCGTTCTCGAGGTGAACGGCATCCCGGGCTGGCGAGGGCTCCAGGAGACCACCGAGGTGGACGTCGCGGCGGCCATCGTCGAGCACCTGGAAACCGTCGTGGGGAGACGCCGTTGAACGGGGCCGTGTCCCCCGACGAGGTGGCTCGTCTCGTCCAGACCGCATGCCTCCTCGAGGTCAGCGCCCCGAAGCCCGGAAACGTCTCCCGGGGTCGCGACTTCGAGGACGCCCGCTTCGAGGACTTCCTGTCGAGCGCCGCCGCGATCGGACCCGCGTTCGCCCGTGCGGCCGACGCCACCGTTGGCGAGATCGCCTTGAGGGCCGTCCAGGACACGCGCCGCGTCGTGGGGACGAACACGAACCTGGGAATCGTGCTGCTGCTCGCTCCCCTGGCGCGCGCCGCGGCCGGAGGGTCCGGGGCGCTCCGCGAGCGCTTGTCCCGGGTGCTGGCGGGGTTGACGGTGGACGACGCCCGCGCCGTCTACGCCGCCATCCGGCTCGCCGCCCCCGGCGGACTCGGCCGCGCCGAAGCCCAGGACGTCAGCGACGAGCCCACCTTGACCCTGCGCGAGGCGATGGCTCTCGCCGCGGAACGCGACACGATCGCGCGCGAATACGTCACGGACTATGATGTGACGTTCGGAATCGCGGTGCCTGCGCTGCAAAGGCAAAGAGCGGCCGGTCAGGCCTGGTCCGATGCCGTACAGGGCGCGTACCTGGAGACACTGGCCCAGGTTCCGGACACGCTGATCGCCCGCAAGGAGGGCGTCGCGGCGGCACGGGCGGTGAGCGGACGCGCGCGCGAGGTGCTGGGGGCCGGCCCTGCGGGGAGCGCCGAGCGCGCGCGCGCGACGGACGCGTTCGACGTCGAGCTGAGCGGCACGGGGCATCGGAGGAACCCGGGCGCCACCGCGGACGTCATGGCAGCGGCGCTCTTCGTGGCGCTCGCCCAGGGGCTTTGAGGGAGCGGGAGATGGCCGAGGCCGAGTACAAGATCGTCGTCGAGAAGGACTACCTGGTCTTCTGCTGCGGCCACTTCATCACCTACAGCGACACCTGCGAGACGCTCCACGGCCACAACTACCGCGCTCGGGTCGAGCTGGAGGGAGACCTCGACGAGAACGGGTACGTCTGGGACTTCGTGAGCCTCAAGCGCCTCATGCGACGGCTGGTCGACGAGATGGACCATCGGATGCTCCTGCCGACCCAGAACGCCGCGCTCCGGTTGTCGGAGGAAGGGGACGGCGTGCAGGTCCTCTACAAGGACCGGCGGTACGTCTTCCCCAAGAGCGACGTCTGCTTCGTGCCCATTCCCAACACGACGGCCGAGATGCTCGCTCGGTACCTCCTCGGCCGCGTCCGCGACGAGCTCAAGAAGATGGGGGGCGGCAAGCTCCACGCCCTGGCCGTCGAGGTCGAGGAATCCTTCGGCCAGTCCGGCTGGGTCCGGGAGCGGATGGCCGACTGAACCCTCGGCCGAGGCCTCACGCGAGACGTCCATGCGCATCCTGGTCCACGAGTGCGTGAGCGGTGGAGGCCTGGCGGGGCTGCCGCGTGTCCAGCGTCGCTGGCCCGCGAGGGCGCCGCGATGCGGGAGGCCCTCGTCGCGGACCTCGCGGCTCTCGGACGACACCGCATCGTCACCACCGCGGATCGGCGGTTTCCCGCTCCGCAGCGTGCCCCAGAGGCGTGGAGGTCGTGACCCTTCCTCCCGGTAACGACGCGCTCCTCGACGGCCTCCTGGCGTCGGTCGATGCGGCCTGGCTCGTCGCACCGGAGACCGGCGGCGTCCTCGAAGCGCTGGCGCGCGCGGGCCGAGAGGCACGGCGCGGCGCTCCTGGGCTCGCGCGGCCGACGCGATACGCCGGGCTTCCGACAAGGCGCGCCTCCCGGCGCTCCTGGCGCGCGGCGGCGTCGCCCATCCCGAGACGCGCGTCGTCTCGTCGGACGCGGACGCGCGACGCGCCGCCGCAGCGCTCGGGCTTTCCCGTCGTCCTCAAGCCGGCGCGGGGAGCTGGATGCCGCCGGCGTGTCGCTGGTCGCGAAGCCGGCGAGAGGTCGGAGCCGGCGATCGCGGCTGCGCGCCGCGCCGCCGGGGGAGGACGACTCCTGGCGCAGCGCTACGTCCCTGGTGTGGCCGCGAGCGTGTCGCTTCTTGCCGACGGCCGACGGACGGTGGTGCTGGCGGTCAACGGCCAGTCCCTCGGCCCGCCCGCATTCGCGTACCGCGGCGGCGTGACGCCGCTCGACCATCCCCTGGCCGCTCGAGCCTCGACGACCGCCCGACGAGCCTGCCAGGCCGTCCCGGACTCCGCGGGCTACGTCGGAGTCGACGTCGTGCTGTCCGAGGGCGACGCCGTCGTCATCGAGGTCAACCCTCGCCTCACGACGGCCTACCTCGGGGTCCGCGCGGCGACAGACGAGAACGTCGCCGGGCTGGCGCTCGCAGCCTGCGCCGGGCGCGCTCCCCGAGGCGCCGCGCGTGCGGCGACGGGCCCTCTTCACGAGCGCGGGGCGGATCCTCCGGACTCCTGGAATCAGGCCAGGGCGATGAAGCGAGCCATCCTCGGCTGGGACGTGGGAGGCGCCAACGTCAAGGTGGCCCGCATCGACGCCGACGTCGGCGAGGATCCGGCGAAGCTGGCGCTCATCGAGCGTCCCTTTCCCCTCTGGCGGGAGCCGCCGCGGCTGCCCGAGGTGCTGGCGGAGCTGGCGGGCCGAGATCGGCGGCGCCACGACGATGGCCGTGACGATGACGGCGGAGCTGGCCGATTGCTTCGCCACGAAGCGCGACGGCGTCGCCTCGGTCCTCGACGCCTTCCAGGACGCCTTCCCCGCCGCGGCCCTCCACGTCTACGGCGTCGACGGGCGCTTCCACTCCGACGCTCGAGGCGCGGCAGCATCCCCTCGGCGTGGCCGCCGCCAACTGGATGGCGAGCGCGACGCTCCTGGCGGACTCGTATCGCGACGCGCTCCTCGTGGACGTCGGCAGCACGACCACCGACATCATCCCCATCGTCGGCGGCCGCGTCGTCGCCAAGGGGCGGACCGACACCGCCCGGCTCCGCAGCGGCGAGCTCGTCTACACCGGCGCCCTCCGGACGCCCGTCTGCGCCATCGTGCGCTCCGTGCCCGTGGGCGGGCGCCGATGCCGCGTCGCCGCCGAGCACTTCGCCATTGCCGCCGACGCTCACCTCTGGCTGGGGCGAATCGACGCCGACGGCTACACCTGCGAGACGCCCGACGGCCGCGGGCGCCTCCGCGAGGAGGCGGGAGCGCGGCTGGCGCGGGTCGTCTGCGCCGACCTCGAGACCCTCGGCCCCGACGACGTCACCGCGATCGCCGAGCACGTGTGGCGGGCGCAGGTCCGGCAGATCGTCGCGGGGATCCGTCAGGTGCTGAGGCGCCTCGGGGCGTCCGCTCCCCGCGTCGCCCTTCTCGCCGGCTCCGGGGCTTTCCTGGGCCGGGCAGCGGCAGCCGCGGCGGAGCTGACCCCGCGCCCCCTCGAGGGGAGCTTCGGCGCCCGGGGCGCCAGAGCGCTTCCGGCGGTGGCCGTGGCGCGCTTGCTCGCGCGGCAGAGCGCGATGTGACGGTCGACGCCGTGGTGAAGGTGGGGGGAAGCCTCCTGGCCGGCCAACGATTGCGCCCCCTCCTCGATGCGCTCGAGTCGTCGGCCCCGACGAAGGGGATCGTCGTCGTCCCGGGAGGGGGTCCCTTCGCCGACGCCGTGCGCGAGGCCGATCGGCTTCACGCCCCCGGCGCCACGGCGGCCCACTGGATGGCGCTCCTGGCGATGGACCAGCACGCCCATCTGCTCGCAGGCCTTCTCCCTTCGTCCGCCCTGGCGGCCGACCCCACGACCGTGGAGCGGGCGATCGGCGCAGGACGTGTCGCCGTCCTGGCTCCCTACGCCTGGCTCCGGGCCGCGGATCCTGCTCCCCCATGGCTGGGACGTCACGTCCGACAGCATCGCGGCGTGGGTGGCCGGCCAGCTCGGGGCGCGGTGCCTCGTGCTCCTGAAGGCGATGGACGACGTGACGGACGAGCGCGGCGACGCGCGGACCGAGATCGATCCGGAGGCGCTGGTGGCGGCCGGAATCGTCGACGAGCACTTCCCACGCGCCCTGGACCCCGAGATCGAATGCTGGATCGTGAGCGGCCTGCACCCCGAGCGCCTGGGCGAGGTGCTCAGGGACGGGCGAACGCGGGGGACACGGGTGCGCCGAGGCCCAGGGTCTCGCGGAGCGCCCGCACGCGCGTCGCGCTGACCGAACCGCCGCGTCCGCCGTCGCACGCGCTGCCGCGCACGCCGACAAGATCGACACCCAACGACGCCGCGCGGGCAAGATCGTCCGCGCCGAGTGCGCCGGCCAGGGCGGTCATCAGGCCGAGAGAGCGCGCCTCGGTGAGGAAGGCCGTGACTTCGGCGAACCCAAGGGCGGCGAAGGTCGACGTGCCGTCCTTCACGCCGGTGTCGAGCATGACGCCGTGGGCGCCGGCGTCGCGGGCCACCGCCGGAAGCGCGCGGGGCGGAAGGCCGCCCACCCGCGAGGCATCGGCGTACGCCACGGCGACGACACGGACACGCGGGTTCGCTTCGCTGGCCGCGCGACAGACCGCGGAAAGGAGCTCCCGGGCCTGTTGCGGGCGCGACGACCCGAGCAACCCCACCTTGACGTAGTCGGCCCCGCATGCCACGGCGCCCGAGGCGGCGAGTGCGAGGGTGCCAGGAAGGTGAGGGGCGTCGCCCAGTGCGGCGCTCATGAGCACTGGAGGCGCCACGAGGGAGCGCACGCTTCGCAGAAGCGAAGGAACCGGAGCGCCGAGCGAGCCCTCGGCGGGGTTCTTGACGTCGACGACGTCGGCGCCGCCTTCGAGAGCCGCCGCGACCTCGTCCGGAGAGACGACGCTGACCAGCAGGCGCATCGCGGGAGAGGAGCCGGGCACGGCGCCGATCATACTCGGTTGCGTTCCCGGCGATGGCCCCGGTTGTCGAACGACGAGGCCGTGATGTAGCTTCGGGCCATGACACGACCGAAGCTGCCGACGTACACGGGGGACCAGATCGTCCAGAAGCTCGAGGAGATCCCCGGCTGGTACCACGAGGACGGCTGGATCCGGCGCCAGTACAAGACCGACGGGTGGCCCACGACGCTCCTGCTGGTGAACCAGATCGCCTTCCTCGCCGAAGCGGCGTGGCATCACCCTGACCTTTCGGTGACGTGGGCCAAGGTCACGGTGAAGCTCATGACCCATTCGGAGAACGGCATCACCGACAAGGACTTCGAGCTGGCGCGCAAGATCGAGGACGTGGCGCTGTGGCGCCCGGCCGAGGGCTCGGCCCTGGAGGGGACGCCGAACAAGTGGGTGGCCGGCAACAAGGCGACCTGAGATACGATTCCGCGGTATGGAAAAGAAGATCATCGCGGTCTTGGGCGCGACCGGCGCCCAGGGAGGCGGTCTCGTGCGCGCCATCCTGGCGGACCCGAGCGGCGGCTTCGTCGCCCGCGCGATCACCCGGGACACGAACGCCGACAAGGCGCGCCAGCTCGCGGCCCTCGGGGTCGAGGTCGTGGCGGCCAACGTGGACGACGCCCAGAGCCTGAGGAAGGCGTTCGAGGGAGCCCACGGCGCCTACTGCGTGACGTTCTACTGGGACCACCTCTCGCCCGATAGGGAGATGGCGCAGGCCGAGGCCCTGGCCCAGGCCGCCAAGGACGCCGGCTCGGGCACGTCGTGTGGTCGACCCTCGAAGACACGCGGCGGTGGGTGCCCCTCACGGATGCCCGAATGCCCACACTGATGGAGAAGTACAAGGTCCCCCACTTCGACGCCAAGGGGGAGTCGGACCACTTCTTCTCCGACCGAGGCGTCCCCACAACCTTCCTCCTGACGTCGTTCTACTGGGACAACCTCATCCACTTCGGGATGGGACCCAAGAAGGGTCCCGACGGGAAACTCGCCTTCGTCCTGCCCATGGCCGACAAGAAGCTTCCAGGCATCGCCGCGGAGGACATCGGCCGCTGCGCCTACGGCCTCTTCAAGAGGGGCCCGGAGTACATCGGGAAGACCGTCGGCATCGCGGGCGAGATGCTCACCGGCGCCCAGATGGCGGCCGAGCTCACTCGCGCTCTCGGTGCGGAAGTGACGTACAACTACGTGCCGCCCGAGGTCTATCGGACCTTCGGCTTCCCCGGGGCCGACGACCTCGGCAACATGTTCCAGTTCTATCGCGACTTCGAGACCGACTTCTGCGGGGCGCGGGACGTGGCTCTCTCCCGGGCCCTGAACCCAAAGCTCCAGAGCTTCGCCCAGTGGCTGGCCGTCAACAAGGACCGGATCCCGCCCGGCTGATCCGTCCCTCGGAATGAAGGTCCTCTTCGTGACCGGCAAGCTCGCCGCGCCGTTGCTCCGCGAGACCCTCGCCGGGATGGAGGCGCCCTTCGATCACGAGATCGCGGTCCTCGGGATCAGCGTCGCGGCCCTCATGACGACCGAGTGGGTGGGGCGCTTCCTGAAGGTCGTGGCGGGGACCGACCTCGTGCTGCTTCCCGGCCACACGCAGGGAGACGTGGCGCCGCTGGAGAAGCGTTGGGGCGTGAGGGCCGAGAAGGGCCCGAAGGACCTGCGCCAGATCCCGGGGCATTTCGGCATGGCCGCGGCGAAAGCCGACTACGGGGCCCACGACGTCCAGATCCTGGCCGAGATCAACAACGCCTCGCGCTTCCCGGTCTCCGAGATCGTGGCCCGCGCACGGGCCTTCGCCGATGAAGGCGCCGATGTCATCGACGTTGGCTGCGCGAAGGGGGTGCCCTTTCCCGCGCTGGGCGACGCAGTGGCGGCGCTGCGAGCCGAGGGACATCGCGTCAGCGTGGACAGCTTCGACACGGGCGAGATCCGAACCGCCGTCCGAGCCGGCGCCGAGCTCGTCCTGAGCGTCAACGGCTCCAACCTGGAGGTGGCCCGCGAGCTGGAGGCCACCGTCGTGGTCCTCCCCGACTTCGGCGCGGGCCTCGAGACGCTCTATCGCAACATGGAGACGCTCGCGGGCTGGGGCGTTCGCTTCATCGCGGACCCGGTCCTCGAGCCCATCGGCTTCGGCGCCGCCGAGTCCCTACACCGGTACTACGAGGTGCGGCGGCGCCATCCGGAGGCCGAGATGCTCATGGGGATCGCCAACCTCACGGAGCTGACGGAAGCCGACTCCACGGGCATCACGGCGCTGCTACTCGGATACTGCCAGGAGCTGGGGATCCGCCACGTGCTCACCACGGCGGAGATTCCGTGGGCCCGGGGCGCCGTCCGCGAGGCCGACATCGCGCGGCGCCTGATGCACTACGCCGTGACGAAGAAGAGCCTGCCGAAGCACGTCGACGATCGCCTGGTGACGGCCAGGGACGCGGCGGTGTCGGTGTACGCTGAAGCCGAGCTCCGGCAGATGCAGAAGGGAATCACAGACGCCGACTACCGGATCTTCACCGACGGCGAGCGAATCCACGTGTTCAACGCCGAGCGCTTCGTGAGCGGCACCGACGTGTCCGAGATCTTCGCGGAGCTCGACGTCGAGGAGGCCACCCACGCCTTCTACCTCGGCAAGGAGCTGGCGAAGGCGAGCCTGGCGCTCACCCTCGGCAAGACGTACCGGCAGGAGGAGGGGCTCTCCTGGGGATACATGACGCCTCCCGAGAGCGGCCACGCCCGCCTGGCGCGAGAGCCGCCTCCGCGCCTCGAAGGAGCGGGCGGACCGGCGTCGGGGGGCCACTCGGCGCAAGCCGGGGCGATCCTGAGCGACCCCCTTGTCCCAGATCCACGTCTCCGAGGTCGCTGACGCCCCGTCCCCCGCCGACGCGTGCGCTCGCTTCCTCGATCGGCCTCACGCGCTTCTCCTCGAGAGCGTCCTGACGTCGGAGCAGCTCGGGCGTTACTCGTATCTCACGGCCGATCCATGGCAGGTGCTGCGGACCAAGGGAGCCGGCAGCGACCCCTTCGGCCTGCTCGACGCCGCCTTGCGGCGTCACCGCACGGAAAGCATCGCGAGCCTTCCCCCGTTTCAGGGAGGCGCCGCGGGCTTTCTGTCCTACGACCTCTGCCACCAGCTCGAACGCCTCCCGACTCCCCCTTTCGACGACCTCGATCTGCCCGATCTCTGCGTCGGCCTCTACGACTGGACCCTGGCCTGGGATCACGAGGAGGGACGAACGTGGCTCTTTTCGACCGGCCTTCCCGAGGAGGGTTCGGCTCGTGCCGCTCGCGCCGAAGAGCGGGCGGACTGGGTGCGACGCCGGCTGGCGGGGCCGCCCGCGGCCCTCCTTCCCGGCCGCGCGTCTCCGCCGCTCCGGCGCCCCGCGTCTCCCCCAACCCATCCGGTCGAGGGATGGGCCGGGGTCAGGTCCACGTTCTCCCGCGAGTTCTACCTTCGAGCCGTCGAGCGCGTGCGGGAGTACATCCTGGCCGGAGACATCTTCCAGGCGAACCTCTCGCAGCGCTTCGAGTGCGCCGAGGACGACCACCCCTTCGCCCTCTATCGCCGCCTCCGGGAGCGCAACGCGGCCCCCTTCGCCGGATACTTCGACTTCGGAGACGGCGCGGTCGTCAGCGCCTCCCCCGAGCGGTTCCTCCGCCTCCTGGGGGACCGGGTGGAGACCCGGCCCATCAAGGGAACGTCCCCACGCGGCTTCACCCCCCGCCACGACTCGGCCCTGGGCGTGGCCCTGGCAGAAAGCGAGAAGGACCGCGCCGAGAACGTGATGATCGTCGACCTGCTCCGGAACGATCTCTCGAGAGTCTGCCGGGACAACACCGTCGAGGTCCCGGAGCTCTGCCGCATCGAGCGCTACGCCACCGTGCACCATCTCGTGTCGACGGTGTTGGGGCGGCTCCGCCAGGGGCTCGGCGCCGTGGATCTGCTGCGCGCCACATGGCCCGGCGGCTCCATCACGGGCGCGCCCAAGGTGCGCGCCATGGAGATCATCGCCGAGCTGGAGCCGACCTGTCGCGGCGTCTACACGGGCGCCCTCGGCTACCTGTCGTTCGGCGGCGCCATGGACACCAACATCGCCATCCGGAGTTTCGTCGTCAAGGGAGGTCGCGCGTCCTTCCAGGCCGGCGGCGGCATCGTGGCCGACTCCGATCCCGAGAGAGAATACGAGGAGACCCTCGACAAGGCACGGGGCCTGGTGGCGGCTCTCGCCCATGATCCTGCTCATCGATAACTTCGATTCCTTCGTCCACAACCTGGCTCGATACGTGCGCGAGCTGGGGGAAGCAACGGAGGTGCGCCGGAGCGACGCGCTCACCATGGAGGCGATCCGGGCGATGGCGCCGAGCCACATCGTCGTCTCCCCCGGCCCGCGCACGCCGCGCGAGGCAGGGATCTCGATCGCGGTCGTTGCGGAGCTGGGTCCGAGGATCCCGATCCTCGGCGTCTGCCTGGGACACCAGTGCGTGGCGGCCGCCCTGGGAGGCCGCGTCGTCCGCGCGGAACACCCGCGACACGGCAAGACCTCCCCCATCCATCATTCGGGGGCCGGCCTCTTCGCGGGGCTGCCGAGCCCCTTCGAAGCGACGCGGTACCACTCGCTGGTCGTGGCGAGGGAGGGGCTCCCCGCGTCCCTCGAGGTGGTCGCAGTGACGCCGGACGACGAGATCATGGCCCTCAAGCACCGGACCTGGCCGGTGTGGGGCGTGCAGTTCCATCCCGAGTCGGTGCTGACGGAGCACGGCCACGCCCTGCTCAGCAACTTCATCGGGCTGCGCGGTGAGGCGGCGGCGTGATCCTCGAGACACTCGTCACGACCCTGGACGGCGAAGGACGGCCGAACTTCGCGCCCATGGGCGTGGAGTGGGGCGAGGAGGAGATCGTACTCGAAGCCCTATCGCGAGACGACGACGTTCCGCAACCTCCACCATGTGCCCGAAGCCGTCGTGAACGTCGTGGACGACGTCCTCTACTTCGTGAAGGGCGCGCTCAGCTCGCCCACGTTTCCCGTCGGCGCCGGCCATCGGTGGTCCGCGGCGTCGTCCTCGACGCGGCATGCTCGTGGCGCGAGCTTCGGGTCCGCGAGAGGGACTCGTCCGAGGCCAGGGCGCGCTTCGTCTGCGACGTGGTGCATCGCGGCGTGCGGCGCGAGTTCCTCGGCTACAACCGCGCGAGGAGCGCGGTGATCGAGGCGACGATCCTGGCCACGCGGACCCGGATCCTTCCCATCGAGGAGATCCTGGACGAGTACCGCCGGCTCCAGGTGATCGTCGACAAGACGGCGGGGCCGGACGAGCGCGAGGCCATGGCCCTGCTCACCGACTTCGTCCGGGCCGAAGCGGCGGCGCTCCGGGGCGAGACAGGATGAGCGGCGCGAGGACGGTTCTCGTCGAGGCGCCGGCCCGCCTCCACCTCGGCCTCATCGACCTCCGGGGCGACCTCGGCCGCCGTTTCGGCGGCATCGGCGCCGCGCTCGAGTCGCCCTCCCTGCTCCTCGAGGCCCGGCCCGCCGAGGAGCTGTCGGCCGAGGGGGACGAGGCCGACCGGCTGCTCCTGTACGCACGCCGCTTCCTCGACTACCACGGGATCGAGGGAGGCGCCGCCCTTCGCGTCCGGCGCGCGATCCCGGCCCACGCCGGTCTGGGCTCGGGAACGCAGCTCGCCCTCGCCACGGCCCGGGCCCTCGCCACGCTGTTCGATCGGCCGGTGAGCGTCGCCGAGCTGGCGAAGGCCACCTGCCGCGGGCAGCGATCGGCCATCGGCACCTACGCCTTCGAACAGGGAGGCTTCGTCCTCGAGGGAGGACGCCGCACCTCGGGAGAAGGACCCGCGCCCCTGTTGCTGAGACAGGCGGTTCCCAGCCGCGTGGCGCTGCCTGATCGTGATCCCCGACGTTCCGCGAGGCCTCTCCGGAGCCGCCGAGGAAGAGGCCTTCCGCACGCTGCCGGCGCCGCCGGCCGAGCTGGGAGAGCGAATCGCCCACCGGATCCTGATGCTCGTCCTTCCCGCCCTGGCGGAGGGGGACCTGGCCGCCTTCGGCCGCGGCATCACCGAGGTGCAGGCCCTCGTCGGCGAGATGTTCCGGCCTGTGCAGGGAGAGCGCTTTGCCCATGCGCGGGTCGCGGAGCTGGTGAGCGCCTTGCTCGCCGCGGGGGCCGCGGGCGCGGGGCAGTCGTCCTGGGGCCCGGCCGTCTTCGGCTTCTTCGCGAGCGAAGACGAGGCGCGTCGCGCCGAGGCGTCGCGTGGCCGGAAGCGGCGCCGCGTTCGTCACGCCGTTCGACAACACCGGCGCGAGGAGCTGGACGGCCTAGGCTACGAGAACTGCCAGCGGTCCTTTTCCTTGTTGAAGTACATGTGACGCGGGTGCTTGCGGTCTTCCTTCAGGAGCTCCTTCACCGTCGGCTTCCCCTTCAGGGCCTTCTCGATGGCGTTCTTCATGGCCGTGCGGTTGTTCCGGTAGAGCTCGTTGAAATCGGGATCCTTCAGTGTCGAGAGGCGCGGATCGATCCAGACGAGGGCGATGATGCCGATGTCGTCGGCGCTGCCCTTGGGGATCAGTCCCGATTCGACGGCGTCGAGCACGCCGTCGGCGATTCCGGCCTGGACGGGGCCGCCGAAGATCTGCACGTCGATCATCTTCTTGAGATGGACCTTCGGGACCATGAGGGTGACGGGCTTCACCTGCTTGTCGCCGTCCACCAGGCAGAAGAACCGCGAGAAGCCGGCGCTCTGGCCCATGAGGTTGGCCATCGACTGCCCGACCGGCCCGTTCAGCTCGCCGATGGCGATCTCGGGCTCCGTCCAGAGCCAGTCCTCGCTCCCCGCCGCCATCGCCTCGCCGAACCGGATTCCGATGCGCCTCGCCATGCTTCCTCCTCAGTTCCTTGTGGGTACGGGCTCTCGTTGAACCGCGTCATCGTACTCCAACGGCGCGTGGACCGTCAGCGCCGTGACGCGTCGCGCGACGTCAAGGCGCGGCCTCGAGGCCGAGGGTCTTTCGGGCGCGGGCCAGCTCCTGGGGATCCATCATCCCCGCCACGGTGTCGGCCCGGTTCTGCCCCTGAGGCATGCCGGACCGGCCCGCTCTCGTGAACCAGATGTAGGCGTTGCCGTAGTCCCTGGGAACGCCGTTGATACCGTCCCGATAGTAGACCCCGAGGTTGAACTGCGCCTGACCGGCCGTGTCGTCGCCCTTCTCGGCCGCTTTCAGCGTCCATTCCACCGCGAGCCGGCCATCCTGCGGCACGCCGTGGCCGAAGTAGTAGATGAGCCCCAGGTTGAGCATCGCCGAGCCCACCCCTGCCTCCGCCGCTGGGCGCAACCACTTCGCTGCTTTGACGAGGTCGAGAGGCACGCCCCTGCCGTTCAGGTACTTGGCTCCGAGGCTGGACTGGGAGAAGGCGTCTCCTCTTTCCGCACCCTTCGAGTACCAGCGGGCCGCCTCGGCATCGTCGCGAGCAACGCCCTCGCCCTCGACGTACATGTTCCCCAGGTTGTTACACGCGCGCGCATGGCCCGCATCGGCTGCGCGAATCCAGTACCGTCGGGCGGCCTCCAGGTCCTGGGAGATGCAGTCCCCGTCGTGGTTCATGTTTCCGAGGTTGTAGAGCGCCGATGCGTAGTTCTGGGCGGCCGCCTTCTTGTACCAAGCGACAGCGGCCCGACAGTCCTGTACCACGCCGTCGCCCTCGGCGTAGGTCACGCCGAGATTGAACTGCGCCTTGACGTGTCCTTGCTCCGCGGCCTTTTCGTACCAGCTGGCGGCCAGCGCCAGGTTTCTCTCGACGCCTTCCCCGTCGTAGTAGGCTCGGGCCAGGGCAAATTGCGACCGGGCGTAACCCAGGTCCGATGCCCGCTTCAAGAGCTCGGCCCGTTTGACGAGATCGAGCGCCACCCCCTCGCCCCGCCCGTAGAATTCGCCGAGGTTGTTGAGGGCCAGGGGATCGTCCTGCTCGACGGCTTTCTCGTACCAGGCTATGGCCTTCGCCGGGTCGTGGGCCGAAGGGTCGACGAAGTCGTAGAGTCGCCCCAGACGACGCTGAGCCTCGGCGTTTCCGTTGTTCGCTGCCTTCAGGAGCCACCCACGAGCCTTTGCGAAATCGCGCGCGGCGCCCTCGCCCTCGGAGTATCGAACGCCCAGGGCGCACGCCGCATCGAGGTCTCCCAGTTCGGCCTGGGCCTCGAGCGCGGCCAGGGGCATGCTCTTCAGCACGTCGGCGCAGGAAGGGAGCCTGTCCCAGGGCTCTGCCCCCGCCAGGAGGACCGACGCGAGCGCCGTCCATGCGAGCATCGCTGCGCCCCCCCCTCAGAGACCGAATCGACGCTTGATCTCGGCAGCGAGAGCGTCCGCTTCCTTGGCCCCGCGCTCGAGCTCATGGCCCTGGGCCGGAAGGGCCGCGAGCGACGCCTCGTTCCCTCCCTGGAGCTGGCTCTTGAGGTGTTCCAACATCGCGATCGATTGCTCGAGGAGCCCCAGCGTGAGCCGGTGATGCTCGCGGCAAGGCTCCGGGACCTGGATGCCGCGAAGGGCCTCGAGGACCTTCCGGTTCGCCGCCACGAGGCCGTCGAAGCCGCTCGCGTCCCCCTTCACTCCCTGCTCCAGCAACGTGCGGGCGAGGGTCTCGGGGTCACCGGGAGACTTGGCCTGGCTCTGGATCGTCTCGACCTCGCGGAAGTACCGGGCCACGTCGTCGCGGAGCTTGTCTGTTGCGGCCGATGCGGCCTGAGCGGGCTGGCCCGGCGGCGCGAGCGGCGCCGCGGCCGGCGTCTGGGGCGCCGGGTCGGAGGCGGCGGCCGGCGGCACCATCTCGATGGACGAGGGAAACGGGCTCGGCGCGGCGAGCGCAGGCGCGCCCTCCGGCGCCGCCGTTGCGGCTGGCGCGGTCTGGGTCTCGGCGGGCATTGGCACCGGCAGAGCCTGCACGGACTTGCGAGCCGACTCGCGCCCCATGAGATACGCCACCAGCAGCGTGGCCGCCGCGAGCGCCGCAAGGAGCGAGAGAAGAACGGCTCGAGGAACCGGAACGGCTTCCGTTTTTGCCTTGTCCCGTGTCACGAGGTCGAGCCCGGGACGATTGTACGCTCGCCACCTTCCTCCGCGCTGAGCCATGAGACAATTCGACGAGAGTACCCGTGCACATTCGCGCACCGGCGCCACGGAAAGGCAACGATATGCGCAAGCCCAAGGCCACGATGCGCGACAGCGACGTGGCGCCACAGGCCATCTTGGGTGGCCTTCTCTGGATCGCTTTGATGCTGGCCTCCGTCGGTTGCGGCGTCTCCATGCGCGCCGCCAAGATCGACAGCCGGGCTGGCACGAAGGTCGCGGCCAACGCCAACCAGGTTCGGCTCAAGATGCGGTCGCTCGTGGGCCCCATGTGCGGCGAGATCGAGCGAACGGCGGACGAGATCGCCGCCGCGACGACGGATCCGGCCGTCCGAAGGGCGGCCATCCGCTGGAAGATCGACGCGGTGCCCACCTTGAGCGCCGCGCTCTACCAGCCTGAGCCCTTCACCGCCGTGCTGGACACCTGGATCTTCTTCAACCAGATGGCCGATTTCTTCGAGACCGGGGCCGGGGGGAAACAGCTCGGCGACTCGGCCCCCGTCGCGGTCGAGAGCTGTCGCCGTCTCGAGCAGGAGATGGCCGACGTGTTCGCCGCCATGACGGCTTCCGGCGACGTATCCAAGGTGCGTGACTTCACGAAGAGCTGGGCCGCCGCCCACCCGATCCGATACGCGATACCGGATCGCGAGGTGGCGCTCGGGCGGGCGCTGGAGCGGGATGTGCCCGAGTCCTGGTCCACCGGCGAAGCGGTGGCGGAGATCACGACCTCCGTCGACGACCTCAACCGGAAGCTGGACGTCTACAGCGACCACCTGTTCCGGCAGGTCCGGTGGGAAGCGGAGCTGCTCGGCGGCGATCTGAGGCTGGAGGACGTTCCGCCCCTCGCCGAGCGCGCCGTGCAGTCCGCGGAGAGGGCGACGGCGACCCTCGACCGGCTCGCGCCGGGCTTCGAGCGGGCGATAGGCGTCGCCGAGGGGACTCCCGCGCTCGTGGCCTCCGAGCGGAAGGCCGCGATCGACGCCATGAGCCGGGAGCTGACACGGACGATCACGTTCCTGCAGGAAGAGCGCATCGCGGCACTGCGTCAGGTCACCGCGGAGCGGATCGCCGCCATCACCACCATCAGCCAAGCCGTGAGCGAGGAACGGAAGGCTCTCGATCGGGACATGGAGCGCGTCGGTTTCCAATTGGTGGATCGCGCCATTTGGCGTCTCGCCCAGGTCGTGGCCGCGGTCGTGGTTGCTCTCGGGGTCTGGACCGTGGCCACCCTGATGCTGATCCGGAAGCTCCTCTTGACGCCTCCCAGAGGCTAAAGAAAGGCGGCCGAGGCCCAGCCTTCGGATCTGGCGGCCCGCATGGTCGGCGCCCTTCTCTAGCCCGGGTTCGCGCCGTCCGGGGGGCAGCGAGGAGTGGCGGAGAGAGAGGGATTCGAACCCTCGGTAGAGTTTCCCCTACACATGATTTCCAGTCATGCCGATTCAGCCTGGCTCTCGCATCTCTCCGAATCGAGCCGTTCGCCATCTGACGATAGCACAATGTAGACTCCAGCTTGCCCGAGGAGGCCATGACCCTCCCACTCCCGGAGACCGAGGCGGTCCGACGCCTGCACGCGCAGTACGCGACCGCGCGCGCCCTGGCGGAGTCGACGTCGCTTCCCGAGGCGGCGCCCAAGATCCTCCAGGCGATCTGCGACACGCTGGGATGGGAGCACGGGGCCCTCTGGCGGGTCGATCCCGCCGACGGGCCTGCTGCGCTGCGTGGAGACGTGGCACGCGCCGTCGGTCTCCTTCGCCGAGTTCGAGGCCGCGAGCCGGCAGACCGCGTTCGCCCGCGGCGTCGGGCTTCCCGGCCGGGTGTGGGCCACGCGCAAGCCGGCTTGGATCCCCGACGTCGACCCACGACGCCAACTTCCCGCGCGCGGAGGTCGCGGACCGCGAGGGCCTCCATGGCGCCCTCGGCATTCCCATCGTCTTCGGCCGCGACTTCCTCGGCGTCCTCGAGTTCTTCAGCCGGGAGATCCGGCAGCCCGACGACCTGCTGCTGGAGATGCTCGCCACCGTCGGCAGCCAGATCGGCCAGTTCGCCGAGCGACAGAGCGCCGAGGACGAGCTCGCGACCCTCTTCCGGATGTCGCGCGACATGCTGTGCATCGCGGGCTTCGACGGCTACTTCCGTCGGCTGAACCCGGCCTGGGAGACGACCCTCGGCTTCACCACCGAGGAGCTGATGGCGCGCCCCTACATCGAGCTCGTCCATCCCGACGACCGCAGGCCGTCGATCGCCGAGGCGCGCAAGGTGGCGGCCGGCGGTCCGGCGGTCCTCTTCGAGAACCGCTACGGGTGCAAGGACGGGTCCTACAAGTGGCTCTCGTGGAACGCGATCGCTCTCGAGCAGGCGGGGCTCTTCTACTGCACCGTGCGTGACGTCACGGAGCAGAGGCGCGCGGCGATCGAGCTCGAGAAGGCGCGGGAGGCCGCCGACGTCGCCAACCGCGCCAAGGGCGACTTCCTGGCCAACATGAGCCACGAGATCCGCACGCCGATGAACGCGGTGATCGGCATGAGCGAGCTGCTCCTCGACACGCCGCTCACTGCCGACCAGCGGGAGTACCTGCTGACCCTGCAGGGACTCGGCGGAGTCCCTCCTCGACCTCATCAACGACATCCTCGATTTCTCCAAGATCGAGGCCGGCAAGCTGGAGCTGAGCCCGGCGGAGTTCGACGTGCGGGAGGCTCTCGGAGACACCCTCAAGACGCTGGGCCTGCGTGCCCACCAGAAGGGGCTGGAGCTGGCGTTCCGCGTGGCGCCCGACGTGCCCGAGCGGCTCGTGGGCGACGCCCCCCGTCTCCGGCAGATCGTCGTGAACCTCGTGGGCAACGCCCTCAAGTTCACCGAGCGAGGGCGAGGTGCTGGTCCAGGTGGAGAAGGAGTCGGAGGGACGAGCGGGAGGTGACCCTGCGCTTCCTCGTGGCCGACACCGGCATCGGCATCCCCGCAGGACAAGCAGGCGCTGATCTTCGAGGCCTTCGCCCAGGCCGACAGCTCCACCACCCGGCAGTACGGGGGGACGGGCCTCGGGCTCTCGATCTCGGCCCAGCTCGTGGAGATGATGCAGGGTCGCATCTCCGTCGAGAGCGAGCCCGGGCGCGGAAGCCGCTTCCGCTTCACCGCGTGCTTCGGCCGTCCGGCCCCCGGCGCCGCCAAGACGACTCGGCTGCTCGCCAAGCTGCACAACCTTCGCGTCCTCGTCGTGGACGACAACGCGACGAACCGACGCATCCTCGAGGAGGTGCTGACCCATTGGCGCATGCGGCCCACGGCCGTGAGCAGCGGCAGGGCCGCGCTGGTGGAGCTGGAGAGGGCCGCCCGGTCCCGCCAGCCGTTCCCCCTGGTCCTCCTCGACGCCAACATGCCCGAGATGGACGGCTTCACCCTCGCCGAGGAGATCAAGAAGCGCCCCAGGCTCGTCAGGGCCTCGATCATGATGCTGACCTCGGGCGCCCGGCTCGGCGACCGGGCCCGCTGCCTCGAGCTGGGCGTCTCGTCCTACCTCATGAAGCCCATCAAGCAGTCGGACCTGCTGGACACGATCATGGGCGTCCTGGTGGCCCCGACGCGAGCCGGCCGCCCGCAGGTCCGCGCCGCAGCCGTCGCCAAGGGAGGCCGGGCCCTGCGGGTTCTCGTGGCCGAGGACAACGTCGTGAACCAGGAGGTCGCCGTCGGGCTCCTCTCCCGGGCGGGGCACAGCGCGATCGTGGCGAACAACGGCCGCGAAGCCCTGGCGCTCCTGGAGCAGGGAGCGCTTCGACCTGGTCCTGATGGACGTCCAGATGCCGGAGATGGACGGCCTGGAGGCGACGGCCGCGATCCGCGAGCGGGAGAAGTCGACGGGCCGCCACGTCCCGATCGTGGCGGTGACCGCCCACGCCATGAAGGGCGACGCCGAACGGTGCCTGGCCGCGGGCATGGACGCCTACGTGACGAAGCCCTTGCAGGCGAAGGAGCTTCTGGCCGTGATAAAGGGAACGGGGCGTCGCAAGGCACCGGGGCGCACCGCGCGCGGGACGGTGGACGAGGCCCTCCTGCTCGAGCGCGTCGGCGGCGACCGCCGGGCCCTGCGCAGGCTGGTGAGCCTCTTCCTGAGCGACGCCCCGAAGCTCATGGTACGCATCCGCCACGCCATCGAAGCGGGGCGATGCCCGCGCGCTCCAGGCCGCGGCCCACGCCCTCAAGGGAGCGGTCTCGAACTTCGCCGCCCCGGCGGCGGTCGAGGCCGCGCACCAGCTCCAGCGCATGGGCGAAGGAGGCGACATCGCAGGGGCGAAAGGGACGTTCGCCCTGCTGGAGAGGGAGCTCGAACGGGTGCGAGTGGCTCTCTCCCAGCTCGTCTCGGAAGGGCGACGATCACGCAAGGGCGCCGCGAGCGACAGGCGGAGCGCGGCGCGGCCTCGAACGCCGAACGCCCCGACACGGCGTCGACGGACATCGCACAAGTGACCGGGGACTAGTCCAGGTACTTCACGAAGACGACCTCGTTGTGGGCCTCGTTGTAGAGGAGCTCGTCCACGATCTCGCGGGTCATGAGCAGCCCGAAGCCGCCGGGGCGCAGGCCCTTCTCCTCCCGCGTCAGGGCGTGCTGCATGGGCTGGTCCGCGGGGTTGTTCACGGCCGAATGGGTCAGCCCTTCGAAGCTGAAGCCCTTTCCCGGGTCGGCGATCCGGTAGAGGAGCATGCGGCGCGCCCGCAGGTAGGAGATCCGCACGCTCTTGCCGGGGTCCAGATGGCCGCCCCACTCGATCGCGTTCATGAGGAGCTCGCGGAAGGCCTGGCCGACCTGTGTGCGCACGGCCGTCGGGGAGGTCGCTGTCCAGGCGGGACAGGAAGTCCTGGATGCGCTCGGCCGCCTCGCGATCGCAGGGCACGATCAGCTCCACCCAGTCGGGCCTCGCCGAGACCACCTCGATGGGCCGAGCCTGCGGGCTTGGAGGCCAGGACGTCGCGAACGAGGGCCACGAGGGCCTTCGGCTCGATGGGCTTGGTGACGTACCGGTAAGCGTGCTCGCGAATCGCCCGGAGGAGCGTCTCGGACGTGTCGTCGGCCGTCATGACCACGACCCTGGGCTGCGAGGGCTCGTCGCGGAGATGGGCCAGCATCTCCAGGCCGTCCATGCCCGGCATCCAGACGTCGAGCAGGACGAGGTCCGAGGCTCTTCTTGCGGATGCGCGTCAGCGCCGCGACCCCGTCACCCGCCGTCTCGACGGTGTGCCCGGCGGCGCGCAGCTGCAGGCGAATCAGCTGCCGCGTCGACCGATCGTCATCGACGACGAGGATTCTCGCCAACGCCACCTCGGGGCCATCCTAGGTTCGCGGCGTCTCCATCGTCAAGCTGCCGCCCGTCCCCGTGGAGCCGGGGAACAGGGTGCCGTACACTCCTCGCCAGCCGAAGGTCGGGGCGGGCCGGGAGCGTAGGCATGAGCACGTCGCGCGAGGTCGGAGCGGGAGGGTGGCGGGGCTGGGCTTTGGCCGCCGGCCTCCTCGTCGCCGTGGCGCTCGCCTCGCGAACCGCTGCGCCCGGCGGGCCGGCGCTGCTCATCGCGGGCCTGGCGATCGGCGGCGCGATCGTCTTCCTCTGGTCGGGCTCGGGGCGAACGAACGAGGCGCTGAGACGAAGCGAGGAACGCTTCCGGGCGCTCATCGAGCACGCGACCGAGGCCATCTCCGTCCTGGACTCGGAGGGCAAGAGGATCTACGCCAGCCCCGCCGCGAGCCGGATCCTCGGGTACTCCGAGGACGAGCTGGTGGGTGGAACCATCACGGACCAGCTCCACCCCGACGACGTGCCCCTGATGAGACAGGCACAGGAGCGTCTCCTCGCAAGCCCCGGAGAGATCGTCGAGGCGCGGTATCGGCTCCGTCACCGCGACGGCGAATGGCGGTGGCTCGAGGCCAGGGGGCGCAACCTCCTCGACAACCCGAGCGTTCGGGGCATGGTCGCCAACTACCGCGACGTCACCGATCGCAAGAAGAGCGAGGACGCTCTCCGCCTGAGCGAAGAGCGATTCCGCGCGCTGGTCGAGAACGCCGCCGACAGCATCGCCCTCGTGGACGCCCAGGGGCACTTCATCTCCTCCGGAGGCTCCGCTCACGGGATCCTCGGCTACTCCGACGAGGAGATGGTCGGGAGGTCGTTCCGCACCCTCGTCCACCCCGTGGACGCCGGCAGTGCCGACGCGGTCTTCGCGCGCGTGGGCTCCGAAGCCGGGTGGCGTCGGGTACTTCGCGGTGCGCGCTCGGCATCTGGACGGGACCTGGAGATGGGTCGAAGGCGTGGCCAAGAACCTCCTGGAAGAGCCGGCGGTGAATGCCATCGTCGTGAACTATCGCGACGTCACCGAGCGCAAGGAAGCCGAGGAGGACAGCGATCGTCGCGGCCGAATCCTCGAGGCCGTGGCGTTCGGCGCGGCGCGCCTCCTGGAGCCCGGCTCGTGGCGGGCACGAGCGAGCGAGGTCCTCTCGCGGCTCGGCAGCGCCGCCGACGTGGCCCGGATCCACGTGGTCGAGAACGTGACGGACCGGGGCAGTTCGGTCCGCGGGGTGCTGCGCTTTGCCTGGACGGCGCCGGGAGTCCAGACCCTCGTCAACCACCCTTTCATCCAGGCGGGGGTTCGGTGGAGCGAGATCGGTTGGGATTCGTGGGCGATGGAGATGCGGGAGGGGCGGCCCCTGTTCGGTCTCGTGAGCGATCTCCCCGAGGGCGAGCAACAGATCTTCACCAGCATGGAGGCCAGGGCGTTTGCCGCGGTTCCGATCCTCGTCGCGGGTGAGTGGTGGGGTCTCCTCGGGATCCAGGAGACCCGCTACGAACGCGTCTGGTCCGCCCCGGAGGTGGAGGCGCTCAAGGCCGCGGCCGCCGTCCTCGGCGCGGCGGTGGAGCGGGAGCGCGGCGACGAGGCGCTTCACGAGAGCGAGGAGAGGTTCCGCCGCCTTGCCGACGCCACGTCGGAGGGCATCGCCCTCACCGAGGACGGGGTCTTCCTCGACGCCAACGACCAGCTCGGGACCCTGCTCGGATGCGACGCTGCGTCCCTGGTCGGCCGGCGCGTCCAGGAATTCGTCACCCCGGAGGCCTGGGAGGCCGTGGCTGTGAGCCAGCAAACGGGGTCGGAAGTGCCCTATCGGCACACGGTTCGCAGAGCCGACGGCTCTCTCGTCCCCGTCGAGGTGCGGGCCCGCTCCAGCCCCTACCAGGGCCGGACGATCCGCGTGACCGCCATCCGCGACATCTCGGCCCAGGTCGAAGCGGCCGAGAAGGAGCTGCTGCTCCACAACGCGATCCGCAAGGCCGCCCTCGAGTGGCGGCTCACCTTCGACGCCATCGAGTCTCCCGTGCTGGTGGTGACGCCGGACGGCGGCATCACGAGGCTCAACCACGCGACCCAGCTCCTCTGCGGCCGGAGCTACGCGGAGCTGACCGAAGCGAACATCGCGGACCTCGGCCCTTCGGAGCCCTGGCCCACCTCGGCCCGGCTGCTGTCGCGCGTCGTCGAGACGCGCACCGCCCAGTCCGAGCAGGCGCGAGACGCGGCCTCGGGTCGAACCTGGGACGTCGGCGCCACGCTCCTCTCGGGGGGTGAACGCGTGATCCTCGTGGCGCGAGACGTGACCCGCACCATCGCGCTGCAGGAATCGCTCCGAAGAAGTGAGACGATGTCGGCGATGGGCTCCCTGGTGGCGGGCGTCGCCCACGAGGTGCGCAACCCGCTCTTCAGCATCTCGGCCAACCTCGATGCCTTCGAGGCCGAGGTGGGAGAGCGTCCCGGCGTGGGCGAGGTCTTCACGGTCTTGCGGACGGAGGTGCAGCGCCTGAGCGCCCTGATGCAGGACCTCCTCGAGTACGGCAGGCCCCACACCCTCGAGCTGGAGCTCGCCTCCCTCGCCGACGTCGTGGCCCGCGCGGTGGCTTCGACGCGCGCCCTGGCCCACGACAGGAGGGTCGAGGTGGTCAACGCCGTCCCCGGGGACCTCCGGGTACCGATGGACACGAGACGCATGGAGCAGGTCGTGCAGAACCTCGTCGTCAACTCGATCCAGCATCTGAAGGCGTCGGGAAGCGTGCGGATCACGCGCGACCACGGCGCGGGAGGGGGACCGAGGCTGGGCGGTCTGCGCCGTCGAGGACTCCGGCCCGGGCTTCCGGGAGCAGGACCTGCCCCACATCTTCGAGCCCTTCTTCACGAGGCGCCACGGCGGGACGGGACTGGGCCTGTCGATCGTCGCCAGGATCGTCGACGACCACGGCGGGCGCATCGAGGCCAGAAACCGCGCCGAGGGAGGGGCCGAGGTGGTCTTCAAGCTTCCGCTGGAGCGAGGGTGAGCCCGAAGAGCAGCATCCTCCTGGTGGACGACGAGGCCGGCATCCGCCTCGGGCTCCGCCGCTATCTCGAGGCCAACGGCTACCGCGTCCAGGAGGCGACGAGCTGCCAGGAGGCCGAGCTGACGTTCCGCACCCTCGCCCCCGACGCGGCGATCCTCGACCTGCAGCTCCCCGACGGCAGCGGCGTCGACCTCGTCCCGCGTCTCAAGGGGATCGCTCCCGAGGTGCCCCTGATCCTCCTGAGCGCCTTCGGCTCCATCGAGACCGCCGTCGCCGCGATCAAGCTCGGCGCGGAGCAGTTCCTGACCAAGCCCGTGGAGCTGCCGGCGCTCCTCGTCCTCCTGGGCCGGCTCCTCGAGGGACGGCGCGACCAGCGAGGGCGGCTGGCCGGCCGGTCGCGCCAGGCGCGGGACGGGATCGATCCGTTCTTCGGGACGAGCCCCACGGTCCGGCGCCTGGCCGAAGAGACCCGGCGGGTCTGCGCCGCCGACGCGCCCGTCCTGATCCACGGCGAGACCGGGACCGGCAAGGGCGTTCTCGCCAAGTGGATCCACGAGCCAGAGCCCGCGGGCCGAAGAGCCCCTCGTGGACCTGAACTGCGCCGCGCTCTCCCGCGAGCTGCTGGACTCCGAGCTCTTCGGCCACGAGAAGGGCGCCTTCACCGGCGCCACGTCGAGCAAGATGGGGCTCCTCGAGGTGGCCCACGGCGGCACCGTCTTCCTGGACGAGATCGGAGACATCGACCCGGCGGTGCAGCCGAAGCTCCTGAAGGCCCTCGAGGAGAAGCGCATCCGCCGCCTCGGCGAGGTGCGCGACCGCCACGTCGACTTCCGCCTCCTGGCCGCCACCCACCAGAACCTGGAGCGCCTGGTCCGAGACGGCAAGTTCCGCGCCGACCTCTACTACCGGATCAACACGATCATCCTGGTAGTCCCCCCGCTGCGCGAACGGCGGGAGGACATCGCTCCGCTGGCGGAGCGCCTCCTCGAAGGCGGATCGAGGGAGCTGGGGCGCTCGGGCGTCACGCTCTCGGCCGAGGCCCTGCGCGCCCTCGAGTCCCATTCCTGGCCCGGGAACGTCCGGGAGCTCCGCAACGTCCTGGAGCGAGCCCTCCTCGTCTGCGACCGGCCACGTGATCGAGGTGCGGGACCTGCGGTTCAGCCTCGGCGCCCCGGAGCCACCGGTCGCCGGGTCCCCCGCGAACCCTCGACGAGCTGGAGCGAGGCGCCATCGAAGAGGCGCTTCGCGCCGAGGGCGGGAACGTCGAGGCCGCCGCCCGGCGCCTCGGGATCTCGCGCAGCGGGATCTACCTCAAGATCCGCAAGTACAAGCTCGAGCGTCGAGTCCCCGTCCAGGGACTAGACGGACTCGTCCAGGTTCTGGACGAACCCCCACCCGTTCCGGCGCCGCATCCCCGCAAGTGACTGAGCCTGCGACCGCACGCCTCGTGCAGGCCGGCCTGGCCCGGGAGTTGCTCTCTGGGTCGGCGCATGAAGCGACGACTGCTGATGCTCGACGACGAGCTGCCGATCCTGAGGGCCATGAGCATCTACTTCGAGCTCCGGGGCTACGCAGTCGACTACACGGCGGAACGGGAGGAGGCCGAGGCCCTCCTCGTCCACAACGACTACGCCTGCCTCATCGTGGACCTGCGCCTCACGCCCCACGGTCCCGACGGCCTCGACGTGCTCACGTTCGCGCGAGAGCGATCCCCCGCGACCCGGGTGGTGATCCTCACCGCCTACGGCTCCCCCGCCGTCGAGCGCGAGGCGCGACGCCGGGGCGTCGACGCGTTCCTCCACAAGCCGCGGCCGCTCCGTGAGCTGGTCGGCGTGGTGGGAGCGCTCGTGGGGCAGCCGTCTTGACGACCACGGCGCTCGACGCGCTCCTGGCGCCCCGCGCGATCTCGATCCTGTTCCAGCCGATCTTCGAGCTGCGGTGCGGCCACAGCCGCATCGACAGCCTCGAGGCGCTCGCTCGGGGGCCCGCGGGCACCCACGTCCAGAGCGCCGGCGTGCTCTTCGAGTACGCGCGCCGCAAGGGGGCCGAGGTGGCCGTGGACCGCGCCTGCCTCGTAGCCGTCTTCGAGGCCCTCGCGCGACGTCGAGGGCGAGCCGCGTGTCTCTCTCAACGTCCACGCCTCGACCCTGGGCCGCGATCCCGAGTTCCCCGCTTTCCTGGCCGACCTGGCCGCTTCCCACGCCGTGGACCTCTCGCGTCTGACCGTGGAGGTCGTGGAGCACGCGGTCCCCTGGGACGGAGCGGTGTTCCTGTGCGTGCTCCAGGGCCTCAGGGACATCGGCATCCGCATCGCCCTCGACGACGTGGGACTGGGGCAATCGAACTACCGAATGATCCTCGAGTGCCGTCCCGACTACTTCAAGGTGGACCGCTACATCGTCGACGGCTGCCATCGGGACGAGCGCCGCGCCCTGGTCCTCCGTTCCGTGGCCGACCTGGCCCGCGGCTTCGGCGGACGTGTCGTCGCCGAGGGCATCGAGGATCCGGCCGACCTCCGTACCGTCACGGCCCTGGGCATCGATCTCGTCCAGGGCTTTCTCCTCGCCCCGCCGCTCGACGCGGCGGACCTTCCGTCGGCGGACCAGTGGCACGCGATCGCCGGCCGGTCCCGCGGCATGAATTCGAAAGGTATCTCATGAGCAAGAAGAAGATCCTCGTTGTCGACGATTCCAAGACGGCCATGTTCATGGTCACGACCATCCTCAGGAAAGGACCCTACACGGTCATCACCGCCGACGACGGACAGCGCGCGGTGGAGGTCGCCGTGAGCGAGCGGCCCGACCTGATCCTGATGGACGTGATCATGCCCCGCATGACGGGCTTCGAGGCCTGCCGGGAGATGCGGCAGCGGGAGGAGACCAAGCTCACTCCCATCATCCTGGTCACCACCCGGGGCGAAGCCGAGAACGTCGAGACGGGGTTCGACAGCGGCTGCACCGACTACGTGACGAAGCCGATCAATGGCCAGGAGCTTCTGGCCAAGGTCCGCGATCACATCGCGGCGTGAAGGGAGCACTCTCGATGAAGGACAAGAACGACG
Source organism: uncultured Acidobacteriota bacterium (assembly GCA_963823195.1). Taxonomy (GTDB): domain Bacteria; phylum Acidobacteriota; class Vicinamibacteria; order Fen-336; family Fen-336; genus JBGPYB01. The sequence continues at coordinate 432,352 of CAWGKR010000008.1, read as the reverse complement.
TGGGCAGCTACGTGCGCAGGGTGCAGGAAGGCACCCAGCGCTACGCCCAGGACGTGCTCACCGAGAACGAGCGCCTCCGGATGCTGGTGACCTCCCTGGAAGGCGAGAAGCTTCTCCTCTCCGACAAGGCGCAGCTGGTCGGAGAGCTGGCCCAGGCCAACGAGGCCCTCCGGACGCTCGCCGCATCGCTGGAGACCGAGACCCGGCGGCTGCAAGAGCACGCGGTGGCTCTTGCGCGTCGATCGCGAGCGGTACGAGAAGGAGCTGGCGCGCCTCCAGACCCAGCTCGACGGCGTCCGCGACGAGAGCGAGCGGTACTCCGCCCGCTATGCCGAGGTGGAGCAGCAGAACTCCAACCTCGCCAACCTCTACGTGGCGAGCTACCGCCTCCACGGCACCTTGAGCCGCAAGGAGGTCCTCGACACCATCCAGGAGATCGTCGCCAACCTCATCGGCTCCGAGGAGGCGGCCCTCTTCGAGATGGACGGCGAGGGGCGCGCCCTCAACCTCGCCGCCGCGTTCGGCATCGGACCCGAGCGGCGCCACACCATCCCCCTGGGCGACGGCGTCATCGGCCGGGCGGCCCAGACGGGCGAGATCTACGTCGCCGATCCGGATGCTCCCGCTCAGCCGCAGGACGGCGAGGAGCACCTGACCGCGTGCATCCCCCTCGTCCTCGACGGACGCGTCTCGGGGGCGATCGCGATCTTCCGGCTGCTGCCCCAGAAGGCCGGCGTCGAGGAGGTGGACCGCGAGCTGTTCGACCTGCTCGCGACCCACGCGGCCACGGCCCTGTACTGCACGAAGCTCCACCAGGAGCTCGGAGCGAGGGTCGAGGTCGGTCGGTGAAGACCAGCGAGGGCACACATGGACGCGGCTGACGTCGAAGCAGAGCTGCTCCTCCGCACGTTCCTGGGCGAGACCGACGATCAGCTCGCGGAGATGGAACAGGCCCTTGTGACCCTCGAAGCCAACCCGGGGGACGACGAGGCCCTGGAGGTCATCTTCCGCGCGGCCCACACCCTGAAGGGCAACGCTGCATCCCTGGGTTTCGCGTCGGTGGCCGAGCTCGCCCATGGGATCGAGGACCTCCTCGACCGACTCCGCGCGCACGCCCTGGCACCGACCGACGCCGTGGTGACCCTGTTGCTACGCGCCGTCGATGCCATCCGCCTCGCCATGGCAGGGGGCGCCGACACGGACGATGCCGTTCCCCATCCGCAGCACACCCAGATTCTCGAGGAGATGACGGCCGCGGCCGGTGCCGCATCGGCGGCTTCGGTTGTCGCCGCGCCACTCTATCGAAGAGCCGGGACAGGTGGTTGCCGCCCAGGGGAAGGACGCCCGGACCCTTCGCGTGGATCTCGATCGGCTCAACCGCATGCTGAACCTGAGCGGCGAGATCGCCGTGGCTCGGGGCCGATTCCTCAAGCTGCTGGAGGAGGATGGCACGGAGCGGTCCCGCGCCCTCCTCGAGGTCCACCGTGAGGCGGATCGCAGCTTCATGGACCTTCAAGAGGAGATCCTGCGGGCGCGGATGGTGCCCCTCGGGCCGACGTTCAGGCAGCAGATCCGGACGCTCCGGGACGCGGCTCGGGCCGCGGGAAAGATGGCGCGCCTCGAGATCGAGGGCGGCGACGTGGAGGTCGACGCCACCCTGGTGGAGGGGATTCGAGGCCCGATCACCCACATGATGCGCAATGCTCTCGACCACGGCATCGAGAGTCCCGAGGTGCGCGCCCAGAGCGGCAAGGATGCCCGCGGCAGGGTGACCCTCCGAGCGCGACACGACTCGGGCACGGTCGTCATCGAGGTGAGCGACGACGGGGCTGGCCTGGATCGCGAGGGGATCAGCCGCCGGGCGATCGAGCTCGGCCTGATCGCAGGCGGGCGCCCCCTCGCCGATTCGGATCTTCTGCAGCTCGTCTTCACCCCGGGCTTTTCGACGTCCGACTCGGTGACGGAGCTCTCGGGGCGCGGCATCGGGATGGACGTGGTCCGGCGCAACGTCGAGGCACTCCGGGGCACCGTGGACGTGCGGACCGAGGCAGGAGCGGGCACCACGTTCACGATCCGAGTTCCCCTCACCGTGGCGATCATCCAGGGCTTCCTCGTCGGCGTCGGCGACGAGACCCACGTGATTCCCCTCGAGGCGGTCCTCGAATGCGTCGACCTGGCGCGCGACGCCGACGGACCGGGCGGAGCCGCCGGCGTCTTCAACCTGCGTGGCGAGGGCGTGCCCTACCTTCGCCTGCGTGACGCACTGGGTCTTCCGGCTCCCGCGACGCAGGCCCGAGAGAGCCTCGTCGTGATCTCCCACAGGGGGCGCCGCGCCGGCCCTCGCCGTCGACGCGCTTCTTGGCGAGAGCCAGGTCGTCGTCAAGCCCTTCTGCCACCTCTTGCAAGGTCGTGCCGGGCGTCGCCGGGTTCGACGATCCTCGGGAGCGGCCGTGTCGCACTGATCCTCGACGTACCGGCCCTGATCAAGACGGCAGTGGAAACCGATCTCTGCCCCTGAGAAGGCCCGGATATTAAAACGGCTCCTCGAGAGCCGTTGGCGAAAGACGAGGAGATCGTAATGTTGAAGAATATGAGAATCGGAAAGCGGCTGACCTTCGGATTTGGTCTGGTCCTCTCGATGATGGTCTTCGTCGGCGCGGCGGCCTACTGGGGGCTCGAGTCGACGGCGACGCTGGCCACCGGATCCTCAAGGTGGACTCCCCGCTCGTCGAGCACTCCCAGCGCGCGCGGGCCAACACCCTCGGCCTGCGCCGCTTCGAGAAGGACTACTTCCTCAACATCGGATCTTCCGAGAAGCAGGCCGAGTACCTGGCCAAGTGGGACGACCAGCGGAAGCGCCTCGACGAGCGCCTCGCCGAGCTCGACACGCTCGTGACCGCCGACGTCGACAAGGAGACCATCCGCTCCATGCGTCGGGACGCCGCCACCTATGAAGAGGGCTTCAAGAAGGTCGTCGAGCAGATCCGCGACGGCAAGATCACGACGCCCGCCCAGGCCAACGAGGCGATCTTCGACGTCAAGGACGAGATCCACCGCCTCGAGGACACCGCCTACGAGTTCGCGACCAAGCATTCGAAGGCGATGGAGACTCTCGACAAGGTCGTGGCCGACCAGGGTCCACTCGACGATCCTCGTGATGGCTTCCTGATCATGGCTGCGGCTCTTGCGCTGAGCGCGCTGGTGGGTGTCCTCATCGGACGCGGCATCACGACGCCGATGTCGCAGGCCGTTCGCGCCGCCAAGCAGATCGCCGAAGGCGACGTCAGCGTGAGCATCGAAGTCGAGTCGACGGACGAGACGGGGCTTCTTCTCGCGTCCATGCGGGCGATGGTGGCTTCGATCAACAAGATGGTCGCGGCGGCGGTGGCCATCGCCGGGGGCGATCTGACGGTCACGATCGTTCCGCAGTCGGACCGGGACGCCCTGGGCAACGCCCTCGCGAACATGACGTCGCAGCTGACCCAGACGATCACCGAGGTTCGGAACGGTGCCATCGCCCTCACCTCGGCGTCGGGGCAGGTGTCCGCAACGTCCCAGACCCTCGCGCAGGGGACGAGCGAGCAGGCGGCCTCCGTCGAGGAGACGACCTCGAGCCTCGAGCAGATGAGCGCCTCCATCGGCCAGAACGCCGAGAACAGCCGGCATCTCGCCCAGATCGCCACCGAGGCGGCCCGCGGCGCGAGCGAGAGCGCCGCAGTCCGTGGGACGGACCGTGGAGGCGATGAGAGAGATCGCCCAGAAGATCTCCATCATCGACGAGATCACGTACCAGACGAACCTCCTGGCCCTGAACGCCGCCATCGAGGCGGCCCGCGCGGGTGAGCACGGCAAGGGCTTCGCCGTCGTGGCCGCCGAGGTCCGGAGGCTGGCCGAGCGGAGTCAGACCTCCGCCAAGGAGATCGGCGCCCTGGCTACGTCGAGCGTGAAGACTGCCGAGCACTCGGGCCAGCTCCTGAACGAGCTCGTTCCCAACGTGCAGAAGGCCGCGGACATCATCCAGGAGGTGTCGGCCGCGTCCTCGGAGCAATCCCAGGGCGTCAGCCAGGTGAACCGTGCCATGAGCCAGGTCGATCAGGTGACGCAGCGGAACGCGTCGGCGGCCGAGGAGCTTTCGTCCACGGCCGAGGAGCTGGCGGCCCAGGCCGAGTCGCTGCAGCAGCTCATGGGCTTCTTCCGGGTGCCCGAGTCCCTGCGCGTACAGGAGCGCGGCGCCGTCGCCGACGACGCCTCAGCAGCCCCGGGCGCCTCGCCCGGTCGCGCCCACGCTCACGCCCCGTGCTCATACCGACGGTCGGCTGGGGCAACGGCCACGAGCGAACATGAGTTCAAGAGGTTCTGAGAACCGCCATGAACACGAACGCGGTCGAGTCGACCCAGTACCTGACGTTCCAGCTGGCGAAGGAGGAGTGCGCTGTGCCCGTCCTTCGAGTCAAGGAGATCCTCGAGTACGACACGCCCACCCGTGTTCCGTCGACGCCGGCATGGATCCGGGGAGTGATCAACCTGCGAGGGGGCGTCGTTCCAGTCGTAGACCTCGCCCTCAAGTTCGGGCTTCCCGGAGAGTCCGATCACCAAGAAGACGTGCATCGTGATCGTGGAGATCGACCTGGAGGGGCAGCCGGCCCTCACGGGCGTCGTGGCCGAGACAGTGAGCCAGGTCGTGGAGATTGGGGCCGGCGACATCCAGCCGCCGCCGTCCTTTGGCGCCGGGATCCGCGTCGACTACATCCTGGGCATGGCCGCCATCGACAGAAAGTTCGCCCTCCTGTTGGACATCGATCGCGTCCTGTCGACCGACGAGCTCCTGGTCGCGAAGGCGGCCGGGGCCGCTCCCCACTTGGAGTTCGCCGCTCAAGCATGAAGGCAGGAACGTCTTGGCGAAGGCATTTGGCGTCTGAGGAGAACCGTTGATGACGATGACACCGAAGTCAATCCGGCGGGGCCTGGTGACAGTGGGCGCGCTGCTCCTGACCGTGGCCGTCGCTGCCAGCAGCTGGGCCGAGATGTTCTACAGGGAGGAGACGTGGGAGGGGCGCATCTACGTCTTCGCCATCGGGAAGCGCTATAGCACGTGGGCCGCCTCGCATGACACGGGTGTGGCGATCCAGAAGCTCGGATACGGGCCGAACGCGGAGACAGTCGTCTTCGACAGCGAGGACGCCATCAACCTCTACAACTTCAAGCACAACCTGCCCGGCGAGGTCTTCGTGAAGCCCCCCGAGGCGCCAAGCCGGTGGACAGCTTCTCGGTCAAGGTGGGGGGGACGATCTACGCCGACTACACCTACACCGATTCTCCGAAGATCACCGACGCCGACAAGAACTCGGTCAACAAGAGCGAGTTCGAGGTGCGGCGGGCGTACATCAACGTCACGGGGACCATCAACGACTTCATCTCGTTCCGCATCACTCCCGACGTCGCGGCGCGTCAGACCACGACCGTCACGCTGACGCCGCACCGCTGCCCCCGGGCACGCCGGCGCCCTCTTCCGCATCGGTCACGGGGAGCCTGGACGGGAGCCGGACTTCCGGCTCAAGTACGCCTTCGGCCAGTTCAACCTCGACAAGATCAACCTGCCCCACGGCTCCTGGGTCCGCATCGGCCAACAGCAGACGCCGTACGTCGACTACATGGAGGGGATCTACCGCTACCGCTTCCAGGGGACGATCTTCCCCGAGCGCGAGGGCTACCTGAGCTCGTCCGACGTGGGCATCTCGGGGCGGCTGGCCTTCCCGAAGGACTACGGGGACATCCACCTCGGCTACTACAACGGCGACACCTACTCGAAGGCGGAGCCCAACGACCAGAAGGCGTTCCAGATCCGCGGCGACCTTGCGGCCGCTCCCGAGGAACAACGACTTCAAGGGTCTTCGCGTCGCTGTGTTCTACGACCACGACTCGCCCGGTGCAGAACGGCGAAGAGGGACCGTTTCATCGTGGCGCCGACCTTCGAGCACAAGTACGTCGTCCTCGGCTACGAGTACCTCGACACCAAGGATCGCGCGAGCGGGCTCGCCACCAAGCCCGCGGAGGCCGACGGGAAGGGCTGGTCTCTCTGGGTCGAGCCCCGGACCGCGACGGGGCTCGAAGCCCTCTTCCGGTACGACGACCTGAAGCCGGGCACCGTCGCCAAGAGCCTCGACGCCAAGAAGAAGCGCACGCTCTTCGGTCTTTCCTACTGGTTCAAGCTGAAGGCGCCCCTCGCCGTGTCGATCCTCGGGGACTACGAGGAGGTCAAGTACGACACCCCTCTCGACAAGCCCACCGAGAAGCGCTTCGAGCTGAAGACCCTCTTCAACTTCTAGCAGCCGGTCCAGGGATTGGACGGCGTCGTCCACGTTGTAGACCCCGCCGTCCTCCCTCGGGCTCCCTCAAGTTGTAACTGACTGACCTGTCGACGCAAGCTCCTTGCCCGCATGCTGGCGTGGGAGTTGCTCTGGGGATAGACACATGAGCACCCAAGTCCAAACGGCAACGGAGCCGCTCAGCAGGGGAGAGTTCAAGCTCTTCCAAGACCTCATCCATCGCGAGGCCGGGATCTTCCTGGCGGAGACCAAGAAGGCCCTCCTCGTCGGCCGTCTGTCGCGGCGACTCAGGGAGCTCGGGCTCTCTTCGTTCGGTGACTACCACCGGTACGTCACGAAGGAGGATCCGGCCGAACAGGTTCGGATGCTCGACTGCGTCTCCACCAACGAAACGCACTTCTTCCGCGAGCCGCGCCAGTTCGACTTCATCCAGGAGCGGGTCATCCCCGAGTGGTAGTCGGCGGCGGCCGCCGGGCGTCCGCCCTCGGCGGATCCGCGTGTGGAGCGCCGCCTGTTCCACCGGCGAGGAACCCTACTCCCTCGCCATGACGCTCCTCAGGCACCTGCCGCGGGAAGCCGGCTGGGAGATCGAGATCCTGGCCAGCGATCTGTCGACGCGAGTCCTGGATGTCGCGCGGCGGGGCGTGTGGTCGGTCGAGAGCGCGAAGGAGATCCCCGAGGCGTACCTGAAGCGCTACATGCTTCGTGGCACGGGAACCCAGGCGGGCAAGATGAAGGCCGGCCCCGAGATCACGCTCCGTGATCCGTTTCGAGCGCATCAATCTCAACGCGGAGAGCTATCCGGTCACCGGGCGCTTCGATCTCATCCTCTGCCGAAACGTCCTGATCTACTTCGACGCGCCGTCCAAGGTCCGGATCTGCCGGCAACTGATGCGCCACCTGGAGCCCAGCGGGTACTTCTTCCTCGGCCACGCCGAGGCTGTCATGGACATGGCCGGGGAGGTCGAGCGAGCGGGGCCGACCATCTACAGGCCAGCGGTGTGACGGCCCACGCCGACAGGCGATCGGGAACGCGCGTCCGCTGCGCGTCCTCGTCGTCGACGACTCGGCGACGGTGCGACAGGCGCTCAGCGGCATCCTCTGCCCCCGCCGCGGGTTCAGCGTGACGACGGCGTCCGATCCGCTGATCGCCATGGGCAAGATGAAGAGCGAGCGGCCCGACGTGATCGTCACCGATCTCGAGATGCCGCGAATGGACGGCCTCACGTTCCTGCGACACGTCATGGCCGGGGACCCGATCCCGGTGCTCGTCTGCTCGGCCCTCACGGGCCGGGGCACGGAGGCCGCGATGCTGGCGCTGGAGCACGGCGCCGTCGACGTAGTGACCAAGCCGAAGCTGGGCGTGAAGACGTTTCTCGAGGAATCGGCGGTCACCCTTTGCGACGCGGTGCGCGCCGCGGCCCGAGCGCGACTGCGACTGAGGGCGCGGACGGAGCCTCTTCACCCCGCGGCTCGTCTCACGGCCGACGCCGTCCTGGCGCCCTCGCGCTCGGACCGCGCGCTCGCCCACGACCGACAAGGTGGTCGCCATGGGCGCCTCCACGGGAGGCACCGAGGCGCTGCGCGTGGTTCTCCAGGCGCCTGCCGCCCGAGAGCCCCGGGCTTGTGATCGTCCAGCACATGCCCGAGGGCTTCACCCGGGCGTTCGCCCAGAGGCTCGACGAGTCGTGCCGGATCGCCGTCAAGGAGGCCGTCGCCGGGGATCGGGTCCTCGAGGGCCGCGCCCTCATCGCTCCGGGCAATCGTCACCTGCGTGGTGCGCCGCAGCGGCGGTCACTACGAAGTGGACGTCCTGGACGGGCCGCTCGTCTCCCGCCACCGGCCCAGTGTCGACGTCCTCTTCCGGTCCGTGGCGCAGGCGGCGGGGGCCAACGCGGTCGGCGGTCCTGATGACGGGGATGGGGGACGACGGAGCCGACGGCCTCGTGGAGATGAAGTCCGCGGGGGCCGCGACGATCGCGCAGGACGAGGCCAGCGTCGCGTCGTCTTCGGCATGCCGCGCGAAGCGATCGCGCGGGGCGGCGTCGACGAGGTCGTGAGTCTCGGCTCGATCCCGGTGCGCGTCCTCGCGCGGGCCCGCGGCCGTCGCTCGTCCACGGCGTAGACGGCGTCGTCCAGATCCTGGACCGCCCCACCGCGCATCGCGACGGCCTTTCCCGTAACTCGCTGATTCAACAGCCTTCGAAGAAACCGCGCCTGTGGCCCGGGAGTTGCTCTAGCCCCGGTCGCAACCAGATCGGGCCCAAGTGCCCCAAGTGAGGAGTGAAGCGATGAAGGCAACCGTGCGAATGAAACTGACCCTGGGCTTCCTGGGCCTGCTGTCGATCGGCTCCGTGGCGTCCCTCGCGATCCTGGCCGTGCTGTCCCGCAGCATCGACGAGCTGAAGCGCGTCGTCACCGTCTCGGACGTGATCGAGCACAAGGCCCTCGAGATGCGCTTCGACATGCTCGCCATGAGCGACGCGATGCGCGGGTTCTTGATCAATCCCGCCAACCGGCGGAGCAGGAGCGCAAGAAGGCAGGCGGACGACAAGTTCGAGGGCGACGTGGAGAGCATCAAGAAGCTGGCGCCCCAGGGCGAGATCCTGAGGCTCGTCCAGGAAGCGGCGCGAGATGGACGCCAAGGTCCTGAACCCGATCGAGGACGAGCTCCTGGCGGCGATCGCCTCTTCGGGACGTCGAGCGGGCCAAGGCGCGCTACAGCGCCGAGTACCTTCCCGCTCCGCCAGAAGCAGGAAGCCATCATCGCCGACATCGAGAAGGAGACCATCCGCCTGAAGCAGGCGGCCCTTCAGTCCGCGGAGAGCTCCTACTGCCGTGGCCCGCGCGACGACCTGGACCCTGGTCCTCGGGGTGACGATCCTGGGCCTGGCCGTCTCCTTCCTCCTGGCGCGCAGCCTGGCCCGTCCGATCGCCCGCATGGCGGCGTCGATGACCCGCGCCGCCAAGGGCGATCTCTCGGACGTCCTCGAGTTCGACGGCCGGACCGACGAGCTCGGAGAGCTGAGCCGCTCCATCAACGGCACCTACGCCTACCTGAAGGAGATGTCGTCGGTGGCCGAGAGCCTGCTCGGACGGCGACCTGCGCGTGCGGGTCGTTCCCCGCTCCGACCACGACGGCTTCGGCAAGGCCTTCGTGGCCATGATCGACAAGCTGTCCCAGGTGATCGGCGAGGTGCGCGCGGGGGCCAACGCCCTCTCCGGCGCCTCGACCCAGGTCTCGGCGTCCTCGCAGACGCTGTCCCAGGGCACGAGCGAGCAGGCCGCCTCGGTCCAGGAGACGACGGCGAGCCTCGAGCAGATGAGCGCGCTCGATCACCCAGAACGCCGAGAACGGCCGGCAGACCGAGCAGATGGCCGTGAAGGGCGCCCAGCGACGCGGAGGAAGGCGGCCGCGCCGTCGGGCGAGACCATCGAGGCCATGCGCGCCATCGCCGAGAAGATCTCGATCATCGAGGAGATCGCCTACCAGACGAACCTCCTGGCCCTGAACGCGGCCATCGAGGCGGCCCGGGCCGGCGAGCACGGCAAGGGCTTCGCGGTCGTGGCCACCGAGGTGCGCAAGCTCGCCGAGAAGAGCCAGTCGGCGGCCAAGGAGATCGGCACCCTGGCGTCGTCCAGCGTCTCGGTCGCCGAGCGGTCCGGCCAGGTGCTGAAGGACCTGGTGCCGTCCATCCGCAAGACCGCGGACCTCGTGCAGGAGGTCGCGGCCGCGTCGGCCGAGCAGTCCTCGGGCGTGGCCCAGGTCAACAAGGCCATGGCGCCGCGTCGACCAGGTGACCCAGCGCAACGCGTCGGCGGCGGAGGAGCTGGCCTCGACGGCCGAGGAGATGGCCGCGCAGGCCCAGGCTCTCGAGCAGCTCGTCACGTTCTTCCGGTCCGACGAGCACGCCGCGACGCACCGGCGTCCCGTGGCCTCCCTTCCCCAGCCGAAGCCGGCCTGGGTGTCCCCCGCCGTTGCTCGAACAGGCCGCCCGCGCGCCGAAGCGCGGCAACGGCTCCTCGGCGGCCGTCGACGCCGATTTCCGGCCCTTCTAGGCCCAGGGGAATCGACATGGTCACGTCCAAAGAAGCTGCCGATCTGGCCCAGTACCTCACCTTCTCCGTGGCCGGCGAGGAGTACGGCATCTCCGTCCTCACGGTGCGCGAGATCCTGGAGTACGACACGATCACCCGGGTCCCGCGCACGCCGGCCTTCATCCGCGGCGTCATCAACCTCCGCGGACGCGTCGTTCCCGTGGTGGACCTGGCCGTCCGCTTCGGTCTGCCGCCGAGCGAGGTGACGAAGCGCACGTGCGTCGTCATCGTCGAGGTCGAGCTGGAAGGCGAGCGAACGGTGATGGGACTCATCGCCGACGCCGTCAGCCAGGTGATCGAGCTGGGCGCGGACGACATCGAACCGTCGCCGTCCTTCGGCACCCGCGTCGACGTCGCGTACCTGAAGGGGATGGGCCGGCTGGAGAAGCGCTTCGTCCTGCTGCTCGACATCGACCGCGTCCTCTCCGCGGGAGACGCCGAAGAGATGGCGGCAGCCGTCTCGCCCGAAGAGGGCACGCCGTCGCAGACCCCCGCGAAGGCGGGCGTCAAGGCGTCCGCTCGGCGCCGCCGCCCTCGCCCTTGCCGTCTGCCTGCTCGGAGCCTCGAGCGTCAGGGCCGACGATCCCATCCAGGACAACAGCTTTCTCATCGAGGAGGCCTACAACCAGGAGCACGGTGTCGTGCAGCACATCAACACCTTCTCCCGTCTCGCCGGGAGCGGCGACTGGATCTACACCTTCACGCAGGAGTGGCCCCTGCACGACGAGAAGCACCAGCTCAGCTACACGCTGCCCGTCCAGGAGCTCCATCAACCCGCTGCCGCCAGCACCGGGATCGGCGACGTAGCTCTCAACTACCGCTATCAGGCCCTGGGCAACGGCGCAGCGCCCGTGGCCTTCTCGCCTCGGCTCAGCCTCCTGGTCCCGACGGGCAGGGCCAAGGAGAGCCTGGGAGCCGGGGGCGTCGGAATCCAGGTCAACCTCCCCGTGAGCTGGGTCATTGGCTCCCGGTTCGTCACCCACTGGAACGCGGGCGCGACGCATACCCTGTCGGCGAAGGACGCTGCTGGGGATCGCGCCGACCTGAACGCCTACTCGCTGGGCCAGAGCGTCGTGTGGCTGGCCAAGCCGAAGGTCAACCTGCTCCTCGAGACGTCGTGGGTTCGCGCGGGCTCGGTGGCGGGGCCCGGAGTCACCGCCAGCAGCGACGCCCTCTTCGTGAGCCCGGGCATCCGCTGGGCCCACGACTTCCACAGCGGGCTCCAGATCGTTCCTGGGGTCGGCATTCCCGATCGGCGTCGGCCCGAGCCGCGGCCGCCACGCCGTGTTCGTCTACCTGAGCCTCGAGCATCCTTTCGAAGCGATCCGACATTGAGCGCAGAGCTGCTCATGGCCATGGCGCCTGCGGTCGAGAGGTACCTGCCGCCGGGGCAGCTCCTCGCCTGCTGGGAGCCGGCCCGGATCACGACGATCCTGGGCTCTTGCGTGGCCGTGTGCCTGTGGGACCCGGAGCTGGGGGTCGGAGGGATGAACCACTTCCTCTTGCCGCGCGGCTCGGCGACGACGACCTCGGCCGCGTGCCGGTTCGGCGGCCTGGCCGTGCCGCGCCTCATCGACAGCATCCTCGCCTTCGGGGGCCGGCAGAAGGACCTGCAGGCCAAGGTCTTCGGGGGCGCGTGCGTCCTCGAGGCCTTTCGAGGGGGCCGGCGCCACCTCGGGACCGAGAACATCGAGGTGGCGTTCGAGGTCCTGAGGAAGCAAGGCATCCCGGTGGTCGCCGAGGACGTGGGCGGCGACCGCGGCCGCAAGCTCGTCTTTTCCACGTCCGACGGAAGCGCCTGGGTCAGGGCACTCTAGCCGCTTCGCCGCCCAGTGACGCCAGCGCCAACGATCGCTGCAGGTCGTGCCGCAGGAGATCGCGAGAGAACCGGCCCAACGCTCCGGGCTCCCCGATCAGTCGCGCGAAGAGCGCCGGCTGCGGTTCTCCTTCCGCCGACACGTCGACGGTGTAGTAGCCGGAGCCCTGCAGCACCAGCGTTCGTTTGAACCCAGGCTTCGCGGGCGGCGCGTCGAAGGCCACGTCGATGGAGTCGCCGTGCTCGAGGACGACGCGCCGCCCGTCGACACCCGCGAGGCGGGGGCGAACGTCCTCGCCCCCGCGGCGGAGCGCCCGGACCGGCGGCAGCTCGGTGATCTCGGCCTCCGACGAGACGCCGAAGTCGGCCAAGGCACCCCGAACGGTCCAGAGCCCTGCGGTACAGTCGAGGCGCACCCGCAACACCTCGCCGGGCACGTCGTCGAGGGGGAGCTCGATGGCCTGGTGGACGGGAACGCTGCCGACCTCCCGCCAGGCCGCGCCCGTCCAGACCCGCAGGACGAGCTGGCCTTCCCGTCGGATCGCGCGGAAGAAGGCCTTGCGGGCCTCCGCGTCCGCGTTGACCCGGGCGTACCAGGCCGGGAGGTCACGGCCTTGGAGGGCCAGCACGCGCGCGAGCAGGTTCGAGGCCCACTCCGTGGGCTCCGTGCGGAAGACGAGCGTCACGGCTCGAGCGCCTGCAGGCCTCGGGAACTCGAAGATCAGCCCATCTCGACCCTTGGGGTCCGCGGTCAGGGGATCGCTGACCCACTTCCTGCCAAACTCCGAGTTCACTCGGGAACGGGCGTCCTGCCCCCGGAGGTCGTAGACGCTGCTCGGAGCAACGGGCGTCTTGAGGGACAGCAGGCGCCCTCCTGGCGTGGGCACGACCGTTCCATGGTCGGGGCTGTCCACGGTGAGGAGTCTCACGTCATCGATGTACTCGGTCTCCCTCAGCTCGTTGGCGATGCGGAGGCGATACGACCCCTCGGTCTCGACCATGGGATCGAGGACGAGTCGGTCCGCATGCTGAGCCGCCTCGAACATGGCGCCGGGAAAGAGGTCCCCCTGCTGCACATACGTCGATCCGTCGAAGGCGTAGACGTAGGGGCACGAGCCCCAGGGAGACGGGGTCGGCGTGGGTTGCGTGCTGTGGGCCACCGCGGCGATGAGGAGCGCGTCGACGGCGGCGCCGACGATCAAGCCTACGAGCTTCCCGGTCTTGCCGGGCTGCAGCGACTGGACGCGGTCGACCTCCTCGAGGGGGATGCAGGCCTTGTCGAGGAGCATGCACGATCGAAGGGGCAGGAGACCTTGCGCCGTGAGGCTGGCCAGACCCGGACCCTGCCAGACCACCCCGCGGCCCGTGGAAACCCGCGCGAGCGCCCCGTAGGGCACCGGGCGGCTCGACGCGGAGCCGGACGGCAGGACGGACAACGCGGCGTACTCGAAGCCCATGAACGCCCCGGACTGGCGCTGCCCGTCCGTGCCCTCGATCGTGACCGTCTCGCCGAGGGCGGGCGCATCGATCGCATCCGGGCTCTTCCCGCGCCAGCCGTCGTAGCGCTCGGCATATCCCTTCGGCGTCCCGACGCCGCCAAAGACGCCCGATACCTCTTGGCCGTCGCGGCGGAAGGCGCGGACCGGCGCTCCGATGGGGAGTCGGCTGACGTCCCAGCCATCGACCGCAACCGCACGGGCGTTCGATCGGTCCACCTTCGCGCCGATGGTGTAGCCAAGCAGGCTGCACCCCAAGAGCCCGGCCGCGAGAGCCGCTACGGCTCCGTAGTTGCAAACCCGTCGGACCGATCTCCTGGCCCACGAGCCCAGCCTCTCGTTCGACATCGCTGCACCTCCCGACGTAGGACGCTCGGGCGCCCTTACAGCAGGGCCCGTGCCACTCCGACAGGGGATGGGACGGAGGGCGTGGCGATCGTCGGATGTTGCTCAATCAGGCCGGGTTGCGGCGCGACCCAAGCGAAGGCCCGATCGCGGCAGGGCCCCGCCGTGCCGCGAAGGGGCTGGGCGCGCCGCGCATTCCCTGGGCAGGGTCCAACGTTCGGCGCCCAGATCGTGTACTACCGGCGCGGCGTTTGAGATGCCCCCGCGTCCGATCTCCAACCAGATTCGGCGCCTGCGGTCCGAGCACGGGGAGTTGACGCAACAAGAGCTTGCCGACCGTATCGGCGTCACGCGTCAGATCGTGAACGCCATCGAGCTCGCCAAGTACTCGCCGTCCCTCGAGGTCGCCTTCCGCATCGCCGCCGTCTTCAAGGTGTCCCTCGAAGACGTCTTTCAATTCAGCGCCAAACGAGGGTAGTTCGGGATTCGCGGGCAGCGCCGCGACCCTCTCATCCCTCAGTCTGATGTCCGCTCCCGTTCGTGCCTCCCACAGGGGGAACGAGCGCCATGAGCCAGACGATCTATGGCCTCCGGTACGACCGCCCTCTAGCGTCGTATCTGTAGTCGTTTTCGGAGCACAGAGCGATGGCCCTGCACGCGGGCGAGCGGCTGGGGCCGTACGAGATCCTGGGCCCGATCGGGGCCGGGGGAATGGGCGAGGTCTACCGCGCACGCGATCCTCGCCTCGGCCGCGACGTCGCCGTCAAGGTCATTCCAGAGAAGCTAGCGACCCACAAGGACCGCCTGAAGCGCTTCGAGCAGGAGGCGCGGGCGACCGCAGCCCTCTCCCACCCGAATATCCTGGCGCTCTTCGACGTCGGAGTGGAAGGCGAGGTCCACTATATCGTCGAGGAGCTGCTCGAGGGAGAGACGCTGCGGGAGCGGCTCCGCCGGGAGCGACTGCCGGTCCACGAGGCCGTGGACTGTGACTGTGGTCGCCGCGAAGCGGCGGGGCATAGAACCCGAATCACACCCGAAACGCCATCGGGCGAAGCACGATGGCGGAGAGGGTGGGATTCGAACCCACGGTACCCGTAAAGGTACAACGGTTTTCGAGACCGTCCGATTCAACCACTCTCGCACCTCTCCGGGTGGAGACGAACGGACATTCTAACCCCGTTCGCGGCGGATCTTGAAGAAGTCGACGACGATCCGCCGGCACTCCTCCTCCAGGACGCCGGCGACGACGTCGAAGCGGTGGTTGACGGCCAGGGTGTTCACGTCGAGGAGCGACCGGACGCTTCCCCACTTGGGCTCGGCGGCGCCGTAGACCAGGGACGAGACCCGGGCGTTCACCAGCGCCCCGACGCACATGAGGCAGGGCTCGAGCGTGACGTAGAGGGTGGTCCCCGTCAGCCGGTAGTTGGCTTGGGCCGTGGCCGCAGCTCGAAGGGCGAGGATCTCCGCGTGAGCCGTGGGGTCGGCGGTCCGGATCGGCTGGTTGAAGGCGCTCGCGAGCACTTCCTCGCCCCGCACCAGCACGGCACCGACGGGCACCTCCTCCTGCTGCAGGGCCTTGGTGGCCTCCTCCAGGGCGAGGCGCATGAACCTCTCGTGCTGAACCGCTTCCCCCATGGGCTCCGGCGAGACGATATCGGAGGGGTCGGGCGCGGGCAACACGAAGCCCTTGCGCTATCCCCCCCCGGACGGGCGTGATATCCTCGGCTCCTTCTCCAAGCAAGGCCATGGCTTTCGAGCAACTGGGAAAGTACAAGATCGTAGGCCGTATCGGCCGCGGGGCAATGGGAGAGGTCTACAAGGCCCTCGACCCGGTCTTGAAGCGGGACGTCGCCATCAAGGTGATCTCCGCCAGCCTCGGGTCCGACAACGACCTGCGCCTGCGCTTCGAGCGCGAAGCACAAGCGGCGGCGCGCCTCAACCACCCCAACATCATCACGGTGTTCGACTACGGGGAGGAGCACGGTCAGATCTACATGGCCATGGAGCTCCTGGAGGGCGCGGACCTCCGAAACCTGATCGGCCAGGAAGACCTGCTCCCCACCCTCGACGACAAGCTCGACATCATGGAGCAGATCTGCGACGGCCTGGCCTTCGCCCACTCCCGCGAGGTCATCCACCGCGACCTGAAGCCCGGCAACATCCACGTCCAGCCCAACGGTCAGGTGAAGATCCTGGACTTCGGCCTCGCGCGGCTGGGCGGCTCGGAGATGACCCGCACCGGCACAGTGATGGGCACGCCCCACTACATGTCGCCGGAGCAGGTGCTGGGGGACAAGGTCGAGCTGTCCTCGGACGTGTTCTCGATCGGCGCCGTCTTCTACGAGCTGCTCAGCAACCACAAGCCCTTCGACGGCGACTCGGCGCACGCGGTGCTCTTCCAGGTGGTGAACAAGCAGCCGGAGCCCGTGCGCAACTGGAATCCCGACCTTCCGCCCATCCTCATCGAGGTGGTCGAATCGGCGATGGCGAAGGACCGGACGAAGCGGTACGAGAACGCCAGCCAGCTCCGTGAGGCCCTCGCCCTCGCGCGCCGGGCCATCCGGGAGGGGCGCGGCACCGCCACCCTGGCGGCCGAGATGGCCGCCGGCACGGCGACGCCCAAGTCGGCCGCCGACAGCTACAAGAGCATTCCGCCGAAGTCGCGGGCGCCGATACCGTCGAACCAGCAGCTCGCCGAGGGGATCGGGGGGACCGGCAAGCCCAAGACGGGGCCTCCCGCGCCGGGACCGCCGACGCTCCCCACCACCAGGCCCTTGGAGCCCCCACAGCCGTCGGCCCCGGGAGCGAGCCGTCCGGCGACGCCCCCGGTCCGGCCGGAGCCGCGCGCCGCGACGCCTCCGGCCTCCCGGTCGGGGCGTCCGATGGCGGCGTCGACTCCCCCGCGGACGGGGCCCCCCACCCGGGGAGGGAGCCGCCTCCCGCTCTATCTCGGCGGGCTCGTCCTCGTCCTGGTGCTCGGCGCCGGCGCGTATTTCCTCCTGCCGGGCGGCGGAACGCCCTCGCCGGCCCCGTCGGGCGACGCGCGCGTGGGGGCGCTGACCGACGCGCTCGTCTCGACGCAGGTCGAGCTGGCGAGAAAGAACCTGGACGACAAGAACTACACGGCCGCCGTCCAACAGGCCGACAGCACGCTGAAGCTCGCGCCGGGGAACGCGGAGGCCCGCAAGATCAAGGAAGAGGCCCAGGCGTTCCTCAAGGACCTCGACGCGGCCGCCGCCGAGGCCAAGGCGCGCTTCGACGCCGGCGACATGGACGCGGCGTCGGCGGCGCTGGGGCGCGTCCTGGCCATCGACCCGAAGCATCCCGTGGCGACCGAGCTGTCGGCGACGCTCAACCGCTACTTCCGGTCACAGGCCGAGGAGGCACAAAGGGACGCCGCGCGGGCGCGGACCCAGGCAGAGAAGGCGCAGGCCTCCTCCGCTCCCGGGTTCGCCCAGGCCGCCGCCGCCGCCCGCGACGCGGAGGGGCAGTTGGCCGCGGGGGAGTTTGCCGTGGCCACCCAGGGCTTCCTCGAGGCCCGGGACTCCTTCGATCGAACCCGGCGCGCGGCCGAGGCGCAGGTGCGCGACGCCGCCAAGGCCACGACCGACGCGCCGGCCACGAAGCCACCGCCACGCAACGTGACACAGGCGACGACGCCGACGACGCTCGCCTCGGCCGGCCCGACGAAGGAGACGCCGGCGCCCGTCGAGTCGACGACGACGAAGTCGATCTCCCTCCTCCCGCCGCGAAAGTCCTTCGTCTCGGGAGAGACCGTGATCCGCAGCGGCGCCCAGAAGAAGGGACCCGCCGGCTTCGACTCCGAGGACGTGAACGTCAACCCCGACTTCATCTGCCGCATCCGCTTCGATCCCACGCCGGCGGCGGTCCGCGTGGGGGAGAACTACAGCCTCAAGGTCTACCTGCTGAACGACGGCGACAAGACCATCAAGATCCGCGACCTCACCCTCGCGACGACCGCCAACGGCTCGCGTTCGTCGAAGGCGGCGACACCCCAGGCGCGCGAGGTGACGGGGCGGCAGGCCGCGATGCTCGTGGACGTTTCGGGGGTGTGGGAGGACGTGTCGTCGTGGAGCCTCGAAGCCGCGATCACCTCGCCCAAGGGGGACGTCTGCCGGAACCAGGTCGTCTGGAAGTAGACGAGCGCCTCAGTCGTTCTCGGCGACGATCAGCATCAGGCGCGTAGTGCCGACGCGGAACTCGTCGCGGTCGGCCAGCTCCAGAGAATCCACGCGCTCTTCGGCCACGAAGGTGCCGTTGCTGCTCCCCAGATCCTGGAGGACGACCTTCGTCCCGTGGGACTCGATCGCGGCGTGGGCGCGGGAGACCTGCGGATCGTCGATCTCCAGGTCGGCACCCACGTCCCCGCCCGCCCGGCCCACGACCACCCGCGACTTGTCGAGGCGGAAGACGTCGCCGGCCCGAGCTCCGCTCAGGATCGCCAGCGAGACGCGTCGCGCGGGGGCCTCCGCCACCGGCACGGCCCTCGCCCTGGCCGTGGCGGCCTGAACGGTTTCGAGGACCTGATCCGTCACGGCCTCGAGGGGGATGGTGGTATCCGAGGCGGCCATCGGCCCATCGAGACGGGCGCCCTGGACCACGACCACGCGCCCGCAGCGCGGGCACGACGCGCGCGAGCCGGCACGGGGATCGTCGTCGGCCAGCTCGAAGGTGGAGCTGCAGCTCGGGCAGCCGATCAGCATGGGCCCAAGCCTAGCATCACTCCCGGACGGCGACGGCGAGAAGAAACCACGAGGCGTGGGGGAGCCATTGCTCTCCCCAGCGCCAGTCGTTGTCGGCGCCGGTCTCGGCGACCGTGAGGTTGAAGTCGATGTCCTCCTCGTCGCGGAAGCCCGACGTGATGCCGTTGCAGATCCCGCCGGGGGCATTCGTGTACTCGTAGGAGTCGAAGAAGCGGTAAGGAGGGTTGTTGTACCCCGAGCCGTGGAGCATCGAGGCGTCGAAGGGATTGAGCCCCAGGATCCAGTCGAGCTGGCTCGCCGCGTACGCGATCAAGCGGCCGTGGAAGCTCGGATCGCCCTTGAAGCGCTCGGCGGCGAGGGTCGCCGCGGTCGCAAGCGAGCCGAGGCGAGCGTTCTCCCCCTGCCACCAGGGCGCCGTCTCGGTGTCGTGGGGGAAGAAGAAGCTCGTGCGCCGGGACCCGCTCTTGCCCTGGACGAGCTGGCGGGCATAGCCGAAGGGGTTCGCCACCTCGGCTGTCACGCCCAGCTCGAAGGTCATGGCCTTCCGGACCGCCTCGAGAACGGCGTCTCGGGCGGCCGGATCCGCGACGTCCAGGTAGGCCAGCAGGCTGACGACGGGCATGCCGGCGTCGGCGGGATGGAAGAACGGGCGCTCGCCGTCGTCGGCCCGCCAGTAGTTCGCGTAGGGACCGCGGGTGACGAGGCGCGCGATCAGGTGAGCGGCCCGTAGACCGGCGGCCGCCTTGTACGCGGGCCGGTGCGTGGCCTTGTACAGCTCCGTCGCCGCCGTCAGCGCGCAGTAGTCGTCGACGATGTTCTCCTTGCCGTCCCCCGCGAACGAAAGGTTGCTCTTCTCGAGAAAGGCGAAGGCTCCCTCCGCGGCGGCGAGGTAGTCGGCGCTGACGAAGTCGCCGGACTCTCCGGTGCCTCCCGCCATCGCCAGCGCCGCGATCGCGAGGCCGCCGCCGGCGCGGTACCCGACCTCGTAGGCCGGCAATGAGTCCGCCTCCACCTTTCCCGCGGAGCTCGAGTCGCTGGTCCGGGTCTTCACCTGCATCCCGCGGGCATCGATGCCGATGCGCCGATCCTCGGGCCTCTTCTCGGGACCCGGGCCCGAAACGGACCGGTAGAAGGAGCCCTGCGGATCGCGCGCCCGCACCAGGTAGTCGGCACCGTGGAGCGCCTCGTCGAGGAGGCGACGCCGGTACTGGCGGAAGTTGGGATCGCTGCGGGCCGTCATCTTCGCGTACGCGGTGAAGAGGCTCCAGGCGGTGAGGGGGACCTGTTGAGGGTTGAAGTACGTCGAGAAGGACAGGTGCGAGAGGTGCTTCCCGTAGTCTCCGGTGGCGTCGAACCACCCCCCGTGAAGGTCCTTCGGGGCGCCCCCGCCTTCCTCCAACCGGAGGCTGCGGTCGGCCTTGTCGAGGAGCCCGGACGAGCGCTGACCCTTGAGGTAGTAGAGCACGTTGGAGAAGGCGTTCCTCTCGAGGACGTTCTTCTGGACGACGAAGGGATGGGAGCGCGCGAGGCCCGCGCTCGACGAGCATTCCAGGACGAAGGCGCCCTCGGTCAAGAGGGCGTCGAAGTCGAGGCTCCAGAAATGCCAGTCGCGCCACCTCTTCACGGGGCCGACGTCGCGCGGCACCAGGGCGAGCGAGACCGCGTCCGTCGCGGCATCCTTCACGCTGCACGCGTCGACTCGGTCGCCCGGAAGGCCGAGGACCACGGCGTGCTTCGGGCCGGCCGCTTCGTAGCCGATGTGGTTCGTGAGGATCCGGGGCGGCGGGGCGGCACCCGACACCCTGGGAGGCACGAGCAGCAGAGCGCCAACGACGAGGCGGGTCTTCTTCATGGTCAGAGGGCCAGTTGGACGCCGACGCGCCTCAGTCTCCCCGTCAGCCAGACGACGAGGATCGAGAAGACGACCGAGCGCAGGAGGCCGGTCGAGAAGCGGGCTCCCAGCTCGGCGTAGAGGTTCGGCACGCCCGTCGCTCCCGAGAGAATCTCGAAGACGTACTCGAAGGCCGGCGCGAGAAGGTAAGCCGTGAGGGGACTCTGGCCGGCGGGCGCCAGGGCGTTCGTCCCGGCCGTCCAGCCGCGGACGTCGACCAGCCAGTAGAGGGCGGCCCACACGGCCGCCGTGATGGCCGAGCTCCAGAGGCACCAGGGGGGCGTCGCGAGGATCTTGTTGACGATGAACATCGGGTGGACGTCGTGGGCGGAGTGGAGCAGATGGCCGGACGTCGCCAGCACCAGCGCGTAGAGGAGCGCCCATCGCAGGCGGCGCGCGTGGCCCCGGACGGGAGAGCCGGGCGCCAGGACCATGCCGAGGGCCAGCCCCGACACGACGACGGCGGCATGCGAGCCGAGCATCGACCCCACCTTGACCCACCCGCTGATCCACCAGTCCGAGAAGAACCCGGCCGCGTCGGCGACGAAGACGCAATAGAGGAGCGGGATCGTCCCGATGACCCCGGCCAGGTTGTTCCGGAACGCGAGGTAGACCGCGCAGGCCACGAGGTACGCCCAGCCGATGAGGCCCAGAATCCCCCACCACTGCGTGCGCAGCTCCACGAAGGCCCGAGGGCCTTCACCCCGGTACACGACGGCGAGGACGAGGAGCAGCGTGATGCCGGCCATCCGCAGGACCGCGACGCCTCGGGTGGACCACCCCTTGGGCGCCCCTCCCCAGACCAGGAAGACACCGGCATACATGAGGAGGCCCCACAGGGCCGGCCCCAGGAATCCCCCCTCCGCCATCGAGTCGGCATTCACGATGAGAACCCCGACGACCAGGAGGCTCGCCGTTCGGACGAGGATGTGGCGCGCGACGGACAACCGCGGCTCGCCCCGCTCGATCCGCCGACCCAGGGAGAGAGGGATGGACATCCCGACGATGAAGAGAAAGGCGGGAAAGACCACGTCCACGAAGGTCATCCCGTCTCCGAGATGGGGGGAGAAGTGCTTCATCCATCCGGGCGCGCCCTTCACGCCCGCCAGGTCGTTGACGAAGATCATGACGAGGATCGTGAGCCCTCGGAGCGCGTCGAGGGAACGGAGGCGGTCTTGGGTCATCGGCCCTGAGAGCCTAGCCTATGGCGAGGCCGAGGTGAAGGGCGTATCCTCATCACGTCCCAGCCGTGCGAGCGCCGTAGGTCACCGTCGGTTCGGAGGGTCTGATGATGCGTGGAGAATGGCGAGCAGGCCTGCTGCTGGTCGTCGCGGGTACGTTGGCCCTCGGGGCGCCGCGGAGCACCCGGGCGGATGACGACGACGACCCCCCGGCCGCGTCGCGCGCCTCAACTACATGAAGGGCTCGGTCTCCCTCCGGCCCGCGAGCGTGGACGACTGGACCGAGGCCAGCTCCAACTATCCCCTGACGACCGGCGACCACCTGTGGACCGACCGGGACTCGCGCGGTGAGGTCCACCTGGGGGGCTCGGTCGTGCGCCTCGGCTCCGAGACCGCGTTCTCGTTCCTGAACCTGGACGACCGCACCGCCCAGATGCGGATCACCGACGGTGTCGTCTCCATCCGCGTGACCCGCCTCGAGGAGGACGAGGTCGTCGAGGTCGACACGCCCAACGCGGCGGTCTCCCTTCTCAGGCCCGGCTTCTACCGGATCGACGTCGGCAGCGACGGCGGCGACACGGTGGTGACGACCCGAAGCGGCGAAGCCGAGGTCACCGCCGGGGGCTCCGCCTTCCCGGTGCGCAGCCGCGAATCGGCTTACCTCTCGGGCGACGACTCCCCGACCTACGACGTGCGCGACGCCCGCCGGGGCGACGAGTGGGAAGACTGGTGCGAGGACCGTGACCGGCGCGCGGAGCGATCCACGTCGAGCCGCTACGTCTCGCGCGAGATGGTCGGCTATTCGGACCTCGACGACAACGGCTCCTGGCGCGAGGACAGCGAGTACGGCGCCATGTGGATCCCGACCCGGGTCAGCTCGGGATGGGCGCCGTATCGCGAGGGGCATTGGTCGTGGGTCTATCCCTGGGGATGGACCTGGGTCGACGACTACCCCTGGGGATTCGCCCCGTTCCACTACGGGCGCTGGGCGTACTCGCGCGGCGTCTGGGGCTGGTGCCCCGGGACGATCGTGGCTCGCCCCGTCTATGCCCCCGCCCTCGTCGCGTTCGTCGGGGGCGGGTCGTGGAGCGCCAGCGTCTCGATCAGCGACGGCGTCGGCTGGTTCCCCCTCGGTCCGCGCGAGGTCTATGTTCCGCCGTACGGCCACAGCCGCCGGTACGTCCAGAACGTCAACGTCACCCAGGTGAACGTCACCAACATCAACATCACGAACGTCAACAACGTGACTACGTGAACCGGGGCGTCAAGGGCGCCGTGACGGCGGTGCCCAGGAACGAGTTCGGCAAGGGGCGATCCTTCGGCAGGGCCGCGGTCGTGGTTCCGGTCGCCTCGGTTCGGTCCGTACAGGTCTCCGATCCGGTGCAGTTCGTGGCGAAGGTCCCGCCTCGCAAGGAAAGCGTCGTCGTCGTGGGTCAGGGCAAGGTACCGACGCCCCCCGAGAGGGTGATGGAGCGGCGCGTGGTGGCGCGCATCCCGCCGCCGCCGCCGCCGCCGAAGTTCCAGGACCAGGGGCAGAAGGCGCGGGCCGAGGCGCCACGCACCGGTCCGAACCCGCTGGTGCGCGCCGCCGTCCCCGTCGGGGGCGCGGCGGCCGGCGGCACGCTCAAGCCCGCGCGCAGCGGGCTGCCGAAGGCCGAGCCCGTTTCGACGCGGGAGATCGAGGCGCGCCGTCCGACGAAGGAGCCCGGCACGCACCCCGAGAGCGGCCGGGACCGGGAGCCGAACGAGAAGGCGGCCGAGCGTCCGACTCCCCGACCCGGGCCGACGCCGCGCCCCGAGCCGGAGGACCGGCCGAGCGATCATCACAAGACCGAGAAGAACGACCGGCCGACGCCCAAGCCTCACGCGACGCCCAAGGCCGAGCCCGAGGAGCGCCCGACGCCCAAGCCCACGCCGACGCCGCGGGCCGAGTCGGACGAACGGCCGAGCGACCGGCACAAGCCGAAGCCCACACCCACACCGAAGGCCGAGCCCGAGGAGCGTCCGACGCCACGTCCCACGCCCACGCCACGCCCCGACCACGAGGAGCGTCACGCGACACCGAGGGACGAGCCGCAGGAGCGTCCGACGCCCCGGCCGACGCCGACGCCCAAGCCCGAGCCCAAGCCTACGCCGAAGCCCGAGCCGAAGCCGACCCCCAAGCCGACGCCGAAGCCCTCGCCAACGCCGAAGTAGGGCGGCGGTAGCGCGGGCGGGATGGCTTCGAGCGAGGATCCGGCCCCGGGCGGAGCGGCGCGCCTCGTCGCGGGGCTGATCCTCGGGAGCACGCTCGTCCGCTTGTGGCTCGACGCGCGGATCGGGCCGAGCGTCGACGAGTCGTACGCGGTCGTGATGGGGCGGCGGCTCGCGCTCAGCTACTACGACCATCCCCCGTTCCTGTTCTGGATCCCGGGCCTGGCGGCGCGGCTCGCCGGGAGCGAGTCGCCGCTCGTCGTTCGTCTCCCGTTCATCGCGATGTTCATGGGGACGACCTGGCTGATGTATCGCCTCGGTGCGCTCCTCTTCGGCGAGCGCGCGGGGCTCTGGTGCGCGGTCGCCCTGAACCTCGCCCTGTTCTTCACCTTCAGCTCGGCGGCGTGGGTCCTCCCCGACGGACCCCTCCTCCTCTGGAGCGCCGCCGCCGCGCTGTGTCTGGCCCGAGCCGTCCTGCACCCGCCACCGGAGCGGCGGCATGCGGCGCTCTGGTGGGCCGCCTTCGGGATCTGCTCCGGGCTCGGCCTGCTCTCCAAGTACCACGCGGCGTTCCTTCTCGCGGGCATGGCCGCCTTCCTCGTGACGTCGCCGCGCCACCGCCACCACCTGCGGCGGCCGGAGCCCTACCTGGCCGTGGCTCTCGCCTTGCTGGTCTTCCTTCCGGTCATCGTGTGGAACGCCCAGAACGACTGGGCCTCGATCCGCTTTCAGGGGAGCCGCGCCGTCCCCCTCCAGGGGGAGCAGGACACGCCTCTGCTCGACTCGATCCTGGGTCAGGCGACGTGGATCCTCCCGTGGATCTGGCTACCTCTGCTCGGCGTCCTCGCCGTGGCGCTCCGGCGGGGACCGCGTGATCCCGCGCGATGGCTGCTGGCTTGTCTCGGCGCCGGACCCGTCTTCTTCTTCACCCTCGTCGCGGCTCTCGGACGGCGTGGCCTTCCCCACTGGCAGGCTCCGGGCTACTTCATGCTGCTCCCGCTCCTGGGGGCCTCGATCGCCGCGCGGCTGGATCGCCGGGATCCCTGGGTGCGACCCTGGCTGTGGCTCTCGGCGGGCGGGCTCGCGGCCGTCTTGATGGTGCTGGTCACCCATGTCTCCTCGGGCTGGATCGCACGCGTCGCTCCGGGCGCCCTCGAGCGCGGAGACCCGACCGACGACCTGCTCCAGTGGCGGCCGGTGGTCCGGCAAGTGCGCCGATGGGGCTATCCGCAGCCCGGCGTGGCGATCGTCGCGGCCACGTGGGCCGACGCGGCCAAGCTCGCCTACGCCTTCGGACCCGGGACGCTGGTGGGCTCCGTGGGGCCGGACCCGAGGGGCTTCGAGTACGTCGAGAGCCAGGTGTCCCTCGTCGGTCAGAATCTGCTGCTCGTGGCCCGCCGGCGCGCCGGCGGGGTGGAGCCGATGGTGCTCTACGGCCCCTACTTCGATCGGATCACCCCCCTCGGAAGTGTCCCGATCACGCGCCAGGGACAGGAGGGGGTGACCGTCAGCGCCTACCTCGCGGAGCATCTCCGCCGCCCATTCCCGGCGGCGCGGCGTCGGTGAGCCCGCTCGAGCCCCCTCCGGTCGACCCCTCGTGGCGAGGCTTTCTGACCCGCCGGCTGGGCGTGTGCCTCTTCCTGATCCTGGTGGCCGCGGTCCGGAGCGACGGCTACCATCATCCCGACGAGTACTTCCAGACGCTGGAGTTCGCCGGCACGAAGCTGGGCCGGACGCCGGTTCAGGAGCTTCCCTGGGAGTACTCGGCGCATATACGACCGTGGCTCCAGCCGGCGCTCTACTCTCTCGGAGCGCGAGCCTGGGGTGCGCTCGGGGTCGAGGATCCTTTCGTGTGGACCGGAAGCTTCCGAGTCCTGTCCGGGCTCCTCACCTGGCTGGCGATCGCGGGGCTCGCCCTCTGTGTCCCGCGTTGGTTCCAGGAGGAGGACGCCCGACGGGCCGCGGTCGGCGCCCTCTGCCTCGCGTGGTTCGTCCCCTACCTCGCGGTCCGGACGTCGTCCGAGTGCCTGGCCTCCTCGTGCCTGACCCTCGGCCTGGTCTTGCTCGTCCTCGGGCCATCGAATCGCGATCGCGAGCTCCCCCCCGCGATGGCCGTCCTGGTGGGCGTGCTTTTCGGTCTCGCGTTCGAGTTCCGTTTCGCAATCGGCATCGCGGTGGCGTCGATCCTGGCCTGGGCGATCCTCGTGGCGCGGATGCCCGTGCGCCGGCTGGCGTGGATCGGCCTCGGCACGACCTTCGTCGTCGTCGCCTGCGCCTTCGTCGACCGCTGGGGCTACGGGCAGTGGGTCTTTCCCTCGTACGAATACTTCGCCGTCAACCTCCTCGAGGGCCGCGCGGCCGAGCGCTTCGGGTCCCTGCCGTGGTACGGCTACGTCGTCCTGGCCGCCGAAGGCCCCACCGGACCGCTCGTTCTCCTCCTGATGGCCCTCGCCGTGTGCGGCTGGCTCCGACGGCCCTTCCATCCACTGACGTGGGCCGGCGCGCCCTTCGTCGTGCTCCACTCCTGGATTGCCCACAAGGAGATGCGCTTCCTGTTTCCGGTCGCCACGTTCGCGCTGGTCTCGGCGGTACAGGCGGTGGCGCCGCTCGGCGACCGCTGGGACCCCCGTCTGAGGGGGTTGTGGAGCGCGAGACGCCATCCGATCGCCCGCTTCCTGCTCTGGGTGAACGGCGCGGCACTTCTGCTCTTCTGCGTCACGCCCACGCGTCCCCAGATCGAGTTCCAGCGCTTCGTCTGGCACCACGATCGCGCGCATTTCGAGGGGTATCTGCTGACGCCCTATTCTCCCTGGGAGAGCGAGGGGCTGGGGATGTACTTCTATCGCCCGAAGACGCTCCACCTCCACACGGTGAAGAGCCTCTCCGAGATCGAGGAGCTCGGGCTTCCCCGCTTCATGCTCGTGACGGGGTCCTTCGATGGGCCGGACGGGCCACGCGGCACCTATTCCTGCGTGGCGCTCTATCGCTCGCTGCCGTTCGGGCTCGAAGGGATCGTGGGTGAGCGGATAGCCAACAGCCCGGCGTGGAACCTCTATCGCTGCGTTGCGCCGGTGAAGTCGGGAGCCTCCGACGAGGGGTCGCCGTCAGGCCTCAGGACGCGCCCGGGGACGAAAGCCGTAGCGGAAGCGGAGAAGAGCGAAGTTGGCGAGGGCGGTGTAGATCTCCTCGGTCGTCAGCTTCGAGGCCGCGCGGGCGCGGTTGCGGAAGTGGATCGGGACCTCGCCGATGCGGAAGCCGTGGATCCAGGCCTGATACGCCATCTCTCCGTGGACGACGTACCCCTTCACCTTGATCCGGTCGAAGTCCGTCGCTTCCAGGACCTCGCGGCGATACGCCCGGTAGCCGCTCGTGGTGTCCCGAACGGGCACTCCGGCCACGAGGGCGATGTACTTGTTGGCGAGCCACGAGAGGGCGGGGCGCGTGAGCCCCCACTCCGACGTGCCCCCCCCGGGCACGTATCGTGAGCCGATGACCATGTCGTGGGCCTTCAGGCTCTCGAGGAACTTGGGCACCTCGCTCGGGTGGTGGGAGAAGTCGGCGTCCATCTCGAAGAACGTGCGATACCCGCGCGGATCGGCGAGGCCCTGCTTGAACGCGGCGATGACGGCCGCGCCGCGTCCGCCCTTCTCGCTCCGGAGAAGGAGGTCCACGCGACCCGGGTACTGCTCCATCGCCTGGCGGACCACGTCGGCGGTGCCGTCGGGGCTTCCGTCGTCGGCCACGCAGACATCCAGCACCTCTGCCTGCGCCAGCAGCTCTCGAATGAGAGCGCCGACGTTCTCGCGCTCGTTGTAGGTCGGGACGACTACGAGGATGCGCTCGGGGATCCCATACCTCCTTCCGACAAGCAGCGATTGTAGCGCGGCGGCGTCTACAATGAGGCTGTGCCGGGGGCGGAGCGCAGCGACGTGGACGGTCCCTACGTCCTGACCGGGCCACAGGTTCGGTCGTATCGCGAGAACGGGTTCGTCCGCCTGAGGGGCGGCTTGACCCCGGAAACCATCGGCCGCTACCGCAGCGAGATCACCCTCAAGGTGCACGAGCTGAACACGCTCCACCTGCCCATGGAGGAGCGGACGACGTACCAGAAGGCCTTCCTCCAGGTGATGAACCTCTGGACGAAGAGCGACGTCGTGAAGGAGTTCGTCTTCGGCCGGCGGCTGGCGCGCATCGCGGCCGAGCTGATGGGGACCCGCGGCGTGCGGCTCTACCACGACCAGGCGCTGTACAAGGAGAAGGGCGGAGGCCTCACGCCGTGGCACGCGGACCAGTACTACTGGCCCCTGGCCTCGACCCACTCCATCACGTGCTGGGTGCCGCTCCAGCCGACGCCCCTCGAGATGGGTCCGGTGGCCTTTGCGCCGGGGAGCCATCGGCTGGACCTGGGGCGCGATCTCCCGATCAGCGACGAGAGCGAGAAGGTGATCGAGGAGCGCCTTCTGTCCCATGCCCTGGGCCAGGTGGAGGAGGCCTTCGAGCTCGGCGAGGTGAGCTTCCATGCGGGCTGGACGTTCCACCGCGCGGGCCACAACCAGACCGACCGCGCGCGCGAGGTCATGACGGTGATCTACATCGACGAGGACATGCGGCTCGCGTCGCCGCGCAACGCGAACCAGCAGGTCGACTGGGACACCTGGTGCCCGGGCGCCGCGATCGGCGAGGTCATTGCGAGCCCGCTCAACCCCGTGCTCTGGAGCCGGGCATGATCCCACGGCGCCGAGTTCATGGACTTCGTCGACCCGCGACAGGGCGAGCCGGGAAGGGCTGGCATTTGAGACAGGAGTGGATCCGATGCGCGAGGTGCTGACGTCGATCGAGCAGGAGTACCGCCGGTACAAGAAGCTGGCGGAGGGCGCGTTCAAACAGGCGACCGACGCCGAGCTGGTTCGGGTGCCCGCCGCTGACGGAAACTCGATCGCCATGGTCGTGTGGCATATCTCCGGCAACCTGAGGTCCCGTTTCACGGACTTCCTGACGACGGACGGAGAGAAGCCCTGGCGGGATCGGGAGTCGGAGTTCGGGAACCGCAACGTCAGCCGCGCGGACCTGCTGGCCAAATGGGAGGACGGCTGGGCCGTCCTCTTCGGCGCGCTCGCGGGGCTGGACGACGGCGCCCTCAGCCGCCAGATCACCATCCGCGGCGAGGCGCATTCGGTCCTCCAGGCGCTCCACCGCTCCCTCGCCCACACCAGCTACCACGTGGGCCAGATCGTCCTCCTGGCGAAGTCCTTCCGAGCCGAGGACTGGAACTCGCTCACCATCCCGCGAGGCGGCATCCGCCGCTGAGCGGGTCGACGCGCCCCGTCGCCGCCGATTAGGCCCCCTGGGGTTCCACGGTTACACTGGCCTCGCCGACGCATGAAGAAACAGTGGATCGTCCGCGGGCTCGCAGTGGCTTGGCTGTCACTGGGCGGTGCGGCATCCACGCGGGCGATCGAGCTGCCGATCGGCACTCCGCTGTCCGTGCGCCTGACCAGCCGGGTGTCCAGCCGGGCGTCGCAACCGGGCGACGCCATCGCCGCGGTCCTGATCGCGCCGGTGGAGATCGACGGCGGTACGGTGATCCCGGCCGGATGGACGCTGCGCGGGATCGTGAGCGAGGCGGGGAAGTCCGGACGCCGCGCGACCCTCCGGCTCGACTTCTCACAGCTGGTGGACGAGAACGACGAAGAGTCGCCGATTGCGACGCGTCTCGTCGCGGTGGACAACTCACGCGAGTCGGTGGAAGACGGCGGTCGCATCGTCGGCATCCAGCCCAAGCGGCGGCTGCCGTCGACCGTGGCCGCGGTGCTGATGGTGTTGGCCCACGAGAACCCGATTGCCCTCGGCGTGTTCACGGCGGGGCGACTGGCGTTGCGCGCCGCCCAGCATTCCGCGATCGACTACAAGCCCGGAGTCGAGCTGAGCCTCGCCTTGGCGGCTCCGCTCGAAATTGCGGCCGATCCGCCGTCGCCGGAGATGGCCACGGACCCGGTCCTGACCGTCTTTGCCCGTGCGCTGCCCTTCAGGACACAGGCGCCCAAGCGCCACCGGGATGCCGACGTCACGAACCTCCTGGTCGTCGGCTCGAGGACGCAGGTGGAGGGAACCTTCGCCGAGGCGGGCTGGACGCAGGCTCGGCCGATGGGCTTCCGGGCCCGGTGCCGGGGCCTCCTGGCGCTCGTGCTGAAGCGCAGCTATCAGCCGGCCGCCGTCTCGCAGCTCGACCTCGGCGGGCGGCCTCCCGACCTCGTGTTCGAGAAGCAGAACAACACCCTCGCCAAGCGCCACCACGTCCGGATGTGGCAGGATGAGGACTCCGACGGCCGCACGGTCTGGATCGGGGCGGCGACCCACGACGTGGCGATCGTCTTCAACCGCAGCCGCCACGCCTTCACCCACCGAATCGATCCTCACATCGACCTGGAGCGAGAGAAGATCGTCAACGACCTGCAGCTGACACGCGAGGTCGTCAGCTCCTCGTTCGTGGATCGACCCCGGCGCCCGCAGCTCGGGGGGGACGCCGAGAGCGACCTGCTGGAGACGGACGGGCGGATGGCGATCGTCGTTCTGCGCCCCGCCGGCGACGTGCCCGGGCTGTAGTAGCCACCGACTCCATTCGGCAGCCTGAGCGGGGATTGCGGGAATCCATCGCTGCGCCTATCGTTCACCGACGCCCCGAGCGCCCGATCATGCAACCACCCGAGTCTCCCCCAGAGAAGCGTCCCACCACCGCCACAGCGCTTGCGGTAGGCATCCCAGCCATCCTCATCCTGGCCTCGCTCCCCTTCCTCCAGGTCGGGGACGGCACGAGCATTCCGAAGCTCTGTCTCTTCCTCGGTCGGTTCCACCCCACGCTCGTACACCTGCCGATCGCGCTGCTCCTCGTGGCCCTTCTCCTGGAGGTGGTCCGCCTCCCCGGGCTGCGACGCGTCGTGCCCGGTTTCCCCGACACCGTTCTCGATTCCGCGGTCTCGCTTGCGGCGCTCGGCGCCCTTGCGGCCGCCCTCGCGGGATGGCTCTTGTCCCACGAGGGAGGCTACGACACGGATCTCCTGAACCGGCACCTCTGGAGCGGCGTGGCGACGGGGATCGGCGCGGTCGCGTGCGCCTTGCTGCGGTTCCTTGCGAAGGCACGGCCGCACCAGCGTGGTCTACCGGGCGTGGCCGCCGCCCTGCTCGCGGCCACCTGCGGAACGATGGTCTTCGCCGCCCACGCCGGCGGAAGCCTGACCCACGGCGAGGGATACCTCACGGAGCATGCGCCCGCTCCGCTCCGTCGCCTGGTGGGCCTCCCCGTCCCCCGCGATCGCTCCGCGGAGCCGCTCACGGCCATTGCCGAACGGGAGGCCTTCGATGGCGTGGCCCTCCGCGTCTTCGAAAATCACTGCGTCGCCTGCCACAACCCAGCCAAGCTCAAGGGCAACCTGAGGCTGGACACGTACGAAGGAGTCCTGGCGGGCGGCCAGTCGGGACCCGTCGTGGCCAAAGGGGCGGACCCCGGATCCAGCGAGCTTCTGAAGCGCATCCGACTCCCCCTCGAGGCCAAGGGGCACATGCCGCCCAAAGGCAAGGCACCGCTCACCGAGGCCGAGACGGCCCTGCTCACGTGGTGGATTGAAGCCGGCGCCCCCAACCACGACACCCTCAGGACGCTCAAGGTTCCAGCCGAGATTCGCGTTGCGCTCTCGCGGATCCTCCCGGAAGGGGAACGGCGGGCGGTCGAGGAGCTCCAGAATCGCCGGGCCGCCGAATACGAAGCCACGCTCACGCGCCTGCGCGCATCGATTCCCGGATCTCTGCGCACGATGGTGCCCGGCGAACGCGACCTCGAGTACACCGCGGCGATCGCAGGGGCCACTTTCGGGGACGCGGAGCTGCAGAAGCTCGGGTCGGTGGGGAAGGATCTTGTCTGGCTCGACCTCTCGCGAACGGGCGTCACCGACGGGGGCCTGAAGGTGCTGGCGCAGCTGCCGAGCCTGAAACACCTCGATCTGCGCGGGACGGCGGTGGGGGACGATGGCGTAAGGGCGCTCGACGGCCTTCACGACCTCGAGGCCCTCAGCCTCTATGGCACGCGGGTGACGGATGCGGGCCTGAAGGCGCTCCAGGGACTCCCGTCCTTGCGGCGAGTCTATGTCGGAGGCACCCGGGTGACGAAGGCCGGGCTCGATGCCCTCCGAAAGACCCGCACGGACCTGGAAGTCACCCCGTGACGCCTTTGCGTACCCGTCTCCCGCAGGGCTATGCTACCGGGTCACCTGGACACCTGATCGCCCGATGAGAGCCGCCCGGGCCATGACGCTTCTCTCGACCGTCTTGACGGTGGCCCTCGTCGCCGCCGTGGCGCCTTATCTCTCCCGGCGCCGGGCTGAACCTGCGGCAAAGACAGGCCAGGCCGTAGCGCTCCCAGACACGATCTCCTTCAACGAGCACATCCGCCCCATCTTCGTCCGCAACTGCTTCCGCTGCCACGGCTCCGACCCGGGATCGCGAAAGGCGGAGCTTCGCCTCGATCGCCCCGAGTTCGCCTTCGCTCCTCGTGCCAACGGACGGCCGGTCATCGTCAAGGGAGACACCCGCGCCAGCGCCCTCGTGCGACGGATCACCTCCACCGACCCCGACACGGTCATGCCCCCGCCCGAGACGCACAAGGCGCTGGAGCCCGGCGAGATTGCGCTTCTCGAGCGCTGGATCCAGGAGGGCGCCCAGTACCAGCCGCACTGGGCGTTCATCAAGCCCGATCGCCCCGCACCGCCCCCCGTGCGCCAGACGGACCGCGTCCGGAACCCCATCGATCGCTTCGTCCTGGCGCGCCTGGAGGAAGACGGACTGACGCTCAACCCGGAGGCGGATCGCCACATCCTCATCCGCCGCGTCACCCTGGACTTGACCGGCCTGCCGCCCACTCCTGAAGAAGTGAAGGCCTTCGTCCGCGATGAGTCGCCGAACGCCTACGAAGCGCTCGTCGACCGGCTGCTGGCGCGTCCGAGCTACGGCGAGCACCGGGCGCGGTACTGGCTCGACTCCGTGCGCTACGCCGACACCCACGGCTATCACTTCGACAACTACCGCAGCATCTGGCCCTATCGCGACTGGGTCATCCACGCCTTCAACGCCAACCAGCCCTTCGATCAGTTCACGCGGGAGCAGGTTGCCGGGGACATGCTACCGAGGGCGACCCAGGACCAGCTCATCGCCACCGGCTACATCCGCGCCGGCATGAGCACCAACGAGGGGGGCACCATCCCCGAGGAGAACCTGGCGATCTACGCGACGGACCGCGTCGAGACCACCTCACAGGTCTGGCTGGGCCTGACCATGGGGTGCGCGCGGTGCCACGACCACAAGTTCGATCCGATCAGCGCGAAGGACTTCTACAGCATGGCGGCGTTCTTCCGGAATACCACGCAGCCGGCCATGGACAAGAACATCATGGACTCGCCGCCGATCCTGCGCATGCCCAGGCCCGAGGACGCGCAGCGGTACGCGGCGCTGCCGGACGAGATCGAGGCGGCCAAGAAGGCCTACGATTCCCACGTCGAGGCTGCCGAGCCCGCCTTCCAGGCTTGGCAGCAGACCCAGGGGCCCGCCAACCTCCCCACGATCGGAGACGAGCGGCTCGACTTCCGCCTCCTCCCGGACGCCGGAGAGCCCACGATCCTGCGCAACGTGCTCTCCCCGGATCGGGCCTTCGCCTTCACCGGGGGCAAGCCCCAGGTCGTGACGTCACCCCTGGGTCCGGCGGTCCGCCTGGCGACGGGCGTCACCGCCGACCTGGGCGAGCTCGGCGACATCGAGTCCGACGAGCCTTTCTCCTGCGGCGCCTGGGTCCAGGTCACCGACACCATCGACGGTGCGCTCCTGGCCCGCATGGACATCGCGAATGGGTATCGCGGGTGGGATCTCTGGATGAAGGGGAGTCGCGCAGGAGTCCAGGTCATCAGCTCCTGGAACCAGGACGCCCTGCGCGTCCTGGCGCAGAGCGCCATCAAGTCCGAAGGTTGGCACCACCTCTTCGTCACCTACGACGGCTCGCGGAAGGCCTCCGGGGTCAAGATCTACTACGACGGCGAGCCCCAGGGCGTCTATGAGGAAGTGGACTCGCTGCGCGGGTCCATCCGCACGAAGACGCCCCTGCGGCTCAACCGCCGCAGCACCGGCGAGGGGGCGGGCGGTCAGGCCGTCTACGACATCCGCTTCTATCGGAGTGTCTTGACCGGACCGGAGGTGCAGGTGCTCGCCCGCCGCGGCGCCCTCGAAGCGGCGCTCGCCGCGAAGCCGGAGGATCGGACTCCGGAACAGCTCAAGCCCCTGCGCGACTACTACCTCGCCTTCCTCGACGCCGGACGCGATGCGCCTCCGGGACGCGCGTGACGGCCTCGTGAGCGAATTCGATGCGGTGAAGGCCCGCTCGAAGGTGACGCTGATCGCCGAGGAGATGAAGGGCCAGAAGCCTTTCGCTCACATTCTCATACGCGGCCAGTACGACCACGAGGGCGACAAGGTCCAAGCCGCCGTCCCGGGGGCGCTACCCCCGTTGCCCGCAGGGGGCCCCGGCCAACCGCCTGGGGCTGGCGCAGTGGCTGACCCATCCGGACCATCCGCTCACGGCGCGCGTCAACGTCAACCGCTTCTGGGCGCAGGTCTTCGGCACCGGCCTCGTCCCCACCGCGGGAGAGTTCGGGATCACCGGCGACACCGCCGACGAATCCCGAAGCTGCTCGACTGGCTGGCGGTCGAGTTCCGCGAGTCCGGATGGAACGTGAAGGCCCTCTTCCGGCTCATGGTGACGTCCGCGACCTACCGCCAGTCGGCGGTCGCGACGCCGGAGAAGCTCGAGAAGGACGCCGACAATCGCCTGCTGTCCCGCGGGCCGCGCTTCCGGATGCACGGCGAGATGATCCGCGATCTGGCGCTCCGGGCCTCGGGGCTGCTGGTCCCGCAAATAGGCGGACCGAGCGTCAAGCCCTACCAGCCGCCCGGCATCTGGGAGGTCGTGGCCATGGAGGAGAGCAACACGAAGATCTACGTCCCCGACCGGGGCCAGGCGAACTACAGGCGCAGCCTCTACACCTTCTGGAAGCGCGCGGCCCCGCCGCCGTCGATGGAGACGTTCAACGCACCCACGCGCGAGCAGTGCGCCGTCGACCGTGAACGGACGAACAGCCCGCTGCAGGCCCTCGTGACCCTGAACGACGTGCAGTTCGTCGAGGCGTCCCGCCGCCTCGCCGAGGTCGCGATTCGCGAAAGCAGGGAGGACGATGCCGGCGCGGCTCGACACCATCGCCCTGCGCGTCCTGGCCCGTCCTCTCGAGACGCCGAGCGGGACGCCCTGAAGCCCGTCATCCGCGATCTCCGTGATCACTACGCCCGGGACGCGAAGGCCTCCAGGGCGCTCGTCGCCGTCGGCGACTCGCCGCCCGAGCGCGTCGATCCCGGCCCCGGAGCTGGCGGCGTGGACCATGGTGGCGAGCCAGTTCTTCAACCTGGACGAGGCCCTCAACAAGTGAGGCGCAAAGACCACTCCGCGTGCTGCTCCGGCGGCGACGACCGGACCATGAGCCGGCGCGAGCTCCTGGCCCAGGCCGGCCGGGGCATCGGCGCGGTCGCGCTGACGTCGATGCTCGGAAACGCCCGGCTCCTCGCCGAGGGCATGGCCGGCCTTCCGACGCTCCCCCACTTCCGTCCCAGGGCACGACGCGCCATCTGGCTCTTCCCGGCCGGCGCTCCTTCGCAGATCGACACCTGGGACTACAAGCCGAAGCTCCGCGAGATGTTCGCCAAGGACCTGCCGGGATCCGTTCGCGGGAACCAGCGACTGACCACCATGACCTCCGGCCAGAAGAGCTTCCCCGTGGCGCCCAGCCTCTTCAAGTTCGCGCAGGCCGGGCAGAGCGGGACGTGGGTGAGCGAGCTCTTTCCCTGGACCGCGAAGGTGGTGGACCACCTCGCCGTCGTGCGATCGCTCCACACCGAGGCGATCAACCACGAGCCGGCCACCATCGCCGTCAACTCCGGGAACCAGCTCCCGGGCCGGCCCTGCCTGGGGTCCTGGCTCTCCTACGGCCTCGGGACCCTCAACGAGAACCTCCCCACCTTCGTCGTCATGACGTCGACGTACACCAACAAATCGAACGTCCAGGCGTTGTCCGCCCGGATGTGGAGCAGCGGCTTCCTTCCGGCCCGTCATTCCGGCATCTCCGTGCGCGGCGCGGGCGATCCGGTTCTCTACCTGAGCGACCCCGACGGCGTCGACCGGCAGGCACGCCGAAGGATGCTCGACGGGGTCCAGGCGCTGAACGAGCGACAGGCGGAGGCGCTCCACGACCCCGAGACCGAGACGCGCATCGCACAATACGAGATGGCGTTTCGCATGCAGGCCTCGGTGCCGGAGCTGACCGACGTGTCCGGGGAGCCGGAGTCCGTCCTGGGGCTCTACGGCCCCGAGGTGCGCAAGCCCGGCACCTTCGCCGCGAATTGCCTCCTGGCGCGTCGGATGATCGAGCGCGGCGTCCGCTTCGTGCAGATCTATCACCGCGGCTGGGACTCGCACACGAACCTCCCGCATCAGCATCGCCTGCAGGCCAATGACACCGACCAGGGATGTTACGGCCTCATCACGGACCTCCTGCAGCGCGGCCTCCTGGAGGACACCCTCGTCATCTGGGGCGGGGAGTTCGGGCGCACCGTCTACTCACAGGGCGAGCTCAAGGAGGACAACTACGGGCGCGACCACCATCCGCGCTGCTACTCGATGTGGCTCGCCGGCGGGGGGGTCAAGGCGGGAACGGTCTACGGCGAGACCGACGACTTCAGCTACAACATCACGAAGGACCCCGTGCACCAGCGGGACCTCCACGCGACGATCCTGAACCTCTTCGGCCTGAACCACGACGCCTTCACGTTCCGCCACCAGGGCCTCGACCAGAAGCTCGTCGGCGTCGAGATGCCCGCCCATGTCGTCAAGGGGATCCTGGCGTAGGAAGCAATCTTGGGGCCTCTGAACGGTCCTCCGATCGGCGAGTGGCTGACCGCCTTCCTCTGGACCAACGTCTTCGAGCTCCCCGTCTACCTCTTGCTGCTGCGGAAGTACTTCCCAGCGTGGTGGATTCCGTGCCTCGTTGCTCTGCTCGCCAACAGCTGCACGCACCCAGCCCTCTGGTACCTGTTCCCCCGGTTTGATCCGGCAGTCCCGTTCCTCCAGCCGTACGTGGCCTGGGTCGCCGTGGCCGAGGGCTGCGTCGTCCTGGCGGAAGGGGTGCTAGTGTCTTTGGCCCTGAGGTGTTTCGGCCGCTCGTCTAACCTTCCCCCGGCGCGAAGCCTGGGGGTTGCGTTCTTGAGCTCCTTCGCGGCAAACCTTCTCTCGACCCTGCTGGGTCTCGCCCTGCGGGCCGCGACTAACGTTCAGTGAATGGGAGGTGTGGCGCGGTGGTATTCGCTGGGGGAGAACGCCTTGCTAACCAACTCGAGCTTGATGAAGCCCGCGTCGATGGCCGTTATCCGGTAGTGGTACGTCTGCGCACCGCCTTCCCGGAAGACGGTGAGGAAACGAAGGTCCTGCTGGGAGCGCGGCAGGGTCGAGTCCGAGAAGATGGGGTCATTGCGCTTCTCCGGCAGGCGGCCCTTCACGGCGTAGAGCTTCGCGGCGGGAGGAACCTTGGAGCGGAGTGCGTCGAAGAAGAAGGGCTTCCCGGCGCTGACTCTTTCGAAACGTCCAACTTCCGAGGGATCCCGATCCGCAGGGAATATGAAGAACACATAGTCCGCGAACTTGTCGAGGTTGTCGAAATAGACCTCGACCCTGGGGGAGGGGGAATATCGGTCCACGCAGGGGGCACAACGAGCCCCAACAGGACGATGAGGAATGCGACACAGGCGCTCCGCATGATCGGCGGCACGAGCTAGGATCGCAGGTCTACAGCCCAGGACGCAAGCGTGCCCTTTGCTACAAGCCGATCTCGTCGGCGATCGGCTTCAAGGCTTCGATCAGGAAGGCGACGTGTTCGTCCAGCGACCGCCCCACGGCTTCGGCGCCGCCGTAGACGTACGCGCGGTCCACGGATCGGGCAAAGGCTTTGTCCTTGAGCTTCTTCACCACCGACTCCACCGGCAGGTCGGCGATCTTCCGGGACGGCCGGACCTTGACGCACGCGCCGATGAAGCCCACGAGCTCGTCGCAGGCGTAGATCGCCTTCCGGAGCGGCGTGTCGCGCGGGATGTTCATGTAGTCGGCGTGGGAGCAGATCGCCAGGATGATCTCCTCCGGAAACCCGCGCTCTCGCAGGATGCGCGCACCGACGTGGACATGCGTGTCTTCCGTCGGGTTCTGCTCGTAGTCGAAGTCGTGGAGCAGCCCCACGATCCCCCACTTCTCGATTTCCGCGGGGTCGCTGATGCCGTACCAGCGTGCGTAGGCCTTCATGGCCTCCTCGACGGCCCGGCCGTGCTTGCGCAGCGCGTCCGACTGGGTGAACTCGAACAGGAGGGCCTCGGCCTCGGCCCGCCCCACGCGGCGTTCGGTCATGGCTCAGGATACCAGGCGCCTGTCCCAGCCCACACTGGGGCCCACGTCCACGGTTGACGCTAGGGACGCACCAAGTTCATGGCCCCCCCGCCTTCAACAGCTCTCCAATAGTGACGAACCGCAGGTTCTTCTCCTCTCCAGCCACGAGGATTGAATCCAGGGCCGCAATCATTCGGGAGGGGTCGGCGATGCCATCGTGAAGGATGACGATGACTCCGGGCGCCAGGTTCTTGGTGACGAGCCATCGGATGTAGCCGGCCGGCGGATGGGAGGGATCGTAGGGATAGGCGGACCCGAGGACGACCCGGTAGCCGTGGGCCTCAGCCAAGGCGACCTGGGAGTCGCGAATCCGTCCGCCAGGCGGGCGGAACAGCTTCACCCCACCCACCATCCCGAGAACACTCTCGGTGCGGAGCAGGTTGGCGAGAAACTCGTCGTCGGATGCCCGCATGGTGGAGTGGATGGTGAAGTAGTGGTTTCCGATCTCGTGGCCTGCGCCGCGAAGCCTCGCGACGAGATCTGCCTGACTCGCCGCTCGGTCCCCAATCAGGAAGAAGGTGGCATGAATGCCATGCCTGGCAAGGATCTCCAGAACCTTGGGGGTCTGATCTGGCGTGGGACCGTCGTCAAAAGAGAGCGCGACGAGCGGCCGATCGGTTTCCACGCGCCATAGGATTCGAGGAAGCGAACGCGCCAGCACTCGGAAGACCCAGAGAGGCTGGGACACGACGACCACAGTCCCGGCGATCGCAAGGCCGACAACGACCAGCCCTGAGCGGATCCACAGGCGCCGCGTCATCTGTTCCCCCGGCGCGAGCTACTCACCCAGCGTCCGTGGACTCGGGCAGGGGCGCGCAGTCGAGAAGGGGCTCGAAGAACTCGGTGTTCTCGAGATTCTCCTCAACGAGCCTGCGGACTTCCGACGCGTCGCTGCGCACTTCATCGAAGATATCGGACTGGATCATCTGCAAGCGCAGGTGACCCTCCTCGGGGAAGGAATACTGAACGAAGGACCAGTTGGACTTCGGCTCAAGGGACTGAACGTTCCAGAAGGTCGTGTCGTTGATGCGAGTCGTGTACGCGCGGCTTTGCGATGGCTTCTCGCCCCCGCCCGCGAGCGACACGAGATATTGTCTGCCATCGAAGTCCAGCACCGTCAGCTGGCCCGGTTTCGAATCGTGGTCGCCGAGGCAGGTCCAGCGACCGAGGAGGCGAGGCTCGATGAAGGCCTCACGGACCGGGCCCAGGGGGTGGGGGAACTCCGTGAAGCAACCAAGGGCCGGCAGTGTCGCGAGAAGAATGAGCCCGTGGACTCGTGCGTTGATGCTCATGGCTGACTCTACGATCGGGCGGGACATCCCGTCCCCGTGCGTGTGACAGTTTCGAGGCTGTCACATCGTCCAGGAACGCGCCTCTTGGGCTTGCCTTCGCCAGGTGGCCGGGGCGCTTCCGACGAGCTTCTTGAACGTGCGGCTGAACGCCGCCTCGGACTCGTAGCCGACGGCGTCCGCGACCGCGGCGACCTGTCCTCCTTCGAGGAGAAGGCGCGACGCGAGCTGCATGCGCCACAAGGCGAGGTACTGCATCGGGGGTTGGCCGACCATCTCGGCGAAGCGTTCGGCGAGGACCGAACGCGAGACGCCCACCGACCGCGCCAGCCCTTCGACCGTCCAGGCGCGCCTCGGCTCGCCATGGAGCGCCGCCAGCGCCTGTCCGGCGACCGGGTCCCGGAGTCCGGCGAGCCAGCCCGTCTGCGCCGGGGGAAGCGTCTCGAGATAGTGGCGGATCGTCTCGACGAACATCAGCTCGGAGAGACGCGACAGGGCGTTCTCGGCGCCGGGCCGCGTGCTGCTCGACTCCTTCGCGGCGTTGCTCAGCAGCGTGGACAGCCAGCCGGTCGAGGCGCCGGCGCGCGAGGCCGAGAGATGGATCACGGCGGGTAGCGCGGTGAGCAGCGGGTTGTACGGACGCTCGTCGCAACCCAGGAAGCAGCAGACGACCCGTGCCCGCTCGGGACCGCCGCCACCCAGCTCGAAGAACAGCGGCAGCGGCATCGACGGGCGCGCGTACTTCGACATGTCGGGCTTCGCCCGCATTCCGGGGGCGCTCGACAGGACGTGGGCATCGCCCTGCGGGAAGACGATGACGTCTCCCTCCTGCAGGCGGATGGGCTCCTGCCCGACCGCGTGCCCCCAGCACGCGCCACGGGCGATCAGGTGGTACTCGATGACGCGCTGCGCGCCGGGCATCACCTTGCCGGCGATCTCCCGCGACGGCGGCATCTCCGCGACCCACGGAGAGCTCATTTCGTTGTCGAAATAGACGGCGCCGGTCAGGCGGATCGCGCGAAGCACGTCCGAGAGAACGTCAGCATTCATGAGGGGTCCTTCCACGGCGGACGCCCGAGCATTCGTCTCGGACGATCGGGCAGGCCGGCATCACGCACGGACGTGCGGCCAGGCAAGTCGGACGCTCGCGCATGGTTCTCCCGGGTTCATCGGCCTAGCTTTCAAGGCAGCCGGGCATCACGCGCCGGCGCATTGCGAAAGGACAAGCCCATGAAGAGTGTCGCGTCCCTCGAGCCGATGGTCAAGCCCGTAGACGTGTCCCGAGCCTACGCCCTGGCCGACCGCCTCGAGGACGGGGCTCGCGCCCTCATCAGCTTCGCGAGCGCTCTCACGGATGCCGACTGGACAGGCCCGGATGCCGAAGGACGGGCGCAGGATGGGCGTGATCGTCCATCACGTCGCGAGCGTCTATCCGGTGGAGATCCAGCTGGCGCAAACGCTCGCCGCCGGCAACCCCGTGGTGGGCGTGACGATGGACGACATCCACGCGATGAACGCGGCGCACGCCAAGGACAACGACGGGGTCGCGAAGGCGGAGACCCTGGAGCTGCTCCGCCGCAACAGCGCGGCGGCGGCCACCGCGATCCGCGCCTTGGGCGACGAGGAGCTCGACCGGGCCGCGCCGGCGTCGCTCTACTCCGAAGCGCCGATCACGTGCCAGTTCATGCTGGAGGACCACGCGGTCCGGCACAGCTACCACCATCTCGCGCGCTTGCGAGCCATGCTGACACGCTGACCGCAGCCTGGAGACGGCCGGATCCACCCCCGGGTCCGGCCGTCTTCGTGTGAACGACGTGGCTACTGGGCGAACGTGGCAACGATGGAGCCCACGAACTCCGCATCACCCGACGTTAGATTCACGATCACGCCTACGAGCACCTCACCGGCCGCGTTGCACGACCCTTCGGAGCACTTCGCCAGGTCGAACTGACCGGCGCCCTTGGTGGATCTGCTGCACAGGGTTCCGTCGATCTCGGACTTGCGGAAGACCGCCGCGTCCACATCGCCCTTGGTGCCGAAGGAGGAGACGAACATCGCCGCGGCACCCGGCACGATGGCCCTGAAGTAGTGGTTGCT
Organism: uncultured Acidobacteriota bacterium; assembly: GCA_963823195.1. Taxonomy (GTDB): domain Bacteria; phylum Acidobacteriota; class Vicinamibacteria; order Fen-336; family Fen-336; genus JBGPYB01. The sequence continues at coordinate 390,330 of CAWGKR010000008.1, read as the reverse complement.
GCTCAGCTTCGCCTTCTGGAACTTGACGAAGGGTACGCTGATCCTGCAGCTGCTTGCGGCAGAGCCTCCGACTTCCTCGATCCGAACGGAGTAACCCGAAACGTCGAGCGCCTCGGCGTCGTCGGGCTCGGTGCTCTTCTCCTTCTGCGGCATACCCGCGGCGCTCACCCCCTTCTCGGCTCGATCCTCGACCTCGAAGAGCTCGAACACGCGGGGATCCACGCCCCGATCGGCCGGCGGGGTCACCGTGAACAGCACCCTGTGGCCCTCGTGGCCGAGCTCCCGCGCCACGGCCATCCCCTGGGCGAACTCCTCGGCGGCCAAGACCGAGGGAGCCAGGAAGAGGAACGCACCGAGCAGAAGGCAACGCGAATCTCGAAAAGCCATACAACCTCCTTTGAATCTGCGGAGGACGTTGCACGGCCTGTGCCGTACGCCGGATGGGGGACGGGATGCTGCTAAAGCTTTGCTTCTACTCGGCCGCGGTTGCGGCCGCGGCACCTCGCGCCATCTCGGCCCGCCAATCCCCTGGGCACCGGAGCGCAGTCGCTTGGCGGGGACGAAGGTCCGCCGCTCATCTGGCGAGAGAGGGCTACTGCCTCGCCGACCTCAGAACCTGACAGCGACGGCCGCGTCCACGCGACGGGCGGTCATGAGGTAGTACTGCGCGTCTCCCAGCTCGCTCTCCGAGACCGCGTCGCGGCGATCCGTGAGGTTGCGGCCGTCGACGCGAAACTCCAAGCGACCGGTCCGATAGCCGGCGCCCAACGAAAGGGTGGTGTAGCCCTCGACGGGGGCGGTGTTGCGCTTGTTGAGGAAGCGGCTGCCCACGTAGTTGAGCTCGACGAGGCCGGTCAAGCCTTGGGGCGGGGCGTAGACCAGGCCCGCCGAGGCCATGTGCCGCGCCGACATCTCCAGCTGTTTCCCGGCCAGCTGTAGGGGCACGCCGTCGAACTCCTGCACGAAGTCGGTGAACCGAGCATCGTGCAGGCTGTAGGTGGCGCGGCCGCTCAGGTGATTCGCCAGGCGCCAGGCGACCGCGGCCTCGATCCCCTTGAATCGCTGCTTGCCGGAGTTGGTGAGGGCGGGCAGGTCGTCGACCGTCGTCCCGATCACCAGGTTCTTGAAGTCCATCAAGAACGCGCTCATCTCGATGGAGAGCCGGCCGTCGAGGGTCCGAAGCTTCGATCCCAGCTCGTAGCTCTCGGCTGTCTCCGGCTCGAGGACCTCCCCTGCGCTGTCCAGGCCAAAGTCGATCGCCGCGGGTTTGTAACTGTTGCGGTAGCCGCCGAACAAACCGAAGGTGTCCGATCCCCGCCGCCACGGAGTCCACATCAGGGCCGCCGTGCCGCCCGGCCGGACCTTGGTGAGGTCCCCCGAGCCCTGCTCGAAGTCCTGGCTTTCGATGTCGAGAAGCGAGGTGTCGCGGCTCTCGTCGGTGCGATTGAGGCGCCCCCCCACCTCGACGCGCCACGCCGGATCGGGGTTCCACTCCAGGAAGCCATAGAGGCCCGTGAAGTCACGCCGGTCGTTGACGTGGATGTCCGCGGCGCTCGGGATCTGGGGGCCGTCGGGGGGGTTGCTCCCGTCGGGGTTGATGAAGTAGTCGAAGTCGCCGCCGTGACCGCTCCCCTTCCCGTGGAGGTGGTCGAGACCCGCCACCACCCGATAGCGCGAGGAGCTGGTCCACTCGAGGTGCGTGTCGAAGTAGGCGTCGGTGGTGTCGATGGTGTTCCTGAACCCGTGAGCGTTCGGAGCCACCGGGGCGAGGTCGACGAGGAAGCCGTGCAGGGCGTCGTTCTTGGCGCGGCTCAAGGACAAGATCGTGGACCAGCTCGCCGATCCCACCGGACGGTCAAACCCAAAGGAAACCGCCAGGCGCCGATCATTCAGGTAGGAGCCGCCGGGGTTGTTGTTCGCGTCGAGGGGAACGAGGTCGGTCAGGACCTTGCCGTCCCGTGGATGCGGGCTGGCCGGATCCTGGTCCACGAGCGACCCATCGACGTCGAAGCGGAGGCGGCCGCCCCAGGCGGCGCGGCTGTTGCGCCAGAGGAGGTGGCCACGGCGGAATGCGGTCCGGTCATCCCTGAAGCCGACCCTGTCGCCGTCGAGGTTCAGGCTGGAGGCGAAGCCTCCCCAGTCCGGCAGCTTCGCGGTCAGAGCCCCGCCACCGCTGCCGAAGCTGCCGCCGTGGGCCTCGAGCAGGCTCCCGGAGCTGGCCGGGTCGCGATGCACCACGTGGATGACGCCGACGAAGGACGTGGCGCCGTACATCACCGGAGCCGGGCCCCGCAGGACCTCGATGCGGTCCAGGTTGGTCAGGTTGAGCGTGGTGAGCGCCGGGTTGAATGCGCCTCCCCACGGCACCCCGTCGACGACCAGCAGGAACGCGTCGAACTCCTTCAGGCCCCAGAGCTCGGGAACAGAGCTCGCGGGTCCGTTGTCGCCCCCGGGCGCGACGGACACTCCCGCGGCGAGGTTGAGGGCGCCCGTCAGGTCCCTGGCCCCGCGATCCTGGAGCTCCCGGCCGGTGACGACCTCGACCGGAGCCGGCACTTCCACCGGGGGCTCTGGAAAGCGCGTGGCCGTCACCTCCACGTATTCGCCGTGGCTCGGCAGGGGTGACGGTGAAGGAGACGGCTGCGGGGCCTGGGCGCGGAGAGATGGGGCGAGGCCTGACAGCAGGGCGAACGCGAGAATGAGAGCACCGAGGCCCTTCGATCCTCGTCTTGTGGTTTCGCGGGAGCTCGGGGCCATCGAGGTAATCTACAGCAGAGTCGCCCCAGGCCACAGGCCTCCGGCAGAGTCCTGGTCGACCGATACCAACTAAGCTCAAGTGGCTGTGCTAGGCTTTGCCCTTGATCGTTCTGCCGAGCTGTTTCCGATGAGCGAGCGCGAGCCGGACCAGAGGGACGCTCCTACAGCGATCAAGCCGGCGACGGTACGGGCGGACGAGGGCGAGGCGCCCACCGCGGTCCCACCGGCGACCGTGCGGCCGGCCGTGCCCGACACCGGAGCCCCCACGCAGGTCCAGCCGGCGGCCGAACGGCCGGAGCTGGACGAGACCGAAGCCCCGACCAGCGTCGCACCGCCTTCCGGGGCCCCCGGATCCCCCCGCTCCCCGCGCGACGAAGGTCCCTTGGCGGTCGGGCAGAAGTTCGGCCGCTACGTCATCATCAAGCTGCTCGGACTCGGTGGGATGGGCGCCGTGTACCAGGCCTGGGACGAGGAGCTCGGGGTCGCGGTCGCGGTCAAGATCGTGCGGCCCGAGATCGCCAAGGACCCGGAAGCCGCGCGCGACCTCGAGAAGCGCTTCAAGAGGGAGCTCCTCCTCGCCCGGCAGGTGACCCACCCGAACGTCGTACGCATCCACGACATGGGAGAGATCGACGGCATCAAGTTCATCACGATGCCGTACGTCGACGGGACTGACCTTTCGTCGGTCGTGAAGGCAAGCGAGGGAGGGCTCCCGATCGAGCAGGTCCTGACGATGGCTCGTGGGGTCGTGTCCGGGCTCGTCGCGGCGCACCGGGCGGGCGTCGTGCACCGCGATCTCAAGCCAGCCAACCTCATGATCGAGACGGGCACGGGCCAGGCCATGATCATGGACTTCGGGATCGCCCGATCGGCCTCCTCGGCGGATCCCGCGCCGACACCCGGGGTCAAGCCCTCCCAGGACGCACTCGCCCACGGCCTCACGATGGCGGGCTCCATGATCGGGACACTGGAGTACATGGCCCCCGAGCAGTTCCGGGGCCAGGCGGTGGACCACCGCGCCGACATCTACGCCTTCGGCCTGATCCTGTACGACGTCATCGCGGGACACAGGCGGGGCGGTAGAGGGCGCACGGCCTTCGAGGAGGCTGCCCGGCGTGAGAAGGAGGCCCTGCCCCCGCTTGCGGAGATTCGGGCGGACGTTCCCGCGCCCCTCGAGCGCATCGTCGCCCGCTGCATCCAGCCGGATCCCAACGTTCGCTACGCCACGACCGAGGAGCTCGCGGCCGACCTCGATCGCCTGGACGACCACGGCCACCTGCGGCCGGAGCCCAGACGATTCTCGAAGGCGTTCGTGGCGATCGCGGCGACGGCGATTCTCGCGGCGATCGCGGGCACCTGGCAGCTGGCCCGTTCGAGAGTGCCCGCGAAGGAGCCTGCGCCGCTGTCGGTCCTGGTGGCGGACTTCGACAACCGGACGGGAGACCCGGTGTTCGATGGCTCGGTCGAACAGGCCTTCACCGTGTCCATCGAGGGCGCGTCGTTCATCTCCACCTACCCACGGGGCGATGCACAGCGGCTGGCGTCGCAGCTTGGCAAGAGCGGCAAGCTGGACGAGACCGCGGCGCGCCTGATCTCGCACCGCGAGGGCATCAAGGTGGTCCTCGTCGGCTCCATCGAGCGGGCGGGATCCGGCTACGAGGTGTCGGTGCGCGCGCTCGATCCGGCCGTCGAGGAGGGGAGCGCCAAGCCCCTCGCCACCGTCGGGGCGAAGGCGCGAGACAAGGCCGAGGTGCTCAGGGTCGTTGCGCGCCTGGCCAGCCGCCTGAGGGGAGAGCTCGGCGACACGGCACCCGAGAGCGCGCGGCTCGCGGCATCTGAGACGGTCACCGCGAGCTCCCTCGAGGCCCTGAAGGCCTATACCCGCGCACAGGCGCTCGCCGACGCCAACGAGAACCAGGCGGCGCTCGCCGCGTATCAGAAGACCGTGGAGCTAGACCCGAGCTTCGGCCGCGCCTATGCGGGGATGGGCGTCATCTACACCATCTCCAAGGACGAGGCCAAGTCGAAGGCGGCCTACGAGCAGGCCCTCAAGCTCGTCGACCGGATGAGCGACCGCGAGAAGTACCGCACCCTCGGCACCTACTACATGAGCGTTGCCCGGAACTACGAGAAGGCGATCGAGAACTACGAGACGCTCGTGAAGCTCTTCCCCGGGGACGACGGCGGGCACGCCAACCTCGGCCTCGCGTACCTCTTCACCGGCAACGTGCCCCGAGCCATCGAAGAGGCGCGCAAAGTGCTCGAGATCTACCCGAGCCAGTGGGCGCAGCGCTACAACTACGCCATGTACTCGATGTACGCCGGCGACTTCGACACTGCGTTCACCGAGGGCTCGCGGGTCGTGAAGGAGGCGCCGACGTTCGAGCTCGGGTTCCTGCCCGTGGCGCTGTCGAGGCTCTTGAGGCAGCCTCAGGCCGGCGGGAGCGACTTCGAGGGGGCCCTCGCGACCTACCGCCAGCTCGAGCAGACGGGACCGTCCGGCGCCTCGCTCGCGCGCTTCGGACGAGCGGACCTCGAGATGTACCGCGGACGGCACCGCGAGGCCCTCAGGATCCTGGCCGAGGCGATCGCCATCGACTCCAAGTCGGGCAATACCGGCATCCTGGCCCAGAACCAGGTGGCCGCAGCGGAGGCGCACCTGGCAGTCGGCGAGAAGAAGGCGGCGGTCACCGCCGCCCGCAAGGCCGCGACGCTGAGCTCCCACGAGAGCGTGCTCGTCCCCGCGGCGCTGGTCCTGCTCCACGCTGGCGAGGAGCAGGAGGCCGAGAAGATCGCCCTTGCGCTCGACAACATGCTGCAGAGCCACACCACCGCGTACGCCCGCCTCATCCGAGCGGAGATCGCCGCCGGCAAGGGGCGCAACGGCGAGGCGATCGAGATGCTCAGGGACAGCATCAAGAAGCGCGACACCTGGTTTGCGCGCTTCCTCCTCGGCAAGCTCTACGCCGAGAGCGAACACTTCGCCGAGGCGATGGGCGAGCTGGACCTGTGCCTGAAACGCCGCGGCGAGGTGGGTGACGTGTTCTTTTACGACACGCCCAGCCTGCGCTACCTGCCCCCGGCCTACTACTGGATCGCGCGGGCGCAGCAGCGGATGGGCGTGGCCGACGCCCCAAGGAACTACGAGCGCTTCCTGGCGCTCCGCGAGACGGCCGATCCTCCGGACCCCCTCGCGGCAGACGCGCGCCGGCGCGGCTCCGCATCGGCGCCATGACCCCTCACCGACCGGACGCCGCGTCGACGATTTCCGAAGCTACTGCAGCTGGACCGTCGTCACCTTCTCCGGGCTGCCGTCCGCCAGCTTGAGCCGGATCCACCAACAGCCGATGGTGGCGTTCTTCGTGGCGTCCCAGTTGAAGTTGAAGCCGCTCGAGCCCGAGCGGAACGTGCTCCCTCCCGCGGCGCCCTGCGTCGGCGAATAGAGCAGCACCGTCGTGGACGTCGGCGCGCCGGGGCAGGTCGCGCCGGCGAAGGTCACGCTCAGGGGGCTCGCCGACTTGAGGTCCGTGATGACGGCGCCGTTCCCGTCGGTGAGCTGCCACTTGATCGGGATCACCCTGCTGAAGCTCTGGGTTCCGGAATTCGTCGGCGACTGGAGCGTGCCCGCCGTGGCGAGCGGCGTTTGGAAGCCGCTAAAGACGTAGCTTACCGTCTGCGTCAACGGAGCCGACGTGCTAGCCAGGAAGGTCGTATCGCCGCCATAAACCCCGGTGATCGGGTGGCTGCCGGCCGAGAGCGAGGAGGTCGTGAACGTGGCGGTGGCGGTGCCGCCCACGTTGGCCAGGGCCCCCGCGCCGAGAGTCGTCGCCCCGTCCTTGAAGGTCACCGTCCCCGTGGGCTGGCCGACCGCGGGAGCGATCGTCGTGACCTTCGCCGTGAAGGTCACCGCCTTTCCGAGAGACGAGGGATTCGAGGATGACGCCAGGGTCGTGGCCGTGGGCGCCCGGTTGATGGTGATCGAGCCGGTTCCCGAGGCAGAGCCGTAGTTGGGATCGCTGCTGGTGAACGTCGCGGTGACGGAGTATTGGCCGACGGCGACCGGTGCTGACGAGCCGCCCGGCGTGTAGATAAACGAGAAGGTGCCCGCGACGGTTGCGCCGCCGGCGCTCTTGGCGGTGGCGGTGGCCGAGTGAGGCATGCCGTCGTACGTGAATGGGCCGCCGCCGACCGTCACGACGGGCGTCGCCAGGCCGATAAAGATCGTTCCGAACCCGACGGCATTGCTGTAGTTGGCGTTGCTGCTCGTGAAGGCCGCGGTGACGGCATAGGTCCCCGCGTTGACAGGGATGGAGGCGACGCCGTTGTAGGTCAACACGAACGTGCCCGTCACGCTGGTTCCGCTGACACCGCTGGCCGTTGCGGTCGCGGGGTGAGCATTGCCGTCGTAGGCGAACGTTCCGCCGACCACGCTGACATTGGGCACAGCCTGCGTGATCGTGAGGGTCGTCGCGTTCGACGCGGGGGCGTAGCTGGCGTTGCCAGCAAAGCTTGCCGTCACCTTGTACGTGCCCGCGCCAACGGGCGCCGTGGCGCTCGGCCCATACACCGTGGCCCCGCTACCCTGGTAGCTGAAGGTCACGGCGGGGGTCAGCACATCACTGATTCCCCCGACCCCGTACGCGAAGCCACTGGCCGGGTGCTGCGCGCCGTCGTACGTGAACGTCCCGCCCGTCACGCTCACCGTGGGAACCGGGAGGGCGATCGTGACGGGTCCCCCCTGGACGATGTTGTTGTCCTCGTCCAGCTCCGAAACCACGCGCTCCGAGTCCACGTAGGCGTACAGGTAGTACGTGCCGAACGGGGTGTCGACCGGAATGGTCAGCGACGCCGGCTGCACGTCCTGGGTCCCGGTGGCTGGGACCGACCCCAGGAGCTTCGTGTAGGTCGTGCCGTCCGTCTGGATGGTTCCGTTCGCGTTCCGGGGCAGGCCCGCGATCGTGGTCGCCGACGAGAGGTAGAAGCCGATGACGTAGGGGACGGTCGGTTCGCGCGTCCCCTTGTTGGTCACGGTGACCGTCTGCGACGGGAAGGTCACCGGTTGGCCCAGGGGCACCGTGGTGGGCGTCACGCCCGCGGCGGGAGGGTCGGGCACGGCGAGATCCGGCCCGTCTGTGATGAAGATGCACCTCGGGTTCGTGTTGTCCGTGCAGGACCTGTCCGCCACGAACAGGCTCGGAGGCGTGGCGGGTGCGCTCTCCCCGTTCGGGTCGAAGATCCTCGGGGGATTGTCCTTGACCTGGTAGGCCCGCAGTGTGACGACCACCTGGTTCGGATCCCGCGACGCTGCCTTGGTGCAGTCGCCGATCAGGCCGTTCCCGCTGGCGTCACAACCGCCCGTGGGGGCCGTGCTCAACGCGCTGAGGGTTCCGACCGTCCCGCCGCCGTTCGACCCGAGGGTGAAGGTCGAGTTCTGCACCAAGGCGTCCGAAAGGGTCGCGTTCTTCGGCACCGGGTTCTTCGGCACCGGGTTCTTTGGAACGGGGTTCTTCGGCACCGGGTTCGAGGGATCGCTGATGTTCGAAACCATCGCACCGAGCGCTCTGTTCTGGGAGTCGCAACCGTCGACGACCTCGAAGGCGTATGTGGGCTTCGTGATGAAGACCTGGAATACGTAGGAGTCCTGGTAGGCCTTGTCGATGTTGAACAATGCCAGGTAGGCGCCAACGTCGCCGGGGTTCGTCTCGTCAGCGCTCACGGTTACCGAGTAATCCCTGACTCCGTAGACTTGGGTGTAGGTCGTCCCGTCCGGCAGCGGGACGTTCTTCGGCACCGGATTCTTGGGGACCGGGTTCTTCGGCACCGGATTCTTGGGGACCGGGTTTTTCGGCACCGGGTTCGGTGCCACGGTCAGGCCGGTCGCCTGGTTGGCATAGGTGCCGCCGGTGTTGGCTTCCGGTGCGTTGAACGTCATGGAAGAGGCGAGCGTCCCCCCGGTCGCCGTCACCGTAAAGGGCGCCGGGTCGGTCAGGTAGACGTAGATCGAGCTGCTCGAGTAGGCGAAGATGCTCAGCTCTCCGTCCCTCAACGGAAACAGGTACTCACCCGAGGTTGGCGGATCCTTGGCGAACGACGCGCCCGCATTCCCCGTGAGCTTCAGGCTGAACGTCATGTCGTTCCCTGTCGAATTCCAGACGGTCATCGGGAAGGCGACCTGCGTCCCAGCGGGCACGGGCTTGAAGTTCGTTGGCGCCGTGATGAGCAATCCGGAGCCGAGCTGCGCCGTCATGACGCTCTGGTCACGCGAGCCGGGGTTCGCGCACGAGGTCCCACCGGTGCCGGGAGGCGCGTAGTTCGACCAGTTGCCGTCCGCCGGTGGCACGACGTTCCGATTGTCGGCCCAGGCGGCGACGAACGCCGAGTCCGAGGGCACGTCGGAGGCGAGGACCGGCACCTGCCACTTGCCAGCCTTGTACACGTAGGGCACGACCGGCTGCACGTCGGTGTAGTCGCCCATGAAGGGAACGGTGCCGGCGCCCGTGTGGGGATACCAGCTGTAGTCGAGGCTGGCGTAGCAGAGCGGCTGGTCCGGGGGGCAGATCTGGGAGGCGTTGACCGACGGCGTCCCTTCAAGCCCTCCCCCGAGCGCCGCGGCCAGCCAATCGATGACCGGCTGATTCACCTTGCCGTTCAGGGCTATCGGTGGCTCATACCCATATCGCGTGATCTGGACACTGGGCGTGAACGCCGGCCCGGGCGTGACGATGACCCCGCGTACGTCGAGGACTCGTCCCTGGCCCGCGATCCACCCGCCGGTGAGGCCTCCCCGACCTTCGTAGTAGGTCAGCATGCAACGGGGTCCAACGGAGCAGCTGATGCTGGGCATCACCTGCGGCCCGGCCGCCGTCGCGGTCGGGCTGAAGAATCCCAGCCCAGGGGGTGAAGCGGGCCTGGTCGTTGCGGCCGGAGTCCGCGCCGGTCCTGTGAGCGTGCCCGAGTTGATCTGTTTCACGACGACTCGTGGAAGCCCGTCGCTCCACAGCTCCTGCCACGCCACGAAGATCGAGTTGCCGTCGGGCGTGATCGCCGCCGTCGGGAAGGCATTCGTGCGGAAGGCATAGGTCGGGGCGCCCAGCATGGGCTGGTCGAAGGGCGCCATCACGGCCTCGCCCGCGAGGATGTCGACCGGCTTCGACCAGTTCCCGTTCGAGCCCCTCTTGCTCATGACGATGGTGTTGGGGAGGAAGGAGCGCCAGAAGACGTACATCTGCCCGTTGGTCGGATGGGCCACGAGCGCGGTGCCCTGGCTCTGGGTGTAGCTGTCGTCGACCTTGGTCGGTGTGAACGTCACGCCGCCGTCGGTGGACGACGCCACCGTGATCTTGCTCGTGAACTTGTTGCCGCCCTTTGCCCACGAACGTCGTGTAGCTCACGTGGACGGCGAAGTCGCCGCAGGTGCCGCCCCCGGTGAGCTGGATGGCGGCGTGGGGCTTGTCGAGGAAGTGGCCGTTTGCCGCGTTCTGGCCCGACCTCGACGACCGTCGTCCCCTCGTAACGAATCGTGTGGCGCTGGTCGCTGTCGTTGAGGTCGGTGTACCGCGACACGAGGAGACGACTCTCTCCGTCGCGCGTGAAGGCCAGCCAGGCCAGGAAGAACTTGCCGCACGGCGCAGCCACCACGACGGGGTCGCTCGCGCCCTGCATCCCGTAGGCCGGCGACGCCAGCGAGGCCGGCGAGTTGTCCTCGGGGCTGCCGGGGACGAGGCCCCCAACCCACGGTGAGCCCGCCGTCGTAGGAGACCGACATGCCGATCCATGCCTCGGCCGAGGCCGCGCGGTCGGGATCTCCCAGTTCGGACTCGCGCTCCGAGCGACCGGCCGCGCGAGCGAAAAGGGCCTTCGCTCCGTTCCACAGTCTGGCCAGCAGGCTGCTCGTCGTGCCCGAGAGCGGAGGCTCAGTCGGGCCCAGGTCGACGGCTCGGAAGTCGTTGTAGAAGGCGACGATGTGGTCCTTGTTGACGGTGGAAACCGCGACCGAGGGCTCGTTCTGGCGCTGCCCGAACAGGTCGCCCCTCAGGTAGTCGTCACTTGCCGGCGGGGCGCTCTTGTAGACGGGCAGCACGTTGACGTTTTCGCCGACGCTCACCTGTGCGGAAGCGACGGGCTGCAGCGGAGCCGTCAAACACAAAGCCACAGCAAACGCGACCTTCAGAGACTTGCTCAAGTCGATTCTCCTCACGGGGCGATGACGACGCCCGGGATGAGCCCATGCCACATGACAACAGCTTCTCGGGGACGGCGCAGATGAACCAGGACCCCGGCGGATCCATACTTCGGAGGGTGCTTGATCGTACTCCATGTCACGGGGCGACACCAAGAATCTTCTGGGGCCGCTAGGAGAAAATGGAGCGCCCCGCCCGATTCAAGCGAGCACGAGGAGACCTGGCTCGGTAGACAACCAGATGAGTGGCCGTTAGTTGTATCGTTGCTCGCGCCTTCCGCGGCATACGTTATGCTTCATTCGTCGTAGTACTAGTCGAACTAGGCCGTTTGGCGGCCTACTGTTGCTGATGCCCGTCGCCATCGCGCCCGTCGTCGTGGCCCCGATATGGCGGCGCCTGCGGCGGCTCCCGCACAACTGATGCGACACATCAGGCGTGCCCTCTTGTCGCAAGTGCTTGATGGAAATGGTGCGCCCCGCCCGATTCGAACGGGCGACCTACAGGTTCCTATGTCTTGAACGCTCTATCGATAGTCATTGGCTTGCCCGCGGCGGCCCAGAGGCCACAACCGCAATGGCTCCACTCGCTGCTTCGCAGTAGAGTGCGCCATCAGAACTAACGGAGAAGTAAGACGGCTCCTACCATCCACGGGAGGAATCTATGGCGAGAACTCCGACGATGACACCGTGCAGGATGGGCCTGCAGTGCCGAGTTGTAGTGACTGGCGCGCTTCTAGGGCTCGTAGCATGCGGTGGCGGCGGCCCGACGGAACCCACGAAGGTCGAGACTTTCAGTGGGGTCTTCTCGCCGTCATTTTCCGGGTCGGCGGAGCGCTTCGATGTTCATGACGGGCAATTCAACGCCAGTCTGACCTGGACCGTTCCGGCGAAGGGGACGCGCCCCACCGTTCAGATGACCTTGTATGAGGCTGGTTTCCCTGGTGACAACGAAATCACGAGTAGCCAAAAGACGGCGGTGCCCCCGGTTACCCTCACTGGTTCAGGGGCCTTGTTTCGTTATATCTTCGTGTTCTGCGACAACTGCCTACGCGGCGATCCCGACTATTCGCCCGTTCCATTTACGTTGACCTTGACGTATTCAGCGAGATAGACAGCGTTGGGAGGGAGGCCGGACCAGCTCTTCAAGGGCAAGGGCCGCGCGGCCTGCAACGGAAGCGGCTACAGGGGGTGCGTTGGTCTCTTCGAGGCCATGGAGGTCACCGACGGCATCCGCGACCTGATCACGACTGGGGCGACGGCCCTACAGATGAGGAACAAGGCCCTTGAGGAGGGGATGATCACCTTGCGGATGAAGGGGCGACCCTGCTTGCCAAGCCCACATCTCGTGCCTCGGAGGCAACCGACCTCCCAAGCTAGCTCAGGGTACGAGACGCACAAGCCCGGCTCTCGACCCCTGCCGGCATCGTCCCGACTATGGTCGTGCACAAGACACCGGAGGTGCGAGTGGCGGCTCCTCGAAGAAGCCCAAGGCGGCAAGATCGTCGTGTAGTGCTTGGGTGGCGAGGTTGAAACTTCCCTAGGCCCGCGCAACCGCCTTGCTCGGATGAGACCCGAAAAGGGGTCGGGCGCTCACCAAACGCTCACCACGGGTGCTTTGGCTCTCCGCGTCAAGGAGTCATAACTCGCTGACAGGAAATGGTGCGCCCCGCCCGATTCGAACGGGCGACCTACAGATTCGTAGTCTGTTGCTCTATCCAGCTGAGCTAGGGGCGCACTGAGGAAGAACGACATCGTAACGCGAGGGCGGCCGCGGAGCAAGCGACCGCCGCTCTCGGAACTAGAAGAGCTTGAACACCACCTTGACGGCGACGATCAGGGCCCACGGGATGAGGACGCCCCAGAGGGCCGAGGACGTCTTGCGGGCGGTGGCGACGGCAAAGGCCGTGGCCAGGAGCCAGACCTGCCAGAGGACCACGAGGTCCAGGCTGCCCGCGAAGGCCCAGAGTGCCTTGGACACGTTCTCACGCTCGAGGAAGAGCGTGGGGTTCGCCTGGATGACCTCCTGCGGGTTCAGGTTCCAGTCCCCCTTCAGGAACATGATCAGGAGCATGAGGGGGATGACGACGACGCTGTACGGCCAGGGACACGTAGACCACGAGGGTGGCCGACTGCTTGAACGTGACCTGGCCGGCGTAGAAGAACCGGTAGATGAAGAGAAGGACGCCCGCCATCACGAACAGGATGATGGGAGGAGCGAGCAGGCCGCCGACCCAGGCGAAGATCGGGAAGAACTTCGCCTGGGCGTCCAGGATGTTCTGCCTGTTCTCGGCGGGCATCTTGTCCCACTGGCCGGACTCGACCATCTGGGCCTTCATGAACTCGCCGGGGTCGACCTTCCGCAGCCAGATCCCGGTGAACACGATGTTCATGACCATGATGCAGAGGAGAGGGACCCAGAACCCGGGCTTGCGCAGGATGCCGGCGAACGCGGCGCGGGGCGAGAGGAAGACGTCCATGACCGAGGCGACGAGGCCGGGCGCCGGGCCGCTCTCGATGACGGTGGTGCTCTCAGGTGTTGCCATGGGTACCTCCTCTGCTGGAACGGGCTATGGTGACCTTGGCGCCCGCGTAGTGCAAGGCCTCACGGTAGGCGCCAGGCGTTCAGGATTCCCCCTGATTTCCAGAAGACCGTCCCCCCCGTGACGGTGACGCCCGAGAACGTACGGCCGGGGCTCGCGGGGTGGAGGACGGTCAAGAGCGCCCCCGTCTTGTCGTCCAGGATCGCGACGCCCCCGCGGCCCGGTATTGACGAAGACCATCCCATTGGCCAGGGCGACGTTGCCGGCCATGTTCCCGACGCTGAAGGGAGGCCATCGATCCGCTCCCGTTGCCGGATCCACCGCGAAGAGAAGGCCGTTGCCGCCGGTGTAGTGGTCGCCGGCCTAGCCGCCGAAGAAGAGCGTCCCCCCGGTCCCGGCCGCAGGATCGTAGGCGGGGGCGAGGCCGACGATGACCCCGCCCGCGCGCCGCCAGATGGGTCCGGCCGCGAGGGAGTCGAGGGCCCAGGCGAAGGTGACACCGTTCTTGATGGTGGCCGCGACGAGGGCCCGGTCGGTGGCGTCGTGGAAGACGACCGGGGAGCTCGCGAGATCGTCGTCTTCCCCGGTGGCTCCCTGCCTGTTTGCGGCCTGGATCGCGAGGGTCGTGGCGTCTAGGGCGACGATGGCCTGCTCGTAGGGGCTGTGGTCCCCGTTGTCTTCGCCGGTGGCCACGACGAGCGTCTTGCCGTCGACGGTCAGGGCGGGCGAGTGCCAGACGCTTGCGCCGCCGACCCCGGGCGGTACGAAGAACTGGTTGGCCAGGACGTGCCCCGTGGTGAGGCCGAGGGCGCGAACCTCACCCCGAACCGGCGGGTTGTCGCAACGAGTCGAGATTCCGATGTAGGCCGTTCCAGCCGCCACCAGCGGAGACTCCCACGCGAACCCGCTCGGTCCGACGTTCATCTCGTGGCGCCACAGGACGGCCCCGGTGCCCTCGTCGAGGCCGTAGTAGGCCGCGTCCCCTCCGCCGACGACGACAACCCCGTCGGCCACGGCCGCAGTCGATGGAATCCCCACGTTCTCTTCCGGGTCGCAACGGGAGTCGAATGTGTAGTGCAGGTTCGTGCTCCAGACGACCTGCCCCGTGAGGGCGTCCAGGGCGGAGAAGTTGTTCCCCGTCGCGACGCTGCTCCCCACGTAGACGCGGCCGTTGGCGACGACCGGAGCGCTGTTGGAAGGAACGGCGCTCGTGCCCAGATCGACGGCCCAACGTGCGGCCAGGCTCCCCGCGTTCGAGGTGGTGATCGTCTTCTCCCCGGCGTTGTTGTTGGTGCGCTGAAGATCGTGGCCGTACATCGGCCAGGCGTCGGCGACGGCGGGGGCGTCGGGCTGGGCGACGGGGACGGGATCGGTGGAGAGCTGGCGCCGCAGGAAGGAAGGAGCGCGCAGGACAGCGAGAACGAGGCACGGAGCCAATTTCATCGGCGCCAACTCTAGACCCGAACGGCCCTGTCGGGGTTGAGGCTGCGGCGAGCGGCCAGCGCCTATTCGTAGCGGAGGGCTTCGATGGGATCGAGGCGCGCGGCCTTCGCGGCGGGCCACAGGCCGAAGATGAGGCCGACGCCCACCGCCACGCCGAACGCGACGACCACCCAGGTCGGCTGGATCACCGCCGGGAACGGCGAGAAGGTGTTGATGAGCCACGCGGCGCCGCTGCCGATGAGGATGCCGAGGATGCCGCCGGCGCCGGTCAGCGTCATGGCCTCGGTCAGGAACTGCCAGCCAGGATGTCGCGGCGCTTGGCGCCGAGCGCCTTGCGGACGCCGATCTCGCGCGTCCGCTCGGTCACCGACACCAGCATGATGTTCATGACGCCCACGCCGCCCACCAGGAGGCCGATCGACGAGATCGCGATCATCACGAGGTAGATCCCGCCCGTGATCTGCTGGTAGAGCTCGGTGAAGGTGTCCTGGCCGAAGATCGCGAAGTTGTCCTTCTCGAGGTACTTCAGCTTGCGCTCGCGGCGCAGGGTCTCGCGGGTCTGGTCGATGGCGGCGTCGATCTTGTCGGGGGAGACCGGCTTCATGTCGGCCACCAGGAAGTTGAAGCGCGGGTCCTGCTTCTGGACCGAGCCCAGGGGCACGAGGACGATGTTGTCCCGGTTGAAGAACAGGAACTTGCCCTTGCCGCTGCGATGACGCCGATGACCTCGAAGCGCCGGCCGTCGATGCGAGATCTCCTTGTCGACGGGATCGATGAAGGGGAAGAGCGCGTCCGCGATGTCGGCGCCGATGACCGCGACCTGCGACGCGCGGTTCACGTCGGTCTCGGAGATGAAGCGGCCCTTGGTCGACGTAGATGTCGTGGACCGTCGTCGTAGCTGGCGGTGATGCCGAAGACGCGGGCGTCCTGGGCCTTCTCGTTGCCGTACTTGATGAGGTCGGCCGACGAGGGCTCCATGGCCGTGATGGCCTTGACCGCGGGCCGGGCGGCGATGGCCTCGACCTCGGCGCGCGTGAGGCCCTTGCGCTTGCCGCCACTCTCGTCGTCGACGTTCTCCCCGGGGGCGAAGGGGCGGATGAAGATCGACCGAGGAGCCCAGGCTCTGCGATCTGCGAGGCCATCGAGGCGTTGAGCCCGGCGACGATGGAGCTCATGCCGGTGACGGTCATGATCCCCATGACCACGCCGAGGATCGTGAGGCCCGCGCGCATCTTGTAGGCGCGGATGCCCTGGAGGCCCAGGCCCACCGCCTCGGCCATGGAGAAGAGGACGGGAAAGCGCAGGGCGATCCGGCGCGCGAGGGAGGGGCGGACGCTCATTCGTTCCTCAGGGCCTCCACGGGGTCGAGGGCGGCGGCGCGGCTCGCCGGGTAGATCCCGGCCACGAGGCCCACCACGGTGGACACGAAGAGCGCCACGAGCGACGGCCCAGAGGCGCACCGGGCGCCGAGAAGTTCGCCGACATGATGTTGCCGAGCACCATCGCGAGGAGCATGGAGAAGGCCGCGGCGCCGAGGACGCCCGAGGGCCCCGCCGAAGACCGAGAGGATCACGGACTCGACCAGGAACTGCCGCAGGATGTCGCGCGCGGCGCGCGCCCGAGGGCCTTGCGCACGCCGATCTCCCGGATGCGCTCGGTGACCGAGACCAGCATGATGTTCATGACCACGATGCCGCCCACGAGCAGGCTGATCGCGGTGACGACGATCGTCACCACGTAGATCCCCCGGGTGGCGCTCTGCCAGAGGTCCATGATGCTCTGGCCGGTCTCGATGGCGAAGTCGTCGGGCTTGCCGTAAGTCGAGGTGGCGCCGCGACGCGCATGGCGACCCGGGCCTGGTCCTGGGCCTCCTCGAAGACCGCCATGCGACCGCGCCTCGACCTGGATGGTGACCGAGCGCCGCGAGCCGTAGAACTTGCGGAAGGTGCGTGATCGGGCATCCAGACGAAGTTGTCCTGGCTCTTGCCGAAGACGCTGCCCTTCTTCTCGGCGACGCCCACCACCTTGACGGGGTGGCCGTCGACGTGGATCTCCTTGCCGATGGGCTCCATCGGTGCCGAAGAAGGCGTCGACGAGGTCGGTGCCGATCACCGCCACCAGCGCGCGCCTGCGTCGATGTCGTCCTGGACGAGGTGGCGGCCGGCCATCAGGTCGCGGACGGAGCCGATGCGGCTGAAGTTCTCGGTGATGCCCATGACCTGCGACGTTCTTCTGGACCGATGCGGCCGTACTTGGCGCTGCCGCCCGAGTCGCGACCTGCGCCCCGACCTCGGAGCACAGCGTGCAGGCGCGTCTTCACCGCGTCCACGTCGTCGAGGTCGAGGTCCTTCCGCTTCTTCATCTCGCAGCCACTGCTCGCGGCTCGTGATGATGTCGGGCATCTTCTGCACGCTGAAGCTGCGTGCTGCCGAGCTCCAGCACCTTGTCGGACATGTAGCGGTCGAGGCCCTCGGTGATGGCCACGACCGCGATCACCGAGGAGACCCCGATCAGGATCCCGAGGACGGTGAGGAACGAGCGCAGCTTGTTGGAGCGCAGGGACGCGACGGCGATGCGGATGGCTTCGAGAAAGGGCATGGGGACCTCAGGCTCTAGCGGGCTCTCCGCTCGTCGTTCTCGATCTTGCCGTCGCGGATGTGGATGGTGCGGTGGGCGTGGTCGGCGATGTCGCGCTCGTGGGTCACGAGGATGATGGTGTTGCCCTCGCTCGTGCAGCTGCTCGAAGAGCCGCATGATCTCCTCGCCGGTGGCGGTGTCGAGGTTGCCGGTGGGCTCGTCGGCGAGGAGGATCGACGGGCTGCATCACGAGGGCGCGGGCGATGGCCACGCGCTGGCGCTGGCCGCCCGAGAGCTCGTTGGGCTTGTGGTTCATGCGGTCGCCGAGGTCGACCATCTCCAGGGCGCGCCGGGCCGTGCTCGAGGCGCTCCTCCTTGGGGACGCCGGCGTAGACGAGGGGCAGCTCGACGTTGTGGAGAGCGCGTCGCGCGCGGCAGCAGGTTGAAGGTCTGGAAGACGAAGCCGATCTCGCGGTTGCGGACGGCCGCCAGCTCGTCGTCGTTCATCTCCGAGACGACCTTGCCGCCGCAGCACGTAGGTGCCCTTGCTCGGGGTGTCGAGGCAGCCGATGAGGTTCATGAGGGTCGACTTGCCGGAGCCCGAGGGCCCCATGACCGCCACGTACTCGCCCTTCTGGATCGTCGAAGCTGACACCCCGCGCAGGGCGTGGATCTCCTCCGCGCCCATCTGGTAGGTGCGCCAGAGGTCGTCGGCGAGGATGATCGGCCCGTCGAGGCCGTCGCACGGGCTGCGGCGCTCACGACTTCTTCCCTCTTCGTCCTCGACCTTGATCTTGGCCTCGTCCTTCAGGGTGCGCAGCGTCTTGTAGGAGCCGGTCACGATCTCCTCGCCCTCCTTGAGCCCGTCGAGGACCTCGATGTCGGTCTCGCCCATGATGCCGGTCTTGACCGGGCGTGAAGACGGCCTTGTCCTTCTCGACCACGAAGACGCCGTCCTTCTCCTCGACCTTCGCGCGGACCTTGCCCGTGTCGGTGGTGCGTGTTGCCCTCCTGCGGGCGCGGGCGTCGCGTCGGGGTCGACGACCTTGCCCTCCTTGTTCACCTCGCGCACCACCACGGCCTGGATGGGCACGGCGAGCACGCTCTCTCGCGCGTGGCGGTCGTGATGTCGGCGGTGGCGTTGAGGCCCGGGCGGAGGTTCGGCGGGCGGGTCCTTGAGGGTGATCGTGACCTTGAAGTCCTTGGCCTGGTTGCCGGTGTTGCCGGCGTTGGAGCTCGTCTGCGGCGGCGGTCTGGCCGCGGACGATGGCCGAGGCGCCGATCTCGGTGACCTCGCCCTTGATCTTGAGCCCCTCGAGGGCGTCGACCCGGACCTCGGCCGCCTGGCCGAGCTTGACGTTGCGGATGTCGGTCTCGTCGACCATGACCTCGCACTCCATCACCGAGAGGTCGGCCACGGTCATGATCACGGTGGGGCTGAAGCTCTGGGCGCCGATCACCATCTCGCCCTGCTTCCTTGGGCAGGCTCGTGACGACGCCGTCCATCGGGCGAGATGACGGTCGTCTTGGCGAGGTCGTCGCGGGTGCTGTCGATGCGGCGGCCTGGAGCTGGGCCACGCGCCGCCGCGGCGACTCGACGTTGGCCGCCTTCATCTTGCAGTCGGCCTCGGCCTGGTCGTAGACCTGGTCCGAGACGAGCTTCTCGTCGTACATCCGCTTGGTGCGGTCGTAGGCGAGCTTGCGCGACGGCGAGGTCGGCGATCGGCGCGGTCGAGGTCGGCCTTGGCCGCCTGCACGCCCGGCCTCGGACTGGCGCGCGCCGGCCTCGTAGCGCTCGGACTCGATCCGGGCCAGGATCTGGCCCTTCTTGACGCGGTCGCCCTTCCTTCACGATGAGCTCGACGATGCGGCCCGAGACGTTCGCGCCGATGTTGACGTAGCGCTTGCGGCTTGACCTCGCCCGAGGCCGAGACGATCGAGACCAGGTCGCGCTTCCCGACCTTGCCGGTCTGCACGACGACCCGCTTGCTGCGGTCGCGGATCACGCTGCCCGCCACGATCCCGGCCAGCAAGACCACTGCGACCGACCCACCGATGATCTGGGCCTTCCTCGATGCCATGCTTGACTGTCCTCCGAGTGCCTATCCGAGCTAATGACGAAATCGCACGACGAAAGGTTCCGCCAGACGGCTCTCGGGAGCGTGATAAGATGCCGGCCGCGTTCGATTCTATCCTTATTCCTGGCCTCCCTCCGGAGGACGGCGTGACGGCCCAGAAGATCCTGATTGCCGACGACAGCCCGCTGGTCCTCCGGATGCTCGAGCGCATGCTTCCAGGAGGTGGGCATCGGCGTCGTCACGGCCAAGGACGGCCTCGAGGCCATCGAGAAGGCCTTCATCGAGGACGTGCAGCTCGTGGTCCTCGGACGTGATGATGCCGCGGATGAACGGCTACCAGGCCTGCCGGCTCCTGAAGACCGAGCCGTCGACCAAGGACCTCCCCGTCGTGATCCTCACGAGCAAGGACCAGGCCGGCGACCGGTTCTGGGGCCTCGAGACCGGGGCCGACTACTACATCACCAAGGACGCGGAACCGCAGAAGATCCTGGAGCTCGTGAAGATCGATGCTGGACGGCCAAGACGGCTCCCGCTCCCGCGCCAGCATGGAGGCCCGCACGCGGCGTCGACATCCTGAGCCGCGTGAACGACCTGCTCGACCGCAAGCTCTTCGAGGCCACGATCCTCTCGGAGATCGGCCGCGTGGCGCGCAGCATCGTCCGCTTCGACGAGAGCTTCACCTCGGTCATGGGCGTCGTGGGCCGGGTGGTCGACTTCACCGATCGGCGCCATGGCCTTCGTCGAGGACGAGGATCTCGACGTCTTCCTGCTGCTCCAGCGCCCGACCGCGCCGGCCGTCATCGAGGACGCCAAGGGGCGCCTCCTCGAGGCCATCGCGGGGCAGCGCGTCGGGATCCCCTTCGCCAAGGTCCAGGCCCGGCTCTTCGCCCCGGGAGGCAGCCAAGCCCGGCGCCGAAGAGACGTCTCTCGGAGGCTTCGCGACCTTCCCCATCGTCCACGGGCGGCCGCCTCGCCGGGCTCCTGGCCGTCGGGGGAAAGGGGACCGCCCGGTTGAGCGGCGACGTCGAGCTGCTGCTGGCGCAGGCCGCGAACCAGGCGTACATCGTCCTGGAGAACAGCCGCCTCTTCGAGCGGATCCGCAACCTGTCGATCCGCGACAGCCTCACGGACCTCTACAACCACAAGCACACCATGGACCTCGTGGCCAACGAGGTGGGGCGCGTGGGCCGCTACGAGGGCGGCGTGAGCCTGGCGATGGTCGACATCGACAAGTTCAAGCAGATCAACGACGCCCACGGGCACCAGGCGGGGGACGTCGTGCTGCGCGACGTGGCCCGGATCCTTCGCGACACGCTCCGGAACGTGGACTCGCTGGGACGCTACGGCGGCGAGGAGTTCGCCGCGATCCTCCCCCACACCGGACTTCAAGGAGGCGCTCCAGACCGGCGAGCGCATCCGGCAGGCGGTGGCCGGCCACCCCTTCCGCATCGGCCCGCGCGAGCTGCGCGTGACCGTGAGCGTGGGCGTCGCGACGCTACCCGTCGGAGACGGTCGACTCCCCGGGGGCCCTGGTTCGCGAGGCCGACAAGGCGCTCTATCGGGCCAAGCAGGCGGGACGCGACCGGGTCTGCTAGCCCGCAGGGGCGCCCTTCGCGCCGAGCCCGGGCCCCCTGCTATAGTCGAGTGATGGCCGTCGACGACCGCGCGCGCGTCCCCGCCGACGTTCCCGTCCCCGAGATGGAGCGGCTCCTGTCGCTCGCCCTCGCGCCGCGGCGGCGACGTTCGCCGACCTCTACTTCGAGCACCAGCGCACGTCCTCGCTGCTCCTCGAGGAGGGGATCATCCGCACGGCCTCGGCGGGAGTGACGTGCGGCCTCGGCGTGCGCGTCGTCTCGGGCGAGCGGACCGGCTACGCCTACACCGACGACCTGTCGTGGGCGCGCCATGGCCCGCGCGGCGGAGACGGCGGCCCACATCGCCTCGGACGCGCGGACGCTGCCGCCGCAGCCGGTGTCGCCCGCGCCCGTCGACCGGCGCTACGGCGAGACGACCGTCGGCGTCCTGCGCCTGGCCGACCGCATCGCCCTCGTCGAGCGCGCCGACCG
Organism: uncultured Acidobacteriota bacterium; assembly: GCA_963823195.1. Classification (GTDB taxonomy): domain Bacteria; phylum Acidobacteriota; class Vicinamibacteria; order Fen-336; family Fen-336; genus JBGPYB01. The sequence continues at coordinate 368,690 of CAWGKR010000008.1, read as the reverse complement.
CGCCGCCCGCGGCTACGACCCGCGGATCGACAAGGTCATCGTCACGCCTCGGCGACGAGACGAAGCAGGTTCGGATCGCGAACTCCGCCGGCGTCCTGGTCGAGGACGTGCAGCCGCTCTTCTCGATCCGCGTCTCCGTGATCGCGGCCGAGAAGGGCGTGCGGCGCGAGGGCAGCGCCGGCGGCGGCGGTCGCGTCGGGCCCGAGTTCTTCGAGGACGAAGCCGCCCGAGCACTTCGCGCGCGAGGCCGCGCGCATGGCCGTGACGCTCCTCGGCGCCGTCGAGGCGCCGGCGGGCGCCGATGCCGGTCGTCCTCGGCCCGGGCTGGCCCGGCATCCTGCTCCACGAGGCCGTGGGCCACGGCCTCGAGGGCGACTTCAACCGCAAGGGGACTCTCGGCCTTCAGCGGCCGCATCGGCCAGCGCGTGGCCGCGCCGGGCGTCACGGTGGTGGACGACGGCTCGATCCCCGATCGCCGCGGCAGCCTGAACGTGGACGACGAGGGGAACGTGCCGGGGCGAACGGTGCTGATCGAGGACGGGATCCTGCGCGGCTACCTGCAGGACCGCCTGAACAGCGGCCTGATGAAGATGGCGGCCACCGGCAACGGCCGGCGCGCAGGGCTACGCGCTCGATCCCGATGCCGCGGATGACCAACACGTTCATGCTCGCGGGCCAGGACGACCCGCAGGACATCCTGCGCTCGGTGAAGCGCGGCCTCTACGCGAAGCACTTCGGCGGCGGCCAGGTGGACATCACGAGCGGCAAGTTCGTCTTCTCGGCCACCGAGGCCTACCTGATCGAGGACGGGAAGGTCGGCGCGCCGGTCGTCGGCGCGACGCTCATCGGCAACGGCCCCGACGTGCTGACGAAGGTGACCCGCATCGGCCACGACCTGCAAGCTCGACGAGGGCGTCGGCATCTGCCAGAAGGCGGGCCAGAGCGTGCCGGTGGGCGTGGGCCTGCCCACGATCCTCGTCTCCGAGATCACGGTGGGCGGCACGCGCCAGTAGCTGAAAGCGCCCCATTCCCGGGAACTTTCCGCCGCCCCGGCGGGAACCCAGGAGCAGGAAGCCGGTGTTCGGTCGTCTTGGACTGAGATGAGAGTGCCCGAGAGCCCCAACGACGACGACCTGCTCCGGCGCATCCAGGCGGGGGACGAGGCGGCCTTCACCGCCCTGTACCGCCGCTGGCAAGGGCCCGTCTATCGGTTTGCGCTCCGGATGAGCGGGAGGACGGCGGTGGCCGAGGACGTGACGCAGGAGACCTTCATGACGCTGCTCCGCGGAGGCGGGGGCTTCGACGCGACCCGCGGCTCGCTCCCCGCCTATCTCTTCGGCATCGCCCGGCACCGCGTCCAGCACCGCCTCGAGCGCGAGCGCCCGTACGTGCCGATGGAAGGCGAAGAGGGCGCGCCGTCCGTGGGCGCCGCCCTCGCGGCCGAGGACGATCCCCTCGACGCCCTGGCGAGACGCGAGCGGATCGAACGCGTCCGCGACGCGGTCCTGAGCCTTCCCCTCCACTATCGCGAGGCGGTGGTCCTCTGCGACCTGCACCACGCGAGCTACGAGGAGGCCGCGGCGGCGCTGGGGTGCGCCGTCGGCACGGTGCGATCCCGCCTCCACCGAGGCCGGGACCTGCTCCTCGGGAAGCTCCGCAGCGTGGCCGACGCGCCACCGGCGCTGCGACGCGTCTCGTCGGCGGGGATCTCGTGAACTGCGCGGCCTTCGAGGCCCTGGCCGGCGACCTGGTGCGCGACCGCCTTCCCATCGGGGGCGAGCGCGATCTTGCGTTCGCCCATGCCGAGAAGTGCTCGCGCTGCGCCCTGCGCCTGGTGGACGAGCGCGCCCTGGCCGCGGACTTGCGGGCCCTGGCCCTCGGGACGGAGGGAGCCGAGGCGCCGCTGCGCGTGGAAGAGGCCCTGGTCGCGGCGTGGCGCAAGAGGAGAATCGAGCCGGTGGCGGCCGTGGCGCCTCGCCGCTCATCGGGGCGCTCCACCTGGCTCTGGGGGGCGGCGGCCGCCGTGCTGCTGTCGTCGGGTGTGGCGATCCTCCGCAGTCCCGGGAAGGCCGGCCCTCCATTGATGACGACGACGGCGGCGCCGCCGCCCCCCGAAGCCCGACCGGCCCGTCCTGCGGCCGAAGAGGGCGCGAACGCGGCCGTGCTCCCGCCGTCGCTTGGGCCGAGCCGCGCCGCGAAGCCCGCTGCTCCGGCCGCGGCGGCGGCGGCGGCGGGAAGAGCGGGGGACCATTCCCGCCGGGGCGCGCGCGTGACGTTCGCGTCCCTCGACGGGACGGGCTCGGTCGAAGGCCTGGAGAGCGCCCACGTAGTGCGAGTCGAGCTCCCTCCGTCGGCGCTCGCGGCCCTCGGCTGGCCCGTGGCCGACGACGGCGAGGCCTCCCTGGTGAGGGCCGACATCGTGGTGGCGGAGGACGGCGTGGCGCGAGCCATCCGGCTCGTGGAGTGAGACAAAGGGGGGAGGGAGCGATGAGAGCGTGGAGAGGCGTGGCGTCCGGCGTGGCGTTGCTGGTCGGCATGGGCATCGCGTGGGCCGGGGAGCCCGATGGGCCGCAGACGTTCCACCCCCACGGCCTCGGGGTCTTCCTCCCGAACGCGGGCTTCGACGGCAAGGTCGTGAAGGGAGTCCCCTACCAGGCCGATGCCGAGACCGAGATCGTCCAGACGCTGGCCGACGGCAACCGCATCGTCCGCAAGACCACCAGCGCCGTCTTCCGCGACAGCGAGGGTCGGACGCGGCGCGAGCAGGCCCTGGGCGCCATCGGGCCCCTCGTGGCCTCGGGCGGGACTCCTCCGACGGCCTTCATCCATGATCCCGTGGCGGGGGTGAGCTACGTGCTCGAGGCCGAGACCCGCGTGGCGCGGCGGATGCCGATGCCGCCGCCTCGTGAGCGGCCGGCCAAGGACGACGGCGACGAGACCGACAAGCCGAGCGACTTCTTCTTCACGATCGCGGTGCCGGGCCCCGACGGACGCATGCCGCTGCCCGGCCACGCAGAGCGAAAGGCGCTGCCGAAGGCCGAGACCGAGGCCCTCGGGCACCAGATCATCGAGGGGATCGACACCGAGGGGACGCGCTCCACCACCACGATCCCGGCCGGCGACGTCGGCAACGAGAGGGAGATGAAGATCGTCTCGGAGCGATGGTATTCCCCCGAGCTCCAGACCGTGGTCCTGAGCAAACGCAGCGATCCGCGCCTGGGCGAGACCACGTACCGCCTGACCGGGATCTCGCGCAACGAGCCGGACCACGCGCTGTTCGAGGTTCCCGCGGGGTTCACGGTCAAGGATGGGCCCCCCGAGATGAACTTCCGCTACGAGCGGCGCATGGACTCGACGACGCCCAGGAGCCCGGCCCCGTAGCGCTCGGCCTTCGCGTCGCCGATGCCGTGAGCGGTTCTGAGCTGCGCGATCGTCGTGGGGCTCAGTATCGCGATGTCCCTCAGGGTGCGGTCGCTGGCGATCACGAAGGGAGGAACGCCCTGAGCCCGTGCGAGGCCGAGTCGATGGCGACGGAGCGCCTCGAACAGGGCGGCCGCGGCGTCCTCCAGGACCGGGCCGGCCGCGCGCGCCTTCGCGGCTCCCCGAGCGGGCCCCGCCGCGCCGGCCGTGCTCGGGAGGACGAGCCGGGCGGGCCGCTCGGCCTTCATGACCGCGCGCCCTTCGTCTGTCAGCAGGACGAGGGGCCGATCGCCGGTCGTGAAGTCCACCCACCCGGCGGTGACGCAGCGCCTGCAGGAGCTTCAGCAGCCAGGCCTCCCCGTGCTCGCGCGAGCGCGCCGAACGTCGGCGTCTTGTCGAGGCCGGCCCGGCCGAGGCGCGGGTCGGCCTCGCCCCGCAGGAGCTTGACGGCCGCCGTCAAGCCGAAGCGGCGATGGACGCGGGCCACCGCCGACAGGGCCTTTCGGACGATGAGCGTCGCCGCCTCGGGCTCGGGCCCGCCGTCGTCCAGGGCCTGACAGACATCGCATCGGCCGCACCCCGCGAGCGTCTCGGCCTCGTCGCCGAAGTAGCGCAGGATCGCGTCGTGGCGGCAGCTTCCTCCCTCGGCCCAGCGCATCAGCTCGAGGAAGAGCCCCCACTTGTGCTCGACGATGGCCCGGGCGCCCTCGGTGGAGCCGTCCTCGAGGAGGCGCCGCCGAAGGGCCATGTCGCCGGCGGACGTGAGCATGAGGCCCAGGGCCGGAGCCCCGTCGCGTCCCGCGCGGCCGACCTCCTGGTAGTAGGCCTCGACGGAGCCGGGGGGCGCCAGGTGGATCGACGGCGCGGACGTCGGCGCGGTCGATCCCCATGCCGAAGGCGTTGGTCGCGGCCACGACCTCGAGCTGTCCCGAGGCGAAGGCCCGCTGCGTCTCTTCGCGGGCAGGGCCCGTCATGCCGGCGTGGTACGCCTCGGCGGACCAGCCCGCAAGGCGGAGACGCTCGGCCTCGGCCTCGCTCCCCCGGCGCGTCGGCGCGTAGACGATGGCGGTGCCGCGCCCCGACCCGGGACGCCCCAGCGCCTCCGCCAGGGCCGCGTCGACCCGCGCGTCCCGATCGCGCTCGCTCGACACCTCGGCGGCGCGCAGGGCCAGGTTGGGGCGGGCGAAGCCGCGCAGGAGCTGGGGCGTGTCGGCCGGCAGGCCGAGGCGCGACAGGATCTCGTCGCGCACGACCGGCGTGGCGGTCGCCGTGCACGCCAGGAGACGCGGGGGCCGGAGCTCGGCGACGAGGGCGCCGATCTCGAGGTAGTCGGGACGGAAGTCGTGCCCCCATTCGCTGATGCAATGGGCCTCGTCGACCGCAAGCAAGGGGACTCGCAGCCGGCCGAGGATCGACCGGAAGCCGGGGTAGCCCAGACGCTCCGGCGCGACGTAGACGATCCGGTACGTTCCCTCTCCCAGGCGCGCCATGCGCCGCCGCATCTCGTCGGCGGGGAGCGTCGCGGCCAGGAACGTGGCGGAGACGCCGCGGGCCTCGAGGGCGGAGACCTGGTCGTTCATCAGCGCCACGAGAGGCGAGACGACGAGCGAGGTCCCTTCGAGGAACGTGGCCGGGAGCTGGTACGTGAGGCTCTTCCCTCCGCCCGTCGGCGCCACGAGGAGAAGGCGGCCGCGGTCGAGAAGGGTCTCGACAGCCTCGCGCTGGCCGGGACGAAAGGAATCGTAGCCGAGGCGCGAGAGGGCGGCGTCGAGGTCGGGGGTGTCGGCCATCGCCAGAACCGTACACTATGATGGGGACATGATCGGTCCGACCCTCGCACTTCTCCTCGCCGCTGCGGATCCCCACAGCCTCGGCAACCCCGAGGCGGTGCGGCCCACCCACATTGCCCTCGACCTGACCGTCGACTTCGACGCCAAGCGGATCCACGGGACCGCGGAGCTGGACCTCGCCTACGCCAAGGGCACGCCGTCCACGTTCCTGGCGCTGGACTCGCAGGGCCTGGAGGTGGCCAGGATCACGGACCCCGAGACCGGTCAGACGCCTTCCCTTCACGTTCGAGCCGCCCGTCCCTTTCCTCGGGCAGCGGCTGCGGATCTCGCTCCCCGAGCGGCGCTTGAAGCGGCTGCGCATCGAGTATCGGACCGGGCCCCAGGCCTCCGCGCTCCAATGGCTCGACCCGGCGCAAACGACCTCCGGCCAACACCCGTTCCTCTTCACCCAGGCGCAGGCCATCAACGCCCGCAGCTTCGTCCCCTGCATCGACAGCCCCGGTGTCCGGATCACGTACGACGCCGTGATCCACGTCCCGCCGGGGATGGTCGCCGTCATGAGCGCCGAGCACGCCCTTGACGATCCCGCCAAGGGTCTCTTCCGCTTCCACATGCCCGAGTCGATCCCGCCCTACCTGATAGCGCTCGCGGCGGGCGAGATCGCCTTCCGCCGCGTGGGTCCCCGGACGGGCGTCTACGCGGAGCCGGCCGTGGTCGACCGCGCCGCCTCCGAGTTCGCCGACATGGAGAAGATGCTGTCGGTGGCCGAGTCCCTCTGCGGCCGATACGCCTGGGGACGCTGGGACGTCATCGTCCTTCCCCCGAGCTTCCCCTTCGGGGGCATGGAGAACCCGCGCCTCACCTTCGCGACGCCGACGATCCTGGCCGGAGACCGCAGCCTGGTGAACGTCGTGGTCCACGAGCTGGCCCACTCCTGGTCCGGCAACCTCGTGACGAGCGCCGTCTGGAACGACTTCTGGCTGAACGAGGGCTTGACCGACTACCTCGAGGTGCGCCTGGGCGAGACGCTCTACGGCCGCGACTTCGCCGATCGCGAGGTGCTCCTGGCCGAGCGCGACATCGAGGAAGCGATCGCCGACCCCGCGACCGCCCCCGACGACACGCGGCTCGTCCCCGACCTGAGGGGACGCTCCCCCGACGACGGGCCGCCCGCGGCGATCCCCTACAGCAAGGGAGCCAGCTTCGTTCGCGTCCTGGAGGCACGCTTCGGGAGACCTCGCCTCGACGCCTTCCTCCGCGGCTACTTCGCGACGAACGCGTTCTCCGCGATGACCACCGATCGCTTCCTGGAGCTGCTCAAACGGGACCTGTTCAAGGGAGATGAGGCGGCGTGGATGGACGTGAGGGTCGAGGGTTGGGTCCACGGCCGCGGGCTGCCCGACAACGTCGTCCTCCCGGTGTCGCACAGCTTCGAGCTCACCCGCGCCGCCGCCGCCGCCTTCGTGAAGGACGGGTCGACCGGGGGCGTCAAGGCCGACTGGAGCACCGCCGAGTGGCAGGACTTCCTCGGAGCCCTTCCGCGCGACGTCTCCGCGGACCGCATGGCCGTTCTCGACGCGCAGTTCCACCTGTCCACGGTCGGCAACTCCGAGATCCTGTTTTCCTGGCTCCGCCACGTGGTCTGGAGCGCCTACGAGCCGGGCTACCCGGCCCTCGAGGGGTTCCTGACGCGTCAGGGGCGCCGCAAGTTCCTGAAGCCGCTCTACGAGGACATGGAGGCCAAGCCCGAGACGAGGGCCCTCGGCCGTCGGATCTACGCGAAGGCCCGCCCCGGCTATCACCCGCTCTGCGTGACGACGATCGACGGGATCCTCAAGACGCGCTGAGGTTCTGGTGCGGGCATGGGCCACCACCGTACCCAAGCGAAAGGGATCCGGGCTATCCTGTTCTCATCGTGACGCACGATCCCTACTTTCTCTGGGACGATCCGATGACCGCGGCCGAGTTGCGTTCCAGGCTCGGCAGCGCGTCCGCGCCGGAGCGCGCTCGTCTCCTCGGTCGCATCCTTCGGGAGGCTCGGGACACCGAGGTGTGGAGCTTCACTTCTCCCGCCGAGATCGCACGGCTATGGCCCGAGGTGCGAAAGAACCTCGGCAACCGCCGTGCTTTCTGGGAGTTCCTCTTCCAGCAGTGGCGCCGCCTTGGCCTCCTCGCTTAGTCGGCTCAAGCCGCTTCAGCGTGCTCTGCTCGCGGCATTCTTCGAGAGGGAGGGCCGCTTCTTCCTGACCGGCGGCGGCGCCCTTGCCGGGTTTCACCTCGGCCACCGGGAGACGAACGACCTCGGCTTCTTCACCCCGGACGACGTCCTCGACGAAGGCGAGGCGGCCCTGCGCGACGCGGCGGCATCACTCGGGGCGACGATCGAGCGCGTGCGTACGGCGCCCGAGTTCCGACGGCGTGTGGTTCGGCGTTTGGACGAATCCGTGGTCGTGGACCTGGTGCGCGATCACGTGCCCCAGGTAAGGCCAGAAAAGCCCATCCTCGATGGCGTTCGCGTAGACCCGCCGGAAGAGATCTTCGCCAACAAGCTCTGCACCCTCCTCTCCCGGTCCGAGCCGCGAGACCTCGTGGACGTGCGGGCCCTGGAGTCCCTCGGTCTCGATCTGGACGCGGCGCTGGCCGCGGCCAGCCTGAAAGACGGGGGCCTCACCCCTGGTCAGCTCGCGTGGGTCCTGTCCGAGGTCGCGATCGGCGACGACGCTCGCCTGCCCGGCAACGTCAGCGTGCCCGAGCTGCGCGCTTATCTGACGGATCTCGTCGGCCGCCTCTCGCAGCGGGCTTATCCCAGGGGCGGAGCGTCCGGACCCAGGCCTTGACTGCAAGTTCATCACATAGAATGTTGCGCACGCGGGCGAAGTACTCGAGCGGGAGAGGCTCTCGGCGCCGGAGGCATGGGCGAGGTCTACCGCGCCACCGACACGACCCTCGGCCGTGACGTCGCCATCAAGGTGCTTCCGACCGAGGTGGCGCAGGACCCCGTGCGCCTGTCGTTGCTGCATTGAGCGCTGACCATCGGATTGGGCGAGCGGTCAGCGGCGCTGGAACGTGTACTCCCCCGACGCGTCCCGCTGCTTGAGCGCTCGGACCTGACCGTTCTCGAGGACGAACTCGAAGACCTGGTCAGAGAAGTCCTGCGCGTGGAACTTCAGCCCCTTGTAGGGGATCAGCTTCTGCTCGGGCTGTCCCGGAAAGACCAGGAGCAGGGCTCCGTCTGTCTTTGCCGCCACCTCGAACTTGAATCCCTCGGCGGTCTCATAGGTTCCGGCGAGCCGCTGCAACATCGAAGGATCGAGAATGTCCGGCCTGCGCGTGAAGGCCACCTCGGCCTCGTCGAGTGACATCAACGCCTTGTCCACGTCGCCCTGCGGGTTCGTGCTGAAGTTCACGGACCACTTCCCGTACCGCTCGTCGTCGGGTGTGTCGAAGCGATCGTAGTGGAAGTGGGTCATCGGAAACTGGATCTTGTGGAAGTCGAACTGGAGCTGGCCGTCCTTCAGGGCGATCTTCAACGAGCCGTACGCAGGGTGGTCGTACGCACCCACGTAGTCGGCGAGGGCGTGGGAGGGCCTGGTGTCGGCGACGCGGTCGGCCCCGGCCTTGGCGCGCGCTTCGGTGCCCGCCTTCTTTCCCTTGAGCCGGACGTCCAGCCAACGCTGGCTCCAGGGCGTCTGGGTCATCCCCAGAAGGCGCTCGTACACGTTGTAGCTGATGGTGTTGTAAAGACTCGCGGCGTGGTCGCCGATGACGAAGACGATCACGCCGATGTGCTCCTGGGGCATGAACGACACCTGGGAATGAAAGCCGTCCAGGTCGCCCCCGTGGAAGGCAAGAAGATGCCCCCGATAGGAAGCGGTCCAGCGCCCGGTACCGTAGGCCGCGTTCATCTCCTCCCAGTAACCCATCGTCTGGCCGAGCGTGTTCGGCATCGCGATGGCGGGCGCGAGAGTCTCCTTGAGAACGCCCGTCGGCAGGACCTGTTTCCCCTTGTACTTCCCGTCGTTCATCAGCGCGACGAGCCAATGGGACATGTCCTGGATGTTCGAGATGATGGCGCCGCACGGGGCCATACCCTCCGTGTCCTCGTAGTAGGGGAGATGGTAGAGATCAAAGTTGTCGCGCTTCTCTGTGTATCCCACGCCGAAATCGTCCTGCTTCACCATGTCCGCCACCGAGTACAGGGTACGAGTCATCTCGAGAGGCGTCAGGATGCGTTCGCGGACGAAGTCTTCCCACGTCCTGCCCGATTGAAGCTCGATCAGGTATCCGGCCGCGGTGTACATCATGTTGTTGTAGAGGAACGTCGTCCGAGGCGGGGCCTTCGGTTCCATGTACTTGAGCTTGCCGAAAAGCTCCTTTCGGCTGTCGGGGGCCTGGTACCAGATCAGGTCGTGGCGGGTGATGCCCGTGCGATGGGAGAGCATGTCCCGCAGCGTCACGCTCGTGTTCAGCGTGTCGTTGTAGAACTGGGTGGAGGGGACGGACTCCCGCACGGGCTTGTCCCAGGTCAGCTTTCCTTCATCGACCAGGAGGCCCGCGGCGACGGCGGTAAAGAGCTTCGTGTTCGACGCGATCTGGAAGAGCGTGGATGGCGTGACAGGGAGCTTCTTGGCGTAGTCACGATACCCGTACCCCTTGGCAAAGACGAGGTTGTCGCCGACGACGATGCCGACGCCGATGCCCGGGGCGTTCCAATCCTTCAGGACTTTCGCCATGTAGGCATCGAAGTCGCCCAACTTCGCATCGACGCCCTTGTCGAGCGCATGGAGATTCGGTCCGAAGACGAGCCCGACGACGAGAACCCAAGCGGAGCGCCGCATAGCATCTCCTTCAAGAGCAGCAGCCGTGGAATCAGCTCGCCCCTACGACGCGTGCTTCTCGGCCTCGGCGAGGGCCTGGATCCGGGCGCGCTCGGCGCGGGACTCCCGAATGGCGTGCTCCAGCGCCTCGTCGGCCAGCTGCGTCATCTCGGCGGCCTCGCTCTTGAGGTCGGCGTGCTCGACGGCCCGCGACACGACCTCGGCCTTCGTGAGGCCCTTCTTGTCTCCCAGGAACGGCTTCACGAGGAGGTACATGACGTCCTTCAAGGGCATGTACCTGAGGAAGCGGCGGATCATCCGGAAGCTCTGGATCGGATAGTGGACGATCTTGTAGATCATCAAGCTCCGGATTCCCTCGGAGCGCACGCGATGGATCACCTCGCCCGGGAGCACCGTGGGGTCGATGGCCGAGCACTTGAAGTACTTGTACCAGTCGGTCACGTCGTTGACGAGGCCGCGCTTGACGTATTCGGACCAGAGGGGCGTCCCTCGGTAGACGCAGAGGCGGTTGAAGCCGAAGCTGTCGATCCGGAGCTTCGAGGCGAAGCGGAACGTCTCCCGCATGTCCTCTTCGGTCTCGTCGGGGTTCCCGACGACGAAGAAGCCGTGGACGATCTCGATCCCCGCCTTCTTGGCCGCGCTCACCGCCGTCTCGACCTCGGCGAGCGTCTGCTCCTTCTTCAACCGGTCGAGGATCTTCTGGCTGCCGCTCTCGATGCCGAACATGAGGGTGCGGCAATGGGCCTTCGCCATGGCCGGGAAGAGCTCCATGCAGGTCGAGTCGACGCGCCCCTCGCACCCCCACTCGATCGTGCTGCCGTTGGCGACGAGGCCGTCGCAGATGGCCTTGATGCGCTTGGGCTGGAGGAGGAAGTGGTCGTCGACGAAGTAGACGGCGCCGTAGCCGTCCTTCTGGAGCTGCTTGAACTCCTCGAGGACGTGGGCCGGGCTCCTGGAGCGCCACTTCCCTTCGTTGAAGATCGGGATGTCGCAGAAGACGCACGGCCAGGGGCAGCCGCGGGACGTCTGCATCGTGGTGAATCGCTCCAGGGAGAGGACGGCGGGAACGTCGAGGGGCATCGACTCCACGAAGTCCAGCTCGAGGCTCTCGCGGTCGGGGAAGGGCCAGTGGTCCAGGTCCCGCGTGAGGGGACGGTTGAGGTTGTGGCGGAGGCGGCCTTCCTTGTCCTGCCAGGTCACGCCGGCAACACCGTCGGGATCGTCGAGGCGCTCCAGCAGGTCCAGGATGAGCTGCTCGCCGTCGCCCCGGCAGACGAAGTCGACCTCCGGGCACTGCATCTTCACGAGCTGGGCGTTCAAGCTCGCGAAGACGCCGCCGAAGGCGATGCGTGTCGCGGGGCTCGCGGCGCGGATCTCCCGGGCCAGGATCTTGGCGTACGGGTAGCTCGTGGTGGACAGGAAGCTCAGGCCGACGAGGTCGGGCTCCTGCCGCCGGATCTCGGACACGATCAGGTCGTTGGGCGTGTCGGGGTTCGCCTGATCGAACATCACGCACTCGTGGCCCGCCCGCTTCAGGACCGACGACAGCGACATGATGCCGATGGGCGGGAAGCCCATGACCTGGAGGCGCCCGTTCGGGCCGCGGGTCCGGCGCGGGATCGCGTAGAACTGCGGGTCGCGGACGTGGACGAGGAAGACGCGCATCTGGGTCGGGACATGAAGTGTAACCCTCTCACGCCTTCCTGGCGAACACCTCGCTCCAGTCGACGCGGGCGGTGAGCTGCATCAGGACGAACAGGGTCACCACGGCCCCGACGGTCACCGTCAGCCCCGTCAGCCCCTCGAAGAAGAAGGCATAGCTGAAGAGCACGAGGAAGACGACCTGGCAGAGAGCGGCTTCGAGGGCCACGCGTCCGCCTCCCGCCAGCCGGAGATACGTCGCCACGAGAAAGACGCTGGCCGCCGACGCGGTGGCGAAGGCGGCGTGGATGTTGATCTGGTCGGCCAGATAGGCGAGGAGCAGATGGAACGCGAAGAAGGCGGCGGCCAGGAAGAAGTAGTTCATCGGGTGCAGGCTCCGGCCACGGAGCAAACCCAGGATCACCATCACGGTCACGAAGAACAAGAGCGAGACCGGGGCGAAGAAGGTGATCCGTGCCGCCAGGGGGCCGGGGTTCAGGCGGTTGGGCGGAGCCATTCCGATCTTCTGGCCCGTGACGAGGCTGTCGAAGGTCCAAGCGAGCTGGTAGCCGGAGCCGGCCTCGGCCTTCTTCACCGGTGACAGCGTGCCAACGGGGAAGTCGATGGCATGGAAATCGGTCTCCATGTCGAGGGCAAAATCGCGCACCTGGGCGACCGTTCCGGAGGGGGCGAACGAATAGGTCCAGTCCCCGAGGCCTCGCGACTTGTAGGCCAGGTCGACCATTCCCTCGGCGTGGGCGGGGAGGGTCAGGTTGATGGTGATGCCTTGTCCGAGGCTGCCACTCGGGCTCGCCTCGCGGCCGTTCACGCGGAAAGACGAAGCCGTCGTAGATCGCCTCGCTCGAGGGGAAGGCCAGGTGCACGGCCGCTCCTCGCTCGGCATCGTCGGGGTTGCGGAGGGTGTACCGGGCCGTGAAAGCCAGGGCGTAGGTGTTGTACCAGAGCAGCCCCTTCTGCCGCTGGTCGAGGTTCATCTTCACGTTCACACGGCTCGAGGCCAGGGGGATGGGGACGTCGTCGTACACGGTTCGGGTGACCTGCCGCACGACCTCGGCGCCATGGGCGTCCTTGTCCTTCACGTCCTCGGTCACCACCCGGGGTCGCAGGATCTTCGCATCGGGGGCGATCTGGTCGTGCTTCCCGCCCCAGAGCTGGGCCACCTCGTGGGCGAGGCGTGCATCCGACTGGCCGGTGCGCTGGACGACCGAGCCTCCGAGGGCCAACCAGGCCCCCGAGACGCAACAGAAGATGAAACCGATGGCTACGAGCCGGGCTGGGGTCACACGTCCCTCCTTCGGGCCGTCGTGGAGAGCGGCCTCTTCTCCCGAGAAGGTACGCCCCGAGCGGTCGAAACAATGAGGGAGTTGTGAGCAGCCGCTATTTGAAGTCCGTCACCACCTTGGGCAGGCCCGTGGCCGCGGAGAGGTCGGTCAACAGGGGGAGGCCCATCGCGTAGGGCTGTCGGGGTCGTCGAAGAAGCTCGTGGTCAGCACGTCGATCGCCTTGGACGCCGGGCCCGGCGCGGTCACGTTCGCCACGAGGCGGCAGTAGTAGCTGGGTGTCGCCTTCCGGGGCTGGGTGCGAACGCAGACCAGCTCGAGGGACCCGATGTCCCGAAAATCGTGGCCCCGACTCGAAGGCCAGGTTCTTGAAGCGCAGCCGCCGGGCCGAGCCGTCGAAGACGACGTCGCGGGGCATGGAGCCCGAGATGATGAAGAGCGCGACGAAACCGATGGCCACGCCCACGACGGCGAAGAAGCCTCCGGTGACGAGGCCGTCGGCCCGCACGATGCCGCTCGCGGACGCCCGCAGGGCCGAGACGAGGACCCACGGTCCCAGGAACAGGGGGAGAACGAAGGGAGCGCAGCCGATGGCGGCGAACGTCATCGGGCGGTGGAATCGGATCTCGGAGGGGGGCTCCCACACGGCCACCGTGTGGTCGCCTTTGAACGAGGCCGGGTCGAAACGGGGCGTGTGCTCCCGCGCGGCGGCGGCCTGCGCGCCTTCGGCCACCTCGTCGCGGGCGTAGTCCGCCGGGACCGTCGTCTGGACGAGAGGCGTGAAGCCGGCCCCCTCCGTGCCGCTGAACTCCATCTCGATCTCCCGCGCGTCGTTGCGGACCAGGCGCTGGTAGTCGAACCCGACGACGCTGGCGAGGCGCAACGCGAGGTCGCTCCCTTCCTCCTTCCTGTCCAGCTCCGCCACGGCGAGGGTGAGCCGGCGCGGCGGACGGCGGCTCGCCTCCTGGAACGTCAGCGTCACGGTCACCGTCAGCGTCTGGGGAGTGAACCCCATCGATCCGGCCGGAGCGGGCCGCGAGGCGCGAAGGCGGAGTCCCCGGAGCGTCGCGAACGGCACGATCTCCGTCGACATGCCTCCGGTGCCGAGCATCCCCCGTTCGGTGATCTCGATGCGCTGGAGGACCCTGTCGGCCGCGAGGCGGCGTGACGACGCGGTTGCCGCGGGCCAGGGTCGCCAGGAGGGCCAGGCCCAGGACGAACGCCGAGGGACGCGACGCCGAGGTCCACGAGGCGCGACGTCGACGCCCCGGACTGCCGGAGAGCGAGGAGGACCACCACGAGGGGGAACCCGCACACCAGGACCACTCCGCCGCGCATCAGCGCCACGAGGGCCGTGGGCATCGCCGGGTCGTCGCTCGCGAGGGTGAGCCGTCGGCCGGGCTCGTCGACGTCGATCTTCAGCGTCTGCACCAAGGGGGGCAAGGCAGTCTCCTCCTGCTAGCGCCTTCGCAAGTCTATGCCGGCCGAAGCATCACGGGCGCCAAACGCGTTCGACGACGCCGGTGGGGTTTCTGGTGAACTGGATCCCGAGGTCGAACCGATTGCGGGACCGCGACCCTCGACCGGTTCAGCGTCTGGCTTCGTCGATCAACGATCCTCAATCGGGTGGCGGCGTCCGACGGCGTGAAGGGTCGCTTGAGCGCCGAGGTCAGTCCCCATCCGAAATAGAACGGCGGGTCCTCCTGCAGCGGCGTACCCACGAGGAGCACCGCGCTGCCGTCGGGGAGCCCCCGGGTCAGGGCTTCGATCTCCGCCCGGGCGCGCTCGGTGACGCGGCTCGCCTCGTGGAACACGTGGGCCGCCCGCAGCGTGGCCGGCAGGAGCAGGACCGTGGCCGCGACGAGCGCCGCGCCGACAGAGGCGGCCCTCCACCGATCGGTCACCCTCGAGAGGGCGCCTTCGAACGCCATCGCCCCGGCGATCGCGAGGCCCACGAGAGGCAGGCTATGGTGGCGATCGTCGTAGTAGGTGCCGTAGAAGAGCGCCGTCGTGATCACGTACCAGCAGGGTCCAAGGAAGAGCCACGTCGCCGAAGAAGCGCGCGTTCTGCCGAGCCGCCCCTCAGGGCCGCGACCAGGAGGACCGGTACGAGCCCGGCCACCAGCCATCGGATCGCCTCGATGCCGTGGACGTCCAGGAGGCGCGGGCCCAACAGGTCCCGCCAGAATCGCGCGTGGAAGCGAACGAAGGCGCTCGGAGACGCGAAGCTGGTCGGAGCGCCGTCGCCCCCACGACGTTGCCGAAGGCGACGAAGCGCAAGCACAGGTACGTGACGAGGAGGAACGCGAGGCCGCCGTACGAGGCGGACGACGCCGGAGGAGCTCTCGCGCCCTGTCCCGGAGAACGGCCCGCAGACGACGTCGTAGGCGAACGGCAGCGCGATCCACACGACGGCCGTCTCCTTGGTGAGGAGGGCCAGGGCGTAGAAGACGAGCACCGGCACCCGCGAGGAGCCTCGGAGGCGAACGCGCAGGAAGGTGTAGAACGCCGCGAGACAGAAGGCGGTCGTCAGCGTCTCCTCCCGTGCCGCGATGAACGGGACGATGGCCGAAAGGATGGGATGCATCGCCACGATCGACGCCCCGAGGAACGCCGTCGACGGACCCGTCCCCGAGCTCTTCCAGGATCAGGAAGACGAGCAGAACGACCGCCACCGCGGCGAGCGTGGCCGTCAGGTGGAAGCCGAAGGGGCGTACACCCCAGACCAGCGAGTCGAGCTTCAGCAGCCAGATGTGGACCGGCCGCAGGAATCCGCGCCCCTGGGCCGCATCGAGGCCCCAGTCCTTCCAGACGTCGCCGCTGGCGTTGTCGACGAGCAGGTGGAGGAAGTACGACGGCGGCTTCCCCCAGAAGGACGCGATGAGGTCGAAGTCGTCGCCGAGGAAGTAGTCGTGCAGGTTCGGGGCGTAGACGGCCGCCGTGAGCAGCGCGAGCGCCAGGAGCCAGGCGCCTCGGGACGCGACGAAGGCCTTCAGGCGAGCCAGCGGCCCGGGCCCTCCAGGTACTCCTCGAAGTCGGCCACGGCCGCATCGGGAGGGGCGCCGTGGACCGCGAAATCATCGGCGGTGAAGCTGGTGGTGACGGCGACGCACGTCATTCCCGCGGCGCGCGCGGCCAGGACGCCGAGAGGCGCGTCCTCGAAGGCGAGGCAGCGCGCCGGAGTGGCACGCCAGCGTCTCGGCCGCCGCCAGGAAGACGTCGGGATGGGGCTTCCCCCTCGGCACCGTGTCGCTGCGAACGACGTGGGGGAACGTCTCGAGGAGGCCGATCTCGCCCAGGGTGTGGGGGACGTTGTCCTCGGGCGACGACGTGGCGATGGCCACGGGAATCCCCTTCTCTTCGAGGAGGGAGAGCAGACGCACGAGGCCGCGCTGGGGCTCGAGCTTCCCGCGGGAGAGGACCCTGTAGAGGGATTCCTTCTCGTGGGAATAGCGCTCCAGATCCTCCGACGGACAGCTCGCGGCCGAAGACGATCGGGAAGATGTCCCGATTGCGCTTGCCGTCGATGCGGGCCCTCAGGGCGGCGTCGAGGGGCGGAAGGTCGTGCCTCCGCAGGAACTCCTGGAACGCCTCGGCGTGGATCTCCATGTTCTCGACGAGCGTCCCGTCGAGGTCGAAGATCACGCCGTCGAAGGGGTTCACCTCGCGTCCTTGCGGAAGGCTTCCCATGCCTCGTCCAGCTCCCGCGGCGCGACCACGCCCGGAAGGACGAGGAGGCGATAGCGAACGGTCATCGTCCGGCGAGGGAGGATCTTCAGGTTCAGGGCCTCGCGCCCTTCCGAGAACACCTTCTGCCCGAGCGGGTTCGCCGCGAAGAGCCCGTAGCCCCGCGCGTGCCAGTAGGTCGGCGCGCCGGGGTTCTTCGGGTCGTCGAGGATCGCGAGCGTCGTCGTCCTCGTCGCCGACGCGTCCCGAGAGGGACACCCAGCGGGCCCTCGTCCCCCAGACGGCGTCCCCTTCCTTCCCCTCGCTCGAGCGGTAGACGCCTGTCACCCCCGCGTCGTCGAGGGCCTCGACCGTGGTCGGGCGACCCGACGCGTCGGTCAGGGTGGCGGGCTCCTTCGACGGCTGCTCGAGGGAGCGGGCCACCCGGAGGCCGAAGAAGCCCTCCTTGTTGTCGGCGAGGAGGACGGGCGTGGCGCGGGCCGTGAGGCGCGAAATGCGGTCGAGGCTTCGTCCCGAGGCACCGCTCCGGCGGAAGACGAAGGTCGTGTCCTCGTCCAGGAGGACGGTGCCGTCGGGGAGCGTCCACTCGATGGCGACCCGAAGGCGGCCTTCGCTCCTGCCGCTCGAGGCCGCGACGATCGCGCCGGTGGACGCTCCGCCCCATCTTCGCCTGCTGCTCGGCGGGAAGCGCCGAGGAGTTGTTCCAGAAGTCGACGCCGTTCACGTCGCCGTAGCTCAGCCAGAGGCCGACCTGGTGGGGGTGATCCGTCCGTTCCCCCGGCCGCGGCATCGAGCGGGAAGCCCCGCGTGATCGGCGTCCCTTTCGCGGTCAGGATCGGAAACAGGACCGGCTTCGTCAGGCTCTCGGGCCAGAGGTAGGAGGTGAACGCCTTCCCGTCCAGGGTCACGTCGACGCGATGCTCGGCCTCGCGCACGCGCACGTCCACGCCGGAATCGGCCGAGGCCGCGGCGACGGGCGCTGCGAGAGCGGCAACGAGGACGGAAGCCAGGAGGCTCACAGGGCCCCGGCCCGCCGGAGGGCCTCCTTCGTCCCGGCCATGGACTGCCGGGTCGATTCCTCCGCGCTCCCGGCCCCGCGCCAGTGGGTCTCGAGGGTCACGAAGCTCGAGTAGCCATCGCGCTTCAGGGCCCGGAACTGCCCCTCCCAGTCGAGGATCCCGCTGCCGACCCTCGCGTGCTCGAACCCTCCGCCGGCCTTGCGGGACAAGTCCTTCACGTGGACGTGGGCCACGCGCTTGGGCGGCAGGCGGTCGTAGCCGTCCGGGTACGCCGTCTCCCCGTGCCAGGCGGCGTTCTGCGGATCCCAGTTGAGCTGGAAGAACGGAACGTCCACGACCCTGAGCGTTCGGGCGGCCTCCGCCCCGGTGGCCGTGTTGCACGCGAACTCGTTCTCCAGCACGAGGGTGATCCGACGGGCGGCGGCGCGGCGCGCGGCGTCGGCGAGAGTCCGGTCGATGGCCGCGCGATGGGGCGCCGGATCGGCGAGGCGCCAGAAGTCGAAGCAGCGCAGGTGGTCGGTGCCGAACACGCGGGCCAGCTCGAGACCGCGATCCAGGATCTCCTGCTGCTGTTCGAACCCGTAGTCGGCGCCGAAACGGTCCTGGGTGGCGGCGGAGAGGGGCGCGCCTGGCCAGTCGGCCTTGAAGAGAGGGCTTGCGATGGCCGAGACCCGGAGGCGAAAACGCTCGAGAAGACCGCGGGCTTCGGCCACGTCCTTGGCGTCCCACGCCATGACGTTCTTCCCCCAGGCGGCGCGCAGCTCGACGTAGCCCAGGCCGAACTCGCGAGCGGCGACGTCCAGGGCGTGCTCCAGGTCCTGGCTGATCTCGTCGGTGAGCACCGAGAGCTTGAAGGCGCTCATGAGTCGAGAGGCAGGCCCAGGGTCTCGACCGCGTAGCGGCGGTTCGTCTCGGCGCACTCGCGGGGAGTCCGCCCCGCCTCGGGGACCTCGTCCAGCTCCAGGACGGCCGGGCCGCGGAAGGAGATCGCCTTGAGGGCAAGGGTCACGCCGGGGAGGTCGACCCGGCCACGGCCGAGCTCCACGAACTGGTAGGCCTCCTTCTCGGACTGGCCCGCCGTGGGGGACGTGCTCCGCACGTCCTTCAGGTGGAGGATCGCGAGACGATCCTTGTGGCGGGCGACTGCCGCCACCGGGTCCCCCCCTCCCTGCGCGTAGTGGGCCACGTCGAGGAGGAATCCCACATAGTGGCGATCTGTCGCGTCGAGGACTCGGGCGACCTCATCCGGCCCTTCGCCGTAGCCTCCCATGTGGTTGTGGTAGACGAGACGGACGCCCGCGTCGAGGGTGCGCCGCCCGATCTCGGTGAGGAGGCGGCCGAGCCGGTCGTATTCGTCGGCGGTGGGTGCCCGTCCCTTGGGCCGCTCCGAGGTCACCTGGAGCAAGGGGCTGCCCAGCGCCTTGGCGAAGCGGGCGTGGGTCAGGTGGGTCTCGAGAAGCGCCTCACGCCGTTCCGGGTCGGCGCTCACGTTGCCGCTCGAAAAGCAGAGGGCCGCCAGCTTCTTCTCTTCGAGGCGCCGGCGCAGCTCTTCGGGGTGGTCCTTGTATCGCGGGACCACGTTGGAGCGGAGCTGGATCCCCCTGAACCCGAGGGCCGCGATCTCCTCGATGGCTTTCTCGTCGTCGCCGCCCCACAGGATCGCGGCGCAGCCGAGGCGCAGGTCGAAAGGGCGAGGCGTGATCGGACGGTCGAAGGGCGAAAGATCCGTCGGCGGATACAGGAGCGCGTCCGCCGCGGCGCCGGGGCGCGAGGGGAGGGCGGTGGCTGCGGCCGTTGCGGCCGCCGCCGCGAGGAACTCCCGCCGGGAGCGATCCATGACCAGCCGATTATGCACGGGCCCCGGCCGCCAGGCCCAACGGAAATCCGAAATAGTCGCGGGCGTTGTCGAATGCGATCCGCGAGACGATCTCACCGAGCAGCTGCCGATCGTCGGGAACGAGCCCGCGGCGCACGTCCTCGCCCAGGAGATTGCACAGGATCCGCCGGAAGTAGTCGTGTCGCGAGTACGACAGGAAGCTCCGGGAGTCGGTCACCATTCCCACGAAGCGCGAGAGGAGCCCCATGTTGGAGAGAGCTCGGAGCTGTGCCTCGATCCCGTCCTTCTGGTCGAGGAACCACCAGGCGGCGCCGTACTGGACCTTGCCGGGCACCGAGCCGTCCTGGAAGTTGCCCGCCATCGTGGCGAAGACCTCGTTGTCGCGGGGGTTCAGGTTGTAGAGGATCGTCTTCGCCAGCGCGCCGCGCGCGTCGAGGGCGTCGAGGAAGCGCGCGAGGGGACGGGCCTGCTCGAAGTCGCCGACGGAGTCGCACCCCGAGTCCGCGCCGAGTGCTGCGCGGAGACGCCTGTTGGTGTCGCGAAGGGCGCCGAGGTGGAACTGCTGGACCCACCCGCGGGCGTGGTCCATGAGAGCCATGCGGTGGACGAGGGCCGACTGGAGCTGCCGCGCGGCGCGGCCCTCGAGGCGGTGGCCCGACCGCAATCTGTCGAAGGCGGCCGTCACCTCGGCGTCGGAGTGGGGCTCCGCGGGAATGGCCGCGAGGCCGTGATCGGAGGCTCGGCAGCCGAGGGCGTGGAAGGCTGCGTGGCGGCGGTCCAGGGCGTCGAGGAAGGACGTGAGCCCGGAGACGGGCGTCCCGGCCGCCGCCTCGAGTCGCCCCACCCAGGCGTTCCATGCCGCGGGATCGTCCACCGCCAGCGCCCGATCGGGGCGCCAGGTCGGATAGACGCGGGTCTCGGGCGCCGGCCGCTCGCCGAGGCGCGCGTGGGCCTCGAGGGAGTCGGTCGGGATCGTCGGTCGTGCAGACGACCGCGACCTTGAAAGCTCGCGCAGGAGGCCGAGGGTCGTGAAGCGCGCTCCTCGGCGAGCGCTCGTTGCAACGGTCGAAGACGGCGCGGGCCGTCCCGGCGGAGAGAAGGGCGTCGATGCCGAAGGGGCGCCGCAGCTCCATGTGCGTCCAGTGGTAGAGGGGATTGCGGAGCGTCTCGGGGACGGTACGCGCCCAGGCCTCGAACTTCTCCCAGTCGGACGCGTCCCCGGAGCAGAAGCGCTCGGCGACGCCGTTGGCGCGCATCGCCCGCCACTTGTAGTGGTCTCCCTCGAGCCACAGCTCGGTGATGCTGCGGAACCGATGGTTCGAGGCCATGGCGTGGGGAGAGAGATGGCAGTGGTAGTCGACGATGGGGAGGTCGCGAGCGTAGCGGAGGTACAGGTCCACGGCCACGTCGCTCTCGAGGAGGAAGTCGTCGTGGATGAACGAGCGCGGGCTCATCTCATACCTCCGCCGGCTGCATTCGCGGAACGAGCATCTGGATCGTCGCCAGCGCCACGAGGTAGGCCGACCCGGCCAGTGCGAAGAGCGCCCAGTAGCTGCCGGTCCACTGCAACAGGTAGCCGGTCGTCGTCGCGATCAGCATGCCGCCGACGGCGCCCGCCATCCCCGCGAAGCCGATGACCGACGCCACCGCCCTCCGCGGAAACATGTCCGACGCGAGGGTGTAGATGTTGGCCGACCAGCCCTGGTGCCCCGCCGTCGCCAGGCCGATGAGCGCGACCGCGCCCCAGAGGGACTCGACCCATGGGGCGAAGACGATGGGGACGACGGCGAGGGCGCAGGCCAGCATCGTGACCTTCCGCGCGGCGTTCACCGAGAACCCTCGCCCGATGAGCGCCGACGACAGCCAGCCGCCGCCGACGCTGCCGACGTCGGCGATCAGGTAGATCGTCACGAGAGGCGCACCCATCTTCGCGAGGCCCAGGCCGTGGCGCTCGTTCAGGAACTTCGGCAGCCAGAAGAGATAGAACCACCAGATCGGGTCGGTGAGGAACTTGCCGAGGGCCACGGCCCACGCCTGCCGTCGACCGAGGAGCGTGAGCCACGGAATCGGAGTGGACGGCTCCTCGTCGTCGGACCGGATGTGGGCGCGCTCCGGCGGCGAGAGGCGAGGGTGCTCGTCGGGCGTCGCGTAGAGGCCGAGCCAGGCGACGCAGCCAGACGAACCCGATCGGCGCCCGTGAGGACGAAGGCCCAGGGCCAACCGTAGGCCAGGGTGATGATCGGCACGACCGCGGGCGCCACGATGGCGCCGAGGTTGCTGCCGGCGTTGAAGAGGCCGGTGGCGAAGGCGCGCTCCTTGCGCGGGAACCACTCCGCCACCGTCTTGATCGAGGCCGGGAAGTTCGCCGACTCGCCGAGGCCGAGGACGAAGCGGGCGACGCCGAAGCCGAACGCCGATCGGGCGAACGCGTGGGCCATGGAGGCGAGGCTCCAGACCACGATGGCCACGGCGAACCCGCGCTTCGTCCCGACGCGGTCCAGGATGCGGCCGGCGACCAGCAGGCCGAGAGCGTACGCGGCCTGGAAGGCGGTGACGATGTACCCGTACTCGACCTCGTTCCAGCCGATGGAGCGCTGCAGGTCGGGGGCCAGGATGCCGAGGACCTGCCGGTCCACGTAGTTGATCGTCGTCGCGAAGAAGAGCAGCGCGCAGACGACCCAGCGGACCCTCCCCACGTCAGCCCCTCCAGGCGGCGCCGTGGGGGAACTCGTACCGGTCCAGGGACTCGGGCTTCATCGTGATGCTGTAGCCGGGCGCCGTCGGCGCCAGGTAGCGGGCGTTCCGGATGCGGACCGGCTCGACGAAGTGCTCGTGGAGGTGGTCGACGTACTCGCAGACGCGGTTCTCGAGGCTCGCGCCCACGGCGATGTAGTCGAAGATCGCCAGGTGCTGGACGTACTCGCAGAGGCCGACGCCGCCGGCGTGGGGGCAGACCGGCACGCCGAACTTCGCCGCCATCAGGAGGATCGACAGCACCTCGTTGACGCCCGCCACGCGGCACGAGTCCACCTGGCAGAAGCCCAGGGCCCCGAGCTGGAGGAGCTGCTTGAAGATGACGCGGTTGGCGCAGGCCTCCCCGGTGGCGACCCGGATCGGTGCGATGGCCTTGGCGATGGCGGCGTGGCCCACGGCGTCGTCGGGGCTCGTGGGCTCCTCGATCCACCACGGCTCGAAGCGCGCGAGGGCCTTCATCTGCCGGATCGCCTCGGGGACGTCCCAGCACTGGTTCGCGTCCATCATGAGGGTGCGGCCCGGGGCCGATCTCGTCCTTCATGAGCGCCGCGCGGCGGATGTTCGCGTCGAGGTCCTGCCCCACCTTCATCTTGAAGTGGGTCCAGCCGGCGGCGACCGCCTCGCGGCAGAGGCGGCGGACCTTCTCGTCGGAGTAGCCGATCCACCCGGTCGACGTGGTGTAGGCGGGGAAGCCGTCGCGCAGCATCTCCGCCTCGCGCGCGGCCCTCGTCGGCGCGTTCTTCCGGAGGATCGCGAGGGCTTCGTCGGGCGTGAGGGCGTCGGTGATCCACATGAAGTCGATGCACGACACGATCTGCTCGGGGCTCAGGTCGGCGAGGAGCTTCCAGAGCGGCTTCCCCTCCCGCCTGGCCCAGAGGTCCCAGATCGCGTTCACCACGGCTCCCGTCGCCATGTGGACGATCCCCTTCTCGGGGCCGATCCAGCGGAGCTGCGCGTCCTGGGTGAGGCTGTGATGGAAGGAGCGGAAGTCGGCGGTGATCTCCTCGAGCGTCCGCCCCTCGACGAGGCGGGCCAGCGCCCGCGCAGACGCCACGCCGATCTCGTTCCCGTGGCCGTTGGTGAAGGTGAGGCCGTGGCCCTCGAGGCCGCGCGTCGGTCCGGAGGACGACGTACGTCGCCGAGTAGTCTCCGACGTTCAGGGCGTCGGAGCCGTCCAGCTCCCGGGAGGTCGGGAAACGCACGTCCCGGGCGGTGAGTGCCGTGATCTTCATTGGTTGACTCCGCTGGCCAGGAACCCGCCGTCCACGACCAGGACTTCCCCGTTCACGAAGCTCGCGGCGTCGGAGGCGAGAAAGACGGCGGCGCCCGCCAGCTCCTCGACCCTTCCGAACCGGCGAAGCGGTGTCCTCGCGATGAACTCCTGCCCTCGCCCGGTTCCTTCGAGCAGGGAGCGGTTCAGGTCCGTGGGAAAGACCCCCGGTGCGATGGCGTTCACATTGACTCCCCGCGGCCCCCACTCCAGGGCCAGCGACTTCGTGAGCGAGGCCACCGCCGCCTTGCTGGCGGAGTAGGCCGCCACCTCGAAGAGCGCGACGAAGGAGGAGAGCGACGCGATGTTGACGATCCGGCCGCTCCCCTGCTCGAGCATCGGCCGGCCGAAGACCTGGCAGGCCCGGAGCGTGCCGAGGAGGTTGGTGTCGAGGATGGCCTGCCAGTCGGCCTCGGGCATGTCGAGGGTCGGCTGGCGCTTGGTGCGGCCGGCGCAGTTGACCAGGATGTCCACCCGGCCGAGCGCTGCGACGACCTCGTCGCGCGCCGCTTCGAGGGACGCGCGGTCCGTGACGTCGCAGGGGACGCGGACGGTGCGACGGCCGCGTGCTTCCACGTCGGCCGCGGTCTCCTCCACCTGGGCCGGACGGCGCGAGGTCGCCACGACGTCGGCGCCGGCGTCGGCAAGGCCGTGAACGATGGCGCGGCCGATCCCCGACGTCCCACCGGTGACGACGGCCACTCTCCCTTCGAGGCTCAATGGCGTGCGGGTCATGTTCCCTTCCGTGCTCGTGACGGGCGGCGGGCCCGGGTGGCCGCCTTGGCCGCCGCCTCTCGGGTGGCTGCGAGAGCGTCCTCGACGGCCAGGGCTTCCTCGGCCAGGCGCAGGTGGTCGGCCATCGCGGCTCGGGCGGCGTCGGCGTGGCCGCGACGAACCGCCAGGTAGATCCGTCGGTGCATCTCGGCCGACTCGCGGAGGTCCTTCGCGCGCTCGATCGTCGCGCGGCGCCGTTCGTACAGGAGGGTCGAGGTCATCTCCACGAGGGCAGCCAGGACGGGGTTGTTGGAGCCGGTGGCCACGGCGCGGTGGAAGCGGACGTCATGGACGAGGAAGAGGGGGGGATCGTCCAGGGCCGCGAACATGCTCGCGACCTCCTCGGCCATCGTCGCCATCTGCTCGCCGCTGGCGCGCTGCGCCGAGAGGCCGGCGACGCCGACCTCCAGGACGCCGCGAGCCTCGAACATCTCCTCCCGCGAGAACCCGTGGAGCGCGGCCAGAAGGCCGAGGGGCTGGCTGTCGAGGCTCGGCGGGCCGTCCTGGATGAACGTCCCGGCGCCCTGGCGCGAGCGGATCACGCCCATGGCGGCGAGCGACTGCAGCGCGGCACGAACGCTGGAGCGGCTGACCTTCATCTCGCGGGCCAGGTCCCGTTCGGTGGGGAGACGATCCCCCGGCGTGAGGCGCCGCCCCTCGATGAGCCGCCGGATGTGGCGTGCGACGCGGTCCGTGGGAGGCGGCTCCTTCCGCGCCGAGGCGCGCGCGGCGGCGCGCCTCGTCCCCACCCTCACCACGAGTGCACCGTCCCGTCTTCCTTCCGGTTGACCGGGAGATAGGCGCGCTCGTACGGGATGGCGGGCCGCCAGGGCCTCGTCGATGTCGACGCCCAGGCCCGGCGCCTCGCCCGGGTGGAGGTAGCCGTCCTCGAAGCGATACGCATGGGGGAAGACCCGGTCGGTCTCCTCGGTGTGGCGCATGTACTCCTGGATGCCGAAGTTGTGGACGCTCAGGTCGAAGTGGAGCGCCGCGGCCATGCAGACCGGGCGAGAGGTCCGTGGCGCCGTGGCAGCCCGTGCGGACGTGGTGGAGCTCGGCGAGGTGGGCGATCTTGCGCAGGTGGCTGATCCCGCCGGCGTGGACCACCGTGGCGCGGATGTAGTCGATGAGCTGCTCCTGGATGAGCTGCTGGCAGTCGTGGATGGTGTTGAACACCTCGCCCACGGCCAGCGGCGTGGTCGTGTGGCGGCGGATCAGACGAAAGCCCTCCTGCAGCTCCGCGGGGACGGCGTCCTCGAGCCAGAAGAGATGATGGGGCTCGAGCTCCTTGCCGAGTCGCGCGGCCTCGATCGGGGTGAGACGGTGGTGGACGTCGTGGAGCAGGGGGACGTCGGGCCCGAACTCCTTTCGGAGGCGCGCGAAGAGCGAGGGCACGAAGCTCAGGTAGCGCTCGGTGCTCCAGACGTTCTCCGGCGGCAGGCCGGGCTCCGCGGGCTCGTAGTGGGTCGTCGCCGCGCCCGACGCCGTAGGCCGTGGCCAGGCCCGGAATTCCCGACTGCGCCCGCACGGCCCGGTAGCCCTGTTCCAGGTAGCGCGCGACCGCCGCGACCGTGCCTTCGACGTCGGCGCCGTTGGCGTGGCCGTAGACCAGGACGCCGTCGCGCGAGGCGCCGCCCGAGGAGGCGGTAGACCGGCATCCCGGCCGCCTTCCCCAGGATGTCCCAGAGGGCCATGTCGACGGCGCCGATGGCGGTCATGGTGACCGGGCCGCGTCGCCAGTAGGCGCCCTTGTAGAGGTACTGCCAGGTGTCCTCGATGCGCCGGGCGTCGCGGCCGATGAGCAGCGGTACGACGTGGTCCTCGAGATAGCTGACCACCGCGAGCTCGCGGCCGTTCAGGGTGGCGTCGCCGAGACCGTGGAGGCCGTCCTCGGTGACCAGCTTCAGGGTCACGAAGTTGCGTCCCGGCGAGCAGACGATGACCTTGGCGTCGACGATCTTCACCGCGGGCGCCCCCTCGTCCCGAATGGTCCTACCAATGTGATTCCCATTTGCCTCGGCGTGGAGGCCGAGTATGCCCCTTCCGGCGTTCGTGTCAAGGGTGGCAACCCATGGCCCACCGGGGCGGGCCGTGGTCGGACCAATCCGAGGGCGGCTGGGGTTTGACCCCCACAGGGCCGTCGGCTAGCCTCGCCCCACCAGCCACACCCCGGAGGCCGAAATGGAGATCCTCGAGCCGGCGAAGGTCCACCCCGTGGTCGTGATCGGGAGCGGCGCGGCAGGAGGCATGGCGGCGTGGAACCTGACCCGCCAGGGGATCGACGTCTGCCTGCTGGACGCCGGCGAGAAGTTCGGGCCCGAGGGCTTCTGGCAGCACGTCACGGCCTGGGAGGGGCGCGATCGGCAGATGCAGGGCCGGCGGCCCCGGACCTACTTCCTCGACACGAAGGAGCAGCCCTACCTGACGGCCGAGGGTCGCCCCTTCAGCCTCGTGCGCGTCTGGGGGCATGGCGGAAAGACCAACGCCTGGGGTCGGGTGAGCCTCCGCTACGCCGAAATGGACTTCAAGTCGGCCGAGCGGGACGGGTGGGAGATCCCGTGGCCGGTCTCCTACAAGGACATGGCGCCCTACTACGACAAGGTCGAGGAGATGATCGGCGTCTGCGGCGGGGACGACGACTCCGAGGCCTTGCCCGGGAGCAGGTTCCTCCAGCCCGCCCCGGCTCCCCGGTGCGGCGAGCGGATCCTGCAAAAGGCCGCCCTCGGGATCGGGATTCCCGTGGTCGCGGGGCGCCGGGCCAACATGACGCGGCCGACCCTCGGCTTCCCGGCGTGCCACTACTGCAACGACTGCGGCCACAGCCAGGGCTGCGACACGAAGTCGTTCTTCAACGCGGCGGACCACCTGCTCCCGTTCGCCCTCAAGACCGGCAGGCTCGAGATCCGCTCGAACGCAGTCGCCGCGCGGGTCCTCGTGGACGACCGCGGCCTCGCCAAGGGAGTCCAGTACTTCGACCGCAAGACCGGGGGCGAGAGCCAGGTCCTCGCCAAGGTCGTGGTGGTGGGCGCGAGCTGCGTCGACTCGACGCGGATCCTGTTGAACTCCAGGTCGGAGCGCTACCCGACCGGTATCGGCAACGGATCCGACGTCATCGGCCGTTACCTCTGCGAGCAGGTGCGGATCAACGTGGAAGGCTGGCTGCCGCCCCTGTACGGCTCCTCCTTCCGTCACGAAGGCGGAATCGGCGGCGAGCACATCTACATGCCGCGCTTCAACCACCGGCCCGACCGGAAGCGTGACTACCTTCGCGGTTTCGGCGCGCAGTTCTGGAACACGGCCTGCTCCGCCGAAGGCCCCACGCCCGGCGCCGCCACCCTCCCCGGCTTCGGCGCGCCCCTGAAGCGCGAGATCAAGAAGCGGCACCCCTCCTGGTTCGCGATCCATCCCTTCGGCGAGGTGCTGCCGTACGCCCACAATCGCATCACCGTGGACGAGTCCAGGGTGGACCGCTACGGCGTGCCGCTCCTCAAGATCGACTACCGGATCGGGGACAACGAGCGAAAGATGGTCGAGCACATGTGCGACACCGTCGAAGAGATCGTCAAGGCGGCCGGCGGCGAGCTCGTCGGCTACCAGCGCGGCGTCACCGACGGGATGGGCTCCGCGATCCACGAGCACGGGACCTGCCGCATGGGCGCGGACCCGAAGCGCTCCGCGCTGAACGCCTTCAACCAGATGCACGAAGTCAGGAACGTGTTCGTCGTGGACGGCTCGTCCTTCACGACCGCCAGCGAGAAGAACCCGACGTTGACGATCCTGGCGGTCTCGTGGCGCGCGACCGACTACCTCGGCGAAGAGATCCGGAAGGGGAACCTGTGAGGGCCTCGCGCCGGGACGTGCTCCGAAGCGCGGCCATCGTCGGTGCGGCGGCGATGGGTGTCTCGGCGAAGGGCGGCGCCGCCGACAAGGTCGTGACGAAGGGCCGGCTGAAGCAATCGGTGAACAACGGCTATGGGAAGCTCGACGTCGCGGCACTCTGCCGCCTCGCCGCCGAGA
Organism: uncultured Acidobacteriota bacterium; assembly: GCA_963823195.1. Lineage (GTDB taxonomy): Bacteria > Acidobacteriota > Vicinamibacteria > Fen-336 > Fen-336 > JBGPYB01. The sequence goes on along the minus strand of CAWGKR010000008.1, from coordinate 340,342 downwards.
TGGGGCTCTACGGCATCGACTTCCTGAACGAGGCCGACTGGCCCATGGCCCGCGACCATGGCCTCGTCTGCACCATGGCGTGGGCCAGCAGCGCCCCTTGGTACGAGCAGATCCCGAAGGGCCTCAACAACCCCTCGAACCACGACGCCATCGTGGCCAACCTCACGGCCACGATCCCGAAGGCGGCGAAGGCCGGCGTGCCGAGCGTGATCGCCTTCTTCGGCAACCGCGAGGGGCGTGAGCGACGCCGACGGCATCGCGAATTGCGTGACCGGGCCTGAATCGGGTCAAGAAGAGTGGCCGAAGACCACGGCGTCACGATCGCCCTGGAGCTGCTGAACAGCAAGGTGGACCACAAGGACTACCAGGGGGACCGGACGTCCTTCGGCGTCGAGGTCGTGAAGGCCGTCGGCTCGCCGCGGGTGAAGCTGCTGTACGACATCTACCACATGCAGATCATGGAGGGAGACGTCGTCCGCACCATCCGCGACAACCACGAGTGGATCGACCACTTCCACACCGCCGGCGTGCCCGGCCGCCACGAGCCCGACGCCTCGCAGGAGCTGAACTACGCCGCCGTCTGCCGCGCCATCGTGGAGACGGGCTTCACCGGCAGCCTCTGCCACGAGTTCATCCCGACGCGCGAGCCGATCCAGTCCCTCCGCGAAGCCGTGGCTCTCTGCGACGTCTGAGGTCTCGCTCCCTCGAGCCTTGACAGGATCGCCGTAACGGTGTATTATAGCACTGATACACCATGGGTCATGCGCTCCGTGTGGATCCCCGCGACGCCGTCCCGATCTGGCGTCAGATCGAGGATGGTGTTCGTCGCCTGGTCGCGGCCGGCGCCCTGGCGCCCGGTGCCGCCGTTCCGTCCGTGCAGGGACCTGGCCCGCGACCTTCGCGTGAACCCGGCCACCGTATCGAAGGCGTACCAGCGCCTCACCGACGCCGGCGTTCTCGAGGTGCGGCGCGGTGAGGGGACGTTCGTGGCGGCGGCGCCGCCGGCCATGGCCCGCTCGGAGCGCACGCGAACGCTGCGGGAAGCCGCGAGCCGATACGCGGCGATCGCGGTCACCCTGGGCGCCAAGGAGGGCGACGCCGTCGAGCAGCTGCGGAACGCATGGTCCGACGTGAGCCGCCCCCTGAAGGGAGGAGACGCATGAGTGCCGCGGAGACCACGGAAGCGCCCGTTATTGCCGTCGAGGGCTTGAGCGTCCGCTACGGCCGCACCCAGGCCCTCGAGGACGTTTCCCTCTCGGTGCCCCGGGGAGCGATCTTCGCCCTTCTGGGCCGCAACGGCGCCGGCAAGTCGTCGCTCGTTCGCTGCCTCCTGGGACAGCAGAAGCCCACCCAGGGCCGGGCGCGCCTGTTCGGCCAGGACACGTGGACGACACGCGCCCGCGCGATGAAGCGTGTCGGCGTCGTGCCCGAAGAGCCCGACGCCCCGCCCGAGATGACCGCGCGGGAGCTCGGCGGCGTTCTGTCGCCGGCTCTATCCCACCTGGGACGCTCGGGGCTATCGACGCGCGCCTCGGCCGCTTCGACGTCCCCAGGGACGTCCCGTTCGCGCGCCTCTCCAAGGGGCAGAAGGGGGCGGTGATGCTCGGTCTCTGCCTGGCGCCCTCCCCCGAGGTGCTGGTCCTCGACGATCCGACGCTGGGGCTCGACGCGGTCGCGCGGCGAGCGCTCTACGACGAGCTGATCGCCGACCTGGCCGATCGCGGCATCACCGTTCTGGTCACGACCCACGACCTGGCGGGCATCGAAGGGCTCGCCTCCCACGTCGCGATCCTGCGTGGACGGCACCTCGTCCTGGACGAAGAGCAGGAGAGCCTGAAGGCCCGCTTCCGCCGCCTGCGCTGCAGCCGCTCCCAAGGACTGGGCTCCGTTCGAGGTGGCGAGCCTCCGCCACCGGGACTGGGGAGACGACGCCGTCGTCACGAACTTCGACGAGGCGCGCCTCGAGGCCTTCCGGGCGCGCGAGGGCGCCGCCGATCTCGAGGTCGGCTCGTTGTCCCTGGAGGAGGTCTTCCTCGCGATCGTCGGCGAGAAGGGGGAGGCGTCATGAGCGGGTTCTGGGCCGTCCTCGTCCGAGAGATCCGGGAGCGACGCGCGATCCCTCTCGCGGCGGTCGCGCTGGGCATCCTTCCCATCGTCGTCGGATCCATCCCGGCGCTGACGCGGATCGGTGGCGCCGACCTCCGCGAGGACTTCGCCGTGGTCCTGGGTCTCGCCTTCCCCACCGCCGTCGCGCTGGGCCTCGGCGCCTCGGTGATCGGGCGCGACATCGCCGAGGGCCGGCTGGGCTTCTACTTCTCGCGGCCGATCTCGGGCCTCGCCCTCTGGGCGGGGAAGATGGGAGCGACGATCATCCTGATCGGCGCCTCGGCTCTGCTCGTGTCTCTGCCCGCCCACCTCGTGGCGATCGAGAACGTCTTCTTCAAGGCCGCCTCCGATGTCGACTCCTTGAAGACCTTCTTCGCGGGCGGCCCTCTCGGCACACCCTCGTGGCCTTGGCTTCTCCTCGCTATTCCTGGTCCTCGGCGCTGCTGGGGCTCACGCCGCCGGAACGATGCTGCGGTCGCGGTCAGGTCTTCTCCCGGTCGACCTGGGCCTTCTGGTCGCTACCTCTTTTGCCTTCGCCGCGGCCGTGTGGCGAATCGTCGATGCGGGAGCGCCCGAGATGTTCGTGGCCCTGCTGCCCGGCATCGTCTCGAGCGTGCTGGCCGCGTGCCTCGCCGCCGGGGCCGTGCAGCTCGTGGCCGGCCGTAGCGACCGCAGGCGCGGGCACCTCTCCCTCTCGGTGGCGCTCTGGGGCTCCCTGTTGGCGGGAGCGGGCGTCCTCCATCTCGTGCTCTCGTGGGCGTTCGCGATGACGCCGGGAGACATCGCATTCAACCGTTCAGCCATCGCGTGCGCTCCGCGGGGCAGCTACTTCGCGGTGACGGGCTATGGCCGCCTTGGGTACGACCCGACCTTCCTCGTCGACGCCGATTCGGGCCGCTTCGTCCGCGTCGGCACGAGCGCCGGGGCATGGGCGGTCGCGTTCGCGCCGCAGGGCCACGCGGTCGTGTGGCTGAACACCGGGCCACGGCACACACTCGGGACGGTCGCGCTCGCCGGGCCCTTGCCTCTCGTGAGGGCGGTGCCCCTCCCGTCCGGAGTGGGCGAAGGCGAGTACGCCTGGGTCCTTGCCCTCTCTCCGGATGGGGCGCGTGTGCTGATCCAGGACTCCAATGGTGCGGGCGTGGTCGAGACGGCCGCGGGGCGCCTGGTGGTCCAAGCCAAGATTCCTCGCGCCTCGCAGGCCTACTTCGAGTCGGGCGACCTCGTGCGGCTCGTCAGCGAGATCACGGGGTCCAGCCACGACCTCGCTCTTCTCGAATGGGACCTTCGAACGGGGCAGCTGCGCGAGGTGGGGCGCTTTGGCGATGCCATCAGGGTCGTGGATCTCCGGGCGGGACATCTGCTCGTGGCGACGCGCCAGGAGGGGCTCGAGATCAGGGACGCGGAGACGGGGCACCTCGAGCAGACGGTCCTGGCGCCCAGCGCCGAACGGGCGGGCCTTCACCCGGACACGCCGCTTCGCGGACGGTTTCTCGCAGACGGCCGCGTGGCGGTCGTCATCACGCAGAAGGACGGTGCCCACCTCCGGGTCTTCGGCTCCAAGCCGAGCGCGGACCTCGACGTCCGTGTCGGCCGGGTGGCGGCCCTCATCGGGGAATCGGCCCCGGGCGAGCTGATCCTTCAGGATCGAACCGTTCCCGAAAGCCAGACCCTTTTCGTGGATGCCGCGGTGGGAGAGATCGGGAAGAGAGAGACCGGGCTCGAGCCTGTAGCGTGGCCTTGGCGTGACTTCCAGCAGGACAGCGTCCCGGGCACCGTGGAGACGCGGCTCTTCATCAGCCGGGATGGCGCGCTCGTGGACCGGGACCCCGTCACGGGGACGCGACGCGTCGTTGTCCAAGGACAGAAGGCGCGGGACGAGGAGTAGCGTGGCGACGCTGCCGGCGATCCGCGGATACCGGATCCTCCGGCTCCTCGGCGAAGGGGGGATGGGGCGCGTGTACCTCGCCGAGGACGAGATCCTGGAGCGCCGCGTGGCCATCAAGATGATTTCCCCCTCGCGAGCTGCGGAGGCCGACACGCGCCATCGCTTCCTGCGGGAAGCTCGCGCCATGGCCACGGTGGAGCACCCTCGCGTGGTCCGGGTCTACGCCTTCGGCGAGGCGGAAGGACAGGCGTACTTCGTCATGGAGTACGTCGAAGGAGAGACGCTGGGGCACAGGCTCCTGCGGGTTCCCCGGACCGCGGTGGATGCTTCGCTAGCGACGGCCCACGAGGCCGCCGAGGCCCTGGCGGCCGCGTGGAAGCGCGGGGTCGTCCACCGTGACGTCAAGCCGAGCAACATCCTCCTGGACTCCGACAACCGCGCCAAGGTGGCGGACTTCGGCCTCGCACGTGCCGTGGGCCCACGCGACCCCACCATGACGGACCCCGGGGGCGTCGTGGGAACCGCCCACTACATGTCCCCGGAACAGGCGCTCGGCAAGGAGGTGGACTTCCGCAGCGACATCTACTCGCTGGGGATCGTCCTGTACGAGATGCTCGCGGGAAGGCGCCCGTTCGAGGGAGCGAGCCCGTCCGAGGTGATCGCAGCGCATCTGCGCGACCCGATCCCTCCGCTTCGCTCCTTGCGGGACGACGTGCCGGACGGGGTCGCCGACGTCGTCACCTGGATGACGCAGAAAGAGCGCGAGTCGCGCCCGCCGTCCTACGCAACGCTCCTCTCCAGCCTGTCGCAGGGTTCGAGACCAAGGGAAACGCTGACGTCGGCCACCACGATGACGTCGCTTCCGGGAGCCTCGCGCCGGCCTCGCCGCCGCTTGAGCCTCTTCGCCGCGGTGACCCTCACGGTGATCGCGGCGAGCGGGTGGCTCTGGCACCGGCTCGCCACGCCCGCCATCCCGCGCGACGCGTTCGTGGTCGCCGTCGCCCCCTTCTACGGGCCCGACGAGGAGTCGGTCCACGAGGGGCGCGTCGTGGCGGCCCTGGTGGAGAGCGATCTCAACGAACGCCTGAGGCCCGAGGAGGCGACGGTCCTCGGCCTCGAGGAGACTCGCAAGCCGGTCCGGACGGCCCAAGGGGCTCGCGCCCTCGGCAATCGCCTTGGGGCTACCGTCGTCGTCTGGGGGCAGGCGCTCTCGTTCCGGGGTCAGGTGGAGGTGGAGACGCGCGTCACGTCCGTCGCGGCGCCGACCTCGGGAGACGACAGCCTCCATGCCGAGGGGAGCACCATCGACGCCACGGCACCGAACCCCATCGAGCTCCGGAAGGCACGCGCCGCCGCGGCCTTCGACGGAATCGGCTTGCTGGCCGCGCGACATGCCGTCGCGGCGGGCAAGCCGGCCGTCGCGCTGGCCATCCTCGATCGCATTTCCTCCTCTCCCGAGGCTTCCCTTTGCCGCACCGAGGCGCAGAGGGGCCTCGGCAAGACGAAGGAGGCCCGCTGAACGGACCCACTCGGCAGGCCCCACGAGTGACCCGCGTGCTATTCTGCCCGCGCCTGGAGGTTCGGGACCCGTGGACTTCGGCCGGGCCTTTTCGACGGTGGCCGGCTTCCTCGAAGGCGAGGGCTTCCCCGTCGCGGTCGTCGGCGGCCTCAGCCTCCACGCCTTTGGCGTGACTCGGGCGACGCAGGACCTGGACCTTGTCACCGATGCCAATGCTCGGGTCAAGACCGTGGCCTTTCTCGAATCGCTCGGATACGAGACGCTCCACGCCTCGGACGGCTACTCCAACCACCTGCACTCGGATGCCGTCCTCGGCCGCGTCGACATGGTCTATGTCGGGGGAGAGACGCTCCGCCAGCTCTTCGAGGGAAGCCGGGAACTACTCGCCCTGGGAGGAAGGCTCGCGCGTGTGCCCAGCCCAGAGCACCTGGTCGCAATGAAGGTTCAGGCAATCAAGAACGACCGATCGCGGTCCTTCCAGGACTTGGCGGATGTGCGATCCTTGCTGATGGCCACGCAGGTCGACCGCGGCAAGGTGGAAGGTTACTTCCGCGGGGCAGGACTCGAGGAAAAATGGGATGAGCTCCGGAAAACCCTCTGATTCGTTCGACCTCGAACGCGACGTGCCGACGACGCCCGAGGATGTCGAGGCTCTTCGCCTGCTGGCGGTCCGTGGTGGATCGACCGAGGACTATCTGCGTTTTCTGCGGGCCCTCGGCGACGCTTCGTACGAAACCCTCAAGAAGCGCCGCTTGCCCATCGGCGACCCACCCTTCGAGTTGACCCCCCGCGGCACGCCGCGCTAGCCTCCCGTCACTCGCGCACCCGGGAGGTGCCATGGACGTCGTCCCGAGCCCGAAGGTCTACCCCGTCGTCGTCATCGGGAGCGGCGCGTCGGGCGGCATGGCGGCCTGGAACCTGACACGCCAGGGAATCGACGTCTGCCTCCTCGACGCCGGGGAGAAGTTCAATCGCGCCAACTTCTGGACCCACGTCAAGCCGTGGGAGGCGCGCGAGCGGAGGAAGCGCGGGGAGAAGCCCGAGACCTTCTTGCTCGACACCCAGGAGCAGCCCTACGTCACGCCCGAGGGACGCCCGTTCGATCTCGTCCGCGTCTGGGGGCACGGCGGCAAGACCAACGTCTGGGGACGCGTGAGCCTGCGGTACTCGGAGATGGACTTCAAGGGCCCCGAGCGCGACGGGTGGGAGATCCCGTGGCCCATCTCGTACAAGGACATGGCCCCGTACTACGACAAGGTGGACCAGCTCATCGGCGTCTGCGGCGGGGACGACGACTCCGAGACGCTGCCCGGCAGCAAGTACCACATGCCGCCCCCGGCGCCGCGTTGCGCCGAGAGGATCCTGCAGAGAGCCGCGGGCTCCCTCGGGATCCCGATCGTGGCGGGACGTCGCGCGAACATGACGCGCCCCCACCGCGGCTTCCCCGCCTGCCACTACTGCGGCAACTGCGGCGCGGGATGCGACACCGCCTCGTTCTTCTGCTCCGCCGATCACCTGCTTCCTTTCGCCCTCGAGACCGGAAGGCTCGAGATCCGGTCGAACGCCGTCGCGGCGCGCGTCCTCGTGGACGAACGGGGTCTCGCCAAGGGCGTCCAGTACTTCGACCGGAAGACCGGAGCGGAGCGCGAGGTGCTGGGCAAGGTGGTGGTCGTGGGCGCGAGCTGCATGGACTCCACGCGCCTCCTCCTCAACTCCACGTCGGAGCGCTACCCGAACGGCATCGGCAACGGCTCCGACGTCATCGGACGCTACCTCTGCGAGCAGATCCGCTTCCACGTCCGCGGCTTCCTGCCGGAGCTCTACGGCATGCCGTTCCAGAGCGACCTCGGCATCGGCGGCGAGCACGTCTACCTCCCCCGCTTCAACCATCGCCCCGAGCACAAGCGCGACTACCTCCGCGGCTTCGGCGCGCAGTTCTGGGCGACGGGACGCAGCACGTCGGGGGCCTCTCACGTCGATGGCTTTGGGGCAGGATTCAAGCGAGAGGTCAAGAAGCGGTACCCGGCGTGGTTCGAGATGCACCCCTACGGCGAGGTGCTGCCGTACGCCGACAATCGCGTGACCGTGGACAAGTCGAGGACGGACCGGTACGGCGTGCCGCTCATGAAGATCGACTTCCGGGTGCGGGAGAACGAGACGAAGATGGCCGCCCACATGTACGAGACGGCCGAGGCGATCTGTCGGGCCGCGAAGGCCGAGGTGGTGGACTTGAAGCGCGGGAGCGTGGATCCTCCAGGGACCGCGATCCACGAGCACGGCACGTGCCGGATGGGGGCCGATCCGAAGCGGTCGGCCTTGAACGCCTTCAACCAGATGCACGAGGTGAAGAACGTGTTCGTCGTGGACGGGTCGTCCTTCACCACGGCGAGCGAGAAGAACCCGACGCTCACGATCCTGGCGATCTCCTGGCGCGCCACCGACTACCTGGCGGGCGAGATCCAGAAAGGGAATCTCTGATGACGATGACTGGCGCACTCTTGTCGGCCCTGCTCCTCGTCTCGCCCGCCGCCGGCGACGGGCCGCAGATTCCCACCCTCGCCATCGGCTCGGCGGCTCCCGACTTCGACCTGCCGGGCGTCGATGGGCGGCGTTACTCCCTCAAGGACTTCGCCTCGGCCAAGGTCCTGGTGGTGGTCTTCACGGCGACCCACTGCCCCACGGCCCAGGCCTACGAGGAACGGATCCAGAAGCTCCACGACGACTACGCCGGGAGGGGAGTGGCGCTCGTGGCCATCTCCCCGAACGATCCCCTGGCGGTGCGCCTCGACGAGCTCGGGTACACGGACCTGGGCGATTCCCTGGACGACATGAAGATCCGGGCCAAGGAGCGGGGCTTCACGTTCCCCTTCCTCTACGACGGCGAGACCGAGGAGGCCTCGCGCCGCTACGGGCCCCAGGCGACGCCCCACGCCTTCGTCTTCGACGAGCAGCGGAAGCTCCGCTTCGCCGGGCGGATCGACGACGGCGAGAACCCGGCGAAGATCAAGACCCAGGACACGCGCGTCGCGATCGACGCCGTCCTCGCAGGGCAGCCCGTCGCCGTGGAGACGACCAAGGTCTTCGGCTGCTCCATCAAATGGTCGGACAAGCGGGGATCGGTCGCCGACGCCGCGAAGGAGTGGGCGGCCGAGCCGGTGACCCTCACGAGCGTGAACACCGCCGCCCTCAAGGAGCTGGCCCACAACGCCACGGACAAGCTGCGGCTCTTCAACGCCTGGGCGACATGGTGCGGGCCCTGCGTCACCGAGTTCCCCGACCTCGTGAAGATCCACCGCATGTACCGCGGCCGCGGGCTCGAGGTCGTGACGGTGAGCACGGACTTCCCCGACAACAAGGAGAGCGCCCTCAAGTTCCTGAGGGGCCAGCAGGCCTCGACGCGGAACGTGATCCTGGACTCCGATGACTCCTACGCTCTCATCGAAGCCCTCGACAAGGAATGGCCGGGGGCGATCCCCTACACGATCCTCGTGGCGCCCGGGGGGAAGGTCCTCTACCGGAGCCAGGGAGCCTTCGACGCGCTGAAGCTGAAGAAGGCCGTCGTCGGCTACTTCGGGCGGTACTACCACTCCGTCGCCGGCGCCGCGCAATAGCGGTGACCGAGGCGCGACGTCTGGGCGAGCTGTCGTCCGACCAGTGGCGGTCGGGGCTCGCCGCGTGGCTGGGCTGGTTCTTCGACGGCCTCGACATGCACCTCTACACGCTCGTGGCGGCTCCCTTCGTCATGGAGCTGCTAGGCGCCTCGTCTCCCGCCGACGCGGCGGTCCGCGCTCGCAGCTCCTGGATCCAGGCCGCATTCCTCGTCGGCTGGGCCCTGGGCGGAGGCTTCTTCGGGCGCCTCGGAGACCGACTCGGGCGGAGCCGCGCCCTCAGCCTGACCATCCTCACCTACGCTCTCTTCACGGGACTCTCGTTCCTGGCCACGGCCTGGTGGCAGCTCCTGGCCTTCCGCTTCCTGGCGGCGCTGGGGATCGGAGGCGAGTGGGCGGTGGGCTCGTCCCTTCTCTCGGAGACCTGGCCGCGCGCGTGGCGTCCCTGGATCGCCGCGGTCCTTCAAGCCGGCGTGAACATCGGGATCCTCCTGGCGTGTCTCGCGGTGTACCTGATGGCCGGCCTCCCGCCGCGGTACGTCTTCCTCGTGGGGATCCTCCCGGCCTTCCTGGTCTTCTGGATCCGGCGCAACGTCCCGGAGCCGACCGAGTGGCGCGCGGCCCGCGACCGGGCCGAAACCGTCCCCGCCGTCTCCGAGCTCTTCCGCGGCGACGTGCTGCCGATTACTCTCAAGACGATCGCCGTCTGCGCGTTCTCCCTCTCGGCCTGGTGGGCCTTCATGTTCTGGCACCCCCAGCACCTCCGGAACCTCCCGGAGCTGGCGTCGTGGGCGCGCGCCGACCGGGAGCGCCTCGTGACTCGGGCGTTCTTCGTCCTGATCGCGGCCTCCCTCGTCGGGAACTTCTTCTCGGGGTGGCTCGCCCAGCGCTTCGGTTACCGGCGCTCGATCGCCGCGATGTGCCTCGGCCTGGGGCTTGCGATGATCGGTGGCTTCGCAACGCCCCGGAGCGCGGCATCCCTCATCGCGGTGTGGCTCCCGACGGTAGGCCTCTTCTCGGGTGTCTTCGGCCTCTTCACGATGTACATGCCCCCTCTCTTCCCCACGCTGCTCCGGACCACGGGCGCCGGCTTCTGCTACAACATCGGCCGGATCGCCGCGGCCTTCGGCACCGTGTTCTTCGGTCTCTTCGCTCCGGTCGGTGACTTCCGTCACGCGCTGCTGTACGTGGGGTTCCTCCTGCTTCCCGCCACGGCCATGGCCTTGACGCTGCCAGAGCCGAGCGACGTCGACCCCCGCCGACAGGGCTGAATCCGGTCCGGCCGACAATTCCTTACCGTTTCTTTGCCCCGCCTTAACCACGCCTCCCGCGCCGCGGGAAACGATCGTTCATGCGGCGACGGCTGGCTGCGTCCACGGAACCCCTGGCGGCCGACCTCGTCCTCCCCGTGCACCCCGAGCCGGTGCGCGCCCCGCGGCTGTGGGTGCCCCCGGTTGGATCGTCGGCCATGCCCATCTTCACCGTGGCGCTTGCGCTGCGCATCGCCGTCCTGACGGTCGCGAGCCCCTTCCTCTTCCACTCCGATTTCGGGTTCGGGTGGGAGTCGGGGCGCGTGGCGCGGGCGCTGGCCACCGGCCGCGGCTTCAGCGATCCCTTCCACGGAGCGACTGGCCCCACCGCCTGGCTCGCCCCGCTCTACCCGCTCGTCCTCGCGGCGATCTTCAAGGCCTTCGGCATCTACACGCGCTTGTCCAACTGGATGGCCCTCGCCTTCAACAGCGTCTGCTCCGCCTTGACGGCCGGCCTCCTGTGCCGAACCGGCCGCGAGCTGTTCGGTGAGCGCACGGGCCGCAGGGCAGGCTGGGCCTGGGCGCTCTCCCCCTACGCCATCTACTGGCCCTTGCGGGTCATCTGGGACACGAACCTGACGACATACCTCCTGCTCCTCGTGTTCTTCCTCACGGTGCGCCTCGGGCGTTCGTCCTCGCCCGCGCTCGTCCTCTTCCCCATCGCCTACTACGTCACCTTCGTCACCGCACGCTATCGCCACCCGATCGAGCCGGAGATGATGCTCCTCATCGTCTACGCGCTCTCGTCGGTGGAGGGGGGCGTCACGGCCTGGCGCCCCCGGGGCCGCCCACGGCCTTGAGGGACGGGAGGCGCTCCGCCAGTGCGGGCAACGCCGGGGCCTCGGCGGCAGGCTCGGCCTGGTACCAGTACCCGACGGAGTACACGCTGTCGGCGCGGTGGTTGGCGTGGCCGTGCTCGATGGTGTGCTTGAGGTAGCGGCCGAACGTCACGGGGTTGTCGGCGTGCCAGCGGTAGAGGCAGTAGCGCCCACCCGACCGCTCGGCCGATTGGATGAGGGGCGCGCCGTTCCAGAGGTTGCCGAAGGGGACGGCCTCGTCGCGCCCCCCGAAATCCCAGGCGCCGCAGAAGTAATCCTCGGTGCCGGTGCCCACGATGACCGGCTTCGACTCGTCGTCGACGAAGATCATCTCGTCCCCCTCCCCCATCCAGTACTCCTGGTTCTGTAGCACGCCCATCGTCACGCCGAGGAGGTGGCCCCTTCCCCGCGTCTCGACGAAGACGTGGTTGCCACGCCCGTCGGTGTTGCGCAGCGCGTTGGCGTCGCCGTTGGTCTCCCAGGCGTTCGAGGACGGCGTCGGGGGAGCGCTCTGTCGATACTGCGCGTGGAAGTAGAGGGCGTCGTCGGGGAGCGACGCGACGAGCTGGTAGTCGATGTTGGAGTAGAAGGCCCCGACCTTCTGGGCCCCCTCGTTGGTAATCGTCATCCGGGCCGAGGATCGGAACGGCATGGCGAAGTAGGCGTTCAGCGCCTTGACCGGCGAGCAGTTCAGGAACGCCGACTGGTAGAGGACGTACTGTCCGAGGTTCAAGCCGAAGAAGTCGCCCACCGGCGTCTCGACGCTCGGCCTCGCGCTCCCCTCCCAGTACATCCGGAGCACCAGCTCCTTCAGATGGAACGCGCTGTCGGCCGCGATGGTGAACCAGATGTGGGTCACGACGCCCGGGCCGTCGGCCTTGAAGACCTCGCGTGTGGCGCCCGGGGCGATCGGCCACGCATCGGCGTTTCCCCCCGTGAGGTCGGTGCTCGACTGCTTGAGCGAGCGGTGGCCCTGAGCGCGCGCGTAGTCGGGGAGGGTGCGCCGGTCGCCAGAGACGGGCGCCGGCCGCGGGGCGGTCGCTCCGAACGCGGCCGACGCGCCGGAAGCGGCGAGCAGACCTTGCAGGAAACCTCGACGGAGCGGGTTCGATGTCGTCATGGGCGCCTCCTGGTTCAAATCGGGTTCTTGGGGACGTGGACGGTTCCCTTGAGGGGAGCGGACCGCTCGCCCCCCTTGTAGAAGACTCGCTCCAGGAAGAGGCCGGAGGGGGGCGCCGTCAGGCGCGCCGGGACTCCCGAATCCTCGGCGAAGAGGCGCGCCACGTCCCGGGGCACGATGGCGCCCCGGCCCACCTCGGCGAGAACGCCGACGATCCGGCGAACCATCTTCCAGAGAAAGTGCGAGCCCCGGATGCGGATCAGGATGAGCGCTCCCTCCTCGGCGATCTCGATCCCTTCCAGAAGGACCCGCGTCGACTTCTCCTCGGGGTCCGCGTCCGTGAACGAGCGAAAGTCGTTCATCCCCTCGAAGTGGGGCGCGGCCTGGCGCATGCGCGCGACGTCGAGGGGATCCTTGATCCACCAGACGAAGGGCTTGGCGAAGGCGGTCCGGCGCCGGGAGATCTGGTAGAGGTAGCTCCGGCTGACGGCGTCGTGGCGCGCGTGGAAGGCGCGAGGCACCTTCTCGGCCGAGAGGATGTGGATGTCGGCGGGGAGCCGGTCGTTCAGCTCGTGGAGCAAAGGCACGGGAGCGAGCTTGGTCTCGAGGTCCAGATGCGCCACCTGCCCCAGGGCGTGGACGCCCGCGTCGGTGCGGCCGGACCCGTACAGCTCGAAGTCGGTCCGCCCCGAGACGAGGCGCACGGCCGCGGCGATCTCCCCCTGGACCGTGCGGGCGTTCTTCTGGATCTGCCAGCCGCTGTAGCGCGTGCCGGCGAACTCGACGACGAGGCGGAACCGGCTCATCGGCCCTCCGTTCCCGGCCCCTCGCTCGACACCGGGAATCGACTCCGTGATAATAGGCGGAAGCGCACCGGCATACGGCGAAGCGGCCTCTTCGCCCCACCTGGCGAGCAGTCGGAGTCTGCGCGATGGGACGGGGGGACGAGCTGTTCCCTCCAGGGGAAGAGGCCGAGTTCATGAGCGAAGCGATGTCGTCCACCACTGGCGACGGGGGCCGGGCCTCCAGCGCGCGGCGCGTCCGCGTCGACGGGAAGTTCTTCCGGCTCGGGGACGAGAAGTACTGGGTGAAGGGAGTCACCTACGGGCCCTTCCTCCCAGGCCCGGCGGGGGTGCCGCTCCCCGAGTCCCCGCAGATCGACGCCGACTTCCGGCAGATCCGGAGCCTGGGCGCCAACACCGTCCGCGTCTACCATGCGCCGCCGAGGAACATCCTCGACACGGCCCTGGCCAACGACATCCGGGTGCTGGTCGACGTTCCCTGGTCGAAGCACCGCTGCTTCCTCGACAGCCGCGTGGATCGCGAGAGCGGCCGAAGGGCGGTTCGGGAAGCGGCGCGCTCGAGCCGCGGGCACGCCGGGCTGTTCGCGTTGAGCGTCGCCAACGAGATCCCCCCCGACGTGGTCCGCTGGTCGGGAGCGGGGCGCGTCAAGACGTTCCTCGAGGAGCTGGTCGACACGGCGAAGCAGGAGGACGCCGAGGCCCTCGTCACGTTCGCGAGCTTCCCGCCCACCGAGTACCTCCACCCCGAGTCGGTCGACTTCTACGCCATGAACGTCTACCTCCACAAGCGGGAGAAGTTCAGGGCGTACCTCCAGCGCCTCCAGAACCAGGCCGACGAGAAGCCGCTCCTGCTGGGCGAATACGGGATCGACTCGATCCGGAACGGCGAGAACGAGCAGGCGGACCTCGTGGCCATGCACCTCGAGGAGGTCTTTCGGTGCGGTCTCGCGGGGACGTGCATCTTCTCGTACACCGACGAATGGTTCACGGGAGGGCATCTCATCACCGACTGGGCCTTCGGCCTCGTGGGAGTGGATCGCACGCCGAAGCCCGTCTTCGACAGGGTGGCGGAGGTCTACCGCGGAGACCCGCTCCCTCCCCTGGAGCGCTACCCCAAGGTCTCGGTGGTGGTGTGCTCCTACAACGGATCGAAGACCCTCGACGGGGCCCTCCGCTCCCTCAGAAGCTCCGCTATCCCGACTACGAGGTGGTCCTCGTCAACGACGGATCCACGGACTCCACGGCGGAGATCGCGTCGCGCTACCCCAAGGTGCGCTACCACTACCAGCCCAACAAGGGATTGTCCGTGGCCCGGAACGTCGGCATGGACCTGGCCACCGGCGAGATCATCGCCTACACCGACGACGACTGCTTCGCCGACGAGGACTGGCTCTACTTCCTCGTCGCCAAGCTCCTCGAGTCCGACGCCTCGGGCGTGGGCGGCCCGAACCTCCTGCCCACGAACGACGGCCCGGTGGCGGCCTGCGTCTCGGCGAGCCCGGGAACACCCGCCCACATCCTGATCGACGACAACGTCGCCGAGCACGTCCCGGGCTGCAACATGGCGTTCTGGGCCGATCGCCTCCGGTCCATCCAGGGCTTCGACGCGGCGTACCGCGCCGCCGGAGACGACGTCGACGTCTGCTGGCGCCTCCAGGAGCAGGGGGAGCACATCGTCTACAGCCCGGCGGCCATGGTCTGGCACCACCGCCGCAGCACCGTGCGGGCGTACCTCAAGCAGCAGCGGGGCTACGGCACGGCCGAGGCGCTCCTGAAGCGCAAGCACCCCGAGAAGTTCCGCGGCTTCCGGGCCGACCTGTCCTGGGCGGGGCGCATCTACACGCGCGCGGGCCTGGGGCTCAACGTCGGCCAGCCGGTCATCCACTACGGCATCTTCGGATCCGGGATGTTCCAGACGATCTACCAGCCTCCGCAGATCTGGTGGCCCCTGATGGTCCTCTCCTTCGAGTGGTGGCTGGCCGTCTGCGGCCTCCTCGGCCTCGCGGCGGTCTTCCGCCCGGCACTGATCCTCGTCACGGAATCGGGCCTCGGGTCCCTGGAGACCTCCACGCTGTCCCAGATGCGGAACCCCTTCTTCGTGCTGCCGCTGCTTGATGATGCTGACGACGGTGACCGTGAGCTATATGGTGGCCGGGCAGGCGAGCCCGCCGATCCACCAGCGGCGGCGCTGGTCGCGCCTCCTCATCGCTGCGATGCACATCGCGCAGCCCGTCGAGCGGGGCTGGGCCCGGTACAAGACGCGCTTCAAGACCATCGAGATCCCGGAGAGCCTGCGGGAGATCCGGGAGGCGTGGGAGCGCCGCGCCCGCGGCATCGTCTCGCGGGAGACCCTCGATCTCTGGAGCGACTCCGGAGTGGGCCGCGAGCGCCTCCTCGAGGAGAGCCTGGCCCTCGCGGCGCGCCACAAGTGGTTCGTGCGGGTGGATCCTGGATGGACTCCGTGGGACGTGCGCTTCTACGGTGACCGCTGGTGCAAGGTCGACGTGGCGACCGTCACGGAGAACCACGGCGAGGGAAAGCGCCTCACGCGCCTGCGCATGAGGATGCGCTCGACCCTCTACAACAACGCGCTGGTCGGGCTCCTCGCCTACGTCCTGGTCATCGGCGGGGTCGTGGACCTCCGCTGGGGAATCGTGATGGCGCCCTTCTTCGCCGCGATCCTCTGGCGCCTCGGCTCCTCGCGGCGACGCCTGGGCCGCACTGTGCTCGCCTGCATCCTGACCACGGCCGAAACGCTCGGGATGAGCGTCGTCGGCGCCGCTCACGTCCTCGGACGCGAGAAGGGGCGCGAGCCGGCCCCCGGGGAGCCCGCGAAAGGCGTGGCCGCGACGGCCGGAGAGGCGCTCAAGCTCTGAGCCTCGACGCCACGGCCATGGAATTGCGCCACGCCAGCCCAGGGTCCGTCCTCAAGAGGGTCCTGGGGTACCTCAGGCCGCACCGTGTCCGCTTCGCCGGCGGGGTCGGGCTGACCGCGGTGGGAATCGCCCTCGAGCTGGTCCGCCCGGTGCCGCTGGCCATCGTCCTCGACGTCGTCCTGGGAGGCAGGCCCCTGCCGCGCCTCCTGAGACCGCTCCTGTCCCCCCTGGGAACCGAGGCGCTCCTCGCTCTTGCGGCGGCGTCGATCGTCGTGGTCACCGTGGCCCTCGGCGCGACGACCGTGGGCGCCAACTATCTGACCATCGACGTCGGGCAGCGGATGGTCAACGACCTCCGGACCGAGATCTACGCCCACCTCCAGAAGCTGTCCCTGAAGTTCCACTACCAGCAGCAGACGGGGGACCTCCTCTACCGCGTCATGGCCGACACGTTCTCCATCCAGGGGATGGTCATGAACGGGGCTCTCCCCCTGGTGAGCGCGGCCATCATGCTCACGGGGATGTTCACCGTGATGGTTCGCTACGACGTCACGCTCGCCCTGGTGGCGATCAGCGTGGCGCCGCTCCTTTACCTGGCCATCTCGCGCCTCAGCTCCCGGATCCACGGCCACGCCACCGCGTCCAAGGAGGCCGAGAGCGACCTCTACAGTCGCGCCGAGACGATCATCGGCGCCGTCAAGCTGATCCAGGCGTACGGCCGCGAGGAACGCGCCGTCGCCGAGTTCCGGAAGGGAAGCGAGCGGAGCCTCGCCCTCTCTCTCCGCCTCTACAGCACCGAGACCCTCTTCATCCTCATCGTCGACTCGGTCCTGGCACTCGGCACCGCGAGCCTCGTATGGGTCGGCGCCCACCAGGTGCTGACGGGCAAGCTGACCATCGGGCGCCCTCACGATCTTCCTCGCCTACCTGAAGGACATGTACCAGCCCGTCCAGAACATCGCCCAGAACCTGAAGGAGCTGTCCTCGGCCCGGGCGGGACTCGACCGCGTCTTCGCCGTCCTCGACGTCCAGCCGGACATCCGGGACGCTCCCGACGCCCGGCCGCTGCCGTCGGTCGCGCGGCGAGATCCGCCTCGACGACGTGACCTTCGGCTACGACGAGGCCAGGCCGGTGCTCAAGAACGTGACGCTGCGCATCGCCCCGGGAGAGAAGATCGCCCTCGTGGGGCGAACCGGCGCCGGGCAAGAGCACGCTCGCGAGCCTCGTCCTCCGCTTCTTCGACCCGCAGAAGGGGCGCGTGACCATCGACGGCCACGACCTGAGGAGGGTCACCCTGGTCTCCCTGCGCCGACAGGTCACGCTCCTGCTCCAGGAGCCGATCCTGTTTCGTACCTCGGTCTTCGACAACATCGCCTGCGGATCCGTCGACGACGTCTCCCTGGCCCAGGTCCGGGCCGCGGCGCAGAAAGCCGAGGCCGAGCCCTTCATCCTCGAGATGCCGAAGGGCTACGACACGGTCCTGGCCCAGGACGGCGTCGATCTCTCGGGAGGCCAGCGGCAGCGCATGGGCTTGGCACGGGCGCTCCTTCGGGAGACGCCGATCCTGGTCCTCGACGAGCCCACGAGCTCCCTCGACGTCGGCACCGAGGCGGTGGTCTGGAAGAACGTCGAGGAGATGCTCCGGGGACGGACGGCGATCATCATCGCCCATCGCCTGAGCACCGCGCGGATCGCCGACCGGATCGTCGTCCTGGAGCGCGGCGAGATCGTGGAGCATCGGAACCCACGACGAGCTGCTGGCGCGCCGCGGGCGCTACCACGCGCTCTGGACCCGCCACAGCGCCGACAAGGGCCTGCCCGACACGGCCTTCGAGGCCTCGTGACTCGCCCGTCCGGATCGCGCCTCCTGGTCGTCCTCGGCATGATGGGACGGTGCCCCTTCGGCGGCCAGACGTGGCTCTATCTCAACTGGCTGCGGGGCTGAAGCGACTCGGCCACGACGTCTACTACGTCGAGGACGACGCGACCTGGCCCTACGACCCCCGGGTCAACTCGATGACCGACGATCCGAGCTACGCGGTCGGCGTACCTCGGCGGGCTCGATGAAGAGGATCGGTCTCGAAGGGAAGTGGGCGTACCGGGCCCTCTACCGGGACCCGCGCCGAATGCTTCGGCCTCTCGCGGGACGCGGCTGCTCCAGCTCTACCGCGACTGCGACGCCCTGCTGAACGTCTGCGGATCCACGGTCCTGAACGAGGACCACGCGCTCGCCCGGCGGCGCATCTACGTCGAGACCGACCCCGTGACGAACCAGCTCGAGCTGGCGAACGGCAAGGAGAAGACCCGCGCCGCACTTCAGCGCCCACGACACGATCGTGACCTACGGCGAGAACTACGGGGAGGCCGACTGCGGCGTGCCCCTGGGGGGCTTCCGCTATCTGAAGACGCGGCAGCCCGTCGACCTCGATCTCTGGCCGATGGCCTTCGACGCCGCGGCGCCGAGCTACACGACCATCGGCAACTGGCGCCAGAAGGGGAACGACATCGAGTGGCGGGGCGAGACGTACTTCTGGAGCAAGCACCACGAGTTCCTGAAGTTCCTGGACCTCCCGAAGCGGCGGCCCGGCGTCTCCTTCGACCTCTGCCTGAACGTGGACGACGACGCCGACAGGCGCCTCCTCCTCGAGAAGGGATTCCGCCTCTCGAGCCCCCTCGAGATGTCCCTCGACCCGTGGCGCTACCAGGAGTTCTTCCGCGGCTCGCGGGCGGAGTGGACGGTGGCCAAGGACCAGAACGTGCGCCTCCGGAGCGGATGGTTCAGCGAGCGCGACGCCTGCTACCTCGCGTCCGGAAAGCCGGTCATCGCACAGAGCACCGGCTTCGAGCGGTTCCTGCCCACGGGCGAGGGGCTCTTCGCCTTCCGGACGATGGACGACGTCCTCGCCGCCGTGGACGCCGTCGAGTCGGACTACCCGAAGGCCTGCCGCGCGGCGCGCGCTGTCGCCGAGGAGTCACCTCGAGGCCGGCGAGCGTCTGCCGCCGCTTCGTCGAGGACATCGGCCTGTGAGGTACCTGATCGTCAACGCCGACGACTTCGGCTACGGCGCGCGGCGTGAACCGCGGCATCGTCGAGTGCATGGACCGGGGCGTCGTCACCTCCGCGGGCCTCATGGTCAACACCCCGGGGACGGAGCGAGGCCGTGCGGATGGCCGAGGACCGGAAGGACCTGTCGCTGGGCCTTCACGTGAACTTCACCAACGAGGCGGAGCGTCTCGTCGAGTTCGACGATCCCGCGGTCTGCGAGCGCCGAGCTGCGGCGCCAGTTCGACCGCTTCGTGGACCTGGTCGGCCGGCGGCCGACCCACATCGACGGCCACCAGCACGTCCATCGGTTCTGCCCCTCGGTGTTCCAGGCCCTGGCGAAGGAGCACGGCGTGCCGCTCCGGGAGCAGCCGCCGGTCACCTTCAAGGGAGGCTTCTACGCCCAGTGGCGAGTACGGCGTCTCCGACCCGTCCAAGGTGAGCGTGGCCACGCTCGCCCAGATCCTGCGGAGCGAGATCGTGAACGGCATCTTCGAGCTCGCCGTTCACCCGGGCTACAGCGACCCCGCCGTCCACTACGTCTACGACCAGGACCGCGAGCTCGAGCTCGCGACGCTCTGCGATCCCGAGATCCCCGGAATCATCCGCGACGAGGGGATCCGCCTGATCAGCTACCACGACCTGCCGGAGGCTCGCGCCGCCCTCGGCCATGCCTGACGAGACCCCCCCCCCAGAACGCGCCGCGCGAGCGGCCTCTCCGACGGCACTCTGGCCGTCGGCGTGGCTCGCGGTGGCTCTCGTGGCCGCCAAGGCGGCCCATTGGAGCGCGCCACAGCTCGACCGGAAGGGCCTGTCGGAGTGGGGGCGCGACCTCGCAGCCAGCGCCCACGCCGACGTCCTTTTCGCGCTCGGCGTCTTCGTCGTGGCCGAGGCGCTCCTGGCCGCGGCGAGCGCGCTGGCCCCGGGCCCAGCGCCTCCTCTACCGCGGGCTTGTCGGCTTCGGTGTCGTCTGCGTGATCTACGGCGTGGCGAGCGTTCAGATCTTCGCGTACCTGCGCTCCCCCCTCACCTACCCGCTCCTCTACCTCGCCGGAGACATGGGCAGCATGCGCTCGTCTCTCGGCAGCTTCCTGAGCGGGCCGCTCGTGGCGGCGTTCGTGGGCGCGCCCGTGCTCTACGCGGTGGGGCTCTGGGCCACGAGCCGCGCGTTCCCCCTTCCCCGAACGCGACGCGCCTTCCTCCTCGAGGCCCTCGCGGCGACGCTGGTGCTCGCGGGCGCCCTCCGCGCGCGCCAGGAGGCCGAGGGTCCCTGGAGGGACCGGTCCGATCGCTTGATCGTCGAGAGCCCCCACTGGGTGCTCGCCGCGTCCTACGTGGAGGAGATCGTCGGGGGACAGAGCCCTGTCGGCGGCCGAGGCCTTCCCCCCCGAGTTTCTCCGGGACTTCGAGGTGACGACCAGGCCGGCGACGCGGGCCCGCGTGCCGCCGGGAGCAAGGCCGAAGAACGTCATCTTCCTGATCCTCGAATCGACTGGGACGCGATACCTGAGCCTCTACGGCAGCCGGTACAAGACGACACCCGTCCTGGAGGCCGAGTCGAGCCACGCCCTCGTCTTCGACAACTTCTACTCCCACGTGGGGATGAGCGCCAACGCCATGGCGGCGATCACGCTGTCGATCTTCCCCTACATGACCTGGCGCGAGTACACGGTCGAGTACCCCGACCTTCCCCGGAACCACCCTGGCAGACGTCCTCAAGACGCGGGGCTACCGCACCGTCTTCATGCACTCGGGCGACCTCGCCTACGCCGGGGGCGGCGGTTTCCTGCGCAACCGGGGGTTCGACGACATCATCGACGCGGCGGATCTCGGCTGCGAGGCGCGAACGTCCTGGGGATGCGAGGACCGCTTCCTGGCCGACGGCCTCCTGCGATGGATCGACCTCGACTGCCAGACGCCGTTCTTCGCCATGGCCTGGACGTCCCAGAGCCATCACCCCTACGAGCCGAGCCCCGATCGTCCCTTCGTGGACTTCTTCGAGGGCGGGCCGCTCCCTCCCGACGACTACGACCTCGGCCGCTACCTGAACACCCTCGCCGAGGTGGACCGTCAGGTGGGCCGGATCTTCGACGGTCTCCGGGAGCGGGACATGGCCGACGACACGCTCGTGGTCGTGACGGGAGACCACGGCGAGGCCTTCGGCGATCCCCATCCCACGTGGGGCCACGGGGCGCGCGTCTACGAGGAGAACGTCCGCGTCCCGTTCATGCTGTGGAACCCTCGTCTCTACCCGAGGCGCGTGAGATCGGCCGTCGGTGGGGAGCCACGTGGACGTGAACCCGACGCTCGCCGACGTGCTCGGCCTGCCTCCGTCCCCGTCGTGGCACGGGCGGAGCCTCTTCGACCGCCTGCGGCCGCCGCGGGCCTACTTCTACGCGGCCAACGACGACTACCTGCTGGGCGTCCGCGAGGGGGACTGGAAGTACATCTACAACGCCACCGAGGGACGCGACGAGCTGTACAACCTGAAGACCGACCCCGCCGAGGGACTGAACGCAGCCAAGCAGGAAGCACAGCGCGTCCGGCGTCTCAGGCAGCGCCTCGCCGCGTGGAAGCACGACGTGGGAAGGCAGCTGGCCGAGGTCCAGCGGGCCGGCGCCGCGGCGGCGACCACTCCCCCCAGCCCCTGACGTAGACTCGGAGCGTGAGCACGCAGGCGGCGGTCGAGGGGACGCGGAGCGAGCCCCAGGATCTCGGCTTCGGCGGACGCGTCGCGGACCAGGGGCGGCGAATGCTCAACCGCGACGGCACCTTCAACGTGTCGCGGGAGGGGATGCCGTTCCTCCGCGCGTTCAGCCCGTATCACGCGATGCTGACGATCTCGTGGCCGCGCTTCTACCTCGTGATCATCGCGGCCTATCTCGTCGTCAACTGCGGCTTCGCCGCGGGCTACTTCCTTTGCGGCCCCGAGGCCCTCGCGGGGACATTGGGAATCAGCGCGACGGGCCATGCGCTGGACTGCTTCTTCTTCAGCGTCCAGACCATCGCCACGATCGGCTACGGCCGGATCAGCCCCGTGGGCCTCGCCGCCAACATCCTCGTGGCCGTCGAGGCCTTCGTCGGCCTCCTGGGCTTCGCCATGGCCACGGCCCTCGCCTTCGCCCGCTTCTCCCAGCCCCGGGCGAAGATCCTCTTCAGCGAGAGAGCCGTCATAGCCCCCTATCGGGGCATCACGGCCTTCGAGTTCCGGATCATCAACGAGCGGAACAACCAGCTCATCGAGGTGGAAGCCAAGGTCATGTTCAGCCGGCTGGAGACCCACGACGGGAAGCGGGTCCGGCGCTTCGACCTCCTCCCCCTCGAGCGGAGCAAGGTGGCCTTCTTCCCGATCCAGTGGGTGGTCGTCCACCCCATCGACGAGGCGAGCCCCCTTCGAGGCGTCACCGCCGAGGACCTGGCCGCGTCGAACGCCGAGCTCTTCATCCTCCTCACGGGGGTGGACGAGACGTTCGCCCAGACGGTCCACGCCCGCTCGTCCTATCGCTTCGACGAGATCGTGGTGGGGGCGAAGTTCGCCGACATGTACCGCAAGGCGGGCGATGCGACCCGCGTCGACATGCGCCGCTTCCACGAGATCGAGGAAGCGCCGTTGCCCTAGGCGGCTCGCCACCGAACCTCCCGACGGCGAGACGACGCCGTTTCGAATAAGATTCGCGCCATGACATCCACTCGGCATGCGGCACTCTCACTCGTCCTGGTCGGGTCGGCCACCGTGTGGGCCGACGGCCCCGCCGACCGCGTCTACCGCAACGGCGTCCTCTTCACCGCCGATACCGCCCATCCGAGCGCCGAAGCGTTGGCGATTCGCGACGGCCGGATCGTCTTCGTGGGGAGCAACGCCGACGTTGCACCCTTCGTCGGGGCGGCGACCGTTTCCGTGGACCTGCACGGCCGATTCCTGATGCCCGGCCTCCAGGACGGCCACATGCACCCCCTCGAGGCCGGCGGGCAGCTCATGAAGTGCGGGCTCGACTACGACTCGCTTACGGTTGGCGAGCTGCAGCAACGGGTCCAGGCGTGCCTGGACCGCACGGCGTCCAGGGAACCCGACACGTGGCTCGAGGTCGTGAGCTGGTTCCAGGAGAGCATGCGGCCGGCGGGCGTCAAGACGACACGGGCCGCCCTCGACGTGCTGAAGACCAGGCGCCCCGTCATCATCCGCTCGTCCTTCGGTCATACCGTGCTCGCCAACACGCGCGCCCTGCAGCTCGCGAAGATCACCGCGACCACACCCGATCCGGTGGGCGGCAAGATCTGGCGCGACGCAAGCGGGCAGCCCACCGGCCTGCTCGAAGACGCCGCATTCGAGGTGTTCGGCTCGTTGATCCCCAAGCCGACGGCCGAGGAGGACGTGGCGGCCGCGAAGGTCGCCCTCAAGGCGATGAACGCCCAGGGAGTCACGAGCTTCCTCGACGCGGTCGCGCGGCCCGCGGACATGGCGGCGTTCGCGGCCGTGCGGCGAGCCGGCGGCCTGACGGCTCGAGCCCACTTCGCGCCGCCGATCGAACCCGCGGAGGCGGGCGATCCGAAGGGCGCCGTGGCGCGGATCGCGGGCTTCGCGAAGCAGTACGACGAAGGCGCCATCTCGCCGGCGCCCGGCATCACGGTTCGGAATGCGAAGCTCTTCATGGACGGGGTCATCGCCGCGCCGGCCCTCACGGGCGCTGTGCTCGAACCCTACCTCCCGGGTCCGAGCCGCGGACCCGCGGTCTACTTCCCCGCCGAGCCCCTCGCGACGATTCTCGTGGGGCTCGGCCGCGCCGGGATCGATCCCCACATGCACGCCGACGGCGACGGCGCCGTCCGCGCGGCCCTCGACGGCATCGCTGCGCTCCGGAAGGCGCTCCCGGGCGTCGACATCCGTACGGCCATCGCCCACGACGAGATCGTCGATCCCGCCGACTTCCCGCGTTACAAGGAGCTGGACGCAACGCCGGTGCTCTCGTTCCAGTGGGGCAAGCCGGCGGGCGACACCATGGGGCTGAAGGACTACTTCGGTCCCGTCGCGCATGAAGATCCTCGAGCCGGCGGGCCTCCTGGCGGCGGCGGGGGCTCGCATCGCCTTTGGCAGCGACTGGCCGGTGGACGCTCTGGACGAGTGGTTTGCGCTCAAGGTGGGCGTCACCCGCACCAACACGCCCGACGCACCGCCCGAATACCGGGGCCGGCTGGGCGACGACCCTGGCTTGTCGCGCGAGGCCGTGCTCCGAGCCGCAACCATCAACGCGGCCTACGAGCTTCACCAGGACCAGGCGACCGGCTCCCTCGAGGTCGGCAAGTTCGCCGATCTCATCGTGCTCGACCGCAATCCCCTGACCGTCCCCGCCGAGGACATCGCCAAGACACAGGTGGTCGAGACCGTCGTCGGCGGCAAGGTCGTCCACGAGGCGACGGCGGCCCGCTGAGACGGACGGCCCGAGCGGCCTAGTGAACCCCGCCCATGAGGGCGCGGATGGGCTTCACGAGGAGCGCCAGGGCGAGCGCGGAACAAGCGGTCGTCAGGCAGACCGCCCCGAAGAGCTGCGGTAGCGGCAGACGGTCGAAGAAGCCCGCCACGTTCCCCGCGAGGAAGTTCCCCAGGGACAGGGCGAGGAACCAGACCCCCATCATCATCCCCACGATCCGGGCCGGCGCCAGCTTGGTGACGGTGCTCAAGCCCACGGGCGAGAGGCTCAGCTCCCCGAGGGCGTGGAAGAAGTAGAGGGCGATGAGCCACCAGGGGCTGACGCGCACGCCGCCGGCCGCGCAGAGGTGGGCGGCGACCGCGATGGCGAGAAAGCCGACGCTCAGGGAGAGGAGCGCGTACGCGAACTTCGCCGGGCTCGACGGCTCCCGCTTGCCGAGCCGCATCCAGAGCCATGCAAAGACGGGAGCCAGGGTCACGACGAAGAAGGACTCGACCGATTGGTACCAGCTCGAGGGAAAGACCCAGCCCAGGATCGTGTTGTTCGTGTTCTGGTCCGCGAAGAGCGTGAGGCTGGACCCGGCCTGCTCGAAGCCGATCCAGAAGAGGACCGCGAAGACGAAGAGCATCATGATGGCGCCGATGCGCTTCCGCTCCACGGGCGTGTCGGCGCCCGTGCGGAGGAGCCAGAAGAAGAGCCCCGCGGTTCCCGCCAGCACCACGTAGTCGCGCCAGGGCCAGACCGCCCAGAGGCCCAGGCCCGCGAGGACCACACCGGCGATGCCCTTCGCCCAGAGGATCGAGGCGCCCTGCGGAGGCGCGACCAGAAGGCCGGCGCGGCCGAAGCGGCGTTGGCCGAGCACGTACTGGACGAGCCCCAGGGTCATCCCGACTCCGGCGGCGCCGAACCCCCAATGCCATCCGATCTTCTGGGCGAGGCCGCCGCAGATGAGCGGGCTGATGAAGCCCCCGAGGTTGATGCCCATGTAGAAGATCGAGAAGCCGGCGTCGCGGCGCGTGTCGTCGGGCGCGTAGAGCTGCCCCACGATGGCGCTGATGTTGGCCTTCAGGAGGCCGGTGCCGAGGATGATCAGGACGAGCCCGGCGTAGAAGAACTGCGTCGTGCGCGCCAGCAGCAGCGAGTAGTGGCCGCACGCGATGAGGACGCCGCCCACGAGCACGGCGCGCCGCAGGCCGAGGAGCCGGTCGGCGATCCAGCCGCCGGGAATCGTCGTGAAGTAGACGGAGCCGGTGTAGAGGCCGTAGATGCCCGCGGCCTTCGCCGTGTCGAAGCCGAGGCCACCCGCCGCCACCGGCGTGACCATGAACAGCATGAGGATCGCCCTCATGCCGTAGTAGCTGAAGCGCTCCCACATCTCGGTGAAGAAGAGGGTGGAGAGGCCCTTCGGGTGGCCGGCGATGCCGCTCGTGTCGGGGACCGCTTCAGGAACGCTCGCGGTCGGGGCGGTCATACGGCGGCAAGGGTACCGTGGCAGAATGAGCGCCGCAAATGGACCATCGCGATCTCGCCCTCGATCTCCTGGCGAAGGCGCGGGCATCCGGGGCCGACGCCGCGGACGTCCTGATCGCCGAGGGGACCGACTTCTCCGTGACGGTGCGCAAGGGCGAGGTGGAGAAGCTCACCGACGCGGGGAGCAAGGCCCTCGGCATCCGGGTCTTCGTCGGCCGCCGCACCGCCACCTCCTACACCTCGGATTTCTCGCAGGGGGCCCTCGCGGGGCTCGTGGCCGAGACCGTGTCGATGGCCCGCGCCACGGGCGAGGACGCCGCGGCCGGCCTTCCCGACGAGATGATCCCTGCCGAGCCCGTCGAGCTGGGCCTCCACGATCCGTCTCCGGCGGCGCTTCCCACCGAGGAGCGGATCGAGCGGGCGCGGCGGGCCGAGGCCACGGCCCTCGCGGCGTCTCGGCCGAGATCGTGAACTCCGACGGCGGACACTACGGGTCGGGGGAGGACACGGTGGTCCTGGCCAACTCCCTCGGCTTCCTGGGGGCCTACCGGTCGTCGGCCGTCTCGCTGTCGGTCGTCCCCGTGGGACAGCGCGACGGCCAGATGGAGCGCGACTACTGGTACACGTCGGGGCGAGGCCTCGGCGACCTGCTCCCGCCGGAAGAGGTCGGCCGGGTCGCCGCGGAGCGAACGCTGCGGCGCCTCGGCGCGCGGAAGGTGCCCACCGCCGAGGTCCCCGTGGTCTTCGACCCCGAGACCGCCGCCGATCTCCTGGGCCACGTCTTCGGCGCGCTGTCGGGCTACGCGGTCTTCCGCAACGCGACGTTCCTGAAGGACCGCCTCGGGGAGACCGTGGCGTCGCCGCTGCTCACCGTGGTGGACGACGGCCGGCGCCCCCGGGGCCTGGGCTCGCGCCCGTTCGACGGCGAGGGGCTGCCGACGCGCCGCAACGTCCCCGTCGAGCGCGGCGTGCTCCGCCACTACCTGTGCGATTCGTACGCCGCGCGGAAGATCGGCGCCCGGGCCACCGGCAGCGCCCGGCGCGGTGTCGCGGGCGGACCCTCGGTCGGCGCCTCCAACCTGTTCCTCGAGCCGGGAGACACCTCTCCGGAGCAGATCCTCGGCAGGCGTGGAGCGCGGGCTCTACGTCACCGACCTCATCGGCTTCGGCGTCAACCTGGTCTCCGGAGACTACTCCCAGGGAGCCGTGGGCCACTGGATCGAGAAGGGGGCGCTGACCCACCCGGTCCACGAGGTCACGATCGCCGGAAACCTGAAGGACATGCTGAAGGACATCGACGCCGTCGGAAACGACCTCGTGTTCCGCGGCTCCGTCGCGGCACCGACGCTCCGAATACGGCGGATGACCGTGAGCGGCGAGTAGTGCCCCCCCTCCCGCTCCTGCTCGCCGCGGTCTCCGTGGCGGCGATCCTGTGGGCGACGGTGGAGCGGCGCCGAGGCGCGCGCCAGGCCCTGGCTCTCCGGGCCCAATGGGGCAAGGCCGTCGAGCGCCACCGGGCGTTCGAGGTCTACCGGCGGTGGAGCCTTGCCGCGCCCGTCGACGACACCTCCACGGTGGACGATCAGACATGGGCGGATCTCGACATGGACCGGGTGTTCGCCTACGCGGACCGGACGCTCTCCGGCCCCGGGCGCCTCGTCCTCTACCGGACGCTGCGGACGCCCACGGCTTCGCCGCGAACGCTGGAGGAGCGCGACCGCGCGATCGCCTTCTTCTCGGCCGATGCGCGCGCGCGGGACGATGTCCGGAGCGCGCTGGCCGGCGCGGGCCGGCTGTGCCGGGCCGAGGCCGATCTGGCGGAACTCCTGTGGGGGAACGAGGAGGCGCCTGGCGAATCGCGCGTCGTCCTCGCGATCCTCGGCCTCCTGGGCGCGACGACGGCGGTCGCCACGGTGGCGTTCGGCGGCGCCGCGCTCCTGGCCCTTGCCGTGGTCTTCACCGCCAACGTCTACGTCCATCAGAAGGTGCGGATCCGGCACCAAGAGACGGCGGGGGCGCTCGCGGAGCTCGGGGCCTTGCTGAGGGCCGCACGTAGCCTCGCGCGGGTTGGGGACCCGAGCCTGGACCGGTGGACGGAGCGGATCCGGGCCAGCCTTCGCGCCGCAAGGCCTGTTCTGCGGCCCCTCGCGCTCGTCTCGGGAGGGCGCCCCATCGACCTCCTCTACGAGTACGTCAGCGTTCTCCTCCTCCTGGAGGCGCAGGCCCTGCCTTCGGCCCTGCGCCTGGTCCGGCGCCACGGGCCGGCCCTGCGCGATCTCTTCCTGGCCATAGGCGAGATCGACGCCCTCCAATCGACGGCTTCCCTCCGCGCGGCCCTCCCCCGATGGACGAAGCCGTCGTGGATCGATGGGGATGCCACCCTCGTGGTGGACGATGCGGTTCATCCCCTCGTGGAGGACGCGACGCCCAACTCCGTGGTCCTCGGCCGTCGAGGCTGCCTCGTGACAGGGATGAACATGGCCGGGAAGTCCACGTTCCTTCGAACGCTGGGCGTGAACGCGCTACTCGCGCGGACGCTCTGCACCTGCACGTGCGCCCGGTACGAGGCGACGCCGCTGCGCGTGCTCTCCTCGATGGCGATCGTCGACAGCCTGGAGGCGGGAGAGAGCCTCTTCCTGGCCGAAGGCCGGCGCCTTCTCGACCTCGTGCGGGCGACCGACGGCGAGGAGACGCCCCTCTGTCTCATCGACGAGATGCTGGCCGGTACCAACGCAACGGATCGGGCCGTGGCGTCGAGAGCGATCCTGGAGCACCTCGCGGCCCGGGGCGCGATCATCGTCGCCGCGACCCACGATCCCGACCTGGCCGAGAGCCTCATCCCGGTCCTGGACAGCTACCACTTCGGGCACGGCCCAGGGGACGCGTCGGCTCCCGTCCATCGACTCCACCCCGGCCTCTCGCGCGCCCGAAACGCCCTAGGCCTCCTCGAGACCCTGGGCTACCCCGCCGAGGTCCTCGCCGCCATGGGAGTCCGCCGGACGTGATGCGGCGATGCGCCGAGGCGCCTACTCGCTCGTCTTGACCTCGGTCCACAGGCGGTCGTAGGCCACCGTCGTCTCTCCGATGTCCTGGATGAGCTGCAGGCGCCCGACCACGTCGTCGGGGGGGAATATGGCGTGGTTCCGGCGGATGTCCTCGGGGAGCAGCGGCACCGCCGCCTGGTTGGGGGTCGAGTAGCGCATCGTCCGGCAGATCTCGGCGGCGATCTCCGCCTCGAGGGTGAAGTCGATGAAGGCGTGGGCGAGGGCCGGGTGCGGGGCCGAGGCGGGGATGACCAGGCTGTCCACGAAGAGGCTCGCCCCCTCCTTGGGGATCACGTACTCGAGGTCGTGGTCCACGTCCATCACCTTCGCGAACTGGCCGTTCCACCCCTGGGCGATCCAGACGTCGCGCGAGAGCAGGACGTCCTCGAAGTTGGAGGCGTTGTACGTCTTGACCAGGGGCTTCTGCTCGAGGAGCAGGCGCTTCGCCAGCTCGAGGCTGGCGGGCTCGGTGGCGTTCACGCTGAGGCCCTTCCAGAGGAGGGTCGCCCCGATGGTCTCGCGGGGGTCGTCGAGCATGAGGACCCGCCCCTTGTAGCGCGCGTCCCAGAGGGCGCCCCACGAATCCACGGCGCCCACGCGCTTCTTGTCGTACGCGATCCCGCAGCTCCCCCAGAAATACGGGACCGAGTAGCGGTTCCCCGGGTCGTAGGGCTTGTCGAGAAAGCGCGGATCGATGTTCGTCAGGTGCGGCAGCGCGGAGTGGTCGAGGGGGCGGAGGAGCTTCTGGTGGAGGAGGCTCTCGATCGGGTAGTTGGAAGGGCAGAGAAGGTCGTAAGAGACGTTCCCGGTCTGGACCTTCGCCAGCATCGCCTCGTTGGTGTCGTAGAGGTCCACGTTCACGCGGACGCCGTTGCGCTGCTCGAACTTCTTGATCGTCTCGGGGGAGATGTAGTTGGACCAGATGTAGAGGTTCAGGACCTTGTCGCCCGACACCGCCGTTCTGGCCGAAGATGAAGGGCGTCGCCAGGATCCCGAGGCCGAGGATCACCGGCACGGCGGCTCCGCGCGCGGAGCGCCCCTGCTCCAGACGATGGGCCGCGAAGAGCATGAGGCTCGTCGCCGCCAGGAGGAGCGTCGACACGGCGTTGATCTCGGGGGAGATGCCGGTCCGCACCATGGAGTAGATCTGGATCGGGAGGGTCGTGGTCCCGACGCCGGCCACGAAGGACGTGATGACGTAGTCGTCGATCGAGAGCGCGAAGACGAGGAGCGCGGCGGCCAGGACGCCGGGGAAGATGCCGGGAAGCGTGACCTTGAAGAACGTGGCGGCGGGGCCCGCGCCCAGGTCCATGGCCGCCTCCTCCAGGCTGCGGTCGAAGCCGGCGAACCGGGCCTTCACCACGACGACGGCGTACGACACCGAGAACGCGACGTGGGCGAGGATGATGGTGAGGAACCCGAGGCGGAGCCCGAGGGCCGCGAAGAGCAGGACGAGGGACGAGGCGAGGACGATCTCGGGGACGACGATGGGAAGCGTGATCAGGGCGTCCAGGGCCGCCTGCTTGCGGAAACGGTGGCGGAAGAAGGCGAGGGCCGCGGCCGTGCCGACGACCGTGCAGATCAAGGTACTGGCCGCCGCGACGATCAGGCTGTTGCGGAGCGAGGAGAGGATCTGGGGGTTGGCGAAGAGCTTGGCGTACCACGCCAGGGTAAAGCCTTCCCACGCCGCCGTGAGTCGGCCGCGGTTGAACGAGAAGACGACGAGGACCAGGAGGGGCGCGTAGAGGAAGACGTAGACGAGGGTGCTGAATCCGGCGAGCACGCCCAAGCCTCCGCCCCCGCGCCGCGACTCCGTCATCACTGCTCGGTCGCCTGGAGGGGCTTGCGGAAGAGATAGAGCAACCCCAGGACGGTCAGCGACAGGATGAAGGAGAGCGCGGAGCCGAAGGGCATGTCGCGGGCCACGGCGAACTGGGCCTGGATCAGGTTCCCGATGTAGACGGTGCGGGCGCCCCCCAGCAGGTCGGGGGCGAGGTAGGCCCCGAGGGACGGGATGAAGACGAGGACGCACCCGGCGACGATGCCGGGCGCCGTGAGGGGGATGGTGACGCGCCACAGGGCGCGGGAGGGACCGGCGCCCAGGTCGGCCGCGGCCTCGAGAAGCGTCCGGTCCAGCTTCTCGACCGACGCGTAGAGGGGCAGGATCATGAACGGCAGCTCGCCGTAGACCTGCCCGATCATGACGGCGATGTCGTTGTAGAGCAGGTTCAGGGGCGGAAGGCCGAGGCCGCCGAGGAACAGGTTCACGAGCCCCTCGGAGCGGAGGATGAAGATCCAGGCGTACATGCGGACCAGGAAGCTCGTCCAGAAGGGGAGGATCACGAGGACGAGCAGGGCATTGCGCCAGCGCGGCGAGACCTTCAGGCCCAGCCAGTAGGCGACGGGATAGGCCGTCAGGAGGCAGAGCACGGTCGTCGCAAACGCGAGGCCGATGCTGCGGGCGAGGATTCGGAGGTAGAGGGGCTGAAGCGCCCGAGCGTAGTTCCCGAGGGCCCATTCATGGATGACGCCGCCGTAGGCGGAGCGCCGTCCGAGGGAGGCCTCGAACATCAGGAACTGGGGCAGGACGAAGAGAACGACGAGAGCGAGAACGCAAGGCAGCAGGAGGAGGATCGCCTGGCGCCGGGTGCCGGCTCATGGCAGTAGAATCGCGACGTGACGAACAGGGGCCCGGTCGTCTTCGCAGCGATCTTCCTCGTCGCCCTGGCCGCATGCGGCCGCTTCCGCACGACGTCCATCAAGGACGTCCTCGAGAACCCGGCGGCCTACGAGGGGAAGTCGGTGAAACTCGAGGGCACCGTCGTGGACGCGACGAACCTGATGGTCGTGAAGTTCTACCATCTCGAGGACGCGACCGGCCGGATCGCCGTGGTGGCGCGCAAGGCCGTGCCGCTGCGGGGCGCCCGCGTCGGGGTGTCTGGAACCGTGCACCAGGCGTTCGCCATCGGGGATCAGAACCTCACGGTGGTCATCGAAGACCCCTGACCCCACCTCAGGCCTTGGCGTCGCGGCCGGCATCGTCGAGACGGAGGACGGCCTCGGCGGCAAATGAGATCTGCACCGGGTCGCCGCGCTTCCGGCCCCGCGCTGTCGTGGCGCCCTCCGAAACGGTGAGGGTCTCCGAGCCGACTCGGACCCGCCAGTCCGTGAAGTCGCCCAGGTAGATCTCGTCGTCGAGGACCCCCGCGAAGACGTTGTCGCCGCGTCCGCCGATGGCGATGCTTTCGGGGCGCACGCCGATGCAGGCCCGCCCGCCGGCGGCGTACCCACCGTCGGCCGCGGCGGCGATCGCCGCTCCGCCGGCCGTCCTGAGCGAGACCCGTCCCCCGTCCACCGACACGACGTCCACGTCGAGGATGTTCTTGACGGCCAGGAAATCGGCCACGAAGCGCGTCCGGGGGCGCTCGTACAGCTCCTCGGGGGGCGCGAGCTGCTCGATGCGCCCATGGCTCATCACGGCGATGCGGTCGCTCATGATGAGGGCCTCGTCCTGGTCGTGGGTGACGAAGATGAACGTGGTCTTCAGGCGCTCCTGGAGGTTCTTCACCTCCACCTGCATCTCCTTCCGGAGCTTCAGGTCCAGAGCCGCCATGGGCTCGTCGAGGAGCAGCACCTCGGGCTCCAGGACCACGGCCCGGGCGAGGGCCACGCGCTGCTTCTGCCCTCCCGAGAGCTGGTCGATCCTCCGGTCGCCGAAGCCGGGAAGGCGCACCATGTCCAGCGCCTTCGCCACGCGGGCAGGGACCTCGCTCTTGGGGACAGCCGTCCATCTCGAGGCCGAAGGCCACGTTCCCCGCCACGGTGCGGTGGGGAAAGAGCGCGTACTGCTGGAAGACGGTGTTGACCGGACGCTTGTAGGCCGGCAGCGGCGCGACGTCGTTCCCCGAGATCAGGATCGCCCCGCGCGTCGGGCTCCTCGAACCCGGCGATGAGGCGGAGGAGCGTCGTCTTTCCGCACCCCGAGGGGCCGAGAAGCGTCAGGAACTCTCCCGCGCGCACCTCGAGGTCGACGCTCTGGAGCGCCGGCACGTCCCCGAAGGTCTTGGAGAGGCCGCGGATCGAAACTGAGCCACGCATGGGTGAAGAGCCGGGGGATTGTAGCGTTTTATCCCCCGACGGGGGAATAATGGGCCCTGCGTCAGCGCCTTTCACTGGAGGTCGACATGTCTCTCCAGGATCCTGCCTTCCGGGCCCTCTTCGAGGACGCCCCTGTCGGTATCGTCGTAGTCGACAAGAACCAGAGGGTCGTCGACGTCAACGATGCCTACTGCAAGATGCTCGGCTACACCGAGGCCGAGATGATGGGCCGAACCATCGCCGAGGTCACCCATCCCGACGATCGCCAGCGGGACGCCGAGTTCCTGCCCCTGCTCCTGAGCGGCGAGGTTCCCCGTTACAAGGCGGAAAAGCGCTACATCGGAAAGAGCGGGGAGGTTGTCTGGGCCGAGATCGCCGTCACGGCGCTGCTCGACCGGAGCGGCGTCTCGCAGTACGTCTTCTCCATGGCGCGAAACATCACCGACCGACGGGCGCTGCAGGGGATGCTGCCGGTGTGCACCAGCTGCAAGAAGGTGCGCGACCCCAAGGGCTACTGGAGCGAGCTCGAGACGTTCCTGCGCGATCGAGCCGCGGCGAAGGTCGAGGAGAGCCTCTGTCCCGAGTGCGCCAGGGCCGGGCACGTTTGACCTCAAAGCACCTGGATCCGGCGCGGACCGTGCTGGTTCTGGTGGACCTCCAGGAGAGGCTGCTCCCGGCGATCGACGGCCGGGACGCCGTCGTCCGGAACGCCATGCTCCTGCTCCACCTTTCAGGCGCTCTCGACGTGCCGGTCGTCCTGACGACCCAGTACGCTCGCGGGCTCGGGCCGACGATCCCCGAGATCCTCGCAGCGGCACCGGGTGTCGTGCCCATCGACAAGGTGTCGTTCGGGTGCTTCGGCGACGAGGGGTTTCGGAGCCGGCTGAAGGACCTCGTGGGCCGTGACCAGCTTCTCGTGGCGGGCGTCGAGGGGCACATCTGCGTGGCCCAGACCGTCCTCGGAGCGCTCGACGCCGGTTTCACGGTCCACGTGGCCGGCGACGCCGTGGGCTCGCGGACCGATGCGAACCGCCAGGTGGGACTCGCCCGGATGGAGAAGGCGGGTGCCTCCCTCTCCAGCGCCGAGATGGCGGTCTACGAGCTGCTCGGCCGCAGCGACAGCGCGGCGTTCAAGGCGATGCTCCCCCACCTCAAGGGGTGAGGGAGCAGGCCGCGTCCCCTACTCCGTCAGCTCCTCGAGGGTGTCCTCGAGCTTCTCCAGCACCTCGTCGACGAGGCTCGCGGGGGATGTTGAGGGCCGGCTCGATGCGAATCGTCTTGGCGTTCAGCAGGGTCCCCGCCACGAGGATCCCCCGCTTGAAGAGGTCCGCCGCCACGGCGTAGCCGAACTCCGAGTCGACGAACTCGAGGCCGATGAGCAGGCCGAGCCCGCGGACCTCCACGAGGTGGTCGGAGAAGCGCTTCTGGAGCCTCTGGAGCTCGGTCATCATGTAGGCGCCCGTCGACGGCCGCCTGGCCGGGGAGGTCTTCCTCGAGGGTCACGTTCACGGCCGCGATGCCCGGCGCGCAGGCCGAGGGGATTGCCGCCGAACGTCGACGAGTGGATGAACGGGTTCGGCTCGAGGACCTTCCAGATCTCCGGTGTCGACATGAACGCCGAGAGAGGCATGACGCCGCCGCCCAGGGCCTTCCCCAGGCACATGATGTCGGGAGCCACGTCCCAGTGCTCGACGGCGAACATCTTCCCGGTGCGGCCCATCCCGGTCTGGACCTCGTCGGCGATGAGGAGCACGCCGAAGCGCGTGCAGATCTCGCGCAGGCGCGGCCAGTAGTCGGCGGGAGGGACGATGGCGCCCGCCTCCCCCTGGACGGGCTCGACGACCACGGCGGCGATCAGCATCCCGACCGCCTCGGCCTTGCGCCAGCTCGGCCTCCACGGCCGCGGCGTCGCCGAAGGGAACGAAGTAGGTGTCCTGGAGGAGCGGCTCGAAGGCGAGGCGGTACTCCCCCTTCCCCATCAGGGAGAGCGAGCCGTAGGACTTGCCGTGGAACCCGCGAACGCAGGAGATGAAGCCGGGCTTCTTGGTGTAGAGGCGGGCCAGCTTCATGGCCCCTTCGATGGCGTCGGTCCCGTTGTTGATGAAGAAGCAGCACTGGAGGTCGCCGGGGGCCAGCTCGCCCAGCAGCTCGGCCAGGGCTCCGCGCAGCGGGTCGAGGAGCTCCTGGGACGAC
Source organism: uncultured Acidobacteriota bacterium (assembly GCA_963823195.1). Lineage (GTDB taxonomy): Bacteria > Acidobacteriota > Vicinamibacteria > Fen-336 > Fen-336 > JBGPYB01. The sequence continues at coordinate 305,019 of CAWGKR010000008.1, read as the reverse complement.
AGGGGCATCCGCTCGAGCTGCGACTTCACCGCGCGCACGACCTTGGGGTGGTTGATCCCCGCCGAGTAGATGCCGTAGCCGCCCGAGGCAGTCGATGAACTTGCGCCCCGTGATGTCCTCGAAGTACGAGCCCTTGCCGCTCCACTCGATGGCCGCGAACTCCCCGCCCTCGGTGACCGACTTCCGGTACTCGAGGTAGCCCTTGTTGTAGTAGAGCCGGAAGTTGTCGAGGGTGTCGGTGACGACCTTGCGGCGCTTGTAGTCGTTCAGCTTGTGGGAGTTGATGATCGAGAGCCAGCGCCGGCTCTCCTCGATGAGCTTCTTCTTGGACATGCCCGTCCGGGGCTTCGGAGGGGCCGTAGCGGTGCTCGCCGCGGCCTTCCGCCGGCGCCGCGGCTTGTCGGCGCCCGGACGGTGGTGCGGGTGGTGTGACTTGCCGTTGTGAGGCTTCAGGTGGTTCTTCATCGAGACGACGATGGCCTTCGACATGACGGGCTCCTCTCCCGGGACCGAGGGCGCTCTCACGCCCTTTTGAAGCTGGATCGACCAGTTGACGGCGAGGTGGTTGCGGGGAGCCTACGTGTCGCCGAAGACGCGATGGGGGGCCTCCATCCGAAGGAGGCGCGCCCCGCTCAGCCGGCGGCGATAACGGCGGGTAAGCGCGATGCGACCGACCATGACAGCACCTTGTTTGAGGCTAAAAGTCTAGCCCTCCTCACCCCGGCCGGTCAAGCGGAGTGGGGGGCCCCGGTCGACACGATCCACAGTATTATTTATGTATTATCAACTACTTACGGTGTCTACAGATTTTGGTGCGACGCTCGAAACGGGGGTGCCGAAACCAGCAAACCGCTCCACCTCGGCGTCCATGCGACCCGCGACCATGAAGCGGAACATCCGGAAGTCCGCGCGCAGGGACCAGAGTGGGTAGGTGAAGGTCGCGGGCCGGTTTCGCTCGAAGCCGAAGTGCCCGACCCACGCGAAGCCGTAGCCCGCCAACGGTGCCACGAGAGCCCACCCCGGAGAGGCGAGGACTCCGGCGGACAGGGACGCCAACACCAGCGTCGTGCCGATGTAATGAAGGCGGCGGTTGATCGGGTTCCGGTGCTGCGAGACGTAGAAGGGCCAGAACGCCTCGTAGCTCGCGTAGCGGGGCTGCTCCACGGTGGCTCCCCCTCGAAGGAATACTATAACCCCAGCGGGGGGGCGCCATGAAGGCTCGGATCGCCGGAACGGAGCTGCAGTACGAGGACCGCGGCCGGGGCGTCGCGGTGCTCTTCCTCCACGCGTTTCCCCTGGGCCTCTTCATGTGGGACGACCAGGTGGCGGCCCTCGAGGCGCAATCGGCGGCTGGTCCGATTCGACGCCCGCGGCTTCGGCGGAACGCCCCCCGACGCGGGACCCCTGACGATGGATCGCATCGCCGACGACGCGGCGGCCCTCCTGGATCACCTCGGCATCGAGAGGGCGGTGGTCGCCGGCTGCTCCATGGGGGGCTACGCGGCCTTCGCGATGGTCCGCCGACACGCGCAGCGGATCCGCGCCCTCGTTCTCCAGAACACGCGAGCCACGGCCGACACCGACGAGGCACGCAAGAACCGCGGCGTGCTCGCCGAGCGGGTCCTGGCGGAGGGCCCCGAGGCCGCGGCCGACGCGTTCCTGCCGAAGCTTCTGGGCGAGACGACCCACAGGGAACACCCCGAGCTGGCGGACCGGCTCCGGGAGAGGATCCTCGAGAACCCGCCGCGCGGAGTCGCCAACGCGCTGCTCGGCCTGGGAGCGCGTGCGAACTCGGTCCCGACCCTCGGTACCGTATCGGTGCCGACCCTCGTGATCGCGGGCGCCGAGGACACGCTCACCCCGCTGTCGGACGCCGAGGCGATGCGCGAGGGCATTCGCGGGAGCCGCCTCGAGACCGTTCCCCGAGCCGGGCACCTGTCGAACCTCGAGAACCCCGAGGCCTACAACCGCATCCTCGGCACGTTCCTGGACGGCGTCGCGGGGCCGGGCTAGAATTCCCCTCCGTTCGGCCCACCGGGCCGCCGCCCGGGAAGGAGAGTCCATGAAGATCGGCGTCCTCCGCGGTCGCGAGAACTCCTTCCCCGAAGCCTTCATCGAAAAGGTCAACGAGATCGGCAAGGGCGTCACGGCCGAGTTCGTCCAGCTCGGCGGTACGAAGCTCAACGAGCCCGTTCCCTACCGTGTCGTCCTCGACCGGATGAGCCACGAGGTCCCCTACTACTCGGTCTACCTGAAGATGGCGGCGCTCCAGGGGACCTACTGCATCAACAACACCTTCTGGCGCTCGGCCGACGACAAGTTCTTCGGCTACGCCATCGCCGAGAAGCTCGGGATCGCGGAGCCCAAGACCGTCGTCCTGCCGAACCGGTCGTACCTGGACGACGTGACCGCCGACAGCCTCCGCAACCTCTGGCCCACCGACTTCGCGATGTACCTCGACTACGTGGGCGCCCCGTGCATCATGAAGCCGGCGTTCGGCGGCGGGTGGAAGGACGTCAACAAGATCGCGAACCTGGAGGATCTCTACCTCCACTACAACAACTCCGGCGCGAAGACGATGATGCTCCAGGAGTTCATCACCTGGGACACCTACGTCCGCATCCCGACGATCGGCCGGCGGTGGGCCCGGGCGATCCGCTACGACCCGGCGCCCATGGGGATGGGCGGATACAACCAGGACTACGACATCCTGCCGCGGCCCCTTCGCGACAAGGCGGAAGAGCTGTCCCTGGCCTTCAACCGCGCCCTGGGATACGACATGAACGCCATCGAGCTCGCGGTGAAGGACGGCCTCTTCTACGGCATCGACCTGACCAACTACACGCCCGACATGGACTACCGGAGCTTCAAGGACGCTCACTTCCCCTGGGCCGTCGAGAAGATGGCGGAGTTCGCCATCGAGAAGGCGCTCTCAGGCGAGGGAACGCCCAACCCCGCGAACTTCCGGGACCTGATGCTCCGCTAGACGTGTCATAGGCCGGGCCGGGCGCGGCCGGCGTACTACACTGTGGTGGTGCCGAGCATCATCATCATCGGCGCCGGGCCCGCGGGCATCAGCATGGCCGTCGAGAGCCGCGCCGCGGGCATACCCGCGGCCGACGTCCTCGTTCTCGAGAAGGCCCGCGAGCATTCCTTCGCGATCCGGAAGTACTACCCCGAAAACAAGCTCGTCACGGCCAACTACAAGGGGTTCGAGGCGATCTGCACCGGGACGCTCTGTCTCGCGGACTCGAGCAAGCACGAGACCCTGTCCTATCTCGACGAGGCCATCCGCGACCACGAGGTGAACGTCCACTACGGGGAGACGGTCTGGAAGATCCACCAGCACGAGGGCCGTCAGCTCTTCACGGTGATGACCGACCGCGGGGAGTACGATGCCGTCGTCGTCGCCATCGCGATCGGAATCCTCGGCAAGCCCAACAAGCCCTCGTATCCGCTCCCCCTCTCGCTCACGAGCCGCCTCCTCTTCGAGATCACCAGCACCGAGGTGAAGGGTGCGCGGGTCCTGGTCGTGGGGGGCGGGGACTCGGCCTCGGAGTACTGCCAGTACCTTTCCCAGGACGGCAACGACGTGACCCTCAGCTACCGTCGGCCGGAGCTGACGCGGATGAACGACATCAACCGCGACAGCCTCCTGGCCCTGGCCGCGCGGGGCGAGGCGCGGCTGATCCTGGGGACGGACGTCTCGGCGATACGGGACGCCGGCGGGCGCCCCGAGGTCACGTTCGGCGGCGGCGCGACACCAACCGAGGTCTTCGACTACGTGGTGTTCGCCCTCGGCGGGAGCGCCCCCCACGATTTCCTGAAGGTGGTCGGCATCGAGTTCGACGGCCCGGAGCCCGTCTTGAAGGAAGGGTACGAGACGAGCGTGCCGGGCATGTTCCTCCTGGGAGATCTGTCGGCGGGACGCAAGGGGGGCTCGATCATCTGGGCCTTCAACTCGGCCAACACCGCTATGAAGCGCATCTGCGAGCGCTACCTGACCCTCGAACGATGACGCCCCCGGCGTCGGCGATCCTCGGCCAAGGGTACGACCCGGGGACGTTCTTCGACGAGATGTTCGAGGCCCCGGGGCTCCCGCGGCCCCACTACCGGGTGCTCCACGAGCACCTGTCGAGCCTCGATGCGCGCACCTTCGACGAGCGCCGGCGCGCGGCCGACGTCGCGTTCCTCCATCGCGGGATCACCTTCACCGTCTACAGCCAGGACGAGGGGATCGAGCGCATCTTCCCCTTCGACCTCGTGCCGAGGATCATTCCGAGACGGGAATGGGAGCGCCTCGAGCGCGGCCTCGTCCAGCGCGTCGCGGCCCTGAACCTCTTCCTGGCCGACATCTACCACGCCCAGCGCATCCTCCGGGATCGCGTGATCCCGCCCGAGCTGGTCTTCGGCGCGCGGCACTTCCGCCGCGAGATGGTCGGCATCGACGTGCCCCAGGGCGTCTACGTCCACGTCACGGGGACCGACCTCGTGCGCGACGACAAGGGGGAGTACTTCGTCCTCGAAGACAACGTCCGCTCGCCTTCGGGGGTGAGCTACATGCTCGAGAACCGGCAGGCGATGAAGCGCGACGTTCGCCGGCATGTTCGAGCGCTACGGCGTTCTCCCCATCGACCACTATCCCCAGGAGCTCCTGAGCACGCTCAGGTCCGTGGCCCCCCGCGACATCCCCGATCCGACGGTGGTCCTGCTCACGCCGGGCGTCCACAACTCCGCCTACTTACGAGCACGCCTTCCTCGCCCGGGAGATGGGCGTCGAGATCGTCGAGGGGCGCGACCTCGTGACCCACGACAACCGCGTCTACACCCGCACGACCCGCGGACTTGAAGACCGTCGACGTGATCTACCGGCGCGTCGACGACGACTTCCTCGATCCCCTCGCCTTCCGCCAGGACAGCCAGATCGGCGTCGCGGGCCTCCTGAGCGCCTATCGCGCGGGCAACGTCACCCTCGCCAACGCGGTGGGCACGGGGGTGGCCGACGACAAGGCCGTCTACACCTACGTTCCCGACATGATCCGCTACTACCTGGGCGAGGACCCGATCCTCCAGAACGTGCCGACCTGGCGCGCCGACGACCCCAAGGAGCGTTCCTACATCCTGGAGCGCCTCGACGACCTCGTCGTCAAGGCCGTGAACGAGAGCGGCGGGTACGGGATGCTGGTCGGCCCCCACTCCACGCGCGAGCAGCGCGACGAGTTCCGAACGCGGATCGTCGCGAACCCCCGCAACTACATCGCCCAGCCGACCCTCGCCCTCTCCCGTCATCCCACGTTCGTGGGCGGCGAGCTCCGGGGATGTCACGTCGACCTCCGGCCCTACGCGCTCTGCGGCGGCCAGCGTGTCACGCTCGTGCCCGGCGGGTCTGACGCGCGTGGCCCTTCGCCCGGGCTCCCTGGTCGTCAACTCGTCCCAGGGCGGCGGAAGCAAGGACACCTGGGTGGTGGAGGGCTGATGCTTTCCCGCGTGGCCGAGTCCCTCTACTGGATGTCCCGCTACATCGAGCGCGGCGAGGACCTGACCCGCCTGCTGACCGTGAACTTCCTGGCCCTCCTCGACACGGGCTACGGAGACGGGGCGCGCGGTTGGGAGCCCATCGTCGCCATCACGGGGGACGCGGACCTCTTCGGGAGCCACTTCGAGAAGACCGACTCGGGGACCGTGAGCGACTTCATCCTCTGGCATCCCGCAAACCCGAACGCCGTGGTCGCGTGCATCAACAAGGCCCGCGAGAACGCCCGCGGGGTCCGCGAGCAGGTGAGCAGCGAGATGTGGGAGCACCTGAACCGGCTGTACTTCCTGGTCAAGGACGCCGACCATGAGGCCGTGCTGCGCGGCCCCCACGAGTTCTTCGCGCCAGATCCGCGAGCGGCTCCCAGGCCTTCCAGGGCAGTCACCGCGGCGACGATGACCCACGGCGAGGGATACGAGTTCCTCCAGCTCGGGCGCTACCTGGAGCGGGCCGAGAAGACCGTGCGCATCCTGGACGTGAAGTACGCCGACGTGAACGGCCTCCGCGACGGCTCGCCCGAGGCCTCCTTGCAGCTCATCGCCCTCCTCCGCTCGTGCAGCGCCTTCGAGCCGTTCCGCCGGACGGCGGTCGGGCAGCTCCAGACCTCGCGGGTCGCCGAGTTCCTGCTGCTGTCCCGCGACTTCCCCCGCGCGGTCCTCTTCTGCCTCAACCGCTGTCAGCGATCGCTGGCCCTCATCGGAGCGGGACCCGAAGCCCCGGCGGCGACGCGCCAGGAGGGCCCCGAGCGCGCCCTCGGCCGGCTGGTCGCGGAGCTCCAGTATCTCGACGTGGCGGAGGTGCTGGGCGCCGGCATGCGCCCCTATCTCGATTCGCTCCTGAAACGGATCAACGGCGTCCACAACGAGGTCACGCGCGCGTACTTCAACACCCAGGTGATCCTCCCGGACCCGCGCCCCCAACAACAGCAACAGCAGCAATGAGACTCAGGATCGAGCACCACACGCGCTTCTCGTACGATGAGCCCGTCAGCGAGGCCTACGCCGAGATGCGTCTCAAGCCCCTCGACACGGACGGCCAGCGCTGCCTCTCGTTCCGCCTGACGACGGAGCCCCACGGGGAGGTGGCCCGGTACAAGGATCGCTTCGGGAACGACGTCCGGGTTTTCGACGTGCTGAACTCCCATGAGAACCTCGTGGTGTCGGCGTACAGCGACGTTCTGACGCCCGATTCCTTCGCGCCGGAGGGTACGGACCTCTCCCCGCTCGACGAGCACGACTACCGCATGGCGACGGCGTACACCGAAGAGACGCCCCGCGTCGCGGCGCTCGCGTCCGGCGTGAGAGCCGTGGACCCCGAGAGCACCGCTCTCGGCTTGATGGAGGCCGTGAGAGAGGCCCTCCACTACGAGCGCGGCGCCACCGACGTCACGACGACGGCAGACGGTGCCCTCGAGGTCGGGCGGGGAGTCTGCCAGGACTACGCCCACGTCTTCATCGCGGGCTGCCGGTGCCGCGGCCTTCCGGCGCGGTACGTGAGCGGGTACCTCTTCGACGACGGCCGCACCGCTGCCTCTCACGCCTGGGCGGACGTGCTCGTCCCGGGCATGGGATGGATCTCCCTCGACCCGACCCACGCCTCGCGTCAGACGGCCCGCTACGTCCGCGTGGCCGTGGGACGCGACTACGCCGACGTCCCGCCGACTCGAGGCGTCTACAAGGGAAGCGCCCACGAGAGCCTCGACGTGGTCGTGACCGTCTCGGCGCAGGGAAGCTGACCGATGCGAAGGGAGTGCGATCCTTGAGCGAGCCGCGCGCCGCCGGGAGCGTCACCGCCGCGGAGGTCGAGGCCTTCCTGAAGAGCCTCCCGTTCTCGATGGATCGAGCGGGTTTCCTGCGATTCGCCCTGGGTTTTCCCCAGCGCTATCTCGAGACGACGCCTCCTACCGAGGTCGTCCGCCACTACGCCCTCATGGAGAGCCTGGGCGACCGCGCCGTGATCTCGTCGATCGCCCGGGAGGAGGACGTCTGGAAGCTCTCGATCGTGGCGCGGGACCGACGGGCGCTCTTCTCACGGATCGCGGGAGCCCTCTCCTGCTTCGGCATGAACATCGTGGCCGCCGAGGCCTTCGCCAACGCGAGCTCCCTGATCCTCGACACGTTCCGCTTCGCCGATTGGAACGAAGGCTTCCGGGACGGGGGCGAACGGCGCCGCTTCCAGGTCTTCCTGGAGGACGTCGTGGAGGGGAAGGCCGACGTCGACGCGGAGCTGGCGAAGCACCCCGAGGCCGCTTCCCTCCAGACCGGGCCCCTGCTCTTCGAATGGAGCGATACCGCTCACGCGACGGCCACCCGCCTTTCCGTCGGCGGACGCGATCGATTCGCCCTCCTCTATCGCCTGAGCCGGGAGATCTCCGACGCGGGGCTGGACATCGAGATGGCCTACATCGACACGTCCGGCGAGCAGGTCCGGGACGAGTTCTTCCTCACCCACGACGGTGCCAGGTTGACCGCCGCCGAGAGATCCAGCCTGGCCGAGAGGCTGCGCGCGCTGGTCTCGTTGGCGGGCTGACGCCTCAGCCGACGATGAGCCCGTCGGCCAGACGCACGACGCGATGGGCCTGGCTCATGACCTTGGGATCGTGGGTGGAGAAGATGAAGGTCGTCCCGTCCCGCCGGTTGATCTCCAGCATGAGGGCGATGATGGCTTCTCCCGTCGACGAGTCGAGGTTTGCGGTGGGCTCGTCGGCCAGGACGATCACCGGGTCGGTCACGAGAGCTCGCGCCACGGCCACGCGCTGACGCTGCCCCCCCGAGAGCTCGTCGGGGCGGTGGCGGGCGAAGTCGGCCAGCCCGACCTCCTCGAGGGCGCGGAGGGCGCGGGCACGGCCGCCGTGGTTCCCGCCGCGAAAGAGGAGCGGGAACTCCACGTTCTCCAGGGCCGAGAGGACCGGGATGAGGTTGAACGTCTGGAAGATGAACCCGATCTTGCGGGCCCGCAGATCCGAGAGGGCGTCGTCGTCGAGGGAGGCCACGTCCTGCTCGCCGATGAAGACGCGCCCGGCGCTGGGGTGGTCCAGGCAGCCGATGAGGTTCAGGAGGGTGGACTTCCCCGAGCCCGAGGGCCCGGCCACGGCCAGGAACTCGCCGGCTTCGACCGACAGGGACACGCCGCGGAGGGCGGGCACGGTCGTCTTCCCGAGCTCGTAGCTCTTCGTCGCGTTCTCGACCCGGACGTTGCTCATCAGAACAGGACCTTGACCCGCGTCTGGAGGGAGCCGTGCACGGGCGCCAGGCGGTACTCGCTGTCGTCGGGCCCGAGGAGCACGACCGCGTCGAGCTGGACCGTGACGTTGCCTCGCGGGCGCGTAGGAGACGCCCGGCGTCAGGGCGACGCCCCCGTCGGACAAGCCCCAGAGGCCCCGCGCCGCCAGGCTCCATTGTCCCCGAATCTCGCTCCGGCTCCACGACGCCTGGAGGTAGTGGCGCCGCAGGCCGAGGCCGCCGGAGTAGGGAACCGAGACACCCCTCAGGTACTGGTCCAGGGCTTCCTGGCGGGCCGCCGGAGGAAGCGCCGGGTTCGTGGACAAGCCGTACGCTCCGTCGAGGGCCGCGAGGTACGCGGCCGTCGCGGCGTCTCCGTATCCCTCCCCGTTGTAGAAGTACTCGAGGGACAGGGACGTCGTGCCTCGGCTACGCAGCACACCTGTGGCGACGCGAAGGAACGTCTGGTCGTCGCGGGCCGGCGCCATCTCGGCGCCCCGGTAGACGGCGGCTTCGGCGTGGGCCGTCACCTGCCCGCCCAGGCTCCGCGCGACGTCGAGGCCCACGAGAGTGCGCTGGTTCTTGCCCGCTGTGACCACGAGGGCGAGGTCCGTGTCCTTGACGAGGACGCGAACACGACCCGACCCCGACGTGCGCCGGGGGGCCTCGGGCGCGAGGCCAAGGTCACCCGTGCTCGCCTCGCTCCGCGCCGCCACGAGGATGACGCCGGCGCGGGAGGACGGAATCCAGTCGATGCGCGCGGCCAGCGAGCCCTCCTGCTCGAGGCCCGTGTTGAACTCGCTCTTCGGAGGCTCCAGCCGGTTGGTGGGGTTCCAGACGAAGCCCGACCCCCAGGCGATGCGCTGCTTGCCCAGGCGGACCTGGAAGGCGGATCCCCAGCCGTACTGGAGATAGGCCTGCCGGGTCGTCCAGGTCGTGTCTCCGGTCGAGCCGAAGTCCTTCTCGACGTAGCCGCGATAGACCGCGCGGAGCGCGCCCCGGCTCTCCTTCCACGCGACGGCGCCGCGCAAGAGGTCCTCGTGGTCGTCCAGCCCGAGGACGTTGTCGCGATTCAAGGGGGTCTCGGCGGTCGGGTAGTAGTAGTTCTCGAAGCCGATCTCGATCTCGCGGGGCGCCGCGGCGCTCGGCCTGGCAGCGCCGGCCAGGGCGGCGCAAAGCAAGGCGCCGGCGCGCCTCACTCGCCGCGTTCCAGGGCGCTCGGCGTGAAGAGCCGGTCGTCGATCGCAGCGTCGTCCTGGATCGAAAGGAAGCGAAGGAGGGTCTTCGAGCCCTCCTCCACGGCGCTCTCCATCGTCAGGAGCGTCGGGCGCGTCCGCCCGCCGAGCGTCCCGACCTCCGACACGGAAAGCCCTTTCAGGCGCTTTCCCGACACGGTGTGGTAGTCCGCGTGGATCGGAAAGAAGGTTCCGTCGCTGCGCACCCAGTCCACGACGCGGTCGTAGGCGATGGACCGGTTCTTGGCCTTCAGCTCCAGCTTGTAGCTGGGACGCCCGTCCACGGTGTCCTCGCCGGCGTATGCGGCGTCGTAGTCCTTCACGAGGGAGAGGCGAAAGATGTCGGCGTTGGAGAAGTCGCCGCCGCCGAAGTTCTGCTTCGCCCCGACCCGGACGACCTTCTCCGCCGAGGGGAGGAAGAGCCACGTGTTCTCTCCGCTGCGGAGGTAGGCGGTCCCCCGCTCCCGCGGCGGCGACGTGTACCGCACGAGGCCGAGGTCATCCCCCTTCTTCCATCCCTTCATCTCCACGATCCGCTCAGGCTTTCCCGGACGGATCACGGTCATCCTCAGGGTGTACGTCGCCACCTCCCCGAGGATGGCCTTGTCGGCTCGCCTCAGGATGGTCTCCGCGTCGGGCGAGCCCGCGAGGAGGAGGAACACGATGAGGCTAGACATGGTGGAGGGCTTCCCTCGGCTCGAGCCGGCTGGCGGTGAAGGCAGGGTAGACCGCGGCGAGGGTCGAGAGGGAGGCGATGGCGCCGGCGGCGCGGGCGGCGCTCTGCCAGCGCAGCAGCGGGTAGAGGTGGTCGCCCCCCGCCATCCAGGAAAGGGTCACGGTGTTCATCGGGATCCCGCGGGCGGCGTAGAAGAGGACGACGGCACCGCCCAGGGCCACCCCAAGGGCCGCGGCGACGGTCCCGAGTGCCAGGCCCTCGAAGACGAAGAGGCGGATCACCGCCGAGCGGCGCATGCCGAGGGCACGGACGGTGCCGATCTCGCGGGTGCGCTCGTGGACGCTCATGAGCATGGCGTTGACGATCCCGATCGCCGCGGCCAGGAAGAGGAAGGACGACAACACCAGCAGCGCCGCCTCGTTCGCCTGGATGATGGAGAAGGAGAAGCGCCCGGCCTCGTCGAACGTCTCGAGGCGCAGGCGCGTGCCCTTGGGGAGGGGACCCGGATCGACGCGCGAAACGATCGCCGCGAGCGCGGGTCGCGCGCGACGGGCGCCCGCGGGCCGGCCGTCGGCGAGGGTCACCTTCACGTTGGTGGCGCCGTCCTTCCAGTCGAGGAGCCCCTGGGCCGCCGCGAGCGAGACGTAGAACGTGTTGTCGTACCAGGGAGCGCTCTTGGGGAAGACGCCGCAGACGATGCCGTCGAGGGAGTTGACGGCTCCCTGGGGCGTCTGGGTGACGAACGAGATCGGGTCGCCGACCGCCAGCCGCAGCTTGCGCGCCATGGGCGAGGCGACGTAGACCGCCAGGTCGTCCCCTTCGGGCAGGAAGCGCCCTGCCTCGGCGGGATGAGCGGCCTGGAGCTCGGGCTCGCGCTGCGGCTCGATGCCCACGATCGTGGCCGGGCTGGAGCGGTTCCCCGCGATCGCCGTGGCGCGGGCGTGGAGAAAGGGCACGGCCTTCAGGACGCCCGCGGATCGGCCTTCCGACTCGATGCGACGTGCCAGGTCGGCGGCGCCGGGCAGGTGATCGCTGCCGTAGGCGTCGAAGGGGCTGTTCTGGGGCTGGAAATCCTCGGGGCGCACGACGACCTGCAGGTGCCCCGTCTGGACGGCCACGAGGTTCGCCGTGAGCTGGCGCGCGATGCCGTCGGAGAGGCCGTTGCCCAGGACGAGAGCCGCGCTGCCGAGCACCATGGTCCCCCCGGAGAGCGCATTGCGCCGCTTGGCCCGAAGGAGGTTGCGAAACGCGATGCGAAGAAGCCTCATCGAGCTAGACGTACCGGAGGGAATCGGCGGGACGCATGCGTGCCGCCATGACGGCGGGGCCGACGGCCGCCAGGACGCAGACGACGAGCATCGTCGCCGGCACGGCGGTCACGTCTCCCCAGCTCAGCGTCGGAAACAGGTAGTCGCCTCCGTAGGAATAGCGCTGGGCCTCGCTGAAGGCGGGGATTCCGACGCGTCCGAAGAAGGCGATGAGGCCCGCGCCGGCGGCGGCGCCGCCCAGGGCTCCTCCCAGCCCGAGAAGAACGGCCTCCAGGAGGTAGAGGACGAGGATGCGGCTGCGGCGGGCGCCGAAGGCCCGGAGCGTCCCCACCTCGCGGGTCCGCTCGAAGACCGACATCAGCGCCGTGTTCATGACGCCCGCGGCGACGATGATGGCCATCACCATGTCCATGATCCGGGCGATGAACCGCGTGAGGAGCATGCCGCCGATGAAGGGTCCGCCCATGTCGTCCCAGGTATGAGCCTCCGCCGCGATCCCCTCGCGCCGGAAGAACGCGTCGAGCGACGCGGCGATCGGCGCCGCCGGCGCGCGGACGTCTCGCTGCCGCAGGATGAGGACGCCCGCCGCGTCGCCGGCGTCGAGGAGCTCCTGCACCGAGGCCAGGTCCGCGAAGCAGGTCCCCCACTCGTACGCCTCCAGCCCGCGGATCATCCAGATCCCGGTGACGTTCAGCTTCACGGCGGAGAGCCGCCCGTCGGTCGTGTTCCCGAGGGCCACGATGGCGTCGCCGATCCGCGCCCCGAGCCGTCGGGCGACGCCGCGGTTCAGGAGAACGCCCTTCTCCCCCGAGGCGAAGAATCGCCCCTCGCGGAGCGTGATGGCGGGATAGACGGCGTCGCGGGCGGCGGGGTCGATGCCCACGAGGATCCCCTCGACCGAGGTGTCTCCCGACGAGAGGAGCGCTGCCACCATGAGGCGCGAAAGGCCGGCGGCGAGGCCCGGCTCGGCGGCCAGGATGCGCGCGATGAGGCGCCGCGGCTCGGCCACGAGGCGATAGTTGTTCTGGGGAACGATGAACGAGATCTCGCCTCCCTCGTCGGCCGCCGCATCGCGTGCGTAGACCTGGACGTGTCCCAGGGTGCCGTCCTTGGCGGGGTCCACGACGGCCCTCTCCATGGCTCCCGTCCAGGCCCGCCCGAGCACCATGAGGGCGATGCCAATGACGAGAGCCGAGACCGTGAGGAGGGTGCGACGCGTGTGACGGAAGAGGTTCCTTAGGGCCAGCGTGAGGACGAGTCCCACTGACTCACTGTAACATTAGGGGCTCCCTTGCCGGGCGGGAGAAGAGAGGAAGCGAAGCGGATGGCGAAGACGCGGGCGCGGATCACGGCCCTCGGGCGCTACGTGCCCGAACGGGTCATGACCAACGCGGACCTCGAGAAGATCGTCGACACGAGCGACGAGTGGATCCGGACACGGACGGGGATCGAGGAGCGCCACGTGGTGGAGCCGGGAACCCCCACGAGCGAGCTGGCGGTTCGGGCCGCGCGCCAGGCCCTGGAGCTGCGCGGCGTCGCGCCATCCGAGCTGGACCTCATCATCGTGGCCACCGTCACGCCCGACATGGTCTTCCCCGCGACCGCCTGCATCGTCCAGGACAAGCTTCAGGCGACGAAGGCGTGGGGCTTCGACATCTCGGCCGCGTGCTCGGGCTTTCTCTACGCCCTCACCATGGGCGCGCAGTTCATCGAGACCGGCGCCTTCCGCAAGGTGCTGGTGATCGGCGCCGACGTCATGTCGTCGATCCTCGACTACACGGACCGTACGACCTGCGTCCTGTTCGGCGACGGGGCCGGCGCGGTCCTCCTCGAGCCCTCCGACAAGGGGGACGGGATCCTGGACTTCTACCACGAGGTGGACGGGTCCGGGCGCTGCCACCTCTTCATGCCGGCCGGCGGGAGCGCCCTCCCTCCGTCCCACGAGACGGTGGAGAAGCGCCTGCACTTCGTCCACCAGGAGGGAGGCCAGGTCTTCAAGTACGCGGTGAGGAAGTTCGCCGAGGCCAGCAGGCACCTCCTGGAGAGGAACGGCTTCGGCCCCGAGAACGTCGATTGCTTCGTGCCCCATCAGGCGAACATTCGGATCATCGATGCGGCGAGGGACCGGCTGGGACTTCCCGACGAGAGGGTGGTGAAGAACATCCAGAAGTTCGGAAACACCACGGCGGCGACCATCCCCCTGGCTCTGGGCACCGCCCTCGACGAGAAGCGCCTGAAGGAGGGCGACCTGCTCCTGATGGCCTCCGTGGGCGCCGGCTTCACCGTGGGGTCCGTCCTCGCGCGGTGGTCGGCCTTCGACGGGAACTGACGCCGCGACCCGCCGGTTGACTCACCGGGAACGCGACTGAATAATCGTTCACTCATCCGGAGGCGCGGGAATGGCCGAGGCGGCGCGGGCAGGAGGAGCGGGGCTCCGGAACGTGGTCGTCGGGGAGAGCGGCATCTCCACGATCGACGGCCTCCGAGGCCTGCTCTCCTACCGCGGCATCGACATCCACGACCTGGCCGAGCACTCGACCTTCGAGGAGACCGCGTGGCTCCTCCACGAGGGCAGCCTGCCGACGACGCCGTGACCTCGACGCGTATCGCGACGAGCTGGCGCGGGAGCGAGCCGTCCCCGCCGCGATCGTCGACCTGGTGCGCGGCATCTCCGGCGGGCACCCCATGGCGATCCTGCGGACCGCCGTCTCGGCGGTGGGCGCCCTCGACCCCGAGGACGGCGACGACGGAGAGGCCGCGCGGGTCCGGAAGTCGCGGCGGCTCGTGGCGCAGATGGCGACCCTCACGGCGCTCATCGAGCGGGTGCGGACGGGTCGCGATCCCGATCCCGCCCGACGAGTCACTCGGCCACGCCGCCAACTTCCTCTACATGCTCACGGGCTCGCGGCCCAGCGCGGAGCGCGGCCCGGGCGATGGACGTCGCCCTGGTGCTCCACGCCGACCACGAGTTCAACGCCTCCACGTTCGCGGCGCGGGTGGCCGCCTCGACCCTGGCCGACGTCCACGGCGCCGTCACCGCGGCCCTCGCCACGCTCAGGGGCCCGCTCCACGGCGGCGCCAACGAGGCGGTCATGAAGGCCCTGGAGGCGATCGGGGCTCCGGAGCGCACCGAGGCGTGGGTGAGGGAGACCCTGGCGGCGAAGAGGAAGCTCATGGGGTTCGGACACGCGGTCTACAAGACCGAGGACCCGCGGGCCACCCATCTCCGGAGGATCTCGCGCCGTCTGGCGGAGGAGAGCGGCGAGACGCGCTGGTTCGCGATGTCGGAGCGGATGGAGGAGCGTGGTCCGTCGCGAGAAGGGGCTCTACCCCAACGTGGACTTCTACTCCGCCTCGGCCTACCGCGTGCTGGGCATACCCACCGATCTCTTCACGCCGGTCTTCGCCGTCTCGCGGATCGCGGGCTGGACGGCCCACGTCCTGGAGCAGCTCGGAAACAACCGCCTGATCCGCCCCGAGAGCGACTACATCGGGCCCCGCAATGTCCGTTACGTTCCACTCTCCGAGCGCTGACGCCGGCCGGAGGTCGCTCCGATGATCCTTCGGGGCGTCTTCCTCGTTCTCCGCGTCGTGGGCCTTGCTCCTGGTCGTCCGGATGGTCCTGCGCGCGCTGGCTGGGCCTTTCCCGCGGCACGACTCCGCCCGCGGCCGCCGGATCGCGGCCCGGGACGAAGGCCGTGGCCGATCTCGTCCGCGACCGCATCTGCAACACGTTCCTCCCCCGCGACCGTGCCGTGCGCGCGATGGTCTCCGGCCGCGAGGAGCACTTCTGCTCCGAGGCGTGCCGCGATCGCGCCCTGACCGCCGCGTCCCAGGCGTCATGACCCGAGGGGCCGAGCCCCGGACGATCCTCCACGTCGACATGGACGCGTTCTACGCCGCCGTCGAGCAACGCGATCGCCCGGAGCTCGCGGGAAAGCCCGTCATCGTGGGCGCCGACCCCAAGGGGGGACGCGGGCGGGGCGTCGTGTCCACCGCCTCCTACGAGGCCCGGCGGTTCGGCGTCTCGAGTGCCATGCCGATCTCGACGGCCTACCGCCTCTGCCCCCACGGGGTCTACGTCCCCGTGGACATGGAGAAGTACATCGGCGTCTCCTCCGAGGTGATGGCGATCCTGGGGCGAGCGAGCGACCTCGTCGAGCCGGTCTCCATCGACGAGGCCTTCCTCGACGTCACCGGGAGCCGGCGGGCGCTCGGCTCCGGCGAGGAGATCGCGCGGCGGGTCAAGGCGGAGATCCGGCGCGCGACGGCGCTCACCGCCTCGGTAGGCGTCGCGTCGTCGAAGCTGGTGGCGAAGGTCGCCTCGGACCTGAGGAAGCCCGACGGGCTCGTGGTCGTTCCCCCGGGCACCGAGGCTCGGTTCCTTGCCCCGCTCCCCGTGCGCCGCCTCTGGGGCGTGGGGCCCAAGATGGAGGAGAGCCTGGCGCGGGTGGGGATCACGACCATCGGCGCCCTGGCGTCGGCCTCGCCGGAGGTCCTCGAGCGGCGGTTGGGCACCCACGGTCACGACCTCGTGGCGCTGGCCCGCGGCCTCGACGACCGGCCGGTGGTGGCCCACCGGGACGACGCCAAGAGCGTGGGCCAGGAACACACCTACGATGCCGACACCGCCGATCTCGCCCGGATCCGGAAGACGCTGCTCTCGCTCTGCGACGGCGTCGGCGCGCGCCTGCGGGGCCAGGGGCTTCGCGGAAGGACGATCACGCTCAAGTACCGGGACGAGCGGTTCCACACCGCAACCCGCGCCGAGACCCTGGACACGCCCATCGACTCGGGGAACGCCCTCTTCGGGGTCGCCTGGCGCCTCTTCGAGGGAGTCCACGAGGGGCGGCGCGTTCGCCTGCTGGGGATCTATGCCTCCGGCTTCGGCCCCAGGGAGCAGCTCTCGCTATTCGGCGAGGGAGAGGCCGCGGCCTCGGCGGCCGACCGTCTGCGGGACCGGTTGTCGGAGCGCTTCGGCGACGGAGCCCTCACGCGCGCGAGCCTGATCCCGGGGCGCGAAGGGGAGCCGGCGCTGAGGGACCCGGCGGCCGGGCACCGAGGATCCAGCCCTCGAGACGGGCCGCGCGGCGCACGGCCGGGGGCGCCGATCGGAGGTCGAGGACGCGAGCCAGGTCGGCCGAGGCCGCCCAGTCGCAGCAGGCCCGGGCGTCGGCGTCATCGCTCTTCTTCACCGACGCGGGGCGGCAGAAGCTCGGATAGATCTCCACGCCGACGTGGCTCGATCCGTCGTCGACGAGGGCGTCGAAGGGCCACGCGAGGATCGCGACGCCCGCTCGCGTCGGCGTCCTCGAGGAGGCGGTGGAGCTGGCCCAGGCCGTGGAGCGTCTGGCCCGCGACGGCTCCCGTCCCGCCCAGGCGCGTGGCGGGCTTCGTCCCCGCCATCGCCCGCTCGGTCAGGCGCACCGGGTCGCCGGACCAGGTGCTGCGTGTCGGGATGCGATAGCGCCGGGCCAGGCCCCGAACGCGGCAGTGGAAGATGGATCGGCGCGCGAAGGCGTTGAAGGCCGCCGGGAAGGTATCGGGGGGGCCGAGTGGAGGCCGGCGCCCGCCACCCCGGACGAGGCCGGCCAGCGCGGCCCGCCACGGCAACCCCGAGAGGCCCGCCGCCCGCCAGACGTCGCGGGGCCAAGACCATTGATGGTCGATGCCGAAGAGGATCCGGCGGCCGCGGCGGGTCGCCTGGGAAAGGCGCTCGAGAAGCGCCTCGCGAAGGGTGTCCCGGGTGAAGGGCCCCGCGACCTTGCGAGGCGCCCGCCCGCGCTCGAGACCCCAGAGCGCGATGGCCTTGCGCTGCGCGCTCGGATCGGCCGCGCCGCTATAGTCGGCGAACAGGAAGGCGTCGAAGTGTCCCATGGCGGCGTAGGACCGGCGGATGCGTCGGGCGGGACGATTGTAGCCGCGGAGGCCCCGTGGGGAATCGACCCGCCCGTCGACGCCTCTTGAGTAATCCGCCTCGACGGCGTAGCCTCCCTGCGATGACCCCCTGGCAAACCGAGACGCGCTGCCGCAAGTGCGCGGCCCGGCTCCTCGTGAGCCTCGACGCGGGAGCCTCCGACGCGCCAGGGCTGGCCGTCTTCTATTGCCCGGCGTGCGGCGAGCGATCCCAGGTGGAGCACCCCGCCGGATACGACCCGCTCAGCGTGAGCGCCACGCACGTCCCATGAGATCTCGCTGCGCGGCGTGGGTCCTGCTCCCCTGCCTCCTGGCCCTGACGCCGTCGTTCGCCGTCCGGGCCGACGACGACGATGACGCCGCCCAGCCCCTGCCGATGGGGGTCACGGTCACGCCCACGGCCGCTCGGGGCGCTGTCGCGCTGGCCCTGAACCCCGGGCTCGCGGCCTACCCCGGCTTCCGGGCCGGCCAGCCCGTGCTCACGGCCGTCAGCCCCGACGGCAAGACGCTCCTCGTCTTGACGAGCGGCTACAACATCAACACGACGGCCGATGGCGCCTGGGACACGCCCAATTCGGGAGAGTACGTCTTCGTCTACGACATCTCGGGCCGCGCGCCCCGGAGCACGCAGGTCCTCCGCATCCCCCAGACATTCCTCGGCCTCGCGTGGAATCCGAGCGGCGCCGAGTTCTACGTCTCCGGTGGCGCCGACGACGTGATCCACCTCTTCTCGCGGCGCGAGGGCGAATGGCGCGAAGCCAATCCGCCGATCGCGCTCGGCCACAAGGCGGGCCTCGGCATCAAGGTGAAGCCGATGGTGGCGGGCCTGGCCGTCGACGCCGGCGGAACGCGGCTCGTGGCCGCCAATTTCGAGAACGACTCGGTCAGCGTCGTCGATCTCGCGAGCCGCTCGGTGGTCGCCGAGGTGGAGCTGCGCCCCGGGAAGATCGACCCGGCCGCCGCCGGCGTCCCCGGCGGCTCCTATCCGCTGTCCGTCGCGATCCGCGGCGACGAAGCCTACGTGTCCAGCCCTCGGGACCGGGAGATCGTCATTCTCAGCCTCGCGGGCGCGCCCGCCGTCGCGGGACGGCTGGCGCTCGCCGGCCAGCCCAACCAGATTCTCCTCGACCGCGAAGGACGCCGGCTCTTCGCGGCCCTCGGAAGCAGCGATGCCGTCGCCGTGATCGACACGGCCGGCCGCCGCGTCCTCGGCCAGGTCCCCACGACGGCGCCGGCGGCGGTCTTCAAGAACGCGCGCGGCTGGAAGGGCGCGGGACCCAACCAGCTGGCGCTCTCCCCCGACGAGACCACGCTTTTTGTCACCAACGGCGGCACCAACTCGCTGGCCGTCGTCACCCTGGCCCCGGCCGGCACGGGCGGGCTCGGGGACCTCGCGGCCCTCGTCCCCACGGGCTGGTACCCCAACGCCGTGAGCGTCAGCCGCGACGGCGCCCAGCTCTACGTGGCCAACGGGAAGAGCCCGACCGGCGCCAATCCCAGAGGGTGCCGGAACAGCACCAAGGTATTCGGGGACGACGAGAACGATCCTTGCGAGGGTGCCGGCCAATACGTCCTTCAGCTGAACCGCGGCAGCCTCCTGACGCTGCCGACGCCCGCGAGGAAGGACTGGGGCGGCTTGACGAATCGCGTCGCGAGGAACAACCGCCTCCGCGACGTGGACCGGGCCCAGGAGGGGCTTCTGCCCCCGGCGATCCGCTCCGCCATCAAGCACGTGATCTACATCGTCAAGGAGAACAGGACCTACGATCAGGTGCTGGGTGATCTCGAGAAGGGGAACGGCGATCCGAAGCTGGCGATCCTCGGTGAGGCGCTGACCCCGAACCATCACCGCCTGGCGCGGCAGTTCGTGACCCTCGACAACTTCTACGACAGCGGCGACGTGAGCGGCGAGGGCTGGCTCTGGTCCACCGCGGCGCGCTCGACGGAGCTGGTCGAGAAGATGGTGCCGGTGAACTACGCGCAGCACGGCCTGAGCTACGACTCCGAGGGGACCAACCGGAACGTCAACGTGGGCCTCGCCACGCTCCCGGAGCGTCTCGCGGCCAACCCCGACACGCCGAACGACCCCGACCTCCTTCCCGGCACCGCCGACGTCTCGGCGCCCGACAGCCCCGAGGGCGCCGCCGGGGCGGGATACCTCTGGGACGGGGCTCGACGGCGCGGTCTCACGGTCCGCAACTACGGCTTCTACCTGGACCTCCACAGGGAAGGCCCTCCCGCGTCGCCCGCCGCCTTGCTCCCCAAGCCCCACGATCCCTTCGCCGAAGGCCTGACCGTGGCCTTCTGCGCGAACCCGTTCCTCGCGAGCGTGACGGACCCGTACTACCGCGGCTTCGATCAGGCCTATCCCGACTTCTGGCGTGTCCAGGAATGGCGGCGGGAGTTCGACGGCTACGTGGCGAGCGGGAACCTGCCGAACCTCACGCTCATGCGCCTCGCACACGACCACTTCGGCAGCTTCAGGGAAGCGATCGACGGCGTCGACACCGTCGAGACCGAGATGGCCGACAACGACTACGCGCTGGGGCTCGTGGTCGAGGCCGTCTCGAAGAGCCGCTACAAGGACGACACCCTGATCTTCGTCCTGGAGGACGACGCCCAGGACGGCGCCGACCACGTGGACGCCCACAGGAGCATCGCCTTCGTCATCGGGCCGTTCGTGAAGCAGGGGGCACTGGTGTCGAGGCGGTACTCCACCGTCAGCATGTTGCGGACCATCGAGGACGTCCTGGGCATCGACCCGCTCGGCCTCTTCGACGGCTTGCAGGATCCGATGATGGACGTTTTCGAGCCCGCGCGGAAGGACTGGCGCTACTCGCCCGTCGTCCCGAGCGTGCTCCGGTCGACGGCGCTACCGCTGCCGCCCGCGGCCGGGGAGGCGGCGGACGCTTCGTCATGGGAGCGGCCACGCCACGACGCGGCGTACTGGGACGCCCAGACCCAGGGCCTGGACTTCAGCGTCGAGGACCGTCTCGACGTGGCGCGCTTCAACCACGTGCTATGGGCGGGCCTCGCCGGAGACCGCCCCTATCCCGAGACGCGGGACGGCCGGGACCTGCGCAAGGGGCGCGAGCGGACCGGCCGCTAGCGGAGGGACGCGAGACGGGCGCGAGCCATCTCGGCGTAGTGGGCGTCCTCGACCAGGTACTCCGGGCGCGGCTCGACCGACGCGCACTTCTCCAGAAGCCGCCGAGCCTCGTCGGCATGGGCGGGATCGTTGTCGAGAATGGCGTCGGCCAGGAAGTACATGTTGGGTGTGTTCCTGGGGCCGAGGGCCAGGGCCTGGCGCAGGTACGCGATGGCCTGCGTCCGAGAGATCCAACGGGTGATCAGGAGGATGCGAGGACACTCGGCGTGCAGTCGGCCGAGGAGCAGATAGGCGCTTCCCTGGTCCATGGAGGGGTCGAGGTCGACTACCGTCTGGGCCAGGTCCCGCATCCGGACCGCCGCCCCCTGCCATGCGGCCGCCAGCTTGTGGTCGGCCGCCCACTGACCCCATGAGACCGCCGCCCAGAAATAGACGCGGGTCGCCGCCGGAACGCCTCGGAGGGCCTCGATCCGGGCGGGACCGTGGGGCGCGCCCAACGACCTCTCGAGAGCCTGAACGGTCTCTTCGGCGAGACGCTTCCCCTCCTCGAAGATCTTGAACTGGTAGGCGGGCGTGATGTCGCAGAAGCCCCCCCGGAAGAAGATGGCGCGAAGCAGGCCGGCGCGCGCGTCGAGGGAGTGGGGATCGAGGACCATGGCGCGGCGGTAGGCAGCCATGGCCGCTTCGACCTGCTCCGGGTTGGGTAGGGCGCCCTTGGCTCCTTCCGCGCGGCGCTCGTAGTGCTCGTCTCCTTCCGCCAGGGCTGCCGTCGCCGCGGGAGAGGACGGGAGCGGAGGAGGCAAGGCCGCCGAGAGAAGGAGCGCCAGGGGAAGCAGGGAGGTCATCAAGATCGCGGACGGCTGATCAGGTTGGCCAGGAGCCGGTAGGCTCCGGGGACGCCCGCGGGGAGCTGGCGGAAGAGAGAGAGGCCCGTGTACGTCCACGTCCCCTTTCCAACGGCGGCGACGACCAGAAGCCCCGTCTTCTCGCCGGGGTTCAGCGGAAATGGATCCGTCGACGCGAGCAGGTCGAGGTAGCGAGGGTCCTGGACCTTGGCGAACTGGAGGCCGCGCTCCTGGACCCAGCCGTCCCAGTCCGCCGATGACAGGACGTTGGGCGCCTCGAGGACGCGATCCCCCGTGCGGATCCGCACGGGGGCGGTCTCGTCGGTCACACGATCGCCGGTGACGACGAACCCAGGATACGGGGCGAACGGGCTCTCGGCGGCGCCCTGGTTGAAGTCGAGACGGTTGTACTGCACGACGAGGTGACCGCCCTCCTCGACGTAGCGGAGGAGGCGCCGGTGCGCGGCACGCAGATCGCGCCGAACCTGATAAGCCCGGACGCCCGCCACGATCGTCGTGAAACGAGAGAGGTCGCCGGACATGAGGTCCGCCTCGCCGAGAAGCGTGACCGGCACGCCCAGCTCGCCGATGGCCTTGGCGACCTCGTCCCCCGTCCCCATCACGTACCCGATCTGGAGCCGGGGCCCGGTGCGAACGTCGACGGGGACGACGCGGGCCGACGCATCGCGGAAGACGTGGCGTTCCTGGATGTGGTCGTAGGCGACGACGCGGTACCCCTCGCCGTATTCCTTCCCCCCCACGATCGCCACGGCGTGCACGGCGGCCTCTCCGGCGACGGGGGACGACGACGGGGAAAGCTGGAACGCGGCGATCCGGTCCTGGCCTCGGTCGCCCAGGGACACCCGTACCTCGGGAGGGTCGACGCGCCAGCCGGGGGGAGCCACGAGGCGGACGGCGGCGTCCGATAGGCCAGCGGCTCCGGCGGCCACCGTGACCCGGAACTCCCGACGGCGGTCCGTCGCCGCCAAGGGCACGATCGCCACCGCGGGGGACAGGCCCACGGAAACGCCGGGGACGACGCTGACGACCCTCTGCTTCTCTCCGCCCACCCATCGCCCCTCGTATCGGAAGAGGGCCGGCGCCTCCAGGCCCGCGGCCGCGGCGCCGTCGGTCAGGTAGCGGAGGGCCCCGACCACCTCGGGGGGAGACCACGGCAGCCCCTCGTGGGCGGGGACGTCGACGACATAGCGGTCGGCACCCTTCGGGAGATGCCAGTAGGGGCGTGTGGGTGCGGCGGCGGCGGCGACGCGAACACGGAACCGAAAGCGCGCCGCGGCTCCCGGCCCCAGAAGCCCCGGTTCCTGCGAAACACGCTCGACGCTCCACTCCGGCGGTACGCGCAGATCCAGGTCCTGGACGGTGAGAGGCCGCGTCCCCTGGTTCGACACGGTGCCGGCAACGCCAAAGGTCTCTCCCGGAGCCACGTCCCCTTGATCGGCGACCACCTCGAGGCTCAGGCCCTGGGCCAGGGCCAGGGCATCCCGGAGGTCGACCTCCTTCTGATCGAGGCGGCGCTCGAGATCGAAGCGGACGCCCTCGGGAAGGCTCGCCGCTCGCCCGCGCAGGCGGCCCAGTCGATCGAGGGCCGCTGCCAGCGGAGGGACGGTCTTGCCGAGGGCCCGCGGATCGA
This sequence comes from uncultured Acidobacteriota bacterium, assembly GCA_963823195.1. Classification (GTDB taxonomy): domain Bacteria; phylum Acidobacteriota; class Vicinamibacteria; order Fen-336; family Fen-336; genus JBGPYB01. The sequence goes on along the minus strand of CAWGKR010000008.1, from coordinate 281,565 downwards.
AGACGCTCTGGGCCTCGGCCACGCTCCGAGCGAGCGCATCCACCTCGGAGGCCAGCGCTGGCGGGACGCTCGTACCTGCCGGCAGGAGGCCGAGGAGTCCGCGGAGGGACACGTCGACACCGGCGAGGAGGTCCGTGTCGGGCGAGCCCGCCGGGGGCTGGCTGTCCACGAGCGAGTAGGTTCCCTCCCCCGCGAGAGGCTCGGCCAGCATCTGCCCCACGCCCTGGCAGCGGTGCATCGCTCGCGCCAGGCTTCCGAACTGCTGCCACGAGAACCCCAGCAGCGGGTCGAACGAGCCCGTGGGAACGACGACCGGCGCGCCCGACAGCGCCTCGGAACCACCCCCGACGCTCCCCTGGTACAGCTTCCGGGCCTGCCAGGGGCGAAGACCCGCGGCGATCTGATCGGGGAAGCGCGACGGATCCGCCGCGGCGCGGAAGGCCTCGCGCGCGAGCTGGGCGGCGGCCTGGTGATGCATCCCGCCGCCCGCCGCCTCCAGGGGGAGCGTCAGGACCACGTCGGGGCGAAAGGACCGGAAGGCCCGCACGATGTCCCCGAGCGTCTCCTCACGCCCCCAGCGCCTAAAGGCTTCGTCGACGCTGAAGGAGTAGCCGAAGTCGTACGCCCGGCCGAAGAGCTGCTCGACGCCGTCATAGCGGTGGACCGCCGCCAGCTCCTCGGTGCGCAGCACCCCGAGGGCTTCGCCCAGCTCGGCTCCGATCTCGTTCTGCCCCCCTTCGCCCCGGGTCAGGGTGAGGAGGCCGACGTGGAGGCCGAGGCCTCGCGAGAGACGGACCTGAACGCCGTTGTGCTCGTCGTCGGGGTGGGCGGTCACGTAGAGGACGCGCCCGATGACCGGCAGGCGGCGCAGGGCCAGCCCGAGACCGTTCGCCCCGCGGTCCTCGGGCAACGGGGCCAGCTGCGCGGCCGCCGGCCTCGGGCCGGCGCCGAGAGCCAGGACCAGAAACGCGACGCCGGCCATTCGTGCTGGCCGGATCCACTCGGGGAGGCGAGACAAGGGGCTACTGCTGGAGGTTCAAGTTGAGGGTGAGGCGCAGATGGATCGTCACCTGGGCGGAGCCCCGGCCCAGCGTGACCTCGACGGGGATCGACACGTCCGTCTGGCCGTGGTCACCGGGGAGCTGCACCGAGACGGGAGTCGTGGCGACCGTGGTTCTCTCGGATTCCTTGCGCACCGCGGAGACGGGCGTCGCGCTCGGAGCAGGAGGTGGATCCACCGCCACGGCCGGGGACTCGACGGACCTCACCGCCCTCGATCCCGGCGGGAGCGTGTCGACGCGCAGGTCGTCGAGGGGTGAGTGAGCCGGCTCGGGCTCGAAGGTCAGCTCGTCCAGGTCGTCGTCGTCCGGGTCGAGATCCTCGAGACTCAAGTCCGGCAGCGACGGGCGGCTGATCTTGCGCCGGAGGTCCTCGGTCTCCTTGGGCCCGCTCACCAGCGTGATCCGCCCCTTGTCCTTGGCCGGGGGGGGCGCCGGGGACGGGAAGGACGGCGCCAAGGCCTCGTCGAGATCGACGGTCTCGACTTCGTCCCCGTCGTCGGAGGGGGGGCCGCCGGGGTCCATTCCGAGCTCGGGCGCCTCGGGAAGGAGATCGTCCATGTCGCTGGCGGGCTGGAGCTCCAGGGACTCGAGGAGCTCGTCGGCCGGGGAGGCTGCATGCATCTTGAGCGCGGGAAGGGACGAAGCGGCCGGGGGAGCCGGCGGCTCCGGCGCGCTGCGCGGGGCGGGCGCGGGAGGTGGAACGAGCCGGGGGGCCGAGACCGGGGGCGCGGCCATCATCGGAGCGGCGGCCGCAGGCTTGGCCGGCGCTCCCGCAGCCGCGGGCTCGGCGCCGCCGTACTTGGCGGCCAGCGACCGGAAGACCAGCCCCGTCACACCCTTCAACGTCTCCTCGACGCCCTGTCCCTTCACGGCAACGGCCTCGAAGAAGGGGACGCCGCGAGGGTTCAGGCGCTCGTTCAGGATCTCGATCGGCAGGGCGTTCGGCAGGTCCCGCTTGTTGTATTGAAGGACGAGGGGCATCTCGTCGGCGTTGATCTCGTTGGCCTCGAGGTTCTGCCGGAGGTTCTCGAAGCTCTCGAGGTTGGCGTCGACCATGGCCTCCTGGCTGTCGCAGACGAAGACGACGCAGTCGGCGCCCTTCAGGACCATCCGGCGGGTGGCGTTGTAGAAGACCTGGCCCGGCACCGTGTAGAGCTGGATCCGGGTCTTCATGCCCCGGATCGTGCCGAGCTCGATGGGCAGGAAATCGAAGAACAGGGTCCGGTCCGTTTCCGTGGCGAGGGACAGCATCTTCCCCTTGTTGCGAATGGGAAGCTTCTCGTGGATCCACTGGAGGTTCGTCGTCTTGCCACACAGGCCCGGGCCGTAGTACACGACCTTGGCGGTCAGCTCTTTGGTGGAATAGTTGAAGAGGACCATCGCCTGAAGGGCATTCTAAGTCCCGGCGAACGGGGGACGCAAACCCGCGTTAGAATCCGGTCATGAACCTGGTCCTTGCCCCCGTTCTTTTCATTCTGGCTCAGGCCGCCGCCGACGCACCCTCGCCCCTGCCGACCCCGACGCCCCGGCCCCTCCCGAACGGGCCGGTCGTGATGATCGACACGTCGATGGGGAAGATCAAGGTCGGCCTCCACAAGGACAAGGCCCCGATCAGCGTGGACAACTTCCTCAAGTACGCCCGATCCGGTCAATACGACGGCACGATCTTCCACCGCGTCATCCCGGGGTTCATGGCGCAGGGCGGAGGTTTCGAGGCCGACCTGACCGAGCGACCCACTCGGCCACCGATCCGGAACGAGGCAAAGACGACGCCCCGGAACCTGCGCGGAACGGTGGCGATGGCACGGACGAACGACGCCGACTCGGCCACGGACCAGTTCTTCATCAGCGTGAAGGACAACCCGTTCCTCGATTTCGGAATCCGCGGGGCCGGCTATGCCGTTTTCGGCGAGGTGCATCGAGGGGATGGAGGTCGTGGACAAGATCGTCCTGGTCCCCACGACGGACAAGGGCCCGGCTTTCTCGAACATCCCGGACAAGCTCGTCTTCATCAACTGCGTGCGCGAGGCGCAGGCGGATGGAACCTTCCCGGCGTGCAGAGCGGCCGCGGCGGTCCGACCCCCCGCTGCGCTGCCGAAGCCGGCAGGCCCATCGGCGGCCAGGCCCCCGGCCGCGGCGCCGCCGTCTCCGAAGCCCTCGCCCAAGCCGTAGAGACGCTCGATCCGAGCCTTCTCCTGTTGATGCCCGCACCATCGCGCTCTCGGCGGGACCGGTTCCCCCGGCGTCGTCCTAGAGGTCGGTGAACGCCTTGATCAGGTCGTCGGCCTTGGTCGGGTCGAGCTTCAGGACGGAGCCGTCGTCGGGGCGTCGGGCGAAGGCCGCGCCGTCCTTCTTGCCGACGGCGAACCACGTGGCCGGCTTCCCGCCGGCGTAGCGGACCGACACCTTGAGCGCTGGGGCGTCGAGGGCGTAGACCGCGTCGGCGCCCGGCGCGTCGATGAACTCCTGCGTCTCGATGCCCCCGATCTTGAACAGGGCGTCCTGTACCTTGTTGGTCTCCAGCTCCTTGGTGTCGGGCGCCGTGCGCTTCCACTTCGACGCCTCGATCCCGTCCTTGTCCTTGGCGGTCGTGCGCACGAAGATCCGCTTGGGCGAGCCGGCGATCTCGACGTCGAAGGCCTCGACGTCGTACGCCGCCACGTCGAGGACCCGCTTCTCGCGAAGCTCCTTCATCCCCTTGGCCAGGTCGTCCACGAGCGCGCCGGGGATCACGGCGACGAGGCTGCGCGCCACGTCGCGGACGTTGTATTTCTTGTCGGCGGGGCTCGACCCGATCTCGATCTTCTGGGTGCTGCCGTCGGCCAGGCCGACCGCCACGGTCCGGGCCGGCTTGTCCAGGCCGAAGGGCTTCAAGTCCTTCGCGTCCTCGGCGGCCACCGATTCCATCTTGAGGTTCTCGAGGGTGCCGAGGAGGCTGTCCACCGACCAGCGCCCGGCCTTGGTGGCCAGGGGCTTAGTGAACGACCATTCCCCCTTGTCGCTCCGGGCGAGGGCATAGGGGCCGTCGGGACCGCTGATCTCGACGCTCTTCACTGCGTCGCGCTTCATGTGGAAGAGGCTGCGGTCCCGGAGGTCGAAGGGCTTCTTCGTGAAGGAGGTCTCGGCGTACGACGCGATGGTGAAGACCCGCGGCTTGGTGGGGAGCTTGGCGTACACGGCGGAGCTGTCGGGCGTCTTGTCCCCGAGGAGGATCGTCAGGGGATCCTTCGCCCCTTCGAGGCCCACGCTGATGCTGTTCCGGGGCGTCTCGAGGCCGTAGTCCGAGAGCTTTGCGGCTGTCTCGTCGATGGTCTCGTCGGACTCGAGGCCTTCGAAGCTCGTGACGAGGCTGTCGGCCTCGCTCCCATCGGCCGCCACCGCCGCCGGGGCGGTCATCTTCCAGGACCCTCCCTCCTTCACGAGGTGGATCCCTTCGGCGCCCTTCGGCGCCAGGGTGATCTCGCGGGCTTTCGCCTTCTCGAAGGTGAAGAGCTTCTCCTTCTTCTTCTCTCCCTCGACGGTGGGCGTCTTCTTCGACTCGACGAAGTAGAGGTAGGCCCCCAGGCCGCCCAGGATCGCCAGGGCGGCGTAGGTCTTGACGAAGGTTGCCTTCATGGTCGGTCGCCTACCTCCGACGCCACCACGTCGCGATCCCCAGGACGACGAAGAGGCCGGGGATCAGGACGAGGGCGAGCCAGGCCACGTTCCCTTGTTGAACGGGAGTCAGGAAGAGGCGCTGGTCTTCGGGCTCCTTGGGCCGGATGGAGATGAGATCCACGTCCTGCGCGAGCCAGGCCACGGTGTTCAGGACGAAGTCCTTGTTGCCCTGGAACCCGAGGAGGGCGTTGCTCGCGAAGTCGCTGTCCCCCAGGGCGACGACGCGCCCCTCGGGCTTGGCAGGCTTGGGCTCGGCCGGGTCGGCCGCGGGAGAGGGCGAAGGCTCCGGGCTCGCGTCGGCGACGCGGATCGTGGCCACGGCCCCGAGGGAGATCGGCCCCCGCCGGTCCTTCCCCTCGTTGAGCTCGACCGGCTCCTTGAGGGTCAGGTCGGTCTCGGCCCAGGACTGGGCGGAAGTCTCCACCAGGTTCTGCACCGTGACGCCGTCGACGGTTCCCGTGCCGGCCTGGACGCTCCGGGCGGTGTGGAACGCGGTGGCCAGTCGGAAGTCCTTGGTGATCTCGTGGTACGGGTACTGGAGGATGAGCGGGGTGAGGGGCCCCGTGCCGAAGAGCTGCCCCATTCCCGAGTCGTCCACCACGATGTCCTTGGCGGTCTCGATGTTCCATTCCTTCAGGAGGCCCGTCACGTTGGGATACGACTCCTTCCGCTCGGGCTCCACCAGGATCATCGCCTTGCCGCCCTTCTTGACGAAGGCGCGGATGGCGTCGATGGCCGGCGGCAGGAGGTCCTTCTCGGGGCCCGCCACGACGAACACCGTGCAGGCCGCGGGGACGCTCTTCTCGCGGAGGAGGATGACCTTCTGGGTCTCGTACTGGCTCTTCCCGAGGGAGGCCTTGACCGACGAGAAGCCCCGGTCGCCGCTGTCGTCGATGTCGCGCTCCCCCTCGCCCTCGGCGAAACAGACGGTCTTCTTGCCCTCCCGGGTGAGCTTGATGAGGGCGTTGGTGAGGTCCTGCTCGCTGTCGCTGTTGATGCGCTCGCGGTTCGTTCCGCGCTCCACGACGAGGATCGGCCATGGGCCCTTGACGTCGTACTCCTGGGCCTTCGCCGGCTTGGCGAGGGGATCCACGAACTCCACCTTGATCTTGGGCGAGGATGCCTCGAACTCCTTCAGGCGGTCCTGCCCGGCGGCCATCCGCGCGGTCCGCTCGAAGTACGTGATCTTCACGTCGTCCTTCAAGCCCGCCGAGGATCTTCTTGGTCTGGTCGGAGAGGCTGTAGCGCTGGCCCTTCGTGAGGTCCCAGCGCTTCGTGTGTCGGACCACGAGGTAGTTGAGCCCGCCGAGGATCCCGGCGGCGGCCAGGATGACGACGAGGGCGTTGGTGCCGTACTTCGTCTGGCGTCGCCCGAGTGTCGACGCCACGTCGTCCCACCGGAGGACGAGGTGGGCGAGGACGAGGAGCGCGCCGGCGCCCAGGTAGTACTCGAACTTGCCGGGGAGGTTCCTCCCGGCGCGGGTCCAACCCTCCGCGCCGATGACGATGAGCAGGCCGAGTGGGGCGAGAGCATCGATGAGCTTGCCCATCAGGCCCTCCACCGCTGGCTCTCGACCGACTGCTGGGCGAGGAAGAGGCCGAAGAAGATGAAGCTCAGGTAGAAGACGATGTGCTTGAGGTCCACGACCCCCTTGACCAGATCCTCCATATGGGTGACGACACCGAGGTACGCCACGGCCTTCATCACCGGTCCCGCCGACGGATCGTCTCCCCATCCGAGCGTCCACAGGCCGAGGCAGAAACAGAACGTGAGGGCGGCGGCCACGATCTGGTTGCGGGTGAGGGTCGAGACGAACGTCCCGATCGCGAGGAAGCAGGAGCCGAACAGGAGCAGGGCGAGAGCCTCCGGTGGCGACGGGCTTCCACTCGGGCGGCGTCGTGGCGTAGCGCCAGAGCACCAGGAGGTTCACGAGGCCCGCCACGATCATGAGGGCGTACAGGCCGACGGCGGCCAGGAACTTGCCCAGGACGATCTGCCAATCCGTGATCGGGGACGTGGCGAGGAGCTCGAAGGTCCCCTGGCGCCTTCTCCTCGGCGAAGAGCCTCATGGTGAGCAGGGGCGCCATGAGGAGCATCACCACAGCCATGTTCTGGATGACGGGGCGGATCAGGTACTCGTTGAGGGACAGCTTGGGGCCGCCGCCTCCCATCTCCATCTGCTGCATCATGGCCATGGACTGTCGCAGGAAGTACGTGAAGGCGTAGTAGAAGAAGATGCCGAAGAGAAACGTCCAGACGAAGAGCGCCACGTATGCGATGGGGCTGCCGAAGTAGTGGCGCCACTCCTTCTCGAGGATGGCGCCGATGTTGCGGAGCGCGGTCACGCGTTCACCTCCGTTGTGGCGATAGGGGCGGCCGGCGCTTCCGCGGCCGCGTCGGTCGTGGTCAGGTGCAGGTAGACTCTCCTCCAGGCTCATCCCGACCTGGCTGAGGCCGAGGAGGTCGAAACCCTTCTGGACGACGGCTCTTGCCAGCTCGGCCCGAAGATCCTTGCCGGCCACCGCTTCGATCTCGAAGGCTGGTCACGTCTCCACTGCCCTCCCGTTGGCGGATGTTGAGGACCCCGGGAACGGTCCGGATCAGGTCGAACACGGGCCCGGCCGCCGCCCGCACCTCGAGGCTGCAGCGAGCCGGCCCCCTTCAGGCGGTGGGTCAGGTTGTCGGGCGTGTCCTCGGCGACGACGCGGCCGTTGTTGATGATGACGACCCGGCCGCAGGTCATCGAGACCTCGGGCAGGATGTGGGTCGAAAGGATGATGGTGTGGTCGCCGCCGAGCCCCTTGATGAGCTCGCGGGTCTCGTTGATCTGCTTGGGGTCGAGCCCCGAGGTGGGCTCGTCGAGAACGAGGACTTCGGGGTTGTGGAGGATGGCCTGGGCGAGGCCGACGCGCTGGCGGTAGCCCTTCGACAGCTTGCCGATGAGCTTGGTCCGCACGTCGCCGATGCGGCACTTCTCGACGGCGTCGGCGACCTTGCCCTTGCGATCCTTCGCCGCGACGCCCTTCACCTTCGCCACGAAGTCCAGGAAGGTCTCGACCTCCAGGTCGGGATAGAGGGGAGGCGTCTCGGGCAGGTATCCCACCCGCCGCTTCACCTCGAGAGGGTTCTCGAAGACGTCGTATCCCGCGACCCGCGCGGAACCGCCCGTCGGCGGCAGGAAGCACGTCAGTATCCTCATGGTGGTGGTCTTCCCGGCCCCGTTGGGGCCGAGAAACCCGAGGATCTCCCCCTTCTGGACGTTGAAGGTGATCCCGTCCACGGCGGTCTGGCGACCGTACCGTTTCGTCAGCCCGGCGACTTCGATCATGCTGGCTCCATTCCGTGCACGGGGCGGGAGTATCGGGCGACGCTCGAGCCCAGCCCCATTTCAGCCTTGATGGCCTGTGACATCTGCTTGGAAGCCTCTCAGTCCAAATGAGTTGGACGAGGCACAAGGAGCCAGTATCATAGCGACAAGGATTTCGCGCTGTCAACTGGACCCAAACCGCCCCGACGATCGTCTCCCGCGCGCCGGCTGAAGCGGCTTTCCGATCAGCTCCTCGAGGCTCCGGACATCGAGGGGCTCACGCGGATCCTCACCGACGTCCTCCCCGGAGCCGCCGGCGTCGCAGACGTGAGCCTCCTCCTCTGGGACCGGAAGCTCGAGGCGTTCCAGGACCTGCCACACCGGGGCCGGCGGGAGGAGCCGCGAGCCCGCTACATGATCGCCGACGGCGAGCTCCTCGAGACCCACGGCGAGGACGACGGCGTCCTGCTGCCGCTCATGGCCCGGAGCGGCCTCGTCGGGATGCTCGTCCTGGGCCGGAGGCGCGGGCGGCGCCCGCCGCAGTATCGCCCGGCCCTCGTGAAGCAGCTCTCGATGCTGGCGGCACGAGCGGCCCTCGCGCTCGAAAACCACCTCTACCAGCGCGAGGTGATCGCCTCGGAGCGTATGGCGGCCCTCGGGACCATGGCGGGGATGCTGGCCCACGACTTTCGCGGCCCTATGACCGTGATCCGAGGCTACGCGGAGACGCTGCTGGACGAGGGCGGGCTCCCCCACCGGGAGGTGCGCGAGCGAGCCGACCTCATCATCAAGATGGTCGACCGCCTGGAGCGGATGACCTCCGAGACCCTGGACTACGCCCGGGAAAGCGACCGGCTGGTCCGGAGGGTCTTGAACCTGTCGTCGATGCTCCGCGATCTGGCCGAGGGCATCCCCCTGGAGCTTCCCGGACTCTCGGTGGCGAGCGAGTTCCGCGTCCCCCACGATGCGCAGGCGTCGATGGACGTGGACAAGCTGCGACGAGCCATCGGCAACATCGCGGCCAACGCGCGGGACGCCATGGGCGGGTTCGGCCGACTCCACCTCGAGGCGGACGTCGACGACGGCCGACTCGTCCTTCTCGTTCGCGACGAGGGACCCGGCGTCCCCGAGGCGATCCGCGAGCGCGTCTTCGAGCCCTTCGTGACCCAGGGGAAGAAGGGCGGAACCGGCCTGGGTCTCGCGGTCACGCGGCGCTTCGTCGAGGACCACGGGGGCACCGTCGAGCTCCTGCCGGAGGGCCCGGGCGCCCGGTTCCGGATCGTGCTCCCCCTCTCAGCGCCGGTATAGAATCCCTCCATCGATGCGCGCGGCCCGAGCGGTCCTGGTTCTCGCCGTTTCCCTTTCCGCCCTCGGCTGCAAGACCCCGGAGCCGAAAGCAGAGCTGGACCTCTCGGGGCTCGAGACCTACTGGGTGATCGACTCGGCCGTGGGGACGACGCAGTACATCGCCCCGGCCATTCGTTTCCGCGTCAAGAACAAGGGTGCGCGCGCCTGGAGCGGGATCCAGGCCACGGCCACGTTTCGCCGGAAGGGCGAGGAGGAGGGCCAGGCCTGGGGCGGCGACTGGCAGGCGGTCACGCCGTCCGGGAAGTCGCTGGCTCCGGGGCAGGATACGGTGGTCGTGCTGAAGTCCGACAGCCGCTACTACTCGGCGGGGTTGCCCGAGACGATGTTCCAGCACAACCTGTTCAAGGACGCGAAGGTCGAGGTCTTCCTCCGTATCGGCGCCTCCCCATGGACGAAGTTCGCGGACACCGACGTGGACCGGCGCATCGGCTCCAAGACCCTCCTGAGCCAAGCCCCCTGAGGACCCCGCGCGCGTGATCCTCCCGCCGGCCGGACGCCGCCGCGACCTGTTGCTGGCCCTGGTGTTCGCCGTGGTCGCGGCCGCTCTTCCGGCTCCCGCGCCTCGAGTTTCCACCCGAGGAGATCTTCGACGAGGTCTATCACGCCAAGGCCGCGTGGTGCTATCTCAACAACGAGATGCCCATCGAGTGGGTCCACCCACCCACGTCGAAGATCCTGATCGCCGTGGGCGTCTACTTCTTCGGCTACAACTCGTGGGCGTGGCGCCTGGCCCCGGCCCTCGCGGGGATCGCCATTGCGCCGGTGTTCTTCCTGCTGGCCCGGCGCGTCCTCGCCACCGAGCGCGCGGCGATCCTCGCGACGTCCCTCCTCCTCATGGACGGCGTCTATCTCGTGCAGAGCCGCACGGCGATGACCAACATCTTCGCGGTCCTCTTCCAGCTCGGGGCGGCGCTCTTCATCGTCCGCGCCGTCCTGGACGAGCGCTTGAGCGCCGTCACGATGATGGCGGCGGGGATCTTCCTGGGCCTGGCGCTCTCGACGCGTTGGACGAGCCTCTGGGCCACCGCCTTCCTCGGCCTGGTCCTCGTGGTCGTGAGGCGGGAGCGCATCCTGCGGATCCGCGAGATGACACTGACGATCCTGGCCTTCGCGGTCCTCCCGGTGTGTCTCTACGCCCTCAGCTACTGGATCGTGCCGATCCTCAGGCCGAGGAATCTCGGGCACCTCATCGACACGACGAAGGCGATCTGGCACTACCACGCGACGCTCGCGGCGGAGCACACCTACTTCAGCCGGTGGTACACCTGGCCCTGGCTCTATCGGCCGACCTGGTACTACTACAAGCAGGCCGACGACGCGATCCGCGGGATCGTGGCCCTGGGCAACCCCGCCCTCTGGTGGGTGTCGGTTCCGGCGACGCTCTGGGCCCTGGTCACGGGCGTCCGGGATCGAGATCCTCGGCGTCTCTTCACGGGATCGGGCTTCTGCGCCCTGTATCTTCCCTGGGGGATCTCGCCGCGAACCCTCAACTTCAGCCACTACCTGTTCGAGGCGCTCCCCTATGCTTGCCTGACGCTCGGGGCGCTCCTCGACCGGGAGTGGGACGGTCCGTGGGCGGCCACGGCCCGCGGCTACCTGGCCCTCGCCGTCATGCTCTTCTTGTTCTTCCTTCCGATCCTCGCGGCCTGGCCCATCCCCCCGAACCTCCCTTTCTTCGGCGGCGGGGGCACGCAGCCGTGGATCTGGTTCCCGTCCTGGATCTAGGCCGCGAGCCCGCTCCCTCGAGGCCCCCCAGGCACCGCGAGATCTACATCGACGCCTTCCGCGGCCTCATGGCCCTGGTCATGGTCCAGGGGCACGTCTTCGAAGCGCTCCTGGCACCGGCGGCGCGCGCCCTGCCGCTCTACCAGCTTCAGCTGATGGCCCATGGCTCGACTGCCCCGGGCTTCCTCTTCGCCTCGGGCTTCGTGGCGGGGCTTCCTCGAGCGCCCCTCTCCCTCCGGGCCAGCCTGCGGCGGGCCAAGCGACTGCTCTTCGTCCTGCTGGTGGGCTACGCGCTGCATCTTCCCTATCTGTCCCTCGCCAAGATCCTGAACGCGACGCCAGCCGAGAGGGCGGCGCTCTTCGCGTGCGACGCCCTGCAGGTGATCGCGGTGACGCAGCTCTTCGTTCTCGTCGTCCAGTGGGCGGTGGGGCGACGATGGACCGTCGTCACCGGCGCCCTCGCCCTCGGAGTGCTGGCGGCAGGGCCGGGCGTCTGGGCCTCCCGCTGGTCGGCTCGGGTCCCGGAGGCGCTCGGCGCGTACCTCGACGACTCCACGGGGTCCCACTTCCCCGTCTTCCCCTTTGCGGCCTTCGTCCTCGCGGGCACGGTGGCCGGGGGGGCGCTGGGGAGACAGGAGGAAGGCGTGCGGCGGCGGCGGGCCCGGCTCTGGGGCGCCGTCCTCGTCGCGGCGGGGGCGCTCCTGGCGATCCCCCTCGCCGGCGTCGTGGACTTCTGGGGCGTCTCTCCCGCCTATGCGTTGCTGCGCCTGGGCGGCCTGCTGATCCTCCTGCAGCTGGTCGAGCAGGCCTCGCGGCGGTCGTGGCCGGGGATCACGCTTCTCGCGCTCCTGGGCCACGAGACGCTGCTCGTCTTCGTCTTCCACCTGTACTTGTTGTTCGGCTGGGTCGTGGGTCCCGCCCCGCTGGGCGATCTCGTGGGACGAACCGGCTTCGGCGCCGCCGCCGTCGTCACCGTGTCGATGGTGCCGCTCCTGCTCCTCGTTTCGTGGCTGTGGCACCGCGCCAAGGTGGCCGCGCCCCACGAGGCCTCCCTGGCCCTGGCTTTCGTCACGTCCCTCTTCGCCTTCGAGCTCGTGACGCGCCCCTGGTGAAGCTCCGGCGTCAGGGCTCCACGCGTTTGGCACCCACCACGAAGTATTCGGTCTCGCCGAAGCAGTCGGTCGGCAGGCCCTTGTGTTGCTCGTAGGACAGGGCCACACGCTGTCCGATGCTCTCGTTGATCCGGGCGGCGACGCTGTCGTCCCGCACGGTGAACGGGAAGACCTGCGGGAGCGTCCCTGGCAACGTGGCCATGGCCAGCTCCCCCTCCCAGGTCTTGCAGATCCAGCCCTTGCGCGAGAACTTCTGCACGTACCCCGCCCGCTCCCCGTTGGAATACGCGACGCGGAGGGCGATCCAGACGTAGCCGGCGAGGAGCAGCGCAAGGGTCAGGGGCGCCAGGACGAGGGCGAGCTTCAGCCGCCTCACGAACCGACGCGGCTTCCTGCTCGGAACCACCGGGGGGGCCTGCGCCATCGTGTTCCTCCGAGTGAAGGTCAGGGTGAGAGTCTAAAGCAGGCGGGGCCGCCCCGGGGGTCGCTCGGATAGAATCCCCGCGGTGACGGCCCTCTGGCTCGACGAGATCGGAGACGGCGATCGCTCCCGCGTGGGAGCAAAGGCCTTCGCCCTCGCGCGGCTGCGCCGAGCGGGTCTGCCGGTCCCCGACGGTTTCGTCCTGACCGCGGGATCGGCGGTCGACGGCGCGGGGGGACGGGCTCTCGCCGCGGCCTATGGCCGCCTCGGCGGCCCCGTCGCCGTCCGGTCCTCGTCCACGGCCGAGGACCTGGAAGGCGCCAGCTTCGCCGGCCAGTACCGCACCGTTCTGGACGTTCGAGGCGAGGACGCCGTGCTCGAGGCGGCCCGCGTCTGCCTCGACTCATCCACGGCGGGTGCGGCGTACGCCCGCGCCGTGGGGACCGAAGGCGGGGGGGCGATGGCGGTTCTCGTCCAGCGCTTCGTGGAGCCGCGGGCGGCGGGCGTCGTCTTCACACGCCATCCCCACGATCCCGCGGCCCTTCTGGTCGAGTCCCACGCGGGCCGGGGTGAAGCGCTCGTCTCCGGCCACGTCACCCCCGATGCGTACGTCCTCGACCGCGAGACCGGCTCGGCTCGCGGTGGAGGCGCGGCAGGAAGCCTGACACCCGCCGATCTCGCGGCCGTCGCGAGGCTGGCTCGCAGCGCCGAGACGCTCCTCGGCGCGCCCCAGGACGTGGAGTGGGCCGTGGGCCCGGAAGGGGCGGTTCTCCTCCAGTCGCGGCCCATCACCGTCGAGGCCGAGGAGCGGGCCGATCCTTTGGCGCGCCGTCTCACGCGGGCCAACGTAGGCGAGGTGATGCCCGATCCGGTCACGCCGCTGACGTGGAGCACCGTCTGCTCCTTCCTCGAGCACGGCTTCCACGACGTGGCGCAGCGAGCGGGCCTCCTGCCGCCGCGGGCGGGCTCCTTCCTGGTCCTGCACCGTCGGCGCCTGTACCTCAACCTCACGCTGGCCGTCGACACCGGGATGCGCATCCCCGGGATCGAAGCCGCCGATGCCGAACGTCTGGTCCTCGGGGGCGGGTCGATGAACGCGGACCCTCCGGCGTTCCGAGCCTCGGCGCTGCCGGGCCTGGCCCTGGCCGGCGTGCGCCTCGCGGCCCTGGCGTGGAGCCTGCCGCGGGAGATCGAGGAGGCCCTTGCGCGCGTGGCGCGCCTGCCAGGCCGAACCGCGATCGACGACGCCACACCCGCCCAGCTCGTGCGCATGTGGCGGGAGCTGGTGGACGCGGGCCGAGCGATCGGCTCGGTCCACATTGCGACGTCCGGCTCGTCGGCCGTCCGCCTGGCGCTCCTCGGGCGGCTCGTGGATCGCTGGGTGCCGGGAGACCCGACGGACCTGGTGAACCGACTCGTCGCCGGCCTGCCGGGCGTCGCCAGCGCGGCGCCGGCCATGGCCCTCGAGGCCGTCGCCGCCGAGGCACGGCGGAGGGCGGACTGGACGTCCTGGCTTCGGGAGAGGAGCACGGCCGAAGCCGCCGCCGCGTTCGCTCGCCGCGAGGGACCCGAGGACCTGGTCTCGCGGGTGCGCGGGCTCCTCGACGCCTTCGGCCATCGCGCCGTCTCCGAGGGAGAGCTGGCCGCCCCGTCCTGGCGGGACGATCCGACACCCCTATTCGCGGCCCTGAAGCCGCTCCTGGACTCCCAGCGCTCCCCCGGCTTCGGCCATCGCTCCCGTGGCGAGGCGCGGGTCGCGGACGAGGACGCTCTCCTCCATCGGCTCCCGCCCCTGCGCCGCGCGGTCTTCGGGTGGGTGCTGGCCGGAGCCCAGGACTGGGTGCGGGAGCGAGAGCGGACGAAATCGGCCGCCATCGCTCTCGTCGATCGCGCGCGGGTGCTCTCACGGGCGTCGGGAGGACATCTCCATCGGTTGGGAGCGCTCCGACGGCCGGAGGACGTGCTGTTCCTCCACCAATCGGAGTTGATCGCCGGCCTCGAAGGCACGAAGCTGCCGCTCGCCGCCCTCGAGCGGCGGAGGCGCCGCCACGAGCGCGAGGGAGCGCTCCCCGCCCCCCGAGAGGTGGACCTGTCCCACGACTCGGCGCCCGCCGCGGACTCGAGCGGCGCGCTCTCGGGGATCGGCGTGAGCGCCGGGATCGGCGCCGGCCCTGCCCGCATCCTCCGGCCGGGAGAGGCGCCGACCATCGAGCCGGGGGAGGTGTTGGTGGCGTCGGTGCTCGACGCAGCCCTGGGACCGCTCCTGAGCTCGGCCGCGGGGGCCATCGCCGAGATCGGGGGGATGCTCTCCCACGGCTCGGTGGTGGCCCGCGAGCTGGGCGTCCCGTGCGTCGTGGACGTGCGCGACGCGACGCGGCGCATCTCGCCCGGCCCACGCCTCCTCGTCGACGGAGGGTCGGGGCGTGTCACCGTTCTGGCGGAGGACCCCACCGTGGCCGCCGCCGGCCACGGCCAGGTGCGCGTCGCGATCGGGGCCGCATCGGAGGACGAGGGCCTTCACACCGCCGAGGATCACCCCCTCGCCCGCGAGAGCGTCTACTTCAACGCGCAGGACGAGCGCTCGGGACTGCGCCTGATCGCGACGCTCGGCCTGCGGCGCGGCGTCAAGGGAGAGGCCCTTGCCGCGATCGCGCTACCCGAAGGGCCGATCCTCTTCGGCCTCGATCGAGCGGCGGCCCACGTCACGGACACCGGCTTCCGGGTGGGCGGTTTCGCGACCGCGTGGCGCCCCGTCACCTTGCGCTTCGACGGCCGCCTCGCGCGCCACGAGGCCGGTTCCTTCCCACCGGGGCCCGTTCCCCTCCTGCTGTCGCCGCGGACCACGGACGTCTGCCTCGACCTGACCTTCAAGCCCTCGATGCCCCCGATCGACTTCTGCGAGGTGCTCGACGAAGAGCAGCGGCACCGTGTCGGGGCCCTCGGGCGCCACCACGTCGAGCAGGCGGGTCGGTGGACCGGCACGGCGCGCATCGACATGCGTACCTTCACCTTCGACGGAAGCGGCGGGCGCGATCACTCGTGGGGGCTGAGGGACTGGGCCGCGCTCGATCACTCCCGGCTCTTCACCGTCCGCTTCGGCGAGGATCTGGCCCTCCATGCCCTGGCGGTCAGCGTCCGCGGGTCGACGCGTGGAGGGAGGCTTCCTGTGGCGGGACGGGCGCGCGGAGATCCTCCGACGCGTGGAGTGGGCCCCCGTCGAGAGCGCCGGCCGGCTGAGATCCTTCGACCTGGAGGTGACGACGGCCCTGGGCGAGCGCCTCCTGCTCCACGGGACGGTGCGTGCCGCCATCCCGGTCCCCGTGGTGGTCGAGCCCCGCCCGCGGCGCATCCTTGCCGGCCGTCCCTATGCGCTCCTCCTTCACGAGGGCTTCGCGCAATACGAAATGGCCGGCACGGACCGGAGTGGGGATGGTCGAGGTGTCGGAGCGTCCCCGATGACGCCGGGGCCCCTGCCGATCTGGTTCCACGAGTGCGTCGTGGCCCCGTGCGCCGCGGCCGCGGCGGTCCTTCACGCGGCGCGAGCGCTCGGATGGAAGCAAGCGACGATCGAGTTGGGCGCCCTCGTCGCGTACGGCTTCGCCCTCGAGAAGACGGCGATGGTCGTCTTCTCGTCCCATCGCTACTCGGACGGTTGGCGCCTCGCGCCCGGCGGCGTGCCGATCGCCGTCGCGGTGGTCTGGGGGGCCGTCATCGTCTCGGGCCTCGCGGCTCGGCAGGGAAGCGCGGGCTCCGGTCTCCCCTCGCGCGGGCCGCGGCCGCCGCGGCGTGGGGCATCGCTCTCGACCTGCTCATGGAGCCTGTCGCCGTTCGCGCCGGGCCTCTGGGAGTGGACGCCGCCCGGGCCCTGGCTGGGTATTCCCATCGGGAACTTCGTGGGGTGGGCGGTGATCGTGGGCGCCTACGTGTTCGGCGCGGAGCGATGGGGGACGTCCCCGCTGCTTCTGGCGCAGGCGGTGCGACGCCTGTCGCTGGCGGCCGGGGCCATCGCGCTCCTCCTCGTCGTGGGCCTCGCCTGGAAGTGCGGCGGGAGCGGAGCGGGTCTTCAACGGCGCCGGGGGATGGGTCCTGTGGGGGGCCCTCCTCCTGGGCACCGCCCTCCTGGGTCTCGCGGCGCCCTCGCCGCTCGGGGCGGCGAGCCTGGCCGCACGCCTCGGCGCCGGCAGCCCGCGCTTGCCGAACGCCGTGTTCCTCGGCGTGGCAGCCGTCTTCGCCATCGACGCGGTGGCCCTCGGAGAGCGTGCGCTTGTGCTCGCGGCGGCGGGGACGCTCTGTGCCTTGGCCGTCTCGCTTCCCGACACCGTGTCGGCCCGGCTCGCGGCGCGGTGGCGGGTCGCCTCCCTGGCCGCGATCGCCGAGGTGGAGGGGCTCGTCCACGTCCTGATGAAGCCCAGGAACGGCCAGCCCTGGAGCCCCGAGGACCGGGTCTTCCTCAAGGAGGAGCTCAGGACCCTCGCTCGATGGGCGCCCGCTCTCGTCCTCTTCCTTCTCCCGGGGACCTTCGCGCTCCTGCCGGCCTACGCCTGGCTTCTCGACCGGCGGCGTGGCCCGCGTCCTACCTCGGCCGAAACAGGTTCTTGAGGCTGGTGAGCGCGGAATCCTTCGGCGAGAGCGCCTCGAGCTCCTCGCGTGCCTGCTTGTGGTGCGGCTCCAGACGAACTGCCGTCCGGAGCTCGGCGACGGCGCGGGAGCGAACCTTCATCGCCTTGTAGTAGAGGGCGAACTGATAGTGGAGGTCGGGGTTGTCGGGTTCGAGGCGCACGGCCTCGAGGAACTCCCGTTCCGCCTGCTTGGCGGTGCGCGGATAGCACGCCATCGCGACCGCGAGCCGATTGCGGTAGGCCGCGACCCGCGGGGCGATCTCCACGATCTCCTCGTAGACCTTCACGGCGTTGGCATAGTCGGCGACCGTCATCCGGACGTGAGCCTCCATCAGGAGGTGCTCGAGGCGAGCCGTGGGGTCGGTGAGCCCTCCGGCCCGGATGCTCGAAGCGGGCTCAGGGGGGGCCGGCGGGGGCGAGGCGGCGGTCTCGGCGAGGGCCGCCGTGGGCGTGATCGGCCGCCCCTCGGTGCTCGCGGCGGTGGGGAGCTCGATCGGGGCCACGGGGGCCGGCTCCTTGGCGTCCTTGGCCGACGAGGCCTTCTTCGGACCCGTGGGCGGCGGCGCCGGGACCTGCTTCGCGAGGCGGAGCATCGTCGAGGCTCGTCCCAGGATCAGCTCGATGTCGGTCCGAAGCTCGGAATCGGCGCCCACGGCCTCCAGGAGGGCGTGGTAGCGCTCCATCTTCTCCTCGAGGGCCCGGGCGAGCTCGTCCTTGGGAGCCGAGCGGGAGACGCGAAGCCAGGTCTCCCGATCGAGACGGGCGGAGCGCTGGAGCTCCTCGTTCACCTCGAGGCGGATCGCCTCGTGGCTCGAGGGGTCCGGCCGCCCCTGGAGCGCGGAAAGGAGGAACGTGCTCGTCTCCATGTGGACGATGGGCTCCGCGACGGGCGCCTTGCCTTCCGGCTTGTCGGCCGCTTCCAGGACGCCCGAGGCCACGAGGCTGTAGGCGGTGCGGAGGCGGGACAGCCCCAAGCCGCCGTCGGACCAGGCCAGGCGCCTCAGGGTGACGCGCCGCTTCGCCTGCTCGAGGACCTCCAGCTCCTCGGCCGAGCACTTCCGGACGCCGAACGGAAAGGGCGGAACCCCCGCGAGGACCACCCATCGGTCGAGGTTTCCGAGGCCGGTCAGGATGAGGTCGCGGTTCTTCATCAGCTTGATGCCGACGTAGAGGATCCGGTGGATGGAGACGCTCACCATGTACTCGAGTGGGATCGTGCACTTGCGCTCCTCGAAGGACGCCGCGCCCTCGGCGAACTCGAAGAGCGAGACCACGATCCTCTTGACCTGGCGGGCGACGGACTTGCCGACCTCCTTGCGATCGAGGACGCCCGCCTGGACCAGCGCCTCGCCGAAGCGCCGCCGTCGATCCCCCTTCATGAGCGCCGTGGCCTTCTCGAAATCCTGGGCGCTGATCTGGCCGAACGCCACGAGGGCCTCGCCCAGCCGGTCCTTCTTCATGTTGCTCGCGGCAAAGACGATCCGGCCGTGGTCGAAGAAGACCGTCTTGACGATCTTGCCGGACCGGACCTGGAGGTCGCCGCTCTTCCTCTCGGCCGAGAGCGCCCGCAGGGTCGCGGCGAGGGGGGTCGTCGAGAGGTCGATCAGCATCGGGATCCCCTTGATAGCACGCCGGCCAGGGTCGGAGCAACGAGCGGGATCACTGACGGCGCCTCGGGGAGCCCTATCGCAGATCGCGCCAGAGAGAGGCCATCTCCCCGAGGAGGCGCAGGATCACCCGCGGCGAGCCGAGGGTCGAGACGCCGCGGGAGCGTGGGAAGTAGTCGACGCCGATCTGGATGATCGACGCGCCGGCTTTGCGGGACCGGAGGAGGAACTCCGCGTCGATGAAGCTCCCCTCGCTCTTGAGCTCGAACTTGTCCAGGAGGCTCCGCCGGAAGAGCTTGAAAGAGAAGTTGACGTCGCGGAGCCGCAGGGCGAAGAGGGTCCGAATGAGGGCGCTGTAGACGAGGGTGTAGAGGGTGCGAAGGATCCCCTCGGAGGTCCGGTCGAAGCGGTAGGCGGCCAGGACGTCGGCCTGCTGGTACTCCAGGAGGCGCACGGCACGGGGGACCTCCTGGAGGTCGAAGGGGAGGTCGGCGTCGGTATAGAGGATCAGGTCTCGCGTTGCGGCCGCATATCCCCTCCGGAGCGTGCCGCCCAGGGTGCGGTTCCGGTCGTTGTGCAGCACGCGGACCGAAGCGTCGGCGCGAGCAATCGCGTCGGCCAGCGCGCCGGTGCGGTCCGTGGAGGCGTCGTCGACGATCAGGATCTCGTGACCCTCGCCCCCGACCTCGCGAAGGGCCGCCCGCACCGCCGCCACGGCGCGCTCGACGTAGGCCTCCTCGTTGTACATCGGCAGCACGACGCTGATGGTGGGGGGCAACTTCGCCTCAGGCGGCGCTGAGCGCCTGGGCGATCTTCCGGACGTGGGCCTCGGCGTCGCGCTCGCTGCCGAACGCGAGGACGATGCGCCGGTCGCGCCCCACGAGAAACGTGACGCGGCGCGCCAGGCCTACGAGGGGCCAGCGGACGCCGAACGCGGCGGCGATGGCACCGTCCTTGTCGCCCACGAGGGGGAACGGGAGCTTGAGGCTCTCGCAAAACCGCGCGCTCTCCTCGGGCTTGTCCACCGATACGCCCACGACGTCGCCCCCGGCCTTCCGGAGCGTCTCGTACTCCCGGCCGAACGCCCTCGACTCCAGCGTGCAGGTGGGGGTGAAGACCTTCGGAAAGAAGAAAACCGCGACGGAGCGGTCGGCGGCGAGCTCGTGGAGGGTCGTCCCTCCCACCTCGAAATCCGGCGCGGCATCGCCGACCTTGAGCATGCCCGGAACCCTAGACCCTTCCGGGCGCGGGGGCAAGTCGGAGCTACAATGCCGTCTCTCCGGGAGGGCCCATGCGCACGGTCATCGTCGGCAGCGGGAGCGAGATCCCTCCGAACCGGGTCACGAACGAGATGCTGTCGCGTCTCATGGAGACGAGCGACGCCTGGATCCGGGAGCGGAGCGGCGTCGAGACGCGCTACTACGTCGATCCCGGAACCGCGACGTCGGACCTCGGCGTTGCGGCCGCCGAGCGGGCCCTGGCCATGGCCGGAGTGGCCAAGGCCGACGTGGATCTCGTGGTCTTCGCGACCATGACCCCGGATCACTACTTCCCCGGCTGCGGCGGGATCCTCCAGGCGAAGCTGGGGCTCCGCGACGTCCCGTGCTTCGACATCCGCCAACAGTGCGTGGGGTTCCTGTACGGCCTCGAGCTGGCCGACGCCCACATCCGCTCAGGGCTGGCGCGCACCGTGCTGCTCGTGGGAGCCGAGGTCCACTCGGGGTTCATGCCCTGGAACGCGCCCCAGTGGGAGTACCTCTACGGCCGGAGCGAGACCCCGCCGACGCCCGAGGAGTTCGCCTGGAACACCCGGTTCCGGCACCTGACCGTGCTCTTCGGCGACGCGGGGGCGGCGGTGGTGCTGAAAGCGGTCGAGGGGGACCGGGGCATCCTCGACCAGGCCCTTCACACGAGCGGCGCCGACTTCGACAAGCTCTACGTGCCCGGGACCGGCTTCGCGCGACGCCCCTACACCGACGTCGAACAGATCGGCCGCGGGGACCACATCCCGGTGATGGACGGCAGACACGTCTTCAAGATGGCGACCACCCGCATGATCGAAGTGGCCCGGGAGGTGCTGGGTCGGAACGGCGTGAAGACCCAGGACCTGGCCCTCGTGTTGATGCATCAGGCCAACAAGCGCATCAACGAGTACTGCCAGAAAGCCCTCGGCCTTCCCGACGGGAAGGTGGTCCACAACATCCAGAGGCTCGGCAACACGACGGCCGGCACGATCCCGCTCCTGTGGGACGAGTGCGCCCGCGACGGCCGCCTCAAGGCCGGGGACCTCGTCCTGATGATCGCCTTTGGCGCCGGGATGAGCTGGGGCGCCACGCTCCTTCGAGCCTAGCGGCGCGTCGTCAGCGCCCTCGTCGGCTTGCGGCCACCACGGCCGGCGTCGGCACGATCCCCTGGGCCAGGCGCTGCTCAGGGATCGGATCGAGGGCCGTCAGCCGGAGGGGCACCACGCCGGCCCAGCACGTGAGGGCGTAGTCCTCCTCGTCGTCGATGGGCGGGCCCGTCCTGATCTTGGCCGAGGCTTCGTCGAGCGAGAGGCCAAGGACGAGGGTCGCCTTCAGCTCCTTCTCGTTCGGCTCCCGGACCTCGGCCCACCGGCCTGGCGCAACGTGCTCCACGACGGCGTGGAGGGCGTCCCATTTCTCCTTCGGGTCGGTGACCGGGCGGGCGGCGCCGAGGACGACGACGGACCGATAGTTCATCGAGTGGTGGAAGGCCGATCGGGCGAGGACCAGGCCGTCGATGAGGCTGACGGTGATGCACAAAGGCACCTCCCCCGCGAGGGTCTTGAGCATCCGGCTGGCGGCGGAGCCGTGGACGTAGACCCTGTCGCCGACCCTGCCGTGGATCGTCGGGATGACGAAGGGCTGGCCGTCCACCACGAACCCCACGTGGCACGTGAGCGCCTCGTCGAGGATCGCCTCGATCGTGGCCCGCTCGTGTGAGCCGCGCTCGGGAAGGCGCTTGAGGGTCGTGCGGTCGGTCGGTGCGATGTCGGCGCTGGACATGGGGCCTCCTTATTGTTACAATACAAACGTATGACCGTCCCAGTACAATATTCCATCGGTGGTGCAACCGCAAGCGCCATCGCCGCGAGCGTCGAGGAAGGGGCGCGAGAGGGGCGCCTCGAGGCCGGGGGCGCCCTCCCGACGGTGCGATCGCTCGCCCGGACCCTCTCGGTCAGCCCCGCCACCGTTGCGGCGGCCTATCGACTCTTGAGGACGAGAGGGCTCGTCGCCACCGAGGGCCGTCGCGGCACGCGGCTCAGCCATCGGCCTCCCCTCGCCACGCGAGCGACGCCCGTGGTGCCTCCGCACCTCCGGAACCTGGCCGATGGCAACCCCGATCCGGCGTTGCTGCCGCGATGGCGCCCCGCCCTGCGCCGCCTCGCGGCGCGTCCGCACCTGTACGGCGAGCCGACCGCGCACCCCGCGCTCCTGCATCTCGCTGCGGCGGAGCTCGCGCGCGACGGGATCCCCTCGGGCCACTTGGCAGTGGTGGGTGGCGCACTGGACGGGATCGAGCGCGTCCTCCAGGCGCGACTCCGGCCCGGCGACCGCGTGGCGGTGGAGGACCCGGGGTACACCGCGGTGTTCGACCTGCTCTCGGCCCTCGGGCTCGTGGCGGAGCCCGTGGGCATCGACGATCGCGGGATGCTTCCCGCCGACCTGGCGCGAGCCCTCGAGCGGGGAGCGTCGGCCTGCGTCGTGACCCCCCGCGCCCAGAACCCCACCGGCGCGGCTCTCGACCCGAGGCGAGCCCGCGAGCTGCGTGGGATCCTGGAGCGCCATCCGAGCGCTCTCGTCGTCGAGGACGATCACGCGGGGCCCGTGGCAGGGGCTCCGGCCCTGACCCTCTCCCATGCCAAACGGGAGCGCTGGGCGGTGGTCCGGTCGGTGTCGAAGTCACTCGGCCCCGACCTGCGCGTCGCGATCCTGGCCGGGGACGCGTTGACGGTGGCGCGGGTGCTGGGCCGGCAGGCGCTGGGTGCCGGCTGGGTGAGCACCGTGCTCCAGGGAATCGTGGAGACCCTCTGGTCGGACGCGGGCACCCGCGACCGCCTCGAAGCGGCCGCCGAGAGCTATCGGGCCAGACGCGAGGACCTCATCGCCGCCCTCGGCGCGCGAGGCATTGCGGCCCGGGGCGCCTCGGGGCTCAATGTCTGGATCCCGGTGCCGGAGGAGAACGCCATGATTTCGCACCTCGCGTCCTCCGGATGGGCCGTCCGCGCCGGGGAACGCTATCGCCTCCGAACCCCCCCGGCGATCCGGGTGACCGTTGCCGGGCTGCGCCGGTCCGAGGTCCAGCGCCTCGCGGCGGACGTCGCCCGGGGCCTCTCGAGAACGGGTCGCGGCGCCGTGGCCTGAATCGGGTTCGCCGTCGTATTTCTCGGCGAGAATGTCCTCCCCGCCGCATGGAGGGTGGAGAGCATGTCCCCGGCCGAGTCCGCCTCGCAGGAGCACGAGGTTCTGCGCGCCCGCGCGCGGGGGGACGTGTCGGCGGAGGCGTCCTTCGAGCGTCTGTACGCCGCCTATGCGAGCGACGTGAGGGCCTGGTTTCGGATGCGTCTCCAGCCGGGGGAGGCGGATGACCTGTGCCAAGACGTCTGGCTCATCTTCCATCACCGTTGGCGGCGCTGGGAGTTCCGGCCCGAGATGGAGGCTCCGGGCGCCCGCCCGGTCCTGAGCTTCCTCTACCGCACGGCGCACTTCGTCCTGCAGGGGCACCGGAGACGGCAGGCGACTCGAGGAGAGCAGCCCCTCGAGGGGCTCGAGCCCGAGAGCGAGGCCGGCGCCGACCGGCTGCAGGCGGAGGTGGAGGCGGGACGCTGCCTGGCGCTGGCGCGGCGTCTCTGCCCCCGCGGGGAGCTCGACGTCCTGCTGCCGAAGCTCACGGGCGTTCCGGCCCGCGAGATCGCGCGAGGCCTCGGCCTCACCGAGGCCGTCGTCGATCACCGGTTCCGAAACGCCCTCGCCCGGATCAAGACAGCGCTCGTGCCGCGTCATCGCGCGCGCCGAGGAGGGGCCCATGGCTGATCGCGTCCTCCTGGCCGAGATGAGCCGTGAATGGGAAGCGTTCTGCGCGCGCCTCGAGGCGGCGGGTCCCGCCGCTCCCGCGGGTGCGGCGGGACCGCGATTCCCCGTGAGCCCGACCGCGCTCCACGCGCAGCTCGAGGAGGTGATCTTCTCCTGGCGAGAGCTGGGCGCGAGCCGCCTCGAGAGGGCCCAGGGACGCTACGTCAACGGCGGCTGGACCCTGAAGGACCTCCTCGGTCATCTCGCCTCCTGGGCGGCGGAGTTCCGCCGCGAGGTCGAGACCGTCGCCACCGGCGGCGCCTTCGACTACGCGATCCCGTTCGCGCTGTCGGTGATCGGGCCGAACGAGTGGAACGCGCGGGCCGCGGAGACGCGGCGCCCGCAGACCCTCGGGACGATACGGGCCGCCTTCGAGACCGAGACCCGGCGCCTGCAGGCGCTGGTCCTGGAGCTTCCGCCGGAGGTTCTCTACGGCCCGACGGACTTCCCGCTGGCACCGACCGGCGATCCGAGCGTCCTCTTCCGCGGGAACGTGGCCCAGATCGTCCTCGGGAAGTGCGAGCACGACCACTACCACCTCGGACAGATCCGAAGATGGCTCGAACGATTGGAGAATGCGAAATGAGAACGCTCGTGAAAAGCCTGGGCCTGCTCGTCCTCTGCGGGGGTCTCGCCAGGGCGCTGCCGGCCGCGGAGGGGACGGCGCCCCCCTTCGAGATGACGACCTATACCCTGGGATTCCTCGTCAAGGGGCCGAAGTGGACCGCGGAGGAGACGCCGGCGCTCCAGAAGCTGCAGGAGGCCCACCTCGCCCACATCGGCGAGATGGCGCGCTCCGGGGCGCTCCTGGCGGCCGGACCCCTGATCGACAACGGCACGATCCGCGGGATCCTGATCTTCAAGGTGTCGATGGAGGAGGCCAGGGCCCTGGCCGAGCAGGACCCCGCCGTGAAAGCGGGCCGGCTCACGGTCGAGCTGCACCCGTGGATGACGGCGAAGGGTGCTTTCAACGAACCCCCGGCCGCGAAGACCGGGGCCCGGAAGGAGGAGCGATGAGGGCCCTGATCGGAATCGTCCTGGCCGCGGTCGTGATGTTCGTCTGGGGATTCCTGTTCTGGACGGTGCTGCCGTTCTCGAAGGCGATCCTGAGGAACGCGCCGGACGAAGGAGCCCTGGCCCAGGCGCTGAGCCAGGAGCTCAAGGAGCCGGGCGTCTACGTCCTCCCTGGCATGATCGCGGGACAATCCGAGGCGGAGTACGCGAGCCGCAGCAAGGCGGGGCCCCTGGCCTGGGTCATCTTCCGCCGCGAGGGCACGGATCCCATGAGGCCCGCGACGTTCCTGGCGGGGTTCGTCCACATGCTCGTCAGCGTGAGCCTCCTGGCCTGGCTCCTCAAGCTCGCCGGCCCCGGCGGCTACGCCGGTCGATTCGGCCTGGCCTTCGTGGCCAGCCTCGCCGGGGCGGTCTTCTCGAACCTCGGCAAGCCGATCTGGTGGATCCAGCCCTGGGACTTCCACGTCCTCAACTTCGCCTACGACATCACGAGCTGGGTCCTGGCTGCGCTGGTCCTGGCCCACTTCGTCCGCAAGCGTTAGAGCCCCCAGCGCGCGAAGGCGGCCGGGGAGTAGCGCGTCACGAAGGCCACGCTGTTGTGGACGGTCGTCACGACGAGGAGCGCGACGAGGATGCGGAACGCCCACGGAGAGCGCGCCCGCACTCGGGCGAGCCAGTCGGCGCCCAGGAGGGCCACGGCCGGGAAGGCGTGGAGCACGTAGGTGGCCTTGATCATGTTCCCCGAGCGCGCCGGGTAGATCACGAGGAGAACGGCGTAGGCGGCGCCCGTCACCAGCACCGTGAGCAGGAGTATGGCGGGCGCCCACCGCCCCTCGCTCCCCCGCACGAGGGCGGCGAGAGACGGTAGCGCCGCCAGCACACCGAGGAGCAGGAATGCCGAGGGCACCAGAGCCACGGCGTTCACTCGCCCCAGGGTCCGCGCCATCTCCGCGTAGTTGGTGCGGAGGAACCGCGGCGCCCGCGGGCGCGGCAGCGCGTCCTCGAGCGCCCCCCCCGACAGGAAGCCGTGGGTCCTGCGATCGATCCCGTACACGAGGAAGTAGCAGCCGTAGTCTCCCCACGTCTCGGAGTAGAAGGTCGGGAGGAACTGGTTGCGGAACGCCGGACGCACCGGCCCGCGGAAGAGCGTCTCGCCTCCCGTCCCGGTGTAGAAGGAACGCAGGTTGTTGGCGAGGGAGAACGACGTCGGCTCCCGGACGTATGCGGTGGCGGAGCCGTGGGTCGCCTGGAGACGGAGGTAGAACCACCCGCCCACGGCGAAGGCCACGACCAGTGCCCCTACCAACGATGCGAGGTCGCCGCGGCGCCGGGCGGGGCGCCCGATCATCCGACCGGCGGCGAAGAGCGATACCGCCGCGATCACGAAGAACCCCTGCTGCCGCGTGAGGATGAGAAGACCCAGAAGAGCTCCCAGACCGACCACCCGCCGCCATGAGGGCTCCTCCTCGCCGAACACCAGGAGCGCCTGGTGGAAGGCGGCCACGGAGAGGAAGGCGAGGAGCGGCTCGGGGCGCACGAAGGCGAACGTCTTGTAGTAGACCGGGAGCATCCCCAGGAGGAGAACCGCCACCCGCGGGAACACCGGGTCGCCCGGGCGCAGGAGGCGAGCAACCTTCACCAGGAGCAGCGTGAGCCCGATCGACCAGAGCAGGTTCCAGTACTGGGCCGCGTGGCCCGCGAGACGGAGGCTCCGGTACCCGAGGGGCGCGAGCAGGGCCGCGGGTACGTAGGCCAAGGGGGGCGTGAAGAACTCGAAGGTGTCTTCGGGCGTCGGAAGACGTCCCTCGGCGAGGGCCCCGATGTAGCCGAAATGGGCGTTGGCGTCGTATCCGACGAAGGGATCGTGGAGACGCGCGTTGAGAAGGACGACGCCGTTGACGAGGAGCAGGAGCAGGACGAGGGGAACGTCGACTCGCCTACCGCCGCTCGACACCGAGGGGCTCTAGGCCCGCGCCTCCGACTTCTGTGTGAGGAGCGAAACCGCCACGAGGACCACGAACCCGAGGGGAATCGTCACGAGGCCCGGCTGGCTGAAGGGCATGGGCGAGGCCTCGGGCTTCCAGCCGTAGACCTTCGAGTAGGTCTCGGCGCTCAGCAGGATCCACGCGAGGGACGAGAGCATCCCGACGACGATCGCGGCCGTGATTCCCTGCTTCGTCGTCTTCTTCCAGAAGAGGAGCATCACGAGAGACGGCAGGTTTGCCGAGGCCGCCACGTTGAACGCCCAGCCGACCAGGAAGGTGACGTTCAGGTCCTTGAAGACGATCCCGAGGACCATGGCGACGGCGCCCACGACGACGGCGACGATCTTTCCCGCCCTGACCTTCTCGCGGTCCGAGAGCTCCATCTTCAGGAGGCTCGTCATGAGGTCGTGGGCCACGGCGCCGCTGGCCGCCATGATCAGGCCGCTGACGGTACCGAGGACGGTGGTGAAGGCGATGGCCGAGATCACGGCGAAGAGGAGCTTCCCAAAGGCCCCGGCCAGGAGCGGGGCGGACATGTTCGAGTCGGTGAGATCGAGATGGCCGCTGGTCATCGCGCCGAGGCCGAGGAAGAGCGTGAGCACGTAGAAGAATCCGATGCTCGCGATCCCGACGACGGTGCTCTTGCGAACGGCGTCCTGGTTGCTCACCGTGTAGTAGCGGATCAGGATGTGAGGGAGCGACGCGGTTCCGCAAAAGAGGGCCAGCATCAGGGAGAGGAAGTCCACCTTCGCCCAGGTGAACCCGTCGTCCCGAAGCCCCTTGAAGGTGGGGCTCAGGCCCGGCAGGAGGACGTCGCGTCCCGCCGTCGGTTTCTGGAAGAACACGGTGGTCGCGCTTCCGTCGGCCTCGGCGATCTTCTCCGATCCCCAGAGGACGATCTGGCTGCCGCCGAAGGCGCGAAGGAAGTCGATGGGACCGAGCGGCCCCGTCGAGGCCCCTCCCCCGGCCAGGGAGGCGACGTGGCCCACGGGACGGAGGTCGTGATCCCCCTTGCGCTTCCCCTGGGGGAGGCCATCGACGAGCTTGGCGCCGCCGCGCACCGTGACGGACTGCGCCTCGGACAGGAGGTCAGCGCCGGTGGCGTCGGCGCCGGCCTTCCGCCAGACGGCGACACGGCCGGACGCCTCGTCGGCCACACGGACGTAGGGCTTGCCGATCCACGCGCCGTCTTCGGGCACGACGTGGGCGCCCGGCGCGGCGGTCACGCTGGCCGCCGGCCGAACGGCGAAGCCCTGTCCCTCCGCGGGAAGTCGAAGGCCCCTCGCCAGGATGAGCCCCGCGAGGATCGTGCAGAAGACGATGAGCATCGACCCCTTGATGAACTGCACCCAGGTGGTGGAGACCATCCCCGCGGTGACGACGATCAGGATCACGACGACGCCGACGAGGAGGACGCCGACGTGGTGGGAGAAGCCGAGGAGGGGCTTGATCAGCGCTCCCGCGCCGACCATCTGGGGGATGAGGTAGAAGAGGCTGACGACCAGCGTGCTGACGGCCGCGGCGAGCTTGATGCCGCGGGAGCCGAAACGGGCGTCCAGCGCGTCGGCAAAGGTGAACCGGCCGAGGCGCTTCAGCGGCTCGGCGACGACGAAAAGGGCCACGATCCACCCGGCGAGGTAGCCGATGGAGTACAGGAACCCGTCGTAGCCGTAGAACGCGATCATCCCGCAGATGCCGAGGAACGACGCGGCCGAGAGGTAGTCCCCGGCGAAGGCGATCCCGTTCACGAACCAGTGGATGTCGCCGTGGGCCGCGAAGTACCCCTTGGCCGACTTGGCGGCGGCGCCCAGGTAGAAGCTGAGGCCGAGGACGACCCCGACGAAGAGGGCGAAGACGACGGTGGCCGTGGCCGTGGCTTCGTAGATCACCGCGGACCCCGACCCCGGCGCAGCAGCGTCACGTAGACGAGCGCCAGGAGGAGCGCCGTCACGATGAGCACCAGGCCATAGAGGATCGCGACGTTGATCCCCGCCACCGTCGACGCCATGACGCGAGGCGCCAGGACAGTCGCGCCCATGTATCCGCCGTAGAGGAGCAGGTAGACGAGGAAGAGGCGCAGGCCCAGGGGCGTGCTCTGGGCGGAGAGATCGGTCTCGTCGTCCGGGTTCATGGCGTCTCCTGCGGCTCGGTGCTTCCGGCGGCGATTATAAGGGCGCCGGACGCAGGCGGAAGCCGGTCCCCGACGGGACGAAGCCGGCCTCGGCCAGGAACGGAGCCAGCGGGCTCCGCGCCAGGGGCGCGTCGTCGGCCGAGTCCCAGCCGACGGCGGTGCGGCCGGTGGCCACGGCCCATCGCGCAAGAGCGCCGGCCAGGGACCGCGCGACGGCGGAGCGGGCTGGCTCGTCAGGAGGAAGGAAGGTCCACAGCTCCCGCTCCCCTCGCGGGAGATACGCCGCCAGGGCCCCGTCGACCAGGATCACGTGGGCCCCGGCTGCTCGCGCGGGGCGCGCCGACTCGGACCTCGGCCAGGGGAGTGCGGCGCCGTAGGCGTTCGCGGGATCGCAGGCGGCGAGGACGACGGCGGACGGGGACGCGTCGTCTCGAGGGTCGCGCACGGCGCGGAGGCGATCGAGGGCGCCCGGCTGCGCGAACTGCGAGCCACCGAGGCCCGCCACGAAGTAGCCGCGACGGGCCCGCCCGGACTCCTCGAGGGCCTTGAGCACCGGGTAGAGCACCGCGAAGCTCGGACCCGACTCCGTCGCGAGAGCGTCGCGCGTGAGGACCCCGTGACGCCCCAGGAGGAGCTCGGCACGCGCGGCAGCTCTTTCCGTCGGGGACGGCGGCCGGCCGGCCGCGGGCGCCCCGAGGCGCGTCCAGCGCCCAACCGAGCTCGGCGGCGTGGCCCGACGCGATCGGAACGCGGCGAGGGGACGACGCCGCTCGCGGCTGCGGCCCCCGCCGCGAGCGAGGAATGCGCGAAGGGCGCCCGGGGTGTCGTTGGTGACCTCGCCGGCCCACACGAGGTCCCAGAGCGCGTCGAGAACAGGCTTCGCGAGGCCTCCCCCGGTTGCCTCGTGGATCTCGGCGAAGAACGAGGCGCCGCGGGCGGCCAGGTGCTTGCGGATGAGGTCGTGGATCTCCCCCTCGGGAGGATCGGCATGCGCGTCGTGGAGCAGGTCCAGGTCCTCGGCCAGGAAGAGGGCCACGCGACCGTCGCGATCCCCCAGCGGCGCGAGTCCCACCCAGACCACTTCACCCGCCGAGCACAGCGCATCCAGGTCGGAGGGGCGATAGTCGGGGAGGCGCGCGAGAAGGACATCGCTTTCGAGGTCCGAGGCGGGAATCGGGACGCCCTGAAGCTGCTCGACTACGTCCAGGAGGGCGTCGGGGCCGCGGCGCAGGCCCCGGGGCGCGCCGGGCGAGACGATCCCCTGCCACTCCACGAGGAGACGGGCGACCGCCGTTGCGTCCACGGGCTCGACCTCCTTCCTGAGTCGGGCCAACGAGCGGCGGCGCAGTGTCGCGAGGACGCCCGGGTCGCACCACTCGCGCCCGCTGCCCCCGGGTCGGAACTCCCCTTCCAGGATGCGCCCGGCGCTCGTCAGCTCCGCCAGCGTCGCCTCCACGACGGGCTCGGCGACGCCAAAGCGCCGCGCCACGCCTTCGGCGCGGAACGGCCCGTG
This sequence comes from uncultured Acidobacteriota bacterium, assembly GCA_963823195.1. GTDB lineage: Bacteria > Acidobacteriota > Vicinamibacteria > Fen-336 > Fen-336 > JBGPYB01. The sequence goes on along the minus strand of CAWGKR010000008.1, from coordinate 250,951 downwards.
GGTCCGGGCGAAGCGCGCAACGAGGCCGGCGAACGCGTCGGGCGCCGGGGCGAGGAAGGCGTCGGGCAGGCCTTGGCGGCAACGGGACACCGAGGGCGTCGCGCAGGCGGCCGGCATCCTCGGCGGCCGCCAGGCGCTCCTCGCCCGCGATCGAGGTCTCGAAGATGCGCCGCTCCCGCAGGAGCGCTCCGATCCATTCCTCCGCCGCTTCGGCGGACTCGGCGCGCGCCGCGATCTCGGCTCGGCTCAATTCGCCCAGGCGGAGCAGCAGGTCATGCAGCCGGTCAGCGCTGCGCACCCGCTGCCGCTCCTCGAGGGCCTGGACCGCCATCTCCGTTTCGGCCAGCACGCGCGGATCGAGGAGCTCGCGCAGCTCCGCGGCGCCTAGGAGCTCCCGAAGCTGTCGCGGGTCCACCGCCAGGGCCTGGGCGCGCCTCTCGGCGAGCGGCGCGTCGCCGTCGTAGAGGTAGTTGGCGACGTAGCCGAACAGGAGCGAGGCGGCGAACGGAGACGGGGTGTTCGTGTCGACGGTCACGAGGCGGATCTCCCGCGACTCGACGCGGCGCGCGAGGTCGACGAACGCCGGCAGGTCGAAGACGTCCTGGAGGCACTCGCGGTAGGCCTCGAGGATCATGGGGAACGACCCATAGCGGGCGGCGACCGCCAGCAGGTCGTGGGCGCGCTTCCGCTGCATCCAGAGAGGAGCGCGCTGGCCGGGGCGGCGACGCGGAAGGAGAAGGGCGCGGCCCGCGGCTTCGCGGAAATGGCCGGCGAAAAGGGCGGTTCCCCCGAGCTCTCCGACGACGAGATCCTCGGCCTCGGCGGGTGAGGGGAGAAGCGCCGAGGCGTCCGGAGGCCTCTCACGGTCCGGGAGGCGAATCACGATCCCGTCGTCGTTCCAGACGGTTTCGACCTCAGGCTCGCCCGCGGCCCGGAGCTTGGCCTGGAGAGCGAGGGCCCAGGGGGCATGCACGCGCCCCCCCCAGTGCGAGAGCAGGCAGAGCCGCCAGTCCCCCATCTCGTCCCGCGTCCGCTCGAGGACGATCGTGCGGTCGTCGGGCAAGCGCGCCCGTCGCCTCCTTCTGCTCGGCGAGGTAGTTCAGGAGGTTCAGGGCGGCGCCCCGCTCGAGGGCGTGTTCGCGGCAGAGACGCTCGAGGGCCGCGGCGCGGGGCGCCGCCCGAAGCTCCCGCGAGAGACGGCCGATGGCCCGACCCAGGTCGATCGGACGCGACGTCTTGTCTCCCTTCCAGAAGGGCATCCTCCCCGGCTCTCCGGGCGCCGGCGCCACGAAGACGCGGTCCCTCGTGATCTCGAGGACCCGCCAGCTCGAGGCGCCGAGGACGAACACCTCCCCCACGTGGCTCTCGAAGACCATCTCCTCGTCCAGCTCGCCGACACGGCGGCTGCCGCGGGCGCCGGCGGCCGGGTCCGTTTCTCCGGCGGCGATGAAGACGCCGTAGAGGCCGCGATCGGGAATCGTCCCCGCGTTGGCCACGGCCAGACGCTTGGCGCCGTCCCGGGCGCGTACCCGGCCGCGCAAGCGGTCCCAGGTCAGCCGGGGACGCAGCTCCGCGAACTCGTCGGACGGGTAGCGCCCCGACAGCATGTCGAGAACGCCGTCGAACTGCGCCCGCGGCAGCTTCGCGAACGGGGCCGCGCGACGCACGAGGGCGAACAGCCCGTCCACCTCCCGCTCTCCGACGGCGCAGATCGCCACCAGCTGCTGCGCCAGGACGTCGAGGGGATTGGCCGGGATGCGCGTGGCCTCGACGGCGCCGTCGTTCATCGCACGGGTGATGGCGGCCGTGGCGAGGAGGTCGCCCCGGTACTTCGGGACGATGATCCCGCGAGACACGGCGCCGGCCTGATGGCTCGCCCGGCCGATGCGCTGCATCCCGCTGGCAACCGAGGGGGGCGTCTCGATCTGCACGACGAGGTCGATGGCCCCCATGTCGATCCCCAGCTCGAGGGACGAGGTCGCGACGATGGCCGGGAGCCGCCCCGCCTTCAGGGCGTATTCGATGAGGAGGCGCTCCTCCCGGGCGATGGAGCCATGGTGGGCGCGGACAAGCTCCTCGCCGGCCAGCTCGTTCAGGGCGCCGGCGAGCCGCTCGGCGAGGCGCCGGCTGTTGGCGAAGATGAGCGTCGAGCGATGCGCCCGGATCAGCTCGATGAGCCGAGGGTGGATGGAGGGCCAGATCGACCGGCGCCGCATGACGCTTGCGTTCCCCTCGAGGACATCGTCCCGAGAGGCGGGCACCTCCTCGCCGAGGCGCGACATGTCTTCGACCGGAACCTCGACGGTGAGCTCGAACGCCTTCTTCGAGCCCGCGTCGACGATGGAGACGGGGCGAGCCTTCCAGGCGCGCGTCCCCTCGCCGCCCCCCAGGTAGCGGGCGACCTCGTCCAGCGGACGCTGGGTGGCCGAGAGACCGATGCGCTGGAGCGGGCTCGATGCGACCTCGGCGAGGCGCTCCAGGGAGACGGCGAGGTGGGCCCCGCGCTTGGTCGCGACCAGGGCGTGGATCTCGTCGACGATGACGACCTCGACCGACGAGACGATCCGCCGCGCGTCGGACGTCAGGATGAGGAAGAGCGACTCCGGCGTCGTGATGAGGATGTCCGGGGGGGTCCGCGCCATCCTCGCGCGCTCGGCGGCCGGCGTATCCCCCGTCCGGATCGCGACCGTCGGGACGTGATGCGCGTCGCCGCGGCGAGAGGCGACCGCGGCGATCCCGTCCAGGGGGGACCGGAGGTTCTTCTCGACGTCGACGGCCAGTGCGCGCAGCGGAGAGATGTAGAGGACGCGGCACCGCTCCCCCTTCGCGGGAACCGGCGCGAACATGAGCCGATCGATGGCCGCCAGAAACGCGGCCAGCGTCTTCCCGGAGCCGGTCGGTGCGAGGACCAGGGTCGAGTGTCCGGCCCTGATCTCGGGCCACGCCAGCTCCTGGGCCCGCGTGGGGCGCGGGAACGACTCGGCGAACCATTCCTCCACGGCGGGATGGAACGTCGGCGGGCGGCGGGAAGCAGACATCCTGAGCCCGGAAGTCTAGCGGCGGGAGTGGCCCTTCCGGGTCCGGAGCGGATGGAAGGCGGCGCGATCGCTCAGCAGGTTCGGATAGCGCCTTTCGCGCGGCGGCGAGAGGCCCGGGTCCACACGCCGCATGAGGGCGGTCGTCGCCCGGTGGGCAAGGCGGACCGGCTCCGGCAAGCGAAAGCTCCGGGTGGTGGCCAGGACGAGGTCGATGGCCGAAGCCAGGTCCACCCGATGGCCTACGGAGACGTAGATCGGCTTCACGCCGGGTCGGGTGCGGAGGGCCGCCCCCACGACCTCTCCCTCATGGACGAGATCGGCGCGGTCCCCTCGCGACCGGCCGACCGCCGCGTGCTTCCCGACGAGGAGCGACTTCGCGGAGCCGACGGACGGCCGCGCCAGAAGGACACCCGCGTGGCAGGCCAGGCCGAAACGGCGCGGGTGCGCCAGGCCGTGACCGTCGAAGAGGATCACATCGGGGGCGCGTCGCAACCGCTTGAACGCCCGGAGCAGCGGCGGGATCTCGCGAAAGCTGAAGAGGCCGGGAATGTAGGGAAATCGCGCCATCGACACCGACGTGGCCGTCTCGACGGGCTCGAGGGACTTGACCTCGACCACCACGACCGCGGCGTACATGCGATGGGTCACGCGGGAATAGGCCACGTCGGCGCCGGCCACGAGGCGGGGCGCCCTCCGGAGTGGCGTCAGGCGCAGACGCCGCCGGAGCGCCGCCTGGATCGCCAGCGCCTCGTGGTACGACACGCGCCAGGGGTGAAGGTCGAGGGCCTTCATTGTTCGCGTACACTCTACCGCCATGACGCGAGCGTGTGTTCTTGCACTGGCACTGGCCGGGGGCCTGGCCAGGGTCGTGGTCGGCGCCGTGCCCCCGTCCCCGGAGTCGTTCCTCGGCTTTCGAGTGGGGGAAGACCGGAAGCTCGCCGACTGGACCCAGGCGGTCGCCTACTTCCACGCCCTGGCCGCGGCGTCTCCGCGCGTGCGCGTCGAGGACGTGGGGAAGACCAGCGAGGGACGGCCGTTCCTCGTGGTCACGATCACCTCGGAGGCGAACATGGCGCGCCTCGAGGAGATCCGCCTGCAGAACCTCCGCCTCGCGGACCCGCGCGGCCTGGGCGACGCCGAGGCGGAGAGCCTCGTCGCCAACGGGAAGACGATCGTGGCCTTGAACCACGGCATCCACTCCGACGAGGTGGCGGCGAGCCAGACGGCCCTCGAGACGGCCTACACGCTCGCCACGGCCGAGGACGCCGCGACGCGGCAGATCCTCGACGAGACCGTGATCCTCATGCTCCCGTCCCACAACCCCGACGGGATGCAGCGCGTCACGGAGTGGTACCGGAAGACGCTGGGCACGCCCTTCGAGGGAGAGGATCCGCCGTTCCTGTACCAGAAGTACACGGGCCACGACAACAATCGCGACTGGTACATGTTCACCCAGGCCGAGACGCGCCTGACGGTGGAGCACCTCTACGACCGCTGGCATCCGCAGATCGTCCACGACCTGCACCAGATGGGATACCGCGGGGCGCGCATCTTCCTCCCGCCGTACCTCGATCCATGGGAGCCCAACGTCGATCCCGCTCTCCGCACGGCCGTTGCGGCCCTCGGGAGCTACATGGCCGCCGTCCTCACGGGCGAGGGGAAAGCCGGGTGTCGTGACTCAAGGCGTCTACGACGCCTGGTCGCCGTCCCGCGCCTATCCCCACACCCACGGCGGCATCCGCCTGCTGAGCGAGTGCGCGTCCGCGCGTCTCGCGACGCCGATCGACGTTCCCTTCGCCGACCTCGAGGTGGGGAGCGGCTACGACTCCAAGCGCGCATCGTGGAACTTCCCGCTGCCGTGGACGGGCGGCCGCTGGCGGCTGCGCGACATCGTCGACTACCAGCTCTCCGCCACGCGGGCGCTTCTCGCAGCATGCGGCCCGCAACCGTGACTACTGGCTGCGCAACTTCCTCGCGGTGAACCGGCGCGCCGTCGCCCGCCAGCAACCCTACGCGTTCGTCGTGCCCGCGGCGCAGACCGATCCGCTCGCGGCTTCGCGTCTGCTCGACGTCCTTCGCACGGGCGGCGTCGAGGTTCAGCGGGCGCGGAGCGCGTTCGATGCCCTCGGCCAGACCTTCGCGTCTGGGATCCCACGTGATCCTGATGGCCCAGCCGGCGAGCGCCTTCGCCAAGACGCTGCTGGAGCGCCAGCAGTATCCCGATCTGCGCCAGTACCCCGGCGGCCCCCCTCAGCGCCCCTACGACGCGACGGCCCACACGCTGCCGCTCCTCATGGGCGTCGACGTGCGGGCCGCCGACGCGCCGTTTGCGGCGGACCTGGAGCGCGCGGTGACGACGCCGGTCCGTGCCGGAAGCGTCGAAGGACGTGGGCCCCTTCTCGCCCTGGGCCACGGCAGCGGCGACATGGTGGCCCTCGGCCGGCTGCTACGCAGCGGCGTTCCGGTCCGATGGGCGCTCGAGGCGTTCGGCGATCGGGGCCGCCGGTTCGAGGCGGGAACGCTCCTGGCCCCCGGATCGGCGCGGGCCGTCCTGCAGAAACTCGCCCCGGAGCTCGGTGTCACGGCGCGGGCCGTCGATGCTGCGCCCAAGATCGCTCCTGCTCCGACGGCCGCGGGTAGGCCTCTATCAGTCGTGGGTTCCGGCCATCGACGAGGGATGGACGCGTTTCGTCTTCGAGCACGACCTCGACGTCGACTACGAAACGATCCACGACGCGGACGTGGGGAAGGGAGGACTGGCGGCGCGCTTCGACGCGATCCTGCTTCCCGACCAGTCGCCGAAGGAGATCGTCGAGGGGCACCCACCCGGGAGGCTCCCCGAGGAGTACACCGGCGGCATCGGTGAAGAGGGCGTCGCGCAGCTCAAGACGTTCGTCCAGGGGGGCGGCACCCTCGTCGCGCTCAACGCGGCGTCGCGCCTCGTCGTCGAGGACTTCGGCCTGCCGATGAAGGACGTGCTGCCGGCGAAGGCCGACAGGAGGGCGGCGGACCCGATGGGCGTCTACGCCCCCGGAGCGATCCTGCGGGTCGCGGTGGAAGGGATCTCGCCGCTGGCCCACGGTCTCGGACCGTCTCAATCGATCTGGTTCGAGGCGAGCCCGGCCTTCGAGGTCGCAGGCGACGGCGCCGTCGCTCGCTACGCCGACGAGAACCCGCTCCTCTCGGGATGGCTCCTGGGCGGAGAGCGCCTGAAGGGGAAGGCCGCGCTGGCCGAGCTTCCCCTGGGCAAGGGACGCGTCGTCCTCTTCGGTTTCAAGCCCCAGTACCGCGCCCAGAGCTGGGGGACGTACGTCGCGCTGTTGAACGCCGTCTACCTCTCGGCCGCCAGACCGTCACACTGATCGGGTGGCGATGCCGTTCGCTATTTGACCGCTCTCCGGGCGTTCGCTAGACTTCTCGGTCCCCTCTCTGCTGGGAGGTCGTCCAACGGTAGGACATGCGGCTCTGAACCGCAGAATCGGGGTTCGAATCCCTGCCTCCCAGCCACGTCAGCCGCGACGCGCTGCCTCGATGGTGGCGATGTCGATCTTCTTCATCGGCATCATCGCTTCGAAGGCACGCTTTGCCTCACCGCCACCCGCCGCCAGCGCCTCGGTCAGCGCGCGCGGGGTGATCTGCCAGGAGAGGCCCCAGCGGTCCGTGCACCAACCGCACTGGCTTTCCTTGCCGCCGTTGCCGACGATCGCGTTCCAGTAGCGGTCCGTCTCTTCCTGATCGTCCGTGGCGATCTGGAAGGAAAAGGCCTCGCTGTGCCTGAATCTCGGGCCGCCGTTCAGGCCGAGACAGGGAATGCCCAGAACGGTGAACTCCACCGTAAGTACATCGCCTTTCTTGCCGTCCGGGTAGTCACCGGGCGCCTCGTGAACGGCGGTCACTTCGCTATCCGGAAAGGTGGCGGCGTAGAAGCGCGCCGCCTCATGCGCGTCCTTGTCGAACCAGAGGCAGATCGTGTTCTTCGGCTTCATGTTCGTGCGCTCCGAGCGCATGGGGCGAATTCGCCGCCGGGCGCGCTAGAACTTGAGCTTCGCCCCCAGCAGAAAGCGCCTCGGCAGAATGAACTGGGTCGGTAGTCCGTAGCTCGCCGACGTTCCCAGGCGGCTGCCGATGTTCTCGTACGCGTCGTTGTTCAGGAGGTTCAACATGTCGGTGAAGACCGCAAGGCCGACGGTCTTAGTGATCGAGAACTCCTTCTGCACCCTGACATCCAGGACGTTCTGGCTCGAGACCCGCCGATCGCCGGTGAGCTTCTCGGCCAGGATGTTCGTCGGCAGCCCCGCGAGGTCCTGGCTGAGCTTGACCTGCCGCGCCCACGGCCGACCGCTCTGGTACGTGTAGTTCGCTCCCAGCAGAAAGCCCTTCGGCAGCATGTACACGAACTGCAGCTTGCCGATCACCGGACGGTCCGAAGGAAGTCGCTCGTCGGTGTTGATGTAGTCGTTCGGGTTCTGGCCGAACAGGTTGCCCGCGGCGGCACCCGCGGACGAAGCCGGTCCGGTGAGGCTCGACGCGATCCGTCCCGTGGACTTGGACAAGACCAGGGACGCCGTGGCCTGCCAGTTGTGCGACATGCGCTTCGTGAGCTGCACCGTCAGCCCGCTGAAGCGCGTGAACATCTCGCCGGGGTTCGTCAAGAGGAACTGGCTCGCCGACGGCTCGCTATCCAGCCGGTAGACCGGGATATCCCGTCCGCTGGCATCCGCCCCCGCCGTGTCGGAATAGGGAACCAGCGAGTACTGCCCGTTCGTGTCCCGCCAGCCCCCGTACTGCTCCCCGCGCTTGTAGACGTAGTTCATGGAGAGACCGACGTCCTTCGTCAGCTCCCTCTCGAAGCCGACGATGAACTGGTCGGTGTACGGGTTCTTGAAGTGCGAATCGACTTTCAGCTGGCTGTTGTCCGACACCAGGGTCAGGTCCTGGGGGTTTCCCTGTGCGTCGTAGGTTCCCGAGAACAGGTACCTTGGCGGGTAGGCGGGCGACGCGGGCTCGAACTCCCCGGTGATGATGCCGCGGTAGTAGCGCCCGTAGTGACCCCGCAGCACGGTCTTGCCGTCGGAGGTCAGCTTGTAGTTGAAGCCGAGCCGGGGCGCCGGGGAGTCCCAGGTGAACACGTTGTCGATGCCCTGGCTCACCGCCCCCGTCGGATTCCCCTCGCGGTCCAGGGCGGGGAAGGAATCGAAGCTCGCTCGTGCGTGATCGAAGCGCACGCCGATGTTCAGCGACAGCCGGGATCCGATCCGGTAGGTGTCGTCGACGAAGATCCCGGTCGACCGCTCCTTGCCGCCGTTGTGCCACGGAAGCTGCGTGTAGCCGAAGGACGGGTAGCCGCTGAGGCTGTAGGTGTAGATGTAATCGTTGGTGCCGATGATGTAGTCCCGCCCGCCCTGGTTGTACTGGACGCCGAACTTGAAGTCGTGGCTGCCGCCCAGGAACTTGTCGGCGAAGTGGGAGATCTTCACCGAGGCCCCGGTGCGGTTGATGCTGCCGTCGTACCAGCTGTAGACACCGCCGGTGATGAGCCCGGTGTCCACGTCGAGATAACGCGGCTGGATGCGCGCCACGCCGGACTGCGTGGGATCGCCGTGATCGCTGCCGTAGAACCCGGAGAAGCGGGCCTCGAGGTAGGTCTTGTCGCTCTTGACCCAGGTGTACGTGACGTTCGGCGTCGGGTTGTTGCCGTGCTCCTCGGCCACCGACTTGGGATCCTCCACCGAGCTCGTCTGGAAAGGCAGGTGGTAGTAGTCGTTGTGGTAGGCGAACTGCAGCTTGTGCTTCGCGCTGATCTGCCAGTTGATCTTCCCGAACACCCGGTCGGCCTTGGCCGTCGTGGGAAACTCGGCCGGCGTGCCAGCCACGGCCTTCGCGTCCTTCTGGTGCTGGTACGACACGAAGAACCACAGCTTGTCCTGCACCACCGGCCCGCTCAACTGCAGGGTCATGTCCTGGAAGGCGTTCCTGTGGAACGGGCAGCGTGCGTTGGGATCGGCGTCGGTGGGGCACGCGTCCGCGAACGATCCATCGGCGAGCGTCTTGTCGGTGTTGTTCCCGGTCAAACCGTTGCTCTGGTAGTAGAAGTTCGCGTCCCCGTGAAAGGCGTTCGAGCCCTGGCGGGTCACGACGTTGAAGACCGCGCCCTGAACGTTTCCGTACTCCGCGGGCGCCCCAAGGGAGAGGACCTGGATCTCCTCTATCGCGTCGGTGTTGGGGTAGGGCCACGCGTTGCCGTCGGAGGGTGACGTGAGGTCGGTACCGTCGATCTGGTAGTTGTTGTCGCTGCTCGAGCCGCCCAGGGACGACGAGCGGGTGCTCGTGATGCTCCCTCCAGCCTCGCTCGTGGCCGCGCTCACGCCGGGGGCGGCGTTGATGAGGTCGAAGAAGCTGAAGCGGGGCACCGGCGCGTTGCGGACCCAGTCCTTGTCGTAGTTCGTCGACACCTCGTTCCCCTGGGTGTTGATCACCGCTGCCTCTCCGCTCACCGTGATCTCCTCGGCGAGCTGGCTGAGCTTCAACGCGGCGTTCTCCTCGCTCGTCGAGCCGAGGCTGACGCGCACGCCCTCGCGGGTGAGGGTGCTGAAGCCCGACAGGGCGAAGGACAGCGAGTACGCCCCGGGGGGCAGGGCCGGGAAGCGATAGAAGCCGGTCTCGTTCGTGACAGCCGTCTGCGTGCCGACGATTCCCGGCCCCTTCAAAGAGGCGGTCACGCCCGGCAGGCTCGCGCCAGTCGCGTCCTTCACGGTGCCGACGATGGCGCCCGTCGTCTGCTGGGCGAGGACAGGGGTCGCGAAGGCCGCGACAGCGAAGCAAAGGAAAGCGCCATTCACACGCGCACGCATTGGTTCCTCCTCGGCGGCGGACCTGGGAATTAAATCCTGGGACGAGATTCTGACCCCGTCACAAGCGTTGTCAAGGACCGCGCCGCAGCGCGCCCACTGCGGACTGTCGTATGCTTGAGGTTGTGATGATGGAGGGAAGACGATGAGCGATGCCGACCGGCGGCAAAGCCCGCGGTACTCCGTCGGCTTGCCGGTCCAAGTGCGGGCCGGTGGGGATGCCGGCCCGGGGCAGCTCAGGTCCATCTCGCGTCTCGGCGCGATGGTCGAGTCGGACACGCATCACGCGGTGGGCACGTCGCTCCATCTCCTCATCGAGCTTCCCGATGACGTCGTCGAGGTGCGGGGTCAGGTCGTGCGGGCCGATGCCGCCGGCGGGGTTCACTCGTTGGGTATCATGTTCGCTCCGCTGGCGCAGGCCGATCTGGTGAAGCTCGACGCCCTGATGCCCCGGTAGGACGGGCGCTCCCGAGGCGGACTCAGTAAGGGCGCGGCTCCGCGGCGACGGCGACGACCTTGCCCGTGAGCGCCGAGCGGCGCGCGGCATCCAGGATCTCGGTCACCACCATGTTCGTCTCGAGGGAGGACAGCCCTTCGGGCGCCAGGCCCTCGGCGACAACGGCCTTCAGGTACGACAGCGAATCGGCGTAGTGGGGCGGAAGCGCCTTGGCATCCACGACCTGCTCGTCCTTGTCGGGAAGACGCACGCGGACGGCGTCGCGCTTGACGGTGACGACCTGTCCGGTCCGGCCGTACACCTCCATGTCCTTGCGGTCGAAGGGCCAGTTCCACGAGGCTTGGAGGATGGCCTGGGCCCGGGGATACGTGAGCACGAGGGTGGCCTCGTCGTCGACCCTGGGATAGACGTCGGGCTTGATGCGCTGCGTGATCGCCGAGACGGAGTCGGGTCGCCGGCCGTCCATGAGCCACGTCATGAGGTCGGCGCCGTAGCAGCCGAAGTCGTAGAGCGCCCCGCCGCCGTTCTTCTCGGGGTCGGTGAGCCATGCGAAGAACGCGGGGCTGACGCCGATCTCCTTGGGCCCCTTGTGGCCGTCATGGACGACGACCTTTCGCACTTCCCCGATCGATCCGTCGTGGACCAGGTCGTAGGCGGCGCGGTTGCTTCGGTACCAGGTCGTCTCGTAGTTCACGAGCACGTGGACCTTCGCGTCGCGCGCGGCCTTCTGGATGGCCACGCCGTCGGTCAGGCTGACCGCGAGCGGCTTCTCCACCATCACGTGAACGCCGTGCCGAGCGGCGACCTCCACGACCCGGCGGTGGTCGATGGTGCTTCCATAGCCCAGGACCGCCTGGGGGTGCGTCTTGGTGAGCAGCGCGTCCAGATCGTCATGGAAGAGGCTGGCGTCGAGACCGTAGCGGCTCGCATAAGACGCGGTGAGGGCGTGGTCGGACTCGGCGATCCCCACGAGCTCGACGTCCTGACGCTTGCGGAGCTGATCGAAGAACCCGTAGGCGTGGTCGTGGGCGAGGCCGGCCAGGACCACACGCAAGGGAGAGCCCTTGTCGCCGGGCGTCTGGGCGTCCACACCGCCTGCCAGCAACAGCGCGGTGGAAACGGCGGACAGGCTGATCCGGGTCAGGCGCATCCTTCTCATTTCAGGCCTTCTTCGGCCGCGGCATGACCCAGAGGCCGACCGCGAGCGTGACGACCGTCTCGATCCCGAGGATCCACGAGTCGCGGACGCCGTGCTCGGCTCCCGGCGCGGGCTGGAAGAAGAGCAGGCAGCATCCCGCGATGAAGACGGTGCAGATGAACGAGGCGCCCCAGGCGCCCGGCGTCCCAAAGGGGAGCCGATAGGGGCGAGCCCTTTCAGGCTGCTTGTAGCGCAACAACAGGAACGCGGGAAAGACCATCAGGTACGAGATCAGGAAGCAGAGGCCCGAGAGCTTGAAGATCATCCAGAAGACGTTGGAAGCGCTCGTGGCGAGGGCCGCGTTGCCGACGAGAAGCGTCGTCGAGATGAGCCCCATGATCACGAAGGCCATGTACGGGGTCTTGAACCGCGGGTGCAGGCGTCCCAGGACCGCCGGGAACGTCCCCTCCGCCGCGGCCGTGGCAGCGACCCGGTTCACCCCCAGGCTCCACGTCACGATGTTCCCGACACAGGAGTAGAGGAACCCGATTCCAAGCAGCAGCACGACCGTGTCTCCGGCCGCACCCCAGAGCTTCCCGAGGGCCGCCAGGGCGTCCCAGGTGCCCGTGACCATGTTGAGGTCGGCGACGGGAACCGCGAGCAGGATTCCCAGGGCGCCGAGGGCGTAGACCACCGAGATGACGAACCCGGACAGGAGGATGGCCCGGGGGACGTCGCGCTGGGCGTCGCACATCTCGTCCCCCGCGGAGCTCATGAGCTCGAAGCCGAGGGTGTTGTAGAGGAGCACCGGCAGGAAGGCGAGGGAATCCGTCCAATGGGGGACGAACTGCGCCAGGGAGAAGTCGTTGGCCGGCGAGTGCCCCGAGAGGAGCGAGGCCAGGCCCAGGCCGCCGAGCGCCAGGAAGATGGCGACCTTCACGACGGCCCCGACGTTGGGGATCCACTTCGAGACGCTCAGCTTGACGGTGCCGATGGCCACCGTGGCCCAGGTGAGGCCGATGGCGATCCCTGCCTGGAGCCAGACGTTCTGCGTGTGGAGGAACATCGTGTCGAACGTCCCGGCGAAGACCATGTAGACCGAGGCGATCCAGTAGGCGTTGTTGATCCAGTAGAACCACGAGGCGAGGGAGCCCCAACGCGGTCCCATCCCCTCCGTCACCCAGATGAGAAGCCCGCCCTCCCCCGGCCACGCGGCCCCCATCTCCGCCGTCATGAGACCGTACGGGATGAAGAAGAGGACCATCACGATCCCCCACCAGGTGAACCAGGTGACGCCCATGCTCGCCGCCGAGGCGAGGCTGTCGATGGTCAGGATCGCGGAGACCGAGAACAGGAGGAGATCGCTGCTCCTGAGGCAGCGCTCGAAGCTGGGCTCCTGGGGCAAGTGGCGGGATTATAGACGAGGGCCGGAGGCCAGCGAACGCCGCGCGAGGTAGAGCGTCACGCCGCTGGCGAGGATGCCGGCCACCACGAGGAACTGCCCCGCGTGGGATTCTTCCTCCCGAAGGCTGGCCAGCAGGACGGCGGCCGCGACGCCCAGCGGGGCCATGCACACGTAGGCGATGCCGAGCCAGCCCCCCGGAACGGTGAACGTGCGGTCCGCCTGTGGCTGGCGCCGCCGCAGGACGATCAAGGCGAGGAACTCGAGGGTCAGGGCCAGCCCGTACAGCAGCACGTACATCACGACGAGGTTGCCGAAGGACACCGCGGCGAAGACGGATGTGATGACGCACGACCAGGCCAGGGCCACCTTGGGCACGCCGGCCTCACCGGACGCCATCGCCATGCGATGGGGGAGCCAGCCGTCGCACGCCATGACGTACGGGAGACGCGACACGTACAGGAGCGAGTTGCTGAACAGCGACCATGTGGCGACGAGGCCGGCGCCGGCGAGCAGCGCGCCCATCCAGGGCCCGCCGACGCCGCGAGCGATCGCAGGCCAGCCCGCCTCGGCGCTCCAGGCCGCCGCGTCGGTGGTGGCGCTCAGCCCGGCGAGCACGGGAAGCACGTAGACGAGCACCGTCGCCGCGAGGGCGATGCCCAGGGCACGCGGGTAGTTGCGCCGAGGCTCGTCGACCTCGCCGGCGAAGGTGGAGGCGTTGTCCCAGCCCGAATAGTTGAAGATGACCACGGAGAGTCCCACGAGCAGGGCGCCCTTGCGCTCGGGGTCCAGGCTCCCGGTGATCGCCGCGGTGGCGGCGTGCAGCGCGCCCGGGTGGCCCAGACCGGCCAGCACCAATATCGCGAACGCCCCGAGCACCAGGGCCATGCTCAGCTCGGCGTACCGGCCCACGGTCTTGGCCCCGCGCCAGTTCACGGCCGTCGCCGAGACGATGACCAGGACCGCCAGCAGCCAGCGCGTGAGGCCTCCGGGCCAGCCGCCCGGAACGTCGGACGCCGACCCGATGGAGGGCACGAGGTACGCCAGGTAGTTGACGAACAGGACGGGATAGATCGCCATCAGGACGATCGAATAGCCGAGCGTCCACCAGGCTTCCTGGAGGCCCCAGAAGGGTCCCAGCGTCTCGCGAACCCAGACGTAGTAGCCGCCTTCTTCGGGCATCAGGCCGGCGAGCTCCGCCACGACCAGCGAGGTCGGAAGAGCCCACAGCACCGGCGTGACGAGGATCAGCACGAACGCCCAGCCGGGCCCCACGGAGCCGACGAGCGCCTCGAGGCCGAAAGGCCCCCCGCACGCCGTGCCGAAGATCACCGACGTCAGGGCCGCCAGGGTCAGGCGGCGCGCCTTGGGAATGTGAACCGGTGCGTCGCCGGTCCCCGACGTCACTTCAGCGGCTCGTCTCGAGGCAGGGTCGGCTCACGCCGTGCGCTTGGGCCCGGCCACGGCCGCGGCGACGGTTCCGACGACCATCCCGCCCACGACCGTCATGTAGATCCAGATCGACATCTGTGGGACGAAGCCGATCCAGAACCACTTGCCGAGCGGGGACATGGCCTCGATGACCGCCGCGGCGGCGGGGTCCGGCGGCGGCGCGTCGTAGTGCGTCCCCCAACGTCCGAAGATCGCGAAGATCATCAAGATGGCGACGGGCACCCGAGCCGCGAAGGCGTAGGCAAGGAGCGTCTTGCCGAGGGCCGGCCAGGCGCGGAGCGCGAAAACGACGGCGATCCAGGAGGTGATTGCGGAGATGCCCAGGAAGGCAACGGGGGGGAGATGGGTCACCTGCGTGAGGACGAACACGACGGTGGCGGCCACGAAGATCAGGAGGGCGATGCCGAACGTCTTCCAGGGGCGGTCCGGCCCCTCGCCCCGCTTCGCCAGGACCCACCCGAAGTAGATGCCGAAGACCGGGATGAGCCACGAGATGCCGACCAGCGACCCTCCGCCGCCCGCCGTCGGGTTGAAGTAGGCCGTGGACCACTTGTTCAGCTCCCCGTAGAGACGCAGGAGCGTGACGGCGAGCGTGACGATCGCGGGGACCAGGATCAGCGGCATCGGCAGCGCTCCCATTCCGTGCACGGGTCCGCATACGCGGCCTTCGTGCGAGGGCGGGAGTATACCGCGGCCGCGACGCGCCGGAGCGTCAGGCCTTCCGGCCGATGGCGCTGCGAAGCACGACGAGGAACTGCTCGACGCGCGCCGCCGTCTTCTCGGGGCTCCCGCCATGGCGGCGGAAGAGGCCGGGGTCCAGCTCCTCGGTGAGGAGCGCGTCCTGGAAGCGCTCGAGCGTCCAGTCCAGGATCGACGCGATCATCTCGGGGTCGACGTCGGCGCGGAGCTCGCGACGCTCGAGGCCGTAGCGCACGAAAGCCGTGGTCCCATACGGGTCCTCGGTGACGAGGAACCGGTTGATCTGCCGTTTCAGCGCGAGATCGGTGCCGTAGTTTCCGAGCAGCGCGACGCGGTAGGGCACCCAGTCGTCCCGGAGCATCCGCTCCGTCCGGGCGAGCCAGTAGCGGAGCGTCTCGAAGAACCCCTTCCGGCGCACTTCCGCGGGGGCATCCAGGTAGGCAGGGAAGGACGCCACCGCCTTCTTGTACGCCGCCAGGAAGAGACGGTCCTTGCTGCCGAAGTGCTGGAAGACGCTCCCCTTCGCGATCCCGAGCTCGGTGGCGATGTCCTGGACGCGTGCCGGATGGTAGCCGTGCTCGGCGAAGTGGCGCATCGCGGCTTCGACGATGCGCGCTCTCTTCGCCTCGGTCCGGGGGCGCACATGGGTGCTGGCGGGCTGCCGGGGCTTCCTCCCCGGCGTCTCCGGTGCGTGACCTGCGGTCATCGGCGGCTCCTACACGCGAACTCCAACGAAGCTATCACGGGCGTTTCGGACTGCGCAACGCGCTGACTGCGAGTCAAAGGCCGGCCGAAACCAAAAAAGGTAAACTCAGGAGAACCCATGAGGAGGGACTGGATCCGATGAAGACCGACGCTTTCGGCGCACGAGGCTCGTTCGAGACGGGGAGCGGCGCCGCCACCCTCTACCGCCTGAGCGCCCTGGCCAAGGCCGGCGTGTCCCCCGGCCTCGACCGCCTCCCCTTCTCGATCCGCGTGCTGCTGGAGGCGGTGCTGCGCAACGTCGACGGGGAGCTGGTCGGCGAGGCCGACGTGCGGAATCTCGCCGCCTGGAACGCGGCGGCGCCGAAGGATGTCGAGCTGCCGTACATGCCGGCGCGGGTCATCCTCCAGGACTTCACCGGCGTCCCGGCCGTGGTGGATCTGGCCTCCATGCGCGGCGCGGTGAAGGGACTCGGCGCCGACCCGAAGCGCATCAACCCCCTGGTTCCCGTCGACCTCGTGGTGGACCATTCGGTCCAGGTGGACGTCTTCGCCAGCAAGGACGCCCTCGCGAAGAACGCCGAGATCGAGTTCGAGCGGAACCGGGAACGGTACGAGTTCCTGCGCTGGGGGCAGAAGGCCTTCGCGAACTTCCGTGTCGTGCCTCCGGCCACGGGGATCGTCCACCAGGTGAACCTCGAGTACCTGGCCAAGGGAGTCCTCACGAAGAAGGAGGACGGGGCCACCGTCGCCTTCCCCGACACGCTCGTGGGAACCGATTCCCACACGACGATGATCAACGGCCTCGGCGTCCTCGGATGGGGCGTGGGCGGAATCGAGGCCGAGGCCGTCATGCTGGGGCAGCCCCTCTACATGGTGACACCTCAGGTGGTGGGGTTCCGTCTCGTGGGCAAGGTCCGGGAAGGGGTGACCGCCACCGACCTCGTCCTGACCGTGACCCAGCTCCTGCGGAAGAAAGGCGTCGTCGAGAAGTTCGTTGAGTTCTACGGCCCCGGCCTCGCCCAGATGAGCCTGGCCGACCGGGCGACGATCGCGAACATGGCGCCCGAGTACGGTGCCACGTGCGGGTTCTTCCCCGTGGACGACGAGACGCTCAACTACCTGCGCCGCACCGGCCGGACGAAGGCCGAGGTCGACCTGGTGGAGCGCTACATGAAGGAGCAGGGGCTCTTCCGAACCGAGGCGACGCCGGACCCGGTCTTCACCGATTCGCTGGAGCTGGATCTCGCAACGGTCGAGCCGAGCCTGGCGGGGCCGAAGCGCCCACAGGACCGGGTCGCTCTCTCACAGATGAAGGACGCGTTCCGCAAGGCCTTGACGGCGCCCGTGAAGGAGCGCGGTTTCGGCCTCGGGACCGAAGACCTGTCGCGAACCGAGGCCGTGGACTTCCGCGGCAAGGCCGAGCTGCACCACGGCGCCGTCGTCATCGCGGCCATCACGAGCTGCACCAACACGTCGAACCCGTCGGTGATGCTGGGCGCAGGCCTCCTGGCCCGCAAGGCGGTGGCCCGCGGCCTCAAGGTGCCGGGCTACGTCAAGACGAGCCTCGCGCCGGGGTCCAAGGTCGTGACGGAGTACCTTGCGAAGTCCGGTCTCTCGGCGGACCTCGACGCCCTCGGCTTCAACCTGGTGGGCTACGGCTGCACGACCTGCATCGGCAACAGCGGACCCCTCCCGCCGCCGGTCTCGAAGGCGGTAAACGACGGCAAGCTGGTGGCGGCGGCCGTGCTCTCGGGGAACCGCAACTTCGAGGGGCGCGTGAACCCCGACGTGAAGGCGAACTACCTGGCGTCGCCGCCGCTGGTCGTGGCCTACGCGCTCGCCGGCACGACCGACGTGGACCTGACGACGGAGCCCATCGGGAAGGGCAAGGACGGGAAGCCGGTGATGCTGTCGGAGATCTGGCCGTCCCAGAAGGAGGTCGCCGACCTCGAGGCGACGATCACCGGCTCGATGTTCGCGTCGAGCTACGGCAACACCTTCGACGGAAACGAGACCTGGAACGCGATCCCGGTGGCGGGGGGAGACCTGTTCGACTTCCAGGACGAGTCCACCTACATCCAGGATCCGCCCTTCTTCCAGGGCCTCACCAGGGAGCCGAAGCCTCTCACCGACATTCACAGCGCACGGATCCTCGCGATCCTCGGCGACTCGGTGACGACCGACCACATCTCCCCCGCCGGCGACATCGCCCTGAAGAGCCCGGCTGGGCGCTTCCTCGCCTCGAAGGGAATCGAGAAGAAGGACTTCAACTCCTACGGCTCGCGCCGCGGCAACGATCGCGTGATGGTGCGGGGCACCTTCGCCAACATCCGCCTCAAGAACCTGATGGTGCCGGGCGTCGAAGGAGGGGTGACGGTACACGTTCCGTCGGGCGAGCGCGCTCGACATCTACGACGCTGCCGAGCGATACAAGGCCGAAGGGACGTCCCTCGTCGTGATCGCGGGGAAGGAATACGGCAGCGGCTCGTCGCGCGACTGGGCCGCCAAGGGGACGCTCCTGCTCGGCGTCCGCGCGGTGATCGCCGAAAGCTACGAGCGGATCCACCGGAGCAACCTCGTGGGGATGGGAGTGCTGCCGCTTCAGTTCAAGACCGGCCAGAACGCCGAGACCCTGGGCCTGACGGGACGCGAGGCCCTGACGATCCGCGGCATCGCCGGAGAGCTGAAGCCGCGCCAGGACGTGACCGTGGAGGTCGAAAAGGACGGGGGCGCGAAGTCGTCGTTCGTCGTTACGGCCCGCCTCGACACCCCGGTGGAGATCGACTACTACAGGAACGGCGGCATCCTCCACACGGTGCTGCGGAAGATGGTGAGGGCTTCCGCGTCATAGGCGCGCGGCCCGATTGACGCCGCGGGGCGCGGCTCCCTACTCTGTTGGCCATGAGCCTGGTGATCGGCCTCAAGTGCAAGGAGTGCGGCAAGGAGCGGGGGAAGGACCCCGTGGCCGCCTGCGAGGATTGTTGGGGCGCCCTCCTGCCGGTCTACGACATGGACGGCGTCCGCCGCACGTTCACCAAGGAGACCATCGCCGGCCGCTCCCGCGACCTCTGGCGCTACAAGGAGCTGCTCCCGCTCGACGGCGAGGGAACGGTCGGGCGCGGCACGGGCTTCACGCCCCTCCTCCCCGCGCCGCGCCTCGGCGCCCGGCTCGGGATCCGCGATCTCTGGGTCAAGTACGACGCGGCCTGCCACCCGACGCTGTCGTTCAAGGACCGCCTCGTCGCGATAGCCCTCTCGAAGGCGCGGGAGTTCGGCATGACGACGGTGGGCTGCGCGTCCACCGGCAACCTCGCCAACGCCGTGGCCGCCGGCGCCACGGCCGCGGGGCTGCGCGCGGTCATCCTGGTCCCCGAGGACCTCGAGGCCGCGAAGCTCACGGGCACGGCCGTCTACGGCGTGACGCTCGTGGGGGTGCGGGGGAACTACGACCGGGTGAACCGCCTGTGCGCCCAGATCGCGGACCGGCACGGCTGGGGGATCGTCAACGTCAACCTCCGCGCCTACTACGGCGAGGGGTCGAAGACCGTGGGCTTCGAGCTGGCGGAGCAGCTCGGCTGGACGCTGCCGGCCCACATCGTCTCGCCCATGGCCGGCGGGAGCCTGATCACGAAGGTCGAGCGAGCCTTCCACCAGCTCGTCGAGCTGGGTCTGGTCGACGACCAGCCGTTCTCCCTCCACGGCGCCCAGCCCGAGGGATGCGCCCCGATCGCCAACGCGTGGAAGGACGGCCTGGCACAGCCGCGACCCGTGAAGCCGAACGACCATCGTGCGCAGCCTCGCCATCGGCGACCCGGCCGACGGCCCGTCGGCCGTCGCCGCCATCCGTCGCACGGGCGGGCGGGCCGAGAACCCCACCGACGCCGAGGCGCTCGCGGGCATCCGCCTCCTGGCCGAGACCGAGGGGCTCTTCGCCGAGACCGCCGGGGGAACAGTCGTCGCGGCCGCGAAGCGCCTGGCCGAAGGCGGCGCCTTCGCCGACGGCCGGCGCGTCGTGCTTCTCATCACCGGCCACGGTCTCAAGACCGCGGAGTCCCTCGCGGGCGGCGCCGCCGTTCGCCACCGTCATCGACGGGAAGCTCGAGGAGTTCGAGACCTTCTGGGCCGCGCGCGAGGCCGTGAGCGCCGCCGTCTAGCGGAAGAACACGAGGGTCACGACGCGCAAAGACCGGCAGGAGGACGGCCCCGCTGTAG
This sequence comes from uncultured Acidobacteriota bacterium, assembly GCA_963823195.1. Classification (GTDB taxonomy): domain Bacteria; phylum Acidobacteriota; class Vicinamibacteria; order Fen-336; family Fen-336; genus JBGPYB01. Next base: position 231,000 of record CAWGKR010000008.1, on the reverse strand, counting down.
AGCATGTAGCCGCCGAAGCTCGGCATCGCCACGCCGCGCTCCTCCGCGATCGACCGCACCATGAAGTTCGGGCCGTTGCCGATGTAGCTGTTCGCCCCCATGAAGACGGCTCCCAGGCTGATGGCCGCCAGGACCTCGTTGGAAACCCCGACCACCTGATGCGGAAGGCCCTGGCCCTGCGCGAGTGCCAGGAACGTCAGATACGTAGGGGCGTTGTCCAGGAAGGACGACAGCAGACCAGTTGACCAGAAGTAGTGCCAGGGTGCGCGAACCCCCAGAGCGCTCCCGTGTGCCCGCAGGATGTCCAGCGCGGGGAGCATCGTGGCGAAGATTCCCGCGAAGAGCGCGCCGACCTCGAGGAGGGGAGCGAAGCTGAAACGGTTGGCGTGGCGCAGCTCTCGCTGGGTGACCACGAGAGAGCCGATGGCGGCCGCGAGCATGGCCCCTTCGCGATAGGGGGCCTTCAGGAACGCGACGGAAGCCACGACCACGAGCAGGAAGCCGATGTTCTCCTTGCCAGCCAGGCGTAGCGGTCGGACCTCGAGGCGGTCCCTCATGAGGTCCTCGCGTGATTCGCGGCGGTACTCGCGCCGGTCCCACAGGAAGTACACGACCAGGAGGAGACCGCACGTCATCAGCCAGGCCGGCGCGAGGCGCAGCGTCCAGGCGAAGGGAACGCCAGCCAGGTAGCCGAGGAAGAGAGGCGGATCGCCGAGGGGCGTCAGGCAGCCGCCGACGTTGGACACGAGGAAGATGAAGAAGACGACGGTGTGACGCACGCGCTTTCGTTCACGGTTCGTCTGCAAGAGGGGCCGCACCAGCAGCATCGAGGCTCCCGTCGTCCCGATGAGCGAGGCCAGGAGGGCGCCGCCCGCGAGAAACCCCGCATTGGTGAGAGGCGTCGCCGGAAGGTCGCCTTCGAGGAAGATCCCCCCGGTGATGACGAAGAGGCTCCCCAGAAGGATCATGAACGACGTGTAGTCGAGGGCGGCATGATGAAGGGCGTGCTCGTTCCCCCGCCAGTAGAGCGACACCACCGGCAGACCCAGGACCGCCGAGACGCCGAGCTTGCGGAGGTTCGACTCCCAGAAGTGGCCTGCCACGAGGGGGAGCAGGGCGATGGAGAGCAGCAGCGCGAGGAAAGGAAGTATCCAGACCGTCGCCGGAACGAACTGCTGGCAGGGCGAGGTCCAAGCGCTTCCTAGCGAGCGGCGGCGATCCCTTGCGGTCCGACGGCCGTGATGCGGGGAAGGGAATCGGTCACGGGCCTCGCGTCCTGCCCGCGGCCCGTGTCCTTCGGGATCACCTTCCAGAAGAGCGGGAGCGAGGCTTCCCATCGCGCGAGTATCTCCCGGGCCCGGGCGCTGTCGGTGGCGTCCTTGTGCCACTCGATCATCTCGCGGAGCTGGTCGGCGCTCTCCGCGGAGAGCCCGCGCTCGAGGGCCACCATCTCGGGGTTGTAGCGCCCCGGGAGGAGCCCTTCGGGGTCGAAGACGTACGCGCGGCCGCCGGACATGCCGGCGCCGAGGTTGCGGCCGAACTCGCCCAGCACGACGACGACCCCCGCCGTCATGTACTCGCAGGCATGGTCACCGACGCCTTCGACCACCGCCAGTGCGCCGCTGTTCCGGACGGCGAACCGCTCCCCCACGCGGCCGGCGATGAAGGCCCGCCCCCCCGTGGCGCCGTAGAGGATCGCGTTGCCGGCGATGACGTGACGATGGGCGTGGGCCGCGAGGGGCGCCGGCGGGCGGAGAGCCACCACGCCCCCCGACATGCCCTTGGCGACGGAGTCGTTGGCCTCGCCGGTGAGCGTCAGGCTCATCCCTTCCACCGAGAAGGCGCCGAAGCTCTGGCCTGCGCTCCCGCGGAAGCGCAGGAGGATCGAGTCGGGGGCCAGGGGGGCGCCGCGCCGGCTCAGCGCCAGGATGCCGGCGATACGGGCTCCCACGGTGCGGTCGCTGTTGGCGATCGGCGAGGTCCATCTCGAGGGGGAAGGGGCTCTCGGCGGTCAGGCGCTCGAGGACCTGGTCCTCGAGGTGGCGCTCGCCGTGCCCCGGGTCGTTCCGCTCGTCCCGGCCGCGACGCGGAACGGGGTGGACGGAGCCGGTGAGGACGGGGCCGAAGGAGACGAGGGACGACTTACCGTGGCCGGGATGGGGGCGCGCCTCGAGCAGGTCGCTGCGTCCGACGACGTCTCCGAGGGAGCGCGCTCCGAGCAGGGCCAGGATCTCACGTACCTCGTGAGCCACCGAGGTCAGGAAGCGAACGACCTGTTCGGGAGTCCCCGTGAACTTCCGGCGCAGGTCCTCGCGTTGCGTGGCGATGCCGGCCGGGCAGGTGTTGAGATGGCACTGGCGCGCCATGACGCACCCCTCGGCCACCAGCACCGCCGAGCCGAAGCCGAACTCGTCCGCGCCGAGAAGGGCGGCCATCACGATGTCGCGGCCGGTCTTGAGCCCGCCCTCCACCTGAAGGCGGACGCGGCCCGCGCAGGCCGCTCTCCGACAGGGCCTGGTGCGCCTCCGAGAGGCCGATCTCCCAGGGCGTGCCGGCGTTCTTGATGGACCCGAGGGGCGAGGCGCCCGTGCCGCCGTCGTGGCCGCCGATGACGACCGCGTCGGCGAACGCCTTCGCGACGCCGGCCGCGATCGTCCCGACGCCGGCCTCGGAGACGAGCTTCACGCTCACGGTGGCCCGCGGGTTCACGCGCTTCAGGTCGTAGATGAGCTGGGCGAGATCCTCGATGCTGTAGATGTCGTGATGGGGCGGCGGCGAGATGAGGGTGATCCCGGGCTGGGAGTGACGGAGCCGCGCGATGTGGGGGGCGACCTTGTGGCCCGGGAGCTGTCCTCCCTCGCCGGGCTTGCTCCCCTGGGCCATCTTGATCTGGAGCTCGTCGGCGGAGACGAGGTACTCGGCGGTGACGCCGAACCGGGCCGACGCCACCTGCTTGATGCGGCTGTTGGCGCTGTCGCCGCTCGCGTCGACGCTCCAGAAGCGGGCCGGGTCCTCGCCCCCTTCGCCGCTGTTGCTCCGGCCGCCCACGCGGTTCATCGCGATGGCGAGGACCTCGTGGGCTTCGGGCGAGAGGGCGCCCAGCGACATCGCGGCGCTGGTGAAGCGCGGGAAGATGGCCTCGATCGGCTCCACGTCCGAGAGGGGAATCGGCGCCCCGGTCTTGAGCTCGAGGAGGTCGCGCAGGGCGAGGGGCTCGCGTCCGTGAACGAGGGCGGCGTAGCGCTGGTATTCGAGGGCTTCGCCGCTCTTGATGGCCGCATGGAGGGCCTTGATCACGGGGGGCTCGAACGCGTGTGCCTCGCCGTTCCGCCGGTAGCGATGCAGGCCTCCCTCCTCGAGGAGAGCCGACGCGCCGGCGGCGTAGGCCGATTCGTGGCGCTCCAGCACCTCGCGGGCGATCTCGTCGAGGCCCAGGCCCCCCACCGCCGAGGGCGTCCCCGTGAAGTGGCGTTCGACGAGGTCGGCGTCGATTCCCACGGCCTCGAAGAGCTGAGCACCCTGGTACGAGCGGATCGTGGAGATCCCCATCTTCGAGAGGATCTTGAGGATCCCCTTGCCGAGCGCCTTGAAGTAGCGCCTCTCGGCCTCCGCGGCCTCGGGAACGGTTCCCCCCGCCTCGATCACGGCCACTCGGATGGCGGCCACGGCGAGATGGGGACAGACGGCCTCGGCGCCGAAGCCCAGGAGCGCCGCGATCTGGTGGTCGTCGCGGGCGTCCGCCGCCTCGGCCACCAGGCTCAATCGGCAGCGCATCCCTTCACGAACCAGGTGCTGGTGGACGGCCGACACGGCCAGGAGGGAGGGGATGGCCGGACGACCCGCGTCGATCCCCCGGTCGCTCAGGACGAGGATCCGGACCCCCTCCCGAGCGGCACGGAGCGCCTCGGCCAGGAGCGCCTCGAGGGCCTTGCGGAGCCCGCGAGTCCCTTCCCGGCTCGAGAACAGGAGCGACAGCGTCCGCGTCGCCTCGGGCCCGCCGGCCTTCTCCAACAGGTGCCGCAGCTGTCCCTCGTCGAGGAGGGGTGTCGGCACGTGGACCTGCGCGGCGGCCTCGGGCACCTCGTCGAGAAGGTTCGCCCGCGGGCCCAGGTGGGTGGCGAGGGACATCACTAGGGCCTCGCGCAGCGGATCGATGGGCGGGTTCGTCACCTGGGCGAAGTGCTGCTTGAAATAGGAGAAGAGAAGCCGCGGGCGCGGCGAAAGGACCGAGAGGGGCGTGTCGTCCCCCATCGACCCGAGGGGCTCGACGCCCTCGCGGTACATGGGGCCGAGGACCAGCTGCATCTCCTCCCGGGTGTAGCCGAACGCCTTCATCGCCCGAAGGTCGACCGGGGGCGCGCCTCCCCGGAACGTGCCGCCTTCCTCGGCCAGCGCCTCGACACGGTGCGAGGCCAGCCACCGCCCGTACGGACGCCGAGCGGCGAGGCGGCCGTGAATGGCGCCCCTGTCGAGGAAGCGTCGCGCCTGGAGGTCCACGGCCACGATGTCTCCAGGGCCGAGGCGCCCGCGCGTGACCACGCGCTCGTCGGCGACGTCGACGACGCCGGCCTCGGACGCGAGCACCACGAGACCGTCGCCGGTCACGGCGTAGCGCGCCGGCCGCAGGCCGTTCCGGTCGAGGGCCGCTCCGACCAGGCGTCCGTCGGAGAAGGCCACCATGGCGGGGCCGTCCCACGGCTCGACGAGGCACGAGGAGTACTCGAAGAAGGCCCGCACGTCGTCGGGCATCTCCTTGTCCTTCTCCCACGCCGGCGGCATCAGCATCGCCACGCCGTGGTCCAGGTCGCGGCCGCCCCGCACCAGAAGCTCCACCGTCTCGTCGAGGGTGGCCGAGTCGCTGGCCCCCTCGCGGAACGGGCGGGTCAGGCCGTCGGCCCCGATCCCGAGACGCTGGGACCGGAGGTCGCGGGCCCGAGCCCTCATCCAGCTCCGGTTGCCGCGGATCGTGTTGATCTCCCCGTTGTGGGCCAGCACCCGGAAGGGCTGGGTGAGGGACCACGACGGGAGCGTGTTGGTGCTGTAGCGCTGGTGGAACAGGGCGAACGACGTCGCGTACTCCGGGTGGGTGAGGTCCTGATAGAACGCCCGCAGGTCGAGACCCCGTACGAGTGCCTTGTAGACCAGGGTCCGGTGCGACAGGGACGCGACGTAGAACTCCTCGGGGCCCACATGGCCGAGCGCCGACTCCATCTCCCGGCGCGCCAGGAACAGCTCCCGCTCGAAGGCGTCGGCATGGAGTCCCTCGGGCCGCCCGACGAGGAGATGCGCAAGGCGAGGACGGGAACGGCGGGCCTTCTCCCCGAGGGCCTCCTCCCGGATGGGAACGTCTCGCACCCCAAGGAGCGCCAGGCTGCGGCCGGCGAGAACGCGCTCCACGACCTGGAGCGTTTCGGCGGCCGTGCTCTCGTCCCGCGAGAGGAAGAGGAGCCCGGCGGCAAGACCACCGGGGCCGGGCGCGGGCCGGCCCTGTGCCGCCAGATGCTCGGCCAGGACGGCGTGCGGGATCTCGGTGATGACGCCGGCCCCGTCCCCCGTCTTGCCGTCGGCGTCCACGGCACCCCGGTGCGCCAGGCGTCCCAGGGCCTCGAGCGCCAGCGGGAGGACGTGTCGCCCCGGACGCGCCGAGAGATCGGCGACGAAGCCGACACCGCAGGCGTCGTGGTGGAGGAGGCGGAAGTCCATGCCATTACTTAAGGCCTGGGGCTGCATAAGTAAAGTAGAATTTGCGGATGCGAGCTATGCGCAAAACGCATGGGAAGGGTTGACGTGGAGCTGCGACAGCTCGAGATGCTCCGGACCGTGGCCGAGGAGCGGAGCTTCACCAGGGCGGGACAGCGCCTCCACGTGTCCCAGTCCGCTATCAGCCGCCAGGTCAAGCTTCTCGAAGAGGAGCTCGGGGAGGTGCTTCTTCATCGGAGGGGGCGACAGGTGGCGCTGACGACCGCCGGCGAGGCCCTGTTCGCCGCCGCCAACCGCGTCCTGAGCGACATCCAGGACGTGGTGGCGCAGCTGAGCGACGCGCGAGGGCTGAGACGGGGGAGGGTGCGTCTGGGCGGGGGGATGACGGTTTGCCTCTACATCTTCCCGAAGCTCCTGAAGGCGTATCGACGGGAGCACAAGCAGGTGGACTTCCGGGTCGTCTCGGGGACCTCCGAGCAGATCCTCGCGCGCCTCCGGAACCACGACGTGGACCTCGGGCTCCTCACCCTTCCGATCTCGGCTCGCGACCTCGTGGTCATCCCCGCGTTGAAGGAGGAAATGGTCGTCGTGGCCGGCGCTGCGCATCCCCTGACCCGCCGCGGGACGGTCGAGGCGCCGGAGCTGGGGCGGTTCCCCATGATCCTCTACGAAGCCGGCTCCAACACCCGCAAGGTGGTCGACGGCTTCTTCGTCGAAGAGGGCGTCGCCCCCGAGGTGGCCATGGAAACCGAGAACGTCGAGATCATCAAGGCCATGGTCTCGAGCGGCATCGGCGTCACGGTGGTCCCGTATTCGGCCGTCGCCCGCGAAGTCCGGTCCGGCCGTTTCTCCTGCGCCAGGATCCGGGGACGGAAGCTCTTCCGCGAGACGGGCTGGGTCTACCTCGAAGACCGATCCCCTCCCGCGAGCGGCGGCCGAGGTGCTCCGGATCTTCGACGCCATGAAGACCCGGCTCGTGATCCGCCGCTTCGCGGGATGAGGAGCCGACTCAGATCTTCCCGCCGAAGACATAGACGAGGCCGACCGTCAGGGTCGTCTGCGACTTCTTCTTCGCCAACGCCGTCCGACGGGAAGATGGGATCGTCGGCGAAGTCGGTCCTGTACTCGAACCGGGTCTTGAGGCCACCGGCGATCAGATGGTCGCTGGTGACGGTCACGGTCTGCGCCTTCGTGCCGAACGTCATGAAGCCGCCCTTCGTGTCGTCCAGGTACTCGTAGCGCCCGACCACCGCCCAGTTGGCAGTCGCCTGGTACTTTCCGTAGGCCGCGATCCCCCACCACTTCACGTCGCCCTCCTTGCCGTAGTCGAAGTTGGCCATCAGGCTCAGCTTCGCCGTCGGGGTCGATCGTGAGGGTCGTGTCGAACAGGTTGCGGGTGTCGTTGGAGTCCTTGGTCTCCTTCCCGAACATGTCGTTGACGATCCACGTGACCTTCGCGCTGGGCTTGATCGTGATCCCGAACGCGACCGGTCTTGTTGCCGTTGATCTCGCTGCTGTTGTTCCAGCCGTTGACGAGGTACCCGTTCAGCGTGACCTTGTCGCTGGCGGGCAGCGTGGCCCGCACGCCCACGTGGTAGAACGGGATCGCGTAGCCGAACAGGACGGACCGGGTGTAGTTCCAGTTGTCCTGGGACTCGATCACCTCGGCGCCGATGGGGGTCACGAACTTCCCGGCGTCCCACTGCACCTTGCCGGTCAGCAGGCTGACGTAGGCCTGCTGGACGTGCTTGTAGATCTCCTGGCCGTTCGATTCGGGCTCGTAGGCCGCGACCAGATCGGCCGTCTTGCCGAAGTCGAGGTCGGTCCGGAACCCGACGCGGCTGTCGGCCGTCACGCCCTTGGTGAAGTTCACCTCGGCGAGGCTCAGCGAGAAGGTGTTGTGCTGGACGTCGAACGTGCGCAGGGACGGGTCGACCTTGTTGAAGTTGTACCCATAGTAGATGTCCACGAAGCCTCCCACGTCGATCTTGGGAGGCTCGGGAGTCGGGGAAGGCGACGCCGCCGGGGCTGGTTCGTCGGCCCGAAGCGGCGCGGCGGCGGTGACGAGGGCGAGGACCGGAAGTGCGCTGACGAATCCAAGACGTCTTCCGCGTGTCATAATTCAGTTCTCCAATGGTTCGTTGACGGGACAACAAGGCGGCGCGCCGTGGCAGCGGCGCGCCGCCGGATTTCGCTACATCACCATTCTCGAAATCAAGAAACTCTCAAGACGCCACGGGGGTCGAGACTCCCTCGGGATACGGCCCGCCAGCGCCTGCCGCAGGGGCGAACTCCGGGTAGCCGAGGGCACCCATCTCCGGCATGTCGAGACCTGCGATCTCGGTTTCCGCCGAGACCCGGTTGCCCATGACGGCGTCCAGGATCTTGAAGAAGATGTAGAAGGACCCGAAGACGAAGACGAAACAGGTGACGGTACCGATGCACTCCGCCAGGAACTGCTTCGGCGCGCCGTAGAACAGGCCCGTGACCTTCCCGGGGACGCCGTTCCAGCCGTCGCCGTACACGCCGTCGGCGAACAGGCCGAGCGAAAGCACACCCCAGGCCCCGTTGACGCCGTGGACCGAGATGGCGCCGACCGGGTCGTCGACCTTCAGTGTCCGCTCGACGAAGAACACGGACCAGACGACCAGGACGCCGGAGATCACGCCGATCAGGACCGCCACGGGAGCCGTGACGAAGGCGCAGGGAGCCGTGATGGCCACGAGGCCGGCCAGCATGCCGTTGGCCATCATGCTGGGATCGGGCTTCCCGTACCGCGCCATCATGAAGATCATCGCGGACGATGGCGCCGCCGGCCGAGGCGAGCATCGTGTTGGTGGCGACGACGCCGATGCGCAAGTCGGTCCCTGAGAGAGTCGACCCCGGGTTGAACCCGAACCAGCCGAAGGCGAGGATGAACGTGCCGACGATGGCCATGGGAATGTGGTGGCCGGGAATGGCGACGGGCTTGCCGTCCTTGCTGTACTTGCCGATGCGCGGGCCGAGGACGATGGCGCCGGCCAGAGCCGCGACGCCGCCCACCATGTGGACGACCGAAGAGCCGGCGAAGTCGACGTGGCCGTGGCCCAGGCCGAAGTTGGCGCCGAGCTGCGAGAGCCAGCCGGCCGCCCCAGACCCAGTTGGCGAAGAGCGGGTAGACGAACATCGACATGAAGAAGCCGTAGACCAGGAACGAGGACCACTTCCATCGCTCGGCCATGGCGCCCGTCGGGATCGTCACGGTCGTGTCCATGAAGACCATCTGGAAGAGGAACAGCGTGAAGACCCCGACGTCATAGACGTCCGATCCCATGAAGAAGCCCTTCATGCCGAACAGCCCGAACGGGTGGCCGAAGAGGTTCACGACGAACTCGCTGTTGAGGGGCGCCGTGCCCCCGAGGGTGGCGACGCCGCCGACTCCGCCCATCTGGAGGGCGAAGCCGCAGATCCAGTAGCCGAGCATGCCGATGGGGTAGACCATGAAGTTCATCGACATGGTGTGCGCCGCGTTCTTCGCCCGGCAGAATCCGGTCTCGACCATGGCGAAGCCGGCCTGCATGAACATGACGAGGAAGCCCGTGATCAGCGTCCAGACGATGTTGATGGCGATCTTGTTGTGGCCGACGGTGGCCATGACCTCATCCAGGGTGGGGGCCTTCGGATCCTTGACGGGCACGTCGGCGGCCGTGCCAGTGTTCTCGCCGGTGGGGTCTGGCATCGCTGGAGCCGGCGCCGCCGCCGCCGCCTCGGCAGCGACCGCGGCCGGTGACGCCTCGGGGGCAGGTGACTCTTGAGCGTGGGCGATCGACCGGAGGGCCGTCACGCCCAGCGCCAGGACGACACCGAGGCGAAGGTCAGGAACAGAGACTTCTTCCTCGGAAGCATGGCAGTGCGCTCCTTTCTTTTGGTCATCACAGTGCCGCCTCTCCCCGCTCACCGGTGCGGATGCGGACGACCTCTTCCAGGGACGTGACGAAGACCTTGCCGTCGCCGAACTTGCCGGTCTTGCCGGTCTTCAGGACCGCTTCGATGGCCTGCTCCACGAGAGCGTCGGGGACGGCCACCTCGATCTTCACCTTGGGGAGAAACTCGACCTTGTACTCGCTCCCCCGGTAGGTCTCGGTGTGTCCCTTCTGACGTCCGAAGCCCTTCACCTCGCTCACGGTCATGCCGACCACGCCCACGTCTTGCAGGGCGGTCTTCACGGCGTCGAGCAGGTGAGGACGGATGATGCTTTCGATCTTCTTCATGCCGCCTCCTTGTCAAGAACGTGTGGGGGTCCCTCCGCCGAGAGCGTTCAGGAGCGCCGCCTCGACCCGCGACTTGTCTTCGGGGGTCAAGGCGCCGCCGCTCGCGGCGGTTACGTAGAAGACGTCCAGGGCGTGGCTCTTCTCGGTGGCGATCTTGGCCACCGAGATGCTCAGGCCCTGGGCCGCCAGCGTGGCGGCGATGCGATAGACGAGGCCCGGCTCGTCGTCGGCCTTCACCTCGACGACGGTGCTCCCGGCGGACGCCCCTTCGTCGAAACGCACGATCGGGGCGGACGGGGCCCGGCGCTTGCGGCGCGGCATCCGCGTCACCCACCGCGCCACGGCTCCCTCGACGTCGTGGCGCCCTTCGACGGCCGCCAGGAGGTCGCTCTCGATCGCGGGCCAGCGCTCGTCGCGGACGGGGAGGAACCCGCCGGCTTCGCAGAGCCGGAAGGTGTCCAGCACGACGCCGTCGCCGCGGGTGAAGACGTCGACGTTCAGGATGTTGAGGCCGTGGCCGGTCAGGGTCCCCGCCAGCCGCGCCAGGAGCCCCTGGGCGTCCCTCGTGCAGACCGTCAGGATCGTGTGGCGGCCGTCGCCGGACGGACGCCAATCGAGCACGAGGTGCCGGCGGCCGAGGTCCTGGACGAGGCGAAAGTGGCGGGCGATGGACTCGGGCGTCGCCGCCCGCAGGTAGCGCTCCGGAAGGAGGGTCGAGGTGCGCCTCGACATCGCTCCGCAGGAACTCGGGGAGCAGGCCGGCCACCACCTTCTCCTCGAGACGGGCGCGTCTGTCCACGTCCCAGGGCGCCGGCCGCTCGCCGGAGAGGTGTGCGCGCGTCTTGGTGTACAGCTCCCAGAGGAGCGCCCCTTTCCAGTCGTTCCAGATGCCGGGGCCCACGGCGTTGTTGTCGGCGTAGGTGAGGATCAGGAGCATGTTGAGGCGGTCGAGGCTCCCGACGGTCTCGGCGAACCCCTCGATGAGGGTCTCGTCGGAGAGATCGCGGCGCTGGGAGACCTGCGACATCACCAGGTGCTTCTGGATCAGGAACAGGACGTCGCTCGCGGCCTCGTCGTCGAGCCCCATCCGCTTCACGACGCCTTCGGCGATGCGGGTGCCCTTGGGAACGTGGCCGCCGCCGCGTCCCTTGCCGATGTCATGGAGAAGGACCCCCAGGGCGAGGCGGGCGGGATCCTGGACCTCCCACAGCACCCGGGCGAACGGCGCCAGATCGGCGTGCTTCTCGACCGCGACCTGGTCGAGGCCTTCGAGGGCCTTCAGGGTGTGCTCGTCCACGGTGTATTTGTGGAAGAAGTCGTGCTGGACGATGAAGGTCACGCGATCGAACTCGGGGATGTAGCGCCCGAGAAAGCCCGTCTCGTGCATCTGTCGGAGAGCCGAAGAGACCCGCCCGCTGCGCCCCAGGATCTCCATGAAGGTCCGGGTGGCCTCCCGCGAGGTGCGGAAGCGCCGGTCCACCAGGCGCAGGTTCTCGTGGATCGCCGCCTTGAGCTCCTCTCCGACCCGGACGCCGTGCTGCTGCGCCACGTCGAAGATCTCGAGGATCCGGAGGGGGCTCCCGTGAAAGTCGCCGACCTTCGCCCGCGAAACCAGGCGGAGGTCGCGAACCTCGTAGCGCCCTTTGGGCCCCACCGCCTTCGTCTTCGAGAGGAGTCGGCTCTTCGACGGAGCGACCGCTCCGGCCCTCAGTAGGACGCTCTCGCAGAACCGCCGGAGCTCCTGTGCCCGCCGGTAGTAGTCCCGCATGAAGATCTCGGTCGCGACGAGGCCGCGCTTCGCGACGTACCCGAGACCCGAGGCGAGAACCGGCTGTAGGTCCAGGGACAGGAGGTCTGTCCGGCGCCCCGTCGTGAAGTGGGCCTCGTTGCGCACGCGGTTCATGAAGTCGTAGGCGCGTCGCACCGTGGCGTGCTCCGATGTCGTCACGTGGCCGTCGACGACGAGAGCGTCGAGACCTCGGCAGCCCCAGCGAGCGTGGCCCACCCAGGTGGCGGTGTGGAGGTCCCGGAGGCCGCCGGCGCTCTCCTTGACGTTCGGCTCCTGGATGCAGACGGCTCCGCCGAAGCGGGCCAGACGCTCCTCCATCTCGAGGCGCATGGCCTCCAGGAAGGCCTGGGTGGCGCGCCGGCTTCCGTAGACGGCGCTTTCCAGCTCGGCAAAGAGACGCTGGAAGAGGGACCCGTTCCCCGCCACGAGCCGCGCCTCGGACAGTGCCGTCCGCGACGGAAGATCGTCCTTTGCCATCGTCAGGCAGTCGGCCACCGAGCGAAAGCTGTGGCCCACCGACAAGCCGATATCCCAGAGGAGAAGGAGCGCTCTCTCCACGAATCCCCGCACCGCGGGGGAAAGGCGATCGGGATGGAGGAACAGGAGGTCCACGTCCGAGTGAGGGGCCAGCTCGCGGCGGCCGTAGCCGCCGAGCGCCACCACGGCGCAGCCCGAGAGGTCCTCCTGGAGTGCGGGACCGAGGTCGGCCGCCGCCATCTGGCAAGCGCGGCTGACGACCACGTCGGCGAGGTAGCTTCGCCCCTGGGCGATCTCGCGACCGCCGAGGCCGAAGCGGTGCCGCATTCGCAGCCGCTCGTTTTCGAGCTTCAGGAAGCGCTTGAAGGACTCGATGCGCTCCGCCGTCGCGGGGGGCATGTCCGCCAGTCGCTTGTCCGCGTGATCGCGGATCTTCTCCAGGTTGAGCTGCATGGGCAGCGGCCTCTATAGCAAGCCGCGTACCGCGGGATGTCCGTTGCCGTCCGATCAGAGATAACGCAAGCAGGAAGAACAGCTTAGGAGCGAATCGCGGAGCAAGCGTGAGCGTGGCGAGCGGTCGTCTTTCCGACGCCCGTGTTGGGGGGATCGCGTCGAACCTTCATTTACGTCGCTCAGGGTTGGCACCGGCGGCGTGGATCGCGTGAGGCTAGGGCGTCGTCGATGCCGGGTCGCGGACGGGCCTCGAGGAAGACCGGAATCGCGAGCAATCGATGTCGTACTTCCGGATCTTGTAGCCGATGATGCGCTCGGTGGTCTCCAGGATCCGGGCCGCCTGGGCCCTGTTCCCCCGGGCTGTCTTGAGGCTGTCGAGGATGAGGTCCTTTTCGTAGCTGCCGACGGCGGCGTCCAGCGAAAGCCGGGGCAGCGTCCCCGAGAGCTCGGCGGTCTGGAGGGTGGGGGGCAGGTCGTGGGCGTGGATCACGCCCCCCGAACAGACGAGGACGGCCCGCTCGACGCAGTTCTCGAGCTCCCTGACGTTTCCCGGCCAGTGATAGCTCATCAGCATGTCGATGGCGGGCGTCGAGATGCGCCGGACGCTCTTCCCCGTGGCCGTCGCGTACTTCTCCACGAAGTGATCGGCGAGGAGCAGGATGTCGGGCTTCCGCTCCCGGAGCGGAGGCATGAATATGCTGAACACGTTCAAGCGGTAGTAGAGGTCCTCGCGGAAGACCCCCTGTTGCATGGCCCCCTCGAGGTCCTTGTTGGTGGCCGCGATGAGGCGCACGTTCACCTTGATGGGGTGCACGCCCCCGAGGCGCTCGAACTCCCGCTCCTGGAGGGCGCGGAGGAGCTTCACCTGCGTCGGCTGCGACAGCTCGCCGACCTCGTCGAGAAAAAGGGTGCCGTTGTTGGCCAGCTCGAAGCGCCCCTTCTTCAGGGAGCGCGCGTCGGTGAAGGCCCCGGGCTCGTAGCCGAAGAGCTCCGACTCGATGAGGCTCTCGGGCAGCGCCCCGCAGCTCACCTTGATGAACGGCTTGTCCGCACGCGGCGAGTTGTAGTGGATGGCGTGGGCCACCATCTCCTTGCCGGTTCCCGATTCCCCCCGGATGAGGACGGTGGTGGTGCTCGCCGCGACCTTGGCCACCTGCTCGTAGATCTGGCGCATCTGGCGGCTGTTGCCGATGATGTTGCGGAACTCGTAGCGTTCGCGAAGCTCCTGGCGAAGCTGGGTGTTCTCGCTCATGAGACGCTGGCGCTCGGTCTCGACCAGCTTGTTGACCCTCAGGGCCTGACCGATCATCGACGCGACGATCCCGAGGAACTTCGTCTCCCGCTCGTAGCTCCGGTCCTTGGCGAAGCGGAAGATGACGCCGAGGGTCCCCGCCGTCTTCCCGTCCACCAGGAGCGGGACGCAGAAGAACGACATCTCGTCCTTGCCGCTCTCCTTCCACACGCCGGTGCGGTTCAGGAAGAGGGGCTCGCGGCTGACACGCGGGACGACCACGGGGCGGCCGCTCTCGACGACCCGGCCGGTGATTCCCTCTCCGAGCTTGTACTTGGCCTTCCGGGAGACCTGCCAGGTGATGCCGGTGGCGGCTTCGATGTTCAGCTCCCCGGACTCCGCGTCCAGCAGCGTGATGGCCCCGCTCACCGTTCCATGGTGCTCCTCGAGGATCTCGAGGACGCGGGCGAGGGACGTCTTGAGGTTGAGCGTGGACCCGAGGGTCTGGCTCAGGTCGAGAAGCGTCGAGAGCTTGCGAATGTCGCCGTCGTCCACCATGACAACTCCGAAGCAGGGAAAACGAGATCTTACAAAATTGGCGCTCGGCAGTCAACGCCGCACATTAGCGTTGTGCGGGCCCGGGGGCGGTCAGCGCGTGATCGAGGGTTGAAGCGAGCGCTCGCGGACTTCCTGCACGGCGGAGGCGAGACGGGCGATCCCGTCTTCGATCTCGGCCGGCGTGAGCGCGCAGTACGGGAGACGGAGGAAGCGCTCGCCGCCCCCGTTCGGGAAGAACGCGCGCCCGTCGGCGAGCTGCAGCCCCCGGCTCTCGGCGGCGGTGCGGACCGCCGCGTTCTCCACGCCGGCGGGAAGGGTGAGCGACAGGAAGAACCCGCCGTCTGGGCGGGTCGCCACGGCGTCGGGCATGTGGGTCCGGAGCGCGGCGAGGCAGGCGTCGAGCCGAGGGGCGTAGAGGGCCTTCAATCGCTCGATCTGCGCCGGCAAGTGGCCGCGACGGCACCACTCGAACGCGACGCCGTGGGCGAGGTTCCCGGGGGAAATGTACGTGTCCTCGCCGATCTTCGCGAGGCGGGAGAGGAGGCCGGCCGCCCCGAGCATGAACCCGAGCCGAGGCCCCGGGCCGATGAGCTTGCTGAAGGAGCTCATGTGGAGCGTGCGCTCGGGCGCAAGGGCGAAAAGGGTGGGCTCCTCGGCGCCGCGGTACCGGAGGGGCCGGTACGGCGCGTCCTCCACCACGAGCAGATCCAGCTCCTCCGCGAGGGCGGTGATACGCCGCCGCTTGGGGCCCGAGCACGTGGCCCCGGCCGGGTTCTGGAAGTCGGGGATCAGGTAGACGAAGCGCGGCGAGCGGGTGCGCACGGCCGTTTCGAAGGCCGCCAGGTCAGGACCGTCGGCCTCGAGGGGAACGCCCACGACCTCGGCGCCGTGGCGGCGCAGCAGGGTGAGGGTGCGGTCGTAGGTGGGGGACTCGGTGACGATCACGTCCCCCGGCCGAACGAGGGCGAGGCAGAGGAACTCGAGGAGCTGGAGCGACCCGTTCCCCGTCAGCACCTGATCCGCCTTGACCCCCTGCCACTCGGCCAGCCACTCCCGGAGGAACGGAAGACCCGCGGACGGCCCGTACTGGAGGAGCGACGCGGCCCGCTCGCGCAACACGGCGGCGGCCGAATCGGCGATCTCTTCGGTCGGGAAGGACTCCGTGGCGGGAACGCCGCGGGTGAACAGGATCGACTTCATGCGCTGCACTCTCCCTCGAGAGCCTCGACGCGGAACTCGTGGTCCTCGCCCAGGTCGACGAAATCCTCGGGCAGAGCGTCCTCGGCTGTCAAGGCCTCCAGGTCTCCCAGCAGGGCTTTCACGCGGGAGACCTCCACGCGGCGGAGGAAGGCGGCGGCCTCCTCTCCGGGCTCGCGCTCCGCGCGGTAGAGAGTGACGAGACGCGCCACCACCTCGGTGATGCGGCGGGCCGGGACCTTCGCGGCGAGGCGGCCGAAGTGGGCCTGGCCGGCGGCATCGACGCCGCCGCCGAGCATGACGAAGTACTGTGGCACGATCCGGGCCCCGAGGCGCTTCACGCTTCCCTGGAAGCCGAGGCCCGCGATGTGGTGCTGTCCGCAGCCGTTCGGGCAGCCGCTGATCTTGATCGAGAGGTCCCCGGCCGCGGCGACGAGGTCCTCGCGTTGCCGCAGGTGGTCGCCGATGACGCGGCCGAGCCCCCTCGACTGGGTGACCGCGAGGCGGCATGCCTCGGCGCCAGGGCAGCTCGTGACGTTGGCGGCGGTCCCGGAGCCGGGCACGTCGAGACCGGCCGCCGCGAGGAGGCGGTGAAGCTCGCGCACCTTCCCGGTCGGGACCCAGCGGAGCGCCAGGTCCTGGTCGAGGGTCGTCCGGACCGTGCCGTCGCCGTACGCGAGCGCCAGGTCGGCGAGGACTCGAAGCTGCGCCGCCGTCACGTCTCCCAGGGGGAGGGTCACGAGCACGACCGAGTGTCCGGCCTGCTTCTGGGGACGGACGTTGGTATTCGTCCACCTCGCGGCTTCGGGGCCGAGGACCGCGAGGGTGGTGCGTGTCTCCGGGACGAGACCCGGGCCCCGGAGCGACGCGGCGTCCGCGCGCCGCTTCACGTCGAGGGGAGACGGAGCCGAGGGACGCGCCGAGGAGGGCGCCGGCTCCTCGGGCGGGAAGAGGGGGTCGAAGGGGAGCGGGGGCGCGCCTTCCCGGCGGACCTCGTCCCACTCGCGGTCGAACTCGGCACGCCACGCGTCCCATCCCATGGTCTTGATGAGGAACTTCATCCGGTTGCGCTGCCGGTGCTTGTAGTCCCCGAGGCGGTGGAAGACGCGGAGGATGGCCTCCGCAACACCCAGGATCTCCTCGGCGGGCAGGAAGTCGAAGAGGAGCCCGCCCGAGGCGCAGAGGATCGCCGTCCCTCCGCCGGCGGTGACTCGGAAGCCGGGCCGGGCCGTGCCGTTCACCCGGAGACGACCGCGGAACCCCAGGTCGTTGATGGCGGTGAGCGCGTGGTCCTGCGGGCACCCCTCGAAGGCGATCTTGAACTTGCGGGGAAGGGTGGAGCTCAAGGGATGACGCAGGAGATGGCGGGTCAGCGCTTCGGCGTAGGGTGTCACGTCGAAGGCCTCTTCGGCCGCGACGCCGGCGAAGGGGCAGGCGGTCACGTTGCGCACCGAGTTGCCGCAGGCTTCCCGCGTCGTGAGCCCCGCCTCCGCCAGACGTCGCATGGCCGGCTCCACGTCGTGGAGCCTCATGAAGTGAAGCTGGATGTTCTGGCGCGTCGTGACGTGGCCGAACCCCCGGGAGTAGCGGTCGGCCACGTCGGCGAGGGCGCGAAGCTGTTCGGGCTCGAGAATTCCCTGGGGGATCTTCACCCGCAGCATCTGGGCGTCGCCCGACTGGCGCTGGCCGTAGGTCCCCCGAACGAGACGAAAGGCGCGCCATTGGTCGGGGGTGAGCTCGCCGCGCTCGTAGCGCTCGAGGGTCGTGACGAACTCCTCGATGTCGGCGACCTCGGCGAAGGAGCGCCGGGGCTGCTCCGGAGCCGGGGAGTCTTCGAGAGCGGGCATGGTCCTCCTAGCGCGCTTCGCTCGCGCGACGCGCGGAAGCCTCCGGGTGGATGCTGGCACCGATCACCGACGCGAGAGCCACGACGGCGCCGATGACGATCGTTCCGGGTTTCCCTTCCGCCGGGAGCGGCGCGTCTCCAAGGGAGCCGAGGGAGCCGGTCCAGCGGGACGCGTCGGCGGCTCCTGCCGCGAGAAGGATCGCCGCCGGCGTGTCCGCGGGCCACCCTCGCGCCAGGAGGCGGGACGCGATGGCTCGGCGCGAGGCCAGTCCCATGAGGACGACGAGGGTCAGGGCGCTCGGTACGAGCGAGTCGAGCGTGGGGCTCCAGGCCGCCGGCGCGTGGCCCGAGACCACCACGAAGCCGGAGGCGAGCCCCCTGTGGGTCACGGGAACGCCGGCGAGGGCCGCGGCCGCCACCGCCGACGTGACGCCCGGGACGACCTCGAACGGAATCCCGGCCGCGGCCAGGGCGAGGGCTTCCTCGCCGCCGCGGCCGAAGACGAAGGGATCGCCTCCCTTGAGGCGCACGACCCGCTTGCCGAGACGGGCCCCGCGGATCATGAGCCGATGGATCGTCTCCTGCGACATCGACGGGCGCGCGGCGCGCTTCCCCACGGAGAAGCGCTGGGCCCGCGCCGCGAGCGCCACGGAATCGGGCGAGACGAGGGCGTCGTACAAGACGAGGTCCGCCTCCCTCAGGCGGTTCACCGCCCTCACGGTCAGCAGCTCGGGATCCCCGGGGCCGGCACCGACGAGGGAGACGAAGCCGCTCACGGGGCGGGCTCCGGCCGCGGCCCGCCGGCGCCGCCGTCCCGACCCTCGGCGTAGAGGTCGTTGAGGGCCTTCAGGAGGAGCGGCCGCCGCAGGGCCATCGGCACCTGCTCGGCCCGCTGGCTCCGGCGGAGGGCGCGGGCCTCGCGGACCCAATCCTCCACCTCGTCGGGAACCACGGCCTCCAGCCCCTCGCGGACCAGACCGGCCAGCGCCGGGGCCTGGCCCTCGGTCGAGACCGCGATGGTCACCGTGCCGCGGCGAAGGACGCCGCCGGTGAACGCGCTGGCACTGTCGGGATCGTCCACGGCGTTCACGAAGATGCGCCGCGCCTCGCCCGCGGCCCGTACGTCGCGGTTCACGTCGGGGGGAGCGGCGGCGACGGCGAGCCACGCGCCGTCCAGGTCCGACGGCAGGAAGCCGCGGGCCAGGACGCTGACGTCCAGGGACCGGATGTGCGGGACGATCTCCGGGGCAACCACGACGATGTCGGCTCCAGTCTCCGACAGCGCGTCGATCTTCGCCGCGGCCACCGGCCCGCCCCCCACGACCACCACCTTCCGGTGGCGGAGCTTCAGGAAGAGCGGGAAGAGGGCCGCGCGGCTACTCATGAGGCACGCTTGACGAGGAGCGGCTCGCCGACGAGACCGCGGTCCTCGAGAGCTCCCAGGATCCGCGCGAGGCTCTCCTCGACGCTCTCCTTGTCGGTCCGGACGATCACGTCGGGGTTCTCCGGAGCCTCGTAAGGGTCCGACACTCCCGTGAAGTGGGCGATCTCGCCGGCGATGGCCTTCTTGTACAGTCCCTTCACGTCCCGGGCGACGAGGGACTCGAGGTCGGCCTGGACGTATACCTCGAGGAACCCGGTCCCTTCGCGCTCCGCCGCCTCGCGGACCTCGAGGCGTGTGGCGCCGTACGGCGAGATGGCCGCCGTGGCGACCGCGCCGCCGTTCCGCGCCAGGAGGCGCGCGACGAAGCCGATGCGACGGACGTTGGTGTCGCGATCCTCCCGGGAGAAGCCGAGCCCCTTCGAGAGATGGGTGCGCACCTCGTCGCCGTCGAGGATCTCGAGGGCGCGTTCCGCGGAGAGCCTCCGGCGCAGCGCCTCCGCCAGCGTGGTCTTGCCGGCCCCCGAGAGTCCCGTGAACCAGACGATGAGGCCGCCGTTCCCTTCGCGCGGTGAGGACGCCACCGGCCTCGAGCCGCCCTCGTAGTGCCCGCGGAGGATCTCGGCGATCTCCGGGCGCGTGAACTCCTCGGGAAGGCGCCCGCCGCTCCTCAGGATCTCGCGGACCCGGCTCCCCGAGAGGTCGAGGCGCGCGGTTGCGTCGTGGGGGCAGGTCCGGGAGGAGGCCAGGGCGCCGCAGGCGCGGCAGTAGAACGTCGGCTCGAACTTGAGGGGCGTCACCCCGAGCTCCTCGGCGGTGAACCGGTCGAAGATCTCCTGGGCCTCGTAGGGCCCGTAGAACTTCCCGACGCCGGCGTGGTCCCGGCCCACGATCAGGCTCGAGATGCCGTAGTTCTTCCGCACGAGGGCGTGGAACAGCGCCTCTCGCGGACCCGCGTACCGCATGGCCGCCGGGAACGCGGCGAGGAGCGTGCGCCCGCGTGGGTAGTACCGATCGACGAGGACCTCGTAGGCCTGGAAGCGCACCGCCGCGGGAACGTCGTCGTTCTTGGTTTCGCCGACGAGGGGGTGGATGACCAGGCCGTCGGCGAACTCGAGAGCGAGCTTGGTGAGGTGCTCGTGGGCGCGGTGGATCGGGTTCCGCGTCTGGAAGCCGGCGACGCTGCGCCAGCCTCGCGCCTCGATCTCCTCGCGCAGCTGCCGCGGCGTCAGGCGATATTGGGCAAAGGGAAGGTCCTCGGGCAGCGGCAGGACCCGGACCGGTCCGCCGACGAGGGTGCGCGGCCGCGAGAGAAGGTACGCGACGCCGGGATGCGTGGCGTCATCGGTGCCGTAGACGAGGCGCGATTCCTCGAGGGGATCGCGTTCGAAGATCTCGCGCACTTCCACCACGCCCCAGAGGCGGCCCGCGGCGTCGACGAGCGCGGCCTCACCCCCCGGGCTCAGGAGCGCGCGCACGTCGTCCGCGACCGCGAGGGTCAGGGGGAGCGGCCAGACCGTGCCGTCGGCGAGGCGGAGGTGTTCCGTCACGCTGCGGTAGTCGGCGGCGCCGAGGAACCCCGTCAGCGGGCTGGCGGCGCCCGTGGCGAGGAGCTCGAGATCGGCCAGCTCCCGCGGGTCGAGAACGACCTTCGGGAGACGACCGGCGCGGCCCTTCAGGGCTTCGGCCTCGGCAGGAGTCAGCGAAGCGGTCCACGAGGGAGCCGCCGTGGGGGGAAACGAGGTCAGGCGTGGTCATGATCCTCCGTTGCGGCTCGCCTCGAGCCGGATGTGCGTGGGGCGGGCGTGGAGCCCGCATTCGGTCTTGGCGCGGCCGCGCCATCGCCCCGCCCGAGGGTCTTCCCCCGGAAGGACGCGGCTCGTGCACGGCACGCACCCGATGCTCGGATAGCCCTGTTCGTGGAGCGGGTTCGTCGGGACGTCGTGGTCGCGGACATAGGCAAGGACGTCCGCGCCCGTCCACGCGGCCAACGGATTCACCTTCACGAGGCCGTAGCGGCGGTCGCGCTCGATGATGCCGGCCGACGCCCGCTCCGGCGTCTGATCGCGCCGGATCGCCGTGATCCAGGCGTCGAACCCCTCGAGGGCGGAGCGGAGCGGCTCCACCTTGCGCAGCCCGCAGCAGGCGTCGGGATCACGCTCCCAGAGCCGGTCTCCGCGGGAGCGCGCCTGTTCGTCGACGGTCTCCTTGGGGCGAACGGCGCGGATCACGACGCCGTAACGTCCCTCGAGCCGGCGCCAGAGGGCGTAGGTCTCCGGGAACAGGAGGCCCGTGTCGAGGGTGAAGAGATCGATGGGGAGCCGGTGGCGCGCCACCAGATCGACCAGGACGCACCCCTCCGCGCCAAAGCCGGTGGCGAACGTGATGCGAGGGGCGAAGCGCTCGGCCGCCCAGGACAGCACCTCGGCCGCGGAGCGTCCCTCCAGGGCTCCGGTCTCCGCCGCCTCCGCCACGCCACTCAGCACACGGCCCTCCCGCTCGCCCTCGTAAGACCCGCAGAAAAAGGAAAAGGCCCGGTGGCTTTCGCCTCCCGGGCCTTTCAACCTGCAGCGTCTATGAGTGCGTCAGCGCATCATGACCAGAACCCTGCGGGAAGATGGACCACGGGAGCAACCCGGGTCTGACAACAACAACACATCGTCCGCAAGGCGTTCACAACCCCGTTATACGGGACCCTGGAAGCACTGTCAACGGCAAAGCCGTCAAACTGTGTCATGGAATCGATTCGCACATATACTCGCGCCCTATGGCGCGGCTCACCTTCCTCGGCGCGGCACGGACGGTCACGGGGTCGGAATATCTCCTCGAGGCCGCGGGGACGCGGGTGCTCATCGACTGCGGGATGTTCCAGGGGGACAAGGCCCTGCGCCTCAGGAACTGGTCGGAGCCGGCCTTCGACCCCGCGTCGATCAAGGCCCTCGTCCTGACCCATACGCACCTCGACCACATCGGCCGCGTGCCGCGCCTCGTGAAGCAGGGATTCCGCGGGCGGATCGTCTCGACCCCGGCGACGCGCGAGCTGGCCGAGATCCTCCTGAAGGACGCCGCCCAC
Organism: uncultured Acidobacteriota bacterium; assembly: GCA_963823195.1. Lineage (GTDB taxonomy): Bacteria > Acidobacteriota > Vicinamibacteria > Fen-336 > Fen-336 > JBGPYB01. The sequence continues at coordinate 209,045 of CAWGKR010000008.1, read as the reverse complement.
CTGCAGCAGGAGGACGCCGAGTACTTGAACAGGAAAGGCCTCACGAAGCACGAGCCGGCCCTGCCGCTCTTCGACGACGCCGACGTCGACGCGAGCCTCCGGCTCTTCGAGACGGTCGCTCTCGGGACGACGTGCGATCTCGCCGACGGCGTGTCCTTCTCCTTTCGCGACGCGGGCCACCTCCTCGGGGCCGCCTCCGCCGACATCCGGATCCGCGAGGCGACCCGGGAGGTGCGTCTGCTCATGAGCGGAGACGTGGGCCGCTTCGACGCGGTCCTCACCAAGGACCCGGAGCTGGCCCCCGAGGCCGACTACCTGGTCGTGGAGAGCACGTACGGCAACCGTTCCCACGCCGCGGTGCCGATCCTGGACCAGCTCGAGGGGGTCCTGAAGAGGACGTTCGCGCGCGGCGGTGTGCTCCTCATTCCGGCGTTCGCCGTGGGGCGAGCGCAGCAGATGATCTATCTCATGGACGAGCTGGTCACGGCGGGCCGGCTGCGTCCCTTTCCCATCCACGTGGACAGCCCCATGGCCGTGGACGCGACGCGCATCTACAGCCAGTTCCCCGACGCGCATCGGGTCACCCTGGGAGGCTTCGGCGGCCGCAGCCTGCTCTACGGGAAGTGGGTCCATCTCCACCGCACGCGCGCCGAATCCGAGGCGCTCAACACGATGAAGGGACCGGCCGTGATCATCTCGTCGAGCGGCATGCTGACCGGAGGACGGATCCTCCACCACTGCCGAGTGCGCCTTCCCCACGCCGAGAACACGCTGCTGATCACGGGGTACCAGGCCGTGGGAACGCTGGGCCGGGCGCTTCTCGACCATGCCCGCGTGGTCCGCATCCACAAGGGGGAGGTGCCCGTCCTGGCCGAGGTCACCGACCTCAAGGGGATGTCGGGACACGCCGACGCCGGCGAGATGCTGCGCTGGCTCTCGGCGGTGAAGTCCGCTCCCAAGACCATCTTCGTCACCCACGGCGAGACCGAAGCCGCCGAAGCCCTCGCTGCGAGGATCACGAAGGAGCGGGGCTTCGCGACCCGCGTCCCGAGCCTCGGGGAGTCCGCGGAACTCTGATGCCCGCGGTCGTCTGCGACATCGACGGGGTGATCCTCGGCGACAACCGCGCCCTCCACGGTGCGGCGGAGTTCACGAGGCGGCTCGCCAGGGATGGATCCCCGTTCCTCTTCCTGACCAACTTCCCGTCCCAGACCCCGGGAGACCTGCGGAACCGGTTCCTCGGCGCGGGGCTCGACGTCCCGGCCGAGCACTTCTACACGTCGGCGATGGCCACCATCGAGTTCCTGCGCGACCAGGCAGGAGAGGCCCGAAGGGTCTACGTGATCGGCGAGGGGGCCCTCGTCCACTCGCTCTACGAGGCGGGTTTCGTCCAGAGCGACACCGACGCGGACTTCGTGGTGCTGGGCGAGACCCAGTCCTACCACTTCGACATGATCCAGAGGGCCGCGTATCTCATCAAGCAAGGGGCCCGCTTCATCGCGACCAACCCCGACGTCGCGGGCCCGCTCGGCCGGCCCTCCTGCGGCGCCCTCGCGGCGCCCATCGAGCGGATCACCGGGAGAGCGCCGTTCTACGTCGGGAAGCCCAACGCGGTCATGATGCGGGCGGCGCTCCGCCACATGAAGGCGCACTCCGAGGAGGCCTGGATGATCGGCGACAACATGGACACCGACATCATGGCCGGCATCCAGGCGGGGATGCGGACGATCCTCGTGCTCACCGGTGTGAGCCAGGCCGCCGACCTTCCCCGGTACGCCTATCGCCCCCACCACGTCGTGAAGGACGTGTCGGAGGTCCTGCCCCTCATCGACGGGTTCTCCGCCGCCTGAGCCGTCGCGGCCCGGGGCCTGGCTAACGGCGGCGAGGACCCTTGTGCTAGTGTCCCGATGGCTGCGACAGCGTCCCCTGCGCCCCAGATCGAAATGCCAGCGGCGCAGCCCGGCGGCCGTGCAACGATGAAGCTGATCGTCCAGATCCCGTGCCTCAACGAGGAGGCGGCCCTCCCCGAGACCCTCCGCGCGATCCCCCGGTCGATTCCCGGGATAGACCGCGTGGAGATCCTCATCATCGACGACGGCTCCACCGACAGGACGGCGGAGGTGGCCCGCGCCCACGGCGCCGACCACGTCGTGCGATTCACACAGACGAAAGGGCTCGCCCAGGGGTTCATGGCGGGGCTGGATGCCTGTCTCCGGCTGGGAGCCGACGTCATCGTCAACACCGACGCCGACAACCAGTACCCGGGTCACGAGATCCCGCGGCTCCTGGCGCCGATCCTCGCCGGCGAGGCCGACATGGTGGTGGGGGACCGGACGGTCGCGGAGGTCGCACACTTCTCCTGGACGAAGAAGCGTCTCCAGACCGTGGGCTCCTGGGTCGTGCGGAAGGTCTCGGGAACCGCAGTCCCCGACGCCACCAGCGGGTTCCGCGCCCTCACCCGGGAGGCGGCGCTCCGGATCAACATCGTGAGCGAGTTCACCTACACGCTGGAGTCCATCATCCAGGCCGGCAAGAAGAAGATGGCCGTGGCGCACCTGCCGGTGGAGACGCGCGAGACGCGGCCGTCCCGCCTCTTCGGGTCGACCTGGGAGTACGTGAAGAGAAGCGGCGCCACGATCCTCCGGATCTACGCGATGTACGAGCCGTTCAAGGTCTTCATCCTCGTCGGCTCCGCCCTGTTCGCGGCGGGCGCGGCCCTCGGCCTGCGCTACGCGTGGTTCTGGTGGCACGGTCGGATCACCGGCCACATCCAGTCGGCGATCCTCTCGGTCCTGCTCCTGATCCTGGGGTTCCAGACGCTGCAATGGGGGATCATGGCCGACCTCATCGCGAGCAACCGGAAGCTCATCGAGGACCTGCTCTACCGCGTCCGCAAGGGCGAGCTTCGACCGAGGGATCGTGGCTGATCCGCAAGCGGTCTCCGTGGTGATCCCGGCCTTCAACGAGGAGGGGGGAATCGCGAGCGTCGTGGAAGGCGTTCGGGCGCGCCATCCCTGGCACGAGGTCCTGGTGGTGGACGACGGCTCCACCGACGAGACCGCGGCCCGCGCCTCCGCGGCCGGCGCCCGGGTCATAAGGCACCCCTACAACAAGGGGAACGGCGCCGCGGTGAAGACGGGAATCCGGGAGGCCACGGGTTCCGTGATCCTCCTCATGGACGCCGACGGGCAGCACGACCCCGACGACGCGGCCGCCCTCATCGGTCCCGTGGGGGTCCACGACATGGTGATCGGCGCGCGCTCCTCCCGCGATCAGGCGTGGACGCGAGCGCTGGGGAACGCCGTCTTCAAGGGCGTGGCGTCGTGGCTCACCGGGCGCCCCATCCCCGACCTGACCTCGGGCTACCGAGCGGCGCGGCGCGATCGGCTCCTGGAGATCCTTCACCTCCTGCCGAACGGCTTCTCCTATCCGACCACGTCCTGCCTGGCCTTCCTGAAGGCGGGGCTCAACGTGGCGTTCGTACCGATCACCGCCCGAAGGCGCGTGGGGACGAGCAAGATCCGGCTGTTCCGGGACGGCACGATCTTCCTGCTGATCATCCTCAAGATCGTCACGCTCTACAGCCCCCTCAAGATCTTCTTCCCGGTGAGCGCGGTCTCGTTCCTCCTGGGGGCCGCGTACGGCATCTGGAACGTGCTCAGGGCCGGCAAGATCCCCATGGGCTCCGCCCTGCTCATCCAGCTCGCCGTCGTCGTCTTCCTCTTCGGCCTGATCTCGGAGCAGATCGCGTCGACCCAGGATCGGAAGTAGTGGCGAGGCGCGATCTTCCCGCCCTCCTTCTCCTGGCCCTCCTCCCGATCCTGGCGTTGGCTCCGGCGTGGTGGGAGGGACGGCTCCTGGGGCCGGGCGACGGGGAGGCGCTCCACTACCCGCTTCGAGCGGCCGTGTGGCGCGCCTACCGCGCCGGCGAGATACCGTCGTGGAATTCGGCCCTCTTCTCCGGAACGCCGCTCCTCGCCGCCTATCGTCCCGGGGCACTCTACCCTCCCATGTGGGCGCTCTCCCGTTTGCCCTCGTTCGTCGCCTTCCAGATCCTCGTCCTCGCCTCCCTGGCGGCCACCGGCGTCCTGACGTACGTCCTCCTGCGGCGACTCGGCGCCGGCGCCGTGGGGGCTTATGCCGGCGGCCTCTTCTTCGGCCTGGGTCCGTACCTCGTGGGCCACCTGGGGGACACGGCCACGGTCGTCGCGGCGCCGCTCCTTCCCCTGGCGCTCCTCGCCGCCGAGACCCACGTGGAGCGGGGCGACCGGCGCGGGGTGTTGGCTCTCGCCGGCGCCATGGCCCTCCTGCTGCTCGCCGGCTCGCCCGAGGCCGCGCGCGCGGGTCTGGCGCTCGTCGGCGGTCGCCTCCTCGTCGCCCACCTGCTCCCCCGCGATGGCCGCGGACCGCGCCTCCTGGCGACCGCCGCCGCACTCCTGGGCGCGGCCTTGCTGGCCGCGCCGCAGCTGCTCCCGACGTTCCTTGCCGCTCGCGACGCCGGGCGTGCCTTCACGGGCCTGGCGGCCGCGGGGGAGCCGCGCCTGCCGGGGCTCACGGGGCTGGTGCTCCGCTACGTCTCCCACAGCCCGGCCCCGTCCCTCGCCCTGGCCGCGTTGCCTTTGCTCGCGACCGAGACGCCGCTCCTCGTCTTCGTGGTCGCCCTGCTTCTCTGCCTGGGCCTCCAGTGGGGACGCGTCTCCCTCGCGGCTCCGGGGACCCTGTCCCTCGTGTTCGACTTCACGCTCTCACTCCTCGCGGGCCTCTCCCTCTCGGCCCAGTGGCGCGCGCGCTGCGAGCCCCGGGGCCGCCGGCTCCGCGCGTACTTCCTCTTCGCCGCCCTCGCGTCGGCGGCGGCACTCTCCATCGCCGCGGCGACGCTGGGCCCTCTCTCCCAGACCCTCGCGGGGGCGGTCGGCGTGCTGGCCGTGGCCTTGATCCTGTACTTCACGCTGGCGCCTTCCGCCGACCCCGTCGTGGCGGGGCTCTGGCTTCTCCCCCTCACGGTCTCCTTCCTGCTCCAGCCCCAGGGGCGCGGCGTCTGGGCCGGCGCGCCGTCCCGCGCGGACCTGGCACGGGGAACCCCCACCAGCCAGGCCATCGACGAGGCCATGCCCCGGCGCGGCGAGAGGATCCTGACCCTGGCTCGCGAGTGGCCGGGGCGGGAGGCCGCGGACCTCGCCTTCGCCAACACCGGCATGCCGCGTGGACGCGTGGTGGCGGGCGGATACGATCCCATGGCCTCGGTCCGAGGACGCGCCCTCTATGACGGCATGACCGCCTGGGGAACGCTGCCCGGGGCGTTCTTTCGGAGCGATCCGACCCGGCTCGAGGCGGGAGGGGTGAGGTGGGTCCAGGTCCCGGCCTCGGCGCTCGTGGGAGGGGGGGATCGCCCCGGATGGGGCGACACGCTCGATCTGCCGCTCGGGGCTCGCGAGACCCGTTTCCTCCCCACGCCGCTGGTCACCGCGACGGAGGTGCGCCTCGCGTCGTCCCTGTCCAACGCGATCGACATTCCCCAGGGCGAGACCGTGGCACGGGTGGGCGTGCGTCTCACCACGGGTCAGGAGATCGACCTGCCGCTGCGCGCCGGCGTCGAGACCGCCGAATGGGCCTACGACCGCTCCGACGTCCGGCCGCGAATGGCCCACGATCGTCCGACGATCTTCGAAAGCTACCCGGGGCCGGGAGGGAGCTTCGAGGGGCACCGTTACAGCGCGACGCTGCGCCTCCCCGGGAGATACCTGATCGACGGCCTCAGGGTGCAGCGAGCGGCAACGCCCGGCGTCCTCGCGCTCTCGCGCCTGGCGCTCTTCGATGCCTCCTCGGGGCGCACGACCCTCGTCGGCCTGGCCGCGGGGTTCGTCAGCGACCCGGGGCATTTCAGGGAGGCGGCGACGACGCCGTGGGTGCGGCTCTTCGAGCTTCCACGAGGCCCCGGCCTCGGAAGGGTCGTGGAGCACCTGCGTGTCCTGCGCGACGACGCCGCCGTCCTCTCCGGACTGCGAGACGCGACGGCGGCACAAATCGACCTCGCCAGGGAATCTCTCGCCACCGAGGCCGATGCCCGGGGCGTCATCCTCCCCGACGGCGCGCGAGCGTCCCGCGCCACGATCGTGGAGCACGGAGGAGAGCGGCTCGACGTGCGCGCCGAAGGCCCCGGTCTCCTGGTGGTCGCCGAGACCTGGGAGCAGGGCTGGTCGGCCCACCTCGACGGCCGACCGACGCCACTCGTCCGGGTGGAGCACGCGCGGATGGGTGTCGTGCTGCCGGCCGGCATCCATCGGGTGGAGCTGTCCCACAGGGCTCGCGGCCTCCGCCTGGGCGCGATCCTGGCGGTCTGCGGTGTCGGGCTCCTCGCCTTCGCCCGAATTTGACCCTGAAAGAGGGCGCATGCTACGGTCCGCCTTTGGTTCCGCGCCCGCCTGAGCTGTAGACCATGCCCAGCCTTTCCATCTTCTTCCCCGCCTACAACGACGCCGGAACCATCGCGAGCCTGGCCATCGTCGCCCACATGACGGCGCGCACCCTCACCGACGACTACGAGGTCATCGTCGTGGACGACGGCAGCCCGGACCACACGGGGGCGCTCCTCGACGAGATGGCGCGCCAGTTCGCCTGGCTCAAGGTGGTCCACCACGGGAAGAACCGCGGCTACGGCGGCGCCCTGCGAACGGGCTTCGAGACCGCTTCGAAGGATCTCGTCTTCTACACGGACGGCGACGCCCAATACGATCCTCGCGAGCTCTCGAAGCTGTGGGAGGCCTTCTCCTCGGACGTCGATTTCGTCAACGGCTACAAGATCGGGCGCTCCGACCCCTTCCACCGGATCGTCATCGGAAGGCTCTACCACTGGTTCGTGCGGACCGCCTTCGGGCTGCGCCTCCGCGACGTCGACTGCGACTTCCGCCTGATGCGTCGCGACGTCTTCGCCAAGGTGGCCCTCACGCGATCCTCGGGTGTCATCTGCGTCGAGCTCATGAAGAAGGTGCAGGACCACGGATACCGCATCGCCGAGGTCCCGGTCCATCATTTCCACCGCTCCTACGGCAAGAGCCAATTCTTCAACGTTCCGCGGGTGGCCCGGACGCTGTTGGACCTCTCCAGGCTGTGGCTCGAGCTGGTGGTGCGCAAGGAGCACCTGAAGCCCCACGAGGGCAGGGCATGACCTCCGTTCCCTTCGTGGACTTTCGCGCCCACGTGGCTGCCATCCGCGGCGAGATCGACGCGGCGGTCGCCCGGGTCCTCGACTCGGGATGGTTCATCCTGGGACCGGAGGGGGAGGACTTCGAGCGGGAGCTGGCGGCCGCCATGGGTGCCCGGGACGCTGTGGGCGTGGCCAACGGCACCGAAGCGATCCAGCTCACCCTCGAGGCGCTGGGCGTGGGGTCGGGGGACGACGTCGTGACGTCCTCCCTGTCGGCGGCGTTCACGGCCCTCGCCATCCAGCGCGCGGGCGCGCGCCCCGTCTTCGCCGACGTCGATCCCGTGACGCTCAACGTCTCCGCCGAGACGGTGGACCGGGTCTTGACGCCGCGCACGAGGGCGCTCCTCCCGGTCCACCTCTTCGGCCATCCCGCCGATCTGGACCCGCTCCTCGAGCTTTCCCGGCGCCGCGGCATCCCGCTGGTCGAGGATGCCTGCCAGGCCCACGGCGCCTCCTACAAGGGCCGCACGGTGGGCACGTTGGGCGTTGCCGGGCCTCTCTCCTTCTACCCGACCAAGAACCTGGGAGCCCTGGGAGACGGGGGGGGCATCATCACGAACGACTCGGACCTCGCGGCGCGCCTGCGTCGGCTGCGCAACGGCGGGCAGAGCGATCGGTACCGGCACGAGGTCTCCGGCGTGAACAGCCGCCTCGACGAGATCCAGGCGGCGATCCTCCGGGTCAAGGTGCGTCACCTTCCGGCGTGGACCGAGAGGCGGCGGGCCATCGCCTCGGCGTACCTCGCGGCGCTCGAGGGCACCGGCCTCGTGCTCTCCGGCGAGCAGCCCTATGCGAGGGCCGTCTTCCACCTGTTCGTCGTGCGCCACCCGAGACGCGATGCCCTGATGGCGGCCCTCAAGGAAAGAGGGATCGGGACCCTGATCCACTATCCCATCCCGCTGCACCTGCAGCCCGTCTTCGCACCTCTCGGAGGCAAGCCGGGCGACCTCCCCGTCGTCGAGAAGGCCGCCCGGGAGCTCCTCTCCCTTCCCCTCTACCCCGAGCTGACCGACGTCCAGGTGGGAGCCGTAACAGGGGCCGTCCGGGAGGTCCTGCCATCGCTGCCGGTGTGAACCTCGTGGCGGCGGCCCCGGCGGCGGCGGCGGGGCTGGTGCTCTTCTCCCTCCCCGGCCTCGTCTTCGTGTCGCTGCTGGGTCGCCGTTATCGGGAGCGCCTGCCCGCCGACGAGGCCCTCTATCTCGTCGTGGCTGCGAGCGTGGCTTCGGCGTCGTGGGTGGCCCTGGCCCTGGCCGAGGCCGGACGCTTCTCGCTCGTCGGCGCCGCAACCCTTCTCGCCGTCGCGAGCGCCGTGGCCGCGCTCCTCGGTCGCCGGCGCCTCGCGTGGCCGCTTTCCCTTCCGCGGCGCGCCTCGGAGATCCTCCCGGCGGCGGCGCTCCTGGCGATGGCCGTTTCCCTTCAAGCTCGCCCCAGCGAATACCTCGTCGGGGGAAGGGATCCGGGGACCTACATCGCGGCCATGGGCCTGATCGCCCGCACCGGCGGCATCGCCTACGTGGACCCCGTGGTCCAGTCGATCCCGAAGGAGGACGTGGAGCTCTTCTACCGTCATCCCGGAAACCCGGACTTCTCCTGGGGACGCTTCATGGGATTCCCCCTCGAGCGTCCCGACACGGCCCGGGTCTTCCCGGAGTTCTTCCACCTCTTCCCGGCCTTCGGCGCCTACCTCTTCCAGGCGATGGGGGTGAAAGGGGCCCTCGCGACGCCGACCATCTTCGGCGTCCTCGGCACCCTGGGTGTCTTCTTCGCGTGCCGGCGGATCGTCGGTTCCGCGGCGGCCTTTCTTGGCGCAGGCCTGCTCGCCGTCAACGTCATCCAGGTCTGGTTCGCGCGCTACCCGGTCTCGGAGCCGATGTCTCAGTTCTTCATCTTCCTGGCCCTCCTCGCCTTCTCGCACTGGGAGCGAGAGGACGGCGGCGATCTCATGGGCGCCCTGGCGGGCGTGGCCCTGGGGCTCTCCCTGCTCGTGCGGATCGACAGCGTTCTGGTCGTCGCGCCCCTCGGTATCTATCTGCTCGTACGCCGCGCCCACGGCGACCTCCGGTGGCGCTCGGCGGGCGCCCTCCTCGTTCCCTTCGGCATCCTGGCCGCCCACGCGGGGTTTCACGCGGCCTTCTGGTCGCGAAAGTACCTCCTCGACATCGCGAACCGCCCCTATTGGAAACAGCCCCTCGTGGTCTGGCTCGCGGCGGGCCTCGTCGGCGCCGGCGCCGTGGTCATCGCCGGGCGTCTGGGACCTCGGCTCGTGCAGTGGCTCGAGACCCACGGTGACGCGCTGCGCGGCGGCACGATCGCCCTGCTCGCGATGCTTTCTCTCTACGCCTATTTCTTGAGGCCTTCCCTCTCGGCCTGGGCGGGCGGAGACGGGAACAACAAGGCCGACGCGCTCAGCAACCCCGGCTGGCTTCTCGCCCTCGACTTTCGTCGCCTCGCGGCCCACGACGCCGGTGCGTTCTTCCGCCTCGGCTGGTTCGTCAGCCCCGTGGGTCTTGTGCTCGGCGTTCTCGGCCTCGGTCTCGCGATCCGCGAGTGGCGCCCGCGCTATCTGTTCCCCGTGCTGCTCGCCCTCACCTTCTCGGGGTTCTACTTCTACAAGATCCGCGTCTATGCCGACTATTTCTTCGCCCTGAGGCGCTTCGTCCCGGTCATTCTTCCCTTCCTCCTGGTCTTCGCGGCTTTCGCTCTCACGCGGCTCGCCGCGCGACACCGGGGGTTGCGGCTCGCGGCCGCGGGGCTCGCTCTCTTCCTGGCTGCCTCCTATCTGCGAGAGACCCTCCCGCTGTCGCGCTACGTCGACTGGCGAGGGGCCGTGCGTTTCGTGAACGACGTTTCGCGCCGCTTCGGCCCCGACGACGTGGCGATCTTCGAGCAGGTCCAGAGCGTTCACCTCCTCTCGCTCCCCCTTTGGGCCGTTCACGGCGTCAACATCGTGGAGCTGGCCCGCTTCGACCCGGATCCGGAGCGCCTGCAGCACCTCATTCGCGCCTGGCGCGGCCGCTATCGCAACATCTACTTCGTCCACACGTATCGAACGGACCTGTGCGGCATCTTCCTGCAGCGCGTCGAGGACTATTCCTTCTCGAGCGTCGAGTGGGAGCGCACCTACGGCCGCCCGCCCGAGAAGCCCGAGGGCCGATCTCTGCGCTTCACGGTGTCGCGGGTCGTCTTGCCCGAGGACCTCCAGGTCCCGCCGCTCCCCGAGGTGGTCATCGGCGGCTCCGACGACTTCCAGGTCTCGGGCTTCTTCGACAAGGAGGGAGGCGGGGATCTGACCTATCGCTGGACCGGATCGTGCGCCTCGGTCTACCTTCCCGGCGCCAGACCGGGCGCGAGAGTGACCGTCTCGGCGTCCGCGGGGAAGCGGCCCGACGCCGTGAAGCCTCCCCTCGTCACGGCATCGCTGTCCGGGCAGGCCATCGGGAGCTTCGTCGCGACTCCCGAATGGACCGACTACGGGCTCCGCCTTCCGAGCCCCCTTCCGCCCGGGCCTCCCGTTCTACGCTTCGACGTCCCGTCCTGGAGACCCGTCAACGTCCTTCCCGGCTCCGATGACGTCCGGGACCTGGGGGTCATGCTCCATCGCATCCGGATCGAGCCATGAGGGTCCTCATGGTCACGTCGTCGTATCCCAAGCACCCGGGGGACGTGACCGCGCCCTTCATCGAGTCGATTGCGCGGGGCGTGGCCGCGCGGGGACACGAGGTGGACGTGGTCCTCCCCGAGCACCCGGACCTCCGGCGGGGCAAGGACGAGCCCGTGGCGTTCTTCCCTTTCCGGTACGCGCCCACCGACGCCTGGGCCCTGTGGGGATATGCCCAGAGCCTCGAGGCGGACGTGCGCGTGCGGTCGGAGATCTACCTGCTGGCCCCCTTCGTCGCGCTGGCGCTCAGGAACGTCGTGTCGCAGCGGCTGGTGGCGGCGCGCTACGACGCCGTCCACGTCCATTGGGTCGTGCCCAACGCGGCCATGGTGAGCGGCGTCGTCCGAGCCCAGGGCGTCCCCCTGGTGGTGAGCCTCCATGGCAGCGACGTCTTCCTGGCCGAGCGCAGCGCCCTCGCCGGCAGCCTGGCGGAGCGCGCTTTCGAGGCGGCCGGCGCGGTCACGGCGTGCAGCGGCGACCTTCACCGGCGGGCCGTAGCGCTCGGCGCCCCTCCGGAGCGCACGCGCACGGTCCCGTACGGCGTCGACGCCGCAGCCTTCGCGCCGGGAGTCTCCGACGGCGCCCTGCGCGAGCGGCTCGGCGTGCCCCCGGGGGCGATCTTCGTTCTGGCGTTCGGGCGCCTCGTGGAGAAGAAGGGATTCCGGTTCCTGGTGGAGGCCGCGGGCCGGGTCCCGGGGATCCACGCCGTGGTGGCGGGAGAGGGGGACCTTCGTGGCTCCCTCGAGGCCACGGCCCGGGAGATCGCCGCCCCCGTCTCGCTTCCGGGAAACCTGGATCGAGCCACCATGGCGGCGGCCTTGGCGACCGCCGACGTCGTCGTGGTACCGTCGGTCGTGGACAGCGCCGGAAACGTCGACGGCCTCCCCAACGCGCTCCTCGAGGCCCTGGCGGCCGGGCGCGCGGTGGTGGCCAGCCGGGTCGCCGGTATCCCCGACGTCGTGGAGGACGGACGAAACGGCCTGCTCGTCCCGCCCGGGGATGCCGAAGGGCTGGCCGCGGCGCTCCGGCGACTGGCGGCGGACCCCGACGGGCGTCGTCTGCTGGGGGCCGAGGCCCGCAAGCGCGCGGTGCACGAGCTCACCTGGGACCGTGCGGCCCGGGCGTTCGAGGAGTGCTATGCCCAAGCGGCAACGCTGGACGCCCGTTAGGGGAACCGGAAGCCGCGTCTACCTCGGCACGGACCGCCTCGCGCTCGGGGCGTTCGATCTCGCGGGCCGGGCGCTCTTCGGCGTTGCCGCATGGGGCCGCGGGGAGCCGACGACCCTCGAGCGGGGCGCGATCCGGGAGGTCCTGGTCCTGCGCCTCGACCGCATCGGCGACGTCATCATGTCGCTGCCCGCGATCCATGAGCTGCGCGCCGCCCTCCCCGAGGCGAGGATTCGACTGGCGGTCGGTGCCTGGAGCGCTTCGGTCGTTCGCCACGCCCCCGTGGACGAGGTCCTGGTGTGGAGCGCGCCCTGGGCGGGGCGCGGACCGGAGGGTGCCGAGAGCCTGAGCAGCTTGGTTGGGAGGGCCCGAGCCCTCCGCGGCGTCGGGATCGATCTCGCCCTCGATCTTCAAGGGGACGTGAGGGCTTCCGTGCTTCTCTGGCTGTCGGGCGCACGGATGCGCGCCGGCTATGCCAACACCGGCGGCCGATGGCTCCTCACCCATGTCATCCCGCTGGACGAGACGGTCTCCTGGATCGAGCAGAACCGCCGGGCGGTCGAGACCGTCCTCGGATCGGACGTGGGCCGCGTCACCGTCGACCCCCTGGCGCCCGAGGATCGCGAGTTCGCCCGGCGCTTCCGCGAGACGCTGGGACCGGCGCGACGCCCCCTCGTCGGCCTGCATCCGAGCGGCGGCCGGCACGTCAAGGAATGGGACCTGGAACGCTGGGCCAAGGTCGCCGAGCGGCTGCAGCGCGACCTCGGCGCGACGATCGTCGTCACGGGATCGGCGGCCGACAAGCCCCTCGCCGAGGCCCTGGCCCAGGCGCTCCCGATCCCCCCTGTCGATACGACGGGCCGGCTCGGCGTCCGAGAGACGATGGCGGTGATCGAGGCGCTCGATCTCTTCCTCTCCTCCGACACGGGGCCGATGCACATGGCCTGCGCGGTCGACACCCCCTCGGTGAGCGTCTTCGGCCCGACGGACCCGGTCCGCTATTTCTCCGGCGGGGACGGAGCACCGGGGTCTCGCCACGTCGTCCTGCGCGCGGACCTCTGGTGCTCCCCGTGCAACCTCGTGCGGAAGCCTCCGGCCGAATGCGGCGGCGCGGCGATGCCCGAATGTCTCGATCTCGTGACCGTCGACGCGGTGCACGGCGAGGCCATGCGCCTCCTGCGGGCCGGCGGCTTCGCTACCTAGCGCCCGGAGGCGCGGCGCGCGGGACGCTGCGCGTCCTCGGCGTCCGACACGGCGACGGGCTTCGGGCCCTCGGTCTTCTTGGCGAGGCTCGCCTTCAGCGCTTCCATAAGGTCGATGATCTGCGCCTTCGGAGGCTCCACCGAGGCGGTGATCTCCTGCCCTTCGATCTTCTTCTGGATGGCCTCGTGCATGCGCTTCCGGACGTCGTCCTCGTACTGCTCCGGGCGGAACTCGTCGGAGGCGATCTGGTTCACGAGCTGCACGGCCAGGTTCAGCTCGCCTTCCTTGACCTCGGCGTCTCCCAGCGGAACCTCCGACAAGGAGCGCACCTCGTCGGCGTAGAGGAGCTGCTGCATCACCAGGCCGCCCTTCACGGGGCGAATGAGGACGAGATACTGCTTCCCGCGCGCCGCCCACTTCGCGAGAGCCGATCGCCCGGTCTGGAGCATGGCCTCGACGAGGAGGTGATAGGCCTTGTCCCCCCCTTTGTCCGGACCCAGGTAGTACGCTCCGTCGAAGTAGATGGGGTCCACCTGGGCGGCGGGGACGAACTCGGTGATCTCGATGGCGCGCTCCGCCTCCTGCTCCATCGCCTTCAGCTCGTCCGTGGTGAAGGTGACGTACTGGTCCTTGGCGAACTCGTACCCCTTCACCATCTGGTCTCGCGTGACGGTCTCGCTGTCCTTCGGGCACGTGTAGCTCTGCTTGAGACGCGAGCCGCACTTCCCGTGGAGGAGGTTGAAGGAGACGGCCGCCTTCGATTCCGACGCCGAGAAGAGCTTGACCGGGATCGAGACCATCCCGAAGGAAACGGTGCCGGAGCCGATGGGGCGCGCCGCCATGAGAAAATCATAGCACGCGAGCGCAAGTCTTTTCGTCTGAATGAGTTGTAGCACAACAGATTGTATGATGCCGGTCCTGGGGCCCGTCATCTGGTGCCTTCCGGACTCGCTCGGCATGAAGTAGTCTCTGAGGCCTGAGGCGATAAGTGAGACCAAGACGCTGATGGCGGGAGGTTCCGTCACGGACCTGATCATCGTGGGGGCCGGACCCTCGGGTCTTGCCACCGCCATCTCGGCAACGCAGGCCGGCCTCGACCACGAGATTCTCGAGAAGGGCGTCCTCGTCAACTCCATCTTCCGCTTTCCCCGCAACATGGTCTTCTTCACGACGCCGGAGCTCCTGGAGATCGGCGGCCTTCCGTTCGTCACGCCCTACGAGAAGCCGACGCAGTGGGAGGCGCTCCGCTACTACCGCCGCGTGACCGACACCTTCGGCCTTCGGATCGCCCTGGGCGAAGAGGTCCTCTCGATTGCCCCCGGGAGCGGAGCCTTCCGTGTCACGACGCGGGCGGCGGGAGGGGAAGTCGTGCGCGAGGCCAGGAACGTCGCGATCGCCACGGGCTACTACGATCACCCGAATCGCCTCGGTATCCCCGGAGAGGATCTCCCCCACGTCTTCCACTACTACGACGAGCCCCACCCTTTCTATCGCAAGCGCGTCGTGGTGGTCGGAGGGAAGAACTCCGCGGCCATCGCCGCCCTCGAGCTCCACCGGGCCGGAGCCGCGGTGACCCTCGTCCACCGGGGGAAGGAGCTCGGCCGCTCGATCAAGTACTGGATCAAGCCCGACATCGACAACCGGATCCAGGAGGGCGCGGTCGCGGCGCGATTCGGCGCCCGGCTCGTCGAGATCGGGCCGGAGAGCGTCGTCCTGGAGAGCGCGGCCGGGCGTGAGACCCTCCCCGCCGACGCCGTCTTCCTGATGACGGGTTACACCCCGGACGTCGGGCTGCTGCGGAACGCCGGCGTGGCCATCGACGAGACCACGCTCCAGCCGGCTCACGACAAGGACACGTTCGAGACCAACGTCCCCGGCCTCTTCGTCGCCGGGGCGCTCGCCTCGGGACGGGAGACGAGCCGCATCTTCATCGAGAACGGCCGCTTCCACGGCGAAGCCATCGTCAAGGCGATCGTCGCTCGAAGCCGCGCCCGATGACTAGCGCCGGGCTGCGTCTCCGATCCGCTCGATGAGCCGCGAGGCCAGCGCCGGGCCCTTCCCGGCGTCCTCGTGCTTGAAGAAGACGAACGCTTCGTCCCAGGGCTGGGACTGGATGCGCTCGGCCCAGGCTCCGAGGTCGGCGTCGCCGTACTCCGCGCGCCGCAGCCGGAGGTATCCCCACGAGGCCGTCGGGACGACCGGCGCGCCGTCGTCTCCCGACTCGTCGGTGTCGGCCGAGCAGAGCGTCGCCCCGCCGTCCCGCAGGACAGAGTAGACCTCGTCGTCGAACCAGGACGCGTGGCGAAACTCGAACGCCGCTCGAGTGCCCTGCGGCAGGAGCGTCAGGAACTCGCGGAGCCGGCCGGCGTCCTTCTTCAGAAAGGGCGGGAGCTGGAAGAGCAGGGGACCGAGGCGGGGGCCGAGTGTCGAGGCGGTCTCCACGAAATACGCCACGTCGGGAGCCGAGGCCGCCGTGAGGCGGCGTTGGTGCGTGATCCTCTGGGAGGCCTTCAGGACGAAGCAGAAGTCCTGGGGCACCTCCTCCGCCCAGCGCGCGAGCACGCTCTTGGAGGGCATCCTGTAGAAGGTGTTGTTGATCTCGACGGTCGGGAGGCGCCCCGCGTAGTGCGCGAGCATCCCCGCGTCGGGCAGGTCCTCCGGGTAGAACGTCCCCTTCCAGGCCTTGTAGCTGTAGCCGCTCGTGCCTACCCGGACCCGCATGACGCGCTAGCTTAGCCCCCGCCGGGACTTCCCCGCCAGGGCCCGTGATACGTTTAGCCGATGCGGCCGAACACACTGAGCCTCGGCGCGCGCCAGATCGGCGCGGGTTCCCCGTGCTTCGTCCTCGCGGGGGTGGGGGCGGCCCACGGGGGCTCGTCGGAGACGGCTCTCCGCATGCTCGACGCCTCTTTCAAGATGGGGGCCGACGGCATCGCCTTCCAGGTCTTTCGAGCCGATCTGCTCGCGGTGCGACGCCATCCCGGGCGAAAGGACCTCGAGCATCTGGAGATCCACGCCAAGGAGTGGCGGCGCGTCCTGGCCGCGGCGAAGGGCTCGGGGCTCGCGGTCGTGATCGAGGCCTTCGACGGGCCCTCCCTCGAGCTGGCGGCCGAGTGCGGGGCGGACGGCGTCCAGGTCCACACCACCGACATGGAGAACCCGGTCCTCATCCGCGCTGCGGCGGCACTGGCTCGGCCGATGCTCCTGGCCACGGGCGGCGTCCCACCCGAGGCGGTTCGCGACGCCCTCGATCTCGCTGGCGCCGCACCGGTGGGCCTTCTCCACGGCCTCGAGACGTTCCCGACTGCGGTGGAGGAGGTCCGGTTCCGCGACCTCGGGGAATGGAAGGAGCGCTACCGCGTGCCGGTGGGTTTCCTCGACCACACCGACGGGGGCGGCGCCTTCGCCCTCGTCGCGCCGGCGCTGGCAGCGGCTCACGGCGCCGATCTCGTGGAGAAGCACTTCACGCTGGACCGTCGGGAAAAGGGCTTCGACTACCAATCGGCCGTCTCGCCGGAGGACTTCTATCGGATGGTGGAGCTGCTGCGCCAGGCGGAGCGCGCCTCGGGAGACGGGCTCCCCGCGGCGACCGAAGGGGCCGTCCGCTACCATCGGGCCGTGGCGCGGTCGATCGTGGCGGGGGGCCTGATTCCCCGGGGCGAGGTCCTGACGGCTGCGATGCTCGCGTTCAAGAGGGCCGACCCTCGCTTCGACACCGGCTTCTCTCCCCGGGACTCCCACCGCGTCATCGGAAGGCGCGCCGCCCGGCCGATCCAGGCGGACGAGACGATCCGCGAGGACATGCTCGAGTGATCTTCCTGGGCCGCCGGATCGGCCCGGGGGAGCCTCCCTACAGGATCTCCCACGCGGGCGCGTCCCACGACGGGGATCTCCAGCTCGGCTACAAGCTCGTCGAGACGGCGGGGGCCGCGGGCGCGCACGGCGTCGTGCTCGCGCGGGGAGCCCTGTCGGAGCGGGACTTCAAGTGCGTTCTCGGGCAAGCGAGCCACGTGGGGCTCGCACCGCTCGGTGCCCCCGAGGGGGACGAGGATTTGGCACTCCTCGCGTCGCTGGACGTTCCGGGCGTGCGGCTGGTCGACGCGGACTCACTCCCGCCGACGTTCCTCGCGACCGCCGCGAGGAAAACTTGGTCCCTGGTCCTGTCGCTCCGGAGCGCCGACGTCGACACGGCTGTGGTCACCTTCGACACGTGCCGACGTGCGGGCGACGGCGAGGTGGCGTTCCTGGCGCCCGACCCACGTATGATGGAAGCTTGGAGGGAGGCGCTCCCGAGCTGCCCCGTGGGTCTGCTGGCTCCGCCGGCGGACGACGGCGCGCCGCTGATCGAGACGATCCATCGCCTCCCCCCGGCTCTTTCAAGGAGGAATCGTTCATGAGACTGACCGCATCCGTCGCCGCCGTCGCCGTGTCATCCGCCGTCGTCGTCTTCGCCGCGGCCCCCACCAAGGCCGTGGCCGTCCTGCACCCGACCCAGGGCAGCTCCGTCGAGGGAAAGGTGACCTTCACCAAGGCGGAGACAGGGTTGAAGGTGAACGTC
This sequence comes from uncultured Acidobacteriota bacterium, assembly GCA_963823195.1. Lineage (GTDB taxonomy): Bacteria > Acidobacteriota > Vicinamibacteria > Fen-336 > Fen-336 > JBGPYB01. The sequence goes on along the minus strand of CAWGKR010000008.1, from coordinate 191,255 downwards.
CACGTGACGGGCCTGACCGCCGGCAAGCACGGCTTCCACATCCACGAGTTCGGCGACTGCTCCGCCGCCGACGGGGCGTCGGCCGGAGGGCACTTCAACCCGTCGGCCGAATCCCACGGCGCCCCCACCGACGCGCAGCGCCATGCCGGCGACCTCGGGAACATCGAGGCGAGCGCCGCGGGGGTGGCGGACTTCGAGTACACCGACGGCCGCGCGGCTCTCGACGGGGCGAATTCGGTCCTCGGCCGCGGCGTGATCATCCACGCCGGCGCCGACGATCTGAAAACTCAGCCCACGGGCAACGCCGGGGGACGCCTGGCCTGCGGTGTGATCGGAGCCGCGAAGACCGAGTAGCCGCCCCCGGGACGACGGGAGCTTCCTGCGGGCGCTGGCACGCCCGCAGGGGCTCCCGAGCGATTACCGGCTTCCGCCGGACTGCGACACACTATGCGCGTGTCAGCCGCGCGCGCGATGGAGGCCGGGGACGCGGTGGCCGGGGCTTCGCCCCGGCCGCGGATCTGCTACGTCGCCTGCCCGACGAGCCTGACCCTCGAGTCGGCCAACGCCATCCAGACCTTCACGACGCTCCGCGAGCTGCACGCCTTGGCACCGTCGACCCTGGCCCTCGTGCCGAGGTGGCTCGGCCAGCGCTCGCGCTTCGGGGAGGTGGGTGCGCGGCATCTTCCCCGGCCGGCCATCGGAAAGCTCTCGCGCCTCTACCCCACGACGCTCTGGTACTACATGGAGCGTTCGCTGTTCGCCGCGATGACGGCCGCGGTCGTGTCCTGGGAGTGGCTTCGAGGCCGGCGCATCGGGGTGGTCTACGTCCGCGAGGTGGTGTGCGCCGGATGGTGGGCGGCTGTCTGGGGACCGCTCCTCGGCGTGCCGGTCATCTACGAGGCCCACGACCTCGAGAGCCGCAACCCGTCGCGCGCCAAGGAGGGCTGGATCCAGCCGGTGCTCGATCGCCTCGACCGCAGCGCCCTGGCGAGGAGCGCCGCCGTGGTCTCCCTCACCGAGGATTTCAGGCGACTGCTGGCGACCACGGGCTGGCGCCGATCCCAGGACGTGGCGGTCATCCCCGATGCCTTCGACGAGAGGCAGATGGTTCCCGGTGACCGCGCGGCGGCCCGGCAGCGGCTCGGCATTCCCGCGTTGGAGCCCCTCGTCGTCTACGCGGGGATGACGTTCTCGTATCGCGGCCTCGACAGGCTTCTGGAGGCGTTCGCCCAGGTGCGGGCCGCCCTTCCGGCCGCGCGGCTCGCCCTCGTCGGCGGTCGCCCGACGGAGATCGCCGACCTCAAGGGCGTGGCGTCCCGTCTGCCTCTCGAGGGCGCCGTCCTCTGGGCCAGCCAGCTCCCCCAGCCGGAGGTGCTTCCGTATCTCCAGGCCGCCGACGTCCTCGTCATCCCCGACACGGTCACCGACGTGACCGCGTCGCCGCTCAAGCTCTTCGAATACCTGGCCGTGGGTCGAGTCGTCGTCCTCCCCGACATCCCCGCCCTTCAGGAGATCCTTCCCGCCCGACGTGGGCTACTACTTCCGCCGGGGAGACGTCGCCGACATGGCCCGAGCGCTTCGAGACGCCCTCGAAGACCCCGAGCGCGGCGAGCGCGAGGACGCCGGGCGCGAGGTCGTGGCGCCCCACACCTACGCCGCTCGCGCCGCCCGGATACTCGAGCTGGCCACGGCGACCGCGGGACCGACCCGCGGCGCCGACGGCCTGAACGACGCTTGCACATCGTCCACTACAACCTGACGACCACCACGAAGGAGGGCGGCGTCGAGACCTTCGTGTGGGACCTGGCGCGGCAGCAGGCGCGGGGCGGGACACCGGGTGACGATCGTGAGCGGACGCGGCCCCGTCTCCCGCGACGTCCCGGGCGTCGAGGTGAGAACCGCGGGCTACGTCGATCGGGATCGCTTCGCGTTCGGTCCCTTTCGACGAGCCTGGGCCCTTCGAAAGCTCGCCGAGCGTCTGACGATGCTGCCGCGCGGCCTCTGGCTCGTGGGACGCCCCGACCTCGTCCACATCCACAAGCCCTACGACCTTCCCCTGGCGCCCCTCCTCAAGCTTCGCGGGGTCCCGCTCTTCTACCACGGCCACGGCGAGGGCTTCTTCCCGGGCGATCGCACGCCTGGCCCGCCGGGCGGCGGCCCTCCTCGTCGTGCTCCACCTACAACGCCGAGACGCTCCGCGAGCCACTACGGCCTCGAGGCCACGGTCGTCTTCAACGGCGTCGACACCGACCACTTCCGGCCGATGCCGCCGCCGACCCCGACGCTCCGCCGGGCCCTCGCCGGCGACGCGCGCCACGTCGTCCTCATGCCGGGGCGCTTCATGCCCTGGAAGGGCCACGCCTACGTGATCGACGCCTTCGCGCTGCTGCGGGACGTCTCGGCGCGGCTGGTGCTGGTCGGGGACGGGGAGACGCGGGAGCGCCTCGAGGACCAGGCCGCGGCGACCTGGGCATCGGTGACGCCGTCCTCTTCACGGGAACCGTGCCCCACCGCGACATGCCGACGTACTTCGCCGCGGCCGACGTCGTGGTCGGCGCGAGCCTCGCGAGCGAGACGTTCGGGATGGTCCTCGCCGAGGCCATGGCCTGCGAGCGGCCGGTGCTCGCCTCCTCGTGGCGGGGGTACGACGACGTCGTCGTTCCACGGCGAGACCGGCGAGCGGTTCGTCGCCGGCGACCCGCGGGACCTGTCGGCCTCGCTGCGGCGGCTCCTCGCCGACGACGGGCGCCGCGCCGCGTACGCGGTCCAGGGGCGGCAAGCGGGTGGACGACCTCTTCCGCTGGGAGCCGGTGGCCGCGACGGGTGCAGGGCGTCTACGACGGGTGCTCGGGGGCGCGAGCCAGGCCCCATGAAGATCCTGATCGTGGGCCTCGGCGGCGTCACGCGGACGTTCCGGAACTGGCCGGAGCGCGTCATCGCCCGGGACCTCGCGCGGCGAGGGCACGAGGTGCGGGCGATCGGGATGCTCTACCCGCGCATTCCCGACCTCACGGCGGAACGGGAGGAGATCGACGGGGTCGCCGTCCGTCGGGTGCCGCAAGCCTATTGGCCGAACCGGCCGCTCGCGGCCGTCCTCGACGAGGGCCCGCGCCCCGACGTGATCCACTTCTTCCACCCGCGGAACATCCTGGCCGCGCAGGTGACGGCGTGGGCCAGGCGCCATCGCGTGCCGACGGTGTTCACGTGGCTCGGCCCGCTCCACGACGAGTACCTCGTGGACGGACCGCGAGCGCCCGTTCGATGCGCCGCGGCGCTACGACCGATTGATCTGGACGCGGGGCGATCTCCTCGCGCCGGCTGACGAAGGCGCGCAGCCCTCGGGCGGTCCGCGATCTCGTCCGGAACTACAGGATCCACTGGCCGCTCCGCGCGGCCGACGCACCTCGCTTCCGTGCTCGCGCTTCGAGGCCGAGGAGATGCGGCGGATGGGGCTCACGCAGCCTCAAACCGTGGTGCCGCTCTGGATCGACGCCGCCGCCGTGGCCGGCGGAGCCGCGAGCGCCCGCGACCCTGGACGCGCCGCGGCCGTGGATCCTCTTCGTCGGACAGCTCACTCCCCGCAAGGGATACGACCTGGCCCTGACGGCGCTGCCGACCGTCGTCCGGCGTTTTCCGGGCGCGACGCTCCTCATGGTCTCGGGGATCAACACGGCGGACCGCGAGCGGGTCGAGCGCATGGCGGCCGAGCTGGGCGTGGCCGGTCACGTCCGCTTCCTCGGCCGTCTCGAGGACAACGCCCTCGTGAACCTCTTCCGGTCCTGCGACGTCTACGTGACGCCGACGCGCTACGAGGGCTTCGGCCTGACGCTGCTCGAAGCGATGGCCTGCGGCGCCCCGGCCGTCTGCACCGACGCGCCGGCGGCCAACGAGATCGTCCGCCACGGCGAGAACGGCCTTCTGTCGCCTCCGGAGGATTCCGAGGCTCTCGCGGCCGCCGTCATCCGCGTTCTCGACGACCCGGGCCTACGGGAGCTCCTTCGAGCGGGAGGTCACCGGACCTGCGCGGAGGACTTCGCGCCCGAGCAGCTCGCCGCGCGCCTGGAGAGCGTGTACACGCAGGTCACGCGACCCCCCTCGGTGGGGGACGAGGCGGCCTACTTCGGCAACCAGGTGCGCAAGTCGGATCGGAAGATCGCGACGCAGTACGGCCGCATGTTCCGCCTGGCCGGTCTGGCCGGGCGGCTCCCCCACGGCCCCGCCCTCGACGTCGGCTGTGGCGCCGGCCCCGGGCTGCGGTATCTCGCGACCCGAGGGGTGGACGCCGTGGGCATCGACGCGAGCCTCTACGCTCTGAAGGAATCGCGCGCCCTCGTGGCGAGCCGCGGTCTCGTCCAGACCGACGCGCGTGGCACGATGCCGTTCCGCGACGGCGCCTTCGGCCTCGTGGTCGCGAGCGAGGTCATCGAGCACCTCCCCGACGGCGTCCCGTTTCTCCGTGAGTGCCGTCGCCTCCTGTGTCCCGGAGGCGTCCTGCTCCTCACGACTCCGAACCTCTGGGACATTCGCCGGCTCACGAAGCCCCTGGTGGGCGAGGTGTGGTCGGGCCACACCGACCCGACCCACATCAACCTCTACACGCCGCGACGCCTCGCCCGCGAGCTTCGGCAGGCGGGCTTCGCGAGCCCACAGGTCCGCACCGGCCTCAAGCCCATGACCTGGCTTCCTCCCTACGGCCGTCCGACGCCAATCCCGTACCCGCCCCTCATCGGAAACGGCATCGTGGCGACCGGAACGAGATGAGCCGGAAGAACCTGTCTCAGCAGTTCCTGAGCGCGACGTTCTGGAACACGGCTCTCTTTCCGGCGCGGCTTCTTTTCGGTCTGGTCGCGAGCGTCCTGTACTACCAGATGCTCTCTCTCGACCAGGTCGGAGTCCTGTTCCTCCTCACGAGTCTCGCCACGACGATCGGTCTCTACGCGGACCTGGGAATCGAACGTACACTGCCCCGGTTCCTTCCCGAGGCCGAAAGACAGTCGGGACGCGAGGGCGTTCTTGGCCTGATGAGGCAGGTCATACGCATCAAGCTGTGCGTGCTCCTCGCCCTCGTTGCGGCCCTCGCGATCCTGAGCCGCCCCATCCTCCAGGCCCTGCTGAGCCGCGAGCAGGCCAAGGTCGCCACGATCGAAGCTCGGCTGTCCGCGGGTGTCCGGGATGCCAGCCAGGCCGCTTCCCTCGAACGGGAGCTCGACGCCAAGAAAGCCGTTTGCTCGGAGATCGAGGCCCACGGCCACCTTTTCCTGGCGGCCATCGGCGTGCTCCTCCTGCTGGGGGCGCTATTCGACGTGTACATGCAGTTCCTCACCGCCTACCTGAAGCAGCGCTCCTGGAACCTCATCACCCTCGCCTCGACGCTCCTTCAGCCGATCCTCGTCACGGCCTTCATCGTCGCTGGATGGGGAATCTCGGGCGTCCTGGTCGGCCTCGTCCTGACGCCGCTCGTGACGCTGCTCCTCGCGGCAAGGCAGGTGTCTCGCGCCAGCCGCGACCTCGCTCCTGTCGCTGCCCGGGGGTCGGAGCTGCCCGCCCTGGGACCTCGCTTTGCGCGGTTCGCGGCCGTCAACTACCTGATGCAGGTGACGACGTGGACCTACGACCTGCAGTCCGTGATCTTCGTCTCGGCCGCAACGCTCAGCCTGGAGGAGGTTGCGGTGGTCGGCTTTGCCTACAAGTTTGCGAAGGACCTCCTGGGCTACGTCTGGACACCCCTCACCGGGATCATCGTCCCCGTTCTCTCGCGCGTCCACACCCGCAAGGACCCGGTCGCGCTCCGCGAGGCCCATTCCAGCCTCACCCGGATCATCTGGCTCCTGGAGGTCCCGGCCGCCGTGGCCCTGCTCGTCCTCGTGCCGCGCGTCCTGACGGTCTTCTATCCGCGGTATGAGGGAGCGGCTCACCTCGTCCAGCTCCTCATCGTGTTCGTCTTCGCCGACTCCCTGGCCGCGGTGCCCTACAACGTGCTGATGGTCACGGAGCAATACCGGCCCGTCATCGCGGCGCAGCTCGTGGCATTTGCCGCCATACCGCTCGCTCTCGTCCTCCTCCCGCGCCAGGGTCTTCTGGGATTGGCGATCGCCGTCGGTCTCGCGCGGGTGGCATCGCGGGCCGTGACGTTCGTCGCGGGCGTGACTCGACTCGGCCTCGATTTCCCGATCCGGTTCGGCTCGAGGGTCGTAGCTGCCAGCGCGGGCATGGGCGCATGCCTCTTGATCGCGCTGCGGGCCCTCGACTCGCCGCTGAGCGCTCATGGGAGAGGAGTGGCACTCTTGCTGTTGGCCTCGATATCCGCGCTGGGGGTCCTGGTTTTCGTCCTGGCCCTGAAAGCGCTGGGAGGAATCCATGACGAGGAGAGGCGGCGCCTCGCTGCCCTGCCGATTCCCTTCAGGGCACTGGTGCTCCGTGTTCTCTAGGCGTTGCGCCTCCGCCGCGCCCTGTGCGAGGCTCCTGCCATGAATCGCGTCTGGCGTTGGCTCGCGCGCAGGGCGACGGGGCTTCTCCACTTCTTCCACCGCGCCAAGTGGGTCTCGTTCCCCACCGCCAGCCGGGGACTCGCCCTTCTCCCCGGAGCTCTGGGCGCGGTCTCACGCGCCGACTGGTATCGACGAACGCTGGACGGGTGCGGCGGCGACCTTCGTGTGGCCTGGATGGCCGTGATCAAGACGCCCCGGACGCGGGTGGGGAGGAACGTCTACGTGGGCGAGTTCTGCCACATCGGCTGGGCGGAGATAGGGGACGACGTTCTTCTGGGGGGGCACATCACGGTGTTGAGCGGCGGCCGGCACCACGGTGTCGAAAGCCTGGACGTTCCCATTTCGAAACAGGAGGGCGAGCTTGCTCTCGTGAAGATTGGCTCGGACGTCTGGATCGGAAACGGGGCCATCGTGATGGCCGATGTGGCTCACGGAACCGTCATCGCCGCCGGTGCCGTCGTGACGAAGGCCTTCGCGCCGTATTCGGTCCTGGCGGGCGTCCCGGCCCGAGTGCTGCGCAATCGCGCCGTGGGCGAGAGCGCCGCCGGTCGTCAGGACCTCGAGTCTTCATGAAGATCCTCTATGCCATCGGCGCCTTTGGTCCACGCTATCTAGCCAACGAGATCAACGGCGAGCTGGTCCACGAGTTCGCCCGACGGGGCCACGAGTGCCTGGTCTACGCGGGAGTGACGCCCGGCGAACTGGGCGGAGAGCCGGTGTCCTACGACGACGGCCCGATTCATGTCCACCGCCAGCTGTGCGACGCCTACGGACTTCGCAAGATCCCGGCGGAGATCGGACAGCGCGTCTTCCGGTACGGCCGCTTCCTCCCGCTCCTGCGCGGCCTCCGCAAGCTCCTGGCGATGCATCCGGACGTGGACGTGATTCACGCCGAGGCCGTCTACCCGATCGCCGCCATCGCGGCCCTCGCAGGCGTTCGGCACCGGGCCGTCCTCGTGCCCTCCATACAAGGGGGCGATCTCATCGACTACCCGGGCTACGGGTATGCGCGCTTCGCCTTGCCGCGCCTCTTGATCCGCTGGACGTTCGGTCGCTCCGCGATGGTGCGGGCGAACTCCGCCCTGATGATCCAGCAGGCGCGGGGCCTGGGGTGCCCGGAGCACAAGCTTCGCGAGGTCGTGATCAACATCGCCGATCGCTTCTTCGACGATGCTCCCTCACTCGCGGCGAGGCGGACCGCGGCTCGGGTGGAGGTCTGCCGGCGGCATGGGTTCCCCGCAGATGCGCCTCTCGTCGTCAGCGTGGGCCGGCTCCTGCCCCTCAAGGGCTTTCACGATCTCGTGGCGGCGACGGCCGAGCTCTCGCGGAAGCGGCCCGACGTGAGGGTGCTCATCGCGGGACCGAACTTCGTGGACGCCCGCGCCGGCGACCAGCGCCAGGCGCTCCAAGCGGCCGCGGCGCGGTTGGCTGTCCAGGAGCAGGTTCGAGTTCTTGACGCGCTTCATCACGAGGCGGACCTCCCAACGTACCTGGCCGCAGCGGACCTGGTCGTCGCGGTCGCGCATATCGAGGGCATGAACAAGGTCGTCCCGGAGGCGGCGAGCCTGGGGGTTCCGGCGATCGTCTCGCGCGCCACGGGCGTGGCCCCGCTCGTCGAGGCAATGGACGCGGGAGTGGTCGTCGAGGCCCGCGACGTCCCGGCCCTCGCCGGGGCCATGACGCGACTGATCGAGAATCCTGCGGAGCGCCAGCGGCTGGGACAGAACGCCCTCGTCATGTCCCGACGATTCAAGACCTCCGTCGTGGCCGAGCAGCTTCTCGATCTCTACTCGTCGGCGACGGGCCCAGGACGTTCCGAAGCTCGCTAGCGAGCCCTCTCTCAGGGTCGAGGTTCTGCCTCGATGCGGGCGAGGATCTGGGCCAACCCATCGGAAATCTTGGCCCTGCCGCTGGGGAGGACGTGGACAAGGTCGCGAAAGTCGCCATCCTGAAGCTGCGGCAGGTCGACGCGCCTCACCAAGGTGACCTCCTTGCGGGCGGCGAGGCGATCGAGGAGGCGTCGATAGTGGAGGTTCGCCTCGGGAGTCACGATGGTTTCGTAGCCGTCGTGGGTCGGACAGTCGACCACGACGAGATGATTCCCACGGCGGGCCTCGCCGGAGATGATCGCCTCGATGGCGAGCTCGTTGAGTCGTGTGAAGCGGCCAGGCGTGGCTTCGGGGTCGAGGATCTTTCCCATCATCGCCTCCAGTTCCTTCCGCGGGCGGGGTAGGAAGGGGCGCCGGTGCGGAGGTGGCAGCTGATTCCGCAGAGCGGCCATGGGGTCCTGTTCCACGAATCTCCACACCTCCTTCAGCGAAGCGCTCATCCGCAGCGTCTCGGAGAAGCTCTGGAGCTCGCCGTCGACGACATCGAGCCACTCTTGAGGGTTCATGTGGAACAGGGCGCCGCTCCTCACCAGCAGCCTCAGGGCGGTCAGGTCGGTGTAGGCCGGCTTGGGTCCCTTGTGGAGCGTGCTCGGGAAGAAGGCCACGACGCCGACGCGCCTCCTGGTACGCTGGTCCGCCCGGTCGAGGAGGTACAGCACGTCCAAAGGCGTCCCCGCGGCGATGCCGAGGTTTTCACAGGTGCGGCCGGGAAAGCGTCGTTCGAAAGGAGCGCATTCGAGCCCCTCGTAGACCTGGCTGGAGCCGAGCAGCAGGATGGGTGGCTGCTCATCGTGGGCCGGCAGCAGGCGAACGCGTGCCGCAGTGCGCATCGGGTAGTCCTTGGCGCTGTAGAGGGGCGCGTACCGGGCGCAGAACCTGAGCAGGGGCGCGTAGCTCCAGATGAGCCGGTCGGTGATCCCGAGGGCGGCGATGGCCACGACCAGGGCGATGGGGAATCCACCGGCGGCCGGGAGCACCGAAGGGCGAGTGGGCGATTGCATTGGACTCGGGCGCGCGGGGGGACGTTCAGAACTGAAAATAGATGAACGCATTGGACTGGAAGCGTCCGAAGAGGAGGAAGGCGTAGAGCGCCAGGAGATAGAGGAGAGAGCGCAAGGGCCATGGCGCCGCGAGCATCGATTGCTCCTTGCGAGACAGGAAGTCGGCGAGGTCGACCGCGAGGACGGGAAGGATCAGGGCCATGGTCTCGAGACCATAGGCGCGGGGCATCCAGAACCAGCCTCGGAGGTCCATGAAGCTCCGCACCATGACCGGCAGGGCCCTGATGTCCTGGCAGCGGAAGATGATCCACCCCAGGCAGACGAAATGGAACGTGACCAGGACTCGCAAAAGCCATATTCCGCGAGCGGCGATCCCCTTGGCCTCCCACCAGTCGGCGATCAGGTGCCGCCCTCCGAAGAGTCTCTCGAGAACCATCAGCAGCCCCTGGTAGGCGCCCCATATCACGAACGTCCAGCCCGCCCCGTGCCAGATGCCCCCGAGGAGCATCGTGAGGAAGATGTTGCGGTAGGTCTGCAGGGCGCCACCGCGGTTCCCGCCAAGGGGAATGTAGAGGTAGTCGCGGAGCCAGGAGGACAGGCTGATGTGCCAGCGTCTCCAGAAATCCGTGACGCTCGTCGCGAAGTACGGATGGTGGAAATTGTCCATGAGCGTGAAGCCCATGATCCGCGCCACGCCCCGCGCGATGTCGGTGTAGCCGGAGAAATCGCAGTAGATCTGAAAGGCAAAAGCGAGGGCCCCGAGGTGCATCGGGCCGGCGTGAAAGCGCAGTCCCCTTCGAAAGACGAGACCGGCGATGTCGGCCAGGTTGTCGGCGATCACGACCTTCTTGAAGATTCCCCACATGGCGAGGTGGAAGCCGGACGAGATGTCGGTCCAGCGCATACGGCGCGGGTTCTGCATCTGGGGGAGCAGGGCGCTCGAATGCATGATCGGCCCCGCCACCATGTGGGGAAAGAACGCGACGAACAGGAAGAAATCCAGCGGATCCTTCGCGGGCTCGATCTCGCCTCGATAGACGTCGACGATGTAGCTGATGCTCTGAAACGTATAGAACGAGATGCCGACGGGCAGGATGACGTCCAGGTGAAACGAGACCGCTGGGAGGCCGAGCGCCGTGAGCAGCCTGTCGGCCGAATCGACGAAGAAGTTCGCGTACTTGAAGAAGCCCAGGAAGACGAGGTTGATGGCGACGCTGGTCGCGACCCACTTCTTGCCCTTCCCCCCGGCCCGCCCGCGGAACACCGCGTTGCCGAGGAAGAAGTCCGTCGTGCTCGTGAGGAGAAGGAGCCCGACGAAGCGCCAGTCCCAGCACGCGTAGAAGAAGTAGCTGGCGGCGAGTAGAAAGAGGTTCTGCGGCTTCCGATCGAGGAGCGAGTAGACCCCGAGGACGAATGCGAAGAATACCCAGAAATGGAACGTGTTGAAGAGCATCTGCGGGTCGGGGAATCGCCCTCAGGGGACCACGAGGGCCGTATTATGCACGAGGGAGCGGCTCAGCCGCCGATCCTCGCCAGGATGCCCGCAATGCACTCCGAGACCTTCTGGCGCCCGCTGGCCCGAAGGTGGGTGAAGTCGCGAAAGTCCGCGTTGACCAGGCGGGGGAGTTCCGGCTTCCGCACGACATAAACGCCGCCTCGCGCCGACAACCGCGCGACGAGCCGACGATGCTGTTCCACCGCCTCCGGGGTGATCGTGGTCTCGTATCCCGAGCGCGTAGGGAAGTCGATGACGATCATCTGGTTGCCCCGCTTCACCTCATCGGCGATGAGCGTCTCGAGGGCGTCCTCGTGGGCGGGGGTGAACCTCCCCGGCCTGATCCGGTTGTCGACTTCCCCGATCATGCGCCGAAAGTAGGCACCTTCGAGGGGCGGCCGCCCATCCAGCGCGCTCAGTGGCTGCGGGGCGATCTCGTGTCGGAGCGCCGCCATCGGGTCTTCTCCAACCACGTCCCACATGTCTCGGAGCCCATCCTTCAGCCGCGCCGTGTCGGAGAGGCTCAGGACGCCCGCGAAGAGCAGGTCGTCGATCCACTCCGGCGGAGTCATTCGAGAGAGAGTCCCGGTCCGATAGAGGCAGCGAAGCGTCGCCAGATCCGTGAACGACGCCTTCGGTTCGAGGTGCAACGTCTGGGGGAAGATTCCCGTGACGAGAGTGTGGCGACGTGTCCGGCCATCGACACGGTTGGCCAGATAGAGCGTGTCGAGGGGTGATGCGCCCGCGATCGCGATGTTGGCGCACGCCCGGCGCGGAAATCGCGCCTCGAACACGGCGCAGTCCATCCCTTCCTGGATCTGGCTGGATCCGACCAGGATGATCGGGGGAGTACCCACCGGGCGCAGGAGTTGAATCTGGGCCCAGCTCCTCAGTTCGTTCGAAGCGGGGTAGGGAGGCGCGTAGCGGCTGCAGAACTCGGCCACGTACGGAACGCTCCAGAGGGCGCGCTCGGACGCCGCGAAGGCGAGGAGCGCGACGATCAGCGCCCTGGGAAGGCGGCGGGCGCGGGAGCCTTGAGGAACGGAGGAGGTCGAGGACATGTGCCGATCGAGGCTACCGCCGTATCATGGCATCAATGGAGCGCCTGCGGGGGCATCCCCGTTGTTGAGACGTGCCCTCGGGGCGGCAGGCCTCTTCTGCGCCGGGACCCTGGTCTCCTTGCTCATGTTGGAGGTCTTCCTCCGCGTCGTCAATCCTTTCGGCGAGCGCATCCGCGGCGACCAGATCGTCCTCCCGACCAACGTACGCAGGACGATCAGGAACGCCAACTTTCCCCGGGTCGACAAGGAGATCGTGGTGTCGACCAACTCCCTGGGTTTCCGCGGACCGGAGCCGCCGGCGGACTTCGCCTCGGCCCTCACCCTCCTCGCGGTGGGCGGCAGCACGACCGAGTCGCTCTACATCTCCGACGGAAAGACGTGGCCCGACCTCGTCGGCCAGGAGCTCGCCCCGCACTTCGCCCGGCTCTGGATCGGCAATGCGGGCCTCGATGGCCACTCGACCTTCGGCCATGAGCGGCTCCTCGAGCAGCGGATTGCCCGCCTCAAGCCGAAGGTCCTGCTCTTTCTCATCGGGATCAACGACCTGGGCCGCGACGACCTCAAGGCCGTGGACGCCGCCGTGGTGGCCGGCGGTGGGGCCGGGGGCTGGGGTTCCGTGATCGGGTGGGCCTCCGAGCGCAGCGCCGTTGTCTCGACCACCCTGAACCTGCTGCGCTACCGGGATGCTCGCAAGATGAACCGTGTCCACAAGAACCTGGAGGTGCGTTGGGCTCCCGTTCTCACCCCCGACAGGAGCGGACGCGGGCACTCGTGGCGCTTCACCGCGAACGTTACGTGCCGGCCTACGCGTCGCGCGTCCGCGCGCTCGTCACACGCTCCCGGGCGCTCGGGATGGATCCGGTGCTGATCACCCAACCTGCGCTCTACGGCAACGTCGTCGACCCCGGAACGAAGGTCTTTCTCGGCACGCTGGAGGTCGACGCGGAGCAGCGGCTCCACGGCGGCCTCGCCTGGAACCTCCTCGAGCTGTACAACGACGTCCTCCGCGAGGAGGGACGTCGGGCCGGCGTCCTGGTCATCGACCTGGCCGCGGAGCTCCCCAAGGACTCGCGCCTCTTCTACGACTTCGTCCACTTCAACAACGACGGCTCTGCCGCGGTCGGTCGCATCGTCGCGGGGCATCTCTGCCCCTACCTCGCGTCCCGCTTCCCCGCTCACGCGGGCGCGGAGTGCCCGGCTACAATCACGCCGTGAGGGTCATCGACGACGCGGCCATCGGCAGGGCCGGCGCGATTCGCCGGCGGAGCGAGTACGACTACACCCACTTCGAGTACCTCCGAAGCGCCAAGATCGTCGCCTCCATCGAGCGCGGGGGCATCGCGATCCGGGGGCGCGTCCTGGACAACGGCTGCGGACCCGGGGGCACCGCGCTCTCGCTGGCGGAGGAGGCGGATTTCGTCGTGGGCCTCGACCTGGACGCGCGCTTTCGCAACGCCGGTATCCGTCTCGGGCAGGAGAAGGGCGTCGCGAACGTCGCTTTCGTCCAGGGGGACGGCTCCCGCCTCCCCTTCCCCGACGCCTCCTTCGACCTGGTCCTCTCCCACTCGGTCATCGAGCACGTCGTCGAGGCCGAGAGGTACTTCCGGGAGTGCTTCCGCGTCCTCCGCCCGGGCGGCGCCCTCTACCTCTCGACGCAGCCCTATCTCTCGCTGACCGGCTGTCACCTCCCCCGTCTCAAGGTGCCCATCCCGATTCACCTGCTGGTGGGCCGGCGGGCCGCCCTCGCGGTGTTCCGGGTCTTGGCGCGCCGCGCGCCCTGGACGCTCCGCGATCCGCGCGAGTCCAACACGTGGATCCTCCTGGCCGAACAGGGAAAGCCCATCCCCGATAGCCTCGCCCAGAGAGTGACCGTGACTCGCATCGCGCGCTGGGCCGAGGAGGCCGGCTTCCGTGTCCTGCGCCAGGACCTGCACCTGACGGGCTTCTTCCGGCGCTTCGTCCCGGGGGCGTTGCGCAGGCCGTTGGCTCGGACACCGGGAACGCAGGACATCATGATCGGTCACATCGAGTGCGTCCTCGCCAAGCCGTGATGCGAGGACGCCGTTTCCTCGTCGCCCTCTTCATCCTGGCGCTTCCCCTGGTCACGCCGAGGATCCGCGCCTCCGACGAGATCGAGTACTTCGTCTACCTGCCTTCCCTCGTTTTCGATCACGATCTCGAGTTCGGGAACGAGTATCAGTACTTCTACGATCGCGATCCCAGGAACCTCGAGCTCTTCCGCGGGACGTTTCTCGAGAAGCGCGAGCCGGAGACGGGGCGACACATCAACTTCGGTCCGATCGGATCGGCGATCCTCTGGTCCCCGTTCTACCTCGTCGCCCATGTGGGCGTGGCCGTCGCCCGGACCCTCGGATCCGGGGCGGCCGCCGATGGAATGAGCGCCCCCTATGTCGCGGCGATCTGCTATGCGTCCGCTCTCTACGGGTTCCTGGGCTTCGTCCTCCTACAGGATGCCCTGAGGCGCTTCGGGCGCTTCGACGAAGCCTCGGCCACCTGGGTGACCGCAGCGCTCTGGTGGGGTACGCCGGCGCTCTACTACGTGACCGTCGCCCCGGGGTTTTCCCACGCCGGATCCCTCTTCGCCGTCTCGCTCCTCGTGTGGCTGTGGCTCCGGGCACGGGAGTCGGACGGCGGTTCGGTGGGGGCCTGGGCGGTCATCGGTGCCGCCGGAGGCCTCGCGGGGCTGGTTCGAGAGCAGGATGCCCTCTTCCTGTTGGCTCCGGCGGCGTGGGTCGCGGGCGAAACCCTGAGGCGCCGCGCATGGGGATGGGGCGGCGCGCGCCTCGGGGTCTCGGGGCTCGCGGCGCTCGCCGCGTTCCTTCCCCAGGTCTTCGTCTACAAGACGCTCACGGGCGGCTTTCACCCGTCGCGCATGGTCAGCGGCAAGCTCGATTACACGAGCCCGCATTTCCTTGACGTCCTCTTCGACCCGGGACACGGCTTGTTTCTCTGGAGCCCCCTGCTCCTCGTGGCCGTGGCAGGCCTGGCCTGGGCGGCGAGCCGGCGCGACACCGTGGCCGCGATCCTCGGGGCCGCGTTGCTTCTCCAGGTCTGGATCAACGGCGCGCTCTTCACCTGGACACAGGGAGGCGCCTTCGGCTCGCGTCGGTTCATTGCGGCCACGCCGGTCTTCGCGTGGGGTCTCGCGTGGGTGGTGTCCGGCGCGGTGGCTCGCATGGGACGTCGGCTCCCGGCGCTGGCCCTCGCGATCTTCGTCTGGTGGAACGTCTCGCTGATCGTGCAGTTCGGGCTCAGGCTGATGAACCGCCAGAGCCTGGAGTGGCCGAGGGTGGCCAAGAACCAGTTCGTCGAGGTCCCGCCCCGCCTCGGGAGGGTCGTCTGGCTCCTGGCGACCGACCGGGAGCGGTTGGCCCGCGAGGGAGTCGCGCCGTGAGGATCGCACTCGTCAGCGAGGTCTATCCGCCGCGCGCCGGCGGTGCCGGCTGGTCGACGCGTGCCCTCGCTCTCGGCCTGCGCAACGCGGGCCACGAGGTGACCGTCGTCACGACCAGCCCCGGTCCCGGTGCGATGGACGGACTCGCGGTGACGCGCCTCGACACGCGGCGCGGGCGGAAGCGCTTCGCTGTTCCGCGGGCCTTCGCGGCGCAGGTTGCGGGCCTGACCGAGATCCTCCATGCCCAGCATTCCCTCTCCGCCCTCGGCTGTCTGTCGGGCCGCGGGTCGGGCCGCGTCGCCGTCACCGTTCGCGACCACTGGCCGGTCTGCTTCTGGTCGACGCGCATCAGCCGCGGCGCCCTCTGCCCCGCCTGCGGGCTCGGTCCGATGACGCGCTGCGTGACGGGTCGCGTTCCGGCCCCGAACCCCCTCTCGTGGGGAGCGATCCCGTACATGCGCTGGGATCTGGCCGCCAAACACCGGGCGCTCGGTCGGGCCGGAGCGACGCTGGCGGTCTCCGAGGCGATCGGCGCCGAGCTCCGGGCCGCAGGGGTCCCGCGCGTGGACGTGATCCCCAACATCGTCGACGCGGCGGAGGCTCACGACATCGCGAAGCCGGCGCCGTCCTTCGGCCTGCCGGAGAGGTTCTTGCTGTTCGTCGGCAAGCTCGAGGAGAACAAGGGGGCGCGTCTCCTGGTCCCGGTCGTGGCCGCGGCGAAGACCGGCCTGCCTCTCGTCGTCCTGGGCGAGGGCTCTCTGGCCCATGCGCTGAAGTTCGACGCCGCCTCCGCCGGCGTCTCGCTTCACCTCCGGGGTTGGGCGCACCGCGAGGACGTGTTGCGCGCCATGGCGAGAGCAACGGCCATCGTCTTCCCCTCCCTCTGGCCCGAGCCCCTGTCCCGGGTCCTGCTGGAGGCTCTCGCGCTCGGAACACCGGTGGCGGCCATGGCCACGGGGGGGACGCGTGAGATTCTTGCGACACCCGACAGCGGCCTGGTCGCTGAAACAGCGGCGGACCTCGCTCCCGCCCTGGAACAGCTGGTCCGGGACGACGCCCTGCGGCGCCGCGTCTCGGAAGGGGCCCGCGAACGGGCGCGGGCTTTCTCTCCGGAGATCCTCGTCCCCCGGTACGAGGCCGTCTATCGGCGCCTCGCCCAGGGGAGCTAGAGAGCGTTCCCGAGCTGACGGACGAAGGCCTGCCACTGGGCCTGCAACCCGACCCCCGCGAGGAGAGCGAGGAGCGCCGCGCCCAGGGCGCGAAGCCACCCGCCACGCGCCAGAAGCTCCGCGACGACCTGGCCTGCGCCGAGGCACACGAGCGGCGCCACGAAGAGCGCCTCGTGGGGGTGCTGGAAGAACAGGGGGAGCTTGGCGCGTCCCAACAGGAGGAGGACGTACGACCCGATCCATGCGGCGAGGAAGGCACGCCCCCGGCCGCGCTTCAAGAGAAGACCGATGCCGAGCAGGCCCAGGATCGTCCAGGGTCCGGGGAAGAAGCGTTGGCCGGAGACGATGACCGTCTCGACGAAGCCCGCGGGCGAGGCGTCCCCCGAGGCGATCACGGCTCCGCCCGAAGCCTTGAGGCGCGCCACGTCCACGACGAGACCCAGGAAGTCCCGATAGTAGACGGCGAAGGCGAGGGCCGATCCCGCGATCCCGAACCCGAGGATCGCCGCGGCCCGGCGGGGGCGTCTCGCCACGACCAGGTCCGCCAGGGCGAGCGCCGCGATGAAAACCGGGATGATCGTGGTCGCGCCCACGTAGGCGAGCTCCGTGAGAGCCACGAGGCCAGTGGCCGCAAGCCAGACGCCCCACGCCTCGATGCGCTCCAGGCGCCCGGCCAGCCAGGCGAGGACCGAGACGTCCACGGCGTGGCCGAAGACCGCAGCGAGGTAGACCACGGACAAGTGGTGGCCATAGATCGGAACGAAAAGGAGGAGGACCATCCCGAGAGGCGACGCCCCCAGGGTGGCGGCGAGCGAGGCGAGGGCGACCACGGGCACCACAGACCACGTCACGTCCGCGAGCTTCGCGGCGGTGATGAGGTCGTCGTAGCCCAGGGGAGTCAAGGCGAGGGGCACGTGGAAGGCCGGCGTGTAGGGGAAGGCGTAGCGGCGACCGGCGATCTCGCGCGACCAGACGCCGTGCTTCAAGATGTACGTGGAGGGCGCGCGGAGAAAGTCGAGACCGGCGTCCCGGACAACCTGAGCCAGCTGCACGTGGCTGCGAAGGTCGGGGTAGTAGAAGTCGGGGTGGTTGACGGCGAGGCCCCTCGTCAAGAAGGCCGCCACGCCCAGCGCGACGACGGCCCTTACGGTCTCGGGCCTGGCGCGGCCGTGCGCCCGCAGCCATCGGGCAATCGCCGCCGCGCCGAGACCGAGGATCGAAAGCCACTCGGGAAGCCAGGTGAGGAGGCGGTGCAGGAGCCACGGGTCGGTCCGCAACCCCGCCGCCGCGAGGAGCGCGAGCGGCGCCACGAGACCGGCGGCCGGGAGGCTCCGCCACCCCGCCACGCGCAAGATGAGGAACACGATGACGATGAGGATCGCCCCCCTCCATCGGGCGCCGCCGAGCAACCGGACCCGGGCGCCAGGCCCGGCGTCGAGGCGAAGCCAATCGACGTGAGCCCCTCGAGGGTCGGTGTCCGGTGCCTCGATGGCGAGCCCCCACCGTATCGGCGTCTCCGGCAGGGCACCGAGGGTCGTTCGGCGTTCCTCAAAGCCGCGACGCAGGGGGAAACGATCGACGGGTTGGCCGCCAAGAGAGATCTCCGCCTCACCCGGCTCGGCGAGGTGGCGGGCCAGGCGATAGGTCAGATCGATGGGTCCCCCCTGGACCGACAAGGGGAGAGCGACGGTTGCGGAACGCTTGGACCATTGTGCGGCGACCCGATCGTAGATCTCGTACTCGGGGAAGAAGCCCGTCAGGTACGGAGCGTCCCCCGGTCCCAGGTTGAAATGGACGCGCATCGGGCCCGGGGCTCCCAGCACGGCCGCGATCAGGACGGGCGCCCCGAGAACGAGCGCCAGCAGCAGGTCGAGAGCGGCGGGCCGTGCCCTCACGGGCGTCGGTGGAGCCAGAACGTCGGTCTGTCCGAGGCCGGGAACGGAGCACCCTCGACGGCCTCACCCAGACCCAGGGGCTCGAGGCGTTGGCGCCAAAGCGCCTCCTCGGCCCGGGCGTCACGCGCCATCATCGCGTACCGGCCCTCCTCGGCCGCCACGAGACGCCACATGTCCGCGTAGTTGGGGATGACGATGGCGGCGGGGCCCGTGGTCGGCATCGGGCCGTTATCGTACACACGAAGGGTCGCAGAGTCCTCCATGAGGAAACGCAGCACATCCTCGTCGTCCGGGTTCCGGAGGAAGGCGGTCGGGACGAGGATGGGCGCCTCGCGTGGCAGCGATCCGGAGGCCCGCAGGGACCGAAGCGTCTCACCGAGGCGGCTCGCGACGGCCGCGCCCCGCCGCCATACGGCGGGCGACTCGTACATCCGGGTGAAATAGGTCCAGGCGTTGAACGCCACTAGGACGACCGCAAGGGCCGCCGCAAGGCCGGATCTCCGCGCGCGGCCGAGAACCCGTGACGCACCCAGCGCGGCAATGGCATAGATCACGGGCGCCGCTTCGACGATGCGGAGGCCGGTCGGGGCATCCGCGCTCAGGAACCCGGGCAGGAGCCCGGCGAGGAGCCATATCGCCAGGAACCGGGCTCTGCGCTCCCGCAGCGAGCGCAGGACGACGAGGAAGCCGAGGGCGGCGAAGACCGCCGAAACGGGATCGAGAAGGGGCGCGCCGGGAAGGTTGTGGCGTCCGTTCCAGTCCCCCTCGACGTTGAAGGCCCCGACGTAGCGGACCACGTTGCGGAGGACGAGACGCCACAGGTAGTCCCCCTCGCCGCTCTCCCCGTTCCAGAGTGCGACCTCCCGGGTACGCGCGAAGAAGGCATCGGTGTCGGCGATGGCGGCGAACACCAGGGGCAGCGCCACGGCCGAAGCGACGACCGCCATTGCCAAGGCGCCGGTCGCGATCCGCCTTCGGGGGATCCCACCGCCGCTTCCTCGGCAGAAGAACGCCTCGGCAAGCATGAGCGTGGCTACGAGGATCGGGACCCGGGAGGTCTGGGCCCCGTATTGCGCCAGGCCGATCGCGAGGCCCGCTCCCGCGAAGGACAGCAGCTCCCCGCCGTGCTCGAGAGCACGGCGGAGCAGGAGGTAGGCCGGGAGGGCCAGGAGCGTCGGAAGGACATAGGGCATGGCGAAACGGCTGATCGTCAGGTGCCAGCTCGAAGCCGCCAGACCGAAGGACGCCAGAGCAGCCACGCGGGTCCCGAAGAGCCCCCGGAGGACCATGAAGAGGAGGGGAACGGCAGCGGCGCCGGCCAGGGCCGAGACGAGGCGCAGTGTCATGAGCGAAACGCCCCATTGGCGGAAGACCCAGGCCAGGAGATACATGTAGGCGGCGGGCTGACTCACCGGAGGGGGCACGAAGACGGGGCGGTAGGCGGGATCGTGGAGGATCCGGAGGGCAATCAGGCCGTGACGGGCCTCGTCACGGAAGAGCGAGAACGGGACGGCGGCGAGGGCGTGTGTGCGCAGGGCGAGCGCGAGGATGAGCAGGCCACCGACAATGGCCGCCTCTTTCCAAGCCGGCGCGGCGACCTCGCCCTCTTCGGCGGGCCGGGCGAGCAGCGCCGCCATCGTGACGCCCAGGGCGAGGAACGAAACGGCGACAAGCGAAGGACCGCGCAGGGTGAGCGCGCACTGGCTGACCAGGGCGAGCGTCACTCCCGCCGCGAGGCCCGGGCGGCGGAGGCCACGGCGGTCGATCGCACCCTCGAGCTGCCCGGCCCAGTGCCGCCGACGGGCCTGGGCGGCCAGGGCCAAGGCCGCCAACAGCGTCGTCGCCACCGGAAGGATCGCGACCGTGGACTCACGCGCGGCGGCCAGGCCGGCGCCAGCCGCGACGATCCCGAGGAGGGGAAGCGCCCGGGGCGATGACCCCATCCCGGGGAGGGGAACCACGGAGAGGAGCGCCGCGATCGCGAGAACATAGAGCGTCGTGCGGAGCGGAGGCCACTGGAGTCCCGCCGCCTGCTCGAGCTCCGCCCAATCGATCTGGACGCCCAGGCGGCGGTCGCCCTTCGCGAAGGTCTCGCTCTCCAGGGAGAGGGTCCAGTCCCCGGTCCCGGCGCCCGCGACGGGCCAGGCGCCTTCGATGAACTCCGCCGACGGCGAAATGCGGGCGAGGGGGTGGTCGTTGACGGTCACGACGAGAGTGGGGGACGGAATGCCCTCGGGCCTGGGCGCCGCGAGGCGCATCCTGAGGAGGGCGCCGGGGACCACCTGGCCGGCGTCGTGGAACAGGAGGCGGGAAGCGTCGAGAGTCCAGCGCCATGTGGTCTGTTGGAACCGCTGGCGGGCGCCGAAATCGGCGACGTAGGGCGCGTCGGCGCCGCCGACGTCGACTCGGTAGGTGCAGGGAACCTGGTAGGCCGCAGCCGTGAGGAGGGCCGCGCCGGCCACGATCAGGGCTCTCTCGATTTCACAGCTCCAAAGGGGTGAGGATAACATGCGACCTTGATGAGCGTCGGTCGACAGCGGGGCATCCTCCTCGCCGTTCTGGTGTCGGCCGTCGTGATCACCACGCGGGAGGTCGAGTTCTTCGCGGTCGCGTATGACCGCTTCCACCTGCCGGCCTTCGACGGCCACGTCTACGTCGCCATGGCGGAGCATCCCGGCGTGTTCACCGTCGCACCCTGGGGGTATCGTGTGCTCAACCCCTGGCTCGTCCGCCTCTTCACCCTTCCCCTCCGGGACCACGTACCCGCCTTCTTCTGGTCCACGGTCTTGGGTCTCGGCCTCGGCGGCGTTCTCGTCTTCGCCTATCTCCGGCGACTCGGTCAGCCGCTCCTCCCGGCGCTCCTTGGGATGACCCTCTATGGTGTCTCGGGCCCCGTGGGGGAGGTCGTGCGCTACCAGTTCCTGGCCGAGCCCTTGACCTTTCTCCTCGAGATGGCCTTTCTCCTCGCCTTGGAGGCTGCGGCGCCCGTGGCGTCGCTGGCGCTGATCGCCACGCTCGGCGTGCTCTCGAAGGAGTTCTTTCTCCTCCTTCTCCCCCTCGTCTTCATCGTCGCACGCGAGCGTGTGGGGGGCGGCCGGGCGCTCCGGGACGCGTTGCTCGTCGCGCTCCCCGCGCTCGCCGCAACGGTCGCTTTACGCCGACTCTGGACGCCCCACATCCAGCCCCCGCTTCCGGCGCTTTCGTGGGGAACCCTCTCGATGGCCGCGTCGCGCTTCGCGGACTCCTGGCCCGAGTGGCGGGGCGCCGCTCTCCTCGCGGGCCTCACGCCCCTCGCCCTCGTCGGGGCCTTCCGCACGGGCGGGAAGCGCCTGGTTCCCCGCGGTGCCTATCTACTTCTGGCGACCCTCGCGTCTCCATTCGTCAACCCCGTGATGTTCTTGTCGGTCGATATCGACCGTCTGCTCCTCTACGCCCTCCCTGCCGTGATCCCGCTCGCCCTGGCGGCGCTCGACGGGCTCCTGCCGCGCGGCGAGCCGGCCCCGCCGGCCGCGATGCCGCGCTGGACGTCACGCGTTGCGCTGGTCTTGACCGTCGGGGCCGTGATCGTCCCGCTCGGCATCGTCGACTCCTACCGGCGCGTCGATCTCCAGGGGACGCGCGACGCGACCGTCATGCTGGCGGTATTCCGCGAGACCCTCGAGACCGCCGAGAAGCTCGAGGATGGGGAGGCGTTCGAGTTCGACGCGGCCGCCGGGCGCTACGCCCAGGGCCTCACGAAGCCCTTCAACCTCTCGCAGCTCCGTCGAGTACGCTGGTTCCTCCGCGACGGGTGGGGACCGCTCGCGGCGCGACACGCCGGCGACGCCGCGATGGCCGACCCCGAGGCGACGCTGCTCCTCCCGTGCTTCAGGCCGCGCGATCTGACGGCGCTTTTTTCCCTCGATGCGCCGCGGGAGACGCGCGTCGAGGTGAGGGTCAACGACCGCCCCGTGGGGGATATGCTCGTGGGGACCGAAGTCCATGAGCAGCCCCTGAGCATCCCCGCCACCCTGCTCTTTCGAGGGGACAACTCATTGACGTTGCGGGCCCTCGAACCCGACTCCGCCCACCCGCGCTTGCGACGCTTCAGGATCCGGAGGAGCGGAGCTGTTGGCGGGTCTCAAGGGCCTCAGACGTGAAGATCCTCTACGTCGCGTCGGACCAGCAGGTCCCCGGTCGCACCGGGGGGAGCATCCACGTCCTGGAAGTGGCGCGGGGCCTGGTGGCTCGCGGTCACGAGGTGCAGGTCGTGGTGCATCGCTCGCGGGGAGTCGCCGACCTCGAGGCCGAGGGGGGCGTCGTCTGGCACCGGATCGAGTGGCACCCTCGACATCGGTTCTTCCGCTTCCGGGCCCGGAGGGCCGTGGCCGCCATCGCCGCCGCGTTCCGTCCCGACGTGATCATCGAGCGGTACTACAACTTCGGGGGCGAGGGAGTGGTCCCGGCCAGCCGCCTGGGGGTTCCCTCGCTCCTCGAGGTCAACTCCCCGATCGTCGACCACCCCGGCTCGCTCAAGGGCGTGCTCGACGCCCTGATGCTGGTCCGACCGATGCGCTCCTACCGGGAAAGCCTCTGCCGCCGGGCCTCGGCACTCATCGCTCCCATCCCCGAGATCGTCCCTCTCTTCGCTCGCGAGAAGACGGAGATCGTCACTTGGGGGGCCAACGTTCAGGCCTTCCACCCGGGCAGGCGGTCCGACGACCTGCGCCGGTCCCTCGGGATCGGGGAGGCGGACGTTGCGGTCCTCTTCAGCGGCAGCTTCCGCCCATGGCACGGTGTGCACGTCGTGGAGGCGGCGGCCCGGCGTCTTCGCGAGCGGCGCGATATCCACTTCGTCCTCGTCGGGGGTGGGGCCAGGGGCCAGGGCGACGGGTTCACAGGTCGTCGGCTCGGGAGCGTGGCCTACGAGCGGATGCCCGAGGTCGTGGCCTCCGCCGACATCGGGCTCGCGCCGTACGACCCCTCGCGTCTGAAGCAATTGCGTCTCGGCTTCTACTGGTCGCCGCTGAAGATCTTCGAGTACATGGCCTCAGGGCTGCCCACGGTGACGATCCCGCGGCCGCCCTTGACGGAGATCGTGCGCGAGGGCGTCGAGGGGCTCCACGTCCCCCCCGGGAGCCCGGAGGCCCTGGCCGCGGCCGTGGCCAGGCTCGCCGACGACGCGCCGCTTCGCGCCCGGATGGGAGCCTCCGCCCGAGCCCGGGTCGTGGAGCGCTATTCGTGGGAGCGTCACTGCGAACGGATCGAGGCTGTCCTCCGGAGGATCGTCGGTTGAGGATCGCTCTTCTGTCGCGCAGCGCCCATCCCCTTCACCCGCCGGGCGGGCTGGAACGGGCCGTCTATCACCTTGCGAAGCACCTCCAGGCCGCGGGTGTCGGGACGGTCCTCCTGACCCGACCCGCCTCGGAGGGGGGACCCGTCTCGTTTCCGGGGGAGGTTCTCACGGTCCCGTACGGTCCCGAAGGAGCGAGCCACGGCCGCGTTCTCGACCGGACGCTCCGGTACCCGCGCTTTGCGGCGCGTCTGGGAGACGTGGCGGCCGACCTCGTGGGAAGCGGACGGGTCGACGTGGTCCACGCGCAGGGACTGACCGCCCTCGGCTATGGGCGCCGGCGCGCGCTGGATCACGCTCTCCGAGCCCCCCTCCTCATGAACCCCCAGGGGATGGAGGAGCACAAGACCCGCGGCTTGAAGCGCCTCGCCCTGACGCGCCTCCGGCTTCTCTCGCGCAGGGCGGCCCACTACGCCGATCGGATCATCGCCACCGACGAGGCGACCCGCGAGGAGGTCCCGCGCCTCCTCGGCGTCGACGCCTCTCGCGTCGTGGTCGTCCCCAACGGCATCGATGACGACGAGATTCGCGCGGCAACCCCGCAGGATCCCCGGGCGTCGGTCCTCGCGGCCTTTCCCGCTTTGCGAGACGCCTCTCCTCTCCTCCTTTCCGTGGGCCGGATCGAGGGCTACAAGGGATTCGCCGACACGCGGGAAGCCCTCCGCCGCGTCGAGGCCGCTCTTCCCGAGCGATGGGCCTGGGTGGTCGTCGGCGAGGGACCCGATCGAGAGGCCCTGGCTCGCGAGGGTGGATCCGCCCACGTGCACTTCGTCGGCCGCGTCGAGGACTCCCTGCTCCACGCTCTCTACGCGAGCGCCGACCTCTTCGTCCATGCGACGCGCTTCGAGGGCTCCAGCCTCGTCACCCTCGAAGCCATGGCTCATGCCTTGCCGGTCGTCGCGACGCGGGCGGGTGGAATCCCCGACAAGGTCTCCCCGGAGAACGGCCGCCTCGTCGAGCCCGGAGACACCCTGGGGCTTGGCCGGGCACTCCTCGACCTGTGCGGCGACGCTGTCCTGCGCAAGGCCCTCGGCAGAGCCGGGCGCGCGCGCGTCCTTCGAGATTTTGCGTGGCCGGCGCTCGCCCGGCGCACCATCGCCCTCTACGAGAGCCTTCTCGGAGCAGGGCGCACGTGACGCCCAAAGGTCGCCTCGCCGCCGGTCTCCTGGCGCTCCTCGTGCTGGACCTGCTCCTGGTCCTGGTGACCGGCGGACGCTCCGTTCTGGCCTTCGGCGCCACCGTGGGACCCGTTGGCCTGATCGCGCGCGCCGCGGCCATCGGTGCGCTGGTCACCGTTCGCTTCTGGATCCTGCCCGCTCCCCGTGCGCGGATGGAACGCGGCCGCCTGGTCCTCCTTCTGCTCCTGCTGCCCACCCTTGTGCAGTTCCACCTCCTTGGTGCTCGCCCGAACGGGGACGGCATCAGCTACTACGTCTTTCTCCGCTCGATGCTGAAGGACCGTGACTTCGACCTCGTCGACGAATACACCTACTACGGCATGATCGATCGTTGGGATCTCGCGACGAAGACGAGTACCGGCCTGCGGCGATCGATCTACTCGGTGGGGCCGGCCGTCGTGTGGACGCCGTTCTTCCTCCTCGGCGAGGGCGTGGCCCGAGTCGAGGGCTCGATCACCGGCCAGGCACCGGACTTGTCGGGGTACGGCCCGCGCCACCTCAAGGCCGTGGCCCTCGGGAACGTCCTGTACGGTTTCGGCGCGCTACTCCTGATCCATTCGCTTCTCCGCCGCCAATTCGACGGCGGAACGTCGCTGGCCGCGGTCCTGCTCCTCTGGGGCGGGACCTTCTTCCACTGGTATCTCGTCGTTCAGCCCACCTACGCCCACAGCGCCTCGACCCTCCTCGCGGCCTATGCCCTCTGGCTCTGGGATCGCGATCGGAACCGCGAAAGGGACGCCTGGGGGTACTTCTTTCTCGGCACGATCCTGGGGCTGGCGATGTGCGTGCGCTGGCAGAACGGCATTCTGCTGGCACTGCCGGGGCTGGAGCTCCTGGTTCGGCTGGCCCGCCGTCCTCGCGCTCTTCCGCGCCTCGTGGGAGCCGGAATCCTCGTCGTCCTGGGGGTCCTCGTCGGGTCCTTCCCCCAGATGGCCGCATGGAAGGCTCTGTACGACCAGTGGGTGCTCCGGTGCCCGCCCCAGGGATGCGACTTCGTTCGCCTCGATCACCCCTGGATCCTGGAGACCCTCTTCTCATCGCGTCACGGCCTCTTCGCCTGGACGCCCGTCTTCTGGGCCGGGTATCTCGGCTTCCTTCCCTTCGCCCGGCGCCACCGGGCCCTCGCGGGGTTCCTGGCCGTCCCGCTCCTGCTCATGACGTACGTGAACATGTGCGTGGGCGACTGGTGGGGCGGCGCCTCGTTCTCCAACCGCCGCTTCGACAGCCTCTTGCCCCTCCTCGCTTTCGGGATCGCGGCCTCGCTCGAGGCCGCCCGCGAGACCTTCCGAAATCGCCCGGTGCTGGCGCTTCCTTTCGCGATGCTCCCCTTCATCGTATGGAGCCTCGCCACGGCCGCAGCGATGCGCCAAGGGGGACTCGATCCCGCCCGAGGGCTGGCCTTCTCTCGGATCGTGGGCGAGGACGCGCGTGTGGTGTCCGAGGCGGTGGGCTTTCCAACCACGTGGCCGGCGAGCTGGCTCTTCGCGTGGCGGTACCGCTTGTCGCCCGCGCGCTTTGACTCGATGGTGGGGCGATATCTCTTCTACCGGCAGAATAGCCTGGGCGCTCGCCTCAAGCTTGCCGACCCCGTGACCGCGCCGTTCCTCGACGGGCCCTGGGGCGGGCCGGAGACGATCCAGGGGATCGGGGCCCGCTGCCCCGTGGGACCGAGCCGGCTCTTCGCCCCCCTGGACCTCCCGGAGGACCTTGAGCTACGGTTCGAGGTTGCGGCACGGGCCGGGCCGCAGGAGGCGGCGGTCTTCGTCAATGGCCGCAACGCCGGACGCCTTCCCGCGGGCCCTGACTGGAGCCGCCCCTCGTTTCGGGTCGCGGCCGATTTCTGGCGACGCGAGCTGAACGAGATCGTCTTCGTCCCGGCGGGCGAGGGCGGAGGACTGTGTGTGGCCAGCGTCGAGTTCGTTTGGACCGCGAGAAAGGGAAGGCGTCCTTGAAACGAGTTGTCGTCATCGGGGGCGGGCCCGCCGGCATGAAGGCGGCCCACATCCTCCAGAAGAACGGCGCGGAGGTCACGCTCCTCGAGAGCGCTCCGGTCCTCGGCGGGCTCGCCAGCTCGTTCGACGTCCAGGG
This sequence comes from uncultured Acidobacteriota bacterium, assembly GCA_963823195.1. Taxonomy (GTDB): domain Bacteria; phylum Acidobacteriota; class Vicinamibacteria; order Fen-336; family Fen-336; genus JBGPYB01. Next base: position 164,244 of record CAWGKR010000008.1, on the reverse strand, counting down.
GGTCCGCATCGAGCGGTACTACCACTTTGTCTGCAAGGGAGACGACGCCCTCGTCGACACCCTCGGTGAGCTCGGCCTCTCCTCGAGGCTCCGCTGGCGGGACTCGCGAATGGCCTATTTCGTCGATGGCACCCTCTATCCCTTCCTGACCCCCGTCGAGCTGCTGCGCTTCAAGCCCCTGCGCTTCCACGACCGCATTCGCGCCGGTATCGCCGTCAAGCTGGCCCAATGGCTGAAGGAGGAGCGCATCGCCCCGCAGCGCGCGGTCCCGTGGCTGAAGAGGATGTTCGGAGAGGCCGCGTATCGGGTCATCTGGGAGCCCCTGATGCGGTTCAAGTTCTCCGAGCATGCCGACGCGATCAGCGCCGCCTGGATCTGGGCACGAATGGTGCGCCTGTCTCGGTCCCGGACATCTCCCTGGCGGGAGGAGCTGGGTTACGTCGAGGGAGGGACGCAGGTCATCCTCGACGCTCTCGCCGCGGACTTCGAGGCGCGCGGCGGACGAATCGTCCGAAGCGCGCCGGTGGAGCAGATACTTCTCGAGGGCGGGCGGGCCACGGGCGTGCGCGTCGGAGGCCAGACGTTGCGCGCCGAGGCCGTCGTGTCGACGGTGACGACCTCCCGTTTCCAACAGCTCGCCGCAGGGCTCGGAGGGAGAGTACGTCGAGAACCTGAAGCGCATCCCGACCATCGGAATCTTCTGCCTGTTCCTGCGGCTCGAACGCCCCGTCACGCCCTTCTTCTGGGTCAACACCAACGACCGGCGGGTGCCCTTCGCCGGGATGATCGAGTACACGAACCTCAACCCGCTCCCCGAGCTCGGGGGCGACCGGATCCTCTACGTGCCCCAGTATCTCTCCGCCGACGACCCGCGCTACGCCCAGAGCGACGATGAGGTGTTGCGGCGGTACACGGACGCCCTCGCTCTCATCAATCCCGTCTTCGACCGAAAGTGGGTCCGCTTCTCCGCGGTCTTCCGCGACCGCTTCGCCCAGCCGATCTGCCTCACGGACTACCGTTCCACGACGCCTGCGGTCCAGACCCCGGTCTCGAACCTCTTCCTCACCGACTCGTGCCAGCTCCATCCCCATGATCGAACGATCAGCGGCTCCTTCGACCTCGGCTTGAAAGCCGCGGCCCTCGCGCAAGGCGCGCTTGCGGGCCCGGAGCGGTCCCTTTGACGACCCTCGTCGCCGCGCTCACGGCGCTGACGGGCCTGGTCTTCGTCCATAGGGTCGCTCGGGCCATTGCCGGCCCCGTGGTCGCATCGTGGACCGTCGTCGCCCTGCTCTTCGGGACGTCCCTGCTCCCGTCGCTGCTCGACGACGCGCTCGCTCCGCGCAGCGCCGCGAGCTTTGCCCTCGTGGCCCTGGCGCTGGCCGCCTGGTGGAGCATCGAGGAGGGCCCGCGGGCGCGGGGGCGTCTCGCCCTGGCCGCGACCGCCGCCCTCGCGGGCGTGAGCCTGCCTTTCGTGGCCGCCAAGGCGCTGCCGCACCTCGAGCTCTGGCGCCTCCCAGACTGCCTCTTCGCATCCCCGCGGGGCCTGCTCTTCGAATCGCCCATCCTCTGGGCTGGTTTCGCCGGGCTCGCCCCCCTCCGCCGACACGCGAGAAGGCGGTGGGCGGGGCCGGTCGCCGTTCTGGCTCTCGTGCTCGTGGGGTCAACGGCCAGGACCGGCGCCGGCGCGGCCCTGTCGGACGGCCGCCTTCCCGCCGCCCTCCCCGTCCTGGGCCTGGGCCTGTGCGCCTCTCTGGAATGGCTCCGGGCCACGGTCGCCCGACGCCCCGGGATTCCGCTCGCCGCGACCGGTGCGTGGCTCATCCTCTGGAACTTCCTCCTCATGGAGCAATACCGTACAGGCCGGATCCCGCGGGATCTGACGGTGTCGCTGGCCCAGGTCACCGAAGACAGCGCGGCGATCGTGTCGCGCAGCGTGGGCGCACCGCCGGCCTGGCCCGCCAACTGGTTCTTTGCCTGGCGTCATCACGTCACGCCCGCCAAGTACGACGTCGTCGCGGGGCGCTCGCTCCTCGCGCCCGACCTCGAGGGCGAGGCCTTCGCCATCGACGACCCGCGGGTCGATCCGTCCCTGCTCGCCGAGGGTTGGGGACGAAGGGCGTCCTGGGGCGGCATCCCGTGCCGCTCCCTCGTGGCCGGAGCGCGACTCTTCGTCCCGTTGGATCGCGCGAGACCGCTCGCGCTCGCCGTGACCGCCGGAGGGCCCGGGACCCTGGGCATCGAGATCAACTCCCTTGCGGTCACCGAGGTCCCCCTGGGCGAGGCCCTGGCGCGTCACGAGATTCGGGGCGGGGCCGGACTCTGGCGGCGAGGCGTGAACGAGGTCCGGCTCTCGCACTCTGGACCGGGAGAAGCACGGATTGCGGGTTTCAGCCTGGAAAGCGGGGTGGACCGCTGAACGTCGAGGAGTACGAGCGGATGTTCGCCGTCGAGGAGCGGCAGTGGTGGTATGTCGGGATGCGGGCCATCAGCGACGCCCTTCTCCGGAGCGCACCCCAAGCGTCGGGAGGGCGTCTGCTGGACGCGGGATGCGGCACCGGCACCAACCTGCTCCATTTCGCGGGCGCCTGGCGCTCGGTCGGCGTCGACTTGTCACAGGAGGCCCTGCGCTTCTGTCGCGAGCGGGGCGTCGCCGTCGCCGGGGCCAGCCTGCTGCAACTGCCCTTCCGTGAGGGCGCCTTCGACTGCGTCACGTCCTTCGACGTTCTGTACCACCGTTGGATCAGCGACGATGGCGCCGCGGTTGCGGAGCTGGCTCGGGTCCTACGCCCCGGCGGCCTGCTGCTCGTGCGCGTCCCGGCCTTGAAGCTCCTCTGGGGAGCCCACGATGAGGCGGTCCACTCGCGGCACCGCTACACCCGCGGGGAGGTCGAGCGTCTCTTGAGGACGTCGGGCCTCCAGATCCTGCGATCGAGCTACGCCAACTTCTTCCTCTTCCCGCTCCTGGCCACGCGGCGGACCGTCGACCGCCTCACGGGCCGCCACGGCTCCGACGTCCAGCTTCTTCCGCCTCCCCTCGAATGGGCCTTCCGGCAGCTCCTGCGACTCGAGTCCCGCCTCATCGCTCGCGTCTCCTTGCCGGTCGGAGCGAGCGTGGTGGCTCTCGCCCGCAAGCCCTGATCGATGCGGGATTGTGGCGCTATAATCCCTTCCGCCGAGCCGCTCATTTCGCTCTCGACGCTTCAGTGGGGAACGATCCGTGGGTGACGGGACTTTCGTCCATAGCGCCGCCCTCGTGGAGCCCGGGGCGATCGTCGGCTCTGGGACCCGCGTCTGGGCCTTCGCCCACATCCTGCCGGGGGCGTCGGTCGGCCGTGACTGCAATATCTGCGACCACGTCTTCATCGAAGGTGGCGCACGGGTCGGCGACAGGGTCACCATCAAGCCGGGCGTCCAGCTGTGGGTGGGCATCACCCTGGAGGACGAGGTCTTCGTGGGGCCCAATGCCACCTTCACCAACGACCTCTTCCCCCGCTCCAAGAACTATCCTGTCGAGCGCCCGCGGACCGCGGTGAAGCGCCGCGCCTCGATCGGCGCGAACGCCACGATCCTCGCGGGCATCACGATCGGAAGCAACGCGATGGTGGGCGCCGGGGCCGTGGTGACCCGTGACGTCCCTCCCAACGCCATCGTCACGGGGAATCCGGCGCGCATCGTCGGCTACGTCGATTCCCGGGCGCAGGCACAGCTTGTCCAGTACGGCTCAACAGACGGGGGCCGGCGGCAGCCTGGGGGTGCGGGGCGCGCGTCTTCTCGACATGCCGGTCGTTTCCGACCTCAGGGGCAACCTCTCCTTCGGGGAGCACGACGCCCACCTCCCCTTCGTCCCCCGGCGCTATTTCGTGGTCTACGACGTCCCGGGGAAGGAGGTCCGCGGCGAGCACGCCCACCGCACGCTGCACCAGTTGATGATCTGTGCCAAGGGCTCGGTGTCCGTCGTCCTCGACGACGGCGCGGTGCGAGAGGAGGTGCTCCTGGACCGCCCCAACCTCGCCCTCCACGTCCCCCCGATGATCTGGACCACGCAGTATCGATACTCGAACGACGCGGTGTTCCTGGTCCTGGCCTCCGATGTCTACGACGAAGCCGACTACATCCGCGACTACGACGAGTTCATGAGCGCTCTCGGAGGCAAGGCCTGAGGCCCGATGTCGGTGGACCGGGTCGGGCATGGGCCTGATCAGCGTCGTCGTCCCCGTCTATCAAAACGCCGCGAGCCTCAGGGATCTCGCGGCGCGCCTGGGGCAGGTCGCGCTGTCCTGCGCCCCGAGAACCTTCGAGTTCGTATTCGTCGACGACGGATCCCACGACGGCTCCCTCGAGATCCTTCGGGACCTGTCCCGAGACGACCAGCGGGTCCGGGTCCTCAAGCTCTCGCGCAACTTCGGGTCGAACGCCGCGCTCCTCGCCGGCCTCGTCTCGGCCGGCGGTGACGCCGTCGTGGCGGTCGCGGCCGACCTCCAGGATCCCCCCGAGCTGATCCCCGAGATGCTCCGCCTGTGGGACGAAGGGCGCAAGGTCGTGCTGGCCGCCCGGCGCAGCCGCCGGGATCCGATGCTCACGCGTGCCCTGGCCGCGGTGTTCTACTTCCTCTTCCGACGTTTCGCCATCAAGACCATGCCGGGCAAGGGCTTCGATTTCTTCCTCGTCGATCGCAGGGTGCGTGACCTGCTCGCCGGCATCCAGGAGAACAACGCCTACCTGATGGGGCTGATTCTCTGGCTGGGCTTCGCGCCCGCCATCATCCAATACGACCGGGCTGAAAGGGAGGGGCGCTACGGCGTCACCGCATGGACCTTCTGGAAGAAGGTCAAGTACTTCGTGGACTCCTTCGTGGCCTTCTCCTACATGCCGGTCCGGGCCGCATCGATCCTTGGGCTCATCGTGGTGATCCTTGCCTCCGCCTACGCCGCCGTCGTGTTGTACCTCTCGCTCTTCCGCGGATTCCCGGTGGGAGGATGGGCCTCCTTGATGCTCGTGATCCTCCTCGTGTCGGGGATCCAGATCCTGATGCTCGGGGTCCTCGGCGAGTACCTCTGGCGAAACCTGGAAGAGACCCGGCACCGACCCAGGTTCGTGGTAGAGTCCGTCCTCCGGGGCGGAAAAGAGACGCCGGCGGACTAGATTGATGAGCGCCGATCCGCCGGTCCCTTCGTCGAGCCCGCGTTGGCCGACCCACGTCGCACTCGCGCTCGTGCTGATCCTCGGCGTGGGCTTCCGGTTCGTCGATCTCGGTTGGGGCCTGCGCCACCAGGCCGAGTCCGACGAGCGCGTGTTCGTCGAGAACGGCGCGCGGATGGCCTTCGACCACAGCCTCGATCACGAGTACTACTACTACCCGGGCCTCGCTTTCGAGATCTTCGCGGTGGCTCTGGGCCTGCGGGGGACGCCGCGCGAGCCGGACCCGGGGGCTTATCTCGTCGTTCGCGGCGTGCTCGCCGCCATGAGCTCGGCCAGCGTGGCGCTCGTCTACTTGCTGGGACGGAGGCGAATCGGTGTCGCCGCGGGGTTGTCGGCGGCCTTGTTCCTGGCCGTCTCGCCCGTGGACATCTTCGTCCCACACAAGGTACGCCCGGACGCCATGCTCGGCACGTTCTCGCTCCTGGCGCTCCTCGCCCTCGGCTCCATGGGGAAGAACAGGCGTGGGGACGCCCTCGCCGGGGCGGCCCTGGGAGCGGTGAGCGCGGTCAAGTTCTCGGCCATATTGCTGCTGCCGTCGGTCCTCCTTTCCTGGCTGTTCCTGCCGAGGCGGCGATGGTCGACCCTGGCCATCGTGTTCTCCGTCGCAACCCTCGTGTTCTTCGCCTTCACGCCCTACGCCATCGTGAACGCGCGTGAGTTCGTCGGGGGCATGAAGATCCAGTTCGGGCAGCACTATACGGAGCGTGTCATACCGTACTCCACGATGCTGCTCGTCTATCTGGCGATCATCCCCAAGGCCTTCGGCCCGCTCGTGGCGGCGCTCGCGCTCCTGGCCTTGCCCCTCGCTACCCTGGACTATCGGCGGTGGGCGCCCCTCGTCGCGTTCCCCCTCGCGGCCATTCTCACCTTCTCTACCTCCGACGTCCGCCACGAGCGATTCGTGGCGCCTACCCTCGGCGTGGTGGCCCTCCTGGCGGGCGGATTGATCGAATGGGTTGCGCGACGGAAGGTCCCGGCCGCGATCGCACTGGCACTGGTGGCCGCGGCTTTCCCCCTGGAGCGGGCCCTCGCCCAGGCTCGCGACCTCTCGAGGCCGGGAACGATGGACCGGGTGGCGGATTGGACGGCGGGCACATTGTCTCCGGGAGCCAGGCTGCTGACCCTCGTGCCCGAGCTGGGGCTCGACACGACCCGCTTCGATGTCGTGCGCTTGAACGTATCGCCCAAGCTCCAGGCACGCTGGCTGACTCTCGGACCCTACGTCGCTCGTGAGGCGGACTACGTCGTGGCCAATCCCGCCATCCCCGCCCAAACCTCGACGGTGGGCGGCCTCGAGTCCGTGTTCCGCGTCGAGCCCGATTCCAACCTGGCCGGGCCTCCCCTCGAGGTCTTTCGGGTGCCCGACGCGCAGCGACCCCACTATGATCGGCTCTCCCTGGCTCGCGTGGACCTGTCGGCCTCGGAGAACAGCGCGGACCTCGCCAGCCTTCGGGATGAACGCCCCGAGACCGTCTGGCTGACCGAGGAAGCGCAGCGCCCGGGGCAGTGGATCGAGGCCCGCTGGGAAACCCCCGTTCGCCTCGCCCGCGTCATTCTTGGACTCGGTACGAAGCCTCAGCGTTGGGGACGGCAGGTCGAGATCAGCGTGACCCTCGACGGAAAGACCTGGAAGCCTGCGTTCACCGCGCTCGCGAGCGGCACGGGAGAACAGGCGGTTGGATCGCGTCCCTCCGCCCAGATCCTGATCATCGAGCCCACGTGCGCGCGGGGCATGCGCGTCCGGCAGCAGGGCCGAAGCGATCGAAGGTGGGCCGTCGCGGACCTGGGCATCGACACCCTCGGCGGGGAGCCGCCCTGCACCGCGCCGTCGCCCTGACCGAGCAGGGCCAGGGTCGGGGTCCGTATCCGGGAAGAAGTGCCCTGCGGTTACAATCCGGCCGTGGGCGCGAGCGGAGATCGGGAGCGGGTCGCAGCGGACCTCCGGCGCATCCGGGAGGCGGTGCGAGAGCGGGGGCTCTTCGAAGAGGCCAAGGCCCCGATCTCGAACGTGACGGCCGGGCGGGCCGCGCCTGACCCCGTCCTACCCGAGAGCCGTCCGGAGTCGGGCACGCCGCCGGCGCGACCCGACAGCGGAGCCGTCAACGCCTCGTGGGACGTGTCGAAGGCCCCTTCCGGGAGCCTTCTGGGCCGCGTCGTGCGGCGCGTCCTGACCCCGCTCGTGAACGCCCAGGTGGCGTGGAACGCCCAACAGGTTCGCCTCGACAACGCGATCCTCGACTACATCGACGCGCGCCTCGACGCCACGCATCGCCACTACGACGGCGTCCTGGGAATCCACGGTCGCCACATCCAGGACGCCAACGAGCGCCATCTGATCCTTCAGGAGGAGCTGGTCGCCCACGTCCACGACCTCGTCAAGCGCATCGACCTGGTCCTCGGGGAGGCCGAGAAGGGACGACTGAGCCTGGAATTCGCCCTCCGGGACGTGAGGCGGAGGCTGGTACAGCTCGAGGAGCGCCTCGGTCCGGGATGAAGAGCGTCCTCGTCTGCGCCGTACAGGCCCCTTTCATCGTCGGGGGGGCGGAGATCCTGGTCTCCGAGCTGCAGAAAGAACCTGGAGCGGCGCGGGTTCCGCGTGGACGTCGCCAACGTCCCCTTCAAGTGGTACCCGGTCTCCGAGATCGTCCGCCAGGCCCTCGCCTGGCGTCTCCTCGACGTCACGGAGAGCAACGGGACGCCGCGTCGATCTCGTCATCCCGACGAAGTTCCCGAGCTTCCTGGTCCGGCATCCACGGAAGGTGACCTGGCTCTTCCACCAGCACCGTGAGGTCTACGACCTGTTCGGCACCGAGTACTGCTCCTTCACCGATTCGCCGGAGGATCGGCAGGTGCGAGACGCGATCCGGACGCATGGACCAGGCGGCGCTCTCGGAATGCCGGAGCATCTTCACGATCTCGAGGAACGTGGCCGATCGCCTGGAGCGCTACAACGGGCTCTCCGGGGCACCCCTCTACCCGCCGCCGCAACATCTCGGACGCTATCGGACCGACGCCTACGGCGACTATCTCTTCTACGCGGGGCGGCTGGACCGCCTCAAGCGCCTCGACCTGGCTCTCGACGCGATGAAGCGCGTGCGCGGCGGCGCGCGCCTCAAGATCGCCGGAACGGGGCCCCTGGAGCCGGAGCTCCGGAAGCAGACGGAGCGGCTCGGCATCGGCGATCGCGTGGAGTTCCTCGGCTTCGTCTCCGACGCCGACCTCGTCGGTCTCTACGCCGGTTGCCGCGCCGCCTACTACGCTCCCCTGAACGAGGACTACGGCTACGTCACCGTGGAGTCCTTCCTCTCTCGCAAGCCCGTCGTCACGACGACCGACGCGGGGGGGCCGCTCGAGTTCGTGGACGCGGACACCGGGTTCGTGGCGGAGCCGGACCCGGAGGCCATCGCGCGGGCCGTGGACGACCTCTGGGCGAAGCCCGAGAGCCGGCTGCGGGAGATGGGAGACGCCGGGTACCAGCGCGTGAAGGACATCTCCTGGGACCACGTGATCGATCGGCTCACGGAGTCGATCCGGTGAAGCTGGCGGTCTGGAGCCCGCTCCCGCCCTCGCCGTCCGGGATCGCCGACTACGCCGCGGAGCAGCGCCCGCTGCTGGAGACACGGTTCGACGTGACGGCGGTCGGAGAAGACCCCGGCGGCGGCGCGGCCGGATGCGGACCTGGACCTCTACCACCTCGGCAACTCGCCGGCCCACGCCTATGTCTACCGTGCCGCTCTCGAGCGACCGGGCGTCGCCCTGCTTCACGACTGGAGCCTCCACCACCTCGTCCTCTCGGAGACCGTGGAGCGCGGGGATGCCGCCGCGTACCTCCGCGAGATGCGCCACGCGTACGGCGAGAAGGGGACGTTCGTGGGCCGCCAGGTGGCGCGGGCCCTGGGGGGCGACCTGCTTCCGGCGCTCTTCCCCCTGAACGAGCGGATCCTCGAGGGCAGCCTCGGGGTCGTCGGGCTCTCGGCATGGATCGCGGAGCGCGCGGCCCCGCGCCTCCCGGGGCGCCCCGTCCTTCACCTTCCCCACCACCTGTCCCTGCCCCTCGATCCCCTCCCCTCCCGCGAGGCCGCGCGGCGCACCCTGGGCCTGCCCGAGGACGCGTGGGTCGTCACGGCGCCCGGCCTCGCCACGGCTTCGAAACGCCTCGACGTCGCTCTCGGCGCCGCAGGCCGCCTCCTCGAACGGTGGCCGTCGCTGCGGTTCGTGGTGGCAGGCGGGGTCGATCCGCGCTTGCCCCTCGAGGCGTGGGCGCGGGCGGCGGGCGTCCTGCCGGCCCTCGTGGCAACGGGGCGGCTCGATCTGGACGACTTCGTTCGCCACCTCGTCGCGGCCGACGTCGTCGTCGGCCTGCGCTTCCCGAGCCACGGCGAGATCTCCGGGGCCGTGGTGCGCGCGCTGGGGGTCGGGCGGCCGGTCCTCGTGACCGCGGGGAGCCCATCGGCGGAGGAGTTCCCCGAGGGCGTCGTCGTTCCCATCGACCCCGGCCCTCGCGAGGCCGCCGAGATCACGGCCTTCCTGGAGCGCCCTCCTCGAAGACAAGTCCCTCGCCGAGACGATCGGGGGCGTGGCCGCCGCTCACGTGCGGCGGCACCACGACCTCCGCGCGACGGTCGGCCTCCTGGCGAGCTTCCTGGCCGACGTGTTCGCGCGGAAGGACGCTCTCCTGTCCCTCGTCGGTCCGGGACGGGCTCCCGCGGGGAGCCTCCAGGCCTACCTGGCCGACGAGATCCGTTGGACGGCACTCGATCTGGGCCTCGACGGGATTCCCGCCGGCTGCGAGGCGCTCCTCGCCGATCTCGCCGGAACGAGCCGGTGACGGCCCCCGCGCTGTCGGTGGTCATCCCGGCCTACAACGAGGCCTCGCGCCTGCCTCCCACGCTGGAGCGGATCAGCGCCCATCTCGCGGGGCGCTCTCACGAGATCCTCGTCGTGGACGACGGCTCGAGCGACGGCACGGCCGAGGCCGCTCGGGTCGTCGGCTGCCCCGGTCTCCAGGTTCTCCGGACCGAGTCCAACCGCGGGAAGGGACACGCGGTGCGTCGCGGCATGCTCGCGGCGCGCGGCGACCGGCGTCTCATGACCGACGCCGATCTCTCGACGCCCATCGAGGATCTCGAGCGGCTGGAACATCGGCTCGACGAGGGCTACGACGTGGCGATCGGCTCGCGGGCTCTTCCCGGAGCGGACGTCCAGGTCCACCAGCCCTGGTACCGTGAAAACGCGGGGCGCGTCTTCAACCTCATGGTGCGCAGCCTCGCGCTGCCCGATCTCCTCGACACGCAATGCGGTTTCAAGCTCTGGGACGGCGCCGCCGCCCAGGAGGCCTTCGGCGCGGCGCTCCTGGACGGGTTCTGCTTCGACGTCGAGGTCCTCTACCTGGCGCGCAAGCGCGGGCGACGGATCGCCGAGGTGCCGATCACCTGGCGAAACGACGCAGGCACGCGAGTGGGTACTGTGCGCGGGATCACGGCGTTCCTGGACCTCGTTCGGATCCGCGTCAACGACTGGCGCGGAGCCTACGACCTCGGTCAGGGGTTGTAGCGGACCGCGGCGCCGGCGCGCAGCTCCTTGACCCACGACTCGATCCGCTGGTCCAGCTCCCGATCGACGAGCCGCTGGCGGATCGCCGGAGCCTCCTCCTCGAACCCCGGCGCCTTCGCGACGGTCCCGAACTCGGCGTCGTAGGCCTTTCGGACGGCCTCCTCCTCCACCCGGATCTGGGGCAGGAACCGGAAGTGGACGTACTTGAGGATCGCCGTCTCGCGCCGGGCCAGGGCGCGGAGGTCCTCCTCGGCGAGGCCCTGGGTGCGCCCTCCCGCCAGCGCCACGAGGCTCGCGAGGGCCTTCTCCTCCTCTTCGGCCGACACCGCGCTCTGCGGCAGCCGAGAGGCCTCGGCGTACATGAGGCGCTCGTCGACGAGGGCCTCGAGAGCGGCGGCCCGATCGACGCCGCGGACCCTCTCGAGGACCACCGTCTCCGACAGCAGGACGGGGCGCGTGTCGACGACCGCGAGTATCCGTCTCCACGACCTCGCCCGCCGAGACCGGCGGACCCAGGCTCAGGAGGCAGGCGGCCGCTGCGACCGTCAACTCAGAACGCATTGCCGATCGTGAAGTGGAAGTGGCTTGCGGATTCGCCGGGCCGTCGATTGAGCTTGTAGCCCCAATCGACGCGCAGGGGCCCGAGGGCGGTCTTGTAGCGAAGGCCCAGGCCCGCGGTGTACCGGACGTCGCTCAAGGTGATGTCCGGGACGAGGGGGTAGACGTTGCCGGAGTCGCTGAAGACCGTCACGCCCAGCCGGCGGGCCGCGTCGATCCGGAGCTCGGCGCTGCCCAGGAGCACGGCGTTGCCCCCCGTCGGAACCAGGCCGCCGGAGCTGGAGGGCACGAGCGGGCCCACCATGTCGAGGGGGAAACCGCGCAGGCTGTTGTCCCCTCCCGCGAAGAAACGGTCCGGCAAGGGAAGGCGGTCCGGATCCCCCGGCCGGAGGGTCGCGGCCAGACCCACGCGGCCCGAGAGGGCCAGCAACACGCGAGGGTAGATCTGCCGGAACCCGGCCAGCTGGAGGAAGCTCTTGACGAAGTTGTCGCCGCCGAAGATCGCGTCGGAGAGCTGGAGGTCCGTGCTGAAGAAGTGGCCCGCGTGGGGGTCGAGGGGGTCGTCGCGGGTGTCCTCGATGAGCGAGGCCGACGGGCCGGCGGACGTGGAGGTCTGGAACTGACGGTCGATCTCGTCGACGGGCACGGTGACGTCGAAGAGATCGGTCTTCTGGTACGAGAAGCGCAGGATCAGGCCGCGGTGGGCCCCCGCTCGGAGGGCCGTCTGGAGCAGGCCGCCGTATCGGATGTAGGAGAACCCATCGCGCTCCTCTTCCTCCCGGAAGCCGGTGACGAAGAGCGCCAGCTTGCGGCCGAAGAGGTAGGGCTCGCGGAACGTGGTGAGAAGCCGGTTGCCGCGGAAGCTGCCTCTCGCAAACGCGGTCAAGCTCCGGTCCAGACCGAACAGGTTGCGGCGTGTGACCTCGACGCTCCCTCTGACGAGATCCCGCTCGGCGTAGCCGACGGCGTAGGCAATCGTGGTGCGGGGCGCTTCCTCGGCCGCCACGACGAGGGTCCGCCGCTCGACGGCCTCGGGGTCCATCTCGCTGATGTTCACGCGGGAGAAGATCCCGAGGGCGGAGAGACGCCGCTGGCTTTCCAGGACCTCGGAGAGGCCCAGCGGAGATCCTTCCTTGAAGGTCAGCTCTCGGCTCACGACCTCGGGGCGCGTGATGCCGAGGCGGGCGACGATCACCCGGTCCACCTCCGTCAAGGGACCCGGGGTGATGCGGAAGACGACGGTGGCTTCGTCCCTCTCCTCCGAGAGGGACACCTCCGGGACCACCGTCACCTGGAGGTGGCCGCGATTCCGATACGCTGCGAGAAGGGCTTCCCGGTCCGCGGCGACGTCGCGGACGCGGTAGGGCTCGCCGGCCCTGGTTCGGAGGTCCGACGCCGTGGGCGGCGCCTCGGTGCCCCCTGTGTCCACCTGCGCGGAGCGGACGAGGGTTCGGGGACCGGGGCGGATCGAGAAGTGCACGGAGAGCTCTCCGCCCCCGTCGGGAATCTCCGCCTCGACCTTGCCGTCCGAATAGCCCTGGTCGGCAAGGAACCGCACCAGCCGGTGGACGTCCTCGTCGACGACTCGATCGACGACCACCCCTGGCGCCGTCGTCTGGACGACGCCGCGCAGCCTCGCGTCCTCGAGCCCCGAAAACCGGACGCCGGAGACGCTGGCCCGGGGTCCCGGCTCGGTGACGTAGACGATGACCCGCACACCCGCCGCGGGTCTCCTCGCGCCGGGAGACGAAAGCGTCCCGGTGTCCCTCGGCTCGGAGAGCCTCCTCGATGCGGTCGCCCGCCTCGTCCAGGACGTCGGTCTCGAGTCCGCCGTCGCGAAGCAACGCGAGGACCGATCGGCGCAGGCCGCCGGGGAGAGGGCTGCCCCGGAACTCGACGTCGGTTCGCTCACCCGGCGTGATGCGATAGATCAGATCCATGCGGGCGGCCGGCGGGTCGTAGGCCTCCTCCAACACGACCCGCGCCCGCCAGAGACCGTCCTTCACGAGGTGGCTCTTCGATCCGCGCCGCGGCACGCTGGGCGGCGCCCCGACGGAAGACCTCCCCGGTGCGGGGCGCCAGGACCTGGAGGCTGGGGGACGAGAGGGGCGACGCTCCCTCGAGGGAGACGCGGCCGACATGAACGCGAGGGCCTGCGGTGACCCTGAACACCGCGTCGGCTCCTGTCGGCACGCGTCGGCTCTCCCCGGTCACGTGGGATTCGAGATAGCCCTCCCCCGCCAGGGCAACGCCCGTCGCCTGGGCGGCGGCTTCGAGCCGGGCGGGCCAGAGCGGCTCCCCGTCGCGAAGGCGGGCGAGGCGCCGCAGCGCGCCGGCCGAGAGGACCTTGTCTCCCTCCAACCGAACCGCCCGGAGGAGCGGCGCGGGCATCGGGCGAATGACGAGGTCGACGCCCCTGTCGGTGCGGCTGGCCTCCACGGCCACGTCTTCGAAGTCGCCGGTGGCATAGAGAAGCTCGACCGATCGGCGGACCGCTGCGGCGTCGAACACGTCCCCGACGTGGATGGCCACGTAGTGGCCGAGCGCAGCGCCCCGGGGCTCCGGGAGGTCCAGTGTCACGGAGGCCACCCGCTCCTGGGCGAGGGCGGCCCCGCCGATCCCGACGGACAAAAGCAGGGTGACGACGCCGCTCCGCATCATCGGGAATGGCGCACGCGCAGGTCGAATCCCAGGCCGTCGAGGTCCGAGCTGGTCAAGAGGACCGAGAGGCGGTCCGAGAGGGTGTATTCCACCGAGAGCACCCGCCCCTCGGTTCCGCGAAGGTCGACGGAGTAGAGCACGCTCAGGTCGGGTGTGATCCGCTTTCCCACGGTGAGGCGCGCTGTCGGGTTGGTGACACCTCCGCGGACGACGGAAGGATCGATGGAAAAGCGATTCAGGCCGAGGAGCTTCTCGGCTCCCCTCTCGAGACCCACCTCTTCGGCGATCTTTCCGGCGGCGAGGGTCGCGGCCCCGGTTGCCGCGAGACGGGCCTGGTCGGCCTGGGTCTGCAGCCCCGCCACCGTGTTCTCGTCGGCCCCCGCGAGGAGGTTCAGGATCTGCACAGCGGAGAGAGGCGGGTCGGACGTCAGCGTCGGATAGACACGCTCCAGGGTTCCGTTGACCTTCAGGGTAACGCGGTAGGACCGGAGGCGGGTCTCGGCCTCGATGTCGAAGAGGGGGTCGATCTTCCGGGGGTTGGCGAAGTCGATGGTCCCGCGGCGGATGACGTACGTGTTCCCCTGGAAGTAGACGCGGCCCCTGTCGATCTCGGCGTGGCCCAGGACGGCGGGCTCGGCCTCGGTTCCCTGGAGGTTGAGGTCGGCGCGAGCCACGAGGGTGGCGAGGTTGTTGTCGATGGTGAGCGTGGCGGGGGCGTGGACCTTGAGATCGAACCGGAGGCTGGCCGCCGACCCGCCGGTGATCTCCGGCGGCGCGCCCCCCGTGAGGAGCTCCGAGGCGAGATCGTAGCGCCTCGTCCACACCGCCTGCCGCACGTCGATGTCGCCAGTCAGCCACTGCGTGGCCTCGTCGCCGAAGAGGCGCACGTCGGCATCGATGAGGCTGCGGAGCCCCTCGGGGTAGCGGAGCGCCAGCCCGCGGCCCGAAGCCGCGCAGCTCGAACGAAGGAGATCCCTTCGGACCGTATGCGGCCTGGCCCTCGAGGGTCACGTCGCCACCCGCGACCGCCCCGGTGGTCTCGATGAGCTGTGCGGCGGTCTCGGTGAAACGCAACGTCCCCCGCACGTTCTCGATCCCGTGGGGGAAGCCGCGGATTCGCACCCCGGCGCCGGCGATGTCGAGCCGGCCGTCCACCTTGGGCTGCCGCCGCGTCCCGGCGACCTGGAGCGCGAGGGAGGCGCCCCCGTGGCATCGGAGGCGGCGCGTGAGGCCGCCGATCACGCCCAGGTCGGCGGCGCCTCGGGCCGAGAGATCGAGGGGGCCGTCCCCGAACACGACCGCCGTCCCTCCGACCGCCAGATCCGTTCCCTCCCCGGTGAGGTGCAGGTCGCGGACCTCCAACCTTCCATGGGACAACGTGGCCCTGAGCGGCTCGCGGCTCCGCACCTGGAACTCGGGCAGGCCGATCTCGAATGCCGGGAGGACGATGTCGCCGACCAGGTCTTCGGTCGAGTCGAGCGGGCCCTCGAGGCGGCCTTCTCCCGTCGTGACGATCGTCGCGGGGGTCGGGAGGGCTTCGTAGCACGGCTCGAACGAACGGGTCGATGCTGGTGTCCCGCACCGAGAGTCGGAGAGCCGCGGCGTGGGGAGCCGCGACACCGACCCGTCCCGAGAGGGACACGTCCACCCGGGGAGACCGGCAGCGGGCCTCGACGAGGAGCGAGCCGTCTCCCTCCCCTCGCACCGTGGCCTCGACGGAGCCGACGCCCTCGTCGCCGAGGAAGAGATGGGGGGAGGCGAGACGCGCGGTGACCGTGGGCCGCTCGATCGGCCCTTCGAGCGACAACGTTCCCGAGACCTGGCCTCCCCACGGCGGCGGTCGGAGTGACGGGCGAGAGGAGCGCGCCGGCATCCACGCCCCGGGCTTCCGCCGAGGCGGAGTAGAGACCGTCGGTCGTTCGCGATCCCTTGAAGGAGACGTCTCCTCCGGCGACACGGGCGCTGCCCGCCGTGATCTCCGTCGTGTCCCCTCGAAGGGCGGCGTCGACCTCGAGGTGGGCGAAGGGGACGCCGAGCCAACGACCCTCCGGCGAGGCCACATGGATCGACCCTTCCGGAGCGCTCCTGCGGCCGGAGATCGCGGCCTCGCCGGTGAGGAGGCCGCCAAGATCGGTGGCGAGTCCGAGCGCCCGCACGAGGTCCGGGGCGGGCCACGCCTTGAGCCGGACGCGGATGTCGATGCCGTCTCGAACCCCCGGGTTCCCGGTGTCCGACCGCCCATCGAGCCAGATCTCCCCCCCGGGACGGCGTAGGACGAGGGAGTGAGAGACGACCTCCTCCTTCGTCACGGTCCCCGCCCAATCCGCGGCGCCCCACACGACCCCGAGGTAGGCGACGTCCTTGCCGGTAAAGCGCCCCTCGACGACGGGGGCCTGAAGGGTCCCACGCCAGCGACCGTGAAACGACCCCGCGCCCGCGAGCCCCGTGGGGACGGCTGCGGCTCCGAGCGCCCGACGAAGGCGGGCCAGGAGGTCGTCGCTTGCGCCGAGGTCCGTGCTCTCCACGTCCACCGCCAGGTCGGTGCGGTCGTCGGCGTCGATGGCTCCGGAGAGGCGAGCCCACGTGAGCGGGGTGCGAAAATCCGCCCGTTGCACCGACAGGGCGCCCGTCTCCGCACGCCCCTCGAAGCGGCCGGAGACGGGCGTGCGGTCGTCGCCGCGCGGCACGAGGTCGGCGACGATCTCTCCCGAGAGGCGACGAGGCGCGCCGCGAGGCCACTCGAGGGAGACGTCCCCCGTGGCGGCCGCGTCGATGCCGGCCGCGCCGATGGCGAAGAGGGGCATCAGTAGGCCTTCGGCGTCGAGGCCCTCGATCCGGCCCTTGAGGCGCGCCTGGCCCGCGCGGAGGGGAACCTGTATGTCCACGCGCGCGGAGCCGCCCAGGGTCGAGACGTCGAGATCCCGAAGCCCCAGCGCGGCCTGGGTCCAGGTCACCCGGCCGGCAAAGCGGGCCGCGCTCACGCCCTTGAAGGAGCCGTCCTTGCCCTCCACACGCCCCTCGAGAGTGAAGTGAGCGACATCGATGTCGAGGCGCCCGTCGAAGCGAGCGGTCCCTTCGAGGTCGAGCCCCGAGTGGACCACGTGCCCGTCGAGCACGCCCAGATCGGCCGCGCCGGCGAGGGTCAGGTCTCCGTGGAGGCGGGGGACGAGGTCGATGCGCCCGCTGTAGGCGATGTCGGTCCGCTGGGCGGTGAGATGCGCCGCGGTGACGGTGATCCGTCCTCCCTCGAGAATGACGTCCATCTCGGTGCCCACCGGAAGGGGCGCCGCGTTCCCGAAGCGCGCGCCACCGGGGCCGAACGCCACGGTTCCTCCCATGGCGCCCGAGCGCTGACGAAGGAGACGTCCCCGAAAGGCCGGAAGCTCGAGGTCCAGGGGAACGCGCTGGTCGTTCACCTTCAGCTCGCCCCGCTCGAGCACCAGGCGCTCGACGCGGAGGCCCGAGCCGCCCGTGTCCCCCGAGAAGTGCGGCAGGTCGTCGCTTCCGTCGGGAAAGGCACGGACCCGGATCTCCGCTCCCTGGACGAGGAGGCGCGACAGGACGACCTCACCGACCCAGAAGGGCGAGAGGGCCGGGGCGGCGACGAGCCGGGGGACCTCGAGGAACGGGGGGTCCGCGGGTGTGGGGCCCGCGACCCGGACGTCGCGGACCTCGACCTCGACGGGCACCAGGTGGAAACGGACCGAGCCGACGCTGGCGGGACGCCGAAAGTACGAGGCGAGGCCGTGTCTCAGGAGAGCCGCCGACCAGCCGGGAAGATGGAGGAACCCGTAGAAGGAGAGGACGGCGAGGAGCGCGAGGCCGAGGAGACGCCGGCGGCGATTCACGGGAAGCCTCGCTCTCGGAGTCACTCCACGGTGACGAGAAGGGCGCCCGTCTCGACGGCCTGCCCTTCCCGGACGTGGACCTCCTTGACCGTCCCGGGCCGGGGCGCCAGGAGCTCGTTCTCCATCTTCATCGCTTCCATCACCACGAGACCCTGTCCCGCCACGACGGCTGTGCCCGCCGGCACGAGGACGCGAACGACCTTCCCCGGCATCGGGGCCACGAGGCGGGAATCGCCGGACGGGGAGTGGCGGGGCGCGACCCCGGCGGGGGCGGAGGGGCCGATCTCGACGATCGTCCGACATCCGTCCACCGTTACGGTGAACCCGCGAGGCCGGCGCTCGAGGGCGACGTCGTAGCTCCTACCGTCCACCAGGAGGCTCGCGAGTCCATCGTCGCAGGCGTGGAAATCGACCTCCAGCGGTCGGGCGTCGACGACGACTCGGTATCGCTCTCCGGTCGGGCGCACCTCGACCCGGAACGCACGCTCGCCGACCCGGGCCTCCAGTATCATTCGCGGCCTCGTTGGGCTTCCAGCAGCCCCGCCCGCCACCATGGCGACGGAACGGGAGCGCCGGAGCGTTCCGCCACGACCGGACGCGCCGCCCGGAGGGACGCGATGGCGGCGGCCGCGAGCGCGACCTCGAGGCTCCGCCCCGCCGGGGTGTCGGCCTCGTCGACGAGGTGCTCGGCGAAAGAGGTGTCGTAGTCTCCGGCGATGAACGCGGGATGGCGCAGAGCCCGGGCGTGGAACGGCAGCGTCGTGGCGACGCCGAGGATGCGGTACTCCGAGACGGCGCGCCGCATCCGAGCCATCGCCGCCCCGCGATCCTCCCCATGGGCGATCACCTTGGACAGGAGCGGGTCGTAGTCGACGGAAACGTCGTAGCCGGCGCAGATCCCGGAATCGTCCCGGATCCCCGGGCCGCCCGGCGGGCGGACGGCCGCGATCCGGCCGGGGCTCGGAAGGAACCCCTGGTCCGGATCTTCGGCATAGACCCGGCATTCGATGGCATGGCCCGTTTGACGCAGGTCCTCCTGGGTGAAGGGCAAGCGCTCTCCGGCGGCGATTCGTACCTGCAGCTTCACGAGATCGAGCCCGGTCACCATCTCCGTGACGGGATGCTCCACCTGCAGGCGGGTGTTCATCTCGAGGAAGTAGGGGCGCCGCTGCTGGTCCACCAGGAATTCGAGGGTTCCCGCGTTCCGGTACCCGGTCCTGCCGACGAGGGCCAGGGCGAGGGCGCCCATTTGTGACCGAAGCTCCGCCGTCACGAATGGCGAGGGGCTCTCTTCGATCACCTTCTGATGGCGGCGCTGAATGGAGCACTCCCGCTCGAACAGGTGGACCGCGTTCCCGTGGTGGTCGGCAAGGACCTGTATCTCGATGTGGTGAGGCCTCGCGATGGCCTTTTCGACGTAGACCCGGTCGTCGCCGAAGGCGCTCTTGGCCTCTCCGCGGACACGCCGGAGCGCCGCCTCCAGGGCGCCATGGGAGTCCACGAGGCGCATGCCTTTACCGCCACCGCCCGAGGCGGCCTTCAGGAGGACGGGAAAGCCCAGGCGCTCGGCTTCGGCTCGTATCTCGTCGATCCCGGAACCGGGCTCGAGGCTCCCCGGCACCACCGGGACGCCGGCGTCGACCGCCAGACGGCGCGCCGAGGTCTTTTCCCCCATGAGGGCTATGGTCTCGCTCCGGGGACCGATGAAGACGAGCCCCGCATCCGTGCACGCGCGGGCGAAGGCCGGGTTCTCGGCGAGGAAGCCGTAGCCGGGGTGGATGGCCTCCGCCCCGGTGGCCACGGCAGCCTCCAGGACGCGGTCGGCCCGGAGGTAGGAGTCGCGCGAGGGCGCCGGTCCGATGAGGACGGCCTCGTCGGCCATCGCGACGTGGGGCGCTCCCCGGTCGGCCTCGGAATAGACGGCCACGCTGGCGATCTCCATCTCGCGGCAGGCCCTCATTACCCGGACCGCGATCTCCCCGCGGTTCGCCACGAGGATCTTCTTGAAGGTCACAGGGGGATGTTGCCGTGCTTCTTGGGCGGGTTCTTGTCGCGCTTCGTCCGGATCATCTCGAGACCGGCGATGATCCGTCTCCGGGTCGCCCGGGGCTCGATGATGGCGTCCACGAAGCCGCGGTCGGCGGCCACGTATGGGTTGGCGAACTTGTCGCGAAACTCCTGGACCTTCTGGCGGCGGAGGGCGTCGGGATCCTCGGCTTTCTGGATCTCGCGCCGATAAAGGACGTTCACCGCCCCCTCGGGGCCCATCACCGCGATCTCGGCGGTCGGGTAGGCCAGGTTCAGGTCGGTGCGCAGATGCTTGCTCGACATCACGCAGTACGCGCCGCCGTAGGCCTTGCGGGTGATGACCGTGATCTTGGGAACGGTGGCCTCGGCGAAGGCGAAGAGGAGCTTGGCCCCGTGACGGATGATGCCGCCCCATTCCTGGGCGGTCCCTGGGAGGAATCCCGGCACGTCCTCGAAGGTGACGAGGGGGATGTTGAACGCGTCGCAGAAGCGGACGAAACGGGCGCCCTTCACCGAGGCGTCGATGTCGAGACAGCCGGCCAGGACCGCCGGCTGGTTGGCCACGATGCCGACGCTGCGGCCGCCGAAACGGGCGAAACCCACGACGATGTTGGGCGCGAAGTGCGCGTGCACCTCGAGAAACCGCCCGTGGTCGACGACCCCCGCGATGAGGGCCTTCATGTCGTAGGGCTTGTTGGCCTCGGCCGGAATGAGGCCGTCGAGAGACGCCTCTTCCCTGTCGGGTGGATCGTCGGCGGGGCCGCGGGGGGGCTCCTCGAGGTTGTTGGACGGAAGGTAGGAGACGAGCTCGCGAATCAGCGCCAAGCAGGCGCGGTCGTCGTCGACCGCGAAATGCGCGACCCCGGACTTTGCGTTGTGGGTGAGCGCCCCGCCCAGGCTCTCCTTGGTGACCTCCTCGTGGGTCACCGTCCGGATCACGTCGGGACCGGTCACGAACATGTAGGCGGTGTCCTTGACCATGACGGTGAAGTCGGTGATGGCGGGGCTGTAGACCGCGCCGCCCGCGCAGGGGCCGAGGATCGCGGAGATCTGCGGGACGACGCCCGAGGCCAGGGTGTTCCGGAGGAAGATGTCGGCGTAGCCGCCGAGAGAGGCCACGCCCTCCTGGATGCGGGCTCCCCCGGAGTCGTTGAGGCCGATGACCGGGGCGCCCAGGCGCATGGCGAGGTCCATCACCTTGCAGATCTTCTGGGCGTTGGTCTCGGACAGCGAGCCCCCGAAGACGGTGAAGTCCTGGGCGAAGACCGCAACCGCTCGACCGTCGATGCGGCCGAGACCCGAGACGACGCCGTCGCCGGGGACCTTCTGTTCCGCCATTCCGAAATCGAGGCACCGGTGCTCGACCAGCTTGTCGAGCTCCTCGAAGGAGCCCTCGTCGAGGAGGATCTCCACGCGCTCGCGGGCCGTCAGCTTCCCCTCGGCGTGCTGACGCTCCCGGCGCTCCGCACCCCCCCCTTCCTCGGCGCGGCGCACCTTGGCGCGCAGGACGTCGATGGGGGAAGGGCTCACCCGAGGCGCTCCGCCGGCGGGCTCAGTTGGGCAGGCCGCATCCGCCACCGCCGCACGCAGAGGCTCCGCATCCCCCGTCGGGCCGGCCGCATGCCTCGAAGCCCTGGGAGCCCGCCGAGGAAGAGGCCACCGCGAAGGTCGAGATCTGCTTGTCCACGGCGGCGCTGCGGCACGTGGGACAGGTCACCTTCTCTCCCCAGCGACGGACCAGCTTCTCGAAGGCGGCGCGACAGTCCGAGCAGACGTATTCGTAGATGGGCATCAGTCGGAAATGATAGCGCGGAGCGGGCGGCGGGGCATCACGGACGACTCGCCGAAGCGGCGGGCGACTTCCCGCTCTCGTTGCCGCTCTTGTCGACGGCGCTGACGCTGTAGCGGACGACGACGCCCGCCGGGGCCTCCGCGTCGAGATAGGTCGTCTCCCCCGCGGGCACCTCCGCGATCCGGGCCACCGACGCGCCCTGCGACCAGCGATAGACGCGGTAGGCGGCCAGATCCGCCTCCGGGGATGGGCTCCACGAGACCTCGAGGCCCCCTTCTTTCGGCTGGGCCGCCACACCCAAGGGCGTCGCGGGGGCAGCGACGTCCTCGACGGTGAGGCACGCCTCGTCTGAGGCGGCGCTCTCCACGAGCGGGGCCGTGGACGAGACCGTACGGACCACGAAGCACGACGAATCCCCCGGCAACGCCTTTTCGTCGACGGTCACCACGCCGGTGGTCGGCTTGTCCTGCAAGGGGAGCACGTAGTCCCCGGTCTTGGACCGCCGATAGACGAAGAACGACGGCTCCTCGATCTCCGGCGGGGCGGTCCACGAGAGGGCCACGCCCTTCTCCGCCGACCGTGCCGAGAGACCGGAAGGGGCCGGCGGCGTGGCGGCGACCGTGAGGCTCGCGACCGCCGACTGGGTCGACGGGCGCCCTTTGACCCGGGCTCGCGCGGCGAGGCGCATGACGGTGCCTACGGGCGGGAGGGGCTCGCGGCTGACGATCCGCTCCCCGGGAGCCGCCTTCCGAAGCGTCGGCTGCGCGACCTTGTCGAAGGCCCCTTCCGCCGGGGCTCTGAGGATCTCGACCTCGAGAACGGGCAGACGCTTCCCGTCGGTGAACGCCCGGGGAGCCAGGAGAGACACCTCGATCTCATCGCCGCGCTGTGCCACCTTGAAGTCCGTGACGGGCTGGGGCACCTGGCGCAGGGGCGGGAGAGGATCGCCGCGCTTGCCGCACGCCGCGACGACCAGGGCGGCGGTCAGGACCACGTCGAGGAGCCGACCCCGTGCCGGCTCCGAACCGGTATGGGCGGAGCGGATCAGGATCTCGCCTGTCCGGCACCGACGATGGGGGGGTAGCCGGCGCGAAGGATCGCAGGCGTGCGGGTTCCGTGAAGGGGTGGCGCGTCCATGAGGGCCTCACGGCTCGCCGCCGTGAAGGCTTAGTATAGGGACGCTCGCCATGGACCTCAAGACGCTGGCCCTCGTGTCGGGTCTCTACGACCTTCTGCTGGCGGCGCCCATGCTGCTGGCACCGGAGGCCGCCGCGCGTCTGTTCGGCGCGCCGCCCCCGGTCCCCGTGCTGAACGCGCAACTGAACGGCGTCTTCGCCCTGGCATTGGCCGCGGGCTATTTCTGGGCCGCCCGGGACGCCGAGGCGCGGCGGGGGTATCTCTGGGCCGCGGGCGTCCTGGCCAAGGGCCTCGGCGCCTTCCTCTTCGTGGCGGACCACGTCATGCGAGGCTCGCCGTCGTCGTTCCTCCTCTTCGCGGCGACCGACGGTACTCTCGCTGTCGTGACCCTGTTCCTGCTCTTGCGGCGCTCCTAGTACTCGACGTACTCGAAGCGCTTCTTGAGCTCCTCCGAGGCGATCTTCCCGGCCTGTCTCTCTTCCAAGTCCCTCTTGCGGACGCGGACGATCACGGTCTTTTCCGCGCGGGTCTCGTCGTCGAAGCCCCAGGGGGAGACGAAGTCGACGGCGACCGTGACGAACTCGTCGGGTCGGACGGAGCGGAGGCGCGCCCCGTGGGTCTCCAGGGCCTGGGCCACGGCTGCCTTGACGTCGGCCACGACCCGTTCGGGGCCGCGCGAGTCGTCTCGTTCCTCGCTGTTGAACCAGAACCGCCACGGAGGCGCCGGCGCGAGGGGGGCCAGCGAGCTCGGAGGCGGGAGCGGCGCAGGAGGCGGGAGCGGCGCGGGGGGCGCCTGCACGTCCCGCATGGCCTCCTGCATGGCCCTCTCCAGGGCCCGCTCGGCATCCTGGCGGGCATGCTGGGCCTCTCTTTGGAGCGCTTCGACCTTCTCCTCGATGGCCCGAAGCTCCTTCTCGCGGTTCTCCCTCGCGCGGGAGCGCGTCTGGGCCTGGATCTCCTTCTGGATCGTGGCCTCCCGGCCGTGGAGCTCGGACACGGCGCGCTGCATGTCGCGGGTCGGCGCCTCGGGAGCCGTCTCTTCGGACCACTCGACCACGGACTCGTCGGGACCTTGCCGGCGAACGATGACGACCTTGCCGGCCCGCGGCAGGGCGCGCGGCGGCACGACGAAGAGGGCGCCGTAGCCGGCCAGGCGGTAGGCGTGGCTGGCTTCGCTGCTCCCGAAGAAGGGGGCCGCGGCTGGCTCGCTGACCTTGCGGACGACCCGGTCGAGCACCGCCTCCATGTCCCCGAGGTCCCCGCGCGGATCGGCCGGCTCCTGGGCTCGGGCGGCGGTCGGCGCGGGCAGCGCGACGAGGGCGAGGATCCATGCGAGACGGTGTGCCTTCATCACGTCACCTCTTCTGCGAGGCCTGGAGAACATAGCCCATGAGCTCGGTCTGACGGGCCACCGTCTGGCCGGTCTTGCCGTCGAGGTAGGACAGCCCGGCGCTCACACGGGCCAGGTCGTAGCGCCTCTGCGCCTCGGTCCGATCGCCGAACTCGGCGAGCTGCTCCTTCAGGAACAAGGCCTGGCGGGCCTCGCTCTGGCGGATCCGGGCCTCCACCTTCTCGATGACCGCCGCATCGTCCTGGGGGGGCGCGCCCTGGACCTCGGCTCGGAGCGCGCCGATCTCCTCCCGCTGGCGGGCCTCGCGGGCGTCCAGGAGACGGCCGAGGCGGGCCTCGGCCACGCTGAAGCCGAGGGCCGTGCCCAGGCCGACGAGGAGGACGGCCGCGGCGGCGAACCCGAGCCAGGACGCGGCCATCGTGCGCCGGCCGCCGGGGACGCCGCGCTCGACGAGCGCCCAGGCCCCGAGGTCCTGCCGCAGCCGCCGCAGGGCGGTGAGCTCCTCCCGGCACGCGTCGCACGCGTCGGCGTGCTTCTCCACGAGCCGTACCGTCGCCGCGGAGGCCTCTCCGTAGAGAACCTCCATCATCTCTTCGCGAAGAGCCCTGCACTCCATGTCGTCTCCTTCTCCGCTCGTCTCTTTCCCCGTCACGAGAGGGCCGCCGGAACCGGGGCCCCCCGACGGATTCCCTGTCTCTCGAGATCCACGCGCAGCTGACCGAGCCCCCGATAGAGGCGCGTCTTCACCGTGGACAGTGGAACCCCGAGCACCTCGGCGATCTCGACGAAAGTGAGCTCCTGATATTCCTTGAGAACGATGATCTCCCGCTGCTCCTCGGGCAGTGCGGCGACCGCCGCCGCGACGGCCCGTGCCAGGTCCCCCGCCTCGACGAGATCGAGGGCTGTGGGCCGGCCCGGCCCGTTCACGAGCCCCATGCCGTCCTCTTCGAGCTCCCCGAGGCTGACGAGCGTCTTGCCCCTCCGTCGGCGCATCCGGTCCCGGCAGAGGTTCAAGGCGATCTGGTACAGCCACGACGAGAAGCGCGCCTCGCCCTTGAACGTCCCGAGGGCGCGGTAGGCCTTCAGGAAGGTCTCCTGGCAGAGGTCGCGGGCGTCGTCCTCGCTGCCGAGAATCCTGTGGATCGCCCCCCGGATCTTCCGGTCCCAACGGCGCACCAGGACGTCGAAGGCGGCGAGGTCGCCCCCCCGAAACGCCTCCACCAGCTCCTCGTCGGTGGGTCCCATGCTCCAGTCCTTAAGACGCAGCTGCGGCGCCCGAAGTCTGCCCCGAGACGTCTTTTTTCACGCCCGCGGGTGCGCCTTCTTGTAGATCTCGATCAGGTGGCGCGCGTTCACGTGGGTGTATCGCTGGGTCGTGGAGAGGCTGGCATGGCCGAGGAGCTCCTGGATCGCGCGAAGGTCCGCGCCCCGCTCCAGCAGGTGGGTGGCGAAGCTGTGGCGGAGGGTGTGGGGGCTGATCCGCCGCGCGAGCGCAACCTGGCGCACACGGGCCGCCAGGATCAGGCGCACGCTGCGGTCGGTGAGGCGGCCTCCCCGGGCGTTCACGAACAGCGCGTCGTCCCGCGGGCCGGCGGCGGACCGCACCGGGAGGTACTTCCGGAGAGCCTCGGCGGCGCGTGTGCCGAAGGGGACGATCCTCTCCTTCCGGCCCTTGCCGAGGACCCGGGCCAGGCGAGCGTCCAGGTCGACTTCGGCGGCGTCGAGGCCCACGAGCTCCGCGCACCGGATGCCGGTGGCGTAGAGCAGCTCCAGGAGGGCGCGAGCCCTGACGGCCGCGGCGCCGTCTCCGGGAACGTCGAGGAGGCGATCGACCTCCCCTTCGTCGAGATGGGACGGGATCCGCCGCTCGACCCGCGGCGCGAGGAGCGACCGGGCGGGGTTGCGGTCGAGGACGCCCTCGCGGCACAGGAAGCGGAAGAAGGTCCTGAGGGCGGCGAGCTTTCGCCCCGACGAGACCTTGGCGAGGCCGTCGCGGTGAAGGCGCGCGAGGAACCCCCGCACCATCAGGTGGTCGACGTCGGCGGGACGCGGCTGCCGCCCCAGCTCGTCCCGGGCGAACTCGGCGAATTGCTCGAGGTCCTCGCCGTACGCCCGGAGGGTGTGGGGGGACGCGTTGCGCTCCCCCTCGAGATATCTCACGAAGGCGGCGATCTCCTTCTTCAACGCCCCCTCAACCGGTGATGAGGGTGGGAGCGAGCGGCACGCCGCCCCCGTCCAGCTCGGAGCGAAACCCGTCGAGCGCCGCCAGGGCCCGTCTCGAGAGTGCGAGGCGCCTCTTCGACTTGTCGCGGACCCTCTGCGGAAGCTCGGGAAGAAGGCCAAAGGCGATGTTGGTGGGCTGGTAGTGCTTCGGGTCGCTCCGGGCGATGTACCGGCCCAGGGCGCCGAGGGCGGTCGCCTCGGGGAAAGGCGGGCGGTACCGAGCCGGCGGCTCGAAACGCGGCGCCGATGCCCGCGAGGAGGCCCGAGGCCGCGGATTCGACGTACCCCTCGACCCCGGACATCTGGCCGGCGAAGAAGAGCCCGGGGCGGCGGCGCGTCTCGAACGTGGGCTCGAGGCAGGAGGGGGCGTTCACGTAGGTGTTGCGGTGGATCATGCCGAAGCGGACGAACTCGGCTCACTCGAGGCCCGGGATCATCCGGAGGACCCGCTTCTGCTCTCCCCACTTGAGCTGCGTCTGGAACCCGACCATGGAGTAGTGGCTCGCCGCGAGGTTGTCCTGGCGCAGCTGCACCACGGCGAAGGGCCGCCGACCCGTGGCCGGATCGGTGAGCCCCACGGGCTTCATCGGTCCGAAGAGCAGCGTCTCGGGGCCTCGGCTCGCGATGACCTCGACGGGCAGGCATCCCTCGAAGAAGAACTCCTTCTCGAAGGTGTGGACCGATGCGCATTCCGCCGTGGTCAGGGCGCCGAAGAACGCGCGGTACTGCTCCTCGGTGAGGGGGCAGTTGACGTAGTCGTCCCCGCCCTTGCCGTAGCGCGAGGCCTTGAAGGCCTTCGAGAGGTCGATGGTGTCGGCCTCCACCACCGGGCTGACGGCGTCGTAGAAGTGGAGGTGGGTCTGCCCCACGAAGTCGGCCACCTCGGCGGCGAGGCTCGCGGACGTGAGCGGCCCCGTGGCGACGATCGTGACGGGGTCGGCGGGGATCTTCGGTACCTCACCGCGGTGGACCCGGACGCCGGGGAGAGCCTCCACGGCCTCGGTGATCCGACGGGCGAACAGCCCTCGGTCGACGGCGAGGGCGCTCCCGGCCGGCACCTGCGTCGCGTCGGCCACTCGGATCACCAGGGAGTCCATGCGCCGCATCTCCTCCTTGAGGAGACCGGCGGCCTGGTCGAGGGCGTTGCCCCGCAGGCTGTTGGAACAGACGAGCTCGGCGAAGTCCCCGGTCTGGTGGACGGGCGTCGCGACGCCCGGGCGCATCTCGTGGAGGTCCACTTCGACGCCGCGACGGGCGAGCTGCCACGCGGCCTCACTCCCCGCGAGCCCTCCCCCGACGATCGTCACGCGTGCCGCCATCCCTCGATTATAGGCGCACGCCCTTTACGTCTTCCGTCGGGGCTTACGCTCTACGTCGGGCGGTCAGGCCGCGTCGCGCTTGTAGTGGCACGCCTCGTTGCCGCAGAAGACGACCTTGCCTTCCTTCTTGGTCTCCTTCTCGAGGAGGTAGGAGCGGCCGCAGTCGGGGCAGGCCTCGGCGATGGGCTTGTTGTACTGGGTGAACTTGCAGTCGGGGTACCGCTTGCAGCCGTAGAAGAAGCGTCCCCAGCGCCCTTTGCGCTCGACCACCTGCCCCTGCCCGCAATCGGGGCAGAGGAGCCCGATCTCGCGGGCTTCCTTCTTCTTGATGTACTTGCACGTCGGGTAGTTGCTGCAGGCGATGAAGGCGCCGAACCTGCCCGCGCCGCCACATCAGGTCGCTGCCGCAATCCGGGCATTTCTCGTCGATGGGCGCCAGCTGTTCGACCTGGAGCTTCCCGCCCTCCCCCCGTACCAGCCGCTTCGTGGTCTTGCACTCGGGGTAGGTGCTGCACGCGAGGAAGGGGCCGAAGCGCCCCTTCTTCAGGACCATCGGCTGCCCGTCCTTGGGGCAGACCTCCTTGGCCACGTCCTCGTGGACCTCGGGTGTGTCGGCGCCTTCGCCTCCGGCCATCTGTCGCGTGTTCTTGCACTCGGGGTAGTTGGAGCAGGCGAGGAACTTCCCGTAGCGGCCCCACTTGATGACCATCTTGGAGCCGCACTTGTCGCAGACCTCGTCGGTGGGCTCCTCCTTCCCCTTGATGTTCTCCATCTCCTTGGAGGCGAGCTTCAGGTCCTTCTCGAACTTCTTCCAGAACTGGTTCAGGGTGTTGAGGAGGTTGTCCTTTCCC
Source organism: uncultured Acidobacteriota bacterium (assembly GCA_963823195.1). Taxonomy (GTDB): domain Bacteria; phylum Acidobacteriota; class Vicinamibacteria; order Fen-336; family Fen-336; genus JBGPYB01. Next base: position 135,724 of record CAWGKR010000008.1, on the reverse strand, counting down.
TCCTCGATCTCGTCCAGCTCCTGCTCCATGGCCGCGGTGTACTCGACGTTCATGATGTCCTGGAAGTGCTGGACGAGCAGATCGGTCACCAGGAACCCGAGCTCCGTCGGGTAGAGCTTTGCTTCCCGCTTCTCCATGTACTCGCGGGCCTCGATCGTGGCCATGATGGAGGCATACGTCGAGGGGCGGCCGATGCCGTTCTCCTCCAGCTCCTTCACGAGAGAGGCCTCGCTGAAACGGGGCGGGGGCTGGGTGAAGTGCTGGTCCGTGTCGAGCTTCTTGAGGGCGAGGACGTCCCCTTCGGCGAGGGGAGGCAGCTGGGTCGCGGCGTCCTGCGGGGTCGCCTCTTCGCCGGCGGCGGCGTCGGTTTCCGCTTTCGGCTTCTCCTCGCGCTTCTCGTCGGGAGATTCCTCGTACACGGCCAGGAAGCCCCTGAACCTCAGCGTCGATCCCTTGGCGCGGAGCAGGTAGGGGCCTGCCTCGATGTCCACGACCGTCTCGTCGTAGACGGCCGGCCGCATCTGCGAGGCCACGAAGCGGTTCCAGATGAGCTTGTAGAGGGCGTACTCGTCCTTGGACAAGAAGCGCTTGATGCCTTCGGGGTCGCGGTCGAGATAGGTCGGCCGGATGGCCTCGTGGGCGTCCTGGGCGTCCTTCTTCGTCTTGTAGAGGACCGGCTTCTCGGGGACGAAGTCCGCGCCGTAGGTGGACTCGATTCGGCTCCGCACCGACGTCAGGGCCTCGTCGCTCACGCGGGTGGAGTCCGTCCTCATGTACGTGATGAGGCCGACGCTCCCGTCGGCGCCGAGCTCGACGCCCTCGTACAGGCGTTGAGCCACCTGCATCGTCTTCTTCACCGAGAAGCGGAGCTTCTTGAAGGCCTCCTGCTGGAGCTTGCTGGTGATGAACGGGGGCACGGGGTTGCGCCTCCGCTCCTTGGCCTGGACCTTCTGGACGCGGTAGGCGGCCGACTCCAAGTCCTGCCGGACGGCGGCGGCCTGTTCGCCGTTGACGATCTCGACGTTCTTCCCGTCCTTCTTCGCGAGGTGGGCCGGAAAGACCGGGGGCTCCGCTCCCTCGAGGTGGGCCAGGACCGTCCAGTACTCCTCGGGAACGAAGGCGCGGATCTCGCGTTCGCGGTCGCAGATGAGCCGGAGCGCGACGGACTGGACGCGCCCGGCCGAGAGGCCGCGGCGGACCTTGTCCCAGAGGATCGGGCTCACCTTGTAGCCCACCAGGCGGTCGAGGATCCGCCGCGCCTGCTGGGCATCGACCTTCTTCGGATCGACCTGGCCGGGGTTCTCGAAGGCCTGTTCTATCGCTCGCTTGGTGATCTCGTTGAACACCACGCGATGGACCTTCTTCTTCTTCTTCGACCGGCCCGTCAGCTCCTCGGCCAGGTGCCAGCAGATCGCCTCTCCCTCGCGATCCGGGTCGGCGGCCAGGAAGATCGCCGTCGCGTCCTTGGCGGCGGCCTTCAGCTCGTCGAGGATCTTCTTCCGGGTCGCCAGGACCTCGTACTCCGCGGCGAAGCCCTTCTTCACGTCGACGCCGAGGCTCTTCTTCGGCAGGTCGCGGACGTGTCCCATCGACGCCTTCACGATGAAGTCGCGCCCGAGATACTTGTTGATGGTCTTCGCCTTGGCGGGCGATTCGACGATGACGAGATTCTTGGCCAATTGCCTTCCCTGACTTCCTAGGGTCGCACGAAGAGCGGCCCGGGGAGTCGACGCACCCGGTCTGTCAGCTCCAGCTCCGTGAGGCGGGCCAAGAGCTCGGCGGTCGTTCGCCGGCACTGCCCCTGAAGGTCCGCGAGGCTCGTCGGGCTCCCGGGCTTCAGGGCCTGGAGCACGTCGTCGTCGTCCAGGGAGCGCCGCGGACGACGCCTCGCGGAGCTCGAATCCGAGGTGGAGCGCCACGTCGGCGGCGTCGCGGACGAGCGGCGCCCCGTCGAAGATCAGCTGGTTCGTTCCGGCCGAGGCCGCATCGGCGGGGTGACCGGGCACCGCCAGGACGTCGCGACCCTCCTCGAGAGCCACCCGCGCCGTGACGAGGGCGCCGCTCCGTCGCGCCGCCTCGACCACCACGACGGCCCGACTCCACCCGGCAAGGACGCGGTTCCGCCTGGGAAAGTTCCCCGGGGCAGGGGCGGTTCCCAGAGGGAACTCCGACACGACCGCGCCGCGCTCGGCGATGGCGCCGACGAGGCACTCGTTCTCCCTGGGGTAGATGCGGTCGAGCCCCGATCCCAGGACGGCGATCGTGCGACCGCCCGCGTCGAAGGCTCCCCGGTGGGCCGCGCTGTCGATCCCCCTGGCCAGCCCCGACACGATCGTGGCTCCGGACGCCGCCAGGTCGCGGGAAAGGCTCCGCGCCAGGCTGCTCCCCCGCGGGGACGCCGCCCGCGACCCCACGATGGTCACGCTCGCGTCCCCCTCGTCGGGGTGAAGGCTCCCGCGGACGAAGAGCACCGGAGGAGGATCGTAGATCTGGCGGAGAAGGGCGGGATAGGCGGCATCGCCGAGGGCCACGATCCTCAGCCCGAGGGCCACTGCACTGGCTCGCTCCCTCTCGGCGATCCGACGGGCTTCCCCCGACTCGAGCAGGGCCAGGGCCGGGGCCGAGAGCAGATCGGCGTTCTCCCGGGGCGCGCCAGGACATCCCCGAGGGCTCCCCGATCCGCCAGGGCGCGAACGGTCCTCGGCCCGACGTCGGGGAGCAATGCGAGCGTCAGCAGATCGAAATTCGGATCCAAGCTTCCTCTCCCCCGGGGTTGACCCGGAAGGGGCCATCATTGTAGGGGTGACCCCCGGCCTGTCAAGGTCCGGTGCCGAGCGGCCCCTCCAATGTCCGCCGCGGGCCACACCTCTGTCCAGGGGTCCGGACAGCCCCGCCGCGGGCCTCGCGCCGGCGGCAATGACCGTCGTGGCACCGGCCTTGCTTTGGCTGGAGGCGGCGGATAATATCGATCCTCGTCGTTTTGCGACTTGCAACAGGAGACGCCGTGATGCCCGTTGCTGCCCCGTTGTTGTCACTCCTCCTCGCGGCCACGAGCCTGGGGTCGTCGGCCGAGAAGGAGGTGGGCTTCGGGATCGACGTCGCCCGGAAGGGGCTCTGGCAGGAAGCCCGCTTTCGCTTCGAGAAGGCCCTCGTCGTCGATCCCGACAACGCTTCGGCCCTGAACGACCTCGCCATTGCCCTCGAGCAGCAGGGCGAGTTCGAGAAGGCCCGCGAGGCCTACGAAAAAGCCCTGAAGCTGCGCCCGGGCAACGTCTACATCCAGCAGAACTACGACCTGTTCCGGGAGGCCGATGACAAGCGCAACCGGAAGTCGAAGAAGAAGCCCTAGCGCCGTCCTCCTCCCGCTCGTCGGCCTCCTCGCCTCGGCGTGCGCGAGCTTCGTCGAGGTCCCGATCGAGACGCCGCTGAAGTCGAAGCTGGACGTCTCGGCCTTCCGCCGCGTCCTCGTGGCGGGATTCGTGACCGACCAGGCCAACGTCGACATCGACCTCCCGGCCGAGACCGCGCGCCTGCTCCAGAACCAGCTTCGGTCGGTGTCCAAGCTCCAGGTGCTCGAGCCCGACCGGCCGCCCCTCCTGGACGCGCTGGACAAGGTTCGTGCGGGCCTGGGCGACCCCGACAAGATCGGGCGGCAGGAGCGCGAGCAGTACCGCCTCGAGGTCGACCGCATCTTCCAGGACGCCGAGTTCTGGCGGAAGATCGGCGAGGAGTACCAGAACCCCCTCATCGTCACCGGGAGGGTCGGCTTCGACGAGCAGAACCGCTCGGGCTTTCAGTCGGAGGAGCGCGTCGTGCGGGACCCGGGAACGAACGCGGCGCGCATGGTTCGGGGCAACCGCTACCTCGAGCGCAAGGGCTTCACCCTCACGGCCGAGTTCTACTTCATCGACGGGAAGACGGGCGCGACGCTGCACAAGGAGAAGTTCTCAGAGGAGGTTCTTTACGGCGAGGACCAGAAGGTCTCGCCGCTGTCGTCCTACTTCGAGCTCATGGATCGGCTCCTGCCGAACTTCCTCGGGGTGATCTCCCCCCAGAGAATCCGCGGGACGCGGGTCCTCCTGCGATAGGGATACCCATGAGAACGCGACCAGCATCCCTCCCGGGGCGGTGGGTGGCGACGAGCCTTCTTCTCCTCCTGGCGGGGGCGCCCTCAGCCTCGGCGCAGTTCATCCCGTACTTCGGCAAGAACAAGGTCAAGTACGACAACTTCGCCTGGCGGATCTACAGGAGCCCGCACTTCGAGGTCTACTACTACCCCGAGTTCGAGCAGCACCTCGGCCGGCTGACGTCCTACGCCGAGAGCGGCTACCAGAAGATCTCCAGCGGCCTGAAGCACGAGATCACGTTCCCCATACCCCTCATCCTCTACAAGACCCACTCGGAGTTCGAGCAGACCAACCTGACGTCCGGCTTCGTGCCCGAAGGAGCCCTGGCGTTCACCGAGCCCGTCCGCGACCGGATGGTCGTGCCCATCGACGAACCCCCGGACCGGCTGCAGGGCCTCATCACCCACGAGCTCACCCACGTCTTCGAGTTCGACCTCATCCCGAGGAGCCTGCTCCAGAGGACCGTGCCTCTCTGGATCGACGAGGGCCTGGCCGACTACATGCGCGGCCTCTGGGATCCTCTCGACGTCATGACGATTCGCGACGCGGCAGTGACCGACAAGGTGCCGAAGATCTCCAAGAGCGAGTACGAGGCGCTGTCGGGACGCGAGGCCTACAACTTCGGCCACGCGGCGTTCGAGTTCATCGAAGCGCGCTACGGCAAGGAGGGGATCCGGCAGTTCCTGTACACCTGGCGGAAGAACATCGTCGGGGGCAACCTCGACGACATCTACCAGCAGGCGTTCCGGATCAAGCCCGAGGAGTTCGACGAGGCCTACGACAAGTGGCTGAAGGAGCGCTTCAAGCCCTACCGCGACAAGCAGAGGCCGAGCGATTTCGGCAAGAACATATCCCCGAACCCCGAACGGACGTCGTACAGCGGGGTCTACGCCGCGGCGGCGAGCCCGTCGGGAGAGATGGTCGCCGCCATCACGGCGAACCGCTCCGAGGGGGAGGCCGACATCGTCCTGCTCTCGTCACGCGACGGCTCGGTCATCAACCGCCTCACGGGACCGACGGGCCGCTACGAGAACCTCTCGCTGAACTTCACGGCCCGGGGCATCGGGCGGTCCCTCGCCTTCGACCCGAACGGCGACACCGTGGCTTTCTTCGCCCGGACGGGGAAGGGGCGCAGCCTCTTCCTGGTCTCGGTCCTCGACGGCCACATCGTCAAACGCATTCCCGTCGCCCTCGACGAGGTCATGTCCCCCTGCCTTCTCCCCGACGGGCACCACGCCGTCTTCGCGGCCCTGAAGGAGGGGGTCTCGGACATCTGGATCGTGGACCTCGACAGCGGCCAGTACAAGAACCTGACCCAGGACGCGTTCTACGACTCCGATCCGCAGGTCTCTCCCGACGGGAACCTCGATCGTCTACAGCCGGCGGGTGAGCGGCTACTCGAAGCTCTTCACCTTCCCTCTCGCCGACCCCTCGAAGAAGACCCAGCTGACCTTCGGCACCTTCGAGGACTCGACGCCCGTCTTCTCGGGCGATGGCACGAGGATCTACTACTCGTCCAACGAGGACGACGAGATCTACAACCTGCGGAGCCTGGATCTCCGCACCGGCGCCATCGAGCAGTACACCGACGCCCTCGGGGGCAACATGGCGCCCGTGACGCTCCGGGGCAGGACGGGGAGCGGGTGGCCTTCATCAGCTACTCCAAGGGGGAGTTCAACCTCACCGCCAAGGACGTCATGGATCCCGATGAAGGAGGTGGACCAGGACGTCCGCCCCCTCACGGCGGAGATCCTGGACTTCCAGCCGGACGTCGTGCACCAGGTCGTCTCCGAGAACAAGCGGAGCAAGAAGCTCTTCGAGAAGCTCTTCCTCGAAGGACGGCCGCCGATCAACGTCGGGGTCACGTCGGGAGGGGACTTCTTCGGCGGAAGCCAGGTGGCCCTGACCGACGTCCTGGGGGACCAGAACTTCACCTTCACGGCCCTCTCCGTCGCCAGCTATCGGACGTACCTGGGGTCCTACGTCAACCTGGCCAAGCGCCTTCATTTCGGGATCAACGGCTTCGACACCACCAGCTTCTTCTACGGCCCCAATGCGTACTACTACACCGGAGGGTTCTCGCGGCAGGGGGTCCTGGCGACCCAGCGGTACTCGGGGGGAACGTTCATCGGCCAGTATCCCCTGGACAAGTACAGGCGCCTCGACATGACGGCGGGCGTCATATACCAGGACGAGAAGTACGACGATCCGGCGCTGGAGGCCCAGGTGCGAGCGCAGTATGCGCAGGCGGGGATTCCGTTCTACCTGAACACCGGCTTCTACACGCCCCTCGGGCTGACACTCGTCCAGGAGACGACGCGCTTTGCGAGCTTCGGACCGCTGTCGGGAAGCACCTTCTCCATCGGCGGCGAGGTCAGCCTGGCGGGACTCAAGCGGCGCACCCTCGATGCGGACCTCCGGAAATACCTGCGCATCGGGTCGACGTCGATGATCCTGGCGGCCCGCGCTCGCGGCTTCTATTCCTCGGGAGACGACCCGCAGATCTTCTACTTCGGCGGCAACCAGGAGCTTCGCGGCTACCCCTACCTCTCGTTCTCGGGGAACGAGGGCTTCTTCGCCAACCTCGAGCTGCGCCTTCCCGTCATCAACCTGGCGGCGACGCCCCTGGGCGTCATCGGGCCCCTTCGGGGCACGCTCTTCGCGGGCATGGGCGGTGCCAAGTACCGCGGCCAGCAGTACCAGTTCTCCACGTCCAGCGACGGGAGGTCGTACGTGAAGGACCCCGTGTTCGGAGAGCCGGTATCGGGCTTCCACCTCGTGGACGGCCGCGCTTCGTACGGCATCGGCCTCCAGCTCTTCTTCCTCGGATACCCCCTCCATTTCGACTGGTCGAAGCTGACGGACCTGAAGGTCTCCGCCGAGGGGACCCAGTTCGACTTCTGGATCGGGTTCGACTTCTAAGTTGAGCAAGGGGGGGCTGAGCCGCCCCCCCTTGAACCCCCGCTCGCTCCGGCGAAGTGAATTCGCCTTCGCTCGCAGCCCGTTGTTCGGGTGTGAGTTATCCAATTGCCAGAGAGAGGGGCGCGCGTTGCCTCCGCAACAGGTGCGCGGTTGACGGCGCTGCGGGGGTTGTGGTAACTTCTTCGGTTTCACGGGTCTCCGAAGGAGGCTGGAACGGTGTACGCGATCGTCAAGGCGGGCGGGAAACAGTATCGGGTCGCCGCGGGCGAGACGATCTACGTGGAGCGGCTGGAAGCTCCCGTCGGGGAGAAGGTGACCCTGGGCGAGGTCCTTCTGGTGGGAAGCGAGACCGGAGTGCAGGTCGGCGCGCCACGGCTCGAGAAGGCGTCGGTTGTGGGAACGGTTCTCGAACAGGGCCGAGATCACAAGATCCGCGTCTTCAAGTTCAAGAAGCGCAAGCACTACCGGCGGACCCGGGGCCACCGCCAGAGCTTCACGGCGCTCCGGATCGACGCGATCAACGCCTGAGGAGACGACATGGCGCACAAGAAGGGTCAGGGATCGAGCCGCAACGGCCGCGACAGCAACTCGCAGCGGCTTGGCGTGAAGCGCTTCGGCGGTGAGCAGGTGCGGGGTGGGACGATCATCCTCCGGCAGCACGGCACCCGCTGGAAGCCCGGCAAGAACGTCGGTCTTGCGAAGGACCACACGCTCTTCGCCCTTGTCGACGGGGCCGTCCGGTTCGAGGACCACGGGTCACGCGGCCTCCGCGTGAGCGTCCTCCCCGTCGCCTCATAGGCGGCGGTCGCTCGCCTCAGGCGGCGAGCCATGTTCGTCGATCGAGTCAAGATTTTTGTCAAGGGCGGCGACGGGGGCCGCGGGTGTGTGAGCTTCCGGCGTGAGCCCTATGTCCCGCGGGGGGGTCCCGACGGTGGTGTCGGAGGAAAGGGCGGGGACGTCTTCCTGCAAGCCGTCTCGCACCAGAACACGCTCCTCCCCTTGCGATACCACGCCGAGTTCCGTGCCGACCGTGGAGAGCACGGTGGCCCCGGCAACCGGACGGGTCGCTGCGGCGAGGACCTCGTGATTCCCGTTCCGCCGGGGACGGTGGCCCTGGAAGAAGGCACCGGTGAAACGCTCGGAGAGGTGCTCGCCGAAGGGGACCGACTCCTCGTGGCCAAGGGCGGAAGGGGCGGTCGGGGGAACCGTTCGTTCCTCTCGAACAGCAACCGTGCGCCTCGCGACGCCGAGCCCGGCGAGACGGGTGTCGAGCGCTGGCTGCGCCTCGATCTGCGCCTCATCGCCGACGTGGGGCTCCTGGGCTTCCCCAACGCGGGGAAATCCACCCTCCTGTCGCGCATCTCGGCGGCACGTCCCAAGGTCGCGGACTACCCCTTCACGACGCTGACGCCCGTCCTGGGCGTCGCGAACGTGGACGACTCGACCTTCGTCGTGGCCGACATCCCCGGGATCATCGAAGGGGCTCACCTTGGAGCGGGCCTGGGGCTCCAGTTCCTGCGCCACGTGGAACGGACGCGGGTCCTCCTGTACGTGATCGATGCGTCGGGGACCAGCGGCCGTGACCCCGCGGCGGACCTCGCGGCGGTGCGGGAGGAGGTGCGGCTGTCTCATCCCGAGCTCCTCGAGCGCCCCCAGCTCGTCGCCGCGTCCAAGCGCGACGTCGTGACCCCTCCCGACCCCCTCGGCGCCCTGGCGGACGAGGCCGGGCGCCTCGGCCTTGACGTGCTTCCGGTCTCGGCGGTCAGCGGAGCGGGACTCCCGGACCTGCTGCGCCGGCTGCGGAGGCTCGTCCAGGAGGCGCCCCGGGAGACCCTGGAGGGAGCTCACCCGTGAAGGTGGGGCTCCTCGGTGGCACCTTCGATCCCATTCACCTCGGCCATCTGCGCGCCGCGGAGAACGTCCGGGAGGCCCTGTCCCTGGACCGGGTGGCGTTCGTTCCGGCGAGGACGCCGCCCCACGGCAAGGGGCCGCGAGCGACGCCTCTCGACCGCTACGCGATGGTGGCCGTCGCCACGGCCGGGCATCCGTCGTTTTGCGCCTCGGACGCCGAGCTCTTGCGTGAGGGACCGAGCTACACCGTGGACACCGTGTCCGAGTGGGTTCGCGGCCACCCGGGGGACCAGGTGGTCCTGATCGTCGGTGCCGACACCTACCCGGAGATGGCGACCTGGAGGGAGCCCGAGCGGCTCTTTGCCCTTTGCTCCATCGCCGTGGCGGCGCGTCCCGGCGAGACCGTGTCGAACCCGGCCGGCGTGCCGCCCGCCGAGATCGTGGCGGGGCCGGGCCTTCCGATCTCCTCCACGGGATATCCGGCAGCGGATCGGCTCGGGCTGCAGCGTCCGGTATCTGGTTCCCGAGGGCGTGGCCGACTACATCGCGAAGCGCGGGCTCTACCGATGAAGCTGCCCGCCGCTTCTCCAGAGCGCCGCGAGCGCCGCCCTCGGCAAGAAGGCCACCGACGTCGTGATCCTCGATCTCCGCAAGGAGAGCGCGTTCACCGACTTCTTCCTCATCGTCTCCGGGACGAACCAGAAGCAGATCCTGGCCATCGCCGACGCCATCCAGGACGCCCTCCGAGCGGAGCGCCTTCGCCCCACCCATGTGGAGGGATATCCCGCGGCAGGAGTGGATCCTCCTCGACTACTCGTCCTTCGTGGTCCACGTCTTCTCCCCGAAGTCACGAAGCTTCTACGACCTGGAACGCCTGTGGGGCGGTGCTCACCGCATCGAGATGGCCGGATGAGCGCCCTGTCGCCGGTGACGCCGGAGTCCGCCGTGCGGATCGTCGCCGGCAGCCCGGCGATGAGGGAGATCCTCGACATCGTCGCGAAGCTCGCCGACGCCCGGAGCCCCGTCCTTCTCGAGGGGGAGAGCGGCACCGGGAAGGATCTGCTGGCTCACCGCCTTCACTACGCCGGGGCGCGGCGCGACGGACCGTTCATCAAGATCCACTGCCCCTCCATCCCCGACGACCTCCTGGAGTCGGAGCTCTTCGGCCACGAGAAGGGGGCCTTCACCGACGCCCAGAGGGCCAAGGCGGGCAAGATCGAGATGGCCGCGGGCGGGACGCTCTACTTCGATCAGATCCAGGATCTGACCCCCGCCCTCCAGGCGAAGCTCCTGCGGGTCGTCGAGGAGAAGAGCTTCGAGCGTCTCGGCGGCACCCGCACCCTGGAGGTGGACGTCCGCTTCGTGGCCTCGTCGAACGTGGACCTGCGAACGGCCGTGGCGGCCGGCTCGTTCCGCGACGACCTCTATCATCGCCTGAGCGTCGTCCCCCTCGTCCTCCCGCCGCTGCGCAGCCGCCGCGAGGACATCCTGCCGCTGGCGCAGCTCTTCCTGGCGCGCGAACGCGAGCGCCAGACGACGAAGGCCGGCGCCTTCGAAGACCAGGCCGCCGATCTCTTGCGGGGATACCTCTGGCCCGGCAACGTCCGGGAGCTGCGCTCGGTCGTGGAGCGGGCGGCGCTCCTGTCGGCCGGGGACCGCGTCGCCGAGGGCGCCCTGCCGGGCCACCTCATCGAGCAGCCGGCGACCCTCTGGGCGGGGCGCGACCGGCGTCCTTCCCTGAAGGACGTCGAGCAGGCCTACATTCGCCACATTCTCGAGCAGACAGGGGGAAGCCAAACCCGCGCCGCGACCCTCCTGGGCATAAGCCGGAAGGCCTTGTGGGAAAAGCGGCGCCGATACGGGATACCTTAAGGAGACGGCGGGAGCATGGACCAGAAGAAGATGAAGCTGTTCCGGGACAAGCTGGTGGAGAAGAAGCAGCAGATCCTGGAGGCGTACAACAAGAACAAGACCTACGGCAAAGAGGCCGATGCGGAGGGAGCGCAGGACATCGCCGACAAGGCGACGAGCTCCTACGCCAAGGAGTTCCTCTTCAGCCTTTCGAACTCCGAGCGCGACATGCTCCAGCTCGTGGACGAGGCCCTCGTTCGAATCGGGGATCGCCGCTTCGGCGTCTGCGTCGTCTGCGAGGACGAGATGGACAAGAAGCGCCTCGAGGCGGTGCCCTGGGCCCGCCACTGCATCTCGTGCCAGGAGAAGCAGGAGCAAGGCCTCTTGTGATGGACAGCAGCGTCACGGGGGCGAGCCCCTGGAACGCCCGGCTCGTGGCATCGGCGATGCGGCACGCCGTCGATCCGGTTCTCGCCGTGGTCTTCCCGTCGGCCTGCCCGCAGTGCCGCTCGGCGCTGGATCACCCGACGCGCGGGCCCCTGTGCGACGGCTGTTGGAGTGCGCTGCCCCGCCACCAGGGCCCGATGTGTGCGTGCGGTACCCCGCTCGGGGGTGCTATCGCCGTCTGCGGTCGATGTCGGCGGGGGCTCTCGCCCTTCGAGCGGGGCTTCAGCGTGGGCCCCTACGTGGGCGGACTCCGCGTGCTGATCCACGAGCTCAAGTTTCGTGGGCGGCGGCGCGTGGCGGCGCGGCTGGCCGAGACCATCGTTGCCGACGCGGGATCCGTGGGGACGCTTGCCGACGGGCGGCGTCCTGGTCCCCGTGCCGCTCCATCCACGGCGGCGGCGGGAGCGCGGGTTCAACCAGTCGGAGGTCCTGGCCGAGGCGATCGGGCGCCGCGCGGGCTGCGCGTGGCTCCGGCCGCCCTGGTGCGCCGCAAGGAGACGCTGGCGCAACCGGGCCTGTCGGCGGCGGCGAGACGGTTGAACGTCGCCGGAGCGTTCGCCGTGAGGCGCCCGACGCAGGTCTTCGGCCGCGTCGTGGTCCTGGTGGACGACGTCGTGACGACGGGGGCGACGGCCCGAGCCTGCGCCCACGCGCTCCGCAAGGCGGGGGCGCGGGAAGTGCGCCTCCTGACCGTGGCGCGGGTGGACTAGTGGAATCAAGGAGAACGACGTTGGTCAACAAGAGCACCGCCTCACTCTTTCTCGCGGTCCTGGTCGTGGGAGCCGCTCGCCCCGCCGCCGCCTGGGGACCCGCGGCCCATCGAGCCGTCACGGCGAAGGCCATCGATACGCTCCCCGGGGGGATCAAGGACTTCTACAAGACCCACCGGCTCGAGCTCCCCACCCTCGCGCTCGACGCCGACATCCCCGAAGAGGGTCCGGATCGGCGCTTCGCCGTGGATCGGCTGCTGCCGTTCCCGTTCACAGATCTCCCGCGGAGCGAGGCGGCCCTGAAGACGCGCTTCGGCGACGCGGCGGGCCAGGTGGGGCGACTCCCGTGGCTGATCCAGGAGTCGTACGCGCGCCTCGTGGAGGCCTTCAAGAGCAAGGACAAGGCGCAAGATCATCGAGGAATCCGACGTTCTCGCGGGCCTGGTGACGGATCTCGACAACCCCCTGGCGGTGACCGACAACGCCGACGGCCAGAAGAGCGACCAGCACGGGCTGTGGATGCGCTTCGCGGTGCGGTTCCCGGAGGCGGCCGAGAAGTCCCTCAAGCTCTCCCCGGACGCCGCTCGATTCCTCGACGACCCGAAGGAGTACGTCTTCTCGATGATGAAGGGGGCCTACGTGTGGGTCGACAACATCCTCTATCACGAGGAGCTCGCCCACCGAGGCAAGGGCGGGTACACGGAGGCCTACTACGAGGCGCTCGCCGGCCGCGTCGGGGAGGTTCTGAAATGGCGCCTCTCGGCCGCCGCGGAGGACGTCGGGAGCTACTGGTACACGGCCTGGACGGTGGCGGGGCGCCCCGATCTCAAGTAGCGGTTTGACCCTCGGGGGTCCTGCCTCTATCATCGAGGCCGGTCCCGAGGGCTCTCGACGGGCACGCACAGCAGGGAACGAGGTCCGTGGACGAGGGGAAGGTTTCCCCTTCCGATGCTGAGCTCATCGAGCGATGCCTCCGGAAGGACAACACGGCATGGGATCAGATCGTCGCCCGCTTCCGGCGCAAGATCTTTCACATCGCCTACAAGTTCACGGGAAAACACGACGAGGCCGAAGACCTGACCCAGGAGATCTTCCTGAAGGTCTTCCGGAGCCTCGAGAAGTTCAACCGCGACGCGGACTTCTCGACGTGGCTCTCGAGCGTGGCGCGGAACTACTGCATCGACCACTACCGGGCGAGCAAGCGGGAGCGGGAGGTGCTCGTGGAGGACCTCGTGGCCTTCGACCTGGCTCCGGCCTCTTCGGGCAACCCTCACCGGGTCCTCGAGGAACGAGATCGAAGCAGCTTCGTCCGCAAGGGACTCGAGATGCTCCCCGAGAAGCTGCGGGAGGCCGTCGTCCTCCGGGATCTTCAAGGGCTCAGCTACCAGGAGATGGCCGACCGGCTTCGCCTTCCCGAAGGCACGGTCAAGAGCCGGATCAACCGCGGGCGGGAAGAGCTGGCGCGCCTCCTCCTGCGCGCCCAGCAGCCCGGACGAACCGTGCGGCGGCCGGGACGACCGGCCGCCCGGAGGTGAAGTGATGGAGTTGGCACTCGAGGAGATCGGCGACGTGCGGATCGTCCGGGTGAAGGAGGCGAAGCTCACGTATCCCGTGCTCTCGTCGTTCTTCGCCGAGGTCCGACAGGTGATCGAGGGGGGCGCGCGGAAGGTCCTGATCGATCTCGGCGCCGTGACCTACATCGACAGCGCCTCCATCGGCTGTCTCATGGACATCCATCGCCTCCTCCAGGACAAGACCGGCGTCGTCAAGCTGGCGGGCCTTCAGCCCAGGGTGGAGACGATGATCTCGATGACGGGCGTCCACAAGATCATCGACATCCATCGCGAGGAGGCCGACGCCCTGGCGGCCTTCCAGGCGCGGAAGGGGCGGTAGGTCCGTGCGCTCGGTGCGCCTCACGACCGGCCACGAGGTCGCGCTCGACGGCGACCTCCTCGCACTGCTGGAGGCCCTCTACCGCGAGGTCACGCTCAAGCACCACCTCCAGGTCTCGTTCGAGGACATGATGCGGGAGATCCAGGGGTTGGTGGCGCAGATGAGCGAGGAAGACCGCAAGAACTATCTCGTCGAGAGCCTCTTTCTCAACAGCGTCACCTACGAGAACGAGATCCTCGACGCCTACATGCGAAAGCTGACGGCGCCTCGAAAGAAGGGGCGTGGGCGCGCCGCCGGGAGGTCCCTGTGAGAAGACGCGTCGTCGCATTCGCTCTGGCGGCCGGCCTGATGGCCATCGTTTCGCCCTCGACCTCGCAAGGCGCCGACCCGCCGAAGGGTCCGCGCATCTCCGCGGAGCCCCTGGTCTTCGATTTCGGGAAGGTGCTCAGCCAGAAGACCCTCCACAAGGACTTCGTGATCCGCAACGTGGGCACCGAAGACCTGGACATCGAGAGGGTGTCGACCACCTGTGGCTGCACGGTGGCGGAAGAGCCCCCGAAGGTCGTGAAGCCCGGTCAGTCGGCGATCCTGAAGATCAAGTTCGAGACGAGGACGTACTCGGGGCGCGTCGAGCGGAAGATCCTCGTCCAGTCCAACGATCCCGTGAAGAATCCCCTGGAGCTCCGGATCCAGGCGACGGTCGTGGCCGAACAGTAGGGGCTGACCTAGCCCGCTTCGGGGGCGAGCGCAGCGCCGGGGCCCACGTCGAAGGACGGAAGCTGCGGACGCGTCACGAGCGCCCAGGCCTCGGGCGTCTGCTGCAGCTTCAGCGTGAGGGCTGCGTGCAGGGCATGGCCCGCCTTCGAGGCTTCCATGTGGCCGATGAGCGGGTGCCCGAGGAGCGCCAGGTCACCGATCCCGTCGAGGATCTTGTGGCGCACGAACTCGTCCTCGAAGCGCAGCTTGTTGTTGAGAACCCCGGTCTCACCGATCACCACGGCGTTGTCGAGGCTTCCTCCGAGGGCCAGGCCGCTCCGCCGCAACATCTCGACCTCCCTCAGGAAGCCGAAGGTGCGCGCCGGGGCGATCTCCTCCGCGAAGGTCTCGGGCGTGATGCGGAAGGACGCCGCCTGGTGACGGAGCAGCGGGTGGTCGAAGCCGATGGTGTAGCTGACCCGGAAATGGTCGGCGGGGAGAAGGCGCGCGCTCTTGCCGCCGCGCACCACCTCGACGGGGCTCAGGATCTTGAGGTAGCGCCGCGGCGCGGCGAGAGGCCTGAGGCCGGCCTCGTGGATCAGGATCACGAAGGGGGCGGCGCTTCCGTCGAGGATCGGCACCTCCGGGCCGTCGACCTCGACGAGGACGTCGTCCACTCCCAGGGCGAGGAGCGCCGAGAGAAGATGCTCCACGGTATCGACGGAGACACCATCGCGCGAGAGCGTGGTGGCGTGATCGAGTCGTGCCAGATAGGGGAGCGTCGCCGGTATCTCGACGCCAAAGTCGACGCGGCGAAACCGGATCCCGTGGCCCGCGGGAGCGGGCTTCAGGTCGAGGCGGACGGTCTTGCCTGAATGGAGGCCGATCCCGGTACAACCGACGGCCCGCTTGAGTGTTCTACGGTAGGCCATTTTCAAGATGCTCCGACACCCTGTTCGGGTGCAAACATCCTGCCAACAGACAGTGGCGCCAAGTGATTCATTGCACGTGTGTTCCCTACTCCGCCCCGAGGCTCGAGTGCGCCGCAGCCACAGGTCGATCCGCCACAGTGTGGCTCACAAGCCACTAGAAGCCTGTCCCCCCGCCGCGTTCGTGCACCCGGTAGGCCTCGGTGTCGAGGATGCGTCGCATCTCCCCGATCACGTGGCGCAGCTCCTCGTCGGTCGTGTAGAAGTGGGGGGAGATACGCACACCCGCACCCGGCCGAAAGTCCACGATGATCTCGCGCCGGAGGAGCTCGCGGGTCACGGCTTCGCCGGACGGGACCGAGACGATGACCATGCCGCCACGATCCTCGGCCCTCTCCGGGCATCCGATCCCGAACCCCTGTTCCCGCGCCAGATCGACGAGAAGCTGCACCTGGCGAACGGACTTGCGTCGGATGGCGTCCACTCCGACGGTCTTCACCACGTCGTAACCGGCCTCGGCGGCGTAGAGAGCCGGAACGGCCGGCGAGCCGTGCAGGAAGCGGGTCGCGTCGGCGGCGTACTCGATGGGGCCGGTCTCGAACGCGAACGGCCGCTCGTGGGCCATCCAGCCCGTGACCATCGGCTCGAGACGGTCGCGCAACCGCGGGGCGACGTAGAGATACCCGGCCCCGGGACCCCCGCACAGCCACTTGACCGAGCCGCCCGTCGCGAAGTCGACATCCCACGCGGTCACGTCGACCGGTACGGTGCCCGCCGATTGGTAGAGGTCGGCCACGACGAGCGCTCCCACCTCGTGGGCGCGGCGCGTGATCGCCGCGACGTCCTGGATGAAGGCGCTCTTGAAGACGACGTGGGAGATCGGGACGAGAAGGGTGTCCTCGTCGATGGCTTCCAGGAGGCGCTCCAGGGGAACCGTCACGCCGTCGTCGCTCGGCACGGTGTGCACGCGCGCTCCCAGGCGGCCGTGGGCCTCGTAGACGTACATGACCGACGGGAAGTTGAGGTCGTCGTAGACGATCTTGTTTCGCCGGCCGCCGAGGTCGAAGCAGGACAGGATCAAGGCCTGGCAGACGGACACGTTCTGGTGCATCACGACGGAGCCGGGGGCCGCACCGATGATCGACCCGATCGCGTCGCCGGTCGTGATGGGCATGCGCCACCAGCCTTCGGCCCAGGCCCGCACGCCGCGGGTGGCCCAGAGCCGCGTGTATTCCTCCAGCCGCTCCGTGGCCCGACGAGGCATGGCCCCGAGGGAATGGCTGACGAGGTACGTGGTGGACTCGAGTATCGGGAACTGGGAACGCCAGGCGAGGAGCGGGTCGCTCACGCGAGTCCACCCCCGTCGAGGACTTTCCGAAGGAACCGTCCCGTGTGGCTGCGGCGAACCCGGCCGATCTCCTCCGGGGTTCCCTGTGCCACGACACGCCCCCCCTTGCCGCCGGCTTCGGGGCCGAGATCCACGACGTGGTCCGCGGTCTTGATGACGTCGAGGTTGTGTTCGATGACGACCACCGTGTTGCCGGCGTCCACGAGGCGCCCGAGGACGTGGAGTAGCTTCCGGATGTCGTCGAAGTGCAGGCCGGTGGTGGGCTCGTCGAGGATGTAGAGGGTGTGCCCCGTATCGCGACGCCCCAGCTCGCGCGCCAGCTTCACCCGCTGCGCCTCGCCGCCCGACAGGGTGGTGGCGCTCTGGCCGAGGCGAAGATAGCCGAGGCCCACGTCGATGAGGGTCAGGAGAAGGCGGTTCAGCCTGGGATGGGCTTCGAGGACGGCCTGGGCGTCGGCGGCCGACATGTCGAGGACGTCGGCGATCGTGCGCCCCTTGTACAGGATCTCGAGGGTCTCCCTGTTGTACCGCTGCCCCTGGCAGGCGTCGCATCGGACGTAGACGTCGGGTAGGAAGTGCATCCCCACGCGGCGCACGCCGTCACCCTGGCACGCCTCGCAGCGTCCCCCCTTCACGTTGAAGGAGAACCGCCCGGCCTTGTATCCGCGGGCCCGGGCCTCCGGCACGAGGCTGAAGAGCTCCCGGATGAACGCGAAGGCTCCGGTGTAGGTGGCGGGGTTGCTGCGGGGCGTGCGGCCGATGGGGCTCTGGTCGATGGCGATGACCTTGTCGATGGCCTCCGCGCCGAGGATGCCGCGGTGGCGCCCGGGCTCCGCGGCGGCGGCGTAGAGCCGGCGAGCGAGCGCCCTGTGGAGCACGTCCTCCACGAGGGTCGACTTGCCGGCGCCGCTCACCCCGGTCACCGCCGTCACGCAGCCGAGCGGGATGTCGACGTCGATGTCCCTGAGGTTGTGCTCCCGAGCCCCCAGGATCCGCAGGGTGCCCGCGGCGCGGCGGCGGCGCTCGGGGACGGGAATGCTGAGCTCCCGACGCAGATAGCGCCCGGTCAGGCTGCCGTTGATCGCCCCGGGAGGGCCCTGGTACATGAGCCGTCCGCCGAAGCGGCCGGCGCCCTCCCCGAGGTCCACGACGTAGTCGGCGGCTCGGATCGTCTCCTCGTCGTGCTCCACCACGACCACGGTGTTGCCGAGGTCCCGGATGGACTTGAGGGTCGTGAGGAGGCGCGCGTTGTCGCGCTGGTGGAGGCCGACCGACGGCTCGTCCAGGACGTAGAGGATCCCCTGCAGGCGCGCGCCGATCTGGGTCGCCAGCCGGACGCGGTGCGCCTCACCCCCCGAGAGCGTCGTCGTGGGACGGTCGAGGCTCAAGTAGCCGACGCCGACGGCGTCGAGGAACTGGAGGCGCGCCGTGATCTCGTGGAGGAGGCGCGAGGCGACGGGGCGCTCCCGCTCGCCGAAGGGGAGGGCCGTGAGGGCGGGGAGCACGTCGCTCACGGGGAGGCGCACGAGGTCGCCGATGTTCCGGTCGCCCACGCGGACGGCGCGGCTCTCGCGCCGGAGGCGCTCGCCGTCGCACTCGCGGCATCGCTCCTCCGAGAGATAGGCGCGCAGCTCCTCGAACGCGCCGGGCCCCTCCTTCGCCGATCCCTCGTCTCCGCCGAGGGCGAGCTGGGCATCGACCCGCTTCCTGAGGTCGGGAAGGGCTCCCGGGAATCCGTTGCCGTCCCCTTCCAGCAGGATCCGCCGGGCCTTGCGGGGAAGGTCGGCGAACGGCATCTCGAGGGAGAACGCGTGGCGCGAGGCCACATCCTCCAGCGCCTCGCGGACCAGGCGGGGCCCGTGACGCTGCCATGGATGGATGGCGCCGTCCAGGACGGACTTGGTCTCGTCGGGAACCACCTTGGCGGCGTCCACGGTCCAACGAACGCCCAGGCCGCTGCACGCAGGGCACGCGCCGTGGGGGCTGTTGAAGGAGAAGGCCCGGGGCGAGAGCTCGGGCAGGGAGATGTCGCAGCGCGCGCACGCGAAGCGACGGCTGAGGAGCCGCTCCTCCTTTCCGTCGACGGACACCAGCACCACGTCGCCGGCCAGTGTCAGTGCCTTCTCGAGGCTCGCGCGGAGGCGCTTCTCGGCACCCGGGCGTATGGCCAGACGGTCGACCGGAACGTCGACCTGATGGTTCCGGCGGGGGTCCAGGACGACCGCCTCGTCGAGGCTGCGCACCTTCCCGTCGATCCGCGCCCTCCCGTGCCCCTCCGCCACGAGCGCCGCGAGCTCCTTCCGGAAGGACCCCTTGCGGCCGCGAACGACGGGGGCGAGGACCCCGACGAGGGTCCCCTCGGGGAGGCCCATCAACCTCTCGGCCATCTGTTCCGGGCTCTGGGCCGCCACGGGAGCCTGGCAGCGTGGGCAATGGGGCTGCCCGAGGGTGGCGAAGAGGACCCGCAAGTGATCGTAGATCTCCGTCACCGTCCCGACGGTGGATCGTGGATGGCTCGACGTCGTGCGCTGCTCGATCGCTATGGCCGGGGACAGGCCTGAGACCGACTCGACGTCCGGTCTCTCCATCTGGGCGAGGAATTGTCGCGCGTAGGCGGAAAGGCTCTCGACGTAGCGGCGCTGCCCCTCGGCGTAGAGCGTATCGAACGCGAGGCTCGACTTCCCGGATCCCGAGGGGCCGGTGATCACGACGAGGCTGTTGCGGGGGAGGTCGCAGTCGACCCCCTGGAGGTTGTGGACCCGGGCACCCCGGATTGCGATCGGCTCGCTTCTGTCGTCTCTCAAGAGGTCGGACAAAAGAGCATCTTACCAAGCCCCCTTCGTGACGGCCGCCCTTGCAGGCACCTCTCGAGCGTGCTAGACTGCGCGGCTCTGCCGGAGGATGCGGCCCCCGGGTAGGGGGCTCGGGGGCCCAGGATGAGCGTCAAGAAAACGCCGGTGCTGGAGAGGCGGTCGAGCCCCTCTGTCGAGCTGTTCGAGCGGGCCGTCAAGGCCTTCGGCAAGAAGGACTACGCCAAAGCGCAGGACCTCCTGGGCGACCTGGTGGCGTCGTATCCCGAGGAGCGCGATCTCCTCGACAAGGTGCGCGCCTATCAGCTGCTCTGCGAGAGGGCCCTGGGAAAGCGGGCCTCCTTCCGTCCGAAGACCTTCGAGGACCTCCTGAACTACGGCGTCTTCCTCCACAACCGGGGAGAGTTCGAAGACGCGCTCAAGGTCCTCCACCAGGCCGCCGAGATCCATCCCAAGAGCGAGCACGTCCTCTATTGCATCGCCGCCGCCTCGTCGCGGGCGGGGGATTCCGCGGCGGCGCTGAAGGCCCTCCGCTCCGCCATCGTCGCCAACGCGGCCAACCGCGCGCAGGCCCGGGGCGACTCCGACTTCGACTCCCTCCGCGAAGACGGCGACTTCCGCGCGCTCGTTCATCCCCAGGCCTCGTAAACGTGGCGGTCTCCCGGCCGGTCCAGGCACTCGTGCTCGCCGCGGGCAAGGGGACCCGCATGAAGAGCCCGCGGGCGAAGGTCCTCCACGAGGCCCTGGGCCTGCCGCTGCTGGGACACGTCCTCCGGACCGTCGAGACGCTGGGCGCCGATCCCGTCGGCGTGGTGGTGGGTCACCAGGCGGACGAAGTGGCCAAGGCGTTCGCCGGCCCGTGGTCCTTCCTCCGGCAGGAGCCTCCCCTCGGAACGGGCCACGCTGTGCAGGTGGCCCGTGAACACATCGGCGCGCATCCCGAGCGGACGCTCCTGGTCCTGAGCGGCGACGTCCCGCTGCTTCGCGAGGAGACCCTCCGCCGGCTCCTGGCGGCCCACGCCGAGTCGTCGGCGGCCGCGACCCTCCTCTCCGCGACGCTCGAAGAGCCCGGATCCTACGGCCGTGTCCTCCGGGACCGGCAGGGTTTCGTGAGGGCCATCATCGAGGCCCGCGACGCTTCCCCGAGCCAGGCGGCCGTCCGGGAGATCAACGTCGGCGTCTACGCCTTCGAGGTTCCCG
The DNA here is from genome assembly GCA_963823195.1 of uncultured Acidobacteriota bacterium. Lineage (GTDB taxonomy): Bacteria > Acidobacteriota > Vicinamibacteria > Fen-336 > Fen-336 > JBGPYB01. The sequence continues at coordinate 114,940 of CAWGKR010000008.1, read as the reverse complement.
CCCTCCTCTCGGTCCTCGACCAGCTCCGCCCCCAGAACGCCCAGGGGGAGTACTACCTCACCGACGTCATCGGCCTTCTCGTGGGCGCGGGGCATCGGGTCGCGGCCCTTGGCGCCGAGGACGTCGTCGAGGGCCGAGGCGTCAACACGCTGGCGGAGCTGGCCGAGGTGACCCGGGTCCTGCGTGAGCGCCGGGTCCAGGAGCTCATGGCCGCGGGCGTCGTCGTCGAAGATCCCGCCACGACGACCGTGGGCTTCGACGTCCGCGTCGAGGCCGGGGCGACGCTGCGGCCGTTCACGCTCCTCGAGGGGCGCACGTCGGTGGCCGCCGGCGCCGTGGTCGGTCCCTTCGCGCGGCTCGTCGACGCCGAGATCGCGGCGGGGGCCCAGGTCCTCGACCACTGCCTCCTGCGGCAATGCGTCGTAGGGGCCGGCGCGTCGGTCGGGCCTTTCGCCCACATCCGCCCGGAGAGCGCGATCGGGGCCAGGGCCAAGGTCGGGAACTTCGTGGAGCTGAAGAAGACGGCGCTCGGCGAGGGGTCGAAGGTGCCGCACCTCTCCTACGTCGGTGACGCCACTGTCGGATCCGGGGTGAACGTGGGGGCGGGAACGATCACCTGCAACTACGACGGGGTCCACAAGCACCCGACGACCATCGGCGCCGGCGCTTTCGTCGGCAGCAACTCGACGCTGGTGGCGCCGGTCACGATCGGGGAAGGGGCGTACGTGGCCGCGGGCAGCGCCATCACCGAGGATGTCCCCGCGGGCGCCCTCGCCCTGGGACGGGCGCGACAGGTCGTGAAGGACGGTTGGGCGACGGAACGGCGGGCCAAGGGGGCCCCGCCCGGCAAACACTCATGACTCTCCCTCCGGAATAGGAACCCTGACATGTGCGGGATCGTCGGCTACGTCGGACCGCGGGACGCGGTGCCTATCATCGTGGAAGGGCTGCGGCGGCTGGAGTACCGCGGGTATGACTCCGCGGGGATCGCCGTCGTAAGGGCCGGCCACCTCACGCGGCGGCGCGCCGCCGGGAAGCTCGGGAACCTCGAGGAGAGCCTCAAGCAGGAGCCCCTCACCGGGGAATACGGCGTCGGCCACACCCGGTGGGCGACCCACGGTCGTCCCACGGAGGAGAACGCGCACCCGCACCAGGACGGCCAGGGAAAGATCGTCGTCGTCCACAACGGCATCATCGAGAACTACCTCGCGCTGAAGACGCGCCTTCAGGCCGCCGGCCACGCGTTCGTGACCCAGACCGACACCGAGGTCGTCGCCCACCTCGTGGCCCATCACTACGCCGGCTCCCTCGAGGACGCCGTCCGGAAGGCCGTGGCCGAGATCGAGGGAATCTACGCCCTCGTCCTGCTCCACAAGGACGAGCCCCAGCGCCTCGTGGGTGCGCGCCTCGGACCTCCCCTGGTCGTCGGCGTGGGAGACGGCGAGCGCTTCCTGGCCTCGGACCTCCCCGCTCTCCTCGCCCACACCCGGGACTTCATCTTCCTGGAAGACGGCGAGATCGTGACGATCACGCCCGACTCGACGACGATCCGGGACGCGGCGGGGAAGGTCGTCGACCGCCCGACCCAACGGATCTCCTGGGACCCCGTCCAGGCGGAAAAGGGCGGCTACCGCCATTTCATGCTCAAGGAGATCCACGAGCAGCCCCGCGCGGTGCGCGACACGCTCCTGGGCCGGATCGGCCTGGACGAGGGGGAGGTCTTCCTCCAGGAGCTGGGGCCCGCGTTCTGGGGACTGAAGGGCGCGCAGCGGGTCGTCCTCATCGCGTGCGGGACGAGCTGGCACTCGGCCCTCGTCGGCAAGTTCCTCCTGGAACAGGTCGCCGGTATCCCGGCGGAGGTCGACTACGGGAGCGAGTTCCGCTATCGGACGCCGATCGTGGGCCCGGGGACCCTGGCCGTCGCCATCTCCCAGAGCGGGGAAACGGCCGACACGCTTGCGGCCTTCCGCGAGGCGAAGCGCCGCGGGGCGCTCCCCATCGCCATCTGCAACGTCCAGGGCTCGATGCTCACGCGCGAAGCCGCGGGGACCCTGCTGACCCACGCCGGCCCCGAGATCGGCGTGGCGTCGACGAAGGCGTTCACGTCGCAAGTCATCGCACTGGCCCTCCTCGCGCTCCATCTGGGCCGCCTCCGCGGGACGCTCTCGGCCGAGGCGTGCCGCGGCCTCCTCCAGAATCTCGCGAAGGTCCCGCACCTCATGGAGCAAGCCCTGGCCTGCGAGCCGGCGGTCGAGGCGCTGGCTCGAACGGTCCTGAAGGCGACGGACTTCCTCTACCTCGGCCGCGGCATCAACTACCCCATCGCGCTGGAGGGGGCCCTGAAGCTCAAGGAGATCTCCTACGTCCACGCCGAGGGGTATCCGGCCGGGGAGATGAAGCACGGCCCCATCGCCCTCATCGACGAGCGCATGCCCGTGGTGGCGCTCTGCCCTCGGGGCCGCGTCTACGACAAGATGCTCTCCAACGTCCAGGAAGTGAAGGCCAGGGGTGGCCGGGTGATCGCCGTCGTCGAGGCCGGAGACGAGGACGCTCGGCGCATCCTCGACGGGGCCGACGCGATTCTCGAGGTTCCTCCTTCCGAGGAGATCTGGTCGCCTCTCCTGATGGTGATCCCGTTGCAGCTGCTGGCCTACCATGTGGCGCTCCTCGGCGGGCGCGACGTGGACCAGCCGCGGAACCTCGCGAAGTCCGTCACGGTGGAGTGACGGAGGGGTTGGGCGAGTCCTCCCTCCTCGAGGGGCTGAACCCACAGCAGCGGGAAGCGGTCCTCGCGACGGAGGGGCCGGTCCTCATCCTGGCGGGAGCGGGCAGCGGCAAGACCCGCGTCATCACCCATCGCATCGCCCACCTCATCCTCGAGAGGGGCGTCCCCTCCGACGCGATCCTGGCCGTGACGTTCACCAACAAGGCGGCGGGGGAGATGCGGGCGCGGGTCGAGTCCCTCGTGGGGAGCGCCTCCCTCGGGAGCTGGATCTCCACGTTCCACAGCCTCTGCGTGCGGATCCTGCGGCGCGACGCGGTCGCCGCGGGCCTCCCGTCGGCGTTCGTCATCTACGACGAGGACGACCAGATGGCCGCCGTCCGCGAGGCGCTCCGGAGCCTCGACCTCCAGGAGAAGCTCCACCCGCCGCGACGGATCCTGTCCAAGATCTCGGCCCGCAAGAACTCGGGGCGCAACCCCGAGGAGGCGGAATCCGATTCCATCGGCGAGACCACGTTCACCCGGATAGCCGAGCGCTACCGGGCGTCCCTCGAGAGCGCGGGGGCCCTCGACTTCGATGACCTCCTGTTGCGGACGGTCACCCTTCTCTCGGGGGACGCGGCGGTCCGGGAGCGGTACCGTCGGCGCTTCCGCTACCTTCTCGTCGACGAGTACCAGGACACGAACCGCTCCCAGTACGACATCGTCCGCCTGCTGGCCGGGGAGGGGGGGAACGTCACCGTGGTGGGGGACGAGGACCAATCCATCTACTCCTGGCGCGGGGCCAAGATCGACAACATCCTCGACTTCGAGACCGACTTCCCCGGGGCTCGCGTGCTGCGCCTGGAGGAGAACTACCGCTCCACCCAGGCCATCCTGGACGTCGCCTCGGGGCTCGTCTCCCACAACGCTCGGCGCAAGGGGAAGACCCTCCGGGCGGTTCGCGAGGGCGGAGACGCCGTGGGCCTCCATCAGGCCGCCGACGAGTTCCAGGAGGCGGCCTGGGTCGTGGACCGCATTGCCGCCCTCCCGGCGCGCGGGAGCGTCGCGGTGCTCTACCGCATGAACGCCCAGAGCCGGCTCTTCGAGGAAGCGCTCCTGCGCCATCGCATCCCCTACGCGGTCGTGGGCGGCGTCGGGTTCTACGAACGGCGCGAGGTGAAGGACCTCCTGGCCTACCTGCGGATCGTCGTGAACTCGAGAGACCCGGTGCCGCTCCGGCGCGTCGTGAACGTGCCGCCACGCGGGATCGGCGCCAAGACCGTGGAGGAGCTGGACCGGCTTGCCGCCGAACGCGGCCTCTCTCTTTGGGACGCTCTGGGCGCGGCGATCGACGAGGCCCTCCTGCCGGCACGGGCCACCCAACCGCTGTCCCGCTTCCGGGACACCGTCCTCGCGCTACGGGAGGACGCCGAGCATGTCGGCGTGAAGGCGCTCCTGGAGCGGACCCTCGCGGCCAGCGGCTATTCCGCCATGCTCGCGGCCGAGACCTCGCGCGAGGCCGAGGACCGGCTGGGGAACCTGGCCGAGCTCCTTTCGGCCGCGGCCGCGTACGAGGCACGGGAGGAGTCCCCGACCCCAGCCGGGTTCCTGGACGGCGTCTCGCTCCTTTCCGACGTGGACAAGGCGCGCGACGGCGCCCCCGTCGTGCTCATGACGCTGCACTCGGCCAAGGGGCTTGAGTTCGGGGCGGTCTTCCTCGTGGGACTGGAGGAGGGGCTCCTGCCCCACTCACGGAGCGTGACGGGCGAAGCCCGCGAGGCCCTCGAGGAAGAGCGTCGCCTCTGCTACGTCGGGATGACCCGCGCCATGAAGGAGCTTCACCTCACATGGGCGGAGAGCCGCATGGTCTTCGGCCAGAGGCGGGTCTCGGAGCCGAGCCGCTTCCTCACCGAGCTTCCGCGAGAGGACCTCGTCGTGACCGGGGACCCTCGCTCGGCGGCGGCGGTCGCCAGGCCCCGGTGGGGAGCGGGGAGGGCCGCCGCGGCCGCGCCGGCGGCCCCTCCGAGCTCCGGGTCGTTCCGCCCCGGAGCCCGTGTCCGCCACCCCCTGTTCGGTGTCGGAACCGTGCTCCGGAGCGACGGCTCTGGCGACGATCTCAAGGTCACCGTCTCCTTTCCGGGGATCGGGGCCAAGCGGCTGGTCGCCCGCTACGCCGGTCTGGAGCCGGCGTGACCTACTTCTTCGGCTCCAGGGAGTGGATCACCCAGCGGCTCACCACGCGGCCTGCGCCGGTGGCCTGCATGTCGTACTTCCGGAGCCCCATCACGTAGTCCTTCGTCTCCCCCGCGATCGTCAGGCCGAGGTCGATGTTCTTGGTGACCATCTCCCCGGTGAGGGTCTCGATGTCCTCGAGGTTGCCGATCGAGAGGCTGACGTTGTGCTTCTCTCGCTCGACGGCGTCCTTGCCGTCGGCCAGGGACTTCTTGAGGTCCTTCTCCTTCTGGGTGAACTTTTCCCACTCGGTGGCGTAGGACTGGAGGTTGGCGGGAATCTTCGCGTCCTTCTTCAGGAGGTCGCGGACCTGGTCCACCTCCTTGGGATGATCGAGGAAGTAGGCGTTGTAGGCCTTCTTGTTGTCGCTCAACGCGAGGTCGAGCTCGCTCACCTTCGCCACGAGGCTCGGGAGCTGCGCGGCCGACCGGGTCTCCTCGCTGACGCCGGTGATCTTCCACTTGTCGACCTTCTTGTCGAAGCGGACCGAGGCGAAGCTCGAGAGGGTCTGGGTGTCCTGCTGGTTCACGGCGTTGAAGTACTGGTCGATCACCCTCTGCTCGGGATGGCCGCAGGCAACGCTCACTACCGCCAGGGCCACGGCGAGGATGATCCGAAGCGCCCCACGATCGCTCATTCCGTCCTCCTTCGTTTTCCTATTCACCGGCTTCGGTCGGCGCTCCGCTCTCCTCGCCCTCCTCCCGCTCGGCGAGGCGAGCGACCGACACCAGCTGGTCGCCTTCCTCCAGCTGGATGAGTCGGACGCCCTGGGTGTTCCGGCCAATGGTCGAGATGTCCGCTGTGTTTAGGCGGATGATCATACCCTTTCCGGTGATGAGCATCACGCCCTGGTCGCCCCGAATGAACTTGACGCCGACCACGTGGCCGTTTCGTCCACTGGTCTTGATGTTGATGAGGCCCTTGCCCCCACGGCTCTGGACCCGGTACTCGTCGATGGCGGTCCTCTTGCCGTAGCCGTTCTCGGTCACGGTGAGGACCGTGCCCGTCGAGTCGACGACCTCGAGGGCCACGACGCGGTCCTCCTCCGCCAGCTCGACGCCCTTCACGCCGTAGGCGGTTCGGCCCATGGGGCGGACGTCCTCTTCGCTGAAGTGGATGGCCATGCCCGTCACGCGTGCCGAGGAGGATCTCGTCCTTGCCCGAGGTGAGGACGGCCTCGATGAGGGCGTCGTCGTCCTCGACCCCGAGGGCGATGATCCCGCCCGCCCGCGGGTTCGAGAAGGCCAGAAGCTCCGTCTTCTTGACGATCCCCTTGCGGGTCGCCAGAAGGACGTATCCGCCCCCGTCGAAAGCCCGCACGGCGGCGAACGCGGCGATCTTCTCGCCGCTCTGGAGCTGCACGAGATTGGCCACCGACTTCCCCTTCCCCTGGGGGCCCACCTCCGGGATCTCGTGGACCTTGAGCCAATAGACGCGGCCGCGGTCGGTGAAGATCAGGATGTAGGAATGGGTCGAGGCGATGAAGAGGTTCGCGACGAAGTCCTCGTCCTTGGTCCGCATCCCCATGCGGCCCCGGCCCCCGCGGCGCTGGCTCCGATAGGTCGCGATCGAGGTCCGCTTGATATAGCCGCCGTGGGTGATGGAGATCGCCACGTCCTCGTCGGCGATCATGTCCTCGACCGTGATGTCGATCCCCTGGTCGATGATCTCGGTGCGCCGGGGGTCTCCATGGTCGTCGCGGATCTTCTTGAGCTCGGTCCCGACGATCTCGTCGACGCGCTTGGGCTTGGCAAGGATGTCCCTGAGGTCGCTGATGAGGACCTTGAGCTCCTTCAGCTCGTCGACGATCTTCTGGCGCTCGAGTCCGGTGAGACGCTGGAGCTGCATCTCGAGGATCGCGTCGGCCTGGAGCTCGCTGAGCCCGAACTGGCCCACGAGGCCCGCGTGCGCCTCGGGGGGCGTCTTGGAGCCGCGGATCAAGGCGATGACCTGGTCGAGATGGTCCAGGGCGATGACGAGCCCTTCGAGGATGTGGGCCCGTGCCTCCGCCTTGCGGAGCTCGAAGGCCGCCCGGCGGCGCACGACATCGCGGCGGAACTCGATGAAGAGCTCCGACATCTCGAGGATGTTCAGCACCCGCGGCCGCTGGTCGACGATGGCCAGCATGATGATCCCGAAGGTGTCCTGCAGCTGGGTGTGCTTGTAGAGGTTGTTCAGGATCACCTGGGAAGGCTGGTCCTTCTTCACGTCGATCACGATCCGCATGCCTGTGCGGTCGCTCTCGTCGCGGATGTCGGCGATGCCCTCGATCCGCTTCTCGTGGTGGAGCTCGGCGATCTTCTTGATGAGGTTGGCCTTGTTCACCTGGAAGGGGATCTCGGTGACGACGATGGATTCCTTGTCCCCTTTGCGGCTCTCGATCTCGGCGCGGGCGCGCATCACGACCTGGCCGCGCCCGGTGCGATAGGCCTGGCGGATCCCCGCGCGGCCGTAGATGATGCCCGCGGTCGGGAAGTCGGGACCGGGGATTCTCTCGAGGAGTCCCTCGAGGCGCTCGTCGGGGGTCAGGTCCTGGTTCTCGAGGAGGAAGAGCAACCCGCCGATGATCTCTCCCGGGTTGTGGGGAGGGATGTTCGTGGCCATCCCCACGGCGATCCCCGAGGCGCCGTTGACGAGGAGGTTCGGAAGAACGGTCGGCAACACGACCGGCTCCACCGAGCTGTCGTCGTAGGTGGGCTGGAAGTCGACGGTCTCCCGCTCGATGTCGGTCATCATCGCCGCGCCGAGGCGCGTCAAGCGCGCCTCGGTGTAGCGCTGCGCCGCGGGCGGGTCCCCGTCTATGGAGCCGAAGTTCCCCTGGCCGTCCACGAGCATGCCCCGCATGTTGAAGTCCTGGGCCATGCGGACGAGGGTGTCGTAGATGGCGGCGTCGCCGTGGGGATGGTAGTTCCCCATGACCTCGCCGACGATCTTGGCGCACTTCTTGTACGCCCTCCCGGGCTGGAGGCCCATCTGCTGCATGCCATAGAGCACGCGGCGGTTGGCGGGCTTCAGGCCGTCGCGAACGTCGGGTAGCGCCCGGCCGATGATGACCGACATGGCGTAGTCCATGTAGGACTGCCGCATCTCGTCGGCGATGTTCGCTGGGATCTTGTGGGCGGCGATGGGGTCTTGGGGTTGGTCCATGATCGCTTAGATGTCGAGGTTCCGGACGTTCAGGGCGTTCTCCTCGATGAACTGGCGGCGCGGCTCGACAGCGTCGCCCATGAGCGTCGTGAAGATGTTCTCCGCCACCTCGTCGTCTTCGAGGCGCACCTGGAGGAGGGTGCGAACGGCGGGGTTCATCGTGGTCTCCCAGAGCTCGTCGGCGTTCATCTCTCCGAGACCCTTGTATCGGGAGAACGTGAGCCCCTTCTTCCCCTCCGCGAGGATGTGGGCGACGAGGGCCTCGCGGCTGGCGACGGGCGTCTCCCCCCCGTCGAGAACGACGAGGGGCGGCTGGTCCAGCTCCCGGAACTCCTCGAAGGCCGAATACAACGCCTTGTACTCCGGGGAAGAGACGAAGGAATCACCCAGGCGGACCGTTCGGGCGTGTCCGTTCGCGGGCGCCTGCAGGACGATCTCGAAGACGCCGTGCTCCTCGTCGTTCTCCAACACCACGTCCGCCCCGGAGTCGCGGAGCGGCTTGATCAGGTCCCGGAGTCGGGTCTTGTCGGTGAAGACCTCCGTGGCCTTCACCTGGCCTCGAAGGAGGAGCTCCACGAGGCTCCGGGGCGTCCCCTTCCTCTCGACGAGGTCCAGCAGCTTGCCGAAGGCCACCATCCGCTCGAGCAGATGGGCGAGCCGCGGGCCCTCGACCTCCTGGCCGGAGGCGAGCCGGACCTTGCGCTTCTCCACGGCCCGCTCCATGAGGAACGCGTTGAGCGCGGGCTCGTCCTTCAGGTACCGTTCGGTCTTCCCGACCTTCGCCTTGAAGAGCGGGGGCTGCGCGATATAGAGGTGGCCCCTCTCGATGAGCTCCTTCATCTGGCGATAGAAGAACGTCAGGAGGAGCGTGCGGATGTGGCTCCCGTCGACGTCGGCGTCGCACATGATGATGATCCGGTGGTACCGGAGCTTGCTCACGTCGAAGTCGTCGGCGCCGACCCCCGTGCCGAGAGCCGTGATGATGTTGCGGATCTCTTCCGAAGCGAGCGTCTTGTCGAGGCGCGCCTTCTCGACGTTCAGGATCTTCCCGCGCAGGGGGAGGATGGCCTGGAACTTCCGGTCGCGTCCCTGTTTGGCCGACCCCCCGGCCGAGTCCCCTTCGACGAGGTACAGCTCGCAGAGCTCCGGGTTGCGCTCCTGGCACTCGGCGAGCTTCCCCGGAAGGCCGGCTCCGTCCAGGGCCCCCTTCCGCCGCGTCAGGTCGCGCGCCTTTCGGGCGGCCTCGCGGGCCCGGGCGGCCTCGAGGATCTTGAAGATGATGCGCTTCGCGACCGAGGGGTTCTCCTCGAGGAACGCGCCCAGTTTCTCGTTCAGGAGGCTCTCGACGATCCCCTTCACCTCGGAGTTCCCGAGCTTGCCTTTGGTCTGTCCCTCGAACTGCGGGTTCGGAACCTTGACGCTGATGACTCCGCAGAGGCCCTCGCGGGTGTCCTCGCCCTGGACTTGCTCCTGGAGATCCTTGGCCAGCCCCGAGCTGGACGCATAGGCGTTGAGGGTGCGGGTGAGGGCGCTCTTGAAGCCCACCAGGTGCGTCCCGCCGTCGTGGGTGTTGATGTTGTTGGCGAACGAGTAGACGTTCTCGGCGTAGCCGTCGTTCCACTGGAGGGCGATCTCGGCCTGCACGTCGTCCCTCGTACCCTCGATGAAGATCGGCTTCGGATGGAGCGTCTCCTTGTTGCGGTTCAGGTGCTCGACGAACGAGGCGATCCCTCCCTCGTACTGGAACCGGTGCTTCTTGCCGTCCCGCTCGTCCTCGAGGGTGATGAGGATTCCCCGATTCAGGAAGGAGAGCTCCCGGAGGCGCTGGGACAGGGTGTCGAAGCTGAACGTCGTCGTCTCGAAGATCGTGCCATCGGGCTTGAAGGTGATCTTCGTCCCTCGCCGGTCCGTGACGCCGGTGGTCTCGAGGGGGCCCTGGGGAATCCCCTTCCGGTACGACTGGCGATAGACCTTCTTGTCCCGCCAGATCTCCACCTCGAGGTCGTCGGAGAGCGCGTTCACCACCGAGATCCCGACACCGTGAAGGCCGCCGGAAACCTTGTAGGATTTCTTGTCGAACTTTCCACCCGCGTGGAGCTTCGTGAGGACCACCTCGGCCGACGAAGTGCCGGAGGGGTGCGGCTCCACGGGGATCCCGCGCCCGTTGTCGACGACCGTGACGGAATTGTCGATGTGGACCGTGACCCCGATCTCGGAACAGTAACCCGCGAGGGCCTCGTCCACGGAGTTGTCGACGGCCTCGTAAACGAGATGGTGAAGGCCCGCCTCGCCGGTCGAGCCGATGTACATCGCGGGGCGAACCCGGACGGCCTCGAGGCCCTCCAGGACGCGGATCGCGTCGGCGCCGTACGAGGACGAGGTGTCGTCTTCGGAACCGTTCTCTTCGTCAGTCATTCTTTTCCTGGGGTCTCATTTTCTCAGGCCTCGGCAAAGCGGCCGTCGGCCACATGGAAGGTTCGCGCCCCCGACGCCACCCGGCTGGCCCAACCGTTGTGGGCCGTCGTCACGAGGGCCTGCCCCCTGCCGGCGATGGCGCGGCAGAGCGCACCGGCCCGCTGATCGTCCAGCTCCGAGTCGAGGTCGTCGAGCAGCGCCAGCGGAGCCCGGCCCCGCTCGGCGCGATAGACCTCCAGGGTCGCCAGCGTCAGGGCGAGGAGGAGGCTCCGGGCCTGGCCGGCCGAGGCGGATGCGGATGCGTCGACGCCGTCGATGGAGAAGAGGATGGCGTCGCGGTGGGGCCCGACGAGGCTGCGCCGTGCCCGCCGCTCGTCCCGTCGGCGCGCGTCCATCTCCCGGCGAACCGCATCCGCCCCCGAGGCCTCGCTGGCGGGCGGCGACGGGTCTATGCCGACGGCGTAGGTTTCGCCGTCGGCGTGGAAGCCCTTGGCGAGGGCCTGGGAGAGACGCGCCACGTAGTCGCCGCGCCGGATGCGGAGCCGCGACCCGGAGACGGCGAGGGCCTCGTCCCACGGCTCGAGGCCCGGACCTCCGGCGTCGAGGGCCGCGTTCCTCTGGCGTACGATGCGCTCGTACTCGCGGAGGATCTGGCGATACGCGGGCCAGAGCGCCGACGGCCGAGCGGTCCAGGAACTGGCGGCGCTCGCGCATGGGGCCGTGGACGACGCGAAGCCGGTCGGTGGCGTAGACCACGGCGTCGAGGCGGCCCTGGTAGGACCGGGGCGTGGTCTCGCGGCCGTCGACGAAGAGGCGGCGGTTCTCGGGGGTCACCTGGACCTCGAGGTCGCTGGTCTCGGTCCCGGTGTGGGCCGTGGCGCGTACCTCGAGCCGAGCGGCGCCTCGCCGGATCAGGCTTCGGGTCTCTTCGGTGCGAAAGGAGCGGCCGCGGGCGAGAAGCCCCACGGCCTCGAGGAGCGAGGTCTTTCCCTGGGCGTTTGGTCCCACGAAGATGTTGAGGCCCGGCGACAGTTCCAGCTTCGCCTCCCGTATGTTCCTGAAGTCCACGAGCTCCAACTGCTCCACCCGCACAGAATCCAGCCTGCGGCTCAGAGACGCATCGGCATCACGACGTAGCGATACTCGACGGCGTCCGCGTCCTTGGCCGCCACCGGCTTGAAGACGCCCTGGCTCTCGTGGTCCTTGAGCTCGATGACCACCTCCTCGGTGCCGGCGGCGCCCAGAAAGTCGAGAAGGTACTGGGCGTTGAAGCCGATCTCGACGGCGGCTCCCCCGTACTCCACCGGCAGGGACTCCCGGGCCTCTCCCAGATCGGGGGACGAGGCCGCCAGGTTCACATGCCCCGTCTCGAGGCTCAGCTTGACCGCCCGGCTTCGGTCCGACGAGAGGAGGCTCACACGGCGGATGGCCGTCGCGAGCGCCTCGCGGCCGAGGTGAACGGTCTTGTCCCCGGTGATGGCGATGACCTTTTCGAAGGCGGGAAACTGCCCCTCGATGCTCTTCGATGCGAGCGTCCGGCTCCCGACGGAAAAGACGAGGTGATTCTCGACTTGCTGGAACGTGGCGTTGTCCCCGCCTTCCAGGAGGCGAGCGAGCTCCTGGATGGCCTTCCGCGGCACGAGAACCCGCTGGCCTTCCGTCAGCTTGAGGGCCACCTTCCGAGAGGCGTACGAAAGACGGTGGCCGTCCGTGGCGACCATGGACACGGAATCCTTCTCGAGTATCAGGAGCGCCCCCGCCAGGTAGTAGCGGGCGTCCTCGGCCGTGATGGCAAAGGCCGTTCGCGCGATCAGATCCCGGAGGGCATCCCCGGGGATCTCGACGCCCCGCCCGCCCTTGGCCTCGGGGAGGCTCGGGAAGTCCTCTCGGGGAAGGCCGGCCATCCGAAAGCGCACGCGCTCGCATTCGATGGCCGTCCACGAGTCGGCTTGCACCTCGAGCCGCACATCGCTCTCGGGCAACGAGCGCATGATCTCGTAGAGCTTCTTGGCTCCGAGGGTGATCGCCCCGGGCGAGACGACCTGGGCACCGCATCCACTGCGGAGCGAGACGTCGAGGTCCGTGGCCGCGATGCGGATCTCGCTCCCGCTCGTCTCGACGAGGACGTTGGAAAGGATGGGGATGGAGTTCTTGCGCTCCACGATCCCCTGCACGAGCTGCAGCTCCCTGAGCAGGTCGTTCTTCCGGACCACGATCTCCATTTGTTCTTCCTATCTCTTGCTTCCTCTTCTCGAGACGTATTCAAGAGGAATTGAGTGTTGTTGTGGAAAGCGCCGAAAGCTTCTCAATACGTGGCTCGGACGAGACTTGCGCTGTGGATGGATGCGTGGATCGATGCCGGTGGTCTGCGGTCCCGGGTGTGGACAAGCCGCGGTCCACAAGAGCATCCACAGCTCCTTGCCCTCCTTGGGCGTCGAAAAGTGCCCTATGTTCATCGAAACGCCTGGACAAAGCTGTTGATGAGCCGGTCGAAGTCGGGATCGCGCTTGCGCAGGCCGTCGATCTTCCGGACCGAGTGGATGACCGTCGAGTGGTGCTTGCCGCCGAAGCCCTTGCCGATCTCGGGGAGGGAGGCATCGGTGAGGGTCTTGGTCAGATACATGGCGATCTGCCGCGGAACCGCGACGGCCTTGGCGTTGTTCTTGGCCTTGAGCTCGGTGAGCTTCACGTTGTAGTGGTCGGCCACGAACTTCTGGATCATCTCGATCGTGATGGGCTTGTCCTCGGTGTGGATGAGGTCCTTCAAGATCTCCTGCGCGAGGGGAAGATCGATGTCGCGTCCCGTGAGGCTGGCGAAGGCCACGAGGCGGATCAGGCTTCCCTCGAGCTCCCTTATGTTGGTGCGGACCTTGCTCGCGATGAAGAGAGCCACGTTCTCGGGGAGCTCCACGCGCTCGGACTCGGCCTTCTTCCGGAGGATGGCCACCTTGGTCTCGATGTCGGGGGGCTGGATGTCGGCGATGAGTCCCCATTCGAAGCGGCTGTGAAGACGCTCTTCGATGGTCGGGATCTGCCTTGGCGGACAGTCGCTGGAGATGACGATCTGCTTCTGGCTGTCGTGGAGGGCGTTGAAGATGTGGAAGAACTCCTCCTGGGTGCGGTCCTTTCCAGCGATGAACTGTATGTCGTCCACGAGGAGCACGTCGATGGCGCGATATTTCTGCCTGAAGGCCGGCAGCCGATCGAACCGGATCGCGTTGATCATCTCGTTGATGAACCGGTCGGTGGAGATGTAGAGGAGGTTCAGGTGACGGTTGCGCGCCTGGATGTAGTGGCCGATGGCGTGCATGAGATGGGTCTTGCCCAGACCCACACCGCCGTAGAGGAAGAGCGGGTTGTAGGACTTCGAGGGGATCTCGGCCACGGCCCGGGCGGCGGCGTGAGCGAATTGGTTCGAGGCGCCCACGACGAAGCTCTCGAAGGTGTACTTCGGGTTCAGGGACGTCCAGCCGTCGCGTTCGCCGGGTGCCGGGACCGGTGCGACCGAGGGCTCGGGTTCGGCCTCGAAAACGATCTGCATCTCGGGGCGCTCCAGCTCCACGAGGGCCTCGGACAGCACGCCGTGGTAGTTCTTCGCGAGCCAGTCCTTGAACTGGGCATTGGGGACGCGAACGACCAGAGTCGTGTCTGACAGATCCACGAAGCTGGTGGGCCGAAACCACGTGGCGAAGCTGTGGCGATTCAGCTTTCTTTCGACGCGCTCGAGGACCTGGTCCCAGAGGTTCATGGAAGGCGACAATCCGAGCGGTGGGCGGGCCAGAGGCCAGAGTATTCCCGGAAGAACCGAAGGTTATGATTGGCGTAAGTCAATTTAAATCAGTGATTTATACAACAAAATCGCTCTTGGCCCTGGGCCGGCCTTGGGGTGGGCGCCCTTTTGCACAGAGATTTCAACACTTGTGGAAAAGCGGGCCTGGTGCCTCACGGGAACTGGGTGGAAATGCCGTCGTTTCGCCAGCGCTAAGCTACCATAGGGCCGCCCGGCGAAACAAGGCACGAGTGAGGCGGTTCCGGGGGTCGGAATTGACAGAGCACGCCCAGTGTCCATAGACTAAGAGCTTTGTCCGGCAAAGGGAGAGCCAGCGATGAAGCGGACGTTCCAGCCAAACAACCGGAAGCGGCACCGAACCCACGGATTCCTCGTGCGCATGCGCACCAAGGGGGGTCGCCTGGTGCTCAAGCGGCGCCGTCAGAAGGGCCGAAAGCGCCTCGGGGCCTGAAGCGGTCGTCATGCCCGGCGGTCCGCGGTCGCGCCTCCAGCGACGGGAGCGGTTGACGTCGGCGTCGGCCTTCCGCCAGGTGTTCCGCAGGGGCGTGCGGCTCGACGGGCGGCTCTTCGTGCTGATCGCCATCGCCAACGATCGCGGCCACGACCGCATGGGTTTGGCCGTGGGGAAACGCGTGGGCGGCGCCGTCGTGAGGAACACCGCCAAGCGCCGCCTTCGCGAGGCGTTCCGAAGCCGCCATCGGAGGTCCGGGCCCGATTGGGACATCGTCTTCGTCGCCAAGCCCGACATCGTCGGCACGACGCAGGAGGAGGTGGAGCGTGAGTTCGGACAGCGCCTCCGACGTCTGGCCGGCCGACAGACCGAAGGGCCCCGTGCGCGCTCTTCTCCTGCTCGTTAAGGTCTATCGCGTGACCCTCTCTCCGTTTCTTGGCGGCCACTGCCGCTACGTCCCGAGCTGCAGCGTCTACGCCGAGGAAGCCCTCCTCCGGCACGGCGCCCTCCGCGGCTCGTGCCTCGCCGGCTCGCGCCTCCTGCGTTGTCATCCCTTTCGCCCGGGCGGCCCGGACCCGGTCCCCTAGGAATCTTCATGGAAGAACGCCGTCTCCTCCTCGCCGTTGCGCTCTCTCTCCTCGTTCTCACGGGGTATCAGCTCCTTTTTCCCCAGAAGCACCCCGCCCGACCCTCGCCCTCGCCCTCCCCCAGCGCCACGCCGGCGTCCGCGCTCCCCTCGCCCGCCGCCGGCAAGGCGGCCGTCGTCGCGTCGCCCGCTCCCGTCGTCCCGGTGTCCGTCGTGGCCGACGATCGGGAGCGTCGCGTGGAGGCCCAGGGCCCCGACTTCGCGGTGGCTTTCACGAACCGCGGAGCTCGCCTCGTCTCGTGGCGTCTGGCGCGGTTCACCGACGCCCGGAACCGGGCCGAGGAGATGGTGGAGAGCGTGGTGGGGGGGCCGCGGCCTCTCGACCTCGAGACGGGAGACGGGGCCCTGGACGCCCAGCTGCGCGAGGCGCTCTTCCGCCCGTCGTCCGAGAGCCTGTCGATCGGCGGGAGCGAGCAGACGCTCCGCTTCGACTTCGCCGACGGCGACCTTGACGGCGACCAAGATCCTGCGCTTCCCCGCGACGGGTTACCTCGCCTCGATCTCCGCCTCGGTCCAGAAGGGAGGGCGCCCCCTCCCCGTGAAGGTGCTCTGGGGTCCCGGCGTCGGCAACCCCACCCCCGCGGAGATGGAAGTTCAGGGGTATCAGCCCCCCCATGCGGTCATGCTGACGGCCGCGGGAATCGAGCGGCCCACCCCCGACAAGGTGGGTCCCTCGCGGGCCCTGA
Source organism: uncultured Acidobacteriota bacterium (assembly GCA_963823195.1). Classification (GTDB taxonomy): domain Bacteria; phylum Acidobacteriota; class Vicinamibacteria; order Fen-336; family Fen-336; genus JBGPYB01. The sequence continues at coordinate 98,869 of CAWGKR010000008.1, read as the reverse complement.
GCGACGCCCAATGGGTGGGCGTCGAGAGCCACTACTTCACCGCCCTGTTCGTTCCTCCTCCGGGCGCTCCCGTCGAGATCCGGACCCTCACGCTCCCCGCCGAGGGGGACAAGGCCCGGGTGGCGCCATTGGCCGTCGTCGGCCTTCCGGCCGCCGACGCCAAGGCCCTGCTGTACGTGGGGCCGAAGGACTACCCCACCCTCGCGAAGGAAGGGCACTCCCTGGCGAAGGTGGTGCCGGTGGGTGAGTGGATCGGTCCCATCGTGGTGCCCTTGATGCGACTCCTCAACTGGGTCCACGGCCACGTCGGGAACTACGGCTGGTCCATCGTCGCGCTCACCGTGTTGATCAACGTGGCCATGTCCCCGTTGCGCCACTACAGCATCGCCAACGGCATCAAGATGGCGAAGCTCTCCCCCGAGATGAAGGTGATCCAGGAGCGCTACCGGAAAGTGCCGGCCCTGGACCCGAAGCGCCAGGAGATGCAGAAGGAGATCGCCGCCCTCTACGAGCGCCATGGGATGAGCATGGGAACCCAGATGGCCGTCGGATGTCTGCCCCTGCTCCTCACGATGCCGTTCCTCATCGCGTTCTATCGGGTCTTGCAGGTCTCCATCGAGCTCCGGGGCTCGCCGTTCCTCTGGATCCCCGACCTGTCGCAGAAGGACCCCTTGTACGTCACCCCCGTTCTCATGGGGATCTCGATGTTCGTGATGCAGCGGATGACCCCGTCCACGATGGACCCGGCGCAGCAGCGGATGATGATGATCATGCCGGTCGTCCTGGTGGTCATGTTCTTTGCCGCGCCCTCGGGCTTGAACCTCTACTGGCTGGCGTCCAACATCTGCTCGATCCTCCAGCAGGGAGTGACGCTCAACCTCATTCGCAGGGGCGACGGCGACGAGGCGCGGCGAGATCGGAGGCGACGGTGAAAGACCCCGTCTATTCGGGCCGCGACGTCCAGGAGGCCGTGGGGGCGGCGTGCGCCGCGCTCGGGGTCCAGGAGGCGTCGTTGCGCTACGTGATCCTCGCCCCCGGCCGCCCGGCGGCGCTCGGGGTCGGAGCGGAGCCGGCGCGCATCGCCGTGCTCCTGGAAGGCGTCCGCCCGCCCGCGACAGCCCCCCCTCCCTCGCCGGAAGACGAGCCGGAGATCGACCCCGTCGAGGGGTCGAAGCGCATCCTCCAGGCCGTGGCCCGGGCGGCGGACGTGGAGATGAGCGTGGAGATCCGGTCGGAGGAGGACGCGATGCGGATCCGCCTCTCCGGCCCCGACCGCGGCTTCTTCCTCGACGACGACGGGGCTGTCCTCGAGGCCCTGGAGCATCTGCTCCAGCGCATGTTCGCGCCGTTCCTGGAATCGCGGCGCCTTCTCCTCGACTACGAGGGGCACCGCGAGGCACGGGACGAAGCCCTGCGCCAGAAGGCCCTGGGGCTGGCGGAGGCCGTCCGTGCCGACGGGACGCCCCGCGTCACCGACCCCCTGAACGCCTACGAGCGGCGGATCGTCCACATGGCGCTCGCGGAGGAGCCGGGGGTCACGACCTATAGCGTGGGCGAGGGTTCGGGGCGCCGGGTGACCATCGCGCCGGAGGGCGACGGCCGGAAGTGACGGGGGTTCACGACCCCGCCCTGGCCCGCCTGGGCCTGCCCGAAGACACCGCGGGCCGCCTGGCCGCCTACCTCGACCTGCTGGCGGCCTGGAGCACCCGCGTGAACCTCACGGGGGCCCTCAACCCCGGGGATCGGGTCGAACGCCTCGTGGCCGAGGTCCTCCCCGCCGCTCCCTGGATCGAAGGAGGCTCCCTCGTCGACGTCGGATCGGGGAACGGCTCCCCCGGTTTCGTCCTGGCGCTCCTTCGCCCCGACGTGGGGGCGACCCTGCTCGAGCCGAGGGGGAAGCGCTGGGCCTTCCTGCGAGAGGCCGCCCGCGCCGTCGGACGGACCGACATCGAGGTCCATCGGCTGCGCCACGACCAGTACGACGGCCCGCCGGCGACCACGGCGACGCTCCGGGCCTTGGCTCTACCCCTCGGCTCCCTGGGCCGGGTCGTGGCGCCGGGCGGGCGACTCCTGGTCTTCGGTGGCGCCCCCCGCCCCGAACCCCCCTTCGTCCAGGAGACCGACGCCCCACTCCCCCATTCCCGGCTTCACGTGTTTCGACGCGACCGTTCCACGTGAAACATCGGGCCCTCCGGGCGGACGGGGGAGGGCGCCGCTCGTGCTATCCTCCGCCCTCTCGAAGGGGGGCCGTGGGCCGCGTCATCGCCATCGCGAACCAGAAAGGCGGGGTCGGAAAGACCACGACCGCCATCAACCTCGCCGCCAGCCTCGCGGCGGCCGAGCGCAGGGTCCTGGCCGTCGACTCCGATCCCCAGGCCAACCTGACCTCGGGCCTGGGGAGGAAGAGCCGGGACCCGCGCCCGTCGCTTTACGACGTCCTCATCGACCAGATCCCCCTGGAGGAGATCCTCCTGGCGACGGACCTGGAGCACCTGACCCTGGCGCCGTCGGACCGCAACCTCACCGGGGCCGAGGTCGAGCTCGTGGCGGTCCTGGCCCGCGAAACCCGTCTCAAGGCGGCCCTCGGCCCGATCGCCGACCAGTATGACTACGTCTTCATCGATTGCCCCCCGAGCCTCGGCCTTCTCACGGTCAACGCCCTGACGGCGGCCGACGCGGTGCTCGTGCCGCTCCAGTGCGAGTACTTCGCCCTGGAGGGGGTCACGGAGCTGATGGCGACCCTGAAGCGCATCCAGCGAGCCCTGAACCCCGGGCTCGGCGTGGAGGGCGTCCTCCTCACGATGGTGGACGAGCGCACGAACCTGAGCCAGCAGGTCATGGGGGAGATCAAGGCGCATTTCAAGGAGAAGGTCTTCGAGTCGACCATCCCCCGCAACATCAAGCTCGGCGAGGCGCCGAGCTTCGGCAAGCCGATCCTGCTGTACGACATCCGGTCCCGGGGCGCCGAGGCGTACCTGGACCTGGCGAAGGAGCTGATGGCCCATGAAAAGAAAGGCGCTGGGCAAAGGGCTGTCGGCGCTCCTTCCCGACCCTGACGAGGACGCCGCGCGCCGTGACGGGTCGACCTTCACGGTCGCCCTCTCCACCCTGGACCCCAACCCCTTCCAGCCCCGGACCACGATGGCGCCGGCGCGCCTCGAGGAGCTGGCGGGCTCCATCCGCGAGAGCGGCATGGTCCAGCCCATCCTGGTGCGGCGGGTCGGGAACCGGTACCAGATCATCGCCGGCGAGCGCCGGTTCCGGGCCGCCGAGAAGCTGGGGCTCGCCACGGTCCCGGTCGTCGTTCGCGACGTGGCCGACGACCAGCTCCTGGAGCTGGCCCTGGTGGAGAACATCCAGCGCGAGGAGCTCGGCCCCCTCGAGGAGGCCCAGGCCTTTCACCGCCTCCAGGAGGAGTTCCACCTCACCCAGGAGCAGGTGGCGCGCAAGGTGGGCCGGGACCGCTCCACGGTGGCCAACACCCTCCGCCTGCTGCGCCTCGCCAAGGAGGTGAAGGACCTCCTGGCCGCCGGCCGCCTCGAGGCGGGGCATGCCCGCGCGCTCCTGGCCCTGGAGCGGGCGGAGGACCAGGCGTCCCTCGGGCGGGAGGCGGCTCGGAAGGGCCTCTCGGTCCGCGACGTGGAGCGCCGCGTCGCCTCGCTCAAGTCTCCCCGGACGGCGAAGGAGGCGCCGGAGGGACCCGAACACCCGGGCGGCGGAGGAGCGCCTGCGGGCGGCCCTCGGGACCCGCGTCGAGATCCGGCGGCGCGGCAAGGGGGGCGTCCTCACCCTCACGTTCGCGAGCGAGGGCGAGCTTCAGCGGCTCTTCGACGCGCTCGTCCGAGCCGGCGAAGGGCCGACCGGCGTCCTGACGGTGCGGCCCGTGCTACGCTTCGGGAGGGGGACGCATGATCAAGATCAAGGGGCTCGTCTCCGAGGACCTGAACGGATTCATGGACGAGGGGACGGAGTTCCACGGGGAGCTCCGCTTCAAGGACACGTTCCGGGTGGACGGACGCGTCAAGGGGAAGATCGTCTCCGAGAACACCCTCGTCGTCGGCGAGAGCGCCAAGATCGAGGCCGACATCGACTGCGGCGTCGTCTCCATCAAGGGATCGGTCACCGGACGGGTCCAGGGCCGGCAGCGGATCGAGCTGCTCTCGGGGGCCCGGGTGCAGGGAACCCTCGTCTCACCGCGGCTCGTCATCGAAGAGGGAGCCTTCTTCCAGGGGAACTGCGACATGTCGGCGGCGGCGGTCAAGGCCCCGGTGCTTTCCCTCCAGCCCGCGCGGGTGGCCTCGGTCAACGACCGCTCCTGAACCTCGGCGACTGGAATACAATCTTATATACTTGGCCGAGCCCGGGGGACCGCGGGCAATGACCGATGAACGCGAGAAGATCCGGAGGCTGACCGAGCGCGTCTCCTGCGCCGGTTGAGCGTCCAAGCTCGGCCCCGCCGAGCTCGCTCAGGTCCTGAGCGGCTTGACCCCCAACGACGACCCCCGCGTCCTCGTCGACCACACGACCGGAGACGACGCCGGCGTCTTCCGCCTGGACCCGTCGACGGCGCTGGTGCAGACCGTCGACTTCTTCACGCCGGTCGTGGACGACCCGGAGGCCTTCGGGGCCATCGCCGCCGCGAACGCCCTGTCCGACGTCTACGCCATGGGGGGACGGCCGCTCACGGCGCTCTCCATCGCGGCGCTTCCCGAGGACGACTTCCCCCTGGAGTGGGGCGCTGCGATCTTCCGAGGGGGGCTGGCGAAGCTCAGGGAAGCGGGCTGCGCCCTGATGGGGGGCCACACGGTTCGCGACCCCGAGATCAAGTTCGGCTACGCGGTCACGGGCCTGGTGGACCCGACCCGGGTTCTCACCAACGCGGGGGCGCGCCCCGGGGACGTCGTCGTCCTGACGAAGCCCCTCGGGACCGGGGTCATCGCCACGGCCTTGAAGGCGGGCCGCGCCCCCGCCGACGCCGTCGAGACCGCCACACGGTCGATGGCGACGCTCAACAAGGACGCCGCGGCGTCGGCGCTCCGCCACGGCGTCGTCGCGGCCACCGACGTGACGGGCTTCAGCCTCGCCGGACACGCTTCCTCGGTGGCGCGTCAGAGCCACGTGACGCTGGAGATCCGGCGGATCGGACCTCCCGGCCCTGCCCGGGGCGCTGGACCTGGCCCTCGCCTTTCAGCCCCGGGGCCTCAAGGCAAACCGCGCCCGGTTCGAGCCGCACACGGACTACCGAGCCGACCTGGACGAGGCGCGGCGGGCCCTGCTCTTCGACCCGCAAACCTCGGGCGGCCTCCTTCTCTTCCTCCCGGCCGGCGAGGCCCCCGCGCTCCTTGCGGACCTCCCCGAGGCGCGGGCCATAGGCCGGGTCCGGACGCCGCAGGAGACGCCCCTCGTCATCGTCTGAGCGGCCCGCGCAGCTTTGACTGCCTCTCCGAGGGCGTGATAATCTGCCGCGCCGCTGGCGCCCCCGGAGTCCGTTGGGGTGGTTCGGCGCGCTGGAGAATCGCCGACGCTGATGAACAGAGTCTCCCCTGCGATCGCGCGGCACTACGCCCGAGCGCTCCTGGACGTCGCCCTCCAAGAGGGGAACGCCGAGGCCGTTCGGGCGGAGCTGCGCGGCGCGGCGGGCCTGCTTTCGGAGCAGCCCGAGCTGGCGAGGGTGCTCGGGAACCCGGTGCTCCCACCGAGCCGCAAGAGGGGCGTCGTCCTGGCCATCTGGGCCGAAGACAAGGCGTCGGCGCTCTTCCGCAAGCTGCTCGGCCTTCTTGCCGACAACGGCCGGCTCGGTGCGCTGGCGGCCATCGACACCGCGTTCGGGTCCCTCTGGAACGCCCATCGGCACGTCGCCGCCGCCGAGGTCGTGTCGGCCGTGCCTCTCGAGGAAGAGCAGCGGCGGGCCCTGGAGGGCGCGCTCGAAAGGGCCACCGGCATGGGCGTGGAGATGGAAGCGCGTCTCGACCCAGCGGTCCTGGGCGGCGTCCTGGTCCGCGTCGGTGGCCGGAGCTACGACGGAACGGTGAGGGCGCGGCTTCGCGCCCTGAAGGAACGCCTCGCATCGGGGGCGTGAGACCGCTAGCGAGAGGAGCGAGATGGAGATTCGCGCCGCAGAGATCACCAAGATCATTCGCGAGCAGCTCGGGGGCTTCTCCACGGGCGTGGACGTGGCCGAGGTGGGCACCGTCCTGTCGGTGGGTGACGGAATCGCGCGCATCCACGGCCTCGACAAGGTCATGGCGGGTGAGCTGCTCGAGTTCCCCCACGGCGTCATGGGCCTCGCCCTGAACCTCGAGGAGGACTCGGTGGGCGCCGTCCTCATGGGGGAGTCCGCCTTGATCCGTGAGGGGGACCAGGTCAAGAGGACCAAGCGCATCATGTCGGTCCCCGTCGGCGAGGCGATGGTGGGGCGGGTGGTCAACGCCCTCGGCCAGCCCATCGATGGGAAGGGCGCCATCGCCACGACGGCGTTCGGCCCCATCGAGGTCATAGCACCCGGTGTCGTGGAGCGCCAGCCGGTGCGCGAGCCGCTGGAAACGGGCCTGAAGCCCATCGACTGCATGGTTCCCATCGGCCGCGGCCAGCGCGAGCTGATCATCGGCGATCGGCAGACCGGCAAGACCGCCGTGGCCCTCGACACGATCATCAACCAGAAGGGGAAGGGCGTCATCTGCATCTACGTGGCCATCGGCCAGAAGCAGTCGACGGTCGCCCAGGTCGTCCGGACCCTCGAGGAGTTCGGCGCCATGGCCCACACCGTCGTGGTCTCGGCCAGCGCCGCCGACGCGGCCCCCTTCCTGTACATCGCTCCCTACTCGGGGACGGCCATCGGCGAGTACTTCCGCGACAAGGGCCAGCATGCCCTCTGCGTCTACGACGACCTCTCGAAGCACGCCGCCGCCTATCGCGAGATCTCCCTCCTGCTGCGCCGCCCGCCCGGCCGCGAGGCGTACCCGGGGGACGTGTTCTACCTCCACAGCCGTCTGCTGGAACGGGCCGCCAAGCTCTCCGACAAGAAGGGGGGCGGAAGCCTCACGGCGCTCCCCATCATCGAGACCCAGGCCGGGGACATCTCCGCGTACATCCCCACCAACGTCATCTCCATCACCGACGGCCAGATCTTCCTGGAGAGCGACCTCTTCAACTCGGGCATCCGGCCGGCCATCAACGTCGGCAACTCCGTCTCCCGCGTCGGCGGCTCCGCGCAGACGAAGGCCATGAAGGCGGTCGCCGGCCGCCTCCGCCTGGATCTCGCCCAGTACCGGGAGCTCGCGGCCTTCGCCCAGTTCGGATCGGATCTCGACAAGTCCACCCAGGCCACCCTGGCGCGCGGCGAAAGAATGACCGAGGTCCTGAAGCAGGACCAATACAAGCCACTCCCGATGGAGAGCCAGGTCGTGTTGGTCTTCGCCGCGACGAACGGGTATCTCGACGGCTACGCCGTCACCAATCTCGCCCGCTACGAGCAGGAGCTCTACGCCTTTCTCGCGAGCCGCCACGGAGCGCTCGTCAAGACGATCGCCGAGAAGAAGGACATCAAGGGGGAGCCCACCGACGCGCTCAAGGCCGCCCTCGCCGAGTTCGGGGGCCTCTTCCAGGCCGCGCCCAAGGCCTGATGCCCGCACTCATCGACATCCGGCGCCGGATCCGCAGCGTGAAGAACACGCAGCAGATCACGAAGGCCATGAAGATGGTGTCCGCGTCCAAGCTGCGGCGCGCCCAGGAGGCGATGTTCGCGGCCCGTCCCTATGCCCGCAAGATGGTCGAGGTCCTCGGCAGCATGGTCTCGCGCGCCAGCGACGAGCTCCACCCGCTCCTCGAAACCCGTGACGGCGGACGCATCGCGCTCGTCGTCATCACGGCCGACAAGGGGCTCTGCGGCGGCTTCAACGCCAACATCATTCGCGCGGCCGCCCAGTTCCTCCGGGAGCGCGCGGGGAAGGACGTCGAATTGGCGCTCCTCGGGCGCAAGGGGCGCGACTACTTCAAGCGTCGGGAGTTCCGCGTACGGACCGAGATCACGGGGTTCCAGCCCCTGCGATACGCGGCTGCCCAGAAGATGGCCCAGGGCGTGATGACCGCGTTCACGTCTCGCGAGGTGGACGAGGTCCACCTCGTGTACAACGAGTTCAAGAGCGTCATCCAGCAGCGCATCGTCGTCGAGCAGCTCCTCCCGTTGAAGCCGACGCCGATCGACCCCAAGGAGCCGTGCGTGGACTACGTCTACGAGCCCGATCCCAACGGGATCTTCTCCGGCGTCCTGCCGAAGTACGTCGAGGTGCGGGTCTGGCAGGCGCTCCTGGAGTCGGTCGCGGCCGAGCACGGTGCCCGCATGGCCGCCATGGACGCCGCCACCAAGAACGCCAACGAAGCGATCGACCGCCTGACCCTCTACATGAACAAGGTGCGACAGGCGGCGATCACCAAAGAGATCATCGAGGTCGTTTCCGGAGCCGGGTCCACGGCCTAGAGGCTAATCATGGCAACAGAGAACATCGGGCGCGTCGTCCAGATCATCGGTCCGGTCCTCGACATCGAGTTCGAGAAGGGCGTCCCCGCCATCTACAACGCCGTCCGTATCCAGGACGACGGCGCCGGCGGCGGCATGCCCATCGATGTCATCGCGGAGATCGAGCAGCACCTCGGCGAGAACAGGGCCCGCTGCGTCTCGATGCTCCCGACGGACGGGATGGTCCGCGGGATGAAGGCGACGGACACGGGCGGGCCCATCTCGGTTCCCGTGGGACCGGGAACCCTCGGCCGCGTCATGAACGTCATCGGTGCACCCATCGACGAGATGGGCCCTATCAAGTTCGACAAGAAGTACCCGATCCATCGCCCCGCCCCGGCTTTCACCGATCAGTCCACGAAGCTCGAGATGTTCGAGACGGGGATCAAGGTCATCGACCTCATCGAGCCCTATCTCCGCGGCGGCAAGATCGGCCTGTTCGGGGGCGCCGGTGTCGGCAAGACCGTCATCATCCAGGAGCTCATCTACAACCTGGCGAAGCAGCACGGCGGCGTCTCCGTCTTCGCCGGTGTCGGAGAGCGGACCCGCGAGGGGAACGACCTCTGGCTCGAGTTCCAGGAGTCGGGCGTCATCGACATGAAGAGCCCGGAGAAGAGCAAGGCCGCGCTCATCTACGGCCAGATGACGGAGCCTCCCGGAGCGCGCCTCCGCGTCGCGCTGACCGGCCTCACCGCCGCCGAGTACTTCCGCGACGAGGAAGGGAAGGACGTCCTCCTCTTCATCGACAACATCTTCCGGTTCACCCAGGCCGGTTCCGAGGTGTCGGCGCTCCTCGGGCGCATGCCGTCGGCCGTCGGCTACCAGCCGACGCTCCAGACCGAGATGGGCGAGCTCCAGGAACGGATCACGTCGACCCAGAAGGGCTCCGTCACGTCGATCCAGGCGATCTACGTGCCCGCCGACGACTACACGGACCCCGCTCCGGCGACGACGTTCGCCCACCTCGACGCCACGACCAACCTTTCCCGACAGATCGCCCAGCTCGGGATCTACCCGTCGGTCGACCCCCTGGCCAGCAGCTCCCGGATCCTGGATCCCCGGATCCTCGGCCAGGACCACTACGACACGGCAAAGGCCGTCAAGCTCATCCTCCAGCGCTACAAGGATCTCCAGGACATCATCGCCATCCTGGGGATCGACGAGCTGTCGGAGGAAGACAAGGTCGTGGTGGCCCGGGCGCGCAAGATCCGGAACTTCATGTCGCAGCCCTTCCACGTGGCGGAGCAGTTCACGGGGATAGCCGGCAAGTACGTCTCGCTGAAGGACAACATCCGCAGCTTCAAGATGATCGTGAACGGCGAGCTGGACCACCTGCCCGAGCAGGCCTTCTTCATGGTGGGGCCCATCGAGGAAGCCATCGAGCAGGCCAAGAGCCTGCAGCAGTAGCGACCCATGGCTGAGCAAACGGGCCTGCCGACGAAGCTGCTCCTCGAGATCGTCACCCCCGAGGGGCTACTCCTGCGCGAGTCCGTAGACGAGGTGATCGCGCCCGGCTCGGAAGGGTACTTCGGCGTGCTCCCCGGCCACACACCGTTCCTCTCCACGCTCGGCGCCGGCCAGATCACGGTCTTCAGCGGAGGCGCCAAGGAGTACCTCACCTGCTTCTGGGGCTACTGCGAGGTCCTGCCGGACAAGGTGAACATCCTGGCCGAGCTGGGAGAGAGGGCGGAGGCGATCGACGCCGCGCGGGCCGAGAGCGCCAAGGCCCGCGCCGAGGCCGCCATGAAGGCCGTGACCGACGAGGCCGGGTACACGGAAGCCCACGTCGCCTACATCAAGGCCGTCACGCGGCTCGCGGTAGCCCACAAGAACCGCGCCTGACCGACCACCCCGACCACGCGCACCCGCCCCGCGAACCCGTCTTTGTGGTCCCCCGCGGTTGCGGGGACAATGTCTAGCTGATGCTCGCGCAGGTCCACAACCTCTTTCGCTACCGCCTGCTGATCCAGAGCCTCGTCTCCCGCGAGCTGAAGGCGCGCTACCGGGGGAGCGTCCTCGGGTTCTTGTGGAGCTTCATCAACCCGCTGCTCCTGCTCCTCACCTATGGGCTCGTCTTCACGAAGATGCTTCCCGTCGGCCGCTCGGCCGAGATGGAGCCCTATTTCCTCTTCCTCTTCTGCGGGATCCTGCCGTGGACCTGGTTCCAGTCGTCGATCGCCGAGTCCGCCGGGGTCCTCATCTCCGGCGGGAACCTCATCAAGAAGGTCCTCTTTCCCGCCGAGGTCCTTCCCACGGTGACCGTCCTCTCGAACCTCGTGCACTTCCTCCTCGGCGTCCCCATCCTTCTCCTGTTCCTCCTCGCCCAAGGGAAGCTCGGCCCATGGGCCCTGCTCCTTCCCATCCCGATCCTCGTGCAGTTCGTCTTCACGCTGGGGCTCGCCCTCTTCGTCTCCGCTCTCACGGTCCACTTCCGCGACATCCAGAACATCCTCTCCCACGTCTTGCAGCTCTGGTTCTTCGCCACGCCGGTTCTCTACTTCTACGGGGGCATCCAGGGGGCGTTCCGGACGATCCTCCGTCTGAATCCCATGGCCCACGTCATGGTGTCGTACCAGCAGATGCTCTTCCAGGACCACTTCGACCACTTCAAGGGGCTGGGCCTTGCGGGCGTGGCGGCCGTCCTCACCTACGGCGTCGGAGCCTTCCTTTTCGACCGGCTTCGCGACACCCTGGCGGAGGGCGTGTGAGCGTCCCGGCCGTCAGCGCCCGCGATCTCGCCAAGGTCTACCGCAAGTTCCTCCACAAGAACCAGTTCAAGACCCTGAAGAGCGCGCTCCTCACGGGCAGCCTCCTCTCGGATCTCGCCGCGTCCGAGACGTTCACCGCCCTCGACGGGGTTTCCTTCGACGTCCCGAAGGGATCGACCTTCGGCGTCATCGGGGAGAACGGCTCGGGGAAGTCGACGCTCCTCAAGCTCCTGGCCGGCATCACGAAGCCCACCCGCGGCACCCTCGTCGTGGACGGCCGCATCTCGGCCCTCATCGAGCTGGGCGCCGGCTTCCACCCCGAGATCAGCGGACGCGAGAACGTCGCGATCAACGGCATCATGCTCGGCCTCACCCGGCGCCAGATCGACGAGCGCTTCGACGAGATCGTCGCCTTCGCGGAGCTGGAGCGCTTCATCGACGCCCCCGTCAAGACCTATTCCTCGGGGATGTACGCGCGCCTGGGGTTCGCCGTCGCGATCCACGTGGACCCGGAAGTCCTCCTCATCGACGAGGTACTGGCGGTCGGGGACGAGGCCTTCACCCGGAAGTGCCTCGACAAGATCGGCGAGTTCCGGCGCAGGGGAAAGACCATCGTCATCGTGACCCACAGCCTGGGGCTCGTCGAGAAGATGTGCGACGACGTCCTCTGGCTCCGGGGCGGGACGGTGGCGAACCAGGGGGATCCCAAGCGCGTCGTCGACGCGTACCTCACGTACGTGGCCGGAGGCGAGGAGGCTCTCCTGGCCGGCGAACACCCGGCCGAGGTCGGCGCGGCTCCTCCCGAGGGACCCCCTGGAGAGGGCGCGCCTCGCCACGGCTACCACGAAGGGCGGTGGGGGGGACGCGAGGTCGAGATCACGAGGGTTCGGCTCCTGGACGACCGCGGCCACGAGCGCCACGTCTACGTTCCGGGGGAAGCGGTCACGTTGGCCCTGGGCTTCCACGCTCCACGGCCGCTGGACGACTTCGTCTTCGGGGCGGGGATCTTCACGGCCGAGGGCGTGAACGTCTACGGGACGAACACGCACCTCGAGGACTACAAGTCCCGGCGGATCGAGGGCGAGGGGGAGGTTTCCCTCATCCTCGAAGATCTCCGCCTCGTGGAGGGCACGTACCTCGTCGACGTCGCCGTCCACAAGCGCGACGGGACGCCCTACGACTACCACCGTGGCTTCACGTCGTTCCGGATGAAGAGCCGGATCAAGGACGTGGGAGTCTACCGGCCGGCCCATCGATGGCGTTTCAGCGGCGGCGTCGAGATCGCGACCCCCGTGCCGCGTCCCGAGCTCGACCTCGGCTCCGACGACGAGCCGTCGTGAACGGCTCCCTGGCCGCCCTCCTGGATCGTCGTGCGGCGTGGAAGGCCGCCGGCCGGCGAGTCGTCCTCACGAACGGCTGCTTCGATCTGCTGCACACGGGGCACCTGGCTCTTCTCGAGGCCGCGCGGGCCCAGGGAGACGTCCTCGTGGTCGCGATCAACTCGGATCGCTCGGTCCAGGAGATCAAGGGGCCCTCCCGGCCCGTCATCCCCGAGGGCGAGCGCGCCGAGACGCTCCTGTCCCTCGAGCCCGTGGACGAGGTCGTGATCTACGACGACCCGACGCCCTTGCGGATCATCGAGGCCCTCGTGCCCGACGTGCTCGTGAAGGGGGCCGACTGGGCCCTCGACGCCATCGTGGGACGCGAGGCCGTGGAGGGGGCGGGGGGCCGGGTCGTGCGCGTGGACCTTCTCGCGGGGCGCTCCACCACCGCGATCCTCGACCGCATCCGACGTCGGTGAGCGCCGACTGGCTCGCGCCCCTGGCGGGTGCAGAGATCGTTGCCGAAGGGCGGCGGCGACTCGCCCGCGAGGGGCGCGCGGACGTCTCGGGCCTCTCGGGACCCGCCCGTCTTCTCCTGCCGCTCCTCCTCTCCTCGGATCCGCTGCTCGTCGTCCTTCCCCACGAGCGTGACGTCGAAGGGGCAACCGAGGACCTTCGGACCCTCGCCCACGAGATGGGCGTCGCCGGCGACGTCCTTCCGTTCCCGGCCCCCGGGCCCCCGCCGTTCCGCGGCCTCCCGCGTCATCCCGACGCGTCGCTACGGCGGGCGCAGGCACTCCTGGCCGCCCCCCGCGGGCGGCTCCGCGCGCTCGTGGCGTCCCCGGCGGGCCTGCTCCGTCCGTCCCTCGCCAAGGGCCTCCTGGAGACCCGCGTCGTGTCGGTAGGGCGAGGGGACGAGATGACGCCGGACATCCTCCTCGAGGCCCTCGACGAGGGAGGCTACCGCCGCGAGGATCCCGTGACCGGCCCCGGACAAATCGCCCTGCGTGGCGGCATCCTCGACATCTTTCCTTCCGACGCGGACTGGCCCGTGCGCCTCGAGTTCTTCGGGGACACCCTCGAGAGCCTGCGCCGGTTCGACCCCGGCACCCAGCGGAGCGAGGGGCCCCTCGAATCCCTCGAGATACTCCCCCTGGCCGACCTCTTCGCCACGCGCTCGATCCTGCGGGAGCTCCAGGAGCGCCTGCCGGAGCGCTTCGGCGACACCCGGGAGGTCAGGGCGTTTCTCGAGAGGCTGGACCGCGGTCTCGTCCCCGACGAGCTCCCCGAGCTCGTTCCCCTCGTGCCCGACGCCACGGTTCCCGCCTGGGGGCATCTGGGAGCCATGACCGTCGTCGCGCTCGACCCCGAAGGGATCCTGGCGGAGGCCCGCGACTTCGAGGAGCGCGCGCGCGCCGAGCGCCGGCAAAGAGCGGATCCGCTGGCCCTGGAGCCCGAGGAGGCGCTCGTTTCTTCGGGAGCGCTGGCCGAGCGGCTCGACGCGTCTCCGGCCCTGCACCTTCGCGAGGTCGACACGGAGGCCCGCGGGCTTCGCGTGCCGAGCCGGCCCGTCCGGCGCTACGCCGGCGACCTGGGGAGCCTCGCCGCCGACCTCGGCCGGCCAGGGCGCCGATCGGTCCTCTTCCTCGGCAACGCCGGCCGGGCGGATCGACTGAAGGACCTCCTGCGGGAGGACGACCTCGCCGTCGGAGAGGGCACCCCCGTGGACGTGCGCGTCGGGTCCCTCTCCCGCGGCTTCGAGCTTCCCGCCTTCGACCTCGTCGTCCTGGCCGACGGCGACGTCTTCCCCGAAGAGGTCCACGTCCACCCCCGCGGCCGCGGCCGTGGGGTCCGCAGCTTCCTCTCCGACTTCCGGGACCTGCGCATCGGCGACCTGGTCGTCCATCAGGACCACGGCGTCGGGCGCTTCGAGGGGCTCGAGACCCTCGACGTGGCCGGGCTTCGCCGCGAGTTCATGGTCCTGTCCTACCAGGGGGGCGACAAGCTCAAGGTTCCCATCGACGCCTTCGACCGCGTCCAGAAATACGCCAGCGCCGAAGGCGCGCGTCCCGTCATCGACAAGCTCGGCAGCGGGAGCTGGGAGAAGGTCAAGAAGCGTGTCAAGAAGGCGATGCGCGACATGGCGGCGGAGCTCCTCAGGCTCTACGCCGAGCGCAAGGCCCGGCCCGGCCACGCCTTCACCGCCGAGAGCCCCTGGCAGCGGGAGTTCGAGGAAGCCTTCGAGTACGAGGAGACGACGGACCAGGCCGCCGCCATCGCCGACGTCGCCGCCGACATGGCCTCCGAGTCCCCCATGGACCGTCTCGTCTGCGGCGACGTGGGCTACGGCAAGACCGAGGTGGCCATGCGCGGCGTCATGCGCGCCGCCCTCGACGGAAAGCAGGTGGCCGTCCTGTCCCCCACGACGGTGCTGGCGTTCCAGCATTGGAAGACGTTCCGCAAGCGCTTCGCGCCGTTCCCCGTGAAGGTCGAGATGATCTCGCGATTCCGGACGCCCAGGGAGATCAAGGGCGTCCTCGCGGCGCTGGCCTCGGGCCAGGTCGACGTTCTCATCGGCACCCACCGGCTCCTCTCCAAGGACGTCGTGTTCAAGGACCTCGGCCTCCTGATCGTCGACGAGGAGCAGCGCTTCGGCGTGGCCGCGAAGGAGCGGCTGAAGCAGCTCCGCAAGACCGTCGACTGCCTCACGCTCTCGGCCACCCCCATCCCCAGGACCCTCCAGATGGGCCTCGCGGGGATCCGGGACATGTCGGTCATCGAGACGCCCCCGAAGGACCGCCTGGCGATCCAGACCTCGATCGTCAAGTTCCAGACCGAGGTCATCACAGCGGCGATCCGCCAGGAGCTTCTCCGCGAGGGGCAGGTCTACTTCGTTCACAATCGCGTGGAGTCGATCTACTCGTTGGCCCACATGGTTCAGCGCCTGGTGCCGGAGGCCCGGGTCGTCGTGGGCCACGGGCAGATGCCGGAGGCGGACCTGGAGAAGGCCATGCTGGCGTTCGTCGAGGGACGCGCCGACGTCCTCGTGGCCACGACCATCATCGAGAACGGCCTCGACATCCCGCGGGCCAACACCCTCATCGTGAACCGCGCGGATCGCTACGGCCTCGCCCAGCTCTACCAGCTTCGCGGACGGGTCGGTCGGTCCGACCGCCGCGCCTACGCCTATCTCCTCGTGCCTCCCGACACCGTCCTGTCCGAGATCGCCCGAAAGCGTCTCGCGGCCATCCAGGAGTTCTCGGAGCTCGGAGCGGGGTTTCGGATCGCGGCCCTCGACCTCGAGCTGCGCGGAGCCGGCAACCTCCTCGGCGGCGAGCAGAGCGGCCACATCCAGGCCGTGGGCCTCGACCTCTACGTCAAGCTCCTCGAGCAGTCGATTCTCGAGCTCAAGGGCCAGGATGCCCGCGAGACCCCGCGCGCCGTCCTCAACCTGAAGCTCGACCTCCGGTTGCCTCCCGACTACGTTCCCGAGGTTCACCAGCGCCTCTCCCTGTACAAGCGCGTCAGCCAGGTTCGAGACCCGGCCGAGATCGAACGCCTGCGCCTCGAGATCCGCGACCGCTATGGGCCGCTTCCTCCTCCGGTCGAGGGGCTCCTCGCCTATGCCGCCCTGCGCCTCCGCGCCGAGGCGCTGGGCGTGCTCCAGGTCGATCTCGCCGGCGCGCATCTTCACCTCCGCCTCTCCGCGGAGGGCTCGCTGGCCCCGGAGCACCTCGTGGCCCTCGTGAGGGGCTTCCCCGGCGCCGCCTTGAGCCCCCAGGGGATCCTCCGCGCCCCGCTCCCCGAGCCCGCCGACGCTCTGGCGTCCCTCGGGGTCGTCCTCGGGCAGGCTGCAGGGGCCCCCTCCGCAACCTGGCCTATAATCCGAGTTTGGCCGTGCCCATGAACAGCCCGCACCTCTCCGTGCCGTTCCTCGTCCTGGGCGCCCTGGCCTGCCGAGACGGCCGGCCCGCGGACCCGGTCATCCTCGCGCTCGATGGAGAGACCGTGCGCCGGAGCGAGTTCGACCGCCACGTGCAGGCCCTCGAGGCGCGCGGCATGGGAGCCGTCGATCCCGGCGTCCGGAGCGCCCTTCTCGAGCCCTTTCTCGAAGAACGGGTCCTCATCCTCGAGGCGCGATCCCGTGGCCTCCTGAAGGCCGGTGCATCGGCGGAAGAGGAGGACATGGCCGCCCAGAAGCTCCTCTCCGACGAGGTTCTCTCCCGCGTCAGCGTGACCGACGACGAGATCGCCGCCTACTACGGGGAGCATTCCGAGGACTTCCGCGTGCCCGAGACCCTCACGCTGCGCCAGATCCTGGTCTCGTCGGAGAACGAGGCCCGGGACATTCGCCGCCGCCTGCAGAAGGACCCCAAGAGCTTCGAGCCGCTCGCCCAATCCCGCTCGCGCTCTCCCGAAGCGAGCAAGGGGGGGCTCATGGGGACCTTCAGGCGGGGAGAGCTCCCCTCCGAGCTCGAGACCGCGGTCGTGAGCCTGCCGGTCTTCGAGATCAGCGAGGTCGTCCCGTCAGCCCTCGGGTTCCACGTTCTCCGCGTCGACGCGCGCCAGCCCGCGCGCGAGCGAAAGCTGGAGGACTGCCGGGACGACATCCGCAGCCTCCTCACCCGTCAGAAATCCGATCAGGCCACCCGTCAATTCGTCCGGGACCTCCTGGCCCGGGCCAAGGTGAATCATGAAGCCGCTCAGCCTACTCGTCCTTCCTAGCCTCCTCGTCCTCCACGCCACGGCCCACGCCGAGATCGTCGAGAGGGTCGTCGCCAAGGTCAACGGCGACATCGTCACCCTCTCGGACTTCGAGTCGCGCCAGATCGCCGCGGTCCAGGCGGCGAAGATCGCCCCGGACAAGATCGAGGCCTTCCTCCGCGACAACAACGCCCGGATCCTCCAGGAGGCGGTCGACGACCTTCTCATCGTCCAGCGGGCCGACGACCTCGGGTTCAAGGACCCGGGCCCCTACGTGAAGGAGGCCATCGAGCAGATCAAGAAGGAGAACAACCTTCCGACCGACGAGGCGCTGCGTGAGCAGCTGAGGCGGGAAGGGATGACCCTCGACGACCTGAAGCGCAGCGTGGCCCGCTCGATGATGAAGCGGCAGGTCCTCCACAAGGAGCTCGAGCCCAAGGTCACCTTGACCGACGTCGAGGTCAAGGCCGAGTATGACGCTCACAAGGACGAGTACCTGCGCCCCGAGACCGTCCACCTCCAGGAGATCCTCCTGAACGGCGACGACGCTCGCGGACGGGCCAAGGATGTCGTCCAGCGGGCTCGAGGGGGCGAGGATTTCTCGGAGATGGCCCGCGCCGTCTCGTCCTCCCCCACCCGCTCGAGCGGAGGGGACCTGGGCACCGCGAACCTGAAGGAGCTGTCGCCCGCGATCCAGAAGGCGGCCGGACCCCTGAAGCCCGGCGAGATCTCCGACCCGGTGCCGACGAACGACGGGTTTCGCGTCTTGAAGCTCGTGGAGAGGACCGAGGCCGGGGTCATCCCGTTCGACACGGTGAAGACCGAGATTCGGAACCGCCTCATCGAGACGAGGGGGAACAAGGCCTACGACGACTACGTCGAGGGGCTCCGAAAGAACGCCATCGTGGACGTCCGCGTTCGCGAGGTCCCCCTCCAGGTGAGTCGACCCATCACCCCCACGACGCTCCTGGAGCCCCCGACCTCGAGCCCCGAGGGAGACGCACCCCGGGGCGCCGCCTCCGCGCCCGCCGGACCCGCGCCCGCCGGGCCCCCCGCGCCGATGCCGGCGGACGATGCCGAGATCAGCACGACGCCCCAGGCGGCCCCGGAGCGGGTCGTGCCGGGAGCGGCCGCCGACGACAAGGGCGCGGAGCCCAAGACGACGCCGAACTGAGGGCGGCTCCCTGGGCACGTCCGATCGCCTGTTCGAGCGGGTGTACGCCGTGGTCGCGGCCATTCCCCGAGGCCGGGTGGCGACGTACGGGGAGGTGGCGGGCCTCGTGGGCGTGCCCCGCGGCGCGCGGGCGGTGGGTTGGGCGCTTCGCGCCCTGGGGGAGGAGCGAGCGGCCGAGGTCCCCTGGCACCGCGTCGTAGGGCACGGCGGGCGAATCTCCCCGCGTCCGGGCCCCGGGGCCGAGATCCAGCGCCGTCGCCTCCGCGCCGAGGGCGTGCGCTTCGTCGCGGGCCGGGTCGACCTCGCCCGCCACGCTCTCCGGCAGGCTCAGACGATGCTCACCCGCGGCAGGCCGAGGCGTTCGCGCGCCCGATGAACGGTGAACCGGCCGACGGCGTCGGTGACGGCGTCGGCATCCATGCGGGTGCGGTGCCGTTCGACGGCGCGCCGGGCCTCGGCCTCGAGGGCCTCGAGGGCGCCGGCCTCCAGGGCCTGGATCGCCGCGGCCGACACGCCGTCGTCGATCTCCTGAAGCTTTCCCCGGAGGTAGCTCCAGTTCGGACGGGTCGCCACGGCCACGAGGCCACGCATCTCCTCGACGCTCCGGAGGGGGGGCTCGAAGCAGGCCCTCGGACCGGGGCGCAGCGCTCGTAGCTTCTCCGCCAGGGTCGCGAGGACCCCGTCCAGCTCCTGGAGCGGCACTGTCTCGGCGGGGAGCGAGCTGCGCCGCTCGGGTCGCGGCCCGCAGGCCGCCAGCTCCTCGACGCGCCGGCGGCAGAAGGCCAGCGACGTGACGTCACCGGTCGAGTCGAAGGCCAGGTCGATTCCCACGAGAACCGTGGCCAGGGGGACGCCGGAGTCGTGCCAGGCCCGCGCCAGGGAGAAATCGCGGGGCGACAGGATGTGGTCGACGCCGCGCCGGGCGCGGAGGTGGGCCTCGATGGCCTCGACGTAGGCCTCGAACCCCGCGTCCTTCAACGCGCGACCACGTCGAACTGCTCCTGGTGGAGCAGCGGGTCCCCCTGGACCCGCACCGGCGTGCCCACCAGGTCCGACAGCTCCTTGAGGACGCCGGACTCCTCCCCGGCCAGGGCCCGGGCCACGTCGGGGTTCACCCGCAGGAGCAGGGGAGTGCCGCGCATGTCGGTCACGAGCTTCCGTACCTCGTCGTAGATCTCGGCGCAGACCGTGGCGACGCTCTTGATCATCCCGCTGCCGGTGCAGTAGGGGCACGGCTGGCAGAGGGTGCGCTCCAGAGACTGCTTCACCCGCTTCCGCGTGATGACGACGAGACCGAACTCGTTGATCGAGAGGACCTTCGTCGGGGAGCGATCCCGCTTCAGCTCCTGCTCGAGGGCGGTCATCACCTTCTGGCGGCTCTTCCGCTCCTCCATGTCGATGAAGTCGACGACGATGATCCCGCCCAGGTCGCGCAGCCGGATCTGACGCACGATCTCTCTCGCGGCCTCGATGTTGGTCTTGAGGATCGTCTCCTCGAGGGTCTTCTTGCCCACGTACCGCCCCGTGTTCACGTCGATGGCGACGAGGGCCTCGGTCTGGTTGATGACGACGTATCCTCCCGAAGCCAGCCAGACCCTCGGCCGAAGGGCGCGCTCCAGCTCGGGGGAGACGCCGTGCTCCTCGAAGATGTTGCGTGGCTTCGTGAACAGACGAACGCGGGGCGCCATCTCGGGCTGGAGCTGCGTGACGAGGTCGAGGGTGCGGTCGAACTCCTTCTGGCTGTCGAGTTGGATCTGCGCCACGTCCTCGTTCAGGATGTCCCTCAGCAGCCGCTGCACCAGCGACAGCTCCCTGTGGAGAAGGGCGGGCGGCGACTGCCGCGGTGCTAAGGCTCGCACCTCGTCCCAGGTCCTCGTCAGGTAGCGCGCGTCGCGCTCGAAGTCCTCGCGGCTGCGGCCGAAGCCCGCGGTGCGAACGATGAATCCGCCCCCGCCGCGCTCCTGCCGTATCTCCTTGAGCATCGTCTTGAGGCGCCTCCGCTCCTCGTCGTCGACGATCTTCCGGGACACGCCGACGTGCTCCACGGTCGGCATGAACACGAGATAGCGTCCCGGCAGCGAGACGTGGGACGTGATCCGCGCCCCCTTCGTGCCGAGGGGCTCCTTCAGGACCTGCACCAGGACGCTCTGCCCCTCTTTGAGCCGCTCCTCGATCGGCGCGTGCCGATTGTTCCCGTTGGAGCCGACCGCCTGCTCCTCGGGGGTGAGGAGGTTCTCGTCGAGGCCCTCGACGACGTCGGCTACGTAGAGGAAGGCGTCGCGCTCGAGGCCTATGTCGACGAAGGAGGACTGCATGCCCGGGAGCACCCGGGTGACTCGGCCCTCATAGAGGTTGCCCACGACGCTCCGGTGGGCCTCCCGCTCGATGAAGAACTCGGAGAGGAGCCCGTCCTCGAGGAGAGCCACCTTGGTCTCCTGGGGCGTGCTGCTGACGATGATGTCCTTGGTCATGGAAGGTCCCTTCCACGAGCCGTGCCGCCGGGTCGGCCCTGCCCCGGCCCCCCGCCGCGCGCCCGGTTTCGGGGCCACGGCGGAGCGGCGGGGCGCGTCTTCCGGAGAGGGCGCGAAGGGCGACGGCATGGGGCTCGGTCAGGCGCGCGAACGGCGCGCCGCACGCGGCGCGAGGCGCCGCAGAGATCCGGTTGCGCGAAGCGGAACACGAGTATGAGAGCGTGGAAAGGGACACGGCGGTATCAATTGGCAAAGCGGCGCATCCGGACGTTGATGACGAGGCCGATGCCCAGGAGCGTCGAGAGGATCGAGGCTCCACCGTAGCTCATGAGGGGCAGCGGCAGGCCCTTGACGGGCACCAAGCCGGCGACCATGGCCACATTGTACACAACCTGGAACGCAAGCAACGAGGCCAGGCCGGCGGCGAGGAAGGCCCCCACTCGGTCGCGGGCGAGCTGTGCCGTCTCCAGGGCTCGCCACAGCACGAGCAGGTAGAGGGCCAGGACGACGCCGACACCCACGAACCCGAGCTCCTCGGCCCAGACCGAGAAGATGAAGTCCGTGTGGCGCGCCGGAAGGTAGCCGAGCTGGCTCTGGCTTCCCTTGCCGTACCCCTTCCCCGTGAGGCCCCCCGAGCCCACGGCGATCTGGGACTGGATCTTCTGATAGCCCGCCCCCTTCGGGTCCAGGCTCGGGTCCAGGAACGTGTAGATCCGCGTCTTCTGGTAGTCCTTGAGGGCGTATTGCCAACCCAGACCCCCCACGAGCGCCAGGACGATGACCAATCCCAGGATGGCCCGCACGCGGAGCCCGGCCAGGAAGGCGACGGTGAGAAAGAGCGGGACGAGGCAGAAGGCCGTTCCGAGGTCCGGCTCCGCCGCGATGAGCAGGACCAGGACGCCGATGGCCGCACCCGGCGAGAGTATGTCGGCGAGCCCGAGGCTCTCCTTGCGGACGTCGGCGAAGACCTTGGCCACGAGGATCGCCGCGACGATCTTGGCCAGCTCCGAAGGCTGGACCTGCACGCCGGCCAGCATGAGCCAGCGCCGCGTGCCCGCGATTCGCGGCCCGAAGACCAGCACGTAGGCCAGCGCCGCCACGGCGCCCACGTACAGAATGGGAGCCCGGTCCGCCAGCCGCCTGTAGTCCACGGTGAGGGCCACGACCAGGCCCACGAGCCCGAGGCCGAGAAGGGCAAACTGCTTGAGGTAGAGGTTCGCGCCGGAGCCGCCGTGGGTGGCGCTCTGGATCGTGGCGATCCCGATCGCCGCCAGGGCCAGAGCGGCCCCCAGCATCACCCAGTCGATGTTGAGGAGCAGGCGTCGGTCGATGGGCACCGCTCACTCCTCCGTGTCGGCCAGGCCAGGGACGGCGGGACCGCCCGCCGGAGCGACGCCGAAGTAACGCGCCAGGATCTCGTGGGCCACCGGGGCCGCGGCCTCTCCGCCGCTGCCGCCGTGCTCGACGAGAACGGCCAGCGCAATGCGCGGCCGCTCCTGCGGGGCGAAGGCGATGAACCAGCCATGGGGCAGGTAGGACTGGACCGCGGCATGGCGGGCCAGGACGGCGTGGGCCACGACCTGCGCCGAGCCCGTCTTCCCGCAGATGGCGATCCCCGGCACCTGCGCCCGCCACCCCGTCCCCTGCTCGCCGACGACGGCTCGCATCCCTTGCCGGACGGCCGCCAGCGTGGAGGGCTTGATCGGGAGCTCCTGGGCATCGGGGGTGGGAACCGCCACGCCGCCGATCGCCTTCACGAGGTGGGGGGTTGGGAGCCGGCCGGTGGCGATGAACGCCGCCACGCGAGCCATCTGGAGCGGGGTCACCGTGACCTGTCCCTGCCCGATGGCCACGGAGACCGTCTCCCCTCCGTACCACTTGGTCTTCTGGGTCCGCTCCTTCCACTCGGGGCTCGGGATGAGGCCGGCGGCCTCGTGGGGAAGGTCCACACCCGTGGCGGCGCCGAGGCCCACCATCTTGGCGTAGCGGGCGATGCGCTCGATCTCGAGCCGCACGCCGACCTCCCAGAAGAAGACGTTGCAGGATTGCTGGAGAGCTCTTCTCGAGGTTCAGCACCCCATGCCCGGCCGCCTTGTGGCAGTGGAACACGGTGTTGTAGATCGAAAGGTAGCCGGGGCAGTAGAACGTCGTCTGCGGCGTGATGATCCCTTCCTCCAGGGCCGCCATGGCCATGATCACCTTGAACAGGCTGCCGGGGGCGTACTGGCCCTGGATCACGCGGTTCATGAGGGGGGTGGCCGGGTCCGTGGACAGGCGGCTCCAGAGGGCGGGCTCGACACCGGTCGAGAAGATGTTGGGGTCGTACCCCGGCGTCGAGGTCATGGCCAGGATCTCTCCCGTTTCCGGGTCGAGGGCGATGGCGCTCCCGGCGCGGCCCTGGAACGCCTGGTCCATGGCCTTCTGCAGATCGCTGTCCAGGGTGAGGGTGAGATTCGGTCCATCCACCGGGGGTTGCCGCTCCGTCTCGGCCACCTCCATCCCGCGGCTGTTCACGATGAGTCGCCTGAGGCCGTCCCGTCCCATCAAGCTTCGGTTGTATTGCGACTCCACCCCTGCCTGCCCCACCAGGTCTCCGGGGGCCAGATCCGCGAACTCCGCGGACTGGAGCTGGCGGTCGCTGACCTCCCCGACCCGGCCCAGGGAATGGGCGGCGGCGGAGGCCAGGGGATAGGAGCGCAGGGGGACGACCTCGACGCTCGCCTCGGGGATCTCGAGGTGCCGTGCCTCGAGAGCCGCAACGTCGGCGAGGGACGCGTCGGTCTTCACCACGACCGGACGGAAGGGCGCGTCGCGCCGCGCCAGGCGCTCCCGGATGTGGGCCTCCCCCGAGCCCAGCACCTGCGCGAGGCGCACGACCGTGGCGTCCACGCTCTCGCCGTGGGCCGGCGTCACGACGATGTTGAACGAGGCCCGGTTTTCGACGAGAACGCGGCCCTTGCGGTCGAGAAGATGCCCCCTGGGCGCGGCGATGGGGACGGCCCTGCGCAAGTTGCTGTCGGCGAGATCGCGGAAATGGCGGCCGCGGAGCACCTGCAGATACCAGAAATAGCCGATGAGAAGCGTCAGGGTGGCGATCATGAGGTACTGGAGCGCAAGGAGACGCGCCTGGACGCTGCGCAGATCCTCGTAGATCCTCACAGACGGATCTCCCGCCGCCGGAAGCGCATCTCGACGAGCTCGAAGAGCAGGGCGCCCGTGAGGGCGTTGGCCGTGGCGCGCGCGAGGAGCGTCAGGGCGGAAAGCGACCCGGAAGGAAGCTCGAAGACCAGGGCCAGCCGCTCGAACAGGATGACATCGGCCAGGGACGCGACGAAGAGGACGAGCATGCGCGGCGCGGTTCCCGCGATCAGGAAGCGGCTCCCCGCCAGCCCGACGCCGAAGCCGACGAGGAGCTTCGTGAGGCCCGAGAGCCCGGCGACGGGTCCGCCGAAGTGGATGTCCTGCACCCAGCCCGCCGCCATGCCCGCGAGCATGCCGTGGGTCTCCCCGCCGACGAGGCCGCAATAGACGACCACGAGAAGGAACGGATCGACGATCCGGCCCTGGCTCGGGGCGAGGACACCGATCGTGGATTGGAGGAGGAGGGCCGCGAGGAGGGCCCCGGCCGTCCAGAGGGCCTTCACTTGACCGACTCCGGCGTGGCGATGGGCTCGGAGCCCCCGCGGACGACCAGGACCGACTCCATTTGATCGAAGCGGGCCGAGGGTGTGACCACGACCTCCTTGAAGAGCCCGGCCGCCGGACCGATGGCGCGCACCCGGCCGATGACGAGGCCCTTGGGATAGATGCGATCGAGCCCCGAGGTCAGGATGCGATCTCCCACGACCACGTCGGCCAGGGAAGAGACGTACTTCATGATCAAGTCCGTCTTGCCCGCCCCCTCGACGCCCACCTGGCCCGCGACGATCCCGGTCACACGGGAGCGTTCGTTGAGGGCGGCCACGCCGCTATCCCGGTCCAGCAGGAGCTGCACCCGCGCCGCCCGAGGTCCAACCGCGATCACTCGTCCCACGACACCCGTCGAAGACAGCACGGCCCCGTTCAGGGCGACCCCTGCGGCCGTGCCGCGATCGAGGGTGAGCGTCCGGAACCAGGGAAGGCCGTCCCGTGCGATGACCTGGGCGGCCACGGTCTCGAGGGGGAGGGCCTTCTTCAGATCGAGCATCTCCCGAAGCCGTTCCGCCTCGCCCGCCCGCTGGCGCTCGCCCTCGAGGTCCGTCTCGAGGGCGGCGACCCGGGCCTCGAGCTCTCCGTTGCGCTGTCGCACGCCTCGCAGGTCCACGTATCCCGCCCAGGCCGCCTCGGTCCCCCGCAGGCCCGCCGCGACCAGGCGCTGGACGGGGGTCAGCAGGTCGAAGATCAGGCGCTCGAGGAGCGAGCCTCCCCCCCGCCATCGACCTGCTGGCTGATGACGATCAGATGGCTCACGACGAGGCCCGCCAGGAGCAGGCGGCTCTTGCGCGCGTCGATGACCCGTGCCACTCAGTCCAGACTGATCTTCCTCAGGAGGTCGAAGTCCGACAGCATCTTGCCGGTGCCGAGGACCACCGAGCTCAAGGGATCCTCGGCGACGGCCACCGGGAGCCCCGTTTCCTCCCGGAGGAGCTTGTCGAGGTTCTTCAGGAGGCTCCCTCCCCCCGTGAGGACGATGCCGCGGTCGACGATGTCGGCCGAGAGCTCCGGAGGAGTCCTCTCGAGAGCGACCCTCACGGCGTTGACGATGATGCTGATGGGCTCGGTCAAGGCCTCGCGGATCTCGGAATCCGTGACCGTGAGGGTCTTGGGGATTCCCTCGATGAGATCGCGTCCCTTGAGCTCCATGGTGATGGGCTCATCGAGGGGGAAAGCGCTCCCGATCTCGAGCTTCACCTGCTCCGCCGTGCGCTCGCCGATCAGCAGGTTGTATTTCTTCTTGATGAACTGGATGACGGCCTCGTCCATCTCGTTCCCGGCGACGCGCACGGACTTCGAGTAGACGATTCCGGCCAGGGAGATCACGGCGATGTCGGTCGTGCCTCCCCCGATGTCGACGACCATGTTCCCGGAGGGCTCGGTGATCGGAAGGCCTGCGCCGATGGCCGCGGCCATCGCCTGGTCCACGAGGTAGACCTCCGACGCCTTGGCCTTGAGAGCCGAGTCCTTCACGGCCCGCTTCTCGACCTGGGTCACCTCCGACGGGATTCCGATGATGATCCTCGGGCGCACGAACGTGTTCCGGTTGTGGGCCTTGCGGATGAAATGGGAAAGCATCTTCTCGGTGATCTCGAAATCCGCGATCACGCCGTCCTTCATGGGACGGATCGCCACGATGTTTCCCGGGGTGCGGCCCAGCATCTCCTTGGCGTCCTTGCCGACAGCCTCGACCTTCCCCGTGATCTTGTTCACCGCGACGATCGACGGCTCCGAGACGATGATCCCCTTGTTCTTCGCGTAGACGAGGGTATTGGCCGTACCCAGATCGATGGCCAGGTCGTTCGAGAGAAAGCTCAGGTTGAATACGGAGCGTAGGTTCATTGAAGTCTCATGTTCTCCATGTCGAGCGCCCGGGCCTTGTCCTAGACCGCGAGCTCGATGCCGTTCTTGTCGCGCTCCTTCACGCGGTACATGGCCTGGTCGGCCTTCTGGATCAGCCCTTCGGGGGTCAAGGCGTGGTCGGGATAGGACGATATTCCGAAGGACGCCGAGATGTGGGCCTGAAGGCCCTGGCCTTCCAGGAAGGAATGCGTCTCGATGGCGCGACGGATCCGTTCGGCGATGACCATCGCCCCCGAGGGAGGCGTCTCGGGGAGCACCACGACGAACTCGTCACCGCCGTAGCGGGCGAGGATGTCCGACTCCCGCACGGCCTGGGCCAGGATCCCGCCCACCTCGGCGAGGGTGCGGGACCCGGCCAGGTGGCCGAACTGGTCGTTGACCTTCTTGAAGCCGTCGAGGTCCAGGAAGATCACCGACAGGGGGATGCCGTGGCGCTTGCAGCGCTTGATCTCGCGGCCGATGTAGACGTTGAGGTACCGCGAGTTGAAGAGTCGCGTGAGGTCGTCGGTGATGGTCAGCTGCTCCGTCTTCTGGAACAGGATGGCGTTCTCGATGGCGATGGCGCAGGGCTCCACCAGGGTGAGGAGGATCTCGAGATCGGCCTGGCTGAAGCGGCCCCCGAGGCGGTTGATGATCTCCACGACCCCGATGGTCCGGCCGCGGGAGATGAGGGGCGCGCAGAGGATCGAGCGGGTTCGAAACTGCGTCTTGCTGTCGAACTTCCCGCTGAACCGCGGGTCCCGCGACGCATCGTTCACGATGGTGGGCTTTCCGGTCTCCGCCACCCATCCGGCGACGCCCTCGCCGATCTTGACGCGGAACGAGGACACGTCCTTGGCCTTTTCCCCGAGGGCGAGCTCGAAGGTCAGCTCCTGCCGCTCCTCGTCCACCATGAGCATCGACCAGGCTTCCGAGGGGATGAGCTGCTGGATCTTCCCCATGATCAGCTCGATGACCTTGCGGGGCTCCAGGATCGAGTTGGCGGTCTTCACGATGTCGGTGAGGATCGCAAGGCGCTTCGCCGTAGCCGGGAGCGCCCGACGCCCGCCCCGCGCTTCGGCGCTGGCGCGTCGCTCTCGTCCCAGGGCCACGCGGGCCAGGATCTCGGCGCCCACCGGATCGCCCCGGCGCACCGAGGCCAGGTGGAAATCGAAACCGAGCGTCTCGGATCGCCGGAGGCCCTGCGCGGCCGGGCGCCGCGAAAGGGAGCCGATGGCCGCCCTGGGTGCGGCGCGCCTGAGGATGCGCAGGGTCTCGGCCGCCGTCTGGGTCAGCTCCACGAGAGCGCCGTCCAGGACCTGAAGGGCCTCGTCGGCCCGCGGTCCCCTCGTGGCAGGGAACGTGATCGCGAGGCCTCGCGCGGCCGACGCGGAGAGGTTCCGCTTGACCGCGGGCCCGCCGAAGACACCCACCCGCAGCATGGCCGCCTCAGTAGCCCACGACCACGGGCCGCAAGAGCTCCTTCACGCCGCCGTTCAGCCCGGTGGCGCGGATCACGACCATCTGCTCTGCCGGCCTTTTCGAGGGTGATGAAGTCGTTGAAGCTGCCGTCGCTGCCCACCTCGACGCGCTGCCCGTTGACGGTGATCGTCGCGCCGGGCTCGGTCCTCCCCTTCACCTGGAGGATGTTGGTTCGGACGTCGAGGGACTCGATGATGAGGGGCGGGGGCGGCCCGTCGCCGCCGCTGCCGCTCGACGGCTTCGAGACCGTGAAGCGGGCGAACTCCGGGAAGGCCCCCTCCTCGCCGTCCTTGTCGATGGCGGCGACGCGCCAGTAGTACTTGCCGGGCTCGAGCCCCCTGAGCTCCTGCTGGTTGTCCTTGATCCCCTTGCGGTCCACGAGGGGACGGTTGAAGTAGGCGCTGTAGTCGAGCATCAGGTGATAGGAGACGGCGCCGAGGACCGGCTTCCACAACAGGAGCGTCGTGGCCCGGGAGGGATCGACGTACGTGATCTCCGCCTGATGCGCCGGAGCCAGGAGGGCCGGGACCGCGGGCAGCGAGACCTTGGCCCCGGCTTTCCCGGCCGCGTCGACCTTGAACGCCTCGCTCGCTCCGAGCTCGACGGTCTGTCCGCCCTTGGTCTGGATTCGTCCCGATCCCTGGAAGAGGCGGACGTCGGTCTCCCCGCTGTCGGCGACGCGGAGGGCGCCGGCCGACATCTCGTTCACCGTCCCCTCCAGATTGGGGCCCGAGACCTTCGTCGCGCTCTCGGGGACGTTCTTGCGAACCGTCTGGAAGTTCACCTCACCCGACGACACGTGCCAGGCCACCTTGCGGGCCTTGGTGGACGGGTCTTCGGACGTCTCCTCGATGGTGATCAGGCTGTCGGGGCGCACGTGAACCACCGTTCCGTCGAAGAAGCGGATGTCCGCGGTCGCGCCGGAGCCCGTGCGCACGAGGTCGCTCTTCCGGAGGACCATGCTCTTGTCGGCGCTCACCCACTCGAAGGTCCCGACGGTCTTCACCTTGACGCCCCCCTCGATGGAGGTGAAGTTCGCCGTCGTCGCCGCGGCGGCCTGCGGCTCCGGTGTCGCGTTCGGGGCCGGCGCGTTGCGAACGAAGTACCAGTAGAGGCCGCCGCCGATCACGAGGGCCAGGAGAAAGACAGCGACACCGATGGACCGGTACGTGACGGTGAACCAGTCGAGGAGATCGTCCTCGGCCTGCGGTCTTCGACCCCTGTCCGGTGCCATCGAAATGTCCCAATCCCTCAGAGCAGACGCGACTTAGGCGATTGGCGATTATAGTTCAAGCCGTCCGGGCGGCGCAACGGACGGGGCTCTTGCGACCGCCGGAGCAGCCGGCTAGAATCGCGGTTTGCCTGGGCTCGCCGATGGGCCCTCGACTGGAGACGACATGGCCCTCGCCTTGATGCGGCGCCACCGCCGGTGGCTCTTCGCCTTTCTCTGGGTGGTGATCGCCGCCTTCATCATTCTCTACCTGACGCCGTTTCAAGGCACGAGCGCCGGAAGTCCGGGCGAGACCCTCGCCAGCGTCGGGGGCCTGCCCATCTCGGTGGGCGAGTTCCAGAAGAGCTACCTGCAGCAGCGCCAGATGTACGAACGGATCTACCAGGGCCGGCTGGATGCGGCAGCGCTCAAGAGCATGGGCCTCGAGAGCCAGGTGTTCGAGGGCCTGGTGGCGGAGCGCCTCGTCGACCTGGAGGCCAGGCGCCTCGGCCTCACGGTCACCGACGAGGCGGTGGCGCGCGAGATCGCCACGTACCCCCAGTTCCAGACGAACGGGCGCTTCATGGGCGGCGCCGAGATCCGGCGGCGCCTGGAGCTGCAGGGGAAGACCGAGGAGGAGTTCGAAGAAGGACATCCGGGACAGACCTGCTGAGGCGTCGCCTGGAGGCGCTCGTGAGCGACGGCGTCAGCGTGACGCCGGCCGAGGCCGAGCAGGAGTTCCGGCGCCGCACGGAGCAGATCAAGGCGGAGTACGTTCTCGTGGGCGTGGCTCCGTTCAAGGCTCAGGTCGCGGTGGGGGACGAGGAGGTCAAGGCGCGCTTCGACGCGCGAAAGGACGCGTACAAGATCCCCGAGCAGCGCGTCGTCTCCTACCTCCTCCTCGACACCGCGGCCCTCAAGGGACGGGTCACGGTCACGGACCGGGACGTCGAGGCCTACTATCAGGAGCACAAGGACGACTTCAAGGAGGCCGAGCAGGTTTGCGCGAGCCACATCCTGGTCAAGATGAAGGCCAAGCCGGGTGACCCGGACGGCCACCCCGAGGCCGAGGCCAAGAAGCTCGCCGAATCGGCCCTGGCCCAGGTGAAGGCCGGCGGCGACTTCGCGGCCCTCGCAAAGAAGGTCTCGGAGGACAAGGGGTCCGCCGAGAGGGGCGGCGACCTCGGATGCTTTCCCCGGGGACGCATGGTTCCCGAGTTCGACAACGCCGCCTTCTCCCTCGCTGCCGGCGAGACGTCGGATCTCGTGAAGAGCTCCTTCGGCTATCACATCATTCGCGCGGTCTCCCATCGTGAAGAAACCACGGCCACCCTCACCCAGGTGAAGGAGCAGATCCGCGCCAACATCCTCGAGCAGAGGGGCGGCGCCCTGGCCGAGGAGAAGGCCGAAGCCGTCGCCGATGCGCTGCGCCACGGCAAGGCCCTCGACGCCGCCGCGCGGGAGACGGGCTTCACCGTCGCGAAGAGCGCTCCGTTCTCGCGCGGCGAGGGCGCGCCCCCGCTCACCTCGCCCGTCCTGGTGGCCCGGGCGTTCGCCCTGAAGCGCGGGGAGGTCGAGAAGGAGCCCTTTCCCGTGGCGAGGGGCGCGGCGTTCATAGCCTTGGACGAGATCAAGCCGCCCCGGGCGCCCGACCTCGCGGAGGTCAAGGAGAAGGTGAAGGCCGACCTCCTGGAGGAGGCCGCCCTCGCCAAGGCCCTCGAGGCCGCACAGTCGCTGCGCGCCCGGGCCGAGAGGGACGGCCTCGAGAAGGCCGCGACTGCGATCGGGCAGGGGCTCGTCCGGAAGGAGACGCCCAACCTCGTCGGCCGAGGGCAGCCCATCGGCGACCTCGGGGCGGGGGCCTCCCTCGACGACGCTGCCTTCGGGCTCCCCGAGAAGACCCTGTCGGAGCCGGTCCGCGTTCCGGCCGGCTACGCCCTCATCCGGGTCCTCGAGAAGAAGGCGTTCGACCCGGTCGCCTTCGAGGCCCAGAAGGCGTCGCTCCTGGCGTCGCTCAAGAGCGCCAAGAAGGGACAGCTCTTCCAGGCGTACATGGGCCAGGCTCGGCAGCGCTTCACGATCGAACGCCGCCCCGAGGCGATGAAGCGCATCGTCGGGTAGAATAATCGCTGGTCATGCACGTCGAAGTCCGCAAGGCGGAGGACGTCGTCATCGTGGACCTCACGGGGAAGCTCACCGCGGGGCTCGGGGACCAGATCCTTCACGACACCATCGACGAGCTCCTCGTGGAGAACTGGAAGAAGATCCTCCTGAACCTCTCGGGGATCTCCTTCATGGACAGCGCCGGGGTCGGAGAGCTGGTGGCCGGGCTGCGCAAGGCCCATCGCGTGGGCGCCAGCGTCAAGCTCCTGAACGCAGGGGCTCGCGTGCAGTCCACCCTGTACATCGCGAAGCTCCTGCCGATCTTCGAGCTCTACAGCGACGAGCGGGAGGCCCTGGCGGGGTTCGGCCCGGGCGGCACCGTCCACTGAAGGCCCGGCGAGGTCACTCCTCCTCCTCGCCCACGGTCGTGACGCCTATCGGGTCGTTCGAGACGACCCGAAGCTCGACCGCGCATTCGGGACAGTTCATCGTTTCCCCGACGTCCAGGTCGTAGCCGTCGAGCTCCAGGTCCGACTCGCACTCCGGGCAGTTCGCCATCTTCTTCTACCTCCTCCTGGCCACGACGTAGGAGGCCAGATCGAGCAGGGCCTGGGCCCGCGGCCCGAACCCGGCAAGAGCCTCCTGGCTCACCTTCACCAACTCTTCCGCGAGCTGCTTCGCTCCCTCGATGCCGGCGAAGGAGACGAAGGTCGTCTTCCCTCGGTCCTTCTCCACGTCCTTGCCGGCCTCCGCGGCGCTCCCGGTCGCGTCGATCAGGTCGTCCACGATCTGGAAGGCGAGGCCCAGGTTCTTGGCGTAGGCCTCCACCGCGGATCGCTCCGCGGGCTGCGCCCCGACCGCCTGGGCGCCGAGGGCCGCCGCTGCGATGAAGAGGGCCCCCGTCTTCCGGCTGTGGATGAACTCCAGCGTCGGGAAATCGATGCGCCTGCCCGTCATCTCCAGGTCGGCGGCCTGTCCCGCGATCATTCCGCGGAGGCCGACGGCCCGCGCCAGTTCCCGCGCGATGACGGCGCGTCCCTGGGGATCCGGGCCGCTCGCCCAACCCTCGGCGAGGATCTCGTACGCGCGGTTCAGGAGGGCGAACGCCGCGAGGAGGGCGGTCGCCTCTCCGTGGGTCACGTGGCACGCGGGGCGTCCTCGCCGCGACGTCGCGTCGTCCATGCACGGAAGGTCGTCGAGGATGAGGCTCGCCGTGTGGACCATCTCGACGGCGCACGCGGCGGGGAGAACGCTCTTCGGGTCGCCCTGGAGCACCTCGGCGACGAGGAGGGCGAGGATCGGCCGGAGGCGCTTGGCCGGGGCGAAGAGGCTGTCGGCCACGGCCGCCACCACCACCGGGCTCTCGCTCGACGGAGCGAGCTGGCGTAGCGCTTCTTCCACGAGGAGCCGGCGCTCCTCCAGGACGCGCTCGAGCCCCGCGAGGGTCAAAGGGCGGCCAGGGCCTCGAGGACCTTCTCGTCGTGGCCATCGACCCGGACCCGCGGAAACACCTTGCGCACGATCCCCTCTTCGTCGATCACGAAGGTCGAACGGATCATCCCCACGACCTTCTTGCCGTACATCACCTTTTCCCCGAAGGCGCCGAACTTCTTGGCGACCGCCTTGTCGGCGTCGGCCAGGAGCGGGAAGTTCAGCTTGTACTTCGCGACGAACTTCTCGTGGGAGGCGAGGGCGTCCGGGCTGACTCCGAGGACCACGGCCCCCGTCTTCTTGATCTTGGCCTGGGCGTCGCGGAAGGCACAGGCTTCCTTCGTGCAGCCCGGGGTGTCGTCCTTCGGGTAGAAGTAGAGGACGACCCTCTTGCCCTTGAGGGACTTCAAGGAGACCTCGCCCCCCGCCGATGACGGCAGCGTGAAGTCGGGTGCCTTCTGTCCTTCCTTGACCATGCTCCCTCCGTTTCGCCGTACGGCATCTTACCGCCGCGTTTCGGCGCGCGGCAAGGGTCCAGGGTCGGGTGCGGGTGGTAGAATCCCGGCCTCATGGACTACCGCGACGCGGGCGTCGACATCTCGGCGGCCGACGAGGCCAAGACGCGCATCAAGCGCCTGGCCAAGGGCACCTTCAACGCCGGTGTCCTCTCCGAGATCGGGTCTTTCGGAGGGATGTTCCTCCCCGACCTCGTCCCGCTTCCGCGAGCCCGTTCTCGTGGCGTCCACCGACGGCGTGGGGACGAAGATCCAGGTGGCCATCGCGGCCGGCATCCACGACACCGTGGGCTACGACCTCGTCGCCCATTGCGTCGACGACATCCTGGTGCAGGGCGCCGTCCCCCTCTTCTTTCTCGACTACATCGCCCTCGGGAAGATGGACCCCGACCGCGTCGAGGCCATCGTGGCGGGCTTCGCGCGGGGATGCGCCGAGTTCTCCTGCCCCCTCATCGGCGGCGAGACCGCCGAGATGCCCGGAACCTACGCCCCCGGCGACTACGACCTCGCCGGCTTCATCGTCGGCGTCGTCGAGAAAGTCCAGGGCCATCCCGGCCGGCGTCCGCGAGGGAGACGTGCTGCTCGCGCTCCCCTCGGCCGGCCTCCACACCAACGGCTACACGCTCGCGCGGAAGGTCCTGTTCGACACCCTCGGCCACGGGGTCGAGACGCGCCTGGCCGAGCTCGGCACCACCGTCGGGGCGGCGCTCCTCGCCCCCCACCGGTCGTATCTCGCCGCTCTCGAGCCCCTCCTCGAACGGGGCAAGATCCGCGCCCTCGCTCACATCACGGGCGGAGGCTTCCCCGGAAACATCCCGCGGGTGCTGCCTCCCGGGCTCGGCGCCCGGGTGCGCCTCGGGGCATGGGAGGTCCCGCCGATCTTCCGGCTGATCCAGTCGGGGGGCGGCGTCAGCGACGAGGAGATGTTCCGCACCTTCAACATGGGCGTCGGCATGGTCGTGGTCGTGGCCAACGAGGACCTCCACGACGTGGAACACTCCCTGGAGCGGCGCGGCGAGACGAGCTTCGTCATCGGCTCGGTGGTGTCGGGCGACGGCGTAATCTTCGAATAGTGGCCGGCCGAAACCAGGGCGATGGCCACGGACGCGGAGCACCTCGGGCTCACAGCCTTCCCCTCCCCCTACGTGGGGAGGGATAGGGTGGGGGGTCGATGAAAAGAATCGGGGTCCTCATCAGCGGGAGGGGCTCCAACCTCCAGGCCCTGATCGAGGCGGGCCGCGCGGGGCACCTCGGCGGCGAGATCGCCATCGTGATCTCCAACAAGGAAGACGCCCCCGGCCTGGCCCTGGCCCGCCGCGCCGGCATCGTCGCCGAGTTCCGGGACCACCGGCTCCGGTCCCGCGAGGACCACGACGACGAGATCCGGCAGCTCCTGGCCGACCATGGCGTCGATCTCGTCTGCCTGGCGGGCTACATGCGCCTCCTGTCCCCCGCGTTCATCCGCGCCTTCGCCGGGCGCATCGTCAACGTCCACCCGTCCCTCCTCCCCGCCTTCCCCGGGCTCGCGGCCCAGAGACAGGCGTGGGAGCATGGCGTCAAGGTCAGCGGCGCCACCATCCACCTCGTGGACGAGGGCCTCGACGACGGTCCGATCGTGGCCCAGGAGGCCGTTCCCGTGGAGGAGTCCGACACCCCCGAGACCCTCGCGGCCCGCATCCTCGCCGCCGAACACAGGATCTACCCCAGGGCCGTCCGCCTTCTCCTCGAGCAGGGGTACCACGTGGACGGACGGCGCCTGGTCCTCGGGAGCGGAGCATGAGCGAGGCATTCGACATCCTCACCCAGGGGTGCGTCGACGTCGTCACCGCCGCCGAGCTGCGCGCCAAGCTGGCGACGGGGAAGATCCTCACGGTGAAGGTGGGGTTCGACCCCACGGCCCCCGACCTCCACTTCGGCCATACGGTCCTCCTCCGGAAGATGAAGCACTTCCAGGACCTCGGCCACCGTGTGGTCTTCGTCATCGGCGACTTCACCGGGATGATCGGCGATCCGACGGGCAAGTCGAAGACGAGGCCGCCCCTCTC
Source organism: uncultured Acidobacteriota bacterium (assembly GCA_963823195.1). Taxonomy (GTDB): domain Bacteria; phylum Acidobacteriota; class Vicinamibacteria; order Fen-336; family Fen-336; genus JBGPYB01. The sequence goes on along the minus strand of CAWGKR010000008.1, from coordinate 63,654 downwards.
CCGGGAGGAGATCGAGCGGAACGCCGAGACGTACAAGCAGCAGGTCTTCAAGGTCCTCGACCCGGCCAGGACCGAGACCCGCTTCAACAGCGAATGGCTCGGTCCCCTGGGTTCGGAAGGATTCGTCCGCCTCGCCGCCCGGTACAACGTGGCGCGCATGCTCGAGCGCCGGGACTTCCGGCAGCGCTTCGAGGCGGGCCAGCCCATCTCCCTCCACGAGTTCCTCTATTCCCTGGCCCAGGCCTACGACTCGGTGGCGCTCCAGGCCGACGTGGAGCTCGGCGGGACCGACCAGCTCTTCAACCTGAACGTGGGGCGGGACATCATGCCGGGCTACGGCCTCGAGCCGCAGATCGTGATGACGACGCCTCTCCTCGAGGGCCTGGACGGCGTCGAGAAGATGTCCAAGAGCCTCGACAACTACATCGGCGTCACGGAGGCGCCCGAGGTCATGTACTCGAAGGTCCTCTCGATCTCCGACGAGCTCATGTGGAAGTACTACACCCTGCTCACCGACCTCTCGACCCGCGGAGATCGAGGCCGAGCGCGCGAAGGCCGAGCCGATGGCGTCGAAGATGGGCCTCGCTCGCCGGCTGGTGGTCGACTTCCACGGGGCCGAGGCCGCGGCGAGGGCCGAGACGGAGTGGCGGCGGGTCCACCAGGAACGCCAGGTGCCGAGCGAGATGCCGGTCCGGCGCGTCGCGCCCGGATCGTACAAGGTCCACGAGCTTCTCGCCGCCAACGGTCTGGCAAAGTCGAAGAGCGATGCCGCGCGCCTCGTGAAGCAGCGCGCCGTGAAGCGCGACGGGATCGTGGTCGAGGGAGGCGAGGAGATCCGCGTCCGAGGCGGGCGCGCCCTTCGTGCTCTCGGTGGGTGCCAGGATCTTCGTCCGGTTCGAGGCGGCGGCCGGCGATTGACACGACCGAGGAGCTCGGATAGTATCCGGGGTTTCCGGGGTCGTTCCGGCGGGTGACGTTAGGTCGTCTCTGTCGCACCCCCCAAGTCGTACCTGGCAAAAAAGATCGGAAATGCCTTGACAGAGATAAGGCGTTTTCGATATTCTGGTCGAGTCCCCTGAAGAACGGGGGTGGCTCTTTGAAAACTAAGTAGCGCGCAATATCATTCCGAAGCGAGGTTCAGCCCGAGGACCATTCGTAAGCTTCAGTTCACGGGCCTCGATCGAAATCCTCAAGGGTTTCTTCGATGGCTCAGGTTTTAACTGGAGAGTTTGATCCTGGCTCAGAATCAACGCTGGCGGCGTGCCTAACACATGCAAGTCGAGCGCGAAAGGGGGGGCAACTCCCCGAGTAGAGCGGCGAACGGGTGAGTAACGCGTGGGTGATCTACCTTCGAGTGGGGAACAACAGTGGGAAACTGCTGCTAATACCGCATGACATCCTCGAGTCACATCGAGGATCAAAGCCGGGGACCGCAAGGCCTGGCGCTTGAAGAGGAGCCCGCGTCCGATTAGCTAGTTGGCGGGGTAATGGCCCACCAAGGCGACGATCGGTAGCCGGCCTGAGAGGGCGGACGGCCACACTGGGACTGAGACACGGCCCAGACTCCTACGGGAGGCAGCAGTGGGGAATTTTTCGCAATGGGGGAAACCCTGACGAAGCAACGCCGCGTGGAGGATGAAGGCCTTCGGGTCGTAAACTCCTGTCGACCGGGACGAAAGTAGTCTGGCCCAATACGCCGGGCTATCGACTGTACCGGTGGAGGAAGCCACGGCTAACTCTGTGCCAGCAGCCGCGGTAATACAGAGGTGGCAAGCGTTGTTCGGAATTACTGGGCGTAAAGGGCGCGTAGGCGGCCTTCCAAGTCCTGTGTGAAATCCCTCGGCTCAACTGAGGAATTGCACGGGAAACTGTTTGGCTTGAGTTCGGGAGAGGGAAGCGGAATTCCGGGTGTAGCGGTGAAATGCGTAGATATCCGGAGGAACACCGGTGGCGAAGGCGGCTTCCTGGACCGACACTGACGCTGAGGCGCGAAAGCTAGGGGAGCAAACGGGATTAGATACCCCGGTAGTCCTAGCTGTAAACGATGAGTGCTGGGTGTAGGGGGTATTAACCCCCCCTGTGCCGAAGCTAACGCATTAAGCACTCCGCCTGGGGAGTACGGTCGCAAGGCTGAAACTCAAAGGAATTGACGGGGGCCCGCACAAGCGGTGGAGCATGTGGTTCAATTCGACGCAACGCGAAGAACCTTACCGGGGTTTGAACTGTACGGGACAGCTCTAGAGATAGAGTCTTCCTTCGGGACCCGTATAGAGGTGCTGCATGGCTGTCGTCAGCTCGTGTCGTGAGATGTTGGGTTAAGTCCCGCAACGAGCGCAACCCTTGCCTCCTGTTGCTAACAGGTAAAGCTGAGCACTCTGGAGAGACTGCCGGTGATAAACCGGAGGAAGGTGGGGATGACGTCAAGTCCTCATGGCCTTTATGCCCCGGGCTACACACGTGCTACAATGGCTGGTACAAAGGGTTGCAAAGCCGCGAGGTGGAGCTAATCCCAAAAAGCCAGTCCCAGTTCGGATTGGAGTCTGCAACTCGACTCCATGAAGTTGGAATCGCTAGTAATCGCGGATCAGCACGCCGCGGTGAATACGTTCCCGGGCCTTGTACACACCGCCCGTCACATCACGAAAGCCGGCTGTACTAGAAGTCGCTGGGCCGACCCGTAAGGGGGGCAGGCGCCCACGGTATGGTCGGTGATTGGGGTGAAGTCGTAACAAGGTAGCTGTAGGAGAACCTGTGGCTGGATCACCTCCTTTCTAAGGAGTCCACAGGGCTGTATCTCTCGCCCAAAGTCTGTATTGCGCCTACTTAGTTTTCAGGGAGCCACGCGGCCGCCTTCGGGCGGCCGGGCGCTCTTTGGAAGCTCCTCGTCTCATCCACGGAGGGTTTGGCTCACGGGCCACCACGGGCCTATAGCTCAGTTGGCTAGAGCGCACGGCTGATAACCGTGAGGTCAGTGGTTCAAATCCACTTAGGCCCACCAACTCTGCGGACCGCAGCCTCCCTGGGGCTGTAGCTCAATTGGGAGAGCGCCGCCTTTGCAAGGCGGAGGTCACCGGTTCGATCCCGGTCAGCTCCACCAAACGGATCAGGGCCGTGATGAGACGCCGAATCCAGCGATCGGGTGCCCTTCGAGACATGGGCGCTCGATCGGTGGCTTCGGTCACCAAGGGCGGCAAACGCCTGGGCTCATTGACAACCGAAGATCCTCAAAAAGCAAAAGCAAGAAGCAAATTGTAGGGCATGAGATGAGATCGACCAACGTTTCAGGCAGTGTAAACGTTGTGGTCAAGCTACTAAGGGCGTACGGTGGATGCCTTGGCGCAGGACGGCGATGAAGGACGTGGTAAGCTGCGATAAGCTCCGGTGAGCCGCAAACAGGCTTTGACCCGGAGATTTCCGAATGGGGCAACCCATCGAGGGAAATCCTCGATCGCGCCATCTGAATACATAGGGTGGCGCAGCCAACCCGGGGAAGTGAACCATCTCAGTACCCGGAGGAACAGAAAGCAATCGCGATTCCCCCAGTAGCGGCGAGCGAAGAGGGAACAGCCTAAACCGTCGATATGTCAAGCCCGTGGGCGTTGTATCGGCGGCGTTGCAGGGCCGGACGTGGCGTCGTCACGGAGACGCCGGGGAGTAAAAAACCGATTTTCTAGCCGAATGGTTCTGGAATGGCCAGCGATACAGGGTGCAAGCCCCGTAGGCGAAAGGAAAGAGGCTCCCTAGTTCGGTTCCTAAGTACCGCGGGACACGTGGAACCCTGCGGGAACCCGGGAGGACCATCTCCCAAGGCTAAATACGTTGCCTGCGACCGATAGTGAACCAGTACCGTGAGGGAAAGGCGAAAAGAACCCCTGTGAGGGGAGTGAAATAGTACCTGAAACCGTATGCCTACAAGCAGTGGGAGGGCGTTTGCCGGGGTTCGCCCCGGTGTTGCCTGACCGCGTGCCTTTTGCATAATGAGCCGGCTAGTTTTTCTCAGTGGCGAGGCTAAGCGTTAAGCGAGCCGCAGCGAAAGCGAGTCTGATAAGGGCGAATCAGTCGCTGGGAAAAGACGCGAAGCGAGGTGATCTACCCATGGCCAGGGTGAAAGTCGGGTAACACCGACCGGAGGCCCGAACCAGTGTTGGTTGAAAACAGCTTGGATGAGCTGTGGGTAGGGGTGAAAGGCTAATCAAACCTCGTGATTGCCCGTTCTCTTCGAAATAGCTTTAGGGCTAGCGTCGCGGGTTAGTTTCCGGAGGTAAAGTACTGGATGGACTAGGGCCTTTACCGAGGTACCGAATCCAACCAAACTCTGAATACCGGAAAACCGGACCGCGGCAGTCAGACAGTGGGGGCTAAGCTTCATTGTCGAGAGGGAAACAGCCCAGACCGCCAGCTAAGGTCCCTAATACAGTCTTAGTGGTAAAGGATGTAGATCCGCTAAAACAACCAGGAGGTTGGCTTAGAAGCAGCCATCCTTTAAAGAAAGCGTAATAGCTCACTGGTCTAGTGGGTCCGCGCCGATAATTCACCGGGGCTCAAGACTGTTACCGAAGCTGCGGACTCAAGTGAGGTTCGCCTCACTTGATTGGTAGAAGAGCATTCCATGTTCAGTGAAGTCCGACCGACAAGGACGGGTGGAGGACATGGAAGGGACCCTGCCGGCACAAGTAGCGAGAAAACGCGCGAGAACCGCGTTCGCCGAAAGCCTAAGGTTTCCTGAGGAAGGTCAATCCGCTCAGGGTTAGTCGGTCCTAAGGTCAGGCCGAAAGGCGTAGCCGATGGAAAACGGGTCAAAATTCCCGTACTGCCGACAGACGATAAAGACCGATGGGGTGACGCAGAAGGGTAAGCCAGCCTCCGCAGGGAGGTTTAAGGGTGTAGGAGGGCTCCGCAGGTAAATCCACGGGGCCGTCAACTCCGAGACCTGATGACGATGACTTCGGTCAATAAAGTGGCCCATCCCATGCTGCCAAGAAAAGCCTCTAAGGAGTCTGTTGGCAACCGTACCGCAAACCGACACAGGTAGGCGAGGAGAAAATCCTAAGGCGCTAGTGAGAACCCTCGTTTAGGAACTCGGCAAACTGACCCCGTAACTTCGGGATAAGGGGTGCCCCCCCTGGTGAAGGGACTTGCTCCCGGAGCTGGAGGGGGTTGCAGTGAAACGGCCCAAGCGACTGTTTACTAAAAACACAGGGCTCTGCGAAGTCACAAAAACGACGTATAGGGCCTGACGCCTGCCCGGTGCCGGAAGGTTAAAGAGAGGGGTTAGCCGCAAGGCAAAGCTCTGAACTGAAGCCCCGGTAAACGGCGGCCGTAACTATAACGGTCCTAAGGTAGCGAAATTCCTTGTCGGGTAAGTTCCGACCTGCACGAATGGCGTAACGATTTGGGCGCTGTCTCAACGAGGGGCACTGCGAATCTGTAGTACCGGTGAAGATGCCGGTTTCCCGCATCAAGACGGAAAGACCCCGTGCACCTTTACTGCACCCTAGCCTTGAACTTGGGTGCGTCCTGCGTAGGATAGGTGGGAGACTTTGATCCCGGGCTCTCGGGCTCGGGGGAGTCGACGGTGAAATACCACCCTTGACGCTCTTAGGTTCTAACCTACCTCCCGAAACGGGAGGAGGAACAGGGCTAGGCGGGTAGTTTGACTGGGGCGGTCGCCTCCTAAAGAGTAACGGAGGCGCTCGAAGGTTCCCTCAGGCTGTTTGGAAATCAGCCGTCGAGTGCAAAGGCACAAGGGAGCTTGACTGCGAGACCTACAAGTCGAGCAGGTGCGAAAGCAGGACTTAGTGATCCGGTGGTTCTGAGTGGAAGGGCCATCGCTCAACGGATAAAAGGTACGCCGGGGATAACAGGCTGATCTGGTCCAAGAGTTCACATCGACGACCAGGTTTGGCACCTCGATGTCGGCTCATCGCATCCTGGAGCTGTAGCAGGTTCCAAGGGTTGGGCTGTTCGCCCATTAAAGCGGTACGTGAGCTGGGTTTAGAACGTCGCGAGACAGTTCGGTCCCTATCTGATGTGGGCGCAGGAGACTTGAGAGGGCCTGTCCTTAGTACGAGAGGACCGGGATGGACGAACCTCTAGTGCACCAGTTGTCTTGCTAAAGGCACAGCTGGGTAGCTAAGTTCGGTTGTGATAAACGCTGAAAGCATCTAAGCGTGAAACACGCCTCAAGATGACGTCTCCCGCAGGGTAACCTGCCTAAAGACCCCTTGCAGACTACAAGGTTGATAGGCCCGATGTGCAAGAGCAGTAATGCTCTCAGCTTACGGGTACTAATCGGTCGTGAGGCTTGACCATAACGTTTATAGTGTCTGAAACGACGCAGCGGTCGATTCCGCTGCCCTACGGTTGACGCTCTAGAGGATCTTCGGTTGGCGGCCCGGTATCTTTGACAAGTTCATCCCGGTGACCATGGCGGAGGGGTCACACCCGTTCCCATTCCGAACACGGCCGTTAAGCCCTCCAGCGCCGATGGTACTGCCAGGGTAGCCTGGTGGGAGAGTAGGACGTTGCCGGGATTTTTTCTCATCCGAAGGCCTCGATGCCCAAGCGTCGGGGCTTTTTTTTGCCCAGCCGCCGGCCGGGGTGCTAGACTCCGGGGTTGAGCAAGCGCAGGAGAATGCAATGTCTGGACACTCCAAGTGGGCCTCCATCAAGCACAAGAAGGGAGCCCTCGACGCGAAGCGCGGGAAGACCTTCACGAAGATCATCCGCGAGATGACGATCGCCGCCCGTGTGGGCGGCGGCGACCCCGACAGCAACCCCCGCCTGCGGACCGTGCTCGAGAAGGCCAAGGCGGCGAACATGCCGGCCGACAACATCAAGCGGGCGATCCAGAAGGGAACCGGGGAGCTCGAAGGCACGATGTACGAGGACCTGACCATGGAGGGCTTCGGTCCCGGCGGCGTGGCGGTCCTCGTGGAAGGGACCACCGACAACCGCAACCGCACCGTGTCGGAGATCCGCCACGTCTTCTCCAAGCACGGCGGCAACCTGGGCGGGCCCGGGAGCGTCGCCTACATGTTCAAGCCCAAGGGCTACATCGTCATCGCCGCCGACAAGGTCAGCGAAGAGACGCTCATGGACATCGCCCTCGAGGCGGGCGCCGAGGACATCCAGTCCGCGGCGGACCACTTCGAGGTCTACACCACCCAGGGCACCTACGAAGCGGTCCTGGCCGCCATCAAGAAGGCCGGCATCGAGCCTGACGACGCGGAGGTGGGCAAGTACGCCGACAACACGGTCAACCTCGAAGGCGCCAAGGCGCAGCAGATGCTGAAGCTCATGGAGGCCCTCGAGGACCTCGACGACGTCCAGAACGTCTGGGCGAACTTCGAGATGTCCGACAAGGAGATGGAGGAAGCGGCCGCCGCCAACTGAGGCTTCCTCCGCTCCCTCCTCAATGATCATCCTCGGCGTCGATCCCGGGTCGGTGCGGACGGGGTACGGGGTGATCGACACCGACGGCCGCCGCCACGCCCTCGTCGACAAGGGCGTCATCTCCCCGCCCCCGCGCCGCGAGCTCCCGGAGCGTCTCCGCCTCATCCACGACGGCATCGCGGCCCTCATCGCGCGCCACCATCCCGAGGCCCTGGCGGTCGAGGACATCTTCCACGCCGTCAACGCCCGCTCGGCCCTGGTCCTCGGCCACGTCCGCGGGCGTCGTCCTTCTGGCCGGCGCGGAGCACGGCCTCGCCGTCCACGCCTTCTCCCCCGCCACCGTCAAGGTGCAGATCACGGGCTACGGCCGCGCCGAGAAGGCCCAGGTCGCCCTCATGGTCTCCCGCCTCCTCTCGCTTGCCGAAGACAGCCCCGCGGGGGACGCCGCCGACGCCCTCGCCGTGGCCCTCTGCTTCGCCCATCAGGCGCTCATGACCCCCCTCCTCCAGCAGGGCCGGCCCCCCGCGTGATCGCCCACCTCTCCGGCCGCCTTCTCCGGAAGAGCCCTCAGGAGGCGATCGTCGACGTCCAGGGCGTGGGCTATCGCGTCTTCATTCCCGTCTCCACCTTCTACCGCCTGGGAGACGAGGGCGCCCCGGTGAGCCTCCTCATCCACACCCACGTGCGCGAGGACGCCCTCTCCCTCTTCGGCTTCGAGAGCTCCGGGGAGCGAACGCTCTTCGAGCGCCTCATCGACGTCGCGGGGATCGGGCCCAAGCTGGCCCTCAACATCCTCTCGGGCATCGAAGCCCCCGACCTCGTCGAGGCCCTCCGCTCCGCCGACCTCGCCCGCCTGACGCGCATTCCCGGCGTCGGCAAGAAGACCGCCGAGCGTCTCGTCCTCGAGCTCAAGGACAAGCTTCCCGTCCTCGGCGGCGCGGCCGAGCGACCCGCGGCCGCCGCCCACCCCGTCAAGGAGGATCTCGTCTCCGCGCTCGCCAACCTCGGCTACTCGCGCGCCGAGGCCGAGAAGGCCGTCGATCCCGCCCTCCGCGAGGACGACCAGGGTCGTTTCGAGGACCTCCTGCGGCGCTCCCTCCGCATACTGTCCGGGCGATGACGCCGAGGGCCGCCGCTTGATCGATCCCCGCCTCGTTTCCGGCCGACCGGCCGACGACGACCTCGGCTTCGACCAGTCCCTCCGCCCCCGCAGCCTCGACGAGTACGTGGGCCAGCCCCAGGTCATCGAGAACCTCCGCGTGGCCATCGAGGCCGCCCGCAGCCGCGGCGAGGCCCTCGACCACGTCCTCCTCTTCGGCCCGCCCGGCGTCGGCAAGACGAGCCTCGCCCACGTCATCGCCACCGAGCTCGGCGCGCCGATCAAGGCCACGGCGGGCCCCATCATCGAGCGCGCCGGCGACCTGGCCGCCCTCCTGACCGCCCTCGAGGCTCGCGAGGTCCTCTTCGTCGACGAGATCCACCGCCTCGACGCCAAGGTCGAGGAGATCCTCTATCCCGCCCTCGAGGACGCCACCCTCGACCTCATGATCGGCAGCGGGCCCGGGGCCCGCTCCATGAAGATCCCCCTGAAGCCCTTCACCCTCGTCGGCGCCACCACGCGCGCGGGCCTCCTGACCGCGCCGCTCCGCGGCCGCTTCGGGATCGTCCACCGCCTCGACTTCTACTCCGCCGCCGACCTCGAGTTCATCGTCACGCGCTCGGCCCGCATCCTGGGCGTCCCCCTCGATCCCGAGGGCGCCCGGGAGATCGCCGCGCGCAGCCGCGGCACGCCGCGCATCGCCAACCGGCTCCTGCGCCGCGTCCGCGACTTCGCCCAGGTGCGCGCCGACGGCGCCATCACGGCGCCCGTCGCCCGGGACGCCCTCACGCTGCTGGAGGTCGACGCCCACGGCTTCGACGAGACCGACCGGAAGCTCCTCCTCACCATCATCGACAAGTTCGGCGGCGGCCCCGTCGGCGTGAACGCTCTCGCGGCGGCCATCAGCGAGGAGGCGGACGCCATCGAGGACATCTACGAGCCCTACCTCCTCCAGATCGGCTTTCTCGACCGCACGCCGCGCGGCCGCACCGCCACCCGCAGGGCCTACGAGCACTTCGGGCGGGTCCCTCCCGAGACGGCGCCCGGGCAGAAGAAGCTATTCTGAAGACCGCGGGTTCGGCCCCGCGGCCGCGGCCGAGCGTCATCCATGGACATCTCCGAGTTCGACTACCCCCTCCCCGAGGAGCTCGTCGCCCAGGAGCCCCTTCCCGAGCGCGACGCCTCCCGCCTCCTCGTCCTCGACCGGCGGACCGGATCCGTCCGCCACCACGCCTTCCGGGACCTCCCCGAGCTCCTCGCCCCCGGGGACCTTCTCGTCGTCAACCGGAGCCGGGTCATTCCCGCCCGGCTCCTCGGGCGTGCGGCGGAACGGCGGCGCGGCCGAGGTCCTCCTCCTCCGGCCGCTCCCCGAGCCGGAGCCTGGGAAGCCCTCGTCCGCCCCGGCCGGCGGCTCCGCGTCGGGGACGCCGTGCGAGTCGACGACGACCTGCTCGATCACCATCACGTCGCCGTCGTTCGGCGCCGACGCGCGCCGCCGCGTCCACCTCGAGTCCAGGAGCGGGCGACCTCGCCACGGCCCTCCGCCGGTGCGGGCCACACCCCGCTCCCCGCCTACGTCCGGCGGCGAGACCGTCCCGAGGACGCCGAACGCTACCAGACGGTCTACGCGCGGGAAGAGGGAAGCGTCGCGGCTCCCACGGCCGGTCTCCACTTCACGACCGCCCTCCTCGCGCGCCTGGCCGCGCGGGGCATCGGACGGGCCGAGATCCTCCTCCACGTCGGCCCGGGCACGTTCCGGCCCGTCAAGGCGCAGCACGTGGAAGACCATCGGGTCGACCCTGAGCCCTTCGTGATCCCGGCGGAGACCGAGGCCGCCATCCGCGCTGGCGCGCGACCGCGGCGCGCGGGTCGTCGCGGTGGGAACGACGACGGTTCGGACGCTCGAGACCGCGGCGCGTCCGGACGGGCTCGTTGCGGCCGGCTCGGGCGAGACCGACCAGGTGATCGTCCCGGGGTTCGCCTTCGGCGTCGTCGACGCCCTCGTCACGAACTTCCACACGCCCCGCTCCTCGCTCCTCCTCCTCGTCTCGGCCTTCGCGGGGCGCGAGAGGGTCCTCGCGGCCTACGAGGAGGCCATCCGGCTCCGCTACCGCTTCTTCAGCTACGGCGACGCGATGCTGGTGCTGTAGCGCCCCGCCCGGAGCTCAGCGCTCGGCCTCCGCGCCGATCCTCTCCAGGCCGTGCATGTAGGGCCTGAGGGCCTCCGGCACCACGACCGAGCCGTCCTCCTGCTGGTAGTTCTCGAGGACGGCGATCAGCGTACGCCCGATCGCGAGGCCGCTTCCGTTCAGGGTGTGGAGGAACCGTGGCTTGGCGCCGGGCTCGGGGCGGTACCGCAGGGCCGCCCGCCGCGCCTGGAAGTCGGTGCAGTTCGAGCACGACGAGATCTCGCGATACGTGTCCTGCCCGGGGAGCCACACCTCGATGTCGTAGGTCTTGGCCGACGAGAAGCCCATGTCGCCCGTGGAGAGGAGCATCACGCGATACGCGAGACCCAGCCGCTTCAGGATCTCCTCGGCGTCTCCCACCATCCCCTCCAGCTCGGCCATCGACGTCTCGGGGGTCGTGAGCTTCACGAGCTCCACCTTGTGGAACTGATGCTGGCGGAAGAGGCCCTTGACGTCCTTCCCGTACGAGCCCGGCCTCGGAGCGGAAGCAGGGAGTGAAGGACACGTACTTCCGCGGGAGCTCGCCCGCGTCCAGGATCTCGTCGCGGTGCAGGTTGGTGACCGGAACCTCCGCCGTCGGGATCAGGTAGAGGTCCCGCTCCCCCGCCCGGGTCTTGAACAGGTCCCCTTCGAACTTCGGGAGCTGCCCCGTCCCGGTCAGGGTCTCCGCCGTGACCAGGTAGGGCGGGATCACCTCCTTGTATCCCCGCTCGCGAGTGTGGACGTCGAGCATGAACTGGATGAGGGCCCTCTCGAGGCGTGCTCCGGCTCCCCAGTAGACGGCGAAGCGCGCCCCCGACACCTTGGCCGCGCGCTCGAAGTCGAGGATTCCGAGGCCCGTCCCGATCTCGCTGTGGGCCTTCGGGGCGAAGGCGAAGACGGGCGGCGTACCCACGCGGCGGACCTCGCCGTTGGCGCCGGCGTCGGGGCCGACGGGCACGGACGCGTCGGGCAGGTTGGGCACGCCAAGGAGCGACTCCCGGATGCGGCCCTCCATCTCCTCGAGGTGCCTTTCCAGGTCCCGGACCTCGCCGGCCACCTCCTTCATCTCCGCCTTGAGGGACGACGCGTCCTCCTTGCCGCGCCCCAGGCGCGCGATCTCGGTGCCGCACACCTTCTGGCGGTGGCGCAGCTCCTCCACCCGCTGAAGCGCCTTCCTGCGGTCGGAGTCCAGCTCCCAGAGGCCGGCGAGACCCTCGGCGGAGCCCCGCGCGGCGAGCCTCTCGGTCACCCGCTCCCGGTTCTCGACGACGAACTTCAAGTCCAGCACGGCTTCCTCCCTCGGGCGCGGAGAATAGCATGGAGGCCTCGCGGGGCCGTCACACGCCTTGTGGTAGCATCCCTCCGCCCATGAGCAGGATCCGCAAGGCCATCTTCCCGGCGGCCGGTCTCGGGACCCGGTTCCTTCCCGCCACCAAGGCCCAGCCGAAGGAGATGCTCCCCCTCGTCGACAAGCCGATCATCCAGTACGTCATCGAGGAGGCCGTGGCCTCGGGCATCACGAGCATCATCATCGTCACGGGCCGCGGCAAGAACGCCATCGAGGACCACTTCGACGTCTCCTACGAGCTCGAGAAGCTCCTCGAGGAGCGGGGAAAGACCGACCTCCTCGAGCAGGTCCGGGACATCTCCTCGATGATCAACCTCTCCTACGTGCGCCAGAAGGAGACCCTCGGCCTGGGACACGCCGTCCTCATGGCCAAGGACCTCGTGGGCGACGAGCCCTTCGCCGTCATGCTCGGTGACGACATCATCGACAGCCCCGTTCCCTGCATGAAGCAGATGATCGACGTCTTCGAGCGCCACGGAGGACCCGTGGTCGCGGTCCACCAGGTCCCCCGGGCCGAGATCTCGGCCTACGGCGTGATCGACGGTGCCCCCGAAGGGGAGAGCGGCCGCGTCTACCGCATCAAGGACATGGTGGAGAAGCCCCAGGCCGACGAGGCGCCGAGCGACCTGGCCATCATCGGCCGCTACATCCTGACCCCGGACATCTTCGAGGCTCTCGAGAAGACGCCGCGCGACAAGGCGGGGGAGATCCAGCTCACCAACGGCCTAAGGGCCCTCAAGGAGAAGCGGACCGCTCTTCGGCTACCGCTTCGAGGGGACGCGCCACGACGCCGGGAACAAGCTCGGCTTCCTCAAGGCCACGGTCGAGTTCGCCCTGAAGCGCGAGGATCTCGGCGAGCCCTTCCGCGCCTATCTCAAGTCGCTCCGCCTGTAAGCGGCTACTTCTTCTCGGAGCTCTTGGCCGCGGTCTTTTCGGAGGCCTTGCTCCCGGTCGTCTCTTTCGAGGAGCTCCCGCTCGGGGCGGTGTCGGAGGCCGCGCTCGGGGCGCTCGAAGACCCCGCCCCGCCGTCCCCTTCGAGCCCGCGTCCTTCGAGCCCTCCCCCTTCGAGCCTGCCTCCTTCGAGCCCGCGTCCCCGCCCGACGACTTTCGGGAGTAGTCCGTGATGTACCAGCCCGTTCCCTTGAACTGGATCGCCGGCGCCGACGGGAGCTTCTGGACGGCCTTGCCACAGGTGGGGCAGGCCTTGAGGGGGCGGTCGGAGAACTTCCGGATCAGCTCGAAGCGCCCGCACTGCGGGCAACTGTATTCGTAGAGGGGCACGGCGTCTGACCTCCGAACCGGCTATGTTACCACCCGGCCGGTCGGGAAGGCTAGACGGCTTTGATCACCAGGATGACGATGGCGACGATCAGGAACACGACGAGGAGCTGATCCACGTCCCGCGACAGGCCCGCCGCCGGATCGGCATCCAGGGCTGAAGCCCGGACCGCCAGATCCCGGAGCTCGCCGTCCGTCAGCGCCCCTGCGGCGCCCTTCACCTGCTGGATGTCGACGCCCAGCGCCGCCGACGCCCGGCGCGCCTCCGGTGTCGAGAGTGCCTCCTCGATGGTGCCAAGATCCGCCCGGCGCGTGAGGGCTGCGGCCCTGAGCTGTGATGCGGCGGCGTCCGGCGACACGAGATGGTCGTCGGCGAAGGCCCCGCCCCCGCAGAGCAGCACGGCGGCTCCGAGCACCGAAAGCCCCTTTCGCATCCCCATGCACCTCCCGCCCGTGGACGCCCGGGCCCTTTCGAGAGGATAAGACGCCGCCTTTCGCCTTGTCAACGCTGCGTTGACACCCAGCGGCAGCGAAGCTGCGTCAGTGAGCCTCGCCCCAGTTCTTCCCCGTGCGGGCGTCGACGACGAGGGGGACGTCGAGGGCCAGGGCCCCCTCCATCACCTCCTTGACGAGCGCCAGGGCCGCGTCGGCCTCGGCTTCGGGGGCCTCGAGCAGGAGCTCGTCGTGGATCTGGAGGATGAGGCGCGTCGCCATCGACCTCTCTCGCAGGGCCCGATCCAGGTCGATCATGGCCTTCTTGATGAGGTCGGCGGCCGACCCCTGCACCGGAGTGTTCATGGCCTGGCGCTCGGCCTCGGCCCGGACCTGGAAGTTCTTCGCGTGGAGGTCCGGGAGGCGCCGGAGCCGCCCCAGGAGCGTCCTCACGGTCCCCGTCTCGCGCGCCCGGGCGATCGTCTCGTCGATGAAGCGGCGGACGGAGGGGTAGCGGGCGAAGTAGGCGTCGATGAACTCCTCGGCCTCCCTCTTCGTGACGCCGATGTCCCGGGCCAGCGTGAAGGCGGTCTTGCCGTAGAGCAGGGCGTAGTTGATCATCTTCGACCGCCGCCGCTGCTCGTCGGGGGCCACGGGGGAGAAGGGGCCGAAGACCTCGCGGGACGTCCGGTCGTGGATGTCCTCCCCGCGCCGGAAGGCGTCGATCAGCGTCGCGTCCTTCGAGAGGTGGGCCAGGATCCGGAGCTCGATCTGGCTGTAGTCGGCCGAGAGCAGGACGTGGCCCGCTTCGGCGATGAAGGCCGCGCGAATCCGGCGTCCCTCGGCCGTCCGGATGGGGATGTTCTGCAGGTTGGGGTCGGAGGACGAGATGCGCCCGGTCGCCGCGACGGTCTGGTGAAAGGAGGCGTGGATCCGCCCGGTCTCGGGGTGGATCAGGGCCGGCAGGGCGTCCACGTACGTCGACTTGAGCTTCTGCACGGAACGGTACTCGAGGATCTTGCGCGGGAGGGGGTGGTCGAGGGCCAGGTCCTCCAGGACCTCCTCGGCGGTGGAGGCCGCGCGGGTCTTGGCCGTCTTGCGGCCGGCGCGCAGCCCCAGCCGCTCGAAGAGGATCTCGCGGAGCTGGACGGGAGAGTTCACGTTGAACTCGCCCCCGGCCAGGGAGTGGATCTCCAGCGTCATCGCGGCGATCTGCCCCTCCATCTCGCGGCTCATCGTGTCGAGGAGGACGCGGTCCACCTTCACGCCGGCCTCCTCCATCCGCGCCAGGACCTCGGCGAGCGGGAGCTCCATGGTCCGGAAGACGGGGCTGAGGCCCTCCTCCTCGAGGCGGGCCGTCATCGGCGCCGCGAGGCGCGCGACGATCTCGGCCTCCTCGGATCCCGCCCGGGCGGCGCCCTCGAGGGACGCGCCTCCCCCGCCCGCCGCGCCCTCGACGTCGCGGCGCTCCCCGAGATACTCGAGGCACAGCTCTCCCACGTCGTAGCTTCGCCGCCCCGGGTTCACGAGGTACGCGGCGATGAGCCCGTCGAAGTCGACGCCGGCCAAAGCGACATTGGCGCGGTCCAGGAGGATGCGGGCCCGCTTGCCGTCGAGGGCGTGCTTGAGTACGGCCGGATCCTCGAGGAGGGGGCGGAGGATCTCGAGGGCCTGCGGCGCGGGCAGCGCTTCGGGCGCCTCCAGGGGCGAGTGGCCCAGCGGGACGTAGGTGGCTCGGCCCGGTGCGGAGGAGAGCGCCACGCCGAGGAGTCGTGCCCGCATCGGTTCGCGCCCCTCGGCCAGGACGGACAACCCCAGGGAACCCGCGTCCCGGGCCTCGGCGACGATCCGGCGCAGGTCTTCGTCGGACGCCGCCACGTCGCGGCGGAGGACCGCGGCCGTCGCGAGCGGGGCGTACTCCTTCGCGAGGGCGAGGAACTCGAGCTCCGTGAAGAGCGCGTGGGCGGCGTCGCGGTCGGGCTCTCGCCGCTTCAGGAGATCGAGGTCCAGGACGACCGGAGCGTCGGTGCGCAGCGTGACGAGGCGCTTCGAGAGGATCGCGTCGTCGCTGTGGTCGACGAGCCCCTTCTTGTAGGCCGCGCGCTTGACCTGGTCCGCATGGGCCAGGACATCCTCGAGCGATCCGAACTCGCGGACGAGATCCCGGGCTCCCTTCTCCCCGATTCCCGCGACGCCCGGAACGTTGTCCACCGCGTCCCCCACGAGCGCCAGGACGTCCACCACGCGCTCGGGGGGCACGCCGAACTTCTCCTCGACCCTCTTGCGGTCGTAGAGCGTCGATCCGGCGCCCTCCTTGCCCGGGTTCAGGACGAGGACGTCGTCGGTGACGAGCTGGAGCAGGTCCTTGTCGGCCGACACGACCACGACCCGCATGCCCGCAAGGACGGCCTGCCGGGACAACGTGGCCAGCACGTCGTCGGCCTCGAACCCCGGGGCGTCGACGATCGGAAGGCGAAAGGCGTCGCAGACGCGCCGCACGTAGGGGACCTGCACCGAGAGGTCGTCGTCCATCTTCGGACGGTGGGCCTTGTACGCCGAGTACTCCAGGTGCCGGAACGTGGGGCCGGGAAGGTCGAAGCTGATGCCGATCCACTCCGGCTTCTCGTCCTCGTAGAGCTTCCGGAGCATGGTCGTGAAGCCGTAGGTCGCGTTGGTCGGAAGACCGCGGCTCGTGGCCAGGCCGCGAATGGCGAAGTAGGCGCGGTGGAACTGGGCGCTGCCGTCGATGAGGTAGACCGTACGCTCGCGCGCCATGGCGGGGGATTCTACCCCGCGCTAGAATGCCCGTCCCGTGTTCCCGCGCCTGCGCAGCGGCCCTCCTCCTCGCATTCACGTTCCGCGGGTGCGTCGCCTACGAGTACGAGCACGAGTTCTGGCTCAAGGTGGACGGGTCCGGTTCGGTGAACGTCACCGGGCGCCCGGAGCTCTGGACGGCCTTCAAGGGCCTGCCCCGCGGCGGCGACTCCCGCGACGACCCCGGCGGGGACCGGCTGCGCGACGCGGCGCGAGCCCTCTTCGAGGGCTCCGGCCTCCGCGTGCGGCGCGTCACCCTGACGACCCGCGGGGGACGCCCCTATCTGTTCGTGGCCGCCGATTTCGCCGACGTCAACCGGATCGGGGGCACCGTGGCGTTCCCCGACCTCCGGATCCGCCTCAAGCCCGAGGGGAATCGCCTCGTCCTCGACGGAAGCTGGTCTCCCTCGCCGCGGCCCCCCGGTCCCGTCCCCGGCGCCGATGGCCTCATGGCCGTCCGCTTTCACCTGCCGAGCCGCATCTACGACCACCAGAACGCTCCCCTCGGGGTCGAGCGGGGGAACATCCTGGGATGGCGCCAGGACGTGAGTCAGGCCCTGGCAGGCCGCGCCCTCGACTTCGGCGCGACCCTCGATTCCCACAGCATCCTCGGCTCCACCGTCGCGCTCTTCGCCGCGGCCATCGCCTGTGCCCTGGTCCTTCTTGCGGCGGCTTTCGCCCTCGTCGTGCGCCGGGGCCGGCGCCGGAGCGCGGCCTAGCTGCGCGGAGGGCGGCCCTTCGGCCCCAGGGCCCGAACCAGGAGGTCCACGAGGCGCCGGGCGTAGACGCCTCTCGGATCCCTCGCGGGGTTGAACTCGGTCACCTGAAGGGCGACGACGCGGGGCGAGGCCACGACCGCCGCCAGGAGGTCCGAGGCCTCCTGCCAGGAGAACCCCACGCCCGGCGTGTTCCCCGCCTTGGCCGGCATCTCCCTGGGGTCGATGGCGTCCACGTCGAAGTGCACGACGATGGGTCCCTGGTCGTTGTTCACGCCGTCGAGGGCCAGGGCCGCCGTGGCGCGCATCCCGAGCACGCGAGCCGCCGCCGCCGGAAGGGCCAGGCCCAGGTCGCCGAGGCGGGGACGCTCGCCCGGGTCCAGGGCCCGAAAGCCCACGAGAGCCACGTGGTCCGGCTCGACGGCGGGACGGGGGCCCGCCACCGACGCCATCTCCTCGGGCCCGAGACCGACGGCCAGCGCCAGGGCCATGCCGGCCAGACGGCCGGACGGACTCGTCTCGGGGGTGTTGAGGTCGGCGTCGGCGTCGATGAAGACGAGCCCCACGGGCGCGCCCAGGGCCTTGCGCGCCCCGGCGACCGTCCCCACCGCCAGGGAGCAGTCGCCGCCCAGGACGAGGGTGAACCCCTCGGCCATGGCGCGGGTCATCTCGTCGGCCGCCGCCCGGGCGGCGCAGGCCGCGACCTCCGCGTTCCGAAAACGCGCGTGCTCGTTGTCGTCGCCGAAGGCGAAGAGGGAGAGATCCGAGAGGTTGACGACGCGGCGGCCCCCCGCCCGCAGCGCGTCCAGGAGGCCCGCCTCCCGGAGGGCGAAGGGAGCCCGCTCGGTGCCCGGTGCGACGCTTCCGGCGGCGCTCGGAACCCCGAAGACCGCGATCTTGTCGGAGGCCATGGGTGCCAGTATAATCATCGTCCGCTCATGAACATCAAGCTCTCTTTTTCCCCTGTTTCGCAGAACCCTGTCGACCTACTGATCGTCGTTCTCGACCCGGGCAAGACGCTCCACGCCGTCGACGACGCCCAGGTCCTCGCCCACGTCTCCCGGGCGGCCGAAGCGTACGAGGCCAAGACCCAGAAGCGCGACTACTTCGCGACCCTACCCGAAGGCGCCGTGGCCCGCGGGCTCCTGGTCCTCTGGAGCCCCACCCTCAAGAGCTGGAACCTCTGGGAGAACGTCAAGACGTTCGTGGCGCGCGGGCTGCGCCTGGCCCGGGACTACCGGTACGTGCGGATCGGTCTGGTGCTGAACGGCGCCGATGCGGCGCCGCTCGTCGGCAAGGCCGTGGAGGGAGCGGTCCTCGGGGCGTACACCTTCGACAAGTACAAGCAGGAGAAGGACGAGTTCCTGGCCCGCGAGGCCCAGCTCGTGATCCTCGCCCACCCGGAGCACCAGGCCGACGCCGAGGCCCGGAAGGCGCGCTATGCCTGGGTCTCCGAGAACGTGAACAAGGCGCGGGATCTCATCAACGAGCCCGGCGCCGTGGTCACCCCCGAGCATCTCGCCGACCAGGCGTCGGAGGTCGCGAAGGAGGTGGACCTCGAGTTGGAGGTTCTCGACCCGTCGGGCCTGAAGGCCCGCGGCTACAATGGCCTCCTGCGCGTGGGACAGGGGAGCAACCACACGCCCCGCATGGCGATCCTCCGTCACGTCCCCCGCAAGGCGTCGAAGGAGACGATCGCCCTCGTGGGCAAGGGGATCACCTTCGACTCCGGCGGGATCAGCCTGAAGCCCGGCGACCACATGTGGGAGATGAAGGGGGACATGGCGGGCGCCGCCGCGGTCCTGTGCGCCATGCGCGCGCTCGGCCGGCTCCGTCCCGACGTGAAGGTCGTGGGGATCCTCTGCTGCGCCGAGAACCTCCCCGACGCCAACGCGCAGCGTCCCGGGGACATCTTCACCGCCAAGAACGGCAAGTCCATCATGGTGGACAACACCGATGCCGAGGGGCGCCTCGTCCTGACCGACGGCCTGGCGCGGGCCGGAGAAGAGGGCGCGACCCACGTCGTGGACATCGCGACGCTGACGGGCGCCGTCGTCCGGGCCCTGGGGCCGAGCGTCGCCGGCGTGCTGGGGACCGACCGGGACCTGGTGCAGCGCGTGATCCGCTCGGGGGAGAACCACGGGGAATCCTTCTGGGAGCTCCCCCTGGTCGACGAGTACCGCGAATCCCTGAAGACCCCCTTCGCCGACCTCAACAACATCGCCGCCGGCGGCCTGGCCGGCGCCATCACGGCCGGCCTCTTCCTCCGGGAGTTCGTGCCCGAGAAGGTCGCCTGGGCGCACCTCGACATCGCCGGGCCCATGTTCCGCGACAAGGACTGGAAGTACTACGAGGCCGGCGCCATCGGCTTCGGCGTCAAGACCATGGTCGACCTCTGTGAGCGCTTCCGTGATCCTCTCGCCTGAGCGCGTCAGCTTCGACAAGATCACCGACGTGGTGTACCTGGGGTCCCGGATCTCGTCCATCGACGACTACCGGCGCCTCCGGGCCCAGGGTGTGCGGGCGTGCGTGGACATGAAGCAGGAGGGCGCGGACCCCTGGACGTTCGAGGCCTTCCTCTGGCTTCCCACCGTCGACCACGACGCGCCGACCCCGGCCCACCTCCAGATGGGGATCTCGTTCCTGCGCCAGTGCGAGCGGGCCAGGCTCCCCGTCTTCGTCCATTGCATGGCGGGCGTCGGGCGCTCCTCGACCCTCGTCCTCGCGTACCTCCTGACCGGACCCTATCGCGAGGCCGGGAGCCGTGACGCCCTCGGGTTCCTCTCCTCTCGCCGCCCTGTCGTGAACCCGAACCCCGAGCAGATCAAGGCCGCCGAAGAGGCGGCCCGCACCTACCAGGGCTAGCGGCCGTCATTCGTGGCGGAGGGCCTCCATGGGCTCGAGGTGCGCCGCCTCCCACGCCGGGTAGAAGCCGAACCCGATCCCGACCGCGAGGGCCGTCGCGAGCGCCACGACGAGCATCCACGGGGAGAGCGCCGTGGGCCACCCCGCGAGCCCCTGGATGAGCGTCGAGCCCGCGAGGCCGAGGAGCGTTCCGAGGACGCCGCCGGTCGCGGTGAGGAGCGTCGACTCCACGAGGAACTGGGCCGCGATGTCGCGGCGCGTCGCGCCCAGGGCCCGCCGGACGCCCACCTCCCGCGTCCGCTCCGCGACGGTGGCGAGCATGATGTTCATGATGCCGATCCCTCCCACGAGGAGGCTGATCGCCGCGATGGCGCCCGTCACCACGTTGAAGATCCGCTGGGTGCGCTCCTTCTGGCGCAGGATCTCCCGGGGGACGACGACGTCCACGGCCGCCCCGCTCGTGCGCGCGACCACGCGCCGCGCGACCTCCGCGGCCTTCGCGACGTCGTCGGCGTTCCCCAGCCGGAGGACGATCTCGTCGACGCCGTCGGGATCGGGGTCGTTCCCCCGGTCCAGGGCGGGGAGGGGAACGATCACCGACTGGTTGATGTCCCGCGTCCTCAAGGGGCCGCCCCGCCCCTTCCCGCTCCCGCGCCCCTCCAGCACGCCGACGACCTGGAACCAGTCTCCCCCCAGGAGAAGGCGCTGGCCGCAGGGGCTCGTGAGGGGGAAGAGGGCTCGCGCGACCGAGGCCCCCAGGATCGCCACGCGCTTCCGCTCGACCACGTCGATGTCGCTCAGGAAGCGCCCCGCCGCCGTCCGGACCCGGGCCGCCGGCTCGTAGGAGGGACCCGTGCCGACGGCCACGACCTGCATCCGCCGCTCCTCCACCCCTGCGTCGAGGCGGGCCTCGCGGACCGCGGCGACCCCGAGCAGGCCCGGGACCACCGCCGCGAGAGCGTCGGCGTCGCGCTTGGAGAGGTGCGCGCCGGAGGCGTCGCCCTTCGTCTTCACGGTGACGGTATCGATCCCCAGGGCGGCCACCTGCTCGACGGCCTCGCGCCGGGCGCCTTCGCCGACGGAGGACATCGCGACCACGGCCGAGACGCCGAACACGACGCCGAGGATGGAGAGCGCGGACCGGAGCTTGTGGACCAGGAGGCTCCGGGCCGCGAGGCGGACGAGGGGACGGGTGGGGACGAGGCCGCCCATCAGAACGGCGCCTCCGGGGCCTCGATCCGGCCGTCCCGCAGCCGGACGACGCGGCCGGCCCGCCGCGCCAACGCCTCGTTGTGCGTGACCAGCACGACGGTGCGACCTTCCTCGTGCACGCTCTGGAGCAGGGCCGCCACCTCCTCCCCCGTGACGGAGTCGAGGTTCCCGGTGGGCTCGTCGGCCAGCAGCAGCCGCGGCTCCGTCACGAGAGCACGCGCCACGGCGGCCCGCTGCGCCTCGCCCCCCGACAGCTCCGCGGGGCGATGCTCGGCACGATGGGAGAGGCCGACGCGGTCCAGGGCGGCGAGGGCGCGCTTGCGGCTGAGCGCCTCGCCGACGCCGGCGTAGAAGAGCGGGGTCTCGACGTTCTCGGCGACCGTGAGCTGCGGGATGAGGTGGAACGCCTGGAAGACGAAGCCGATCCGCCGGTTCCGGATTCGCGAGAGGGCGTCGTCGTCCAGCGTCGAGACGAGCTGGCCGTCCAGGCGGTATTCGCCGCGCGTGGGCTTGTCCAGGCACCCGAGAAGCGAGAGCAGCGTGGACTTTCCCGACCCGGAGGGTCCCATGATCGCGACGGCCTCTCCCTCGTCCACCGAGAGGGTGAGATCGTCGAGAGCCGTCACCTCCCGGGACCCGCGCACGTAGGTCTTGGCCACCGCGCGCAAGTCGACGACGGACGTCAGGGCTTTCCCGCTCGGCGGTCCCGCAGGGACCACGCCCCCCCGCGGCGAACGAAGCGGAGCGTTTCCTCGATCGGACCCGAGGGGGGCTCGCGCCCGTCGACGATGATGAACGTCGACAGGACCGTGATGCTCGCCTCGTTCCCCTGGGCCTCCGCCTCGACCACGCGGATGTCGGCCGTGGCGTTCAGGGCGCCCACGAACGGCGCGCGGCGCGCTTCGCGCTCCCGCGGGGTGAGATCGGGCCGGGCCTCGGCGAGAAGCTTCGGGTCGGCGCGCTCCAGGGCGCGGGTATAGGCCGAGAGGGCCGCCTCCACAGCCGCCTGAAGGTCCGTGTGGACCTTCGCCAGGGGCCCCGGCGGTGCCGTGGTCGTCGGCACCGCGAGCGGCGACGGAGAGGCCAGGGCCGGAGAGACCGTCGTCGGGGGCGTCGGCTCGACGGGGGAGCGGGTCGACCGCCCGATGATCACGGCCAGGACCCCCAGGAGCGCCAGGGCGCCCAGGAGGATCACCCTCACCGGCGTGGCGCGGCGCAGCGTGCGGGGAAGGAGGATCTCCCCGGGGATCCGCGAGGGCGCGACGGGGGGAGCCGGCGTTGCGCGTTGCGGGGCCGGCCTCGGGGGCGACGGCGCCGCCGCCAGCGGGGTCGGGAGCGGCTGGGCCCGAGGTGCGGCGGCCGGCGCCTTTTCCAGCCAGATCCGCCGGACCTCCTGGATCGCCGCCTGGGCTCGCGCGTTGTCGGGGTCCTCGGCCAGCACCGCCCGGAGGATCCGGAGGCTCCCCTCGTGGTCTCCCGAGCCGAGCAGCTCGAGGCCGGCGCGCACCTGCGCCACCAGCGCGCGGCGCCGGGCCCGCTCGGCCGCGATCTGCTCGAGGGACCCCTGGGTCTCGTGGAGGAGGGCCAGGAGCTCGGGGTGGTCGGGGACCTGGCGCAGCCCGCGACGCACGTGGAAGAACGCCTGGCGGTTCCACCCGGCGGCGATGGCGGCGCGAGCCGCCTCGGCCGCCTTCTGGGCCTGGGCCCGCGCCAGGAGGAGCAGCTCTCCCTCGGCCTCGGCCTCGGCCGTGCCGGGGCGCAGCTTGAGGTCGCGGATCTTCCCGAACAGGTCCAGGGCCACGGCATGGTCCGGGATGAGCTTCAGGGCCGACGTCACGATCTTCTCGGCGGCCGGCCAGTCCCCCCGCTCGACGAGCCCCTGGGCCTGCACGACCTTGGCTTCCAGCTTCTCCCGGCGCCGGCCGCGGAGCATCTCCCCGCGGGCCCGCTCCAGGAGGGACCGGGCGGTCAGGCTATCGGGGCGCGCCTTGACGGCTCGGGACGCGAGGACGAGGGACTTCTCCGGCGCGCCCCGGGCGAGCGTCTCCTCCGCCTCGAAGAGCAGGAGGCCGAAGAGACGCTCCGATTCCTGGTCGTCGAGCGAGTGCGCGCCGCAGAGGGGACACCTCCCGGTGGCATCGAGGTCGCCGCCGCAGTTCGCGCACGCCTGGCGAGCTTCCAGGGGATCCTCTCAGGGCGTCGTCACGGCGCCGAAATCCGACGGGGGCGCGCCGGGGTCGCGGAGACAGACCCGCTCCCCTTTTCGGAGCCCCCGCTCCACCACCACGAAATCCTGGTTCGACGGCCCCACCACGATCTCCCGCGGCTCCACGCGCCACCCCGCCACGTAGGCGAGGGTGCGCCCCTCGCGCTCGAAGACCGCGTCCAGGGGGACCGCCAGGGCCTTCGGGCGCTCCTCCACCTGTATCTCCACCCGGGACGTCATCCCGGGGCGCAGGCGGGGCTCGGATTCGTTGACGAGGACCGTGACGCCGAAGAACTTCGTGCCGCGCCGCTCCTTCTCCTCCTGGGCCAGCGTCCCCACGAGGGTGACGGTCCCCGTGAGCTTCAGGTCCGGGTAGGCCTCGACGTGCACCGACGACCCGCTGGTTCTTCTCGACCTTGTGGATGTCCGTCTCGCGGACCTTGGTCTCGACGACGACCTTCGAGATGTCGGGGAGGATGAGCAGCGGCTGGTTCGCCCAGACCTGGTCGCCGACCTGGGGCTTGCGCTGCTCCGAGCCGAAGAAGACGTCCTTGTACACGACGATCCCGGGGACGTCGGCGCGCACCTCCGTGTGGGCCAGCTGCTGCTTCGCCAGGGCCAGCTTGCTCCCCGCCTCCTCGATCCGGCTCTCGGCGCCGTCGATCGCCGCCTTCTTCTGCTCCAGCCGGAAGCCGGCCGCGGCCTCGAGCTGCCGGTAGCCGTCGCGGGTCAGGACCGCGTCGGCCCGGGCCTGGGAGAGCTCCAGGGGTCGGCCGAACTCGAAGAGCGCGTCCTTCCGCCGCTTCGCGAGGGCCAGCTCTTCCCGCGCATGTCCCACCTGCTGATCCGCCCTGTCCAGCTCCTGCTTCGTGATGAAGCCCTCGGCCAGCAGGGGACGCAGATCCTCGGCGGCGCTCTCGGCCTTCTGGAGCTCCCGCTCGGCGTTGGTCACGGCGGCGCTCGCCTCCTCCTCCTTGAGCTTCCCCTTGCCCCCCTGGACGTCCTTCAGCTCCAGCTCGCTGCGCTCCACCTTCTGGCGGGCGACGGCCACGTCCTCCTGGTTCTGGATCCCCTGGAGCTTCAAGTCCTGGCGCGCCTTCTGGAGGTCCGCCTGGGCCTGGGAGAGGAGCGCCTGGCTCCGGCGGATCTCCTCCTCGAACGGAGCGGAGTCGAAGAGGATCAGGAGATCCCCCTTCTGGACGAGCTTCCCCTCGGGGGCCAGCGCCACGATCTTGGCCTGGTTGCTCTGGATCTGCGACGCGTACGTGATGGACCGGAGGGCCTGGAGGGTGCCCGTCTCCACACCGAGACCCGGAAGGGCCCTTCCGTCACGAGCGCCGTGGGAAAGCCCGCGGCCGTCCCCGCCGATCGAAGGTAGAGCGCCCCGGACAGGGCCAGGAGTCCCAGGGCCGCGACGACCACGATGCGCCCCGGATGGCGGCGAGCGGCGCCGAGGAGGGCCTCGCGGGACTCGGCGGTCCACGCGCTCGGACGCAGCCAGGGACGAACGGCATCCCAGGTCCTCCGTGCCCAGCCGGAGAGGCGCTCGCCCACCAGCGTCGCCGTGCTCATGGCGCGAATTCCTTCTCCACGTCGAGCGTCCCCTCGGTCCGCAGGAGCTGCACCCGGGCCACCTGGAAGTCGCGTGAGCAGGCCGACGAGGGCCGTCCGGGACGACAGGACGCTCCCCTCGGCGTCCACGACGTCGAAGTTCGAGGCCAGGCCGCGCTGGTAGCGGAGGGTGGCGAGGCGCCTCTGCTGCTCGGCGAACGCCACGGCCTTGCGCTGGAGGTCGACGCTCTTCCGGATGCGCTCCAGGGTGCGGACGGCGTTCCGCACCTCCGCCGCCACGTCCAGCTCGCGCTGGGTGAGCGTGCGGCGCGCGGCGGCCAGGTCCACCTCCGCGATCGCCGCCGTGGACTTGTCGCTGGTGCGCTCGAGGGGATACGACGTGCTCAGGAACAGGTTGACCCGGGTGTCGCCCGCCCTCAGGCTGTCGGAATACGTCGGCCCGAGGCCCGTCTGCGTGACTCCCAGGTTGAGGTCGAGCTGCGGCAGGAGGTTCTGCTTCGCGAGGGACGCGGCGCGCTGCGCGTCCTCCACCTGGTCTCGCGTCTCCTTCACCTCCAGCCGGTTCTCGACGGCGCGCGCCACCAGCACCTGCACCGGCTCCAGGTCGAGGTCCACCGCTTCGGGGAGGGCGGCCGACTCGGGCTCCACCGGATCGGCCGGGTCGAGCCCCAGGAGGAGGCGGAACTGCTCCTGGGCCGTCTCCAGGGCCGCCTGGGCCTGGACGAGCGCCTCCTGGGTCTGGGCCGACTGAAGCTCGGCGCGGAAGACGTCGAGCTTGCTCGCGAGGCCGACCTTCATCCGCGCCTCGGACGCCTCGCGCAGGCTCTCGCTCCGCTTCAGGCTCTGCTCGGAGACGCTCAGAAGCTCGCGCTGCCTCACCACCTGGAAGAACGTCGTCGTCACGTCCACGGCCAGGCGTTGGCGCGCGAGCTCATAGGAGCGCTCCTGTGCCTGCCGGGCCCGCTTGCTGTTCTTCAGGTCGAAATACGTGGCGTTGGGCCCGGCTCCGCGCAGCAGGGGCTGCGTGACCACCACGCGAACGTCGCTCGACTTCACGGCCGGCGTCCCGTCGGGGTGGAGCGAGCTCAAGTTGGTCCCCGCCGTCACGGTTCCCCCGGACCAGGGGAGGCGCTGGGACGCGTCGATGCCGAACGTCGACTGGTCGGGGCCCCCCTGGTAGCGGGGCGTGATCTTGGGAAGGAACTCGGCGCGGGCCGAGGTCTCCCGGAAGCCCGCGGCCGCCACGCTGTCCGCGACCGCCTGGAGCGAGAAGTTGTGGGTGAGGGCCATGGTCACGGCTTCCCGGAGGCTCGACGGTCGGGGCGCCCGGCGTCGGGCCCACGGTCTCGGCCGGGCTCGATTCCGAGGGGGGTGCCCCGGGCTCGGCCTCCAGGCCGGGCTCGTCCGGAGGCGGAGGCGCCTCCTGCGCCCGTCCCACGCCGCCAAGACTGATCCCAAGGAGGCTCATCGCACACACCACCCCGAGTCGTGAGTCCACGTAAGTCACAGATTATCCATCGCCTGCGGCAATCCACAAGCAGGGGCGCCTCCGTCTTGAACCGTCCGGGGGGCGATGCTACCCTCCCGTGCCCTCCATGTCCCCTCTCTCCCCCTTCGGCCTGGAGCCTTCTCTTCGGCACCGTGGCGGCGGCCGCCAACGTCGTGGGGGGCCTCGTCATCGTCTCCCGACGCCGCTGGAACGAGCTCGCCCTCAAGTACTTTATCGCTCTTGGCGCCGGCTTCATGCTCTCGGCCACCTTCCTGCGGATGATGCCCGAGTCGTTCGCCCTCTCCTCCAGGGCCCCCCTCTGGATCCTGGGGGGGTACTTCCTGGTCCATTTCTTCGAGCACACGGTGGCGCCGCACTTTCACTTCGGGGAGGAGGTCCACGAGGACCTCATGGTGAACCCGGCGGTGGGCTTCTCGGCCCTCGTGGGCCTCGCGACCCACACCTTCTTCGACGGGGTCTCGATCGCGTCCGCCTTCATCGTCTCGGTCCCCTTCGGCGTGCTCGTCTTCTGCGCCGTCTTCCTCCACAAGCTCCCCGAGGGGTTCACCGTGGCCTCCATCGCCCTCGCGTCGGGGCGCGGCCCGCGGGGCGCCCTGACCGCCTCCCTCATCCTGGCGGCGTCCACCCTGGCCGGCGTCGTCGGCATGAGCCATTTCACCGGTGCGGTGGCGTACGCGCTGCCGATCTCGACCGGCGTCACCCTCTACGTCGCCGCCAGCGACCTGATCCCGGAGGTGAACGAGGAGCGCGGGTTCGCCATGGCGCTCGTGGTCTTCCTCGGCGTGGCCCTCTTCTGGGCCGCCGACGTCGCCCTGGCCGCACTTGGAGTATCCTGAGCGGCGGTCGCACGGTCGACACCCAAAATTCTGAACGCGGGAGGCGAGATGACTTCACATAGGGCGCGGCTCGCCGCGCTCCTGGCCCTTTCTCTCACGGCGCCCTCCGTGGCCTTCTCCCAGGACCTCGCGTCGTTCGAGAAGCGCGTCACCCGCAAGGTCCTCGCCAACGGCCTCAGGGTCCTCGTCTGCGAGCGGCGGGAGGCGCCCGTCTTCTCCTTCGTGACCCACGTCGACGTGGGGAGCGATCGCGAGGTCCCCGGCATCGCCGGTCTCGCCCACATGTTCGAGCACATGGCCTTCAAGGGGACCGACACGATCGGCACCACGGACTACGCCGCCGAGAAGGCGGCCCTCGAGAAGGTCGAGACCGCCTACGCGGCCTACGACGCCGCGCGCCGCCGCCCCGTCGGCGGCGACCCCAAGCCGACCGCCGACCTGGAGAAGGCCTGGCACGACGCCATCGCCGAGGCCGATCGCTACGTGGTCCGCGGCGCGTTCGACGAGATCGTCGAACGGGAGGGCGGCGTCGGCACTCAACGCCTCCACGGGGAACGAGACCACGCGCTACCACTACTCGCTCCCCGTCAACCGCCTCGAGCTCTGGGCGTACCTCGAATCCGAGCGCTTCCTGAAGCCCGTGATGCGGGAGTTCTACAAGGAGCGCGACGTGGTCATGGAGGAGCGCCGGATGCGGGTCGACTCCAACCCCGTGGGGCGCACCCTCGAGCAGTTCCAGGCCGAGGCCTTCACGGCCCACTCCTATGGTCAGCCCACCATCGGCTGGCCGTCGGACCTGCGCTCCTTCTCGGCGAGCGACGCCCAGGCGTTCTTCGACCGCTACTACGTCCCCGGCAACATGGTCGTCGCCCTCGTGGGGGACCTGACCGCGGCCGACACGCTCTCCGTGGCCGAGAAGTACCTGGGCCGGCTCCCCGCCCGGCCCGTCCCGCCGCCCCTCCGGACGGAAGAGCCTCCCCAGAGAGCCGAGCGGACCGTCGTCCTCCACGACGCGGCCCAGCCCCTCTACGTCGAGGGCTACCACAAGGGGAGCATCCTGGACCCCGACGACGCGGTCTACGACGTGATCAGCGACCTCCTCTCGGAGGGACGCACGTCGCGCCTCTACCGCTCACTGGTCCGGGACAAGAGGATCGCGGCCGGTGCCGGCGGCTTCGGGGGATACCCGGGGGACAAGTATCCGAACCTCTTCGTCCTCTACGCGTTTCCGACGCCCGGCCACACCCCCGAGGAGGTACGGGACGGAATCCGCGGCGAGATCGAGCGCCTCAAGACCGAAGACGTCACCGACGACGACCTGCGCATGGTCAAGACCCGGGCCAAGGCAGACCTGATCCGCAGCCTCGACAGCAACGAAGGCCTGGCCCAGGAGCTGGCTCAATACGAGACGCGCTACGGCGATTGGCGGGAGCTCTTCCGGCAGGTGGACCGGATCGAGAAGGTCACGAAGGAGGACATCCGGCGTGTCGCCGCCAAGACCTTCGTGGAGCCCAACCGGACGGTGGCCATGATCCAATCGACCCAGATGGCCGGCGCGCCGAAGGGAGGCCGCTGATGCGCGCCAGGACCGCCGCCCTCGCCGCCGTGGCCATGTGCGCCCTTCTTCCCGCTCGGGCGGCCTTCGCTCAAGCGACCGACTGGAAGCAGATCCCCAAGCCCCCTCTCCGCGCCTTCGTCCCCCACCAGCCGCAGCGATTCGCGCTGCCGAACGGCATGGTCGTCCTGCTCCAGCCCGACAGCGAGCTTCCCCTCGTCCACGGCTTCGCCCGCATCCGGGGAGGCTCCCGGGAGGAGCCCGGGGCCAAGGCCGGGCTCGTCAGCCTCTATGGCGAGGCCTGGCGGACGAGCGGCACGAAGACGCGCGACGGCGACGCCCTCGACGACTTCCTCGAAGCCCGGGCGGCGAGCGTCGAGACGTCGGGCGGCCTCGACTCGACCTCGCTCTCGTTCGACTGCCTGAAGGGAAACCTGGACGAGGTCTTCGGGGTCTTCGTCCAGCTCCTTCGCGAGCCCGAGTTCCGCGAAGACAAGCTGCTCCTGGCCAAGGACTCGGTCGGCACCGGCATCGCCCGCCGCAACGACAACCCCGCGGGGATCGCCTCGAGGGAGATTCGGAAGCTCGTCTACGGAGCGGACTCCCCCTACGCCCGCACGACCGAGTACGCGACCATGGGCGCCGTGACCTTGGACGACCTCCGCGGGTGGCACAAGCGATACGTCCACCCCAACGGGATCATCCTGGGCATCTCCGGGGACTTCGACCCGAAGACCATGGAGGCGCGGATCCGCAAGGCGTTCGGCGCGTGGCCCAGGGGCCCCGCCGCCGAAAAGGCCAAGGTCGAGTTCAAGGACCCGAAGCCGGGCGTCTACTTCGTCGCGAAGGACGACGTCAACCAGAGCAACATCCGGATGGCGCACCTCGGGACCACACGCGACAACCCCGACTACTACGCCCTCGAGGTGATGAACGAGGTCTTCGGGGGAGGCATGTCGGCCCGCCTCTTCTCGAACATCCGAACGAAGAAGGGCCTCGCCTATTCGGTGAGCGGGGGCGTGGGGATGGGGTTCGAGGTCCCCGGCCTCTTCCAGGTCGGGATGGGGACCAAGAGCGAGACCACCGCCGCGGCGCTCGACGCCCTCTACGAGGAGATCGACGCCCTCCAGAAGAACCCCGCCACCGACGACGAGCTGCGCAAGGCCAAGGACTCGATCCTGAACTCCTTCATCTTCGAGTTCGACTCCCGCGACAAGGTCCTGGGAGAGAAGATGCTCTACGAGTTCTACGGCTACCCGCCGGATTTCCTGGAGCGCTACCGCGCCGGCGTCGAGAAGGTGACCGTGGACGACGTCGCCCGTGTGGCTCGGAAATACGTCCGGCGCCAGGCCCTGGCGCTCCTCGTCGTGGGCAAGGCCGCCGATTTCGACCGGCCCCTCTCGTCCTTCGGCCCCGTGACGAACATCGACGTCACGATCCCCGGCGGCGAGCCCGAGGAGCCCCAGCCGCAACAGTAGCGCCGATGGTACAAGCTGCGAGCGAAGCCGGATTCACTCCGGCGAAGCGAGCGGGGGTCATAGGGGGCGCGACGCAGCGCCCCCTATCTCACTTTTTAAACGCCGCTACGAATTCCTTGAGCAGCAGGGGGTTGTTGCTCTTGATGGCGCCCGTCATGAAGTCCGTGACCGAAGGCGTGTGCCTGCCGCTCCAGACTTCGAGGAACATCTCCGTGGACGCCTTGAAGAAGCAGTCGGCGTCCTGGCTGTTCCCGGCCTTGACGGTGCACTGGTCCTTGGTGAGCGAGACCGTCCACTTCTCGTCGTCCCCGAGGGAGAAGTAGAAGCTCCGGTCCACCTTGACGCTCCCCTTCTGGAACATCTTGGGGAGCTTCTCGAAGATCTTGGCCACCTCGGACATTCGGGCGACTGCTCAGGCCTTCGGCAGGTCGCCGATGAAGTCCGACACGAGCTTCCTCTGGGCCTCGGGCGTCAGCGACGACGTCACGATCTTGGAGGCGGCGGCGATGGCCAGGTCGGCCACCTGGGAGCGCAGCTCCTGGATCGCGGCGGCCTTCTCGCGCTCCACCTGCTCCTTGGCCCGCTGGATCATCTGGTCGCCCTCCGCCCGGGCCCGGGTCTGGAGGTCCGTCTTCAAGGCCTCGGCCTCCTGGAGCGCCTTCTTGAGGATCTCGTCGCGCTCCCGTCCGGCCTCGCGCACCAGCTCCATGTGCTTCTCGAGGAGCGCCTGCGCCTCGGCGTTGGCCTTCTGGGCGCCGTCGACGGCGTCCCGGACGCCCTTCTCGCGCTCCTCGATGATCTGGAGGAGCGGCCCCCACGCGAACTTCGCCAGGACGACGGCGAAGATCGCGAAGAGGACGAGGGTCGCGTAGAAGAGCGTCGAGTCGATGTCGGTCAGCCCTCCGGAGGCGAGCAGCACTCCGGAGAGCGGCGAGAGAGACATCGTCCTACTTGATCGCCAGCAGGATGGCGACGATCAGCGAGAAGAACGTGACGCCCTCGATGAGGCCGGCGGCCACGATCATGGCGCCGCGGATGTCGCCCGCGGCGTTGGGCTGGCGGGCGATGCCCTCCATGGCCGAGGCGGCGAGGCGGCCGATGCCGGCGGCGCCGCCCATGATCGTCAGGCCGGCACCGATACCGGCGGCGAAGTACGCAAGAGCCTTGGGGTCAGTCGGCATGGGGTTCCTTTCTAGTGAGAGGGATGAGCGTACATCCCGATGAAGATCGACGTGAGAAGCGTGAAGATGTAGGCCTGGATCAGGGCCACCAGCAGCTCCAGCACCATGATGAAGAGCGAGAGGCCGAGCGACACGGGGATGATCGCGATCCCGAAGGCGGTGTTGATCGCGGCCATGAGCGGGATCAGCATCAGGAGCGCCCCGATCACCATGTGGCCCGCCAGCATGTTGGCGAAGAGACGCACCATGAGGGCGAAGGGCTTGGTGAACATCGAGAGGATCTCGACGGGGATCATGATGGGGAGGAGCCACCCGGGGAGCCCCGGCGGGACGATCCCCGCGAAGTGATGGACGACGCCGTACTTCGAGATCCCGGCCCACTGCTGCGCCGCGAACGAGATGGCGGCCAGCGCCATGGTCACGGCGATGTTCCCGGTCGACGTGGCCGTCCCCGGGATGAGGCCCAGGAGCGCCGCGACCAGGATGAAGAAGAAGAAGCTGCAGAGCAGCGGCGTGAACTTGCGCCCGTCCCCGTGGCCGATGTTCTTCTCCGCGATGTCGTCGCGGATGAAGACGACGAACAGCTCCACGAGGGCGCCGACGCCGGTCGGAATGCCCTTGCGGTAGCTCGCGAGGGCGAGACGCGTCAGGACGAGGACGAGGAGCGCCGCGACCACGAAGAAGACGAGGTGCTTGGACGGAAGGCCCAGGAAGGGCCCGTCCGTCACGTGGTGCATCAGGATGGTGGCGACGTCCTGGGCCCCCTCCGCGTGGCCGGCCGCCTCGGCGCCGTGGCCGGAGGCCGCGTGCTCCGCCGCCTCCTCGGCCTGGGCCGCGAGGATCGCCAGGGCTCCGAGCGTCACGAGACGGCCTCGGAGCGGGTGCCGGGGCGACGGTGGACGACGGCCAGCTCCAGCGCCAGGAAGGCGACGTACCAGGACAGGAGAGCGATCACGAGGGGGAGGCGCGGCAGACCGAGGCCGAGGACCGCCCCGGCGACCGCGCCCAGGAGGATCGCCATTCTCCCCAGCGTCCCTCCCAGGACCGCCCTGAAGAACGCGACGTTCGACCGTCCGGCGGACCACGCGACCAGGGCGTAGGCCGCCATCGCGTTCAGGCTGGCCAGGCCGCACCCCAGCGCCGCGGCCGCAAAGGCCCCGTCCCGCCGGGCTCCCAGGACGGGCCACAGGGCAGCAAGAGGGACGGCAGCCATCGCGCCGACGATCATCGAATACCTGCCCAGGCTCACGGCTTCCGGTTCACCGTCAGGAAGAACTGATAGAGCGCCGCAACCAACCCCAACCCACTTCCGATCAGGAAGAAGACCGGCTTCGTCCCCAGGGCCTTGTCCGCCCAGTACCCCAACCCCACGCCCAGCAGGACCGCGGCCGCAAGGCTCGTCCCTATCGAGAGATACGGCCCGACGTCCCTCAAGGCATTGGCCAGGTCCCCCCCGCGATCTTTGCGGTCCTGCGGCACTTTCAGGGGCTTTCCGGCCACGCCGAACGCGGAGACTACCATACCCCCCTTTGCCCACGCAACGGAGAGAGGCCTCGCCTACGAGGCGGCAGCGGCGTGAGCCTCGAGGTCCCTCGGCTCCGCCTCGGGACGCAGGACGTCCAGCCGGTAGATGCGTATGGCCGAGAGCACGAGGGAGAGGATCACGGGGCCGATGAGGAAGCCGAGGGGGCCGAAGGCCATGAGCCCCCCCAGGATCGACAAGAACGCGGGGAGCGGATGGATCTGCGCCGATTCCTTCAGGAGCATCGGCTTGATCACGTTGTCGATGCCGCTGATGAACACGATTCCGAAGAGGAGCAGCGCGATCCACTGCCACCTCTCGCCGTAGACGAACAGGTAGACCACGGCGGGGACCCATCCGAGGGGCGAGCCGAGGAGCGGAACGAAGGCCGCCAGCACGACCACGACGCCCCAGAGGATGGGAGACGGCACGCCGATGACCGAGAAGCCCGCCATCGCCACGAAGCCCTGGGCGAAGGGGACGAGCACCATCGCTTTCAGGACCCCCCGGACGGTCCGCTCCAGGTGGCTGAAGATCTCCTTCTCCTGGGTCTCGGAGAGGGGCGAGATGCCGCGCACCTCGGCGCGGAGCCGCCCGCCGTCCCGGAGGAGGAAGAAGAGGATCATCAGGAAGAGACCCAGGTCGAAGAGGGCCGACGTGAGGCGCGCGACCGCGCCCTGCACGAAGCCGTTGGCCGCCGCCGTCCCCTGCGAGAGCAGCATCGACGCGGCCTGGGTCGCCTCCCGCTCGTCGAAGCGCAGCCAGTCCTGAAGCCAGGGGTAGCGGGCCGGGAGCGCCTCCCGATAGAGGGCCTGCAAGGCCGCGGGCTGGATCCGCGGGCGCATCCACTCGAAGAAGCCGACCGCCTGCTGGCTCAGGAGGGCCGCGGAGAGCAGGATCGGCACCAGGATCACCAGCGTCGTCAGGAGGACGAGGAGGGCCGAGGCCACGGAAGACCGGCCCCGCAGGGGAAGGGCCCCGCTCAGTCGGCGCTGGAGCGGCGCCATGAGCAGGGCCACCGAGGCGGCCACCGTGAACGTCGCGAGGAAGAAGCGGAAGACGAGGTAGGCGAGGATCGCAACGACGACGAGGCACACGATCAGCGCATAGGAGGTGCGCTTCCGGTCCGATGCCCTGCGCCGCGGCTCGGTCATCCCCCTCCCGTCCCTGCGGAAGGAGGATAACCCGGCCGGGAGGTCCTACGGGGCCGTCTCGCCGGCTCCCTGATCCCTCTGGCCCGCCGGCGGCCGCCCCAGCCACCAGCTGAAGGCCAGGACGAGGAGGGCGGGGACGATCGGGGTCCACCAGGCGCGCACCCCCAACTCGGCGAAAGAGGCCGGGCCGACCCAGGTGACGAGGGCCATGACCGCGGCCGCCCAGCCGAGGCTGCTGACGAGCGAGAGCGTGGAGAAGCGGACGGGGGACACGTTGGCGCAGGCGCACGCCGCGGGAATGGCCACCCGCAGCCCCGGCAGGAACCGGCAGGCCAGGATCATGGCCGAGGCGTTCTGCCGCACCCGCGCGATGATCCGGTCGCGCTTGTCGGTCCACTTGGGGAAACGATCGAGGAAGCGGCGGAAGCGGCCGCGGAGCGCGTAGAAGTAGAGCTGGTCACCCACCGACCCGCCGAGAGCCGCCGCGGCGAACACGCCGCCGGCGTCCAGACGCCCGAGGTGCACCAGGACCGTGGCTCCGACGAAGACGACCTCTCCCTCGACGACCGTCGCCACGAAGACGGCGAGGTAGGCCGCGAGCCCCGTCCACTGTGCGAGGTTCATCGGCTGAGACCGGGCGAAGGCGCGCCCGCGTGGCGCGGCCTGCCGTCCAGGACCCGCCGCACCCGCGCCGCCACCACGGCCAGCGTGGCGTCGTCGAGGCCGGCGTGGATGGGAAGCTGCACGGCGTCCGTCGTCCGGTGGGCCCCCGGGGCCTCGATGGGAGTGTCGCCGAAGAGGGGCAGGTCGGAGCAGACGTCCATGTGGTGGTACTCGATGTCGAGCCCCCGACGGAGGCACCCGGCGACCAGGGCGTCCCGGTTGGGCGGGTAGATGCAGTACTGGTAGTAGACGTGGACGCGATCGGACGGCTCGGGCGGCACCGAAACGCCCGGGAGACCCCCGAGCGCGCCGCTCATGAAGCGGGCGTGGGCCCGCGTGGTCTCCGTCCAGGAGTCCAGGAGCTCGAGACCGGCGAGGCCGATGGCGGCCTGGACGTTGCCGTAGCGCTCGTGGTAACCCGGGGGCGGGGGATCGAGGGGGCGCACCTTCTCCCAGAGGTAGACGTCCGGGCGCGCCTTGAACCAGGAGCCGGTCCAGAGGATCGGAAAGACCGTCAGCGTGAACGACGACGGCTGCATGAGGAAGCGCTCCA
The DNA here is from genome assembly GCA_963823195.1 of uncultured Acidobacteriota bacterium. Lineage (GTDB taxonomy): Bacteria > Acidobacteriota > Vicinamibacteria > Fen-336 > Fen-336 > JBGPYB01. The sequence goes on along the minus strand of CAWGKR010000008.1, from coordinate 28,094 downwards.
CCTTCCCGAGGCGGATCCGCTTCAGGACCCGCTCTTCCGATGGCGGCGGCTCGGCCGCCACCAAGGCGGCGATCCGTTCCCCCAGGGCGGCGTCGCGCGTGTACGCCGCGCCGCCGCCGAACGTGTTCAAGGGCTTCAGGACCTGGAAGCTGAAGAGCGCCGCGTCGCCGAACGTCCCGACGGGCTGTCCGTGGTACGAGGCGCCCAGGGTGTGGGCGCAGTCCTCCACCACCTTGAGGCCGTGGCGCCGCGCCACGGCCAGGATCTCGTCCATGTCGCAGGGGAGGCCGTAGACGTGGGTCGGCACGACGGCCCGGGTCCGCGGCGTGATGGCCCTAAGGAGGGCCTCGGGGTCCAGGTTGAAGGTCACGGGGTTCACGTCGGCGAAGACGGGCTTGAGACCCGCCCGACGCGCCATCTCGGGGACCACCCAGAAGGTCAGCGCGGGGAAGACGATCTCGGAGCCCGCGGGAAGATCGAGGGCCTTGAAGATGTAGTACGCCGCCATGCGTCCGTACGAGGTCGACACGGCTCGTCCCCCGCCCTGCCGCCGGGCGAGGGCGTCCTCGAAGGCAGCGACGTCGGGACCCTCCACGAGCTGCCCCCGCCGCCTCCGGGACTCCACGATCTCCTCGAAGCCCGGAACGAAGCGCGCTCCGTACCTCGAGATGGCCTTCAGCACTCCACGGCCCTCGAGATCGCGTTGACCTCGCGCCACGAGTGCATCTCGGCCACCCTGAGGTCCAGCTGCGAGACGACGCCCCGCACCCACTGCTTCTCGAAGCGCCAGAGGTTCGCGAAGAACGACGGGCGCAGGTAGAAGCGCGCGTAGGCCGCCGCCAGCAGGAACTGGAGCTCGGCGGGGGAGAGGCTCGGGTGGTTGAAGGTGACCGAGAAGCCGTCGAAGTGCTCCCAGTCCTTCTCGAAGACCTGCGCCTCCATGTGCTTCCAGAGGGGCGTCCCCGGGTAGGGCGTGAGCATCTTGAACTGAGCCAGGGTGGAGCCCAGGGAGATGGAGTATTCGATCGTCGCGGCAATCGAGTCCCACGTGTCGGTGTTGAAGCCGAGAACGTAGAAGCCGACGGTGCGGATGCCGAGCCGGTCGCAGATCTTGATGATCGCCCGCTGGTGCTCCTCGGGGATGGGCCGCCGTCCGACCTTCTTGAGCACGTCGGGCGAGACCGACTCGACGCCGAACTCGATCGCCTGGAGGCCCGCGGCCTTCAGCTTGGTCAGCAGCTCCTCGTCGAGGCGGTCGAGGCGGGTCTCGCATTCGAAGCGCAGGTCGAGGCCACGGGCCAGGATCTCGTCGCACAGGGCCATGACGCGGTCCCGCTCCTGGGTGAAGAGCGGGTCACGGAAGATGATGAAGGGACGCTCGTACTGCTTGCAAAGATATTCCAGCTCGTCGGCGATGCTCTCGACGGAACGGCCGCGGTACTTGGTGAGGATGCGATGCGGGCAATAAGTGCAGAACTCGGGGCAGCTGCGGCTCGCGAGCACGGGGAAGCCGCCGATCGGCCGGGTGAAGACGCTGGTCGAGGCCCGGCGCTCTCCGGTGACGCCCACCAGGTCCCAGCGGGGGAACGGGATCTCGGCCAGGTCGGCGATCTCGTGGCTCTGGCAGAACCCCGAGAGCGTCTCCCCTGCGGCCATGCGCTTCACGGCCTCTTCCGGCTCGCCGTAGACGAGGAAGTCCGCGTGGTCCTGGAAGAGGAACGGCATCTTCGACGCGGCGAGACCCACGAACCCGACCTTCACGCCCTTGGCCCGCATCGCGTCGGCGAACCGCGTCTCGTTCTTGTGGTCCACCAGGGAGGAGAGGACGATCGCGACGTCTCCCTCCACCAGCTCGCCCCGGGTCCAACGCACGTCGTGTCCCGCGTCGTCCAGGATCGCGCCGAGCGTGGCCATCGTCACGCTGGGCACGTCGTTGATCCGCTTCCGGATGGCGCACGCCCACTTGGTCACGGTGGAGAAAGGACGCATCCGCGCGCCGTACCCGCCCACGACCGTGTCCTTGTGTACGAATCCTTCTCGAGCCTTGACGTCGGCTAGTACGACCCTCATGTCATTTCCTCCATGTGCAGGGGCGAAGACGGATGCCCCGGGATCCCGGTGATCGGATACGAACCCGCCCTCTACGAAAGTAAAGAGGGGCCGGTGTCCTAGAGGAAGAAGGGGGGGCCGCGCTCGAGGTCTCGGCGCTCGAGGACGGGGGACGTCATCTCCGGCAGCGGCGTCCGGGAGACCCCCTCGGGGCGAGCCTCCGGAGAGCCGAGCCGAACGGGGAGGCCCAGGGCCGACGCGCCGAACACCTGCGCCCTCGGGCTCTTGATCGTGGGACGCTGGCCCTCGCGGGCCGCCTCGAGGACCGTGTGGGGACGCTCCGCCGTCGCCGTCAGGGAGGTGGTGGCGCGCGCGGACCTCGCCACCGAGCTGAGCAGCTGCCCGCCCTGTGCGAACGGCAGGAGCAGGGCCGCGGCGAGAAGCACGACCGAACCGGTGTGAGCCGAGCGGAGGTAGGCGTTGAGGAGCGCCGCTTGCCGGATCAGGACGTCCACGAGAGGTGGGAACACCGAACTCACCAGCCTTCTATGACGAACCGCCCAATGACGAGGAGCAATTCTACACCCGCGTGACGCTCGAACGCGCAACCGACGCCAGTCTGCTCGTAATACTTTGTAACTACACGACTTACGGGCCGCAAGATCCTGAAACGGAAGGGGTTCCTATTGCGCCCGGTTGCGTTCCGGCACGACCTTCGGCTCCTCCAGCTTCTGGACGGGAGCCTCCTCCGCGGGGCCCGCCGGGGCCGGGGGGGCTGCGTGAACCGCCCCCGCCCCGAACTTCTCGGGCTGGACGGTCGCGGCAACGCGCGCGAGAGGGGCGTGGAGGAAGTCGAGGACGGGCTTCGGGTAGATCCCGATCCAGAAGCAGAGGGCGACGAGCGGCAGCAGCGTGGCCAGCTCGCGGCCGTTCAGGTCCGCGAGGTGCTCGTTCTCCTCGTGTGTGATCTTTCCCCAGAAGACGCGCTGATAGAGCCAGAGCAGGTACGCCGCCCCCAGGACGACCCCCGAGACGGCCCAGTAGGCCCAGATCTTGTTCGCCGCGAACGCCCCCAGCAGGATCATGGCCTCGCCGACGAAACCGTTCAGGAGGGGCAAGCCCATCGAGGCGAGGAATATGACCAAGGTGACCGTCGCGTAGACGGGCATCACCCGGGCCAGGCCGCCGTACTGGGCGATCTCGCGGGTGTGGCGCCGCTCGTAGACGATCCCCACGATCAAGAAGAGCCCGCCGGTCGAGAGGCCGTGGTTCAGCATCTGGAGGACGCTCCCCTCGAGCCCCAGGGGGTTCAAGGCGAACATCCCGAGCATGCAGAAGCCGAGGTGGGAGACCGAGGAGTACGCGATCAGCTTCTTCATGTCCTTCTGGACGAGGGTCACGAAGCCGGCGTAGACGATGCCGATGATCGAGAGCGTCACCATCCACGGCACGGCGTTGCGCGTCGCGTCGGGGAGGAGGGGAAGGGAGAAGCGCAGGAACCCGTACGTTCCCATCTTCAGGAGGACGCCGGCAAGGATCACGGACCCGGCGGTCGGCGCCTCGACGTGGGCGTCGGGAAGCCAGGTGTGGAACGGGAACATCGGCACCTTGATGGCGAAGCCCAGGAAGAACGCCAGGAAGACCCAGTACTGGACGTCGGCCGGGATCCCCATCCGGTACCACTCGGTCACGTCGAACGTCCCCGTCGCCGCGAAGGCCGGCAGCGTCTTGGAGTGGAAGTAGAGCGCCAGGATCCCCAGGAGCATCACGACGGAGCCGACCAGCGTGTACAGGAAGAACTTGATGGCCGCGTAGAGCCGCCGCGCCCCGCCCCAGATCCCGATGAGGAAGTACATCGGGACCAGCATCACCTCCCAGAAGACGTAGAACAGGAACATGTCGAGGGCGCAGAAGACGCCCAGCATCCCCGTCTGGAGCAGCAGCAGGAAGACGTAGTACTGCCGCACGCGATCGTGGATGGCGGTCCAGCTCGAGAGGATCGCGATGAACCCGAGGAGCGTCGTCAGGAGGATCAGGAGCGCGCTGATGCCGTCGACGCCGAAGTGATAGGAGACGCCGATCGACGGGATCCAGGAGCCCGTCTCCTCGAACTGGAAGGGTGTCGGGTGGGACCGGTCGAACCAGAACCAGAGAGGGAGGCTCACGAGGAAGCCCACGAACGCCACCGCGTTCGCGAACCACCGGACCGCGTCGTCGTTCTTCCTGAACGGCGGCAGCAGCAGGAGGGCGGCCCCGACGAGGGGCGTGTACGTGATGATCGAGAGGAGATGTGCCCGCAAGAAATCCATTGCTGCGCTCCTAGTAGAGGCCCAGCCCGAAGCGCCCCCCGACGACGATCAGCACGAAGAAGCCGATGATCATCGCCAGGGCGTAGTGTTGCACGCGGCCGTTCTGGACCGCCCGGAAGACGTAGCTCAGGTTGTCCAGGATGAAGGCCGCGAGGTTGACGAGGCCGTCCACGACCACGCGGTCCCAGAAGCTCGAGAAGCTCGCCACGACGTCCCGGACCGCCCAGGCGATGCCGTTGACGCCGAGGCCGGCGCGCATCTCCCCGTCGCCGCCGTCGACGACGAAGCGGTCCACCGCGTGGAGCGTGTTTCCGCCCCCGAGCGCGAGCCCCCGGACGAAGACGGCGCCGTACAGCTCGTCCACGTAGTACTTGTTCGTCAGGACGCGGTGGGCGCCCGCGAACGAGGCCGCCAGGCCGTCGGCGATCTCCGGCCGCTGCTGGTAGAAGCGCGTGGCCAGGATGATGCCGAGGGCCGCAATCCCAACGCTCGCGGCCATCAGCACGTACTCCATCGCGTGCTCTGGCGGTGGCGCCGCGAAGACCTCACGCAGCGCCTCGTGGGCCGGCTCGAAGGCCGGCTCGAGGAAGCCCTCCCAGAAGTTCGGGATTCGGCCGAAACCGAGCGCGGCCGGCACACCCAGGAAGCCGGCGAACACCGAGCCCAGAGCCAGTACCCGGAGCGGCACCGTCATCGATGCCGGCGACTCGTGAACGTGATGCTCGGCCTCGTGGCCTCCTCGGAAGGCGCCGCTGAACGTCATGTGGTAGAGCCGGAACATGTAGAAAGCCGTCATGGCCGCGGCCACGAAGCCGACGATCCAGACGATCCGGCCGTAGCCGCCGATCTTGAACGCCGACCAGAGTATCTCGTCCTTCGAGAAGAAGCCCGCCAGGAAGGGGATCCCCGAGATCGCGATGCAGCCGATGAGCATCACGAGATGGGTGACCGGCATCTTCGACTTCAGGCCCCCCATCTTGCGCATGTCCTGCTCCCCCGACATCCCGTGGATCACCGACCCCGATCCGAGGAAGAGGAGCGCCTTGAAGAACGCGTGGGTCATCAGGTGGAAGATGCCGGCGGCGAACGCGCCCACGCCGCAGGCCAGGAACATGTAGCCGAGCTGGCTGACGGTGGAGTAGGCGAGGACACGCTTGATGTCGTTCTGGACGAGGCCGATCGACGCCGCGAAGATCGCGGTGAAGGCGCCCACGATCGCCACGACGAACATCGCGTTCGGCGCGCGGGCGAAAATCGCCGACGAGCGGGCCACCATGTAGACGCCCGCGGTGACCATCGTCGCGGCATGGATCAAGGCGCTGACCGGCGTCGGGCCCTCCATCGCGTCAGGAAGCCAGACGTACAGCGGCACCTGCGCGCTCTTGCCGCAGGCTCCGACGAAGAGGGAGAGAGCGATGACCGTGAGCGTCCCGCCCCAGGCGGCCTCCACCGGCATCTCGGCGGCCGCCTCCATCACGCGATGGAAGTCGAGGGTCCCGAACGTCACGAAGATCAGGAAGACGCCGAGGAGGAACCCCGCGTCGCCGATCCGGTTCACGATGAACGCCTTCTTGCCGGCGTCGGCGGCGCTGTCCTTCTCGAACCAGAACCCGATCAGCAGGTACGAGCAGAGGCCGACGCCCTCCCACCCCACGAACATCACGAGGTAGTTGGCCCCGAGGACCAGGGTCAGCATCGCGAACATGAAGAGGTTCAGGTACGACATGAAGCGCGCGTAACCGGGGTCGTGGGACATGTACCCCGTCGAGTAGACGTGGATCAGCAGGCCCACGAACGTCACGACGAGCACCATCACCGAAGACAGCGGGTCCACCTGGTAGGCCCAGTCCACCTGGAAGGGCGTCGCACCCGCGACCCCGTGGAGCGTCGTCTCGGCCGCTCCGCTCGAGAGCCAGGTCCAGAGCGTCTGGACGATGGTCCCGCTGGGAGAACGGTGGGCCGCGAGGACCGCCCCCGCCGCCACCAGGAACGACAGGGCCACCGACCCGCAGGCCACGAGGCTCACGATCGGCGACGGCGCTGCGTGGCTCTCGCCGTGTCCCCCGTCGTGGTGCGACGCCGCCGGCGAGAGGAACCGGACACCCACGAGGAAATTGAAGAGGAACCCGAGAAGCGGGAGGAGGGGGATGAGATACAGGTACTGGCTCATGAGGGAGTTGCCAGGTCCTTCCTCTGGAACGGAACGCGGCGGATCTTATCCAACCCCCTCCGGAGCGTCAACTGTGGGTGGTCCGCCGCGGGTCAGCCACCCGCCGGAAGCGTGTCCAGGAAGCTGGCAAGCGCCGCCCAGTAGGCGTCTCCGCCCACGAGGTACGTGTCGTTGTGGCTGGCGCCCGGGATCGCGAAGAAGCGTTTGGGAGCGGGCGCCGCCTCGAAGAGCCGGCGGCCCAGGGCGAACGGCACCACGTCGTCGTGATCGCCGTGGAGGACGAGCAGGGGCATCCGCAAGCGGCCCACCTTGGCCAGGTTGTCGTAGCGGGTGCGGAGGAAGGGGGCCAGGGGAAGAAAGACCGTGGTGCGGGCCATGTCGGGCACCGACGTGAACGGCGCTTCCAGGACAAGGGCCGCGGCCGGCGCCGAAAGGGCGAGGTCGAGGGCGACGGCCGAGCCCAGGGATTCGCCGAACAGCACGAGGCGGTCGCTCCGCGTCTTCCCGTCGCGGACGAGCCACTGGTACGCGGCCCGCGCGTCGCGGTAGGTCCCGCCCTCGTCGGGCGAGCCCTCGCTCTGGCCGTAGCCGCGGTAGTCGTAGAGGAGCACGCTCGCACCCAGGCGGGCCTGGAGGAGGAGCGCCCGGTCCAACCGGTGGCTGACGTTGCCGGCGTTCCCGTGGCTCACGAGCACGGTCCACCGCGGCTTCGGAACGGGGAGGAACCAGGCGTGGAGGCGCACGCCATCTTCGGCAATCAGGGTCAAGTCCTCGAAGGCCAGGCCGAGCTGTCGCGGCGTAACCTCGTGGGCGCGGGACGGGAGGAAGATGAACCGCGTCTCGAAGATCAAGAGGAGCGCGCCGATCGCGCCGAGGACGAGCCCTAGCCGAAGGACCGCCAGGAGGGTCGAACGAAGCACGCCCCGGGGCACCCGCCATTATGCGCCCTGCCGAAGATGCTCGGCCAATGGGCGGGTGAGCCCAGGGTTTGGGCAGCCCGTGAGCCAGCTTGTCCTCTCCTTTCGCTCCGCGCATCCCCTCTTTCCCCTTTCAGCCCAGCCCTTTGCCGACGGCGAAGGACACCTCGAGCTACCCTGGAACGGCCGTTGCTACAGGGGTCGCGAAAGAGGTGACTCATGAAAATCCGAAGAGCGTTGGTCCTCTGGTCTGTCGCCGGCCTTGCGCTTTCCGCCGGGCCGGCGAGCGCCAACGGCGGGCGGCCGAGCCGCCCCGCCGGCACCCTGTCCGTACAGCTCGGCACCGACGCCGAGACGCTGTGGCCCTATACCGGGACCGATTTCACGGGGACGCCGAGCGATCCCATCAACCTGGTCTTCCTCGGCGAGGCCGATCCAAGGCAGGTCCGTCAGGCCCTCATGAGCGTGGGGGGAGACCGCACGGCGTTCGGCATCCCCAACCAGTTCCCGTTCAACTGCGTCTGGGCCGACGCCATCGGCCGCCATCAGACGGCATGGGCGAAGGCCGACGGGTGGCAGGGGAGCGCCATCCAGATGCAGTGCGGAGACTACGGAAGCATCCGCCTCCACCTGAGGCTCTTCCGTGAGGGCTCCCGGACGCTCGGCAACGTGCACTTCGAGGTGCTGATCCCCGGCACGACCGACCACGAGGTCTTGTCCTGGGAGTTCGCCGAGCAGTTCGTCAAGCTCGACGTCAGCCGGAGCGGAGCCCTGGCGGCGCCGCCCGGCGAGACGGTCCCGATCAGCCCGGCGCCCGGCTTCGGGACCATCCGCACGCTGATCTTCAACGGCCTGCCGGTGGCGCTGCGATTCGCCCTGGGCCTGCCGCTCGTCAACCAGACGGATCCCGTCCCCGTGCCCACCGACGGCAAGGCCACCGTGCTCACGCTCTGGCCGCCGCTGGACCGGGAGCGCACCGCGGCGCACCGCGAGTACGACCAGATCTTCAACCAGGTGATCCCGCGCCCGTTCTGCTCGTCAGGCCCTCTCGACTACCTGAAGGTCCAGGGCCCGATCCACTTCATCCACGACGTGGAGACCACCCGGCTCGGAAGCTACGTGGCGACGTTCTCGGCCTCCGGCCTCCTCGACGTGGTGCCTCTCAACCCGTTGACGGGCGCGGCCACGGGCGCCCCCTTCCAGGCCCGGGTGACGGAGCGACACCGGTCGTTCCTGACGGACTACAAGGGACAGGCCGGCCACGTCGTGACGCAGAAGCTCCTCGGCGAACCCGTCGAGTCGTTGTTCGAAGACCTCCAGGCCGGGGAGGTCGACTTCTTCAAGCACCGCGTCGACTGTGGGGACGGCTCTCCGGTCCACTGACGAAGCCGCAGGGCCACGGACGCCGATGGGCCGGCTCGCTCATCGGCGTTCGTGGCGGGTCCTTCCTGCGGCGATGTCGAGGGCGTGGGGGAGCAGGGGGACGAGCGTGTCGAGACCGTCCTGGACCCCCTTGGGGCTCCCCGGGAGGTTCACGACGAGGCAGTTGCCGACGAGGCCGGCGGCGCCTCGAGACAGGGCCGCGGTGGGGGTCTGCGCGAGCCCCCGGGCGCGCAGGAGCTCGGCGATCCCCGGCGCCTCGCGGTCGAGGACGGAGCGCGTGGCCTCGGGCGTCACGTCGCGCGGCGCCAGGCCCGTGCCGCCCGTGGTCACGACGAGGCGCGACGTCCGGGCGGCCGAGCGAATCTCCGCCGCGATGGCCTCGCGCTCGTCGGCCACCACCACGGGCCCCGTGACCTGGAGCCCCGCCTCCCGGAGGAGGCGGCAGGCCAGGGGACCCGAGACGTCTTCCCGCGTCCCGTCCGCCGCGGAGTCGCTCACGGTGATGACCGTTGCGTCGACCACAGATGCCCCCTCCAGGCCGCGTTGACGCGGGGCCGCGGAACCGATACGGTGGATCTTAGGGGCGAGGGGAGCGACGACGCAACGGACGCTCCGGTAACGGACGCATGATCCTGTTGACGCTGGCCGCGGCGCTGCTCGTGCAGGCGGAAACGCCCACGGGCGCCGAGGTGCGATCCCTGAGCGTCTCCGTCGTCGACGCCAAGGGCGCCCCGGTGACCGGGCTCGTCCGGGACGACGTGGCGGTCCTCGAGAACGGCGTCGCCCGCGAGGTGACGAGCGTCGAGCCCGACACGATGCCCCTGGTCGTGGCCGTCCTCGTGGACACCAGCCAGGAGATCGGCTCCGCGTACCGCCTCCACGTCGTGGACGCGGTGACGACGCTCCTGTCGCACCTCCCGCAGGGGGCGCGCTTCACGCTCTGGACCACCGGCGACCGCCCCACGAAGCTGACCGACCTGGGGGACGACGTGGGCGCCGCCACCCAGGCCCTGAAGCGCAGCGTCACCTCGGGCGGGAACACGCTTCTCGACGCCCTCGTGGAATCCACGCGCGACCTCAAGAAGCAGGAGGGGAGCCGCTCCGTCGTCGTCGTCGTCACCGGGACGACGACCAACTTCAGCAACCGCGACCGCCTCCGGACGGCCGACGAGGCGGTCAAGAACGCGGACCTCTTCCTCTCGGTCCAGTATGGCGACGGAGACGCCGATCTCGAGGCGCGCAACGACTACGGCTACGTCCTGGACACCCTCTCGAGGAAGAGCGGGGGGATCCACGAGATGCCCCTCTCGGTCATGGGCCTCCCCCAATCGATGCAGAAGGTCGCGGCGGAGCTGCGCCGCTACCGGGTGAGCTACGCCACCCTGACGGAGATCAAGTCGCGCAAGATCGAGGTCCAGGTCGCTCGCCCCGGCGCGAAGGTCCGCGTGGCTCCCCCGCAGCCGAGCTCCTAGGTCCATGAAGAGGCTTCTCGCCGGTGCCGCTCTCGCGGCGGTCGCCGTTCCCATCGTCGTCGCCCAGAACCAGACCCCCACGTTCGAGGTCGGCATCGAGGTCATCAACCTCAACGTGTCGGTCACCGACGGCCAGGGGCACTACGTCACCGATCTCGTGCAGAAGGACTTCGCCGTCTACGAGGACGGCGTCCGCCAGGACCTCTCGCTCTTCACCCACGAGAACCTTCCCATCTCGCTGTCCATCATGATCGACACGTCGGCCTCGATGGACGAGAAGCTCTCGGTGGCGCAGGCGGCCGCCGTCCGGTTCGCCAAGACGCTGCGCGCCCAGGACCAGGCCCAGATCGTCCAGTTCAACGACCGGGCCACGGTCCTCCAGGACTTCACGGCGGAGCAGGCGGCCCTCGAGTCGGCGATCAGGCGCACGCGCGCGTCGGGGCCGACGGCGATGTACAACGCCCTCTACATCGCCCTGAAGGACCTGGACAAGCTGAAGAAGGTCGGCGAGCTGCGCCGCCGCGCCGTCGTCCTGCTCACCGACGGGGAGGACACGGCGTCCCTCGTGAACGACGACCAGGTCCTCGACCTGGCCAAGAAGACCGAGGTCAACATCTACTCGATCAGCATCCGGCAGAACCGCCCCACGGACCGGGAGCGCCTCGCCTTCAGCCAGGCGGCTCACGTCCTGACCGCCCTGGCCAACGAGACCGGAGGGCAGGTCCACTTCCCGCAGTCCCTCTCGGAGCTGGACGCCGTCTACGACCGCATCGCCGAGGAGCTGCGGACCCAGTACAGCATCGGCTACGTGTCGGCCAACAAGCGCAAGGACGGCAAGTGGAGGCGCATCGTGGTCCGGGTTCCGGACCGGGAGAGCATCCAGGTCCGCCACCGCCTCGGCTACTACGCCGCGCCTACCGGCTAGAGGTCGGGCCTAGAAGCCGAAGCCCAGGCTCAGCCCCACGCCCACCCGCGGGCCGCAGTACGGACGATAGGGCACGTAGACCGGCGGCGGAGCGTAGGCGTAGCCATAGCCGTTGCCATAACCGTAGCCATACCCGTACCCGTAGGGCCGATAGTAGCCGTAGCCCCCGTAGTACGGCCGGGAATACCCGTAGGGGCCGTAGGAGCGATAGGGCCCACGGTGCCCGTGATACCCGTAGGACCGGTAGCCCTGCGAGTAGTGACCGTGCCCCGACCCGCGTCCCGACCGCTGGTAGTGGCGATCGTCGGCCCGGGCGCTCGAAGCCGCGGCCACCGCCGTCGCGACCCCGAGAAGGCCCATCAGGAGAAACCGTCCCGCCCTTGTGCCTCGCATAGTCCACATCCTCCCCGCCCGGTCAGAAGTGCAAGCCCCGTTCCAACCGGCTCCTGAAGCGCGATCAACGGGTTAGCGGGAGGTGTCGCCGCCTCGCTGCCGCGGCAGGGGACAAGCGGTGTCCCCTGCCCCGAGGGTCACTCGACGTAGACGCGGATGTTCGACTGCTCGTCCTCGATCTGGACGACGTCCTGCCCCGAGGCGAGCGCGTCCAGGACGTCCGAGACACGCATGTGCATGGAGCAACGCTTCTTCGGCTCCCACTCCTTGCCGGCCTCTTTCCCGCAATGCCAGTCGAGTGGCACCTCGTCCCCCATGGCCCGGACCAGGGAGAGGGGAAGGTTGATCGACACCTTCGCCTTCTTCTCCCCCTTGTCCACGATCCGGACCCGCAGCCACTGGGGCGAGGAGGCCTTGCGGGGCTCCGCCGGCTTGTCGTCCTTCAGGGTCGCGCCGCCCCCCGCGTCGGCGGACACCGCCTTTCGAACGATGGAGAGATCGTCGTCGGCCGCCCGCACCACGGGAGCCGCCAGCACCAGGAGCGCCCCGCCCAGAACCCACGCCCTCTCTCGCTTCATCGCCTCTCCCTTCACTTCACTCGAGCCAGATGTCGATCCGCTCGCCGTCTTCGCCCTGGACGTGGATGATCTCCATCGGTCCCATCTTCTTGAGCTGGGTCCAGAAGTTGTCGGCGTCGTATCCCTTGAGCTTCAGCTCCCGGCGAGCGTCGTCGGGAAGGCTCTTGAAGATCAGCTCCGCCAGCGCCAGCGGGACGTTGATCGCCACCTCCGGCTTCCCGTCGGCCTTCTGGACGCGCACCCGGACCCACGTGGCCGCCTTGGGAGAGGCCTTGCGGGGATCGCTGCTGGGGCGGGCCGCCGGCTCCGGCGCCAGGGCGCCCGGGTCGATCCGCAGCAGGAGGAGCTTGGCCCGGTCCACGAGATCGGGGTCCTTCTCGTCCCGGAGGATCGTCTTCAGCACGGGCACCGCGGGCTGTCCCACGTCGGCCCCGAGCCCTGCGAGCTGGAACGCGGCGTAGTAGCGCACGGTCTTGCTCGTGTCCGCGAGGGCCTCGCGCAGGATCGGGAGGTAGTCCCGCTGCCCGCCCTTGACCAGGCGCGCCGCGAGGCCGATGCGGTTCGTCCGCGCCTCCTCGGCCAGGGCGCGGTCGGCCGGGCGCCGCGCGAGGTAGTCGTCGTACTCCTTCACGGCGCGGGCGTCTTCCTTCAGGCTCTCGCTGCAGCGGGCCACCCAGTAGGCCGCGGTCTCCGCCTCCGGGCCGCCGGCTCCGAGGAGTCCGCGCCAGGCCTCGCGCGCCTCGACGTACTTCCGGTCGAAGAACAGCGTCTTGGCGTTCCGCAGCCGCTCGCTGTCCTCGCCGAAGGCCGGCCCCGCGAGGAGCGACAGCGCGAGGATGCCGGTGACGAGCCTCATCCCTGGAGCTCCCGCGACATGAGGCGGATCTTCATCAGGAGACGCCGCTCCTCGAGATCGCGGCGCACGCGCTCCACGTCCCCCGCCCGGGCACAGGAGCGGAGCGACGCCACCTCGCGCAGCACGCGCTCCACGTCCTCGAGGACGGGGCGCGCGCTCGCGAGCCCCTCCTGATCCATCTCCACGAGGAGCGCCCGGCGCGTCAGCAGCTCCTGGCTCCTCTGCGCCTCGTCCCCCACGTCGACCCTGGCCTTGTCGTGGTCGCAGTCGCGGGGCTGGGCGGCCATGTTCACGAGGACGTCCTGGGCCTCGTTCAGGTAGCGCACCGCCTGCTCCCGCGCCATGTTCCGCTCGAGGCGCCGGAGCGCGTCGTCCCCCATCGCCACGGCCGGCGCCTCCGGGCCCTTCGGCCGGCAGGATCCGGGAGACGACGGCCGGCACCAGGACCGCGAGAGACGCCGCGAGGGCCACGGCGCCGAGCGCCCAGCCCCAACGCCAGGGGCGCGACGCGACGACGCCGTCCAGGCGCGCCTGGACGCGGCTCACCAGGAACGCCAGCGGGATGTCGGGCTCCGCGCTCCGGACGGGGTCCTGGGCGAACGCCGCCAGCAGGGCCAGGCTCTGGGCGTGATCGCGCCGGCAGGCGTCGCAGCCGGCGATGTGATCGAGCGTGGCCGCGCGCTCGGCTTCGTCCAGCACGCCCGCCGCCAGCAGGCTCACCCGCGAACGCCAGCGCTCGTGGAAGAGGGTCATGGCTGAAGCTCCCCCAGACGCTGCCGGAGCCCCTGGATCGCCCGATGGAGGCCGCTCTTCACGGTCCCGAGGTGCAGCCCCAGCGTGTCCGCGATCTCCTCGAGGCTCATCTCCTGGTAGTGGCGCAGGACGAAGATCGAGCGCTGCTTCTCCGGAAGCCCCGCGAGCGCGGCCGTGATCCTCTGGAGCGTCTCAGTCCCGGCCACCGTCCGCTCCGGCGACGGCGCCCCGTCGGCCGTCCGGTCGTCGTGGTCCCCCTCCTCGAGGGGCTCGTAGGTGGCCCGCCGGCGCTTGTCGCGGCGATATCGGTCGATCGACTGGTTCACGGCGATCCGGGTCAGCCACCGCCCGACCTCCGCGCTCCCGTCCCAGCGAGCGGCGTGTTGAAAGGCCCTCACGAACGTCTCCTGGACCACGTCCAGCGCGTCATCGGCGTTCCTCACGTAGGCCAGGGCGACCCGGTAGAGCCGGCGCTGATGGCGCTCCATGAGCGGGGCCAGGGCGTCGCGCTCTCCGCCCGCCAGCCGCCGCAGGAGATCGCCGTCCGAGGGCTCCACGCTCCCGCGATTGGACCACGAATCCACCCCCTACCGCAGCCAGAGCACGCACCATGGCGCCATCCTCGATTCGGCCTCCGCTTCGGTAACGCGCCCCGGGCCCCCAGGGTTCCAGCCCCCCTCTCACGCTCGGCGCCGTCCTCGCGTTATCATGTCGGAACCCGTTGAAGGAGAGAGGCTTGGCCGAGACCCGCGACAGCATTCTGGAGACGACCACCAAGGACACCTGGCGGATCTTCCGCATCATGGGGGAGTTCGTGGACGGGTTCGAGGCCCTCGCCCACATCACCCGGGGCGTCACGATCTTCGGCTCCGCCCGAAGCCAGCCCGGGAGCCCCGACTACCAGCACGCCTTCGAGATGGGCCGGGCCCTCGCCGCCGCGGGACACTCCGTCATCACGGGGGGCGGCCCGGGGGACATGGAGGCCGCCAACAAGGGGGCCCTGGAAGCGGGGGGCGAATCCGTGGGCCTCGCCATCGAGCTCCCCTTCGAGCCCAAGCCGAACCCCTACCTCAACACCTCGGTCTCCTTCCGCTACTTCTTCGTGCGGAAGGTCATGTTCGTGAAGTACTCCCAGGCCTTCGTCATCATGCCGGGGGGCTTCGGCACGCTGGACGAGCTCTTCGAGGCCGTGACGCTGGTCCAGACCCAGAAGGTGAAGCCCTTCCCGGTCATCCTCGTCGGGGACGACGACTACTGGGACGGCCTCCTCGCCTGGATCCGCGGCACCCTCGTGGCCCGGGGGAAGGTCCGGCCCGAGGAGGCCGATATACTGAAGCGCGCCAAGGGGCCCGAGGAAGTCCTCCGCCTCCTGACGGAGAGCACGGTCGCATGAGCTATTCAGTCACCCTCATCCCCGGAGACGGGATCGGCCCCGAGGTCGTCGCCGCGGCCGTCCGCGTCCTGTCGGCCACGGGCATCGAGTTCGAGTGGGAGACCGAGGCCGCGGGCCTGGGCGCCATCGGCGAGCACGGCACGCCCCTCCCCCCCAAGGTCCTCGACTCGATCCGGCGCAACAAGATCGCCCTGAAGGGGCCGACCGAAACGCCGGTGGCCGGCGGCCATCGCTCGGTGAACGTCGACCTCCGGAAGAAGCTGGACCTCTACGCGAACCTGCGCCCGGTCCACAGCCTGCCGGGGATCAAGAGCCGCTACACCGACGTGGACCTCGTCGTGGTCCGCGAGAACACCGAGGACCTGTACAGCGGCCTCGAGCACGTCGTGGTGCCCGGTGTCGTGGAGTCCATCAAGATCATCACCGAGCGAGCGTCGACGCGCATCGCCCTCTTCGCCTTCGACTACGCCCGGGCCCAGGGGCGCAAGCGCATCACGGCCGTCCACAAGGCCAACATCATGAAGCTGTCCGACGGCCTCTTCCTGGACTGCTGCCGCATCGTCGCCAGGCAGTACCCCGAGATCACCTACGACGAGATCATCGTGGACAACTGCTGCATGCAGCTCGTCCTCGACCCCACGCGCTTCGACATCCTGCTTCTCGAGAACCTGTACGGCGACATCGTCTCGGACCTCTGCGCCGGCTTCATCGGCGGCCTGGGCCTCGCCCCCGGCGCCAACATCGGCGAGGACGTGGCGATCTTCGAGGCGGTCCACGGCAGCGCCCCCGACATCGCCGGAAAGAACCTCGCGAACCCCATGGCCATGATCCTGTCGTCGGCCATGATGCTGGACCACCTCGGGGAGATGTCCGCGGCCGCCCGCGTCCGCGCCGCCGTGGAGTCGGTGCTCGAGAGGGGAAGAAGCTCTCGCGAGACCTCGGCGGGAGCGCCGGAACCACCGAGATCGCCGAGGCCATCGCCGCCAAGGTGTAGGAGGATCGGCATGAGCCCTGAACGCCGCGACGTCGCCCTCGAGAACGCGCTCCTCCAGATCGACGAAGCCTACGACAGACGGTCCTGGCACGGCACCAACCTGCGAGGCTCGCTGCGCGGCATCTCCCCCAAGGTCGCCGCCTGGCGCCCCTCCCCCGGCCGCCACAACATCTGGGAGCTGGCCGTCCACGCCGCCTACTGGAAATACGCCGTCCGCCGCCGCATCACGGGGGAGAAGCGCGGCTCGTTCCCCCTCGCCGGCAGCAACTGGTTCCGCCGCCCGGAGAAGGCGACCCCCGCCGCCTGGAAAGCCGACCTCGCCCTCCTCGCCCGCGAGCACCGCGAGATGCGCAAGGTCATCGCCGCCCTCCCGTCATCGTCCTTCGGGAAGCGCGCCCCCGGCGGCTCCCAGACCATCGGCTTCATGGTCCGCGGCATCGCCGCCCACGACCTCTACCACGCCGGCCAGATCCAGATCCTGAAGCGCCTCTGCCCGTACTGATGCGGCAGACGATGCTGGACCGCCTTTGTCTCGGGGTATAAGCTCGTCTTTGGTGAGACAGGACCGGGAGATCGACTTACTCCCTTCCAAAGTGGTCGGGAGGCGCCGTGAAGGGGCTGCGACGGCGCAAAGCGCCGACACCTTGCTCCGGACGGTGAGGGCCCTGCGCGGGACCCGCGGGCTCGCGCCCCGGGGTCTCTTCCGGTTCGCGACCTTCGAGGAGGCCCAGGCGTGGCTGAGGAGCGAGATGTCCCAGAGGTCCGCCCTCCAACCATCGACGACGTCCGGCGCATCTGCCGCGCCCTCGAAGAAGCCGGGGCCCGCTACGTCCTGATCGGCGGTTTCGCCGTCATCCTGCACGGCGGCGAACGCACCACGAAGGACATCGACCTGCGCCCGCGACACGGCTTCCCCAATGCCGCATCCGTCAACGAAGCGCTCCGCAGCCTGGCGTCCGTTGCCCGAGGGCGCGTCCCCGTAGCGCGCCGGCCTCGCAGCCAATCCGCGCGAGGCCCCCGTTGCCATGTGTTCTACGGACCAACTGGGGCGAGGCGGCGATGGTAACATTGGTCCAGTAGCGGAGGCCCTTGTGGCGAGTGCGAAGCAGACCGTCAGAGATGTGCTGAAGCAGATGCCCGAAACCTGCACACTCGAGGACATCCAATACCAGCTCTACCTACGACAGAAGCTCGCGAGAAGCCTCCTTGCTGCGGCTGACGGTCGCCTAGTGCCTCATGAAGAGGTCAAGAAGCGCCTGTCCAAGTGGCTCGCAAAGTAGTCTGGACAGATCCCGCTGCCGAGGATCTCGTCGAAACTGTCGAGTACATAGCCCGCGATTCACCGGCCTTCGCAGCGACACTCGCGCAACGCGTATGCGATGCTGGCGACTCCCTCTCCAAGGTCGCGGAGCGCGGCCGGCGCTTCCCTGATCCGGCGTACTCGTATCTTCGGGAGCTCATCATCGGGCCGTATCGGATGGTGTATGAGGTTCGCGCCAAGGAGGTGGTCATCCATGGCGTCTTCCACGGTCGTCGGGACGTCGCAGCGATTGTTCGTGGTCGGATTCGTCGACGGTAGTTTCAGCGGGCCCGCCGATGACGACTTCGAGCTCTTCCTGGAACGAGTCGTCATGGCTCCAGGTGACCCCGGCTACTCTCTATCGGCCGTCTGCGCCGCCTGCCAGAGCTCTTCGTATTTCGCACGCACGGACGGATCGAGAGACTGGGAGAGGTCACGCGGAAGCGACAGCGCCCGGATCAGCTCCAACACGTCGGCGAGGTCCCTTAGCCGATGAGGAGCGCTGATGCCAGAGGCGAGCTTCAGCTCGACCAGCGTCTTGAGAGACACGAGCGCCACACGGTGGCCCGGCACCGCAGCCTCGGTGGGATCAGGGAACGCCACCGCCTTGGGCCTGCCGTCTCCCGGGAACTCCCCGGCCAGCACGACATCGATGTCGACGCCTGTCTCGACGTCGCGCAGCCCTCGGCTTCCGGGAAACTTCTCCACATACCCCCGCCCCAGGACCTCCGCCTTGAGCCGGCGCAAGCCCTCTGGCGCGAGGAGCACGTCTATCGCCTCACGCACAAGGCCGTGGGCGATCACGTCGAGGGCGCCGACCCGGCGCTGCTCGGCACCTTCACGCTGCCCGACGGCACGCCGGTCGCGCCCGCGTTCCACCTGCTCGCCGACCGCGTGAAGACGCTCACGCCCGGAATGGGCCGAAGGCATCACCGGCATTCCGGCGGCGACCATCCGCCGCCTCGCCCACGAGCTCGGCGTCACCGCGCGCGACCAGAAGATCGAATTGCCGATCGCCTGGACCGACTGGTGGGGCGACGGCGCACGAAACCGTCACGGGCAATCCCGTGGCCTTCCACGCGATGCGCGGTCTCGCCGCGCACTCCAACGGTTTCCAGACCGATCCGCGCGCTGGCGATCCTCATGTCGCTGCTCGGCACGATCGACCGGCCCGGCGGCTTTCGTCATCGCGCGCCTTACCCCGCGCCGTGCCGCCCAACGCCCGCCCGCCGAAGGGTCCGCAGGCGGTGCAGCCGAATACGCCGCTCGACGGCGCGCCGCTCGGCTGGCCCGAAGGTCCGGACGACCTCTTCGTCGACGAGCACGGCGAGCCCGTGCGCATCGACAAGGGCTTTTCGTGGGAGTACCCGCTGGCCGCGCACGGCCTGATGCACAACGTCATCACCAACGCCTGGCGCGGCGATCCCTATCCGATCGACACGCTGTTCCTGTTCATGGCCAACATGGCGTGGAACTCGAGCATGAACACCGTCGCCGTGCGCAAGATGCTGGTCGACAAGCACGCCGATGGAGAAAAGCGGCGAGTACAGGATTCCGTTCCTGGTCGTCTGCGACGCGTTCGAGTCGGAGACGACGGCGTTCGCCGACCTGATCCTGCCCGACACCACGTACCTCGAGCGGCACGACGCCATGTCGCTGCTCGACCGGCCGATCTCGGAGTTCGAAGGTCCGGCCGATTCGGTGCGCGTTCCGGTGGTGCCGCCCACCGGCCAGTGCAAGCCGTTCCAGGACGTGCTGATCGAGCTCGCGAGCCGGCTCGGGTTTCCCGCGTTCGTCAACGCCGACGGCTCGCGCAAGTACCGCGACTATCCCGACTTCATCGTCCGCTACGAGACGGCGCCGGGCTCGGGCATCGGCTTTCTCGCCGGCTGGCGCGGCAAGAACGGCGAGCATTCGCTGCGCGGCGAGCCCAACCCGAAGCAGTGGGAGATGTACGCGAAGAACAACTGCGTGTTCCAGTATCACCTGCCGCGCAACCTGCAGTACATGCGCAACTGGAACCGCGACTACCTGCTGTGGGCGCAGCAGATGGGCCTGCGCCGCGACTTCGACCCGATCGTCATCCACATCTACTCCGAATTCCTGCAGCGCTTCCGCCTGGCGGCGCAGGGCAAGCGTCCCGGCAAGCAGCCGCCGGACCGGTTGCGCGCGCGCGTCGACACCTACTTCGATCCGCTGCCGTTCTGGTACGAGTCGCTCGAGACCGCGCAGACCGACACCGCGCGCTATCCGCTGCGCGCCGTCACCCAGCGGCCGATGGCGATGTACCACTCGTGGGATTCGCAGAACGCGTGGCTGCGCCAGATCCACGCGCACAACTACCTGATGGTGAATCCGCGCACGGCGCAGGCCGCGGGCATCGCCGACGGCGGCTGGCTGTGGGTCGAATCGCCCTGGGGCAAGGTGCGCGGCATGTGCCGCTATACCGAAGCGGTCGAGCCCGGCACGGTGTGGACCTGGAACGCGATCGGCAAGGCGAGCGGCGCGTGGCGCCTCGCGCCCGACGCCAACGAATCGCGCCAGGGCTTCCTGCTCAATCACCTCATCACCGAGGAATTGCGCGGCGGCGATGGCGCGAGCGGCGCGACGATCTCCAACTCCGACCCGATCACCGGACAGGCGGCGTGGTACGACGTGCGCGTGCGCATCTATCCGGCGGCCGCGGGCGAGCCGGAGGAGACGTGGCCGCAATTCGCGCCGGCGGCGGCGATGCCGGGCCCGCGCGCGCGACGTCCGGCGTGGCTCGCGTATTTCGCGGGCAAGGGGCGCGCGACGATGACGCAACTCGCGCTGGTCATCGACCTCAACGTGTGCGTGGGCTGCCACGCCTGCGTCACGAGCTGCAAGGAGTGGAACACGTCGGGCTCGGCCGGGCCGCTCGCCGACCTCGATCCGTACGGCAGCGACCCCAACGGCACGTTCTTCAATCGCGTGCAGACCTTCGAGGTCGGCGAGTATCCGAACACCCAGACGGTGCACTTTCCCAAGTCGTGCCTGCACTGCGAGGACCCGCCGTGCGTTCCGGTGTGTCCCACGGGAGCGAGCTACAAGCGCGCCGAGGACGGCATCGTGCTGGTCGACTACGACAAGTGCATCGGCTGCAACTACTGCGCCTGGGCGTGTCCCTACGGTGCGCGCGAGCTGGACGAAAAGCGCAAGGTGATGACCAAGTGCACGCTGTGCGTCGACCGCATCCACGACAAGGCGCTGCCCGAGCGCGATCGCCAGCCGGCCTGCGTGCTCGCGTGCCCGACCAACGCGCGGCTCTTCGGCGACATCCACGATCCGGAGTCGGTGGTGTCGCAAGGCGATCCGCGAGCAGGCCGGCTATGCGCTGATGCCCGAGCAGGGCACGCGCCCCGCCAACCGCTACCTGCCGCGGCGCAAGACCGAATTGAAGCTGCACGCCGACGACCTGACCCGCGCCGAGAATCCGCTGCGAGTCGACGGCGCGGTGCCCGGGCCCGCCTTCCCGCACGGCGCGACCGAAGACTTCGCCACCTGAAGTGCCCGCCCTGCTCTTCTCGCGACGGCAGCATGCGCATGCGTCCCCACTTCTCGGTGATCCTGCTCACCACGCTGATCGGCGCGGGCCAGGGCCTGTTCCTCGCGCTCTATGCCACCGAGGTCGCCGCCCATGCGCGCCTCGTGAGCCATGCCCAGCATGTCGTTTCTCGTCGGCGGCGGCGCGATCGCACTGCTGCTGACCGGCGCCGGGCTCGTCGCTTCGGTCTTCCACCTCGGCCATCCGGAACGCGGCTGGCGCGCCGCCGCGCGCTGGCGCACCTCGTGGCTGTCGCGCGAGGTCATCGCGCTGCCGCTGTTCATGGCCGGCGTGCTCGCTGTGGACGATCGCGCACTTCGCGGGCGTCGACGCGACGGGAACGCTGGGCGCGGTCGACCGCCGTGCTGGCCGATCGCGCTCTTCATCTGCACCGCGATGATCTACGCGACGCTGCGGATGCTGCAGGAGTGGGCGACGCCGCTCACGCCGATCAACTACCTGCTGCTGGGCTGCGCGTCGGGCACGTCGCTGGCGGCCGCCTATGCCGCCTGCTGCGGGTCGCCGCTGGCGGCGCCCTATGCCACCGCGGCGCTGGTGCTGACGCTCGCCGGCGCCGCCACGCGGCTCTCGTCGCTGGCGCGCAACCGCGCGCTGCGCCCGGCGTCGACGCTGCAGACCGCGATCGGCATTCCGCATCCGAAGATCACCCAGCGCTCGCAGGGCCAGATGGGCGGCTCGTTCAACACCCGCGAGTTCTTCCACGGCGCCACGCCGCAGAAGATGCGCGCGATCAAGTGGGGATTCCTGCTGCTGGCGTTCGCCGTGCCGATCGTCCTGCTGGCGCTCGGGCCGCCCTCGGCGCCGGTGCTGGTCGCGGCGTTCGTGCTGCAGTACGTCGGACTCCTCGCCGAGCGCTGGTACTTCTTCGCCGACGCGAATCACCCGCAGAACCTCTACTACCAGGTCATCTCGTAGCGAGCGCGGCGCGACCGCGCATCGCTGCGGCTACCAGAACACCAGCAGCCGCTTCTTCTCGACCTTGTGCGGAAACTCGTTGAGCGGCCGGTCGCCCTTGTCGATGCATTTCGCCCGTCGCGATGTCGAACGTCCACTCGTGCTTGGGACAGGTGAGCGTCGTTCCGGCGAGCGCGAGATGCGGAATGTCGGTGACCTCGTGCGGGCAGCGGCTGTCGTAGACCTTGAGCGCGGCGCCTTTCCGGTACACGAACAGGTTGCGGCCGTCGCAGTCGAAGTACGCGGTCTTGCCATCCTCGATCGCGGTCATCGGCGCGACGTCGTGCCACGACGGCACGTGCTCCGCGGCGTCGAGGCGAAATTCCGGCAGGTTCATGGCGAGGATCACGTCGATCGCCCAGACGATGCGGGTGAGGCCCAGCGCGGGAAACGCCATCAGCAACGCATCGAGCACCTCGTCGGCGGTCGCGCCCTCGCGCAGCGCGCGCTTCAAGTATTGCCGCAGCCCGTTCTCGGTCTGCGCGTGCACCTTGGTGATCACGGAAATCAGGTTGCGCGTCTTGGGATCGAGGCGCGAGCCGGCGCTCTTCAGGAACTTGAAATAGGCCGCCATCGCCTCGGGCCGGGCCTTGAGGAGATAGGCGAGCGCGTCGCTCACTGCGGCCCTCAACGCCCAGCGAAGCGATGCCCTCGCTTTGAACTACTTGACACGATAGGCGCCGTGGCACGCGACGCATTGCGCCATGACCTTGGCCAGCGCCGAGAGCGGCGTGCGCACGTCGCCCGACGCGCTGGCGTTGGTCGCCTCGACCGCGAATCGGCTCGCCTCGCGATGCATCTCGGTGCCGATGGCCTGCATCGCCGCGGGCATGTGCGGCGACAGCTCGGTCGCGCCATGCGTCTTGAGCGACGTCATCCCGAGGCGCTGCTCGGCGATGTCGGCGGCGCGCTCGAACTGGCCCTGCCGCCAGCGCGGCCTGGATCAGCTGCAGCGACGCCAGGTGGTCGCGCATGTTGGCGAGGATGTGCTGGCGCATCGGCTCCGGCATGGCCACCGCGATTCGCGTGTCCGGCGGCGCCGCGGCCATGCCATGCTGATGCTGCTGCGCGCCGAGCGGCGCGCCCGCCAGCAGCGCAAAGAGGCCCGCAACGGCCGCAAATGAACGATGTCTTGCCATGAGCTCCCCTGACGCTCCGATACAACCCGTAGCTTACCTCGCCGCGGCCGGTGAAGATCGCCGCGGGCGTCTATCATAGCGATACCGCGCCCCTTCACCTTCCCACGCTTCACTCCGCTTCACGTGCTGCAGCTCAAGTTCTCGAACCGCTTCGAGTCGCTGCTCGATTCGCTGCTGGACGCGATGGCCACGCCGCCGGCGTCGCCGTTCGTGCGCGAGGAGATCATCGTGCCCGAGCGTGGCGGTGCGGCGCCGGATCGAGCTCGCGGCCGCCGATCGCTTCGGCATCTGCGCCAACGTCGGGTTTTCGTTCCTCGCGCAATGGCTGTGGCGGCAGATCGGGCAGGTCGTGCCGCGGTGGGCGAGGTGTCGCCGTTCACCGCGCCGGTGCTGACGTGGCGCGTGCTGGCGATCTTCGACCGCGAAGCGAGTTCGTCGCCGCGCATCCGCCGCTCGCCCGCTACCTGCGCGAGGCCGACGACGTGATGCGCTACGAGCTCGCCGCGCGCACCGCGCGGCTGCTCGAGCAATACCTCACCTACCGCCCCGACTGGCTCGCGGCGTGGCTCGCCGGCAAGCCCGCGCCGATCGCGCACCTCGACGCCGCGCGGCGCGAGGACGAGCGCTGGCAGGGCGCGCTGTGGCGGCGCATCGCCCGCGATCTCGGCACCGGCAGCCGCCATCCGTCGGTCGCCTTCTTCGAGGCGATGAAGGCGATGGGGCCCGACGCGCCGGCGCGCGCGGGACTGCCGGCGCGCCGCGCACGTCTTCTGCCTGCCGACCATGCCGCCGCTCTACCTCGACATCCTGCACCGGCTCTCGCGCTGGATCGACCTCACGTTCTACGTGCTCAACCCGTGCCGCGAGTACTGGCTCGAAATCGTCGATCCGCGCCGCCTGACCTACCTCGCCGCGACCGGTCGCGCCGCGCATCACGAAGTCGGCAACCGGCTGCTCGCCGCGTGGGGCAAGGCAGACGCAGGCGCACATCGACCTGCTGCTGACGGACGGCAGCGCGGCCGTGGTCGACGACGCCGACTTCGTCGCCGACCGACGGCGCCACGCTGCTCGGCGCCGTGCAGAACGCGATCCTCGACATGACCGATCTGGCGCGCGGCAGCGTCGCCGCTCGCCGCCGACGACCGCAGCATCGAAGTGCACGTCTGCCACTCGCTCACGCGCGAGCTCGAAGTGCTGCAGGACCAGCTGCTCGCGCTGTTCGCCGGCGCGAACCCGCCGCGGCCGTCGGACATCCTGGTCGTCACGCCCGACCTCGAAGGAGGCCGCGCCGCTGATCGACGCCGTGTTCGGCAACGCCCCGAAGGCGCGCGCCATTCCGTACACGATCACCGGACGGCCGGCGAGCGCGCGCAACCCCTGCGCGCAGGCGCTGCTGGCCGTGCTCGCCGTCGCCACGTCGCGCTTCACGGCGAGCGCGGTGTTCGAACTGCTGCAGCAGCCGATCATCGCGCGCCGCTTCGGCATCGACGACGACGAGCGCGACGACGCATCCACGCCTGGATCCGCGACGCCGGCATCCGCTGGGGCATCGACGGCCGCCACCGCGCACGAGCTCGGCCTGCCGGCGATCGACGCGCCACAGCTTCAGCGACGGCCTCGATCGCCTGTTCCTCGGCTACGCGCTGCCCGCCGATGCCGCCGCGCCGCTCGACGACGCCTTCCCGCCGGCGACGCGGAAGGCTCGCGACGCGCTGGCGCTCGGCAGCTTCCGCGAATTCGTCCGCCAGCTCGAGCGCGCTGCACGACGAGCTGCGCGCGCCGCGCGCCCGGCGGCGTGGCGGCAGACGCTGCTCGACCTCGCTCGACGCGTTCCTGCTGCCCGTGCGGCGACGAAATCGACGACCTGCGCGAAATCTGGCCGCGCGTGCACGAGCTCCACGACCGCATGACCCAGCGGCGGCATGACCGCGGCGCGCTCGGCGCCGACGTCGTGCGCGCCGCGCTGCGGCGCTGCTCGACGACCCGACGCGCGGCGGCGTGCCCGGGTGGCGCCGTCACGTTCGCGGCGATGAGCAGCCTGCGCCACCTGCCCTACCGCGTCGTCGTGCGTGATCGGCCTGAACGACGGCGCGTTCCCGTCGGCGCAGCGGCCCGACGAATTCGACCTGATGGCGCGCGACCCGCGCCGCGGCGACCGCCAGCGCCGCATCGACGAGCGCAACGTGTTCCTCGATCTGCTGCTCGCCGCGCGCGAGCGGCTGCTACCTGAGCTACACCGGCCGCAGCGTGCGCGACAACTCGCCGCTGCCGCCGTCCGTGCTGGTCGCGGAACTGCTCGACTACGCCGTGCCGCCATCGCAGCGCCGCCGTTCTCCGCGCAGTCGCGCGCGCGGCGCGGCGACGGCTGGTCGTCGAGCATCCGCTGCAGCCGTTCTCGCTCGAGCTACTTCGAGCCGGACGGCGATCCGCGCCTCGCGCAGCTTCAACGACGAATACTGCGAGGCGCTGCAGCGCAGCGCCTGGCCGCGATCGGCGGCACCCGCGCCGGCTCGGCCGCGGTCCCTCGCGGCGTCGCGACCGACGACGCGACCGCTGCTCGACGACGACGACGACGCCGACGACGACGACGCCGCGTGGGAGCCGCAGGACCGCTTCTTCCGCGACCCGCTGCCGCCGCGCCGGGCGCCGAGTTCCGCGACGTGCACGCTCGACAACCTCGTCCGCTTCTTCCGCAACCCGTGCCGCTACCTGCTGCGCGAGCGCCTCGGCATCGTGCTGCCGGAAGGCGACGAGGAACTGCAGGACGACGAGCCGTTCGTTCCCGACTGGCGCGCGCGCGACGCGCTGGCCGGCGCGCATGCTGCCGCGCCTGCTGGCCGGCGACGACGCCGACAGCGTGCGCGCGCTGGCCCGGGCCGGCATCGAGTATCCGGCCGGGCGCTTCGGCGACATCGAGCTCGAGCGCGAACTGGCGCGGCTCGCGCACTTTGCGCGCGAACTGGCGCCGCGCGCTGAGCGAGGCGCCGCTCGACCCGGTCGCCGCGACGCTCGACTGTCACGACTCGACGGCGAGCCGTGGCGCGTGACCGGCGGCTTCGGCGACCTGCGCCCGAGCGGTCTGCGTCCGCTACCGCTACGACGACGTGCGTCGCCCGCGACTACCTCGACGGCTGGATCGCGCACCTGCTTCCTCAACGCGCTGGCGCCGCCCGGCGTGGCGCCGCGACCGCGTGGCACTCCCGCGACGGCGCTTACCGGCTGCCGCCCATCGCCGATGCGCGCGACGCACCTCGCGGCGCTGCTCGCGCTCTATCGCGCCGGCCTGCGACCGCCCGCTGCACTTCTTTCCCAAGTCGGCGTGGGCGTTCATGGAGAGCGACGAGAGCCTGGCCCGCGCCGCGAACGCCTGGCAGCAGCACGCCGCATCGGCCGTTCGGCGAAGACCGCGACCCGGCCTACCGCCTCGCGCTGCGCGGCATCGACGATCCGCTCGACGACGGACTTCGAACGCGCTGCGCGCACGGTGTTCGCGCCGCTGCTCGACTGCATCGACGACGACTGGAGTCGCACGTGAAGAGACGCGCGAATTCGACGTCTTCGGCTGCGCCCTCGACGGCATCAACCTGATCGAGGCCTCCGCCGGCACCGGCAAGACCTGGAACATCTGCGGCGCTGTACCTGCGGCTGCTGCTCGAGCGGAGCTCGACGTGCAGCGACATCCTCGTCGTCACGTTCACCAACGCCGCGACGGCCGAGCTGCGCGAGCGCATCCGCACGCGCATCGTCGAAACGCTGGCGTACCTGCGCGACCGCGCGGACGCCGCGCCGCGACGCGGCCGGCGACCCGTTCGTCGCCGCGCCTGGTGGCGGCGATCGAGCGCGCGGCCTGGCCGACGCGCGACGATGGCCGAGCGTCTCGACGTCGCGCTGCAGTACTTCGACGAGGCCGCGATCTTCACCATCCACGGCTTCTGCCAGCGCGCGCTGGCCGACGCGCCGTTCAGCGCCGGCCTGCCGTTCACGCTCGAGCTCGTGACCGACGAGTCCGAGATGATCCTCGAGGCGGTGCACGACTTCTGGCGCCGCCGCGTCGCCGACGCGAGCTGCCCGCCGGCGCTCGCGGCACACCTTGCGCGCAAGGGCGACAGCCCGGAACGCTTCGCGAAGCTGGTGAAGCGCAGCCTCGGCAAGCCGCTGGCGAAGTACCTGTGGCCGGCGGCGATCGACGCACCCGCGCCCATCGACATGCCGGCGCTGAGCGCGGCCTACGACGCCGCACGGGCGCTGTGGACTGCGCGACGCGACGGGATCCTCGCGGCGTGGAAGCAGCGCTGCCGGGATTGAACAAGAATACCTACAACGACAAGAGCCTCGCCCAGGCGAGCGCGGAGTGGGATGCCGATTTCGCGCAGCAACTGGCGTTGCCGCTGGCGGCGAGAGAAGTCGAAGCTCGATCTGCTGTTTCCGACAGCCTGCTGAAGAGTCGCACCAACAAGAGCGGCGTGACGCCGGTGCACGCGTTCTTCGATGCCGCGGACG
The DNA here is from genome assembly GCA_963823195.1 of uncultured Acidobacteriota bacterium. Lineage (GTDB taxonomy): Bacteria > Acidobacteriota > Vicinamibacteria > Fen-336 > Fen-336 > JBGPYB01. The sequence goes on along the minus strand of CAWGKR010000008.1, from coordinate 423 downwards.
CGCTGCTCGCCGCGCGCGGGCGTCACCGACGCGCTCGATCTCGCCCGTCTCGCGCTGCGTGCGCGACCTGATCGCCGACCGTGCCGACCGAACTGCGGCGCAGAAGCGCGAACGCCGCGTGATCGCCTTCGACGACCTGCTCTTCAACCTCCACGCCGCGCTCCGGAGCGACGATCACCCGCTGGCTCGCCGAGACGCTGCGCAAGCGCTTCCCGGCCGCGCTGATCGACGAATTCCAGGACACGGATCCGCTGCAGTTCGCGATCTTCGAGCGCATCTACGGCGACGGCCGGCTGCCGGTGTTCCTGGTCGGCGATCCGAAGCAGGCCATCTACAGCTTCCGCAACGCCGACCTGCATGCGTATCTCGGGCGCGCCGGCACGTGACCGCGGAGTACACGCTCGCCGCCAACCAGCGCTCGGG
>CAWGKR010000007.1:0-190403 GCA_963823195.1 uncultured Acidobacteriota bacterium | reverse complement strand
CGATCACCAGAAAGGCTTCGTAAGCGCGAAGCAGGAGACGATGGAGCCAACCGCACCGCGAGAGGTCCTCGGCTTGAGGTTGTTGGACTCGCCGCGCACGATGGCGGGAACGCCCGATCGACGACAAGCCCAAAGCGCCTGGAGGCTGCTCTTCGTCTGCCAACCGGTCAGGATGACCGCATCGAACCTTCCCGACTCGAATGATGTCCTTGGATCGCAGGCGTGTCGCATCCCCAAGAAGGTCCCCAGTGCCTGGTGTCGCCGAGACGTTGCGGAGGACTTCATAGCGGTAGCCCTGGAGCAGGGGAATGTCCCATTGAAAGTCGATACCGAACCCGATTCCCTGCTGCTTGGCGTCTGGGATCAACGCGTAGAAAACGACGAGGTCTATTCCAGGGCACCCCGCCAGACTCCGAAACCAGGGCACCTGATATTGCACCGGGTGCGACGTCACGACGGCGACGCGCAGGCTCATATGGCAGGGGTCGATGCCGTAGCGAGGCCCCCGGAGGGCAAGCCACAGCCCCCAGACCAGGGCCGCAACCTCGCCTGTCCACTTCACGGGAATCCACCACGGATGGCGGAGGTGAAAGCGAGTCGTGACCTCTCGGAAGGGTCGCCGCAACGCGTAGGCAGAGATGCCGACAAGGGCCGCTGCCTCAGTGCGAAGTAGTAGTCGCCGACGCCATGGGCGGGAGACGCAGAGGTCAGGTGACTGCCCCGCGACCGTGTGCCACCGCTGGGGTGTCGCAGGTGGCGTATCGAAGCCTCGGGCTCGAATCGGATCCGTCCGCCGGCGGAGCAGAGGCGCCGGCAGAACTCCGTCTCGAAGCGATAGGCGACACCCCGGAAGTTCTCGTCGAAGCCCCCGACCTGCAAGGCCCGTTGCCGCCGCACCGAGAGATTGCCGGCCATGCCGTTGCGGATCCAGCGCTGCCTCATTGGAGTTGAACGGGAAGTCCAGAAAGGCCCGAAAGCCCGTCCGTCGCGTAAGTCCCCGGAGGCTGGGCGACTCACCCGGCTGCAGGACCTGGCCCGCCACCGCCCACACCGACTCATCCAGATAGGATCGCGCGTGGGCTGCGATTAGGTTCGGGCCCGGAATGATGTCGTCGTCGAGAAAGAGAACTAGCGGGCTTCGACGCCTCCTCGAGGCCGTGTTCATCGCGCGGGTGATCGAGGGCCGGGGAAGGCGAATCCAGCGGATCTCGCTGGTCCTGTGCAAGCTGCTCCAGCGCTTCAACCGTCCGGTTCGTGAGCGGGAGTCTGGTCGACCACGAGGACTTCTCCTGGCTGCTGGCAAGAACGCTGTCAACCGTGGCCACCAGGACCTGTTCCCGCCGGTACGTGGGGATCGCGACCGTGACGTCGGAGGGCGTCAACGGCCGTGGGCTTTGAGCGGTTCCTGCGTCCTCTGGCAGAAGGGCGCAGGCTCGCGCTCTGACGGATAGCACGCGTACGAGGGACGGGGCGAGGCTGCGCTCGAGGAGGTCGAGCAGGCAACCGTTGTCGAAGGTCAGGGGAGCTGGATCGAACCGCTTCGTCAAGACGATCTGGCCGGACTTCCCTCGCCCCGCGGGGAGGGGCACGGTCCAGCTCATCCTGGGCCCGGGACTGGTCGCTCGTGTCGAGCCTTGCCAGCGCGGGAAGCCGGCCGGCAGAGGCCCGTGGACGGACGCCGAGCGGCCAGATCCCAGGAGCCGGAATCGAGACGCACCTCGAGCGACAGGCACTCGAGGCGGACCGCCATCTCCACGGCCGCCGCCCAGAGGTCCGCGAGGTCGCGCCTCCGCGAAGCGGGCGTGGAGCGCGCGAAGGTAGACGTTGTTGCCGATGGCCTGCCGCTCGTGGAAGAGGCTCTTCCGAAGGATGCGATGGATCTCGCCGAACTCCGGATAGCCCAGGTGCTGCACGCCGACCCAGGTGATGATGCTCGTGGCGATGATGACCAGGCCGGCCATCTGGCCGCGCTCGTTCATGGTCAGGAGGGAGAGCGCGCCGAACGCCGCCGCCACGGCGTAGAGAAGGATGACGACGTTGCGGGGACGAAGACCGCGCTGGAGCAGGCGATGATGGATGTGGTTGCTGTCGGCCTCGAAAGGGTTCTTGCCGGCGATGATGCGGCGGATGACGGCGATGCTCGCGTCGACGATGGGAACGGCGAGAGCCAGAAGCGGTGCCGCCACCGCCACGGCCGCCGAACTCTTCATCGATCCTCGGATCGCGAACGCGGCGAGTGCGAACCCGATGAAGAGCGATCCCGGAGTCGCCGAGGAAGATGTTCGCCGGGAAAGAAGTTGTAGCGAAGGAAGCCGATCAGCGCGCCAGCCAGTGCGGCGCGAAAGGAGCGTGACCTCCCAGCGCTGGTTGATGGTGGCGGCGATGAAGAGCGTCGTCGTCGAGAAGAGGCCGATTCCGGCGGCCAGGCCATCGAGGCCGTCGATCAGGTTGAAGGCGTTGCTCATGCCCACGAACCAGAGCAAGGTGATGGGGAGCGACAGGAAGTCCAAGCGCGACCGAGCCGCCGCCGAAAGGGTTCGAGATCGTCTCGATCCGATAGCCCTGGAGCGTACATGTAGTAGGCCGCCGCGCCTTGGACGGCCAGCTTGACCAGGGGCTTGACGTTCCAGAGGTCGTCGGCCAGGCCCACGAGCATGACGAGGCCGCAGGCGATCACGAGGTGGCGATACGCGTGGACGGCGACCGTCGCCGTACCAGGGATCCCCAGAGAGGGTCGAAGAAGAAAGACGCCGGATGAGACGACGAAGGAAGTGTAGATCGCCAGGCCGCCGACCCGGGGGATGGGCTCCGCGTGCTGCTTTCGACCGCCATCGGGACGGTCGACCCAGCCGAAGCGTTGGGCCACACGACGGACGATGGGCGTGGCGACGAGAGAGCAGAGGGCCGCGAAGACGACGATCAGGAGGGTCGACATCGAGCCTCACCTCGATCGCGGCCACGTCACGGAAGGATCTCCGCCGTCAAGCCGTAGCGGTTGCCCGTGTAGTCGAACCCGGGCACGGTTGCTGGACCGCCAGAAGTGCTCGAACGTCCCGCCGACAGCGACCCGGTCGCCGAACCTGCTGCAGGAGCGCACCCCCGGCTGTCCAGATGTCGTCGGTTCGGTCGAAGCAAACCGTCTCCCACGGGATACGGGAGGAGGTAGTCAGCGCGTTCGAGGCGCACGGTAGGTCGCAGGATGAGAGCCAGCGGGAGGTCGATATGCCCGTGTCGAAGCCGAATAGACACCCGAGACGTAGGCTGTTGCGGAGCGCGCCCGCCTGCGACCTCGGACCGGGCCACGGCGTAGCGGACGTCACGCGTGGCCGTCAGGTTCAGGCGCGTTGCCCGAAAGCGGCACGCTGAGGCGCGTGTCGAGGGCCAGGCCCGTATAGGTCGGCGCGGCCGCGTGCGAGCTCGCGGGAAACTGTCGCACGCCGATCAGGAACTGCCCTCCCAATCGCGATGCGGCGGTGAAGCGACGAGCCCAGCCAGATAGCGATACGAGCGGACCGTGTCGTCCTGGGCAGGGCTCGAGCGGTCGCTCAGGAAGCGGTCCTCCATGATCTCAGCTCTGGGCGACCAGGTTGGTCCGCTTCGAAAGGCGATAGGAGACGTCGCCCATGCCCGCTCGCGTGCTCCGGCTGATCGAGCGCCTCCGCTACGTCAGTGCCCGCGACGACAACGCCCTGTCGTAAGGTGTACTTGCTTCCGTTCCTGCAGCCGATAGGGACATCGACGGGTGACGCGCCCGGTCAGGCCAACGCCCTTCAGTCCTCGTCGCGCCAGAGTCGCTCGATCGACCTCAGGGAGAAGCGCTGCTTGGCGCGGCTCTTCCCGACGAAGCGCGAAGGGTGTCACGGGCCCGACATCGACCTCCGCCCGCAAGGACCCGATAGCGATCGAGGGAGCGGGAGGCACTCGGTGCCGAAGTAGTTGGGCGTCAGCGCGCCGTATCGCGAAGAGCCGGACGCTGCGGCCGACCGGGAACAGGACGTCGAGCGACGCCGTCATCGCGAAGGAGCTGTCCTGGACAGGCGCGTCCGCGGAGTAGTTGATGTTGCTGTCCGAGCCCAGCGTTCTGGACGAAGATCCTGGGCGTGAGATAGAAGGGCCCGACTTCTCGGGTGTTGGGGCTCTTCTTGAACTGTCGACCGCATCGGGCGTGCGCGAGCCGTCAGTCCTGGGATGCGGTGGGCGTCTGGGCGGCTGCCGAGCAGGAAGAGGAGATGCAGCGAACAGGAACGACACAACGCGCACCAAGGATGCGCTAGGTGCCACGCTTGTCCTTGATGCTGGCCATCTTGCGCCCGGCGCCGGGCGGCGCGGCACGATCCCGCGATCGATCGTGCGCGTACCGCCCATAGTAGTGGCCGTAGTAGTGGCCGTAGTAGCGCCCGTAGTAGTACGAGTGCCTCTCCACCTGGGCGCGGTTGAGGATCACGCCCAGCACGCGGCTGCCGGTGTTCGCCAGGCGTTCCACGGTGTGGGCCACCGCCTTGCGTGGGACCATCTCGGCGCCCGCCACCACGATGACGCCGTCCGTGAGGGACGCGAGGACGAGGGCTTCGGAGACGGCGCCCACCGGCGGTGTGTCGAGAACGATCCAGTCGAACCGGTCCCTCAGAGCTTCCAGAAAGACGCGCATCGTTTGAGTCGTCATCAGGTCGGCGGGGCTCGGCGCGTGGGTTCCGGCGGGCAGGAAGCTGAGGTACTGCATCGTCTGGATCGCGTCCGACGGCTTGGCCTTCCCCACCATCACGTCGGAAAGGCCAGGTGTTCGCTTGACGCGAAGAAGCGCATGGGCCTGCGGCTTTCGCAGGTCGCAGTCCACCAGAAGCACCTTGCCCCCCATGGAGGCGAGCGTCAGCGCAAGGTTGACCGAGGTGAGCGTCTTCCCTTCGCCGGGCGCCGTGGACGTGACGAGGATGGTGCGGGACGAGCCCTCGGGCCAGGAGTAGTTGAGGGCCGTGCGGACCACTCGATACCCCTCCGAGAAGACGCTCTGGTTGGTGATGCTCACGACGAGATTCGCGTCCTCGGACTCGGGGACGACGCCCAGGAGCGGCACGCCCCCCAGGTGGACGCGCACGTCCTCCGGTGTCTTGATCGTGTTGTCGAGGTACTCGAGCAGGAAGGCGATGCCCAGGCTGAAGAAGATGCCCAGGAGCGCTCCCGTCCCGATGTCGCGTGTCCGGTTGGGGCGAATGGGGCTTCCGGGAACGACCGCCGGATCGACGATCCGGATGTTCGACGCCTTCACCTGCTGCGCGACGTCCGTCTGCTTGGAGCGGTCCAGCAGGTTGTTGATCATCTGCTTGCCGGCGTCCAGGTCCCGCTTGTAGGTGTCGTACTGGACGCTCCGCTGCGCCAGCTCGTCGATCTCGGTCTTGGTGGCCTCGAGCGCCTGGCTGATGCTCGCCTCCTGAGCCGCCGCGGCCTTGTACTCGTTCGCGACCGCGCGGACGACGCTCTGGGCCTCGGCCACGAGTCGGCGCTTCGTCTCGTCGATCTGCCCCTGGACCTTCAGAACCTCGGGGTGCTTCTCCAGGTACTGCTCCAGGAGCTGCGCCCTTTGTCGCTCGAGGTTCACGAGGTCGCTTCGGAGTGACTGAACGACCTGACTGTGCTGAACCTCGGGAAGGTCTTCAGGGGCCGCCGAGCTCTTCATCTGGTTGTAGAGAGCTTCCTTCTCGAGGCGCTTGGTCTTGAACTCCGTGAGCGAGCTGCCGAGCTGCGTGAGCTTCTGCGTCAGGAGCGATCGGCGCTCCTCGATGTTGGCGATGCCGTCGCGCTGCTTGATCTTGTCCAGCTCATCCTGCGCGGCCTGAACCTTCTTTCGTTGCTCCTCGACCTGAGCGCCCAGCCAGGCGCCCGCGTCGGAGGAGGTCTGGAAGCGGAACTCCAGCGTCTGCTCGATGTAGAGCTTGGAGAGCGCGTTGGCGCCCTGCGCGGCGAGCTCCGGAGAATAGGCCTCGAAGGAAATGGCGACCAGCCGGCTCTTCGGAATGGGGGTAACCGCGAGCCGACCCAGGAAGCCGCTGATCGCTCCCTCCATCACCGGCGATGCACCTGGCGCGGCCGCCTTGGCTTCCTCGACGACCTTTGGGTCGCGCGGGCCGCCGTACTCCGGGTTCTCGAGAAGGTTCAGCGTCACGACGGCACGACGCGCCAGAGAACGGCTTCGCAGCAGGTTGTACTGGGTCTGGTAGTAGTCGTCGCGCCCCTTGGCGGGATCGCCAAGGTCGCCCACGTTGATGGGGTTGGGGTTCTCGGGCTCGATCAGAAGCTGGGTGGCGGCGCGATAGACCGGCCGAGTCAGGAGCGAATGGACTGTGGCTACGCCGACGACGCCCAGGAAGATCGCAAGGATCAGCGTCTTCCGGTTCTTGATGATCTCGACATATTCGAGGAGATGCCTCTCCCGCTCCACCTCGGGCTCGGTGGAGACCGTGGTCTGCGGCGGGGCGGACGAGGACACTAGCGGTTCTTTCCCAAGCGTTCGGGAGATGATAACACGCTTTGCGGGCTTGAGTTACGGGTATTTCTAGAGCAGCTTCGCCTTGATGGTGATCGTGTCGCCGGCCTGAACGGGGTCCTCGGGCTTGGCCTTGATCTCCTTGAACTGCCCGTCCACCTGGCGGCCGATGATGATCTTCCCCTTCGAGGCGTCGGGGGTGAAGCCGCCCGCGTTGGTGATGGCCTGCCGGATCGTCATGCCGCTGACGTAGGTCTGTGGCCCTGGGTTTCTCACCTCTCCCAGGAGGTAGACCTTGGCCGCCTGCATCACGAAGACGGTGTCGTTGGGCTTGAGGAGGATGTTCTTGTCGAGCTGGCCCATCTGGATGTCGCGGATGTTGACGCGGATGGTGTCGGCCTGTTTGTTCGCGGGGTCCCCGCCCGTGGCGACGTCGAGGGAGAGCGGCCCCTGCTGGGCGCCGCTCAGCGGCCGCAGGATCATGACCTCGCTTCCCGCGCCGGCGGTGGGGCCCACCTGGGCGAGCATCTGCATCACCGTCATGTTCCCGGTGTAGGGCAGCGGGCCCGGGCGCGCGACCTCTCCCATGACGAAGACGTTCTTGCTTCGGAACTCCTGGACCATGACGGTGACCTGCGGGTTGCGCAGGTAGCCCTGGGCCAGAAGCGTCGTGAGCTTGCGCTCCAGCTCCTTGGGGGACATGTCGGAGCCCTTGACCCGGCCCACGAGCGAGAAGAAGAACGTGCCGTCGTTCTGGACGATGACCGATCTGGGTCAGGTCCTCGTGGCCGAAGACGGTGATCTTGAGGATGTCCTGGGCGCCGATCTGGTAGTCGTCTTCGCCGACCACCTTGGGCGGGGGCGTGGGTGTCGGCTTCGGCGCCGGAGGCTGTTCGACCGGCTTGTCCGTCGCCTTGTCGACCTGTTTCTCGGCGGGCTTGTCGGGCTTGGCCGTGGGCCTTCGCCGCCGAGGCATCGGCCGTCGCGGCCTCGCCGCTGGTATCGGCCGGCACGGTCACGCTGGTGACGCTGGCGACGCCCTTGAAGCCCTGCGGCTTGACGCGATTCGACGTGGTGGACGTGACGCGCACGTCGTCACCGGAGCCTTCGGCCGCCACCTTGGCCCCGTCGACGCAGGCCTCGCGCCGCGCGACGACGGGCACCGTGAACTCCTGCGTGCGGCGGTTCTGGTCCTTCCACCCCAGCGCCTCGATGAAGTAGGTGATGGGGCCGGACTTCTCCTTCGGCTTCGGGAGCTTGCCGATGAAGCGTCCCTGCATCAGGGCCATGTCCACGAAGTAGTAGTCGGCGTCCTGGGCGGACTTGAAGTAGAGGCGCGCCTTCATGACGTCGTCGGTGGGCTCGACGGCGGTGTCGATCAAGGCGAAGCGGTCCTTGACGATGCATTCGACCGGCTGGTGGTCGATCTTGAGGCCGGCTGCCACCGTGGCGGCGAGAAGGAGGAGTGGTGCGGTCGCGAGCATGAGGGAAATGATACAACGTGCCTATAATCAAGTACGAGCGGGGATCGATGGCGGACTTGGATGAGGCTCGACGCATAGTGCTGGAGGGCCTGCAGGCCCACGCGGCGCGCGTGTGGCTCTTCGGATCCCGGGCCCGGGGCACCGCGGGGAGAGGATCGGATATCGACGTCGCGGTCCTGCCCGACCGCCCGCTGCCCCCAGGCGTCCTTCAGGACATCCGCGAAGCACTCGAGAACAGTCGGATCCTCTATCCCGTGGATCTTGTGGACCTGACCACGGCGGAAGCGGGCCTGCGAGAGGCCGTGCTGCGAGAAGGAGTGCCGTGGACGAGGTGACACGACGGCTCGAGGTAGCACGCCGAGCGCTGCTGACACTCCATGAGGTCTTGCGGGCGCCCAAGTCCGACATCGTCCGGGATGCGGCCATCCAGCGTTTCGAGTACAGCTACGAGACAGCGTGGAAGGCCGCTCAACGCTTTCTCAGTGAGCGAGAGGGGCTCGAGGCGCATTCACCAACGGCCGCTGTCCGCAGCTCTCACTCGGTGGGTCTGCTTGACGAGCCCACGGCCAGGCTGGGCCTACAGATGATCCAGGACCGCAACCTGACGGCCCACACGTACAACGAGAAGCTGGCGGAAGATGTCTTCTCGAAGCTCCCGAGTTACGCGGTCCTCTTGGACGCCTGGCTCGCCGCGATGGAAGACCGAGAGCCCGGAAGGCCCTCCTGAGGATTCCGGCCGGATTCGCGACTGCTGCCTTGCTCCTCTCGTCCGCGTGCGGGTACGAGGCGCCCAAGCCGGTCCCCCAGGCGTACCTCTTCGAGAAGGGCCCGTACCAGGGGATCTACGGCCCCGACGGGCGCATCATCCGCCTGCTCTACGACCAGAACGGCGACGGCAAGGCCGACATGGTGACGCTCTTCTACCCGGGCGGCGCGCCCCGGCAGATCGAGGTGGACTCCGATCTGGACGGCGTCGTGGACCGATGGGAGTACTACACGCCCAACGGCACGCGAGAGCGCGAGGGATGGGCCCGTCGGAAGCCCGGCAAAGTGGACCTCTGGGAGTGGACCGACGCCAAGGGGCACCTGACCCGCCGCGAGTTCGACGACGACGGCGACGGCCAGATCGACCGGATCGAGTACTACGAGAAGGGGCGAGCTGGCCCTCGTGGCGGTGGACTCGGACCACAACGGCAAGATGGACCGCTGGCAGAGCTGGGTTGGGAAGCGGATCGTCCGCGAGGAGCTGGACCTGGACGGCGACGGCATTGCGGATCGCCGACTGCTGTACGGACCGACAGGCGCCGTCATCGGCGTGGAGCCGATCAAGGCGAACTGGTAGCGCCGACGCGCCTGGACTACGGCGAGACCGGCTTCGGCGACGGGACGGGCGAGGGCGACGGGCTCGGGCGACGGGCTTCGGCGTCGGGCTCGGCGACGGGCTCGGGCGGGCGGGCTCGGCGACGGCCTCGGCGAAGGGGTAGGCGACGGGCTCGGGTTGTTGACCACGACCGCGCCGATGACGCCGGCGCCGATCGCGCCGGCGATGATGCCGATGAGGGCGCCCGTTCCCAGGATGCCGGCGGCGAAGCCGGCGGGGGCGATGGCCGCACCCGTCGAGGCCGAGAAGACCTGCACCGGTCCTGGCGGGCCGAAGGCCGCCACCGGCTTGTCCTCGCACTTGTCCTTGGAGTCGACGACGATGACCGGGTTCTCCGGCCCGGTCACCTCACCGAAGTCGGTGAAGGTCGCCTGCCAGTAGTAGGTGATGGGGCTGGCCTCGACCTTGGGGCGCGGCAGCTTGGCGAACGTCCTGCCAGCCTCCCCGGGGGCCGCCTCGACGTAGTAGTACGCCTCGCCCAGGGCCGACTTGAAGTAGACCCGGGCCCGGGCCACCTTGTCGGCCGGCTCGATCCCGGCGTCCAGCAGCGGGAACTCCCCCGCCACGAAGCAGCCGACGGGGTCGTGGTTGATGACGCCGCCCCCGGGTGCCGTGGGAGGCGCTGTCTGCGGGTCCTGCGGGATCGGCATCGACAACGGGAGCAGGTCGATCCGCGCCGAGGCGACCTGTCCGGCGCTCACCGGAACGAGCGTGGGCGCCTTGCCGACCACCAGCCCGGCCTTGCTTTCGGTCGTGACGACGTATCGCCCCGGAGGGAGGTCCGTCTTGAAGGCGCCGGCTGCGGTCGAGGTGATGCGCTGCTGCGCGCCCGATTCCACGTCGACGAGGACGACGGTGACACCGCTGACCGGGCGCCCCTCGATGGTGACGATGCCCTCAACGGCTCCGCGCAGCGGAGCCGAAGCCACATTCACCGGCGGGGCCGCCAACAGCGCAGCCAGCACGACAGCGATGACAGACCGCATCAGACACCTCGTCAGACGTAGACAGATACTGGTACAGGGTACATGAAGCAAAAAGGGTTGGCAAGGCCTTTTGGAAACATTAGTTACCCCCCCCCATGTTAGGCTCTGCATGAGCTTTCTCATGAAGCACCGACCCCATCTCCTCTTTGCAACCCTGGCTTTCTTCGTGGCGTGCGGCCCTCCGCCGGGCCCCTCCCTGAAGGGGGCGCCGGTCCTCAAGGGCCCGGACGGCCGCGAGTATCGCGTCCTGAGCAAGGGCCCCTACAAGGCCTTCTACGACGCCTCCGGGCGCGTGGAGCGGCTGGAATTCGACAGCAACGGCGACGGGAAGACCGACCAGGTGGCCCTGTACGACGGCGCCTCCTCGCCCCGCCGCGTCGAGGTGGACAGCGACTTCGACGGGAAGACGGACCGCTGGGAGACCTACGACGCCGAGCGGGAAACTGGTGAGCGTCGGCACGTCGCGCTCCCACGGCGACCGCCCCGACGTCTGGACCTTCCCGGGCCCGGGAGGCGCCACCCAGCGGGTCGAGCTGGACACCGACGGAGACGGCAAGGTCGACCGCTGGCAGGAGCTCGTCGGGAGGACGCCTCGTGAGCGAGGACCTCGACACCGACCACGACGGCAAGCCCGACCGCCGGATCCACTACGACGCCCAGGGGCACGTGGCCCGGATGGAGCCCCTCCGGTAGACCAGCGCCGCCGCCCCCCGGTGACGGCGCTCACTGCATACCTCAGGCCACAAGCCCAACAATCGAGGTTCGCACTATCGGCTGCACCCCCCGCAGGGCGTGAGGGCCTCCTCATCCAGAGCCGGTCGATCGAACGAGGGTCCCCATGCGTCGCCGCGACATGCCGTTTGCCGTGGGTCTTGCACTCGCCGTGGCGCTCGTGGGGATGCCCTCTCTCGAGGCCCAGACCGCCGCCACCGTCGTCATCGACGTCGCGGCGAGCCGGCGGCCCATCGATCCCCGCATCTACGGCGTCGCCTTCGCGAGCCAGGCGGATCTGCTCGCGATGAACGTTCCCCTCAACCGATCGGGCGGGAACGCCACGACGCGCCACAACTGGCAGGTGAACGCCACGAACCGCGGCAGCGACTGGTACTTCGAGAGCCTCGACGACGGCAGCCCGACGCCGGGCGCGGCCATGGACTCGTTCGTCTCCTCGACCCGGGCCGGGGGCGCGCAGCCCATGGTGACGATTCCGACGATCGGCTGGGTGGCCAAGCTGGGAGCCAGCCGCGGGAGGCTGTCGAGCTACTCGATCGCGAAGTACGGGGCACAGACGGGGAACGACTCCCAGTGGTTCGCCGACGCGGGCAACGGCGTCCGGTCCTCCGACGGATCGTCGATCACCACGAACGACCCGAACGACGCCAGCGTCCTCGTCGACTCGACGTTCCAGCAGGGGCTGGTGCAGCACCTCGTGGGAGCCTGGGGCGCGGCGAGCGCCGGGGGCGTGCGCTACTACATCCTCGACAACGAGCCGAGCCTCTGGTTCTCGACCCACCGCGACGTGCACAACGTGGGCCCGACCATGGACGAGATCCGCGCCTACTTCCTGGACTACGCGGCGAAGATCAAGGCCGCGGATCCCGGAGCCGTGGTCGTCGGCCCCGAGGAATGGGGCTGGTCCGGCTACTTCTACAGCGGCTTCGACCAGCAGTACGGCGGGCTCCACGGCTGGGCCACGCTCCCCGACCGCAACAACCACGCGGGCTGGGACTACCTGCCCTGGCTGCTGGACCAGCTCCACACGAACCAGGTGGCGACCGGCCAGCGCCTCCTCGACGTGTTCACGGTCCACTACTACCCGCAGGGGGGCGAGTTCGGCAGCGACACCTCGTCGGCGATGCAGCTCCGCCGCAACCGCTCGACGCGCTCGCTCTGGGACCCGAACTACGTGGACGAGACCTGGATCAACGACAAGGTCAAGCTCGTGCCGCGGCTGCGCGGCTGGGTGAACACGTACCTGCCGGGGACGGCCATCGGCGTCACCGAGTACAGCTGGGGCGCCGACGACCACATCAACGGCGCCACCACGCAGGCCGACGTCCTCGGCATCTTCGGCCGCGAAGGGCTGGACCTCGCCACGCGCTGGGTCTCCCCCACGGCGACGTCCCCCACGTTCAAGGCGTTCCAGATGTACCGGAACTACGACGGGAACAAGTCCACGTTCGGCGACGTCAGCGTGTCGGCCACGGGCCCCAACCCCGACCAGACGTCGGTCTTCGCCTCGCAGCGGACGTCCGACGGCGCCCTCACGATCATGGCCGATCAACAAGGTCACGACGGCCACCAGCACCAACATCAGCCTCTCGAACTTCACGCCGGCGGGCACGGCGCAGGTCTTCCGGCTGACCTCCACCAACCAGATCACCCACCTGGCCGACGTCACGGTGAGCGGCGGCACGCTCGCGACCAGCCTTCCCGCCCAGAGCGTGACCCTCTTCGTGCTTCCCTCCGCCGCGGCGCCGGCCCTGACGCGTGGGGGACGTCTCGGTGACCGAGGGAAACAGCGGAACCGTGAACGCGAACTTCGCGGTGACGCTCTCGGCGCCGAGCGCTTCCACCGTGACGGTGGCGTACGCCACGCAGGACGGCACGGCCATCGCGCCGGGCGACTACACGTCCACCTCCGGGACGCTGACCTTCGCGGCCGGCGAGACGACGAAGACGGTTCCGGTTCCGGTCAAGGGGGACACCGCGGTCGAGGCCGACGAGACCTTCACCCTGACCTTGTCGAGCCCCGTGAACGCGACGATCGCCGATGGCCAGGGGACCGGAACCATCCTGAACGACGACACGACGCCGGTCACGATCTCGATCGGCGACGTGACGCTGGCCGAAGGAAACTCGGCCACGTCGAACGCGGTCTTCTCGGTGACGCTTGTCCGGGGCGAGCACCCAGCCCGTGACCGTCGACTACGCCACGGCGAACGGCACGGCGACGGCCGGCAGCGACTATGCCGCCAAGAGCGGCAACCTGAGCTTCGCGCCGGGCGTCGTGAGCCAGACCATCGCCGTCGCCGTGACGGGGGACACCGCCGTCGAGCCCAACGAGACGTTCGTGGTGAACCTCAGCAACGCGGTGGGCGCGACCATCGCCCGGGCACAGGGCACCGGCACGATCACCAACGACGACAGCGCCGTCGCGTTCGCCGTCGGTCCGGTGCCCTTCTACGTCAGCCCTGCCGGCAACGACACGAACGCCTGCACCTTCGCGCTCCCGTGCCGACAGATCCGGAAGGCCCTCACGCTCGTGACCCCGGGGTCGACGATCCTGGTCGCCGACGGCAGCTACCTCGGCTTCGACGTGAACGACATCCACGGCACCGCGGTCGCGCCCATCACGATCAAGGCACAGGGGACCGGCGCGCAGGTCACCATCACCACCGATCGAAGCGACAACCGCGACACGATCTTCGTGACGTTCTCCTCGTTCATCGTGATCGACGGCCTCCGCTCCTCGGGCGCGAACCGCGCCGCCGTGCGCGTGGACCAGAGCCCCAACATCACGATCCGGAACGGCGTCTTCGGCAACAACGCCACGTGGGGGATCTTCACGGACTTCTCCGACGACCTGCTGCTCGAGAAGAACGAGTGCTTCGGCAGCGGCGACGCAGCACGGCATCTACGTCTCGAACAGCGGCGACCGGCCGATCCTGCGCGACAACCGGTCCCACGACAACGCCGGCGGCGGGATCCAGTTGAACGCCGACGCCAGCCAGGGAGGCGACGGCATCATCACCGGCGCTCTCCTCGAGCGGAACGTCATCTACAACAACGGCACCGCCGGCGGCGCGGGGATCAACCTCGACGGCGTGCAGAACTCCATCGTGCGCAACAACGTCCTCTACAACAACCACGCCTCCGGGATCGCGAACTTCCAGATCGACGGCGCGCAGGGACCGCAGGGGATGCAGATCCTCCACAACACCATCGACATGGCCGCGAACGGGCGGTGGGCGCTCCTCATCACCAACTCCTCGGGCCCCAACGTCGTGCGGAACAACATCCTGTACAACCAGAACCCGAGCCGTGGCGGGATCACCTACGGCACCGCGGCCGACGTGACCAACACCGACAGCGACTACAACGTCATGGATCGCGTGACCCCGGACGACGCAGCCACGGTATTCACGCTGGCGCAGTGGCAGGCTCAGGGGCACGAGGCGCACTCGCTCAGCGCGACGCCCGCCGCCCTGTGGGTGAACGAGGCCGCGGCGGACTACCACCTCAAGGCCGGTTCCCCGGCCATCGACAAGGGGCCGGCGCTGGCGAACGCCACGAGCGACATGGAGCTGAACGTGCGCCCCTGGGGCGCCGGCTCCGACCTCGGCGCCGACGAGGTCGTGACCGCCAACCTCACGACGACGTCCCTCGTGACGGGCCTCTCGAGCCCCACGTCCATGCACCTGGCCCCGGATGGCCGGATCTTCATCTCGCAGCAGGGGGGCCAGATCCGCGTCTTCAAGAACGGGACGCTGCTGCCGACGCCGTTCGTCTCGCTCACGGTGGACTCGAGCGGCGAGCGCGGCCTCCTGGGCGCGGCGTTCGATCCGGACTTCGCCGACAAACCAGTTCGTCTACGTGTACTACACGGTGCCGGGCTCGCCCGCCCACAACCGCGTCAGCCGCTTCACCGCCAGCGGCGACGTCGCCCTGGCCGGGAGCGAGGTCGTGCTTCTCGACCTGACCAACCTCAGCACGGCGACGAACCACAACGGCGGGGCCCTCCACTTCGGACCCGACGGCCGGCTCTACATCTCCGCCGGCGAGAACGCGAACGGGGCCAACGCCCAGACGCTGACAAACCTTCTCGGCAAGGTGCTGCGCATCAACCCCGACGGCACGATTCCCACCGACAACCCGTTCTTCGCGACGGCCACCGGCACGAACCGAGCGATCTGGGCCATGGGCCTGCGCAACCCGTACACCTTCGACTTCCAGGCCGGCACCGGACGGATGTTCATCAACGACGTGGGCGAGAGCACGTGGGAGGAGATCGACGACGGCATCGCGGGCTCGAACTACGGATGGCCGGGGGAAGAAGGGCCACCGAAGGCCCCGGGTACCAAGGGTCCCCTCTACTCCTACCAGCACAGCACCGGAACGCCGACCGGCTGCGCCATCACCGGCGGCGCCTTCTACAACCCGCCGTCCGTCCAGTTCCCCGCGGACTACGTCGGCAAGTACTTCTTCGCCGACTTCTGCGGCGGCTGGATCTACCTCCTGGATCCCGCCACGGCGACGGCCACGCAGTTCGCCACGGGCATCTCGAGCCCCGTGGACATCGCGGTGGGGAACGACGGCAGCCTGTACTACCTCGCGCGCGGCAACGGCACGATCTACCGCGTCCAGAACACGCCGGGCACGCCGCCACCGCCGCCGCTCCCGACGCTCTCGATCAGCGACGTCACGCTGACGGAAGGGAACTCGGGGACGAAGAACGCGATGTTCACTGTGACGCTGTCGACCGCGAGCACACAGCAGGTCACCGTGGCGTTCGCGACGGCGAACGGGACCGCGACCGCCGGCCAGGACTACACGGCCCAGAGCGGGACGCTGACGTTCGCTCCGAACGCGACCAGCCAGACGATCTCGGTCGTCGTCGCGGGGGATACGACCGTCGAGCCTGACGAGACGTTCTTCGTCAACCTGAGCGCGCCCGTGAATGCCACGATCGCGGACGCTCAGGGTGTCGGCACGATCCAGAACGACGACCTCCCGTCGCTGTCGATCAACGACGTCACGGTGACGGAAGGGAACACGGGCACGACGAACGCGACGTTCACCGTGACGCTGTCGGCGGCGAGCTCTCAGCAGGTGACCGTGGGCTACGCCACGGCTGACGGCACGGCCACGACGGCCGGGAGCGACTACACCGCCAAGAGCGGCACGCTCACGTTCGCGGCGGGCGTGACGAGCCAGACGATCACGGTGCTGGTCGACGGGAGACACGACCGTCGAGCCGAACGAGACGTTCGTCGTCAACCTCAGCGCGCCCGTCAACGCGACGATCGCGGACAGCCAGGGTGTCGGGACGATCACGAACGACGACAGCGCTCCGGCTCCTCCTGGCACTCCTGTGGTGTGGACGTCGGCCGTTGGGGTTCCGGTCTCCGGCAACAGCCTCACCAAGACCGCAGCGACCGGCTGGGGCAACGCTGGTGCCGTCTCGATCCCAGACGCTTGCCTCCGGCGACGGCTACGTCGAGGTCACCGCCAGCGAGACCACGACCTATCGCATGATCGGTCTGAGCAACGGCGACTCCAACCAGAACTACACAGACATCGACTTCGCGTCTCTACCTCGCCACGGGCGGCGCCTCGATGGTCTACGAGAAGGGAACCAGACCGCGGCAGCTTCGGTACCTACACTACGGGTGACAAGCTTCAGGTCGCCGTCGAGTCCGGTGTCGTCAAGTACAAGAAGAACGGAACCGTCTTCTACACCAGCACCCTGACTCCGACCTATCCCCTCCTTGTCGATACCGCCCTCTACACCACAGGAGCCACCCTCAACTCCGCCACCCTCACCGGGGCTGGAGTACCGCCTCACCTCCTCCGCCGCCTCCCCCCAACGGGTACGCCATGTCGTGTGGACAGTCGGCAGTGGGAGTTTCGGTCTCTGGCAACAGTCTCACCAAGACAGCAGCGACCGGCTGGGGCAATGCGCGGTGCCGTCTCGTCCCAGACCCTTGCCTCGGGCGACGGCTACGTCGAGTTCACCGCCAGCGAGACCACGACCTATCGCATGATCGGTCTGAGCAACGGCGATTCCAACCAGACCTACACAGACATCGACTTCGCGGTCTACCCCGCCACGGGCGGCGCGCTCGTGGTCTACGAAAAGGGAACCAACCGCGGCAGCTTCGGTACCTACACTACGGGTGACAGGCTTCAGGTCGCCGTCGAGTCCGGTGTCGTCAAGTACAAGAAGAACGGAACCATCTTCTACACCAGCACCCTGACTCCGACCTATCCCCTCCTTGTCGATACCGCCCTCTACACCACAGGAGCCACCCTCAACTCCGCCACCCTCACAGGAGGCTGGAGTACCGCCTCACCTCCTCCGCCGCCCCCTCCGCCATCGGGTACGCCATGTCGTGTGGACAGTCGGCAGTGGGAGTTTCGGTCTCTGGCAACAGTCTCACCAAGACAGCAGCGACCGGCGTGGGGCAATGCGGGTGCCGTCTCGACCCAGACCCTCGCCTCGGGCGACGGCTACGTCGAGTTCACCGCCAGCGAGACCACGACCTATCGCATGATCGGTCTGAGCAACGGCGACTCCAACCAGAACTACACAGACGTCGACTTCGCGTCTCTACCTGCGCTGGGCGGTGCGCTCTACGGTCTACGAAAAGGGAACGAGCCGCGGCGCTTTCGGTACCTACACCACAGGAGACAAGCTCCAGGTCGCCGTCGAATCCGGTGTCGTCAAGTACAAGAAGAACGGAACCATCTTCTACACCAGCACCCAAGCTCCAACCTATCCCCTCCTCGTCGATTCCGCCCTCTACACCATGGGAGCCACCCTCAACTCCGCCACCCTCACAGGTGGCTGGCAGTAGAACCTCCGAACCGGGAGGGGGACGCCCATGGCTTGGCGCGTCCCCCTCCCATGCCCCGGCGCGACGGTAGCCCGGGGCTCCGAGCGCACCTCTGCCCCGCCTTGCAGCCACGGCCCGGCTTGATTCTCGCCGGAAGGCAAGGCATAATCTTCGCAAGTACTTATGGCGGATCCCTCTCCGAGCCAGTCTCGTTTGACGGTCCTGAGCGGCCCTCTCGCTGGCCGCGAGTTGGTCCTCGACGACGTGGTGGACAACATCCTGGTCGGGTCGGATCCCGTCGTGCCGCTTCCACCTCGACGCTCCCGGGCATCAGTCCCATCCATGCGCGGCTGTGGATGGATGCCTCGGGCGTGACGGTGTACGACACGGGGAGCGAGACCGGGCTCTACGTGAACGACGACCGGGTGAGCGGCCAGGCGCCGCTGCGGAACGGGGACATCCTGTGGCTCGGGACGCCCGGCAGCGACGAAGTGATCATGATCCAGTGCCGGCTGCCCGTGCGGGCCGTGCCGGTGGCGCCGGCGCCCGTCGAGCCGCCTGCGCCTGCGCCTCAAGAGATGGAGACGATGGTCATCGTCCCCGAGGAGCCGCCGCCTCTCGAAGGCGCCGCGATCAACGAGGACACCGCGTCGCTCTTCGCGATCGCGGCCCCCGAGGAGCCGGCGGAGGTGGTGTACGAGGCCGTGGGCGACGCTGCCGACCTCGTCCCGGACGAGGAGCCCGCGCTGGAGGCCATCGAGGACGAGCCGCCGACGCTCGTGGCGGCCCAGGCCGGCGAGATGGAGTTCGCCGAGACGCAGGCGATCGAGAACCCGGAAGACGCGACGGCGGCCATGGCGCCCCCTGTGGCGCCGGTTCCGGAGGAGCCCCCGGTCAAGTTCTCGGTCGACTACGACGATCAGCCGCCGCCCTTTGCCGTTCCCGAGACGCCGCCCACCGGTCTTCGAGGACGAGACGGAGTCGCCGACGGTGATGGTGACGCGGGAGACCCCGCTCGAGCAGACGATGTCGATGCCGTTCACGGCGCCGGAGCCGGAGCCGACGGTGATGGCGCCGATGGTGGAGCCCGTGGTGGAGCCGCCGGTGCCCGCCCCGCCACCCCCTGCTCCTGCTCCGCCTCCCCCACCCCCGCCCAAGCCGGCCCCCGCGGCCGCGCCACCCCCTCCCAAGCCGCGCCCGGCGACGCCGCCGGTGCGCGAGCCGAGGCCGCCGCGCCCCGAGCCCTCTCCGGCGCCGGCGCGAGCCGCAGGCGGATCCGGCGCGGGACGCCTCGTCGGGATGGGCGTGGGCGGGCTGGTGGTCCTCGGGATCCTCGGCTACGCCGGGATGCGGTTCCTGGGGGGCGGAGGGAAGGCCTCGCCGGCTCCCCCTGCGCCGACGACGATGGCCGTGGCTCCCCCCACGACCCAGCCACCACCCACACCGACCACTGTCGCGACAGCGCCGGTCGTCGACGAGGGCGTGACGGTCGTGCAGACGCCGCCGCCTCCCGTTCCGACGACGCTGGCGCCGACGGGACGGACGCCGGCGCCGAGCCCGACCGCGGCGGCGAAAGCCACGCCGACACCGGCGCCGAGCGCCAAGCCGGCGACCACCACGGCCACGACGGTGCCCGCCGGGCCCTCGGCCGAAGCCGTGAAGGCGCAGCAGGTGGCGACGCTCCTGGGCCAGGCGGATGCGGCGGCGGGCGCGCACAGCTACGACCAGGCCGCGGGCTTCTACGACGACGCGCTGAGGCTCGATCCCGGAAACGCGAAGGCTACCGCCGGGAAGGCGGCGGCCGTCGCGTCGGCCGCTGCGTTCAAGAAGACGTTCGTCTCCGGCAAGACCGTGGTGTCGGGCGGCAAGGGGGCCAAGGCGCTCTCGGGCTTCGACAGCGAAGACGTGAGCGTGTCGAAGGCCCCCGACTACTCCGGGCGCATCGAGTTCGAGGTCGCGCCGCGCAACGTCAAGCCGGGGGACAGCTACTCGGTCAAGGTCTTCCTGACGAACGACGGCAAGAAGTCCTTCAAGATCGGGTCCCTCACGATCACGACCACCGCGAACGGCAGCAAGGCCGGAGGCCCGGCGTCCGCCTCGGTGAAGGAAGTGCAGCCGCAGCAGCGCGTGTCGCTCCAGGAGACGAACGGGACCTGGCAGGACGGGACCAACTCCTGGAACCTCGAGGTGGCCGTCGTCTCGGACCACGGAGACACGTTCAAGAACACGGTCACCTGGAGATGAGCAAGGGCCGCGTCCTCGTCACGGGCGGGGCCGGCTTCATCGGTTCCCACCTCGTGGACCGGCTCATCGCCGGCGGCTACGCCGTGCGCATCCTCGACGCGCTGCTGCCGCAGGTGCATCCCTCGGGGCCGCCGTCCTACCTGAACCCGGCCGCGGAGCTGCGCGTGGGGGACGTTCGCGATCCGGCCGCGGTGCGCTCCGCCCTCGACGGGGCCGACGTCGTGGTGCACTTCGCCGCCGCGGTGGGCGTGGGCCAGTCGATGTACGAGCCGGTGCACTTCTGCTCGGTGAACGTCCACGGGACGGCGGTCCTGCTCGAGACGATGATCAAGGACAAGCTCCGCCCCCGGCGGATGCTGGTGGCCTCCTCGATGTCGATCTACGGCGAGGGGCTCTTCGCCTGCCTCGAGTGCGGCCTCCGGGAACCCGGCTCGCGCCCCTCGGCGCAGCTCGCCCGCGGCGACTGGGACGTCCGGTGCCCGGACTGCAAGCGCCCCATGGAGCCGCGGCCGACGCCGGAAACCGAAGCGGATCATCCCGACGTCGATCTACGCCGTGAACAAGCGCGACCAGGAAGAGATGGTCCTGGTGACGGGCCGGACGCTGGGGATCCCGACGGTCGCCATGCGCTTCTTCAACGTCTACGGCGACCGCCAGGCGCTCTCGAACCCCTACACGGGCGTCGCGGCCATCTTCTCGAGCGCGCTCCTGAACCGCCGCGCCCCGCTCATCTTCGAGGACGGGCGGCAGTCGCGGGACTTCATCCACGTGAGCGATCTCGTGGAGGGCTGCGTCAAGGGCATCGAAGCCGAGGGCGTCGCCGACGACGTCTTCAACCTCGGCACCGGCACCGCCACGGACCTGAACACGCTCCTGGCCCTCCTGAAGCGCGAGATCCCGTCGGCCGCCGACGTGCAGCCGCAGGTGCTGGGGCAGTTCCGCGACGGCGACATCCGGTCCTGCTACGCCGACATCACGCGGGCCCGCGAGCGCCTCGGCTTCCGGCCGAAGGTCACCATCGAGGAAGGCGTGCGCGGCCTCGCCGCCTGGGTGCGGGCCCAATCGGCCGAGGACCGCTCGGCCGACGCTCTCCAGGAGCTGAAGGCCCACAACCTGGTGCACTGAGCGTGAAGACCATCGTCGGTCGCGAGGAGAAGGAAGTCTTCGCGGCCTACATTGCGTCCCACGGCCTGAAGCGCAGCGAGCAGCGGGACGTCATCCTCGATGCCTTTCTGCGGTCGGAGCGCCACCTCTCGGTGGACGACCTCCTGGGCCTCGTCCAGAAGAAGCGCCCCGACATCGGCCGGACCACCGTCTACCGGACGCTCAAGCTGCTGCGCGAGGCGGGCCTGGCCAGCGAGCTGGCCCTCCAGGGACAGACCCGCTTCGAGCACGACTACAACCGGGCGCACCACGACCACTTCATCTGCAACTCCTGCGGCGAGATCTTCGAGTTCGCGAACCCGGAGATCGAGCGGATCCAGGACGAGATCGCGGCGGGGATCGGTTTCATCATCGCGGGCCATCGACACCAGATCTACGGCCTCTGCCGACGCTGCGCCTCGAAGCCCACCCGCCCCGAGCGATAGCGCCCTGACGTGGGTCGGCGGCTCCTCCTCGCGCCACTCGTTTCCCTGATCGCGCTCCTCGCTGCTCGTCCCCGTCGCGTCGCCGGGCGCCGACGCGCGTGAGGTGCGTCTCGTCATGGGGACGACGGCGGAGGTGCGGGCCACGGGCCTCGCCGATCCTGCGGCCGCACTCGACCGTGCCTTCGCAGCCCTCGACCGGGTGGACGGCCAGATGTCGCTCTGGAAGGAGAGCGACCTCACGCGGCTGAACGCTGCGGGAGCCGGGATCGTGCCGGCCGAGCTGTTCGAGGTGGTGCGCGCGGCCCTGGACGTCGCCGCCGCATCCGGCGGCGCCTTCGATCCGACGGTGGAGCCGCTGGTGCGGGCCACGGGGGGCGTGGGGGGACCGCGGCGCGCGCTGGGCGATGCCGAGCGTCAGGAGCTGCTGGCGCGGGTCGGGGCGGGCAAGGTCCACCTGGACGAGGCCACGCGCCGCATCCGGTTGGACGACCACGCGGCCCTGGATCTCGGCGGCATCGCGAAGGGGTACGCGGCCGACCTCGCGCTCCGGGAGCTGCGCGCGGCCGGTGCCCGGAGCGGCCTCGTGGACCTGGGGGGAAGCAGCATCGGCGTCTTCGGCGAGGCGCTGGCTGCCGACGTGCGCGACCCGGAAGGCGCGGGCGTGCCGTGGGCGTCGTTCGTCGTGCTCGACCTTGCGGTTTCCACCTCCGGCGGGGACCAGAAGCCCGGCCACATCCTCGACCCGCGAACGGGCCTTCCCGCCGCAGGCGTGCTCGCGGTGACGGTCGTGGCGGCGACCGGCATCGAGGCCGATGCCCTCTCGACCGCGGCCTACGTCCTGGGGGCGGACGAGGGGCTGCGTCTCCTGCGCCGGCGCGGAGCCGACGGCCTGGTGCTTCTTCGGGACGGCGGCCGACGCGTCGTGCGCACGACGCCGGGCTTCGCGACCCGGTACCATCTGGTGGCCGCCGCAGGCATCGAGGTGACGGAATGAAGCTCGACCAGGTCGTGGTCCGTCACGTCTCCCTGCCCCTCCTCCATCCCTTCGAGACGTCCTTCGGCCGCACCACGAGCAAGGACTTCCTCCTCGTGTCGGTGTCGGCCGACGGCGTGACGGGGCACGGCGAGTGCGTGGCCGACGCCGACCCGTTCTACCTGCCGGAGACGAACGGCACGGTCCTCCACATCCTCGAGGACTTCCTGGTGCCTCTGGCCTTCACCCTGGACCTCGACCATCCGCGGTCCCTGCTCCCGGCGCTCGGCCAGGTGCGGGGCCACGAGATGGCGAAGGCGGCCCTCGAGATGGCCGTCTGGGAGCTGTGGGCGCGGCGCGAGGGCGTGCCGCTCTATCGCGTCCTCGGCGGGCGCGGTGGGACGATCGCCTCGGGCGTGTCGGTGGGCCTCCAGGCCAGCGTCGAAGCGCTGCTCGAGAGGGTCGCGGTCGAGGTGGCGGCCGGCTACAAGCGGATCAAGATCAAGATCAAGCCCGGGAAGGACAGGGCGCTGGTGGTGGCGATTCGCGACCGCTTCCCCACCATCCCGTTGATGGTGGACGCCAACAGCGCCTATTCCCTGGAGGACGTGGCCCTCTTCCGCGACCTGGACGCGTTCGGCTTGATGATGGTGGAGCAGCCCCTCGCGTGGAACGACATCGTGGACCACGCGGTCCTGCAACGGGCCATCACGACGCCGGTCTGCCTGGACGAGTCGATCCACTCCGCCGACGACGCGCGCCACGCCCTCGACCTGGAGGCGTGCCGCATCGTGAACATCAAGGCGGGCCGGGTGGGGGGCTTCGCCGGCAGCATCGCCGTCCACGACCTCTGCCGCATGCGCGGGGCCGCGGTCTGGTGCGGGGGGATGCTGGAGTCGGGGATCGGCCGCCTGGCGAACGTGCACCTCCAGACGCTGCCGGGCTTCACGCTCCCCGGCGACACGTCGGCGAGCGCGCGCTACTTCGCCGAGGACGTGATCGACCCGCCGGTGGTCGTGTCGCCCGAGGGGACGATCACCGTGCCCGAGGGGCCCGGGATCGGCCACGAGATCGTCTGGCCGCGCGTCGAGAAAGCCACGACGTGGCGGCGGGAGTGGCGGCGGTAACGACGACGGTAACGGCACCACAGAGACACAGAGGCACAGAGAAAAGGAAGAAGAACGACCACGGATGAGAAACCACGGAGGCACGGAGGGCACGGAGAAAAGGAGGGAAGAGGCTCGGGTGTGACAGAAGGCCAGCCGAGATTCTTCAAGCCTGAGCTCGACGTTCTCCGCTTCCTGGCGTTCCTGGCGGTGTTCCTGCACCACTCGTTGCCGAACGCAAAGGAGGGGTGGAGCCGCACGTGGCCCGATCGATTCAGTGAATGGGCCGCAGCCGCCATGACCGGGGGCGCCTATGGAGTCGACCTGTTCTTCCTGCTGAGCGCCTACCTGATCACGACGTTGCTGTTGCGCGAGCATCGGGAGCGGGGGCGGATAGCGGTCGGGTCCTTCTACGCTCGCCGTGCTCTCAGGATCTGGCCGCTGTACTACGTCTTTCTCGCGATCACGATCTGGATCGTGCCCCTCGTCATGGCCCGGGAGCTCTTGAGGCCCGAGTATGTCGCCGGGTTTTGCCTGTTCGTCGGGAACTGGATCTGCGCGAAGGGCGGTTACCCTGGCTCGGTGGCCGCTCCCCTGTGGAGCGTTTCCATCGAGGAGCAGTTCTATCTCGTATGGCCCCTCCTGCTCTCCTGGACCGGGACCCGGGGGCTGGTTCCGATCTCGGGGGGCGTCCTCGCCCTGGCGACCGGCGCTCGGCTTTGGCTGGCGGCGCAGCACACGGGCCATCCCGGCGTCTGGTGCAACACGTTCGCCCATCTCGATCCCATCGCGATCGGTGCGATCCTGGCCGTCCGATTCCAGGACTCCGAGCCGGCGATCGGGAGGGGCCAGCGGCCGGTGCTCTTCCTCTCGGGCGCGGTGGCGTGGATGGTGGCGGCCAGGTTTGGGGCGCTCAAGGGCTGGGACAGCGTCTGGACGTACCCCGTGGTGACACTCGGGAGCGCCGCCATGCTCATCTCGTTCCTCGGCGCTTTGCCGCAGGGACGCCGATGGCCGGGGTTTGGCGCGCTGACCCACCTCGGCCGCGTGTCGTACGGACTCTATGTGTTTCACGTTCTCGCGATTCGCCTCATGTGGGAGCAACGGAGCCTCGGCAGCCTCCAGGTCCCGGCGGCTTTCGCGCTGACGGTGGTGCTGGCTCTGGTCTCCTATCAGTGGCTCGAGCGTCCGTTCCTCAAGCTCAAGGAGCGCTTTGCGGCGGTGCCGTCGGGCCGGGCTCTCTAGGCTGGAGCTCCGGACGCCCTCGGCAACCGCCGGTCCTGATACGTCCTGGAGGCGCGGTAGAAACGCTAGAATCTGGAGGCTCGGCAAGATCCATGGCAACGGTCCGCATCATCTCCGACGAAGAGCTCCTTCGACTTCCGAAGGACGGAAACAAGTACGAAGTCGTCGACGGGGAGCTGCGCGTGAGCCCGGCCGGATGGGCTCACGAACGCGTCGTCGCCAACCTAATGGCTCAGCTCGCGCGTCCACGCCAAGGCCCACCGTCTCGGGGACGTCCTGGGCTCGAACGCTCTCTACGTTCTGCCCAACGGCAACAAGCGGGGGCCGGACGTCAGCTTCGTTGCCAGGGGTCGGCTGGAGGGCGCCGCGGGAAGCCCTTGGCTTTCGCTCGCTCCTGACCTGGCGGTCGAGGTTCGCTCCCCAAACGACTCGGCGCGGCACCTCCTGGACACGGTGGGCGAATACCTGGCGGCCGGCGTTCGACTGGTCTGGGTGATAGACCCGGAGCGGCAGAGTGCGGCGGCGTACCGCTCCCCCACCGACGTGCGCGAGATCGGCCCGGGCGGCACCCTGGAAGGCGAGGATGTCCTTCCCGGATTCTCCTGTCCCCTTTCCGAAATCCTCTGACGGCCAACTCAATCTGGAACGAGTCCGCCGTTCCAGACGTTGCCGAGGCCCTTCCCCACCTGGCGGGCGCCCAGGAGGGCCACCACGGGAAGCCGCCACAGGCGTCCCCCGATGGCATCCAGGTGTGCCGTCCGGGGAATCGCATGACCTTGACTATTGAGCGGTCGCCGCTCAATTTTCAAGGTGCGTCCGTCAGGCCCGGAGCGCTTCCTCGGCGGCCTGGAGCAGGAACTCGCAGCCGATGGCGAGGGCGGCCTCGTCGAAGTCGAAGCGCGGGCTGTGGTGGGGCTGGTCGAGGCCGCGGGAGGCGTTCGACGAGCCGATGAAGACGAAGCACCCCGGCACCCGCTCGAAGTAGATCGCCATGTCCTCGCCGCCCATGGTGGGCTCGGGAATGACGACATCCTGCTCCCCCACGACCCGGGCGGCGGCGCGGCGAGCGAGGGCGGCCACCGACGGGTCGTTGACCACGGCGGGATTGCCCCCCTTGATCTCGACCTCGGCGCGGCACTGGAGGCCGGCGGCCACGCCGGACGCGATGCGCGTGATGCGCTCGGGCATCGAGCGGCGCAGGTCGGCGTCGAAGGTGCGGATCGTTCCCGTGAGGGTGACCTCGTCGGGGATGACGTTGAACGCCGTGCCGCCGTGGATGGCGCCGATGGTGACGACGGCCGGCTGCACGGGCGAGACCTCGCGGGAGACGACGCTCTGGAGCGCCGTGACCACGTGGGCCGCGGCCACGACCGGATCGGCCGAGCGATGGGGCTTGGCGCCGTGGCCGCCGCGTCCGTGGATCACGATCTTGAGGCGGTCCACCGCCGCCATGAGCGGGCCCGCCTTGACGCCGATGGTGCCCACGGGCAGCTCGTTCCACAGGTGGATCCCGAGGGCCAGGTCGACGCCGTCCATCACTCCCTCGGCCACCATGCGCTGCGCGCCCATCTCCCCTTCCTCGGCGGGCTGGAAGATCATGCGCACCCGCCCGGGGAGGCGTCGCCGCGCCAGGATCCGCGCGGCCGATGCCCCCATGGCCGTGTGGCCGTCATGGCCGCACGCGTGCATCACGCCCGGGACCTTCGACGCGTAAGGGGCCCCGCTCTGCTCCTGGATCGGAAGGCCGTCCATGTCGACGCGCAGCAGGACCGTCCGTCCAGGCGCGGCGTTCGTGTCGGCCACGACGCCCGCGCCTCCGACGTTTGTCCGCAGCGCGAGGCCGCTGTCGCCCAGGAAGGCCACCACCTGGGCGGCCGTGCGCGTCTCCTGATGGGACAGCTCCGGGTTCTGGTGGAGGTCGCGGCGGAAGGCCGTGAGGTCCGGGAGAAGGGCCTGGACGTCGGGAGACAGGCTGGGCATCTGCCTATTGTGCGCCAGAAGACGTCATAGAATTGAGGCTATGACCGAGGCGGCTCCCGCCGGCCGACGCTTCGTGAAGCCCCTGATCGGGGCCGCCGTGGCCCTCGCCGTCGTGTTCGGCTTCTGGTACTACCGCTCGCCGGAGTCGACGAAGATCAAGGCGGGGATGATGGCTCCCGACCTCGACCTGCCGACGCGCTCGAGCGCCGCGGGGACGAAGCTCTCGATGTTCCGGGGGCATCCGATCCTCCTCGCGATGTTCATGTCGACCTGCCACAGCTGCGCCGACGAGCTTCCGCAGCTCGAGCGCCTTCATCGCGAGTTCCGCGCCCTCGGCCTCATCGTGACGGGCGTCGACGTGGACGCCGACTACGCGGCGCGGGAGAAGTTCCTGCGCAGCGCCGACGTCACCTTCGGCGTCTTCGTGGATCCGAACGGCGAGGCGGTGCGCGAGGCCTACGGCTCGTGGAAGATGCCGGAGGCCTATCTGATCGACGCCACGGGGCGCGTGGACTCGGTCTACCTGGGCTCCGTCAACTGGCGCAGCCCCGAGATCCGGGAGCGCATCCGCAAGCTCCTCACGGCCGCCGCGGCGCCGGCCCCGCGCCTCTCATCCTGACGGCGTCCGGCCCAGCGCCTTCATGACCTCGCCCACGAGGTAGAGGCTCCCGGCGACGACCACCGGCCGGCGGCCGGCCAGGCGGCGCGCCAGGGCCAGGGCGCGGCGGGGCTCGCTTTCGGAGCGCGCCCGGGCGGCCAGGGTCCCGGCGCGGCGCTGGATCTCGGCCGGCGCCGCGGCCCGCGACACCGGCGGGCGCGTCAGGACCACCTCGGCGGCCAGCGGGAAGAGCGTGGCCGCGATCTCCTCGACGGCCTTGTCGGCCATGGCGCCGAACAGCAGGACGAACGGGCCCCGGCCCCGGAGATGCTCGGCGAGAGCGCGGGCGCCCGCGGGGTTGTGGGCGCCGTCGAGAAGGATCGGCGGCCGTCCGGGTATCACCTCGAGGCGCCCCGGCCATCGGGCGGACGAGACGCCCCGGGCCACGGCGGCGAGGTCCACGGGCAGCCCGGCGCGCCCCGCTTCCTCGAGGAGCCGGATCGCCACCAGCACGTTGGCGTGCTGATGATGCCCCGGCAGGCAGTGGACGCCGCGGTAGAGACGCCGGGGCGTGCGGACGTGGAGCACGTCGCCGCGGGCGCGGACCAGGGCGCCCCGAGGAGCATCCACGAGTCGAGCTCCCCGGACCCGCGCCCGCGCGGCGATGGCGGCGCGCGCTTCACGGGACAGCGGCCCCAGGACCGTGGCCCGGCCCTTCCGAAGGATGCCGGCCTTCTCACGCGCGATGGCGGCGAGCGTGGTGCCGAGGTACGCCTCGTGGTCGCGGTCGATGCTGACGATCGCCGACGCGACGGGCTGGGCGACGTTGGTCGCGTCCAGCCGCCCTCCCATCCCCACCTCCAGCACGGCCACGTCGACCGCGGCGCTTCGGAAGTGGTCGAGGGCGGCCGCCGTCACGGCCTCGAAATACGTGGGGTGGGCCGGAATGGCGCCGGAGCGAACGAGGGCCGCCGCGGCCTCCCGGACGCGCCCGACGGCGCGGTCCAGGTCCTTCCAGGAGATGGGAGCGCCGTCCACCGCGATCCGCTCGCGCACGCTGACGAGGTGCGGGGACGTGTAGCGCCCCACCCGGAGGCCGGAGGCCGACAGGGCCGCCGCGGCGTACGCCACGACCGACCCCTTGCCGTTGGTCCCGGCGACCAGCAGGGTGGGGTACGAGCGCTCGGGGTGCCCGAGCGCCCGGACGAGGGCCCGGATCGTCTGAAGGCCGAACTTGACGCCGAAACGGACCCGCGAGGCGAGGTACACGGCCGCCGACGAGGGTCGCGGCGAAGGTCGGCGGGCCATCCGCCAGAGTCTACAACGGTGCCGGCGGTCCTCCCGCCCCTCCGAACTCGTTCCAGAACGAGTTGGCTTGCAGCGATCGCGCAACAGCGGAAGCGCGGCGCCGACTGTACGGCTGCGAGCGAAGCGGGATTCACTCCCGCGAGCGAGCGGGGGGTTCAAGGGGGGGCGGCGCAGCCCCCCCTTGCTCACGAGTGTGGAAAAGTGGAAGAAAGTGTGGGATACTCCTAGCTCGCTGTGTTCAAAGGGACTTACCGCTACAAGATCGACCCGAAGGGACGGCTTCCGGTGCCGGCTCCCTTCCGGAAGGCCCTGGCGCAGGGGGGGGCCACGACGCTCGTGGCCACGGTCCTGGACCAGTGCCTGGCGATCTATCCCCCTGCGGAATGGGAGCGCCTCGAGGGGCAGCTCGCAGCCCTCCCGGCCTTCAGCAAGCCGGTGAAGGCCCTGTCGCGCCTGCTCGCGAGCCGCGCCAGTGACTGCGAAATGGACGTCCAGGGTCGGATCCGCCTCCCCCCGTCGTTGCGTTCCGCGGCGGGCCTCGGACGCGAGGCGGTGGTGCTCGGGGTGCTCAACCGGATCGAGGTCTGGGCCCCCGAAGCCTGGGAGACCTTCCTCCGGGAGTCGGAGCGGATCCTGGACGACGTCACCCTCGACGTGGAGTGGCCGGTGGCGCCCACGCGTCCACAGGCGAAACCCAACCGCTAGTTCATTTTCGCTTGACACACCCCCCCCGGGAGCCTAGACTCCGGGGTGGAAATTTGTGGACAAAAGTGGGCCAAAAGGCCCCCTCGGTGGGCGAGAGGGCCAGACCCCTTTTGAGCGGGCGCGAGAGGCGATGCTCCGCGGCAATCATCCGGCGCGCATCGACGACAAGGGCCGCATCAAGATTCCGAACGGCTTTCGCTCGTTCGTAGAGTCGCAGTACGGCCTCGAGCTCTTCGTCACCAGCGTGACGGGGGAGTACGTCCGCCTCTACCCGATGGCGGTCTGGCTCGAGATCGAGCGCAAGCTCGCCGCCGTTCCCTCGACAAACCCGTCGAAGCTGCGCTTCCTGGACCGCGTGAACTTCTTCGGCCAGGCCGTGGCCATGGATCGGCAAGGACGCGTCGTGCTTCCCCAGATCCTTCGGGAAAGCGCGGCCATGGCGGGCGAAGTGAGCGTCCTCGGCCTCCAGAACCACCTCGCGGTGTGGAACCAGCGGCGCCTCCAGGAACGGCTGTTCAAGAAGGAGCCCTTCACCGACGAGGACGGCCGCGTCCTCTCGGAGTTCGGGATCTGATGTGGCCCTGGTCCACGAGCCCGTGCTCCTCGCCGAGACGCTGGAGCTCCTGGCCGTGAGGCCCGGGGGCTTCTGGGTGGACGGCACCGTCGGCCTCGGCGGCCACGCGGCCGCGATCCTCGAGCGGAGCGCTCCCGACGGCCGCCTCCTGGGCCTGGACCGCGACGCCGAGACGCTGGCGGAGGCCGGCCGCCGGCTCGAGCGCTTCGGGGACCGCGTGCGCCTGCTCCACGCCGACCATCGCGAGATCCCCGCGCTCCTGGCGGGGGAAGGGGCCGACGGCATCCTCCTGGACCTCGGGGTCAGCTCGGTGCAGCTCGACAGCGCCGAGCGGGGGTTCAGCTTCCAGGCCGACGGCCCGCTGGACATGCGGATGGACCGGAGCCAGGGGGAGACGGCGGCCGAGGTGGTGAACGAGCTGCGCGAGGACGACCTCGCGAACGTCATCTACCGCTTCGGCGAGGAGCCCAGCTCGCGGCGCATCGCCCGGACCATCGTGGACGCCCGCCGCCGCTCCCCGATCGCCACGACGGCCGAGCTGGCGAGCCTCGTGCGCCGATCGGCGCGCCGCACGCGCCGGCCGGGCCTGGACCCGGCGACACGCACGTTCCAGGCCCTGCGCATCTACGTGAACCGCGAGATCGAGGGGCTGGGAGCGGCGCTCGGCGACGTCGCGCGGCGCCTCGCCCCCGGCGGGCGCTTCGCGGTGATCGCCTTCCACAGCCTCGAGGACCGCGAGGTCAAGCAGACCTTCCGGGGCCTCGCGAGCGAGGGCTTCCGGCTCCTGACGAAGAAGCCGGTGCGACCGGGAGACGACGAGGTCCGCGCCGAACCCGCGGTCGCGGAGCGCGCGACTCCGCGCCGTCGAGCGGATCCCGGCCCTGGAGGCCGCCGCATGAGGGAGGCCAGCGTCGAATCGGTCGTCCTGTCGAAGAGCATCGACAACTCGGGCGTGGTGCGCGAGGTGGACCCGCGGACGAGCCGCGACCTCCTGGCGCTGCTGCTCCTCGTGGGGATCCTGGTGGGCGGCCTCGTGCTCTATGCCTGGCCCCACTTCCAGATGCGCCAGACGGCCATGGCCACGGAGCAGATGCAGGCCGAGCGCGAGCGGCTCGTGGAGGAGAACCGCAAGCTGCGCCTCGAGAAGGCGAGCCTCGAGAACCTGACGCGCGTCCAGGCCATCGCCGAGCGCCACCTCGGCCTGACCACGCCCGCCGCCGACCATCTCGTCGTGGTGGAGGCGCCCACCGCCCCCACCGGCGACCGCGCCGACCTGGCCAGCGCCCGACCCGCGGCCGGCGAGGCGAGGAACTAGCCGCCATGGAACGCCCCTCCGCGGCTCCCGCGGCGATGGACCCCGGCGGCCCGGCCGCCCAGGACCGCGGGACGCGCCTCCGGCTGATGCTCGTGGCCCTCTCGATCTCGATGTGGGCCGTGGCGATCGGCGTGCGCCTCTTCCAGCTCCAGGTCCTCGACCGTCCCTCCTTCGAGCGCCAGGCCGCGCGGCAGAGCGAGCGGACGATCAACCTCGACTCGCGCCGCGGCCCGATCCTCGACCGGAACGGCCGCCCCCTGGCGGTGTCGGTGGACGCCGAGAGCCTCTACGCCGTCCCGCAGGACCTCGAGAGCCCGGCGCGCACCGCGCAGGCACTGGCCCGCGCCCTGGGCCTCGACGCCGCGGGACACAAGGAGCTCCAGGCCAGCCTCCAGAAGAACCGCGCCTTCGTCTGGGTGAAGCGGAAGATGGATCCCGCCACGGCTCACGCCGTGCGGGAGCTTCAGCTCGACGGCGTCGGCTTCCTGACCGAGAACCGCCGCTACTACCCGAACCGGGAGCTGGCGTCGCAGGTCCTCGGGTACGTGGGCCTCGACAACACGGGGATGAGCGGCGTCGAGTACGCCTTCGAGGACCAGATCAAGGGACGGGCCGCGAAGGTCTTCGTCCAGACCGACGCCCGGCGGCGGCCCACGGGGCTGACCGAGCGGCCGTCCACCGACGGCTCGACGGTCGTCCTGACCATCGACGAGTCGATCCAGTACTCGGCCGAGACCGAGCTGGAGCGGGCGATGGCCGAGACCCAGTCCATCGCGGGCGTCGTGGTCGTCATGGACCCGCGGACCGGCGAGGTGCTGGCCCTGGCCAACCGGCCGACCTTCAACCCGAACCGCTTCGGCGCCTTCGCGAGCGCGCGCTGGAAGAACCGCGCGGTGGTGGACGCCTACGAGCCCGGCAGCATGTTCAAGGTCATCACGGCCGCCGCCGCGCTCCAGGAGAAGGTGGTCGACCCCGAAGAGGTCATCGACTGCGGCGGGGGCTCCATCGACATCGCCGGCGTGCGGATCAACGACCACGCCGTCTTCCACGAGCTCAAGTTCAAGGACGTCATCGCCCACTCGAGCGACATCGGCGTCGTGCGGGTGGCGCAGCGCCTGGGGCGGGAGAACTTCAACCGCTACATGCGCAACTTCGGCTTCGGCGTCGCGACCGGCATCGAGCTGCCGGGCGAGTCGAGCGGCCTCCTGCGGCCGCCGGCCAAGTGGAGCGCCCTGTCCCTCGCCTCGCTCTCCTTCGGCCAGGAGGTGGGCGTGACGGCGGTCCAGATGGCGGCCGCCGTGAGCGCGGTGGCCAACGGCGGCTATCTCATGAAGCCCCTCATCGTGCGGCAGGTCGAAGACTCCGCCGGACGCGTGCTGAGGGCCGAGAAGCCCTTCGCCGTGCGACGCGTCCTCGAGCCCGAGACGGTGGACACGCTGACGACGATCCTGAGGGGTGTCGTGACCGACGGAACCGGCCGCCACGCGGCGATCCCGGGATACGTCGTGGCCGGGAAGACCGGGACCGCCCAGAAGGTCGACGCCCAGGGACGCTACTCGATGGTGGACCACGTGGCGTCCTTCGTCGGCTACGTGCCGGCCTCGCGTCCGGCCCTCGTCGTCCTCGTCTCGCTCGACACCCCGAGAGGGCCGCGGAACGAGGGAGGGGACGTCGCGGCGCCCGTCTTCGCTCGAGTCGCCGAGTACGCGCTGCGCCACCTGGCCGTTCCCCCCGACGACGCGGACCGCGTGCTCCGCATGACGCCCTACCGGCCCGGGAGCCTGACTCCGGTGGCCTACGTCCCGGGCGCGACGACGGCCGCGGGCGAGGGGCGGGCCGACGCGGGCGATCCGCAGCTGATGCCGGACCTTCGCGGACAGTCGGCGCGGGAGGCGGCGCTCGTGGCCGCTCGCCGCGGCCTCCTCGTGGAGCTGCGCGGGTCGGGGAAGGTCGTCTCGCAGACCCCGGACCCTGGAACGGAGATCGACAACGGCGCTCGGTGTGTCCTGACGCTGGACCGCCAATCATGACCCTCGGCGACCTGGTCGCGCGGGTTCCCGGATCCGTCCTCGCCGCCGACCCCGCCCTCGTCGTCTCCGACGTGACCCACGACTCGCGGAAGGCCGCAGCGGGGACGCTCTTCGTGGCCATCAAGGGCCTCGCCGCCGACGGCAACGCCTTCGCCGACGCGGCCCGGAAGAAGGGCGCCGTGGCGGTGGCCTCGGAGGAGCCGCCCCGCGACGGCATCCCCTGGCTGCGCGTTCCCGACGCGCGAGAGGCCCTGGCCCTGCTGTCGGCGGCCGTCCTGGGGGATCCCGCGTCCCACCTCGAGCTCGTCGGGGTGACCGGGACCAACGGCAAGACGACGACGACCCACCTGATCGACGCCGCCCTCAGGCGCGCGGGGAAGCGCGTCGGGCTCCTCGGCACCGTGCAGTACCGGATCGCCGATCAGCTGACCGAGGCCGTGCGCACGACGCCAGAGGCCTCGGACCTCCAGAAGCTGCTTGCGGGAGATGGTGGACGCGGCGTGCACCCACGCGGTCCTGGAGGTCTCGTCCCATTCCCTCGCCCTGAAGCGCGTCCACGGCTGCGCGTTCCGGGTGGCCGTCTTCACGAACCTGACCCGGGACCACCTCGACTTCCACGGCGACATGGACGCGCTACTTCGAGGCCAAGCAGGTTCTCTTCAGCACGCTCCTCAGCCCCGACGGCTGGGCCGTCGTGAACCTCGACGACGATCGCGGCGAGAGCCTGGCCCGAACGTCCCGGGGACGCGTCCTCACCTACGCCCTCGATCGCCCCGCGGACCTGGGAGCGGCCGGCATCTCCCTCTCGCTCGCGGGGACGTCGTTCGTGGCCAAGACGCCCTCGGGCGACTTCCCGGTGAAGACGCCCCTGCTGGGTCGCTTCAACGTCCAGAACGTCCTGGCGGCCCTCGGGGCCTGCCTGGCCCTCCAACTGCCCAGGGAGGCGATCCTCGAGGGGCTCGGGTCCCTGCGCGGCGTGGCGGGACGCCTGGAGCGCGTGGACGCGGGGCAGGACTTCACGGTGGTCGTGGACTACGCCCACACCGACGACGCCCTGAAGAACCTCCTGGAGACGATGCGGGAGCTGGCCCCCCGCCGGATCATCACCGTCTTCGGATGCGGCGGCGACCGCGACCGCACGAAGCGCCCGCTCATGGGAGCGGTGGCGTCGCGCCTCTCCGACGTCGTGGTGGTGACCTCCGACAACCCGCGGACCGAGCCCCCCGAGGCGATCCTCGACGAGATCCAGTCGGGGATGAACGGCCGGAAGGTCGAGCGCCACGTGATCGTGGACCGGCGCGACGCCATCGCGAAGGCGCTGGAGCTGGCCCGTCCCGGCGACGCCGTCGTCATCGCGGGGAAGGGGCACGAGACGACCCAGGTCCTTCGCGACCGCACGATCCCCTTCGACGACCGCCAGGTGGCGCGGGACCTCCTCTCGCGCCTTGCGATCCGCGGAAGGGCATGACGGAGGCGACCCTGGGCACACTCGGCGCGACGCTCGGCTTGGCGGACGTGAGGGAAGCCACCGGCGGGCGCCTCGCGGCGGGGAGCCTCGGCGGCTCGGTCGCCGGCGTGTCGATCGATTCGCGCACCGTGGCCCCGGGAGAGCTCTTCGTGGCGATCGCGGGTCCCCGCTTCGACGGGCACGACTTCGTCGCCGACGCCGCCGCCCGCGGCGCGGCCGCCGCGCTCGTGCACCGCGAGGTCGCGGCGCCTCCGGGGCTCGCCGTCCTGGCCGTCCCGGATACGACGTCGGCCCTGGCCGACCTGGCGCGGCACGTCCGCCGCCTGGCCGAGATCCCCGTGGTCTGCATCACCGGCTCGGCGGGGAAGACGACGACGAAGAACATGACGGCCACCCTGCTGGAAGTGCGCGGACCCGTGCTCAAGACCGAGGGGAACCTGAACAACCAGTTCGGCCTTCCCCTCACGATGCTTCGTCTTCGTCCCGAGCATCGGGCCGCGGTCCTGGAGCTGGGCATGTCCGCGCCGGGCGAGCTTCGCGCCCTCTCGGCGATCGCCGAGCCCGACGTCGCCGTGATCACCAACGTGGGGCCGGCCCACCTGGGCTTCTTCCCGTCGGTGGACGCCATCGGCGACGCGAAGGCCGAGATCCTGGAAGGGCTGCGCCCCGGCGGCGTGGCCGTCCTGAACGGGGACGACCCGCGGGTGCGCCGCGCCGGCGAGCGCTCCGGCCGCGAGGTCGTCTGGTTCGGGCGCGACCGCCGCCATGACGTGTCGGCCGAGAACTGGCGCGGGACGATCTTCGGGATGCGCTTCGACCTGCGCCTGGCGGGGCGCACGGTCGACGTGGCGCTTCCCCTGGCGGGGCCGCATCACGTCGCCAACTTCCTGGCGGCCGCCGCCGTGGCTCACCGGCTGGGAGTCGATGCCGACGCCATCGCCGAGAGCGCCGCGCGGATCGTGGCGGCGCCGCACCGGGGCCAGGTGCGGCGGCTCGGCGGCGGCGTGACGCTCCTCGACGACTGCTACAACGCGAGCCCCGATGCCGTGGAGGCGGCCCTCGTCGCCCTCGGCCTCGCGACCGGCCGGAGGCGGGTCGCGTTCCTGGGGGACATGCTCGAGCTCGGAGACCAGGCGGCGGCCCTTCACCGGGAGCTGGGGTCCCGGCTCCCCCGCCGCGCCGAGGTGGACGTGGTGCGGCGTCGGCCCGCTGGCCGCCGAGCTGCTGGAAGGAGCCCGCGGCGCGGGCTTCGCCTCCGGCGCCCTCCACCCTTTCGCCGACTCGCACGCAGGCGGCCGCCGCGGCCCCGGACCTGGTCCGGACCGGCGACGCGGTGCTCGTCAAGGGATCCCGCGGGATGCGGATGGAGCGCGTCGTGGAGGAGCTCGTGGCGCGCCTCGGCGAGGCCGATGACTAGGCGCGATGCTCTACTACCTCCTCTATCACTTCCACCACGCGTTCACGCCGCTCAACGTGGTGCGGTACGTGACGTTCCGGACCGCGGTCGCGAGCCTCACGGCGCTCTTCCTGGTCCTGGCGCTGGGGCCCTGGACCATCGAACGCCTGCGGGCGCTCCAGATCGGCCAGTACATCCGCGAGGAGGGGCCGCAGGGACACAAGGCGAAGGCGGGCACGCCCACCATGGGCGGCGTCCTGATCCTGGCCGGCATCCTGGTCCCGACGCTGCTCTGGGGCGACCTCACGAACCGCAACATCTGGATCCTGATGCTTTCGACCCTGGCCTTCGGGGCCATCGGCTTCGCCGACGACTACCTGAAGGTCGTGAAGAAGCGCAGCCTGGGGCTCTCGGCGCGGCGCAAGCTGCTGGGGACAGATCCTCGTGGGGCTCGTCCTGGGCATCGTGCTCTATCGGCTGTCCATCCTGGAGCCCACCCACTACTCGACGCGGATCTTGTTCCCCTTCTTCAAGAACGTGATGCCGGACGTCTCGGCGCTTCTACATCCTCTTCGCGCGTGCTCGTCGTGGTGGCCGCGAGCAACTGCGTGAACCTGACCGACGGCCTCGACGGCCTGGCCATCGGGTCGACGCTCATCGCCGCGGCCGCCTATCACCGTGCTGGCCTACGTCGCCGGCCATCGCGTGTTCTCCGAGTACCTGGACGTCCTCTTCCTGCCGGGCGTCGCGGAGGTGACGGTCTTCTGCGGCGCCATGGTCGGGGCCTCGATGGGCTTCCTCTGGTGGAACTGCTATCCGGCCCAGGTCTTCATGGGGGACGTCGGGAGCCTGTCGCTGGGCGGGGCCCTCGGCACGGTGGCGATACTCATCAAGCAGGAGCTGCTCCTCTTCTCGGTGGGCGGGCCTCTTCGTCATCGAGGGGCTCTCGGTGATCCTGCAGGTGGCGTCCTTCAAGCTGCGCGGGAAGCGCATCTTCCGCATGTCCCCGCTCCATCACCACTTCGAGCTGGTCGGCTGGAAGGAGCCGCAGATCATCATCCGGTTCTGGATCGTCGCGTTCATGTTCGCGCTGTTCAGCCTCACCACCCTCAAGCTGAGGTAGCGAATGAAACTGAAGCCACGAAGGACGCGGAGAGGAATGAAATCCCCATGGAGCTGGAGGGGAAATCCGCCCTGGTCGTCGGCCTCGCGCGGTCGGGGATCGCGGCGGCGCGCTTCCTCGCGGGGCGCGGGGCGCATGTCGTGGCCACCGATCGGAAGCCGGCGAGCGAGCTCCCGGAGGAAGCCATGAGCCTCGCGCGCCAGGGCGTGGTCCTCGAGCTGGGCGCCCACCCGGCGCCCGCCTTCATGGGCGCCTCCATGGTCGTCGTGTCCCCGGGCGTGCCCTGGGACATGCCGGAGCTGGCCGCGGCGCGCCGCGCGGGCGTGCCCGTCATGGCCGAGCTGGAGCTGGCCTACCGGAACCTCGTGGGGATCGTGGCGGCGGTGACGGGGACGAAGGGGAAGTCCACGACCACCGCCGCGCTCGGCGCCATGCTCGGCTCGGCCGGGACCGACGTGCGCGTCGGGGGAAACATCGGCGAGCCCCTCATCGGCCAGCTCGAGGGCGCCACGCCCGCCACCGTCTTCGCCGTCGAGGCGTCGAGCTTCCAGCTCGAGGGGATCGAGACGTTCCGGCCGAAGGTCGCGGTCTTCCTGAACCTCTCGGCGGACCACCTGGACCGCCACGCGAGCTTCGAGGACTACGCCCGGGCCAAGGCCCGGATCTTCCGCAACCAGACGGAGAGCGACTGGGCCGTCGTGAACGCGGACGACGCGGGCGTCCTGGACCTGGCGCGGGCCTCGCGAGGCGCGGCGCGTCCTGTTCAGCCCCGCGATCGGCGACGGGCGGCCCCGCGCGGTCTCCGGCGACGTCGCGTATTTCGAGGGCGACCGCGCGGTGCTTCGTCTCGACGGGAAGACCGAGACGCTCTTCGAGCGCTCGCGGGTCCAGCTGCCCGGCCCCCATCTCGCCGGCGACCTGCTGGCGGCCGCGGTCGCGGCGCGGCTCCTCGGGGCCCCCGTCGCCGCCATCGCCCGGGCGGCCTACGCGTTCCGCGGCGTGGAGCACGTCCTCGAGCTGGTGGCCGAGGTCCGGGGCGTCCGCTTCTTCAACGACTCGAAGGCCACGAACATCGACGCCGCGCGGAAGAGCCTCCTGGCCTTCGACGGCCCCGTCCTCGCGATCCTGGGCGGGCGATACAAGGGCGGGCGACTTCGCGCGATCTCGCCGACGTGGCCGCCGGACGGTGCAAGATGGTCCTCGCCATCGGCGAGGCCCAGGAGCGCATCGAAGCGAGCCTCGCCGCCGTCGTGCCGGTCGTCCGCTGCGCCACCCTGGAGGAGGCCGTGGCGCGAGGCCTCGCCGCCGCGTGCGCCGGGAGACACCGTCGTCCTGGCGCCGGCCTGCTCGTCCTTCGACATGTTCAAGGACTACGCCGATCGCGGCCGCGCCTTCAAGGACGCGGTCCGCCGGCTCGCGGCTCGGGAACGGGGCTAGGGCGAGTGGCCAAGAAGCTGTCGTCGGACAGGACGCTCTTCACCGTGACCGTGGCCCTGCTGGGCCTCGGCCTCGTCATGGTGTGGAGCTCCTCCTCGGCCATCGGCCAGGAGGCCCACGGCAGCCCCTATCACTTCCTCGTCAAGCAGGTGCTCTGGGCCTGCGTCGGCCTCACGGCGATGGCGGCGGCGATGCGGATCGACTACCGGAGGCTGCGCCAGCCGTCGGTGGTGTACGCCGCCCTCGGAGCCACCACGATCCTGCTGATCGTGGTGCTCTTCCTGCGCCCCGTGAACGACACCCATCGCTGGATCCGCCTCGGGGGCCTGTCGCTCCAGCCCGCCGAGCTCGCGAAGATCGCCGTCATCCTCTACCTCGCCTATCACCTCGAGCGGCGCGGGGACCGGGTGAACGAGGTCCTGACCTCGCTCTTCCCCGTCCTCCTGCTCCTGGGCTGGTTCGCGTTCCTCATCTTCATCCAGCCCGACCTCGGGAGCGCCGCCACCCTCATGGGGATCGGCGCCGCGATGCTCTTCCTCGCCGGCGTGCGCCTCCGCTACTTCGCCGGCCTCGGCCTCCTGGCCATTCCCGTCCTCTACCACGCGGTGATGGCGGCGGCCTACCGACGCGACCGCATCGAGGCGTTCCTGAACCCCTGGTCCGACGCCCGGGGCTCGGGCTACCAGATCATCCAGAGCCTCATCGCCGTCGGCAAGGGCGGCGTCCGCGGCGTCGGGCTCATGGAGGGGCACCAGAAGCTCTTCTACCTGCCGTACCCGTACAGCGACTTCATCTACGCGGTGATCGGAGAGGAGCTGGGGCTCCTCGGGGCCGCGGCCGTGGTGCTGGGCTTCGTCCTGCTCCTGTGGCGCGGGACCCGCGCGGCCTGGAAGGCCCCCGACCGCTTCGGGATGTTCCTGGCCGCGGGCCTCACGCTCCAGATCGTCTTCCAGGCGCTCTTGAACGTCAGCGTGGTGCTGGGGCTGCTGCCGACCAAGGGGATCCCGCTCCCGTTCATCAGCGCCGGGGGCTCGTCCCTCGTCATCACGCTCATGAGCGTGGGGCTCATCCTGAACGTGTCACAGCATGCGGACTGAATGGCAGCGACAGTGCTCATCGCGGCAGGGGGAACCGGCGGGCACCTCTTCCCCGGCATCGCGGTGGCCGACGAGATCCGGCGCCGTGACCCCGCGGCCCGCGTCGTCTTCGTGGGAACGCCGCGGGGCCTCGAAGGACGCCTCGTGCCTCGAGCCGGTTACCCGCTGGAGCTGCTGCCGATCCTC
This sequence comes from uncultured Acidobacteriota bacterium, assembly GCA_963823195.1. GTDB lineage: Bacteria > Acidobacteriota > Vicinamibacteria > Fen-336 > Fen-336 > JBGPYB01. Next base: position 150,141 of record CAWGKR010000007.1, on the reverse strand, counting down.
CCCCTCAACAACGTCGGCGCCGCGCGTCTCGCGCAGGGCCTCCTGGCCCTGCCCGGCGGGCTCGTCCGCAGCCTCGCGCTCGTCCGCCGCCTGCGTCCGAGCGGCCGTCCTCGGCGTGGGCGGGTATGCCGGCGGTCCGGTCGTCCTGGCCGCGGCGCTCCTGGGGGTGCGGACGGTGATCCTGGAGCCCAACGCGCGTCCCGGGTTCACGAACCGCGTCCTCCGCCCGTTCGTGGGTGCCTTGGCCTGCGCCTACGACGAGACGCGCCAGGCCTTCGGAACCAAGGGAGTGGTCACGGGCAACCCCGTGCGCGGCGGGTTCGCCGCGCTTCCGGCGAAGGAGCATCCCGCGCCCCTCACGCTCCTCGCCTTCGGCGGCAGCCAGGGATCGAGGGTGCTGAACGAGGCGATGACCGCCGCGATCCCCCACCTTCCGCCCGTCGAGGCTCTCAGGGTCGTCCATCAGACGGGGGAGGCGATGCGGGACGGCGTGGCCTCCGCCTACGCGGCGGCGGGCCGGCCGGCCGAGGTCGTGGCCTTCCTCGACGACATGGAGCGGCGGTTCGGGGATGCCGACCTGATCGTGGCCCGGAGCGGCGCCACGACGTGCGCGGAGCTGACGGTCTCCGGCCGCGCGTCGGTCCTCGTGCCCTTCGCACAGGCGGCGGACGACCACCAGCGCCTGAACGCCGCGGCCCTCGAGGCCGCGGGCGCCGCTCGCATGATCGAAGAGAAGGACCTGTCGGGAGAGTCCCTGGGGCGGGCGGTCGCGGACCTCGCCGCGTCGCCCGGGACGATCGAACGGATGGAGAAGGCGGCCCGCGCGCTGGGCCGCCCGGACGCAGCCGCGCGAGTCGCCGATCTTCTCGAAGACCGCAGCCAGAGGGGCCACAGAGGATTCCGGGAGCAGTGAGCATGATCAGGCGTCCCACGGACACGCTGGCGCTCGACCGCGATACCGCGTCTCGGGCTCCCTCCCGGTGTGTCCTTGGCTCCCTGGCCATCTCCTCTTCCCTCCGTGTTCTCTGTGGCCCCTGTGGCTACGGGGGCGCATCGGGGCCGCCGCATGTTTAGGAAGATCGAGCAGGTGCATTTCGTCGGGATCGGCGGCTCGGGGATGAGCGGCATCGCCGAGGTGCTGCTGAGCCTCGGCTACGCCGTCTCGGGCTCCGACCTCCGGCGCTCGGCGGTCACCGACCGCCTCGCGTCACTGGGGGCGCGGATCGCCCTCGGGCACGACGCCGCCCACGTGGGGCCGGCCCACGTCGTCGTCACGTCGACGGCGGTGAAGCCGGACAACCCCGAGGTGGTGGAAGCGCGGCGCGCCGGCATCCCCGTGATCCCGCGGGCGGAGATGCTCGCCGAGCTGATGCGCCTGAAGTACGGCGTCGCGGTGGCCGGCAGCCACGGCAAGACCACGACGACGTCGATGGTGGCCGCGGTCCTCGACAAGGGGGGCCTGGACCCGACGGTCATCGTCGGAGGGATCCTCCAGCACCTCGGCTCCGGCGCGCGCCTGGGCAAAGGGGACTTCATGGTGGCGGAGGCCGACGAGTCGGACCGGTCGTTCCTGAAGCTCACGCCGGCGGTGGCCGTGGTGACCAACATCGACCGCGAGCACCTCGATACCTATCGCGACCTCGCCGACGTCCAGGAGGCCTTCCTCGGCTTCGTCAACAAGGTCCCCTTCTACGGCGCCGCGGTCCTCTGTCTCGACGACGCGCCGGTGCAGGACATCCTGCCGCGGGTCGAGCGCCGCATCGTGACCTACGGCCTCTCTCCCCAGGCCAGCGTCTCCGCCCGCGACGTCCAGCTCGAACCCTCGGGGGCGAGCTACACCGCCTGCGCCGCCCACGCCACGCTGGGGACGATCACCCTCGCGGTGGCCGGAGCCCACAACGTCGTGAACTCCCTCGCGGCCGTGGCCGTGGGGCTCGACCTCGACATTCCTTTCGACCAGATCCGCGAGGGGCTCCGGTCCTTCGCGGGAGTCGATCGGCGGTTCCAGGCGCGGGGCGAGGCCGGCGGCGTCCTGGTGATCGACGACTACGGCCACCATCCGACCGAGGTCCGCGCCACCCTCGAGACGCTCAGGGCCCGCGCCGGCGCGCGCCGGACGGTCGTGCTCTTCCAGCCCCATCGGTACACGCGGACGCAGGCCCTGTGGGAGGACTTCGGCCGCGCGTTCCATCTGGCCGACGTGCTGTTGCTGACCGACATCTACCCCGCCGGCGAGGAGCCGATCGCCGGTGTCTCCGCGGAGACCCTGGCCCAGGCCATCACCGAGAAGGGGCACCGGAACGTGGCCTACGCCGGGGACCTCCAGTCGGCGAGCGCGCGTCTGGCCGAGGAGGCCAAGGACGGCGACGTGGTGCTGACGCTGGGCGCGGGCAGCGTCTGGACCGCGGGCGAGGAGCTTCTCGAGAAACGACAAGCCACAGAGACACAGAGTCGCAGAGAAGGGAAAGGACGATGAGGACGCGGCACGACTCCCTCCACGCCCCTCTCCGTGTCTCCGTGTCTCCGTGGTTGAGCTTTCGATGGATCCAAGAGTGACCGCGGCGCTCGCCGAGATCGGTGTGCCGTTCCAGGAGAACGAGCCGTTCTCCCGCCACACGTCCATGGGCGTCGGAGGGCCGGCCGCCGTCATGGCCTTCCCGCGCTCTCCCGAGGAGCTGCGGCAGACCCTGAAGACGCGGAAGGAGCTCGGGGCCCCGCACCGCATCCTCGGCGGCGGCTCGAACCTCGTGGTGGTGGACGAAGGCCTGGACGAGCTGGTGATCAACACCCGCGACATGAGCCACGTCGCGGTGGGCGCCGACGGCGTCGTCGTCGCGGAGGGCGGCGCCAACATGATCCGTACGGTGGTCCGCTGCTGCCGCGGCGGGCTGGCGCGGCCTGGAGAGCGCCGTGGGAATCCCCGGCTCCGTGGGCGGAGCCGCCGTCATGAACGCGGGCGCCTACGGCTTCTCGATCAGCGACGTGCTCAAGGAGATCGTGGTGTACGACGAGGACGGCGAGCGGGCGGAGCCTCCCGAGGGCTGGCGCTTCCACTACCGCGGGTCGTCGATCCCCGACGGCGCCGCGGTCGCGTCCATCGCCGTCGGCCTGCGCGAAGCGGACGCCGACAATCTCGGCGAGGAGATCCGGGAGCTTCAGCACCAGCGGGTGCGAAGCCAGCCCGCCGGACGCAACGCGGGGTGCGTGTTCAAGAACCCGCCGGGCGGACACGCCGGGAAGATCATCGACGACCTCGGTCTCAAGGGGACGCGCCGGGGCGGCGCGGTCGTGAGCGAGCGCCACGCGAACTTCGTGGTGAACGAAGGGGGCGCGCGGGCGGCCGACGTCCTGGAGATCCTGGACCTGGTCCGGGAGCGGGCGGCGAGCGAGGCGGGCGTGGAGCTGGAGCTCGAGGTGCGCGTCTGGAGGCCGAGGGAATGACCGAGAGCACGCGCCGGCGCGGGCTGCCGGTCATGCCTCCGGCCGAGATTCCGCTCACGAGCGGCGACGAGCCGCCGTTCCTCCGGCCGAAGAGCCGGACACGGGTGCGGCGCTCCCGCCGGGGCTGGAGCGGCCGGGCCGTCGTGCTGCTCCAGGTCGGCGGCGTCGCGGCGCTCTCCGTCGCGGCCCTCTGGGCCGGGTACGCGCGCGTCATGGCGAGCGACCGCCTCCGGGTGGGACGCGTCCAGGTCCACGGGAGCCGGTTCCTCTCCGAGGGAGAGGTCCGCGAGCTCCTGGGTCCGGCCGTGGGAGAGAACATCCTCGGCCTCGACATCGACTCCCTCAAAGGCCGGCTGCGATCGTCCCCCTGGGTGGCCGAGGCCACCGTGAGGCGGACGCTCCCCGACACGCTCCAGGTGGAGATCCAGGAGCGGGTCCCCGTCGCGCTGGTGGAGGCGAACGGCCTCTACCTCATGGACGGAGAGGGGACCCTCATCGAGCTGTTCGGTCCGCGCACCGCCGGCTTCGACCTGCCGATCGTGCGGGGCCTGGCGGGGATCGAGGGGGACGCGCGCCGCGACCGGGCCCAGCGCGCCGGCACCCTGCTGAAGGACCTGGGCGACCTCGCGACGGAGGTCTCCGAGGTGCAGTTCGAGGACAGCGGCGACCTGAGGGTCGGCCTCAGGGGCGCCGGCGAGGTCCTGCGGATGGGCAACCCTCCTTACAGGAAGAAGCTCATGACGTTTCTCGGTCTCCGGGCGGACCTCGCCCAGAGGTGCCCGAAGACCGAGTACTTCGACCTCCGATTCCGGGATCGCATCTACGCGAAGCCGGCGGACGGCGAGTACTTCAAGGTGGCGTCCGCGGGGACGCCCGGTAGGAATCCGACCACCGATACGGCCGCGGCAAGCGGCCGAGGGAGGTAGCCCTGGCGAAGAAGAAGGACCGCTACGTCGTCGGCCTCGACATCGGGACCCACAAGGTCTGCGCGATCGTGGCCGAGATCACCGAGGAAGGCCGACTCGACGTCATCGGCATCGGCCAGGCCGAGTCCAAGGGCCTCCGCAAGGGCGTCGTCATCAACCTCGAGGCCACCGTCGAGTCGATCAAGCGCGTGGTCGAGGAGGCGGAGCTGATGGCCGGCGTCGAGATCGGCTCGGCCTACGTCGGCATCGCGGGGACCCACATCCGCGGCTTCAACTCCCGCGGCGTCATCGCCGTCTCGGGGAAGAGCCGCGTGATCGAGCGCGAGGACGTCGCCCGGTCCATCGACGCCGCCAAGGCCGTCTCGATCCCCATGGACCGCGAGATCCTCCACGTCCTCCCCCAGGAGTTCGTGGTCGACGACCAGGACGGGATCGGCGACCCGACCGGGATGACGGGGACCCGCCTCGAGGTGAACGTCCACGTGGTGACCTGCGCCTCGACGTCGGCGCAGAACACCGTCACGTGCGTGAACCGCGCGGGGCTCGAGGTGAGCGACACCGTCCTCACCCAGCTCGCGGCGGCCGAAGCCTGCCTCACCCCCGACGAGAAGGAGCTGGGCGTCGCCATCGTGGACATCGGCGGCGGGACCACCGACATCGCGATCTTCGAGAAGGGGTCGCTCTGGCACACCGCGGTCCTGCAGGTCGGAGGCGAGCACTTCACCAACGACGTGGCCGTGGCCCTCCGCACGCCGGTGAACGAGGCCGAGAAGATCAAGAAGAAGCACGGCTGCGCCCTCACGTCGATGGTTCCCGAAGAGGACTCGATCGAGGTGCCGAGCGTGGGCGGGCGCAAGCCCCGGATCATGGCGCGCCAGGTCCTCGGGGACGTGATCCAGGCCCGGGCGGAGGAGATCTGCCAGATGGTCCTGACCGAGATCCGCCGCGCGGGCTTCGACCGCTCGCTGAACAGCGGCGTCGTCCTCACGGGGGGCGGGGCGATCCTCGAGGGGATGCCCGAGATCGCCGAGCAGATCTTCGACATGCCGGTCCGCCGCGGGACGCCCGCGGGGATCGGCGGTCTCGTGGACGTCGTCGCGAGCCCCGTCTATTCCACGGCCGTGGGCCTCGTGCTCTGCGGCTATCGCAACCGGGCGCACCGCGGAATCGGGGCGTCGCGGCAGGCGGCGACGGGGACCTTCGGCAAGGTCACCGGGCGCCTCATGGGTTGGTTCTCGGACTTCTTCTGACCGGGAGGAGCACGCATGGAGATGAAGCGAGAAGGCGCGGCGTTCCCGCCGCTCCCCGTCGGTGCGGGCGCGCAACGAGAGACGGGACATCGCACCGCCAAGCTTCTTCACGACGGGGGCGAGCCACGTTGCGAGATGTGCGGTTATAGTGTGCTCGCCGCCCATTGCAAGAGGGTCTGCCTGCGCTGCGGATTCATGACCGGTTGTTCGGAGGGCATCTGAAAATGGCAAACCAGAACGAAGGACCCGGACGGATCATGTTCGCCGACGACGAGACCCGCGGTGCGCGGATCAAGGTCGTCGGAATCGGCGGCGGGGGCGGCAATGCCCTGAGCCGGATGATCTCCTCGGGGCTTCAGGGGATCGAGTTCATCGCGGTGAACACCGACCTCCAGGCGCTACGCGGGAACCGCGCGCCCGTGAAGATCCAGATCGGCGGCAAGCTCACCAAGGGCCTCGGCGCCGGGGCCAGCCCCGACGTGGGCCGGCAGGCGGCCGTCGAGGACACCGAGAAGATCTGCGACGCCCTGGAGGGCGCCGACATGGTCTTCATCACGACCGGCCTCGGCGGCGGAACGGGGACGGGCGCCGCGCCCGTGGTCGCCTCCATCGCCGGGCAGCTCGGCGGCGAGAGCTCGGGCGTCCTCACCGTGGCCGTCGTGACGCTCCCCTTCGCCCTCGAGGGGAAGCGGCGGATGGGACAGGCCCTGGAGGGGCTCGCCCAGCTCAAGGAGTGCGTCGACTCCGTCATCGCCATCCCCAACGACCGCCTCCTCCAGACCGTGGCGCGCAACACGCCGGTCTCGGAGGCGTTCCGCATCGCCGACGACGTGCTGCGACAGGCCGTCCAGGGCATCAGCGACATCATCACCATCCCGGGCCAGATCAACCTCGACTTCGCCGACGTGCGCGCGGTGATGAAGGGAATGGGCCAGGCCGTCATGGGAACCGGCATCGGCGAGGGAGAGAACCGCGCGGTCGAGGCCGCACAGCGCGCCGTCTCGAACCCGCTCCTCGAGGACAGCTCCATCGAGGGCGCCCGCGGGATCATCGTCAACATCACCGGCGGCGCGGACCTGTCCCTGGCCGAGGCCGCGGAAGCCACCGCCCTCATCACCAAGGTCGCGGACCCGGACGCCAACGTCATCTACGGAATCGTGACCGACGAGTCGATGGGAGACGCCGTCAAGGTCACCGTCATCGCCACCGGCTTCAGCCGCGGCTCGCGCAAGGTGGCGCCGACGCCGGTGGACCTCTCGAACTACGTGGGCCCCACCGCCGCCATCCAGACTCCCCTCCCGGCGGCCGATGCCGGCGGGGGCTTCTACCGCAAGACCCCGAATCCCAAGGCCGCGGCGGGGGGCGGGGGGCGGTTGGACCTCGACGTGCCGGCGTTCCTTCGCAAGCAGGGGGCGGGGGGCGACTGACCATCGTATAATGGCGGGTTCGCGGGCCTCTCGCCCGTGAGAGGAGCCCCGAACCCGTGGTCAACGTCTCCCGCGTCGCCGTCCTTCTGGCCCTGCTGGCCTTCGTTCCCCCTGCGTTCGGGGCCGATCTCACCCTCGAGGACGACCCGACGCCTGCCGGCGTTGCGGCGCCGTCCACCGCAGGAGAGACTCCGGCCCCGGCACCCCATCCCGACGGGCGCCGGACCAGCAAGCGATTCTTTCCAAACCTGGGCCGCAACGCCGTGGGGATGTTCTCCAAGGACAACCTCATCCCGTTCGGCATCGGCGCCGGGGCCACGCTCCTGGCCACTCCGTTCGACGACAACGTCCAGCGCTACTTCACCGTGGACGGCCGCAAGGCCAAGTGGCTGGGTGATTTCGCCGACTGGCTCGGAAGGCCCATCGTCCTCACGCCTCTCGCCGCCTCGCTCTACATCGCGGGCCGCCTGTCTCCCAACCACCGGCGCTTCCGCGATGCGACCTACGACATCGCCCAGGCCTTCCTCGTGAACGCCGCCTTCACGACGGCCATCAAGTACCCGGCCCACCGGCTCCGGCCCGACGAGTCCAACCACCTCTCGTTCCCCTCGGGGCACACCTCCGACGCCTTCGCCTGGGCGACCGTCGCGAACCACTACTACGGACCCAAGCTCGGCGTTCCGGCCTTCGCCTTCGCGGCCCTCATCGGCGTCGGGCGCATGGAGAAGAACGTCCACTGGCTCTCCGACGTCGTGGGAGGAGCGACCGTGGGGTACCTGGTGGGACGCACCGTCACGCGCCGCGACAGCGAGCCTCTGTCGGAGCCCCATGCCCAGCTCAGCATCTCTCCGTCGACGGGACCGGGCGGGAAGGGCGTGGGGCTCACCGCCTCGCTCCAGTTCTGAGCCGGCGACTCCACGACCGCCATCGGGAGCTGCGCGCCGCCGAGGTCTACCTGGCCGACGTCAAGCGCGCGGGGTCCCTCCGCATCGCCCTCTGCTACCCCAACCTGTACTTCGTGGGGATGTCGAACCTGGGCTTCCAGGGCGTCTACCAGCTCCTGAACGCCTACGATGACGTCCTCTGCGAGCGGGCGTTCCTTCCCGACGACGCCGATCGCGAAGACCTGGAGCGCAGCGGCCAGCGCCTGACGAGCTTCGAGTCGGGCACCGACCTCGGGTCGTTCCACGTCCTGGCCTTCTCGGTCTCCTTCGAGAACGACTACGTCCACGTCCTCCGAATGCTGCGCCTCGCCGGGGTCCCGCTCCGCGCCAAGGATCGCGGCCCGCGGGATCCCCTGGTGCTCCTCGGCGGCGCGGCGATGTTCCTGAACCCCGAGCCCCTGGCGCCCTTCGCGGACCTGATCGCCGTGGGCGAGGGCGAGAGCCTGGTCCCCAAGATGATGGGCGCGCTGCTGGGTGCCCCGGATCCGCGGAAGGGCCTGGACGCCCTCTCCCCGAAGGACGGCTTCTACGTCCCGTCGCGCTACGAGGTCCGCTACAAGGACGACGGGACCGTGGCCGGCTACGACGGCCCCGGAACGGTGATCCGCCAGCGCGGGTGGCCCGGGCAGATGGCGCTCCCCCAGTCGGTGATCCTCACGCCCCACACCGAGATGTCCATGAAGTTCATGGTGGAGATCTCGCGGGGGTGCCCCTGCATGTGCCGCTTCTGCTGGGCCGGCTACAACTACCTCCCGGTGCGGGGCTTCTCCCGCAAGGAGATCGTGGACCGGGCCCGGCGAGGTTCGCGTCCACACCGACAAGATCGGCCTCGTATCGACGGCCGTCTGCGACCACCCCGAGATCGACGGCATCGTCGACGACCTGGCGGGGCTGGGCTTCGAGGTCTCGGTGGCCTCGCTCCGCCTCGACGACCTGACCCCCGGCTTCGTCTTCAAGCTCGCCGACACCGGCGTCCAGGGGTTGACGCTGGCGCCGGAATGCGGCTCCGACCGGATGCGGAAGATCCTCAACAAGCAGTTCACCAACGACGAGATCCTCGAGAAGGCCACGTGGATCTTCGAGAACGGCATCCAGAACCTCAAGCTCTACTACATGGTGGGCCTGCCGTGGGAGGAGCACGCCGACGTCGAGGCCATCGTGGAGCTCACGGCGCAGATCCGCGAGCGGATGCTCGACGTGGGACGCAAGCGCGGACGCGTGGGGCGGATCCATCCTTCGGTGAACCCCTTCGTGCCGAAGCCCGGCACGCCCTATCAGTGGTTACCGATGGAGGACCCGAAGGAGACCGACCGGAAGCTCCAGTACCTCCGCAAGGCGTTCGGGAAGATGCCCAACGTGGACGCCATCTGCAAGAGCGCCCGCACCGGCGTCTCGCAGTCGATCCTGGCGCTGGCCGACCGCCGCGTGGCCGACGCCCTCGAGATCTCGTGCGTGGAGGGTGTCGACCTGAAGCGCGGGATGAAGGCCGCGGGGCTGGACCCCGCGTTCTACCTCTTCCGCGGGCGCGAGCGCGACGAGATCCTCCCCTGGGAGATCGTCGACAACGGCGTGAGCAAGGCGTACTTCCTGCGGGAGCTGGACAAGAGCCGCAACGAGGCCCTGTCTCCCCACTGCCCGGAGATCCAGGGGTGCATCCGCTGCGGCGTCTGCATCGAGACGCCGAACCCGTTCTACGCTCTTCCGGAGAAGTGGAAGGAGCTGGGCACGTCCCCGCTCTACCTCAAGACGCCGCCCGCCACGTCGGCCTGAGGGCCGCTCAGGGCACGACCCGCGAGGGGACGCTCCCGAACGCGCCCGGCTCCTCGTAAGGAAGACCGCGTTCGGGAGCTCGGAGAGGCCCGCGTTGCTCTATCACCCCGACTGAAGCATCGGATGCGGGCCTCTACGCCTCTCGCGGATCGTGCCCCAAGCGGCTGCATCCGGCAAGGCGGCGCCCTATCTCTTGAGCCGAGGGTCCTGAGCCCTGGGGATCAGCTCCTCGAAACGTTGCACCTACGCCACAGACCGACTCGCTCCGGAACGAGTCGGCTTTCATCCGAAACGTGCCGGCCGACTTCCTCCTCCGTGCTCTCCGTGTCTCCGTGGTGTCCGTTGCTTCGTTTCCGTTGTTTCGTTGCCGTTGTTTCTCTCTGTGCCTCTGTGACTCTGTGGTGCCGTTTCCGTCCTGCGTTCGGCTACAGGCGTTCGAAGATGCCGGCGGCGCCCATGCCGCCGCCGACGCACATCGTGACGAGGCCGTAGCGGAGCTTGCGGCGCTCCATCTCGTGGAGGATCTGGGCGGTGAGCTTGGCGCCGGTGCAGCCCAGGGGATGGCCGAGGGCGATGGCTCCGCCGTTGACGTTCACGATCGCCGGGATCGAGGCCCAGGGTTCGGATGACTGCCAGCGCCTGGGTCGCGAATGCTTCGTTCAGCTCGATGATGCCGATGTCCTGGAGCTTCAGCCCGGCCTGCTTCAGGGCCTTGGGCACGGCCTCCACGGGACCGATCCCCATGATCTCGGGAGGGACGCCGGCGACGGCGTAGGTGACGAGCCGCGCGAGGGGCCGGAGGCCCAGGCTCTTCGCCTTCGCTTCCGAGACGAGCACGGTGGCGGCGGCGCCGTCGGACATCTGTGACGAGTTCCCGGCGGTGACGACGCCCTTGGCCGCGAAGACCGGGCGGAGAGCGGCCAGCGCCGCGAGGCTGGTGTCCCGGCGCGGCCCCTCGTCGGCGTCGAACGACGCCGAGGTCCCGTTGCTCCCGACGGTCAGCGGGACGATCTCCTCCTTGAAGCGGCCGGCGTCCAGGGCGGCGACCGCCTTCTGGTGCGACGCGAGGGCGAAGGCATCGGCGTCCTCGCGGGAGATCCCGTACTTCTGGGCGACGATCTCGGCAGTCACGCCCATCCCGAGGTACACGTCGGGATAGGTGTCGGTCAGCGTAGGGTTCGGGGCGATCGTGTGCCCTCCCATGGGGATGAGGCTCATCGACTCCGCGCCCCCGGCCACGACGACCTCCGCCTCCCCCGCCCGGATCGCGTTGACGCCGAGGGCGATGGCGTTGAGCCCGGAGGAACAGTATCGGTTGACGGTCATGGCCCCGGCCGTCACCGGGATCCCGGCGAGGAGCGCCGCTTGGCGCGCCATGTTCATCCCCTGCTCCGCCTCGGGCATGGCGCACCCCACGATGACGTCGTCGACGCTTCCGGGCTCGAGGGCCGGCACGCGGCCGAGGGCGGCGCGCAGGGCGGCCGCGGCCATGTCGTCGGGGCGGGTCTGCTTGAGGGTCCCCTTGGGGGCCTTCCCCACGGCCGTCCGAACGCTGCTCACGATCACGGCGTCGCCCATGGGCACCTCGCTCTCCAAATCCATCGTACCCCCGCGAGGTCGGCGAGCGCGACCGCGCGCCGCGTGCCGCGCGCCGCGTTGACCGGTCGCCACCCTTCCCGTACCCTCCGGCGCATGTTCCTGCGCGATCGTCGGGTGCGGCTCGTGGTGTCTCTTCTGGGAGGCACCCTCCTCTTCGGACCGACGTGGGCCCTCGCGGGGGACGCCCAGCCGCCCACGGTGCGCGACGCGGCGCGTCCACCAAGGGCCGCCCTGTTCCGCGCCGCGGGCTTTCCCACGGTGGATGCTCCGGTCCTCGAGGAAGCGACCCTCGATCGAGCCCTGGCGGGTCTCCCCGTGGAGACGATGGCCTCGGCGGCGGCGCTCACCGACGGGCTGCGCCTCGACCGGGTCGACGTCCTGATCCTCCCCTATGGAAGCGCCTTCCCCGTGGACGCATGGCCGGCCATCCGCGCGTTCCTCCGGGGAGGGGGCGGGCTCGTCGTCCTGGGAGGCGCGCCGTTCCAGCAGCCCGTGCGGGAAGTGTCCGGGGCCGAGGAGACGACGAAGCGCTTCGTGGCGGCGACACGTCAGCCCACGTTCGCCCACGACCTGCTCATCGGCCCGGCCGACCTCGTCGCGAGCGCCGATCTGGCGGCTCCGCTCCGCGCCGTCGTGGTGCCGGGCACGGGGTGGACGTCGGCTCTCGGCGATGCGCCCAGGAGGACGTGGGCTCTCACGCTCCGGCTGGCGACGCGACCCGAGCTTCCCGAGGAGCAGGGCACCGCCGGGCCCCGGGACGCGGTCGTGCGGCCCCTCGTCCACGTCGTCGACGCGGCCGGTGTGCCACGGGCCTGCCCGCTCCTCGAGATCGATCGGCTGCGCGGCGACGGAGCCGGCGGGCGCTGGGTCCTGGCGCCCTCCGACGCCGCGCTTCCTGCCGCCGTGATCCGCGAGGCCGTGGAACGGGCTCTCGAAGGCGCCGGCCAGGTCGAGGCCCGCCCCGTCCGAGCCACCGTCGATCCCGGCGACGCGGCCTCGCTGCGCGTGGTGGTCCTGCGCCCGTGGACACGAACCGCCGAGGCCGCGGCACACCGGGCCGTCGTGACGGTGCGCTCCGACAGCGGTGGGGTGGTCTTCGAAGGGGAGACGCCTCTCGAAGGAGAAGCCGGCCTGCGGACGGGTGTCCTGCGCGTGGCCACGACGACGCCCCTGCCCGCGGGGCTCTACCACGCCGAGGTGCGGCTTCCCGACGCGCCCTGGCGCCCCGGGTCGGCCACCACGGGCTTCTGGGTCAAGGACGCGGCGCTCCTGGCCAGCGGCCCCCGTCTCTCGGCGTCGCGCGACTGGCTCCGGCGCGACGGACGCGTGGCTCCCGTCGTCGGCACGACCTACATGGCGTCGGACGTCCACCGCAAGTTCCTCTTCGAGCCCAACCCGGACGTCTGGGACCGCGACTTCGCCGAGATGGCGCGCCGGGGGGTGAACTTCGTGCGGACCGGGCTGTGGACGGGGTGGGCGCGGGCCATGCTGGATCCGGGGGCCGTGGACGAGGGCGTGCTCTCGGCCCTCGACGCCTACGTCCTGACCGCGGCGAAGCACGGCATCCCGGTCTGCTTCAACCTGTTCGCCTTCCTGCCCCCCGCCTACGGCGGCACGCACCCCTACCTCGACCCGCGCGCCCTCGAAGGGCAGCGCGCGCTCCTGACCCTGTTCGCGAGCCGATACCGGGGCGTGCCGTGGATCCACTGGGACCTGATCAACGAGCCGTCCTACGCCCCGCCCGAAGGCGTGTGGCAGAACCTGCCGATTCGGGACGACAACGAGCGAAGGGCCTGGGCCGAGTGGCTGCGCGCGAAGCACGGCGACGACGCCGGCGCCCTGCGCGATCTCTGGCGCGAGGCGTCTGGCGACGTCCTGTCGATGCCCAGGGCCGACGAGATCTACCAGAACTTCATCCGGGAGAGCGCGGCGTCCCCGGAAGACGCGCGACTTCGCGGAGTTCTCGCAGTGGGTCGTGGCGGGGCTGGGCGCGCGACGCTCCGGGACACGCTGCGTGCGGCGGGCGGCGACGTGCTCGTGACGCTCGGCCAGGACGAGGGCGGGACCGGAACGCGACCGGCCCAGCAGCTCTACTACGACGCTCTCGACTACACCGCGGTCCACACGTGGTGGAACAACGACGACCTGCTCTGGGACGGCGTCGTGACCAAGGTCCCGGAGAAGCCGAGCCTGCACCAGGAGACGGGGCTCATGCGCCTCGAGGACGCCGACGGAAACCACTGGCGCACCCCGGCCGTTGCGGCGGGCCTCCTCGAGCGCAAGTTCGCCTACGCCTTCGCGTCGCGCGGCGCGGGGGCCGTCGAGTGGGCGTGGAACATCAACCCCTACCAGCCCATCGACAACGAGGCCGTCATCGGGATCTTCCGTCCCGACGGCACCGCGAAGCCGGAGCTGGACGTCCTCTCGGAGTTCGCGCAGTTCTTCCGCGAGGCGTCGCCCTGGCTCGACGACTTCGAGCCGGACCCGGTCGTCCTCGTGATTCCCCACTCGCGGCTCTTCGCGGGCCGCCCCGGAGGCGTCGACGCCACGAAGCGTCACGTGCGCCCTCCTGGCCGAGCGCTGGGGAATCGTCCCCACGGCCCTCTCGGAGCTGCGGCTCACCCCCGAGCGCCTGCGTGACGCTCGCCTGGTCCTCGTGCCCTCTCCCGAGATGTTGGAAGAGGGTGCCGCGCGGGCCCTCCTCCAGGCTTCGAAGGCCGGGACCCGCGTCCTCTTCACGGGCGCCGTCGAGGGGGATCCCTACGGCCGCGCCACCGAGTCGCTCGCGGCCCTCGGTGTCGTCGACGCCGGCCGACCCGTGGCTCTCCACGAGCCGACGCGGTGGGGAGGAGGCTGGGCCACCTTCGAGGGGCTCCTCTCCGAGAAGCTCCGGCGGAGCGTGAAGCCCGAGCCGGCGAGACTCGACAGCCCGATCTGGCACGAGCCTCTGCCGCTGGAGTTCGCCCGGGAGCAGGAGCCCCTCGCCGCCCTCCTGGGCGCCGCGCTCCAGGCCGCGGGCGTCGAGACTCAGCCTTCGGAGACGCGGATCGCGGCCCGGCTGCTCAAGGCGCCCAGGGCGGTGCTGGCCGTCTGCTCCAACGAGACCCCTGTCGCGGGCCGGCGTCGGCTGAAGGTGGAGGGCCGCGCCTTCGACGTGCCGGTGGCGGCGGGGCACGCCCGCCTCGTCCTGTTCGAGAGGGGAACCGGCCGCGTGATCGTGTCCACTCCGGGCGACCCCGTCAGCCCCTCGCGCTAGACGTCGCCTTCAGGCGTAGACGGGGCGCCTGAAGCGGGGGCGTCGGTCGGTGCAGGTATCCGCGTCGTGCCCGACCGTCGAGCGAAGGCGCTTCACCGCGCCTGAGCGTCCCCCGCTTCGGGCGCCCCGTCTACGCCCCTGGCGACCGGGGCGTCGTCAGGGGCCGAGGACCTGGGCGGCGCGCGAGACGAGGTCGGTCTTGAGGTCGTCCTGGAGCGGCGTCTCGCCCAGGTAGAGGGCGAAGACGGCGGCGGCGAAGGCCTTGTTGGCGATGGGGGGCTTCGGCTTCCCGGCCATGACCGCCTCGAGAACGCCTCCCGCGCCCCACCGGAGGATGCACTCCTCTCCCGTGCGGACTTCGGGGAAGTAGGAGACGAAGGTGTCGAGGGGCGCTTTCTCGGCAGAGGACAGGGCCTCGCGCATCGCGTCCTGGATCCTCTCCTGCCCCAGGTCGCGCGTGAAGCGAAGGACGATCTCCTTCGGGAAATCTCCCCAGACGAGGTCCTTGTAGAACGCGGCGGTCGTGGTCTTCCCCTTGTGGACCGCGAGGGGCCCGGCGAGGGCGGCGTCGCCGACGTAGAGCCCGGCGGCATAGACCTTGACCTTCACGAAGGCGATCTTCTTGACCCTGAGCCCCGCCCCGAGGAGGGTCCCCTCGTCCCGCTTCAGCGCGAAGGCCTCGCCGCTCTTCGGCTCGGTGAAGTCCTCCGCCCACGAGGGAGCTGCGGCTGCGAATGCGGCGGCGACCACGAAGGCTCTCGTTCCCACCATCGCTCGTCCTCCCCGCGCTCCCGTCAGGAGCGCCTTTTCACGGACCAGCTCAAGGCCCATTCCGAGACCACCTCCCCCGCCTCGTCTCGTCCGATCGAGCGCGCGGTGAAGGCCTCGGGGCCTCCCGTCTCTGCGGCGCGAGAGACCGCGGCGCGCAGAAGGGCGACGTCGTCGCACGTGAAGCGCCCGATCCCCACGAGCTTCTTCAGGAACCTTCCCTCGATTCCCGTCACGAGCGTCGACAGGGAGGCCCCGGACGCCGCGACGGCCACGAGGAGCGGCGCGCCCGTGGACATCTCCGCCGCCATGGCCTGGGCGGCGAAGTAGGTCGACCGGAACGGGTTCCGGGTGCGCCAGCCGCCGGGAAGCCGAACCGCGGCGATCGTGTCGTCGAGGGTTTCGACCCGAAGGCGCGCAAAGGCGGCGAGGGGCAGGCTCCGCCAGCGCCAGAACCAGAACCCGACGGGGCTCAGGATGAGGCGTCGCAGGCGCTCGGCGTGGGGGTGGGAAGCCAGGGAACCTCCGGAGCCGCTCCCAATCTACGCGAGATGCCGGGGGGTTTCCATGCTGCTTCCCGCGGCGCACCCGGACGGGTATCCTCGCTTCGTCATGAAGTTCGTCCTCGCCCCCGATTCGTTCAAGGAGAGCCTCAGCGCGAGGCGCGCGGCGGAGGCCATGGAGCGGGGCGTCCGCGCGGCGCTTCTCGAGGCCGAGGTCGTGCTGCTCCCGGTGGCCGACGGCGGCGAGGGAACGGCGGAGACGCTCGTGTGGGCTTCCGGCGGCACGCTCCACGAGGCCACCGTCACCGGTCCCCTGGGTACCCCCGTCGTCGCTCGCTACGGCATGCTGGGCGACGGCGAGACGGCGGTCGTCGAGATGGCGGAGGCGAGCGGGCTCCACCTCGTGCCCGTCGACCGGCGGAACCCGCTCGTCACGACGACGTTCGGCACCGGCGAGCTGATCAGGGCCGCCCTCGATCGCGGCGCGCGACGCCTGATCGTGGCGATCGGAGGCAGCGCGACGAACGACGGCGGCGCGGGGGCGCTCCAGGCGCTGGGGGCGCAGCTCCTGGACGGGAGCGGGCAGCCGGTGGGCCGCGGCGGCGGGGCGCTCGCGGGGATCGCGCGGATCGACCTCGGGGCCCTCGACCCCCGACTTCGCGCCGTGTCGATGCGCGTCGCCAGCGACGTGACGAACCGGCTTCACGGCCCCGAGGGCGCGAGCGTCGTCTTCGGTCCGCAAAAGGGAGCGACTCCCGAGATGGTCGCGGTGCTCGACGCGAACCTCCGGCGCTTCGCCGACATCCTCCGGCGCGACACCGGCAAGGACGTCGGGATGCTGCCCGGCGGCGGCGCGGCGGGAGGGCTCGGCGCGGGCCTCGCGGCCTGCGGCGGAACGATCGTGCCCGGGATCGACCTGGTGCTGGACGCGCTCGGCTTCGACGCCGCGCTCCGCGGCGCGACGGTGGTCTTCACCGGCGAGGGACGCATCGACGAGCAGACGCCTCGGGGCAAGGTGGTAGCCGGGGTCACCTGCAGGGCGGGACGCCAGGGAGTACCGGTGATCGCCTTCGCCGGGAGCGTCTCGCCCGGGTACGAGGCGCTCTACGCGCGCGGCCTCGTCGCGGTCCAGGGCATAGCACCTGGGCCGGCCACCCTCGAGCAAGCCCTGGCGGGCGCGGAAGACAATCTCGCCCGCGCCGTCGAGACGGTGACCCGCCTCCTCGCCCAGATCCCCGGCTGAGGCCTCGGCGAGCCCTTGCCCTCGATGACGGGGCTGGCATCACCGGAATCCCATAAACATTTCGTTTACGGTTCTCAAGCGCCCGAGGGGCGCTCGGGGCGCCGCCGGCCGCGAGGAATCCCGCGGGAAATAACATAGGATGCCGGGGCCATGGCGCTGTCCCCGCTCGCCGGCAAGCCGGCCCCCGCCGACCAGCTCATCGACGTCGATCGCCTGATCGGCCAGTACTACGACGTGGCGCCCGATCCGGGCGACCCCCGCCAGCGTGTCGCGTTCGGCACGAGCGGCCACCGCGGGTCCCCCGAGGACGGCAGCTTCAACGAGGCCCACATCCTCGCGACGACGCAGGCGATCTGCGAATACCGGCGCGCCCAGGGAATCGACGGCCCCCTGTACCTGGGGATGGACACCCACGCCGTCTCCGCTCCGGCCCAGCGGACGGCGCTCGAGGTCCTCGCGGCGCACGGGGTCGAGGTCTTCTACCAGCGGGACGAGGGCTTCACGCCCACGCCGGCCATCTCCCGCGCGATCCTGGCCTGGAACGGGGGAGGAAGGAGGGACCGAGCCGACGGCATCGTCGTGACGCCGTCCCACAACCCGCCCCGGGACGGGGGGTTCAAGTACAACCCTCCCCATGGCGGCCCGGCCGACGTGGACGTGACGCGCGTGGTCGAGGCGCGCGCCAACGCCCTCCTCGCCGCCGGAAACGCCGGGGTGAAGCGGATCGGGTACGAGGCGGCCCTCCGCGCACCGTCGACCCACGCGTACGACTTCGTCCTCCCCTACGTCGATGCGCTCTCGTCGGCGATCGACATGGAGGCGATCCGCCGCGCCGGAATACGCATCGGCGCCGACCCCCTGGGGGGCGCCAGCGTCGCGTACTGGGAGCCGATCCGGGCGCGCTACGGCCTCGACCTGACGGTCGTGAACCCGAAGGTCGATCCGAGGTTCGCCTTCATGACCCTGGACCACGACGGGCAGATCCGGATGGACTGTTCCAGTCGATACGCGATGGCGAACCTGATCGGCCTGAAGGACCGGTTCCAGGTGGCGTTCGGCAACGACGCCGACGCCGACCGCCACGGGATCGTGACGCCGTCGGCCGGCCTGCTGAACCCGAACCACTACCTGGCGGTCGCGATCCGGTACCTCTTCACCCACCGCCCCGATTGGCCCGCGGGGGCCGCCGTGGGCAAGACCCTCGTCAGCAGCAGCCTGATCGACAAGGTCGCGCTCTCCCTCGGCCGGAGGCTGCTCGAGGTTCCCGTCGGCTTCAAGTGGTTCGTCGGCGGGCTGCTCGACGGCTCGCTGGGCTTCGGCGGCGAGGAGAGCGCCGGCGCCAGCTTTCTCCGCCGGGACGGCGGCGCCTGGACCACCGACAAGGACGGCATCCTCCTCGACCTCCTGGCCGCGGAGATCACGGCCGTCGACCGGGAAGGATCCCGGGGAGCACTTCTCGGAGCTGGCGGCGGCCTTCGGGACCCCCTATTACCGGAGGGTCGACGCCCCGGCGACGCGCGAGGAGAAGGCGACGCTCGGGAAGCTGTCGCCGGCCGCCGTGACGGCGACGTCGCTGGCCGGCGAGCCCATCCTCCTTCGCCTCACCGAGGCGCCGGGAAACGGCGCGGCGATCGGCGGCCTCAAGGTCACCGCGGCCTCGGGCTGGTTCGCGGCGCGCCCGTCGGGCACCGAGGACGTCTACAAGGTCTACGCGGAGAGCCTGAAGAGCCCGGAACACCTCGAGGCGATCCTGAGCGAGGCGCAGGAGATCGTGAGCGCCGCCCTCGGACGGTGAGCCCCGCGAGGGAGCGCTACGGCGCGGGCGCGGGCGCGGGCTTGGGGGGATAGGCCGCGACGATCTTCTTCATCGACGCGTCGATGACCTCGGCCACCAGGTCCGGCCGCGGGGCGACGCCGACCGCCGTCCCCCGCCACACGACGGCCCGCGATTCGCCGTCGCTCAACTCCAGGATCAAGGTCCCCTGGTCGACCCGCGAGACGTCGACCACGGTCCGAAGGTCGTTGGGCTGCCATGTCCCGCTCTCCTGCCGGCTGGAGCTCTTGAGCTTCTTCTCGATCTTCGAGTAGTAGCGGACGCGGACGTCCGCGGGGCCGCTCTCGGCCTTCTGGAGCCCCTTCGCCGCCAGCTCCCTCTCCGCGGCGACCGTGATCCGGATGTGGTTGGCGGGGTTCTTGGCGGGCTCCTGCGCCTCGGACCAGGCGAACGTCCGGTATCGGGAGAAGTCCGCCTTGGCGTCGTAATCGACCTTGACGGTCTGGGCGGTGGCTGCCGCCGGGGCAGCCAGCACGGCGAGGAGGGCGATGAGGCATCTCATGGCGGGACTCCTTATAGGGCGCGCTCGAGGCGCCGGCAGACGGTCTCGAGCACCTGGATCCGGGCGTGCCTCTTGTCGTTCCCGGCCACGAGCGTCCAGGGCGCGGCGCGGGTGCTGGTGCGCACGACCATGTCGTTCACGGCGCTCTCGTAGGCCCCCCACCGGTCCCGATTGCGCCAGTCCTCGTCGGTGATCTTGTGCTGCTTGTAGGGCGTCCGCTGCCGCTCCTCGAAGCGCCGCATCTGCTCCTCCGGGCTCACGTGGATCCAGAACTTGGTCGAGGATGACGCCCGCCTCGGCCAGCTGGTCCTCGAAGTCGTTGATCTCCAGGTAGGCGCGCATCCACTCCCCTTCGGTGGCGAAGCCCTCCACCCGCTCCACGAGGACCCGCCCGTACCAGGACCGGTCGTAGATCGTCACGCGGCCGGCGCGCGGGAGGTGGCGCCAGAAGCGCCAGAGGTAGTGGTGGGCCCGCTCCTCGTCGGTCGGGGCCGCGATGGGGATGACGCGGCAGAAGCGGACGTCGATGGCCTCCGTGAGACGCCTTATGCTGCCCCCCTTGCCCGCGGCGTCCCACCCCTCGAAGACGATGACGCTCGAGCGCTTCTTTTCCGAGGCGACTCGGGTGAGGCGGTGAAGACGCCCCTGGAGCTTCAGGAGCTTCCGCTCGTAGGCGTCCGCGGAGATCGTGGCGGAGAGATCCACGCGGTCGAGAACCGTGACCGACGCCCCCGGAGCGGTTGGCGGAGCGGGGAGAGGGCCCGGAGCGGCCGTCGCGTGCCGTCGTCCCCTTCGAGGCGCTTCCGGAGCGCCTCGAGAAGGGTGCGCGCGACCATCAGCTCCCGATAGCGCTCGTCGGTCGCCTCGACGAGGAACCAGGGAGCGTGCCCGGAGTCGGTGCGGCGGAGGATGACCTCCGAGGCCTTCAGGAAGCGACCGTAGAGCTTGTAGTGCTTCCATTCCAGGGGCGAAACGCGCCAGGCGGTGTCGGGGCTCTTCTCGAGGGTCTCGAGGCGCTTCCGCTGCGCCTTCTTCGGGAGATGGAGCCAGAACTTCACCACCAGGACACCGGCGTCCACGAGCATGCTGCTCGAGGAAGGCGATCCGGACGAGGTCTTTCTCGAGGTCCGAGGCGCGGCTGCGGCCATACGCCCGCCGGACGAGCGGATCGGTGTACCAGGAGCTCAGGAAGATTCCGACCCGGCCCGCCGGCGGGAGGGCCCGCCAGAAACGCCAGTACGCCGGTCGCTCGCGCTCCTCGTCGGAGGGGGAGCCGAAGGCGCTGGTCTCGAGGCCGCGGGGATCGAGCCACTCCTGCAGGCGCTGCGCGGTCTCGCTCTTCCCGGCCCCGTCGGCTCCCGAGAGGATGAGGATCGTCGTGACGCCCGCCTCTCGGAGGCGGCGCTGCGCCTCCAGCAGGCCGGCCCGCAGGTCCGGAAGCTCGGCCTTGTAGTCGTCCTTCGAGACCCTGCGCCCCAGCTCGGCCGCTTCGAACATCCCTCCCCCGCCTTCGAAGCGTAGCCTACGCCTCCAGGCGTAGTAAACTTACGCCCATGGCGCCCCGCTCCCCGATCCCCTTCACGGTGCGTCTCGTCCAGCTCGCGCCGCCCCGGCGCCAGGACGGAACGCCCGCACCATCGGACTACGTGGCGAGGCTCGTCGTCTCGCGCTGAGAGGCCCATGGCGGAATCTCGGTCGGGCGCGTTCAGCGTCGTTCTCGGCTTCCTGGCGGTGATCCTCGTCGCGGCGGCGCCGGCGACGGTCTTGTACATGAGAACACGCGGACCGGCCGTGGCGGCGATCACGCCTGCCCGCGCCCGGCCCGGCGAGGCCGTGACGCTCGCCGGCTCCCGGTTCGGTTCGACGCCCGAGACCAACGTCGTGCTCTTCGGGGGCCAGACCGGGCGGGTCCTGAGCGCCAAGGCCGACGAGGTGCGCGTGGAGATCCCGGAGCTGGGCGTGGCCGAGGGGAGCGAGATGCGTCTGGGCGTCCGCGTCCTCGCGGGCGACCGCGCCTCGGCTCCGATGGACCTGACGGTCTATCGCGATCGCTCCGGAGCCGGAGGCGAGACGGCGGCACAGTCGAGCGGGACCGCGGCCACGGCGACGACCGGGACGGCGGCGGCGGACGCCGGGCTCTTCGCCCCGACGACACCCGCGACGCGCATCGCCGCGCAACCCGCCCCTCGCGCCGGCGCAGCCGAGGACGCGGCGCGGCCCACGGCCACGCGCCCCACGGCGGCGCCCCCCTCGCTCCCGGAGGCGCGCCCCGTGGCGGAGGCCCCGAAGCCCCCGCCGCCCGCGCCGGAGCCGGCCGCGTCCCTGCGGCGGGAGTTCGTCTTCGACAGGACCGCGGCCGAGAGCAACAAGCGCGCGGCCGGAGGGTTGGCGGGCTTCGACACCTCCACCGTGGACCTGAAGCGCGCCCCCGACGTGGTGGGGCGCATCGACTTCGAGGTCGCACCCCCCCACGTCAAGGCCGGGGACCGCTACACCGTCAAGGCCTACCTCATCAACGACGGCCCCAAGGCCATCCGCATCAAGGAGATGTTCGTGGCCACCACGCTGAACGGGTCCCTGTCGGCAGGGCCCGTCGCCCCACGTCTGCGGGACGTGGGGCCGCGCCAGCGGGAGCCCATCGGCGTCTTCTCCGACGTCTGGAAGGATGGCGTCGGCGCGTGGGCGATGGACGTCACCGATTACGTCCGAACGGGGGGACGTCTACAAGAACCAGGTGGCCTGGAAGTAGCTCCGCTGCTTCTTTTTTGAACCCTACCCCTCCCTGGAGCGTCTCATGGGATAGCCAAGGGAGGCCGGATGCGGAAGGGTATAGTCGGCGTCGCCGTGGTCGTGATCGCCGGAGGCCTGTCGGCGGGTCTCTATAGCTACAGCACCTCCAAGAAGGACAAGGCGTTCAAGACCGTGGACGTCGTCCGCGGGGGCGTCGTGGAGAAGGCCCTCGCCGTCGGCTCCATCCGCCCCGATCGCGAGATCTCGGTGAAGAGCAAGATCTCGGGGATCGTGAAGAGGTCGTACCGCGAAGTGGGCGATCGGGTCCAGGCCGGCGACGCCCTCTTCGAGATCCTCCCCGACCCGACCCCGATGGAGCTCACCGAGGCCCGGCGCGAGCTGGAGATCGCCCAGAACATCTTCGACCAGGCGAAGAAGAAGTCGGACCGCTCCCAGTCCCTCAAGGAGCAGGGGATCCTCGCCAACCAGGACTGGGAGGTCGCGGACAAGGAGATCCAGGACGCCAAGATCCGGCTGAGCCTCGCCGCCGAGCGTCTCGCTCTCGTCGAGAAGGGGCACGTCCGGAGCGAGCACATGAACGTGGAGTCGGTGATCCGGGCGCCCACCACGGGAACCGTCCTCGAGCTCCTCGTCCACGAAGGGGACCCCGTCGTCCCCCTCACCTCCTATCAGGCCGGCACCGCCCTCACCACCCTCGCCGACATGTCGACGCTCCTCTTCAAGGGAACGGTCGACGAGATCGACGTGGGCAAGCTGAAGGAGGGGCTGCCGGCCCGCATCAAGGTGGGAGCGCTCCCCGACGCGAAGGTGGACGGGAAGGTCTACAAGATCTCCCCCAAGTCCAAGACCGCAGAGGGAGCCACGCTCTTCGACATCGAGATAGCGCTCCTGCCCTCTCCCGGGGTCGTCCTCCGAGCCGGCTATTCCGCCAACGCCGACGTCGTGGTGCGGGAGAAGGAGAACGTCCTCCTGGTGCCCGAGAGGCTGGTGACGTTCGCCGGCGGCAAGTCCACGGTGGAGCTCCCGGGCGTGGGGGACGCGGAGCCCGTGAAGCGCGAGATCAAGGTCGGGCTCTCCGACGGCATCAACGTCGAGGTGACCGAAGGCCTCAAGGAGAAGGAGGCCGTCGTCGAGAGGCCTCCCAAGAAGATCGAGTAGCCCCGGGAGCCGCCACACGTGACCTACCTCTCGTTCCTCCGCCAGATCCTCCAGGACGTGCGCCACCAGCGCCTCCGGACGCTGCTGACGCTCCTGGGAATCACGTGGGGAACGGTCTCGGTTTCGCTCCTCGTGTCCTTCGGCGAAGCGCTCCAGAAGCGGATCGTCAAGAACCAGCGCGGGCTCGGCGAGAACATCGTGATCGCGTGGCCCTCCCGGACCTCGCTCCCCTTCGAGGGGCTCGGCAAGGGGCGAAGGATCCGGCTCATGGAGGAGGACATGGAGCTCCTGCGCCGGGAGATCCCCGAGGCCACGTTCTCCGCGGAGTACGAGAAGGAGAAGAACGCCTTCCGGCGCGAGCGAGTGCGGATCTCGCCGCAGATCTCGGCCAACAGCCCGATCTTCGCCGTGATGCGCAACATCATCCCGGCGGCGGGCGGGCGCTACGTCAACGAGCTGGACATCAACCGGCGGAGGCGCGTGGTCTTCCTGGGGGACAAGCTGAAGACGGACCTGTTCGGCGACCAGGACGCCGTGGGCAAGACGGTGATGATCGAGAGCGTGCCGTTCCTGGTCATCGGGGTCATGGAGAAGAAGGCGCAGGACTCGAGCTACAGCGGCCGCGACCAGGACAAGGCGTTCGTCCCCGACACGACCTACAAGGGGCTCTACAGCGAGCGCTACGTGAGCGACGTGATCTTCCAGGCGCGGGAGGCGTCGATGGTTCCCGAGGTGACCCGGCGAGTCTACGAGGTCCTCGGACGGAAGCACCAGTTCGACCCGAAGGACAAGGAAGCCATCGGGATGTGGGACACCACGGAGCAGGAGAAGTTCTTCAAGGTCTTCTTCGGCGTCTTCCGCGCGTTCCTCGCCGTCATCGGCTCCTTCACCCTCCTCGTCGGGGGGATCGGCGTGTCGAACATCATGTACGTCGTGGTGGAGGAGCGGACCCGCGAGATCGGCGTCAAGCTCGCGGTGGGCGCCAAGCCCCGGTTCATCCAGACCCAGTTCCTCGTGGAGACCCTCACCCTGACCGCCGTGGGCGGCGCTCTCGGGTTCCTCATCACCCTGGGCGTCATGGCCGTCTTCCCGGCATCCCTCGACGAGTACGTGGGCACGCCCGAGGCGTCCCCCGTCACGATCGTCACGACCACGCTCCTGCTGGGGATCGTCGGCCTCGTCGCGGGATACTTCCCGGCGCGCAAGGCGTCGCTCCTGGACCCCGTCGTGGCCCTGAAGCTCTCCTGATGCCGAGCCGAGCCGAGCTCGCCCTGGTCTGGCGCCTCTTCCAGCACGACGCCGCGCGGAACCGGAAGCGCATCGCCCTGACGGTGCTCGCCATCGCCTGGGGGACGCTGTCGATCGTGCTCCTCCTCTCGTTCGGGGAGGGCCTGAAGCTCGCCTTCCACAGGGGCAAGAGCGGCATGGGCGAGGGGATCGGCGTCCTCTGGCCCGGATCCACGACCCGCGCCTACATGGGCCTCGCGTCGGGGCGCACCCTCTCGTTCACCGACGAGGACGCCGACATCCTGAAGGGGCGCATCCCGAGCATCGCGTCGGTCAGCCGGGAATACGCGAGGTTCTCCCCCATCACCAACGGCACGAAGCTCGTCAACGCGCGAACGCGCGGCGTCGACCCTGCGTTCGGAGACCTCCGGAACATCATCCCGCGCCCGGGCGGCCGCTTCATCGACGAGCTGGACCTGGACGCGAAGCGGCGCGTGGTCGTGCTCGGCGATTCGCTGGCCACCGACCTCTTCGGCGAGGCGGAGCCGGTGGGGAAGACGGTGCGCATCGACCAGTCCACGTTCCTGGTGATCGGCGTCATGCAGACGAAGGTCATGATGGGGATGTACAGCGGCCCCGACAAGAACCAGGCCACGATCCCGGCGTCGACCTTCAAGTCGATGTTCACGGGCCAGAAGGTCCAGAACTTCGTCTACCGGCCCGTCTCCATGGAGCTGGCCGACGAGGCGAAGGCCGAGATCTACCGGGTGCTCGCGGGCAAGTACCGGTTCGATCCCGAGGACACGCGGGCCCTCGGCATCTGGGACACCCGCGAGGATCAGCGCATCGTCGGCAACATCGCCCTCGGCATCCAGGTGTTCCTCGGGATCATCGGGGCCCTCACCCTCTTCGTCGGGGGCATGGGCGTCGCGAACATCATGTACGCGGTGGTCAAGGAGCGGACGCGGGAGATCGGCGTGAAGATGGCCCTCGGCGCCAAGATGCGCCAGGTGATGGCCCCGTTCCTCCTCGAGGCGCTGATGATGACGGTGATCGGCGGCCTCCTCGGCACCGCCGCGGCCCTCGGGCTGATGGGCGTCATCTCCGTGCTCCCCCTGAAGGGAGACGCCTTCGACTTCCTCGGGCGGCCCACGTTCTCCCCGGCCATCGCGGCCGCCACCGCGACGGTCCTGGGGACGATCGGGATGCTGGCGGGCTACTTCCCGGCCCGGCGGGCCGCGTCGGTCAACCCGGCGGTCTCATTGAGGTACGAGTGATGATTCGCATGCGCGGCATCCGCAAGGTCTACAGCACCGGGCGCGTCGAGGTCGAGGCGCTCGCGGAACATCGACCTCGACATCGGCGGCAACGAGTACGTGGCCATCGTCGGGCCGTCGGGCTCGGGCAAGTCGACCCTCATGAACATCCTCGGCTGCCTCGACACGCCCGAGCTCGGGGGAATACGTCCTCTCGGGCGAGACCGTGGGAGGCCTCGACCGCAACCGCCTGGCCGAGATCCGCAACAAGCACATCGGCTTCGTCTTCCAGAACTTCAACCTGCTCCCCTACGCGTCGGCCCTCGAGAACGTCGAGCTGCCGCTCCTCTTCGCGGGCGTGCCCGACGAAGGAGCGGCAGGAGCGCGCGGCGGCGATGCTGGAGCGCGTGGACCTGAAGGACCGGATGGACCACAAGCCGACCGAGCTTTCGGGAGGGCAGATGCAGCGCGTGGCCATCGCCCGCGCCCTCGTGAACCGTCCGGCGATGATCCTGGCCGACGAGCCGACGGGGAACCTCGACTCCACCTCGGGGAAGGGCATCGTCGGCCTGTTCGACGAGCTCCACGCCTCCGGCCAGACCATCGTGATGATCACCCACGACTCCGCCGTGGCCAAGGTGGCGTCGCGCGTGGTGCAGATCCGCGACGGCGAGATCGTCGAAGACCGGCCGCGCGCGGCCGCCTAGGGTCCCCGCCCCCGCCAGAGGCGCTCGTAGACGGCCCAGTCGGCGGCGTCGGTCGTCCACTCGGCGTACAAGGCGACCCCTTCGAAGGTCCCGCCGCCGCCCAGGCCCCGCAGCCCCGTCACGATCCCGGAGATGGCGTTGGCGGGCGTCTCGACGCCCGCCCGGTGCATCAGGCTCGTGTCGTCGTAGGTGGGGATGCCGAGGAGGACCCGCGCGCGGCAGCGCTGCTCCACGAGCTCCGACGTGACCGTGGCGGCGGCCCAGGCCGTGTAGCGCTTGTAGAGGGAGGCCGTGGGCAGCCCGGTGTCGTAGCCCATGACGACGACCTGGTCCGCGATGGACGCCACGCGGGCGTAGTACGCGGGCGTCCAGACGAAGTTCGGGGCGCCGGGGATGGAGAAGGGCCCGGGACGGATCGCGGAGAGCGAGAGCGATGTGCTCGCCCACGGCCGTCCGCAGGGCCCGCAGGAGGGCCAGGAACGTCGTCGTTGCCGTCGTCCACGGGCTCCACGTTCAGGTGGACGCCGTCGAACCCCTCGTCGATGAGGCCGCGGCACTCCGCGACGATGCGCTGCCGCTGGCCGAGATCGCCGAGCTCGAGGGTGCCCGGGCGCTGGCGCCGGTAGCCGACGCGAAGCCCGCCGACCCAGGGAAGGACCTTGAGGCCGGGAGCGGACGCGCCGCGCCGATTGCAGGAAGGCCCGCATCTGTTCCCGGCTGTGGGCAGGAAGGCTGCCCGCTGGAGCCGAAGGGGATCAGGTGCGGGAAAGGCGTACAGGATGCCGTGGCTGGCGAGAGACGCGAACAGCGCGTCCATCTCCGCCGGGGAGTGGTCGCGCTCCAGCCAGCGGTGCTCGAGCCAGACGGCGTTCCGGTCCTGGTTGAAGGGGTGGGGCGCCTCGTCGCCGATGGGGGCGAGGGCGAGGTAGAGGGCCCCCGAGGCGGCGACGAGGCCCGCGAGGGCGCCGGCCTGGAGCGCCGTTCGGAGTCGGCTCACTCGGCCTCGAGAAGGAGGACCGACGCCGCGGCGTGGGTGCGCCCGTGGGTCAGGCTGACGAGGGCTCGGTCGGCGCCGAGCGCCCGGAGGCGCTCCATGGCCCGCGCCGACAACGACAGCCGGGGCGGTCCGCCGCGCGCGGCGAGGACCTCGATGTCCGCCGGCCCGATCCCCTCCCCCAGGAGACGCCGCGGCCGCGCGCTTGGCGGCCAGCCGCGCCGCGAGACGCCGCTCGGGGTCGGACTTCGACGCCGCGTAGGCCCGCTCCGCCGCCGTGAACACGCGCGGTCGCGCGCCTCGAGGCGGCCCACCTCGTCGATCGGCACGACCTCGCGGGCGCTCACGACGACGCCGTCCGCGCGTTGCACGCGCTCGAGTGTAGCGTGGATCATGGACGCCGTGAGCCACACGCTGCGGGCCGCGACGATCGCGGCTCTCGACGCCGTTCCGGGCCTCGTCCACGGCTTCGAGCAGCGCCTCGGGCCCCTCGGGTTGGGAGACCCGGGAGGAGGGCCGGCGGCGGGTGTCCGCGGCGCTGGCCGTTTCAGGGCGCCTCTTCCTGCTCCGGCAGGTCCACGGGACGGCGCTCCACGTGGCGCCCTGGGAGGGCCACCCCGACGGGGACGGCGGCGTCGCCGACGGCCCCGGCCTCCTCGTGGGCGTCGAGACGGCCGATTGCCTTCCGGTTCTCCTCGTGGACCCCGTGCGGCGCGCCGCCGCGGCCGTCCACGCCGGCTGGCGCGGCACGGCGGCCGGTGTCGCGCGGCGGCGCGTCGAGGCGCTCGTGGCCGGCGGCTCCCGCGTCGCCGACATCGTGGCCGGACTCGGCCCCGGGATCGGCGCCTGCTGCTACGAGGTCGGAGAGGAGCTGCGGGAGGCCTTCGGCCCGGAGGGAGCGCCTTCTTCCGACCCGGGCCCCGAGGGCGCGCCGCACCTCGACGTCCGCGCGCGCCAACGCGGCGCAGCTCGAGCGGGCGGGGGTTCCTCCGAGCCGGATCCACCACGTCGCCGACTGCACGTTCTGCGACGCCGATCGGTACCATTCCTTCCGGCGCGACGGCCAGGGCGCCGGCCGGATGATCAGCTACGTGGGGTGGGCCGCGTAGGGCTATCCGAGGCTTCGAGGCCTTCTCGTCGAGGGCCCGGTTGGCGAGACGGTCGGCGTCGCGATTCTGCTCGCGGCGGCACGTGGGTGAGGCGCGCGTCCTGGATCTGCCTCAGCAGGCCGGCGGCCTCGCGGTGGAGCGGGATCATGTCGGGGTGCTTGACCTTGTACTCCCCCGACATCTGCCGCACGACGAGCTCGGAGTCCGAGAAGATCCGCACGACGCGCGCCCCGCGGCCCACGGCGAAGCGGAGGGCGTGGATCAGCGCCTGGTACTCGGCCACGTTGTTGGTGGCGCGGCCGAGATAGCCGTAGAGCTCGGCGACGGGCGCGCCGTCCGCCGTCGCGACGAAGACGCCGAAGCCCGCGTCGCCGGGGTTCCCGCGGCTGCGCGCCGTCGATGTGGATGTGGAGGGTCGCCGGGTCGGCCGCGGTCACGGCTGCGGCGCGACGACGGGCACCGGAGCCTCGTAGAAGAGGATCCGGCTGCACGCGGGGCACTGGACGATCTCGTCGTTGTGCTTCAGGTCGAGGTACATCTGGGGCCGCAGCTTCATGTGGCAGAGCTGGCACATGCCGTCGCTCGCCATCGCGACCGCGGCGCCCCGCAGCTTGGCGACGCGCTGGAAGAGCTCGCGAAGGTCCTGGGGAACCGTGGCGGCGACGCCGTCGCGCTCGGCGGCCAGGCGCGCAGCCTCTTGCCTCAGGGCATCGGCCCGGGCCTCGAGAGCGCGCCCTTCCTCGCGGTGGCGGGCCTCCACTTCCTTGAACGTGGCTTCCTCGCGCTTGACGTCGGCGGCGTGGGCTCTCGGCCTTCTCCATCTCCGCCGAGGATCAGGTCCTCGCGGCCCCGGATCTCCCGCTCCACGGATTCGATCTCGTGGAGCATCGCCGTGTACTCCTTGTTGGTCTTCACGTCCATCAGCTGGCCCTTGTACTTGGAGCGCTTCGTCTCGAGGTCCTGGAGCTCCCCTTCGAGCTGTCGCCGGGCCTTCTGTGACGCCGCCAGGGCCTCGCGGACGGCATCGAGGCGTCCCCTCTCCTCGGCCAAACGCTCGTCCAGGAGGGCCTTCTGCCTGGGGATCTCGGCCAGCTCCCCCTCGACGCGCTTCAGGTCGGTTTCGGCCCGCTGGAGCTGAACGAGGCGCTCGAGGTCAGGGTTCATTGAGCGGAGATTCTAGCACCTCGCCCCCGTCCGGGCGGCGCCCCGGGAATGTCACCGGGCCCGGGGACGATCTAGAGGCTTGAGGTCCCCACGCGGATCATCCGGGAGGCCGGCTGCGTGCGTATGTCGGGTGGATACGGGTGGATCCGTGGCGGCGGGACGTCGTTTCCTTCTTGACAGCGGGTCCACGACGGGCGGATAAAGCAGACTTGCCTTGACGGTCAACTGCCGTGCCGGCCGCCCGCCGCGGGGGCCGGTGTCTTCTTCGCGAAGGAGAGAAAATAGATGGAACGAAGAGAGTTCACAAAGATCATGGGCGCCGTCGTGGCCGGCATGGTCGCGGGCTCCCAGCTCGCGGGCTCGAGGGTCGCGCGGGCCGACGACAAGGACAAGCACGTCTGTAAGGGCATGAACTCGTGTAAGGGCACCGGCGGCTGCAAGACCGGTGACGGTGGCTGCGCCGGCAAGAACACCTGCAAGGGCAAGGGCGGCTGCGCGACGTCCGCCAAGCACGACTGCAAGGGCGCCAACGACTGCAAGGGCCAGGGCGGCTGCAAGACCGGTGACGGCGGCTGCGCTGGAAAGAACTCCTGCAAGGGCAAGGGTGGCTGCGGCGTTCCCGTGAAGCCAAAGAAGTAAGCTTCGACGTTCCAGGAGAGGCCACGGCTCGGCCGTGGCCTCTCCGCTCGCCATCGAATATTCCATGAGCAATCGCTGGGGGCTACCGGATCTCGGGATCGGCATCGGCCTTCGGACCGTCCACTTCGGCCACATCCTCGGCCAGCAAGCCGCCGGTGGACTGGTTCGAGGTGCTCTCCGAGAACTTCATGGACACGGGCGGCCGGCCCATGTACATCCTCGACCAGGTGGCCGAGCGCTACCCCGTGGCCCTCCACGGCGTCTCCCTCGGCATCGGCAACACCGACCCCCTGAACCTCGAGCACCTCCGGAAGCTGAAGGACCTTGCCGCGCGCACTCGAGCCCGCTGGGTCTCCGACCACCTCTGCTGGACGGGAATCCTCGGGCGGAACACCCACGACCTCCTCCCGATGCCCTACACCGAGGAGGCCCTTCGCCACACCGTCGCGCGGGTCAGGCAGGTGTCCGACTTCCTGGAAAGGCCCCTCGTCCTCGAGAACCCGTCGTCGTACGTGGAGTTCGCCGCATCGACGCATGCCGGAGTGGGAGTTCCTCGCTCGGCTCGGCGGAAGACGCCGACTGCGGCCTGCTCCTCGACGTGAACAACGTCTACGTCAGCTCCTTCAACCACGGCTTCGATCCCGACGTCTACGTCGACGCGATCCCGGCCGACCGGGTCGTGCAGTATCACGTGGCGGGCCACACCAACAAGGGAACCCACATCATCGACACCCACTCCGACCACGCGATCGACGGCGGTGTGGGCGCCTCTACCGCCGGGCCTGGGCGCGCACGGGCGCCACGGCGACGCTCTACGAGTGGGACGAGAACATCCCGGAGCTGGAAGTCGTCCACGCCGAGGCGCTCAAGGCGCGGGCGTGGCGCGAGGACGCCGTGCCGGCGACGGGGACCCATGGCGCTTGACGGCCACGTCCACGCCGCTACCGGCCTCCAGCGCTGGATGCAGGCCGTCGTCGTCCACCCGGGGACGACGGAGGAGGCGATCGCGTCGCGAGAGGCCGAGCGCGAGGTTCCGCCGGAGCGCCTCGGCGACGTGATCCTGCCCTCGCGGACCCTGACGTCGGTCGAGCGCGTCGGGGTCTATCACGGGATGTACCTCCTCCGGATGCACGACTGCCTGGCGAGCGACTACGAGGCTCTCCGTCACTTCCTCGGGGACGACGGGTTCATCGGACCTCGTCCGCGGCTACGTGCAGGTCCACCCCTCGCGGAGCTACAGCCTGAACCGTCTGGGAGACCACCTGCCCGAGTACCTGGAGACGGCGGCCGGGGATACCGCGGCCCGGCTTCTGCGTCGATCTGGCCCGTCTGGAGCGGGCGGTGGCGCAGGTCTTCGACGAGCCGGAGACGCCGCCCCTCTCGGAGTCCGCCCTCGGGAGCGTTCCCGGACGAGGCCTGGGAGCGCGCGCGCCTCCGGACCGTCCCGGGGTTCCAGTCTGCTCGCCTTCCGTTATCCCGTGAACGCCTACCTGCAGACGGTCCGGGACGACAACCACGATCACCCCAAGGCGCGTGTCAAGAACACGCTGGGTCGCGGTCTATCGCCGCGACTACTCGGTCTGGAGGCTCGACCTCACGCGCCCGGCCCACGACCTCCTCGCCGACCTCCACGCGGGGAAGTCCCTCGGGGAGGCCATCGCGGCGGCCGTCGCGCAGGGGGGGCCGGCGGGCCCCCCGGCGGACGAGCTCTTCTCCTGGTTCCGCCAGTGGGTGTCCGGGGGAGATGTTTGCGGCGGTCGATCTCGCTTGATGGTGGATCAGAGCAGCGCCAGTTGGAACCCATCGATCAGCACGACGCCAAGATCTGACGATAGGCTATGGCCTATCAGAGAATCCAACTCTGATAGGTTATAGTCTATTTTGAATAGGAACAAGATAGTCTATAACCTATATTCCATGGTATAACTAATAGGATATAGCCTATGAAGATCACACGTATCGCCGCCCAGTCCCGCGCGCGTCTCGATGAACGATTTCGGCAGTTCGGGCCGGCTGAACGATACCGGGCACCCGCCCGGGGCTGGATAAGGGCTATTCGCGCAGCCCTCGGGATGACCACGGCTCAGCTCGCGAAGCGGATGGGCGTCCGACAACCTAGCATTGTTGACCTCGAGCGATCCGAAGAGAAGGGAAGCATCGCGCTCGCGACGCTTCGGCGGGCCGCTGAGGCGCTGGACTGCAGCCTCGTCTACGTCCTCGTTCCGAACGAGCCGCTTGAGACGACGATCCGCGAACGAGCTCGCGCTTTCCTGCGCCGACGGCGGCGGCCGATCGAGCACACCATGCTGCTCGAGGACCAGCAGGTGAGGGGAACCGAGAGCGACGGGCAGGTCGATGACACCATTCGTGAGACCAATCCGCGCCTGTTCTGGGATTGATGGCCGTCAACGACCTCTTCGAGGAGTCGGACGACGCAACGCCCCTAACGACCGAGGAGAGGACGGGGCTCATTCCGTCGGATATCACCTACCGGCGCGAGTTGAACAAAGCGGAGCAGGAAAACATCGCACGCGCGCAGGATTGGGCGCTCTCGCGCCGCCGCGAGTTGCTGACCGAGAAATTCATCAAGGACCTCCATAGCCGCATGCTCGGTGACGTGTGGCGATGGGCGGGCGACTTCAGGACCACCGAACGCAACATCGGGATCCCGTACTACCAGATCCCGATGGCGCTGCGCGAGCTTCTCGATGACGTGAAAGCGTGGATCGACTACAAGACGTACCCGCACGACGAGATCGCGGTGCGCTTGCATCACCGCTTGGTGCGCATACACCCGTTCCCAAACGGCAACGGCCGCCATTCACGGCTGATGGCAGACCTCCTGATCATGCAATTGGGTGGCAAGCGTTTCACATGGGGCAGCGCGAACCTGCAAGATGCAGGCGGGGTGCGAAAGCGCTACATCGAATCGCTTAAGGCGGCTGACGGTCATGACCTCGGGCCGCTGCTCGCCTTCGCACGATCATAGCCACCTTCGGCGGCAACTCCTTCCGTCATCCGATATTCCTCGTCAATCTCACTGGCGATCCCGAACGCTTCGCCGATAGGGATGGTGGGCCTGGAAGGATTCGAACCTTCGACTGTCCGGTTATGAGCCGGATGTTCTGACCAGCTGAACTACAGGCCCGCCCAAGCCTACCAGATGCCCGCATCTCCAACCAGGGATGGAGGATCGCCCTACGGAAGTGACGCTGCCGTGATAAACTAGGCCGTTGCGATTCCTCCCTCGGAAGGCGTACGCGATGAGCCAGACGGCCCCGGAGGTCGAGGCCCGACTCCGGCCGGAGAGCGACCAGACCACCGAGACGGCCCTCTGGGAGTACCTCCACGTCCTCGTCCTGCGGCGCTGGCTGATCCTCGCCATCTTTCTCGCCGTGACGGTGCAAGCGGTGGTCCGCACCAACCTCATGCGCCCCGTGTTCAGCGGGACGGCCCAGCTCCTCATCGAGCGCCAGGCACCGAGCGTCATCGCCTTCAAGGAGGTGTCCGAGGTCAACGCCGGGTGGTGGGGCGAGGAGTACTTCGAGACGCAGTACAAGATCCTCCAGAGCCGCGCCCTCGCCCGTCGGGTCATCGAGGACATGAAGCTCCTGGACGATCAGGAGTTCGGCGGGCCGCGCAAGGCGGAGCAGATCCAGGCGATGCTCACGGCCACGCCGGGTGAGTCGCCGGCCATGGAGGGAGCCATCGACGCCTTCCTCGGCCGGATCTCCGTGAGCCCCGTCAAGAACAGCCGCGTCGTCTCGGTGAGCGCGGAGGCCTTCCGGCCGGAGCTGGCCGCGCGCCTGGCCAACAGGCTGTCGGCCCTCTACATCGAGCAGGCCCAGGACCAGCGCTACCAGACCTCGGCCGAGGCCGGCCAGTGGCTCGGAGGGCAGGTCGACGATCAGCGGAAGAAGGTCGAGGCGGCCGAGCTGGCCCTCGAGAAGGTCCGGGAGAGGCAGGGGATCGTGAACATCGAGGAGCGCCGCACGCTCCTCAACCAGAAGCTCACCCAGCTCGGCTCGTCGCTCAACGAGCTCCGGACCGAGCGCCTCGAGAAGCAGGCGGTCTTCGAGCAGATCCAGAGGGCTCCTCGGCCGGAGGAGGTCCCCGAGGTGATGCGGAGCACCATCATCCAGGCCTCCCTCCTCGAGCTCTCGACGCTCGAGCGGCAGGAGGCCCAGCTGCTCGAGACCTACCTCGATCAGCACCCCGAGGTCCTCAAGGTGCGGGCGCAGATCAGCCAGCTTCGGGGGAGGATCCGGGCGGAGGCGCAGCGGGTGATACGGGGCCTGCAATCCGAGTACAAGGCGGCTGTCGCCAAGGAGGCCACCATCTCCCAGGCCCTCGACGCGACGAAGGCCGAGCTCGTCGACATCGAGCAACGGGCCATCCCCTACGACACCCGGAAGCGCGAGCTGGACGCGGCCAAGAACGTCTTGAGCAGCCTCCTGTCGCGACACAAGGAGACCGACGTCGCCCAGGAGCTGAAGGCCACCAACATCCGGATCCTCGACGCCGCGGTGATCCCGGGCGGCCCGGTGCGCCCGCGGAAGATGCGCGACATCCTGAACGGCCTCCTCCTCGGCCTCGGCCTCGGCGTCGGGCTCGCCTTCTTCCTCGAGTACCTCGACAACACGCTGCGCACCCCCGACGACGTGAAGCGCCATCTGGGGGCCCCGCTGCTGGGCGTCGTTCCCGAGGTGGTCGACAAGAAGGCGGGGCGGGTCGTGGGCGTCACCACCGGCGTCCCCGGCCCCTTCTCCGAGGGCTATCGGATCGTGCGCACGGCGCTCCGCTACTCCTGGCCCGACCGCGCGCCCCGCGTCCTGATCGTGACCTCCACCGCGCCCGGCGAGGGGAAGACCCTGACCTCGGTGAACCTGGCCTCGACCCTCGCCGCCCTCGACGGGAACGTCCTCCTGATCGACGGCGACCTCCGCAAGCCGACCGCCCACACCATACTCAAGGCGCGGAAGACCCCGGGCCTTTCCGACATCCTCGTCGGCAAGTGCGAGCCCCTCGAAGCGATCCAGCACATCAAGGCCGCGAACCTGAGCTTCCTCCCGTCGGGAGCCCACGCCCCGAGTCCGGCGGACCTGATGACCGACGAGGGGATGCGCGGCTTCCTGGGAAGCCTGAAGGGGCTCTACAACTGGATCCTGATCGACACGCCGCCCATGGGCGCCGTGGCCGACGCCCTGAGCCTGGCCTCCTTTGCCGACGGCGTCGTCGTCGTGGCCGGCGCGGAGATGGTCCCGCGGAAGGCCGTGCGCCACACCCTGGAGCGCATCGCCGAGATCGGTGCCCGCACCCTCGGGATCGTCCTGAACCGCGCCCAGATCGAGAAGCACGCGTACTACTACGGCCACTACTACGGCCACTACTACGGCGACTACTCCCACAGGCAGCCCGACCGGCCGTCGGGGAAGACCGCGACGATCCAGTGACGCCGCGGCACGCCGGGGCGCTCCACGCTCTCGCCTCGCGAGAGGCGCTGCGCGTTCGGGTGGCCGGGGCGTGCATGGCGCCCCACCTGCTCGACCGGGACGTGGTCGACGTGCGCCCGGCGCGGGTCTACTGGCCGGGCGACCTGCTGGCGTTCCTGGACGCGTCGGGCGGGCTCCGCGTCCACCGCATG
This sequence comes from uncultured Acidobacteriota bacterium, assembly GCA_963823195.1. Lineage (GTDB taxonomy): Bacteria > Acidobacteriota > Vicinamibacteria > Fen-336 > Fen-336 > JBGPYB01. The sequence continues at coordinate 114,029 of CAWGKR010000007.1, read as the reverse complement.
ATCGGCTATCGGCCGGGCCGCGAGGCTCCGCCTCTGGACACAGGCCGACGCCAGCCCGAGCGCCGACTCCGCGGTCCCGTCGGGGAGTGTCCTCGGGCGCGTCGTCGCCCCGGTTCCCCTGGCGGCGCGCGGGCGGGCGATAAGCCGACTCGCGCGGCATCTGGCGGCACGGCTTCGCGCCGCACGCGCGTGACCTTCGGCGATCGGTTTCTCCGCGACCCCGCGCTCTTCCCGGCGCGTGGCGCGGGCGAGCCCTGGGGGGACGGCTCCGCTACGGTGATCTTCGTCGGCGGCCCGTACTGGATCCACGGCCTGGACGCCGAGCGCCGGGCGACGGTCCTCGAGCGCTTCTCCGGGTTTCTCGAGACCCGCCGGCGCCACGGAGCCGGCCGCCGTCCCCTGTCGAGTCCTGCGCGTGTCGCCCGAGGAGTTCTCGACCTTCGATCTCCGGGGTTGGGAGTTCTCTCTCGACCTGGACGCGAGCCCCGACGTCGTGAGGATCGCGGGCCTCGACTTCATGGCGCGCCTCGAATGGAGGCCCACGCTCCAGGCCGACCTGTGGACCGCGTCGGCGGGGGAAGCGTTCGGCGGCGTCATCGAGAACCTCCTCAGGGTCGTCGTGGCCTATCGCCTCCTGGAGACGGGGGGGGTGCTCCTTCACAGCGCCGGCGTCGTCGACGCGGGCTCGGCGTGGGTGTTCGTCGGGCGCTCCGGCGCGGGAAAGACCACGCTGGCCGGTCTGAGCCTCGTCGCCGGGCCGGAGCGTCCTGAGCGACGACCTGAACGCGGTCGTGCCCTTCCCCGGGGGAGCGCGCGTAGCGCCCGTGCCCTTCGCCGGAGACCATCGCGGCACGGCGACCGAGCCCGCCCCCTCGTCAGCCCTCTGTCGGCTGCTCCAGGGCCCGCGGACGCTCCTCGAGCCCATGTCGGGCGCCGAGGCCCTGAGCGACGCTCCTCGCGGCCGCGCCCTTCGTGAACCAGGACCCCCACCGCCTCGAAAGGCTCCTCGACGTCCTCGAGGCGCTTTGCGGCTCCGTGCGCCACCTCATCGCGCGACCGTCGCCCTCGGCGAGCGACCGTGGGACGCGTTCGCGAAGGAAGCGGCGGTCGCATGATCCCCGGCGACACGGTCTTCCGCACGCGCGAGCGACGTCCGCTTCCGGATCGTGGCGCCCGAGGCCGTCGTCGTGCGACAGTCGGGCCCGGAGGTGCTGGTGCTGAACGACGTCGGGGCCCGCATCCTCGAGGGCGTCGACGCGGGCGAGCCTGTCGCCACGCTCGTCGCGGGCCTCGCGGAGGAGTACGAGGTGGCGCCCGCGACGGCTGGAGAGAGACGTCGTCGCGCTTCCTCGACGAGCTGACGGCGAGCGGCGTCATCGAGAAGGCGCGGCCGCCGATGGCGAGCTGACGCCACGACCTTCGCCGCCCTCGTCCAGAGGACCTGGCGCGAGAACGTCCTCTTCTCGGTCCTCGTCGAGCTGACCTACCGCTGCAACCTCGACTGCGTCTTCTGCTACAACGACCTCGGCCTCGCGGGAACCGCGATGGCCACCGACGAGTGGATCCGCTTCTTCGAGGACCTCCGCGAGATGGAGGTGCTGAACCTCACCCTCTCCGGCGGCGAGCCTCTGGCCCATCCGGACTTCCTGCGTCTCGGCCGGCGGGCCCGCGACCTCGGCTTCGTGGTCCGGGTGAAGTCGAACGGCCACGCCCTCGGCGCCGAGGCCTGGCGCGGCGGCTGAAGGACGAGGTCGACCCCTACATGGTCGAGGTCAGCCTCCACGGCGCGCGCGCCGCGACCCATGATCGGCAGACCCGCGTCCCCGGAAGCTTCGAGCGCCTCCTCGTCCAACGTGCGCGGGCATGGTCGCCGCCGGGCTCCGCGTCCGGATGAACGCGACCCTGACGTGCTGGAACGAGGGCGAGATCGAGGGCATGTTCGCCGATTGCCGACGGCCTGGGCGTTCGGCTGCAGGTCGACCCCGAGGTCACGCCACGGGACGACGGGGACCGGAGCCCCCTGTCGCCTCACGGCCTCCCGGGAGGGGGTGGCTCGCCTCTTCCGGATCGAGGCCTCGCGCGGGCCGCCGCGGGGCGCCCGGCCGTCGAGCCCGAGGTCGGCCGCCAGGCCGACGCCGTGATGCCGGCCCCGGACACCGGGAAGCACTGCGGCGCCGGGTCGTCGGGGATCGCCGTCGATCCCTTCGGCAACGTCTACCCCTGCGTGCAGTGGCGCCGCGCGGCGGGCAACCTCCACCAGTCGTCGATCCGCGAGATCTGGGGGCGCTCCCCCGCCCTGGCCTCCGTGAGGAGCCTCTCCGTCGACGTGAAGGAGGCGGTGGCCCGGTACGGCGAGGACGGCCCGCTCTCTCAACTTCTGCCCGGGAACCGCCGAAGCGCTCTCGGGGGGGAACCCCCTCGCTGTCTACGACGGAGCACGCCAGCGAGCCGCGATCCTTCGGGACACCCTGCCTCGGCGCAAGACCGTCGCGCTCCGGGTGCTACAGGGCGAGTAGCCGGGCTCCCGCGTGCCTAAGTCGGCCCGACCGCTCGGCCGGATGTCGACTTCCGCCTCGAGGAGCTACTCGGGCTCGGGCCGGGAGGAGGCGCGGGGGGGCCCTCGGGAGACTTGAGGACAACAGCAGGATCCCCGAGAAGGTTGTAGACGCTTCCCAGAGTGCGGTCGCTTGCGGATGGGGTGAAGGATCGGACTGCCTCGCGAACCAGCTCCCCGATAGGCGTGGTGGGATTCGCGTTCATGCCCGCGTAGAATCGCCGCCCCAGAGCTCTGGCTTCGGAATCGTTGGACACACCCGTCGGCGCCCAAATAGCCGAGACGCCGCCGCTGGGGCTCTTGACGAGCTCGCTTCCGAGCGGCGAGAAGCCCGGCACCTCGAAGCGGTTGATGACGCAGGTCAGCGCGGTAAGGAACGGTAGGCGGCCGCCGTTTGTCAGGGCGGCGACGTCGCTCGACAGGAGGAGGCCATCGCTGGCGAGCCGGTCGAACCCCCCGTGGCCCACGTAATTCATGAGGCTCGCTCCGGCGCTCAGACCGGCCATGAGCTGGGCCCGCGTCGCGACGATCGTCCCGTCGTCCAGGTAGACGCGCTCCGGGGTATAGCCGGGAGGAAGTGCCGCCACGAGGCCCTCGGCCTCGGCCGGGAAGTCGGCGCCGGCCGACGCTCGGTCAGCGACCCAGAGGGCACGATCGTCCCAGCTGGTGCCGTCGGAGGCCTCGTAGGCCTGGATCTTCTGGACGTAGCCCTCGAACTCTCCTGCCGAGAGAACGGGTATGCGCCCGACGGCGAGGTCGGGGAGGCCATCGCCGTCGAGATCGACGAGGTGATTGTCGGAGGCGAACAGTCCGGAAGGCGTCGACACCATCAGGGGGGGAACCAGGTTGCCGCCGTGGCCCAGGTAGTCCTTGTAGTCGTAGGTGCCTTGTCCCGCCAGGAGAACGAACCTGGGCGCTGGGGACCAGCGACCTGCCGCCCACTTCAGGAATGTTTGGATCGCCCGCGGATCGGAGATCCCATGGTTGAACTCATCCATGACATCGGCCACGTCCACCACCGTCGTCCGCAGGCCATCCCTCTGCCGGAGCGCCGCGAGCTTCCGAGCGGGCGTGAAGAGGTCGGCGGTCGTGAGGACCACGTAGTCCGCTCCCTGCCCCGACGACGTGAGCCTGGCGGACCGATAGGGCCGAGTCCATTTGGGCGCCCGCCACGACGACGGCGTGGCGGCCACATAGTTCTCGCCGGGGCCGAACGGTACCAGGCTGACGCGGTAGTTGCCGGCGCCGCCATCCAGCGAGGTGCCTACGACCCGGCGCGGTCGAAGGGTGTCCGTGATATCGAGGACGCCGATCGTCGCCTCGGTGAAGCCCCCGACCGTCACGACTGCGTGACCGTCGCCGCGGAACGCGAGCGTATTCCCCGACGCCTGGTAGACGCGGTCGTAGTCGAGGTCGAGGCTGTCGACGTAGAAGATGCTGTGCGGGACGCCGATGTCGAGGAGAGCCTTCACTTCGACCGCATTGGGCCCGTCGTGGATCAGGGACGCGCTCGAGGGAACATCGAGGGTGGCTGGCGCGATCCCCTGCCACTGCACCTCGCCCACAGGGCTCCCGTTCAAGGTCACGGCGGCATGGTGTTTCGCCGGCCACACCGGTTGTCGTAGCGCCGCGCAGGTGCACCCGTAGGCGCCCGGGCCTTCCGTTTGGATCGGGTGAGACCGCGGTGACCGGGAAACTCTTGTCGTCGTAGGGGGGCTGGCCGCCCATCAGGAAATCCCAGTACCAATAGTCGGCATCGGGGTCCGTGGAGACGACTGTCGCCGCAAGGTGGTTCTCTTCGGCGTGAACCTCATCCCCGAAACTTCCCAAGCCAGTGGGAGAAGGACGTCCTCCCTGCGCCATCCCCATGGTGAGGCCCGCGCCGATGCTGAGCCAGTACACGTTGTCGTTCGCGTAGATGCTCTCGATGGCGCGACCGTAGAAGAGGAGCCCTCCGGGAGCGCCCGTCCACGCCACCTCGTGCCCCTGGTTCGACAGGGCGAGATGCCGTGCGCCGATGAAGGCACCGACCTGATCGGCGGGCAGTCCCAGAGCCGACGCGATGGAGCCCGCCGCGAGGAAGTAGAGCCCGTCGCGGTCGACGCCGATCTGCATCGACGTCTGGCCACGGCGGAGCAACGAGTTGACGGGGCTCGCTCCGGAGCGTTGTCGCCGCTCGGCCAGGACACGGGCCAGCCGCGGGGGCGTCGGCCGGGCCGTTCGGTCGAAGCCGCTCGTCATGTTTCCTGCGGTCGAAGCATTCGACCCAGCTTCCACCCGTACGTCGAAGGGACCATGAAACCGGCTTTCACCCGAGGCGCTCGTTTCGGAGACAACGTACCAGTAACGGCCGCCCGGAGATGCGCCCTCGTCGAGGAAACGGTAGCGCCCACCTTGCGGTGCGGCCTGGAGACCGGGCAGGAGCCGCTTGTTGAGGGTCACGTAGGCGTGGTCGGCCGGGTCCCAGCGGAGGAGATCAAAACCCGACGGTCCCCACCTCGGAAGCCGTGTTCCACTCCACTTCGACACCCCTCGCGTTTCGTGGGCGCGAACGGACGAGACGACCGCGGGCGTGATCAGGTTCACGTTGGCGGCGAGCTCGCAGATCGGACCGAGGAGCATCGTGGCCCGCGTCTGCGTCGTGTTGCCGGTCTCATCCACGAACTGCGCGCGCGTTCCATTCGGGCCGGTTCCCGCCGAGACGAGCCCCGTGACCGGGATCCTCTGGCCTGCGGCGGTCGGCGTGACGGCAACGCGATACACGAGGAGGACCGTGGCACCCCCGCAACCGTCCCGGGATTCCAGGTGACGTCGCCCGTTCCGCCGACGGCGGGTTGGCCGATGACTGTCCCCTGGGATACCTGCGGATTACCCTGGTAGGTCACATTCGCCGCCGGGACGTTAGCCGTGACGAGGTTGCTGGCCGAGAAGGTGATGGACCGCGTCGTCGGGTTCGTCAGGCGGACCGTGACCGAGTAGGTTGTCGGCCCTCCGACGACGGGACACCGGTGAATTCGGTCCCGAGACCCAGGTTCCCAGAAGCTGCTCGAGGTAAGGCTTGACTGGCGCGCCGCCGGCGATCGTCGGGAGATACTGCCGGAAGGAGTTGGCTTGAGGACTCGGCCGATGGCTCGGCCTCCCGCCCGCCTGATAAGCTTCCGGTGTAGAGGACGCCGTAGTTTCGCGGCGCCGCCGCCGAAGCCCGAAATCAGTTGTGACCTGCCTCCAGGTGCCGTAGTCGACCGCGGCCGTGTCGCTGGCCGTGGTCCAGGTTATCTCGGCTCCGGGTCTCCACGGTCGGCTGACCACGCGTTGTTCGGCGACAACGAGGCAGCAGGGATCGTCTGGCTGGACCTGCCCGTTCGGCTCGTGTACGTCACGCACTGGGCGGGAGCTGGTGCCGAGTTGACTCGAAGTCGAAGTCGTTCTCGCGACGCGCAGCACCAGAGGTCACGTACGGATAGAGGGTGACGTACGCCGTGTTGGGAGGCCGGTGCCGACGCGGCGGGATCACCCCCATGTCGGTGACCGCGTCGAAGTAGACGTTGAGCTCCGTTCCGCCCGCGGCACAAGCCAATCCCGCGGAGCTCCCGTCGTGGGCGCGAATGCCGAAACCGTCGATGGCGTCTCGCTCCCGCCTGACAGCCGTCGTGGCCTCGTGTCCACGCGCACCTCCCAGTGGCCCGGGTGGGTGTCACCGCCGCCGCGGGTTGAAAGCCACGGTCACTGCCCGCCAGCGTCTGGGCGCTCCCGGAGACCGTGAAGGCGGCCGTTCCCGCTCGCGCCCGCGGCCGCCCTGGGCGCAGATCCGACACCGCGAGCGTACACCGGTGCCCCCCCCCCGGAGTTCTGCGTTGAGGCGATTGACGTGGCGGGCGCCGCCGTGAGATCCCGTTGGTGTCGACCGCGGCGAGACGGACCACCATGCGGCATTGGCGACGGCTCGTCGTAGCGGTGGGCGCGTTGATGGGCGATGTGTCCGGCGGGCCGACCTGGACCGCGCTCGCGTCGAACGGCACGGCCGTGTTGACACCACTATAGCGAAGCAGGTCGGCCGAATACCGGACCGAGGCAGGCCAGGTGAACGTGTAGCTCGCCGGATCGCCCGCCTGCACCACGTGGTAGAAGACGCCGAGCCGGCAGGTGGCTGCGGTCGGGGTGTTGTCACACGCCCCTTCGCTCACGGTCGTCCACGCCGGTCGTTCGGGGCGTTACCGCGGTGGACGCCGTCCGTCTTCGCGATCGACGCGACCAGAAGATCACCGGTCGCCGTGCCGGCCGGCACGGCGAGGGCCACGTGGGGCGTGCGGTTGCCGGACTGTCGTCTGCGTCTGGAACGCGGGGCGGCGGCGACTGCGAGTCGTACAGAGTGAACCAGACGTTGTCCGATGCCAAGGGACTCCATTGGTGCCGGTCTGCGTGGCGCGGACGACACCGTTCCGGATCGAGGGTCTACAGCGTCGGTATCGGTCGGGGTGTTGCGTGCGCGCGACGCGCCCCGCAGCGATCTCGGCGTTGGCACCGCCAACGTCCGGATCGAAGACGTCGACGACGAGCCGCGACAAGCCAGGCGGCACCTCGATGTAGTAGTGGTACGGCGAGTTCAGGCCGCCGCCGCCGTTCGCTGAGACGAAGTCGCCGCCGGCCGTTCCGTTGCCGCTACCGTATTGGGTAAAGTAAGGGGTAGTCTGGCCGGGCGTCGGCAGGCCTCCCGCCTTGACCCGGGACCCCAAGGAGGTCCCGACGATCAAGACAGCAGCGACGACTCTCAGCGCCCGCAGAGCGCGCATCTGGCAACCCTCAACGCGTCGCAAGCCGGATACACCTACCGCAGGCCTCAGAGGAGCCGACGCTCGTTTCATGATAGAGGAAAGCAGGGCCACCGGCAAACGGGGCGCTCCTCATATTCGACTCCAGCCCCGCCGCAACTCGTTGTTCTGAAACGACTAGGGGGTGTGACGCCCCGCTACGAGGAGATCGGACCCGACGGGCACAGGCCGGGGTTGGCCTTGGCCGTGGGCCCAGAACAAACGACCGCGACAGCCTCCAGCGGCTCCCGGCTGAGGATGCGCGGGGGGTCATAGGCCTTCTTCGTCGAGGGCGGCGATCCGGGCTTGTCTTGAGAACTCATGGAGGCCAACTCGCTCAATGATAGGTTAGCCTAGTCCCTGAGGCAACCTTGACCAGGCCCCTGCGGTTTCGGCCCCCGGACGTGGCGCTGTCCCCCGACGTCGCGTGGGTCCTTCTCCGGGCGTTCGGGCCCGCTGAGGCGCCCGCGCCCGGGGGATTCGGGCGGGAGACCGTGGGCACCGTGGCCCGCCTCCTCGATCTGGCCCCCCGAATCGCGTCCCGGATCCCGCGTGACGTTCTCCGGGCCGAGGTCGGCGCCGACGGGGCGAGCGCCTTCGCGGCGGCGCGTGGCGTTGCGGCCCTCGGGAACGAGCGGCACCTGAGGGTGGCTCGGGAGGTGGCCTCCTGCGCGGGCCGTATCGGGGCGCCCCTGGTCCTTCCTGAAAGGAATGGCTCTGCACCTCACCCACAGGACGCCGATCGACTCCCGGGCCGCGAGCGACGTGGACGTGCTCGTGGCCGAGGGCTCCCTCCCGGCGCTCGCGGAGGCCCTGGAGCGAGAGGGCTTCCGGCCCGATGCCGGCGGGCCCTCGTGCGAACACCAGCTCCCCGCGCTGCATCGCGGCTCCGGGTGAGTGCGTCGATCTCCACCGGTTCCTCCCGGGCGTGCGGCTCCCCGGGGAGCGAGGCGTTTGCCGGAGCCGCGAGCCTCGCCCGTCAGGGCCTGCTCGACCCCGTGGCCGATCTCGCCGGAGACTGCTTCGTGCCGGCCCCGGCGGTCCTGGCCGCGCACGCCCTCGTCCACGGCGTCGCGCAGCACGGGTTCGCGCCCGGGAAGCTATCCGGGGACGCGCATGCTGGCCGATCTCCTCGATCTCGGCTGGGGCGACGGCGAGCGCGTCTTCCGGCTACGACGAGGCCGTTCGTCCTCGACCTCCCACGTCCGATCGGAGCGAGGCGCGAGCGGTCTGGGCGCTCTGCGCGGCGCTGCGGGCGGGCGAGACGCTTCCCCGCCATCCTCCGCTCCGACGGAAGCCCGGCCCACGTCCTTCTCGCCCACATCCTGGCGGGGGCCACGGACCCCGCGTATCGCGAGGCCCTCAAGCTCCGGGCACTCGGGAGCAGCCCCTCGCGCCTCCCGCGTCCCCTGGCGTGGGCTCGCGACGCGGCTCGGGCCACTGTCCCCCACTCGCGCGCAGATCGAGGCCCTCCACGGCGGCCGCTCGTCCCTGCTCCGCGCCACCGCGCGGCGGCTGGCCCGGCCGTTCGATCTCGCCCGGCGGGCCTTCCGGGCCGCCCGGAGCGCCGCCCAGGTGCGTCGGCGACCCCGAGCGCGTTGGGCTAGAATGAAGGGATGAGTCGCACGCGAACGCGCTCGGCGCTTCTGGTCGCTCCTCGCCGCCGGCTCGCTGGCCTCGCCCCCGGCGCGAGGGCGCGGAGGCGGCCAAGGCGCTCCGATGCCGTCGTGGAGACCGAGGTCGGGTCCTTCGTGATCCACCTTCTTCCCGACCTGGCGCCACAGCAGGTCCGATACTTCGTCGAGACAGCCAAGGCCGGCGGCTACGACGGCACGACGTTCCACCGGATCGTGCCGGGGCAGGTCATCCAGGGGGGCGATCCCTTCTCCAAGGACCCGGCTCGAGAGCCCGAGTACGGTCGCGGCGGCTTCGGGATGGTGCGCGCCGAGATCTCGAAGAAGGGCTTCACGCGCGGGGTCGTGGTGGCCGCGCGATGCCCGACGAACAAGGACAGCGCCGGGGCGCAGTTCTTCGTCGTCCTGGCGGACCAGCCCTCGCTCCAAGGTCGCTACACGATCTTCGGCGAGGTGGCCTCGGGGCTCGAGATCGCCGACGCCATCGGCGAGGCGGGCACCGACGACGGTCGGCCCCGAAGGCGGGTCGAGATGAAGGTCCGACTCCAGGACTAGAAGCGGAAGCGCAGACCCGCCCAGACCTTCGACTGCTGGCTGGGGGTCGTGTCCACGAGGTCCACGCGCCCCTCGCCGAAGATGCCCACGTTCCGGGTCAGCTCCGCCTCGACGCCGAACTGGATGTTGGCGCCGAAATGGGTGCTCTTCTCGCGGGCGAGAACCCCGTTCCGGAACACGTCCGAGTCGAAGAAGTAGGCTCCGAACCCGGCGCCGAGGAAGAGATCGAAGGCCTTGGTGGGGACGACACCGACCAGGTTCACGCCGACCAGCATGTTCTTCTCGCTTTGGCCGCCGTCGGCCGTCCGCTTCCAGTACCCGAACTCGGGCTCGACATAGGCGCGGCCATGGCGGCCCTGCTCGGGCTCGGGGGCGGACGCGGTGGCGCTCGCCGTGTCATCGGTCGGAGCGTGAAAGTGGATGCGCCGGCGGAGGTTGGCGGAGTAGTAGAGGCTCCCCTCGTCGCTCGAGCGGACGAGACCGAGGCCGAGGCCGAGGGCCCAGGACTTGTTGTCGCCGCCGGGGTCGGCCGGCGCCGCCTCTTCGGCCCGCGCCGGGCCGGCCGGCCAGAGGCACGCGAGGACGAGGTACGGGGCGAGTCTTCGGATCATCGCGGTCCTCCAGGCGGTCCGTCGCGCGTGTTTGGCGAAAGGCTAGCACGACAGGCCTCACGCGCGAACACGAGACGCGGCGAGGACGACGAACAGGACGCCGATGGCGGGTATCTGGAGGTCGAAGTCGACGACCGAGTGCATGAGCACGCCGGCCAGGCCCATCGTCAGCCACGGGTCGCGCCGCGCGGCGCTCAGGGCCGCCGCCGCGGCCCAGAGGCCGAGCGCCAGGCCCACGACCCCGGTCTCCACCAGGAGCTGGAGGTAGTCGTTGTGCGCCTCGCGATACCAGGTGAGCCCCGGCACCCCTTCGGCGACACGAACGCCCGCCGCGCGCCCGGCGATCCGGGCCTCCTCGATCTCCGGCGGCCACGCCTCCGCTCCCCGGGGCAGCGTCCAGGGAGTGGCGCCGCTCATGGCCGAGGCGAAGGCGTTGAACCCCGCGCCCCGAACCCAGAGGCCGTCCATCCGGCCGAGGGCGTCCCTCCACACCAGCGTCCGCCCCGGGGCGTCCACGGGCGCGTTCTCGAATCGGATCTGCAGGCGCTCGAGGCCGAACCAGGACACGGCCATCGCCACGAAGGCCAGGGCGAAGGCCCAGGCCGGCACGCCGCGCTCGCGACGGCGCAACGCCACCCCCGCGAGGGCCAGGCTCGCGGCGAAGGCCACGAGCGCGCCCCGGGAGGTCGTCGCGACGAGGGCGGAGATGCAGACCGATGCCGGGATCGCCGCGAAGACGAACGCCGTGCCTTGCGCCGACGTGAGCGCCAGCAGCCGACGGCGCGAGTTGGGGGCCTCGCCCACCCGTTCGTCGTAGCGCCGCCACGCGTGGGTCATGAGGGCGAGGCAGGTCGGCACGACCATGAGCATGTATCCGGCAAAGTGGTTCCGGTTCACGAACGGGCCGAAGACCACGCCCCTCTCCTCCGGCTCGAACAAGCCGTAGATGCGACGGGCTCCGGCGCCGAGCTGGAGGATCGCGACCATGGAGACCGCCAGGCCCAACAGGGCCACGACGCGGCGGAAGCGCTCCCGCGCCTCGCGCTGGTCGAGGACCGCCGCGGCCGACACGTGGAGAAGGAGGGCCGAAGCCAGGAAGACGAGGCCGCGGAGGGTGTCGGGGGGAGAGACGGAGCCGGGGCGCCACGAAGGAGGGAGCGGCACGAGCTGCGCCGCGCCCCACGCGAGGAAGGCGGCCCCGGGGAGCAGGAGGCACGCCCTCGGGAACAGTGGCCGGGCGAGGTCGAAGGTCCAACCCGTCAGGCCGTAGGACGACTGGGCGTCGAGGACGAGCCAGCGACCCGAAGGGTGGAACGAGAAACGACGGCCGGCGAGGCTCCGCCGGAGGGACACGATGGCGGCGGCGCGGAGGGCCAGCAGGAGGCCGCAGAGGACCGAGGAGCACCAGAGCGGGACGTAGGCCCACGGGTGGACGGAGCCGATGGCGGCGACCGACCCGACGACGATGAGGGCGATCGCGATCTCGAGGGACCATGAGATCGATCGGAGGCGCCGCGCGCCGCCCATGACGCCCGCGTCGGTCAGGGCGCCGGTACGGGGCGGCTCTGCGTTTTCAGTCTCCCCCACGACGCCTCCTCCGGACCGGAACGCTCAGCGGCTGGGGCTTGCCGGACCGGAATCGCCGATCATGAGGCCGATGCCGATGGCCGAGATGCCGATGGCGATCCCGGCGGCGGTCGACGTGGCGCCCGGGATGCCTCCCAGCGCGCCCGCGAAGCCGGCCGGTGCCGAGGGAACGCCTCCCACGAGGTACGCCGCGACGGGGCCCGCGCAAGGGCAGGCGAGGGCGAGCTTGGAGCCGGCCGGGCAGGTCGAGGCGCGGGTCACCACCTGGGCCGCGATGTCGGCGGTGCGACTCTCGACACCCTGGGCAGACGCGGACACGTAGTAGGTCACGGGGCCCGCGTCCGGCTTCGGCTGGGGAAGACAGGCGACGAAGCGCCCGATCTCGGGGAGCATGTCGACGTAGTGGAATCGGCTCTCGCGGGACGACTTGAAGTAGACCCGCGGGTTGGTCACGGCCGAGGCCGGCTCCATGACCGCCTCGATCTCGGGGTTCTCGTTCGCGACCATGCAGCCCAGCGCGTCGTGGGCGATCCGGGGACCCACGGCGGGGGCCGTCGCCGCCCTCGTCACCTCGAGTGCGGCCGCGATCACCTGGCCCGGCGATGCCGAGACGACCCTCGGGCCCCGCACGATCTCGTAGCCGCGCCGACCCACGTCGATGCCGTACAGACCCGGCTCGAGGGCCGCCTCGAAGGCGCCCTTGGAATCGACCGGCGTCGCCACGACGCGGCCCGTGTCGAGCTGAACGAGTCGGAGATCGACGCCTGTCGGAATCGTGCCGTCTTCGAGGCGCACCGAGCCCCGGAGCGTGGAGGAGAGAAGGAGCGCTCAGGAGCGGCGACGTCGAGAGAAGACCTATCAGACAGGCAGCTATGAAGCGCCTGACGACCAAAAACACCCCCGCGCTCGGAAGGAGCCAGTAAAATAGTATCGGATTGCATTGATGTTTCCAAGTGCTTCGCCGCGAAAGTCGCTCTCTCACCGCCGCCTGTGGGCCCTGGTCCTGCTCATGGCCCCCGTGGGTTGTGGTCTGGTGCCGCCCGCCCCTCGGGCCGGTCGCCCCCATCTGGTGGAGAAGGGGCGCTTCCAGGCTCTCTACGACGGGGAGGGGCGACTGGACCGGGTGGCCTACGACGCCGACGGCGACGGGAGGGCGGATGTCCTCACCCTCTTCGGACCCAGCGGGGTCCCGCTGCGCGCGCAAATCGACTCCGACAAGGACGGCGTCGTCGATCGATGGGAGTACTACGGGCCCGACGGCCGCCTCGCCAAGCTGGCCACGGCCCGGCGCAAGCCCGGCGTCCCCGACCTCTGGTCCTATCCGGACGGCTTCGGCGGCATCGGCCGGCGCGAGTACGACGACGACGGGGACGGGCGTCCGGAACGGGCCGAAGACCTCCTGGACGGCGTGGTCGTGGCCGAGGAGTTCGACACCACGGGCGCGGGCGTGTGGGACAAGCGCGTCGTGCGCGGTCCCGACGGCGCGGTCGCCCGGGTGGACAGCGAGCCGGACGGCCAGGGCCACTGGCTGCACTCCGTCCCGGTGTCGCGCCCCTGAGCCTCGGTCAGTCCGACGCGGGTGTCGGGGCGACCGACGCCGTCGGCAACAGACAGAAGACGTGCCAGTGATCCCCCACGGGCTCTCGGTAGACGGCCAGGGAGTGGCCGCCGTCGGCCTCGACCTGCTGGGCGAGGGCGACGACGGCCCGAGGGGGCTCCCGCTCGGGGAAGACGGCGAACGTCAGATCCGGCTCCCCTCCAGGAACGCCTTCAGCTTGCGGCTACGCGAGGGATGGCGCAGCTTGCGGAGCGCCTTGGCCTCGATCTGGCGGATGCGCTCGCGGGTGACGGCGAAGTTCTGGCCGACCTCCTCCAGGGTGTGCTCGCTGCCGTCGCCCAGACCGAAGCGCATCTTGATGACCTTCTCCTCGCGGGGCGTCAGCGTCTTGAGAAGCGCCTCGGTCTGCTCCTTCAGGTTGATGTTGATGACCGCTTCCGAGGGCGAGACCACGTTGCGGTCCTCGATGAAGTCCCCCAGATGCGAGTCTTCCTCCTCGCCGATGGGCGTCTCGAGGGAGATGGGCTCCTGGGCGATCTTCAGGACCTTGCGGACCTTGCTCACCGGGATGTCCATCCGCTTCGCGATCTCCTCCGACGACGGCTCGCGCCCGAGCTCCTGCACCAGCGCGCGGCGACGTGCGGATCAGCTTGTTGATCGTCTCGATCATGTGGACCGGGATGCGGATCGTGCGGGCCTGGTCGGCGATGGCGCGGGTGATGGCCTGGCGGATCCACCACGTCGCGTAGGTCGAGAACTTGTAGCCGCGCTTGTACTCGAACTTGTCCACGGCCTTCATGAGGCCGATGTTCCCCTCCTGGATGAGGTCCAGGAACTGGAGGCCGCGGTTCGTGTACTTCTTGGCGATGGAGACGACCAGGCGGAGGTTCGCTTCCACCAGCTCCTTCTTCGCCTGCTCGGCCTGGATCTCGCCCTCGATCACGGTGCGCGAGCGTGCGCTTCAGCTCCTCGGGGCGCGTGTCGAACTCGTCCTGGACCTGGTGGAGGACTTCCTTCTGCTCCTGGATCTGCTTCTTGACGATCTTCTTGTAGTCCTCCGAGACCTTGGCCCGGAGCTTCGGGTCGAGCTTCCCGATGATGCTCTCGGCCTCGCGGATCCGCTCCACCGACTCGCGGATGCGCTCGGTGAGGCGCCTCTTCACCGCCTCGCTGAACTCCATGGAGCGGATGGCCTGGGACACGCCGATCCGGAGACGGCCGAGGCGCCACTTCCCCTTCACGTAGCGCGGCGACTTCTTGGTGAGGTCCAGGAACTTCTTCCGGTAGAGGCAGGTACTCGCGGTGGGCCTTGTTCACGTTCTCGACCAGGCGGAGCGTCTCCCGGATCTTGTTCTCGAGCTTCTCCTCGGTCAGCTCGTCCTCGTTGAACACCACGAGGTCCCGGACCGTGATCTCCGACGCCCGGAGGCGCTCGCCGAGGCGCGAGACCTCCTGGGCCGCCATCGGCGTGCGGGCGATGACCCGGAGAACGGCCTTCTTGCCGCGCTCGATGCGCTTGGCGATCTCGACCTCGCCCTCGCGGGTGAGGAGCGGCACCGTCCCCATCTCCCGGAGGTACATGCGGACGGGATCGTTGGTCTTGTCGAGGGCGCCCGGGGTCAGGTCCAGCTCGGCCCCTTCCTCCCCCTCGGCCTTCTCCCGATACTTCTGCTCGGAGTCGACGACCTCGATCCCCATGGATCCGAACATGGAGAAGATGTCGTCCAACTCGTCGGAGGAGCTGATCTCCGACGGCAGCATGTCGTTCACCTCCTCGTAGAGGAGGTAACCCTTCTCCTTGCCCAGGGTGATGAGCTGCCGTACTTCGTCGTATTTTTCCTCGATCGACAACGCCATGGGATCTCTCTCTCCTCGTGCTTCTTTAATCGCTCGCCGCTATGGAACGGGACAGGTCCGCGATCTGCTGTTTCAGGCTGAGCTGCTCCCGGAAGAGCAGGTTCAAATTGTCGTCCTCGGCCTTGGAGAGCTGGCGCTGGATCTCCGAGATCCGCGCCTCCAAGGGCCAGCACTTCATCTCCAGTACGCACCTCATGGGCGTCGCGTCCCCCGTGGGAAGGCTCAAGGACGGCGATCTCCGTCAGCAGGCGCTGCGACTCCTCGGACTGGACCTCGCGGCCCAGGGACGACGCCGTCACGCGCTCGCCCTTCCGGGCGAGGACCTGCGCGGCGCGCAGGAGCTCGGCGCTCCGCAGGCCCGTGAGGTCGGCGTCGGCCAGCTCCTGGAGCGCGCCCCCGACGCCCTCCGCCTCGCGCAGCACGAGGGCCAGCAGCACCTTCTCCGCCGGCTGGAGGGCCGCCGGCCGCGGGGCCCGCGGTCCCGAATCGGGAGGGACGACGCGAGCCGGCGCGGGCCGACCCCCCATCGCCCGGCGCAGCTCCTCCCGGGCCGCCCCTTCGTCGAGGCCTCCCCGCTCCACCACCGCCGGCAGCCACGCGGCACGCTCGACGGCGCTCTCGATGGCCACGAGGGACGGAAGCAGCGCGTCGAGGTACGCGGCCTTGCCGGCGGGCGTCCGCGTGTCGTTCTGGGACGCGGCGCGCCGGATCAGCCAATCCATGTAGGGAGGCGCCTGGGCGATCCGCTCGCGGTACGCCTCGGCTCCGAAGGCCTTCAGGAACGTGTCGGGATCGTCCCCTTCGGGCAGCTCGACGACGTGGACGGCGAGCCCCTCCTCGACGAGGATGTCGAGGCTCTTGCGCGCCGCCTTCTGCCCGGCCTCGTCCTGGTCGAAGTTCACGACGGCCTTCTCGGTGAACCGGTGGAGGAGGCGGGCATGTGCCGGCGTCATCGCGGTGCCGCACGTGGCGACGGCTTCGCCGATTCCCGCCTCAAGGGCCCGGGCCACGTCCAGGTACCCTTCCATCAGCACGGCGTGCCCCCGCTCCCGGATCGGCGTCCCGCGCCCACGACAGGCCGTACAGGACGCGGCTCTTCTGGTAGACGGGGCGTCTCGGGAGAGTTCAGGTACTTCGGCTCCGAGCCGTCGAGGCTGCGGGCCCCGAAGGCCACGACCTTCCCCGACTCGTTGGCGATCGGGAAGACCGCGCGATCGCGGAAGCGGTCGTAGTGGCTCCCCGTCTCCTGCTTTGCGATCACGAGGCCGGCCGTCTGGAGCGAGGCCTCGGAGAACCTGCGCCGGAGGGCGTCGAAGAGGCTCGTCCAGCCCTCGGGCGCCGCCCCGGCCCTGATCCGCTCCAGCGTCTCGCGCTTGAACCCGCGGCCCGTGAGGTAGTCGCGCGCCCGCGTTCCGGGCGCGGTCCAGAGCGTGCGGACGAAGTGCTCGGTGGCGGCCTCCATGATGGCGAGAATCTCCTCGCGCTCCTTCCGGTCGGGTCCCATGTCGTACCGGTTCTCGGGAACCGCGACGCCGAAACGGCGCGCGACGACCTCGACGGCCTCGGGGAAGCTCGCCCGCTCCCGGAGCATCACGAACTTGAAGACATCCCCCCCCTCGCCGCAGCCGAAGCAGTGGAACAGAGGGGGCTCGGAGCGGACGTTGAAGGACGGGGTCTTCTCCTGGTGGAACGGGCAGAGGCCCTTCCACGAGACGCCGGCCTTCTTGAGGCTGACGTGGTCGGAGATGAACCGCACGATGTCGGCCGTGCGCCGCACCTCGTCGACGAAGCTGTCGGAGAACGCCATCAGCTCTTCAGCTCCACGATCGTGGCCCCGGCGCCCCCCTCACGGCCTTCGCCGAGGCGAAAGGCAGCGACGTGCGGATGTCCCTCGAGAAGGCCCGCGACGGCGCTCCGCAGTCTCCCCTGGCCGAAGCCGTGGATGACCCGCACCTCGCGCCGCTCGGCGACGGCGGCCTCGTCCAGGAACTTGTCCACCCGGGGGATGGCCTCGTCGACGGTCAACCCCACGAGGTTGATCTCGGCGGGACCGCTCTCCCCTTGGACTCGCGGACGGGGCGAAAGGTTCACAGAGGCGGCCGCCCGGCGCCTTCGCGGCCCCGAGGGCGACGAGCTCGAGGCGCGGCGCGCGCATGCGCTTTCCACCGACGGCCAGCTCCACGTCGCCGTGGGGGCCGAAGGCGAGAACCTCGCCGATCACGCCCAGGGATCGCACGCGAACCCGGCTCCCCACGCGGAGGTCGAGGGCGGAGAGCTCGGCTTCCGCGGGGCCGGGCGGCGCCACGTCGCGGAGGGCCTCCTCCTGCGCCTCGCGAATGTGGCGAACCACGTCGGTCCGCGCGCGGGCTCCCTCGTTCGAGGCCGATCGTCGGGTGACCTCGATGCGCTGCACGGCCTCGCGGATGGCGTCGGCGGCCTTGCGTGCCGCCTCCTCGCCCCGGCGGCGCAGCTCGCGGGCGAACGCGTCGGCCTCGGCCCGGCGGCGGCCCGCCGTCTCGGCCTCGGCCGCGCGCTGCCGCTCCTGCGCCTCCTGAAGCTCCCGCCGCTCCTCGGCGAGCCGATGGGTGTCCTTCTCCAGGGCCGCCCGGTCGTCCTCGAGACGCTTCAGGAGGGCCTCGGCCTGCGCTTCCTTGGCGCTGATCCTGGCGCGCGCATCGGCCACGACGGCCGCGGGAAGCCCGAGGCGCTCGGCCATCTCCAGGGCGAGGCTGCGCCCGGGCACCCCCAGGGCGAGGCGATACGTCGGCTCGTACGTCGCGGGGTCGTAGCTGAAGGACGCGCAGGAGACGCCAGGGGTCGACTGGGCGTAGGCCTTCATCAAGCCGTGGTGGGTCGTCGCCACAACCATCGCCCCGCGGCTCCTGAAGTGATCCACGATCGCGACGCCGAGACCACCCCCTTCGGTGGGATCGGTCCCCGCGCCGACCTCGTCCAGGAGCACGAGCGAGGGAGCCTCCAGGTCGCGGGTCATCTCCACGATGGAGGCGAGGTGCGCGGAGAACGTCGAGAGGCTCTCGGCGATCGACTGGTCGTCGCCGATGTCGGCGTAGATGCGACGGAACACGGGGAGCCGGCTCCCCGCCGCCACCGGGACGTGCAGGCCGCACTGCGCCATGAGGGCCAGGAGGCCCAGTGTCTTGAGGGCCACCGTCTTCCCGCCGGTGTTCGGTCCGCTGATCACGAGGACCGGCGTGCCGAACCCGACCCGGAGGCTCACGGGCACCGGCTCTTGGCGCGCGCGGGCGGGCAGGCCCAGCTCTTCGGCCAGCGCTCCCATCAGGAGCGGATGGCGCGCATCGACGACATCGAGATCGAGCTCCTCGGCCATCTCGGGGGCGACGGCGCCCATGTCGCGGGCCAGGAGGGCCATCGCCTGCGCGGCGTCGAGCTCGCCCAGCACGTCGGTCGCGCCGGCCAGCTCCGCCGAGTGGGCCCCGACGCGCGCCGTCAGCGCCCGGAGGATGCGCAGGACCTCGGCCCTCTCCTCGTCACCGAGGGCCACGATGTCGTTGTTCAGCTCCACCGCCGGCATCGGCTCGACGAAGAGGCTCGCGCCGGAGCCCGAGCTTCCGTGGACGATGCCCGGGAGCTGACCGCGATGCTCCGCCTTGAGGAGGAGGACGGAGCGATCGTTGCGCGTGGTCACGAGGCGGTCCTGGAGGAGACGGTCGGCGTCCTTCCCGCGCAGGAACGACTCCATCACCGACTGGAGCTCCGCCCGGAGGCGCGCCATGCTGCGCCGCAGCTCGAGGAGCTTCGGCGAGGCGTCGTCGGCCACCTCCCTCGAGGGGAGGATCGCGCGGCGGATCGCCTCCGCCACGTCGGTACGCAGCACGACCTCCGAGGCCCGGCGGGCCAGGCCCGGGGCGTTCTCCACGGCGGCGACGCGACGGGAGATCTCGAGGCTTCCCTCGATGAACGAGGCCACGTCCAAGAGGGCGGCCGGCTCCAGATGGAGCCCTTCCACCCGGGCGGCGACGAGAGACTCCCCGACGTCGGGCAGGTCGTGGTAGGGCTGCTTTCCGGCGGCGGCGAGGATGGCCACCCCCTCGGTCGTCCGGACCAGCGCCTGCCGAACCTCCCGAGTCGCCTGAAGCGGGCGAAGCGCCCGGATGCGGCCCTGCCCCGCAGCCGAGCCCGCTCTTTTCAGGAGAAGGGCCCGAATCGACTCGAACTCGAGGATTCGGATGGTGTTCGCGTTCAAGAGACTCCCTGCACTTCGCTCGATGAAGACACGTAACTTCCCAGTCACTGTGTATTTTAGGGAGAGGAACGCGATGGGGACCCTTGCCACGCCCTCTGCGCCTGTCCGTGTCGTCGTCCGGAACCGAACCCCGGGGACAGGACTGCCTACAAGATGTGTACAGTCAACGAGTTTGTCAAGGCGCGGCGGTGTGTTTTCTGAGGATCGTGCTGGCCAAATATCCGGCCCCGAAGCCGTTGTCGATGTTTACGACGGCCACCCCCGACGCGCAGGAGTTCAGCATCGCCAGGAGCGCGGCCAGCCCCTGGAACGAGGCGCCGTAACCGACGCTGGTCGGGACCGCGATGACCGGCGCGTCGACCAGGCCCCCCACCACCGAGGGCAGGGCCCCCTCCATGCCGGCCACGACGATCACCACGTGGGCCTCGCGCAGCGTCGGACCCTGGGCCAGGAGCCGGTGCAGGCCCGCCACGCCGACGTCGTGGACCCGGTCCACCGTGGCGCCATGGAACTCGGCCGTCACGATGGCCTCCTCGGCCACGGGAAGGTCCGACGTTCCCGCGGAGACCACGGCGACGCGGCCGGAGAGTGCCGGAGCGGGGCGCATCGACACGGTCAGGCAGCGGGCGGCCTCGTGATAGCGCGCCTCGGGGCGCGATCGCGAGACGAGGGCGTGGACGTCCGCGGTCGTGCGCGTCACGAGGACGTTCTGATCGTGCGCGGTGATCCGCTCGACGATCGCGGCGATCTGTTCCGGCGTCTTTCCCCCGCCGTAGACCACCTCGGGGAAGCCGCGCCGAAGGGCCCGATGGTGGTCGACCTTGGCGAAGTCCAGGTCTTCGTAAGGGAGGTTCTTCAACCGCTCGGCAGCCTCCCCGGGCGTGGCGTCCCCGCTCTTCACGCGCTCGAGAAGATCCAGCACGTCCCGCGGGTTCAAATCGCCTCTAACGTTGACTCGGCCAAGGGTTTGTATAGACTATTATAGCTTGTGCCAACGTGGCACGAGCGTCCCCTTGCTCGTTTGAGAGCGCCGCGGCCTCGGCGCTCTTACGGCACGGTCATGGCGTTGGGTGCGGGGTTCGCCGGGAGTGCGTCCCACGAGGTGGGCGCTCGCCGGCGCGACGGAGGCTGCGTTTCGCGATCATGAGTCCTTTCGAGATCGTCGTGCTGGGCTCGTATTTCATGACGCTGGTGATCCTGGCGGTGTTCGGGCTCCACCGCTACGTGATGGTCTACCTCTACTTCCGACACAAGGACCGGCGGGCCCTGCCGGCTCCTCTTCCCGAGCGGCTGCCGCGCGTGACCGTCCAGCTGCCGCTCTACAACGAGATGTACGTCGTGGATCGCCTCCTCGATTCCGTGACGAAGATCCGCTACCCGCGGCATCTGCTCGAGATCCAGGTCCTCGACGACTCGACCGACGAGACGACGACGATCGCGGCCGCGGCCGTGGAGCGCTACCGCGACCAGGGGTTCGACATCCACTACCTGCATCGCGACGATCGCACGGGGTTCAAGGCGGGGGCGCTCGAAGCGGGCCTCGAGACGGCGAAGGGCGAGTTCGTCCTCATCTTCGACGCCGACTTCGTGGCCCCGGCCGACATCCTCGAGAGGACCCTCGGCCACTTCCACGCCCCTGAGGTCGGGATGGTCCAGGTGCGCTGGGGGCACGTGAACCGCGAGTACTCGCTGCTGACGCAGGTGCAGTCGGTGCTCCTGGACGGCCACTTCATCCTGGAGCACGGCGGGCGGAACCGCGCCGGGCGCTTCTTCAACTTCAACGGCACCGCGGGCGTCTGGCGCCGCGCGGCCATCGCCGACGCCGGCGGCTGGCAGCACGACACCCTGACCGAGGACCTGGACCTGTCCTACCGCGCCCAGATGAAGGGCTGGCGGTTCGTGTTCGTGCAGGACGTCGTCTCCCCCGCCGAGATCCCCGTGGAGATGAACGCCTTCAAGAGCCAGCAGCACCGCTGGGCGAAGGGCTCGGTGCAGACGTGCATGAAGCTCCTCCCCTCGATCCTGGCCGCGAAGCTCCCCCTGGCGGTGAAGATCGAGGCCGCGTTCCACCTGACCGCCAACTTCGCCTATCCGCTGATGGTGGTCCTCTCGGTCCTCATGTTCCCGGCGATGGTGATCCGCTACAACATGGGCTGGTACGAGATGATGATCGTGGACGTCCCCCTCTTCCTGGGGGCCACCATGAGCGTCTGCTCCTTCTACCTCATGAGCCAGCGGGAGATCTTCGGCGAGGGCTGGAAGAGCCGCATCAAGTACCTCCCGGCGGTCCTGGCCGTGGGAATCGGCCTCTCGGTCAACAACACGAAGGCGGTCCTCGAGGCGCTCCTCGGCCACGAGTCGGAGTTCACGCGCACGCCCAAGTACCGCGTCGAAGGCGCCTCGGACGAGTGGAAGCAGAAGCGCTATCGCGGGACCCTGAGCTTTCTCCCGTTCGTGGAGCTGCTCCTCGGCCTCTACTTCACGGCCATGGCCGGCTACGCCTTCGTCAACGGCATCTACGGTACCCTTCCCTTCATCCTGATCTTCCAGTTCGGTTTCCTCTACGCCGCGACGCTCTCGCTCTTCCAGAACGTCGGCAAGCTGGATCTGGTCCGCGAGCAGGAGGCGTAGGCCGGAGGGGCCCGAGGGCCCGCATGGACATCCGCGACAGGTCGGTCCTCATCCTCGGCGGCTACGGTCTCGTGGGGCAGGCCGTGGCGCGCCGGCTCATCCGGGAGGAGCCTCGCCGCATCACGCTCCTCTCGTTGAAGCGGGAGGAGGCGGAGGGCGCCGTCGCGTCCCTCGCTCCCGAGTGCTCCGGCGTGGAGCTGGCCCCGGCGTGGGGGGACATCTTCACCTTCGCGGATCTCAAGGACCGGCCCCGCCGCGAGGTGTTTTCCGATCCCGCGCAGCGCGGGCGGATCATCGAGAGCCTCCTCGATCCCCTCTCCGAGGCGGCGGCGAGTCAGTACTTCCTCTACCGGCTGGTGACCGAGGAGCGTCCCGACATCATCGTGGACGCGGTGAACACCGCGACGGGCATCGCCTACCAGGACGTGTACAAGACGAGCCGGCTGGCGTACCAGGCGCTGCAGGCGAACGCGGACCTGCGCGAGAGCCTCGAGATGCTCCTCGTCACCGACTACGTCCCGCAGCTGATCCGCCACGTCCAGGTCCTCTACCAGTCCATGGTCAAGGCGGGGACGAAGGCCTACCTCAAGATCGGGACGTCGGGAACCGGCGGGATGGGGCTCAACATCCCCTACACCCACTCCGAGGAGAAGCCTTCCCGGGTCCTGCTTTCCAAGAGCGCCCTCGCCGGCGCCCACACGCTCCTCCTCTTCCTCATGGCGCGGACGCCCGACGGCCCCATCACGAAGGAGATCAAGCCCGCCGCCGCCATCGCCTGGAAGCGGATCGGCTTCGGAGAGATCCTGCGCGGGGGACGACCCGTGGCGCTCTACGACGTCTCGGCCGAGGAGGCGGAGTCGCTCGTTCCCGGCGGCCGCTTCCGGCCGGTGGATCCCGGGCGGGGGCGCGCCACCGGGGAGACGCTCCAGAACGTCTTCATCGACACCGGCGAGAACGGCATCTTCTCCCTCGAGGAGTTCAGCGCGATCACGACCAGCGAGCAGATGGAGTTCGTGACGCCCGAGGAGATCGCCGACGTGGTCGTGCGGGAGCTGGTCGGCGGCAACACGGGGCACGACGTCATCAACGCCCTCGACAACGCGGTCATGGGGCCGACCTACCGCGCCGGCCTCATGCGCCATTGGGCCCTCGAGAAGCTCCGCGACCTGGAGAAGCAGCACGACGTTCGCAGCGTGGCCTTCGAGAACCTCGGCCCGCCCCGCCTGTCGAAGCTCCTTCACGAGGCGGACCTGCTGCGTCGCGCCTACGGGACCATGGGGAGCGTGCGGGAGGCGGCCGCGCCCGAGATGTGCGCGCGCCTCGCGGCGGAGGTCGAGCGCCCCGAGGTGCGCCGGCCGATCGCTCTCCATCGGCATACCGGTCCTCCTCCCCGACGGCCGCCTGCTCCGCGGCCCCGAGTGCAAGATCCCGCCGGTCACGACCGAGGGAGACTCCGTCGAGATCACGCGGGAGAGCGTGGAGTCGTGGGCGAACGCGGGGTGGGTGGACCTCCGGGAGGCCAACATGGCTCTCTGGAAGGAGCGCTTCGACACCATCGCGCGAGAGATCGACTCCATCTCGCCGGCCGAGACGTCGTCGCGCTACCTGCGCGACCGGCAGTTCTGGAGCGCCGAGGGGCTCATCCAGCCGGGCAAGGTCGTCGGCTGGGTGTTCGCCACCGAGGGCGGCGCCCGGATGAAATGAGCGACACGCGCGGCGCCGCCGTACGGCGCGTCCTCTGGATCACGCTCCTCCTGAACCTGGCGGTCAGCGCGGGGAAGATCGTCGTCGGAACGCTCTCGGGGAGCGTGTCGATGGTGGCCGACGGCTATCACAGCCTCGTCGACGGCTCGAACAACGTCATCGGCCTCTTCGTCGCGGCCTTCGCGTACGCTCCGCCCGATTCCGGGCACCCCTACGGCCATCGGAAGTTCGAGACGGCGGCGACCACCTTCATCGGCGGCGCGCTCCTGGTCCTGTCGTACAGCGTCGTGCAGGGCGCCCTGTCCCAGGCCTCGCACTCCCGCCTCCCGGCGATCGGCGCCCTCAACTGGGCCGTGATGATCGGGACGATCGCCATGAACCTGTTCGTCTCCTGGTACGAAGGGCGCGAGGGACGCCGCCTCGGGAGCGACTACCTGGTGGCCGACGCGATCCACACCCGGTCCGACCTCTACGTCTCCCTGGGCGTCATCGCGTCTTTCGCGGGCGCCAAGGCGGGGCTGCCGTGGGCCGACGCCGTGGTGGCCGTGGGGATCGCCGTGCTGATCGCGACGCAAGCCGTGAAGATCCTCGTCGGGTCCTTCCACGTGCTGACCGACCGGGCCGCGATCCCCCTCGAGGCCCTCGTGCCGGTCGTCGAGGGAGTGGAGGGCGTCCGGGGAACCCGGGACGTGCGCAGCCGGGGGAGCGCCGACGCGGCCTACGTGGACCTCGTGGCCCTCGTGGACGGCCGCCTGTCCCTCCAAGCGGCCCACGACGTCGCCGACCAGATCGAGGTCGCGCTCAAGAAGGCCGATCCCCGCATCGTGGACGTGGTCGTCCACCTCGAGCCGTACGAGGAGCCCTAGCCTTCTACCGCTTCTCGCCGCCGCAGGCGTCGCAGGGACAGAGGCCTCGCAGGAGCCGGAAGCTGTAGATCCCGGTGCTGTGGCCGTCGGCCCAGGTCGGGGCCACGGCGTAGTTCCCCACGGCCTCGAGGTGGACCATCTCCTCTCCGGTCCGCTCGAGGTACTTCGCGACCGGCGCGTGCCCCTGGCAGCCGGCGCACGGGCACCAGCTCCGGAGATAGTCGAGGGGATAGATGGAGACATGCCCGTCGTCCCAGGTGACGACGACGCGGCGGGCGGACTTCTCGTGGCGGATCTCGACCGGCTCGGGGTAGGGCGTGGTCACTGCGACTCGGAAGGCAGCTCGTCGGGCGCCGCGTCGCCGGAGACGTCGCTGCCGCCGACGGCGATCGACGAGATCTTCCACGCGCCGCCTTCCTTGGTGAGGCCGAAGGCGGCGTCCTCTTGCGCGGGACCCGAGCCGACCTTCCCCGTGACGCGTCCCCTGTCGTTCACCACGTGGACGCTCCAGGACCAGAAGTGCCCTTCCGAGGCGTCCCTCAGGACCGGGTGGGCGGCGATGCCGCGCTCGAAATCCTCCCGCGTCACGCGGGCCTTGTACCCTTCGCTCAGGCGCGCGTAGGCGTCGTCGATCTTCCCCTGGCGAATGTCGGCGAGCTCGCCCTTCACGGCGTCGGACGGGCCCCGCGCCGAGAGATAGATGCCGCCGGCGATGAGGGCCACGAACGAGGACCACGAGGGTCAGGCAGCCGAAGCAGCCGGTCGCAATCCAGAAGAACGGCCCCTTGCCCTTCCGGGGCGGGGGGCGGCGCGCCGGCGTCCATCGCCGGAACCGGTGAGGGGAGCGTCGCGGTCACCGGCGAACGCGGAGGAGGGGGCGGCGGTGGCGGCGGCGAGGGTGGGGACGGCGGTGACGGCGGTGCCGGCGGGGGGCGGCGGTGGAACGGGCGCTGCCGGCCGGGCCGGCGGGGGTGGAGGCGGGCGGCGGAGCGGCGAGGGGCACGGCCTGGACGACCGTGGCGTCGGGGGCGGCCCCGAAGAGGGTCGCCCCGGTGTCGATCTCCCCTGCGATCTCGACCCTGTAGGTCACCGAGCCGAAGCGCACCTCCTGCCCGTCGCGCAAGGCCGCGTCGGAGACGCGGTGGCTGTCGAGGAAGGTGCCGTTGGCGCTTCCCTGGTCCACGACGGCCCAACCGGTCCCCCGCTTCTCGACGCGGGCGTGGCGCCGCGACACGGATCCGTCGTTCAGGATGAAGTCGCAGCTCGGATCGCGGCCGAGGAGAGCCTGATCCTGCGTGATCTCGATGGGGTTGCCCGAGGCGGGAACAAGGCGCAACGTCGCCACTGTGGCTCCTCCTTGCGGTGGACGGGCGCGATTCTAGCACGCATCCCCGGTGCGCTCCGGTTTGACGCCCGCAGGGACACCGGGTAGAACCGCGTCTGGAATGACGAGTATCGCCTCCCTCGCCGTGGACGCCTCGGGCCTCAGCCGCCGCTACGGACGCCGCTGGGCCTTGATCGACGTGAGCCTCCAGATCCCGTCTGGGACCGTCGTGATGGTCACGGGACGCAACGGCTCCGGCAAGTCGACCCTCCTGCGCGTGCTCTCCACCGCCATCCGCGCCGACAGCGGCACGGCCCGGGTGGCGGGGTTCGACCTGCAAACCGGGACGCAGGATTTGCGCAGGCATGTTGCCCTTCTTTCGCACCATTCGCACCTCTACGAGGCGTTGACCGCTCTCCAGAACCTGCAGGTCGTGGCCCGCTTCCTCGGCCGGGACGCCGGCCGCGCGGCGCTCCTGCCTCGGCTGGAGGAGGTGGGACTGGCTCATCGCGCCGACGACGGCGTCGGGACGTTCTCGGCCGGCATGCGCAAGCGCCTCAGCCTGGCCCGCGTCTTGCTCCAGGAGGCGACCGTGGTCCTTCTCGACGAGCCGTACGGGCAGCTCGACCCTCCCGGGTTTCGCCTCGTGGACGCGCTGCTGGCTCGCCTCCGCTCCCGCGGGACGACGGTGCTGATGGCGACGCATCTCCTCGAGCGAGGGAGCGCGCACTGCGACCTCGGCGTCGTCCTCGAAGAGGGGAGGCGCCAGTGGTTCGGGCCCGCGGCCGATCTCCCCCGTTACGGGGGGCTCGACCCCGCCGGCCTGGAAGGGGCTTGATGCTCCTCGCGGCCCTTCAGAAGGACTTCCTGCTCCAGTGGAGGACGCGCGCCCAGGTGGCTGCGATCTTCATCTTCGGGGCCACGTCCCTGCTCCTCTTCAGCTTCGCCATCGGGCCGAACGCCGACGCCCTTCGGCTGCACGCCGCGGGGTTCCTCTGGCTGGGCCTGCTGCTCTCCTCGACGCTCACGCTCGCCGAGAGCTTCCAGAGCGAGATGGAGCAGCACGCCCTCGAGGGCCTCCTGCTCCTTCCGGCCCCGCCGCCGGCCCTCTACTACGGCAAGGCCCTCGCCAACTGGGCGCAGCTCGCCCTCCTGGGCCTGGCCCTCGTTCCGGTGATGGTGGTCCTCTACGACGCCGGGACCATGAACGTCGGGGCCCTCGCGGGAATCATCCTCCTGGGCACCGCGGGCCTCTCGGCGCCCGGCACCCTCTACGCGGCGATGACGTCCCAGGCCCGGGCGAAGCAGACGCTGCTGCCGATCCTGCTCTTCCCGCTCGTCGTGCCCGTCCTGCTCGCCGCCGTCAAGGCCACGTCCCTGATCGTCCTCGGTGATCCCATGGGGCAGGTGCGATCCTGGTCACTGCTACTTGCTCTGTTTCGACCTGATACACTGGTCCCTCTGCGGCCTGCTCTTCGGCCGCGTCGTGGAGGATTGATGTCCGCCGACCGGGAAACACCCGTGATCCCGTACGTCCTGGCGGGCCTGGGGCTGGCGCTCCTCGCCTGGGGATCGTCCTGGGGTCTCTTCGCCGCGCCGGGGGAGACCTACATGGGAGACGTGCAGCGGATCATGTACGTCCACGTCCCCACGGCGTGGAACGCCATGCTGGCCCTGACCTTCGCCTTCGGCTGCGCCCTCGCCTCCCTCCTGAAGGGCGGCTGGCGTTGGGACGCGCGCCTCGAGGCGGGGATGGAGGTGGGCGTCGTCCTCTCGGTCCTGCTGTGCATGCAGGGGGCCATCTGGGCGAAGCCCACGTGGGGCGTCTGGTGGGATTGGGACCCGCGCCTCACGACCACGGCGGTGCTGGTCTTCGCCTTCGCCGGGATCCTGGCCCTGCGCCGCTTCGTGGACGACCCCGTGAAGCGGGCCGTCTGGTCGGCCGTGGCCACCATCGTGGCCTACGTGGACGTCCCGATCGTCTACTTCTCGGTGAGGTGGTGGAACTCCCTGCACCAGCTCCAGTCGAGCCCGGAGACGGTGTCCAAGGCGTTCCACTGGCCGCTCCGGATCAACGCCTTCGGGATCCTGTTCCTGATGTCGGGGCTCATCGCCCTCCGCACCAGGGTCGCGATGCTGCGGCTCGACGGGCGAGCTGGCGCCGCCGCTGCCGGCCCAGGCGGGCCCCGCGCCCGTCGCCGTTGCGGGTGGGGCACGATGACGCCCGGGGGCGGCGTCATTCAGGGGGGCTGGAACTTCGTGGTGGCGGCCTACTCGGTGTCGGCGGTCGTCCTCGTGGCCTACGCGATCTCGGTCCATGCGCGCTACCGAGCCGAGCGGGAACGGGCGCGACGGGACGCCGAGCGCCGAGGGGGCGCGCGATGAGCGCGACCATGCCGGCGCCGACTGCTGCATCCCGCCCGCACGAAATGGTTCGCGTTCGGCGCGCTCGCCGTGGCCCTGGCGGCGTTCCTGGTCATCACCGTCGGCGGCATCGGCAAGAACCTCGTCTACTACTGGGGTCCCACCGAGCTCCACGGCGCCGGGGACAAGGCCATCGGGGCCACGATCCGCCTCGGGGGTCTCGTCGCCCCGGGATCGATCGTGCGCAACGAGGGAGCCTCCAACCTGGAGTTCGACGTGATCGACCGGCAGGGCGGCACGGTCCACGTCAAGGCCAGCGGCGTGCCGCCGCAGCTCTTCCGCGAGCGGATCGGCGTCGTGGTCGAGGGCACGATGACCCGCGCGGGGTACTTCCAGGGGAACCGGCTCATGATCTCCCACAGCAACGAGTACCGCGTCCCCGGGGACAAGTCGGCCGTGGACGTCAAGGCAGATGATGCGCACGATGAAGGAATCGGACACCACCGCGCGATGACGCCCCTCCTGGGCCGCAGCCTCATCCTCCTCGCGCTCCTCGCCGCCACGACGGGCTCGGTCGTGGGGTTCGCCACCGGCGGGCGCCCCTCGGCCGCGGGCGTCGGCCTGGACGCGACGGCTGGCGTACGCGTATGCGGCGCTGATGGCGTCGGCCAACCTCGTGATGGTCTGGGCCCTCCTCACCCACGACTTCTCCGTGAGCTACGTGGCCCAGGTCGGGTCGCGGGCCGTCCCGACGTGGGTCTCCTTCGTGAGCCTCTGGTCGTCCCTCGAAGGGTCGATCCTGTTCTGGGGGCTCGTCCTGGGCGTCTACGTCGCCGTTGCCACGTGGGCGAACCGGAACAGCCACCCCGAGTACATGCCCTACGCGACGGCCGTCTGGCTGGCGTGCGCGGCCTTCTTCAGCTTCCTGTTGGCGGGACCGGCGCAGCCCTTCCAGACGATGTCCCCCATCCCGACCGACGGGCCGGGGCCGAACCCGCTCCTCCAGAACCACGTGCTGATGGCCATCCACCCGCCGTTCCTCTATTCGGGATACGTGGGGATGACGATCCCCTTCGGCCTCGCGTGCGCCGCGCTCCTCACGGGGCACCTGGGCCACGGCTTCATCCGCCCGCTCCGAACGTGGCTCCTCGTGCCCTGGGTCTTCCTGACCTGCGCGATCGTCCTCGGCGGCTGGTGGGCCTACGAGGTCCTGGGCTGGGGCGGCTACTGGGCGTGGGACCCGGTGGAGAACGCCTCGCTCCTCCCGTGGCTGACGGCCACCGCCGCGCGTGCACTCGGCGCTGCTGATGGAGCGCAAGGGGATCCTCAAGGGATGGACCGTGACGCTCGTCGCCGCCTCCTTCCTCCTGACGATCCTCGGCACGTTCATGACCCGCTCGGGGGTCTTCAACTCGGTCCACTCCTTCACCCAGAGCGCCATCGGCCCGACGATCCTGGGGTTCCTGACCGCGGCACTCCTCTTCTCGGTCGCTCTCCTGGCGCTCCGGGTCGATACGCTGGCGCCCGAAGGGCGCCTCGAGGGCGTGCCGAGCCGCGACGGCGTCTTCCTCCTGAACAACCTGCTCTTCGTCCTGCTCACGTTCACCGTCCTCGTGGGCACCGTCTTCCCGCTGGTCGTCGAGGCCCTGCGCGGGGTGCGGATGAGCGTGGGCCGGCCCTACTTCGACGCGATGGTCGTGCCCATCGGGGCGGCGCTCCTGTTCCTGATGGGCGTGGGCCCGGCCCTCCCCTGGGGACGGGCCACGCCGGAGCAGACGCGGCGCGCCCTGCTTCCCCCACTCGCCGGCGCGGCGTTGGCCGCGGCCGCCGGCTTCGCGCTGGGAGCCCGCAACCCGTGGACGGTCGTGACGCTCGCCTTCGGCGGCTACACCGCGTGGGTCACGCTCGCCGAGGTGGGGCTCCCCCTGCGGCAGCGGATGCGGGCCCACGGCGAGGGGCCGCTCGAAGCCTTCGCCGAGGCGAGCCTCCGGCGAGGGCGGCGTCGCTTCGGCGCCTACGTCGTCCACGCCGGCGCGACCATCGTCATCGTGGCGATCGCGGTCAGCAGCACGATGGGCGACCTCGAAGGAGATGAAGCTCCGCACGGGAGAGTCGGCGGCGATCCGCGGGTACAGGCTCACGTTCCTGCGGACGGAGCAGCGCGACGAGCCGCACCGACAGTCGCTGGTGGCGCTCGTCTCCGTCGCCCGGGACGGCAAGGACATCGGGACGATGGCCCCGCGAATGAACCAGTACGAGCGCCAGCGCGAGCCCGTGGGGACGCCGGACGTGCGGACGTTCCTGTTCGAGGACCTCTACCTCTCCATCCTGAACCTCGACGCCGACGGCGGGACGCTCAGCCTCCACGCCCTCGTCAACCCCATGGTGGCCTGGATCTGGGGAGCCACGGCCCTCATGGCCCTGGGGGGCA
This sequence comes from uncultured Acidobacteriota bacterium, assembly GCA_963823195.1. Taxonomy (GTDB): domain Bacteria; phylum Acidobacteriota; class Vicinamibacteria; order Fen-336; family Fen-336; genus JBGPYB01. The sequence goes on along the minus strand of CAWGKR010000007.1, from coordinate 83,320 downwards.
TCGTGGCCCTCGTGCCGCGCCGTGAGGGAACCGTGGCCGTGGTCCGCGCTGCGTCTCCTGCGGCCGGCCTCGGCACCGTCGCCGGCGGACGATGAACCGCAACGTCCTCGGCGCGGGCCTGGCCTTGTCGCTTCCCCTGCTCGTGATCCTCTTCGCCAACCTGGGCCGGGATCCCCACGCGGTCGAATCGCCCCTCATCGGCCGTCCCGCCCCCGCGTTTTCTCTCACACCGGTGGACCCGGGCCCGCCGGTCTCCCTCGCCAGCCTCAAGGGACGGCCGGTGGTGCTGAACTTCTGGGCCACGTGGTGCGTCCCGTGCGTCGAAGAGCACCAGGCGCTCGCGGCGGCGGCGCAGCGCCTCGGGGACGGCGCCCAGTTCCTCGGCATCGTGTACGAGGACGAGGCCCCTCTGGTGCGTCGCTTCCTGGAGCAGCGCGGGAAGGCCTATCCGTCCCTCCTCGACGACGACGGAAAGGCGGCCATCGCCTACGGCGTCTACGGCGTGCCCGAGACCTACTTCATCGACGCTCAGGGAACGATCGTGGCGAAGTTCGTCGGACCCCTCGACCCGCCGACCCTCGATGCGAACCTGGCCCTGGCCCGCGGTGAGAAGCGATGAGGCTGCTCGCCGGCATGCTCCTTCTGGTCGCTGCGGCGGGGGCCGCGGCGCAGCAAGCGAAAGAGCCCGCCGACAGCGGCCCGGCGGCCGTCGTCGGACCGCCCCGGGGCACGCCCGTCGGGGCCGCAGCGCTCGAGGCGCGGACCCGCGAAGTCTCCGCCCTGCTTCGCTGCCCGGTCTGCCAGGGCCTGTCGGTGGCCGACTCTCCCGCGACGATGGCCATGAAGATGAAGGCCGAGGTTCGGGAGATGGTCGCGGCGGGATACGACCAGGACCAGATCCTCGCCTACTTCGAGCGCTCCTACGGCGAGTTCGTCCGACTGAAGCCGCCTCTGCGCGGCGTCAACTGGCTCGTGTGGCTCGCCCCGGCGCTCGGCCTCCTCCTGGGCCTCGTGGTCGTCGCCTGGGCTCTTCGCGCCCCGACTGAAACGAAAGACAAGGCCGCGCCTTCGTCCGCGCCCGCCGACGAGGCCGACGCTCCCCCCGACGATCCCGCGCTCGTCCCGTATCTCCTTCGGGTCCGGGAAATGGCGTACGGGTGGCCCGCGGGCGTCCGGCCCGGGTCGGAGCCCTCGTGATGGAGGGGACGGCCCCGGTCCAGTGGCTCCCCCCGTTGGCCTTCGTGGCCGTGGGCATCGTGCTGGGCGCGCTTCTTCTCCGGCTCGTGCGCCGCCGCGGCGGCGCGGAGCCGGCGCCTGCGGTGGAATCACTCGAGCGGCGCGACCTTGCGGAGAAGCGGGACGTCCTGATCCGCCAGCTCCGCGAGCTCGACGACAGCGCCCTCAAGCGCAACCCCGAGCAGCTTGCCGTCGAGCGCCGCGCCCTCGAGATCGAGGCCGCCCGCGTCCTCCGGGCCCTCGACCTCGCGCCGGCTGCGGCGACGCCATCGGCGAGCGGCGGGCAGGCGCAGGCCGCCTCGACCGCCGTGCTGCCGGCCGCCGCCGGCCGACCCGCCCTCCGCGGCTTCCTCTGGGGGACGGGAAGCGCCGCGGCGGTGGGCCTGCTGCTGTACTTCGTCTCGTCGAGCGCTCGACCGCGCGACGAGGGGGCGACGGTCACCGGGAACACCCCCATGAGCGCGCCGCTGAACCCGCCGACGGCCGAAGCGGCCGCGGGCAACGAGGAGAACGACCTCAAGGCCGCGGTCGCGCGCAACCCGGGCGACGTCGAGGCGCGGCTCGACCTGGCCCACCTCTACCTCGGCCGGCAGGACATGATGGGGGTCTGGCGCGAGACCCAGGAGGTCCTCGCGAAGTCGCCGGGGCACCCGCGGGCCCTCACGTATCAATCCCTCGTGCGCCTCGCGATGGGCCAGCCGGAGGTCGCCCTCGACATGCTGAAGAAGGCGATCGCGGCCGAGCCGGACCTCCTCGAGGCCTACATCCACATGGCCCTGGTCTACACGCGGATGGGACGGGCCAAGGATGCGGACGCGACCATCGCCGACGCCACGCGCCGCTTCCCCAAGGAGGCGGCCCTCCTGAAACAGGTCCAGGAGGAGATCCGCAAGGCCCCCGCGACGGCGGCTGCGGCCGGCGGCGAGGAGAACCCCCACACCCGAGTCGGGGCGCCGGGGGACGTCGCTTCGGGGGTCAACCCCGAGACAGGTCCGGCCGGGGAGCCTCCTCTGACGGCACCGGCGGCGGGCGGGCACCGCGTGGCCGGCACCGTCGACCTCGATCCTTCCCTCAAGGGACAAGTGGCGGCCGGCACCGTCATCTTCGTGACGCTCCGCGAGGCCGGGTTCGGCGCCGGACCGCCGGTGGCGGCCAAGCGGCTGCTGGCGGGCACCTTCCCCGTTCCTTTCGAGATCACCGACGCCGACTCGATGCGCGGCGAGCCGCTCCCCAAGGAGGTGCTCCTGGAGGCGCGGGCCGACAGCGATGGAGATCCCATGACCCGTTCACCGCAGGATCCGGGCGCGCGACAGGATGACGTCAAGATCGGCACGACCGACGTGCGCCTGGTGCTGAGGCGCCGATGAGCAAGCGCTCGAAGAAGGGCTCCGACGGGCCGGCGGCACCGGCGCCCGCGGCGCCCGGAGACCTCGCTCGGCCGACGCCGGAGTCGTGGGCGGGGCTCGCCGCCCTCGGCGCCGTGGCGTCGCTCTGGGCCCTCTTCCTCTGGGGAGAGCTGGTCGTCGCCCGCAGCGGGGGAACGCCCTTCTGCGCGCTCGGGGGGACCGCCGACTGCGCCCGCGTCTGGGACTCGAGCTTCGCCACCGCGGTCCACCGCCTCACGGGTCTTCCCATCGCCGCCTGGGGCCTGGCCTGGGGGATCGTCGCGCTGGCTCTTCCGTTGCTCGGCCTTCTGCGGGCGGCCCAGGAGCGTCCGCTACCGGCTCTCGTTTCGGCCACGCGGTTGACCGCGGCCGTGGGCGTCCTGACGGTCCTCGTCATGATCGCGGTGAGCGCGACCGAGCGCGCGTTCTGCCTCGGCTGCTTCGGGACGTACGTCATCGTCGCGGGCTACGCCGGCGTCGCCCTGTTCGGCTGGCAGCACCTCGGCCTCCCCGATCTCCCCCGCGGCGCCACGCTCGCCGCGCGGCGCCCTCGTCGTCGCGGCCGCCGTCCTGCTCTACCCGGGACTGCGCACGCCCCACGCCACCGAAGAGGCGGGACGCGCCGCGATCCCCGTGCCCGGGTCCTCCTCGGGAGAGGAGCCTGAGGCCGCCCCGCGCAACGGCGACCTCCAGCAGCTCGTCGCTTCCCTGGATCCGCAGCTCCAGCAGGCGCTGGCCGACGCCCTGGACGCGTATCGACGCGCGCCGTCGAAGCCCGTGCGCAAGCCCCGAACGCTCGTGGGGCCCGCCGAAGCGCCCGTGAGGATCACGGAGTTCACCGACGTCGTGTGCACGCACTGCGCCGAGCTCCACAAGACGCTCGGGTCCCTGGCCACGAGCCTGCCGGCGGGGAGCTTCGCGGTGGAGGCGCGCCAGTTTCCTCTCGACGCGGAATGCAACCCCCTCGTGAGCCGGTCGGGGGAGCCCGTGCGCTGCCTCGCGGCCAAGGTCAAGATCTGCATGGAGGGACGCGAGGGGGAGTCGGCGCTCGCCACGGCCCTGTTCGAGAACCAGAAGGGCCTGACGATCGAGGGGACCTTCTCCCTCGCGGCGCCCTACCGCAAGCGGGCCGACCTCGAGGCCTGCGTCGCGAGCCCCGAGACGGCGGCGAAGCTCGACGACGACGTGCGCTACGCCCAGGAGTACTCCCCCGACGGCACGCCCATCGTGCTTGATCAACGGACGTCTCGGGTCGGCGTTCGGCCCCTTCCTCTACGCGATGGTCCTGACCCGTGGCGGAGCCGAAGACCCCGCATTCGCCGCGCTCCCGCCGCCGGCGCCCCGGACCGCGGCTCGCTGACCGGCGTTAGAATCCGGAATCCAGGAGGAGGTCGATCCATGAGGAAGCTCGCCCTGTTCGGATTCATTCTCGCTGCGCTCCATGGCACTGCGTGGGCCGCCGAAGAGACCGTCCATTTCAAGAGCGGGGCGGCCGACGAGGCCACGGGGGTTCTCGTCACGCCCGAAGGGAAGGGGCCGTTCCCCGGCGTCGTGGTCATCCAGGAGTGGTGGGGGCTGAACGACTGGGTCAAGGACCAGGCCCGGGCTCTCGCCAGGGAGGGATATGTCGCCCTCGCCGTCGACCTGTACCGCGGCAAGGTCGCGACGACCCAGGCGGATGCCCAGGAGGCCCACCAGTTCATGATGGGGCTGCCGGCGGAGCGCGCGGTGTCGGACCTGATGGGAGGCGTGGCGCTCCTGGCCGCGCGCCCCGACGTGCGCAAGGACCGCATCGGTTCCGTGGGCTGGTGCATGGGCGGGGGCTACTCGCTGAAACTGGCGGTGAACGAGCCCAGGCTGGCCGCCGTCGTGGCCTACTACGGCGCTCCCCCGACGAAGGACGAGGACATCGCCAAGATCAAGGCACCCGTCCTGGGTAACTACGGCGGGGACGACAAGGGGCCCGCCCCCGAGCAGGTGAAGGCGTTCGAAGCCGCCATGAAGAAGGCGGGGAAATCCATCGACGTGAAGATCTACGAAGGGGCCGGCCACGCCTTCGCGAACGTCAACAACCCCTGGGGCGGCTACCGGGAAGCGGCCGCCACGGACGCCTGGGCGCGGACGCTGTCGTTCTTCGCCGCGAACCTGAAGAAGAAGTAGGCCTGTTCAGGGCATGTCGGCCTCTCGCAGGCCGACACCCAGGGCGGACGCCAGCTCCGTGGCGAGGGGAAGCGCGTCGGCGCGCGGGGACGCGGCGTCCTCGCGATACCAGCGTGTCTCCACGAGCAGCGCATCGGGGGAAGGCACGGCCGGCGACGGCCGCAGAAGGGCACGGACCTCCGTCCAGTGCCACAGCGTCTTGTTCTTGTGCTGCCGGCTCGTGGTCCAGTGGCGGCGGCCCCGCAGCTCGAGGGCCACGATGTCGGCGAAGGGGACCACTGTCCCGCCGCGCCCTTCGATCCGGAGCGTCCGCTCCTGCCAGTCGAAGCGCACGCGGCGGGGCAGGCCGGTGGTCCATCCCACGGCGCCCACCGTCGCGATGCCGATGCCGCTCAGCGTGATGAGGGCCAGCGCGGCGGCGCGCGGAAGGAGCGCCATCTCCCGAAGGCTGGCGAGTCGGAAGTACGCGAAGGGGCCGAGGGCGGCGGCCAGCACGAGCGGGGCCAGGAGAACCGAGACGCCCCACGCCCTCGTGAAGGCGACGCGCTGCCCGGGCTCCCACGCGGTCACGCGAGCGCTGCCCTGGAAGCGCGCGGGGTCGAAGGGCGGCAGGCCCTTGTCGGCGACGGCGGCCTTCGCGGCGGTCGAGAGCGTCACCGCCCGGAGACCGGGGCCGCCGGTGGTGCGCACCTCGATCTCGAAGAGCGGACCTTCGTTCCGCGCGACGCGATAGAACGACAGCCCGGCGGCCGCACCCAGGCGCAGCGCCAGGTCGGCCACGTGCTCCGTCGTCTCGACGCCCTCGAACGCGCAGCGGGAGGCGTCGTTCGCCCCCCCGGCGCACCAGGCCGAGGTGGAGGGGCAACCCGCCACGGGAACCGCTCTTCGGCCCCGGGGCGGGGGGCGGACCCGCGGACGGAACGAGCGCGAGAGAGAGGCCCTCGAGGGCGTCCAAGGACGCGTGCGAATGCCAGGTGACGAGGCCGCCCAGGTGGGTCGACGTCCAGGCGACGCGGCCCGCGTCGCGATCCGCCTCGACTCGCTCCAGGCGGGAGCCCCCCCGCAGGCTGCCGAGGAACAGGAAGCCGATGAGCATCCAGAAGCCCGACGAGACGAGGTCGAGGGAGCTCCATGCCGCCCCGTGAAGCAGCACCGCCCAGAGGCCGCGCCACGGCAAGGCCAGGACGGCCACGAGCCCCACGCCGGCGGCGAGGATCCACAAGGGCATGCGTCCCGTCCTCTCCTCGAGGACGAGGTGGCGGCCCGGCTCGTCGCGCGCGATCTCCATCACGGCGCGACGAGAGACGGCGCGTCGGCCGGCGACTCGGTGCGGGGGAAGCAGAGGCGGCGGAAGTTGCAGCGCCGGCAGACCTGGGGACGGTCGATCATCGGGAAGTCCTCGAGCCGCGCGACGTTCTGGACCGGGTCGAGGAGGAGCGCCTTCATGGTGCCGGCGCTCTTGGCGATGAACGCCCGCGCCTGTTCGAGGCGCCCGGCGTCGATCGACCGCCGCACGTAGCGCGGGATCGCCAGGTAGGCGAGCTCGGTCACGATCTCTTCCGGAGACGTTGCCCAGCCCTGATGGGCGGCGTAGAGGGCGTACCCCGCCATCTGCACCTCGTTGAAACGCCCCTCGCCACGCCCCGTCTTCCAGTCCACGATCACGACCCGCCCTTCGTCATCCCGGTAGGCGAGGTCCATCCGGAGGAAGACCGTGACGCCCTCGACCTCGAAGGAGACGAGGTCCTCCACCGTGAGCCATCGCTGCCTTCCGGCCGCGAGGGCGGCGGCGAGAGTGGGGCTCCGGAAGAAGTTCCGGAGGGACCGCATCACGATCCCCACGACGATCTTCTTGTCCTCGGCCTCGACGGGGGACCGGTACTCGTGCTCGGAGAGGCGGAAGCGTGGCGATCCCGCCTCGCTGTCCTTCCAATCCGTGAGCATCCGCTCGTGGACCGCGGCGCGGACGATCGCTTCGGCCTCCACGTCCGTCGGGGCGGCGTCGTGCTCCTTCAGGAAGGTCTCGATGGTCTCGTGGACGACGCTGCCGGCCCAGAGCGGCAGCGCCGAGAGCTTCTTCAGCCGGTAGATCTCGGGGTCGTCGACCGACGCGTAGTACGAGTAGAAGTAGCGGCGGCGGCAGCTCGAGAACGTGTCGTGGCGCGAGGCGGACCAGGAGAACTCGGCGCTCATCGCGGCACCGTATCACGCCTTCGCGCCGCCGGGGGACCCTCGGGTCGCCCCCGCGTGGCGCCGGCCGCCGCTCCGGGTTAGAGTGTGGCCTCCGTGACTCTGAAAGCCGAAGGGAGCCTGGTCCAGAACGATTTCCCGGAGCTCGTGCAGCACCTCCACGAGCGCCGCTGGACGGGCGTCCTGACCCTGACCCATATCGGGATCGGACGGAGCGTGACGGTCCAGGACGGGCGGATGGTCTTCGCGTCCTCCTCAAGCCCCGACGATCGTCTCGGGGAGCTCCTGTTGAAGCGAGGGCGGCTCACGCTCCGGCAGTTCGTCGACGCGGGCAAGGCCGTGGTGCCCGGCAAGCGCCTCGGAACCGTCCTGGTCGAGCAGGGGACGCTCTCTCCGAAGGAGCTCGTTCGCGGCGTCGTCGAGCACACCCAGGAGATCATCTACGGCGCGTTCCAGTGGACCGACGGCCGCTACCGTCTCCAGGAAGGCGGCACCTCCGAGGCCATCACCCTCAACATCAGCACGCCGGATCTCATCGTGGAAGGGATCCGCCGGATCGACTCGTGGGTGCGCGTGGACCGCGCGGTCGGCGGGCTCGCGGCGCAGTACGAGAAGGCCGAAGGCTCCGAGGCGATCGCGGCCAAGATGGCGCTCCCCGAGGAGAAGCTTCGCCTCCTGACCGGGCTCTCGGGCACCCTCGACGTCGAGACGATCCTGGCGAGCTCGCCCCTCAAGGACTTCGAGACGTGCCAGACCCTCTGGGCGTTCCGGGTCATCGGCCTCGTGCGGCGCGTCGACACGCCCGCCAAGGTGGCCACCGAGCTCGAGGACGACGGCCTCGGCAGCGTCCTCTAGTCTCAGACGTTGACGGCGCGGCCGAGGGCCGTGAAGAGGACGAAGCGCTCCGCGACCGGCAGGCCCAGGGCCTGGGTCAAGCCGCGGCCGTAGAGCTGGAGCTGGCGCGCGTGATGGGCGGCTTGGGCGATGGCCTGCTCCTCGCCGACGGCGTCGGTCTTGTAGTCGACGACCACCAGGCGGCCCGACTCCTCGAAGACGAGGTCCACGATCCCCTCGATGAGCTCCGGGCCCTCGGGAAACCAGAGGGGGAGCTCGCGCCAGACGCGCTCCGACCGGCGCGCCCGCTCCATGACGGGCGACCCCAGAACGCTCGCGACGTGCTCGCCGGCGCGGCGCGCGGACCCCGCGTCCAGGCCGAAGCGAGGGCCGAGGGCCTGGGCGATGGCGTCCGCCTGCTCGGGGGCGTCCAGGGGGATCCATTCGAGGACCTGGTGGACCAGGCTGCCGAAGTCCCGCCCCCTCGGGCTCGGCGACGTCACCGGCGGCGGCGCCGTGCGAGCGGCGAAGCGCGTCGCCGAGACGGGGACGAACGGACGATGGGCGGCCCCTTCGAGGAGCTCCCGGCGCGCGGCGCTCCACCGGGCGGCCGTGGCGTCGCCGCCGTCGGCCGAGGCGACGCGATCCAGGTCCACGCGCGGCGCCGTGCGATCCGGAACGGGGAGGGACGACGCCTCCAGGACGACGACGTCGGTCGGCGGCGAGGCGTCGAGGAAGGGCCAGAGGTCGCGCCAGAACGTGCCGGCGCGGGCGTCGGCCGGCGGGCGGGGGACGACGAGCAGGTCGCGGGCCCGGGTGCAGGCCACGTACAGGAGACGACGCCCCTCCGCCCACGCCCGCGCCTTGTCCCGCTCCTGGAAGCGGGTCCAGCCCGGAGGACGACACCCCTCGACGAAGCCGACGGCGACCTTCCCCTCGCCCCAGAGCGGGATCACGTCGGCACGGGTCTGGAGGTTCGCCGACTGGTCGTAGAGCACGACGATGGGCGCCTCGAGCCCCTTGGCCCTGTGGATCGAGAGGATCCGAACCGTGTCGGGATCGCCGGGGCGCGTCGTCGGAAGGTCGGGCTCCTCGGAGAACCCGCTGGCCCTCTCCTCGAGGAGGCTCGTGAACCCCCGGAGCGTCAGGGCGCCCAGGGCCGAGGCCCGACGCGCCAGCGCCACGACCTTCTCCAGGTTCGCCACCTGCGACTCGCCGCGCCGCGTCGCCGTGAGCGAAGCGAGCACGCCGGTCGCTTCGTAGAGTCGCTCGACGAGGGCGGGGACCGAGAGACGCAGGCGCTCCAGGTGAAGGGAGTGGAGACACGCGAGAGCCTCTCGGAGCAGGGGGGACGTGGAGGGCGTCGCCGCGTCGGGGGCGATGAGGAGCCGCCCCTCGGACAGGACGTGGGCCACGATGGCCGCATCGCTGACGCCGAAGAACGAGGAGCGGAGCGCCGCCACGAGGGCCACCCGGTCGGAGCGGTCGTCGATCGCTCGCAGCACCGCCAGGGCCTCGTGGACCTCCTGACGGCCGAAGAAGGACTTCCCTCCCTCGACGGTGAAGCGCAGGCCCGACGCCGCGAGGGCCTCCTCGAGGGGACGGATCTGGGTGAGGCGGGGCGAGAGGACCATGACGTCGCCGGCCCGGCTCCGCCGCGCCCGGCCGTCCGAGGGGTCGCGCACGGTGTATCCCCCGTCCGCCACCCGCGCCGCGAAGCTGCCGAGCGCCGCGGCCTCGGCCACGAGCAGGTCGTTCCGTGCCTCGGTGAACTCGGGGGCGTCGAAGCGGAGCTCGAGGACCGAAGGATCGTCGGAAAGGCCGGGGGGGGGATCGATGGCCTCGTAGGCGGGCTGGTCGCTCTCCTCCGAAGCCTGGATGAGCGTGGAGAACGCCCGGTTGACGAAGCGCAGGATGGCGGGGCGCGAGCGGAAGTTCTGGGTCAGGTGGAGCACCGCGTGGCCGGGGCGGTTGGCCGCCTCCCGGGAGAGGCGCGTGAGGAGCGTCACCTCGGCCCGGCGGAAGCGATAGATGGACTGCTTCGCGTCCCCCACGATCACGAGGGCGCCGGGGCTCCCCTGGCTCAGGAGCTCGGCGATCTCGACCTGGAGGGGATCGGTGTCCTGGAACTCGTCGATGATCACGAAGCGGAAGCGCGAGGCGAAATACGCGCGGACCGAGCCGTTGTCGCGGAGGGCATCCCGGGCCAGGAGGAGCAGGTCCAGGAAGTCGAGGACGCCCAGCGCCTTCTTCTTCTCCTCGTAGAGCCGGATCACCCCCAGCAGCGTGCGAACGAGCCGGGCGTGGAGATGGGAGCCCAGGGCGCCGTTCCACGCGACGCCGGCCTCGGTGGTCCAGAACGCGATCTGCCGCGCCTCCTCGAGGGCCTCGTCGCTCGGCCACTTGGGCTTCTGGCCGACGCGCCCTGCGATCTTGGGGATCCGGGCGAGATAGCGGGCGAGGTCGTCGCCGCCGAGGTCGCGCGCGCCGACGGCGAACTCCCCGAGAGCCTGGAGCTTCGGGGCCAGCGTGTCGGCCGCCTTCGCCCTCGACGCGAGCTCCAGGCCGCGGAGCGCGTGCCCTTCCAGCTCGCGGCGCCAGGACTCGGGGTCGGGGACCTCCTCCGACACGATGGGCTCCAAGTCCCTCTCCTCCAGGAGCGTGCGCGCCAGGCCCCGGAGCGAGCCCTTCTCTCCGTACTCGAACGGGCTCTCGAGGGGGATCTCGGCGCGGATGGCCTCGGCCAGGACGGGATCGCCGGCCCCCAGCCGTTCGGCGAGCCATTCGTCCCACGAAGCGCCGAAGAGCGCGTCGGTCTCGCTCTCGTCGGCGACTCGAAAACCCGGGACGACCCGGCACTCGAGAGGACGCTCCTGGAGAATGCTCGTGCAGAGGGCGTGAAGCGTCGAGACCTGGGCCCTCTCGAGAACCTCGAGGGCCGACGCCGCACGCGAGCGCTCGGCCTCGGAGAGGGCCTTCTGCGCCCGGGCTTCCTCGAGGCGCTCGCGCAGGCGGAGCTTCATCGTGGCCGCGGCGTTCTCCGTGAACGTCACCGCGGCGACGTCGAGGAGCGTCGCCGTCCCCGTGAGGACGAGGGAGAGGATGCGATCCACGAGGAGCGTCGTCTTCCCCGTTCCGGCGCCCGCCTCGAGAACGAGGCTCGTCGCGTGGTCCTCCCGGGTGCGGCGCCGCGCGTCCTCGTCGGACGGAACGAAGGTCATCGCGCCTCCTTCAGCCGGAAGAGGCGCGCGGCGCGGGGATCGCGCTTCTTCCATTGCTGCCGGCCGGCGATGAGGGGCTGGGGGCCGCACACGCGGGTGAAGTCGCAGAAGCGGCAGGCGGCCGCGTCCTGCAGGAAGAGCCCCGAAGCCATGGCCTCGGTCAGCGAGCGGAGGAACGCCACGAACTCCTCCCCCGTGGCCCGGGCCGGATCGAAGGCGACCATGCGGCCCCCGTCCACGTAGTCGAGGAAGGCCTCGGAGACGCTGCGACCGGGGAAGAGGCGCTCGCTCGCCTTCACGTAGAAGGGGATCTGGAGCTGTCGGCCGCCGCGGAAGAGGCCGCCGTCGTCCTTGGGGGCGCGGCCGGTCTTGTAGTCGCGCACGACGAGGGAGCCGTCGTCCTTGACGTCGATGCGGTCGATCTTCCCCGAGACGCGGAGCGTTCGTCCGTCGCCCAGGTCCACCTCGAGGGGCTCGGCGGAGTGCGGCTCGTCGCTCGCGGGGTCCTTCGGAACGCCGAAGCCCACCTCGAAGTGGGCCGGAGTCCCCCGCGGGCTCGCGGCCTCGCGCGCGAGCCACTTGTCCAGCAGGTCGTGGAGACGCGCCCGCTCCATGTCCCAGAGAAGCTGGAAGCGCGGCGGGGTCCCCTCCACCAGGCGGCCCAGGCTCTCCTCGGCGATCTCGCGCAAGCGCGCCCGCAGGGCCGGGGTGTTCTGCACGGGAAGCTGCCCGCGCCGCCGCTGCTCCCGCAGGAAGAGCTCGGCGATCTCGTGAAAGACCGTGCCGCGCTCCATGGGCTCGAGGCCCATCCGGTCCTCGGGCTCCTCCACCGGCTCCAGGCGGAGGACGTGCCTCAGCAGATACTGGAACCCGCAGTCGGCGTAGACGCGGAGCCGGCTCGCGGAGACGGTGCGCCCCGGCGCCGTGGGATCGAGCGCCTCGCCACGCTCGGGAGCCAGGTCGACGAGGCCATCGTAGGGGGTCAGCTCCCCCCGGCTCCGTCCCCCGGAGGCCAGCAGGGAGCCCTTGAAGAACGGGGCGCCCGACGCGATGGCGACGGCCGCTTCGCTGCCTCCCGTCCACATGCGGCTCCGGTCGCGCTCGGCGGCGTCCACCGCCTCGCCGATGTCGATCTCTCGGGCGTCGTCCTCGGCGAGGAGGGACCCGAGGGCCGCCATGTCGAGGGGGCGCCCTTCGAGAGCCGTCGCCGCCGAAACGAAGAAGAGGGAGGGAAGGCGCTCCCGACCGCTGCGCGGATCCGCCCGCGGATACGAGAGGAGCAGCATCTCCGTCGCCTGACGGACGGCGCGATGGAAGAGGCGCCGCGATTCGAGGACGCGGTCTTGCGCCGTCGGCAGCGCCTCCGGTGCCGCCGTCCCATCGTCGTCGAAGAGGGAGAGCTGCCGCCGCGCCGGCGCCGGGCCGGCCACGAGGGCGGTCCGCTCCGCGTCGAGGAGAAACGGATCGGGGCGCATCACCCCGGGATAGCCCCCCTCCACGAGCCCCGGAATCGCCACGTATCGGAACGACAGGCCGGCCATCGCGTCCAGCGCGCCGACGTGGACGCCCCCGCGGGGGGGCGGATCCATGGGAAGACGCTCCCGCTCGAGCCGCGCCTCGAGCACCGTCTCCGCCTCGGCCCAGGTGGCTCCCGACGCGAGCCGGGAGAGGCCGGCCAGGTCGCTCAGGACCTCGGCGACGGCCTGGCGGTCACGCTCCTCTCCCACCCAGGCGTCGAAGGCGGACAGGAGGCGCGCCGACCAGGTCGGCCATGTCGCCTCGCCGGCCAGGGTGGACAGCGTCGATGCGAGGGCTTCGACGACCCCGAGCAGGGCCAGGGCCTCGTCGGCTCGCCGGAGGGCGCCCGCGCGGCGCTCTTCCGCCTCGTGGGCGCCCCCTTCCCTCCGCTTGGCGGCGGCGTAGACCGACAATCCCTTGCGCCATCGCTCGATCCCCTCGGTGACCATGGCGTTGCGGCTCGTCTCTTCCCACGACGCGAGTGCCGGGGCCGACGCCTCCGGCAGGACGCGGTCCCAGCGGATGGGGGCGAAGGTGAGGAGCTCCAGGACGGCGGGCCGCGAGAGCGACCGGCAGCGGAGCAGCAGCAGGAGCGAGCGCGCGGCTCGGCCCGTGCGAAGCGGGAGCGACGGGTGGAGGCGGAAGGGGATGCCGCATCGATCGAGGATGTCGCCGAAGAGCGCGGCGTACTCGTCGGGCCGCGGCAGGACGATCCCCATCTCCTCGAAGGCGACACCGCGCGACGCCTGCCGCAGCAAGCGCCTGACGATCGCCCGAACCTCCGCCGCCTCGCCCGGGGCGGTGAGCAGCTCGACGGCCCCGTCACGCACGGCGGGCCCTTCCGGCGGCGCGAAGAGGCGGGTGCGAAGCCGCGCGAGTCCCGCCGGGGGCGCGGGAGGGGCGATGGGGCCGAGGAGGGTGGCGCTCCAGGGGACCGAGGCGATCCCTTCGGCGGCGGCCCAGGCCGCGAAGGACTGCGGAACGAGCGGAGGCGAAACCGCCTGCTCGAGACGACGCACCGGCACGGCGCGGGAAAGGGCGGCGACGAACTCCTTCTCGAGGGGCTCGAGCTCCAGGTCCTCGGGGATCACGACCATCGCCCCGCGGAGCCACCTCGTCCCGGCGAGGTGGGCGGACGCCGTCCGGAGGAGCGTGGCGGGGTCGGCCAGGCGCCCTTCGGTGGCCTCGTGGAAGCGCCGATAGAGGTCCGCGATCGCGCTCAGGCGCCCCGCCTCGAGCGGGAATCGTCCGCTCGACGCGAGGGCGGCGAGCCGCGAGGGCTCCACCGCGGCCATCCGCAGGGCCTCGAGGGTGCGCGCGAGCACGCGCGCCACGGGGCCCCGCGGAACGTCGGGGTCGAGGCCGAGCCCGGGGGCCTCGTCCAGGAGCCGCGACGCGAGGAACGCGCCGTGGCCGGGGTCCCAGGCACCGAGCCCCCGGCCCAGGAGGGCGGGCTCCGCGACCGCCCGGGCGAGATCGAGGACGCGGAAGGGATAGACGCCGGCCAGCGCGTGCCCGACGGGGCCGGCCGAGCTCAAGCGCCGCGGCAGCTCGACGGCCGCGGCGAGAGACGGAACGAGAAGGATGCAGGGGTCTACGGCGCGCCTTTCCACGTGGGACGTGTCGCCGCCTAAGCTAGCACACCGCGCGAGCGCTTGACCATCGAGCGCGGCATCAGTAGCCTCATGCCTGAGATGGCACCTTCCAAGGTCGGGAAGTACACGGTGCTCAGCCCTCTGGGAGGACCCGGAGAGGCCCTGTACCTGGGCGAGTACGGGGGTCGCCGGGTCGCGATCCGCATGCCCGCCACCGCGGATCCCGCCGAGTCCGAGCGGCTCGGAAACGAAGCGCGCCAGGTCGCCGGCCTCTCGAACCCCCACATCGTCCCCCACGAGGTGGGCCTCCAGGACGACCGGCTCTTCCTGGCTTCGGAGCTCGTGGCGGGAGAGTCCCTGGAGAACTGGCTCTCCAAGACCCACTCCCTCGCGGACCAGCTCCGGGTCGTGGACGGCATCGCCAGCGCCTTGAGCTACGTTCACGAGCAAGGCGTGCTCCACCGGGCCTTGAAGCCCGCCAACATCCAGGTGGGGAGCGACGGAGAGCCGCGTCTGATGAGCTTCGGCCTGGGCTCCTCGTCGGCGGCGCTCGGGGATGCCGCGCCGGACTATGGGGCGCCGGAGGTCCTCGAGGGAATGCCCGACAACGCGCAGTCGGACATCTACTCGGCGGGTGTCGTCTTCTACGAGATCCTGTCGGGACGGGGTCCCGCGACCGAGGACGGACCCGTCGTCAAGCCCCTGCGCGATCTGCGTCCGGATCTCTCGAAGGACCTGGCCGACGCGATCATGGCCTGTCGCGAGCGCTCTCCCGACTGGAGGCCGAAGGACCTCTCGTATCTGCTGGAGGTCGTTCGGCGCGCGCGGGGCACCGCGGGGCCGACGACCGCGAGGCCCGCCGCGGCGGCTCGGCCCGCCGCACCGACGGCTCGGCCGGCTCACGCCGGCGAGACGGCGCGGCCCGCTGCTCCGACGTTCGGCGCGCGGCGGCCGGCCAGGAGCCCCGTGCCGATCCTCGCGGCGATCGGCGTCGTCGTTCTCGGAGGCGCGGCGGCGTGGTTCATGACCCAGTCGTCCTCGAGCGGGGGCTCGGCGCCCGCGCCGACCGTTCCTGCCGCCACGACGCCCGCCACCGACGCGACGCCGCTCCCCGTGAGCTCACCGACATCGACGGTCCCCACGCCGACGCCCGCGAAGACGGCGGCGGCGACCCCGACGCCCGAGCCGTCCGGTCCGCGCCCGCAACCCACGCCGGCGATGCCCACGCCGGCTCCGACCCATGCGACCGAGGTGGACCGCCCGACACCGCCTCCGACGCTGGCGCCCGCGCCCACCCCGACGCCCCTCCCGACCCCGCCCCCCAAGGTCGAGCCCGTCGAGTCCGCGCCCGCCGACGCACCGGCGGCCCCGGCGGTCCTCACGGCCGTGTCTCCTCCCAGCCTGCGACGCGGCGCTCGAACGCTGGTCGACGTCCGGGGCACCGGGCTCAGGTCGGGCATGCAGGCCAGCCTGGCGAAGGGACGCGCGCCTGCCGACGCCCTCCGGGTCCTGAACCAGCGCTTCGTCAACCCGACGCTGATCCAGGTCTTCGTCGAGGTCGATGCCGGCGCGTCCCCCGGTGCGTATGCGTTGTCCCTGGCCGACGGCCAGGGCGCGACCAACGGCGCCCGCTTCGAGGTCGCGAAGTAGCCTCGCCCCGGCCGCGCCGCCTCTCGTCGGGTAGAATCACGAGTACCCAAAAGGAGGCGCGATGAAGGAGCGCTACACCCGTCTCACCCATCCGCTGGTTCGCGAGAGCGGCGAGCTGCGCCGCGCGAGCTGGGACGAGGCCCTGGGCCGCGCGGCCGAGGGCTTCTCCGACGTGACGAAGCGAATGGGGCCGCAGGCGTTCGGCATGTTCAGCTGCTCGAAGGCCACGAACGAGGTGAACTTCCTCGCGCAGAAGTTCGCCCGGTCGGTCATCGGCAGCAACAACGTCGACTCCTGCAACCGTACCTGACACGCCCCCAGCGTCGTCGGTCTGGCGACGGTATTCGGAGCAGGCGGCGGAACGAGCTCGTATCAGGAGATCGAGGAGACGGACCTCATCATCCTGTGGGGATCGAACGCCCGCGAGACGCACCCGATCTTCTTCCACCACGTCCTGAAGGGCGTGCGGAACGGGGCGAAGCTCTACGCCATCGATCCGCGCCGCACGAGCTCGGCGGAGTGGGCCGATGCCTGGCTCGGCCTCGACGTCGGCTCGGACATCGCCCTGGCCAACGCCGTGGGCCGCGAGATCATCGCCGCCGGCCTCGTCAACACCGCCTTCGTCGAGCGCGCCACCACGGGCTTCGAGGCGTACCGCAGCCCAGGTGGAGCGCTACACCCTCGAGGAGGGGGAGCGCCTGACCGGGGTGCCCCGGGAGATGATCCGCGAGCTGGCCCACGACTACGCGCGGGCCGACCGGGCGGAGCTCTGCTGGACGCTGGGCATCACCGAGCACCACAACGCCGTCGACAACGTCCTCGCCCTCATCAACCTGGCGCTCCTCACCGGCCACGTGGGACGCTACGGCTCGGGCCTCAACCCGCTGCGCGGGCAGAACAACGTCCAGGGCGGCGGCGACATGGGCGCCATCCCGAACAAGTACCCCGGCTTCCAGGACATCGAGAACGCGGAGATCCGGGGGCAGTTCGAGAAGGCCTGGGGCGTGGCGCTGCCCCCTCGCTACGGATGGCACCTGTCCCAGATGTTCGACGCCATGGAGCGTGACGAGCTGAAGGCGCTCTACGTGATCGGCGAGAACCCGTGCCAGTCCGAGGCGGACCAGACGCGGGCGATCCACCTCCTCGAGAAGCTCGACCACGTCGTGGTGCAGGACATCTTCCTGACGCGCACCGCCCAGATGGCCGACGTCGTGCTCCCGGCGACGGCGGCGTGGTGCGAGACCGAGGGGACCGTGACCAGCAGCGAGCGGCGCGTGCAGCGCGTGCGGAAGGCCCTGGCCGCCCCGGGGGAGGCCCGGGACGACATCGCGATCCTGTGCGACCTCGCGCGGCGCCTGGGGCGCGATTGGGGAACGCCCAGCTCCGAGGACGTCTGGAACGAGGTCCGCTCCCTGTCCCCCATGCACGGGGGGATGTCCTACGCGCGCCTCGAGGCGCTGGGCGGCATCCCGTGGCCCTGCCCCGACGAGTCCCATCCCGGAGAGCGCTTCCTCCACGCGCGCCTCTGGGCGGAGCCCGTGGTGGGGCCGCGGGCGCCGATCACGCCGGTGGAGAACGACCCGCCGGTGGATGCCCTCTCGGAGGAGTTCCCGATCCGGCTGACGACCGGGACGGCGCCTCGACTCCTACAACACGGGCGTCCAGAGCCGGGGCTACGCCTCGCCCCTCCGGCGCCCCGAGACGCTGGACCTCTCGCCGGAAGACGCGAAGGAATACGGGGTGCGCGAGGGCGAGACGGTGCGCGTGACGTCGCGCCGGGGGACGGTCCTCGTGGCCGTGCGCGAGGACCCGAGCCTGCGCCCGGGCCTCGCGTTCATGACGCTGCACTTCCCCGACGACGTCGCGACGAACCTCCTCACCATCGACGCGGTCGACCCGAAGTCGGGGACGTCGGAGTTCAAGGCGACGGCGATCCGCATCGACAAGGTGGAAGGCGCGAGTCGAGGCCTCGCCGCCGGGCACGGGGCCTGATGGATCTCCGTCCTCAGCAAGGCGCGGCCGTCGGCGGCGGAGCGCCGAGCGGTCGACGCCGTCTCGGGGCGCCCCGCTCGGGTTGGGAAGGGGCGAAGCGCCGCCCGGGCGCCGACGGTCGCTGCGTCGCGAGGAGGGCACGCCGCCCGCGCGCGGCGCCACCTCCTCCTCCCCGCGCTCCACGCGGTGCAGGGCCGGGTGGGCTGGATCAGCGAGGGCGCCCTCAACTACGTCTGCCGGCGCCTCACGATCCCTCCGGCCGAGGCCTACGGCGTCGCCTCGTTCTACGGCATGTTCTCCATGGTGAGACGGCCGGCGAGCGTGGCTCACGTCTGTGACGACGTCGTCTGCCGCCTGAAGGGCGCGGAGGGGCTCTGCGCGACGCTGGAGAAGGCCCTCGGCCCGAGCGGCGCGCCTGGCTTCGCAGCCCGTGCCTCGGCCTCTGCGAGCAGGCGCCGGCCGCGCTGGTGACGAACGCGGGCGATGCCCCCCGCGAGCGGGGCGTGGGCTCCGCGTCGGCCGAGCGAGGTCCTGGAGCGCGATCCGGAGACGGGGCCACGGCGACCGCTCTTCCGGCCCCCGGCGCCGTTGCCGCAGTTCGGCGAGCCGGGGCTGCGCCTCCTGCGCCGGATCGGCCACGTCGACCCCGAGAGCCTCGACGGCTACCGGGCCCACGGCGGCTACGCGGCGCTGCGCCGCGCTCTCGAGCTCGGGCCCGGGGGCGTCGTCCGCGAGGTCATCGACTCGAAGCTCCTGGGCCGCGGGGGCGCCGCCTTCCCGACGGGACGGAAGTGGGAAGCCGTGGCCAAGGCCTCCGTGCGACCCCACTACCTCGTGTGCAACGCCGACGAGTCGGAGCCGGGCACGTTCAAGGACCGGGTCGTGATGGAGCGGGACCCGTTCGCGGTCGTCGAGGCGATGACGATCGCCGGCTTCGCCACGGGCTGCGAGCGCGGGTACCTCTACGTGCGGGGCGAGTACCCCCTCGCCGCGGAGCGCCTCTCCCACGCCATCGACGCGCGCCCGGGCGCGGGGCCTCCTGGGCGACGACGTGCTGGGACAGGGCGTGCGGTTCGACATCGAGCTGCGCCGCGGCGCCGGCGCCTACATCTGCGGCGAGGAGACGGCCCTCTTCAACTCCATCGAGGGATACCGGGGCGAGCCGCGCAACAAGCCCCCCTTCCCCACCGTGGCCGGCCTCTTCGGCAAGCCGACGGTCGTCAACAACGTCGAGACCCTGGTGAACGTCCTCGACGTCGTGCTTCGAGTCGGGGCCCGCCTACGCCGAGGTCGGCACCGACGGGTCGAGCGGCACGAAGCTCTTCTGCGTCTCGGGGCACGTGGCCCGGCCGGGCCTCTACGAGGTGCCCTTCGGCACGACGCTGGAAGCGCTCCTCGGCGCTGGCCGGCGGCGTGCCGGGAGGGCGACAGCTGAGGGCGGTCCTGCTCGGCGGCGCCGCGGGGAGCTTCGTGACGCCCGAGGAGCTCGAGATGCCCCTGACCTTCGAGGGGACGCGGGCCATCGGGGCCAGCCTCGGATCGGGGGTCGTGGTGGCTCTCGACGACTCGGTCGACCTCTGGGGCCTCGTCCTCCGGATCGCGGCGTTCTTCCGCGACGAGTCCTGCGGCCAGTGCGTCCCCTGCCGCGTCGGCACCGTGCGGCAGGAGGAGGCGCTCCATCGCCTCGCGCGGCTCAGGCCGCTGGGCTCCGGCGACGACGAGAAGCGCGCTCCTGGCGGAGATCGGCCAGGTCATGCGCGACGCGTCGATCTGCGGCCTGGGCCAGACCGCGGCCAGCGCCATCGCGTCGGCCGTGACCAAGCTCGGGCTCTTGAGCGGAGGGCGTCCCGCTGATGCCGGCCGAGGGACACGCGGGTGAGGCGCGACGCCGGGCCGAAGAGGCCCGTGGAGATCACCATCGACGGACGGGCGGTCTCGGTGCCCGAAGGCACGACGCTGCTCCAGGCCTGCCGGCAGGCGGGGATCGACACGCCCACGCTCTGCTATCTCGAGAACCTGACGCCGGTCAACGTCTGCCGCGTCTGCGTCGTCGAGGTCGAGGGGTCGCGGACGCTGGTGCCGGCCTGTTCGCGGGCCGCGGAGCCGGGGATGAAGGTCCAGACCGACTCCGAGCGGGTGCGCCTGAGCCGACGGATGGTCCTCGAGTTCCTGGCCTCGTCGGTCGACCTGTGCACGGCACCCGAGGCCCAGGCCCAGATGCGGCGCTACGGCGCGGCCGGGCGCTACGGGCCCCGGCGCCCCGGCCGAGGCGGCGAGGGACGGGCGGGCCGGGCATCACGAGGCGGCCAGGGCGGCGACCGTGCGGCAGCCCGTCAAGGTCGACAACGACCTGTACGTCCGCGACTACTCCAAGTGCATCCTCTGCTACAAGTGCGTCGAGGCCTGCGGCACCGACGCGCAGAACACGTTCGCGATCGCGGTGGCGGGACGGGGCTTCGACGCCCGCATCTCGACGGAGTTCGCCGCACCCCTCCCCGACTCCGCCTGCGTCTACTGCGGCAACTGCATCGGCGTCTGTCCGACCGGCGCGCTGATGTTCCGGAGCGAGCACGAGATGCGGCAGGCGGGGACCTGGGACGAGAGCCGGCAGACGAAGACCGACACGATCTGCTCCTATTGCGGCGTCGGCTGCACGCTCACCCTCCACGTCCAGGACAACGCCATCGTGAAGGTCACCTCGCCTCTCGACCACGACGTGACGGAGGGGCACCTCTGCATCAAGGGGCGCTTCGGCTGGGAGTACGTCCAGAACCGGGAGAAGCCGGACCCGTAGGAGGTCAGGCCTCGGCGGGAGGCGGGGTGCTGAGCACGGTGAGGACCTGCCCCTTCCCGTTCAGGAGGCGGACGCCCAGCTCGTAGCGGGCGTCCCGTCCCGCGGTCCGGTCCACGCGCACGACCTCGCCGCGGAGCGACATGGCGGGGCTCGACCCGGGCTGGATCACGAGGCTGATCTTGCTGCCGACGGGGACGGAGTCCCGGATGCTCAGGAGCAGCCCTCCCTCGGAGACGTTCTTCGCCCGGGCGATAGCACCCTTCTTGCCGCGCCCAGGGGAGAGCGTCAGGGGGTGGCTGGCCGGCACGCGGAGGTGGCGCCGGCGCTCTCCCTGAGCCAGCGTGATCCGGTTCTTGCCGGCGGCCTTGGAACGGTACAGGCCCTGGTCGGCGCGGCGGATGAGCTCCTCGAGAGCCTCCGAGTCCTCCGGGTATGCGGCGACACCTCCCGACACCGTGACCTTGGGCCCGCCCGCCTTCCGGCGGAAGAACTGGGCGATCTTCAGCCGGATGCGCTCCGCGACCACGAAGGCGCCCGAGGCCGACGTCTCGGGGAGGATCACCGCGAACTCCTCCCCGCCGTAGCGCGCCGCCACGTCGATCTCGCGAAGGGTCTCCTTGATGAGGGCCGAGGCCTTCATGAGGACCTTGTCCCCCTCCAGGTGGCCGCGGGTGTCGTTGAGCTTCTTGAAGTCGTCGAGGTCGAACATCGCCAGGGACATCTTGAGGTCGTGGCGCTTCGAGCGATGGATCTCGCGCCTCAGGGCCTGGAGGAAGTAGGCGTGGTTGTAGAGCCCCGTCAGGCCGTCGGTGATCGCGGAGCGCTCCGTCCGCTCGTAGATCGAGATCTCGATGATCTTGGGGTTCTTGAGCTCGCGGTTCAGGTTGACGAAGTAGTCGAGGAGCGACACGCGGGTCCCCACGTCCCGCCCGAGCCTCTCCTTGAGGCGGTCCCGGTGGGCGCGGATCTGCTTCCAGTGGCGCCGCGCCTCGCCCTCGGGAAAGCTCAGGTGCGTGAGGATGTAGAGGATGGACGAGTAGAGCGGACCCTCGTCGCTGCGCTGCTCGAACTCCGCGAGGAGCTTCTCCTCGTGGGGAGGATTGGACTCGAGCAGCTGGAGGAGCGCTTGCCTGTAACCGACGCTGTTGTCCGGGGCCGTCACATGAGCCACCGCATGGGAGGTCGACGCCGGTGAGGATATGATAGCGGCGAGCGCTTGTCCAACCTCGAGGTGCCGATGCTCCTGGCCGCCGCGCTGGTCTTCCTCTTCCTTGCTCCGGCTGGACCGGCCCAGGGCCTCTACTTCGAGCAGACCACGGTCACCTACAGCGCCGGCCAACCCTCGGGACCGGGCGTCCTGTCGAGGGTCTGGTGTTCCGGCAAGCGGATGCGCCTCGAGGCGGGGGACAAGGACGAGAAGGACGGGCCGGCGTTCATCCTGCGCCTCGACCCGCCCGCCGCCTACAGGCTGGAGCCGTTCCGGAAGCGCGCCGTCCGCGTGGACGTGGCGCGTCTCCAGACCCGGTCGCAGATGGACCTCTCGATGGCCGGGGACCTCATGGGCGCCGAGGAGGACGAGGGCGGGGGAGCACGGACGAGACCCCTCGCCACCCGGCGCACCATCGCGGGATACCCGTGCGAGGGGTTCCGGATCACGGCAGGCTCGACCGTCATGGACCTCTACGTGACCCGCTCCCTTCCGGTGGGCATCGAGGCCTTCGCGGACTTCCTGGAGTGGTCGGGGGCGAGCCAGGCCCTGGGCGGGCTGATGGCCGAGGTGCGGAAGCTCCCCGGCTTTCCCCTCGAGACACGCTCCCAGGTGACCGTCCTCGGAGAGGTTCACGAGACGCGCGCGACGGTGACCCGCGTGGAGACGGGCCCCCAGCCCGCGAGGCTCTTCGAGCCCCCGCCCGACTACCAGCTCGTCACCGAGGACCAGGACCAAGAGGAGGAGAGTCAGCCATGAGATTGATCGCCGGAATCATCGCCAACGCCATCGCCCTCCTGGCGACGACCTTCGTCCCCGGGGCCCCCGGGATCACGTTCGCGGGGGGCTGGCTGTCGCTCATCGTCGCCGGCGCGATCTTCGGCCTCTTCAACGCCATCGTCCGGCCCAT
Source organism: uncultured Acidobacteriota bacterium (assembly GCA_963823195.1). GTDB lineage: Bacteria > Acidobacteriota > Vicinamibacteria > Fen-336 > Fen-336 > JBGPYB01. The sequence goes on along the minus strand of CAWGKR010000007.1, from coordinate 60,628 downwards.
CGTGTTCTTCCTCTCGCTGCCGGCGCTCGTCCTCACCCTCGGGCTCTTCTACTTCGTCCTGAACGGGCTCCTTCTCTGGGCCGCGTCCCTCGTCATCCCGGGCTACCACGTGAACGGCCTGTGGCCCGCGATACTCGGCGGGCTCGTCGTGGGCATCGTGAACTGGGCCCTCCACGCGGTCTTCGGCCTGGGCAAGTAGGGGCCCTCCGGAGCGGTGTAGAATTGGAGTGACCCAGGGAGGTGCCGTCTTGAGCGACAAGATCGTAGTCTTCAACACCGCGAACTGGGAGAACGAGGTTCTCCAGTCGAAGGAGCCGGTCCTCGTGGACTTCTGGGCGGAATGGTGCGCTCCCTGCCGCATGATCGCCCCCCTCGTCGAGGCGCTGGCCGCGGAGTACGCGGGACGGGTGAAGGTGGGCAAGCTCGACGTCGACGAGAGCCCCGAGGTGGCCGGGCGTTACGACATCCGCTCGATCCCTTCGCTCCTGGTCTTCAAGGGCGGACAGGTCGTCGAGCAGCGCGTGGGCGCTCTCCCCAAGCAGGAGCTGGCGCGCCTCGTGGATCGACACGTCGTGGCCGGCGTCCCGGCCCAGGGCTAGCCGCAGCCCCGCGGCCGGCCGGACTATCGCCGGTCGAGAGGCGGGAAGACCGCCAGAAGGTTCCGATAGGCCTCTTCGGTGAACTCGATGGGGCCGCGATGCGTCCGGGCCTGCTGGCCCACGCCCAGGAACGGACCCAGGTCGACGACCGGAAGGTTCAACCCGCCTTCGTTGATCTTCGCGATCCACTCGTTGGCCAGAACGGCGTAGCCGAGCTCCGTCGGATGCACACCGTCGTAGCTGAAGATGCCGCCCGTCAGGTAGTCGGCGGAGAGCCTCACGCCGCCGACGTTCCGGCCGTTGGTCGCGAGGTCCCTATAGATCGCGTTCACGTCGAGGACGGGGATCCCCGCCGCCGAGCACAGGTCATGGATCGCGAGGTTGTACCCCGCCACGTGATCGCGGATCGCCCCGACCTCGTCGGCATCCAGGATCACGGAGTCGGGAAGAGGCGTCCCCTGGCCGCCCAGTGCCTTCGGCACGCCGATCCCCTGGGCCAGGAGGGACGAGGCGGTGAGCAGAACGTAGGCGTTCGAGGCGAGGCTCCCGCTCGGTCCGATGAGGGGGACAGTCTGTCCGCTCCCGTCGAGGACCGGCTCCTGGGTCACGGGGTTGACGACATAGGGGTGGATCGTCGTCACGAACGGAATCGTGTCGACGTCGGGAATGTTGGCGGCCACGACCGTGCCCCCCATCGCCTTCACGTCCGCGACGATCTCGGTGTAGCGGTCGCGGAACTTGGCCACGGGCGTGAGGGTGGTCCCCTCGATGGCACGGCCCTGGAGAGCGGCCCCGAGGGCGTCGTTGTTGCCGATCCACAGTGTGATGAACGAGGGGTGCAGGGCGGCCGCCTCTTGGAGGGCGGTCCCCTGACGACGCAGGATGAGGTCGTGGAACCCGCCTCCGTCGGTCACCGTGGACAGGATGTCCAGGCTGTCGGCGCCCGGAATCCCCAGGTTGTTGTACGGACGGGGGAGCAACAGGTTGGTCGGAGCGCCGGGCTGCGAGGCCTTGGGCGCCACGATGGGCCCGGGCGTCAGGCTCACCAGCGTGAGCTCCGCCGGGATCCCCGGCTCCGAGACGGTCGGCTGCTCGAAGCTCGCGCTCCCGTCGGCGCGCGCGATGAGCGCCGGGTAGGAGTTGTGCTGGTGGGTCTCGACGAGGGACCCCGAGGAGAACCCCGCCGTGAGGCTGTCCCCCAGGGCGACGTAGACGGTCTGGGCCCAGGCCGAAGGTGTCAGGGCGAGAGCGAGGGCCGTGAGTGCGGGCGCGAAACGATGGCGCATCGTCATCCCCCCCTTCAGAAACTATACCCCAGGGACAGCCCCAGGGTGAGAGCCTTGCCGGAGTACGTGCCGTTGTAGTTGTCGCGCTCGAGACCTTCCGTGGAACGGCTCTTCATGTCCACGTACCAGGCGGCCCCGTCGACACGGACGTGGCCGCGCTTCCAGGAGCCGCCGAGGCAGAAGCCGTTGCGGCTGGCATCGGGAAGCAGCGGTGTCACCGACTCCGGCGGCGACGGCGTCTCGTCGTAGAAGTAGCCGCCGCGGACCGCCCAGGCGTCCCCGAGCTGCCGCTCGACGCCGATCCGGTACTGGCGGGAGTCCTGGAAGTTCTCGGGCACGACGGTCGAGAGGTCCGGCTGGCCCTCGATCGTGATCGGGAGGGATCCGAAGCTCGACCAGCCGTAGAAGTTGACGTCTCCTTCGACCGTCCAGTCGCTCCAGGAGTAGGCGACGCCCAGGGAGAGGATCGAGGGGTACTCGATCGACGTGGTGGCCGGAAGCGAGCCGGCGGGCACCTTGACGGCCACGAGGGTATCCAGCTGCGCGTTGCCCGTCGGGATGCGGTTGAAGTCCGCGGTCCCCGTGTAGTCCTGCTTCACGCTGTGGCGGTAGGAGACGCCGACGGAGAGGTTCTCGGTCGGCTTGGCGAGGACGCCCAGGTTCCAGCCGAAATCGGTGGCGGTGTCGCTGTTGAGCGCGACGTCCGCCACGTCGACGACCTTCAGGGTGAAGGGGTTCACGAGGGAGATGTTCCGGTCGAGGGTGACGGAGGAGAAGCGGACGTCGAGGCCGAAGCCCACCGAGAGGCGGTCGGCCAGCTTGTAGCCGATGGTGGGGTTCAAGGAGAAGCCCTTGAGCTCGGCCTTCTTGGAGAGGAAGCGCCCCGTGAAGGTCTGCGGGCTGTCCCACTCGGTCTTCAGGCCGAAGGGCGTGTCGATGCCGACCCCCGCGACGAGGCGCTCGCTGAACTGGTGGGTGAAGTAGATCGCGGGCGTCGGCGTGACCCCGACGCTCATCGTCTCGAGCTGTCCGGCTCCGGGAAAGGAGAGTCGCCCGTGAAGTCGGTGGACGGGCCGATGAGGGTGCCGCCGATGTAGAGCTGGTTCCCCTTCAGGAACGCGATTCCCGCCGCGTTGTGGAAGATCGCCGAGGCGTCGGAGGCCTGGGCCGTGTAGGCCCCGGCGAATCCCATGCCCCGAGCGCCCTGCTCGAACAGCGCGAACCCGGCGGCCCGAACCGGCGTCGGTGCGAGGGCGAAAGCCAGTCCCGCCAGCGCGGCGAGACCGGTGCACCTTGTGGAGCCGGAGAACATGGGTACCTCCTGTAGCGGTTCACGGAGCCCTGATCGGCCGGGCGATGCTACCGTCGGCTAGAGCGGCGTGTCAATGATCCGTTTCACGCAGCCGGAAGAAAAAGGCGCGTCTCGAGGCCTCCGCTGGGGAGGGGAGCGAACCGGACGAAGCCTCCCATCTCCCGAACGAGGCGGCACGCCTCTCCCAGGGGACCCGAGTCTCCGCCCTGGAGGATCCGCTGCTGGTCCTCGGGGGTGAGGTCCCCGCCGTGGGTCACGGCCAGCATGAGGAAGTCCCGCTTCACCTGTTGCCCGTCCTTGCCGCGGAGGAGGACCGGTTTCTTCTCGGAGCGCAGGAGGGCGCTCGAGCCGGAGGGCGCGACGATCGAGACGCCGTCCAGGAGGGAGGCCACGGCGCGCTGGAGCGTCTGCGGGGGACACCGGGGCGGCTCGGCGCCGGGCGGGATGCGAACCTCGACCGACACACCGCGCCCCTCGGTCGTCGGGCGCACGGAGGCCACGGCCGCGACGATCAGCGCGTCGAGCCCTCCGCGCCCCTCCGGTTGCGGAGCCGGGGCGGGGGGGCGAGGCGGGGGGGGCGGAGCGGGAGCCGGCGCCGGCGCCGCCTTCTTGGCCGCGGGAGCCGGGACGCCGCCGGCATCGCCGAGGTTCTGCATGATCCTCCGGAGACGCGAGGCTTCGTCCTGGATCGACGCGATCGCCGCCTGCCTCTTGTCCTTGGCGTCCTCGCGGTAGACCTGGAGCAGCTCGGCGTGGGACTGGATGGAGCCGAGGCCGAGGTTCATCTCGTGGACGAGGTTGGCGAGGGCTTCGGCCAGCTCGACGTTGGAGCGGATGGCCCGATGGAGCAGCTCCTCCGACACGAGGCCCGTCTCGGGGGTGGCCTGGAGGGGCGCGGCGTGGTCGGCGTTGGTCGACTGGGACAGGACGATCCGGTGGGCGGGGGCCGGCTCGCCCGGGGGCGGCGCCGCGGCGGCCGATTCCTTCAGGAGGCTGGAGAACGCCTGGGCGACGACCTCGGGGATGCTCGCCGGATCGAGCCCCTTCTCCTTCAGGTTGTACTTCACGGCGATCGCCGCCAGCATCTCCTGCACGATCGCGACGAACGTCTCGAGGACGCCCTTCCCCTCGGAGGCCACCGCGGGGAACGCGCGGCGCCCCCACGGGTTCAAGGCGCGTCCCATGTCGGCTTCGGCCTGGACGTCGGCCAGGTCGCGCTTGTTGTACTGGAGGACGAGGGGCACCTTCTCGGGAACGAGCCGGTTCGCGAGGAGGTTGACCTTCATGTTCTCGAAGGCGGCCTGGTTCTCCTTGGCGTTGGCCTTTCGGGAGTCGGCCACGAAGACCACGGCGTCGGCGCCGGCCAGCACGACCCGCCTCGTCGCGTTGTACTGGACCTGGCCCGGCACGGTGTAGAGCTGGACCTTGAAGTCGTAGCCCGAGACCGCCCCGAGGCTGAAGGGGAGGAGATCGAAGAAGAGGGTCCGGTCCTGGGCCGTGTTCAGCGAGATCAGCCGGTTGTTCGCGGCGGGGTCCGTCAGCCGATGGATCTGCTCGAGGTTGGTGGTCTTGCCCGATTGGGCAGGGCCGTAATAGACCACCTTGGCCTTGATGGTCCGTTCGCTGAAGTTGAACTGGACCATAGACTAAGGGTGGACTATAACACGGTGCCACTCGGGGGGACAACGGAGGGCGCCTTGACGCTCTCCAAGGCGCTGTTATACTTGGGGTTTCGCGTGAGGGCCGTATCGGGCCCCAGTAATCGGAGGAGACGATGGCTCAGAGATGTGACATCTGCGGCAAGGGTCCCCAGTACGGCAACCGCGTCAGCCACGCCCACAACGTGACGCACCGGCGCTTCAACCCGAACCTCCAGCGGGTGCGGGCGGTCCTGAAGGGCGTCCAGCGGCGTGTCAAGGTCTGCACGCGCTGCCTCCGGTCGGGCAAGGTCGCGAAGCCCACGCCGCAGCGCAAGACCGCGGCCGCCTAGAACGCCGCCACGAGGTCGATCTCGACCTTGACGCCGCGCGGAAGCGCCGCGGCCTGGACGGTCGAACGGGCCGGCGCCTCCTTGCCGAAAAAGCGGCCGTAGACCTCGTTCATCCTCGGAAAGTCCGCCATGTCCAGCAGGAAGACCGTCGTCTTCACGACGTGCTCCGGCCCGATCTTGGCCTCCTTCAGGACGGCCATCAGGTTCTTCATCACCTGCTCGGTCTGAGCCACCACGTCGCCGGCGACGATCTCCCCCGTCTCCGGGTCGAGGGCGATCTGGCCGGAGGCGAAGAGGAGGCCCCCGGAGATCACGGCCTGTGAGTAGGGGCCGATGGGCTTGGGCGCCTGGGGCGTCATGACGATCTTCTTGGGCAACGATCCTCCTTGTGGGGTCCCTATCGAGCCACAGCTTGGCGCTCGACGTCGATGACGCCCGTCACTCCGCGGATGGCCTTCACGACCTTCTCGAGGTGCTTCAGGTCCTGGATCCGGAGGGTCATGTCGACGAACGCCGTGTGGTCGTCGAAGGTCTTGGCCTCGGCCGTCCGGATGTCGGTCTTCATCCCCGCCACCACCGCCGTGATCGCGGCCAGGACGCCCGGGCGGTCCTCGACCTGGACGGCGATCCGCACCTCGTAGGCGGCCTCGCCGCCGCGCTCCCATTCCACCGCGATCCGCCTCTCGGGGTCGTACATGAGGTTGACCACGTTGGGACAGGCCTGGGAGTGGACCGAGACGCCCTTGCCGCGGGTGATGTACCCCACGATGGGCTCTCCCATGATCGGGTTGCAGCACTTGGCCCGGTAGATGAGGATGTCGTCGGTCCCCTTGACCTTGACGCGCTCGTCCCCCACCCGGAGGAGGCGCTTCACGGCGTCGGTGAAGGGGCGCGCCTTCTCGGGGGCGGCGTCGGTCTCCTCGAGCCTCTCGCTCGGGACGAGCTTGGCCAGCACCTGGCGCATCGAGACCTTGCCGTAGCCCACGGCCGTGAAGAGGTCCTCGGCCTTCGCGCCGACCCCCATCTCCTGGGCGATGGCGTCCAGGCGCCCCCCCTCGGCCAGGACCTTCTTCAGCGTGAGGTCGTAGCGCTTCAGCTCGCGCTCGAAGTGCTTCTTGCCGATCTCGAGGGACTGCTGCTTCTCCGCCGTGTTCAGGTAGTGCTTGATCTTCGCGCGGGCCTTGTTGGTGACGGCGAGCGCCAGCCAGTCGCGGCTCGGATGGTGCCCGGGAGACGTGATGATCTCGATGATGTCGCCGTTCTTCAGCTTGTACCGGAGCGGGACGATCTTGCCGCTGACCCGCGCCCCGACGCACTGGTGGCCGATCTCCGTGTGGATCGCGTAGGCGAAGTCGATCGGCGACGCCCCGCGGGGCAGCGTCTTGACCTCGCCCGTCGGGGTGAAGCAGTAGACCTCCTCGGGGTAGAGGTCGAGCTTCAGGGAGTTCAGGAACTCGTGGGGGTCCTTCACCTCCTGCTGCCACTCGAGGAGCTGGCGGAGCCACGTGAACGCGCGGTCGTCCTTGTCGAATCCGGTGCGCCCTTCCTTGTACTTCCAGTGGGCCGCGATGCCGTCTTCGGCCACGTGGTGCATGTCCCGCGTCCGGATCTGGACCTCGAAGGGATGCCCCTCGTCGCCGATCACCGACGTGTGGAGGGACTGGTAGCCGTTCGGGCGCGGCATCGCCACGAAGTCCTTGATGCGTCCGGGGACGGGGCGCCAGAGGTTGTGGAGGACGCCCAGGACCGCGTAGCAGTCGGGGATGGTCGCCACCACCACACGGAGCGCCACGAAGTCGTACACCTGCTCGAGGTCGATCCTCTGGCGGCGGAGCTTCTGGTGGATGGAGTAGAGGCGCTTGATGCGCCCCTCGAGGGAGGCCTCGAGGCCGGCGGCCTTCAGCTTCTCGGCCACGATGGCTTTCACCTTCTCGATGAACGCCGTCGCCTCCTTGCGCCGGTCCTGGACGCGGGCCGCGAGGTCCTTGTAGGAGTCGGGCTCGAGGTACTGGAAGGCCAGGTCCTCCAGCTCGTTCTTCACCTTGCTCATCCCCAGCCGGCCCGACAGCGGGGCGTAGATGTCCATCGTCTCCCGGGCGATGCGGACCCGGCGCTCTTCGGGCAGGTACTGGAGCGTCCGCATGTTGTGCAGGCGGTCGGCGAGCTTCACCAGGATCACGCGCACGTCGTCGACCATGGCGAGGAGCAGCTTCCGGAAGTTCTCGGCCTGGCGCTCCTCCGACGTGGAGAAGGGGATCTTGCTGATCTTCGTGACCCCCTCGACGATGTGGAGGACGTCGGCGCCGAAGTACTCGCGGATCCTCTCGGGCTCGGTCAGCGTGTCCTCGAGGACGTCGTGGAGGAGGCCCACCGCCACGCAGGCGGGGTCCATCCTCATGTCGGCCAGGATCGCCGCCACCTCCAGGGGGTGGACGAGGTAGGGCTCCCCCGACGCCCGGGTCTGCCCCTTGTGCTCCACCGCGGAGAAGATGTACGCCTTCCGCAGGATCTCGAGGTCCGCCCCGGGATGGTGCTGGCTGACGGTCTCGTAGATGTCCTCGAATCGGATCATGCCGCTCCGAAATCGCTCTCCTTCACCAGTTTAGGAGGGGGTCCGGGGTGCGTCAAGAGTGCTCGACCGTTTCTTGACTCGGCTCGCGGCGCGGACATATAATCCGCCCGGTCGGTACCGTCCGAGGTTCTTGCTGCTCAATCTCTTCCAGGGAGACGGCTCATGAAGATCCGGTCGCAGGCTATCGCTCTCCTCTTGATCGCGCCGATCCTCACCGCGGGATGCAGCCGAGTCCGGGCGCGGTCCGCCTTCAAGGACGGCAACAAGGCCTACAAGGAAGAGAACTTCAAGCAGGCCGTGAAGGACTACCAGCACGCCGTGGACCTGGATCCGACGATGGCGGAGGCCATGTTCTACCTGGGCAGCGCCCACCAGGCGCAGTTTCGGCCGGGCAAGGAAACTCCCGACAACAAGGCCCACCTGGAAGAGGCCATCAAGCAGTACAAGGCCTCCCTGGACGCCAACACGGGCGCGACGGAGAACCTGAAGAAGGCCCGCTTCAACTCCCTGGCGGCCCTCACGGCGATCTACTCCGACGCCCCCTACAAGGACTTCGACTCCGCCCTGGGCTTCGCCGAGCAGCTCGTGAAGGAGAACCCCACCGACTCCAAGAACCTCTTCGCCATGGCGAACCTCTACGAGAAGTTCGACAAGGTGGACAAGGCCGAGGAGACGTACAAGAAGGTCACCGAGGTCAACCCCAACGACGCCAAGGCCTGCGCCGCCCTCGCCGGGTTCTACAACAAGGCGCTCTGGGACTCGCATTCGCGCTTCAACGACGCGATCGAGACGCTCCAGCGCTGCGCGACGATCGATCCGAAGGATCCGACCGGGTTCTACAAGGTGGGCGTGTTCTACTGGGACAAGGCCTTCCGCGACCCGAACATCACCGAGAAGCAGAAGGACGAGTTCGCCGACAAGGGCCTCGAGTCCATCGACAAGGCCCTGGCCATCAAGCCCGACTACGTGGACGGCCTCGTCTACAAGGGGCTGCTCCTCCGGGTGAAGGCCCAGGTCACCAACAACATGCGCCTCAGGCAGCAGTACCTGGACCAGGCGCAGACCATGGCCAAGCAGGCCAAGGAGCTGCGCGCCCAGCAGGGCCCGGCCGCCAAGGCCGCGTCGTCCCCGGCCAGCTAGTCCGTCGATCGTCGCGGGATGGCGCCGATCAAGCGCCGGGCGGCGACCTCAGCGCCGTCGGTGCGCACCGCGGTGGCGATGGAGCGGGCACGGGCCGCCACGTCGGGTTGGAGGGCGTGCTCGAGCGCGCTCGTCAGCGAGTCGGTGGTCGGCGCGCCGGGGGGGTGCGCGGTTCCGATCCCGAGGTCGTGGACTCGTTCGGCCCAGTAGTGCTGGTCGTACATCTGGGGGATGACGACCTGGGGTGCGCCGGCGAGCGCGGCTGCGGTCGTGGTGCCCGCGCCGCCGTGGTGGACGACGGCGGCGACCCGTTTGAACAGCGCCTGCTGGTTGACCTCGCCGATGGCCAGGCAGTCGGGTTCGTCGTCCACGCAGCGACAGGTCGGCCCACCCGCGGGACACGATCGCGCGGCGCCCGAGCGCGCGGGCCGCTTCGATCATCACCTGGCTGAGGTCTTGCGGCGCGCGCGATGCTGCCGAAGCCGAAGTAGACGGGTGGCTCGCCGGCGTCGAGGAACGTCTCCAGCTCGGGGGACAGTGGACGGTCATCCGGCAGGATCCAGGCGCCGGTCTGGAACACGGCCGGGTCCGCGGGATCGGGCCAGGGCGCCGAGCGTCGGGTCGGCGGCCAGCCAGGGCCGGTCGGTGAAGATGTGGCTGCGCACGTCAGTGACCGGGGCCAGGCCGAGCGACGCCCGATGGGAGTTGAGCGCGGTGCCCGAACATGTCGTTGCAGCGCTCGCGCATCCTGAGCCCAGAGCTCGCGGTTGTCAGCCGTTGCGGGCGCCGGCGTCTGTCCCAGCATGGCGGCAATGGGGGTGGCGCGTGGTGTGGCGATGGCAGGACTGTCGGGCAGTAGGCGGCGAAGACGTAGGGAATCCCCATCTTCTCTGCCACCGAGCGAGCGGCGATCTGCAGGGCCGTTGCTCGCCACGATGACGTCGCAGCCTTGGGCTGCCGCGGCGATCGTCTCGAACTGGGTGGCGACCGTGGCTTCCGCCAGTCTGACGCCGGTGCTCGGGCGAGGGCGGCGCCGGCGTGGCCGGTGGGCTGGCGGCCGTCAGCGTGCGCAGCTCGGGACCGATGGGTGTGACGGGGATGCCGAGGCCGGCGATCCAGTCGCGGAAGTCGGGCGGCGCGCACAGGCGGACCTCCTGGCCGAGGGCCCTCAGCTGCAACGCCAGCGCCACCAGCGGCTGGACATCGCCCCGCGACCCGATCGTCGACAGCAGCACGCGCATCAGATCCCTCCTGGAGAGGCGCCGTGGGGTCGGCGCACGGCCAGCCATTCTCGGCCGGCACCGAGGTCTTGCCGCAAGTCCCCCGACGGGGTGTATCCTTGCAGTGGGGATGGACGGTTCGTCCCTCCGGTCCGAACCCCCTTCCCATTCCCGATCGGCCGTTCCAGACGTCAGGCGTTCCGTCGACCGGGCCATTGATCGGCGCTCAGACGCTTCGCTGCGCTCTCGGGCCAACGTGGCGCTGCTGCGAGCGAAGCGGGATTCACTCCCGCGCAGTGAGCGGGGGTTCAAGGGGGTGCGACGCAGCACCCCCTTGCTCAATGACGAAAAGGGCCCCGCTTGCGCGAGGCCCTTGGGTCGGGAACGGTCGTCTGATCGTCAGGCTACTGCGGGCCGCCTCCGGAGGCGGGCGCGCCGCCCGCGTCCTCGATCATCTTCTCGGACACGATGCCGATCCGCTCGACGCCGGCTCCCTTGGCCGCGTCCATCGCCTCGACGACCTTGCCGTAGGGGATCTTCCCCGAGGCGCGCACGAAGATCGTCTTGTCGGACTTGGCCTGGTAGATGTCCTTCAGCCGCTGCTCCAGCTCCTCCGTCGTCGCCACGGGCGTCTTGTTGACGCTGATGACCGGACCGCTCGGCGACTCGTCGATGGCCAGGACCACCGAGTTGTCCTGGGTCGGGGGCGGGGTGTTCGGCGGCGGCGGCTGCGGCAGGGCGATGTCGACGCCCCGCTGCGCGACGGGCGTCACCACCATGAAGATGATGAGGAGCACCAGCATCACGTCGATGAGGGGCGTGATGTTGATGTCGGACTTCACTTCCCCGTGGGGCAGTTGGGTCGCTTCGTGGGAGTGGACGATCCACTTCTTGTGCCTGACGGGTTTCGCTTCGTTGGCCATGGTCAGCTCGTGACCCGCTTGTCGGCGATCAAGGCCACTTCCTCGACGCCCGCTTCGCGGCAGAGGTCCATCACCTTCATGACCTCGGAGTAGGCCAGCTCACGGTCGGCCTTGAGGAAGATCATCTTCGAGCCTTCGGGGACGTCCTCGAGGCGCTCCTTCAGCTGGGGAACGAGCTCCGCCCGGTTCTCGACCTTGCTCGAGCCCAGGTAGACCACCGCGTCCTTGCGGATCGCCACGGTGATGCTCTTGGGCTCGTCCTTCCTCTCCTTGCTGTTCCCCGCCACGGGGAGCTTGACGTCGACACCCTTCTGGAGCATCGGCGTGATCACCATGAAGATGATCAGGAGCACGATCATGATGTCGGCCATGGGCGTGACGTTGATGTCCGCCATGGCGCCGCCCTTATTGCCGCCGACTGCCATTGACATCGGAAGTTCTCCTCGAGAACGGGTACGGGTGCTACGCGGACTTCTTGATGAAGTAATCCAGGAGCTCGGAGCTCGAGTTGTCCATCTCGACGTTGAAGCCCTCGACCTTGCCGTTCAGGTAGTTGTACGCCCACACGGCCGGGACGGCCACGAAGAGCCCGAAGGCGGTCGTGATGAGCGCCTCGGCGATACCGGCCGAGATGGCCGCGATGCCGCCCGATCCCGTGAGCGCCATGCCCGAGAACGCGTTGATGATGCCGAAGGTCGTCCCGAAGAGCCCCACGAACGGCGCGGTGGAGCCGATGGTGGCGAGCCCCGAGAGGCCCCGCTTCAGGTCGGCGAGGTTGACGGCCGTGGCGCGCTGGATGGCCCGCTTGGCGGCGTCGACGGCGCTGTCCTTGTCGCGGCTCACTTCCCCGGCTTCCTGCTGGTACTGCCACTCCTGGAGGCCCACGACGAGGACCTTGGCGAGGTGGGAGTACTTCACGCCGATGCCGTGGGAGGCGTCGATGGCCTCCTTGATCTTCCCCTGCTTCAGGAAGCGGGCGACCTCGGGAGCGTACTTGCGGGACTGGTCCGTGGCGTGCTTGAAGGTCCAGAAGCGCTCGATCATGACGCCGATCGAGTAGACCGACATGATGGCCAGGACGATGACGACGCCGATCGCCACGCCCCCCATGTTCTTGAACATATCGACCAGACTGAACTGCATGCGGGTCCTCCTGGACTGTTGATGGCGAGTGGCCCTAGGCCTCTAAGCGAGTTTGAAGTTCACCGTGACCGTCATGATGACCGGCACCGGCACACCGTTGAGAAGAGTCGGGGTGTAGACCCACTGCTTGACGGCCTCGATCGCCGCGGCGTCGAGCAGCGGAATTCCCCGCAGGACCGTCACGTTGGTCACCTTGCCCTGGGGGCTGATCGTGCATTCCAGGATGACCACGCCCTGGACCCGCGCCTGCTTCGCGATGTCCGGGTATTCCGGAGCGACGTTCTTGAGCTTCTTGGGCTCTTTGATCTGTCCGCCGACGCGCACGGCCTGGGGCGGGGGCGGGGCATCGGGCAGACCGCCCACCACGCCGCCCACGACACCGCCAGGGACGCCGCCTTCGACACCGCCGGCCACGCCCCCCTCGACGCCGAGATCGAGCCCCTGGTCGGGCTTCACCTGATCGGGGACCTCGACGGGCGCGACGAACCGGGGCTCGTCGAGCACCTTGGGCTGGACCTTGGGTTGGATGGCCGACTTCGGGGCGGGCGGGGGCGGGGGTGGCGGAGGAGGCGGGGGTGGCGCCGGCTCGACGAAGAAGGCCCGGACGGCGGCCGTCGGCTCCGGCATCTCCTCCGACGTCAGGAGCGGAACGACCACGACCAGCACCAGGATCACCGCGTGGATCGCCAGAGACACCGGCAGGGTCAGTGATTGATTCGTCTTGTGTTTGACCTTGTCGGAGTCAATAAGATCTTCGAAGAGCCTGCGCTCTACCATCTCACGCCTCGCTTTCCCGGAGAGTCCTTCGTCCTGGGGCGAAGGCCGGGATTCTAATCCCCGCTTTGTCGGGGTGTCAAGGCCGCTTCAGCCGTGCTGAGAGGCCCACTACGCAGGGTTGGACACCCCCGTCCCCACCCCGGTTCCCCCTGCCGGTGCCTCTCTAGAAGATGCGGAATCCCACGGGGGCGTGGGCCACGGTGGCCACGGGCCGTCCCTTCTTGATGGCGGGGGAAAAGACCCACTGCTTCACGGTTTCCACCGCGGCCGCGTCGAGCGCGGGAATCGACGTGAGGATGCGCCGGGGATAGACCCGGCCGTTGGCGTCGATCAGGATCTCGACCACCACGGTGCCCTCGATCTTCTTGACGAAGGCCTCCTGGGGATACTGCGGGCGGGTGATCTTGATCGGCTTCGGCGGCTGGTCGTAGTCCTGGACCGGCCCGTCGCCGGTGCACCCCAGGCACCCGCCCAGGACGCCCCCGGGCACGCCGCCCACGACTCCCCCCTCGACCCCCTCCTCCATGCCGTTGGCATCGCCGAAGTCGCTGCCGGTGGCGCTTCCCGCCTGCTCGGACTCGGGAAGCTTGGCTTCGGGCTTGAGGGGCGTCTCCTTGGGGACCTCGACGGGGGCCGTGAACTCGGGTTTCACGGGGTGCGGGTCGGGTGTCACGGGCTGGGGGGGCGTCTTCGTCGGCTTGGCGGATTCGGACCCCTTCAGGAGAGGCGGAGGGGGCGGCGGCGGCGGGTTGTAGATCAGGACGTTGATGAGGTTCGTCCGATCGGGCGCATCGTCCCCCCAGTAGAGGGGCACGAGGATCATCGCGGTGATGACGATCGTGTGGAAGGCGAAGGACCCCATCCCCCACCACCCCTTGACCTTCTTCGGGTTGGTGACGACCAGGCTCTTGAAGATCGGCTCGTCGGCGTCGTCGTCCGGGGGCGGCTCGCCGAGCGGGGACGACGAGAAGAGGCTGCCGATCATCGTTGCCATGTTACCACTCGCCGTTCCCTGGTTTTGGACGCCGACTGTCCACGCCAGGTTCCATCGGAGGCCAAGGTGGCCTCGTCTTCCGACGTTTCAGCAAGGACCGGGCCAGGACGGCGACCTGGCCCGGCGCTTCGCGAAGGCCTAGAGGGCGGCCTTGGCGGCCGGCGCTGCGCGGACCCGCCGCTCCGCCCCTCCCACCAGACGACGAGGGGTGTCGCGATGAAGATCGTGGAGTAGGTTCCGACCAGGATCCCGATGACCATCGTGAAGCCGAACGACCGCAGGACCTCGCCGCCGAAGAGATAGAGGCCCAGGACCGACAGGAGCGTCGTCCCGTTGGAGATCAAGGTCCGGGTCAGGGTCTGGTTCACGGAGTCGTTCAGGACCTTGACCAGGGGCTCCTTGCGCCTCTGGCGCAGGTTCTCGCGGGCGCGGTCGAAGATGACGATCGTGTCGTTGACGCTGTATCCCACCAGCGTCAGGAGCGCCGCGATCACGTTCAGCGTGATCTCGTAGTTGAAGAGCGCCAGGAAGCCCACGCAGATGAGGACGTCGTGGAGCGAGGCGAGGGCCGCCGCGGTCCCCCAGATGAACCCGCGGAACCGGAACCAGATGTAGAGGAGCTGGAAGAGCAGCCCGAAGCACGTGAGCTGGATGGCCTTCCGCGTCAGGTCCTGGCCGACGATGGGCCCGACGATCTCGGTGCTCGACTCCGTCACCGAGTTCTCGGAGTAGCTGGTGGCCAGGGACTGCAGGACGCGCTTGGCCTGGGCCGAGAGGTCCGCCTCGCTGACCTCGGCCACGCGGATCAGGACCTGGTGCTTCTCGGCCTCCCCGTAGCTCTGGATCACGGCGCCGGTCGCTTCCTTGTCGACGGCCTTGCGCACGCGGTCGGTGTCGGGGGCCGCCGCGAACTTCACGATCATCTGGGTGCCGCCCGAGAACTCGACGCCGCGGCGGACGCCGCGGGTGGCGATGGTCCCGATGCCGGTGGCGATGAAGAGGATGCTCAGGGTGACGAAGATCTTCGTCTTGCCGAGGAAGTCGTAGTGGGGGTTCTTGAGGATCTCCATGTGGGCCCCTAGATGCTGAGAGTGGCGACCTGGCGCTTGCCCAGGACCCACTCGAAGAGGAATTTGCTCACGAAGAACGACGCGAAGACGTTGGCGATGAGCCCCCAGACCAGGGTGATCGCGAAGCCCTTGATGGGGCCGGTCCCGAACTGGAACAGGACGGCCGCGGCGATGAGGGCTGTCGCGTGCGTGTCGATGATGGTGATCCAGACGCGGTCGAAGCCGTTGGAGACCGCGGCCTTCACGGTCTTGCCGTTGCGCAGCTCCTCGCGGATGCGCTCGAAGACGAGGACGTTGGTGTCGACGCCGACGCCGATCGTCAGGATCACGCCCGCGATCCCCGGAAGCGTCAGGGTCGCGCCGAAGTAGGCCATGGCGCCGAGGAGGATCAGGAGGTTCGCGGCGAGGGCCACGATGGCGTTCAGGCCGGAGAAGCGGTAGTAGACGAGCATGAAGGCCGTGATGAAGAGCATCCCCGCGGTGGCCGCCACGACGCCGGAGCGGATCGAGTCCTTCCCGAGGGAGGCGCCGACGGTCAGCTCCTGGAGGTACTTGAGGGTGGCGGGAAGCGCGCCGGCGCGCAGGACCTTGGACAGCTCGTCGGCGTATTGGGCCGTGAAATGTCCCGAGATCACGCCGTCGGCGCCGATCTGGGAGTTGATCTGCGGCGCCGACTCCACGCGGCCGTCGAGAACGATGGCGAGGCGGCGGCCGACGTTGCGGCCGGTCTCGCGCTTGAACTTCTCGGCGCCGGTGGGGTTCAGCGTGAACTGGACGTCGGGCTGGTTGTTCTGGTCGACGCCGGTCCGGGCGTGCTTCAGGTCACGCCCCGTGATGACCGCCTCGCGGCGGACCAGGTAGAAGACCGGCTGCCCGGCCTGCTCCCCCTGCCCCTGGACGACCTCCATGTTGTCGGGGACCTTCCCCTGGAAGCTCTGGAGGAGCGACTCCCGGGACGGCGCCGAGTCCTCGACGATCTTGAGGGCGAGCTGCGCCGTGCGGCTGATGACGCTCTTCGCCTGCTCGACGTCGCTGACGCCCGGGAGCTGGATGAGGATCTGGTCGCCGCTCGACCCGTGCTCGGCGATGATGGGCTCGGCGACGCCCAGCTCGTTGACACGCCGCTCGAGGGTCCGGATCTCCTCCTTGACCGTGCGCTCCTTGATCTGGTGGGCAAAGACGTCGGTCATCTTCACGACGAAGCGTCCCTCGGCGGGCTGGCGGATGTCCCAGCCTTCCCGGAGGAGGTCGCGGAGGATGTCCTGCACGTCCTTCACCCGCGCGGGCTCGACGCCCTCCACCGAGAAGGACGTCGGCGTCAGGCGCTGGGCGCCGGAGAAGACGATCCCCTTGCGCGTGGCCTGGTCGCGGGCCGTCTGGACGGCGTCGTCCACGGTGGCCACCAGGGCGTCGTCGGTGATGACCTGGAGGACCAGGTGGATCCCGCCCTTCAGGTCGAGACCGAGGTGGATCTTCCCCATCTGGCCGGGCAGGTCGTACGGGGGCCAGACGGCCACCGCGCACGCGATGAGGAACGACGCGTAGAGCGTCGCCCGCACGCGCAGCTCGCGCCTCAGGAACGCGTAGGCGAGGCCCGCCACGGCGGCCGTGAGGACGAACCAGAGGACGAAGGGGCTTTGGAGTGCTGGAGGCATCCTACTTCTCCGTTTCGGGAGTGGCCTGGAGGCCGGCGATGGCGGTCTTCAGGACCTTGATCCGTGTCTTGTCGTCGATGCGGACCTGGAAGGCATCGTCCTCCACGCCGACGATGACGCCGAAGATCCCCGGGTTGATGATGACCTTGTCGCCCGCCTTCATCGCCTTCACCTGGCTCTCGACCTTCTTCTGCTTGTTCCTCATGGGCATGATGAGGACGAAATAGAAGATGCCGAAGATGAGCCCCATGAGGACGAGGCTCGACATGGGGTTCGCCTCTCCGCCGGGCTGGGGGCCCGCGAGGGCCAGGATCATGCGTGGCTCGACCATGGGAAGCTCTCTGTTTGGGGGGTCCGCACGAGGCCGCAACGAACCGAGAAGTGGCTCTCAGGAGCCCTCGCCCTCGCCGGCCGAAGCCGTGAGGGAGCGACGCATCTCCGTACGGAACTCCTCGAAACGACCCAAAAGGATACTCTGCCTCATCCGCCGTAGGGTGTCAAGATAGTGGGCCAGGTTGTGTATCGTCATCAGGATGGCGCCGGTGATCTCTCCCGCCATGTGGAGGTGGCGCAGGTAGGCCCGGCCCGCCGTCCGGCAGGTGTAGCAGGCGCACTCGGCGTCGGGCGGGCGCGGGTCGTCCCGGTAGCGGGCGTTGCGGATCGAGAGCCGCCCCGTCCGCGTGAAGAGCTGGCCGTTGCGGCCGTTCCGGGTCGGGAGGACGCAGTCGAACATGTCGATCCCCCGCGCGACGCCTTCCACTATGTCCTCCGGCGTGCCGACCCCCATGAGGTAGCGCGGCTTCTCGCGGGGAAGGAGCGGCTCGACCCGGTCCAGGACCGCCTCCCGGGTCGCCTTGTCCTCCCCCACGGCCAGACCGCCCACCGCGTACCCGGGAAAGTCCATCGCGACCAGGTCCGCGGCGCTCCGCTCCCGGAGGTCCTCGAGGATCCCCCCCTGCACGATGCCGAAGAGCCACTGGTCCGGGCGGCGATGCGCGTCGCGGCTTCGGCGCGCCCAGCGCGTCGTGCGCTCGGTGGCGGCGAGAACCGCGTCGCGTGGCGCGGTGGACGGAGGGCACTCGTCGAAGGCCATGACGATGTCGGCCCCCAGGTTCGTCTGGACCTCCATCGAGCGCTCCGGCGAGAGGAGGTGGGAGGAGCCGTCGATGTGGCTCTGGAACGTGACGCCTTCCTCGTCGAGGCGGCGGAGCCCCGCGAGGCTGAAGACCTGGTAGCCGCCGCTGTCGGTGAGGAACGGCCGGTCCCATCCCGTGAAGCCGTGAAGCCCGCCGAGCTGCGCCACGAGCGCGTCTCCCGGACGGAGCATCAGGTGGTAGGTGTTGGCGAGGACGATGCGCGCGTCCATGTCGAGGAGGTCGCGCTGCGTCACGGCCTTCACGGCCGCGGCGGTGCCGACGGGCATGAAGACGGGGGTTTCGATCGTGCCGTGGGGCGTCGTCAGCACCCCGGCGCGCGCGCGCCCCGAGGTCGCGGCGACGCTGAACGAGAACATGCGCGGAGTATAGCTAACGGGGTCCGCCGTTCCTCGCTTAGACTGGGCGGCCGATGGCGACCGGAAGGACGATCGCGCTCCTCTTCGGAGGACGCTCGGGGGAGCACGAGGTCAGCATCCGCTCCGCGCTCTCGGTGGCCGCGGGCCTCGCCGCCCGCCACCGCGTCCTGCCGGTGCTCCTCGACAAGAAAGGGCGCTGGCTGCTCCAGGACGGTCCCGAGCCGCGGCCCGAGGGGGGCGTCCCCGTCTTCCTCGTCCCCGCGCCGGACGATCGGGGACGCCTGCGCCGCCTGGCCGACGCGTCGGTGGCCGCCGAGCCCGATCTCTTCTTCCCGGTCGTCCACGGCACGTTCGGCGAGGACGGCACCGTCCAGGGTCTCCTCGAGCTGGCCGCGGCGCCCTACGTCGGCTCCGGCGTCGCCGCGTCGGCCGCGGCGATGGACAAGGAGATGATGAAGGCGCTCTTCGCGCAGGCCGGCGTCCCCCAGGGCGCGTACCGCCTGCTCCGCGGGCGCGACCCGGCGGCCGAGCACGCCGCCGCCCTTGCCCTCGGGTTCCCGCTCTTCGTGAAGCCCGCGAACCTCGGCTCGAGCGTCGGCGTCTCGAAGGTCAAGCGAGCCGCCGACCTGCCGGCGGCGCTCGACCTGGCGCTCGCCTACGACCGGAAGGCGGTCCTGGAGGCGGGGATCGACGCCCGCGAGATCGAGGTCTCGGTCCTCGGGAACGACGCCCCCGAAGCCTCGCTCCCCGGCGAGATCCTCCCGGACCGGGAGTTCTACGACTACGACTCGAAGTACTCGGCCGACAGCCGCACGGAGCTCAAGATCCCGGCCCCCGTCGACGACGCGACGACCGCCCGCCTGCGGCAGCTCGCCATCCAGGCCTTTCGCGCGGTGGACGCGAGCGGGTACGCGCGGGTGGACTTCTTCCTCGAGAGGCCGACGGGGCGCGTCCTCGTGAACGAGATCAACACGATCCCCGGCTTCACCTCGATCAGCATGTTTCCGAAGCTCTGGGAGGCGACCGGGATCCCGTACGAGGCGCTCCTCGATCGCCTCGTGGCGCTCGGCCTCGCCCGGCGGGCGGAGCGCGACCTCTTGAGGACCGACTTCCGCCCGTGACCGCCGCGGCCCTGCTCCTGGCCGCGGCTCTCTGGTCGTCTCCTGTCGACGCGGACTATCGCGCGGCCCTCGACCTTCTCTACGACGGCTCCACCGACACCGCCCTCGCGCGCTTCGCGGCGCTTCGAGCCGCGTCCCCCGAGGATCCCCTGGGCGCCTACCTGGAGGCGCTCGCCCTCTGCTGGAAGATCGAGCAGCGCCCCGACAGCCGCGCCAATGACGCCGAGCTCCATCGCCGCGTCGACAACGCCATCGCCCTCGCCGACCGGGTCCTCGCGAAGAACCCCGCCGACGAGAGGGCCCTCGTGGCGCGCGGCGCGGCCCACGGGGTGCGGAGCCGCCTCCACCTCTTCCGCCTCGAGGCCCGAGGCGCGGCGCGCGCCGCCTCGAAGATGAGGACCGACCTCCTCGCCGCGCGGAGGCTCGACCCGGACAACAAGGACGTCCTCTTCGGCCTCGGCCTCTACGACTACTACGTCGACGTGCTGCCCCGGGCGGCCAAGATCCTCCGCTTCCTCCTGGGGCTGCCGGGCGGCGACAAGGAGCGCGGCCTCGCGTCGATCGCCGAAGCCGAGAACGGCTCGCTCTTCCACCGCGGCGAGGTGCAGTGGCAGCTCTACTCCATCTACGCCTTCTATGAAGACGACCCCGATCGGGCCGAGGCTCCGATCCTTTCCCTGCGGGAGCGCTATCCCGGATCGCCTCTCTGGGCGTTGCAGCTCGCGGAGCTGAGGCGCGACCACCTGGGCCTCTACGGAGAGGCCGAGACCACGGCGCGGGAGGTCCTGGCCGCCGCCGAGGGGGGCCGGCCGAACTACTCCCCCGTCGTCGGCGGCCATGGCGCGCCTCTCCCTGGGGGAGTCGCTCCTTCTCGACCTCCGTCTCGAGGAGGCGCAGGCCGTGCTGCAGCGCGCCAGCAGCGGCGCGCCGCAAGACGGGGAGCCGAGCCTCGCCGCGCGCGCCCACGTCCTCCTGGGCCGCGCCCTCGAGTACGCGGGGCACCGCGACCAGGCCGAGGTCCACTATCGCGTCGCCGCGACGTCGACGCGTCCGGACGTCCGGGAGAGCGCGGCGCGGGCCCGCTCGTTGCCGCTCTCGACGGCGGAGGTGGCCGGCTCGCGGCACCTGGCCGAGGCGCGGCGCCTCCACGAGGCGGGCAAGAACGACGCGGCCCTCCAGGCCTACCGCTCCGCCCTCGCCGTCTGGCCGCGCTGCCGCGAGGCCGCCCTCCGTCTCGCCGACGAGGACCGGCGGCGGGGCCGCCTCCAGGCGGCGCTGCGCTCGGCGCAGGACGTGGAGGGCGCCGAGGACGCGCCCCCCTGGCTCAAGGCCGAGGCCCGGCTCGTCCAGGCCGAGGTCCGGGACGCGCAGGGGGACCAGGCGGGTGCCGTGCGCCTATACAAAGAGGTATTCAACCACCCCTTCGGCCGGGTGGAGCTGCGGCAACGGGCCGCCCGAGGCCTCCGCATACCCGGGGATGCCGGAGACCCGCGGTAGCACGGCGAGCCGCGGGAGCAACTATACCAATTAGTATATCTTCGGCGGAGGCGCCCGCGGCCCGCCGGCGGTTCGCCAAGCGCGGCCCGGAAGGCGTTTGCCAGCAGACAGTTCCGGGACACGACATCGATTTCGACCAAGCCCAGCGCGGGTATTCTCGAGTTCGCCGGATGCTTGCACAGCCTAAGCCCCACAGAGTCTGCGGCATGGAGCGCTCCGGTGCCGAAAAAATGCTTGACAAGGTAGGGGGTGATCCCTACGCTACCCCTAGTATGTCAAGCCCCTCAGCAACCGACATGTGGGTAGGGGGCTCGTTCTATGTCCATTTGTGGACCGAAAGGGGGGATTACTAGAATGGCCGCGAAGAAGAAGGCTGCGAAGAAGGCAGCGAAGAAGAAGAAGTAGTCGCCCGGGGAAAAAAGGGGGGGTGGACCGATCACCCTCCCCGTTTTTTTTCGTGAGCTGACGGCGTCAACCGCAAAGTCGGCTACGAAGAGAAGGGGGTGAGCAATCACCCCCTTTTCCTTTGGGCGTCAGCCGCCGAGGATGTAGCGCTCGATCGCGACGGCCACGCCGTCGTCGTCGTTCCGGGGCAGGACGGGGAGGCCGAGGCGCAGCATCCCGGGCTCCGCGTTCCCCATGACGAGGCCGAGACCGGCCTCCAGCAGCATCTCCCGGTCGTTCCAGTTGTCGCCGATGGCGAGCGTCTCGGCCGCGGCGACGCCCCAGCGCTCCCGGAGAAACGCGAGGGCCACGCCCTTGTGCACGCGCGGATCCAGGACGTCGACGAGGCCGACGCCGTCGTCGGGGTACGCGGTGGGCACGACGTGGGCGTCGCCGCCGAGCGCCGCGCGCAGGTCGGCCTCGAGGGCCCTCATGCGTCCAGGGCGCCGCCGAACATCACCTGGATCGGGTCGTCGTCGAGCGCCGACTCGAGATCCTCCACCGTGACGAGGTCGGGATTCGACGGGTCCAGCGAGTAGGCGGCCAGGGTCTCCGAGCGGAGGCTCGCTTCCTCGACGACGAGGCGCCCTTCCCCGCGACGGCCGCAGTGGAGGACCGCGTGGGCGAGGAGACGGACCCTCAGCGGCCGTCCCAGATCTCGACGCTCTCGATGACGTCGCCGGGGCGGATGCGGTCGACGACGTCCATCCCGCTCGCGACGCGGCCGAAGACCGTGTAGCCGCCGTCGAGGTGCGGCGTGGGAACGTGGGTGATGAAGAACTGGCTCCCGCCGGTGTCCTTCCCGGAGAGCGCCATCCCCACGACGCCGCGGCCGTAGGAGCGCTCGCCGACCTCGCAGCGCAGCGTGTACCCCGGCCCGCCGTTCCCGTCTCCCCGCGGGTCCCCTCCCTGGATCACGAACCCGGGGACCACGCGATGGAACGTGAGCCCGTCGTAGAAGCCGCTCCGCGCCAGGTTCATGAAGCTCTCGGCCGTCAGCGGCGACTCGACGATGTCGAGGTGGATCTCGATCCGCCCGAGCTTCGTCTGGAGGATGGCGCGCGGCGTGTAGAGGGGCACGCCCGGTATCGGCTCGTAGGGCGCCATCGCCTCGCGGTAGTCGAGGGGAGGCCGGTCCACGTCGTCGGGCGTCGTGGGCGCGGGGGACTCCCCCAGGGACTTGAGGGCCGCCGCCGCCCGCTCGCGCACGACCCGCGACGGGTCGCTCTCGGCCGCGCGGCGCAGCGCGACCTTGGCGGCGTCGTCCTTCTGGACGGCCAGGGCCCCCACGACGGCCGCGCGGGCGTCGATGTCGCGGTCCCCCAGGCCCTTCTGATACGACGCGGTGAGGGCCGGCGTGAGCCCCGTGGTCTTGAGCTCCGTCAGCCCCTCGGCCGCGGCGGCACGCACCGTGAAGTCGGGATGGTCGAGGTGGCGCTTCAGCGTCTCGGCGGCGTCGGCGCCCCGCACCTTGCGCATGGCCTCGAGGACCGCGGGAAGGACGCGCGCGTCCTCGTCCTTGAGCATCGAGAACAGGATGCCCACCGACGTCTCGGTCCCCACGTCTCCGAGAGCCGTGGCCAGCGCGGATCGGACGGCCGGGTCGGGATCCGGGTCGAGCCCCGACAGCACCAGGGAGAACTCGTCGCGGTCGATCCGCGCCAGGGCCCGAAGGCCGGCGGCGCGCATGAAGCCGCGCTGGTGGCCGACGAAGGGAACCACGCGGTTCCGGAGCGAGCGGTCCGGCGGAAGCGCGGCCAGGGCCTGGAGCGCCTCCCACTTGAGCGTGAGGTTGTCGCTCGCCAGCGCCGCCGCCACGACGGGAACGCCCTTCGCGTCGCCGATCACCCCGATGGCCCGGATCGCGTTCACGGCCACGGTCTCGTCGGGGTCCTTCGAGAGCGTCGTGAGCAGATCGAGGGACGCGGGATCCTTGAGGGCCCCGAGGCCCCGCGCGGCGTAGGCCCGCGAGAGCGGGTCGGTCGAGCCGACCGACGCCACGAGGACCGGCCGGAGCGCGGCGCTCTCGAGGCGCATGGCGGTCCACGTCGCCGCCCACCAGTCGAACCGCGCCTTCCCGCCCGCGAGGAGCACGGACTCCGCGGCCTTCACGTCCTTGAGGCGCGCGAGGGCCACGAGGCCGAGGCGCAGCTCGAGCCACGGGTCCGCCGGGCTCCCGGGATCGTCCCCCCGCACCGTCACGAGGGGAGCGTTCTTGGGCATGGCGGTCTCCACCATCCGCGCCACGTCCCCCGCCGCCCGGGCGTCGCCGATGTGGCCCAGGGCCTCGGCCGCGCGGGCCCGTACCGTCGCGTCGGAGTCCTTCAGCGAGGCGACGAGCCGCTCCACCGCCGAGCGGTCCCCGATGAGCCCCATGGCGAAAGCCGACATCTGCCGGATCTCCGCCTCGGAGTCGTTCATCAGCTCGCTGAGGGTCGGAACCGCGGCCGGGTCGGCGATGCGCCCCGCCGCGAGGGCCGCGCGGCGGCGCACGCCGCGATCGTTGTCGCGGAGATAGCGCTCCAGCTCTCCCCCGCCGACGGTCCGGTGGTCTTCCAGGGAAAGGATGCGCGCCATCTTGTCGATGCGTCCCGGGGCGCGCCCCGCTTCGGGGGGAGCCACGAGAAGCAGGGCGGCCATCACGTAAGGGATCAAGCGCTCCTCCGCGCGGTTCGGCAGACGGACATGAGGGGGCAGCTCGGACAAAGCGGCATGTGCGGCCGGCAGACCTCCCGGCCCAGCCGAATGAGGTTCAGGTGAAGGTCCAGGGCCCGCCCGGCCGGCACGGCGGGCTCGAGGAGCGCGTGGGCTCTCTCGGCGGTCGCGCGATCGGGAACGACGCCCAGGCGGCGCGCGATGCGATGGACGTGGGTGTCCACCGGGAACGCGGGGTGGCCGCAGGCGAAGAGGAGGACGCACGCGCGCGTCTTCGGCCCGACGCCCGGCAGGCTTCGGAGACGGTCGGCGGCGGCCGCGGCGTCGAGCCGGCGCAGGACGCGGAGGTCGTATCGCCCCTCGCGCTCCTTCACGGTCCGGAGGACGCGCACGATCGTCCGGCTCTTGGTCCGGGCCAGGCCTCCGGTTCGAATGGCGGCCTCCACCCGCTCGGGCCCCGCCGCCACGACCGACTCCCACGACGGGAACGTCCGCCGGAGCGAGCGGAACGCGCGGCCGCTGTTCAGGTCGCTCGTGTGCTGGGACAGGACCGTCTGGACGAGGTCCGACAGGGGATCCGTCCGGCGGTGGCGGGGGCGCCCGTATCGTCGCGCCAGGCGGTCCGCGACCACGGAGAGCCGGCGGGAGAGGGACGGGGCGGGCGCCATCGGATCGCGATTATACCAACCCGCTCCGGCTGCGCCTCAGGCCACGGCCACGACGTCCCGGCCGGGGACCAGACCCAGCCGCGCCGCCTCGGCGCGAATGCGCAGCCGCGCGGCGGCGTCCCCCACGGCCGAGAGGTGCAGGGCGTTCGTCACCGAGGCCGCCTCGCCCACGGGAAGGACCGGCGCGCCGTGGATCGTCTGGCCGATCTTGTCGGGGTCCACCTCGACGAAGGCGGCGATGGGCCGGCCGGCCGCGGCCAGGTCCCGGGACCAGGCCTTGCCGATGGGCCCGGCGCCCCAGACCACGAAGGGCCGCTCGCCGCCCGGGAAGGCGCGCAGGAGCGCCTCGATCTTGACCGCGCGAAAGCGGTCGGGGGCGTAGCGCCGGTCGGTGCGGCTCAGGCGGCCGGCCGTGTCCCTCCAGTCGAGGAGCACCTCGGGCGTCTTCGCGAACCGGAGGCCGGCGGCGTGGGCCCGCAGCCAGAGGTCGTAGTCCTCGGGGCCGTCGAAGTCGCGGTATCCCCCGAGCGCCCGCAGCGTCGCGGTGCGCATCGCGACGCTCGGGTGCGCCAGCGGGGACTCGACGAAGAGGTCCCCGACGATGGCGTCGTGGTCGAGGAGGGAGTTGAGCCACGAGACGTACGCCTGCATGCCGGCGTTCCCCGGGGCGAGGTCGCCGACGAGCCGGACGCGGGAGCCCAGGATGTCGGTGCCGGGGTCCTCGCTCGAGACGCGCGGCCTGGACCGCGAGGCGGTCGGGGTGCGCCACGTCGTCGGCGTCCATCCGCGCGACGAGCGGGCTCCGGACGAGGGCGAGGCCGGCGTTCAGGGCGCGGACGAGGCCGTGGGCCCCGGCGGGCGTCGAGGCGACCCGCACCCGCGGGTCGGAGCGGGCCGCCGCTTCCAGGATCTCGCGGCTCCCGTCGCGCGAGCCGTCGTCCACCGCGACGACCTCGTGGTCCGCCAGGCTCTGGGCGGCGAGGGAGGCCAGGCACTGGCCCAGAACGGGCGCCGCGTCGCGCACCGGAAGCAGGACCGAGACGCGCGCCACGTCAGCAGTAGCGGAGGATGAAGGCGCGGGCCTCGGCCAGCGTCTCTTCCCGCGACCGTCCCTCCACGACGTAGAAGGGGCTGCCGCGCCCGGGGCGCCAGTCCTCGCGCGGGGCGCGACGGATCTCCGACTGCCATCCCTCCGGGGACGGGATCGGCTCGAGGATCTCGTAGATCCACTGCTCGCGGCGGACCGTGGAGCGGATCGTCGGCGTGCCTTCGTACGTGACCAGGCGGCGCCCCACGACCATGCCGGCGATGGCCTCGATGCTGTCGGGGGGGACGAAGAGGAACTCGACGCCGTAGCCCAGGTAGGGCCACGCGATCTCGGGGGCGTCGCGGACGATGCGGCCGAGGGCCCGGAGCATGGCGCGCCCCTCGGGGAGGTTGAACTCCAGCTCCACCTCGGGCCGGTCCGCGAGGCGCGTGGGGCTCGCCAGGAGCATCCCGTTGATGCTGATGTTGCGCGTCAAGCCGAAGAAGTGCCCCGAGAGGCCCTTCGTGGGCGTCCCCACGACCTGCCCCTGGACCGCCACGCGCGTCTCGACGCGGCGGGGCACCGAGAGGAGCTTGGCCATCCACGCGTCGAGCCGCCCCTGGTCCAGCGGCCGGCGGAGCACGGCGTTGGCGCCGGCCTCGAGGGCGAGCTGGTCCACCTCGGACGGGTCCGCCATCGGGATGAGGGCGAGGATCGAGACGTGGCGCGTGGCGGGGCCCGACCGGATCCGGAAGATCGTGTCGGGCAGCGGCAGGTCGGGGATCCGGTTCCCGAGGACCACGAGACGCGCGCTGCTCTCGGGAATGGCCGCGAGGAGGGCGCGGGCGGTCGGCTTCTCGTCGATGACGTGTCCGGTGCGCCGGAGCACGGGGGTCTCGAGGAGCAGGCTGCGGCCGTCGAGGCCGGCGACCAGGACCGGGGGCGGGGTGGAGATCGCCTGCACGAGGCGCCTACCGGCCTACGAGACGACCCGCTGGCTGCTCCGGCGGAAGCGGAACATCCGCTGGAAGGCGTCGGGGAGGAACGTCTTCAGGCCGAGCAGGGACGGGACGCGGTCGTAGTAGAGGACGAGGCGCACGTCCTTGCGCCCGCCCCGCGTCACGTCCTTCACGATGAAGCCGTACCGCCCGATGCGAGCGAGCGTCCCCGGCGCCAGCTCCTTCCGGTCCCCGCCCTTCCCGTAGCCCACGAGCTGCACGCGGGCCTCGGTGAGCTTGCGGCGCAGCGGCTCGTTGGTGAGGAGGTGCGCCTTGGCCCGCAGGAAGTCGAGGGCGGGGACGCGGCGGCGCTCCTGCGTGGGCATCGTGAGGATGCGCTCGGCCTCGCGGGCGTCGAAGTTCTTGGCCATGTAGTCGAGGTTCAGGGCGTAGATCTTCTCTTCCTTCGACCCGCCGTCGCTGTACTCCTCGAGGGCGCGGCGCAGGTCCTCCAGGCCGAGGGGCAGGAGGTGCAGCGTCTGGGTGTCGAGGCTCTCGGTATCGAGCCCCACGCCGGAGAGCTCGGTCGGCGGCGTCTGGTAGGTGAGCGTGGCCGAGGCGGCCTTCAAGTCGTTCACGAGGGAGAGACCCGTGGGCCCCCAGCCCCCGTCGTTCAGCTTGTGGAGCTTGTCGGCGGCCACGTGGACCGGGGCGCCCTTGGCCAGCTCGATGATCTCCACGTCGCCGGGGCCCGGGAACGATCGAACGAGGATGCCCAGCAGGAGCGCCAGGAAGAGACAGAGGGGCAGGACGAGGTAGGAGAGGAACTGGAACTCCACGCCGGGCTTGGAGGGCGCGATGATGCGCCGGACCACCGGCTCGACCTTCTTCAGCCCCTCCTGGGGGGCGACGCGGAAGACGAA
The DNA here is from genome assembly GCA_963823195.1 of uncultured Acidobacteriota bacterium. Classification (GTDB taxonomy): domain Bacteria; phylum Acidobacteriota; class Vicinamibacteria; order Fen-336; family Fen-336; genus JBGPYB01. The sequence continues at coordinate 33,161 of CAWGKR010000007.1, read as the reverse complement.
CTTCTTCAGCAGGACGCCGTCGTCCTGGAAGAACGACGAGAGGGACTGGGCCAGCTTCGAGGCCTTGGCGCCGTTGGCGGCGCGGACCATCTGGAGGACCAGCTCGGGAGACTGCTCCTTGTCCCCCGGCACGACGCCCTCCTTGGGGACCTCTCCCACGAGGATGACGTAGAGCGGGATCTTCATCTCCTCGAGAAGGCCCAGGATCCGCTCGGTCACGTGGGCCTTCAGGTCCCCGCCCTTGGGGACGGCCATGTCGTCCCAGTCGCCGGGACCGGGGTCGAGGAGGGCGTCGGTCAGCAGGATCATCCGGAACTCGGTCCCCTTGGGGTACGTGGCGACGATCTCCCGGGCCTTGTCGAAGGCGAAGTAGAAGTCGGTCCACTGCCCGTTGTTCCGGTACTTGGAGACGTCGTCGACGTAGATCTCCTTGCGCCCGCCGAAGAGCACCAGCCGGTAGGGCTGCCCCTGGAGGAACGTGAACATCTTCTCGAGGGCCGCGACGCGCTTCTCGTCGGGATCGAGGGGCGGGAGCGAGGCCGAGTTGTCGATGAGGAAGAGGATGACGGGGCCCGACATCGGCGAGGGCGAGGGCGCAGGGGATGGAGACGGCGACGGGGTCGCCGCAGCCAACAGGAGCGCGGAAAGAAGGAGCGGCGCGGCCATCGTCGGGTGCCGGGATTTTACTACAGCGTCCGCCTGGACGGCCCCGCCGGCTATAATCCACGCCCCTATGAAAGTCGCGATCATCGGACTCGCGTCGGTCGGCAAGAGCACGCTGTTCCATCTCCTCACGGGAGCGCAGGCCGCCGCGCACCCGGGCAAGCCGGAGGCCCGGCTCGGCATCGCGCGCGTCCCCGACGCCCGGGTCGAGGCCCTGGCGACGATGTACAGCCCGAAGAAGAAGACCCACGCCACCGTCGAGTACGTGGACGTCCCGGGCGTCGCCAAGGGAGAGGGATCGGCCCTCGTGGACCTGCCGGCGCTGCGCGGGATCGACGCCATGGTCCACGTGGTGCGCGCCTTCGAGTCGGACGTCGTCCCCCACCCCGACGGCTCCGTGGATCCGCTGCGCGACGCCAAGATGCTGGAGCTGGAGCTGATCCTGGCCGACCTCTCGACGGTCGAGAAGCGCCTGGAGCGCATCGAGGCCAACATCAAGAAGGGCCACAAGGCCGAAGACGTGGCCGAGAAGGCGGTCTTCCTCAAGCTGAAGGAGGCCCTCGAGAGCGAGCGCCCGGTCCGCGAGCTGGAGCTGCCGGAAGAGGACCGCCGCCGGCTCCGCAGCTACGCGTTCCTGTCGGAGAAGCCGGTCCTGCTCGCGGTCAACCTGGGCGAGGGGCAGATCCGCGACGCTCCGGGCTACCTGGAGTCCTCGGGCCTCGCGGCGTTCGCCGCGCGGCCGGGCTTCGGCCTCTGCCCCGTCTCCGCGACGATCGAGGCCGAGATGTCGGAGCTGCCCGGCCGAGGACGCGAAAGCGTTCATGGAGGACCTGGGCCTCACCGAGCCCGGCCTCGACCGCGTCATCCGCACGTCGTACGCCCTCCTGGGCCTCATCTCGTTCCTGACCGCCGGCGAGGACGAGTGCCGCGCCTGGACGATCAAGAAGGGGACGAAGGCCCAGCTCGCCGCCGGCACCATCCACTCCGACATCGAGCGCGGCTTCATCCGCGCCGAGGTCGTGGCCTTCGAGGACCTGATCGCGGGCGGCTCCATCGCCGCCTGCCGCGACAAGGGGACGCTGCGCCTCGAGGGGAAGGAGTACGTCGTGAGGGACGGTGACGTCATCAACTTCCGGTTCAACGTCTAGACCGGGCCCCGCCGGCCGATGAACTGCCCCTCCTGCCATCGCCCCGTCGCGATGGCCCGGCCGCGCTGCCTCTACTGCGGCGCGGCGCTCCCGTCCGCGACGGTCGAGGCGGCCCAGGCCGCCGCCGCGGAGGCGCCGGAAGCGCCTCCCAAGAGCGATCGCGTCCTCCTCATCGTGGACATGACCGGCGCCGAGGCCCGGGCCGTGTCCCGCGCCCTCGGCCTATCGGCCTTCGAGGCCGCGCAGCGCGTGCGGCGTGGCGGGCCGCAGATCGTCCGGATCGCGGACGCCGCCGCCGCGTCCCACGAAGCCGAGCGGATCGCGAAGGAGGGGCTGCGCGTCGAACGGGTGGCCGAGGCGGCGGCGCTCGAGGCGGCGCGACCCGGTGCTCGCGGCCGGCGGGCGCCGCGACGACGCAGGCCTCGACCTGCTCGTGAAAGGTGGAAAGCTCCGGCTCGAGCCGGCCGACGTCGTCCTCGTCGTCAAGGGACCGATCACGCGCGAGTACCAGACCCGCGATCTCAAGAAGGTGTTCGGAATCGCGGCGCCGGAGCGGGGATACCGCTTCCACGTCCACCGCCTCTCGGACCCGCACCCCGTGGAGCTGGACCCCGAGGCCTTCGAGTTCCCGACCGCCGCGCCCCAGTCGTCGCTCCTGCTCCTGACCGAGTGGATCGCGGGGATCACCCGAGAGGCGCCGGTGGACGACGCCTTCCGCCTGACCCCTCCGGCGCTCGCTCCCGTCGCAAGAGGACGAGGGCGGCGGGCTCAGGGCCGCCGCGGCGCTCCGCCGGAAGGCACCGCGGCAAGAAGGACGACGGCCGCGTCGTCCTGGACAACATCGCCCAGTTCCGCTTCTACTCCGGCTGGCGGGGGATCCTGGAGCGCCAGCGCAAGAGCAGCCCCTGAGGGGACTGCCCAGCCGGCGTCGAAACACGCTCAGTCGCCGGCGCTCAGCGCGCGTTCTTCCATTGGTTCGATCGCATCCACGAGGACGCGTTCCGCCTCGCGACGATATTGCTCGAGCGTCACTGGCTCCCGTGCGAGCAGCCCGGCGTTGCAGGTGACTCGGGCCTCTTCGAGGTCGTTCTCGCTCGCCAGGAGGGCTCGCAGGCCGCTCCCGGTGCGGCCGGCGAGAGGGCGCCAGACATCACCCCCACGGACAGCGGCATGGCGGCCGCGACGCGGGCAAGGACCTCGCGCGGCGAAACCGTGCTCAGGGTTTCCCCTGGCCGCGCTCGCGAAGCGCGTTGAGGAGCCCCCGCTTGCGGCTCGAGCCGGGCTTCGTGAAGGTCGAGCAGACACTCGACCGGGTCGGCCCAGGCAAGCCCGTCGGGGCCTTCCAGGAACAGCGACTTGGCGTGACGGACGAAGTGGACGATCAGTCGCGCCGGTTCGGCGGGATTGGGGGTCGCTTCCAGGGCGGGATCCAGGCGCCGGACGAACGACAGATCGGGCCACCGGCCGGGGCTGTGGACGCACAGGTCGAGTCTCGGCAGCCCCATCAGATCCAGCTCCGGATGATAATGCCGGGCAGCGAGCACGCCCCCTGGCGCGACGTTCTCGGGATGGAGCGCGCGGAGCCTGTCGGCAAGGCTGGCCGCCGAGCGCGGCTGGCCGGATCGATCGGCGTATCGCAAGGTCGAACGCGCCGCGTCGGCTGTCAGCAGGAGCCGACCCCATTCCTCACGCGGAAACTCGAGAAGCTCGACCCGACGATCCTTGTGGCGCCGGACAGCCTTGCCGAGCCGCCTCAAGGCCGAGGCCACCGTCGGGTAGCTGCAGCCCGCGGCCTTGGCAATCCAGAGCGTGGTCAACGGGCCCTTGTGCGTCAGCCAGCCGTACACGAGGAGCTTCAGGACGATGAAGGAGTAGTCCGGCCGAGGCAGACGCGTGCTCGACCGCCGCTCGACCGGAGAGGAGTCGCTGCAGAGTTGCACGGCCATGGAGTCCGGGACGAGCCCGAACGAACGCGCCCGTCCGTCGGCGTGGAGCACGCGGACCGCCAGGCGGCGGCCGACCTCAGGGCGCAGGGCCTGTTGAAGGAGATCCCACTCTTTCGCGATGCGTTCCTCCGTCATCCTCGGAGCGCTCAGGCAAAGGACCTGGATACCGTTCGGCTCCACGTCCGCTGCCGCCACGAGCCCCAGAAGCTCTGCTCGCAAGGTACGGATCGCATCGACGCCGGTGACGGATCGGATGTGAGGACGCCCGTCCATGGATTCGGTGGAACGATAGCATCCAATATTGAAACCTGCAACTTGAATATCAACCTGCTACTTTGATAAGTAACTGGCAGCTTGATATCTCGCTCCGCCCCGCGCTAAGGGGCTGTAGGGGTCTTGCGACGGTCGGCCCGAGCCCGTCAGTCGCCGGGGCTGGGCGCGGCGTCGAGCTCCGGCCGGGCCACCCAGTTCGGCCGCAGGGCGTAGCCGACGAGGCCGACGCCGAACCCGGTGCCGTGAGCCACGTGCATCGCCGGGAAGATCGCCAGGAGCCGCAGACGCCCGAGGACGCCGAGGCTGCCGCGCGCCCGCAGCGTCTCGAGAACGACCACGCTGCCGTAGAAGACGAGCGCCCACGGCAGCGCCCAGTGGAGCGGAGGCACGGCCGCCAGGACGAGGTTCGTCATGAGCCACAGGAAGGGGAGCATCGGCCGGATCGTGGGGAGCCCGCCGTGCTTGAGGAACGTCCGCGCGCGCCCCTGGCCGTAGTGGAAGTACTGCTTCGCGAGCGAGAGCAGGGAGGACCGCGGGTAGTAGTAGACGACGATCGCCTTGCTCAGGTAGATGCGGCCGCCGCTCTCGAGGATCCGCTGGTTCAGCTCCGCGTCCTCGTTGGTCACGGCGTTCGGGTCGTAGAGGCCGATCCGCTCGAAGAGGCTCCGCCGGAACGCCCCCTGGAACACCGTCTGGACGAAGCCCTCGAAGTCCGGCGAGCGATGGCGCGCCAGGCCCATACCCATCGGGCTGGCGAGCGCCGCGCAGAGCGAGGCCTGGAAGGGCGTTCGGGCGCGGGTCCGCTGCGCGCCCCCCACGTTGTCGGCCCCCGTCCGCTCCAGCTCCTCCACGCATCGCCGGATGTAGTCGGGCGCGTAGTCGCAGTGCACGTCCATGCGCACGATCACTTCCCCCCGCGCCTTCCGGAGGATCGCGTTGAGCGCCGTGGACTGGATCCGCTCGGGGTTGTCGATCACCGCGATCTGCGGCCACGTCTTCGCGAGGCGCTCCAGGATGGCCCGCGTGCCGTCGGTGCTCATCCCGTCGGCCACCAGGATCTCGAGCCGGTCGTGCGGGTAATCCTGCTCGAGGATCCCCTTCACGAGGTTGTCGATGTGTCCCTCTTCGTTCAGGCAGGGGATCGCCACGGTCACGAGGGGGAGGGCCGGCGCGGCGTCCGTGCTCGGGGAAGCCGCCTTCTTCGGTGCCACGTAGAGCACCTGACGCGGACCCGGTGCGCCTTGCACGGCCGGAGCACCGGAGCAGCCGGACCTATCCCTCCTCCGGAGCGGCCTCGAAGCGGACTCTTGCGCTCGAGAGGAGTTCCCACGGTCATTCCTGGCTAAGGTACGGAAAAGAGAAGACAGCCCCGTGGCTAAAGTATGGAAACGAGAAGACAGTCCCGACTTCCGGCGCGAATCGTACCGGAGGTATATAGAACTCGTCAACCGGGTGTGCACAATTCGAGGCGAAACGTTGGCGGGGGTGTTCGAGGGCTGAGAGGACTATACCCGCCGGTCAGCGGCGGGAAGCGACCACCAACGCCACCAGCCCCAACCCCAGCAGCCCGACCATCGAGGGCTCCGGGATCGGCGGTGGCGGCTCCACGGGCTGGAAGCTCACCTCGACCACGAGATCGTTGTAGTCACGGTCGCTCCCGTCGTGGTTGCCTCCGTGGTGATCGTGGTGTTCCCCGTGGTGATGGTCCTCGTGCTCCCCGTGGTGGTCATCGTGGTGCGAGTCGTCGTCATCGTCGTCTCGGTCGCCACCCTTGCCGTCGGAGTCATGGTGCCCATGGCCGTGATGCTCGTCGTCGGAGTCATGCCCGTGCCCGCCATCACCGAAGGGCAGATCCTCGAAGGCCAGAACGTAAGCTCCCGGTCGAAGTGACGAACGAGACCATGTGGTCCTCGGTGATCGGGGTTGTCCGAAGGAAGCGAGCTCCAGGTGGCCGCCGGCGAAGTCCGCAAAGCGAAACGTGGGTCCTGACTCCGCCAGCGTGAACGAGGCTGAATCGTTGCACGTAGCGCCGAGGCAATTGTGCGTCACGGCGAGAGCGGACGAAATCGCCGGCCGCTGGCTCCGGGAATGTAGCCGAAGCTCTGGTCGAGGCCGGCGTACTTCGCGACCACCGTCGCGGTGACGTCACCCGTATCGAGCCAGAGTCTGTCCACCGAATCGTCGATCCGCATCACGTTGCCGAGGCCGTAGAGCGTGGCCAGGATGCCGTGGTGGCCGAACAGGCTCGGCTCCCCGGACGAAGGAAGGACGATCGTGTTGGCTTGTGCAGGGTGGGCGAAGAGAGGCCGACAGCAAGAAGCGGCGCCCAGGTCCGCGACCGCTGCAGCGACACTAACTCGTATGCGCGTCTCTGGATCCTCCAGGAGGGTTGAGCTCCGGTCACGACGCACCGTCAACGGGGTCACGCTGCAGCAAGATCTATTCCTAGGGGTCGTTCGCAGCGCGTACCCAACTAACTGCGTATTCGGCGGCAGTTGCAACTCGCGTCATAGAGAGCGATCGTGGAGCCAGGAGTGTAAAGAGGTTCGACAGTTCGCTAGTCCGCTCCCAGCCCCGAAGGCACGCTAACTAGATAAAGGAAATGACTTTCTGGCACACGGAGGCAGGCTGTAATGGATTCCTACAGGTGTGGCCCAGGCAGAGGCATGGACGCGGCAACCGCCCGTAGGGGAGACTGCCGGCCAAGCCCTCCTGGAGTGATTGGTGGCTGAACCCTTTCGTCCGAACCCATGGCGGCAGGTCGCGCGGAAAGCGCGCTCGTGGCCTTGTTGCCGCGTCGGCGCTTCCTGACGAGCGGACCAACGTCGACGGGGCGGTGTGTCTCACCTTCGACGATGGTCCTCACCCGGAGCACACGCCGCGGCTACTGGACGTCCTGGCCGCGCAGGGAATCCCCGCGACCTTCTTCGTCGTCGGCGCTCGCGCAGCCAGCATCCGGAGATCGTTCGCAGGATCGTCGCCGAGGGACATGCGATCGGCCACCATTCCTACCACCATCGGGAGCCTCGCGAGACGACGCGCCGCCGCTCTCCTCGGCGGAGGTCAACGACACCGTGCGCCTCATCCCGAGCTCACCGGCGTCACGTCGCGACTCTTCCGCCCCCCTCACGGCAAGCTGACCGCCGGGAAGCTCGCGCGCCTTCTCTGGGCGGGTCAGACCGTGGTGCTGTGGAACGTCGACCCGCGCGACTTCGAGGCCGCGGATGGCGCCGAGCTCGCCGCACGCTTCGAGAGCGACCCCTGCGCGGGCGACATCGTCCTCCTTCACGACAGCTGCCCGACGGCCGCGTGGCCGTCCCCGGGCTGGTTGCCGACGTGCGCGAACGCGGGCTCCGTTTTGGCCGCGTCTCCGATTGGGCCGGCTGACGTCGAGGGCCGCGGTCGCGGTAGCCGCCGCGCCAGCTCCGGCCATAGGTCCTGCGAGGAAGACGGGCTCCTTCGGCCAAGGCGGCTCTCGGGCTGGCGCCCTCGGGCACCATGATGCGCACCAGCGCCCCGTCCGTGCGGTTGAGGCGCATCGCGTCCCAGATCAGATAGGCCTTGGCGGCGTACTCGTTCGTGATCACGCGGCCGCGATCGTGGTACCAGTACAGAACCAGTTGCCGCTGCAGCTCCTTGGCGATGGTGAGCCGTCTTGACCCGAAGGCCCGGCGCGCCCGGGACGCTCTCGTAGCCCGACTCGGTGATCTCCCAACCCGTCCCTGGCAGGCAATTCAAGGGGCGAATGGTACGTCGCGCCCGTCCGCTGGCTGCTGTAGTAGCCGATGTAGAGCTGCACGGGCAGCGAAGACCCGGCCGCGTCGACGCGGTGTGTACACGCGGCTGACGTAGTCGCTCAGGCCCAGCAGCTCCAGCTCGCGAGTGGTCAGGGGCAGGTCTCGCGCCCAGCCAGCGCGCCGAGAGAACCAGCGGAAGGTCGCCGATCGGTTTGGCCGGCGTGCTCTCCGGGTGCCGGCCGGCCAGCGCGACACGACCAGCGCCGAGGCGAGCATCAGGCCGCGCCGCGATGGGCCAGCGCTCTTCATGCCGGCGTCGGCGCCTTTCCGGTGGCCGGTCGGGCCCCAAACGCGAGAGGATGGCGCCGCAGGCGAGCAATCCCACGAACGCCACGCCGAACATCAAGTAGCCCGCCAGGCTGTGGTAGAAGCCCTGGGCCATCTCGAGCCCGAAGAAGTGGGCCAGAAAGCCCGTGCCGCTCACGCGGAACACGTTGGCGGCGATGGCGATCGGCAGCGACGCCAGACGAGCGCCAGACGCTTCCACCAGACGTGCTGAGTCAGGTAGGCGTAGACGGTGGAGAGCGCGACCAGCGCCTGGAGCGACCGGATCCCGCTGCACGCGTCGGCCACCTCGAGGGTCGTCTGGGCCAGCACGATCACGTTGCCCTCCCGCAGCACGGGGATCCCGGCGCCGGACAGGCAGAACGTCGCGGTCTGCGCCGCGAAGAGCTGGAGCGGGAACGCGATCGTGTTCCGGAGCACGGCCGGGATCGGCACCATGAACACGAGAAAGCCGATCGGGAAGGCCACGCTGCGGAGGAAGGCGGGGCCGAGCAGCACGCGCACGAGGCCCGCCAGGACCACGATGAACGACACTCCGCTGGAGGAACAGCTCAGCGCCCAGCGTCCCGAACGCCGAAGAGGAGAAGGCCCAGCGCCACCACCGAGAGGCCGCCGGCGCTCTGCACGATCGGCACGCGCTCCAGCCGGTCCCGCTCCTGCCAGAGCAGGTAGGCCGAGAAGATCGGCACGATGAAGCCGTGGTTGTAGTCCTCGTCCTTCCACCACTGGGCCGCCATGCGGCGAAACGTGTCCGCGTAGAGCAGGCCCAGGAGGAGCAGCGAGCAAGGAGGCCCAGGCCAGCAGCCTCAGGCGCGGGTCGTCACCGAGACTGGCGTCGGCGCAGCGGAGGTCGACACGATCGCCACTCCACCAAGGCTCTGAGGGAAGACGAACGTAGCCTACCATAGGCGGTCTGGTGGGGCGACTTGCGGAGGCGACGAGAAACGCACACCTGTGGTTGCCGGGCTACGCGCGTAGCCGCTGGCGCGCGCATCGGGCGGCGGCGCCGACGCACGCCTGGGTCACGATCGCCGACCACTTCGAACCCCTGTGGAAGCGGCCCGACGACGCGACGGCGCGGGAGCGGGTGGCCCGCTGGCGGCGAGCGTTCCCCGAGATCGCCGCACGGCATCAAGACAGCGCCGGCCGACCGCCGTGCTACGCGTTCTTCTATCCCGAGGAGGAGTACCGGCCCGAGCTGCTCGACCCCCTGGCCGAGATGGCGCACGCCGGCTACGCCGACGTCGAGGTCCATCTGCACCACGACGGCGACACCGCGCTGCCAATTCGTCGATCGGGTCGGCCGCTTCACCGAGACGCTCGCCGGCACGCCACGGGCTGCTGCGACGGGAGGAGCGGCCGCCTTCGCTTCGGCTTCATCCACGGCAACTGGGCGCTCGACAATGCGCGGCCCGACGGCCGCTGGTGCGGCCTCAACAACGAGATCACGCTGCTGCGGGATCTCGGCTGCTACGCCGACTTCACGATGCCCGCGGCCCCGGACGTCTCACAGGGGGACCCGTCAACGTGATCTACCGAGTGACGGACGATCCCGTGCGGCCGCGGTCGTTCGAACGCGGGACGATCGTGGAAGCGGGAACGCCGGCCGTCGGAGACCTGACCATGATCCCGGGGCCCCTCGGCCTCGACTGGACGGGCGGCCGTTCTACAAGCCGCGGCTGGAGACCGGAGAGTTGGCGGCGTACGCAAGCCCCGATCCGCAGCGGATCCGGCTATGGCTCGAGGTCGCTCCACGAATCGGTTCGCACGCTTTCATCAAGCTCTTCGCCCACGGCGCGCAGGAGCGGAACTCGGACGTACTGCTCGGGGGCGACCTGGACGCGCTCTTCGAGGGCCTGAAGGCCGAGTGCAGCGCGCTCGGGATTGTCCTGCACTACGTCAGTCCCTGGCAGATGTGGCGGAGAGTGGAGCGGCTGCGCCAGAGGCTGGACCCGGCTCCGTCGGCCCGTTCGTAGGTTCCCGATCGGGCCGGATGCCATAGCGGAGGAGGCCAAGGCCGGATCCCACACCGTGGGCGACCTGCATTGCCGGAAAGATCGCCAACATCCTCGCCTTGCCCTCGAGCCCGCAGGACTTGCCGACGCGGACCGCTTCCAAGGCGGCGAGGGCCACACACCCAGCGACCGCCCAGGAAATGAGCGGTCGAAGCTCTGGCACAGCCACGAGAGCAAGCCCCGCGGTGACACCCAGGAACGGCAACACGGGCCGCAGCCGATCCAGCCGGCGATGCTTCAGCATCGTGCGTGCCCGTCCTCGACCGTACCAGTAATATTCGCCCGCCAGGCTTTCGTTACGAGCGGGAGCGGCTTGCCGGTCGTCATCGCGGCCCCTCACTCATGACGTGCCCCTTCCATCAATGGAGGGTGAGCGGCAACTTGGCGACACCGCCGGCCAGTATCCTGGAGGCCGTCCCGGCGCTCCCTTCAGTCTCGATTTGCGCACCGACGATACTCTCTTGGAGGCGTATGACAACCCTGTGACCGTCGGCGAAGGTCAACGCAACTGCCGGCCGCGGGGGGCCGTTCATGAGCTTCCAATCCTTCACGGCGTCATCGAGGGACAGGAGAGTCGAGGAACTTCGATTCCCCGGGGCCAGCGGGGATGTCGGCGTGGAAACCTCCCAGCATGTCCTGGTCACCACCCTCTTGCCATGATCTGACCTCAGGTCTCGCGCCGGCAGGGAGGATTGGAACAACAGTCAGACTGCTGCTGGCGGTGAGAAGAACGAGAGTGTCTCCCTCAGCCACGGGTTTGATGGGTGAGTTCAGAGTCCACACCTTGTCGATCCCGCTAGTGGTAACGGCGGAGTCGTACACTAGAATTACATTCGGTTTCAAGAACACCAATGCCCGCTCAAGTGACGAGACCCCTGGCTCGCCCGCATACAGAGGTGTCATCCTGGCGGCCAGGTAGGCGTACTCGGGAGAGTCGTTGAGGGCCAGGAGATCCGCCGCGGACCCCCTCCTCATCTTCACGGGCTGACCGGCCTTCTCCAGGCGCACGAGGTTGTGAAGGGAAGCTTCCTGCCTTATTCCGCTGTGTGTCTGGATGTTCTGATCGTAGGCCAGCCAGCTGTTCTTGTAGATCAGAAACGATCCCTGGTCGTTGTGGGCATGGGACTCGGTGAATGGCCCCGCGATGAAGCCCAGCCAGGTCGCATCCGGCTGTCCAGCCCGAACGGAGGAAGACGTGCCCCGTCCCCGTCGCGTGATAGCCGGGGTACAGATCACTCAGCGGCCTCGCGACGACTCGCGGGTCGCCGTAGATGTAGTCGTCTATGTACATGAAGGGTTGCTGCATCTGCGGAACCGAGCAGCGCTTCAGGTAGGAGACTCCAAAGCCTGTGGCGGCCGGGTCGTCCCGGAAGAGCCACACGAGGCGTTCGAGGTAGCTGCGGTGGTAGTCGAAGAGGCTGGCCGTCGACGTCGCGGGCGTGGTCCCCGATGGGGGCCAGCCGGTCGAGCGTGGGCACCGTGGCGTGGATCAGGTAGAAGAGGGAGTCCTTGGCGTGGGGTGTCAGCGCGCGAGATCCGCTCGCCCGTCGTGGCCTCCCAGAGGTCGTAGAGGCCGAAGAGTCGCATCATCGCCGTCCCGTAGCCCGTACCCTCCCGCGAGCCCCCGCCCGGGAGGTCACGCTCGAAGTAGGGCACGAGCTGGTCGCGAACCTTCGTCTCGCGGAACGTCGTCGAGCCACATGTCGGCCTTCGGGTTCTCGCCCCTCGTGGCCAGGCCTAGGAGCATCGTGGCCTCGAGAAACGAGTAGTAGTAGTTGTTGCCGGGGTTGTTCACGGCCCATCCGGTCCACGGGCCGGGCGACGCCCCCCCAGCTGGCCGCCTGGTGGTTCCACACGTTCGCCACGGCCTGGTTGGCGTAGTCGACCCAGCGCTTCTTCTGGTCCTCGGTCAGCCGATCGAAGCACCAGTCATAGGTCAGCGCCAAGTCGCCGATCGTACCCCCCACGTAGAGGTAGCTGTCTCGCGCGACCTTGGGGGAGAGGCCCTGAGCGATCATTTGCTCTTCGACAACAACTTCCTTGTCCATGAACGACACAGCATAGTCGGCGTAGCGTCGATCGCCGCTGACCTCCGCCAGAAGTGCGGCGAGGTGGGCGCTGAAGCCGTAGGTGTTCCCCCTCGCGACCTGAGCCTCGACCATAGCCGAAACCGGCGTGCGGCCGGCGTCCCCGCCCTGAACGCGGCCTTCAGTGCGTCGAGACGGGCACCTGTCAGGAGAATCCGTGGGTGTCCGGGCCAGATGCTGCCGAGTAAAGAGGCGTTAAGAGAACCCTGACCGCAACGATCGCAATCGCGAGCGGGCGTCGGGTCCACTCAGCCAAAGTGCCCGATCCGGACCAGCACATAGAGCGCCGAGCATGACGCCGAAGCCCACAAGTATCGTCCGTTGCATCCATACGCGGGCTCGGGAAGAAGCCGCACCTGCCGGCGTTGTAGGTCGATCTCAGCCAACGCACCCGCCATGCCGAGGGCAACGTAGGGGGTTGCCAGATAGGCCCGGGAGAGGAACCATGCGGTGGCCAGGTAAGCCCAGATGCACAAGCGCAGGGCGCGCGCCTGCGCCTCGACAGCCGGCAGGGTGGGGCTTGTCCTGGGGCGCGTCCATGATAGCTCCGAGCTGCCAGAGGGCTACAACGAAAAAGGCGACCCAGACTAGATAGCCAATGAGACCCAGCTCGGCCGCACATAGCAGGAAGGAGTTGTGCGCGGCGTGAAGTCATTGTGCTCGGTGAACAGGCCGTAGCCCACTCCCCACAGGGGCGACTGCTTCACGAGAGCGAGCCCGTCGGACCAGATCTGGATGCGATCCCCGCCCTCCGCGAGAGAGACCTCCCGCCCGCCGGCGACGTTAAGGAAGACGAGGAGGAGGGCGACGGGTATGGCCGTCAGCGCCCCGGCAAGGCGCCCGATGCGCTTCTGGAGAGCCACCGCGAACATGACCGCGATGCCGACGAGCGCACCTCTCGACCGCGTCAGGAGGATCCCGTAGCTCAGGATTGCGATGGGCACACCGACGAGGGGGAGGGTTTGGATCAGCTCGCGCGGATTCCAAGTGATAAGCACCAGGGGGACCATCATGAGGAGGAATTGAGCGAGGTCGTTGGGGTCGTTCAGAATGCTGAGCGCTTGCAAGCGTCGCACGAAAATCCCCTCGCCTTGGTGCTGTTCGAGGACCCACACGGACTCGGCAGGGCCGGTGTGATAGGCGATGACTCCTCGAATGACCAGGAGCAGCGGCCACCGCGATAAGGCCGATCTGCAGGGTCCTCAGATGGCGAATCGTGCGCACGTTGACGAGGATCAGGAAGAAGGCCCCGGCCGCCGGCAGGAAGCTCGAGAGAGCGGGCAGAACGCCCCCGGGCCAGCGCATGAGGAGCGAGAACGCGATGGCCGCCATGAAGCTGGACATGAGATAGGGGTGCGGCCCGCGGCCCAGCGGAGCTTCAGCAAAGAGGGCGGGCGCTGATGCGAGGGCGGCCAGAAAGAAGATGCACAACTGCAACCGCAGCGGCGCGAGCTCGGGGAACACCTCAGCGGGCGCCACATAAATGAGTAGCACGTACGAGACGGTGAGGAAGAAGGCCATCTTGCTAGCCTAACGGCGTCTGGCCCACACCTTTAAGTCGTGCGTCGAACTGGGAGAGCACTCGCTGAAAGGCCGCGTCCCAGGTCATCGTGGAGGCGAATTGAGTCTGCCGACTCACCTGCGCCGCGGAAAGACCCGGGGAGATGGCTCGATCGAGGCCCGCGAGGAACTCCTCTCGCGATCGAGCGATGGAGATGAAGTCGGCGAAGAGGTCGATTTCCGGTGTGCTGACCGAGACGATCGGCTTCCCCATCGCGAGATATTCCCTCAGCTTGAGAGGGTTGGCGGCCAGCGCATTTCTCGTCAACCGATACGGGATGATGGCCACGTCGAATGCCTTTCCGTAGGCAGGAAGCTCCTCGTATGGCCGCGTCCCTAGGAAGATGATGTTCGGGCGGCGCGGCGTTTCTCCTACGGGCACTGCAAGTCGCCCGATCATCAGGAAGGTCCAATCCGGTCGCTGTTCGGCCAGGTAGGCCACGAGGTCGAGGTCGATCCAGCGCTCGATGAGACCGAAGAATCCAACGATCGGATGTTTCAAGTTGGCGATGTCGGCTGGAATCGGCAAGGCCGCGTCCTGTGCGCGAGCAAAATGGGCGAAGTCGACGCCGTGAGGGCTGTGATACGAATGGGGATTCAGGGTGCGCTTTGCCTCCAGCAGCGTGGCTGAGACCACGAAGACGAGGTCTGCCTTCTTCGTCAGCTCCTCGTCCATGCGAGCAATCTCGGACCTGTCTACGTCAGGCATCGATGCGTAGTCGTCGATGCAGTAGTACACGACGAGGCGCTCACCTAAGTGGCCGGCGAGCGAGGCGACGTGCGGCACGACGAACCACGAGACGGGACTTTCGATGGCCAGGCGCCACATGACCAGCCGAACCGTGAGCCTAAGGAGGTGCTGGTTTACCCGACGAACAACGCGGTAGTGGTGCCATGGAAGCTGCAGAAGGGTCTGCACCACGATTGCCTCCGGCGTCCGCCGCGGCCCTTTCAAGAATCGGAGGATCTTCTGTGCCACCTTCTTTAGATCCCGCCTGCTTGGCCTTGGCGCCCTAAGGCCCGGGCTTTCGAAGTAGATGAGGGGGTGGCGCTTGGCCAACCGCCGCGCCACGTGGTGGCTTGAGGTCCGGTTCTCGGTGAACCAATCGTTTCCGAAGTAGAGGATCGCGGGTGGAGGCCCGGTTGATGGCCTACTGGCGCTTGTGGCCATCATCGGCTACCTTCAGCCGCTGCAGCTTTTAACACTTCGAATAGGTGCGAAGCGCTGTCAGCCCAAGAGCCCGGAGCCGTCCCTACGATGGGCTCGGACTCGTAGGGCGTACGCGCGGCGTGCACTAGCGCCTGCGCGAGCGCCGAGACGTCGTGCACCGGTACGAGGTCGCCAAGCGTGTCGCTCGCAACAAGGTCGGGAATACCGCCAACCCTGGTGGCGACCACACGGCGGCCCGCGGCGAACGCCTCGAGGATGACGTTGGGCGTTCCCTCGTTCCAGCTCGGCAGCGTCAGGACGTCACAAGCCGAAACCCAAAGAGCGACCTCCTCGAGAGGGCGGACCCCTGTCACGACAACGCGACCCGGAAATCGAGCGGCTAGGGCGTGGCAAGCCTGTAGCTCCGTCCCTCCTCCGACGATCATGAGCTTGAGGTCGGTCTGGCCAGAGGCAAGCCGGGCGAAGGCATCGAGGAGATCCAGGACGCCCTTGGGACGTTCGAGACGCCCCACGTAGAGGAGCCAGCGACCATCGACAGGTTGGCCGAGCTGTTGACGAGTCGCACCCCGGGACCGGGGTCGAAATAGCTCGCGATCCACCCCATTGGCCACAACGACAGTGCGATCACGGAGTGCTCCCAGAGAGATCGCCTTGTCGGCAAGCGGACGACTGACCGCGATGAGACGTCCAACACGCGGAAATGCGAATCGAAGGATGCGCTTGACGGGCCAGTGCTCGGCGTGCACGTTGAGATCGGAGCCATGGACCTTGACGGCACAGGCCGCGCCCAGAAGGCGAGCGAGGATCAATGCAGCCGCGCCGTCGGGGTAAGCCCACGAGCCGAGCACCACATCCACCGAGCCCCGAAGTAGGCGCACGCGTGGCCACAGGGAGGCAGCATAGAGGCCTGCGGACAGCGACGGCATCTTGGGCACGTAGAGGACGCGAGGGTGTCGAACGGCTACTCCGTTCAGATGTTCACTTTCCGGGACGCTCGCAAAGCGACCGGCGCCGGACGAGCGACCCAGTAGGCGTCCACCCGGGAACCAGGGGATGACGGCGAGAACATTGAGTTCACACAAGCGGTCCAGGGCCGCAAACTGCAGGCCGTTGAAGATACCAAAGGTTGGGTCGAGCGAGTTCGGAAAGACCTGGGTCACCGCCAGCACCCGGAGTGGCATGTTCACACCTCGCGGGATGGCTGGATCCACAATCGCGGGACGAATCAAGGAAGCCCTCGAGGCTCGGTCCGGCCCCAGGGAGAGACAACGAAACCGACGCGGGCAAGGTGGCGCTTGGTAGCCAGCCCCACCGAATCCATGGGACGCTGGTGGGTATAGAGATAGCTGACGCCCAGCCCCAACCAGTGCTCGAGCATGTACACCGTGTCGACCCTGCCACGGAACGATTCGTATTCTTGTGTCTCACTCCGGCTGCGGTAGTAGTCCGAAGATGCTGAAAACCCAAGGGCTCGGCCCGCGTGATTGAACGCGAGTCCGGCAGAATCCGTGTCGGCGAAGTGCTCGCTCGTTGGCACGAACGTGCGCGTACGATTGTAGGAGGCGGTCAGGGTCGATTGACGCCACTCGCGGGTGAGGGACGCCTCCAATTCGGGCTTGGTCGTGCCGGCAACGAATCGGCCGCCCGCTCGCAGCTTCAGCGAAATCGTGCGCGAGACCTTTTGTGACCAGCCGAGTGTGGCCGCCTGCGAGGTGTCGTTCCCGCCGTCGACAGGGAACGTGTAGTACTCGACGAGATAGCGGACGTCGAGGCGGAAGCTTTGACTGAACTGCCTGCCAAGGGTCGCCATGCCCGTGTGCGAGTCGGCCCGCTCGTCCTCGAGGTAGAGAGACCGTCCGTAGTTGTAGTTCAGCTCCAAGTCGTCGCGACGCGTCAGCTTCCGATCAAGGAATGCGTTGCCTCCGACGCTGCGAGCCAAGCTCCGGCCAAACTGCACGCCGCTTTGGGGGAACACCTCCTCCGGTCGTCGGCTCTCGGAATACGTACCGCCGAGTCCCACGGTTAGTTTCCGACCCGAGTTGTATAGGTACGTGGCCGAAGCCAGCTGGCGGGCCGGAAACGTGTCGAGCTGTGTCAGCTGCCGATACCATTCCTGAACCCCCAGGTAGCTGCCCGTGAGGGTGGCATGGGAACCCATCTTGTACTCCACGGGTACGCGCACCCCCAAGGTCCCCAGATAGTCGTCGGAAACATCGGAAGCTTGGTCGAAAACGTTGCTGTCGTATCCCACGCCGGCCGCGATCACCGGCTTGACGCTGAGATCGCCCCCGCTCGCGCCCCGCGACGCCCCCAGGCCGACAACCAGCCAGGCTGCCGCCGCCACGTGTCGCGAGCTGCAAGCCCATGGGCAGGCCATGATTGAATCGCGATTGTACAGCCCTGCGATCCTTTGCGCGGGACGGACGGTCCTACGCGAGGCTGGACTATACTGCCGCCGCCTCTTCGGGATTTTGTCCCATCCAGAGCCGTTGTGCCGTGGGCAAGAGCCTGCCGATGCTGGGAAAGACCATCGCTCGCAACACGTTCTGGATCGCCCTCGACACCCTGTTCGGCATGGTGGCGGCGGCGGCTATCTCGATAACCGCAGCCCGTCTGCTGGGCCCCCGAGTGTTGGGCTACTACAACTACGTCATCTGGATCGCGGGATTAACGTCGATTCTGGTCACGCTCGGCGTGCCAGCTGCCACGAATCGCTTCGTGGCGGAGTACGTTGGCCGCGGCGAGATTGGAAGGAGCACTGGGCGTCGTCAGGATGACCCTGCGCTTCCAGGTGTTGATGGCGGGAGTCATCACGCTCCTCGGGTGCGCGGTGATCTTTGGCACAATCGACGGGAGGCATCGAGTCTACGCGGCACTGGTGATCTGAGCCTCGCGCCACATTCAGTGATGGCCATCTTTGCGGCGGCCATCAACGCAACAGAGGACTCGTTCTACAACGTGTGGCCCTCGTTTGTCGGCAATGTCGTCAATGTGGTGGGCACGATTGGGGCTCTTAGCCTGGGTTGGTCGCTGGTTGGTCTCGCAACCATGCTGCTCCTCTCCCGCAGTGTGGACTGCTCTTCTTAGATACGTCGCCTTCCGAAGGGTCTACCAAAGCACGCTTCCCTGGACAGAAAGCAGAAGACCTGCCTGCCGACGTCTACGGACGTATCCGGCGCTTCTGCGCACAAGGGACGGTTCTTTGGGTTCTCAACGCAGTGGTGTGGGACCGTTCCGACATTGTCTTCGTGCAGCGCTACTCCAGCAGTCAGGAGGTTGCGTTCTTTTCGCTCGGCTTCAACTTGTTGACGCAGGCCCTTGTTTTGCCGCAGGTGTTGATCAATTCGGCCGGCCTGTCGATGGGGGTGCAGTTTGGACGCGACCCAGCGCTGCTTGGCCGAATGGCCTCGGTCTCCCTGCGGTACGTGCTGCTGTTCTCAATTCCCCTCGTCTTCGGCCTCGCGGCCGTGAGCCCCTCTCTCGTGCCCGTGTTCTACGGCGACGCCTACCGGCCCGCGGTCTGGGTTGTTGTCGTTGCAGGCGGCTTCGGCCTCGCTCGAGCTGCACTGGGTCCAGCGCAACGCCTGCTCATCATTGGGGAGAAGCAATCCACTTTGATATGGATCGGCATCGCCACGGGCGCCCTCAATGTGGCGCTGGACATCTGGTGGATTCCAGGGGGCCATGCCGTCGGGGCGGCCTTCGCCAACGGCATCGCACAGGCCCTGGCAGCACTCGGCATCTGGTGGGCTGCCGCCAGACTTGTCAAGATCGCGATTCCCTGGTCGTCGATTCTGAGGCTCGGCCTGGCCGGCCTCATCATGGCACTCGCCGTGGGGGCCCTGTGCGCGGCGAAGCCGGGCCCACTCACGTTGTTGTCGGGGGTCTCTGCCGGCGCGATCGTCTATGTCCTCCTTCTTCGCGGCACGGGGGCTCTTGATGATGCCGACTTTCAGCGCCTGGCACCTCTACGGGCTTTGGTTCCAACTCGCCTGACCAGCGCGTACTTGCAGTTCTTGCGACTTGCGACCGGTGGTTGATGAGGTGGATACGATGGAAGCAATCGAAAAGGACCGGGAGTCATCGCCAGAATATTGCGTGGTGGCTGTCACCAGAACCCAGCCAATAGCACGCCAACAGGGCAATGCTCTACGAACAGTTGTTTAGGCGCGTCCTCTTCCCGGCGTACGAGGCGGTAGTGGCGCGACGCGATACCTCGGCGCATGTGAACGAGTATGAACGGGGCCAGTGGCTGAAGCCCGAGGCCCTCAATCACCTGCAGCTTCAGAAACTCAACCGTTTGCTGGCGCACTGCTGGCGGGAGGTTCCTTTTCTACAGCGCTACTGGTCGGACCACGGCTTACGAGCGGACCCCTTGAAGGATATCGCCGAGCTTACACGCTACCCCACCTTGACCAAGCAGCTCATCAGAGCCAACTACGAGGGCATGACGGCGGTGAGCTGGCGTGGGAAGACACTCAGCAAGACAACAGGCGGCTCCACCGGTGATCCGTTCCGCTTCGAATACACCATGGAAAGCTACGCACGCCGGACGGCCGTGATGTGGCGGGGTTACGACTGGGCCGGCGCGGGCCTAGGCACGCGCGCGGCCTACCTTTGGGGCTCGGGGGCCGCCAAGACCGGCTGGCCGGCGCTGAAGGACCGCCTCTACCACCGAGCCTTCAACCGCCGCTTCTTCGATGCCTTCGGGCTGCGGGAAGACAACGTCGACCGCTATGTCGACGATATCATCTCCTACCGGCCCAAGGCCTTGGTCGGCTACGTGGCCCCGGTAGCTCTGGTGGCGCGGCGGATGCTCCAAACCGGGCGGCGTATGAGCGGCCTGCGTGGTCTTATCACCGGTGCCGAGGCGCTGTACGAGCCCGAGCGCCGCGACATCCAGGCCGCCTTCGGTTGCGAGGTGTTCAATACCTACGGCTCGCGCGAAGTCATGCTCATGGCCGCCGAATGCCCGCAACATAACGGGCTGCACGTCAATGCCGACCACCTCGTGGTCGAGACGCTGGGTGCGGACGGTCTCCCGGTGGCGGAGGCATCGAGGCGACATCGCCGTGACTGACCTGCACAACGACGGCATGCCGATGGTGCGTTACCTCAACGGCGACCGCGCTACCTATACCCGTCGCCTCTGTGCCTGCGGGCGGGGTTTGCCCCTGCTCCAATCGGTGGACGGGCGGGTGCTAGATATGATCCGGACGACCGATGGCCGCCAGTTGCTCGGCGAATTCTTCGTCTACGTCATGCTGGAATGGCCCGACGTGAAGAAATGGCAGGTCGTGCAAACGGCCCTCGACTGCGTGCAGTTCCGACTTGTCGTCAACGAGCCCTGGCCCGCGGTGCGCTGTGAGGCGCTGCGCGCACGTGTGCATGCCAAGAGCGGCCCGAGGTTGCGAGTGGAGGTGATGGAGGTGGCCGAAATTGCCAATGTGGCGTCGGGCAAACGAAGGCTCACGGTGTCGCTGGAGCACGCGGTCAGTGCTGTGCAAGCGGGGGCGTACGTTGACTAGTCCGGGGCCCGCCCGTTTGGCGCCAATGGCTGTTGTGGCGGGCCGCCCTGTGCGCGTTGAGCGGGTGCTAGAACGCCGCCTCGTAGAGCGAGACTCCTCGCGCGCTTCGTCTGGGCCATTCCCCTCCGGCGTAGCGTACGAGAGACCTTGTGCATGAGAACGTCGCGCCCGAGCAAACTGCCACGCGGCGGCGCCAATCCGAGCCTCGCCCTTCGAGCCTGGCGGACGCAGCGGTCAGCTGGCTGGCCTCGGGGCCAGGGCCCGTCGGAGATGCCCGGTTCTTGAGCGGCCAACGCAGCAGAGGCAGGGCCGAGAGCGCTAGGTCACCGGCATGGCCGGTGCCAATGGCCAAGGTCTGAATCGTTCGCCGCTCCTTCCAGATCCGTTTGAACATGGTGTTTGCGGCATTGGTGCATGAGTCCGTCAGTGCAGCGCCATCGGCGAGCCCGCGGCTTATGGTTTCGACCTCTAGCAGCATCCCTGGCGAGAATATTTGCGAATACTGCTGGCGTATGCGATCTTGAAGAGAAATGAGACCGAACCCGCCCTGAACATCGTCCGGGCCGCGATCATCCGGCCATCCAACCGGAGTGCTGACATTGCGAGCCGGCCACGTTGAAAGGCCGCCAACGCCGCCTGCCGGAAGAAGCGCTGATCCGCTTCCCGCGACGACAATGCCGTTGCTTCCTTGCCCTTCCATCCGGAGGCCTCCAGTTCAACGAACTCGCCGACCGCATCCCGTCGACATCGTCCGTGGTATTCAGTGACACGATGTCGATGGTGCCCTGTTTGGCTAGCAGTTCGGCTTGGCGGCGTAGATGCTTCCTGGTCCTGCCCGAGAGCCGCTCGCGAGGTAACTCGACGGGGACGGCGGCACCTGATAGAGCGCGCGGGTGTATTGGACGTCGACGAATGTTAGAAGCAACCGATTGCGTAGGACGTCCGTTAGGGACTGATAGACCGGGCCGTCTAGATGCAGAAGGGGCATTTCTAGGACTGAGCAGTCGCCCTCCGGCGACGCGAGCCAACCCAGGAAGGCCTTCAGAACGTCATCCGTGTGGGAAGAGTGGACGAGCGGCGTGCCGTCGAAGCAGTACCTCCCACACAGCACCCGCGCCATCCTGAGCGGCAGGCCTTTGTATGTACGAGCTGGCTCGATTGGGAACAAGCCGCATAGGAGAGGTTCCTCCGAGGTGTTCTCCGAGCCTTGTCGGAAGACGAGGACGAACTCGGGCGAGGCGCTTAGCGGCAGAGTCTCGAGCGCCGGTAGCAACATCCACGGCTCATAGAACGGATTTGGCTCGATTGCTGCCTCGGCAAGAGCCACCCATGCGGTCGTGAGCGACTCCAGCTCCGGGCGTGCCCGAACTACCTTGACGAAAAAGCTCTGGCTCGTAGCCGCACTATGGGCGGATCGATTCCCTTGGGTTGGCGAGACCGGGTCATGCACCACGCTTAGTGTAGCAACGCTTCCGCAACGTAGGCGCGCCGGAACCTCTATACTCAGCGAGTGGGATCCGGCGCGATTGTCCGTTCCCACACTTGGCCGATGTCATCAACTAAGGCCCAACACCTTGCCGGAAAGGCAGGTCTTCTCGGGAGGCTTCGTGTACGCCTCTTCTCCCGACTCACTCGACGCTTCGGAGTCATGCTGTTCTATTCCCGCGACCTTGACGCGATTCCTTCGGTCGAACTAGATTTCGAATGCGATGTCAGGGAGTTGTCATCTACTGAGATTCATCTGTTGACGGGCGTCTACGCGGTCGACCTGAGAGAGAAGCGGCGCCGCCTCTCCGCGGGGCAGATTTGCTACGGGGGTTTTGTAGGCGAGAAGATCGCACACTATTCCTGGGTCCAAGTCTCGGGCACACATGAGATCAGGGGCACCGGCCGACGGCGGAGGATCAGGACTGGGGAGATCTGTATCTATTCCTGTCGCACTGCGGAATGGGCCAGGGGCCGGAGACTGTATCCGGCGGCGTTGACGAGAATACTGCTCGACTACAAACATCGAGGTTTCCGGCGAGCCTGGATGTACGTACAGAGAGAAAATGCCTCATCCCGAAAGGGTATCGAACGTGCTGGATTCCGCGTGACTCGACTATATCGGTACGTTCGCGTCTCGCGTTTTGTCATCCCTCTCCCCTGACACCGCGTTCTGTGGGCCCACGGGGCGGCGTCCCAAAGCCGCGCCCGAGCCGGCGGCAAGGGCATGCAAGAGAGCGCGCATCAGGAAGGGCCCTCCAGCCGACGTTTAAGGCTCCGCAGAAGCATCATCGCTCGCATCTTGACGGTGGGATTCGTGAAGACTAACCACGTTAGCATCCGAGCCCTGTGGAGAGGGATTCTTTGTATCGCCCCTGCCCGGCGAGAAAATCGTACTCACGGAGCCCCGCTTCGCGGCAGTACTCTATTGCCGCGGCGTGGGCCACGAGCCCCGGCTTAACTCGCTTCTCACCGCTCAGCCGCAGGCCGCTCTGGTAGAAATAAACTGTACCGCCGTGTACGAAGTTGTAGAGGAGAGCAATAACCGTAGGGCCAACCCGGACACGGAGGATCTGGACGCCCCCCTTGGGAAAGGCTTGCCTAATCGAGTTCCCGATGGAACTCGGTGAACGGAGTCGAGGCAAAGACGCCCGGTTTCCCGACGGCGGTCCATCTGGCTTGGTGTAGCTGAGCCAATTCGTCGAGCATGGCAAGGGCTTCGGGCACCTCAGCGGGCGCCTGCACCTCCAAGTCGCCCTCATCTTCGTAGATCCGCCGGCTGCGGCGAATCTGTTCCCTCGTGTTTCGGGAGATCATGCCGAGGTAACCATCCGGAGACTTGCCAATTGCGGCGAGATCGACGTAGGGGCTCCGCACTCTAGTGAACGCCGCGTGGATGTCTGGAAACGCCGAGGAGGTCAGCGCATCGAGGAACGGCCCCTCCGCCATGCCGTTGGCCGCGAACTCCTCCCACGCATCGCTATCGAGATGCCGGCGTAGGGCGACCGCGATCTCAGGCTGCCAGCCATCGAGGCAAAGCAGAGTGTTGTGCTCGATGACCGTCTCGTCCGACGCGTCTTCCCCAGCGGTGTTGAGGTAGAGGCGTCGGACTGCGAAGGGTCCGCGGCGCTCGGTCCGCGGCACCAACAGGCACATTCCCACAGTTCCGTCGGATCCCGGATCGCTGAACACGAGGAGGCGTGGGTGGAATTTGGAGCCGAAAACCTTCAGCCAGGAGCTGATCCACTCTGGTGTCAGGAAGAAACTTGCGTCCCCGGGGACTTGGCCGCGAGCTTCGTCCAGGACGCTGCGAGGTCCGGCCACGATCCCCACGGATAGGCAACCACGGTCACGGGGCCGACCTTCGTCAACGTAGGCTCACGCGGGCGGCCACGCGAGTCTGAGACACCCGTCGGGGCGCGACACCGAGGGATCCCCTACCAGACGTGCCTGGCCGCCGCCCCGGCGACGGCGGTCCGCAGACGGTACTGCGCGAGGCTCATGTGTTCGACGCCCATTCGCAAGATGTTGAACGGGTCCATGCCTTGCCTGTTGACGCCCCCATAGTACGAGAAGGCAAGCCTATAGCCCGCCTTGCGCAGGCATTCCCGGGTGGTCTCGGAGAAGCTCGTCTGCGACCCTACCGGGAAGGCGAGTGCCTCGACGGGCGAAGAGAGCCTTTCGCGAAGTAGATTTCGCGAGACTTGGCACTCGCGCCACTGTGCGTCGGCCGGGAGCTTCGCCAGCAATTCGTGGGTGTGGGTATGGGAGCCAATGGCCATGCCAGCGCGCGCCAAGGCCTCCACCTCTGGCCAGTTCAGGAAGAGGCGCTCAGGTGCCTCCCGAGGCATCGGCACATCACAGGCCCCTCGACTTCAGCCAGAAGGCGGGCCGTGTCTGTCGTGTCGGGGTGCTTGTAGAGCCGGAGCAACCCCTGAATCGTTCGGTCCACACCCAGTTCTGCCAAGTCGAAGACCGTCTCCCGCGGGTAGCGCAGGCGCAACTTCTGTTGACCGGTGGCCCTCACGACGAACGCGACTTGGTCCCACCAGGGAACCTTGTTGGTATCGATGAACCCAGTTGCCAGGAAGAAAGTGGCCCGCACGCCATGGGCCTTGAGTATGGGCAGTGCTACGTCGTGTCCATCTCGATACCCGTCGTCGAGGGTGACGAGTACGTGGCAATGGCGCAACGGGAGCCGCCCTTCCGCCAGCGCCTGTACTTCTTCCAATTCTGTTACGTGGTACCGCTTCGTGAGGTGCGCCATCTGGTCATCGAATTCTGTGGGCGTAGCCTCAATGACCGCGTGATCGTAGTTGCACGCGCCAGGGGACATCACCCTATGGTAGTTGATCACGACAACGCACGGCCGTCGCGCGAGGCATTCGACCAGGCGGGTCAGCCCGAGCGTGGCAGCGATACGCGACAGCGGTTCCCGCTTCGAGAATGCCACGCGGAGTCCTCCGCCAGGAAGAGGCGCACTATAGCATGGGCGCCTTCTGTGACCCCCGCTTGGTCGCTGCGTGGGACTTCTACAGGTGCCGTCGCGACGGCCGGCACTGGCTTGACCCTGCCACAGCACGCAGGGCACCGTGCGACACGACCCGATGGCGCGTGGGTGAGAGGGCCACACGTCGCCAGCGCGAGTTCGGTGGAGTCGTCGTCCACGCTTTCGATGTGGCAGACCACCTCGCCTTCCTCGCTCGTGAGGCCTGTCAATTTCTTGGCGCCAGCCCTTGGCCACGTTCGATAGGGCTCGGGTGCTGCTGAACCCGTCCCAACGGAATCACCGGTGGCGTGGGCCAACACGAGCGCGCCGGAGCGGCACGGCCGGACACAAAGCGCGCCCGGTCTGCGTGACCACGGCCCGCGAAACAAGAAGGCGCGGCGAGGCATCGCTGGGGGAGTCAAGCTTCCAAAGCTGAAGTCCGCATCCCCCGCCGGGGGGGTCCGAAATTTGGGATTGATAGTGGCTCGACCGATCCCGTTGGTAGCGGTAACGGCCCATTATTCAAATGATGCAGACCCCGGCTGGCGGAGAAGGGGGCGTCGGCTGCGCTCTAGTTGAGCGTCGCCAATGTCTTCCTCGCCTCCTCCGCTGCGGCGAACTGGGGATTGAGCGCCAGGGCCTTGGTCAGCTCGCGCTTGGCGCTCTCCCGATCGTTCAGCTTGAGGTGGGTCATGGCGAGGTGGTACCTGATCTCCGGGTCTTCCGGCAGCTTCGTGACGGCCTCCTTGAGCATGGCCAGCGCCCGTTGGTAGATGCCTCGCTTGTAGAGGATCCATCCCAAGGTGTCGGAGACCTGCGGGTTCTCGGGCGCCTCCTCCTTGGCGATCTGCGCGAGGGCGAGGGCCTTCTCCTGATCGCCGCTGTGCTCGGAGAGAAGCCAGGCCAGGTTGTTGGCGGCGGGGGCGAAACGCGGGTTCCACTCGAGGACTTTCTGGTACGCCTCCTGGGCTTTCGCGACGTCCCCTTTCTGGTCGTAGAGCATGCCCGAGAGCATGAGGAGCTGTGGGTTCTTGGGGCTGACCCCCAAGGCCTTGTCGAAGGTCGCGAGTGCCTGGTCGAGTTTCTTGGACCGGCCGTAGAGCTTCCCAAGCTCGGCGTAGGCTTCCACCAGGTTGGGGTTCAGCTCCAGGGCCTTCATGAGGGCCGCCTCCGCTGCGTCCGCATTCCCGCGCGCGAGCTGCACCTGGCCGAGCAGGCACTGGATCAGCGCCGACTTCGGCACGAGAGCCGCCTGCTTCGTCACCCGCGCGAGGGCCGCATCGGGCTTCTTGTCGGCTAGATCCATCCCCGCGAGTGCAGCCAACGGTTCGACGGCCGCCGGCGCCATCGCGACGGAGGACTCGAAGGCCCGGACGGCCTCGGGCCGCTTCCCCTGGGCGCGGAGGCCGACGCCCACCAGATAGGGGCCGCGGGGATCCTTCGGCAGGAGCGTCGCGAGCTTCTGATAGGCCTCCGTGGCTTTCGCGGCGTTGCCTTTTCGAAGGTAGGCCGTGCCCAGCAGCTCCCAGGCCCGCGGAACGTTCGGCTGCTTCGCGAGCATCCCCTCGAGGTCTTCGATGGCCGGCTGAACAGCGTCGGTCTGGATGTTGAGGTCCGCCAAGAGGAGCAGGGCCTCCCCGAAGCCCGGGTTTGCCGTGAGCGCCTCCTTCAGCTCGGCCTTCGCCTGGTTGAGGTCTCGCGCCTGCACGTGAGCGAGGGCCAAGGCGTAGCGCACCGGGGGGTAGTTGGGATTGGTCTTGAGTACCTTCTCAAGATCCTGGATCGCCTCGCCCGTCTCGTTCTTCGCAAGGTGAATTCGACCCCGGAGAAGAAGCGCTTCGCGGTCCGCGGGATTCTTCTTGAGGATGTTGTCGAGGTCCTTCAAGGATTCGTCGTATTGCTTTTCCCCGAAGGCGATTTCGGCCCGGCGCAGCCAGGCCGGGAGGAACTCCGGGGCTTGGGTGGTCGTCTCGGTCAGAACGCGTTTCGCGTCATCGAGGCGGCCAATCCGAACATAGAAATCCGTGAGGTTGATTCGCACGACAGACGCGGCAGGTGCCAGGGCCGCGGCGGCTTTGAACTCCTTCTCCGCCTCGGCGATCTCTCCCTTGCTGAACCGAAGGGCTGCGAGGGCCAGATGCGCGTCCACGGAATCGGGCCTGGTCGCCACGGCTTCCTGGAAATAGCGCTCAGCGGTCGCCGGGTCTCCCTTGCGCGCGTAGAGCGCCCCGAGGACGCGACTTGCCCGGTCGCCGTCGGCGAACTGCGGTCGCGCCTCTTCCAAACGGCGGATAGCGTCGTCGAGCTGCTCCCGTGTCTCGGCAGCGTCGGCCGCAACGGTCAGGGCGGCGAAGTTCTTTGGCTCCTTACCGAGAACGAACGACGCCTGCTCTCTGGCCTTGTCGAGCTGCCGCGAGAGAGCATAGAGGGAGCCGAGCTTGACCCGCACGTCAAGGTTGTTCGGGTCCTGCTCCTGCGACTTCGCGAGGTACTGGTAGGCTTGGCGCCATATCGCCGAGCTGGAAGTGGGCTGAGCCCGAGGCGCAAGGTTGCGCGGGCGTTCGAGGGCTCGGCCTTCAGGACGTTGCGGTACTCGATGACAGCTCCTCACGGTACTTCTCCTTCTCAAAGTAGCCGTCACCCAATCGCAAGTGGCGGATCTTGCGCGCCTCGCGCGTCAACCCGCAGCCGGCGGTCAAGAGCACGGCCAGCGCGACGACGAGACCCGGCCCGGCCCGTGACGCATAGAGGTCAACTCCTTCGCCTGCAGTTTACGGTCGCTGCATGATCTACCCAGTCCGAGGGCAACGGTGCTCACGCATAGAGTGCTTCATAGTCGCGGGTCATGCGCTCGATCGAGAACGATCGTCGGGCAAATTGCAGCGCTGCTTCGCCCATGCTCACCCGTCGCGCCCGTCGTTGATCAACTCGCCCAGGGCCCGGCCCAGGGCGTGGGCATTGCCGGGCGGCACAACCAATCCGACTTCCGGGCCGACGATGCCGGGAAGCCCGCCTACGGCGGTGACGACAACCGGGAGCATTGCGGCCATCGCCTCGGGAACGACAAGAGGCAACCCCTCCGTGCGCGAGCTCATCGCGAAGACGTCGAATGCCGAAAGGAGCGCTGGCACGTCGCGTCGCTCTCCGGTGAGCGTGACATAGGCGGCGACCTCCGATGGAATCGGAGCGCTCGGTCTCCTGCCGACGGGGTCCGTCGCCGACGATGACCAACCGCACTCCCGGGCCGAGCCGCGGCGTCATTGCCCTCACCAGGAGAGGGTGGTCCTTCTCCTCGGCGAGCCGGCCGACTGTTCCCACAACGACCGCGTCCTCGGGGATACCCAACTCGGAGCGAACCCGTGCCCGCGCCTGCGCGTCGTGGCGGAACCGTCCTAGCGGGATGCCATTCTGGATCACGTGGAGGAGACGCTCCGGCACGCGTTCACGCGTCTTCGCGATCTCCGCGGTCTCGGCTGAAACCGCAACGAACGCACTCAGGGTGCGCGTTGCAGCCCGTGCGACGGCGAGCGATGCGCGCGAATAGACGTTTGCCCCGTGTTTGGTGTGCACCGGGCGCCTGATACCCAGGAACCGGGCGATCGGCGCCGCGTAGAGGAGCGGAATCGGGTTGTGGGTGTGCACGACATCAAGCTTCATCCGTCGCAGGGTGGCCGCAAGCCTGAAGGGAGGGAGAAATCGATTCCTTCCCGTTTCGGGATGTCGAAGACCTCGATGCCCTCGAACGCCGCGCGCATCGATCCCCCCGGGGTCAGCGACAAGACGCGCACACCGTGCCCACGGGCCGTCAGCGCGTCAGAAAGGTCGGCGATCAGCCGTTCTTGGCGACCGAGCTCTAGGGAGAGAACGACGTGGAGGATACGCATCGAGGAGAGAGTATTTCTGCCGTGAGATTGGTCGTCAAGGACGCGCGGACTTGAGCGCGACGAAGTCCACGCTGGTCACGCACAGCTCGGCGGGGGCGAACCGCGACGCGAATTGCTGATGCACGGGAGTCTCCCTCAGCTCGCGGAGCCGGCGCTCTGAAGGTGTTGCGGCCTCGAGCGCAATGGCGAAGCCGGCCGCTTTCGCCATATCGACAAATTCGCTGGCGCGAAGCCGATCTGATAAAGGAACCGGTTGTTCCATTTCTCCCAGGCTGCATCGGAGAACCGGAGATAGTTGAGCTGACTTATCTGGGAGTCGGTGTAGGCGTAGTGATCCCCGCAGTTGACCGAATGGAACATGATCTTGCCGGTGGGAAGCAGGCGCCAAGCCTCGGCGAACATGTCACGGATCGCATCGGCGGGAACATGTTCCAGCACACTGTTCGAAAAGATGACGTCGAACGAGGCGTCGGGAAGGCCCGTACGCCGCGCGTCGCCACCGGCTCGGTACTCGACTACACCGGCGGTAGCGGCGGCAAGATCGGTCCCTTGTAGCGCTTCCAGTAGCCGCCCGTGACGCGTGCTCACCTCGGATTCGGGCGCCTCGCAAGCGCGAGCGATGGGCAGGACGTAGGTGGCGAGACCCTCAGCACACCTTCTTGTCAAGTCGGCCTTCAGGTGGGGGTTGAGGTCGACCGTCAGGACCCGCGCGGCGCCGGCGAGATAGCAGCAGAAGGGTAGCGTGGGATACCAACCCGTGCCGATCTCCATCATGCGCGCTCCTGCGATCGCCTGTCCGGATTCCCGCAGGTGGCGGGCCATGATGCACCAGTCGTCGACCTTGGCGCTGAACTCGGCGTGGAAGTCATGGAGCCCGCCGATCGTCCTTTGCAGCAGGTAGTGGAGGCGCTCGCCTCGCGGTACGTAGGTTAGGGCTTTTTGAATCAACCCCTTCGCACGCCAGTTCATTGCTTGACTCGAAGTCGGTGCGGGTCGCCGGGTCTCAACCCGCTCGCCGGGTCGCTGAAAAGGAGATGTCCAGAGGCGATCAGCCGCTCCTCGCCGTCGGGCTCGAGGGATCGAACGACCTGCGGTATACGCATGGAATAACCATCATGGTACGACTGCCTCGGTGTTCAAAACGGTGTCAGGGTCCCGGTCGGGCGGGTGAAGATTCATTGGAGTCCTTCGCCGCCGATTCGGTCCCGCACCCTTTCAGGCGCCCTTGCCTCTTTCGGGCGCGGCCGGCCAAGCGGGGACCGACCCAGAATGGATGGGGTTCCGCGGGCGCCGGATCTCTTTACACTCGACCCGCATCTCCCGCTACGCCGATAACGTATTCATAACAGGTGCTTTAAGGGAGCCGAGAGCCAAGGGGGTTCCTTGGCGCGTCAGGTTTGTTAACACCTCGGGACCACCCTCATAGGCGCAACGGATCGACTCCAAAAGGCTTCCGGCCGAGGAATGAATCTTGCTTGGGTAATCGCTGCTGTTGCTCCCACATGAGGAGGGCTAGGTAACGAAGGCTCGCATCGCTCTCGTGCTCGGCTTCTTGGCCGTCGGATCCTACGCAAATGCCAGCGTCATTCAGGTGTTCAGCCGCGGGACTCTGGGGGCAACTCCTCGTTCGACTGGGCGCAGATTGGCGGCGACTTCTCCGACGGAGCCTGCCTCTTGGACTGCAACCTCGCCCGGCCTTCCGGCGACCGTCAGCGACAGCTCAGGATTTTCACGCCTAACCGAGGGCAACGGTAGTTGGGCTGGAATCTTCAACCCCGGGATCCAGTCCTCTTCACTGACGACGCGTCTTTCACAGCAAGCTTCGCATCCAAGCCGGTGGCAGGAGTCGGCTGGACATTCAGTCGAATTTCTTCGGTGATTCACTGCCCAGCTGGCATGTGTACGACTCTCTGAATGTGCTGCTGGCGACATATACCGTGAGTGGGACCAACACAGGGCTTTCCGATGGCTCGGCTCCTTTCCTTGGCGCCCTCAGCAGCAATTTCGACATCGCCTCGGCCGTCTTCACGATCACCGCAAATGGGGGTGCCGGTTTGGGCGTTGATCAGATGGACGTGGTCGTGCCGGAGCCAGCCACCGCGCTGCTTCTCGGCGGGGGGTTGGCGGTCCTCGGCCTGCTCCGTCGCCGCCGTCGCTGAGGCTCGAAGTCGAAGTGAAGAACGCTTGCTACCAAGATTCGAGGCAGTCATGAAGATGAAGATGACGTGGAGGCTGTTGCTCGCGATCTCCTGCATGGCCCTATCCAGCAATGCAGTGTCAGCGAACACCATCCTGTACAACAACCTCCCTGCAGCTACGAATGGGACAGACCCCGTCTCGAGTTTTGGCCCGCTGGCCGATTCGTTCTCCACCGGAGCCTCCCCTCTCTATCTCGTGGACGTCAAGCTGTTGCTCAGGGCGGCTGGCATCACAGGTTCTCTCACGGTCACGCTTCGGGACGACAACTGAACGAGCCCCGGCAGCGTGCTGGATACTCTGGCCACGATCTTGGACAGTAGCCTCACCTCGGGCCTGGCCGTCCGCGACATTCCTGTCGCGCCGTTTCTCTTGAACAGCAACACTCGCCACCGGATCGAGCTCACGGGCAGTGGCACGGGCATTGGCGGCGACACCTCGTCTTGGGCGTGGTCGACGGGGGGCGGGACCGGGGTCGCGGGCGAGTTCTTCGCGAACAGCAATGGAGTCTTCTCCAATGTGGATGGCCCGTACAAGATGGAAGTGACCGCCGTCCCCGAACCGGCCTCGCTCATGCTGCTCGGCCTGGGCTTGGCGGGTGTGGCAGCACGCGGGCGGGCGAAGAGGAACGCCGCGAAGCGGATCGTCTAGGCCTAGACAAAATTCGCTGCGCGGTCGCCGAGGCCTTGTCTTGGCCAGTCTGCGGGCGAGGCAGGAAGTCCCTTCTTTGCTTTAGTAAACTGCACCCCGCCCACCCGGGGCTTTGGCCGCGTGATCGATCTTTCGCGGCGCGGGTGGGAAATGCCGTCGCTAACCCGGGCGGCGGAGTGTCTGTCGGGTCCTAGTCCACTCGCCGGGTTGAAGCCGAATGGGAGGCGTAACCGGAATAGCGACGCCCGTAGGCGCTGACGTCGTCGTCCACGTTCAAAACGAGCGCGATGATCTTCGAACGGTCCAGGAGGCTAAGGGCCGACTCGACGAGCCTTCGGCGTCTTGTGGGCCTTTACGACGACCAGGAAGCCGTCCAGCCAAGGCTCCACGAGACGGGGATCAGGACAGGGCATCACCGGTGCGGTGTCGATGACTATGTAGTCGAATACCTCTCTGAGCGCCTGAAGGAACACCCCCAAGGCAGGGGATTTGAGAAGCTCATACGGGGTCGCGTGGTGCGGGCCTGCCGGCAGGATGGCGAGGTTGAAGCGACGGTCCACGGAGATGAGGTCCGCGGGCGCCCGACTCGGATCGAGTATCGCCGTGACGAGGCCTGCTCCTGCCCTGGGCATCCGAAGGCGCTGGGCGATCGAAGGCTGGCGCAAATCCGCGTCGATAAGCAGGACGCGCGCCTCGCGGTTCTGGGCCAATGCCCCTGCGAGGTTGATGGCCGTGGTTGTCTTGCCTTCGCCCTCTTCCGGACTAGTGACCCCCACAGTGCAGAGGCCGGTGTCTCTGCGCTTATTCTCGATGACATGGCGGAGCATCCGGTACTGCTCGGCTTCGAACGACGAGGGAGCGACAAGGCTCACCAGATGGGGCTCGGGCGTCCCAGCGCCGACCGTCGTGGAGTGAGCGGGTCTCGAGGCCGTAAGCCCGGTCACTGGGCCGCCCTCGTCACCGCGGGTTTGTTCATCAGTCTTGCCGAGAGTTCTCCGTTGTCCCTGGCGAGAAAATACGAGCAGCCCACAATTGCGGCGAGCCCGAAGACTGTCGCAACTGTCGCAACGCCAAACCGGCGGCGCCGAGCAGACCCCCCGCGCCGGTCATCGATCGCGCTCTCGGCTGCGCGGCGCCGCGGTGCTCATCGCGACAGCGCCGCCGGCGGGGCAGGGCGCCCGACCGCGAGCAACTCGGAGGACCGCAGCGGCACGAGGCCCAGCAGCAGTGCGCAGATCGCCAGCGCCAGCACCACGGCCTGCCGGCGGCGCGACACCGGGGCGAGCAGGGTCAGCGGCGCATCGGCGGCGGCCAGCGCCGGGGCGAGCACCCGGAACACATAGCCGGCCGCCAGCAGCCCGCCCACCAGGATCGCCACCGCCCACCACCACTGGCCGGTGATCGCGGCGGTCAGCAGCAACGCCTTCGCGACGAACCCGCCGCTCGGCGGCAGCCAGCAATACGTACTCGTTCAGCAACATAA
>CAWGKR010000006.1:0-117529 GCA_963823195.1 uncultured Acidobacteriota bacterium | reverse complement strand
AGCGGCACTCCCCGCGACTTCGACTCGCTCGGGTGGTCGGTCTCCCGCGATTCCCACACCCCAGAGACGGGCGTCCCTATGGTCGCCGTAAAGCACCGACTGGCCGTCGCGGGTAAAGGCGAGCCCTGCGGGCCCCCAGAGGACGCTTCGCGTCAAACGCCGGGAGGCGCCTCTTGGAACCGAGTCCGCCTCCAGATCGAGGATGTCGACGTGACAAGCAAGACCACCAAAGTGGCAGGACGCATAGGCGAGGCGGTGCCCGTCCGGTGCGAACGTGGGCTCGCTGTCGTAGGTCAGCGGCCTCGGGAACGTGATCCCATGGGCCGTGCCATCCGAAACCGCGATGAGTTGGATACCGCGCCCTTCCACCTTGCTCGTACCTTGATCGAATGCGCCGGCCGCGGCCGCCGCCAGCCATCGGCCGTCAGGCGACCATGAGAGCTGCCCGCCCACGGGCTGGTCGCTCAACTTGCGGTCGGGCCCACCGAGGGGCGACACGAGACGGATGGCGGCCTTGCCGTCTCGAACGCCTATGAACGCGATCTGTCGGCCATCGGGAGACCAGCTCGGTGAGCCGTCGGCGCCTGGGTCCGTCGTTAGGCGGCGGGTCTCCGTGGAGCCAACCATCTTGATATAGATGTCGAAGTTGCCCTGCTTCTCCCCGTTCCAGGCGAACGCCACCTGATTGCCATCGGGAGAGAACGTGGGTCGGCTTGCCTGGCCTGGGGTTGCGGTGAGAGGGACCACGAAGGGTGGCGGGAGCTCCTTGTTCCGGGATCGCCAAAGGACCAAGCTTCCAACAGCAAGGACCAGCACCGTCCCCGTGAAACCGATTCCGAGCCCTGCCACACGGGCTCGCCGGCCGGGTACGGCCGACGCTTGCGGTCTTGATTCCGATTCCTCCCTGATTTCCTGAAGCTCGACCTTCACGTCCGCCATGTGCTGGAAGCGTCGGTCGGGCTCCTTCCGGAGGCACCGTTGGATGAGCCTCTCGAGGTCCCTCGGCGCCGTCGGAACTACCTTGCTCACCGCCTCGGGCTGATCTCTCACCAGAGCCGCCAGTGTTTCCGCAGTGGAGTTGCCCGCGAACGCCCGGCGTCCTGTCACCATCTCGTACAGCACCGCGCCGAAGCTGAAGACGTCGCCGCGGGCATCGACATCCTTACCTGTCGCCTGCTCGGGTGACATGTAGCCGGCGGTGCCGACGACCATCCCGGGCCGGCTGAGCGGGCCCGCATCGCCGTCCTCGCTCACCGTTGGGTGGTCCGGGCTCCCGGGCTCGAACCGCGCGAGCTTGGCCAACCCGAAGTCGAGAACCTTCACCAACCCGTCGGATCCCACCACCACGTTCGCGGGCTTCAGGTCGCGGTGGACGATCCCGTCGGCGTGGGCCCGAGCGAGGGCGTCCGCGATGGGAATCGCGATCCGCAGGACCTCGCCGAGCTTCATCCCCTGACGCGGGATCACGGCGTCGAGGGTCTTGCCGTCGACGTACTCCATGACGATGAAGTCGATGCCGTCGGCCGATTCGATCTCGTGGATCGTGACGATGTTCGGATGGTTGAGCGCAGAGGCGGCTCGGGCCTCCTGTACGAAGCGCCGGCGCCGGTTCGCGTCCGCCATCCGCTCGGCGGGCAAGACCTTGATCGCGACCACTCGCCCGAGGCGCGTGTCGCGGGCGCGGTAGACC
This sequence comes from uncultured Acidobacteriota bacterium, assembly GCA_963823195.1. Lineage (GTDB taxonomy): Bacteria > Acidobacteriota > Vicinamibacteria > Fen-336 > Fen-336 > JBGPYB01. The sequence continues at coordinate 115,839 of CAWGKR010000006.1, read as the reverse complement.
TCGCCCATTCCCCCCGCACCGAGAAGGGACAGGACCTCGTAAGGCCCGAGCTTCGACCCCGGGGATATGGGCATGGAAACTTCGCTTGGCGCGAGATTATATGCCGTCGAGCGAAAAGGCTATAATAGCCTTGTGCGAACCGCGACCATTTCCGAGACGAAGAACTCGCTCAGCGCCCTCCTGGACCGCGTGCGGCACGGGGAGACCGTCTTGATCACGGACCGCCGTCGGCCCGTCGCGCGCCTCGAGCCAGTGGCGACCGCGGAGGATGCCGGTCCCGACGAGGGACGGCTGGCGCGGCTGGAGCGGGCTGGAGTCATCCGCCGCGCGCGCCGGGGCCGGCTCGAGGAGATCCTTCGAGTGCCCCCCGAAGCACCCCGGCCGGGCGGCGACGTCCTCGCCACCCTCCTGGCCGAGCGCCGCACGGGTCGTTGAGGTTCTGGGACAGCTCCGCCCTCGTACCTCTCATCGTCCGCCAAGGGGCGTCGGCCCGGATGCGAGCCCTGTACCGGTCTGACTCCGGCGTCCTCGCCTGGTGGGGCACACGGGTCGAGTGCGAATCGGCCTTCTCGCGCCTCGAGCGAGATGGCCTGCTGTCGGCGCGGTCGGCCAGCCGGGCACGCGGGCGGCTCGACCGCTTCGCGGCGACCTGGCAAGAAGTGCAGCCTTCCGAGCCACTCCGTGACGCCGCCCGCCGGCTGCTCCGTGTTCACGACTTGCGGGCCGCCGACTCCCTTCAACTGGCCGCGGCCGTCGCTGCTTCCGAAGGCCGCCCGATGACTCTGACGTTGGTCTGTCTCGATGAACGCCTCAGTGCCGCAGCGGAGCGCGAGGGGTTCCCGGTGCTAGGCCGCCCTCCGCATCGTTATCGAGAGATTGCGAAGGGTTTGGCCGCCCTGGGAGGCAGTGGGCGCCGACTCGCGGCCATCACTCGCCGGCGGATGAAGCCGCGGTGATTCTCGTCGACACCTCGGTGTGGGTCGAACATCCGCGGCCGACGCCGACGGGTTAGGGCGGCGCGAAAGCGACGGCCGCCTCGCCGTTGCCGCGGGTCGGAGCGTCTGCTAGTCTCGGCTCGGGTGGCCGAGAAGCTCCACATCGTGTTCGCGTCGTCCGAGATGGTCCCGTACATGAAGACGGGCGGCCTCGCCGACGTGTGCGGCGCTCTTCCCAAGGCCATGGTGAAGCTGGGGCATCGCGTCACGGCGTTCCTGCCGCGCTACGGGCCAATCAAGTTTCCGCCGGGGGAGTTCGCCGGCTCGGTTCACGTGCCTGTGGACGCGATCAACCGGAGCGCGGGCTTCTATCGGACGATGCGGGACGACGGCGTCGAGGTCATCTTCGTCGAGCACCCCGACTTCTTCGACCGGCTGAGCGCGAACCCCTACGGCTTCGACGGGCACGACTACGTCGACAACCGGCTGCGCTTCGCGTTCTTCGCGCGGTCCGTGGTGGAGTACTACCGGAGCCGCGGCGAGCGTCCGAGCGTGTTCCACATCCACGACTGGCAGACGGGCCTCCTTCCCGTCTACCTGAAGGCCTTCTACTCCGACGACCCGACGCTGGCGCGCGCGCCGGTCGTGTTCACGATCCACAACCTGGCCTACCAGGGGAACTTCGACCTGGACACGCTCAGCATCCTCGGCCTGCCCTGGAACCTCGGCACCCGCGAGGGGATCGAGTTCCACGGGCAGCACAGCTACATGAAGGCCGGGATCCTCTTCTCCGAGATCGTGAACACCGTGTCTCCGACCTACGCTCGCGAGATCCAGACGGCGGAGATGGGATACGGGATGGACGGCGTCGTCCGCGCCCGCGCCGCCGACCTGTCGGGGATCCTGAACGGCGTCGACTACGACGAGTGGGACCCCGCGCGTCGACACCCACATCGCCGCTCGCTTCTCGCCGAAGGACCTGGCGGGGAAGGCCGAGTGCAAGGCCGACCTGCTGCGGATCCTGGGACTGCCGGAGTTTCCCGATCTGCCGGTGATCGGCGTGACCTCGCGCCTCGTCTGGCTCAAGGGCTTCGACATCGTCGCGAACGCCTGGTACGACTTCCTGCAGCGGCCGCTGCGGATGGTCATCCTGGGTACGGGGGAGCCGGAGATCCTGGCGGGCCTCCAGGGCCTCGCCGAGCGCGCGCCCGATCGGTTCGCGGTGCGCTTCAGCTACGACACGGCGCTCGCCCACAAGATCATCGCGGGCTCCGACATGTTCCTGATGCCGTCGCGCTTCGAGCCCTGCGGCCTGACGCAGCTCTACAGCCTGCGCTACGGCACCGTTCCGATCGCTCGCTCGGCCGGCGGGCTCGTCGACACCGTCGAGCCGTGGAACGCCGCGACCGGCGAAGGCACCGGGTTTCGCTTCGACGCTGCCGACGGGACCGGCATGATGTGGGCCGTCGATCAGGCTCTCGCGGCGTACCGCGACAAGAAGGCCTGGCGCACCCTCATGAAGAACGGCATGTCCCGCGACTTCTCCTGGGACCGCTCGGCCCGCGCCTACGTCGACCTGTACGAGCGGGCCATCGCCAAGGCCTGAGGTCGGCCTGTCAGTCGACACCTTCCCACCTCCGCCGCAGGAGGCGCATCTCCTCGGAGGGGAGCAGGCCTCGGATGGCCTCGTTCATCCGGCGCAGCAGATCCGCATCGGAACGGCGGATCCCCACGTGATAGCCGAGCCGGTTCAGCGGCGCCCCGACCACTCGGAAGGCGCTATCGTGGGCCACACGCCATCGAACCCCGGGGGAGTCGAAGATCACGGCATCGAGCGCTCCCGACCGGAGAGACTCGAAGAGCTGGGTGCCATCGTCGCCCGAGACGAGATGGGCGCCCAGGCCCGCGCTCATCGCCCTCAAGGCCTGCACGACGACAGGATCGGCGAAGTGCCCGACCGTGAGGCCCGCCAGGTCCGCGGGGCCGCCGATCCGGCTGTCGTTCGCGCGGGCCGCGATGAGCAGGCCCCATTCGTAGTACGGCTCCGACGACGCGATGTCGGCCGACGTCCTGTCGTTGGGCGTCCAGGACGCGAGGATGGCATCGTATCGGTTGGCCAGAAGGCCGGCCTCGAGATCGAACCAGGCCACCGGAACGAAGATCGGCTTGACCCCAAGGCGGCGCGCCAGCGCGCCGATGATGTCCACCTCGAGACCGGTGAGGCGGCGAAGCTGGTCGGCGGTCACCGCCGGGGGCTTCCGGGCGTCCTCCTTCTGATAGTCCACGCCGGGGACGAAGCAGTAGGGCAGGCTCCGCGTCTCTACGCCGAAGCGGAGCGTGCCCGGCTCGGGCGCCGCCGCGGGCGCCGGGCGCGCGCTCGACGCGGCGATGACCGCGAAGACAAGCGCCAGAGAGCCCGCAATCATCGAGGTGGCTTGCCCATTCTAGCGCCCCGCCGGCGTCGCCTACGGTCGACGGGGCGACATCGGGACACGCACGCCCCGCTCGCTGGCCACGTCCACGGCCCGCTCGTAGCCGGCGTCGGCGTGGCGCAGGACGCCCATGCCCGGGTCGGTGGTGAGGACGCGCTCGAGGCGCGCCGCGGCCTTCGCCGTGCCGTCGGCCACCACCACCATGCCCGCGTGGATCGAGTACCCCATCCCGACACCGCCGCCGTGGTGGACCGAGACCCACGTGGCCCCGGCAACGGCGTTGATCAAGGCGTTCAGGATCGGCCAGTCGGCGACCGCATCGGAGCCGTCGCGCATGGCCTCGGTCTCGCGGTTGGGCGAGGCCACCGAGCCGGCGTCGAGATGGTCGCGGCCGATGACGATCGGCGCCTTCACGGCGCCCGTGCGCACCAGCTCGTTGAAGGCGAGGCCCATCTTGGCGCGCTCGCCGTAGCCTAGCCAGCAGATCCGGGCCGGCAGTCCCTGGAACGCCACGCGCTCCCGGGCGAGGGTGATCCAGCGCGCCAGGGCCTTGTCGTTCGGGAACGTCCGCAGGACGGCCTCGTCAGTGGCCGCGAGGTCCGCCGGATCGCCCGAGAGCACGACCCAGCGGAACGGCCCCTTCCCCTCGCAGAACAGGGGACGGATGTACGCGGGTACGAAGCCGGGGAAGTCGAAGGCGTTCGCGACGCCGGCCTTCTGCGCCTCGGCGCGGATGTTGTTGCCGTAGTCGAAGACGATGGCTCCCTGCTTCTTCAGGTCGAGCATGGCGCTCGACGTGCTCGCCCATGCTGCGCCGCGCCTCGGCCATGTAGCGCTCGGGGTCGCTCTTGCGCAGGGCGAGGGCCGCGTCGTAGGTCATGTCGTTGGGCACGTATCCGTTCAGCGGATCGTGGGCGCTCGTCTGGTCGGTCAGGAGGTCGGGGACGATGCCGCGCTCGGCGCACTCGGCCAGGACGTCGGCCGCGTTGCCGAGGAGGCCGATGGAGAGCGCCCGTCCCGCCTTCTGCGCCTCGCGCGCTTTCGTGAGCGCGTCGTCCAGGCTCGTCGCTCATCGCGTCGAGGTAGCGGGTCTCGAGGCGCCGCTCGATGCGGTGGCGGTCCACCTCGACGGCGATCATCACGCCTTCGTTCATCGTCGCGGCGAGGGGCTGGGCGCCCCCCATGCCGCCGAGGCCGGCGGTCATCACGAGCCGGCCGCGCAGCGATCCGCCGAAGTGCTGGCGCGCCGCCTCCGCGAACGTCTCGTACGTCCCCTGCAGGATCCCCTGCGTCCCGATGTAGATCCACGACCCGGCCGTCATCTGGCCGTACATCATCAAACCCTTGCGGTCCAGCTCGTAGAAGTGCTCCCACGTGGCCCATGCCGGCACCAGCATGGAGTTCGAGATGAGGACTCGCGGCGCGTCCTCGTGGGTGCGGAAGACGCCGACGGGCTTTCCCGACTGGACCAGCAGCGTCTCGTCGTTCCCCAGCTCGCGGAGGGACCGCACGATCGCGTCGAAGCACTCCCAGTTCCGCGCAGCCTTGCCGATGCCGCCGTACACGACGAGGTCCTCGGGGCGCTCCGCCACCTCGGGGTCCAGGTTGTTCATCAGCATCCGGAGGGCGGCTTCCTGCTGCCACGACTTGCAGGAGAGCACCGTTCCTCGAGGCGCACGGATCGGACCGCGTTCACCCATCGGCCGGATCATGCCCGGCTACATCACGTACTTCTGATCGTCCGTCGAGCGGTCCTTCTCCAGGTCGTAGGCGGTCTCGGCTCTCTCGACGACCTTGTGACGCGGGCGGCGCCGCCGGGGTGCGGGCGCGGGGACGGTGGCGCGCCGTCGTTCGATCCACCCCATGACCAGGACGACGGCCACCGCGAGGCCCACGTAGACGGACCAGGACCGGGCCCCGACCGCGCCGCCGACCAGACCGGCCACGCAGACCGCCACGCTGAGGATCGCGATCCCCGGCAGCCATTCGGAGCGCCTCGTCGTCAACCACCGCCCCATTTGGGTAAATCCTACTCCAGGGGACCGCAAAATGCTCCCGAAGCGTCCGGCAGCGTTCCCTCCCTTATCAAGTGCGCCACCTCCTCGATCTCGGGACCGAGAGGCCGATCGGTGTCGTAGGCGGGCACGCGGGTCCGGACGCTGCGATAGGCCGCGAGCAGCGGGGCCGACGTCTCCAGGGGCTTCAGGAACTCGAGGGCCTGGCACGCGGCGATGGCCTCGATCGCCAGGATGCGGCGCGTGTTGGCCACCACGCGCTCCGCCTTCCGAGCCGCCGTCACGCCCATCGACACGTGGTCTTCCTTGTTGGCCGAGGTCGGGATCGAGTCGACGCTCGCCGGGTGGGCCAGGGACTTGTTCTCGGAGGCGAGCGCCGCGGCCACGACCTGGGCGATCATCAGCCCCGACCGGAGGCCGCCGTCCTTCGTCAGGAAGGCCGGCAGGCCGGACAAGGTGGGGTTCACGAGGCGCTCCGTGCGCCGCTCGCTGATGGCCCCGAGCTCGGCGACCGCGATGGCCAGGACGTCGGCGGCGATGGCCACGGGCTCGCCGTGGAAGTTCCCGCCCGAGAGCAGCTCGCCGCTGTCACCGAAGACCATGGGGTTGTCGGTGGCGGAGTTCATCTCGATGCCGACCACCGACGAGACGTAGGCGAGAGCGTCTCGCGCGGCGCCGTGGACCTGCGGCATGCAGCGGAGCGTGTAGGCGTCCTGCACCTTGCCGCAGTCGCGGTGGGACTCGCGGATCGGGCTCGCCGCGAGGAGCTTGCGCAGGTTGCGCGCGCGACGCGCCCTGACCCGGGTGGGGGCGCGCGGCGTGGATGCGCGGGTCGAAGGCGACGTCGGTCCCCTTGAGGGCGTCGAGGGTGAGGCCGCCGACGACGTCGGCCGTGCGGGCGAGGCGCCAGGCCTCGGCCAGCGCGAGGCCCGCGATCGCCGTCATGACCTGGGTTCCGTTGATGAGGGCGAGGCCCTCCTTGGCCTCGAGCGCCACGGGCTCGAGGCCGGCGGCCGCGAGCGCTTCCGCCGACCGGAGCGCTTGGCCGTTCCAGACGCACGTGCCCTCTCCCACCAGGGCCAGGGCCAGATGAGCCAGCGGCGCCAGGTCTCCGCTGGCGCCCACCGAGCCCTGGGACGGGATCACGGGATGGACGCCGCGGTTGATCATCGCAATGAGCAGGTCGAGGGTCTGGGGCCGAACGCCGCTGAAGCCCTTGGCGAGCACGTTGGCGCGGAGGAGCATCAGGCCGCGCGTGGGGCCCTCGGCCAGCGGCTCGCCGACGCCTGCCGAGTGGCTCCGGATCAGGTTGAGCTGGAGGTCGCGCAGGCGGTCCGCGGGGATCACGACGTCGGAGAAGTTGCCGAAGCCGGTGGTGACGCCGTAGACGACCTGCCCGTGAGCGACGGCATCGTCCACCACTCGCCGGGCGCGGTTCACGGCTTCGCGGGCGGCGGCGGCGAGAACCACCGGCTGGCGCCGCAGCGCCACACCTTCGAGGCCGGCGAGCGTCAGGCCCGCGCCGTCGAGGGTCAGGTGACCGTCGGAAGAGGACGCCATGCGAAAAGGATCCGCACTATAGCACCAACGCCGGTCGCGAGGAGACCGGGGAGTCGTCGGAGGATGAGAGAATGCGCCCCATCGCCGAGAGGCGTCGACCTGAAGTATCTTTGCCGACGCGACCGGTTCGCGTGGGGAGGCTCGATGCGCAAGGCCGCACCTTGGATCCTCAACGTTCTCTTCTGCCTCGCGGCGGCGGTGCCGCGCGCAGGGGCCCAGCCGGCGTCCCACGATGCCGAGGCCGCCTGCCACGTGCACGGGCCCGCCGGGTACCTTCCATTGGACGTCCTGGAGAAGCCGATCACGCTGCGCGGCGACGTGGGCCGCATTGACGATCCCGTGACCACGAAGAGCGCGGAGGCCCAGTCCTTCTACAATCAGGGCGTCGCCTACCTGCACAGCTACGTCTGGATCGACGCCGCGCGGTCCTTCAACCAGGCCCTGCGTCTCGAGCCGGGACTGGCGATGGCCCACATCGGACTCTTTCGGGCCCTTGCCAACACGGAGGACCTCCCGGGGGCGGAGCGCGAGTTGCAGAAGGCGCAAGCCCTTCAGGCGTCCGCCAGCGACCGCGAACGCCGCCGCATCGAGGTGACCGCCAAGCATCTCGAGGCCTTGAAGGACCTCACGAACGCCCTCAAGCACGACGCGTACAAGAAGGCCATCGAGGATGCGCTCGCGGCCAATCCCGAGGACGCGGAGCTCTGGCTGCTTCGGGGGAACGCCGAGGAGGCGACGGCCGATGGGCGGGGGCAGCGCGGTCGGGCGGGCTCGATCGCGTTCTACGAAAGCGCGCTGGCCCGCTCGAGCGACAACTTCGCGGCTCATCACTATCTGATCCACAGCTACGAAAACATCGGCCGCAACCAGGAGGCCGAGAAGCAGGGCGAGCGCTATGCCAGCCTGGCGTCGGGCATTCCCCACGCGCACCACATGTGGGGGCACGACCTCCGGCTCCTCGGAAAGATCGACTCGGCCATCGAGCAGTTCGAGATCGCCAACGAGCTCGAGAAGAGGTGGTACAGGAACGATGGCCTCGACCCATCCCTCGACTGGCACCGCCCTCACAATCTCGATCTGTTGTCGCGTTCGCTCCAGTACAAGGGCCGGATGGTTGAGGCCGAGCGGTACATCCGCGAGGCCATGGAGCTCACGCCGACGACGATGTACGCCGGCGCTCAGCAGAAGATGCTCTCCGACTTCCTGATCGCCCGCGGCCGGAATGGAGAAGCCCTCACGGCGGCTCAGGCGATGCAGAAGTCCGAATGGTCGCTGGTGAGGCTCGAAGGGCACGTGCTCGCCGGAAGGAGCCTCCTCGCCATGAACAAGGTCGGCGACGCGCGGGGCGAGCTCGATGCCGCCGACAAGGAAGCGCCTACGGCCGAGAAGGCCGTCGCCGGACCGATCTTGTTTCATCGGCTCGTCGACGACCAGCTGGGCGAGCTGAGGGGCGAAGTCCTCCTTCGCGGGGACGAGAAGGAAAGAGCGAACACGCTTCTCCGTCAGGCCGCCGGATCTCTGGCGTCGCACCGTGGAGCCGACGCCCTCGCGGAGCTCTATCTTCTCGAGCACATCGCCCGCATCGCTCGGGAGCAGGGGCAATGGGAGCTCGCCCGCGACATGTCCCGCCTGATGATGGACTTCGACTCGAGCTACTTCGGCGCTCACTATGCCGCGGGCCGGGTGGCGGAGCACGACGGGGACGCCGCCAAGGCCCGCCAGGAGATGGCAGCCGCACGGGAACTATGGAAGCACGCCGACCCCGGCCTGGCGGAGCTTTCGCGAGGTCCGCATGAGCCATGAAGCCCTGCTCCAGGAAGTCGCGCGCCTGGCCAGCCGTTTTCTCGAGGGGTTGCCGGAGCGGCCGGTGCGAGCGTCGGCCACGCGCGACGAGCTGGTGGCGTCCCTCGGTGGCTCGCTCCCCGACACGGGCGAGGCCGACACGGCGGTGATCGAGAGGCTGGTGGCGGGCGCGGAGCCCGGGCTCATCGCTACGGCGGGACCCCGGTTCTTCGGCTTCGTCATCGGCGGGAGTCTCCCGGCGGCCTTGGCGGCGGATTGGATGGCCGCCGCCTGGGACCAGAACGCGGGGCTCTACGCCGCCTCGCCGGCGGCATCGGTGGTCGAGGACGTGGCGGCGCAGTGGCTCCTGGAGCTGTGGGGACTGCCGGCCAGCGCGGGCGTCGGTTTCGTCACCGGGTGCCAGATGGCCAACTTCACGGCCCTGGCCGCGGCACGCCATGCCGTGTTGAGGCGAACGGGCTGGGACGTCGAGGCGAAGGGCCTCTTCGGCGCCCCGGAGATCCAGGTCGTGCTCTCGGCCGAGGCCCACGTCACGATCTTCTCCGCCCTGCGGATGCTGGGGCTCGGCAGCGAGCGCGTGCACCGGGTGCCGACCGACGACCAGGGGCGGGTGAAGGCCGAGGAGATGCAGCGGGTGATCACGGGGTGCTACGGGCCGACGATCGTCTGCGCCCAGGCGGGCAACGTGAACACCGGCGCCTTCGACCCGCTGGGCGAGATCGTCGCCATGGCTCACGCCCGCGGAGCGTGGGTGCATGTCGATGGCGCCTTCGGCCTCTGGGCCACGGCCAGCCCCGAGCTGCGGCCGCGGACAGCCGGCATCGCGGAGGCCGACTCGTGGGCCACCGACGGACACAAGTGGCTGAACGTCCCCTACGACTCCGGCATCGTCATCGTGGCCGACGCGGCCGCTCAGCGCGGCGCCATGTCGTCCAAGGCCGCGTACCTCATCCAGACGGCCGGCTCGGAGCGGGACCCGTTCGAGTTCGTCCCCGAGTTCTCGCGTCGCGCCCGCGGCTTCGCGGTCTACGCCGCGCTTCGTTCGCTAGGACGCAGGGGCGTGGCCGACATGATCGAGCGCTGCTCGCGCCTCGCGCGGCGCATGGCCGACCGCCTGAAGGGCTCCCCGGGCGTCCGGATCCTCAACGACGTGGTCCTGAACCAGGTCCTGGTGCGCTTCGAGGCGCCGGGAGCCGACGCCGACGCCCTCTGCCGCGCGGTCATCACCCGCGTGCAGCAGGACGGCACCTGCTGGCTGAGCGGATCGAAGTGGCACGAGATGCAGGTGATGCGCATCTCGGTCTCGAACTGGTCCACGACCGACGCCGACATCGACCGGTCGGCCGACGCGATCCTTGCGGCGCTGCGCGCCGAGCTGCCGTCCGCGAGCCGGTAGGGACGCGCGCTACCTCCGGCGTGGGCGCGTGGTGCGGAGCCACCTCCGGTCCTCCCCGATCGCCTGGCGCGCCCGGACGGACTCGGCGTCGTCGAGGAACGTCGTCTGTCGGACGCGTGCCTCGATGATCGCCATCGACAGGATTCCGGCTCGTAGCCCGGGCCGAATCCATTCGCGGTCGCGCGGCTCCATGCGTGCGTACTTCGACACTGCCGCATCGTTCGGTTCGAGAAACCACGCGACCAGGTCGGGCTCGAGCTGGATGCGCAGCAGCCGTTCGTCCCACCCGTCCGGCAGGGTAGCCACCCGCGGCGAGATCGGGTCCAGGTAGTAGCCGCGCTCGGCCTCGAAGGGGCTCCCCGACCCGAGCGCGGACACCAGGTCGAAGATCCGGGCGGGATCGCCCTTCGAGTAGGCGTCCACGTCGAGGGAGGCCGCCATGCGGGCCGGCACCTCTCCCGCATGGCCGAGCACGGCGAGGCTTCCCAGGACGACGTAGTCCGTTTCACCGCAGAGGTCGCGCGCCCGCGCGAAGAGAAGCCTCAGGTCCTCCCGCCTCACGCCGCCGACTCGAGAGCGAACGTCCAGGGCGAGTTCTGGAGCAGCGCGTCCGTCCACTCGCCTGAATCGAGCAGGGACTGGGCTACGGTCTCCACCGGGCCCGCGAGCATCGCGCGCCAACGCGAGACGTAGTGACGGCTGCATAGCTGATCGCGCTCCCAGCGATCGACGAACGAGAGCGCGCGCTTCACGAGCGCCGCGGCCTTCGGGCGGGGGGCCGTGAGCAGTCGCGCCGCGAGCACCGCATGGCGGCGACGGCGGTCGAGGCGGCTCACCCGTTCGCGTTCCCGCAGGAGTCGCGTCTCCAGGGAGCGGAGCGCGCCTTGCGGTTCCGCGGTCAGCTCGAGCCCGAGCGCCTCGCAGAGGCGGGAGATCGTTCCGACCCGGAAGTCCTGGGCTGAGCCGGCCTCGATCCGGGCGATCGTGACCCGGCTGGTCCCGCTGCGGGCGGCCAGCGCCGCCTGGCTGAGGCCCTTCTGGCGGCGGGCGGCGCGAATCTGGGAGGGAAGCAGTGTGTAGCTCATACGATACAGTGTATCACCAACGACATCTGGAGAATCGGCGACGACTCGACCCGCCCGCGAGCCCGAGCCTCCTCGGGGCGAGCCGAATGGGCGACGTCAGCGCGCGTGATCCGTGCCGCGCGCGAGGGCTGCTACTCGTTCCAGAACGAGTTTCCACAGTCTTTCCACAGGCTGGGCAGCGGTGTGCTTGAGATCGACGCACGGGCCGAGTCTCCAGCCCATGATCGAGCCCGAGCGGCCAACCGCTCGCGGGCTCATCCTGAACAGGCCGCCGAGCCGACGTCTCCGGCGCGTTGAGCTTTCGGGCCTCCGCCGGTAAGATAATCCGTTCCGCGCATGCCAAACATAGTGATAGCCGGCGCCCAGTGGGGCGACGAAGGCAAGGGAAAGATCGTCGACCTGCTCGCGGACCGCGTGCAGGTGGTGGCCCGCTTCAACGGCGGCCATAACGCCGGCCACACCGTCATCATTGACGGCGAGCGCTTCGTCCTCCACCTGATCCCGTCGGGCATCCTCCACGCCGGCATCCTCTGCGTCATGGGGAACGGGATGGTCATCGACCCGTGGGCCCTGGAGAAGGAGATCGAGGAGCTGCGGCGCCGCGACGTCGACGTCGAGGAGAACCTCGTCATCTCCGACCGGGCGCACCTGATCCTCCCGCACCACCGGGCGCTCGAGGCACTGGCCGAGGAGCAGCGGGGCGGCCGCAAGCTCGGCACCACGCTGCGCGGGATCGGTCCTGCCTACGAGGACAAGGCCGGCCGCCGTGGGCTGCGCATGGTCGATCTGCTGCGCCCCGAGGCGCTCACGGCGAAGCTCGACGAGGCGCGCCGGCACTACGAGCAGATCTGCCGCGGCGCGGGGCGGGAGCCCGAGGTCGACTGGACGGCCCTCGTGGACGAGCTGGTGGGCTTCGGCGGGCGGCTGGGGCCCCGGATCGTCGACACCGTCGCCGTCCTTCACCGGCAGCTGGCGGCGGGGTACTCGATCCTGTTCGAGGGGGCGCAGGCGACGCTCTTGGACGTCGACCACGGCTCGTACCCTTTCGTCACGTCGTCCTCGGCGGGCGCGGGAGGCGCTTCGGTCGGGCTAGGCGTGCCCCCGACGCGCATCGACGCCGTCCTCGGGATCGCCAAGGCCTACACGACACGCGTGGGAGCGGGGCCCCTCCCTACCGAGATCGGCGGCGCCCTCGAGGAGGAGATCCGCAAGAAGGGCGGCGAGTTCGGCGCCTCGACGGGCCGCCCCCGCCGCTGCGGCTGGTTCGACGCCGTCGTGACGCGCTATTCGGCGCGCATCAACGGCTTCGATTCCATCGCCCTGACCAAGCTCGACGTCCTCGACGGTCTTCCTGAGGTGAAGCTCTGCGTCGCCTATCGCCACCGCGGCGAGAGGATCGAGGACATGCCGGCCGATCTGGGCGTCCTCGAGGCGTGCGAGCCGATCTTCGAGACGCTTCCCGGGTGGGACGCTCCCACGGCCGGCATCCGCGACTACGCCATGCTCCCCGAGGGCGCCCGCCGCTACGTCGACCGGCTCGCCGAGCTCTGTGGCACGGAGATCGGGATCGTCTCGACCGGCGCCGACCGGACCGAGACGATCCTCCGCTCCGGGAGCGCCATCGCTGCCTGGTTCGAGTGACGCGCCGTCGGGCTCGCGCGTCCTCCTGAGCGCGCCCGCTCGTGCCCCCCTGTCATCCTGAGCGCGCCCGGTCGTGGCATGCGCGCGAAGGATCCAGCGCTACCGCGGCCAGACCTTCAGCGTCGTTCCGACCTGCTCCCACTTCAGGCCATTGAGGCGAACGATCATGTCGAACGCCTGGTCCCAGTGAACCTGCGAGAGCTTCAGGGTCATGTGGCCGGCGACCTGGGGATCCGGGGAGACCGACCGTGCCCCGTGCTGTGCTACCTGCCGCAGCGTCTCGACGAGCTCGACCTCGTGGAAGTCGAAATCCACTGGCGCGCCGTCAAAGCGGCGTCCCGAGGGGAGGTACCTGGGCTCGCCGACCTCCAGGACGTTGTCCACTCGTCTGGCCGCGTAGCCGTTGGGCGCGAGTACACGCTCGAGCGCGTCCTCCCACGCGATCCCCTGGAGCTTCACGGTGACGAGTCCGCGGACCCCGGGGTGGACGACTACGTTCAGCCCGGTGATGTCCGCGAAGAGGCGAAGGACGTCCTGCAGGTCTCCGTCCTTGAAGTCGAGGTTGACGGTGTTCACCTGCGCGGTCGGGCCGCCAGTTGGCCCTTCGGTGAAACCAGGAGCGGGCGAACGGGGCACGACTCGGTTTGAGGGGCCCGGCAGGGGCAACGGTCCCGAGGCGCCCCGGTCGGCACCCGGCGGGACCCCCGGCCACTCGACGGAGAGCAGGGTCCCCTCGCCAGCGTTTCGGGTGAACTTCACCTGTTTCCAGATGGCGTCCCACCGCTCTTGGCTCGGAAGCGCCCAGCCTTGCGCCTGCGCGAGGAGGGCCACGACCTCCTTGTGGTCGGGGCAGTACTCGCGCCACGCCATGTCGAACGCTTCGGCCGCCCCCTTGCGGTTCCCCGCATCGCGGCGCACGGCGCCCAGGCGCACGAGCGCCTCGCCGCGCAAGGCGGCGGGAGCGGCCGAGTCGGCCGCCACCGCCTCGAACGCGGCGGCGGCGGCGGCGCTGTCGCCCATGTCCAGACCCAGCTTCCCCTGTGTGAGAAGGGTCGCGGCATCGACGGCCCACGTGGCCGACGCGCTGCCCCACACGACGAAGACCGCCGACAAGATCGTTCGCTTCATTCCGTCCCTCCACAAGCGGCGTCCATCGAGGGGCGCCGATGGATGGAGGATCGCCTGGCGCGGCGCCGAGAATGTCAGCCGAGGGTCAGTCACTGTCAGGCCTCGCTCTCGGGCGCGAGGCGGTAGCCGGAGCCCTTCACGGTCTGGAGCCATCGCGGTCGCCGGGGATCGTCCCCCATGGCTCGGCGCAGAGCGACGACGTGATTGTCGACGGTGCGGAGCGTCGCCTCGGAATCGAGGCCGCAGACTTCCTCGATGATGTCGATGCGCGGGACGACCTCGCCACGGCGATCGGCCAGCACTTTCAGGACGAGGATGTCGTGGGGCGTGAGATCGAGCCGGCCTCGCCGTCCGGTCGCCGTCAAGGAGCGGAAGTCGAACGAGACGCCGCGGATCGTGACGACGTGCTCGGTCTGCGGTTGGGTCTCGGCGCGGCGCAGCAGCGCCCGCACTCGCGCCAGCAGCTCCCGGACCGCGAACGGCTTGGGGAGGTAGTCGTCGGCCCCCATCTCGAGCCCCACGACGCGGTCGACCACGTCGCCCTTCGCCGTGAGCATCAGGATGGGGACCCGGCTGCCGGTGCCCCGCAGATCCTTCAGCACCTCGAGCCCCGACCGCCCGGGGAGCAGCACGTCGAGGACGACAACCTGGGGCCGATGGTCGCGGACTGAAGCGACGGCCTCGTCGCCCCGCGTGACGTGGTGCACGTCGTAGCCTTCGTCTCGAAAGTTGTCGGTCAGGCCCCGCGCCAGGGCGGGGTCGTCCTCCACCAGCAGAAGGGCCGGCCTCATGCGCGAGCCTCGGCGCCTGGAGGCATCGCGGGCAGGACGAGAGTGAAGGTGGAGCCACGAGCCTCCTGCGTGACGAAGTCGACGCGTCCGCCGTGGGCCCGCGCCACCTGCTCGACCAGGTAGAGGCCCAGACCCGTCCCCGGCGCGTCGGTGGCCCCGCGGACGAAGCGACCGAAGATCCCGTCCCGATGGGCGGCGCCGATGCCGGGGCCATCGTCGGCGACCGAGAGATTCACCTGGTCGTCAGCCCGGAAGACGCGCACCTCGACGTGGCCTCCTTCTTTCCCGTGCTTCACGGCGTTGTCGATCAGGTTCAAGAGCGCGCGCCCCACGGCGTCGGCATCCCATTGCGCATCCGGCACGTCCTCGTCGGCATGGCACTCGACGCGAACGTGCCGGCGCTGGGCGCGGGCCCCGATCAGCTCCACGACCGAGGCCGCCAGTTCACGGGGCGAAACGGGACCGAAGCGCGGCGCCTCGTCGACCCGTGTGGCCGCCAGGACGCGTTCCACGAGGTCGGAGAGACGCTCGCTCTCCTGAGCGACGAGGGCTCCATACTCGCGGGCGTCGCCGCGCCCCTCGGCGAGCGTCTCGCCGAAGAGGCGGATGGCGGCGAGCGGTGTGCGCAGCTCGTGGGTGACCGTGGTGACGAAGGTCCGCTCGCGTGCCATCGCCCGAGCCTCTTTCGCGAGGGCCCGGCGCGCCGCTACGAGACCCAGACCACCTGCAACGAGGCACACGACCAGCACGACCCGCAGCGTCGCGAGCCGGAGGGCGCCGGGCACTTCGGGCGTCACCGAGAGGACCAGGCCGTCGACGTCCGGCACAGGGACGTTGCGGGTCAATCCCGGGTCGTCGCGTCGCGCGCCCGTCGCAACGGTGGCCTGTGAGCCGAGACTGGCGTCCCGAAGGAGCCGATCGACCGGCAGCTCGTAGTGGATGGCGGCGCTGCCGTCGCGGCTCCAGCCTTCCACGACCCGGGCCTCGTCCAGGCGGCGCCGGAACGCCGGCATCGCCGGAAGCTCCGGGGGAAACCGCAGGCGTCCCAACCGGTCCCGGAGGGTCCGGACCCGCGGATCACCACCGACGCCGAGGCGACGCGCCAGCTCCGGCAGATCGTCGGGCCGGACCGGGATCTGCCCCGAGAGCAGCCGCTCTTCGACTCTGGGCGCCGGTCCCGCCCCGGAAACGGGAGCGGCGTCGCCGAGAATCAACCGCGCTACCACGGCTTCCGGCAACCCGTTCGGTGTGACGCCGTCCGACGAGAGCAGGCGTGCCAGCTCCTCGCGCGGACGCTTGGTGTAGGGCGTGAACGGAACCAGCGGCAGCGCGAGGCCCGGGGGGATGGCGAGCTTCTCCGAGGTCAGGCCCTCGGTCACCCGGCCGGCAACGAGCGACTGCTCGACCTGCGCGAGCGCAGCGCGCACCGACCGAGCCGCGACCCGCGCCGTCTCATCGGCCTTGGCCGCCGCCGAGCCTCGCGCCGCTTGCTCCTGTCCCACGAGGGCGCGATCGGCCACGATCCCGAAGACCACGAGCGTGAGGAACAAGGCCCCGAACAGCGCCGGCATCCACCGGACCATGACGGCTCCATCCTACAGCCGCGCCCTCGACCGATGTCACGCGCATGTCAGCGAGCGCCGACCGCTCCGCTGCGGGGCGCCTCCGCGCCCGTGCTACGATTTGCTCTCCGGGCCGTTAGCTCAGTGGTAGAGCGCCTGCCTTTTAAGCAGGGTGTCCAGGGTTCGATCCCCTGACGGCCCACCAAGTCACAGCGCCGCGGTCCCGCCTCGCGGCACACCTCGACCCTCGTCGCTTCCTCGAGCGTCGGCCACCGTCCTCGCGCGACGCTATTGCGAGGGCGAGAGGAGTGACGTCTTGGTCTTGGAGCTGCTCTTCCTGGAACTGCTCTTTGTGCCGGTCTTGGAGCTGCTCTTCGTGGAGCTGCTCTTTGTGCTGCTCTTGACGCCGCTCTTGGAACTGCTCTTGGAGCTGGTCGAGTGACCGGATGAGGAGTGCGACGAGGAGGCCCAGGTGGGCGCGACTCCGAGGGTCAGGGCAAGAACGGCAAGGATAAGAGAGAGTTTCAATAGACGCACTTCAGACACCTCCAGAGGGAATGGATTGTCACGTTCAGGATACCTTGAACGTTCCTGGTGTCAACTGACGATCGCTGTGCGGCGAGCATGAGGTCGAGGTCAATCGACTCGGCGCTGGCTTGTGGCGGTGATCCAGCCGCCGTGATCTCCCGAGGTGGCCACAGAGGCAGTATACGCCGCGGAAAAGCGGCTGGAGTGTGCGAGGGGATGGGCGTCGGGGAGGGTCCGGGGGGGTCGTATACTTCGGGCGTGGACGACCGCTGGTTCTGGTTCGCTGTCGTGGTCGCGCTCATCGTGGTTCTCTTCCGCGGCGTTCTGCGCCTCGGGGGCGCTGAATCGAGGAATGGAAGCCTCTTCTCTGCGGATGGGGAAACCGGAGGGGTGCCGTCCCTTGACCCGCCCAACCGCAGCGACCCGCACCCGTTTGCCGATACGCCGACCCGGCCAGTCGACTTCGCCCTGCTACCGCCCACATCCGCGACCGTGCCGAGAGTCGATGGGCGCGTGAGTCCTTCGCGAGGACCGCTACCGCCAGTGCCGAGGTTCTCAGAATGGCCCGCGCCAGTTTCGGCGCCGTGGGCTGGGTTGCAGCCTGAACTC
The DNA here is from genome assembly GCA_963823195.1 of uncultured Acidobacteriota bacterium. Taxonomy (GTDB): domain Bacteria; phylum Acidobacteriota; class Vicinamibacteria; order Fen-336; family Fen-336; genus JBGPYB01. Next base: position 98,354 of record CAWGKR010000006.1, on the reverse strand, counting down.
TACGTATCGCTCGACAACGACCAGATTGCCACCGCTCTTTTTGGTGACGGGTCAGACCCCATGCCCCCCCTTGCGCGGTGCACGACCTGCGGGCGCGTCAAGGCACTTCCGGGTTCTGCAACAACGGGTCTTTGCGACCCGGAATGCCCCGGCTACCTCGACCGGCCCTGGCCCCAGCGCTAGGCACGGTGCTGCAAATTGAACGCGAGCTCACCGTTGCCGCCTCCCGCCCCCTGTGACTCAGATCACCGCGTCGCCAGCGGATTGTGCGGTACCCAGGGGACTTGTCGTTGCGCGAAGTCCCGGGAGGTGCCCATGGCAGGATGGACGAGTTGGAGCAGGGCGGTCAGTATGCGCGTCGCCCGTCAGCGACGCACGGATGGAATGGCGACGCCCAACAGCGTCGCTCTTGTCAACGCGGCCGCCCTTCGACTCCGGGGATTGACCGACAGGCTGATAGCAGAGTACGTCATGGCAGTTGAGGGAGCGTGGACCGACGCAGCGCCCAGGCTGGTGGCGGTAGGCAGCATCGTCGGCGCGCGCCCGTCGATTCACCTCCATCTCGGGGCGCCGCGTCTGGAGCCACAGACAGTGACGGCAACGATCGGAACCGGTGGCAAGTTCGGTGGCGTCGAGGCCGCGACGCCGAATACCCTCAGGATCGCCCTCGCTCGGCATCTCACCGAACGCTTCGGGCGGGAGTGATCCCGCCGCAAGGCCGCAAGGCCCCCATCGCGCTATGCTCTGGACATGAAGGCTGCGGCCCTCCGGATGCTCGCGTTGCTGGCGCTCGTTCCTGCCCGGGAGACGAGTGGGGCCCTGGCTCAATCGACCGGCGGCGAGCAGCACGTCGGGATCGCCAGCGGCGGGGCGGTCGGGACGTACGAGGGCCGGTACGGGACGCCGCAGTGGGCGTCTCTCGAGACCATCGCTCGGGGGGAGGCGCCGCTGACGGGCGCGCTACGAACCAGCGGCATCCTCCAGGTCGAGAGGATGGACCGCTTCGACCACTCTTCGCCGATGACGTATGCGCTCGTGTCGCCGGACGCGATGGGGAAGCGGGCCAAGCTGTTCATCTGCCCCGTTCCCGAGATCGAGGACAACTTCGTGGGCGTGGCGGAGAGCCTGCGCTTTCGGGAGGTCGAGATCGTCGGGACGCCTGATCCGCAGGGCTCCGACGCTTGCCGTCGAGGCTCCGCGGGCTTCGTGTTCTGGTCCTACGGCGCAGTCGAGCCCAAGCCCCCGGTCGCGGCGCGTGGCGGCGACGTCACTCCGATTGGCTCGATCCTCGAGGACGCCGATCGGTTCCGCGGGCGCACCGTTCGTGTCGTCGGGCAGTTCCGCGGGCGGAACCTCTTCGGAGACGTTCCGGCGGCCGGCGTTCCCGCCGAGGGTTGGCTGATCAAGGACGGAGGCGCCTTGCTCTGGATCGTGGGGCACGAGCCGAGGGGGAAGGGGTTCGCGCTGGATCCGTTGTCCGAGGCGGACGGGAAGTGGTGGCTCCAGGTCGCCGGAACTCCCGAAACGCGGAATGGCGTCGTGGTCTTCCGCGCGCGAGAGATCGTTCCCCTTTCCCGAGCGCCCCACCCTTAGGCCGGGGCCGGCATCACGATGGAAGGGCGATTCTCGAACGTTTACGACGACGGAGGTCGCGCGGAGGCCTACGCGACGCTCGAGTTTCCCGGGACCTACGCGCTGGCCTACCGGGATCTGCCCGACATGCTCGCGCGGCACGTCCATGGAAGGAAGGCGGTCGATTTCGGCTGTGGCGCGGGTCGCTCGTCACGCTTCCTGAGCGGCCTCGGCTTCGAGGTCGTAGGGCTCGACATCTCCGAGGCGATGTTGGCGCGCGCCCGCGCCCGCGACCCGCAGGGGGACTACCGCCTGGTGTCCGACGGGGACGCCGTCGGCCTGCCGCCGGACTCGTTCGACCTCGTCCTTTCGGCGTTCACCTTCGACAACATCCCAACCCGCGACAGGAAGGTCGGGCTTCTGAGCGGCCTGAGGCGATTGCTGCGCGCCGATGGCCGGATCGTGAGCGTCGTGTCGTCTCCGGACATCTACGTCAACGAATGGGCGTCGTTCTCGACGCAGGGCTTTCCGGAGAACCGCAACGCGCGATGCGGCGACACGGTCCGGATCGTCATGCTCGACGTCGACGATCGTCGCCCCGTCGAGGACATCCTCTGGACCGAAGAGGGATACGACGACGTGCACCAGGCCGCCGGCCTCCGTCCCATCGAAGTCCGCCGGCCCTTGGGTTCTGGGGCCGACGCGCAGGCGTGGGTGAGCGAGACTCGGATCGCGCCTTGGGTCCTCTACGTCCTGGCCCCGGTCTAGGCTATTCGCCCTTGGATGCTGTCTTGGGCGCCTCCACCGAGAAGCGCTGCCGCTCGACCAGGGAGCGTCCCGTCGCGTTGTCGACCACGTCGAGGATCAGGTCGTAGTCCCCGGTGGCCAGCCCCTCGAGGGGCAACACGAGGGTGCGACTGATCTCACCCGCGAGATCCACGGCAATCGTCGTCGGCGGCGAGGCGCTCACCACGACGCCTCCCACGGCTTGCAGCGTGTGGGCGCCGGTCACCTGGAGCGTCGCGCGCCCTTCGGAGTCCGTCAGGCCGTAGGCGTGGTAGGCGCAGTAGAGGGAGCCCCTGGGGGCGAAGCGCCGGTGCGCGACCGGGGTGAGTCGCTTGTGGCCGCCGGGGAGGGTTTCGAGGCGGTCCGTGAGCAGCGGCGTTGAGAGGCGCGGCTGGCCCACGTCCGGGACCTCGATGCGTTCGGCCACGGTGCCCGCGTGGCGGCTCGAGACCTCCCGGACGAGCGCCCTCACCTGGGCCACTCCCGCCGGCAGGCGCAGCTCGCGTGTGAACGTGAACCAGCCGCCGACCGCCTTCGCGTTGATCTCCAGCTGGAGACGTTCGTCGATCGGGAAGAGCTTGCCCTGGTCACGGCTCACTCCCACGAGGGTCACGTCGAGCGCCGACTTGCGTTCGTCGGCGACCCTCTCGAACGTGAGCTTGGACGTGTCGACCTCCAGGGCGACGAGCACGCGGACCATGCCCTTCGCGTCGGCCTCCAACAGATACGGGGCCAGGCGAATCGGGATCGCGTCCTGGGCGGCCGTGACCGTCGCCGCCGGATCGAGCGCGCGCGTGGGCTCTTTGGGCTCGCCCTTCTTGGTCCTTGGGGGCGCCGGGAGAGCGGGGGTCGGAAGGCTCGTGGCCGAGTAGCCGCGTCGGGCTCGGACGGACACGCCCTTGCGATCGACTCTCACCTCCAGCTTGTGCCACTTCCCATCGGGCGTCTTCTCCGGCTGGTACCCGAGGAGGTAATAGGCCGACGACTCGTCGGCGACGCGCTCGAGGCCGCCCAGGAGGTCGTTCGTGTTGCGGATCGTCGTCCCGCCCGTGGCCGACGCAACGTACGTCGTGCCGCCCGCCTCCAGCTCGTCGTGCTCCATCCCCATGAGAGCCATGTCGCCCGCGGAGACTGGGACAGCGAGCGTGACGCCATAGCCTTGTGGTCCCTCCAGAGCCCGGGCGTCGACGAAGTAGGCCGCGGTGTTGCCACGCTGCGACGCATCGATGGCGCGGTCAAACCCGGCCAATTGCTGATCATGGATGAAGCCATCCGATACGATGACGATGGACTTGCGGCCGCGCGACCCCGAGAGGCCTCTCGAAAGCCGCTCGACCGCCGAGAGGACCGCCTGTGTTCGGCGAGTCGAGATTCTGACCAGCTCTCGAGCCCGAGCCTGAACGCAGGAAGCACAGCTGTTGCAGCCGGCGCACGCTCCGGCGGCGCCCCAGCGGGCGACGACGCGACCGAGGAGGTCGCCGGGACCATGGCCTGCGGCGGTCGGCGGAGGCGTGGTCGGAGGGCCGAGCTGCGGCGCCGCGACGGCTCCGGCCGACGCCGTCCGGGCGCCGGTGGCGTCCTCGTAGGTGTCGATGCGCGAGGCCTCCCAGTCGCTCATCCAGTCGCGCGCCGTCGACGAGTCCTTCCTGCCCTTGATGCGGCCGAGAACCGCGAGAAGGTCCTCGCGCCCGCGGCCGATCTCGTCGCTCCACCACGCGTCCCCGCTCGTGGTCAGGAGCGTCACCTCGTCGCGAGGGTCGGCTTTGGTGGCGAGCCAGGCCGAAAGGGCCTTGGCGACGTAGGCCATGTGGACGGGCTCGATGCCCACGTCGTCGATCAGGAAGGCCAGAGTGCGGCCGCCGGCGGCCGGCGGGTTCTCGTTGGTCGCCACGCCCGTGTCGGGCGCCTCGGCCGCGGCATCGCCTCCGATGGGCGTCAGGAGCCGCGGCTCGAAGGCGACGATGGCTTGGGGTCGCCCGTCCTCGAGGAGCGTGAAGTCGGTCTTCTCCAGTCCTTTCACGGGACGGCCGTCCTTGTCGACGACCACGACGTCGACCGTGATGGCCTCGGCCATCGTGGGGAAGGCCGGCACCGCCTCGCGCTCCTGGGCGAGCGGTCGGACGGCTGTCAGGGCGACCATGGTGGCGGCGGCCAGCGGAACCGTCCTCCCCAGCCATGTCATGCCTGAGATGGTACTCGGCCCCGCCTTCACTCGCCTTCGGCCTTGACGATCTGGTGGGCCTTCACGGCAAGCATCGTGCCCCGCTCCGTCTTGACGATGAGGTCGTCGGGCGCCAGGCCGAGGGTGCCGACCGGGACCAGGACCGCGGAGGCTCCCACGAAGTGCTTGCCGATGGCCGGCATCTCGATGACGCGGACCCGGTCGCCGATCTTGAGCTGTTCCATGGACGGCGCCCTCCCTGTGGCACCGGACGGAGGATCGCATCGACAGGTGACGGGGGAGGTCCAAGCCGGGACGCACGATGCCGGCGTAGAATCTGCGGCGGAGGGAAGTGATGGCTGCTCTCGGGAACACGGCGTCGCTCGGGACGGCCTACGGTCTGGGTCTCGTCGCGTGGCTCGCCGTGCTGGCCGCGGGTCCGGGCGCGACGCCGCTCGATTCCGGCCCCCATTTCCTCCTGGCCCTGGGAGCCGCCGGCTGCGCGATCGCTCTGCTGAGACGAGAGCTGCGGGCGATCGACCTGCTGGCCCTCTACGCCGGTCAGGCCACGGCCCTTTGCGGGCAGGCGCTCCTGAGCTCGGACTACCCCAGCAGTCCCGGCGTGCCGCTCCAGCTCTTGTTCCTCGTCTCCTTCAACCTCGCGGCTGCCCTGGGAGGCATCGTACCGACTTTGCTCAGGAGGACGACATGACCGAGCGCAATCGCGCCACGCGGCGCGACTTCTTGAAGGTGGCCGGAGCGGCCACGGTCCTCGCCCGCTCGGCGGGAAGCGCCTTCGCCGCCGAGGAGACGAAGCCGGTGGCGCCCAGCGACCGCATCCGGATCGCCACGCTGGGGATCGGCGGCATGGGGGTGGGGGACACCCAGACGGCGCTGAAGGTGCCGGGAGTCGAGCTCGTGGCGGTGGCCGACATCTACGACGGCCGGTTCGCGAAGGCGAAGGAGACGTTCGGGAAGGACCTCCAGACGACCCGGGACTACCGCGAGATCCTGGACCGCTCCGACGTCGACGCCGTCATCGTCGCGACGCCCGACCACTGGCACTCACGCATCACCATCGACGCCCTCGAGAAGGGAAAGGACGTCTACTGCGAGAAGCCGATGGTCCACTCCATCGCCGAGGGGCTCCGCGTCGTCGAGGCGCAGAGGAAGACGGGGCGCATCCTGCAGGTGGGAAGCCAGTGCGTCAGCTCCATCGTCTACGAGAAGGCGAGGGACCTGCTGGCCGCGGGCGCCATCGGCCCTGTGAACCTCATCGAGGGGTGGACCAACCGCAACTCGGTCATGGGCGCGCTCCACTGGCCGATCCCCAAGGACGCCACCCCCGAGACCGTGGACTGGGACCGTTTCCTGGGCAGCGCTCCGAGGCGCCCCTTCGAGCCCGCGCGCCTCTTCCGCTGGCGCCTCTACAACGACTACGGGACCGGTCTCACGGGCGACCTGTTCGTCCACCTGTTTTCGGGAATGCATTTCGTCACGGGGGCGCTGGGACCGAGCCGCGTCTTCTGCTCCGGCGGCCTGCGCTACTGGACCGACGGCCGCGAGATCCCCGACGTCATGGTCGCGGTGTTCGACTACCCGGCGCGAGCGGGACGGCCCGGGTTCAACCTCACCCTCAAGGTCAACTTCGTCGACGGCGGGTCGGCGAGCGACTGGGGGGAGTCGGGGTTCCGGTTCGTGGGGAGCGAGGGCTTGATGGAGCTGGGCGATCACGTGAGCGTCTCGAAGCGCCCGCCGCTCTCGAAGGACTGGGATGCCGAGCCCTCGAAGGCGCCGGGTCTCTCGGGGCAGAGCCGCGAGACCTTCGCGCCCCCCGACGGGTACGACGAGCGCCTGGACCACTTCAAGAACTTCTTCGCCGCGGTGCGCAGCCGCAAGCCCGTCGTCGAAGACGCGCTGTTCGGCCTCCGGGCGGCCGCGCCGTCCCTGCTGTGCAACCTGAGCTACGAGAAGACGCAGCCCGTGACCTGGGACCCCGAGGCGCTGAAGGTGACCACGGGCTGAGGCGCGCGCCCCGCCGACCGTCGGTCAATCGCGCCGGAACAGGTGCGCGGCGAGCTGGGAGCCCATGCCGCTCGCCACGAAGACGAGCCTCTTGTTCGATGCGAGCTTCGAGACCCAGTCGAAGGCGCCACCGTCGATCAGCGGCACCTCGCTTCCGTCCGGGGCGCGTACGCCGATCATGAAGCGCAGGCCGTCGTAGTACGGATGTTCGAGGATCTCACGGGTCGTGACCAGGTGCGTTCCCTGGAAGGCGGCGGCAACGCGGTCGCCCAGGGAGGATCGCGCCTCGGTGGCCAGAACCTTCAAGCTCCGTGCCGGAAACGCATAGCCGTGCCCTTCGAGCCGATCGAGGGCCGCGAGGTGGGTGGTGATGTGCCCGACGAGAGCGCCGACCGTGAAGGCGTGGTCCCTCTCCTCTCGTCCCGCCGTGGACAGGCAAAAGATGCGGAAGTGGCGCGAGAAGCCGGGCTTGTTCGGGATCTCCTGCGCCCGCACGCAGCGATGGCACGTGGCGAATCGGACGACCTGCCGCGGGCTTGCGCGGAGGCGACGGGCGCACTCGAGTGCCATCAGGTTGGTCGGGTCCGATACGACCTCGGTCCCACGGAGCGCCGAGACAATCTTGTTCTGGCTGGCCAGCCCCACGACCGAGCAGGCGCCGAGCGGAGCGAGGGGGGACAGCTCCAGGGCCTCGAATCCCTCGGCGGCCGCCAGGAGGTGCCCGTCCATCGCGACCAGTGTCCGCTGGTCGACGGGAGCGGGGCGCGTGAAGCCGTCCCGTTCCCATTGGCGGAGCAGGCTGGGTCCGTCGCGCTCGGCCGCCCGGTGGGCCAGGACGTCGAGGAGCAGCGTCCAGAGCTCCGAGGCGGGCAGGCCCCGAGCCAGGGCCGCATGGGCGGCGTCATCGAGGCCGGCCGTCCTCCAAGCCTGCGTCACGTGCGTCACGATGCCTCAGAAGGCCAGGGCCCGCAACCCTCCAGAGATCCGCGCCCAACAGGGGGGCCGTGTGAGCCCGATCACTCGGTGGGCTCGGGGCGCGTGCCTTTTGCGAGGCGATCTCGCATCATCATGAAGGTGGGCAGGCGGGGATTGCGTTCGGCGGTCGTGCTGGCCTGGGCTTTGTGCTGTGGGCCCGCGTGGCTCTCGGCGCAGGTGACGCCGGCGCGCCGTGGCGCACCGGTCGGCCCCGTCGACGATTCCGACCGTGTCGTCCTTCGTCGCAACGTCCACGGTCTCGCGCGTCGCGATCTCGACAGCGGGCGGTCGGATCCCCAGCGCCCCATGAACCGGATGATGCTGGCCCTGTCGCCCCCGCCGGAGGCGCAGAAGGAGCTGGACCAGCTCCTCGCGAGGCAGCACGATCCCGCCTCCGCCGAGTACCACCGGTGGCTCACCCCCGAGGAGTTCGGGAAGAGGTTCGGGCGCACGGCCGAAGAGGTGAGCGCCGTCGCCGACTGGCTCTCGGGGCACGGGTTCCGCGTCGACGAGGTGGCCAAGGGCGGCGGCTGGATCACGTTCAGTGGCACGGCGCAGGTGGTCGAACGGGCCTTTGCCACCGAGATCCACGACTACCACGTGGGCGGGAAGACGCGGTTCGCCAACGCGACCGACCCCTCGATCCCTCGCGGGCTGTCGGGCGTCGTCCTCGGGATCGTCTCCCTCCACAGCTTTCCCCGCCACCCGCAGCTCTCGGGATCACGTCGACTCGCCGCGGGCGAGCTCGATCCGCAGTTCACGAGCGGGGGGGGGAATCACTACCTGGCCCCGGCGGACTTCGCCACGATCTACGGCCTGAACGCGGCCTACGGGGCCGGCAACAACGGAGTCGGGCAGACCATCGCCATCGTGGGCCGCAGCGACATCGACCTGTCCGACGTCCAGACGTTCCGGAGCAGCTTCGGCCTGCCGGCCAACGACCCCGTCGTGATCCACAACGGCCCCGCCCCGGGGAACCTGGGCGGCAACGAGGAGACCGAGGCCGACCTCGACGTGCAGTGGGCCGGGGCCGTGGCGCCACGGGCGACGCTCCAGTTCGTGGTGTCGCAGTCCGGCGCCACCGACGGCGTCGACCTCTCGGCGGCCTACATCGTGAACAACAACCTGGCGCCGGCCATGAGCACGAGCTTCGGCTCCTGCGAGACGCAGATGGGCGCGGGGGAGCTGAGCTTCTACAACAACCTCTGGGCACAGGCCGCGGCACAGGGGATCACGTCGTTCGTCGCCTCGGGGGACAGCGGGGCGGCGGGCTGCGAAGGGGGCGGCGATTCCTTCGGCTCCGCCCAGGCGGTCTCGGGGCTGTGCTCGACGCCCTACAACGTGTGCGTGGGCGGCACTCAGCTCGCCGACACCGCGAACCCCTCGGCCTATTGGTTCGACACGAGCGATTCGTTCACCGGCGCGTCGGCGCGCTCGTACATCCCCGAGGTGGCCTGGAACGAGAGCGGCAACGTCGCCGGGGGTTCGAACCTCTGGTCCTCGGGCGGCGGCGCGAGCAGCGTCTACGCCAAGCCCTCCTGGCAGTCCGCGCCCGGCGTCCCCGCCGACGGGAAGCGCGACGTGCCCGACGTCGCCCTCACGTCGGCCGGCCACGACGGCTACCTCGTGTACCAGGGCGGGAGCCTCTTCGTCGTGAGCGGGACCTCGGCGGCGTCGCCGTCCTTCGCCGGGATCATGGCGCTCATCGTCCAGAAGGCCGCCACTCGCCTCGGAAACATGAACCCGACCCTGTACCAGCTGGGGACGAACCAATACGCCGGGGGCGGCACGGCGGTGTTCCACGACGTGAAGAGCGGGGACAACAGCGTGCCCGGCGTGGCGGGCTTTGGCGCCGGCGCAGGGTACGACCGCGTCACGGGCCTCGGGTCCGTGAACGGCAACACGCTCATTGCCGCCACGATCGCCCTCCTCCCGGCCGTTTCGGTGGGCGACGTGACGGTCGTCGAGGGGAACTCCGGGACGACCGCAGCGACCTTCTCCGTGACGCTGTCGAGGCCGTCGGCGGGCGCCATCACGGTGAGATACGCGACCGCCAACGGAACGGCCGTGGCCCCGTCGGACTACGCCGCGACCTCCGGGACCCTGACGTTCGCGCCGGGCGTCACGAGCCAGAGCGTCACCGTCATGGTGAACGGTGACGTGCTCTACGAGAACGACGAGACCTTCCTCCTGAACCTGAGCGCCGCGACGGGCGCCGTCATCGCCGACGGCCACGGGCAGGCGACCATCCTGAACGACGACGCGCCCCCAGACGTCTCGATCGACGACCCAGCGCCGGTCACCGAAGGGAACGTCGGCTTCAAACGGATGGCCCTCACCGTGGAGCTTTCGACCGTGAGCGGCGCCACGACGACCGTCGCCTACGCGACGCAGGACGGGACGGCGACCGGTGCCGCCGGAGTGGGCCAGGACTACCTCCCGGTCTCGGGAACCCTCACGATCCCCGCGGGCGTGCTCAAGGGAACGATCTACGTCTGGGTGCGCGGGGACTGGAACATCGAGCCGGCCGAGACATTCGCCGTGAACCTCTCGACCGCCACAGGCGCGACCATCGTCAAGGCCCAGGGAGTCGCCACGATCGTGGACGACGACGTGCCGGGGACCGTGCAGCTCGGCGCGCCGCGCTTCACGGTGAGCGAGCGCGCGGGGATCGCCACGATCAAGGTGGTCCGCTCGGGAGGGAGCGCGGCGGGAACCACCGTGGACTACACCACCGTCGACGGCTCCGCCACGCAGCCCGCGGACTACGCGATGACCCACGGGACGCTGACGTTCGGTCCCGGCGCGACGACCGCGTACTTCTCGATCCCCGTCGTGCGGGACACGCTGGCGGAGGGACCCGAGACGGTGCTGGTGAGCCTCGACAACCCGCAGCCCGCGCTCTTCGGCGCGGCGCTCGGGGCGCAGAGCACGGCGGTCCTGACGATCGTGGACGACGACATCGGCGGGAAGGTCCGGTTCCTGTGGCCGACCTATTCGGTGGACGCGCACGCTGCCGCGGGCACCGCGACGCTGACGGTCTACCGGAGCGGAGGGCTGGCGAGCCCCGTCACGGTCCACTACGCCACGGCGGACGGGACCGCGGCGGCCGGCACGGACTACACCGACACGTCCGGGGACCTGACGTTCCTCGCGGCGGGGATCGGCGCGACGCGCCAGACGTTCACGGTGCCGATCGCCCAGGACCTCCAGGGTGCCAAGACCTTCACGGTCGCCCTGACCGCGCCCATGGGAGGAGCCTCTCTCACCGCTCCCGCGGTGGCCACGGTCACGATCCTGGGGGCCGAGCCGACCCTCGCATTCAGCAGCGCGACCTACGACGTCAAGACCTCGCAGCCGTATGCGCTGATCACCGTGCGGCGCAGCGCTCCCTTCTCCGGGATCGTCACCGTGCCCTATGCGACGACCGGCGCGTCGGCCATACCCGGAACCGACTACAAGGACGTCTCGGGGACGCTCACCTTCGGTCCCAACGTCACGAGCCGCCTGTTCTCGGTCCCCGTCCTGAAGGACCCGTTCGTGGATGCCCAGAAGACCGTCGGGTTGTCTCTGGGGCCGCCGACCTGGAGCACCGGGTCTGCCGTCCTCGACCCTGTCCTGAACGCCGCGACGCTCCGGATCACGAACCCGAACGCCCCCCCCACGCTCCAGTTCAGCGCGGCCACGTACACCGTGAACGAGGCCACGCCGAAGGCCACGATCGTGGTGAGACGCACGGGGGACCTGGCCGGCACGGTGATGGTGAACTACGACGTGACGGGCGGGACGGCGACGAACGGGGCCGACTACACGCTGGCCGTCCCGGGCACCCTCACGTTCGGGCCGGGCGTGACCCTCCAGACCTTCGCGATCCCCATCGTGAACGACACCCTCGACGAGGGGACCGAGACCCTGAACCTCGCCCTCGGCTCCCCGATCTGGGACAGCGGCGCCGCGATCATCGGGGCGCTGGGATCCGCCGTCGTGAACATCACCGACAACGAGCCGACGGTGCAGTTCAGCGCGGCGGCCTCCGTCGTGGGCGAGGCCTGGAAGGCCACGAACATCCTGGTGAGGAGAACGGGCAGCCTCGTGGGGACCGCGACGGTGGGGTACGCCGTCACGGGCGGCAGCGCGACGGGCGGGGGCGCCGACTACACCCTGAACCCGGGGACCCTGACCTTCCTGCCCGGCCAATACCTCAAGTTCATTCCCATCGCGCTGAGCCCCGACACCGTTGCGGAGGGAAGCGAGACGATCGACCTCGCCCTCACCGGTCCCGCCGGGGCCGAGCTCGGGACGCCGAGCACGACGGTGCTCACGATCCTGGACAACGACGTGGCCGGGAAGGCCCAGTTCAGCGCCACGGACTACAGCGTCGCGGAAGGGGCCGGCACCGTCACGATCACCGTGACGCGCACGGGCGGGACCTCGAGCCTCGCGACCGTGGACTACGCCACGGCCGACGGCACCGGAGTGGACGGCACCGACTACAGCCAGGCGAGCGGGACGCTGACGTTCGGGGCCGGCGAAACGACCAAGACGTTCGCGATCACGGTCCTCGACGACGGCACGGCCAACGCGGGGACGGACAGGACGGTGCAGCTCACCCTCGGCAACCCGGGGAACCGCCTGCTGCTGGGGAGCGTCCCGGCTGCGACGCTCTGGATCGTGAAGGAGTAGCCCCTACCCTCGGGATTCCTGCCCCGCGGGCCGGTGGCCGGGTGCCCGGCGCACGGCGGCCAGCGATGCGAGGAGCACGCGAAGGCTCTCGAGGGACTCGTCGGTCAGCGTGCCGAGGTCGGCGCGGATCATGGCGACGCGCGTCCAGTTGGCCAGGCCCTCGGGCTGCATCACGAGAGACTGGGTGGAGCGCCGCAGCATGCCGAGGGCGGCCCTGAGGCCGTAGCGCAGGACGGCGACGCGAAGACGGAAGCGCTCGCGCGTGGTCGCGAGGAGATGGTGCCCGACGGCGTGGAGCCCCGCCAGCGTGCGGAGCTGGGCCATGTGGAATCGGAGCGGCCGAAGAGGAGGCGTGGGGAGTATCGCCGCCGCCTGCCACGAGAGGACCGCCAGGTTCTTGAGGAGGCTCGGGAGCGTCTCGGAGCAGGACTCCACCACCTTCGAGCCCGGTGTGGAGGAAGCGGACCGCTTCGTCGAGCGAGCCGTCCCGTCGCGCCTCGACGGCGCGGGCGTAGGACTCCTCGGCCATTCCGCGCTCGGCCCGGACGTGCTCCGCGACCCGCGTCAGCACCTCGTGCCCCTCGGGGTTCAAGGCGATCTCCCAGTCCCGCAGCGTCGCCACCTCGTCGAGCCGGCCCATCATGATCAAGAAGGCCAGTCCGCCCAGCAGCGTCAACGCGATGAGCCACATCACGCCCTCCAGGGCTGAATCATACCAAGCACTTCGGGATCGATCGATGGGGCCTCGTCGGTCCGCCAGGCCGCCCACGTCCAATAGCCGAGGAGCAGCGACGTAGGAGAGGGGCTCCGAGGTATTGATCAGGGCGAGGAGATCCCACCCCAGCACGGCGATCAGCCGCTGCAGGACCGTGAACACCGTGAGGTAGGCGGCGAAGCCCGTCATGATCGCGCGGTGCCACGGGTGGACGGGGCACGTGGTAGAGGAGGCTCACGCCCACCGTCGCGGCGAAGAGCCAGATGGCGCCGTTCAGCATCCTCGGGAGGAGGATGAGCCGCACGCTGTCCTCGCCCCCACCGTCGGGCAGGAACACGAGGCTCACGAACGTGAGGCCCAGGATCGCGAGGAGGACGCCCGCGGGCGGTCTGGTGCGCGCCCGGCATCGCCGAGAACGTCCAGTAGACGAGCTCCAGGGCGGTCGCGAGCCGCAAGGCGTTGTAGACCATGGACCGCGCCAGCCACCAGCTCGCCGTGAAGAAGACGGAGGGCCAGAGGGTGACGGTCAGGTTGCCGACGAGGCACGCCGCGAGGTAGAGGGTGAAGCCGCGGGAGACGCGGAACCGCTCACGGAGCGACCACGCCGGCGAGGCAGAGCGCCAGACCGAGCTGGGCCAGGCTCGCCACGAGGATCTGCTGGGGGGTCAAGCCTTCTGCACCCGCTCACGGGAGATGTTGAACTTCTTGAGCCACTCGTAGATCGTCTTCCGGGTGACCCTGCGTGCCCGCGCGACGCGGGCGATGTTCCATTCGTGGAGGCGCAGCAGGGACACGAGCTCGTCGCGCTTCGCCTCTTCGGTCAGGCGCGCGGCGCCCGTGCCGGGGTGGCGCAAGGCGCGGAGCGCTACGCGCGCGTAGGTGCTGACGGCCTCGACGTCGCGCCTGTCCCCGAGGAGGCCGTCGACGTACAGGACGTGGCTCGTCGCGAGGTCGCTCTCGATGCTGACCAGCAGCTCCCCTTCGGCCCTGTAGGGCTGCCCGGACTCGATGGAGGTCTGGCCCCGTTCGAGGGCGCTCCGCACACCGGCAATCGTCTCCTGATCCACGGCGGCCCCCAGCTCGAGGGACGGGGAACCCCCGGCCACACGCCAGAGCGAAACCGAGCGCGCCTGGCTGTGCGCCCGGATCCACTCGAGGGTGCGCAGGGCGGCTTCACGCGGGCTCTCGCCCAGCAACAGGTCCACGAGGGTGTCAGGTTCCATAGGATTTCGCCTCAAACATTAGTTCGATCGCCCCTCCCTCGGCAAGTGCCCCGTCTCCCCACTCGCGTCGCAGGGTTACACTAGTATACACAGAGATAGACAGGGCGTCCCACGCCCCTTTGCAAGGAGATTTCCGCCATGAGGTACTTGTTTCTGATGCTCGCGCTGCTGGGTCTCGCCAGGTCCGGCGACCTTCGTGGGCGGGCCGTTCCGAGCGGCCCCGCCGCACATCGGCCGCTCAGCCACACGACCACGAGCGCGTCGATCGACACCGTCAGCGATCTCGGAGGACGGGACCCCGCAGCCGCGGCGGTAGTGGGTAGGCGGGGAGCCCGGACCTGCTCCGGCTCCCCGCGCTACCGTACCGTTGGCCCGCCTATTTCCCGGCGCTCAGCCGATACGCTATCCGTATCCTGCGGAGCGCTCGTCGTCAGCGGTTCCCGGTCGCTCAGGCGGCGACGTCGGGGCGGCGGTCGCCCGTCTCGTAGCGTCGCGTGGGCCGGGGGTTGAGCCGCAGCGACAGCTCGCACTGGCGTTGCCTCGGATAGTCGCGCAGGAGCTGGTCCCGGCGCTGCCGGGCCTCCAGCAGGTCGGCGGTGCCGAGGGACAGTCGGATGCGTTCTTTCTGCCAGCCGGGAAGGTGAACGGTGAACGCCACCCAGAAGAGGCGCCCGTTCCGCCAGAGATGATGATCGGGGTCGGGTTCGTGAGTCGCTCGAGGCATGGTGTCTTCTCCTCTCGAAGAAGACACCCGGAGCGCGCGGGACTACCGCGCTGGACACTTCTTTGTCTCGATGACGACCGAGACCGCATCTTTCCGCGAGCCTTCGTGGCGGCTCGCGAAAGCGGCACCTTGGGATGTCCCCCCAGGTTGCCGGGCCCGCCAAGGCGGGTCACTCCGGATGTCGATGCGAATTATGCACCTACCGAGCGGTAGGTGCAAGGCCCGTTTTGTGTCATATGGCCGGTTGGTTCTTCCCCCCGGCGGCCCGCATCACGAGCGCGGTCTGGACCGCGCCCAGGCTCCAACCCGCCAGCACGTCGGTCGGCCAGTGCACGCCCAGGTAGAGGCGCCCGAAGCCGACGTAGGACGCCAGGAGGATTGCCACGCACCAGGCGGCCCTGGTCTCGCTCGGACGGGCCCGTGCCCACGTCCACGCCAGCAGGGGATAGAACGTGGCGGCAGCCAGGGCGTGGCCGCTCGGGAAGGAGTAGCCGGACTGCGGTACGAGCGCCGGCCACAGCGCGGGCCTCGGGCGGGCGACGAGGAGCTTCAACCCCTCCTGAACGGCGTACGTGGAGACGCCAACCCCGAGCCATAGCCATGCTTCGCGCCGCGGGCGGTGGCGCAGGCACCAGGCGGCCACGCTCAGCACGACGAGCGCGCAGAACGGAAACGTGCCCAGCTGGTGGGAGAAGCGGAAGAGCACGTCGAGGGCCGGGCCGCCCCGCGCGTGGATCGCCCGGAGCAGGGTCTCTTCGAAGGGCATGCCGTCAGGATCCCGGGCGCGCCACGGTCAGCACGATCTTTCCGACGTGCTCGCCCGCTTCCATCATCCGGTGAGCGTCCGCCGCCTGGGCCAGGGGAACGGTCGCGTGGATCACGGGTCTGAGGCGCCCCGCCTCGACGTGGGGCCACACCTGCTCCCGCAGGGCTCGGGCGATGGCTCCCTTCTCCGCCACCGTGCGCGGACGGAGCGTCGAGCCGGTGATCGTCAGACGGCGCTGCATCACTTCCTGGAGGCTCAGCGTTCCCGTGGCGCCTCCGATCAGCGCGATCTGGACGAGGCGTCCCTCGGGCGCGAGGGCGGCGAGGTTCCGCGGGAGGTAGTCGCCTCCCACCATGTCGAGGATCACGTCGGCGCCGCGCCCGCCCGTGGCCTCGTGCACCCGCGCGACGAAATCCTCCCGGGTCCGGTCGAAGGCGTCCTCCGCGCCGAGACGCCGGCAGGCGTCGCACTTGGCGGCGGAGCCGGCCGTGGCGAAGACACGCGCGCCGAAGCAGCGCGCCATCTGGATCGCCGTCGTCCCGATGCCGCTGGTCCCGCCATGGACCAGGAAGGTCTCGCCCGCGGTCAGGCGTCCGCGGGTGAAGACATTGGTCCAGACCGTGAAGCAGGTCTCGGGGAGCGCGGCGGCTGCGACGATGTCGAGGCCCTTCGGGATCGGCAGGCACTGGGGCGCGGGCGCTGCACAATATTCGGCGTATCCGCCGCCCGCCACGAGGGCCGTGACGCGGTCACCGACCTTCCACTCGCTCACGCCTTCGCCCAGCGCCTCGATCGCGCCACTGACCTCGAGGCCGGGGATGTCCGACGCACCGGGAGGGGGCGCGTACTTCCCCTGCCGCTGGAGGACGTCGGGACGGTTGACGCCGGCAGCGTCGACGCCGATGAGGACCTCGCCGGGACCCGGAGCCGGGACCGGGCGCTCCACGGCGCGCAGCACCTCGGGCCCACCGGGTGCTTCGATCTCGATGGCCGTCATCGTCTCCGGGAGACGCGCGGTCACGGCGTCAGGACCAGGCGCGACTCGGCCACGGCGTCGACCGCGGCCCGCTCCATGGGGAAGGCGTGGTACTCACCGGCCAGCCAGAGGGGCGTGAGGTCGGCGTAGTGGGGGGACGCGGGGATCCCCGATTCTCCGCCGGGCAGCACCGCCAGCGACCGGTCCAGGTCCGAGAAGTCGGTGATCTGCCGCATGGACGGGCCGTGGAGGACGCGGAAGTCCGACTCGGCGTACTCCATCTTGTCGACCGACTGGTTGTGCCCGGGGACGGGGAAGGGGCCCCTGTCGAAATAGAAGCCGAGGATCTGGGACGCGCGGCCGAGAGGGTGCTCCAGCTCCAGGGTGTGGAGGCGCCCCCAGGCCCACGTCCGCGGCTCCCCGCCGAGGGTCCCCGAAAGCTCCGCCACGGTCTTCTCGAACGTGTCGCGCAGGATGTCGTCGCGGCCCTCGACGCCCGGCGTGTCCACACGATCGAACCAGCGGTCGTGGCCGCCGGCCATCACCGTCGCGATCATGATCGCGGAGACGTTGGCCTGATTCCGGTAGTCGCGGGCCAGGGCGTCGCCCATCTCGTCCTCGAAGATGGCGTAGAAGAGGCGCCGGTACAGGACCGCGAAAAGCGTCGCCGCAGGGCTCTCGGCCTTCATGTCCCCGTCCCAGCCTCGGAGCAGCGTCACCGCCGACGTCACCATCGCCTGTGCCGACGGGCGGGCGTCGAAAGCCGCGACGACGAGGGGCGCCAACCGGCGCGCGGAGACGACGGTCGTGTCGCCCTGGATGCGCTTCATGTCGTCGACCGACAGCTTGTCCTTGGCGCGCAGCAGCTCCTGGATCCTCGTGATCCGGTCGACGGGCTCCCATTGCGACGAGATGTAGTAGGGCGCCGGGGCCGGCACCGTGGGGTTGTTGGCCGACGCCAGCCACCCCTGCGCGGGGTCGAGGGACCACGGGTGGTCCTCGAAGGGCACGAAGCCGTCCCAGTCCTCGGACCCGTCCCAACCCACACGGAACCGCGTCCCTTCCTTTCGCCCCGTGAGGCGGGGGATGGCGCCCACCGCCTGGAGGCCGATGTGCCCCTCCCGGTCCGCGTAGACCACGTTCTGGGCCACGGAGCCGAAGCCGCGCAGGGCCGCGCGGAACTCGGTCCAGTTGCGGGCGCGGTCGAGCGCATAGAGGGCGTCGACCTCACCGGCCCCGTTGGGCATGGCGTAGTTCCATTGGTAGGACAGAGCGCGCGACTCGCCGGCCATCAGGTCGCTCACGAGCGGACCATGGGGCGTGCTCCGCACCTCGAGGGAGACGTCGGCTCCGCCCTTGACCTTGATCGTCTCGGCGCGGGTCTTGACCGGCACCCACTCGCCCCGGCTCATCACGCGGCTCGGATCGGTCGGGTCGATCTTCTCGACGAAGAAGTCGGCCGCGTCGAGCATGAGGTTCGTCATCCCCCAGGCGATGTCGCGGTTGTGGCCGATCACGACGAGGGGGAAGCCCGCGATCGTGACGCCGATGACGTCCTGGGTCTTCGTCTTGAGTTGCGCCTCGTACCAGATCCCCGGCAGGCCGTGGGCGAGGTGGGGATCGTTGCAGAGGATCGGATGCCCGGTCGTGCTCTTCGACGGCCCCACGACCCAGTTGTTGCTCGCGCGAAGCGAGGGACCGAAGGAGACGAGCGCGGTTTCCTCCGGGGAAAGATCGAAGAGCGCGCTGCGCACCGGCATCGCCGCGGGGAGCGTTTCGGGGTAGACCGACGGCGACCCGCCGAGGTTGTAGGGGAAGAGCTCGGCGGCGCGATCGTCGCCCACCTTCTGGACGAGGCGCTCGTACAGGGGGTCGAAGTCCCACGAGAGGTTGAGGCGCCAGGACATGAAGCCGAGGATCCCGGCGAAGTCGTCGGCCTTCGCGGGCTCGAAGCCGATGCCGAGGAGCGCGAACTCCGGGGGAAGGCGTCCGCCGAGGGCCGAGACCCAGGCGTTGACGCCCCGGGCGTAAGCCCTTGCCGCCTCCACGGCCTCCGGGCGCGCCGCCGCCATCATCCGGCGTCCCGTCCCGGCGAAGTCCATCGTGCGGAAGAGCCGGTCGACCTTGACGGTCGTAGGCCCGAACATCTCCGACAGGCGGCCCTGGGCGAGACGCCGGTTCAGCTCCATCTGGAAGAGGCGGTCCTGGGCGGTCACGTACCCGAGGGCGAAGTACGCGTCGTCGTCGGTGGCCGCGAAGACGTGGGGGACGCCCCAACGGTCGCGGACGACTTCCACCGGACCGGAGACCCCGGTCACCCGAACCGTACCGTCCACCACCGGCAGGGCGCGGCGCGCCACCCAGACGGCCGCGGCGGCGGCGCCGGCGGCCAGGACGACGACCGCGATCACGAGGGCCTTCAGGAGC
This sequence comes from uncultured Acidobacteriota bacterium, assembly GCA_963823195.1. GTDB lineage: Bacteria > Acidobacteriota > Vicinamibacteria > Fen-336 > Fen-336 > JBGPYB01. The sequence goes on along the minus strand of CAWGKR010000006.1, from coordinate 79,321 downwards.
TTCATCGGCGCGAGGCTACCATCAGGAGCCTCGGCCTGCCACGCCGGCGGGCCGTGGTAAGTTCAAGCGCGATGAAGAGGATGGTGCGCATCCCCGGGCCGTTTCCGATGCGCCACGGGGGTGTCCTGCCGGAGGTGGAGGTCGCCTACGAGACCTGGGGGACGCTCACGGAGGCGAGAGACAACGCGATCCTCATCGTGACCGGCCTGTCCCCGTCCGCCCACGCCCGGTCCAGCGCCGAAGACCCGACGCCGGGGTGGTGGGAGGCCATGGTCGGCCCCGGCCTCGCCATCGACACGCGGCGCTTCTTCGTGATCTGCGTGAACTCCCTGGGGAGCTGCCACGGCTCCACGGGTCCGGCGTCGATCAACCCCGCCACGGGGAAACGCTACCGGATGTCGTTCCCGGTGCTCGCGATCGAGGACATCGCCCTCGCCGCTCGCGGCGTCGTCCTCTCCCTCGGCATCGGGCGGCTGCACGCCCTCGTGGGGCCGTCCCTGGGCGGGATGACGGCCCTCGCCTATTCGATCCTGTTTCCGGCCGAGGTCCGCCAGCTGGTCACGATCTCCTCCGCGACGCGAGCGACGCCCTTCGCCATCGCCATCCGCTCGGTCCAGCGCGAGGCCATCCGGAGCGACCCCGAGTGGAAGGACGGCGACTACGAGGACGGTGCCGGGCCCCGCACGGGGCTTCGTCTCGCGAGGAAGCTCGGCCTCATCACGTATCGCTCGGCCCGCGAATGGCGGGAGCGCTTCGCGCGTGAGCGGGTGGAGGTTCGCGACCGCAAGGACGGCGTCTTCGGCATCGAGTTCGAGATCGAGAGCTACCTCGAGGCCCACGCCCAGAAGTTCATCGGGACCTTCGACGCCAACTGCTACCTCTACCTCTCGCGCTCCATGGACCTCTTCGACGTCGCCGAGCACGGGGGGAGCGTCCAGGCGGGCCTGGGGAAGATCCAGGCCGAGCGCACGCTGGTGATCGGCGTCGAGTCCGACTTCCTCTTTCCCATCGACCAGCAGGAGGAGATCGCGAACGTCCTCCGCGACCTGGGCCGGACGTCCCGCTTCGTCCCGCTCCCCTCGGTCCAGGGGCACGACTCGTTCCTCGTGGACTTCGACCGCTTCTCGCCCGTGATGGCCGACTTCCTGGCCGGCTGAGGATTCAGTCCACGTAGTGCCCGGTCGTCAGCACAGTCCCCTTGCGCCGCGTCAGGGTGATCGAGACCGTGTGGCTCCCGGAGAGTAGCGCCGGCTTCTCGAAGGAAAGGCTGTAGTAGCCGGCGATGGCGCGCTCCAGCCGGTCCATGGCGAGCGTCGGGAAGTTGCGCGTCCGCACGTAGAAGCCGCCGGTGTCCTCGGCCACCTGCTGGAGGCCGACCTCCAGCGTGTGGGCGTCGGCGTCGGTCACGTCGAGGGAGAAGACCGTCGCGCGAGCGGCGACGAGAGCGCGGCGAGCCTCTGCGTAGTCGGAGGAGAGCTGCACTCCACTCCCGCCGAGGCTCCCCATCCACGCGCCGAAGAGGGCCACGGACTTGCCTCCCGGGAGAGGCTGGAGGCCCCTTCCGAGGACCAGCAGGGCCGTCTCGAGCGTCGCCGCGTCCCTCGCGGCGGCTCGGTCGAAGTGCGCGGCGAAGGAGCCGGGCTCGGGATCGGGCCCCACCGGGGGCTCTCGCTCGAAGATCACCGAGTGCTCGATCGCCTTGTGGAGGAGCGCCCGATCGCTCGTAAAGTCGACCCAGAGCTTCAGGTGGCTGTCGAAGGACAGGATGGCCACCTCGTCCCGGGCCGGCAGGCTATCCAGGAGGCGGCGCGCCTCGCGCCGCATCCGCAGGAAGCCCGTGATGTACGACGCGTCCGACAGGTCCTTCTGGAAAAGGAAGACCAGCCTCCGGCCCGCCGGCGCGGCCGGCGCGTGGGCCTCCGCCGCCTGCTCCGGCGTCAGGCCCTCGGCGTAGGGCGTCGTGCCCGAGACCCATCGAGCCGACTCCACCGGAACCTCGCGACCGTCTACGCTCACGCGAAAGTCCGCCGCGTCGAGGTCGGGGAGGGGGTTGCCGTGGCCGTCCACGACGCGCACGTCGAGGAGGACCCGGGAGACGTCGACCCTTTCGCGGAAGCGCGGCTCCTGTGGGGAGGCGGCTCCCGCCGAGAGGATCGTCGCTGCCGCCGCGGCGAGTCGCACGAGGGTAGGCCCCACGCGGCGGGATGCTAGCACGCGGTACCGGTCATTCCGCCCGGCTGACGGGGCGCCCTGCGGCTCGCCGCTCGGCCAGGAGCAGGTCCACGAACCGGCCGTAGCTCCGCACGCCATCGGGCGTTCCCTGCGCCTTCAGGTATGCGTCGTTGACCCGCCGCGACGCCTCGGCGACGCGTCCCTCGTGGCGGGCCGACCAGGCGGCGAGGGCGTCCAGATCGCGGACGACCGCCGCGGAGCGCGTACCGTGGAGGCGCTTGGCGGACGGGCGGTCCACCGACGCAAGCGCGCCCATGGCGTAGGCGCTGGCGGCCATCGTGCCGGAGTACCGGAAGTCCGCGTCGGGGTGGAGGCGGCAGGTCAGCGAGGCCAGGTAGTTGGCTTCGTCCTCGCGGGCGAAGCCGGCGGCGTGGGCCGCCTCGTGGGCCGCGCAAAAAGGGAGATCGGGGTCGGGGACCTCGCCGTTCACGAGCGGCTCGGCCGTGAAGGGGGAGTAGATCCCGGAGATGGCGAGGCCCGAGAGGAGCGCCGAGAGGAGAGCCGCCTTCGGCCGAGCGGGGGGCGCCTGGAGAAACGGAAGGCGCTCGCGCGCCGCCTCGAAGCCGGCGGCCGCCCGGGCGAACGCCTCGCGGGGGCCGGCCGGCAGCTGGAAGACGCCCCCGGAGTCCTCGGCGAGGCCCACCCGTAGCGCGTTGGCCTCCTCGACGAGGTCGTGTGCGAGCGCCTCGAGCTCGGCAGGCGACGACGTCCGGATCTCGAGCGCGGCCGACCGGGCCAGCGTCTCGCGGTGGTAGTTGAGCCCCCAGAGCGCGAGGAAGGCGATGTCGACGACACCGGCCAGGAAGGCCGTCCGCGCGAGGACCTCGAGGAGCGCGGGCCAGAAGCGCCGCGACCGGAGCCGCCACAGGCGTCGTATCGCGAGCGTCGCCGCGGCGGCAAGGGCCAGGACCAGGAGCGGCTCTGCCACCGGAAACGGAACGCGGGACGAGACGGCCGAGAGAGTTCGCGCGATCGGTGGGAACAGGCCCCGGGAATAGAGCGTCTCGACGCGACCCGGCTGCGCCGCCGCGGCAAGGTGCAGCACCACGGCCGCGGCCGGAACGAGGAGGCGACGGGCGTGGGGCTCGCTCGTGATCGTAGTGGTTAGAATACCCCGGTGCGTCGCGCTCTCGCTGTCGTCGGCCTCGTCGCCGTTCTCGCCGCGGCGTGGCTCGCCCTGGCCCGCCCCCGCTGGGCGCGCGCGATCCTTCCGCCCGGCGCCCCTCGAAACCTGCTCCTCGTGTCGATCGACACGCTGCGCTCCGACCACCTCGGGTGCTACGGGTACGCGGCGGCCCAGACGCCCAGGATCGACGCCCTCGCGCGGTCGGGACTGCGCTTCGCCCGCGCCGCGACCGTGGTTCCGCTCACGCTGCCCGCGCACTCGTCCCTGATGACGGGGACGTTTCCCGCCTGGCACGGCGTGCGGGACAACGGGGGCTTCTACCTGGCGGACGACCAGGCCACCCTCGCCGAGACGCTGCGCGAGCACGGCTTCCGCACCGGCGGCTTCGTCTCGGCCTTCGTCCTCGACCACCGCTGGGGGATCGCCCAGGGGTTCGAGAGATACTTCGACGACTTCGACCTCGAGAAGTTCGCCGACGCCCCCGGGATGGACGCGGTGCAGCGTCCCGGCGCCGAAACCGTGGACCAGGCCCTTTCCTGGATCGACGCGGACAAGGAGCGGCCGTTCTTCGCCTGGGTGCACCTCTACGATCCCCATACTCCCTACGAGGCTCCCGAGCCGTACCGCTCGCGCTTCCCCCACACGATGATCGGCGCCTACGACGCGGAGATCGCCACCGCCGACGGGCAGCTCGGCCGGCTCCTCGACGCCCTGGATCAGGACGGGCGCCTGGGCGAGACGCTCGTCGTCGTCACGGGGGACCATGGCGAGATGCTCGGCGAGCACGGGGAGCAGACACACGGGTTCTTCGTCTACGACGCCGTGACCCACATCCCGGTCGTCATCGCGGGCCCCGGCGTCCCGGCCCGCGAGATCGCCGACCAGATCCGCATCGTCGACCTCATGCCCACCGCCCTCGAGATGCTCCACGTGGCGGCCCCCAAGGCCGTGCAGGGCGTCAGCCTCGTGCCGCTCGCCCGCGGCGCCCACATGTCGCTCGTGGCGCAGTCGGAGAGCTGGTACCCGCGCTACCACTACGGCTGGAGCGAGCTGCTCTCGATCCAGGACAGCCGGTTCGAGTACATCCGCGCGCCGCGGCCGGAGCTGTACGACCTGCAGGCGGACCCACAGGAGCTGACGGACCGATCGAAGGACGAGGCCGGCCGGATCGGCGCGCTGGACGCCGCCCTCACCGCGCACCTGGCCGGCGTGACGAGCGCCACGGCGGCCAAGGGCCCGCAGGCGGTCGACAACGAAACGGAGGAGAAGCTCGCCGCCCTCGGCTACATCGGCGGCAGCGTGAGCGCCCGGCACCTGGAGGACCGTCCGCGGGGCGATCCCAAGGACAAGATCCACCTCTACAACCTCCTCAAGCAGGCGGGCGGCGCCTCGGTCGAGGGACACCTGGACGAGGCCATCGCGAAGGTGAAGGAGGCCCTCGCGGAGGACCCCGACATCGTCGAGGCCTACATGCTCCTGGGGAACTTCCAGAAGAAGGCCAAGAAGCCCGCCGAGGCGATCGCGTCGTACCGGTTGGCACTGGAGCGCGACCCCGATCACCAGGGTGCGCTCTTCAGCCTGGCCGTGGCCTACAAGGACATGGGGCGCCTCGAGGAGGCGCGCGTCGGCTTCGATCGGGCGAGGCAGCTCGATCCACGGAACGGCAAGGTGCTCTTCCAGCTCGCCGACCTCTACATGCGCCGGGGGGAGCAGGACAAGGCCCAGGCGGTCATCCAGGACGCCCTGAGCCGCAAGGTGGACGAGCACCGCTTCCTGCTGAAGCTGGGCGAGAGCCAGATCGAGGCGAAGCACTACGACGACGCGGAGAAGTCGCTGAAGCTCGCCCTCGAGAAGAAGCCGGGCCTCGACACGGCGAGCTTCAACCTCGGCCTCGCGTACGAGGAGCGGGGGGAGATCGACAAGGCCATCGAGGCGTACCAGGCGGAGCTGGCCCACAACGCCAAGGCCTCACGGGCCGCGTTCAACCTGGCCAAGCTCCTCCAGAAGAAGGGGCGCCTCGGGGAGGCCGTGGCGCTCTTCCGCCGGTCGGCGGAGCTGCAGCCGGAGTTCGGGACCGGGCAGCTGTATCTGGCCAAGGCGCTCCTGGACACGGGCGACCTGGCCGGTGCCGCGGAATGGGCGCGCAAGGGGCTCTCCGCCAAGCCCGACCCGCGCTACGCGCCCCTCGGCCACTTCGTCCTGGCCGACGTGTTCAATCGCCAGGGGCGCGACGCCGACGCGCAGCGCGAGGCGGCCATCGCGGAGCGGCTCCAACGCGCCGGCACGTGAGGCTTCCCCGGCCCTCGATCCTGGGGCTGCTCGTGGTCCTGTCGGCTGCGTGCCGAGGGGGCTCGATCCCCGGCCCGCACCCCGCGCGGCATCTCGTGATCGTGACCATCGACACGCTGCGGGCGGATCACGTGGGCGCCTACGGCGATCGCGACGCGGCGACCCCGCACCTCGACGCCCTCGCCCGCGAAGGCGCCATGGCGCCCGAGGCCTCGGCCCACGTCCCGTTGACCCGGCCGTCCCACGTCACGATCTTCACGGGCCGCTTGCCGTCCGAGACCGGCATCCGCGACAACATCTCGCCGGCGGTGGTGCCGGGCGTCCCGCTCCTGGCCGAGGTCCTGAAGAACGCGGGCTTCGCCACCGGCGCGTTCGTTTCCTCCGTGGTCCTCGACGCCTCGTCGGGTCTCGGCCGCGGGTTCGACGCGTACGGCGACAAGATCGGCGACGCGGGTGAGGCCGCCCAGTTCCTGAACACCCTCCAGCGCAGGGGAGATGCGACGACCGACGAGGCGATCGCCTGGCTCGACAAGGCCCGCGCCGGATCGGCGGAAAAGCGCCTGTTCCTCTGGCTGCATCTCTACGACCCCCACGACCCCTACGAGCCGCCCGAGCCCTGGGCCACGCGCTTCCGCGAGCGGCCGTACGACGGCGAGGTGGCCTTCGCCGACGAGCAGGTGGGGCGCCTCGAGGCCGCCCTGACCCGCCTCGGGATCGCCGGCGAGACGGCGCTCGTCGTCACCGCCGACCATGGCGAGGGGCTGGGCGACCACGGAGAGACGCTCCACGGGTTCTTCGTGTATCAGTCGACGCTGCGCGTCCCGTTCTTCGTCCGCGGGCCCGGCGTGGTCCCCGGAACGCGCCTCCCGGGGACGGTGCGGACTCGTAGACGTCTTTCCGACGGCCCTGGACCTGCTAGGCCTGCCGCCAGCCTCGTCACCGCTTGCGGGCCGCACCCTGGGCCCCGAGCTTCGCGGCGGCGCCCGGCGGGATGAGCGGAGCGTCTACGCCGAGTCGCTCGTGCCGCTCCTCCACTTCGGGTGGAGCGACCTCAGGGTCCTGCGCGACGGGCGCTTCAAGTACATCCAGGCGCCCCGCCCCGAGCTGTACGACCTCTCGATCGATCCCGGCGAGGCCCGCAACCTCGCCGCCACGGAGCCGGCGAAGGCGGCGGCGCTGCGCTCGGCGCTCGGGCGCGTCCTGGATGCCGAGCGCGCGTCGGCCCGCGTGTCCCCGACCGGTCCGGCGCCGGCGATGGCGCCGGAGCTGATCGAGAAGCTGGGCGCCCTCGGGTACGTCGGCGGTGGGGTGGCGGCCGAGACGGCGACCCCGGGCGCCGACCCGAAGGACAAGGTCGAGGAGTTCCGGATCGCCAACGACCTGATCCGCGAGGGCCTGCTGCGCCTCCACGATCGCGACTACGCCGCGAGCGCACAGCGCTTCCAGGCCGTTCTCGCGCGGAAGATCGAGAGCTTCGAGGTGCACTTCTACCTGGCGCGCGCCCTCGAAGGCCTCGGGCGCCCCACGGATGCCATCGGTCACTTCCAGGAGGCGGCGCGCCGCGCCCCGGCCTTCGCCCCGGCGTGGGAAGGGCTGGGGGCGGACCTCGTCGTCCTCGGCCGCAAGGCCGAGGCGCGCAAGGCCTACGAGAAGGCGGTGCAGCTCTCGCCGCAGACCGCAGGGCTCCACGCGAAGCTGGGGGATCTGCTGCGGGACCTGGGGGCGGTGGACGAGGCCATCCGTGAGCAGACGGAGGCCGCGAGGCTCGCCCCAACCATGGCCTCGTACTGGAACTCGCTCGGCATGACGCTCGGCGGGAACGGCCGCGCGGCCGAAGCCGAGCACGCGTTCCGTGAGGCTACCCGTCTCGATCGAAAGAGCGCGCGGTACGCCTACAACCTCGGCCTCATCCTGCAACGACAAGGGCGGACCGCCGAGGCCCGCCCCTGGTTCGAGAAGACGCTGACCCTCGATCCGGCCTTCGCGCCGGCCCGCGACCGGCTCGCAGGGCGGTGAATGCCCCCGGGGTCAGCGAGCTCGCTCGGGTTCGATCAAAGCCAGCGCCCGAGCGAGAGCCTCCTCGACGACCTCGAGCGGCACCCTACACAGGAGCCGAGCCTTCCGTGCACGCCAATCGAGGCTCTTGATCTGGTCCGCGAGAATGGCGCCGGTTGCCTTCAGGCCAGGGGGTAGCAAGACCTCGAAGGGGTATCCCTTGACTTGCGTGGCGAGGGAACAGAACAGGGCGAGCCCAACGCGGCGGTTGTAGGCCGCAGGCGAGATCACCAGCGCGGGCCGCTTGCCCGCCTGCTCATGGCCCGCCTGGGGCTTGAACTCCAGCCAGACCACATCCCCTCGCTCGGGTACGTAGGGGCGTGCCACCTACCAAGACTCACGACCCACAGGGGTTCCGGTGGGAACCTCTCCGTGAAGGTTCTCCTTGGTCACGCCTTTGAGGAGATCGCCGAGAGCGTATCTCCTGGGTCGCGCCGGGCGAACCATCAGGCCTCCTCTCTCCAGGGAAATATCGACCACGAGCCCGCCTCCACCCTCGCGTCCCCCGCGAACGTCTTGGGGATCCGAAGACCGAGACTATTGCCCCACCTCTGCACCTTGGTCAGCATCGACCCTCCACTGACTATACATTGTATATCCCAGCACGCAGACCCTTCAAGGGCAGGGGGCGAAACGACAAGGGCGGGCCACCGAGGCCCGCCCCTGGTTCGAGAAGACGCTATCCCTCGACCCGGCCTTCGCGCCGGCCCGAGAGTGGCTCGCCGGCCGCTAGAACCGGAACTTCGCTCCGAGCATCGCACGGCGCGGCTCGACGGGGCTCGGCCGGGATACCAGAAGACCGACGACGTCGGGATCGTGCTCTGGACCGTCTGGGTCGCGTTGTTGTTGAAGACGTTCAGGATGTCGGCGAACACCGCCAGCCTGACGTTCTTGCCCGAGCTTGAAGTCCTTCTCGATCCGGGCGTCGAAGAGTGTGACGCCCTGGATGCGGCCGTTCTCGCCCCGCGGCTGGAGCAGCAGCACGTTGTTGTCGGGGATGTTGGTGATCGACTGCCGGGCACCTTGTAGCGTCGGATCAGCCAGGCGCCGCTGCGGTACGAGAAGGCGCCGGAGACGAGAAAGCCCGCCGGCAACTGGTAGACGGCCTGCGACTTGACCTGCCACTCCACGTCGCTGCGCAGGCGACCGTCGGCGTTGACGAACTGGTTGGGGTTTCGGCCGAAGTTGCCGGAACTGGAGGCCGCCGCGCTGCGTGATGCCGACGCCCGATCCCTGCTCGCCCGCGCCGCCCTGGCCTTCCTGCAGCGTTCCCGTGGCGCGCAACCAGATCGCCGAGGCGTTGAAGGAGAGGTTGTTGCTGCATCGGGCGAGTGACGCCGAAGCTGACGGCATTGACGGTGCTCGTTCTGCTCCGGCGAGTTCGTGATCCGGAACTGCCGATCCGCAGGGTCGGTAACGAGCTGGTAGATCGGGAAGGTCCGGCCGGTCGCGCTCGGGCCGATGTCGTCCGTAAAGGGGATCTGGACGTAGGTGCCCGCGGTCTCCTGCCAGGCCGCGATGTCGCCCCCTGTCTTGTGGACGTAGTTCACGAAGCCGCCGAGGCCGGGCACGATCTCGCGCTCGAGGCTCAGGATGCTACTGGTCCGTGTACGGGCTCTTGTAGTTCGGGATCGACGCTGAGGTTCGTATTGCTCGATATCGGTGTCAGATCGATGAACTCGTCCGTAGCGAGGTCGTAGCGGCCCGCGAAGTAGGGCTTCACGTTGGGGCCGATGACGTTGGCGTACTCGCCGGTGGCGACGGCGCGATGGTAGCGACCCCAGTGGCCCTTCAGGACGGTCTTGCCGTCGACCGGTGAGCTTCAGGTTGAAGCCCGAGACGCGGCGACCACGGCGTCCAGGTGTAGAAGTCGGTCTCGGGGAACACGACGCCGGTGGGCTGCGCGTTCGCGTCCAGCTCGTCCTGCTTGGCCGAGTAGGCCTTGTCGTGGTCGTAGCGGACGCCGAGGTTGAGCGTCAGGCGGTCGTTCACGCGCACGCGTGTCGTCGAGGAACACGCCGAGGTTCCGGCTGTTGCCGCTGTAGCTGAAGGGCTGTGCGCGCGATACCGTAACCGTAGCCCGGGTTCGAGAGGCTGTAGGTGTAGACGAGGTCGTTGTAGCCGTAGATCCCCTTGGCCACCGCGTCGGAGTACTGGACGCCGAACTTGAAGTCGTGGCGAGGCGCCGAGGAACTTGTCGGCCAGGTGGGAGACCTTGGCCGTCACCGTGTTGCGCTTCGGGTGCAGGTCGTACCAGTAGTAGTGAGCCGCCCGAGACGTAGCCGGTGTCGTTGTCGATGAAGCGCGTCAGCGTTCTTCGGGCTGGCTTGGATCGGTCGGGCCGCCGCTGACGTCGCCGTAGAAGCCCGAGTAGCGCACGTCCACCACGGTCTTGTCGGAGAGCACGCCGGTGTAGGCGAGCCCCGGCGTCGGCGTCTTGCCGTAGCGCGTCCATGCGGTGGAGGGCGCCGAGTTGATGGCGAAGCCGTTGTCCTTGTGGCCGTTGTCGAGGTGGAAGGTCGCGACGAGCTTGTGCTTGGGGCTGAGCTGCCAGTTGAGCTTGCCGAAGTAGCGGTCCGTCGCGTTGCGCACGCGGAACAGCTCATTCGAGCTCGGAATGCTCGACGTCGAAGAAGGAGTCGCGCTGGTTCTGGTAGGAGGCGAAGAACCACAGCTTGTCCTTGATCACCGGCCCGCCGAGCTGGGCGGTGAAGTCGCTGAACTGGTCGCGCTTCCAGGGACAGCGCATGGCTCGGATCGTCGGCGCAGGCGTTGAGGAAGGTGCCGTCGGGGTTCGTGATGCTGCTGCTGTTGTCCGACGTGAGCCCGTCGCCCTGCCAGAAGAAGTTGCACGTCGCCGTGGAAGTCGTTGGTTCCCTGCCGGGTCACGATGTTGTAGACCGCTCCAGTGAGGTTGCCGTATTCGGCCGGAGCGCCGAGCGACAGCACCTCGACCTCCTCGATCGCGTCCACGTTCGGCTCGGCGAGCGCCTCGTTGAAGTAGTTGTCCGTGATGTCGACGCCGTCCACCTGGAACGAGTTCTCGTCGTAGGAAGAGCCGTAGACCATGGTGCGGCCGATGCCGTTGCCGCTGCCCGCCTCGCCCTGCAATGACCCCGGTGCCTGGCCGATCAGGTCGAAGAAGCTGTTGCGTCGGATCGGCGCGTTCTCGACCCAGTCGCGGTCGAAGTTGGTTCCCACCTCGTTCGAGGTCGTGTCCACGACCGAAGCCTCCGCCACGACGTCGACCGACTCCTCTCGCTGGCTGACCTCGAGGCTGGCGTTCTCTTCGAGCGTGACGCCGAGGCCCACACGCAGGTCGCGGCGGGTCACGCTCTTGAAGCCGCTCATGGTGAAGCTCAGCACATACTCGCCCGGCGGTACGTTCGGGATGCGATAGAAGCCCCTGCTCGCTCGTCGTCGTCGATGGTGCTCCCACGACGTTCGGCCCGCTGATCGCGACCGTGGCGCCGGGCAGCGGCGCGCCGCTCGCGTCCTTCACGACTCCGGAGATGGTGCCGGTCGTGCGCTGGGCGAAGAGGACGGGGCTCGAAGCGAGCAGCAATGCGACCGCCAAGCTTGCCGCGGAAAGGAGTTTCCTTCGCATCGATTGTGCTCCTAATTCTTGGATACGGCCCGTGAGCGTGATCGGGCGGATCATATACCTTCCGCAAGGGTCCGGAAACCCCGGACGAGGGGTGGGCCGGCGCGGATCCATCGTAGAGTAGCCGCGACGTCAACCACCTAGGCAGCGAGGGATTGGAGGATGCGCTCATGAAGCGCCGACGCTTCGTGCAGGGCCTGGCGATGGCTTTCGCAGCCGGCGCGGCGAGAGCGGGAGCCGGCCCCGCCGAGGGGTCGAAGGCGCTCTACTCGAAGCTCGCCGACGAGGTCGAAGAGGCTCTTCGCCGGGACGTCCTCGGAGTCGTGGTTTCCGCGATGCGTCGACAGGGCGAACGGCGGATTCCGCTCGGAGTTCGGCCGCGACTGGAAAGCCGGGCGAGAGCGCCGGGAAGTTCTCGGTCTTCCAGGGGCGCATGACCTGGATCACGGCCCAGACCGTGCTTCGCCGGCCCGACCTCAAGGAGCAGTTCCTGCCGTACGTCCGCCATGGTGCCGCGTACCTGATGAATGTCCTGTGGGACAAGGAGCACGGCGGGTTCTTCTGGGGGCTCGACGACAAGGGGCACGTATCGCCCCCGTACACGGAGAACAAGCACCTCTACGGGATGAGCTTCGCGCTGTATGGCGCGGCCGCCGCGTACCAGGCGACGAAGGATGCGGGCACCCTGGATCTGGCGCAGCGAGCCTTCCGGTGGATCGACGGCCACGCTCACGACGCCGCGAACGGGGGCTATTTCGAGTGGCTGACGCGGGACGGAAAGATCATCGAGGCCCACGGGGACCCGGCCAAGCTCGAGGGCGTGGCCGTCGCGGCCTTTCCTGTCGGCTACAGGTCGATGAACACCCACATCCACCTGCTCGAGTCCTTCTCGCAGCTCTACGAGGTCTGGAAGGACGACACGCTGCGGACGCGCCTGGAGGAGATGATCGCCATCGTTCGCGACCGCATCGCGGTCGAGCCCGGCGTCCTGAACCTCTACCTCACGCCCGACTGGCGAGCCATCCCCGATCACGACTCCTACGGCCACGACATCGAGACCGCCTACCTGCTTCTCGAGGCCGAGGACGTCCTCGGCCGCGGCCACGACCCGAAGACCGAGGCCATGGCCCGGAAGCTCGTCGATCACGCCCTGGCCTACGGCTGGGACGAGAGCGTCAGGGCGGCTTCTTCGACGACGGCACGACCTTCGGTCCGGCCGAGAAGCGCGACAAGGTGTGGTGGGTCCAGATGGAGGGCCTGAACGCGCTTCTCCTGATGCACGAGACAGTACGGCGCCACGTCCGACGTCTACTTCAACGGCGTTCCTGAAGCAGTGGCAGTTCATCAAGAACCACCAGATCGACGCGGAGTTCCACGGCCTGTTTCCCACGATCGGGCCCGACGGTGCTCCGGTGGCCGACGGCAAGGGCTCGATCTGGAAGGCCGCCTACCACGACGGCCGCGCATTCCTGAACGTGAGCGAGCGCCTGCGGAGGCTCGGGGAGGCGGCTCGATGAGCGAACCCTTCGTTCTCGGCGTCAACTACTGGCCGCGGCGCAAGGCCATGGGCTGGTGGTCGCACTTCGACGCCGAGGAGGTCCGCGACGAGTTCGCCCAGATCGCGGAGATGGGCCTGGGCGTCGTCCGCCTCTTCCTCCTCTGGGACGACTGGCAGCCCACTTGGGACTCCGTGTCGAGGCGATGCCTCGCGGACCTGGGGAAGGTGTGCGACGCCGCCGCGGAGCGCGCCCTCGGCCTCGACGTGACGTTCTTCACCGGCCACATGAGCGGGCCGAACTGGGCGCCGGGGTGGCTGTTGGCGGGGAAACCCAAGCCGGGGGCGAGGCCGCTCGTGAGCGGGCACCGCGTGGTCGACGCAGGCTACGATGACTACTTCACCGTGCCCGCCGTTCGCGAGGCCCAGAGGCTGACGCTGCGGACCGTGGTGGGCGCCTACAAGGACCATCCCGCGATCTGGATGTGGAACCTCGGCAACGAGCCCGACCTCTTCGCCGTCCCCGCGGACCAGGAGGCGGGGCGGGAATGGACGCGGGAGATGGTCGGCGTGGTCAAGACGATCGACCCGGTCCACCCCGTCACCCTCGGGCTCCACGGCGACTCGCTGCGCTTTCGCCACGCCCAACGCGTGGACCTGACGTTCGCCGAGACCGACGTCGCCGTCATGCACTCGTACCCCATGTACGTGCCCTGGGCCCGCTCTCCCCTCGATCCCGACTTCGTGCCCGCGGCCTGTGCCCTCACCACGGCTCTCTCAGGGAAGCCGACGCTCATGGAGGAGTTCGGCGGCTGCACCGTCGGTCCGGGTGAGCCCTCGGCGGTGTGGGAGTGGACGTCGATGGGGGAGCACCGCACACAGTTCATGGCTTCCGAGGAGGACTTCGCCACCTACATGGCGGCGGTGCTGCCGAGGCTGGTCGAGGTCGGAGCCACCGGTGCCCTCACCTGGTGCTTCGCCGACTACGTTCCCGACCTGTGGAACCGCCCGCCTTGCGACGAGTTCAAGCACGAGCGCTACTTCGGGCTGGTCCGTCCCGACGGCTCCCTGAAGCCCCACGCGAAGGTCATCCGGGACTTCGCGGCGACGAAGCCGACGGTGCAGCCGGCGCTCCGGACCTTCGACCTCGACATCACCCCCGACGAGTTCTACGAGTCCCCCGAGGTCCACTACCGCACGCTCTACGAGCAGTGGGTGGGTCAGGCGCGCTGAACCAGGACGACGCCCCCGACGAGGAGCGCGCCGCCGGCGAGCGTCGAGGCGGAGACGGGCTCCCCCAGCCACAGGGCCGCGGCCGCCAGCGTCACGAGGGGCTCCAGGTAGAGGAACGCCGCGACGCGCGACGTCTCGATGCGCGCGAGGGCGCCGTACCAGAAGAGGTACCCGAGCCCCGAGGCCGCGAAGCCGAGGAACAGAAGCGCCGCCCAGCCGATTCCGTCGAGCCGGCGGTACTCGCTCCACGCGCCGGACCAGGCGATCGCCGGCGAGAGCATCAGCCAGCCGAGGAGCATCGCCCCCGCGGTGGCCCGGGTCGGGCCGAGGGTCCGGAGGGTGGCGCGTCCCAGGACCGAGTAGAAGGCCCAGTTCAGCGTGCTGGCGAGGATGAGCAGGTCGCCGCGCGTCGACGGCAGCGCCAGGGCGGCGAGCCCGTGGCCGCGCGTCACCACGAGCAGGGCGCCGACGAAACCGAGGACGAGCCCCAGGACCTTCCGCGCTCCGAACCGCTCCCGCAGCGTCCAGGCGGCGAAGAGCGCGGACCAGAGGGGTGTCAGGCCCACGAGCCAGCCCGCGTTGACGGCGCTCGTGAGGGTGAGGGCGTAGGCCTGGAGCGTCTGGTGGAACGCCACGCCGAAGAACCCCATCCTCGCGAGGGACCGGAGCTCGCCCCGCGGCGGAAAGGGCCGCTCGCCGCGGGCCACCAGGACGGCCGTCAGCAGCAGCGTCGCCAGCCCCGCCCGGGCGAAGATCAGCGCGAGGGGGGAGATCTGCCCGACCGCCGCCTTCGTCGCGACGAACGAGACTCCCCAGATGACGATCGCCAGGAACGCGCCGAGCCGCGGCGGCATCGCGGCGGAGGATACCAGGGCGCCCGTGCGTTTTGACAGCCCTCGGAACGGACGGCTAGACTGCACGATCTTTGATGGCTGGCGAAGGCCACGCCCACGCTCGAGGAGAGTCCCCTTGGACGAGAACAGCCGAAGCCGGGAAGACAAGTGGTTTCTGGAGAACGAGAAGCATCTCGTGGAGGCCGCCCGGCTGGCTCGGGAGAAGAGGGCGCAGGAGAGAGCGGCGCAGGAGAAGGCCGAGGAGACCCTTCGGCTCAAGGATCTCCACTTCATGAAGTGCCCCAAGTGCGGCCACGACATGGCCGTGCAAAGCATCCAGGGCGTCAACATCGAGCGCTGCGGGTTCTGCGAAGGGGTCTACCTCGACGCCGGCGAGCTCGAGGTGCTGTTTCTCCGGAAGGCCGACGAGAACCGGGGCGTGCTCCGGAAGCTGCTCGGTATCTAGCTCGGATGAACGTCCGCGTCTGTCCGGAGTGCGGCGAAGAGTTCCGGCCGGAGATCGTGCGCTGCTCCGATTGCGGCGCGCTCCTCGTGGATCGTGCCGTCGAGGAGGACGCTCCGTCCCCGATGGCCGGGAGCCTGCACGGGCACGGCCACTCGGCTTCGGGCGGACCGCCAGCCCCGGTGGCGCTCGCGCGCCTCTTCCGGGCCGACCGGGCGTCGGACATCGAGCCGCTGGCGGAGCGACTGGGGAAGGCGGGGCTGCCGTATCGAGTGCGAACGGTCCAGCTCTCCTTCGAGCTGCTGATTCCCGAAGAGGATCGCGAGAAGGCGCTCGGCGTCCTGGGCGAGGCCCTTCGGCCCGGCCTCCCCTCGACCGACGACGCGCCCTTCGATCCCGAGAGCGGCTACTCGGCCTGCCCGGCGTGCGGCTGCCGCCTGGCTCCCCGCGCGCAGGAGTGTCCCGAGTGCGGCCTGGCGGTGGGGGGCGAGCCGGATGCCGGCGCCTGTCCGCGATGCGGCCAGGGCCGCGCCGAGGGCGGCCGCTGCGAGACGTGCGGACCCCTCGGCGAGGAACCCTAGCGACGCTCGTCGGCGACGCCGGCCGGCGGGGTATATTCAAAGGTCCATGTCTCGCGTGAGAGAGAAGCTGCGGGCGTTCTGGTCGGGTCCCGGAGGAGGGCGGGCGGTCCTCGTCGTGGCCTATCCCCTGATCCTGAGCCAGATGTCCTTCACCCTCCAGACATTCGTCGATCGCCTGTTCCTCACGTGGTATTCCGCCGAGGCGGTGGCGGGAGCCGTGACCGGCCTCTTCGCGACGTGGGGGATCATCGGCCTCTTCGTCGGCACCGGGGAGTACCTGACGACGTTCGTCGCCCAGTACTCCGGGGCCGGCCGGCGCGAGCGGATCGGTCCCGCGATCTGGCAGGGGATCTACTTCTCGCTCCTCGCGGGCCTGTGCATCGCGGCCCTGGCCCCGCTGGCCGAGCCGGTCTTCGCCCTGGCCGGCCACGCGCCCCACGTGCGGCGGTTCGAGGTCGTGTCGGCCCAGATCTTCATGCTCGGCTCGTTTCCCATCGTCCTCATGGCGACTCTCTCCACCTTCTTCGCCGGACGGGGCCAGACGGGCGTCGTCCTGCTGGTCAACGTGGCCTCGACCCTCGTGAACGTGGTCCTCGACTACCTCTGGATCTTCGGCCACGCCGGGCTTCGCGCGATCGGGCGTCGCAGGGGCGGCGTGGGCGACGATCACGGCGCAGACCTTCGGCGCTCTCCTGTACCTCGTGCTGCTGACGCGCCGCGAGCTACCGCGCGAGCTACAACACCCTCGCCGGGTGGCGCTTCGAGAGGGACCTCTTCACGCGTCTGCTCCGCTACGGGCTGCCGACGGGCCTCCAGTACTCCATCGAGATCGGCGCCTTCGCCATCTTCATGATGATCGTGGGCCGCATCTCCACCGACGCCCTCGCGGCCAGCTCGATCTCGTTCAACCTGAACATGCTCGTCTTCATGCCGATGTGGGGGCTGGGGGTCGGTGTCTCGGCGCTCGTCGGCCGGCTACCTCGGCGCCGGCGAGCCGGAGTTCGCCGAGCGGTCGACGTGGTCCGCGTTCTGGATGAGCCTCGTCTACATGTCGGCGTGCGGCGCCCTCTATCTCCTCGCGCCGCGTCTGCTCCTGGCGCCCTATGCCGCCGCATCGGACCACGCGACCTTCGAGGCGGTGGAGTCGGTGGCCGTCGTCCTGCTCCGGTTCGTGGCGGTCTACTCCATCTTCGACATGATGAACCTCATCTTCTCGGCGGGGCTCAAGGGCGCCGGTGACACGCGCTACCCGCTCGTGGCGACGCTGGTCCTCGCGTGGGGCGCCATGCTGGCGCCCGCCTTCGTGCTGTGCATCGCTCCAGGGGCGCGGGGTGTACGTGGCGTGGGCGACGGCCAGCGCCTACGTCGTCTGTCTCGGGCTCCTGATGATCCGGCGCTTCCGCCTGGGGCGGTGGAAGGGGCTCCGTGTCATCGAGCCGCACGCCCCCGGTCTCGACCTCGTGGCCGACGCGGTGGTCTGACGATGACCGCTCTCGCCCTCAAGGCCTTCCTGACCCTCCTGGTCGTCATGGATCCGGTGGGCCTCGCGCCGGTCTTCCTGGCCCTCGCGGGGTCGCGCTCGGCCGCGTCTCAGAAGCGGATCGCGCGCAAGGCGGTCCTGGTCGCCGGAGGCATCCTGGCCGCCTTCGGGACGGGGGGCGCCTGGCTCCTCCAGCACCTCGACATCAGCATGGACGCCTTCCGCGTGGCGGGCGGGATCCTCCTCTTCCTGATCGCCGTGGACATGGTCCTGGCGCAGCACGAGCGCGAGACCAAGGCCGAGGAGGAGGAGGCCCGCTCCCGTCCCGACATCAGCGTCTTTCCCCTCGCGATCCCGATGATCGCGGGGCCGGGAACGATCGCCAGCCTGATGATCCTGGTCACCGAGGCACGTGTGTACCCGCTCGGCCTCGTGCTCGTTCTCGGCATGGCCGCCGTCGTACTGGTGCTCGGCTATCTCGCCCTGCGGCTCGCCACGCCGCTGGGGCGGCTGCTCGGGCAGACCGGCGTCAACGTCGTGACGCGTGTCCTGGGCGTCCTCCTCGCGGCCCTGGCCGTGCAGTACGTGGCCGACGGCGCGCGAGGGCTGTTGGGATAGCGTTCCACCAAGGAGGCCATCGTGAAGACATTCCGTCTGGCTCCCATCGTGAGCTTGTGGCTCGTGCAGGCCGCCGGGGCCCAGGCGCCGGCGGTGGCGCCCAGCCCGTCGCCCACACCCGCGCCGATCATCTCTTTTCCGGGACAGTATGCGGCCGCGCCCCCCGAGTGGAGGTTCCCCGTCTGGCCCAAGGGGTGCGGCCGCTTCGACGGGGCCGAGCGGGTGAGCTGTCTCGAGTTCGTCGCCTTCGACTTCGGCAGGCTCTCGCGCTACGCCGCGGCCAACGCCGCCCTCGCGCCGACGGCGCCCGGGCGAGGCGCGCGTCGTCTTCTTCGGCGATTCCATCACCGACAACTGGTCGAAGGAGGGATACGGCGGCTTCTTCCCCGGCAAGCCCTACGTGAACCGCGGCATCGGCGGCCAGACCACCGCCCAGATGCTCGTTCGCTTTCGGGCCGACGTCGTGGCGATCCAACCGAAGGCGGTCGTGATCCTCGCCGGCACCAACGACATCGCGGGCAACGCGGGACCGGTGACGCCCGAGACCGTCGAGGACGACCTGGCGGCCATGGCGGAGATGGCCCGCCTTCACGGGATCAAGGTCGTCCTGGCGTCGCTCCTGCCGATCTCCGACGACAAGAAGGACGCGGCGGGCCTGCCGGTCGTGCGCTCCGTGGACCGTCCTCCCGCGACCCTGCTGGCGATCAACCGATGGATGGCGGAATACGCGCGGACGAACGGTCACGTCTACGCGGACTACTTCTCGGCCGTCGTGGGACGCGACGGGATGCTGAAGGCGGAGCTGACCGGCGACGGCCTTCATCCCAACGCGGCGGGCTACGCCGTGATGGCCCCCGTCGCCGAGAGGGCGATCTCGGAAGCGCTCGGCGGCTCTTCCCGCTGAGGGAGGGCGGACCTCAGGCCGGACGGGCCGGCCCCGTGCCGGCGCCCGTGGTGTCGAGGGCCGCCGCGATGGCGTCCAGCTCTGCGTCGTCCAGGACCAGGTTCGCGCCGCCGATCCAGCCGTCCACCTGCTCGGGGGAGCGAGCGCCCACGATCGCACCGGTGACGCCGGGCCACGCGAGCGTCCAGGCGATGGCCACGGCCCCGACCGAGACGCCCCGCCGCCGGGCGATGGGGACGAGGGCGTCGCGCAGCGCCAGGTTGGCCTGGAGCTTCGGGGGCTGGAACTCGGGCGACTTTCGCCGCCAATCGTCGGGCGCGAGGGTCGAGACGCGCTCGGCCGAGAAGCGATCCGTGAGAAGCCCCGACTGCATCGGGCTGTACGCGATGACACCGGCACCGTGGGCGGCGCACCACGGGATCTCGGCGGCCGCGACGCCGCGCCTCACCAGCGAGAAGGGGGGCTGGAGCGACTCCACGTGGCGCAGGGACTCGCAGCGCTCCAGGAGCCCCACGTCGAAGTTGCAGACCCCGGCCGCGCGGACCTTCCCCTGTTCGATGAGCTTGAGCATCGCGGCCCACGAGTCCTCGACCGGGATGCCGGCCGGATCCGGCCAGTGGAACTGGTAGAGGTCGATCTGATCGACGCCGAGACGCTGCAACGATGCCTCGCACTCTCGCGCGATCGAGTCGGGGTGGAGCGACCGGATCGTGGGGAGCATGGGGTCGGTCTCGTTCGCGCGGACGCCGCACTTGGTGAAGACGTAGGGGCGATCGGCCGGCGGCAGGGACTTCACCGCCTTCCCCACGACCTCCTCCGAGTGACCGAGGCCGTAGATCGCGGCCGTGTCGATCCAATTGACGCCCAGGGCCACGGCGCGATGGATGGCTGCGACCGATGCGGTGTCGTCCTGGGGCCCCCAGCCGAAGGCCCAGCCGCCGCCGCCCGTGGCCCACGATCCGAACCCCACGGTGGTGATCACGAGGCCGCTCGTCCCGAGGGGTCGTCTTGCCAGATCCATGGCTCCTCCCTGTGTCTCGGGGATCTTACTTCGCTCCCAGCCTCGACGGCGCGGGGACGAGGCTGTTCCGTGTCAGTATAGTGACCACGGGACATACACTAAACACGTCGGATCAGACCAGTCTGGTGCTACTATTCTCACGATGAAGGATGGAATGGTAACCACAGGTCACTTGGAGCGGACGCTCCCGAGCCTCGCCTATCGCACCGAGGAGGCGTTCGCTCGGGAGCGCGAGGCCATCTTCTGCCGCGAATGGCTCTGCGTGGGGCGCGAGGACGAGATGCCCGAGGCGGGCGGCGTCCGTGTCCTCGAGGTCCTCGGCGAGAGCCTGCTGGTGGCGCGCACGAAGGAGGGGGCGCTCCGAGCGCACTACAACGTGTGTCGCCATCGCGGCGCGCGCCTGTGTCCGGCGGAGGCCACTCCTGCTCTCGCGTCCGGTCGCACGCCTGCGGGAACGATCCGCTGCCCGTACCACTCCTGGACCTACGACCTCGCCGGCGCCCTCCTGAGCGCGCCCCACCTGGGAGGGGATGGCGAGATCCGACGGGAGGAACTCGGCCTCCACCCCGTAGGGATCGACGTCTGGGAGGGGTTCGTCTTCCTGAACCTCACGCCCGCGGAGGCCGACTCCCGCGGCCATACCCTCGGGCTCCAGCTGGGCGAGATCCCGGCGCGCCTCCGCCGCTATCCCCTCGCCTCCCTCCGCGAGGCCACCCGCATCGAGTACGACGTCGCGGCCAACTGGAAGGTGATCGCCGAGAACTACAACGAGTGCTACCACTGCGGCCCGGTCCACCCCGAGCTGTGCGAGGTCGTCCCCGCGTTCCGGCACAAGGGAGGCGCCGGCCTCGACTGGGAGCAGGGTGTGCCGCACCGCGAGGGCGCCTTCACGTTCACGCGGACCGGCACGACGAACCGCGCCCCGTTTGCCACGCTGTCGGACGGGGAGAAGGAGCGCCACAAGGGGGAGATCGTCTACCCGAACCTCTTCCTGAGCCTCGCCGCCGACCACGTGGCGATGTTCGTTCTCCGGCCGCTCGCGGCGGAGCGCACGCGCGTCACCTGCTCGTTCCTGTTCGATCCCGGCGAGATGTCGCGTCCCGATTTCGACCCGCGGGACGCCGTCGAGTTCTGGGACCTGATCAACCGGCAGGACTGGGCCATCTGCGAGCAGGTGCAGCACGGGATGCGCTCCCGGGTCCACGAGCACGGCTACTACGCGCCGATGGAGGACCAGAACCTCGACATCCGCCGCTACGTCACGGAGCGGATCGGTCAACCGTAGGGAGGCCGTCTGACGAGGGCCACTCGGGTTTGACCGGGGCGCCCCGACGGCGCTAGTGTCTGGGCATGGCGAAAAAGACCTCTCGCAAGAAGCCGGCTCCCAGGAAGGCCGCTCGAAAGAAGGCTCCCCGAAAGAAGGCCGTGGCTCGCAAGGCGCCGCCGAAGAAGGCCCCCAAGAGGGCCTTCGTCCACCGCCGGGATCCCGAGACCCTGAGATTGCGGGCGATCTCGCCCAGCATCACCGTGAGCGACATCGAGAAGAGCCTCACCTTCTATCGCGACGTCCTGGGGTTCGTCGTCAAGGAACGCTGGGAGCGCGATGGCAAGCTGGCGGGCGCGGAGTTCGCGGCCGGGGCCGTCACGTTCCTCCTGGGCCAGGACGACTGGAAGAAGGGGCGGGACCGCCTGAAGGGCCAGGGAATCAGCCTCTACTGCCAGACCGCCCAGAACGTCGACGCGCTGGCCCGCCGAATCAAGGCCGCCGGCGGCAACGTCGTCCAGGAGCCGAAGGACCAGCCCTGGGGGATGCGCGATTTCGCGGTCCTCGACCTCGACGGGTTCAAGATCACCCTCTGGTCGGAGCTGAAGAGCTAGGGCGGCCGGCGGCGCGCCGGCCTAGTCGAAGCGGACGAGCGAGACCTCGAGAGAGCGGATCTCGCTCTCGGCTCGGCCCCACTGCACGAGGATCGGGCTCTGGTAGGTGCCGCGCACCAGGCGGGCGCGGCCCGCGGCCGTCGGGGTCCGAGGCCAGGAACGCTGATGCGCCGCTTCATCCGGAGGAAGCGCCGCGCGGGCACCGCCAGCAGCTTGGCGGCCAGCTTCTCCACCGCCGAGTTGTCGAGGCCGAAGACCTCGACCAGCGAGTTGAAGACGCGCACGAAGTCGTAGCGCGCGTAGTTCAGGGTCTTTCCCGGGACCGCCAGCGGGATCGTCCAGGATGTGCTTCCCCTTCTGCGCCGCGAAGCGCAGGGGGTCCTTGAGCACGTCCATCAGGTCGTGCTGCATGAGAAGGGTCTCGTACTCGTTCACCGTCAGGCCGGCCTGTCGCTGCGCGGGCTCCAGGGTGATGTCGACCCGGCCCTTCTCGATCCCCGACCGCGCGAGGAGATCGTCCACCCGGTCCAGGAAGCCCATGCGCGGATCGCCCAGGTTCACGGAGTCGATGGGATGGCGCGAGACCGGGATCGAGATCGCTCTCCCGCGCCACGACCTGCTCCTGGTCGTAGCCCAGCACCGTGGTCTTTCGCTCGCGCCGCCGCCCGTCGCTCTCGCCGTCCAGGTCCACGAAGTAGACCGGCGTCGTCGGTCGTGTTCGGATACGTCACGCAGTTCCGCATCCCGGCGCCGATGAACGTGAGGTGCGAGTCGCCGTTCCGCGGCTCGACCTGCCGCTGCGCCTCGCTCAGCTCGGTGCGCTCCTCCATCCGGTCGTGGCGGTAGGGAGCCCCGGGAGGGAAGAGGGCGCGGAAGGCGCGGAAGAACAGGTCGAGGTGGTCGCGGCGGTGCCAGAGGCGGGCCAGCAGGCGGGGTCGAGGTAGCCCGCCGTCGTGTGGAGCGAGCAGTAGAGGGCCTTCCGGTGCCTCTCGAGCGCGTCGCCGTGCTCCGCCGCCAGCTGCTTCCGGACGTCGATGGTCTCGAAGCGCGAGGACGGGAGGAGGGTGAGGTGAACCTCGGTGGCCAGACCCACGGACGGAGTCTAAAGGCCAACGGCCGCGGGTGCAACCGCGCCCGGCGTCCCGGGACGGGTTAGACTGTCGCTCCTCGGGCTCTCGGAACAGTGGGGACACTCCTAGCTTCGGTTGCCACCGTCGTCATCGCGGGTCTGGCCTTCGTGGGGGGCGGCTTCATCGCGCGTCCCTCCGGCCCGGACGACCCGGGACGTGTCTCCGGGAGCGCCGGTGCCTTCGACGTGACGGGACGCAACGACGAGTCGGCGCTGGAACTGCGGCTCGGCTACAGGTGGGAAAGGGGCGGCAAGGTTCTCCGGCCGATCGTGGGCGCCATGGCGACCAGCGACGGGGCCTTCTACGGCTGTGGCGGCATCGCGTACGACCTGCCTCTCGGCCGCCGGCTGGTGGTGACGCCCAGCTTCGCGCCGGGCCTCTATACCCGAGGCCACGGCCTCGATCTGGGCCACGTCGTGGAGTTCCGGTCGGAGGTCGCTCTGGACTACGGCCTCGGCCACGGGGCCCACGTCGGCTTCTCGTTCTCCCACATGTCGAACGCCCACCTGGGGGACAAGAACCCCGGGGTGGAGTCCCTGATGGTCCAGTTCTCGAAGTCGTTTCGCTGAGCGCGGGACCGGCCCTACCTTCCTGTCGCCCCCCCCGCCTGATGGACGTCCGCGACGTGGAGGGCCATGTCGAGGGACGGCTCCCAGGCCACGCGCTTCGACGAGAAGGCGAAGGACTCGTACTGGATCGCGAGGGGGACGATCGGTCGCTGCTGGGCGACCGCGGCCAGGGCCCGGGCCAGGAGATCCGAGCGCTCGGAGATGAGGGGGCTTCGGTTCGCCTCGTCGATGAGGGCGTCGATCCCCGGGTCGCCGAACCGCTCGAGGTTGGGCTCCTCGTCAGGACCCCCCCTGTGGATCAGCTCGTCGAGCGCCTCGCCGGCCTGGATCGTCTCGCACGACCAGCCGTAGAGCAGGAGCTGGTAGTGGCCCGAGTCGGCGAGGTTGAAGAACGCTTCCTTGGGCTGCGCGTTGATCTCGACGGTGATTCCAACGCCTTCCAGCTGACGCGCGACCTCCTTCATGATCTCGACGCCCGCGCTGTACCGGTCGGTCGGGCCGTCCAGGCGCACCGAGAACCCCTCGGGATACCCCGCCGCCCGCAGAAGCTCGCGAGCCCGCTTCGGATCGTGGGGCGCGAGGCGGATCTCGGGGTTGTAGCCGAGGACGGGGGGCGGAACGAGCTGCGCCGAGGGAGTGCCGAGGCCCCCCATGGCCCGACGGACCAGCTCCGCTCGATCGAGCGCGATGTCGACGGCCTCGCGCACGAGCGGGTTGGCGAAGGGGGGCTGGTCGACGCGAAGGACGAGAAAGAGGACGCGCAGGCTGGGCCGGCTCACCACGTGGAAAGGCGGCTCTCGGCGAAGGGCATCGATGGCGCCGACGGGCACGTTGTCCACGATGTCCGCGCGACCCGTGCGCAAGAGATCCAGGCGCTGCGCCGCGTCGGGCGCCACCTGGAAATGGACCCGCTCGAACGAGGGGGGCGGTCCCCAATGGTGCGGGTTGCGCGCGAGCACCAGCTCCTTGCCTCGGACCCAGTCCTCGACCCGGTAGGCGCCGGTTCCTGGAGCGGAGGCCGCCGCGGTCTTGGAGAGGGCGGCCTCGGGCAGCACCAGGGCGAAGGCGAGGTGAGCCAGGAGCACCGGACAGGGGAACCGGGTCCGGATGCGCACCAGCTCCTCGGAAACCGCGTCCACCGATTCCACGGGCGCCAGGAGCGTCCGGGTCGTCGGGGCGTTCGAGGCGTACCGCACCGACGCCACGACGTCACGCGCCCGGACCGGCTGCCCGTCGGAGAAGCGCACGCCCGGGCGCAGGTGGAAGAGCCAGGTGCGGTCGTCGGGCGTCTCCCAGCGGTCGGCCAGCGCCGGCTGAGGCCCGAGGCCGTGACCGAGGACGGTCAGCCCTTCGAACACGTTTGAGTTCACGGCGAAGCTGTAGGACTCGTTGCGCAGCTGGGGGTAGAGCCCCGTGATGTCGGCCTGGGCGGCGACCCTGAGCGTCGCGCCCTCTCGCGCCGGCGCGCTGGCCGGCGCACACCCCTGTGCCCCGAGGACGCCCGCGAAAAGCCACCCCGCTCGCCGCATGGTCACGCATCGTACCGCGCCCACGCTAGAATCGGTTCCCAAAGGCGCGGCACGGGAGGTACCGATGTCGGATGTCAGCACCTACATGGCGTTCTTGACGGGCCTCGACGAGAAGCCGATCCGCCTTCGGGACGGCGAGACGCTCTTCAAGTCGGGGGATCGGTCGGACGGGCGCCTCTTCGTGGTGCGCACCGGCACCGTCGCGCTCTACGACGGTCGCCGGCTCCTGGAGCGCGTCGGTCCCGGAGGGATCCTGGGAGAGATGGCCCTCATCGACCCGGCGCCGCGGAGCGCCACGGCCGTGGGGGGCGCCGACTGCACGCTGTCGGCGGTCAGCGACCTCACATTCCGCAAGCTGGTCACCCACGTCCCCGGCTTCGCCCTGGAGATGATGCGCCTGCTCGTCCAGCGCTTTCGCCAGGCCACGCGGCCGGCCCGCAAGCCGAAGCCCAAAGCCGCCGCGCCCCGGCGCCGAGCCGCCAAGAAGAAGTGAGATCTACTTCACCGCCCGGAGGACGCCCTCGAGGGCGTACACCATGTCCAGCGCCGGCTTGTCCCAGATGTTCCAGCCGGTGAAGACCGCGATGAGGTCGAGGCTCGGAACCACGAGCAGGTACTGCCCGCCGTACCCGTCGGCGGCGTAGGCGGGCGCCCGCGTCCCGGTGGGCGAGATCACCCACCACTGGTAGCCGTATCCGATCCCCTTCGCCGGTTCGACCGACATGGCCGGCGCCGTGGACGCGGCGGCCCAGCCCGCGGGAAGGAGGCGGGTGCCGTTCCAGGCGCCGTCGTTCATGTACAGGTAGCCGATCTTCGCGAGGTCGCGCGGCTCGAGGTAGAGGCCGCCCTCCGTGTCGGGGTGGCCGGTCGGCGTGCGCTTCCAATGGAAGCTCCGTATCCCCAGGGGAGCGAACAGGTGCTCCGCCGCGTAGTCGTCCGCGTGCCGGCCCGTGGCCTTCTTCAGGACCTGGGCGAGCAGCTCCGTGACGCCGCTGCTGTATACCCAGACCTTGCCCGGGTCCTCCGCCATCGGCTGGTCGAGAACGAACTGCACCCAATCCTTGCTGGCCTCCATGGCCGCGCAGCTGTTCGCGGGGTTGGTGTACGGGACCGTGTCCTCGTCCCAGCGGATGCCCGACGTCATGGTCATCAGGTCCCGGAGGCGCAGGGCCGCGAAGCGGGGATCGTCGGCGCGCAGTCGGTACCCCTCGAAGAAGGGCGCCGCGGGGACGTCGATACCCGCCAGCTCCCCCCGCGCGATGGCGATCCCCAGGAGCGCCGACGTCACGCTCTTGCTCACCGACTGCATGGTGTGGAGGCGCGTCTTCCGGTAGAAGGGGTGCCACTCCGGGTCGTAGTAGTTGTAGAGGTCGCGATGGCGGTCCGGCGCTGTCGCGAAAAGGGCCTCGTAGTCCTGGGGGTAGGCCCGCTCGAACACCACGCGGCCGTGGCGTATCACGAGCATGGAGTCGACGTAGCCGTGCTTGCCGGCCGTGAACTCGGCGCTGAGGCGCTCGAGGGCCGCGGCGTCGAGCCCCTCGGCCGCCGGCGTCGCTTGCCGCCATCCGGCCGTCGGCCAATCGTCGTTCGCGCCGGCCGCGAGGGTCATGAGGAGCAGGGTAGCGGAGAACAAGGGGTTTCACCTCCGGACGCGGCAGCATACACTACGGCGTTTTCCGCGGGAGGACCCATGAAGCGCTCGCTCGCCCTGGTCGTCGCCCTCGTTTGCGCGGTACCCGCGGCGCGGGCCGGCGCCACGCCCCCCGTCACCGACGCGCAGGTTCGCCAGACGGGTCGAGGCCCTCCTCGCGCAGATGACCCTCGAGGAGAAGGTCGGCCAGCTCACGCAGATCGCCGGTGCGACCCTCCCGGGGGCGAAGCTGCCGGAGGCGAAGCCGGAGGAGGCGTTGCGCAAGGGCGGCGGTGGCTCGATCCTCTGGCTGAACGACACGAAGAAGTTCAACGAGCTCCAGCACATCGCGATGGAGGAGTCGCGGCTCAAGATCCCCGTCCTGTACGGCCTCGACGTCATCCACGGCTACCGCACGATCTTCCCGGTGCCGCTGGCCATGGCGGCGTCGTGGGACCCGTCCGTCGCCGAGCGCGCCCAGGCGGTGGCGGCGAAGGAGGCCCGTGCCGCGGGCATCCACTGGACGTTCGGCCCGATGCTCGACATCGCCCGCGACGCCGCGCTGGGGCCGCATCGTCGAAGGGCGCGGGCGAGGATCCGTACCTCGGGTCCGCCATGGCCGCGGCGCAGGTGCGCGGCTTCCAGGGCCCGTACGCTCGGCGCGCCCGACCACGTCCTCGCGTGCGCGAAGCACTTCGCGACGTACGGAGCCGCCGAGGGAGGGCGCGACTACGACTCGACGTACGTCCCCGAGGGGCTGCATCCGCAACGTCTACTTCCCGCCGTTCCAGGCGGCGGTCAAGGCCGGCGTCGGGTCGTTCATGAGCGCCTACATGGACCTGAACGACGTTCCGGCCGCGGGGAACCGCTGGCTGCTCCACGACGTCCTGCGCGGCGAATGGGGCTTCCGGGGGTTCGTGGTCAGCGACGCGTTCGCCGTCGGGAACCTCGTGATCCAGGGCTTCGCCCGCGACCGCAAGGACGCGGCCCGCCGGGCGCTCGGCGCCGGCCTCGACATGGAGATGGCCAGCGGCACCTATCCCGAGAACCTTGCCGGCGCTCGTGAAGGAGGGCGCCGTCACCATGGCCCAGATCGACGCGGCGGTTCGGCCGATCCTGGCCGTCGAAGGTGCGCCTGGGCCTGTTCGAGAACCCGTACGCCGACGAGTCGCGCGCCGCGCAGGTCCTCGGCGCCCCCGAGCACCGGCAGGAGGCGCGCCTCGCCGCGCAGCGGTCGATGGTCCTGCTGCGCAACGACGGGCATGCGCTGCCGCTCTCCAAGGCGCTCACGAGCGTCGCGGTCATCGGCCCGCTGGCCGACTCGAAGGCCGACACCGAGGGCTCGTGGATGGTGTTCGGCCACGTGCCGGCCGCCGTCACCGTCCTCGAAGGGATCCGCGCCAAGCTCCCCGGCGCCAAGGTCGTCCACGCACCGGGGCCCGAGATCAAGCGGATGTTCCCGTCGTTCTTCGACGACTTCGTCCCCGGGCCCGAAGAAGCCCGACCAGACACCCGAGCAGGCGGAGGCGGCCTTCCGCGAGGCCGTCGAGACCGCTCGGACCGCCGACGTGGTCGTGATGGTGCTGGGCGAGATGGGCAACATGAGCGGCGAGTCGGCCTCGCGCGCCTCGCTCGACCTGCCCGGACGCCAGGAGGAGCTGCTGAAGGCGGTGATCGCACTCGGGAAACCTGTCGTACTCGTGCTCTTGAACGGCCGACCGCTCAGCATCAACTGGGCGGCGGAGCACGTCCCGGCGATCCTCGAAGCGTGGCAGCCGGGGACGGAAGGGGGGAACGCCGTCGCCGACGTCCTCTTCGGCGACGCGACGCCCGGGGGGAAGCTGCCCGCGACGTTCCCCCGGAGCAGCGCCCACGGACCGACGTACTACGCCCACAACCTCACGTTCCAGCCCGAGGGCTCGGAGAGGTACAAGTCGCGATACTGGGACGGCCCCACGACGCCCCTCTACCCGTTCGGCTTCGGCCTCAGCTACACGACGTTCTCGTACTCGAACCTGAAGCTCGCCGCGCCGAGCGTGAAGGTCGGCGCCGAGCGTCGGCGTGTCGGTCGACGTCACGAACACCGGCAGCGTGGCCGGCGACGAGGTCGCGCAGCTCTACGTGCACCAGCGGGCCGGCAGCGACTCGCGTCCCGTGCGCGAGCTGAAGGGCTTTCGCCGCATCACCCTCAAGCCGGGGGAGACGCAGACCGTGACGTTCACCCTCGGCCCCGACGAGCTGCGCTACTGGAGCACGGCCTCGCGCCGGTGGGTCCAGGAGGCGGAGGCGTTCGACGTGTGGGCGGGCGGCGACTCCACCGCCTCGCTCCACGCCGATCTGTCGGTCACGCCCTGAGGCCGTCCGCGCCCTAACCCGCGGTGGGCGGGTGATCGAGGATCGCCTCCTTGGCGGCGTCCCAGTAGAGCTTCTTCCCGGACCAATAGGACTGCGCCGCCATGGTGCACGCCACAGAGTGGGCGAAGCCGTCGTCGACCGTGGCGTGGGTGGGTTGTCGAGACCGCATGCACTCGAACCAGTTGCCCATGTGCTCCCGGGTCAGGTCGTCGATCCCCATGGGGGGCACGGCGGTCATCGCCCGGAAGCTGCACGTACTTGGCCGCGCGCTGCGCGTCGATGTTGGAGTCGTCCTCGTGGTTCCCCTTCTCCTCGATGATCTGGTATCGCGGGCTTCCCTCGCCCCCGATGTTCAGGAGCGTCGCCTTCTTCCCCATGTAGCGCGTGGAGCTGGGGGCGTCGTTCCCGAAGCTCGTCGAGTAGCTGACGAGGAAGCCCTTCGGGTACTCGAGGAGCGCCTGGAACGTGTCGGCGTTCTCGCGGCCGTCGTGCCACGCGAAGACGCCGCCGTGGGCCACCACCGAGCGCGGAAAGCTGTCCCCCATGAACCAGTGGACGAGGTCGATGCCGTGGCTCATCCACTGGTCGGCGATCCCGCCCGAGAACTCCTTGTAGAGGCGGAACTCGAAGTAGAGGCGCGGATCGAAGGGGCGAGCGGCCCGGCCCATGAGCCACCTGCGCCAGTCGGTGTCCTCCTCGCGGATCTTCGCGACCTCCTCCCGGCCGCGCCAGCGCGGTCCGTGGTAGTTCCACACGACCTCGATCTTGCTCACGTCGCCGAGCGCGCCGCTCCTGCACCAGGTCGTGCGCCGCCCGCGGGTAGGGCTCGCTCCGGTGCTGGGTCCCCACCTGGACGACCCGCTTGTTCTGCGACCACCGCCGCCCGCGCGGCCTTCAGGTCCTCGAGGACGTTCCCCATGGGCTTCTCGACGTAGACGTCCTTCCCGGCCTCCACGGCCATCTTGAGGATGGGGGAGTGGGAGTGCTCCGGCGTCGAGATCAGGACCGCGTCGACGTCCTTGAGCGCCAGCAGCTCCTCGAGGTACTGGTAGGCGCGCGGCGCGCGGCCGTAGTGCTGCGTGTTGACCGCCACGGCCTTCTCGCGGTTCACCTTCCACAGGTCGCAGACCGCCGTCATCTCGACCTTGTGGCTCGTCTTGAGAGCCGCCGCGATCTCAGTGAGGTCGCCGCCGCGGCTCCCGACGCCGATGTGGCCGAGAGAGATGCGGTCGTTGGCGCCGACGATGTTCGCGTACGACCTCGCCGTGGACGCCAGAACGGCGCCCCCCGCCAGGAGCCCGCTCTCGCCCAGGAACGTCCGCCGTCCGATGCGTCGTGGCTTGTCGCTCATGGCCCCTTCCATATCACAGCGGCCGCCGGGGAACAGTCCGGACGAACGAGACGCTTGACGGAGCTCTAGCTGGGATGATATAGCTATAGTGAACTATATGAAGCTCGCCACCGAGCGCGGAAGCCTCTGGGAGCTGGCCGTCCTCTGCCTGTTGCGGGAGGGACCCATGCACCCGTATCAGATGCAGCGGCTCCTCCGGGACAGGCACAAGGACGAGGTACTGGCCCTGAAGCGAGGGTCGCTCTACCACGCCATCAACCGGCTGACGCGCTCGGGGCTCATCGAGGCCGTGGCGGTCGGGCGGCAGGGGCGGCGCCCCGAACGGACCACCTATCGGCTCACGAAGGACGGCGACGGGGAAGTCGTCCGGTGGCTGCGAGAGCGGATCTCGACTCCCCAGAAGGAGCCGTCGGAGTTCGTCGCCTCCCTCAACTTCCTCGTCTACCTGACGCCGAAGGACTCGGTGGGGCAGCTCGAGTCCCGCGCGCAGATCCTGGAGTACCAGATCGCCGCCCTCGGCGTGGGGCTCGAGCGACTCGCCGTGTTCGTCGATCGCATCAATCGGATCGAAGGCGAATACCTCCTCGCGATGAGGAAGGCCGAGCTGGAGTGGGTTCGCGCCCGCGTCGCCGAGCTGCGGTCCGGCGTCTTGTCATGGGACCTGAAGACGATCCTGAAGCAGGCCCGGGCCGCCCAGAAGAAGGCGGCGAAGGAGTCACGGGAATGAGCAGTCAGGCAGTGGTTGGCTCGTTGCCGGTCAAGACCGTGGGACGGGAAAGCGTCGCTCCCGTCGCGGCCCTCCTCGTCCTCTCGCCGGTCATCGGCGAGGTCCTGAGCGGCGCCACGCGCCTCAGCTTCATCTTCGTCCTCGTCTCGGAGATCATGGTCTGGGGCTGCGGCGCGCTCCTCATCCGCGAGGCCGTGAGGCGGTGGAAAGGCGGATGGACGAGCGTGCTGCTCCTCGGCTTCGGTCTGGCCATCGCCGAGGAGTTCATCATCCAGCAGACGTCGGTCGCGCCCCTTCCGTTCGTCCCCCCTCCGGGGTACGGCCGACTCTGGGGCGTCAACTGGCCGTACTTCGCGTTCATGCTCGGGTACGAGGCCGTCTGGATCGTCCTGGTTCCGGTCCAGCTCACCGAGCTGATCTTCCCCGAGCGCCGCGACGAGCCCTGGCTTCGCGCACGCGGCCTCGTCCTGTCCAGCGTGGTGTTCGTCGTCGGCTCGTTCATCGCCTGGTACCTCTGGACGCAGATGGCTCGGCCCAACGTCTTCCACGTTCCGGCCTACGACCCACCGGCAGTGACGATCCTCCTGGGAGTTCTTGCGATCGTTCTTCTGACCGCCGGCGCCTACGTCGCCCGTGGCTCGGGACCTTCCCCCTCGGCCGGTCGCCCGGCTCCGCCGTGGGTCGTCGCTCTCGTGGCGCTCCTTCTGGGATTCCCGTGGTACTTCCTCATGGTCGTGGTCTTCGCCCCCGGCCTCACCCTGGCCCTGTGGATTCCCATGGCGTTCGCCTGTCTCTGGGGAGCCCTGGCGTTCGGCGTCGTCCGGTGGCTCTCGGCCGGCGCCGGATGGAACGACCGACACCGCTGGGCCCTGTGCCTGGGGGCGTTGCTGGTCTGCATGATCGCGGGGTTTCTCGGCGCCGGCTCCTGGTCGCGCCTCGATACCATCGCCAAGGCCGTCATGAACGTGGCCGCCGTGGCCAGCATGCTCGTCCTCCGAGCACGGATCGCGCGGCGCTAGCGCGGGCGTCGCCCGAAGGAGAGCGAGACGCCGCAGTCGAGGAACGTCGCGAGGCGTTCGGCGGCGGCCTCGACTTTGGAGCGGTCGGCGCGGGCCAGGGGTTTGTATGACTCGACGGCCACCGCGACGGAAGCCCGTGTCAGCGTTCGTCGCCACGTCCCCACGAGGCGCCCGTCGACCACCAGGTAGTGGCTGTAGTCGAACTGACGCTCGGAGACGACGGATTGCGTGCGATCCAAGACGAGGCCGCGATCCTTGTAGGCGACCAGGTACTCGTCGTAGATGGGGAGCAGGTGGGCGGCGATCGCCGCTGACGCGCGCGCGGGCTTGCTCGACGCGGACCAGTACGTGAGGCCGTGGACCACCTCCTGCTCAAACGCGGGTCGGGCGAGCTCGATTCCGGACCGCGCGTCGTTCACCCTCAAGCCGGACCACCACACGTAGTCCCTGAGGGTCGCGGGCCCATGGCTGCGGAAGTAGCGAAGCGCCAGCTCCCCCAGCGCCTCCTCCCGCGGGAGGATCTTGGCCCGCGGCGCGCGCTCCGCCAGAAGCGCGTAGGTGAACTGCTTGCCCCGTCGCGGCCCGCTGCAAACGACCTGGTCGATCTCGGCCTGCATCATGAGATGGCCGAGGCGCTGTCCCTTGGCCCGAATGCCGGCCCGACCCAGGACCTCCGCCAACTCCTCGCGGGTCCGGTAGACGCCACCGCCCAGGGCGCGCTCGAGAGCCGCGTTGCTGCGCGCGAAGGCGCGGCGGTCGAGGTCGAGCTTGCGGTCGTACGAGTTCATCGCCGCGCGGACCCGGTCCGCGGTGAGAGCGAGCATCCACCGGATGTCGCGCGGCGAGACGAAGTGCCACGTCGGCCGCATCACGTGGGTGCGGAGGATCGCCCCGCGGGCCAGAGCCTCGTCCACGGCCGCATCGCGGAGGGCGGGAGCGCGCAGGCCGAGCCCCCACTTCGCGGCCGTGTAGTCCTGGGCCTGCACCGCGCCGTGCCACTCCACGACCTCGGCCACACTCTTGAACGGCGATTGGTGCAGGCCCTGGTTCCGCAACCGGTGCGAGAGGATCGACCGCGCCGTCACGCTACCGAACGAGCCGCCTGAAGACTCCCGCGTAGCGTGCGTTGATCGCGTCGAGAGCTCTTGCCAGCCTGGTCGCCCGCTTGCTCGAGCGCACCGGCGTTACTCCCTTTCCAGTGCTCGTCCGCTTCTTCCGCATCACGGCTGCGCCCGCCAGTGCGATGGTGCGTGGACGTAGGACGCGTCCAGCTCCGCGACCGAGGGGCACCCGAGCAGCTTGAGCGTCCGCACGACGTCGGCGCGCAGGATCTGGATCGCCTTCGCGACGCCGGCCTCGCCGCCCGCCCCGAGGCCGTAGGCGTAGGCGCGGCCGACGAGGACGGCGCTGCGCGCCGAGGCAGAGGGCCTTGACGACGTCGCCGCCGCGGCGGATGCCGCCGTCCAGCAGCACCTCGACGCGGCCGCCGACCGCCGCCACGACCTCGGGCAGCACGCGCAGCGTCGGCGCGACGCCGTCGAGCTGCCGCCCGCCGTGGTTCGACACCACGACCGCGCTCGCTCCGGCATCCAGGGCCCGGCGCGCGTCGTCGGCCGTGTGCACGCCCTTGATCACGATCGGGCCGCTTCCAGGCGTCGTGGAGCCAGCGCAGGTCGTCCCAGCAGACCGCCGACTGCTCGAGGGCCACGCCCACGTCCGCGTAGGGCATCGGGCCGTCGCGAAGGACGACGTTCGGGAAGCTCATCAGGCCGCCGTCGGCGAGGAAGCCGGCGAGCCACCGCGGCCGAGCCAGGAACTGCCCCACGTACGGCAGCATCGTCACGGGCTTGCCGCTCACCAGCTCCTTGATCCCGTTCCGGAAGTCGCGCTCGCGCAGGCCGGACACCGGCGTGTCGATCGTGACGACGAGCGCCGAGAAGCCCGCCGCCTTCGCGCGCGCGATCGCCGAGAGCGCCACGTCCCGCCCTCCGCACAGGTACACCTGGTACCAGCACGGTCCGCTCGAGGCCGCCTTCACCTCCTCGAGCCGCATTCCCGACAGCGTCGAGAGGCCGTACACCGTGCCGGCAGCGCCGGCGGCCCGCGCCGCCACCGCCTCGCCGCGCGGGTAGAACATGCGACAGCTGCCGACCGGACCGAGCAGCAGCGGGAGCGCGATCGGCGTCCCGAGGACGCTCGTCCGCAGGTCGGCGCTCTGCGTCACCACCGCCGATCGGGGGCGGAACGCCACGTCGTCGAAGACGCGGCAGTTCTCGCGCAGCGTCACCTCGCCGTCGGCGCCGCCGTCGATGTAGTCGAACGCCACGCGGGGCAGCCGGCGCTTGGCGAGGCGCCTGAGATCGTCGATGTTCACGACCTGCGGGGATGTGACGCTTCGTGACATTCTGGTCGGGAACTCTACCTCATCGCCTCGCCTGTCCCCGGATCGAGGCCTCGCGTCCGGTCACGCGCTCAGGCCATCGACAGTTGGCCCGTGGCCTTCCGTGCTCTGGCGGCCAATCCGGCCTTCTGCGCCTCCCGGACGATCAGTACCGGGCATGTGGCGCGGCGGACGATCTGGTTTGCGGTCGAGCCAAAGAGCATCCGGCCCATGGCACCCCGCGTGTGAGCGCCCATGACGATCAGATCGGCGTCGCACTCGGCTGCCACGCGGAGGATTTCGCTCCAGGGTGTCCCCGTTTCCACGCGATCGCTCACCTCGCACGACTGCCGCGCCGCGTCGGGCACCGCATCGCGCAGCTGGGCGTGCGCCAGCTCCGTCAGCGTGACACGGAGGGGCGCGGTCTCGGGGACGACGAGCGCGGCTCGAGCGTCGCCTTCCCCGGTGAGCGAGGCGATCACGTGCAAGAGCGTGATCCGCGCATCGTTCTCCGTGGCCATGGAGAGCGCCACCTCGAGCGTCCGCCGGGATGCGTCGCTCAGATCGGCTGCGCAGAGAATCCTCCGGAACAGGGGACCCTCGCGCGAGGGTGGTACCACATGGCCCACGGTGAGCACGGGGCACGTGGCGCGCCGCAGGACCGTTTCGGTCACGGACCCGAGCAGGAGCTGCTCGAAGCCGCTGCGGCCATGGGTGCCCATGACCACGAGGTCGGCGGGCCATGCCGCGGCCTCGTCCAGGATGTTGCGCCAGGCGTCGCCTTCCAGGATCTTCGTCTCGATCGCGACACCCTCGTCGAGAAGGGGCTCCACCAACGAGGCGAGATCGCGCGTCGCTCCCTCACGCAGCGCCCGAATGGCCTCCGCTGAGTCCGGCACGCCTCCGCCGGCCATTCCGTACGGTATCAGGGGAATCACGTGAAGCACTTCGACCCGAGCGTCGAACCAGCGCGCAAGGCGAAGGGCATGGTCGACCGCAGGGCCGGTGAACTCCGAGAAGTCCACGGGACAGAGGATGCGGTCCATCTGAGGGCGGGTTGGTCCCATCGGCCACCTCCAGCAAACGAATCTGCAAGACGGGTGCCCGAACCTTTATGGCTCCTTCCTGCCTGCGTCCACCGGGCCGTGTTCGGGGGGGGCTTGGAGCGACTGGATATGCTCCACCAGGGCTTGAATCCTTTCCTTGACCGCGTCCTCGCTGCTGCCCTCGCGCGAAGCCTTGAACGCGTCCCCCCAAACGGGCATGTCGGTTCCCCCGTGTCCCTTCAGCGGGTCGCGCCCGTCGATGCTTCGCCTCACCTTCTCGCCATCCCACTTCCCCTTGTTGCGCCGCGCGAGGAGGGTGAGATCCGGCGGACGGAAGCGGAGCTGATCGGCCAACGGCCCGTCGCCCTTGGCGAAGAGTCCGTGGCAGCTTGCGCAGTAGTCCGTGAAGAGAGCCGAGCCGCTGTAGTTGCGCTGCGCCTCCTTCGCGGGCGTGGTCGAGCCGGACTCCTGCGCCGCCGCGGGGCCTCCCAGCAAGAGAATCGCCAGGAGAGCCACGGGGCGTTCGCACGAGTGAGCGTGAATGAGCCTGGTCCAGCGAGTCATGAAGGCCTCCTTGGGCGTCAGCGCGACATCAGCACCGGAAGGGCCGCCTCGTGAAGCGCCGTACGAGTGGCCCCGCCGAAAACGAGCTCGGTGAACCGGGAGTGGCCGTAGGCGCCCATGACGAGGAGATCGGCGCCGAACGAGGCGGCTCTCGACAGCAGCAGGCGGCCGACATCCTCGCCGCCGGACGACGTCCTGCGCACGTCCACATGCACGCCGTGGCGGGCGAGGTGGCGCGCGATATCCGCCCCCGGCTCTTGCCCGTGGTCTGCGGAGTGCTGCTGGTGGTCCACGACCAGGACCTCGACCGCCTCGGCTTTCTTCAGGAAGGGCAAGGCGTCCGCGGCGGCTCGGGTCGCCTCTCGGCCGGCGTTCCATCCCAGCAACACTCGGCGGCACCCGGAAGGGAGTGGGCTTGGAGGAAGCAACAAGACCGGTCGCCCGGAAGCGAGGACGAGGGTCTGAGCAAGCCCGGGGGGAATGGAACCCATGTCCGCGACGTCGGGACGACCCACGATGGTCAGGTCGGCGTAGCGGGCGTGGGCCACCAGCTCCTCGGCCAGCAGGTCTCGAACCGAGCGCCATTCCGTCGGCAGCCCGCTGTGCCTCGCGGCCTCCTCGAAGGGCGCGCGCAGGCTCTTCTCGCGAACGGCTATGTCCGCCTGGTAGTGGGCCAGGAGATCCTGGATCGCTCGGCCCCTTGCGTAGGTCGAGGGGCCGCCGGACACCCCAGGCGGCCAGACGAAGACACCCGTCAGGTGCGCGGCGAGCTCCACGGATAGGCGCTGGGCGTACTCGAGGATGCCCGCTCCCTCGGGGCGGCAGTCCACGAAAGCGACCACGTCCTTGATGGCGTCCATGCTCCTTCCCACCACCTCCGGAAGGAGCAACTGCCGTGCCGAGCGTGACGGCCTTGAATGGCCCGAGCGGAGCGCGAGAAACGCGCAGCGGAGCGGCGAACGCGCATTTGCTTCGTCGCCGGACCCGTCAGAGGTCTACCTGCGGATGCCCGCTGTCGTGCTTGAAAGTGCTATTGCGGCCGGAGCGCGTTGATGTTCTGGTTGGCGACCGCAATCGCCTCGTCCAGGCGTTGCGTGAGCTCCTGGACTTGCGCGTTGACCTTCTCTGCGTCTGGTTTGAGACTGGCAACGGCCTCGGCATTGAGGTCGTGGCCCAGATAGGTCACCTGGTCCTGGAGGGCTTTCATGACCGGCACGTAGACGTCCACGGCGCTCTGGCCAGCCGATTGAATCTCCGCGAAGCGGTCCTTGGTCTTCTCGAGGCGCTCCTCGCTCCGCTTCCGGAGGTCGGGGCTCTCGATGCCGACTGTGGAGTCCGCCCAGCTCTTGAAGACGATGCCGGCTTCCAGCTTCATCTGATCGGCCCTCCGGCCAACCTCGGCGCGTTTCTCTTGTGTCGTTGCCATCTCGCTCTGTAGCTTCTTGTAGAGCTTCTTCCTGTCCTTCGCGTCCTCCGCAAGAATCGAGTTGTAGACGTCGATGGTCTTGATGAACTGCACCTTGGCGTCGCCGATGGCCTGCACCGTCGAACTGGCGCGCTTGATCAGTTGCTCGACCCTCTTGACCCCTTCATCCTGCGCCTGAGCCGCCAGGGCGAGGGAAAGGGAAAGGGCTAGCCCGCCCAACACGCTCGATGCCTTGCGAGTAGGTCTCTGCATGACTCGTCTCCCAGATTGTTTCTCGAAAGGCCCCGCCAGCGTTGCGGCCGAAGCGTGCCCGCGTCAAGGCGCCATGTCGGACGGGAGCATACCTCCCTCGATGACAGCGGCACAACGGGAACGGCCTTGGGATGTGCTCCTCGACGCGGGCTGGCTGGCGACCCTGGCGGGATTCGCACCCGCGCCCGCTAATCCGTGGAGAGGTGAGGGTGGTGTAGGGTATTCGCTGCTCTTAACGTTCGAGGGGAGCGTCGCCGTCTTCCTCACTCGGAGTCGCAGGAGGCTGCTTCCTTCTCGGGTCCCACCCGCAGGCATGGAAGAGCGATCCGACCACGGCGTCAAGCCCGTCGAGGTCGAACAGGATGTCCTGGGTGCTCGGCTGCTTGTAGGGCCAGACCCGGACCAATAGGTGATGGTGGCCCAGCACTCGCCGAATGAATCCCTTCGGTTGGTCGAAGTAGAGAGTGGCGCCAATACCATGGCCACCGACTTCAACAAACGGTCCGCCGTCGAGACTCAACGGAACGGTCACCGGATTTCTCGTCTGAACGCCGACCATGAAACCGGATATCGAGGCAAAGACATCCTTGTCCGGATCGCAATGCAGAACCAGATCGGGCCACACGTCGACGCCAGGCTCTCTGTGCGCGACAGTGCTTGCGACGCGCGTAAGCAGGACGCTGCCCATGAGGTGTGTATCTCTCCAGGCGCGCCCGGGGTGCCCGAGCGTGACCGGCTCGTCCGGTTCCGCGGCCGCCAGTAGGACGGCCAGAAGGATCACCGACGTCATCTCTCAGTCCCTCATTTTCGCATCCCCCGCTAGTCTAGCAGGAGGCTGATCTCCGCCTGCGTTCAGAGGTGATCGGAGAGGCGTAGAAAGGGCGACCCTGGAGGGATTCGAACCCTCGATCTTCACCTTGAAAGGGTGACGTGCTAGGCCTCTGCACCACAGGGTCGAAGGGCCGAGAGCCGAAGTGTACCATGGGGTTCGGTGCCGGAATGTCGTCAATGAATGACTCGCTGGCCCAGGATCCATACCGCATCCCGCGCGTCGAGACCGTCGGGATCCGTCGGCGGGGGCGACCGCGGCGCGACGGCGCCAAGAATGACTCGGCGTGATCGCCGGGACCAGAAGGTCTCCCGTTCGACAACGTAGCCAACCACTGGGCCGAAGAGCCAGGCGGCTGCGCGCACGCCGGAGACGCTGGAATGCCTGAGAGAGACGAAGGCCGCGTGATCCGGTGAACCAAGGCGCTCCCTCAGGAGCTTTGCCACCCAGATCGTCTTGTATCGGAATTCCTCCTCCACGCCGGAGAACGATGAGCGAGCCCACCGGTGTCTTGGATTGAGCGACTGCAGGTAGACCTTCTCCAGTGGGCCGGCGCGGCCAGCGGTGCGAGCGACGAGCGCGCGAAGGATCTGGTCCGGCGGCCGGAGCTGCGGGGGTTCTCCCACTTGGGTCAGGGCGGGTTCGCGCCGATCTTCCGACATTGGAGAGAGAAGGTGGTGCGCCACCCGCTGCCCGAGGGCACCTCCGCGACCTCAGTAAACTCCCCATCGCTCACTCGTG
Organism: uncultured Acidobacteriota bacterium; assembly: GCA_963823195.1. Lineage (GTDB taxonomy): Bacteria > Acidobacteriota > Vicinamibacteria > Fen-336 > Fen-336 > JBGPYB01. The sequence goes on along the minus strand of CAWGKR010000006.1, from coordinate 39,961 downwards.
TGGCAATGAACCTGAACTGCTGCGGATCTCCGCTTGGTGGTCGATACACCTTGACGTTGCCTTGCCATCCCTCCGAGTACGAAGTCCCGTAGCTTCCATCGCTGCTCAACGAGACGTAGACCCATTCCTTCAAAGCCGTGTCGAAGGTCTCATAGGCTTCCGTGGTCGTCGGCCCGACACCCGGTTCGCTCGGATGGAGCGTGTAGCTCAACTTCAACCACCGGCCGCCGAGGCCCCATGAATAGACGGCGTCCTCCTGCGCCGGGCTGCGTCCTTCCCGTTTGGCGTCGCATGACCATCGACCGACAAGGAAAAGATCGCCCGAGAAGTCGGGCTGGTTGTCGGACGCCCACGCCGCAGTTGCGACAACGCACAGTATCGACGTACCGAGCCATCCGAGCAGAGCATTCGGCATGGCCCTAAGTGTACCCGGCACGGATGGAGACGTAGCTGGGATGGACGCCCCAGCGGTCTCGACCAGACCTCCCGCTTAGGGTGTCAACGATCCCGTCCCGAACCTCCTGCGGCACGGCTGCGGCGCTCGTCGAGCGATGGTGGCATGAGGGCGGGGATAGCGAGGTCCGGGAAGGCGCTGGCCCGGACGTACTCGTCTTCGTAGATGGGGCGTCGGCCCGGCTGGCCATGCTCCCTGGCTACTCCGTCCAGGAAGCTCCCGACCAGGTTCCTCGCGGCGACGCGGGGACTCGGCGCGACGTCAACGCTCCCAGGTATCAATGTCCTCAGCCACTCCCCGCGGTAAGCCACAAGAAGTCGGTAGCCCCGGTCCTCACGCGCCACGAACACGACCGTCCAGCTCGCCGGATCGATCATGTCCTCAAGCGCTTCACGCGCGCCGGCCGCTACTTCTTTGAACGGGTCCATGGCTCGAATCGTGAGCCGATGGGAAGACGATGGTGGGACTATTCAGCGACGTTCTGTCGCCGGGGTGGGTCTTACGTGCCGTACTCGTCTTCGTAAATGGGGCGTCGCCCCGCCTGGCCACGCTCCTTGGCTACGCTGTCCAGGAAGCTCCCGACCAGGTTCCTCGCGGCCACGCGGGGACTCGGCGCGGCGTCAACGCTCCAAGGTAGCAGCGTCCTCAGCCATTCCCCACCGTAAGTCACGAGAAGTCGGTAGCCCCCGTCCTCACGCGCGACGAACACGGCGACCGTCCATCTCGCCGGATCGACCATGTCCTGAAGCGCTTCACGCGCGCCGGCCACTACTTCGTTGAACGGTTCCATGGCTGGGATCGTGGGCCGATGGGAAGACAACGGTGAGACGATTCAGCGACGTTTCAGGGTCGAAGGGCCGAGAGTCGACGTGTACCATGGGCCCCGGGAGGCGCAGCGCCATGAGCCTGTCGGTGCGGCGGGTTCGCACGGCCGTCGTCGTAGCGGCTCTGGCATGCTCCGGGGCCACCTACGACGAGGGCGTTCGCTGGCGGGCGGGAGCCCGAATCCCAGTCTGGATCGAGGACGTCAACGTTCCCCAGGACGAGCGGGAGATGGTGAAGCGGGCGCTCCGCGTCTGGGAGGGCGTGGTCGAGGGCGCTTTCCACTTCGACGAGGCGAAGGCGTTTCCGTCCACCGGGATCCGTGTCCGGTTCGTGAACGACGACGAGAACTTCGGCGAAACGATGCCGTACCTGGACACGCGCACTCGGGAAATCGTGAAGGCTGACGTGGTGCTGAACCGCGACATCAGCGGGGACGCGCTGCACCGGCAGATGGTGGTCTACCTGACGGCGCTCCACGAGATCGGCCACGCCCTGGGGCTGGGGCATACCGACGAGTGGGGGTGCATCATGTACAAGTTCCGGCGCTCCTCGGATCCGCCGCGGATGTTCGTGGGATACCGCAAGCAGCTCCGCTCCGAGGCCGACATCGGGAGCGAGCGCGCCACGGGCCTCGCGGCCGCGGACCGCCGGGCGCTCCGCCGCCTCTACGCGCCGTAGTCCCTCACGCGGCTCGTCGGAGCGGCGGCTCCTCGACCGATCTCAGGACCGGAGCCGGCTCGACGGCCCGAAGTGGGCCCGCGACAGCGTCGGCTTCCCGGATCACCCACAAGACCAGGGCACTTCCCCCGGTCAGGAGCACGGCGGCGAACAACTCGAGCAAAGTCACGGTTCCATCCTCCACCCGCGAAGATATACGACAGGGGTGCCTGGTTAGGTCCGTGAGTTTCGCTTAATTTTCGCCTTTTGGCAAATCGGCGATTCTGGGGTCCTTTTGGCCTGTTCCGGAAGGGCTTGCGGGCACGAGGAGGGCGACCACCTCCCCGCAGTACAGGATGATGGAGACCGACAGTTCCAGCCAGAGAGCCAGGACGATGACCCCTTCCAGCGCCCCGTAGACACCGCCGTAGTGGGCCAGGTTCCGGATGTAGTAGGCGAACCCGGCCTTGGCGCCCTCCCAGAGGATCGTGGCCAGGACCGCCCCCGCCAGGGCGTGGCGGGCCCGCATCACCTGGTGGGGGACCACGCGATAGATGATGAAGAAGAAGCTCAGGGTGATGACGATCGGGAGGCCCCGCGTCAGGAACAGGGCCGTGAGGCCGCGAAGAGCATCGGCGCCGACCGGAGCGAACCGCAGCAGGAGCCCCTCGGCTCCGGCCACGACCAGGGTCAGGGCGAGGGTGGCCAGGAGACCGATGCCGGTCACCAGGACCATCACCAGGGCCATCAGGTTCCCCTTCGCGATCCCGCGCCCGGGCACCTCGAACACCACCTCGAGGGCCCCCAGGAGGGCGCTGAAGACCCGCTTGGAGGTCCACGCCAGCAGGAGTATCCCGGGCCACTGGAAGCGCACCGACCGCGCGACGAACGCGCGGAGCTGGTCCATCGACGACTGGTCCATGTGGACGACCAGGCCGCCGAAGAGGATGAGGGTCCCCTGGTACGCGGTCTCGAAGGAGCCGAGCAGGGCGACGCCCACCGAGATCACGAAGATGAGCAGCGGCAGGAGCGACAGGAGCGTGTAGTAGGCGACGGCGGCCGCACGGTCCGGGCCGCCGTGATCGAGGAAGCGGATGAGGGCGCGCCAGGCGATACGTGCCGGCGCCAGGGTCACGGGCGCTTCTTGGGCATCGACGGGCGCATCTCCACTCGGGAGAGATGAGCCGCGTCGCGGGTCTGGAGTAGGTCCAGCACCGCGCCGGCGATGTCGTCGGGCTGGAGCATCCAGTCGCTCTCCCCGTCGCGGGGCATCCCGGCGAAGGTCGTGTCGACCGAGCCGGGGGCGATCGTCGTGACCTTCACGCCCTGGTGCCGGACCTCGAGCATCAGGCAGCGGGCCAGGTGGTCGAGCGCCGCCTTGCTCGCGCAGTAGGCGCCCAGGTTGGCGATGGCGTTGCTCCCGGCCAGGGACGAGATCATGAAGACGTGCCCGCCGCCGTCGGTGAGCTGCGGCAGCGCGGCGCGGGTCAGGCGGAAGACGGCCGTGAGGTTCGTGCCGAGGATCGTCTCCCAGGCTTCGTCGCTCGTCTGGGCGAGGGGAGCGAAGCTGCCGACGCCGGCGTTGTTGACGAGGATCTGGAGGCGGCCATGGGACGCCGCCGCCTCGACCGCGCCCTGGCAGATCTGCGGCTCGCGCAGGTCGCCGGCGTGCGCCCGGGCCTTGCCGCCCGCGGCCTCGATCTCCGTGACCAGGGAATCCAGCTCCACGGCGGTTCGGGAGACGGCCGTGACGTACGCGCCGGCTCGGGCCAGGCTGAGCGCGATCGCCCTCCCGATCCCACGCCCCGCGCCCGTGACCAGTGCCGACGCCCCTTGGATTTGCATGGGAGGAGTATAGGACACACCCCCGGGGCCCCCAAGGATTCCGGTCACAGGGACGCCCCCGCCCGGCGGGCGAGGGGCTTGCTGCCCTACATCCGCGACCGGCCTCTACCGTTCAGGCGGAAGGATGCGACGTCGCCACCCGCCACCATCGTCCGCCGGGTGCCGCACCGGGCCGAGTCCCGGAGGCGATCCCTCCCTCTTGCTCGTCGTCATCGATGGTCCGCCGTCCGGGGACGCCGCGCTTCCTGGCTTCGTCTGCGAGGACGCTCCCGACCCAGTTCCTTCCGGCAACACGGGGGCTTGGCTGGGCGTCGACGCTCCCCGGCATCCCCAACATCAGCCTCTCCCCGTCGAACGTCACGAGAAGCCTGTACCCGAGGTGGCCCGGGGCCACGAACACGGTCACGGTCCACCTCTCGGGTTCGATCATGTCCTGAACCGCCTCTTGGGCGCCGCCTACGACGCTCTGGAATACCTTTCTCATATTGCCAACAAGTTACGGGCGTCCTGTGTCATCTTCGTGACGTTCGTGAGGCGGTTGCGGTCTTGACGGCGGCGCCTCCACGCCGCATCGTGGAGAGGTGTTGAATGCAGAAGAGCCTGGGGTGAGCCTCGATGAGCGGGCCTGAATTCAAGGACTACTACAAGATCCTCGGGGTCGCGAAGACCGCGACCGAGAAGGAGATCAAGGCCGCCTACCGCAAGCTGGCCCGGAAGCACCACCCCGACGTGAACCAGGGGAACAAGCAGGCCGAGGCGCGCTTCAAGGAGATCAACGAGGCCAACGACGTGCTCTCGGACCGCGGCAAGCGCCGGCGCTACGACGAGCTGGGGGCCAACTGGGACGCGGTCCGCGGCTCGGCTCCGGGGGCGGGTGGCGGATTTCCCGGCGGATTCCGCGTGGAGACCGAGGGGTTCGGCGCGGAGGGGATGGGCGGCTTCTCGGATTTCTTCCGCACCTTCTTCGCGGGGGGCGGCGGCGGGTTCGAGGGGTTCGACCCGCGGGCGCACGGGGGTCGGCCTTCGGCCCACGCCGAGCACCCGGTGGACATCACCCTCGAGGAAGTCCTCTCGGGTGCCAAGCGGACGCTCCAGGTGGGCGGAAAGTCGGCTCACCGCGCCGAGGTGAAGATCCCCGCGGGCGTCCGCGAGGGGACGCGCGTGCGGGCCGGCGAGGTGATCCTGCGCGTGCACGTCCTGCCGCATCCCGTCTTCGAGCCGAAGGGAGACGACCTGCTGGCCGCCATGCGCGCACCGCTGACGACGGCCGTCCTGGGAGGGGAGGTCCAGGTCCCCACCCTCGACGGCCCGGTGGGGATCAAGGTTCCGGCCGGAACCCCGGCCGGGAGGGTGTTTCGCCTGCGGGGACACGGCCTTCCGCGCCTCGAGGGCGGCGGGCGGGGGGACCTCCTGGCGACCCTGGCCGTCGATCTGCCCAAGGACCTTTCGGCCCGGGAGAAGGAGATCTTCGGGGAGCTGCGCGACCTCGGCCGTTGACCCCCCGAGCCCCTTTCGCTATAGTCGCGCTTATTCGAGGAGGGGGAAAGTCAATGAAAGGTAAGCTCTTCGCAGGCCTGTGCGTTGCCGTCGGCCTCCTGGGGATCGCGGGAACCGCGAGCGCCCAGGCCGCCAAGCGGCCGACGGTGGCTGTGATGGACTTCGACTACGGCACGGTGAACAACTGGTGGGGCCAGTACGACATCGGCAAGGGCATGGCCGACCAGGTGGTCGACGCCCTCGTCAACGACGGCACCTTCCGCGTGATCGAGCGCAAGAAGCTCGACACCGTCCTCGCCGAGCAGGACTTCTCCCACAGTGACCGGGCCGATCCCAGCGCGGCCAAGCTCTCCAAGATCGGGAAGGTCCTCGGCGTGAAGTACATCATCGCGGGCTCCATCACCAAGTTCGGCGGCGAGGAGAAGAACTACGGGGCCGGCGGCCTCGTGGGCGGGAAGATCGGCGGCCTGGGGCTCAAGAAGGCCAAGACCTACGTGACCCTCACGGCGCGCATGATCGACGCCACGACCGGCGAGATCCTCGTGTCGGCCAAGGGCGAAGGGCTCTCCACGAAGGGGGGCGGGATCAAGATCGGCGGCGCCGGCGGCGGCGGCGGTGCGGGCTTCTCGATGGGCTCGAGCGACTACAAGGACAGCGCCATCGGCGACGCGCAGGAACAGGCGACCAAGCTCCTCGTGGCAGCGATCATCGCGAAGAAGGACCGTCTCGAGTAGCTTCGGGCCGGCGCTGCTGTAGACTTTCGGGGTCGCCGCTCGGAGCGGCGGCCCCTTCTTCATGCCCACGCCCATCCTCACGGTCGCCAACCAGATCACCATCCTCCGGATGGCGCTGGCGCCGTTCCTCGTCGTCACGGTGCTGTCCCGCGAGTACACCTGGGCGCTGGTGATCTTCGTGGTGGCCGGCCTGAGCGACCTGTTCGACGGCCTCATCGCGCGGCTGGGCCACCAGAAGACCACGCTCGGGGCCATGCTGGATCCCGTGGCCGACAAGGTGCTGCTCAGCTCCGCGTTCGTGGCGCTCACCTGGGGCTCCGGCCTCCTGGCCCGGATCCCGGCCTGGCTCACGGTCATCACGCTCTCGCGGGACGCGATCATCGTCGTGAGCGTGACGGTGATCAACCTGACCGTCGGCCGGCGGGTGTTCTATCCCTCCTTCCTCGGGAAGCTCTCGACCGCGGCCCAGATCGCCACCGCCGGCCTCGTGCTCGTGCTGAACGCCGTCGGGGCGGACTACCCGGCCTCGGTGCACCTGTTCCGCCTGACGTTCCTGCTCACGGTTGCCTCCGCCCTCCACTACGTCTACCTCGCGTCGGTGCACCGCGGCGGAGGTGAAGCGCCGTGACGCGTCTCTTGGACAGGCGGCCGATCCGCCTGGCGCTCTTCGTGGTCGCCGTGGTCGCGTTGGGATGGCTCGCCCTGCGCCTCGCCTCGATCCTCACGCCTTTTGCCGCGTCGTTGGGCCTGGCCTACTTCCTGAACCCGCCGGTGAACGGCCTCGAGCGGATCTTCGACCGGTGGATCTCGCGGAGCCCGCGCCTCCGGCAGCGGGTCGAGCCGCGCGTCATCGCCGTGGCCCTCCTCGTGCTGGCCGTCGTCAGCGTCGTCGTCCTGGCGCTCGTCTTCGTCGTCCCGGCAGCCTATCGGCAGATCTCGGAGGCGACGGCCAAGCTTCCCGCCTACGTGTCGAACTGGCGGGCCCGCGTCGAGCCCCTGTACGAGCGCCTCAACCTCCAGTACCCGGAGCAGTCGGAGGCGATCCGGGCGCGGCTGGTGACGGCGGTGCGCGAGAACGCTCCCAGCCTCCTGGCGCCGATCACCCATCTCGTCCAGGCGGCCTTCTCGAGCGTCATGGGGTTCATCCTGACCGTCCTCAACCTCGTGGTGATCCCCGTCTTCGTGGTCTACCTCCTCTTCGACATGAACCGAATCTTGATGGGATTCGCCGAGCTCGTGCCGCACCGCTTCCGCCCCTACGCCTACTCGCGGGCGGCCGAGGTGGATCGGCTCCTGGCGGCCTTCGTGCGGGGCCAGATCACGGTGTGCCTGATCCTCGGGGTCTTCTACGCCCTGGCGCTCACGGCGTGCCGTGTTCCCATGGGCCTTCTGGTCGGCTTCGTCATCGGCTTCTTCAACCTGATCCCCTTCATGTCCCACCTCATCGGCCTGCCCCTGGCCCTGGGGCTCTCGTGGGTGGACGATGCCAGCCCCCAGCGCCTGATCGCGGTGGCCGTCGTCTTCCTGGTGGGCCAGTTCGTCGAAGGGAACTTCGTCACGCCCCGCGTCGTGGGGGACAGCCTGGGCCTCCACGCGGTGGTCGTGATGCTCGCGGTCCTGGTGGGAGGTACGCTGTTCGGCCTCATCGGCATGCTCGTGGCCGTCCCCTTCACCGCTGCCCTGTCCGTGTTCTGGAACGATCTCCGGGACCTGTACCTCCGCAGCACGTTCTTCCGGGGCGACGCGGCTCCGCCGGCATGATCGTGTCGGTTGCGAGGCCCGGGCCTTGGTAGAGGAGGTCATCGTCGACTGTCCGGCGTGCGGCGAATCGATGGCCCTCGACGTGGATACGACCGGCGGCGAGGAGCAGAGCTACTTCGAGGACTGCGCGGTCTGCTGCAAGCCCATGGAGGTGTTCGTCCGCTGCCGCCCGGGCGAGGTGCTGTCGATCAGCGTGACGTCCGACTGAGGGATGCCCTGAGGCTGCGGACGATCGCCGCTGCGCCGTTCATCCTGCTGGCCCTCGGTCTCGCGGGCTGCGGTGGCGGCGGAGCGCCGGCCGCGCCCGCGCCAAGCACGCCCGCCCCTTCGCCCCTGCCGAGCTCCAGCCCCGGGCCGGCGCTCTTCGCTCCGTACATCGACGTCACCGACGATCCGCCGTTCTCGATGACCGGGATGGCCACCGCCACGGGGCACAAGCATTACACCCTCGCCTTCTTCCAGGACGGCGGGGGTTGCACGCCGGAGTGGGGCGGGGCGATTCCGCTCTCCGCGAACCACTACGCCGATCAGATCGACGCCCTCCGCCGCGGCGGAGGGAACGTCATCTTCTCCTTCGGTGGGGCCGCGGGTGTGGACCTGGCCATGACGTGCGGCTCGCCGACCGCTCTGCAAGCGGCCTATCAGGCCGTGGTGACGCAGTACCACGCGACGGCGATCGACCTCGACGTGGAGGGGAGCCCCCTCTCCGACGCGGCCTCGATCGACCGTCGCAACAAGGCGCTGCGCGCCCTCGAGATCGCGAACCCGAGCGTGAGGGTGGCGTACACGCTCCCCGCGTCCCCGTCCGGGCTGACGAGCGAGGGCGTCGACCTGCTCCGGAACGCCGTGACGAACGGCGCGCGGGTGGACTACGTCAACGTCATGGCCATGGACTACGGCGGCCCGCGCACGAGCATGGGCCAGGATGCGATCGGCGCAGCTCAGGGGGCCGGGGCCCAGATCGGCAGCCTCGGGATCCAGGCGCCCATCGGCGTGACCGTGATGATCGGCCAGAACGACGAGGCCGCGGAGATCTTCGGCCTCGAGGACGCGGATGCGCTTCTCGCGTTCGCCAAGGCGAACCGCTTCGTGGGGCTGCTGTCGTTCTGGTCCGCCGGCCGTGACAACGGGCGCTGTCCCGGCCAGACCTCGGCCTCGTCGGGGTGCAGCGGTATCGCTCAATCCGACTTCGCGTTCACGGACAAGTTCAAGACGTTCTGAGGGCCGTACAGCCGGCCAGAGCCGCGGCGCGCCAGCGGGAGGATAGACTCAGCAAGGAGAGACCGCCCATGCCCCAGAGGAGCCGATCGCCCCGGACGCGGGCGGCCATCCGGCGTATCGCCATCAACACCGGGGGCGGGGACGCCCCCGGGCTGAACGCCGTGATCCGCTCGGTGGTGTTGACAGCGCACAACCACGGCTGGGACGTGGTGGGGATCCGGGACGGTTACAACGGCTTGTTCCTTCCCGAACAGTATCCCGACGGCGGGCTCATCCCGCTTCCTCCCGAACGCGTGCGGGGCATCACCCACCTCGGGGGCACGATCGTCGGCACCACGAACGCCGGCAACCCGCTCAAGTACCCGATGCGGATGCCGGATGGCACGATGGTCGAGGTCGACCGGACGGACGACCTCGTCAAGGCGCTCGCCGTGAACCGCATCGACGCTGTCGTGGCCGTGGGAGGGGACGGCTCCCTCACCATCGCGCACGCCCTCGCCAAGAAGGGCGTCCGCGTGATCGGTGTGCCGAAGACGATCGACAACGACCTGAGCAAGACGGTCGTCACCTTCGGGTTCGACAGCGCGGTCGCGTTCGCGACGGAGTGCCTCGACCGGCTTCACTCCACCGCGGAAGCCCACCGGCGGGTGATGGTGGTCGAGGTGATGGGCCGTTACGCGGGGTGGATCGCGCTCAACGCCGGGGTCTCGGGGACGGCGGACGCGATCCTCATCCCGGAGATCCCGTACGACCTGGGGAAGGTCGCGGACAAGATCAAGGAGCGCGGCGCCCAGGGACGCAATTTCGCGATCGTGGTGGTGGCGGAGGGTGCCAAACCGCGGGGAGGAACACATTCCGTCATCGAGAAGCGCCTCGGTGCCGCGGATCGCCTGGGGGGAGCAGGGGAGCGCGTTGCCGAGGGGCTGCGGACGCTCACGGGCAAGGAGACGCGCCACGTGGTCCTCGGCCACCTGCTGCGGGGCGGCTCACCGACGACCTTCGACCGGCTCATCTCCCTGCGGTTCGGGGCCGCCGCGGTGCGGGCTCTCGCCGAGGGGCGCTCGGGCGTCATGGTCGCCCTCGATCCCCCGACGGTGCGTTACGTGCCCCTCGCCCAGGCCACCAAGCGGATGAAGACGGTGCCCCTCGACTGCGATACCGTCCGGACCGCACGCGAGCTGGGGATCTGCCTGGGAGACTGAGTTGGTCGAGCCTCGCTCATTCCAGCTCTTCACTCAACAGGGACTCGAGGTAGTCAGCCGCCTGCTGCAACTGACGCTCGCTGAAGACCCGGATCCCCGCCTCTGCCAGCATGGCAGTCGTGACACCTTGGCCTGGCCCTCGTTGGCCACGGAAAGACCCGTCGTGGATGTACGTACTGCCGCACGAAGGGCTGCCATCCTTGAACACCGCCAAGCGAGCTCCCGCTGCAAGCGCGACGTCGAGAGTCGCGCGAGCGCCCGCCAGGAATGGGTCCGTGACGTCCGCTCCTGTGCCGTTTCCCACGTACGCCTTCATTCTCAATACCGCATATCCGTCGCCACCCACGATCTCGGCCGGCGGGCGGGGAACGGGCAGGCCAGCGGCCACCTCCGGACAGACCGACACAAGCCGGCCCTCCTCCTTCCAGCGATCCAAGATGTCGCTGGGACAGTGGGCGTCCTCGCCGTGGTAGCGAACTCGCTCGCCCAGCAGGCACGCGCTCACCAGCACCTTGATCATTGCGTGCTTCTCACGTCAGGACCTGCTCGCCACCAAGCCTAGATCCCGAGCTTCCGGCGGAAGTAGTCGAGGGTGACCTTGAGACCCTCCTCCAGCGGGACCTTCGGCTCCCATCCGAGGAGCGTGCGCGCTCGCGTGATGTCGGGCTGGCGGACCTTCGGGTCGTCCTCGGGCAGGGGCTTCGAGACGATCCGGCTCTTCGATCCCGTCAAGGCGATGATGGCCTCGGCCAGCTGCCGGATCGTCATCTCCTTGGGGTTGCCGATGTTCACCGGGTCGCTCACGTCGGACATCATCAGGCGGAAGATCCCCTCGATGAGGTCGGAGACGTAGCAGAGGCTGCGGGTCTGGCTTCCGTCGCCGAAGACGGTCACGTCCTCGTTCTTCAGGGCCTGGCTCAGGAAGGCCGGGATGGCGCGTCCGTCCTCGACGCGCATGCGCGGTCCGTAGGTGTTGAAGATGCGGACGATGCGCGTCTCGACACCGTGGAAGCGGTGGTAGGCCATCGTCATGGCCTCGGCGAAGCGCTTCGCCTCGTCGTAGACGCCGCGCGGCCCCACGGGGTTCACGTTCCCCCAGTAGTCCTCCCGCTGGGGGTGGACCATCGGATCGCCGTAGACCTCGGAGGTGGAGGCGATGAAGAAGCGCGCTCCCTTGGCCTTGGCGAGACCGAGGGTGTTGAGGGTGCCCAGGCTGCCGACCTTCAGGGTCTGGATCGGGAGCTTGAGGTAGTCGATGGGGGAGGCCGGGCTCGCGAAGTGGAAGATCAGGTCGACGGGGCCGCTGACGTGGATGTAGTTCGAGACGTTGTGCTTCACGAAGACGAAGTCGCGGCCGAAGAGGTGCTCGATGTTCGCCACGTCGCCTGTCAGCAGGTTGTCCATGCCGACGACCGCAAACCCCTTGTCGAGGAGGTACTCGGAGAGGTGCGAGCCCAGGAACCCGGCGGCCCCGGTCACCAGCGCTCTAGGCATGGGAGTTGGTCATCCTGAGGGCCGCCCCGATGACGCGCGGCCCGAAGGATCTGGTAGCGGCCTCCACCAGACCCTTCGCGCCCCGGGTACGACCGAGGGCGCTCAGGGTGACGCGACTAGTACGCATGCTTCTGGCCGAAGCCGCGGAAGATCGTGAGGATGAGGATCTTGACGTCCAGCAGCAGGGACCAGTTCTCGATGTAGTAGAGATCGTACTCGATCCGCTTCTCGATGGACGTGTTGCCGCGCCAGCCGTTCACCTGGGCCCATCCCGTGATCCCGCTCTTGACGCGATGCCGGAGCATGTACTGGGGGATGCGCTCCTTGAACTGCTGGACGAACGTGGGCCTCTCCGGCCGCGGGCCCACGAGGCTCATGTTCCCGAGGACGACGTTGAAGAGCTGGGGCAGCTCGTCCAGGTTGTAGCTGCCGCAGGAAGACGCCGACCGCGGTGCGCCGCGGGTCGTCGCTGGTGGCGAAGACGGGGCCGGTCTCCTTCTCGGCGTCCTGGTGCATCGAGCGGAACTTGTACATCTGGAACGCCTTCCCATCGACGCTGATCCGCTCCTGCCGGAAGAAGACCGGTCCGCGGCCGCCGCGGAGCTTGATGAGGATCGCGAGGAAGAGGAAGAACGGGGAAAATGCGGCCAGCAAGCCGAGGCCCAGCGCGAAATCCATCCCGCGCTTCACCATGCTGTTCCAGCCCCGGAGCGGGACCTCGTTCAGGCTGATGATCGGGATGCCGTCCAGGTCCTCGAGGGCGGCCTTGATCGTCGCGTACTGCACGCAGGTCGGGAACGACCTTGATGTCGATGCACTCGTTCCCGACGCACTTGATGAGCCGCAGCAGCTTCGCGTGCTGCTCGAGGGGAAGCGCCGCGTAGAGCTGGTCCACCTTGTGGGCCGTGGCCACCTCCATGGCCTGCTCCAGGGTGCCCAGGACGGGCAAGGCCGCCGGGCCCCGTCCCCGCGGCCGCGTCGTCGAGGAAGCCCACGACGCGGTATCCCAGCTCGCGGTGGGCCATGATCGTCTCGGCGACGGTCTTCCCGAGCTCGCCCGCTCCGGCCACGAGGACGTTCCGGACGTTGTACCCCGCCCGCCACAGGCGCTCCTGCCAGGCCCGGAGCGCCCAGCGGGCGCCGTTCAGCGCCAGGATGTCGAGGGCGATGAACACGACGAAGACCGCCTGGCTGTACTCCCAGAGGGGCGCCACGTCGGGCTGGTAGAAGTGGTAGACGCGCAGGTAGAGGGTGGCGCCGAGCGTGAGGGCGGAGCCGATGAGGACGCTGAAGACGATCGCCGAAGAGCTCGTCGATGCGGCTGCGCCCCCGCTTGACCTGGTAGAGGCCGTGGAAATAGAGGACCACGGGCCACAGGACCGCGATGAGCGGAAGCAGGAGCGTGTAGCGCGAGAGGTCCGGGATCCCCTTGGTGATCGGGAAGGATCGCGTCGAGGCCGTAGAAGCGCAGGTAGAAGGCCGCCACCCACGCGCAGGCCGTCGCCGCGACGTCGACCAGGACGAGCAGGGCGACCACGCGCCGGGCCTGATGCTTCAGCATGAAGGGGAGCTCTTTTCGGCCAATGCCTTGTCCACGTGGGCCTTGAAGCGCGACTCGAAGTTCGCGCGACAGGCGGCCTCGGCTCGTGCGCGGAGAGACGAAGTATTAAATCGCAGGCGTTCCAGGGAGTCAACGGCGGCGCGCAGCGCCGGCGCCGTGGGCTCGTGGAAGAGCACGCCGGTCTCGCCGGGGACGCACCGACTCCGGTCCTCCCCCTTCGGCGAAGACGACGGCGGGCCGGCCGCAGGCCATGGCCTCGAGCGGAACGATCCCGAAGTCCTCGATCCCGGGCATCAGCACGGCACGGCACCCCCGGTAGAGATCGCGCAGGGCCTCGTCGTCGACCTTCCCGAGGAACGCGACCTCGCGCGGGGCTCCAGCCCTGAGGCGCCCTTCCTCCGGTCCCCAACCGACGATCTTCAGCGGGCGGCCGGTTCCGCGATAGGCGTCGAGGACGAGGTCCAGGCGCTTGTAGGGGACGAGGGCCGAGACCACGAGGTCGTACGTCCCGGCGACGTCGGGTCCCGGCGTGAAGAAGTCGGAGTCCACGGGCGGGTGGATCACCTCGGCGGCCCGTCCGTAGTGGCGGCGGATCCGATCGGCGACGTAGGCGCTGTTGGCCACGAATCGACTGACCCGCGCCGACGAGCGGACGTCCCAGCGACGGAGGTACGGGGCCACGGCGCCCATCGCCGCGCCGCACGGGAAGCGACGCGCGGCCGGGGCCGAAGTAGTCGTCGTACCGGTCCCAGATGTAGCGCATCGGCGTGTGGCAATAGGAGACATGGACGGCCCCCGGCGCCGGCCGCACGCCCTTGGCCACGCAGTGGGAGCTGGAGACGACGAGGTCGAAGCCGGTGAGGTCGAAGGACTCCGCCGCCGTCGGGAAGAGCGGCAGGTAGCTGCGATAGCGGCGGGCGACACCCGGGAGGCGCTGGACGAAGCTCGTGCGGATCTCCCGGGCCTCGATCTCCGGCGCCACCGAGCCCGGGGACGTGGAGCAGCGTGAAGATCGGAGCGTCCGGGAAGAGGCGCGCGAGGGAGAGGAGGACCTTCTCCCCGCCGCGCATTCCCGTCAGCCAGTCATGGACGAGGGCGGTCCTCAGGGCCCACCGCAGCGGTCGAAGCGCACGAGGACAGAATAAGCGAGGCGTCCCGGAACACCCAAGACGGTGCGGCCGCGCGCCCACTAGCGCCGAGAGGCGACGTGGTCGCCGACTGGCCGGCCGTCGGTCAGAGAGCTCGGCAGAGTGGCCGCGCTCACGTCGCGTGCACGCGAGCCCTGGTCCCCGCGTACACCATTGCCGCCGGTACCGAGAGCCCGAGCGATGCCAATCGCTCGCCCCGCAGCGTCATCTTGACCTGGGTGATCCCGGCGGCCGACCGCGCGAGGCCTTGCGCCTCGAGCGTCGGCCGCGTCGCGGTGGCTCGTCGACATCGGATCCGACAGGTCAACGGTCGGAAAGGCTCAGGACGAGGACGACTGCACGGCTACTGCGGGGACCGCGATGCCGAGGGCCTTCATGTAGACCGCGTGGATCGCGCGAACCGACCGGTCCCAGCTGAAGGTCTGCGCTCGGGCGGGGCCGCGTATCGGCCAGCTCGGCGCGGAGCGCCTCGTCGCCGAGGGCGCGCTCGAGGCCCAGGGCGATGTCCTCGACGCTGTAGGGGTCGACCAGCAGGGCCGCGTCGCCGACGACCTCGGGGAGCGACGAGATGCGCGACGTCACGACCGGCGTGCCGCACGCCATGGCCTCGAGGGGCGGGAGGCCGAACCCCTCGTACAGGGACGGGAAGGCGAAGACGGAGGCCAGGCGGTAGAGCGCCGCCAGCGTGCGGTCCGGGACGAAGCCGAAGAAGCGCACGTCCTGGCGGATGCGCGCGCCCTCCACGCTGCGGCGCAGCGAGCCGTAGCGGTTCACCTCGTCGCCGATGATGAGCAGCTTCACGTCCTCGTGGCCCGGGCGCTGCTTCAGCAGGCCGAAGGCCGCGATCAGGCGGTCGAGGTTCTTGTGGGGCTTGATGTTCCCGGCGTAGAGGACGAAGCGGCCGCGGATCTGGTAGCGCTCGCGGACGCGCTCCGTCTCTTCCTGGCCCGGGTCGTCGAGGACGAAGGGATCGATGGCGTTGGGACCACCTGCACCCGCTCCGGGTCGGCGTCGGGGTAGAAGCGCAGGATGTCGCGGCGCGAGGCCTCGGAGACGGTGAGGACCACGGTGCTCCGCCGGATGGCGCTTCCCATCATGAAGCGGGCGTAGCCCCACGCCATGCGGCTCGGGAGGTACTGGGGGAAGAGGAGGTGGATGCAGTCGTGGATCGTGACGACCGAGGGCGTCCGGCAGAGCAGGGGGACCACGTAGTGGGGCGCGTGGAACAGGTCGGCGCCGAGGCGCCGGAGCTTCAGGGGTATCGAGACGTGCTCCGACAGGCTATAGCCCGGGGAATCGTCGACCACCGGGACGAAATTCTCGGCCAGGTCGCGGAGCGTGGCCTCGTCGCCGCGGTTGCAGAAGAGGAAGTAGGTCGTCTCGCCGTCGAGCGGCGCCAGATGGCGGACCAGGTTGCGGACGTACGTCCCGATCCCGTAGTCGCGCCACTTGCGTGCGTCGATCGCGATCTTCATGCATGCCCCGTGGCCAAGGTAGCACGAGGGCTTCGGAAAGCGGGAACGAAAAGTTCAGCGGCCGCGGAGGCCGAGGCGCAGGAGATCCTTGGCCCCGGCCGAGTCTTCCGGCCGGTCGTTCGGCGCGGCGCGGGCCCTGATCCAGCGGAGGGTCCCCGACGCGACCATCCAGAGACGGAGGAGGCCGGTCAACAGGGCGCCGTGGTGCTTCCGGTAGAAGAAGAGGTGGCTGCGGTGATACTCCAGACGCGAGCGCGACGGCGCCGTCTCCATGCTCGCCCCGAGGCGATGGACCACCTCGGCCCGCGCCGCGAAGAGGAGGCGCCAGCCCGCCTCTCCGGAGGCGAAGGCACAGGTCGACGTCCTCCTCGTACAGGAAGAAGCCTCTCGTCGAACAGGCCGACCGATTCGAGGGCCGACCGCCGCGCCAGCAGGCACGAGCCCGAGAGCCACGCGGGCTCGTGGTCCCGAGCTGGCCTGCGCGTCGACCGCGCGGAGGACCTCGGGATCGCGCCGCCGGATCCCTTCCACGAGGCGCCTCTGCTCGCCACTCCCGCAAGGGCGTGAGGTCGGGTCCGAACGAGAGCTGCACCGTGCCGTCGGCGTTCAGCGTTCGGGGCGCCGCGAGGGCGACGCCGGGCTGGGCGTCGAGAATGCGCGACCAGCGTCTCGACGGCTCCCGCGCGCACCTCCGCGTCGCTGTTGATGAGCAAGGACATAGGACGCCCGCGAGAGCCGGAGCCCCTGGTTGCAGGCCGCCGCGAAACCGCGGTTCTCCGCGTTGCGGACGACGCGCACGCTGGGGATGGAACAGGACGACGGCCTCGGCCGGACTGATCGCCGCTCGCGTTGTCGACGACGATGACCTCGAAGGGGAGGGTCACCTCGCGCTCGAGGGACGAGACGCAGGCCACGAGGGTGTCGCGGGTGTTGTACGAGACGATCACCGCCGAAACGCGGGGGATGCCGGCCGAGTCCGCCGCGAGGATGGCGCTCATCGGGCCGCCCCGGCGAGGACGTCGCGAGTGGCCGCCGCCGCCTTCGCCCACGTGAGGCCCTGCGACCAGGGCCCGCCCGCGCGCCACCAGGTCGCGCGGCGCGATCGGGCTCGGCGAGCACGCGATCGCAGGGCGTCGGCCACCGCGAACGCGTCGCTCGGGTCGGCGAGGAGCGCGGCACCCGCGAATATCTCGCCGGTGGCGGGACGGTCGCTCGTCACCACCGGGACGCCCCGGGCCATGGCCTCGCGCCACCGGCAGGCCGAAGCCCTCGTACTCCGACAGGTAGACGGCGGCGTCGGCCGCGGCGTAGCGCTGCGCGAGACGGGCGTCGCTCGACGAAGCCCGAGAGGCGGACGTGGGCCTCGAGGTCGAGGCTCGAGACCAGGGCGGGGAAGTCGGCCGAGGGTGCGTGCGGTTCTCTCCCACGACCTCCAGCAGGATCCGGGGATGGTGCCGGCGCAGGACGGCCACGCGCCCGAAGCAGGATCGGAAGGCGGCGGCGGTTCAGGATCGAGCCGACGCTCACGAGGTACGGGCCGTCGACCCGAAGCGCCCGCCGCGCCGAGTCGCGGTCGATGGCAACGGGGATGTCGTCGTCGGCGCCGTGGGGGATCGCGGTCACGCGCCCCGCGACGTCCGGGAAGAGGGCGAGGATCTCGCGCCGGGTGAAATCCGAGACGGCGACGACGTGGCGGGAGGCGCCGAGGCTCCGCGCCACGAGGAGCCGCCGCCGCGAGGCCGTCGGCCAGGGAGAAGTCGTCGGGTATCGAGAAGAACGACATGTCGTGCACCGTCGTGACCCGCGGGACGTCCAGGGAGAGCGGACACGAGTAGGCCGGCGCGAAGAAGACGTCGAGCCGGTCCCGGCGGGCGGCTTCGCGGAAGGCGGCGCTCCTGCCAGACGATGCCCCGCGCGGGCGCGCTCCCGAGGGGGCGGCGCTCGACGCGCGCATGGTCGAGGATCGGGTCGAGGGGGGCCGGGCCGTTGAAGTAGGCGACCAGCGTGTCGTCGTTCGACCGGAGCCACGAGGCCATGAGGTTGCGGAGGTAGCGCCCCACGCCCGTGGGCCGCCCCTGGAGCTCGCGCGCGTCGATCCCTATGCGCACGCTGTGGCTCCTCGCGGTGCGCTCGCCGCCCGGCTCACGACGCCAGGACGTGGCGGTAGAAGTCGAGGGTGCGCGCGGCCGCCACGTCCCAGTCGAACTTCCGGCTCTGCTCCAGGCCCAGGCGCCTCTGGAGAGCGGCCTGTTCGGGGTCGTCGAGCATCCGCTCCATCCCCTTGGCGATGGAGGCGGTGTCCATGGGGTTCACGAGGGTGGCCGCGCCGCCCGCGACCTCCTCGAGCCCCGAGCCCTTGGAGCAGACCACGGGAAGGCCGGCGGCCATGGCCTCGGCCACCGGAAGGCCGAAGCCCTCCTCGAGGGAGGGCAGGACCAGCGCCGCCGACGCGGCCATCAGGGCGCGGATGTCCCGCGTCTCCATGTAGCCGGTGGCGAGGATCTGCGCCCGCGAGATCGTCCCGCCCTGCGCCCAGTGGGAGCCCGGGCCGACGAGGACGAGCGGCGGGACGTGGGGGCGGCGCTGGCGAGAGGCCCATGTACGCCATGGCCAGGTTCCGGAGGTTCTTGCGCTTCTCGTCGCTCCCGACGTAGAGGAACGCGCCTCGCGGGCAGGCGGCGTCGCGCCAGGACGGCCTTCACCTCGTCCTCGGCAGATCGGCTCTCGATACGCGGGGTCGACGCCGTTGGGAATGACCGCGATCTTGGCCGCGGGGACGTCGAGGATGATCCGTGCCTCCGAGGCGGTGTGCTCCGAGACGCAGATGACGCCGTCGGCGCGCTGCACGTGGTCCCGGACGAGGGTCGCGTAGTCCCTCCGGATCTCGGCCTGCGTCATCTCGGGGTGCTTCAGGAAGAAGAGGTCGTGGAGCGTGACGACGTGACGCGCGCGCTTGCCGGGAACGATGAGCGGGTGGGGCGAGTGGATGAGGTCGAGGGGGACGCCGACGACGCGCTCGAGAGCCGGCCAGCCCGAGCCGGTTCCAGGCGAGGTTCAGGGCCCGGACCGGGAGGCGGCGGTCCACGAACGTGACGTTCGCGGGCCACGGGGTCGGCGGGGTAGCGCTCCTTCACCGACGCGGAGAAGAAGACGAACCGGTCGTCCTTGGCGAGAGCCGGGAGGCGCTTCGCGAGGGCCAGGGCGTAGGCCCCCACGCCCGTGGGCCGCGACAGGGACGGACGAAGGTCGAGGCCGAAGTTCATGAGGCGGCCGAATGATAGCACTGCTCGGAATGTGCTACATTCGCGGCCCTCGCGGCGACCTGAGCGGCGACTTCCGGGAAGGGACTCATGAAGATTGGCGTCGTCGGGACCGGCTACGTCGGACTCGTGGTGGGAGCGTGCCTCGCCGAGAACGGCAACAGCGTCGTGTGCGTCGACAACAACGCCGACAAGATCGAGGCCCTGAAGCGAGGCGAGATCCCCATCTACGAGCCGGGCCTCGAGGAGATGATCCCCCGGAACGTGGCCGAGGAGCGCCTCCGCTTCACCACCGACCTTCCGGGCGCGGTGCGCGAGAGCGAGATCCTGTTCATCGCCGTCGGAACGCCCCAGGACGAGGACGGCTCGGCCGACCTGAGCTACGTCGAGGCGGTCGCCGAGGCCATCGGCCGCGCCATGAACGGCTGGAAGGTCATCGTCACGAAGTCCACGGTACCGGTCGGCACGGCGGCCCGGGTGCGCGAGGTGATCTCCGGGGTCACGAAGGAGTCGTTCGCGGTCGTCTCGAACCCCGAGTTCCTGAAGGAGGGGGCGGCCGTCGACGACTTCCTGAAGCCCGACCGCGTCGTCATCGGCACCGACGATCCCAAGGTCGAGGCCATCATGCGGGAGCTGTACGAGCCCTTCGTCCGCACCGGCCACCCGATCCTGGTGATGGACCACGCGTCGGCGGAGCTGACGAAGTACGCGGCCAACGCGATGCTCGCGACGCGCATCTCCTTCATGAACGAGATCGCGAACCTCTGCGACAAGGTGGGCGCCGACGTGAGGCAGGTCCGGCTGGGGATCGGCTCCGACACGCGCATCGGGTCGTCGTTCCTGTTCCCGGGAATCGGCTACGGCGGCTCCTGCTTCCCCAAGGACGTGAAGGCGCTCCTCCGGACCGCTCACGATGCCGGCTGCAAGCTGAGCGTCGTCCAGGCCGTGGACGACGCCAACAACTACCAGAAGGCCATCCTCGTTCCCCGGGTCGAGGCCTACCTGGGCGGCCTGAAGGGCAAGACGATCGCGCTCTGGGGCCTCGCCTTCAAGCCCCGCACCGACGACATGCGCGAGGCGCCGGCCCTCTCGATCATCGAGGCGCTCGCCGGCAAGGGCGCGGCGGTGCGCGTCTACGATCCGAAGGCGATGGAGCCGGCGCGGCGCATGCTGGGGGACGGCGTCACGTACTGCCATCGGAGCTACGAAGCCGCCGAGGGCGCCGACGCCCTGGTCATCGTCACCGAGTGGGGCGAGTTCCGGGAGCCGGACTTCGAGCGGCTGAAGAGCCTCATGCGCCGCCCCGCGATCTTCGACGGCCGGAACGTCTACAAGCCCGAGCACCTCCGCGAGATCGGCTTCCACTACGAGGGGATCGGCCGGCGGTGAAACGCGGGACGCCCCTCGAGGACCCGCTCCTCACCGTCGTGATGCCGGTCTACAACGAGAAGAACACCATCGAGGAGATCGTCGCTCGCGTCCTGGCGGTGCCGGTGCGCAAGGAGCTGGTCGCCGTGGACGACGCCTCCACCGACGGGACTCGGGACGTGCTCGTGCGCCTCGGGAAGGAGCGCGGCTTCACCGTCGTCGCTCCAGGAGCGGAACCAGGGGAAGGGGGCCGCGGTCCGGCGGGGGATCGCCGAGGCCAAGGGGGACATCGTGGTGATCCAGGACGCCGACCTGGAGTACAGCCCCGAGGAGTACCCCGAGCTTCTCGAGCTGATCGTGAGAGGCAAGGCCGACGCCGTCTTCGGCAGCCGCTTCATCGGCCGCCACCGCTGCCACCTGTTCACCCACTACCTGGCGAACCTGTTCCTGAACCTGGTCACCAACGTCCTCTACAACACGACGATGACCGACATGGAGACCTGCTTCAAGGCGATTCGGACCGACCTGCTCAGGAAGATCACGCTGCGGAGCGATCGGTTCGGCATCGAGCCCGAGATCACGGCGAAGCTCTTCAAGGCGGGGCGCGCGGGTGTACGAGGTCCCGATCACCTACGACGGGCGCGACTACTCCGAGGGGAAGAAGATCACCTGGCGCGACGGGTTCCCGGCGCTCTGGACCCTCATCAAGTACCGGTTCGTAGATTGATCGAGCCGCAAACCTAGTCCAGTCAATCTGTTCCATTGAGTCGTGACCGAACGGGCGCGGGAAAACCGGTTGCCCGGGGCGGGGGTTTCGCCTTATACTTTCCGGTCTGGTCGACCGGTGGTAAGGCTCATTCTTCCAAGGAGATGACGCAATAGCGCTCCCCGCCATGCCCGAGGCCTACAGGGGCCCGGTGCCACCGCGACGCCGTCCCTCCCGGCGGTCGACGTCCTGGATTCGCCGGGCGAACGACCTCCGGAGCGACGCGCGCCGCGGCGCCAGCCGTTTCCGCCGCCTTTTCGGCTACACGCGGCCGTACCGCGGGAGGCTCTTCGTCTCCTGGATCGCGACCGCGGGCTACGCGGCCGCGGGCGCGCTCCTCGCGTACATGGTCCGGCCGATCTTCGACGAGGTGCTGATCGCGAAGGTCAACACCGCCTCCGTCGCGGCGACGATCCTGGCGCTCTACGTCGTGAAGGGGCTCTGCGCCTACCTCTCGACGACCCTCGTGGCGTCCGTCGGGCAGCGCGCCGTCACCGACCTCCGGAACGCCCTCTACGAGCACGTGCTGCGCCAGTCGTTCTCGTTCCTGGGCGGCGCACAGCACCGGCTCGCTCATGAGCCACATCACGACCGACGTCGAGCGGATCCAGAACGCCGTGGCCGACGTGGCCGGAGACCTCGCTGAAGGAGGGCCTGACGGTCGTGGGCTACCTCACGATCCTGTTCGTCCAGGACTGGCGGCTGCGCCCTGATCGCCCTCGTGGGGATGCCCGCTCGCGTTCTATCCCCTCGTCCGGCTGGGGCGCCACCTGCGCTCCTCGAGCGAGACGTCGCTCCGGCGCTGGCGCGACATCACCGAGATCCTCCAGGAGACGATCTCGGGCTTCCGCATCGTGAAGGCGTTCGCCATGGAGTCGTTCGAGATCGAGCGCTTCCGCCGCGCCGCCGCGCGCCTCCTCCACGTGAACCTGCGCATCACGCGCACGACGGCCATCCTGCCCCCGCTGATGGAGGCGGTCGGCGGGCTCGCCCTCGTCGGGCGCGCTCTTCTACGGCAGCTACGAGATCCGCAACGGCCTGCTGACGCCGGGCCGGTTCGTCTCGTTCCTGGCCGCGCTGTTCCTGTCGTACACGCCGATCAAGCGCCTGTCGCAGGTGAACGCGACGCTTCAGGGGGCCCTCGCGGGCGCGTCGCGGATCTTCAACGTCCTCGACACCCACCAGGAGGTGGTCGAGGAGCCCGGCGCCCGTGGCCCTGCCGCGCATGACCCGGAACATCGAGTACCGGGACGTGGGCTTCCGATACGCGGACTCGGGAGCGGCGGTCCTGCGCCGGGTCAGCTTCAGCGCCGCGGCCGGCGAGGTCGTCGCCATCGTGGCCACGAGCGGCGCCGGCAAGACCACCCTCGTGAACCTGCTGCCGCGCTTCTACGACGTCACCGAGGGGAGCGTCCTGATCGACGGCGTCGACGTGCGCGGCGCGACCCTCGCGAGCCTCCGCGAGCAGATCGGCCTCGTCACCCAGGAGACGATCCTGTTCAACGACACCGTCCGGGCCAACATCGCCTACGGCCTCAAGAACGTCGACGAGGCGCGCCTCGAGAGCGCGGCGCGGGCGGCCTTCGCCCACGACTTCATCCTCGACCTGCCCGCGGCGGTACGACACCGTGATCGGCGAGCGGGGGAACCGCCTCTCGGGGGGGCAGCGGCAGCGGATCGCCATCGCCCGGGCGCTCCTCAAGGACCCGCCGATCCTGATCCTCGACGAGGCCACCTCGTCCCTCGACCCGCAGTCCGAGAGGCTCGTGCAGGGAGCGCTCTCCAACCTGATCAAGGGACGCACGACGCTCGTGATCGCCCACCGCCTGACGACCGTGCGCGAACGCCGACCCGCATCGTCGTCCTCGACGGTGGCACCGTCCGGGAGATCGGGACCCACGACGAGCTGCTGAAGAAGGGGGGCATCTACAGCCGCCTCCACGACCTGCAGTTCCGCCCCGAGGACCCGGCGCTGTGAGGCACAGGTGATCCGCTCGATGACCGGCTACGGCGCCGCCTCGGCCGACGGCGAGGGGCTCAGGGCGGCCGTCAGCGTCCGGAGCCTCAACCACCGCTACCTGGAGATCGGCCTGTCGCTGTCGCGCCGCCTGACGCCGCTGGAGCCCGAGGTCAAGGGCGCCGTGCAGTCGCGGCTGCAGCGGGGGAAGGTGGAGGTGGCCGTCCGCGCCTCGTTCCCCGACGACGCGGGCGGGGACGTCGTCTCGTCGCAGCGCCTCGTGTCGGGCCTGGTGAGCGCCCTGCGCCAGATGAAGGCGGACCACGGCCTCGCCGGCGAGGTCGCGATCGGCGACGTCGCGCGCTTCCCCGGGGCGATCGAGGTCGTCGATCCGCCGACGGTCGCTGGGCGACGGTGCCCGCGCGGCGGTCCTCGGCCTCGTCGGACAGGCCCTCGACCACCTCGAGGGGATGCGGACCGCGGAGGGCGAGCGTCTCGGCACCGAGCTGTGCGAGCGGCTGGCGGCCATCGCGGCGGCGGCCGATCGCATCGAGGCGCTGTCGGAGTCGCGGGCGAGCCGCGCGAAGCGCCGCCCTGCTCGAGCGGGCCCGGGCCCTGGTCGGCGAGCTCGGCCTCGAGGAGGCGCGGCTCTACCAGGAGGTCGTGCGCCTCGTGGACCGGGCCGACGTGGCCGAGGAGATCCAGCGCCTGCGCAGCCACGTGGCGCTGGCCCGCGAGCTCATGGGCACGGCCGGAGGCCTCCGGGAAGCGCCTCGACTTCCTCGCCCAGGAGCTGATGCGCGAGGCCAACACGATCGGCAGCAAGGCCGCCTCGGCGCCGATGATCCAGGAGGTCGTGGGGCTCAAGAGCGACGTCGAGCGCTTTCGCGAACAGGTGCAGAACGTTGAGTGAGCCCTCGATCATCGTGATCTCGGCCCCCTCGGGCGCGGGGAAGTCCACGGTCCTGGAGCGCCTCCTGCGCGAGGTGGAGGGGCTGCGCTTCTCGGTCTCCCACACGACACGCAGCCCGCGCAGCGACGAGGTGGAAGGGGTCCACTACCGCTTCGTGAACCGCGAGGCCTTCGAGGACCTTCGCGCGCAAGGGGCTGCTCCTGGAGTCGGCGAGCGTCCACGGCGAGCTGTACGGGACGGGACGCGCGGAGATCGAAGCGGCGCGGCGCGACGGTGTCGATCTGCTCCTGGACCTCGACGTCCAGGGAGCGGCCCAGGTGCGCGCGGCGATCCCCGACGCGGTCTCGGTCTTCCTGCTGCCGCCGTCCTACGGCGACCTGGAGAAGAGGCTTCGGGGGCGCGGGGCAGGACGACGAGGCGACGATCCGCCGGCGCCTGGCGCGCGCGCCGAGGAGATCAGCGTCTACAGGGAGTTCGACTACGTGGTCGTGAACGACCAGCTCGACGCGTGCGTCGCGACGCGTGAAGTCCGTGATCGTGGCGGCGCGCTGCCGGACCAGCCGGATCGGCCCCGATGCCCGGCGCATTCTGGAGACGTTCCTTTCGACGAAGGAGACATAGCGATGGTTTCGAACCTGATCATGCCGAGGGAGATCGACAGCAAGTTCCGCTTCATCACCGTGGCCTCGCAGCGGGCGAAGCAGATCCAGAACGGGGCCAAGCCCCGTGTCGAGAGCCGCAGCCGCAAGGCGACCCGTGTCGCGATGCAGGAGGTCCTGGCCGGGGCGATCTCGTGGGAAGTGAAGGACGAGATCCCGAAGGCGCCCCCCGCCGAGGCGTAGCGCCGGCGCTCACGGCGCTCGCGGCCCATGGCCAGGGTCGTTCTCGGCGTCACGGGGTGCATCGGGGCCTACAAGGCCTGCGAGGTCCTGCGTGAGCTCCAGAAGCGCGACGTAGACGTGCGGGTGGTGATGACGGAGAACGCCACCCGCTTCGTCTCGCCGATGACGATGGAGGCCCTGTCGCGCCACCCGGTCTTCCTCGACCAGTACGCCCTCGGGCCCGAGAGCGACATCCAGCACATCTCCCTGGCCGACGAGGCCGACCTGCTCCTGGTCGCGCCGGCCACGGCCAACGTCCTCGGCAAGTTCGCCCGCGGGATCGCCGACGACGCGCTGTCGACGCTCTTCACGGCCACGAAGGCGCCGGTCCTCGTGGCGCCCGGCCATGAACGTCAACATGTTCCAGCACCCGGCCGTGGCCGAGAACATGGACGATCCTGAGGCGCCGCGGCGTCGGGTTCGTGGAGCCCGGCACGGGCTATCTCGCCTGCGGCTGGCTGGGGAAGGGGCGCCTGGCCGAGGTCGGCGACATCGTCGCCGCGACGATGGCCGCCCTCGCCCGTGGGAAGCAGATGGCGGGTGAGACCGTTCTCGTCACCGCCGGACCGACGGTCGAGGACATCGACCCCGTCCGCTTCCTCTCGAACCGGTCCAGCGGCCGGATGGGGTACCACCTGGCCGAGGCCGCTCGCGACCGAGGCGCCCGCGTCGTCCTGGTGAGCGGGCCGACGCAGCCTGCCGCCGCCTCGGGACGTCGAGGTCGTCGCGGTGCGGTCGGCGCGAGGAGATGGCCGACGCCGTGACCGCGCGGGCGGCGACGGCGACGGTCGTGGCCATGGCCGCCGCCGTGGCCGACTATCGCCCGCGGCGAAAGGCCGACCAGAAGATCAAGAAGACCGGCGGCGGCCTGTCCCTCGACCTGGTGCCGACCCCCGACATCCTCGCGCGGCCTGGGCGCGAGCGAAGGGGAAGCGCTTCCTCGTCGGCTTCGCGGCCGAGACCGAGCACCTCCTGGAGAACGCCCGCAAGAAGCGCGCGGCGAAGGCGATGGACCTGATCGTGGCCAACGACGTCGGCCGTCCCGGGCGTGGGCTTCGACGTCGAGACCAACGCGGCCGTGCTGATCGACGCGGCCGGCGGGGAGGTCGCGGTTCCGCTGGTCAGCAAGCGCGAGCTGGCCGACCGGATCTGGGACCGGGTCGCCGAGCTGCGCGGCGCGAAAGAACGACGAACGCAACCACGGAGGCACGGAGAGCACGGAGCATCGAGAAGGGGAAGCCGCGTGGGCGACGCTGACGAGACGGTCCGGGACCTGCTGGAGCACGCCCGCTATCTCTCGGAGCTGACGTCCATCGGCGTGCCACGAGCCGCCTGACCGCGAAGGGCGTGAAGCGGGTCGCGGTAGCACGCCGCGCCCGAGTCGGTATCCGCGCCTACCGGGAGCCCGGTCGAGGCGTCGGCACCTGGCGAGAGCCTGGAGTCGATCCGCGCCTTCATCGGCGACTGCCAGCGCTGCAAGCTGGCCAAGGGGCGGAAGAACATCGTCTTCGGCCAGGGGAACCCGCAAGGCGGCCCTGATGTTCGTCGGCGAGGCGCCCGGGCGCCGACGAGGACGAGCAGGGCCTCGCCTTCATCGGCCGGGCCGGCCAGCTCCTGACCAAGATCATCGAGGCCATCGGCCTGACGCGCGACGACGTCTTCATCGCCAACGTCATCAAGTGCCGCCCGCCGCAGAACCGCAACCCCGAGCCCGACGAGATCACCTCCTGCCAGCCGTTCCTCGAGAGCGCAGATCGACTCCATCCGCCCGAAGGTCCTCGTGGGCCTGGGCAAGTTCGGCGGGCAGTGGCTGCTGAAGACCGCCGAGCCGATCTCGAAGATCCGCGGGCGGTTCGGCGACTACAAGGGCATCAAGGTCATGCCCACGTACCATCCGGCCTTCCTGCTCCGCAACCCGGCCGCCAAGAAGGAGGTCTGGGAGGACATGAAGGCCGTGCGCGCGTGTCCTGAGCGAGTAGACGGCCCTCTCCTGGCGGCCCGCCGGGCTAGAGTGGCGAGCCCATGGACGATCGTGCCGTCTCGGTAGCGCTGCCCCTTCCGCTCCAGGCGCCGTTCACCTATCGCGTTCCCGAGAGGCTTCCCGTCCCCGAGCGCGGGGCGCGGGTCGTCGTCCCCTTCGGACCGCGCCGCGTGATCGGCGTCGTCGACGGGACCGCGCCGCGGTCGAGCCCGGGACGGCGCTCAAGGACGTCCTCGAGGTCGTCGACGAGACGTCCGCTCGTCGCACGCCGCCGCTCCTCGACCTCGCCGAATGGGTGTCCGACCACTACCTCGCGCCGCCGGGGGAGTGCTTCAGGCTCGTCCTTCCTCCCGCCGGCGTGCGGGCCAGCCGTGCGGTGGCGCGCCTGGTGGACGGCGGCGCGGCGTCCGGCGGACGCCGTCGTCGAGGCGCTGCGGAGCGGACCGTTGCCGCTCTCGACCCTGGCGCGTCGTCTCGAAGAAGGACCCGACGTCCCATCTGGTCCGGCTGCGCCGGCAGGGCCTCGTCGACGGTGGAGCAGGACCTGAGCGCCCAGGGCTTTCGCCTGGTCCGTTGGGCGAGCCTCACGCGACGACGGTCGAGCCCCGGGGCGTCGCCCAGGCCGAGGTGCTGGCTCGCCTGCGCCAAGGCCGGCGGGTCCGCTGCCCGGTGGCCGAGCTCGTCCGCGACCGTTCCTCGCTGCGCGGGGCCCTGACGCGCCTCGAAACCGCCGGCGCCATCGCGATCCGGGAGGAGCGCGACGTGCGCGGCCCCGAGATCCTGCCCGGCGGAGCGCGCGGTCCCCTGGAGCCGTCCGTGGAGCAGGCCCAGGCGCTGCCGCCGCTCCTCGAGGCGATCGACGCAGGCGCGCTTCGCCCCCTTCCTGCTCCACGGCGTCACCGGCAGCGGCAAGACCGAGGTCTACTTCCGCGCTCGTCGAGCGCGGCCCTCGAGCGACGGGCGCGGCGCCATCCTCCTCGTGCCCGAGATCGCGCTCACGCCGATCCTCGTCCGGGCCGCCTCGGCGCGTTTCGGCGCCACGGTCTCGGTGCATCCACAGCGAGCTGTCGGCTGGGGGAGCGCCACGACCAGTGGTGGCGGATCCGCGAGGGCGAGTCGCGCGTCGTCGTGGGGGCGCGCTCGGCGGTCTTCGCGCCGATGCCCGACGTGGGGCTCATCGTCGTGGACGAGGAGCACGAGGGGGCCTACAAGCAGGAGGAGAGCCCGCGCTACCACGGGCGCGACGTCGCGGTGATGCGGGCGCGCCTCGAGAGGGCGGTCGGTCGTGCTGGGCTCGGCCACGCCCTCGGTCGAGTCGCACGCGAACGCGCTGGCGGGGAAGTACCGCCGGCTGGTCCTCGGCGACGCGGATCGGCCCGCGGGGCCTGCCGCGGGTCGAGATCGTCGACCGGCGCGCGGTCCTGCGGGCGGGGGGCGACCCGATCCTCAGCCCGCCTCTGCGTCGAGGCCGCTCGAGGCGCGCCTCGCGCGGCGCGAGCAGAGCGCTGCTGCTCCTCAACCGCCGCGGCTACGCGACGAGCCTGCTCTGCCGCGAGTGCGGCCAGCAGGCGGCGTGCCCGAACTGCTCCGTCTCGCTGACCCTTCACCGCGCGCGGCCGCCACGCCCTGTGCCACTACTGCGGCTACCGCACGCAAGGCGCCCGCGGCCTGCGCCGTCTGCCGGGGGAGTACCTCCGGCTGCTCGGGCTTCGGCACGGAGCGCGTCGCGGAGGCCGTGCAGGCCGCGCTGCCGACGGCGCGGATCGAGCGGCTCGACCGCGACCCGGCCCGCCGGCGCGGGGCCGTGGCCGCGCGTCCTCGCCGCGTTCGAGGCGGGGGAGACCGACATCCTGGTGGGGACGCAGATGATCGCCAAGGGGCACGACTTCCCGCGGGTGACGCTGGTGGGCGTCATCGACGCCGACGTGGGCCTCGGCATGCCGGACTTCCGGGCCGCCGAGCGGACGTTCCAGCTCCTGACCCAGGTCGCGGGCCGCGCGGGGCGCGCCGAGCTGGCGGGCGAGGTCGATCCTGCAGAGCCACCTGCCCGACCACTACGCGCTCCGCCTCGCCTGCGCGCAGGACTACGAGGCGTTCTTCGAGCGCGAGATGGAGTTCCGGCGGACGATGGGCTACCCGCCGCGCGCGGCGCTCCTGAACCTCATCGTGCGCTCGGCCGACGCGGCGCAAGGGCGCCCGGGAGGCCGCGGCCCTGGCGCAGTCGCTGCGCGCGCTCGGCGCCCGGGCGCTACCGCGTCCTCGGGCCCGCGCGCGCGCCCCTCGCGCGCCTGCGCCAGCGAGCACCGCTTCCAGATCCTGCTGAAGGGCAACCGCGCCGCCATGCGCGAGGCGGTGCGCGCGCGCCCTCGTCGCCCGCTACGGCGCCGCGCGCTGGCCGGGTGTCGTGGTCGACGTGGACCCGCTCAGCGTGATGTGAGCTAGCGCGAGCAGGTGCGAGCCAGTCGCCTCGAAGAAGTCCCGCCAGGAGCAGATGATCGGGTTCGGGACGAAGCACACGACGAAGATCGCGAGGCCGAGGAGCGCCACGAGCGACGCGGGCGCGGCCGACGGGCTCGTAGTCGTCCAGCGTCGGCGGATGCCGCCGGCCGAGCACCCGGATCAGGATCGCCCAGAGGAGCCAGCTCGGGCTGAAGTAGATGAGACCCACGCAGACCCACGAGCCGACCTGCGAGACGATCTGCGCGCGCGCTCGCCGAAGAGGGCGTAGGTCACGTGGCCGCCGTCGAGCTGGCCGATCGGGCATCAGGTTGAGCGCCGTCACGAAGAGCCCGAACCAGGCGGCGAGGCCCAGCGGGCCGATGACGCAGCGTCTGGATCCGTCGGGGACGGTCCCGTGCGACGAGGCGCGTCAGCCCACTGGAAGAGCAGCGGCTCGCCGAGGAAGAGGCCGCCCGGCGTCGGGTCGAGCCGAGCCACGGTCGTCGCCTCGCGATGCCCGAGCCAGAGCACGGGCAGGCAGACGACGAAGCCCGCGAGCGGGCCGGCGACGCCGATGTCGAAGAGCGCCTTGCCGGTTCGGGAATGGGCTCGCGGATGCGGATGAAGGCGCCGAGCGTGCCCGACCAGGCTCGACGAGCGGGAACGGGGATGAAGAAGGGCAGCGTGGCGTCGACGCCGTAGTAGCGGCAGGCGAGGTAGTGGCCCATCTCGTGGGCGAGCAGGATGCTCATGAGGCCGACGACGAGAAGCGGGCCCGCCGGTCAGGTAGACCGACGCCGACGTCAGCACGAAGAGGAGGACGTTCCGTCCCCAGCGCGTTCCAGGCCGAGGGCTTCGGCTCCGCGGGCCAGGGAGGCGTCCAGCGGCCGGTCGTAGGGGACGGACGGCCGCAGCCAGTCCTCGTCGGGGACGACGGGCGGCGGGAAAGAGGACGAGGTCACCGGCAGGTCGATGGGGAGGTTCCCGAACGGTCGAGCCGCTACTGGCTCAGGTTCTGGAGGTCCTTGCCCGGCTTGAAGCGGATCGTCCGGCCGGGCGGGATGCGTACTTCCTTGCCGGTGCGCGGGTTGCGGCCGATGCCGCGCTTGCGGGGCTTCACCTGGAAGACGCCGAAGCCGCGCAGCTCGATCCGCTCGCCCTTCATCATCGAGTCCTTCATCGCCTCGAGGACGGCCTCGACCGCCACCTCGGCCTTGACCTTCGTGATGTCGGCGGCCTTCGAAACCTCGTTGATGATGTCCACCTTGATCATGGGGATGGACCTCCTTCTAAGTGACACGTATTATAGGACTTGGCCGAAATTCGCTGTCAAACGCGGACCCCACCATGATCCCGCTTCCCCGGATCGCCCTCGTCGGCCGCCCGAACGTCGGCAAGTCCACGCTCTTCAACCGGATCTGCGGACGGCGCAAGGCCATCACCGACGGCCGGCCCGGGCTCGACCCGGGACCGGAACTACGCCCAGGTCACGTGGCAGGGGCGCCGCCTTCGAGCTGGTCGACACGGGCGGGCTGCTGCTCGGGAGCGACGACCCGCTGCTCGGGCCCGCGGCCGAGCAGGCGCGAGCGGGCGATCGACGAGGCGGACCGTCGTCCTGTTCGTGGTCGACGCGCGCGCCGGCCTGCTGCCCGACGACGAGGCCATCGCGCGCGCAGCTGCGCAAGCGCGGGCAAGCGCGTGCTCGTGGTCGTCAACAAGACCGAGAGCACGCGAGGAGGACGCCGTCGGAGTTCGCGCGGCTGGGTTTCGACGGATGCTCGCCATCTCGGCCGAGCACGGCCTCGGGGTCGGCGACCTGCTCGACGCGGCGCTCGAGCGGGCTGCCGCGGGTCGAGGTCCCGGAGGAGGCGAGCGCCGCCGGTGCGCGCTCGCGCTCGTGGGCCGGCCCAACGTCGGCAAGTCGTCGCTCCTCAACCGGCTGCTGGGCGCGCGAGCGGGCGGTCGTGTCGCCGATCCCCGGCACCACGCGCGACGCGGTCGACAGCCTGCTCGAGCGCGAAGGGCACGCGCTACCTCTTCGTCGACACCGCCGGCATCCGGCGCGTCCGCCTGCTCAAGGAGAACGTCGACCACGTGAGCGTCGTGCAGGCGCGGCGCGCCATCGAGCGCGCCGACGTGGCGATCCTGGTCCTCGACGCGGTCGAGGGGCTGCGCGAGATGGACGCCACGATCGCCGGCGACGTCCAGTCGAGGCCGGGCGCGGGCGTCGTCATCGCGGTCAACAAGTGGGACCTGGCGCGAGCGCGAGAACCGACCGCAGAAGCGCCTTCGAGCAGGAGGTGCGCGACCACCTGAAGTTCCTGCCGTGGGCGCCCGATCGTCTTCATCTCGGCGCAGACGGGCAAGGGGCTCGGCACGCTGCTCCAGGCCGGTCGACGCGTCCACGAGGCGCGCCAGCCGCCGCGTCACGACCGGGCGAGCTCAACCGGATGCTGGCCGACGGCGGCCGAGGCGCACGCGCCGAAGGCCGCAAGGGCGGCCAGCCGGTGAAGATCCTGTTCGCGCAGCCAGATCGGCGTCGACGCCCCCCACGTTCGTGATCTCCATCAACCACCCCGTCGACCTGCACTTCTCCTACCGCCGCTACCTCGAGAACCAGCTTCGCGCCGCCTTCGGGTTCGAGGGCACGCCGATCGTGCTCAAGGTGCGAACCGCGCAAGCACTGAGCGCGCCTGTTGGTAGCCTTTCTTCTTGACATCGCCTCGAACTCACTCATATAATGCGTTTAAATCCCTCAGTCGTAAGTAGCTGTAGTTGCTGACTTTTTGACCTGCTCTGGAGTCGGGCCTCGCATGACGAAGGCCGACATCGCGCGGATCGTCTACGAGCGTCACGGAGGCATCTCCAACCGTGAGGCCGCCCGGCTCGTCGAGATCATCTTCGAGTCGATCAAGCGGCATCTGGGAGACGGCGAGAAGGTCCAGATCACGGGCTTCGGCACGTTCCTGGTCCGCCAGAAGCGGGAGCGTCGCGGACGCAATCCCCAGACTGGAGAGGAGATGGTCATCAGGCCCCGCAGCTCCGTCGTGTTCCGCCCGTCGAAGCTCTTCGGTTCCGCCGGCGCCGTGACGACCGCGTAGCGGGCCCGCGATGGAACAAGAAGATCCCCAACAAGCTCTTCTTCAAGATCGGCGAGGTCTGCGAGATCACCGACACGCAGCCCTACGTCCTGCGCTACTGGGAGTCGGAGTTCCCGGCGCTCGCGCCCGCGAAGAACAGCTCGGGCCAGCGCATCTACCGGCGCCACGACATCGAGACGGTGCTGCGCATCAAGCAGCTCCTCTACGAGGAGGGCTTCACGATCGCGGGAGCGAAGAAGCGCCTCGAGGCCGAGATGGGCGGCCGGGCGCACGACGCCGCAGGCGCGGCGAGCCGCGCCGATCCCGCGGACCGCGCCGCGCGACGACGGCGGAGCAGGATCGCGCGCAGCGCGCGCTCGTCGAGGTGCGCGAGCAGCTCCGCGAAATATTGACTCTCCTCGACGAAGGGTGATAGAAAGGGTCAGCTGACCGATCGGGATGTAGCGCAGCCTGGTAGCGCACCTGCTTGGGGTGCAGGTGGTCGGGGGTTCAAATCCCCCATCCCGACCAGACCCTCCATCGCTTCGTGTCACGGCCCCGGGACGCTCTCCGGGGCTTCTTGTTCTTATGGCCATGCCCAGTCCCTGATCCTCGTGACGAACGACGACGGCGTCCACGCGCCGGGCATCACGCGCGCTCGCGGCGGCGCTGGCGGGCGCTGGGCGAGGTGCACATCGTCGCGCCCGACCGCGAGGTGAGCGCCTGCTCGCAGTCGCTGACCCTCAAGCACCCGCTGCGGGCCGAGAAGATCGAGGACCGGCGTCCTCGCGGTGGACGGCACGCCGGCCGACTGCGTCAACCTCGCGCTCGTCAAGCTCCTGCCGCGGCGCCCGCGCCTCGTGGTCTCGGGCATCAACCGCGGCGCGCAACCTGGGCGACGACGTCTTCTACTCGGGCACGGTGGGCGGCGCGCGCGAGGGGACGTTCTTCGGGGTCCCGTCGATCGCCGTCTCCCTGGCCGCAAGGGCGGAGCTCGACTTCAGCCACGCGGCGCGCCTTCGCGGCGCCGCGTCGCCGAGCTCGTCCTCGAGCACGGCCTGCCCGAGCGGACGCTCCTCAACGTGAACGTGCCCCCGGGCAAGCCCGCGGGGAGCCGTGGTCACCGTGCAGGGCCGCCGCGAGCACGAGGGCACGATCCTCGAGGGCCTCGACCCGCGGCACCGGCACCTACTACTGGATCGAGGAGGGCCGCGACCACTGGGTGAGCGACGAGATGTCCGACATCCACGCCATCCGCCGCGACCTCGTCTCGATCACGCCCCTGCAGTCCGACACGACCCACCAGGGGGCGCTGGCGGTCCTGCGCGGCTGGGAAGCAACCCTCACCGACCCCAAGCCCTGAAGCTTCGGGCCCCCGATTCAAGCGTGTCAATGGAGCGTTCGTCTCGCCCTGAACGCGCCTTGCGAACGACGCGTCGCGTGCTATAGTTCTGTTGTCTTTTCGGTCGGGGCGTGGCTCAGCCTGGCTAGAGCGCTTGGTTCGGGACCAAGAAGTCGGAGGTTCAAATCCTCTCGCCCCGACCATCTAAAGCATAAGAACTAAAAACACTTACGGTTGGCCTCGAAAGAGGCCCTTTTGGCTTGTGGCGTCTGGGGTGAGCCAGGGGTGAGAACCCCGCACTTGACGGCTGACAGAGCCAGCGAAGGACATCGCGGCAGTCTCCACGCTTCAGGACCCTCCGCGGCGCCGTGGCGGACACCCGAATACGCAGCCGCGACCTTGTGCCGTCTACGGCCGATCCTTCCGGAGCCTCGGCGCCACCTCCTCGGCGGCATCGGGGAACAGGCGCTCGACGACGGCCAGCAATGTTGCCTCGGATTCGCGATGGCTCGCCGATCGGATCCATCTCCTCGTTGAACCGCCGGATCAGGGTGTCGAGGTCCA
Source organism: uncultured Acidobacteriota bacterium (assembly GCA_963823195.1). GTDB lineage: Bacteria > Acidobacteriota > Vicinamibacteria > Fen-336 > Fen-336 > JBGPYB01. The sequence continues at coordinate 5,536 of CAWGKR010000006.1, read as the reverse complement.
AGGGCGAGTGCTCGTGGAGCTGGGCGATGGCCTGGAGGTCGTGTTCGTAGCACCGCATCGCCTTCATCAGCACCAGGTCGTGCCTTTCCGGGACCATCGCTCGCAGGCGCTCGAGGTGGGGCAGAGCGCGTTCCAGGCGGGACTCGAAATCAAGCGGTGCGTCGGCGACGCCGCTCTTCTCCACCGGGATGTCGAGCCCGGTCAAGGCCCGCGCCTTCTCGGCTGCAGCCGCAAGGTCGGCCTCAACGGTGGTCCAGGTGTCGATGTCATGGGTGGCGCGCGTGACGCCGTAGTGGAGAGCGGCTGCCGAGCCTCCGATCACGATGACCTCGACGGGAGCGGCCAGGGCGCCATCAATGGCTTCGAGAAACTGCACGAGCTGTGCTCTGAGGAACGCCTTCACGAGGACCGCGCGAACTTCTCGAACATGGCTCTGAAGCTGTCGAGGCCCATGTTCATGACGTAGCCCCATCGCAACGCTTCCTTTGGGGTGTTCCGCCGCGCCACCGCGCTCGCGCGGCGGCCTTGAGCACCAGCAAAGAACGGACGCGTTCCGGTGCGGCGCTTGTCCCGCAGGCTCCGCGCCGCTTGCACTAAGCGTGCGTCCTCGCCGAATCGGCCCGCCAGCTCCAAGAAATAGCCGAGGGCTGGTCGCTCGTCTCGACGCGATGCCCTGCTGGCGAGTCGCTCCAGGTTTAGGCGGTCGCGCTGACGCCAAAGCACCAGGGGCAAGACGCGCGCAACTGTGGCGTCCCGATGGGACAGAGCCAGCGCCTGAGCGAGGACTTCCTCAAGAGGCGGACCGGGGGACTTGGGTGCGGAGCCCAGCGGGGCCCCAGCGGCTGCCAGCCACCCTCGAACGTCGTCGTCACGATGAGCCTGCCCCGCTGTCCCGGATTCATCAGGCGTCCTTGCCAGCTGGCGCAGGAGCCGCGCCTGTGGATGCTCCGCCTCAGCCTGATACACGAGCTCACTTCCGGCGCGCATGGCTTGAGCCAGTCCGGCGGTTCTCATGGCTTCCAGCTCCCGGTGCGCTGCGGAGAAGGTGACCTTCGCCCGTCGCGCAAGATCGGAGATGCTTCCTGCCACATCTTGCCCCCACAGCAAGCGGAAGAGCTCACGGCGAGCGCGACCCTTGACCAAGTACCCCAGCACGTTCTGATGATATCACAAATACAGATAACTCTGCATGAGCGCGCGAGTCTATAACGACAAAGCTCACCCGACCCTCGCGTTCCATGCGCCGCCGCGACATATCTTCGGAAAGTTCGTAGGGCGACCCTGAAGCGTCCAGACACCCTGTACTTGGTAGCCCTCGCGGCATCCACCAATCGCCGGATACACCAAACACACATCGGTGGTCACACCGTGCCGCCGTACTCACTTGCGATTAGTGCGAATATTGCGCCTACTTCGAATATGAAGTACTCTGTTCCTCGGAGGTTGAGGCATGACGACCACTGCGGCCGGCAAAGGCCCCATCGTGGCCCCCGAGGCGGAGCGATCTTCGATTGCCTCGATCGAGGAGTACCTCGAATCGAAGGCGGGACGGGCCGCCAGGCTGCTTGGCCCGAGTAAGGACGGCACGCTCATTCCAGCGTCTCTTCGCCGGGTGCTCGTCACAGCGGCCCGGCAACTGGCCGAAGGGAACGGCGTGTCCATCATGCCTGTCACAGCAGAGATCACTACGCAGCAGGCGGCTGACTTGCTCAACGTCTCCCGCCCGTTCGTGATCGGGTTGCTCGACAAGGGCGAGATCCCGTTTCACAAAGTCGGCACGCACAGGCGCGTCCGGCTGAAGGACCTCTTGGCCTACAGGCGGAGACGCGACGCATCACGGCATGCGGTGATCGACCGGCTGGCGGCGGAGGCACAGGAACTGGGGATTTACGAAGAGTAATCCTTGGCCTATAGCGCTGTCCTGGACGCCAACGTCCTTCACCCACAGATCCTGTGTGATCTCCTCCTTCGTCTCGCTGAGCACGACGTCTTTCGCCCGCTCTGGAGCGCGGAGATTCTCGAGGAGACCGTCGGGAGCATCCTCCGGCGGCGTCAGGACCTGGACCCAGCGTCGCTGCGCAAACGCATGGCAGCGATGAATGAAGCATTCCCGGATGCCTGCGTCTCCGGGTTCGAGCACCTGATCCCCACCATGCGGGACATGGGCGAGGACGCACGTACTGGCGGCTTCCCACCCCACGTCGCGCCGCGCTTCGAAATCGATGTCAAGACGGCCGACCAGTTCTTGGTGCAGCAGTGGTGGCTCGAGCCGCGTTTGGTCGCCAGCGTCATCATCGAGCAGTCGAAGGGGACGCGGCGGCCGCACATCGATCCGCCCCGCCTGTTGGAAGCCCTCGGTCGCGTCGTGCCAGAGTTCGCTCGTCTGGCGGCTGACTCTCCGGACTTCCGGGACGAAATGGCCGGCCACTAACGCGGCTGGACGAGCCATTCCGCATCGCAGGTTGGATGCCGACTCACCGTGGCGAACGAGGGCCTTTCGCCTGGGCTTCGCCGCGAGATCTTGGGTGTCGAAGAAACCGCGCCACTAGAGGACGAAATGCGGGTCTGAGCGGACCTCACTACGCGCTGGAGAGTGCTACAAGCGCAGGATGGCCAACCGAGAAGGGCGCATACTACGCGGGGCGCCAGCAATGCATCTCGTCATCTTCGGCCGCTTCTCCGCCGCCTGATGCCTCAAGACCTTCGGCCGAGGCTCGAGGAAGCGATCCGGGCCCTGCGTGCGGAGAACCCGTTTGAGCCCGTTGCGGTCGTCGTCCCGAACCATCTTCTCGGGTTGTGGCTGAGCCGGTCGATCTTTGCCGAGACCGGCCACATGGCGATCGAGTTCATGCTGGTGCACGAGCTGGCCTGGCGAGTCGCCGCCCCGCGTCTCCTTGCTGATGGCCGCGCCACCGTACCAGAGAACGTCGGGCTAGCGCTCCTTCTCGGCGCGATTCCGGAGGCCGTCGATCACCCGGACACCCCTGACTACCTCCGCGCTGCAGCGACTACGGCGGGCTTCGGTCCAGCGGCATTGCGGACGATCGAGGACATGGCGGCAGCTGAGCTTCGACCGCAGGCCATCGAAGCGGCGGCGTCAGCCGCGTCGGACCCGGCTCGCCTGCGGTTGCTGGCTCGGCTGTGGAGCGGTTTTCAAGCAGGTGCGAACAAGGCACGCCTGGTGGATCGGGCCAACCTCTACAGCGTTGCCGCGACAGCTCTGCCATCACCCCTGATCGGCTCGGTCGTTGTCTGCACTTTCGACGACCCGAGTCCTACAGAGTGGACGTTTCTCGAAGGCCTGAGCAAGCATCACGCTCTCGCAGCGGTCAGCAACGCCACCTCGCCCGACAGCGCGCCCCGACGCGCGGCGCGGCAACAGGCCCTGAACCAGCGCCTCGCCGGAAAGGCTCCCAAAGCACTGGTCAGCGCCCCGCAAACCGCCCTCGAGCGAGTACAGCAGCGTCTCTTCGACCCGGCCGGAACGCGGGTCGGTGACGCCGCCCTTGAGCTCGAGCCCAGCATCCAGGTTCTCTCGGCAGCGGGGGAGTCGCTCGAGGCTGTCGAGATCGCGCGTCTCATTCAAGAAGCGGCCGACCAGGGCGTGCGCTACCAGGAGATCGGCGTCTTGCTCCGTAGCCCAGACGCCTACGGCGTCGCCCTTGCCTCAGCGTTCGATCGCGCTGGAATCGACGCCTTCTTCGTCGAGGGCGTCCCGCGCGTGGACCCCGCCGCCCGGGGACTGTCACTGCTTCTCGACCTGATCGGGGCAGATCTCGACCGCGGTCGAGTCATGGAGTTTCTGCAGCTCGGCGAGGATCAGATGGGGCAGCGTCCTCGGTGCCGACTCCGATGTGAGCCCGTCGGGCTGGGATCGCCTTTCGGCGCGCGCGGGCGTCGTTTCCGGCCTCGACATGTGGCGCACGAGGTTGGCCCGGGCGCGCGAGGACCGCGAGGCACGTGAGTTCGAGAACGACCGCGACCTTCGGCGGTACGACAGCCTGCTCCAGTTGATCGAACGCCTGAACGCTGATCTGGCGACGATCCCCGAGAATGGTCCCTGGTCGGCCTTTCTCGACGCGACTCTCGCACTTCTCGACACCTGGATCGAGCGCTCCGATCTCACCCGTCAGCGCTTGGAGCGCGTCATTGGCCCTCTCGCGCAATATGCACCTCCGCCGAGCCGCGACGAGTTCCTGGCGCGCGTTCGCGAGCTGCTCGCGACACAGGTCTATCGCGAAGGATCCCTGAGCGACGGCCGTGTCTTCGTCGGCTCCATCGCCGCAGCCCGGGGCATGAAGTTCCGGCGGAATTCGTCCCGGGCCTCGTTGAGCGAGCGTTCCCGGCCCTGGTGCGACCCGATCCTTTGCTGTTGGACGAGGAGCGTGAAGCGTTGTCCCCGAACCTGCGCACCACGCGTGACGCACAGGAGGGCGAGCGGCTGCTCTTCCTCGATGCCGTGAGCGCCGCGGAAGAGCGTCTGGTCCTGTCCTACCCGCGCTTCGACACCGGCTCCGGCCGCGAGCGCGTCCCTTCATCCTTTCTCCTACAAGCGCTCGAGGCGGCCACGGGCCGCCGGATTGGAACGGCCGATCTCGCCCGCATGGCAGGCTCCGGTGCCACGGCTCTCGGCCGGCCGTACCCTGACGATGCGGCTGTGGCCATCGACCGCATCGAGCGGGACCTGGCCCTGGTGGCGAGCGGTCGGCTCGGCGCGGCCCGGCACCTCGCCAGTCCGGACAGCTTCTCGTGCGGTCTCTCGCGCAGGAGAAGGCTGCGTGGGAGCGTAGTCTCACCCCTTGGGACGGCGTCATCGACGTTGGGGCCTCTCCCGAGGCGCTCTCGCGACTCCGCCTGGCTGGCCAACGCTCGTCGGCCAGCGCCGTTCAGGCGTTCGCCGGATGCCCATACCAGCACTTCCTGCAACGCGGTCTGAGCCTGCGAGCATGGGAAGAGCCTGAGCGGGCGTATCAGATCGAGAGTAGAGGACTTCGGCACGCTCTACCATGCCGCGGCGCATCGCCTCTTCGCCGAGCTGGCAGAAGAGCGGCGCCTGCCCATCCGTGAGGAGGCCCTGGAGGCCCTCACGGTCCGCGTGACCGCTCTGGTCGAGGACGAGCTGACCCGCTTCGCGGCCGACGGCGGCATCGTGAACGCGGCGCTTCTGGATCCCGTCCGCGTGCGCTTGCAGAGCGACCTCGAAGAGATGCTCCTCGAGGAGGTTCGGGCGGCCGAAGGCGGTGATGCCTTCGTCCCGACCAATTTGAGCGCGAGTTCGCCGATCTCGAAGTCGCCCTGGCCCAGGCGGCTCCATCACGTTCCGAGGGAAGATCGACCGCATCGATCTCGAGGCCGGATCCGGCCGTGTGCGTGTTATCGACTACAAGACGGGGAAGTACTACTGGGCGGGAGGACGAGCAGTTCAAGGGCGGACGGGAACTGCAGCTCGCGATCTACAACCGGGCGGCGCGTGCGCTGTTTCCAAAGAAAGAGATCTCGGAGGCCGTCTACTACTACGCAACCGCCACGGGAGACT
>CAWGKR010000005.1:0-561053 GCA_963823195.1 uncultured Acidobacteriota bacterium | reverse complement strand
GAACACTGAAATAACCCGCGAAGGGCACATTGGTGAAACTGCGGGCGCGAAGCGCCCGCCTCCTTCACGCCCTTCGTCGGGTTCATTTCATTGTTCGGCAGGCGCAGCGACGAGGATGTGTGGTCATGTTCGGAGTTGGTGCGCCTACGGAAACAGCCTGTTGGACTAAACCGCGGAATTCGCCGCGTATGGAGATTGTACGCCTGGGGCCTGGGGAGAGGGCCGTGAGTGTGAGGCTGGGATGGGCGCTGGCGCGGGCGTTGATGGGGTGAGGTGGGGCGAGTGGGGGTGCGAGGCGAGCGCGGGTGTTGCGCGTGTTGGAGCAAGGGCATGCAGGAGGACGGGCGAGCGGACAGAGGTGGAGCGTGCGAGGGGCGCGGCGAAGGTGGTCTGGTGCGACGAGACGGGGCTCATGGTCCTCGTGTGAGTGCGTGAAGCGACGTTGGCGAGGTGACGAGGCGAAGCACGCCACGCTCGCAGTAGGGGCAGCGAGTCGGATCGCGGCCGACGAGACGACGAAACAGGTCCTGCCAGGATTCACGGATCGAGGGATCGCTCTTTGGAGAAGCGGGCGAGCCGAGCAGCAGCGCGAGCCTGTTCGAGGAGCCGGGTGCGACAGCCGTTCGCTTGGAGACCGAAGTGGCGGACGCGGACGAAACCGCGCGGGAGCACGTGGAGCAGGAATCTCCGGACGAAGCTCTGCGCGTCGATGCGGAGCAGCTTCTTGGCGTTGTCGTGCTTTCGATCGCGATAGCGAAAGGTCACCTGGCCGTCTTCGAGAGCCACGAGACGTTCGTTGCCGATGGCGATGCGATGGGTGTATCGCCCGAGGTAACGCAGCACCTGGGCGGGGCCGGCCATGGGGGCCTTGCTAGTAGACGACCCACTCCTTGGCAGCGGCTTGCCGCAGAAGCTGTCTTCCGAGCGAAGCACCCACCCCCGTCGATCGATCGCGCAGCGTCTCGGAGAAACCCTGGAGGAGCTTGCCGCGGAAGACCCTGGAGAGCACACGCACCGGCACCAGGAAGCCGGGCCGGGCAGAGACCCAGCGGTTGCGGGCGGTGTTCAGGCCGCCACCCGTCACGATGCAGTGGACGTGTGGATGAAAGGCGAGCGTCTGGGACCAGGTGTGGAGTACCGCGATCGTGCCTGGCGTCGCTCCCAAACGTCTCTCGCACACGGCATGAAGCGCACCGAGTGCCGCCTCGAAGAGCAGCGCGTAGCTCTTGCGCCTTTCGGACAAGAAGAAGGGATGCAAGGCCTCAGGCACCGTGAAGACCACGTGGAAGTACTCCACGGGGAGCAGCGTGCGAGCCTGCGCCTCCACCCAGCGTGCCTGCTCCAGGCTCTGACACTTCGGGCAATGTCGGTTCCGACAGGAGTTGTAGAAAGGCTTCTCCCGGCCGCAGTGGTCGCACACCTGGAGATGGCCGCCCAGAAGCGGCGTTCGACAAGCCATGACGTCTCGGACCACCCGTCCGCGGTCACGCCCGAGATGCTCGGGCGGCGGAGCATGCGCCCTGAAGATGTCCGCCAGCTCCGGCGGGCGGCCCGTCTGGGCCGCCAAGCACCTAGCTCGACGACACCTGCCTCAGCTGGTCCAAGGGGCTCGCGGTCTTCAGGTAGTCCCCAGCCACGTGGATGTAGCGCTGTGTCGTGTCCAGGCTCCGGTGGCCGAGCAGGGTCTGGATCGTCTTCACGTTGACGCCGGACTCGAGGAGATGCGTGGCGAAGCTGTGGCGTAGGGAATGGAAGCTCACAGGCTTCGCGATGCGCGCCTTGTCCTTCGCCTCCTTGAAAGCACGCTGGATCACCGTCGGATGCAGTGGAGCCTTCCCGTCACGACCCGGAAACAACCACACCCGCGGCTTCGACTCCTTCCAGTACGCACGCAGCGTCTTGAGCAGAGCCGCGCTCAGCATGACGTTGCGATCCTTCTTGCCCTTGCCCTGATCGACCCGCAGGATCATCCGGCCGCTGTCGATGTCCGTCAGCTTGAGATGCATCACCTCGTCAAGCCGAAGGCCGCTCGCGTACGCGATCTCCATCGCTGCACGCTCGCGTAGCCCGTCCACCGCTCCAAGAAGCCGCACCATTTCCTCGCGGGTCAGCGTCACCGGCACCCGCTGCGGCGCACGCTGGTAGCGCAGCTCCAACTCCCACTTGCACCTCAAGACCTCGCGGAAGAAAAAACGCAGCGCGCAGATCGCCTGGTTCATCGTCGAGGCCGATCGACCCTCGTTTGGACAGGTCCGACAGAAAACCGCGAACCTGCTGCTCCGTAATCTGGTCCGCAGGCAGCTTCACCTCTCTAACCAGACGCAGTCATCCAGCTCGCGTACACCTCTCGCGTTCGCGGCGCAAAACCACGCAACGCCATCTCCGATTCCAGCGCTTCTCGCAACACTCCCATTGATCCCTCCTCGTGAAAGCCAAGGCATTTCACGAAGAAGGCGGGAGTACAAAGGAGGCAGCAGGGAGAGAGGAACCCAACCTACGAAACGGCCACCGCGTAGCGGTTTAGTTCAACACTTAGTCAGCATAACTCGCAACTTCGCTATCTGTGTCGAAATGATGCGAGAAGCCGGTGCGGGCGATGGATGCTCGGGAGTCGGAGTCCCCTGGCTCAACGAGTTGGCGGGAGGGGGTTTTTGGTATCCCTTCGCTGTCCAATTAGATATTCCTTGCAAGAGGAGTCGGTCGGGGGGCGCGGGGCCGAACTGGCGTTTCAGCGGTCCTGGTCCAGGGGGCTTCGGACGCCCTTGCCGCCCACGGTGGTGACGTGAGTGTAGATCATCGTGGTCGTGAGGTCCTGGTGACCGAGAAGCTCCTGGATGGTTCGGATGTCGTAGCCGGCCTCCAGAAGGTGAGTGGCGAAGGAGTGCCGGAGACTGTGACTGGTCGCAGGCTTGGCGATGCCCGCGCCACGCACCGCTGTGCAGATCGCGCGCTGCACGACCGTCGGATGGAGGTGGTGGCGTCGCAGCATCCCGGTCTCGGTGTCGACGTATTCCCGCGCTGCAGGGAAGACCCACTGCCACTCCAATGACCAGGGCGCGCGGGGGTACTTCCGGACGAGCGCATCGGGGAGCGTGACGGCTCCTCGTCCGTCAGTGAGTTGTCTCTGGTGCTGGGATCGGACCCATTTTAGATGTTGACCCAGGGGCTCGAGAAGCCTTGCGGGAAAAACCGTCTCGCGGTCCTTTCTCCCCTTGCCGTCCCGCACGACGAGCACGCGACGGTCGAAGTCGAGATCCTTGACGCGCAGGCAGAGGCACTCCTGCAAGCGCAGGCCGCTACCGTACAGGAGCGATGCGATGAGCCAGAGGCGTCCGCGGAGGCGGCCGAGGACGGTGGCCACCTCCTGACGGCTCAAGACAACGGGAAGCCGGATTGCGCTCTTGGCCCGGGGCGTGTCTTCGAGCCCGACCAGCTTCAGATCGAGTACTTCGCGAAACAGGAAGAGCAGCGCGCTGAAGGCCTGGTTCTGGGTCGAGGCGCTGACCTTCTGGCCCGTCGCGAGGTGAGTCAGGAACGCGCGGACCTCCGTGGCTCCGAGGGCTGCTGGATCGCGGTAGTCGTGGAACGCGAGGAACCGACGGATCCAGCCGGCGTACGCCTTTTCCGTGCGCCGGCTATAGTGCCGCGCGCGGATCGTTTGGCGGACGCGCAGCAGCACGTCGTTGGGCTTGTTGGCTGCCGCACCCTGAGACAGGCGTGAAACGACAGCGCCCGTGTCCGGGGGCGGCCACTCGGGAAGGCCGGGGGGCGGTGTCAGTGCCCACAGCGGCACGTCGGATGCCCCTTGCTCTGGCCGACTCGAGTGAAGCCTCATCGACCACTCTCCTCCGGCGCCCAGACGACGACACCGCTGGCAGAAGCCTAGCGGGGGATGAGGCCAGGCGAGGTCCGAGACTGAGGCGCGTTCCTGAGGCCCGTTGTCTCTACGTGTCCAGCGTCAACATCAGGTACAGGCCGGCGGCGCCGAAGAGGAGGTTGGGGGCCCAGGCGGCGAGGATCGCGGGGAGGAGGGCGGTGTTGCCGAGGGCTTCGAAGATCGCCAGGCAGGAGTGGTAGGCGATGGCGATGAGGATGCTGAGGAAGATGCCGTAGAGGGCGCCCCGGCGGCCGACCACGAAGGAGAACGGGATCGCGATCAGGGTCATGACGACGGCGACCATCGGGAAGGCGGGCTTCCGGTGGAGCTGGACGCGGAGCTTGACCGCGTCCAGGCCCAGGGCCTCGATCTTGGCGATGTGGTCGCGGAGCTGGCCGAAGCGGAGAGTGTCGGGGCCGCGCTCCTCCTGGCGGAAGTAGCTGGGGGGCTCGAGCTCGCTGTTCCGCCTCTCGGCGAAGGCCTCGAAATACGGGTGCGAGCCGAAGCCGCGTCTCCAGCCGCGCTCGAGGTTGTAGGCGCCCTGGTCCGCCTGCCATTCGGCCCGGGCGGCGTAGAGACGGTCGCGGAGATCCCCCGCCTTGTTGTCGATGTCGTAGACCGTCAAGCCGAAGAGGGTCACGCCCTGCGCGCCCTGTCCCTCGAGCGCGTAGTCATAGTTGTAGAGGCGTCCGTCGTTCCCCAGCATCCAGCGGCGATCCAGGTAGTTCGACGATCGGGGAGGCCTTCCCTTGATGACGTTCATGTCCTGGTCGGCGATGAGGTTGGTCTGGGGGAGCAGGAATTCCCCCATGGCGAAGAGCGAGGCGCTCATCGTGAGGCCGAGGACGATGGCCGGAAGTGTCGCCCGGTAGATGCTGATGCCGCCGGCCTTCATCGCGGTGATCTCGTTCCGCCGGCTCAAGATGCCGAAGGTGGCGAGGGTGGCCACGAGCACCGCGACCGGGGCCAGGAGATGGACGACCTCGGGCGAGTAGAAGGCGTAGAAGTGGAGGACCACCCTGCCGCGGACCTTGTGCTGCTGGATGTCGTCGAACAGGTCCAGGAAGTGGGCCAGGATGAAGAGCGCCCAGAACGCGGCGCCCACGAGGAACATGTAGCCGAGGTACTGGACGGCGACGTACCGGTCGAGGATCGAGGGAAAGCCGAGGGAGAGCCGGGGGACGCGCACGACGACGGCCGGCGCCCGTCGCCGCGAGGGGGCGTCGGGCGGACGCGTCGTGGGGGCGGGCGAGGGCATCGGCGCGCGGCGCATGCGCGGGATCCAGGCGGTGTAGTGGGTCGGGTCCAGGGGGTCGAAGGCCGCGGCCCGATGGTTGAGCACGAGGAGCGCCACCGCGATCGCGCCGAGGATGACGTTGGCGGACCAGATCGCCACCGACGGGGGCAGCAGCCCCGTGTCGCCGGCCTGCTGGCCCAGCCGGATGAAGACGTAGTACACGAAGATCACGACGATCGAGAGGCCGAACGCGGCCGAGCGCGCCTCCTTCCGCGCGCCGAGCGAGAGGCCGAGGCCGAGGAGTCCGAAGACGACGCAGGCCATGGGGATGGCGAACTTCTTGTGGCGCTCCACCTCGAAGCTCAGGGCCTTGTCTCCCATCCCCTTCGCGCGCAGATCGCGGATGTTCTGGGAGAGCTCTCCGAGCGTCATCTCGCGGCCGCCCTTGGAGAGCGTGACCTGTTGGGGAAAGAAGTCCTCGAAGGGAAGCGGGAGGTCGAAGGTCCGGAAGCGCTGCTGGTCGTAGGCCTCCGGTTTCGCGGAGTCGCATGAATGGAGCACGCCATGCTCGAGGTGCATTTCGAGGGATCGGGCGCCCTCGTCGATGACGAGGCCTCCCGTCCGGGCTAGAATCACGCGCGGGTTCTTGGGGTCGCGCGCGTCGTGGATGAAGACGTCCTTCCACGTGTTCGTGTCCGCGGGTGATGTCGGAGACGTAGAGGGTCATCGTCCGATCGCGGAGAAGGTCGTCGGTGAAGACGCGGGGCTTGACCGTGGTGCGGGCGCGGCTGATCACGAGAGAGAACATGATCTCGCGGTAGGCCTGGTTGGCCGCGGGCAGGGCGACGGCCATGATCCAGAACGTCAGGAGGCCGGTCACGAGCAGAGCCGGCCACCACCGGACGGAGCAGGCGGGACGGGCTCACGCCGGTGGCCCGGAGCGCCACGATCTCGCTGTCGGCCGCGAGCCGGCCGAAGGCCAGCAGGACCCCCAGCAGAAAGGCCATCGGGATCGTGACCGACAGCATGCTGGGGAGGAGATAGGCGAAGACCCTGCACGATCGTGGCCGGGGGAGCGCTGCGGGAGATGAGCGCTCCGGTCAGGATCGTGATCTGCTGCAGGAGCAGGATGAACGTGAAGAGGAGGAGGCCGAGGGCGGTGGGTGGAGTGATCTCGCGAAGGACGTATCGGTCGATGAGCGTGGGGCGAAAGGCCCGGAGAAACCTCACGTCGGCGATCGTAGCACGCGGTCCCGAAGGGCCCTCAAATGGGTGAGAGCGTCACGGTCTTCGCGCCGGGCTCGGCGTCGAACCTGGGCCCCGGCTTCGACTGTCTGGGCGTGGCCTTGTCGGGATGCGGGGACCGGGTCACGGCGCGCCGGGCGCCGGGCGCGGGCGTGCGGGTGGTCTCGGTCTCCGACTCCCGCATCCCGCTCGAGGCCGGGCGCAACACCGCCGCCATCGCCGCGGCCGCCGTGTTGCGTCGGGCCGGATCGACGGCGGGGATGGACCTCGCCATCGAGAAGGGCCTCCCCCTGGCCGGCGGGCTCGGGGGGAGCGCCGCCTCGGCCGTGGCCGGCGCCGTGGCCGCCGACGCGCTCATCGGCTCCGCGCTCCCGCGCGAGGTCCTGCTGGAGGCGGCCCTCGAGGCCGAGTCCGTGGTCGCCGGGCGCCATGCCGACAACGTCGCGCCCTCGCTCTTCGGGGGGCTCGTCCTCATCCTGGGCCTCGAGCCGCCGCGCCTCGTCTTCGCGAGCGTGCACGAGGGGCTGGCGTTCGTCGTGAGCACACCGTCCTACGGGGTCGAGACCGTGAAGGCCCGCGCCGTGCTGCCGCAGGAGATCCCTCGGAGCAGCGGCGTGGCCCAGGCGGCCCATCTCGGCGGGCTCCTGCTGGCCCTCGAGCGCGGGGACGGGGCGCTGGTCGGGCGAGGCGATGGAGGACCGCATCGCGCACCCGTTTCGCGCGGCGCTCTACCCGGGGTACGCCGAGGCGCGCGAGGCGGCGCTCGCGGGCCGGGGCGCACGGCGTGGCCGTGAGCGGAGCCGGCCCGACGCTCCTGGCCGTCGTCCCGCGCGGCGGACAGGCGGCCGTGGCCCGGGCGATCGAAGAGGCCTATCGCGCGGCCGGCTTCGAGGCGGTGAGCCGCGAGACCGAGGTCGATCGCCAGGGCGCGCGGGTCGTGGCGTGAGCGCCGTGCTCGTCTGCGACAGCTGCGGCCTCGCCTTCCCGGTGCGCTCGCCCCGCGTCCAGTGCTCCTGCGGCGGCCTCCTCTCGGTCCGGCAGGCCCCCTCGCGCAGCGGGAGCGGCCCTGCGGTCGCCTGTTCGACCGGCGTCGGCGCGGCGGGGACGCCGCGGGTCGCGACAGCGGCGTGTGGCGCTTCCGCGAGCTGCTCGTCCCCGACCGGGATCCCCCTCGTGTCGCACCCCGAGGGGAACACGTGCCTCTATCGTCGCGACGCCGTCGCCGCCTTCGCCGGCATCGCCGACCTCGCGCTGAAGCACGAAGGGGAGAACCCCACGGGCTCCTTCAAGGACCGCGGGATGACGGTGGCCGTGACCCACGCCGCCGCGTGGGGAGCCACCGCCGTGGCCTGCGCCTCGACCGGGAACACCTCGGCCTCGATGGCCGCCTACGCGGCGCAGGCCGGGCATCCCCGCCCTCGTCTTCGTGCCGGCCGGCAAGGTCGCCGCGGGGAAGCTGGCGCAGGCCCTCGCCTACGGCGCGCGCACGCTCATGGTGCGAGGGCGACTTCGACGCCTGCCTGCGCCTCGTGCGCGAGGCCTCCGAGGCGCTCGGGCATCGCCCTCCTCAACTCGATCAACCCCTGGCGGATCGAGGGGCAGAAGACGATCGTCCTCGAGATGCTGCAGCAGCGCGGCTGGGACCCGCCCGACTGGATCGTCGTGCCGGCCGGGAACCTCGGCAACACCGCGGCGTTCGGCAAGGCGCTGCGCGAGGCCCGCGACCTGGGCCTCATCCGCCGGGTCCCCCGGATCGCGTCGATCCAGGCGGCCGGCGCCAACCCGTTCCACCGGAGCTTCCGCACCGGCTTCCGCCGGCGCTTCACGGTGAAGGCCGAGACGATCGCCACGGCGATCCGGATCGGCGACCCGGCCAGCTACGACCGCGGCGTCCGGGCGATCCGCGAGACGCGCGGCGTCGTGGCGTCGGTGACCGACCGCGAGATCCTCGAGGCCAAGGCCGTCGTGGACGCGGCGGGGATCGGCTGCGAGCCCGCGTCGGCGGCCTCGGTGGCCGGCGTCCGCCGGCTGGTCCGGCGCGGGCATCATCCGGCCGAGGGACGTCGGTCGTGGCGATCCTGACCGGGCACGTCCTCAAGGACTCGGCAGACGGTGATGGACTACCACCGCGGCGAGGCGGCGGAGGTCGCAACCCGCCGGTCGAGATCGAGGCGAAGGTCTCCGCGGTGGAGCGCTTCCTCGCGGAAGCGCTAGCTCTTCGGCTCGGGGTGGGGCTGCGGCCGGGCGGCCTCGGTCGGCTTCGCGGCGTCTTGTGGGCGGCGCTGCAGTCCACGGGAAGGACGAGGCCGAAGGTGCTTCCCTTGCCGAACTCCGACTCGACCCAGATCTGGCCGCCGTGCCCCTCGACGATGAGCCGGCAGATGTAGAGCCCGAGGCCGGTGCCCGAGATCTTCATGTGCTCGTCGGTGCGCACGCGCTGCGAACTTCTGGAAGAGGCTGGCCGATCTGCTCCTGGCGGGATCCCGATGCCGTGGTCCATCACCTCGATGACCACGTGCTGGGGGCCGCGCTCGCGGCACCGGACGGTGATCGAGCCGCCGCCGGGGGAGTACTTGACCGCGTTCATCGTGAGGTTCGTGATGACCTGGCGGAGGCGGTCGGGGTCGGCCACGATGCGTCGGGAACTGGGGCGGGATGTCGAGGAGCACCGAGTGGTCGGACAGCCCCATCGGCACCGTGTCGAGGATGAAGGGGCCGAGGTCCACCTCGCTCCAGCTGAAGCTCGAACTGCCCGGTCTCGATCTGGGTGATGAGCAGCGTGTCGTTGGCGAGGAGCGCCAGCTGCTCGGTCTCGCTGATGACCGTGCGCATGAACTCCTGGCGCGCCTCGACGGGGATGTCGGGCTCCTCGAGGACCAGCTCGGCGAAGCCGCGGATCGCCATGAGGGGCTTGCGGAAGTCGTGGGCCACGATGGCCACGAACTCGCTCTTCAGCGCGGTCGTACTCCTGGAGCAGCGTGTTGGCCCGCTTCAGCTCCTCGTGGAGGCGGAGGTTCTCGACGGCGATCGTGGCCTGCCCGGCCACGGCCAGGAGCAGGTTCAGGTCCTCCTCGGTGAAGGCGCCCGGCCTGCACCCGGTCGGCCACGAGCGAGGAGGCCGTGGACCTGGGGCCCGCGGTTCATGGGAGCGACGAGAACGGACTGGAGGCCCAGCTCGGCGGCGATCTCGGGGAGGAGGCGCGAGTCGGCCTGCGCCTTGTTCGACATCAGGGGGCCGTTCTTCCGGAAGTTCCAGCGCGAGCGCGCCTCGCCGTCGACGCTGTAGCGGGCGCGCGGCGATCTGCTCCCGGGTGAAGCCGAAGCCGTCGTGCTGCGCCACCATCTGCCGGCGCTCGGCGTCGAAGAGCGAGCACGAGCGCCCTTCTCGGCCCGGAGCACCTCGGCGCTCTGGCGCGCGAGGTGGCCGTAGAGCGCGTCCGCTCCGCCCGCCAGCGAGAAGGCCCAGGAGATCTTGTAGAGGCCGAGCAGCTCCTGCACCTTCCGCTGCAGCAGGCGCCGGTCGGCCTGCATCCGCAGGAGGCGCGCCGACCCGGAGGTCGCAGCTCCGCGGCGTCGATGGGCTCGCGGATGACCTCGTCGGCCTCGATCAGGACGTCGGGGTCGGAGGGGCCGCGGAGCGCCAGGACGGGGAGGTCGGCGCCGAGGGCCTGGCGCACGCCGCGGAGGACGTTGGGCACCGAGGGGTCGCGGGTAGGCGAGGGAGACGATGAACAGGTCCGGCGAGCCGCTCGACCACGCTCTGGACGACCCGGCGGCCGCGCTCCGCGATCGTGACGCGGTGGCCGCCGGCGCGGAGCAGCCGCGCCAGGTCCTCGCTCCGCTCGACGTCCGGGTGGAGGAGGGCGATGTGGCCGGAGACGGGCGACCGGCCGCAGGATCACGTGGCGTCCGGGGGCTTGGTCGCCGTCTCGCGCTCCCGGCCGGTTGACGTTCGTGAACAGGGCGACCATCGAGCGCAGCGAGGCGCGGGCGATGGGCTTCACGAGGTAGGAGTCGCCGCCCGCCTCGCGGCCGGCGGCGTAGTCCCTGAGCTCGCCCTTGGCGGTCACGAACACGATCGGGCACCTGCTTGTCCACGCGCCGGATCGCGGTGCAGACCTCGAAGCCGTCCATGTCGGGGAGGTTCACGTCGAGGAGGATCAGGTCGAAAGGGCCCTTGGAGTCGGCGGCCTTCAGGCACTCCATTCCCGTGCCCGCCTCGACCGACCTCGAACGTGCTCGCTCTTCTCGGCCTCGAGGATGCTGCGGATGAGCGCCCGGGTCGGCGCGTGGTCGTCGACGATGAGGACGCGCTTGGCCATGTTCGTCTGTTGATTGTAACCGGCTTAGAATCGGCCGTCGAACCCGACTAGGAGGAGCCCCTTGGCCGAGAGCCTGTATCCCGTGAAGCCGGACATCGCCGCCCGCGCCCACATCCGGAGCCTGGAGGAGTACCAGAGGCTCTACCGCCTCTCCCTGGACAACCCCGAGTGGTTCTGGGGCGAGCAGGCGAAGGCCCTCACCTGGTTCCATCCGTGGCAGTCGGTCTTCGACGCCGACTACGACGAGGTGGACTTCTCGTGGTACTCGGGGGGCCGGCTGAACGCCAGCTTCAACTGCGTCGACCGGCACCTGGGGACCCTCGGCGAGAAGACGGCCATCATCTGGGCCCAGGACGAGGTCGGGTCGTACCAGCACATCTCCTACCGGGAGCTGAAGCACAACGTCTGCCGGGTGGCCAACGTGCTGCTGAGCCACGGCGTCCGGAAGGGAGACCGGGTCTGCATCTACATGCCCATGATCCCGGCCCTCGCCTACACGATGCTCGCCTGCGCGCGGATCGGCGCGGTGCACTCCGTCGTCTTCGGCGGCTTCAGCGCCGAGGCCCTTCGCGACCGGATCGTGGACGCCCGCTGCCGCGATGGTCGTGACCGCCAACGAGGGGCTGCGGGGAGGCAAGCGCATCCCCCTCAAGAAGACCGTCGACCGGGCCATCGAGGGGATGACGACGGTGGAGACCGTGCTCGTGGCCCGCCGGACCGAGAGCGAGCACCGAGATGCGCGCGGGGCGGGACCTCTGGCTCGAGGAGGAGTGCCACAAGCAGCGCTCCACCTGCACGAACGCCTGGATGGGGGCCGAGGACCCGCTCTTCATCCTCTACACGTCGGGGAGCACCGGCAAGCCCAAGGGGCTGCTCCACACGACCGGCGGCTACCTCGTCTACGCGGCGCTCACCCACAAGCTCGTCTTCGACTACCACCCCGGCGACATCTACTTCTGCGCCGCCGACGTGGGGTGGGTCACCGGGCACAGCTACATCATCTACGGGCCCCTCGCGAACGGCGCGACGACGGTCATGTTCGAGTCGACGCCGCTCTACCCCGATCCCGGGCGCTACTGGAGGATCGTGGACGACCTCGGGCGTCAACGTCCTGTACACGGCCCCGACGGCGCTCCGGGCCCTCGCCCAGGCGGGCGACGACTGGGTGAAGCGCTACCGGCGCGACTCGCTCCGGATCCTGGGGAGCGTCGGGGAGCCCATCAACCCCGAGGTCTGGCGCTGGTACCACGACGTCGTCGGGCGGGGACGTGCGCCGTGGTGGACACGTGGTGGCAGACCGAGACGGGGGGGATCCTCATCACGCCCCTCCCCGGCGTCACGCCGACCAAGCCGGGATCGGCCACGCTCCCGTTCTTCGGCGTGAAGCCGGTCGTCGTCGACCCGGCCGACGGCCAGGTCCTCGAGGGGAACGGCGTCTCCGGGGCGCTCTGCCTCGGGTCCCCCTGGCCGGGTCAGGCGCGCACGGTCTACGGCGACCACCAGCGGTTCCGGGAGACGTACTTCTCGCAGTACTCGGGGTACTACTTCACGGGCGACGGCGTGCGGCGCGACGAGGACGGCTACTACTGGATCACCGGGCGCATCGACGACGTCCTGAACGTCTCGGGGCACCGCCTCGGGACCGCGGAGATCGAGAGCGCGCTGGTGGCCCACGAGTCCGTGGCCGAGGCCGCGGTCGTCGGCTTCCCCCACTCCATCAAGGGCACGGGGATCTACGCCTACGTGGTGCTGGGATCCGAGCACGCGGGAACCGATCCGAGCCAGGTCGAGGGCGCTCTCAAGGAGCAGGTGCGCCACGTCATCGGGTCCTTCGCCGCCCCCGACGTGATCCACGTGGCTTCGGGGCTTCCCAAGACGCGGAGCGGCAAGATCATGCGCCGCATCCTCCGGAAGATCGCGGGCTCCGAGTACGAGGGCCTCGGCGACATCAGCACCCTCGCCGAGCCCGAGGTCGTGGAGCGCCTCATCCAGGAGCACAAGTCCCGGAAGGCCTAGCGGCGGACGTGAGATAGTGGGGGAGATGACCTCCCCCTTCGTCGACAAGCTCTGGCTCGCGCCCCTGACGCGGGGCGGGCACCTCGCGTTCCGGCGCCTCTGCGTGGAGCTCGGGGCCGAGATCACGGTGGGGGAGATGGTGGTGGTGCGGAGGCTGCTGCAGAACAAGAGCAGCGAGTTCGCGCTCCTCAAGAGCCACCCGAGCGAGCCGTTCTTCGGCGTCCAGCTGGCGGATCGGAGCGCGGAGACGCTGGCGGAAGGCGCCCGGATCGCCGAGCAGCGGGGCGCGCGCTTCGTGGACCTGAACTGCGGCTGCCCCATCGACCAGATCACGCGGAAGGGGCTCGGTGCGAGCCTCCTGCGGAAGCCCGGACGCCTGGGCCGTCTGGTCGAGGCGATGCGCAGGGCCGTCGGCGTTCCCGTGACCGTCAAGCTTCGCACGGGGTGGAGCGAGGGACGCGAGAACGTCTCGGACCTCGCGCGCGTCTGCGAGGAGGCCGGCGCCTCGGCCATCACCCTCCACGCCCGCTCCCGCGATCAGCGCTACAGCAAGGCGGCCGACTGGGATCTCATCGGGAGGATCGCGGCCGAGCGGGGGATCCCCGTCGTGGGGAACGGCGACATCCTGACCCACTTCGAGGCCAGCGATCGCATGGCCAAGGCGGGCGTCTCGTCGGTGATGCTGGCGCGGGGAGCGCTGATCAAGCCGTGGCTCTTCCGCGAGATCCGGGAGCGGCGCACCTGGCTTCCGACCGGCGAGGAGCGGCTCGCGGTGCTCTGGCGGTTCGTCGAGCTGCTTCGCGACCACTTCGGCGCCGACGAGCGGGGGCGCGCGCGGATCCTCCGGTTCCTGCCGTGGCACCTGGGCTTCTTCTGCCGATACCGCCCCCTCCCCGAGATCCCGTTCGAGGCGCAGTCCCGGGAGCATCCGCTGATCCAGACGCGGCTGGACGCCGCCCCCGACCTCTCGCCCGCTCGAGGCGCTCCTGGGGGACCCGCGGACCGAGATCCACGACTCGCTGGCGGCCGAGCTCCTGGCCTCGGCCACCCTCGACGAGGCGAGGGCGCGGAGCGAGTCCCTCGCGGGCCGCATCACGCCGCCGCCCCGCGAGGATCGAGAGAACGTCGAGGCCGTCGAGGTGGCCGGCTAGCCCGGCCGTCCGGTCGCGGGCCGCGCGGCGGGAGCCGGGCAGCAGTCCGCCGCGCACTCGTCCCCGGGAGGGCCTCCGGTGCCCAGGCGCCGGCGCGGGGCGCCTTCGGTTCGCTCCAGGACCAGCTCTCGCATCATGGAGACGAACGCCGGATGCGTCCCGGCCGTGGCCGCCCGGACCATGTGGATGCCGAGCGCCTTCGCAAGCGCGCGCGGCCTCGGTGTCGAGGTCGTACACCACCTCCATGTGGTCGGAGACGAAGCCGATGGGGGAGACGACGACCTGACGCACGCCGGCCGCCTGGAGCGCGCGCAGCTCGCTGCCGATGTCCGGCTCGAGCCAGGGCTGGGAGGGCGGGCCGCTGCGGCTCTGGTAGGCCAGGCGCCACTCACTCCGGCCGACGGCCTCGGCCACGAGGCGGGCGGTCTCGCGAAGCTCGGCCTCGTACCTCGACCCGGCGGCCATGGCCGTGGGAACGCTGTGGGCGGTAAAGACGAGGGCGGCGCCCTTCGGGCCGGGCTCGGGGAGGGCGGCGAAGGCCGAGCGGCAGGCCGCCGCGTTGGCCTCGACGAACCCGGGATGGTCATGGAACGTCCGAAGCTTCTCGATCACCGGTGCGGAAGGACCCACCGCGGCCCGCGCCCGGTCGATGTCCTCGCGGTACTGGCGGCACCCAGAATAGGAGCTGTACGCCGAGGTGACGAACGCGACGGCGCGCCGCACCCCGTCGTCCGTCATGCGGCGCAGCGTGTCCGCGAGGAAGGGATGCCAGTTCCGGTTCCCCCAGTAGATCGGCAGCCGGGGACCGCGGGCGGCGAGCTCCGTTTGCAGCGCGGCGATCAGGGCTCGATTCTGGCCGTTCAGCGGGCTGACCCCCCCGAAGAGATCGTAGTGGTGAGCGACCTCGCGAAGGCGCTCGGGCGGGACGTTCCTTCCCTTCAGGACCGTCTCGAGGAAGGGGAGCACGTCGTCCTTTCCCTCCGGCCCGCCGAAGGAGAGGAGCAGGAACGCGTCGTAGGAGGGGGCTGGGGAAGCCG
The DNA here is from genome assembly GCA_963823195.1 of uncultured Acidobacteriota bacterium. Lineage (GTDB taxonomy): Bacteria > Acidobacteriota > Vicinamibacteria > Fen-336 > Fen-336 > JBGPYB01. Next base: position 546,168 of record CAWGKR010000005.1, on the reverse strand, counting down.
GGGTGCCCATGAGGGTGATCCTACCCCGGAGATTCCTCGCGGCGAGGGCACTAGGCTAGGATAGGACGGGGAGAGAGCTGCGCATGGACCTGCTGGATCGCTTTCGGCGCCAGACCCCGCGATGGGAGGACCCCGACCCCGCGGTGCGCGCCGAAGGAGTGCGCACGGAGGTCCACGCCGACGACCAGCCCCTGCTCGAGCGCATCGCATCGGAAGACGTGGACCCGAAGGTGCGCCGGGCGGCGGTGGGGAAGCTCGCGAGGGTGGAGGCCCTGGCCGCCGCGGTGCGAGACGGCGACCCTGGCGTGAGGGAGACGGCCACGGACCTCCTGCTCGCACGTGCCCTCGGGGGCTCCGTCGCGGACGCGGCCGTGGCGGTCGGCGCCCTCACGGAGACGCGTCACCTCATGACCGTGGCACGCACGGCGGCCCTCGCCGCCGCCCGGCAGGGCGCGCTCGCGCGCCTCACCGACCCCCGCTCGGTGGCGATGCTGGCGCGGACGGCCGAGGATGCCGCCGTTCGGACGGAGGCCATGCGCCGGGTCGAGGACCCGGCTCTCGTGGCCGAGATCGCGGCCAGGTCCGAGCACAAGGGGACCGCCGTCGCGGCCGTCGATCGGACCGAGGACGTCGAGGCCCTGCGGGCGATCGCGGCGCGCGCCGCCAACAAGGCCGCGTCGCGCCGGGCCCAGTCGAAGCTCGACGTGCTCTTCCCGCCCCCCGCGCCCGCGCCTCCCGAGCCGGAGGCGGAGCCCGAGCCTGAACCTGAACCTCTGCCTGCGCCTGCGCGGGCCGAGCCGGTCGAGGCTCTGGCACCCGCCGTGCCCGCTCCCGAGCCCGAACCCGAGGCCGTCCTCGAGGCCCCGGCCGCCGCCGACGAGACGCTCGTCGTCGGAGCTGCGGCCGAACAGGCGGCGGTGGATCCTGCGGCCCAGGAGGCCGCGCGCGACGCGGCGGAGAAGCGAGCCGCCGACGCGAAGGCGCGCCGCGAGCACCTCGAGCGAGCGGAGGCGCTCTGCGCGCGCCTCGCCGAGCTGGCGAAGGTCGAGGGGCTGGTCCTGAAGGACGCGGAAGCCTCCCTCCGTGAGGCGCGCACGGCTCTCGCGACGGCGCTCCCGCCGCGCCTCGAGCAGAAGGTGAAGGCGGCGCGTGCCGCCCTCTTCGCGCGGGCCCAGGAGCTGCGCGAGGCCGACGAGTGGAGCCGCTGGGCGAACGCCGCGATCCAGGAGGAGCTGTGCCAGCGCCTCGAGGGGCTCCTGGCGGGCGCGAGGATCTCGACGAGGTCGCGAAGCAGGTTCGCGAGGCCGATGCGCGGTGGGCCGAGGCGCGCCTGGCCCCGAGGGACCAGGCCGAGGCCCTGCGCCATCGCCATCAGGCGGCGCGGGCTCCCCTGAAGAAGCGCCTCGACCAGTACTTCGCCCAGAAGGCGGAGGAGCAGGCGAAGCGCCTCAAGGAGAAGCAGGCGCTCGCCGAGCGGGCGGAGGCGCTCGCGGAGTCGGGGGACTGGGTGAAGGCCGCCGACGAGATCAAGGCGCTCCAGGCCCGCTGGAAGGAAGTCGGCGCCCGCCGCGCCGCGGGACGAGCGGGTCGCCTGGAAGCGCTTCCACGGCGCGTGCGACCGGTTCTTCACGCGGCGCCAGGAGGACCTGCGGCGCCGGAAGGGGGAATGGACCACGAACCTGGTCGCCAAGGAGGCCCTCTGCGTGAAGGCCGAAGCGCTCGTGGACTCCACGGAGTGGGAGGCGACGGCGGCCGAGGTGCGGCGGCTCCAGGCGGAGTGGAAGGGCGTCGGCCCCGTCCGGAGAGCGCAATCCGAGGCGATCTGGGCGCGCTTCCGGAAGGCCTGCGACGCGTTCTTCGAGCGCTACAAGCGCCGCGGGGAGATCGCGGCCGGATCGTGGCGCGCGGAGCGCGAGGGGCTCTGCGTCGAGCTCGAGGGGCTGGTGCCCCCGGGCGAGCCCCCGCCGGACGATCTCGCCCAACGCGTGCTCGCCCTCATGGCCCGCGCCCGGCAGGCCCCGCCGCATGCCCGTGGCGATCGAAGAAGACCTGACCCGTCGCGTCGTCGCCGCGCGGAACCGCTTCATCGAGGCGTACCCGGCGAGCTTCCGGGGGACCGAGCTCGACCCCGAGGCCAACCGTGCGCGCCGGGAGAAGCTCTGCTCGCGCGTCGAGGCCCTTGCCGCGGCCCATGCGGAGGCGAGCGCTTCGGCGGCGCTCACCGGGCAGGACCTGGCCCGGCGGCTCAAGGAGGCGCTGGCGTCGAACACCATCGGCGGCAAGGGGGAAGCCGAGGCGCGCCAGCGCGCAGAGAGAGCCGAGGTCGAGTCGGCCCAGGCCGCGTGGAAGAGGCTGGGACCCGTGCCCGGCGAGACGGGCGACGCCCTCGAGTCGCGGTTCAACGCCGCGTGCACCCGGTTCTTCGGGAGCCCTCGCGGCACCGGTCGATCCGCCTCCCGCTGACGGTCGGACCGCGGCCCCGTCAGGCGCCGTCGAAGGGCAGGGCCTTCTGGCGGGGACGCTCCGCGGGGAGGCGGGCGCCTTCGTGGGCCAGCAGCCACCGCTTCCGATCGAGGCCGCCGCCGTAGCCCGACGAGGCTGCCGTCGGCTCCGATCACGCGGTGGCACGGGATCACGATCGCGACCGGGTTGGCGCCGTTCGCCGCTCCGACGGCCCGCACCGCGTCGGGAGCCCCGATCACGCGGGCGATGTACGAGTACGCGCGGGTCTGCCCGACGGGGATCTCGCGGAGCGCGCTCCAGACGCGCCGCTGGAAGGGCGTGCCGCCGGGATCGACGCGCAGGGTATCGAGGGCGGACAGATCTCCCGCAGAAGTAGCGTCCGAGGGCCGACACCGCTCCGGCCGGGTCCTTCGCCGGCCGGAACTCCACGTCGCCGAAGCGCCGTTCCGCCTCGTCCCGGGCCCACTCGGGCCGGTTGCCCAGGCCGACGCCGCAGAGGGCGCCTTCCCGGGCCAGGAGGAGCAGCCGGCCGATGGGGCTCTGGGTCTCGGCGATCTCCAGGACCGTCGTCATTGCGAGATCTCCAGGACCATTGCTCTCATGACGATGATAGGTCAATCGCCGCCGGCCGGGTCGAAGCGCCACGGTCCCTCCCGCGTCGGCGCGCGGAGCGCTCGGGCCAGGGCGGCCAGGTAGCGCTCCCGGGACCACTCCTCGGCCCCGAACCGGGCGAGGTGGTCGGTGTGGACCTGGCAGTCGATGAGACCGATCTTCCAGCGCGCGAGCTGCCCCGCCAGGGTGACGAAGGCGGCCTTCGAGGCGTCGGGCGCGTGGGCGAACATCGACTCGCCGAAGAACGCCGCGCCGAGCGAGACGCCGTAGAGCCCTCCCACGAGGCGCTCCCCGCTCCACGCCTCGACCGAGTGGGCGAGGCCTCGGCCGTGGAGGCGCTCGTAGGCGTCCTGCATGTCCCCGGTGATCCACGTCCCCTGCTGTCCCGGCCGCCGGGCCGAGGCGCACGCCTCGATGACCCGCCGGAAGGCGCTGTCCAGGGTGATGCGGTACGTTCCCTTGCGCAGCACCGCGCGAAGGCTGCGCGGCACCCGCACGGCGTCCGCGACGAAGGACCATCCGCGGATCGGGGGAGTGCCAGAGGATCGGCTGGCCTTCCTCGTACCAGGGAAAGATCCCGGAGCTGTAGGCGAGGACGAGCCGATCCGGGCTCAAGTCCCCCCCGACGGCGAGGAGGCCCTCCTCGGCGTCCGCGACGGGCGGGAAGACCAGGCGGCGGTCGAGCCGGTAGACCGGCATCCGCCCCTCGTCCGCTACCCCGCCGGCTCGTGGACCGGGGGATCCGGGATGGCCGACCCGTCCTCGAGGCGCACCCACGTCTCGAAGCGGCGCTCTCCCTCGTGGAGGCGGATGACGCGGGCGCCGCGGAGGAACCCCTCGCGGCCGTACGGCGAGAAGCCCGTCGCGCGCCCGTAGCAGAGGCGGATGCCGTGCAGCTCTCCCTCGAAGTCGTTCACGTGGTCGTGGCCGCAGAACGTCCCGAACACGTCCCCCGCCTCGAGGAGCGCCGCGAAGAACCCGCTGTTGGCCGAGGGGCCGCACACCGGCTCGTGGCGGTGGCCGCGGCAGACGGCCGTCCGCCAGACGTCCTCGTACTCCGGCAGGGGGATGTGGAAGAAGGCGAGGGCGGGGAGGCGCGCCCCTCCGTCCGGGGCGGCGTGCTCGTCGCGAAGGCGGGCCGACGTTCGGGCGTACCACTCGATCTGGTCGCGGGCGATCCAGGCGTAGTGGCCGATGCCGAGGGCGTTGTAGGCGCCGGAGTCGACGAAGTAGAGCGCCGCCGCCAGCCGGTCCGTGGCCGAGGCCCGCAGCCGGAGGACGTAGTTCCCGACGCCCGTCACGCTGCGGGGCCCGCGCTCGGTGAGGCAGTGGGGAAGGGCGCGCTGGACCTCGAGGAGATCCTCCCGCGAGGCCGTGCCCTCGTCGTCGTGGTTCCCGAAGACCGCGGCCCAGGGGATGCCGCGCGCCTCGATGGGCGCCACGACCGAGCGATAGGCCGCGCCGGGGTCGGCGCTCTCCTCGCCGCTCACGATGTCGCCGGTGAGGACGACGAGGTCGGGCGCCTCCTGGTCCAGGGCCATGCTCGATCAGCGCGCCGGACCGGAGGTCGGCCTCGTCGCCGTTCCGCCAATGGACGTCGGTGAGCTGGACGATGGTGAAGGTGCCGTCGCCCCGGAACCGGAGGGGTGTGCGGCGGCGCTTCACGCGGTCGTGGAGGGGGGCGGCGCGTCTCCCTTGGGCGAGGGGATCGACCGCGAAGGTCAGGCTCTCGCCGTCGAGGCCGAGGGTGCACGGTCCCGCCGTGCTCGAGGCGGCCGAACAGGATCTCGTCGGTGAGCGGGTCGCGCACCTCGGTCTGGATGAGCCGGGAGAGCGGCCGCGCGCCGAAGGCCGGGTCGTAGCCCTTCTTGCGCGAGGTAGGCCCGCGCCTCGGGCGTCAGGGTGATCGCGACCCGGCGCTCGCGTGAGCTGCGCCTCGAGCTCGAGGACGAACTTCTCGACGATCGTCTCCATCACCTCGGGGGAGAGGGGCTTGAAGGTGACGATGGCGTCGAGCCGGTTGCGGAACTCCGGGCTGAAGAGCTTCTCGATGCGCCTGCTTGCCCGCGGCTCTTCGCGTCCTGCGGGCCCGGTCGCCCGCGAAGCCGATGGAGCCGGCGCTCATCTCGCGCGAGCCGGCGTTGCGACGTCATGATGAGCACGACCTGGCGGAAGTCGGCCTTGCGCCCGGTGTTGTCGGTCAGGGTCGCGTGGTCCATGACCTGGAGCAGGATGCCGAAGAGGTCGGGGTGGGCCTTCTCGATCTCGTCGAGGAGCACCACGCTGTAGGGATGGTCGCGCACCGCGTCGACGAGAAGGCCGCCCTGCTCGAAGCCGACGTAGCCCGGGGGCGCGCCGATGAGCCGCGCCACCGCGTGCTTCTCCATGTACTCGCTCATGTCGAAGCGGTGGAACTCGTTCCCGAGGTGGCGGGCGAGCTGCTTCGCCAGCTCGGTCTTGCCGACGCCCGTGGGGCCGGTGAAGAGGAAGCAGCCGGCCGGGTGCTCGGGATGGCCGAGGCCCGCGCGCGAGCGCTTGATCGCCTGCGGCCACCGTCCGGACCGCCTCCTCCTGGCCGAAGACGACGCGCGTGCAGCGACTCCTCGAGGGTGCGCAGGCGCTCCTTCTCGGAGACCGAGGCCTGCTTCTCGGGGATGCGGGCCATCCGCGCGACGACGCGCTCGACCTCCGGCACGTCCACGGCGGCGGCCGTCCTCCGGTCGAGTCGCAGCCGCAGCGCGGCGCCGGCCTCGTCGATCACGTCGACCGCGCTGTCGGGCAGCCGGTGCTCGCGCAGGTGGCGCCGGGCGAGGCGAACGGCGGCCTCGAGGGCGGCGTCGGTGTAGACCACCTTGTGGTGCTGCTCGTAGCGCGAGCGCAGGCCCTCGCAGGATCTGGACGGTTCGTCCTCGAAGTTGGGCTCGTCCACGGCGATCTTCTGGAGCGCGGCGGTGCGAGCGCGCGGTCCCGCTCGATGTGCTTGAACTCCTCGAAGGTCGTGGAGCCGATGAGCCGGATCGTCGCCCTCGGTGAGGATCGGCTTCACGAGGTTCGCGAGGTCCATGGTGCCGCCGCGTGGTGGCGCCCGCGCCCACCATGGTGTGCAGCTCGTCGATGAAGAGGATCGGGCGCGGGCGCTTCTCGAGGGCGGCCATCACCGCCTTGAAGCGCTCCTCGAAGTCGCCGCGGAAGCGCGTGCCGGCGAGGAGCGCGCCGCTGTCGAGGGCGAAGATCTCCGCGCCCTTCAGGATCTCGGGGACGTCGTCCGCGAGCAGCCGCTGGGCCAGGCCCTCGACGAGCGCGGTCTTGCCGACCCCGGCCTCGCCCACGAAGACCGGGTTGTTCTTGCGCCGGCGGCAGAGGACCTCGAGGGCGCGCTCCAGCTCCGCGGAGCCGGCCGATGAGCGGGTCGAGCTCCCTGCCGGGCGCGCTCGGTGAGGTTCGACGGCGTAGGCGGCGAGGGGGTCGCGCGGCGGGCCGGGGCGTGTCCTCGCCGGGCTCTCCGGCGGGCGACTCGGCGTCCCCGGGCGCGCCCGGGAGCGGGACCTTCGTCACGCCGTGGGAGATGAAGTTCAGGACGTCGAGCCGGGTCACGCCCTGGGCCGCCAGCAGCTGCGCGGCGTGCGACCGCGGCTGCTGGAGCAGCGCCGCGAGCACGTCGCCGACGCCGGCCTCGTCCCGCCCGGCGCTCTGGACGTGGAGGACGGCGGCCTGGAGGACGCGGCGGAAGGCCAGGGTCTGCGTCGGCTCCTGGTCCTTGCCCTTGGGGCAGCGTCTCGACCCCGTCCTCGAGGTGCCGCCGAAGGTCGGCGCGGAGACGGTCGAGGTCGACGCCGCAGGCCCTGCAGGATCTCCTCGCCCGCGGGATCGTGGGCGAGCGGCGAAGAGCAGGTGCTCGAGGGTGAGGTGCGCGTGGCGGCGCGACGAGGGCCTCGCGGACGGCGACGTTCAGGACCATCTCCAGCGTCACGTTGAACATGCTCAGCCCTCCTCCATGCTCGCACGGAGGGGGAAGCCCTGCTCGCGCGCCTGGTCGTGGACGAGGGCCACCTTGGTCTCGGCGATCTCGTGGGGGTAGGCGCCGCAGACGCCGTGCCCGCGCGGTGTGGACGTGCATCATGATGCGGTAGGCCTCGGCCGGGGACTTGTCGAAGACGGACTCCAGGACCTCGACCACGAACTGCATCGTCGTGTAGTCGTCGTTGTGGAGCAGGACCTTGAAGAGGCGCGGGCGCTCGGTCCTGGAGCGGGACCGCTCCGCGACGCCGGTGTCGCCTTCCCGCTTTTCCTCCGCCATCCCCTGATTCTAGAGCATTCGGCCGGCCGGCGGAGTCGGCGCAGCGGGGCCTGGTTTGGCGGCGCGGCCGGTCCTGGCGGAGAATGCCGCGGTTTGCCGAGGGGAGGTCCTCCGATGCGCCTTCGCAGTGCCGTGCGAGCCGTAACCCTGTGGGTGGCGATCGCCGTGTCGCAGTCCTGCGCCACCACGAAGCCCCCGACCCTCCGGGTCCAGGCGCTGGACTTCGGGAAGATCGGGATCACCGGGGTCTCCGTGGACGTCGCGTTCATGGTCCGGAACGTCAACCCCGAGCCTCTCCTCATCGAGCGGTTCGAGTACGAGCTGGACGTGAACGGCGCGCGCCTGGGACGCGGCTACTACGCCGATCCCGTGACGATCGACGGCTTCAAGGAGGCGCGGGTGGTTTCCCGGTTCGACATCAACTTCCTGAACCTTCCCGGGTCCGTGAAGGCGGTCCTGGACAGCGACCGGGCCCGGGCCCGCGCCCGTGGAACGTTCTTCGTTCGCAAGGGAGGCGGGCTCGAGTCCCTCAAGTTCGACAGCGATGCCGAGGTGCAGATCCGTCGATGAGCGCGCCCGCCATTGCCACCGTCGACGCCATCCGTGCCCAGTTTCCGGCCCTGGACCGCCGGCACGGCGGGGATCTGCGTGGCGTACTTCGACGGCCCCGGGGGAACCCAGGTGCCCCGCGGCGTCGTGGACGCGATGGCGGACTACCTCCTCCACCACAACGCCAACACCCACTGGGCCTACCCCACGAGCCGCGAGACCGACGCGGCGCTCGTCGCGGCCCGCGCGGCGCTGGCCGACTACCTGAACGGCGCGCCCGGAGGAGATCGCCTTCGGCGCCAACATGACGACGCCTCACGTTCCATCTCGGCCGCGCCCTCGGCCGCGGGCTGGGGGAAGCGGGCGACGAGGTGGTCGTCACCGAGCTGGACCACCACGCCAACGTCGACACCTGGCGCGCCCTGGCGACGGAGCGGGGCGTGACCGTCCGGACGGTGCAGATGAAGCCCGAGACGGGGCAGCTCGACCTGGACGACCTCGCGCAACGCCCTCACGCGGCGGACGAAGCTCCTCGCCATCGGCGCGGCGTCCAACGCCCTGGGCACGATCAACGACGTGCGCTGGGCCGTGGAGCGGGCCCACGCGATGGGCGCCCTCGTGTTCGTGGACGCCGTCCACTACGCGGCCCACGCGGCCGTGGACGTGGCGCGCCATGGGGTGCGACTTCCTCGCCTGCTCGGCCTACAAGTTCTACGGGCCCCACGTGGGCGTGCTCTGGGGGCGGCGGGCGCTCCTCGAGTCCCTCGACGGTCCCGAAGCTCGCGCCCGCGGCGGACGCGGCCCCCGAGCGCCTCGAGACCGGCACGCTAGAGCCACGAGGGGATCGTCGGCGCCGCCGCGGCCGTCGACTTCCTCGCCTCGCTGGCCGGCGAGGCTGGGACGCGACGCGCGCGCCTCGTGGCCGCGCTCGACGAGCTCCACTCGCGGGGCCACCTCCTGCTCCACCGCCTCTGGACCGGGCTCCAGGCGATCGCCCGGCGTGACGCTCTACGGGCCGCCGCCCACGGCCCCGCGCACGCCGACCGTCTCCTTCGCGGTCGCGGGGCGGACGTCGGTCGAGGTGGCCGAGGGGCTCGCGGCGCGCGGCGTGTTCGTCTCCAACGGCGACTTCTACGCTACGACGGTGGTGCGTCGGCTGGGGCACGAGGCCGACGGTCTGGTGCGTGCCGGGTGCGCGGCCTACACGACGGCGGACGAGGTCGATCGCCTCGTGGACGGCGTGCAGGAGATCGCGGCGGCGCGCTGACCGGAGGTCAGGCGCGGACGACGCCGACCGGGCACGCCACGCCGGTGCCGCCGAGACCGCAGTAGCCGCCGGGGTTCTTCGACAGGTACTGCTGGTGGTAGTCCTCGGCGTAGTAGAAGGGGCCGGCCGGCGCGATCTCGGTCGTGATGGCGCCGTGGCCGGACGCGGCCAGGGCACCCTGGAACGCCTCCCTCGAGGCCTCGGCCGCCGCTCGCTGCGCGTCGTCGTGGGTGTAGACCGCGGAGCGGTACTGCGTCCCGATGTCGTTCCCCTGGCGCATCCCCTGTGTCGGGTCGTGGTTTTCCCAGAAGGCCTTGAGGAGATCGTCGTACGTCAGCCGCGCGGGGTCGAAGACGACGAGGACGACCTCGGCGTGGCCCGTGCGGCCGGTGCAGACCTCCTCGTAGGTTGGGTTCGGCGTCGCGCCGCCGCTGTAGCCGACGGCGGTCGTGTGGACGCCCGGCAGCTTCCAGAAGACGCGCTCGGCGCCCCAGAAGCATCCCATGCCGAAGACGGCCTGCTCCATACCGGGGAAGGGCGGGACGAGGGGCGTTCCCAGGACGTGATGGCGCGGATCCTTTGGACCGACATGCTCTACGAGAATAGCGCGAACGAGCCGCGGAATGCCGGGGCCTTGACTCTGCGAGCCAGGCACGACAATGCGTCATGCCGTCCTTCGAGAAATGCCCGAACTGTGGCGCGCCCCTCGAATCGTCGGCCGACGGCCGGTCGGTCCGGTGCCCCTACTGCGGTGCGGGCGAAGCGCGGAGCGTCGACCCGGGACGGCTGGCCGCCTCGCTCCGGGCGGAGACCGGGTCACTCGTCCAGCTCTTCGAGAGCCTGGCCGCCCGCTTCGCCGGCGAGCTTCCCGATCTCACGCGCGTCGAGACGAGCCGGCGGCTTCCTGTCGGCGAAGCGGGTCCTTGCCTTCGAGGTCGGCTTTCCCGGATCGCGACGTTCCGGATGAGCGGGGGAGCGGACGGATCGTGGCCGAGAGGTCCGAGATCGTGCGCGGGATCGCCCTCAAGACCGAGGCGGTCGCCCGTCGACACGTGGCTCCACCGCCTCTGCGAGGCCCTCTCGGATCATGCCGGTTCGAACGCCGCGACCCTCGACGCCCTCCGCCGTATCGGCGGCTAGAAGCCTAGCCTTCGGGTCGTTGAGCGTCAGGGTCAGGCCCGGCGCCGCGCCCGGCGCCTTCCCCGGGCGTGGCCGGCCGGCTCACGATCGCGGTTCCCACGGCGAAGTACTCGATGACGTGGCTCCCCCAGCCGTGGCTCGCTTCCTTGATGATCACGCCCACGATTCCCTCGGCCTTCACCTTGCGCGCCTCGTGCTGCATCCGCTCCATGGCCAGCTCGCGGGCGTCGTAGAGGGCCTGGGTGTAGTTCTCCATCTCGACGTTCGGTGCCCGCCGTCTTGAAGAACTGCCGCAGCGTCTGGTGGGCGACGTGGTAGACGCAGTTCCCCATGACGAGGCCGACCGGGGCGTATCCCATCGAGCGCAGCACGTAGAGGTCCTGGCCGGAGAGGTCGCTCGTGAAGGGCTTGCCGTCCGGGGTGCGATGGCTCTTGCCGTCGGCGCTCTTGACCGCCGTCCCGATCGCGATGAACTCCGCCAGGTTCTCCCCCCACTCGTAGCGGCCGACCTCGAGCCGGACGCCCACGACACCGTCGGCGCCGAGGGCGTCGGCACTCGGACTCCATGCGCGTCATGGCCAGGTCGCGGGCGTGGTACATCGCCTGCGACAGCACGGTCATCTCCTGGTTCTGGTTCCACTGGCTCTGCTGGTAGCCGATGTGGTAGATCGACGAGCCCACGACGAGACCGAGGGGCTCGAAGCCCGCCTTCTTCACGAGCAGGAACTCGTTGACCGAGAGGTCGCTCGTGAAGAGCCGGGCCTGCCCTCCCTGGCCGAGCATCTCCCGCACCCGTTCGGACGCGTGCTGGGGAAGATCCTCGGCGGCGCCCAGGGCCGCCACCTTCGGGAGCGTGTTGGCGGCCACCCACGACGGCCTGCCCCTCGGTCCAGACCTGGACGTCGGGAGGGAGCTTCTTGGCGCGGATGAGACCCACGATCGCTGTCGAAGTCGACGGGCCCTTTCTGGGCGTCGCCGTCCATGTAGTACCAGGTCATCGGCTCACCTCTTCTGGGCCCGTCGGCCGCCCATGGCGCGAGAGCATACTACCGGCTACCGGACCCGGGCCACGACGAGGGTCTGGTCGTCCTCCTGCTCGCTCCCGCTGAAGCGCGTGACGATCGCCAGCACGTCGTCGACGATCTGGGCGACCGGCGCGTGGCGCACGCCCGTGAGGGCCTCCAGGAGGCGCTCCTCCCCGAACTCGACGCCGTCGTCGCTCCAGGCCTCGCTGACGCCGTCGCTGAAGATCGCCAGGAGGTCCCCGGGGGCCAGTTGGACCAGGGCGGCCTCGCAGCTCCACTCGTCGAAGAGCCCGAGGGCCGTGGCCGTCGGGGAAAGACGCTCGATCCGGCCGTCGGCCCGGAGGAGCATCGGCGGGTTGTGGCCGCAGTTCACGTAGCGCAGCGAGCGCGCCGCGTCGTCGTAGATCCCGAGAAAGAGGGTGGCGAACCGGTTCGCCTCGCTGGACCTGTGGAGCAGCGCGTTCACCGAGACGAGCTGGTTCGGGAGGTCGAGACGGTCGGCGGCCAGCCGGGACCGGAGGCTGGCCTGGAGGCTCGCCATCAGGAGGGCCGCCGGGAACCCCTTGCCGGAGATGTCGGCGAGAGCGAGGGCCACGCGCTTTGCGCCGAGATCGATGAAGTCGAAGTAGTCGCCCCCGACGGCTCGCGCCTGGATGCAGCGGCCGGCGCAGATCGCCGTGTCGAGGAGGGGCGGATCGTTGGCCAGGAGCCGTGTCTGGACCTGCTTGGCGAGGTCCATCTCGTGGCGGGACGAGCGCTCGGCCTCGAGGCGCTCCGCCATCTGCCCCGCGAGGTGGATCGCGTCGAGAGCGATGCCGGCCTGGTTCGCGACCGAGGCCAACAGGCGCTTGTCCTCGCGGGAGTAGGCCTCTTCGGAGAGGCGCTCCCCGAGGAGCAGGAGACCGCTCAGGTGCCCGTCGCGGGCCACGATGGGAACGAGGCTCTCGGTGCCGAGGGGCGCCAGGGGCGCGAAGGCGGCGGACTCGTCGACGTCGCGGGGCGCGGGCCGGCGGATCAGCTCCGACAGAAGCGGAAGGGTGGGCAGCAGGGCGCTCCACTCCGGGGGCATCGACCCCCGCACGAGCGTGAGGACGCCATCGTCGGACTCGAGGTAGACGACGAGGGAGGAGGGCATGAGGGCGCTCTGGACCTGCGCCGCCAGCAGCGTCCCCAGGTCCTCGCGGGAGCTGGCGGCGCGGGCCTTCTCGGCGAGGTCCTGGAGGATCTGCCGGGCGTCGTAGGCGCCCCGGAAGAAGGCGCGGTCGATCCGCTCGCGGACCCTGCGCTGCAGCCGCGTCCCGGAGAGGACGAGAAGCGTGCCGAAGCCGGTGCCGAGCAGGATGCCGGTGGACTTCATCTCGGGACCGAGGGTCCCGCCGAAGGACCGGGCGAACAGGAGGGCGGCTCCGAGGCCGACGAGGACCAGGAGTAAGAGGAACCCGCGCTGCACGAGGAGGTAGCGGGCACCACGACGGAGCAGGACGGGAACCTCGAGGACCTGATGCTTTACGACGGCATAGGCGAAGGACAGGGGCATCAGCGCCATGAGGATCACGGAGGGAGCCCACACCCAGAAGGGGGTCTCGTAGGGCATGCGGCCCGTGAAGGTCATCACGAGGACGAGGAGGAAGGACGGACCGAACCCGACCGCCGTGCCCGCCAGGATCACGCGGCTCTTGCGCCGCGTCGTCTTGTCTCCCCGTACCGCGTTCGCCACGAGGGACGAGAAGCCGAGGAGGCAGCCGCCGAAGGCATAGACGAAGAGGGGCACCTCCAGGAGCCTGCCGGCGCTGCGGACCCATTCGCCCACGGGGTGGGTCGTGGCCGTGACGAAGGCCCACGCTGCCAGCGGGAGGGCGCCCAGCAACCCGACAGCCATCCAGACGTCCTTCAGGCGGGGCAGCTTGCGGTCGAGGGGCGAGGGGGCCGGGAAGACGGAGAAGAAGTACAGGAAGAGGGCCGAGGAGAGGCCGTTGGCCAGGACCTTGTAGGCCAGGGCGAAGCCGCGGAGCGGAGCGGGGGTCTGGAGCTCGAAGTACGGGGCCGCGCCGATGAAGGAGCCGAAGAGGAGGGCCATGAGCCAGGCGTGGGGGTCTTCGACCCGAAGCAACAACACGGCGACCGAGAACGCGAGGAAGAAGGCGGGATAGAGCCCGACGGCCTGGAAGGCGAGGCGTCTCGCGAGGGGGCCGCCTTCCAGGGGCGCGTCCAGGACCACGGCGATGGTTTCGGGGCCGAGAGCCTTGGCGTTCCGGACGGCCAGGTCCACCTTCCGTCCCGGCTGGCCGTGGAGCACGAGGTCGGCGAGCCCCTCGAGGGTGATCGGCTGCGCGTCGACGCTCAGCAGGTGGTCGTCCTTGGCGATGCCGGCCCGGTCCGCGGGAGAGCCGGGTATCACGCTGCGGACGCGGACGTCTCCGGCGCCGAGGTAGTCGTAGTCCCTGAGGCCGAAGAAGGCCGTCGGCTCCGCATGGGTGGCCCGCAGCCAGAGGAGGCTGTAGAGCCCCACCACGCCGATGAACAGGACGGCCAGGAACGTCAGCAGCGGCCGGGGGAGGGTTTCGGGCATTGCGGCCCCATCTTATCGCTGGCCGCGAGGGGGCTCACATGGCAGAATCCCGCATTCCCGTGGAAGCTCCCCTGAGCCTCAAGGTCGCGCTCCTTCAGGCGCTCTTCGCCGGGCCCGGGGACCGGCTCGACCTGGTCGCCCGCATCGCCGAGCGCGCTCGGGCCCAGCCTCGACCCGCCCCGAAGGTGATGTCCCAAGCGCTGCGCGAGCTGGAGGGTGCGGGGCTCGTGCGCCATTGGGGTGTCCGGGCAGGCGAGGGGCGCGCCACGGATCCGTCGGTCTACTACGAGCTGACGGTCGAGGGTGTCTCGGCCGCGACGGCGCTCCGGGAGGCGGTCGCGGGCTTCCTCGCCGACGAGGGGGACTCCAAGGGGCGGCGGCCGGGTCCGGGGCATGGACGCGCGCCTCCGGCGGAGCCTCGAGATCAGCGCCCTGGCGCAGAGCCTCCGCCTCGGGACCCGGAAGATCCGAACGTGAAGGCGCGCCGGGTCAAGGGGAGCGGGAACGCCGTGCAGGAGGTGGCCGCACGCATCGCGCGGGTGCTCGGGGACGCGGGGATCGTGGTGGGCGGGCTCGCGGTGAGCGCCCACGGCCACGTGCGCGGGACCGACGACGTGGACTTCGTCACGAAGCTCGAGCCGCGCGAGGTGAAGCGGCGCCTCGCGCGCGTCGGGCATCGAGTCGCGCCTGGAGCGCCACGACGAGGAGAAGGGGGAGCCCCCGTGGACGCTCTCGGGAACGCTCCTGGACGTCCAGTTCGACATCCTCCCGCCCCTCGTGCCGATCTACTGGTCCCGAACGATCGCGGTCCACCTTCCCAACGGGACCGTCGTCCGCGTCGTGGACCTGGAGGCCCTTCTGCGATTGAAGATCCGGGCCGGGGGGCACAAGGACCTCTGGGACGTGGCGGCGCTGCTCAGGGTCCATCCCGCCCACCTCGACTCCTGCATGCGCGTCGCGGAGGCCTACGGGGTCGCGGACGAGCTGAAGCGATGGGTGCACGATCGGCGGCCGGCGGGGCGGCGTGGCTGACGGCGCTCGCTTCCGCATGGCGCTGGCTGCGGCGCTCATGCGCTTCGGCGTGCGCGAGCGCCCCGCGGGCCGCGCCGGTACCGGATCTGGTCGAGGCCAAGAAGCAGGTCGAGGCCTACGTGGAATCCGGGCGGTACGAGGCGGACGTGGCGGCCGTGACCCGCGCGGCCGAGGCCTATCTCGAAAGGCGTGCCCGGGAGGTCCCGCGTCCCGCCGCCGTGTTCGACGTCGACGAGACCGCCCTCTCCAACTGGCCCGCCTACAAGGTCAACGGGTGGACACGGATCAACGGTGGAGGCTGCGACCTCGAGACGGGCCCCTGTGGCCTGCGCGCGTGGGAGGCCCTGGGACGGTCGAAGGCCATCGCTCCCACCCTCGCCCTCGCTCGCCGGGCTCACGAGCTGGGGGTCGCCGTCTTCTTCATCACGGGGCGGCCCGAGGACCTTCGGGAAACGACGGAGCGCAACCTGCGAGAGCAGGGATTCGCGCCCGATGGCCTGATCTTGTTCCCCGAGGGGCCTCGCCCGGCCAGCGCCGCGGACTTCAAGGCGCCGGAGCGCCGGAAGCTGGCGGAGCAGGGATACACGATCCTGCTCGCCATCGGCGACCAGCAGAGCGATCTCTCGGGGGGCTATGCCGAGCGGACCTTCAAGCTGCCGAACCCCGTCTACTTCATCCGCTAGTTGCCACGGGCCGCCACCGCGCGGGCGATGTCCATGTAGTAGTCGTCCCAGGCGGGGCGTTCCACGCGCGGGAGCTTACACCGGACGCCTTTGTCCGCTACACTCTCGCGACTCGCTTCCGAGGAGGACATCGATGCACGCTCGTCGCCGGCGGATGGCCCTTTCCGCGCTCGTCTTCGTCGTCGCAGGCGTCGCCTCGGCCCGGGCCGGGGACGGCCTCGCCCTGACGCCCCCCATGGGGTGGAACAGCTGGAACAAGTTCGGCTGCGACGTCAGCGAGAAGCTGTTGAGGGAGACGGCCGACGCCCTCGTCTCCACCGGCATGAGGGACGCCGGCTACCAGTACCTCGTCGTCGACGACTGCTGGCAGGTGAAGCGCGACGAGAAGGGGCGGATCGTGGCCGACCCCGACCACTTCGCCGGCGGGATGAAGGCCGTGGCCGACTACGTCCACGGGAAGGGGCTCAAGTTCGGCCTCTACTCCGACGCCGGCACGGGAACGTGCCAGAAGCGCCCCGGGAGCAAGGACCACGAGGAGATCGACGCGCGCACCTACGCGGAGTGGGGCGTCGACTACCTCAAGTACGACTGGTGCAACGCCGAGGGGCAGGACACTCGGGATTCGTACGCGAAGATGAGCCGGGCCCTCCAGACCAGCGGCCGGCCGATCGTCTTCAGCATGTGCGAGTGGGGGAGCTCGAAGCCGTGGCTGTGGGGGCAGGGCGTCGGCCACCTCTGGCGCTCCACCGGCGACATCCAGGACTGCTGGGATTGCGCCACGAGCTGGGGCGGAATGGGCGTATCCCACATCATCGACCTGATGGTGGACCTGTACCCGTACGCCGGCCCCGGGCATTGGAACGATCCGGACATGCTGGAGGTGGGGAACGGCGGGCTCAAGCCGGGGGAGTCCCGCGCCCACTTCAGCCTCTGGGCGCTCCTCGCCGCGCCGCTCATGGCGGGGAACGACCTCCGCAGCGTCAGCCGGGAGACCCTCGACATCCTCACGAACCGCGAGGTCATCGCCGTCGACCAGGACGCCCTGGGGATGCAGGGACGCAAGGTGCGCGACAACGGCCCGCAGGAGGTCTGGATGAAGCCCCTCGCCGACGGGTCGCGGGCGGTGATCCTCTTCAACCGCGGCTCCGAGGCGAGCGAGATCACCGCGGCGTGGGAGGAGATCGGCTTCTTCCCGGGTGGGAAGGCCAGGGTGCGGGACCTCTGGAAGAAGGCGGACGTGGGATCGTTCACCGGCAGCTTCAAGGCCAAGGTCGAGCCCCACGACGTCGTGATGGTGCGGGTCACGCCCCAGTTCTGACCGTCGTCGCCCTCAGAACACCCGCACGGGAAATCGCGTTCCCGCCGGAAGCGCCAGACCGAACTCGCGCTCCAGCACCTCGAGGAGGTGGTCCGGATCGCGGAGCGTCGTCGTCTCGCTCGCCTGGCCGTCGCGGACCGTCAGCTCGCGCCCGCGCAGGATCAGCCGCCGGCTCGGCCACGACCGTTGCACCGTCAGGGTCAGGAGAAACGGAGACCGCGGGTGGGTGCTCGTGAAGTGGCTCGCCATCTCGTAGTCGACGGGGTAGTGGGGCTCGAGGGTGAAGGCGTAGAGGTCGGCGCGCGGGCCGGCGGCGTCGCCCGAGAGCACCCACAGGTCGCCCTCCCGGAGGAGCCGGAAGCCGGGGGCGTCCTCCTCCCCCTCGCCCGCAACCTTGAGGGGAAGCGGATGGACCGGGCCGTCCCCGCCGAAGCCCACGTCGGCGAGGAACCGGCCTTCGGGCAAGTCCACGAGGAGCAGCATGTGGGTCCGTGGCCGAAGGGCCGTCGCACCGGCGCGGACCCGCGCGGCGAGGGACGTCACGGCAAAGCCCACGGCCTCGAGGGCGCCGCGAAAGAGGGTGTTCTGCTCGAAGCAGTATCCCCCGCGCCGGGCCGCGACGAGCTTGGCCTGGAGCGAGGGGAGGTCGAGGGCGATCGGCTTGCCCAGGAGGATGTCGAGGTTTTCGAACGGGATCGAGCCGACGTGCGCCTCGTGCAGGGCCCTGAGCACGGCGAGGGTCGGCTCGAGGGGCCCGCGGTAGCCGATACGAGCCAGGTAGGGGGCGAGATCGAAGTCGCTGGGTGCCAGAGCCCCCATTGTAGCGTGAGCGTTCGCTCCCGGGACGGCGACTGGTCGCATCCGGTCGGTGGCGCTCCCCGGGGTCCGGAGAGAAGGCGCGGGGGTTCAACGAGTTGACGCGGGTCGCCGGCGTGGCACGCCGTTCGCACCTCCACGGGCCATGGAAGAGCTCGCCCAGGACCTGAGGCACGCGGCGCGGACCTTCGCCAAGAGCCCGGGATTCACCCTCGTGGTGGTCCTGACGCTGGCGCTGGGGATCGGAGCCAACACGGCGATCTTCACGCTGATGGACCAGGTGCTCCTCCGATCCCTGCCCGTTCGCGAGCCGGAGCGGCTGGTGATCGTGGACGCGCCGGGCCCTTTCTCGGGCGCCTCGCACCAGCACAGCGACACCCTCGAGCCGATGTCCCATCCGATGTTCGAGGGACTCCGCGACCGAGCCACGTCCTTGTCGGGGGTCCTGGCCCACTTCACGGCGCCGATCCACCTGACCGCGGCGAATCAAACCGACAGCGTCAACGGAGACCTGGTCTCCGGGACGTTCTTCGACGTGCTGGGACTGCGGGCGCCGGTGGGTCGTCTCTTCAGGGCCGAAGACGACAAGACGCCCGGCGGCCATCCCGTGGTCGTCCTGAGCCACGGGTTCTTCCTGCGCCGCTTCGGGGGCGACGCGAAGGTCGTCGGCCAGACCGTTCTAGTCAACGGCCACCCGATGACCGTGGTGGGGGTCTCACCCGCGGGGTTCCGAGGGGTCGAGGTGGGGCAGTCGGTAGACGTCTTCGTACCCCTGATGATGCAGGCGCAGGTGATCCCGACGTGGCAGCGCGGGATCGGCGACTGGCGTTCGCGCTGGCTGACGGTCCTGGCGCGCCTCGGGGACGGGGTCTCTCCCGACCAGGCGCGGGCCGAGGTCAACGTCCTCTACCGCCAGCTCCTCCGGGAGGACGCGCAGCATCTCGAGACCAAGTCCGAGCGGTTCCGGACGGCGTTCCTCCAGAAGCAGCTCCAGCTCCTGCCGGGAGGGCGCGGGACCTCGGAGCTCCGGGACCAATCGAGGGCGCCACTGCTGGTTCTCATGGGGATGGTCGGCCTGGTGCTTCTCATCGCCTGTGCCAACGTGGCCAACCTCCTCCTGGCCCGGGCCTCGGCGCGGCAGAAGGAGATGGCGCTTCGCCTCGCCCTGGGCGCGAGCCGCGCGCGCCTCGTGCGCCAGCTCCTCGCGGAGAGCCTCACGCTGTCGGTGGCGGGCGGCGCGCTCGGGATCCTGTTCGCATCCTGGACGGGAGAGCTCCTGCTGCGGGCGTTGCCCTTCGACCAGGCGGCGCAGGTTCTGTCGGCGCAGCCGGATCTCCGCGTGGGCTTGTTCGCGCTCGGCCTGTCTCTCGCCACCGCGTTCTTGTTCGGCCTCGCCCCGGCCTTTCAGTCGACGCGTCTCGAGCTGGCCCATACCCTGAAGAGCGAGTCGGCGTCCCTCCTCGGTGGCTCGGCCCCCTTCCGCTTCCGCAAGGGCCTCGTCGTGGCGCAGGTGGCCCTCTCCCTCCTCCTGCTCGTGGGCGCCGGTCTCTTCACGCGGAGCCTGATGAACCTGGGGGCGCTCGACCCCGGCTTCGAGCCGGAGCATGTCCTGGGGTTCTCCGTGAACCCCGCGCTCAACGACTATCGCGAGGAGCGCCGCTTGGCGGTCTTGAAGCAGCTCCAGGACGAGATCGCCGCCGAGCCCG
This sequence comes from uncultured Acidobacteriota bacterium, assembly GCA_963823195.1. Classification (GTDB taxonomy): domain Bacteria; phylum Acidobacteriota; class Vicinamibacteria; order Fen-336; family Fen-336; genus JBGPYB01. The sequence continues at coordinate 526,691 of CAWGKR010000005.1, read as the reverse complement.
GGGTCCGGTCCGCTTCGCTCTCGGACATCGCCCTCATGGCGAACGACGACTCGAGCAGCACGATCCAGGTCGAGGGATACACGGCCAAGGACGACGAGAACATGAACCCCAACAACGCCAACGTGGCCCCGGGATTCTTCCAGACCCTGGGAATACCCCTCGTCGCTGGGCGCGACTTCTCGGCTGCGGACGGTCCGGAGACGGCGCGGGTGGCCGTCGTGAACGAGACGTTCGCCCGCTACTTCTTCGGTGACAAGGACCCCCTCGGGCGCCACTTCGCCTTCGGACGGGATCCGGGACGGCTCATCGAGATCGTGGGGGTCGCGAAGGACGGGAAGGCGGCATCGCTCCGCGAGGAGCCCCACCGGTTCCTCTACCGGCCCTACGCCCAGGCCGAGGACCGGGGAGCGGTGACGTTCTACGCCCGAACGGCCGTCGCCCCGGAGCTGCTGGGCGGCCGGATGCGCGAGATCGTCCGGCGCGTGGACCCGACCCTGCCCATCACGGAGATCAAGACCATGCGCGCCCAGATCCGCGAGTCGCTCTTCGTGGAGCGCCTGGAGGCGGCGCTGTCGGCCAGCTTCGGCTTCCTCGCCACCGTCCTGGCGGCGCTCGGGCTCTACGGCGTCATGAGCTATGCCGTGGCCCTCCGGACTCGCGAGATCGGCATCCGCGTGGCCCTCGGCGCCGGCCGTCGGACCGTGCTGCTGATGGTGATGAAGGAGGTCGCGATCCTCGCGGGCCTCGGCGTGGGGCTCGGCCTGCCCAGCGGCTACGGCCTCGGGCGGCTGCTGGAGGCGCAGCTCTTCGGCCTGACCGCCCGCGACCCGTTGACGTTCGCCGTGGCCACGGCCTCGCTTCTCGTGGCCGCGGGCCTCGCGGCGTACCTGCCTGCCCTCCGCGCCACGCGGGTGGAGCCGATGGTGGCGCTCCGATACGAGTAGCGTCGGGCCTCCGGCGCCCATAGGATGTGGGCCATGAGGCAGCGCGTGGCCGTCGTGGGTCTCGGCGGGATCGCGTCGAAGGCGTATCTCCCGATGCTCGCCGACCGGGACGACCTGGAGCTGCTCGCGTGCAGCCGCAGCGGAGCCACCGTCGAGAGGGTCCAGGCGCGCTACCGCCTGGCCCGCGTGACCACGCAGCTCGACGAGCTCCTGAGCTGGGGGCCGAAGGCCGCCGTGGTCCTGACGCCGTCGGAGACCCACAGGCCCATCGTCGAGCGCCTCCTCGAAGCCGGCGTGGACGTGCTGGTGGAGAAGCCGGCCACGCTGAGCAGCGGCGAGACCGAGGGCCTCGCCGAGCTCGCCCTGGCGAGGGGTCGCATCCTCATGGTGGCGTTCAACCGGCGCTTCGCGCCCCTCCACCGGCGGGCCCGGGACGCCTGGGGCGATCGCGGGGTGGGCGTGGCGCTGTTCCAGAAGCACCGCTCGGGCGCCGCCCATGCCGACCTGTTCGGCAACTACGTCGACGACACGATCCACCTGATCGACCTGGTCCGGTTCTTCTGCGGAGAGGGCGAGGCCGTCTCGACGGTCCAGCGCTCGCGGGAGGGGCGGCTCGTCGGGGCCGTGAGCGTGGTGGCGCTTCGCGCCGGGGGATACGCCGTCGTCGCCACGAGCCTCGAGGCCGCGGCCTGGAGCGAGACCTGCAGCCTTCACGGAGACGGGGCCACGCTGGAGCTGGACGCCTTCGCCGAGCTGCGCTGGAGGCAGGAGGCGGAGGACCGCGTCTGGCGCGAAGACCACGCGAGCGCGTGGAAGCCCACCCTCGAGGCGCGCGGCTTCCCCCAGCAGTTCGATCACTTTCTCGAATGCGTGGCGTCGCGGCGGCAACCGCTCACGTCGGCCGGAGAATCGGTTCGGACGCAGCGGTTGCTCGAGGATATGGTCGCCCGTGCGCCGATATAGCCGACGGAACCTGGAGGGGATCCCATGAGCGATGAGAAGAGGCCCGCTGTCGAGCGTCGGGAGTTCCTGAGGGCGAGCGCGGCCGGCGGCGCCCTGGCCTTCCTGCGGCCCGGCGACCGGGCGGGGGCTGTAAAGCCCGGGCCCCGGGGGCTGGCCTCCCACGAGGAGGCGACCATCACGGACGTGCAGCAGAAGATGGAGTCGGGCGCGCTCACCGCCCGCGACCTCACTGAGGCCTACCTCGACAGGATCGGGGTCATCGACCGTCAGGGGCCGACCCTCCGGAGCATCCTCGAGACGAATCCGGACGCCCTGGCCATCGCCGAGGCCCTGGACAAAGAGCGCAAGGAGAAGGGGCCCCGGGGGCCGCTCCACGGGATTCCGGTCCTGGTGAAGGACAACATCGATACGGCCGACAAGATGACGACGACCGCCGGCTCCCGGGCGCTCGCCGGCTCGATCCCGTTGCGCGACTCCTTCGTCGCGCGCCGGCTCAGGGAATCGGGAGCGGTGATCCTCGGAAAGACGAACCTGAGCGAGTGGGCCAACATCCGCTCCGAGCATTCGGTGAGCGGCTGGAGCGGGCGCGGCGGCCAGTGCCGGAACCCCTACGCTCTCGATCGCAATCCCTGCGGATCGAGCTCGGGCTCGGGCGCGGCGGTCTCGGCCAACCTCGCGATGGTCGCCGTCGGCAGCGAGACCGACGGGTCAATCGTCTGCCCGTCCAACGCCAACGGCCTCGTGGGGGTCAAACCCACGCTCGGCCTCGTGAGCCGGTCGGGAATCATCCCGATCGCTCACAGCCAGGACACCGCCGGGCCCATGGCCCGCACGGTGCGCGACGCCGCGATCCTCCTGACAGCCCTTGCCGGCGTCGATCCCGACGACCCGGCGACGGCGGAAAGCCAGAGGCAGGCGCGCGTCGACTACACCATGGCCCTCGACCCCGGCGGGCTCCGAGGCGCGCGCATCGGCGTTTACCGCAAGACGTTCGGCTTCTCTCCCGCGGTGGACCGGATCATGGAGGACGCCCTCGGCGTGCTGAAGCGCGAGGGTGCTACGCTGATCGACCCCGCCGATATCCCCCACGTGGGCGAGTACGACGAGAGCGAGCTCGAGGTGCTGCTCTACGAGCTCAAGGCCGACCTCAACGTCTACCTGGCGGCCCTCGGCCCGAAAGCCCCCGTCAAGAGCCTCGCCGACGTCATCGCCTTCAACGAGGCCCACAAGGCGGAGGAGATGCCCTATTTCGGCCAGGAGCTCTTCCTGAAGGCCCAGGAAAAGGGGGCCCTCACGGACAAGGCGTATCGCGACGCGCTCGAGAAGAACCGGCGGCTGTCGCGCGCCGAGGGAATCGACGCGGTGATGGACAACTACCGTCTCGACGCCGTCGTCGCGCCGACCGGGAGCCCGGCGTGGCTCACCGATCTCGTGAACGGCGATCGCTCGGCGGGAGGGAGCTCGACACCGGCGGCCGTGGCGGGGTATCCAAACGTCACGGTGCCGGCCGGCCACGTCTCCGGCCTGCCCGTGGGGATCTCATTCATCGGTCGCGCGTGGAGCGAGAGCGTCCTGCTGCGCCTCGCGTACGCCTTCGAGCGCGCGACCCACGTCCGCGTCGCGCCCCGCTTCCTCCCGACGGCGAGCCTCGTGCCCTGACATCGGTGGAACGGCGGCCTGTTCCGTGTCACCATGACGGGACGCTTGGCTCTCCTTCCCTCCGGGCCGCCGGCCCCGAGCCACGAGCGTTGGGATGAATGAAGAAGAGAGGGAGTGCCGTCCGCCACGCCAGTAGCGCGTCCTTCGGTCGCTATCTGGTCGAGAGCCTCGTGGGGGAGGGCTCCATGGGGCGGGTGTACCGCGCCTACGACCCCCTCGCGAAGCGCCGCGTGGCGATCAAGACCCCGAAAGACGACCTCCTCGAGGGCCCCGAGGCCGAGGAATACGTCGCTCGCTTCCGGCGGGAGGCGCAGGCGGCCGCGGCCCTCGCCCATCCCCACATCGTCACGCTCTTCGACGTGGGCGAAGACTACTTCGTCATGGAGCTCCTCGAGGGCGTGACGCTCCAGACGGTCCTGGCCGAGCGTGGACGGCTGGACCTGCCGGAGGTCCTCCGGATCCTCGAGCCGATTGCGGGCGCCGTCGACTTCGCCCACCAGAAGGGCGTGATACACCGCGACATCAAGCCCGCCAACATCTTCGTCCTGGGAGACGGCCGCCCGAAGATGATGGATTTCGGCGTGGCCCATTTCGTATCGGCGTCCCTGGGGACGACCGGGCAGATCATGGGCTCGCCGGCCTACATGGCGCCGGAGCAGATCACGGGCGGGCAGGCCACGGTTCGGACGGACCTGTTCTCCCTCGCCGTCGTGGCCTATCAGATGCTGACGGGCCGGCGTCCGTTCGAAGGGGACGATATCAGCGAGGTCGTCTATCGCGTGGTCCACGCGGACCCTGCCCCTCCCAGCGCCTGGGCGCCGGGCCTGCCGCCGGCCCACGACGACGTCTTCCGGCGCGCCCTCGCGAAAGACCCGGGTGAGCGCTTCCCGAGCGCGACCGGGCTCCTTGCGGCGCTCGACCGGCGGCGCGCGGTGAGGGTGTCGCCCGAGACGCCCGACGGAGACATCGAGACCCACGACCTCGCGGTCGAGTTCGACGACGAGGCGGGAGCCCCCGCCGGCGCGCCGCCGCTCGTCGAGACTCCCGCGGCGGGGCGCGGCGCGCGAGTTTGGGCCCTCGCCGCCGCGGTGGCAGCGGTCGTCGGCCTGGGGGCGGTGGGCCTCCGTTCCGGCAGGGTCCCGCTCTTCCGGAAGCCCGTGGCGGCGATCTCGGTCATGACCGAGCCGCCCAACGCCGTCGTGCGTGTCGACGGCCTTCGTGTCGGCCGGGCCCCCGTTACGCAGGACGGCCTCGCACCGGGGCCCCACACCGTGCAGGTCGGTCTCGACGGCTTCACGGCCGCCGAGCTGAGCCTCCAGCTCCAGGGGGACGAGATGCCCGTTCCCCTGCGCTTCGCCCTCCAACCCACGGGGGCCGAGCTGCAGATCCTTTCAGAGCCTCCCGGGGCGACGGTGCGGCTCGACGGCAAGATCGTGGGGCTGACACCCCTCGAGTCCGTCCCGACCCTGCCGGGAACACACGAGCTGACCGTGGAGCAAACCGGCTTCCGGCCCTGGGCGCAGACCGTTCAGGTGACCGCGGGAGACCGGATCCCCCTCAATGCCCGGATGGAGCCCGCGCGTCCCACGAGCGCGGCTTCGGCCCAGCTCCGGCGGATGGGATGGGTCCGGCCCGGAGACGTGGCGGCCCTCGGTCCCGGCATCACGCCGCCGCAGAAGGTGTCGGGCGAGGCGGCGGCCTATCCCGCCGGAGCGAAGCGCCTGAAGCTCGAAGGAGCCGTGGCGGTGGCCCTGACGGTGACGGAGACCGGCGTCCCCGCCGACGTGCGCGTCGTGCAGTCGGGCGGCGAGCTGCTCGACGCCGCCATGATCGCCGCGGTTCGCACCTGGCGTTACGCGCCCGCCACGAAGAACGGCGTCAAGGTGCGGGTCCGCATCCAGGCGGATCAGAAGTTCACGTACAAGAAGTAGCTGGCAGGGCTCATGACCCTGTGGCGCTTCGCCAGAAGCCGAAGGTGCGCTCGCCGATGACGTCGGTCTCGGAGCCACCGCCCATGCAGCGGTGATGATAGGCTCTCTTCGCAGGCTCTTCTGCGCGGAGGGAAGACATGGCTGAGAGCGTCTACAAGGTCATCGAGCTGATCGGCACCAGCAGCGAGTCCTGGGAGAAGGCGGCGGCGGCGGCGGTGGCCCGCGCGTCGAAGTCGCTTCGCGAGCTTCGAATCGCCGAGGTCGTGGAGCTGGACATGCAGATGGAGAACGGCAAGGTCAAGGCCTACAGGGCCAAGCTCAAGGTGTCGTTCAAGTACGAGGGCAAGTAGAGCCGGCGACGAAGAGGCCCGTTCGGGAGCGCTTAGCGGGGCAGCGCCCCGGGCGGCTGGCGGTAGAGCGCCACCTCCGAGATGGCGGGGCACGCCGCCGCCCGGCCGATGCGCAGGCGCACCCGTGATGTCGTGATCGCGGGACCGCGCCACAGCCGTCGCGCCCCGATGGAGGTGCCGGTTGCGAACTCGCGCCAGGAACCGTTCTGCCAGGCGTCGAGGGACCACCCCTCCACCCTCTGCCCGACGGGCAGGTACTCGCGCAGGCTCACCACGTCGAACGTCGCGGGCCGCGCGAGATCCAGCGTGAGGGCAGGCGCCGGGGCCGCGTCGTCGGTGGCCCAGTAGGTGTCCCGGTCGCCGTCGAGGACGTTCGCGGCGCCGAACCGGGCGTCGCCGCCCCGGACGTTGCTGGCCCCGGCGCGCGCCCCCAGCGCGAGGTCCACCGAGAACGTGGCGTCGACGAGACGGCGGAAGGCCCGAAGGGACCGCTCGTCGTTCTCGTGGATGCGTCCGCGGCGGTCCGGCGGGACGTTGAGGAGCAGCGACGCGCCGCGTCCCACGGAGGCGTAGAAGAGGTCCACGAGCTCTCGCGGGCCGCGCACCTTGTCGTCTTCGGCAGCATGGTAGAACCAGCCCGGCCGGATCGACACGTCGCATTCGGCGGGTACCCAGTGTGTGCCGGGTCGATCGCCCCGGGTGAGGCGCGCCTCGTCGGCGTCGCCGGGCGCGAAGTCGTCGCCCACGAGGGTGGCCCACGAGGGATCGCCGGCCGAGCCCTTCTCGTTTCCGACCCAGCGCACGTCGGGCCCCCCGTCGCTGAAGAGGCAGGCCGAGGGCTGGAGGTTGCGGACGATCCCCCAGGTCGTGGGCCAGTCGTAATACGCGCGGCGGTCGATGGTCCGGGCCTCGCGCGCGCCGCCGTAGTACCCGTCGCCGCCGTTCGCGCCGTCGAACCAGACTTCGAATAGGGGGCCATAGGCGCCGAGCAGCTCGCGGAGCTGACCCCGGTAGTAGTCGAGATAGGAAGGGCGGCCGTAGTCCGCGCGGTTCCGATCCCAGGGCGAGAGGTACACGCCGAAGGCCAGGCCGTGGCGTCGACACGCATCGGCGATCTCGCGGACCACGTCCCCCTTCCCGTCGCGCCAGGGGCTGTTCTTCACGGAGTGCTCGGTGAGCCGCGAGGGCCAGAGGCAGAACCCGTCGTGGTGCTTGGCCGTGAGGATCAGCCCCTTCATGCCCGCCCCCTCGGCCACGCTCGCAATCTGATCGGCGTCGAAGTCGGTGGGGTCGAACACCGTGGGGGACTCGTCGCCGTAGCCCCACTCCTTGTCCGTGAAGGTGTTCACGGTGAAGTGCAGGAAGCCGTAGAACTCGCGAGCGTGCCAGGCCAGCTGCCGCGGGCTCGGAACGGGGCCGTAGGGCGCCGGGGGATCCGCGGCTCGAGCGCCGGCGGGTGAGACGCCGAGGATGGCGAGGATTGCCGCTCCGAGCGAGAGTGTTCGACGTCGAGGGCAGCGACGGGAAAGCATGGGTTCTCCTGCCGCTAGCTATGCCACGAACGGCCGGGTCGTTCAACGCTTGATTCGGGGCCGGTGGCGGCGTTGAATGGCGCCATGAGACGGCGACTGCTTCTCCCGACGGTCATCGCGTTGGCCGTCGTCTTTCTCGTGTGCGTCGGGTACCTCGTTCGGCTGGTCCGGTCGGTCGATACCCCCGCCTTCCGGCAGTCGCTCCTCGACCGTGCGTCTGCGGCGGTGGGCGCCAAGGTGCAGGCGACGCCGGATCGCCGTCTCCCTCTGGCGCGGCGTGACCGTCGAGGGCGTGAGGGTAGGGAACCCGCCGCCCTTCCCCGGGGACCTCCTGGCCGCCGACGGGCTGGTCCTCCGCTACGATCCGTGGGCCCTCCTCGGGGGTCGCGTCGAGCTCTCACGGCTGACGATTCGCAAGCCGGTGGTCACGCTGGCCATGGACGCCCGCGGGTCGTTCAACTACGAGCACCTGGGGGGCTCCGCCCCGGCCACGTCCGCCCATGGATCTTCGGGGCTCCCGGTCGCCCTCGTTCTCTCGAAGCTGAGCATCGACGGGGCGCGTCTGGTGGTGCGCGACCCGCATGCGGCTTTCGTCAAGATCGAGGGCGCCGATCTCGGCAGCTCGCTGCGCGTCGAGGGGAGCGCCCTCGTTGGGGACGGGACCTTGAGCGTCGGCCTGGTGAACATGGCGGACAGCCTCTTCCTCCGGAACGTTTCGGCCCCCTTCAAGGCCTCACAGGGACAGGTGGTCTTCGCGCCGATCCGGGGAACGCTTGCGAAGGGGAGGGTGCAAGGGGACGCGCGGATCCAGCTCCAGGGCGGCATGCGATTTGCGGCGAACACGACCCTCGAGGGCGCACGGCTCCAGGAGCTGCTCGCGGAGGCGAAGAGCGCGCAGTCCGCCTCGGGAGCCCTGAGCGCGAAGGCGACGGTCGAAGGGTCCGGCGGTGTCGCGACGTTGAAGGGGCAGGGGCACGCCGAGGTGAAGGAGTGCCGGGTGGCGCATGCGGCGCTCCTGACGCTCCTCTCGAGCGTGCTGCGCGTCCCCGAGCTCGCGCACCCCGACTTCGAGGAGTGCCGGGCGGAGTTCACGCTCGGTGACGGACGCCTGGCGACGCCGACGCTCGTCCTGAAGGGAGCCTCCACCCACCTCACGGGCCACGGAGTGATGCGCCTCGACACGCTCGCTCTCGACTACGACATGACGCTGGCCCTGAGCAAGGCGCTGCTCGCCAAAATCCCGGTGCGGGAGCTCCGGGCGGCTTTCAAGGACCGCGCCGACGGCTTCGGGGCCATCGACTTCAAGGTCACGGGGACGACGACGGCGCCGCAGACCGATCTTTCGGCCCGCATCGGAAAGGCCGCCGCATCGGAAGCCGCCGAGAGCGGACTCAAGAGGCTCCTGAAGAAGGGGAAGATCTTCTGAGCGAGGCCGAGCGGAGGGCGATCGGCCGTTACGAGATCCGCCGGGAGCTGGGTCGCGGCGCCATGGGCATCGTGTACGAGGCCCACGACGCGGCGCTCGGCCGGAGGATCGCCCTCAAGACGATCTCCAGGGCGGAGGCCCTCTCGGACGACGAGAGGGAAGCGTTCGAGAAACGCTTTCTCGCCGAGGCCCGGATCGCGGCGGGGCTGTCTCATCCGGGGATCGTCACGGTCCACGACGTCGGGCGGGACCCCGAGACGGGGGTCCTGTTCATGGCCCTCGAGTACATCGAGGGGAGGACGCTGGCGCAGGTCCTGAAGGAGGGCCCGCGGCCCGACTGGCGGGAGGCGCTCCGTATCGTCCGCGCCCTGGCGGAGGCGCTGCACCACGCCCACTCGCGGGGCGTGATCCACCGGGACGTCAAGCCCGGGAACGTCATGATGCTCCCCGACGGCCGGCCGAAGATCATGGACTTCGGCATCGCGCGGGTGGAGACGAGCCTGCTGACGGCGGCGGGGGAGGTGCTGGGCACGCCGCTCTACATGTCCCCGGAGCAGGCGCGGGGCGAGAAGGTGGACGCGCGAGCCGACCTGTTCTCGCTGGGGTCGATCGCCTACGCGCTCTTGACGGGTCGCGCGGCCTTCGCCGCCGACAACACGATGACGGTCATCCTTCGCGTGCTCAGCGAGGATCCGCGCCCCCCTCCGGGCGTCGTTGCGGGGTTGCCGCCGGCGGTGGACGCCCTCGTCGCGAGAGCGCTCGCCAAGAACGCCTCGAGGCGGCATCCGGACGGCCTGGCGCTCGTCGCCGAGATCGACGCGATCCTCCGGTCCGAAGGGTCCGGAGCGGACGCCGTCGAGCTCCCTTCCCTCGATCTCGAGCCCGTCATCGAACCGTCGTCACCCCCTGCGGTGCCCACGTCGCGTCGGGCCGCCCTCACGGCCCTGGGGACCGTCGCGCTGGTGGCCGTCCTGGCGGCTGCCTATGCCGCCCTTCATCGGAGCCCCGGTCCCGGGGCGACGGCCGTGGACGGGACGTCGTCGGAGCCGGCGTCGCCGTCGCAGCCGCAGCTCGTCATCGACTTCGAGCATCCCGTCCGAACCGGGATGCTGCGCGTGTGGCTGGACGACCAGCCGGTGATCGAGCAGGAGGTCGACAGCCGCGTCACGCGCGACATCGGCGCGGTGAAGCTCCGGAAGGGGCGTCTCGAAAGGACGTTCGACGTCGATCCCGGCGTCCACGAGGTGCGCCTTCAGTTCAGCTGGGAGGACAACGTCAAATCGGAGCGCGCATCGTTGGACTTCAAGGGAGGGACCACGAGGCTCGAGGCCCGCATCGGACGCTTGAGAAAGAACCTGTCGCTCGAGTGGAAGTGAGGGCCGGCCCGGTCCGAGGGCCGGCCCCGACGACTCAGCTCAGGAGCGCCTCGCGTTGGAGCTTCACGCCGAAGTGCGAGCCCGAGGGGATCTGGACTTCCTTCCCCTTGTTGGTGAGCACCACGCCGCCGCCCGCCCCGGCGCCGACGAGGGCGCCGATCCCGGCCCCCTTCTTGCCGCCGGCGAGGGCGCCGATGAGGAGGCCGCCTGCGGTGCTTCCTCCGATGATCTCGGCGTCCCGCTTGTGTGTGTTGTCGGCGGTGATGTCGATGGCCTGGGCGTCGATGGGGTGCTCCTTGCCCTTCACGACGACCCGATCGAAATCGATGGCGAGGCGGGCGAGGCCCTTCACGCGCCCCGAGGGCACGGCGGTGACGACCTGACCGCGGATCTCGGTCCCGGCCGGGAGGACGACCTTCTCACCCACGCGGGTGTCGTCGGCCACCCGCGCCAGCACCGGGTCCCCCTGGCGGTTCGTGGCCGACGAGACCGCCGTCTCCAGGACGAGGTGCAGCGTGGTCCCCTCGGGGAGGACGACGGGCTGCGGCTTGAACGCGGCGAGCACGCCGCCGCTGGCCTTGGGCGCCTTGGTGGATTCCGACGATGCCTTCTCGGAGGACGTATCCGCCGTCTGGCACGCGCTCAGTGACGCCATGCACAACAGGGAGATGAGACCGCTGAACCGCATGAAAACCTCCTGCGCCGGGCATCAGCCCCGCGCCCCACGACCATAGCAAGCCGCACCCGCCACGTCTGTGATCCAGACCCGAACCGCGCCTACCCCCTTGATTCAAAAGCCCTTTCAGCGTTCAATGCGTGACCATGAGAAGCCTGTTCCTGGCCGTCGCGATCCTGTTCGTCAACGTCCTCCCGGCCGCCGCCCAGGCCCGTCTGCAGCTGCGATGGGAGGCGAAGGACAAGATCCCCGGGGGAGAGGGCGCCGTCCGGATCCTCCTGACCATCGCCAACCAGGACATCAAGCCCCTGCCGGCGACGGGATGGGCCCTCTACTTCAACTCCCTCGGGGAGATGAAGGCGGGATCCTTGAAAGGCGGGCTTGCCGCGGAGCACGTGACGGGGGATCTCTATCGGTTGGTGCCGGCCGGGGGGTTCGAGCCGATCGCTCCCGGCAAGAGTCGAGAGATCGAATACGCCGGCGATTTGATGAACATGTCGAGCGCCCCCACGGGCCCGTACATCGTCTTCGACGATGCGCCGACGAAGGGCTATCCCCTGAAGAGCTACACCGTCGCTCCGATCCCGGAGGGGCTGGTCCCCGGCGTGCCCGTGACCGCCCTCTATCGGCAGAACGACGTCATTCGGGACGTGCCGGTCGCGGACCTGTCGCCGGTCTTTCCCTCACCCGTGAGCCTTCAGGGGCGCGCCGGAACGCTGCACCTCGCGGGGCTGCCGGCGGTGAGCGCGGGCCCCGGCCTCGAGAACGAGGCTGTACTGGCGGTGACCTGGCTGCGGCCGTTCTTCGGCCCCAAGCCGACGAAGGACGCCTCGGTCGTCAAGCTCGAGATCGGCAGCGTCGAGCGGGCAGACCTCGCCCGAGGCCTACGAGCTGATCGTCGATCCGAAGGACGGCGTCCGCGTCGTCGGGAACTCGGCGGCCGGCGTCTTCTACGGCCTCCAGTCGGTTCGCGGCCTTCTCCCCGTCGCGCCCCGGCCGATCGCGGGTGTCGACTCTGCCCGCCCTTCGCGTCGTGGACGCGCCGCGCTTCGGCTATCGCGGCCTCCACCTCGACGTGGCCCGCAACTTCCAGCCGAAGGCGTCGGTCCTGCAGGGTCCTGGACCTCATGGCGCGCTACAAGCTGAACGTCTTCCATTTCCACCTCACCGAGGACGAGGGGTGGCGCGTCGAGATCGCCGAGCCTGCCGGAGCTCACGGCGGTCGGCGCGCGGCGCGGCCACACCCTCGAGTCCGACGAGTTCCTGCCGCCCGCCTTCGGCTCGGGCCCCGACGTCGACCAGCCCTTCGGCAGCGGCTTCTACTCCAGGGCCGACTACATCGAGATCCTGCGCTACGCGGCGGCGCGCCACATCGAGGTCATCCCCGAGATCGAGATGCCGGGCCACGCCCGGGCGGCGATCAAGGCGATGGAGGCCCGCTATCGCAGGCTCTCCGCAGGCCGGCGACGCGGCCGGCGCGAAGCAGTACCTCCTGAGCGACGCCGAACGACGCGTCGGTCTACACCTCCGCGCAGGCCTACCACGACAACGTCATGAACCCGGCGCTTCCGTCCACCTACGCCTTCATCGAGAAGGTCGTGGCCGAGCTCGTGGCGCTCCACGAGGAGGCCGGCGTCCCGCTCCGCAACATGCACATGGGCGGCGACGAGGTCCCCGGAGGCGTCTGGGAGAGATCGCCGGCGGCGCAGGCGTACCTGAAGGAGCACGGCCTCGCGCAGCGTCGACGACCTCTGGTTCGTCTTCTACGGCCGCGTCGAGCAGATCCTGAAGCCGCACGGCATTGCGCCTTCCGGTTGGGAGGAGATCGGCGTCCGGAAGACGCGGCTGGACGGGCAGGCGAAGAACATCCCCAACCCCGCCTTCGCGGGGCGAGGCTGGCGCGCCTACGTGTGGAACAACACGCTCGGGTCGGGGCGCCGAGGACCTCGCCTACCGGCTGGCCAACGGCGGCTACAAGGTCGTGCTCTGCCCCGTGAGCAACCTCTACTTCGACCTGGCCTACAACCGCAGCCCCGAGGAGCAGGGCCTCGACTGGGGCGGCTACGTGGACATCGACAAGCCCTTCGAGTTCATCCCCTTCGACTACTACAAGAACGCGAACGAGGACCCGAAGGGCAACCCCATCGACCGCTCGCTGTTCATCGGCAAGGACCGGCTCACCGAGTACGGCCGCCAGAACATCGTCGGCATCGAGGGATGCCTCTGGTCCGAAACGCTGCGCGACGACGGCCGGCTCGACTACATGCTCGTCCCGAAGATCTTCGCCCTCGCCGAGCGCGCCTGGGCGCCGGATCCGGACTGGGCGCGCGAGGCCGACGCGACCAAGGCCGACGTCGGCCTACCGCGAGGCCTGGTCCGGTTCGTGAACGTCCTCGGGAAGCGCGAGCTGCCGCGTCTCGACCAGGAGGGCGTGCGACTACCGGATCCCGAAGCCGGGGTTGAAGCGTGGAAGGCGGGCAGGTCCGCTGCAACCTCCAGATCCCCGGCCTCACGCTGCGCTACACCGACCGACGGAAGCGAGCCGAGCCCCAAGAGCCCCGCGGTGGCCGGCCCCATCTCGGCAAAGGGGACGATTCGGGTGGCGGCCTTCGACACGAAGGGACGGAAGGGCTTCACGGCGGAGGTGCAGAACCGTTGACCGGGAAGGCCAGCGGTCCGCAGCGTGCGTTGCTGGTCCTGGCAGCGGGCGTGGGCGTCATGGCCCTCGGATGGGCTCAAGAGCATCCTCCCGCCGGTCCGCCCCCGACCGTCGTGAACATGCCGCCCGTCGACGTGGGCGCCGCCTCTCTTCCGGCCCGCGCCGCGGCGGAGCTCAAGACGCGGAACGAGTTCGGCGTGTTCAACGGATTCCACTTCGCCGACCGCCTGCCCGAGAGCGGGATCACGTTCAGCCAGCAGATCGTCGATGACTCCGGCAAGCACTACAAGGCGGTGCACTACGACCACGGCTCCGGGATGGCGGTGGCCGACGTCGATGGGGACGGCCTCCTCGACGTCTACTTCGTCACCCAGCTCGGGCGGAACGGCCTGTGGCGAAACCTGGGGAACGGGAAGTTCGAGGACATCACCGAGGCGGCAGGAGTTGGTCTTCCCGACGGCGTCAAGGTGTCGGCCAGCTTCGCCGACATCGACAACGACGGCGATCCCGATCTCTACGTCACGTGCGTCCGCTGCGGGGACGTCCTGTTCGAAAACGACGGCAAGGGGCACTTCAAGAACGTCACCGCGCAATCGGGGCTCGGCTACGTGGGCCACTCCTCGGGGGCTTTGTTCTTCGATTTCGACCGGGACGGGCTCCTCGACCTCCTCCTGGTCAACGTCGGGCGTTACACGACCGAGGCCCGGGGAGCCGGCGGCTACTACGTGGGGTTCGAGGACGCCTTCGAGGGGCACAAGTTTCCCGAGCGCACGGAATACTCGGTCCTCTACAGGAACCTGGGCCACGGGCGCTTCGCCGACGTGTCGAAGGAGATGGGGTTCGTCGACGGATCCTGGAGCGGTGACGCGTCCATCGCCGACTTCAACGATGACGGCTTCCTCGACGTGTATCTCCTCAACATGCAGGGAGATGACCACTACTACGAGAACGTCGGGGGGAAGAGGTTCGTCGACGCCACCGACAAGTACTTCCCGAAGACGCCCTGGGGGTCCATGGGCGTGGCGGTGTTCGACTGGAACAACGACGGCCTGTTCGACCTGTTCGTGACCGACATGCACTCCGACATGATCGGCGACGTGGCGCCGGACCACGAGAAGGACAAGTTCCCGCCCACTCCCGACAAGCCGATGCACCACGGAACGCCGAAGAGCATCTACGGCAACGCGTTCTACGAGAACCGGGGGGGTGGCCTCTTCGCGGAGCGCTCGGACCAGGTGAACCTCGAGAACTACTGGCCCTGGGGCGTGAGCACCGGCGACCTGAACGCGGACGGATGGGAGGACGTGTTGATCACGTCCAGCATGAACTACCCCCTCCGCTACGGGATCAACTCGCTGCTCCTCAACGACCGCGGCCGAGTGTTCAGGGACAGCGCCTTCATCCTGGGGATCGAGCCTCGACGCGGGGGCCGGACGCGAAAGCCCTGGTTCACCCTGGATTGCGTCGGCGAGGACAAGGCCCTCAAGGAGTGCCAGGGCCGCAATGCGAGGTTCGTCATTACCGGGGCCCTGGGGTCGCGCTCATCGGCGATCTTCGACCTCGACGACGACGGCGACCTCGATATCGTGACCAACGACCTGAACTCCGAGCCGCAGGTCTTCGTCAGCGACCTGACGGAGAGACGGAAGATCCACTGGCTGAAGGTCAGGCTCGTCGGCCATGCGTCCAACCGGGACGGGATCGGCGCCCGCGTCGCGATCCGGGTCGGCGACCGCACCCTCACGAAGAGGATGGACGGCAATTCCGGTTACCTGTCCCACAGCGTGATGCCGCTCTACTTCGGCCTGGGCGAGGCCGAGAAGGTGGACGGGATCGACGTGCTCTGGCCCTCGGGGCGGTCGCAGCACGTGCCGGGTCCGGTCCCGGGGAATCAGAGCCTCGAGATCCAGGAAGACGCGGGCGGCCCGCAGCGCTGAATCACGCGGCGGCGCGCGTGGGCACGATGGCTCGGAGGGCGGCCAGGAACGCATCCGTCTCGTCCGGAGTGCCGATCGTGATGCGAAGCCACTGTGGCATCGCGGGGAACTTGCGGCCCACGGCGACGTTTCGCTCCCGGAACGCCTTGATCAAGGGCTCCACGTCGGTCCCGACGTCGATCATCAGGAAGTTCGCCTCCGACGGAATGAACCGGCGCCCGTCCTTGGCCAGGGCATTGCAGAGCGACTTCCGGGTCCCGTTCAACCGCTCCCTCTGACGCCCCACGAGGGTCGGATCCTCGAGGCTCGCGAGCGCGGCGGCGAGGACGGCGGTGTTCGCGATGCTGAACGAGGCGCGGGCGCGGAGCGCCTTGGCGTTCGACTCCGAGGCGAGGGCGTAGCCGAGGCGCATCCCGGCCATGCCGTAGATCTTGGAGAAGGTGCGCGTCACGATCAGGTTGGGGAAGCGGCCCAGCACGCGATCGGTCGATCGATAGCGCGGATCCTCCACGAAGTGGTGATAGGCCTCGTCGACGAGGGCCACGGCGGTGGAGGGCACCGCGGCCAGAAAGGCCTCGAGCGCGTCGCCGGAGACGATCGTTCCGGTCGGGTTGTTGGGGTTGCAGACGTAGACGAGGCCGGTGCGCGCGTCGCAGGCCGCGGCCATGGCCTTGAGGTCGTGGCGATGGTCGGCTGTCAACGGGACCTTGACGGGCTCGCCGGTCGTCAGGCTCGCGTAGAGGAGGACGGCCTCGAACGTGGGCTCGGCGGCCACGACGGTCCGCCCCGCCGTGACGAAGGCCGCGTCGGCCATCCGCAGGACGTCGCCGGAGCCGCAGCCGAGCACGACCTGCTCCGGCTTCACGGCGTGCTGGCGCGCGATAGCCGCGACGACGGCGTCCTCTTCCGCATCGGGATAGCGGCACGCCACCGACTGCGACCGCGTCATGGCGGCGCGGGCCGCCTCCGAGGGACCGTAGGGGTTCTCGTTGGAGTCGAGGCGGACGAGGGGAGGGCTCGGCGGTGCGGCGTCCGGCTCGGCACCCGCGGCCGAACGGGCCTCGAGGACCGTAGCTCCGAGAGCGGCGCCCAGCGCGCCGGCGAATCTCCTGCGGGAGATGAGTGGCAGTGTCATCGGGACTCCTTTCGATTGGCAACCATGCCGTGGCGTCAGCCGCCGCCGAAGACCTTGCGCAGGCCGCGATGGAGCTTCTCCGTGTCGGTCACGCGCACGATGAGGGAGAGCTTGATGGTCCACCGTTTCACGTCGCGCAGCCCCACGGCGTCGGGGAGCTCGGGGTTGCCGTTCACGATGCTGAAGTTGTCGCCGTCGCGGAACGCCGCCCAGCGGTACTGGAACGCCGCGTCGAACTTGATGGAGTTGGTGTTGTAACCGGCTCCCGCCGCCAGCATGACGAAGTGGACGGGGTCGAGAGTGTAGGGGCTGCGGGCGCCCTGGGGCTCCCATGCGACGCCGAAGCGAAGCGGGATGACATGTCCCTCGCCATGGAAGAGGCACTCGGCGCCGAGATTGGCGGAGAGCGTGTCGGCCGTGCCGGACCTTTCGGCAGGTACGCCGCTGAAGAGATCGACCGACGGACCCCCCGTCGGGTTCAGTGTGGCCTCGGTCCAGTCGTCCCATGTCAGGTCGAAGGCCGTGGTCCATCGCGGCGCGGGGCGCCAGGCCACGCCGGCCCCCAGCTCCTGCGGGAAGTCGAGCGTCCCGATGAGGGAGTTCGGGGGCTGGGGCGGGTCGAGGCTGGTCGAGATCTGGCCGCTACCGCGGAAGTCCCCGGTCAGGGGGGTTTGGTACGCGAGGCCGACGCTCCAGCGAGGGTAAGTGAGGAGCATGCCCACGCCCACGTTCGTGCCGGTGACATGGTTGTAGTCCTGGTTCGCCACGAAGACCGGGGGCATCGGAGTCTCCGGCAGGGTCACGGACGTGGCCTGGCGATCCGACCAGTCCCCGCGCCAGACATTGACGCTGGCGCCGAGGGCCAGACGCGGGGTGACCTTCACGGCACCCGCGAAGGACAGCAGGTCGATGCCACCGTATGAGTCGGCGTTGATGTCGGCGATGGCGAGGGGCGGCCCCGCGGGTGTGAGGGGCTGTCGCGTGATCGACACGTCCTCGTGGAAGCCGAGGTCGTAGAGCCGGCGCCAGGAGGCCTGGAGCGTCACGGGCGCGTGACCGATCGAGAACGGGACGGCGAGGCTGGCGAAATCCACGAACGTGGTCGCGTAGCTCGCGTCGGTGGCGCTGAAGGTGGCCGAGTCGTCCCGGGAGCGGAAGCCCTGGGTGGAGTACGAGGCGCCGAGGGTGCTCGTGACGATGGACAGCTCGGGCTTGCGGAGCTGACCCAGCCCGGCCGGGTTCCAGGACGCGGCGGTGCCGTCGTCGGAGACCGCGATGAACGCGTTGGCCATGCCGGCCGCCCGCGCGCCCGAGCCGCTCCGGTTGAAGATGTTGCCGTTCTGCGCGTCCGCGCTCGCGGAGGCCAGCAGCAGCGCTGCGAGGAGGGGGCCGACCGCGCGCACGGGGGCAGTATAGTCGAGTTATAGTCGGCCCCGGCCGCGCCGCCATGGAGGCATCGTGAGGGACCCGGATCACCGCAGCGCCGTGCTCTGGGGCTCACTGGCCGCCGCGTTCCTCGTGGCGCAGCAGGTGACCGGGAAGGCCACGCGCGACGCGCTCTTCCTCTCGCACCACCCCGCCACCGCGCTCCCCCTCGTGACGATGGCCTCCGCGCTCGTGGCGGTGATCTCCGCCCTGGTGGCCAGCCGCCTCCTGACGTCGCGGTCCCCGCAACAGATCGTCCCGGGCCTCGTGGGCCTGAACGCCGCCCTCCTCCTCGGCCTCTTCCTCGTCAACCAGGCCGCCCCGGGTCTCGCGTCGGTTCTCGTCTACCTCCAGGTGGCGGCGACGGGGGGCATGCTCCTCTCGGGCTACTGGTCGGTGGTGAACGAGCGTTTCGACCCATGGACGGCCAAGAGGGTGGTCGGCCGTCTCGGGCTGGGGGCCTCGCTGGGCGGCGTGGTGGGCGGGCTCGCCGCGTTCGGAGTGGCGGGCGTTGCGCCGGCGGCGACGATGATCCTGCTCACCGCGGCGCTCAACGTCGGCGCCCTGATCGGCCTGGTCCGCTTCGCCACCGAGGTGCGCAGGCCGCGGGTGCGCGGGCCGGCCGCCACGACGTCGGCCTTCGCGACCCTCAGGTCCACCGGCTACCTCAGGCTGATCGCGCTCCTCGTGGCCCTCGGAGCCGTGGCCGAGGTGCTGCTGGACTACGTGTTCAAGTCCCGGGCCTCAGCCGCCCTGGCTCCCGGCCGAGAGATGATGACGTTCTTCGCCGCCTTCCACACCGCCATGGGGCTCCTGGCCCTCGGGTTCCAGCTGGTCCTGTCGCGGCCCGCGCTCTCGGGGCTGGGCCTGGCGGGAACCGTCGCGCTGCGTCCGATGGCCGTCGCCGTCGCGTCGGTGTTGGGGCTGGTCGACCTCCGGCTCTGGGCCGCGGCCCTGGGCCGGGGGACTCACGACGTGCTGTCGAACTCCCTCTTCCGCTCGGGGTACGAGCTGCTCTACACGCCGGTGGCCGAGGGAGACAAGCGCGCGACGAAGCAGATCGTCGACGTCGTCTTCGACAAGCTGGGGGCGCTCGTCGGCGGCGGCCTCGCCCTGGCGGCTGTCCGGTTCCTGGACCGACCCGACCGCGCGCTGCTGTTCGTCGCGGGCGGGCTCTCGCTCGTCGCCCTGACCTCGACACGGAGACTCCACCGGGGCTACGTCGCGACGCTCGAGGCGGGGCTGCGCGCCGGCAAGGTTCGCCTCGATCCCGAGGACGTCGTGGACTCGAGCACGCGGTTCACCCTGTCGCAGCTCCCGCGGCCGCGCGGGTCCCTCGCGACCTGTCCCCCTGCCCGACGTCTTCCCTGGGCGACCGCGGCGTTCGCGGACCCGGTCCTTCGACAGATCGCCGACCTTCGCTCCGACGACGTCGATCGCATCCGCGCGGTGCTGGGAGGCCCCGAGGCACTCGAACCCGGCCCTCGTTCCCCACCTCCTTCCCCTCGTGGCGAGAACCGACATCCATCGCGACGTGCTCCGCGCCCTCCGGGGCCTGGCCGCTCGTTCCACGGGGCAGATCCTGGACTCGATCCTCGATCCCGCCACGGACGTCGTGGTTCGGCGTCGGCTGCCCCTGGTGCTGAAGGCGGCGCCGAGCCGGTGGGCGGCCGAGGGGCTGCTCCGGGGCCTCGAGGATCCGGAGCTACCGGTTCGAGCCGCATGCGCGGGAGCCCTCGCGGCGCTGCTCGCCCGGGCGCCGGACCTGCGGGTACCGGCCGACGTCGTCTTCGCCACCGTTCTCCGCGAGCTCAAGGGCTCGGGCGCCGCCACGGGTGGGGGCTCGATGAGCGAGGCGAGCGAAGACCTGACCCTGGCGCAGGTGTTCCTCCTTCTATCCCTCGTCCTCGACCGCGAGCCGCTGCGCATCGCGGCGCGGGCGATCCGCGGACCCGACGTCGAGCTTCGCGGCACCGCCCTCGAGTATCTGGAGAACGTCCTTCCGACCGACGTGCGGAAGCCCTTCCTGAGCCGCCTCGAGGCGCCTCGGCGGGAGCGCGACCGCCCTCTGGACGAGGTGCTGAACGACCTGCTGCGGTCGGGCGGCGCGACGACGGGAGACCGGCCGCGGCGGCGCGAGGTCAGGCCGCGCGGTTGAGCCAGTCGCGGAGCATCACGACCAGCTCCTCGGCGCTCGACGGGCGGCCGTCGGGGGCTCTTCGCGAGGAGCTGGGCCAGCACGGCGTCCAGCTCGGCCGGTATTCCGGGACGGACGGTCGAGGCCTGGCGGGGCTCCTCGACGCAGTGCTTCTTGAGGATCGCAAATGCGGTCTCGCCCGTGAACAGCCTCTGCCCGGTCAGCAGCTCGTAGAAGAGCGCGCCCAGCGAGTACAGGTCGCTGCGCGGCTCCGCGCCGTGCCCCTCGATGACCTCGGGCGCGACGTAGTCTGGCGTCCCGAGAAAGGCCCCCGTGACCGTGATCCCCTCGAAGCGGCGCGCCCGGGCGATGCCGAAGTCCAGGACCTTCGCGGTGCCGTCCTGGAGAAGCATGATGTTGGAGGGCTTCAGGTCGCGGTGGATGACGCCCTTGCCGTGGGCGAAGTCGAGTGCCTCGGCCACCTGGACGACCACCTCCGCGGCGGCGCGGGGCTCCGCGGCGCCCCACTCGCGGATGAAGGCCTGGACGTTCTGGCCGGTCAGCAGCTCCATGGTGAAGTAGGGGACGCCCTCCACGTCGCCGCGGCCGAGGATTCGGACGATGTTCGGATGGTTCAGCGTGCGGCCGATGTCGGCCTCGCGCAGGAAGCGCTCGACGAAGTCCGCGTCGCCCAGGAGGCTTCCGAGGGGTCGCTTGAGGGCCGACAGCTCGCCGCCCTTCTCGGCCTTGTACACGGACGCCATTCCGCCGCGGCCGAGGATCTCGTGGAGGCGATAGTCGCCGAACCACTGCTGGCCGTGGTCGTCCTCGGTGGCTCCGGGGTTCAGGTCGCCGGGAGGCGTCGGCGCGGGTGAGAGCCCACGGCCGCTCCCAGGCCGAGGGGTGGCGGTGTAGATGGCCGAGCGCTCTTCGGGTCGACGAAGCATCATCCAAACGACCACCGCGACGAGCGCCACGGTCACCACGCTGAAGGCGAGGAACGCCGGGGACGTGGCGTTCGCCGCGGGCTGGGGTTGCGCGCGCCGCGTGAGGGTGGCGTAGATCGTGGCGCTGGCGCCGGCGCGAACCTCGATCTGCCGGGCCAGGGTCTCGTACTCGGGGAACTCCACGCGGATGCGATGGAGGCCTGCGGGGACCAGGGATTTCACGAGGCGTCCCGTTTGCGGGTCCGTGGTCCCCAGGTGTTCGTCGTCGAGATAGACCTGGGCGGCCGGCGGATCCGACGCGATCTCGAACCCTCCCAGGGCGGGGCCGGGCGTCGGCTCCGGCGCTGGGCGTCGTCGTCGTGGGCGGGCTCGAGCGCCGGACCGCCGTGTGCGGGAGGGTCGGCGGGGGAAGGGCCGGCTTCGCGCTCGCCCGTGACGGCGGCGGCGCCGGGGCGCGAGGTTCGAGGGAAGGCGCGGCCGTCGGCTCGGCGGCCGGGCTCGGCGGGAGCGTCGTCGTGGGTGGGGGAGCGGTGGTGGGGGGTGGGGGCGTCGTCGTGGGCGGGCGGCTGCCGCGACGCGACCGCGGGCTCGAGCTTCGCCTCCATCTGCCGGCGCTCGTCGGCGGGCTCGGCGCCCCGCTGCCGCCGACTCGGCGAGGGCCGACCGCGCCTGGTCCAGCTCGCCGAGCCCCAGGCAGGCCTCGGCCAGCCGCAGATAGGGGTAGTACCGCGCCTCGACGTTGGTCCCGTACGTCACGACGTTGCGCCCGGGCTCGGGTCGGAGCGCTATGGCACGGCGGAGGCGCTCCGCCGCCGTCTTGTTGTCACCGCGGGCGAGGGCCTGGAGGCCGGCGTGATAGGCCTCGTGCCATTCCTCGGCCGAGGCCGCGGACGCGGCCAGCAGCAGGACCATCATCCACGCGGCCTTGAGCATTGGTAGATCCTTCTATCCTTTCCCTTGCGGGTTGCAAAGGCGTGGGACAGCAAGACCCCGTTCAAACCGTGCGTGCGGATTTCCCGCACACGGCTTTCCGGTGGCCTCTCGGGCCGGAGCATTACGCGGACTCCTGTTGCCAGAAGGGCTGCTCCGGGTAACGGACGGTTCCGCGCAGGCGGTGAAGGCCGAGGTTATGGAAGTAGTCCCGGGTCCAGCGGTCGATTTCTCCGGCGCGCAGGTGCCGACCCTGGCGCTTGATGCGCAGGGCGCGGAGCCTCCGCCACACGTAGGTGTCGAGCTGGATGAAACGGCGCGCGGCGTTCCCGGTGCGGAAGTAGTTGCCCCAGCCCCGCAGCACGGGGTTTAGATCGGCGACGACATCGCGGACGTCCGCGTGGCACCTCGATCTCGGAGTGAGCTCCTTCACGCGTTGCCGTACGCGCTGCATCGAGCGCTGCGACGGCCAGCGCCTGCAGAAAATAGAGACGCTTGCGCGTCTGCTCCCACAGCTTGCCGCTCAGACGCTTGTGCAGGTGGCAGCCGAGGAAGTCGAAGCCCTCCTTGCCATCGAAAAGCTCGACCCGCCTCGTCTTGTCCGGGTGAAGCTCGAGACCGAGACGCCCCAGGATGACCCTGATGCGCTCCTCGGCCCGCTCGCACTCCCTCGCGGTGCGGCACATCACCACGAAGTCGTCCGCGTAGCGCACCAGCGTCCCGAGGGGAGCGCTGTGGCGCGTCCACAAAACGTCGAGCACGTGCAGGTAGATGTTCGAGAGCAAGGGTGAGATCACCCCACCCTGCGGCGTGCCCGCCACCGTCGCACTGACGGTGCCCTCTTCCATCACTCCTGCCTCGAGCCACCGCCGCAGCAGCTTCAAGACCCGCCGGTCCGAGACGCGTCGTGCCACGAGCTTCAGCAGCTTCTCGTGGTCGATGCTTCCAAAGTAGTCACGTATGTCGGCGTCGAGCACGTGATGACCACCCTTGGCACCGAGCTTCCTCAGCGCCTCCAGCGCCATCAGCGCGCTCCGCTTCGGACGGAAGCCGTACGAGACAGGCAGAAAATCCGCCTCGAAGATCGGCTCCAGCACGAGCTTTGCCGCCATCTGTGCCACCCGGTCCCGTACCGTCGGAATCCCCAGCGGCCTCTTCTTCCCATCGGCCTTCGGTATGTACCGGCGTCGGACCACGCTCGGCCGGTATTCGCCTGTTCGCAGCTCGGTGGCGAGTCCTTCCAGGAAGCTCTCCACTCCGCTCTGCTCGACGTCACGGATCGACTGGCCGTCGATTCCCGCGGCGCCGCGGTTCCGACTCACTCGTTCCCACGCTTCCCGGAGGACGTCACCCCTCCAGACCTGGTCGTAAAGCGCGTGAAAACGGCGTCCCGGAGCCCGCTTGGCCCCGGCCCACAGCCGACGTTGCAGTTCTCGCACTTTCTCGCGCGGCACAAAGCCGCCGGGGTCGTTAGGTCCGGTCTCGCCGGCCATTCCCTCGCGCTTACCTGCTCCGTCGACACGACCACCCCAGGGGTCCTTCCCTAAAGCCGCGTTGTTCTTCGCGGCCATCATCGGTACTACGACCCCCTCGCACTCCCGCTGCGCGACGCTCGATTTCGCCTTCGGCTTATGCGAGCGCGCCTTGCCTTGACTCAGGCTGCGCAGACGGGCCTCTCGTGTTCCGCTCCACTCCTTGCACACGTGCTGCGCCCCCTACCCCGCCAAGGCCAACGGCCCGCTTCGGATCTCGGACCGCCGGTGTTGCCTTCGCCGTGACATGAGCGGCTCGGCCCCCGGTTTGTTCATCTGTCGAGGCTGCAGGCTTCACTTCATGTTGCGGCCCGCGTGCTTGCTCCCCGCTGCGCGGCTTCCGCCGCCTCGCGGGCTCTTGACGCCCCGCTCGGACGGCAGGGTCTCCACCCACCGCCTGGGGCCTGCTACCCGGCGCTCCGACGCCTACCGGGACCGGTCTTGCACCGGCTGGAGTGGCGCAGCGAGCAGCAGTCGCCCCGGTCCCGTCTGACGTACCCGATGCCCCCGTCGCGTCACGACGCACCATGGCGAGACGCTAACCCTTCGGCGCGGTCGCGGTCAATCTCGCCGGCCCACCGCTGACGCGCGTCGGACCTTGGGCTAACATCGCGGCGCAGCGGGGGGAGCATGAAACGAGTCCGGGGCCTGCGCCGCGGCAGGACGATCGCCTTGGGAGCCGTCTTCGCCGGCGCGACGTGGGCGGCCGTCGTGTCCCCTCCGCAGCGCGCGGCCGATACGCCCGCGTACCAGGACCTCGACCTGTCCTTCGAGGCGCGAGCGACCGACCTCGTCTCCCGCATGACGCTCGACGAGAAGCTCTCGCAGCTCACGAACGACGCGGCCGCGATCCCGCGCCTGGGGATCCCCGCCTACGAGTGGTGGAACGAGTGCCTCCACGGCGTGGCCCGGGCCGGCGCGGCGACGGTGTTCCCGCAGGCGATCGGCCTCGCGGCGACGTTCGACACGCCCCTCCTGGGCGAGGTCGCCACGGCCATCAGCGACGAGGCGCGTGCCAAGCACCACGAGTTCGCGAGACGAGGAGAGCGCGCGCCGCTACCAGGGCCTGACCTTCTGGTCGCCGAACATCAACATCTTCCGCGACCCGCGCTGGGGGCGAGGGCAGGAGACCTACGGGGAGGATCCCTATCTCACGGCGCGCATGGGCGTGGCCTTCGTCAAGGGGCTGCAGGGGGACGACCCGCGCTACCTGAAGGTCGTCGCGACGGCGAAGCACTTTGCGGTCCACAGCGGCCCGGAGGCCGACCGCCATCGCTTCGACGCGCACCCGACCGAGCGCGACCTGTTCGAGACGTACCTGCCGGCCTTCCGGGCCCTCGTCCAGGAAGCGAAGGTCGGCTCGGTCATGGGGGCCTACAACCGCGTGAACGGCGAATCGGCCTCGGCCAGCCAGCGGCTCCTGGGCGACATCCTCCGCAAGGAGTGGGGGTTCGGTGGCTACGTCGTCTCCGACTGCGGTGCGATCGACGACATCTTCAAGACCCACAAGATCGTCGAGTCGCCCGAGGCCGCGGCGGCCCTCGGCCTCCGGCGGGGATGCGATCTCGAGTGCGGATCGGCCTATCGCTCGCTCTCGGGCAGCCCTCGACGCTGGGCTTGCTCGGCGAAGGGGACGTCGACGTCGCGGTCCGGCGGCTGATGCTCGCCCGATTCAGGCTCGGGATGTTCGACCCGCCCGAGCGGGTGCGCTACGCGCAGATCCCGTACAGCGTGAACGAGTCCGCGGAGCACGACCGCCTCGCGCGCCGCACGGCGCAGGAATCGATCGTGCTCCTCAAGAACGACGGCATCCTGCCCCTCTCCCGCGACCTCAAGACGATCGCCGTCGTCGGCCCCAACGCCGACGACGTCATGACGCTCCTCGGCAACTACTACGGCACGCCGTCGGCGCCCGTCACGCTGCTGGCGGGGTTGCGGCAGGCGGTGGGCCCGGCCACCAAGGTCGTCTATGCCCGCGGGGTGGATCTGGTGGAGGGGCGCCAGGACCCGCGCGCGCTCCCGCTCATCGATGCCGAGTTCCTCCGTCCTGCCGCCGGCGCGGCGGCGAAGGGGCTTCGGGGGGAGTACTTCAAGGGGCGCGATCTCCAGGGTCCGCCGGTGCTGACGTCGCATCGACCCGACGGTGGGCTTCCGCTGGGACCGCGGGTCGCCGACGAGCGACCTCGTCGCGCGCGGCGAGCTGTCGCCCGGCTCGGCCCTCGGGGACGACGAGTTCTCCGCCCGATGGACCGGCCAGCTCGTGCCCCCGGTCTCGGGGCGCTACCTGATCAGCGTGACGGGGGACGACGGCTTTCGCCTCGACATCGACGGCCGCAGGGTCATCGACGAGTGGACCACGACAGCCGCGGGCGCGGGCGGCGACCGCGCGCCGTCGAGCTCGAGGCGGGCCGGGCCTACGACGTGCGTCTCGAGTACTTCGAGGCCATCCGGGACGCCGAGATCCGCCTGGCCTGGAAGCTGCCGGGGAGCCGAGCCGCCCTTCGAGGAGGCCGTCCTTGCCGCGCGCGAGCTCGGACGTCGTCGTCTTCGCGGGGGGGCTGAGCGGCGACGTCGAAGGGGAGGAGATGCAGGTGTCGTATCCCGGCTTTGCCGGTGGCGATCGGACCGACATCGCCCTGCCCGGGACCCAGGACAAGCTCCTCCGGGCCGTTCACGCCACCGGCAAGCCCGTCGTCCTCGTGCTCATGACGGGCTCCGCGATCGGCGTGCGAATGGGCGCAGAAGAACGTGCCGGCGATCCTCGTCGCGTGGTATCCGGGACAGCGAGGCGGGAACGCCATCGCCGACGTGCTCTTCGGCGACCACAACCCCTCGGGCCGTCTGCCGGTGACGTTCTACCGGTCCGTCGAGCAGCTACCGCCCTTCGCCGACTACGACATGAAGGGAAGGACGTACCGGTACTTCACGGGAGACGCGCTCTACCCCTTCGGCCACGGCCTCTCGTACTCGCGCTTCGAGTACGCCGACCTCAAGATCGACAGGAAGGTCGTCGAGTCGGGCGAGCCCCTCGAGGTCTCCGTGAGCGTGCGCAACGCCGGGTCGCGCGCCGGCGCCGAGGTCGCGCAGCTCTACGTCCGTGCGGTGGGCCGGAAGGTGCCGACGGCCGTGAAGCAGCTTCGGGGCTTCGAGCGCGTCAGCCTCGCGCCGGGCGAGCGACGGACGGTGAACTTCCGCCTGGCTCCGTCGGAGGACATGTCCCGGTACGACGTGGCGCGCCAAGCCTTCGTCACCGACGCCGGAAGCTATGAGATCCAGCTGGGAGCGTCCAGTCGGGACATCCGCCTCGTCGGGTCCGTGGAAGTGAAACCCTAGCGCTGCGCGAGGGACCTCACCGCGCCCCGCCTCCATCCACGGTCACGACCGTGGTGCTTCGGCAGGCGGAGTCGTGGCATCGAGCGACTTTCAGGGCGTCGCCGGTTCCGTCCCAGAAGGAGATGAGCCCGAGGCCGTCGCCTCCGATGGCGAGCGACGGGAAGAAGGTCGTTCCGAAGGGCGTCACGGAGGTGACGCTCGCGCTTCTGCACAGGAGGTCGTTGCAGTGGGCGACACCGAGCGAGCCGAGGGTCTCGGTGTAAGCCACGATGGGGAGGCCGTCCGCCCCGAAGGCGAGAGCCGTGTCTTGCGCCCAGATGTTCCCATCGAGGCGCTCCTGCGAATCGAACCCCGTGCAGCGCACGTCGCGGCAATGGGCGACCACCAGGCCCCGCTGATCGGAGAAGCTCACGAGGGCGAGTCCGTCGGGGCCGATGGCGACGGATGCCTTGTCTCCGACGAAGCCGCTTCGCATCACGTGGTGGATGGACGCCGTTCGGCAGGCCACGTCGCCGCAGTGGGCCGTGCTGAGGCCGTGCTTTTCGTCGTAGTACACGATGAGGCCGAGGCCGTCGATCCCGATGGCCAGCGCGCTGTTCCGTCCGACGCAGCAGGCATCGGGCTCGAGAACCGTCGTGGTGGCCCGCGTGCAGGCGCGATCCTCGCAATGAGCGACACTCAACTGACCGTTCCAGTAGTTCCGGTAGCTCATGAGCCCCAGGCCGTCGGCGCCGAAGGCCAGGGACATGAAGTGCCCGTCGCCGCCCCCGGAAGCATCCAAGGTCGTGGTGACCTTCCTGGTGCATCCCCTGTCCTGGCAGTGGGCGACCGTGAGGCCCTCCACATGGTAGGCCACGAGCGGCAGACCGTCCGGTCCGATCGCTATCGACGTGTGGCCCGCGCCCGTGATCTTGCGATCGAGCACCGAGACGGCCGCATCGGCGCACGCAGCGTCCCGGCAGCGGGCGACCTTGATGTCGTCGTTCGCGGCATCGTGATAGCTGACGAGCGGACGCCCGTCCCTTCCGATCGTGATCGAGGAGTTTTGACCGACGCCCGAACCCGCCGCCGAGGCAGACGCGGCGGCGAGCGTCGCCACCACCGCAAGCACCATTCGCCGGTCCATGTCCGCCTCCTTTCGAGTCCCTCGACAAGCCGCGATACGACACGCGGCTGCAGGGTTCGTGCCAAGAGTGAAATGGACGCAAGTTCTCCAACGGCGCGTCGCAGACTCCAATATGCGCTCGTGGGCGCTCAGGCTCTGAGCGCGTCGTGCTCACGCCGTGGGCGTCGCGTCGGCCGCCGCCCTCTCGGTCGCCGCGCAGAGGGCGTTGGCCAGGATCATCTGCTGGGGCGTCCGACAGAGGACGCGGACGAGGTCCGGGTTGGCGACGAGGATCGTCAGGCAGCGCGCCCGGGACGTGGCGACGTTCAACCGGTTGCGCTCGTAGAGGAACTCGAGGCCGCGGGGCGCGTGCTCGGCGGACGAGGAGGCCATCGAGTAGAGGGTCACCGGGGCCTCCTGGCCCTGGAACTTGTCGACGGTGCCGACCTTGACGCCGTCCTGACCTGCGCCGTCGAGCGCTTCCCGGATCTCGTGGACCTGCGCGTTGAAGGGGGTGACGATCAGGATGTCGTCGGGGGCGATGGGCCGTTCGCTGCCGCCCGCGTCCCGCCATCGGGCCGTCCGAAGGGCTGCGACGACCTCCGCCACCGCGCCGGCCTCCTCGGGCGAGGAGTCGGTATTCCCTGCGTGGTGAACGGGCAGAAACCGCAGACCGGAACCCGCCCAGGGCGCAGGGCCGAGAACGCATTGCCTCTCGAGCCCTGCGATCGGCGTCAGCCCGCCGTCGTAGAAGAGCTCGGACGTGAACCGGCAGATGGCCGGGTGCATCCGGCGGGTCTGCTCGATGAAGAGCCCGAGATCCGGCGGCATGACGGCATGGCCCTGGAGGACGTGTTCGAGGGCCGAGACGCCGGCCCCGGGAGGGTGGGCGCCCTGGCTCGGCTGCGCGAGCTGTTGCGGATCCCCGACCAGGATGAGGTTCCGGGCGGCGTGGGCCGACTGCGAGGGTGTTGGCGAGGGACATCTGGCCGGCCTCGTCCACGATCAGCGTGTGGACGAGCGCCGGCGGCCTCCGCTCGCGCCCAGAAGAAGTGCGTCCCGCCCAGGACCTGGACGCGACCGCAGGCCAGGGCCTCGACCGCCGCTGCGTCCGGTTCTTGTCGAACGCGACGCCCCGCTCGCGGACGCATTCCGCGACCTTCCCGTCATCGGCCTTCTGGCCCAGGGCTACCGGGTTCGCCGGCGTCGCGAGCCAACTCGTCGATCTGCGCGAGCAGGTTGCCGATGACCGCGTGGGAGTTGGCGGTGATTCCCACCTTCTCCCGGCGAGCCACGAGGGCGAGGGCTTGCCGGGCGGCGGTGTAGGTCTTGCCCGTTCCGGGCGGGCCCTGGATGGCGAGGTAGGAGTCGTCGAGGGCCAGCGCCAGTCGGACGCCGGCGTCGGTTGCGGTCTCGCCGTCGCGGCGCAAGGGGCCGTCTTGCCGGTCGCCCACGCGTGGGCGGCGACGAAGGATCGAGATCGGCCTCGGCCGTGGCGGGCCACGTGTCGCCGAAGGTCACGACGACGCTCCCGCGAGGTCCTTCAGGCGCGCGCGTTGGTCGGGCGTCTGCACGGACGTCGGAGTCGATCAGAGCGGTGACGCGGTCGTTCAGCCAACTGGGGCCCTGGACGATATCGATCGTGCGATGTTCGTCGTCGATCGCGTCGACCTTCGCCCTTTGTTCACTCCTGGTCTTGGCGGTGTCGCCCGCGCGGAAGGGATGGTCCTGATCGGGAAACCGGTAGCGCATGACGAAGGACCGTTTGGCGGGACGCACCTCGGCCACGAACGACAGACCCGCGAGCGCCCCGCGCTCGTCGATCAGCTCCTCGTCGGACAGACCGCAGAGATGGAACCAGTTCCACCATTTCGGGTTGTCCTCGCGTCGGTGCCATTCGAGGAGGTTGGCGACGAGTCGCCGGCCCTCCTGCTCCGGCGTCGAGTGGCCGGGGTCGTCGGGGACGCCGGCCGTGAGGCGCTCGAAGAGCGCCGCGACCTCGGGATCCGTGTTGTCCGCCTCGGGTGGAATGGGCGCCGGGCGGGGGAGGGGTAGGGCCAGCTGCCTCTCGAGATCGGCCCGGCGCTCCTCGAGCCAGTCGCGGAGGACGAGCGTCGAGCGGCAGTCGTCCTCGTTGT
The DNA here is from genome assembly GCA_963823195.1 of uncultured Acidobacteriota bacterium. Taxonomy (GTDB): domain Bacteria; phylum Acidobacteriota; class Vicinamibacteria; order Fen-336; family Fen-336; genus JBGPYB01. The sequence continues at coordinate 496,556 of CAWGKR010000005.1, read as the reverse complement.
AGCCGCGGATGACCTCCCGGGTCTCCTCGGCATCCCGCGCGGACCCGTCCTCGAGGGCGGCGTCGAACTCGACCATCCTCTCGTTCACGTCGCCGAGGTCGACGGCCCGGTCGTACCCGACGAGGGCCTCGAGCTTCTTGATCGAGTAGCTCTCGACCGAGGCCCGAATGCCCTGGCGGACGACACGATACAGGTCCACGAACGTCTTCTCCGTCAGGAGGCTGTTCACGGCGGCCGCGTGGGAGGAGAAGCGGCCCATCAGCCCGCCGAGAGCCTCGTCCAGGGTGCCGTGGAGGGACGAAAGGGCGTCGAGGGACGTGGGCTCGTAGTGGTTGTAGTGGTAGATGTGCAGGTCGGGGTTGCGCGCGCGGCGCTCGGTGAAGAAATCGACGAGCTGCTCGAAGCCCGCCTTCTCCTCGCGCCGGTCGAAGGACCAGATGGCGTGATAGCGGGGTCGGCCGTCGGCGCCCAGGTCGGCGGTGTCCACGATGCCGAACAGGTATTGCAGGCCGAAGTCCTTGTCGTCCTCGGAGTAGTAGCGGGCGCCCTCGATGTCGAAGAAGAGGTCGCCGGGAGCGGGAGGGGGGAGGGCAAGCAGGCCGCGATCGGGGACGAGGGCGCCCCCCTCGTCGCGCTCGGGTTCGCGGAACTCCCATTGCGGCCGTCCCGTGCGGCGACCCGCCAGCTGGATGCGAGCCTGCGCATGGACGTTCGCGAGAGCCTGCCCGCCGATCCCCGGAGCCTTCGGGGGCTCGGGCGCGGAGCCGAGAGCGGCCAGGGTGGTGACGCCCTGGGCCTTGAGGGCCTGTCCCTGTCGAGCCGTCAGGCCGGCGACGAGGGAGAGGTCGTCGTCTTCGCGCCGACGGGTAGCGCATTCGAAACGCCAGCGGCAGACGGCGCAGTGCTCGACGGGTTCGGCGTAGGTGTCCTCGTCGCCCCTCACGAACTCGCCGAGCATCCGGGTGACCTGGCGCTCGTAGGCGGCGTAGTCGGCCACCCGGAAGGACTCGAGGCCCTCGGCGCCCCCCAGGGCGAGGTGCATGTCCCTGGGAGCGAACCCCTGGGCGCCCTCGAGGAGCCTCGAGTAGAACGCGGTCTGGAGCACCGCGCGAGCCCTCGCGGTTCGCGCGAGCTTGGCGTCCACGGCCTCGTAGCCGGCGTGGGTCGGGTCCAGGAGGGCGGCCCGGACGAGGAAGTCCGGGAGGCCGACCTGGCCGTCGAGAGCGAGCATTCCCTGATAGATGACGTCGACGCCTTCGGCCATGGCCTCACGCGTTCGCCGCTCGGCGTCCGCCGTGCCGGTTGGCGAAGGAATCGAGTTCCCGTACCGTCCAGCCGCGAGCCTCGAAGCCCGCGAGGACCTTGGCCTCGTGGCGCTGGCCCCGTGCGATGAGGGCGTCATAGCCGGCGTCCTGGTGACGGGGAGGGGTGAGGGTCCCCCGGGCGACGGCGAGGTTGTTGCGCGTCAGGTGTCGGCAGGCGAGGAAGTCGGAGAGGTCGCCCGCGGAGAGTCGCAGGCCGGCAGCTTCGAGTCGCACCGCGAGACGTTAGCACGGTGAGCCGTGCGCTCAGGACAATTCCCCCGCGAGTGTGCGAGCATCCGCCCACGCGTTCCCCGTCTGGAGGGCAAGGTGCTGAAGCGGATCTTCACGACGGCGTGCGCGGCGACGCTGTTGCTGTTCGCATTCATCTTCGTCGCGGGCACCATCAAGCTCTTTCGCCACCCGGAGCCCGGCGGGAGCGCCGCCGACTGGATCATCCCGGGGCTGTTGGCGATTCCGTGCGCCGCGGGAGGCGGGGCCCTCGCGTGGCGCGTTCGCCCGCCGCTCACCACGGACCTGTTCCTGTGGCCTTCGGTTCAGGCCCTGGTCCTCTACGCCGGGGCCTTCCCGCTGATGGGTCTCGTGCTCTCGTTCGCGCAGGTGGTCGCGTTCGGCGCCTTCTGCGTGTTCTGCGTCAGCGCTCCGGTCTCGGCCCTTCTCCGCCCCCGCTGGACGACGACGGCGATTTCGGCCCTGGTCTCGGGTCTGCTGCTCTTCGGGGCTTTGACGCAGACGGCCGAGAACCTCTTCGGCGAGAGGCTGGGCGAAGGTGGAATGGTCTACCTGCTTCCCATGTCGGCGCTGCCCGTGCTCCTCCTTGCCGTCGGCGTCGTTCGGATCGCCAGGAGGTCGGCGGGGCTACGCGCGGCGCCAGGCGAGGGCGGGCGCGGCGCCAAGACCCAGGCCGACGACGAGGCCTAGGACCCCGGCGGCGCCGGCCATCAGGCACCCCAGGGTCCCGGTGAGCCCGGCCACGGCACCGGCCGTCCACAACCCCGAGCCGGTCAGGCCCCGGCGGGTCGCCCAGACGCCGAGCACCGCTCCGCCCAGGAGGCCGCCGCCCAGGCAGACGGCGGCGTAGGAAGGGCACAGGGCCGTGCCGCAGGCGTGGACCGTGAGGCGGACCAGGGCGGGGACGACGAGGGGCGGAACCCCCGCCAGCAGACCGACCCGCGCGCCGCGGCCGGGCCCTTCGCCTCGCCAGACGAACGCGGCCACGAGGGGCGCGAGCGCCGCTGCGACGCCCACGGTCGCCCCGGGACGCTCGCAGGCGAAGAGGGACAAGGCGGCCATCGGAAGGACGCAGGCCGCGAAACGGAGGCCGAGCATCGCGCGCCCCGCTTCGTAGGCACGCCGTGCTCGGGCTCGAACGGCTTCGTCAACGAGGGCCATGGAGCATCCTCCATTGGGCGCGGAGGCGGACGAGGCCGCGCTCCACGCGCTTCCGGAACGTCGCCGGCGCCACGTCCGTCGGGAGCTCGCCCGCGGCGAAGGCGCGCAGCGTGTGGGCGTCCGCCGCGTTCAGCCGGTCGAGGGCGGCATCGATCGCCCGATCGAGGTCGTCGCCAATGGCCCGCGCCTCGGGGCTCGCGGCGGGGTCGGGCTGAGAGGCGAACGGGGTTCCTTCGGCCCCGACCTCGCGCCGGCGCCCACGGCGCCGACGGCTGGTCTTGATCTCGTAGGCGACGATGCCGAGGACCCACGAGAGGGCGTCGCGCGACGGATCGAACTCGCTCGCGCGCAGGAACACCTTGACGAGAGCGTCCTGCGCGGCGTCCTCGGCGTCCCCGGGCGCCAAGGCACGGGACGTGAAGCGTCGCACCACAGGCAGCAAGGCGACGTACACCGGGTGGAAGGCCTCCCGATCGCCGTCGGCAAGGCGCGTCAGATCGTCGTGCAGGCGGCCGCGGTCGGCCTGATCCACCCGGTGACGCTACCCTGGGACCCGGATCAGCAGCAACCGAACGGGCAGTGCCCACACCCCGCCACCGCCGCGACCGCGGCCTGGGCGGCCGTGGCCACTGCCGGGGAGCGCAAGGCCCACCGTCACGAGCGCCAGCAGCGCCAGAGTCATCTTTCGCGCCATGCTTTACCTCCTAAGGACCGGTCCATCCGGTCAGGGGAGATAGGCGCGGGAAGGGTGCAGCGTGACATCCCGTACAATCCCAGCAGGAGTGACCGGGTGACCCTGGCCGCCGGGGCGATTCTGGGACCGTACGAGATCCTCGGCCTCCTGGGCTCAGGAGGCATGGGGCAGGTCTACCGTGCCCGCGACATGCGCCTGGGGCGCGAGGTCGCGGTGAAGACCCTGCCCGAGCCGCTGGCGAGGGATCCGCAAGGGGTGGCCCGCCTCGAGCGCGAGGCGAAAGCGGCCTCCGCCCTCAACCATCCCCATATCGTCACGATTCACGAGCTCGGCTCCACGGCGGAGCACCACTACATCGTGATGGAGCTGGTGGATGGAGCGAGCGTGCGCGACCTTCTGGCCGCAGGCGAGCTCCCTCCCGAGAGGGTCCTAGCGCTGGGAGCGCAGGTGGCGGAGGCGCTGGCCGCGGCCCACGAGAAGGGGATCGTCCACCGCGACCTGAAGCCCGCGAACGTGATGGTGACGCTCGACGGCCGCGCCAAGGTGCTGGATTTCGGTCTGGCTCGTTTTGCCCCCACGGCCGTCCATGCCGAGGACCAGACCCGTACGGGACCGCTCACCGCCGCGGGCGTGGTTCTCGGCACCGTGGCCTACATGTCGCCGGAGCAGGCCCAGGGCCTGGCGGCGGACTTTCGCAGCGACCAGTTCTCCCTGGGAGTCATGCTCTACGAGATGGCCACGGGCCAAAGGCCCTTCGACGAGGATACCGCCGCGGCCACGATCGCTGCGATCCTGCGGGACTCGCCGGCCCCCCTGGCGTCGCGACGGCCGGACCTGCCTCCGCCGCTGCAGTGGCTGATCGACCGCTGCCTCTCCAAGAACCCTCGCGATCGATACGACACGACCCGCGACCTGGCGCGGGATCTCGGGACGCTCAGCGACGAGCTGGGCACGCTGCGGGAGCCCCGCGTCGCGACGCCCCAGAGCCCGCTGCCCGTCCCGAAGACGCCCCTCGTGGGGCGCGAGTCGGAGCGAGCGGACCTGCGGGAGCTGTTCGGACGGCCGGACGTGCGCCTCCTGACGCTCACCGGCCCGGGTGGCACCGGCAAGACGCGCTTGGCCATCCAGGTGGCCCTCGACCTTCGCGACGACTTTCCCGGGGGCGTCTCGTTCGCATCGCTCGGGGACGTCCGGGATCCGGCTCGCGTGGTGCCCCAGATCGCCTCCGCGCTGGGCCTGCGCGAACCGGCGACGGGGACGCACACGGCGCAGGCCCTCGCCGCCGAGCTGGCGACCGCCATGAGAGGGCAGACGCTGCTGGTCCTCGACAACTTCGAGCATCTGACCGAGGCCGGCCCGGTGCTCGGGACGCTCCTCGCCCAAGCCAAGCTCCTCAAGCTGCTCGTGACGAGCCAGGCGGCGCTTCACCTCTATGGAGAGCGGGAGTTCGTCGTGTCGCCCCTGGCGCTCCCGGATCCGCAGCGCCCGCTCCCGCTGGAGGAGACGGGGCGCGTGGCCGCCGTCGCCCTCTTCGTGGAGCGCGCCGCGGCGGTCCTTCCGGGCTTCGCCTTGACCGCGGAGAACGTCGAAGCGGTCGCGGCGATCTGCGTGAGGCTCGACGGGCTGCCCCTGGCCATCGAGCTGGCCGCCGCCCGGGTCAAGATGCTGTCGCCCGCGGCCCTGTCGGCGCGCCTCGATCGCGGCCTGCAGGTGCTGACGGGCGGGGCTCGCGATCTTCCGGCGCGCCAACAGACGCTGCAGGCCACGATCGACTGGAGCCACGGCCTCCTGTCGGCCGTCGAACAGCGGCTCTTCCGCCGCCTGGCGGTCTTCGTGTCGGGGTTCACCCTCGAGGCCGCCGAAGCTGTGGCGGGAATCCGTGACGATCTCGACCCGGACCTCCTCGAGGGGGTGGCCTCCCTCATCGACAAGAGCCTCCTGCGGCGCAACGAAGCCTCCGAGGACGAGCCGCGCTTCGAGATGCTGGGAACCGTCGGCGCTTACGCCCTGGAGCGCCTGGCCGAGAGCGGCGAGGAGCACGCGATGCGGCGCGCCCACGCGGCCTTCTCCCTCGTCCTCGCCGAGGAGGGGGCCCAGGAGATCGGCGGCGCGGACTCGGCGGGCTGGCTTGCGCGCTTCGACCGCGAGCTTCCCAATCTCAGGGCGTCTCTCGACTACCTCGTCGAGATCCGGGAGGCGGAGTGGGCCACGAGGCTGGCGGTGGCACTGAACCCGTACTGGCGGCGGCGGGAGCACTGGACCGAAGGGCGCGACCGGTTCCAGGTGGTCCTGGCCCTGAAGGGCGCGACGCCCAAGGCACGAGCGGGCGCCCTGTACGCGAACAGCCTGCTTGCGGGAGAGCAGGGGGATGGACCCGCGACCCGGGCGCTCCTCGAAGAGAGCCTGGAGATTTACCAGCAGCTGGGCGACGACCACGCCACGATCGTGGCGCTCAACGCCCTCGCCGTGGCATGCCAGATCATGGGGGACCTGGACTCCGCGCGCGCTCACACCGAACGGGCGCTCCAGGACGCTCGTCGTCTCGGGGACTCGGACAGCATCGCCCGGGGCCTGAACAACCTGGCGAGCGTGGTCCATGCCACGGGCGATCCGGCCGAGGCCCGCAGGCTCTACGAGGAGAGCCGCGCGGCCTTCGAGGCGCGGGGAGACCGGACGGGTGTGGCCTGGACGATGAATCAGGGAGGGGACGCGGCGCGCGACGCGGGAGACGCGGCTGGCGCTCGCACTCTCTACGAGGGAAGCCTGTCCGTCTTCCGGGACCTGGGGGACGTCGGGGGCGTGGCGAGCGCGCTCGCGGACCTGGCGCGATTGGCGCGGCGCGAGGGGGCGTTGGACCGAGCCAGGACGGCTTGCCAGGAGGCTCTCGCCCTGGGGACGATCGGTTCACAGAGGGCCGAGGCATTGGTGATCGAGGAGGTCGCGGCCCTGGCTGCGGTCTCCCGCGAGCCGCGAAGGTCCCTCGTCCTCTTCGCGGCCGCCGCTGGACTCCGGGTGCGCCTGGGTTGGCCTCTTCCGGCAGCCGAGCGGGCCACCCTCGAACGGCTCGTCACCGAGCAGCGGGACGCGCTCGGCACCGACGCGGGTGCGGCTTGGAGCGAGGGATGGCGCCTCAGCCCCGACGGGGCGATGTCCTTCGGGAGAGCGTGGCTCGCGTGAGCGCCGTGCCGGACGACCTGTCAGGCCTCGCCGTCGAACGTGCTCATGAGGCGCCTCACCGCTGCGACGCGATCCGCGGGGACGCCCACGCGCCGCGCGTGCTCGCGGATGGTCGCCTCGTCAGGGGCGAGGTAGATGCAGTAGATCTTGTTTTCGGTGACGTAGCTCTGGACCCACTGGATCTGTGGTCCGAGCTCCGTGAGGACGGCGACCGACTTGCGTGCCACCTCGCGGACCTGCTCCGGCGTCATGGTGTGGGCCCCGGGAACGTCGCGCTCGATCACAAACTGCGGCATGCGCCTAGTATAGACCCGGACTACGAGGAGGCAAGGTGACGCCAGACGAAATCCGGGCCCTTCAAGGCGCCACTGAAGGCCCGCTACCGCGAGGAGCCCGGAGCGGCAGTCGTCACTTTGCGGGCCTCGGGCCGCATCGGCCAGGAGACCCTCACCTGCAAGGTCGATACGGGCCGGGCGCTCGTCGAGGCAGGCCTCCATCCGGCCACGGGGGGAGCGGACTGGCCGCCTGCTCCGGCGACATGCTGCTCGAGGCGCTCGTGGCCTGCGCGGGCGTGACCCTCACGGCGGTGGCGACGTCCCTGGGCATGACCGTGGACGAGGGGACGATCACGGCCGAGGGGGATCTCGACTTCCGCGGCACGCTCGGCGTGGATCGCGAGGCGCCGGTCGGCTTCCGCGGGATCCGTCTGCGGTTCGACCTGAAGACCCAGGCGCCCGAGGAACAGGTCGCGAAGCTGCTTGACCCTCACCGAGCGCTACTGCGTCGTCTATCAGACGCTGCGGCACTCACCCGGGATGACGATCAGCCACACGACGTAGGGACGCTCAGTCGGTGTTGTCCATCGTCCGGTACACGCGCCAGGTCCCGTCCTCCTTCTTCCAGATCTCGAGAAATCGGCGCTGCACGACCAGGGCGGTCCCGCCCTCGCGCGGCGTGAGCGTCACGACGAAACGGCCTCGGATGAAAGCCAGGGCCCCGCTGACCTCGAGCTCGTCGTTCCAGACCTCGAGGGCGCCCGTGGATTCCGCGAGGACCTGGCCGATGCGCCGGATCGCCTCGTCCTTCGTCTCGGGCTCCCCGCCCTGCCGGAGCTTCAGGAGCGACGCGCTGTAGCAGTCGGAGAGCGCCCGAAGGTCCCCCGCTTCATAGGCGGCGCGGAACTGCGCGACCGCGGTCTCGATCTCTTCCCGATCACTCATGGCCGATGATCCCATGGCGGTCCGGGCGCCGTCTTGGAGCGCGGCGTCAGGCTGGGCGTTCGTACAAGACGCGTGGCGCCGAAACTGGTATGAAGGGGCGATGCCTGACATCCGGACGGGAAGCCTTGAAGTTCTTCCGGAGATCCTCGCGGTGCTGTCCCGCACGCCGGGCGTGCTGCGCTCCCTACTCGACGGCCTTCCCGAAGCGTGGCTCACCACGAGAGAGGCCGAGGACACGTTCAGCCCGCGAGACGTCGTCGGCCATCTGATCGAGGGAGAGAAGACGGACTGGATTCCGCGCGCGAGGCTCATTCTCGAGAGCGGCGACACGCGCCCCTTCGTGCCGTTCGATCGGGTCGGTTTTCGGAAGGCCATCGAGGGTCGGGAGATCGGGGACCTCCTGGCGGAGTTCGGCACGCTGCGGGAGGCGAACCTCGCGGTGCTGCATGGCCTCGCGCTGACTCCAGCGCAGCTCTCGCTCCCCGGCAAACACCCGGAGCTGGGCGCCGTGACGCTGGGCCAGCTTCTCGCCACCTGGGCGGTCCACGACCTGAACCACATCGGCCAGATCGTTCGGGTCATGAGCCGAAGGTACGACGGCGCCGTGGGGCCTTGGAAGGCCTATCTCGGGATCCTGAACCGCTGACCCGAGCCGCGATATAGCCATTGACAATATATCCATAGTGGCTATATTGAAGGCATGACCCACGCGCCCGCGAACGTCGATCGGCTGCTCCCGTTGCCCCTCGCCACGTTCCACATTCTCGTGGCCCTGGCCGAGGAGGACCGGCACGGTTACGCGATCCTCCAGGACGTGGCGGCTCGCACCGGAGGGGCCTTGAAGCTCAGCGCCGGAACACTCTACCGTTCGATCCAGAGGATGCTCGAGGACGGCCTGCTCGTCGAGGTACACGAGCGGCCGGCTCCGGAGCTGGACGACGAGCGACGGCGGTACTACCGCATCACCCCCTTCGGTACCGCGGTGGCCCGCGCCGAGGCGCGACGCCTGTCGGAGCTGGTGAAGTGGGCGCGGGCGGCGGGGCTCGCGCCGGCAAAGGCGTGATGCGGCTGTACGGGGCGCTGCTTCGTCTTTTCCCCGCGTCCTTTCGCTCCGAATACGCCGGAGAGATGGCGGCCATCTTTTCCGCCCAGCTCCGGGAAGCGCGGGGCCCGGGGGCCAGGCTCGCGCTCTGGTTCGTGGCAGTGGGGGACGTCGCGTGGAGCGCCGCGAGGGTTCACGGCGACCTCCTGCGTCAGGACGTGGGGTACGCGCTTCGCGGGTTCCGGCGCTCGCCCGGCTTCACGCTCACGGCGATCCTGGTCTCGAGCCTGGGCGTCGGAGCCACCACCGCCACCTTCTCGATCACGGACCACGTGCTCCTGCGGCCGCTCCCGTTCGTCGAGCCCGGGCGTCTCGTGAAGCTGTGGGAGGACCAGTCCTCGCGCGGGTACTCGCGGATGGAGGTCTCCCCTCCGAACTACCGGGACTGGAAGGCGATGAGCCGGTCGTTCGAAGCCATGGGTGCCGTTCACCCGTTCGCGGTGAACGTGACGGGGGCGGGGGATGCGGTCCGTCTGGAGGGAAGCGCCGTGACCTCGGACGTGCTTCCGATGCTCGGCGTACCGCCCCTCCTCGGCCGGCCATTCGGCGCCGACGACGACGAGCCGGGGGCGCCCGGCACGCTCCTCTTGAGCTACGGTCTCTGGCAGGCCCGGTTCGGAGGGGATCCGGCGGTCCTCGGGCGGCAGCTCACCCTCGAGGGCGAGGCCTACACGGTCATCGGCGTCATGCCTGCGCGGTTCGGGTTTCCGACGCGGAATACGCCCTTCTGGGCGCCCGCCCGCTTTGGAGACGGTGACTTCGAGGAGCGCGACAACAACTGGCTCCAGGTGGTGGGAAGGCTCCGGCCAGGCGTGTCGATCGGCGAGGCCCGTGGGGAGATGGCGGTCGCGGCCGGGCGCCTGGCGCGGACCTATCCCAAGACGAACGAGAAGGCCGGAGTTGCCGTCGTGTCGCTCCGCGACGAGGTCTCGCCCCAACAGCGCCTCCTTCTGGTTGCGCTGACCGCGGCGTCGGTCTGCCTGCTGCTGATCGCCTGCGGGAACCTCATGAACCTGCTCCTGGCGCGAGCGATGCTGCGGCGGAGGGAGCTGTCGGTGCGCACCGCGCTGGGGGCGGGGAGGGAGCGTCTGGTCCGCCAGCTTCTCACCGAGAGCCTGCTCCTCGCCGGCATCGGAGGCGTCCTCGGCGTGGGCCTCGCCGTGGCGGCGCTGCCGATTCTCGCGCGCCTCGTCCCGACGGGTCTCCCGATCGCCGAGACACCGGCGCTGGATCTTCGGATGCTGGCGCTCGCGACGCTCCTCACGACGGTGACCGGCCTGGGCTTCGGCACGCTGCCCGCGGTTCGGGCGCTGGGCGGGCCGGCGGCCGACGGCCTCCGGGAAGGGAGCCGCTCCGGTGTGGGCGGGCGGCGGGAGCGGGTCCGAGCGGCCCTCGTCGTGGCCGAGGTGGCGGCGTCGCTGGTCCTCCTCGTCTCGGCAGGTCTCTTGATCCGAACCCTCTGGAGGATCCAGGGGACGGATCCCGGCTTCCGGAGCGAAGGAGTGTTGACGCTCCGGACGGCGCTGCCCACCGCGAAGTACGGGCGGGCCGTGAGTCGCGGCCAGTTCTACGACCGTGTCCTGACCGGCATCCGGACCCTTCCCGGGGTGACGGGCGCCGCCTACTCGAGCTTCCTCCCGATGGCCATGCGCGGGGGCGTCTGGCCTGTGCTCGTGGCAGGGCAGTCGCAGGACGTTCCCGAGGGTCCGAGGGCCAGCCTGCGCTTCGTGACGCCGGGGTTCTTCGAGACCATGGGGATTCCGCTGCGGGCGGGACGCGACGTCGGCGCGGCGGACGTGGAGGGCGCGCCGTCGGTGGCCGTCGTCAGCCAATCCTTCGCCGACAAGTACTGGCCGCAAGAGGACCCGCTGGGGCGCCATTTCACCGTGGCGTTCCGCGACCGAACGATCGTCGGGGTCGTCGGGAACGTCAGGGTGCGCGGCCTCGAGCGAAGCAGCGAGCCCCAGGTGTACCTGCCCCATCTCCAGGTGGCCGATGGGAGCCTGGTCTTCTACTACCCGAAGGACCTGGCGGTGCGGACGTCGTCCTCGCCGGAGCTGTTGATGCCTTCCATCCGCCGCATCGTCGCCTCGGCCGATCCGGAGCAGCCCATCTCCGACGTTCGCATGCTGTCCGAGATCGTGGAGGCGGACACCGCGCCGCGAGCGGTCCAGGCGCGGGTCCTCGGAGCCTTCGCGGCGGTGGCGGCGCTCCTGGCCGCGATCGGGATCCACGGCCTGCTGGCGTTCACGGTGTCGAGCCGAGCGCAGGAGTTCGGCGTCCGGGTGGCCCTCGGCGCCACGTCCCGCGGCATCCTCGGCCTCGTGTTTCGCGAGGGTGCGCTGCTGGCGGCCGGGGGAGGCGTCCTGGGCCTCGCCCTCGCCTATGCGTCGGGGCGGGCGATGGAGGCGCTCCTCGTGGGAGTCAGCCCCCATGACGGGACGGTCTTCCTCGCGGCGACCTGCCTGACGATGCTCCTGACCCTCGCCGGCAGCCTCGTTCCCGCGCTGCGCGCCGTCGCCATCGACCCCCTCGAGGCGATCCGGGCCGAGTAGGGCCTAGGCGATCTCCAGCCAGCCGAACCACACGGGATGGTTCCGCTTGTACCACTCGAGGACCTCGCGGATCACGCGCTTCTTCGCCGGCAGGATGACCGCATCGTCGATCCGGTCGAAGTGCACGCGGATCGTGTGGTCGCGGTACTCGAGGGCCTGGGAGCAGAGGGTCTGGAGCTCGTTGCGGATCCGGCCCGAGTCCGAGACCTTGACCGCGCGAGTCCGGTAGTCCTCGCCCGCGATGAAGCGCTCGAGGAGCGGGCTGAAGATGAGCCGGCTCTGCTCCAGGGGCTCCAGGAAGCGGAAGACGAAGCGCACGACGGCCGCCGAGTCGCGCGTGGTGAGCTGCGTCGTGACCGCGTAGGTGTCGTCCGCCACGCGCGTGACGCCGGGAAGGCCTGTGTAGGGATCGTCGCCGATGTATCCCGTGGCGGCGAGGACGCGCCAGTTCTTCTCGGGAAAGAAGTCGTCGACGCGGACCACGCGTCCTCCGGCGGGCAGGTTGGCGGCGACCCTGTCGCGGAGGCAGGCGCGGTAGTACTCGACCCGGTCGGGCCCGGGGGACGGCTCGTCGAGCAGACGGCCGAGGTCTGCGGTGAACGCGGGCGAATCGGGATCGAGGCGCATCAGCTGGTGCTCGTCCTCCAGCGGCCGCTCGAACTTCGGCGAGAAGTGCGCCATCGACACGTCCAGGTCCAGGGCTTCGGAGAGGCTCGCGGCCTGGACGGCCTCGGCCGACGCCGCGTACCCGTCGCAGAGGAAGAGGTGCGGCAGGCCGCCCTCGTCCTTCCACGTTCCGACGAGATGCGTCGGAGCGTAGGTGCCGGACTCGGTGAAAGAGGCTTGGCCGCTGGGGCAGCGCCAGCCGTCCTCGACCAGATGAACGCCCAGGGCCCGCCACTCCTCCCACAGGTGCCCGAGGCGTGCCGCGCGGCTCGGACCGCCGAGCGTCCAGACGTGGATGTGGTCGCGGCGGATGCCCGGGACCGCCAGCTCGATGGCCTCGACCACCTTCTTCCGCGGCGACAGGAGGTCCACGTGGACCGAATGCTCCTCGGCCACCCGCGTCACGGAGCGGGGGAGCGTGAGCGTCCCCATGTACGCCTCGTACGGCCGCGTGACGGCCAGGGGCTGATCGAAGAGGTGGATCACGGTCATGGGCCCCAGGTCCTCGCCCTTCGCGAAGCGCGAGGTGTTCTCCAGGGTGTCGACGGCGGCGCCCCAGATCTTGATCCGCTGGTCGCGCATCTTCTTGTAGAAGCCGCGCCAGCCGTAGCTCGGGTCGTTCAGCAGGCGATGGACCCGCGACTCCACCAGCTCGGCCACGTGGGGACGAGCGTAGACGCGGCCGAAGCCGAGCAAGGGGTTGGCGCCCATCTCCGGCGTCTCGCCGGCCTTGGGCATCAGGCCCTCCCCGAGGCAGACCATGAGGGCGTGGTTCTCGGGAAGCTTGCGGCTGAAGTGCCAGAGGGCCTCGCTCGTGACGTAGGCGGAGATGGCGTCGGCGTCCTTCTTGACCTGGTTCAGGACGTGCTTGTCGGCACCCTTGCCGGCGCCGAACGACGCGAAGAGGCGTGTGCCCAGGGCCGTGACGCCGGCGGTCATGACGAGACACCGGCGGATGTCTCCCGGGGCAAAGTCCGTGTGCTCGTGGACCTTGTCGGGACCGCCCCGGCGCCATTCCACCTGCACGTCCTCGAGCCACAGGTGGAAGCGCAGCAGCAGCGGTCGCGTGTCGAAGGCCCACTGGGCGACGACGTCCCTTTTGGCCGGCACCGTCATCCCGTCCCTCCTCAGGTCTGGGTCGCGCGAAGAACGTTATCACCGCTTGTCGCGGTGTCGATGGCGGCTGACGAGGGACGCGATCCGACCGCTCGGCAGGCGACGCCCCAGAGCGCGCCTCGCCCCGCCTCGAAGGCCAGGGACGCCGCCAGGAGGTAGAAGGGATAGGCGTGGAGCGTGAACCGCCACTCGCTTCCGCCGGGAATCCGCCAGGTGAAGGCGAAGGGCACCAGGGCCGAGAGCAGGACCACGAGGACGAGGCGCCCTTCGCGGCTCTTCAGGAAGAGAACGAGGCCGACGAGCGAGAGCGCCTGGAGGGCGATGGACAGGTGGGGGAGCCACACGTCGTACGGAGCCCATTTGTTCGTGAAGGGATAGGCCGTGAGGCCGATGGCCAGGTTCTGGAGCAGCTCGAGGGGACGAAAGGTCGTCGCCAGGTACTGGGGCCAGGTCATCGACGGATCCCAGGGGAGGCTCGCCCGCGCTCGATAGAACTGCGTGTGGGCGTTGATGGACACGAAGGGATCGCCGAAGACGAGAGCACAGGTCACCAGGTACGGCGCCAGGAGGAGCAGCGTGATCAGGAGGCTCACGCCTGCGGCTCGGAGCCTCCCGCGCCGCGCCGCGCGGTCGCCGTCGACGCCGAGGAAGGCGGACGCCGTCAGGAGGAACGAGAGCGAGGTGATGCGTGTCAGGCAGGCCGCGGCGCCCGCCAGACCGGAGACGACGGCCGTCCGTGGCGAAGGTCGAGCCTGCAGACGCGTCAGGGACCAGGCGGAGAGGACGACGAAGAACGAGAAGGCGTCGTCCCGCCACCCGTCGGCCCCGAGGCTGATGGCCAGGGGCTCGATGCCCATGAGGAGCGCGGCCATGAGCCCCACCCGGCCGCCGAAGGCGGCCGAGCCCAGGAGGTAGGTCCCCCAGACCAGGAGGGTCGAGAAGACGGCCGAAGTGAGGCTGATCGCGACGTCGGCGCCGCCGGTGGCGGACAGGCCCGTCTTCGCCGCGAGGACGAACAGCGGCTCCCGGACGTGGGCGCCGTAGAAGTGCCGCATCTCGCGGGCGAAGCGCAGGTACGCGCCGGGATCGCCGGGGTAGGGGTGATCGACGGGGGAGAGCTTGAGAGCCCCCGGCCGGAGGGGTCCGACGGCGGCGGCGACGCGCCGGGCCCAACCGGGAGCGTCCATCCCCCAGTACTCGCGCACCACGGCCTCGAGCCGGAGGGCTCCGGCGTAGAGGACGACGAGGGTCGCCAGCGTTGGAAGGAAGGCGCGGCGCTTGCGGAAGCGGAGCGTGGCCCAGAGGAATGCGAGAGTCCAGGCGCCCATAGCGGCTCCCCGTGCGAGGCGGGCCATTGCAAGGAGGCGCTCCGTCGTCGCCGATGGGATCCCGGGGAAGAGATCCCGGCCTCCCTCCGCGGGTGCCGTCTGGCCGGCGGCCGTCATGAACAGCTTGAAGACCGGCAAGGGCCCACGGGTCTCGAACTCCGCCCGCACGGCATGAGGCCCGCGTTCCAGGCCCAGGGCCCTCTCCTCTCGATACATCCCTCCCTCGGCCTGGAGGACGAGAACGTCGTCCACCCACACCCGCGCGGCCCCTCGTCCGCGAAGGAGGAACGTGCCGCGACCGTCGCGTGCAACGAGCCATTGGCCCCGCCATCGAGCGGCGCGAATGCCCGAGGGGATCGCAGGGTTCAGGAGGAGCTCGTCCGAAGTCACCTGCTGAGCCAGGACCTCGACGGGGGAGTCCCCCGGGGGCTCGATCGTGAGCCGCAGCCCGGTGACGCGAGCCTGCCAGACCGTTGCCGCGAGGCTGGCGCCGGACAGAAGGGCGAGGCCTCCGACGGCCAGCCGGAGGGCGAAGGCGGAGCGCCTATGCGCGGCCAAGTCGTCGCCCCGCCGCCCCGCGAACGACCACTACCGGAGCTGGTTCCAGAGGAAGGTGTAGGCGAGGGCGTGCATGAAGGCGGTCTGGGCGTTGGTGGCCGCGCCGCCGTGCCCTCCCTCGATGTTCTCGTAGTAGAGCACGTCCTGACCGAACGCCTTCATCCTGGCCGCCATCTTGCGGGCGTGGCCGGGATGGACGCGATCGTCACGGGTCGAGGTCGTGAAGAGCGTGCGCGGATACCGGACTCCCTTCGCGAGCTGCTGGTAGGGGGAGAACGTCTTCAGGAACTCCCATTGGGCCGGATCGTCGGGGTCGCCGTACTCCTCCATCCAGCTGGCGCCAGCGAGCAGATGGGAGTAGCGCTTCATGTCGAGAAGCGGCGCCTGGCAGACCACGGCGCCGAAGAGGTCGGGCCGCATGGTGAGCATGTTGCCCATGAGCAGGCCGCCGTTGCTGCCGCCCATGATGCCGAGGTGTGGGTGTCGAGGTGAGCTTCCGCGCGATGGCGTCTTCCGCGACGGCGATGAAGTCCTCGTAGGCCTTGTGGCGATTCTCCTTGAGGGCGGCGTGGTGCCACTCCGGTCCGAACTCGCCTCCGCCGCGGATGTTGGCGAGAAGGTAGACGCCGCCCTTCTCGAGCCATCCCGCCCCGTTCAGCGCCGCCGTAGTCGGGAGTCATGGAGATCTCGAACCCGCCGTATCCGTAGAGAAGCGTCGGGTTCGTGCCATCGGTCGCCACGTTCTTTCGCGAGACCTGGAAGTACGGGACGTGGGTGCCGTCCTTCGAGACGGCCTCGTGCTGGGAGATGGCGAGGTCGCCGGCCTCGAAGAACGAGGGCAGGGACTTCAAGCGGTCCGCCCGGGCATTGGTGCCTGCGACGCCGAGAGAGAGACTGGTCGGAGTCAGGAAGTCGTCTGCGGTGAGGAAGAACTCGTCGGAGCGGTCCGGCTCCACGGCCGTCGCGTCCACGCTGCCGAAGTCCGGCACGCCGGGGAGTGGCTGCCGGGTCCACGCTCCGGCCTTGCGGGTGAGGACCTCGACGCGGCTCCGAACGTTGTCGAGTGTATTGAGAAGGATGTGGTGGAGGGTCGGGCTGAAGCTGGCCAGGGAGGCGCGGGCGGTGGGCTCGAAGAGCACGTCGAGAGTCCGCGAGCCCTTGAGGAAGGCCTCGAAGTCCGACGCGAGGAGCGAGCCGGCGCGGTAGGTCCGCCCGCCGACGGTCCAGTCGCTTCGCAGCGTGAGAAGAAGAAGGTCGCGGTAGACGGACAGCTGGGCGTCGGCGGGCTTGTCGATGGCCACGAGGGCGCCGTCCCGGCGGAGATAGACCTCGCTCGTGAAGAACGTCGGGCCGCGGTAGACGAAGTCGCGCTCGTATCCCGGAGTATGGTCGCGGAACGCCCCAACAGAGATGTCCTCGGGCTTGCCTTCGTAGACGGTCCGGGCCTGGTCCATGCGGAGTTCCCCGGCGCCACTCCTTGGCGATGCGCGGATAGCCGGACTGGGTCATCGAGCCCGGGCCGAAATCGGTCGAGAGGTAGACGGTGTCGAGGTCGATCCAGCCGAGGGACCCCTTCGCCTCCGGGCGCGAGAAGCCCCCCGGGACGAACTGCTTCGCGGCGAGGTCGAACTCGCGGGTCACGTCGGCGTCGGCGCCGCCGCGGGACAGCGAGACGAGGCAGCGCTTGTAGTCGGGCTTCAGGCACTCGGCGCCGTGCCAGACCCAGTTTTCGTTCTCGGTCTTCCCGAGCGCATCGAGATCGAGGACCACTTCCCAGGACGGCTCCGCCTTGCGGTACTCGGCGAGGGTCGTGCGTCGCCAGACGCCGCGCTCGTGCTCGGCGTCCCGCCAGAGGTTGTAGTAGAGGTCGCCGAGCTTTTCGACGTACGGAATCTTGGCCTCGGAGTCGAGGATCTTGAGGAACCGCCCGTCGAGGGACTTGAAGGCGCCCGAGGCGCCGAGCTCTCCGACGCTGAGGGCGTTCTGTTCCTTGACCCAGGCGAGAGCCTTCTCTCCCGTGACGTCCTCGAGCCAGAGGTAGGGATCATCGGTCGGCGGCGGCGCTTCCGCGCCAAGGGAGGCACTCTTCATGGTCACCAGGAGAAGGAGGGGTAGCACGACGCGCTTCTTCGTCGTCATGGTGATGGTCATTATGCCCCGCCTCTCCCCCGGCGCCTCGCGGGTGGGGGAGAGGCGGGGTGTATGATCCCGATCGTGGGCGGCCTTCTGACCCAGCGATTCGACGACGCGTTGGTCTTCGCCTCGAGGCTTCACGCCCGTCAGATCCGAAAGGGAACCAAGGTCCCGTACGTGTCGCACCTCCTTGGCGTGGCGGCGCTGGTCCTGGAAGCCGGCGGCGACGAGGACGAGGCCATCGCAGCCCTCCTGCACGATGCCGTGGAGGACCAGGGCGGCCTGCCGACCCTCGAGACGATAAGGCGGCGGTTCGGAGACCGGGTCGCCGGCATCGTCGAAGCCTGCACGGATGCCGACACGACCCCGAAGCCTCCGTGGCGCGGGCGCAAGGAACGGTACGTGGCCCACATAGCCGGCGCGGAGGCAGACGCGCGGCGCGTATCTGCCGCGGACAAGCTCTACAACGCGCGAGCCATCCTCGTGGACTACCGGACCCTCGGTGAGCCGCTCTGGGACCGGTTCAGCGGAGGCAAGGAAGGGACCTTGTGGTACTACCGGGCCCTGGTGTCGGCCTTCCAGTCCGCAGGTTCGAGCTGGCTCGTCGAGGAGCTGGGGCGGGTGGTGACCGAATTGGAGCGTCTGGCCGGGGTCTGAGTTTACATAACAGATCTTATCGGAAGTTGATTCTGGCGTGCTTTGGCGCCTTCTTCTCCTTCCTCGAGGGACGACCCTGCTAGCGGTCGCTCGGGTCGATGAGCTTCAGGCTGCGGAAGTACCTGCGGTAGAACCCTCGGTCCCGGGACAGGAGCCGGCCCCCGCCGCGGACCTGCGCGTGGGCTCCGATCAGGAAATCCGGGACGAGTCGATCACGCGACCCTCCCTGGCGGCGGTACGAGCGCCAGATCGTGCCGGCAAGCTCCGCCGCCTCCTCGTCGAACGGGTCGAAATGAACCCCGGCGCTCGGCAGACGTTCCCGGAGGACGGCCACGTCAGCCGTCAGCGCCCGGACCTCGGCCCAGACCACCGGGCAGGCCACCAGGGCCCCCAGACGCTGGGCCCCGCGAACAGCCGCCAACGAGGCCTCGCCGAAGCGAGCGTCCGCCGTCAGGATGTCCAGGAGGACCGACGAGTCCACGGCCGTGATCATCTTCGGCGGCGCCTCTTGGCGACCCGCGCGTCGCTCCCAGCTCGCCAGGCCGGCCCCCTCAGGGTGTCGAGGGATGCGTCCACGTCAAGGTTCTTGACGATGCCCACCAGGGCGTCCCACGGGTCCGACCGGGGTGCCCTGGAGAGGACGATCGCTCCGTGGCGCTCCTCGAACTGGACCTCCTCTCCGGCGCGCAGGCCGAGGCTCCGCCGAAGGACCTTGGGGATCGTGACCTGCCCACGCTCACCCACGATGGATTTCATACCTCTATGATACGTATTCCTATTTCCTGCGTCAAGGAGCATGCGGTGGCCGACACCCCGTCGTTTCGGATACGATTTCGCCGTTCCCGAACGGAGGCCCAACCGATGTTGAGTGCAGCGTCGCTATTGCTGGTGCTGGCCCTGCCTGTGACCGGCGCTCCCGACCTGAAGAAGGCCGAAGCCGAGGTCGTGGACGCGGAAAAGCGCTTCAACGCCGCCTACCTCGCCAACGACATGGCGGCCTATTGGCCCTTCTACGACGCCTCGGTCTCGATGTGGCTCGGCGACGATCCGGCCACGCTCGCCAGCTACAAGGAGCAATGGACGAAGCTCCTCAAGGACGGCGGCAAGGTTCTCGAGAACGCGTTGAGCGATCTCGTGGTCCGGGTGGCACCGTCCGGCGACAGCGCCGTGGCCAGCTACACCGTCCACGTCGCGACCCGGCAGCCCGACGGGAGCGTCACGAGGGAACGGGCCCGCGAGAGCGACGTGTGGTTCAAGCAGAACGGTGGGTGGAAGGTGGTTCATCTCCACTACGCGCCGAAGCCTGAGGAGGCCGCGAAGCCTTAGGCCCTGTCCGGCCGATCGTCAGGACCGGAGGCGCCGGGCGATCCACACGGTCCGGTGGATGGCCGTGGCGAACGTGGCGACCGCCATGAGCACCAGGACCCCGAAGACGGCGGTCCCTTCGGACCAGCCCCGCCAGGCCGACAGGGTCGGGTCGATCAGGCAAACCAGGCACATGAGCACGAGACGCTCGGCCCGCTGCATGAGGCCGCCGGAGCCGCTGACGGCGACGGTCTCGCCCCGCGCCTGGGCGTAGCTCACGAGGAGCGACCCGGCCATGGACGCCGCCGCCAGGAACGCCCCGACCGGCCGGTCGCGGAAATAGACCACGAGACCGAGGAACGCGAAGACCTCGACGAAGCGATCCAGGGTGCTGTCGATGAACTTCCCGTAGGGAGACGCAAGGTTCCTGGCCCGGGCGATCCGGCCGTCGAGGATGTCGGAGATGCCTCCCAGGGCGATGGCCCATCCGCCGAGCTCCAGCTCCCCCAGGCCCAGGGCCACGCCGCTCGCCAGGCCGAAGCCGAGCCCCGTGAAGTTGAAGACGTCGGGCGTGAAGCCGAGGCGGAGGAAGAGGCGCTCCGCCGGCGCCAGGGCCCAGAGGAACCAGTGGACGAGGAAGTCCAGGCCTCCGAGGAAGAGGCGCGTGCCCTTCTTCGTCGCATCGGCGTCGCGGCCGCGGCCCACGGCGGCGTAGACGGCCATGGAGAGGAAGGCCGCGGCGAGCACGCCGATGAGCACGAGGACCGAGGGACGCACGCGGTGTGGGCGCTCCTATCGCCGGGGCCGGCCTTTGTCGCGGAGGTAGCGTATCACCCGCGGCCAGAGGAAGACGATCGGCAGCCGGCGCTCGCGAGGTGTCAGGACGATCTCCTCGCCCGAATGGCGCTCGGCCTTGTGGACGATGTACTCGAGCCAGTCCTCGAAGGTGACCATGTACTTGAACCACCGCTCCGTGGCCCGGACCTTCGACCGGCGGAAGTAGGCCTCGAGGCGCCGTCGCTCGCCCGCCGACACGGGCCGGGCCAGGGAATAGAGGCCGTTGCCCGCGACGCGCAGCTCCCCCGCCGTGGCCTGGCCGCGCAGGAAGATCCCGTAGACCGCTTCGAGATAGTCCTTCTGCGCCTGCCAGAGTGCCTCGGAGCGCCCCTCGGGCTCGGGGCGGATCTCGCGTCCGAGGGACACGCGCAGGAGCGTCCGGCAATACGCTTCCACGTCGAACGTCGGCGGGAGCCAGGGCCGGATCCAGGACAGGGTCATGGCATGGGCGCTCACGAGCGCGTCCAGGATCACGTCGGCCGTGACCTCGTCGCGGGCGTAGAGAACCTCCGTCGGCTGGAAGAGGCGGCCGGCGCAGAAGTGGTCGCGCCGCTTCGGGGATGTCTCCCGGCGCAGCGTGGCGAGGGAGATGACGGCGCACTTGGCGAGGGCCCGCGACTCCCCCGCGCCACGCACCGAGATCTGGTTCGGGGGCAGGATCGCGTTGAGCGCGGCCACCACGCTCCGGCTCCGCCGGAGGGCCCCGGCGGCCTTCAAGGAGCGATAGAAGGAGCGGTATTCGCGGGTCAGGACGAAGAGGTCGTAGCCGCTCCACGGATCGGGGCTCGCCTGGGTCTTCCGGGAGCCGAAGAAGACGACGCCGAGCACGCTGTCTCCGCCGCCCTCCACCACGGTGCGCGCCAGCGCCTCGGCTTCGGCCTGCGGGGCCCGCGAAAAGGCGCGGGCCCGGATGGCCTCCCGGAGCGGATCAGACGCCGGCATGGCGCCTGGCCCTGAGCTCGCGAAGCCGATCCACGATGACCCCTCGCATCTCGTGGATGAACGGGAGAAGGTCCTCCTCGCCTTCGGGGGGCGCGAAGGGTCCGAGAATCTCCGTCTCCCCGCGGATCTGTGGAACGCTCCAGAGGAAGTCCACGAGGCGGCGGCCGAACGAGAAGCCGTCGCTCACCACGACGTACACCGGGAGGCGCCGAGCGGCGAGTGCGGCCAGCGTACCGGCCGTCTTGAACGGACGCACCTCGCCGTCGACGCTGCGGTGTCCCTCGGGAAACACGAGAAGGCCGTGGCCATGCTCGAGGGCCGCGCGGCGCATGGCGGAGACGGCGCCCTTGGGGTCTCGCTTCGGGTCGACCACGGGGCAATCCAGGAGCCAGATGCTCGCGCCGACCAGCAGGATGTACCAGCGGGCGTACCGGAGGCGAGGCACGAACGCCGGGACGTACGGTTGGCCCATGAGGGTGACGGTGACGATGTCCAGGAGGGACTGGTGGTTCATCAGGATGAGCGAATGGCCGTCGGTCGGGATCGTGCCTCGCCGCTCGAAGCGCGCTCCCCCGAGCCGGAACCCCGCCAGGATCCCGGCGCAGATGAGCTTCATGTAGGCGGACGTCAGGGCGCGCCGCGGCCGTCCCGAGAGGCAGGCGCCGACCGGAAGGACGAGGAGGTACAGGAGCGGCGCCCCGACGAGCACCATCCACGACAGCACGACGAGCAGCGAGAGCGCGCTCCGAGCGGCTCTCATGGCCAGGATCATCGGGGCGGAGCGCCGGCGGGAACGAGCACCTCGAGGGCGCCGGGGATCGTCTCGACCCGGAGCTCGGCCGACTTGGCTCGGTTCCACTCCCCGTCGGTCTCGTAGGCCGGGGGCGAGGGAAAGCGCAGCGTGAGGGACGACGCGCTGGAGGCCGCCACGTGGGCGCTGCCGCGATGGGTGCCGCGCAGGAGCCTCACCATGATCCCGACCCGTTCCCAGAACCCCATGTTGCGGAACGCCATGACGTCGAGCCGGCCGTCCCCCAGGTCCGCGTCGGGCGCGATCTTGAAGCCCCCGCCGAAGACGCGCGCGTTGGCGAGGATCAGCATCAGGAGCTCGTGAGGCACGAAGGGGCCCCCGTCGGTCGCGACCTCGACCGGAAAGCCGGGGAACGAGCCGAGCTGCCGGACGGCGCAATAGAGGTAGAGGAACTCTCCCTCGAGGTACCCGACGGTCCAGGAATCCTCGATGACGGCGATGTCGTAGCCGAACCCCGCGATGTTGAGGAAGTAGCGCTCCTCGATGCGTCCCACGTCGATCTTCCGGGTGTGCCCATCGAGGATGACGCGGCCCGCGGCCCGCAGGTCCTTTCCCGGGATGCCCAGCGACTTGGCCAGGTCGCAGCCGGTCCCGCCCGCGATGAGCCCCAGCTTCACCGGCTTCCCGGACTTCAAGATGCCGTTGCCCACGTTGCTCCACGTGCCGTCGCCGCCGACGGCCACGATCGTCGAGAAGCCCCGGCCGATGGCCTCCGTCGCGAGGCGCTCCTCGTCGCCGGGCGCGCCGGTGAGGGCATGCTCGACGCCCTTGTGGGCCGACAGGGCGTCCAAGACCGGGGCCACGACCTGTGCCCCGCGCCCCCGACCCGAGCGCGGGTTGAAGATGACGAAGACGCGCTCGTCGCTGTTCAAATCGGCTCTCGATCCAGGCGGTGCGACGTCAGGCGGTCTGGAGCTGGATCAGCGGATCGAAGGTCTGGGCGCCGCTGCGCATCCAGATCTCGCGGAACGGGATCTCGTAGACCTCCGAGATGACCAGGTCCCGGTTGAACGGATGGTCCGAGAGCACCAGGAGTCCGGTCTCCTCCTCGTGCTCGCTCTGGTCCCCCTCCATGACGATGTTCGCCAGGTAGGCCCCGTTGTCGTTCCTCATGAAGGACTGGTACAGGTGCGAGACGGGGTTCCAGGAGTGGTCGCTGATCGTGAGCTCGGCCACGGGCGCGCCGTCGGCCGACACCTTGGCGTTGATGCGCGATCCGTCGCGGCTGAAGGACATCTCCACGTCCTCCATCCAGTGCGGAAGGTGCCAGCGCTCGATGGCGTGGTCGCGGGCGGCCTTCGTCGTGGTGGCGACGAGGTAGGGATAGAACGCCGACTTCGGGCAGGCGCTCCCCCGGCTTCACGAGGGGGGACACGATGACCGACATGACGGCCTCGCCGTAGGCGCCGACCTCGCTCTCGGTGAAGTCGAAGGCGGTCATCGAGAAGATGCTGGTCCCGTGGTGAAGCTCCACGGGCTCCAGGTGCGCGGGCAGGATCCGGCGGGCGTTCTCGGTCGGGAACTCGAAGAAGCCGCTGATGGCGTTGGAGTACCCGTACCGGGTCTTCAATGGATGATCCCCTCTTCCCGGAGCACGCCGCCGATGACGCCCACCGCGAACTCGAGCTCCGCCTCGCTGTGGGCGGCGGAGACCGAGATGCGGAGGCGGGACTTGTGCTTCGGCACCGCCGGGTAGGTGACCGGCTGGAGATAGAGCCCGCGGTTCTGGATCTTCTCGGCGACGGCGAACACCTTGGCGTCGTTGTTCACCAGGACCGGCATCACCTGGGACGTGCTCTTGCCGATGTCGATTCCCTCTTCGGCGAACCGGCGCCGGAGGTAGGCCACGTTGCTCCAGAGCTTGGCGCGGAGCTGCGGCTCGTTCTCGACGATCTCGACGCCCGCCAACAGGCCCGCGGCGATGGGCGGCGCCAGGTTGCACGAGAAGAACCGCGACCGGCCGAATGCGTTGACGTAGTCGATCAGGTCCTTCGATCCGCACACGAAGCCGCCCTGCCCGCCGAGGCTCTTCGAGAAGGTCCCGAGGTGGAAGTCGACCTCCTTGTCGAGGCCGAAGTGCTCGGCCACGCCGCGCCCGTTGGGGCCGAAGAGGAACGTCGAGTGGGCCTCGTCGATCAGGATCCGGGCGCCGTGGCGCTTGCACACCTCGACGATCTCCGGGAGCTGGCAGACGTCGCCGTCCATCGAGTACACGCCCTCGACGATGACGAGCTTCTTCCCCGTGCACTTCAGGAGCTTCCGCTCCAGGTCCATGGGGTTGTTGTGGCGGAAGAAGACGGTCTTGGACTTCGCCAGGATCGCCCCGTCGACGATGGAGGCGTGGGAGTACTGGTCGATGATGACGTTGTCCCCCGCCCGCATCAGGCTCGAGATGAAGCCCACGTTGGCGCTGTATCCCGTCGGGAACAGGATCGCCGCTTCCTTGGCCTTGAAGCGGGCCATGGCGTCGGCGAGCTTCAAGTGGACGTCCATCGTTCCCGAGAGGATCGGCGAGCCGGAGGCCCCGAGGCCGTACTTCTCGACGGCGTCGATGGCGGCCTTCTTCACCTCCGGGCGATACGAGATCCCCAGATAGTTGTAGGAGGCCAGGTTCAGCAGGTCCTGGACGACGCCCGTCTTCCGGTTCTTGACCCGCGCCCTCGTGGTGGGCGCCGTCTCCAGGGGCTCGGAGTAGAGGTAGTAGCCGTTCGGGACGGCCTCCTCGTACCAGTCCCGGAAGGGCCCCAGGAGGTTGACGGGGTCGTCTCCCGCGCCGTAGTAGAAATTGCTGTAGTCGTAGTCCGAGAACGTCGGCTTGGCGGCGTCCTTCTTCTGGACCGCGTCCATAGGCTGCACCTCAAATCATTGGCATCCCCGGACGAGACGGGCGAAAGGGATGGCCCGGGGGTCACAAAAGCGACTCGATATTTTACCAGCCCTTGGGGGTCCGGGGAAGCCCGCCACCACAAAAAGCCGGGGCGCCTCCCCGTCAGGGGTACCGGGGCTTGTAGAGCCTCGCCGCGATCCCTCGGGCCAGCGAACGAGGGACGAAGCGCACGACCGACGCGAGGAGGCGGTTCTGGAAACCCGGGATGACCCGGAGCCTCCCCTTCTCCAGCCCCCGAAGCGAGCAGGCGACCACGTCCTCGGGGGTCATCCGCGGGAGCCGGTTGACCATGAGGTCCCTGCTCGTCCGGGCGACGTCGAAGAACTCGGTCTCGGTGAGGCCGGGACACAGCGCCTGCACGCGAACCCCGGTCCCCTCGAGCTCCGTGGCCAGCCCCTCGGTGAACGAGAGCACGAGGCTCTTCGTCGCGGCGTAGACGTTCAGATACGGGACGGGCTGGAAGGCCCCGTTGGAGACCACGTTGACGATCCGGCCGCGTCCCCTCTGGATCATCCCGGGGAGGAAGCGCCGGGTCAGCTCCACCAGGGCGCGGGCGTTCAGGTCGATCATGGCGCGCAGGCGCTCGATCGGCTGGTCGGCGAAAGCGCCCGGTGTCGCCGGATCCCGCGTTGTTCACGAGGAAGTCGACCTGGAACCCCGCGCGCTCGACCTCCGCCTGGAGCCGCTCGGGCCCGTCGGGCGCGGCCAGGTCGGCAACGACGACGGCCACGTCCCCGCCGCCGCCGAGCTCCTGTGCGAGCGACGCGCAGGCGATCCTCACGCCGTGCCACGAGCACCAGGCGCTCGCCGCGGGAACGGATGGCGCGGGCGAACGAGGCGCCGATGCCGCTGGAGGCACCGGTCACCAGAGCGCGGAGATCGGGCTCAGGCATCCGGCTACCCGGCGAGAACGCCGTCGCCCTGGGGCCCCGGGGGCGTGGGCGGCGCGGGACCCCCGCGTTCGAGGGAAGACCGGCCGCAGACGCGTCTGGGGGGATCTCCAGTTGTCGAGCAGGGCGACCTGCTGGACGCAGTTCACCGTGCAGAAGGGAGCGCAGCTCTTCTTGGACCGGTACTCGCGCCGGACGTCCTCGCGGCGTGAAGCGCTCGAGGGGAATCCCGGGCATGCCGCGCTGCTGGGAGCAGTAGCTGACGATTCCCTTCTCGTCGACGTAGAGATAGCGCGCCCCGGCCCGGCAGCTCCACTCGTGGGGGCGCCCATGGGCCAGGTTGTCCTGGAAGCGCCGATTGAGGCGCGAGAAGCCGCGCCCCTGCATCCGGCGCAGCTCCTCGTAGACCCTCATCTCGGCGGGGCTCAAGGCCTTCAGCTGGCCGTGGCCGTCGTGAACGATGCCGAGGGAGCTACCGAAGCCCAGCTCCCGCGCGCGCCGGGCGATCACCACCGCGTCCTCGGGCTTCTTCACGCCGCCGCCCAGCACGGAGTTGATCGTGACCGTGAAGTCGGCCCGCTCCGCGAGCCACCGGAGCTTGGGCTCCAGGACGCGCAGGCTCTTGGTCGAGCTCTCGTCGGGCTCCACGTTGTCGATGCTGATCTGGAAGTGGTCGAGCCCCGCCCGGTTCAGGGCGTCGATCCGCTCGGGCGAGAGGTAGTACCCGTTGCTGATGAGCGAGACGAGCATCCCCCGCTGGCGCGCGCGAGCCACGATGCGCTCGAGGTCCGGGTGCATCAGGGGCTCGCCGCCGCTGACGGTCACCATCGCGGTGCCCAGGTCGGCCAGCCGGTCGATCCGCTCGAGCATCGCGGCGAGCGCCACCGGCTTCGAGACGGTGTCGTACTCGCTGCAGTAGGCGCAGGAGAGGTTGCAGCGCCGCATCGGGACCACGTGGACGAGCAGGGGATGGCTTCGGTCGAGTAGCGCCCAGGCCACCTTCCCGGCGATCCTCGCCAGGCGGTGGATGCGCGTGCCGGCTTTCATGGGCGGCGATCATATATCACGGGCGCCGGGACCGATCCCCCGATTGTGGCGTCGTCCGGCGATGCCCAACCTCGCTGCGGTCGACGTGGTGGATCGCAAGACGAGGACGGCCGTGCCTATCCTCACGCCGCCTGTAGAGGAAGGCGGGCGAGATCGTCCTCGTGCTGCTAGTCCAGAGGGGAAATAGCCGTTGGAGAAGGTATTTGACCTCCAATAGCTCAAGGAAATTCTGACCAGCGGGGTGCTACTCGTCTTCGCGGGTCAGGTCTTCGATGATGGCTTGCAGGGCGCGAACGATCTCCTCGCGGGGAACCTGGCTCTTCCGGAACTGAAGGGCGAGGGAGAACGACCTCTCCTTCGGCTGGTAACGGAAGACATAGTTCTGCGGGCGGCCCTTGGCTGCCGTCTTGGGCTTGCCCTCTCGCGCGAGCCGACGAGCGGTCTCTCGCGTGGCGCCCTCTTGCTGCAGTTGGCCGACCAAGGCGACCATTTTCTTGGAATCAGATTGCCTAACAATCTGTAGCAGCAATGACTTAGACGAAATGTCGGCCAGCCGACAAAGCTCTCGAACGTGATCCGGCATGGCCGTGAGAGAGAGCGTCTCGGTCAGGGCGCTCCGACTCTTCCCGATCTTCTCGGCCATCTTTTCGTGCGTATAACCATACGTCTCGGCCAACGTCTTGAGGCCGTCGGCTTCTTCAAAGGCGCTGAGATCCTTGCGTTGGAGGTTCTCGATGAGCGCGATCTCCATGGTCTCGGCGTCGGAGGTGTCACGCACGACGCACGGGATGTCGGCCAGCCCCGCCTCGGTCGCAGCGCGGAAGCGTCGCTCGCCGGCGATGATCTGGAAGCGGCTCCCCTTCGGCCGCACCAGGATCGGTTCGAGAATCCCCTTCTCGCGGATGGACGCGATCAGCTCGGACAGGTCCCCGAGCGCCTGGCGCGGCTGGTGGGGGTTGGGTTCGATGTCCTCGATGGGAATGAGGCGTCCCACCGGCGTCCCCCCGGGGCGTCCGAGCTGTTCGACGAAGTGGGAGTCGTGACGCATGCGCAGAGCGTCGGGAAGGCCCATACGGCGGATGTTAGACACGTTCGATCACCTCCTCGCAGAGGCGGTAGTACTCGTAGGCGCCGGTGGATTGCGGCGCGAAAGTGAAGATGGACTCGCGGTGGGCCGGGCTCTCCTCGAGACGGATGCTCTTGCTGATGGTCGTCTGGAAGACGCGATCTCCGAAGACGTTCCCGATGGCCTTCTGGACGTCTCGGGACAGCGTCGTGCGCTTGTCGTGGAGCGTGATGACGGCTCCCAGCAGCTTGAGGTTCGGGTTGGGCCGGGAACGGATCTTCTCCACGGTTTCGAGAAGGTCGTCGGTCCCCTCCAAGGCGAAGTAGCTCGATTGCACGGGGACGAGCAGATGCGTGGCGGCCACCAGCGCGTTGACGGTGATGAGGCCGAGGGCCGGCGGCGTGTCGATGATCACGAACTCGAAGCGGTCCCGGATGCTCTCGATGGCGTCCTTCAGCTTGAAGTGGCCGTCGATCTCTCCGACGAGCTTGGCCTCGATCTTCGCAAGGGAGATGCGCGACGGCGCCAGCTCCAGATTCGGGACCGCCGAGGGAATGATGACGTCCGCCAGCGGGATCCCCTCGCCCAGGACGTCGTACATCGACCGCGCCAGCGACCGGACGTCGAGGTACGTCATCGACGAGTTCCCCTGGGGATCCAGGTCGACGAGCAGCGTCCGACGTCCGCGCATGGCCAGGGCCGCGGCGAGGTTGATCGCGGTCGTCGTCTTCCCGACGCCGCCCTTCTGGTTGGCGATGGCGATGGTGATCAACACGTCACCCGGGGGAAGGCAGGCATGGAACCGAGCGCATCTTAGGCAATCCGGCGCGCGAGGGTCAAGGGTAAACGGGAGGCGGCGGAGAACGCGTGACGTCCCTTACATCTTGTACTTGCCCAGCTCCTCGTCGGAGAGGCCCTCGAGCCACTTTCGAAGGCGACCGACGTCGTGGGATTCCTTGCCCGCCTCCAGGCCCTTGGCGTCCTGGATCACGTCCTCCTCGACGAAGATCGGAGACTGCGTCCGAAGCGCGAGCGCGATCGCGTCCGAGGGGCGCGCATCGATCGTGACGCTCCCTCCGAAGGCGCGCAGCTCGATGGTCGCGTAGAAGGTGTTCTCCTTCAGGCCGCACACCACGATGCGCTCGACGCTCGCTTTCAGGTCGTTGATGATGTTCTTCAGGAGGTCGTGGGTCATCGGCCGAGGGGTCTCGACCTTCTCGATCTGCAGGGCGATTGCATTGGCCTCGAAGACCCCCACCCAGATCGGCAGGATGCGCTGACCTTCCTCGTCGCGAAGGACGATGATCGGCATGTTGGTGATGGGGTCGATCATCAACCCCTTGATCGTCATCTCGATCTGCATGCCGCCTCCGCGGGACCGGTCACAATATAGGGACGGCGGAACCCTCTGTCAATGAATCGCTTGGAGGGATCATCCGCCCCCTGAGCGCGTTCGGTCCGCTCCCAGTGACGTCCACGCGGACGCGCATTCCGAGGAGCGTCTCCGGTCCGTCGAGGTGGACGATTCGGAAGTGAGGCGTCCGGCCCGAGAGGCGACCCGGTGCCTCGACGCTCTCGATCAGGACCTCCTCGCGCTGCCCCACGCGCGTGGCGTTGCGTTCGGCCTGGGCGCGCTGCTGGTGGGAGTTCAGGACGTTCACTCGCCGCAGCTTCTCGCCCTCGGCGATGTCGTCCGGGAGGCGGACAGCCGTCGTCCCGGGGCGTGGCGAGTAGGCGAAGACGAAGAGGCCGTCGAAGCCGACGTCGTCCACCAAGGAGACCGTGGCCTGGAAGTCGTCCTCGGTCTCACCGGGATACCCGACGATGACGTCCCCCGAGAGGGCCAGGTCCGGTACGTGGTCTCGCAGAAGCGCCACGATGGCGCGATACTCTGCCGCGGTATAGCCCCGTCGCATCGAGGCGAGGATGCGATCCGAGCCGGACTGCACAGGCAGATGCAGATGGGGACAGAGCTTGGGAAGATCCCGAAGAGCTCGCGGCCAATGCAGGCCCCACGTGGCTGGGGTGGGACGTCGTAAACCGCAGACGCTCCAGGCCTTCCACGTCGTGGACGCGAGCCAGCAGGCGCGGGAAAGTCCGTTTCCCCGTGGCGGTAGGCGTTGACCGTCTGGCCGAGGAGCATCACCTCCGGGACACCGCGGGCGACGATCGATCGGACCTCCTCGCACGATCTCCTCGGGGCGCCGGCAGACCTCGATCCCCCGGGTCCGCGGTACGACGCAGAAGCTGCAGACGTGATTGCACCCCTCCATGGCGGTGACGAAGGCGCGTACGGATGGCGCTCGAATGGGCGACGTTCTCGGACGGGATCGCCGAACGAATCGGCGCTCCGGTCGAGATCGACCTGGGTCTCGCCGGTCGCGAGGGCGGCTGCGAGCAGCTCGGGGACGCGGCCGAACGTGTGGGTGCCGACGAGGAGGTCCACGTTCTTCGCCCGCGCCAGGATGTCCTTCCCGTGGAGCTGAGCCACGCATCCGCCGACGCCCACGCGCAGCTCCGGCCGATCCTTCTCGGGCCCGCCGAAGGCGTCCCAGTGTAGTGGAACAGCTTCTCCGAGGCGCGCTCGCGGACCGCGCAGGTGTTGATGAAGACGAAGTCCGCGTCGTCCGGGCCATCCGCGCGCTCGTGCCCGTCGGCGAGCAACAGCCCCGCCACCTTCTCGGAGTCGTTGACGTTCATCTGACAGCCGAACGTCTGGATGTGGAAGCGTCTTTTCCTCTGCTGTCATCGAATGGTCCGTGTCACGAGCGCAGCCCTTGCTTGATCATCTCACGCGCGTGGCGTCGCGTCGTCTCGGTGAGCGTCTCGCCACCGAGCATCCGCGCGACCTCCTCGACGCGCTCCTCGGACGAGAGGACCTGGACCTCGGCGTGGGTCCGGCCGCGCGCGACGCGCTTCTGCACCGCGTGGTGGGATTCGGCGAGGGAGGCGATCTGCGGCAGGTGGGTGACGCACAGGACCTGCTGCGCGCTCGGCGATCGTCCGGAGCTTCCGGCCGACGACCTCGGCGACCCGCCCGCCGATTCCGGCGTCCACCTCGTCGAAAACGAGCGTCCTCCCGGCGGCGCCGCTGCTGGCTACGGACTCGAGGGCCAGCAGGATGCGCGACAGCTCGCCGCCGGAGGCGATCCGGGCCAGGGGACGCAGCTCCTCGCCGGGGTTCGGGGAGAGGAGGAACTCGGCTCGCTCCAGGCCGCTGCTCGGTCCACGAGGCGCTCTCGTCCGTCAGGGGTCTCGGGATCGAAGCGCACGCCGAACCGCGTTCGCTCCATGGCCAGGAGGGCCAGCTCCCCCTCCATCTTCTTCTCCAGATCGGGGGCGGCCTTTCGACGCGCCTCGGAGAGCGCACGAGCCGCCTCGAGATACGTCCTGGCCGCCTGGTCGCGCTCCTGCTCCAGGGCGCGCTCGCGCTCCTCCGGGGAGCCCATCGGCCTGAAGCTCCCGCCGGCACCGCTCGCCGAAGGCCAGGATCTCCTCGACCGATGGCCCCGTACTTCCGCTTGAGCCGCTCGATCAGCGCCAGCCGCGACTCGATCTCGTCGAGACGTCCAGGGGTCACCTGGAGGCCGTCGCGCGTAGTCCCGCAGGAAGAGGGCCAGGTCCTCGAGCTGGCGCGGCGATCCCCTTGCGTCCCTCGGCGAATGGGGCGAACCGCGGGTCGATCGTGGCCAGCTCCTCGATCCGCCGGTAGACGGCGCCGAGGCGCGTGAGGACCGCGCCCTCGTCCTCGTAGAGCGCGGCGTAGGCCTCCTGGGACAGGGTCGCGAGCCGGCCGGCGTTGGCCTGCACGCCCTTCTCCTGGCGGAGCGCCTCCTCCTCGCCAGGCGCCAGCCCGGCCTTCTCGATCTCGCCGGCCTGGAACTCGAGCATCTCGCGTCGGCGCTCGGCCTCGCGCGCCCCGTGGCGCAGGGCTTCGAGGGCGGCCTCGGTCTCTCGGAGTCGGCGGAAGGGCGCGCCGAGCGCCGCGGTGGCCGCGGCCAGGCCGGCGATGGCCGTCGAGCGATCCCGAGGTGGGTGTCGGGGTTCAGCGAGCCCCTGCGGCTCGTGCTGGCCGTGGACGACCACGAGGCGCTCGCCCAGCTCGCGCAAGAGAGTCAACGGGGACCAGCGCGCCGTTCACGGTCGCCCGGCCCTTCCCGTGGCCTGGATCTCCCGGCGCAGGACGATCTCGTCGCCGTCGCGCGGGCAGGGCGTGTTCCTCGAGGAGCGCCGCCCCCTCGGTGCTCTCCACGATCCCCTCGACGACGGCCTGGGACTCCCCGTTCGGATCAGATCGCGTCGAGGCCCGCTCCCCGAGCAGCAGGCCCGAGGGCGTCGATCGAGGATCGACTTGCCGGCTCCCGTCTCTCCCGTGAGGAGGTTGAGCCCCGGGCCGAACTCCAGCTCGGCGGAGGCGATCAGTGCGATATTGTTGATTCTAAGGCACTTAATCATGGAGCTCGGGCTCCCGGCGGAGGATAGCACACCCCCGGCGTGGCTGTAAATCACGATACATCAACGAGACGCAGCCGTGGGACCGCCCCGGCATCCGTCATTGACAGCCACCACCGCTTGTGGCATCCTCAGCCGGTAGCGCTATTTAGAGAGGTATCTGTTGTTCTTTCTCTCCCCTCCTGGTCCTGGCCCAGAGCAGCGCGTTTTCGGGTGGTCTCGGGGGCTGGGTCGGCCACACCGGGCCCGATGGCCCGCGCCGTGCTGCTGCTCCTGGTCGTCTTCTCGATCGTTTCGTGGGCCATCATCGTCTACAAGGGCCTCGTCCTCCACAGCGCCTACGCGCCAGTCCCAGACGTTCCTCCAGGTCTTCCGCAAGAGCAGCAAGTTCTCCGAGGTCAACTCGGTCTGCGTGCAGCTCAAGGCCAGCCCGCTCGTGGGCGTCTTCCAGGCGGGGTATCTCGAGGTGAACCAGCAGGTGCGCGGCGCGGCGGGCTCGACGGCCGGCGGCACCGCGGCCAAGCCCACGGTGAAGAGCCTCGAGTCGCTCTCGCGCTCCCTCGCGCGCGCGGCCACGGTGGAAGGGCACGCGCCTCGAGCGCCGCGTCAGCTTCCTGGCCACGACCGCGAGCGTGAGCCCGTTCGTCGGGCTCTTCGGCACGGTCTGGGGGATCATGACGGCCTTCGGCGACATCGGCCGCATGGGCTCGGCGAACCTCGCCGTCGTGGCGCCGGGGATCTCCGAGGCCCTGATCACCACCGCCGCGGGTCTCGCGGCGGCCATCCCGGCGGCGGTCTTCTTCAACTACTACAACAGCCGGATCAAGGTCCTGGCGTCGATGATGGACGACTTCGCCCTGGAATTCCTCAACATCGTCGAGCGTAACTTCACATAGGATGCAGGCCGGAGGCCAGGAGGCGGCGGCGAGCGCGGCGGCCACGTACCGTGGTCTTCGCGGGCGCGGCGCTCGGCCCCGGCCCTCGGCGACATCAACGTCACGCCGCTCGTGGACGTGGTGCTCGTCCTGCTCCTCGTCTTCATGGTCACGGCGCCGATGATGAGCCGCGGGATCGACGTCTCGCTGCCCGGTGGCGAACCAGCCGCAGAACGAACCCGAGGAGCGCATCACGGTCTCGATCAAAGCCGACGGGCGTGTGTACGTGGCCGACAAGCCGGTCGCGATGGTGCTCCTCGAGGACACGCTCCATGGGATGATGGAGGGCAGGACCTCGAAGGTCGTCTACCTCCGCGCCGACGAGAGCCTCCGCTACGGCAAGGTCATCGAGGTCATGGACAAGCTGAAGCACGCCGGCGTCGACCAGGTCGGCTTCGCCTACGTCCTTCCCCAGGAGAAGGCCGCGAAGTGATCGACGCCGTCGACCGCCTGATCGTCGAGCGCGAGGAGATGGACCAGGGGCTCCCCGGCGGGATGATCCTCTCGGTCGTGGGCCATGGCCTCCTTCTGGGAGGGACGGTCCTGGTCGCGCTGCTCGGGCCCCACGAGCCCGATCCTGCAAGGTCCAGGACGGCTTCATGGTTCCGCTCCCGCGCGGCGGGCAAGGCTCGCCGACCGCCCAGGAACCCGCGCCCGCCCCGGAGGTAGCGCAGCCGGTCAAGCCCGAGGCCGCTCCTCCGAAACCCGAACCGCAGAAGGTCCTGAAGCCCCCCAAGGAAGAACCGCGGAAGGGCCTGCCGGAGCTGGACGCAAAGAAGGCCCGGAAGCCCGACAAGAACCCGACTCCCCCGCCTCGATCCGGAGGCATGGCCGGAGGGACGGGGACGTCGACGCAGACGCCGGGCCTCGAGTTCGGACCGCCTGGCCCGGGCGTCCCGGGTGGAACCGACGTCGGAGGCGACTGGTACCTCGCCGGCGTGCAGCGGAAGATCTGGCTGCTCTGGTCCCAACAGATGCGGGCGGCCGGCACGCAGTCGGTGACCGTCAGCTTCACGATCCTCGCCGACGGCTCCGTCACCGACATCAAGGTGGTGCAGCCGAGCGGCGTCTTCACGCTGGACCTGGCCGCCCAGCGCGCGATCTCGTCGGCGGCGCCCTTCGGGCCGCTCCCCAAGAACTATGGAACAGACCGATACCCGATCCAGGCGCTCTTCAAGCCGACGTCGTAGCGTCGCCGTCTCGTCGCCGCGACGGCCGCCGCGATCGCGTTGACGCGCGTCGGTGTTGCGCAACAGCCGTCTGCGCCGGGCGGCGGCCCCGCAGAGATCATCATCGGCGGCGAGGCCCAGCGCTTCGCCATCCCCGACTGCATTCCCAAGAAGGGAGACGACGCGACCCGCGACGCCTGCCGCGTGGTCACGCAGGTGCTGCGGGCGGACCTGAAGTTCGAGGGGCTCTTCCAGTTCGTGCCCGACAGCCTCTTCTCCGCGATCCCGCCCATGAACCCCGACGCGCCGAACTTCGAGGACTGGAAGTCCATCGGGGCCAAGGTCCTCGTCGTGACTCGCGCTGAGGCCAACGGTGCCGACGTCACGGTGGAGGCCAAGGTCTACTTCGTCGACTCGGGCCAGAACCCGCTCCGGAAGACGCTACTCGGCCAAGGCCGACAACCCGCGCATCATCGCCCACCAGGCGTCCGACGACATCGTGGCGCTCACGCAGAACCGCGGCGTGGCGCGGACCAAGATCGCCTTCACCTCCGACCGTGACGCCACCAAGGAGAAGCGATCGAAGGAGCTGTACATCGTCGACTACGACGGCTTCAACCCGCGCCGCGTCACGGTGAACCAGTCCCTCAACATCCTTCCCAACTGGAGCTCCGACGGGCGCTCGCTCGCCTACGTGTCCTATCGGCTGGGCTCCCCCGAGATCTTCATCGCGTCGATCTTCGAGGGGAAGAGCACGAACCTGACGGCCGGCAAGGCCGGGCAGGCCTTCGCCCCCTCGTGGAGCCCCGACGGCAAGCGCATCGCCTACGCCAGCAACAAGAGCGGCAACATGGAGATCTGGGTGGCCAACGCCGACGGCACCGAGGCGCGGCGGCTCACCAGCAGCCCCGGCTCCGACACGGCGCCCTGCTGGAGCCCCACGGGGCAGGAGATCGCCTTCACGTCCAACCGGAGCGGCTCGCCGCAGATCTGGATCATGGACACCGAGGGGCTGAACGTGCGCCGCCTCTCGACCGTGGGGAACTACAACGACGCACCCGCCTGGAACCCCTCGAAGCAGTACAGCGAGATCGCCTACACCTCGCGGCTCGAAGGGGGCTTCGAGGTGGCCGTGGTGGACCTGGCGACGCGGCAGGTGCGACAGATCACCCAGGGGCGCGGGAGCTGTGAGTATCCTTCCTGGGCTCCCAACGGGCGCCACCTCGTCTTTTCGTGTAGCCGGGGGCAGAACTGGCAGATCACCGTCTCGGACCGGAACGGCACCGAAGTTCAGGCTCTCGCCACCGGCCCGGGCAACAACGTCCAGCCCGACTGGGGCCCGTGACGTCGCGACTCGGAGGCATGATGACGCGATCGAAGCTCTCTCTTGCCGTTGTCCTGGCCGCTCGTGGCTACGGTGGGCTGCGGCCACAAGCGTCCCCCGGCGGTGACCACGAGCCATCCCGGTGGCGCCACGAAGCCCCTTCCGCCCCCGGCGCCTGAGGGGAGCGAAGGCGCTGACCTGAGCGCCCTCGACGGGTCGGGCGCCATCACCCGGGACATGCTCTCGGACGCAAACGGCGAGGGCGGGCCCCTGGCCGACGTCCGGTTCAACCTCGACGAGGCCACTCTCAGCGACGAGGCTCGCGCCACCCTCGACAAGCACGCCCAGTGGATCCAAGCCCACCCGGGCCTGCGCATCCGCGTCGAGGGGCACTGCGACGAGCGCGGCACCATCGAGTACAACCTCGCTCTCGGCGACCGGCGCGCCCAGGCGGCGCGGGACTACCTCGTCAGCAAAGGCGTTCCCGCGAGCCGCCTCACCGCGGTTTCGTACGGCAAGGAGCGCCCCGTCGTTCCCGGACACGACGAGTCCTCGTGGGCGCGGAACCGGCGCGCGCACTTCGCCGTGTCACAGTAGCCCGCGGCGCGCGCTCGCGTTGGTTATATGATGAGGCCGCCCAGGCGCTCGTCCTTCCGGAGGTCCCCGTGAAACGTGAATTTTCCGCCGCCGTCCTCCTCGTCGCCGGTCTCGCGGGCCCGGTCCGGGCCGCCAGCAAGGAGACCGAGCGGCTCCAGATCCAGGTCTCGACGCTCCAGACGCAGGTGAGCGACCTCCAGAGGCTCGCCGAGGAGAACCAGAGGGAGCTGAAGAGGCTCAACGAGCAGCTGGCCGCCCAGACCGCCGCGTACCAGAAGGCGACCCAGGACCGCCGGGTCCAGGACGAGCAGCTCCAGATCAGCCTCAAGGAGATGAGCGAGCGCCTGGGCGAGCTGGCGGAGCGCTTCCAGGCGGGACAAGGCGCGGCGACGGCGCAGGCGCCGACCTTCGGAGCGCCTCCCGCCTCCCCGGGCGGACCGGTGATCCCCGGCGGCGCGGTGCCGGCTCCGGCTCCTCCGGCGTCGGCCGTGGCCGGCACGCCGCCTGCCCCCCGCGAGCTCTACAGCCAGGCCTACGCCGACTACGCCCGCGGCAACTACGACGTGGCCATCCAGGGCTTCCAGGAGTACCTGCGGGCCTTCCCGAACACCGACTTCTCGGACAACGCCCAGTACTGGATCGGGGAATGTCTCTACGGGAAGCAGAAGTACGCCGAGGCCATCGACGCGTGGAACTCCCTGGTCCGGGACTTCCCCTCGAGCGACAAGCTCCCCGACGGGCGGTTCAAGAAGGGGCTCGCGCTGGAGCGCCTCGGGCGCCGCAGCCAGGCCCTGATCGAGTACCGTTACGTGGCCGAGCACTACCCCAACTCCGAGGCGGGGCGGAAGGCCCGCGAGAAGCTCAACCCTTAGGGAGGCCACATGGCCAGCGTCAACAAGGTCGTCCTCATCGGCAACCTCGGGAAGGACCCCGAGATCCGCTACACCCAGGGCGGTGAGCCCATCGCCAACTTCTCCCTCGCCACGAGCGAGAACTGGACCGACAAGAGCGGCCAGAAGCAGGAGCGCACGGAGTGGCACCGCGTGGAGGTCTTCGGCAAGACCGCGCAGGTCGTCCGGGACTACTGCTCGAAGGGGAAGCAGGTCTACATCGAGGGGAGCATCCGGTACGACGAGTGGACCGACAAGGACGGCAACAAGAAGTACATGACGAAGATCCGCGTCAGCGGCCCCAACTCGCGTCTCGTCCTCCTCGGGGGGCGCGGCGAGGGAGGAGGCGGAGGGCGCGCCAGCGGCCCCGCCGAAGCCAGGGAAGGTCCGCCCGCCGACGACTTCCAGGTCTCCGACGACGACGTTCCGTTCTAGGGACCACCCGAGCGCTTGATCCTCCGTTCGCCGATGGCCACCGTGCTCTCGGTCGAGCGGTTCGTTCCTCCGTATCCGGTACGACCAGGAGATCGTCACGCGTTGGGTCGAGGAGTGGCTCGCCGAGAGCGACGACCCGAACGCCCTGCGTCTCCTTCCCGTGTACGCCGCCGCGGGCGTCGCCTCCCGGGCCAGCGTGGTGCCCATCGAGGAGGTCTTCTTCCCCCGCGACTTCGAGGGGCAGAACGACCGGTACGGCGAGTTCGCGCGGGATATCGCGGTGGACCTGGGGCGGCGAGCCCTGGCGAGCGCCGGTCTCGTGCCGGCCGACGTCGATCTGGTCGTCAGCGTCTCGTGCACCGGCTTCATGATCCCGGCTCTCGATGCCTACGTGGCCGACGCTCTCGGCCTCGGCCCGCGCCTCGTCCGCCTCCCCATCACCGAGAGCGGGTGCGCGGGGGGCGTCGTGGGGCTCGCCCGAGCCGCGGACCACCTCGCGGCGCACCCCGATCGCGCCGCCCTCGTGCTGGCCGTCGAGCTGTCCAGCCTGACGTTCCAGCGCTGGGACCGCTCCGCCACCAACATCGTGTCGTCGGCCATCTTCGGCGACG
Organism: uncultured Acidobacteriota bacterium; assembly: GCA_963823195.1. Taxonomy (GTDB): domain Bacteria; phylum Acidobacteriota; class Vicinamibacteria; order Fen-336; family Fen-336; genus JBGPYB01. The sequence goes on along the minus strand of CAWGKR010000005.1, from coordinate 458,438 downwards.
GAGGCGCGGCGGCCGTACTCGTGGGGGCGGACCACCCGCTCGCCTCCGCCGGCCTCGTGCGTCTCCTCGACGCCGACAGCTTCTTCTTCCCCGGCACCACGCACCTCATGGGCTTCCGGCTGCGCAACCAGGGGCTCCAGATCATCCTGGACCGTGAGCTGGCTCCCTTCGTCGAGCGCGAGGTGAAAGCCGGCGTCGACGCCTTCCTGGGCCCCCGGAGCCTGTCGCGGGCGGACATCAGCCGATGGATCCTGCATCCCGGCGGGCGCAAGATCATCGAGGTGATGACCGAGCGCCTCGGCCTCAGGCCGTGCGACCTGGCCCCCACCGAGGCAGTCCTGGCGGCCCACGGGAACATGAGCTCGGTGACGGTCCTCTTCGTCCTGGACGAGATGCTCCGCTGCGCCGACGTGCGCGCCGGCGAGAAGGGTCTCCTGGGCGCCTTCGGGCCCGGGTTCGGCGCCGAGTTCGCGCTCCTCGAGTTCTGCTGAATGCCGGATTTCTCGAAGAGAGCCACCGATCCGGAGCTCCTCGACGAAGGGGTGGACGAGGCGGAGGCGGTCCGCAGCCTGGCGGACCTCCGCTTCGTCAACCGATGGCTCGGCGGCCGGCGCTCGATGCGGCAGGCCGTGGGCCCCTTCCTGGCGGGGTGCCCGCGCCCCTGCCTCCTCGACGTCGGGTGCGGCTCGGCTGACGTGCCTCACGGCTTGCGCGGCGAGCTGGGCGGACGTCTCGTCGTCGTGGGGCTGGACATCAAGCTCGTCCACCTTCGGCAGACCCCCGCCGGCGTCGAGCGCGTCCTGGGAGACGTTCTTCGCCTGCCGTTCCGCCCGCGCTCGTTCGACGTGGTGACGGCATCGCTGTTCCTTCATCACTTCGACGCGCCCGCCGTGGCTCCGCTCCTGGCGTCGCTCTTCGCCCTGGCGCGCCGCGCCCTGGTCGTCAACGACCTCCACCGGGCCCGGGTCCCGTATCTCTTCGGCCGCGTGGCTTTCCCGCTCCTCTTCCGTTCGCCCGTCAGCGTGGCCGACGGCCTTCTCTCCATACGCCGCGCCTTCCGCCCCGAGGAGCTGCGGGCCGCCTTCGCGGACGCGGGGATCCCGGGCGTGAGGATCCGTCGCTCGTTCCCGTATCGCCTCGTGGCCGTGGCCGAGAGGGCGGCATGACCGAAGCGCGCGAGGTCGTCGTGGCGGGAGGCGGTCCAGCCGGGGCGGCCACGGCGATCTTCCTGCGCCAGCGCGGCCACGACGTGCTCCTTCTCGACGCCGCGCGCTTCCCCAGGGACAAGATCTGCGGCGAGAGCGTCTCCCCAGAAGCGTGGAGGCTCCTCGAGGACCTGGGAGCCGCGGCCGCCGTGCGGGGGCTGCGCCCCTTCCCGGTCCGAGGGATGGCCCTCACGTCCACCGACGGCACGGAGTTTCGGGGCGACTATCGTCGGATCTCCCGCCCCGGGTTCGCCGTTCGGCGGGAGCGTCTCGACGCCGTGCTGCTGTCGGCCGCTCGGGACGCGGGCGTCGAGGTCCGGGAGGGAGCGCGGGTGACGGGGCTCGTTCGTGGCGGCGGCGGCGAGGCGATCGGCCTGGCCTGCGAGAGCCATCGTGGCCCCGAGACGGTCGGCGCGCGCCTCGTCGTCGGAGCCGAGGGGCGCCGAAGCGTCGTGGCCCGCGGTCTCGGCCTGCTGCGTGAGCACCGCACGATGCGACGCTTCGCCGTCCGCGGATACTGGGAAGGGATCCAGGGACTCGAGGAGCGCGGCGAGATGCACGTGGGCCAGGGGGGCTACTGCGGCATCGCTCCCCTGTCGCCGGACCTGGCCAACGTCGCGTTCGTCCTCGAGGCCCGGTCGCTGCGGGCCGCGGCGGGAGACCTCGAAGGCTTCTACCGCCGCGAGCTGCGAGAGCGCTGGCCGCGAATTGCGGAGCGCCTCGAGGGCTCTCGCCTCGTCGATGGGCCCCGGGCCATCGGCCCACTGGCCCTCGAGGCCCGCCGTGTCTCGGCACCCGGTGCCCTCCTCGTGGGGGACGCCGCCGGGTTCTACGACCCGTTCACCGGCGAAGGCGTCACGCTGGCCCTCCGCGGAGCCGAGATGGCCGCAGCCGTGGGGCATCAGGCCCTCGCCGCCCGCGGCGTGCCGGACCTGCGGGACTATGACCGCGCCCGCCACCGGGCCACCCGGGACAAGTTCCGCGTCAACCGGCTGATGCAGACGATTGTGGGTTGGCCGGCCCTGGGGGACGCGGTGGCGAAGCGCCTGGCGAGACGCCCGGATCTCGCCGATCAGCTCGTGGGCATCGCCGGCGACTTCGTGCCGGCGAAGAGCGCCCTCGATCCGGGCTTCGTCTGGCAGCTCTTGCGGGCGTAGACTTAGTCTTGCTGGGTGAAGGCGGCTCGCGGCGAAGGTCGCGGACGCCACTGCTCCCACTGAGCGTCAACCGCGAGGTCGCACCTCAGAACAGCACGTCTTCGTGGCCGGGTTCAGCCCGGGTAGTTCGGTAGCAGGTTCACGGCGACAGCATCGAACCGGTTTCTGGCGTAGGAACCGGCTCGTCATCAACGTGTGGTCCCCTCGTCAAACAGACGCTTGAGCAGGTCGGCCCTGGCTGCAACCCCCGCGTCCCTTTGATCCCACGGAGAGCCATTCTCGATCAACACGACACCCACTTTGTCAGCCTTGCGATAGAAAACGTGCGCTGATTCCCCGACAAAGTCCCCCCACTTCCCCACGTAGATGCCGTCGCCACGATCCTCGACTTCAAACCCAAGGCCGTATCCCCCTCCGCCAGGTAGGGGCGAAATGAGGGAATGCATCAAATCCATGGTCTTTGGTTTGAGGATTCTGCGATGGTAAAGTTCTCCGCGGTTGATGTTGGCAAGTAGCCACGAAGTCAAGGAGACGGCGTCTGTCGCCGAAGAAGGTCCCGGCCGGGTAGCCAAGGGCGATGTCGTAAAACCCGTAGGGATAGTATTGGCCACCTACCGAGTCGTAATAGTACGGCATGGCCACGGCGGGCTTGGATGCTGCAAAGTCGCTCATGAACCACCCGGCCCGTATGTCTAGCGGGGCGAACACGTGTCTCTCACAGTACTTGGTGAAGGTCTCCCCCGATAGCACCTCAACCAGATACGCGTTCAAGGTGTAACAGACGTTGCAGTACGAGCTGTCCGCACCCGGCGGGAAATTCAAGAAGTTCAAAGTGGGGTCGTAGTCCTCTCCGGAAGGGTCGAAGTACGCCCGCAATATGGCTTCAAGCTGGGGATCTGGGTCGGTATTCCACAAGAGCCGACCGAACATGAGATCCCAGTTGTCGGCAATCCCGGAAGAGTGGGATAGGAGCATTCTGAAGGTTATCGGGATGTCAGGGAAATTCGGGTTGCGCACCGAGAAGGACAAGTACTGATTCACGTCGTCGTCCAGGCCGAACTGTCTTCGCTCATATAGCTGCATCAGGGCCGTCGCTATGAACGTCTTAGCCACAGAAGCAACCGCGAACGGCGTTCGTGGCGTGGCTCTTCGCTTGTTCTCCACGTCAGCGAGGCCAAAGCTCTTCAGGTAAACCACGTGATCGTTCCTGACGATTGCAATTGATGCTCCCGCAACACCTTGTGCCAACAAGCTCCGCTCGATGAATCGTGACAAGTCGTTGGAGTGTGTGAGCGCCGACCCCGTCTTGTCCTCTTGGGCGTTTTGCGGAATGAGGGCAGCGTCGATGCTGCCACCGCAGGTGGTGATGCATGCCACTGTGAGCCACATCAGGCGATTGAATACGAGGGTTTTACAGAGCACTGGAGTTCTCCGTTTCTTTGGGCAGGGAGCGGGAGCAAGGCCTGGGGCGTTGGAGGAAGGCGGCCGCAGCCCCACCCACGCCAAGAAAGAACAGCGGCGAAGACACGGGCACCGCACCCACGGTCGGGGGCCCCGCCAGCGGCAATGCTTTGCCTCTCCCTCGCCCTCCGTCCCGGCCCGTCGTCATCACTCCGCGCACCTTGACTGCCACACGGACTCGTCCGCCGCATGAGGGAGCGAACCCGCTGGCCCTGTTGATCACCGTGGGGACTTCCTCTCGCAGAGTCAATGGACCATTTGTCCCCCCTTCCACGGAAGCCGCGCAAGGCCGGGAAGCTCGATCAGACGGGCCTGCCCCCCCCCTCTCAATTGACGTTCGCGCAGACCGTCAACTCAGGGTGTCCGACGGACGCCAGGGCGGCACCAACACCATAGTCTCGCGGCTATCGCCCTTCCTTCGCCCAACGGTCCAATCGGTCCAAGGCATCTCCGAGCAACGACAGATCGACGGCGTCGCGGAGCTCGTTGCCTCCAGTTTCTTGAGCCACAGGGTGCTGTTCGAGACGCAGAAGGTGGACTTCGCCTACCCGCTGGTGGTCTCGAAGGAACGTGATGGTGTCGCCGTCCGAGATCCCGACGACTTTGCCAGCGAAGGCGTCTGAGATGGGGAACGAGACTGAGGGGGCCGCCTGCAGAGGGACGGCCAAGGGCAGGGAACTAGACTAGTTCAGCAAGGGTGAGCATCGACAATGATAAGGGCGGAGTGAAGGAGGGGGGCGCAGCGCACCCCCCTCGCTCAACTCAGATCAGGAGCAGCATCTCCCGGTACTTCGGCAGGGGCCAGAACTCGTCGGATACCGCGTCTTCGATGGCGTCGGCGACCTCGCGAACCGCGGCCATCCCGGGGAACACCGTCTCGGCGAAGAGCTTGGCCTTCTTCTCGAGCCCCTCGGCCGACGCCTTCTCGGTCGCGGAGTGGAGATCGTTCACGCGGGCCGTCAGGTCGTCGATGGCGCCGTTGATCTTCTCGAGGGCGCCCTTCACGGCCTTGCCGGAGCCCGCCCCGGCGAGGAGAGCCGCCTGCTTGTAGGCCGCCGGCAGGACGTAGGCCGAAACGATCCCGCGGAGCGCCTCGACCTCGATCTCGATGTCCTTGATGTATCGCTCGAGCTTCACGTGGTAGCGCGCCTCGTTCTCGCCCTCCGAGAAGACCTTCGTCTTGGCGAGGAACGCGCGGTTGTCCTTCGTGACCAGCTCCGCGAGGGCCTCGGGGCTGTTCTTGAGGTTCGGCAAGCCGCGCTTCTTGGCCTCCATCGACCCACTCGGCGGCGTAGTTGTTCCCCTCGAAGCGGACGGCCTTCGTCTCGACGATCGTCTCCTTCACGACCTCGAGGGCGGCGTCGGCCACGCTCTTCCCCTTGGCGATACGGGCCGAGAGGGCGGTGGCGACCTCGTCGAGGGCCTCGGCCACGGCGGCGTTCACGAACGCCACCGGGATCGAGATCGCGGCCGACGAGGGCACCGCCCGGAACTCGAACTTGTTGCCGGTGAACGCGAAGGGCGAGGTCCGGTTGCGGTCCGTCTGATCCCGCGCCACCTCGGGGAGGTTCGCGAGGCCGAGGCTGATCTTCTCGAGGCCGTTCTTGCCCGGCTCCCTCTCCCTTCTCGATCCCGTCGAGGACGCGGGTGAGCTGGTCGCCCGAGGAAGACCGAGATGATGGCCGGCGGCGCCTCGTTGGCGCCGAGGCGGTGGTCGTTCCCCGAGCACGCGATTCCCGCTCGGATCACGCCGGCCCGCTTGTGGACGCCCTTGAGGACGGCGACCAGGAACACGAGGAACTCGATGTTCTGCTCCGGCGTCGCACCCGGCTCGAGGAGGTTCCGTCCCTCGGACGTCTGGAGGGACCAGTTGCAGTGCTTGCCGCTCCCGTTGACCCCGGCGAAGGGCTTCTCGTGGAGGAGGCAGATCAGGTTGTGGCGGCGCGCCACGCGCTGCATCGTCTCCATCACGATCTGGTTGTGGTCCGAGGCCACGTTGGCCTCCTCGAAGATCGGCGCCGTCTCGTACTGGCTCGGGGCCACCTCGTTGTGCCGCGTCTTGATGGGGATCCCGAGCTTGAAGAGCTCCGTCTCGCTCTCCTGCATGAAGGCCAGGATCCGGTCCTTGATGCTGCCGAAGTAGTGGTCTTCCAGCTCCTGTCCCTTCGGAGGCTTGGCGCCGATCAGGGTCCGCCCCGCCGAGACGAGGTCGGGCCGCAGCGCGTGGAAGGCCCGGTCGATGAGGAAGTACTCCTGCTCGGGGCCGAGGGTCGGGACGACGCGCACCGACACCTTGTCGCCGAAGAGGCGCAGGACGGCGAGCGCCTTCTCGCGAGAGCGCCTCCATGGAGCGGAGGAGCGGCGTCTTGTTGTCGAGGGCGTCCCCGTGATAGCTGATGAAGACCGACGGCACGCAGAGGGTCTTCCCGTTGGGACCATCGATGATGAAGATCGGGCTCGACGGGTCCCAGGCCGTGTAGCCGCGGGCCTCGAAGGTGGTCCGCATCCCCCCCGACGGGAAGCTCGACGCGTCGGGCTCGCTCTGGATGAGCTGGGCGCCGCTGAAGCGCTCCATGGGGAGCCCCTCGTCGTCGAAGGTCAGGAAGGCGTCGTGCTTCTCCGCGGTCAGCCCCGTCTGGGGCTGGAACCAGTGGCAGAAGTGGGTGGCGCCCTTCTCGAGGGACCACTCCTTCACGGCGTGAGCGACCTCGTTGGCGATCGAGGCGTCCAGCTTGCTGCCTCGCCGGATCGTCTCCTGCAGGGACTTGAAGACGCTCTTCGGGAGCTTGCGCTTCATGGCGGCGGCGTCGAAGGTGTTCGAACCGAAGATCTCGGCAACCTTGACCCCGCCGGACAACTCGGGGAGCGAGCGGATCGACCGCGACGTCACTTCCTTGATGGCCCAGAGCCGACCGTCGGACATGGAATCTACCTCCTCAAAAAATCGGGAGGATTATAGGATCGGGCCTCGGCCACGCGAGCCGACTTTTTTCGGATTTCTTTGAGTTTGCGACAAAAGGGGTCTAGGGTGTCGCGATTCCGACGAATTTGTAATCCACGACCACGTCGTCCTTGACCTTCACCACGCCCGCCACGGAAACCGGCTCCAGGGCGAAGGCGCTTTGCCGCAGGGTCGACCGCCCGGTGGCCGTCAGCGTCGCTCCGGAGACCTCCACGTGGACCCGGAACGAGCTCGGCCGCGTGACCCCGTGGAGGGAGAGATCGCCCGAGACGACCAGGTCGAACGAGCCTGCGGCCCCTTCCTTCCCGGAAACCCCCCCGGAGCGGAAGGCGATGTCCGGGAAGCGGACCACGTCCAGAAGCTCGGGCCCGACCATCCTGGACTGGACCTTCGGCACGTCCTCGGCGGGCTCTCCCTCGGCCTGTACCTTGAGCGAAGCCGCGTCGATCGTCAGCGACACCGAAGACGACGCGAGGGAAGCCGCGTCGGCCCGTATCTCTCCGCGGACGCTGCGAGGCGACGATCACGTGCTCGTGCCCCGCGAAGCTGAAGAGCCCGCCCCGCCCCGTCCGGACCGTCAGCGCGCTGCGCGCCGGGTCCAGGACGAACCGTCGCCCCTCCGCTGTCGACGGCGCGCCGACAGGGCGCAAACGAGGAGGCCGGTGAGGATGATGGCCTGCTTCATGGGTCAGCGCCCCCTGGCAGTTGGCTGGTCGGGGGGTCCCCCCCCTGAAGTAGAATACCGGATCACCGGGAGGCTCGCGCTTGGCCACGCAATCCGTCGACAAGCTCCAGGGGTTGGACCGCCGCACGCTCCTGGGCATCTACCGGACGATGGTGCTGTCCCGGCGGCTGGACGACAAGGAAGTCCAGCTCAAGCGCCAGAACAAGATCTACTTCCAGATCAGCGGCGCCGGCCACGAGGCGGTCCTCGTCGCGGCGGGCATGGCCCTCCGCCCCGCCCACGACTGGTTCTACGCCTACTACCGGGACCGGGCCCTGCTCCTGCAGCTCGGGTTATCCCCGAAGGACATGCTCCTGGGAGCGACCGGGGCGGCGGGCGACCCGGCCTCCGGCGGCCGCCAGATGCCGTCCCACTGGGGCCATCCCCGGCTCCACGTGGTGAGCCGTTCGTCCCCCACGGGCACGCAGTTCACCCAGGCCATCGGCTGCGCCGATGCCGGTCTCCCGGGATCCCCCCTTCCCAACGACGGCGACGAGGTCGTCTACTGCTCCACCGGTGACGGCGCCACGTCCCAGGGAGAGTTCTGGGAGAGCCTCAACGTCGCCTCCGAGTCGTCGCCTGCCCGTCCTGTACCTCGTCGAGGACAACGGCTACGCGATCTCCGTCCCGGTCGAGGTCCAGACCTCGGGCGGCAGCATCTCGAAGCTCGTGCGGCTCTTTCCGGACCTGCTCGTCCGCGAGGTGGACGGCTGCGACCCGCTGGCCAGCCTCGCCGTCCTTCGCGAGGCGGTCGCCTGGTGCCGGGCGCGCCGAGGCCCGGCCCTCGTCCACGCCCGCGTGATCCGTCCCTACTCCCATTCGCTGTCCGACGACGAGACGCTCTACCGGCCCGCGCAGGAGCGCGAGGCCGACGCGAAGCGGGACCCGATTCCGACCTTCGCCCGCTTCCTGACGGCCGAGGGCGTCGCGTCCGCGGAGGAGCTGGCCGCCCTCCGTGAGGGCGTGGACCGGGAGGTGAACGCCGCGGCGGACGCCGCCCTCGCGGCTCCGATACCCGATCCTGCGAGCGCCACGCTCCACGTCTACTCGCCCGACGTCGACCCCTGCTCGCCCGCCTTCGCCACGGACCCCCAGCCGGGCGGCGGCCCGAAGACCATGGTCGATCTCCTGAACGCCTGCCTCAACGACGAGATGGCCCGCGATCCCCGCGTGGTCGTCTTCGGCGAGGACGTCGCCGACTGCAGCCGGGAGGGGAACCTGGGGAGCGTCAAGGGCAAGGGGGGCGTGTTCAAGGTCACCCACAACCTCCAACGCAAGTTCGGCTCGGAGCGCGTCTTCAACTCCCCGCTCGCCGAGGCGAGCATCGTGGGCCGCGCGATCGGCATGGCGGTCCGCGGCCTGAAGCCCGTGGTCGAGATCCAGTTCATCGACTACATCTGGCCGGCATACATGCAGATCCGGAACGAGCTGGCGCTCCTCCGGTGGCGATCCAACGGTGCTTTCAAGTGCCCGGTGGTGATCCGCGTGACCTATGGGGGCTACCTCCAGGGAGGCGCCGTCTACCACAGCCAGTGCGGCGAGGTGCTCTTCACCCACATACCCGGGCTCCGGGTCGTGATCCCCTCGACCGCCCAGGACGCGAGCGGCCTCTTGCGAACGGCGATCCGGTGCGACGACCCCGTGATCTTCCTCGAGCACAAGCACCTGTACCGCCAGACCTACAACAAGGGGATCTACCCGGGCCCCGAATACATGATCCCGTTCGGCAAGGCGGCTTGCCCCCGCGAGGGAACCGACGTCACCGTCGTCACGTTCGGGGCCCTGGTCCAGCGCTCCCTCGTCGCGGCCCGCCAGGCCGAGACCCACGGAATCTCGACGGAGGTCCTCGACCTCAGGAGCCTCGCGCCGTACGACTGGGACGCCATCGCCCGCAGCGTGAAGAAGACGGGGCGGGCGCTCGTGGCCTACGAAGACTCGCGGTCGTGGGGGTACGGCGCCGAGATCGCGGCGCGGATCGCCGACGAGCTGTTCGAGTACCTCGACGCCCCCGTCAAGCGCGTCGCGGCGCTCGACACGTTCGTCGGCTACCACCCGGTCCTGGAAGACGCGATCCTTCCCCAGGTCACCACCGTCCTCGAGGCGATTCGCTCCCTCCGCGAGTACTGAACCGGCGGAGACGGGCCCTCAGTCGACGGATTCCCGCCCAACCGCTCCCCCGGCTTCCGCCATGGGGTCGTCCTTGGCCTCGTCGGAGGCGGCGAGGGCGGACGCGAGGGCCTGCCTCGCCATCGCCTCGATGTCGGCGGCCGTCGCGAGGTCCAGCGCCGCCTCGGCCACGAGGCGGGAGTCCTCGACCCGGACGCCCCGGAGCGCGGCCTTTACCTTGGGAATGCTGCTCGGACCCATCGAGAGGTCCCGAACGCCGAGGCCCAGGAGGAGCAGGGCGTGGAGCGGGTCCGCCGCCATCTCGCCGCAGAGCGCCAGGGGCACCTGGGCCGCGTGGGCCGCCGCAGTGATCGCCCTGATGGCGCGGAGAACGGCCGGGTGGAGGGGCTGGTAGAGAAGCGCCAGGCGCGGATCGGCCCGGTCCACGGCCAGGAGGTACTGGATCAGGTCGTTGGTTCCCACGCTGAAGAAGTCCACGTGGGGGGCGAGGAGGTCGGCGGTGAAGGCGGCGCTCGGCAGCTCCAGGGTCAGGCCGACGGGGACCTTCTCCGCGAACGGAATGCCCGCCCGCCGGAGCTCGCCCCGGGCCTCCTCGAGGAGAGCGAGGGCGGCGCGGAGATCCGCGACCCCGCCGATGAAGGGGAACATGATGCGAAGGGGTCCGTGGAGGGCCGCGCGCAAGAGGGCCCGGAGCTGCGTCCGGAACGGAGCCGGGTCGCGCGACAGGAGGCGCAGCGCCCTCTCCCCGAGGGCGGGGTTCGGGCTGCTCGGCCCACCGGGTGCCAGGTCCTCGCGCCCGACGTCCCACGTCCGAACCGTCACCGGCTGGTTCCCCATCTGGTCCAGGAGACCCTCGTAGATCTCGATCTGGCGCTCCTCCGTCGGCCATTGTCGCGATCGGCCCAGGAGGTACTCCGAGCGGAAGAGGCCGATGCCCTCGGCCCCGAAGGCGCGCGCGGTGGCGGCCTCCTCGGGGAACTCGATGTTGGCCAGTAGATGCACGGCGACACCGTCGAGGGTCACCGCCGAGAGCGTCCGTGTCTCCTGCAAGCGCCGACGCTCGACCCGGTCGCGCTCCTGGGTCTCCCGATACCCGGCCAGCGCACGAACCGAAGGCTCGACCACCAGCAGGCCGCGGTCTCCGTCCACGACGACCAGCGCGCCGGCCGGCACACGGCGCGTCGCGTCCTGAAGCCCCACCACCGCCGGGATGCCGAGGGACCGCGCCAGGATCGCGGTGTGATCGGTCCGGGAGCCCCCGTCCGCGGCCACCGCCAGCACGCGCTCCCAGTCGAGGGCGGCGGCCTCCGACGGCGTGAGGTCGACGGCCACGAGGATGCGATTCCCGGGCAGGCGCGAGAGGGAGGGCGCGTCGGCGGCGCCCGCGAGGTTGAGCTGGACCCGTCCGAGGACGTCGTCGAGGTCCGTCGAGCGCTCCCGGAGGTACGCGTCCCCGAACTCGTCGAAGAGGGCGTGGAGCTGGTCGGAGACCGTCCGGAGAGCCCACTCGGCGTTGACGTGCTCCTCGCGGATCACCGCCACGGTCCTGTCGAGCAGGAGCGGGTCGTCGAGCATGAGGAGCTGGGCGTCGAAGATATAGGCATGGAGGGCGCCGACCTCCCGCGAGAGGCGCTCCTTGATCGCCTCGAGCTGGCCGCGCGAGGCCGCCACGGCACGGCTCAGGCGCTGGACCTCCCCTTCGACGTCTTCGGGAGGAAGGAGGAGCCGGAACACCGGCACGGTCTCGCGCTCCATGAGGAGCGCCTCTCCCATGGCGATGCCGGCCGAGACGCCGAGGCCGCGGATCTCCATCAGGCCTCCCCGAATCCCCCGTCCACGAGGGCCACCAGGGCCGCCACGGCGGCGACCTCGTCTTCTCCGTCGGCGGCCAGCTCGAGCCAGGTCCCCTGGGCGGCCGCGAGGAGCAGGATGCCGAGGATGGACTTCCCGTCCATGGCGCGCCCGTCGCGGCTCACGCTCACCTTGGACCGGAAGCGTGTGGCGGCCTGCACGAACCGGGCCGCGGCCCGCGCGTGCAGCCCGAGGCGGTTCTTGATCTGGACCGACTGGCGGGTCAGACGGGCCTCCTGCCGAGCACCTCGGTGGCCACCGATATGGCGCCGCGCCCCTGGTCGCGGATGGCCCGCGCGATCTCCAACAGGTCCCCGTCCCGCAGGCTCGAGAGCTTGATGAGCATCGGCAGGTTGACCCCCGTGACGATCTCCACCCGCGCCGAGAGGAACGGCAGGCTCACGTTCGTGGGCGTCCCGCCGAACATGTCGGTGAGGATCAGCGCGTCCCCCCCGCCCACCTCCGCCATGGCCTTGACGATCGCGTCGTGGGCCACGGTCACGTCGTCCGTCCACCCGATGGACACGGCGGCGATGGCGGGTATCTCTCCGACGATGGTCCGCGCGGCGTTCACGAGCTCCACGGCGACCTGGCCGTGGCTCACGACGATGATTCCGATCATGTGAGCCTCACGTCGCGGTGGCGGACGCGCACGGTGTAGCCTCGGCCGCTCAAGGCGCGGCCGAGGGCGTTGGCGATCATCACCGACCGATGGCGGCCGCCGGTGCAGCCGATCCCGATGACGAGGTAGCTCTTCCCCTCGCGGATGTAGCGCGGAATCACGAACTTCAGGAACGACGTCAGCCTCGCGAGGAACGTGGCCGTGTCGGGCTGCCGCCGCATGTAGCGCACGACGGCGGGATGGCTCCCCGTCAGGCGCTTGAGCCTTGGCACGAAGTTCGGGTTCGGGAGGAAGCGGACGTCGAAGACGAGGTCGGCCTCCGACGGCACGCCGTATTTGTAGCCGAAGGACGTGACCGAGACGACGATGGGGCTCGCCTGGGTTCGAAGATCGTAGTGCTCGCGGATGTAGTCCCTGAGCTCGTGGGGCGTGTACTTGGACGTGTCGAGGATGAGGTCGGCCATCTTCCGGATGGGCCGGAGGGCCTCGCGCTCCTCCCGGATGCCCTCGATGGCCGGCTGGTTGATCGCCAGGGGATGGGGGCGGCGCGTCTCGCTGAAGCGGCGCACCAGCACCTTTTCGTTGGCCTCGAGAAAGAGAAGCGAGGCGGCGAAGCCCCTGGCCTTCATGTCGGTGAAGACCTTCGGAAAGTGCTTCAGGAAGTCGCGCTCGCGCATGTCGACGACGAGCGCCGCGCGGCGGAGCTCCTGGGACTGGCGCAAGAGGTCGATGAACCGGGGAATCAGGGGAGTCGGGAGGTTGTCGACGCAGAACCACCCGACGTCCTCGAGGGCTCGGGCGACGTGGGTCTTGCCGGAGCCCGAGAGGCCCGTGATCATCAGCACGTGGGCCCGCGAGAGACGCCCCCTCACTTCCCCCTCCCCTTCCGGGCCCGTCCGACGGATCGCCGCGCCACACGCTTGCGCGCCGGGCGGGCGGCGAGGATGGCGTCGACGCGCTCGGAGAAGCGCCGGGCCGCGTCGTATCCGCGCTCCTTGAGGAGCTGGTTCCGCGAGGCCACCTCGACGAGAAGCGCCGTGTTCCTTCCGGGCCCGACGGGCATGCGGATGAGGGGCACCTCGACGCCCAGGACCATGAACTTCTCGTTCTGCAGCCCGAGGCGGTCGTATTCCTTCTCGCTGTCCCATCGCTCCAGGCTCACGACCAGCTCGATGCGCTTGGAGATGCGCACCGACGACACGCCGTACAGGTCCTTGATGTTGAGGACGCCCAGGCCGCGGAGCTCCATGTGGTAGCGGGTGAGCTCGGGGGACGCGCCCACGAGGACGTCGGACATCCGCTTGATCTCCACGACGTCGTCGGCGACCAGCCGATGGCCGCGATCCACCAGATCCAGGGCGCACTCCGACTTCCCAACGCCGCTCTCGCCGGTGATGAGGACGCCCAGGCCGAAGACGTCGGTCAGGACCGAGTGGAGGTGCACCCGCATGGCGAGCTTCTCGTCGAGGAACGACGAGAGGTGCTTGATGAAGGGCGTCGATTCGAGAGGTGTGACGAGGACCGGAATCCCCCGGGCCTCGGCCTTCTCGACCAGCTCCCGTGGGGGCGACAGCCCCTTGGTCACGACGAAGCAGGAGAGCCGGCACCGCACGAGCTTGCCGAGGACCTGCCCCCGCTGCGCCTGGACTCAGCGTGCGGAGGTACCCGATCTCGCTCCCGCCGATGATCTGGACGCGGCCGTAGCGGATGTAGTCGGTGTAGCCCGTGAGGGCGAGGCCGGGTCTCTGGACCCGGGAGAGCTGCACCTCGCGCCCGAGCCCCGCCCGTCCCGCCACGACCTTCAGGCCCAGGTCCGGCGCGTCGCGGCCCACGAGCGTCCTCACCGTGACGACGTTGGGCGCCTGGCCCGCGCGGCGGTCCCGGGGAGCGGCCACGGGCCTCGTCTCAGGCCCCGGGCTCGATGAGCCCCAGGTTCCCGTCCTTTCTCTTGTAGAGGACGCTGAAGCGCTCGGTGGCCGCGTCTCGGAAGACGAGGAAGCCGACGTCGCTCGCCCCCATCTCGAGAGCGGCCTCCTCGATCGTCATGGGCTTTGCCACGAAACGGCGGCTTCGGATGACGCGCGGCGTCCGCTCCTGCGCCGCCGCCGCCCGCCGTGGCCGCGGCCTCGGCGCGGTCCTTGCCGTTCCGCTTGCGCGCGCGGAGCTTGCCGACGTGGCGCTGCGCCTGCCGGGCGAGGGTATCGATGGCCGTCGCGAGGGCGGTGGCGATGTCGCCGCTCTCCCGAGCGGCCGTGAGGGTCAGGTGGGGAGAGTGGAGGCTCACCTCGGCGATCTGACGGTGCTTGTCCGTCGCGACGACGACGTGGACATCGGTGATCCCGGGGAGGAGCTTCGCGACCTTGCCCAGCTTGCGCTCCGCGAGCTCCCGGACCTCGTCGGGGACCGCGGCGTGCCGCCCCGTGTATTCGATCCTCATGGCCGTCCCTCCCAAAGGCGTGGACCCCGCGGAATCACTGCACCGATCGGCGCAGGTTGGAGGGCGGGATCCGCAGCTCCTCCCTGTACTTGGCCACGGTGCGCCGGGCCAGCGGAAGGCCGCGCTGCCCCAGGAGCTCGGCGATCCTCGAGTCCGACAAGGGGCGTGTCTGGTCCTCCTCGTCGATCATGTGGCGGATCTTGTCCTTGATGGTCACCGAGCTGATGGCCTCGCCCATCGTGGACTGGATCCCGCTGTGGAAGAAGTACCGCATCTCGTAGACGCCCCGCGGCGTGTGCATGTACTTGTTGGCGACGACGCGGGAGACCGTCGACTCGTGCATCCCGATGTCGTTGGCGACGTCGCGAAGGACGAGAGGCCGAAGGTGCTGGACGCCGCCGTCGAGGAAGCCTCGCTGGTGCTTCACGATGGACTCCGCGACCTTGTAGATCGTCCGCTGCCGCTGGTCCACGCTCTTCAGGAGCCAGAGCGCGCTCCTGAGCTTGTCCTTGACGTAGCTCCTCGTCTCCTCGGAGCCCGGCTCCTTCACGTCCAGCATCCGCTTGTACGTGGGGCTGATGCGGAGCTTGGGCAGGCTCTCGTCGTTCAGGATGATCTTGTACTCGTCCCCTTCCTTCACCACGAAGACGTCGGGGAGGACGTAGGTCGACCGGTCGGGGCTGTACTTGAGCCCGGGCTTCGGATCCAGGTGCTTGATGATCTCGAGATGCTCCGAGACCTCCTCCGGGGTGAGGCCCATCTGCCGGGAGATGTCGGCGTACTGATGGCTCTGGAGCTGCTTGATGTGATCCCTCACCATGACGTCGGGGGGCGATCCCTCGAGGCCCAGGTGCCGCAGCTGGAGGCGCAGGCACTCCACGAGGCTCCGGGCGGCGACGCCCGGCGGGTCCAGGGCCTGCACGACGGCCAGGGCCTTCTCCACCTCGGCCTCGGGATAGGGCCCCATGTTGGCGATCTCCTCGAGGGACGCCCGCAGCATCCCGTCGTCCTCGAGGTTGTGGATGATCGCCTCACCGATCTCCAGGATCAGCTCGTCGGAGACCGACATGCGGAGCTGCCAGGAGAGGTGGTCGTACAGGTCCTGCGACTCGGTGAGGGTGTTCTCGATCGGGGGCATCTCGGGGATCTCGGCGCTCCGGGTCCCGCGATATCCCCCGTCGTCGACATATTCCTCGAAGAACTTGTCGACATCGATGTCCTTCAGGGGATCGTCCTTCTCGGCCTTTTCGCTCGCCTCCTGCTGCGCCACCTCGTCCACCGACATCGTTTCCTGGGTGGGCACCTCCTCCAGCAGGGGGTTCTCCATCACTTCCTGCTCGAGGACCTCGACGAGCTCGAGGGTCGTGAGGGGGAGCAGCTTGATGGCCTGCTGCAGAGACGGCGTGAGGATGAGTCTCTGCGAGAGGCGGGCCGAGAGGCCGAGCTTTTGCTGCATCACCAAAGGGTCAGCCTTGGAGCCGGGGGGTCGCGATCATCGCAACGCTTCCCCGATCTCGTGGTCGAGTCGGAACGTGTCGCCCAGATAGACCCTGCGGACCTCCGGGTCGGAGGCGAGCTCCTTCGGCGTCCCCGCGCGAAAGACCTCACCATCGGTGAGAATATAGGCCCGGTCGGTGATTTTCAAGGTCTCGCGGACGTTGTGATCGGTGATGAGCACTCCGATTCCACGGTCCTTGAGGTGGCTCACGATGCCCTGGATCTCCCGGAGCGCGATGGGATCGATGCCCGCGAAGGGCTCGTCGAGGAGGATGAAGGACGGCGAGGTCGCGAGGGCGCGGCAGATCTCGAGGCGCCGTCGCTCTCCCCCCGAAAGTGTGTAGGCCGGCTGCCGCGCGAGGGGCAGGATCTTCAGCTCCTCGAGGAGCTCCCGGGCCCTCTGTCTCTGCTCGGTCGGTCGAAGGCCGCGCGTCTCGAGGATGGCTACGACGTTGTCCTCCACCGAGAGCTTGCGGAAGATGCTGGCCTCCTGGGGCAGGTACCCGATGCCCTTCCGCGCCCGCTGGTACATCGGGAGCGCCGTGATGTCCTCGTCGCCGAGGAGGACCTGCCCGCTGTCGGGGCGCGCCAGGCCGACCACCATGTAGAACGTCGTCGTCTTGCCGGCTCCGTTGGGTCCCAGGAGCCCCACGACCTCCCCCTCCTCGATCGAGACGCTCACCCTCTTCACCACGACCCGGCGGCCGTAGGTCTTGACGAGGCCCCGGGCCTCGAGGTGGCTCATGGCTTCCGCGTCTCCACCTGGTTCTGCAGGGTGGTCTCGGTCCGGCCGTCCTCCTGGCCGTCGACCAGGATCCGGTCGTCGCCCACGTGGAAGGTCAGGGAGCGTCCCTTGCTCTTGTGCTGGGAATCCTGCATCTCCGCGTAGTCACCCACGAGGACCATCGTCTCGGTGGAGGGAGAGTAGGTGCCGAGCCTCCCTGTCGCGCGACGCTCTCCCTGCTCCACCTCCACGGGCTCCCCCGCCACGAGGGTGTCGATGCCCGACCCGTCCGAGGTCAGGGTCATCGTAGCCTTCGGGCTGCGGGTCACGATGTCTCCCTGCCGGATCGTCGCGTTCCCGGTGTACAGGATCACGTTCCGGGCCTCGTCGTAGGTCATCTCGTCTCCGCGTCCCTCGACGCCGTTCGGCGGCTTGGTGCCGGCCTTGTCGGCCTTCGGGTGAAGGAGCGAGACCACCGACTCCTGGGCCTTCATGGTGCGCTGCCCGGGCGCGCTCTCCTGGATCGCGATCGAGCCCGATCGCACCTCGTCGCTGCCGGAGCGGAGGAGGGCGCCGCCCGAATAGGTCGCGGCGCCGGTCTTCTGAACCGACGAAAACGCACGCGACGTGATGAGGGTCGGCGTGTCCTTTCCCGAGAGGAGACCCGGGCGTCCCTGCGGCCGGAGGAGATGGCTCACCTCCCCCTCGGCCTCGGCGTCCCCGGTGTTCGTCGCGAGGCGGATCTGCCTCGCGGCCAGCTTCCCCTTGTCGTCCTCGACCTCGGGCCGATCCTGGAGCGTCAGCAGCGACCCCGAGCCCTCGTAGTGCGCCGTGCCGGCGCGCGCCCTCTGTGTCCCCCGCGCGAATCGAACGTCCTCGACGAAGTCGGCGGACGTGGCCTGGCCGGTCTCGGGATCGAGGGACGCCTGGAAGCGCTGGCAGGCGACGCTGCGCGCCGGATCCCCGCGGGGGCCCAGGGGCTCCGCCAGTATCGAGGCCTCCTTGGCCCCGCGCGCCGCCGACATGCGCCCCTGTTCGTCGTAGTCGAAGATCAGGTAGCTCGCGGCTCGAATCCGGCGGCGCTCCTTCACCTGATTGGGGCCGGGGAGGAGGGTCAGGTCGACGTCCTTCTGGGCGATGACCTGCTCCATGGTCCGATCGGGGCGGAAGGCGATGTCGAGCTTGCGGCAGAGGAGGCGACGTGGGCCCTGTGGCGAGGCCGGGGTCGCGGCGCCCGGAAGGGAGCGCCGGTTGGTCCGGAGGTCCACGCCTCCCGCTGCCACGGCGCGCGTCACTTGCTTCGTTTCGGCGTCGAAGGTCACCACGAGTCGGTCGGCCTTGAGAACGTCGCTTCCCTGGGTCATCACGGCGTCGTCCTCGAAGCGCAGCGTCCCCTCTCCCCGCTCCAGTATTGCCGACCGGCTCTGGATCTCGGTAGGGGGCTCCTTGTCCCCCTCGATCCGGACCTTGGCGTCGGATTCCAGGACGACCCTCTCGTCGGCGGACGAATAGGTCATGCCGGTGGCGCTCCCCGAGACGTCCTTCCTCTTGAACTGGGTCGCCGTCTCGGTCTTGGCCAGGCCCTTGTCACCCCGGTAGGTCAGGGTGTCGCTCTTGAGCTCGAGACCGTCGGAGGTCGTGAGGACCACGTGGCCCTGGAAGTTTCCTCGCGGGGTCCTCGGGTCGTAGAGACACTCGTCGGCGGTGATGGTGCCCGTCTCCTTCTTGCCCTGGGCCATGTAGCCGAACGTCATCTTCACGCCCTTCAAGGCCGTTTCGCCCCCCGTCTTCCCGACGCTCGTTTCCGCCTCGACGACGTAGCCCTGCTCTCCCGCCTTGAAGTTGCGATAGATGACGCCGGTCGCCTTCGTCTCGTCCTTCTTGGGGCCACGGTCCGTCGCGCCGCTCCGCGCGTCGGGAGCCGCAGTCGGTGGCCGCCGGAGCGTCCAGAGCGTGGCGGCGATGACGGCGAGGAAGACCCCCAGGAGGCCGCGCCGCAGGGCCGCCTTCGTCAGCACGGCAACAGGCGGCTCACTCCGCTCGTTCCAGGAACTCGCGGCCGAGCCGGCCCATGCCCCGGAACTTGGCGTAACGTCCGCTGGACAGGGCCTCGTCGGACAGCCCCTTGAGCTCGCGCAGCTGGCGCTCGAGGGTCAGCCCCACGCTCTGGAAGAGCGCCTCGTGATCGGCGTGGGCGCCCCCCGGCGGCTCCGGGATGATCTCGTCGATGATCCCGAACGACTTCAAGTCCGTCGCCGTGATCTTCATCGCGGTGGCGGCCTCCTCGGCCCGACCCGAGTCCCGCCAGAGGATTGCGGCGCACCCCTCGGGCGTGATGACCGAGTAGACCGCATGCTCCAGCATGTTCACGCGGTCCCCGACGGCGATGGCCAGCGCGCCACCGCTTCCCCCTTCGCCGGTCACGGTCACGATGATCGGCGTCTTGAGGCGGGCCATCTCGCGCAGGTTGTAGGCGATGGCCTCCGCCTGTCCGCGCTCCTCGGCGTCGAGGCCGGGATAGGCCCCCTGCGTGTCCACGAAACAGAGGATCGGGCGGCGGAATTTCGCGGCGAGCTGCATCACCCGAAGCGCTTTCCTGTAGCCCTCCGGCTTGGGCATGCCGAAGTTGCGGTAGATCTTCTCCTTGGTGTCGCGTCCCTTCTGGTGTCCGAGGACGGCCACGGGCTGGTCCCTGAACAGTGCGAAACCCGCCACCATGGCCGGATCGTCGCCGAAGCGCCGGTCGCCGTGGAGCTCCGTAAAGTCGGCGAAGAGAGCCTGGACGTAGTCGAGGGTGTTGGGACGGCTCGGGTTCCGGGCGACGAGCGTCTTCTGCCACGGCGTGAGCTTGCCGAAGATCTCGCGGCGTCGTTCGCCGAGCTCCGTGCGGAGGCGGCCCGCCTCCTTCTCCTTGGCCGGGTCGCCGGGAAAAGCCCCGAGGGCGTCGATGCGCTTCTGGAGGTCGAGAAGGGGGGCCTCGAAGTCCGCGTCCGCCACTATCTCTCCTCCCCTGCGACGACCCCTCGCGTCTTGGCGAGGACCATGGCGCCGGGGCCGAGCAGGGCCTCGACCTCGCCCTTCAGGACGGAGTCCGGCCGGACCTTGAAGAAGGTGTTGGGGGCGACGGCGACCGCATAGGCGCCGGGCCTCACGAGCTCGAGGGTCACGGGGCACTCACCACGGTGAGACCCGAGTATATCCCTGAGCCTCTCTCCCTTGGTTCTGTCCCAGAGCGACATGGGAACACGGATCGTGACGAAGCGCGCGTCGGCCAGCTTGGCCTGCTCGAGGGGGAGGACCTCCGAGACCAGGAGGCGTCCGTTCCCCTCGTCCAGGGTCTCCGCCTTCCCCTTCACCAGGACGACCTGGTCGTCGGCGAGGCGACCCGCCACCTTCTTGTACGTCTCGGGGAAGACGAGGCACTCGACGCCCCCCTCGAGGTCCTCGAGGACGAAGGTGGCCATGCGGTCCCCCTTCTTGGTCTTGATGAGGCGAAGGGCCGTGATGATGCCCCCCACCGCGACCTCCGCGGACTCTCCCGGCGTCGTGAGCCGTCCGGTCGTGGCCGTCGCCCATTGGGCGAGCTCCGCCTGGAAGCGCTCGAGGGGGTGGCCGGTGATGAAGAAGCCCAGGGACTCCTTCTCGAAGGCGAGACGCTCCCCCTCGCCCCACTCGGGCGCATCGGGGATCCGATCCGCTCCGGTCGACCCGTCCGGCGGTTCGAGGGTTCCGAAGAGGCTGGATTGTCCCTGCTGGAGGTCCCTCTGGCGCTTCTGCCCCGCCTCCATGGCCCGGTCGAGGGCCGCGAGGAGCGAGGCCCGGCGCGTGTCGAGGGAGTCGAAAGAGCCGCTCTTCACGAAGCTCTCGACCACGCGGCGGTTCACGGCCTTCATGTCCACGCGCTCGCAGAACTCGAAGAGCGAACGGAAGGGTCCCTCGCGCCGGGCCCGCAGCACCGCCTCCACGGCCCCTTCCCCGACGTTCTTGATGGCGGCGAGGCCGAACCGGATGCAGTCCCCCACCACGGTGAAGAAGATGTCGGACTGGTTCACGTCGGGCGGGAGGACGCGGAGGCCCATCTCGCGGCACTCGCCGATGTACGGGACCATCTTGTCCGTGTTCGCCCGCTCCGAGGTGAGGAGCGCCGACATGAAGTAGGCCGGATAGTTCGCCTTGAGGTAGGCGGTCTGATAGGCCAGCCAGGCGTACGCGGCCGAGTGCGACTTGTTGAACCCGTAACCGGCGAACTGCGCCATCTGGTCCCAGATCTTCTGGGCCTTCTTCTCGGGCACGTTGCGGATCCGACATCCGTCGATGAACTTCTGCTTCTGCCCGACCATGACGTCGGCTTTCTTCTTCCCCATCGCCTTGCGCAGGATGTCGGTCTCGCCGAGGGTGAAGCCGCCGAGCGCCGCCGAGATCTGCATGACCTGTTCCTGGTAGGCGATGATCCCGTACGTCCCTTGCAGGATTGGTTCGAGCTGCGGCACCTCGTAGCTGAGCTTCGTCTGGCCGTGGCGCCGCTTGATGAAGTCGTCGATCATCTGCATCGGCCCGGGCCGGTAGAGGGCGTTGAGCGCCGTCAGGTGCTCGAGGCGGTCGGGCTTGAAGCGCTTCAGGATGTCCCGCATCCCGTCGGACTCGAACTGGAACAGGCCGCTGGTCTTCCCCGCGGTGAAGAGGGCGTACGTCTTCGGGTCGTCGACCGGGATCTTGTCGGGCTCGATCCGCACGCCGGTCTGCGCATCGATCATCTTCACGCAGTTGTCGATGAGGGTGAGGGTTCGGAGCCCGAGGAAGTCCATCTTCAGGAGACCGATCCGCTCGATCCCCTTCATGTCGTACTGGGTGGTCACGTCGGCGGTCGTGCCCTTGAAGAGCGGGACGAAGTTGGTCAAGGGCTCGGGGGAGATGACGACTCCGGCTGCGTGGGTCGACGCGTGTCGCGTCGTTCCCTCGAGTCGCCGCGACACGTCGATGAGCTCCTTGACCCTCGCGTCCTTCTGGTAGGCCTCCTTCAGCGGGCGGCGACTCCTCGAGGGCCTTGTCGAGGGTCATCTTCAGGTCGAAGGGGATCATCTTCGCGATCCGGTCGACGTCCCCGTAGGGCATGTCCATGACACGCCCCACGTCGCGCACGACCGCCTTCGACTTCATCGTCCCGAAGGTGATGATCTGGGCGACGTTGTCGCGCCCGTACTTGCGGGTGACGTAGTCGATGACCTCGCCGCGGCGGTTCTCGCAGAAGTCGATGTCGATGTCGGGGGGGCTGATGCGCTCCTCGTTCAGGAAGCGCTCGAAGATCAGGTCCCCCTCGATGGGGTCCATGTCGGTGATCCGGAGGGCGTAGGCGACGAGGCTCCCCGCGGCCGAGCCCCTCCCCGGTCCCACGGGAATCCCCTGCTCCCGCGCGTACCGGATGAAGTCCCAGACGATGAGGAAGTAACCCGCGAAGCCCACGCGGCGGATGACGCCGATCTCCTTGTCCAGGCGCTCGAGGTAGGTCGAGATCGGGTATCGCAGTCGTCCGGCGTCCGCCAGGGGCTCGAGGACCCGTCGCCGCTCCTCGAAGCCGTCCCGCGTCACCTTCTCGAAGTAGCTCTCGATGGTGAAGCCGGGGGGCACGTCGAAGGCCGGCAGGGATCCTGCGGCCTTCAACGTGAAGTCGCACATCTCGGCGATCTTCACGGTGGACGACAAGGCCTCGGGGTGGTCGGGGAACAGCCGGGCCATCTCCGCGGCGCTCTTGACGTAGAACTCCTGCGTGTCGAAGCGCAGGCGCTCGGCGTCCCCCACCTTCTTCCCGGAGCCGATGCACAGGAGCACGTCGTGGGCGTGGTGGTCGTCGTGGTGGAGGTAGTGGGCGTCGTTGGTGGCGGCGAGAGGCAGGCCCGTGCGCTCCCGCAGCCTGAGGAGGGCCTGGTTGACGCGGCGCTGCTCCTCGATGCCGTGGTCCATCACCTCGAGGTAGAAGCGACCTTGTCCAAAGATGTCGGAGAACTCCCCCACCGAGCGCAGCGCGGCGTCGTCCTGGCCGGCCCGGAGGTGCGCCGAGACCTCGCTCGAGAGGCACCCCGAGAGGCCGATGAGCCCGCCGCTGTGGCGAGCCAGAACCTCCTTGTCGATCCGGGGGCGATGGTAGAAGCCCTCCAGGTACCCGATCGAGACCAGGCGGATGAGGTTGTGGTAGCCCTCGGCGTTGGTCGCGAGAAGCGTCAGGTGGTTGTAGGCCTCGGTGATCCCGGTGCCGGCCTTCTCGAGGCGGCTGCCGATCGCGACGTAGATCTCGCAGCCGAGGATCGGCTTCAATCCGCGGTCCCGGCACGCGTCGTAGAAGGCCACGGCCCCGAACATGTTGCCGTGGTCCGTGATCGCGAGGGCCTTCATCCCGAGCTTGGCCGTGTGGTCCACAAGCTCGTCGAGGCGGCACGCGCCGTCGAGGAGGCTGTACTCGGTGTGGAGGTGGAGGTGGACGAAGTCGGAGGGCGTCGTCATTCCCACTCGATCGTGGACGGTGGCTTGCTGCTGACGTCGTAGACGACGCGGTTCACGCCGCGGACCTCGTTCACGATGCGGCTCGAGATCCGCGCCAGCAGGTCGTGGGGCAGGCGAGCCCAGTCGGCGGTCATGCCGTCGGCCGACTCCACGGCCCGGACCGCGATGGTGTACTGGTAGGTCCGGTCGTCTCCCATCACGCCGACGGAGCGGACGGGCAAGAGCACGGCGAAGGACTGCCACACCGCGCGATAGAGACCGGCCGTGCTTGATCTCGGCCACGACGATGTCGTCGGCCTCGCGCAGCAGATCGAGACGCTCCTTGGTGATGGGCCCGAGGCACCGAACGGCCAGGCCCGGGCCCGGGAACGGCTGCCGGTGGACGAACTCCTCGTCGAGGCCGATCTCGAGCCCGACGCGCCGGACCTCGTCCTTGAACAGCTCCCGCAGGGGCTCCACGAGCTTGAACTTCATCGACCTCGGGAGGCCGCCGACGTTGTGGTGGCTCTTGATGACGACCGAGGGTCCCTTCACCGAGGTGGACTCGATGACGTCGGGGTACAGGGTCCCCTGGGCGAGGAACTCCGCCCTCCCCGCCTTCCGCGTGGCTCCCTTGAAGACCTCGATGAACTCCCGGCCGATGATCTTGCGCTTGCGCTCGGGATCCCGCACACCCTTGAGCTTCCCCAGGAAGCGCTTCCCGGCGTCCACGAAGACGACCTTGAGACGGAGGCGCTGGGCGAAGCGGCGGCGGACCTGGGTGGCCTCGTCCTTGCGGAGCAGACCGTTGTCCACGAACACGCACGTGAGCCTGTTCCCGATCGCCCGATGGATGAGGAGTGCCGCGACGGCCGAATCGACTCCTCCCGAGAGGGCGCAGATGACCCGGCCACGCTCGCCGACCTGTCTCCCGGATGCGCCTGCACCGAGCTCTCCACGAACGACGCGGCGTTCCAGTCTCGCCGGCAGCCGCAGACGTCGAGGAAGCGGGTGAGAACGTCGATGCCGTGCTCGGTGTGGACGACCTCGGGGTGGAAGAGGATGCCGAACTGGCGACGCTCGAGGTTCTCGATGGCGGCGATGGAGTTCGTTCCCGTCCGGCCCACGACGGCGAAGCCCGCGGGCGCCCGCTGGATGTCGTCGCCGTGGCTCATCCACACGCGCGCGGCCTTGCCCAGTCCGCCGAGGAGCCGCCCCCCCTGGGGCTGGAACTCGGCCTGGCCGTACTCCCGCCGGCCGGAGCGCTTGACCTGACCCTGGAGGAGGTGGCTCATGAGCTGCATGCCGTAGCAGATCCCCAGCAACGGGCACGCCGAGGTCGAAGATCCCGCGGTCGCAGCGGGGCGACCCCTTGTCGAAGACGCTGTCGGGCCCCCCCGAGAGCACGATTCCCTTCGACGCCGCGAGCGCGAAGTGCTCGGGGCTTCGTTCCGGGCGGAAGGATCTCGGAGTAGACCTGGAGCTCCCGAAGCCGCCTGGCGATGAGCTGGGTGTACTGTGAGCCGAAGTCGAGGATGGCGATCGTGTCTCGGTCCAAGGACAAAAGGTTCCCTCCGGGGAACGCGAATTATACCGCCCCGATGGGATGGTATAGTTCCGCGCGGTTGAAGACACGGGTTCTCGTCGGCGCGCTGGTCGTCCCTTTCGCCGCCGCATGCACTCATCGCCTGGTCCCGCCGCCGGCCGTCTTCCCGATGACGCCCGTCTGGAAGGTCCCGGTCGAAGACGGCGTCGACGAACCTCCGGCGACCGACGGAACACGTCTGTTCGTCGCGACTCGTACGGGCGTCGTCGTCGCGTTCGGCCTGGAGACCGGCGCCGTTGGCTGGGGGGCGAATCGCAATGCCCGCAGGGTGGCCGCCGCGCCGGGCGTCCTCGTGGCGACGACGGCCGCGGACGACGTGCTCGGTCTCGACCCCGAGACCGGGAATGTCCGCTGGAGGGTGCCGGCTCCCGTGGGGCCGGCCCTCCCGCCCGTGATCGAGGGAGGCACCGTCTTCGTCGCGGGCGACGGCGTCGTGGCCCTGGACGCCGGCGACCGGCAAGCTGCTGTGGGCGACCGCCGAGAAGGAGCGCGTGACCGCATCGCCGGCGGTCGCGGGCTCGCTGGTGGTCGTCGGCGAAGCAGGCGGAACGCTTCGTGGTCGGGATCGCGAGACGGGCGCCTCCCGCTGGACGTACGCGATCGGGAAGCCCGCTCCCCGCGGCCGCGCTCGTCGATTCGCGTCCCCGTGTCCTCGTGGGAACGGCCGCCAAGGCCTTCCTCGCCCTCGAGCCCGGAAAGGGTCGTCTCCAGTGGCGGTGGCGGCTCGGCGCCGACGTGCGGGAGGCCCCCGTCGTCTACCAGAAGAGCGTCCTCTTCGCATCCCACGAGGCCGTCCTCTACGCCCTCAACCGGGAGAACGGCCATCTGAACTGGCGGGCGGCCCTCCCGGCCCGGCCCCTGTCGGCCCCTCTCGTCTACGGGACGGCGGTCCTCGTGGCCTGCTTCGAGAACCAGGTCGTCGGCTTCGACGTCGCGGACGGGACGACCCCTCGGCGTCCTTCGGACGACGGCGCCGATCCGCGCGGCCCCGATCCTCGTCGGCGACCGCCTCTTCGTCGTCCAGCGAGACCGGACGATCACGGTCCATGCCTTGAACCTGACGCCCGCGGTCCTGACCCCGCTCCCCGAGAAGGGCCCCAAGGGGAAGGCTCCTTCCCGTCCTTGACAAGGGGAGGCCCCTCGGTAAACTACCCCTGTCCAGACGGATGCCGTCCTTCGACCAACCCCTATCTCGAGGAGTCCGCACGATGTCCATGAAGAGCCTTGCCGTCCTGAGCCTGGCTGTGCTCCCCTTCGTCGCCTGTGGTGGCGGCGAGGCTCCGAAGTCCGAGAGCGCACCCGCCGCCGAAGCGCCGAAGGCCGCCGCCCCCGAGGCGGCGGCCGCGCCAGCGCCGGAAGCGCGTCGGTCTCGGGCAAGATCGGCTTCGAGGGGACGGTGCCGCCGGCCGAGAAGGTCAAGCTCACCGCCGACGCGAAGTGCGCCGAGATGCACAAGGACGGTCTCGAGCGCCAGGCGATCAAGGTGAAGGACGGCGGCGTCGCCGACGTCCTCGTGTACGTGAAGAGCGGCCTCACCGGGACGTATCCTGCCCCCGCCGAGCCCGTGCTCCTCGACCAGAACGGCTGCGACTACCACCCCCACATGGTGGCCATGATGGCGGGACAGAAGCTGAAGATCCGCAACAGCGACGACACGCTCCACAACATCCACCCCCGCCCGCAGGTCAACCAGGAGTTCAACCAGGGGCAGGCCAAGAAGGGGATGGAGATGCAGAAGCTCTTCGACAAGCCCGAGATGCTGATCCCCGTGGGCTGCGACGTGCACCCCTGGATGCGCGCCTTCATCTCCGTCCTGTCGAATCCCTACTTCGCGGTCACCGGCGACGACGGGACCTTCGAGATCAAGGGCCTTCCCGCGGGCGAATACGAGATCGAGGCGGCCCACGGCAAGCTCAAGACCGTGAGCGCCAAGGTCACGGTGAAGGACGGCGAGGCCGCGAAGCTGAGCCTCACCTACAAGGGCTGACACGAGGCGGGCCGACGCTCCCCGCGCCAGGGAGCGCGGCCCGCGTCTTCGTCATGAGCACACCCGCTCTCGCCGCGACACGGTCGGCCCTCGGGGACTACCTGGAGCTGACGAAGCCC
This sequence comes from uncultured Acidobacteriota bacterium, assembly GCA_963823195.1. Taxonomy (GTDB): domain Bacteria; phylum Acidobacteriota; class Vicinamibacteria; order Fen-336; family Fen-336; genus JBGPYB01. Next base: position 431,485 of record CAWGKR010000005.1, on the reverse strand, counting down.
CGGATCACGTTCCTCGTGATGCTCACGGCCCTCGTCGGGCTTCGTGATGGGCTCGCCCGGACGCGTGGCTCCGGCGCCCGCTCGCCGCGGCCCTGCTCGGAACGGGCCTGGTCGCCGCGGGCGCCAGCTGTCTCAACATGCTCCTCGAGCGCCACACCGACGCCCTCATGTGGCGCACCCGCAATCGGCCCCTTCCCGGGGGCCGGCTGCGACCCGTGGAGGCCGCTCTCCTTCGGCTCCTTGCTGAGCCTCACCGGCCTTCTCGAGCTGGAGTGGCTCTCGGGGAGCCTCCCGGCCGCTCGTGGCCCTCGTGACCTGGGCGACGTACCTGTTCCTCTACACGCCCCTCAAGACGCGAACCTCGCTGTCCACGATCGTCGGGGCCTTCCCGGGCGCCCTGCCGCCGGTCATCGGGTGGGCGGCGGCACGGGGCTCCCTGGACCACGGCGCCTTCGTGCTCTTCGCGATCCTGTTCCTCTGGCAGATCCCCCATTTCCTGGCCATCGCGTGGATCTACCGAGAGGACTACGCTCGGGGCGGCCTGCCGATGCTGCCGGTGCTCGACACGGCCGGGCGCATGACGGGCCGCCAGGCGGTCGCCAACAGCGTCGCGCTGCTCCTCGTGAGCCTCGCGCCGACCGCGGCCGGAATGACCGGGGCCGTCTACCTCGCCGGCGCGGTCGTCGCTCGGCCTGGGGTTCGTGTGCGTGGCCATCCGGGCCGCCGTCGTGCGCTCCCTCCCGGCGGCCCGCGGCCTCTTCCTCGCGTCCCTCGTCTACCTGACCGGCATCTGCATCCTGCTCGTCGTCGACAAGGTTTGAGAACCGTCGCGAGGGACACGAGCCGTCTTGACGGGGCCCGCGTTCCTGCGGTAGTGTCCCGCCCGAACGCCGAGACGCGCGAGCCCGCTTTCTCAGAGTTTCTTCAGGAGGCCGTGGATGTCCAAGGTCCAGGGGCTGTTCTTCGGTCTGGCGACGCTCGTGCTGGTCGCCGTGGCGACCTTCTTCTTCACCAAGGACTGGCTTCCCCCCTCAAGTCCGATCGACTCGCCATCGACCACGCGATCTGGGCCACCCTGGCTGTCACCGGGGCGGTCTTCATCGCGACCAACCTGCTCCTCGCCTGGTTCGGATGGCGGTACGCGGACCGGCCGGGCGCTCCGGCGCCGGCCTACTGGCACGACAACCCGCGCCTCGAGTGGACGTGGACGCTGGCCACGGCGGGCATCATGTTCGTCTTCCTCTTCAACGCCCTCGGCCTCTGGGCGCAGATCACGAAGGCCCCGCCTGCGGACGCCCTGATCGTCGAGGTCACCGCACAACAGTTCGCATGGAACGTCCGCCTCCCCGGGAAGGACGGGGTCTTCGGCAAGACGGATCCGAAGCTCGTGGACCCGGGCGCCCTGAACTTCATCGGCCTCGACAAGACCGATCCGAACGCCGCCGACGACATCATCCTTCCGCAGAACCAGCTCTACCTTCCCGTCGGACGCGCCGTGCGCGTGGAGCTCCGGTCCCTGGACGTGATCCACAGCTTCTTCCTCCCCAACTTCCGGGTGAAGCAGGACGCGATGCCGGGAATGACGGTGGAGACGTGGTTCACGCCCACGCAGACGGGCGATTTCGAGATCGCCTGCGCGCAGCACTGCGGCCTCGGGCACTACAGGATGCGGGGCCAGGTCCACGTCGTGGCCGCCGACGACTTCGACAAGACGGTCGCCGCCGCGATCGAGTGAACGGCGGAACCACGAGACCCTCGAGGAGGCTCTAGAGCATGTCTCAAGCTGCCCACGGCCAGGTCGAGCACCAAGACGCCCACTCCCACGGGGCGCCGCAGGCGTTCATCTGGCGGTACATCTTCAGCAAGGACCACAAGGTCATCGCGGTCCAGTACTACCTGACGGCGATGCTCATGGCCGTCGTGGCCGGGCTGCTCGCGATGACGATCCGCCTGCAGCTCGCCTGGCCCGACAAGACCTGGCCCGGGCTCGGGAGCATCCTGACGAAGGGGTTCTCCGACGGCGTCATGAACCCCGAGTTCTACGCCATGCTCTTCACGATGCACGGCACCATCATGGTGTTCTTCGTGCTGTCCACGGCGCCCGTGAGCGGGTTCGGCAACCTGCTGATCCCCCTCCAGACCGGCGCTCGGGACATGGCGTTTCCGTTCCTGAACGGCCTGTCGTTCTGGACGTTCCTGCCCGGGTGCGTCGTCATCCTCTCCTCGTTCTTCGTCGGGGCGGGAGCGGCGGCCGCGGGGTGGACCTCCTACCCGCCCCTCTCGGCTCTCAAGAGCGCCGTCCCGGGCTCGGAGATGGGACAGACCCTCTGGATCATCGGGCATGGTCTTCTTCATCGCCTCGTTCACCATGGGCGGCCTCAACTTCCTGACCACCATCCTGAACATGCGGACCAAGGGGCTGTCGCTGCTGCGCATGCCCCTGACGCTCTGGTCCATGTTCCTCGTGGCCATTCTGGGGCTGCTGGCGTTTCCCGCCCTGACCGCGGCGTCGCTGATGCTCCTCTTCGACCGGCACTTCGGCACGAGCTTCTTCCTGCCGGCCGGCCTCGTTCTCTCGGGAGCCCAGCAGCCCCACGCGGGTGGCTCGCCGCTCCTCTGGCAGCACCTGTTCTGGTTCCTCGGCCACCCCGAGGTCTACATCCTGATGCTGCCGGCTCTCGGCTTCACGTCGGACATCATCGCGGCCTTCGCCCGAAAGCCGATCTTCGGGTACAAGGCCATGGTCGGCGCGATGGGCGCGATCTCGTTCCTGAGCTTCGTGGTGTGGGGCCACCACATGTTCGTGAGCGGCATGAGCCCCTACCTCGGCATGGCCTTCGCGGTGGGGACGATCCTGATCGCCGTCCCTTCGGCGGTGAAGGTCTTCAACTGGCTCGCGACCCTCTGGCGATCGCGCATCATCTACAAGACGCCGATGCTCTGGGCGATGGGCGTCGTCTCCCTCTTCATCAGCGGCGGGCTCTCGGGCGTCTTTCTCGGCCAGGCGCCGGTGGACATCCACCTCCACGACACCTACTTCGTGGTGGCCCACTTCCACCTGATCATGGCCGGCGCGGCGCTCTTCGGCGTCTTCGGCGCGACCACCTTCTGGTTCCCGAAGATGTTCGGGCGGCTGATGAACGACGCCCTCGGGAAGGTGCACTTCTGGTTCACCTTCGTCGCCTACTACTGCACGTTCTTCCCGATGCACTACATCGGGTTCGCGGGGCACAGCCGCCGCCTCTACGATCCCTACCAGTACAACTTCCTGAAGGACCTCCAGCCGATCAACCAGCTCATCACGATCAGCGCCTTCGTCCTGGGCGCGTCGCAGGTCTTCTTCTTCATCAACTTCTTCTGGAGCGCGTTCAAGGGCGAGAAGGCCGGCGACAACCCCTGGAACGCCAACGGCCTCGAGTGGTCGACGCCTTCGCCGCCCCCTCACGGCAACTGGCCGGGTGAGATCCCGACGGTGCTATCGGTGGCCCTACGACTACAACGTGCCCGGGGCGCCCAAGGACCACGTGATGCAGCACGATCCGTCGCCCCTCGGCGACGCGCTCCCACTGAGCGGCGGGGCGATGCCGGCAGGAGTCCTCGAGCGAACGCCGTCCCGCAGCGCGGGAGACGCTCCCCCGCCCACGCCTCCGCCATCGCTCCCGGAGGACGGCGGAGGAGGGCAGGGCCTCTTCGGCGACACGAGACGCTTCGGGCTCCTCGCGTTCATGGGCACGGTTTCCATGCTCTTCATCGGCTTCACGAGCGCCTACATCGTGCGGCGAGCGTCGGCCGACTGGCGTCCCCTCGCGCGCCCCGCCGTTGCTCTGGGTCAACACGGTCGTCCTCCTCGCCAGCAGCGCTGACCCTCGAGGCGGCACGCCGACGTCTTCGGGGCTGGGACCTCCGCGGGTGCCCAGGGCTTCGTCGCCGCGACCGGAGGCCTGGGTCTCCTCTTCGTGCTCGGCCAGCTCGGAGCGTGGCAGCGCCCTGGCCGCCCAGGGTGTCTTCCTCGCGTCGAACCCCCACAGCTCCTTCTTCTACATGCTGACCGGGCGTGCACGCCCTCCACCTCCTCGGGGGGCTCGTCTGGTTCGCCACCGTGGCCTTCCGCATGCGCCGCATGGCCTATGCTCCGGGCACCGACGCCCTGGGGCTCTTCGCCCTCTACTGGCACTTCCTGAGCGCTCTCTGGCTCTATCTCCTCTACCTTCTCTTCGTGATGTGACGGAGGACTCGATGAACGACGCCACCCACGCCGCCGTGGCCGCCGACTGGGGAGGAGGGGTTTCCCCCTTCGGCGCCACCTGGCAGAAGACGATGATGTGGATCTTCATCATCACCGACGCCCTGCTCTTCTCGGGCCTCCTCTGCGGCTACGGCTTTCTCCGGATGTCCGGCCAGTCGACCTGGCCGGCGACCCACGACGTCTTCAGCATCCCCTTCATCGCCCTGATGACGTTCATCCTCATCACCTCCAGCATGTGGATGGGCACGGCGGTGACGGCCGTCGCGGCTGGGCGACGCGAAGAAGACCCTGAACAACCTGATCCTGACCATCGTCGGCGGCCTCTCCTTCCTCGGGCTGCCAGGCCTACGAGTGGAGCCATCTGATCCACGAGGGCGCCCGTCTCACGAGCAACCCCTGGGGCGCGCCGCAGTTCGGCGCTTCGTTCTTCGTGCTGACGGGCTTCCACGGGTCCCACGTCTTCTCGGGCCTGGTCATCCTGATCATCACGGCCATCCGCACCGCAATGGGCAAGACGCCGGCCCAGGGCGTGGAGATGGCGGGCCTCTACTGGCACTTCGTCGACCTCGTGTGGGTGTTCATCTTCACCCTCTTCTACCTGCTGCCGAACTAGATCCGGGAGAGCCACGCGATGAGCACTGAGAGCGGGAACAATCCCTACAGCATCTACCGGGTGACGTGGGTCATCCTCCTGGTCATCACCGTCGCCATGCTGGCCGCCGAGCGATTCCACCTGCCGCGATGGTTCCTGGTCCTCTTCCTCCTCGCCTTCATGGCGGTGAAGGCCGCCATGATCGGAGGGAACTTCATGCACCTGCGCCATGAGCACCGGCGCATGAGCATCATGGTCGCGGGCGGGATCGTCCTGACCTCCCTCGTCCTCCTCGCCTTCATCACGCCCGAGACGCGGAACGTGAAGGCTCGCACCACGGCTCCCCCCCTTCCGGCGCCCACTGGGGCTCACGGCCACGAATGAGGCGATTCGCTCTCGCGGTCCTCGTCGGCCTGATCGTCGCCTGGGGCGCGGGCCCTGCCGCGGCCCAGTGCGCCATGTGCAAGACGTTCCTCACGTCGTCCCCGGAGGGGCAGCGGATCGCGCGCGACTTCAACCTGGGCATCCTCGTGATGCTCTTCGCCCCCTACGTCGTTTTCGGCGCGTTCACGGCCTTTGCGTTCCGCTCCCACATCCGGCAGCACCTCGGCCGGGTTGCCCCCCGCCTCTTCCGCTGACGCCGTTCCCTCGCCGATGAACGGCCGTCGCCTGCCGGGGGTGGCGCCGGTGCTGCTGGCGGCCCTGGGTGGCCTCGGGGCGTTCGCCCTCCTGGCGACCGGACCGGCGCGGCTCGGTGGGGTCCCGGAGTTCTCGCTGACGTCGGAGGACGGCTCCCGCTTCACCCGCGACGCGCTCACCCGCAACCCCGCCATCGTCGATTTCATATTCACGCGGTGCGCCGAAGCCTGCCCCGCGATGACCGAGCAGCTCGCGCGCCTGCAGGCCGACGCCCCAGCGGGCGTCGCCTTCGTCTCATTCACGGTCGATCCGACCTTCGACACGCCGAGCGTCCTGGCGCGGTACGCGAGGGATCATCGCGCCGGCCCCGGCTGGCGGTTCGTGACGGGACCGGGCCAGGATCTCTACGATCTGGCAACCCGCGGCTTCAAGCTCACGGCCATGGAGGTCCCCCCGGACGAGCGCCGGCCTGGCGACGGGGGGCCGTTCCTCCATAGCTCGAAGTTCGTCCTCGTCGACGCCTCGGCGCAGATCCGCGGCTACTACGACAGCGAGGACCCGGTGGCCAGACGCCGCCTCCTGCGGGACGCGGCCCTCGTCGGACGATTCGGCCGGCTGCCCCGGATCAACGCTTCCCTGAACGCTGCCAGTGCGATCCTCCTCGTTTCCGGCTTCGTGTTCATCCGTTCAGGGAGGCGCGTCGAGCACCGGACCTGCATGATCGCCGCCCTTCTCTGTTCGGCCGCCTTCCTGACGTCGTACCTCGTCTACCACGCCCACGTCGGCTCGATCCGCTTCCCGGGCCTCGGGGGCTTGCGGTGGGCCTATCTGGCGATCCTCGCGACCCACACGATCCTGGCGATCGTCATCGTCCCGCTGGTGGCCGTAACCGTGACCCGCGCGGCACGTGGCCGATTCGACGCCCACCGTCGGAGCGCGCGGGTCACCTTCCCCCTCTGGACCTACGTCTCCGTGACCGGCGTCGTCGTCTACTGGATGCTCTACCGCCTCTAGCCTGCCGATTGACCCGTCCGGGAGGCGGGCACTACCATCGGAGGCGGATGCTCCTGTGGCGGTGCGGGCCCTCCTCGCGATGAAGCCGGGTCTGGCTCTTGCCACGGCATGGGTGGCGATCGGCGGCGGGGTCCTTTCAGCCCAGCAACCGACCGGCGCCGCGTCTCCGCCCGTGTCGGTCGTGGCCGCCGAGGCTCGAGCCCGCGCGATCGCCGACGGGCTCCGGGCCTGCGCGGCGCGGGTGGCCGCTCTTCCGGAGGGGAGGGCCGCCCTCAGGGGCGATCGGGGCGCGCTCCCCAGGCTCTTCCTCGCGCTGGACGCGGCGCGCTCCTGCGACGCCAGCCGCCCGGCCCTGGCCCTCCGCCCCGGCGCCCTCACGACCCTCGCGTGGTCCGGACGCATCGGCGACCTCGGGGCCGTGCCGGGTGCCCCGGGGGGCGAGGGCCTGGTGGTCAACGCCGGAAGCCTGTCGACCACGTTCGTCGCCTATGCCTCGGTGACCGAGGCTTCGGGCCGATTCCTGGGATTCGCCACGGCGGAGCGCACCGTGTCGGTGCGCCGCAGGATCCAGAACGAGTTCCTGCGCGACTTCGATCTCGTGGCGGCGGGCGATCCCGTGGAGCTCCGGTACATCGACTTCCGGGACGCCGACGATCCCGCCGTCGTGACGTCCCTCGAACCCGACGAGGTGCTTCTGCGCTCCGCCGCCGGCAAACCCATCGCCGCGGCCCGGGCTACCGCCACTCCCTCCGAGCAGGGCGCTGTTCGTTGGGGCGAGGCCCGACGCCTGGCCCTCGCGGGGGCCCTGGTGGTCATCCTCTTCGCGTGGATGGCGCGGCTGGCTTCCCGAAAGGAGTACCTGGGGATCGCCGGCCTCGTGATCCTCCTCCGCGGCGTGCTCCTTCTCGTGCCCGCGGCCCCCTCGGCTTACGGTCCCTGGCTCTCCGCGGATGTCTACGCCTCGTTGCCTTCGGGACCCTGGAGTCCCCTCGGCCTTCTCCTGGATTCCCCCATCGCCCTCCTGGCCACGGCCCTCGCCGCATTCGCGGTGGTCGCCCTGGCCGCTTCCCGCGTGATGGCGTCGGCTCCGAGGCCCTCGTCCTGGGCGAAGGCCCTCGCCGCGGACGTCCTGGTGCTGCCGATTCTCGGCCTCGTCTTCCTCTGCATCGGCGACACCACCCGCAACTGCTCCCTCGACATCGAGAGCATCTCCCCACTTCCGAAGACCCCGGGCCATCTCGTGATGCAATGGTCGGTGCTGCTCGTCCTTGCGAGCGGGGCCCTGCTCATGGCGATGGTCTTCCATTGGGGCGGCGCCATCGGCCGCGGCCGACGAGGCTGGCTCGCCCGCCTTCTCCAATGGGCCCTCATCGGCGCCCTGGCGGCTCGTCTCTGGCCGCGGGACATCGTCGGCCTCCCCTTCGTCCCGGCCGTCGCCCTCTACGTCTTGACGGGACTGCTGGGCGCGAGCCGGGAGGACGCCCGACCGCGGTGGCCCTGGCCCGCGGCGGGAGGACGCGCCGGTTTCGTCCTGGGCGCGGTGGGCGTGCTGAGCCTGCTTCTTCATCCCACGCTGATGCACTTTGCCGAGAAGTCCGTTCGAAACCAGATCGAGCACGAGTACGCCTCGGCGGTCCTGCGGCAGCCGGAGTGGCGCGAGCGCGTCCTGGCCAGGACCCAGCGCCAGATCGACGGTCTGGACCTCCTCGAGGACGTCCCCCCGGGGCCGGGGCCACCCCCCCTTGTGGACGAGCTGGCGTTCGCCACCTGGTCGGGAACCGATCTCGCCGCCTATGGCTTCTCCTCGGCCGTCGAGGTCCAGGATCCGTCGGGGACCGTCATCAGCCGCTTCGCCCTGAACCTCCCCGTGATTCCCGGCCCCGACAAGCCTCTCCCCGCGGGCGAAGCATGGCAGGCCGGCGCCGAGCGTCTCTCCCTCGCGAGCGCCGAGCGACGGGTCCTTCACGCGCGGCGGCTCCTCGTGTACCACGGCCGCACCCACGGGGCGGTCCACGTCTACGTGGGCATGGACTTCTGGAACCTTCCGTTCCTGAGCGCGCGCGATCCCTATTCCATCCTCTACCGCACAGGCGCGCGAGCCCGAAGCCGCGACCGTCCCGTGGAGCTCGTGGCCTTCGGCCGCAACCGCGACCTGGTGTTCACGTCGGCCGAGCACGCCCCCACCTTCGATGCCGCTCTGTTCGAGCGAAGCGCCACGGGCCCCTTCTGGACGACCCTCCTGGAGCCCGACGGCGCGCAGCACACGTTCGTGTTCTCGGACCGGGCGGGCGTCTACGGCCTCGGCTACGCCCGCGTGGGCCCCGGGCGCTTCGCGGCCCAGCTCGTCGAGGCAGTCACGGGAATGGTCCTCTCGGCGGCGGCCGGGCTCTTCCTGGTCGTGCTGCTCAGGACCGTGATGGCCCGCAAGACCCTGTCCTGGTCCTCGATGGCGCGGGCCATCCGCGAGCGCTTCGCGCTGCGCCTCTTCGTGACCTTCATCGCGGTCGCGGTGGTCCCGGTGGTCGTCCTGGAGCTCGTGGTGCGCAGCGTCGTCGCGGACCGCCTTCGGCGTGACGCCGAGAACCACGCCCTCGAGCGAGCCGCCATCGCCCGGAAGGTCGTCGAGGACTTTGCGCTCTTCCAGCGGGGCGAGGCCGCCGGGCCACCAACCGGTCACCGACTCGGCCCTCGTCTGGGTCGCCAGCGCAATCCGCAACGACCTCGACGTCTTCGAGAGGGGCCGCCTCCTGGCCTCGAGCAAGCGCGAGCTGTACGCGTCGGGACTCCTGCCTCCTCGGGTCTCCGGTCCCGTCTTCAGGACCATCGCCCTCGAGGGGCAGACCTCCGGCGTCGGCCGGGAGAGGATCGGCGATTTCTCGTACATGGTCGTCTCCGTTCCGGTGCGGCTGGACGCGGGGGAAACGGGCATTCTGTCGATACCCCTGGCCCTCAAGCAGCGCGAGGTCGAGGCCGTTCTCGCCGACCTGGATCACGCGATACGCCTCACGTCGATACTGTTCGTGTGCGCCGCGGCGGCCCTGGCCCAGTCGATGGCCCGTCGGATCTCGGGGCCGGTCCGGGACCTGACCGAAGCCGCCCAGAGGATCGCCCGCGGCGAGCTCGAGGCGCGAGTGTCCACGACGAGCCAGGACGAGTTCCTGCGCCTCGTGGAGTCCTTCAACCGGATGGCGGGAGACCTGGAGCGCCAGCGTGCCGACCTCGAGCGCTCCAATCGCCTCGCGGCGTGGGCGGAGATGGCCCGGCAGGTCGCCCACGAGGTCAAGAACCCCCTGACCCCCATCCAGCTCTCCGCCGAGCACCTGCGGCGCGTCTACTCCGACGCCGGGCGTCGACTTCGGCGCGACCCTCGCGTCGTGCACCGAGACGATCCTGGCCCAGGTGCGGAAGCTCCGCATGATCGTCACCGAGTTCTCGGCCTTCGCCCGCCCCGCCGTCGGCGCGGCCGAGGTCATCCAGGTCGCCGATCTCGCGGCGGAGGTCGTGGACCCCTATGTCCGGGTCCTTCCGCCGGGTGTCTCGCTCACGACGGACCTGGAGGCCGCGGACCTCCCGCCGGTGCGGGGAGACCGCAGGCTCCTCGAGCGCGCCATCGTGAACCTGCTGGAGAACGCCCTACAGGCAGTCGGCGATCGCGGCGCCATCACGATCCGGGTGAGGCCTCGCGCCGAGAGCTCGACGGTCGAGATCGAGGTCACCGATACCGGGCCCGGTCTCGACGCCGAGGCGCGAGCTCGAGTGTTCGAGCCCTTCTTCTCGACGAAGACCGGCGGCAGCGGCCTAGGGCTGACCCTCGTTCGGAAGATCGCCGAAGAGCACGGAGGCGGCGCGTCCCTGGACGGAGAACCCGGCCATACCGTCGCGACGCTGTGGCTTCCGGCCGCAGCGGATCGCGGGGCGAGCCCGAAAGACGACGTTCAGCGGTTGTAGTGCCCGACCGGCCGCGATTCGGGGAGGCGGAAGATCTGATTCCACTGTGTTCCCCAGCCGGGATGTTTGTCCTGCTTCAGGCGAGGCACGAGACCCTGGCCCACCTTGTGGATCTCCTTCACCTGGGGCCTCACGATCGGCGAGTCGATCGGCCGAGGAAGTGAGTTGGAGCCGTGGAACCAGCCCGCGTCGGCGGACCCGGACCCGAGCACCCCGAGTGCCAGAACTGCCGACGCAACCAAGAGTCTCATTTTTCCCCCTGACGCTGACCGCTTCACCCGCTGGGGTGAATGTTCTACTTGAGGAGTATAGGCCCCGCCTACCCGGCCCGCAAGGCCTCCGAGCGCAGGGAGCGCCGGAAACCCTCCTCGACCACCTCACGAGCCTTTTCCGGCAGATCGAAGGCCTCGAGCTCCCCGGGCGACGCCCAGGCGACGTCCTGGGCGTCCGAGGCGGCGCGTGCCTCGCCTCCCTGGTACTCGCAAAGGTAGTCGACGATCACGTAGTGGTAGCGAACGGCGTCCCCGTCCTTGTCGATCCTGTCGAAGACCGTCAGGAGCTCGAGGGGTCTCACCCGAACGCCGGTCTCCTCCTCCATCTCGCGGACGAGCGCCTCCTCGAGGGACTCCCCCAGCTCGAGGGTCCCGCCCGGAACGACCCAGCGTCCCCGGAGAGGCTCCTTTCCGCGCTTGATGAGGAGAACCCGTCCCTCGTGGACCACGACGCCCCCGACGCCCACCGAGGGGCTCCGGGGGCCTTCGGGCGGCTGGGTCACTGTGTCGCGCCCGCGACGGCCACCGCGGGCGGAGGCTGTCCACGCCGCCGGAACATCCCCAGGAGGTGGAGCGTGGGACCGGAGAGCGCGTAGCTCGTCGCCAGGACCAGGAGGGCGTACTCGGGAAAGAGCGCGATGGGCAGGAGCAGGAGGATGATCCAGAGGAGGGTGACGTGGCTCCGTCGCTTCCGGAGATCGAACCCCTTGAACGAGTGGTATCGCAGCGTGCTCACCATCAGGAGCGCCAGGGCCACGACCAGCCGCCACCAGAGGAGGGCCTGGGCCTTCATCGTGATCGGCTCCGGGTCGAAGTGAACGAGGGCGGCGATCTGGGCGGCGGCCATCGGGATGGGCAGGCCGACGAAATAGCGCCCGTCCACCGAGTGTCGCTGCACGTTGAAGCGGGCGAGCCGGAAGACGCCGCACATCAGGAAGACGAACGCGGCGATCCAGCCCCACCGGGGAATCGACTCGAAGGCCCAGAGATAGACCAGGAGCGCCGGCGCCACCCCGAAGGAGATGGCGTCGCAGAGGCTGTCGAGCTCGCCGCCGAACTCGCTCGTGGTTCCGGTGAGGCGCGCGATGCGGCCGTCGAGCATGTCGAGGACGATGGCCCAGCCGATCAGGGGCGCGGCCTCGCCGAAATGCCCGTCGAGGCTCCGGATGATGGCCCAGAACCCCAGGAACAGGTTCCCCGTCGTGAAGAGGCTCGGCAGGAGCGAGGCGCCACGCCGCAGGCCCCGCGGGTGCTCCTTCACGGCAGCACCCCGAGGACCGACGCGCCGCCCTGGACGCGGTCGCCCTTCTTCACCCGCAGGGTGCTCCCCGGGGGGAAGAAGACGTCGACGCGGCTCCCGAACTTGATCAGGCCGACGCGCTCTCCCCGCGTCACGGCGTCGTCCACCCGCTTCCGGAAGACGATCCGCCGGGCGATGAGGCCCGCGATCTGCTTGAAGGCGACCCGGCGGTCCCCATCGCGCACCACGACGCTGTTCTGTTCGTTGCGCAAGGACGCCTTGTCGTCGAAGGCCGGCAGGAACTCGCCCTTGTTGTACTCCACCCGCTCGATGCGCCCCGAGATCGGGGTCCGGTTCACGTGGACGTCGAAGATCGAAAGGAAGATGGAGATCTGGGTGGATCCCGGCCCGAGCGGGCCGTCGGCCGGCTGCAGGATCCCCACGACCTTCCCGTCGGCGGGCGAGATCACGAGGTTCGGGCCGTCGGGTATCGCTCGCTCGGGGTCGCGAAAGAAGAACGCGCAGAAGAGGCCGAGACCCACGAGGGCGCCGGCGAAACCGTAGTAGCGCAGGGAGGCCAGGACGAGCCCCGCCCCCAGGAGGGTGAGGATGTACGGCCATCCTTCTCGGGCGATACCCATGACACCGTCTCGATTCCTCGGAGGCCAGGTCGCAGTGCCTGGCAAGGGGCTAGGGCAGGTCGACGAATGGCGGAGGGCTCCCCGAGGGAGCCCTCCGCGGGACTACCACCGTCAGGGGTGAGCGTCCCCCTCCCGGAACTGGCGAGCGATCGCCTCCATCCGGTCCTTCACCTGAAGCTTCCTCTTCTTGAGCGTGACTTCCTCGACCTGTTCGTCGTCGCTCAGCACGGCCTTGTCGGTCAACACGACCAATCGGCTCTCGAACTCGTGATGCTGCTCGTCGAGACGGCGGTACTCGTCGTTTTGGGAGAGAAGGCTCTCCCTCACTGCGTCCGTGGTCTGGGGCATGGCACCTCCCTGTTCGGACGGGGCAAAGCGTCGAAGGCAATCACTGTTGGTGCAAGCACGGGAAGGCCGGGACCCGCTGAGAGTCCCCGACTGGACGCGACGTTAGCACGCACCCAGGACGATTTCAAGGTTCTCGTGAGGCCCGTCCGTCGTCCGTCTCGAGCACCGATCGGCGCAGCACGAACGCGTCCTCGGGAGGCCCTTCGTAGTAGCCCTTGCGCGCGGAGATCACCTCGAATCCCAGCGACCGGTAGAGGCCGAGGGCGCCCCAGTTGCTCTGGCGAACCTCCAGGAAGGCGGTCGCGGCCCCGAGCCTGGCCCCCGCGTGGAGCGCACGCTCCAGGAACCAACGGCCGATTCCCCGCCGCCGCCAGGAGGGAGCGACCGCCAGGGTGTGGATGCTCAGCTCGTCGGCCACGACCTGGACCGCGCAATACGCGACGACCTCCTGTCCCGCGGCGGTCGGGGTCTGGAGGGTGAGGACCCCACCCCGGCTCTCCGCCCCGACGGCCTCCCGGAGCTGGTGGACGGTCCACGGGTGGCTGAAGCAGGTCTTTTCGAGGGCCACGATCGAGGCGAGGTCGCCCTCGGTGGCGCGTCGCAGGACCAGGGGCGGCCAGCCCGCGCCCTTCACCGGGCGGACGAGCCGCGGGTATCGGCCCCGCGCAGGTACAGGGGGCGCAGCTCCTCGGCGGACCCCTTCGCCCCCGCGGCGAAGCGGGCGGCGGCCAGGCGAGCGAGGGTGCCCGCGAGAAACGGCCCGCGGTCGGGAAAGACGCTCTCAGGGCGAAGAGCCGCGATCTCCCCGCGGCAGCGCGCCGCCGCATTCCCCGCGTAGGCCGCCGCGGGCGGAAGGTCCGGGAGGAGGCCGGCGAGGGAGTCCACCCGCGGTCCGCCTCGCGGCCTCCCCGAGCGGTCGTAGAACCCCACGTAGAGCTGGTCCCGGCGAGCGTCGACGAGCGCCACGAGCGAGTCCGCCGCGCCGGCGATCCGGGCCGCCAGCACGTCCAGCGAAGAGATGCCGAGACAAGGACGTTCGGACGCGAGCGCGAGGCCCTGGACGGTGCTCAGGCCGATCCGCAGGCCGGTGAAGGAGCCCGGCCCGGTGGTCACGGCGTACCCCTCCGGGGTGGCTGCGTCCCAACCGGCGCTGCCCAGCAGGAACTCGACCGCGGGAAGGACGTGGGTCGAGTGGCGGTCCGTGCTCGTGAAGCGCACCTCGGCCACGACATCGTCGCCGTCGGCCAGAGCGACGCTGCCACGGGCCGTCGTCGTGTCGACCGCGAGGATGCGCACCGAGCCCATCCTCACACAGCGCCGAGGAGTCTCCAACCCCGGGGAGCGCGCCCGCGAGCGGCCCGGTCTCGCGTATACTCCGGTGCCCGGCGCTTCGCGTTCCAGGATCCAAGATAAGGTCACACGTGCCCCTGTCCCACGCGACCATCCCACAGACGCCCGCCATGCAGCAGTACACGCGGATGAAGGCGGAGCACCCGGACGCGCTCCTCTTCTTCCGGATGGGCGACTTCTACGAGCTCTTCTTCGAGGACGCCGTCGTGGCCGCGAGGGCCCTCGAGATCGCCCTGACCTCGCGCTCCAAGGACCGCGACGGGGAGCCCATACCCGATGTGCGGCGTCCCCCATCACGCCGTCACCGGCTACGTCGCGCGCCTCGTGAAGCAGGGCTTCCGGGTCGCCCTGTGCGAGCAGATGGAGGACCCGCGCAGCCGCCAAGGGCGTCGTGAAGCGCGAGGTCGTCCGCGTCATCACCCCGGGACGCAGCTCGAGGCCGCGGCCCTCGAGGCCGGCGAGACCTCCTACGTCGCTCGCGATCTCGCGCCGGGAGAAGAGGGCCTCGGGGCCGCCTAGCTCGAGCCGACCACCGGCGACTTCGTCGTGGCGGAGTGGGAGCGGGCCCGATCGATGGGATCGCCTGCGCGACGAGATCGGCGCCATGCGCCCCCGCGAGATCCTGGTCTCGCCCCAGGAGCGCTCCCGGCCTGGTTCCTGGACCCCGGCCAGCCCGAGGCGGCGCATCCCGCGCACCGAGCCGACGACCGCGGCCCTCGGACGCCCGCGCCGCGCCGGCGCGAGCTCCTCGCCCACTTCGGCGTCGTGACCCTCGAGGCCTTCGGCTGCGAGGGCCTGCCCCAGGCCACGGCGGCGGCGGCGGCGGTCCTTCGCTACGTGCGCGAGACCCAGAAGCGCGACCTGGGCCACGTCACGGGCCTCCGGACGCGCCAGGAGGCCGACGTCCTCGTCCTGGACACCCTGACGCGGCGCAACCTGGAGCTCGTCGAGAGCCTGGCCGACGGCGGACGGAGCGGCGACGCTCCTCGGGCGTCCTCGACGAGACGGGCACGGCCATGGGCTCCCGCCTCCTGCGCGAGTGGATCCTGCGGCCCCTCGTCGAGCGTCGAGCCGATCCAGGACCGCCTCGACGCCGTCGAGGAGCTCGCCTTCCGGACCGTCGACCGCGGACGCCTCCGCGAGGCCCTCGGCCGCCGTTCAGGACCTCGACCGCATCCTGGGGCGGGTCACGCTCGGCACCGCCGGACCGCGCGACCTCGTGGCCCTCGCGCCGTCCCTGCGGGCGCTGCCCGCCGGCCGCGAGGCGCTCGGCGAGTGCGTCGCCCCCCTCGTCCGCGGGCAGGTCAAGGACCTCGACCCGCCCCTCGACGTGGCCGCAGGCGATCGAGACGACCCTCGTCGACGTCTCCGCCAGCCTCGGTCCGGGAGGGCGGCCTCGTCCGGGACGGCGTCGACCCCGAGCTCGACGAGCTTCGCGAGATCAGCCGGGGCGGCCGCGCCACGATCGCCGCCATCGAGGAGCGCGAGCGCGCGCGGACCGGCATCGCCTCCCTGAAGGTTCGCTTCAACCGTGTGTTCGGCTACTACATCGAGGTCAGCAAGTCGAACCTCGGGCTCGTCCCCGCGGACTACATCCGCAAGCAGACCATCGCGGGCGGCGAGCGCTTCGTCACGCCGGAGCTCAAGGAGTACGAGGAGAAGGTCCTGCGGGCGGACGAGCGGATCCTCGAGCGGGAGGCGCGAGATCTTCGAGGAGCTGCGCGCGCGAGGTGGCGGCGGAGCCGCGCCGCGCATCCAGCAGACCTCCCGAGCGGTCGCCGACCCTCGACGTCCTCGCCTCGCTGGCCGAGGCGGCGCGCCGCTTACAACTACGTGAAGCCACGCCTGTCGGTGGAGACGAGCTCGTCCTACGTCGAGGGCCGCCACCCGGTCATGGAGCGCGCTGCTCGCCGAGCCCTTCGTGGCGAACGACCTCGAGATGGGCGACGGCGCCGCGCGCTCTTCATCCTGACCGGCCCCAACATGGGCGGCAAGTCGACGTTCCTGCGCCAGACGGCCCTCATCGTCCTCATGGCGCAGATGGGCTCGCTTCGTCCCGGCGCGCGAGGCCAAGGTCGGGCATCGTCGACCGGATCTTCACGCGGGTCGGAGCCACCGACCAGATCCTGCGCGGCCAGTCGACGTTCATGGTCGAGATGCAGGAGACCGCCCACATCCTCCGCCACGCCACCGCCCGCAGCCTCGTCCTCCTCGACGAGATCGGCCGCGGCACCGCCACCTTCGACGGGCTCTCCATCGCGTGGGCGGTGGCCGAGCACATCGCGCGCGACCTGCGGCGGGCCGCAAGACGCTCTTCGCCACCCACTACCACGAGCTGACCGACCTCGCCGCCGACGTGCCGGGGGTCGGGCAACCTCCACGTCTCCGCCCGGGAGTGGAAGGACAACGTGGTGTTCCTGCGCAAGATCGAGCCCGGGGGCTCCGACCGTTCGTTCGGTATCCAGGTGGCGCGGCTGGCGGGGCTGCCCCCCGCCGTCGTGCTCCGGGCCCAGGAGATCCTCCGTAACCTCGAGCGCACCGAGTTCGACCGCGAGGGGCGTCCCCGGCTGGCCCATTCCGAATCGGGGCCCCCTCCGCCCGAGAGACAGCTCGCGCTGTTCACCGGTCCCGAGGACGGCGTCCTGGACGACCTCCGCAGGATGGACGTCAACGGCTTGACACCCCTCGAGGCCCTGTCGTTGCTGGCGGAGGTCCAGAAGCGCCTCCGGGGCTGACGCCCGCGGCTTGACCCCTTCTGCGGCGGGGCCTTAAACTCGCCCGACCATGAAGCGCTGGGACCCCGTCCGAGACCTCCTGACCCTTCAAGAGCGCATGAACAGGCTGTTCGAGGAGAGCCTGTCCCGCGGGCGTCCCCAGGAGCCGGCCCTGGACTCGAGCTCGTGGTCCCCCCTCGCCGACGTCTACGAGACCCCCGATACCTTCGTGGTCCTCCTGGAGATCCCCGGCCTCTCGGAGGAGGACGTCGAGGTGGAGGTGGACGCGGACCAGATCACGCTTCGCGGGGAGCGGAGGATGTCTTCCCAGGCCCGCCCCGACAGCTTCCATCGCATGGAAAGGAGCTACGGCCCCTTTTCCCGGACCTTCCAGTTCGGCGTGGAGGTCGAGACGGGCCACGTGAAGGCCCAGTTCCGCGACGGCCTCCTGCGCCTCGACCTGCCGAAGGCCGTCCCCCGCGGAACCTGGCGGTCGAGGCGGGAGAGCTCCGAGTGAGCCTCTCGCGTTCGTTCTCCGCCGGCCTGGCGCTCGTCTCGCTGGGCGCCGGCGTCGTCCTGGGCGTCCGCCTTCACGCGCGACTGGACCCCGCCACGGAGGCCGCCGTTCCCACGAGGGCATCCCTGTCCCAGGCGCCCCTCCCCGGCCCCGACTTCAGCGTGATCGCGCGCCAGACGACGCCCGCGGTCGTCAACATCTCGGCCCTGCAGGTCGTTCGGACCGAGCGCTCCCCCTTCTCCAGCGACCCCTTCTTTCGCGACTTCTTCGGGCGGGAGGGGCCGTTTCGGATTCCCCAGGAGGAGCGCAAGACCAGCCTCGGCTCCGGCGTCCTCGTCGGCGCAGACGGCGTCGTCGTCACCAACAACCACGTCATCGAGCACGCGCGCCAGATCGCCGTCACGACCTCCGACCGGAAGCGACACAAGGTCACGCTCGTGGGGACGGACCCCGTGACGGACATCGCCGTGCTCCGGATCGACGGTCAGGGGCTCCCCACGCTCCCCTGGGGGGACTCGTCGACGGCGGCGGTGGGCGAATACGTCCTCGCCATCGGGAACCCGTTCCAGCTCAACCAGACCGTGACGATGGGGATCATCAGCGCGACGGGACGTTCGAACGTCGGCATCGTGGACTACGAGGACTTCATCCAGACCGACGCGGCCATCAACCCGGGCAACTCCGGGGGCGCACTCGTCAACACGCGCTCCGAGCTCATCGGGATCAACACGGCGATCTACTCCGAGACCGGGGGGTACCAGGGCATCGGCTTCGCGGTGCCGTCGAACCTCGCCCGCCGGGTCGTCGAGCAGCTCATCGCCAAGGGGCACGTGACCCGGGGCACCACCGGGATCACGCGCCTGGCCGACGCGTCGGGAGACACGGCAGCGGCCCTCGGCGTCTCCGAGGCCCGGGGAGTGGTCATCGTCGAGCTCCTCCGGTCCAGCCCCGCCGATCGCGCCGGGATCGAGCCCGGCGACGTCGTCGTGGCGGTCAACGGCCGCGCCGTGGAGGACGCGGCGCAACTGCGAAACGAGCTGGCCCGCGCCCAGGTCGGTTCGGAGCTCAAGCTCACGGTGTTGCGCGGAGGGCGGCGGCGCGAGATCCGCGTCCCCGTCGAGGAAGCGAGACCCGATGCCTAGGAAGGAACTGGGGGAGATCCTCCGCGAGGCCGACCTCATCAACGACAGCCAGCTCGCCGAAGCCCTGACTCTTCAACGGACGTTCGGGGAGCGCCTGGCCAGCATCCTGGTGCGGCAGAAGATCCTGACCGAGAAGTTCGCCGTCACGTACCTGGGCCGCCAGCTCGGCGTCCCGCCTGTGGACCTGTCCAAGACCGAGATCGACCTCTCGGTCCTCGAGGTTCTTCCGCTGGAGCTCTGCGAGCGACACCTCGTCTTCCCCATTCGCGTCGAGGGGACGCGCCTGCAGGTCGCCATGTCGGATCCGATGGACCACGTCCTCGTGTCCGAGATCGAGTTCAAGACGGGCGTCCGCCTGGCCCCGATGATCGCCCTCGAGTCGAGCATCAAGAACGCCATCATCGAGGCGCGGCGGGCTCTCAAGGGGGGGCAGAAGAAGATCTCGCCCAACGTGCAGAGAATCCGCGACACGGAGACCGCGCCGGGCCCCTCGGCTGCCGGCGCGGGCCACGCCACCGCGCCCGACACCGCCCCGGCGGCCGCCCTCGCGTCGCTCGAGGAGAAGGAACGCGCCGTCTTCGAGACCCTCGCCGGAGCCCCGATCGTGACCCAGGCACCCACGGCCTCCAACCGGATCCCCGCCGTCGAGGAGGTCCAGACCATCCTGGCGGTGGACGACGACGACACGATCCTCCGGCTCATGGAGCAGATCCTCCAGCAGAAGCGATACCGGGTCCTCACGGCGCGGACGGGCCGCGAGGCGCTGGCCAAGGTCCGCGAGACGATGCCGGACCTGGTCATCCTCGACGGGATGCTCCCCGAGGTCCACGGCTTCGAGATCTGCCGCCAGCTCAAGACGAGCGAGCGTTTCCGCCACATCCCCGTGATCATGGTCTCCGCGGTCCACATCGGGTGGCGCTTCGCCGCGGACGTCAAGGAGAAGTACGGCGCCGACGACTACCTCGAGAAGCCCTTCGAGCCCGCCGAGCTGCTGCGCCGCGTCGAGAACCTGCTGCGCACGTCCCCCGTCCGTCGCCCCCGATTCCGAGGCGGCGGCGCGCCAGCACCTGAAGGAGGGCGTCGTCGCCCTGAAGCAGGAGCGCCTCGACGACGCCGTCACCGCCTTCACCCGCGGTCTCGCCATCGACCAGTTCAACGACATGCTCCACTACTACGCGGCGATGACGTACGAGAAGAAGGACATGGTCTTCCACGCCATCGACCACTACGAGAAGGCCATCCAGATCAACCCGGACTTCTACGACGCCATCACGTCCCTCGCGAACCTCTACCAGCGCCAGGAGTTCTGGAGGAAGGCCGTGGAGATGTGGGAGCTGGCCCTCGCGGCGACCAAGGACGAGACGGTCCGGGCGCGGATCAAGGACCACCTGCTGAGCCTGCTGTAGCCGCGGCGCCCCCGCGGCCGGAGAACCGATCGCCCTAGTCGAACGCCTTCTCGAAGTCGGGGCCCACGATCATCTCCTTGGCGTCGACGTGGATGAGCCCCTGGCGCTCCAGGTCCTTGAGCATCCGCGTCACCGTCTCGCGGGTGGTGCCGATCCGGTTGGCGATCTCCTGATGGGTGGCCCGCCGGAAGGCGATGCGCCCGTCCTTGAGGCGGCGTCCCTCCTCGCGGGCCATGTCGAGGATCACCCGCGCGACCCGGCCGTAGACGTCGAGCAGGGCGAGGGTCGAGATCTGGTGGTTGGCGCGGCGCAGGCGCGCCGTCAGGACCTTGATGAGAGCGCCGGTGATGCTGCGCTTCGTGGCGACGCCCTGGAAGTCCGCCCGGGCGAGGGACAGAAGCTCGCTCTCCTCGGCGGCGATGGCCGAGGCCGAGCGCGGCTCGTTGTCGAGAAGCGCCATCTCGCCGAAGAAGTCGCCGGGGCCGAGCATCGAGAGGATCACCTCGCGCCCGTCGTCTCCGAGGATCGTGACCTTGATCCGGCCCTCGACGATCATGAAGAAGGAGTCCCCTTCCTCGTTCTCGAAGAAGACGACCCTGTCCTTGGGGTAGCTGCCGGCGGTTCAGGAGCTGCGCGAGGCTCGCGACGTCGCCGTCGGACAGCTCCGAGAAGATCGGCACCGTCCGGAGCAGCTCGCGGTCATCCATGGGGTTGCATCCTACCACCCCCGTCAGGGACCGACCAGGCGCGCCAGCGCCTCGATCACGTCGAGGGCCTCGCGCCCGGAGACCGGTCGCCAGGGCTCGAAGCCGCCCGCCGCCGTCAGGTCCATGAGGCCGCGCCGACGACGGTCCGGCTGGCCGAGTCGTAGAGGAGGTTGTTCCGGGTCATGTCGCTGATGGCGGGCGCCGCCGACGCCGGCCATCGCAGGAGGTCGAGGACGCGAGCCACGGCCCGGGCGAGATCGCCACGGCGCACCGTGGCTCCCGGCTGGAACGTGTGGTTGGGGTAGACGGGAAGGATGTCGAAGGACAGGGCCTTCAGGATGTGGTCTCGAGCCCAGGAGCCGGCGATGTCGACGGCGACCTCCGGGTCGCCCGGGCTTGGCCCTGCCGCAGGGCGCGTGACGCGCACCGAGACGAGCGCGGCGAGATCCGCCCGCGTGACGCGCGTCGCCGACGGGATCCGCTGGAACTCCTCGGGCATGGCGGAGAAGTCCAGGGCCTCGCGTGTCTCGAGGGCTCGCCGCTGCGCCTCGGCGTCTCGGGGGTCCCGCGTCAGGATCCGCCGGTAGGCCTCGAGCGCGCCCCGGTAGTCCCGCTGTTCTCCCAGGAGCTCGCCCGAGGCGGAGAAGAACCTGGCGGTCCCCCGCCGGGTCCTGGGCCAGAACGGTCGCGGCCTCCGCGGTGTCGCCGCGTCTCACGAGCAGGTCGGCCAGCTCCAGCCGCAGCGTCGCCAGCTCGGGCGCGGCGTCGAGAGCGGCCCGGTACTCCTGCGACGGCCTGCTCGGTGTCTCCCGCTCCGACGGCCGCCCGCGCCGCTGCCACGCGACGCTCCGTCACCTGGAGCTTTACCTCGGGGAGGCGGCGGCGAACGACGGCGTCGTCCGGATGCGCCGCCTGCGCCTGGCGATAGAGACGCAGGGCCCCCTCCGGGTTCCCCAGCCGGGTCGCTGCCGACGCCCCGCCGATGAGAGCCGAGAGGTCCTCGGGGCGCCGGGCGAGCACCGCGGCGAAGCCGTCGGCGGCCTCGCGGCAGCCCTGCCCCGCGCAGCCGCGCGTAGGCCAGGCCCGTCTCCGCCGCGATCAGACCCGGGTGGCGCGAGCAGCGCTTTGCGATACGCCGCCTCGGCCTCGCGAGCGCGTCCCGGCCAGGACGTCTCTCCAGGCGCTTCTCGAGCCGGCGAGCCTCGTCGGCCGACACCTCGCTTCCCCCGGAGGCTCGGGCGCGACGTAGTCCTCCCCCGGTGGCACGGGCGCGCGGGGCGGCGGACCGCAGGCCGCGAGCGCGACCAGCCAGAAGGGCTGCGCAAGCTCGCCTCACACAAGGTACTCCCGGTACCGCGAGGAGAAGGCGCTCCGGGAAGCTCGGCATCGAGGGTCACGTCGTCGCCGTCCACCTCGTGGGAGACCACGCGCCCGCTGCCGTAGACGAGGGCGATGTTGCGGGAATCGCTGGCCTTGAACCGCAGCGCGCACGCTCCGCAGCGCGAGGGCGAGGCGCGACGACAGGTTGGCGCGGAGGTCCTCGCTGCCCGTGCCGTCGAGGGCCGACACCAGGGCGGCCCCGGGCGCGCGCGGCCTGGAGGGCCGAGCGCCGTCGCTGCGGCGACACGGTCGATCTTGTTCAGCACCTCCAGCATCGGCCGCCCCGCCGCGCCGATCTCCTCGAGGACGGCGTGGACGGCCTGCTCGCGCTCCTCGAGGTCCTCGGCCGAGGCGTCGATCACGTGGAGCAGCAGGTCCGCCTCGACGACCTCCTCCAGCGTGGCGCGGAAGGCGGCGACCAGGGCGTGGGGGAGCTTCTGGATGAACCCGACGGTGTCGACGAGCAGGATCTCCTGGCCCTGGCCCAGGCGGGCTCTGCGCACGAGGGGATCGAGGGTCATGAAGAGCGCGTCGTTGGCTGCCGTCCCCGCGTCCGTGAGGGCGTTGAAGAGCGTCGACTTGCCCGCGTTCGTGTAGCCGACGAGGGCGACGACGGGCGCCGCGCCCCGCCCTCGGGCCTCGCGGCGCGTGCGCCGGCCCGCGCCGGACCTTGTCGATCTCACGCCGGACCGCCTGGATCCGCTGCCGGATGCGCCGGCGGTCGGTCTCGAGCTTGGTCTCGCCCGGGCCCCGCGTCCCGATCCCGCCCCCGAGACGCGACAGGAGGACGCCCTGGCCCGCGAGCCGCGGGAGCAGGTAGTCGAGCTGCGCCAGCTCGACCTGCAGACGGCCCTCGCGCGTGCGGGCGCGCCGGGCGAAGATGTCCAGGATGAGCTGGGTTCGATCGAGCGTCTTGCGGCCCACCTCGCGCTCGATGTTCCGCTGCTGCGCCGGCGAGAGCTCCTCGTCGAAGACGACGAGGCCGGCACCGCTACTGTCCGACAGCGCAGCGATCTCCTCGACCTTGCCCGCGCCCCACGAGCGTCGCCGCGTCGCGACGCTTCCGCTCCTGGATCAGGGTCCCCACGACGGTGGCCCCAGCGCTCCGCACGAGCTGCCGCAGCTCTCCGACGGACGACTCCGTGACTCCGCGGCTCCGCGGGTCGAGGGACAGGCCGACGAGAAGCGCCCTCTCGGGGGCGTTCGGGTTCGAGGATGGGGATGCGTCGGTGATGGGGTTAGAAGCCTCGTTCAAGGCGGCAGGAACGATTGTATCAGGACGGGACTCTCCGTAGAACCGCGGCCACGTCTTCCCACGCCACGGCCCCCTGCCGCAGAAGCTGCGGCGGATGCCGCGTGAGGTCCACCAGCGTCGACGGGAGTCGCCCTCCGGGCCCGGCGTCGATCGCCAGAGCCGCCGCTCCTCCCACCGCGGCGAGGGCGTCGGCGCAGGTGGATGGAGGCGGGCCTCCGGCCAGGTTGGCCGACGTGGCCACGAGGGCTCCGGCGGCTCGAGCGAGCTGTCGCGCGACCTCGAGAGCGGGCACTCGGATGGCCAGCGTGCCCCGGCCGGCCGTCACCTCCGTGGGAACGCTCGTCGCGGCGTCCAGGACGATCGTGAGGGGGCCCGGCCAGAAACGATCGGTCAGGGCCCTCGCTCCGGGCGGAAAGCGGGCCCAGAGGGCGCTCGCCTGCCCCGCATCCGCCGCGACGACGGGGAGGGGCTTCTCCGCTTCCCTTCCCTTCGCCAGGCGGAGGCGCGCCACCGCCTCGCGGTCGAGAGCCACGGCCCCCAGGGCGTAGAGGGTGTCGGTCGGATAGACCAGAAGCCCGCCCCGGAGGAGCAGCTCGGCCGCCTCGCGCACGACGTCCGGATCGGGACTCGCGCCGTCGACCCGGAGGGTGCGCACTCAGGGAGCCGCGGCGGCGGGTGTCCCAGGCTCCGCCGGGGCCCAGGACGTGTCGATCCCGTTCTTCTTGAACATCGCCAGGAGGTTCGTCTTGTCGAGGGCCTTCGCGTAGGCCTCCTGCGGATCCACGATCTTCTTCTTGACGAGGTCGGTGAAGCTCTCGTTCATCAGGCGTCATGCCGTACTTCTTCCCCGTCTGCATGATCGAGGGGATCTGGAAGACCTTGGCTTCGCGGATGAGGTTCGCCACCGACGGGATCCCGATGAGGACCTCGAGGACCGGAACCCGGCCGCCGCCGATCTTCTTGCAGAGCATCTGGCTGATGACGCCCTTCAGGCTCTCCGAGAGCATGACCCGGATCTGTCCCTGCCGGTCCGCGGGAAACTGGTCGACGATGCGATCGACCGTCGAGGGGGCCGAGGAGGTGTGGAGGGTGCCGAAGACGAGGTGGCCCGTTTCCGCCGTCTCGATCGCGATCGAGACCGTCTCGAGGTCGCGCATCTCCCCCACCAGGACGATGTCCGGGTCCTCGCGCAGGGCAGCCCGCAGGGCGTCCTTGAACGAGTCGGTGTGCTCTCCGACCTGCCGCTGGTTGATGAGGCACTTCTTGTTTTCGTGGACGAACTCCAGCGGGTCCTCGATGGTGATGATGTGGTCGGTGCGGTTCCGGTTGATGTAGTCGATCAGGGCGCAGAGCGTGGTCGACTTGCCGGAGCCCGTCGGACCGGTGACGAGCACGAGCCCCTTCGGCAGGTTGCAGAGCTGAAGGATCTCCTTCGAGAGCCCCATCTCCTCCGCGGTGATGATCTTGCTCGGGATCACCCGGAAGACGCCTCCCATCCCCTTGCGGTCCATGAAGAAGTTGCAGCGGAAGCGGGCCAGCCCCTCGATCTCGTACGCGAAGTCGGTGTCGTGGCGCCGCTGGAACTCCTCGCGGTTCCGCTCGGGCGCTATGGGCCAGAGGATCCGCTCGGTGTCCTCGCGGCTCAGGACCGCGCGGCCGGCGACGGGCTTGATCTCCCCGTCGTGGCGCAGCATGGGCGGGCGATCCCACCGAGATGTGCAGGTCGGACGCCTTCTGCCCGCACAGGATGCGAAAGAGCTCCTCCATCTCGGCCGCAGGACCGGCGCCCGCGGCGCGGGGCGGCAGCGGTCGTCGGGCTGGACGCGGCGGCCGCCGTCTTCCCCGGCAAGCGCACGACGTTCTGGCATTTCGGGCACTTGACGCCGAAGGGCCGATCCGGAACCTTGGCGTCGTCGATCGTGATGAGGTTCGCGCACTGCGGACAAGTGGCCTGCACGAGGTCTATTCCTCCCGGATCTCGATGACCCGCGTGATCCGCTCTTTTTGCACCAGGTGGTGCCGGTGGCCGGCCCGCAGGGTCAGGAACATCTCGGGCAGGTTCAGGTAGTCGAGGACGCGGGCCTGGTTCTCGGGCATCTGGATGAGCAGGCGCCCGTCCAGTCGCTCGTTCTCCGCCTCGATGGCCACGCTCCGAACAGGGCTCCCGCTCCCCTCCGCGACGTCCCCGGCGTCGGCTTCGGCGTCGACGGTGAGCACGAGGACCTCCCTCTTGTTGATGAGGACCGGGCCCTCCCCTCCGGCGGGCAGGAAGGGGAAGAAGGAGCTGGGCTCGTTGAGCCACTCCGCCGCCCGCGTCGCTCCGGAATGGCGGAGAGCCGCCGCCGGGACGAAGATCTGCCCTTGGAAGCGACGTCCGTCGGCGCACAGGACCTCGGCGAGGACGGACACCGTCGGAACTCGAAGCTCGCTCATGGGGCCTCCTGCGGAGGCGCCATTATGGGGTCCCGCGGCGCGATCGCGCAATCTCCCGAGCCGCCCACTCCACCTGCCGCCCAACGCCCCGCAGGAGCGCGATCTCGCGCTTCGTGGGGACCGACCGGGCGATCCATCGGCGTACCTCCGCCAGGATCGCCCCGGGGTTGTCCTCGTTCAAGAAGCCGATTCCCGAGGAGCCCCTCGCCGCAGGTCGTCCAGGGCCGCCTTCGATCTCGCCGGCGGTCGCTCGCGGTTCGGTTGGGGCCGGGGCTCGTCGCGCGAGGCCGCCAGGAAGACCTCGTACCCCAGGATCAGGACGGCCTGCGCGAGGTTGAGGGACGAGTGGTCCGCCGCCGTCGGGATGTGGACGCGGGCCTGGCAGAGGTCCAGCTCGTCGTTCCGCAGGCCGCTCGCCTCGGGCCCGAAGACGATCGAGACTCGCCCGCCCATGGCCCGCGTCTCCGCCGCAAGCGGCGAACTCGCGAGGCGTCCAGCTCTCGGCGCTGGCCCGCCCCGACGTTCCGACCACGAGGGTGCTCCCCGACTGCATCACGCAGGCTCGACTCCACCGAGGCGGCGTCCAGGACGTCCCAGGCCCCGTAGGCGAGGGCGCGAGCCTCCGGGCCTCGAGACCCGGGGGCGGCTCCACGAGGCGGAGCCGGCGGAGCCCCATGTTCTTCATGGCTCGGCAGGCCGCTGCGACGTTGGCCGGCCGGCCGGCCGCACGAGGACGATCGTCGACGAGGGCGGGGTCACACGGCGCACCAGCCTCACGGGCATCGCGCGGCAGTCTAACGGGAGCCGGTGGCTATAATCCGCAGCGTGCTCTCCCTCTCGCGGCCCCTCTCGCTCCTCATCGTCGTCGCATGGCTCGTGCAGATGGGGCTCCTCGTGGACCGAGCCTATCTCCGCTCCACTCCCGTCGCCCTCGCCGCCGACCTCGCGCGCTACGGCTCCGGGGCGCAGTGGAAGGGCATCTACTATCGTGGCGAGAAGATCGGCTTCTCGGTCGGCGCAGACGCTTCGCCCACCGACGACGGCTACGAGCTCCACGAGGACGGCCGGCTCCAGATGACCCTCCTCGGGGCGACCAGCGCGGCCCGGATCCGGACCCTGGCGAGGGTCGATCGCTCCTTCGCGCTACGGTCCTTCTCCTTCTCCCTCGATCCCGGAACCGGGCCCATCGAGGTGACGGGCGCCCTCGACGGACGGAGGCTCAAGCTCACGATCCAGACGCCGAGCGGGAGCCGCTCCGAGGTGCGGGACCTCCCCGAGCCCCCGAACCTCTCCCTGAACCTGCCTCGCGTGCTCGCCGCCGCCGGCCTCGAGCCGGGCCAACGGCTGACGGCGTCCACTTTCGACCCGGCCACCCTGCGCAACGCCCCGATGGACCTGGAGGTGGAAGCCCGCGAGGTCGTCTGGGCGGCGCGGAGGCCCGTGCCCGCCTTCCGGGTCCGCAGACGTTCGCCGGCATCACCTCCACCTCGTGGATCACCGACGTCGGCGAGGTCGTGCGCGAGGAGAGCCCCCTGGGCCTCATCGTCGTGCGCGAGACGCCGGGAGCGAGGCGCATGGCCCTCGCGGTCCCGGGCCAGCATCCAGACCGACATGCTCGAGACCGCGGCCATCGTGCCCGCGGGCGCGTGCGGATCGACGATCCGACGACCGTCGAGCGCCTGCGCCTGCGGGTGGAAGGAGTCGACCTTCGCCGCCGACGACCTCGAGGGCGCGGCCGAGACCGTGGCCGACGGCGTCGTCGAGGTGCGCGATGCCCGCACCCTCACGGCCGGCCCGGCCGATCCGAAGCGCCGTTCCTTCCTTGGCCCCGAGCCCTTCATCGAGAGCGACGCGCCGGAGATCCGCGCGGAAGCGGCCAAGGCCGTCGCCGGCGCCGCGGATCCGCGGCTTCCGCGCCGAGCGCCTCGTGCGCTACGTCCACGCCCTCCTCGAGAAGAAGCCCACCATGAGCCTGCCCTCGGCCCTCGAGGTGCTCCGCACACGCGTCGGCGACTGCAACGAGCACACCGTCCTCTACGTCGCCATGGCCCGCGCCGCTGGGCCTGCCGGCCCGGATCGCGGTCGGCCTCGTCTTCATCTGCACGGCGCCTTCTACTACCACGCCTGGGCCGAGGTCTTCGTCGAGGCGCCCCGGGGCGCGGCTCTGGCTCCCCGTCGATCCGACCCTCAACCAGTTCCCCGCCGACGCCACCCACCTCGCCCTGGCCCGCGGCGGGCTCGACCGCCAGACGGCGATCCTTCCCCTCCTCGGCCGGGCGAAGATCGTCGTCGAGGACGTCGAGCTGCGCGCGGGTTCGACGGCCGTTCTCGTGGGGCGCGCCGCGCGCGACCTCAGGCCCATCGAGATCGACATGCCGAAGACGGGGCGGCGCGACGGCTGCTGGTCGGCGCCGCCCGCGAGGAGATCGGATGATCCAGGTCGAGGACCTCGTCAAGACCTTCGGCGCCTTCACCGCCGTGGACGGCGTCAGCCTGGACGTGGCGCCGGGGGAGATCCACGGCTTTCTCGGCCCGAACGGCGCCGGGCAAGACCACGACCATCCGCATGATCGCCGGCCTCCTGAAGCCCACGGCGGGCCGCGTGGTCATCGACGGCCACGACCTGGCCAAGGAGCCCGAGGCCGGCGAAGGGCGCCCTCGGCTTCATCCCCGACCGTCCGTTCCTCTACGAGAAGCTGACCGCCGGCGAGTTCCTCCGCTTCCACGGCGGCCTCTACGGCCTCGAGGGCGACGGCCGTCGACCGCAGCGCATCGGCGAGCTGCTGGACCTCTTCGAGCTGCGCCGGCTGGGAAGGCGAGCTCGTCGAGAGCTTCTCCCACGGGATGAAGCAGCGGCTCGTGATGTGCGCGGCGTTCCTCCACCGGCCCGCGGGCGGTCCTGGTCGACGAGCCCATGGTCGGCCTCGACCCGCGCGGCGCGCGCCTCATCAAGGACGTCTTCCGCGCCATGAGCCGGAAGGGCGTCGCGATCCTCATGAGCACCCACACCCTCGAGGTGGCCGAGGAGATGTGCGACCGGATCAGCATCATCCAGGGCGGCAAGATCATCGCCCGCGGCACGGTGGACGAGCTGCGCGCGCTCGCCGGCGGCGACGGACGAGCAGCTCACCCCGGTCTTCCTGAAGCTGACCGGCGGCAGCGGCCTCCAGGAGATCGACGACGCCGTGTGACGCGACGACCGTGACGCCGTCCCTGGCTGCTCCTCCCGTCCTCTGGGCCGCGCGCAACCGCGTGCGGCGGCGCGAGCACGGGCGACGCCCTGCGGGCCGCCCTCTTCGGCGGCATCGGCCTCGCGGTGTCGCCTCGCGATCTTCGCGGTCGTCTTCTGGCTGACCTGGCAGCTCCTCGACTACGAGGAGCTGGGCGACTACCTGGTCCGCCTCGGCCTCTCCTGGCTCTTCCTGACCTTCCTCTCCTTCCTGGCCTTCAGCGCCGTCGTCACCTCGCTCTCGACCTTCTTCCTCTCCGAGGACCTGCGGCTCCTCCTCGCCGCGCCCGTCCCGCCCGAGCGGCTTCTTCCACTCGCGCTTCGCGAAGACCGTCGGGCCAGTCCTCCTGGATGGTCGTCACCTTCCTCGCTCCCGGTCCTGCTGGCCATCGGGCTCGCCCGCTGCGCCGGCGCCGCCTCTACCTGGATCGCCGTTCCCTGACCGTCGTCCCCTTCGTGCTCATCCCGGTCGGCCGTGGGACGCGTCGTGACCCTCGTGCCTCGTCAACGTCTTCCCCGCCCGCCGCGCGCGCGACGTGCTGATGCTGATGGGCCTGCTCTTCGCCGTCGGCCTCGTGCTGCTCCTGCGCTTCCTCCGCCCCGAGCGCCTGCTCGGCGTCGCAGTCGCTGCCCGACGTGACCGCCTTCTTCGCCACCCTCCAGTCCCCGGTCACGCCGCTCCTGCCCGTCGTTCTGGGCCGGCGAGACGCCTCTTCTCCGCGCTCTGCGGGGACGGTCGACTGCGCTCCACCTCGGGGCCCTGTGGACGACCGCGCTCGCCTTCGTCGTCCTGACACGCGCGCCTCCTACGGCCGCTACTACTTCGCCGGCTGGAGCAAGGCGCAGGAGGCCCGCAAGGCCCGCTTCACCCGCCTCCGGAGCCTCGAGCGCGCTGGCCCGCCTGTCCCCGGCCGCCCCGCCGGCCGTGCCCTCCTCGTGAAGGACCTGAAGGTCTTCCTTCGCGACACCACGCAGTGGTCGCAGCTCCTGCTCCTCGTGGCCCTCGCGCTCGTCTACGTCTACAACTTCCGCGTCCTCGACCTCGACCGCATCCCCTACATGAGCGGCGTCATCAAGAACGCCTACGCCTTCGTCAACCTGTCCATGGCCGCGTTCGTGATCTCGGCGGTCGCGGTGCGCTTCGTCTTCCCCGCGCGTCTCCGTCGAAGGGCGCGGCCTTCTGGATCGTCCGCACGCTCGCCCGTCGCGCATGAGGCCGTTCCTCTGGTCGAAGTTCTGGACCGGCTTCCTGTCCCGGTCCTGCTGCTGGCCGAGGGCCTGACGCGTCGCTGTCGAACCAGCTCCTCGGCGTGGCGCCCTTCCTCAAGGTGCTCTGCGGCGGTGGCGATCGTCTTCATGACCCTCGGCCTCGTGGGGCTCGCGGCGGGCATGGGCGCCCGCTACCCGCGCTTCGGCGCCGAGAACGTGACGCAGGTCGCGGGCTCCTACGGCGGCATCGCGTTCATGGTCCTGGCCGTCCTCTTCATCCTCGTCGACGATCGGCCTGCTCGCCTGGCCCGCCTCCGTCTACCTCTGGCACGAGCTACCACGAGGTGCCGCTCCCGCCCGGCCGCCGGCTCGGGATGGCCGTCGCCTTCCTCGCGGCGCTCGCGCTCTGCGCCTCGTGACCTTCTGGCTGCCCATGCGGCAGGGGATCGCGCGCCCTCGACGACCTGGGCTGACCGCCGCGGCTTTGGCGGCCCCCGGCGGCGTCTGCTACGATCGAAGCGCGATGAAGAGAAACCCCACCCGCGCGGTCCGCGTCGGCACGGTCGATCCTCGGCGCGGGCCACCCCGTCGCCGTGCAGAGCATGTGCGCGACCCGCACCCAGGACGTCGACGCCACCGTCGAGCAGGCCGAGGCGATCCGCGACGGCCGGCGGCGACGCTCGTCCGGGTGGCCGTCGACAGCCCGCAAGGACGTCGAGGCCCTCGCCGAGGTGCGCCGGCAGACCACCGGCCAACCTCGTCGTCGACCTCCAGGAGAACTACCGCCTCGCCGCGCAGGTGGCGCCCCACGTCGACAAGATCCGCTACAACCCGGGCCACCTCTACCACCACGAGAAGCGACGAAGCCGGTCCGAGGAGAAGGTCGCGCTTCCTCGCCGACGTGGCGCGCGAGCACGACCTGCGCCCTCCGGGTGGGCGTCAACTGCGGCAGCGTCGACCCCGAGATGAAGGCGCGCTACCCCGGGGACGACGTCGCGGCCATGGTCGCCTCGGCCCTCGAGCACTGCCGGATCCTGGACGACCTCGGCTTCGACCGCTACGTCGTGAGCCTCAAGGACTCGCACCCGCGCAAGGTCATCGAGGCCAACCTCCGCTTCGCCGCGGCGCGCCCCGACGTGCCGCTCCACCTCGGCGTGACCGAGGCCGGGCATCCCTCCCGAGGGCATCATCAAGACCCGGGTGGCCTTCGAGCAGCTCCTCTCGCGCGGCATCGGCGACACCCTGCGCGTGAGCCTCACCCTCCCGAACCCGCGCAAGCACGAGGAGGTCAGCGGTCGGGCCGGCAGATCCTCGCCGACATCGCCGCCGGCCGCTTCCGCTCGGTGCCCGTCTTCGACGACGACAAGCTCAACATCATCTCCTGCCCGTCCTGCTCGCGGGTCGAGAACGAGCGCTTCGTGGAGCTGGCGCGAGGCGGTGAAGGAGATGACGGCCTACGCCGAGAGCGCACGCCCTGACCATCGCGGTCATGGGCTGCCGCGTGAACGGGCCCGGGCGAGACCGACGACGCCGACCTCGGCCTCTGGTGCGGTCCGACCCACGTCAACCTGAAGAAGAAGACCGAGACCGTGGGCGCCTTCACCTACGACGAGATCCTGCCCCGACTGCGCCAGGAGCTCGACGCCCTCATCGAGGCGCGCGCCGCACCCGTGCCGCTGACGGCGCGGTCAGCGTCCCTGGCCGCTCGAGGTCGGCGTCGACCATCAGGCGCACCAGCTCCTTGAAGCTCACCTTCGGGGTCCAGCCCGAGCTGGCCGTCCGGGCCTTCGCCGGGTCGCCGAGGAGCAGGTCGACCTCGGCCGGGCGGAAGTACTTCGGGTCGACCTTCACGTACTTCCGCCAGTCGAGGCCCGACGTAGGAGAAGGCCTCCTCGCAGAACTCCCGGACCGAGTGGGTCTCGCCGGTGGCGACGACGTAGTCGTCCGGGCTTCTCCTGCTGGAGCATCCGCCACATGGCCTCGACGTAGTCCCTGGCGAAGCCCCAGTCGCGCTTGGCGTCCAGGTTGCCGAGGCGCAGCTCCTTCGCCAGGCCCTTCTTGATGGCGGCGACGCCCATCGTGATCTTGCGGGTGACGAAGTTCTCGCCGCGCCGCGGGCGACTCGTGGTTGAACAGGATGCCGTTCGACACGTGCATCCCGTAGCTCTCGCGGTAGTTCACGGACATCCAGTGCCCGAAGACCTTGGCGCACGCCGTAGGGCGAGCGGGGGTGGAAGGGCGTCCTCTCCGTCTGGGGCGTCTCCTGCACGAGGCCGAACATCTCGGAGCTGCCCGCCTGGTAGACGCGGGTCGGCAGGCCGAGCTCGCGCACGGCGTCGAGGAGGCGCAGGACGCCGAGCGCGGTCACGTCGGCCGTGTACTCCGGCATCTCGAAGGAGACCTTGACGTGGCTCTGGGCGGCGAGGTTGTAGACCTCGTCGGGCCGCGACCGCCTCGAGGGTCCGCACCAGGCTGTTCTGGTCGACGAGGTCGCCGTAGTGGAGGACGAGCCGGTCGCGGACGTGGTCGATGCGCCAGGTGTTGAACGAGCTGCTGCGCCGCACGAGGCCGTGCACCTCGTAGCCCTTGTCGAGGAGCAGCTCGGCCAGGTAGCTGCCGTCCTGGCCCGTGATGCCGGTGATGAACGCCTTCTTCGCGGTCACTGACGCCTCCCGCGCGCCTGAGGCAAAGCCAGCAATCTACAACGAGGGGCGAGAGCCGGTCAAAGGCAGCCGCGGGAGCGGCGTCAGGCGAAAGAGAAAGAAAAGGGATCGCGTTGCGTCGAGGACGGCGCGAGTACCGGTGATCCCCGCCTGGCCGCTTGACCAGGCGTTCCCGGCGACAGCAGCGCGGCTCCCTCCAAACCCTCGCTACCACCGGCGAGAGGCACCGTCGGCCTCGCGAAACCGTCGCTCGGGCACCGTCGATCCCCTCTGCGGCTCGATACATATAGCAAGGCTCGTGCCAGATTCCGAGCGATTGCTAAGTCATTGATTATACTGGATGCTGATGCCGTGACGGCCGTACATCCTGCAGTCGCAACGCTGCAACTTCACAACAGCACGTTATCGATCCTGCAACATGCCTCCCTCGAGCAACGGGGTAGCGCTCCGGGACTAGGCGGGCTGCCGTTCCTTCGGCTGGGGCCGCAATCCCCAGCTGCTTCATCTTGCGGTAGAGGTTCGTGCGCTCGATCCCGAGATCGCGAGCGGTCCGGCCGAGGTTCCCCTGGTTCGCCGAGAGGCGCTCGAGGATGTACTGGCGTTCGAAGCGTGCGCGCGCCTCCCGCAGGGGAAGCGCCTGGCCCTCGTCGCTCGTGGAGGACCCGGAGATCTGGAAGGCATCCATCACGTCCTGCTGGGTCACGACCTCTCGCGCGACCAGCACCACCAGCCGCTCCATGAGGTTCCGCAGCTCGCGCACGTTGCCGTGCCACGGCAGCTGTACGAGGAAGTCGAGGGCCCGCGGGGAGAGCCGCTTCGGCTTGCATGCCGTTCTCGACGCTCGCCAGCCGCAGGAAGTGCTCGGCCAGCTCCGGGATGTCCTCCCGTCGCGCGCGCAGCGGCGGCACGGCGATCGTTCAGCACGTTGATGCGGTCGTAGAGGTCGTCGCGGAACGCGCCGCGCGCGATCTCGTCGGGCAGGTTCTTGCTGGTCGCGGCCGAGCGATGCGCACGTCCACGGGGCGGCTCTCGCCGCTTCCGACCGGCGTCACCTCGCCCTCCTGGAGCACCCGCAGGAGCTTCGTCTGGGTCATGGGGCTCATGTCCCCGATCTCGTCCAGGAAGAGCGTCCCGCGCGTTGGCCGTCTCGAACGTGCCCCTTGCGCTCGGCGCACCGCTCCCGTGAAGGCGCCCTTGCACGTGGCCGAACATCTCGCTCTCGATCAGCTCCGCCGGGATGGCCGCGCAGTTCATCTCGACGAATGGACGCTCGCGCCGGGGCGACAGCGCGTGGATGGCGTGGGCGATCAGCTCCTTGCCCGTCCCGCTCTCCCCGGCGATGAGCACGCGGCACTTGGTCGGGCGCCGCCATCTCGACGAGCTGGTAGATCCGGCGCATGGCCTCGGAGCGCCCCACCATCCCGTAGCGCGAGCCGTCGGCCGTCGCGGTCGAGGTCCGCCTCGCCCCCGAGGAGGGGCGGCCGCAGCACGCGGTCGAGCACCTCGAAGAGCCGCTCGCGCGCCACGGGCTTCTCGATGAAGTCCGTGGCGCCGACCCGCATGGCCTCCACGGCCTCGCTGACGCTCCCGTAGCCCGAGATCACGACGACCGGGGTCCCGGGGGCCTGGCGCTGCAGCTCGCGCAGGACGTCGAGGCCCGCGCCGTCGGGGAGCTTCAGGTCCAGGAGGACCACGGCGGGCCGCCGCTCGGTGAAGAGCCGGAGGCCCTCGCGGACCGAGGCCGCCGAGACGCGTCCGCTGGCCGCGCGCCGTGGAGCAGGCCGACGTCGTCTTCCGGACCGCGTCGTCATCGTCGATGACGAGGATCAAGTCGGAGGAGGGACTCGACATCGGAACCGACATGCTATCATCGCCACGGGAGCGACGCCATGACGACAGGGGCTACCAACGCGGCGGGAAAGGGCGGATATCGCCGAGCCAGGCGCGCCCTGGCGCTCCTCGGCCCGTTCCTCCTTTCCGGCTGCTACGACTTCCACAAGACAGGCCCCCTGAACCCGGACCCGCTGCCGGTCGCCGGCCGTCGCCACGGTCCTGATCGAGTACGTGCAGCCCAACGGCTGCGTGGCGACGGTCGGACACTGCTCCGACCTCGTGGTGTTCTTCGGAAGCTGGATGCGGGCCGGCGGCGAGGTGCCCCTCACGCCGAGCGGCGACCACCACGTCTGGACCGGGGTGGTCACCGGCGTGCCCGGTGAACTTCCCGCCGTCAGGGAACCCCTACGCGGTGCGGATCTACGATCCGTTCCTCCAGCAGAGCGCCGACCGTTCGCTACACCGGGCGAGCGCCTCACCGTCGGGGGACAGCTGCTCGACCGGATCGACCAGCCGGGCGGGCACGACGAGAACGCCCTCGTCTACATCGACGACATCGGCAAGGGGCACAACCCCTACTGAGCCCTGCCGGACGCCTACTTGCTGGACGGCCTGCGGATCGCCTTGAGCTTCCCCATGTAGTCCTGGATCTTCAGGCCCTTGCGGCGACCGCGGGTCCGCCACGTACTTCTGGGCGTCGAGAAGGCGCGCCTCGGCCACGGCGTACTGGTTCTTGCCGTAGAGGTCGATCGCCTGCGCGATGTAGATGTCGGCGATCTTCGCGCGCGTGGCGCTGTCGTCCGGCTTCCAGATGAGCGCCTGCCGGTACTGCTCGATCGCCCCCAGCGGCGTCCTTCCGCTGGTTCAGGAGGAAGTCGCCGTAGCGCACGAGGGGCTCCGGCTTCTCCTTGTCGCGGCGCAGCAGCTCCTGGAGCGCCTGGTCGACGTCGTCGACCCGGCCGACGCGCGTGGCGAAGTCCACGAGCCGCTCGACCGCTCCCTTGGCCGCGGGATCCCCCTGGATCGCCGCCCGGTAGGCCTGGATGACCCGCTCGGGCCGGAAGTCCGGGCCGCGCCTCGGGGGCGGCTGCGTCGCTTGCTCCGCCTTTCCCGCGGCGCGCGCCGGCCTTCGCGCTGGCGGCGCGCGTAGCGCCTCAGGGAATGGGGAGCCAGGAGGTCGGCGAGGCCCAGGCTCGCGAGAGGATGTCCGGCGCTCGCGGTCGAGGGCCCGCTCGAAGGACTCGAGCGCCTGCAGCTCCTCCGGCTTGAACTCGGGCGCCTGCGGCGCCGGGCCCTTCGGCGCCGGGCGCCGCGGGCGGTGGCGTCGGGAGAGGCGCCAGCTCGGCCTTCTTGGCCCAGGCCAGGCCGCGCAGGGCCAGCGTCTCGGGATCGACCGCCGCCTCCGGCAGGGCGGCAAGGGCCTCGTCGGCCTGGCCGGCCGCTGATGAGCGCCCGGGCCTTGTCGGCGGCCGACGAGGCGGGCGGCTGCGCGACCGGGGCCGTCGACGGCGCCGGGACGCGCCGCCTGCTCGGGAGCCGGCCGATGGCATCCGGCCATCAGCAGGAGGGCGGACCGCCGGCCCCAGTCGGCTTCATCGCGAGGCCCCCGCCGGAGCTTGCTTCAGCCTCTCGATGGCGCGCGTCGCCCGGTCCGCGACCTTCGGGCTCGGGTCCTTCACCAGGGGCTCCAGCATCTCCAGCGCGCGCCGCGTCCCCGAGCGCGGCGAGGATGTCGCAGAGCTGGGCCCGCACCTCGGCGTCGGGGTCGCTCAGGTAGGGGTAGAGGTCGGGCAGGATCCCGCGGCCCATCTCGAGCAGGTAGCCCTGGCAGCGCCGCCCGAGCGTCGCGGAGGGAAGGCAGAGGACGAGGCTGTCGAGAAAGGCATGGTCGCCGAGGCGCGTGATCGCGAAGCTGTAGGCCAGCTTCAGCTCGTCGTTGTGCTCGCGCTGGAAGTCCTTCTTGAACGCCGGCAGGAGCGACGCGTCGGAGATGCGCGCCAGGCCCTCGACCGCGAGACGCCGCCGGTCGGGATCCGGGTCCTGCACCAGCTCCCGGAACAGGTCGCGCCTGCGCGGGGTCGCCGATCCGGCTCAGGCACGCGAGGGCCCTGAGCCCCGTCTCCCGCCTGCGGTTCGGCTCGTACATCTCCCGCAGGGCCGGGCCCGCCTCGCGCACGCGCAGGACGCCGATGGCCTGGAGCACGCGGTTCCGCACCGTCGGCGGACTCGTCGGAGAGGAGCGGGATGAGCGCCTTCCCGTCCTCCGCGCGTGCCCACCTTGCCGAGCGCCGTCGCGGCCGCGCCGCGCACCGACGGCCGCGGGATCCTGGAGCGCGGCGATGAGGTTCTTGACCGTGCTCGCGGCCATCGAGGATCCCGAGGGCGTAGGCCGCCTCCTGGCGGATCCCCTCGGACTCGTCCTGCAGGGCGTTCGCGAGGCCCCGATAGACCGAGGGGTCGACGCGCGGTGAAGGGCGGAACCGACGCCCGGTCGTACTCGTCCGAGAAGAGCTCGAGGAAGCGGCTCGGCGGCGTCGTCCGCTCGCGCTCGCAGTAGAGCTCCACGAGCGTCCCGATGGCTTCTTCGCGGACCTTCGGCGTCTTCGTCGGCGAGGAGCACGACGAGCGCGGGAACGGCGGACAGGTCCCGCAGGTCGCGCAGCGCCTTGACGACCTCGAGGCGCACCCGCGCCTCCGGATCGTGGACGAGCGGCCGCCAGCGGAGAGACGGCCTCGCGGCGACGGCTCTTCCCCAGGGCCTCGACGGCCTCCGTCCGAGTCTTCGTGTTCGGGCTCTTCAGGTTCGCGACGAGATCGTCGAAGGAGGGCTTGCGAGGCGGCCTGCGCGGGAACCGCGAGCGACAGTGCCAGAATTCCCAGTCGCGTCCGTCGAAACACTCTCGCCTCCTGCTCCAAAAGACGCTTGTCCTCAGACGCTTGCGAGCGCTGGCCGCGAATTTTCGCCCTCGCGCCGCGTGACTCGCGATGATACCAGAGTTTCAGTTGGCCGATGCCGCGAGCCGCGACGCGCCCCTGAGCGCTTCGCGGAGATACCGGCCGGTCCGCCCCTCGTTCTGCCCCGCGAGCGCCTCCGGCGTCCCCTGGAACACGAGGCGCCCGCCCTCCTCGCCGCCCTCGGGGCCGAGGTCGATGACCCAGTCGGCCTGCTTGACCACGTCCATGTTGTGCTCGATCACGACGAGCGTCGCCCCGCCCTCGAGCAGCCGCTGGAAGCAGGCCAGCAGCTCGGCGACGTCGGCCATGTGGAGGCCGGTGGTCGGCTCGTCCAGCACGTACAGCACGCGCGGCCCCGGCTTTCGCAGCAGGTGGGACGCGAGCTTGATCCGCTGGGCCTCGCCGCCCGACAGGGTGGTCGCCGACTGCCCGAGGCGCAGGTAGCCGAGGCCGATCTGATCGAGGACCTTGCAGCCGCCGGACGAGCACGCGGGCTGCCCCGCGAAGAAGTGGAGCGCCTCGTGCACGGTCATGCTCGAGGACCTCGTCGATGGAGCGGCCGCGGTAGCGCACCTCGAGCACGGGCGGGCGGTAGCGGCGTCCCCAGCAGCTCTCGCACACGAGGTAGACGTCGGCCAGGAACTGCATGTCCACCCTGCACCTGGCCGTCCCCGGCGCAGGTCTCGCAGCGTCCTCCGGGCACGTTGAAGGAGAAGTCGGCTGGCGCTCGAGCCCGCGGCGGCGGGCCTCGCGTCGTCGAGGCGAACAGCTCGCGGATCGCGTCGAACGCCTTCATGTAGGTCACGGGGTTCGAGCGCGGGCGTGCGGCCGATGCGGCGACTGGTCCACCAGCTCGAGCTCCTCGACGAACTCGCCGCCCTCGACGACGTCCCCGGTGCCCGGCGGGCTCCGATCCCACCGCTCCTGCCGTCGCAGCAGCGCGCGCGCACAGCACGTCGTGGACAGGGTCGACTTCCCGGAGCCCGAGACGCCGGTGACGCAGGTGAAGGCCCCGAGGGGAATGCGCGCGTCGACGCCCTTGAGGTTGTGGGCGCGCGCGCCCCGGATGAGGA
Source organism: uncultured Acidobacteriota bacterium (assembly GCA_963823195.1). GTDB lineage: Bacteria > Acidobacteriota > Vicinamibacteria > Fen-336 > Fen-336 > JBGPYB01. The sequence goes on along the minus strand of CAWGKR010000005.1, from coordinate 392,679 downwards.
GCTGAAGGCCGTTGCCCCGGCGTCGCTTGCGCCGGCACCGCGATGCGCAGGCTCCCCGCGGAGGTACTTGCCGGTGAGGCTGCGGGCTCGTCCTGGAGCAGCTCCTCGAAGGATCCCTGGAAGACGACGCGCCCGCCCTGCTCCCCCGCCCCGGGCCCGAGGTCGATCGACGTGGTCCGCGGCGCGCGAGGATGGCCGGGTCGTGCTCCACCACCACCACGGTGTTCCCCTGGTCGCGCAGCGCCTTCAGGATCCCGATCAGCCGCTCGGTGTCCCGCGGGTGCAGGCCCACCGACGGCTCGTCGAGCACGTAGAGCGTGCCGACGAGCCCCGTGCCCAGCGCCGTGGCGAGGGCGATCCGCTGCGACTCGCCCCCGGAGAGCGTGCCGAAGGGCGCGGTCGAGGGTCAGGTAGTCGAGGCCCACCTCCGTCGAGAAAGCGCAGACGGCGGTCAGCTCGCCCGAGGACCTGCTCGGCGATCACCGCCCTCGGCGGCGCTCAGCGCGAGGCCCGACGAGGAAGCCCGCGCCTCGCGGATCGACAGCGCGGCAGACCTCGTCGATGCTCGGCCCACCGAGCCGCACCCGCAAGGCCTCGGGGCGCAGGCGGCCCCCGCGGCACGACGGGCACACCTGGTAGCCGCGGTAGCGGCTGAGGAAGGACGCGCACCTGGACCCTGTACTTCTTGGCCTCGAGCCAGCGGAAGAAGCCGAGCACGCCCGTGGAACTCCTCGTCGCCCTCGAGGACGAGCCGGCGGTGGTCCTCGTCCAGGAACGACCAGGGCACGTCGAGCGGGATCCCGCGGCGGCGCGCGAAGCGCCGCAGCTCCGCCTGGAGCGGCCCGGTAGTGCGGCCTGTTCCAGGGCTCGATCGCCCCCTCGGCGAGGCTCCGGCTGCTTGTCGGGCACCACGAGGTCGTGGTCGATCTCGATCAGGTTGCCGAACCCGTGGCAGGTCGGGCAGGCCCCGAACGGGTTGTTGAACGAGAAGAGCCGCGGCTCGGGCTCCTCGAACGCCCGGCGCGCAGCGCCCGCACTCGAAGCGCTCGGAGAAGCGCAGGAGCGGCCCGTCGCACCACCTGCGCGCAGGCGCAGCCGCTCCCCTCGGCGAAGCACGCCTCGAGGGAGTCGGCGAGCCGCGACCGTCCCTCGGGACCGACGGCGACGCGGTCCACGAGCACGGTGCAGCGACTCGCCCGGCGGCGGCCCCTCCAGCGTCCTCGAGCCGCGCGGGCCCATCGCCGGTCAGGAGCCGCCCGAAGCCCTGCTTCCGAAGCCGCTCCACGAGGTCGGCGAAGCGGAGTTCCTCCCAGCGCCAGCGGGAAGCCCCAGGAGAACCACGGATCCCGCGCGGGAAGCCCAGCAGCCGCTCCGTGGCCGAGTCCGCCGTGTCCTTCTCCACCTGCGGCTCCGCAGCCGTCGCAGATGGTCCGCCCCGCTCGCGCGAACAGGACCCGCAGGTAGTCGTGGATCTCCGTCGACGGTCGCGACGGTCGACCGCGGGCTGCGCGACGGCGCCTTCTGCCGGATGGCGATCGTCGGGCAGAGCCCGTCCACCGAGTCCACGTCGGGCTTCTCCATCCGCTCGAGGAACTGCCGCGCGTAGGACGAGAGGCTCTCGACGTAGCGCCGCTGCCCCTCGGCGTAGAGCGTGTCGAAGGCGAGGCTGCTCTTTCCCGAGCCCGACACGCCGGTCACGACCACGAGGCGCTGCGTGGGAATCGTCGACGTCGATTCCCTTCAGGTTGTGGACGCGGACTCCCTTGGCGACGATGTCGAGTGGGCATGAATGCAGCACGCCCGCGCGTGGTGGCGTTCCTCCACGGCCAGGGCAAACCGCCTAGTGTAGCGCGGAACGGGTCCGTCGTCGGCGGGACGCCGGAGCCTACTGCGCGCCGCGGCGGTCGGCGACCTTGCCGTCGACGCTCCCGCTCGGCGACGAACCTCTGGGGTTCGCGCAGAAGCGTGCTCGGCGCGCGGGATCAGCTCGAGGGCCTTCGTATCTGGGGGTCCCAGGCCACGCTGCGCTTCCGCGCCTCGCCCTCGCCGAAGACCTGCCACAGGACCTGCTCGGTCGATCTGGCGCGCGACCGCGTCGCGGTTCTGCGTCGAAGTCGGCCGTCGGTGTAGCGTGATCTTGTGCGCGTCGAGGTAGGCTCCGGAAGTCGGCGAGCACCGCGTCGTCGACCTGGAAGTCCCGGCCGATGAGGCTTGACCTTCGCCGACGCGGTCTGCGGGCGGCGAGCCCGTGCCGGCGATCTGGGCCTCCGCCGGCCGTCTCCGACGGCGTCGAAGCTGCGGGAGAAGCCGATGAAGGCCTGCCGCGCGATGAGGTGCGAGACGAACTTCGCAGCGCGTCTCGGCCTCGACGCAGTAGTCCGGGGTGATGCCGTCGCCGCCGTAGACCTTGCGGCCCGGCGTCGGTGAGCTTCGGCTCGCCCGCTGCCCTGCTCGCAGGCCTTGCGGTCGCGGGGCGCGTAGTACTCCTCGAGCGCCGTCGACCCGTAGTCGCGCTGGATCGAGCGCCCGGACGGCGTGTAGTAGCGCGCCGTGGTGAGGGCCAGGGCGTAGCCGCGCACGTTGCGCAGCGGCATGATCGTCTGCACGAGGCCCTTGCCGAACGTCGTCTCGCCGACGATCAGCGCCGCGGTCGTGGTCCTGGATCGCTCCGGCCACGATCTCGAGGCGCTCGCGCTGTGGCGCGAGATCAGCACCACGAGCGGCGCGTCTGCGACCTAGGGGCTCTCCTGCTCCGTGATGTAGTTCGACTCGTCGCGCTTGCGTGCGGCCGCGGGTGAAGACGACGAGCTGGCCCTTCTTCAGGAACAGGTTCGAGACCGCGAAGGCCTGGTCGAGCAGCCCGCCCGGGTTGTCGCGGATGTCCAGGAGGATGGAGGTTGGCGCCGCTCTCCTTCAGCTTCCGGAGCGCCTTCTCGAGCTCGCGCTCGCAGTCCTTCGGCTCCCCGGGCCGGCAGGCGGTCGTCTCGTTGAAGTCGGTCAGCCGGACGTAGCCCGTCGTCTTGCGTCGCCATGAAGGAGTAGGGCACCGAGTGCAGCGGGATCGCGTCGCGGATGACCGTGAACTCGAGCGGCTGCGTCGTAGCCCTGGCGCACGATCGCTGATGCGCACCGGGCGTGCCCTTGGGCCCGCGCAGCCGCTTCACGGCGTCGTCGATGCTCATGCCCGCGCGCGTCCTCGCCCTCGATCCGGCTGATGACGTCGCCGGCGCGGATGCCCGAGCCGGTGGGCCGGCGTGCCCTCGAACGGCGACGACCACGGTGATGTTCCCGTCGACCGACTGCACCGTGATCGCCGAGGCCGTAGTACGGCCCTTCTGGCGCTCCTGCAGGGTCGAGTACTCCTTCGTCTCGAAGAAGTTCGAGTGCGGGTCGAGGGTGCGGAGCATCTCGCGGATCGAGGAGGAGACGAGGCGGTCGCTCTTGACCTCCTCGACGTACTGGTCCTCGATCGCGCCGAGGATCGCCGTGTAGAGCCGGAGCTGGTCGGAGAGCCGGCTGCCCCCCGCCAGGACGCGGTCTCCGAAAGATCCCGCCCAGCGACGGCGGAAAGCGCCACGAGACCCGCGCAGAACGCCCCCACTCGAAGCCGCATTCTCAACACGCTCCTCGGAAGATCATACCAGAGAGGCCTCGTCCGCCGCCGAACCGGCCCCGCTGCGGTGCCGGCGCAGCCAGAGCACCAGCAGGAGCGCCAGGGCCGCGCCGGCGGCCAGGCCCAAGGCCCACGTTCTCTCGACGAGCCATTGGTCGGCGATCCGGAGCATCTCGAGGGCCCTCTCGCCGTACAGGAACCCGAGCGTCGCGCAGGCCACGTAGCGCAGACCGCGGGCGCCCGCCACCGTGAGGGCGAAGCGGCGAAAGGGCAGGCCGAAGACGCCGGCCGCGATGACGAAGGCCTTGAAGGGCATCGGCGGCGGCGAGACCGCGGGGATCGCCAGGGCCAGGAGGTTCCAGCGCGCGAAGGCGCGTCGCATGCCGTCGACGCGATCCGTCCCGAAGCGCCGGACGAGCAGGCCCTCCCCTCCCCGACGCCCCAGCCACCACAAGACGGTGCACCCCGCCAGGGACCCGAGGGTGGTCATGACGATCGCGAGCCAGACGCGTCTCGGGGTGGGAGACGGCGGCCATGACCACGATGAGGTCGTTCACCTCCGGAAGGCTCAGGAAGGAGGAATCGAGGAACGCCACGGCAAAGACGCCGGGGAGCCCGACCCAGGGGACGAACACGACCTGAAGCCAGATGACGAACTTGTGCACGCGCCCCCTCTACTCTCCCGACGTCCGCAGGAACTCTTCCGCGTCCTGGTCGAAGTCGAAGACCTCGCCGTAGCGCGCCCAGTCCAGCGCCGTCGAGATCTGGCGCTCGGCCTCGCTCTCTGAAAAGTGCTCCCTCAGCCGGGCGAGGAACGCCCCCTTCGGAACCCGCCCGCTCTCGCTGGTCTCCAGGGCCTTTCGAATCTCCGAGACCAGGTCCAGGCACAGGAGGCGCCGGCCCAGAAGCTTCTTCCGCTCCGGCTCCTCGGCGTGGGCGAGGGTCCGTCCCTCGGGCGTCAGCTCGATGTCTCCCGTGGCGATCCGCACGAGCCCGAGGCGCTTGGCCGCATCGGTCACGGGAAGCAGGTCGTCGAGCTCGTAGCCCAGGGGGCCACCGAGCTTGTAGAGGTCCTCGCGTCCCCCCGGCGCCTCGCCGAGGTGTTCCAAGAGGCCGAGGACCATTCGTATGGGAGCATGCGGGAGGGGTTCGGAGCTGGCGGTCATGTGATCGGACCTCAAGCGAGGAGGGAGTACATCCGGTCGATGGTCTCGCGAACGGCAGGCGCGTCGCCGCGGCGGGGTCGGCCCAGCACGCGCAGGTCGAGGACGTCGGCAATGCGCCCCGGGTTGGCGCGCATGACGACGACACGATCGGACAGGAGCACGGCCTCCTCGATGCTATGGGTCACGAGGAGCACTGTTTTCGTCGACACCTCGGGGGACGCCCAGAGATCGAGGACGAGATCGCGCATCGTGCGCGCGGTGAGGACGTCCAAGGCCGAGAAGGGCTCGTCCATGCAGAGGATCTCCGGCTCCACGGCCAGGGCGCGGGCCACGCCGACGAGCTGCTTCATCCCCCGCGACAGCTCCTTCGGAAAGGCGCGCTCGTAGCCGGAGAGGCCCACGAGGTCGAGGTACTTCTCGGCCTTCTTGAACCGCTCCAGGACGCTCACCCCGCGCGCCTCCAGCCCCAGCGCCACGTTCTCGACGACCGTCATCCACGGGAACAGCGCGAAGGATTGGAAGACCATGGCCGCGTGACGGTTGACGCCGCGGAGCGTCCCGCCCCGCCACCGCAGGGACCCCTTCGTCGGGGGCAGGACCCCCGCCACGATGCGGAGCAGTGTGCTCTTGCCGCACCCCGAGGGTCCCACGAGAGAGACGAACTCTCCCTCGACGACGTCGAGGTCCAGGGGCCCGAGGATGCGGATCTTGGTTTCGTAGAACTGCTCGAGGCCCTCGAGGCGCAGCAGCGCCGGAGCGGGTTCGGGGGTCTCGTTCGCAGGCGTCGCTCGGGACGCGCCAAGAGTCGTCAAACCCCCATTTTATAGTGCTCGGCCGCGTACCGATACAGCGGGTCCCAGAAGAGTCGGTTCACGAGGATGATCAGGAGGACCATGGATCCCAGGCTCGCCGCGACCACCTGCATGTCTCCCGTCAGGTACGTGGCCCGGTCCAGCGTCGCGCCCACGCCGCGCACGCTGTAGGTCTTCCCCGCCGCCTCCAGGTACTCGCAGAGGATCATCGCGTTCCAGCCGGCGCCCCACGCGGTCACGCATCCCGTGATGAGCCCGGGAAGCACCGCAGGGACGAAGACGCGGCGCATGTACAACAGCCCGCGGAGGCCCAGGCTCCCCGCGGCCTCCTGCATCTCCTTCGGGATGGCGCCGGCGGCCCCCACCACGTTGAAGAGCACGTACCAGAACATCGTGGTGAGGGCGAGGAGAATGGCACCCGCGTTCATGCCGAGCCCCCAGGTGAGGAGGACCACGATGATCGGAAAGAACGCCGTGGCCGGGATGCTCGCGAGGATCTGGATGACGGCCAGCGCAGCCCCCTTGAGGCGAGGGCGCCGCACGATCTGCTCGGCCAGCGGGAGCGAGACGACCGCCGAGATGGCGACCCCGAGCACCACGCGGAGGAAGCTCAGCCCGAGGTCCCACGGGATGTTGCCGAGCTCGCTCGAGAGGGGCCGCGACGTGAAGAGCGCGATCAGGCTTCGCCCTCCGACGAAGGCCGCGTAGGGGGCGAGCAGCGCCACGACCGCAGCGACCCACCCGGAATGGTCGGAAACCAGGTTCAAGACGCGCCCCGACAGGACCAGGAGTTGCTGGCCGACGGGGATGACGACCCGGCCGGTCACTGCACGGACGAGACGGCTGCGGGCGAGCACACGCGCCACGCGCGGCGTCCGCGGATGGTCCCCGGTCTCCTCCAGGTGGAACCGCTCGGCCCACGTGTCGAGGGGACCCCACAGCAGGAGGTGCATCCCGACCGTCGTCGCGAGGAGGACGCCGAGGGCGATGAGGGTCTCGTCGTTGCGGCCCACGGTGACCGCCTGGGCCAGGTAGCTCCCGAGCCCGGGCAGGGTGTAGCGCGCGGGGCCCACGGCAATGATCTCGCTGGCGATCAGGAAGTACCAGCCGTTGGCCCACGAGACCAGTGAGTTGTACAGGAGGCCGGGCACCGTCGCCGGGAGCATCACGCGCGTCCACCGGAGAGGGCCACGAAGCCCGAATTGCGTCGCCGCGAGAGCCAGCTCCTCCGGAAGGGTGATCAGGCTCTCGTAGACGCCGAAGGCCAGGTTCCAGAACATCGACGTGAAGATCAGGAAGACGGCCGCGGCCTCGACACCGAGGGCCGACCCATGGAAGACCCCGATGAAGAACCCGACCGCCACCGGAAAGAAGCCCAGGATGGGCACCGACTGCAGGACGTCCAGCGTCGGCAGGATGATCTTGCGGGCGAGCGCCGACCGCGCCGCGAGGTGCCCCACCGCCAGCGCCAAGAGGACCGCGACACCGTAGGCGGCTGCCAGGCGGGTCAGGGAGAGGAGCAGGTAGACCGGGAGAAGCGCGGGGCGCGGGTCGAGGTCGGGAGCGTTATAGGGGCGGAGGTGCGCGCTGCCGAGAAGGAGCGCGACCACGACGACCCCCAGGACCCCGAACAGGCCCAGATCCACCGGAAGCGATCGAGGCAGTCGGCGCGCCATCGGGCGATGCTACCACTCGCCCGCGGCGCGCCCGATACGGCGAGACCTCAGAAGCGCAGGTTGAAGCCCAGCGTGGCGGCGCCGCCGCTCAGGTCGATCTCGTTCCCGGCGAAATCGCCGCCCATGTCGTGCTTCGCGAACTGATAGCGGTACGCGCCGACGATGCTGAAGTCGTCCCCCACCGGAAAGCGCACTCCCGCACCGACGTGGAAGCCGAACGCGGTCCCGTCGGACTTGAACGAGTCCGCGATGATGGGCTGGGTCGGGTCGGAGAAGCGGATGAAGTCCCCGTACTCCTCGTAGTTGTAGAAGAAGACGTCGGCTCCGGCCTCGACGAACGGGGCGACCTTGGCGTGTCGGCTCGTCGGGACGATCCGCAACGTGACCCCGAGGGGAACGATGGCGAGCTTGAGCGTCTGCCGGATCTCGCTTCCGTCGCTGCGGACCGAGTCTCGATAGGACGTATCGAAGCTACGCTCGTAGCCGTCGAGGTTGACGCCGAACTCGACGTTCTTGGCGATCTTGGCGTTGTAGGCGATCCCGCCCGTGAAGCCGTCCCAGTCGCTGTTCTTGAGGAGCTGTCCGTTCTTCAGGTAGAGCGCCGAGTCGTCGCGGAAGAGATTGCTGTCGGCACGGGGCAGGAACGCGCCGAGGCGAACCTCGAGGTTTCCGGCCGATGCCAGCGCCGGCCAACCCACCAGCGCCGCGAAGGTCACAACCGCCAAGGCTCGTCGCATGGGCTCTCCTTCATGAACGGCGCCCCTGCCGACCGCGCCGTCTGCTCCTGGTATAGCAGGAAGGGTGCCAGGTAGCACCTCCCCGTATCCCTTTGAACCGCGGTCAGCTGGGCGAGATTCCGCCCTCCGAACCGTCCTCGGCCGAGGACGACGTGAGAGGCGTGCGCCCGTTGCCTGAAGTTGGAACGACCCCCTCGGCGGCACACGGGTTGCACCTCGGGGGATCGGGCACCTGGGCGCGCAACATATGCGCTCTTCCGGTCCTTCGGCAAGCCCTACCTCTCGTTGTGCGAGGAGCCACCTGCATGAAAACCAATGTCAAACCCTTCAACTCCTTCGAGATGGCCCAGGCTCAGTTCGACAAGGTCGCGACCCTGGTCGGGCTCGACGAAGGCACGCGGGACCTGCTGCGCCAACCTCTTCGCGAGTACTCGTTCGGAATTCCCGTCCGCATGGACGACGGCCACATCAAGGTGTTTCGCGGCTTCCGGGTCCAGCACAACGACGCTCGCGGCCCGTCGAAGGGCGGCATCCGCTTCCATCCGCAGGAGACCCTCGACACGGTGCGCGCGCTGGCGATGTGGATGACGTGGAAGTGCGCGGTCGTCGACATCCCGCTGGGCGGCGCCAAGGGCGGCGTGATCTGCGATCCGCACAATCTCTCGGCTCGCGAGCAGGAGCAGATCTGCCGCGGCTGGGTGCGCCAGGTGGCGCGGAACGTCGGACCCGTTTCGGACGTCCCGGCACCCGATGTCATGACCAGCGCCCAGCACATGCTCTGGATGCTCGACGAGTTCGAGGCGCTACACGGGGGGCGATACCCCGGCTTCATCACAGGCAAGCCGGTCGGCATGGGTGGATCCCTGGGACGAACGGAGGCCACTGGCTACGGCGTCGTCTTTACCCTGCGCGAGGCCCTTCAGGAGTTGGGGATCGAGGTCGCGAGCACGAGGGCCAGCGTCCAGGGCTTCGGCAACGTCGCGCAATACGCGATCCGCCTCTACCAGCGCATCGGGGGCAAGGTGATCTGCGTCTCCTCCTGGGACCAGAAGGACCAGGCCACGTACGCCTTCAAGAGGAACGATGGCGTCGACGTGGATGCGCTGCTCGAGATCACGGACCATTTCGGGGGGATCCACAAGGAGAAGGCGCGCAAGCTGGGATACGAGGTGCTGCCCGGCGAGGCGTGGCTGGAGCAGCCGGCGGAGGTCCTGATCCCGGCCGCCATCGAGAACCAGATCACGGGGGAGAACGCCGGCCGCATCCATCCGTCCGTGCGCTTCGTGGCGGAGGGCGCCAACGGGCCGACGACGCCAGAGGCCGACGCCGTCCTGAAGGAGCGCGGCGTCTTCGTGCTCCCGGACTTCCTGGCGAACGCCGGCGGCGTCACGTGCAGCTATTTCGAGCAGGTCCAGAGCAACATGAACTACTACTGGGAGAAGGACGAGGTGCTCGGCAAGCTCGACGTCAAGATGACCGCCGCCTTCCTTGCCGTCAGCCACCTGGCGAGGAAGCAGGGCCTGTTCATGCGCGACGCCGCATACATGATCGCGATCAACCGCGTGGCCCAGGCCTGCAAGGACCGCGGCTGGGTGTAGTCGTGGAGCTACCGCGCTTCGATCGACGCTTCTTCGAATCGGGCGAGTCGCTCAGCGTGATCGGCTCAGGGGCGATCGGCGGAAAGGCCAAGGGCCTCCTCGCGGCCCGCGACTTCCTGTCGGCGCGCCTCGACCCCGGCGCCTTCCCCCGGATGCGGATCGGCATCCCCACGCTCGCCGTGCTGGGCACCGACGTGTTCGACGCGTTCTTGGACCACAACCGGCTCCGCGAGCTTGCGGCGTCGGGCGAGAGCGACCGGCGCCTCGCCAGCGCCTTCCAGAGGGCCGAGCTTCCGGCGGAGCGGGTGGGCGACCTGTGGGAGCTGGTCCGGCAGGTCCACACGCCGCTGGCCGTGCGCTCCTCGAGCCTCCTCGAGGACGCCGCCAGGCATCCGTTCGCCGGCGTCTACGCCACCAAGATGATCCCGAACAACCAGTTCGATCCCGAGACGCGATTCCGCAAGCTCGTGGAGGCGATCAAATTCGTCTACGCCTCGACGTTCTTCGCCGGCGCGCGCGCGTACGTCGAGGCGGTCGGGCGCGGCTTAGACGAGGAAAAGATGGCCGTCATCGTTCAGGAGGTGGTCGGGTCGCGCCACGGGCCGCGCTTCTATCCCGACATCGCGGGAGTCGCGCGCTCCTACAACTTCTACCGGAGTGGGAACGCGCAACCGGAGGACGGCGTGGTGAGCCTCGCTCTCGGCCTCGGGAAGACCATCGTGGATGGGGGGCGGACGTGGACCTACTCCCCCGCCTATCCTCGGGTGGCGCCGCCTTGCGCCTCGCCCGCCGAACTCCTGGACCAGACGCAGACCGAGTTCTGGGCCGTCAACATGGGAACGCCCCCGTCGTACGATCCGATCACCGAGACGGAGTACCTGGTGAAGGGAACGCTCGCGGACGCCGAGCGGGACGGAACCCTTCGCCTCAGCGCCTCGACGTACGATCTTCGCTCCGACCGCATCGCCATCGGCACCTCCGCGCTGGGTCCGCGCCTTCTCAATTTCGCGCCCCTGCTCGTCAACGAGGAGTTGCCCCTGAACGGCGTCGTCAGGGCCTTGCTAGCCGCCTCCGAGGCGGCCACGGATGCCAAGGTCGAGATCGAGTTTGCAGTGGCCCTTCCCCCGAAGGCGAGCACGGCGCGGCTCGGCTTTCTGCAGGTGCGACCCATGGCGGTCTCGACCCAGCCGGTCGAAATCGGTCCCGAGGATCTGGCGGATGCCACTGCGCTCGTGGTGTCCGACAGCGCCATGGGAAACGGTGTGCGGTCCGATATCCGCGACGTGGTCTTCGTGAAGCCCCAGATGTTCGAGGCCAGGCGGACACCCGATATCGCCGTCGAGATCGAGGGGATCAACGCCAAGCTGACCGGAGCGCGCCGTCCTTACCTCTTGATCGGCTTCGGCCGCTGGGGATCCTCCGATCCCCGGCTGGGGATTCCGGTCATCTGGTCGCAGATCTCGGGCGCGCGCGCGATCGTAGAAGCCACGCTGCCGAACATGAACGTCGACATGAGCCAGGGAGCACACTTCTTCCACAACCTGATCAGCTTCGAGGTACTGTACCTGTCGGTGCCCACGCACGCGCCCCGCGGCATCGACTGGCCGGGTCTCGATAGCCTGGCCCGGCAAGAAGAGACGCGTTTCGTCTGCCACGTGCGCTCGGCCGAGCCGCTGATCGTCAAGGTAGACGGAAGGAACGGCAAGGGACTGGTCCTGCGGGGGCGCCGTCCGTGAGCCCGCCCAACGAGCCACGCGCGCGCGTGGACGACGTCCTCTACGCGTTGCAGGAGCGCGCCAAGGAACTGAATTGCCTCTACCGGATCGAGGAGGTCCTCGGCGCCCACGACAAGCCCACCGAGGAAGTCCTCCGCGCACTGGTCGACTCGCTACCTCCGGGCTTTCAGTATCCGTCCGTCTGCCACGCCAAGGTCGGGTATCGCAGAATGGTCGTACGCTCTGAGGGCTCGGCCGACACCCCATGGAGGCTGAGCGCGCCCATCCTGGTCCAGGGCGAGCCGCAGGGCTCCCTCGACGTGTACTACACCGAGGCCATGCCCCAGTCGGACGAGGGGCCCTTCCTCCGGGAGGAACGCCGGCTCATCGACACCATCGCAGAGCGTTTGGGCCAATTCTTGCTCCACCGGGAGCTGACGAGCGTCTTCTCACGGATCGAGGCTGCGGATCGGGGACCCTCCGGCGGCCGACGGCAGGACTGGTCGGTCGTCGTGGATCTTCTCCGGCGGACGGACATGAACCTCTTCCGCCGCATATCGCGAAAGATGCTCAACCACCTGGCCTTCGCCGACATCGAGGAGGCCAGGGCGCTGCTCAAGAGCGCGGCCGCGCTCAGCGGCGAGGCGGAGAGCGCGACCTGGGACGAAAACAAGCCGGCCCCACAATCGTTGCCGGAGGACAGCGAGTCGCTTGCGCGCGAGACCTTCCGAATCGCGGCCGCGCACCTCGACGACCAGGAGATCCTCTCCAGCATCCGTGGGTGGATCAAGGAGGACCGCGTGAGCTTCCTCCTCCTGGGCCTCGAAAGCTCGTACACGTCCCTCGTGGAGATAGCGAACCTGATCGAGCGCTATCAACGCACGGGCGTCGACGCCCGTGAGCTGCCCCTAGCGACCCAAATGGGGCTCAAAGCGGCCCTCATCCGTCGCCTGCTGACTGAGCACGTCGAGTTCATCAACACCTGCCGTATGCACGTCGAGGTGGAGGATTTCGTCGACCTGGTCCGTCACACGATCATCCTGCCCAAGAGCCACGGCCGCCTGGGGGGCAAGAGCAGCGGCCTCTTCCTCGCGGCGCAGATCGTGAAGCGCTCGAAAGAGTCCGCCGACGTGCTGCGGGACGTCCGCGTGCCCAACACCTGGTACCTGCCCTCCGACGGGATCGTACAGTTCCTCGCGTACAACAACCTCGATGACGTCTACAACTGGAAGTACCGCGAGGTGGCGCAGATCCGCGAGGAGTATCCCCACATCCAACAGGTGTTCAAGAGCTCCCGGTTCCCCCCCGAGATCGTGAACGGGTTGTCTGCGGCCATCGACGACCTCGGAGAGCGCCCGATCATCGTGCGCAGCTCGAGCTTGCTCGAGGATCGCATGGGCTCGGCGTTTTCGGGAAAGTACAAGAGCCTGTTCCTCGCCAACCAGGGGAGCAAGGCCGCTCGCCTCGCGGCGCTCCTCGACGCGGTGGCCGAGGTCTACGCGTCGGTGTTCGGACCCGACCCCATCGAGTATCGAGCCGAACGCGGCCTCCTGGCCCAACACGAAGAGATGGGCGTGATGATCCAGGAGGTGGTGGGGACGCGGGTCGGGCGCTACTTTCTCCCGACCTTTTCGGGCGTGGGCCTGAGCAACAACGACCTGCGCTGGTCCCCGCGGATCCGAAGGGAAGACGGGCTTTTGAGGCTCGTGCCCGGACTGGGGACCCGAGCCGTCGACAGGCTCGCCGACGACTATCCGATCCTGATGGCGCCGGGGCAGCCGGGGCTGCGCGTCAATGTGACTCCCGAAGAGGTGCAGCGGTATTCACCGAAGAAGGTCGACGTCATCAACCTCGAGGCCAACTCCTTCGAGACCGTCGAGATCGGCCCCCTGCTGCGGGAAGCGGGCGGGGCCTATCCGGGCCTCAGGAATCTGGTCTCGCTCGTCGACCGTGAGGGCGTGCGCCGTGTGGGCGGCGTCGTATTGGACCTCGAGAGCAGCGGCCTCGTCTTCACGTTCGACGGCCTTGTGACCGACACGGCCTTCGGCAACCAGATGCGGGCGCTCCTCAAGCTGCTCAGCGAGAGCCTGGGTGGGCCCGTGGACATCGAGTTCGCTTCGGACGGGGAGCATCTCTACCTGCTGCAGTGCCGGCCGCAAGCATACGCCGAGCAGGACGCCCCCTCCCCCATCCCCCGCGACATCCCCGGGCATCAGATCGTGTTCTCGGCCCACCGCTACGTCTCGAACGGCAGGCTGCCGGACCTCACCCACGTCGTCTACGTTGACCCGGACGCCTACAGCCTGATCCACGATTCGTCCCGCCTCCGCGACGTCGGGCGCGCCGTCGGCGCCCTCAACCGGGTCCTGCCGAAGCGCCAATTCGCCCTCATCGGACCCGGACGCTGGGGAAGCCGGGGCGACGTCGGGCTGGGCGTGAGCGTGACTTACGCCGACATCAACAACGCCGCCCTCCTGGTCGAGATCGCGCGCGCGAAGGGCCACTACGTGCCGGACCTCTCTTTCGGCACCCACTTCTTCCAGGACCTGGTGGAGGCCTCGATCCGCTACCTTCCCCTCTACCCAGACGACGTCGGCGTCGTGTTCAACGAGACGTTCTTCCGCGAAAGTCGAAACGTCCTGGAGAGGCTGGCGCCGGAGTCCGCTCACCTCGCGAACGTGGTGCGGGTGATCGATGTGCCGCTCGTCACGAACGGCCAGGTCCTGCGAGTACTGATGAATGCCGACATGGACGAGAGTCTCGCTTTTCTGGTGGCGCCCGGTGCGGAGCCCACGCTGCCGGCGGAGGTCCGGGCGCAGGCCGGGCTGGCGAGCGAGGATCATTGGCGATGGCGGCTCCGGATGGCCCAGAAGATCGCGGCGGAGGTCGACGCCGAACGCTTCGGCGTCCGGGCCCTCTACCTGTTCGGCAGCACGAAGAACGCCACCGCGGGCCCCAAGAGCGACATCGACGTGCTCATCCACTTCTCGGGGGCCCCTGGGCAGCGACGCGAGCTCGAGGCCTGGCTCGAAGGCTGGAGCCTGTGTCTGGCCGAAATGAACTACCTGAGAACCGGCCACAGATCCGAGGGCCTCCTCGACGCCCACCTCGCCACCGACGAGGACATCGCGCAGCACACGGGCTACGCCGCGAAGATCGACGCGGTGACGGACCCCGCGAGACCCCTCCCGCTGGGAACCCCCGCCGCCTGAAGGCCGGCGCGAGAGGGCTGTCGGGTTTCCCCTTACCTTGGTGGAGCTCGCTCGGAAGTCGTTGAGAAGTAAAGAATGGAATTTGGAGGCGGCGTCCGGAGTCGAACCGGAGAATAGAGGTTTTGCAGACCTCCGCCTTAACCACTTGGCTACGCCGCCCCGACCGACGACTATAGAGAGAGTCCGGTCGGGATCAATCAAGGCGGCGGGCTCGGTTGACCGTCGCCGGTCGCCGCGGATAACATTACGTACGTCGCGCTCGGGCGGGAATAACTCAGTGGTAGAGTGCGACCTTGCCAAGGTCGAAGTCGCGGGTTCGAATCCCGTTTCCCGCTCCACCTCCCAGTGACGCCGGGCCGTCAGCGACCCTCGGCGTCGAACGCGCCCGCGGTCGTGGCGGACGCGGGGGTCGCCTCGGCCTCCCAGTCGATCGAGACCACGTCGAAGCGCAGCGGCGCCTCGCGAGAGCCCGTGGGCGGCGGCGTAGAGCCGCGCGGCCCGGATGATCCGCTGGCGCTTGCCGTGGGTGACGGCCTCGTAGCCCGCCGCCGTGGGACGTCCGCTCGGCGCTCCTTGACCTCGACGAACACGGTCGCGTCGCCGTCGCGGGCCACGATGTCGATCTCGCCCGAGCGGCAGCGGTAGTTGCGCGCCAGGACCACGAGGCCCTGCGGCCTCGAGGTGTCGGCACGCGAGGTCCTCGCCCGGGCTCCGCGCTCGGCGACGCCCGCGCAGCCGCCCCAGGAGGCCGTCAGCGCTTGCGGCGCCACCGGGTCCCCTTCGGCGTGTCCTCGAGCACGATGCCGAGCGCCTCGAGGCGCGCCCGGGCCGCGTCGGCCCGGCCGAACTCCCGCTTCCGCCGCGCCTCCTGGCGCTCGTCGAAGAGCGGCCTGCTCCTCGGCCGACAAGCGGTCCTCGCCGGCGCCGGGCAGCAGCACGCCGAAGACCGAGTCCATCGAGGCGATGCTCGGCGCGCAGCCGCGGCCGCGCCCGTCGCGGGTCACGTGCCCCTCGGCGAGGAGCGCGTTCGCCCGCGCCGACCAGGCCGTGGACCGCGGCGAGGGCCTCCGGCGTGTTGAGGTCGTCGCGAGAGCGCGGCGTCGAAGGCCTCCGGCCTCGCCGCACGCAGCCCGAGCGCCACCTCGGGCCCGCGGGCCCGTCCCGCTCGACCTCGTCCAGCCGCCGCACGAGGCCGTGGACCCGCTCGAGCGCCGCCGTGGCCTGCTGCAGGCCCTCGAAGGTGAAGTTGAGCTGCTTGCGGTAGTGGGCCTGACAGAGCAGGTAGCGGATGGCCTCGGGCCGGTGGCCCCGCGCGACGAGGTCGGGGATCGTGAAGAAGTTCCCCTTGCTCTTCGACATCGTCTCGTTCTCGATGAGCAGGTGCTCGACGTGCATCCAGTGGCGCGCGAACGGCTTGCCCGGTCCCGCACGGTGCTCTGGGCGATCTCGTTCTCGTGGTGCGGGAAGATCAGGTCGACGCCGCCGCAGTGGAGGTCGAACGTCTCGCCCAGGTACTTCATGCTCATGGCCGAGCACTCGATGTGCCAGCCCGGGCGGCCGCGGCCGAAGGGCGCGTCCCACTGCGCCCACTCCGGCTCGTCGCTCTTCACCTTCCACAGCACGAAGTCGCGGGCGTTCTCCTTCTCGTACTTGTCGGTGTCCACCCGCGCGCCGGCCTTGATCCCGGCCACGTCGAGCCGGGACAGCCGCCCGTACTCGGGGAAGCTCGAGATGCGGAAGTAGACGCTGCCGTCCACGGTGTAGGTGTGGCCGCGGGCCGGTCAGGCGCTCGATCAGGTCGACCATCTCCGGCGACGTGGTCGGTGGCGCGGGGCATGACCTCGGGCCGCTCCATCCGCAGGAGCGGCCATGTCCTCCTCGAAGCCGCGCGATGTGGGGCGCCGTGAAGCCCGTCGAGGTCCGTGCCCGCCTCCTGGGCGAACTGGATGATCCGGTCGTCCACGTCGGTGATGTTCATGACCTCGCAGCACCCGCTAGCCGAGGTGCTGCAGGGTGCGCCGCAGGACGTCGGTCGACCACGAAGCGTCCGGAAGTTGCCGATGTGGGCGCGGTTGTAGACCGTGGGGCCGCAGACGTACATGCGCACCTCGGGAGGCGCCGCGGGCGCGAAGGGCTCGACCGCCCCGCGAGAGCGTGTTGAAGAGGCGAAGCTCCTGGCTCATGGCGTCAGGAGGCTTTCAGGGCCAGGATCGGTCAGGTCGTCCGAGCAGCTCGCGTCGCCCATCCATTTCTGGACCGCGAGGCCGATGGCGGCCACCGCGTCGGCCGCCGATCGCGGCGCCGCACGCCGAGGGCCAGCGAGCACGCGATCGTCGCCGAACTCCTCGCCGTCGGCCTCCGATTCGGCCTCGGTGACACCGTCGGTCACCATCGCCACGCAGGTCCCCCGGCGCCGAGCGTCACGCGTCCCTCCTCGAAGGTCGCGTCCTCGAGGAGGCCCAGGACCGGCCCGCCCGTCGGTCAGGCGCTCCTTGGCCCGCCCGCGCGACGTCCAGTAGGGCGGGATGTGGCCGGCGTTCACGTAGGAGAGAGTGCGCGCCGTCGCGTCCAGCTCGCCGTAGAAGAGGGTCACGTATCGGTTCGCCTGGGTGTTCTCGAAGAGGAAGCGGTTGAGTCGCGCCATCAAGCGGCCGGGCGTCTCGGTTCCGGCCAGCGCCCGGAGCCACGCGTGGACGGAGGCCATCAGGAGGCTGGCCGGCGTGCCCTTTCCCGAGACGTCGGCGATCGCCAGGGCGATCCTGCCCTCGCCGAGCGGGATGAAGTCGAAGTAGTCCCCTCCCACCTGGTAGCAGGCGCGGCTCTCGGCGAAGACCTCGAAGCCCGGGACCTTGGGAAACGTCGTCGGAAAGAGGCTCTGCTGGATCTCGCGGGCGATCTGCAGCTCGCGGTCCTGCCGCTCCTTCTCGACCTGGACCCGATGGAGCCGCACGCTCTCGAGCGCGGCCTGCGCCTGGCGAGCGAGGGTCATGGCGAAATCGAGGTCCTCCTCGGTGAACGAGCCCCCCGAGACGCGCTCGCCCACCGCGAGGAAGCCCTCCACCCGCCCGCCCAGGCCCAGCGGCACCACGAGCGCGATCCGCGCCGCCGCGAGGCCGGTCGCGGAGAGGGCACGGCGGAAGCTCCTCCAGCAGCAGCGGGCCCGGCAGCGCCTCGACGAGCGGCCGCGCTTCCTCGTCCGTCACGAGGCCCTCCTCGCTCCGAAGCCCTCGGGCGTGACCCGCGGCGAACCCCTGCGGACCCCGCACGGTAGAGCGCGCAGCGCGACGCCATGAACTGTCCCATGAGGGTGGCTGTCACGAGGCTCTGGATGGCCTCCTCGTCGAAGCTCGCCGTCAGCTCGCGGCTGATGTCGAAGAGGTTGTTCAGCTGGAAGACCTTGACCGAGAGGCGCTGGTTGACCCGCCGCAGCTCCTCGTAGATGAGGCCGTTCTCGATGGGCGTGGCCGCGCACGCCGCCACGCTGCGCAGGAACCCTCGTCTCCTCGGCCCCGTAGGACTCGCCGTTCGCTCGCGCGCCCCAGGCCGAGGAGGGCGATCATCCGCCCCTGCTTGCGGATCGGGCACAGGACCTCGAGACCGAAGGCCTCGAACAGCGCGCCGCTCCGGCCCTCCCGGCGCTGGTGACCACGCTCTCCGCGTCGAGGACCGGGGCGAGCACCTGCGTGGGGCGCCCCGGCGGGCAGCCCGCGCGACGCCCGGAGGACGAAGCCCTGCCCCTCGACACGGACCAGCAGGCACCCCCGCGAGACCTGCAGCTCCCCCATCACGATCAGGAGAGCGGCATCCAGGATCTCCTCGCTGGACAGCCCGGAGCTCAGGGTCGTCGTGAGGTCGAGGAGCGAGATGAGCTCCGACATCCGCTTCAGGAGCGGCGGCTCGCGCCCCTCGCGGCGGAACTCGTCGAGGGCCTGCTGGTACTGGAGGGCCGACGGGCTCCTCCGCCCTCAGGACCCCTCGGTCGCTCTCGGGCTCTTGTGCTTGACCAGGCAGCAGACGTTCCTCCGTGCGGCCCGCCGGAACGTCACCGAGTCCATGATCTTCCCCATCAGGTGCACCCCCAGGCCGCCCGTCCGGCGCTCGTTCACGTAGCGGTCGCAGGTCGACGCGCGGCAGGCGCGCTGGGATCGACGCGCTCGCCGGTGTCCACCACCTCGACGCGTGAAGTCGGGCCCGCGGTCCTCCATGCGAAGCTCGATCTCGCGGTCCGGCCTCCCCGTGGTAGGCGTGCTCGATCACGTTGGTGGTGGCTTCGTCCACGGCGAGCGCCACCTTGCCGGAGGTCGCCTCGTCGAAGCCCGCCGCCTCGGCCATCTTGTGGGTCACGTCGCGCACGAGGGCGAGGAAGGAGCTCTCGCTGGGGAGGGAGAGGCGAAGGCTGGGAGTCCACGCCGCTCGCGCTGGCTCGGGGCGACTCACGCCCTTCAGGAGCCCCCGCCTCCCTGCCGGAAGCTCAAGATCGCCTCCAACTCCGAGGGGAAGATCCGGTAGAGGTGGTTGAAGCCGAGGATCTCGAAGATGTTGAGGACCGTCTCGTTGAGGTTGGTGAGGCGCAGGTCGCCCCCGTTGCTCCGGATCTCCTCGATGGCGCCCATGATCGCCCCGAGCCCGGCGCTCGCGATGTACGAGAGGCCGGCGCAGTTCACGACGATCTTGAAGCGCTTCTGCTCGAGGGACTTCTGGAGCTCGCCCTTCGAAGAGCCGCACCGTGTGGGCGTTGATGTAGCCCTTCGGGTACAGCAGCGTGACGTCCTCGAGGTCTCGGGTTTCGACGGTCAGGTCGGTCATCGCTTACCGGGGCGCCGCATCGTATGGCGGACTATACCGCGTTCCTCACGCCTTCTCCAGAATGCGGCGGGCCGCCGTCACGTCGGTCTCGATCTGCTCGACGAGCGCCTCGGCAGAGGGGAACGCGCGCTCGCCTCGCAGGCGGCCCTCGAAGGAGACCCGGAGGCGGCGGCCGTAGAGGTCCCCGCTCCAGTCCAGGAGATGGACCTCGAGTCCCAGGGCGCCGCCGCCGAACGTCGGCCGCCGCCCGACGTTGGCGACCGCAGGCCATGCGGGCGCCGCTCGCCTCCTCCTGGGACCAGCAGGCGTAGACGCCCGTGGCCGGCAGCGTCTCGTTCTCCGGCGCCAGGTTCGCCGTCGGGAACCCGAGGTGCGGCCCCGCGCCGTCCCTCGCACCACCTCCCCGTCGACGAAGAAGGCGCGACCGAGAAGACCCTCGGCCGCCCTCCACGTCCCCGCTCTCGAGGGCCGCGCGAACGCGACTGCTGCTGACGGGCGCTCCGCCGCGCGAGAACCGGAGGCACGGCGATCACCGTCGAAGCCCAGGTCGTGGCCCAGGGCCGTCAGAGCCGCCACGTCGCCCGCCCGGCCGCGGCCGAATCGGAAGGCCTCGCCCACCACCACCACGCGGGCGCCCAAGCGCTCCCCCGAGGACGAGCTGCGCGAACTCGGCCGCCGATCGGCTCGCCAGCTCCGGGGTGAAGGGAAGGACCGCGAGCCGATCGACCCCCAGGCCCCCGAGGATCTCCGCCTTCTGGGCGATCGTCATGAGCGCGGCCGGGGCGCGATCGGGCGCCAGGACGCGGGCGGGATGGGGGTCGAAGGTCAGGACGACCGCCGTCCCGCCCTGGGCCCTGGCCCGTTCCCGCGACACGCTCACGAGGGCCTGGTGTCCGCGGTGAACGCCGTCGAAGTTCCCGATGGTCACCACGGGCAGCGGGCCAGCCCTGCGGTTCGAGGCTGTTCAGGCGGTCGATCTGCATGCCGACGGAAGCGGCCCTAGGGCCGTTCCGGCGGGAGGTTGCGCTCGATCACCGCCCCGGGCTCGGTGCGGCCCCGGTCGTCCACGGCGCTCAGCAGATAGCCGCTCTCGGTGAGGGCGTAGTGGTAGGGCCGCGCCCAGGGGTCCTTGAGATAGGCCCGGTCGACGAGCCCGGCGGCCACCAGATCCTCCAGGGTCTTGGGAAGGCGCCCGCGGGCGAGCTGGTGCGCCTGCACGGCGCGGTCGAGGCGCTCCAGCCGGCTGTGGCTGACGCCCTTCGAGGAGCCTGTGGTAGACGTCGGAGAGGTAGGGCGGAAAGCCGACCACCGCGAAGGGCGCCTCCAGCTGGGCCGCGATCGCCGCGACGGAGAGAAGCGCGACGACGCCCATCGCGACGTAGCCCGGGGAGCCGGGCCGGCGGGCTCTCGATCTGCCCCGCCGAGCGACTCCGCGCGACTCCCCCCTCCCGACCGTGGAGATGATGTTCCGGTTGAGGAGGTCGAAGAGGATCCGGCAGACCTCGAACTCGCCGAGCCCCGTCGCGTCGATGATCGCCTGCACCGTCCGCGTCCCGTCGACCTTGCGGTAGATCCGCTCCTCGTCGGCGCCGAGGCGGATCTTGCTGGAGGAGCCCGCGCCGCTGCGTCGCTGTCGGACAGCCCGGCCAGCACGTCGCCGCCCGCTCCCCGTCGCTCGACACCTCGATCATCGACGGGTCCACCACCGGGCCGGAACACGATGTCCATGGACGGGATCTTCTTCTCGATGATGGGCCACTCGTCCACCATCCGGATCCCTTCCATGAGGATGAAGTCCGCGCTCATGGGGTTGAAGTTCTCGCGGTCGTAGTCGACGGAGTCGGCGGGCGTCGAAGTGGTACTCGCCGTCGCGCCAGCGGAAGACCTTGAACACGATCTGGGAGACCTGGACCTGGAGGGCCTCCTTGCAGGTCCTTGCCGGTGATGTAGTTGCCGCGTGGTGAGGATGTGGCCCAGCCGCTGCAGCGTCTGCCTTCTGGGTCGCGAGGGCCTCGTCCAGCCGCTCCTTGCTCGAGCTTGCCCTGCTTGACGAGGACGTTGCCGAGCCGGTCCTCGAGACGCTTCGCCGAGGAGTCGGCCATCACGACCATGCCGTTCTCGAAGGTGACGGTGACGCTGCTCCTTGTCGTTCTTGAGGGTCAGCAGGCCGGTCTTCCGCTGCAGGCCGATGAGCTGGAAGATGTCGGGCAGGCCGAAGTCCTTGATCGTTCCTTCGAGGGCCATGGGAGCTACCGCACCTCAGGACGTCCGGCCCCGGGCGCGCCGGGGCGGTGGGCGTGGCGACCTCGAAGTCGGGCCGCGCGCGGTTCGCGGCGACGTAGGTGGCGAGGAGGAGCGCCGCCGCAAGGCCGAGCCCGAAGGCGGTGCATCAGGGCTCCGGGCGCCTCCGTCACGGGGAAGATGCGCCCGGCCAGCAGGACCGTGGCCAGGACGAGGCACCACACGAGGGCGAAGCCCGCGCCCGCGAGGGTCTTCTGGGCGTAGACGTGCCCCGCGCCCGGCGAGAGGAGCGACAGGACCCGGAAGACGCGCTCCCGCCGCTCGTCTTCCTTCTGCACCTCGAGCAGCTTCTGGTTTCGCGCGGGCCCGGAGACCCCGTCCCGCACCACGAAGAGGTGGTAGCACTGCGTGCACAGGCCCGTGGACGGCGGCCCCGAGGTGGCAGTGCTTGCAGAACGGCGTGCCGCACTTGAGGCAGCGCATCGTGAACATCTTCGGGCCGCGCCAGCGCCAGAGACCCAGGACCACGACGGCGAAGACCGCCGACGAAGGCCGCGAAGCGGCTCAGGCTGGGACGGAGCCCACGACGCGCCCGCGATCCGGGCGCCGGCGCCGCCGGCCGGCCAGGTTCTTGGTCGCCGACGCCCTCGCGCTGCCCGCGAACTTCGCCAGGACCTGCTCGCCGGTCGAGGCCCAGGTCCACGACCGCGTAGTCTCCCTTGTCGTACTTCCAGAGGGGTCGTAGCGTCGCGACCAGCGCCGCCCGCCAGCCGCTCGGCCTGGGACCTCGCCTCCTGCGGCCGGCTGATACTCGAAGCGCTGCAGGTGGGCGAGCGAGAGGTTGTAGTAGAAGGTGGCGGTGATCTCGGGCGTCGGGCCGGACTCCGATCCCTGCTTGTAGCGCGCGATGGCCGCCGGGAACTCGCCCCGCGCAAACTCGATGTTGGCGAGGTTGTTGAGGGCGACCCGGTCGTCGGGGTTGGCCGGAGCATGTCCCGATAGAGGGACGCGGCCTCGTCGTACCGCCCGGCCTTCCTGTACTCGAGGCCCAGCAGGTACAAGAGGTCGCGGTCGTCCGCGAACTTGCTCGACGCCTGCTCCAGCTCCGCGGTGGCCCGTGTGTCCGGCCCGCCCTCCGTGGCCTGCACGCTGGCCAGGAAGATCGGGTTCCGCTCGGCCAGGGTCCGCGGCCTCCAGAAGGTCGACGGCCGGACCGACGCCGACGCCGCGCCAGCACGACCGCCAGGGCGACGCCCTTCTCCACCGGTCCGAGGTAGGTGAAGAGCAGCGCCAGCCACCAGAACGGCAGCCAGCCGTAGCCCTGGAACGTGATGAGCGGCAGGAAGAGCAGGACCGAGTAGACGGCGATGGCCGCCGGACGACCCGACCCGGGGCCGAACGCCTCCTCGAGATCGTGAAGGAGCAGCGTCCCGTGGCGGAGGAGCAGGCCGAAGGCCACGATCGCGGTGGCGGCGAAGAGACCCAGGAGGCCCAGCGGGATCCCCAGGGCGAGGGCGTCGTAGCGCCCGCGAGACGTGGGAAGGCGAGCCGTGAGGGCCGACAACGTGTCGCCGATCGCCGGGAGGATCCCGAGCGGCCCCCTCTTGAGGTGAGCCGTCGCGAGGCCCAGGTAGGCATCGGGCAGGTGGGGATCGAGGCCCATGGCCCCCGTGAAGGCCTCCTCGGCTCCGGCACGGTCTCCCTTGCCGAGCTTCTCGAGTCCCTGGGCGACGAGCGCCAAGGCCGAACGGTTCGAGGCTCCGGACGTTCCGCTCCGTCCGGTAGTGGCGGATCTCCCGGAAGACGGCTCGTCGCGTTCTGGGTGTCCCCCGCGGCCTCCGCCTTTCGGAACGTGACCCAGAGCGCCTCGAAGCTGTTCCCCGACGGGCGGCCGGTTGGCCCTCACGTCGATCACCTTGTCCTGGGCCGGAGCGCCCTGACGCGGCGCTCGCCCACGAGCGCTGCGACGAGCGCAACGGCGACGCCTAGCGTGCGCGTCACGCGCCGGTTTCCCTGGCGGCCGCGACGTAGGCCATGCGCAGCTCGTACAGCAGGCCCGTCGAGGACCCGGTCCTCCTCCGGCGGTGCGGCGCCCCTCGGTCTTGTCCTTCAGCATCTCCAGGATGCCGATGAGGGCTCGCGCCTCTCGAAGCGCCTCGGCCTTCTCGATCCCCTCCGACCCCTCCCGAGAGAAGCGCGCCGGCCTGAGCGCCGAGCGACAGGAGGAAGCCCGCGAAGTCGACGGGCCGGTCCTGCTCGGGCGGCTCTGCCGCTTCCGTCGGGTCCGAGGATCGTGGCGTCGTCTTCGTGTCCAGCAGAAGCCTCTTCTCGGACGACGCCTTCGGGCGTGAAGTGCCGGCGGTCGCTGACGGTGAAGGGTTTCGTTTCCTCGGTCATACCCGCGAGCGTCCGCCGGCGAAGGGATCCGAGCGCTGCCCGTGCCCCACTTCGCGGAGGGGAATGCGTGGGGACCGGAGCGCTGCCTGGGATTCGCCAGCAGGAAGGCGATCCTAGCATAAGGGGCTTTGGGATCAAAGACCTGGGGGAGGTGAGGACAGTCGGTAGTCGACGCCTGAAGCCGCGGTCTTGACCCAAACCGACCGCCCGTCCGTCGATACCGAGACCGACCCGTCCTCGTCGGTCCGGAAGAGCCGGACCCCCGAGCGAAGATAGCGCTCCACGACCTCCGGGTGCGGGTGGCCGAAAAGGCTGCGGTATCCGACCGACACGATCGCCACCCTCGGCGCCACGGCGGCAAGGAAGGCCGGGGTGCTGCTCGTCCGGCTGCCGTGGTGGGGAACCTTGACGATCGTGGCCGCCCCCACGCCGAGCCGGCGCTCGGCCGATCCCTCGATGTCCCCCGTGAGGAGGAATTGGACGTCGCCGAATTGGAGCCGGACGACGAGGGAATCGTCGTTCCGCGTCCTCGGAGGCGGCGGGCCGGGTGGCGGCGGGTTCAGGACGTCGAAACGCACGCCGTCCCAGACCCCTCCCACACCCTCGAGGACCGTCCGGCGCGACGCACCCAGCTGGCGCAGCTGTCGATCGAGCGCGGCGTAGATGGCGTCGTGCGCCGGTGCCGGGCCCTCCCACACCTCCCCCACGTCGAAGCTTCGGACCAGGAACGGGGCACCCCCGACGTGATCCGGATGCGGGTGCGTCAGCAGGACGCGCTCGATGCGCGTGACCCCGTGGTCCCAGAGATGGGGCCCGACGATCGTCTCGCCGAAGTCGAAGGGCCGGTCGAAAGAGCCCCCCGCGTCCACCAGCCAGATGCGCCCCGCCGGCGAATGCACGACGAGACAGTCCCCTTGCCCCACGTCCAGGACCTCCAGCGCCAATCGCGCGCTCAGCTCGTCCGGAGGCCGGCCCAGGAGAAGGGCTCCAAGGCCCAACCCCGTGGCCGCCGCGGCCCAGCGGCGACGACGGCCCGAGGCCAGGAAGAGGACCGCCGCGTAATAGACCACCACGGCGGACGCGACCGGCGTCGGGAACCGTGCGGCCAGGAAGGGCACCCCCTCCACGACGCGTCCCGAGGCGATGAGCGCGTGGCTCGCGATCCACGCGGCGTCGCCGGCCAAGGCCGCCGCGGCGCCTCCGAGCGGGGTGAAGGCAATGGTGGCAAACCCCGCCACCAGTACCGCGGACGACAACGGAACCGCCACGAGGTTCAGGACGAGCGCCGCAGGGGCCAATCGATGAAACAGGCCCAACAGGAGCGGCGCCAGGGCCAGCTGTGCCGCGAGCGACGCCGCGAGGGCGACGTCGATCCGAAACGGCAGCCTCGGGACTCCCTTCAGCAAGGGACCGCTCAACACCACGAGACCCAGCGTGGCGCCGAACGAGAGCTGAAAGCCGGGATCGCCGATGCTCGACGGCCGGAAGAGCAGGATCACGCCTCCGGCGAGGCCCAGGAGGTTGGCGACGTCGCCGTCCAGGTCGAGGACGCGCCCGAGCACGAGCACCGACGTCATGACGGCCGCGCGAACCACCGGAACGTCGCCTCCCACCAGGACGGCGTAGAGCCCGACGGCCCCCGAGAGACATGCGGCGCTCACTCCCCTCGGAACACGGAGCCAGACCAGGGGCGGCGCCAGGAGGAGCGCCACCAGGGCGACCTGCGTCCCGGAAAGGGCCAGCACGTGATACGTGCCGGCGATGCGGAACGACTCCGCGGTCTCGTCGTCGAGGCCCGCCTTGTCGCCGAGCACCATCGCCCGCACGACATCCTGCTCCGGTCCTGCAGGAACGGCCTCGCGCAGGCAACGGCGCGCTCCCTGCCTCAGCCGGGCGATCCAACCCGAGACGTCCTCGGGTCTCGACGCCCGTTCTAACTGGAGCACGCGCGGCGACTTGCAGTAGCCCGCCGCGTGAATCCCGTTGCGAAAAGCGCGCCCCGCGACGTCGTCCGCCGCGGGATCACCGAAGCCCCGGGGCGCCTTCAACGTCGTCCAGACGCCGATCCGATCCCCCTCGATGATCTCGGGGCGAGTTGCCTCCCCACCGACGCTGACGCGCACCCGCCCCCGAAGCGCTCTCTCCTCCGCTCCCACGCGCATGCGCTCCAGGTCGAGGACGACCATCAGCCGATCGCGGACTTCCCAGGCATCCGCGGCCGCTCGGCCGACGACCCAGACCGGTCCCTGGGGCTCGGCCGCCACGACCGACCGGCGCAGGGGGACCGACTCGTATTCCGCCCGCTCCGCCGCCGCAAGGGCCGCGCCGATGGCGAGACCACAGGCGCACAGGGCCGCGAGGGCCGCGCGCGGATGCGCCGACCACGCCAGGCGCAGAAGGAGGGTCGCCAGGGCCAGCAGCAGTGCCGCCGCGGACCAGGGCAGGTCGGTGCCAACAGCGCAACCCAACCCGAGGGAGGCCGAAAGAGCGAGGAGAGGACGCTTCATTGGCCGCGAGGATAGCGTCGGGGTTCCTTCGCTGAACCGCGCTACCAGACAGTCCCGGGACCGTCACAACCCGCGGGCGGCGGCGTCAGGCAGGAACGAGGCGCGCGACGGACTCCAGATGGTGGGTGGCGGGAAACAGGTCGAAGAGGCGAAGCGAATCGACGCGGTATCCCAGCGTGACGAACGTGCCCAGGTCGCGCGCCAGCGTGGTCGGATCGCACGAGACGTAGGCGATCGCCTCGGGCCCGCGGCGCGCGATGGCGCCGACGACGGCCTTCCCGGCTCCGGCGCGGGGCGGATCGAGGACGATCCTCTCACCCCCCTCCGGGCGCCGTCGCTCGAGGGCGCTCTCGACGCTCCCCCGAACGACGCGCACGCGACCGGAGCCCGCGGCTCCGGCGTTCGCTTCGGCGTCCGCCGCCGCCAGGTCGCTCGACTCGACCACGACCGCTTCCGTCGCCGTCCGTCCGGCGGTCAGGCCGAAGAGCCCCCCGCCCCCGTACAGATCGAGGAAGGGCCCTTCGCCCGGGAGCAGACGGGTGACCTCCGCCGCCAGCGCCTCGACGAGGAAGCGGTTCCCCTGGAAGAACGCGGTGCCATGAGAGCGAAGGCGGACGCCCAGCACGTCCGCGTGGACGTACGGCGAGCCGCGGATCAACAACGCTCGGCGCGCGCCGGCCGGGCCGATGGTCACGCCCATCCCGGTGATCCACGGCGCGGTCGCCGTGGCCGCCCCCAGGGCCTGGGCCTCTGCAGCCGTCAGGTCGCCGTCGACCCACACCACCTGCTCGCGTCCGTCGGGCGACTCGGCCAGGTGGACGTCGGTGATCCGGGCGGCCAACCCGACGCGCTCGGCCAGCACGCCACGCACGTGGCCGACGGCCCGGTTCAGGGCCGGGGAGAGCTGGAGGCACTCCCCCTCGAGATCCACCACCCGTCGGCTCCCCTCCTCGTACAGGCCCAGGGCCGCGCGCCCCGCGCTCACCTCCACGTGGAGCGTCGCCCTCGTGCGCCACCCCGTTTCCGGCGAGGGAACGACGTCGACCGGCGCGTCCCACGGCACCCGCGCGCGGCGCAGGGACTCGCGGAGAATCTCCTCCTTGAGCCTGAGCTCGGCCGCGCGGTCCAGGTGCTGGTACGCGCATCCCCCGCAGCGCGGGAAGAAGCCGCACGGGGAGGGACGCTCGAAGGGCGAGGGCGCAAGCCGGTCGACGACGGCCCCCCGCGCGTAACCGCGCTCCACCGACACGATACGCGCCGAGAGCCGCTCACCCGGAAGCGCCCGGGGGACGAAGACGACCTGGCCTTCGTGCCGGGCCAGACCAAGCCCCCTGTACACCCCCTTCTCGATCACGACCTCGATGACCTCGCCGGGGACGATCTGCGAGGGCGGGCGCGGTGCCATGGCTTGCCTACTGGAGGAAGAGGCTCAAGCGGGGCAGGCCGTGTGCGGCCAGGAGGCGCCGCGCGAGGGCGTCCGCTTCGATCTGCGCGGCGACGCGGCTCGGCATCCGCTCGCGGTAGGGCGCGATCTCGCGCGCCACCTCCTCCGCCGCGCGGGCCGCGGAGCCAGGGGCCTCGCGTCGAATCTCGGCGAGCAACCGCCCCTCCGCCTCCGAGAGCCACGCCTCCGTGTCTCGCGGCGGAGCCGACGCGCCCGTCCCGGCCAGGCGGGCCAGGATCTCGCGTGACAGGGCCGCGCTGGCGGGACCGAGGCCGGAGGGTTCGGCGAGGGCGCTCACGAGACGCTCGAGACCGGCCTCGACCTCGGCGCCGTCGGTGCCCGTCGCGACCGCGCGCTCCCACCGGTCGCGGGCGACCTCGACCTCGGCCGCGCAGTAGCGGAGGCTTCCGACCTTCCGCTGCCGGCCCCAGGAATGGGCATGGGTCTCGAGGGCATCGCCGATCCCCCGGAGAACCACGCGCAGCGGAACGCCCGCCGTGCGCCACTGCCGGATCAGCAGCCAGTCGGCGTTCGAAAGGAAGAGCGGATCGCCGCGGCGCGAGACGAAGAACTCCTCGACGGCCTGGTAGTAGGCCGCCTCCTCGTCGACGGCCGAGGGGGGCGTGTCGCGCATGGGCACCCGGCTCACGAGACGGCTGCTTGGTTTCGTTCCCAGATGAGCCGCAGGCCCGTCAGCGTGAGGACGGGGTCCACCGCCTCGATCGACGGTATCTCGGCCGCCAGGGTCTCGGCCAGGCCGCCCGTCGCGACGACCCGCGCCGGCTCCCGAAGCTCCGCCCGGATGCGGGCGATGATCCCCTCCACCATCGCGGCGTAGCCGAAGTAGAGCCCCGACTGGATCGAGGTGACGGTGGAGTGGCCGATCGTGCGTCCCGGGTTCCGCACCTCGACCCGCGGCAGGCGCGCCGCGCGCTGGAACAGCGCGTCGGCGCTGATGCCGATGCCGGGGCAGATCACGCCGCCCACGTACTCGCCCTTCCGTGTCACGACGTCGAGGGTCGTGGCGGTGCCGAAGTCGACGACCACGACGGGGCCACCGTAGGCGGCGAACGCCGCGACGCCGTTCACGATGCGGTCCGCACCCACGTCCCCGGGCGGCTCGTACAGGATCGGCATTCCGGTGCGCACTCCGGGCTCGACGACGAGCGGAGCCTGCCCGAGGTAGGTTCGCGCCAGGGTCTCCAGGACGGGCGTCAGGGGCGGCACGACGCTCGCGATGGCCACGCCCCCCAGGAGCTCCGGCGTCACTCCCGAGGCCGCGAACAGGTTGCGCACCAGGATGCCGTACTCGTCGGCGGTCTGCTCGCGGCGCGTCGTCAGCCGCCAGTGGGCCTTGAGCTCGGCGCCGTCGTGGACGCCGAGAACCGTGTTCGTGTTGCCGATGTCGACCGTCAGGAGCAGTGCCATGTCATCCCAGGCGCAGCGCCCGGGCCTCCCCGGCCACCACGGAACGAACCAGGCCGTCGGCGCCCTCCAGGAGAAGGGCACCCGTCTCGTCGATCCCCCGGGCAACGCCTCGAAGAGCCCTCTCGCCCACCCCGACCTCCACGGTCCGGCCCCACCAGGATACGGCTCGCGCCTTCCAGGCCTCGACGACGATTCCTCCGCCCCCGGCGGCGAGGCGATGATACCAAAGGGCCAGTTCCTGCAGGACCGGAGCGGCCACGCTCTCGACGGGGAGCTTCCGGCCCAGCTCCCTCGCCAGCGACGTGGCTCCCCGCGGGACATCCTCCGGCAGCCATCCCGGGTCGACCGCCACGTTCACGCCGACGCCGACGATCACGCCCTCGAGCCGCCCTTCGACCCACGTCGCCTCCGCCAGTATCCCGCCGACCTTTCGGCCGCGCATCAGGACGTCGTTGGGCCACTTGAGCTCGCTCGTCCCACCCAGCTTGAGCACGGCTTCCGCCACGGCCACGCCGGCGGCCAGCGGGATGAGGCCGATCGCCTGGGGCGGGAGCTCGGGCCGGAGAAGGAGCGAGAGAAACAGGTTGCCGCGCGGGGACGCCCAACCGTTCCCTTGCCGGCCCCGCCCCGAGGTCTGCTCCCCCGCCAGGACGACCGACCATTCCGGCGCCCCGGCCCGGCACCACTCCTTCAACCGGTCGTTGGTCGAGGGAAGCACCGCCGGCCATTCGATCGGACCCGGCCAGACGTTGCCCTCTCGCTCGAGGAGCGCCCGCAGGCCGGCCGCGAGTGGATCTTCGGCCACGTCAGCCGCGTTCCGGTTCGGTCTCGAGGGAGATGTCGCAGGCGGGGGCCGAGTGCGTCAGGGCGCCCACGGCGATGAAGTCCGCGCCCGCCTCGGCGTAGCCACGGATGTTGTCGAGCTTCACGCCTCCCGAGATCTCCACGGGGACCCGCCCGCCGATCTGGCGCACGCCCGTTCCCACGGCCTCGGGGCTGAAGTTGTCGAGGAGCAGCATCTGGGCTCCGGCGGCGAGGGCTTCCTCGATCTGGTCGAGACGCTCGACCTCCACCTCGACCAGGAGGCCCTCGCCACGCGCCAGCACACGCCGCGTCGCCTCGCCAACCCCTCCCGCCATGCGGATGTGGTTCTCCTTGACCAGGACGCCCCGATCGAGGCCGGCGCGATGAGGGACGCCTCCGCCGACCTCCACCGCGTACTTCTCCAGGTTCCTGAGGAGCGGCGTCGTCTTCCTCGTGTCCCGGACCTTGGCCCGCGTTCCCGCAACGGCGTCCACGAACCTTCTCGTCACGGTGGCCACGCCGCACAGACGCTGGAGGAAATTGAGGGCCACGCGCTCCGCCGTCAGGACGGCACGAGCGTTCCCCGACACGATCGCGACCGAGACCCCCGGCTCCACGCGATCGCCTTCGGAAACGAGGGACGCCCACTCGACGTGCTCGTCCAGGACGCGAAAGACCGCCTCGGCCACGGAAAGCCCCGCGACGACGAGGTCCTGTTTGGCGAGGAACACGCCTCGGGCGCGGGCGTCGGCGTCGACGGTCGCCTCCGTCGTCACGTCGCGCGTGCCAACGTCTTCGGCCAGGGCGGCCCTGACCAGACGATCGATCTCGGCGGGGTCCAGCGTCAACGCTTCCCCTTCAGGCTTCCGAGGGCGCTTCCCCCAGGATGCATTCCACCACCTCGAACGTGCCGGCCTCCGCCTCGGGTCGCGCGTCGACGACCAGCTCCTGCACGCGCGCCGCCGCCATGGCGTCGCCCCGGCACGCCTCGAAAAGGCCCGCGGTCGCCGGGTGGCTCGTCACCCGCAGGCGCGACAGGTGCCTGCCCACCGTCGCGCCCGCGGCGCTCTTCGCGCGGCGCACCGCCTCGAGAAATGCCACGGCCGTCGAGAAGACACGTCGTCGGCGCCCGGCTTCAGCCCGAGCCCTCGCGAAATCCTCGTTCCCCGGCCACGGCGCGCGGTGGATGCTTTGCGCCGATGCCTTCTCGGCGAAGGTCCAGGACCAGGCTTCCTCCGTCGACGTAGGGAAGAAAGGGCGCGAAGAGACGCAGCAGGACGTTCAGCGCCAGGTCGAGGGTCGCGAGAGCCGAGGCGCGGCCCTCCGGGTCCGCTCTCGCTCCGGGCGCGTGCCTTCACCAGCTCGACGTAGCTGTCGGTGAAGCTTCCCCAGAAGAACCGCTCCATCGTGTCGAGGGCCGACGGCGTAGTCGAAGGCGTCGAGCGACTCCGAGCACCGGATCACGCACTCCTGGAGCCGGCGCCGCGAAGCTCCGGTCGAGGGGATGCGACCATGGGGCCGGCGGCGCCCGTCTGCGACGAGCACGAACTTGGCGGCGTTGAAGAGCTTGGTGACGAGACGGCGGCCCACCTTGAGCACCTTCTCGTCGAAGGCGGTGTCGGTCCCGAGCTCGCGCCGACAGGGACCAGTAGCGCACGGCGTCGGCGCCGTACTGGTCGAGCAGGTGCATGGGCGTGATCACGTTGCCCTTGCTCTTCGACATCTTCTTGCGGTCGGGATCGAGCACCCAGCCGGAGATGGCCACGTGGCGCCACGGGATCGTCGTTCTCGTGCAGGAGCGCCTTCGCGATCGTGTAGAACGCCCAGGTCCGGATGATCTCGTGGCTCTGCGGGCCGCAGGTCCATGGGGAAGAGCTTCTCGTGGCGTCCCGGGCTCAGCGTCCAGCCCGCTCGCGATCTGGGGCGTCAGCGAGCTCGTGAACCAGGTGTCGAAGACGTCGGCCTCGGCGCGAAACCCGCCGGGCTGGTCGCGCTGCGCCGCGTCGTAGCCCGGCGGGCACGTCGGTCGTGGGGTCGACGGGCAGCGAGGCCTCCGCGGCCAGGATCGGCGTGTCGAAGTCGGTCTCCCCCGACGCGTACACCGCGTACCAGAGCGGGAACGGCACGCCGAAGTAGCGCTGGCGGCTGATGCACCAGTCGAGCTGCAGGTTCTCGGTCCAGTTGCGATAGCGCAGGCGCATGAAGTCCGGGTGCCACGCGATGCGCTCGCCCGCCTCGACGAGCTCCTGCCTTGCGCTCGAGGAGGCGCACGAACCACTGGCGCGTCGTGATGAACTCGAGCGGCCGGTCGCCCTTCTCGAAGAACTTCACCGGGTGCTCGATGCGGCTGCGGCTCGCTCACGAGGGGAGCCTGGCCGTCGCCCGTCGGCGCTCCCCGCTCCGTCGCGCAGCAGCTCCACGATGGCCTTCTGCGCCTCCTTGACCGTCTTGCCCGGCGAGGGCGCGCGTAGGCTGCGTTGGCGGCCGGCGGGTCGAGGCTCGGGAACGCCGCCGACCCGAACTCCACCGGCACGACGCGTCCGTCGCGGCCGAGGACCTGCCGCAGGGGAAGCCCCTGCTCGCGCCACCACTGCACGTCGGTCGCGTCGCCGAACGTGCAGACCATCAGGATGCCCGTCCCCTTCTCGCGGTCGACGAGGGGGCTCGGGAAGATCGGCACCGGCGCGCGGAAGAGGGGCGTCACGGCCCGGCGGCCGAAGAGAGGCCGGTAGCGCTCGTCGTCGGGATGCGCGGCCACGCGCGACGCACGCGGGCAGCAGCTCGGGGCGGGTGGTCGCGATCACGAACGCCGCCCCCGCCCTCGACGCCGAAGCGGATCTGGTGGAAGGCGCCCTTCTGCGGCCGGTCCTCCACCTCCGCCTGCGCCACCGCGGTCCGGAAGTCCACGTCCCACATCGTCGGGGCCTCGACGTTGTAGACGTGCCCCTTCGCGGAACAGGTCGAGGAAGCTCGAGCTGCGCCATGCGCCGGCTGCGGCGCGCTGATGGTCGAGTACTCCAGCGCCCAGTCGACCGACAGCCCCAGGCGCTGCCAGAGAGCCTTGAAGGCCTTCTCGTCCTCGGCGGTGAGGGCGAGGCACAGCTCGATGAAGTTCCGCGCGAGAGACCTTCCGCGGCGGGAGCCTTGCGGCGCGCCGTCGTCGGCCGTCGCTCGAGCTGCGAGGCCCGGGCTCGTACGGCACGCCCGGCTCGCAGCGAACGTGGAAGTAGTTCTGGACGCGCCGCTCGGTGGGCAGGCCGTTGTCGTCCCATCCCATCGGGTAGAAGACGTTCCGGCCCTTCATCCGTTGGTGGCGCGCGAACACGTCGGTCTGCGTGTAGCTGAAGACGTGGCCGACGTGGAGCGAGCCCGAGACCGTGGGCGGCGGCGTGTCGATCACGAACGTGGGCGTCGTCGCCGTCGTCGTCGAAGCGGTGGACTCCCCACTCGCGCCAGAGTCGGTCCCACTTCTCCTCGGCTTCTCGCGATTCGAAATGCTGTCCCGGGTCGAATGCCATCGACGACTCATGCCTCCTGGATGCGCTGCCGCTGGATTCTGGGCGCGGGGCGCGGCGAACGTCGTCGCCGCGGACCGCAGCGACGGCAAGGACGCTCGGCCGGCGGCGGCTACGTGTTCTGCAGCTCGGCCTTCAGGCGCTCGATCTCCTTCTTGATGAGCGCCTCCGCCAGCTCGGGGATGATCTCCCAAGCCACCTCGCGAACGACCCTCTCGGAGATCTGCGCCACGACCCTCTGCGCGATCTGGGCGACCATGTCCACGGGGACCGCCACCTCCGCCGCGCCCGACAGAGGGGCCGGGGGATGGGCCGGGGGCGCCGGCGCGAGGTCCGCGAACGAGACCTCCTCCGGCAGATCCTGCTGTGGAACCGGGGCGGGCTCGGGGACGGGCGCCTCCGCGATCGGCGCCTGGAAAGGAACGGGCTGAACCGCGGCCGTGACCGGGGCCGGGAGCTCGGGCTCCGGGACGAAGGCCGGCCCGGCGACCGGCGCGTGAATCACCGGCGCGGCAGCGGCCGCGGGCTCCGGAGCGGGAGGCACGGTCGCCTCGAAAGCAGGCGGGCTGGCCGGCAGCTCCCCGTCGAAGACCTCCTCGAAGCCGGCAGGCTCGGGCGTGGGCTCCAGCTCCAGGTTCGGGGGCGTCGGCTCTGGCTCGGCAGGCGCCTCGGGCGCTGGCCCTTCCCAGGAAAGCGGCGACGTGGGACGGAACACGACGGTCGACGAGACGTCGTCCTCCGGGGGAGCGGCATACTCCGGGGGGCCGGCCAGGGTATCGGCCTCTTCGGGGCTCACCGGCGCAAAGTCCTCGGGGGCCGCTTCGACCGCGTCTCCCATCCCGTACAGCTCTTCCTCCAGCGCGCTCGGCGCCTCCGGGTTCCCCGCTCCCTCGATCGGCTGGGGCTCGGGCTCGAAGAGGGGCTGGTCCGGCAGCTCGTCCATGACCGGCTCGTCGGTGATGAAGCTCGAGGCGGGCCCGGGCAGCGTCCCCTCGGGAACGGGGACCGCCTCGAAGTGCGCCGGGATGTTCGGCGGCGGCGAAAAGACGGGTTCGGGGGCCGGGAGATTCTGGGCCACGGGGGCCGGCGCCACGGCCATGGCAGCGGTCGCCGGTGGCGCCGCCGCTCCCGAACGCGACGCCGCCTGCGCGAGGAGGTCCTTCACCTTGCCGATCAGCGTCGCCGGCTCGAAGGGCTTCGCGAGGAACCCGTCGCACCCGACGCGTGCGGCCCGCTCCTGATCGAAGGGCTCGAACGCTCCGGTGAGCAGAAGAACGGGGACGCCGGAGAGGGTGGGGTGGTGCTTGATGAACTCGCAGACCTCGTAGCCGTCCTTCTCCGGCATGATGATGTCGCAGAGGACGATGTCGGGACGCACCTCGCCCGCCTTCTCGATGGCGAGCCGGCCGTTGCCGACCGTCACCACCTCGAAGTCCTCGTCGGAGAAGGTCAGCTCGATGACCTTCTGGATCGTGATGCTGTCGTCCGCCAGCAGGATTTTCTTGCCCATCGACTCTTTGCCCTCCCCGGGGACCGGGAGACCTCGCGTAGTTTCGAGCACGATAGACCGATCCTGCCTATATGTCAACGACTTATCGCAGTTCGGAGAGGGCTCGGTCAGCGTGGCGGAGACGGCCGTCTCGATCATCCGAACCACGTCCTCGGTGGAGGACCCGGGGAGGAAGACCTCGGCGACGCCGAGGGCCTTCAGCTCCGGGATGTCCTGCGACGGGATGATTCCGCCGAGGAAGACCCGGACGTTCGTCCATCTCGCCGCTCCTTGCAGCAGCTCCAGGATCCGCGGCAGATCGGCAGGTGCGCGCCGGAGAGGATGGAGAGGCCGATGACGTCGGCGTCTTCCTGCGCCGCGGCGGCCACGATCTGCTCCGGGCTCTGGCGAAGGCCCGTGTAGATCACCTCCATGCCGGCGTCGCGCAGGGCCCGGGCGACCACCTTGGCCCCGCGGTCGTGACCGTCGAGCCCCGGCTTGGCGATCACCACGCGGATCTTGGCAGGGGCGTCATGGCCTAGAAGACCGGGGGCTCCTCGTACTCGCCGAAGACCTCGCGAAGCGCGTCGCACATCTCGCCGAGCGTGGCGTAGGCGCGGGAGGCCTCGAGGATCGGCTGCATGAGGTTGTCGTCCCGCGAGCCGCGGCCTTCAGATCCTCGAAGGCCGCCGAGGACGCGAGCCTCGTCGCGTCGCGCCTTGAGAGCGTCGACCGCCGCCACCTGCTCCTCTCGCCACCGACTCGTCGATGTAGAGGATCGGGATGCGGCTTCTCGTCCATCACGTACTCGTTGACGCCCACGATGACCTTCTCCTTCCGCTCCACCGCCCTGCTGGAACTGGAAGGCCGCCTCCTGGATCTCCCGCTGCGGGAAGCCCCGCTCGATCGCCGCCACCATTCCGCCCATGGCGTCGATCCTCCGGAAGTACTCGAGGGCCTCGGCCTCGATCTCGTTCGTGAGCTTCTCGACGAAGTACGAGCCGCCGAGCGGGTCGGCGGTGTTCACGACCCCCGACTCGTGGGCGATCACCTGCTGCGTGCGCAGGGCGATCGTCACCGCCTCCTCGGTCGGGCAGCGCCAGGGCCTCGTCGAGCGAGTTCGTGTGCAGCGACTGCGTCCCGCCGAGCACGCCGGCCAGGGCCTGGAGCGCCGTGCGCACCACGTTGTTGTACGGCTGCTGGGCGGTGAGGCTCACCCCCGCGGTCTGGGTGTGGAAGCGCAGCATCCACGAGCGCGGGTTCTTCGCCCCGAAGCGCTCCCTCATCGTGCGCGCCCAGATCCGCCGGGCCGCCCGGAACTTCGCGATCTCCTCGAAGAAGTCGCTGTGCGAGTTGAAGAAGAAGCTGAGGCGCGGCGCGAACGCGTCGACGTCCATCCCGGCGTCGACGCACCACTGCACGTACTCGATCCCGTCGCGCAGGGTGAAGGCCAGCTCCTGGGCCGCCGTCGAGCCCGCCTCGCGGATGTGGTAGCCCGGAGATGGAGATCGTGTTCCACCTCGGCATGTGCTCGGTGCAGTAGCGGATCATGTCCACGACGATGCCGCATGCTCGGGCCGCGGCGGGTAGATGTACTCCTTCTGGGCGATGAACTCCTTCAGGATGTCGGCCTGCATCGTGCCCGCGAGCTCTGCCGGCGCCACGCCCTGCTTCTCGCCCACCAGGATGTAGAACGCCAGCAGCATCGCCGCCGGCGAGTTGATGGTCATCGAGGTGCTCACGCGGTCGAGCGGGATGCCGTCGAAGAGCATCTCCATGTCGGCGAGCGACGTGACCGCGACGCCGCACTTCCCCACCTCGCCGAGGGAGAGCGGGTGGTCCGGGTCGCGGCCCATGAGCGTGGGCAGGTCGAAGGCCACCGACAGGCCGTGGCTGCCGTGCTCGAGCAGGTACTTGAAGCGCGCGTTCGTCTGGGCGGCGCTGCCGAAGCCCGCGAACTGCCGCATGGTCCAGGCCTTGCCCGCGGTACATCGTCTCGTGGACGCCGCGCGTGTAGGGATACGGGCCCGGGTCGCCGAGGTCGCGGTCGCGGATCGAAGCCCGCGAGGTCCCGCGGTCCGTAGAGGGGCTCGATGGGACGGCCCGAGATCGTCGTGAACGGCGTGGCCGTCGCGCCCTCGAGGGCCTTCTTCATCGCACGCTCCGAAGGAGCGATTCTAGCTCAACGCGCCGACGAGGCTGCCTCGCGCTGGCGGACGACGCGGGCGGGGACGCCGACGGCGACGCTTCCGTCCGGCAGGTCTCGGTCACGACCGCGTTCGCGCCGACCACGACGTCGATCGCCGAGGCGTGACGCCGTCGAGCACCTTCGCCCCCGTCCCGAGCCACACGTTCGTCGCCGAGGACGATCCCCGCGCGACGTCCGCGGCTGCTCGATGACCGGGACGTCCGGCCTGTTCGAACTCATGGCCGCCGCCGACGAGGTAGGTGTAGGCCGCGAAGAGACCGTGGCGGCCGACCGTGACCGACGAGCCGGAGAAGATCTCCGAGTGGAAGCCGATGTTCGACGTGGTCTCCGAGGACGATGTCGCCGTCCTTGCACGAGAGGATCGTGCCGCGGCCGAGGAAGACGCCGTCCCCGATGTGGATCCCGCGGTTGGTCGCGCCCTTGGCGTCGAGCACCACGAGGTCGTCGACCACGACGTCGTCCCCGAGGCGGATCTTGTGGGGATGGCGCAGCACGACGCCTTGGCCGAACGTCGACGTTCCGGCCGACCGCCCCGAGGAGCCAGCGGATAGGTGACCCGGCGCAGCAGGAGGCCGAGGGCGCCGGGCACCCAGGAGGTGAAGGTCACGACAATCTCGTAGAGGAGCAGCCGGCCGAGGCGCGGCTCCCCACGACGAGGTCCTGGTACTTCGACAGGGGCGACCCCGATCGGGCGGCCATGGCGTCCTGGATGGCGATGGGCTGTCGTTCGGGCATGTCCGTATCGGTGGAAGCCGGCGGAACCTTCGTTGACCGCTCCGTGGAACCTACTGTAGCATGGGAAGTTCGCTGGACTATACCCCTGTGAAACGAAGCCTGCTGCTCCTAGCCAAGATCGCCGTCAGCCTGTGCCTCCTGGCCTACCTGTTCTCGACCACGGACCTCGGGCGCCCTCGAGCAGCGCGTCCGCAGCGGCGACACCCTGCTCTTCGCGGCGGCCATGGGGCTCTACAGCCTGATGCTCGCTCCTGGCCACCTGGCGCTGGCGGCTCCTGCTGCAGGCCCAGGGCTTCGAGGCTCCGCTGCGCGACCTCTCCGCGTCGTACCTGGTCGCCACCTTCTTCAACAACTTCCTCCCGAGCAACATCGGCGGCGACATCGTGCGCGTGCGCGACAGCTCGCGCCTCACCGGCTCGCACGACCACGTCGCTGGCCGTCGTCGCCATCGACCGCATCCTCGGCATCGGCGCGCTCTACGTCCTGGCCGCCGTCGCCTTCGTCGCCGGGGGACCCGCCGTTCGCGCACCTCGCCGGCGCGCGCGTCGGTCCTCGCCGGCCTCGGGGCTGTTCTTCGCGCTCCTCGCCTACGTCTTCTTCCGGCCGGGCACCGCCCGCCGGCTGATGGCGCGCTCGCGGCCTCAGCTCGCCTGGCCTGGGCGCAGCAGCAGTTCGAGACGGTCCAGGCCGCCGTCCACGTCTACCGACAGCGCCTCGGCGACGTCTGGCGCGCCTTCGGCGCCAGCCTCGCCATACAGGCCCTCGTCGTCTCTACTACTTCGCCGTCGCCCACGCGCTGCGCATCCCCCTCTCGTGGCCGGCCTGCTTCCTGATGGTTCCGCTGTGCACCCTCGTGCAGACCGTGCCCGTCTCCTTCAACGGCTGGGGGATCCGCGAGAGCGTCTTCATCCTCTACTTCGCACAGATCGGCCTGCCCCGCGAGAGCGCCCTCGCCTTCAGCCTCGTGGGCGCCGGCCTCATCGTGCTCCTCTCGCTTCTCGGGCGCCGTCGTCTGGACCGCGAGAAGCCGCGGCCGCGAGGCCTCGGCGACGCTCTGAGCCGATGCCTGTCGCCGTCCTGCACGTCTGCGACAAGTTCGGCGTCGCCGGCTCCAGCATCCACGGCGTCTCGCGCCTCTTCTCCTGGTGGTTCCCGCGCTACGACCCGGCGCGCTTCGAGGTGTCCCTCTGCGGGCTCAAGGCGCCCGAGCCCGCGTCGCGGCTCCTCGAGTCGCAGGGGATCCCCGTCCACCACCTCGGGCGCGGGCGCTTCGACCCGCGGATCCTCGGCGGACCTCGTGGCCCTCGGGCGCCGACTCGGCGCGCGGATCCTCCACGTCCACGGCTACGCCGCCGCCGACTTCGGCCGCCTCGCCGCGCGTCGCCTCGGGCGCCGGGCTCGTCCTCCACGAGCACTTCGCCGATCCGCGGATGCCCGCCTACCAGGGCCTCGCCGACCGCCTGCTCTCCCGCCTCACCGACCGCGCCATCGCGGTCAGCGACTCCACCGCGCGACTTCCTCGTCGCGCGAGCGGCACGTGCCCGCCGACCGCGTCCGCCTGATCTGGAACGGCGCGCCGCTCGACGAGTTCGCCCCGGTCGACCCGCGAGCGCGCCCTGCGCGTGCGCCGCGAGCTCGGGCATCCCCGAGGGCGCCCTCGTGGTCGGCACGATCGGCCGCCTGAACGAGCAGAAGGGGCATCGCTACCTGCTCGACGCGGCGCGGCTCGTGCTCGAGCGGGCTCCCGAGACGCGCGCTTCCTGATCGTCGGGGACGGCGACCTGAGCGAGCCGCCTGCGGCAGCAGGCCCGAGCCCTCGGCATCGCGCGACCGGGTCGTGTTCGCCGGACATCGCACCGACGTGCCCGACGTGCTCGGCGCCATCGACGTGTTCTGCATCTCCTCCACTCTACGAGGGCACGCCCCTCGCCCTCTTCGAGGCCATGGCCGTCGGGCAAGGCGATCGTCTCGACGGCCGTCGACGGCTGTCGCGAGGTCCTCGCAGGACGGCGTCACCGGCCTGCTCGTGCCGCCCCGGGACGCGGCCGCCCTCGCGACGGCGCTGCTCGACGCGCGCTCCTGCGACGGCCGGGCGCCGCGCGCGCTCGGACGCGAAGCGCGCCGCGGCCTCGCGTCCGCTACGACATCCGGGACTGCGTGGGTGAGATGGAGGCGCTGTACGACGAGGTCCTCGAGAGCCGGGAGCGTCGCTGATGGGTGCGCTGCGCAAGCTTCGACGGAACGCGGCCGAGGCCTGGGAGGTCCCGCGCGATCTGCTCCTCGGCCGCTACCCGGACTTCGTCACCGGCGGACCCCTGCCCCGCGGCGACGTCCCGGTCTTCGTCTTCCACAGCCTGGAGCCCGAGGTCTTCGGCGGCGAAGATCCGGCATCTCGCCGACAACGGCTACGTGACGCTCTCGGCCGACGAGTACTTCCAGGTGCTCCTCGGCACGCGCCCGCCGCCGGAGAAGGCCGTGGTCCTCACCTTCGACGACGGCCGGGGCAGCGTCCGGACCGTCGGCCTCCCCCTCATGCGCCGCCACGGGATGAAGGGGATCGTCTTCCTCGTCCCGGGCCGGATGCGTCTCGCGGCCCGGGCCCCTGCCCCCGACCTGGGACGACGTGCGCGACGGGACCGCCGAGCGCCGAGGCCGTCCTCGGCGCGCGAGGAGGGCGAGGGCTCCTTCCTGTCCTGGGAGGAGATCGACGAGCTCTCGCGGATCGGGCCTCTTCGACTTCCAGAGCCACACCCTCTCCCACGCGCGCATCCACACGGCGCCGCAGCTCGCGGGGTTCATGACGCCCGCCCTCAGGAAGGGGTACGGGCCTTCGACGTGCCTCTCATCCGCGACGGCGGCACGCGACCTCCCGAGCCGAGGACATCCCCCTCGGCACGCCCCTCTTCCGCTCCGAGCCGCGCCTCTCCGAGGCGCTGCGCTTCTACGAGGACCCCGAGGTTCGCGCGGCCTGCGTCGCGCGGGTGGCGGAGGAGGGAGGCGAGGGCTTCTTCTGCCGCAAGGGCTGGGAGGGGCGAGCTCCGGCGACTCGTGAACGCGCCGGAGGGTCTCCGGGCCGCCTCGAGACGCCCGAGGACCGCGAGACCGCGATCCGCAGCGAGCTCGCGGAATCCAAGACGGTCATCGAGGAGCGGACGGGAAGGCCGGTCATCCACCTCTGCTACCCCTGGCACGTCGCCGGTCCCACCGCGCGCCGGCTGGCGCGCGAGGTCGGCTACCGCACCGCCTTCTGCGGCAAGGTGCACGGCACGCCCGTGACCCTTCCCGGAGGCGACCTCCACGCCGATCGCGCGCATCGGCGAGGACTACGTCGAGCTGCTCCCGGGCAAGGGGCGCGCGGATCTCTCGTCGATTCTCCGCGCCAAGTTCTCGCGCCGGCTCCGGGGGTTGAAGTAGTAGGATAGGGGCGCTCATGACCCTGCCGTTCGACATCGACACCGACGGGCCGCGCGCCAACCTGATCCTCCCGATCCTCCCGCTCCGAGACGTCTGCCTCTTCCCCGAGGCCTCCCTGGCCCTCAT
The DNA here is from genome assembly GCA_963823195.1 of uncultured Acidobacteriota bacterium. Lineage (GTDB taxonomy): Bacteria > Acidobacteriota > Vicinamibacteria > Fen-336 > Fen-336 > JBGPYB01. Next base: position 351,035 of record CAWGKR010000005.1, on the reverse strand, counting down.
GGTCGCGCGACCCGCGGCCCTCAAGGCCCTCGAGATCGCCATGCGGTCGCGGAGGGCGGATCCTGGCCCTCGCCCAGAGCGATCCGAACGACCTCACCCCGAGCCCGCGCGACCTCCAGGTCATCGGGACGCTCGCCGACGTCTCGGAAGACCGCCCCCTCTCCGACGGGGCGCACCGCGTCGAGCTCGACGGCCTGCGCCGCGCCCGCGCCGTCGAGCTGGTCGGGACCGAAACGCTCGTCGCCGAGGTCGAGCCGCTCGACGAAGGCGACGCCGGCGACGAGTGGGGGCCCGCCGTCGAGGCCCTCGCCCGCTACCTCCACGCCCACGCCGACCTGCGCTCCTTCCTCGACCAGCAGCGCCGCTCCGCCGAGCCGATGGCCTGGGTGAACCTGGCCTGCCAGCACCTGCCCATCACGGCCACGGCGCGCCAGAAGCTCCTCGAGTCCGACGCCCCCGAGCGCTGCCTTCGGATCAGCCGCGGCCTCGACGCCCTGCTCCGGAAGGAGCAGGGGAGCTGACGCCGGGGGCGTCCGCCGAGGGCACGCGTCCGAGCGGCGCCCGGATCGCCCGCAACACCGTCTTCTCGGCCGTCGGCGAGGGCTCGAACGCCCTCCTGTTCCTCCTCGGTTTCCTCGCCGCGCGAGCCCTGGGCCCCACCGCCTTCGGCCAGTACACGACCGCGGCCGCCTTCGTCGGGCTCTTCCGGGTTCTCCCGGACTTCGGCATGGCCTACGCCTCCACGCTGCGCATCAGCCGGGATCCCTCCCAGGCCGGCCGACTCACCGGCGGCCTCCTGGGGTTCCAGGCCCTGCTTTCCCTCGTCACCGTCGTCTTGTGCCTCGCCCTGGGCCGGCAGCTCTTTCTCGGTGTCACCTGGATCGCGATCGTCGTGCTCTCGGCCGATCTGATCCTGAAGTCGATCAAGTTCACGCTGCGGTTCCTGCTCAAGAGCCTGGAGCTCTTCTCGGTCGAGGCCTTCTCTCTTCTCGCCGAGCGCGTCGCCGTCCTCGCCTTCGGCGCGTGGGTGCTCGGCGCGGCCGGCGGCGTCGTGGCCTTCGTTCTCGTCTTCGCCCTCGTCCGTCTCGTGGACGTGGCCGGTCTCTGGGCCTTCATCCACGCCCGGGTCGTCCCGCTGCGCCCCGCGGCCGACCGCACGCTCTGGGCCGAGCTCTTTCGAAAGGGCCTCCCCTTTGCGTACGCCGGCCTCGTCGTCACGCTGATCTTCCAGGTCGACGCCGTCCTTCTCGAGAAGATGCGCGGGCCCATCGAGGTCGGCTGGTACCGGCCACCGACCTTCGTCCTGGAAGGCCTGACCCTCGTCCCGCGTATCCTGGGCTACGCCCTGATCCCCGTCATGGCCTCGCTCCACAAGTCGCAGCCCGATTCGGTCACGGCCCTCTATCGCGCGGCTGCAAGTACCTGCTCCTCGTGGGCCTCCCGGTCGCCGCGTTCGGTCTTCTCGAATCGGACCGCTTCATCGCGACGCTCTTCGACGTGGCGTATGCGCCGAGCGCCGCGGCGAGCCGGATCCTGCTGCCCGCCGCCGTCCTGATGTTCCTCTCCAACTTCAGCGAGACCACCCTCGCGTGCGTGGACCGCTGGCGGTCGATCGTCGTGGCCTCCACGGCGGCCCTCGTCACTGAACGTCGCCCTCAACCTCGTCTGGATCCCGTCCCGCGGATACCTGGGCGCCGCGTGGGCGACGCTGGCTACGGAGGCGTTCTACCTCGTGGCCACGGCCGGGGCCGTGGCGCCGGACCGGCCACGCCCCCTCGTGGCCGCGGTCTGGCTCCGCGACCCCTGGGAGCCGCGTGCGTATTCGCCGCGGCACTGTACCTGGGAGGCGCATGGCCGCTCCCTCTCGCCGCCGCCCTCGCCTCCGCCGCGTGGGTCGCGGCGACGTTCCTTTTCGGTGTCTGGGACGAGAAGGAGCGCTCGGTTCTGCGCGATCTCCTGCGCGGACACAGGCCCGATCCGCGGACTCTCGCCTGATCGTCTCAGTGCGGGGGGCGCTTCTCCACGTCGAGGGATGCGCTGACGAAGGACCCCAGGACGCGGTCGGTGGCCGCACCCGGCGGCACGCCGCCCTTGCGCGAACGCAGCGTCAGGACGTGGACGAACGTGTCCTTGTAGGGAAACCCGGACGCCGGCTCCAGGATGACGTTGCGGGTCTCTCCGGGCCGAACCGGAACGAGCGCGGTCACCTTGCCCACGCCCACGCTGACCTCGTCCCCGGCCGGTCCTCCCGTCACGAGGATCGTCATCTTCACCACCGGCTCCATGGCCCGGAGGAAGACCTCGGCACCTTCCCCGCCTCGCAGCCAGAAGCCCGTCCGCCCTTCGAGCTCCTCCCGGCCGAACGTCCCGTTGTCGGGGAAGTAGAGGAAGTAGGCGGCGGGATCCCCCGAGCCGGGCTTCCGCGGATCCCCCCAGGGATCTCCCACCGGCCAGCTTCTTCCGCCAGGGCTCGGCGAAGATCGCCAGGTCGTTCAGCATCGTCAGCTCGGCCGGAAGGAGACGGAACGGCCGGCGCGTCGCGTGGTCCCCGGGGTTGAGCGAGTGGTGCATCGGCGCCGCGAGCAGCGGACCCGTGAAGACCGCCAGGGAGACGACGCCGCTCAGCGCGACGATCGCCTCGCGGCCGCGCGGTATCAGCACGAAGGCGAGCGGCAGCAGGTTCAGGAAGTAGCGGTTGCCGACCGTGCCGCTCCCGCCGTACCAGTTGTCGGGGATCTGGGCGATGTAGGCGACCTGGGAGAGCGCCAAGGCCACGAGGCCGAGCCATCCGCTCCGGTCCCGCGGGCCGGGAAACAGGAACAGGACCAGCGTGACGGCGAACGGGAGGAAGTACGGAACGACGCCGCCGAAGCGGCCGAGCCAGAAGTAGACCGTGTTGTCCTCGAACGACGCTGCGTACTCGACCCTGGAGCGCGGCGGCTCCGAACCCTGGGACGTCGCGACCTCGTCCGTACCCTCGAGGCGGGGGCCGACCTGGTTCGTGCTCATCCAGATCCCGCTGTTGCCGAACGTGACCCCGTGGGATTCGAAGGGGAACTGGCCGTAGAACGTCTTCCGCTCCCGCCCCCCCTGGTAGTTCCACTCCCCCGTCGCGGCCCAGTTGAGGCCGTAGAACAGGCCCGCCACCAGAACCACGGCCGCGCCCCGACCGAGACCCCCCTTCAGGCGGACCGTCCACGCGGCGGAGCCGCGCGCCACCAAGGGCTCCAGGCACAGCGGAGCCGCCAGGAGGATGTTGGGGGGCTTCCCGTAGGTCGCGAGGCCGAACAGGAACGCGGCGAGCAGCGGCCGCTGCCGCCGCCAGGCGAGGAGGCCCGCCGCCGCCAACCCCACACCGAGGGCCTCGGGCGCCGGCCAGAGCAGGTAGAGGGGCGCACCGTCCCAAGGACCAGGGCCGCGCTCGCGCCGAGCGCCCATCCGGGCTCGGCGTTCCCGCGCAGCATCGAGTAGCCCGCGATCAGCGCCAGGGACAACGCCAGCGCGTTCGTCACGAGCAGGCCCCGCGTGCCGAAGAGCCGGACGAGGGGCGCCGCGACCGCCGGATAGACGAAGGGCTTCGCGAAGTAGATCCGCGGCTCCTTCTCCGGAACGCGGCGCATCCAGGGAAACCCATCCTTGGCGTCGAACGTGAGGCCGCCGCTCGCGCGCTTCAGGAAGATCCCCTGGGGCCCCTCGGAGAACTCCCGCCGCGACCGGAACACGTCCTTGGCCTCGTACCGCAGGTCGAGGTCCTCGGCGAGGCTCCAGGCCATGGCGTGGTAGGTCGCGCCGTCGCCCCAGAAGCGTCCCCCCGAGAGCGATGCCAGGTCCGTCGTCAGGGCGATCGCCACGAGCCCCGCCGACACGAGGCCAAGGATCAGACGGGCGAGCTTCTCCGTCACAGCCACCCCGCCTGGCGATACCACGCCACCGTCCGCGCGATCCCGTCCTCGAGGTCCACCTTCGGATCGTACCCGAGGACGCGGCGCGCCTTCTCGATGGAGAACGCCCGGCTCTTCGTCCAGAAGTCGACCCGGCGCCGGTGGAGCGGCGGCTCGATCCCGAAGGGAACGCAGATCGCCTCGCAGAGAGCCCCGGCCCATTGGAGGGGCGCGGCGGGGACGCGGAACGGCAGGACCCGGCCGCCGGTGTGGCGGGCGATCGCGTCGGCCAGATCCCCCTGCGAAACGTAGCGCGGGCCCGCGATGATGAAGCTCTGGCCGACGGCCTCCGGGCGCTCGCAGCGCGAGCAGGAACCCGGACACGAGGTCGTCGATGTAGACCGGGTGATAGAACGGCCGCCCGTCCCCCACGATCGCGTACCGCCCGCGGGCGATCGCACGGAAGAGCTTGAGCAGGCGCGTCTCGCCCGGCCCGTAGATCGCGCCCGGACGGACGACGGCCACGGGCAGGCCCCGGCGCTCGCCGAACGAGAGGGCGAGGCGCTCGGCCTCCGCCTTGGTCTCCTGGTAGACGTCGCCGGGGGCGAAGGGCGCGCGTCTCGTCGGCGGGAGGCGTCGCCACGTGGCCGTGGACGCCCACCGTCGACGTGTGGACGAAGCGCCTCACGCCCGCCGCGACCGCGGCCTCGAGCAAGTCGCTCGGTGCCGCCGACGTTCACGTCGCGGTAGTAGCTGTCGGGGTGGCCGGCGGTGCGGTAGACGGCGGCGACGTGGAGCACGGCGTCCGCGCCCTCGACGAGGCGTCCGAGCGCGACCCGGTCGGAGAGGTCCCCCTGGATCCAATCGACCGCCGACGATCGCGTGGGCGGGGATGCCGCGACCTCTCGGGCGAGTGCGGTCACGCGGTCCCCCCGGGCGAGCAGCGCCCCGAGAAGGCGCCCCCCCGTGTATCCCGTCGCTCCCGTGAGGGCGATCCGCATCGCCTATCCCCGCGGCTGAAGCACGAGCTCGGCGAAGAGCGCCCGGTAGCGCTCCACGCTCGCGTCCAGGTCGAAGCGCGACACGACTCGCGCGCGAGCGGCGGCGCCCAGTGCCGCCCTCGAGCCCGCATCGGCAAGGAGGGTCTCGAGGGCGTCCGCCAGGCGGTCCGCGTCTCCCGGCGGGACGAGAAGACCCGAGCCCCCGTCCAACACGTCGAGGATCCCCCCGACGCCGCTGGCGACGCAGGGAAGACCGCACGCGGCCGCCTCGAGGACGGACAGCGGCATCGCCTCGAAGAGCGACGGGAACGCGAAGACGTCCGCGGCCCTCAGGTAGTCCTCGACGTTGTCCACGCGCCCGACGAACGTCACGCGCCCCGCGAGGGGCGGCCGGCTCGCCGTCGCGCGCAGGCTCGTCCTCGACCGAGAGCGACTGGCCGGCGCCGGAGCCGACGAGGACGAGGCGGGCCTCCTCGTGGCGCTCGGACACTCGGGCGAACGCCTCCAGCAGGACCTCGACGCCCTTCCCGCGGAGCAGCCGGCCGGTGAACACGACGAGCGGGCCCCGGTCCCGCGAGGCCCAGGCGGGCGCGGAGGGCGCGTCGCTCCTCGGCCGAGGCCGGACGGAAGCGGCTCGTGTCCACGCCGTGGGGGATCTCCGCGACACGATCGCGCGCCATCCCCGCCTCGAGCAGCTCCTGTCGGACGAGGCTCGAGATCGCCACGCAGCGCCGTCGGCGTCGCGCAGCCAGCGGTTCCGAAGACGTGCCGCGCCGCCGCACGAGGGCGCGCACCCAGGGCCGGTGGAGCGGCGTTCCCCAGGTGTAGATCTCCCCCGACATCTCCCCGGTCACCTCCGGCTGGAGGACGACGCGTCTTCCCGAGGAGCCTGGCCGTGAGCAGCGCGGGCAGGGCCAGGACGCGCCCGCCGCGGACCACGATCAGGTCGTACGTCTTGCGTCGGCGCACGAGGGCACCCACGACCGCACGGGACCATCAGGTACTTTCCGATCCGGCCCGGGCCCGACGGAGGCACGCGCAGCACCCGGACGCCGTCGAGAACCTCGGCCCATGGCCAGGCCGCGTTCGCCGCGGCGCGTCAGCACGATGCACGGGGCGCCGGAGGCCGCGAGGCGCGAGGCGAGGAGCCGGATGTGGCTCTCGCCGCCGCCCAGGACGGGATGGAACGACTCGGTCAGGAAGAGGACACGGGTCAACGCCCCTCTTCCCGGAGCACGTAGATGGGCTTCCCCTGGCTCTCGTGGTAGATCCGCACGAGCAGCTCGCCGATGAGCCCGAAGCTCACGAGGATGACCCCGGTGAGGAAGAGCAGGAACCCGAGAAGGAGCAGGGGCCGGCCCGCGATCGCGGTGTCCTGGAAGAGCCGGATGTAGGCCAGGTAGACGAGGATGCCGCTGCCCATGCCGCCGAAGGCCAGGCCCAGGAGGCCGAACAGGTGGGCCGGACGCGTCGCGTAGACGCCGAGGAACTTCACGGTGAACAGGTCCAGGAGGACCCGCACCGTGCGCCCGAGGCCGTACTTGCTGCGGCCCCGGGTCCGCGGGCGATGGTTGACCGGCAGCTCGGTGAGCGTGACACCCATCCACGAGGCCACGGCCGGGATGAAGCGATGCATCTCGCCGTAGAGGCGCAGGCCACGCACGACCTCCACGCGGATCGCCTTCAGCGAGCACCCGTAGTCGTGAAGGCGCACGCCCGTCGCCCACGAGATGAGGCGGTTGGCGAACCAGGACGGAACGCGCTTCGAGAGCGGGTCCTGGCGCTGCTGCCGCCACCCGCAGACCATGTCGAACCCCTGGTCCGAGCGTCGCCACGAGGCGCGGGATGTCGGCCGGGTCGTTCTGCAGATCCCCGTCGGAGGTCACCACGATCGTCCCCGCGGCAGTGGTCGAAGCCGGCGGAGAAGGCGGCCGTCTGGCCGAAGTTCCGTCGCAGCCGCAGCGGGCGCACGTGCGGGATCGCCGAGCGCGATCGCCCGAATGCGAGACGGCGTGGCGTCGGTGGAGCCGTCGTCGACGAGCAGGATCTCGTAGGGACGCCCCATCGAGCCCAGGCTGGCCGTCAGCTCGCGGTGGAGGTCGTCCAGGTTGTCGGCCTCGTTGAACACCGGGATCACGACGGAGACCTCGGGGCGCGGCTCCTCTCCCATTCGAGGGAGTATAAGCGACGCCCCGCCACCGCCCCTACCGCCCGGCCGCGATCAGATAGGCCCAGTTGGCGAGGATCACGGCCACGGCGGCGAATCGAACGACCCGCGCGACGCCCGGCGAGACCTGGAGGGAGAGCGCTCTGCCCCAAGGCCAGAGCATCAGGTCCGCGGCGCCCCAGAGAGCAATCACCAGCGCCCCGATCGTGACGAGGGGGTTCATCGCGAGGGCCCCCAGGGGGTCGCGGGCGAAGAGCCGTCCGAAGGCGCGGGTCGCGCCGCACGTCGGGCAGGGGCACCCCGTCGCCAACTTGAAGAAGCACACGCTCACCGGGAGGCGGTCCAGGTGGAGGACGCCGACGAGCGCCGCGCCCACGACGCCCGAGCCCGCGAGGAACAGCCCGAGGGGCGCGCGCCCCGCGGGCGCCGTCAAGCGAGTCGGTCGCGGGAGCGGGACCCCTGCCTCGCTCATCGCGCGAACCGCGCAAGCGAGGCCAGGGACGCGATCCCCCCGATCCCGGCGATGACGAGCCCCACCAGGGCGCCGCAGCAGCAGCACGAGACGATCATGGGAAGGAGCACGGCCGCCAGCGCCCGGCCCGTTCCGATCCCGTGGGCCGCGGCCAGGCCGATCGTCACCACGACGATCCCCCAGACCAGCGCGACGACGTTGCCGCAGAACGGCAGCACCAGGAAGGCCGATACCGCGTGACCATAGGCGACGACGCGGAACGTCGCCTCGAAGTCGCGCCGGGCCGAGCCCAGCAGCCACAGCACGACGTGGTAGATCCCCGCGCCCAGGAACAAGCCGGCGGTCACGATCATCGGGCCCAGGATCACCTGGACCATCAGGCCCACGCCCCCCTGGACGAAAGCCAGGGCCTGTCCGAGCTCACCGCGCCGACCGAGCCCCGCCAGGAGGCTTCCCAACCCGACGCGAAGGAAGGCCTGGTAGGCCGCCTGGAACAGCAGGCCCCCGTACCCGAGGATCACGGCGTAGCCGAAGGGCGCGCCGATGCCCCCGGTCGTCGGCATCGCGGCGAAGAACGCGGTCGGGCGAAAGAGGACGGCGGTCGTCGTCTCGACGAGTGGACCCAACAGGTCCCCCTCGCGGCGAGCCTCCCAGGGCGTTCCCGTGGGGACATTCGGCGGCGCGAGCGGCAGGGGAGGCGGGCTCATGGATGGTATATTACCGGCTTCATGACGAAGGTCACCATCGACACCGTGGACCACGTCGCGCGACTGGCCCACGTCTCCCTCACCCCCGAGGAGCGGGCCATGTTCGCGCGCCAGCTCGACGAGATCCTCGCCTACGCGGAGTCGATCCAGGCCCTCGACACGACCGACGTCCCCGCCATGAGCCATGCCGGCACGGCCGAGGCGTTCCGCGAGGACGTCAGCCGCGCCGAGCCTCGAGCCGGGTCGCGCCCTGGCGCGCCGCTCCGGACGCCGCCGACGGCCTCTTCCGCGTTCCCAGGGTCCTCGGCGGATGAGCTCCCTCACCGACCTGTCCGCCTCGGAGATCGCGAGGCGGGTGCGGAGCCGCGCCCTCTCCGCCGAGGAGGTGGCTCAGGCGCACCTCGACCGCATCGCCGCGGTGGAGCCGGCGGTCGACGCCTTCCTCCACGTGTTCCCCGAGCGCGCGCTCGCGGCGGCGCGGGCGCGTCGACGAGGCGGTCGCCGCCGGTCGCGCCGACCTTCCCCTCGCCGGCGTTCCCGTGGCCGTGAAGGACGTGCTCGACATCGAGGGCATCCCCACGACCTGCGGCTCGCGGATCCTCGAGGGGTATCGCCCCCCGTTCACCGCCACGGCCGTCGCCCGGCTCGAGGCCGCCGGCGCGTTCCCGTCGGCAAGACGAACATGGACGAGTTCGCGATGGGCTCGTCCACCGAGAACAGCGCCTACAAGAAGACGCGCAACCCCTGGGACCGGGAGCGCGTGCCCGGCGGCTCGTCGGGCGGCTCGGCGGCGGCCGTGGCGGCGCGCATGGCTCCTGTCGCCCTGGGCACCGACACCGGCGGCTCGATCCGCCAGCCGGCGGCGCTCTGCGGCGTCGTGGGCCTCAAGCCCACCTACGGCCGCGTGAGCCGCTACGGCCTCGTGGCCTTCGCCTCGTCGCTCGACCAGGTCGGCCCCTTCGCCCGCACCGTGGAGGACGCGGCCCTCGTCGCCACGGCCTCTGTGCGGCCCCGACCCGAACGACGCGACGAGCGCCGCGACGGCCGGTCGCCCGACTTCGCGGCCGAGCTCGCGCAGGGCGCCGGCCGGCCTGCGCGTCGGCGTCCCCTGGGCCTTCCTCGAGAAGGGCGTCGACGCCGGCGTGATGGCGCGCTTTCGGGAGTCCCTCGGCGCCCTCGAGGGCGCGGAGCCCGCCTCGTCGACGTCACGCTCCCCCACGTCCACCACGCCATCGCGACCTACTACATCGTCGCCACGGCCGAGGCCTCGAGCAACCTGGCCCGCTTCGACGGCGTCCGCTACGGCCTCCGCGCGCCCGGGAACGGCGACCTCCGCCGCATGTACGGCGAGACGCGCGACCTGGGCTTCGGGCCCGAGGTCAAGCGGCGCATCATCCTGGGCACGTTCGTCCTCTCGTCGGGCTACTACGACGCCTACTACCTCCGCGCCCAGAAGGTCCGCACCCTGATCCGCCGCGACTTCGAGGCGGCCTTCGCATCGTGCGACGTCGTCGCCACGCCCACGACTCCCGGCGACCGCCTTCCGCCTCGGCGAGAAGACCGACGACCCGCTGCAGATGTACCTGGCCGACATCTTCACCGTGCCCGCGAACCTGGCCGGCATCCCGGGGCTCTCGCTCCCGTGCGGCCTCGCCGAGGGCCTGCCCGTCGGCCTGCAGCTCCTCGGGAGGTCGTTCGACGAGGCGTCCCTCCTGCGCCTGGGCCACGCCTTCGAGCAGGCGACCCCCCACCACGAGGCCGTCCCGCCCCTCTAGCCGTCGCGGCTAGACGAGCGGCGCGGCCTGCTGCCGCTGCAGCATCGTGCGGAGGGCGAAGTAGGCGGCCACGGCGGCGACGCAGCCGAGCACGGTGTTCCCGACGATGTAGGGCCACACGTACGGGCGCAGGCCGCGGAACAGGGCCTCGTAGAACGCCCGGCCGTGGAGGCTCCAGTCGATCTCCGACAGGCCCTCCGTCGAGACGCCCAGCATGTACGAGCCGAGCACGGTGCCGGCCGTGTACATGGGCGCGATCGTCCAGGGGTTGTTGATGTAGGCGCCGATGAGGATGCTGGCGCGGCTCAGCCGGAAGAGGTAGGCGATCGCCAGCGCGAGTCCCGTGTGGATCCCGAGGAGGGGCGAGAACGCGATGAAGACGCCGATGCGCGAAGGAGAGGGCGATCCGGTGGGGCGTGTCGCTGAGCTGCAGGAGGACCTGCAGCAGTCCGGCGCAGCCGTTCGCTCATTCGCCGTCCCCCTCCGCCATGGCGCGGCGGGTCGCCGGCGGAAGTGGTCGTGGGACTGGGGCGTCAGGGGAAGGAGCGTCCCGCCCTTCTTCAGGAGCAGCGCCGGGGGGCCCGGGGCGAACTCCCCCACGATCGTCAGGGGAATGTCCCAGATCACGGCCATGTCCTTGAGGCCGTCGAGACGGTCGGCGGCCACCGCGAAGAGAAGCTGGTAGTCCTCGCCGCCGTGAAGGGCGAGAGAGTGCGCGTCGCCCCCGCGCGCCCGCTCGAGGCTCGCCGCGTGGGGATCGACCGGCAGGGCATCGGAGTCGATCCACGCCGAGGCATCGCTCTCCTCGCACATGGCGCGGAGGTCGCCCGACAGGCCGTCGGAGAGATCCATCGCGGCGTGGACGAGGTCGTGCTCCGCGAGCGCGCGGGCGAACGCCAGCGGCGGGTTCGGGTCGAGCTGCGCCCGCAGGCAGTGGGTCAGGGCCCGGGCCGCGGAGCCCGTCCAGACGCCCGTGGCGTCGAGCGCCCCGTCGGCGTCGAGGCGCGCGCCCTGGGTCAGGAGGCGCAGGCCCGCGGCGGCGCTCCCGAGGGTCCCCGTCACGACGATCAGGTCTCCGGCCAGCGCACCGCTGCGCCGCAGCAGCTTCTCCCCCGCGCCGAGGAGCGTCACGTCCACCACGATGGGCCCCGTCGTCAGCGAGACGTTGCCGCCGACCAGCGTCACGCCGGTCTCGGCGGCTCGCTCCAGGAGGCCGTCGTAGAGCCCGTCCACGAACGACATGGGCGTCGCGGCGGGAGGCAGAGGCTGACCGTCGCGTGGCGCGGCACGCCGGCCATCGCGGCGATGTCCGAGAGGTTGACGCTCAGGGCCTTGCGCCCCACGAGCCGCGGCGGACACCATTCCCGGAGGAAGTGCACCCCCTCCACCAGGCAGTCGGTGGTGACGAGCGTGAGGGGCCCGGTCTCGACCGCCGCGGCGTCGTCGCCGATTCCCACGACGACCCCGGGGCTCGACGGAATGCGCGACCGGAGGTGCTTCAAGAGGGCCCGCTCGCCGACTTCGCTGACGGGAGCCTCGGGGTTTCTCACGCGGGAACTGTACCAGACTCGAGACGCAAAAAAGGCCCCCCGCCTTTGCCGTGTGGAGGGTGACCTGAACCTGGTCACCAGGTGGGAACCCTGCGCGCCGCTTTAGGCTTCCTCGACGCGGAGGCATGCACACCGCGACGCGACGGCGGGTCCCCGACTTTAAGGACGTTGGTTCAAGGTTTCCGAATCCATCACGAGCAATGCAGGGGACCTTTCTCGAGGACGGACTATATCACTCCTCGAGGATCGCCTCCAGCTCTCGCACCAGGCCCGCGGCGCGGGCTTCCAGCGCGTCTCCGCCGGAATCGGCGCCCGCCTTCGCCTGAAAGCACTCGTCGGCGATGTTGAGCGCGGCGAGCACGGCGATCCGGAGGGAATCCACCGTGCCGGGCAGGTGGCTGACCTCCTGCATCTGGGCGTCCACGTAGGACGCCAGCTGCACGACGTAGCTGGGGTCGGTCCCTCCCCGCACCGCGTAGCTCTGACCGAAGATCTGGACGTGGACGAGGTCGGTCTTCTCAGCCATGAGGCCCTCCGGGGCGGCTGCGGGATTATAGGCCCGGCCGCCTTCCGTCGCCTTTACCCCTCCGAGGGCTCGTCGAGGCTCTCCAGGACGTCCACGAGCTTCTCGATGCGGTGCCGCACCTCGTCACGCTGCTGGCGGAGAGCCTTCACCTCGCGGTCGAGCGCCTCCAGCTCCTTGCCCTGCCCAGCCGAGGCCGAGCGCTCCTTCTCCAGCGCCGCCAGCCGCTTCTCGGCCTCCTGCGCGCGCGCCTTTGCGGCGCCGAGTGCCTCCTCGAGGGAGGCGTTCTCCTTGCGCAGCCGTTTCACGAGCTCCGCCGCCTTGCGAACCTTCTCCTCGAGCCGATCGAAGCTGTTCTCCATGTGGCCTCACTCCCCTCGAATCTCGGCTCCGCTCGATCGGAGCGCACCGACCACGCGAGCCATGGCGTCCTGGACGTCGTCGCCCGTGAGCGTCCGCTCGGGGTGCTGGAAGAGCAGGCTGAGCGTCAGGCTGACCTTCCCCGCCGGGACCGGCGGACGATCGTAGCGGTCCACCACCCCGACCGCACGCAGCAACGCCCCCGCGGCACCGCGGATGGACGCTTCCAGGTCGGCAGCCGACCGTTCGGCTCCCGTGAGGATCGAGAGGTCCCGGCTCACGGCCGGGAAGCGCTCGAGGGTCCGGAAGCGCGCGGCCGCCGGGGCCTCCTGGAGCAGGGCGTCGAGGACGATCTCGGCAACCACCGTCGGCTCCCGAAGCTCGAACTTCTCGATCGTCGCCGGGTGGAGGACGCCCGCGAATCCGAGGGGAGTCTCTCCCTGGTAGACCCGCGCCGACGCTCCGGGGTGGAGGAAGGCGGGCGTCCTCTCCGGCGCGCCAGGCCGATCCGTCCACGCCCGAGGCGACCGCAGGACGGCTTCCACGATTCCCTTCGCGTCGAAGAAATCCGCGCCGCGAGCCTTCTCCGACCAGTGGGCGGGGCGCGCGCTTCCCGAGAGGAGGATCCCGAGGCGGCGCTCCTCGACGGGCATGGCGGCCGCGGGCAGGAAGACCCGACCGATCTCGAAGAGGGCGACGTCGCGACGCCCCTGCCGCAGGTTCGTCCGGAGAGCCGTCGAGGAGGCCGGGCACGAGCGAGTTTCGCAGGACGCCCTGCTCCTCGGAGAGCGGGTTCTCCAGGGCGACCCGAGCTCCCGGAACATCCGCGGACTCCGCGTCGGAGACGAAGGCGTAGTGGATGGCCTCGGCGAGCCCCGCGGCCGTCAACGTCTCGCGCACGCGCCGCTCGCGGAGCTGCCAGGTCTTGAGCCCGCCGACGACACCGCTCGACGGAAGCGTCGAGGGGAGCTTGTCGAGGCCGTGGTGCCGACCGACCTCCTCGACGACGTCGATCTCGCGGGTCACGTCGCCACGCCAGGTCGGAATCGCGATGGGCGTGCCTTCGGGGTCCGGCGCTCCCACCCCGAACCCGAGCCCGGAAAGGATGCGGCGGGCCTCGCCTTCGGGAACCCGCACACCGAGGACCGTCTGCATCCGCGCGGAGCGCAGGCGGGCCGTACGCGCCGCCTGCGGCGCGGGATGACGGTCGAGGAGCAGCGGTCGCGTCGTGCCGGCGCCGACCTTCTGGAGAAGGTGGGCGATCCGGGCCGTCCCGGCCACGGGCGCCTCGGGGTCGGCCCCGCGCTCGAAGCGATGCGAGGCCTCGGTGTGCATCCCCAGCGCCTTGGCCGTGCGCCGTGTCGTGCAGGGGGTCCCAGTACGCCGCCTCCAGCGCGACGACGCGAGTCTCGTCGGAGACCTCGCTCGAAGCCCCGCCCATGACCCCGGCGAGCGCCAGCGGGACCGTCGGGACCGGCGACCACGCCCATTCGCGCCGTGAGGCGTCGCTCCACGCCGTCGAGGGTCGTGAGGGCCTCGCCGTCGCGCGGCCCACCGCACGCGCAGCGTCCGCTCCGGAACCCGGTCGAGGTCGAAGGCGTGGGTCGGCTGGCCCATCTCGATCATCACGTAGTTGGTCAGGTCCACGACGTTGTTGATGGAGCGGACGCCGACCGCCTCGAGCCGGTCGCGCAGCCAGCTCGGCGACGGACCCATCCGCACGTCGAGGACCCGCGCGCAGAACCGCGGGCAGAGGTCCGGGGCCTCGATCGTGCACGGCCGAGGGCCTCGGAGGCCGGCGATCCCGACTCCGTCGAACGTCAGGTCGAGGGGCCGCAGGGGGCGGCCGTAGAGGACCGCCACCTCGCGGGCCACGCCGTAGACGTTCATGCAGTCGACGCGGTTCGTCGTGATGTCGAGGTCGAGGACGCGTGTCGGTCCCGACCGGCTCGCACCGCGTCCACCGCCAGGCCGACGAGGGTCAGGTCGTCGGCGAGCTTCCGCGGCTCCACCGGGACGTCGACGAACTCCCGCAGCCACGACAGGAGGACCTTCATGCCCCGAACTGCTCCAGGAAGCGCAGGTCGCTGCCGTAGAAGAGGCGGATGTCGTCGACGCCGTGGCGGATCATCGCCACGCGCTCGATGCCGAGGCCGAACGCGAAGCCGGTGACCTCCTCGGGGTCGTAGACCTTCGTCCCGAGCCGCGCGTTCACGGCCTCGAACACCGCGGGGTCCACCATCCCCGAGCCCAGGATCTCCACCCAGCCCGTCCCCTTGCAGACGCGGCAGCCCTTGCCGCCGCAGACGATGCAGCCGAGGTCGGCCTCGACCGAGGGCTCGGTGTAGGGGAAGTAGGACGAGCGGAAGCGCACCGGGTACTGCGGGCCGAAGAGGCGTGTGGAGGAAGGCCTCGATCGTGCCCTTGAGGTGCGCCGAGGCTGATGCCCCGGCCCACGACGAGCCCCTCGACCTGCTGGAACATCGGCGAGTGGGTGATGTCGTCGTCGCGGCGGAAGACCTTGCCCGGGCAGATGATCCGCACGATCGGCGGGTGCGGGTTCGTCGAGCATGTAGCGGATCTGCCCGGACGAGGTGTGGGTGCGGAGCAGCGCGTCCTTCTCCCCTTCAGGTAGAACGTGTCCTGCATGTCGCGGGCCGGGTGGTCCGGCGGCATGTTGAGGGCCTCGAAGCAGTGGTAGTCGTCCTCGACCTCGGGGCCGTCGTAGACCTCGTAGCCCATGGAGACGAAGATGTCCTCGAGGCTCCTCGCGCACCGCGGTCAGCGGGATGGACGCCGGCCCGTGGCGGCCGGCCGCCCGGGCAGCGTGACGTCGATCCGCTCGCGCGCGCAGCGTCCTGGTCGCGCCGCTGCGCCTCGAGCCGCGCCCGCGCCTCGTCGAGCCGCGCCTCGATCGCGCCTTGAGGGCGTTCAGCTCCTGGCCCGGCCTCGCGGCGCGCCTCGGCCTCGCCGAGCCGCCCGAGCGTCTTCAGAAGGGCGGTGAGCGCCCCCGACTTGCGGCCGAGGAAGCGGTCCCGCAGCGCCTGCGAGCGCCGCGGCGTCGCGCGGCCGCGGCGAGCGCGACGCGAACTCCGCGCGGAGCGCTCGACCTCCGCGCGGAGCGCGGACGCCGTGTCGGCCATGGTCGGCGGCCGGAGCGCCGGCACGGCCGGGCGTCCCGGGCCGGCCGTCTAGGCGCGTCGCCGGCGCGGACTTCGCCGACTCCACGAGCTTCGCGAAGGCCGCCGGGTCGCGTCGCCGCGATGTCGGCCAGCGACTTGCGGTCGAGCTCGACCCCGGCGCGCTTCAGGCCCGGCGATGAACTGGCTGTAGGACATGTCGTGGGTCCGGGCCGCCGCGTTGATGCGGATGATCCACAGGCGGCGGAAGTCCCGCTTCTTGCGCTTGCCGGCCGACGTAGGCGAAGTTGCCCGGCGCGGTCGACGGCCTCCTTGGCGACTCGTAGAGCTTGCTCTTGCTGAGGAAGAAGCCCTTGGCCAGGCACAGGAGCTTCTTGCGCTTCTCCCGGCGCTTGCTCCCTCGTTTGACTCTCGGCATGGAACGGTCCTTCTTGGACGGCCCGGCCACCATCGGCCGGCCCGTCGCGCTTTCAGGCGGCGACGAAGCCCGGGCAGCTCGACGGCTGCCCCGACCTCTCCCCGCCTTTGCGGGAGAGGCGACTGGATATTCTACGCCAGCAGCATCCGGCGCACGCTGGGCGTCTCGGCGTCCGAGACGAGGGTCGACTTCCGGAGCCCGCGCTTCCGGCCCTGGGCCTTCTTGGTCAGGATGTGGCGCTTCATCGACTGGTGGCGCTTCACCTTGCCGGTCGCGGTGAGCTTGAAGCGCTTCTTCGCCGCCCGCTGGCTCTTGAGCTTCAGCTTCGACCTTGGGCTTTCTCATTCTCCGCTCTCCGCCTTCTCCTCGGCCACGGCCGCTGGCTTCGCGGCTTTCGGGGTTCGCGGCTTGGCGGGACGCTCTTCTCCGTCCTTCGCCGCCTTGGCCGCCTTCTTGGCCTTCGGCGCCTTCCCCGGGGCCTCCTTCTTGGGGGCCAGGATCTGCACCATGGTCATGCCCTCCTGTCGCGGCGACACCTCGACGAGGGCCACCTCGGTCAGCTCGCGCCGCGAGCCGGTTCAGGATCCGGCGGCCGATCTCGCTGTGGACCATCTCGCGGCCGCGGAAGATCACCGTGCGACTTCACCTTGTTGCCGTCCAGCGAGGAAGCGCTCGACGTTCCGCTTCTTGAACTGGAAGTCGTGCTCGTCGATCTTCGGCCGGAACTTCACCTCCTTGACCTGGATGTGGCGCTGGTGCTTCCGCGCCTCCGCCTCCCGCTTGGCCTGCTGGTAGAAGAACTTCCCCGAGTTCATGATCCGGCAGACCGGCGGGGTCGCCGTGGCCGCGATCTCGACGAGGTCGAGCCCCTTCTCCTCGGCGATGCATCAGCGCCTGCTGGGGCGGCATGATGCCGAGCTGCGCCGCCGTCCTCGTCGATGACGCGGACCTCCTTGGCGCGGATGCGGTCGTTGATGCGGACCGTCTTGTTGTCTATGAGACACCTCCAGGACAGCCGGCGCGGCGCCTTCCTCGCCGGGCTGGCGCGCTCCGTCCGCGAGCGCGGCGCGACGCGGGCGCCGAACGTCTCGCCACCGTCCGGCCGGCGCCGAGGTCGCCGGCGTGGCGGTGGCGCACGGCCACGCGTCCGGCTCTCGACCTCCTTGTCCCCCACCACGAGCATGTAGGGGACCTTCTGGACCTGGGCCTCGCGGATCTTGTAGCCCAGCTTCTCGTTGCCGGTCGTCGACGTGGACCCGGATGCCCGCGTGCGCGCAGCTTCGCGGCCACCTTGTGCGCGTAGTCGTGGTGCGCCTCGGTCACCGGGATGACGACGGCCTGCACCGGCGCGAGCCAGAGCGGGAACGCGCCCGCGTAGTGCTCGATGAGCACGCCGAAGAAGCGCTCGAGGCTTCCGAGGAGGGCCCGGTGGAGCATCACCGGCTGGTGCGCCTTGCCGTCCTCGCCGATGTACTCGAGGTCGAAGCGGTTCGGGTTGTGGAAGTCCACCTGGATCGTCGAGCACTGCCACGCGCGGTCGAGCGAGTCCTTGATCTTGATGTCGATCTTCGGGCCGTAGAACGTCGCCCTCGCCCGGGTCGATCTGGTACGGCAGGCCGCGCGTCTCGAGGGCCTTCTTGAGCGCCGCCGTCGCGACCTCCCACTGCTCGTCGGTCCCGCTCGCGTCGGCGGGCTTGGTGGAGACGAAGATGTCGTACCGGTCGAAGCCGAAGGCCTTCAGGATCGACGTCACGAAGTCGAGGACCCGCACGATCTCGTCGCTCGAGCTGGTCGAGGCGGCAGAAGAGGTGCGCGTCGTCCTGGGTGAAGCCGCGCACGCGCATGAGGCCGTGCAGCACGCCGGAGCGCTCGAAGCGGTAGACGGTCCCGAGCTCGGCGTAGCGGAACGGCAGCTCGCGGTAGCTCCGAGCTTGCGACTTGTAGATCGTGATGTGGAACGGGCAGTTCATCGGCTTCAACTGGTACTCGACGCCCTCGATGTCGATGGGCGAGTACATGTTGGCCTTGTAGTACTGGGTGTGGCCGCTGGTGTTCCAGAGGTCGATCTTCGCGATGTGGGGGCTGTAGACGAGGTCGTAGCCGCCCCGCAGGTGCTCGTCGCGCCAGAAGTCCTCGATCTGCTTGCGGATGAAGCCGCCCTTCGGGTGCCAGAGGATGAGGCCCGCGCCCGGTCTCGTCGGCGATCGAGAAGAGGTCGAGCTCGCGGCCGAGCTTGCGGTGGTCGCGGCGCTTGGCCTCCTCGAGGCGGTGGAGGTGCTGGTCCAGCTCCTCCTTCGTGAAGAAGGCGTACCCGTAGATGCGCTGCATCGCCGGGTTGCCCTTCCTTGCCCTTCCAGTACGACTGCGACGCGTTCTCGCGGAGCTTGAAGGCCTTGATCTTCCCCGTCGAGGGAAGGTGCGGGCCCGAGGCAGAAGTCGATGAACTCGCCCATCGTGTAGCACTGGACGATGTCGCCCGGCCTTCTCCTGGATGAGCTCGCACTTCAGCGTCTGGCCCTTCTTCGCGAAGAGCTCGAGCGCCTCGGCCTTGGGGATCAGCTTCTTCTCGATCGGCCGGTTCTGCTTGACGATGTGCGCCATCCGCTTCTCGATGGCGGCGAGGTCCTCGGGCGTGAACGGCTTCGCCACGAGGAAGTCGTAGAAGAAGCCGTCGTCGGTGGGCGGACCGATCCCGCACTGCGCGTCGGGATAGAGCTCCGTCACCGCCGCCGCGAGGAGGTGGGCGGAGGAGTGCCGGTAGATCTCGATCGGCGAATCGGCCGGCTTGCTCTCGCCGGAAGGACCGGTGGTGTCGAGGTGGTTCGACGGGCGGGGACGACATCTAGAAGTTCGAGCGTCATCGACACGGTCCACTGCTCACCCGGACCTCTTCCTCGAGAGACATGGTAGGCGCGGGTGGAATTGAACCACCGACCTCTTCCGTGTCAAGGAAGCGCTCTACCACTGAGCCACGCGCCTACGACGGACGAAAGCCGAATCGTAACAGCAGGATACGGGCGCTGTCAATCGCCGTCAGAGGATCTTCTTCCCGAGGAGCGAGGCCAGGAGCTCGACGCCCAGGCGCGCGGTCCCGTTCCGCTGGTCGAGGATCGGGTTCGACCTCGACGAACTCGGCCGAGACGACCTTGCCGGTGTCGGCGAGCATCTCCATGGCCAGGTGGGCCTCGCGGTAGGACAGCCCGCCCGGGGACGGCGTGCCGACGCCGGGGGCGTAGTCCGGGATCCATGGCGTCGAGGTCGAAGCTCACGTGGATCCCGGCGGTCCCGTCGCTCGCCCGCTTGATCGCCTCCTCCATCACCGCGCGCATCCCCCGCTCGTCGATGTCGCGCATGGTGAAGGCGCCGATGCCCGAGGCCCGCACGTTGGCGCGCTCGGCCGTGTCGACGTCGCGCAGGCCGACGAGCGCCGCCCGCGAGCCGTCCACCATCGGGCAGCGTCCCGCCAGGTTGACGAGGCTCGGGCGCACCGAGGCCGAGCGCCGCCGCCAGCGGCATCCCGTGGATGTTCCCGCGTGGGGCTCGTCTCGGCGGTGTTGGAGTCGGCGTGGGCGTCGAACCAGACGAGGCCGATCTTCTCCTCCGCGCTCCGGTGGAAGCGCGACGAGGCCGGCGATCGTGCCCATGGCGATGGAGTGGTCGCCGCCCAGGACCACCGGGAACGCTGCCCTCCTCGAGCGCCTCGCCCACGCGGTCGCGGAGGGTCTCGCAGATCTCCTGATCTCCTTCAGGTACTTGAGCCGCGGATCGCCCGGGCCCTGCGTCTCCGGGATCGACACCTGCAGGTCGCCCGGGTCCTCGACCTCGTAGCCGAGCTCGCGGAGCCTCTGCGTCCACCTCCGCGACGCGGAAGGCCGACGGCCCCATGTCGACGCCGCGCCGGCCGGCACCGAGGTCGAGCGGCACGCCGATGAGGGTCACGCTCCGTCGCAGCCATCGGCGGCGACGCTACCACGCGTTCGCAGGGCGTCTTCAAGCAGCGGCGCCGATCGTTTGACGTCCGCGCCGCGGCGCGGATAATCCCCCGATGGCCATCGCCGCCACCCCGCGCCGGCCACCACACGCGCCGGCTCAAAGCCCGCGGCGCCCGGCGAGCCGGCCGTCGACATCCTGCCCATCCTCGTCGCGAGCGAAGGTGCTGACGCCGGAGCAGGCCGAGCGGGTGCGGCGCGTCGCAGAAGGTCAACGGCCTGCACGACCGAGCAGGCCATCCTCCAGCTCGGCTTCGCGAACGAGGTGCAGATCGCCCAGGCCCTCGCCGCCCACGCCGGGCCTGCCCTACGTCAAGCTCAACCCGCTCGACCTCGACCTCGACGTCGTGACGAAGGCGCTCTCCGGGCCCTTCGCGCGCAAGCACGGCATGGTCGCGATCTCGAAGACCGACAAGACCGATCACGGTCGCGGTCCACGACCCGTTCGCGCCCTTCCCCGCTCGACGACATCAAGCGCGTGACCGGCCTCGACGTCGAGCGGGTCGTGGCCACGCGGGCCGACGTCGAGGCCATCAACAAGGGCTTCTACGACCTCAAGACCAGCCTCCAGACCGCCGAGAAGCAGCTCACGCGCGAGCCGCATCTCCACGCGTCGACCTCGGCAACCAGGAGTTCCTGTCGAGCGCAGCCGACGAGCTCGACCCGGCCGCCGCCCCCGTCGTCAAGGCCCTCGACCACATCCTGAGCTACGCCTTCGAGCAGCGCGCCTCGCGACATCCACTTCGAGCCCAAGCGCGACCTGACCCTCGTGCGCCTGCGCATCGACGGCGATCCTGCACGACGTGCACGTCATCCCGAAGATCGTCTACCAGGCGGTCGTCTCGCGCATCAAGCTGCTCTCGGGCTGCAACCTCGCCGAGAAGCGCCGGCCCCAGGACGGCCGCATCAAGCGCGAGCAGGGAGGCCGGGAGATCGAGCTGCGCGTCTCGCACCATGCCGACGGCCTTCGGCGAGAAGGCGGTGCTGCGCATCTTCGACCCCGACATCCTGCTGAAGGGGATCGACGAGCTCGGCCTCTCGGCCCACGACCTGCCCGAAGTTCTACGACTTCATCGCGCGCCCCACCGGCATCATCCTCGTCACCGGGCCCGACGGGCAGCGGCAAGACCACGACCCTCTACTCGGTCCTCAAGCACCTCTCGAAGCCCGAGGTGAACATCGTCACCATCGAAGACCCGATCGAGATGGTGTTCGAGGACTTCAACCAGGTGGCGGTGCGGCCCGCAGATCGACGTCACGTTCGCCAGCGCCCTGCGCACGGTGCTGCGCCAGGACCCCGACATCATCATGGTCGGCGAGATCCGCGACGCGGAGACCGCCGAGCACGCCGTGCAGGCCGCCCTCACCGGCCACCTCGTCCTCTCGACCCTGCACACCAACGACGCCCCCTCCTCGATCACGCGCCTCCTCGACCTCGGGCGTCCCCCACTTCCTCATCACCTCGACCCTCATCGGCATCCTGGCCCAGCGCCTCGTGCGCGAGAACTGCACCCACTGCGCCGAGGAGTACGCGCCGACGCGCGGAGGAGGCCGCGGTCCTGCGGATCCCCCTCGAGAAGCTCGCAGCCCTACCGCTTCAAGCGCGGCAAGGGCTGCCTGCACTGCCGCGAGACGGGCTACATGCGGCCGGACCGGCATCTACGAGGTCCTGCCCATGACCGAGAAGATCCGCCGCCTCGTGTCGCACGCAGGCGGGCTCGCTCGAGATCTTCAAGGCCGCCCGCGAGGAGGGCCTGCGCACGCTCAAGGAGGCCGCGATCGAGAAGGTCTTCCGCGGCGTCACGACCGTGACCGAGATGGTCCGGGTCACCGGCAAGTAGCGTGGACAACGTCACCCACACCCTCACGGGCGTCGCCCTGGCGCAGTCGGGCCTCGGCCGCACGAGCCGGGGCGCCCTGGCGGCCGCTGGTCGTGGCCTCCAACCTCCCCGACATCGACTGCCGTCGTTCGGCCTGGGCGGGACGGCGGCCTATCTCCAGCATCACCGCGACCTCAGCCACTCGGTCGTGGGCGCGCCCGCTCCTGGCCCTCGCGCTGGCCCTGGCGCTGCGGCTCACCGTTCGCGGCTCCCGGTTCCTGGGCCTCCTGGCCGTCGGCCTCGTCGGAGTGGCCGGCCACGTCTTCATGGACCTCTGGACGAGCTACGGCACGCGCGTCTTCTCGCCCTTCGACAGGACGTTCTACACCTGGGACCTCGTCTTCATCATCGACCCGGTCATCCTGCTGATCCTGCTGACCACCGTTCTGCTCGCCCGCCGGCCGACCTTCGGTTCGCGGGCCGCGACCGTCGGCCTCGGCCTCGTCCTCGCCTACGTCGGCGGTCGCGCGGTCCTCCACGCCCGCGCCGTCGACGAGCTCGTGGCGCGCGTGCCCGACGCCCACGTCCTCCGCGCCACGGCCCTGCCGAACCCGATCGACCCCCGCGTCCTGGCGCGTCCTCGCCGACACCGGCCCCTCGTATTGGACCGGCGAGGTCCACCTGGGCGCCGGCTCGCCCCCGCTCCGACGGCGCGACAAGCTTCCCGAGAGCCAGACCGTGTCCCAGGTTCGCGCCAGCAGCGAGATCGCCGCGATCTTCCTCGCCTTCTCGACCTTCCCGTGGCTCGAGGTCAACGAGACCCCCGAGGGGACCGCCGTCGTCTGGCGCGACCTCCGGTTCGAGGGGGGCGGCCGCAGTTCCTTCATGGCCCGCGTTCTCGTTGGACCCGACGGGCGGATCCTGAGCCAGGCTTTCCGCTTCTAGAGGGCGCGCGACTCCGCCGAAGACCTCCGCGGTGAATCCCAGGAGCTCCGCCTTCGGGTCTCGCCACGCGGCCGCGGGCAGGCCCGCCTTGCGACAGACCTGATCGAGGAACGTCGATCGGTCCCACCCGTGCTCGACGGCCACCTGCGGCAGTAGAAGTCCGCCGCGACCCGCGTGCCGGATCAGCAGGCCGTGGGTGCCCACCTCGACGTCTTCCGGCCGGATCGGACGGAGCGGCGCGAGAACCGAGATCTCGATCGAAAGGCCCTCCAGCTCCCCCGGGGCGACGGGGTCGAACCGCCCGTCCTCCGTGGCCGCTCCCTCGGCGGCCACGCCGCACCGTCTCCCAGAGCGGGAAAGGCGGGCTCGACGTAGCCGACGCACCCTCGCAGGGAGCCGTCGGCGACCGACGTCAGCGTGACGAACGCACCGCGGCGCTCCCTGAGCGCTCCGGCCACGTCTCCCGCCGGGAGCCCCTCCCCCTCGAGGCGGGCGACGATCGCCTCCCGGGCGATTCCCAGGAGACGGGTCCGGTCCTCGGCCGAGAGCGCGTCCGGCATCAGACGCCGCCGCCATACAGCGCCGCCGACAGGTACCCGACGACCCGCGTCTTGTCGTGCTCGCCGACGTCGCCGCTGTCCCCGTAGCGCAGGACCGCGGCCCGGTCGGCGCCGAGCGCGACGCGCCGCCTCCATCACCGCGACGATCGGCCCGCCGCCGCAGGCATGTTCGCGACGCGCCTCGAGCGCGGTCCATCAGGCCGTCGATGTCGAACCGCTGCGACGTCGCCCACCACCATCGCGTCCAGGCGATTCGCCACCGAGCGCCGGGTGGTAGTGGCTGAGGTCGCTCGAGGCGACGAGCAGGACGTCTCGGCGGCCCGCCAGGGCCCGGCGCCAGCGCCTCGGCGAGAGCGGTCGACGTCCTCGCGCTCCTGGCGGCCCATCAACAGCGGGACGATCCGGAGCCCCGCCACGAGGTGCTGAAGGAACGGGAGCTGCATCTCCAGCGAGTGCTCCTCGCCGTGGGGACGCGGCGCGTCCTTGACGTGACCCCGGGAGTCGAGCAAGGCCGCGGCGAGTCCCTCGTCGATGGGCACCGCGCCCCAGGGGCGTCTCGAAGGCGCCTCGGGCCCACACCGCGACGCCCTCGAACGCGAAGTAGTGGGACGGGCCCACGAGCACGACCGTGAGGTCTTCGCGACCGCGGAGGAGCGAGTATCCGAAGGCCGCGACGGGCCCGGAATAGCGGAGCCCGGCGTGGGGGCTGACGAGGCCCAGGAGACGCCCCGGGAGCCGGGGCGGTCTGCCGCCGTCGCGAGGTACGACTCCACCTCCGCCGCGATGAGCGCGGGCGTTCCCGGGTACCAGCTCCCCGCGACCGCCGATCTGCGAATGGGTCCCTGCACCGCTCCCCGCGGAGAGACTACCGGATAGACCCGGTAGTCGATCTCGGGAAAGATGTTGTCGCGCCCCTCGAACTCCGCGCAGGATCGGCTCCTCGAGCATCCCTGCCGGTCGAGCGCCCGGTAGAGGTAGTCGAAGCGCGCGATGTGGTCGCGGGTGCGCTTCTTCGCGTACTCCACCGTGGTGTTCGTCTTCATGATGAACGCCCAGTCCGAGGACTGCGCCAGCAGCAGCTCGCGCGCCGCCTGGTTGAGGGCGCGCCACTCGAGGTCGCTCGGGTGCTCGTAGCGCCGGGCCAGCTCCACCATCCGCTCGGCGGCCATGTCGAGGTGCGGGTAGATCCAGTCGTTCCCCGGGTTGAGCCAGACCTCGGCGTAGCCCTTGGCCCCCCACGTGCACATCGGGCGGCTGGACCATCTCGAGCTCCGGGTGGCGCTCCAGGTACTCGAGGCGGCGTGATGGGCTTCACGACGTCCTGGTCGTGGTGCATCTTCCGGAAGAGGTAGTTCAGGAAGTCGGGCCCCTCGAACCACCAGTGGCCGAACAGCTCCGCGTCGTAGGGGCTCACCACGACGGGCGCGCGGCCCATCGATGCCCGCGAGGTGCTCCACCTGCTTCTGGCGGTTCTGGAGGAAGTTCCCGGCGTGGCTCGCGGCCTTCTCGAGGGCCCACGCCCGCACGTAGGGCTGCTTGTCGCCGAGGCCCGTCCCCTTGCCCGTGATCCGGTAGTACTTGAGCCCGAGGTTCTTCCGCTGCCCGTCGGGCAGGAAGTCCTTCGAGGTAGTCGAGCGGGCAGCTCCCAGCCGACGTCCTTGTAGAACTCGCGGTAGTCGTAGTCGCCGGGGTAGCCCGACTCGGTGCTCCAGACCTGCCGCGACGACTCCATGTCGCGGCCGAAGAAGACGATGCCGCCCGGCGAGACGATCGGGGCGTGCACGCCGTGGCTCGGGCGCGGGATGCGCGTCGGTGAGGCCGTGGGACTCGAGGAAGCTGTAGCGGATCCCCGCCTCCTTGAGGTACGCCTCGTGCCCCGGCATGTAGCCGCACTCGGGAAGCCAGATGCCCGATGGGATCCCGGCCGAGGTGCTTCCGGTAGTGCTGCCGCCGCCACCTGGACCTGCGCGCGCACCGCCTGGGGCACCGTGTCCATGAGCGGGAAGAAGCCGTGGGTCGCGCCGCAGGTGATGATCTCGAGCTTGCCCGGCGTCGCGGTGCTTGCGGAACGCCTGCACGATGTTCGAGCCGTAGACCTCGCGGAAGACGCGGCGGATGTCGGCGAACTCGTGGTGGTAGAAGCGCGCCACGTCGGTGAAGCGCGAGTCCTCGCGCTCCGTCCGCTCGATCTCCCGGCCCGACAGGTCGACCAGGCGGTCGAGGTAGCGGTGGTACCGCGCGACCAGCAGCTCGTCCGTCATCATCGAGACGAGCGGCGGCGACAGCGTCATCGTGAGCCGGTAGTCGACGCCGTCGGCCAGCAGGCCGTCGAGGACGCGGATCAGCGGGACGTAGGTCTCGGTGAGGGCCTCGAAGAACCAGTCCTCCTCGAGGAACTCCGGGTACTCGGGGTGGCGGACGTAGGGAAGGTGGGCGTGGAGGACCGGGCACCAGTACCCGACGGGCATAGGACCTCGCGCTAGGCGCCGGCGTTAGCGCCGGTGGACGTCGCTCGCACCACCCGGCCGGAACGCGTCGCTCGCACCGCCCTGCCGCCCGGGCTCGTCGCCCCAGACGCCGCCGGGCCCGGGCGCCTCGGGAGCCTGACGCTCGCGCTCCGGGCTCCAGGGACCCGACGACGCCGACGAGGCCGACGCGGACCGCACTTCCTCCGCCCCGACGGCGAAGCCGTCTCCGTCGGGATCATCTGCGCCTGCTGGTAGAGCAGCACGCGTCGCGCCCGCTCGCCCGAGGGCCCGACGCGAGGCGTCACGACGGTGTTGCTCTCGGCCAGCCGCCGGAACTCGCCCGACGGCAGCGTCACGCCCAGCTCGGCGCGGTAGGCGCGGCGCGTCGAGTCGGCCCGCACGTACCACCAGCGCACGCCCGGGCGGCAGCAGGATGTACGCTCGATCCCGCCGTTCCCGGGATCGACAGACCCGCAGCGTGAGCCGCGACAGCGCGATGGCGCGCTCGCCCACCGCTCGCGCAGCTCCGAGAGCGACGCCGGGGCTCACGTCCCAGTAGGCGAAGATCCAGTCCGGGTCCTTGCACGAGCAGCCGGATCCGGTTGACGCCGTAGCTCTCGGGGAAGAGGAAGCGCTCCTCCTCGAAGAGGCGCCGCGGCGCTCCCGCCATCTGGTACTTGGCCGACTCGATCGTCTCCTCCTCGGTCAAACCGAGGACGGGCGCCACCAGTGCCCCCGTCGTCGCCTTGGCGACGCGGCGCGGCGGGCGAGCCGTGGCCCGAGCAGCCTTCGGCCTGGGCTTGGCCGTCCCGCGCGGGACCGCCCTGCCCGACGCTGTCTTGGCCAGGGCCGCCTTGACCGAAGCCGGCTTCGCGACCGAGCGACGGGGCTTGCTCTTGGACGGGCTGGACGAGGACGCGGCGCCTTGCTCTTCGCCCCGGCGGCGGCCTTGACCTTGGCGGCCGGGCGGCCCGACTCCTTCGTCTTCGCCTTGCCCGCGCTCTTTTCGGCCATCGTTGCCGAGAGTATAGGTGAGACGCTCGGGAGCGGCAACCCTCGGGGCGGCGAGCGCGCTACGGCAGCTCTGGGTCCCCCGCCGGCCGACCGCCGCGCTGCGACCGCCCTGCCGCGCCCTGTCCCTCGGGCCTCTTCACCAGCTCCCGCAGTCGCTGCTCGACCCTCGCCTCCAGGAGCCTGAGCTTCGCCTGCTGGACCGGTGACAACAGGGCATCGACGGCATCGGCGTCCTTGCGGAGGGCCGCGGGCTCGTCCGTCTCCTGCGCCTTCAGCGTCTTCATGAGGGCGGCGATGCTCGCGTCGGTCGCGGACCCGGACTCGAGGAGCCGGCGCATCTCCCCGAGCGTCTCGCGCCGCTTCTCGACGAACTCGCGACGGTCCGCGCGGAGCTTCTTCACGAGAGGGAGGAGCTTCACGAACTGCTCGTCGGTCAGCGCCAGGCTCTCCTGCAGGTTGCTCACGACGTAGGCATCGATCATCTTGAAGAGCTCGTCCCGGGCCGGGACGGTTCGCGCCGCCGTGCGCGGCCCCCTGTGGCCGCGCCGTCGACGGCGAGGGCCAGGGCCAGCAGCAGCGCCAGGGTCGCTTTCTCTCATGTCCGCGGTCCTTCCCATTCGCCGCGGAGGGCCTCGGCCAGCCTTTGGCTCTCGTCGTCGGACAAGCCGGCGATTCGTTCGGCGACGCCCTGGCCGCCTTCGAACGGCTCGAGGTCGTCCTCGGACGGTGCCAGGCTCCGCAGCACGGTCATGGCCGGTGTCGTCGTCTTCGGGGCAGAGCCGACCACGCCGGAAGAGCGCCCGCGGGCGTCGCCAGCGGCGGATGCGAGATCGGAACGAAGCTCACGATCGCGAGGCCCGCCACGACCGCTGTGGCGAGACCCGGGACCCAGAAGCGCGACCACCGCGCCCGCGGGGGCTCCTCCTCGATCCTCCGTCCCACCTGCCGGCGGAACGTCTCCCAGTAGAGGGGCGAGGGCTCGGGCACCTCCGCCGCGGAGGCCAGCCGCACCGTGCCGCTCCATCTCACGGAGCCGCGCGGCACAAGTCCCGCACTCGACGAGATGTGCCCTCGTGGCCGCGTCCCGGAGCCCTTCGAGGGCCTCGACGAGATGCGCCTCCGACAAGTGTCCTGCCATCGCCGTCACTCCCCCGCCTCGGCGCCCAACAGCTTCCGCAGGTTCCCGAGGGCGTGGAACAGGTTCGCCTTCACCGTTCCGATGCTCGACCCCAGGATCCCCGCGACCTCTTCGTGGGTCAGGTCGTGGTAGACCTTCAGGATCAGCGTCGCCCTCTGCTTCTCCGGAAGGCGCATCACCGCGCTCCTCACGATCCGAGCCCGCTCTTCCCCCTCGACCGCCGCCAGGGCGCCCGGTGCCCGATCGGGAAGCGCGTCGCTCACCTCCTCGGCCGGCGGCTTCCGCGACGAACGGAAATTGAGGCACGTGTTCACCGCGATCCGGTAGAGCCACGTGGAGAACGCGCTCTCCCCGCGGAAGCGGCCGATGGCCCGGTACGCCTTCAGGAAGACCTCCTGCGCCATGTCGTTCGCGTCGTGATGGTTGTTCACGTACCGGTAGCAGAGCCGATAGACGTCCCGCTGGTACCGCTCCACCAGCCGGTCGAAGGCCTCGCGCTCACCCCGCTGGCACGCCAGGACGGCATCGCGGTCGTCCATCCGCAGGGCCGAAGAGGGTTCCGGCGCCCGTCCGTCGGTGGCGAGTGCCAGCGGAGAACCGAGCGCCACGGCCGTCATCTGCGCGCCCATTCGAAGGTCGACGACACTCTCTCACCGCCTTGGGAGCCGGTCAACGGGGTCCGGCCGGCCTCGCTGGGGTTAGACCGACGGGCGACAAAAGGGTTGAACGCCGCAGGGTCAGCTGCCGAAGCAGGAGCGGACCCCCCCCGCGAAGCCGGAGGGTCACCGCCCCCTCGCCTCCCGCCTCGAAGTCGGCGGTCGGTCCTTCCGATCCCGTCCGCAGGGAGACCGTCCGAGCCGGCTGGGGAACGAGGCGCTTCTCCTCCACGACTTCCAGTGCGGGGAGCGAGTCCGGAGCGGGCAGGCCGGGATCGAGGCCAACGACCAGCTCGTACGATCCTCGATCGAGCCCGAGCCTCTCGCCGAGAGGTGCGCCCCCCGGATGGCGATGCGCCTCGTAGAGCGGCCCCCAGTCCAGGGAAGCAGGCGTCCACTGCGCGAGCGATTCCCCTTCGCTCCGGAGACCCGGGAGGACGAGGGCAGGCCGACCGACAAGACGCACGGCGTCGCGCCCCGCGCTTTGAACGGGGGCCAGCCTCGCCGCGATACCGGCCGCGAGGACGAGCCCCGCCGCCGCTGCGGCAAGACCCGGGGCCGTGGGCCGGGGAAGCCGACGGAGGAACGCGGCCAGCGCCAGTGCCGCGGTCCACACCGCGGCCAGGGCGCCCCGCGCCGGGCTCGCGAGCACAAAGCCGGGAAGCAGCGAGGTCCACTCCACGGCGCCCGAGAGAGCTCGGAAGAGAGGCGCCGTCCCATCCCGATCACGGTGGATCCACTCCGGGTGCGCGGCACCCGACAACCCGGTCCACAGGCTCCAGCCGATCAGCAGCGCCATGGGCGCACTCAGCCCCTCGGCGAGCTGGGCGCCAACAGCGAGAGCCAGGACCGGAACGAGGGGCACCAGGAACCGGGCCGGTGGGTTGAACCCTCCCCGCCACATGTCCCACGAGCCCGCCGTCACGAGGGTCAGGAGAACGAGGCCCGTCACCACGGCGGCCTCTCGCCAACCCGCACGCCACAGGCGGAAGACGCCCGGCACCGCGAGGGCGAAGAGCGGCGCGTACACGAGCAGCCCGAATTCCTGGTCGAGCAAGAGGCCCGCAATGCCGTCCGGGAGCGTCCCCCAGGCGAACTCGGGCCGGCGCCCATAGACGCGCCGGGGATCGAAAAACCCATACAAGATCGAATGGTACGAGACGAGGACGAGAGCCGAGAGGGCCAGCGGAGCCATCGCAGCCGCCACCTGGCGGCCGGTCGGGCGCTGGGACAAGAAGTACAGCATCACGACGACCGGCAGCAGCGAATAGCGAACGTTCAGCCAGGGCACGAGCGCCAGGGCCGATCCCCACAGGAGGGCCCCCCGCACCCCGTCGGCCTCGGGACGGCGCGCGCGGCGCAGGGCGAACGCGAGAGCCAGCGCGGCGGGGATCTCGGTGAATACGAGACCGGCATAGTGGAGGAGCGGCGGGGAGAAGGCCAGCGCCCAGGCCAGTCCCTCGGCCAGCCTTTCCTTCCCAAGCCACTCCCGCAACAGCTCTCGCACCTCCCGCGCGAGGAGGGCCGCGAGGAGCGCCATGAAGAACGAGACTCCGGGATACCCGCCCAGGGCGTACGCCGGAACCACGAGGAGCGAGAGGCCGATCGCGTGGACCGAGTAGATCTCCCCGTGGCGACCGCGGACGCGGAAGTGGGGCTCGAGGGTCGCGGGATGAAACGAGCGATAGCGTCCCTCCTGGAAATCCCGCGCGAGATCGAGGTCATGGTCTCGAATGAGGCTGTCGGCCACGATCAGGTACTGGGGCTCGTCTCCCTGGGGCCCCACCCGAGTCTGCACTCGTGCCGCGACGGCGACGTAGACCACCAACACGACCGGAAAGAGCAGGCGGCGAGGCGGCAGGGGGCCTCCGGCGAAGGCCGCGACGATCCCCGCGAGAGCGAGGGCGAGAAGTGGCGGACCGGACAAAGCTGCCGATCCGGGTACCCACCCTCCCAGGAGCAGGAGCAACGGAGCGACCAGCAGACCGGCGGCCGGGGCGGCCGCGGCCGTTCCCGCGAGCCCGCAGACGAGCGCGAGCCCTGCGAAGGCGACGCCAACGGTCGTCGGCGGCGGCATGCCGATGAGGAGCCCGTCCGGGCGCGCCGCGGCACCCCCGAGACCCAGGGCGACGAGCAGCGCCAAGGCGCCCCAACCCACGAGGCCGAGGACCCGTCCCTCCCGTCCCATTGCGCGGCGATTCTAGCCGGGCGGAGGAGTATAGTGATCGTATGGAGGTCGGGATGAAGCGGAGCCTGGCTCTTCTGCTCCTGGCTGCCACGCCCCTCGCCGCCGATCAGGTCTTCTTGAAGGGGGGCGGACAGCTCACCGGTGTCGTCATCGAGCGCAGCGCGTCGTCGATCGTCATCGAGGTCGCTCCGGGGCGCCTCACGATCCCGGCATCGCGCGTCGAGCGCGTGGTCGAGGGGTCCTCGGCTCTTCTCACGTTCCAGACGCGCGCGGCGGCGATCGCCGCCGGCGACGCAACGGCGTGGGTGGATCTCGGCGACTGGGCCCTCGAGCGCGGAATGCAGACCCAGGCGCGCAACGCCTTCCAGCGCGCCGTCTCCATCGACCCCGACAACGCGGCCGCCCATCGCGGCCTGGGCGAGACCTTCGTGGACGGGCGATGGCTGGGCGATGCCGACGCTCATCGCGCGCGCGGCCTCGTCCAGTTCCGAGGCGAATGGGTGACTCCCTCCGAGCGGGACGCCGAGATGCGGCAGCAGGAGGCCGAAGCCGCCGCCATGGCCGCTCGGGCCGAGGCCGCGGCCCGGGTGCGTGAGGCCGATGCCCGTGCGGCGGCGGCGGAGGCCGACGCGCGACGCGCCGAAGTCGAGCCCTTCGCCTACGGCGACACCTACGGCGGCATCCCCTATTCCTGGGTACTCGCCGGCGGAGGGTGTGGCTACGGGTACGGCTGCGGTCATCACGTCGGCCGGCCGGCCGAGCGTCCGGTCGTCACGCCTCCTCAGGCGCCTCCCCCAACGCCCAGCCGACCGCCCGTGGAGAGACCCGCACCCCGGTCCGCTCCCACCTCCGCCGGGGCCGTCCGCACGCGAACGCCTCATTGACTTTCGCCTGAGTTTCGCCTAGGTTTCCCCGCGGGAGGAAGCCATGCACCTGACGCGGCGGCAGAAGGAGATCCTCGACTTCCTCGGTCGGCACATCGAGCGCAAGGGCTACGCGCCGACCATCGAGGAGATCGGCGAGCACTTCGGCCTGACGCTCGCTCGCGACCGTCCACAAGCACCTCACGAACCTCCAGGAGAAGGGCCTCATCAAGCGCGACGTGGAACCGCAGCCGCGCCCTCGAGCTCGTCCCGACCGAGGTCAGGGTCCAGGCCGTCGAGCTGCCCCTGCTCGGCCGGGTGGCCGCCGGCACGCCCCATCGAGGCGATCGCCGGCACGGAGACGATCTTCGTCCCCGAGGACATGGTCGGTCGCAAGGAGACCTACGTCCTCCAGGTCAAGGGCGACTCGATGATCGACGAGCAGATCCGCGACGGCGACTACGTCATCGTCGAGAACCGCAAGACCGCGCGGGACGGCGAGATGGTGATCGCGCTCCTCGAGGGCGAGAACGTCACCCTCAAGAAGATGTACCGCGAGGGCGGGGGCAAGGTGCGCCTGCAGCCGGCCAACGCCCGCCTGAAGCCGATCTTCGTCGACCAGGACGACCTCCAGGTCCAGGGCGTCGTGATCGGCGTCCTGCGGCGAGTACTGACGCGCCGCAGTAGACTCGGCCGCGGAGGCCCCGATGGACGAGAAGAAGATCGCGTCAACTTCACCGATCATCCCCGACGAGGACGCGACGGCGCCGCGGGTCTACAGCAACTTCTGCTCGATCCAGAACTCGCCCGTTCGACTTCACCCTGACGTTCTGCGAGATGCTGCCGATCGGCGAGCGGGAGATCCAGCAGGCCCAGGCCACCCACCTCGTGAAGGCGCCGGTGCGGGCCCGCATGGTGGTGCCGGTCCAGATGATCCCGGGCCTCATCGCCGCCCTCCAGGAGAACTTCCGGCTCTACCAGGAGTCCTTCGGCCCGCCCGGCCCGCCCCCGGGGCCGCTTCACTAGGGGCGCGCGCGAGCCGCAACCGGCGCCCACGCGGGTTCCTGACGGGATCCTGAACGATTCTTCAGGCGCATGTGGGGGCGTTGCTGGCTAGACTCCGGGGTGCGGCTGCCCCGGAGGCCCTCCGAGGTCGACCTGCACACGGAGGCCTTGATGCGCGCTGCCCACTTGCTCGTCGTGTCGGTTCTCGTCTCCCCGTTCGCGCACGCCAATCACACCGCCGCGGAGGAGCCCAAGGCTTCTCCTGCGGGGCTCGCCCTCTCGTCCATCGCCCTCCCCGGCGCCCCGGCCGACGGCGTCTTCCTGGACTACCTCGCCGCGGACCGCCCGCACAACCGCGTGTGGGTCCCGGCCGGTGGGACGGGAAAGGTCGACGTCATCGACACGAAGACGCTTGAGATCCACCCCATCCCCGATTTCCCTACCGCCGAGGTCGAGCGACAGGGGAAGAAGCGCACCGTGGGGCCCACCTCGGCGTCGGTCGGTGACGGGTTCGTCTACGTGGGCAACCGCGCCGACTCGAGCGTATGCGCGGTCGATGCGACGACCCTCGCGCGGGGCGGCTGCGTGACACTCCCCTCCAGTCCCGACGGGGTCGCGTACGTTGCCAGCAAGCATGAGGTGTGGGTCACGACGCCTCGCGCGAAGTCCATCCAGATCCTCGACGTGTCGGCGCCCTCCACGCCGAAGCTCGCCGGCAGCTTCACCCTCGAGGGGGAGCCCGAGGGCTACGCCGTGGACGATGCCCACGGCGTCTTCTACACGAACCTCGAGGACAAGGACCGGACGCTCCGGATCGACCTCGGGTCGCGCAAGGTGGTGTCGACGTGGTTGCCCGCCTGCGGCGAAGACGGTCCGAAGGGGCTGGCCATCGAGCCGGCCGAGCAGCTGCTCGTCGTCGCCTGCTCCGACCACGTCGAGGTCATGGACGCCGGCAAGGACGGCAAGATCCTTTCGAAGCTCGACACCGGCGACGGCGTCGACAACATCGACTACCTGCCCTCGTCCCGCTCGGTGTATGCCGGCGCGGCCCGAGCGGCGACGATCACGATCGCCCACCTCGACTCGAAGGGCGGGCTCGCGAAGACCGCGGCGCGTGCGACGGCGAAGGGTGCCAGAAACGCCGTGGCGACGAGCGATGGCGTCGCCTACCTGGCGGACGGTCCGGAGGGGAAGGTCCTGGTTGTGACGCCAGCACACTGACGACGCCTTCGGACCTCACCGGGCAGGCCCCTCGCGTACGCTGGGGGCGTGAAGAGCCCGGTGTCTCGACGCAGCATCCTCCACGTCGATCTGGACCCGTTCTTCGTCTCGGTGGAGCGGAGCCTCGACCCGGGCCTGCGCGGGAAGGCCGTGGTCGTGGGGGGCGACGGAGCCATCGGCATCGTCGCGGCGGCGAGCGCCGAGGCTCGCGAGGCCGGGGTTTCCCCGGGGCAATCCCTCGCCACGGCGCGGCGCCTCTGCCCCACTGCGGTATTCCTTCCCGGGAACCTCGAAACCTACGCGCGCGTGAGCGACGAGGTCACGCTCGATTCTCCTGGCGGCCTCGAGGCGCGTCGAGCGTCCCTCCTCCGACGAGGCCTACGTGGACCTCACGCCCGAGTCCTCCGGCGGCCGGAGCGCGGTGCCTGCGGCCGAGGCCATCAAGGACGAGATCCAGCGCCGCCTGGGCCTCGACGCCTCCCTGGGCCTCGCCTCCTCCCGGCTCGCCGCCCGCGTCGCCTCGGGCTGGGCGAAGCCGCGCGGCCTCCTGGTCGTGCTCCCGGGGTACGAGGTCTCCTTCCTCGCCGGCCGGCCGATCGACTGCCTCCCCGACCTCCCGCCGCACCTGGCTTCGGCGCTCCGGAAGGCGGGCTTCGAGACCCTGGGGCAGCTCCTCGAGGACCGCGACGACGACCTGCGCGCCGCGGTCGGCGGGGCCGCCGACGCCCTCCGCGCGGCGGCTCGCGGCGAGGGCGAAGAGCCGGTGGCGGTCGCGGCGGCGCCGTCGGTCATCGTGGAAGAGGTTCCCATCCGCTCGCGCCACAACGACCGGACGGCCCTCGAGGCGATCCTGGACGGGCTGGCCGAACGGGCCTGCCGCCGCCTTCGCCCGTTCGACCTCGAGAGCAGCAGCCTCACGGTCGAGGTGCAGCGTGCGGAGGGCACCGCTGCGCCGCTCCGAGAGCGTCGAGCCGGGCATCGCCGACGAGGCCACGGCGCGGGAGGTCGTGCGATCCCTCGCCGCGCCCCTGCTGGCGCCGGTGGCGGGGATCCGGGCGCTGCACGTCCGCCTCGCGCGCCTGGCTCCGCCGCCCGCCGCAGGCCCGCCTCTTCCCCGAGATCCCGACGCTCGCTCGCTGAACGGCCGCTGGTACAATCGCCGCCCGATGGCCAAAGCGTCTGACGTCGCCCGTACCGCGCGCATCCTGGGAGCCCTGGAACAGGCCCACCCCGAGGCCGCGTGCGCGCTCCACTACGAGAACGCCTTCGAGCTGGTCGCGTCCACGATCCTGTCGGCCCAGTGCACCGACGAGCGCGTCAACATGGTCACGCCCGTCCTCTTCGGCCGCTACCCGACACCCGCGGCCCTCGCCGAAGCCGACCCGGCCGAGCTCGAGTCGATCATCCGGTCCACCGGCTTCTTCCGCGCCAAGACCAGGAGCCTGATCGGGTGCGCGAGGGCGCTGGTGCGCGATCACGGCGGCGAGGTCCCCCGAACCCTCGACGCGCTCGTCAAGCTCCCGGGGATCGGCCGCAAGACCGCCAACGTCGTTCTGGGCCACGCCTTCGGCATCGCCGAAGGGATCGCCGTCGACACCCACGTCCTGCGCGTCTCCAACCGCCTCGGCATGGCTCGAGGGCGACGACCCGATCGTCGTGGAGCGGCAGCTCATGGCCCTCGTCCCGCGGGAGCGGTGGACGCGCACGACCGACCTCCTCATCTTCCACGGGCGCAAGATCTGCGACGCCCGTCGTCCCGCCTGCGGCACCTGCCCGATCTTCGCGCTCTGTTCGTGGGACGACCGGCAGGCCTGGGCGACCGCGCCGGCCGGAAAACGGCCGAAGAAGACGACACGGCCCAAGCGGCCGAAAACGACGAAGCGCCCGGCGCGCAAGGCCCAACGGAGGAAACGGTGAACCGGGTCGTCGCGGCCGTCGTCCCGATGACCTCGACCGCCGACGTGGAGCGCAACCTCGCGACGGCCGGGAGCTCGCCGGCCCTCCGCCACAGGCGCCCCGGAGCCGAAAGCCCTCTGGAATCCGCGGGATAGGCTTGACAGGGCCTACGGGCTCCCGTAGAATCAAGTGTTTGCAACTTGGGCGCGCAGCGCGCCATGGAGTACTGATGCCGACTTACATTCCGAAGCCCGCGGAGATCGCGAGGAAGTGGTTCGTGATCGACGCCAAGGGCCAGGTCCTCGGGCAAGCTCGCGACCGCCGCGGCCGCCGAGCTCCTCACCGGCAAGCGCAAGCCGATCTACACGCCCGTTCCTCGACACGGGCGACCACGTCGTCGTGATCAACGCCGACGCAGGTCGCACCTCACCGGCCGCAAGGAGAGCGACAAGGTCTACCACCGCCACTCCGGCTACCTCGGCGGCCTGAAGACCGACCGCCGCCGGCGACGTGCGCAAGAAGCAGCCCGCCGCGCATCGTCGAAGAGGCGATGCGCGGGCATGCTGCCCAAGACCAAGCTGGGGCGCGCCATGTTCGCGAAGCTCAAGGTCTACGCCGGGCGACAAGCATCCGCACCAGGCGCAGAAGCCGCAGCCGCGGCGTCACGTAGGAGAGCAGCGCGTTGAGCACGACACCGATCGAGTACTACGGCACCGGCAAGCGGAAGACCTCCGTCGCGCGCGTGCACCTGCGCCCCGGCACGGGCGAGATCACAGCTCAACGAGCGCGACCTCGACGACTACTTCGGCGGCCACGAGGCCCTGAAGCATGATCGTCCGGCAGCCCTTCGCCGTGACCGAGACCATCGACAAGTTCGACGTGGTGGCCACGATCGCACGGCGGCGGCGTCGCCGCCCAGGCGGGCGCGATCCGCCACGGCATCTCGCGCGCGCTGTGCGTCTTCAACCTCGAGCTGCGCGGGAAGCTCAAGAAGGCCGGCTTCCTGACCCGCGACGCGCGGATCAAGGAGCGCAAGAAGTACGGACAGAAGGGCGCCCGCGCGCCGGTTCCAGTTCAGCAAGCGTTAACCGTCACTCGAGCCCCGACGAGGGGCCGGAAAGCCCCGGGCGGCCATGGCGCTGCCCGGGGCTGCATCGAAGGAGGCCGTTTTGTCCGAGACCACCGTTCCCGCCGCCCCGGACGCTGCCGCGGCCGCGCCCGCCGTCGCCGCCAGCGTGACCATCAAGGACCTGCTCGAGGCCGGCGTCCACTTCGGCCACCAGACCCGCCGCTGGAACCCGAAGATGAAGGAATACATCTTCGGCGAGCGCAACGGGATCTACATCATCGACCTGCAGAAGACCCACCGGCTGCTCGCAGGACGCGCTGCAGTTCGTCCAGGACCTCGCCGCCCAGGGCAAGACCAT
This sequence comes from uncultured Acidobacteriota bacterium, assembly GCA_963823195.1. Taxonomy (GTDB): domain Bacteria; phylum Acidobacteriota; class Vicinamibacteria; order Fen-336; family Fen-336; genus JBGPYB01. The sequence goes on along the minus strand of CAWGKR010000005.1, from coordinate 313,851 downwards.
CCTGTTCATCGGCACGAAGCGCCAGGCCCAGGAGGCGATCGCCGAGGAGGCGCAGCGCTGCGGCATGCCCTACGTCACCGAGCGCTGGCTGGGCGGCCTGCTCACCAACTTCGTGACCATCCGCAAGAGCCTCGACCGCCTGAAGGAGCTCGAGATCGATGTGGCACCGACGGCCGCCAGCGAGCGGCTCACGAAGAAGGAGCTCGCCCACCTCGAGAAGGAGCGCGAGCAAGCTCGAGAAGAACCTCTCCGGCATCAAGGGCATGAAGAGCGTGCCCGACGCGGTCTTCGTGATCGACACCCGCAAGGAAGCCGATCGCGGTGGCCGAGGCGCGCAAGCTCAAGATCCCGGTGGTCGGCATCGTCGACACCAACTGCGACCCCGACGAGGTCGACGTGCTGATCCCGGGCAACGACGACGCGCTCCGCGCCATCCGGCTCTTCGCGGGCACGCGTGGCCGACGCCGTCCTCGCCGGCCGGTCGTTGCGCGAGGCCCGCGGAGCGCGACCCCGCGGCGGCCGACAAGGGCGCAGCCGAGCGCCCGCCCGCCGGCCCGCGCGCGCCGCGTGCGCGTCGCCGGCCCAGCGCCGCGCCGCGCCTCGACGCCCACGGGCCTAGGCCGGCCGGCGACTCCCCGCCGCGGCGTGCTCGACGGCCTCGCCGGGCGCGCGTCCGTTCGGCCGTCAACCGCGTTGGATGTGAGGGAAGAACGGATGAGCATTTCCGCGGAAATGGTGCGCAAGCTCCGGGAGGAGACGGGCGCCGGGATGATGGACTGCAAGACCGCCCTGGTCGAGGCCAACGGCGACGCCGGAGACGGCCCGCGACATCCTGCGCAAGAAGGGCCTCGCCGCGGCCGCCAAGAAGGCGGGCCGCGCCGCGACCGAGGGCGTCGTCGGCACCTACATCCACCCGGGCGCCAAGGTCGGCGTCCTCGTCGAGGTCAACTGCGAGACCGACTTCGTGGCCAAGACCGCCGAGTTCCAGGCCCTGGTCAAGGACATCGCGATGCACATCGCGGCCGCCTCCCCCGCCGCCGCCCTCTACGTGACGAAGGAGAGGTGCCGGCCGACGGTCCTCGAGAAGGAGAAGGAGATCTACAAGGCCCAGGCCGCGGCCCAGGGCAAGCCGGCGAACGTGCTGGAGAAGATCGCCGAGGGCAAGCTCAAGGAGTACTACGCCACCTTCTGCCTGCTCGAGCAGCCCTTCGTCAAGGAGCCCAAGCTCACGGTCGGCCAGCTCGTCCAGGAGAAGATCGCGCTCATCAAGGAGAACATCGTGGTGCGCCGCTTCGCCCGCTTCCGGCTCGGCGAAGAGTCGCGGCGGCACAGGCCGCCGCGGAGTACGTCCCATTGGCCCGTCCACGGCGTAACGATCGGAGCGCCGAAGACCACATGCCCGCCACCAGGAAGGGCCCCGTCTACAAGCGCATCCTCCTCAAGCTCTCCGGCGAGGCCCTCCTCGGCGAGAAGACCTTCGGCATCGACCGCGACTTCACCGACTACCTGGCCCGCGAGATCAAGCGAGTCCACGCCCTCGGCCTCGAGATCGCGGCCGTCGTGGGCGGCGGCAACATCTTCCGCGGCGTCTCCGACAACGCCCAGGGCATGGACCGCGTCTCCGCCGACCACATGGGCATGCTGGCCACCGTCATCAACGCCCTCGCCCTCCAGGACGCCCTCGAGCGCGCCGGGGTCTTCACCCGCGTCCTCTCCGCCATCGAGATGCGCGAGGTGGCCGAGCCCTTCATCCGCCGCCGCGCCATCCGCCACATGGAGAAGGGCCGGGTCGCCATCTTCGCCGGCGGGCACCGGCAACCCCTACTTCTCCACCGACACCGCGGCCGCGCTGCGCGCCATGGAGATGAAGGCCGAGATCATCCTGAAGGGGACCAAGGTCGACGGCATCTACGACGCCGACCCGATGAAGAACCCCAAGGCCGCGCAAGTTCGACCGCCTCACCTACCTCGAGGTCCTGCAGAAGGGCCTGAAGGTGATGGACACCACCGCCATCTCCCTCTGCATGGACAACCACCTCCCGATCATCGTCTACGACCTCAAGCGCAAGGGGAACCTGCGCCGCATCGTCACCGGCGAGAGGATCGGGACCCTCGTCAAGGAGTAGCCGATGCCCACCAAGACACCTCGATCGCCGACGCCAAGACCCGCATGGACGCGAGCCGTCGAGACCGTGCGGCGCGAGCTCGCGACCATGCGCACCGGCCGGGCCTCGCTCGCCATGCTCGACGGCATCAGCGTCGACTACTACGGCACCCCCACGCCCCTCAACCAGGTCGGCAACCTCGCCGTTCCCGACCCCACGCTCATCACGATCCAGCCCTGGGACCCGTCGCTCCTGCCGGCCATCGAGAAGGCGATCCGCGCATCCGACCTCGACCTCAACCCCCAGAACGACGGCAAGATCATCCGCATCCCCGTCCCGCAGCCTCACCGAGGAGCGGCGCAAGACCCTGGTGAAGCACGCCCACAAGCACGCCGAGGAGGGACGGGTCGCGATCCGCAACGTGCGCCGCGACGCGAACGAGCACCTGAAGAAGCTGCTGAAGGACCACGAGGTCAGCGAGGACGACGAGAAGCACGCCGTCGCCGAGGTCCAGAAGCTCACCGACCAGCACACCGAGCGAGATCAACGACGATCCTCAAGAAGAAGGAAGCCGAGATCATGGAGGTCTGAGGCGACGATGCGCCTCCGGGCGCGTCTCAAGCCTCTGATCCTCGGCCTCGCCCTGGCCTCCTCGGCCTGCATCGAGGACCGGCTCGACCGTCGACATCAACACCGAGGTCCACGGCGACGGCTCCTGCACGCGCCGCGTCGAGTACCAGCTCGAGCGGACCGACCGGCGAGAACGACACGCCCGCCGACCTCACCAGGGACCAGGATCCCGTCGCCCTGTACCACCGCTTCCCCTCCGGCGAGGCCTGGACGGTCGTCCACGAGCCGAAGGCGCGGACCCACACCGTCACGCTCGACGCCACGCTTCCCTCCCCCAACGACATCGACTGGGACTACTGGCGCCGGCCGTCGGCCAAGGGCGCCCCGGCGCGGAACCACTTCTCCTTCGCGATGACGGGAGCCGACGACGACCTCAGGTACCAGTACTCCGAGACGTTCCTCGATCCCGCGTCTCCCCTCCCGACGATGCGGGCCCTCGCCCAGCTCCTCGCGAAGAAGGACGGCGAGCTTCGCCCGCGACCTCCAGGCGCGCCTCGAGCGTCAAGAGCCTGACGCCGTCCCGACGTCTGCCCGCGCGTTCCGCGAAGCCTTCTCGCGAGCCGTTCCTGCGCGACGTCGTCGGCCATCGCCGCGCGGCCCGTCTACGGCCCTCGCGAGCGAAACGAGATCGAGAAGCTCATGGACCTGCTCACCGCCCACGAGAAGGACCTCGCCGCTCGCCTGGCGCAGCTGGCGCCGGGGGCGGATCCGGAGGTCCTCGACCGGGCGCTCGACAAGTCCGCGGACCACATCGGCGAGGGCCTCCAGCGCGAGCTCGAGCAGGCCGGCCTGCCCCTGCTCTCGGCCTCCGACTCCCAGCAACCGATCCACTTCCGGGCCACGCTCGTGATGCCCGCGCCCATCGTCCGCGCCAACACCTGCGCGCAGGGCGACACCGCGACGTGGGAGTTCGACGCCGACGACCTCTACGGCCGCGGCTTCGAGATGTGGGCCGTGGCCGCCTCCCGCTAGCGCGTATAATCCGCCGGTGCCCCTGACGCACCTCGACTGCACGAAGTGCGATCGCCGCTTCGACGCCGGGCGGGTCGGCGCACCTGTGCGACTGCGGCGCGCCGCTCTTCGCCCGCTACGACCTCGAGGCCGCCGCCCGGGACATGCGGCCGGGCCACCTCGCCCTGCGCGAGCCCACGCTCTGGCGCTACCGCGAGGTGCTGCCCCGTCGAGGACCCCGCGGACCGCGTCACCCTCGGCGAGGGCTTCACGCCCCTGCTTGCCGGCGCCCCGCCTCGGCGCGCGCGTCGGGCTGCCCCGCCTCCTCGTCAAGGACGAGGGCGGGAACCCCACCGGCTCCTTCAAGGCGCGCGGCCTTTCCCTGGCCGTCTCGATGGCCAAGGTCCTCGGCGCGACCGACGTCTGCCTCCCCTCGGCGGGAAACGCCGGCAGCGCCCTCGCGGCCTACGCCGCTCGCGCCGGCCTCCGCGCCCACGTCTTCGTCCCCAAGGACATCGCCCGCGTCTTCCTGATGGAGACCGAGTCCTACGGCGCCGACGTCCGGACGGTGGACGGCCTCATCACCGACGCCGGGCCGCGTCTGCGCGCGAGCTGGCCAAGGAGCACGGCTGGTACGAGTGCGCCACGCTCAAGGAGCCCTACCGCGTCGAAGGGCAAGAAGACGATGGGCTACGAGCTGGCCGAGCAGCTCGACTGGACGCTCCCCGACGCGATCCTCTACCCCACCGGCGGCGGCACCGGCCTCATCGGGATGTGGAAGGCCTTCGAGGAGCTGGAGGCCATGGGCTTCGTCGGACCCGAAGCGCCCGCGCATGTACGCGGTCCAGGCCGACGGCTGCGCGCCGATCGTCAAGGCCTTCACGGAAGGCGCCGACGAGGCGCCGCTGTGGCCGAGCGCGACGACGCATGGCCCACGGCCTGCGCGTCCCCAAGGCCATCGGCGACTTCCTGATGCTCCGCGCGCTGCGCGAGAGCGGCGGCGGGGCCGCGGCCGTCTCGGACGCCGAGATGATCGCGGGCGTCAAGGAAGCCGCCGACGACCGAAGGGCTCTTCATGGCGCCCGAGGGAGGCGCCTGCGTGGCCGCGCTCCGGACGCTCCGAGCCTCCGGCGCGCTCGGCCCCGACGACACGGTGGTCCTCTTCAACACCGGCACCGGCTTCAAGTACGTCGAGAACATGGCGCCCCTCTGGTGACCCTCCGGCTCTATCGCGACGACCCCTACCTTCTCGACTTCGACGCGCGAGTCGTGGATCGCCGCGACCACGACGGGCGCCCCGCGGTCGTCCTCGACCGGACCGCGTTCTACGCCGAGAGCGGCGGCCAGCCCTGGGACACAGGAACACTGGACGGCGTTCCCGTGATCGCGGTCCTCGAGCTCGGGGACGAGATCCTCCACGTCCTCGGCGCTCCCCTTCCGGCCGACGGCGTGCGGGGACGCGTGGACGCCGAGAGACGGCGCGACCATCGCCAGCAACACCACGGCCAGCACCTCCTGTCCCGCGCCTTCGTCGAGGTCGCGGGAGCCAGCACCGTCAGCTTCCACCTCGGGAGCGATGTGTCGTCCATCGACCTCGACCGCGAGGTCGGCGAAGCCCTCAGGCTTCGCGCCGAGGCGCGCGTCAACGAGATCGTCTGGGAAGGGCGTGCCGTCCAGGTGCGGACGGTGACCCGCGCCGAGGCGATGGCCCTGGGCGTGAAGCCGCCCGACGAGGCCGGCGACGCGATCCGCCTGGTCGAGGCCGAAGGCTTCGACCTCCAGCCCTGCGGCGGGACGCATCCCCGGAACACGTCGGAGGTGGGCATCGTGGCCATCGTCGGCCATGAGCGCTACAAGGGAGGCAGCCGCGTCCGCTTCCTCTGCGGTCAGCGCGCCCTTTCGGCGCTCCGGAGCGCCAACGGAATACTCGAACGCCTGGGCGCCCTGTTCTCGTCCCCGCCGGAACGCCTGACCGAGACCGCCGAGCGACTGAAGGACCAGCTCGCCGCGGCCGAGCGCCGCGGTCGGGATCTTCTGGAGCGAGCCCTCGAGGGCGAAGCCCGGCGCCTCCTCGCCGCAGCGACCGAACGCCCGGCGCTGATCGTCGCGACCTACGAGGGCTGGACCGTGGACGAGCTGCGCCTCCTGGCCCAGAGCCTGGTAGGACTCGAACCCTCTGTCGCTCTTCTCGGGGGGCGTGGGGAGAAGGCCGCTCTCGTCTTCGCCCAGTCCGACGGACTCCCCCATGACATCCCCACCCTTCTGAGGGAGGCCGTCGCCCTCATGGGAGGGCGCGGCGGCGGCAAGGGGAACCTCGCACAGGGTGGCGGGGACGACGTCGCACAGCTCGATGCCGCCTTGGCCGCGGCGGCCGCCCGCGCCCGCAGCCGGTCGGGGCCGTCTTGATCTCCACCGCGAAAGGCTGGCGCTTCGCTCCCCTGGCGCTGGCCGTGGTCTGCGTCTCCTTCGGCTCCATCTTCGTGCGCCTGGCCCATGCCCCGGCGTTTGCCGTGGCGTTCTATCGGATGTTCCTGGCCTCGCTCCTCCTCGCGCCGTTCACGGCTCGGTCCGCCACCGGCGCATGGCCCGCGCTCGGTTGGGGACGGACCCTCCTGCTCCTGGCCTCCGGCTGTGCCCTGGCCGGCCACTTCGCCACGTGGATCGCGAGCCTGTCCTTCACGTCGGTGGCGGCGTCGGTCCTGCTGGTGAACATGGCCCCCGTCTTCACGCTGCTCCTCGCGTGGGCTTCCCTCGGCGAGCGCCCAACGCCCCTCCTGATCGCGGCCGTCGTCCTGGCCATCGGAGGCGCCGCCTGGATCGCGGCAGGGGACAGCGCCGCGGGTCCCGCGCCCCTGCGGGGCGACCTGCTCGCCCTGGCCGGGGCCGCCACCTTGTCGATCCACCACGTCATCGGCCGCGGTCTCCGACAGGCCCTCCCCCTCGGCGCCTATCTGCTCGCGGCGTGGACATCGGCCAGCGCGATCCTGGCGGCGCTGGCCCTCGCCACGAGCGTCCCCCTGACGGGCTATCCTCCGCAGACGCTCGCCGTCTTCCTGGCGCTCGCGCTCGTGCCCACGATCCTCGGCCACGGCCTCGTCAACCGGTCGCTCCGCACCATTCCCGCGGCGGCGGTGGGGCTGTTCCTCCTGGGCGAGCCGGTCGGCGCATCCGCCCTCGCCTACGCCCTCTTCGGCGAGGTCCCCTCCGTCTCCACCCTCGGCGGCGGAGCCGTGGTCCTGGTCGCGCTCGGTCTCGTCATCGCGGCGGAGGCTCGGTGACGGCCCGCAAGCACGTCCACGTCCTCTTCACCGGCGGAACGATATCCATGCGGATCGACCCAGGCACCGGCGCGGCCGTCCCCGCCCTGTCGGGGGAGGAGATCGTGTCGCGCGTCGCGGGCCTCCGGAAGGAAGCGCGTCTCACCCTCGAGGACTACGCGCGCCTCCCGGGGCCCCACGTGACGCCGGATTGGATGTGGCATCTCAAGGATCACGTCGCATCACTCCTCGCGGCCGACGACGTCGACGCGGTCGTCCTGACGCACGGCACCGACACCCTCGAGGAGACCGCGTTCCTTCTCGACCTGACCGCTGGACAGCCCCAAGCCGGTCGTCTTCTGCGGCGCCATGCGCACGGTCTCGGAGCCCGGCTGGGACGGCCCCGCGAACCTGATGGCGGCCGTGCGCACAGCGGCCAACCCGGACTCGTGGGGGCGCGGCGTCCTCATCACGGTCGGCGAGCAGATCCACCACGCCGCCGAAGCCACGAAGTGGCACACCCAGAGCCTCGGCTCCTTCCGCAGCACCCACGGTCCCCTCGGCGTGGTCGAGCGCGGGCAGATCCACTACCACCGCCCCCCGTTCCGGACGCCGCGGATCGACGCGGCGCGCCTCGTGGCCGACGTGGACCTCCACACGATGGCCGCCGGCGTGGGCGACGCGCTCCTCCAGGCTTCCGTCGCTCGAGGCGCGCGGGGTCTCGTTCTCGAGGCCACCGGCTGCGGAAACGTGCCTCCGTCGGCCCTCCCCGGTGTCCGTGCGGCCCTCACGGCTGGCTTGCCAGTCGTTCTCGTCTCCCGGTGTCCGGAAGGGCGCGTGGCGCCCGCCTACGGCTACGAAGGCGGAGGGCAGATGCTCCAGGACCTCGGTCTGATCCTGGGCGGCGAGCTGCCGGGACCGAAAGCCCGGATCAAGCTCATGGTGGCGCTCGGCGCCACGTCGGAGACCGAGGAGATCCGCCGCTTGTTCGCCGACTACTCGCCCAGATCGTAGAGCCGGCCGAAGGGCCCGTCCCAGACCACCGGGCGCGAGGCTTCCCATGGGCGGGCCGAGGCGGGAAAGCCCGCTTCCTCCCTCGCGCCCCAGAACAGGTAGCGCGCCCCAAGGGACCTCGCCCGCTCCTCCCAGCCCGGCGCTCCGGCCATCAGCGACCCGAGGGCTTCCTCCACCGCCTTGGCCTTGATCCCGTGGCTCCAGAGGTGCCCCGAGTACCCCGCGACCAGCGGCTGGCCGCAGAGCGCCACGGGGTGGTTGAACGTCTGCGCCGTGGCGACACGCGCCGACGCCGGCAGCGGCGCCAGGCCGCGGCAGACCTCCGCGATCTCGGCGGCGACGCCGACCTCGAACGCCTGCTTCGGGCCGAGCGAGCCCCCGACGACCGCCAGCCCAGGTGCCAGCAGTGCCATGAGCCCGACACCACGCGCGATCGCCGGAAGGGGTGCAATTGCGAGCCGCACCGCCGCAGGAAGCATCAAGCAGATAGCACCAGATCATCACCTTCGTGTTGTCCCATTCCCAGGGCGCCAGCATCACGAAGAAGAGAACGACGAACAGTGCCAGGCCCGGCAAGAGCGTGAGCCGCCCCTCCGAGTCCTGCCGTCGATAGGCGAGGAATGCGGCCACGACGAACAACGGAAGGAAGAGCGTGAAGTTCAGGGCGAGAAAGGGCAGGACGCGCGCGCCGCCGATCGTCCAGCCCGGGTTCCACCACACGAGCGACGCCGCTCGGAAGGCGTTGGTCACCTCGTAGGTGAGCCAGGACGCCGGCAGGACCGCCCAGCCGAGCGTCGGCAAGGCCTCGCGCACACGACCCGACGCCACCGCCCACAGCGCAAAGACCAGCGAGACGAACAGGAACGTGTGGAGGTGGAAGAGCGGCATCACCCCCCAGAGCACCCCTTCCACCCAGGCCGGGAGGCGGCGGCCGCCCCTCACGAGCCCCTCGCGCCAGCTCCACAACAAGCAGGAGCCCCGCCGGCAGCGCGAACAGGAAGCCCCTCTGCGGGACGAAGAGCGCGAGGAACAGGTTCTTCCAGGCAGCGTCGGCGCCAATCCCTCCGGAGAAGAGGAACGCGGCGATCGCGAACCCCCCGCCCCACCGGAAGAGAGCTCACCCCGAGGGCCGCCGCCGCCAGCAGACCGGCCACCGAAAGCGTCACGCTCACGGGGACGCCGAGGGCCACGAACAGGCCGTTGAACAGGTCCATCCCGAACGGGTACTGGAGCCGCGCGCCGGTGAAGATCGGGTTCTCGGGCCAGAAGGCCGCCCCGCGAGCGAAGAAGCGAACGTAGGTCCAGTGGAGGGGGAGGTCGCCGAAGTTGTAGGCGTCGCCGGTCAGGATGCGGCCGTCGCGCTCGAAGGCGATCCAGCCGAAGTGGCGCACCGACACGAGCGCGAAGGCGGCGATGGCGGCCAGGTCCCACCGTGAGGGCGGCGGCGAGGTCTCGACCGCCGAGGCGCGGAACGCCAGTACGGCGGGCGCGAGGGCCACCAGGAGTGCGCCGGTCGCGATCGCAGGCGTGACCGATCCTTCCACAAGCGCCGCCAGGGCCGAGAGCGTCGTCGAGACCCCAACGTAGACGAGGCCGGCCGCCACCGAGCGAACGCTCCGATCGGTCAAGGCGCTAGACCTGGGGCATCCACAGGCCGGTCACAGGCGTTGCGCAGGTCTCCCACAGCCTATCCACAGGTCTTCCGCAGATCCTTCCACAGGCCGCGTCCACAACCCTCCGCAGCCCGTCCACACGCCTCCCACAACAAATCCACAGGCTTTCCACGCATCCTTACACACGGCACCAGCGGATCGAACAGCTTGCGGTGCTCGTCCAGCGCGAAGCGGTCGGTCATGCCGGCGATGTAGTCGCAGACCACGCGGTGCAGGCCGTCGCTTCTCGATCCGCGCCTGGTAGCGCGGCGGGAGCTGCAGCGGCTCCTCGGTGTACGACTGGAACAGGTCGCGGAGGATCCGTCCCGCCTTGTCCCCCATCCGCACCACGCGGTAGTGCGGTACATGTTCTTGAGCAGGAACTCCTTCAGCTCCCGCACCAGCACCGCCATGTCTCCGGCGTGTAGGCCGACGAGTCGGCGGCCGGCGCTGGCGCACGTCCTCGACGGAGGTCGACGCGCGCGCCGCTTCAGCTCGGCCAGCGTCGTCTCGATCAGGTCGCGGCTGCAGCGGTCGATGATCCGCCGGATCGTCTCGTGCCGCGCGAGCCGCTCGTCCGCGCACGCCCCGCGCCAGCGTCGCAGTCGTGGGCCTCGCGGAAGAGGCAGACCTCGCGCATCTGCTCGACGCGTCATCATGTCCGAGGTCAGGCCGTCGTCGATGTCGTGGTTGTTGTAGGCGATCTCGTCCACGAAGTCGACGAGCTGCGCCTCGAGGGTCGGGCGCCTCCCCCGGCGCGTACTCCGCGGGCGCCGTCGCGTCGCTCGCGGGCTGGTGCTTGATCATCCCCTCGCGCACCTCCCAGGTCAGGTTGAGGCCCGGGAACTCGGCGTAGCGCTCCTCCAGCACCTCGAGGATGCGCAGCGTCTGCCGGTTGTGCTCGAAGCCGCCGTGGTCGCGCATCAGCTCGTCCATCACGCGCTCGCCCGGAGTGGCCGAAGGGCGTGTGGCCGAGGTCGTGGCCGAGCGTCAGGGCCTCGGTCAGCTCCTCGTTCAGCCCCAGGGCGCGCGCCACGGTCCGGCCGATCTGCGCCGCCTCCAGGCGAGTGGGTCAGGCGCGTGCGGTAGTTGTCCCCCTCGTGGTTGACGAAGACCTGCGTCTTGTACTCGAGGCGGCGGAAGGACGAGCTGTGGATGACCCGGTCGCGGTCGCGCTGGTAGCGCGTGCGCAGCGAGTGCTCGGGCTCGGGGTAGCGGCGCCCGCGGCTCCGCCCGCTCCTCATCCCGCAGGGCGCCAGGTCGCGCTCCTCGCGCGCCTCCTGCGTCGCTCGATCCACCAGATCCATGCGTCCTCCACTCGGGATTCTACTGCCCCAGCGTGTCATAACAGGGCCCGTCGAGGTCCCTTCTGATCTAAACTGTTCGGTCACGTCGGACACCTTTCGGCGAGGGAGGACCGTGGCGACAGACAAGATCCCCGTGGGCGTCCTCGGCGCGACCGGCGCCGTGGGACAGAGGTTCATCCAGCTCCTCGAGGAGCACCCGTGGTTCGAGGTGGCCGAGGTCGCCGCCTCCGACCGCTCGGCGGGCAAGACGTACAAGGACGCCTGCACGTGGCGCCTCCCCGGCGCTCCCCCGGCCGCCGTGGCCGGCCTCACGGTCCTGACCTCGGCCGGCCCGTTCCGCTCCAAGCTCCTCTTCTCCGGCCTCGACTCGTCCGTCGCCGGCGAGGTCGGAGACCGACCTCGCGGCCAAGGGCCACGCCGTCGTCTCGAACTCCCGCAACCACCGGATGGACGCCGACGTCCCCCTCCTCATCCCCGAGGTCAACCCCGACCACCTCGACGCGATCGCCGTCCAGCGCAAGCGCACCGGCGGCGGCTACATCGTCACCAACCCGAACTGCAGCGTCGTGGGCCTGGCCATGGCCCTGGCGCCGCTCGAGCGCGCCTTCGGCGTCGAGAGCGTCCAGGTGGTGACCCTCCAGGCCCTCTCGGGCGCCGGCTACCCGGGCGTCGCCTCCATGGACGTCGCCGACAACGTCGATCCCGTTCATCGGCGGCGGCGAGGAAGAGAAGATCGAGACGCGAGCCGCGGAAGATCCTCGGGCGACTTCGCCAGCGGACGCCTTCGCCGACGCCGACATCGCCATCTCGGCCTCCGTCCACCGCGTCGCCGTCTCCGACGGCCACACCATGGCCATCTTCGCTCCGCCTGCAAGCCGAGCCGCCACGCCGGAGCAGGCGGCCGAGGCGCTCGCCAGCTTCCGGGGCGAGCCCCAGGAGCGCGGGCTCCCCTTCGCCCCCGTGCAGCCGATCCACGTGCTGACCGAGGACGACCGGCCGCAGCCCCGCCTCGACCGCGACCGCGAGCGGGGCATGGCCGTCTCCGTCGGCCGCATCCGCGACGACGGTCGCGGCGACCTGCGGCTCGAGGCCCTCGTCCACAACACCATCCGCGGCGCCGCCGGCGTCGCCATCCTGAACGGCGAGCTGCTCCAGGCCCGCGGCCTCCTGCCGTGATCGTCATGAAGTTCGGCGGAACCTCCGTGGGTTCCGCCGAGCGGATCCGCGGCGTCGCGGACCGCGTCCGCGAGCGCCTCGGCCAGCGCCCCGTCGTCGTGATCGTCGGCCGTCTCGGGGATCACCGACCTGCTGATCCGCGGCGCACGCCTCGCCCTCGACGCGCGATCCCGCGGCCGAGGGCGTCCCCGGCGAGGTCCTCGCCCGCCACCGCGCGATCGTGGCCGAGCTGTTTCCCGTCGGCCGACGTCCGCGAGCGCCTCGAGGCCCACGTCGGCCGGTATCGTCGGCGAGCTGCGGACGCTCTACACCGGCGTCCACTCACCTCGAGGAGCTGACGCCCCGCTCGCTCGACGCCATCTCCGCCATGGGCGAGCGCCTCTCGTTCGAGATCGTCGCCGCCGCCGCTGGAGCGCGAGGGCCTGCGCGCCCAGGCGGTGGACGCCCGCGACGTCGTCGTGACCGACGACACCTTCGGCCGCGCCCTGCCCCTCATGGCGGAGACCGGCGAGCGCGTCCGCGCGCGGTCCTCCAGCCTCTGATCGAGGCGGGCGTCGTCCCCGTCCTGGGCGGCTTCATCGCCAGCACCGAGGAGGGCGTCACGACCACCCTCGGCCGCGGCGGCTCCGACTGGTCGGCCGCGATCGTCGGCGCGCTCTGCTCCGCGCCGACGAGATCCAGATCTGGACCGACGTGGACGGCATGCTCACCGTCGACCCGCGCACCGTACCCGGCGCCCGCACCATCGCCGAGGTCAGCTTCGAGGAGGCCGCCGAGCTCGCCTACTTCGGCGCCAAGGTCCTCCACCCCGCCACCATCAAGCCGGCCGTGGAGAGGGGCATCCCGGTCCGCATCCTGAACTCCATGAACCCGGCCGCGCCCGGAACCCGGATCGCCGCCTGCCTCCTCGGGCCCCCGCGGCGAGCCGCGCGCCATCGCCTTCAAGCGCGGGCATCACGGTCGTGCTCATCTCGCAGCCGCGGATGCTGATGGCCCACGGCTTCCTGGCGCGCGTCTTCGAGGTCTTCGACCGCCACCGCACGGCGGTGGACCTGATCGCCACGTCCGAGGTCTCGATCTCCCTGACGGTGGACGATCCCGCCCGCCTGCCGGCGATCCAGGCCGACCTCGCGCCCCTGGGCGAGGTGCAGATCCTGCCCCCCATGGCCATCGTCAGCGTGGTCGGGCGCGGCTTCGCTCACCATTCCGGCATCGCCGCCCGCCTCTTCGAGGCCCTCCGCGACGTGAACATCGTTATGATCTCGTTCGGGGCTTCCGACGTGAACGTCTCCCTGGTCGTCGCCGCGGAGGACGCCGAGCGAGCCGTGCGCGCTCCTCCATCGCGACATTCTTCGAAGGAGCCGCCGCGTGAAGATCGCCGTCGTCGGCCACGGCAAGACCGGACGACGAGGTGGAGGCCGTCCTCCGCGAGCGGGGGCACGAGCCCGCATCGTCGTACCCCGCGGCGCGCCGTACCCGAACGACTGCGTCGTCGGCATCGACTTCACCCAGGCCGACGCCGTCGCGGGAAACGTCGCCGCCGCCATGGCCGCGGGCTCGCGCTACGTCGTCGGCACCACCGGCTGGAGCGAGCACCTGGACGAGGTCACGACCTCCGTGCGGCGCGCCGGCAGCGGCCTCGTCCACGGCTGCCAACTTCTCCCTGGGCGTGAACCTGTACTACCGGATCGTGCAGCACGCGGCCCAGCTCCTGTCGGGCTTCGCCGACTACGATCCCTTCGTCCTGGAACGCCACCACCGCCAGAAGAAGGACACACCCTCGGGGACCGCGAAGGCCCTGGCCACGATCCTCGAAGGGGCGAAGGGACCGCGCCTCCGGGGCGTCACGTCGTTCGCCGGCGCCATACCCCCCGACGCCTTCCACATCGCCTCCGTCCGCGCCGGCGGCATCGTCGGTGATCACACCGTCGGCTTCGACACGGGGGGCGAGGAGATCCTGATCGAGCATCGGGCGCGCTCGCGGCGCGGCTTCGCCACCGGCTCGGTGCTCGCCGCCGAGTGGGTCGCCAGCCGCACGGGCGTCCACACGTTCGATGCCGTCCTGGAGGACCTGCTGAAGCACACTCCCCCGCCCCCCGGACCCTGACCGGCGGCTGTCACACTTCGGGGGCGACGGCATCTCAAGGAGTGTCATGACCGCTCAGGCAGAGCCGAAGCCGCCGTACCACCCGGGGGAGCTCGAGGTCCAGCGCCGGGCGGGCGTCGCCGAAGACGCTCAGCACCTGATCGGCATGGTCCAGCCGCGTCTGTCCGCCCGCGCGGCGGCGTTCCTGGCCCATCAGTCCGTGGCGGTGGCGACCTCCCTCGACGCTCCGGGGCGACCCTGGGCCTCCCTCCTGAACGGCCCGTCTGGCTTCATCCAGCCCGTCGACGAAACCCTGCTCCTCTTGAGCGGCCCGCCCCGTGCCTACGACCCCCTCGCGACCAACCTCGCGACCCGCCCAGAGCTGGGCCTGCTCGTCATCGACCTCGCGACGCGCCGCCGCCTGCGATTCAACGGCCGCGGAAGAATCGATCCGGCACGAGGCATTCTTCTTTCGATCGAGGAGGCCTACGGCAACTGCCCGAAGTACATCCAGTCGCGCCAAATCGAGCGCGAATCGAGCCCCGTGACCGCCACGCCGAAGCAACGCCGCTCGAAGACCTTGAGCCCTCGCCAACGAGCCTGGATCGGCGCCGCCGATACGTTCTTCATCTCGAGCGTCCACCCCGACGCCGGCCCCGACGCCTCGCACCGGGGCGGCCGGCCGGGTTTCGTCCGCGTCCTGGACGGCAAGACCCTGGCATTCCCCGACTACCAGGGGAACAACATGTTCAACACCCTCGGGAACCTGGCCGTCGAGCCACGGGCGGGCCTCCTCTTCCTCGACTTCGAAGGCGGCGACACGCTCCAGCTCACGGGCCGAGCGACCCTCGACTGGAGCCCAGCCGCCGTCGCCCAGCACCGCGGTGCTGACCATGTGGTCGTGACCCTGGCGATCGACGAGCTGCTCGAGACCCGAGGCACCGGCCTCCGAGGCCGTCTCCTGGAGTACTCTCCCGTGAATCCCTAGCGCGCGCTGTCACACCGTGCGCGCGCCGGCGAGGGCGACCCGAAGCCGACAGGCGCTTCACACTCTCTGGATCTCGCCCAAGCGGCCGGCACGGAAGTCGCTGATCGCCCGGGCGATCTCGGCTTGTGTGTTCATCACGAACGGCCCGTAGCGCGCCACCGGCTCGCGGAGCGGCTGACCCGCGAGAAGCAGAAGGCGCGCGCCCACCGGGGCATCCACCGGCACCGCGAGCCGCACGGAGCCGCCCGAACCCAGCAGGCCGAGCTGCCCATCGGCCAAGAGAGTCGCATCGCCACCGACGATGGCACTCCCCTCGAAGACGTAGACGAACGCGTTCTGACCCTCGACCACCGGCTGGTCGACCACGGCGCCGGGCCGGAGCGTCCAGTCCTGGTAGACGATCGGCGTGTGCGTGTCGATCACCGCGCGGACACCGAGCGCCTCTCCGGCGATGACCCGAACGCGGGCCAGGCCGTCGGCACTGCTCCCCTCGGGAATCCCCGGCGACGGAACCTCCTGGTAACGCGGTGCAATCATCTTGTCGCGCGCCGGGAGGTTCACCCAGACCTGGAACCCATGGACGCGCCCGCCCTTCTCGCGGATGGCCTTCGTCGGCATCTCGGAGTGCACGACGCCGCGCCCGGCCGTCATCCACTGCACGTCGCCGGCGGCGATCGTCCCGCGATTCCCCGCCGAATCCTCGTGCTCGAACGCGCCGTCCAGCATGTACGTCACGGTCTCGAAGCCACGATGCGGATGATCGGGCGCCCCGACCGCCTCGCCCGGCCCGTAGTCCGCCGGCCCCATCTCGTCGAGGAGAAGGAAGGGATCCACCAGGTCCAGGCCCTCGGTCGGGAACGGACGCCGCACGACGAAGCCCCCGCCTTCGAGCTGCCGGTGCGCCGTGATCACCTCTTCCACCTTGCGAGTCATGGCTCTCTATCCCCTTTCTGGTTCAAGTATTCAGGCGTTTGGCTTCCCCGCCGATGCGTCCTGCCGCGCGAGCAGCGGAACGCTTCCTCCCACGAGCCCCGCCACGAGTGCGGCGAGGCCCCACGACAGACCCGACCACGATACGCCCAGCGCGTGATCGACGGACAGGTTCCCCGGACCGGTGAAGGCCAGCGCCAGGGCCACGGCACCCAGAACGAAGGCGTACTCGAACCCGCCGTTCTGCGCGAAGAACCCGTTCCGAAGGTGTGCGCTCACCGCCGCCACGATCATGACCGCGACCACGGCGGCAGCCGACGCCGGCGTCAGCAACCCGGCGGCGACGAACAGTCCCCCGCCGACCTCAACTACGCCCGCGAGCGCCGCCTGCGCCCGACCCGGCCGGAAACCGAGCCGCTCCAGGCCCGCACCCGTTCCGGCGATCCCACCGCCCCCAAACCAGCCAAACAGCTTCTGGGCGCCGTGCGCAGCCAAGGTCAGGCCCACCACCAGCCTCACGATCAGGAGTCCGATGCTCATATCCGCCTCCGGCCGCCAGGCCCCCGGGGTCTCACTACCCCCGCTCTAGCGACTTCCTTTGCGATAGCCAATGTAGGCGAAAGACTATCGTGTGTCAAGTCGCTTCCCCTCGGATAGCACATGCGCTACAATACGGACGAGTCATGGGAAAGCCCGTCGACACCAACTGCCGGGCGTTCCAGAGCGCCATCGACCTGCTGGCGCGCCCCTGGACGGGCCTCATCCTGGGCCAGCTCCAGGGCGGCCCCCTCCGCTTCAGCGAGCTGGAGGAGCGCTGCCGAGGCGTCGGCGCCAAGACCCTCTCCGCCCGCCTCAAGGAGCTCGAGTCCAAAAGGTGCATCGCGCGCCACGTCGACCCCGGCCCCCCGGTCCGCGTCAACTACAGCCTTACCCCGAAGGGTGAAGCATTCGACGGAGTCGCCGCCGCCATCGAGCGCTGGGGCCGCTGCCTCGTCGCCGACGAAGCCACACCCTCCGCGCCCCGCACCAAGCGCCGCTAACGGAAGCTTGTCCACCCTCCGCCCGTTTGTTAAACTACTTCCCTCTTTCGGGCCGCTAGCTCAGCTGGGAGAGCGCCTGGTTCGCAATCAGGAGGTCGGGGGTTCGATCCCCCCGCGGTCCACCAAACTCAAGTAGTTGATTCTGAACGGGCAGCACTTCGGAGGGTCGGGGCCTCCGGGAGCGTCTGCTACCACTTTCGGCCTAGTTTGCCATCACGACGTTCTCCAGCGGAATTCTCTGGTCCTCCAGACGGTCGGCGAGGTCGAGGTTTCCTTTGGGCAGCCACTTGCCGTACGTGTCCACGGTCAACTTGATGCTGGAGTGTCCCAGCATCGCCTGGACGTAGTGCGGACATCTACGGGTTGAAGAAGGAGCCCGTCCCGGCCGTCGACATGCGCGTGCTTGTGTAGATGCCTCGCGTGCAGGTCGACCCGGCACGTCAACTCGGCCCCCCGGGGTGCTAGGATCCGCCCGAGGACAAGATGCCCTTCAAACTCGGTGACCTGCTGCTGAAGGAGAACATAGTCACTCCGCAGCAGCTGCAGGACGCGCTGGACCACCAGAAGCAGAACGGGGGCACACTCGAAAGAGCCCTCGTCAGGCTCAGGATCCTGAAGGACGACGAGATCACCAGCTTGCTCTCACGCCACCTCGGTGTCCCATCGATCAAGCTAGGCGATTTCGAAGTCGACCCTGCAATCATCAAGCTCATTCCCGCCGAGACGGCACGGAAGTACCAGGTCCTACCCCTGTCTCGGCACGGCAAGACACTCACGCTCGCCATGGCCGACCCGACCAACACGTTTGCCATGGACAAAATCAAGTTCATGAACGGCTTTAACATCGAGCCGGTCCTGGCGTGGGAGGTCGCGCTGGAGAAGGCGATCAACCGCTACTACAGTCCGTCCCGCGCACCGGACGCGCCCTCACTGAAGGAGGTCATCCACGGATCGGCCCTCACCTTCGACGACATGGCCTCGGTCGGCCTCTCGGAGGTGGACCTCGACTCCATGGCCGACGCCGAGGCCGACTTCGAGACCGTCAAGACCGAAAGAGACGAGATCGACCTGGGCGCTTTCGCCAGGTCGTCCGATGCGCCGGTCATCAAGCTCTCCAACGTCGTCCTGATCGATGCCCTGAAGCGAGGCGCGTCGGACATCCACATCGAGCCCTACGAGGAGGAGTTCCGGGTCCGGTACCGCATCGACGGCGTCCTCTACAACGCGATGGCGCTGCCCATGAAGTTGCGCGACCCGCTCGTCTCCCGCGTCAAGCTGATGGCGAAGATGGACATCGCGGAGAAGCGGCTCCCCCAGAGCGGTCGCATCAAGCTCCGCCTCAAGGTCGAAGAGCGGAAGCGAGACCTCGACTTCCGTGTGTCGACCATGCCCACCCTCTGGGGCGAGATGATCGTCCTGCACCTGCTCGACAAGCCGAAGCTCATACTGGACATGACCCAGATGGGTTTTGAACCGCCGTCGCTCGAGCGTTTCAGGAGCGCGCTCTCCAAGCGTAACGGGATGGTGCTGGTGACCGGCCCCAGGAGGTCGGGCAAGACAAATACCCTGCATGCTGCGGTCGTAGCTCTCAACAAGCCGGATGTCCATGTCATGACAGCGGAATACCCGGTCGACCTCCCGTTGGTAGGCATCAACCACATCCAGATCCGCGACAATATAGGCTTGAGCTTCGCGGGGGCGTTGCGGTGCGCCAGTCAGCTGGACGCCGATGTCATCCTGGTGGGCGAGATCCGGGACCGCGAGACAGCGGAGATTGCGACCAGCCTGGCCCAACACGGCCACCTCGTCCTCTCGACGCTGCCCACTGCCGACGCGCCCTCCGCCGCCTCGCACATGGTGAAGATGGGCATCGAGCCGTTCCTGGTTGCCACCGCGCTGAGCCTGATCGTGGCCCAGCGGCTGGTGCGCCGTGTCTGCACCAACTGCAAGGTGGACAAGACCGGCGAGGTGTCGTCGGGGACGCTGATCACCACGGGCTTCAAACCCGAGGAGATCGGCTCCTTGCAGGTCTTCAAGGGCGAGGGCTGCGCGGCCTGCCACGGAACTGGCTACAAGGGGTTTGTTGGCCTCTTCGAGGCCATGGAGGTCACTGACGGCATCCGCGACCTGATCACGACTGGGGCGACGGCCCTACAGATGAGGAACAAGGCCGTTGAGGAGGGGATGATCACCTTGCGGATGAGCGGGCTTGAGAAGATCAGGAACGGGGTGACCACGATCGAGGAGGTCCTGCGGGAGACCGCCCTGTAGCTTCGCCGTGGCCCGCGCCCAATCTTCCTCCGGGACGCGCGGCCTCAGCCGTCCGCGGGGAGCTCGACTTCAAGGTTGGACCATGGTCCGTCCATAGACCCTGGCGTCAATGAACAGCTCCAGAAGCTCTCGGTCGAGCTTGCGCCGCGCCGTGCCTCTTCGTGGAGGACGTCGAGGGGCCTTCTCAACCGGGACCGCCCTCTTGTAAGGACGGTCCCAGGCCACGAGAACGTCGAAGATGTCGGAGATCGTCGTCATCCTCGACTCGATGAGGATCTCCGCGGCCCTCAGCTTTCGAGGGTATCCGCCGCCGTCGAGCTTTTCGTGATGAGCGTACGCAATCGCGGGTACGCGGCAGGACGCGCCCGTCCAAGGCGACGGCCATCGCCACAACAACGAAGCCCCGTCAGCAAGATGAGCGCTCACTCGGCACGCGCCACTCTCGGAAATGGCTCAGCGCGTCGACCTCGCTGATGATCTCCCGCGCAAGGCGGATGCGACCATCCGGCGAGTCGCGAGATCAAGCAGGAACGTAGGTCAACCGGATCACATCCTCGCCAATTCGATCATTGGCCATGAGGCGGAGCGGCGGCCGGGGTCCGGCGAAATATGGCTTGCCGTGACCAAGCACGACAGGGTGCAGGTAGATTCGATACTCATCGATCAGGCCGAGTTCGGTGAGGCTTTGCGCCAGGCCCGGGCCAGCAACTTCGATCTCTCCGCCGCGCTCGGCCTTCAGCTCGCGGATTGCGCCCTCAAGATCACCCTCGACAAGTCTGGCGTTGGGGCCGACCGACTTCAACGAGCGTGAGACGACCCATTTCCGGTGGTTCCGCCACGCCGCCGCGAAGGCGCGTTCCTCTGGCTTCCATTCAGGATGATCGTCGTCCCAGTAGCGCATGACCTCATACATTCGGCGACCGTACACACTGCCCGCCTGCCGCTGAGCCTCCTCGATGAAGTGGCGGAAGAGCGTGGGGCTTGGCGCAAAGGCCATATGGTCGACGTAGCCGTCCAGGGACTGGTTCATTCCGAACACGAGCTTGGCCATGCGCACTTCCTTTCCCAACGCGGTCGCTCTGTCCACGACACCGGGTCAAGTCCACTAGTTGAATAGTCTTGGATGGTACCCTGTACGCTATGCTGCCCAAGTCGATATCTTCGGCGGCGACATCGATCGACGCGACACAACGCAAACTGATCACCGGCATCGCCATCGCGACGCTGTTGACCTTCGCCCTCGCGGTCGCCGACCTGGCGACCGGCGGCCGCCCTGATCCGCCGGCGCTGCGCGCCGCCGCGACGCTGCTCGATGGCGCCTGGCGATTCCATACCGGCGATGACCCACACTGGGCGGACGCCAATACAGACGACAACGGCTGGGAGACGATCGACCTCACCGCCGTGCCGGGCAGCCATGATGGCGACGTGGGCCTGCCCGATTACGTCGGCGGGTGGATGGCGCGCGGTCATCCCGGCTACCACGGCTACGCCTGGTACCGGCGCGCGGTGACGGTGCCGGCCGGTCACGCGTCGTGGGACATCCTCGGGCCAACTCTCGTCGAGAATGGCTACGAACTGTATTGGAAGGGCCAATTACTGGGCGGATCGGGCCGGCTCGGCCCGGCCCCGCGCGTCGTCGGTACGCGGCCGCGGTTGCCATCCCGCTCCTGGCCTTGTTGATCGCGCGAACCCTGCTTTCGAGGGATATCCCGCGCCGCTGAAAGCGCGTACCTTCGCCGAGTAGAATCCCTCCGTGACTTTGCCGTGGACTCCCTGAAGCCTGAACGCGAGGTGCCGTCTGTGGCCCTGGGTACCCACGAACGTCCCGGAGTCGATGAGGTTGGTGGCCGCCACCTCGCCTGTGCCGCCTGCAGGGCGGGCGTCACGACGACGGCCGCGCGAATCGAGGTCGGCGGCAGCCACGAGCACCATTTCACCAACCCCGATGGCTATAGGTTCCACATCGGGTGCTTTTCCAAGGCGCCGGGTTGCAGGGGCAGCGGCGCGTTCTCGACCGAGTTCACCTGGTTTCCGGGCTACTCCTGGCAGATGGAGGGCTGCGGGCGTTGCGGCGCGTTTCTGGGGTGGCGGTACCGGTCCGCCGAGCACCGCTTCCACGGCCTCATCTTGGCTCGTTTGGTGGAACTGGAAACCGGAGGTTCCACCCCGTCCTGATGTTCGGCGGAATCCAGGTGCCCATGATGGGGGCGCGTTCACCGTTGCGTTGTGGTGCCTCCTACGCCCCTGACGGCCACGTCAGTCGCGCCCGCGGGAGATATGCGGATTGGGAGCGCCCGAAACGGTCTGATCTCTTTCCGCCTACCCGCGGCCCTTCCGCCGTGCGAAGCGCCCCAAGCCCAGCAATCCCGAGCTCAATAACAGGAGACTCGCGGGTTCAGGGACAGCGTATTCGACGACATAGGACAGCTGTCGATCGCTGCCGGAAGCATCGTTCCAACTGCTGTCCAGGTTCGACCAGAACTGCAGGTTGTTCTCCGCTGCTCCACCGGCTCCGTTGTCCGGCTGCCCTGGATGCCAATTCGTAAAGGACCACGCCTCGCCAGTTGCCCAAGCCCAGCCGCCTCCGGGCTCGCCGCCTCCCGATTGCTGGAACCCGCCGATCCACGGGCCCGCGACTTCGGGACTGGTCGGATAGCCGGGTTGCACGATGTTGGCGAAGACCCAGTCGTTCTCGGCGCTGCTCGTGATCGTCGCGAGATACCCGAACGCTCCGAGGTATGTACTCCCCTCGGCGGCGCTCTTGGCGTTCCCCCACGTCTCGGGGGGAGCCACCAGTTCGTAGTAGTGGCCGTTGCCCGACCACTGAATCGGCGTCGCCTCGAGCGTGTGGGCACGCAACACCGACAACGCCAAGGCCACCAGTGCCGGAGTCATCCCTCGCAGCCTCATCTTTGCTCCTCTCTCCGTTGATTGGGCGGGACGCGGGCGACACGGCAGCTGGCGGCGAAGGATTGTCTTCGTCACAGTCGGAGACTCCTCCGCGCCAGCAGATCCGTCGCGGGATCCAAGATGCAAACTCCTGCCTTTGAGTTGGAGGGGTGTCGATTAACAAGCAATCAGCATGCCGCTGATTCCAGACTCCGCTAAACCATTGATCGCCTGCCTGTTCCGAACGGACGTGGTCAAGCCGCAATCAGACCAAGGTTGTAAGGGGATCCGACACCCGAAGAATCTCACCCGCGATAAGCGATTGCAGCCCTTGGCTTTGCTATGCCTCCTGGGTTGTGTCGGGGGTTCTAACGATCGCGCGGCCCAACCGTCAGGGAGCAGGCGGTCGGAGACGAAACAGGCACCGCCGATGAAGGCTGAAAAGCCGCGAGTCAACCCAAGAGTGACGCGCATTGCCGGCCCCGCGGACAGTTTGGCCGGGGAGCGCTTCGAGATGGGCCACGTTTAGCGAGCGCGAGCGTTCTCCAAACATGCTGGCGCTCGTACTCGACCGTCGACGACCTCTACCGTTTCGACCGCGCTCTGAACACCGGTACCGTCCTCAAAGCATCCTCCCGCGAGAAGTATTTCGTCGACAGCTAGGGCAGTAGCTACGGCCGGTACCTCTACAAACGCCTCGTCTCTAGGGGGCGTCCTCGGATTCGAGCGGCTTCGGGGCCGGAGGAGCTGGCGGCGCTTCCGTCACTCCGATCGAGCGCAGGCGGGCGTCCAGTCGAGCCAACGGACCCGCGCGGAGCGCCTCGAGGCGCCGAAGTGCCGGCGCCAGCTCCTCGCGGCAATGGCCCAGGAACCGGCGTTGCGGGTCGCTCGGGGGCGCGTCGCTGCTCTCGAGGTCGGTCTCGAGGGAGCCCAACAGCCGGCTGATCGCCTCGGGTTCCTGGGCGCCGCCCGGGCCCCCGAGAGAGTCGAGCCCCTCGCGGACCCTCGCGATCTCGGGAGCTGCGCCCTTCGCGCGATGGTCGGCATCCAGGGCCTTGAGCCGGGATTCGAGGCGCTCCTTCTCCCCTGCCGCATCGGCGGACTTTTCGAGTGCGGCCATCACCTCGCGCTGGAAGGCCAGCAGCACGCGAAGGTCGTCCGGTGTCTCGTGGCGGCGCGGATCCTGCGCCACTGTCAGCTTCTGGCCGACGGTCTGGCCGTCGACGATGACCCGCACCTCGTACGTGCCCGGAAGCACGAACGGACCCGCCGGCAGGAGCGGCGTCGGCTCTTCCGGCACGCCCGCGATCGAGTACTCGTACTCGGCCGCGCGTGGTCGTGGTAGGCGCAGGTCCCACACAAACCGGTTGTGGCCGGCGCGGGCCGGCAATCCCTCGGGGTCGCGGCGCCACAGATCCGCGAAGTACGGCTTTGCGTTGAGCGCCAGCGGCGGATCGTCGCTCCGGAGGCGACGCACCAGCGAGCCGCTCGCGTCGGCGATTTCGAGTGTCACCGGGCCGCTCGGGGTCGCGGGCAGGAAGTAGTCGAGGACCGCGCCGGCCGGCGGATTCGGCGTCCGTGGCTCGTCGGGAGGCAGCGGCGTGTCCTTGTTCTGGTTTGCGCCTATGCGATAAGCCACTGCGGGCGGCGTCATCACTACGTCACTTGTCAACGAACGCGCATCCAGATGGCGTAGGGGCGTCACGGCGTCGAGCGCCCACAGCCCGCGGCCCTGCGTGGCGACTACCAGGTCCTCGTTCTTCACGACCATGTCGTTGATGCCGGTCGTCGGCAGGTTGAGCTGCAGCGACTGCCAATGGTCGCCGTCGTCGAAGGAGACATGGACGCCGCGGCTGGTGCCGGCGTATAGCAGACCCGGCCGATTCGGGTCTTGGCGCACGACGCCCACCCACGCGCCGTCAGGCAAGCCGCGGCCAATCTCGTCCCAGGTCTTGCCGTAGTCGCGGGTACGGAACGCAATGGGATGGAAGTCGTCGGCCCGATGACGGTCGGCCGCGACGTAGGCCACGGCCGGATCGGTCGGCGACACGTCAATGATGTTGACCTTCGTCCACTCCTTCATCCCCTGTGGCGTGACCTCGGCCCAGGTTCTACCGTCGTCGCGGGTCACGTGGACGCGCCCGTTGTCGGTGCCCACCCACACCGTCCCGTCGGCCGCGGGCGAGGGGGCAATCGCGAAGACGACGCCGAGCCCGCAGGCGGTCGCGTCTGCCAGCGCCACGTCGCCGGCGCACCGCGACGCGCCAGCCTTGGCGCCGGTAAGGTCGGGGCTGATCGTCTGCCACGTCGCGCCTCCGTCCGTCGAACGCCACAGCACCTGGGAGGCCTGGTATATCGCGTGCGGAGGACGCGCCGAGATCGCAAGCGGTGTGATCCATGAGTAGCGGAAGCTGCCCGCCTTCGGACGTTGGCCGTAGGTGATCTCCGGCCAGGGCGAGACGTTCTGCACCTGTCCAGTCTTGCCGTCCCATTTTGAGAGCCGGCCGCCGAGGCCGGCGCCGTACACCGTGTCGTGGTTCGTCGGGTCAGGCACATCGCCGTCGCGCTCGTCGGCGCCCACCGGGTGCCAGTCGCGGAACGTGAGCTGGCCGTAGTCGCTGCGGATCGGAACGGTCGCGGTGCCGTTGTCCTGCTGGCCGCTATACACGCGATACGGGAAGCCATCGTCGGCGGCGAGGCGATAGAACTGACCGGTCGGCTGGTTGTACCACGTGCTCCAGGTGCGGCCGCCGTTGAGGGTGACAGCGGCCCCCTGGTCGGCGCCGAGGATCATCCGATCCGGCTCGCGCGGATCGATCCAGAGGAAGTGATAGTCGTCGCCGCCCGGCGAGCCTTTGAAGAACGTGAAGGTCCTGCCGCCGTCACTGGAGCGGCGGATCGAGCGGCCCATGGCGAAGATCGTGTCGGCATCCCGCGGGTCGACGATGACCATGTTCATGTACGAACCGGCCAGGCTCTTGTCAGCGTTGACCTGCGTCCACGCATCACCGCCATCCCTCGTCTCGTAGAGACCCGCGCCCTTCGGCGCATCGATCACGGCGTAGACGCGGCGCGAGGCCGAGCCCTGGGCCACGACCAAGCCGATTCGGCCCACGGGTCCCGCGGGAAGTCCCTGACCCTTCACCGGAGCCCACGTACGACCGGCGTCGAGGGATTTCCAGATTCCGCTGGCCGGACCGACCGGCGGCTGGAAATAGTCCATCCAGGGATGGCGGCGCACTTCCCACAGCGAGGCGTAGACGACGTCTGGCTGCGTCGGGTCGGAGGCGAGATCCACCGCGCCGGTGTCGGCGTTCTTGAACAGGACCTTTGCCCACGTGCGCCCGCCGTCCTCCGTGCGGAAGACCCCGCGCTCGGGGTTGGGGCCGAACACATGGCCGAGAGCCGCGACCAGCGCCACATCGGCGTTGCGCGGGTCCACCCAGATCCGGCCGATGTGGCGCGTCTCGCTGAGGCCGACGTTCGTGAAGCTCTGGCCGCCGTCGGTCGAGCGGTAGATGCCATCGCCCGCCACGATGTCCCAGCGTTGCTGAACCTGGCCCGTGCCCACCCAGATCACCTTCGGGTTCGAGGGAGCGATCGCAAGGGCCCCGACGGAAGCGCTGCCGTACTGCTCAAAGATCGCCTCCCAGGTGCGGCCGGCGTCGTCGGTGCGGTAGATCCCGCCGTCCGCGGAGCCGAAATAGAAGGTCCGCGGGTCGCCGGGAATACCGGCAGCGCACAGCGCCCAGCCGGCCCGAAGCGGTCCGAGGAGACGCCAGCGGAGCTGATCGTAGGCACGTTCAGGGATGGTGTCGCTCGCGCCGAGCGAGGACGCGACCGGGAGCACAGCGAGCAGGCTAGCGGCGCGCAGGAATCTCATGGTGCCTCCAACGACCAGCATTCTTCCACGGTCTCGCTGCGCTCCCGACTCACCTACGCAAGCGCCATGTCCAGGTTCTCGATGGCCTCGTCGATCTCGGCGGTGCTCTTGTAGCCGACGGTCACGCAGTCCACTCCGGCATTCCTGAACGCGAACCTCATCGCCTTCTGCCGGTCCTCGCGGTTGAACGTTCCTTCGCCGACGAGCTTCATCGAGATGACGCCCATTCCTTCTTTCCGGACTTGCTTCACGTGCTCGACGACCTCGGAGACGTTCCCCAGATCCTGGGTGTCGTAGTTCTCGGCGTCCATGCTCTTGCCCTTGTGGTTCACCCGGATCATGGCGACGTTGAGCCATTCATTCCCTGGGACTCGCCGCAGGGCCGGCAGGCCGTGGACCGACGCGCCGTGGCTCACCACGGCCTTCTTCGATTCGGCTTCCAGAATCGCGTCCTGCCAGCGGTGGGTGTCGGCGGGCCAGGTCCCGGTATGCTGCCAGTGGAGCAGCATGATGTCGAAATACTCCGTGTTCGCCAGCGTGCGCAGCTCGTCGAATTTCTGTTGAGGGATCACGCCATCGCGAGTGGTCACCTTGGACATCAGTTGGTAGCTGTCACGCGGAATGCCCTTCAGGGCGACGCCCAGCATCTTGTGCATCTCACCGTACGATTCGGCGGTCTCGAAGAACCGAATGCCGCGATCGTAGGCGTGGCGCACCAGACGTGTGAACCCCTCCTGGCCGAGGTCACGCTGCACCTGGCCGCTGATGCTCCCCGTTCCGAAGGCCAGCCGCGTCACCTTCACTCCGGACCTCCCCAGGGTCACGAAGTCGGTTGCCGTCTGGCGCTCAGCCATCAGCGGCGGCAGACCAGTGACCGCAAGCGTTCCGGCGGCAAGTCCGGTTTTCAGGAACTCACGTCTGGTGAAATTGGACATTTGATTCCTCCACGAGACTCGGAGATGCCGAATAGTACCAGACCCTAGGTTGCGCGAAGCGCACCCTTCCCGGGCATCCACGCCATCTTGGTGTTCACAGTGTTGGGCGGCGTCGAGGGTCCCCTTCAGGGAGCAGGACTCGGACCCCACCTGATCGAGATGGACACTCCCAGCTGCGCCGCGGGACCGCCTCGGCGCTGAAGGGGCCGGTATGCCCGCCAGCGTGTCGAACCAGGCGAGGGGCGGACCTGGAGAGCCCGCAACGCGCTGCTCACCCGGGTTTGCACGTGCATACTGGATCTTGTATAACTCGCTATTGTGGACAGAGGCAAAGATCCGAATCCACACCGGGCGCCAGCACCGAGTGCTCTACATCGCCCGCTTCGAGGAAGGCGTCTATGTGCTGCACGCCTTCGAGAAGCGGTCGCGGAAGACTCTGGCCCGGCATATCGAGGTGGCCCGCAATCGACTACGCGAGGTGCGGGCGACGAAGCGGAGGGTGCGATGACGCAGAAGACCAGGCCTCGAATCACTCGGTCCAGCGGAAACGTGTTCCGCGATCTCGGGTTCCCGCCCGGCAAGGCAGAGCACCTCCTGGTGCGCGCCGACCTCATGATCCAGCTTGAGAAGGAGCTCGCATCCCGCGGCTTGAAACAAGCGCAGGCCGCGAAGCTCCTTGGAATCACTCAACCACGAGTCAGCGATCTGCTCCGCGGCCGCGTCGAGCTGTTCAGCGCTGACGCTCTCATCGACATGCTCGCCCGACTTGGAAACAGGGTTCGCCTCGTCACCTCGCCGCGCAGGAGGGTCGCGTAGGACCGGCCGCTCCGCCGAGGGAGTATCCTCTCCGCGTGAAGAGGACGCGCGACGCCGTCGCTCCGGTGGTGGTCTGGCTCGTCTTCGCCGGTCTCGGAGACGCGCCGGCCGCAGGGCAGTCTCTCGCGGAGGCCGCTCGGCGGGAACGGGAGCGGCGCAAGAGCCTGCCACCCGCCACCACTTCGCTCACCGAGGAGGACCTTCACCGGGTCCACGACGCCGCCCATGCCGCCACGCCAAAGGCTTCGCCTTCTCCGAGTCCCGCCTCGCGGCCGACCGCGCCTACTCCCGCCCTCGATCCTGCCCTGGAAGGCGCTTGGCGTCGGCGCTTCGCCGACGCCCGGCAGCGGGCTCGCCAAGCCGAGGCCGCCGCGTGGCAGACGCGCGTGCAGGTCGTCTTCGTGAGCGGGATCCCCGTCCAGCAGCAGGTGCGCGTCTTCGAGGAGACGGACGAAGTCCGCGCTTCGCGGAAGGCCCTCGAGGACCTCGAGGAGGAGCTGCGGCGCGCAGGCCTTCCGCCCGGATGGGGGCGCGAGTAACCCACGTGACCCCACTCAGGGCAGACGCTACGTTGGCCGCGATCCTGGCGTTCGGGGCTCCGCTGTTCGCCTTCGGTGCGGACGCCGTACCTGGGCAGGCTGCCCCAACGGGCGTCTGGCGAGGCACCTCGAGCTGTACCGACCGCGTTGCCGCTCCTGCGTGCCATGACGAGGTGGTCGTCTACGAGTTCGCGACGGGAGCGAAACCCGGCACGGTCCATTGGAAGGCTGACAAGGTGCTCGACGGTCGGCGTGAGCCCATGGGTGAGATGGACCTGGCGTACGACACGGGTGATGCTTGCTGGAAGGCGGAGTTCACCTCGCCGCGAGTCCATAGCGTGTGGTGCCTCGTGGTCGATGGCCCACACATGACGGGAACCGCGAAACTCCTTCCCGGCAAGCAGGCAATTCGGAAGATCGACGCACGCAAGGACTGAGGAGCGACGCCGAGACAAATCAGGCAGCTGATCTTGACCGGGGGCGGCCGGACCTAGTGCTTGCGGCCGGTCGGGCTGGTGAGCATGGCCGGGTTGATGCCCAGGCGGTCGAAGCAGCGCCGCCAAAGGTCGCCCACGCAAGCAGCGAAGGCCAGCTCCTGGTCGTTGGGAAGGGCCAGCCACGCGCCCTCCTGCATCTCGCGCTCGAGCTGGCCGGGCCCCCAGCCCGCGTACCCGAACACGAGACGGCCCCGTACGAGCCCCGAACCAGGCGCTCGCGAGAAGAGCAGCGAGAGGAGGTCGGCGGACCCCGACAACCAGAGGCCCGGCGCCACCTCGGTCGAGTCCACGCCGTCGACGGCTTCGTGGAAGAGCCCCAGCAGCGTCTCCGTGGGCACCGGTCCGCCAATGTGGAGGGGTGTCTCGGCGTGAACGCGCTCGCTGTCCGCGGCCCCGAGCATCTCTCGCGCCGGTCGTTCGTGCAGCCGGTTGATGACCCAGCCGAGAGCCCCCTGCTCTCCGTGTTGGCCCATCAGCACGACCGTCTCCGCAAAGTTGGGGTCGCGCAGGGCTGGGGTCGCGATCAACAGGTACGGCGTACCGAGCGTCTCCATCACGAGCAGCTTAGCGCAACGCGGGTGGCCTGGCGTTGTGGTTTGCGCCGCGAGCCGCGGTTTGTACTATTATCCTTTTGCTTCTTGGACAATCAGACGTTGTCGCGCACCGGGGGGCTGGTGCGGATCGAGCCGTACGGCCGAGTTGGTGGTCGTGATGCGCCCCGGCGCGCGACGCAGGATGGCGAGAACCAGTGATCCCTCGGAGACAGCTGGGGTAGAGCGCATGGGTTTGCCCGAACCGCCATCTAGAGAAGGCCTCAGCAAGTGGATGCTCGCCACCCGGAATCTGGTTCGCGGGTACGGCAAGACTCTCTCGTTTGCCCTTCGATCGCCGGTGCAGATCGCTCTCGAGACGTCGACTCGGACCGCGGAGGATCTCGAGACACCCGCCCTCACCACTCCCCCGGCCCCTGTGGCGTTCCTTCCCTTTGTAGTCTTGACGGTCATCGCTGGCTCGATGATGAAATCCGTCGTCGCAACACTCGTCGGAGTCCACGAGTCCTTCTTCGACAATCCCACCTACGACGCGCGGTTGGCCGCTCTTGGGCACACCCTCGAGGCGTTCGGTCAGGGACTCTTTGGGCTCGATGCATCAATAGTATTGTCGGCGCTGTCTTTCTTCGCTGTCCTGACCTTCGTGACGTTCTGGGCCCGTATGTGGGCCGGCAGCCCCCGCAGCTACCCCACGGAATTCGCTGCGCTTTCATACCTCCTCCCCTTCCCTCTCATCGGAGAGATTCTTGGATATGCCGCCCAAAACCTCCTCTATCCGGCGATCGGTGATTCAGCCCTCGCATTTGCCGCGTCGGCGTTTCTCTTTGCTCTGCTTGTCGCAGGAGTCGTGTACGGCATCCTCCTGAAGGTAGTGCGTCGGCTCTATCCCCTGACGGGTTGGCAGGAAATCCTCCATATGGGC
Source organism: uncultured Acidobacteriota bacterium (assembly GCA_963823195.1). Taxonomy (GTDB): domain Bacteria; phylum Acidobacteriota; class Vicinamibacteria; order Fen-336; family Fen-336; genus JBGPYB01. The sequence continues at coordinate 283,409 of CAWGKR010000005.1, read as the reverse complement.
GGATACCTTGCGATGGTGCCCATTCTTCTGACCGCGTTCAACGGAGTCGCGTGCGTGGCGCCGGTCCGGTTCTACGCCTCCAGGGTAGTCGGGCCAACCATAGAGGGCCGGGACAAACTCGCCGCCCAGGACCACGTCACGGCGGAGAAGCTATTCCACCGCGCGATCGAGAGGGACCCAACGGATTTCTGGTCGGGTGGCGCGCGAATACGACTCGTATCCACGCAGGCACGGGCAATTCTCGCGTCGCTGCCAGGGCTGTCGACCGATGTCGGTCTTCGCGAACGGCTGACTCGCCGCCTCGCCAAGTCGGCTTCCACCAGGGAGGTCCTGGAGGTCTCGCGACCGACAGGACCGATCGAGGCCACCTCGGCTCACCTGGAGGCGATCCGCGATGGAATCCTCACCGAGGATCTGGCGGCTGGCGAGATCCCTGTCGCCGACAACGAGCTCGACTGCGCGCTACAGCCGACGGCGGCCAAGGAGGGCTGTGAGGAACTTCCTGGGGACGTAGTCAATCGAGGGGCCGATGGTCGAGTGGCGCGACACGACCTTCTCCTCGAGATCTACAGGAGAAGGGCCCTCGAGTCGGAACCTGCGCCGACCGACAAACGACCATACGTCCAGTTCCTGGGAGACCTCCCCATTCGCCTCCAGTTGCTTTGGGTGCGATACCGAGCCCGCAATCTCATGCGGGAAAGCGAGGCACTTGCCAACCTGGACGAAGCGGATCGCTTCCTTGGCGCTATTCGGAGGGAGCGCTTCGTTCCCGCCACCGGCGAAATCCCCGACAAGGGTTTGAAGTATCGGCACCTGACCATGCCAGATGCCGAGATGGACAAGCTACCAGCTCGAGAACTTGGCTTTCTAGCTCGACAGGCATATCTGAACTATCTTCAGTCGGAGGCCAATGGTCTCAAGGCCTCACCGTTTTGCAGGGAATCCAGCCTGACCCAGCACCAGGTACAGTTGGTGCAGGAACAGCTGGACTGGCTCGCCAAAGACGTCATGTACCGTCGCGCACCATCGTCCGATCCGCTTCAGCAGGCGATTCTTCACCTGCTCGAATGACCTCTGGCCTCCCCGTTCCCATTCTCTGGCTGCTCGACTCGGACCCGTCCATCCGCTGGCAGGTGATGCGGGACTTGATCGATGCGCCCGCGGTGGAGGTCGCGGCCGAGCGCGCCCGCGTCGCCACCGAAGGCGCCGGCGCGCGGCTGCTGGCCCTCCAGGCGGCCGACGGCCGGTGGGGCAACGCGGCCTGGAACCGCGGCTGGGACTCGACGATGCATGCCCTGACGCTGCTCAGGAAAATGGGTCTCGATCCCGGCAGCACCGAAGCACGGCGCGCGGTGGGCCTCGTCCGCGACCGCGTGACGTGGCAAGGATGCGGCCCGCAGGACTGCGATAGCAATCCCTACTTCACGGGCGAGGTCGAGCCGTGCATCAACGGCCAGGTTGCGGCGAGCGCGGCCTACTTCGGCCAGGACGTCCGCGGCATCGTCGACCGGCTGCTCGGCGAGCAGCTCCCCGACGGCGGCTGGAACTGCGAGGCCGAGCGCGGCTCGACGCGGTCGTCGTTCAACACCACGATCTGCGTGCTCGAGGCCCTGCTCGAGCACGAACGGGCCGCCGGGAGCAGTCCGGAAGTGACCGCGGCCCGCCTCCGCGGGCAGGAGTACCTTCTCGAGCGCCGCCTCTTCCGCCGGCGGTCGACGGGCGAGGTCGTCGACGCCGCCTGGACCCGCTTCGCCTTCCCCACGTGGTGGCACTACGACGTGCTGCGGGGGCTGGAGTACCTCCGCCGCGCCGGCGTCGCGCCGGACGAGCGAGTGGCTGAGGCGATCGGGCTGGTCGCTTCCAAGCGCTCTGGCGACGGCCGGTGGCCGCTCGAGACCCGGCACCCCGGCCGGATGCCGGTCGAGATGGACAAGGACGAGGGCCGCCCGAGCCGCTGGAACACCCTCCGCGCCCTGCGCGTCCTCCGCTGGCACGAACAGGCACGCTCGTAGTCGCCAGGGCCGGCCCGTTCTTTGTGCGAGACTCACGGCCTTGGCCGGGGGGTCCGACGCCGCCTGGAACGATCGCGGGCTCCCAAGCGTACTCACGGTAGCGGAGATGATCCGATGGCGAAATTCCTGCTCTGGCTGATCCTGCTGGTCTTCTGCTGGCCACTTGCCCTGCTGGCTCTGGTCTTGTATCCCTTCGTCTGGCTCCTGATGCTCCCCTTTCGGTTGGTGGGGATCGCGGTCGAGGGAGTCTTCCAGCTCCTGAAGGCGGTGATCCTCCTCCCGGCTCGCGTCCTGAGCGGCCCCAGCCGAGTCTAGGCTCCGCCGAGCGCCAACTGGGCGCGAACGGGTGACTCGCCTCCCAAGGTAGAATCCTGGGGCGCAGACACCCAGGATGGAGATGCGACCAGGACGATCGCCCAGAGGCGGCCGCTGTCACTGGGACCAGCTGGCAACTCCTCCGTGGTTCCGCGTCGAATCCTTGCCTGTCATCGCGTTCCTGATCGGGGCGTGCCTCTTCGCCTCGGAACCATCGGCCGCGGTCGCGCTTCCGCCCCGCCCCAGCTACGTCGCCCTGCTCGGCCGTTACCACCGTGGCGAGCGCTATGGGGCCATGAGAGCGCTCGCGCAATGGAGCAATGGCGATCTGGAGAAGCAGTTCGACGCGATGCGGACCTTGGTACTCGCGGCAGAGCACTGCGAGACCCTCCCGGCCGAGCTCCGCGCGCTCGCGTGTCCGAATCAGCTCGGTCTCCCTCTCCCCACGGCTCTTCGCGTTGCGGTCATGCTGCACGCAGAGACTGATTTTGCGAAGAGGCCGAGTCGCGAGGGTGTAGAGCAGCCGCGATCTTGCCCTGGAACCCTTTCCGATTTCGCCGGGCGCTATGCTGCCCTCCTGGCGCGGAGCAGTGCGACCCGGGACTTCGCGCGCCGGTTCTTCTTGATGATGGCCCTGCGGACCCAGTGGGACGCTTGCTTCGACGATGCCGAGCGCTGGGGCCGGCGGGGGCTCGAGGTGTTCCCGGGCGACGCCGAGCTGTTGCTCTGCGTTGGCAGCGTCCTCGAAGAAAGGGCGACGCTCAACCTGAGTCTCGCGACGGGGGCGGGAGGGGCAGCACCTGGGCATGATCTCGGAGAGGCGCAACGGAACCTCGCGGCGGCCATTTCCAGCGATCCGGGCCTCGTCCTCGCGAGGGTGCGGCTCGGACGAGTCCTCTGGCGCCGGGGGCAGATGGCACTCGCCCAGGACGCGCTCAAGGAGGCCGTCTCCCGCGCTTCCGATCCTGGTCAAGCCTATCTGGCTCACCTGTTCCTGGGCCAGGCCTACGAGGACTCAAACGACCTCGGCCACGCTCGCGACGAGTATCGAACGGCGACGGAGCTCGACCCCGAGGCGCAGTCGGCCGCGCTCGCCCTGTCGCGCGCGCTTCAACTGCTCGGGGAGGGAGAAGAGTCGCTGCGCGTGCTCCAACACGGACTGGAGGGCGCCGGCCGACGATCGAGACGGGACCCCTACTGGGAGTACCTGGTAGCGAATGCGCTTGGCTTCAGGGACCTGGTCGAGACGTTGGGTCAGGAGGCCCTGAGGTGAGGCTGCTCCTCCCCTACGGTCGCTTCATCGCCCTCGGACTCGTCGCCGGTCTCGTGGGGTCGGCGTACGCCCAGACGCCAGCGCCGCCTGTATTCAGCTCGCAGGTCGAGGCCGTTTTCGTCGATGCCTTCGTGACACACGACGGCAGGCCGGTGGCCGGTTTGTCGGCTTCCGATTTCGACTTACGGGACGGTGGCGCGCCGCAGGAGGTGGAACTGGTGTCGGCGGACTCCCGCCCCATCGTCGCGGTTCTGGTGTGCGACACGAGCAGCAGCACGGAAGGGGAAGAGCTGGTCGCCCTCCAAGAAGCGGCCGATACCCTTCTCGATGAGCTGCGACCAGCGGACAAGGCTGGGCTGATGGGTTTCTCCGAGGAGATCGCCTGGCTCGCGCCCCCAACGGCCGACAAGGGCGCGGTCCGCAGTGCCCTTCAGAAACTCCACGCCGAGGGCACCACAGCCGCCTTCGACGCCCTCTACGCCGCTGTGGCGCTGACCGACGCGCTCCGACCCCTGGTCGTTCTGTTCACGGATGGGGACGATGACGCGAGTTGGCTGGGCCCGCGGCAGCTACGGGAGATGGTCGAGCGATCGACCGCCCTCATCGACATCGTCGCGTGGAGGCCACCCCTCTATGGTCTACCCCCAAAACCCCCTTCGAAGACAGATCGGGCGTTGCAGGAGGTCGCGGACAGCGTCGGCGGTCAGGCCTTGACCGCCGATTCGCCGGCGCGGCTCAAGGAGGCCTTCGGGGCCGTCGTCGACTCGATGCGCCATCGCTATGTCCTGCGCTATTCGCCAACGGGCGTCCGGAGGGTCGGCTGGCACAAGATCGAGGTCCGATTGAAGAGCCAGAAGGCCGAGGTACGTGCCCGGCGCGGCTACTGGATCTCGCCGAGATAGGCTGTCCTCCCCTCGGACTTGGCCTAAGAAACCGCCCCCGAGATCGTCATTCCCTTGACGAGGGTCGGTTGGGACGCGGAAGGCACGGCAACGGCGTACTGCGAGGAGCATGTCCAACCCTGCGGCGGCGCGACTGGAGCGGATTCGATCGGCGATCGACCAGTATCAAGGCCGGTTGATCGCTTTCGCCGCCCGGATCACGGGCGACCTGGAATCCGGGCGGGACGTGGTCCAAGACACGTTCCTGCGCCTCTGCCTGGAGGACCTGGACGCCATTGCCGATCACCTGCCGGCATGGCTCTTCCGCGTTTGCCGCAATCGCGCCCTCGATGTCCGTAAGAAGGAGGGTCCTTTGCAATCGCTTGACGAGAGTCACGCCCCGCCCACGGTCGGCCCCGACGACGATCCACACCGGCTCCTCGAGAAGGGCGACGACACCCGGCGTGTTCTCGCCGCGGTAAGGGAGCTCTCGCCCACGTACCAGGAGGTGCTGCGCCTCCGCTTCCAGGAGGAGCTCAGCTACAAGGAGATCAGCGCCATCACACGGCACTCCGTGAGCAATGTCGGCGTCCTGATTCACACCGCCATACGGCAGGTCCGACAGCGGATGCGCGTCGCCGATGCCGCCACATTGCCGCGCCCCGAAGGAGGACGGTCTGATGCGTGACGAACTGGACGATCCAAAGGTCACGGCCTACGCGCTGGGCGACCTTGACGACAAGGAGCGCTCGATCGTCGAAGCACAGATGGCCGGCTCTGAAGATTCCCGTAAGGAGGTGGAGGAGATCCGGAAGACCGCCGCCGCTCTCCGCGAGGCCTTTGGCTCCGCGCCACGTCACGAGCTGACGCCCGAACAGCGGAGCGCGATCGAGGCCGCAACGACTCGTCAACCTACCGGAATGGTGCCTTCCGGACGGCGCTTTCCCAGCCCTCTGCGGGTGGCCGCCGTTCTGGCCTCCGCGGCGGCCGCGGTAGTCCTTGTTCTCGCCGTCAGCCTTCCGTCCCTCCTGCGCGCCCGAGTCTACGTGGCACCGCGTCCAAGCATGCCGGAGACGCCTGCCGTCGAGACGGATCGGACACGCGAGCTGATGAGCCCGCGGGAAGCAAAGCAGCTGGGGGCTCTCGGGTACCTCTCTAACGAGGCCATCGACAAGCTTCAGGGGCTGCGGTCCCCCTCGGCTCCGCTCAACACGGAAGCCTACAGCCACACGCCCGAGAACCCGTTCGTCCTCGTCGCCCAAGACCCGCGGTCGACGTTCTCGGTCGATGTCGATACGGCGTCCTACGCGATCGTCCGCCGCTTCCTGAACCAGGGCAGCCTTCCGCCAAAGGACGCTGTCCGCATCGAGGAGCTGGTCAACTACTTCCCCTACGCCTACGCTCCCCCGCTCGATGGCCGCCCGTTCGCGGTCCACATGGACACGGCTTCCTGCCCTTGGAAGCCGGACCATCGGCTCGTACGGGTGGCCATCAAGGGCCGCGAAGTTCCCCGCAGCGAGCGCCCGCCGGCGAATCTCGTGTTCCTCCTCGACGTCTCGGGCTCCATGGACCAGCCCAACAAGCTGCCGCTCGTCAAGGCCGCGATGCGCCTCCTGGTCGAACGAGCTGGGTCCAAGGGACCACGTCGCCATAGTGGTCTACGCCGGCGCCCAAGGGCTCGCGCTTCCCTCCACGCCGGCGACGGAGGCGACGACCATCCTGTCGGCGGTCGAATCCCTGTCGCCGGGCGGCGCGACCCATGGCAGCGCCGGCATCCGCCTCGCCTACGAGACGGCCGCCGCGGGCTTCGTCAAGGGGGGCATCAACCGGGTGATTCTCGCGACCGACGGCGACTTCAACGTGGGCGTGACGAGCGAGGGCGAGCTCGTTCGCCTGATCGAGGAGAAGGCGAAGACCGGTGTCTTCCTCACCGCGCTCGGCTTCGGGATGGGGAACCTCAAGGACTCGACGCTCGAGAAGCTCGCGGATCACGGCAACGGCAACTACGCCTACATCGACGGCCTGGCCGAGGCCCGCAAGGTTCTCGTGGAGCAGGTCGGGGGCACGCTCATGACGATCGCGAAGGACGTGAAGATCCAGATCGAGTTCAACCCTCGCCAGGTGCAGGCGTTCCGCCTCATCGGGTACGAGAACCGAGTCCTGGCCCACCAGGACTTCAACGACGACAAGCAGCGATGCCGGAGACATCGGCGCCGGCCACACGGTGACTGCCTTCTACGAGCTCGTGCCCGTCGGCGTTCCTATCTCGGTTCCGGGCGTGGACCCTCTCAAGTACCAGCAGCCCACTCGCCCGGCGGAGGTCCCGCATACCGGGGAGCTGCTGACGCTGAGGCTGCGATACAAGCAGCCGGACTCGGATCAGAGCTCACTGGTCGAGGTCCCGCTCCGGGACGACGCCAGGGCCTTCCGAGCGGCCTCGGACGACTTCCGGTTCGCCGCGGCCGTAGCGGCCTTCGGGATGACCCTGCGGGACTCGCCCCACAGGGGGGACGCCGACCTCGCCAAGGTCCTCGAGTGGGCGCGCCCTTCGGTTGGCGAGGACAAGGGGGGCCTTCGCGCCGAATTCGTTCAGCTCGTCGAGAAGGCACGTAGCCTTCGGGCGCAGTGAACGTGCGGTCGGAAGCGACGTCAGCCCAGGGAGACGACGAGCGAAGCAAGCTGGTCCCGCTCGCGCCCCACGTGGGTCCATTCGAGCTCGCATTCCCACACGTCGCCATCCGAGTGAACCCGGCAGACACGGGCGGCCCCTCCGAGCGTCGGAGACGTCCGGCTGACGGCGATCCGTACGACGACGTCGTCTCCCGAGACGATCGGGGCTGCGCCGACCAACCGAACGACAGCTCCGCTCTCGGAAAGAACCTCGACCAGGCCGCGGGCGATGGAACCCTCTCCGTTGTCGATCCAGATCCTGATGGGCTCCTCACCCTCCGGGCGGTCGAACGAGTCAGTGTGCCCTTCCAAAGGCTGCATCCGGCACCTCCCTTGGTGCGCCACGCCAGTGACCATGAAGGCAACAGGCGTGCCGCCCTGGCGAACGACCTCGGAAGTCCCGACGGATCAACACTTCCCCCGCGGGGACTACGCCGCGCCCCGGCCGCGCCTCCCTGTCTCCTGTCACCTTTCGGAACAGCCGCGCCGGAAGGGGTCCGCCCTTGGCGAAAAGGCCTAGCGCGGCTCGTTTAGGCGGGCGTAGGATGTCGGTCTCACACGGGAGGTCAAGTCATGAAGCTCATGCACCCAGCCCTTTCGATCCCTCTTGTCGCGGCGGCAACGGTCATGGCGTTCGGGCTCCCTGCGCCCTTGGCCGAGGGCGACGAAACGTGCAACTCGCCCTACGTCACGAGCCTCATCAAGGGGCAGGAGGACTACGTCTACGTCTGGGCCCTCGGCGTCGAGGGGCTCGGTGACGGCTCGGACAAGCTGGTCACCGTGGACGTCGACCCGAAATCAGCGATGTACGGGAAGGTCGTCAGCCAGGTGTCCGTCGGCGGCCGCGGCGAGGCCCACCACATGGGCTTCACCGACGATCGGCGTCAGATCTGGGCCGGCGGCCTGGCGGGCAGCGACATCTACGTGTTCGACATCGCGACCGATCCCGGGAGGCCGAAGCTCGTCAAGACCATCACCAGCCTGGCCTCGAAGACCGGCTACATCGGTCCCCACACCTACTACGCCCTGCCGGGCCGCATGGTCGTCCAGGCTCTCTCGAACGAGAAGGACAAGGGCGGCGTCACCGGCATGGCGGTCTACAACAACAAGGGCGACTTCATCGCGAGCTATCCGATGCCGGTCGCTGACGGCGGCGATGGCTACGGCTACGACCTGGCCGTGAACCCGAGGAAGAACGTCATGCTGACGTCGAGCTTCACGGGCTACCAGAACTACATGCGCCCGCTGGGCGACCTGATCAAGGACGAAGCGGCGATGAAGCGCTTCGGCAACACGATGGTCGCGTGGGACCTGAAGGCGATGAAGCCCACGAAGGTCATGGCCGTTCCGGGCGCTCCCCTCGAGATCCGCTGGTCCCTGAACCCGGGCGACGACTGGGCGATCACGGCGGCCGCGCTCACCTCGAAGCTGTGGCTCGTGCGTCCGGATGCTGCGGGACAGTGGCAAGCCAAGGAGGTCGCCACCATCGGCGACCCGACGAAGATCCCGCTGCCGGTGGACATCAGCATCACCCGCGATGGCAAGGGGCTCTGGGTGAACACCTTCATGGACGGCATGACCCGCTACTTCGATCTCTCGAACCCGCAGGCGCCGAAGCAGACCTACGAGAAGCACACGGGACGGCAGGTCAACATGGTGTCGCAGAGCTGGGACGGGACGCGCGTGTACATCACGTCGTCGCTGCTGGCGAACTGGGACAAGGCCGGGGACGACAACGAGCAGTTCCTGCGCGGGTTCTCCTGGGACGGCCACGAGCTGAAGCAGGTGTTCGAGGTCGACTTCACCAAGGAGAAGCTGGGGCGCGCCCACCACATGAAGCTCGGCTCCAAGGTCCTGCGCGTCGCGTACCGGTGAGCCTTCGCACCTTCCTGGGCCTGGCCGTCACCGGGCTCGTGGCAGTGGCGGCCTCCGCTCGAGCAGCCGACGAGCCGAGGCCGCCGCTCGCCTTCACTCCCCCCGAGCCCGGAACATACGAGCTCCACCGCATCATGCGCGCCCCCGATGGCCCGGTGCTCACGCCCGATGGCCGGACGGAGTCGCTGTCACGCCTCACGAGCGAGAGGATCACGCTGCTCGGCTTCATCTACACGAGCTGCACCGACCCGGAAGGCTGTCCCCTGGCCTACCAGGTGTTCGCCCAACTCAAGTACCAGATCCAGGCCATGCCCGACCTGAAGGAGAAGGTGCAGCTCGTCACGCTGAGCTTCGATCCCGAGCGTGACTCGCCGGCCGTCATGAAACGCTATGCCGGAAGCCTTCTCGCCGATCGTGGCGGCGTGCCCTGGTTGTTCCTGACGACACCCTCGGTCCAAGAGCTGATGCCTCTCGTGGAAGGGTTCGGCCAGGATGTGCGCTACTCCACGGACCTCTCGAGCGGCCAGCCGGTGCGCCAGCTCTCCCACGTCCTCAAGGTTTTCTTGATCGACCGCGCGGGCTACGTCCGCGAGATCTACACGTCGACGTTCCTGTACCCCCAGTCCATCCTGGCGGACGTCAAGACGCTGTTGTTGGAACCGGGAGACCCGCGAGACTGACTTCTCGTGGCGCAACGATGGCGATCCGACGTGGGCCGCGACCAGGCGACAGGTCAGGCACGACGGGGCGCCACCTTCTTCGTCACGAGCATGATCAGGGAGCTGAGACCCCAGCTGATGAGGGGCAGGATCACTGCCGCGACCGCGAGGTGAGCCACGACGTGAGTCCAGTTCTTCCCATCGCCACCACCGCTGTACTCAGGAGCGGTGTAGATGTTGTCGGTCCCGGTGACGATGGCCAGCGTGACGGCCGCCGCGACCAATCCCTCCCCCAGCAGGCTCTGAAACAGCACCAGCGGGTAGAGCTGCTTGTAGCTCCCGAAGCCGCTCGTGTGCGTCGCAACGCCGTAGTACACGACGCCGGCGAGCAACACGACGGTCACGCTGACCCACTTCGAGACGGAGTTCGGCGTGCCGCTCAGTGAGAGCCCGAGGCGCACGAGGAAAGCCAGCGCGATCAGGATCAGGAAGATCTTCTGGAAGCCCAGGTATTGGGACACGGTCTTGCCGAACATGCTTCTCCTCCTTCGCAGTCAGGGATTGGACGGGGTCGATTGAGTCGGTCCCTCGTTGTAATAGAAGCTCACGCTCACCGTCAACCTCGGGGAATGAAAAGCCTCGGGCAGGGGAAGGAACCGCCCGCCGCGAACCGCCTCCACCGCCCCCGTCTCCTGGGCGATCGAGGACTGCAGCGGGTCGCCCGCGGTTCCATTGCGCGGCGCTGGGGGAGGTGGGGGTGGCGATGGTGAGGGTGCCTTTGGGGTCTGATCCGGGAGCTTGTCGAAGACGCGGAAACCGATGGGGGCGTGGGCTATGGTGGCCACCGCGTGGCCCTTCTTAGTCGCAGGAGAAAAGACCCACTCCTTGACAGTAGCGATCGCGGCGGCGTCCAGGGCTGGGATCGACGTCAGGACGCGCTGTGGATGAACCCGCCCCTTCTCGTCGATCAGGATCTCGACAACGACCGTGCCTTCGATCTTGGCGTCGAAGGCCGCCTTGGGGTACTGCGGCCTCGTCATCTTGAGGGGCTTCGGCGGCTTGTCGTAGTCCGCGACCGGCTGGCCGATGCCGTTCGCCTCTCCTTCTTGCCCGATGCCGAGCGCCGGCAACGCAAGGAGGATCGAGAGGGCGCCCCACGCACTTGGCCTCGCTCGAATCGCGCTCTCCTCCCGGCGGCTCGCGCCCAAGGCTCCTTGATGCGAACCGACCGGGGAGTCTGTCACAGACGCACCACCCACGCTAGAGAACTTCGGGAAGGTCCTGCTCGTCCCCTGATCCGAGCCTAGCGTCCGAGCGCCTTGTCGGCCGCGGCCTGAAGCACGGGTACCGCCACCGCGTCGATGTCGACTTCCGTCCCGCTGCGGAGCCGCAGCCGTCCCGGCAACGCGACGGTGGAATTGCCCGTGAGGCCGCCGTAGATCGTCAGCGCGGCGAGGTACGAGCCGGTCACGCTCGGATGGAATCCGTCCGGGCCGTAGAGGGGTAGCGACGGATCGCGGCGCCAGGCCTCGAGCCAGGCGTCACCGGCAGGGAGCAGGATTCCACCCACGTCCTGCGCCGCGAGACGGTAGGACGCGCTCACGTCGGGAAACGCCTCGCGACGCGAGCTCTCGGGCCAGACCATGTACAGGGCCGTGAGCCCGCCCGCCTGGCGTATCACCGCGTCGAAGCGGCGGGTCCATTCGCGCAGGTTCACGCGGCTGTCGGGCAGCGCCGAGGGACCCTGCTGGAGCACCACGAAGCGCCAGCCGCCGGCCGTGACCTGATCCTGGGTTCCGCGGGCCCAGTGGTCTTCGAGAGACACGCCGCCGTAGGTGATCGACTCGACGGCCAACGGATGCCCTCCGGCGCCCGCCAAGGCCTCGACGATCAGCGGCAGCTCGTTCGCATCGGTCAGCGAGTTGCCCACGAAGAGCGCCCGTTCCGCGCCCGGGGGAACGGAGCTGGGCAGGCGCACGGTGCCTGGCTGGGAGTTGGCGTCTCCCGAACAGCTCGCCGCGGCAACGAGCGCCAGCAGGAGGACCGACCCGCGACCGTTCAACGTCTTGAACATCGTTCCCTCGCATGATGTTCGCCGCGATCGGTTGTCGGGCACAAGTCGGGGCCCTCTTGCCACGAGCGCGGGCGTCAAGGCCGGTTGATACGGCGATCATTGTGCTGGTAGAGTCGGCGAAGCACTCGAGGCTCTGTCGTGAAGCATTGGCAAGAGACGAGGCGCGCGTCGGGGCAGGGCGTCGCGCCGGAACGCGACGACGCTGCGCCTGCTGTGGCCTTCGATGGCACCGACTGACGCCCCGGCCGTCGCGGGTGTGCTGCTGGCGGCGGGGTCCTCCGTCCGCCTCGGGCGGAACAAGCTCCTCCTCGAGCTCGGAGGCGAGACGGTCGTGCGACGCGCCGCGCGGGTCGCCGTCGAGGCCGGGCTCGATCCGGTGGTCGTGGTGCTCGGCCACGAGGCCGAGCGGGTTCGCGAGGAGTTGAACGGCCTGCCCTGCGTGGTGGTCGTCAACCCCGACCACACGCGAGGCGCCGGCACGTCGGTTCGCACCGGCGTCGCGCGAGTCTCGGAGACCAAGGCCGACGCCCTCGTCCTCATCCTCGCCGACATGCCCCTCGTCACGGCCGACATGATCGCGGCGCTCGTCGGGCGCCGGCGCGAGACGGGGGCGCCGCTCGTCGTGTCGCGTTACGGCGATACACAAGCCCCCCCCAGCCTCTTCGAACGCTCGCTGTTCCCGGAGCTGCTCGCCAGCGACGACAAGAGCTGCGCCAAGCCCGTGATCCGGCGCCATGCCGCAGAAGCCGTCGCGCTGGAGTGGCCGGCGGACGCGCTCCGGGACCTGGACGTGGCCGAGGACTACGAGCAGATCCGGGCGCGAGTGACCGGGCCCTAGCCCATGGGACACCAGGATCTCCTCGCTCTGGCCGCAGACCTTGCCCGGCGTGGCGAGCCCTTCGCCATCGCCACGGTGGTGGGCCGCAAGGCCCCGATCTCGGCGCAGGTCGGGGACATGGCCGTCGTGACCCGCGACGGCGAGCTCAGGGGTTGGGTGGGCGGGAGCTGCACGAGAGAGACGGTCCTCAGCGAGGCCCGCAAGGCGATGGACGACGGCCGCCCCCGGTTTCTCGCCCTCGATCCCGATCCTGCCTCGCGGGAGCGCCCCGGCGTCTCGGTCTACCTGATGACGTGTCACAGCGGAGGGAACGTGGAGATCCACATCCAGCCGGTGCTGCCCCCGCCGGTCGTCGTGGTCTACGGGGTCTCCCCCGCCGCCCGGGCCACCGCCCGCCTGGCGCAGGCAATGGGCTATCTCGTCCACGCGGTCGATCCGATGGCCGACGCCTCGGCCTTCCCGGGCGCCGCTTCCATCACGACCGAGCCCCGGGCCCTTCGCATCCCCAAGACCGCCGCCCCGCTGTTCGCGATCGTGGCGACCCAGGGGCAGTGGGACGAGGACGCGGTGCTCGCGGCCCTGGCGCACCAGCCCGACTACCTTGGGGTGGTCGCGAGCCCCAAGCGCTTCGCCGAGATGCGAAGGCTCCTGGCCGACAAGGCGCCCGAGACGACACTCGCGGGCGTCCGGAGCCCGGCGGGCCTCGACCTGGGGGCGCGGCTCCCCGAGGAGATCGCCCTCAGCATCCTGGCCGAGATCGTGAAGCTTCGGCGCGAGGCCGCTCGCGAGCAGCCCATCGCCTCCGTCGCGGCTCCCCCGGCCGAGGCACGCGACCCCGTCTGCGGAATGACCGTGCGTATCGAGGGGGCGCGGCACACGGCCCGCCACGAGGGGCGGGACTTCTACTTCTGTGCCGCCGGCTGCCGCGAGCGTTTCCTGGCGACACCCGAGCGCTACCTGGGGGTCGCGGCGGAGCCATGAACGCGGAGGTTCGGGACCTGCTGGCGGCGCTGGAGGGCGAGGGGTACATCGCCGACCCCGCCATCGCGACGGCGGTCTTCCTGGCTCGAGCCCTGCGCAAGCCGCTCCTGGTGGAGGGAGACGCGGGTGTCGGCAAGACCGAGCTGGCCAAGGTGCTCGCGCGTCTCCTCGGGACCGAGCTGATCCGCCTCCAGTGCTACGAGGGGCTCGACGTGCAGACGGCTCTCTACGAGTGGGACTACCCGCGCCAGATGCTGCGCCTCCGCATGGCCGAGGGACGCGGCGAGTCCCCCAGGGAGCTGGAGGCGCACATCTTCACCCGCGACTATCTCCTGGAGCGGCCGCTCCTCCGCGCGCTCACGCACCCCGGTCCCGCGCCGGTCCTTCTCATCGACGAGATCGACCGCGCCGACGACGGCTTCGAGGCCTTCCTCCTCGAGCTGCTCTCGGATTTCCAGGTCACCGTTCCGGAGATCGGGACCATCCGCGCCAAGGAGCCCCCTCATGTCGTGCTCACGTCCAACCGCACGCGCGAGCTGGGCGACGCCCTGCGCCGCCGCTGCCTGTACCTCTACATCGAGCATCCGAGCCTCGACAAGGAGGTGCAGATCATCCGCCGCCACTGTCCGGAGACGGGCGCCCGCCTGGCCGGGGACGTGGGGCGCTTCCTGAAGGCGCTACGCGAGCGAAGCCTCGTCAAGCCTCCCGGCGTTGCGGAGACCCTCGACTGGACCCGGGCGCTCCGGAGCCTGGGGCAGGACGCTCTCGAGCCCGCTCTCGTCAGCCAGACCCTGGGGTGCCTGCTGAAGGACCGGGCCGATCTGGAAGCGGTGACTCCGCACGAGGTCGCGGCCCTGCTGGCCCGGGCGCGCGAGGAGACGATGCCGTGAGAGACATCCCCCTCGACCTCGCGCGTCTCGGGCAGGCGCTGCGAGCGCACGGTCGTCGGGACGAGCCTGCGCGACGAGCTGAGCGGCGCCGAAGCCCTGGCCGTCGTGGACCGCGAGGACCGCAGCGAAGCGCGCACGGCGCTCCGTATCGCCCTCCGAATCCCCCGCTCCGCGTTCGAGACCTTCGACCGCCTCTTCGGTGTCATCTGGGACGGAGTCCCCATGCCGGCATCGGCGGCCCCCACAGCGCGGCCTCCCACGACGGCGACCGCGCGCTCCAGAAGGGCACTGCACTGGGACCCCGACACGCGGCGCATGGCGGACGCTCCGGGCGTCCACTCGGAGGGCGAGGAGCCGGGCTACAGCTCCGAGGCGATGCTTCGTCGCAAGGCGTTCGATCAGTCCTGGTCGAGCGGCGACCTCGTGGCCATGGAGCGCCTCCTCGCGCGCCTTGCGATCCGTCTCGCGACACGGCGCAGCCGGCGCCTCGTCCCCACCCGCGGCCGCGGTCGCGCCGACGTCCGATCGAGCTACAGGCGGGCACTCCGCACCTCCGGCGAGGTCCTCTCCTTCGCCCGCCGAGCGCGGGCGATCGACGAGCCCCGCCTCGTCTTCCTCCTCGACACGAGCGGCTCCATGGATGCCCACAGCCGCTTCCTCTTGTCATTCGTGCTCTCGCTGCGCCGCGCCGTGCCGCGTGCCCGGCTCTTCGCGTTCAACACGGAGCTTGTGTCCCTCACCCAATCGCTGTCGCCTGGCAAGGTCCGCCTCACACTCGACCGACTGGCCGCCAGGGTACCGGACTGGTCCGGCGGGACCCGGATCGGCGAGTGCCTCGCATCCTTCGTAAGGGACCATCTGGCGCGCGGCGTCGACGCGCGGACCGTGGTCGTCGTCCTGAGCGACGGCCTGGACCGGGGCGATCCGGCCATCCTTTCGGGCGCGCTCCGCGCGATCCAGCGTCGGGCCCGCAAGGTGATCTGGCTGAACCCCCTCCTCGGAGACGCCCGCTACGAGCCGACGGCGCTCGGAATGCGCGCGGCGTTGCCGTATGTCGACCACTTCGCCGCCGCCCACGACCTCGAGTCCTTCGAGCGGCTGATCCCCCACCTCGCGAGCTGAATATGGCGCTGCGCTTCGACAACGTCTTCGTCGTCAAGGCCCCGGCAGACCGCGTCTGGGACTACCTCACCGATCCCTACCGCGTGGCGCCCGCGCTTCCGGGGGCGGCGGTGACCGAGAAGGTCGACGACCGGACGTTCAAGGGCACCATCACCGTCAAGGTCGGCCCGGTGTCGGCGCGATACAAGGGGACGGCCCACTTCGACTCCCTCGACCTCCAAGCCCACGCGATGGAGATGACCGGCTCCGCCCAGGACGTGGGCGGGCGAGGCGGGGCCGATCTCAAGATGAGCAGCCGCCTCGTGGAGAAGGTGCCCGGCGAGACCGAGGTGACGGTCGTGTCCGAGGTGAACGTGACCGGGATCCTCGCCCAGTTCGGCCGTGGGATGATCCAGGACGTCTCCAACCAGATGTTCCAGAAGTTCACCGAGGCCGTGCGCGCGGCGCTCGAGCCCCCGGCCCAGGAGGCCATGGCAGGCCTCCCGGCGGTGGGGGCGCCCACACCGTCCGTGCCGCCCGCGCCGGCGCCGCCCATCGAGGTCGTCTCCTTTGGCAGCCAGATCCTGGGTCGCGCGGCGACGCGGGCGCTCGGGCGGCCGGGGTTCTGGGCGGCAGTCGTGGTTGCCGCGATCGTCGTCTGGTGGCTGTGGTTCCGGTGACGGCTTCGTCGTTCAGAAAGGAGCGAGAGGAATGATTCCGCCTTCCTTCGACTATCACGCGCCCAAGACGCTGCCCGAGGCCCTGGGCCTCCTGGGACAGTTCGGCGAGGACGCCAAGGTGCTGTCGGGAGGACAGAGCCTCCTCCCCCTGCTGAAACTCCGCTTCGCCCAGCCGGCGCACCTCGTCGACATCGGCCGCATCCCTGGCCTCGACTACATCAAGGAAGAAGGGGGCTTCCTGAAGATCGGAGCCCTGGTGCGCGAGTCTGCGCTCGAGACCTCGCCGATCGTGCGATCCAAATACCCGATCCTCGTCGATACGGCCTCGGTCATCGCCGACCCCCTGGTCCGCAACCTCGCCACGGTCTGCGGCAACCTCGCCCACGGCGACCCGGCCAACGACCATCCGGCGACGATGCTCGCCCTGGGAGCCGAGGTCGTGCTGACCGGCGCCAAGGGCTCGCGCACGATCCCGGTGGCGCAGTTCTTCACCGGCCTCTTCACCACGGCCCTCACGCCGACAGAGGTGCTGTCGGAGATCCGTATCCCGGTCCCGCCCGCCGGCAGCGGCGGGGCCTACCTGAAGCTCGAACGCAAGGTCGGCGACTTCGCGACCGCGGGCTCCGCCGTGTTCGTGGTCCTGAAGGCGGGCGCCGTCGAACGCGCGGGCATCGGCCTCACGAACGTCGGTCCGACGCCGGTCATGGCGACCGACGCGGAGAAGTACCTGGCCGGGAAGAAGCCCGACGAGGCGGCCCTTGCCGAGGCCGGACGGCTCGCGGCCGCTGCATCCAGCCCGAGCGCCGATCGGCGCGGGTCGGTGGAATACAAGAAGGAGATGGCCCGCGTCCTCACGGTGCGGGCATTGCGCAAGGCCGTCGAGCGCGCGGGGGAGAAGTAGTCATGGGCAAGCACAGGGTCAAGATCAGCGTCAACGGCGCCGCCCACGAGGCCGAAGTGGAGTCACGCCTCCTCCTCGTCCACCTCCTCCGCGAGAACCTGCGGCTCACCGGCACCCACATCGGCTGCGACACCACCCACTGCGGCGCCTGCACCGTCCTGCTCGACGGCGTGCCGGTGAAGTCCTGCACGGTGCTCGCCGTGCAGGCCGACGGCCGCGCGGTCACCACCGTCGAAGGCCTGGAGAAAGACGGCAAGCTCGACCCGATCCAGGACGGCTTCATGCAGGAGCACGGCCTCCAGTGCGGCTTCTGCACGCCCGGCATGATGATGACGAGCCACGCCCTCCTCGCCGCCAACAAGTCGCCGAGCGAGGGGGACATAAGGCGTGCGATCTCGGGGAACCTTTGCCGGTGCACCGGCTACGTGAACATCGTCAAGGCCGTGCAGCATGCGGCCGCCAACGCCCGCTGAGGAGGGAGCCATGACCACGATTACGCCGCCCCGCACCACCCCCGAAGTCGGCGGAATGGGACACTCGGTCAAGCGGAAGGAAGACCCGCGCTTCATCCGCGGCCAGGGCCACTACGTCGACGACGTGACGCTGCCGGGGATGCTCCACATGGACATCGTCCGCAGCCCTTACGCCCACGCGAAGATCAAGAAGATCGACGACTCGGCCGCCCTCAAGGTCCCGGGCGTTCTGGCCGTGATCACAGGCGCCACGCTGGAGAAGTACAAGCTCCACTGGATGCCCACCTTGATGTCGGACACCCAGATGGTCCTCCCCACCGAGAAGGTGATGTACCAGGCCCAGGAGGTCGCGGCGGTCATCGCCACGGACCGCTACGCCGCCGCCGACGGCATGGCCGCCGTCGAGGTGGACTACGAGCCGCTGCCCGTCCTGGTCGACCCGTGGAAGGCGATCGAGCCGGGCGCCATGGTGCTCCGCACCGACAAGCCCGGCAAGACCGACAACCGCATCTTCCATTGGGAGGCCGGCGACCGCGCCCAGACCGACAAGGCCTTCAAGGACGCGGCCGCCGTCGTGAAGGAGCGCATCTACATCCCCCGCATCCACGTCGCCTCCATCGAAACCTGCGGCTGCGTGGCCTCCTTCGACAAGACCGAGGGCAAGCTCACCGTCTGGATGACCACCCAGGCGCCCCATGCCATCCGCACCGTCTTCGCCCTCGTGGCGGGGCACGTCGGGCTTTCGGAAGAGAAGATCCGCATCATCTCCCCCGACATCGGCGGCGGGTTCGGCGGCAAGGTACCCGTCTATCCGGGGTACGTGATCGCCGTCGCGGCCTCGGTCGTCATCGGCAAGCCGGTCAAGTGGATCGAGGACCGGATGGAGAACCTGCAGGCCGACTCGTTCGCCCGCGACTACCACATCGACGCCGAGCTGGCGGCCGACAAAGACGGGAAGATCACGGCCCTGCGCATGAAGACGCTGGCCGACCACGGCTACACCGACGCGGCAGCCAACCCCTCCAAGTTCCCGGCGGGCCTCTTCTCCATCTGCACCGGCTCGTACGACGTGAAGCACGCCTTCGCCGAGGTGGACGGCGTCTACACGAACAAGCCGCCCGGAGGCATCGCCTACCGCTGCTCGTTCCGCGTCACCGAGGCGGTCCACGCCATCGAGCGCATGACCGACGTCCTGGCTCAGAAGCTGAAGATCGACCCGGCCGAGTTCCGGTTCAAGAACTTCATCCCGCCCGAGAAGTTCCCGTACAAGTCCGCCCTGGGCTGGGAGTACGACAGCGGCAACTACGCCGGGGCCCTGAAGAAGGCCATGGAGATGATCGGCTACGCCGACCTCCGGAAGGAGCAGGCCGAGAAGCGCAAGAAGGGCGAGCTGATGGGGATCGGGATCTCGAGCTTCACCGAGATCGTCGGCGCCGGGCCGTCGAAACACTTCGACATCCTCGGCATCAAGATGTTCGACTCCTGCGAGCTGCGCGTCCACCCCACGGGCAAGGCCATCGCCCGCTTCGGCACCAAGTCCCAGGGGCAGGGCCACGAGACGACGTACGCGCAGATCATCGCGGAGGAGCTGGGGATCCCGTCGTCACAGGTGCAGGTGGAGGAAGGCGACACCGACACGGCACCGTACGGCCTCGGTACCTACGCCAGCCGCTCCACGCCCACGGCCGGCGCAGCCGGTGCGATGGCTGCCCGCAAAGTGCGCGACAAGGCCCGCAAGATTGCCGCGTACCTCCTCGAGGTCAGCGAGGACGACCTGGAGTGGGAGCCGGGGAAGTTCTCCGTCAAGGGCGCGCCCCAGAAGTCGAAGACGATCCAGGAGATCGCCCTCGCCGCTTATACCAACCATCCCCAAGGGATGGAGGCGGGGCTCGAAGCGGTCAACTACTACGATCCGCCGAACCTGACGTTTCCCTTCGGGAGCTACATCTGCGTCGTCGACATCGACCGAGGCACGGGCGAGGTGAAGATCCGCCGCTTCGTGGCGGTGGACGACTGCGGCAACATCATCAACCCCATGATCGTCCAGGGACAGGTCCACGGCGGCCTCACCATGGGGATGGCGCCGGCGCTCCTCGAGGAGATCAGCTACGACGAGAGCGGCAACGTCCAGGGCGGGAGCTTCATGGACTACCTCGTACCGACGGCGTGCGAGACGCCCAAGTGGGAGACGGGACACACGGTGACGCCGTCGCCCCACCATCCCTTCGGCGCCAAGGGCGTCGGCGAGTCGGCCACGGTCGGAGCGCCCCCCGCCATCGTGAACGCCGTGGTGGACGCGCTCTCGCACCTGGGCGTCCACCACATCGACATCCCGATGACGCCCGAGAAGGTGTGGCGCATCCTGAAGGACAAGGGGGTGGCGGAGTAGGTGGACCAGGCTCGGACGGCGCCGCGCCTCGCGTCGGGGGCATCCCTGGCGGCGGGGCTCGGCGCCTTGCTCCTCCCGAAGTGTCCGCTCTGTTTCGCCGCCTACGGCAGCGGGATGACTGCGCTGGGCCTCGGGCCGATCAGCCAGCAGCAGCTCGCGGCGCCGCTCCTGGCGACCGCGGCGATCGCCTCGTTCGCCCTGGTGCTCGCGCTCTCCCTCCGCCGCCGGGATCGCGCCACGCCCCTCGCCTCGGCGGCGGGAGCCGGTCTGCTGCTCGCCGGCGCCTTCGCCGTCCACAGCTCCGGGCTCGTGGCCGCGGGCTCGCTGCTCCTCGTGGCTGCCGCCGTCGTCAACGCCGCCCGCTGCCGCGCGGCCGTTCGGGTTCAGTAGTTCTCGGGCCGATAGGCCATGGAGGCATGGAAGGCGGCGCGCAAGATCGGCAGGTCGGCCTCGTAGTCGCCGGTGGGCTGGAACAGCGGTGCAAAAGCGATCTCCCGCCTTCCGTAGTCGAACGCCACCGGCAGGATCGGGACGCCAGCGCCCTGGGCGATCCGGTAGAAACCCGACTTCCAGGTCGGCGCCTTCTTCCGGGTCCCTTCGGGCGCGATGACCAGATACAGCCTCTCCGCGGCGCGCATCGCAAGCGTGGCGCTCTCCACGATCCCGCCGGGCGCCCGACGGTCCACCGGGATGCCGCCCAGCCACCGCAGGAACCAGCCGAACGGTCCTCGGAAGAGCGTGTGCTTGCCGATGAACCGCCCCCGCAACCCGAGGGCGAGCTTGGCAAAGAGGCCGACCAGGAAATCCCAGTTGGAGGTGTGAGGGGCCACGATCATGACCAACCGCGGTACGTCGGGGATGCTCCCCTCGAAGCGGAACCCCATGAGCGTCATCCCCAGACGCCCGACGCCGCGGGAGAAAGCGTTCCCCCGCTGGGGCACGTTCGGGCCTAGGACGGGAACCGCGGGCATCGGCGTCCGGATTGTAGACCGGCGCACCGCAACGGCGCTGGCTTGGCGTAGAGTGACCTCCATGCGACACACCTCCCTGTCCCCTCTGCTCACGGTCCTCTCGATCCTGATGCTGGCCTCTTGCGGCGGACGCTCGGCCGGCGGGAACCCGCCGCGGGTCGTGACGGTGGCACAGTCCGGCACGGCGGACGTCGTCGGGAGCGACGACGTCGCCCTCCAGAAGGCCGCCGACCTCCTGCGCCCCGGCGACACCCTCTCGATCGGCCCAGGGACCTTCGAGATGAACAACAGCCTCTTCGTGCCCTCCGGCGTCACGGTTCGTGGCACCCCCGGCAAGACCGTCCTGCGCAAGAGCCGCGGCGTCGAGAGCCCGCTCGCCGAGGACGGCGACTACGGCGAAAGCACGCTTCTCGTGACGGAGCCCGGGAAGTTCAAGCCGGGAATGGGGATCACCGTCCTCGACGACACGCTCAAATCGGCCTGGGACGTCAGCGTGTCCTCGGTCAGGCGGGTGGACGGGCGCATGCTTCACATCGACCCGATCACGCTGCGGGACTACAACGCCGAGCAGCTCCACGCCAAGGTCCGCAACACCTTCCCCATCCTCGCGGTGATGAACGCCGCCAAGGTAGTGCTGGAAGACGTCGTCGTGGACGGAAACAAGGCCGAGAACGCCTACATCGACGGATGCCGGGGAGGCGCCATCTACATGTACAACGTGCGCGACGTGACGGTCCGGCGCTGCACGGCACGCGACTTCAACGGCGACGGCATCTCGTTCCAGATCACCGATGGCGTGACGGTCGAGGGCTGCGAGTCCTACGGCCACGCCGGCTATGGAGTGCATCCCGGAACCGGCAGCGCCCACCCCGTCGTCCAGAGCTGCCGGCTCCACGACAACGGCGACATCGGCCTCTTCCTCTGCTGGCGGGTCCGCCACGGCCGCTTCGCCGACAACACGATCGAGCACAACGAGCACTACGGCATCTCCATCGGCCACAAGGACACCGACAACGAGTTCACGGGAAACACCATCGCGCGCAACGGCGTCAGCGGCGTCTACTTTCGCAACGAGACGTTCCTCAACAGCGGGCACCGGAACGCATTCCGCAAGAACAAGGTCCTCGACAACGGGGGCGACAAGGCGGGGTATGGCTTCCAGATCGACCCGAAGGCCGGCGACATCGTCATCGAGGACAACGAGATTGCCGACACGCGCACGACCGGCCGCACCCAGCGCTACGGGATCTACAAGGCGGCGGGTGCCGGCTCGGTCGTCTCCCGCAACAACGCCATGAGCGGGCACGTCGACGGCGACTACGTGGAGGAGCCGGTGAAGCGAGCGGCGCGGTAGGCCTTGGAGTCGGCACCAACCCGTCCGGACCGGCTTCTCTCCCTCGACTTCATGCGGGGCCTCATCATGGTCCTGCTGATGCTCGAGGGGGCCCAGCTCTACGACCGGCTGCTGGAGCTCGAGGGCACGCCCTTCTACGCTTTCGCGCTCCAGTTCCACCACCATCCGTGGCACGGGCTCCGCTTCTGGGACCTGATCCAGCCCGGCTTCATGTTCATCGCCGGAACCGCGCTGGCGCTGTCCCTG
Source organism: uncultured Acidobacteriota bacterium (assembly GCA_963823195.1). GTDB lineage: Bacteria > Acidobacteriota > Vicinamibacteria > Fen-336 > Fen-336 > JBGPYB01. The sequence goes on along the minus strand of CAWGKR010000005.1, from coordinate 260,826 downwards.
GACCGCCAGGCGGCCAAGGGCGTGCTCTGGATGGACTCGCTCCACAAGGCGTTGAAGCGCTCGGGCTGGCTCTTCTTCTGGGGAGTCCTGGACTACGCGGTTCGGCCGCTGGGCCTCTCGTTCGAGCTCTGGGACGTCCTGACCCAGCTCTCCTTCACCTTGCTCGTGGCCTTCCTGGTCTTCCGCCTGGCCATCGGCTGGCAGATCGGGATCAGCCTGGGGTTGCTGGCCGTGACCGAGGCGCTCTATCGCCTGACCGGCGTCCCGGGGTTCGACCAGCCGTTCACCGACCAGCGCAACTTCGGCAACTTCCTCGATGCGGTGGTGATGGCCACGACAAACCCCGGGGGCTGGGTCGCTCTCAACTGCGTGCCGACCGCAGCCCACACGATCATGGGGGCCGTGGCCGGGAAGGTCTTGCTCTCCCCCAGGAGCGACCAGGCCAAGGTCCGATGGCTCGTCGTCGCCGGGCTCGTTGCGCTGATCGCCGGCTACGCGCTCGACGCCACGGTGACCCCGATCATCAAGCGGATCGCGACCAGCTCGTTCGTTCTCGTATCGGGGGGCTACTGCCTCCTCGGGCTGGCAGGTTGCTACTGGCTCATCGACATCCGAAAGCGCCGGCCACTCCTCACCTTCTTCACCGTCGTCGGGATGAACTCCCTGTTCATCTACTTGTTCTTCGAGATCGTCGGCCACCGTTGGTTCAACGGGTACGTGGCCGCGATCACCAACGGGCTGATGGGCGCGGCGGGAATCCCTCCAAGCCTGATGGGGATCGCCACCGCACTGGCGATCTTCGCGCTCGAGTGGCAACTGTGCCACTTCCTCTACCGCAAGGGCATCTTCTTCAAGGTCTGAGGCCGACGCCGCTGCGTCAGTGACGGTCCCGCACGGCGATGAGCGAGACCTGCTCCAGGTCCGGGTATCGCTCGCCCTCATCGGGCTTTCGTTCCGCGGGCTGAACCTGTTGCACCGTCGTCTGCGACGGCGGAATGGCCCCAAGGTATTCCCCGTACACCTTCTGGAACGCCGCCAGGTCCGCCAGATCGTCCAGGTAGACCGTCGTGGAGACGACCTGATCGAGCGTCATGTCCGCCTCTTCGAGGTTGTCGAGCTGGTTGCGCATCGTCTGGCGCACCTGGTGGGCCGTCGTCGCCGCGTAGACGCCGCCGTGGGACCCCGGAATGAACCCGCTCTTCGCGGAGCAGTACAGGGTATCGCCGGCGAAAACGCACGGGCTCGCGGTCGGGCTCGGGGGCATGTTCCTGGGACGCACCGCGCGTCTCCGGCCGAGGTCGCGCACCGCGACGCCGGTGTAGGCGATGTGGACGCCCTCCGGCAGGCCCGAGACCTGGATCGTGGCCCGCGCCGGCGTGTTCCCGAACTCGAACCGCCTGGCATACCGCTCGTTCATGACCCGCATGGGAACGTCTCGCGTCAGATAGGGGTTCACGAACACCATGTGGCCGAGCGTGAGTCCCGCGCCCTCGACCACGGCCTTCAACCAATCGAGTGCCATGTCCACTTGCGCGGCGGGGTCTTCGGGGACCCTCCCGCTGACGGGATCGCTGCCCGGCATCGCGGAGACGAACAGGCGGTCGTGGGTGAGGATTCCCGGGGAGCAGGCCCGGCTCGGAGCCTGGTTCGCCGGCGACACGGCGCGCTTTCCGGAGAGGTCGCGCACGGCAACGGCGGTGATCTCGATCGGGGATTCAGGAAGGCGCGCGACGCCCACCACCGCCCGCGCCGGGGGCTCCTTCGGGAAGGCGCCCGTGCAGACGCTGTCCAGCTCGCCCTGTCGGCCGACGTCTTCGAGATAGACCTGCAGGTAGACGACGTGCTCCATGGTCAGGCCCGCCGCCACGACCACGGCTCTCACGTTTTCGAGGGCCTGCCGCGCCTGCTCTGCGAAGGTCGGCGGTGTGCTCCCGTCGGGGCGCCGGGGGCCTTGGCCCGACACGTAGAGGTAGTCTCCCGCATCGACGCCGGGCGTGCCGAAGGCGCTCGGGGCATGCGCCTGCGACGGCACGACGGCTCGCACCTGGGCCTGCGCAAGCCCCGTGGGACCCAGGAGCAGCCCTGCAAACAGCCACCTCATGCGGCCTTGCCCCGACGCGCGGCGCTCAGGATCTCCCGGAGCCTCTGCCCCACGACGATGTCCTCGCCGGGCTGGATGGTCATCGAGACGAGCTCGATCCAGCTCGGCCCCTTGCGTTCCTTCTTGTCGGGCCTCGGAACCCCCTCGCGCACCGCCGGAACCAGGCTCGGATTATCGGCTCCGAGCACCTCGATGACCGGATCCCCTTCCCGCAACTTGGCTACGCAATCACCGATGCCGAAGCCCCAGCCTTGCTGGTCCCATGACACCTTGAGCGTCGGATAGCGGTTCCCGTCGTCGGGGATGTATCTCTCCGTCTGCACCCCCGGTACCGTCTCCACCAGCTTCACGATGCGATCCAGCCGCCCGTTCCACTCGGCGTAGAGCTTCGTCGAATCCAGTGCCAGCCAGGTCTCCACCGCCGTGAGGCATCCGATCACCTCTTCCCTTCCGACCTTCATCGGCCGGCACACCGATCCCTCGAATGGGGCCGAGTTGCGGAGCGCCGCGTCGATCAGGTCCATCCTGCCGAGGAGTACCCCGCTGCACTGCGGCCCCTGGAGCCCCTTGCCGCCGGAGAACGTGTAGAGGTCGATCTTCATTTTCGCGTAGAGCTTGATGTTGTCGATGGGTGGAATTCCCGCCGCGTCGTCCAGGAGCAGCGGGACCTTGCGGTCCTGGGCGATCGCCAGCGCGCGCGCGAGCTTGTCCCCCAGGTCGGTCGTGTAGATCATCGCCGTGTTGGCGGTCACGGCGTTCGCGATCCCTTCCGGGCCTTCGACCAGAACGAGCTTTGCGCCCGTCAGCCGGATGGCACTGTCGAAGGCGCTGCGGCCCCCGACCATGATGACCTCGTGCTTCAGGCCGCTCGTGTCGGGAAGCTGCCAGATGCTCTTGGGGTCGCTGCCAGCCATGCACGCCGCGGTGGCCGCCGCCATCGCCCCCGCCGCGCCGGAGGTGATCATGCCGGACTCCGCACCGGTCAATTCCGCGAGCCTTCGCCCCACACCACGCTGCAGGTCGATCATGTTGACGAAATGTTTCGCAGCCTCGGCTTGGGCTGCGCGGACCTCGGGAAACTGGAGCGATCCGCTGAGGTAGGTCCAGGTCCCACGGCAGTTGATGACGGTCTTCACCCCCAGGCGACTGAAGACGTTCCCGCCGGGATCCAGCCCCAGGGCGGTTGCGGACTTGGCATAGAGGTCGCGGGCGGCGATCTGCGTCAAGAGCGGCGAGGCCACCAGCATCTTCACGAAGGCCCGGCGGGAGGCTTCAATGGGCATGAGTCCCTTCCTTTCGACGGTGGAGCTTCTGGTCTAGCATAGCGATGCGCGCAGACCAGGAGCAACGCCATTCCACTTCAACCCGGGATTGTCCGCCGGCCGCGCCGCCTGACGCTCGCCTGGGTCGCGGCGGCCATGACGGCGGGCCCTGCCGTCGCTCAAGGCGTTCCGGCCACCGCTCCGTCTCCGCGGACCTCCTGTCGAATCGAGGCGGTCGACTACAAGGGCTGGCACGCGCAACAACTCTCCAATGCGTGGGTCACGCTCGTAGTCGTTCCGCAGAACGGCGGTCGACTCATGCAGGTGATCTTCGGGGGCCACCCGTATCTCTTCGTCAACCCCCAGTACGAGGGCCAGTATCTGCCGCCGAGCGAAGAACATTGGTTCAACTACGGCGGCGACAAGGTCTGGCTGCTCCCCGAGGGTAACGAAGACGAGCGGCACTGGCGCGGGAACTCCGACTTGATCGACGACGGGCCGTATGCCTTCGGCGTACGGTCCTCGGCCCACCGGTGCGAGATCGACCTGGCCAGCCCGGCGGATCCTCGAACGGGAATCCAGATGCTTCGGACGATCGGGCTCGACGGAGACTCGCCACGAATTCAGTTCCACGCCTCGATGAAGAACATCTCCGGCCACTCCGTCGAATGGTCCATGCAATCGGTCACCCAATACGACACCGCCGATTCGAAGGAACGCTCGCGGCACAATCGCGATTTCTGGACGTTCACGCCGGCCAATCCTTCCAGCAGCTACCTCAATCGGTATCACGTTCGATCGGGCCCCGCGGAGGCACATACCCTCTCGGTGCGCGACGATGGCCTCTTTGCCCTGCGCTACGCCCCCATCCTCAGGGAGCTGTGGATCGACTCCCGCGACGGCTGGGTGGCCGTCGTCGACGGGAGCGCCGGCTACGCCATGCTCGAGCGCTTCCGCTACGACGAAACGAGATCCTATCCGGGGAAGGCTTCGGTGATCTTCTACACACACGGTCCGGAGCTGCGCCTGGATGGCGAGGACGTGCCTTCGATGTCGGGGGGCGAGGATCGCAAGCTTCCGTACTACCTGGAAGCGGAGGTCAACTCGCCGCTTGTGCGCCTGTCTCCCGGAGAGATCTTCAGTCTCGACACGGACTGGTTGCCGACGCGGGCGGGCGTCGACTTCCACGGTCCCACGGAAGCGGGCATCATCGTGAAGCCGTTCCAGGCGACCGCTCTCGAAGACGGCAAGGTGAGGCTCGCCGGCTCTTTCGGCGTATTCTTCCCGGGCCGACTGGTCGCGCATCTGTACAATCAGCACGGGGCCGCGCTCGCCACGGTCGCCGTCGCCGAGGCCGACCCTTCCGCCCTCGTCTCTTTCGCCACCGACATCCCCGCCACCGGCAGCCCCGCGCGCATCTCGCTTCACCTTCAGGACAAGGACGGACTGGACCGGGGCGCCCTGGGCGAGGTTCAAATCGAGACCGTTGAGGCCAAGCGATGACGAAGGGGCAAACGCCCGCGACTCTCGACCCCTCGACGCGCGCGACCCTGGCCCGGCGGCGACTGTTGCGCTTCCTGCTGGCGAGCCCCCTCGGCTTTGCGATCGAATACAGGCTCGGGGCCGAGGAGGTGTCGGCTTCGCCCGCCAGGCTCCTCGAGGCGCTTGGCGAGAAGGCGATCGGCTCCGCGAAGGACGCGATCGACGTCTTCGACTTCGAGGTCGTGGCCCGCCGCACGCTGCCTCCCGCCCACTACGGCTACATCGCCACCGGCGTGGACGGCGACCTCACCCTCCGGGCGAATCGCGAGGCCCTCGAGCGGCTTCAAGTCCGCGCGCACCATCTCGTGGACGTGAGCCGAGTCGACACCTCGACCGAGCTCTTCGGCACGGCCCTGCCTTCACCGCTCTTCCTGTGCCCCGCGGCGAGCCAGCGCGCCTTCCATCCCGATGGCGAGCTGGCGGTGGCGAGAGCGGCCCGCGCGGAACGACTCCCCCAGGCTCTTTCCACCGATGCCACGACGTCGATCGAGGACGTGACGGCCGCCCGGGGCGAGCCGGTGTGGTTCCAGCTCTACGCCACACCCGAGTGGGAAGCCACACGCCGCATGGTGAAGCGGGCGGAGGCGGCCGGTTCGAAGGTCCTGCTCCTGACCGTGGACCTTCCGGTGGGCACCAATCGGATGACGTCTCGCCGGTTCGCGCGCCACGACACGCGCGACTGCAAGGCCTGCCACGGTACCTCGTTCGCGTCCTACGCCAGTCGAAAGCCGATGTTCGAAGGCCTCAACCTCGCGACCCTGGAAACGGAGACGGCGGTACAAATGAGCTGGGACTTCGTCCGGCGGCTCCGCGACCTGACCACGATGACGCTGGTGCTCAAGGGAATCGTGACCCGTGAGGACGCCGAGCGCGCCGTCGAGCAGGGCGCCGGCGGGATCATCGTCTCCAACCATGGCGGGCGGTCCGAAGAAAGCGGCCGGGCCACGATCGACTGCCTTCCCGAGGTCGTGGCCGCCGCCGGCGGTCGCGTCCCGGTGCTCGTGGACAGCGGCTTCCGCCGGGGCACCGACGTCTTCAAGGCCCTCGCCCTGGGGGCCCGCGCCGTGGGCATCGGGCGACCGTACCTCTGGGGCCTCGCCGCCTTCGGCCAGGAAGGCGTGACCGCCGTTCTCCAGATCCTGAAGGCCGAGCTCGCGACGGCGATGCAGACGGTCGGGACGCCTTCACTCTCGCAGATCACGCCGGGCGCCCTGGTTCGCGCCCAGCCCTGAGGAGGACCCGCATGGAACGGAAACGCCGGTTCGGTCGAGCCCGAGGAACCCTCCTGCTCGCTCTCCTCTTCGCGCCGGGGCCCCTGCTCGCCGATGAGCCCCTTTTCGACTTGAAGCCGCTCGCGGATGGCGTCTACGCGGCGATCGCCAAGCCCAAGTCCATCCTCAACTGCAACGCCCTCGTCGTGGTTCTACAGGACGGCGTGCTCGTCGTCGACACGCACTCGAAGCCCTCGGCGGCGCGGGGCCTGATCGACCAGATAAAGACCGTCACCGACAAGCCCGTTCGGTACGTGGTCAACACCCACTTCCACTGGGACCACAACCAGGGGAACGCGGCCTACCTCTCGGCCTGGCCGGGCGGGGTCGAGGTCATCTCCTCCGAAGCCACCGCCGAGAGCGTCGAGCGGCGCGGCATCCCCCGGATCGAGCACGAGATCGCGACCCGGCCCAAGGAGATCGAGCGGCTCCGGAAGGACGCGGCCGCCGCCAAGGACCCCGCGGCCCGGCGGACCCTGGAGAGTCAGCTCAAGGAAACCGAGGCGTACGTGGCGGAGCTCAAGAACATGCAGGTGACGCTCCCCACGCTGACCTTCGACCACACCCTCGTCCTCCGGCGTGGTCCGCGAACGGTCCTGATGCTCCTCCTGGGCAAGGCCCACACCGATGGCGACGTCTTCGTTCTCTTGCCCAAGGAGAAGATCCTGGCCTCGGGCGATGCGCTCCAGGGCTGGATGCCGTACATGGGCGACGGCTATCCCTACGACTGGATCCGGACGCTCGAGGAGGCGCAGAAGCTCGACTTCGAGATGACGGTGGGCGGGCACGGCGACGTTCTCCGCGGCAAGGGACAGTTCGAGCTCTGGAGGGCCTACCTGCAGGACCTCATGGCTGAGACCGCCCGTGTCTATGGCAAGGGCGCGACCCTCGAGGAAGCCCGTATTCGAGTCGCCGACTCCCTTGCACCGCGCTACCAGAGCCGCTTCCTGGCCGCGGGGCTGCCAGCCGACAGCTTCGGGCCGTCCCTCACCGGCAATATCGAGAAGGCCTATCGGGTGGTGAGCGGCCAGCAGAACTGAGGCGGGCTTTCCGGCCGCGAGACGGCAAGCGCCCCTTGACCTCGTGGCGCGACCGGCCCAGGATCTGATCGAGGGGTTGGCGGCTTGGAGGTGGGACGATGCGAAGACTTTCCGTGCTCGGACTGGCCGCGGCGTTGGCGGCGGGGGTCGGTGCCCAGGCGGGCGAGTTGAACGTGGGCGACAAGGCTCCGGACTTCAAGCTGGCGGCGACCGACGGGAAGACCTACGAGCTGGCGCAGTTCAAGGGGAAGAAAGCCGTCGTGATCGCATGGTTCCCCAGGGCGTTCACGCAAGGGTGCACGATCGAGTGCAAGTCCCTCGCGTCCAACGGCGACAAGATCCGCAAGTACGAGGTCGCCTACTTCATGGCGAGTGTCGACCCCATCGAAGGCGAAAAGGGGAACAAGGCCTTCGCCGAATCGGAAAAGGCGGACTTCCCCATGCTCGGCGATCCGGACAAGGAGGTCGCGGCGGCCTACGGCGTGCTCAACACGGAGCGGGGTGTCGCCAATCGGTGGACTTTCTACATCGACAAGAACGGGACGATCGCCTACGTCGACAGGACCGTGAAGCCGATCACGTCGGCGGAGGACATGCTCGCGAAGCTGGCCGAGATGAAGGTGCCCGCCGCCCACTGAGGCCCCCCATCCCCTTCGCACCGATCACCGGAAGGAGTACCCTCTGGCGGGGAGTGTGTGGAGGGCGGGGAACCATGATCGTCGACCAGCTGCCGAGCGTACTGGCCTTCGTCCTGGGGCTCGCGGCGGCCGCGAGCCCGGCGCCCCAGGCGCCTTCGTGGCGCGTCGACCGGGGCGAGGTTCGGGTCCTCGTTCCCTTGAAGCCGGGCGGGGCCTTCGAGGCCACGACGCCCAGCCTGGCCGGCACGCTGTCCCTCGAATCGGAGAAGCCGGCGCTCCTTGCGGGCGACCTCTCCATAGATCTCACGACGATGGACACCGGCATCGCCCTGCGCAACCAGCACCTGCGCGAGACCTACCTCGAGGTCGGCAAGGGCAAGGGCTTCGACAAGGCCGTCCTGTCGGAGGTCCGCATGACGGGCGCCGACGGCGAGGCATTCGAGGGTCGCACGCCCTTCACGGCCAATCTCCTGTTGCACGGCGTCAGCCATCCGGTCGAGGGAACCGCGGAGATTCGCGCCGATGCCGCGGGGCGGCGCGTGCGCGCCGAGTTCCCGCTGGTGCTCACGGACTTCGGCGTCACGCCGCCGGAGTATCTCGGCGTGGGCGTGGCGACGAAGCTCCTGGTGAAGGTCCAGTTCACGGCGGCGCGGGTCGGCAAGTAGCGCAAACGGCCGCGGGCTAGGAACCGAAGGACCAGCGTCCGTCGATCATCGTGCGCTCGACGGGAATCGACGCGAGCGTCCCGGCATCCTCCTTCAGGGGGTCGCGGCCCAGGACCACGAGATCCGCGAGCTTCCCCGTCTGGATGGAGCCCTTGAGGCCTTCCTCGAACGAGGCGTGGGCCCCGTTCAGCGTCCCGACCCGGATCCCTTCCGCGACGGTGATCTTCTGGCTTGCGCCCCAGACGTTTCCCTTGGTGTCGGTGCGCGTGACCTCGGACTGCAGGGCCAGCATCGGTTCGAAGGGCGACGCCGTGTAGTCCGAGGCCTGGGTGGCGGGAATGCCGGCGTCGAGGAAGCTGCGCAGGGCGAACATGTGCTCGAGGCGATCCGCGCCGTAGAAATGCATCTTCTCGCCGTGGAAGCGGGCGTAGGCCGAGAAGGGCGTGGGAATCACGCCGAGCGCCTTCATCCGGGCGATCAGGGAGTCGTTCACCAGGGTGCAGTGCTCGATGCGGAAGCGCGGATCCGGACGCGGCGACTCGCGCTGGAGGCGCTCGTAGACCCGCAGGGTCTGGTCGATGGCGACGTCGCCGTTGGCGTGGGTCCCGATCTGCCAGCCGGCCAGGTGCACCTTCCGCGCGCGCTCGAACTGCTCGTCCTCGGTGAGGACCAGCAGGCCGAAGTAGTCCGGAGATCCTTCGTACGCCCGTGAGAGGCGGGCCGTGCGCTCCGAGATGGAGCCGTCGGCGAAGAGCTTGCAGCCGCCGACCCGTACCCAGGCGTCTCCCAGGCCGCTCCGCACCCCGGCCGCCAGCATCTTGTCGACGCCCTCGTACCGAATGAGGCAGTTGACCCGGAGCAGGAGCTCGCCGGCGTCCCGCGCGTCCTGGTAGGCCCGGAGATCCTCGGCTTCGGCACCCGCGTCGGTGACGGAGGTGATCCCGGCGCGCGCCATCCTCTGCGAGATCAGCTTGATCCCCTCGCGTCGGTTGTCGCGAGTCGCGGGGTCCTCGCCGAAGGCCTTCTCGAACAGACGGTTCGCGTCGTCCGCGACTCGTCCCGACAATCGTCCCGTGACAGGGTCGTGGTCGATCTTGCCGCCCGGAGGAGCCGGGGTCTTGTCGTCGACCCCGGCGAGGCGAAAGGCGGCGGAGTTGTAGAAGTGCGTATGGCCGCCACGGTGCTTCACCACGACCGGATGGTCCGGCGCCGCGGCGTCCAGGTCCGCCACGCTCAGGGGACGCCCTTCGGCGCCCTTCGTGTCGTCGTACTTCGACCCGAACACCCAGCCCCCGGTCGGCGTCTTCGCGGCGCGCTCGCGGATCGCGGCCTGGATGGCGGCGATGGAAGGCCGGTCGCAGTCCACCGTGATGACCATCTCGAGGCCGGCCTCCGAGGGATGGCAGTGGGCGTCATTGAAACCCGGGAGCACCGTCTTCCCGCCCATATCGACCCTCTTGGTCCAGGCGGAGGCCAGGTTGAGCACGTCGGCGTCGCTTCCCACCGCGAAGATGCGCCCCCTGGCGATGGCCACGGCCTGGGCGCGAGGCTGCGCGTCGTCCACCGTGAAGACGTTCGCGTTGTGGAGGATCAGGTCGGGCTTCTCGCTCTGGAGCGGAAGGACGGAAAACGCAGCCAGGGAGCCGAGGAAATCGCGGCGGGTGCTGTCGGGGAAGGGTCGCATGCCCGCGGATGGTAGCCCCCTCAGTCCCCCTCGTCCAGGGCTCGCCCCAGCCGTTCCAAGCCGTCGGCCAGCACCTCCGGCGCGCAGCCGAGCGCCAGCCGGAAGTGGCCGGCGACGCTGGCGCTGAAGAAGCGGCCCGGAACGACCGTCGTCTCGTGGCGCGTCCGCAGGCGGTCGCAGAGCGCGCCCACGTCGCCCGACACGAGGCGCGGGAACGCCGTCATGCCCCCATCTACGGGTCGACAGTCGAGGTCCTTCCGGCCCGCGAGGAAGGCGTTCGCCCGCGACGCGTTTGTCTCGAGGATGCGACGGGAGCGCGCCGCCATCCGGTCGAGGTGGTCCAACGCCACGACGCTCAGGCGCTCCGCCGCGTGGGCCGGGATGACGCCGAAGAGGTCGTTGAGCCGCAGCATCCGGTGGACGAGATCGGGTTCGGCGATCACCCAGCCGCATCGCAGTCCGGAGAGGCCGTACACCTTCGTGAGGCTGGACGTCACGACGAACTCGGGGCCGAGGCTCACGGCCGAGACGGCCGGTCGGCCCACGACTCCCAGGGACTCCAGGTACACCTCGTCGACGAAGACCCGCGCCCCGACCGACCGGGCCGCATCCCCCACCGCCCGCATGTCGTCGGGTGGGGTGAAGGTGCTCGAGGGGTTGTGGAGGTTCGTGACGGCGATCAGCCGCGTCCGAGGCGTCAGCGCCTTCTCGACGGCGCGCGGGTCCAGGCGGAAGCCGTCCTCGGCACGACGTGGGAAGCGGCGGACCTCGAGACGCAGCCATCGGGCGGCGTCCACCAGCAGCGGGTACGTCGGCTCCTCGATCAGGACCTGATCCCCCGGCGCCGCGGCCGCCGCGAGGACGAGAAGGTTCGCCATCGACGTTCCGGTGGCGTGCACGAGACGCTCGGTGCCGACGCCCGCCCTCCGGGCCAGGCGCTCGAGGAGCGGGACGTAGCCGTAGCCGCTGTCTCCGCTGAGCTCCAGGTCCTCGAGGGAAGCGCCCAGATCCGCGAGCGGAAACGGGGCGACGCCGCTCGACGCGAGGTTGAAGCGCGCGCCTGACCGGGTCTTGGCCCACTCCATGTACTCGGACGCCGCTTCCCTCACGGAGCCTCCCGCGGCCGCGCCCACAGGCTGTAGACGGGCAGGCCCAACAACAGGATCCCGAGGCCGACGACGCTGTCGCGTGGATACCGCTGGATCGTGGCGGCGACGACGAGCCAGCACGAGAGGACGAAGAAGGCCGTCGTAAACGGGTGGCCGGGAGCCCGGAACCCTCCTGTTTCGCCACGCCGGCGATAGACGAACAGCGCGGAGCCGGTCAGACCCATCGCGATGAAGTCCACCGACACGACGTAGTTCAGGATCTGCTCGTAGCGTCCCGAGAGAGCGACCACCACGGCGGTGACGCCTTGGAGGACGATCGCGAGGACGGGTACTAGTGTCCTTGGATGCAGGCGCCCCACGGGCTCGAAGAAGACGCCGTCGCGCGCCATGGCGTAGTAGACCCTGGGGGCCGTCAGGATGCCCTGCGCCAGGAAACCCAGCGTCGAGATCGCGATGCCCACGGCGATGAGGCGCGCGCCGCGGTCGCCCAGGGCCAGGCGCATGACGTCCGTGGCCGGGGCCGTGCTGCCCGCGAGGCCGGCCGCGCCCAGGGCCCGAACGCACACGACGTTCACCGACACGTAGAGCACCACCACGCCCGTCGACGCCCAACAGCAGCGCCCGCGGCATGTCGCGCTCGGGGCGCTTCAGCTCCCCCATCACGAAGCCCGAGGTCTGCCAGCCGCCGTAGGCGAAGAGAACGGGCACCATGGCGGCGCCGAACGCCGCGACGAGGCCGAGGGACGGCGGCCGGTCGAGCACCGGGCGGAGCGTCACGCGCTCCCCCCCGAAGGCGATGAACCCCACGGCCACGAGGCCAGCGATGGCGGCGGTCTTCAGCACCATCAGCAGCGACTGGACGCCGTTCCCCGCCTTCACGCCCACGCAGTTGACGGCGGTGAGCGCGGCCAGGGCGAGGACCGCCACGACGGCCTCCGGGAACGGGAGCGGGACGAGCTCGCCGAGGTAGCGCGCGAACGTCACCGCCACCGCGGCCATCCCCCCGCTCTGCGTGACGAGGAGGAGGACCCAGCCGTAGACGAACGCCACGCGACCGCCGTAGGCCTCGCGCAGGTACGCGTACTGGCCCCCTACCTCGGGACGCAGCGACGCCAGCTCGGCGTAGACGAAGGCTCCGGCGAGGGCGACGAGGCCGCCGAACGCCCACGCGGCCAGGATGAGCGCGGGGGTTCCGACCTGGCGCGCCACCACGTACGGGTTCATGAAGATCCCGGACCCCACGATCCCGCCCATCACGAGCATCGTGGCGCCGAAGAGACCGATCTCGCGCGCGAGGGCTCCGCCCGCCGCGACCGACACCGGACGTTCCTGCGCTGCCGGCGAGGAGCGGCTCACGAGGGGAGCTTTTCGGACCACTCGAAGCTCTGCTTCGCGTCGGAGACGTTGAGGATCGGCGTCAGTCCCTTGGCGAGCACGCGGGCCTCCGGGGAGGGATTATGGTCCGGACGGGTGCGGCGCGTCGCATGATATCGTCGTCGGCCACGGAGGGAGCCTTGAGCCCAGCAACGGTACCGTTCTTGTCCGGCGTCTTGCTCTCCGCAACGCTCGTCGCAGGAGCGGAGCACCCCGAGGTGCCGCTCTGGCCGGGAGGAGCCCCCGGGTTCGAGAGCCGCCGCAACGAGCCCACGAACGCACAGGACTACTGGGTCAAGAACGTCCACAACCCTTCCCTCACCGTCTACCTGCCGCCCCCCGACAAGGCCACGGGAGCGGGCGTCGTCATCTGCCCGGGCGGCGGCCATCGCCTCCTCGTCTTCCACGCCGAGGGGGAGGATCCCGCCGAGTTCCTGAACAGCCAGGGCGTCGCCGCGTTCATCCTCAAGTACCGCTTGGGGCGCGAGGAGGGCTCGCCCTACTCCATCGAGAAGCACGCCCTGGAGGACGGGCAGCGCGCGATGCGTTTCGTCCGGAGCCACGCCAAGGACTGGAATCTGGATCCGGCTCGCATCGGCATGTTGGGATTCTCGGCCGGCGGCGAAATGGTCTCGATGGTCTCGTATGGCGCGCCCGCGGCGGATCCGAGGGCGGCGGACCCCATCGACCGCCTCAGCAGCCGACCGGACTTCGTCATGTTCGTCTACCCCGGCCCCTTAGGCGTGCCCGCCACGGTGGCCTCTGATGCGCCACCGGCGTTTCTCCTGGTGGCCGCCGACGACGGTCTCGTTGGCGTGACGACGAGCCTGCTCCAGAAGTACGAGGATGCCCACGTCTCAGTCGAGGCCCACGTCCTGGCGCGCGGCGCTCATGGCTTCAACATGGGCAACAGGTCTGAGCTCGCCTCGGTCAAGACGTGGCCGCAGCGCCTCGCCGACTGGTTGGGGGACAGCGGCTTCCTCCGCCCTTTGGCCCGTTAGAATCCTCTCATAAATAACTGGAGCAGCTGGGCGGGAGGCTGGGGGTCAGGCCATGACTTGGTGCCACGGTCTCGAAGCGTTGAAGGACTTGGAGCACCGGCAGCCCACCGCCTGGCGGCTTGGCGCGGCGGCGCTGGTCCTCGGCGGTCTCACCCTGGCGCTCATGGAGGCAGGCCAGCTGCCCCGCCTGCCTCGGGAACTGCGGTGGGTACTGATCGCCACCCTCGTCCCGCTCGCAGCGGTCGTGGGCCGGCGAGTGCTCTGGAACGACGTCGAGCGGCGCCTGCGCGCCGCCTGGCGAGTGGCCGGGTTCGCTCTCCTCCTCGTCTGGTTCGACATTGCCGGGATCGCCGCGGGGCTGCGGCTACATCCCAGCGAACTCGCGCACGGCAGCGGTCCCATCCTGAACTTCTCGTTCACGCTGCTGGTGATGGTCACGCTCGCCGCGATCGTCGCGGTTCGCCTGATCGACCGCCGTCCCGTGAGACAGCTCGGCATCGTTCCAGGACCGGGCTTCTGGAGTGACCTCGCTTTCGGTTTCGGCCTCGGGGCGCTGCTGAACACGGTCGACTTCAGCGTAGAGATCCTCGCGGGATGGGTGCGGGTCGTGGAGGTTGCCCGCAACCGTACACCCGGGGAGGCCTTCCCGGTCGCGTTCGTGCAGATGACCGCGGCCTTCCTGTGCGTGGGCTGGTATGAGGAGCTTCTCAACCGTGGCTACCTCTTGCGCAACTTGGGCCAGGGCCTTGTCGGCCCCCGTATCAAGCCCACGGAGGCCCTCGTCCTGTCGGTTGTGCTCTCGTCGACCTTGTTCGGGCTCGGGCACGTCGGCAACCCGCATGCCACGCTCCTGAGCTCGCTCAACATTGCGATAGCGGGTGTGGTTCTTTCGATTCCGTACGTCCTCACGGGAAGGCTGGCCACGTCAATCGGCCTGCACTGGGCCTGGAACCTCTTCGAGGGAGTCGTGTACGGTTTCCCGGTCAGCGGCATCATCGTTCCGACCGCGACGCTCATCGTCAAGCAGAGCGGCCCGCCGTTGTGGACCGGAGGCGAGTTCGGGCCTGAGGCCGGCCTGCTCGGTCTCCTGGTGACACTCATGGGCGGCGCCCTCATCCTGTGGCGCGAACACAGCCGCCACGGCTCGCTCACGCTTTGCACCGCCCTGCTCGACGGGGAAGCCGGTGGCCGAAGCCGCGACGATCTCGTCTCGGGCGCCCGCCCCGTCCCTCCCGCGGTCTGACCGATCTTGCCAAGGCGCGCGTTACACTGCCCTTCCAGCCATGCCCTCGAGTCGCGGAGCGGGCACGGGTCCCGGCCCCGGTGGCCACTTCCAGACGACGCACTGATGGCGCGTGGAACTACATTAGGGTTGAAGCCGGGCGTCATCCCTCCCTGAGGGCCAGAGCGGGGTCGATCCGGGCGGCGCGACGGGCAGGGAGCCATGAGCTGAGGGCTGCGATCACGGCGAGGACCAGCGCTCCTACGGCGAGGGTCCGGGGATCGCGCGGCTCCACGCCGAAGAGCAGGGAGCCAACGAATGTGGACGCCCACAGGCTGGCCAGGCATCCGACAGCGATTCCCAGGGCGACAAGCCTTGCGACTCGCCCCACCACCAGGCGGACGACGCGGGCCGCGTCGGCGCCGAGCGCCATGCGCACGCCGATCTCCGTGCGCCGGCGGCTCACGCGTACGCGGCAACGCCGTAGAGGCCGATGCCGGCCAGGAGGATCGCCAGGGCGCCGAAAAAGCCGGAGAGCATCGCCACGATGCGCTCCTGCGACAAGGAGGCGTCCACTTGATCGGCCAGCGGACGGAAGGTCAGCGAGAGGTTCGGGTCGACAGCATGGAGGGCCGTCGCCACGTCTTTGGTGAGGAGCGCCGGGGCGACGCTCGCGGCCCGAAGGCTGATGCTGGCGGACGAAGCGATGTCGTCGTCGACCTGGGCCATGGGGAGAAGAACCGTGGGATAGTCGAGAGGCTCGCGCACCGAGCGATACGCCGCGTCCTCCGCCAGGCCCACGACCTCGATCGCCGGCTCCGGCCGGCCGGGCCGGCCCTGTTGGCGAATGAGCCGACCGATGGGGCTGCCCTCCCCGAGAAAGCGCTTGGCGAAGGCCTGGTTGACGATCGCGACGCGCGGGCGAACCGGAGCGATCGCCCTCGTCGAACTCGCGGCCCGCCGAGGAGCGCCGTCCCGTACGTCGAGAACCAGCCGGGGCTCACGGCGTTCACCCAGCTCAAGCGGTCGTGCTCCGACAGGTCCGTCCTCTCCGGAAACTCGAAGCGAGTCCTCCAGCCAGCCGCCGCTCACCGGGCGTACGTGAAGGACATCGTGGCGTGAGCCACCCCTGGAACGCTGCGCGCCGCCTCCAGGGCGCGGCCGAACACGGCCCGGCGGCTTGTCCAGCGCGCTGCGCGGCGCGTCCAGGTTGACGATCAGGACGGGTCTGCGGTCGAACCCGATGTTTTTCCCCGCGAGGATCGAAAACGTGCGGACGAAGAGCCCCGCCGACACCACGAGGGTGAGCGACAGCGCCACCTGCACCACGACCAGGGGACCGCTGAGGGCCCGCCGGCCCTCTCCCGCCAGGCCGCGGGTTCCGTGCTGCTTCAGGGTCTCGTTGGGGTCGGCCCTGCGGCTGCGGAAGGCCGGCGCCACGCCGAACAGAAGGGCCGCGCCCACGGCGACGCTGGCGGTGAACCCGAGCACGCGCCAGTCCAACGAGAGGTCCAGGAAGACGCTACTTCCGGGCACGGACAGCTGCCGCAAAAGGAGCGCGCTCCCCCACCGCGCGAAGCCGAGGCCGAGGGCCGCACCGAGACCCGCCAGGAGAAGGCTCTCCGTCAGGAGCTGTCGGGCGAGGCGCGCCCGCGACGCCCCGAGCGTGAGGCGCAACGTCAGCTCGTGCTGCCGTCCATCGGCCCGCGCCAGGAGCAGGTTCGCCAGGTTGGCGCAGGCCAGGAGGAGCAACAGCCCCACGACGCCCATGAGTGCCAAAAGGGGCTGCTGGTAGCGGAGGCGCAGCCCCGAGGGCCCGGTCGCCACGGGAACCAGGGTGAGACCTTGCCGAAGGTAACGCCTCTGCTCCTCCGGAGGCCAACCCGGGGGCAGCGTCGCCTCGCGGATCTGCGGCTGAGCCAGGCGCAGCGCGTTGGTCGCGCCGGTGAGGCTCTGTCCCGGCTTCAGGCGGGCGGCGATCTCGAGCCACCACGTCCAGCGCTTGTCGAGCCAGGAATTGGCTCCTCGCATCAGGGGATCGGAGGCGATCGGGATGGCAACGTCGAAGGATCGTCCCACCGAGGGCCCGAAGAAGCCCGGGGGCGTGACGCCAACGATCGTGTACGGGACGCGGTCGAGCGTCAGGGCGCGCCCCACGACATCGACGGCTCCTCCGAAACGACGCTGCCAGAAGCGGTAGCTGATGACAGCGACGGCTGCTTCGGGCCCGCCGCCGCGTCGGTCGTCGGAAGCCACGAGAACGCGCCCCAGGAACGGCGGCACGCCGAGAACGGAGAAGAAGTCGCCGCTCACCCAGAGGCCGTCCACGAGATCCGCCGTGCCGCCCTGGGCGAGATCGAACTGGACGTGGTCGTCAGACCATGCGATGGCCCCGTTGAAGAGCTCGTGTTGCCGATCGCGGATCTGCTCCCAGATCGGGTTCGTCCACGCTCCGCCCTCGATGACGACCACCTGTTCCGGCTCGTGGATCGGCAATCTGCGGAGCACGAGGCGATCGACGAGCGAGAAGATCGCGCTGTTGGCCCCGATTCCGAGCGACAGCGACAGCACGGCCACGGACGTGAAGACCGGGCTCTTGCGCAATACGCGAACGCCGTACCGAAGGTCGTTCGCGATCTCCTCGACGAGCCGCGTCCCCCGGCGTCGCGGCATGCTTCCTTCGCCTGCTCGACACCACCGAGGTCGATCGCGGCGCGCCGCCGGGCTTCCGGCTCCGCCATCCCCGCCCGACGTAGTCCGCCACCTGCCTCTCCAGATGGTCGCGCAGCTCGGCGTCCAGGCTGCGCTCCGCTTCCGTCCGCCGCAGCAGCCGGCCCCACCATGTCATCTGCCGCTCTCCCGCGGCGGAGGCGAGGATCAGTCCGATCGCCTCGGACAGCCGTCTTCCAGCTGGCCTCTTCGCTCCCCATGTACGCTGCGGCCCTTTCGGGTCAGGCGGTAGACCTTGGCCTCCCGCCCCGTGTCGGAGAGCATCCACTCCGCCGCCGAGACAGCCCGCGGTTCTCCAGGCGGTGGAGCGCGGGATAGAGGGACCCCTGCTGGACCTGGACGACGTCGCGCGAGACCTGCTGCAGGCGCTGGGCGATGGCGTATCCGTGGAGCGGCCCCAGCGCCACCGTTTTCAGGATCAGCAGGTCCAGGGTCCCCTGGGGCAGGTCGGATCGTGCAGGCGCCATGACACCTCCGGCTTCGACATATAACACTTCGACCGGTAGAAGGTCAAGGTATTCGCGTGGCGAGGGAGCGTCGTCGCGGAAGGCGGCCCGCCGGCCCCCTCCCTTCTGGGCGACCGGCGGGCCCTACGTCCCGCGTCGTCTATGGGTGCTTCAGCGGACCGCAACCACGACGGGGCGGGTTTGCGCGTATTCGAGGTACCGGGTGAGCTTGTAGATGGCGAGCATTCTCTCCGAATCGCTCCGGCCGAGCGCACGCTTCGTTCCGCCCCAGGCGGGCATCTCACCCTCTCCGACCGTGACGTGCCACGGAGGCTGCACTCCGCTTCCGAAGCTGATCCGAGCGGCCACGTGCCGGCGGCTGAAGGCGCCGGCGCGTTCCTTGATGGTGGACAGATCCGGCGCACGCTCTGCGCGAGCCTCGGCCCCTTTCAGGGAAGCGCCGTGGCAGTCGGCGCAATGCTGGAGGTAGAGACCCCGTCCTTCTCCGATGGCACGCAGCTCCTGCGCCTTGTACTCACCGGCGAACGCGTACGTACCGAACACCATCACGCCAAGGGCGATCCCGGGAACTCTCATTCTCACGGTTCGCCTCCTTCCTTTACCTTCTGAGGCGCCGACCGCGCCGCACCAGACACACGGTGGCGACAGGGACAGCACCCTCTCTCGAAGGTATGACGAGAGCGGCCCTTGTCAAGGTTCCATTTCTCCGCGCGCGGATGGGTATGAGCGTCCTGGTCGCGGTGGTGCGATAATCCGGTCCAGTGTCCGGCCCGATCCGCTTTCGCCTGAACGGGTCCCCCGCCACCCTCGACACCGACGAGGGGCGCACGCTCTTGTGGGTGCTCCGCACCGACCTCGCCCTGACCGGAACGAAGTACGGCTGCGGCGCCGGCATCTGCGGCGCCTGCACGGTCGTCATCGATGGCAAGGCGGTCCGCTCCTGCCAGGCCACTCTCAAGGAGGTCCAGGGGAGGGACGTCACCACCATCGAGGGTCTGGCTCGCGGAGCCGAGCTCACTCCCCTGCAGAAGGCGTTCATCGAGCACGGCGGCTTCCAGTGCGGCTATTGCACCTCGGGAATGATCCTGAGCGCTCATGCTTTGCTGCTCGAGCACCCGCACCCGAGCCGCGATGCGATTGCCGCGGGCCTCGAGGACAACCTCTGCCGATGCGGCGCCCACCAGCGGATCCTGGCCGCGGTGGAGGCCGCGTCCCGCAGCGGCGAGGCCAAGCCATGACTGGCGCCACGGAGATGGATCGGCGCTCGTTCCTGGAGCGGCTCGGCGGCGTCATCGTCCTCGTGAGCCTCGGCCCGTCGGCTCTCCTGTCGCAGGAGCGGGGCAGCGCCTACCCGACCGACCTCAATGCGTACCTGCGGATCGGCGAGGACGGCCGCGTCACCGTCTTCTCGGGCAAGATCGAGATGGGACAGGGGGTCATGACGTCCCTGGCGCAGATGATCGCGGAGGAGCTGGGCGTTCCCCTGGAGTCCATCGACATGGTCCTCGGGGACACGGATCGCTGCCCGTGGGACATGGGGACGTTCGGCTCCATGACGACCCGCATGTTCGGCCCCGCCCTCCGGACCGCGGGCTCCGAGGCGCGTTCAGCGTTGCTGGGGCTCGCCGCGCAGCACCTGGGCATACCGCGGGACCGGCTTCGGATCGACCAGGGCGTGGTCTCCGTCGACGGCGACGCTTCACGGAGCGTCACGTTACGGCCAGCTGGCCAAGGGCAAGACGATCGTCCGCACGGTGGACGAAAAGGCCGTGCTGCGCACCGCCCGCGAGTTCGCGGTCATGGGGCGCTCGCCGCACCGCCTGGACGGTCGCGAGAAGGTCACCGGGGCGGCCCTCTACGCCGCCGACATCCGCCTTCCGGGCATGCTCTACGCGAAGCTCCTGCGTCCACCCGCCCATGGCGCCACGCTCGTCAGGGTCGACACGTCGGACGCGGAGCGGAGGCCGGGCGTCAGGGTCGTCAACCAGGACGGCCTCGTCGCCGTCCTCCACACGGACCCTGAGGCGGCCGAGGCGGCGCTCGCTGCCGTCAAGGCCGAATGGACCACGCCTCCCCCGGGCACCGACCAGGACGGCATCTTCCAGGAGCTTCTCGGCAAGGCTCCTGCGCCCGAGACGAAGGACACCAAGGGGGACGTCTCCACCATCGCGACCGCCTCCCGCCGTTTCGAGCAGGCCTACCACAAGGGCTACGTGGCCCACGCGACGATGGAGCCGCACGCCGCCCTGGCCTCCATCGAGAACGGGAAGGCGACGATCTGGGCTTCGACGCAGACGCCGTTTCCGCTGCGTGACCGCCTGGCCAAGCTCCTCGGCCAGGACCCGAAGAGCGTCCGGGTGATCACTCCCTACGTCGGCGGGGGCTTCGGCGGGAAGAGCGCGGGACGCCAGGCCGAGGAGGCCGCGCAGCTCGCGAGGATCGTCGGACGCCCCGTACAGGTCGCATGGACGCGGGCCGAGGAATTCTTCTACGACACCTTCGACCCGGCTTCGATCGTGCGCATCGGCTCAGGCATGGACGCCGCCGGGAGGATCACCCACTGGGACTACGAGGTCTACTTCGCCGGAGAGCGGGGGGCGGACCTGTTCTACGACATCCCCAACGTGCGCATGCGCGTCTACGGGAGCTGGTGGGGCGGCGGCGAAGGGGGGCCGCATCGTTTCGGCGTCGGCGCGTGGCGCGGACCCGGCGCGAACATGAACATCTTCGCTCGCGAGTCCCACATGGACCTCATGGCCGCCGCCGCGGGCATCGATCCCGTCGAGCTCCGGCTGCGCAACATCCGCGACGAACGGATGCGCCGCGTGCTGGAGGCCGCGGTCCAGAAGTTCGGATGGACGCCGGCCGCCGGTCCGAGCCGCCGGGGCTGGGGCGTCGCGTGCGGTGTCGACGCGGGCGCCTACACCGTGCTCATGGCCCAGGTGAGGGTGGACCGGTCCAGCGGCGCGGTGAGAGTCGAGCGCGTCGTCTGCGCCCAGGACATGGGGATCGTCGTCAACCCCGAGGGCGCGACGATGCAGGTGGAGGGGTGCGTGACGATGGGTCTCGGCTATGTCCTGAGCGAGGAGCTGCGCTTCAGCGGCGGGAAGATCCTCGACGAGAACTTCGCCACCTACGAGCTGCCGCGTTTCTCGTGGCTCCCCCGCATCGAGACGGCGCTCGTCCCGAACAACGACCTCGCGCCGCAGGGCGGCGGGGAGCCCGCCATCGTGCCGATGGGCGCCGCGATCGCCAACGCGGTCTTCGACGCCACCGGTGTCCGCGTGACCCGCCTTCCGATCACGCCTTCGCGCCTGCGCGCCGCTCTCGCAGGATAGTCCTCGGACGGCCGGTCACAGGAGTTCCCGGAGGGGCTCGCGCGCCGGGAGCTGGCTCACCAGCACGCCCGCGATCACCAGGATGCCCCCGGGCACCTGGATCCAGAGCGGCCGCTCGCCGAGAACGAACCACGCGAACAGGATCGCCACTCCCGGTATGGCGCAGTTGTAGAGCGCGACTCGGCTGCCGCCGATGCCCTGGACGCTCCTGCTCCAGAGGGCATAGGCCAGCACGAGCGCGAAGACGCTCGAGTAGAAGAGCGCGCCCCACGCGAGGGGGCCGAGGTCGAGCCACCGGACCCTGGCCATGCCCGGCAGCCCCGCCAGCACCAGCCCCGGCGTCCCCCCGATCGTGGAGACCGTCGTCACCCAGATGGGATGCACACCTTCCCCCACCCGGCGGATGCCGACGGTGAAGAGGCCCCAGCACACCACGGCGAACAGGACCAATCCGTTCCCCATCCACGTCGCGCCGGACACGTCGACTCCCTTGGCGCCGACGATCAAGAGCACGCCCACGGTGCAGATCGCGATCCCCCACCACACCGGTCGCGTCGGCCTCTCGATCCCCAGGACCGCACCGATGACCGCCACCACGACGGGGATGGCGGCCATGATGAGGGAGACGCTGCTGGCCGTCGTGAGGTTGAGCCCCACGAGGAAGGCCATCTGGTAGAGAGTATTCCCCAGCACGCCGAGCCCCACGAGCTGCCAGAGCCTGCGACCCTTCGGGCATCCTCCCGGGGCGATGCGGCGAGCGACGAGGTAGAGAAGCACGCTGCCCACCAGGAACCGGACCGCCGCGAAGGGGAGGGGCGGAACGAAGCGGAGGCCGTACTTCGAGATGCTGAAGTGGGCGCCCCAGATCAGCGAGACGACGAGCATCGCGCTGTCGTGGCGCGACCAACCGCCGCCGGCCGCGGTCACCGATGGGCCATTCGGCCCGCCAGCTCCTTCACGAGCTTGGCGGCGACCGTGGCCGTCATCCCGCCGACGTCGCGGCCGGGGTTCAGCTCCACGACGTCCGCTCCGATGACGGGACCCATCACCCTTCCCAGCACCGCCAGGAGATCGCGCACGCTGAGCCCTCCCGGCTCCAGGTGGGACACACCCGGCGCGAAGGCGGGGTCGAGGCCGTCCAGGTCGATGGAGACGTAGACCGGCCCGTCGAGGACAGGTACGGCCTCGGGCGTGAAATCGCGCATGTGCACGATCGCGACGCCGAACCGCCGTGCCTGAGCCTCCTGGTGGGCGTTCAGCGTGCGGATCCCCACCTGGACGAGGCGCGAGGCCAGCCCCTCCTCCATGATCCGGGCGAACGGCGACGCGTGGGAGAATCGGTTGCCTTCGTAGAGCTCGTACAGGTCGGGGTGCGCGTCGAAGTGCAGGATCGCGGGGCGCACGCCGCTCTCGGTGTGGGCGCGCAGGATCGGGTACGTCACGAAGTGATCGCCGCCCAGGGACAGCACCCGGCGGCCCTGCCGGAGCTCCGCGCCGACGGCCGACACGATCCGGTCGAAGTCCTCCGGGGTCTCGGTCAGGGCCACGTCCCCCGCGTCGAGAAGCAGGCCCTCCTGTCCGACGTCGACGCCGTTCTCCGCCGTCATGTTGCTGGCCCCGGAGTGGAGGGCTCTCCGAATCGCCTGGGGCGCGGCGGCCGCGCCCCGCAGGTACGAGGAGTTCGAGTCGGTCGGGAGACCGAGGAGCGTGACGGTTCCGAGCGGGGTCTTCATCGCCGACGCGAATCTTATATAGGATCGGGGGATGAAGCAGCTTCTTCGCCACACGGTCGCCACCGTCGCGTATCGGGCCGGCAAGGTCCTCCGCGACGCTCCCGCCGATTTTGCCGCCTTCCGCCCCGTGACGGGCGTCCGCTCCCCCGTCGAGATCCTCGCCCACATGGGGGACCTCTTCGATTGGGCGATCGCCCTGGCCGAGGGGCGCTCCGAGTGGCACGACGCCACTCCCCTGCCGTGGGACGACGAGGTCGCTCGTTTCTTTGCATGCCTGGCCGCCTTCGACCGCGCCCTCGCGTCCGACGCGCCCCTCGGCTTCCCTGCGGAGGAGCTCTTCCAGGGTCCCATCGCCGATGCCCTGACCCACGTGGGCCAGATCGCCCTGCTCCGCCGCCTGGCGGCGAAGCCCATCCGAGGCGAGAACTACCTCCGGGCCGGCATCGTGGCCGGCCGGGTGGGGCCCGACCAGGCGCCCGCGCGGAAGGAGTTCGACTGACCCTGGAGCGGCGCCGCCGTGGACCTCCAGCGCACCCGCGTGGTGTAGCATGGCCGACCATGTCGGTCCCAAGGCGGTTGGGCTCGCGACCGGGCACTTGGCGTGCCCTCGCCCTCGTGGCGGTCGCCATCTCGCTGGCCTGCCATCGCGGCCGGGCGTCCGTGGACCAGGGCCAGGCGCTTCGCATCGGCCACGAATCGGACCTGGCCTCCCTGGACCCCGTGGCGTATACCGAGGTCGCCACCTGGTCCGTCCTCGGCAACATCTACGAAGGCCTCGTCACGTTCGACAAGGACATGACCTTGACCCCCGCCCTGGCGGTCTCCTGGAACACCCCCGACGAGCACACGTGGATCTTCGAGCTGCGGAAGGGCGTGCGCTTTCACGACGGGCGGCCCCTGACGGCGCAGGACGTCCGATTCAGCATCCAGCGGGCGCAGAGCGAAGCCACCTCGGGCCTCAAGGGGTACCTGTCCACGATCGAGACGGTGGAGGCTCTCGACGAGCACACACTCCAGGTCCACGTCCTGCGACCGGATCCCCTGATGCTCAACCGCCTTGCCAACGTGCTCATCCTGCCCGCCGCCTATGCCGACATCCTCACCCGCCCGATCGGAACCGGGCCCTACCGTTTCCTCTCGTGGCAGAAGGGGACTTCCCTCGACGTGGAGGCGTTCGTCGACTATTGGCGCGGCAAGCCCGCCATCGATCGGGTCCGCTTCCTCCCCTTGGAGGACGGCGAGAAGGGCGTCGAGCTGCTCGGTTCCGGAGGGGTGGACGTCCTGCGCTGGGTTCCCGAGGCTTCGGCCGTGCGGGTTCGCGAGCTGGCCCATGCCCGCCTCGTGACGCGCGCCGGCCTCGCGGCGTACTACCTGTGGTTCGACTGCCGGCCGCGGCTGGGACAGGCGCAGAACCCCTTCGCCGACCGGAGGGTGCGCCAGGCCATCTCACGCGCCGTGGACCGCGACGATCTGGCGCGCCGCCTGGGAGGGCTCGTCGCGCCCCTGAACCAACTGGTCCACGACGGGGTCGTCGGCTACGTGCCCGACCTTCCCCCGCTCCCCTTCGACCGCGACGGCGCCCGCCGCCTCATGGCCGAGGCCGGCCATCCCCGGGGGCTCAAGGTCACGCTGACGCACCGGCCGCAGCCGTCCCTTTCCGTGGTGAGCGCCGCCCTGCGGGAGATGCTCGGGGCCATCGGCATCCAAGTCACGGTCGAGACCCTCGACTGGCCCCGCATGCTCGACGCGATGAAGGGGCACCTCCCGTTCTACCTGGCGGCGTGGCAGTTCGACGACGGCGACGCGTGGACGTTCCTCCGCGACTGCCTCTTCACGCGAAGCCCCGCGTCGGGATACGGCGGGTACAACGCCGGCTACTCCAACCCCGTCGTGGATCAGCTGATCGACGAGCACGACCGCATCTTCGACAGCGCCAGGAGACGCCAGGTCTCGGATCGTCTCCTGCGCCTGCTCAACGACGACGTCCCCCTCGTGCCCCTCTACCTGCCCCAGAACCTCTACGGGGTTTCGGAGCGCGTCGTGTGGAAGCCCCGCATCGACGGCAGCCTCTTCGCCGCCGAGATGTCGCTCAAGTAGGGGCCGCTCGTACCCTAGCGCGCGCCTTTCCAGTCCCCCACGACCGCGGTGGCGAGGGGAACCAGGGACACGATCGAAAGAAGCGCTCCGGTGCCGAGTCCGACCGTTAGGCCCAGCGAGCGTCCCCCTTCGCCGTGGATCCCGCCCACGGCGCTGACGACCGCCGCGACGCTCCCGACGCCGAACGCGAGGGTGAGAAGGAGCGCGTACCCCAGGTATCCCGCGGCGCGCACGCGTCCGTCCCGAGCCCACATCAGCCCCGCGAAGAGCATGCCCGCGGAGAGGGCGAGGACCGCCAGGACCACGCCGATCCGGCGATCCGGGCGCACGAGGGGCCCGTCCGCGAGCAGGCCGGTCCCGCCCCACAGGAACGCAACGAACACCACGTACGGAAGCGGCGGCAGGATGGCGAGCCGCCAGACCCGGCCGCTAGCCCCCCGCGAGGAGTGTCTCCAGCTCGGCCTGGGCGCGGGCGTGACGAGGCTCCAGCTCCAGGGCCTTGCGGATCTGGGCGACCGCGCGCCCCTTGAGGCCCGCGGCCTTGTACACGCCGGCCAGGGCCAGGCATGCCTCGGTGCAACGCGGGTCCGCTTTGAGGATCTCGAGAAGGGAGGACTCCGCCTCCTTCAGCCACTTCGGGTTCCGGCCCTTCGTCTGTGCCAGGAGGATCCGCATCGACTGGTTGGTCCTCGTCCCCGGCGCGAAGTTGATCGCTCCCTCCAGGGCCTGGATCGCGTCCCAGTACTGCTCCTTCGCGATGAGCCTCTGGGCATCCTCGAGCATCTGTCCCGCCAGTCGCATCGACGTGGCGACGCCGCCCTCGACGGACGCGGCCGGGGCCTGGTCTCGGTCGCGGCTGGAGGTCACCTGTCCCTGTGCCGGCGCGGAGGATGCCGGTTTGGCAGGGGGCGGAGGCGCCGCCGGCGTCTGAACCTGCGGCGCCGCGCGCTGGACCGACGGCGGGGTGCGCCGGCTGGGTCCGAGCATCTCCTCGTACCGCGATCGCCCGTCGGGGTCGATCAGCACCTTGTACGCCTCGGTGATGCGAGAGAACACGGCCTCCGCCTGGCGCACCAGATCGGACAGCGCCGGCTCGCGCAGGGCATCGGGATGGAAGCGCCGCGAGAGCCGGAGGTAGGCCTCCTTCACCTGCGCCGCCCCCGAGGCGCGCGGGAGGCCCAGCACTTCGAAGTGGGTCTGTCCCTTCGGCGCCGCGTGGGCGGCCGCGATCTCCTCGCGCAGGGCCCGAAGCTCATCGGCCGTGCGCGGTCGCTCCTCGGGGCGCGCGGCCGGCGCCGGCGGATCGCGCTTGCGCGGCGGATTCGTCTTCCGCGGCACGTCGTCCCCGGGCGGCACGAGGTGCTCGGGCGCGGTCCGATCGAGGAACTCCAGGCCGATGCGCCGCACGTGGTCCGGCCCGATGAACACGCTGCGCACGGCCGCGTTGGTCTTGAACTCGCTCCCGACCTCCTGGATGGAGACGATGTCCCCCTCGGCCAGGTCGGTCATGGTCGTCAGGACGCGGGCGCCCCGCCGGCCGATGTTGTCCACGACCGTGCGCTCCTCCCGAAGCACGGCCCCGCCCGGCGAGAGCCGCCGCAGGATGATCTCGACGCTGATCGAGAGACGCGAGTGCTTTCGACGCTCGTCCTGCTTGGCGGCCGCTCCGGTGGAGACACGCGCGCCGCCCTTCGAGTCGCCGGAGGGGACCAGATGATCAGGGGCGTTCCGGTCGACGAACTCGACGCCCAACCGCCGGATCTTCCCGGGCCCGGTCGAGATATGACGGATGACCGACCGGGTGGCGAAGGAGCCCCCGACCTCCTGGACCGAGACCGTGTGTCCCTCGGCCAGGTCGTTCATCGTGGTCAGGACCCGCGCGCCATGGGCGCCGAGGTTGTCGGTGACGGTGCGCTCTTCCTGCAGGACCGAACCGCCCGCCCCCAGTCGGCGGAGCATCAGCTCGAGGCTTATCGGGAGGCGCGAGTCGCGGCGCCGGTCCCCGACCCGCTCGAGGACGCTGTCCAGCATCAGCGTGGGCCCGGCCTCCTCCACGACCTTCTGGTGCTGCTGGTCCTCCACCTCGGCCGCCCTCAGAGCGACGACGACTTCGCCGACGGTGGCGAAGCGGTCCGCCGGGCTCTTCGCCAGGGCCTTCCGAAGGACGTTCACGACGCCCGACGGGAGGCGCGCGGCCGCCGGCCCGTCGAGGGGAGGCGGCGCCTCGACCTGCTTCAGCAGCGTCACCATCACCGAGTCGCCCTGGAAGGGAACGTGCCCCGTGAAGATCTCGAAGATCACGATGCCGAGGGAGTAGATGTCGCTGCGGAAGTCCAGGACCGTTCCCCGGCATTGCTCGGGGCTCATGTACTCGGGCGTCCCCATCACCTCCCCGGCCGCCGTGAGGCCGCCGCTGAGCCCCGACTCCTTCGCGATCCCGAAGTCCATGAGCTTCACGGTGCCCGCCGGGTCGCACACGATGTTCGGGCTCTTGAGATCCCTGTGGATGATGCCGACGTCGTGGATCGCGCGGAGGCCCTCGCTCACCTGGAGCGCCATGCGGAAGGCGGCCTCCCGCGTCGAGTCCGTCCGGATGCTGCCGCAGCACCTTCCTGAGGTCGGTCCCCTCGATGAGGGCCATGGAGATGTAGCTGATGGCGCCGTCTTCGCCGTATTCGTGGATGCGGCAGACGTTGGGGTGGGAAACCTTGCGCGCCAGCTTGATCTCCGAGCGGAAGCGCGCCGCCATGCCCGCGTCCTGCACGAACTCTCCACGAAGGACCTTGATCGCCACGACCTCGTCCAGGAGCCGGTCGTGGGCCTGGTAGACGATCCCCATCCCGCCCTTCCCGAGCAGCGACTGGATCTCGTACCGCGCGGCGACCACCGCTCCCTTCGTGAGGGTGGTCAGGTGGCGGCCGCAGCTCAGGCAGGCCTCGGCGCCTTGCGCCACGTCGGCGCCGCAGCCCGGGCAGGCGACGGCAGGGGTCTCAACCACGACCTAGGGCCCTTCCCGGCCGCGCCGCAGCCTCGATCCGCAGGACCCGGCCGCCGGTCGTCGTGACATGTTCCATGATCTCCATAAGCACCCGGGCCGGAAGAGCTCTGCCTTCCGCGGGCGCCTGTCTCGGAGACATAGAGGGATGGCTAACGTCCAACAGTATAAAAGACGCTCCCACCCGGTGCCAACTCCCCCGGCGCGGACGCGCCCGGCGCTTCTTGGTGTATCGTGAGAGCGATCAGGATGCGCGCGCTCCTCCCCCTTGTCCTCTCCTTGACGGTCGCGACGGCGAGCGCAGCGCCCCAACGCCCCGACGTGAGCCCTTTCACGGGGCCCTGGGCCGGCGGCGGCCACTTCACCTCGGACGCGGGGACCACCTGCGCCTACGTCGGAGGGGCCGAGCCTCCCGCCGTGACCGTCGTCCTGGAGGGGGCGTCGGGCCCCAGCGGAGGACACGTCGACCTGGATCTTCCCGCCGCCGGCGATTCGTGTCCCGCCCTGAAGGCCCGCTACGCCCTCGAGGACGTGCGGGTCTCCGGGAACAGCGTCAGCTTCGCCGACGCCGCGGGAAACGAGTGGCACGTGACGCTCCGCGACGGCCGGCTGCAGGGAATGGTCTCGTCCCCGAACTTCAGCGGCGAGGTCGACCTGAACCCGGCGCAGCGCCCCGCCGGCAGCCGCGGCTCAGCCCTCGCCGTCTCCGGCTCCCCCGGCGGGCGGGGCCGCGGCCGCGGCGGGAACCGGCGCCGATGGAAAGCCGGTACCGCCCAAGAGCTCGGTCTGGAAGGGTGTCGGGGGAATCATCGCCGCCAACGTCGTCGGCCTGGGCGCCCTCGTCGGGCTGAACAAGGTCCTGAACGACACGAAGGCCACGAACCCCAACGGGGTCACGTGCTCGCCCCGCACCTGTGTCGCCGGCGCCCCCGGCTCCGAGTGCCAATGCAACATCAACCTCGCGAACGGGGCGTCCTGCGGCAACACCGCGACGGGAATACCCTACGCGGGCATCTGCAGCCCTCCGACCCTGCCCTGCCAATCGGACCTGTCGTGCAACAACGGCCTCTGCGAAACCAGGGACGGCCGCTGCCCCTTCTGATCACGACGCGGTGCCAGGGAGCAAGGGGAGCGGCTGCGCCGCCCCCCTTGCCGAGCGGCTGGATCCCGCGCGCGACGCTAGGAGCCTGCCAGGAGCAGGACCTTGTTGGAGCCGCCCAGGAGCACCTTGCTCAGGACGGCGCCGCTGGCGGCTTTCTGCCACACGAGGCCATCCTCGGCGGCCTTGGTGGAGCCCTCCACGAACTTCCCCTGAGCCTCGGCCACGACCTTGTGTCCCTGGGCCACCGTGACCTTGACCGCGTCTCCTTCGCCTTGCCAGGAGAGCTTGTACGAGCCCGCGGGGATCGCTTTGCCGGCCAGCGTCACGCCCTCCTCGACGTCCATCCGGATGGACTGCCGCTGCGCCGCCATCGCCGCACCCGCCGAGATCGCCAGGACGGCCATGACCGCCATCGTCCGCTTCGTCATCATCGGGTCTCCTCCCGGGGGCGTGCCCCATGTCGCCGCCCCACCAGGAGGAACTACGAAGGAACCGATCGTGGCGTTCCTACAACGTATTGAACTGTAATGACTTATCCAAACGCCTGATCGCGTCGTGTCACCAGACGGTGATCCGCACGTGCTCGTCGGAAGTCCGCACGTCGGCCAGCGTCGTGAGGCGCGCCTTGCGCAGCGCCGAGACGATCGCCGGGGCCCGGAGGGTTCCGCCCTGCGCCTCCCGGACCAGCTGCGCTGCCATCGACAGCGGGACCGTCACGGACACGTCCTCGTCGCGACCGCGCTGGGTCACGCGGATCTCGAGGTTCGGGCCCACCTTGGCGATGCGCACGTTCTGGTCGCGCTCCTCGACCCGGACCAGCTCGCCGTCCGGGCCGTCGGCAAGCACCTTGACCATCTCCTCGACCATGGGCAGATAGCGGCGCGCCTCGCCGATGTCCACGCGATCCTTCCCCGCGGGCACGAAGCCGGCGGCGCCCTGGGCGAGCAGCAGCGGCACGGGCACCACGAAGTGGTGCCCCTCCGGCCCCTTCTGCTGGACGTCCACCACCACGACCCCCGTCCCCGCCACGACGGCCAACAGGGACATCGGCACGGCCGCCAGAACCATCCCTACCTTCAGCAGCATTTCAGATACCCTCGTCGATCCAGATCCGAACCTTGCTGTCTTCGCCGTCGACGCGCACCACGTCCCCGCGCAGGTGACGGATCTCCTTCAGGGCGCCGCGCAGGTTCAGCTCCTCTCCCTCTCCGGAGAGCAGGGCGTCGACCGCGGCAGTGGGAACCTCGATGTGGACCGACTCGCCCTTGCCGTGTCCATCGACGTGGATGCGGACCTTGTCGCCGGCACGGCCGATCTTGACGGTCTCGTCCTTCTCCTCGACGGAGACGATCTCGGCGTCGCCGGCCGCTCGAAGCTCGATCCAGGCCCGACGGAGGTCGGCCAGGGAGAGGTTCCGGCAGTGAGGCCCGAGATGGAGGTGACCCCCGGTGCCCACCGTATCCGGGGCCATGGAGAGTGCCGCTTCGGCCACGGGGAGCGGCACGTTCACGCTCACCTTCGACTCCCGCCCCGGCTCCTCGACCCGCACGTGGATCCAGGCCGTCTTTTCGTCGGCTCGTACCGTCCACGCCGGTACCGCTACTGCAAAGGCTGCTGCGACGAGGACCCCTCGGTTCATTTCCACCCTCCCTACCCGGGGCCGGAAGCGGCGCTCCCGGCTGTCACATCGGGTTACGCACCACGCATGGCGAAGGTTCTCCTTTTTCGCCCCATTCCCCGGGGTATGATCCGGCTCATGCGCGCGGCCCGGAGCCTCGCATTCCCGGCCCACAGGAGCGCCGGCACCCTGTTCGGCGTGGGCCCCGACGGCCGGCGGCGGCGACTGGCCGCGGCGCTCGGCGACGTGGCGCTCCCCGACGGGATGCGCTTCGGGGCCACGATCAGCCAGCCCGAGGCCCTCGCCGCCTTCGACGCGCTCCGCCCGCGGGAGCTCGAGTGGATCGACCTCCACAAGAGCCCCACCCTCGATCATCACCTCGCACCCCTCGGTCGGCTCGCCGGTCTCAGGGAAGTCAACCTCTCGAAGGCCAGCCTCGTCGGCGACGAGGGCCTCGCCCACCTGCGCCACGTCTGGGCTCTTCGCGACCTCGATCTGTACCGGACGGGCGTGGGCGACCACGGCCTCCTCCACCTCCGGCGCCTTCACTCTCTCGAGCGCCTGCACCTCGGGATGACGAAGGTCCGCGGCCCCGGCCTCGTCCACCTCCGGACGCTCCAGTCCTTGCGCTGGTTGAGCCTCGAGGACACCGAGGTAGACGACGACGCCGTGGCCCTGCTCGCCGACCTTCCGAGCCTGGGCGAGGTCGTGCTGCGCGGCACCCGGGCGACGTCCGCCGGCGTCGCGTTCCTTCGCCGGGCGAACCCCGCGTGCCGCGTCCACGGCGACCTCGAACACAACGAGTGGCGCCTCCGCTCGGAGGAGCTGCGGCGCGAGCTCCTCACGATCCTCGTGCGGCGCGCCGATCCCGGAGCATCCATCCATCGCGAGAGCCCCGTCGAGACCGTCTCGGCGGCGCTCAACAGGCTCTTCCCGGCGGGGACGCTGCTGGCTTCGCTCGCCGAGCCGACCTCGGCGGGGACGGAGACACAGGGCGTCACCTCGCCGGGCTGGGACCGGGACCTCGTGCTGGCGCGGCGCCTGAACGCGTGGCTCCTCGGCCTCCCCGAGGGATGCTCCATCCGCGTGACGCCTCCCGGCGCCACGGCCTACGAGTTCCCCTGGATCACGAGGAGCCCGACGCATCGGGCCGGCCGCTGCCCTGGCGCTAGTCCGGGACCTGGGGCGGGCGAAGGTAGCGGATCCGCTTGTTGATGTCGGTGTTGCACGAGTGGTACGGGCTGGGTCAGGTTCCCCGAGTCGAAGAGCGAGCTGCGCACCGACTCCATGTCGTCCTGGCCGATGGCGTTGGTGAAGATCGGCAGCAGGTACTCGACGCCGATGCGCGAGGGCTTCATGAGCTCGGGGTCGTAGAAGCGCCGGGTGCATCTGCGGGCGTGGATGAAGCCCCAGCGGTCGCGGAACGCGTTCCCGTCGAAGGCGTCGACGTAGAAGCCGCTCTTCGTGCTCCACTGGAGGATCGCGACGGAGTTGTTGTGTCCCTCGAGCAGCATGTCCACGGCCTTGCCCCCGAGCTGCGCCGCGTGGAACGCGGTCGAAGAGGATCGGCCGGCCGCCGCGCTGCGTGTGGCCGACCTTACGGGTGAAGATCGCGGCCTTGGCCGATTCGGCCCTGCGGTGCTTCCGGAAGTAGTCGTCGCCGAACTTCTCGACGAGAAGCATCCGCAGCGCCTCCGAGGCCCCGGACAGGACGACGTTGCCCGCGGGATCGTGGGCGTGCTGGCGCGCGCCGAGCTGCTGGCCCGTCTCGTCGACGACTCCCTCGCCGCAGACGATCACGACGTTCTTCTGTAGCTCGTACAGCTCCCAGACGCGCTCCATGAGGACCGGCACGTTCGAGCGGGTGCTCGGGGACGAGGATGATGTCGGGCTGGCCGAAGGCCGTGCCCAGGGCGATGTAGCCCGAGTGCCGTCCCATCACCTCGATGATGGCGATGCGGCGGTGGCTCTCGGCGGTCGTGCGGATCCGCCGGACGCCCTCCGACGACACGAACACCGAGGTCGCGTACCCCGGCGTCACGTAGTTCACCATGTCCTCGAGGTCGAACGTGGTCCGGGACGGGCTCCGCTTGTACTGGAAGCCTGTCGCCGTGGGCACGGCTCGCGCAGCCACTCGTCGGGCTCGCTCCGGTAGTTGAGGCCGAGGTCGTTGTCGATGGTCTTGGGCGCCAGCACGATCGGAAAGCGCTCCGCCAGGGGCTGCAGGCCGTTGAGCGTGCCGTCGCCGCCGATGCAGATGATGCCCGTCGATGCCGAGCTGCTGGATCCGGTTCGCGACCTCGTCGAGGGTCTTCGTGTCCTCGGCGTCGACGAAGGCCCGCGAGGCCCCGAGGATGGTGCCGCCGTGGGTCGCGTCGAGCTCCGGGATCTCCGTGAACAGCGGGTTCAGGTGGACGTGGGGCACCTCGGGATCGAGCAGGCCGCTGAACCCCTTGATGAAGCCGTAGACCTCCACCCGGCACTGGTTGGCCCGCACCACCGCCCCGCTGATGGTGGCGTTCAGGGCGGGGGTGTCGCCGCCGGCCGTCAGGATCCCGATCCGCTTCATCCGCGCCTAAGCCCTCCCGAAAGCCAATCATTCTACTCTCGCGTCGCGCCTTCCGGTGGGAGGAGCCGGTACAAAGCGGTGACGATGCGATCCGTCCGCTCGCCTGTCCTCGAGGACGGGCACGTACGGGAGCCGGGTCGATGAGCCGTCGACGGCCACGGCGAGGAACGCCGCTCGTGGGCCCGCCCGCTGCGCGCAGGGCCTCACGGGCCGCTGGGTCGGCGGTGTCGATCACCTCGAGCTCCGCCCGCGGCTCGTTCATCAAGCGAGCGCGGAGGAGGAGGAAGAGCGGCCGCCAGCCGTGTTTCTCGACGCCGCCCACGCCGACGAGGATGCCCGCCGGATTGCGCTGCACCTCCAGCCTCAAGCGGCGCGCCGTCTCCGTCCGGCCGTATCCCGCCGTCCAGCCTTCGACGTACTGGAACCGATCGACGTCGGGGAACGGAGCGCCGGCCGGATCCGTCGAGCAGCTGGCGGTCGAACCGGAGGGCCGGCCAGACGAGGGCCAGCGCGCGAGCGCGGCCATTGCCACGGCGAGCCGGCGCCCCCGGTGGCGGGCGACGTGACCGACCTGCGCCGATGAAGCGGCGAGAGCGCGATCGCGACGAGCACCAGGACAGGGGATCGTCGAGAAGAAGACGTAGCGGGGAAACCAGGATTGCGACAAGGCGGCGAAAGCCGCGATGGGAACGAGGGCCGAGGCGCCGAGAAGCACGGCGACCTTGTCGCGGTAGGCGATGCCCGAGGCGAGGGCGGCGAGAGCCACGGCGCAGACGCCCGGGGGTCCAGTAGGCCCAGAGCCATCCTGCCATCGTCTCGACATTACGGCCGACGATCGCGGGAGCAGCTCTCCTCGACTCGGACGGCGCTCCCTGCTCCTCACCTGCGCCGAGTTCTGGAAGAAGTACGCCGACCGGAAGGATCGCCAGGGGCGTGGCCACCGCATACGCGAGGACGAGGGAGCGAACCGTCCCGGCGCGGCGGGCCAGCAATGCCCCTGTCAGCGCCGGGGTCGCGAAGACGAGGAGACCGGGGATCTTGGACAGGACGCAGGCGGCGAGGCCCAGGCCGACGAGGACGCCGCGGCGCGGGCTGGGCGCCTCCACGAGGTCGAGGCTCGCGAGGAGCGTCAGGGCCGCGGCGGTGGACAGGAAGACGTCGGCCAGCACCATGCGATCGTGGAAGAGGGCGAACGGGCACAGGACGTAGAGCGCGGCCGCGATGTAGCCCCGCTCGGCGCCCGTGAAGGCGGTCGGCGATCTTCCACGCGGCCAGCATCCCGAAGGCGCCGACCATCACCGACACGACACGCCCCCAGAAGAAGGGATCGCGCACCCACGGCACGACGGCGGCGAGCATCGCCACCTGCAGGGACTTGCCATCGGCCAGCGGGCGCCAGAAGCGTCCCTCGGTCGCGACACGGCGCGCCCAATGCAGGTAGACGGCCTCGTCGATGAACATCGGCAGAAGGCTGAGGTGGAAGAGACGCGACGCCCCGAACGCCGCGAAGAGCGCGGTCAGGGCCGCGAGGGAGCGCAGTCTGTCCTGGGGTCATCCTGGAGCCCTGAGCATACCTCCGGGGGCCGCTCGCCCCGGGGCCTGATGGTACTATTCGTGTCATGAGCACAGCCAAAGCGGCGAGGCCGGTCTGGAAACCGGCGGCCAAGGTCGGCGCGAGCGACCAGCCCTTCAAGTACCCCTTGGAGCGGGAGTTCGCCGAGCCCGATTGGCGGCGGTTCCCGGGCTGGAAGAGCGTCACCCGGGACGAGTGGGAGTCGGCGCTCTGGCAGCGCCAGCACACCGTCAAGAACCTCAAGGAGCTGAAGGAGGTCCTGGGACCGCTGCTCCCCGACGACCTCGCGCTGAACCTCGCCAAGGACATCCAGGAACGCGCGACGATGTCGATGCTCATCCCGCCGCAGATGATCAACACCATGAACGAGCACGACCTCTGGAACGATCCGGTGCGTCGCTACATGCTCCCGGCGTTCGACGACCGGAGCCCCGACTGGCCCAGCCACCCCCACTCCAGCCGCGACAGCCTCCACGAGGCGGAGATGTGGGCGGTCGAGGGGCTGACGCACCGCTATCCGACCAAGGTGCTGGCGGAGATGCTCTCGACCTGCCCGCAGTACTGCGGCCACTGCACCCGCATGGACCTCGTCGGCAACGACGTGCCGCAGGTCACGAAGCTCCGCTTCCAGATCCAGCAGAAGGACCGCTACCAGCAGATCCTCGACTACCTCAGGAAGACGCCCCAGGTCCGCGACGTGGTCGTGTCCGGAGGCGACATCGCCAACCTCCCCATCACGACCCTCGAGCCCTTCGTCGAGCGCCTTGATGGACATCGGCAACATCCGCGACATCCGCCTCGCCGCGAAGGGTCTGATGGGGATACCCCAGCACTTCCTCCAGGACGAGGTCTTGAAGGGCCTGGAGCGCCTGGCCAAGAAGGCGCGCGAGCGCGACATCCAGCTCGCCTTCCACACCCACGTCAACCACGCGCAGCAGGTCACGCCCCTGGTGGCCAAGGCGGTGGCGAAGCTCCTCGAGATGGGCTTCCGCGACGTGCGGAACCAGGGCGTGCTCCTGCGCGGGATCAACTCGACGCCGAAGGACCTGCTCGACCTCTGCTTCACGCTCCTCGACCACGCCGGCGATCATGCCGTACTACTTCTACATGTGCGACATGATCCCCAACGCCGAGCACTGGCGCCTCGCGGTCCACGAGGCGCAGCAGCTCCAGCACGACATCATGGGCTACCTGCCCGGCTTCGCGACGCCGCGCATCGTCTGCGACGTGCCGTTCGTCGGGAAGCGCTGGATCCACCAGATCCGCGACTACGACCGCGAGAAGGGCATCTCGTACTGGACCAAGAACTACCGCACCGGCATCGAGGCCAACGACCCCGAGGCGCTCTCCCGCAAGTACGAGTACTACGACCCGATCTACACGCTGCCGGAGTCAGGCCAGGAGTGGTGGCGGCAGAACGCCTCGTCCGCCGGGGTGCACTGAGCCCCTGAGGCGGTGCGCCTTCTTCGCTCGGCCGACCTAGGCGTTGGCGGCGCCGGATGTGGCTCGTGGTCGGTTCGTCGCAATGAGGAGGTCGCCGGTTCGATCCTTGCGCGGCCGAATAACGCACGGCAACAAGGCCTTCGGCGACACGCCGCCGAATTCGTCAGGGAGGCAACTTGCATTCCCGGTCGCAGCGGTCTGTGGCCGCCCGCGGTGAGGCTCTCACACCCCGCACGTTCAAGGCTGGTGATGGTGCCAAGCTCCGCGCGCCCTACTCACCCGGGCGCGTTCACGCCCCGCCTTCCCCTGACGAACCCAGTTTCAACATCGCCAAGACGTCGCCGCAGGCGACACTCGCTCGTAAGAGCCGGTCCTGCTCGACCTCACGAACGTGGGCAATCTCATTGCGCACAGGCGCAATCTGTCCAATAGCTGATTGAAGCCGCTGCTTCGCGTCCGGCGCACCCCCGAAGTGGTGTCGGGCCTCCACCCACGCGTCCGTAACGAATAGCAGCGCCGGGAGTTGGCCGAGGTAGAGGTAGTCCACGACACTGAGCGGCTCGGCTCCCTGGGGCCGAGCCCGTACGGCGCGTGCCAGACTCTCGCGTTCACCTTCCGCCAGCGCTCCCTCGATTCTTTGCGCGGCCTTGTCACCGAAGGCGTTCGCATAGACCTCGCGAACAACTCCTCTCAGCGCGCGCTCCGTCTCCGAGATCCGCTGCCACACAACATTTGCCCCAGGGAGGAACCACGGCGGGTTCACCGGCGGCGCCTCTGCCTCTCCCCCGAGCTTGCGGAACGCCACCCGAATGATCTCGGCCATCCGTCGCCGCCGCTCGCTGAGGAACGCTTCGTATTCCATCGACTCCCACTCTAGGGGAAGGGCGTGCTCCGCGCACATCCGGCCCCAGTGGTCGTCGCCAATGCCGAGCTTTTGACGAACCCTCGGCACGTAGTCGGCGGGTCCCCGTCCGCCGATCACGTTGTTCTCGTGCCAGCCCACGTCCGCCAGGTTGGCAACCTGGTTGACTCGTCGGCGCTCATTGATCCCGCGGCTATAAAGCCACGCCTCCGGAAAGAGATGGTGGGCCTCGCTGGCCGCACGCCCACCTTGAGCTGGTGGATCAAGCAGGTTCTGCAACAACTGGTCGGTGAAGAGCGCCCGCGTTCCCAGGACTACCTGTGCTGCCCGAAACGCCAGAGCAGCCGGCGCTCTGCCCTTCTGCGTCTCGAGGGTCGCCACCAGCGTGCGCGTCCAATAGTCACCCGTGATGGACTCCCCCATGGCATCGTCGAGAGCACGTACGAAGCCTTCTCCATCGTCGGCCGCCAGTCTGGCGACTCGCGCCAAGTCCTGCTCGAACACTGTTTCGGACGAGCCGGAATAGCGCGCCGTCAGTAGGGTCGCGAAGATCCAGCGAGCGATCAGTTCGTCGATCCTATTCTTCGGGACGCCCGCCTTCCTTCCGCGGATGTAGAAGGCGTAGGCATTCACGATGGCATTCTTTGAGGCGATCAGGGACTGGTTTACGAACCCGGCATGTTTTACCCGAAGCAGATAGTCGCGCCAGGGCGTACTCTCCATGCACTCCTGGGCGGCATCATCAAGCTGGTCCAGCCGCTTCGCGCGCCCAACGGCATCCGCTTCGCCGCTCGTGGGGTCAACGCCCCGTAGATAGCGGTACACCGCAGACATTCGCGCACGACCAAACGCCACGCCGCACGCGGCCCGCAGCAGTTGCTGCGTGTCGATCGCTATGAGCGTGCCCTGAGACATCGCACGCGCGCGCTCCTCTATCCGGTCGCGCAATTCGCCATGAAACACGGAGAGCAGCGTCAGCACGAAGTCGGCTTGGCCGAGGCGGGTGCCCTGATTGTTGATGCGGACGAAGATCTCGGCGACGTCTTCCTCCGTCGCATCCTCCTCTTGGTTCGTCGCGGTCTTGCGAATGTCGACAGTGGGAAACCGATAGTCGCTGACGTTGTGCGCGCCTTCAAGGTTGTGTTCCACGGCCTCTTCGTACTTGTCGTCTACGGCACGGCCCTTGTCCCGGAGCGCGTTCATGAGGTCTAACCGAATCTGCCTCTTTGTCCGAACGCTGTTCCAGAGTTCCGTCACGTTCGGCAGGAACTCAGGGTCGTTACGGATCGCTGCATCAGCGACCTCGAAACGCCCATCGCGGGGCCGGAATGCGATTGTGATCTGCCTCTTCTCACCGTCCTTGCCGACGACGTCCAACCCCCGCATCACCGCGAAAAGGGACGTGAGACGCTGCTGGCCATCGATAACGAGAGTCGTGGCTCGAAGGCCTGCGCGTTCCGCGCCAAGGGCTCGGGCCTCTTTCTCATTGGAGGTATGCCACAGGACGAGGGTTCCCACGGGAAAGCCCAAGAGGAGCGAGTCTAGCAAGTCCCGCACTTTGGTGTCTTCCCAGACGAAGGGGCGCTGCAGGTCGGGCAGAGCGATGACCCCACTCTCAATGTCGCTCATCAGCGACGCAATCGAGCGGTGGCCGTGTTCGAAGATCGGCGGACGCGCGCGGACGCGGGGTTCGCGGGAGGCGACCGCATCTTCGTCGTCCGAAGCGTCATCGGGCTGATCGGTCTCGGGAGCCTCGGCGCCCGGTTCCGGCTGCGGCAGGTCGCGCCCGACCACGCTCGCGAGGTAAGCGACGGCCTCGGGCATATGGTCTTCGAGGCTGACCGCACGGCGCACGCGTGCCATGGCCAGGTCAATGAAACTGTTCAGTCCGTCCTGAAGCAGTCGAAGGGCATCTCCCGCATGCTCGACCGGAAAGGTCAGGAGCACGCCTCCGGGGATCTTCTTGAACTCCTCATCGTCCTGGGACTCCGCTCCTATCGCGGTGCGAACATCGTCACCAATCGGTCCGATGACGCTCAGGCGAATCCTCGATCGCGTCACCTTGCATGCAAGGAGGCGGCCTGTCATGAGGGCTATCCCATACGACGTCTCGCGCACGCACCAAGCGTCGGGGCGTTCCTCGTCGGCGTTTTCGATCGCCGCCGTTAGCAGGGCCAGGCCGTTGCGGCGCGCTTCTTCGTTTGGGATTGAGCGCTCCAGCTTCGCGCGGAGCTTCTCCTCTACGCCTGGGCGGACCTTCCACTTGCGCACGACCAGATCGAACGTCGCGGGAACGTCACCCTCTCCCGCTCCCGCCGCCGAACTCTTCCGGAACTCCTCTGGGAACTGAGTCTGCAGGAAAGCGACGTTGATGGTTCCCGGCTTGTTCGCGAGGACCTGGCGCCCGCGCTCGGTCAGTTGGAAGCGCCCCGGTGCAACGGCCCTCAGCAGGCCCGCCTTCCTGAGGTCGCTCGTCGCCCAGCCCACGCGGTTGTACAGGCGCGTCTGCCCACTCTTGAGAACTTCCGCTCGGTCCGCTTCTGAGAGCTGAAACTCCTGCGCCAGCCACTCAACCGCTGCCGCGAGAGTGTGCTCCTGCCCGTCACTTGTCATCCTCAACAGAGGAAGCATGAGAATCTGGAAATCAGGGACAGGCATGTCGTCCTCCGCTGGCTAGTCGGTGTCGAAGATTCCGTCTCTCCGCGTCCTCCCTCGCAGTCGGGCGTGATGGAGGCTGTTCTTGGATTGATCGCGCCTACTCGTCGCGAGTTAGAGTGGCAGGTAGATCAGCCGATTCGTCCATTCCGCCGCCTGGGATGCGCTCCAGATCAGGCCCAAGTCCTCAAGGACCTTCGCGACCGGCAGCCTTTGCGGGACAACGATGACCCCCGCACTCGCGGTCGTGCCGATGAATTCGCCAAAATGCCTTGGCATGGTGTGCTGGTCGTGGGTGACAAGAACTCGGCCCTCGCGGGCGGCGAGGGTCAGGACCTCGAGGTCGCCGAGCCCTGCAAGCCCAGCGTTGGTTGCGGAGCGGAAGTCCGCGTCGGGCAGGCGACGCAGAACCGCCGCAACGATGATCTGATTCAGGTCCGCGTCCGCCTGGAAGCGGATGCGCATCAGCCGACGAGCGGTGTCTGCCTCTTTGCGTCGGCTAGCTTCTGGTAGAACATCGGGTCCGCAGCGCGGGCCGCCGCACGCTTTGCCTCGAAGTCCAGCGCCTGGGCCTCGAGATAGCGATCGATTTCTTCGCGATGTGCGAGGTAGAAGGTGATGGCGCCATACACTTGCTCGAGCGAGAGGACAGGGAAGGCCTGCGCGATGCTCTCGGCCGATTCGCCGGCGACAAAGGCGTACACGATTGAGTCAAGAGACACACGCGTGCCGGCGACCCCGTAGGCGCCCTCGCGCTCCTCCACGTACTCGGTGCCCATCGCAGCCTCCCAAGTTGATCTTGCGACGGGGACCCGCTGGAATCAAGCTGAGCCCCCTCACACCATCGCCTCTCGCCGGATCTTGCCCTTCTGCTGCAGATAGAAGGCCACGAGGCGCTCGGCGTAGTCCGGGAAGCGCGGGCACGCGATGCCGAGCGCCGCCAGCTCCGCCGTCGCGATCGACGAGTCGTAGCGGCAGGGGTGGTCGAAGTAGTCGAGGGCCTGCCTCGGCATCCCGAACAGCCGCTGACACGGCGCGGGGCGTGAACAGGCCCTTGGCCACTCCCGCGGGGACTGGAACGAACAGGAAGCGACTTGCCGAGGGCCTTCGCGAAGAGCGTGCTCGATCTCGAGGGTCGACGACGGGGCTCGGGTCGGTGAGGTGGTACGTCTTGCCGGTCGCCTGCGGCTGGCTCGAGAGCCGCGCGAGCGCCTCGATCGAGGAAGTCCACCGGGACGAGGTTCACGGTCGTCCGACCCGAGCCGATCCTGATGAAGACCCCGGGAGACGGCATGCGCTCCATCGCGGTGAGCGCGAAGTACGGGACCGTCGAACTTGGCCGTCTCCCCGGTCCGCGAGTCCCCCACCACGATCCCCGGCCGGTAGACCGCGAACGGAAGGCCGCTCTTCACGACCTCGACCTCGGCCTTGAACTTCGTCTCCTCGTAGTGGTTCTTGAAGGACTGCCCCACGTCGAGGTCGGTCTCGCGAAAGACGCCAACGGCGGTCCCTGAGACGTAGGCCGTGGAGACGTAGTCGAGGCGCTCGAAGGTTCTTCGCCCCGGCAAGGAACGCCAGGACGTTCCGCGTGCCCTGAACGTTGATCCGCTCGGCCACGTCTCGGCGCACGGCGAGGTCGTACACCGCCGCCAGGTGGTAGGCGCCGGTCAGCTCCCGCTGCAGGTCCGCGCGCGGCCGACGGCGAAAGCCCCAGGCGCTCCTCGGTGATGTCGCCGACGACGAGGCCGATCCGGCCCCTCGCGTGGGGGTGGGCCCTCTCGATGGCGACGACCGAGGCTCGCGCCATCGCCTCGAACTTGGCCTGGATCAGGCACCGGATCGACGCTCCGGGGCGCAGCTCCAGCAGGCGCGGGAGGAGCCGCTCGCCGATGAACCCGGGGAAGCCCGTGAAGAGCAGTGTCTCCTGGTCCGACATCCGCCCGTCCGGTCGCCATGGCACAGTCTAACGCCGCGCGGGTTCGCGCCCTCGTCGAGGCTTGACCCCTCGCGGGGCTGCGCTTATCCTCGACCGACCGGCGTACGGCGTTCCACTACCCCGAGGAGGCAGTCTTCATGAGCACGCGGACCGTGGGCGACTCCACCCAGCGGGAGCTCTCGTATCGCAAGCGCCTCATCGAGATCGCCAACATGATCAACTC
The DNA here is from genome assembly GCA_963823195.1 of uncultured Acidobacteriota bacterium. GTDB lineage: Bacteria > Acidobacteriota > Vicinamibacteria > Fen-336 > Fen-336 > JBGPYB01. The sequence continues at coordinate 218,576 of CAWGKR010000005.1, read as the reverse complement.
GGCGCCGAGCATCCAGGAGATCCTCGTCGACATCAAGGACAAGATCCTGGACCTCGTGGACGCCGAGCGCGTCACGATCTTCGCCCTCGACACCAAGAACCAGGAGCTGTTCTCCCTCTTCAAGGCCGGGCCAGGAGGTCAAGGAGATCCGCGTTCCCAAGACCTTCGGCTCCATCGCGGGCTTCACCGCGCTCTCCCGGAAGACCGCCAACATCAAGAACGCCTACGACCCGTCCGAGCTCGCCCGCCTCCACCCGAGCCTCAAGTTCGACTCGCGCTGGGACAAGGCCTCGGGCTTCCGGACCAGCCAGGTCCTCGCGAGCCCGATCCTCTTCGAGAAGTACCTCCTCGGGCGTGCTCCAGCTCATCAACAAGCGCGGGGGCGGCGCCTTCACGCCCAAGGACGAGGAGGCCGCCGACGAGCTCGCGAAGATCCTGGGCATCGCCTTCTACAACCAGCACCGGGCGGCGCGCACCAACAAGCCCTCGAAGTACGGCGACCTCGTCGACAAGGGCCTGGTCTCGGAGAAGGACATCGAGAACGGCGGTCACGCACGGCCCGGGTCAACCAGATCGACGTGGCCAAGGTCCTCGATGGAGGACTACAAGATCCCCAAGGAGGAGATCGGCGAGGCCCTCGCCCAGTTCTACAACTGCGCCCTTCTGGGAGCCCGCGGGGCAAGACCGATCCCCGAGGACCTGAAGGCGCGGCTCACCGCCGAGTTCCTCAAGAAGAACATGTGCGCTCCCGTCGAGAAGAAGGAGGGCACGCTGCTGGTCGCGGTCGAGGACCCCTACGACCTCACCCGCCTCGACGCCATCAAGGCCATGAACCTGGCGCCGCGCCACGACTTCGTGGTCGGCCTTGCGAGAGCGACATCCTCGACTACATCAACGCGCAGCTACGGCGATCGCCGCCGAGCGGCGGGGGCGAGGAGCAGGACCTGGGCCGCATCATCATGGAGCTGGGCAGCGGCGAGGAGGACGAGGTCGAGAGAGCGGAGCCGAGCCGACGCCCCAGGCCGAGATCGACGAGACCGACAGCGGCATCGTCAAGCTCGCCAACCAGATCATCATCGACGCCTACAACAAGGGCGCCTCCGACATCCACGTCGAGCCCTACGGCAAGACCGCGCCCACCGTGGTGCGGCTCCGCATCGACGGCGACTGCGTGAAGTACCTCGACATCCCGCCCGCCCACCGCAACGCCATCGTGCAGCGCCTCAAGATCATGGCGAAGCTCGACATCTCCGAGAAGCGCAAGCCCCAGGACGGCAAGATCCGCTTCAAGGGGCCCATGGGCAGCATCGAGCTCCGCGTCGCCACCATCCCCACCGTCGGGCGGCAACGAGGACGTGGTCATGCGCATCCTGGCCGCGTCGCAAGCCCCTGCCCCTCGAGAGGATGGGCTTCTCGGAGCGCAACATCGACGGAGTTCAAGACGATCCTCCAGAAGCCCTACGGCATCGCCCTGGTGGTGGGCCCCACCGGCTCGGGCAAGACCACGACCCTCCACTCGGGCCTCGGCTTCATCAACACCGTGGACATGAAGATCTGGACGGCCGAGGACCCGGTCGAGATCACCCAGCCCGGGCTGCGCCAGGTGCAGGTGCACCCCAAGATCGACTTCACCTTCGCCATCGCCATGCGCGCGTTCCTGCGCGCCGACCCCGACGTCATCATGGTCGGCGAGATGCGCGACCACGAGACGGCGGCCACCGGCATCGAGGCGTCGCTCACCGGCCACCTCGTGTTCTCGACCCTCCACACGAACTCGGCGCCGGAGACCATCACCCGCCTCCTCGACATGGACATCGACCCCTTCAACTTCGCCGACGCGCTCCTCGGCATCCTGGCCCAGCGCCTGGTCCGTACCCTCTGCAAGGACTGCAAGGAGGAGTACGTACCCGACCCAGGAGGAGTTCGCGGAGCTGATGGAGGAGTACGGCCTCGAGTACTGGGACACGCTGGGCATCCGATACTCTCCCGACTTCAAGCTCTATCGGCCCAAGGGCTGCTCCAAGTGCGGCGAACAGCGGCTACAAGGGGCGCATGGGCGATCCACGAGCTGCTCGTGGCCACCGACGAGATCAAGCGGAAGATCCAGAAGCGCGAGCCCATCGAGAACCTGCGGAAGCAGGCCATGCGCGACGGCATGACGACCCTCCTCCAGGACGGCATCCAGAAGGTCATCCAGGGCATCACGGACTTCAAGCAGGTGCGCGCCGTCTGCATCAAGTGACGTCATCCTGAGGGCGCGGTTCCGCATTCACCGCGCCCGAAGGATCTGGCACGACCCGGACGCGGCATGCCGGCGGCGGACCGCCAGATTCCTCGCGCGTGATGGCTTGACTGCCACGCGCTCGGAATGACTCCTGAGGGTCATCCTGAGGGCGCGGTTCCGCATTCACCGCGCCCGAAGGATCTGGTACAACCAGGACCGGGCCTGGCCCTCCCCCGCTATATCGTCCCGGCGTGGCCCTGCGTGGCGGTGCGGTCTACGTCCTGACGAATCGGAGTCGAACGGTCCTGTACACCGGCGTGACGTCGGACTTGGCTAAGCGCGTTCACCAGCATCGCGCCCACGTCGACCCTCATTCGTTCACGACCCGCTACAACGTGGGTGTCCTCGTCTACTACGAGGCTCATGAGGACATTCTCGCGGCGATCGAGCGGGAGAAACAGATCAAGGGCTGGAGGAGAACCAAGAAGGTTGCCCTGATCGAGTCCACGAACCCCGAGTGGAACGATCTGTACGATGAGCTCTTCGCCTGAATCCAAAGACACCTGCCGACCGACGCCAGATTCCTCGCGCGCGACGCCCTGACTGACGCGCCCTCGGAATGACCGCGGGCGTCATCCTGAGGGCGCGGTTCCCAGCCCACCGCGCCCGAAGGATCTGGTTCGACGCGCCCTCGTAGCCAAGTACCAGATTCCTCGCGCGTGACGGCCCGACTGCCACGCGCTCGGAATGACGGGTGCTCCTTGACACTCCCGCGTCCCGGTCCTACGCTTTGCCATCATGGGGCTCAAGGACGTCCTCGAGAAGATGAAGCTCGTCGAGGGCAGCGACGAGGACACGGCGGCTAGCGTCCCAGCGCCCGCTCCGGCCTCCACTCGGCGCCCGGCTCCGCCCCCCCCGCCGCGAGCGTCCATCGCCGAGATCGTCCAGAAGACGCCGCCCCCGGCCCTCGACGAGGCGGCTCTGCCGAAGGGCTCGGGCGAGACCATCCCGGACTTCCCCGCGATCTACCAGGCTTCGGGGGTCAAGGACCCGGCCCACGGCTTCACGGCCTACAAGGTCCTCGAGATCCTCTCGTCGGCGGACTTCGCCTCCCTCGACGCCAAGGCCAAGGCGGCGGCGCTGTCCGGGTTCCTCCGCATGAGCCCGGCCGGGCCCGTGGCCATCGCCGACATCATCCAGGACGCCGTGGCCCGGGACCAGGCCCTCGACCACTTCGAGGGGTTCCTGCTGAAGAAGCTCGAATCGCGAGGCGCCGAGGTCGAGAAGGAGAACGCGGCCCTTCAGGCCGAGGTCGACGAGCTGACGCGCCGCAACCAGGAGAAGATGACCACGAACCGCGACGCGATCGACAAGGAGCGGCAGCGGATCGCCGCCTGGCAGGCCCGAAAGCGCATCGAGGAGCGGAAGCTCTTCGACGCCGTCGGCCCCTTCGTCGAGCAGAACCCCGTCTCCCTCGGCAACGCGCCCCCCGCCAAGGGGTAATCGATCGGCCCCCGGCGGGCCGAAGGAAAGGAAGCCGCACATGTTTGGTCGCCTCGGCAGGGTCATCAAGTCCTGGTTCGGGTTCTTCATTTCGTTCGCCGAGGACCCGGAGGTGATGCTCCAGGAATCCATCGAGGAGATGCGCAACACGCTCCCCAAGCTCAACCAGATCCTGGTGACGACGCGGGCGACCGCGATACGGCTGGAGCAGGAGAAGGAGGAGCTGGACCGCAAGGAGAAGCAGCTCGTCGCGTCGATCCAGGCGGCCCTCAAGGAAGGGAGCCCCGAGGCCCGGCGCATCGCCGAGGACGACGCCAGCACGCTCCAGCAGGTCCGCCAGGAGGTGGCCGCGACCAACGAGCAGCTCTCCTCCGCGAACCACGCCTTCGAGAACGCGCAGCTCACCGTGGACGACATCAAGGGAAAGCTCAAGACGAAGATCGAGCAGTGCCGCAAGGCCATCGCCGAATCGAAGAAGGCCGAGGTGCTGAAGAGCGCGTCGGCGGCGCTGGCCGAGCTGGACACCTACGGCACCGCCTCCACCGCCGAGAAGTACCTGGACGAGATCAAGCAGAAGGTCGCGGTCGCCAAGGCCTCGGTCGAGGTCGCGACGGGAGGCCTCGACGTGGACCGCATCAAGATGGAGCGCAAGGCTCGGCAGATCCAGGCCCAGGGGATCCTGAACGAGTTCGAGGTGGAGATGGGCCTGAAGAAGCCCGACGCCGTCAAGGAAGCCGCCCCGTTCCCCGACGCCGCGACGCCTCAGGCCACTCCCCAGAAGGTTCCCCAGGGAGGCGGCTAGTCGTCTCGCTCCACGGACACTAGGCTCCCCAGGTGCTCGAACAGTACCCCGTCCTGAAGCGCGCCGTCGCGAACCAGTACCAGGTCATACTGGCCGCGGCGGCGACGGCCCTGTCGATGGCCACGCTCTCGCCCCTGCCCTTCCTGCTCCTCCTGGGCGGCGAGTTCGTGGCGATGCCCTTCATGTTCGAGCGGCTGAAGCGGCGCCTCGAGATCGAGAAGAAGTTCGCGGCCCGGCAGGTCGAGACACTGTCCCAGGCCGAGCGGTACGACCAGCTCTCCCAGGAGGGCAAGACGCGGTTCGACTCCCTCCGGCGGCTTTGCCGGCAGATCCAGGGGAACTACAAGGGGCTCTCGCCGGCGAGCCAGGGGATCATGGCCGAGTACGGCGACAAGTTCGACGCCATCCTGGCCACGTGCCTCAAGCGCCTCTGGCTGGCCCAGAAGTACGAGCAGCTGATCCGGGCCTTCGACTCGAGCCGCGTGGGCGACGAGATCGCGAAGCTCAAGGGCTCCCTCGCGGTCAAGGACACGGCCCCGCGCGTGAAAGAGGCGTGGGAGCAGAACCTCGCCATCAAGGAGAAGCTCCTCGCGGCGGTGGACCGCAACGTCGCGAACCGGACCGCGCTCCTCGCCGAGCTGGACTCCCTCGAATCCCTCTTCCAGCTGCTCCTGCAGAAGTCCCTGGCCGCCACCGACGCCCAGGCCTTCTCCGCCGAGATGGACGACATCCTCCAGCAGGCCGAGCTGGACGCGGCCAGCGTGCAGGAGATGGAGCAGCTCCTCGGAGCGATGCCCGAGATGGCCGGCATCCCCGCAGTGTCGGACGCCGTCAAGGAGCCGATGGTGGGCTTGTCGACGCCGCCGCCCCTCCCACGGGGCGTCCGCCAGGGCGGGAAAGGAAGGCCATGACGAGCACCGCATCGGGAGCGTTCCGGGCGAGCCTCCCGGGTTGGGCCGCGGAGCTGGTGGGCGCGGTCCAGGCCAAGCAGGCCAACACCTTCCTCATCCACGGCGTCCCTGCGGACCTCGTTCCGGTCCGCGGCTCCTCGGGTCTCCGCTTCCTCGCCCTCGAGGCCTTCCTGGGCCAGGAGCTGTTCGCCGGCTGGCCTTCCATCGTCACCTACAACCGGGCGGAGGGCCTCGGCTTCTCGACGCCCGAGGCGCGCGGCCACTTCCAGGAGAAGCTGAAGAGCTACGACTCGGTTCACGGCACCACCTGGGCCCAGACGCTTCCCCGCGACCCCGCCAACGCCTTCGCGCTGCTCGATTCCTACTTCAAGAGCTGCGCCTCCCTCCAGCCCGCTCGGCCCGTGGTGATGCTGCTTCCGTTCGCGGAGACGGTGGTGCCGGCGGGCGACGCCTCGTATCGCACCCCCGAGGACCGAGCGGTGCTGGTCTATCTGCGGAAGTGGTCCCAGGATCCCTCGCTCCTCGCGAAGAACATCGTGATCGTGCTGGTGACCGAGAGCCTGAGCGAGATTGGACCCCAAGCTGCTGCGCTCCAACGCCTCGCGCGAGGTCGAGATCGTCCGCCCCGACGGCAAGGAGCGCCTCGAGTACCTCGAGGCCGTGCGCGGCGCCGACTGGTACGCGAAGACCTCGGAGCTGCCCGCGGCCCGACTCGCCGAGCTGACCGCGGGCATGACCCGGGTCCAGCTCGGCCAACTGCTCGACGGCGCCGACGCGGCGGCGGAGAAGCTCACCCGCGACGTCGTCCGGCGCGTCAAGAAGGAGGTCATCGAGACCGAGGGCCTGGGGCTGCTGGAATACGTGGAGCCGAAATACGACCTCTCGATGGTGGCGGGCATGCCGGCCGTGAAGGAGCGCCTCCGTCGCGCCGCCCGCGCGATCGCCCGCGGCAACCCCGCGGCGGTGCCGATGGGCTACCTGGTCTGCGGTCCGGTGGGAAGCGCCAAGACCTTCCTCGTCGAGTGCTTCGCCAACGAGATCGGCTTCCCCTGCGTCAAGCTCAAGAACTTCCGGTCGATGTGGGTGGGCTCCACCGAGTCGAACCTCGAGCGGATCCTGAAGATCCTCGCGTCCCTCACGCCCGTCGGCGTGATCATCGACGAGGCCGACGCGGCCCTCGGCAACCGCGACGCGAGCGGCGACTCGGGCACGCAGAACCGCGTCTTCGCCCAGATCGCGGCCTTCATGGGCGACACCCGGAACCGCGGACGCATCCTCTGGTTCCTGATCACCTGCCGGCCCGACCTCCTCCCGATCGACCTGAAGCGCCAGGGGCGCGCCGAGGAGCACGTCCCCCTCTTCTACCCCGAGACCGCCGCCGAGTACGACGAGATCTACCGCGTGATGCTGAAGAAGCTCGGGATCAAGACCTCGGTCACCGAGGTCTCGTCGGTGGCGTCCGAGAAGTCCCTGCTGGGGCTCTCGGGCTCCGACCTCGAGTCCGTCCTGGTACGGGCAACCCTCGAGGCCGAGGCCGCCGGCGCCTCCGAAGTGGCGCGGGAGCACATGGAGAAGGCTTTCGCCGATTTCATTCCCCCCGCCAACTCTCGCGAGCGCGAGATGCAGATCCTGTGCGCTGTCCTCGAGTCCACGAGCCGCGAGCTGCTGCCGGCCCGGTTCCGGGAGATGGACCGTGGGGACATCCAGGCCCGCGTCAGCGAGATCAAGGCCGAGCTGCGCATCGGCTGAGATGAGGCCCTCGGCGCGCGTCGCGTCCCTCCGGATCCTGGCGGCCTCGCTGGCGTTCTGCTCGACGGCCCTTCACGCCCCGGCCGCTCTCGGTGAGGACTCGTGGGACGGCGTCGCCCGCGTGGTGGCGGTGGGCGACGTGCACGGCGACTACGGCCAGTTCTTCTCCGTGCTTCGCGCGGCGGGAGTGGTCGACGAGAAGGGCCGCTGGTCGGGGGGCCGCACGCACCTCGTCCAGGTCGGCGACCGCATCGACCGCGGACCCGACTCGCGCAAGGTCATGGACCTCGTGATGCGCCTCGAGGGCGAGGCGCGAAACGCCGGCGGCTTCGTGCATCCCCTCCTGGGCAACCACGAGGTGATGAACATGATGGGCGATCTGCGCTACACGACCGGGGCGGAGTTTGCCGCCTTTCGGGGCCCCGACTCCGCGGACCTCCGGACGCGCCTCTGGACGAACTACGTCGGCTCCCTGCAGCAGGAAAAGAAGCCCGCGCCGAGCGCGGAGGAAAAGACGCGCTTCGAGGCCGAGCACCCACTCGGATGGGTCGAGCACCGTCGGGCCTATTCCCCCGACGGCAAGTACGGCCGCTGGCTCTCCCGACAGGACGCCGTGATCCGCATCGGCGACACCGTCTTCCTCCACGGGGGGATCTCGTCCAAATACGCCGACTTCTCGCTGGGCGACCTGAACGAGCGAATCCGGCAAGAGCTGAAGGAGCCCGACCCCAGGCTTGCCGTGGTTTCGACCGATCCGGAGGGGCCCCTCTGGTTCCGCGGCCTCGCCGGCGGCGACCCCGCCTTTCTCCCCTCTCTCGAAGCCATCCTCAAGACTCACGGTTGCCGGCGGGTGGTCATCGGCCACACGCCCACCGAGGGCCTGGTGATGCCCCGCTACGAGGGGCGCGTCCTGGCCATCGACGTCGGGATGACCAAGGTGTTCGGGGGGCCCCCCGCATGCCTGCTCCTGGAGGACGGACACGCCTTCGCCATTCATCGGGGCCAGCGGCTGGCGCTGCCGGAGAGCGAGGGAGAGCCCCTGCTTCGCTACGTCCGCGAGGTGATGGCCCTCGAGCCGGACCCGTCCCGCATCCGAGGCCTGCTGGAGCGGCTCCAGGCCGGGGTCACGGCGCCGTCGGCGGCCCCGTGACCTCGGGCGGCAGGTCGTAGAGCACCGCGTCCGCTCCGAGCTGGGCAATCTTGGCGTCGTAGTACTGCACGATCAGGTCCCGCCGGCCCATCATGCCGCTGATCTGCGCCCGGGTCAGGACGTCCTGGGTGGCAGCCGTCACTGCCGCGCGATCGAGCCCGCGCAACGCAGCCAGCAGCTTCCGGTCGCAATGCGTGTCCAGGTTCTTCGTAGACAGAAGGTGATTGAACACCTTGAAGGCGCGGCCGTGGTCGATCATCCACATCCGCCAGTTCTTGTCGATCATCAGGTTGGTGAGGTTGCGGTCGAAGTTGTAGATGAGCTGGTCGAAGACCCTCACCACGTACATCCGACGGTTCCATTCCTCCACGTCGGGGGGCTTGATCTTCTTGGCCAGGCGCTGGCTTTCGTCCATCAGGACGTCGTCGATCCACCAGGTGAACGCGGCGGGCTTCTGCTCGTAGCGGCGCATCACGGTCACGGGGATCATGTTGATCCCCAGCAACCGGTCGATATGGTAGGCCGCCACGTAACCGCGGAAGCTGTCGTGGAAGTCGAGCTCCAGGCCACTGGCCAGCTCGAGGCTGGCCTTGGCCTCGTCGATCGTCGTGATGTGGCAATCGTGCTCGACGTTGCCCAGGCGCAAGGTGGCGCGCACGGTGGAGTTGATCCCCTTGCTCGCGAACTTGTGCCTCACGATCTCACCCTCCAGCAGGAAGTGCTCCTTCTCGGCATCGGTGAGGGTTGGGACCGGTGTCGTGGCCTCGGGCGACTGGGCGGGGGCCTTCGACCCCACGGCAATCAGCAGGACGGCGAAGGCCAGAGCGCGACGCATGGTCACCTCCTTAAAGCAAGGACACAGTCCGACCGCAAAGGTTGGTCCCGCCGATCCCGGGGGAAGAAGAGACCCGGCTGATGTTAGACCGGATCCGTGGAGGGCCGTAGCGGAGGACCTGCCCAAGGGTCAAGTCGCCGGGGCCGCGCGAGAGGGGTCGAGGCGGAGCTTGGCTTGGCGCGCCGTCTCGCGGAGCAGGGGATCGGCGTGCTGGAGGCAGCGATCGAGCTCGGGTTCGAGCGCCCGCAGACCGAACATCCCCACCGCGTAGGCGCCGCAGGACTTGAGCCAGGGCTCCTCGCTGAGGAGGAGCGCGGCCGCCGCCTCTTCCCGGCTCTCCACCCTGGCCCCCACCATGCGATGGGCGAGCCTGACACGCTCCTCGACGCTCACACCCGAATCGAGCAGCGGCACCAGGACGCTGCGCAGTTGCGGCCTCAGGATGCTGTCGAGGAACTCGAGGGCGTTGTCGTGCACCGTGGGGTCCTTCGACTGCACGCCGAAGTAGGCGCTGTGGAGGTCGTGGCGGGGATAGAGCAGGCCGAGGAGGCGGAAGATCCGCTCCATCTCCTGCTCCATGGACTCCCGCGGGATGTTCACGAGGCTCTCGTCCCCGGGGAGGACCTCGCCGAGGGTGCCCAGGATCTGGTAGGAGCGGTAGTGCCCCAGGATCTCGGCAGCCAGGACGGTCTCGATCATCCTGGCGTCAAGCTCGATTTGGGGATGGGCCTGGTAGCACCTGTTGAGGGCCTGGATGGTATGGAAGCGGAGCTGGGTGTCGGCCTCCAGCAGAACTTCATGGAGGGCGCGGGCCGCCTCCGCGGTCCCGATCTGGCCGAGGATCTTCGGGATCTCGCGTCGCGTTTCGATGCTCACGGCCCCGTCCGTGAGATGGTCCCTGAGACTGCCCACCACGGAATCGCCGAAGGCAACGAGGGCTTCGGCGATCGCCTCGGTCAAGGCGGGCTCTCCCAGCCGGTCCATGAGGGTAAAGACGAAACGGCGGAGGCGCCGCTGGCTCACGCACAGGATGGCTTCCCTGGCCACCTCCGGGTCAGCATCGGTCAGGAGAAGCTGCACCTGCTGTGGAAAGGCGTCGGGAATGCGGCGGACGAGCCGGGCCGCCTCCAGCCGCGCGCGCCGGCCCTCGGGCCCTCCCTCGGCCGCCATCCTGGCAAGAATCACCTCCGCCGCGGGCAGGTTCTGGGTGGGACCGGCGTGGGCCAGGAAGGTGACCAGCGCCGCGCGTATCGAGAAGTCGGCGAAATCGCCGAGGCTCTCGATGCAGGCCAGCGGGTCGAGATGGGTGTGGAACGCGAGGTAGAGCAGCGCTTCGGTGCGCACGTCGAGGTCGGGGTCGCGCAGCAATCCCTGGACCTTGGCCTGCACCGTGGTGTCGCCGGCGCGGCCGAGAAGGGCGATGGCCCGTTGACGCACGCTCGGGGATGGATGCTCCAGGAGGCCCCTCACCGCGGGGTGCGTGGCCTGCCGGCGTCCCATCTCGAGGAGGCCGAGCGCGTAGACGATCTCCTGGGGGTCGGTGGCCTGCAGGTGGCCGGCCATCAGCTCGGTGGCGGATCTGTCGAGAACGGCCGCCGTTGCCCGCCCCGCGTCCAGGCGGTGCTGCTGGATGGACTCCCGGAGCGTCTCCACGTAGTGCTGGCGGGCCATGAAGGCGGCCGCCATCCAGCCGAAGATGAAGACGATGTTGACCCAGCTCACCTGTCGGGCACTGAGGCCGGCCCAGGTGGCCAACACCAGCACGATCACGCCGGAGAGACCGTCCCCCAGGCGCCAGATCACGGTGTCCACGAAGGACTTCACCGAGAGCTTGAGGTTCGTGGCCACGGGCAGATACAGAAGCTCGACCGTGGGCTTGTCGATGGAGTAGCGAAGGAGCTGGTCGCTGCCGCGCAGGACGAGGGCAGCCGACAGGGTGCCCCACACCAGGACGGACGCCGAGCCTCCGAGAAGGGCCAGGGGCACGACGAACAACGCGGGCCCGATGCCGAAATGGCGAAGCAGTCGCGAGGTCATGAGGAGCTGGAACACGAGACAGCCGAGGCCGGCGTAGAAGTAGAAGTCGCCGAGAAACCTCGCGATGGCGTTCTTGTCCATGAGGAACCACGCCTGCACGATGGCCTCGAACTGCCAGTTCGCGGTGGTTGTGACGAGCGACGACAGGCAGACGACCGCAGCGATGGCCCGGAGGTAGGGCGTGGACCCCACGAGCTTCAGGCTCTCGAGAAAGCCGAGATCGCCTTCCTGCTCACGGCCGCCGGGGCTCGTGAGCGCGCCACCCTCGGCGTCCGTCTCGGCTTCGGCGGCCGACGCTGCCCGCGCGCGGAACAAGAGCATCACGGTGGGTATGCAAAGGCCGAGCAGGAGCGCCATCGCCAGGAGCACGCTCTCTGTGCTGAACCGGGACACGAGAATCCGGATCAGGAAGCCACCGAAGATGGAGCCCGAGATCGCCCCGCTGCCCACGAGGCCGAAGAGGCGCTTGGCCTCGCGCGTGGTGAGCACGTGGTTCGCCAGCGTCCAGACTTGCGCGGGGCCCAGCACTCCGAAGATCCCTACCCACACGTAGAAGGCGGGGTAGAGCCAGGCCGTGCGGCGAAAATGGGCGAGGTACCAGAAGGTGAGGGCGAACAGGGCGAAGAGAGCCAGGCTCCCCACGAGGAGGTTCCGAAGCGAGGTCTGGCGGGCAATGCGCACGTAGGCGGCCACGACCAGGCTCACCAGCAGGGCGATGGTGATGGTCACGTAGGGAAGGTTGACCGCCGCGTACTCGCCCAGGAACAGGGCGGAGCGCGCGGCCTTCCCGACCACAAAGCTGCTGATGACGAGAAAGAGGTAGGCGAAGAGCGGGCCGCCGCGGTTCAGGTCCCCTCGGTGAAGGTTGAAGAGACGCTCGATGAAGCGAGTCATGTCCCCCTGAGTTGCCGCTGTTGGCGAGACTATACCCGAGAGCCTCGTCCGCTCACCAGTCGCCCTCCGGAGACCTGCCCTGCTAAGATGCGCGCCATGAGCCGCAGGACTCCCCCATGTCGAGCCTGATCCTCGCCGCCGCCGCGGCCGCCGACCTGATCCTCGTGGGGGGCCGCATCCATACGATGGACGAATCTCGTCCCGAAGCCGCGGCCCTCGCGGTGCGCGGGGGGCGCATCGTGGCGGTGGGCAATGAAGCGGAGATTCGGGCCCTTGCCGCGACCGACACGCGCGTCCTCGACCTTGCCGGACGGGCGGTCCTTCCCGGTCTCATCGACACCCACACCCATGCCTTCGAGGCGATGCGCAACCGTGTCGGGGGCAGTGCCGATCTCGGCATCCCGGGTGTGCGGTCCCTGGCGGAGGCCGTCGAGGCCGTCAGGCGCCGGGCGGCCGAGGGCGCCGCGGGCTCCTGGATCCTCGGCGACCGTTGGGACGAGTCGAAGTGGCCGGAAGGGCGCTACCTTCGTCGGACCGACATCGACGCCGCCACCGGGCCTCGGCCCACGTACCTCGAGCACATCTCGGGCCACGCGGCCGTAGCGAACGGCGCGGCCCTTCGCGTTGCCGGCGTCACCCGCGACACGCCCGACCCGGTGGGCGGCTCGATCGAGCGCGACGCGCGGGGGGAGCCCACGGGCGTGCTCAAGGACACGGCCATGGCACTCGTCGCCTCCGCGATTCCGGCGTCGACGTTTGGGGAGAAGGAACGGATCGAAGCGGCGGCCCGCGTCAGCCGCGAGGCGGCGGCCGTCGGCCTCACGACCATCCACGATTCCGCCCTCACGGCCGAGGCCCTGCGCGGCTACCAGGAGGCGGAGGCCGCGGGCCGCCTCCAGATCCGCGTCCTGGCCAACCCGCTGATCCCGGCGGACGGCGCCGACGAGGCGCTGGGGCACCTGCGGGCGCTCGGCCTCCACACGGGACACGGCAGCGAACACCTGAAGTGGGGCGCCGTGAAGTTCTTCACCGACGGCGGCATGGCGGCCAGGACGATCGCCGTGACGCCTCCTGGCCCCGTCGGGGAGCCTTCGAACCTCGGCCTCCTCCGCTGGGATACGGAGAAGCTGGCCGCCGCCATGCGGGAGGCCCATGCCCTCGGCTGGCAGATCACGGCCCACGCCATCGGTGATCGCGCCATCGCCCAGACGCTCGACGCGATCGAGAAGGGCCTCGGGCCCGACCCCGGGGACCACCGCACCCGGATCGTCCACTGCGGCGTGACGACCCCGGCCCTTCTCGACCGCATCAAGGCGCTGGGCGTCCTGGTGGACCACAACCCCCCGTTCGTCTACTGGATCGGGGCGTGGTTCCGCAACTACGGACCGGAGCGCGCCGAGTCCGCCTATCGCGGCCGAAGCTACGAGGACCGCGGCATCGTCGCTTCCGGTGGCAGCGACTTCTCGGTGACGGCCCTCTCCCCCTGGTGGGGAATCTGGGCGGCGGTGGAGCGCAAGGAGTACGGCACGGGAGCCGTGCTCGGACCCGGCGAACGCGTGGACGCACGGACGGCCCTCCGCTGGTACACCCTCAACGGGGCCTACGCGGGCTTCGAGGAGCGCGACAAGGGAACGCTGACAGCCGGCAAGCGAGCCGACTTAATCGTCCTGGACCGCGACCCCCTGACAGCTCCCCCGGACCGGTTGAAGGACGTTCGCGTCCTCGCGACCCTCGTCGGCGGCGAGTGGATCCACCGAGACGGTGCCCTGGCCGGCCTCAAAGACTGACCCCGGGTCGTCAAATTCAAGCGGAATTTCGGGAACGCCTTGACGCAGGGCGCGCAACCCGAATACAGTGCGCTCAGTCTCCGACAAAGGCTTTCACTGTTCTCGCAGGAGGTCGCCATGCGCGCGAAGCTCATCCCGGCCGTTCTCTCTCTGCTCGTTCTCGCCACGCCGGTGCTCGTGTTCGCTCAGCGCACCACGGGCGACCTGGTCGGCGTCATCAAGGATGACTCGGGCGCCGTCCTTCCCGGGGTGACGCGTCACCCTCAAGGGCGAGAAGATCGTCGGCTCGCACACCGCCGTCACGAACGCCCAGGGTCTCTATCGCTTCGGCGCTCTCCCCCCCGGGTCCTACAGCGTGAGCTACGCGATGTCGGGCTTCGGGACGGTCAACCGCACCGACGTGAAGATCGGCCTGGGGGGCACCACCGAAGAGAACGTCAACCTGAAGGTGTCGCAGATGGCCGAGGAGATCACCGTCACCGGCGAGGGGGGCGGTCGTGGACACCTCCTCCAACGCCGTCGAGCACGACCTACGACAAGGACTGGGTGCGCAATGCCCCGATCCCCCGCTTCACGTTCTTCGACTTCCTGAACTCCGCCCCCGGGGTGAGCCAGACGGCGCAGGGCGAGCTCGCGGTCGACCTCGCTCGGCTCCTCGACCAGCGACAACTCCTACCATGCTCGACGGCACGGACTTCACCGCCCCGTACACCGGGTGCGGCGTGGCCCTGGCCCAACACCGACGCCGTCGAGGAGATCGAGGTCCTGTCCCTGGGCGCTCCGGCCGAGTACGGCGGCCTCATGGGGGCGGTCTTCAACGTCGTCACGCGCCAGGGCTCCAACACGTTCCACGGCGACGCCAACTTCTACTTCCAGAACCAGGGCCTCACGTCTCGCAACACGACCGATGCGCAGGACGACGGGCTCCCCTACCACCGCGACAAGTACAACGACGCGACCTTCCAGCTCTCTGGCCCCGCGATCAAGGACAAGCTCTGGTTCTTCGGGTCCTACCAGTACCAGCGAGACTACGAGTCGCAGCCGGGGACGGATCCGACGTTCCCGTCCCGCTTCGAGGCTGACCGGATCTTCTTCAAGGCCAACTACCAGATCAGCCCGAAGCACAAGCTGATGTTCGCGTACCACGACGACTTCTACCGGATCCCGTTCACGGCCACGGCCCTGACGTCGCCCAGCAGCATCGCGGTCGAGCACGGGCACAACCCGTCGCCGAACCTCACCTATACGGCGGTCGTCTCGGACAAGACCTACTTCGAGGCGCGCGCTCTCCGGGTTCTACGGCAAGGATCACGGCGACCCCCTCGATCCGAGCGAGCCCCGGGTCAAGCGCGCGGTACAACGACCTGGACAGCGGCCAGATCACGGGTGGGATCTACTCGTGGTACGACGGCAACAGCTGGAAGAGCGGCGCCTCCGCCAAGGTGTCCCACTTCGCCGACAACTTCATGGGCGCGAGCCACGACTTCAAGTTCGGCGTGCAGTACAACGAAGGCGGACACGACTACGTCTATGGCTTGAACGACTACATCTACACCTACAGCGGCGTGCCGGGCTACGGCTACACGCAGCTGCCGTTCCACAAGGGCGGCAAGGAGAAGACGATCGGTCTGTACGCCGACGACACGGTGCGCGCGGGTTCCCGCCTGACGCTCAACCTGGGCCTGCGCTTCGACAACAGCAGGGCGGTGTACGAGGCCTACCCGATCCTCGACAGGCTGGGGAACCCAACGGGCCAGAGCACGGCGGCGAGCGACAATCTCTTCACCTGGAACGTGGTTTCGCCACGCGTCGGCTTGAACTACAAGCTGACAGGGGACGGCAAGACGGTCCTGAAGGCCCACTACGGACGCTACTACCGCGGCATCATCACCCAGGAGTTCGACGACGCCGGCCCCGCCGTGACGCCACGCTACATCTTCTCGGGGTCGTATGACGGGGCGGGCAACCCGGCCGACGCCTCGGTGATCTCGGACAACTCGAATCTGCGCATCGACCCGAACTTCAAGGACCCCTACACCGACCAGTTCATCGCCGGCTTCGATCGAGAGCTGTTCAAGGACGTGGGCCTCGAGGTCAACTACGTCTACAAGCGGGGCGAGCATCCCGGCGGTTGGCGCGACATTGGAGGGGAGTACGTGGACGCGATCTACTCCGACGCCAGCGGAGCCGAGCCGAGCGGCCAGGACATCACCGTCAAGCGCCTCGTCAACTCCAAGTCCGACCGCCTCTTCCTCCTGACCAACCCCGACACGAACCCCACGCGCATGTTCTCGCGCTTCAATGGTGTGACGATCCAGCTCACCAAGCGGATGTCTCACAACTGGCAGATGGTCACGTCGGTCGTGGTCTCGAAGGCCACGGGGCGAATCGGCTCCAGCCTCCGCTCCCCCAGCCAGCGGCAGGAGGGCTATGCCCGTGATTTCGGCCAGAACCCCAACGACTTCATCAACACCGACGACCTGCTCATCGAGGACCATCCCCTGGTCGTGAAGTCGAACCTCGTCTACCAGCTCCCGAAGGGTTTCCTGCTGGGCCTCAACTTCCGGCAGCAGACCGGCCGGCCGTGGGCGCGTCAGGTCCGGGTGTCGAGCGTGACCGGCCTCTCGACGACGATCCTGGCCGAGCCGCTCGACGGGCACCGCCGCGTTCAGGACCAGACCATCCTCGATCTCCGGGCGCAGAAGGAGTTCAAGCTCGGTGGCCGAGCCAACGTGGCCTTCCTGGTGGACGCCCTGAACCTGTTCAACGATGGTGCCAACGAGGGAATCGGCAACCGTCGCGCCGATTCGTCGAGCTTCGGCCTGCCGACCCTCTTCATCGCGCCTCGCCGCATCATGCTGGGGGCGAAGCTCAGGTTCTAGGGACGGCCTGGTCCCCGACCAGGCCGTCCGACGGGCGGGTGGTGGCTGTCTCTCCGGCCCCGGCACGGGTAAGATGCGCGCCATGAGGCGTCGCACTCGCTTCCGCCATTCCGGGCCGGCCCTCGCACTGGCGTTGACCGCGGCGCCCAGCTTCGGCCAGGAGCCCGGGATCAACCAGGACGAGAGCCGGGTCCCCGCCTACACCCTCCCCGATCCGCTGCGTCTCCTCGACGGCCGAGTGTGGTCGCGACCGTGGCCGACTGGCGCGAGCGCCGGCGGCCCGAGATCCTGGGGCTGTTCGAGGAGCACGTCTACGGCCGCAGCCCCGGGCCGCCGCCGGCGGTGCGCTACGCGGTGGTGGAGACGGAGCGGGGCGCGCTCGGCGGCCTGGCCACGCGACGCCAGGTCCGGGTGCTTCTGGACGGGAGCGAGACGGGACCCGCCTTCGAGATCCTGCTCTACGTGCCGAACGCCGCACCGCACCCCGTTCCCGTCTTCCTCGGCCTGAACTTCGGCGGCAACCACTCGGTCCATCCCGATCCCGGCATCCGGCTCTCGGCGGCGTGGATCGACGACGGGCCGGGCGTCGTGGGACATCACGCAACCGAGGCCGCGCGCGGATCGGCCGCGGCAGCCTGGCCGGTCGAGCGGATCCTGGACCGCGGCTACGCCCTCGCGACGGTGTACTACGGCGACATCGAGCCGGACCACGCCGACGGGCTGAAGGACGGCGTTCGATCCCGTTTCGGCCCCGGCGCGCAGGGGAGGCTCGGCCGCACAGACTGGGGAGCGATCGCCGGCTGGGCCTGGGGACTCCGCCGCGCCCTCGACTACCTGGAAACCGACCGGGACGTCGACGCGCGGCGCGTGGCGCTCCTCGGCCACTCCCGGCTCGGCAAGGCGGCGCTCTGGGCCGGCGCCCAGGACGAGCGCTTTGCCCTCGTCGTGTCCAACGAGTCGGGCGAGGGAGGTGCCGCCCTCGCCCGCCGGCAGTTCGGCGAGACCACCGAAGCCATCACCCGCCGATTCCCCTGGTGGTTCGCCCCCCGGTTCCGTGACTACGCGGGGAGGGAGCCCGAGCTTCCCGTCGATCAGCACCTCCTTCTGGCCCTCATCGCGCCGCGCTCGCTCTACGTCGCGAGCGCCTCCGAGGATCTCTGGGCCGATCCGCGGGGCGAGTTCCTCTCCGCCAAGGCGGCGGAGCCCGTCTACGCGCTCCTGGGTCGCGAAGGCCTCGGAGTCGACGACATGCCCTCCCCTGAACGGCCGGTGGGTCGCACGATCGGCTATCACCTGCGACGGGGCCCCCACAGCCTGACGGCCTACGATTGGGAGCAATACCTCGGGTTTGCCGATCGCCAGCTGAGCTCCTCCGCCGCGCCCCCCAGAGGGAAGTAGTGGCGTCGCTCCTCGTCGACAAGGACCGGGAGGCGCTCTTCCGTCGGATCCGATCCCTCGAACCCGCGTCGGCGCGCCGCTGGGGCCAGATGACCTCGAACGCCATGCTCCTCCATCTCGGGAACTCCGCGCGCATGGCCCTCGGGGAGCTTCCGGTGAGGACGAAGAACAAGCGGGCTTTTCAGCGCTTCCCCCTCAAGCACCTCCTGTTGTACGTCGTTCCATTTCCGAAGGGCGCGCCCACCGCGCGAGAGCTCCTTCCCGTCGAACCCCGCGAGTTCGAGCGCGAGAGGGATCGGCTGCTGGAGCTTCTCGCGCGCCTGGCGGACGGTCCGAAGGGCGGCATGGGGCCGGACCATCCCCTGTTCGGGCCGCTGTCCCGGCGGGAGTGGGGTGTCCTGACCCACAAGCACGCCGACCATCATCTCCGCCAGTTCGGAGGCTGAGTCCGCGAGCCTTGCCCTACGCGGGGGCGTAGAGCAGGTCGAGCAGCTGCTTCTCGACGGCCCGGAACTCGGGGGACGACTTCAGCGCGATGTCGCGGGTCGCGAAGATCGGCACGTCGACGCGGTGCAGGATGCGCGCGGGCCGGGACGACAGGACGTAGACCGTGTCCGCCAGGTAGACCGCCTCGGACACGTCGTGGGTGACGAAGAGGATCGTGTTGTCCTCGGTCTTGCGACGACGTCGAGCAGCAGCCCCTGCATCCCCCAGCGCGTCTGCGGATCGAGCGCGCCGAACGGCTCGTCCATCAGCACGACGCGCGGCTGGTTGATCAGCGTGCGCGCGATGGCCACGCGCTGCTTCATCCCGCCCGACAGCTCCTTGGGGTAGCGCTCGGCGAAGTCGGCGAGGCCGACGGCCTTCAGGTACTTCTCGGCGCGCTCGCGCCGCTCGCTTCGCGGGACGCCCTGGAGCCGCAGGCCGTACTCGACGTTCTCGCGCACGGTGAGCCAGCCGAACGAGGTGTAGGCCTGGAAGACCATGCCGCGGTCGCGCCCCACGCCGGTGACCGGCTCGCCGTCGACGAGGACCTCGCCCTTCGTCGGGGGCAGCAGGCCGGCGACCGCCTTCAGGATCGTGGACTTGCCGCAGCCGGAGGGGCCCAGGAAGACGACGATCTCGCCGATCCCCGGCTTGTCCTCGATGTCGAGGGAGACGTCGCGGACGGCCTCCGTGGCGCGGCCCGAGCGATCGATGTAGGTGACGCAGAGGTCCTTGATGCGGAGCTTCGGCGGCGGGCCGTGAAGGCTCGCCTTGTAGCTTCCCTCGCCCTTCCCCTCGCCGACGCTGACGGCGACAGTGCCCGGCTCGCCCGGCTTGGGCGTCGACCGATCCGTCATGCCGCCTTCTCCCTCCAGCGGAAGAGGATGCTCCAGGCCATGCGGATCGCGAAGTCGGTGACGAGGCCGATGCCGCCGATCACGAGCAGGCCCGCGAACGACCACGACGCCTTCTGGTGCGTGCGCGCCAGCTCGACCATGTAGCCGAGGCCGTGCTCGGGGTTCACCGCCTCGGCGAGGATGACGTAGGTCCACGAGATCGCGTTCATCACCCGGAACGAGTCGAAGATCTCGGGCAGCGCCGCCGGCAGGAGCACGGTGCGAATCACCTGCCACCGCGCTGGCGCCGAGCGTGAGCGCCGTCTGCACCAGCTCCTCGGGCACCGCGCGGATCGGCCGTCACGACGACCGGCAGCAGGTAGACGAAGACGCCGAGGAACAGGAAGGCGATCTTCTGCTTCTCGTAGATGCCGAACCAGAGGATCAGCAGCGGGATGAACGCCGAGATCGGCATGTAGCGCAGCGGCGCCATGATCGGCTCGAAGAACCGGTTGACCGGCTCGAACGCGCCCATCAGCACGCCGAGCGGCAGCGCCACGGCCGACGCGAGGAGGAACGCGATGCACGATGCGCCGGGTCGAGACCAGGATGGCGTCCCAGAGGTCGTGCTCGCAGGAAGAGCTGCAGCGTGCCGCGCACGACCTCGGTCGGCGACGGCAGGAAGTCCGGCGGCGCGAAGCCGCCGTAGGTGACGCACGCACCAGGCGCCGAGCACGAGCGACCGGCGCGACGAGCCCGAGGGCGAACGCCGTCGACCTGCGGCAGCGGCGCGCGCGAAGGCGCGAACCGAGCATTGGACCTTGCGCGCGCACGTCTACTGCGTCGCCAGGACGACCTTGATGTCGGTGCGCCGGTTGAGCTGCCGGCCGGCCTCGGTGTCGTTGGCGGCGACCGGGTTGCGACGAGCCGTGGCCGATCGTCTGGAAGCGCGTCGCCTGGATGTTCGGGAAGTTCTTCAGGATGTAGTTCTTCACCGCCAGCGCCCGCCGCTCGGAGAGCGTCATGTTGGCGCCGTCGGCGACCCGGTCGAGTCGGTGTTGCCCTCGACCCGGAGGTACGTGTTGCCGAACGAGGTCATCGTGTCGCCCAGCGCGTCGAGGACGAAGAACGAGCCGGGCATGATCTCGTCGGAGCCCGGCGTGAAGTGGATCTGGATCTGCTTGTTGATGATCGCGCGGTCCTGCGACGACGGGGCCTTGGCGCGCGAGCTTCGGCTCCTCGACCTTCTGCGCCGGGATAGAGCGACGCCAGCGCCGAGACGAAGCGCGTGTCGGCCCAGTCCTTGGCGTCGACCGGCCGCGTCACGAGCCCCTTCTTGCGCCAGATGACGAAGGCGGTGTCGAAGAGCGTCTCGAAGTGCGCGTTGCCGCCGGTGAGGCCGTAGAACTGCGCGTTGTCGGCGAAGGGCGTGAGCTTGAGGCCGGAGAGCATGCCGGACACGTCTCGCTGTCGAGCTTCAGCGCCTTGGCCGACGATGCGCGTACGAGCCGGCGGGATCCTTGCGTGATCATCTCGATGCCGTCGAACCAGCCGTGGACGAAGTCCCGCACCGTCTCGGGCGCCTGGTCGATCAGCGTCCTGCCGCGCGCACCAGGGTGTCGGCGATGATGTTGGTCGCGGCGGTCGTCGAGACCAGGACGTGCGCCTCGTCGCCGCGCGCCGTCACCGCGGCCGAGAGGTCCGGCTCCCAGGTCACGGCGGCGTCGACCTGCTTGGCCTTGAACATCGCGGCCGCCGCGGGCGCGTCCTGCGTGAAGATGATGTTCTTCTCGACCGCGCCGCGGTCCTCGGGCGACAGGCCCGACTGCGAGAGCAGGTAGAGCAGCAGGAAGTGCGAGGGCGTGAACTGCGTGCAGGCGATCTTCTGGCCCTTCAGGTCCTCGATCGAGTTGATCGAGGCGAGCGAGACGATGCCGTCGCCGCCGCGCGACCAGTCCTGCATGATGATCGACTTCGCCTTCTGGTTCTGCTCGGCCAGGATCGAGGCCTCGCGCGCCCAGTTGTCCACGGTGTCCCACATGATGTCGATGTCGCCCTTGCGGAACGCCGCGAGCTTGGCCGCCGGGTCCTCGAGCAGCACGAACTTCACGTCGAGGCCGTACTTCTTCTTGTAGAGCGAGGCGGCGTTCGGCTCGAGGCCGCCGTTGGAGACGATGCCCGGCGCGTGGCCGGCCCAGGTGTTGATGCCGACGACGAGCGGGCGGCCGCAGCTTGCCGCCGGAAGCCGCCAGCGCCCCGGCCGTGACGCCCTGGCGAGCCCTTGCCGCGGTCGGGATCGGGCGGCGCGTTCTTCAGGGCGTCGAAGTCGTTGCCGCCGACGTCAGTGCTGGCGGACGTCTGGGTCGAAGCCGACTTTTGTCCCAGGGCCCAGGTCTTGATGTTCGGGGCGAAGTTCCTCACCCCGAAGTACATGATGGCCAGTCCCAGGAGGACGAGAATCGCCTTGCCGAGCGGTGTGATCTTCATCTGCCTTAGCCTCGTTTCGAGTGAGCGGCGTTCCGCGTTCCGTGCATCCTACGGCTTCTTGCGGGCGTCCTTCAAGGCCGACCGCGCCCCGACCAGTATTTCGGAGGCGGCCGGCTCGTCGGCGAGGACCCGGGCGTAGTCCTCCTGCTCGTAGGCCAGGAAGAGCCCTGCCCCCGCCCTGCGGGCCTCTTTCATGACGGAGAGCAGGGACGCCGTCTGCGCCTTGGTCTTCCCCGCCGCCGCCTCCGTGTACAGGTCCTCGAGATCGTTCATCAGATCGTCGGTGGCGTCCACCAGCCTCTTGGCGCTGCGCCTCGCGTCCTCGCGGGTCGCCAAGGCGACCCTTTGGGCGTCCACCCCATGCTCCCGCGCCTCGGTGGCGGCGCGGCGCGCCTCGCGTCCGTTCTGGGCCGCGGCCGCCAGCCGGGCGCGGTCCAGGGCCGCGAGACCCGCCTTCAAGGCCGGCTGTTCGGCCGTCGCACCATAGGCGCGGGCCGCCTCGAGGACCCGGGCGGCCGCCTCGATGTGCTCGGCCGGCGTGGGACCGAGGAGCCCCAGCTCCGTGAGGCCCCACGGAAGAGCGGCGAGCAGCAACGCCAGGGCCAGGGCGTACACCGCCACCCGGCGGAGGAGGTGCAAGGCGACGGGTCTCATCCCGCGAGCCACTCTACCACCACCTTGCGGGCGGGCTGAGGCTATACTCTCGACACCAGTGGCCAACTTCATGGGAGGCAGCGCCCCGGCCATGGCCGCCCAGATCGCGGACGGCTTCATCCTCCTGAATACCAACAACCTCAAGGGCTATCAACCGGGGGAGCTCTCCCTCCTGAAGGTCGAGCTGGAGAAGCTGCAGCGGGAGGCGCGGAGCCTCGTCCCCCCGCAGGACGACGCCCTGGCCAACCAGGCCCGGAACCGGAAGATCAATCGGATCGGATCCGCCATCCAGCTGGTCGGCCACCAGATGACGGCGCGCCGCTAGCCTCTTCGGGGCTGCCCCTGCACGTCCGCTCCCTCGATCTCGCCGTCGTCGGCGCCTACCTGGCCGGCACCCTCGCCGTCGGCTTCCTCGTCGGGCGGCGGCAACGGGGAGTGGCCGACTACATGGTGGGGGGGCGCGACATCCCGTGGTGGGCCCTCCTCTTCTCGATCGTGGCCACCGAGACCAGCACCGTCACGTTCCTGAGCATCCCGGGGTTCGCGTACGCGCGTGACCTGACCTGGCTGCAGATCGCCATCGGCTTCGTCGCGGGGCGATTCGCCGTCCGGTGGCTGCTCCTTCCGGGCTACTTCGCCGGCTCGTTCTTTACCGCCTACGAGGTCCTCGGCGCCCGCTTCGGCGGCGCCGTGAAGCCCCTCGCGTCGATGCTCTTCATGGTGACACGGAGCCTGGCCGACGGCCTGCGCCTCTTCCTGACGGCCATCGTCGTCCAGGAAATGGCCGGGGTGTCGCTCGCGTCGGCGATCGCCATCGTCGGTGTGACGACGATCCTCTACACGGTCGTCGGCGGGATGAGGGCCGTCGTCTGGACGGACGTGGCCCAGTTCGTCGTCTACATCGCCGGTGCGGCCGTCGCGCTCGCTCTCCTGCTCCGTGGCTTTCCGGGGGGCGGAGAAGCCCTCCTGAGGCTCGCGAGGGCCGAGGGAAAGCTCCGTGTGTTCGACCTCACGCCGTCCCTCACCAACCCGTACGTGCTGTGGGCGGGGCTTTTCGGGGGGATGTTCCTCAACATAGGATCTCACGGGGCCGATCAGCTCCTGGTGCAGCGCTACTTCTGTGCGCGCAGCGAGAGCGAGGCCGGCAAGGCGCTCTGGATGAGCGGCCTCGTCGTCCTGGCCCAGTTCGCGCTCTTCCTGCTCATCGGTGTCGCCTTGTGGGGGCACTATCGACTGGCGCCCCCGGCCCTGCCTTTCGATCACCCCGACCGCGTGTTCGTCCGCTTCATCGTCGACGAGATGCCGACGGGGGTCCTGGGGCTCGTCGTCGGCGCCATCTTCGCCGCCGCCATGTCGACGCTCTCCAGCTCCCTGAACGCCTCGGCCACGGCGGCCGTCAACGACCTCTACAGGCCTCTCCTGCGTCCGAGCGCCTCCTCGGCCCACCTCTTGGCGGTCACACGGGCGTTCACCGCGTTCTTCGGCTCGGTCCAGATGGGGGTCGCCTTCCTTGGCCCTCGTCTGTCCGAGAGCGTCGTGAGCGAGGTCCTGGCCATCGCCGGCTTCACCACGGGGATCGTCCTCGGCGTCTTCTTCCTGGGCCTCTTCACCCGCGTGGGCCGGCGCTCGGCGATCCTGGCGATGGTTCTCGGCCTCGCGGTGATGACGTGGGTCCACTTTGCTACGCCTCTGGCCTGGCCGTGGTACGCCCTGGTGGGCTCCCTCGGCACGCTGGGGATCGGCGTGGCCGGTGAACGGGTCTGGCCGAGCGTCGTCAGTACAGGAGCAGATCCCTCACCTTCGCCCGGAACCTCGTGATGGCGGCGCCGTCCCTGGCGAGAATCTCCCCGACCGGGACGCCGCCGTCCAGCGCCTCGCGGACGCGGTGCGTCCCGAGGAGCGCATCGAGCCGCCGGCCGTGGTCCAGCCATCGGAACTCCGGCGCGGACCGCAACGCCGCCAACAGGGAGAGGCCGAGGGCGTAGGGGCGCAGAACGTCGGCGTTCGTCACTGAGACGCGCGCGCCCGCGCACTTCGTGCCCTCGAACTTCGGCTGCGGCGCGGCCGCGGAGGCGACGGGCCAGAAAGAGATCGGCTCGAGCCGGATCCCGTCGACGCGAAGGCGGGCGATCAGCTCCGCGGCGTTCAGCCACGGGGCGCCGAACACGAGAAACGGGTCGGCGGTGCCCCGTCCCTCCGAGACGTTGGCCGCCTCGAGGAGCGCCACACCCGGATAGACGAGGGCGGCCTCGGGCGTCCTCAGGTTCGGCGACGGTGGTACCCAGCGGCGCCCGTTGGCGGCCCATCGCATCGTTCGCGACCACCCCGTCATCGGCACGACCGTGAGCCGCACCTCGCTTCCGGCCGACGCGAACCGCGCCATCTCGGCGAGCGTCAACCCATGGACCAGCGGCCCGGGAGCCCCGTTCAGGAGGCTGCCGCTCCCGCTCGGAGCGTCCGCCTCCGGCCCTTCGACCGTTTCTCCTCCCAGCGGATTCGGCCGGTCGAGCACGACGACCTCGATGCCGGCGGCCCGCGCAGCCTCGAGGCTGAGCAGCATCGTTGCGGCGTACGTGTAGAAGCGAACCCCGACGTCCTGAAGGTCCACCACGAGGGCGTCCAGATCCGACAAGTCGCCCGGAGCCGGACGCGTCTTCGCTCCGTAGAGGCTCACGACGGGCACACCGCTCGCCGCGTCGCGCCCCCCCTGGACGGCCACTCCCGCGGCGGCGCTTCCGTCGAGGCCGTGCTCGGGGGTGAAGAGGCGGACGACGTCCACCCCCCTCGAGCGCAGCACGTCCACCGCGCGGCGGCCGTCGGCGGTCACCGACGCCCCGTGGCACAGCAGGCCGATCCGCTTTCCCCGGAGTACCCCGCCTCCAGGCACGTCGACGCGCTCGAGGCCCACCTGGACGCCGGCGGCGGACGCCCCCCCGGCGGTGAGGAGCACAGACGCCAGGGCGGCCACCAGCCCCTTCCCGTTCACGAGACGCCGCTAGGGAACCACGAGGGCGCGGACCACCGCGTCCGCGACCGCGGGACGCGCCTTGCGGATGGCGTCGTTCTCCCGAGTCGGGTGGACGCGGTTCGTGAGGAGGACGAGGAAGAGGCGGCGATCGGGGTCGATCCAGAGGGAGGTGCCGGTGAAGCCGGTGTGGCCGAAGGACCGCGACGAGAACAGGGTGCCGGCCGACGACCCTGCCGACGGCGTGTCCCACCCGAGGGCGCGGCTCGACTCGGGGACGCCCGCGCGGCGGGTGAACAGCTCCACGGTCTCGCGCGACACGAGCCTCCTGTGGTCGTAGACGCCGCCGTTCAGGAGCATCTGGGCGAAGCGCGCCAGGTCGGGCGCCGTGCCGAAGAGCCCGGCGTGGGGCGCGACGCCGCCCAGGGCGAACGCGTTCTCGTCGTGGACCTCGCCGCGCAAGAGGCGCCCGCGCCAGGGGTCCTTCTCGGTGGGCGCGATCCGCGGCAGGAGGTCCGGTCCCGGGCGGAAGAGCGTGTCCTTCATGCCGAGCGGCTCGAAGATCCGCCTCCGGGCAGAACGTGTCCAGCCCCTCTCCCGCCACGCGCTCGAGAACCTCCCCGAGGAGGAACGCGCCGAGATCGCTGTAGAGGGATCTGCGTCCCGGGCTCGTACGCGAGGTCCGTGGCCTCGATCCGGCGGAGGTACGCCTCCTTCCCCTTCAGGTCCTTGTAGAGGGGGCTCCACCAGTCGAGCCCCGCCGAATGCGTGAGCAGGTTCCACACGGTGACCTTGTCCTTGGCACCTCCGTGGAAGCCTGGCAGGAAGGCCGACACGGGCTTCTGGAGGTCGAGCTTCCCTTCGTCCACGAGGATCATGGCCATCGTCGTGGTGACGATCACCTTGGTGAGGCTCGCCAGATCGTAGATCGTGTCGACCGTAACGGCGGGAGACCCCGGGTCATAGGTCAGGCGGCCGAAGGCGCGCAGGTGCGCCAGGGCCCCGTCCTTCCCCACCGCGAGCACGCCCCCCGGGAAGGCCCTCGACGCCACGAACTCCTCGACGACCCGGTCGGCCTCGGCGAGGCCCTCGGGCCGGAACCCCGCGGCCTCGGCCCCTTCCGTGCGCAGTGTCATCTCCCGCCTCGGGATCTTGAGCCCGTAGCCCATGGGGATGGAGCCCGGGCAGGGTCACGGGCAGCGTCCCCCCGACAGCATACTCGCCGAAGAGCGCCTGCACCGCCGCTCGCTGGCTCGACTCCGAGGCCCCGTAGGCACAGACGTAGACGGAGGCCTCGGGTATCTGTCCCAGGAGGTAGGGGCTCCCGAACGACACCACGACGACCGGTTTCCCCGAGAGCCATGAGGGCGCGGAGCAGCCGCGCGTGGCTCTCCGCCATGTCGACGCTCCCCTTCCGGGCCCGGACTCGAACGAAGCACGAGGCCACGACGTGGGTGTAGCTCGGGCGCCGCGGCCAGGAGACGCGCGGACGTTTCCTCCGAGACCTCGGGACCCAGGTTCACGGTGTCGGTTCTCACGCGCCGTTCCGCGAGCTCCTCCTCGGGAAAGCCCTGGATCGCGTCGTTGCGGACGTCGCTCGACAGGACGAGGTGGAGGATGCGGAGCGGGCTCTCGGCGTGGAGGGGAAGGACGCGCCCCTCGTTGCGCACCACGGTGATCGACTGGCGGGCCACGCTCCAGCGCCCGCTCCACGTCCTCGGGACGGTCCACGCTCTTGCCGATCGCCGCGGCGTCCACGTCGCGCCTGCGGTCGAGGCCCAGCCGCTCCTTCGCCTCGAGGATGCGCCGGACGGAGGCGTCGAGCCGCGCCTCGCTCAGCCGCTCCCTCCTGCACGGCCCGCACGAGGGCCTTGACCGCCACCTCGGGATCGGGCGGGAGAAGGATGACGTCGGCGCCGGCCTGCACCGCGCGCACGGCCGCTTCCCCTGTCCAGGCCGCGCGCACACCCTGCATCTCCATGGCGTCGGTCACGATGAGGCCGCTGAATCCCATCTCCTCGCGCAGGAGCCGCACCATCGGCGCCGAGAGGCTCGCGGGCGTACCCGTCGCGTCGAGGGCGGGCGCGGCGATGTGCCCCAGCATGACCGCATCGACGCCCGCCAGGACGGCCTGCTCGGAACGGCAGCAGCTCGACGCTCCTCAGGCGATCGCGGTCCGCGGTCAGCGTCGCGAGCTGGAGGTGGCTGTCCACGGACGTGTCCCCGTGCCCCGGGAAGTGCTTCGCGGTCGTGAGAAGCCCGCCCTCTCGCGCACCCCGCACGAACGCGGCGGTCAGACGCCCCACGACCTCGGGGTCCTCGCCGAACGAGCGGACGTTCACGATGGGGTTGGCGGGGTTGCTGTTCACGTCGGCCACGGGCGCGAAGGCCCAGTGGATCCCCACCGCCCGCGCCTCCCGCGCCGTCACCTCGCCGGCGAAGCGGGCCGCCTCCTCGGACCGTGTCGCGCCGATCGCCATGGCGTCCGGCAGCGGAACGACGCCGCGCCGGATGCGCTGCGCGAGCCCCCGCTCGAGGTCCGCCGCGACCAGGAGGGGCGTGGGCGCAGCGGCCTGCAGCTCGTTGAGCACCCGCGGCACCGACTCGACCTCCGAGTCGAACACCACCACGCACCCCACCTTCAGGCGCTGAACCTCGCCCATGAGGCGGCGGACGTCGGAAGAGCGCGGGTTCTTGTAGAGCCCGAAGACACGCACCCCGATGACCTGTGCGGCCTTTTCCTCGAGGGTGAGGCGAGAGAGGGCCTCCCGGGCCCAGGCGTGGGACGCCGGCGACGGCGCCGGCGCCGCCACGGGCGCCGTGCGCGGCGAGGGACGACAAGCGGCGAGCGCGGCTGCGAGCGCGAGGGCGGCCGCCGCCCGGCGCGTCACGGCGCGAAGACCTCCGTCGCAAGACGCCTCAGGGAGGCCGCGGGGAGCGACTCGTGGGAGAAGAGAACCACCCCCGACGCCCCCGCGCCGCGGGCCGCGGCGATCTTCTCCAGGACGTCGTCGATGGGGAGACGGTAGGCGCCGACGCCGGCCCAGACGTGCTGCCCCGGCCTGGCGCGCGACTCGGCCGCCTCGACCTGCTGCCGGAAGATGCGCGTGTCGGGGGTGTAGGTCATGGGGCAGACGGCGTCGAGGATCCCGCGGGACAGCCACACGGGCCAGTCCTGGTACCGATGGTGCACGGCGGCGGCCTCGTCGGGAACCACCGCCGCGGAGACGATCGTCCCCGGCCGTTCGGCTCGGACCGCGGAGGCCAGGCGCTCGGCCAGGGCCGTGACGGTCGTCCGACGGTACTGCTCCCAGGCTTCGGGCCGCGCGAGGGGAAGGCCCAGGAGGTCGCCGCCTCCCTGCTGGCGGCGGAAGTCCTCGAGGGCGGCCACGGACCAATCGTAGTCGGGGTTGGGGTAGCGAATGAAGTCGAGGTGAAGGCCCGCCACGGGGTACTCGCGGACGATCTCCCGCACGACGGCCTCCAGGTGCTGCTGGACCTCGGGAGACGACGGCGAGATGTAGAAGCCTTCGACGTCGGTGTCGGTGCGACTCGCCTGTCGCACGAGCCAGAGGAGACCGTTCGCGTCGGTCGGAGTCGTCTTCCGCGCCGCCGAACGCGGCACCATGAGCCAGCCGGGGTGCAAGGAAACGACGTTGTCACGGGCGGGGCTCGGAAAATGCGACGTCAGGAGGACGTTGACCCACGCGTGGACTTCGATCCCCGCCGCCCGCGCCCGCGCGAGGAGCCTCGCAAAAGGGTCGAAGTCCGCCGGCTGTCGCGCGAGAAGCGGACTGCGCGCGACGATCTTCGAGGAATAGAAGGCGTCGCCTCGCCCGCGCACCTGGACGAAGAGCGTGTTGAAGCCCCCGGCCCGGGCGTTGTCGACGACCTGATCCACGGCTTCGGGAGAGACGAGGCCGGTCCTCACGACCCAGAGGCCCCGGACCTCCGGGGACCTCGCGGGCTGAGGGAGCGCGGACGCGGAAACCGCAAGGAGGAGGGGAAGGAGCCCCGGGAGAACCGCTCGCAAGCGCCCTATCCTACAGGCTTCACCTGGACGGCGTCACCCTCCTTCGCCTGGAGTTCCGCGACGACGCCTCGCGGAAGGTGCACCCCCATCCCGACGCCCGGCCGGAAGTGGGCTGCAAGAACCGCGATCCGACCCGTCGACGATCGCACCTCGACTCGGTGGACGCCGCGCCCGAACCGATGCAGCTTCCGCCACTCGGCGCCCACGCGCTCGTCAAGCTCGGCGGCGTCTCTCGCGAAGAGCCCCGCGGCCTGCACCCGCAGGTCCCGCTGGGGCTCGATCCGCTCGAGAAGCCCGGCCTCGGTCGCCTCGAGAACGACGCGCGCGACGTCCCCCCTCGGCAGCCCCACCGCCTCGACGACCTCGCGGACGTCCCGCACGCCGTCGATCTGGCGGAGGATCCGCCACTCGACGCCCCCGACGCCGAACCTCGGGGCGCCCTCGGCGGGCCCCGCGGCCCACTGGAAGACCACGCGATCCGTGGGGATGAGCTCCGTGGTGCGGTGGAACACGTCCCCGTGGCGCAGCCCGTCGGCGATCAGATCGTCGACGCTGCGGCTCACGTTCGGCCGCACGGCCTTCTCCTCCGGCACGAAGGTCAGCTGCCCCTCCTTCCAACCGAAGGCGTCCAGGACCGCGTCCTCTCCCTGCAGGTTGCTCCCGGCGGCGTGGGCGTGGACGAGCAGCCCCTTGTCGAAGCGCAGGACCGTCTGGTCCTCTTCCGAAGACACGGTCAAGCGGCCCGTCTTGCTCCCCGCGGCGAAGAGGCGGAGCACGTCGGCGAGCTTGATGTCGCTGAGGTTCCCGATGAGGGACATGAGGCGGGTGCTATCATACCCGAGTCATGTTGCTCGTCCCCGGGATCGCTCGCCCTTGCCCTCGCGGCCGCTCCAGAGGCGGTCGCACCCCCTGCCGCCGAGGCCCTGGCACGGCGCATCGAGGAGCGGCAGCGCAACATCCAGGACCTCCAGGGGCGCTTCACCCAGACCTACCGCTCCGGCGTCCTGGGCCGCGACGTCGTCGAGCGCGGGACCGTCTCCATCAAGCGTCCCGGCCGCATGCGGTGGGAATACCGCGACCCCGAGGCGAAGACCTTCGTGTCCGACGGCAAGAGCTTCTACTTCTACGTCCCCGCCGACAAGCAGGTGATCGTCCGCGACCAGGCCGACTCCCGCGGGGTCACCGCGATGCTCCTCTCGGGACGCGTCGAGATCCTGAACCAGTTCGACGTCGGCCTCGAGGCGTCGCCGGGCGGCGGCGCAGCGACTCCGCCTCTCCCGCGCAAGCCCGACGGCGAGGTCGACCGGATCTACCTCGACGTCGATGCGACCGCCCGGATCCGAGCCATCGAGATCCTGGACCCCCAGGGGAACCGGAGCCGCTTCGACTTCCAGGACCTCCGGGAGAACGTCGGCCTCCCCGACCGGCTCTTCCATTTCGAGGTGCCGCGAGGCGTCGAGGTCGTCACCGGATGAAGCGGGCCCTGCTGCGCCGGCTTCGCTGCTGCTCGTCGGGTGCGCCACCTCCGCTGCCTTCCGCGCCGGCGAGAAGGCGGAGCGGCGCCAGGACTACGACACGCGCCGTCCGCGAGTACTCGAGGGCCGTCCACGAGAACCCGGACAACCTCCAGTTCCAGAAGAGCTTCGAGCGCGCCCGGCTCCGCGCGTCCGACGCCCATTCCGACGCGGGGCGGCGCCTCCTCGGGCCGCGGCCTCTACAAGGAAGCCATCGACGAGTTCCGTCTCGCCCTCGACCTCAACCCGGGCTCCGCCTCGGCGGCACAGGCCATCGCAGCAGGCCGAGGAGCTGCGGAAGGCCGGCCTCGTGCCCGCCTCGATCGAGGGAATGAAGGAGAAGACGCGCGAGCACTCGCTCGCGGGCCTCGTCCTGGGCCCCGAGGCGCGACAGCCGCTGGGCCTCTCCTTCCGCAACGCGAGCCTGCGCGAGGCCTACCTGGCCCTGGGCAAGATCGGCCGGCGTCAACTTCGTCTTCGACCCGCAGTTCCAGGACCAGACGATCAGCATCGACGTGAAGGACGTCAGCTTCGAGGAGGCCCTCGGCGCCCTGGCGAGCGTCGGCCACACCTTCCATCGCGTCCTCGACGCCCACGTCATCAACGTGATCACCGACACCCCGACGAAGCGGCGCGAGTTCGAGCAGCAGGTCGTGAAGACCTTCTTCCTCTCCAACGCCGACCTGAAGGAGACCATCGACCTGATCCGCATCGTCCTCGGCGCCCGCCGCGTCGCGCCGCTGCCGGGAGCCAACGCCCTGACGATCAACGACACGCCCGACAAGGTGGCGGCGGCCGAGCGGATCATCGACATGGTCGACAAGAACCGCGCCGAGGTGGTGGTCGAGGTGGAGATCCTCGAGGTGAACCGCGGCCACCTGAAGGACTACGGCATCGAGATCACGTCGGGCGTCAGCGGCACCGGGATCGCGGGCGGGATCTTCCCGAACCCGGCAGGCGTGACGACCCTCGACGAGAACCCCTACAAGAAGTCCAACCTCGTCCTCACCAGCCTGCCCGGCGTCATCTACCGCCTGCTCCAGACCGATTCGACCACCCGCGTCCTGGCGAACCCGCAGCTCCGGGCCAGCGAGGGGCAAACCGCCCAGGCGCGCTTCGGCGACCAGGTGCCGGTTCCCGTGACGACATTCTCCCCGATCGCCACCGGCGGCGTTTCGCAGCAGCCGATCACGTCCTTCGAGTACAAGAACGTCGGCGTCAACATCGACCTCACGCCCCGCGTTCACCACGACGGCGAGGTGTCCCTGAACCTCAAGGTCGACATCTCCTCGCAGGGTCCCGCCGGGCTTCCAGGGCCTGCCGACCTTCAACAGCCGGACCGTGACGAGCGTCATCCGGCTGAAGGACGGCGAGACGAGCATCCTCGCGGGACTCATCAGCGATCAGGAGCGCACGAGCCTCACGGGTATCCCCGGGCTCGCCAGCCTCCCGTTCCTCGGCCGCCTGTTCGCGCGAAACCAGTCCGAGATCACCGCAGACCGACATCGTGATGACCCTGACGCCCCACGTGTTGCGCCGGCCGGCTCTGACCGAAGAGGACCTGCGCTCCTTCGAGGTCGGCGGCGACTCGGCGCCGGTGGTCTTCGAGCCCCCGACCGTGCCGCCGTTCCAGACGCCGCCGAAGCCGACGCCCGAGCCGCCGAAGCCGGAGCCGATCCGCCCGCCGGTCCAGCCCAACCCGTCGAACCCCTCGTCCTAGCGGGAAGCAGCCGGGCAGGTGACCAGATGAACCACCAGACGCTCCTGGAGCTGATCTACGGCCACGGCGCACACGTCGACTCGGTGGCGTGCGTCACGGTTCCCCTGGCCCTCGCCGGACGGCGGCCCGACGGGTTCGCCCACTCCGTGTGGCAGCAGGTGCGCCACATGACGTATTGGACCGAGTACGAGCTGGCCCGCCTGGCCGGTCGTCCCTGGCCCTATCCCGAGCACGCCTCGGAGAGCTGGCCCGCCGACGCCGCTCCCGCGAGCGAGGCGGACTGGGCCGCGGCGCTCGCGGGCTTTCGGGCCTGCCTGGACGGCATGGCGGCGTTGGTGGGAGCCGGGGACGAGACCCTGCGGCGCCCCGTGCTCCCGACGGATCCCGTTCAGTCCAAACCCGCGGGCTCCGTGGAGGCGGTCCTCTGGCAGACCGTGGTCCACAACAGCTATCACATCGGCCAGGTGGCACAGGTCCGTCGGGCCCTCGGCGCCTGGCCCCCCGAAACAGGAGGAGACACATGGTGAGACGTGCTCTGCTCGTCGCTCTCGTCGCACTGGGCGTGGCGCCCCGGCTCCCAGCCGACGAGGCGCCCGCCGCCATCGTTGCGCGCCTGGAGGCGGAGCGCTTTGCGGCGCAACAAAAGGCCGATACGGGCGCCCTCGATCGCCTTCTCGCCCCCGATCTCTCCTACGCCCATTCGAGCGGCAAGGTCGACACCAAGGCCAGCTTCATCGACTCGATCCGGACCGCCGCGATCCACTACGCCGTGATCGAGGCGCCCGAGGATCAGACCATCCGGGTCTACGACTCCACGGCCGTCGTGACCGGCCACTGCCGCTTGACCGTCGGGCCCCCCGGGCAGGAGCAGAGGATCCATCTCCGCTATACCGACGTCTGGGCGAGGAGAGGCGGGCGCGTGGCAGATGGTCGCGTGGCAATCGACCCGACTGACCGAGCCCTGAGCGGGCCTCAGCCCTTCAGGACCGTCGTCAGCCTCTCGACCTTGACCTTGCTGATGCGGTTCTTCTCGACGTCGACGACGATGAGCCGGTAGTCGCCGAAGGAGACGACCTCACCGCCCTTGGGGACCGAGCCCAGCCTCTCGAGCATGAAACCGGCCACCGTCTGGAACTCCTCCGACTCCGGGATCGGGACCTGGAAGCCCTCCCGGAGCTCGGCCGCCGAGACCGTCCCCTCCACGACGAGCGAGCCGTCCCGCTGGCGCTCGACGGGACGCTCCTCCCAGTCGTACTCGTCCTGGATCTCGCCGACGATCTCCTCGAGGAGATCCTCGAGGGTCACGAGGCCCGTGACCGAGCCATGCTCGTCGATGACCAGGGCCATGTGGGTGCGGCGCTTCTGGAGCTCCTTCAGCAGCTCGCCCACCTTCTTCGTCTCGGGGACGAACAGTACGGGGTGCAGGATCTTTCGGAGGACGACCGGCTGCCGCTTCTCGAGCAGCCGCAGCACGTCCTTCACGTAGGCCAGGCCCACGACGTTGTCGATGGATCCGTCGTAGGCCGGGATCCGCGAGAAGCCGCTCTCGATGATGAGGTGGGCGACCTCGTCGGGAGGGGTCCCGGCGTCGAGGGAGAAGATCTTGGGGCGGGGCACCATGACCTTCCGCACCGGCGTGTCGGAGAACGCGAAGACGCCGTGGATCAGGTCCACCTTGCTCTGGTCGAGGACGCCCTGCTCCCTCCCTTCCTTGACGAGATGCTTGATCTCCTCCTCGGAGACGAAGGTGCTGTCCTTGAAGTCGCGGATACCGAAGAGCAGGAGGATCCGCCCGGGTGCTCGTCGTCAGCACCACGATCAGCCACCGCGAGGCCTGCGCCATCATCTGGAGCGGCCACGACACGAGGAGCGCCACCGGCTCCGTGAACCGGAGCGCCAGGGCCTTGGGGACCAGCTCCCCCACGATCAGCTCCACGTAGACGATGCAGACCCCCACCACGAAGGCCGCCTCGAAGGCAGGCGGCAGGAGGGCATCGATGCCCGTCGTCCTTGAGCCACGGCTCGAGGTGTCGGCTCGCGAGGTACCCGCCGAGGACCCCCGCGAGGGTGCCCATCAGCGTCACGCCGATCTGGGCGGTGGCCAGGAACCGGTCGACGTTGTCCTGGAGCGCCCGGACCCGCTGGGCCGCGCGGCTGCCCCCCGCGATCAGCGCCTCGATCCGGCTCCTTCGCGCCGAGAGGATCGCGATCTCGCTCCCCGAGAAGAACCCGTTCCCCACGAGGCACAACAAGATAGCGGCGACCAGTAGACTCACTTCGCTCATGGATTAATCGTCCATTCTACACCGGAGCGACCCTTGTCAGGTCTGCCCGTCTCTGATACTTTGAACGCTTCGACACCCGCGAGGAGGAGAAGCTTGGCCAACGGCGAGATCTTCGACGTCACCGTCATCGGGACCGGCCCGGGAGGCTACGTCGCCGCCATCCGCGCCGCTCAAATGGGACTCAAGGTGGCGGTCGTCGAGCGAGACCCCATCGGCTGTGGCGGCACCTGCCTCCTGCGCGGCTGCATCCCGACCAAGGCGCTCCTCCACACCGCCGACCTCTACGAGGACCTGAAGCACCGCAAGGACTACGGCATCCTGGCCGACAACGTCGCCATCGACTTCGCCGCGGTCATGGCCCGCAAGAAGCGCATCGTGACGCGCCTCTCCAAGGGGATCGAGGGGTACCTCTTCAAGAAGAACAAGATCACGCTCTTCAAGGGCCAGGGGCGCCTCGAGGGCGGCAGGACCGTGATCGTCAAGGGGGACGCCGGAGAGACGAAGATCTCAACGAAGGCCGTCATCCTGGCCACGGGCTCGCGGCCGCGCAACCTTCCGGGAATCACGCCCGACGGGAAGTCCATCGTGACGTCCGACGAGATCCTGGAGCTCCAGGAGATGCCCAAGAGCCTCGTCGTCATCGGCGCGGGCGCCGTGGGCATCGAGTTCGCCTCGATCTTCTCCCGCTTCGGGGCGACGGCGACCGTCATCGAGCTCCTCCCTCGCGTCCTCCCCCTCGAAGACGAGGAGATCTCGGCCGAGGCCGGCAAGCTCCTGGGCAAGCACATGGCGATCCACACGGGCGCCCGCACCGAAGCCGCGCTCAAGACCGGGACCGGCGTCGAGGTGGCCTTCCGCACGGCCTCGGGCGAGGCCAAGACGATCACCGCCGACGTGCTTGCTGGTGGCCGTCGGCCGCGGGCCCGTCACCGACGGGCTCGGCCTCGAGTCCACGAAGGTGCAGATCGAAAAGGGCTTCCTCAAGGTCGGCCCAACGATGGAGACCGACGAGCCCGGGGTCTACGCCATCGGCGACGTCGCGACGGTGGACGGTCGACCCCACCCGCAGCTCGCCCACGTGGCCTCGTACGAGGGGATCGGCGTCGCGGAGCGCCTCGCCGGACAGCAGGTGGAGCCGGTCAACTACGACCGCGTCCCCTCGGCCACCTACTGCTCGCCGGAGGTGGCGGGGGTCGGCCTCACCGAGGCGGAAGCCAAGAGGCGGGGCTTCGACGTCAAGGTGGGCCGCTTCCCGTTCGCGAACCTGGCCAAGCCGCGGATCATCGGCCACGAGGGGGGCCTCGTGAAGGTCATCGCCGACGCGAAGTACGACGAGGTGCTGGGCGTCCACATCGTCGGCCCCCACGCCACCGACCTGATCTCCGAGGCTTGCGTGGCCCTCCGGCTCGAGGCCACGAGCGAGGAGCTCACCCGGACGATGCATCCCCACCCGACGCTCCCCGAGACCCTGATGCAGGCGGCCGAGGCCGTCTACGGTCACGCCATCGACGCGTAGGCCGAGGGCCACTTGAAGCCCCCCTCGTCGCAGCTCCCGCGGTCGCAGCTCGTGGAGCTGTACCACTTCATGAAGCTCAACCGCAGCGTCGAGGAGAGGCTCACGAACCTCTATCGCCAGGGGAAGGTCGTGGGGGGCCTCTATCGCAGCCTCGGCCAGGAGGCCTGCTCGGTCGGAAGCGCCTACGCCCTCGAGACGCGGCGACATCTTCACCCCCCTGATCCGCAACCTCGGCGCGATCTTCGTCCGCGGCGGGAGGCCCCGCGACGTCTTCTGCCAGTACATGGCGCGGCCGCTGGTCCCACCGGCGGCCGGGACCTGAACGTCCACTTCGGCTGGCTCTCCGAGGAGGGGAGCATGCTGGCCGTGGTCTCGATGCTGGGCGACATGATCCCGATCCTGACCGGGGCCGTCCTGGCCGAGCGCATGAACGGGAAGAAGACCGTGGCCCTCACCTGGATCGGCGACGGCGGCACGTCGACCGGCGCCTTCCACGAAGGATTCAACTTCGCCTGCGTCCAGAAGGCGCCCCTCGTCCTGATCGTCGAGAACAACAAGTACGCCTACTCGACGCCGACCGAAAGCAGACCGCCAACGTCCGCTTCGTCGACCGGGCCCGGGCCTACGGCTGCTTCGGCGAGGCCGGTGGACGGCAACGACGTCCTCGCGGTCTACGAGGTCACCCGGCGCGGCCGTCGAGCGCGCCCGGCGACGGCGAGGGACCCACCCTGATCGAGGCCGACACCATGCGGATGCGGGGCCACGCCGAGCACGACGACATGAAGTACGTGCCGCGGGAGATGCTGGCGGAGTGGGTGCCGAAGGACCCGATCCTGCGCTACGAAGCGGTACCTGCGTCGACGCCGCGCCTCGCCGCCCAGAGCGATCTCGACGCCGTGGCCGCCATGATCGACCAGCAGCTCGACCGTCGACCTGGCGTTCGCCGAGGCCAGCCCGTTCCCCGAAGCGGCGAGCGCCCTCGACCGCGTCTACGCCGACGCCACGGCCCGGCCTCCGGTCCCACGCCTCGTCGCCGAATGGGAGAGCCGGAACCGGGGCTGATGGCGGTCCTCACCTATCTCGACGCGATCCGTCTGGCGATGCTCGAGGAGATGCAGCGGGACCCGCGGGTGTTCGTCCTCGGCGAGGACGTGGGGGCCTACGGCGGCGCCTTCCGCGTCACGGCGGGCTTCCTCGAGACGTTCGGCGAGGGCCGCGTCATCGACACGCCCATCAGCGAGTCGGCCATCGTCGGCGCGGCCATCGGGGCCGCCCTCATGGGCATGCGCCCCATCGCGGAGATGCAGTTCATCGACTTCATCTCGCTGCGCCTTCGACCAGCTCGTGAACTACGCGGCCAAGAGCCGCTACCGCTGGGGAGCCGGCGTGCCGATCGTCGTGCGGGGCCCGTGCGGAGGCGGGCGTTCACGGGGGCCCGTACCACAGCCAGAACCCCGAGGCCTACTTCATGAACGTGCCGGGCCTGAAGATCGTCGCGCCCGCGACGCCCACCGACGCCAAGGGGCTCATGACCGCGGCCATCCGCGACCCGGACCCCGTCCTCTACCTCGAGCACAAGTTCCTCTACCGGCGCATCAAGGAGGAGGTCCCCGACGGCGAGGTCGTCGTTCCCATCGGCAAGGCCCGCGTCGCCCGACCCGGAACCGACGTGTCCGTCATCTACCTACGCCGCGATGCTCCACGTGGCGCTGGAGGCCGCCGAGGCGGCGGCCAGGGACGGCATCGACGTCGAGGTGCTCGACCTCCGCACCCTGCTCCCCCTGGACGAGGACGCCATCCTCGCGACGGCGGCCAAGACGGGCAAGGTCGATCGTCCTCCACGAGGCCACGCGCACCGGAGGGCCCGGCGGCGAGATCGCGGCCCTCATCGCCGAGGGCGCCTTCGAGTCCCTCGACGCGCCCGGTCGTGCGCCTGGCCCCCCCCGACACGCCGGTCCCCTACTCCCCGCCCCTCGAGGAGTTCTTCCTTCCGAGCGCCCATGCGGTCGGCAAGGCCATCCGGGCCTTGTATGATTACTAGCCGCAGCTTCCAAGAGGGTGAGCCATGACTGACGTCATCATGCCCCAGATGGGCGAGTCGATCGCCGAGGGGACCGTCACCAAGTGGATGAAGAACGGTCGGGGACAAGGTCGAGCGCGACGAGCCCCTCTTCGAGATCTCGACCGACAAGGTCGACGCCGAGATCCCGGCTCCCGCCTCGGGGATCCTCACCGAGATCCGCGTTCAGCCCGGCACCACGGTTCCCATCAACACGGTCGTGGCGATCATCGGGGCTGCCGACGGCCGCCGTGGCCACGCCTCCGCCTCCCGCCCCTGCGCCAGCGTCCGTGCCGCTCCCTGCGGCGGCCCCGGCCCCCCCGGCGGCCGCGCCGTCGACGGCCCCCGCACCCGCGGCTCCCCGACCCCCCGTGGCTCCCAGCGCGCCCGCCCGTCCTGCGGCGCCACAAGCGCCGGCCGCGTCCCCCTCACCGGCCCCCGCCCCTATGGCGCCTCCGACGGCTCCTCCTCCCCCGGCGACTCGAGAGGAAGAGAAACCCCAGGGCGACATGACGGTCGACGAGCTGCGTCAGGCGCGCTCCTCCCCCGTCGTCCGGAGGATCGCCGCCGAGCACAACGTCGACATCGGCGCCGTCGCCGGGCACGGGGATCTCGGGCCGCGTCACCAAGCAGGACATCCTCACCCACATCGAAGGGCGGAGCGCCGCACCGGCCCCTCCTGGCGCGCCGACGCCGGCAGCCTCGGCGCCTCAGCCGCCGCAGCCCGCCGAGGCTTCCGCCCTCCCCGCGACACCCGTCGTGGCCCCGTATCGCCCCGGCGAGCGGGTCGAGATCATTCCCATGTCCCCCATCCGCAAGCGCACGGCGGAGCACATGGTCCTCTCGAAGAGGATCTCGGCCCACGTCTCGACCGTCTGGGAGATCGACATGACGCGGGTCGACCACCTGCGCCACAAGTACCGCCAGGCCTACGAGGAGCGAAGCGGCGTCAAGCTCACGTACCTGCCCTTCATCGTGAAGGCCACGATCGACGCCCTGAAGGCCTTCCCCGTGCTGAACGCCAGCGTGGAGGGAGACGCAATCGTCTTCAAGAAGGACATCCACATGGGATGGCCGTCGCCCTCGACTGGGGCCTCATCGTCCCGGTGGTCCGGAACGCCGACGAGAAGAACCTCCTGGGCATCGCGAAGGCCGTGAGCGACCTGGCCGAGCGTGCTCGCACGAAGAAGCTGAAGGTCGACGAGGTGCAGGGCGGGACCTTCACGATCACGAACCCCGGCGTCTTCGGCAGCCTCTTCGGCACCCCGATCATCAACCAGCCCCAGGTGGCCATCCTCGGGATCGGAACCATCGAGAAGCGCCCGGTGGTCCGCGACGACGCCATCGCCATCCGCAGCATGGCCTACTTGTCCCTGACCTTCGACCACCGGATCGTGGACGGCGCGCGACGCCGACCGCTTCATGGCCCACGTCAAGAAGGGCCTGCAGGAGTTCGACGAAAACGCCCTCTGAGCCGACGGCCAGGACCGTCGACGTCCGGCGCCTCGGGCGGATGCCCTACGCGGCCGCGCTCGACCTCCAGGCGGCCCTCGTCGCCGACCGCCAGGCGGGCCGCATCTCCGACACGCTGCTGCTCCTCGAGCACGATCCCGTCCTGACCCTGGGGCGCAACGCCCGCAGGGAGAACGTCCTCCTCCCCGAGGACGCCCTTCGCGCGAGAGGCATTGCCCTCGTCGAGACCGGACGGGGGGGCGACGTGACCTACCACGGTCCCGGCCAGATCGTGGGCTACCCCATCGTGGAGCTGCCGCCCGGGCGTCGTGACGTCCATCGCTACGTGCGCGATCTCGAGGAGGTGATGATCCGCGCGTGCGCGGATCACGGGGTGGTCGCCACGCGGGTCCAGGGGCTCACGGGGGCATGGGTGCGAGACGAGAAGATCGGCGCCATCGGCGTGAGGATCGCCCGGTGGGTCACCTCCCACGGCTTCGCCCTCAACGTCTCCGTCGATCTGGCGCCCTTCGACACGATCGTCCCCTGCGGCATCCGGGGCCGCGGCGTCACCAGCCTCGAAAGGGTCCTGGGCCGTCCGGTGGTGGCCGACCAGGTCCTCTCCGGGTTGGCGACTCATTTTGCCGCCGTCTTCGAGTGCCGGGCGATGACCGGCGTTGCGCCCCTCGCAGCAGCGCGCTAGCATCGTGCCGTCGATGCGCCGTCTCTCCGTGCTGCCGATCGCTGCGGTCGTCCTTGCGGGCCTCGTCGGATTGCTCCGAGCCGAAGCGGAGCCTTCCTTCGAGGGGAAGGCCTTGAGTCAGTGGATGGCGCTGCTCAAGGAGGTCCCCAAGGATCCGGCACGAACCTCCTCGGATTGGCGGAAGGCGCCCTGGGCCCTCGGGAAGATCGGCGTCCCGGCGCTGCCCCACCTGATCGAGGCGCTCGACGACGCGGACGCTGCGGTCCGGCTGAGGGCCATTCGGCCGATCGTCGTCATGGGCGCTGTGGCGTCCGACGCCGCGCCCGCCCTGGCCTCGCACCTCGCCGACAGCGACACCCAGGTCCGCCAGTGGTCGGCGGTCGCGCTGGGGCAGATCGGCCCACCGGCGGCGGGCGCCGTGCCACGCCTCGCCGAGGCCCTCAAGGACTCCGAGGCGGCGGTTCGCCAGGCCGCGGCTGCCGCCCTCGGTGCGGTCGGCGGGATGGAAGCGATCGACCCCTTGAAGAACGCCCTCGCCGATCCGAACCCCGGCGTCCAGCGCGCCGCCCGGGTGGCCCTCCAGCGCCTCCAGCCCGAGAGGCCCT
Organism: uncultured Acidobacteriota bacterium; assembly: GCA_963823195.1. GTDB lineage: Bacteria > Acidobacteriota > Vicinamibacteria > Fen-336 > Fen-336 > JBGPYB01. The sequence continues at coordinate 177,089 of CAWGKR010000005.1, read as the reverse complement.
GACCCGGCGCTCTTTCAGCGCTCCGACCGGGCCGCGAAGAGCCGGGCGTTCCGGAGCGCCACGATCAGGAATTCCGCGAGCACCTCGCCGGCCACGACGTCGTCGAGGTCGAACGCGGCCTGCTTCTCGCTCTGGAAGTCCAGCGCCCCGATCACCTCCCCCGACTCGACGAGTGGGACCACCATCTCGGACCGCGTGCCGGGGACGTCGGCGTGGTAGTCCGGATCCCGCGCGACGTCGGGAACGACCTGGGGGGCCCGCTTCCGCAGGGCCCGTCCGATGATCCCCTTGGGGGGCCCCTGGGCACGACCGGCAGCCTCGCGCGCCACCCCCGTGCGCCCCGCCCAGCGTCCGACCAGCACTCCCTCGGCGTCGAGGGTCACCACAGCCACATAGGTGTGATTCATCCGGGCCTGGAGGATGCTGGCCGCCTCCTGCATGAGGCGCTCCGGGTCCAGGATCCCGGCGATCCTGTGGGTCACGGAGCTCAGGAGAGCCAGCTGTTCCGCTCGGTGCTGGCTGCGCCCTTCGGACCGTCGCAAGGCCTCGAAGCTCCGGGCGGTTTCGTGGGCCCGCTCCACCGCGTGGGCCGCCTGGTCCTGGGCCTCCACCAGGCGGCGCACCGACTCCTCCTCCTGGACCCGGAGCAGGCCTTCCAGGCGACGCAGGCTCAGCTCGTGGACGGCCAGGAGCGCCTCGGTCCCCTCGGCTCCATCGTGGCCGGCGAGGAGCGGCGCGACGCAGCGCCCGAGGCACCGGATTGCCACGATCCGATGCTGGAGGCTCCTCCCCGCGAGGACAGCCGCGGCCGCGGTGGCCGCGTCCTCGGCCAGGTACTCCGCCAGCGCGCCGCTGCCCAGGCGCGAGAGGAGCGCATCGGCTTCGGTCCCGCACAATTCCAGGGACTGCGATTCCGACGCCGTGGTCGACGAGCGGACCCACCGCGCCCACGAATCCACGAAGGCCTCGCGCTGGGGGGAGAGCCGCTCGACCGCTCCCTGGAGGGCGCTCGCGAGGTCGGTCACGCCGCCTTGTCCCCGCGGTACAGGTACGCGATCCCTCCGGTCAGGGCCCGGCGGCGCAGCGAGACGAACCCCGCGCCTTCGAGCATCGCCGCGAAGGCGGCCGGCGAGGGGAAGCGCTCGACCGAGGCCGGGAGGTACGCGTAGGCACCGCGGTCTCCGCTCACGAGGCCGCCGATCCAGGGGAGGAGCCGCCCGAAGTAGAAGCGGTACGCGCGCCCCAGCAGGCCGGCGGGCATCGAGAACTCGAGAACCACGAAGCGCCCGCCGGGCTTGAGGACGCGCAGGACCTCGCGAACCGCCGCCTCCGGGTCCCCGACGTTGCGGATGCCGAACGCCACCAGGGCGCCGTCGAAGACGCCGTCGCGCAGGGGCAGGCGCTCCGCGTCTCCCGAAGCGAGCCCCGCCCTCGCCGCGAGGCCCCGCCGCTCCAGCTTCGTCGAGCCCCGGACGAGCATCGCGCTCGAGAGGTCCACGCCGATGCCGCCGGCATCCGGGCTCCGTCGCAGGGCCTCGATCAGGAGATCGGCCGTTCCCGTGCAGAGATCCACCACGCGGCCGCGCGCGCCGAGGTCCAGCATCTCGACGCAGGCGCGGCGCCAGCGCACGTCGATGCCGGCGGAGAGAAGCCGGTTCAGAAGGTCGTAGCGGGGAGCGATGCGGTCGAACATGGACCGGATCGCCGCCTTCTCGGGCGCGCCCGGCGTCGGGAGGGGCACGTCGCCGGCCACCGCAGTCGCCTCGTTCATCCGGGCGATTATAGCGTCACGCCAGCAGGCGCGCCGCCAGCGTCACCGCGAAGTAGGCGACGCTCACCCAGCCGTTGATCGTGAAGAACGCGGCGTCGACCCGCGAGAGGTCCTCGGCGCGCACGAGGCTGTGCTCGTAGGCCAACAAGCCGGCCACCCCAGCCATGCCGGCCAGGTAGACGGGATGGAGTCCGCCGAGCGTGTAGAGCGACACGAGCAGACCCACGGTCATCACGTGCAGGAGGCGCGAGACGAGGAGGGCGCGCCGGATCCCGAGGCGCGCCGGAATCGAGTGCAGGCCTTCGCGCCGGTCGAAATCGGCGTCCTGGCAGGCGTAGATGACGTCGAATCCCGCCGTCCAGCTCAGCACCGCGAGCCCGAGCATGACGGCCTCCAGGTCGATCCTCCCCCGGATCGCAATCCAGGCCCCGACGGGCGCCACGCCGAGGGCGAGCCCCAGGACGACGTGCGACAGCGCCGTGAAGCGCTTGGTGTACGAGTAGCCGAAGACGATCAGCAGCGCGACGGGAGACAGGGCGAGGCACAGCGGGTTGAGGCGCCAGGCCGCGAACACGAGGGCCGCGGCGGACAGGAGCACGAACGCCCACACCTCGCCGCGCGACAGCACGCCCCGCGGAAGCTCCCGGCCGGCCGTGCGGGGGTTGCTTGGCATCGATGGCTTGATCGGCGAGGCGGTTGAATCCCATGGCGGCGCTGCGTGCCCCCACCATCGCCAGGAGAATCCAGGCGATCTCGGTCGACGGGAACCTCGGGCCGGCGGCGAGGACGACGGAGGAGAGCGCAAACGGGAGCGCAAAGATCGAGTGGGTGAACCGGATCATCCGACCGTACGCGACGACACGGGACGCGGCGCTCATGGCTCCGCCACCCGCGTCGCTCGCGCCTCGCCCGATACCAGGAACTCCAAGGGGTCCTCCGGCGTCCGCCTCGCCGGCGCGAAGGCCAGGGCTGCGCGATTCCCTGGAGCCATCGAACCCAGATCACCCAGACCGAGAGCCCGGGCGCCGCCCAGGGTGGCCATCTCCACGATGCTGGCCGCGGCCAGGGATGGAAACGCCTGTCGGAGCGCGGCGGCGTCCGCCAGGAGGTCGAGGGTCGGGGCGCTCGCCAGGCTGTCCGTCCCGAGGCACATGCGGATTCCCGCGTTCAGCATGTCGGGGACGGGAGGAATCCCGACGCCCAGCGTCCGGTTGCTTCGCGGGCAGACGGCCACGCTGACGCCGGCACGACCCAGCAGCTCCTGGTCCGCCGCGTCCGCGCGGACACAGTGAGCGGCCACGAGGCGCTCGTGGAGCAGCCCGAGGTCCGACGCGTACCGGACCGGGCTCTTCCGCGGGGGGGCGAAGGGCACCTCTCCTACTCGTGCGGCGAGAAAGGCGCCCCACTCGCCGTCCCCCTCCGCCAGGAAGAGGCTCTCGGCCTCGGACTCCGCCAGATGGAGGGCCGCAGGTCCCCCGCGTTGCCGGAGCCCCTCGAAGAGCGCCGGCGACACCGAGTACGGTGCGTGGGCCGCGAGACGGACCTCGACGTTCGCCGCAGGGCGCGGGCCGAGCGCCCGGAGCCGCGCATCCGCCTCCTCGAGCACCGAGGACGCCTGTCCGGGGTCCCAGCCGATCAGCTCGTAGAAGACCACGGCCTCGAGACCGGATGCCGCGAGCAGATCCAGGTGAGCCAGTGAGTTCGACACGTCCCCCACCGCCACCGTTCCGCTCTCCGACAGCGCGGCGACGGCCTGTCGCGTGGCCTCGCGCGCGACCTCCGGGGCCTCGCTTCCCCGCGCGGCGACGAGTGCGGCCACCCACGGGACGAACCCAAGGTCCCGGGGAATGCGCTCGCGCAGCGACGAAAGCTCCAGGTGGCAGTGAGCGTTCACGAGGCCGGGGAGCAGTACCCCGTCGCCCAGGTCCAGGACCGGGCCGGCGCCTCGAGCCGGCCGTTCAGGACTCACCGAGACGATCCGGCCGTCGGCGACGGCAACCCAGCCGTTGCGGAGGGGCGGACTCGTCATCGTCACGACCCAGGAGGCCGTCAGATGCTTCACGGCGGCATCGTAGCGTAAGGTCGCAAGCCGGGTCGAGGTCGGGGGCGGCGCGCCGCCCTGGGCAGTCTCTCAGGCGGGGACGTCGGTCGGCTGCTTGGCGGCGAGCTCGTCGCGACCGGCCTCGTCGAGACGCCGGCACCCCTCGAGGATGACCTGGTCGAAGCTCTCGGCGAACGGCTCCCCGGGGCCCGGATCGCCGCTGACGAACTCGAAATGCCCCTTGGTCCACCCGAGGAAGGCGTAGATGGCCTCGGCGCCGCGCAGCCCGTTCTTCTCGGCCCCGATGATCTCTCCCTCGCGGAAACGGATCTGGGTGCGCTGCCCCTCGTTGTGGCTCGTGAATACCCCGGTGAACTGCGAGATATGGCACATCTGGAGGACGCTCGGTGCCCCGATGATCTCGATCTCGCCGTCCATGCCGGGGCCATTCCGCGTCCGGGACCGGAGGTCGGAATAGCGCTGCAGCGTGAGCTGCACCCGGATGAGCATCTCGCGAACACGGATCGGCTTGTTGAGGTAGTCGTCGGCACCGAGCTTCAAGCCGTGGGCACGGTCCGCGTAGCCGTCGCGCTCCGAGATGAAGATGAGGGGCGTGTGGCGGAGGAGCCTGTTCGCCCGCACCTCGGCGCACAGGTCGAAGCCGTCCTTCCCGGGCAGGTTCACCTCAGAGAGGATCAGCCACGGCCGGGCCGAGAGCGCCAGGCGGATGGCTTCCTTCGCATCCGCCGCTTCGAAGACCGTCACGTCGTGCTTGTCGAGGGCCTTTCGCAGGAGACGCCGGCTCGACGCGTCCGGATCGACGACCAGGGCCTTGCGAAGGGCCTTGGGAAGGGATTCGAAGATCCCGTTCTCCGCCTTGGGGGCGCCGGGGGGCGTGCGAGAGGCGATGCGGACCACCGGCTCCTCGACGAGGCCCGAGCGCGGCGGGAGCTCGGCCGCACGCCGCAGCTTGACGAGCGTCCGGTAGGCGCCCTCCAGGCACTCGATCACGCTCTCGGCGCCGATTCCGCGGGGCACGTATCCGACAACGCCAAAGCGGGCGGGGAGCGCACCGTCGGGTCCGGGCTCGGCGTCCTTCAGGATCACCATCGGGTACTCGGCCGCTGCGGGGTCGGCGTCCAGGGCGCGGAGCACCGCATAGCCCTCGTCGAAGAAGGCCTTCGGAAGGGGCTTCTCCAGGTCGGTCCGGCGGCGGGCCCAGCGAGGCACGGGGGCCAGGACGGCCTCACGCGGGTCCGCCAGGACCAGGTCCGCGGCCCCGACGCGCAGGAGCTTCTGGGCCGCCTTCGCATCGGAGGTACCGACGACCCAGTACCCTTCGTCGCGGAGGAGCCCTTCCATCTGAGCGCGGGCCAGGGGATCGGATTCGAGGACGAGGACGCTCCGGATGCCGTCGTCCGACTCGTCTGTGCTCCCTGGGCGCGGCGACGCGACCTCTGTTGCAGCCGGTCGCCTTCCCCGCTGAGCCATCTCGTCGGACATAGCTTCTCTCGCGGCCGTGATCACGGCCAGAGGAGGGAGGTGATGACTTTAAATCAGCGCCCTCGAACTGTCAAGCGACCCAGGAGCCGTCCCCTCAGCCGGCGACGGTGCTTGCGGGGGTCGGCGCGACAGCGCCCGTCTCGTGGCCCCAGCAATACGGGTCCCCGACGAGGGCGTACTGCATGGTCCGCCGCTTGGGCACGAACCCCGCGTCCTGGATGTTCCTCGCGATCTCGGCCTCGGTCAAGCGGAAGTGAGCGCCCGCCGCCGAGACCACGTTCTCCTCGATCATGAGGCTGCCGAAATCGTTGGCGCCGAAGCGCAGCGACACCTGACCGATCTTCCCTCCCTGGGTCACCCACGAGGCCTGGACGTTGGGGAAGTTGTCGAGCATCAGCCGGGCCGCCGCCAGCAAGCGCAGGTACTGGAACGACGTCGTCTCGTCTCCCGCCATGGCGGTGTTCGTGGGCTGGAAGGTCCAGGCGATGAACGCCGTGAACCCAGCGGTCCTGTCCTGCAGGTCTCGAAGGTGGAGCAGGTGGTCGATACGCTCCTCGAGCGTCTCGACGTGGCCGAACATCATCGTCGCGGTGGTCTTCATCCCCAGGCCGTGGGCCACCTCCATCACCTCGAGCCATTCTGCCGTGGAGCCCTTGGCGATGCCGATGATGTTCCGGACGCGGTCCGACAGGATCTCGGCGCCGCCGCCCGGTATGGAGTCCAGGCCGGCAGCCATCAGGCGCCGCAGCGTCTGTTCCACCGAGAGCTTCGACACGCGGCAGACGTGGTGGATCTCGGCCGGCGAGAGACCGTGGATCCAGATCGGATAGGTCTCCTTGATCCAGCGGAAAAGCCCCTCGTAGAACTCGATGCCCAGGTCGGGATGGAGCCCCCCCTGGAGGAGGATCTGGTTCCCCCCCAGCGCCAGCGTCTCCTCGATCTTCGACGCGAGCTCCTCCTTGGAGAGAAGGTATCCCTCCTTCGAGGGGAGATCGCGATAGAAGGCGCAAAAGGCGCACTGCGCGGTGCACACGTTGGTGTAGTTGATGTTCCGGTCGATGATGTACGTGACGATCCCCTCGGGATGCTTGCGCCGCCGCACAGCGTCGGCGAGCATCCCCAGCTCCAGGAAGTCACCATCGCGAAGGAGGAGGATCCCTTCGTCCCGCGTCAGACGCTCCCCCGCCAAGGCCTTGCGTTCGATCGTCTCAGGAATGGGCATGGAACCTCAGATCGGGCACCCTGTGGATCAGGCCTTGCGCGTGGGCGCGGCGATAGAACTCCCGAAGCCCCGCCTGCTCTCCCTCGCCGAGCTCGAAAACGATGTTCGAGCGCAGGTAGGACTCGTTGTCGCGCGCCTCGCCGTCGTGGCGCGCGTAGGACGAGGCGATGTCGCCGATGGCCGCCAGCCCCGACCGCAGCGACGCCTGAAGCTCTCCCACGTCCCTCGGCGTCGCGACCCCGCGACGGCCCGCCCAGAAGGCATAGACGAACGGAAGGCCGGTCCGCGCGAGCCACTCTTCGCCCAGGTCCAGGCTCTCCTCCGGCCCGGTGTGATAGAGGGCGGGGTCTCCGATGACGAGCGCCGCGTCCGCGATCTCGAGCATCTCGCCGACCCTCGGCGCCATGGAGACGTATTCAGGGTCGCGACCGAGGCGCTCGCGCAGCAGGATCTTCAGGAGGGCGACGCTCGTCCGACTCGAGGTGTCGAGGGCGACGCGCCGGAGGGTGTCCAGCCGCCCTCGGTGCAGCAAGCGAACGGATCGCACCGCCCCCCGGCTCCCGATGGCGATGCCGGGAACGATGGCGTAGTCCCCGGCCGCGTACTCGATGGACGGGATCGTCCCCAGATCGATCTCACCCCGATGGAGCGCCTCGGCGACCAGCGACGGCACCTCCCGCACGACCTCGAAGCGGCGGCTTCCCTCGAGGCCGTGGATGATGGGGGCGACGTTGAGATAGGGCACGGCGCCGAGGCGCAGGACTCCGGACTTCCTTCGCGGCGCCTCGAGAACGCTTTCCTGGACGGGGATTCCCTTCACCACTCCTTCACCACGTTGAAGACCGTGTCGCGCTCGATGGGCCTGCGCCCGGCCTCGCGTATGAGCCGGCAGAGCTCGTGGACGGTCATGGACTGGGCCGTCTGGGCCCCCGCGTCGTGGGCGATCTTCTCCTCGGTCACGGTGCCGTCCATGTCGTCGGCCCCGAACGACAGCCCGACCTGCGCGAGGCGCGGCCCGATCATGATCCAGTACGACTTGATGTGGGGGAAGTTGTCGAGCATCAGGCGGCCCACGGCGATGGCCTTCAGGTCCTCGAAGCCCGTCGTCTCCGGGAGCTTCATGGCCGGAGCTTCCCAGGGCTGGAACGCCAAGGGGATGTAGGTCACGAAGCCGCCGGTCTCGTCCTGCAGCTCCCGAAGCCGGACGAGGTGATCGACGCGGTCTTCGACCGACTCGATGTGTCCGTACAGCATCGTGGCGTTCGTGGGGATTCCCTGCCGGTGTGCCTCTCGCATCACCTCGAGCCATTGGGGGCCGTCGGCCTTCCCCTGGATGATCTTGTCGCGCGTCTCCTTGGCGAAGATCTCGGCGCCCCCGCCGGGCATCGAATCGAGGCCCGCGTCCTTGAGCTCCGCCAGGACATCGGCCACGCTCTTCCGATAGAGGCGATGGAAGAAGAAGATCTCGACGGCCGTGAACGCCTTGATGTGGATGTCGGGCCGCACGCTCTTGATCCCCTTCATCATGTCGACGAAGTACGACCACGGGAGGTCGGGATGGAGGCCCCCCACGATGTGGACCTCACGAACCGGCCTGGGCAGGGCACGGACGTTCTTGAAGACGTCCTCGAGGCTCATCGTGTAGCCGCGCGGATCCCCCTTCTTGGCGGCGAAGGCGCAGAAGTCGCACGTGGCCACACAGACGTTCGTGTGGTTGATGTGGGTGTTCCAGACGAAGTAGGCCGCGTCGCCGTGGCGCTTCTCCCGCACGTGGTTCGCCAGCGAGCCGAGCGCCAGGAGGTCGTGGGTCCTGGTACAGGGCCGACGCCGTCCTCGAAGGACAGCCGCTTGCCCGTCAGCACCTTGTCCCGAACGGATTCCAGCCCCGCGTCGCGAAATCGTGCCTCGATGAGGGGCGTCGCCATGAGTCCTTCGAGGTTATCACCCGCCCGGGGCGCGCGGCAACCGCGGGTCCGTCGCGGTATCCTGCGGCCGATGCCGGGCTCCGCGCCGCGAAGCGCCATGGGATGGCTGTCCAGCCCGTGGGTCGATCGAGCCGTCGCCCTCGTGGCGGTTGCGCCCTTCGCGGACCAGCTCTTCCTCGCGGCCCGCGCCGGCCGCATCGGCATCGCCGAGGCCACGGTCGTCATCAACTACACGCTCCTCGTCCTGACGATGGTCCTTCGGACGCCGCCGGTCCGCGTCACGCGGAACCTCCTGTACTGGGCCCTGACGTTCACCGCGAGCTACTGGGGCTTTCTCACCGTCCTCCTCTACGAGCCGGGGGTGCGCCTCGCGCCCGATTGGGTGATCGGCGCGATCAGCCTGCTGTCCCTCCTCGTCTCCGCCTGGGCCCGCGTGAGCCTCGGCCGCAGCATCGGCTTCGTGCCGGCCGAGCGGACCATCGTCACGAGCGGCGCCTACGGGATCGTCCGGCATCCGGTCTACACCGGGCTCTTCGTCTCCCTTGTCGGGCTGCACCTCTCGGCCGCGTCCTGGCGCAACCTGGGGCTCGACGCCGTCGCCATCGGCCTCTTCGTGGCCAAGACGTTCGCCGAGGAGCGCTTCCTCGCCCAGAACCCCGCCTACCGCGCCTACATGCGCTCCGTTCGTTGGCGCTGGTTCCCCGGCCTCGCCTGAGCCTCCGCCGCCGTCGCGGGAGGTTCCGAGGGCGTCGTGTATCATCCACTCGCTTGAGCGCGCTCTCCTTCCCGGACCTCAGGGCCTTCCTCGAGCGCCTTCGGCGCGAGGGGGACCTGGTCCTCGTCGACGCCCCGGTCGACAAGCACCTCGAGGCCGCCGAGATCCACCGCACGGGTGATCGCGGCGGGCGGACCGGCGCTCCTCTTCACCCGCGTCAAGGGACTCCGACTTTCCGCTCGCCACGAACCTCTTCGGGACGCGCGAGACGCGCCGAGATGGCCTTCGGCGCCTCACCCGCTGCGCTTCATCCGACGCGTCGTGGCGCTGGCCGAGACGCTCCTGCCACCGACCCTCGCCAAGGTCTGGGGCGCCCGGGACCTCGCGGCGAGCGCCTTGCGGATCGGGACCGCGGATGCGGCCGTCGGGTCCCGTGGGCGACGTGGTGACGCCCGACGTGCGGCTGGATCGGCTCCCGGTCCTGACGTGCTGGCCCGACGACGGTGGCCCGTTCGTCACGCTCCCCCTGGTCTATACCGAGCACCCCGAGGGCCGCGGCCACAACCTCGGAATCTACCGCCTCCACGTCCACGACGCGCGGACGACAGGGATGCACTGGCAGATCGGAAAGGGCGGGGGCTTTCATCACGCGGTCGCCGAGGCGCGCGGCGAGGCGCTGCCGGTGACCGTCTTCCTGGGCGGCCCGCCGGCCCTCATCCTCGCGGGCATCGCCCCGTTGCCCGAGAACGTTCCCGAGCTGATGCTGGCGTCCCTCATCGCGGGCGAGCGGCTTCCCCTGTGCGCGGGTCCGGGCCCGCACCCCCTGGTGGCCTCCGCGGAGTTCGCCCTCGTGGGGCGCGTGCCCGCCGGCGTCCGACGGCCCGAAGGACCCTTCGGCGATCACTACGGGTACTACTCCCTGCGCCACGACTACCCCGTCTTCGAGGTGACCCATCTCGCTCGGCGCCGCGACGCGATCTACCCCGCCACGGTCGTCGGGAAGCCGCGGCAAGAGGACTTCTTCATCGGAGACCTCCTCCAGGAGCTCTTGTCTCCCCTCTTCCCCCTGGCGATGCCGGGCGTCGTGGATCTGTGGTCCTACGGAGAGACGGGGTATCACTCGCTGGCCGCCGCCGTCGTCAAGGAGCGCTACGGCCGCGAGGCACTGGCCAGCGCCTTCCGGATCCTCGGCGAGGGACAGCTCTCGCTCACCAAGTTCCTGCTTCGTGACCGACCGGGCGATCGACCTCAAGGACTTCCGCGCGACCCTCGAGCACGTCCTGGCACGGACACGTCCGGAGACCGACCTCTACGTGCTTCTCCCACACCTCGATGGACACTCTCGACTACACGGGCCCGCGGGTCAACGAGGGCTCGAAGGGGATCTGGCTCGGCCTCGGCGACCCCGTGCGGGACCTGCCCCGCGAGTTCCGGCCGCCGGCAGGGCTGCCCCAGGGCGTCTCGGACGTTCGTGTCTTCTGCGGCGGCTGCCTCGTGGTGGGGGGACCACCGTTCGCGACCGAGCCAGCCGCCGCCGAGCGGCTCGCCCGACACGAGGCGTTCGCAGAGTGGCCCCTCGTGGTCCTCACCGACGAGCCGCGGCGTGCCGCCCGGAGCCCCATCAACTTCCTCTGGACCACCTTCACGCGCTTCGAGCCGGCCGCCGACATTCACGCGGCGTCCACCGAGATCGCGCGCCATCACGTCGTCCACCGTCCTCCGATCGTGATCGACGCGCGCCTCAAGCCAGGCTTCCCCAGGGAGCTGACCTCGGACGCTTCCGTCGCCCGCACCGTCTCGGAGCGGTGGCACGAGTACTTTCCCGGCAGGGGCGTCGAGATGGGGGATGCCGAGGCGGCGAGCCTCGATCCCTGATCGTTTTCTCTTGACGCAGGCCCCGGGCTTCGTATACTAAGTCCTTGAGAATGAAGCCCGTTAGCGCCCTCGGCGCCCTCACCCTGATCCTCCTCCCCACCCACCTGACGACCCTCATCGAGGCCCCTTTTGCGCGGGTGGCTGTGCCGGAGCCGCTTCGCCTCGTCCGCGGCACCGTGGCCCCGAACGCCAGCCTGGCCACCGCGCTGCGGGCGGTCCTTTCGCCCGGCGCCGTCCACGACCTCGTCGAGGCCGCGCGTCCGGTCTACGACCTCGCGCGGCTCTCGATCGGCCATCCGTTCGGCGTGGCCCTGGGCCGCGACGGCTTCGTGTGCCTGTTCACCTACGGGATCGACGAGCTGCGGACCCTGCAAGGTGACGCGGCGCGGCCCCGACCTTGCGGCCGAGGTCGTCACCCGCAGCTACGACGTCGCGGTCGAGACCGCGTCGGCCAAGATCCGCTCCAGCCTCTTCGGCGCCGTGGCCGACGCGGGGGAGCAGGACCAGCTCGCCATCGACCTCGCCGACATCTTCGCCTGGGACGTCGACTTCAACACCGAGCTGCAGAAGGGCGACTCGTTCCGGGTGGCCGTCGAGAAGCTCTACCTCGACGGCCGCTTCAGCCGCTACGGCCGCATCCTGTCGGCGGAGCTGGTCCGGGGCGACCGGGTCCTGCGGGCCGTGCGCTTCGAGGGCGCCGCGACCACCGGCTACTTCGCGCCCGACGGCACGCCCCTGCGGCAAGGCCTTCCTCCGCTCGCCCCTCAAGTTCTCGCGGATCACGTCGGGCTTCAGCACCGCGCGGCTCCACCCGATCCTCCGCACGGTGCGTCCGCACCTCGGGGTCGACCTACGCGGCGCCGGAGGGCACGCCGGTCATGGCGGCGAGCGACGGCGTCGTGACCTCGGCCGGATGGGCCGGGGACTACGGCAACGCCATCCGACTGCGCCACGCGAACGGCGTCGAGACGCTCTACGGCCACCTGTCGCGGATCGGCGTGCGCGCGGGGCAGCGCGTCAAGCAGGGAGAGCCGATCGGTGCCGTCGGGATGACCGGCCTCGCCACCGGGCCGCACCTCGACTACCGGATGACGCGCAACGGCGCCTTCGTGAACCCGATGCGCATGGTGGCGCCGCCCGCGGAGCCGATCCCCGCCGCCGAGCGCGCGGCGTTCGACGTCGGCCCGCGACCGGGCGCTGGCCCTCCTCGAGGAAGCGACCCCCGCTCGGACCGCGAGACCGCCCAGGTGATCGCCGGCCGCTGACCCGGGCGCGCGGAGCCCGGCGATGAGCACGGGCCAGAGACATCCTTCGCGTCGCTCCTCGTCTTCGTGCCGGTCAGCCTCGGCGCTCGGCCTGGACCCACGCGTCCCCGGCGTGGGTCTTCGTGACCGCCTGCCTCGCCATCCTGCCCCTGGCCGGGCTCATGGGCGAAGCCACCGAGCACCTCGCCCACCGCGCGGGCCCGGCGGTCGGCGGCCTCCTGAACGCCACCTTCGGCAACGCGGCCGAGCTGATCATCGGCTTCATGGCCCTGCGGGCCGGGCGAGACCGAGATCGTGAAGGCCTCGCTCACCGGCTCGATCATCGGCAACATGCTCATGGTCCTCGGCCTCGCCATGCTCCTCGGCGGCTGGAAGCGCAAGGAGCTGCGCTTCAACCGCCTGGCCGCCGAGAGCGGCAGCAGCATGATGGTGCTCGCCGTGGTGGCGCTCGTGATCCCCGCCATCTACGCGCCAGGTCACCCAGCACAGCAGCCCGGAGCACATCGAGTCGCATCAGCCTCGACATCTCCTGCGTCCTCATCCTCACCTACGTCGCGAGCCTCGTCTTCTCGCTCAAGACCCACCAGCGCCTCTTCGCCCCGGTCGGGCCGGACGCCGCCGAGGAGCTGGAGCGAGCACGGCGCGCTGGTCGGTCGGCAAGAGCCTCGTGGTCGCTCCTCGGCGCCGCCGTCCTCGTCGGGCTCGTGAGCGAGTTCCTCGTCCACGCCATCGACGCCGCGGGCGCAGGCCATGGGCCTCGGCAAGGTCTTCATGGGCGTCGTGGTGGTGGCCGTCGTCGGCAACGCCGCCGAGCACTCGACCGCCGTCGCTCGTCGCCATGAAGGGCAAGATGGACCTGGCCCTCGGGCATCGCGATGGGCTCGTCGATGCAGATCGCCCTCTTCGTGGCGCCGGTGCTCGTGATCGCCGGCCACTTCATGGGCCGCCCGCTCGGCCTCGAGTTCACGATCCTCGAGGTGGCGGCGGTGATGCTCTCGGTGGGCGCGGTCACGCTCCTGATCCACGACGGCAAGACCAACTGGTTCGAGGGCTTTCAGCTCCTCGCCGATCTACGCGATCCTCGGCGATCGCCTTCTACTTCATCTGACCGTGCCCCGCGTGACGAGCGGGCCCCGATGTGCTCCAATGGGTCCATGCGGATCGCCGTCTCCGCCGGCCTCGTGGCGCTCCTTCCGCTGATCGCTCGCGCGGAGGTCGAGGTGACGCAGGCGAACGGCCACGTCGACCTCAAGGCGACCGCCGCCCCCGTCTCCGAGGTGCTGGACCGACTCGGCAAGCAGACGGGGATGAAGGTCACCTACGATGGAGCGCCCGGTGCGGCAGCCCGTCACGGTGACGCTCCTCGGCCGCACGCCCGCCGAGGCCGTCCTGGGCGTTCTGGACGGCCTGGGTCTCAACTACGCCTTGCGGATGGACCTGTCGGGCGTCCGCGTCGAGGCCCTCATGATCTACGGCGTGGCGACCCCGACGGGCGGGTCTCCTTCCCCGCCACCCGTGGCGAGCTCCCCCGCCTTCCGCCCGCTTCCCGCCCCCGAGCCCGAGCCCGAGGAGGAGCCGGAGCCGGCCGACGAAGGCGACGCGCAGCCCGAGCCCGGTCCGAAGACGGGAGTGTCGCCGCCGCAAGCGAGCCCGAGCCGCGCCCCGGTGGCGGCACCCGGCAGCCGCGGCGCCTCCGGGACCCGGCCTCCCGACGGCCGGGCCGATGTTCCCCGTCTCCCCATTCACGCCGACGGCGCCGACCCTCCCGCAGCCGCAGGTGCCCGCCGAGCCCCCTCCCCCACCGCCGAACGGCGACGACGAGTCCCCGTAGAGACTCTTCGGCCGGAGCCCCGTCTAGGGGGGCGACAGCGGCGACGGCCGCGCTCCCGGCGACGGGAGGGTCGGCGCGCCGAGGGTCGCAACCGCGGGCTGCTTCCCCACGATGCGGGGACGGCCGGCGACGAAGAGCCAGGTGTCGTACCTCGTGGCGTTGTTGAGCATGCGCAAGCTCTTCGTCGTACTGCGGCTGGCGACGCCAACGAAGCCGCCCATGGGCGCTCCCGAGACACCGCCCCCGATGCCTCCCGCTCCGGGAGACGGCGAGGGCGACGGCTGCTGCGTCGGCGACGGACCCGTGGTCGACCCGGACGGATTCCCCGGCCGCGTTCCACCGGGGGCGGGGCCGATCGCCTCCCCCTGCCGGATGAAACGCCACTTGCCGTCGCTCGTCATCGGGTCCTTGTACGCTCGCCGCAGGAACCTCCCCTTCACCAGCACGTCCAGCGACACGGGCAGGGCGCCGCCGTTCTTCTTCTGATAGCGGGCGATGCTGTCGGCGATGGCCCCGCCGCGGTAGAGCAGCTCCTGCTCGCGGTCGTCCTGCATCACATGCTGCCAGGTCGGCGCCGCGACTCCCATGGCGATGAGCATGATGGTGATGCCTCCCATCAGGATCACCAGGGAGAACCCGTCTTGGCGTCTTCCGCGCGTCATCGAGGCGATCGGTACCGGCTCAGCACCTTGGAGACGTAGCTTCGGGTCTCGGCGTACGGGGGGACGCCGCGGTATTGGTCGACCGCACCTTCACCGGCGTTGTATGCGGCGAGAGCCCTCTTGAGGTCGCCCCCGTAGCGAGCCACGAGCGCCCCGAGGTGTCGAGCTCCTCCGTCCACGTTCGCAGCGGCGTCGAAGGCATCGGCCACGCCGAGGGACGCCGCGGTCGCCGGCATGAGCTGCATCAGGCCCTGGGCGCCCTTGGGAGACACGGCGTCGGCCCGGAAACCCGACTCCACGGCCACCACGGCCAGGACGAGGGCCGGATCGAGGCCATGGCGCCTGGCAGCGTCGGCGACGAGGGCGCGCACGTCGCCGCCCGCGGCCGCTCCGGGCGCCACCTCGTCGATCACCTCGTCGGGAACGAAGCCCCGTACCGTGGCTTCGGGGACGCCCACCTCCCCGCCGCCCTTCAGCTCGAGGAACTGCGTCTGCCCCTCGGTGCGGCGAGAGGCGACCTTCAGTGTCATCCCGTTCTCGAGCAGGGCGATCTCGGCGTGGGCGGCCGACGCCGCGGCCAGGGCGATCGAGATGAAAAGGACGCGCTTCATGTCAGTTGATCTGCACCGGAATCGGGTCCGAGGTGAGAACGGTGTCGGCCGGCACCGAAGCCGTCACGGTTACGGTCTTGGTCGGCAGATCCGGGGCGTAGCTTGTCTGGAGGAAGTCGACGGCCTGCCCGTTGCTGTCAGTGAAGACCGGAGCGCCCCGGCTGGCCAGGGTCTCGGTGGCATCCGCCGGCGGATCGCCCGCCGGCTCCTGCACCGTGAAGATGACGGGAGCGTTGACGACCCCGTTGCCGTTCGCGTCGAAGACGTTCGCGACGATGCGGCTCTGACGCGCCGAACCGATCCCGGTGATGCGCGGGGGGTTCGCCGTCACGATCACGTTCTTCGGCCGGGCGCTCCCGATGACCACCGTGACGGTAGCGCTCGTCCCGCTGGCGGCGCTCGCACCCCCGGTGCCGACGATCGCCGTCGGGCTGGGGCTGGCGGCCGGCGCGGCGGGCGCGGCGCCGCCCGATATCACCGTCACCGTGGCCGTCCCGGAACGCGTATCGGAGACGAGGTTGGCCCGGGCCACGCCGTCGTTGGTCTTGGCCTGGTCCTGGATGTGTCCGAGGTTGGTGAAGAACTGGACGACGGTCCCGTCGGGGACGACGGTGCCCGCGGGCTCGATGACCAGGACCGAGATCACCGACACGTCGCCGTTGGCGGCGATGAACTCGGGGTTGGCGAAAGCGCTCAGCGAGGATCCTGGGGGAGCCGTGAGGATGGCCTGGTTGCACGTCAGCTGAGCAGCGGCGAACAGGAGCAGCCGGACTCTCGGGTTCATCTTCTTCATGGTGCGACCTCGACGCTGCAGGCGGGGGGAATGGGGTGATCGTCGCCGGCCGATGTCGTGAGGGTCAGCGTCGCGAAAGCCAGCGGAGACGCTCCGGCCGACACACCCTTGAACTGCAGGACCGCGACGGCGCCGGATCCGCTGGCCGCGCTCTCGCGGCTGAACCGGGCACGGACGCGCCCGGCCTCGCGGTTCCGCTCGGCCTGGACGCTGACGCCGTCCAGGGTCAGCAGGGAGCCCGGCGTCACGTCCAACGCCTCGAGGACGCCCTGGTCGAACGTCACGAGGAGCTCCGTTCCCGTGAGCCCCGTGACCCCGAACGCCACGAGCGACACGCTCCCCGTCTCGCCCACCTTCAGCCGTAGCTCGGAGGGGCTGCAGACGGCTCGGAACCGGTGCGTCTCGACCGCGACGGCCGCCGGGGGCGCCGCCGGTCCCTCGGTCGAGGCGGGCGGAAGCGCGGGCGTCCCGGCCGTGGGAGCCGGAGGGGGTTGAGCCGGGCCGGGCGATGCCGGTGCGGCGACCGGAGTCGGCGACGGCCTGGGCGACGCACCCGGCGCGGCCGCGGCCCCCGCGGGCGAGGGAGGCGGCGCCGTCACCTCGGGCTCGCCGAAGAGCGGATGCGCCGACACCACCTTCACCGCGTCACCCGTTCCGATCGCGAACGACGCGAAATCCCGCTCCCGAAGCTTGGGCGCGCGGACGATGTGGGGCGTGATCGAGATGAGGACCTCGTCCTCGTCCTTCTGCTTCAGGCGCGACGTCAACAGCTTGTTCAAGACGGGAACGCTCTGGAGACCGAAGATGCCCTTGAAGCTGTCGGCGTCCCGCCCTTGGATCAGGCCCCCGAGAAGCGTCGTCTCCCCGTCCCGGATCCGCAGGATGCCGGTCACGCTTCTCGTCAGGAACGTGGGGACGTTGATGGGATTCTGCCCCGTGCCCACGTTCCGGTCGTCGCCGATCTGGCTGAACTCCGCTGACGAACTCCAAGGTCACGTCGCCGGTGGCGTTGACCTTGGGCGTCAGCCCGAGCGTGACGCCGACGTTGCGGTACTGGAACGACGTCGCCGGGGCAGAAGGTCGATGAGCCGCCCGACGTAGCCGTGAACTGCGTGATGGGAATCGGCACCTCCGACCCGATCTTCAGCTCGGTCTTCTTCCCCTCGGCGGCGCGCAAGCGCGGCGACGCCAGTATCTTCACGCCGGAGTCGGTCTGGAGAAAGTTGGCCGTCACCGTGGAGGGAACGCTCAGGACGAAGTCGGCCACGTTGAGGGAGGAGAGGAGGTTGGCCCGAACGTTGGTGAAGCCGCCGCTCAACTCTCCGGCCGCGCCGGTCGGCGAGAAGGTGGCCGCCGCCGAGTAGTTGGACAGCTCGAGGCCGTATTTCTTGAGGGTTGTCCGTTGCACCTCGAGGATCTGCACCTCCACGATCACTTCCCCCTTGGCCTTGTCGTTGGCGTCGATGAGCTTGGCGGTGAGGGCGATCTGATCCGCCGTTCCCACGACGGTGATGGCTCCGAGCGTCGCGTTCCCCACGGCTTTCGTGATGCCGGCCACGGTCTTGATGGTCGTGAGAGTCTCGTTCACCTCGGCGTTCTCGAGATAGAAGGTCCGCACGACCAGGTCGTCGTAGGTCTTCCGCTTGAGGGGCGCCTCGGGGACGATGATGAGCGTGTTCTGGTCGAGCACCTTGTAGAACAGATGGTTCACCATCGTGATCTGGTCCAGGGCTTCCTGGAACGTCACGTTGGCGACGTCGAGGGACCAGGGCTTGTCCCGGTAGTCCGGGTCGTACACGATGTTCACTCCGGAGAGCTTCCCGAGGCTGTCCAGGATCTTCTGCAGACTCTGGTTCGCGAACTTGAGCGTGATCGGGACGGGGCTCCGGGGAGAGAGGACGGGCGCAGGGAGGCGCGCTGCCTGGGCACGAGCCTTCATCTGCGCCAGCTCCGAGCGCCCACGCTTGTCGTCCTCGCGCGCCTCGACCTTCTCGCGGGCGATCTTCAGGTCGTCGGCCGCGGCTTTGTTGCTCGGGTCGAAGCGCGTGGCGATCAGCAGCTCCTCGACAGCCTGGTCCATGTTCTCCGCTGCCAGCTGCTTGCGCCCTTCCTTGTAGTGGGCCTGGCCGGCCTTGGACGCGCGCGCTCTGCAGAGCGAGCTTGTACTCGATGTTGTCGGGGTCCTTGTCGACGGCGAGCGTCAGGCGGGCCACGGCCAGGTCCCAGTTTCCCTTCTTCGCCTCCCGCTTTCCGCTCCGAAATGCGTTGCTGGCGGCACAGGCGGCGCACGTCGCCGCGAGCGCCACGACCAACCCGGCCCGTCTCCACGAGAACCGCATTCAGTTGGCCCTGAGGGGAATCCGACGCACGCGGTCGGAGCCCATGTCTTGAACGTCCACCGACTCGAGGCCGATCGCCACGATCTTCAGGCGATTGGCCACGACGTCACCTGCCTTGCCGGTCAGCACCTCTTTGCGATCGGTCATCAGCACAGCCACCTTGAGCCCCTTCTTGTCGGCAACCGTGCCGATGTACTTGACACTC
Source organism: uncultured Acidobacteriota bacterium (assembly GCA_963823195.1). GTDB lineage: Bacteria > Acidobacteriota > Vicinamibacteria > Fen-336 > Fen-336 > JBGPYB01. Next base: position 158,331 of record CAWGKR010000005.1, on the reverse strand, counting down.
ATCGCGGGAACCGGCGTCGGAACGGGCGATGGCTCCGGTCCCGTCGGGAGCGTCGGCGCGGGGACCGCCGCCGGAGGCGGCGTCGGCCGAGCTGCGACCCGCGTGGGCGGAGCGCCGAACTGGAAGACGTCGGTGTTGCCGCGCCCGTGAGGGACCGGCGCCGACGTCGATGCGGGCGAGATCGATCCGGGGAATGGCCTCGCCGCCCGCTCTCCCCGTGTCCCCGCTCGGTCCTGGCGCCCACGAGGGCGGGGGCAGGCTGCAGCCAGCCCCAGGCCGCCCAGAGAAGCCCCAGGGCCGCGATACCGACGACGACCGCTCCCGGGTTCGCGCCTTTCACCATTCCTTGTACGGCGTGCCGTCGAGCGCCGTACCCTCCGAGGAGCTGTGCACGTCGAAGACACCAGGTGGCTCACCCGGGGCGTCGGGATCGGGATCCGCGGGGACCTCGGTCCAGTCCCTGGCGCCCGTGATCGAGTCCTTGGGGATCGTTCTCAGGTACCCGTCGGTGACCAGCGTGTCGAGGGTCGCGGGGTACTTCCCCTTGTCGGCCTGGTACTGGTCGATGACGTCGCGAAAGCGGAACAGGTTCTCCTTCAGCACCGCCTCCTTCGACTGAAGGATGGCTGCGCGATAGTTCGGAAGGGCGATGCCGACCAGGATCCCCAGGATGCTGACGACCGCGATCAGCTCGACGAGGGTGAAGCCCCTCTGCCTCCCCGGGACACGGCCGACCCCTGCCCTCATGGCGAACATCTGTACCACGGTTGCCCGTTCGATGCCCGCCGGGATCACCATTGTTTGTAGGGGGTCCCGTCGAGACCCTTCCCCTCGTTCTTGGTATAGACGTCCCACACGTTCGAGCCGCACCACGAGCTGCTGTCCGGGTCGTCCTGGTAGCAGCGCAGCCCCCACTCGGGCGCTCCGCGTCAGGGGATCCACCGGGATACGCCGCAGGAACTTCAGCTTGTGGTCGATCCGCCCCACCTGGTTCACGCCCTTCACCAGCGTCTCGAGGTCGGGGGGGTACCCTTCGCTGCCGAGCTTGACGTCGGTGCCGCCGATCTGTCCGGCGTCCACCGCCGCCTTGTACTTGTCGATGGCGTACCGGATCTCCCTGAGCGTGCGCCGGAGCTCGAGCTCCTGCTGCCTCTTCCACGTCACGCGCGCGAGGGGCATCACGGCGGAGGCCAGGACCAGGAGGATGGTCGCCGTGGCGATCATCTCGAGGTACGTGAAGCCCCGCTCCGCGCTACATGCCCATGGCTGCCCGGCTCCGGCTTGAAGTAGGCCGAGAGCGCGAAGGTCAGATCCGCTCCGGCGTCGGTCCGCACGTGGAGCTGGATCTGATCGACGATGAGGAAGCGCGCCTGGTGCTCCAGGCGGTCGAGAAGGGCGACGATCTGCTTGTAGGGGCCCGACATCGGCATGGTGATGGCGAAGCGCACGAGCCCGAGCCCCTTGACCTCCTGCGGGGCGTAGCTGCGGTTCGACCACCGTGAGCCCGAGCTCGCCGGCGTTCCTCTCGAGGTACTGGATCGTCGGGAGGAGATCCTCCTTCGAGCTCTTCACGACGTCGCGGTAGAAGCGCTCGGTGTCCTTCCCGTTGGCCCTCACGGTCTCCGCCCGCTCCTTGAGCGAGGCCACCACGCGGCGCTCCTTCTCCACGTCCGCGCGCAGCGTCTCGACCCGCGAGGCCAGGCTCCGCTCGGCGAGGGTCCGCGGCAGCGTGAAGGCGAGGAACACGGCCGCGTTCAACCCGAAGAGCGCCAGGAGCACCTTCACCCGGCGGCGTCATTGCGCCGCCTCGTCTGCGTCGGAGTCGGGGGCCTCGGCGTCCGTGGCGTCGCCCTCCCCCTTGGGGACCGGGAGCTCCTCGGCCGTCGCCGCTCCGGGCTCGTAGCTCATGGCGTACTTGAACTCCTTGACGCCACCTCCTTCGGCCGCCGCGTCCCCCGACGCTCACCGGGACGGGACCGCGGAACTCGGGACGGCCCTGGAGGCGCTTCAAGAGCTCGAACCCGGCGTCGGTGGCCTGGGCTTGAGCGCTCAGATCCAACCGGACCTCCCCGCGACGAACGGTCGGAGTGATGGTCGAGATCCGAACCCCCTCCGGGATCACCTTCTCGAGCCGAGCCAGCAACCGCGTCCACGAGAACGTCCTCTGGTCGACGAGGTCCTTGATCTGCGACCAGCGCGCCAAGAGCTCCGCGCTGGGGGCCGGGCCGCGGAGCCCTCCGGCCTCGACGCGGAGGCGGCCCGCCTCCATGTCCAGGGCCTTCACCTCGTCGTGGAGGGCCGAGGTCTTGTCCGGAAGCAACGCTCGGACGACGAGTACGTGCTTCGCCGTCGCGGCGACGAGGAGCGCAGCGGCAAGGCCGAACGCGAGGTTCGGAAGCGCCTCGTTGCGGAACGGCCGGGTGGCCAGGTTGAGCGCTCGCATCAGGCGGCCGTTCCCGAAACCGCGGCGGCCGCGGCAGCGAGGGACTGCGCGACCGAAGGGTCCCCTGCGATGGAGGCGCCCCAAGCGTCGAGGATGTCCGGCCTGCGCCCCAAGGGTTCCTCGAGAAGCTGCGCGGCTTCAGCCGGCGGGATGGCCGCCGACCGGACGACGGCCTCGGCAAAGCCGGCGCCGCCGAGGCGCTCGCGGTAGTAGACGACCGTCTGCGAGGTCTCGCGGAGGACGTTGGCGGGGCTCGCGGCATCGGCGCCGGAGAGCGTCCGGATCAGGACCGGTGCGCCCTGCCGCGAGAGGAAGATCGAGACATAGCCTTCGTCCCAGTTGATGAACACGCGGTCGGCCGGAACGCGCCGCTCCTCGACCGAATTCAGGAGCACGAGCCCGGCGAGCTGCACGAGGCCCGGATCGAGGCCCAGGGCGCGGCACGCTCCCTCGTACTCCTCGAGGACGCTGCCGAGGATCGCGCCGACGAGAAGCTGGGGCTCCCTCCCCGGCGCCAGGACGGGCACCGACGCCAGGCGCGCGCTCCGGATCTCGAACGGGACCGCCTTCCGCAGCCGGAACCGGATGAGCTCATCGGCCTCGGCGCCCCGGCCTCGCACGTCGGCCGCCGGCAACAGGGCGACGCGAGCCACCGGGTCGGGAAGGACGAGCGCCACCCGGCCTCCGCCCAGGATGCCCGCGCGCTCCACGACCGATCGCAGCGCGTGTCGGAAGGCGTCGGCGTCGACGATGTTCGGCTCCGAGACCGACAGCCTGAGGGTCCCGTCCGGGAGCTCCACCGAGGCGGCGCCGCCGAGGGAGCGCCCCCGGCCCTGGCTCACGAGACGAACGGCCCCCAGGGAGCGAGCCCGCACCTCGATGGCCGCGAGCGGAGCGGGCGGCGCGAGGAAGCGCCTGTGGAACCAGTCGGTTCCCTCGCGGGCCCACCGAGGCGTGCTCACACCACCTCCACGAAGGTCACCTTGTTGATCTCCTGGAGCGTGGTCTTCCCCGCGACGGCCTTCGAAACGGCGGAATCGCGAAGGAAGATCATCCCCTCCTCGCGCGCCGCCCGCTTGATGTCGGCGCTGGACCTGCGGGAGAGGATCAGCTCGCGGATCGAATCGGTCACGTCGAGCAGCTCGCAGATCGCCGTGCGCCCCTTGAACCCCGTGCCGGCGCACTCGAGACAGCCCGCGCCCTCGTAGAAGGGGACGTCGCCGTAGGTCTTCGCGTCGAGCCCGGACTCGAGCAGCAGCTCCCGGGAGGCCCTCACCTCGCGCCGGCAATGGCCGCAGACGGTTCGCACCAGCCTCTGGGCCTGGACGCAGTTGAGCGCCGACACGAAGTTGTACGGCTCGATCTTCATGTTGAGGAAGCGGCCGAGAACGTCGATGACGTTGTTGGCGTGGACGGTCGTGAAGACCAGGTGCCCGGTGAGCGCCGACTGTATGGCGATGTCGGCCGTCTCCGAGTCACGGATCTCCCCCACCATGATCTTGTCGGGATCGTGGCGAAGGATCGATCGCAGGCCCCGGGCGAAGGTGAGCCCCTTCTTTTCGTTGACGGGGATCTGCGTGATCCCGCGCAGCTGGTACTCCACCGGGTCCTCGATGGTGACGATCTTGTCTTCCTCGGTGCGGATCTCCGAGAGGGCGGCATAGAGGGTCGTGGTCTTCCCCGATCCGGTCGGCCCGGTCACGAGGACCATCCCGTATGGCTCGCGGATGAAGCGCCGGAAGTGGGCCAGCTCCTTGTCGTCGAAGCCCAGGACGTCGAGCCTCAGCGAAGCGAACTGCTTTGAGAGGCTCTCCTTGTCGAGGATGCGGATGACCACATCCTCGCCGTGGACCGACGGCATGACCGAGACGCGGAAGTCGATGGAGCGCCCCCGGATCTTCACGCGGAAGCGGCCGTCCTGGGGAACGCGCTTCTCGGCGATGTCAAGCTCGGCCATGACCTTGATGCGGCTGATGATCGTGCCGTGGTGCTCCTTGGCGATGGGTTTCATGGCGGGCTGCAGCACGCCGTCGATCCGGTACTTGATCATCACCTCCGTGTCGCGGGTCTCGATGTGGATGTCCGACGCGCGGCGGTTGAGGGCGTCGAAGATGGCGGAGTCGACGAGGCGGATGATGGGAGACTGGTCCGCCTGGATCTTGTCGATCGACAGGACCTCTTCTCCGTTGTCGTCGTCGCGGACGACCTGGATCTTGAAGGACTCCGAGGCCTCCTCCAGGACGCGCTGGGTTCCCTGGCCACGCTTCAACGCTTCCTGGATCGCCGAGGGCGTCCCCACCGCCGGCTGCACGGGCGTCTGCAGGAGGAGGGACAGCTCGTCCACGACCGGGATGTCGGTCGGGTCGGCCATGACCAGGACCAGGCGCCCGCCGTCGCGGCGGAACGGCAGGAAGTTGTACCGGAACATCAGCTCCACGGGGACCGACTGGAGGAGCTCGGGATCGGGGGCGAAGGAGGCGACGTCCACGAACTCGAGGTGGTAGCGGACGGCGAGCTCCCTGGCCGCGGCCTCCTCCTCGGCGGGGAGGAGCCCCAGGGTCGGGTCTTTCGTGGCGGCCATCACCGGGCCTGCACGGCCGAGATGGCCTGGAACATGGGAAGGTAGAAAGCCAGAAGCATCCCGGCCACGACCACGGCCATCACGACCAGGATGACGGGCTCCATGAGGGACAAGGCCACCTGGAGGCGCGTCTCGGTCTCCTCGTCGTAGAACTCCGCGATCGTGTTCAGCATGTCGGCCAGGGCCCCGGTCTGCTCACCCACCTTGACCATCTCCAAGGGGAGGTTCTCGAGCATCCCCGTGGACTCGAGCGCCGTGGTCAGGCTCTTCCCCTCGCGCACCTGTGGCGTCGCCGAGGATACGGCCGTGGCCATGGCCCTATTCCCGATGGATCCCGCCGCCACCTCCAGGGCGTTGATGAGGGGGAGGCCTCCTGTCAGCAGCGTCGCCAGCGTGCGCGTGAGCTGGCTCGTGGCGTACATCCGCATCATCGCGCCGGCGAAGGGGATGCGCAGCAACAGGCGGTCCATGATGACGCCGCTTCCCTCCCGGCGTCTCCAGGAGAGAAAGGCGACAGCCGACGCGGCCACGCCGACGAGGATGAGGACGAGGTTCGCCCGGGCTATCCGGGAGAGCCCGAGCAGAGCCCGGGTCATGAGCGGAAGCTGTCCGGCCCCGAGCCCCTCGTAGAAGTCCTGGAACTGCGGGATCACGAAGAGAACCATGACCCCGGCCATGACGAACATCATCGTCAGGATCGCGATGGGATAGATCGCCGCGCCCACGGCCTTCCGCTTGAGGCTCTGGTTCAGGCGCATGTGCTGGACGAAGCGCCGCAGCACCGTTTCGAGGCTGCCGCTCCGCTCTCCGGCCACGAGGCTGGCGGCGAAGATGGGGGGATAGAGATCGCCTTCGGCCTTGAACGCGTCGGAGAGCGCGACTCCCCCTTTGACCTTGTCGCGCACCGACGACAGCGAGGCGCGGAACGCGGGGTCGCGCTGCCGCTCCAGCATGATGTCGAGTGACTGGTAGAGCGGGAGGCCGGCCTTCAGCAGCGCCGCCAGCTCCTGGCCGAAGATCAGCAGAACGCTGGTCTTGAGACGCCGCTTGCGCAGCCCCAGCCTCCCGAGGCCCAGCCCGCGCCGGATCCCGAAGAGGTAGAACCCCTGACGCTCGAGCTCAGCCCGGAGGATTCCCTCGTCGGCGGCGACGAACGTGCGCTCGACGACCTCTCCCCCCGGCGTACCGACCTTGCAGACATACTCCATGGGCTCGATACATGAATCTATCAGCCGAGCGTCTAAGGATCAAGCTGTGAAGGACTTAGAGGATCTTCGCGACGACCAGCGTCATGTCGTCCTCGGCGGCCGCTCCTCCCGCCCATCCCTGGACCTCCCCAAGGAGTGAGTAGAGGGCGAGGCGAGCGCGGTCGCCGCGGGTGCGCACGGCGGCCTCCTTCAAGCGCTCCGAGCCGTACGCCTCGTCGCGGACGTTGGAGCGATCGGTGACCCCGTCGCTGTAGAAGACCAGCGAGTCGCCCCGCTCCAGGCGGACGGACCCCTGTTGATACGCCGAGTCCTCGATGAGGCCCAGGACCGTGCCCCCAAGGACGAGGTCTTGGATGGCGCCGTCCGCTCTCACCACGAACGGGTAGTCGTGCCCCGCGTTCACGTAGTGCAGCGTCTCCTCGGCGAAGTCGAAGAGCGCGAACACCAGGCTGGCGAAGAGCCCCTTGGGCGTGACCTCCCAGAAAAGGCGGTTCACCCTGCCCACCAGGTGGCCCGGCGAGACCTCCCCCGCCTGGAGCTGCGCGCGAAGGCAGGCCTTCAGGTTGGCCGCCAGCAGGGCGGCGGGAACGCCTTTCCCCATCACGTCGCCGATGGCAAAGGCGATCCGCTCCGGCCCGAGCGGGATGAGGTCGTAGTAGTCGCCGCCGATCTCGCGGAACGGGAGGAACTCGCGGGCGACGTCGAGTCGCGAATGCTGGAGAGCGGGCGGCAACAGGCTCCGCTGGAGGTGCGCGGCCAGGCGCAGCTCCTCCGCCATGCGCCCCGCGAGGCCCTCGAGGCGCCCGTAGAGCGCCTCCAGCTCCGCGTTCTTTCGCGCCAGCTCCCGGAGGCCTGCCCGCGTCCTCAACGCGCGGCGGACGCGAGCGAGCAGCGCCTCGCGCCCCCGGAACGCGTTGACGAAGTCGTCGGCGTGGCCGATCAAGTGCGACTCGACGTTGGTGCGCCGGCCGTCGTGCGCGAGCACCACGACCACGGGACGATCCTCTTCGGGGTCCTCGGCCAGCTCCAGGACCCGCGCAAGGGCCTCGGCGGGGAGCGCGCCGTCGAGCAGGATCAGGTCGACGGCGTTCGCCTTGATCGCGCCCCGGGCGTCCTCGATCGATCCTCGGCTCAGCTCGAGCTCACCACGAAGAGAATCGGCGTCGAGCCCGGGATGGTCGCCGACCACCATCCCCCGGGCAGCCACGACGCCCTTCGCCTCGGCGCGCGAACCCGAGAGGGCCGCGTCCGACGTCATGACGGATCCACGAACTTGTACCCGGCGCCGTGGATGGTGAGGATGTACCGGGGCTCGGAGCCGCTGTCGCCGATCTTCGCGCGCAGCTTCGCGATGTGGGTGTCGACGGTGCGCGTGGAGGGATAGCTCTCGTAGCCCCAGACGTCCTCCAGGAGCCGGTCGCGGGTCACCGTCTCCCCCTTGCGCTCGATGAGGTACCGCAGCAGGTCGAACTCTCGGGGTGACAGCTCCAGCGGCGCCCCGCCCTTCGTGGCCGCGTAGGTCTCGAACTCGAGATCCACGTCGGCGAAGCGATAGCGCGCGAGGCGCTTCTTGGTTCCGTCGGTGCGGCGGAGGATGGCCCGGACGCGGGCGAGCACCTCGCGGATCGAGAAGGGCTTGGTCACGTAGTCGTCGGCACCCAGCTCGAGGCCCACCACCTTGTCGATCTCCTGGCCGCGCGCCGTGAGCATGACGATGGGCGTCTCGAACCCCTCGCTACGGAGGGTCTTGCAGACCTCGAGGCCCGAGAGCTTCGGGAGCATGATGTCCAGGATCACGAGATCGGGCTTCAGCGTCCGTGCCCGCTCGAGGCCCAGAGGCCCCGTCGGAAGCCGTCACGACCTCGTACCCCTCGAACTCGAAATTGTCCTTGAGACCGAGGACCATGTCCGGCTCGTCTTCAATGATGAGGATCTTGCTCATTGTGGTTTCCTGGACCGTCTGCCGTCCGCCATCGATCCTAACGGAAGGCGCCCTCGCGTGGGCGCCTCGCGAGGTTCCGCCCTCTCGGGAGTGAATCCCGAGAGGGCGGTGAAGAGGCCCACGCGAGGGCGCCTTGTCTTGAACATCATGCCGGTCGCTCCAGCGGCAGTACTAGGGTGAAGGTGCTGCCCTTGCCCGGGTGCGCTCGAGAGCTCGACGGTACCGCCGTGGGCCTCGGCGATGTGACGCACCAGCGCCAGCCCCAGGCCGCTTCCCTTGGTCTCGTGGACGAGGCTGTTCTCGGCGCGGTAGAACTTCTCGAAGATCTTGCGCTGTTCGCCGCTCGCGATGCCGATGCCGCGGTCGGTCACCGACACCCGAACGCAGTCCCCGTCTCGCGCCGTCTCCAGGCGGATGAACTTCTCGTCGCGGCTGTACTTGATGGCGTTGTTCACCAGGTTGATCAGCGCCTGGGAGAGCGCCTCCTTGTCGACCTCGACCTCGGGGAGATCCTCGGCGAGGCTCGACTCGAGGGCGAAGCCCTGCTGCTCGATGGGGAACCGATAGGCGTCCAGGACGTCCGTCACGACCCGGTTCAGGTCGGTGGGCGCGAAGCGATACTCCCTGCCGACCGGCCTCGATGCGGGAGAAGTCGAGGATGTTGTTGATGAGCTGTGTGAGCCGGTGGCTCTCCTTCTGGATGACGCCGTAGTACTGCCGCTTCTTCTCCTCGCTCGGAACGCGCCCGAGCTCCAGGGTCTCCGCGAAGAGGCGGATGAGGGCGAGCGGCGTCTTGAGCTCGTGGCTCACGTTCGCCACGAAGTCGCTCTTCTGCCGCGAGAGGTCCATCTCCCGCCGCACGTTGCTGTACACGAGATAGAGGCCGGCGCCGAGCATCAGGTCGATGAAGGCGATGAACGCCATCTTTCCCATCGCCACGCGGCGCACGTCCTCTTCGATGGACCGATCGCGGTTGCGGAGGAAGAGGCGAAGGCCCCTGAACGACGGGCTCTCCATGACCCACTTGACGTCGAAGTGGTCGTCGGGCGTCGGCGCGTTCTCGTAGAGGAGCTGGCCGGAGGGCTCTGTGACCCGGATGACCCACGGGGGGTCCGGGTTCGCGTTGGCGAAGTCGTTCTCGAAGTACTCCTTGATGATGCTCCCGTGGGCGTACGAGCACGCATAGCGGAACCTCAGGATGCCGATCATCGTGCTGTCGGTTCCCGCGAGTGGGAGCGCGTCCTCTTCCTCGATCGTGGGCGGCGGGACGAGCTTCAGCGACTCCCGAAGGTTGTCCATGTCGCGCCGCCTCGTCCCGAGCGCCTCCGACAGGCCGGAGATCGGGCTCGACGCCTCGAGGCGCAGGCTGACGAAGGCCTCGGCGCCGAACCCACCCTCGTCCAAGGCTTTGCGTATCTCGGACTGGCGCCCCACCAGGAGGCGCTCCGTTCCCACGATGCGGGCCGCCTCCAGGGCCCGGGCCCGAGCTGTCTTCTCGAGGTCCTTCTCGACGTAGAACAGGACCTTCTCCGCCTGCTTCATGAGCCCGTTCCGCAGGCTCTCGGCGTATTTCGGCACGGAGTTGAACGTGACGACCGAGAGGGCTATCGAGGGAAGGAGCACCGCCCCGACGAAGATCGAGACGATGCGCCCCTTGGGGTCGGAAGGAGCCGAGACCTTGCGAAGGGACGCTCGCATCTTCTCATTGGACTCTACCACCCGCGACCCTCGCCGGCTGTCACGTCCTGGCGCCGCCCTGGTTAAACGATGTTACGCCCTCAGGCTCGGTACCGGTGGAGGATCCCTTCGACGACACCCTGGATCGCAAGCCACGCCTGCCAGGACACGAGGAGGCCTGCCAGCACGGCGCCTCGCGGGCCCCGCGCCAGGAGCCACTCCACTCCCTCGGCTGCGACGACGGCCAGAGGCAGGGTCAAGGCGTAGAGGTACCGGACCTCGAGGGGAGAGACCAGGGCGGCCAAGGCGAGTGCGAGACCCGCGACGCCCCAGGCGGCCAGGGCGGGCTGCCAGTCGGCGAACCTTCCCCGCAGGACGCCGAGAGCACCCAGGAGCGCCGCCGGCAGCCCCCACTGGTCCAGGGCGGTGCGCGACTGCCCCGCGACCGCGGACAGCACGGACGCCCCGGCGCCCTCGCGCCCTGCGAGACGCGGCAGCTGCTCGATCACGAGGGGAACGAAGTGGCTGTAGTAGAGAGCGATCGCGGCCAGACCCGCCAGAAGGGCCCCGGCGCGCCGGCGATCGGCGAGCAGCGAGCGCCCTTCGAGCAGGGCCAGCGCCCCGCACACCGCGGCCACGACGATCGCCGAGGAGAGATGCGCCAGCCCGGCGGCCGCCAGAAGGGTCGCACCGAGCAGCACACTGCTCGCCGGCGACGCGGTCCACCACCACGCGAAGAAGCCAACCGTGGCGGCCTGGCCGAAGACGTTGGACAGGTTCCCATACGAGTACAGGTCGAACGTCACCGGCGCCATCTGCAGCATCAACGTGGCCAGGGCCGCGCGCCGCGCGCCGCGGGAGACCATCGCGCCGAAGAGCGCGACCGACGCCGCCACGCCAGCGAGGGCGGCACCCCAGCGCACGAGGAGCAGGCGGTCGACCCCGGCCTGGGCCAGCGGCGCCAGCACCGCGTAGAACGAGACGCCGTACGGAAAGCGGAAGGGGCGCTCGCCGGGCGTGACGCTGGTCGGGAAGGCGCTGCCGCGCGACACCGCCGCCAGCTTGTTCGCGTGGAACTCCGCGTCGCTCACCACCATCACCGGCGAGGTCGCGGCGATCCCCTGCACGAGGACCGCCGCCAGCACGGCGCCGAACGCCCAGCCCGCCGCCTCGCGGGAGCGCAACCCGAACCTGAGCGCCACCGCGAGCGCCAGGAGGGCGCCGGCGCACAACTGGCCGGCGAGGCCCGGAGCGTAGGCCGAGCGTACGAGGCCCGAGGGCCAGACCGCGAGGGCCTGCCCGACCGAAACCGCAGCCGAGAGGGCCACCGCCGCCAGCGGAGGAACGCCGCCGAGGAGCGCCGATACGACGACGACGAGAGCCGGGCCGACGAACTCGAGGACGAGCAGGCCCGGCGGCGCCGCCGGCTTCTCGTGGAGGACCATCACGCGGTCGAGCTGAACGGCGAGCCTCCTCCCTCCCCAGGCCACGAACGGCTCCGCGCGAAGCTCGACCTCGAGAATGTCCCCCCCCGCGACGCTCAGCGACCATTCCCCGCTCTTGCCGTCTCTCGGGATCGTCCCCAGGGCCTGCCCCTGGGCGGCGACCGCGACGGGGGCGCGCTGGCCGTGGACGTCGACCCGCACTCGCACAGCGCCGGCTGGCAGGTCCCGGAAACGAAAGACGGCGCGCTCGCTCGTCCAGCGCTGGGGCACCCGTCGCGGAGGAGGCAGCTCCCGTCCGAAGAGGCCGCTCCCGAAGCACGCCTCGGTCCCTGCGGCCACGTCGGCCGACGGAGGCGGGGCCGTCCGGTCCAGAACGATGGCGGCGGTCGAGGCCGTGACTGCGGAAATCACGACCGCTACGCGCCAGGAGACCCTGAGCTGCATCGTCGCAGGAGTCTAACGTATGAGCGTAAGATAGGCGCCCCATGGCGGACGGCGGCGAGAAGACCCTTGCGACCAACCGGAAGGCCTTCTTCAACTACGAGATCCTCGATCGCGCCGAGGCTGGCATCAGCCTCGTCGGAAGCGAGGTGAAGTCCGTTCGGGACGGGGGCCTCAACTTCCGAGACTCCTACGTCGAGTTCCGCGGAGGCGAGCTCTTCCTCATCGGCTGCTACATCGGCCCCTACAGCCACTCCAACGTGCAGAACCACCCCGAGGACCGTGTCCGGAAGCTGCTCCTCCACAAGCGCGAGATCCTGAAGCTCGGCGGGAAGGTCACGGAGAAGGGCTTCACCCTCATACCGCTGAAGGCCTACTTCAAGAACGGCCGCGTCAAGGTCGAGATCGGCCTCGCCCGAGGCAAACGCTCCCACGACAAGCGCGAGTCCATCAAGCGAAAGGACATCGAGCGCGACACCCGCCAGGCCGTCCGCGAACGCAACCGCTGAGCCTCGCCCCGCGCCGGCAGGCTCGAAGGGCGCTACCCTCCGCTGAGGGCTCTCGCCTCTTCGCGCAGCGCGTTGACCGCGTCCCGGATGCGGTCCTCGTGGGTGCGGAAGCTCAGCACGCAGATCCGGAGCACGTAGCGTCCCTCGATCCGGGTGCTGGACATGAACACGCGGCCGCGAGCGTTGACCCGGCGGAGCAGCTCGGCGCTCCGAGCGTCGGCCTCGGGCCCCGTTCCGCGCAGGCGGAATGCCACGACCGACAGCTGCGGCTCGTCCACCATCTCGAAGCGCTCGTCCTGCCGCAGCTCGTCGTAGGCCATGCGCGCCAGGTCGAGCTTCTCCTGGAGCTGTTCGCGGAACGCGCCGAAGCCGTGGAGCTGGATCGGAAGCCAGAGCCTGAGGCCGCGGAAGTCGCGGGAGAGCTCGGGGGACAGGTCCGCGAAGCTCGGCCCGTCCATCTCCGCCACCACGTCCTGAAGGTACTCGGCGCCGCCCTGATGCGCCCGCCGCAGGAGGTCGCGATCCCGGACGAGCAGGCAGCCGGTCCCGTAGGGGAGGAAGAGCCCCTTGTGGGGATCCAGGGTGATCGAATCGCAGTCTTCGATCCCGTCGAGCAGCGCGGCACCGCCGTTCACCACGCGGAAGAACCCGCCGTAGGCCGCGTCGGCGTGGACCCACAAACCCTGCGCGCGTCCGATGGCCACGATCGCCCGCACGGGGTCGATGGCCCCCGTGTTGGTCGTTCCGACGCTCGCGGCAACGAAGAACGGCTGGAGCCCCAGCTCCCGATCGCGTCGCACCGCTGCCTCGAGGGCCTCGGGAATGAGACGACGCCGGTCGTCCACCGGCAAGGTGACGAGGTTCTCGGCACGGAGGCCGGCGAGGCGGGCCGCCTTCGCGACGCAGTGGTGCGTGTCTTCGCTCACGTAGAGGCGACCACGAAGGAGGCCCTGGCCCAGCAGGGCCTCGCGAGCCGTGACGATGGCACCCAGGTTCGACAGCGAGCCCCCCGAGGTGAGGATGCCGCCGGCGGTCGCCGGATACCCCATCAGGCCGGCAAGCCACCGCACAACCGTCTCCTCGATCTCAGCAAGGACAGGCGCCGCGGCGGCCACTCCCACGTACCGGTTCACGGCGCAGGCGATGTAGTCGGCAAGGGCGGCCGCGTAGATCCCCCCGCCGGGAATGTAGGCGAGGTATCCCGGTCCCGCGGCGTTGTACGACTTCCCCACGGCCGGCCCGAGCCGCGCGAGCAGCGTCTCGATGTCCCGCCCGATCTCGGGAAGTGCCTCGCGAAACGACTCGGCCAGCGTCCGCGCGCCCGCCACGTCGGCCGCCGGCTGTGTCCGCGAGCGTCTCGACCTGCTGCTGGACGAAGCGGACGCACACCCGGGTCAGGGCCTCGAAGGCCTCCCCTTCGGGCTCGAGGGGATGGGAGACCCCTGGCTTGCTCTCGGTCACCCGACCCTCGGCGGCGCGTCGTAGGACGCGAGGGTTACCGCGGCTTTCAGGGCCTCGACCAGGCTCTCGCCGCTGGCGGTGCCCTTCTCCACGATGTCGAAGCCGGTGCCGTGGTCGACGGAGGTACGGACGAAGGGAAGGCCGATCGTGACGTTGACGGCGTGGCCGAAGGCGGCGAGCTTGACGGGGATCAGGCCCTGGTCGTGGTACGCCGCGACGACGGCGTCGAACTCGCCGCGGCCGGCACGCACGAACAGCGTGTCGGCGGGGTGTGGGCCGCTCACGTCGATCCCCTCGCCCCGCAGCGCGGCCACGGCCGGGACGAGCACGTCGATCTCCTCGCGGCCGAAGAGGCCCCCTTCTCCCGCGTGGGGATTCACGCCGCAGAGGGCGATCCTCCGGGTCGATGCCCCGAGCCGGGGCAGCTCCCGATGGACGAGCCGCACCACGCGGCAGGCTTCGCCGAAGGTCACGGCCTCGGGGACCGATCGCAGGGAGCGGTGGATCGTCAGGAGCGCGACCCGAAGCCCGCCGCCGAGAAAGAGCATCGCCACGTCCGAGACACCCGCGGCCGCGGCGAGCATTTCGGTGTGTCCTGGCCACGGGTGGCCCGCGGCCGCCAGTGACTCCTTGTTCAGGGGCGCCGTCACGATGGCGTCGATGCGACCGGCCTTCGCGTCGGCCACCGCGCGCAGGACGGCGTCCGCCGCGACGGCCCCGGCCGCGGCCGAGGTGCGCCCGAGGACGATGGGTCCCGACGCCGCCACGTCCACGACCCGGACCCCGAGATCCTGCGGCGGTCTGAGGGCGAAACGAACCGCGCGGTCCACGAGGGATGCCATGGGTCCGTAGACGACGACCTCGCTCTCGGGGGCGTCCTTGGCCGCGAGAGCGCGCAGCACCACCTCCGGCCCGATCCCTGCGGGATCCCCCACCGTCAGGCCGAGTCGAATCCTACGGGGCGGCAGAGACGTCCCAGAGGTTGACCGGCCCTTCCCAGCTCCCCGAGGCCACGGTGCGGCCGTCGGGCGAGAAGGCAACGCCGAACACGGTCGCGGTGTGGCCGGCGAACGTCCGGACCTCGCTGCCGGTCGCCACGTCCCAGACCTTCACCGTCTTGTCCCAGCTCCCCGACGCGAGGAGGCGTCCGTCCGGGGAGAAGGCCACGCTCTCCACGGCCTTCGTGTGCCCTCGATAGGCGCGCACCTCGAATCCCGTGGCCAGGTCCCAGAGCTTGAGCGTCTTGTCCCAGCTGCCGGAGGCGAGCGTCTTCCCGTCGGGGGCAAAGCTGACGCTGCGAACCGTGTCCTCGTGGCCGCGAAGGGGAGCCCGCGCCTCCTCCCCCGTGGCCGGGTCCCACAGCTCGACGGCGTTGCCGCACCCCGAGGCCAGCGTCTTGCCATCGGGCGAGAACGCCACGGCGAAAACGGTCGGGGCCTGGCCGCGAAGGAGCCGGACTTCCCGACCCGTCCCGACCTCCAGCAGAGCGACGCTCCCGTCCCCGGCCCCGGCGGCCAGAAGGCGGCCGTCGGGCGAGAAGGCCACGCCGTTGACCTTCTTGTGGGGCCCCGCGAGGTCGCGAGCCTTTCCCGAGGCCGCATCCCAGAGGTGGAGCGAATCGTAGCTTCCCGACGCCACGAGCGTTCCGTCGGCCGAGAACGCCACGCACCGGACGGCCTCGTCATGACCGTGGAACGTGCGCGTCTCGCTCCCGGATGCCACGTCCCATAGCTTGACGGTGCTGTCCGCGCTGCCCGACGCCAGCAGGCGCCCGTCGCGGGAGAAGGCCAGCGCGTTCACCCCTTTCGCGTGGCCGGAAAGCATCCGGCTGGGCGCGAGCTGCGGCGCCGCCGCTCCGGCCACGACCGCGACGAGCACGGCGGACGCCCCACGCATCGCGCGGACGATACCGCAGCCGCAGCACTCCGATCAATGTGCGAGGGGCGGCGGGCACGCTATAGTACGGGGCTCAGTCGTCACTCGGCCACGGCCGAGATGGAGGTAGAAGATGACAAGCGCGCGCAGAACCGCCCTTCGGTTGGCCCTGGGGATCGTCGCTTTCGGTGTCGTCCAGGGGCCGGCACGGGCGGAGGGTCCCGTCGGCACCCCCGGCGAGGTGGTCGCCACCTACAATTCCCTGGCCGACGGCATCCTCGCCCTCAAGCGAACCGAGGAAAACCTCTGCCGATCGATCCTGGCCACGGCGAACGGCCACGCCCACGCCGCCCTCGATCGGGCGCAGAAGGCCATCGCGGCTGGCGATGCCAAGGCGGCCCAGGCAGCCCTCGAGAGCGTAGCCGCCGACGTTGCGCAGATGGGAACCGAGGGGGACAACGCCGTCGGCGCGATCCGCAAGAAGCTCATCGAAGCGGGGCAGCACCACAACTCCGCAGGCGAGGCCCAGGGGATCTTCGACGAAGGCTTCGTAATCGTGACCCGAGCGGCCAAGGCCAAGCTCCTCGACTCGTCGCGCGTGTTCTCCCAGCAGGCGCGGGCACCCAAGGCCGAGGCCGTCGACGCAGAGTGGAAGAAGGTCCAGATCGTCGTTCAGGAGCTGCTGAAGCCCGGTAAGTGACCGGCTTCCCGGCAAGCCGCCGCACGTCGCCGCGCTCGGGGGCCATGCCCCTGGTTTGCGCGGCGGCGGGCCTGGCCGTCGCCGTGGCCATCCACGGCGCCGCCGCCGATGCTCCGGCAGCCGCGTTCCGCTTCGTCGACGTGGCTGGCAAGGCCGGCCTGACCCGGGTCACCTTCTTCGGCCGCCCCGGGAAGGACCATCTCCTGGATTCGGTCGGCGCCGGGATCGCCTTTCTCGACTACGACCGCGACGGCGTCCTGGACGTGTACGTCGTCAACGGCTGGCGCCTCGACGGCACGAAGGTCGTCGAGAAGGGAAGGAACGCGCTCTACAAGGGCCTGCCCGACGGCACGTACCGCGACGTGACCGACGAGGCCGGCGTCGACGGCGAAGGGCAGTGGGGCGCCGGCGCCTTCGTGGCCGACTACGACGGCGACGGCTGGCCCGACATCCTCGTCACCAACTTCGGCCCCAACGTCCTCTACCGCAACCTCGGCAACGGCCGCTTCCAGAACGTGGCGAAGGAGGCGGGGATCGAGTCTCCCGGGCTGGAACACCGGAGCCGCGTTCTTCGACGCCGATGGGGACGGCCACCTCGACCTCTATGTCGCGTCCTACATCGATGCCACGCTGCAGGACGTCCTCGACGCCAAGCCCACGCTCAACTGGCGCGGCCTGGAGACCGTCGCCTTCGGACCCTTCGGCTTGAAGGGGGCGCGCGACCATTTCTTCCGCTCCGTCGACGGGCGGCACTTCGTCGACGCCACCGCGGCCAGCGGAATGGAGGACAAGGCCCTGGGCTTCGGCTTCGCGGTGCGCGCCGCCGACTACGACGCGGACGGTCGCGTCGACCTCTACGTCGCCAACGACTCCGACCCGAACTATCTTTATCGCAACGAGGGGAAAGGCGCCTTCACCGAGGTCGCCACGTGGCAGGGGTGCGCCCTCGACGCCAACGGGGCCTCCCAGGCGAGCATGGGGCTCGCCGTCGGAGACGCCGACGGCGACGGCGTCCTCGACATCTTCACGACCAACTTCTCGGAGGACTTCGCGACACTCTACCGCGGCCTGGGCCACGGCGTCTTCGAGGACGTCTCGCGGGCCAGCGGCATCGGTCCCGCGACCTTTCGTCCCCTGAAGTGGGGAACGGCCCTCGCCGACCTCGACAACGACGGGGACCTCGACCTGGTCATCGCCAACGGCCACATCTATCCGCAGATCGACCGCCATCCGGAGGTGATCGGCACGTACGCCGAGAGAAACACGCTTCTCGAGAACGTGAGCCAGGGGGAGCGTCTCGCCTTTCGCGACGTGACCGACGCCGCCGGACCGGGGTTCGAGCCCAAGGCCGTCAGCCGCGGCCTCGCCGTCGGCGACTTCGACAACGACGGCCGCCTCGACATCCTGATCTCCCACGTGGACGGGCCGCCGGCGCTGCTCCACAACGAGACGCCCGGGGGAGCATGGCTCACCGTCGTCTGCGAGGACTCCCACGGCGCCACGAACCCCGTCGGGACGGAGGTCACGATCCGCGCGGGGGGAAAGCGGCAATGGCGGGACATCGCCGCCGGAGACTCGTTCCTGAGCACCCACGATCCGCGCCCCCACTTCGGCCTGGGAGCTGCCGAGCTCGTCGACGAGCTGGACGTGCGATGGCCCGACGGCAGCCACTCCCTCCGCCGAAACGTCGCCGCCCGGCAGTTCCTCCGCATCCGACAGGGCACGTGAGCGAGTGGGCGTACCTTTGAGGAGGCTGCCGAAGGCGCTGCTCGGGCTGGCCGCAGCGACCGGCCTGGCCTGGCTGGGCGCTCTGCGCGTACTTCTCCTCCACGGCCCCGACGGTGACCTTCTCGGCCGAAGAGCGGACGGCGCCCCCGAACCCGTGGCCTGCGGGCTTTCTCTGGGGCACGGCCACCGCCGCCCACCAGATCGAAGGAGGGAACCACAACGACTGGTCGCGCTTCGAGGAGGAGCCTGGACGCATCGCCCGCGGCGAGCGCAGCGGCCTTGCCGTGGACCATTGGAACCGGATGCCCGAGGACGTGGCGCTGATGACGGCGCTCAAGGCCAACGCCTATCGCTTCTCCGTCGAGTGGAGCCGCGTCGAGCCCGAGGAGGGACGCTGGGACGAGGCCGCCTGGGGACGCTACGGCGAGCTGCTTCGGCTGCTGTCGGAGGCGCGCATCACGCCCATGGTGACGCTCCTCCACTTCTCGCTCCCCACTTGGATGGCGGATCGGGGCGGCGTGACCGCGCGCGACTTCCCCGATCGCTTCGCGCGCTTCGCAGGCGAGGCGGCGCGGCGCTTCGGGGCCGAGGTCGAGCTCTGGTGCATCCTCAACGAGCCCAACGTGCAGATGTACCTCGGCTACGTGACCGGAACCTGGCCGCCTGGAGGGAAGTCCCCGGCCGAGGCGGTCCAGGCGGCCACCGGCCTTCTCCGCGCCCATGCCAAGGGAGCCAAGGCCGTCCGCGCCGCCAGCTCCCGCGCCCGGGTGGGCGTGGCCATGAACCTCGTCGACTTCCAGCCGGCCTCGCGCTGGTCGCTCCCGGATTGGCTCGCCGCGCGCGGCGCCACCGATTCCTTCGACTGGGCCTTCTACGACGCGGTCCGGTCCGGCCGCATCCGCTTCGACTCCCCCGGCTTCCCGCGCGTCGACGAGCCTCTCGGCGACCTGCTCGGGTCCGCGGACTGGTTCGGCGTCAACTACTACACCCGCAACCTCGTCCACTTCTCGCCGAGGGAGCCTGGCATGGTGGCGCTCAGGACCGCCCCGGGCGAGCGCAACGACCTGGGGTGGGAGGTCTACCCCGAAGGGCTTCTGACGCTGCTCCACGCCGCTGCCCGGCGATACGCCCTCCCCATCTACGTCACGGAGAACGGAATCCCCGACGCCGCCGGGAGGCAGCGGGAGTCATACCTCCGGAGCCACGTCCACGCCGTCTCGCGCGCCATCGCGGAAGGCGTTCCGGTCCGCGGCTACTTCTACTGGTCCCTCATGGACAACTTCGAGTGGGCCGAGGGCTTCGCTCCGAGGTTCGGCCTGTACAAGGTCGACTATGCGACGCTGGCGCGGACGCCGGCGGGAGGGGCGGAAGCCTTTCGTGCTCTCGCTCCCACTCCCTGAAAAGGGAGGCTCAGGCTTCGGGCTCCTGCTCGCGCCGGCGGGCGGGATAGGGACGCCAGCCGAGCCGTTCGCGCTCGTCCATCCGCCGGCATCCCTCGAGGATGAGGGCCTCGAATGACCCGAGGGGTCTGCGTTCCTCCGGCTCCCCCGGCACGAAGTCGAACCGCCCGCGGGGCCAGGACACCGTATCGACCACGGCTTCCTTGTCGCGCAGCGACAGGGAGTTGCTCGCGGCAACTATCTCGCCTTTGCGGAAATAGATCTTCGCCGAGGTCCCGTCGGGCGACTCGAGGGTGCAGACGCCGCTCAGCACGCCCTGATGGCACATTTGCAGGAGGCCGGGAACGCCGACGATCTCGATCCGGCCGCCCAGCGCGAAGCCGTCCCCTTCGAGGTGGCGTCTCGCGGCCTCCCCGGCCGGACGCTGGGGTCCGCCCAGGACTTCTTCGACCCTGCCGAGCAGGCTCTCGGGTGTGAAGGGTTTCCGAAGCGAGGCCACGACGCCGAAGCGGCTCCCATCCAGGCCCTCCCCCCCTTCCCGGCGAGCCTTGAGGAGGACCACCGGAAGGGGCGTTCCGGCCGGCGCGAGCTCGAGGGGGCGGAGGAGCGCGTAGCCCTCGTCGACCCGCGCGAGAACCTCGGTCGGGTCGGGGTCCGCGCTCCGGCGCTCGCGCGCCGGGACGGCCTCGAGGACCGAGGTGGACAAATCGGCCAGAACGAGATCGGGGAGCATCTCGCGCGAGAGGCGCACGGCCATCTCCGGATCTCCGGTGCAGACGACCCGGTAGCCGCGGCCGCGGAGCAGGCCGTCGGCCAAGGCCCGGCTCCAGGCGTCGTGGTCCAGGACGAGGAGTCGGCGTGACCCGCTCCCGGTTCGCTGGCGTCGCTCGTAGTTGTCTCGGCCCGCAGCCTTGGGCAAGGGTGACCTCGCTCGATAGCGCGCAACGCGTCAAAGCCGCGAGACCGTTCCGAGGTTCTCGAAGCCATTAGCTGTGGAGGGAACTGAAGAATACTACGACCGGTCGCCGGTGGCAAGACTTTTCATATACACTGGAGATGTTCTTTCGCGGCCCGTTCGCCCCCTAAGAGGAGACCTGATGCCCCTGGCACCGATCTACGACCCCCAAGCCGTTGCACCCATGTGGCAAGAGCTTGCGGCTGTCGGCGTCGAGCCACTGACGACGCCCGAGCAGGTCGACGCAGCGCTCGGAACGCCCTCCGGCACGGTCCTCGTCATCGTGAACTCGATCTGCGGCTGTGCGGCGGGGCATGCCCGCCCGGGCGCCATGCTGGCGCTCCAGAACAAGGTGATCCCCGATCGCTCGGTCACCGTCTTCGCCGGCGTCGATCGCGACGCGGTGAACCGTGCCCGCGAGTACATGGCCGCCTACCCGCCGTCCTCCCCTTCGATGGGCCTCTTCAAGGACGGCAAGCAGGTCCTCATGCTGCAGCGGTTGGACCTGCAGCAGATGGACGACGATCAGGTCGCGAGCGCCCTGGCGGCGGCTTTCGACGAGCACTGTGGCAGGACCGGGCCTTCCGTGGACGTGGAGACGTTCAGGCGCCTCCAGCCCTACAAGGGCTGTGGCTCGCAGATTCCGATGCTGAACGTGCGGTCCTGAACGTTCGCCCCTAGCCCCCCGACGAAGCAGGCCGGGCCTTCCCGAGCGACGGCGTAGACCGCAGAAGGTCGTCGCGAACCTCCTCGAGGGAGCGGCCGGAGCGCGAAGCCCCGGCGATGCCGCTCACGTGCGGCCAGAGCCGTTCCCGAATCTCGGCCGGGAGGACGTTCTCGAGGTATTCGAGAGCCGTTCCCCTGAGGGCCCCGTCGCCCGTCCGGAGCGCCCGCGCGGCGATCTCCATGGGCTCCTTCTCCAGCACGAGCGCCAGGAGGGTGAAGACGTGCTCGACGCGACGCTCTCCGTCCCTCGCGCGATCGGCCTCCTTGGCCGCGGTCTCGAGGATGCCCTCGCAGGGCAGCATGACGGCGGGGTTGCGGGCCTGCAGGCGCAAGAGCGCCTGGCCACAGCGATAGCGCACGTCGAACCGGTCGGCGCCGAGGCCTAGGAGGAGCCCGTCGGCGCAGCGCTGCGTCGCCACGCCGTGGAGCACGCGGGGGATCCGTCGCCGCACGGCCGGCTCCAGACGCGGGTCGAGCAGGGCGTCCACGAGCTGTCCCGTGCACCGGCCCGCGGCACGCCGGAGGCTGGCCGCCGCGAGGGGAAAGATCTCGTCTCGGGCCAGGAGCGGGATCACGTGGGAGACGAGGGCAGGATCGAGCTCCGGCTCGTCCAGCACCCTCCGTATGCGCACGATGTCCTGCGATCGCAGCGCCGCGGCGGCCTGCAGAAGCGGGTCTCCGGGAACGGGTCCCACATCCGCCCGCTGCCCCGCTCGCGGGCGATCCATCTGGATGCTCGCGAGCGTGAGAAGCGTCGTGGCATCCACGATCTCTGCCGGCTCGAGGGTCACCGCCCCGGACCGGAGGCTCGCCGCCAGGGCCCCGACGTAGCCCGTGTGAAAGCGGTACGCGAGGGCGAGCGTCGCCGCCGCGCAGAGGCCGGCGACCACCAGGATCGCGCGGGTCGAGACTGAGGGCGCCAAGGACAGCACGAGCATCACGGCGGCGCTCCCGAGCACGGTACCCAGCCGGTCGCAGCCGACGTCCACGATGACCTTGGTCGGGCGCTTCTGCTCCGTGGGCAGGGGCGTGTACAGCAGCTCGTAGCTCGAACGGAAGGCGGAGTTGCGCAGCACGCCTTGGCCCGCTCGCAGCACGACGAGGGACGAGAGCCGTGGGAGCCAGAGCGCGACCAGGGCTCCGAGAGCCGCGAACGCGGGCTGGAGGGACAGCGTGCCGGCAAGCCCTAGCCGCTGGAGCAGCGAAGGAACGAGCGCCCCCTGGATCAGGAGGGCCAGAAGCCCGGAGACGCCGTGGAGCAGCGCGAAGAACGACATGAGCGGCGCCCCCTTGGCGTAGCTCTGCACCGCGGCCGCGTTCAAGACGTAGTCCAGGAGGGTCTCGAGAAGCGCGCAGAGGCCGACGAGAAGCGCCAAGTCCCGCAGGTACGGGACCCCCCGAATGAGGTCCACCCCCGAACGGCTCTCCGATGAAAGGGAGGCGGCACTCGGGGCGGCCGATGAGGGCTCGGACGTCGGCTCCGAGACGCGCAAGCGTCGCACGGCCGCGAGGCCGAGCAGGCCCGTGGCCGCCAGCAGCCCCAGCATCGCCGGAACGGTGATCAGCGCCGCCGCGCCCCAGGTGAGCAGCCCCCCCAGGACGCCCCCCACACTGGCGCCGGCGCCGATCGCGCCCATGGCCCGCTTGGCGGTGTAAGGGTCGAACCGCTCGTTGACCAGCGACCAGAACCCGGAGACGACGGCCGCGCCCAGCACGGCCTGGTGGAGATAGACCGCCACCGCCGCCACCCGCGGGAAGACCAGCGCGAGGCCCCCCTCGGCCAGGAAAAGGCCGGCGCTGGCGCCCACGGCCACGGGGAGCAGCCGGGCGGGCGTCAGGACGGCCATCCCCCGCGCGAAGGCGAGGACCGCGACGAGCGAGAGGACGGCTGCGGCGGCCGTCATGAGGGGCAGGGACGCCACGTCGAAGTTCGAGAGGAAGAGCGCGTCTCGCGTGGCCCGTCCCGCCACCTGTTGGGCCACGAGAAGCGCCGCCGCCACGACAGCGGAGGCCGCCTGGGGACCGGAGCGTCCGGGTCTCATGCGGCGCTATGGTACGCTGCGCCCGGAGGGGGCGCCCGCATGACGAACCGTTCGGCCCGACCCGGAGACGGCGACGACGACGCCTCCCTCTCCGCGTGGACCACGAGCCAGGACGCCGAGGACGCCCCGCGGCCCACCAGCGAAACGGGCTTCACGCCGGGCACGATGCTCGCCGGACGCTACCGCATCGTCGCCCTCCTGGGCAAGGGAGGGATGGGAGAGATCTACCGCGCCGACGACACCAAGCTCGGCCAGGGTGTGGCGCTGAAGTTCCTGCGCGGGGCTCTTTCAGCCGAGCTGATCGAGCGCCTCTACGCCGAGGTGCGGATCGGCCGGCAGGTCTCCCACCCCAACGTCTGCCGCCTCTACGACGTGGTGGAGTTCGAGGGACACCACTTCCTCGCCATGGAATACGTCGACGGCGAGGATCTGGCCTCGCTGCTCGCCCGCATCGGCCGCCTTCCCTCCGACAAGGCCCTCGACATCGCTCGCGACCTCTGCGCGGGCCTCGCGGCCGTCCACGACAAGGGCGTCGTCCATCGGGACATGAAGCCCGCCAACGTGATGATCGACGGCCGGGGCCACGCCCGTCTCACCGACTTCGGCCTGGCGATCGCTCTCGAGGCCCCCGGTCGGGACTCTGCCGCCGGGACCCCGGCCTACATGTCTCCCGAACAGCTCCGGGGGGAGGAGGTCACGTTCCGGAGCGACCTGTACGCGTTGGGACTCATCCTTTACGAGATGTTCACGGGTCGGCGATTCTTCGACGCGAGGACACTCGAAGAGCTGCACACGCAGCACCGTCAGGCGAAGGCGCCACGGCTCTCGACCGTCTCCCGCTTGCTCGACCCCGCCGTGGAGCGTGTGATCCTCCACTGCCTCTCCGAGGATCTCGATGAGCGGCCCGTATCGGCGCGTGCGGTGACCGCCAGCCTGCCCGGAGGCGACCCCCTCGAGGCCGCCCTCGCCGCCGGAGAGACCCCGTCCCCCGAGATGGTCCTGGCCGCGGGGAAAGTCGGGGATCTGGGACCGGCCGCCGCCTGGTCCGGGCTGCTCTGCGTCCTCGGCGGCCTGTTCCTGTCGGCCTTCCTCCTCGACAAGATCGCGTTGCTGCGGAAGGGTTCGCTCCCCAAGACCCCCGAGGTTCTCGTCGAGCGCGCGCGTGACGTGCTGTCGCGGGTCGGATACGCCGACCCGCCGTCGGACTGGGCCTACTCCCTCGATTGGGACCGTGTGTACGTGGAGAGGGTGCTGCGCCACGATCCCAAGTCGTCCCCGTGGCAGAAGCTTCGAGAGGCCCCGCTTTCGCCGTTCACCTTCTACTACCGCCAGAGTCCACGGAAGCTGATCGCGGCCAACCGGGACGGGATGGTGCGCCGCGACGACCCGCCGGAGGACGTGTCGGGAATGGCCGAGGTCGTCCTCGATCCCGCCGGACGCCTGACGAGCTTCCTGGCCGTGCCGCCCCAGATCGACGCCGGCCAGCCCCCGTGGCCCGAGCCTGACTGGACGCCCCTGCTCGAAGCCGCGGGCCTCGAGCGAGTCTCCCTCCGCCCCGCCGAGTCGCGATGGGCCTCCCCGGTCGACTCCGACCGCAAGACGGCGTGGGAGGGCTCGCTGCCGGGGCAGCCCGACGCGGCGATGCGAGTCGAGGCCGCGTCGTACCACGGGCGGCCGGTGTGGTTCGCGGTCCTGCCCCCCTGGGCGCGACCCGCGCGCATGGAGGAAACGGCTCGCCCGATCTCCCCAACGCCGCTCGGCCAGAGCGGCGTCTGGGTCCTCGCCCTCGCCATGCCGCTCGGCGGCGTGATCCTGGCGCGACGCAACCTCAGGCTCGGCAGGGGGGATCGAAAGGCGGCGTTTCGGGTGGCCCTGTTCGTCTTCGCCACCTATAGCGTGGCACGCCTCTTCCGCACGGATCACGTTTCGACCTTCGGCGACGAGGTCTGGGTCCTCATCAAGGTCCTCGCCTATCCCTGCTTCTGGGGCGCGCAGGTCTGGCTGCTCTATCTGGCGCTCGAACCGTACGGGCGGCGCCGTTGGCCCCATGTCCTGATCTCCTGGAAGCGGTTGCTCTCCGGCCAATTCCGCGACCCCCTCGTGGGCCGCGACGTCCTCCTGGGAGCGGTCTCCGGGGTGATGCTGGTCCTCTTGTTCGTCTTCGGGCTTCTCGCTCCTACGGGGATGGGCGTTTCCCTTCAAGCACCCCCGAACTTCGTGGACGGCGCCACGCTGACCTCGCTGCGCTTCGCAGGCTTTCGCCTCTTCGTGAACCAGTTCAGCGCAGTGCTCTTTGCCCTTGTCTTCTTGTTCATGCTGGTCTTGTTGCGGGTGATCTTGAGGAACCAATGGCTCGCGATGGCAGCCTGGTGCGTCTTGGTGGCCAGCCCTCTCGCCGGCGAAAGCTGGTTCATGGGACTAGGACGGGCTGCGGTCCTTCTGTTCGTGATGACGCGCGGCGGCCTGCTGATGCTCGCGGTCACCCTCTTCTACATGTTCTGCGCGTTCGAGGTGCCCCTCACCCTCGACTTCTCCGCGTGGTACGCGACCCACGGCCTGCCGGCGATCTTCGTCTTCGTGGCCCTGGCGCTCTACGGCTTCCAGACCTCCCTCGCGGGAAAGCCCCTGCTCGGGCGATCGTTCCTCGAGGACTAGCCACCCGTCGGGTGGATCAGTCGGTGGAGGAGGCGGGCGCCGTCAGCGAACGCACGCAACGGAAGCCGAGATGGTCCGTGCCGGTGTCGGGATCTCCCTTGCCCCGTCCGCCGGGCATGTACCTCGAGCAGTACTGGTCGGTGCAGAGGAACGATCCGCCCTTGTGGACGCGCTTCTTGGCCCGCGGCTCGCTGGGGTCATAGCTGTCCGCCGGACCCTGGGGGTTTCGCGCGACCGCGCCCGCCGCCGCCAGCGTCGCGAACGTGTCGGCGCGGTACCAGTCGTGCACCCACTCCCAGACGTTGCCGGCCATGTCGCAGAGGCCGAACGCGTTCTTGGGAAACGAACAGACGGGCGCCCTGCGCCGATAGCCGTCCTCGGCGGTGTTCTTGTCGGGGAAGTGGCCCTGGAAGCTGTTGGCCATGTACTTCCCCCCGGGACGGAACTCGTCTCCCCAGGTGTAGGCCTTCCGGTCGAGGCCTCCGCGCGCCGCGAACTCCCACTCGGCCTCGGTGGGCAGCCGCTTCCCCGCCCACTCTGCGTACGCCATCGCATCCGGCCACGATACGTGCACGACGGGGTACTTCCCCTTCCCCTTGATGTCGGTCTTTGGGCCTTCGGGATGGCGCCAGTTCGCCCCTTTCACGTAGCTCCACCACTGCAGGTGGTTGTCGAGGGGCACCGGCCCGCGCGGCTCCGCGAAGACGACCGATCCGGCGATGAGATTCTCGGGGGGAGCGCCGGGGAAGTCCTCGGCCCGGGGCGGGCGCTCGGCGATCGTCACGTAGCGGGTCGCCTTGACGAAGGCCTCGAACGCGTCGTTTGTCACCTCTGTCTCGTCCATCCAGAACGCGTCGACGTACACCCGGTGCACCGGCTTGGCGTCATCCCCCATCATCGGATCGTCCGATCCCATGGAGTACTCGCCCCCCGGTATGAACACCATCCCCTCGGGCGCGGGAGCGGGCGGGCTGACCGCGTTGAGCCGCGGAGGCGCCGATTGGACCACCGGCGACGGCGAGGGAGGCTCTGCGGGCGGAGCCGCGGCCTTCGTACAGGCCATCGCCGACGCCGCGACGACCACGAGCGTGCACCGGGCGATGCGGCGGCCGGCGCGCGCCACTCCGGACGTTCTCTCGAAACCCATTCCGGCGACGCTATCGCAGCCGAACGACGGGGTCAACGGTGACTATTCGTATCGCAGCGCTCGTTGTGGATCGATCCGGGTCACGCGTTGCACGGGCACCCAGGCCGCCGCCAAGGCTGCACCGGTCATCAAGAGCCCGATCGTCACGTAGACGCCGGGATCCACGAGCGGCATGCGGAAGAACAGGTTGCTGAGGCCACGGCTGAGGCCGAAGCCGCCCAGGACCCCCAGGAGGACGCCGAGCAGGATCGGCCTGAGCGACTGCGCCAGGAGCATCCGGACGACGTCGCGCGCGCGCGCGCCCAGCGCCATGCGTATGCCGAACTCCGTCGTCCGCTGTCCCACCACCCACGACATGACCCCGTAAACGCCCATCACCGCCAGCAGGATCGCCAGGCAGCCGAAGAGGCTGAAGAGCGACGCGAAGAAACGGCCATTCGTGACCGACGGTGACGAGGCCACCCGGCTGTCCATGGTCATGATCTCGTGCGCGGTCTGGTCGCGGTCCACGCCGGCGACCGCCTCCCTGATCGGACGCATCAACCCCACGGGATCGACGGCCGTCCGGACCGCGAGCACCTTGCGCGTGTGAAGCCACTCTTCCTCTCGTGCGTACTGCCAGAGATGCTGCCGGAAGGGGACGTACACGGCGGCCGGCTTCTCGGCGAAGAAGTTGGGATACGTCACGTCGGCGACGATGCCCACGATCTCCCGCTGCTGCGGCTCCTGGACGACCTGACCTTCGCCCGGATCCCCCATCGAGATGCGGATCGCCTGGCCGATCGGATCCTGGTTCGGGAAGTGCCGCTCGGCGAAGGTCTTGTTCACGACCGCGACCCACGGGGACGAGGCCACGTCGCGCTCCTCGATGCCGCGGCCGCGGAGCACGCGGATGCCGAGGGTCTCGAGCGCCTCGGGATCCACCTCGTTGAAGTCCGCGTGGGGCTCGTGGCCGGCCTCCACCGCGGGCCTCCCGACCACGGCGAACGGGAAGGCCCAGACGTCCATCGGCAGCCGGCTCACGATCCCGGCATGAGTGACGCCGGGAAGCGCCCGCACCTGCTCGAGGACCTGGTCGTAGAACGCCTCGACCTGCGGGGTCACCAGGTTCATGTCCTGGGGCGTCTTGTCGAAGTACTTGGTGCCGCCGAGGAGTATGTCCGTCGTGAGCAGTCGCTTCGTGTCGAACCCGGGGAGCGTTCCTTGCTCGCGCAGGAAGCCGCGCATCATGAGCCCGGCGCCCACCAGCAGCACCATCGAGAGGCTCACCTCGGCGACCAGGAGCGCGTTCCGACCCCGCCGCCGGCCCGTGGTGGATCCGCGACCGCCCTCCCCTTGATGACCTCGTTCAGGTCCACGCGCGACGCCCTGAGGGCCGGCACGAGGCCGAACACGAGGCTGGACACGACGGAGATCCCCAGGGCGAAAGCCAGCACGCGCCCGTCGACGCCGATGTGGCGCAGCAGCTCCGGAAAGCCTTCGGGGATGATGAGCGCGAACGAACGGGCTCCCCAGAACGTGAGGAGCAGGCCGAGCCCGCCGCCGACCAGCGCGAGCATGAGGTTCTCGGTCAGGAGCTGGCGCATCAGCGTCCGGCGGCCGGCTCCCACCGCGGCGCGGAGCGCCAGCTCCTTCTGGCGCGCCGTGCCGGCCGCGAGCAGCAGGTTCGCGACGTTGGCGCAGGCGATGAGCAGGACGAAGCTGACGGCGCCGAGCAGGAACGTGAGGCCCCTGCGGGCATCTCCGAAGAAGGCCTCGTGGAGGGGGACGACGCTGGCGCCCAGCGCTTCGCTCTTCTCGCCGTGCGCCTCGGCGATCCGGCGACCGATGGCGGTCGCCTCGGCCTGCGCCGTCGCCACGGTGACCCCGGGCTTCAACCGACCCACCGTGGTCATCCAACGCGCCTCGGGGATCCGCCTCAGGTCGTTGGCCGCCCAGAAGGCGATGTCGTCCACCCAGGGGACGAGGGCGAAGCCCTGGGGCATGACGCCGATGACGGTTCGCGGCTCGCCGTCCACGCGAATCGTCGTCCCGATCACGTCCTTGGCGCCCCCGAGAAGGCGCTGCCAGGTGCCGTAGCTCACGACGACGGCACGAGCCTCCTTCTGCTTGACCACGTCGTCGAAGTCCTCGATGCGGTACGTGCGCCCGAGGAGCGGCGGAACCCCCACGATCGACAGGGCGCCGGCGTCCACCGGCATCTGGGAGACGCGGCTCGTGTCGCTCGTGCCCGAAAGCGTGACCGGGGCTCCGCCCCCTTGGAAGAAGCCGAAGGCCTCGAACGAGTGGCCGTCCTTCAGCAGGGCCTGGGCGATCTCCCAGTTCGGCGGCTGTTCGGTGATGCCGTGGACCAGGTCCGTGCTCCAGAGCACCGCGAGGCGGTCCGCCTGGGCGAAGCCGAGGTCGTAGTGGGCGACCCGGTTCACGACGCTGTACATCGTGGTCGTGGCGCCCACGCCGAGACCCAGCGAGAGGCCGGCCACCGCCACCAACGTCGGGTGTCGCCGCCACAGCCGCAAGGTGTATCGCACGTCCGAGAGCTGTATCACCCGTTCCTCCTCGCAGGACTCCGGGGGGATATACGCTCGTGGACGGACCTTGGTTCTCCTGTAACGCGTGCCGCCGCGTCCAGGGATTTGATCCGGCGCCGAAAGCCCGTCGCCCGCCCGTCAGCAGGCGGGCGACGCACCGGTCGCCTCTATCGCGCCAACGTTACGGTGATGGCGCCGACCCACTGCACCGAGCTCGACAGTGGGTTGTCGACATAGCCGCTCAGCACGTCTCCCGAGGCGTTGCAGCTCGAGAACGAGCACTTCGCGATGTCGAACTGCCCGGCGTTCTTGATCGATTGACTGCACGGCGTCCTGGCCGTGCCGGTAGAGGTGTACGCATCCACGTCGCCCTGCACGGGATAGACCGCGACGAAGATCGCCGAGGCTCCGATGGCGTCGACCGCCACGAACCCGCCGCCCCTTATGGTGCTCTTCTTGTTCTTCACCGTCACGTTCTTGGTCGAGCAGCTGTTCGCGAGCGCGACCGCCTCGATCCGGAACGTGTAGCCGGTGAGGTCGAGGACCTCGGCGTCCTGGGGCTCGGACACCTTGTGCTTCCGCCCGGCCTCCATGGTCATCGCCTGGCCGCCCTCGTTGCCGTCGTTGCCCTCGTCGATCTCGAAGAGGTCGAAGACCCTCGCATCGACGCTTTGGCCTTTCGGAGGCTTCACGGTGAACAGCAGCCGCTGCCCTTCGCGGGACACCATCTCCCGCGACACCGAGGCGTCGTTTGCGAACTCCTCGGCCACACCGGCGGTGGCGACGAACAGGAACGCGCCCGCCAAGAACACTCCCGACTTGCCAAGTGCCATAAATCCTCCTCCGCAGCATTGGTCGGAGGACCCGCCCAGGGGGGAGGCTTGGCCCACGACCCGTCGCGCGGCCTCTAGGTTTCCCGAAAACTCGTTGTCGAAAGCGTAGACCCCCGCCCGCTCGAACGCAACCAGAGGGCCGAATTGGCCTCGCCTTGCGGGCGCGGCCTCCGATCAGCGGATGGAGTAGCCGGAGACGCGCCAGGCGCCGTCGGAGTCCGGCACCGGGATCACGGTCTCGACGGCCGAGGCCTTGTTGGCGAACACGCTGTCGTATTGGACGATCACGCACTTCGCGTGCCCGTTCCACGTGTACACGCGGCCGCCGATCACGCGGGTCGTAGGCCCCTTCTCCGTGTACTCGCGCGACTTCAGCCGGCGAGACACGAGCTTGCCCAAGGGGGACCGAAGGCCCCCTGCCGCCTGGGCCCATTCCGCCTGCTTGACGGCCCCTTTGAGCGTCGTGGCCGCCTGGGCCCAGGACGCCGAATAGTCTCCCGCATCCACAAGCCTCAACCAGGACTCGGCAGCGGCCTGAGCCGCGTCCTCGGGTTTCTGCGCCCCGAGGGCCCCACCGGCTCCCGCGAGCGACCCGATCAGGCATGCCATCACCCAGCGTCTTCCCACAACCATCGTGACCTCCTCAGGGGCGTTTGCGCCAGAGCATAACAGCCGTCGCGCCGACAGCGGCATCCCCCGACGACCTTGGCTTGCGAGCGGGCCCCTCCCGAGCAAGGAGATCCGCCTCCGAGGACACCGCCCTCATGTGTTCGACGACGGTTGTGTTGAGAGGTCCGAGTGCGCCGCGGGCTTGGTCGGACGGGTCGGCTCTGCTGGGTATTGAGAACGTGTCGCATACGACACGGCGCAGGTCATAACCCTTGTCCTCGTTCTCCTTGAAGCGCGAGGGGTGTCGTCGCTCCCACCCAGGACCATCTAGGCCCATCTCAGACAACGGTCGGAGCCATCCCCGCCCGGTCTGAGACTGGCTCAGGTTGCCTCAGACTGGTAGCAGCGTGGTAGCAACCTGACGCACTCGCTCTCCCCGGACGTTTTGTTAGCTATGTCCCCGGTTGCTCAATCAACTACTTGGCGTCGTCGTGCGCGAGCGACGAGGACAGCGCCCGGTGGGCATTGGCCTGGGCGAGCAACTCCTTGGCCTTCTTCTCGAAGGTCTCGACGGCGTCGGCACCGGCGGGCCAGCGCAGCGGGGGCTCGTCGCTGTCCGCGAGTGTGATCAGCGCCTTGGCGAGCTTCGCGGGGTCGCCGCCTTGTAATCCGTTCATTTTCTTCCAGGCGGTGACGGTCTGCCTGGTTTTCTCAGCGTAGTCGTCGATCGATGCATCGGGCCACTTCGTTGACTCGTCCGTGAGCAACTCGGTGCGGAAGAAGCCGGGCTCTACGAGCATCGTGCGGATGCCGAACGGCGCAACCTCGGGGGCCAGCGACTCGATCCATCCCTCGACGCCGAACTTCGCCGCGGAGTAGGCCGAGACAAACGCCTGCCCGGACAATGCCGCCGGTCGAGGAGATCGTCACGATGAGTCCGCGGCGCTGGGCACGCATGACGGGGAGCACGGCGCGGGTGACGTTCACCGGGCCGAACAGGTTGGTTTCGATCTGTGCGCGGAAGTCTTCGGGAGAGATTTCCTCGAAGAACCCCGCGTAGAAGTTGCCGGCGTTGTTGACGAGCACGTCGATGCGGCCGAAGCGATTCACGACAGCGGCCACCGCTGCCTTGGCATCCTCCGGACGGGTCACGTCGAGCTTGACGACGAGCAAGTCGTCGGCCTCCCCGAGCGCGCTGGTCACGGCGTCGGTGTTGCGGCCCGTCGCGACGACGGCGTGGCCCGCGGCGAGCGCCGCCTTCACGATGTCGACGCCCATGCCACGGCCGGCACCGGTCACGAACCAGACGCTCTTGTCAGTCATGGCAAATCCAGTCGCTGGAAAGTAGCGGCAATGTACTGGCAAATTAAGACTGCGCCGAACGCAGTGTAGCGCCGCAGGCCAAGGAGCCACCCCGACGATCCGACTGACGACGGTTCCCCATCGTTTCGGGGGGAGTCCTGATGCTACCGGTAACGCGACCGGTAATCCCTGCTTCGCAACCACCAGCCCCCCTGGGCGATCTGGACGGGGCAGTCCGCTACCGGGCGGAAGTCCCGATACTCCTCGCGACCTTCCAGCACCTGCGCTCGACGCGGCGGGTGATCTCGTTGCTGCTCGGGGGGTTCTCTCCAAGCCCCAGGGCGTGCAGCGACTCGTGGATGACGAGGGTGGCCGACCTCTGGGGCTCCCGGATCTGGAGCCCTGAGAATAGGGGGCACACGAAGATGAGCCCGGTGTTGGGCTTCGTAGTGAGCGCCGCCGCTCCCATTCCGCAGACCGGCTCGCGGCTCCCGTCGGTGAACACGAGGGTCTCGAGGAACTCCTCGGGCTTGACCCCCCTCTTGTCCAACTCGTCCTGGGGCGTGCCCCCCTCCGGTAGCTGGAAGTCCGAGTACACCTGCGAGCAACCGGGCGACTCGAGCATGGCGAGGGCCAGATCGAGGGCGCGGCGCACCGTCCCCTGATCCATGGGCTTGAGGTGGAGCAGGAAAGCGTGGCGAGTCGCGGGGCCGTCGGCCGCCGGGCCGGCGGCGAGCGCAATGACGACGGCGGTGGCACCGAGAGCACAAAGCATCGAGCCCGTCCTTTCGCATCGGGAGACCGCGCAGGTCTCAACCGCAGATGCGTCGGACGGGTCCGGGAACGACAACGCCGGTGATAAGATCGGCGGAGCCGTTCCTCCAACGCGCCGATGGGGGGCCATGGGCTCCAGCTCGCCAGACGACGTCACCGGATGGCTTCAGGCTTGGAGCCGCGGGGATGAGTCCGCGCTCGAAGAGTTGGTCCCGCTGGTGTACCAGGAGTTGCGTCGGCGGGCGCGGGGCTTCATGGGCCGCGAGCGGGCCGGACACAGCCTGCGGCCGACCGCGCTCATCCACGAGACCTACCTGCGTCTGGTGGGCTCCAAGCCGGTGAGTTGGCGGGATCGCAGCCACTTCTATGCGCTGTCCTCGCGCCTGATGCGCCAGGTCTTGGTGGACCACGCGCGCGCGCGCCGTTCCCGAAAGCGCGGTGGCGGAGCCATGCCCGTGTCCTTCGACGAGGAGCTGATGGGCCGGGAAAAGGCGCCTGATCTCGTGCGGCTCGACGAGGCTCTGCGGGCGCTGGCCGAGACCGACGAGCGAAAGGAACGCGTGGTGGAAATGCGTTTCTTCGGAGGGCTGAGCGCGGAGGAAACCGCGGAGGTATTGAAGGTGTCACCGCAGACGGTTCTGCGCGACTGGAGGCTGGCCCGGGCCTGGCTGAGCCGGGAAATGAGGCGAGGGGATGGCAATGGAAGGCGACCGCTGGAAGACGGTTGAGCGGCTCTACCACGAGGCCGCCGAGCGGCCTCACGGGGAGCAGGCCGCCTTCCTGGAATCGGCTTGCTTGGGGGACGAGGACCTCCTTCGCGACGTGAAGTCGCTGCTCGCCGCCGGCGCGGACGGATTCCTGGAAGAGCCGGCCCTCGACGTGGCAGCCCGGGATCTGGCGAAGGACGGTGCCTCCTTCGTCGGCCGCCGGCTCGGCGGCTACGAGGTCCTCGCGCTTCTCGGCGCGGGGGGAATGGGCGAGGTCTATCGGGCGCAGGACACGACGCTCGGACGGGAGGTTGCGCTCAAGCTGCTGCCACGGGAGCTGTCCTCCGATCCCGATCGGCTGAGCCGGCTCGCTCGTGAGGCCCGCCTTCTCGCTTCGCTGAATCACCCCGGCATCGCGACCCTGCATGGCCTCGAGGAGGTGGAGGGCCAGCGCTTCCTGATCATGGAGCTGGTGCCCGGGCAGACGCTCGAGGAGCGCCTGCGTCGCGGTCCGCTGCCGATCGGGGAGGCGCTGTCGGTCGGCCGGCAGATGGCCGAAGCGCTGGAGGCGGCCCACGAGAAGGGCGTCGTTCACCGGGACCTCAAACCGGCGAACGTGAAAGTGACCCCGGACGGACGGGTGAAGCTCCTGGACTTTGGCCTCGCCAAGGCCCTCGAGGCGGCCGGCGCCGAGGCCATCCCGACCCCGTCGGGGGAAGCGACGCGAGAAGGGATGGTGCTGGGAACGCCCACCTACATGAGCCCGGAGCAGGCGCGCGGCCAGGCCCTGGACCGGCGCACGGACATCTGGTCCTTCGGCTGCTGCCTGTACGAATCGCTGAGCGGCCAAAAGGCCTTCGGCGGGGCGACAACCTCCGACACCCTCGCCGGAATTCTCGAGCGGGAGCCGGCGTGGAGCGCCATGCCCGATCCCATACCGGACGGCGTGCGGCGCCTATTGCGGCGGTGTCTGACCAAGGATGTGCGGAAGCGCCTCCAGCACATCGGAGACGCGCGGCTCGATCTTGAAGAGGTGGACGCCCGCCCCGACGAGAGGGGAAAGCGGGCGCCACGGCGCTTTCATGGCTCTTCGGCGCTTCTGGGCGCCGCTCTCATCGGCGCGCTGCTCGCGGGTCTCGGTGCCTGGCTGGCCTGGCGCGAGACGCGCGAACGGCTCCACCAGCCCGTCACCCGGACGGCGGTGATCCTCCGAGAGCAAGGTAAGCTGGACGACCTCTACATCATTTTGTCCGGAGCCAATTTCCCACTGGCCATCTCGCCCGACGGGAGGCTCATCGTCTGTGCCGACGTCAGTGGCGCAAGCAGCGTCGTCCTCCGGGACCTCTCCGATGACTCCACGAGGCCGCTTCACGCCTGGGGGCACAATCCATTCTTCTCGCCGGACTCACGCTGGATCGGTTTCTCGGACGGAGCTCGGCTGTGGAGGGTCTCCGTTTCTGGCGGTCCGCCGATCGACATCGGTCCGGCGCCCGGAATCCGCGGGGCGGTCTGGGGACCGGGGGATGAGATCGTGGTGAGCGACAACTCATCGATCTCGTCGATCTCGGTGAAGACTGGCCAGGTGGAGAAGATCCCAGTCCTGGATCGAGCGCCGGGAGAGGAAGAAACAGTGGTGGCCCAGGCCTTCCTCCCGGGCGGGAGTGACCTTCTCGTCTCCAGCATCAAGGCGGGCGAGGCTCATCTCGAGGCGCTGTCGCGAAGGACCGGCAGACGGCGGCGGCTGATGCGGGGCGGGAGCAGCCTGATGGCGCGTTACGTTCGCACCGGCCACATCGTGTACGCGGAGGGCCGTGCGCTCTTCGCTGTGGCCGTTGATGACCAATTCCACCCCCTCGGTGAGGCGATCCCCCTGATCCAGGGCATCCAGAACAACGAAGGCAGCTATGCCTCGGTCGCCGTGTCCGACAACGGCACGGTCGTCTACCTGCCGTTCGAACGCGTCCGCGAGGCCGAGCTCGTGTGGATGGACCAAACCGGGAACCTCGCTCGGATTCCCGGTGACCCGGGGCCGATCGGCCAGTATCCGTCCCGCCTCTCCCCGAATGGACGGCAGGCCGCCGTAACCGTGGTCGAAGGCCCCAATAGAAGCGTATGGATCCACGACCTGGAGCGCGGCACGAGGAGACTGCTCGCGGAAGACAGCGCGGGATCGGTCTGGAGCCCGGACGGCGCATTCGTGACGTACGAGTATTCCGGCGAGCATAAAGGCTTCTACCGAAGGCGTGCGGACGGGACCGGTGAGCCTGCACGCCTCTTCGAGTTCGCGTCCCACGCCCTCCCCGAGAGCTGGTCTCCTGATGGCCGGTCGCTGCTCTTCATCGAATACACGAGCCGCGGCGACCTCGACATCTGGACCTTCTCGGGTGGCGAGCCTTCGCTCCTGCTGGGCAGCCGTTACGAGGAGGAGGATCCCTCCTTCTCTCGCGATGGCCGTTTCATCGCCTTTGTTTCGGACGATGTCGGACGGCCGAACGTCTACGTCCAGGCCTTTCCTGGGCCTGGGCCTCGAACGCAAGTCTCGCCCGACGGCGGCCGCCTCCCTCGCTGGGGGCCCAACGGGCGCGACCTCTTCTATCTACACAAGGACGCGTTGATGGTCACAACCCTGGAAACGGGACCCGCTCTCCAGGTGGGACGGCCGCGCGTCGTCCTCGAACAGGCCTACCCGGCGACCGCGGAGGGCCCGAACGTCCATGCCCAATTCGAGGTCGCGCCCGATGGAAAGCGCTTCTTGGCGGTCTTGCCCAGGAGGACAGCGGCCCCTCTCGAGTTGCGGGTCGTCCTGAACTGGTTCGAGGAACTGGAACGCCTCGCCCCCCATCCGGGACGCTAGGCGGATCCCGCCTCTCCACCGACCCCGGGTGAACATCCAGTTCGTCGCTGAGTCCTTGAGTCGGCGGTGTCCTCGTATTCCCTCAGTCCGTATCCAGGTCCTTGTCCTCGTTCTCCTTGGAGAACTCGGGGTGTCGGCGTTCACGTCCAGAACCGTCCAAGCCAGTGTTAGGCAAGGTTCGGAGCCTTTCGCGTCCGGTCTGAAACCGGCTCAGGTTGGCTCAGACTGGTAGCAGCGCGGTAGCGGAGAGGAATCCTCCGGAGGCGGTTGGCTCATCGCCTTCCCTTGTCACCCCGCCCCTTAAGTGGGACTCGGTCCTCAATGGGTCAGTAAGACTTGGTACGAACCTGCCTCGCGCCCGGGGCCGACGTTGACCACTCCCAGCGTGTAGGTTCCGGCCGCGAGGTTGCTGATGCTCAGGGTCTCCGGCTTCGCCGTGGGGCTATCAGAGCCCGCGACGTCGACGCACTTCCCCGCCAAGAGCGCGTCGCAGGTGCACGATCCCCGCTCGACGCCGATGTCCAGGTCGTTGGTGGCATGCGACCAGCTCACGGTTACTCCCAGCGTGCCCGTCGCGGTCGTCGTGAAGGGCACGAGCACAAAGGCGTCACAAAGCTGGCCGTTGAGAGTCGCCGTCGGCGCATCGATGAGATGGAACGTGCCCTGGGCGACGACCGTCGAGACGGGCCCGGGCGGCATCGTTGTCGGGGCCGAGGGGCTGCCCCCGCCTCCGCCGCAGCCTGGCAGCGCCACAAGAAAGCAACCGAGCGCGATCCTGGAAAGGGCACCTATGGGATGGGGCATGGACCCTCCTCTCTGGCGATCTCTCCGACGCCTACCGAGTATTGTGTAGGCAGAGTTTGGATCGCCGAACCCCGCGGGTCAAGCGCCGCGTTTTTCCCTACCCCACCCCCCCGCTGTCTTCGTATTCAGGCGACACGGACCCTCATTCCGACCGCGGTGGGTGTCGTGCGACACCAAGGCCCAAGCCGAAGTCGCGGAGGCCGAGGGCAAGCTGGCGCGGACGGGACAGGTCACCGTCCCCGTGGTCGATCCAGATATCAGGATCGGGGAGTACGCGGCTCGCTTCCTGAAGGAGTGCGCGGCCCGCAACATCGCCCCGAAGACGGTCACCCGATACGAGTCTTCCCTCCGACTTCATCTCGTCCCACGGCTGGGTCGGCTCAAGGTCCGCGAGTTGACCCGCGCCGTCGTCAAGGATCTCCTCGTCGGCAAGCTGGAGGACGAGGCCGCGAGTTTCCAAGGCCAGCGGAAACCCAACCTCGGTCGGCGCAAGCTCGCCCGTGGCTCCGTCAACAACCTCCTCCTGACGCTCTCCTCGCTCATGACCCAGGCCATGGAAGACGGTCTCGTGGTGCCGAATCCACTCCAGCGGCTCGGCCGGCGGCTGAACCTCGGCACCAAGCGCGACAAGTCGAAGCCCAAGGCGTTCGACGTGGACCAGCTGCACCAGTTCCTGTCCACGGCCAGGGAGCACGAACCCGAGATGCTGCCCGCGTTCGCCTTGATGGCGTACGCCGGTCTCAGGGTCGGGGAGGCCATCGCGCTTCAGTGGGACCGCGTAGACCTGAAGGGACAGCGGCTGGTAGTGGATCGACAGCTACTCGGCGGGCTAAAGACCGAGCGTCGAGCCGGATGGTGGACATGGCCGACCCTCTCCGGGACGTTCTGCGTGGGCTCCATCGTCGTCAGCGGGAGGCCGGCCTCCGGGATGGCTCCCCCACCGTGACCTGGGTGTTGTTCCCGGACCTCCCGGAAGTCCCGGACGCCACCGACGAACAGCGTGTGGTCAAGACGATCCGCCGCGCCATGATCCGCGTGGTGAAGCTGGCCGGCCTTCCCCCCTGGCACACCCCCCACAGCCTGCGCCACAGCTTCGGCTCCCAGCTGGTCGCGGCCGGCGTCTCCCCCGTCTACGTCCAGCAGCAGCTGGGCCACGCCTCGATCCAGATGACCGTGGACACGTACGGCAGCTGGCTCCCGAAGTCGGACGTGGGGGCGCTGAACGAGGTGTTCGGTCGTGCAGCCCCCGTCCAGAGTGGTAGCAAAGTGGTAGCAAACGGGGTTTCGGGGGCTACTCGCTCCCGCTAAGTCGTTGGCCCCTAGTCCGTATCCAGGTCCTTGTCCTCGTTCTCCTTGTACATGTATTTCACGTTGTCCTTCAGGAGGAGGATGTTCGGGGCGTCGGGGCGGTGGATCTTGAGGGCGGTCTTGTCGTACCACTCGATCACGCCGCGGAGCTCCTCGCCGTCCTTCAGATGGATGACCATGCGCGTCTTGTTGGTCATCTGCTTCAGGTAGTAGAAGCTCTCGGCGTTCGTCTGCTCGGGTGGGATGGGCTTTCGCGACGCGGTACGCCTTGCCGCTGGCCTGGAACTGCTCCTTGAGCTCGGTGAGATCGGGGCGGATGAGTTTGCGGTTCATTGGAGCCGACCTCCTGCCGGCGTGCTCGGGCCGGGGTGGCGCGGAGGAGGCCGTGTGCAGGACGCCGCGGCTCTCGCGTCGGGTGGAGGCTCCCGGCCGGAATGGACTTGCCTTCGGTTCTAGCACGCCGCTCCGCGCGGCGCAAGAAGAGACTGCTAGGCGAGCGTGTCCATCAGGAGGTCCATCACGAGGAGCTTGTGGGCGTTTCCGCGGAGCGCTATCCGTGTCCGGGCGGCGGCCTGGGCCACCACCTCGGCGCGCTCCCCCATCGTGCCGCGGGACAGAGCCGCCAGACGGGGCGCGACGTCGGCGTTCTGGAGCCTCTCGAGCGGAGCCCCGTCGCGCAGAACCGTGATGTCGCGCAGCAGCCCTCGCAGTACCGTAAGCGCCCGCATGGGGTCGTCCCGGTCGGCGAGTCGCTCTGCCGCCTCGAGACGCGCCAGGACGCCGGACGCGCCGGCCGACTCGAGGAGCGCCAGGATCTCGTCGCGCAGCTCGCGGTATTCGTCGGACTCGAGGGCGAGGGCCAGGCCCACGCTCCCTTCGGCCAGGCTGGCGCGGAGGCGCGCCTCCTCCGGACCGAGGCGGGCGCTCTTCACCAGGTAGGCCTCGACCGTCGCCGTGGTCAGCGGCCCCATGCGCAGCGCCTGGCACCGCGACCTGATGGTCGGAAGCAGTGCCTGGGGCGAAGGCGTCACGAGGATCAGATGGGACGTGGCCGGAGGCTCCTCCAGGCTCTTCAGCAGGGCGTTCGCGGCCTGATCGTTCATCGCGTGGGCGTCGTCGATCACGAAGAGGCGAGACCGCGCTTCGAACGGCCGCGCCGCGACCTCCCCCACCAGGTCGCGGATCTGCGCCACCTTGATCTCGGTGCGCGTCGCCGTTCTCCAGGCCTCGACGAGGACGACGTCGGGATGGAGCCGGTGGTTGAGCCGGGCGGGCTCGTCGGTCTTGTCGGCGGCCTCCGCGCGCCACTCGGGGAGCGCCGCGATGGATCGCCCGAGCCGGCGGCAGTGGGTGCACTCGCCGCAGGGCTCGCCGGGGCCGCGCTCGCAGAGCATACCCCGGGCGACCACGAGGGCGAGCGTCTTCTTGCCGATCCCTTCCGGCCCGGAAAGGAGAAGCGCCGGGGGCAGGCGGCCGCTGCCCACGGCGCGGCCCAGCGGCTCCCGGATCCGCTCGTGCCCCATCACATCAGAGAACATGCCGCCCCGCCGAGGCGCGCAGCCCCTTGGACCCCACGGCCGCGAGAACGCGCTGGGCCACCGCCTCCTCCTCCCCCATGCCGTCCACGCAAGCCCATCTCTCGGGCTCGCGCGCGATGAGGGTGCGATAGCCTTCCAGGACGCGCTCGTGGAACTCGCGCACCTCCGACTCGAGGCGGTCGCTGGCGCCGCGGCGCCCGACCCTCGACAGGCCGGCATCCACGGGGACGTCGAGGAAGACCGTGAGGTCGGGTCGGAGCCCTCCGGTCGCCGCTCGAGCCACCTCCCCGATCATCTCCAGCGAGAGGCCCCGGCCGTACCCCTGGTAGGCCAGGGACGAGTCGATGTACCGGTCGGAGACGACGGTACGGCCGGCGGCGAGGGCCGGCGCGACGATCTCCCCCACGTGCTGGGCGCGATCGGCAAAGTAGAGGAGCAGCTCGGCCTCCGCGGTCATCCCCTGGTTGCGCCGGTCGAGGAGGACCTCGCGGATCGAGCGTCCGATGACCGTGCCTCCGGGCTCCTGGGTGAGGACCGTGTCGGGGCCCAGCTCTCGCGCCAGCCGGCGCGCCTGGGTGCTCTTCCCGCTCCCCTCGATCCCCTCGAACGTGATGAACGGCATCGCCGCCATTCTAGCCGCTCTTGTTTGTGTCCCCGCGTCGTTTGTGGTCAATTACCCGCCGGATGAACCTCCGTCTGGACGGGAAGGCCGCCCTCGTGACCGGAGGCGGCCGCGGGATCGGGCGTGCCGTCTCCGTACTTCTCGCGCGGCTCGGCGCTCGCGTCTGCGTCAACTTCGTGGGCGACGCCGCGTCGGCCGACGAGACCGTCTCGCAGGCCAATGCGGGAGGCGGCGAGGCCTTCGCCCTCAAGGCCGACGTCTCCGATCCGGCGGAGGCCGGGCGCCTCGTCGCCGAGGTGGCCGCGCGATTCGGCGGCCTCGACATCCTCGTGGTGAACCACGGCATCTGGAAGCGCGCGCCCATCCACGAGATGACGCCCGCCCAATGGGACGAGACGATACGGGTGAACCTGGGGGGCGCCTATGCGGTCTGCCACCACGCCTCCCGCCAGATGATGCCGCGCGCGTTCCGGGACCATCGTCCTGATGGCCTCGACCTCCGGTCAGCGCGGCGAGGCGCACTACTCCCACTACTCCGCCAGCAAAGGGGGCATGATCGCCCTCACGAAGTCCCTCGCTGCCGAGCTGGCGCCCCACGGCATCCGCGTCAACGGCGTCGCCCCCGGCTGGGTCATGACCGACATGTCGCGAGGAGCCCTCGAGGGCCCGGCGGGCGCCGCCGCCCTCGCGCCGATTCCCCTCGGGCGCGTCGGAACGCCCGACGAGATCGCCGGTCCCGTGGCGTTCCTGGCCTCGGGGCTGTCGTCGTACCTCTACGGCGAGATCCTGTGCGTGAACGGCGGCGCCGTGATGGCCGACTGAGCCCCGCGCTACGAGATGACGGCGCCCCGTGGCGGGGTGGAGGCGCGACGCGTAGGAGCGGACGACCCGGCTCAGGGCGGCGCCGATGAGGGCCGTGGGCTGCGCCTTGTCGGCCAGGACGGCGATGGCCTCCTGCGCCTCGGGGACGATCGCGACGAGGGTGGCGACGCGCTCGGTCGACAGCTCGATCAGCTCGACCTGGTCGGCGTCCTCGGTCGCCACGAGGTCGCGGAGGTAGATGGTGATGGACGGGACCTTCTCGGCCAGCAGGCCGACCCGGATCGCCGAGGTCCCCCGCCCCTTGCGCGCCAGGATCACGCCGGTCATGAGGTCGAAGATGAAGGCCTGCACGAGTGACGGGACCTGGAGGTGGAGGTCCTCCAGCATCTGCGTCCGGAGTGCGCTCTCCTCGGCGGCGACCTGGTCCGTGGCCTGTGCGTTCGCGTCCTCCCGGCGCTCGAGCCGGCTCCGGACCGACGACTGCACCTCGTGACGGGTCTTCCAGATGTCTCGCGAGAACTCGGCCAGGAAGAGCTGCGCCTCCTCCTTCCCCAGGGCCTCCTCGAGCCGCTGCCGGGCCTCCCCCTTCTCGAACGTGAGGCCCCCCGAGGTCTCCCAGTACGTGTTGGACAGGCGCCCGCGGACCAGAAGGATCATCGACGAACCCAGGCTCGTCTGGATCTCCAGCGTCCCCGTGTGCTCCGCCTTCTCCATGCGGCGGAGCAGCTCGACGAGGTCCGCTTTGCTCTTCAGGGTCTCGCGGAGCTTCTGCCTGTTGGTGATCCCTCGCAGCAGGTGCGCCATGTCGAGGGGCAGCTCGTAAACCGAGATGACCCCCTCGTCGCCGGTGACCCCCGTCCGAAGTCGTTCGAGGGCCGCCTGCCCGTGGTAGGCCACGGCCCCCTCCCGGTAGAGGGCGTTCACCTCTCCGCCGAGATAGTAGAAGATCATCCCGACGGCCTGCGGGAGCTTCAGCTCCGCAAACCCGGTGAGGCCCACCTGTTGGCACGAGCGCAAGAGGTCGTCGAGGGAAAGCTTCTGCGTCTCGAGGTCCCAGTGGTGCAGGAGCTTGCTACCGGGGAATTTCATGGTCGCTGTAAGTGCCTGAGATGATACGGCATCTGACCCGAGGGGGCAAAGGGGCGGCATGAGGGTCCTCGTGACCGGAGCCGGTGGGACGCTTGGGGGGCCTCTCGCGACCCTCCTGTCCCGGTGGCATTCGGTGGTGGCCGGGCGGCATGCGGCTCCGACCCCCGAGGGGCTCGAGACCCTCCCGTTGGACCTGCTGTCCGGGGCGTCGGTCGAGCGGGCACTGGACGGATCCTCCCCCGACGCGGTCCTTCACGCGGCGGCATTGGCGGATCCCGACCGCTGCGAGCGGGAGCCCGAGGCCGCCGTCGCCTTGAACGTCGGCGCCTCCGCCCTCCTGGCCCGCGTCTGCCAGGTGCGCGGGGTCCGACTCGTGGCCCTGTCGACCGATCTCGTCTTTGCCGGGGACCGACAGGTCTGGGCGGAGACGGACCCCACGGGCCCGCTCCTGGCCTACGGGCGGACCAAGCTCGCGGGCGAGGAAGCCACCCGGGCCGAGTGCCCGGGGAGCGCCGTGGCCCGCGTGTCGCTCGTCGTCGGATGCGGCTTCGGCCCTCGTCCCACGGCCTCCGAGGCCGTCGCCTGGAGCCTCGGCCGGCAGAAGCGGGTGCGCCTCTTCGTGGACCAGTTCCGCACGCCCGTCGACGCGGGCTCGCTGGCCGAGGCCCTCCGCCGGCTGCTCGAGGGGTCTGCCACCGGCACGTTCCACCTCGGAGGGCCCGAGCGCCTGAGCCGCCATGAGCTGGGGGTGCGGACCGCGCGGCGCCTGGGCCTCGACGCCGGGCTCATCGAGCCGGTTCGGGCCGCCCAGCACGCGCTGGGGGCCCCGCGACCCGCCGACGTCTCGTTGGACTCGGCTCGCGCGCACCGCGAGCTCTCCTGGAGCCCGCGGGCCCTGGACGTCGCGATCGGCGAGGGGCGGTCTAGGCCCCCGGGCCCTTGAAGGTCAGGACGAGGCGGCAGAGGATCAGCTCGTCGCCGTCCTTGATGGGGGTGAGAACGCCGTTGGCCAGCTTCTTGCCGTTCAGGAAGGTCCCGTTCATCGTGCCGATCTCCTCGGCCACGAAGAACTTCCCCTCCTTGATGACCAGACGGGCGTGGCGCCGCGAGATGTTGCGGCTCTGGTCCTCGCCCGTGAGGTCGATCTCGGGGCGCATGCCGGTGACGGAGTCGAAGCGTCCGAGGAGGGCGTCGGACTTGAAGACCGGGAAGACGTTCCCGGTCGACGCCGAGATGAAGTAGGCCTGCGCCTCGGCCTGGAGCGTGCCGGCCGTGGAGGGCGCCTGTTGGGCCTCCTCGGCCGACGACGCCGGCCCGCCCCCTTGCCGCGCCAGGATCTCCTCGATCTGCCGATCGGCGTCTCGAAGGCGAATCGAGTACTTGCGGAGCATGCGGACGGCGATCTCGGGGTTGGCCTTGATCATGTCCCCGAAGGTGTCGCCGCCGATCACGATCAGGTCGCCGTCCTCGACGAGCTCGGCGGTGGCCGAGCGCGGGAGGCGCTCGAGGATCGCCATCTCCCCGAAGAAGTCTCCCTTCTCGAGGGTGGCCAGGAGGGCGGCGTCCCCGTCCTTCACGTTCTTCTTGATGGCCACCCGCCCCGTCTGGATGATGTACATCTCCTCGCCGTCGTCGCCCTCCTTGAAGAGGACGTGACCTTTGGGGAAGTGGGTCAGGAACTTGGCGAAGGGGTTCTTGTCGGCAGCCATTCTCGAGCGCTTCGGGCGGGGAGTGTAGCAGATTCCCTACGCGGGCGCCTCCGCCACGCCGCGAAGGTCCTCCGCCGGGGGGATGTTCTGGAGGATCGAGCGCTTCTGCACCTCGCGGAGCAGCGTCATGAGGAACGTCTCGAAGCGGTGGCCGATCTGCTGGAGGGCGGGCAGGCTGGTGCACTTCAGGATCTCGATGAAGAACAGCTCGAAGCCCGACCAGTCGCGGTACATCAGGTACTTCATGCTCGTGTCGTAGAACCGCGAGATGTCCTCCTTCATCCGAATGGCGCTGGCCTCGTCGCGCTTCCCCTGGAAGTCCCGCAGGGACTTCACCAGCCGGGCGAGCCCGTCCCGCAGGTGGACGGACTGCTCGAGCTTGGCGGTGAAGTTGGGGAAGATCTCGTTCCCGTCGATGCCGTCGAAGGCCTGGGCCAGCTGC
Source organism: uncultured Acidobacteriota bacterium (assembly GCA_963823195.1). Taxonomy (GTDB): domain Bacteria; phylum Acidobacteriota; class Vicinamibacteria; order Fen-336; family Fen-336; genus JBGPYB01. Next base: position 113,452 of record CAWGKR010000005.1, on the reverse strand, counting down.
ACCACCGACTGCTGGAAGCAGTCCTTCAGGATCCCGTGGCTGTTCTCGACGCGCGCCCGGATGTTGTCGGCCTGCCGCGACACCGAGATGTCGAGGAGCTCGGTGTTGATGACCTTCTTCAGCTCGAGCGGGACGCAGTAGACGAACGAGTCGTAGAGCTGGTAGAGGGGCGCCTCGGCGTCGAGGGTCTTCAGCACCTTGCTCTCGATGAACGCCAGGAGAAGACGGGTCTCGGACGTGATGAGGCTGAAGATCAGCAGCGTGTTCTTCAGCGTCTCCTCGTCGGCCTCCTCCGGATCCGCGTACTCGAGGTAGTGGAGGAGGCGGAAGAACTCCAGGAAGACCTTCGCCGCCTGCTTCCGCTGGCGCGAGTCCTCGATCCGCCGGATCGTGGCGGCGATGGCGGGGTTGGTGATCCGGTCGTGGATGGGCTTGAATTTCTTGTCGATGAGCAGCGCCAGGAGATCGCTCCTGCGGATCTCGCGATAGAGCACCTTCCCCATGGCCCCGAACGTCGCGTAGGGGATGCGCGAGAGGCGGGTCAGGTCCACGAGCAGGACGTGGATGTCCTCGAAGGCCTCCCGGAGGAGCGTCAGACCGGCCTCGGCCGTGGACTGGCGCACCACCTTCTCGATGAAGGGATCCACGACGTCGTCCTTCTTGAGATAGCCCTCGATGTACTTGTCGAAGCGGGTGAGGTTGACCTGGTCCTCGCTCAGGATCGACGTGCAGAGCTGCACGACCCTCACCACGACGTTGTCCACGAGGCGCAGCTCCTCGGACCAGTTGCGGAGCGCGAGCTGGCGCGTCTCCTTCTCGGACAGGGGCTGGTTCTTGATCCGGAAGAAGCGCTCGAAGCTGCGGAGCCACATCTCGATCTCGAACAGCTCGGCGGCCTTCCCGGCCACGACGATCTGCTCGAGCCACTGGCGCAGCTGGCCGCGCAGCAGCTCGGAGCGGGGCTCCCGCTCGGGGCGATCACCCCCGTCGTCGCGCGGCTCCGGCGGCATGGAAGCCATTATAAACCGTCGCCTTGCGGGGCGTTGCCGCGGCCTCCGCCGCCGTGCTACAAAGGGCGCCGAGGTCCTCCCCTGCTTCCCCGGATCCGGCTCCAGACTCGGTTCATCGTGTACTTCACCGCCCTGATCGTGGCGATCATGGTGCCGGTCGCCCTGCTCGTCGAGAAGCGGATGGGCGACATCATCTCGCGCCAGGCCGAGCAGCGCGGCCTCTCGATCGCGCGGAACCTCGCCGCCGTGTCCCAGGGGGCGCTCGTGTCGTACAACTACGTGGCCCTCACCCAGAGCGCCGAGCGCGCGACAGCGCGACGAAGAGGGGATCGCCGACGTCATCGTCCTGGACAAGGAAGGACGCGTGGCCGCGTACAGCGGCCACGTCGAGCGCCAGGGGACGGTCCTCACCGACCCCGTCTCGTCGGGAGCGGCGGCGTCGCGAGTCGAGCGCACGGTGGCCGTGGAGATCCCACGGGAGGACGCGAAGCGGCGCCCTCGAGCGCGGCCTCGACATCGCCGTCCCGGTCTTCATCCGGGGAAGCAACGAGAAATGGGGAACGGTCCGCGTTCGGCTCTCGACCGAGAGCATGCACCGCCGGATCCGCAACACGCGTCTGACGCTCCTGGCGGTCGGCCTCCTGGCCGCTGGTCTGGGCGCGCTCGGGTCGTTCGTCATGGCGCGCCGCATCACGGAGCCGCTCTCCACCCTGGTCGCGGGGACGATCCGCGCGGCCGGCGGAGACCTGGAGACGCGGATCCAGATCGACACGGGCGACGAGATCGAGGAGCTGGCGCGCACCTTCAACGAGATGGTCGGCCAGGTCCAGGCGAACCAGCGGGCCATCGGCGAGCTGAACCGGAGCCTCGAGGAGAAGGTCCTCCTGCGCACCCAGGACCTGAGCCGGGCCAACGACGCCCTCATGAAGGCCTATGCCGGCCTGCAGAAGGCCGAGGCCCAGATGATCCTTCGCGACAAGATGGCGAGCCTCGGTCAGGTCGTGGCGGGGATCGCCCACGAGATCAACACCCCCGCCTCCGCCATCGGTGCGGCCATCGTCAACATGACCGGCGACCTCGAGGCCCTGACGGGGCGGGTCCGGGCCCTCGCCGCGGGGGGCGTCCCGGCCCCCATGGCGGAGCCTTTCTACGCTTTGCTCGACCGGGTCCTCTCGCCGGACCCCAGGCGGAGCCGCGCCTCGACCTCGGAGGTCCGCCAGCGGAGCCGGGTGCTCGAAGAGGTGCTGCTCGAGGCCGGCTTCTCCGAGGCCCGCGAGATGGCGGTCACGTTCGCGCGGCTCGGCCTCCACACCGAGGTGGCCGAGCTGCTGGCGGCGGCCCGCGGCGCCGGCGCGCGGCCGCCCTTCGAGCTCCTCGGGACCGCGGGCAGCCTCGCCCTCGCCGTGAACGACGTGCGCCTGTCCATCGACGCCGTCACCCGGATGGTCAAGGCGCTGCGCACCTACTCCCACCCCGACCAGGCGGAGATGGTGGAGGCGGACATCCACGAAGGCATCGAGACGACCCTCACCATCCTCCGCAACCAGGTGAAGTACGGCGTGGTCGTGGAGCGGCGCTACTCCCGGCTTCCGAGGGTCGTCTGCAACACCAACGAGCTGAACCAGGTCTGGACCAACCTGATCCACAACGCCATCCAGGCCATGAACGGCATGGGACGGATCACCATCGAGACCTACCGCAAGGACGACGACGTCGCCGTCCGGATCACCGACACCGGACCCGGCATACCCGAGGCGATCCTGGGCCGGATCTTCGACCCCTTCTTCACCACCAAGGACCAGGGCGAGGGAACGGGGCTGGGGCTCGGAATCGCCCATCAGATCGTCGACGCGCCACCGCGGCCGCATCGGCGTCGAGTCGGAGCCGGGGCGCACGGCCTTCGAGGTCTTCCTTCCCATCCAGACGCCGGCCGTCGAGGCGGCGCTGTGAGCGGCCGTGGCACGATCGTCTGCGTGGACGACGAGCAGGCCGTCCTCAACCAGCTCTCGACCCAGCTCACGCGGCGCTTTGGCTCGACCCACGTCGTCGAGTGCGCCGAATCGGGCGAGGAGGCCCTGCGGCCTCATCGAGGAGGTCTTCGCGGTGGGAGACCGCGTCGAGATCGTGATCTGCGACCAGGTGATGCCGGGGCTGAAGGGAGACCGATTCCTCGAGACGGTGCACACGGCCCATCCGGAGGTCATGAAGGTCCTGCTCACCGGCCAGGGCGGCCTCGACTCGGCCATCCACGCCATCAACCACGGCGGCCTCGACCGCTACATCGAGAAGCCCTGGGAGGCCGAGGACCTCGCCATGTCGGTCCACAGCCTCCTGTCGCAGTACCGGCTGCGGCGCGACCTCAAGCTGCACCACGAGCGGCTGGAGCGCCGCAGCCGCGCACCTGCAGGCGCTTCACGAGGTCGGGCGCGACCTGGCGTCCGGCCGGCGACGCGGGCCGCGTCCTCGCCCGGGTCGCCGAGGCCGCCGCTTCGCTTGCCGGAGCGAGCCGGGTCGCGACCGTCGCCAGCCTGGGCGCCGCCCATCCGGTCCTCTGGTCGGGGACGCCCGAGGCCTTTCTCGACGAGCGAGGGGCGGCGCTCGATCGTCGCGGCCCTCGGCCGCAACGACGGAGCCGGCAACGACCAGGCGGCCTCCCCGATGCTCGCCGCCCTGCCCCTTGCGGCAGGGCGATCGGCTCTTCGGCTTCATCCTCCTCCCCGACCCGGCGGCCGTGGACGACGGACGCCCGGGAGGCGCTGGCCATCCTGGCCGATCAGGCGGCGGCGAGCCTCGAGAACGTGCGCCTCGCTCGACGAGCGAGTGGCGTCGGAGCGCCTCTCGGCCATCGGCGCGCATGATCTCCGCCCTGGCCCACGACCTCCGCAATCCCATGACGGCGATCAAGGGATACGCGGGCATGTTCGAGGATTTCGACCTCCCCCGGGACCGCGAGAAGGACTGCGGCCGGCTCATCCGGGAGGAGTGCGATCGGATGAGCGCCATGATCGAGGAGGTCCTGGAGTTCTCGAGGGGCGAGCCGGCATCCGGCTGAACCTGGCGCCCGTCCCCGTCGCGGACCTGGCATCGCAGATCCACCGGAGCGTCGAGGCCGGTGTTCCAGGCCCGCCGCATCCACTTCAAGACCGACCTGCGCTACGCCGGCCCGGTCCTGGTGGACCTCGACCGGATGAAGCGCGCCGTCCTCAACATCGCCAACAACTCCCTCGAGGCCATGGACGCGCGGCGGCGCCTTCACGTTCGCCTCCTCCGCCTCGGGCGAGTCGGTCGAGATCGCCCTCGAGGACACGGGCCGCGGGATCCCCGACGACGTCCAGCCGCGCGTCTTCGAGCCGTTCTTCACCTTCGGGAAGGCGCGGGGGACCGGGCTGGGCATGGCCATCGCTCGGAGGATCGTGGAGGCGCACGGCGGGAGCATCGCGCCTCGAGAGCCAGGTCGGGACGAGGCACCCGGTTCATCCTGACGCTCCCCCAGCCGCGTCCCGGGGGGGACTGAGATGGAGAACAAGCGCGTCGCCCACGTGTCTTCGCGAGATCGGCGACCTCCTGGACATCAAGGGGGAGAACTCCTTCCGCATCCGGTCCTACCGGATGGGCGCCGATTCCGTCGAGGCCCACGGGCACGACGTCGGCGCCATGGTGCGGCAGCGGCGAGGACCTGCGGAGCATCGAGGGCGTCGGCGAGGGGATCGCCGGCGAAGATCAGGAGATCGTCGAGACCGGAGACTGCGACTACCACCGGAAGCTCCTCCAGGAGGTGCCGGGAGGCCTTCTCGAGCTCCTCGAGATCCCGGGCCTCGGGCCGAAGGGCGTGAGCCTCGTCTGGACGAAGCTCGGGGTCACCTCGGCTCCGGACCTCGAGGCGGCGATCGCCGACGGCCGCTTCCGGACGCTGCCCGGCATGAAGGAGAAGAAGGAGGCCCGCATCCTGAAGGGCCTCCAGGAGCGCCGGGAGAAGCAGGGCCGATTCCTGCTGCCGGTGGCCGACGAGGCCGTGGCGCTCCTCTCGGCGTACCTGCGAGAGCGCGGAGCCGAGCGCGTCGAGGCGGCCGGCTCGTGCCGGCGCCGCCGCGAGACCGTGGGCGACCTCGACCTGATCGTCGTGGGAGGCGATCCCAAGGCGCTGGCCGACGCCTTCGTCGCGCACCCCGACGTCAAGGAGGTGCTGGGCCACGGCGAGGCCAAGTCGAGCGCCGTCCTCGCGTCCGGTCTCCAGGTGGACCTCCGCCCCTTCTCGCAGGAACGACCTGGGCGCCGCGCTGCAGTACTTCACCGGCTCGAAGGCCCACAACGTCGCGCTCCGGGAGCGCGCGGTGCGCCGCGGCCTGAAGCTGAACGAGTACGGCGTCTTCCGCGTGGACGACGGCAGCCGGATCGCCGGCGCCACGGAGGAGGAGGTCTACGCCGCCCTGGGCCTCGCCTTCGTCCCCCCGGAGCTGCGCGAGGACCGGGGCGAGATCGCGCAGGCCGAGGCGCGGGCCGCTCCCCCGCCTCGTCGAGGTCGGCGACCTGCAGGGCGACCTCCACAGCCACACCACCGAGAGCGACGGCCGCGATTCCCTCGAGGCGATGGTCGAGGCCGCCCGGCGCCACGGTCTTCGCTACCTCGCCGTGACCGACCACAGCCGCTCGATTCCCTCCCCCACCCACGGCACCGGCATGGACGAGACGGCGCTGCCTCGCCCACATCGCTCGCATCCGCAAGCTGCACAGGAGCGCCTCGAGGATTTCACGCTCCTCGCCGGCATCGAGGTCGACATCCTCCCCGACGGGCGCCTCGACATGGACGACGAGGTCCTGGCGCAGCTCGACCTGGTCGTCGGCTCCCTCCATTCCCGACTCAACATGGAGGCCGCCGAGATGACGGACCGCGTGCTCCGGGCCCTCGAGAACCCCCGCCTCCACGTGTGGGGACATCCCCTCGCCCGGATCATCCTGAAGCGCGAGCCCGTGGCCGTGGACATGGCGCGCGGTCCTGGACGCGGCCGCCCGGCGGGGCGTGGCCCTCGAGATCAACGGCCAGCCCGACCGCCTCGACCTCCCCGACACGTGGGTGCGGACCGCCCGGCGAGAAGGGCGCCCGGTTCGTGATCTCGTCGGACAGCCACGCGGTACAGCAGTTCGGCAACCTGCGCTACGGCGCCGGACAGGCGCGCCGGGGCGGTCTCACTTCCGCCGACGTCTTGAACACGCGCTCCGCGAAGGACCTGCGCTCGGCGCTCCGGCGTTGACGCCCCCCTGAGCCGCGCCGTATCATGGATGTTTGTTCTCGGGAGGGATGAGGTCCACGTGACGCCATCGGCATTCCTGGCTCGGATCGGCGACGCGCATCGCCGCGAGTCCGACCCACACGAAGGTCCTGCTGGCCTTCGCCACGACGATCTTCGTCGTCGAGCTGGCGCTTGCGGCGATTCGCGCCGAAGTCCGCCGTTCTACGCCAAGTGGACGGCGGTCTTCATGGCGATCGGCCACTTCTGGACGGCCATCCTCCTTGCGATCGTCTATTTCGTGTCGGTCTCGGTGATCGCCATCCTGGTGAAGCTCTTCGCGCAAGGACCCCCTCGATCGTGGCCTCGAGAGCGCGCCCACCTTCTGGCACACCCACGAGCCGAACCCCCTGGGCCCCGAGGCGGCCTCCCGGCACCAGTTCTGAGATGAACGTCCTCGGCGTCTCGTGCTTCTACCACGACTCCGCGGCCGCTCTCTTGAAGGACGGCGTCGATCGTCGCGGCCTGCCAGGAGGAGCGGCTCTCGCGCAAGAGGCACGACTCCGACTTCCCCGCGCGGGCGGTCAAGTACGTCCTCAAGGAGGCCGGGCATCGGCCCCGAGGATCTCGACGCCGTCGGCTTCTACGACAAGCCCCTCCTCAAGTTCGAGCGGATGCTCGTCGACGTACGTGGCGACGTTCCCGCGGTCCTTCTCGTCGTTCCGGAAGGCGATGCCCCTCTGGATCCGCGAGAAGCTCTGGATCCCGTCGATGATCCGCAAGGAGCTGAAGCCCTACAAGGGGCCGATCCTCTTCGCCGAGCACCACATGAGCCACGCGGCCTCGTGCTTCCTCGTCTCGCCCTTCGAGGAGGCGGCGATCCTGACGGTGGACGGCGTCGGGCGAATGGGCCACGGCGTCGTTCGGCGTCGGCAAGGGGACCGACATCAACGCTCTTCAAGGAGATCCGCTTCCCCCACAGCCTGGGGCTCCTCTACAGCGCCTTCACCTACTACCTCGGCTTCAAGGTCAACAGCGCCGAGTACAAGGTGATGGGCCTGGCCCCGTACGGGAAGCCCGTCCACTTCGACCGCATCATGAAGGAGATGGTCCACCTGAACGACGACGGCTCGTTCAAGCTGGACATGAAGTACTTCTCCTACGACTACGGCCTCACGGATGACCAACGAGGCCTTCGACGACTTCTTCGGCGGGCCCGCCGCGAAAGGCCGAGGCCTGGATGGGCGAGCGGGAGTTCGACATCGCCGCCTCGGTCCAGAAGGTCTGCGAAGAGGTCGTCCTCCGGATGGCCAACCACATCCACGTGGAGACGGGACTCAAGAACCTCTGCATGGCCGGCGGCGTCGCGCTCGAACTGCGTCGCGAACGGCCGGGTCATTCGTGAGACGCCCTTCAAGAACCTGTTCGTGCAGCCCGCCGCGGGAGACGCCGGGGGTGCCGTGGGTGTGGCCCACTACCTCTACAACACCCTCGAGAAGAGGCCGCGAACGAAGGCCTGGACCCACGCCTACCTCGGTCCCGAGTACAAGGACGCCGAGATCCAGGAGTACCTGGACGGGCAGGGCGCCAAGTACCGGGTCCTCTCCGACGCCGAGCTGACGCGAGCGGACGGCGCAGCTCCTCTCCGAGGGGAACGTCGTCGGGTGGTACCAGGGGCGAATGGAGTTCGGGCCGCGGGCGCTCGGCGGACGCAGCATCCTCGCGGACCCCCGCGACGCGAAGATGCGCGACACCCTGAACCTGAAGATCAAGTTCCGCGAGGGCTTCCGGCCCTTTGCCCCTTCGGTCCTGGCCGACAAGGCCTCGGAGTGGTTCGAGATCGAGGGGGACAGCCCGTACATGCTCCTCGTGGCGCAGGTGCGCGAGGGGAAGCGCGTCATCCCCTCGGTGACCCACGTCGACAACTCGGCGCGCCTCCAGACCGTGACCCGGGACGAGAGCCCCCTCTACTACGACCTCATCCGCGAGTTCGAGAAGATCACCGGCGTGCCCATCGTCATCAACACCTCGTTCAACGTCCGGGGCGAGCCCATCGTCTGCACGCCCCACGACGCGTACCTCTGCTTCATGCGCACCCACATGGACCACCTCGTCCTGGGGCACCACCTCCTCGACAAGAAGGAGCAGGCGCCCGCTCCGCGAGGACGTGGATTGGCGGAGCCGCTTCGAGCTGGACTAAACTCACCGGTGGGGGGCGATTCCCCGCCGTCCGCACCAGGAGCTCAAATGGCATTCGAAGGCACCAGGGAGAAATTCGGGATCCTCGGCGAGCTGTGGGCGTTCATGCGCGTCCGCAAGAAGTGGTGGCTCGGTCCGATCGTCCTGATGCTCGCCCTCCTCGGGCTGCTCGTGGTCTTCACTCAGGGCTCCGCGGTCGCGCCGTTCATCTACACGCTGTTCTAGGCGCGCTGCCGGTCGGGCGGCGACGGGGCACCCCCGTGGCATCCGCTCCCTGCCATTGACGGGTCCGCGGTCTTCGCGGAAGCTATGCCCGTGCCACGGGCGTCCAAGCGAGAGACGGTCGCCGTCATCGACATCGGGTCGAACTCCGGGCGCGTGGTCGTCTACCGCCTCCATGGCGACGGGTACCTGAGGATCCTGGCCACGAGCCGCGCCTCGCTCCGGCTGGTTCGCGAGCTGGACGAGCGCCATGCGTTGTCGCCGGAGGCCGAGGCCCGCGCGATCGACGCCCTTCAGGACTTCCGCGCGATCGCCGTGGGATCGGGCGCCCGGCGTACCGTGGCGCTCGCCACGGCGGCGGTGCGGGACGCCCAGAACGGGCCCGCGTTCATCCGCAGGGTCCGCCGAGAGCTCGGCATCAGCGTCCGCATCCTCTCGGGAGACGAGGAGGCCGAGTACGGCTTCCTGGGCGCCGTGCGAGGCCTCCCCGTAGAGGACGGGATCCTGTTCGACCTCGGGGGCGGCAGCATGCAGGTCTCCCGCTTCCGGAAGAGGCGGCTCGTCAAGGACTGGAGCTTCCCTCTCGGGGCGCTCAGGGTCTCCGATGCGTTCCTGCGTTCGGATCCCCCCACGGGACGGGAGATACGACGCCTCCAGGAGCACGTTCGTCGGACCCTGGAGGAGGCCGGCGTCGGCCGTCTGGGGCGGGGCCAGGCCCTCGTCGGGACGGGCGGCACCGTCCGGAACCTGGCCAAGGTCGATCAGAGAGCCAGGGCCTACCCCATCCACCGCCTTCACGGGTACATCCTGACCCGCGAGAGGCTCGCGGCCATCACCGCCCTCCTGGCCGCGACGAGGCAGCGCAAGCGCCAAGGCGTACCCGGGCTCAACGACGACCGGGCCGACTCGGTGGCGGGGGGCGCCCTCGCGATCCAGACCCTGGTCGAGGTCGTCGAGGCGCCCGAGATCCACATCTCGGGACAAGGCGTCCGGGAAGGAATGGCGTCCAGCCTCGGCTCACGGAAGCTCCTCTCCACCGAGGAGAGCCGCGAGGCCTCGGTCGCGGCCCTGGCGACGAGCTTCAGCGAATGGGACGCGGCGGCCGCCCGACGCAGGGCCGGCCTCGTCGGGACGCTCCTCCAGGTCCTCGAGCCCAAGGCCGACGCCGAGCTCAGCGAGGCCGCCGTCCACGCGGCGACACTGCTGGACATCGGCCGGAGCATCGACTACTTCGAGCGCCACGCCCACGTCGCCGACATCGTCCTGGCCACCGATCTCGTGGGCTTCTCCCACCGCAGCGTGGCCCTGCTCTCGGCCGTCGTCCGGAGCGCCGGCGACGCCGACTCGACCCCGGCCTCGTATGCTCCCCTCCTGAGCCGCCGTGACCACGACGCGGTCCAGCGCGCGGGGGTCCTCCTCGCCCTCGCCGACGACATCGGCGAGCGCTGCCGGCCCTCCAGGCCCGTCTCGCTGCGCTGCCGGGTCTCGCGGAAGGCCGTGCGGATCTCGGTCTCGGGGCTCGAGGGCTGGAGGCCTCGTCGGATCGGCGACCGCTTCGAGCAAACCTTCGGGCGATCTCTCCACGTGACTTCCCCAACGGCGCGAGGACATCGGAAATGATGAACTGCCACCTTCGACACATCGTGCACACGGCGCTCGTCGCCTCCGTCGGCCTCGCATCCGCCGACGCCTGGGCACAAACCGGCGCCCGACACGCCGCTCCCACGCCGGCCCCGTCCGACGCGGCCGCCCTGAGCCGCTCCCTCGAAGCCGTCGTGGACCGGGTCAAGCCCAGCGTCGTGCGGATCCTCGTCACGGGTTTCGCCCCAGGCGACAAGCCGGGGGGCCCGCTCCTCACGACCCAGCGTGCCAGCGGCTCCGGCGTGATCCTCGACGCCGACGGCTACATCCTGACGAACAACCATGTCGTGTCGGGCGCCCGCCGCGTGCAAGTCATCCTGCCCACGCCTTCCGGGCCGCCCGCGCCCACCTCCATCGTGAGAGGCCCCGGGCGGCTCGTGGGTGCCGTGATCGTCGGCGTCGACGAGGAGACCGACCTCGCGGTCCTCAGGATCGACGAGAAGGGACTCCCGGCCTTGCCCTTCGGGGACTCGGAGGCGCTTCGCCAGGGGCAGCTGGTCCTGGCCATCGGCAGCCCGCTGGCCCTCGAAAACTCGGTGAGCTTCGGCATCGTCAGTGCCGTCGCCCGCCAGCTCCAGCCCGAAAGCCCGATGATCTACGTCCAGACCGATGCGAGCATGAACCCCGGCAACAGCGGGGGTCCCCTCGTCGACGTCGAGGGCCGGGTCATCGGCATCAACACGCTCATCTACTCCCAGACGGGCGGCAGCGAGGGGTCTGGGCTTCGCCGCGCCAAGCAACATCGCCCGGAGCGTCTTCGAGCAGATCCGCAAGACCGGCCGCGTGACCCGGGCCGAGATCGGCCTGCGCGCCCAGACCATCACGCCTGCCATGGCGCGCGGCCTCGGCCTCTCCCAGGACTGGGGCGTCGTCGCCGCCGACGTCACCCCCAAGGGTCCGGCGGCCCAGGCCGGCGTCGGGATCGGCGACATCCTCCTGAGCCTCGACGGCAAGACGCTGGAGAACGCGCGACAGCTCAACGTGAACCTCTACCGCCGCCCGCCCGGAAGCGCCGTGGCCCTGGAGGTGCTCAGGGGCGGCTCCAAGGTGCGCCTCGTCGTGTCGGTCCGCGAGCGGGAAGACGATGTCGAGGGCCTCGCCGGCATGGTCACGCCCGAGCGCAACGTGGTCCCCCGCCTCGGCATCCTGGCCTTGGACCTGGACGAGAAGCTCACGCGCATGCTCCCCGCCCTCCGCGCCCGCGCGGGCGTCGTGGTCGCGGCGGCGAACGGCGAGGCGTCGTCCTCCGATCCGTTCAAGCCCGGGGACGTGATCTATGCCGTGAACGGGAAGGGCGTCACCAGCGTAGAGCAGCTTCGGAGCGCTCTCGCCGCCATCGGCCCCGGTGACCCGATCGTCCTCCAGGTCCAGACCGGCACGGAGCTCCGCTTCGTCACGATCCCCTTCGACTAGGCCCGGCCTGCCCGGCGGCTAGAACTCGAACCGGACCTCTGCGAGGACCGCGCGCTTCAGGATGTCGCCGTAGTTGTGCTGCTGGATCGTCTCGTTCAAGAGGTTCGTCCCCTTGATGCTGGTCGTGACCTTGCCGTCGGACCACTTCATGCCGAAGCTGGCGTTCACCATCGTGTAGGAGTCCGTGAAGCCGTCGAAGGCCGACGTGAGGACGTCCGTCCAGAAGGCCTTGTCGGAATAGTTGACCGACGCGCTCCCGATGAACCTCTTGTTGTTCCAGTTAACGCCCGCGTTGAAGCGGTTCTTCGCCGGGATGCCGATCTCGCCGATGGGGTACTGGATCTGGCCGGAATCAGCCGCGAGGCGCTCCGGGTCCTTCTGATACGAGTAGTTCACGAAGGCCGAGACCTCGTTGGTGAACGAGTGGTTGACCGAGGCCTCGAGCCCTTCCTGGCGCAATCCGCTCAGGTTCAGGTATTTCGTGACCGTCCTGGGGAGCTGAACGTTGGGACCGCCGATCTGGGCGACCACGCCGAGGAACCCCACCAACTGAGGTCCGGGAACGGGAACGCCGGCAAGGTTGAGGCCGATGATCGGCGGAGCGTTCCCGAGGTTGTAGATGTCGAAGCCCGGCAGCCCTTGCGGGTTCTCCGGGGAGGGCAGCAGGCGAGTAAAGTTGATGCTCTTGTCGCTGTCGTTCCGGTAGATCGCCAGGCCGACCGTCGTCTTCTTGTTGAACGTCCCCGTATACGCGAGCTCGTAGGCGTTCAGCGACTCTTCCGTCAGGTTGCTGTTGCCGACGTTGCGCACCACCAGGGCGAAGGGGCTGGAAAGCGCCGGGACGAGGCCGGGGGCGACGGCGCTGGCCACGGGCACGAGCCCGCGTAGATCGACGAGCGGACTCGGGAGGAAGATCTGCTGCTCCAAGAAGTTGTTGATCGTCGACGGCGCGCGGAATGCGCGGTTGAACGAAGCCCGGAAGGAGTGGTTGGGGGTGGGCTTGAACATCGCCGTGATGCGCGGCGAGAAGACGGCGCTGTCGATGTTTCCGAACTTGTCGACGCGTCCCCCGAGGGCCAGACGGAACTTGTCGTAGAAGATCTCGTCCTGGAACGTAGGCGCCGAACTCGTTGCGATCCTCGGCCGCAGGCGCAAGGCTGATGTCGAAGTTGTTGCGCCGAGCGTTGCCTCCGTAGCTCAGGATGTGATGGCCGCCGAGAACCGTCGAGTGGCCGATCTCGAAGTCGTAGGTCTGTGTCTTGACGCTCAGCAGGACAGGCTGCAGCGTCTGCGGGTCGAGGAAGATCAGGTTGGGGGCGCGTGGGACGTCGAGGAAGTTCGCGAAGGCGTTGATCTTGAGGGCGCCCTTGCTGTAGTTCACCTTTCCGTACGCCATGAAGCCGCCGTTGTCGATGTCGAAGGGACCGATGCCCGTATGGATGATCCCGCTGGTGCCGGCGTAGCCCCCCTCGTACGTCACTCGACTGCCGCCCTGGAAGTCCTGGTCGACGCGGAGATCCACCTTGGGCTGGCTGGTGCTGGAGTTGAGGAAGTGCGTGCTCGGCGGACCCTGGTCGCTGTTCAGGGGATAGGGCGCGCCTCCGGTCGGGATGCCGCCGGGGAGGGCCTGGCCCTGGGCGCCTCGGCAGGGAGTCGCACCGAGGGGATGGCAATCCAGCGGAATCGTCCCCTCGGGGCGGGAGTAGGGATCCGAGTTGAAGTAGCCGGCCGTGAGCTTCCACGAGAGCCTCTCGCTCGGCGCGCGGGCGATTCGGAGATTCGCGCCGTAGTTGTATCCGTTCCCGTCGGGCTGGGTCACGCTGTTCTCGCGGTCGAACAGTCCTCCGTTCAAGGTCAGGGCGTTCCCCACGTTCTCCCGAGGCGACTTCGTGATGATGTTCACCACTCCGGTCAGGGCGTTGGCGCCCCACACGGCCGAGGCGGGGCCGCGCACGACCTCGATCTGCTTGATCTCGCTCATGTCGGTGGGAACCAGGTCCCACAGGATGAGGCCGAAGAAGTCGAGGTAGATCGAACGGCCGTCGAGGAGGGCGAGCTGAGAGTTCGACAGGGTCGTTCGTCGACTGCCGGCTCGTCAGGTTGATGTCGCGGTTCGACATCTGGATCACGTTGACGCCGGGGACCTCCCGGAGCACGTCGCCGATAGTTCTGGGCGGAGCCGCTCTCGATCGAGTCGCCCGTGACCACGCTCATCGTGGCCGGCGCGTTGATCAGCGTCGATTCGGTCTTGGAGGCGCTGACGACGACCACTTCCTGACGCTGGACCTTGTCCTTGTTCTCGTCGGTTCCTGTCTTGGCGACCGTCTCTTGAGCGGCGACCGGCAGTCGCGGCGATCACTCCCAGGCCGATCACGGCGAGGAGACTCCGTTTCATGCTGTCCTCCTTGAAAGCCTTCGCCAGGGGCGCCTGTGGCAGGCAGGGCCAAGTCGCGGAAGCTATACCATAGCCCCCGATTCCGCGCTACCGATCTCGGGTCAGCCCGCGAGCGCCGCCAGCAGCTTCTCGTGGATCCCGCCGAACGCACCATTCGACAGGACGACGACGCGGTCTCCGCGACCGAGGCGAGGGACGAGGTCGGAGACGATCTGGTCCACCGAGGGGACGAACGTGGCGCGGCCTCCCTGTGCGCGGATGGAGGCCACGAGGTCGGCCTCGGACAGGCGCTGGGACTCCGGGACCTTCCCGGGGAGGTGCGCCGACGCCACGACGACCTCGTCGGCCAGGACGAAAGCCTCGGCGAACGCGTCCTGGAAGACCCGGGTCCGCGAGGTGTACGAGCGCGGCTCGAACACGGCGACCACTCGCCCTCCTCCCGATGCCGGCCGGTCCCCCAGGGCCCGCAGCGTCTCCCTCACGGCCGTGGGGTGGTGCGCGAAGTCGTCGTAGACGAGGACGCCCCGGGCCTCGCCCCGGAGCTCGAGCCGGCGCTTCACGCCGCCGAAGGCGCACAGGGCCTCTCTCGCCCGGTCCGGGTCCACGCCCTCGGCCGCCGCCGCCGCGAGGGCCGCCAGGGCATTGCGCACGTTGTGCTCGCCGGCGAGAGCGACCTCGAAGGACCCGAGATCCTGCCCGCGCACGCGGAGACGGAACCGCGATCCCGACGGCGTCGCCTCGACCGCGTCCGCCCTCCAATCCGCCTCGACGCCGATGCCGAAGGTCTGGACCCGGCACGGGGCCCGCGGGAGGATCGCCGTGAGCGCCGGGCTCTCGGCCCCGGCCACGACCAGGCCGCCACGCGGGACGACGGACAGCAGCCGGACGAAGGCGGTCTGGACCGCGGCCAGATCGGGGTAGATGTCCGCATGGTCGTACTCGACGTTGCCGATGACGGCCACGTCCGGAAGGTAGTGGACGAACTTCGGGCGCTTGTCGAAGAAGGCGCTGTCGTACTCGTCCCCCTCCACGACGAACGCCGGCCCGTCGGAGAGGCGGTAGCTCCGGCCGAAGTCCACGGGGACGCCCCCGACGAGGAACGACGGCGCCTGGCCGGCCCGGTCCAGGAGGAAGGCGAGCAGGCTCGTCGTCGTGGTCTTCCCGTGGGTCCCGGCCACGACGACGGAGCGCCGGCCCCGAATGAACTCGTCGGCCAGGAGGGCCGGCAGGCTGGTCATCCGCTGCTTGCGGTCCAGGGCCGCTTCCACCTCGGGGTTTCCCCGCGAAAGCGCGTTGCCGATCACCACGAGGTCGGCGTCCTCGGGCACGTTCGCCTCGGCATAGGGAGACCGCACAGCGATGCCCAGCGCCTCGAGCTGCGTCGACATCGGCGGGTACACGTCCTGGTCCGAGCCCGTGACCTCGTGGCCGCGCTCCCGCAGGAGGCCGGCGAGGGATGCCATCGCCGTGCCGCACACCCCCGAGAGGTGGACCCTCACGAGACGGCGGCCTCGAGGATCTCGAGGCGCGTGTCGGCGCCGCAGGTGAGCCGGGCCTGCACGCCGAAGGGGAGCGTCACGGCCGGCGACGACGCGTGACCGCTCGAGAGGCCGAGGGCGATCGGGATCTCGAGGCCGGCGAGCGCCTCCAGGAGAACCTCGTCCAGACCGAAGTCGGCGCGGATGGGGGGAGCGCAGCCCTTCATGTCGCCGAAGACGATCCCGACGACACCCTGGAGCGCTCCCGACTCCCTCAGCTGGACGAGCATCCGGTCGACGCGGTACGGAGGCTCGTCGACGTCTTCGAGGAAGAGGATGCGCGGCTCGTGGGCGTCGGCAAGGGCCCAGGGCGTCCCGGCGGCGGACGCCAGGAGCGACAGGCAGCCTCCGACCAGGCGCCCGCGAGCCGATCCCGAGCGCAGGGCGACGAGGTCGTCCTCTTGCGACGCGTAGGGTGCTCCCTCCCCCGTGACGGCTCGCCAGAAGCTGTCGCGATCGTAGTCCCCGTCGGAGAGCTCCCGCGCCGCCATCGGCCCGTGGAACGTGACCAGGCCCGCAACGCCGAACCAGAGATGCAGTGCCGTGGCATCGCTGTAGCCCACGAAGACCTTCGGGTGGTCTGCGACCAGCCCGGAGTCCAGGCGGCCGAGAAGCGCCGTCGATCCCGATCCCCCGCGGGCGCAGACGATCGCCGCGATGTCGTCGTCGCCGAGGAGGCCGTGCAGCTCGGCCACCCGCCGGTCGATGGTCCCCGCCGTGAAGCGCACCCGCTCCCCGATCCCCTCGGGCACGCGCACCCGGAACCCCAGCGACTCCAGCTCCGCGACGCCGCGCGCGAGCCGGTCCATGTCCACCGGCCCGGCCGGGGCGCAAATGCCGATCTGGTCTCCGGCGCGAAGCGCCCGCGGCTTCTTCCAGGTGAAGGGCGCTTGCGGCGCGGGCTCAGGCAACCACGCCCCCCCGCTCCGCCAGCTCACGGGAAAGGGCCCAGGCCTCCCCCGCGCCGGCGGCCCGGCGCGCCGCGTCCGGCTCGGGGTCGCGATAGGGAAGAAGGAAGCGCTCCTTGAGGCGTCGGAGCCGGAGGCAAGCCGCATCCATCTCCTTCCACGCGATCTCTTCGCGCTCGACGCCCTCCACGAGGCCCTCGATCGCGTCGACCTGGGCGTGATGGTCCTTGCAGAACAGGACCGCGTCGCAGCCGGCGCGCGCGGCGAGGACCGCGGACACCCTGGCCGGCCACCGGTCGGCCACGGCCTTCATCTCCATGTCGTCGCTGAACACGACGCCGTCGTACCCCATCCCCTCGCGCAGGAGCCTCCCGATGACCTCCCCGGAGAGCGTCGCCGGGAGGCCGCTCGTCGAGCTCCCGTACCACGACGTGGGCCGTCATGATGCTCGCCACACCCGCTTCGATGCAGGCACGAAACGGGCGCAGCTCGACGTCCTCGAGACGCGACCGCGAATGGTCCACGGCCGGGAGCGCCAGGTGGGAATCCACGTCGGTATCGCCGTGGCCGGGGAAATGCTTGGCCGAGGCGATGACGCCCCCGCCTTGCAGGCCCTGGACCATCGCGGCGCCGAGGCGTCCCACGAGCTCGGGGTCCTCCCCCAGCGAGCGGTCCCCGATGACGGGGTTCTTCGGGTTCGTGTCGACGTCCACGACGGGGGCGAAATTGCAGCGGATGCCGCAGGCGGCCAGCTCCGCGGCCATGGCCCCCCCCATTCGACGCGCCAGCTCCTCGGAGCCCGCCCGCCCCACGGCACGCAGGGCCGGCCACGTCGTCCAGGGCTTCCGAAGACGCGCCACCCGCCCCCCCTCCTGATCGACCGCCACGAGGAGGGGAAGGTCGTGTCCGGCGTCACGGGCCAGCGACTGCATCTCGCGGACGAGGTCGGCCACCTGCTCCGGCGCGTCGACGTTCCGGGCGAACAAGACGACGCCGCCGGGCCCGAAGTCGCGGATCATGCGCTTCAGGTCGTCGGACGCGGCGTGCCCCTCGAAGCCGATCATCACGCGCTGGCCGGCCCGGCGGAGGGACTCCCGCACCCGCTAGCTCCCGAGTCGCTTCCGGACGGCTTCGTTGACCTTCTTGCCGTCCACGGGCTTGCCCGACGCCTGCAGCACCGACAGGGCGGCCTTCATCACGCGTCCCATGTCCTTGGGAGACGAGGCGCTCGTTTCGGCCACCGCCTTCTCGACCGCGGCCTCGATCTCCTGGTCCGAGGCCTCCTCGGGAAGGTAGCGCCGAAGAACGTCGATCTCGGCCTGCTCCTTCGCCGCCAGCTCCGCCCGACCGGCCTTCTGGAACTGGTCGATCGAGTCCTCGCGCTGCTTGACGAGGCCCTGCAGGACCTTCACGGCCTCGGCCTCGTCGAGGGGGGCCCTCTTGTCGATCTCCTTGTTCTTGAGGGCCGCCTTCGCCATGCGCAGGGCGCTCGTGCGAAGGGCATCCTGGGCTTTCATGGACGAGGTCAGATCCTGCGTCACGCGCTCCAGCACGGTGCTCATGGTTTCATTCTACCTTCCCTCAGAAGAGGCGCTTTCCGCCCGCGGCGGTCCTGGCCACGACCTCCTTCACCGTCTCGATCCAGTCGTCGCGCCTTCCGGCCGCCAGCCGTTCGCAGGGGATCCGCTTCTCCTCGAGGAGGGCGTCCACGAGCTGGTCGACGGAGCGAACGAAGAACTCGTCGGTGTCGCGAACCCCGTCGGCGGGCGCGGCGCCCGACACGGGGACCTTGAAGAGGAGGTCGTACGTCTTCATCCAGTGGTCCACGAAGCGCTCGATGGCCTTCTGCCGGCCGCAGGCCAGGGCCATGTAGGCGTAGTTGTCGAGCACGCTCCTGTCGCACACGACCGCTTCGTGCTGGCTCCCCGAGCGGATCTCCTCGGCGACCTGGGTCATGAGGATCCACGTCTGGGCCTCGAGGGAGGTCTTGCGGTTGATGGGGAGCGGCGAGAGGCGCGCGACCTCCTTGACGATGTCGACGCTCGTTCCCTGGCGCTTGAGGGACGCGGCGAGGTCGTAGCAGAGCGTCGTCTTGCCGACGCCGTGGCTCCCGATGAAGGCGATCTTCACGGCTGGCGCTTGCTGCGGGCGCCGCGGCGATAGAGCAGGAGCCCGACGGCCACGGCGGCGGCCGTGCCTCCAACGAGCTTCATCTCGAACTGCGCGGCGTTGGTGCCCGCCGGGGGGACGACGGAGACGACGATCGAGAGCGCCGTCACGGCAAAGGCCAGACCCGCGATGACCCAGACGCCGGCGCGCCCTCCCGGCACCAGGACCGCCCGGCCGTCGGCGGCCCGGTCGGACCTGTAGGCCAGCTTGATGGCGGCCGCGTACATGTACAGGAACGGGATGAAGTACAGGATGATCGCCGCGTCCACCAGGATCTGGTAGGCGGAGAGGACGCTCTCGTTCACCTGCGAAGCCACCAGGATCGCGGCCGAGATGCCGGCCTGGACCAGCATGGCGATCCACGGCGTGCGCCAGCGAGGATGGATCGCGCCGAAGGCCGCGGGAAGATAGCGGTCGATGCCGACCACCATGGGCACTCGCGAGATCCCGGCCACCGTGGAACCCACGCCCCCGGCGTTTCCGGCGGTCACGAGAAGGGCCGCCACCACGCCAAGCCAGGGAAGGCCGACGGCCGCGGCGCCCCGCCCGACGGCCTGGAAGACGCCGCTCCGCGGGTCGACCTCCTCCGGGGTCAGCATCGTGAGGACCGCGAGCGTCCCGATGACGTAGATCACCACGATCAGCGCGCCGGAGACGAGGATGGCTCGCGGGAACGTACGCCGGGGGTCCTTGACCTCGTCGCTCATGGTGCAGATCAGCTCGAGCCCCGTGAAGGCGAAGGCGATCTGGGACCAGAAGTTGACGGTGTCCCAGTCCCAGGACGGGAGCGCGGCCCGGACACTCAGCGGCGTCACCGCGCCGTGGGCCCTCCAGGCCAGGCCGCCGAGGACCACGAGGATCAGGAGCGGCACGTAGGTGCCGACGCCGCCGGCGTTCTGGAGCCACTTCCCGATATTGAGCCCGACGATGTTGAGGAGCAGGGCCACGGCCAGAAGGGCGAGAGACGCCCCGACGAGGTAGCGCTTGTCGTGGTTCAGCCACTCGAAGGAAGGACCGCCGATGAAGGTCGACATCGCGACGCTCGCGAGCAGCAGCCCCGGGAAATAGAAGAACGTGTAGATCCAGTAGCACCATCCCGCGATGAAACCGTGGAGGTCGCCGAAGGCCTCCTTGGTCCAGACGTAGAGGCCCCCCTCGGACGGGAACCGGGTCGAGAGCTCGACGATCACGAGCGCCGTCGGAACGAAGAAGAAGACGGCCGCCAGGAGCCACAAGCTGATGGACGAAGGGCCGTTGTGGGCCGCGGCGGCGATCCAGCGGGGGCCCAGCACGGTGGCGATGTTGAACAGGAGGACGTCCAGGAAGCCGAGCTCCCGCCGGAGAAGCGAGCGGCCGCCGGTCGGCGCCTCAGTGCTCAATCACCCTCCCTGTTCCCGATGGAGCCGAGGTTATCACGGGGCCAGCGGCCCGTTGCGGGGCCGCCGAGGGCCATGGTCTAATCCCGCCCTTGGCATGTCCGACCTCTACGAGCCATACACCAGGCTGATCCGGGTCGTGATCCTCGGCAAGACGTTCGAGGTCCCGGAGAACAACCTCCTGCTGCGTCAGATGCAGTTCGTGGCGCCCGACGTCGGGTACGGACGCTATTGCTGGAACGGCGAGTGCCGCGCGTGCGAGGTCCAGTGTCGCACGGCGGGAAGCGCCGCCGAGTTCCCGGCCCTGGCCTGCCGAATCAAGGGACAGGACGGCATGTCCGTCACCAAGCTGGCGTTCGAGGTGAAGTACAACATGAGCGAGGCGCTGGCCGCCGCACCCCACGCCCCAAAGTGAGACCGGCCGCGCCGGGCCTCCTGGCCCGGTCCTACCTCAGCCGCGATTTGACCTGGCGCCAGGTCGTCGCCAGGCTGTTCCGCAGCATGTCGAGGCGCTTGGT
The DNA here is from genome assembly GCA_963823195.1 of uncultured Acidobacteriota bacterium. Lineage (GTDB taxonomy): Bacteria > Acidobacteriota > Vicinamibacteria > Fen-336 > Fen-336 > JBGPYB01. Next base: position 92,838 of record CAWGKR010000005.1, on the reverse strand, counting down.
ATTGAACTCGGTCGCGGCCTTTCCCGTGAGGCCCTCCTGCGCGCGGGCCACGAGCTTGCGGCACGTCTGGAGGAGGATGTCGTCGGCGATGCCCCGCGACTTCAGCTCCTCGATGTCCTTGCCCATCTCGGTGATGATCCGCTCGATCTCGATCACCCTCTCGCGAAGCTCGGCGTCCAGCGGGTAGACCACTTCGGCGATGGCGGCCTCGGGGGCAGGCGGCACCGCCGGAGCGGCGGCGACGGTCCGCTCCCGCTCGTCCTTCAGCTCGCGCCAGGCGCGTGAAAAGAGGAAGGGGTAGAGCGCGTTGGCGTCCTCGAACTCCTTCTTCGCGTGCTCGTTCTTCGTGAGGTAGTACTCGCGGATCGCGGCCTTGATCCGCATCACGAGGCGCTGCTCCTTCTCCTCGACGATGGTTCGCGCCTGCTCGGAGAGCTCCAGGATCCTCTGGGTGACGAACCGGTTCTGCTCCTGGGACCGCACGTCGGCGAAGTCGTGGTCACGGCCGTGGACGATCCGTGCGTTCGGCTCGCCGTAGTTCGCGTAGACGATGACGTTGACCCGGCGCACCTCGACCTCGGACACCCGGTCCAGCACGGGACCGCGGTCTTCGATCTGGATGTGGTAGAGCGTTCCGGCCGCCGACGTGTAGTTCTGGTTCAGGCCCCCGACCTGACAGAGCCGCCTCTCGAGACCCGAGCCCGGAGGCGGTCCCCCGAACGATCCCCCCTCCGCGCCCTGTGCCAGCCGTTCCAGTCGGATCCTTTCGCGATGAGGACAGAAGCCCGCAGGATTCTAGCAGGGTTCTCCCCGGAAGTGGCCCACTTTTCATGGACTTGGCTCCGGAGGCTGGCAGGCGCTGAGATATTAGCGTATAACACTCATATTTTATGCTTGACAAGAACTCACTCTATGCCTATTATCGACGTGCTGGCGGGGTGAGCCTGCCGCCGGGAGGTCAGGAGCCGATGAGCAAGGTAGTTGGAATCGATCTGGGCACGACGAACTCTGTGGTCGCCGTCCTCGAGGGCAGCGAGCCCGTGGTCATCGCCAACGCGGAGGGCGCCCGCACGACCCCGTCCGTCGTCGCCTTCGGCAAGGACGCCGAGCGCCTCGTGGGGCAGGTGGCGAAGCGCCAGGCGGTAACCAACCCCGAGAACACGATCTTCTCGATCAAGCGGTTCATGGGCCGGAAGTTCGTCGAGATCTCGGAAGAGAGCCGGATGGTCCCCTACAAGGTCGTGGCCGCCCCCAACGGGGACGCGCGCGTCGAGGTCCGGGCGAAGCTGTCTTCCCCACCCGAGATCTCCGCGATGATCCTCCAGAAGCTCAAGCAGGCCGCCGAGGACTTCCTCGGTGACGAAGGTGGACAAGGCGGTGATCACGGTTCCGGCGTACTTCAACGACTCGCAGCGTCAGGCGACGAAGGACGCGGGGAAGATCGCGGGGCTCGAGGTGCTGCGGATCGTGAACGAGCCGACGGCGGCCGCCCTGGCCTACGGCCTGGACAAGAAGAAGGACGAGACGATCGCGGTCTACGACTTCGGCGGGGGTACGTTCGACATCTCGGTCCTGGAGGTGGGGGAAGGCGTCGTCGAGGTCAAGGCGACGAACGGCGACACCCACCTGGGCGGAGACAACCTGGACCAGCGTGTGATCGAGTGGATCATCGCGGAGTTCAAGAAGGACCAGGGGATCGACCTTTCGAAGGACAAGATGGCGCTCCAGCGGCTGAAGGAAGCGGCGGAGAAGGCCAAGTGCGAGCTCTCCACGACGGTGGAGACGGAGATCAACCTTCCGTTCGTGACGGCGGACGCGTCGGGGCCGAAGCACCTGGCGCTGAAGCTGACGCGAGCCAAGCTGGAACAGCTCGTGGGGGACCTGATCGAGAAGTCGATGGGCCCCGTGGCGCAGTGCCTGAAGGACGCGGGGGTGCAGGCGTCGGCCATCGACGAGGTGGTGCTCGTCGGCGGGATGACGCGGATGCCGAAGATCCAGCAGGTGGTGAAGGACTTCTTCGGTAAGGAGCCCCACAAGGGCGTGAACCCCGACGAGGTCGTCGCCATCGGCGCGGCCGTGCAGGCGGGGATCCTGTCTGGGGACGTCAAGGACGTGCTGCTCCTGGACGTGACTCCCCTGTCGCTCGGGGTCGAGACGCTCGGAGGCGTTTCGACGCGCCTCATCGAGCGCAACACGACGATCCCGACGAAGAAGACCGAGGTCTTCTCCACGGCCGCCGACAACCAGACCTCGGTCGAGATCCACGTCCTCCAGGGGGAGCGCGAGATGGCCCGCGACAACCGGACACTCGGGAAGTTCCACCTGATGGGGATTCCGTCGGCGCCGCGAGGCGTGCCCCAGGTCGAGGTCACGTTCGACATCGACGCCAACGGCATCCTGAACGTGTCGGCGAAGGACACGGCCACGGGCAAGTCCCAGGCGATCACCATCACGGCGTCGTCGGGCCTGGGGAAGGACGAGGTCGAGAAGATGGTTCGGGACGCCCAGGCCCACGCCGACGAGGACAAGGACCGTCGCGAGCTGGTCGACGCCAAGAACCAGGCCGACTCCCTTGCGTACAACCTGGAGAAGCTCCTCGCCGAGAACAGGGAGAAGCTCGCGGACCAGGCCAAGGCCGTCGAGGAGGCCGTCGCCGGAGCGCGGCAGGCGGCCCAGGGGGAGGACGTTGCGGCGATCCGCAGCGCCGTCGAGCGGCTGAACCAGGTCAGCCAGACGGCCGCGGAGACGCTCTATCGGAACACATCGGCGCCGGGAACGGGCGCCACGAGGGAGGACGGCGCGACCACGAAGCCCGAAGGGGATGTCGTCGACGCCGAGTACACCGTCAAGGACTGAAGGAGGAGGCATTATGGCAATCGTTCGATGGGAGCCGTTCCGCGATCTGGTCAGCCTGCAGGAGCGGATGAACCGACTGTTCGACGACTCGTTCCGGGGAGTCGCTCGCACCGGGGAAGAAGACTGGGCCCTGGGCGGTTCCTGGGCGCCGGCCGTCGACATCTTCGAGCTCGAGGGGAACATCGTCCTCAAGGCCGAGCTCCCCGGCGTGGAGGCCAAGGACGTCGACATCCGCGTCGAGAACAACGTCTTGACCCTTCGGGGCGAGCGCAAGTTCGACAACGAGGTGAAGCGAGAGAGCTACCACCGCGTGGAGCGCTCCTACGGCACGTTCAGCCGGTCCTTCACGCTCCCCACGGTGGTGGACACGGGCAACATCAAGGCGGAGTTCAAGGAAGGCGTCCTACGGGTCACGCTGCCGAAGCGCGAAGAAGCGAAGCCGAAGCAGATCGCGATCAGTGTTACGAAATAACCCAACGTCCAAGGGGATGGACGTCCGTTGAAAGACCGGTCGGGGGGGCGTCGGCGGGGTTGGCCTGTTTCCGAGACACGTCCGAAACTCGGCGGCGACACTGCTCGGCGCCCCTTAACCGAACGTCCACAACTTTTCACTCCCGCCTATCGTAAGTGTCGATAGAAAATGGGTTTGACGGCCGGATTGGCGCCTATGGAGCGGAGACGGAGCCGGGACGTCAGGCGTTGTGAAGGCGGCGCTGTGCGGTATGCGGATTGCATCACTTGCGCACGGCTTCGATGGAATGAGCCATCGGGCGAGGGCGTTCCGAGCGCAGGTGAGTGAGACGTCTTGTGGAGGCTAGAGAGCAACACATGAACAACAGGACTCGGACGATCGCTTCGTTCTTCACCGTCGCCATGGCGGCGATGCTGGTCGGAGCAGTCGTGACCTCGCAGGTGCAGCGCCCCGAAAGAGCCCTCGCGGGCTCCACTGAGGCGGCGGCTCAGGGAGCCGGTGCGCCGGCCGCACGCGGGGTGGTCACCCTCGACACCTTCAGGGATCTGGCTCGCGGCCTCACGCCGGGCGTCGTGAACATCAACACCTCCAAGGTCGTCAAGCGACAGCGGTCGCGCGACCCCTTCCACGACTTCTTCGGCGGCGGCGACGACGGCGGCGACCGCTTCTTCGGCCCCCAGGGCGGCGGAGGCGGGTCGGATCGGCAGTCGCAGCGAGCGCTGGGATCGGGCTTCGTGATCGACAAGTCCGGATACATCCTCACGAACCGCCACGTCGTGGAGGGGGCCGACCAGATCTCCGTGACGCTCGTGGGCGGGAAGACCTACGAGGCGAAGCTCGTGGGCCGGGACCCGCGGACCGACGTTGCGCTCGTGAAGATCGAGCCCAAGGAGCCCCTCACGGCCCTCGAGCTCGGCGACTCGGACCAGACCGAGGTCGGCGAGTGGGTCATGGCGATCGGCAACCCGTTCGGCCTCGGCGGGAACAGCGTCACGGTGGGCGTCGTCTCGTACAAGGGGCGCGCCCTGACGCTCGGGACCGTGGGGACGTCGGTGGACATGATCCAGACCGACGCGTCGATCAACCCCGGCAACTCCGGCGGGCCCCTCATCAACACCCGCGGACAGGTCATCGGGATCAACACGCTGATCATCACCCAGGGCGTCCCCCAGTCCGCCGGCGTCGGCTTCTCGGTCCCGATCAACGTGGCCAAGGAAGTCGTGCCCCAGCTCCGGGACAAGGGCAAGGTCGTCCGCGGCTGGCTCGGCGTGCAGATCCAGGCGATCAGCGAGGACATGGCCAAGAGCCTGAAGCTCAAGGACACGAAGGGCGCGATCGTCAGCGACCTGACGGCCGAAGAGTCCGGCGGAGGAAGCCGGAGTCAAGCCGGGCGACGTCGTCATCGGCGTGGACGACAGGCCGGTGGCCGACAACGGGGACTTGTCCAGGTACATCTCCACCCATCCCCCGGGAGCCAAGGTCCGCCTGAAGATCCTGCGAGACGGCGCGGAGAAGACGATCGCCGTGACTCTCGGAACGTTCCCCGACGAGAACCAGCAGGCCGACGACAGCGAGAAGGAAGGGAAGGCCCAGCTCGGGATGACCCTCCGCAACCTGACGCCGGACCTGGCGGAGCGCCTCGAGCTTCCCCGTGGAACGAAGGGCGTCGTGGTGATGGACGTGGAAGGGGGCGAAGCGGCGGAGGACGCCGGCCTCCAGCGCGGCGACGTCGTCGTGAGCGTCAACGGAGCGGCCGTCGAGGGTGTCGAGGCTTTCGAGACGGAGATCGCCAAGGCGAAGGCCGACGGACTGGCTCGCCTCAGGGTGCGGCGCGGGAACAGCCACCTGTTCCTGATCCTGAAGCTCAAGTGAGGGCGATGGCGACGGAGAGGGAGGAACCCATGAAGCGGAAGAACGTGACGGATCGCAAGCGGTACGAGGTTCTCAAGGAGATGCTGGAGGACCGCCGGCGCGAGATCCACGACAAGCTCCGCTCCCTTCGCGAGACCCTGCCGGCCGAGGCGGCCCTCGTCAAGGACACCGAGGAGCAGAGCGTCGACGACTTCGTCCAGGAGGTCGACTTCGCCCTCATGGAGATGAAGTCCAAGACCCTGGCCAAGATCGACGAGGCGATGCACCGTCTCGAGGACGGCAGCTACGGCGTCTGCGGCGAGTGCAAGACGGAGATCGCCGAGGCCCGCCTGACGGCCCTTCCCTTCGCGGCGCTGTGCCGCGCGTGCCAGGAGGACGTGGAGCAGGAGAGCGCCCTCACCCGCGAGACCCGCGTGTTCGAGGCGCAGCTCGCAAAGGCGTTCTCGTGAGCGACGGCGGCGACGATCGTCCTCCCGACTTCGAGGCTCCCTCGGGCGCCCACGAGGTCAACCTCGCCGAGGTCCCCTCGGAGCTCGCGATCCTGCCGCTGCGCGACACGATCCTCTTCCCCCACGCCATCCTTCCGCTGGCCGTGGCGCGGGAGAGCTCCGTGGCGCTCGTCAACGACGCCGTCCGCGACCACAAGGTCATCGGCGTCGTCACCCAGCGGGATCCGGCCGTCGACGATCCCGTCGAGAGCGACCTCTTCCGCATCGGGACGCTCACCCACATCCACAAGATGTTCAAGTTCCCCGACGGATCGCTCCGCCTCGTCGTCCAGGGCGTCCATCGGTTCCGGGTCCTTCAGGTCACCCAGTACCGGCCGTTCCTGAAGGCGAGCATCGAGATCCTGCGGGAGGTCGTGCCCCTCGAGCAGCAGATCGAGGTCCAGGCCCTGGCCCAGAGCGCCCAGGGGCTCTTCCAGCGCGTGGTGGAGCTCTCCCCCACGCTCTCCGACGAGCTCCAGGCCCTGGCCGCGAACATCCAGGACCCGTCGCGCCTGGCCGACTTCGTCGCCGGGAGCCTCCAGTCCCTGAGCACGCCCCAGAAGCAGGAGCTCCTCGAGATCCTGGACGTGAAGATCCGCCTCGAGCGCATCAACAAGGTCCTGGCCAAGGACCTCGAGGTCCTCGAGGTCGGCAACAAGATCCAGAGCCAGGTCAAGACCGAGCTCCAGAAGAACCAGCGCGAGTACTACCTCCGCGAGCAGATGAAGGCCATCCAGAAGGAGCTGGGCGAGGGAGACGACCAGCAGCGGGAGTTCAACGAGCTCCGGGAGAAGATCGAGAAGGCCGGGCATGTCGGAGGACGTCAAGAAGGAGGCCCTCCGCGAGCTGGACCGCCTCTCCAAGATGTCCCCGGCCGCCGCCGAGTACACCGTGGCGCGCACGTACCTGGACTGGCTCGTCGCGCTGCCGTGGGCCAAGCGGACCGAGGCCGAGATCGACCTCGTCAAGGCCAAGGAAGTCCTCGACAACGACCACTACGACCTCGAGAAGGTCAAGGAGCGGATCCTCGAGTACCTCGCGGTCCGCAAGATGAAGCCCGACATCAAGGGACCGATCCTCTGCTTCGTCGGGCCTCCGGGCGTCGGCAAGACCAGCCTGGGGCGGTCCATCGCCTCCGCCATGGGACGGAAGTTCCACCGCATCAGCCTGGGCGGCATGCGCGACGAGGCCGAGATCCGCGGCCATCGCCGCACCTACATCGGCGCCCTGCCCGGGACAGATCATCCAGGGGCTGCGCCGGGCCGAGAGCAAGAACCCGGTCTTCATGCTCGACGAGGTGGACAAGCTCGGCGCCGACTTCCGGGGCGATCCGGCGGCGGCGCTCCTCGAGGTGCTGGACCCCGAGCAGAACAACACCTTCAAGGACCACTACATCGACCTGCCCTTCGACCTCTCCGAGGTCCTGTTCATCACCACGGCCAACATCCTGGACACCGTTCCGCCGGCCCTTCGCGACCGCATGGAGGTCATCCGCCTCGCCGGCTACATCGAGGAGGAGAAGCTCCACATCGCGCGGCGCCACCTCATCCCCCGGCAGCTCGAGAACCATGGGATGAAGGCCGAGGAGATCGCGTTCGGCGACGAGGCGCTCACCAAGCTGATCCGCGAGTACACCCGTGAGGCCGGCCTCCGGAACCTCGAGCGCGAGGCAGCGAGCATCATCCGCAAGGTCGCCCGCAAGCGCGCCGAGGGCCTCACCGAGACGGTGGCCGTCACTCCCGAGAAGGTGGAGGAGTTCCTCGGCGCTCCCTACTTCATGCGGGAGGAGATGGAGGAGCGGACCCTCATCCCCGGCGTCGCGATCGGTCTCTCGTGGACCGCGGCGGGCGGCGAGGTGCTCTACATCGAGGCGAGCCAGATGTGGGGAAAGAAGGGGCTGAACCTCACGGGCCAGCTGGGCGACGTGATGAAGGAGAGCGCCCAGGCGGCGCTGTCGTGGGTCCGGTCCCACGCGCGCCAGCTCGGCATCGAGGAGTCGTTCTTCGAGCGCGTCGACCTCCACCTCCACGTCCCGGAGGGCGCCATCCCCAAGGACGGACCCTCGGCCGGCATCACGCTGACCACGGCGCTCGTCTCGCTGCTGACGGGCCGCGCCGTGCGGCCTCGCGTCGCCATGACCGGCGAGATGACGCTTTCGGGACGCGTGCTTCCCGTCGGCGGGATCAAGGAGAAGGTCCTGGCCGCCCACCGCATGGGCGTCAAGGAAGTCCTCCTCCCGAAGCGCAACGAGAAGGCCTTCAAGGAAGACATCCCGGCGAACGTGCGGAACGACCTGAAGATCCACCTCGTGTCGTCCATCGAGGAGGTCCTCGAGCTGGCGCTCTCCCCGGGCGATCCCTACGACGTCACGAAGGACCGCGGGCGGTGGCAGCTGCGTCTCAGCAACTGAACCTCGCGCTTCGCTGTCGGGCGGCGAAGAGAGCGGATATAGTCGACGGTCGGAGACATGAGTCCGACCGTCGTTGCTCTCGACAACCCGATACAGCCGTACGCCGTGGGGCTCCCGGACCGCCCTCGCGGAGTTTCTCGGCCGGCCCAACCCTTCCGGCGGGCCGGAGGCCGAGCTCTGGATCGGCGCGCACCCCAAGGCGCCGTCGCGGGTCCTCGGCGTCGCGCTCCGAGCGGACCCTCGGCGCCGTCATCCGGAGCGCCCCCGAAGCCATGCTGGGCGCGAGCGTCTCCGGGCGTTTCTCGGGAGAGCTGCCCGTTCCTCCTCAAGGTGATCGCCGCGGCCGAGCCGCTCTCGATCCAGTGCCATCCGAATCGGGAGCAGGCGCGAGACGGGCTTCGAACGGGAGAACCGCGCGGGCATCCCCCTGGACGCCTTCGAGCGCAACTACAGGGACCCGAACCACAAGCCGGAGCTGGTCGTGGCCCTGACTCCCTTCGTCGCCCTCAAGGGCTTTCGAGCCGTTTGCCGAGATCCTCCGGGACCTTCGCCTCTCGGCCTGGCGGAGGTCCGCGAGCCCCTGAGCGCCTTCGAGAGCGCGCCGAGCGCCGAGACGCTGAAGGATCTCTTCGCGGCTCTTCTCGACTCTGGACGAGGTCTCCCGGCGCCGCGCCGTCGGGAGGGCCGTCGAGGCGGCGAGCGCCGAGACGGCAGCGCGGCGCGCTCGGCTGGCCTCACGCCTCCACGACAAGTACCCGGGCGACGTGGGCGCCCTCTCCCCGTTCTTCCTGAACTTGATCGAGCTGGGCCCGGAGGAAGGCGCTCTTCCTGGACGCGGGCGAGCTTCACGCCCACATCGGAGGGACCGCGATCGAGATCATGGCCCCCTCGGACAACGTCCTTCGCGGCGGCCTGACGTCGAAGCACGTCGACGTCCCCGAGCTGCTGAGAATCGGGACGTTCGCGCCCACGCCGCCGCGGATCCTGCGCCCCCGGGTCGTCGCGCCCGGTGAGCGGGTCTACGAGACCGAGGCCGAGGAGTTCGCCCTGGCGCTCCTCGACGTCGCCGGGCGCGGGGCAGGGATCCCGCACCGACCGCGGGCCGGAGCTGCTCCTGGGCCTCGAAGGAGACGCCACGATCACGGCCGACGGGCAGTCCCACTCCCTGGGCCGGGGCCGGTCGGTCTTCGTTCCCGCCGCGGTGCCGGCGTATCGACTCGAGGGACAGGGCCGCGTCTGCCGGGCCGGCGTCCCCGCCCCGCTCGCGGGTCTAGAGCCTCGGGACCGTCAGCCCGCCGTCCACCGACACGACCGCGCCCGTCGAGTAGCCGAGGTCGCCGCGCACGAGGGCGGCCACCGCGCGCCCCACGTCCTCGGGCGTTCCCCACCGGGGCTGGAGCAGCAGCCCCTGGTCGATGAGCCGGTCGTACTTCCCCTCCACCGGCGCGGTCATGTCGGTCCGGATCACGCCCGGCCGGACCTCGTAGACCGGGATGCCGGCGCTCCCGAGGCGCACGGCCCAGAGCTGCGTGGCCATCGAGAGCGCGGCCTTGCTGAGGCAATAGTCCCCGCGGTCCGGCGAGGCGACGGTCGCGGAGATGGACGTCACGTTCACGATGCAAGCCGCAAAGGCGGGATCGGCCTCGCGCTCCGCGACCATCCAGCGGGCCACGGCCTGGGTGAGGAAGTACGGTCCCTTGAGGTTCACGCGGAGAACGCGGTCGAAGCTCTCCTCGTCGGCGTCGAGGATGTCCGCCCGCGGCTGCGGTGCGACGCCGGCGTTGTTGACGAGGACGTGGAGCCGGCCGAACCGCTGGCGCGCGGCTTCCAGGAGCCGGCCCCGATCCTGCGCCTCGCCCACGTCGGCGCGGACGTAGAGGACATCCGCGCCCCGCTCGGCGCAGGTCTTCGAGGGCCGGCTCTACGACCTGCGTTCTCGCGCAGGCCCGCCAGGACGAGATCGAAGCCCTCGCGGGCCAGGGCCTTCGCCACGCCGAGACCGATACCCCGCGTCCCACCGGTGACGAGGGCGACTCGCCGGGGCGCGCTCACGCCCGCTGTCCGCCCGAAGAAGCGAGTAGTAGGGTCCCCCGGCGGCGAGGCGCTGGATGTAGAGGGCCAGCTCGCGCAGGTGGTAGTCCCCCCACTGGCTCGACTCGCCGCAGGGCACCTTCCGTCCCGGAGGCACGTGGTCCCAGCCGTTCGGGCGGTGATAGACCGAGTGGAGGAGCAGCCCCTGGTGGGCGCCGTCGGTCGGACAGATAGGGAGGCCGCAGGAGCGTCCTCGCGACCGTCAGGCCGGCCTGCGTGTACCTCCTCGCCTCGGTCTCGCGGCCGCGAAGCGGCCCAGACGCGCCCGAGCCGCAACAGCCCCTGCGCCGCGATGGCCGCCGCGGAGCTGTCGACCGGCTCGTGCTCGTTCAACGGGTCGGCGGGCAGCGTCGAGGTCCACGATGGGCCAGGCCCGGGGCTCCCGTGTCCCAGTAAGGAACGCCGTCCGGGGGCGTCGTTTCGATGTAGAAGTCGGCGGTCGCCTGGGCCGCGCGGAGCATGAAGCCGCGCACCTCCTCGCGGCCGCCGAAGGGAGCGAGCTCCTCGGGCTCCAGCGTCTCGAGGAACTCGACCTCCTCGGCGAAGCCCAGGAGGACCCACGCCAGGCCCCGCGTCCACGTCGTGAAGGGCGAGTACCCCTGCTGCGTCCCGGGGCAGCGGTACTGGCCGTCCGCGACGTTGAAGAGGCTCTCGTGGGCGACGCGTCCGCGGACGTCGTAGACGTCGCGTCCCTTCCCGTAGTACACCGACCGCTGGGCCGTCGTGCGGGCGTGGTGCACGAGGCGCTCGAGGAGCGACACGCGGCGGTCCCCCTCCTCGAGCAGCACGTGGCCCAGGCGATGGGACAGGGCGAGCGACCCGCAGCGTGCGCATCGTGTCGGCGAAGAGCGAGTGGGCGCCGTTGAAGGAGTGGACGAAGCCCAGGCCGTCGGCGGTCGCCGTCCAGCGCCTTGCCTGCACCGCTCCGCTCACCCGGAGCGCGAGCTCGTAGAGCGAGCGCTCCGTCCCCACGCCCTCGAACCGCCCCTCTCCGAGCATGCGCCAGAGCGCGCCGTAGGTGCTCACGGTGTTGAAGCCGTGGTCGTGGACGCCCATGTGGGTGAGGTGGGGGCCATGCGCTCGAGGGTCCGGGTGCGCCCGAGGTCGAGGAAGGTGCGATCCCCCGTCGCGTCGAACTGGAGGAGCGCCGAGCCGAACTGGAACCCCTGCGTCCATTCCGTCCATCCCCGCGCCGTGTATCGCCCCGCGACGGTGAAGACCGGGGCGCCGGCGCTCGGGTCCCAGTTCCGCTCGAGCGCCGCGATCTTCTCTCCCGAGATCTCCCAGAGGCCCGCGATCGCCCGGGCGAGGTCGCCTGGCTCGAGGCCCTGGTCGACCGCGATCATCGACTCATCCCTCGAGGGCCCGGCGCTGGGCGGCGATGACCCGGTCGATCCGGCGGTTCGTCTCCTCGTTCACGACCCGGCGTGACGCATCGGCGTCGTACCACGCGATCGACCGCGCCATGCCCTCGGCGAAGCTGACCCGCGTCCGGAAGCTCGGGAACGAATCGCTTGATCTTGGAGTTGTCGAAGACGACGCTCCAGGCCTTGTCGCCCAGAAGGCTTCCTCCCCGGTCGGGATAGAGGGCGGCGATGAGGTCGGACGGAACGTGGACGATCTCGACCTCGCACCCCGCGGCCGTCGCCATCGTCTGGTAGATCGCGTCCCAGGTCAGGACCTCGTCGCTCGTGATGTGGAAGGCCTCGCCCGCCGCCTTGGGGTGCCCGAGAAGGCCGACGAGGCCCACCGCGAAGTCGCTGCGCGGCCGTCATGGACCACAGGGCCATGCCGTCCCCGTGGCAGACGATGGGCCGCCCGCGGCGCATGCGGTCGACCACGGTGTAGTCCTGCCCGCCGAAGGCCGACGGGATCCAGGTCGGTCCGTAGGTGTACGACGGACGCACGATCGTGAGGGGAAAGGCCCGCTCCCTGTAGGCTCGCAGCAGTCGCTCCTCGCAGGCGATCTTCTGGCGCGAGTACTCCCAGAACGGGTTCGCGAGGGGCGTCTCCTCGGTGACGACGTAGTGGGCCACCGGCCGCTCGTAGGCGCTGGCGGAGCTGATGAAGACGTACTGCCCCACTCGGCCGCTGAACGCCTCGAGGGCCCCTTCGACCTGCTCCAGGCGGTAGGCCAGGAAGTCGACGACGGCGTCGGGACGCAGGCTCTCCGCGGCCCGCCCCAGCCCGGCCGCATCGTCCCGGTCACCCACGATCGTCCTGACGCGAGAGCCGAAGGCCGAGAGGCTGCGGCCGCGATTCAGGATCGTGACGTCGTGTCCCCGCTGCAGCGCCTCCTCGACGCAAGCCGTGCTGATGTTCCCCGTTCCCCCGAGGAAGAGGACCTTCATGGGCGTTCTCCCCTCAAGGCTCGAGGCGAACGTAGGCCCCGCCCGGGACCAGGTAGTGAATGGGCCACACCTCGCGCATCTCCTCCACCGTCTCGGACCACGAGAACGCCGGGCTCCCCGCACGGGCGGGAGCCAGCTCGACGCCCGGCAGCGCCGCAGCGATCGCCGCTGCCAGCGCGCGAGCGTCGCCCAGCTCCCCCACCGCCACCCGCCGAGCCCCCAGCCTCTCCCGCGAGAACCGGGCCGCGATCTCCGCGTCCTCGATCACGTCGAACAGATACGGCCGTCCCGTGAGGAGGCCATTGTAGGCGTAGTTGGCGAGGACCCCGGAGACGGGGCTCGCGTAGGCCGACGCCTCGTCCAGGGCCGCCAGCTCGGGATCGTCGATCGACACGGCCTTGTACCGCATCTTCGTCTCGCCCAGGCCTCGGGGATCGAACGAGACGACGCCGTCTCCGCGCTTCAGGTCCGCGACGACCTCGGCCCAATCCTCGGGTCGAGCCTTCCCGTCGAGGCCGATCCGCAGGACCACCCTTCCCGAGGGCGTCCCCGCGCCGTGGACGTGGAGCAGGGGAAGGACCATCGCACCCCCGGTGTGGAGCACGTACCGGTCGATCCGCCATGCTCCCGCGGTGGCACTGCCGGCGGCCTCCCAGGGGGCGTTCGGGAGGGCCGCCCGACCCGCCCGGTAGAGGTCCGCGAGACGCACCACATGCCCCTTCTCCGAGCGATAGACCTCCCGGATGACCTCCTGGAGCGACCGGCCCGGCGAGGTCGACCCTCACCTGCCCCGTCGGCGTGCAGCGCAGGCTCTCGGCCTCGACGGGCTTCACGGACTCGAGCGGCTCGTTGGACGCCGGCCGGCCCATCCAGCGGTCGAGATGCTCGAAGGCCGAGGCCTGGTTCTCGTCCGAGTACTTGTGCGCGTGGTACCCCTCGCTCAACGCGAAGAGGTCCCCGTGACCGAAGGCCTCGTAGAGGCGCCGGACCTCGCGGACCGTCTTGCGCGCCCCCTCGATCGGGAAGAAGTCCTTCACGGCCGCCGCGACATGGACCGGGCGAGGGTATGCGAGCAGCAGGAGCCCCGGATGGTCGACACCCTGCTCCACCAGGCCGGGAGGGTCCTGCTCGGGATCGCTGTCGGGATCGTCGAAGAAGCGGATGGCCATCCGCATCGGCAAGGCGCTCACGAAGCACGACGGAAGGATCGCGCCGATGCGCCCGTCGAGGGCGCCGATCCAGGTCGCCTGGAACCCGCCGCCGCTCGTGCCGGTAATCGCGAGACGCTTGGCCTGCACCTCGGGCCGCGTCTCGAGGTAGTCCACCGCGCGGATCCCGTCCCAGACCATGTAACGCGCCAGGCTCGTGCCCGCGAGGATCGCGAGGTTGCCGAGGACGGCATGCTCCCCGCAGACGAGGTTGTAGCGGCTCCGGCCGCGCGCCGCGTCCCAGAACTGGCTTCGCTCCCCCTGGCCCACGGGGTCCCAGCAGAGGACCACGTACCCGCGGCGGACGAGGCGCACGGCGATCTCCTGGTAGGCGGGATAGGCCTTTCCCAGTGGAGAGTGGCCGCACGCCACGAGGACGGCAGGCTTCGGTCCCGACGGCGCGTCGGGCAGGTACAGGAGGGCCGTCACGTGAAGCCCGGGAAGGCTCTCGAAGACGACCTTCTCGATCCTGTACCCGTCACGCGCGACCGTTCCCGTGACGCGGGGATTGAGCGCCGTGCGCTCGGTCGGAAGCCCACCGATGATCCGGAGGGCCTTCTCCCGCAGCTCCCGCTGGAGCGCCAGGAGCTCAGGCTCGGTGCGCACCGAGTCGAAGCGCGCGCGGCGGGCGTCGTCCTGCCCCCAGGCGAGGTCCAGCTGGGCCCGGAGCAGCGGCGTGATGCGCGGCCCGGCGTCCGCGGGGCGCAGCACCTGCAACATCTCGGTCGTCGGCCGCGCCTCGTCAGGTCGGGCGGACGCACCCACCAGCAGGGCCACCGCCGTGGCCGACGCAATGATGATCTTCACCGAGTCTCCCCCAGGAGGCCGACGTAGGCCTCGGTCCGGCGTTGCTTCAGGACGGCGCTGTGCCAGTCGCCCACCCAGGGGCGCTTGACCTTTTCTCCAAGGGACGCATCGAAGACGGCGATCCCGTCGCCGAGGCCTTTCCATGTCTGGGCCCGGATCTCCCCGGCCGGATCGATGATGGCGCTCGGTACGTCGTATCCCGCGGTGACGACCCAGATGCCATTGTCGAGGGCGCGCGCGCGGAGCTGCGTCAGGTCCCCTCCCCATGCCGGCGCCAGGAGGATCTCGGCCCTCGCCAGCGTCAGGACGCGCGCAGGCTCGTCGAAAGCCGTGTCATGACAGATGAGGACTCCCACCCGGCCGATGTCCAGGTCGAGGGGGGCGTAGGCGTCACCGGGCGAGAGGCCCGCCTCGGCCTCGCCCACGGGTAGCTGCACCTTCCGATAGACGCCGGCCAGGCCTCCGTCGCGCCCGATCACGAACGCGGAGTTGTACGTGAGGTCCCCGGCGGTCTCGTAGGCCCCGTAGACGACGTAGATTCCGTGCTGCCGCGCCCTGGCCGAGAGCGCCTGGAATGCCGCTCCCTTCGGCGGCTGGCCCGCCGCGCTCACCGAGAGCCCGGTTCCGATGGACGTGATGGCTTCCGAGAGGAGGACGAGGTCCGGCCGGCTCGCGGCGGCACGGTCGATGAGAGCGGCGAAGGCCTCGACGTTGGCGGCCGGCGTCGATGGTCCGCTCGGTCGCCAATAGACGGTGGCGATCCGGGCCGGGCGCCGACTCGGCGGGGGCGCGGCCGTGAGCGACACGTTGCTGAAGGCGACGGTGGCCGCCGGCGCCCATTGGAGGAGCAGGCTCATCTCCAGCGATGTGGCTCCGACCGGAGGCGTCAGGACCTCGTCGCATCGGAGCGAGCCGGGGACGCTCCCCGGCTGCTCGGCGACGTACTCGGGGGCGACGTCCTCGGCGAGGGTGGGCCCGAGCCAACGGGCCTCGCAGGCCACCTCGTGGGGAGGGCGACCCAACCCGCTTCCTTCGGCCTCGGCGCGAAAGCGATACGAGCGGCCGGCATCGATCGCGACCGTCCGCCGCCAGCCTCCGAAGACCGCGCGCCGCCCTCCTCCGGCCAGGCGCAATCGCGGCGCGCTCGCCCCGGCCGCCTCCACCGAGAACGTCGGGGCCAGGACGGGGCGAGGGGACCAGCGGATCCAGCCTCCATCATCGGCCGAGCGGATCCATTCGAGGAGATCGCCGTCGGCCGCGCCCGCGGGCGGGGAACAGAGGGACAGGAGCAAGCCGAGGACGAGCCATCGAAGTCCCACCGTCATACGCCTTTTCGCCAGTCCTTGTCGTCGTGGCGCTTCAGTTGGATGGTCAAGGAGCCGTCGGCGTTCAACGGTTGCGCGCACGCCCATCGAACGGGGCGGCGCACCCCGTTCGTCTCGAGCTCCGCCTTCAAGAGCACCTCGCGCCCGTCGAGGCCCTGCGGGAGAACGAACGCCGCCTGCCGCGAGCGGCCACCGTGAGGGTGGCCCGCGTCCAGGCCCCCTCCCACCCGCACCTTGCCGTCGGGCGTCTCGACGAAGACGCGCAGGACCCCCGGCACTCCGGCGACGCCGTCGTTGACGAAGGCCACGACCAGCTCGGCCGTGCCGTACCGCTTGCGCTGCCAGACCCACGATGGCCGCACCCGGTATCCGAGGCGGCGCTGGAGCGCGGCGAACGCGTCGGGGTGGCGTTCCTGGTATCGAGCCATGTTCTCGGCCTCGGTCCAGAGGGCCCAGTAGTTGGCAGAGGCGTCGAGGGCGTGGAGCATCGTCGCGTCGATGGACGTCACGCCGGCAGCGTCGGTGGTGAACCCGGGCACGTCGGTGCGATAGTGGCGGTGATATCCGTCCTCGATCACGGTCGCGAGCCAGGGCGGCCGGTTTGCGAGGCTCTCGATCTGGATCGGCTCCTCCACGATGATGCTGTCGGAGCGCAGCCAGCAGCCTCCTCGAACCGCGAGGTCCTGGACCTCGTGGTTCCCGACCCCGCTGATGTCGGGCTGCGTGTTGACGGCGAGGGGGACGCGCTTCCAGGCCTCCATCTGCGCCCGCGTCATGTCCACGAAGGTCGTCGCCGCCGTCGCGTAGTCGGGAAAGGGGCTCTTGTAGTCGCTCACGTGCCCCTCGCCCCAGAACCCGAACATCATGAGGTCCATGAACTCGACGAGCGGGTTGCCGTCGAGCTCCGCGGCCAGGAGGCCGTTCAGCTCGCGGAACGCCCGCTGGTACTCCGGATGGTCGGAGCGAGGCTCCACGCGGTCGGGGCTGCCGGCCACCGGCCGCCGGATCGTCACGAGCGGAACCTTGGACTGCAGGAAGTCCGGAAGCGCCAGGCGGGCCGGCTGGAACTCCGGGTTCGAAAGCTGGACACGGAAGCCGACCCTCAGGCCGTGGCGTTTGGCCGCGTCGAGCGTCAGCTTCCACACGGGCGCGAGGTCGAGGCGGCCGGCCTGGCTCTGGACGTCGCGCCAGTCGCAGCGGATATAGAGCACGTCCACGAACGGAAGGGCCGCGAGCTTTTCGATCCCGGCCTCCAGGGATTGGGCGCCCGATCGCGTCGCGAGAGCGGGACCGTTTTCCTCCCACGTGTACCCCACGAGGCCGAGGCCGAAGTTCCGGACGTGCCCCGGCGCAGCGGTGGTGCCCAGGGTGGTGAACCACCCCTCGTCCTGGTCGATCCCGAACGGCCCCTGGTTCAGCCGATCGGCCACGCGCGGCCCCGAGCCGAAGTCGTACCCTTGCCACAGGTGAGGAGGAACGTCGGCGTTTGCTCCCGACGGCAGCGCGCCGAGAGCGGCCATCGCGGCCCCCGCCTTCACGAAGTCACGGCGGCGGATCATGGGACCTCCTGATACGATGCTGTCGTGCGATGCTGTCGTGCCTTGACAGCTCCAGACGAAAGCGATTATAAGCGGTCGCCGCTTGTGTTTGGTTTTCTTTAGCAGCGTTTCGTGGCGCTTTGGGTGTGACCATGGCCTACGTGCTCCGGTTCGTCCAGCGCTTTCGACCGGCCGACGAGCCGGCGTTCCTGGCCCTCGAGGCCCAGTTCGCCGCCCTCGAGCGCCGACAGAAGGATCTCCCGAAGGGACGGCGTCTCAGGCCCTACGCCGGACGCGAGTCTTCTCACACGCTGATCTGGGAGTGCGAGTTCCCGAGCCTCGACGCCGCGCAGCGGGGACTCGACCGTCTCTCGTCGTCTCGGGACCACGCCCGCCTCCTGAAGAAGCAGATCCCGTTCTTCCTCGAAGCCTGGACGGAGATCTACGAGGTGCTGGAGCTCGGCCCGTGAGCGAGACCGTCCGGCCGCGCGACCTCCTCGAATGGTGCCGCATCCCGGTCGACGCGGCTCCTCGACGCACCCGGGGCGGAAGATCCCGTTCCGCATCCTGAAGGACTCGGCCGAGCTGGGCCAGGTCATGGCTCGAGAGCTGGCGGACCTCGTCGCGGCGCGGAACGCCCAGGGCCTCCCCACGCGAGCCATCGTTCCCTGCGGCCCGAGCTCCTGGTACGCCCCCTGGACCCAGGTCGTGAACGAACGCCGCCTCTCGCTCGCGCGCCTGACCGTATTCCACATGGACGAGTGCCTCGACGCCCAGGGGCGCCCCCTTCCGGCGAAGCATCCCTACAACTTCCGAACGTTCATGGAGCGGCACTTCTACGGCGGGATTCCGGCCGACCTCGGCGTGCCCGAGGCGCAGCGCCACTGGCTCCTCCCGTCCACCCTCGACCGCGTCGTCGCCGCCATCGACGAAGCGCCCGTCGACCTGACGCTCGGCGGATGGGGACAGGACGGCCACGTGGCCTACAACCAGGCCCGCCGACATCCGTACCAGCGCCCGGGCCTCGATGACCTGGCGGCCTCCACCGCGCGGATCCAGGAGAACAACCTGGACACGATCCTCGCTCTCGCCCATCGCACCTTCGGCGCGGCCTATCAGTTCGTCCCTCCGATGTCGGTGACCCTCGGGATGCGGGAGTGCCTCTCGGCCCGGCAGCGTCCGCCTCTTCAGCGACACCGGCGCATGGAAGCAGACGGCGCTCCGCGTCGCCCTCTTCTCGGAGCCCGACGCCCGAGTACCCGATCACGCTCCTGCAACGGCACCCGGACGCGCTCGCTCACCGCCACGCTCGAGACCGCCCGCCATCCGGTCTCGGAGCATCCGGAGTGGGAGCTCCTCTGATCGCGAGCGCGCTGCGCCTCGGGCCGGGGGCGCCATATCGCCGTACTCGTGGGCGTGGGGGGAGTCGGCACCGGCGTCTTCTTCGCCCTCGAGGGGAACCACGACCTCGGCCGGAACGAGAGCCGCCCCGCCCGTCTCCTGGACGTCCGCGACTACTGCAAGCTCCACATCATCGCCCACTACCCGGCGGTGCTTCTCGGCGCGCGCCGAACCGGCGATCCCTTTCACGTCGTCCCCGTGGGCACGGTCGGGGAGGACGAAGCGGGACGCCGTCTGCGGGGTGAGATGGCCGCGGCCGGGATGGACGTGCGGTTCCTCCAGACGGCCGCCGGCTGCCCCTACGCTCCAGAGCGTCTGCTTCCAATATCCGGACGGAAGCGGCGGCAACATCACGACGTGCGATTCCGCGGCGGCGCGCGACCGGGGCCTCCGACGTCGACCGTGCGGCGCACTCTCATCGACGCTCGCACGATCGTGCTCGCGGCGCCCGAGGTGCCCTTGGCGGTCCGCCAACGCCTGCTGCAGCTCGGCACGGAGCGCGGGGCCCTGCGCGTTGCGGCCATCACATCGGCCGAGGCCGACGAGTGCCGGTCCCTGGGCCTGTTCACCGACGTGGACCTCCTCGCCCTCAACGAGGACGAGGCGGCGAGACTCGACCGGCGTCGACTTCGATCGCCGAGACGCCGATCGGCTCCTCCATGCCTGCTCCACGCTGCTGACCGCCTCCAACCCGGGCCATCCGCGTCGTGGTGACCGTGGGCCCGGACGGGGCGTTCGGTTTCGAGGACGGTCGATGGCGCCGGACGCCGCCCCTGGTCCTGCCGATTGCCAGCACCGCCGGCGCCGGCGACGCCCTCCTGGGGGGCGTCCTCACCGGCGCTGGCCGTCGGCCTTCCCTTCACGGCTCCGGGCCCGAGCCGGGGAGCGCTGTGCCGACCGCCCCCTCGCGAGCGCCCTCGACCTCGGCGTCCTGCTCTCCGCCTTCAAGCTCACGTCGCTCCACACCATCCATCCCGAGGCCCGTCTCGAGACGCTGCTGGCCTTCGCCCGCGAGCACCAGATCGCCCTCCCGGAGAAGCTCGCCTCCCCCGCTTCGAGGAGCACGCCCATGCCCGAGATCAACGACACGGTCCGCGACGCGCGCCGCCTCCTGCGGCCGCTCCGCGACGAGATCCTGTCGCTGGTGCAGGCCCTCGTCCGCGTCGACAGCGTCGCCATTCCCCCGAACGGCCACGAGACGGCCGCCCAGCGGGTGCTGCGCGCGGCGCTCAAGACCCTACCGCCTCGACGTGGAGATGTACGACTGCGGCTTCCTCGAGAAGGCCCGCCACCCCTACGTGCGCCGGGACCGCCACTACCGCGGGCGCCACAACCTGATCGCCCGCCTCGCCGGCCGGGGAGGCGGGAGGAGCCTCCTCCTGAGCGGTCACGTCGACACGGTGCCCACGCGGCCGAATCCCTGGCGCGACAGCCCGTGGTCCGGGACGATCCGCGCAGGCCGCCTCCACGGCCGCGGAAGCTGGGACATGAAGAGCGGCCTCGTAGCGCAGTTCGCCGTCGCGATGGCGCTGCGCAAGGCGGGGCTACGGATGAACGGCGACCTGCTCTGCGAGTCGGTGATCGACGAGGAGTACGGCGGCGGCGGCGGGACCCTCGCGGGGCGTCTCCGCGGCGACAACGCGGACGCCTGCGCGATCGCCGAGGGCACGAACCACGAGGTCGTGCGGGCGACCCGCGGCGGCTACGTCTTCGACGTCGTTTGTCAGGCCGGCGATCCGATGGCCTACTTCTCCAAGCAGGAGGTCGTGAGCCCGGCGATCCCCATGGGACGCGTGCTCGGTTGGATCGACGGATGGGTCCGCAGCCGCAAGGCGGTCGACCGCAGGAAGACCTACGCCCACTTCCCCGACCCGGCCCCGGTGCAGGTGCTCGCCCTGGAGTCCAACCGTTTCGACCCCGACGTGCCCCTGAGCGTCCCGCTGGAAGCGCGCGTCCGCGTCTACTTCCAGTTCCTCCCCCACGAGAACGTTCCCCGCGTCGTCCGCGCCATCGAGTCGTCCCTACGGTCGTTCTGTCGCGCCGACCCGTTCTTCAGGGCTCACCCGGTGCATGTCGAGGCACTCTTCTCGCCTCCGCTGCTCGGCCACGAGCTCCCGGCGGCCCATCCCTGGACCCGCTGTCTGCACGGCGCGGCCGAAGGCGTCCTGGGGGAGGAAGCCCGCCTCTCGGCATCGGAGTGGCCCTGCGACGCTTTTCTCCCACAGCGCTACTTCGGGATCCCGACGCTGCTCTTCGGCCCGCGCGGCGCGGGGAGCCACAACGCCAACGAGTACGTGGAGGTGCCGTCGGTCCTGCGTACCGCCGAGGTCTACCTGGCCGCGGCCCTGGAGTGGTGCGGGGCCCGCTGACCGACGTTCATCGCAGTTCCACCTGGGCCTGGGCCGCTCCGCCCCCGACGACGTCCGTCGCCTTCAACCGGTACCGCCCGGGCGCATCGTCCACGGCGGTGGGCAAGACGAGCTCGGCGTCCCCACCCTCGACCATGAGACCCCGCGAGTACAGAGGCTGGAACGCGCCGTCCGGTCCGAAGACCTGCCAACGCACGAGCCTCCTGCCGCCGCGCCCCTCGACTCGAAGCGCGAACCGTACGTGTTCGCCACGGGCGCCGGCCGCCGGGCCCGAGAGGGCGACCGTCGGGCGCGAGGGAACGATCGACAAGATGAGGGCGTCGCCTGCAACGACCGGCGTCCGCACACGATCCGTGTGGCCGAGGAACTCCCCCGTCCGGACGTTCACGACGTCCCCGGCATGCGGCAGCCGGATCTCAGCTTGCTGCGCCACGACCTGCCCCAGCTTCGAGTCGTCGTAGACTCGAACGCCGTCGCGTCCGTGGACCTCCTCGACGTCGACCGGCTCGGGAAGGACGCCCACGATCTCCGCGTCGTCCAGGCGGTAGCGGGCGATGCGGACGGGACCGACCCCGTTCCCGCGCCCGTCCTGGATCGAGACGGCGGGAACGATCCCGCCATGGCGCAGCAGGCCCGCGACCAGGGCGCGATGGGCGGCGCCCCCGAAGTGCTGCTTTCGAAGCTGGGGATAGGGATCGAAGGGAACGTTCAGGTAGAGAGCCCAGCCCTTCCCCACGGGCCGCGCGATCACCGCCGCCGTACCCCCCACGGTCGCAAGGGCACGGCCCTCCCGCGGGGTCACGTCCGTCTCGAGCGATGCCAGTCCCTGCAGAGACGTCGCGTCGAGACCCCATGCCCTTCCCTCGGCCGTGAGGGACGTCGTGGCCGAGGCGCGGCTCTCCACGAGACGTCGCTTCTCCGACGGGGGCGAGACGAGGCCGAACAAGGCGTTCAGCATCCCATCGGGCCGCCAGGAGCAGTGCTCGTCCATGAGACCCGCGGCCCCGTCGGCGATCACCACGCCGCCGGCCCGGGCGAAAGCCTCGATGGCCTGGGCTTCCTTCGGGGAGACCGCCAACGAGAGCGGGAGAATCAGCACCTTGACGCGCGCCGGATCGAGGCCGCCCGCCTCGACCTGGGGCGAGGAGACGAAGTCGAACGACAAGCCCAGGTCCGTGAGAACGCGGACCCAACCGTCCCGATTCGCGGGAAACCCCGGATCGTCGTCGTCCTCCTTCTTGGACCTGTCGTGAAAGCCGAGGATGCCGGCGGCGTGGACCGAGGGCATCGAGTAGTGGACCGCGATCCCGTCACCCAGCCGTTGCGATTCCATCAGGAGCTTGCCGATCCCTTCGAATCGCAAGGCCTGAAAGGCCGCGCCCATGTCCTTCCCGGAGCGCGACCAGGTGAGATCCGGGTTCACGACCGAGTAGCTCCAGAAGAGGTTCGGGAAGAGGACGCCCTGGAGCGCGGCGCTCCAGATCTCGTGGCGCACGGCGACGCCGCTCCGGCCATACCCCGTCCAGAACCCCACCCTGGCGCCGGGTTTGGCGAACGAGCGGTGCATGTCCCACTGGTTGCCGCCGTCGTACGAAAGGAAGTCGTCGATCACCCGGTCGAGGCGGGACCAGTCGGCCCCGTTCCACGGGTTCGTGACCTGGGTTCCCGACAGGGCGATGCGTCCCTGCGGATCCCCTTCCACCACCGCGTCCCGGACCGTCTGGTAGGCATGGGCGAAGGACGTCTCCATGTACGTCCTGTGGTCCGCCCAGGGCGGAAACACTCCGGCCTTCCGCGCCTCCTCCGTCGTGGAGGGCGTCACCGACGCCCAGTCGGCGTACGAGGAATGCCACGCGCGGTTCAGCGCCTCGAGGGAGTGGTACTGCCCTTGAAGCCACTTGCGGAAGTTCTCGAGGGTGTGGGGGCCGAAGCAGAAATCCACCGGGTCCGCGTAGGACGTGAGGGACCCCTCGTCCCCGACGAAGTAGTAGTCCATGTTGTAGACCGCCTTGTTGCGGGCGGCGGTGCGGGCGACGTCGGAGAGGGTCCGGAGGATCGCGGGATCGTCGAGGCTCGGGTTTCGCACCAGGAATTTCTTGTCTCCCGTGCGCCGATAGAGCTCCTTCTTCGTGAGGTACTGGAGCGACGCGACATCCCCGCTCTTCTCGTATTCGCGGATCGCCTTGTCCAGCCCCTCCGGCGTCGTCGGACCCCGGTCGTACCAGTAGACGCCGAACCATCCCCGCGGAACGTCGAGGCTGTCGTTGACCTTGCCTCCCCACGTGAACCCGCTGTCCATCGCCAGGTCCCTGAGCCGGCGCTGCCGGAGGGCGGCCTGCGAGTGCCGAGGCGCCTCGAACGAGAGCAGGCCCTGATACTCTCTCTGCCGCCGCTCCTTCTGGACCACCACGACCGGCTCCGCCTGAAGCTGGTCCACGATCCGCCCGGCCTCGACCAGTGAAGCCGTCAAGAGGGCTCGCTTGCCGATGAAATCGTCGAGGCGATAGAAGAACGTCTTCTCTCCCGGAGTCGACCGCTCCTCCGTGTGGAGGAGGCGGCCCAGGTCGTCGCGAACCTCGAGGCGCAGCATGAGACCCGTCAGATCCCCCGCCGCCCGCGTCACGACGCTCATGCTGTCGCCGACGCGGAAGACAGTGGCGTTGGGTTGCACTCCGGTCACCGTGGCTCGCTTCGGCGATTGGAACGTCGCGGTGCCGAAGTCGAGCGAGGCCCCGCTCTCGGCGTCCCGGACGATCACGTCGAGGAGCACGCGCCCTCCCGGCCACCCTTCTTTCGGACGGAGCGCCTCCGCGGAGATCGTGATCGTGTCCGCGCCCGCCCCGAGGCTCCGGCGCTCGCGGTGCTCCTGGAGTTGTCGGCCCGACTCGCTCCTCCCCGTCACGCCGATCTCGACGTCTCGAGGGCGGCTGCTGCGCAGGGCGAGGGTCAGCGCCGCCGGCGGCGCCCCCTCCACCCGCGGGGTCGTCAGCCAGACGCCGCTCTCCCGCCCGGCCGCCCAGAGAAGGCTCCGGGTGAGGAGGGCGTATTGGTATTCCCAGTAGTCCCAATAGACGTGCGACTCGAGGGGGTCGATGGCTTCGGGCAGGAAACCGTCCTCGACGTAGGCGAAGGCGACCACCCGCCCCTTCCCGTAGGCCTTCGTCGCGAGGACCGGCCGTCCCTGCGATTGGATCAGGACGTCGCCCCGCGGCTCGTAGTTGTAGAAGCGGCCGCCCGCTCGGCCGGAGGGCAGGAGCTCCAGCGGCACTCCTTCCGTGATGAAGTGACGCGACCCCGCCTCCCACTTCCCCTGGGTGATCGCACCCTGGTTCAGCTCGGGGTAGCCCCGCTCGGTGACGAAGTCGTCGGGAACGCCGACGAGGGGCGAGACGTCCCAGATTCGTGGGTCTCCCGCGGTCTCGTCCCCCTTGAACGGGTGCCCCTGCACGTCCCCGACGAAGGGGTGGAGCAGCACCAGGCCGGCACCGTCCGCGACGCGCCTCAGGATCGCGTCTCGAGCGCTACGGGTGAGACGCGACCAGCCGTTGAGCCCCGGCACGAGCATCACCTCGAAGGACTTGTCGCTCGTCAGCTCCTGCTCGACGTAGCCGTAGACCGTCTGGAAGTCGTCGCGGTCGCCGCGGTATTCGTGGCCGTAGAAGTCGCCGATCCCCCAGCAGTTCACGTCCCACTGCCGGTCGATCGTCACCGTCGTCGGCGCGAGCGCCAGCCGCTGCATGAGCTCCGCCATGTCACGGCCCTGGGAGACCGAGGGGATGAAGAAGGCCTTGAGCGGCCCGCCCGGAAGGCGCGTCGCCCAGGGGACGTGCGGCGTCACGACCTCCGTGGAGTAGACCAGGTCGAAGCGCTGCGGAGGCGTGCCCTGGGCCCGGGAGACGGCGAGGCGGGACGCCCACGCCGCCGCGAGGGCACAGGCGACGAGAAACCGCACCTTACCCCGGCTCATCGCCGCGTCACCTCGGGATGACCGGCAGGATCAGCGCCGAGAGATGCTCCGCGTCGTGGAGGATCGTCTGCTTCGCCGTCACCATGCGCGAGGCGCCCAGGGCGTCCTCTCCCGTGTTGAGATTCCGGCTGAACCGGGGGAAATTGCTGCTCGACAGGTAGAGGCGGATGCGGTGACCGGCCTTGAAGAGGTTGCTCGTGGCCCAGAGGTCCACGTCGAGCTTGTACGTCTTCCCCGGCTCGATCAGCTCACCGTGCTCCGTGGACGACCTGTACCGTGCACGGACGATCCCGTCGGTCAGGAACCGCGCATACCCCGAGGGGTCCACGTCCACCAGGAGCGCCGTGAAGTCGGTGTCGACGGCCGAGGTGCTCGCGAACAGCTCCGCGCGCACATATCCCGTCACCTCCAGGTCCTTGGCGAGCGGGGGCGTCGAGAAGACGAGCACGTCCTCCCTCGACTCGTTGGGGCGCTGATCGTAGGGGCCGGGGCGCGTGACGGGGCCGCAGCAGAGGCGCCCGCCAATGGTTCGAACAGGATTGCTCGGGTCGTATTCGAACGCGGCGGGCGCCTCGCGTCGCGGCGGATCGAGGGAGAGCGATCCGTCCCCCGCCAACCCGTTTGCCGCCTTCACGGAGTGCAGGTAGTACTTCGTCGCGCGCGTCCGCGCCAGCGGGAACTCAGCTTCGTCGCGCCACCGGTTCTCCCCCATGATGAACAAGCGCACGGGCGCGTCGCCGGCGTACTCGTTGGCGACGCCCTTGAGAGCGTAGTCGAACCACTTGAGGACCGTCCCGTTCATGTCCAGGACCGCGTCCTTGCCGAAGACCACGTCCCCGATCTTCCCCTCGTCGGACGTCGGCCCGTGGCACCACGGGCCGATCAGCAGCCGCTGGCCCGCGCGCGCCTCTGGGGTAGCCGCATTCGCCTTCAGGCCGGCGTAGTTCTGGATCGACCCCTTGAGGAAGAGGTCATGCCAACCGGCTCCGTGGAGCGCCTTGACCCCCATCTCGGCGAAGTGGTCCGACACCTTCACGGTCCGCCAGTAGTCGTCGCTCTTCTCGTGCTGCACCCAGTCGCGGTAGTAGGGGGCCAGATCCGCGGGTGACGGCAGGTCGAGGAGGCGGAACTGCTCGACGGGGAGGGTCTCCGTCCACTCGCTCGGGTGGGATCGTGTCTGGGCCGCCTTGCGCGCCGTGTCCTCGGCCAAGCCCGAAGCCCACGTCGACGCGAACCATTGCATGAACACCCCCGACTGGTACGTCCACCCCTCGTAGTACTCGGAGGCCGTCACGTAGGGGAAGATCGCGACCAGGTGTGGCGGTTTGGCGGCCGCTGCGAGCATCTGCGTCGCCCCGACGTAGGAGCCGCCGAACATGCCCACCTGTCCATCGGAGTCGGGAAGCGTCGCTGCCCACTCGATCGTGTCGAAGCCGTCGCGCCCCTCGTTGCGGAACGGATAGAAGGTCCCCTCGGAATCGTACCGACCGCGGGTGTCCTGCAACACCACGATGTAGCCGTGGGAGGCCAGCAGGAGACCGGTCGCCGGTTGGGCCCGGTTGTAGGGCGTGCGCTGCACCAGGACCGGGAAGTGCCCGGCATCCTCCGGGCGGTAGACGTCGGCCACGAGCGTCACGCCGTCGCGCATCGTGACATGCACGCCCCGCATCCACCGTGACCCGGTGCGGCCCCATCGCGGGCGCCCCCGCCGCGCCGGCTGCCGCAAGGCCAAACGCCGCGGCCACCATCGCCGCGCGTGTCCCGCCGACGCGCGCCTCGATCCTCGTTCTCATGGCGAAGACCCTCCTCGTCATCGTCTCGGCAGCTTCTGCGCCGCCAGCTTCAGGACCTCGCGGATCTGCCGGTCCCACAGGTCCCAGTTGTGGACGCCCGGTACCTCGCGGTACTCGTGGGCGATCTTCTTCTCGACGAGCAGAGCCGCGAAAGCCTGGTTCTGGCCGACCAGCTCGTCCTCGGTACCGCAGTCGAGATACAGGAACGGGAGGCCCTGCTCCGGGCGCGCTGCGCGCGCGATGGCAAAGAGATCGTTCGCCTCGCGGGTCGGGCTGCCGACGGGACCGAATGCACGCTGGATCGACTGCCACACGAGATCCCATCCGCCGCCGTCCTTCTCCGTGTAGCGGGCTGCGCGGAGGGCCCCGCTCATCGAGGCAGCGAAGGCGAACTCGTCCGGGTGCTTCAGGGCGATCTTGAGGGACCCGTAGCCGCCCATCGACTGGCCCGCCAGCCCGCGGGCGTACCCCTCCTCGATCGTCCGGTACCGGGACTGGACGTCGGGGATCAGCTCCTGGAGCAGGTACGACTCGTACTTCTCGGCGGCCACGGCTGCGCTGTCGGTGTACCAGCCGTTGTTCCCCTCCACGGTCACGACGATGAGGCGGTACGGGGCCGCGTGGTCGGCCAGGTTGGTGCGGGCAAGCCACATCGAGTGGTGGTCGCTCAGCCCATGAAGGACGAACAGTACGGGATACCGGGTGGAAGGGGATGTCGCGTATTCGGTCGGAAGGACGACGCTGTAGGGGAGGCTCATCCCCGTCATGGCGCTCTTGAACGGAACGGTCTCGACACGCGGTGGCGTCTCGGTGCGTCCCACACCTGCTGCGAGGACGAGCGTGGCGCATGCCGCAATCACGTTCTGGGCTTTCATTTGGAGGGATTCCCTTCAGCCTCGGCGAGCGCCGCCCGGCTCAGGTAGTGGGACATCAGCTTGTCGGGCAGCATCAGCGCCTCCCGGAGCTTCCCACGAGCCTCCGCGTCGCGGCCGAGGGCCTGGAGCATGAGCCCCTGGCCACAGGCGTTGGCGCCCGGGAAGTTGGTCCCGACCACGAGGCGGTTGGCCCAGGAGGAGAGAGCCGCGTCGACTCGCGGCCGCACGGCGGCGGCCTGCCCGCTCCCCAGGCGGAGTGCGGCCTTGTAGGCGTAGGCGACCTGGGGTTGGGGGTATGCGTCCTGCACGGCCGCCGCCTTCTCCCAGTGCGCGCGGGCTCCCTGGGCATCGCCACACGCCGCGAGAACCTCGCCGGCCAGGTACTGCGACCGCGCACCGTCGACGAACGCCTGCATGCCATCCCGGGTGAACGAGAGCCCCGGTCGCTCTCGAGCCAGCTGCTCGAGGGTCTGGCGCGCCGGCTCGCACTTTCCGGCGCGGGCCAGGGTCACGCCCTTCTGTATGCCGATCTCGACCCAGACCTGCCGGACGTTCGTGCCGAACTCCTCCCGGGCGAAGAAGCGCCCCGGAAACAGGGCCTCGGCCTCGATGCCTCGGCCCGCTTCCACGAGGGCCAGGGCGCGCTTGAACACGAGAGCGCCGGGCAGCTCGTCCGGCTTCGGGTAGGCCTCGAGCGCGGCCACCCGCTCGGCGGCCGGCCGGCCCAGCAGGCCGAGCACCTGATCGAGCCCCTCGTAGACCTCGACGTTGGTCGGATCGACCCGCAGCCCCTCGGCCAGCACCTCTCGGGCGCGCTCGGTGTCCCCCAGGGCGTGGAGCAGCGTGAGGCCGAGGTTGCGGTGAAGGACCGGAATCGACGGCCGGAGCCGACGCGCCGCCTCCCACTCCTCCACGGCGCGCTCGGCCATCCCTCCCGACAGATAGAGCGAGCCGAGGAGGAAGTGGGCCGTGGCGTCGCTCGGATCGACGGCGGTGGCGCGCTTCAGGACCGGCAGGGTCTCGGCCCGCTGGGGGAAGACGTAGGTCGTGGCCATCCGACTGGCGGCAGCGAAGTCCTCGCGGGCGGAGCCTCCCAGCTTCTCTCGGCAGAAGCCGCGGTAGTAGGCCACCTCAGGATGGCCCTGGGGCGCCAGGAGGCCCATCTCGCCGACGACGCCGTCACCCGTGGGATAGGTGCGCGCGAGGAGAGCCAGGGCGTCATCCCAGGCGCCGAGGCCCATGTAGTCGACGGCGACCTCGAGGACGCGCTGCGGGTCCCCCGCGAGATGACGCCAGAGATCGTCGTCCTCGCCCCCGAGCGCGACCCCTTCGTTGCGGAGCGCCGCGCTGGTCGGGTCCTCGCCGCGCCAGAAGGCGAGCCGCTGGGCCGCCTCTTCGCGTCTCCCCAGCCTCCGCAACAGAATCGCCTCGAACGTGCCGGCCCGCACGGACAGCGGCGCGTCGACGAGGGCGAACCGGACTCGGGCAAGCGCGCCGTCCAGGTCTCCGGATCGCGACAGGACCCTGGCAATTTGAAGCAGCGACGCAGGACGCTGGGTTCGATCGTGGACCGCCCGCTCCCATTCCTCGCGCGCCCGCGCTTCGTCCCCGAGGGCCGCGAGGGCCACGCCCAGGTGGTAGCGGACCTCCGCGTCGTTGCTCACCCGTTCCGCGGCGGCTTTCAAGCGGGCCGCTCCCTCGTCGTAGCGCTTGAGGGCGACGGCCAGACGCCCTGCGCCCTTGGCCAGGCGAAAGCTGTCAGGAAAGCGGCGCAGACCGTCGTCGTATGTCCGCGCCGCGAGCAAGAGCTTGCCCTCTCTCTCCTGAGCGTCTCCCAGCACCAGGAAGTCCCCTTCGTCCCGCGACTCCGGCGACGGGGCGCGGCGCGCCGGCTGGAGACCGACTGCGATCTCGGAGGCCGGGAGGAGATCGTAGACCCCTTCGGTGTGGCGCAGGAGAAGGCCGCCGCGCTCGTCACGGACGTCCACCGTGTACCGTCCCGCCGCCGGCAGGCCGACGAACGGCCTCCGGAGGAAGCCCGACGGCGAGAGCGAGAGAGGCTCGTCGGCCAGGACCCTCGCGCCCTCCAGAACACGGACTCGTCCGCCAGTGACGGCGCGCGTCACGTTCAGCCCCAGGACCAGCGTCTCCCTGTCGCCTTCTCTCACGCGCTCCAGGTTCAGGACCGCTTCCGGAGTCGCGCGCACGAACCCGCCGATACGCCTCACCGGCATCCAGGCTTCGTGGAAGCGCACCGTCTCCTGCGGCTCCAGGAACGCATAGGTCTCCTGGTTCCGGAAGAGCCCGCCCTGGATCTCGACCTCGGCGCTGTCGTTGTCGGAGAGCGCCTTCCGCCAGTCGCGACCATCCGCATCGGCTCCCCAGCTCCAGACCTTCTTCGCGGGCAGCTCCGCGGGATCCGCCCAATGGACCACACCGGCCTCGGTTCGCGGGTGGTAGATCCCCATGAACGGCTCGCGGCTCCCGTGGCTGAAGAGGGAGACGGGCCCCTTCAGGTGGTTCCCCGGGCGGCTCAGGTCGACGCCCTCGGCCGATATCGGCCACGTGTCCACTTGCGTGAAGCCGTGGCTCGCGGTGAACGCCATGGGGTAGATGAGCCTGGAGTCGTCCCACGCCTCCACCGCCGCGTTGGTCCACCAGTAGAATCGATGGCGCAGGTCGCTCCGGTTGTAGAGGGTGGTCGCCTGCTCGAGGACGGCACGCCCGGGTCGCAGCGTCAGCTCCACGCGCCACTGCATGCCATAGACGAGGTCCACGTTCCCCACGACGATCGACGCGCTGCCGTCGGCGTGGCGCACGGTGGCGAAGTCCACGGGCGACGAGGTCACCCAGTTGTGGGAGACCGGGAAGTTGAACTCGATGCCGAACGTGGCCCACGCCCCTCGATAGGCGACCTGGGCGAACTTGAGGGACGGGTTCGCGTAGAACATCGCCGCCCCGTTCGCCTTATCGGTGCAGCGCCAGAGCCGGCCGCCAAGATCGGGAAGAACCGAAACGCGCAGGTGCTCGTTCTCGAGATTGAGGGTGCGCCAGACCCGGGAAGAGCGCCGGTCGGTGAGGTTCTCCCGCATCGTGTAGGGATAGTTGAAGCGCCCGCTCGCGAAAAGATCGAAGGGCGGGTTGACGTCGGCCGGCCCTTCCTCGTACGTGGGGATGGTCTCCGTGCCCTCCCAGACACGAACGCCGCCATCCTCCGCCGGGGCGGAGGCCGCCCGCGCCAGCACGACGGCCACCACGAGGGCGGCGCCCCTCACAGGGACTTCTGGAGCCGACGGATCCGTTGCTCCACCTCGGCGCCGAAGCGGTCCACAAATCCCCGGACGTACGCCGCGGGGTCCAGGCCCTTGTCCCTCACGAGGGGCGTCAGGTCCATGGCGAAGCTGATACCGCTACTGGCGTCCACTTCGTGGGAGGCGTTGTACGTCGCGTTGGCCCGCCGCCGTCCCAGGACCGCCAGGTCCTGGCGCTTTCCCCCCGCGATCTGGGAGTCGAAGACGCCGATGAGTGCCGCCGCGAGGTTCTCCCGCCCGCCCACGTCCTCCGCGATCCGGTCGCCGTCGGAGAGCCAGTCGAGCCCCCGCCAGACCTCCCCCCCGAGGAGGCGCGCGGGCCGGTCCCCCTCGACGAGGGCCCGACAGGCCTCGACGGTCGCGAGAGCGGTCGCGACGTGTGTGCCGTGGCGGTCGGCCAGGTTGTGGGTGTAGACGATGGAGGGGCGCGCGGCCGCAAGAAGGGAGGTCAGCTCCCGGACGAGGGGACCCCGATCCGCCGACTTGGCGTCGGCGCTCCCATAGTCGAGGAGCGCCACCGCGCCATACTCGCCGACCACCGCGGCCTTCCGCTGCTCTCGGACCCGGATGTCCCGCATCTCGTCGTTGCTGAAAGCCGCGTATGGCCCGGATCGTGCGGAGCCGGCTCCGTCGGCGATGACGACGCCGCAGAACCAACGGTCCCCCCGGCCGACGCAGGCCTGGATCGCGGGCCAGGCCAGGATCTCGAGGTCGTCCGGATGTCCCACGATGCCCATGTGGGTCGTGCGGGCCAGCGCTTCGGCCACCGGCACGCCGTCGGGGACGAAGATCTCGCCTCCCGGCCGGCTGAGCTTCACGACGCCCTGCCTTCGGAGAGCAGGGATGCCGATGCGGCGTCCAGATAGATCGTCGTACGCGCATGGCGCTGGAGGATCGAGGCCGGGTGGGTCGGCGTGACCGGGCCCTCGAGGCAGTCGTGCACGGCCTGGGCCTTGCGCTGGTCGGGGACCACGGCCACTATCTCCAGCGCTTTGAGGACCTGCCGGATCGACATGGAGATGGCTCTCTCGGGAACTTCGGCGAGGCTCGCGAACCATCCTTCGCCCATCTGCTGTCGTCGGCAGGCCTCGTCCAGAGAAACGACGAGGTAGGGCTCCTCGGTCTCGAAGTCGGCGGGCGGATCGTTGAAGGCCAGGTGACCGTTCTCGCCGATGCCCACGAACGCAACGTCGATTGGGTGCTCGGCCAGGACCGCGCCCACGCGCCGAGCCTCCGCGCCCGCGTCGACGGCATCTCCTTCGAGGAAATGGAACGCGCCGGGCTGGACCTTGGCCACGATCCGCTCCTTGAGGTAGCGCCGGAAGCTGGCGGGGTGGGTCTCCGGCAGCCCCACGTATTCGTCGAGGTGAAAAAAGACCGTCTTCCCCCAATCGATTCCCGAAGTCCCCGTGAGCGCCTCCAGGAACTCGAACTGCGCCGCACCCGTCGCGGCGATCACGTGGGCACGCCCTTGCCTGGCGATGGCGTCCCGCAGCAGCGCCGCGGCGTGCGCCGCCGCCTCGCGCGCCATCTCTCCCTTCGTTTCGAAACGCCGGATCACCATCAGTCCCCCAATGCCGTGCCACGCGCCCCGACCAGGAACTTCAGCCATTCCTTGGCCATGAGCCGGTGGTATGGCTCGGTCATGTGTATCTTGTCGAGGCAGAAGAACCGGGGCCGATCGGGAGACGAGGAGAGCACCTTGCCGACCTCGATGACGCCGATGCCGGCCGCACGGGCCACGGTCCCTTCCTTTGCGAGCTTCTCCGGATCGACCGCATCCGGATCGTGAACGTCGTCGAAAACCAGGACCCGCGCGCCTCCCGCCCGAAACCCCTCGCCCATCTCGCGAAGGTCGTCCAGGTCCTCGTCGGTGCGGTTGATGACGACGAAGAGGACCGTGTCGGGCTTCCAGGCGAGGGCGTCCCGGTAGAAATTCTTGTAGGCGCGCGAGGACGTGAGCCCTCCTCCCTGGAACTGACGAAACTCCACCGTGGGGTTCTCCATCGCGAACATCGCCGTCACGATCGGGATGAACGCCGACGGCGAGGACCAGTGGAGATCCATCGTGAAGGAGTGGCCGATGACCGCGATCTTCTGCGCCGGCAGCGCCTTCATCCTCGGGACGAGCGGCGCCACGTCGGCCTCGGCGAGGAGCTCCCTGGCCACGACCCTCGCGTCGCGGATGTGCTGGTTCTTTTCCCCCAGTTCCAGATCTTCCGCCCCGCGATCTGCCACTCGGCCGCCGTCAGCCCCACGGGCGACGCGCAGCTCTTCCCTTCGAGGCCCCGCCCCACGGCCAGGAAGTCCTCGTCTCGGCCCGGGAGGCCGACCTGGCCCACGTAAACGGGCAATCCCAGTCCGATGTAGAAGGCGAAGAGGTCCTGGAGCCGGTCGCCGTCGCGCTCCACCTCGAGGACCGTCTGGTACAGGTTGGCGATGGCCCGGACGTGGGCTCGAGGGCGCCCCGGCGCGGCTGCCGCGAGGTAGGCCGTGTAGACGTTGACGGGGAGGGCGGCGGGCATCGGCAGACCCGCGGACAGCAGGGGCTTCAGGTCCTTGGCAGGGTCGAAGGGCGAGGTCTCTCCCGCGGCCCAGGCCTTCACGGTCGCGGGGCTCTCGGACAGAAGCGCGGTCTGGTGAGCACCCAGTGCCTCCAGCACCGCGTCGGGGGCCGCTGCGGGCCAGCAGGCGGGATCGCTCTTGGGCTCCTTCCGGGCCAGGAGCATCTGGTAGGCATGGACGCCGGTGATGTTGGCCTCGACCAGAGCCTCGAGGCGCGCGGGCCCCGGAGGGGGTCCGTCGTTCGTCGCAGCGCGAGCGCCCGGCACCGCCGCGAGCGCCAGGCCCCACGCCGTGACGGTGAGTGTCTCTCGTAGGCTCATCGGTCCCTCTCTCGCGCTTCTAGAGCGCCACGCGCTTCCGACCCGTGAGGCGCCCCGCCTCGGGGCGACCACGATAGTACGAGTCGAGCGGGTAGCACCCCGACACCAGCCCCTGTCGGGGCGCCGTCGTGCAATCGCTGAAGGTGCGACAGAGACGTTTGCGGTCGAGAGGCCGCCCCGCGAGGACGTCCGCGGCCAGATCGTGGTACGAAAGCACGGCGCGGCCGATCCCGACCGAGTCCGCGTGTCCGGTCCTCACCACCGCCTGGGCGACGTTCGGGAGCCACTCCTGGAGATACGAGTATCCCGATCCCACGACCGTCAGCTCGGGGCGGTGGCGCTTGAGCGCCGCGGTCACCTCGATCTGCCGAGCCACACCGACCAGAGGGTCCTCGGGCGGCAAATACCCGTCGGACGGCGGGAAGAGCGCCGGGCGCTGGATGTGGGGGTTGTAGTAGGGGCTTCCGGCCGTGACGCACACCAGAAGCACGCCGGTCTCGAGGAGCAGATCCAGGAAGCGCCGCGGCTCCGTGAGGTCGATCCCGAGACCCGTCCCATCTCCCCCGAACGCGTAGCGGTAGCCGCCCTCCCCGTCCCGCCGGCCGACCCCCGTGGCGTCGGCGGCGAACGGCGCGAAATCGAAGGCGCTCAGGCGCACGCCGATCGAAAGCCCCGGCGCCACTGCGCGTATCCCCGCAACCACGTCCCGGAGGAAGCGCGTCCGGTTCTCGAACGTGCCGCCGTACCGTCCCGGCCGGTCGTAGGCCGAGAGCAGCTCGTGGCCGAGGTAGCCGTGGCAGTGCTTGACGTCGACGAAGCGGAAGCCCGCCCGCGCCGCCCGCCGGGCCGCCGCGACGAAGTCGTCGACGAGACGGCCGAGGTCGTCGTCGGAGAGAACGCTCGCATCGTCGCGCAGCCCGAGGCGCGCGTCGAGGATCGGGTGGCGGTAGGCGGTCCTCGGCTCCGCCCGCCCCTCGGGGCGCGCGAACCGGCCCGAGTGCGTCAGCTGCAGTCCGACGACCAGCCCATCCCGCGACCCGAACCGTTCGACGTGGGCACGCTCCGCCGCTTCCCGGAGCGCCGCGATCGACCCCAGCGTTCCCTCGGTCATGAGGAGCTGGTTCGGGTTCGCACGGCCGTCCGGCCGGACCGCGACGGCCTCGCCTCCCCAGAGGAGCTTGGCGCCGCTCGCACCAAAGCGCCGCCAGCGACGTGTCGTCAGATCGCTCGGTCCCCCCTCCGGGGTTCCGTCCCACCCCTCCATCGGCAGGATCGCCCATCGGTTGCCGATCGTCACGTCCCCGACAACGAGGGGGCGAGCGAGCGGACCCGAGGGCGCCGGCAGGATCGCGTCGTCGAACGGCACCGCGACGCCCAACGAGGCCAGCCGGTCTCGAAAGGCTGCCGTACCGAGCGACGCCACCCGCGGGTATCCGGTCATCGCCCCCCGCTGCGGAACCGGTCCGAGGGAACCACGTCTTCCGTCGCGTCGGGATCCCCGGCCGCGGGCCCGTGCCAGACGCCGCCGCCATAGGTCGTGACGTAGATCTGCGCCGGGTCCTTCGGGTCCGGAATCACCCGCTGACCCCACTTGAAGTTGAACCCGCGAATGCGCGTCCAGGTCTCGCCGCGATCCGCCGACCGGAACGCGGACTGGTCGAAGCCGGCCGCGTAGAGCGTCGCCGGGTTGCGCGGGTCGATCGTGACGTCGTAGACGTGCTGATATGCCGGAAGCACGTTCTTCCAGGTGGTCCCCCCGTCGCTCGTGACGAAGATGCCGCCTCCCGTGTCCCCTCCGGGCGTCGCACGCCCCCAGGCCGCGAGGTA
Source organism: uncultured Acidobacteriota bacterium (assembly GCA_963823195.1). GTDB lineage: Bacteria > Acidobacteriota > Vicinamibacteria > Fen-336 > Fen-336 > JBGPYB01. The sequence goes on along the minus strand of CAWGKR010000005.1, from coordinate 56,992 downwards.
CAGACGCTTCGGGTCCTGGGGATCCACCGCCAGACCGTTGGGCCCGTTCGTCCCGTCGGGAAGCGCCATCCGCGTCCAATGCTCGGCCGCGTCGGTCGAACGATACAGCGCCCCGTCCCTGTCGTCTCCGATCTCGCCGCGCTCGCTGCGGCGCGCCACCACGAGGTACAGCGCGCCGTCTCCGGCCCGCGTCAGGCGCCAGGCAAACGGCTGCGTCCCCGCGAGGCCCGCGTTCTTCGAGGACCAGGTCGCGCCGTTGTCCGTTGACTTGAACACGCCCCGCCCGAAGCCGGTCGCGTAGAGCGTGCGCCGTCCTTTCGGGCTCGCAGGGTCCAGGAGGACGTGGGTCGTCGCCGTTTCGGGAAGCCCCGTGCCTGCCCGCTTCCAAGTGCGGCCGCCGTCGAGCGACACGCCGACGCCTCCCTGGAACCTGTCGGGATCGGTATGGCGCCACATCTTCGGGCGCGGCAGATCGTGGGTCGCGCTGAAGGCGCCCCACATCAGGTCCTTCACATCGGGATCGAACGCAACCCAGTACGTGGTGTTGCGCCAGCGGAGTGGAACGTCCACGACCGAGCTGATCCAGCTGTCCCCGCCGTCCTCGCTGCGGAAGAGGCCGGTGTCGGTGTTCGCGATGAAGACCCGCGAGGCGTCGAACGGGTCCCAGTGGATACCATAGGCATTGGTGACGTCGAGGCCCCGGCTGACCCAGCGGTTCTCGCCACGGCTGGCGGAGTTGACCTGGCCCCATGTGACGCCGCCGTCCCCCGTTCGATAGGTCCTGAAGAGATCGGTCGCGACGCAGACGTCGGGATTCGTCGGCGCCACGGCCAGGTCGTAGGGCGCGTCGAACCAGATGGAGTACCCGTCGTTGGGGGCGCGCTTCTCGATCCACGATCCCTCGAGGTTGGCGGCGGGGCGGTCGGCCTCTTCGAGGACGACCTTCCAGGCGCGACCGCCGTCGGTCGTCTTGGCGATGCCGTTGAACTTGGCCCCGTCGGCGCTGCGCGAAAGGCCCCGGAGACCCACGTAGGCCACGAGCCCGTGAGCGGCCGAGGTGGCGACGGGACCGAGGCTCGGCCGTGAGCCTTTGGCGCCGCCCCAGGATTCGCCCTTGCCGAACGCCGACGTCGCCGCGAGAAGGCCAGCCTGGGCTCCACGCCAGGTGTGGCCCCCGTCCTCCGACACGAAGAGGCCGCCGACAGGGCCCGCCGAGGCCGGCTCGATGGGCGTGGTGGCGTACAGAAGGCTTCGGCCGGACGCGGGATCGGTTCCGAAGCTGGCGGAGCCGAGGTGCCCCGGGGTCGGCGCCTCGAGGTGCCGCCAGGCGTCCGGAGCGCCCTCGTACACGCCGCTCTCGCCCACGACCCTCACGACCCTCGCGGCGCCGGTCCCTGCAATCTGTATCGCCAACGCGCGCTCCGTCCCGAGGTCCCCGACCTTGCTCCAGGTGTGGCCCCGGTCGGCCGAGGTCAGAAGCCGCGTGGGCGAAGCGGGCGACCCGGGTCGCGGCGAGTCGGCGCTGCTGACGGCCATGGCCAGGAACGCGCTGTCGGAAGGGTCGACGGCGATCGTGTGGATGTCCACGTCCCGGCCGCTTCCGGCGTAGGCCGGATCGTCGGTCGTGATCACGAAATCGGCGTGGTCCGTCCACGCGTGGACGACGGTGTTCTTGTCCGGATCGGGATAGACCATCGTCCACGTCCGCCCGGCGTCCTCGCTCCGCCAGAGGGCAGCCGTGGCCGCATAGATCACCGAGGGGTCCTTGGGGTCGAAGGCAAAGGCGTTCGGGGGCGCTCCGAGGCTGAACATCCTCCAGGACTCCCCGGAGTCCTTGGTGATGTACCCGCCCGTCATGTCGCAGCCCTCGACCACGACCCGCGGGTCGTGAGGGCTGATGAGCGGCCGACGCGTCGTCCCTCCCCCTCCCGGACCCACGATGCGCCAGGCGTCGAGACGCGGGGCGGGACCGGGGTCTCCCGCGAGAGCGAGGAGGGCCAGGGCCGGCAGGATGACGTGGGCAAGAGGCTTCCAGGGCTTCATGCGATGAACTCGCTCCTTCTCTGGCGGATCTGCTCGGAGACCGCGACCGATTGCCGCGCCTCCCGAAGGCTCGGTGACGGCGCGCGACCGCCGGCAAGAGCCCCGAGGAAGGCCCCGTACTCGGCGAAGAACCCGCCCAGCTCCCACGACGACGTACCGTCGCCCACCGACTCCCCCGTTACGTCGGCCACGACCTTCCCGCCTTCCAGATGCTGCAGTCGCCCGGGAGAGTCGAAGGCGCCCCACATCGGGACCTGCAGGAAGAACGTGTGCCCCTCGGTCTCGACGGCGGCGCGCTCCACGACGACCCCGGCCACCGGACAGAAGGCCAGGTGAGCGGTGGCGCCAGACGTCATCGTGGCGTCCATGAAGATGTTGGCCACACCCGCACCCAGCTCGGGTCGCTCCTGGTAGCGGAACCGCACGTGGGCGTAGTCGCTTCCGCTGATGAAGCGGACGGCGTCGATCCCGTGGATGGCGGTCACCGAGAAGTCCGGGTCCCGCCGATTCACCCGGGTCATCTCGTAGTGGACGTGGTGGATCCGGTCGGGACCGCCCAGCCCGTCGAGCCGGGCGCGGAGCTCACGGACGAGGGGGGCGAAGCGCCGGTTGAGGGCCACCTGATGAGGGACGGTTGCGGCACCGCTCCCGCGGGACTCGGCGGCTGCGATCAGGCGATCCACCTCGGCGACGGTCCGCCCGGGCGGCTTCTCGAGAAGAACGGGGATCCCGCGCTCGAGCAACGGCCGGACAACGTCCACCGTCCGCGTCTCCGGGACCACCGCCACGACGGCATCGGGCGATTCGGCCGACAGCATGGCGTCCACGTCGCCGTAGGCGCGCCCGAACCCGAACCGCGCGCGATAGGCCTCGGCCCGCCCACCGTCGACGTCGCAACACCCCGCCAACACCACTTCGGGATGCTCCGCCGCGAATCGCTTCTGGGCCGGCCCGTGGGAGCTGTTCGCGTGCTCGCCGCAGCCGACGACGCAGAGCCTCATGCCCGTCCTCAGTCTCCCTCCACCGATCGCGCGCCGGTGTCGACGACCTCGAAGTCGGACCCCTTGACGCGATGGAGCGCCTCCAGGCCCTGCAAACGTCGATCCGGGGCGATCGACATCCACCAGTCGCTCCCGTTGTCGGCCATGAACATGCCGTAGGTCTTCAGCCCTTTCAGGATGGCCTGGACGTGAGGGGGGAAGCCCGAGACGTCGAAGCCCTTCTTGAGGCGGAAGCGCTCCCCCATGCGCGGCAGGTTGGGATCCCGGTTGGAGCTGGCCCAATGCGTGGCCGGGAGGACGTAGGCGCGGCGGCTCTTCCGCACGGTGAAGCGCATCGCATGCTCGACGAGGCCGCGCGCGCATTCGTCGTAGCGGACGACCGCCGGGAAGACGGGCAGGCCCGCGGCATCGGCCGAGGTCCAGCGCTCGGGTCGCAGGGCGCCCGTCCGAAGGTTCCACGTCACGCTGTTCGAGGCCTGCCACCCGGCGTCGGTGCGCTTCGCCTGCCAGAACTCGTGGAACTTGCCGTTGACGGGGTCGACGAGAATGACGTGGCGATCCCCTTCCGCCTCGCGCTGGAACTGCTCGAGGGTCTGGCCGGGCCTCGGGACCGCCTTCGTGTTCTCGTTCCGCGTGAGGGGCCAGTTCTCGATGGGCGCGTTGTCGGGAAGGGGGAACGGCCCCGGGTCGGATTCGTCCGGATAGTCCAGGATCTTCACGTCCACGCGCTTCTGGTCGGCGGGCACGATGACGAACCCCATGTCGAGGTTGTACTCGAGGGGCTTGCCGGCGCCGATCCCCGCGATCATCGCGTCCGAGTTCTTGAGGACGGGAAGCCCTGAGACGTCCTGGTTCCAGGCGTTGTCGGGGGGGAAGACCTGGAGGGCCGCGAGGATCGCATCGGCCTCGGGCGTGTCGAACAGCACCGGCTTGGTGATCGCGGGCATCGCCGGGCGCGTGGCCGCAATGGCCGCAAAGGCGACCAGCCCCCCGCCGAGAGCCAGTCCGAGCCGCCGCATCCGTCGTATCGTCCTCTTCATCGTGTCTCCTCAGGGTTCGAAGCCAGGAGGCGGAGCCGCAGGCGGCCGTTCTTCTCCGACCACGGGGCGTGGATCACTCCCGCATCGTTGGCCGCTCCGGCGAAGCGCCATAGGGGCGAGCCGGGAGCGAAATTGGATGTGAGCTGCAGCTCGTACGAGCCGCGCGGTCGGAGGCCCGCCACGACCAGGCCCCGGCTCCCCACGTCGGGAAGAGTGGCTTCCCCCTCGTCAGGCGGCGCCCCGCCGGTCACGAAGAGGACCGCCGCGTCCCCCTCCACCACGGCCCCGGCGAGCCCGTGGCCTTCGGCTCCCTCGATGCGACGCGGTGGAGCGCCCTTGTCGCCCATCTCGAGGGCATGGAGGAAGACGTCGTCCGTCGCCGGCGTCTGGGGCGAGACCTCGATGCGCCATCCGCCGGGCACGACCGCCCGCCGGTTCGACGGGGAAAGTCGTTCCATGTCCCCACCCCAGAAGGTCAGCCACATCTTCCTTAGATAGGGATCGGTGGGCAACGGCCCGCCCGCCGGTGGATCGAGGGGCCAGTTCTGCCCCGAGCCCCAAGCTCCTCCGTACTGGTCCCCGGGCGTCCAGAACTCCCACCCCGGACCGCCGCGCACCACGACGTCGCGGCTTTGGGGAAGCAACGAATGGACTCGGAGGCGCCCGTCTCCGTCCTCGAACGTGACGAGGGGCGCTCCCGCGTGCGACGTGCCACCGTGCCCCACGGCCCGGCCGACCTCGCCGGCGGCGTCCTCGACCTTCGGCTCCGAGACGCCGTGGAGGAGCCAGGCCTTCTTGTAGGACGGATCCCGGCTCGCGACGCGATCGAGGACGAAGAGCACGTCGGATGCGGGGAGCCAGAGAAGGTCGCGCACGAAGCTCCTGAGCTTCGAGGGCTGGTAAGCCCGCGTTCCGTCCCCCTTCGCGTAGACGTAGCGGTCGGAGGCGCGATCGTAGGCCTCGATCCTTCCGCGGTCCCAGAGGTCGCGCGTGTTCTGCCAGTCGGCCAGGCTCCGAACCGAGTTCCAGAAGCGCGACGAGTCCATCCTCTGGCCACCGTCGTTGGCCGCCCGCCAGAGGTTCTCACCCCAGAAGAAGCGCTCCCCAGGCTGGTAGACCAGCATCGTGTTGTGGGCGACGGTCCGGCGGTACTGGTTCAGGTAGTGGGGGCTCTCGGTATCGGTGTAGTCGGCCCCGGAGTCGATGGCGAGATACCCCTTGCGGTAGATGACGAAGTGGTTCGTGTCGAGGTGGTCGTGCTTCGCGAAGTAGGGCCCGCAGGAGAACTCGATCCAGGTGGCGTCCTTCCCCCACCCACTCCGCATGATGAGGTGGCCCACACCCGGAAAGAGGCGCGCCCGCGGCAGCTCGGCTTCGGTAGTCGTCGCCGGATCGCGGGGGATTACCGCGGGATCGCTCCAGAGGAACTCCAGGACCGGAATCCCCCACTCCCTCGGCAGCCAGCCGCTCGCCTTCTGCATCCACGCGGCGAACGGGTCCTTGAAGCGGTGGACCGCGTAGCCGAGGACGACGTTGTCGAGGGCGTCCAGGTGCGGGAACTCGTTGTCGTCGTCGCGAGCCGTCGATCCGTCGGGGAGGACCTTGTACAGATACGTTGGACCCATGTTCCGGAAGACGCCGAAGCGGCGGGCAGGGTCCTCTCCGGTGCTGGTGCGTCGCAGCTCGGCCATGAGGGCCAAAGGCGCCCAGGTGATCCGCATGTAGTCCATGGACTCGTGGTATCCGCCTTCCGGGTCCACGAGGTCGGTGGTCTCGAGGATGTTGTCGAGGGCCCGCCGGGCCTGCGCTCGCAGCGGCGCTGCCTTCGCTTCCACCGACGCATGTCCCTCCACGGCCGTCAGCGCGAAGGTTGCGAGAGCCAGCTCCCGCGCGGTGTGGTTGTGATACGAGGCCTGCGTCGGATCGGCCAGCGACTGGAGGGCCAGCATCTTCGCGGCGCCCTCCACGAGATCGGCGGCGACGGCGTCCTTCAGCGTTGCATCGAACCCCGTGTAGCCCTGGAGCCAGTCGAAGGCCAGGGACCGGCGGAGCGTTCGCATATACCGATCCGAGCCCTTGTGACGGTCGGGGGCGTCGGCACGCAGGTCCTCTACGGCTCGACGAGCGAACGCCTCATCCCCCGTGAGCAGCCACGAGAGCGCCCAACCCGGGAGGTCGTCGGAGGGCCGGGCACCCGCGGCGTACTTGGCATGGAGAGCGGCCAGCGAGGTGAACGCGTCGTTGTCGGCGACCAGCAGCCGGGGCCGCCGCGGAGCGGTCCCCTGAGCGACGACCGTCGACCGTACGCACACCAGCCCCACACCCATCGCGAACAGCGCCGCGGCCCATCTCCTCGTCCTCATCGACGCTTCACCTCGTCTGGGGCGATGCGGCGACCCCGAAAGCGGCCCCGATCTCGCGCCACGTCACGAGGGTGAGGCCGCACTCCTTCACCAGCCGCCGGAAGCGATCGCCCGTGAAGAACGTGGCGTCGCGCTGCCGCCACTCGGCGCCCCACGTCGGTCTGTCGGCAGTACCGGCGCGCAGCTCGTCGTCGGCCTGGCCCAGATGCATCACGATGGCCGTGACACCCGGCCCGATCTTCCGGATCCGCTCCTCGTACCAGTCCCCCCACTTCTCGGGAGGAACGTCGGGAGGGATGTCGAAGGCCCGGTCGATGACCGGAGCCGCGGGGCCCAGGACGGCGGCCATGAACGGATGCTCCTCGAGATGGTTGCGCGCCATCCCCAGGGGAATCCCGTAGTGCCGCGACACGCGGACCAGCGCCTCGAACAGGTCGGCGCGCTGGTAGAGGACCGCCTGGTGCGAGTCGAGGTGGGTCGGCTTCAGGCCGAAGGAGAGGGCGCGGTCGACCTGAGCCCGCAGCTCCACCTCGACCTCTCGGGCATCGATCGTCTTGGCGGCCTCTACCTGGATCCTCCGCAGGTACCCCTCGGCGTCCAGCAGCGAGGGGACACGGTCGCGCGAGCAGACGGGCCCCCAGCGATACGCCGTCCGTTCGCTGGTCACGGTGAGGTGGAGGCCCAGGTCCGCCTCGGGATGCGCCATGGCCCAAGCGGCGATCTCGGGGAACCACGGGCACGGCACCATCATGCTCCCGGAATTGACCAGGCCGGTCTCGAAGGCCCGGATCGTCGCAGCGTTGACGGCATGCCACTCGCCGATGTCGTCGGCGTGAACGATCACGAGCTTGGCGTCCCGGGAACGGCCGAGGCGCTCGGCGAGGATGGCGGTGCCCTCAGACCTGCCGAGCGAGGCGCTCGCCTGCCGCGCCGCGATGGCATCCCCCAGCATGCGGCGCGCCGCCTCGAACGTGTCGCCGGTCTCGGCAAACCCGACCGTCTCCCCCGCGTCGGAGAAGACGCGCGGCACGACCGAGGCCAGCGCCTGGCGCACCTCGGTCTCGAGGCCGAGCTTCCGCGCGGCGGTCAGGTACAGATGGTCCTGAAGGCCGCGGCGGAGATTGGCGAGCTGGATCGTCGAGCAGGGTCCCGCGAGGCCGCGGTCCTCCTCGGGGTGGATCTTCTCCTCCCCCGGATAGAGGAGGACGCCGTCGCCGTTGAGGTACCCCTGGTCCTCGACGGGCTTTCGCGGCTGGCCGCGGTTGTCGAACGTGATGGGATCGGCCCAGACGTTCTGGCGGCGCTCTCCCTGCTTCTGGCGGTTGTGCTGCCAGTGGACGCCGTGCCAGAAGAAGTACAGATCCACGTCGTGCTTGAAGGCGGCCCACGCCACGGTGCGCGCCTCGGTCGCGGGTGCGTCGATCAGGAGCGCGGGACCCTGGGGCCTTCCGCCGTTGTAGAACCAGACCCTGTTTCCCTTCCGCCGCTCCGCGTCGGCCCTGGCGATGTCGTAGGCCTGAGGGGGAACGCACCAGATGTCGATGGCGCCATCCAGCTCGGGGATGATGCTCTTCGTGACGAAGCGCGGCAGACGCCCGCCGGGCCCTGGATTGGAGCGGACGTTCTCCGCGAGCCTCCGGACGTGGGGATACTCCGCGGGATACGGCTCGTCGGGAAGGTATAGGAAGGTCGTGGCCTTCGGCACGGTGCGTTCCAGGAACGTCACCCACGCGTCCGAGGCCTTCCAGGCGCTCGCGCGGTCCTCGTAGGCCGTTCCCGAGCCGTAGAAGTTGGGCGGCACGATCGAGTTGCCGACGCCCTCTCCGGGGCCCCCGTAGCCGGACGCGCCGGTGAAGTCGCTGCCGTCGAAGCGCCCCCGGTGGGCGCCGACGGACGTCTCGTCGTAGCCGTGAACCAGCTCCACGCGCTGCCGATGGGCGAACCGGTGGTAGGCGGCATCGAGGTTCCGCCCCTGGTAGAGCTCAGGTTGATCGGCCTCGTAGTAGACCATCGTCTTCAGGCTGTTCTCGTCGGGGAGCGTGAAACCGAGCACCTCGAGCTCCACGGGAACGGAGACTGAGGCGCCGTCGGCGCGCAGGGCCATCGTCCCTCGGTAGGTCCCGGCGGCCCGATCGCGCCCCGTGTACACCTCGACCCAGAGGGCCTGGCTCGTCTTGGGTGCCACGCGAATCGGCAGGCCGCCCTTCCCGGCGCGAGCGTTCTCGGGCACCAGGACCACGGGCCGCCAACCCGTCGTGTGACGCGGCGCCGCGGCGCTTCCGGGCTTCCACGCCCAGTCCGCGTGGGTCTCCATCGTGACGTTCAGGTAGTGCACCGAAAAGATCTGGATCGGCCGGCCGGCCGACTCCGAGGGATCCAGCGAAGGAGGCTGGTACGTGATCGCTTCGGCCGTCCCCTTCATCTCGGGAAGCGCCGCCGCCAGCGAGGCGATCCCCCTGTCGTCGGCCTCCACGATCACCTGGAAGGCCACGATCTCGTTCCGTGCGCCGAAGATCCTGATCGTCTTGCCATCCCACGCCGAGTTCCGCGCCTTGAACGGGCTCGCGAGGTCGTCGCGGTCGATCTTCTCGCCGTCGCTCACGCCCCAGACGGCGCGGACGCCCGCGCGCGCGGGAGACGGCCAGGACAGGATCGCGAGGGCGAGGCCCGCGATGAGTGCCCCGCCCCTGGGGGCCCCAGCCTTCATCGTCCGCCCTCCCTCCTCCCGGGGGCCGTCGCGGCAAAGGCCCCGATGTCGGCCGTGCTCCGCGGGAAGCCCGTGAGGTCTCTCGCCGGCAACTCGGCCGGGTCGCCACGCCCCGCCAGCAGAGGCGCGCCAACCCGCGGCCTGAAGTCGGGCCGCGCGGGATTGAGGCGCCACCAGCCTCCTTCGACGACCACCCAGGGCTCGTCGCCATCGCGCTCCACCTGCGCCGTCACGGCGGCGCGGCGCAGACCCACGACGGAGCGGCTCGATTCGTCGAGAGAGACCGCGAGCGCCTTCAGGCCTTCCGGCATGCCGCCGTACGAGACGTCACCGGCCACGTTGAACCCCGAGTCGAGACGGTAGACGCTCGTGGCGAAGACCTCGATCGAGGCGCCCCCGTCGTTGATCAGGAGGTTGTTGCGGGCGCGGCCTCCCCAGCTTCCGTTCCGGAACTGGAGCGCGGCCCTCTCCGGATTCGCCATCAGGACCGTGTTGTTCCGGATGAGGTTGCGGTGGCATCCCCAGAGCGGCAGGCTCTCCGGACCCTTCACGTCCTCCGGCGTCCGCGGTCCGGGTTCCACGTACGCAGCGTCGTAGGGGTTCGCGTCGTCCCACTGGGCGATTCCGTGGTTGGAGTTGCCGTAGATGAGGTTGTTCTGGATGAGCGAGTCCGAGAGCGCCGCGAGGTTCAGCGACCCGCCGCCCCCGCGGCCGTTCCCGTTCATCACGTTGTCCTCGATGATGAAGTTCACCCCCCAGCCGTCGGGGAAGCCGTGGGCCCCGAACAGCCCGGTGGCGCGATCGACGAGAGCGAGAGCCCAGGCCCGCGTGGGCTGCTCCGGGGCGAAGTCGCGAAACGCCGCGTGCTTCAGCACCTCGTGGAACGACGAGACGCTGTCGATGTTGCACTGCAGGCCGCCGGCCCTGCTCCCGAAGAATACGTTTCGCCGGATGACGTAGTCGTCGGACCCGTCGGAGGCGTAGCCCGAGTGCTCCTCCGCCGAGAAGGCGAAGAGATTGTCCTGGATCAAGACCGTGTGGGTATCGGTCGAGTGGAAGCCCCACTTCCGATGGTTGTGGGAGAAGTTCCCGACGAGGGCGATGTGGTGGGCGAGCCGCCCGCTGCGTCCGAAGTCGCCGTCGATCATGATCCCGGCCCGCGGACCCTCGGGAGGCGAGCCCGGGCCCGTGCGGCCGGCGATGTTGAAGCCCTCGAGGATGGCATGGTGCGCGGCCTGGAACAGCACCATCCAATCGGGATCGCGGCCTGGCTGGTCGATGACCACCTCTCCCGGGTTCCCTTGCGCCTGGAAGTGAACGTACCGCCCGTCCCCGGCGTCGTCTTTCTCCCCGAGGACGAAGCCCGCGTAGTGCCCGGGCATGACGGCGACAAGGTCCCCGCCCCGCGACGCGTCCGCGGCCTCCTGGAGCGTCACGAACGCACCCGCGACCGGAAGGGTCTCCCCGAGGCTCGGCCGAGGCTCCCTCGCGTTCAGATCCAGGCCGCGGACATCGACCCGATCGGGGGGCCGGGCGCCCGAGTTGTCCACGACGAGAACCCGAGTGGGCGTTCCCTGAACCTGGAACGACGCGGCGACCCACTCGTCGGAGTCCTGTGTCCGATGAAAGACAGGGGACGCTGGCGGCGGCGCATCCCCGCCAAGGACCGACACCGCGGCGAGGACCAGCGCAGCCAGCATCGCCCTCATGGGGCGGCTCGCGAAGCCGCCGGTTCCGCGCGCGATCGGCCGACGAACGCCAGGCTCGCGGCCAGCGCCAGCGTCACCGCCACGTACGCCACGACGACGCCGCGCTCGTCCGGGGTCGCAGCCGTCAGCGCCAGCAGCCCCGTCACTCCGACGACCGCGATCGCCCGGCCCAGGAAACGGAAGACCCGTGCCGTCGGGTCGGCGCCCGCATCGCGCTCCCGCGCCAGGTCCACGGGAGTGCCGAGGCGCGCGAACAGGCCGTCGCGTGCCTGTCGCTGCGGCCCGTCCTTCTGCGCGACGAGCCCGCTCAGCAGGAAGACGGCCGCGGCGCTCGGGATGATGATCGTGACGCTGGCCACGAGCCCCCACCCCAGGACGAACGTCCCGTACACGCCCAGGACCAGGGCCACGAGGAAGGAGGCGAGCCCGGACCACGAGGGCGTCCGCCTCACGACGAGCCCCAGCAGCGCCGGCGGGCCGTAGGCCAGGGACATGATGGTGTTCACCGTCAACATCACCTGGAAGACGCTTCGCCTGGCTTCGGCCATCAGCAGCGCGATGCCCACGATGCCCGCACCGATGCTCAGGGTCGCAACCCAGCCGACGATCAGGCGCTCGGCGGACCCCGCCTTGCTGGGAAACAGGGTCGGGTAGATGTCCTTCGCCACGATCGCGGCGTGCATGTTCAGCAGCCCCGAGAGGCTCGCCATCGTCGAGCTGAACATCGCCGCGAGCATGATCCCCACGAGGCCATTGGGGAGAAGCGTGCGGGCGGCGAGGGCGTAGGAAGACTCGTGGGGGTTGGCCAGGCCGGGCAGGACGGCGCCGATGTCGGGGTAGAGGACGCGCATCGCCATCGGCGGGATGAACCACAAGAACGCGCCGAACAGGAAAAGCGTGAAGCACAGGAGCGCGACCTTCCGGGCGGACGCCTCGTCGTCGACGCTGAAGTAGCGCTGGGCCATGGCCGACGTGTTGTAGCCGAAGCTCACCATGACGATCCACGCGCCCACGTACCTCCAGTCGAAGTCCCCCGAGAGGTGAAGCGTCGTCATCTCGGGGGGCAGCGCCGCGACGAGACCCCTCAATCCCCCGACCCTCTTCAGGGCCGCCCACCCCATCACGAGGGTGAAGGGCATGAGGATGGCGGCCTGGAGGAAGTCCGTGATGACGACGGCCCAGAGCCCTCCGATCACGCAGTAGGCGAGGATCACGACCCCCGCCCCAAGGATCGTCCAGGGGACGGACCAGCCGCAGGTGGGGGCCACGAAGAGCGCCAGGCCGTAGAGCATGCTGGCGCCCATGAACAGATGGAAGAACGTCGTGGACCATGAGAAGGTCTGGCGGGTACGCTCGTCGAAGCGCTCCACCAGGTACTCCATGACCGTCGAGATCCGCGCCCGGCGCCAGCGCACGGCGAAGATGAAGTAGCCGAGCAGGAACGTGCACGCGTTCCCCACGTACAAGAGGACCGTCACGAGGCCGTGCTGATAGGCGAGGCCGGCGGCGCCGGTGAACGTCCAGGCAGAGAAGCCGCTCATGAACGACGAGAGCCCGGCGGCAAGCCAGTGGATCCGGTTCCCCCCCTTGAAGTAGTCGGCCGCGCCCCGGTTGAAGCGCATCGCGTAGAAGCCGATGCCCAACATCAAGAGCATGTAGGCGGCGATGACCGCGAAGTCGATGGGCGCGACCGTCTTGAGGGTGGTGTTCCCCAAATGGATCTCCGGAGGCTCGCGCGGCCGCGCGGCGCCGGCGGAGCCTCACGATACGGGCGATCGCAGGCAAAGGCAAGCAAAAAATACCAAACGCAAGCCAAATGAACTAGACTCACTCCCAAGGTGTATCGATGACTCGAGCGCCCGCCCTCGCCTCCGCCGTTCTCTCGGCAGCTCTCGGCGCCTCCCCCGCGCTCCCGGGGGACACCCTCGACAAGCGGTCCGAGAGCTGGCTCCGCCAGGTGCATCTCCTGATCCTTCCCCAGGAGGAGGCCTCCTTCCGCGCGCTACCGACCTCGGAGGACCGGTCCGAGTTCCAGCGGATCTTCTGGGCGAGACGGGACCCCACGCCCGGAACACCGCGCAACGAGCTGCAGGAGCTGGTGACACGCGCACAGTCCCGGGCCGACGAGCTCTTCGCTCTCCCCGGCAGCCGCGGCTCGGAGACCGGGTGCGGGCAGGTCTTCGCCCTCCTGGGCGATCCCGTTGAGGTCGCGGGAGGCAACCCGGGCGAGTTGCAGGGACGCGGCGCGCGGGAGCAGTTCAACTCGCTCCGACCGATGAGCGAGGGCGCTCGCCGGCCCGAGACCTGGGTCTATCGCAGCCGCCCGGGCGACGCCGTCTCGTTCACGGCCGGAGAGCTGCGCATCGCCCTGGACGAGGCCTGCCGCTTCTCCGACGCCGGCCGCGCGCTCGACGACCTCCGGCGCGTTGCGGAAGCACGCATCGTGCGCTCGGACCTGACGTACCAGATCGGTCGGGACGGTCACCTCGTTCGACTGGACGAGATGCTGCGGGCGCAGGCCGCCGAGGGAGGCGGGGCGGCCGGAGCGGATCGCGCCGATTTCCCGGTCGAGGCGGAGCCCAAGCTGCTCTTGCGCACTCAGGGGGGCCAGGCCTACGCGGCCGGCCTCCTGCGCGTCCATCTCCAGCCCGCTTCTCCGACCGCGGCATTGCCGGCGTCCGTGAGCGGCACCGTCGGGGCCCGATCGATTCCGTCTGCCGGCGCCGCATCCGCTGCCGCCGAGCGCCGCTTCGCGAGCGCGGTGGCCCCCGACGGGACGTTCCTGGCCTCCTACGGCCTTCCCGTCCGACCCGGGTCCAGTCGCCTCCAGCTCACCGTCCGGCTCGCCGACGGGCGCGCCTCCACCACGACGCTCCCGCTGGACGCGCCGGATTTCGAGGCGCCCGGTCTCAAGGCCACCGGTCTCGTGCTCTACCCCGACGAGCCAGCCGTTCCGGCCGACCCGGCGGATCCCTATGGCGCGCTCACGGTCGGGCCACTCCGGCTGAGGCCGCGCTTCGGCAACGTGTTCTCGGCCTCCGACGCTCTCCAGGTCGTCTCGGTCCTCTACGGCGGAGCCGACCGACGCCGCCTCGGGGAAGGCCTCGCTCCGAGCGCGGTTCAGCATACTGAAGGACGGAAAGACAGTGGCCAAAGGGTCGGATCAACTCCTGGAGACGCCCATGGCGGTGGCTTCGGTGGGCCCTCTTCCCCTCGCCGGGTTCACGCCCGGGCGCTACGTCGTGAAGCTGGAGGCCGTCGATGCCACGGCAGGTACCAGCACGACCGAGGACGCCTCGTTCGAGATCCAGGAGTAGCGTGATGCTCTCGTGGCCACGTCTCCCTTGCGCGGCCCTGGCGGCGTTTCTTCTCCTCGCCGCCCCCCGCGTCTCGGGCCCCGCCGAAGCGGGCATGGAAGAGCCGTTCCCCGTCTGGCCTCCTCCCCAGGAAGCGCGCTACGAGGACGAGCCGCCTGCTCCTGCGCGACGCCGTCGTCGTCGTTCCGTCCGGCGACCGGCGAGCTCAATACCCCGGCCGCCTCTTCGCCGAGCTGATCGCCGATCAGTTCGGGGTCGCGCTCCCGCTGGCGGTGGACGCGCCGCCCGAGGGCCGCACGCCCATCGTCGTAGGCGAGATCGGGAACCCAATGGTCGCGGCCGCGGCCGGCGCCGCGTCCCTGACCGTCCCGGACCACGCCGAGGGGTACGCGCTCGCGCGTCGGAAAGGCCGGTGTCGTCGTGGCCGGGCGCGACTACCGGGGCTCGCTCTACGGCGTCTCGTCCCTCGTGCAGCTCGTCCACCGCTGGGGGAAGCAGAGCGTCGCGGCGCGGCGAGCCCGGATCAGCGACTGGCCCTTCCTGGACGTGAGGTGGGTGCACCTCTACATGCCCGGCCGCGACCAGATGGGCTTCGCCCGCCGCTACCTCCGCGACTTCCTGCTCCGCTACAAGTACAACGGCGTCGTCCTCGAGGTGGGCGGCGGCATGCGCTTCGAATCCCATCCCGAGATCAGCGTCGCCTGGCAGCGCACGGTGGCGGAGTGGTACGCCCACGGCGAGACCATGGACAAGCTGGGCGAGGGAATCCCCCTCGGCACCGCCAATCGCTTCGCGGCGTCGCTCCACGTTGGCGTCGGCGGCGGAGCCTACATCGAGAAGGACGACGTCCGACGCCTCGCCGACTGGGCCGCGGACTACGGCCTCGAGATAGTTCCCGAGATCCAGTCCCTCACCCACACCTACTACATCGCCTCGGCCCACCCGGAGCTGGCCGAGGATCCCGACATGGCCTGGCCCGACTCCTACTGCCCTTCCAACCCCGAGTCCTACCGGATCCTCTTCGACCTGACGGACGAGGTCGTCGACGTCCTCAAGCCACGACGCGTCCACATCGGCCACGACGAGTGGCGCGCCGGCGCCTTCTGCTCGCGCTGCCGCGGCAAGGACACGGGCGAGCTCTACGCCCAGGACGTCCTCAAGATCACCCGCCATCTCGCCGACAAGGGAATCGAGACGTGGATGTGGGGGGACCACTTCGTCGACAAGCACAACCGCTTCGGCAAGCGTTGGAGCGAAGGCGGTGTGGTGCGGTACGAGCGCCCCGACACCCGGACGGCCCGCGACGTGATCGCCGCCGCCGGCCCGAGCCTCCACATCCTGAACTGGTCGGGGGAGGAGGGGGACGCGACGTTCGCGAGGCTCCGCTGGCCCTTCATCATCGGCAACTTCGATCCCTCGTCGGAAAAGGACTGGGCCGCGCGGGTGGCCCGCCACGGGGCCCTCGGCGCCGAGGTCTCTTCCTGGGGCGCTTTCGAGGAGTTCATCCTCGGCAAGCTCCAGGTGCCCGACGCCACTCATGCCGCGAGCCTCCTCTGGTCGTCGCGCTACGTGGGCCGCGCCACCGCTCTCGCGGAAACGGCCGCGCTCCAGCCACGCATCCGCGGCCTCCTCGCCGCCAAGCCTGTCCCCTCGACACAGGCCGATCCCATGCGCTTCGAGGTGCTGGACATCGCGCCGGCCTTCAATCAGGCACCGAAGGGATCGGGCTGGGACCTCTCGGGATTGAAGGCGGGGCGGGGCTACGCGCGCGGCCTGCCCTATTCGGTCGCGGATCCCTCGCGTGGCCCTTCGGTCGTGGTCGTCGCGCGCCGCCCCGGAGACCGTCCGACCCGCGTCTCCCTGCCCGTCGGCGGGCGGTGGGCCTCGCTCCTCTTCCTCCAGTCGGCAACGGGCGAGGGTCGACCGTCCATCCACGCGGGAGACCAGACACATTTCCCCCACGAGTCCTCGGAGCTTCTGGGCTTCTACGAGATCCGCTATGCCGACGACCTCGTGGCGACCCACGAGATCCGCTTCGACGAGACCGTGGGGCGATGGGACGCCGGCGTCGAGAAGACCTACTACCTGACGCGGCCGGTGACGGCTGGCCGCCTTCCCGACGGCCGCGACGCGGTCCTCTGGGCCAGCGAGTGGGTCAACGCCCGCCCCGACGTCCCGATCGTCTCCGTCACCCTCGTCGGCTCCCCCGGCCCCTCCGACGCGCTTCCTCTCCTGTTCGGCGTCACGGCCGTCGAGAAGCCCCGCGTCGAGGACTATCGATAGCCCCTTCTCGGCCGTACAGCTTCTCTGTACAATAGCAGGGACAGGGGAAACGATGCTCGAAGCCAGCTATACGGAGGCCCGGCAGAACTTCGCACGTCTGCTGGACCGGGTAACTGAAGATCGTGACGTGATCCTGATCCGGCGGCGCGGACGAGAGCGCGTCGCTCTCGTCGCCGCGGAGGAGCTGGCCGGGCTCCTGGAGACGGCGCACCTGCTGAGGTCACCCAGGAACGCGAAGCGCCTGCTCGCCGCGCTGCGACGCGCGCTGAAGGGCGGCGGGCGGCGGCAGTCCGTGGCCAGCCTCAAGCGCAACTTGGGGCTCGGTGGCTGAAGGCCGCCGGATTCGGGCGGCCGTCTTTCACCCGGAGTTCCGCCAGGATCGGCGCCACTGGGTGGAGACGGATCGGCGTGTGGCCCTGCGCGCGATGGACCTGATCGAGGCCGTGCTGCGCGACCCGTTCCAGGGGATCGGCAAACCTGAGCCCCTCAAGTATCTGGCCTCGGGGGCGTGGTCGCGGCGTCTCACTCAGGAGCATCGCCTCGTCTACCTGGTCCGCGAGGACCGAATCGACTTTCTCCAGGCCCGCTACCACTACTGATTGCCGCCGACCGGGATCGCTGATCGTCACAAGAGCTTGCGGTAGCGCACCTCGCTCAGCCGCTCCTGCGTGCGGCCGTAGGTCGCGTGCCAGCTCGCGATGTGGAGCCGCGCGATCCGCTCCGCGTCCGCCTGGGTCGCCGGCACGAGCACGACCCGGGATTCCCTAAGGGTTTCGGACGCAGTCGAGTGTGAGGGGAATGCGGGCGCCGCCGTCCACCATCTCGAAGTCCGCGGGGCGCAGTGCGTCCAGGTCGCGGGGGCCGAGAAGGGCCGCCCACTTTGCGGTCGTGAACCGGTCGCTCCGCGCCGTCAGGGCGATGTTGCCGCCGTCCGCGAGGAGCATCCCGTACTTCTGCATGGCCCGCGCGACGACGCGCGCTCCGGCGTTCGGCAGTCGGTCCAGCGGGTAGTCGGCGCGCAAGCCGAAGCCGGGTGCCGTACGGCGGGGCGTCGGACGGACCGCTCGTGGCGCCGGTGCCGTGGGTGGCCGGGTGGACGTACTCGCCCTTCCGGATTCGGGCGTTCGGCAGGATGAAGCGGATGGCGTGGTCGATGGAGCCGGCCGCCACCTCGTCGGCGGTGAAGAGCAGCGGGGCGATCGGAAAGCCGGCGGCGTCGGCGCTCGTGCACTGCTCGCCGCGGCCGCTCGGCGGGTACACGCGCGTCATGTCCCAGACCGCGAGGCAGCCGCCGCGGAAGCGTCCGTTCCGGATGTTGGCCCGCCACATCTCGTAGAGCTTCTGTCGCGAGCGGTCCGTCACGATCAGGTGGCAGTCGCCGTCGCCGGCGCACTCGTACCCGCTCTCCCCTTCCAGGGCGCCGCCCGGCGGAACCGGAACGGGGTCCGGGTCGCAGTCAGGGAGTGAAGAAGTCATCGGTGGGCTCGAAGGGCATGAGGGGCGTGCTGGCCGCTGGCCTCGAGGACCTCGATGGAGAAGTCGATCTGCATCCGGCCCGTTCCCCACCCGACACGATCGAGGTAGGCCGTCACCGCCGCCGAATCGCGATCGAGCGGCGCCTGGGAGACGTCGGCGTACCAGATGGCGGCCGGCGGAAAGAACGCGCCGGTCGCGGTGGCGGGCGGCGTTCCCGACGCCGGTGTCTCGGGCGTGCTCGATCCCGACGACCCGCCGCAGGCCACCCCCGCGGCCGTCACGAGGACGCCGAAAGCGGAAACGAACCTGTTGGCCGTACCTCGCATGCGCGCCTCCGTCAGAGTGGGTCGTTGCCTTCGAGCGCCCGGCGGCTCAGGAAATGGGACAGGCGCTGGTCCGGGAGGAGGAACACGTGGTGGAAGCGCTCCTGCGCGTCGGCTTCGCGGCCGAGGGCGCGCAGGAGAAGCCCCTGGGCGTAGGTCGCGATCCCGGGAAAGGCGGTGCCGTGCTCCAGGAAGGCCTCGGCGCTCGCGAGGGCTGCCTGGAGGTCCCGTTTCGCGGCCGCGTCGTCGACCGGCCCCAGCCGCTGGGCGGCCAGGTGCGCGAAGACCGGCTTCACGTTGACCCAGTCGCTTCCCTTCACGGCGCGGCTCCAGTGCGCGCGGGCCTCGGCCGTTCTCCCGGCCGCGCTCAGGATCTCGCCGATCATGTACTGGACGCGGGCTCCCGCGACGAAGGCGCTCATCCCATCGTTCGTGAAGTCGAGGCTCGCCACGGACCGCTCGAGGGCGTTCACGATGGCCACGGCCTCGTCCCCCTTCCCCGCCTTCGCCAGGGCCAGGCTCCTGCGGAGACGCACCTCGAGGTAGACCTGCCGCACGTTGGTGCCGTTCTCCTCGCGGGGAAAGCGGCGGCCGGGAAAAAGGGCCTCGGCCTCGTCGCCGCGTCCCGCCTCGGCCAGAGCCAGCGCGAGCTTCTCGACGAGAGCCGGCGGCATGCCGGCCCGATCGGGATAGCGCTGGAGCGTCGGCCACGTGCTCCGCGGTGGGGCGGCCGAGGAGGCTCTGGGCCTGATCGGCACCGACGTAGAGCGCCATGTTCCCCCCGTCCACGTCGAGCCCCTCGACGAAGACGGCCAGTGCCGCATCCGGGGTGTTCCGCGCGTGGAGGAGCGCCATGCCGAGATTGCGGTGGAGGACGGGGATCTTCGGGTCGAGACGCCGGGTCTCCTCCCATTCGGCGATCGCCTCGTCGGATCGACCTCCCGAGAGGAGGAGAGAGCCCAAGAGGAAGCGAGCCACGGCGTCCTTCGGGTTCGCTGCCAGGGCGGCGCGCAGGACGGCCAGGGTGCCAAGGCGGTTCGGGAAGACGTAGCGCGTCGACATCCCCGACGCCGCGCGATAGTCGGCGGTCCCGGAGGCGCCAATCCGTTCGCGGGAATAGCCACGGTAGTAGGCCACCAGAGGACTGTCCTGCGGAAGCGGTGTTCCCGCTCTCCGCCATGACGCTGTCGGTCGGATACCGGCGCTCGAGGAGGCTGAGCGCGTCGGCGTAGAACCCGAGGGCGAGGTACTCCTCGGCGAGACCCAGGACGCGATCGGGGTCTCCGGCCAGGTGACGCCACAGGTCCGGTTCGTCGGCCCCCAGCAGTTGGGCCTCGTTGCGCAGGAGGTTGCTGGTCGGGTCCAGGCTGCGCCAATGGGCCAGGCGCTCCCGAGCCTCCGGGCCACGGTCGAGCCGGCGCAGGAGCGCGACCTCCACTGCGCCCGCTCCGACGCTCTCGAGAGACTCGCCGACGAGCGCGCGCACCCGCGCGAGGGCCGAGAGGACATCGCCGCCCCGAGCGTCGAGGCGCGCGAGCTCGAGCCTCGCCGGAGCCCGGTACCGGGCGAGGATCTGGGCTCCTTCGAACGCGCCCTTCGCCTTCGCGTCGTCGCCGAGCGCCCCGTAGGCGAGCCCCAGGTAGTACTGCGCTTCGGAGTCGTTGCTCACGGTCGCGAGGGCCTTCGTCAGGAACGGGACGGCCTCTTCGGGGCGCTTCAACCCGACCGCCAGACGCCCCGCGGCCTTGAGCAGACCGAAGCTGTCGGGGAAGCGCTGCAACCCGAGGCGGTACGTCTCCCAGGCCGCCGGCAGCTTGCCGTCGCGCTCCTGCGTGTCGCCCAGATCCACGAACGCCCCGTCGCTCCGCTTCTCGACGGGCGGCGTGACGAACGATGGCTGCCGCCCGAGACGGATCGCCGACTCCGGCGCATAGTCCCATTGGTCTTCGGTGTGCGCGAGAAGGACCTTGCCGGACCCGTCGGCCACCTCGAGCGTGTAGCGCGCCGTGGACGGAAGGCCGCGCCGCACGCGAACGAGCGATTGCGACGGGGTGAGATCGAGCGCCTCGCTGTAGACGACGCTGGCGCCATCCTTCAGCCGGAGCGTTCCGCCGTGACTCGGACGGTTGACGTTGACGCCCATCGAGACGTCGACGGTCCCCGCCTTGCCTGGGGTGCGGGTCAACCGCACGACGCCCTCGGGGTTGGCCCGGGTGATCCCACCGATGCCTCGGACGGGCATCCAGTACTCCGCGAAGCGGATCGATTCCTGCGGCTCCAGGAAGCCGTACGTCTCCTGGTTCCGGAACAGGCCCGCCTGGACCTCGACGTAGGCGCTCTGATCGTCGGAGAGCGCGCGGCGCCAGTCGATGCCGTCGGCGTCTCCGCCGAAGGACCAGATCTTCTTGGTCGGGGCGTCCTCGGGAGAGGAGTAGTGGACGACTCCCGCTTCGGACCACGGGTGGTAGACACCCATGAAGGCCTCGCGGCTCCCGTGGCTGAAGACCGACACCGGCCCGTCGAGGTGGTTGCCCACGAGGGAGAGGTCGATGCCCTTCGCGTCTACCGGCCACGTGTCGACCTCCCGGAAGCCGTGGGACGCCGTCCACCGCATCGGGTAGTGGATGCGGCTGTCGTCGCGGACGCGCACGCCCGCGTTGTTCCACCAGTAGAACCGGTGCCGCACTGCGCTGGGGTTGTAGAGCGCCACGTGCTGCTCCAGGAGCGCGCTCCCCGGCGTCAGGCGCAGCTCCACGCGCCACTGCATGCCGTAGGGGCGGTCCACGTTTCCCACCCAGATCGACCCGCTGCCGTCGGGATTGCGGGCCAGGGAGTAGTCCACGGGCGACATCGAGACCCAGTTGTGGGAGACGGGGAAGTTGAACTCGACGCCGTAGGCGGCCCAGGCGCCCCGATATCCGATGTTCGCCTTTCGGATCGACTTGTTGGCGTAGAACATCTCCGCGCCGTTCGACTTGTCGACGCACGTGTAGAGGTGCCCGCCCAGCTCCGGCAGCACGACCACCTTCAGGTACTCGTTCTCGAGCTCCAGCGTTCGGTAGTGGACGACGGTTTGCCGACCCGTGAACGTCTCGCGGAGCGTATAGGGATAGTTGAAACGGGTGACGAAGAGGTCGAAGGGCGGGTTCACGTCGGGAGCGCTCTCCTCGTCGGTGGGCAGATCGAGGGTTCCCTCCGAGACCCGGACCTCGGCGAACGCCGCAGGGCAAAGGACCGTCAGCAGCAAGAGCAGCGATGCCGTTCTCATCGAGGACTCCTCGCCCAGCGCAGGAAGTGCGGAAGGGCCACCTCGGGCTCCTGGATCTCAGGATGCCACCGTTTCTCCCACTCGAAGGAGACGAAGCCGTCGTAGCTCAGGGCGGTCAGGATCGACAGCACTCGCCCCGCCGGAAACTCGCCCTCGCCGAGAAGCGTCGGCGTCCAGGGGAAAGGGGGCGACGGCGGGGTGGGGCGCTTCACGTCCTTCAGGTGGACGTGCTTGATGGTTCCTCCCAGCGCGTCGGCGCCCGCCTCCGGTGTCTCGCCGAATTCCGAGAACGCGTTCGCCGGATCCCAGATCGCCCCGACGCCGTCCCCCACGGGATCGAGGACGGATCGCGCGGCCTCTCCGGTCGCGAAGTCTCCGTGGGTCTCCAGCCAGATCTCGACGCCCATCGGCCTCGCCGCGTCCCGCAGCGCTCGGAGGCCGTCGATGATCCAGCCGCGGGTGGACGCGAGGTCCGCTCCCGCCTGGACACGATCGCCGAAGAGCCGGATGCCGGGCGCGCCAAGGGCCGCGGCCAGCTCCGCCATGTGGGTGGCGTCCTCGACCGCGGCGCGACGCGCGGCCTCCTCGGGATGATGGAGGAACGACCGGGAGTCGACGCAGGCCACGAGGATTCCCGTGTCGGCCAGGCGCGCTCGCGTCTCGACGAGCCCCGAACCGCTGAGCTCGGGGCGAGACCAGAGCCCATCGTCCCCCTCGAGGAAGCGCAGCTCGATGCCCTCGTACCCGAGGGCCACAGCCCCATCGACGACCTCGGACAGCGTCCAGGACGGACACCCGAGGGTGGAGAACGAGAACCTCATGTCATGAGATCCAGCATCGCGGGCGTGACGCGCGTCCGCACCCGCTCGCCACGAAAGGCCCTCTCGAGGGCCTCGAGCACCAGATCCGCCATCTGCCTCCGGACCTCGACGGCGCCGGCGCCCACGTGGGGCGTCAACACGGCTCCGCGCATGCGCCGGAGGGGATGGCTCGTCGGAAGCGGCTCCAGCGGATCCGTCACGTCCAGCGCGCAGCGGAGGCGCCCCCGGCGGACCTCGCGGGTCAGGGCTGGCAGGTCCACCAGGCCGCCGCGCGCCACGTTCACGAGTGTAGCTCCGTCGGGGAGGCGTGCAAGGGCCGCACGGTCGATCATCCCGCGCGTCTCGTCGGTGAGGCCGGCCGCCAACACGACGAAATCCGACCGTGCGAGCAGGCGCGGGAGGGGCTCCGTCGCGACCCCCAGACGCGCGACGACGCGGCGCGACACGTAGGGGTCGTGGACCGTGATGCGCGGGCCGAACGGCCGGAGCATCGACACGATCCCCTGACCGATCCTGCCGAGGCCGACGACGCCGACGTTCCGATCGCGCAGCGTCTCCCTGCCGCAGCCGTGAAGATGGATGTCCTGATAGACGCGGTTCGAACGGCGCCGCAGCGCCTCCCGATGGCCGTCGATGCCGCGCGCCGCCATCAAGACGTACGTCACAGCCAGCTCCGCCACGTAGTGGGCCATCGGCCCCGGCGCGTTGGCGATGGTCAGCCGCGAGAAGAGAGACCGGTCGAAGCGTCCCTTCACCTCTCCCCCGCAGTGGGCCACGATGCGGAGCCGAGGGGCGAGGGCCACGAGCTCCGGGCCGAAGGCCGGGCTGTCCCACGTCGTGACGAGCCCGTCGGCGCTCGCCAGGAGCGACCGCAGCGCCGGCCCCTGGACGCGCGTCGCGCGGCGCAGCCAGCGGCAGGCGCGCCCGAGCCGCCGCTGCCTCGGCGGGTCGAAGAACGAGGCAAAGAGGTCCGGGCCGGAGAGGACGACGACGCGCGGCCGCGCGGCGGGCATCAGATGACCTTCACGAGCCCCTGCCCCGACTCCCGCGTGTTCCGGACCAGGATCAGGACGACGAGCGCGGCCAGAAGCGGGATCACGCTCGAGACGATGAGGATCGGCGTGAAGGAGAAGCGGTCGGCCACGATGCCGATGAGGTACGTCGAGCCGATGGTCCCGAGGCCGGCGCCGGTCCCGGCCATGCCGGCCACCGAGCCCACGGCGCGGCTGTGATAGAGGTCGGCCGGCAGCGCGATGGCGTTCGTGGACATGGCGGCGTACGAGAACGTGGCGACGGCAAAGCAGCTGACGAGCGCAGGGAACGAGGACAAGAGGGCCGCGGGTATGAGAGCCAGCACACCGAACCCGCCGGCCACCATGAGCGTCCGCCGTGCGCGGCCCACCGACCATCCACGCTTGATGAGGGCGCTCGACAGGCCGCCACCGAAGAAGTTGCCGAGATCCGCTGCGAGGAACGGCACCCAGAACCCGGCAGCCGTCTCCTCGAGCTTGAACCCCTTCGCCGCCAGGTAGATCGCGAACCAATCGGCGATCATGAACCAGACGGGGTCGGTCAGCGTCCGGCTGGCGATCGTGCCCCAGGTCTGGGGAAGCGCCAGGAGGCGCGCGTAGGTCGGCGGCGGGGCGTCATGCTCCGTTCGCGCGTCGTCGATGACCTCGGCCTTGCGATCTTCGAGGATCATCTGCCGCTCGGCTTCCCCAAGGCGCGGGTGCGTCTCCGGCGGGTGGTAGAAGCGGCGCCAGAAGAACAGCCAGAGAAAACCGAAGCAGCCCGTGAGGAGGAACGCGGGCCGCCAGCCCCCGAAGTGACCGATCAGGAACAGGACCAGTACCGGGGCGATCGCGGCACCGATCGAGGAGCCGCTGTCGAAGAGCGCCACCGCCCAGCCCCGCTCGCGCCGCGGGAACCACTCCGATACGGCCTTGGTCGCCGCGGGCCAGTTCGCCGCTTCTCCCGCGCCGAGGAGGAAGCGGAAGAAGCAGAAGCTCCAAAGGCCGCTCGCGAGGGACGTGGCCATGGCGGCGACCGAGTACCAGATCACCGCGAGGCTCAGGCCGTTGCGGGTGCCGAGGCGGTCGATGAGGCGACCGGAGACGGTCTGCATCACGGCGTAGGCGACGCGGAAGGCGATGATGATCAGGGCGAAGTCCTGGTTCGACCAGCGGAACTCCGTCTTGAGGTGCGGAGCGAGGACGCTCAGCGTCTGCCGGTCGACGTAGTTGATGACGGTGGAGGCGAAGAGCAGGCCGCCGATCGCCCACCTCCACCGTCCCTTCACTGCGACGATCTCAGGAGGCTCTCGGCCTCCGCCAGCGTGGCCTGGGCCGCCGTTCCTCCGAGGCCGAGGGTCGAGAGGGCGCCGCAGGCGGCGCCGAGGCGCAAGCACGCGGCGACCTCTTCGCCGGCCAGCCACGCGTGGAGGAAGCCGGCGTCGAACGAGTCCCCCGCTCCCGTCGTGTCGATCGCTTTCACACGGAAGGCGGGAACGTGGAGGGGCTTGTCTTCCTCGAGGGTCGTCGCCCCGTCGGCTCCCAACTTCGCGACGACGCGCAGCCCGTCCTTCCTCAAGGCGCGTAGCGCCTGCTCAGGATCCGAGGTGCCGCACATGCCGCGAAGCTCCACCTCGTTGGGAAAGAAGAGGTCGGTCGCGCCGAGGGTGTCGGTCAGGTCGGTCCCCCAGCTCTCGCTGGGGTCGTAGCCGGGATCGAGGGACGTCGTCAGGCCCAGGCCGCGGGCCATGCGAAAGAGGCCATGGATCCCCGGCCTCAGGCCTTCCTGGAGGAAGTAGGACGAGACGTGAAGATGATCGAACCCCGCGAGCGCCTGCGGCGTCACGTCGGCGGCCGTCAAGGCGCCGATGGAGCCGAGGTACGAGACGAGGGCCCGGTCCCGCGGCGACGTGATCGCCACGGTCACGCCCGTCTTGATCGACGGATCCACGATGACGCGGGACACGTCGATCTGGCGTCCGCGGAGGGCGTCGAGGCAGAAGCGCCCCCAGGGGTCGTCCCCGACCCTTCCCAGGAACGACACCGGCGTGCCCAGGCGCGCAAGGCCCATCGCGCAGATCGCGGACGCGCTCCCGAGGACCATGCTGAAGTCGTCGACCAGGACCTCCTTGCCGGGGACCGGAAAGTCGTGGTAGCCCTGCAGCACGAGGTCGACGTTGATCTCGCCGGCGACCAGCACCTTCTTCATGTGTCGGACTCGCGAATCAGGAGGAGCGGCGATGGATCTCGAAACCCGAGACCACACGGCTGATGACGCCGTCGGTCGAGGGAGAGTCGGGGCGTATCCCCTCGCCCAGGCAGCGGAAGAACGCGAGTAGCTGACCCACGACGACGTCGATGAGCACCATTTCCTCGTCGGCAAGGGCGCCCGCGGGCGACACGTCCACGATCACGTCCTCGGGGTCCGGGGCCAGCTCCGGCGGTACCGACGCGCCCACGATCACGCGTCGCGCTCCGAGCTTCTTCCGGTCCAGCTCCCGCATCAGATCCACCTCGTACGCACGGACGACGGGATCCGACGACAGGAACGCCACGACCATGGAGGCTTCCCGGACGGCCGACATCGGCCCATGGCGAAGGCCCAGGTAGGACTCGGGAAGGGTGGGAACACGCCCTTCGTTCATCTCGAGCATCTTGAGGGCCGCCTCGTGGGCCGCGCCCATGCGGCACCCGCTGGCCAGGTACACGGCCGAAGCGAAGCCGCTCCGGGCGATACGAGCCAGCTTGTCGGCCGCGCACTCGAGGACCCAGGCCGCGCCTCGGGCCAGGTTTCGAGCGCTCGAAGTGTAGTCCGCCGTGGACCGGACGAAGCCCAGAGCGCGCCCGGCCAGGACCATGTTGGTGAAGCTGCTGGTCATGACGAGGCTCTCGTCGTTCGTCTTCTCGTCGAGGACGACCGTCCGCACGCGCTCCAGGGCGCGGTACCCCGTCGCCAGGGTCCCCCGGCTGTTGCACGTGAGGATCAGGTGGCTGACGCGCGGGTCGTCCAGGAGCGCGTCCACGACCGCCCGGCTCTCCGGGCTGTTCCCCGAGCGCGCGAACGAGACGACGGCGTACGAGCCCGCCGGGGGGAGGCTCGCCCGGGCGTGGGTGAGGAGCTGGCCGGCGGCGATCGCGATGACCGGAAGGCGCAGCCTCTCCTGCAGGGGAAGCGCCAGGCACTCCCCTGCGTACAGCGAGCTCCCCGAGCCGGTGAGGACGAAGCCGCTACCCCCGTTTCCGAGCCCGGCTCCCGAAAGCGTCGCCTCGAGTAGCGGCAGGCCGCTCAGGACCCGGGCCGCGGTCTCCGTCCACGTGACGGGCTGCTGGCAGATCTCGCGGAGGGTGTGGCCGTAGCCCCGGGCGATCTGGTCCTCCCGGGAAGGGGCGAGGAGGACGCCGATCTCCCCCTGGCCGCGCAAGCGCTCGAGCCAGGCGTCGACGGATGATCCAGCGTCCAAGAAAGCGTCGGGGTTCCTCATGATGTCCGCTCGGTTGAGCCCGCGAAACCTTGACAAGCCGCGGCAGTTCGGATAAAAATCGAAAGCAACGGAAACATATCGCAATGAAACGAAAGAGTCAAGACTCAAATCAACACCTTGGATTGGGCTCCCTGAGCGTGTCCCTGGGAAAGCGTGTTCGCCTCTGGCGGATCCTCTACGGTCACGGCCCCAAGAACGGTTCGCTCATGGTCCTTCCCCTCGACCAGGGCCTGGAGCACGGCCCCACCGACTTCTTTCCCAACCCCGCGGCGCTCGATACGGACTTCCAGTTCCAGCTCGCCGTCCAGGGCAACTACTCGGCGATCGCGCTGGGGATCGGTCTTGCCGAGAAGTACATGGGCGACTACTGCGGCCAGATCCCCCTCATCCTCAAGCTGAACGGCAAGACGAACATCCCCTCCGACGACGACGCCGTGTCTCCCCTCGCCGCGAGCGTCGCTGACGCCGTTCGGCTGGGAGCGGACGCGGTCGGCTACACCCTCTACGTCGGCTCGCCGCGTCAGGACCAGGAGATCCTCCAGTTCCGGAAGGTGCGACAGGACTGCGAGGCCTTCGGCATGCCCCTCGTGATGTGGGCCTATCCCCGAGGCAAGGGCGATCGAGGCCAAGGGGGGCAAGGGGACCCTCTTCGCGCAGGACTACGCCGCGCGGGTGGCGGAGGAGATGGGAGCGGACATCGTCAAGCTCCACGAGCCGACCGACGACAACACGACGTCGCCCGAGCCCTACCGGTCCCTCAAGGAAGACGCGCCAGCGCGGCTCCGGCGGGTGGTGCGCTCCGCCGGCCGCGTGATGGTCCTCTTCTCCGGCGGCGTCAAGCAGGACGACGACGCCCGCGTCCTGGAGCAGGTGAAGCGCTACATGGACTGCGGCGCCACCGGGGTCATGTTCGGCCGGAACATGTGGCTCCGCCCCTTCGAGCAGGCGCTCGCCCTCTCTCGCGAAGTCCACGCCATCATGGCCCAATACCCGCGCTGAGCGGGCCCTTCAGGCAGGAGGTCCTCCCATGGACGTGAGTCGACGGCAGTGGCTCGAAGGTCTCGGTGCGGGCGTTCTCGCCGGCGCCTCGATGCCTCTCGGCACGACGCGCGCGGCGGAGGCGGCCGAATCGCCGGCGAGCGGCATCCCCCTCAAGGACTTCGAGCCCAGGAGCATGCTCCACGTCCCGGAGACGCCGGTGCCTCGCGCGCGCTTCCCCGTCATCGACATGCACACCCACCTCTCCGACACCACCCACGGCGACAAGGGCGTCGCGGTCGGCGAGGAGGTGAGCGTCTGGATCTCGGCCAAGGACGCGCTCGCGGTGATGGACCGCAAGAACGTCCAGATCATGGTCAACCTCACGGGGGGGCACGGCGCCGGGCTCGAGAAATCGATCGCGGCCTTCGACCGCGCGGCTCCCGGACGGTTCCTGACCTGCACCGAGCCCTCCTACGAGAAGCTTCTCGATCCCAAGTACCCGCAGCTCCAGGCCGACGCCATCCAGGCCGCGGCCAAGGCCGGCGCCAAGGGACTCAAGATCCTGAAGACGCTGGGCCTCTACCTGCGCGAAGGGATCACGACCGGATCGTTGGTGAAGGTGGACGACCCGCGCTTCGACCCGATGTGGGAGGCCTGCGCGGCCGCCAAGCTCCCCGTCTTCATCCACGTCGCCGACCCCGAGGCGTTCTTCACGCCCATCGGACCGGTTCAACGAGCGCTACGACGAGCTGGGCTTCCATCCCGACTGGTCCTTCCACGGAAAGGACTTTCCGAGCTTCAAGGAGATCCTCGCGGCCCGGGACCGCGTCTATGCCCGCCACCCCAAGACGCAGTTCGTCTCGCTCCACGTCGGCCACGACGCCGAGAACCTGGGCGCGGTGAGCGAGTCCATGGACCGCTTCCCCAACATGACGGTCGAGCTCGGCGCGCGGATCGGCGAGCTGGGTCGCCAGCCCCGGACGTCGCGCAAGTTCTTCGAGAAGCACCAGGACCGGATCTTCTTCGGCACCGACGCCGTGCCGCCCCCCGAGGGCGAGAAGTATCCCCAGCAGGTCTTCAAGGACGAGCTCTACGAGATCTACTACCGCTTCCTGGAGACCGAGGACGAGTACTTCGAATATGCGCCGGCGCCGCTGCCACCCAAGCCGCGAGTGCCGCCCCAGGGTCGGTGGCGCATCTACGGCATCGGCCTCCCCGAGACGATCCTGAAGAAGGTCTACCACGACAACGCCGCTCGGCTCCTGGGCTTGACGTCGTGACCCTCCCGGCGTCTTTCGCGGTCGGGATGCTCATCGCGGTTCCGCTCGCGGCCTCCGCCGCACCGGCGCCCGGCTATCGCGTGAACCGGGCCACCGCGGATCGCGTGACGTTGCTGGAAGCGAGCGAGAGCGCCTGGGCCAAGGCCCAGAAGATCGCCTGGGGCCCCGCCCCGTACGAAACTCGCTTCCGCGCCCTGTGGAGCGACGCCGGCCTCTTCCTCCGCTTCGACTCGGACGACTCGAGCCCGTGGCACACCATGACGAAGCGCGACGAGCATCTCTGGGAGGAGGAGGTCGTCGAGATCTTCCTGGACATCGCGCGCTCCGGGAAGGACTACGCCGAGCTCGAGATCAGCCCGGCGAACGTCGTGTGCGACGTTCGGATGATCTCGGCCTGGCCGAACAAGAAGGGGGACCTCGGGTGGAACATCGAGGAACTGGAGACCGCCGTTCATCCCTCGAAGGACACCGCCGGCAAGACGACGGGTTGGACGGCCACGGCCTTCTGGCCCTGGGCCGCCTTCCGCTCGCTCCCCTCGGCCAAGGGGATCGCCCTTCCGCCGAAGCCGCAGGACGGCTGGCGCTTCAATGTCTTCCGAATCAAGCGGCCGGGAGGACCGGCGGCGCCGGAGAAGGGGGCGGTCGAGGCGGCCTGGTCCCCACCCCCGGGCGAGAGCTTCCACGTCCCCGAGGTCTTCCGCGACTTCGTCTTCGCGCCCGCCCCGGAGTAACCTCGAAGACGTGACGAGCGCCGCGACCTTCCGCGACATGACGGCGCGCGACGTGCCAGGCGGCCTCGCTCTTTCGCGCTCGAGCGGCTGGAACCAGACGGAGGACGACTGGCGCCTCCTCCTCGAGCCCCCCTCGGTCTTTCGGGCGGCCACCGTCGACGACCGCCTGATCGGCTGCGCGGGCGCAATGGTGTACGGGGAGCGCCTGGCGTGGGTCTGCATGGTCCTCGTGGACCCGGGCGAGCGCAGCCACGGCGTGGCCACGCGCCTCGTCCGTGAGGTGCTCGAGAGGCTCGGGGGAATCGAGGCGGTGGGTCTCGACGCCACGCCGTTCGGGGTTCCCGTCTACGCCAAGCTGGGCTTTGCCCCCGCGGAAAGCCTCGCACGTCTCGAAGCCAGGGCGCCCGCGTCGGGGCTCGTCGCTCCGCCTCGAGTACGCCCGGTGGTTGAGGCCGATCTCCGCGGCGTCCTGGCACACGATCGCGAGGTTTTCGGTGCCGACCGCGGGGCCGTCCTGCGGCACGCGCGCGCCGCGGCCACGGATCTCGCCTGGTGCCTGGACGACACCCCGGCCGGCCTTGCCTACGCCTTCGGGCGACGCGGCGCCAACGCGATGCAGATCGGTCCGGTCGTCGCGGAGTCCACGACCGCGGCCATCGACGTCGTGAAGGCATCCCTGGCACGCCGTCCGGGCGAACGGTTCTTCCTCGACGCACCCGCGTGGCCCGAGTGGCGATCGGCTCTCGCGGGGCTGGGCTTCCAGGAGCAGAGGCCGTTCACCCGCATGTATCGGGGCGGCCGACCCCAAAGGCACCTCGAGCAGTCCTACGCCGTCTTCGGCCCGGAGTTCGGATGAGGCATCTCTTCTTTGTCGTGACCGTCCTGGCGTCGGCTGCACCGGCCATGCCGCAGAACGAGACGCAACCCTCCTTCCCCACGGGCACCGAGCTCGTGACCGTGGACGCCGTCGTCCTCGACCGTCAGGGAACGCCCATCCGCGGCCTGCGCCGCGAGGACTTCACGGTCACCGAGGACGGAGCGCCCCAGGAGGTCACGGCGTTCGAGGCCGTCGACCGTTCGCAGGAGGCGATCGCCCAGCCGTCGGCCCCCGGCCCCGCGCCCACCCCCGCGCTCCGAGCCACGTCTTCCAACGTCGACGCCGCCGCTCGTGGAGACCGGAGCTTCATCCTCGTCTTCGACGAGCTGCACCTCGATCTCAGCGAGGCCAAGCGGGGCCGCGAGGCCGTTGGGGAGTTCCTGAGATCGGGCGTCGTCGACGGCGATCGGGTGACGCTCATCGGCACTTCCGGCGCCACCTGGTGGACGGCCCGCGTACCCGAAGGGCGCGAGGCGCTGCGCCAGGTGGCGGCTCGGCTCCAGGGGCGACGGGTCCAGGAGTTCCGGAAGGACGAGGTGTCGGACTACGAGGCCATGCGGATCTATCGCGATTCGGACCCGATCGTGACGGATCGTGTGGCACGCCGCCTGGTCGAGCAAGGGGCGATCGCAACGGTCACTCCGCTCAAGGGCGAGACGGGGGACGGCGACCTCGACAGCCAGAGAGACCAGGCTCGGGCGCGAGCGGCCCAGGTCTACGAGCGCTCCGCCGCCCAGAACGAGGCGATGCTTTCCCTCGTCGAGCGGTCCATCGCCTCCCTCGCGAGCGTTCGTGGCCGGAAGTCCCTGGTCCTCGTCTCGGGAGGGATCGTCGCCGATACGCACCTCTCGGGGTTCCGCCGCGTGGTCACCGAGGCCCGGCGCTCCAACGTCGCCATCTACTTCCTCGACGCGCGCGGCCTGTCCGCGGCCACGTCGGGCCTCCAGGCGGACAACCAGGCTCGGGTGAACTTCAACGATCTCGGAGCCACGCTTACGGAAGGGCATGAGCGGAGCGACGGCGCGGTCTCGCTGGCCGCCGACACCGGCGGCTTCTCCATCGAGAACCAGAACGATCTGGGCGGCGCGATCGCCAGGATCGCCCGGGAATCGGCCAGCTACTACCTCCTCGGCTACGCTCCGACCGACAAGCGGGCCGACGGCCGCTTCCACAAGATCCAGGTGAAGGTGGCGGGTTCCGGCAGGACCGTGCGAGCCCGCCGCGGATACTACGCGCCCGGCGACCCGAAGGGCGCCCCGCCCAAGCCTCCCGAGCCCCGCGACGCGGCAATCCAGCGCGCCATCGACTCCCCCTTCGACCTCGCGGAGGTTCCGCTCAGGGCCACGGCCCACGTGTTCGGTGAAGGAGAGCCGGGCAAGGTCCGCGTCGTCCTCACGGCCGAAGCGGACATCGCCCACCTGGCGTTCGACGACGGAGGTGGCGTTTCCAGGGACCAGCTGGAAACGATGCTCGTCGTCGCCGACCGGGGCACCGGCGAGTTCTTCCGCTTCGATCAGCAATTCGACATGAAGTTCCGCCCCGAGACCCGCGCTCGCTACGCGAGGACCTGGTTCCCGATCCACCGGGAGATCTCCCTCGCTCCCGGGGCGTACCAGGCGCGGATCGTGGCGCGCGACAAGAACGGCGGCCGCGTCGGCAGCTTGACCCACGACTTCGACGTCCCGGGAATCGTCGGGCTTCGGATCTCGACGCCCATCTTGAGCGACTCGCTCCAGGACGACGCCGGCGCGGTGCGCTCTCCCGAGCTGATCGCGCGGCGCACGTTCGCCCCGGCCGGCCTTCTCCACTGCCGCTTCGAGGTCGTCGGCGCCGCGAAGGACCCGCAGACGGGGGCGCCCCGGGTCACGGCCGGCTCCTCGATCCGCCGCAGCGACGGCAAGTTCCTCGCGGTCGCCCCCGAGACGCCGCTCAAGCCCGCCCCCGACGGCGCGCTTGCGCGGACGCAGGGGACACCCCTCGACGGCGCGCCCACGGGGAGCTACGAGCTGATCGTCGTCGTCACCGACCTGGTGGCGGGCCAGGTGGCCGAGACCCGCGCGCCCTTCGAGATTCGCACTGCCGCGCCGTAGCGCCGGGCTTCAGCGGCCCGGAGAGGCCAGCTCGGCCAGGGAGCGATCGACCTCGGGCTGGTGCGGGTCGAGGCGCAGGGATTCCCGGAACGCGGCCGCGGCGCCGGCGCGATCGCCCACCTCGAGCCGAGCGAGGGCCATTCCGTTCAAGAGCATCGATGATCGCGGACCGGCGGCGAGGGCCCGTTCGAAATAGGGCAAGGCATCGGCGGCCCGCCCGCCGGCCGCGAGTGCCCCGGCCAGGTAGAGGAGCGCCTCCCCGTTCTTCGGCTCCCGCTCGATGGCCTTCTGGAAGAGCTCGAGGGCCTCCAGCCCCCGTCCCTGGCGCATCCTCACGACGCCCATCTTCGTCATGGCCCCCGCGTCCTTCGGATCCACTTCCAGGATCCGGGCGTAGTGCGACTCCGCCCGGCCCAGATCGCCGTCCATGAGGCCCAGATCCCCGAGCCCGCGAAGTGCCTCCAGGTGGTCGGGGCTGATCGCGAGCACCTTCTCGAAGGTGGCCCCGGCTTCCCGCATCTTCTTCTCCTGAACGAAGACGGCGGCCAGCGAGAGCAGCGGCTGGGCGAACTTCGGGTTCTTGCCGGCCGTGGCTTGAAGCACGTCCGTGGCCTCGCGCAGGCGGCCGGCCATGCGCAGGTTGTCTCCGAGGACGACGCTGTCCTCGGCGGTCAAGGCCCCTTGCTTCTCGAGGGCCCGGAGATCCCGGATCGCACCCTCGTGCTGTCCCAGGGTCTCGTAGGCCACCGCCCGCGTCCGGAGGGCCACGAGCATGCCGGGGTCCTCGGCAAGGAGAGCGGTGAGCTCACGGATGGCCTTGTCCGGCTCGGTCCGCGCCACCGTCATCCCGTTCCGACCGAGGCGCGTCGCGAGGCCGATCCCATCCTTGGGGTCCTTCCCCGTCGGCGGCACGGCCTTCCCCCCGCCCGCCCCGAGATACCCGAGGGCTCCCAGGCGCTCGGCCGTCTCGGCGTCGATCGCCTGGACGGCCACCGGCGTCGTGGTCGCCATCACCTCCCGCAGCTTCCGTCGCATGGCTTCCAGGCGCGAGGCGTCGTCCCTGGAGCGGTCCGCCGTCTCCCCCCGGTCCGCCTCGAGATCGTACAGCTCGGGCCGCGGAGCCTCGATCAGCTTGAAGCGCGACGTTCGCCATGCGTGGAGCGGCGCCCAGCCGTATTGCAGCTGGGGGTGCATGGACTCCGCGTAGGCCGGGGCATCCTCGAGGGTCTTGCCGTCGATGGCGGGCCTGAGCGACCGCCCCTCCGCTCCAGGGAGCTTCAGACCTGCGTAGTCGAGGAGCGTCGGGGCGACGTCGATCCCCCTCGCGATCGTGTCGACCACGCGTCCCCGGGGGACGCCGACCCCCGCCACGATCCAGGGCACCCGCAGGGTCGAGTCGTAGACGAAGATGCCGTGGGTGTCCTCGCCATGCTCGCCGAGGCTCTCGCCGTGGTCCGCGGTCACGAGCACCAGCGTGGGGAGTGACGGCTTCCCGTCCCGGATGCGATGAAGCAGGCGGGCGATCTGCGAATCCACGAACGCGATCTCCCCGTCGTAGGGGGACGCGACGCGCGCCGCGAACTCGGCGGGCGGCTCGTATGGAGCGTGGGGATCGTAGTAGTGCACCCAGAGGAAGAAGGGCGCCTCGGACCTTTTCGGGGCGTCGAGCCAGGCCAGGGCGGCGTCGGTCGTCCGGTCGGCGGTCCGCTCGACGTAGGCCGGCCGGCGCGGGTCGTTGCCCCGGGCCAGGTGGTCGTCATAGGTCCCGAAGCCGTGGTCATGACCGAAGCGGCTGCTCAGGGGAAAACCCGAGACGAACGCCGCCGTGCTGTAGCCGGCCTTGGAGAAGACCTCGGCCATCGTCGGAACGCTCGGCGGCAGCACGAAGCCGCCGTTGTCCCGCATGCCGTGGCCGAGGGGCGTGCGCCCCGTGAGGATCGAGGCGTGGGACGGACCGGTGAGGGGAACGTGGGCGACGGCCGTCCGGAAGCGCACGCCTCCCGCCGCCAGGGCGTCGAGGGTCGGTGTCGCCGCCTGGGCATGGCCGTAGCAGCCGACATGGTCGGCGCGGAGCGTGTCGATGGTCACGAGCACGACGTTGGCTCCCTTCGCGGGAGGACCCGAAGGACCGCGGCCCCGAAGCCCCACGAGGGTAGCGATGGCAGCAGCGACGGAGGCTACAACCACCCACGCCGCCCGGCGACGGCCGGGCGAAAGGATCGGCGATACCTTACCCACGCAGCAAGCTTACCGAAAGGGGCAAGCCGCCCCAACTCTCCATAAATAAACAAAGAAAGCCATTGACAGGGAGAAAACGAAGGTATAGAAACCAGTGTTAGCTATCGTTTGCTTTCGATTTATGGCTAAGAGCGGCCTGAGGGAACGTGCGGCGCGTGGTCCTGCCAGGGCCGCGGAGCGAAGCGAGCCTCGGCGGATGGCGAAGGACCTGAGGAGGATGACATGCGAGAACAGCCTTTGATGAGGCGCTTGGCGCTCTCTTGCGCGCTGACCGTGGCGCTGGTGGCGCCGGCGTGGGCCCAGTCGTTCCTGGGAACGATCCGAGGGACCGTCGTGGATCCCCAGGGGGCCGTGGTGGCCGGAGCGACGGTACTGATCGTGGACGAATCCACGGGCGTGCCACGGCCTGCGGGCACCGACCCCCAGGGGCGCTTCGAGGCCACCAACCTCCGCCCTGGGACCTACCGGGTGGAGGTCGTCACCACGACCTTCAAGAAGGCCGAAAAGACCGGAGTCCTGCTCACGGCGTCGGCCATCGCCCTGGTGGATTTCAAGCTGGAGCTCGGGGCGATCAGCGAGACCGTCACGGTGTCGGCGGAGGCCCAGAACAACATCACCCTGGAAAGCCAGGCGATCGCCCGGGGCCTCGACGAACAGCAGCTCCGGGACCTCCCCCGAAGCAGCCGGGACATCCAGTCGTTCCTCCTGCTCAACCCCAACGTCATCGGCGGTTCTGACGACATCCAGTTCCTGGGGGGCCGGACCTACGGCGTCTCGTACATCCAGGACGGGCAGACCTCGACCGACTCCATCTTCGGCACCATCGGAAACTCGGCGCCCGGCCTCGACTCGATCTCCGAGATGCAGGTCCTCTCGAACTCCTACAGCGCCGAGTACGGCGGCCTCGCCGGCGTCGTCGTCACGACCAAGAGGGGCGGCAACGACTTCCACGGCTCGGCCTTCTACGACTTCAACTCGAGCAGCCTGAACGCCCTCACCTACAACGAGAAGCTGTCCGGCGCCGAGCGCGGCGACCCGAACTCCGACACGCACCAGCACCGCTGGGGCGGCAGCTTCGGCGGGCCTTTGAAGACCGGCAAGACGTTCTTTCACGCGTCCTACGAAGGATCGAACGACAAGGCGATCTACGGCGGGAGCCGGGCGAACGTCCCCACGGCGGCGATGCGGAACGGTGACTTCTCGGGCACGACGATCGTCATCAAGGATCCCCTGACCGGCCAGCCCTTTCCGGGCAACGTCATTCCCGCGAACCGGATCGACCCGGCGGCCCAGAACGTCCTGAACTTCTTCTACCCGCTGCCGAACCAGGGGACGCTGGCGAGCGGCATGGGCGTCTTTCAGCAGTTCGTCCCCGAAACGCGGAACCGCCAGCGGGCCGATCTCCGGATCGATCACGAGGCGAGCAAGAACGACTCGTTGTTCCTCCGCGGGAGCTTCCAGCACCGCGACCCGAACGCGGTGCAGTTCAACGGGGGCAACGCCCTGACGAACCTGGGAACCCGGAACACCGTCCTGAACACCGCGACCGTCATCGCAGGTTGGACGCGGATCTTCTCGAGCACCGTCGTGAACGAGTTTCGCGCGGGCTACAACTCCGACAAGAAGAACCAGCAGAACACCTACAACGTCCAGCAGGTCAATGCCCAGCTGGGTCTCGAGAACCTCGACTTCATCACACCAGGGCGTGCCGGGTTTCCGGACTTCACCCTGCAGGGTGGTGCCAGCAGCACCCGGCCCACCAACATCGCCGCCGGCGGCATCAACGCAGACCGCACCGTCAACCAGAACTCCTTCTCCATCAGCGACAACCTGACCTGGATCATGGGCGGACACTCCCTGAAGGGCGGGGCCCTCTGGACCCGGAACTCGGCCATCGACGGCCGCGGCCGTGGCGTCGGCGGCGGCGGCGCGTACGTATTCAACGGTAGCAGAGGGACGGGGAGCGCCCTCGGCGACCTCCTCCTCGGCCTCCCAACGCGGGACGGCGGCAACACGACAGGCCGCGGTGACACAGACGGGTACTCCAACGATTTCGCGGTGTTCCTCCAGGACGATTGGAAGGTCAACAGGGACCTCACGGTGTTCCTGGGCCTGCGCTACGAGCTCCAGGGCGCTTGGCGCGAA
Organism: uncultured Acidobacteriota bacterium; assembly: GCA_963823195.1. Taxonomy (GTDB): domain Bacteria; phylum Acidobacteriota; class Vicinamibacteria; order Fen-336; family Fen-336; genus JBGPYB01. The sequence goes on along the minus strand of CAWGKR010000005.1, from coordinate 19,807 downwards.
AAGAGCGGGATCCTCGGCAACTTCCTGCCCACCGATGGGGGTCACCACGTCGTCCCGAATCAGTCCGTCGCGGCCCTGCTGCCACCCGGCGTCATCGACCTCGGCCGGACCGAGATCGCCTCCGACATCGGCTTGCCCGACACGCTCATCAACACCGACAAGAACAACTTCAGCCCCCGCGTAGGTTTCGCCTGGCGCCTGGGCAGCAACAACATGACGGTCCTCCGTGGCGGCTTCGGCCTGTTCCATCCGACCGTCGCCATACAAGGGCTTCGCGATGCCATGGCCTCGAACATGTTCCGCTACGGGATCACGCACAGGGGCACGACGCTCTCGCAGGGCCTCACCAGCGGAACAGCCTCCGTCGACCCGGCGGACTACGGGGCCGGGGGCATCGACCCCAACATCAAGAGCCCGGACATCTACCAGTACAACCTGACGCTGGAAAGGGAGCTGCCCGGCGGCCTCGGCCTGCGCGTGAGCTACCTCGGATCCACGATGCGGGGACTGCTCATAAACCCCCTGGTCAACTCGATACCGGCGAGCACCACGCCTTTCGATCCGACGAACCCCGCCGACCGCGAACGGCTGCCCCTCCCGCTCTACAACACCAACTTCACGGGCCAGACGAGGAACGGGGGATCCGGGCAGTTCAACGCCGCCCAGGTCGAGCTGCTGCGGCGCTACAAGAACGGCCTGGCCCTGAACATCGCGTACACACTGGCCCATTCCGACAGCAATGCGCCCGACTCGGGCAACAGCAGCGTGGGCGTCGTCCCGTTCGACCAGTACAACCTCGATTTGGACCGCGGTCCGGACCCGAACGTCGTCAAACACCGCGTCGTGGCGAACGCCACCTGGGACATCCCGGTGGGCCACGGCCGGTCCCACGGCTCGAACATGCCGGGGTGGGCGAATGCGCTCTTCGGGGGCTGGACGGTCTCGACCCTCTTCCAGGCGCGAACGGGCAACAACCTGACGCCGTTCTTCTACGGCTTCTACACCACGAGCCCCTGGAACACGGGCGCCTCGCTCGATGGCCTGGGGAACTTCTTCTGCTGTGCGTGGCGTCCCGACCAGATCAGCAACCCCAACAGCGGCGGCTCCCGCGACGCCTTCTTCAATCAAGCCGCGTACGCCCTCCCGGCCGATGGGAAGCTCGGGAACGCAAAGAAGGGTAGCCTGCTCGGTCCCGGGACCTGGGTCGTGAACTTCGCCTTCTACAAGGACATCGTCTCCCACCAGAAGTTCAAGCTCCAGCTCTCGGCTCTGCTCGACAACGCGTTCAACCACCCCCAGTTCTACGCCTTCTACGGAGACGGCTTCTCGCAGCTCGACGACTTCCTGTTGAACGGAGACCCGAACAACGGAACGACAGGGGTCCTGGGAGCCGACCAGATCGCCAACCAGGAAGGCTTCGCTCCTGGGAGGGTCTTCCGCATAGGCTTGAGAGCCACGTTCTAGGGTCCATGTGTCGCGGCGCGTGGCCCCCGCCCTTCCCCCAGGGTGGCCACGCGCCGCAGCCGTTCCTTCTCCCCCGCGGACCTCCATGTCCAACTCGAGCCCGCGCTCGTCTCCGGACCTCGCTACCGCCCCCGAAAGCGAGGAGCAGCTCGACGAGCTTCTCTCCCGGCCCAGCGACGCCGACGTGGCCTTCATGGCCGACCTCCCGGGCGACGTCGTGGTCCTCGGGGCGGGCGGCAAGATGGGCCCGTCCCTGGCGCGGCGCATCCGGCGGGCGACCGACGCCGCAGGCCGTCCGCGGCGCGTGGCCGCCGTATCCCGCTTCTCCTCCGGCGACGTGAGCCGCGCCCTCGCCGACGAGGGAATCGACGCGCTCGCCTGCGACCTCCTCGATCCCGTCCGGGTCGACCGCCTGCCCCCGTTCGAGAACGTCCTCTTCCTGGCCGGGATGAAGTTCGGCGCCACGGAGCGGCCCGATCTCACCTGGGCCCTGAACACCGTCGTTCCCGCCAACGTCGCGCGCCGATACGCGACATCCCGCATCGTCGTCTTCTCCACCGGCAACGTCTACCCGCTGGTTCCGCCCGTGACCGGAGGCTGCCGGGAGACCGACACGACCGCGCCCGTCGGCGAGTACGCGCAATCCTGTCTCGGCCGGGAGCGCGTCTTCGAGCACTTCTCGCGTGAGCAGGGGACCCAGGCCGTGCTCTTCCGCCTCTTCTACGCCGTTGACCTCCGCTACGGCGTCCTCGTCGACGTAGCGCGGAAGGTCAGGGACGGAGACGAGATCGACCTCACCGTGGGCCACGTCAACGTCCTGTGGCAAGGGGACGCCAACTCGTACGCGCTCCGAAGCCTCTCCCTCGCCGCGTCGCCGCCGCGTCCGCTGAACGTGACCGGCGGCGAGGTGGTGGCGATCCGCGACGCCGCCGAGCGGTTCGGCCGGCGCTTCGGCCGCGTCCCCCGCTTCGCGGGAGCCGAAGGCCCCCAGGCGCTCCTCGGTGACACGTCCCTCTGCCGGTCCCTCCTGGGCGAGCCGCAGGTCCCTCTGGACGCGCTGGTGGAGTGGGTGGCGGGCTGGGTGGAGGGGGGCGGCCGCCTCCTCGGGAAGCCGACGAAATACGAGCGGTCCGATGGCCGATTCTGAGCGGGACAGCGCCGCAGCGGTCAGCACCGCCGCCGCGGTCCTGCGGCGGGGCGTCGTGATTCCCGCCCATCCGCTGGCCCTCGACGCCGAGCGCAAGCTCGACGAGCGCCGCCAGGTGGCCCTCACCCGCTACTACTGCGACGCCGGAGCGGGCGGCGTCGCTGTGGGCGTCCACACCACGCAGTTCGCCATTCGCGAGGCGGGCCTCCTCCGCGCCGTCCTGTCCCTGGCCGCAAGCGCCGTCGCGGAGCACGAGGCCAAGACGGGACGGCGGCTGGTGCGGGTCGCCGGCGTCTGTGGTCCCACGCCTCAAGCCCTGGCCGAGGCCGCCCTGGCCCAGGATCTCGGGTACGACGCCGGGTTGCTGAGCTTGAGCGCATTGCGGGACGCCTCTACCGACGATCTGTTGGCCCACTGCCGCCAAGTGACCGAGGTCATCCCGGTCTTCGGCTTCTACCTGCAGCCGGCCGTCGGTGGCCGCGCCCTCGACTACTCGTTCTGGCGAGGCCTCCTCGATCTCGGCCCGGTCGTGGCGATCAAGGTCGCCCCGTTCAATCGCTACGCCACCCTCGAGGTCGCCCGCGCCCTCGCCGACAGCGGCCGCGCCGGCGAGGTGGCCCTCTATACGGGGAACGACGACGCCATCGTGTCCGACCTGCTGGCCGAGTTCGACTTTGGCGCCGGTCGCCGCGTGTCGTTCGCCGGAGGGCTCCTGGGCCACTGGGCCGTCTGGACGCGGAAGGCCGTGGAGCTCCTGGAAAAGGTGCGGCTCTTTCGCGCGAACGGGGGCGACGGCCGCAAGCTCATGACGCTTGGCCACCAGGTCACGGACGCGAACGCCGCGTTGTTCGACGCCCGGAACGCCTTCGCCGGATGCATCGCGGGCCTCCACGAGGTGCTGCGCCGCCAGGGGCTCCTGACGGGACGATGGTGCCTCGATCCCAAGGAGGACCTTTCCCCTGGCCAGGCGGCCGAGATCGACCGCGTCCTCCGGTCCTACCCGCACCTCGCCGACGACGCCTTCGTGGCGGAGCATCGCGACAGGTGGCTCTCTTGACGCCGACACTGGCGAGGGCGCCCTGGCTTCCCGAGGTGGTGGCCGCCCAGAAGCGCGGTGTGCCCGCGGGGCTCTATTCCGTCTGCTCCGCCAACCGCTTCGTCCTGGAGGCCGCGATGCTCCAGGCGAAGGGCGACGGCTCCCCCGTCTGCATCGAGTCCACCTCGAACCAGGTCAACGTCGACGGCGGCTACACCGGCACGACGCCGGCGCAGTTCGTGGCCTTCGTGGCCGGCATCGCCCGTGAGACGGCCTTTCCCGTCGACCGCATCCTGCTGGGAGGGGATCACCTCGGACCCTTCCCCTGGGCGGACCTTGGCGCCGCCGCCGCGATGGGGAAGGCGCGCGAGACCGTTCGCCAGTACGTCGCCGCCGGCTTCGCGAAGATCCACCTCGACGCCAGCATGCGCTGCGCGGACGATCCCCCGGGCGCCCTCGCCGACACGACGGTCACCGAGCGCACCGCCGATCTCTGCATGGTGGCCGAGGCGGCGGTGGCCAGTCGACCGGCCGGCGCTCCCCTTCCGCTCTACGTCATCGGCACCGAGGTGCCCGTGCCGGGCGGCGAGCAGGAGAAACCGGGCCACCTCGCCGCGACGCGGGTGGAGGACGCCCAGCGAACGCTCGCCCTCACTCGGGCCGCGTTTCGCTCCAGGGGACTGGACGACGCGTGGGAGCGCGTTGCCGGCCTCGTGGTCCAGCCGGGGGTCGAGTTCGGCGACGCGACCGTCTTCGACTATGACCGCGGCCAGGCGAAAGCTCTCGCCGCGTTCATCGAGGGCGACCCACGCATCGTCTTCGAGGCCCACTCCACCGACTACCAGACCGGCGACGCCCTCCGCGCCCTCGTCCTGGACCACTTCGCGATCCTGAAGGTCGGGCCGGCCCTCACGTTCGCCTTCCGCGAGGCCGTCTTCGCGCTGGCCGCCATCGAGAACGAATGGCTGGGTCGCCGCAGGGGGACGACTCTGTCCCGGCTGCCCGAGGTTCTCGAGGAAGCCATGACCGAGAACCCCGCTCACTGGCAACGCTACTACCGCGGTGACGACGAAGAGCTGCGTGTCGCGCGGCGGTTCAGCCTGAGCGACCGGAGCCGGTACTACTGGACGGAGCCGCGGGTCGCGACCGCCCTCGACCGGCTCCTCCGCAACTTGACGGAGAGCCCGCCGCCCGCAGCGCTGGCGGGTCAGCACGTGCCGATCCCCTACGGCTCGCTCCGGGTCTCCGAGATCCCCGTCGACCCGCGGGAGGTCATTCGCCGGAAGGTCTTGGAGGTGACGGCGGCCTACGCGCGCGCTTGCGGTGTCGCGCAGGAGGCCGGATCGAGAGAGCGCTGAGCCGCGTCGGACCGGATGCTAAGATGTGCCGGTGCGACGCGCGAAACATTTGAGGAGTCGGTCCATGGCGAAGGGAAGACCGTCGCGCCTCCTGGTCGAGGAACGCCGCCGACGCATCATGGACCTCCTGGAAGCCCAGGAGCGCGTCACGGTCGACGAGCTGGTGGCCCGATTCACGGTCTCGGCCGTGACCATCCGCGGGGATCTGGACGCCCTGGCCAAGGCCGGCGCGGTGGTGCGCTCCCACGGCGGAGCCCTCAAGCGCGTGGACGCTCCCGAAGACATGCCCCTCACGGTGAAGGAGACGCTTCACCATGCCGAGAAGGTCCGCATCGGCCACGCCGCCTGCCAGATGATCCGCGACGGCGAGACGATCATGCTCGATTCGGGCACGACCACCGCCGAGCTGGCCCGACAGATCAAGTTCCTCAAGTTCTCCTCGCTGAACGTCATCACGAACGCCCTGAACATCGCCATGGAGCTCGCGAACCACCCCAACGTGCGCCTCATCATGATCGGCGGGATCCTTCGGCAGATGTCCTACTCGCTGTCGGGCCCTCACGCCGAGCAGACGCTGCGCGGCCTCCACGCCGACCGTCTCTTCCTCGGCGTCGACGGCATCGATCCCGAGATCGGGATCATGACCCCCGACGTCCACGAGGCCCAGCTCAACGCCATCATGATCCAGGTATCCCGCGAGGTCGTGGTGGTCGCGGACTCGACCAAGTTCCAGCGCAGGAGCCTGTCAGTGATCGCGAAGCTGGACGCCGTTCACAGGCTCATTACCGACGAAGCGCTCGCGCCCGAGACGCTCCAGGCGCTTCGCGCGCGAAGCATCGACGTCATCCTCACCTGACGCTCTCCTCGAGCGTCTCTCACGGACCAGGAACCCGGCTGCTGCGGAGGACGCGCATGACAAACCGACGAACTTTCTTGAAGGGAGCCGGAGCCGGAGCCGTCGCGGCGGGGGCCGCGCTCGGATCACCCGCCCTCGCCTTCGTCCCCTCCCACAACTGGGACCACCATGACTTCGGCTCCGGTCCGCCGGTCCGCGATCGCCTGAACCAGGGACCCTTCCCCCAGTACCCGCCCGAGGAATTCCTGCCGGGCCCGGAGCTCGTCATGGCGACGACGCCGTCCGACGAGGTCGTTCCCGGGTTCGGAAAGGGGCTCGTGACGTACGTGACCGGGGACTTCGGCGGGAACACCTTCGCCGGGGTCGACGCCGAAAAGGCGATCGAGGCCGTGGCCGCCCTTCCCCTCGGAGAGAAGCTCTACGTTCGGCCGACGTGGCGGGAGCTACAGAAGAGACCCGGACGCCTCGACCCCGACGAGTACTGGAAGATCACGTTCGCGATGGCCAAGCGATACGGCAAGCGCGTGGCATTCCGCGTCATGATGAGCGACCCGGACGTCCTGGAGCCCGCGCTTCCCGACTTCGTCCTGGACTCGGTCCCGATGGTGGCGCTGCAGGGAGAGTGGAAGGGAGGCGAACCCGGGGCGGCCCGCCACAAGAAGGCTCACAAGGAGCCCCGCTACGACCATCCCCGCTTCCAGGAAGCGTACCGCGAGCTGAACGCGCTCCTCGCCGCGGAGCTGGACGGCAGCCCCCTGGTCGAGTACATGGACACGTTCCTGTACGGCTTCTGGGGAGAGGGGCACACGTGGCCCTTCACCAACAACCCCTTCCCGGACTATCCGACGGCGGAGCGCACGTTCGTCCAGATGTTCGACGTGCAGCTCGAGCACTGGCGGAAGACACCCCTCGCCACGAACACCCAGCCCGACTTCAGCCGCGTGGGCAACTCGGAGATCGTCGACCGCACGATCCGCAGCCACAACTGGCTTCGAACCGACACGATCTTCATCGAGAACGAGCAGATCGAGGCGATCAGCAACCGCCCACCGTGGACCGCCGCCGTCCTCGAAGTGGGCATGTCCGACGGGTCTCCCGACTCCCTCCGCATCGACGACGGCGTGACGTACACCGACAACGCGATCGCCCACGTAATGGACGTGGGCGCCAACTACTGGTCGCTCTGGAATTGGCATCACGAGAGCGCCGAGAACGTCCTGCGGTACTACCGCCAGTACCCGACGATGATCGACCGGATCGCCCGGCGCATCGGGTATCGCGTCCGCCCGTCGTTCGTCTGGCGCTTCGACGGCGGCGCCCGGTGCGGCCTCGTGATCGGCTTCGCCAACGACGGCATCGCGGGCGTTCCCGGAGTTCTGCGCGTGACCGTCAGCAAGCCCGACGGCGGCGTTCTCGCGTCCGGGTGCCTCGATCCGGGCTACCCGCTCCCGGGAAAGATCCGCCAGGCCGAGCTCCCCCTCCCCGCTGGAATCGAGTGGAAGGGCTTGCAGATCCGCGCGGAGGTGGAGGTCAAGGGCGTCCTGCACCCGGTCCCGTGGGCCTGCGCCCAGAAGCGCAACGAGAATGGTTCGCTCACGCTGCGCCCGACGCGAGGGCTCGGTGACTAGACCCATGAAAGTCAAGCCCGCTGCGCGGCGCGGCCTCCTCCTTGCGCTGGTCCATCTCGTCCTGCTACCGGCCGCGATTGCAGGCGCTGGCGAGCCAACGGGCGTTCGCAGCCTTCGAGGCGGTGGCATCCGCATCGACTTCGACGAGCGTCTGCGAAGCCGGGTCTTGGCGCTCGAGGAGGGGCGCGAGATACCCCTGGGCCCGTACTCCTTCTCGGAGAGCGTGGTCCTCGACGGGAAGGAGGTCGAGGACTTTCCGCTGAGCTCCGCGGCCGACGAAGAGGTGAAGGACGCCTTCGGCGCCGGGCACCGGCTGCGGTTGAGGGGCGACACGCCCTTCGTGGCGAAAGCTGTGACAGCGACCGTGTACGACGCCTTCCCGCGACTGGTCGTGGTCGAGGCCAGCTACACCAACCGCGGCAAGCAGGACGTGAACGTCGAGGGCTGGACGAGCGTGGGGCACGTCCTGTCCGCGGAGGGATCCCCGGAGCCGGTCTTCTGGTCCTTCCAGAGCGGCTCGTACGAGAGCCGGCCCGACTGGGTGCTCCCCGTTCCTCCCGGGTTCGCCCAGGAGAACTTCCTCGGCATGAACGCCACCGACTACGGGGGTGGCACACCCGTCGTGGACGTGTGGCGGCGCGACTGGGGCCTCGCCGTCGGCCACGTCGAAGCGTCGCCCCGGCTCGTCTCCCTTCCGGTTCGACGAACGGCTGCCGGCGCGCAAATCGCCGTGACGGCAAAGGAGAGCCGCCTCCTCCATCCCGGCGAGAGCTTCGCCACGCTGCGAACCTTCGTGGCCCTCCACCAGGGCGACCACTTCGAGACGCTGGCCGCCTACCGCCGTCTGATGGCGCGGCAAGGGCTCGAGTCGCCGCCGGCACCCGAGGACGCCTTCGCGCCCATCTGGTGCGCCTGGGGGTACGGCCGAAACTTCACGCCGGAGCAGGTCGTCCAGACTCTTCCCCTCGCGAAGCGATTGGGCTTCGGCTGGGCCACTCTCGACGACGGCTGGCAGGTCGCGGAAGGGGACTGGGCCCCCGAGCCCCGGAAGTTCCCGCGGGGAGACGCCGACATGAAGGCCCTCGTGGACCAGATCCACGCCCAGGGGCTGAAGGCGCAGCTCTGGTGGACCCCGCTGGCCGTGGACCCGGGAACGCGCCTCCACAAGAGCCACCCGGAGCAGCTCCTCCTCGAGGCCGGCGGAGGCACGCGGGCGATCAGCTGGTGGGACTCGTACTACCTCTGCCCCGCGTATGGTCCCGTGCGCGACGATGCCGCGGCCTTCGCCCGCAAGGCCATCGCGGTGTGGGGATTCGACGGCTTGAAGATCGACGGCCAGCACCTGAACGGTGCGCCACCCTGCTACAACGCGGCGCACAACCATTCCTCGCCCCAGGAATCCGTGGCGGGTGTCCCGGGCTTCTTCAAGGCGGTCTTCGACGCCGCCCGGTCGGCCAACCGCGACGCCGTGGTCGAGATCTGCCCGTGCGGGACGTCGTATTCGTTCTTCAACCTCCCGTACCTGAACATGGCGGTGGCCTCCGACCCGACCAGCTCGTGGCAGGTCCGCCTCAAGGGAAAGACGCTCAAGGCCCTGATGGGAGACAAGACGGCCTACTTCGGCGACCACGTCGAGCTGAGCGACGGCGGCGTGGACTTCGCGTCGACCCTCGGCATCGGGGGCGTCATCGGCACCCAGTTCGCCTGGCCGGGCGCCCCGGGGGAGAAGGAAGCGAAGCTCCTCCTGACTGCCGACAAGGAGCGCGCCTGGGAGCGCTGGGTCCGGCTCTACAAGGAGAAGGGACTGTATTCGGGAGAGTACCTGGGGACCCTGTACGACATCGGCTTCGATCGGCCGGAGGCCCACGCCATCCGGAAGGACGGCGTGCTCTACTACGCGTTCTACGCCCCCGAGTGGAGCGGACCGGTCTCGCTTCGCGGCCTCGCACCCGGCCGCTATCGCGTGCGGGACTACGAGAGCGGCAAGGACCTCGGAGAGGTCGCCGGTCCCGAGGCGACGCTGGCCGCCGAGTTCCGGGGGCACCTGCTCATCGAGGCGCAGCCGCGGTGACGGCCTCGGGCTCGGCCACCACGAGCAGCGAGTCCTGGATCTCGACGGCGAGGCGTGGGTGGCCCGCGTCGACCGCGCCCAGATCGCGGTTCGCCACGTAGTCCCGGATCCGGTAGCGCCCGGGCTCCAACCCGCGCAGCTCGACCTCTCCCTTCCAAGCTCCCCCTTGTGGAGCGAAGAACGCATAGTGCATGCGCCCTGCCTTGCTCACGGCATAGGCCTCGGGAACGTCGTACCCGTAGTTGTACAGGTCGAGGAACGTGCCCTCCGAGAGGCGGCGCTCGTTGTATATCCCGAACCACTTCTTCCAATGGGCTTCCTTCTCGGGAGTCAGGCGGACGTCCTTGTAGCGTTCACCGGTCTCGGGCCAGACGAACTTCGTCCCCACGACGCCCCCGAGGCCGACGGTGGACGCGAAGTCCGACCCGCGGTCGCTCTCCTTCCCATCCGGCCCCTGCGTGACGACCGTCAGCTCGACGTGGTCTCCGAAGACCGCGGCGTCCGCCCCGAGCAGCGCCTTGTACAGCTTCAGCCTCCGGCGCACCTGGACGGACCCGACGGGGTCGGCGGTCACGGCCTGATCCATGTGGCGGACCCAGTCCAGGCTGGGCGTCGTGCCGCAGGGGCAGATCTGGGTGACGCTTTCGGGCTTCAAGGCGCGCGTCGTCTCGAAGATGGTCTTGTAGACCTCCCCCATCGCCTCGGTGGATTCCTCCGGCCTCCGGTGTTTGTGCTTCGGGTTGTAGCAAGGGGGCATGGCGTAGATGTTGTCGAGCTTGTGGCCGTCGAAGCCCCAGTCCCGTACGAACTTCAGCGTCACGCCCTTCTCGAACTCCTGCACCTCGGGAAGCGCCGGACAGAGAGCGGCGAGGCCGCGGACGATCCGCGCGGGCTTCCCGTCCTTCCCGAGGATGAGCCAGTCCGGGTGCTCCGTCACGACCCGGGCCGTGCGATAGGGATGGGATTCGTACTTCCCTCGCCCGTCCTCCACGCCGAGGGGAAGCCACCAGATCTGGGCGAGGAGCCCCTGGCGGTGGTACTCGTCCACCATCTCCGGGATCGCCCTCCCGGGAAACGTGTCCGCACGGGGCTCCCAATCCCCGTAGTCGTCGAACCAGCGATCGTCGAGCGTGGCCCACCGGATCCCCAGCTCCTTCAGCTTCGGGATGATGCCGAGCATCTGGGCGGGCGTCACGTCGGACTCGTACCCCCACCCGCACCAGGCGGCGTCGTAGGCCGCGCGAGAAGGCTTCGGGAGCGCCCAGCCTTCGCGCTGGAGTGCGGCCGAGTACATCTGCACCGGCTCGAAGAAGTCCCCCGCGTAGACCGACAGGAAGGCGCGCGGTGTCGCGAAGACCTCGCCGGGAGCGAGCGTCCGGGCCGGAGAGAGCGACAGGGCGGCCGTCACGGAGCCGTCCTTGCCCACCGAGACCGGGATGGAGAGGGCGAACGGTACGGTCTCCAGATGGCCGATCGCCTCGCCGACCGTCGCGGACCAGAAGGCGACGATGGGAAGACCGCTCCCGTATCCTCCCTTGAGCATGCTCCCCACCAGGTTCTGACGCTCCAAACCCGGGGCGAGTCGAACGACGTCGTCCTGTCCCCAGGCCTCGCTCGCCCCCTGGAAGGACCACCCCGCGCCGGCGAGAGAGCGGCGCAGCAGATCCACGCGCTCGATCCGCAAGGGGCCGGCCGAGACGTTCTTGTACGAAGCCGAGACGACCAGGAGGCGGGGGAACTCGTCGTAGACCTCGAGCGACAGCGTGCGCTCGAGGCCGACGGCGCTTCGCCCCGTCACCTCCACGCGCTTCCCGGCCCCGAGCTTCCCGCGAGCTTCGCCGACGGGCCCCGCCGCCAGGTCGCTTTCGAAGTCCGCGACGCGGCGGCCCGCCAGCGTCACGCGATCGAGTGCAGGCGCCGGCCCGCTCCGATCGAGGCTCAGGAGGCCTCCCGGCGTGACAAGAGATGCCTTCAGCGCCGAGGACGCCGTGACCTCGAACTCCGCGTCGCTCGTGCGCAGCCTGACGGAGCCGTCGGCGACGGTGACCTCCGACGCGAGGACCCGGAAGGGGGCGATGGCGACGAACGCCAGAACGAAAAGGGCGAGTGCCTGCTTCATGAATCGACCTCCGGGCGCTACCTGTAGGCCCACGTGTCGGCGGCGACGCCGACGATCAGCAACAGGAAAAGGGGAAAGCCCAGACTGCGAAAGGCGCCGTCCACGTCCTTGCGTCTGCGGGCCACGACGTCGAGCGCCAGGACGAGAACGACCAGGCCCAGCCACAGGAAGGTGAGACGCAGATCCGATGGGCCTCCAGCCACGATCGAGGGGAGGTACCGCCCCACGGGCGTCACGCCCGAGAGCGCGGCCCAGACGCGCGTCGGGCGATCGCCGCGGTTCAGCATCAGCAGGGCCTCGGGACGCGCCGCCATGAACAGGGCGAGAGCACCACCGATCGCCGTCAGCCCCCAGCGCCAGCGGGCCAGGCCCGTGGGCGACTCTGCTGACGCGGAGTGCGGCGAACAACGCCAGCAGCGGCACCGCCGGCACCACGAAGCGCGCCGGCGGGCATTGCCCTCCCCACCACATCCTCCAATGCAGCAGGGGAACCAGGATGGCCACGCCCACGAGCGACGAAGGGCCAGAGCCTGCGCCGCTCGCTTCCCGCGAGGGCCGAAACGCCCGCGAATGCCACGAGGAATCCGGGCGCGTAGGGCAGCAGGCCGAAGGATCGGTCCAGCATCAGGCCGGCGGCGCCCGGAGCGGCGACGTCGCGCTGTCGGGAGGGACGCCGCCACCGTAGAGGGCGAGCGGCGTCGGGACGCCGAAGATGCTCTGGTAGTAGGCCAGGAAGGCGGCCGCCGACAGCGCTGCGACGGCGAGGAAGGCGGCCAGGGGGCGGCCGCGGAGGCGCGCCGCCGCGACGACGGCGAGGGCCGCCGCGGCCGGGATCATCTTGAGGTGGAGCCACGGCAACGTCGACGCAGCCAGGGCGGCGCCGACGGCGGCGCCGGTGCCCGGCGAGGTCGTCAGCATCCGAAGGGCCACGGCCACCGCCAGGGCCGAGGGCAGCTCCGTGTAGAGGTGGAAGGAGTAGGCGAAGGCCGGCGGGCCGGCCGCGAGGGCGCCGGCCAGTAGCGACGCGCCGGCATCCGAGGTGAGGCGAAGGGCCATCGCATGGACCTGGGCCACCAAGGCCGAGGCAAGAGCGGCGAAGAGCAAGACGCAGGCGATCCGCCCGCCCAGGGCATAGAAGGGGGCGAGAAGCGACGGGAAGCCCGGGGCTGTGAGCCGGAAACGGACGGCCGTCGGATCGAGGCGCGCCCCAGTGCGGCTCGAGGGTCCCTGGGAAGTACTCCCTGTAGTCCTCCCTCTCGGGCGTTGTCGCGAAGGTCGAGGTCGTGCTCCTTCCACAGGCTCTGGGCCATGAGCAGGTAGTGGGGTTCGTCGCCGGAGGCGGTGAGGCGCTCCACGTAGCGCAGTCCGACGACCGCGGTCAGCTCAAAGACGAAGGAGGGCGAGCAGGGCGCGGGGCCGGGGCGCGAGCGGCGGGATTCGTCCCCTGAGGAAGCGAGCCAGCGACACGGCCGCGCCGAGGGCCACGAGACCCCAACCGAGGGGACCCCGAAGGACGCCCGAGGCAGGGCAACCGCTCCACACCGCGGGTCCAGCACGAGAGCGCCAAGGCCCCGACGCACCAGGCCCACGGCGCAAGAACGCTCGACGACGGGGCGACGATCCACCACGCGGCATCGTACCCGCATTCTTGACGCGCTCGCGGGGCGTCGGGCATCATCCTAGGCTCCATGCGCTGCCCCAAGTGCGAGAAGGACAACAGCCCCGACGCCGTTCGATGCGTCCACTGCGGCGGGAAGACGGCCGTGGCGGCGCTGAAGCTCCTCCGGGGGAACCTGACCGAGAAGGTCCACTTCCTGGCACCCCGCTCCTATACCCTGGGGCGGGGCCCGCAGAACGACATCGCGCTGCCCGAGCCCTCGATCTCGAAGATGCACGCCCGGCTCGTCTACGAAGGGGACTCCTTCACGATCGAGGACGCGGGGAGCCTCCACGGCGTCTACGTGGACACGGCGAAGGTCTCGAAGGCGGCGCTCTCCCCCGGCTCGCAACGTCCAGCTCGGAAACCTGTCGTTCCGCTTCGCCCTCGCCGACGACGGCCTCACCACCGACCGGATGGCCAAGCTGCCGTGGGTCGAGCATCAGGAGCTCCTCCTCTCCCTCGTGCAGACCCTGAACTCGACCCTGGTCCTGAGCCAGGTCCTCGAGCAGGTCCTCGCCAGCGTCATGCGCATCACGCGGGCGGAGCGCGGCTTCCTCCTGCTGGCCGAGGCGGACGAGACCGACCGGTATCCCCAGGTGGCGGGCCTCTACCTCCGCGTCGGGCGGAAGCGCGACGGCAGCGCGATGACCGATACCACCGGCGTCTCCAGCTCGGTCGTCCGAAAGGCCATCGCCGAGGGTCAGACGGTGGCCACGGGCAACGCCGTGGAGGACCCCGCCCTGGGCTCGGCGAAGAGCGTCATCCTCATGGACCTTCGCACCATCGTGTGCCTGCCCCTGCTCTCGCCGCGGTCGATCCCCGACCAGAGCGGCGCCGCGCCGCGCGCCCTGGGCGCCCTGTACGTCGACAACCCCGACACGTCCGCTCCCTTCCCCCCGACAGCATGCGGGCCGCCGAGGCCCTCGTCCGCCACGCCGCCCTGGCGATCGAGAACGCCCAGCTCTTCGAGCGGGAGCAGCGCACCATCGAGGAGCTGCGGATCGCCCAGAAGCGCCTCCTCCAGTCCGAGAAGCTCGCCACCATAGGGCAGATGGCCGCGGGCATCGCCCACGAGCTCAACACCCCATTGACGTACATCCTCGGGAACCTGGAGCTCCTGGGCGGACAAGCCCTCACCGACGACCAGAAGCAGATGCTCTCCTCGGTCTCGAGAGGCGCCGAGCGGCTGCGGAGCCTGGCACAGAGCCTGCTCGCCTTCAGCCGCCCCGCCGCCGAGGAGGCGACGTCCCTCGATCCCAACGAGATCGTCGAGCGGGCCCTCGACCTCTGCCGCTACCAGACCCTGAAGGCCGGCGTGCGCCTCGAGAAGAACCTCGCCCCCGGCCTCCCCCGGATCCTCGGGCGTTCCGAACCAGCTCGAGATGGCCCTGATCAACCTGATCGTCAACGCAGCCCAGGCCATGAACGAGCGTCCCGTCCGCGATCTCCGTCTCTCCACCGAGGCGGAAGGAGACACGGTGAAGATCCGCGTCAGCGACTCGGGCCCGGGGATCCCGCCTCGGCTTCAAGCCTCGATCTTCGAGCCCTTCGTCACGACGAAGCCGGAGGGACAAGGCACCGGTCTCGGCCTCTCGACGGTCCTGATGGTCGTGGAGCGGCACCACGGCCGGATCGAGTTCTCGACGGCTCCCGAGAAGGGGACCACCTTCACGCTCACCCTCCCGGCGATCCGCTGACCTGCCGTCGAACGCGACTGTCGCACCGGAGCGACGCTTTGTGTGACCGGAGCCACATCCGCGGCCGCCAGCGCCTTCGTAAGTCCTTGCGAGAGACGACACGGCCCCTGGCACGGTACGTGCTTTGGGCAGGGTGGTGATGGAATGCTGACCACGACCGGAACGTTGCTGATCGGCGGGAGCGCCGCGCTCCTGGCGGCCCTGCTCGAGGGCTCGGGAGCACTGGCCCACGAAACCCCGGATCTCCTGATCTTCCTCGGCGCCACCGTGGCTCTCGCCTTGGCCCGGCGGCCGGCGCGGCACTGAGGCGCGCGATGTCGCGGCGCACGTTCCGAGTCGTCGCCTGGGGTTACCTCGTCAAGAGCCTCCTGATCGGCCTCGCGTGGCTGACGATCCCCGATCTCCCCGAGCGAGCCGCGTCCCTATTCCGCGAGACGTTCCAATCGTCCTCGCAGCGGCCCTGATTGGCCCGTCACTTCCCCTCCCGACCCAGGCGAAACGCGCTCTCGGCGGGTCGCAGGGGGCGGTCCAGCCAGAGCGGGCGCCGCAGCCCTCCCGGACCCGGGCCGGGGCGTGTCATGGCGAGCCACTCGCGATAGACCGCCATCGACCGGCCGGTTTCGACGAAGACGTCGGCATAGCGGTCCTCGGGTCGGGCCGGCCCCACGACGACCTTCTGGTGCCAGCAGTGCATCCCCGAGATCGGGTCGGGATGGACGGGGAACGCCAGGTTCTGGTGGACGCCGCCGTCGCTCCACCAGATGCGGCTCGAGTCGGGGTCGGCGCTCGTCGAAGGGCCCGACGCCCTCGACCTGGCGCAGCAGAGTGCCGCTCCTCCGCGTCTCGCAGTGATACACGAGCCGACGCCGACCAGCGGCTGCCCTTCGCCGTCGTGGAGACGCCAGCGGCCGAGGTGGTGGGAGCAGGCCACGACGCCCGGGGCGATCGCCTCGGTGACCCAGACGTGGTTGACGAAGTAGCCGATCTCGGTCGTGACGCGGACCAGGTCGCCGGTGCCCAAGCCGAGGCGCTCGGCGTCGCTCGTGTGGACCCAGAGCGGGTTGCGGTGCGAGATCTCGTTCAGGTACTTCGCGTTGCCGCTGCGCGTGTGGATCAGGGTGGGCAAGCCGGAACGTCGGCAAGAGCACCATCTCGCCCCGTCGCGGGATCGAGGCCCGGCGGTGGACGTGGCTGCTGGATGTAGCCCGGCAGGGCCTCGTCTCCCCAGCCCCAGTCCTTCATGGTGCGCGAGAAGATCTCGAGCTTCCGCGACGGCGTCGGAAACCCGGCGAGCGCCTCGTCGCCGACGCGGACCCCGACGGCCTTGCCCGCCACCGACACCACACCCGTGGCGGGGTCGATGACGGCGCTCGCTGGAACGTCTCGACCGCCTTCTCGTGGAGGGCGTGGACGTCGCTCTCGATCAGGAAGGCGCCGTAGCGTCCGCATGTAGTCGAGGGGCGCCAGGCCCTCCTTCGCGGCGGCCTCCGGCAGGCCGGGCACCGCGTTCTCGAAGATCCAGCGGTAGTACTCGTGAACCGTGAGCTTCCGCCCGGCGCGCGTAGGGCGACTCGAACCAGCTGGCGGATCCCGAGCGCGCCGTCGGGGTCGATGCGCCAGGAGAGGTCGATCCAGAACTCGTCCTCCTCCCACACCTCGCCCGGGTTCGCCTCCCAGGTCGCACCGGAACGTCTCGCCCATCCGCTCGCGCGCGGCGCGCAGCACCGGCTGGCGGAAGCTCACCCAACGTCCCGACTGCGTCTCCTGGCTCTGGATGTCGTGGCGCTCGCCGGCGTGGCCCATGGGCAGGACGTAGTCGGCGAAGATCGCGGTCTCGCTCCAGGTCGGCGTGAGCGCGGCGTGGAGGCCGACGAGGCGACTCGTCCCGCGAGCACCTCCATCCACGTCATCCCGTCCGGGTTGGTCCAGACCGGGTTGTAGACGCGGGTGAAGTAGACGTCGAGCTTGCCGCGGCCCTCCTTCAGGAAGTGCGGCAGCAGGAACGACATCTCGTAGTGGCTGAGCGGCCACTCCCTGGGGAAGAGCAGCTCGTTCCAGTCGCTTCTGGGCCGGCGGCTCCTCCCAGAAGATCGGCTTGTACTTGTTCCAGGCATGGGGCGAGGTGCCGCCTCGGGTGCCGACGCTGGCGGTGAGCACGGTCAGGAGCTGGAGGGCTCGGGCCACCTGCCAGCCGCCGAGGTTGCCGCTCGCGGCACCCCGCCAGACGTGCGAGGCGAAGGCGCCGCGTGCCGCGCCGATCAGGCGCGCCACGGCCACGATGCTGATCCCGCGGGCACGCCGCTCTCCGCCTCGGCGAACGCCGGGGTGAACTCCCGGTAGTGCTCCTTCAAGGACGCCACGAACCGCGGCGAACGTCGGCTCCTCGTCCCGGGTGGCGCGTCGGCCAGGTACTCGCGCCAGTTGGTCCAGCGCTCCACGTAGTCGAGGTCGGCCAGGCCCTCGTCCAGGAGGATCCTTGGCCATGGCGAGAAGCACCGCGGCCTCGCTGCCCGGGATACGTGGGCAGCCAGTAGTCGGCCATCGAGGCCGTGTTCGAGAGGCGCGGGTCCATCACGGCGAGCTTCGCGCCGGCCAGCTTGCCGTCGATGATCCGCTGGGCGTGGGGGTTGAAGTAGTGACCCGCCTCGAGATGCGCCGACAGCAGCAGGATGAAGCGGGCGTTGGCGTGGTCGGGGCTCGGGCCGGTCGTAGCCGGACCAGAGGGCGTAGCCGAGGCGCGCCGCCGCCGAGCAGACGTTGGTGTGGGAGTTGTGGCCGTCGATGCCCCAGGCCTTGAGCACCCGGTCCATGGTGCGCTCGTGGCCCGGGCGCCCGACGTGGTACATGACCTCGTTGCGCCGGCCCTCGAGGAACGCCTTGCGGATGCGGCCGCCGATGTCGCCGAGCACCTGGTCCCAGCGACACCCGCGCCCACTTCCCCTCGCCGCGCTTGCCCGGCGCGCTTCAGCGGGTACAGGATGCGCTCCGGGTCGTGGATCTGGTTGATGGTGGCGGGACCCTTGGCGCAGTTGCGCCCGCGCGAGGCGGGATGCAGCGGGTTGCCCTCGAACTTGCGCACGCGCATCGTGTCCTTGTCGACGTAGGCCAGCAGGCCGCAGGCGGCCTCGCAGTTGAAGCAGATCGTGGGGACCAGCGAGTAGCGCTTCTCCACCCGGCGCGGCCACTGCGCGGGGTCGTACTCGCGCCAGTCGTCCCATCGGTCGGCCGGAGGGTAGGCCTGGAGCGCGGAGCCGGGAGCGAGCCGCTCGATGGTCATGCGTCTCGGAGATCCGTTGAGGCGCCTGGACGTAGAGGTGCTCCCAGAGCAGCAGGCCGAGGAGCGCGAGCGCGGACGCCAGCGCCTCCCGCGGAGCGGCGAGACCCAGAGGAGGGCGAGAGGCAGGAGGTGCCCTGCCGCCAACACGCCCAGCGTGAAGCGCGGGTCCTCCGGCGATGAGGCGCGCGGCGCGGCGCGCGTCCTCGGTCGCGTGACGGCCGCAGACCTCGCGCGGCGATCAAGAGGCCGTTGACGGGCAGCAGCCAGGCGCAAGCCACCGGGCGCGAAGAGGGCCGCCCCCGCCACGAGCGCCTGTAGCACCAGGTGCGGGGCGAGGAGAGGCGACTGCCAGAGGTCGCGGCCCTTGGACTGGCCGAACAGAAACGCCGTGTAGACCGCCGTGGCCACGGGCAGCCAGCGCCGTCAGCGAGGCCGACGGCGCGGAACTCTCCGGGCCGGAGAACGGCCAGCGCCGAGCTGGAGCGATCAGGAGCGCGCCGTACGCGGCGATGACGTAGGAGCCGCGGGTCAGCCACGAGCGCCACTGGGGCTTCGTGAGCGTCCACAGGAAGCGCTGCCGGCTGCCGCAGGTCGGCGACGAGGAGCACGCCCGGTGATCGCCAGGAAGAAGAGCGCCACGGCGCAGGTGCACGGGCCGCACGGGGCTCCACGGGTCCCGCGCGAGCGCACGCAGGCCGGCACGAGGAACGCGCCCGCGGCCAGCGACTTCGTCCACAGGTAGGCCGAGACCTTCCAGCCCCAGGAGTTGCGGTGCTGCTCCTTGACGCCGTACGTGCGGCGCGGCGCGCCGGCGTCCTCGGTGAGGGGCATCGCGGCGAGGGCGGCGGCCTGCGGCGCCTGGGCCCACATGTAGTCCGAGGCGGGCGGCGCGGCGGAGGGCACGAGCGAGGCGGCGTCGCCTTCGATGTAGAAGACCTTGGGCCGCGTGCCCTTCTCGGGCTTGCGCACCTGGAGCGGGCTCGCGCCCGATCAGCTGCGCGAGATCGGCGATGCCGGGTCGTCCAGGTCGCCGGCGACGATGGCCTGCGTCGGGCAGACCGTGACGCAGGGCGGCTCGAGGCCGACCTCGACCCGGTGCGCGCAGAAGTTGCACTTCGCCGCGGTCTCGGTCTTGGGGTCGATGTAGAGCGCGTCGTACGGGCAGCCCTGCATGCAGGCCTTGCAGCCGATGCAGCGCCGCGGGTCGAAGTCGACGATGCCGTCCGCGCGCCGGTAGAGCGCCGTCGTCGGGCAGATCTCGACGCAGGGCGCGTCGTCGCAGTGGTTGCAGCGGGTGACCGGGAAGGTGCGGCGGGTCTCGGGGAACTCGCCCTTCTCGACGTACTTGACCCAGGTGCGGGCGACGCCGAGCGGGCACCTCGTGCTCGACCTTGCACGCCACCGAGCAGGCGTGGCAGCCGATGCAGCTGCGGTTGTCGATCACGAAGCCGTAGTTCACGCCTCGCGGATTCTACGTCGCCGGAGGTCAAGGGG
>CAWGKR010000004.1:0-801003 GCA_963823195.1 uncultured Acidobacteriota bacterium | reverse complement strand
TGGCCAGCCGTCTCCTTGTCGAGGGATCGGCTCGCATTCGAGCGAGAGCTGGCCCACAGCGAAACCTACCAGTTCGAAGCTGGACGCCCGCCAAAAGTGGTCGCCGCCTCGTCGTGGTCGTCCTTTGACACGAATCCTGATTTTTCACCGGACGGTCGCAGGTTCGCCTTCGAATCGGGACGCGGGGGCGAGGGCGACGAGATCTGGCTGGCGGCGGTTGACGGGTCCAATCCGATGCAGCTGACCCACGGCCCGGGGCAATGGCAGGGATCGCCCCGTTGGTCTCCCGACGGCGCGAGAATCGCCTTTGATTCCCAGGATAGAGACGGACACTGGGGGATCTGGATTGTGGACGCGGACGGGGGATCCCTGCGCCGTCTCACATCGGCCCCTGACGACAACCTGCCGAGCTGGTCGCACGACGGCCGCTCCATCTACTTCAGCTCGGATCGCACGGGCACCTTCAACGTCTGGCGCGTTCCGGCTGGCGGCGGAGTTGAAGAGCAGATCACCCATGCCGGAGGCTGGCGCGCCAACCCATCGACCGACGGCAAGACGCTCTTCTTCCAGGGGCGTGGGGAATCACCATTGCTCGCCCTGCCGGCTGGCGGGGGGCCAGAGCGAAGGGTCATCGATTGTGTGGCCGATTCTGACGGGTTCACCGTGGGCGCCGCTGGTGTGTACCATCTGGAGTGCGGTGGGACCGATGCCGGAGCGCCGACGCCTCTCTACCTGCTGAATCCAGCCACCGGCCAGGATCGCCTCCTCGGGAACCTCGAGAGATGGGCTGGCGGATTGACCGTCTCCCCGGACGGTAGGACGTTCCTCTACTCGAGGACGTCGGAGGTCAACGCCGACCTCATGATGATCGAGAACTTCCGGTAGCGGGAGTGTAGGCTTCGGCCATGCCCCGTCGCCTCGGCCAGCACTTCCTTCGTCCCGCCTCGGTCGAGAAGCTGCTGCGCGCGATCGGTCCGCGGCCCGACGAGACGTTCCTGGAGATCGGGCCCGGCGCCGGGGCGCTCACGCTGCCCCTCGCGGAGCGTGCCCACCGCGTCGTGGCGGTGGAGCTGGATGCCCGGCTGGCCGCGAAGCTCCGCGAGCGCGCGCCGGCGAACGTGACGATCGTCGACGGTGACGCCTTGAAGGTCGACCTCGCGGCCCTCCTGCCGCGCGGAGGCCGCGTCGTGGGGAACCTCCCCTACTACGTCTCCAGCCCGCTGATGCGGCGCCTCCTCGACCTTCACGGCCACGCCCGGGACCTCCACGTCATGCTCCAGGACGAGGTGGCCCGACGCATCGCCTCGCCCCCCGGCCCGAAGGAGTACGGGATCTTCTCGGTGCTGTTCGCCCTCTGGGCCGACGTCGAGGTCGTCCTGCGCTTCCCCCCGGCGGCCTTCTCTCCCCCGCCCAAGATCGATTCCGCCGTCCTTCGGGTCCGTTTCCTCGAGGCTCCGCGGGCCGATCCGGGGGACTTCGAGGCCTTCGAGCGGCTTGTCCAGCGGGCCTTTGCCCGGCGCCGGAGAACGCTTGAAAACAATCTGCAAGATAGCTATGCTAACCTCAAGGAGAACTTGAGGTTACTCAATATCGCGGGCTCGCGCCGAGCCGAGACGCTATCGGTGGTAGAGTTCGCACGCCTCTCGGCTGCACTCCGGTAGTCCCAAGTCCTCCCCAAGGGCCTGTCCAATGAACGGCGTGGTGCGCGATTCCGACGTGCGGCTCATCCCCCTGGGGGGGCTCGGCGAGTTCGGCCTGAACGCCATGGTCCTCCAGTGGCAGGACCATCTGCTCCTGGTCGACGCCGGGGTCATGTTCCCGAGCGCCGAGATGCCGGGCGTCGATTCCATCGTCCCCGACTTCCAGTACCTGGCCGATCGCCCCGGCCAGCTCCGCGGCATCCTGCTCACCCACGGCCACGAGGACCACATCGGCGCGCTGTCGTTCGCGCTTCAGGCGGCCGAGGCGCCCGTGTACGGAAGCGCCCTCACGCTGGGCTTCGCGCGCCATCGGCTGCGGGAGCGCGGCGTGACGGCCGACCTCCGCACGCTCGTCCCCGGCACGGCGGCGGAGATCGGCCCGTTTCGCGTCCATCCCATCCGCGTGGCCCACAGCGTCGTCGACAGCCTGGCACTCGCCATCGAGACGCCGGCAGGCGTCGTCCTCGCGAGCGGCGATTTCAAGATCGACAAGTCCGCCCCCGAGGAGGAGCGCACCGACCTGGCGGCGCTCGCGGCCTGGGGAGAGCGCGGCGTCCTGGCGCTCCTGTCCGACAGCACGAACGTCGAGCAGCGAGGGCGCACGGGAGGCGAGGACGACGTCCTCCCCGCCTTCCGCGACGTCTTCGGGAGAACGCGGGGGCGGGTCTTCGTCTCGTGCTTCGCCACCTCGATCCCGCGTATCCAGCGGGTGGCCGACCTCGCCCAGAAGGCGGGGCGGCGGATCGGCTTCCTCGGGCGCCGGATGATCGACAACGCCGAGGTGGCCCTCGACCTGGGCCTGCTCCGCATCCCGGAGTCCGCAATCGTCTCGCCCGGCTCCGTCGGCGAGCACGCGCCGGAGCGCACCGCTGATCTTCGCCTCGGGGAGCCAGGGGGAGCCGATGTCGGCGCTGTCGATGATCAGCGTCGACGAGCACCGCGAGGTGGCCGCGGGACCGGGGGACACCGTGGTGCTCTCGGCTCGGGCGATCCCCGGTAACGAGCGGTCCGTGTCGCGCCTCATCAGCAACCTGTACCGGCGGGGATGCGACGTCGTGCACCCGGGCACGGCCAAGGTCCACGTCTCGGGGCACGGCAGCCAGGACGACCTCGTGGAGATCCTGTCCCTCGTCCGGCCTCGCTACCTCGTCCCGATCCACGGCGAGTACCGGATGCTGGCCCAGCACGCGCGCCTGGCGTCGCAGGCCGGCCTTCCCGCCGACCGCGTCCTGATCGCCGAGGACGGGGACGTCCTGGTGTTCGGCCCCGCCGGCGTTCGGAAGGAAGCCCGGGTCGCCGCGGGCCGTCTGCTCCTGGACCGATCGGGGAGCAACGGCGTCGACGAGGTCGTGATCCGCGACCGGCGCCACATGTCGGCGGGAGGGATCGTCGTCCCGGTGGTCGTCCTCGACAAGCAGACCGGCCGAGTCGAGTCCATGCCCGAGATCGTCAGCCGCGGCTTCGTGGACGACGAGGTGGGCGTCGACCTCATGGAGGACGCCGCGCGCTTCCTGGCCGAGGCCGTCGACACGCGCCCGCCCGAGGAGCACTTCGACTCGGACCTGACCCGGGAGCGCGTGCGGACCGAGATGCGGCGGTTCTTCAGGAAGCGGACGCAGCGGCGCCCCATGGTGATCCCCGTAGTGATGGAGGTCTAGTACAAAGATCTATGGCCAACGGCGACAAACGCAAGACGCGGCTGGCGGAGTTCTTCGGCCTCTCGGCCTTCGCCCTGGCGCTGATGCTCCTCATCAGCCTGGCGACGTACAACCCCCACGACCCGGCGCCGTTCTTCAAGGCCGGGGCGAGCGGCCCCGCGCGGAACTTCATCGGCCCCTTCGGCGCCTTTCTCGCCGAGATGCTGATCCCGCAGCTCTTCGGCATCGCGGCCATGCTGATCCCCATGGTCCTGGGTGTCGCCGGTTGGAAGCTCTTCTGGTGCCGGCCCATCGAGGCTCCGTACACGAAGGGCGCCGGCCTCACCCTCCTCCTGCTCTCCCTCGCGGCGTTCCTGACCCTGACGTTCGGGGTCGTGACACTCGAGGGCGAGTCGGTCCGGGCGGGGGGCGCCGTCGGAGAGCTCCTGTCGTCGATGCTCCTGGCGAGCTTCAACCGGACGGGCGCGTATATCGTCGTCGCCACCTCCGTCTTCGTGTCGCTCATCCTCGCGACGCAGTTCTCCTTCGCCGCCGCCCTTGCGGCGCTCGGAGGCTTCGTGGCCACCCGGTTGCGAGCCGTCCAGACGGCGTGGGCCCACTACCGCGAGACACGCCGCAAGGAGAAGATGCGCCGCGAGGTCATCAAGAAGCACACCCAGAACCAGAAGGACGCGGAGGGCGGCAGCGTGCCGCGCGTGCGCCGCGTGAAGGCCGCCGCCGAGCCCGAGGAGAGCGGCATCGAGGTCGACGAGGCGCCCGTCGTGCCGGCCACCGCCAAGGTGCCACGGCAGCAGCCCCTGCCCTTCGTCGCGACGCCCGACGGGGACTCCCAGGACGACGAGGAGGCGCCCGCGCCGAAGCGCGCAGGCAAGCGGGGCGCCACGACGGTCGCCGTGCGCGGAAACTTCGCCCTGCCGGCCAGCTCCATCCTCGACGAGATCAAGTCCGACGTCGGCCTCGACAAGGCCGCCCTCTTCGAGCGGGCCAAGATCCTCCAGACCAAGTGCGGCGAGTTCGGCGTCATGGGGAACGTCAAGGAGATCAACCCCGGTCCCGTCGTCACGACCTACGAGTTCAAGCCCGACGCCGGCGTCAAGTACTCCAAGATCGTCGGGCTCTCCGACGACCTGGCCCTGGCCCTCGAGGCGGAGTCGATCCGCATCGACCGGATCAGCGGCCGCGGCACGGTCGGCATCGAGATCCCCAACGACGCCCGCGAGATGATCTCGCTCCGCGAGATCATCGAGTCCGACGCCTTCCAGAAGTCCCCTTCGCGGCTCACCATGGCGCTCGGGAAGACCGTCGGCGGCGAGACCTACGTCACCGACCTCGCCGCGATGCCCCACCTCCTCATCGCGGGCGCCACGGGACAGGGGAAGAGCGTCGGCCTCAACTGCATGATCTCGAGCATCCTCTACAAGGCGACCCCCGACGAGGTGCGCCTCGTCCTGATCGACCCCAAGCGCCTCGAGCTCGGCGTGTACGAGGACATCCCCCACCTCCTGACGCCGGTCGTGACCGACCCGAAGATCGCAGCCAACGTCCTCAAGTGGGCCGTGGGCGAGATGGAGAAGCGCATCCGCAAGCTGGCCTCCGAGGGGGTCCGGAACATCGAGCAGTTCAACAACATCATCCGGGCGGAGAAGAGCCAGTCGCAGGCCGCGGGGGACGAGGACGTCAAGCCCCTCCACTACATCGTCATCGTCATCGACGAGCTGGCGGACCTGATGATGGTCAGCTCCCGCGAGGTCGAGGAGTCCATCACCCGGCTCGCGCAGATGGCGCGCGCCGTGGGGATCCACCTGATCCTCGCCACGCAGCGGCCGTCCGTGGACGTCCTGACGGGGCTCATCAAGGCCAACTTCCCGTCGCGCATCTCGTTCAAGGTCTCGGCCCGCGTCGACAGCCGCACGATCCTCGACTCCATCGGCGCCGAGCGCCTTCTCGGCAAGGGCGACATGCTCTTCCTGCCGCCGGGGAGCGCGAGGCTCACGCGCATCCACGGCGCCTTCGTGAGCGAGAAGGAGATCGCCCGGCTGACGTCGTACCTGCGCAAGGTCGGCAACCCGTCCTTCGACGAGACCGTCGGAAAGCCCGAGCGGTCGGCGGAGGCCCAGGAGGTCGACGAGAAGGACGAGCTCTTCGACGAGGCGGTCCGTTTCGTCGTGCAGAACGGCCAGGCCTCCACGAGCATGCTCCAGCGGCGCTTCCGGATCGGCTTCTCCCGGGCCGGGCGCCTCGTGGACATGATGGAGCGCGACGGCATCGTCGGACCGGCGGAGGGCTCCAAGTCCCGCGAGATCCTCGTCGCCGCCGACTACTACGAGGCCGTCGACAACTGGCCGAAGTGATGCGGGGATGAGAGGCGCCCTCCTGGCCCTCGGCCTCCTCGCCGCGGCGCCCACCGCGGGGCCGGCGGTGAGACCCGATCGGGCCCTCTATCTCGAAGCACGGGCCGCCGACCAGAAGCTCCACGCGTCGAAGGTCCTCTCTTCCCGGCGGACGGAGTGGGAGCGCGTCGTGCTGCGCTATCGCCGCGTCGTCGTCCAAGTACCCCCAGAGCGGCTACTGCGACGACGCGCTGCTGGCCGCCGGCGACCTCTACCGGGCCATGGCCGTGCAGTTCAAGACGCCTCGGTACAACGACGAGGCCGTCAGCGCCTACAAGAGCCTCGTGTCCGGAGTACCCGAGCAGCGGCCTCGGAGAGAAGGCCCTCTTCTCGGTCTTCGAGCTCGCGCGGGACAGCGGGGACCGGAAGCGCCTCGGCGACGCCGCCCGCGCCTACCTCGACACGTTCCCCGACGCGGTGCGGACGACCGAGGTGAAGGCCGCCGTGAAGAAGACGGCCCCGGAGAAGGCCGCGGCGCTTCCGACGCCGCCCCCTCCCGGCCTCGCCCAGGTCTTCAACCTGCGCTTCTGGAGCGGCGACGCCTCGACGCGCATCGTCGTGGACCTCGAGCGGGAGGTGCAGCTCAAACAGGACAGGATCAGCGGCCCCGACCGCCTCTACGTGGACCTGATCGGCACGCGCCTCCACCCGAACCTGAGCGACCGCAGCTTCCCTGTCGGCAACGGCCTGCTCGAGAAGATCCGCATCGCCCAGAACAGGGCCGACGCCGTCCGCATCGTCCTCGACTTCAAGGACGTCAAGGACACGAGCGTCGTCTACCTCCACGACCCGACGCGTCTCGTCATCGACGTCCGCGGGACGCCCCGTCCGGGAGCCACGACCACGGCCGACGCGGCCACGAAGCCGGCCGGGGAGCGGCCGACCCCGCCGGCCGCAACCGGCCCGGCCCCCGATCACAACGCCCTCGACCAGGCCGCCGAGACGGAGTCCGTGGACCTTCCGGGCGCCAAGCCCCCGGTCGTCGCCTCGATGGCGCCCTCGCCCGCCCCCACGCCGACGCCGATCGCCGTCCCCAGCCCTTCCCCGCTCCCCTCGCCGACGCCGACCCCGGCGCCGTCACCTTCGCCCGCGACCAAGCAGTCCGGCAAGGACAAGGGCAAGAAGGATCGCGACTCCAAGACGCCCCCCGAGGCCTCGCCCTCACCGTCGCCGACCCCGGCGCCGTCCCCCTCGCCTTCCCCGACGCCGGCTCCGACCCGTGAGGCCGCAGCACCGCAGACGCCCCAGGCCAACCGCACCGGGAGCTACAGCCTCGCCCGCCAGCTCGGCCTGAGCGCCCGCCGGATCGTCATCGACCCCGGCCACGGAGGCCACGATCCCGGGACCATCGGCCACGCGGGGCTGCAGGAGAAGGACCTCGTCCTCGAC
This sequence comes from uncultured Acidobacteriota bacterium, assembly GCA_963823195.1. Lineage (GTDB taxonomy): Bacteria > Acidobacteriota > Vicinamibacteria > Fen-336 > Fen-336 > JBGPYB01. The sequence goes on along the minus strand of CAWGKR010000004.1, from coordinate 793,866 downwards.
GTGTCGCTGCGCCTCGAGAAGATGCTGCGAGCGGAGCCGGGGACCGAGGTCATCATGACGCGCTCCACCGACGCCTACGTTCCCCTCGAGGAGCGCACGGCCATCGCCAACTCCAAGGGCGCCGACCTGTTCCTGTCGGTCCACGCCAACTCCAGCCGCAACCCGATCGCGCGGGGCATCGAGACCTACATCCTGAACTTCGCCCTCGACCCTCACGCCGAGGAGGTGGCGGCCCGCGAGAACGCCATCTCCCCCGCAACCCTGAAGGACCTCCAGGGGCTCGTGAAGGCCATCGCCCTCAACAGCAAGATCGACGAGAGCCGCGACTTCGCCACATCGGTCCACGAGTCGATGATCGCGCGCATCAAGGCCGGGCAGCCGGGCATCCAGGACCGGGGCGTCCGGACGGCGCCCTTCTACGTCCTCATCGGCGCCAACATGCCGAGCATCCTCGCGGAGATCTCCTTCGTCAGCAACCCCGAGGACGAGCGCCTCCTGAAGCGGGCCGGAGCATCGCGAGAAGATCGCGGAGAGCCTCTTCGAGGGGATCAAGGCCTACCTCGAGGGGCTGAACCGGACGCAGCCCCGACAGTTGACCCGGAATGCCCCCCCGTCTACAGTCAATCGAAAGGGAGCGCAGCGTCGTTGAGTCCATTCCTGTTCGCCAAGCTCGTGCCGCAGATCATCTGGGTAAAGGTCGAAAAGCCCACCTTCGACCTCGTGGGCGTCGTCCTCGGGTCCTTGAGCCTCGCGGGCATCCTGGCCGTCGCGGCCGCCCTCCTCGGCTCCTTCTTCGGTGTCATCCTCATCCGTCGCGCCCGGCCCCAGGTCCACGTCACAGACGCGGTCTCGCTTCACCTCGACGCCGCCTCGCCCCAGGCGTAGCGCGTGGCCGCCGCCAGCCCCGCGAGGCGGGCCGAGGCGCTCTTGCGGTCCTTCGCCCTCACCTACCCCGAGAGCGTGGAGGATTTCCCGTGGGGCGAAAGGGTCGTCAAGGTGAGGAAGAAGGTCTTCCTCTTCCTGGGCCGCTCCGAGGGCGGTCTCTCCATCAGCGTGAAGCTGCCCGACTCCGGCCTGATGGCGTTGGGCCTTCCGTTCGCATCCCCTACCGGCTACGGTCTCGGGAAGAGCGGCTGGGTGACCGCATCGTTCGGTCCCAGGGCGCGCCCGCCCGTCGACCTGCTCCGTCGCTGGGTCGACGAGAGCTACCGGGCCGTGGCGCCCAAGAAGCTCGTCGCCTCGCTCCCGGCCCCGACCCGTAGCGCGTCGCGTTAGAACCTCTTGACATTCATAACGCACCGCGTTATATTCCAATCGTGGCGGCGAAGAAGAAGGCCGCGCCCGTCGCCGGGCGCCTGATCAAGCGGTACGACAACCGGAAGCTCTACGACGCGGCGGCCCAGCGGTACGTGACCATCGCCGACCTCGCACGGATGATCGGAAAGGGCGAGGAGGTCCGGGTCGAGGACCAGCGAACGGGCGAGGACCTGACCAACGTGACGCTGGCCCAGGTGGTCCTCGAGGGGCTGAAGCAGCGGACGGCCGAGGTCCCCCGGCAGGTCCTGACCCGCCTCATCCGCCTCGGCGTCGCCGCCGGGGCGCGCGCGAAGTGGACGGCCCCCCAGGAGGGCGCGGCGCGGGCGCGGCGGGAGGCGGAGACCATCGTGGCCGGGCTGCTCTCCCGCGGGCGACTCACCCTCGAGGAGGGCCTCGCCCTCCGCCAGGAGATCACCGAGTCGATCCACCGCCTCGTGACCGAGGCCCAGCACGGGATCGAAGCACGGCTCCACGGTCTCATCGAGAAGACAGCCGGAGGCGACGCGAGGGCGGCCCTCGACAGCCTGCAGGAGCGCCTGCTGGCCTTCGAGACGTACCTGGCGGAGCCCGAAGACCAGGAAGGCCCAGAGAAGGAGATGACGATGCCGAAGAAGAAGACGGCGACCCGAAAAGTCCGTGGGACCGGCGAGGTCCTCCGTGAGGCGTGGGTGACCACGCAGCGCACCCTCGTCTCGGCCGAGGCCCAGATGGAGAAGCAGGTCAAGGCGCTGCTGAAGAAGAACAAGATCGACCCGCGCGAGGCGACGGAGGCCCTCCGGAAGCTCGGTGCGCGCGTCGAGAAGGGGCGGAAGAAGGCCCTGAAGCAGGTGGAAGCCCGTCTGTCGACGCTGCAGGCAAGGGTCCACAAGGAGCGGCTCGTCGCGGGCCGCATGGTGGACGACGCCGTGAAGAGCGCACTGGCGACCTTCAACATCCCGAGCCGCAAGGAGGTGGCGGAGCTCACGCGCAAGGTGGACGAGCTGTCCCGGAAGATCGACGGCCTCAAGCGTCGTCGCTGAGCCCCTGGGGCTTGTGAAGCGAGCAAGCTCCGGGCGCCCTCGACCGAGGGCCAGGCGCGACGCGCTGGCCCTCGTCTGCGCCGGAGGCGGCATCACGGGAGCGGTCTACGAGATCGGCTGTCTCCGGGCCCTCGAGGACCTTCTGGACCGCAGCGTCCTGGACCTCGACCTCTACGTCGGGGTCAGCGGCGGCGCCTTCGTCGCGTCGCTCCTCGCCGGCGGCGTGTCGCCCCACGAGCTGTACGAGGACGTGACGGCGCCGGCGTCGCGCGTCGGCATGACCTCGGCGCCGTTCTTCCGCGTCGGCTTCGGCGATTTCCTCCGCCGCTCGTCCCGGGCGCCCCGAGTCCTGACGAAGGCCCTGGTCACGGCACTCACCGGCGAAGGGCGGAACATGTCGGATCTGGCCCTCTCGGTCTTCGAGCTGCTCCCGGCGGGCCTCCTCGAGAACTCGGGGATACAGGAGTTCCTGGCGGGCGCGCTGCGCTCCAAGGGGCTCGGCGACCGCTTCGACGATCTCGCCCGGGACCTCCTCGTCGTGGCGGTCGACCTGGACCGCGGGGAGGCCGTGGCCTTCGGCGACGCGACCCACCGCAACGTGCCCGTGTCCCGGGCCGTGCAGGCATCCACGGCCCTTCCCGGCCTCTATCGGCCCGTGCGCATCGGCGGCCGCGACTACGTCGACGGCGGCGTCAAGAAGACCGCCCACATCAACCTGGCGATCCAGCGCGGCGCCCGCCTCGTCCTGTGCATCAACCCGATCGTCCCGATCCTCAACGAGGACGACCGCGGCCCCCTGAGCGGCCACCTGAGCAACAAGGGCGTCACGTACGTCCTCGACCAGGCCCTGCGCATCATGCTCCACGGGCGCATGCAGTACGGGATGGAGCGCTACGAGACCGAGCATCCCGAGGTGGACATCCTCCTAGTCGAGCCGACTCGGGACGACATGCGGATGTTCGGCTACAACATCATGAGGTACAGCGCGCGGCGCGTCGTGGCGGAGGACGGCTATCGCTCGGTCGTCCTGGCCTTCCGGAAGAACCACGCGGTCTACGGGCGGCTCCTCCGCCGCCATGGCATCGGCCTGCGCGATCCCTTCTCGCTCCCCGAGGTGCCGCCGCGCCATCGCTTCCGCTCCCCGGTGGCCCGTACGCTCTCGGCGTCGCTCGACCGGCTCGAGAAGAAGCTCCGAGCCGAGCCCTCCTGAAGGCCACGCAGGGCTGAGCGCTGCCGCCACGAGCCGGCGGTCCCGAGCCCAACGCGCTGCCGGCTGCCGGTCGGCCGCCTCGATTTGCTCAAATCGGCCGATGGACGTATGGTACGGCCACAACTCCACGGTACGGTCGTAACTCCACGACAGGTCGAGACGGGTCGCACGGTGCCAGCCCACGCTCTCCGTCCGCAAACGTCATGGGGAGGACTCGATGAAGGTCACTCTCGTCTGTCCGCGATTCGTCCCGAACTACTGGAGCTATGAGTCCTCCCTCCGCCTCGCGGGAAAGAGATGGCTCCTTCCTCCGCTGGGCCTCATCACAGTGGCCTCGTTGCTGCCGTCGCATTGGAGACCGCGGCTCAAGGATCTGAACATCGAGTCGATCACGGATCGCGAGATCCTCGACTCCGACGTGGTCATGCTGACGGGGATGCACGTGCAGCAGGAGTCGCTCCACGAGATGCTCCGTCGCTGCCGCAGCCTCGGTGTGCCGACGGTGGTCGGCGGCCCGTACGCCACCGGCGAGCCCCACAAGCTCGAAGGTCACGCGGACTACCTGGTCCTCGGCGAGGCCGAAGAGACGCTGGCCGGGTTCTGCGCGGCCTTCGAGGCCGGCCGAGCCCCCAGGATCACGCCGAGGCCCGAGGCCCCGGCCCTGAAGAATTCCCCGCCGCCTAGATACGACCTGCTGCGGCCCGGGTTCTATTACCACATGTCCCTGCAGTTCTCGCGCGGCTGCCCCTTCACCTGCGAGTTCTGCGACATCCCCGGCCTCCTCGGCCGCAACCCGCGCACCAAGGAGCCGGAGCAGATCGAGAGGGAGTTGGACGCCATCCGAGCGACCGGCTTCCGCGGCATGGTCTTCTTCGTCGAGGACAACTTCATCGGGAAGAAGAAGTCGGTGCGCGACCTCCTCCCCCACGTCGAGAAATGGCAGCGGGACAACAGCTGGCCCTTCGAGTTCTACACCGAGGCCTCCTTGAACCTGGCGGAGGAGCCGGCGCTGATGGAGGCGATGACCGCCGCCGGCTTCAGGATGGTCTTCGTGGGGCTGGAGAGCGTCTCCCCGGAGTCGATCAAGGAGACGAAGAAGAACCAGAACCTTCCGGGCGACATGCTGACGCGGGTGCACTCGATCCTGGCCAAGGGGCTGGAGGTGCTGGGCGGCTTCATCGTGGGCTTCGACAGCGACGGTCCCGACATCTTCGACCGGCAAGTCGAGTTCATCCAGAAGGCGGGGATCCCCACAGCCATGCTCGGCGTCCTCCAGGCGCTGCCGAACACGCCTCTCGAGACCCGGATGCGGGCGGAGGGACGCCTCCAGGACCTCCCGAGGCCCCAGGACCAGTTCGGCCGCGCGAACTTCAGGACGGTCCTCCCCGCCTCGGTCCTGCTCGCGGGATATCGCCGGGCCCTCGAGGCCCTCTACGAGCCGAGGGCCTATTTCGCCCGCGTGCGCGAGATGCTACGCCTGCGGCGCCGGCTGCCGCAGATCCGGCGGACCGAGCCGATGGTCCTCGTGTGGGCCTTGCGCGCGATCCTGACCCAGGGTCTGCTGGCTCCGTACCGGCGCGACTACTGGCGGTACCTGGGAGACGTCTGGCGGTGGGACAAGACGCGGATCGTGGATGCGATCCGCCATGCGGCGCCGGGCCACCACTTCCTCCTCTTCACCAAGAAGGTCGTCGGACCTCGGCTGGACGCCGCGCTCGAGGAACTGCCCGACGCGCCGGAGAGCCTCCCGCCGCTCGGCGATCCCGTCGTCGACGGGGCCCTGAGCGCGAGCGCCTGAGGGCTAGAGCCAGATCGAGCGCCGACGGACGAGACGCGCGTCGATCATGCCCTGGATCGTCCGGCGCACCTGCTCCGCCAGCCGGTTGACGAGGATGGGGTCCTCGGCGGCCTCGGGGCCGTAGGGCTCCGTCGCCAGGGGCTCGCCGAACTCGATCGTCCACTTCGACGGGAGCGGGATCACGCCCAGGGGCCCGAGGAGCGGGAACGTCGGCGTGATCGGAAGGTACGGCAGGCCGAACGGACGGCCGGCCCAATTCGCGCTACCGAGCATCGGGTGGATCTCCTCGGCCCCCACGATCGCACAGGGGACGAGCGGCGCGCCGGTCCGAAGCGCGAGACGCACGAAGCCGCCGCGGCCGAAGCGCGCCAGCTTGTAGCGCTCGCGGAAGGCCTTCCCCACGCCCTTCACTCCTTCGGGGAAGACACCCACCAGCTCTCCCTTCCTGAGCAAGCGCTCTCCGTTCGCAGGGTGGGCGCGCACGGAGCCCGTCTGGACGAGCAGCGGCGCCAGGAACGGGAGCAGCGCGAACATGTCGAGGGCGAGCATCCGGCATTCTCGCTGCGCCGGGTGCAGGTGGCGGAGAGCCAGGCTCACCATGAGGCCGTCCCAGGGCAGGACGCCCGAGTGGTTCCCCACCAAGAGAGCCGGCCCGCTGTCGGGGACGCGGTGGAGCCCAGTCGCGTCGACGCGCCACCAGATCGTGTAGAGGAACTCGAGGAACGGACGGATCGTCTCGGTGAAGCGACGGTCGAAGCCGAACTCGTCCACCTGCTCCGAATGCCAGGAGAAGTAGATGTCCGCGAGGGCGCCGGCCACGTTCTCCCACCGGGCGCTGCGGATCCCTTCCAGCCAGAGGCGTCCGAGGGCGGCCGGCAGACCTCGGCGCCCCGTCGCTTCGTCGGTCTCTTCGAGGCGACGCAGCTCTCCCTCCAGGACGCGGATGCGGGGCCGAGCCGAGATGGAGACGACGCGCGGCGAGGCGCTCACAGGCGCGCCTCCCGGGCTCCGAGCGCGGCGCCGGAGTGCCGGTAGCCGAGGTAGGCCATCAGGGCCTCGCGGCTCGTATGGCGCGCCTCGAAGCCCAGCTCGCGTTTGGCCCTCTCGCCGTCGGCGACGAAGGGAAACCGGGCGTAGTCGACGAAGGCGCCCGGGGCCTCGGCGAGTCCCGCCGACCACAGGACGTCGGACGCGGCGTACGCGACCGGATGCGGCACCGGAACGGGGACCTTCCCGGCGAGGTGAAGCGCCGCCGCCAGCGGGATCGATGCCCGTGGGACAACGTTGAACGCCCCGCCCGCGCGGCGACGGAGCGCAAGCTCCATCGCGGCCAGGGCGTCGTCGGGATGGAGAAGCTGCACGAGGGGATCGTAGCCCATGACCGTCGGCACGACGCGCTTGTCGAAGACGCGCGTGTAGAAGGTGCCGACGCCCGGCCCGAACAAGGGCGCCAGGCGCAGGACGGTGACGACCATGTCGGGATAGCGTCTGGCGAAGGAAGCGGCGTGCCCTTCCGCCTCCAGCTTGTCGCGGACCCAGGGGAGCGCGGCGTTGGCCTGGAGGGGCAGGTCTTCGGTCAGGAAGCTGGGGTTCCGTCCGAGGGCTCCGTAGACCGCCGTGAAGGAACGGACGAGGACGTGCTCGAGTCCGGCCGCTGCTGCGGCCGCCATGACCGACAGCGTGCCGATGGATTCCAGCTCGTGGGCGTACGCCGCGTCGCGTCGGGGGTTGGTGAGAAACGCCAGGTGGACGAGCGTCGTGACCTTCTCCTGGCGGAGGATATCGAGGAGCTGTTGGTCGGAAGCGGGCTCCGTCAGGTCCACGGCACGGTGCCGCACGCCGAGAGGGGCCGGCGGAGCCACGATGTCGAGGGCGAGAAGATCCCCGATGCCCTGCGACTCAACGAGGCGCCGCAGGAGGCGCCCTCCCACGAAGGACGCCGCTCCCGTGACGGCGATACGAGCCACGCGCCTAGCTCGACTTGCGGGGGCGGCGCGGACGGGCCGGCCTGCGGGGCGCGGCGGCCTTCTTGAGGTCGGCCAACTCGGCCTCGAGGGCCTCGATGCGCCGGAGGGCCTTCTTGAACTCGGTCCGAGTCGGCACGTTCATGGTCTTCAGGGCGCGGGCTGCCGCCTCGTCGAGCTTCTCCTTCCCGCGCATGGCGCCCTGCACCGCCTTCATGAAGTGAGGGTTCGCCATCAGCTCCCCCGAGACCTGGCTGAAGACCTCTTCCCCTCGAGCCCTGAGCTTCTGGAAGACGCTGTTCTCGTCGGTCATGCCTTCCTCCTCCGCCGCGGCGCGTGGCGCGGCTCGAACGTGCGCAGGTCCAGCTCGGCCCCCATCTCCAAACGGAACTCCTGGGCGCCCATCGACGCCGCCTGGCGTCCCGTGCGGTATTCGACGTCGTCGATGACCCTCTCCCAGACGGATTCCCTGCGGGCGATCTCGTCGGCGTCTCTCACCTTCCCGAACTCCTGGACGTAGCGATTGTGCCGGCACAGCATGCGGAAGGCGTGGAGTGTGTTCGGCCGCTCCATGGCCAGACCCAGGACGCGGACGTCGTTGCCAACCTCGTGGATCGGCTGTCCCCACTCCCCGTACCCTCCGAAGATCGTGCCGAGCTTCTCGAGAGCGCCGGCCAGCTTCGGCTCGTTCATCCGGAGGAGCGTCGCCTTCACGACCGGCAGCGTGAAGTTCCGGAAGAGCGTGGGGTCGGCGAGGCGGACGCCCACGCCCAGCTCCTCGCGGATGACGAGCGTCATGTCCTCGGACCGGATGCGGTTGTCGGTGGCGAGATGGATCCGGACACCGACGGCGGCCGGCGCCTGAAGCGCAGCGAGAATCCCCGCCGCGACCCGGTCCACGGGAACGAGGTTCAGCTCGGCCGACGGGTCCCCGGGGAACCCGTTGGCCACGGCCGCGACCATCCAGGCCTTGGGCCCTCCCCCGAGCTTCTCGGCGGCCTCCTTGGACCGGCCGAAGGCGTTGATGGGCGCGTTCACGACCTTCGTGTCCCCGCGGTTGTTCCCCGTGCGCGAGTGGCCGATGACGATCGACGGCAGGAGCTGCGCGACCCGGAGCCCTTTCTCGACCATGAAGCGATCGGTCTCGATGGAGGCCATCGCCTTCGTCAGCTCGTAGAAGTTGTTGTAGAAATGGCGGGGGAACCCGAGGGTCCCCTCCTGGGCGATGGTGCGCTTCTTCCGGCCGTGGATGTAGGAAGTCTCGATGGCCACGTGCCCCACGAGGCGCGATCCGGCCGCCTCCTGGACGCCCAGCGAGAAGCGGAGAGCGTTCAGGCACCCCAGGACGTTCGCGCGGTACGAGTTCTCGTAGGTATCGTCGAAGGAGACGCTCGCGGCGCAGTGGACGACGTGGGTGAGGGTCTTCCTGAGGCGCGCCATCTCGGCCGGCGCCACGCCCAGGTCGGGCTGCTCGATGTCCCCCGCGACGAAGCGGAACTTCCGCGCCTGGGCGCCCGCCACGCCAAGCCGCCGCAGGAGATGCACGCCTCGCTCCTTCGGGCTCAGCACCCGGAGGACGGCCTTCGTCTTGGGATCGCGGATCGTCTCGGAGCGCAGGACCGCCACGACTTCCTGGATCCGCGGGTCTCGGGCCGCCTGGGCCAGGATCTCCTTTCCCAGGAAGCCCGAGGCCCCGGTCAGGAGGACGCGGAAACGGGGTCGCTTCCCGAGGGCCGCGAGCGCATCCCGCGACTCGCGCTGAAGCCTGGCAATGCGGTCCCGGACCTGCCTCTCCGAAAGATGGGTCGATTCTCGAAACCGGAAGTAGACGTCCTTTTCCACGACGCCCATGAGCTTCTTCGCCAAACGCCCCACGGTGCGGGAGCCCGTGGCAGCGCCGAGGGCCTCCCCCACCCGCGAGCCGAGGGTGTTGGCCGAGCGCATCCCGGCCCGGACGCCCTCCTCGTTCCCGGTGAGCCGGATCAGGCGTCCGGCCACGAACTGCACGGCGATCTCGATGGGGTGGTGGTCCCGGTGGGCGTGGACGAGGAGCTCGTCGGGGTCGATGGGCTCGCGGATCTCGTCCCCCGTGGCCATCCGCACGCGGGCGATGTAACGCGAGGGCGAGACGTCGGGAGGCGCCGGGGCGGTCTTCGTCGACGTAGCCATGGCCCGAGTGGATTCTAGCACCCACGCTCCCGGCTCCGGTGTCGTATAGTTCGCCTTCGATGCCACTGCTCTCGCGCGTGGCGGACGCACTCGGCGTGGAGCGCGCCGAGAGGCGTTCGGTCACGTTGATGCTGGCCCATTCGTTCGCTATGGGCCTGGCGACGACGTTCTTCGAGACCGCGGCGAGCGCCCTCTTCCTGTCCCGCTTCGGCGCGCCTCTCCTGCCCTGGGTGTACATCGCGGCGGCGGTGCTCAACACGGCCACCGGGCTCGTCTACACGGCGGTCCAACGGCGCATTCCGTTCGCGCGCCTGATGACGTTCACCCTCGTGCTCCTGATCGCTACGGTCACGCTCCTGCGAGCGGGCCTGACGATCACGTCGGCGCCATGGCTCGTGTTCTGCCTGCTCGTCTGGTATCGCGCCGTCTCGGCTCTCACGGACCTCGAGTACTGGGCGGTGGCCACGCGCCTGTACGACGTGCGGCAGGCCAAGCGCCTCTTCGGCCTCGTCGGCTCCGGCGAGGTCGTGGCCCGGATTGCGGCCTCCTTTTCGGTGCCCCTCCTCGCCCCCCGGATCGGCGTCACCAACCTCATCACGCTTTCGGCCCTCGCCCTGGTCGGGTGTCTCGGCCTCGTCCTCCCGGTCCTGGGGCTGGAAGGGTCCGGCGCCCCTCGACGGCCCCGGGCGAGCGGTGACGACAAGCGAGGCCTCGCGCACCTGCTCTCGAACCGCTACCTGCTCCTGCTCTTCTCCATCGCGTTCTTCGGGGTGCTCGCGAAGTACTTCGTGGACTTCGCCTTCCTGGCACAGGTGAAGTCGCGCTACGCGGACGCCGCCGCGGTGGCCGGCTTCTTCGGCCTCTTCTCGGGAATCTCGCAGGTCTTGAGCCTGCTGGCTCGGGTCTTCCTTTCCGGGCCGCTCCTCGGCCGCTACGGCATCCGCCTGGGCCTGCTCGCCCTCCCCCTGGCCCACGCCGCCTGCACCGCAGCCATCGTCGCCCAGGGGCTCGGCTTCGGGAACGCGGCCGTCCTCTTCTGGCTCGTGGTCGCAAACCAGGGGATCTACAAGACCTTCAAGCATCCGATCGACAACCCGTCGTTCAAGGTGCTCTACCAGCCCCTTCGGGCCGAGGATCGCCTTTCGGCGCAGATCGCCGTCGAGACGATGGTCACGCCCATCACGACGGGCCTCGCGGGCCTGGTGATGCTCCTGTTCACCGTCGTCTGGCCGTACGCCCCGGTCCGCTTCGCACTCGTCATGCTCGCGACCTTCGCGGGCTGGGTCACGGTGGCGCGCCTCGCGGGACGCGCCTACGCCGATGCCCTCACCCGCGCCCTCCGCGGGCGCTTCTCCCACGACGAGCCCCTCTCCTTCGACGACGCCCGGAGCCGCGCCATCCTCGAGCAGACCCTGGGCAGCCCCGAGGCGGCCCAGGTCCTGCTCGCCCTGGACGTTCTCCAGAAGAGCGACTCCGAGCACCTCGCCGGAGCCCTGACCCGCCTGCTGCGCCATCCCTCGCCGGACGTGCGCCTTTCCGTCCTGCAACGGATCGAGCGGCTCGGCGTCACCACGGCTGCGGCGGAGGTCGCTCCATTGGCCGAGCCTGCCGAGCCGGTCGCGGTCCGGGCCGCAGCCGTGAGCGCGCGCGCCACCCTCGAGGGGGAGGCGTCCGCCCTCGCCCTGGGGCCTTTCCTGCAGGACCGCGCCCCGGAGGTGAGGGAGGCGGCGCTCGTCGGCCTTCTTCGCCACGGCGGGCGCGCAGGTGCCACCCTCGCGGGACCGCGCCTCGAGTCGCTGGCAGGCTCGCCGGCTGCTGCCGACAGAGCGGCGGCGGCGGCGGCGATCGGAAGCGCCGGCCGGCCCGAATGGACGGAGCGCCTTCTCGGCTTGCTCGACGACGCCGACGTCGCGGTCCGCAGGGCGGCCCTCTCGGCCGCGGGCCGCGTCGGCGGCCGCGTCCCGTGGTCGGTCATCGCGCAAGGCCTTGCGGACCGCCGCGTCGCCGCGGAGGCGGCGTCCGCCCTCGCCGCGGGGGGCGACCGCGCCGTCCCCAGCCTCGTCGCGGTGCTCGACGAGCCCGCGGCCTTCCGGGCCCCGATCCTCGCCGCTCGAGCGCTCGGACGCATCCGGTCGAGCGCCGCGCGAGCGGCCCTCGAAGGGCGCGTCGGCGCCGACGATGCCGCGCTTCGCACCGAGGTCCTCGAGTCCCTGCGGCTCCACGCCTATCGGCCCGTGGAGACGGCGCGGGAGCAAGTCGCGGGGCGCATCCATGCGGAGGCCCGCGACGCAGCCTGGACCATTCGCGCTCGTCAGGATCTCGGCACCGCGCCGGACCTCTCCCTTCTCCGGGACGCCCTCGATCGGGAGATCGGCCTTGGAAAGGGGCGCCTCTTCCTGCTGCTGTCGTTCCTCTACGATCCCAAGGCGATCCTCGGCGCGCGCGACAACATGGCCCATCCCTCGAAGGACAAGCGGGCCTACGCCTCCGAGGTGCTCGACGTGACGCTTCCCGCGGAGCTGAAGGGGGTCGTCCTGCCGATCCTCGACGCGCCCTCCCTCGCGGAACATGGCCGAGGGGAGGGCGTCGACGTGGCGGGGTGCGTCGAGGAGATCCTCGAACGCGGCGAGGGAAGGCTGCTGCCCTGGACACGTGCCATGGCCGCTCGCGTCGCCCGGAGCCGTGGCATGCCCGTGTCGTCCGATGCCGGAAGGAGCTTCGACATGCTGACCATCGAGCGGGTGATCCTGCTGAAGACGGTGGACATGTTCTCGCGGACGTCCGAGGACGTCCTGGCCGAGATCGCGAGCGTCCTGGAGGAGGTTCAGGCCCCGCGCGGCCAGACCATCTTCCACAAGGGAGAGATGGGGGACAGCCTCTACATCATCGTGGACGGAAGGGTCCGCGTTCACGACGGGGACGCGACGATCGGCGAGCTCGGAGAGAAGGACATCTTCGGGGAGCTGGCGCTCCTCGACCCCGAGCCGCGATTCGCGTCCATCTCGGCGCTGACGGACGTGCGCCTCTTCCGGCTGGATCGGGAGGCGTTCTCGGAGCTGATGGCGGGAAACATCGAGATCGTGCGGGGCGTCCTCCACGTCCTCTGCCAGCGCCTTCGGGAGGAGACGCGGGAGCACGTGCCGCACGGGTCCGCGCCGCGCCGGTAGCTCCTGGACAAGGCGCCGCCACTCGCGTACAACTGGGCGGTCTTGCGCGCGAAAGGAATGTGTCGATGAATCAGCAGTGGAGCCGGGGCCTGCGGCGAAAGCTGGCCCTCACCGTCGTCGCGGCGCTTTTCGCCTCGGCCGCCTCGGCGGAGGCCCTGTTCTATCGCGAAGCCGAGAAGGACGGCCGGCTCTACGCCTTCGCCTCGGCGGCGGCGTTCGAAACCTGGGATGCCGCCGGCACGCTCGCGCACCCGGTGGAGCTCGCTGCCATGGGACCCCATGGCGAGACGGTGGTGTGCGACAGCGAGGCGGCAGTGGCGCTCTATCGGTCCATGCACGCGATCGCCGCGAGCCCCCAGCGCCAGGAGAAGCCCGACGCGAGCAAGACGAGGATCTACTGGAAGGACGGCCAGACGACCCTCGAGACCGACAACGCCGAGATCTCCCTGTCAAATCGCGTGCAGTTCCGCTTCACGGACCAGATGCCCGAGGCCCCCTTCCAGCTCCCGGGAACCGAGAACCCGGGCGACAGCAAGGCGTCCTTTCGGGTGCGCCGCGCCAAGACGCGGCTCGACGGCTGGTTCTGGCGCAAGGAGCTCACGTTCGATCTGTCGCTCGCATGGGCAGGACCCGACCCGGGCGTATCCAACGGCACACCCCTCGAGGACCTGCGCCTGAGCTACGACTTCTCGGGACACGGCGCCTTGCGCGTCTCCGTCGGCCAGTTCAAGGTCCCGTTCGGACGCCAGGAGCTGACGTCGTCCGGCCGGCTCCAGTTCGACGATCGCGACATACTCTCCGGCGACATCACCGGCCCGCTCTCGGGCGATTTCACCCACGGCCGCGATACGGGGATCGACGTCGAGGGCCTCCTGGCGGACGATAGGATCGAGTACGGGGCGGGCGTCTTCAACGGCAACGCCCGGAATGCCCTCGACAACGACAACGGGAAGTTCCAGTACGACGCCCACGTGACGTTCCAGCCCTTCGGAAACGTGGCCTACTCGGAAGGGGACTTCGAGACGAAGGACAAGCCTCTCCTGGCCCTGGGCGTGGAGTTCGAGAACAACAACCTCCACGGGGCCACCAACGCCAACGACTTCGACACGACGACGTGGGGACCCTATCTGGTGTTCAAGTTCAAGGGAGCGTCGGTATTCGGCGAGTACTTCGCCCGGAACCGCACGCCGGAGCTCGGCGCCTCCTTCGACTCGAACGGCTACCACGTCCAGGCCGGCTACTTCCTGAAACGCGACGTGGTCGAGTTGGCCTTCCGCTACGCGTCGTGGGATCCGTCGAGCCAGTTCCCGGGCGACGATCAGAGCGAGGTCGGCGGCGCGCTGAGCTACTACATCAAGAAGCACAACCTGAAGATCCAGGCGGACTACCGGAGCCTCGAAGACAAGGGTGCCGCCACGAAGATCAAGGAGCTGCGGATCCAGACCCAGGTGGTGTTCTAGGACATGACGAGGTCCGCCCGAGCGACGCTCCTCCTCGCCGCCGTTGCGACGGTCCTTGCCGTCTCGGGCCGCGAGCCCGTAGCGCACACCGCCGAGGCCGGGGCCGATCTCCACGCGGCCCTCCGACAGCAGGCGCGCGTGAACGTCATCATCAAGCTGCGCGAGCCCGACGTCCCCGCCGCCACCCTCTCGCGCCACATCGAGAGCGTCCAGACGACTCAGGAGGGGGTCCTCGCGGGGCTCGAGGTCGAGGACTTCCGGCCGACCTACCGCTGGAGCGCCATCAGCGGCCTGGCGGGCGAGCTCACGGACGACGGGCTGGCCAAGCTCCTCCGGGACCCCGACGTGGAGCGTGTCGACCTGGACGTCTCCGGGACGGCCGGGCTCGCCGAGAGCGTTCCCCTCATCCGCGCCGACGAGGTCCACGACATGGGCGTCACCGGCAAGGGCGTCACGGTCGCGGTCCTCGACACGGGCATCGACAGCAACCACGCCGACCTCAAGGACAGCATCGTGGCCCAGCAGTGCTTCTGCACCACTGCCGGAGGAGCGGGGTGCTGCCCCAACGGCCAGACGCAGCAGAGCGGGTCGGGGGCGGCGAAGGACGACCAGGGACACGGGACCAACGTCGCCGGGATCATCGCGGGGCGCGGGCGGGTCGCCGCGAAGGGCGTGGCGCCCGGCTCCAAGATCGTGGCGATCAAGGTGCTCGACAGCACCGGCGCCTTCGCCGACAGCGCCCAGGTCATCTCGGGCTTCGACTACGTGATCACCCAGCGTCCCGACGTGAAGGTGGTGAACATGAGCCTCGGGACGTCCCAGCTCTTTTCGGGCACCTGTGACAACGCCGCCGCATTCACCGGAACCTTTGCGCAGGCGATCAACACCTTGAGGGCGCGGGGGACGAGCGTCTTCGCGTCGTCGCTGAACAACGGCTCGTCGTCCCAGACGGGCCTTCCGGCATGCATCGCGGCGGCGATCTCGGTGGGAGCCGTGTACGACTCCAACGTCGGGACGATCAGCTTCGGCTGCACCGACGCCACGACCAAGGCCGACCAGGTCTGCTGCTTCTCCAACAGCAGCTCCGCGGTGGACCTCCTGGCCCCGGGGGCGGCCATCTCGGCGGCGGGGCGCGGCGGCGGGATCTCGACGTTCCTCGGGACGTCCCAGGCCTCTCCCCACGCCGCCGGAGCCGCGGCGCTGCTCCTCGAGGCACGGCCCAGCCTCACGGTGGACCAGATCGAGAGCGCACTCAAGAGCACCGGCGTGCCCATCACCGACAAGAAGAACGGCCGGCGCATCCCACGCATCGACGTTCGTGCCGCCCTCGACGCCGCCAAGCGTTTCTGAAACGATCCCGTTGCGCCTGACGTATAGTGTCGTGAATGTTCGGCGCCCTGGGGGAGGTTCGCCCTGAGGAGCGAAGAGGCGTCGCCTGCGCCTTCCTGACGCTCCTGGGAGTCCTGGCCTCCCACACCCTCCTGGAGACCGCGCGCGACGCCCTCTTCCTGGCCCGGCTGCCGGCGTCCCAGCTCCCGTGGATGTACCTGGCCATCGCGGCGGTGGCCTTCGGCCTGTCCCAGGCCCCCTCGAGCCGCATCGAGCGCGCCTTCGGCCCCTACGGCCTGGCCGTCCTTCTCGTCGCGTCCTCCGCCGTCACGTTCATGCTCTGGGTCTTCGGCGCCTGGGCTTCGCCCTGGTCGCTCTACGTCCTCTACACGTGGTCGGGGTTCTTCGGCACCATCACCGGGATCCGGTTCTGGCTCGTGCTGTCGGAGATCTATACCGTGAGCCAGGCAAAGCGCGTCTACCGGCTCATCGCGGTGGGCAGCGTCCTGGGCGCCATCATCGGCGCGTCGCTCGCCGCCGTGGTGACGATGCACCTTCCGGCGGGACGGCTGGTGCTCCTCTCGGCCCTGATCGCCGCCGCCACCGGTCTCGGGCCCGCTCTCCTGCTCCGCGCGCCCCGCGAGAGCACGGCCGCCGGCGCGACCGGGGGCGTCTCCCTCCGCGAAGCCGTGCAGCTCATCGGCGACCATCCCTACGTCCGGCCGCTTGCGGGCCTCGTCGTCTCCTCGACGATCGCCGTGACGCTGGCGGACTACCTCTTCAAAGCCGCCGTGGCGCGCGACGTCGCCCCCGCCGACCTCGCGAGCTTCTTCTCGATCGTGTCGGTGAGCCTCAACGTCCTGGCCCTCGCCGTCCAGGTCTTCGTCGTCGGGCCGGTCCTGGCGCGGGCCGGCGTCCATCGCGCCCTCTGGATCCTCCCGGGCCTGCTGATACTCGGAGCCGGCGGCCTCCTGGCGGGAGGCGGCCTGGTGGCCGCTCTCCTGTTGAAGACCGCCGACGGCGGCCTGCGATACTCGTTGAACCGCACCGCCACCGAACTGCTCTTCGTCCCGCTCTCCGACGCCCTCCGCTCGCGGGTCAAGCCGTTCATCGACGCCGCGGGACAACGGGGTGGCCAGGCCCTCGCGTCGCTGCTCATCTTGACGCCGGTGGCATTCGTGCCGAAGACGCCCTTCCTGATCTTCTGCCTCGTAGCACTCTCCGTCCTCTGGATCGCCACGGCGGCCAACCTCCAGCGCAACTACCTCGACCTCTTCCGCTCGGCGCTCCGCGAGGGGGCGATCGTCACCCGGGGCGACCTGCCCGACCTCGACCTCGGGTCCCTCGAGGCGCTCTTCAGCGCGCTCAACAGCAAGAGCGACGGCGAGGTGATCGCGGCGATGGACCTGTTGGCGGAGGAGGAGAAGGCGCGCCTGATCCCTGCGCTCATCCTCTATCACCCCTCGAGGGCGGTCGTCCTGCGCGCCTTCGATCTTTTCGTCGCGGCCGGACGCGAGGACTTCGTTCCCATCGCCGATCGCCTGCTCGCCCAGGCGGAGCCCGAGGTTCGGGCGGCGGCGCTGCGGGCGCGGACGGTCGTGCAGCCCGACGAGACCCTCCTCCGCGAGGCGGCCCGCGACGCGAGCCCCGTGGTCAGCGCCACGGCCGTGGTGGGCCTCGTCTCGTCGGGCTGGCTCTCCGACGAAGCCCAGGCCTCCCTCGACTCTCTGCTGGCGAGCCAGTCTCCGACGGCCGGGATGGCGCTCGCCCGGGCCATCTCGCTCCAGCCTTCGCCGGCCTTCGAAGCCGTCCTCCTCGATCTTGCCGAGGCCCCGGAATCGGAGGTCCTCGTCGAGGTCGCCCGGGCGATGGGCGCGGTGAAGAGCGCGCGCTTCCTTCCGGCCCTCCTTCCCATGCTCGCGCAGAGAGAGGTGCGAAACGCAGCGCGGGCGGCCCTTCTCGCCCACGGCGCCCCGGCCCTGGCCTTCCTCGACGAGGCCCTGGGAGACTACGCCCTCCCGCAGGAGCTGCGGCGCCACCTCCCAAGAACGATCAGTCTCTTCGCCCCCGAGGCGGCCCCGGTCCTGCTCAAGCGCCTGCTACCGGAGCCTGACGGCATGGTCCGCTTCAAGATCCTCCGCGGGCTGGGGCGACTCCGCACGGATCATCCCGAGATCATCCTGGACCGCGCGATCCTCGAGAAGGCGACGGCCGAGACCCTCGAGGCGACGTTCCGCCTCGTCCACTGGCGCACGGCCATGGAGGACGGGGCCGATCGGCGGCCCGAGCGCCGAACGCCCGGGTACGCGCTCCTGACCACGCTCCTCCGGGACAAGGAGGTCCACGCGCTGGAGCGCCTCTTCCGGCTCATCGGGCTGCAGTACCGTGGGGAGGACTTCGCGCGGATCCACCGCGGGGCGTCGAGCGCCAACGCCAAGGTGAGCGCCGCCAGCCGCGAGCTCCTCGAGAACGTCATCAAGCCGCCCCTCCGGGACTCCCTCCTGGCGCTCATCGGCGACGCGCCCCTCACCGAGCGCCTCCGCGCGGCCGCCCCCTACTACGCGCCCGGACCCCTCGACTACGATGCCCTGCTCGCCACGATGCTGGAGGAGCGGAGCGAATCGCTGCGCTCCATCGCCGCCCATCACGTTGCCGAGCTGGGCCTCGTGGCCTTCCGGCCGCGCCTCGCGGAGATCCACTCGCGTGAGAAGGGATTCTTCGCCGCCCGCGTCATCGAGAGGGCGCTCGCGGTGCTGTCCGCCGCCGAAGGGACGGAGCCACAGCTTGCCTGACTCCGGCACGATCCGCGTCGTCGAGAGGATCCTTCACCTGCGAAAGCTGGGGATGCTGGCCAACCTCCCGTCCCTCGAGCTGGCGGCCCTCGCGCAGAACACGCGCGAGGTCACGTTCGCAAAGGGCGAGCCCCTCTTTCGGGAGGGGGAGGTCGTGAGCGCGGTGCATCTCATCGTCGAGGGCCAGGTCACGGCGACGCGCCACGGAACCTTCCTGGGACGCTTCGGGCCCGGGTCGGCCCTGGGCGGCCTGGCGATCCTCGCCCGCGACCACCACGGCCTGCGCGCGGTCGCCGACGCCCGGACGTTCGTGCTCACCCTGGAACGGGACGCCCTGCTCGAAGTCTGTGAGGACCACTTCCGGGTCGTCCAGGAGATGCTGTCCTACATCTGCCGCTCGTTCATCGAGTTCCAGAGCCGCGTGTGGCCGGCGATCGGAGAGGTCACGCGCCCACGCCCCGATCTCCATGCCGCCGAGGGCGAGATGGATTTCGTGGAGCGGATCCTCCTCCTGCGGAGCATGCAGCCCTTCGCGCGGGCCAGCATCAACGCCCTGGCCGAGCTGTCGCGAAGCCTGACCGAGGTGAGGTTCGGCGCGGGCGTGCCGCTCTGGCAGCAGGACGACGCCGCGCGCTATCTCCTCCTCCTGGTCTCGGGGAGCATCTCGTGCTCGAGGCGCGATCGCCCGGAGGTCGTGCGGGTCGGCCGGGGTATCGCCCTCGGAGCCGCCGAGGCGATGGCCGAGGTCCCTCGCTGGTACGGAGCGGTCACGGAGACGCCGGTGGTCGCGCTCCACGCGCCGGTGGAGCCCCTCGTGGACGTCTTCGAGGACAACTTCGAGATGGCGATGGACTACCTCGGATTCCTCGCCCAGCTCCTGCTCCGCGAGGTCGACCGCGAGGCGGCGGAGCGCGAGGGCGCCGGGGGCCCGGACTGGCTGGCGGCCGGATGAGCCTCGGCCGGCTGCTCCCGCGCCACACGCGCCTGGGGCGGTTTCTCCGCAGAACGCGGGACTCCTTTCGGGAGAGCCGTCCCCACGGACGCCTCTTCTCCCGCGCGGAGCTGCTCGCTCGCGCCGACGAGTTCAACCGCAACGCCGAGACGTACTGGAAGGAGCTGGCCGCGGATCCGGGCTCCCGCGAAGCCCTGCTCCGCAAGCCCTTCGGCACACCCGAGGATGCCGCGAGCATCCTTTATCGGCTGGGCATCGTCCTCTCGGAGCTGCGTCTCGGCGTGGGGCACACGGTCCTGGATCTCGGCGCGGGGGCGTGCTGGCTCTCCGCCTTCCTGAACCGGCTGGGTGCCCGGACCGTATCGGTCGACGTGAGCCCGACGGCCCTGGAGCTGGGACGCGAGTTGTTCCGTCTGGACCCGCGGCAGCGGCCGGACCTGGACCCGCAGTTCCTCGCCTACGACGGCCGGCGCCTCCCCCTCCCCGATGGGTCGGTGGACCGCCTCGTCTCCTTCGACGCCTTCCACCACATCCCCAACGAGGACGAGCTGCTGGCCGAGATCTTCCGCGTCCTGCGCGACGGCGGCCGGGCGGTCTTCGCCGAGCCGGGAGAGGGGCACTCCCACATGGGACACTCCGCCGCCGAGGCCGAGCGCTTCCACGTCCTCGAGAACGAGCTGGACCTCGAGGCCCTGGCCGCCACGGCCCGGCGGATCGGGTTCACCGACATGCGCCTCAAGCCCTACCCCGGACCCGAGGCGGTCACGCAATCACCCGAGGAATACTTCCGTTTCCTGGGCGGACGGGATCTCTGCTTCCCCATCGACGACCTGCGGCGATCCCTCCGCGACTTCTACGTCTTCACCCTGACGAAGGGCGCGGAGCGGGTGGACAGCCGCAACCCTCGCCTGCTGCGGGCGGAGATGTCGGTTCAGGGTGCGGTCCGCGTCGCGGGCGCCGCGAGCGCGGACGTGACCGCTCTCCTGACGATCCGCAACGCGGGGGACACGGTGTGGCTGCACGCGGAGATGGCGGCCGGGGGCTACGTGCGCCTCGGCGGCCACCTGCTGAAGGCCGATCGAACGACCATCGACTGGGACTTTCTCCGGACCCCGCTGCCGGCGGACGTGGCTCCCGCGGCCTCCGTGTCAGTCACGGCGCGGTTTCGGCTCCCCGAGACGCCCGGGCGCTACGTCCTGCGCCTGGATCTCGTGGACGAGGGGGTCACGTGGTTCGAGCAGCAGGGCTCCAGGGGCATCGACCTCGACCTCGTCGTCGGCTAGATCGGCGCTCCCGGACGATCACTTCTTCGGTGGAGCCGGAGGCAGCACGAGGTCTCGCATCCGCTCCGCGTAGGGCGCGATCGGCGGGAGGACGGGCGACGGGAGCGTCTGGTACCAGTAGGCCGTGGCGCAGACGTCCTGGGGCACCTCGAAGTTCTCCCAGGCCTCGTCCTGCTCCGGGCCCGGTTGGTCCTTGGGATCGAAGACCCGATGCGTCTTCACGAGCACGGGGCGCTTGTCGACCGGCAAGCGCACGCAGCTGGGCCACCGTCGCCCCGGCCATCTGCTGCAACACGACGCGGATGCCCTTGCGAAAGAACACGGGATCGGGGACGTGGTAGCGGTAGAAGCCCCAGACGCCGTCCTCGGCGTCGGTGAGCAGGTCCCCCTGGTAGAGGTGGTCGAAGCGGGCGAGGCCCCAGCCGGAGCCCACCATGTCCTCCGTCCCCGTGCCGACGAGGGTCGGGTGCTCGGCGTCGTCGTCGAGGTAGATCTTCAGCTCCCCTTCCCCGAACCAGATCGGCGCGCCGTAGGGAGCGAGGCTGCGGACGCCGACGTTGGCGCCCAGGTAGCGCCCGCGTCCCTTCAGCCGGGGAAGGATCTCGAAGTCGCGCCCCGGCGTCGTCGGGTTCTCGCGGCGATAGCGCGCGTGGAAGTAGGCGAGGTCGGCGGGCAGCGCGTCCCCGAGCGTCGCGTCCACGTCGTAGAAGAGCATGGCCTCCTTCGGCGACTGGTTCTCGATCGTCATGCGCGCGCTGCTTCCGGAACGGCATGGGGACGACGCTGTTGAACGATCGCCCCTCGGGGTTCGAGAAGAAGGCGGACTCGAACCGAGCCTGCCGCGCGAAGGGGACGCCGAAGAAGTCCTGGAGTGGCGCCTCGACCGCCGGCTGCGTTTCGTCGTCCCAGAACATCCGGACGCACGAGGCCCCGGAGCAGCTCCGGCTCGCCGCGCACGGTGCACCAGATGCGCCGGACGACGCCGGGGCCGGGGATGTCGGCCAGCGTCACGGTCTCGCCGGGCGCCAGCGTGCGGTTGGCCGCCCCCTTGCGCCCCTGGTTCGATCGACCGCCCTCCCCTCGGGCGCCCGTCGGGTTCTCGAAGGAGTACCAGCGCGTCTCGACGCCCGTCGGGCAGCTCGAAGAGCTGTTGTGCGTATGCCGCGGACGCCCAGGCGGCGCCGGTCAGGAGCAGGGCTGCTTTCCTCATGGTCCGGGGAATCTAGACCTCGAGGGGCACGAGTGGCAAGTCGGGAAGGCGTCCGAAAACGATGGCCGGACCGACTGCCCTTGGAGTAGTCTCAGGGAGAGCGGAACGAGGCCAAGCGGACCGCAGGAGACCGATGAAACCATGACGATCCTACGCGTCAACGGAAGCCGACGGGAAGTCGACGTTCCAGCGGACACTCCCCTGCTCTGGGTGCTGCGAGACGAGCTTCAGCTCACGGGAACGAAGTACGGCTGCGGCGTCGCGCAATGCGGAGCCTGCACGGTCCACCTGGCGGGGCAGGCGGTGCGCGCCTGCATGACGCCGGTGTCATCGGTCGGTGATCGCGAGGTCACGACCATCGAGGGGCTCAGCGGACCCGTGGCCCAGGCGATACAGGGAGCCTGGCGCCGCCTGGACGTCGTCCAGTGCGGCTACTGCCAGAGCGGCCAGATCATGTCCGCGGCGGCTCTGCTGGCCGAGAAGCCCCATCCCACCGACGCCGACGTGGACGACGCGATGTCGGGAAACATCTGCCGCTGCGCCACGTACGTGCGGATCCGCGCCGCGATCCACGAGGCGGCCAAGGAAGCGGGGAGGTCCTGATGCATCCCTTCGAACGCCCTTCGTCTCCCGCCCAGTGCCGCCCCTCGGCCGGCGCACGTTCCTGAAGGTCGGAGCCGTCGCGGGCGCCGCCCTGATCGTCGAGTTCCGGTTCCTTCCGTCGGCCGAGGCCGCCGGGGACCTGGCGCCCAACGCCTTCGTCCGCGTGGCCCCGGACAACAGCGTGACGATCGTCTCCAAGCATCTCGAGATGGGACAGGGGTGCTACACGGGTCTCGCCACCATCGTGGCCGAGGAGCTCGACGCCGACTGGTCCCAGGTGCGCGTCGAAGCGGCGCCCTCCGACCCGACCCGCTACAACAACCTGGCCTTCGGTCCCATGCAGGGCACGGGTGGAAGCTCCTCGATCGCCAACTCGTGGCCCCAGCTCCGGAAGGCCGGCGCCACGGCGCGCGCCATGCTCGTCTCGGCAGCGGCCCAGAAGTGGAACGTGCCCGCGAGCGGCCTGACGGTGGACAAGGGTGTCGTGTCCCATGGACCCACGAGCCGTCACGCGACGTTCGGCGAGCTGGCCACGGCCGCGGCGGCCCTGCCGGTTCCCACCGACGTGCCCCTCAAGGACCCGAAGGACTTCAAGCTGATCGGCCACTCGGCGCCCCGAGTCGACTCCAAGGCGAAGACCGACGGCTCGGCTCGATTCACGATCGACGTCGCGCTTCCCGGCATGCTCACCGCCGTCATCGCGCGGCCGCCGCTCTTCGGCGCCACGGTGAAGTCGATCGACAAGACGGCGGCCCTCAAGGTCCCCGGCGTCACCGACGTGGTCGCGGTGCCCGCAGGCGTGGCGGTGCTCGGAAAGGGCTTCTGGGCCGCCCAGCAGGGACGCGAGGCGCTCAAGGTGGATTGGGACGAGAGCCACGCCGAGCACCGCGGGAGCGACGAGCTTCTGGCCGAGTACAAGGCCCTTCTCGACAAGCCCGGCGTCTCCGCGCGTCACGATGGGGATACGGCGGCGGCGTTCGCTGGAGCGACCAAGGTCCTCGAGGCGGTCTACGAGTTCCCCTACCTCGCTCACGCCCCCATGGAGCCTCTCGACTGCGTGGTGCAGCTCTCCGCCGATCGCTGCGAGGTGTGGGCCGGCTCGCAGATGCAGACCGTGGACCAGGGTGCGGTGGCGCAGGTCGTGGGGCTGCCCCCCGGGAAGGTCGAGCTCCACACGCTCCTGGCCGGCGGCAGCTTCGGCCGGCGGGCGACGACGCAGGCCGACGTGGCGAGCGAGGCGGCCAGCGTCGCCAAGGCCATCGGCGGAAGGCAGCCCGTCAAGCTCATGTGGACGCGGGAGGACGACATCCGCGGCGGCCTCTACCGGCCGCTCTTCGTCCATCGGCTTCGGGCGGGCCTCGACGCGTCGGGGCGCATCGTGGCCTGGGAGCACCGGATCGTGGGCCAGTCCTTCATCAAGGGGACACCTTTCGCGGGCATGATCCAGAACGGCGTCGATCCGACGGCGGTCGAAGGCGGCTCGACGCTCCCCTACACGATTCCCAATCTCGCGGTCGATCTTCACCTGACGGAGGTCGGAGTCCCGACGTTGTGGTGGCGATCGGTCGGCAGCACCCACACCGCCTTCTCGACCGAGACGTTCCTGGACGAACTGGCGCAAGCCGCCGGCCGCGACCCCTTCGAGCTGCGCCGCGAGCTGCTCGCCAACCATCCTCGCCATCGCGGCGTCCTGGAACTGGCGGCGTCGAAGGCGGGCTGGGGGACGCCGCTCCCCGCGGGGCGCGCCCGCGGCATCGCGGTCCACGAGTCCTTCAACAGCTTCGTGGCTCAGGTGGCCGAGGTCTCGCTCCGCAAGGACGGGCTCCCGAAGGTCGAGCGGGTCGTCTGCGCCGTCGACTGCGGAGTGGCCGTCAACCCCGACGTGATCCGCGCCCAGATGGAAGGCGGAATCGGCTTCGCCCTCGGGGCCGCCCTCTGGAGCGAGATCACCCTCGACAAGGGGCGCGTGGTGGAGTCGAACTTCGACGGCTACCGCGTGCTGCGGATCGACGAGATGCCGAAAGTGGAGGTGCACATCGTCCCGTCGGCCGAGGCCCCGACGGGTGTGGGCGAACCGGGCGTCCCGCCGCTGGCTCCGGCGGTCGCGAATGCGTTCTTCCAGCTGACGGGTCAGCGCGTACGCCGACTCCCCTTCGCTCGCAGCGTCACGAAGGGAGCGAAGGCGTAGACGGACGAAGGTTGACAAAGCGCCGTCAGTGCTGTATCATTCACGTATGAATGACGCACCTCCCGCCCTGGCGTTTGAGCTGCTGGGAGCCCTGAGCTCGGTGGAGGCCCGCTTGGAGGCCGCCCTGGAGCCTCTCGGCCTGTCCCTCGCCAAATACGGTGCGCTCTCCCGTCTCGTCGCGGCCGCCGAGCCGCTGCCTCTCAGCACCCTGGCCGAGCGCTGCGCCTGTGTGCGGTCGAACATCACGCAGCTCGTCGATCGGCTGGAGGCCGAGAAGCTGGTGGCTCGGGTCCACGACCCCCGCGACCGGAGGTCGATCCTGGCGGAGCTGACCGACGAGGGGCGGAGCCGCCAGGTCGCCGGGAAGCAGCGCCATCGAGAAGGCGGAGCGGGAGATCTTCGGGTCCATCGCGCCGGAGCGCCGAGAGGTCCTGCTCGAGCTCTTCGAGGCTCTCCGGCAGGGCTCCTGACATCTTTTTGCGGATCTTAGTTCAGTGCTGCATCGTCGAGCGTCTTGAGCATGTCGAAATCGCTGCCGCAGGGTCGTCGTGTCAAGGGAGGCCTCGTCTCATGAAGAAGCGCATGGTCGTGATGCTGGTGGGGATGGCGGTGTTCATCGGCGCCGTCGGCACGGTGAAGTTCCGGCAGATCCAGGTCGGCATGGCCCAGGCCGCCGCCTTCCAGCCGCCCCCTGAGGCCGTGACGACCGTCCTCGCCCAGGGCGAGTCCTGGCCTGAGACCCTGAGCGCCATCGGCACGGCCGTCGCCGTGCAGGGCGTCACCGTGAGCGCCGACCTCCCGGGGATCGTCGACCGGATCGCGATCGAGTCGGGGAAGGCCGTCGAGGCGGGCGCGATTCTGGTGCAGCTGGATACGCGGCAGGAGCAGGCGCAGCTGAAGGCCGCCCAGGCCCAGCTCGACCTCGCGCGTCTCAACCTCGAGCGGGCCCGCGGCCTGCGCGACCAGGGGATCATCGCCCAGGCCGACCACGACCGGATCGTCGCCGAGGACAAGCAGGCGGAAGCCAAGGTCGGCGAGATCCGCGCCACCATCGACCGGAAGACGATTCGCGCGCCCTTCGCCGGGATCCTCGGGATCCGGCAGGTCAACCTCGGCCAGTACCTGCAGGCCGGCGAGGCGGTGGTGCCGCTCCAGTCGCTCCACCCGATCTACGTGAACTTCGCGGTGCCGCAGCAGGAGGTCGCGCATCTGCGCGTCGGCGGCGACCTCCGCGTCGATCTCGAGGGCCTGAAGGGAGACGGCCTGCCCGCCCGCATCACCGCCATCGACTCCGTGGTGGACGCGGCGACGCGCAACGTGCAGGTCCAGGCCACGCTCTCCAACTCCGAGGCGCGCGTACGCCCGGGGATGTTCGTCCGGGTGCACCTGGACCTCGGAGCGAGCAGCTCCGTCGTGACGCTGCCGGCCTCGGCCATCAGCTACGCGCCCTACGGCGACTCCGTCTTCGTCGTGGCCGACCTCCAGGGTCCCAAGGGCGAGAGCTATCGCGGCGTCCGCCAGCAGTTCGTGAAGCTCGCCGGAACGCGCGGGGATCAGGTCGGCCGTGGCGTCTGGGGTCGAGGCGGGCCAGACGGTCGTCAGCTCGGGGGCGTTCAAGCTGCGCAACGGGGCGGCCGTGCGGGTGAACAACGACGTCCAGCCCGGCAACAACCCCGCCCCGAAGCCCGAGGACAACTGAGTGAGCAAAGGGGTGCTGCGTCTGGAGGGTCGACAGTGACCAAGTTCACCGACATATTCATCCGGCGGCCCGTCCTCGCCATGGTCGTCAACCTGGTCATCCTGATCGCGGGCCTCCAGTCGATCCGCGCCCTGACCGTGCGCCAGTACCCGCGGAGCGACATCGCCGTCATCCGCGTCACGACCGCCTACATAGGAGCGAACGCCGACCTGGTCCGGGGCTTCATCACGACGCCCCTGGAGCGCGTGATCGCCAGCGCCGACGGAATCGACTACGTCGAGTCGTCGAGCGCCCAGACGCTCAGCACGATCACCGTCCACCTGAAGCTCAACTACGACACGAGCGCCGCCCTCACGCAGATCCAGGCCAAGGTGGCCCAGGTCCGGAACGACCTCCCCCCCGAGGCGCAGGCTCCCGTCATCGAGATCGAGACCGCGGACCAGCAGCAGGCCGCGATGTACCTGGGCTTCGCGTCCGACGACCTGGACCCGAACCAGATCACCGACTACCTGACCCGCGTCGTCCAGCCGAAGCTCTCGGCCGTTTCGGGCGTGCAGCGCGCCGACATCCTCGGAGGACGCACCTTCGCCATGCGGATCTGGTTGAAGCCCGAGAAGATGGCGTCCCTCGGCCTCTCGGCCTCGGATCTGCGGACGGCGCTCGCCCAGAACAACTACCTCTCGGCCCTGGGACAGACGAAGGGCTCGATGGTCTCCGTGAACCTGGTGGCCAACACGAGCCTCAAGACCGCCGACGAGTTCCGCCAGCTGGTCGTCAAGGAGAAGAACGGCGTCGTGGTGCGCCTGGGCGAGGTCGCCGACGTCGTCCTCGGCGCCGAGAACTACGAGCAGGAGGTGCGGTTCAACGGACAGAACGCCACGTTCATGGGGATCTGGGTGCTGCCCACCGCCAACTCCCTCGACGTCCTCGCCCAGGTACGGAAGACGATGCCCGACATCCAGGCGCAGCTTCCGGCGGGGATCAAGATCGGCATCCCGTACGACTCCACCCTCTACATCCAGGACGCCATCGACGAGGTGCTGAAGACGCTGGCGGAGACGCTGCTGATCGTCGTGCTGGTGATCTTCCTCTTCCTCGGCTCTTTCCGTTCGGTGCTCATCCCCGTGGTCGCGATCCCGATCTCCCTCGTGGGCGCCGTCTTCCTGATGCTCCTCGCGGGATTCACGATCAACCTCCTGACGCTTCTCGCCATCGTCCTGGCCGTCGGCCTCGTGGTCGACGACGCCATCGTCATGGTGGAGAACATCGAACGCCACCTCCACGAGGGGAAGCAGCCTCTCGAGGCGGCGCTCCAGGCCGCTCGCGAGCTGGTTGGCCCCATCATCGCCATGACGATCACGTTGGCCGCGGTGTACACGCCCGTCGGGATCCAGGGGGGCCTCACGGGCGCCCTCTTCCGCGAGTTCGCCTTCGCCCTGGCCGGCGCCGTGATCGTCTCGGGCGTGGTCGCCCTGACGCTGTCCCCCATGATGGGCTCCAGGCTCCTCCGCACCGGAGACAGCGAGCGCGGCTTCGCGGGCTGGGTCAACCATCGCTTCGAGAGGGTCCGGGCTCGCTACACCAGCCTGCTGTCGCGCACGCTCGCCTATCGCCCGGTGGTCCTCACGTTCTGGGCGATCGTCGTGCTCCTGGCCGTCCCCTTCTTCATGTTCTCGCAACAGGAGCTGGCACCCCTCGAGGACCAGGGGATCGTGTTCGGGTACGTCCAGGCCGCGGCCAACTCGACCCTCGACCAGACGAAGCTCTTTGCCGCCGAGATCGAGAAGGTCTACCGGTCGTTCCCCGAAACGGGCAACACGTTCCAGGTCACCTTCCCGACCGGGGGCTTCAGCGGCCTGGTCACGAAGCCCTGGAGCGAGCGCAAGCGGACGACGCAACAGATGGTCCTCGAGGCCTCCGCCAAGATGTCGGGGATCGCCGGCGTACGGGTCATCCCGCAGGTGCCGCAGCCGCTCCCCGGAGGCGGCGACTACCCCGTCGACCTCGTGATCTCGTCCACGGCCGAGCCCGATCAGCTCCTCGACATCGCGAACCAGCTCGTCCAGAAAGCGTTCGCCAGCGGCCTCTTCCTCTTCGCCGACGCGGACCTGAAGTTCGATCAGCCGCAGGCCGAGGTGGTCTTCGACCGGGACAAGGTCCGCTCCGAGGGCGT
Source organism: uncultured Acidobacteriota bacterium (assembly GCA_963823195.1). Taxonomy (GTDB): domain Bacteria; phylum Acidobacteriota; class Vicinamibacteria; order Fen-336; family Fen-336; genus JBGPYB01. The sequence continues at coordinate 765,533 of CAWGKR010000004.1, read as the reverse complement.
CGACCTGAGCCAGGCCGGCCAGGACCTGGGGACGATGCTGGGCGGAAACTACGTCAACCGCTTCAGCATCCAGGGGCGCAGCTACAAGGTGATCCCCCAGATGAAGCGGAGCGAGCGGCTGACGGCGGACCAGCTCTCTTCGATCCACGTGACGGGAGCGGGGGGCAAGCTCGTCCCTCTCTCGACCTTCGCCACCCTCAAGACCAGCACGGAGCCGCGGGAGCTCAAGCGCTTCCAGCAGTTGAACGCCGTGCGCGTCCAGGGTGTCATCCCGCCCGGCGTGTCCCTCGACCCCGCCCTCCGGTTCCTCGAGAACGAGGCACGGACGCTCCTGCCGCGCGGCTTCACCCTCGACTACGCGGGCGAGTCTCGCCAGCTCCGCACCGAGGGAAGCAAGTTCCTGGGCGTCTTCCTGCTCTCGGCGGTCCTCATCTACCTGGTGCTCGCCGCGCAGTTCGAGAGCTTCCGCGACCCCTTCATCATCCTGGCCGGCTCGGTGCCCCTGGCGATCTCGGGCTCGCTCCTCTTCTCGTTCCTGGGATTCACGACGCTCAACATCTACAGCCAGGTGGGTCTCATCACCCTGGTGGGGCTCGTGTCGAAGAACGGCATCCTGATGGTGGAGTTCGCGAACCACCTCCAGGAGACGGGGCTGTCCAAGCTCAGGGCGATCGTCGAGGCCTCGGCCACGCGCCTCAGGCCGATCCTGATGACCACGGCCGCCACCGTGGCGGGGCACTTCCCCTTGATCCTCGCGACCGGACCCGGCGCTGGCGCCCGCAACAGCATCGGCATCATGCTCGTGAGCGGCATGATCATCGGCACGGTCTTCACGCTGTTCGTGGTGCCGTCGGTGTACATGCTGGTGGCGAAGACCCGCACGGCGGGCGAGGCGCTGCCGGTCGAAGAGGCGGAATCGGTCCCGGGGCTGGCCGAAGCGGGAGCCTGATCCCCGTGACCGGGTCGGCGGCCCGCCGCTATTCGGCTCGGAGCGCCACGAGCGGGTCGATGCGCGTGGCCCGGCGCGCCGGCAGGTAGCTCGCCAGGAGGGCCACGGCCGAGAGCAGCGCCGCCATCGCCCCCAGCGTCGCGGGATCGGTCGGACTCAAGTCGAAGAGCAGCCTCCTGAGCGCCTGGGACAGACCGAGGGCGCCGACCAGCCCCAGCGCGACGCCCGAGCCCGAGAGGAGCAGGGCCTCGCGAAGGATGGCCCGGAGGACGTCGCCGGGCAGGGCGCCGAGGGCGACGCGGATCCCGATCTCCCGGGAGCGCTGCACGACGGCGAACGACATCACGCCGAAGATCCCGAGAGCCGCCAGGAACAGCGCCATCCCCGCGAACGCTCCGAGCAGCAGCATGTAGAACCGGGGCTCCGAGATGGACCGGGCCACGACGTCTTCGAGCGTCCGGACCCGCGACACGGGCAGCTCGGGATCCAGACCGTGGACGGTCGCCTGGACCGTCGGCGCCAGGCTCAAGGGGCTCACCGCCGTTCGAAGGACGATGTCGAGCGACGGGAACGGAAGCTGGTTGCTGGGCAGGTAGATCTCCGGCGGGTTTTCGTGGTCGAGCCCCAGCTCCTTCGTGTCGCCCACGATGCCCACGACTTCCCCGCCGGCAGGGGGCTCACGCCTCCAGCCGATGGTGATGCGCTTCCCGAGCGGGTCCTCGCCCGGGAAGAACCGCTGCACGGCGCTCTCGCTCAGGAGCACGACCTGGGGCGAGGCCCGCACGTCCCCGGCCTCGAACCCGCGCCCCTTCCGGATCGGGATGCCCATCGTCTTGAAGTAGTCGGGCGTCGCAACGCGCACCTCCATGGACGGCTGCTGCGCCGGCGAGAGCGGCGGGCGGCCCGCGACCTCGAAGGAGAGGTTGAACCGCGATCCCCCCAGGGGCAGGCCGCTCACGCCGCCCACCGAGCGCACGCCGGGCAGCGCGCGGAGGCGTGTCACCAGCTCGTCGAAGAACGACGAGCGACGGGCATCGGTCGCGTACGCCGTCTCCGGAAGCGAGACGCGGAAGGTCAGGGCGCTCTCGGTCCGGAAGCCGGGATCGACGTGGCTGAGGCGGGCGAAGCTGCGGATCAGGAGACCGGCGCCGGCCAGCAGCACCATCGCGAGGGCCATCTGGCCGACGACGAGGCCGCCCCTGAGGCGGGCCCCGCGGCCGCCGAGCAGGCCGCGCCCCCCCTCGCGCAGCACCTGCGCGGTCGGCCGCCGGATCATCTGGAGGGCGGGGACAGCACCGAAGACCAGGCCCGTGAGGAGCGAGAGGGCCGAGGCGAAGAGCGACCACACTGCGGTTCACCTGAACCTCGGAGAGCCGCGGCACACCCTGCGGCTGGAGCGCCAGGAGCGCGTCGAGGGAGACCCACGCGAGGAACAGGCCGGCCGCCCCGCCCAGGATGCCCAGGAGGACGCTCTCGGTCAGGAGCTGGCGGAGCAGTCGTCCCTGGCCAGCGCCCAGGGCTGTTCGCACAGCGAACTCGGCGTCGCGGGCCGCCACGCGCGCGAGGAGCAGGTTCGCCACGTTGACGCAGGCGATGAGCAGGACGAGACCGACGGCGCCGAGGAGCACGAGCAGGGGCCGCCGCACGTCCCCCACCGTCGCCTGTTGGAGGGAGACGGCCGTGCCACCCAGCCCCTCGTCCGCGTCCGGGTACTGCTTCGCCAGGCGGTCGGCGATCGTGGCCACCTCCTGCCGCGCCCGCTCGACCGAGACGCCCGGCTTGAGGCGGCCGATGACTCGCAGATACCAGGCGCCGCGGCTCTTCGTCCGAAACACCTCGTCGTACTCGAGGGGCGCCCACGCCTCGGTGCCTTGGGGATACGCGAAGCTCGGCGGCGCCACGCCGACGACGAGGTACGGCTCGCGGTTCAGTTGCACCGTCTGCCCGACCGCTCCGGGGTCAGCCCCGAACCTCTGCGCCCAGAGCCGATGGCTGAGCACCACGACCTTGGCCTGCCCGGGCTCGTTCTCGCCGTCGGCGAACCCGCGGCCCTGGACCGGCCTCACGCCGAGCAGGTCGAAGAAGCTGGAGCTCACGCGCGCCGCCTGGAGCCGGACCGGTTCCCCGCGGCCGGTCATCGTCAGGTCGTCGTTGTCGATGGCGGCCAGGGACGCGAAGGAGGGCGCCTGGGCCACGACGTCGAGGAAGTTCTGCGGGGAGTACACTCCGGTGGATCGCCCCTCCCACACCTGGGCCAGCTGGACGAGGCGGTCCGGATCGTCGAAGGGGAGCGGCCTCAGCAGGACCGCGTCGATGACGCTGAAGATCGCGCTGTTGGCGCCGATGCCGAGGGCCAGCGTCGCGACGGCCACGAGGGAGAAGCCGGGCGCCTGCCACAGGCGGCGGAGGGCGTAGAGGAGGTCTTGCCGCAGGGTGTCCATGCCGGACGGTGCGGCAAGTTCCGTGCCCGAGCGAGCCCGCGGAAGACGTTGACCAGCCGGCTCTTCTTTGTGACGAGGACCCTGCCGTCGTCCGAATCCGGCATACGGCCGTTTCGGATCCGAACAGCCTGCCGCGCGGTGACGCCAAGTACGACCCCCATCGTGCTGTCTGCCTGGAATGGGTCGGGCGCAGGTCGCACGGTAGTGAGTCTCCTTCCGGGAGCGCGCCTCGGCAGCTACGAGATCCTCGCCCTCATCGCAGCCGGCACGAGGGCGGGGTCAGGCCGCCGCGCTCAAGCCGCCAAGCCCAGCCAGAGCGCGAGCGCTCGGTTGACGCGCGTGAGGGAGTCGTCGTCGAGGGAGCCGACCACCTTACCGAGCTTGCTGCGCAAATGGGTCATCGTCTTGTCCACCATGACCTGCGACACCTTGCGAAGCCCGTTCCTGGCCGACGGCTCGAGGGTGATGCGGAACTCCGGGGCAGATTGGATATCGCTGGTGATCGGCAGCAGGGTGACGGTCCGGTACGTCGCAGGCACCAAGTCCGCCTGCACGACGAGAGCGGGCCGCGGCTTGCCGAAGTCCCCGGGGAGAGAGACCAGGACGATGTCTCCCCTCTTCACGGCTCCCAGCCCGTCGTGTCCTGGGTCTTGAGGAGGGCTTCGATCGCTCGGCGCTCAGTCCGGGTCGCGGCTTCGTGGGCCGCGACGCGGAGAGCTTGGCGCCGGAATGCCTGGATGAACGCCGAGGATCTCGCGTCGCGAACCCAGAGCTGGACGGGCCTCAGGCCTTCAGCGCGTAGCCGCGCGCGGTAGCTCTGCATCGGCGTGGGCTTCTTCATAACCACAACAATAACATGTTATCTGCGTGAGACAGCGGTGCGCGGGGATGACGTTGACTTCAGTGAAAATCCCGCGACTCCGGCACCGGCGCGATCCCCAGCGCCCGCACGTCGAGGGCGCGGACCGACGTCCCTTCACGGTTCTGGACGATCCCCTCCACCTCCAGCACGCCGCTCTCCACCAGCACCCTCTTGCGCCGGGCAAAGAGGTCGGGGCGGACCGTGACGTTGGCGAGGCCCGTCTCGTCTTCGAGGGTGAGGAACAGGAACCCCTTCGCCGTTCCGGGGCGCTGGCGGCACGTGACGGCACCCGCGACCTTCACACGCGAGCCGTCGGGTAGCGCGGCCAGATCGGTCGCGCGCCTCACGCCGCGAGCGCGCAGCTCGTCTCGATACAGGATCATCGGATGCGGACCCACCGTGAGGCCCGTGCCCAGGAGGTCGGTCGAGAGGCGCTCGGGGAACGTCATCTCGGGGAGCGGTGACGAACCGTCGATGCCCTCGTCGGTGTCGGCCTTCTTCAACAAGGGCCCGCGAGGCCGGCCGGCCCGCTCCACCTGCCAGAGGGCGCTTCGTCGCGTCAGGCCGAAGGCGTTCAAGGCGCCGATCTCGGCGAGGCGCTGTCGTTCGTCGTGTCGCAGCGACGACCGGTCCACGAAGTCCTGGAGCGAGACGAAGGGCGCCTCCGACCGCGCCGCCTCGATCCTCTCCCCAGCCTCGCTCCGCAGGCCGGTCACGTAGCGCAACCCCAGACGCACGTCTCCGTCCTCGAGGGCGCAGTCCCAGCCGCTCCGCGTCACGTCCACGGGCCGGAACGAGACGCCGTGACGCTGCGAGTCCTTCACCAGCGTGAAGGGATGGTAGAAGCCCATCGGCTGGTTGTTGAGAAGCGAGCAGACGAAGGCCGCGGGGTGATGGCACTTGAGGTAGGCGCTCGCGTAGGCGATGAGGGCGAAGCTGGCCGAGTGGGACTCCGGAAAGCCGTAGAGGGCGAAGGAAGAGATGGCGCGGACGATGTCCTCCTGGGCCGTTCCGACGATGCCGTTCTTCGCCATCCCCGCTCGGAGGCGCGCCTCGATCGGCTCCATCCGCATGCGTGAGCGCTTGAAGCCCATGGCCCGGCGCAGCTCCTCGGCCTCGCCGCCGCTGAAGCCCGCCACGGTCATGGCCATGCGCAGGAGCTGCTCCTGGAAGAGCGGCACGCCCATCGTGCGCTTCAATATCGGCTCGAGGCTCGGGTGGGGATAGGTCACGGGCTCGCGGCCGGCGCGACGGTTCAGGTACGGGTGGACCATCTTCCCGACGATGGGGCCGGGACGGATGATGGCCACCTCCACGACGAGGTCGTAGAAATGCTCGGGCTTCATCCGCGGCAGCGTCGCCATCTGGGCGCGGCTCTCCACCTGGAAGAGCCCCACGGTATCGGCCCTCTGGAGCATCGCGTAGACCTTCGGGTCGTCCTGCGGCAGGTGAGCCAGGTCCACATGGACGCCGGTCTCGCGCAGCATTCCGAGGCAGTCCTGAATGGCCGACATCATCCCGAGGCCCAGCAGGTCCACCTTCACGATCCCGAGATCGGCGCAGTCCTCCTTGTCCCACTGGATCACGACACGTCCGGGCATCGAGGCGGGCTCCAGGGGCACGACGCCATCGAGCGCGCCCTGGGCGATGACCATGCCCCCCGAGTGCTGGCCGAGGTGGCGCGGCAGGTCCTGGATCTCGTCGAAAAGGCGCGCGAAGAGCCGGACGCGGGGATCATCCCTATCGAAGCTGGCCTCGGCGAGGCGGCGATCCAGGGTGTCCTCCTTGTCCAGGTACTCGAAGCGCCGCATGAAGCGCGAGAGGTGGTCGATCTCCTGGAGCGGGATCCCGAGCACCTTGCCGATCTCCCGCGAGGCGCTCTTGTCGCGGTAGGTGATGACGTTGGCGGTCATGGCGGCGCCGCGCTCCCCGTAGCGCTGGTAGACGTGCTGGATCACCCGCTCGCGGCGATCGCCGCTCGGCAGGTCGAGGTCGATGTCGGGCCACTCGCCCCGCTCCTCGGAGAGGAAGCGCTCGAAGAGGAGATCCATCCCCACGGGGTCCACCGCGGTGATGCCGAGGCTGTAGCAGACGGCGCTGTTGGCCGCCGAGCCGCGCCCCTGGACCAGGATCTTCTCGTCGCGGCAGAAGTTCACGATGTCCCAGACGATGAGGAAGTACCCCGCCAGCTCGAGCTTGCCGATGAGGTCGAGCTCCCGCTCGACCTGCCGGCGAGCCTTCTCGTGATACGGGCGGTAGCGCACTCGCGCTCCGGCGTCGGTCGCCTTGCAGAGGAACGACTGCGCGGTCTCGCCGGGCGGAACGGGGTACTCGGGGAAGCGATAGCCCAGGTCCTTCAAGGTGAACTCGAGGCGCTCGGCCAGGGCCTCCCCGTTCCGGACGAGGTCCGGACGGTCGCGGAAGAGGTCCTCCATGGCCAAGGGCGCCTTCAGGTGGCGCTCGGCGTTCTCGGCCAGGAGGCGGCCGGCGGTCGCGAGGGTCCGCTTCTCGCGGATGCAGGTGAGGACGTCCATGAGGGCGCGGCCACGAGAAGTGGCGTGACGCACCCCGTTTGTGGCAACCGCAGCAAGGCCGAGGGCGCTCGCCATGTCGAGGAGCGTCTGGCAGGCGGCCTCCTGCTCGCGCCGGCGGTGGCGCTGGACGTCGATCGCGACGTTCTTCGAACCGAAGGCCGCGAGGATCGTCGCCAGGCGATCGGTGTCTGGAGAGCGGCCGAGCGTCTCGACCCCGGGGAGCGCCACGAGGCCGCCGACCGACCCTTCGAGCCATGCGAGATCGACCGCTCCCTCCCCCTTCGGAACACCGGCTTTCATGCGCGTGATGAGCCGGCAGAGGTTGCGATAGCCGGCCTGGCTCTCGACGAGGACCGGCAGCGCCCCCCCTCCGCGCAACGTCAGCTCCGCACCCACGATGGGACGGACGCCCGCGGCCAGAGCCGCCTTGAAGAAGCGCGGCGCCCCCGAGACGCCGTCGCGATCCAGGAGCGCCAGGGCGGGATAGCCCAGGTCGGCCGCGCGGGCCACGAGGTCCTCCGGAGGGGAGGAGGCCCGGAGGAACGAAAACGCCGAGGAGGCGTGGAGCTCGACGTACATGGGCTGGAGCCGAGTATATTCGTTTTTTCTTCGCCATCCCGCCCTATACTCTAAGCGAGTGAAACGCACGTCTCTCCTGTTGAGTACGCGGCTCCTCGAGGACGCCATGCGCTTGAGCGGCGAGCCCTCCCGCTCCCGCATCGTGGAGCGCGCTCTCCATGACCTCGTTCGCAAGCTCAAGGCGCGACGCATCCTGAACCTTGCGGGTTCGGGCCTTTGGAAGGGCACTCTTCCCGAGATGAGACGGGACACGCGCAAGAGACGGTGACGGAACGCCCGTGCCCGATGGCTCCTACTGGCTCACGCGCTTCGTCTTCCTGCGGATGCTGGGGCTCGTCTACGCCGTGGCGTTCCTGGTGATCGTGAACCAGTGGATGCCGCTCCTGGGCAGCCATGGGCTCCTTCCGGCGGCGCCCTTCCTGGACCGGCGTCGCCGAGGCCTGGGGGCCGGCTTCACCACGTTCCTCCGGCTCCCCACGCTCTTCTGGCTCGACGCCAGTCCGACACGACGCTTCCGTCGCTGCGGCCTCCTCGGCCTCGGCCTCTCCCTCGTGGTCCTCTTCGGCTTCGCCAACGTCCCCGATCCTGGCGGCTCTCTGGCTCCTCTACATGTCCTTCGTCCACGTCGGGCCAGATCTTCTACGGCTACGGCTGGGAGACGCTGCTCCTCGAGACGGGCTTCCTCGCGATCTTCCTCGCTCCCCTCGGGCGCCTGCGACCCCTTCCCGCGGCGAACGCCGCCGCCCACCGTCGTCATCGTCCTCCTCCGCTGGCTGATCTTCCGCATGATGCTCGGCGCCGGGCTCATCAAGCTCCGCGGCGACTCCGTGCTGGCGCGACCTCACGTGCCTCGTCTTCCACTACGAGACGCAGCCGAACCCGAACCCGCTCTCGTGGTACTTCCATCAGCTCCCGCCCTGGTTTCACCAGATCGAGGTGCTCTTCAACCACGTCGTGGAGCTGCGTCGCGCCGTTCTTCGTCTTCGGCCCGCGGCGGGCGCGTCACGTGGCCGGCGGGCTCTGATCGTCCTCTTCCAGGCCCTGCTCATCGTGAGCGGCAACCTGTCGTTCCTGAACTGGCTCACGATCACGGTCGCCGCTCGCCTGCTTCGACGACAGCCTCCTGGGCCGCCTGGTTCCCGCGGAGGACCGCGCGACGTGGATCGTCGAGCGAACGGCGAACGCCCGGGAGACGAAGGTCCGCGGAATCGCCGTCTACGCCCTGGCCGTCGTGGTGGCGCTCCTGAGCGTGAACCCGATCCTGAACCTCGCTCTCCCCCACCCAGCGGATGAACACGTCCTTCGACCCGTTCGACCTGGTGAACACCTACGGCGCCTTCGGGAGCATCGGCCGCGAGCGGTTCGAGATCGTCCTCGAGGGAACCGACGACGCCGACCCGACGGACGAGGCCTCGTGGGCCGAGTACGACTTCCGCTGCAAGCCGGGCGACGTCCTGCGCCGGCCCTGCTGGATCTCGCCGTACCACTACCGGCTCGACTGGCAGATGTGGTTCGCGGCCATGCCCGGAGCGACGGCCGAGCCCTGGTTCGTCCACCTCGTGGCGAAGCTGCTCCAGGGAGACGCGCCCGCGCGGCGGCTCCTCGCGCCCGGTCCCTTCCAGGATCGGCCGCCGCGGTGGATCCGGGCCGCGTACTACCGCTACCAGTTCACGCGCCACGGCGAGGCGGGCTGGTGGCGCAGGACCTACACGGGGGACTTCCTGCCGCCGCTCTCCGCGGACTCGCCGGAGCTCGCCGACTACCTGACGCGCCACGGCTGGTAGGACGCAAAGTGCGGCAACTCACACGTCGGGGAGCGCCAAGGGCGCCAAACCGCGCTGCCCGAGGAACATATCGCCGTCCGGATTCGTCCCTTGGTTTGGGATGAAGTCTTCGGTTCGGGTGGAGTTGGCCGGCGCCCACGACCCCTCCGACCTCGCTCAGTGCGTCGAGTGGCTCGAGGAGGCGGCCGTGGGGCTGGCCTCCGACGGGGGCCTCGAGCGGGAGGAGGCCCAGCGCCTGGGCGTCGCGCTCCGGGAGGCGGTCTTCAACGCCCTCCGGCATGGCCGACACGCCGACGGGCGATGTCACGTCGTGGTCCGCCTTCGGAGCGTCTTCGGCCGCCTCCTGCTCATGTGGGTGCGCGATCGCGGACCCGGCTTCGACCCGGCCGCCATCGAGGACCCTCGGCTCCCCGAGAACCTCCCCCGGGGAAACGGCCGGGGGATCTTCTACATGAGGCGCTTCGTCGACCGCGTGAGCTTCTCGTTCCCCCGCGACGGGGGCGTCACCGTCGGTCTCGTCAAGCGCCTGCCGGGGGGCCGGCCCTCGGGGGACTGACGCTCCGGCGTCGACTACACTCTCGGTGGCGTGCCCATCGACGACCTCCTCTCGAAGCGCCTCATCGTCCTCTCGGGAAAAGGGGGCGTCGGCAAGAGCGTCGTCGGCGCGGCCCTGGCCCTGGCCTCCGTGGCCCGCGGCAAGCGGGTACTCCTCGTGGAGATCGATGCGCCTCTCGAGGGCTCGCGCTACCTCGGCGCGGGACCGGTCGGCCCGATCCCCGCGGAGATCCGACCCGGTCTCTCCGCCGTGAACCTGAGCCCCACCGGCGTGATGGACGAGTACGTGCGCAGCGTCGTGAAGATCGAGCTGCTCGCCCGCAAGATCCTCGAGAGCCCCGTCTATTCCCGCTTCTTCACCGCCGCCCCGGGGCTGCGCGAGCTGATGACGCTGGGGAAGATCATGGTCCTCGAGGAAGCACGGGAAAGCTGGTCGCGGCGGCCACGCTACGACGTGGTCATCGTGGACGCCCCGGCCACGGGCCACGGCCTGGCGTTCCTCAAGGTGCCGGTCGCGGCGGAAGCGGCCGCCCCCGTCGGGCCCATCGGCGCCAACGCCCGTCGGATCCTGGAGATGCTCCGCGACCCGCGACGCTCGGCCCTGGTGATCGTCGCGATCCCGGAGGAGATGGCGGTCGTCGAGGCGACGTGGTTCCATCGCCTCGCGGTGGAGGAAGTGGGGATCCGGCCGGCGCTGACGGTGCTGAACGCCGCCCACGAACGGCGCTTGAGCGAGGCGCAGGAGCGCGAGGTCCTGCGCCTCACGGCGGCCGGGGCCGGCGGGCGCCTCGCGGGAGGCATCCCTCTCGATGCCGCGCTCGAGGCCGCGCGCCGCCACATCCGGCGCAGGAAGATGACGACGTTCTACAAGACGCGCCTCAAGCGGGCGCTCCCCATGCCCCTCGTCACCCTCCCCCACCTCACCGACGGGGAGATCGGCCTCGAGGCTCTCCAGGGCCTGGCGCATCGCCTGGAGGGCGACTGATGGCGCGCCCCGGTCCGAAGCCTCTCGCCGCGGCCCTCGCGAGCCACCGCGTTCTGGTCGTGGGGGGCTCCGGCGGTGTCGGGAAGACGACGACGTCTGCGGCCCTGGCCCTCCAGGCGGCGCTGTCGGGGCGGCGCGTGCTGGCCTGCACCATCGACCCGTCGCGGCGCCTCGCCACGAGCCTGGGGCTCGGGCACCTCTCGGAACGACCGCAAGCCCTCGATCTGTCGCGCCTCGGCTGCAAGCCGGGCGGAGCGCTCTCGGCCATGGTCCTGGACACGAAGCGCACGTTCGACGCGCTCGTCGAGCGCTACGCGGGGACCGAGGAGGCCCGGAAGCGGATCCTGGAGAACCGCTTCTACAAGCAGGTCTCCGCGGCCCTGGCGGGCAGCCACGAGTACATGGCCATGGAGAAGCTCCTCGAGCTGTCGGCCGACGAGCGGTTCGATCTCGTGGTCCTGGACACTCCCCCGACGCGCCACGCCCTGGACTTCCTCGAAGCCCCCGACCGCCTCATGAGGTTCCTCGACACCAGCATCCTGCGCTACTTCCTGAGGCCCTATTTCGTGGCGGGCCGCCTCACCCTCAAGGTGGCGACGCGAACCGGGGCTGCGGCCCTTCGCCTGGCCGACCGGTACCTGGGCCTCCAGTTCCTCCAGGACCTCTCGGAGTTCTTCCTGGCGTTCGAAGGCATGTACGATGGCTTCAAGGAGCGTGCGGCGCGCGTCCACGCCCTCCTGCGCGGACCGGGATGCGGCTTCGTCCTGGTCGCGAGCCCGGCGCCGCTCGCCCTGGATGAAGCCCTGTTCTTCCGTCGCAGGCTTCGGGAGAAGAACATGCCGTTCGTCGCCCTGCTCGTGAACCGCGTGCACCCCGAGGCCGCCGGAAAGCGTCGGCGACCGAACGGCGAAGACGTTGCCGTGAGCGAGGAGCTGGGCGCGCGACTGGCCCTGCTCTATCGCGACCAGCAGCGCCTGGCCCGGGCCGAGCGGCGCGCCCTGAACCGGCTGGAGGTCGACCTGGCCGAGCCCATGGTGACCGTGCCGGAGTTCGAGGCGGACATCCACGACCTCCGCGGCCTCCGGGACTTCGGCGGGACGATCGCTTGAGGATCCTCCTCTACTCCGGCAAGGGAGGCGTCGGGAAGACGAGCCTCTCGGCGGCCACCGCCGTCAGGGCGGCGGCGCTCGGCCGTCGGACCCTGGTTCTGTCCACCGACTCGGCCCACAGCCTCGCCGACGCTCTCGACGTCCACGTCGGCCCCACGCCCACCAAGGTCGCGGCCAACCTCGACGCGCTCGAGGTGGACGTCAACAAGGAGCTGTCGGACCACTGGGGCGTGATCCACGAATGGCTCACCCGTTTCATGACGGTCAAGGGCGTGAGCGACGCGGTGGCGGAGGAGATGGCCGTCCTCCCGGGGATGGAGGAGCTCTTCAGCCTCCTCAAGGTCAAGGGCTTCGCCGAGAGCGGGCGCTACGACGTCATCATCATCGACTGCGCCCCGACGGGCGAGACGATGCGGATGCTGGGCGTTCCCGAGATCCTCAATTTCTACTTCGAGCGGATCTTCCCCATCCAGCGGACGGTGGTGCGGTCGGTTCGCCCGGTGGCGCAGCGGATGACCGACATCCCGATACCCGGCGACAACGTCTTCGCGGCCGTGCAGAAGCTCTACCGGGAGATGGAGGGCATGGGGCCGCTTCTCCAGGACCCGAAGCGCAGCTCGATTCGCCTCGTCCTCAACCCGGAGCGGATGGTGATCAAGGAATCACAGCGGCTGCACACCTACCTGAGCCTCTTCGGGTTCCCCGTGGACTGCGTCATCGCCAACCGGGTGCTTCCGAAGGAGGCCAGCTCTCCCTACTTCGACCGGTGGCTCGACATCCAGTCCGGGCACATGGCCGCGGCCCGCGACGCCTTCGAGCCTCTCCCCGTCCTCACGGCGCGGCTCTTCGACCGCGAGATGGTCGGCGTCGAGCTGCTGGACGAGATGGGTCGGTCGGTCTTCGGCGACGAAGATCCGACCGCCGTCCTGTACCAGGAGAAGCCGATCGAGGTGAGGAAGGAGGGGAAGCACTACGCGATGTACATCCGGCTTCCCTTTGCCGAGAAGGACAAGATCCAGGTCGTGGCCCGGGGTGAAGACCTCGTGGTCCAGGTCGACAACCAGCGCCGACACATCCTGCTGCCGCGAACGCTGGCCTCCCGACGCCTGCTCGGAGCGGCGTTCGCCGACCAGCGGCTGAGGGTGGGTTTCGGCGAGAAGGAGGAGAACCGTGACCGGTGAGAAGCCGCGCAAAGCCTGCTGTCTCGTCTCAGAGGTCCTCGAAGAGGCGGGGTTCGACCGCGAGAAGGCCCGCCGCCTCCGCCGCCAGGTCCTGGAGGGCGTGATCCTTCTCTGTCAGTGGCAGCTGGAGCGGATGGAAGCGACGGACACGCGCGGACCCGGGGGCCGCAAGGCGCGCAAGGTCAAGGTGGAGTGAAGCGCGAGAGCGGAGCGTTGGGGCCAACGCACACGACGACCAGTGTCTCGCCGGGGAAGAGGGGAGAGCCGACATCCGGAATTCTATGGGTCCGCTCGCGGCCTGTCAATGCAACTCTATATTTTGACATAACCCGTTGCATCGTATAGGCTTACGAACAATGACGTCTCCCCGTACGACAATGGCGCGGCTGGCTTTCTTGCTGTTCGGGGCGATCCTGGCCGCCGGCGCGCCCCGCGCCTCCGCCGCGGAGCTCACACTGTTCGTGTCAGGCGCCAGCCCCAGCCTTGCCTGGAAAGGCGGTGTCGGGGGCGCGTTCGCCATAACGCTGTTCAACATCGGTGGCGTGGAGGTGGAGGGGGCGCACCAGGGGGGCGAGGTGCTGGACTCGGGCCTGCTCACCGTCTCCGGGCGCATCTTCATCGCGCCGCCCATCGGACGGTTCGTCCCGTACGCCGGCCTCTCGGCCGGTGCCTACCGGGCCACGCTCGGCTCCGAGGACGACTGGGGGACGACGAGCGGCGTGTTCGTTGGCGCCAAGCTGAAGCTGGCCCTGGGCCTCTCGGTGAGGGGCGAGTATCAGTGGACCCACTTCCCCGAAGGCGCGCTCGTTCCGATGGACGCACGCTATTCCGCGGGCCTGAGCCTCAGTTTCTAGCCCCGGGGCGTCCGCGATCGCTGTGCTACACTGACCCTCTCGTGGTCTTCTTCAACTACACGACGATGCAGATGACGGCCAAGATCGTGTACTACGGTCCTGGTCTGTGCGGGAAGACGACCAACCTCCACCACATCCACAACAAGACCGCTGCGACGTCCCGGGGCGAGATGGTGAGCCTCGAGACCGAGACGGACCGCACGCTCTTCTTCGATCTCCTTCCCCTCGACGTGGGCGTGATCGGCGGGATGAAGGTGCGGCTCCAGCTCTACACGGTGCCGGGGCAGGTGTTCTACAACGCCACGCGCAAGCTCGTCCTCAAGGGAGTCGACGGCATCGTCTTCGTGGCCGACAGCCAGCAGGTGGCCCTCGACGCCAACGTCGAGTCGCGCCACAACCTCGAGGCGAACCTGACGGAGCTCGGGACCAGCCTCGACCAGATCCCCTTCGTCCTTCAGTTCAACAAGCGGGACATTCGAAGCATCCACACGGTCGAGGCCCTGAACGAAGCGCTCAACCCCCAAGGCGCGCCCTACTTCGAGGCCGCCGCCCTCCACGGCGTGGGCGTCTTCGAGACGCTGAAGAGCATCGCGCGACTGGCCCTGACCTCGGTCCGCAAGAGGATCGTCAGCGAGGACCCCCGGCGCGCCGCCTCCCTCCCGGCGTTCCCCACGCCGGCGATCCCGCCGGCCGTCTCCACCCCCGGCCATCCGGCCCCGGCCGACGGCGGGGATCCCGAGGAGGTGCGCCTCGAGTTCGCGGAGGAGGACACCGCCCGCCACGCGGTCCGTCCCGTCACCACGCGGGGGCACATCGACGTACAGAAGCAGCTCGAGGAGCTTCGGCTCGCCATGTCGGCTCCGAGCCGCGCCGGGCGGCTGGCACAGCCGGACGGCTATCGGGGCGTCGAGCGCCGCCTGCAGGACATCCTCGTCTCCGAGCGGGACTCCCGCCCGGAGGTCAAGCGGAAGGCCAGCCTCGAGATTCCGGCGGATCTGCTTCGGGGCTCCGCGGCCATGCGAATCCACGTGGCCTTCGACGGGACCGACGGCGAAGAGGTCGTCCGGGACGCCGTGACGGTCAAGCTCTCGGGGAACCGGCGGATCGAGCGGCTGATCCTGCATCTCGACCTGGAGCTGAAGCCGAAGCTCTAGCCGCGGCCGGCGCGATCTTCTCGAGGAACGCCGCCATGACCAAGTCGACGCGCTCCCAGGAATACTCCGCCTCGACGTATCGGCGTCCCTGGCGGCCCAGTGTCGCGCGCAGATCGGGCCTTGCGACGAGAAGGCGCAGGGCTTCGCGGAACTCGGCGTACCCGTCGTAGAAGAGCCCGCCCCCCGACCTCTGGCACTGGCCGGCGAGGACCCGGCACCGCCCGTTGGCGAGCGCGGGAAGGCCCAGCTTCCAGGCTTCGAGCAGGACGATCGAGAGGCTCTCGTAGGGCGACGGCATCACGAGGACGTCGGCGGCGCGAAGCGCACCGACCTTCTCCTCCTCGGAGACGAACCCGATGTGGCGGATGCGGGGATGCTCCGGGATCGGAAGGGCCGTGGTGCCGGCCAGGACGAGGTCGACGTCCATGCCGGTGTCCCGGAGAAAGCGCTGGAAGTACGCGAAGAGGGTCGCGCATCCCTTGTTCCGGTCGATGCGGCCCAGGTAGAGGAGGAACGGGCGCGTGAGGCCGTGCCGGGCGCGGAAGGCGTCGGGAGGCGGGCCCTCCGGGAGGTCGAGGCCGCTCCCGATCGTGACGCTGGGCAGAGCACCGTTGCCGCTGGCCTTTTCCACGAGGGCCCGCTCCTCGGGGGTGAGGTACACGATACCCCGCGGCAGCCGAAGGAGGGGGTGGAAGATGGCGAGGTCGATGGCCGGATCCTCCTCGGCGGTGGGGACGAGAACCGCGCGGTCCGCCACCCTGGGCAAGCCGTAGAACGTGTGATAGTAGCGGTAGCAATAGAAGAAGAAGAGGTCGAAGCGCTCGCGGGCGTCCGCCACGGCCTGGACGAGGGCCGGAGAGTCCGGCCCGTTCGCCCGAACCCACGCCTCCTCCTCCGCGAGGGTGTGGGGCCCCTCGAAGACCGCGTTCGAGATCGAAGCAAACGTCCGCGCCTTCCGGCGGCGCGCCACGTCGAAGCGGTGAACGGGGACGCCGCCCACGTCGGCCGTCCCGCCGGGATAGGCGTTGGCCCAATCGATGTAGCCACGGGCCCGAGTCGAGAAGACCTCGACGTGGTGGCGCCTGGCGAGGCGCTCGGCGAGCCAGCGGCAGTGAAGCTCGGCGCCGCCCCCGACCTCGGTGCCGTACCTCTGGACGACGAAAGCCAGCCTCACGGTCCGGGAGGGGCGCCCCGGTCCCTCTCGGCCGCCGCGCGTTGGAGGCGCGTGATCTCGGTGAGGAGGCTCCGTACGACGTGGAGCAGGTAGAGGTTCACCTGCGCCTGCCGGGTGACGATGGGATCCGTGTAGAGACGGACGATGGGCCGCACGAGCGTCTTCAGGAACACGACGGCGCGGGCCTCGAGGCCCCGGCGGTGCGTCTCGATCCGGTAGTCGGGGCTGACGTTCCAGCGCCCGTCGGCCGCCAGGAGGTGGGCCAGCAGCTCCGCGTCGATTCCCGACTCGTCGGCCAGCTCCACCAGGCGCTCGCCCACCGCCACCTCCACGGGCGTGGTGGGCTCGTCCCGGCGCCGCCGGACGGCCTCGCGGACCGCGCTCATCACGCGGTCCACGTCCACTCGACCGCCGCTCGGCGCCAGGGGATCGTCCATCTCCACCCCGGCGATTCTAACCGCCCCGCGCGGCCCGCCGTGAGGCGGGAGAGGTCATCCCTTCTTCGGCGCTGCCGGGCTCGCGGCCGCCTTGGGTGCCGCCGCCTTGGTGGCCGGCGGCTTCGCGGCGCCGCCCTTCCCCGGAGGCGCGGCGGCCAGCGGACCGGCGTCCACGATCTGGTCCTCGGCGACGCCCGGCAGCTTGCCGGCCTCCCCCACGAAGAGGTGGTAGACCTTGAGGCCCAGCTCCCGGTCGTCGTTGTTCATCTTGAGGTCCTTGGGAACGAAGGACTGGTTCATCGAGAAGCGGAGGTCGACCCAGTCCTCGGTCCCGAGGTCGGCGGCCTTGACGCGGATCTTCTTCAGGAAGACCTCGCCGTTCTCGATGGGCATCGTGATCCCGGCCTTGCCGCCGATCGAAACGGTGAGCACCGGGGTCTCGGGGAAGCACTTCGAGCAGGTATCGGCCTCGAGGTAGACGAGGACGTCCTTCTTGGGGTTCTTGAAGGAGACGAGAGCCTCCTTCTTGGTCCAGGTCCGCACCGCGCTCGGGTTCTCCGGGAGGGACTCCGGGTTGTGCCACCCGTCCTTGTATACGAGGAAGATGTTCTCGGTCTGGGGCTGGAACTCCATGGGCGCCATCTTGTACTCACGAAGGCCCAGATCCTCGCCCTTGAGGGCCAGCCGCTCGCCCTTCCCGCTGACCGGGAAGAGGCCCATCACGGGACGGACTTCACCGACGTACGGATAGATCGGAATGAAGACGGTGCGCGTATAGGTGTAGGTCTTGCCGGGCTCCCACGAGCTCGGCGGAACGGTGGGCAGATGGTCGTCGGTGAAGAGCACGACCTTGTGGGAGTCGAGGAAATGAACGAGGGCCCGATGGTCCTTGTCGAGCTTCTTGAACGCCGGTCCGGTCGTCCAGGTGTACGTGACCTCGATGGCGCTCCCGAGAGGGGCGGTCGTGCGGTTGGGAGAAAGCGACGGGGTGATGTCGGCCACCTCGGCCGGCGTCCGGCGGTTGCAGCCGGGGAAGAGGACGGCGGTCAGCAGCCCGAGCGACAAGAGGGACCGCCAGGAACGTCGAAGCTTCATCTGTTTCTCCTCGGCGTCCCAGGAAGCGATTCCGGGACGAGCCAAAACCCTCCAACGATACGGGATCGCCGGACCCCCTGTCAACGCTGGCCGCCCTGGCCCTGCTCCGTCTCGGGGCTCACGACCGCCGGCGGGCGATCGTCCTGCAGGACCACGACCCGGTACCCGCGAGCGGCGAGGTCCCGAGCCTGCCGGGCATCGGGGAGGATCGAGTACGCCGGCCAGGGCGTGTAGAACATGGCGTCGATCGGATGGGCGGTGCCGAAGAGCACGGATCGGCCCGGTCCGAGTCGGTCCGGGAGCGACCGGAGGTCCCGCGCCCAGGCCGGCTCCAAAGCGAACCCCTCGAACGGCTTCACCCTCTCGATGCCGTATCGCAGCGGCAGGAGCAACAGGAGGGCGAGGAAGCCGGCCCCCCACCGCCGCCACCGCAGCTCCGGCAGGGCGTCGTAGAGGTACCACCAGAACGCCGCCTGGATGAGGAACAGGGCCGGCGCCGCCGTCATGACGTAGGCGGGCATCTTCGTCGCCACGAGGGAGAAGACGACGTACGGAACGGCCGCCCAGGCCGCAATGGCGGCCGCCCGGCGATCGAGGCGGCGACGCGCGAGGCGCCACGCGAACCAGGCCACGGGAACGTAGACGAGCTCGCCGAAGGTTCGAGGCATCCCGGCGACGTAGTACGCCGCCGAGGCCGAGTGCCCCTCGACCGCCTCGGAGACGTGCCGGACCGTGTAGTCCGCCTCGAACGTGGCCTCGCTGGGAAAGGCGTGACGGGTGTGGATCTGCCAGGGGACGGCCACGGCGGCGGCGATCACCAGCACGGTCACGAGGGCCAGGCTGGCGCGCCGGTATGGCGCTCGGCCCGCGCCGAGCGCCAGCCAGGGAACGAGGGCCACCAGGGCGCCGAGCCATTTCGTGAGGATCGCGAGACCGAGGACGAGGCCCAGCGCCAAGAGCACGGCCGTGCGGCGTCCCCGCAAGGCGTGCACCACCGCCAGGGCCACGGCCACCTCGACGAGCACGATGAAGACGGCATCGACGTGGTCCGTGGCGGTGCGGCCCGACGCCAGGTCCAGGAGAAAGCCGTTCACGGCGTGGAGGTAGGCGGCCACCAGGCCGGACCGGCGGTCCAGCAGCCACGAGCCCAGCCGGTAGGTCAAGAAGACGGACATCGCGGACAGGAGGAGGCTCGGCACGCGGACGGCGGCCTCGTGGTTCCCGAAGAGCCGCAGCGAGGCGGCGATGAGCCAGAGGGCGAAGGGGGGCTTGTGCAGCCACACGTGCCCCTCGAGCCACGAATGGGGATCGAAGGGGAGCACCGGGTCGTCGTAGAGCGTGGGCGTCAGGGGATGAATCGCGAGGTTCTTCGCCACGACCGCGTGAAAGCGCTCGTCCCACGTGTGGAGCTGGCGATCCCCCGCGGCGAAGCCTTGCAGGACGAGGGCCAGGAGGGACAACGCGACGGCGGCGCCATCGAAACGACCGGAGCGGTAGAGCCGGAAGGAAGTCCAAAGAAGCGCTCCCGCCAGAATCAGGACCGACGCCCCGGCGGTCACCGCTGCCATGCGGTGCGGATTCTACCGTCAGGTCGGGGGGCGCTTGACACCCCGCGGGCCCCGCGGCACGCTCCCCTTCGGCGCTCACCACGGGAGGCACGCTGGACAACCGCTTCGAGCGACGTCCGGTCGCAACCCTCGTCGCCATCGTCCTGGTGTTGCTGCTCGGTGCGGAAGGTCTCCTGAGGGTCTTCGCGCCCAGCGCAATCGCGTTCGTCCACGCGGCCCGCCAGGTGCACCGCTATTCCCCTCGCTGGGCCGTCGACCTCATCCCCGATTCCCGAGCACGCCTGCGTCTCGAGGGCACCGGCGGCCGGACACTTCTCGACTTCGTCATGACCGTGGGGCCCGACGGCTTTCGCTCGATCGCTGGACCTCGCCCCGGCGCCGCCGGCCGTTTCATCCACGCCATCGGCGACTCCTACACGATGGGCTGGGGGGTCGACGACGCCCAGGCCTATCCGGCCGTTCTCGACTCGCTCCTGCCCCGGGGCCCCCGGGTCTTGAACCTGGGCGTCGACGGCTTCGGTGCCGTGGCCGCGACCGAGCGCTCGCGGGAGCTGGCCGATCGTTTTCCGCCGGTCCAGGTCATCTACCTCTTCGTCCCCAACGACTTCGAGGACGACGAGCGGGCGGCGCGGGTGGCCCGGCGTCCCGGGCTTCTGCACGCCGGGCTCGAGGCCCTCGACGTCCTTCGACGGGTCACCTACCTGGCGAACGTCCCCTTCGCCGTGAAATGGCATCTGCTGTCGGCACGCTCGGCCGAGAGGCCGGGGACCCGGGCGGACACGGCCGACGGCGAGGCTCCTTCCTCGGGTGTCGTCCTCGACCCCGAACCCGCGAGCCTCCCCGCCGTGAACCACGAGAACCCCTCTCTCGCGCAGATCGCGGCCTTCAGCCGATTCCTGGGGGAGCGCGGGGCGCGGTTCACGGTGCTGGCCCTCTCGACGCAACCCCCGTCGGTCGCCTGCTACCGCTTCTGCCGCGACACCGGCATCGAAACCCACTTGATCGAGATGCCTGAGGCCCTGCGGATCCCGGGAGACGGCCACTTCACGGTCGCCGGCAACGCCTGGCTCGCGGCCTGGGTCCGCGACCACGTCCTCAGCGACGGGCGTGCGACGAATCCTTGACAACTTCGTGCTACCATTTTCCACCGCGCTTTCTTGAGGAGGTCCTGGGGGTTGAGGCGCTCGGCGGCCAGGGGGATTTTTGTGGCCTTGGGAGCGCTGGCATCGGCCTGCGCTCATGGAAGGGCGTCCATGGCGCCCGAGCCGACGCGACCCGCGGAGTCCCGCGCTCCGGAAGACCGCACGGCCGCCACGATCGCCGAGGCCGACGCCCACGTCGCCGCCGGGGCGAGCCAACTGAAGGACGGTCACCTGAACGGCGCGCGCGAGGAGTTCGACAAGGCCGTCGACGTCTACCTGACCGCCCCGGGGGGAGCCTTCGGCAACCCCAAGCTCGCCGACGCCTACCGGCGAACGCTGGAGACCATCCACCTTCGCGAGGTGGAGGCGCTCGCGGCAGGGGACGGCTTCACGGAGACGGCGCCCGAGCCGGCCTCCATCGACCAGGTCGGAGAGATCGCCGTCGAGGAGACGCCCAGCGAGGAGACGCGGCGCACGGCCGAGGAAGCCGTGAGCCAGGAGACGAACGACTTCCCCGTCGTCCTGAACGACGCCGTCCTCTCGTGCGTGGACCTGTATCAGGGCCGCTTGAAGGACTGGTTCACGGCGGCCCTGAACCGCGGCAGCCAGTATCTTCCGAGCATCCGCCAGATCTTCGCGGAAGAAGGCGTGCCGCAGGACCTCGCCTACCTGGCGATGGTGGAGAGCGCCTTCCGGCCCGCGGCCCTCTCCCGGGCGCGCGCCAAGGGAGTGTGGCAGTTCATCTCGGAGACGGGACGCCGCTACGGACTCCAGCAGGACTGGTGGGTGGACGAGCGGAGCGATCCCGACAAGGCCACCCGTGCGGCGGCCCGCTACCTGAAGGAGCTCCACGGGATGTTCTCCGACTGGAACCTGGCGATGGCGGCCTACAACTCCGGAGAGGCCACCGTCAGCAGGGCCATCGCCCGCTACGGCACCAGCGACTTCTGGCAGCTGTCGCGAACCCGGGCCTTCCGCCGCGAGACGAAGAACTATGTCCCGCTGATCCATGCCGCGATCATCGTGGCCAAGGCGCCCGAGAAGTACGGCATCGCCGTCACGCCCGAGGCGCCCGCCGATTCCGAGAGGGTGCCGGTCGAGGGGGCCGTGGATCTTCGGGTCATCGCCGAGTGCATCGGGGGCTCGGTGGACCAGGTGCGGAGCCTGAACCCCGAGCTCCGGAGGCTCTCGACCCCCGCGGGGCGAACGTTCGAGGTGAGGGTTCCAGCGGGCTCCGCTGAGGGCCTCACCCGCTGCCTGGCGTCGGTGCCGCAGGAGAAACGCGTGCAGTTCCGAACCCACGTGGTGGGTCGCGGGCAGACCCTCTACACCATCGCGCGACGCTATGGGGCCCGGTCCCAGGACATCGCGTCGGCCAACGGCCTCTCGCTGAACAAACCCCTGGCGGTCGGTGCGGAGCTGATCATCCCGATCGAGAACCAGGGGCGGCCCGCGGCGTTGCCCCGGCCACGCGGACGGCGAACGCCGCGACCACGGCGACGACGGCCGGCGAGGCGGTGCGGATCAGCTACCGCGTCCGCCCCGGCGACACCCTCGGTGGAATCGCCACGCAGTACGGGACGACGATCCGGGACCTGCAGTCGTGGAACGGGCTGCACACGACCATGATCGCGGCCGGCAACACCCTCACGATCTACACGACCCGCAAGTTCTAGCGCACCGCGGACCCCGCCGGGCCCCGGCCTCCCGTATCCTGGCGATCGTGACGGGCTCTCCCCCCGTTTCTCGAGGGGGGGATCCATGCTGGCCATGTCGCTCACGGCCGCGGTCGTCGGCGTCGAGGCGCACCTCGTGCGGGTCGAGGCCGACACGGCCGGCGGCTTTCCGCGCTTCACCATGGTGGGCCTGCCCGACTCTTCGGTGCGGGAGAGCGAAGGGCGGATCCGCGCCGCCCTCCGGAACTGCGGCTACGGGTTCAAGTGGGACCGCCGCATCACCGTGAACATGGCCCCCGCGAGCCTCAGGAAGATGGGGTCGTCCTACGACCTCGCCACGGCCATCGGCCTGCTGGCGACCGACGGTCTCGTCCCACAGGCGCTTCTCCGCGACATCCTGCTGGTGGGTGAGCTGGCGCTCGACGGCAGCCTGCGGCCGGTCGGGGGGATCCTCCCGATGATGCTGCTGGCTCGCAGGCGCGGGATCCGCGCGGCCATCGTCCCCGAGGCCAACGCCCGCGAGGCGCGCATCGTGGGGGACGTCCGGGTATACCCGGTGGGGAGCCTCCCCGACGCCGTCGCGCTGGCCTCCTCCACGGAGCGGCCCCTCCCGCCCGAGCCGCCAGGGCGTGAGCCGGCCGAATCCCTCCCGGCGGACCTGGCCGACGTGCGGGGGCAGGCAGCGGCTCGTCGCGCCCTCGAGGTGGCCGCGGCCGGGGGGCACAACCTCCTTCTGGTGGGCCCCCCGGGAGCCGGCAAGACCATGCTCGCCCGCCGACTCCCCGGGATCCTGCCCCCGCTGACGGCGGAGGAGGCGATACAGACGACCGCGATTCACTCGGCCTGGGGCGCCCGACTGGAGGACGTGCTGACCGACCGGCCCTTTCGAAGCCCCCACCACACCGCGAGCGACGCCGCCCTCGTCGGGGGTGGAGCGATCCCCCGCCCCGGGGAGGTCAGCCTGGCGCACAACGGCGTCCTCTTCCTGGACGAGCTCCCGGAGTTCCGCCGACACGTGTTGGAGGCGTTGCGGGAGCCCATGGAGGACAGGGCGGTGACCGTGTCTCGCGTCAAGGGAACGCTCCGCCTTCCCGCGCGCTTCCAGCTCGTGGCGGCCATGAACCCCTGCCCCTGCGGCTTCCGGGGGGACCTGCGCCGGGGGTGTTCGTGCACCCCCCACCGGCGTCAGTCCTACGCGGCGCGGGTCTCGGGACCCCTCCTCGATCGGATCGACCTCCACGTCGACGTCGCCCCCCTCACCTACGCGGACATGGTGGCCCCCCCGGGGGAACCCTCGCCTGCCGTCGCGCGGAGGGTCCGGGACGCCCGGGCCCGACAGGCCTGTCGGGCCGGGGGGCCCGCGGTCCTGAACGGGGATATGGACGGGCGATCTCTCCGGGAGGTTGCGAGCCCGGATTCCGAGGGAACGCGGCTGCTCGCCGCCGCCGTCGAGCGCCTGGGCCTGACGGGGCGCGCCCACGACCGGCTGCTGCGGGTGGCCCGGACCCTGGCCGACATGGACGGTAGCGAGACGGTCGGCGCCCGCCACCTGGCCGAGGCCCTCCATTTCCGCCACCCGCTCCCCGATACGGAGTAACGGATATCTCTTTCAAACAATTGGAGAAATGGGTTGACGGGGGTTGACCAGCGTGGTAGCCTCCCAGAGTTTTGCGCGCGGGATCCGCGTGTGGAGGGGGCGGCAAGCGTCGCTCGTGACTTCTTTGTGTTAGCCCAAACGGGCATGTAGCTCCCGGAGACGAGATGGCCAATGAGTTCTACACTCTCATCCTAGTTCCCCACGCCAAAGCGCGCTTTCGAAAGCTCCAAGTCCCCGTCAAGCTGACAAAATGGGTCCTGGGCGTCTCAGGGACGGCGGCCCTCTGCGTCAGCGTCCTCATGGTCCACTTCACCCGGCTCGCCGCCGAGGTGTACCAACTCCGCGCCCAGAACCAGGTCCTGAGCACGAAGAACCACGAATACCAGGAGAGCTCCGTACGCCTCCAGACCAAGATCAACGACCTCCAGCACGTCGTGACGAAGCTCGGGGTCATGGCAGGGCTGGAACAGGTCCTCCCCGACCCCAAGGTGGGCGGCGTCGGTGGCCTCCCGAGCCAGGAGACGGTCGCTCCCGCGGTTGAGCCCTCGGCCCTCCTCAGCATGGACGCCAACGTCTCCAAGCTGGCCGAACGCTCCCAAAAGCTCGAAGAGTTCTATCGGGACCAGCACGCCCTCCTGTCCTCCACGCCTTCGGTCTGGCCGGTTCGGGGCTATCTCTCGGGAGGCTTCGGCAACCGGATCGACCCCTTCACCGGCCAGCCGGACTTCCACCCGGGTATCGACATCTCCACGCCCCTCGGCGCCAGGGTGCAGGCGCCGGCCGACGGCGTGGTGGTCTCGTGCGGCGACAAGGGCGGTTACGGGAACGCCATCGTCATCGACCACCAGCACGGGATCGTGACGAGGTACGCGCACCTTTCCGGCTTCAACGTCAGGCCGGGGCAGAGGGTGAAGCGCGGGGACGTGATCGGGTTCGTGGGAAGCACCGGGAAGTCGACCGCCCCCCACCTCCACTACGAGGTCTGGGTACGAGACCAGACGCAGAACCCCATCCACTTCATCCTGGACGAGTACCGGACGTTCGGATAGGCCTTCACCTCGCCCCTCGAAAACCGAGGGGCAACCAACTTCCGCATCGGGCGCACCGCCGGCAACCGGTTGGGCCGCATTGGTTTGACCAGCCCTGAAGCGGGCTGATATCCTGATTGGATCATGACCGGACCCCTCCGCCCGTCGAGCGGCGCACGCGAGGCCTCCCTCCCACAATGATCAATACGCTGCTCACCAAAGTCATCGGAACCAGGAACGAGCGCGAGATCAAACGGATCCGGCCCGTGCTTCAGACGATCACGGGGCTGGAAGCCGACATACGCCGGCTGAGCGACGAGGGGCTCAAGGAGAAGACCGCGGAGTTCCGGCGCCGCATCGAGAGCGGAGCCACCCTCGACGACCTCCTCCCCGAAGCCTTCGCGGTCGTTCGTGAGACCGGGCGCCGTGTCCTCAACATGCGGCACTTCGACGTCCAGCTCATCGGCGGCATCACCCTCCATCGGGGGACCATCGCCGAGATGAAGACCGGCGAGGGCAAGACCCTCGTCGCCACCCTCGCCGCGTACCTGAACGCCCTCGAGGGGAAGGGCGTCCACGTCGTGACGGTAAACGACTACCTCGCCAAGCGCGACAGCGAGTGGATGGGGCGGATCTTCCGGTTCCTCGGCCTCTCGGTGGGAGTCATCCAGCACTCCATGGGCGACCGGGAGCGCCAGGAAGCCTACGCCGCCGACATCACCTACGGGACCAACAACGAGTTCGGCTTCGACTACCTGCGCGACAACATGAAGTTCGACCTCGGCAGCTACGTCCAGCGGGGCCACAACTTCGCGGTGGTGGACGAGGTGGACTCGATCCTGATCGACGAGGCGCGTACGCCGCTCATCATCAGCGGCCCCGCGGAGGAGTCGACCGACAAGTACTACCGGATCAACGCCATCGTGCCGAAGCTGAAGCCCGGGGCGCGGATCACCGGGGACAAGAAGGCCGAGGAGCGGGCCGAGCTCGAGAAGACGGGCGACTACATCGTCGACGAGAAGGCCAAGACCGTGACCCTGACCGAGCAGGGAATGGCCCACGCCGAGAAGCTCCTGGGGGTGCAGAACCTCTACGACCCGAACAACATGGACGTCCTGCACCACGTGAACCAGGGGCTCCGCGCCCACACCCTGTTCCAGCTCGACGTGGACTACGTGGTGAACGACGGCCAGGTCGTCATCGTCGACGAGTTCACGGGGCGCCTGATGCCGGGGCGGCGCTGGTCCGACGGCCTCCACCAGGCGGTGGAAGCCAAGGAGAAGGTCAAGATCGAGAGGGAGAACCAGACCCTCGCCACCATCACCTTCCAGAACTACTTCCGGATGTACAAGAAGCTGTCGGGGATGACCGGGACGGCCGAGACCGAGGCCCCCGAGTTCGACAAGATCTACAAGCTCGAGGTCCTGGCGATCCCCACGAACCGTCCCCTGATCCGGGTCGAGAACCCCGACGTCGTCTATCGGACCGAGCGCGAGAAGTTCGACGCGGTGCTGGCGGAGATCAAGGAGCTGAACGCCATCGGCCGCCCCGTCCTGGTCGGCACCATCTCCATCGAGAAATCCGAGCACCTCTCGACCCTCCTGAAGAAGGCCGGGATCAAGCACGTGGTCCTGAACGCGAAGTACCACGAGCGCGAGGCGGAGATCGTCGCCCAGGCCGGCCGCTTCGGGGCCGTGACCATCGCCACGAACATGGCCGGACGCGGGACCGACATCATCCTGGGCGGCGTGCCGGACCACCGGATGAGGGCGATCCTGTCGGAGAAGGAGATCCCCTTCGACCAGTCGACGCTCGATCAGCGCGAGGAAGCGACGGCCCAGGCGTTCTCCGAGATGGCGGGCGACTACAAGAAGGCCCTCGGCGAGCGGAAGCCGACGCCCGAGGAGAGGAAGACCCTCGCCGAGCGCTACATCGGGATACTGGCGGCCTTCGCCGAGGAACATCCGTCGGTCCTCGCCACGCGCGAGATGGCGACGGGGTCACCCGAGCTCCTGGCCTACCTCGAGGCGGCGCGCACCTTCCGCGCGCCGTGAAGGAGAAGATCGCCCGCAGCTTCTACCCCCAGACCGAGAAGCCCGTCGATTTCCTCGGCGTGCACCCGCTGAAGGCCGGGATCGCCCAGATCGCGGCGAGCCCGACCCTCGCGAAGATCGAGGCCTTCCTGGACCGGAACGAGCGCGAGCGCGTCGTGGCCCTGGGGGGCCTGCACATCCTCGCGACGGAGCGCCACGAAGCGCGGCGCATCGACAACCAGCTCCGGGGCCGCGCGGGCCGCCAGGGCGACCCGGGCTCGTCGCGCTTCTATCTCTCCCTCGAAGACGACCTGATGAGGATCTTCGGCTCCGACCGCATCAGCGGTCTCATGCTGAGGCTCGGCATGGAGGAGGGCGTCCCCATCGAGCACCGCATGGTCACCAACTCCATCGAGCGGGCGCAGAAGCAGGTCGAGGCCCAGAACTTCGCCGTCCGCAAGCACCTCCTCGAGTACGACGACGTGATGAACAAGCAGCGCACCGCGGTCTACGACATGCGCCGCATGGTCCTCGAGGGGAAGAACACGCGGGAGCACGTCCTGAGCCTTTCCCGCGAGGTCCTCGACTGGTACCTGGACTCGTACTGCGAGGAGAGCGCGGATCCCTCGTCCTGGAACCTGACCAGCCTCCAGTCGGCCCTCAGGGAGACCTATGGCCTCGACGTCCAGCTCGTCGAGCTGCAGAGCCTCGGCCGGGCCGAGATGGCCGAGGTCCTGGCTCGGCGGATCGAAGCCCGGTACGACGAGAAGGAAGCCGCCGTCGGGGCGGAGCTCATGCTCTTCCACCAACGGATGCTGATGCTCCAGATCGTCGACACCCAGTGGAAGGACCACCTCTACGGCCTCGACCACCTGAAGGAGGGCATCGGTCTCCGCGGGCTACGGCCAGCGCGACCCCCTCGTCGAGTACAAGAAAGAGTCGTACAACATGTTCCAGGCCCTCATGGACCGGATCGACGAGGAGATCCTGCGCTGGATCTACCTCTATCAGCCGGTCGTGGAACGCCCGGCGGACGGTCCCGCAGGTGGGCGAGGAAGGACCGACGGCCATTCGAGAGCCACGCCCCCGAAGGCCTCCAGGCCGGCCCGCCACCGCGAGCGCGCCTCGGCGAGGGCCCGAGCCTCGCCTTCGGCGGGCGCGGAGCGCCTCCCGCGCAACCTCACGTTCAACGATCCGACCGAGGCGCCCTCGGCCTTCAAGCGGGCCGAGCCCAAGGAGGCCCAGGGCGGCGGGGACGAGGTCGCCACCGTGCGTCGCGAGGGGAAGAAGGTGGGCCGCAACGATCCCTGTCCGTGCGGCAGCGGTCGCAAGTACAAGAAATGCCACGGCGGCAACTAGTGACGGAGCCCGAACCCGAGGGACCAAGGAATGCTTGAGGACGCGATCCCCGAAGCCTTGACGTTCGACGACGTCCTGCTGGTGCCGCAGCGCTCCGAGGTCCTGCCCTCGGAGGTGGACGTCTCGACGAGCCTCACGCGGTCGATCGTGCTCAAGGTCCCCGTCCTCTCTGCGGCCATGGACACGGTCACCGAGGCGCCGCTCGCCATCGCCATGGCCCAGGAGGGCGGGATCGGCATCATCCACAAGAACATGTCCATTCCCGCCCAGGCGATGGAGGTGGACAAGGTCAAGCGGTCGGAGTCGGGGATGATCGTGGATCCCGTGACCGTCGCTCCGGACGCGCGCGTGGCCGACGCCCTCGAGGTGATGGCCAAGTACCGCATCAGCGGCGTTCCCGTGACGGTCGGGCGCAAGCTCGTGGGCATCCTCACCAACCGCGATCTCCGCTTCGAGACCCGCACCAACCTGCCCGTCTCCGACCTGATGACGAAGGAGAGCCTCATCACCGTGCCGGTGGGGACCACCCTCGAGCAGGCGAAGGAGATCCTCCACCGCCACAAGGTCGAGAAGCTGCTGGTCGTGGACAAGGACTACAACCTGAAGGGCCTCATCACCGTCAAGGACATCCAGAAGCAGATCAAGTACCCGAGCGCCTGCAAGGACTCCCTGGGCCGCCTCAGGGTCGGTGCAGCCCTGGGCGTCACGCCCGACGTCGTCGAGCGCGCGGCGGCCCTCGTCGACGCCAAGGTCGACCTCGTCGTGGTGGACACGGCCCACGGCCACACGCGGACGGTCGTCGAGACCGTCGAGGCGCTCCTGAAGCGCTTCCCTGGGCTCGAGGTGGTCGCAGGGAACGTCGGCACTTACGAGGGCGCCGGCGAGCTCGTCTCGGCGGGCGTCGCCGCCGTCAAGGTCGGGATGGGCCCGGGCTCGATCTGCACCACCCGTGTGGTGTCGGGGGCGGGGATGCCGCAGATCACCGCCATCGCCGAGGCCGCCCGCGCCACCGCCGGGAGCGGGTGCCCCATCATCGCCGACGGCGGGATCAAGTTCTCGGGAGACCTCGTGAAGGCCATCGCGGCGGGGGCCTCGTCGGTGATGATCGGCTCCCTCTTCGCCGGCACCGACGAGAGCCCGGGAGAGCTGATCCTGCGCCAGGGACGCTCCTTCAAGGGCTACCGGGGAATGGGGTCGATCGGAGCGATGAAAGAGGGCTCCCGCGACCGGTACTTCCAGGAGTACGAGGCGAACGTCTCGAAGCTCGTGCCCGAGGGCATCGAGGGGATGGTCCCGTACAAGGGGCCGCTCTCGGCCATGGTGCAGCAGCTCGTGGGCGGCCTTCGAGCGGGCATGGGGTACTGCGGCGCCGGCTCCATCGAGGCCCTGCAGAAGCGCTCCAAGTTCGTCCGCATCTCCAGCGCCGGGCTCAAGGAGAGCCACGTCCACGACGTGATCATCACGAAGGAAGCCCCCAATTACCGTCTGGAGTAGGACGCGGGCTCCCCTGGGCCGGGCGGTCGCCTTGGCCGCGCTGGCGATCGCGTCCTGTCGCTCGTCCGAACGCGATCCCCTGCTGACGTACTTCAACGGGGAGTTCGGTCTGACGGTGCGATACCCCGCCAGCTGGAAGACGGAGCAGGCGCGACAGGAAGGCGTCTGGTACCGGTACTTCCTCGCGCCCCCGGGAGCCAACCCCCAGAAGCCCGAGGTCTCCGTCACGCTCCTGGCCGGCCCGCTCCACGGAGCCCTCGAGGACCACGCCCAGACCTATCTCGCGGGCAACGGCGCTCCGGTCGTGAAGGACGAGGAGCGGCAAGGGGCCAAGGGGCACTCCTACGCCTTTTCCTCCGCCGACGGCGCGACGCGATACTCGCTGATCCTGCTCCAGGACTCCACCCGCGTCGTGGGCCTCTACGCGCAGGGCGAGGCCGGCGCGTTCGCGCGCCGGAAGGACGTCCTCGACGACATGGCGGCGAGCCTCACCCTCGAGCGCGCCGAGGCCTATCGGGAGGTGAAGGACCCCCGTTTCCGTTTCGCCATCCGGATCCCGCCCTCGTGGGCTGAGTCCCGACGCCTCGGCGGGGGCCAAGACCATGCTGATCCAGTTCGCGTCGCCCCCCCTCGCCGCCGACAAGGGAGGGCAGACCGTCCACGCCTCGCTGACCCTCGCGGCCGAGGAGATCGGCGGGGACGGGAAGCTGGAGACGTTCTACGACAACACCCGGCTCAAGCTCGGGAGCGCCTTCGAGATCCTCGGCCACAAGACGTGGCGCGGCGGCTTCGCCGACGAGATGGGGGCCGAGACCTCGATGTCCGCGTCGCGCTCGAAGCGCTTCTACCTGGCGGCCGACGGCCGCGGCTACAGCCTGGCCTTCGAGGCCCGCGAGGACGTCTTCGCGCGGGTCTCGCGATGGTGCGACCTCATCGCCGAGACCTTCAAGGTGGGCGCCGAGGCCGGCGCCTAGCCGCCCCTCGAACCGAGGCCACGACCCTGGCGCGCGAGCGAGTCCGCATCCGCGAGGCGTCCTTGGTGGACGCCGCGACGCTGGCGGCCATGCGCTTCGATTTCCGGTCGTCCCTCCGGGACCCCACCGAGTCCCGCTCGCGGTTCTTGAGGCGCTGCGTTCGCTGGATGGAACGACGACTCCGAACGGGCACCTGGCGATGCTGGGTGGCCGAGAGGCCCGACGGCATCGTCGGCCACCTGTGGCTCGCTCCGATCGAGAAGGTCCCGAATCCAATCGAAGAGCCCGAACGGCACGCCTACGTCACCAACGTCTACGTGATCCCCGATGCCCGCGGACTGGGGATCGGCGAACGGCTCCTCGCCTGGGCCATGGCCTGGTGCCGCATCAACGGCGTCGACACCGTCCTCCTGTGGCCGACGGCCCGCAGCCGCTCCCTCTACTCACGCCACGGCTTCCGTGGGGCGGGCCCCCTCATGTCCGCGACGCTCGCGCCGGGCTTCGAGCTCAGCGGAGCGCGTCCTCGAGGGCCACGGAAGCCTCGGTCCTCTCGTCGCGGTACTTCACGATGACGGGCGTCGACACCGCGAGGCCGTGGCGCTGGGCGAACGGATCGTCGATCGGCCGCGATCCGGGAACCACGACGGCGCCCTCGGGGATCCTGAGCGGCGCCCCCGGCGAGCGCCGGTAGGTCGTCTTCCTCGGCACGTCGTAGACCGTCACGCTCCCGGTGAGGATCACCCCCGAGCCGAGAACGGCCCGTCGGCCCACGATCGTCCCCTCGTAGACGCCGCAGTTCCCTCCGATGAGCACCTCGTCCTCGACGATCACCGGCATCGCACCGACCGGCTCCAGGACGCCTCCGATCATGGCGCCCGCCGAGAGATGGACCTGGCGGCCCACCTGGGCGCAGGATCCCACGAGCGCGTGGGAGTCCACGAGCGACCCCTCTCCCACGTAGGCCCCGACGTTGACGTACGCCGGCGGCACGACGATGACGCCGCGGCCCAGGAAGGTGCCGCAGCGTACCGAGGTGCCTCCGGGAAGGACGCGCACGCCGTCGGCCAGCGAGAGGCGCCGCACCGGAAGCGTGTCCTTGTCGAGGAACGAGAGGGGCCCGGCCCTCTCCGTCTCCACGACCTTGCCCGAGGCGGAAGCCCAGCAGGATCCCCTTCTTCACCCAGCCGTTCACGATCCAGCCCTCGGGCCCAGGCTCAGCCGCCCGGGCATCCCCGCGCTCCAGGGCCACGATGAGCTCGTCGAAGGCGTCGCGGGCCTCGTCCCCGAGGGCCTCCTGGGGAAGGGCGAAGTGCGCCTCGATGCGCCCCGCCAGGGCCTGAAGGCTCATGACAGCAGCCCGAGATCGCGGAGGGCGCCGCGCAGGGCGTCGCGCGTGGACTCGGTGGGCGGGCAGAGCGGAAGGCGGAAGACCTCCTCGCAGAGACCCAGCATCGCGAGGGAGGCCTTCACGGGGATCGGGCTCGACTCGACGAAGTTCAGGTTCATGAGGGGGAGAAGCAGGGCGTGAAGGCGCCGCGCCTCGGCGAGATCGCCGCGGGCGCAGGCGGCCGTCAGCTCGTGCATGGGCCCGGGGACCTGGTTGGCCGCCACGGAGATGACCCCCTCCGCCCCCAGGGCCATGAGGGGGAGCGTCAGGGCGTCGTCGCCGGAGAGGACCAGGAACCCCGTCGGCCGGCCCCGCAGGATGTCCATGATCTGCCCGAGGTTCCCCGAGGCTTCCTTGACACCCGCGAGGTTCGCGAGGCCCGCGAGGCGAAGCTGGGTGCGCGCATCGATGTTGCTGCCCGTTCGGCCCGGCACGTTGTAGACGACGATCGGCACGGAGCTCGCTTCGGCGATGGCGGCGAAGTGCCGGTAGAAGCCCTCCGAGGTCGGCTTGTTGTAGTACGGGCCCACGCTCAGGATGCCGTCGGCCCCGACGGCCGCCGCCGCCCGGGAGCGCTCGATGGCGACGCGGGTGTCGTGGTGCCCTGCCCCCGCGAGGACCGGGACCTTCCCCGCGGCCTCCTCGACGGTCACCGCGATGACCCGCTCCTGCTCCGCCGCGGTCATCGTCGCGCTCTCCCCCGTCGTTCCGCAGGGAACGAGAACGTCGATCCCTCCTTCCACCTGGCGTCTCACCAGGCGGCGCAGGGCCCCCTCGTCCACGTCCCCCGTTCGGGTGAACGGCGTGACCAGGGCCACCCCGGCCCCGGCGAAAGACTTCTTCATCGACGGCTCCTTGCTCGGCGCCTCACGGGGCGCACTCTCTCACGTAACCCAGTGCCCGCATCTTCTCGCACGCCTCCGGGGTCATCGTTCCTTCTCCCTCGGGGTGCTGCTCCACCAGCGGCCGCGTGCGCGCCCACTCGCGATCGCCCCTTTCGATGAAGAGGTCGACCGCGAGGCGCCACCGCCGCAGATCCTCGGGAAGCGACGAGGAGAGATCCTTCGTCTCGCCGTGGTCTTCCTGCCGATCGTACAGGGCGACTCGCCGACCGGTGTCCGACTGCGTCGCCACGGCCTTGAAGCGCCGGTCGAACGCGCCGGTGAGTCCTCGCTCGTTCTGGGCGTAGAGGCGGGGCGCCCCCTTGGCGCCGCCGGACACGACCTCCGGCAGCAGGCTCGTGCCCGCCAGGTCGGGAGGGTAGGAGACCTTTGCGGCGTCCAGGATCGTGGGGAGCAGGTCCAGGGTGGAGGCCAATACGGAGCTCCGCCGTCCCCGTGGGGCCCCGGGAGCGACGATCACCAACGGGATGGCCAGGCAGGGATCGAAGAGGTCCTCGCCATGGTCGAAATAGTAGTCGTGCTCGCCGAGGCTCTCGCCGTGGTCCGAGGTCAGGACGATCGCCGTTCGGCTCGCGAGCGGCGATGCCCGGAGGGCGGCGACGAGCCGGCCCACCTCCTGGTCGGCCGCCGCGATCTCCCCGTCGTATTGGGACACGTAGAAGCCCCGGCGGTCCTGGCCCTTCACCGCCCATTGCTTCGGTATGCCGCCGTGGAACGCCGCGACGACCGGCAGCCTCGGCCCAGAGGAGGCCTCGGCGTCGAGGAAGGTCGTGTCGAAAGGGGGGGCGGCGTGTACGGCGCATGGGGGTTCACGTAGTGGACCCAGAGGAAGAACGGCTTCTCGGCCCGGGCCGCCGCCAGGAAGGCGATGCCGCCCTCGGTGATGGCCCGGGCCCGGTCCATCTCGGAGGCGAGCTCCTTCTCCTCCCACGTCTGCCGATAGGTCTCGAAGCCCTTCGAGTACCCGTACTGCGCCGCCACGTTGGGGTTGTCGACGAAGGCGGCCGTCGCGTACCCCGCCTTCTGGAGGACGTCGGCGATGGTCGCGTTGAAGCCGAGGAGGACGGGGTGTTTGGGATCGTACCCGTTCTGGGAGGGCCGGCGCCCCGTGTGGATCATGACGAAGCTGCCGCGGGTCTTCGGCCAGTACGTGTACGCCGCGTCGAAGACCGTCCCCTCCCGCGCGAGCGCGTCGATGCCGGGGCTGGTCTTCCGCGGGTACCCGTAGGCCCCGAGGTGGTCGGCGCGGAGCGTATCGATCGTGATCAGGACGACGTTCAGGCCGCTGGGCGCCGGCCGGGGCGCCTTGGGAGACGGCCGCGGCTCCTCGGACGGACCACAGGCCAGGAGCATCAGCATCGGAGCCACGGCCGCCTTGCGCCTCATGCCCGTCCTGACAGGATGGTGAGCCGCCGGACGTCGCCTCCCGCATGCTCCAGCGTGATGCGCCACGGCTCCGCCCAGGGCATGTCCGAGAGACGCTCCGGCCATTCCACGGCCAGCACGCCCTTCTCGCCCGGCAGCTCCTCCAGTCCCAGCTCCTGGTCGTCTCCGCGCCCCGAGAGCCTGTAGAGATCGACGTGGTGGAGCACGAGACGCCCGGGATAGTGGGTCAGGATCACGAACGTGGGGCTCGCGACGTCCTCGGGGTCCGCACCCACCCCCCGGGCGAGCCCGCGGACGAACGCCGTCTTCCCGGCACCCAGCTCCCCCGAGAGCAGGACGACCTCTCCGCCGTTGAAATCGGCGCCCAGCCGTGCCGCCAGGGCCTCGGTCTCCGCCTCGGACCGTGTGGTGAGATGCTCAGCCACGCGCGGTGATCGTCCGGAGGGCCGCCGGCAAGCGCGTCGATGATGTCCTGGGCCAGCATGGCCCAGACGCCCACGCGATCGGCGGCCTGGTCCCCCGCGAGGCCATGAAGGTACACGGCGGCGCAGGCGGCGCTCCACGGGTCGGCGCGGCGCGCCACGAGCGCCCCGAGCATCCCGGCCAGGACGTCCCCGCTTCCCGCTTTCGCCATCCCTGGATTCCCCGTCGGGTTGACGGCCACGCCGGCGTCCGGTCCCGCCACGAGGGTGCGGTGCCCCTTGAGGACGACCACGGTGCGGCTCCGCCGGGCGAGCTCGCGGACCGTCTCCTGGCGGCGCGCCTGGACCGCGGCCGTCGTGACGGCCAGGAGGCGCGCCATCTCCCCCGGATGCGGTGTGACGACGGTCGGCTCCGTCCGACGGGCCAGGAGCTTCGCGGCGCCCTCGGCGGTCGAGGCCAGCGCGTTGAGGCCGTCGGCGTCGACGACCAGCGGACAGGCGCAGCGGGGGACGAAAGCCTCGACGAAGCGTCGAACGCCCGCGTCCATCCCGAGGCCGGGACCGAGCACAACGGCGTCCCGCTCGGCCGCCAGGGCGAGCGCCTGCTCCACGCCCTCGGCGGTCAGCGTCCCCTCGGGGCCCGACGGCAGGCCCACGGTCATCACCTCCGCTCGCGCCGACGCCACCGTGGCCTGGGCCGGCGCCGGCGTCGCCACGGTCACCAGGCCGGAGCCCGAGCGCAGGGCGGCGGTCGCCGCCAGGACCGCGGCGCCCGTCTTCCCCACCGAGCCCGCCACCACCAGGAGATGACCATAGCTGCCCTTGTGGGAGGCCGCTGCCCGGCGCGGGTACAGCGCCGCGACGTCGGTGGCCTCGATCCAGGCCAGGTCCGATTTGGCGTCCCGCAGGATCGCTCGCGGGATCCCGATGTCGGCGACGACGACTTCCCCGCACCGCTCCGAAGCGGGCGCCAACGCGTGGCCCAGCTTCGGGGCCGCAAGACAGACGGTCAGGGTGGCCGCCATCGCGGGCCAGGTCACGTCACCGCCGTCGGAGGGAACCCCCGAGGGAATGTCGATGGCCACGACCGGGACGCGACGATCCTCGGCCCAGGCTCCCGCGTCGGCGATCACGCGCGCCACGAGGCCCGTGGGCGCCTCCCGGAGGCCGGTGCCGAGCATCGCGTCGACGATCAGGTCCGCGTGGAGACCCGAGACCGCGCGCCCCCAGGCCGCCTCGTCGTCCAGCGCCTCGACCGCGCCACCGGCCGCTTCCAGCGCGCTCAGCTTGAGAAGGGCGTCCCCCTTGACGCCTGCGCGCGAGCCCACGAGGAGCACTCGGGGCGCCAGATCCAGGAGGAGTCGGGCCGCCACGAAGCCGTCGCCGCCGTTGTTCCCCTTGCCGCAGAGAACCAGGGGACGCATGGCCGACGGATGCCGGGCTCGGATCACCCCGGCCACGGCCCGCCCGGCGTTCTCCATGAGGACGGCGCCGGGAACTCCACCCTCCTCGATGGTGCGTCGATCCACCGCCCTCATCTGATCGCCGGTGAGAACGGGAATCATGATCGCAGGGCGAAGACGATCCCGACGACGGCGGCGAAGAGGAAGCGGTAGTAGCTGAACGGGGCGTAGTCCTTCGTGCGGACGTACTTCAGCAGCCCGCGGATGCTGAGCAGGCCGAAGACCGCCGCCGCCGCGATCCCGACGAGGATGGGCTCCATCTCGACGCCCGCCCCGAGCAGCTTCGGGACCTTGACCGCGGCCGCTCCGAACGTGATCGGCGTGGCCAGGAGGAAGCTGAAGCGCGCCGCCTCCTCCCGGCGGTAGCCGAGGGCCCGCGCCATAGCTGATGGTAGCCCCGGACCGTGACACGCCAGGCACGATGGCGGCGGCCTGCGAAAGGCCCACGAGCAGGGCGTCCCGCACCGTGAACCGGTCGGCCCTTTCGCCGCCCACACGGTCGGCCACCAGGAGGACGCCCCCCATGACGGCCATGGCCCCCGCGACCAGGATGGGAGACCGCAAGACGGTGTCCGCCCACTTTTCCAGCAGGAGACCCGCAACGGCACCGGGAACGGAGGCCAGCGCCAGGAGGCCCAGCAGCCGGCCATCGGCCTCGGCGAAGGGGTTCCCCTTGGCGAGCCCGCGGCCGGCGGAGGCCAGGAGGCGCACCCAGTCCCCGAAGAAGGCCCCGACGACGGCGACGAGGGTCCCTACGTGAAGCGCCACGTCGAAGGCCAGGCTGTGCTCCGGCCATCCCAGGAGCCATGGCACGACGATCAGGTGCCCCGAGCTGCTGATGGGAAGGAACTCACCGAGCCCCTGAAGAATGCCAAGGGCCAGGGCGTGCCCGGTCGTCATGCCGTCCATGGAGCTCAGGACCTCGCTGAAGGAATCAGGCCGTCCTCGATCGGAGATCCGTGGCTAGCCTGGATCTCGCCGCGGCCATCCCGGGACTATACCATCGGGCCTCGCGGGGGCGGTCGCCAAAGCGGCCGCCCCGCCGGCTACAATGCGCCGGGTATGGGCTTCTTTGCGTCGATCAACGGGCAGATCGTGCCGGCCGAGGAGGCCCGGGTCTCCGTCCTCGACAACGGCTTCACGTTCGGCGACAGCGTCTACGAGACCCTGCGGACCTACGGGGGACGCCCCTTCGCCCTGGGTCGCCACCTCCGCCGTCTGCGCGCTTCGGCGGCGCGGATCGCGGTCCAGGTCCCGGAGTCCGACGCGCTCCTCGCGGAGCGCCTGGACGCGCTCCTGGCGCGCGCGCGGAATCCCGAGTCGTACATCCGCATGATCGTGAGCCGGGGCGTCGGCGACATCTCCTATCACTTCGATCGCGTCCACGGGCCCACGGTCGTCTTCGTGGTGAAGCCCTATGAGCCCCTCTCCCCGCGCGACCGGGCCGAGGGCGTCGCCGTCGCCGTCGTCTCGATTCGCCGCAACCACAAGGACGCTCTCGACCCCGCCATCAAGTCCTGCAACCTGCTGAACAACATCCTGGCGGTGCGCGAGGCCCAGGCCGCCGGGGCGGTCGAAGCCATCATGCTGAACACCGCGGGGGACGTCGCCGAGGGGGCGGGATCCAACGTCTTCGTCGTCCGGCAGGGTGTGGTGCTCACGCCGCCGCTCGACGCAGGAATCCTCGCGGGCATCACCCGGGAGATCGTCCTCGAGCTCCTCCCCGCCCTCTCGATCGAGGGGCGCGAGGCGACCCTCAGCCTCGACGCGCTCATGACCGCGGACGAGGCCTTCGTGACCAGCACGCTCAAGGAGGCGGCCGCCATCCGAACGGTGAACGGGCGAGGCCTCGGGGCCGCCTGCCCGGGACCCGTGACGCGCCGGATCCAATCGGCCTTCTCGGGAGCGGGTCCCGAGCTACCGCTAGCCGACCGGCACGCGGGTTCTGGGGTGTAGACTCGGACACCCGAAGGGGAGGGGATATGAATCGCCGGCGCTTCTTGATGGCGAGTGGGGCCGCCCTGGCCTGGTCGCGCGTCCCGGGATTCGCGGCCGGGATGCTCGAGAAGAAGAGGCGCGTCGGCCTCATCGGCTCCGGCTGGTACGGCAAGTGCGACCTGTTCCGCCTGCTCCAGGTGGCGCCCGTGGAGGTCGTGTCCCTCTGCGACGTGGACAAGCGCATGTTGGCCGACGCCGTCGAGCAGGTGGCGGCGCGCCAGGCCTCGCGCAGGCGGCCGCGGGCCTACGGCGACTATCGCGACATGCTCCGGGAGAAGGATCTCGACATCGTCCTCGTGGCGACGCCCGACCACTGGCACGCCTTGCCCATGATCGCCGCGGTCGAAGCCGGGGCCGACGTCTACGTCCAGAAGCCCACGAGCGTCGACGTCGTGGAGAGCCAGGCCATGCTCGCCGCCGCTCGAAAACACGATCGGGTCGTGCAGGTGGGGACCCAGAGACGCAGCACTCCCCACCTCGTCGAGGCCCGGGATCGAATCGTACGGGAAGGCCGGCTGGGCAAGGTCGCGCTCGTCGAGGTCTACTGCTACTACCACATGCGGGCCACCGGCAATCCACCGGACACGCCCCCGCCGCCGAACCTGGACTACGAGATGTGGACGGGCCCCGCTCCGATGCGGCCCTACAACGAGCTGGTCCACCCGAGGGGATGGCGTGCGTTCACGGAATACGGGAACGGGATCCTGGGGGACATGTGCGTCCACATGCTGGACATGGTGCGCTTCCTCCTCGACCTCGGGTCACCCCTGAGCATCAGCTCCTCCGGCGGCATCCTGGTGGACGGCGCGAGCAAGGCGAACATCGCGGACACCCAGACGGCGACGTTCGACTTCGGCGACCTGAAGATGGTCTGGACGCACCGCACGTGGGGCGATCCACCCGACCCGGCGTATCCCTGGGGCGCCACGCTGTACGGCGACAAGGGGACGCTCAGGGCCAGCGTCATGAGCTACGACTTCGTCCCGGAAGGCGGCGGGGCGGGGGTCCACAAGGACGTCACCTACGAGCTGGAGCAGTATCCCGAGGACAAGACGGAAGCGGACCTGGAGCGCCACGTCGCGCCCGCGATCCGCGCCCACATGAAGGACTTCCTGGCGGCCATCGACTCGCGCGGCCGTCCCGTCGCCGACATCGAGCAGGGACACATCTCGTCCGCCGCGTGCATGCTCGCCAACATCTCGATGCGTTTGGGGCGGACGCTCAAGTGGGACGCCGCGGCGGGGCAGGTCACCGGGGACGAAGAGGCCAACCTGGCCTTGCGCCGCCCCTACCGGGCGCCCTGGGTCCATCCGGATCCTCGGACGGTCTGACGTCTCCTCCTTTCCTGGCGAGGTTGACTCGATGAGCTCACGCCGCCGCGTTCTCTCGACTCTCGCCGCGGGGCTCGGCGCCACCATCCTGCGGCCGCGTGTCTCAGCTGGCGCGTACGACACCCGAGGTCGCGAGCCCCCTCGGCGGCCCCATCGGCCTGCAGCTCTACAGCCTGCGCGCCTACCTGCCGAAGGACATCCCCGGCACCCTCGCCCGACTTCGCTCGCTGGGGATCCGTGAGGTCGAGGGGGGCGGCCCGGCCGGGACGACGGCCGCCGACTTCCGCGTCGCCCTCGACGAGGCCGACCTCGTGTGCCAGAGCATCGGCACGGGATTCGACCGGTTGAAGGGCGACATGGCGGGCGTGCTGAAGGATGCGAAGGCCCTCGGCTCCCGGTTCGTGATGTGCGCCTGGATCCCCCACGACGACGCGAAGGGCTTGACCCGCGACGAAGCACTGGAGGCCGCCGAAGCCTTCAACAGGGCCGGCCAGGCCGCCCGGGCCGAAGGCGTGCGCTTCTGCTATCACTGCCACGGCTACGAGTTCGTCCCCTCGACGGAGGGGACCCTCTTCGACACGCTCGTGAAACACACCGACGCGGCCCTCGTCTCGTTCGAGATCGACGTCTTCTGGGCCTTCGCCGGCGGAGCCGACCCCGCGCGGCTCATCGCGTCCCTGTCCGGGACGGGTGCCGCTGCTCCACATCAAGGACATGCGCAAGGGGCTCGTCCTGCCGGCGGGGACGAGCAAGGCCCCCGACGACACCAACGTGGCGGCCGGGACGGGCCAGCTCGACCTGCCCGGAATCCTCCGCGCGGCGCGGCGGTCCGGGACGGAGATCTTCTACCTCGAGGACGAGAGCGAGCACCCCTGGGAGCAGATCCCCGAGAGCCTGAAGTACCTGTCGCGTCTCGAGCTCTAGCCCCTCGGGTCGCGCCGGGCGAGCAGCCAACCGGGAACGAAGAGCGACGACACCCGCCAGCATCATCCGCAGCATGGCGATGGTGCTCGGCGTGCCGAAGAAGGCGGACGCGGCCACGAGGGTCACCATCAGGCCCGTCACCTGCAGGAAGCGGCCGAGCATGTAGCGGGCCCAGGCCATCCGCGAGGCGGCCGACCGCGGCTTCAGCCTCGCTCTCACTGCCGACGCCATCCCGCCCGCCCGAACCACCGCGCCACGTCCTCGCGCGGGATGCGGACGCTCGTGGGCCGGCCGTGGGGACAGAGCGTCGGGTGCTCCGTCGTCGCGAGGTCCCGGACGATGGCTCCCATCGTCTCGGCCGAGAGGGGCTGGCCTCCGCGAACCGACGAGTGGCAGGCGAGGGTGGCGGCCAGACGCGGCTCCCTTCCGTCCACGGCCCAGTCCGACGCGTCGCGCTCGAGGAGGTCCCGGAGGATGGCCTCGAGGGCCGATCCGGGGTCGCGCGTCCCCAAGGAGGCGGGGACCGCGCCCACCCGCGTCGAGCCGCCGCCGAACGGCTCCACGTCGAAGCCGAGCGCCCGCAGGTTCTCGCCCTGCTCCTCGAGCAGCGGGCGCACGTCGGGCGAGAGCGTGACGACGAGGGGTGTCAGGAGGGACTGCGATTCGACCGAGCGCCTGGCCAGACCCGCGAGGATCCGCTCGAATCGGACCCGCTCGTGGGCGGTGTGCTGATCCACCAGGAGGATGTCCTCGCCGTCGCTCACGACGATGTAAGTGTTGCGGTGCTGTCCGAGCACGGTTGGGGCCCCGGCCGGGAAGAGGGCGGGCGGCGTCCCCTCCGCCCCCTTGGCCTCCTCTCGGTCCCATTCCAGGGAGCGGGAGAAGGACCCACTCCCCCTCGGGCTGCTCGCGACATAGGTCTCGGCCGCCTCCTTCACGCGGGAGGCGTCGGCGCGGGGAGCCGATCGCGTCCCCGCGGACAGGGCGGCGCGCACGGACGACTCCACGGCCTTCCAGACGACGCGACCGTCGGCGAAGCGGACCTCGGTCTTCGCGGGGTGCACGTTCACGTCGACCATGTGCGGGGGAACCTCGAGGAACAGGAACGCCTGCGGCCGCGGGTCCCGCACCCCCGCCGCCCGGTACGCCTCGGAGACGGCGCGAGAGA
The DNA here is from genome assembly GCA_963823195.1 of uncultured Acidobacteriota bacterium. Lineage (GTDB taxonomy): Bacteria > Acidobacteriota > Vicinamibacteria > Fen-336 > Fen-336 > JBGPYB01. The sequence goes on along the minus strand of CAWGKR010000004.1, from coordinate 723,988 downwards.
TCGCCCGGTCTCGCACCGGCCTGCGGTTGACGAACAGACGCTGCGTTCCGCGGGCCGCGCCCGCGCCCTCGGGCCGAGAGACGAGCCCGCTCACGAGCGCCCAGCCCTCGCCGCCGTCCACGGGAACGAGCGCCTCGAGGGACGCGGATCCGAAGAGCTGGAAGAGCCGGGACGCCAGGCCGTCGACCGGCGGTGCCTCCAGGACGCGGCGCCCCCCCGACGTGAGGACGAAGCCGACATCGGGGCGGGCCAGGGCCAGCACGGTGACGGCCTCGGCCACGTGGGCCGCCTCGGTGGCTTCGGCCCGCAGGAACTTGCGGCGGGCGGGCACGCCGCCGAACAGGTCCAGGATCTCCAGGGTCGTGCCGCGCGGGTGCCCGACGTCCCTCACGCCCACGGCCTTGCCGTGCCGGACCTCGACCTCGGTGCCGGCCGGGCCCGAGTCGTCGCGGGTCCGGAGGATCAGGTGGGATACGCTCGCGATCGACGGCAGGGCTTCTCCCCGAAACCCGTGGGTCGCGACGCCCTGGAGGTCCGCGAGGGCCTCGAGCTTCGAGGTGGCGTGACGCTCGACCGACGAGAGCGGCGTCTTCGCGCCCCATCCCGACGCCGTCGTCACGGACGCGGATGAGGGACTTGCCGCCCGCCCTCGATCTCGACGCCGATGTTGCGAGCCCCGGCGTCGAGGGCGTTCTCGACGAGCTCCTTCACCACCGAGGCGGGGCGCTCCACCACCTCGCCGGCGGCGATCTTGTTGATCAGGTCGTCGGAAAGGTGATGGATCCGGCTCAACGGAAGGAAACCACGGAGACACGGAGAGCACGGAGGTCACGGAGGCAAGAAAGCAACGGCCAGGCGCTCAGCGCCTGCCTTGCTCCGTGTCTCCGTGTCTCCGTGGTGTCCGTTGTTGTCAGTCTCCGACGGGCTTCTCGAGCTGCGCCTGGGCCGCCGCGAGCCGGGCGATGGGCACCCGGTACGGCGAGCACGAGACGTAGTCGAGGCCCGCCTGGTGGAAGAACCGGATCGAGGACGGGTCGCCGCCGTGCTCACCGCAGACGCCGATCTTGAGCTTGGGCTTGACACTCCGTCCCTTCTTCACGCCGATCTCCACGAGCTGCCCGACCCCCGAGGCATCGAGGGAGACGAACGGGTCCTTGTCGAGGAGGCCGATCTCGATGTAGTGCAGCAGGAACCTCGCCGCGTCGTCGCGGGAGAGCCCGAAGCCCATCTGGGTGAGATCGTTCGTCCCGAAGGAGAAGAACTCGGCCTCGCGGGCAATCTCGTCGGCCGTCACGGCGCCGCGCGGGACCTCGATCATCGTGCCGATCAGGTACTCGACGCCCGAGCCTCCCTTGCCGAGAACCGCCTCGGCTTCCTCCAGGACGATCTTCTTCTGGCGCTTGAGCTCCTCGACGTGGCCCACGAGGGGAATCATGACCTCGGGTTTCACCGCAGTCCCCTTCTTGGAGACCTGGAGCGCCGCCTCGAAGATCGCGCGGGCCTGCATGCGGGTGATCTCGGGATACGTGATGCCCAGCCGGCAGCCGCGGTGGCCGAGCATGGGGTTGAACTCGTGGAGCTCCTCGACGGCTCGCAGGAGCTTCGACGCCTTCGCGATGGCGGCCTTGTTCTTCGACTCGCCCTTCGCCTTCAGGGTGGCCACCTGGACCATCAGCTCCTCGCGCTTGGGCAGGAACTCGTGGAGCGGAGGATCCAGGGTGCGGATCGTCACCGGGTGGCCGTGCATCTCCTTGAAGAGGCCGGCGAAGTCGGCCCGCTGCATCGGCAGCAGCTTCTTGAGGGCCCCCGTGTAGTCGGCGACGAACTTGCCGTACTCCTTCTTCACGCGGGCCAGCTCCTTGCGAAGCTCCGCGGCCTGGTGCCCCTTCGCCTCCTTGAGCTTCGCCTGGATCTGGCGCGTGAGGTCGAGCCCCTTCTGCCCGCGCGCGGCCGAGAGGATCATCTTCACGACGTGCTGGAGCCGATCCTCGGCGAAGAACATGTGCTCGGTTCGGCAGAGGCCGATGCCCCGGGCGCCGAACGCAAAGGCCACCTTCGCGTCACGCGGGATGTCGGCGTTGGCGCGAATCCCGAGGCGGCGAATCTCGTCGGCCCAGGTCAGGAGCTTCTCGAACTTCTGATAGAGGGTCGACGTCTCGGGCTTGCGCTTCCCTTCGACTACCTGGAGCACTTCCGACGGGCTCGTCGGCAGCTCCTTCAAGATGACCTCTCCGGTGGCGCCGTCGATGGAGATGTTCTGCCCCTCGGCCACCACCTTGCCGCCGACCTTCAGCTTGCGTCCCCTCGCGTCGATCTCCAGGTCGCCGCAGCCCACGACCGACGGCTTGCCCATCTGGCGTCCTACGACGGCGGCGTGTGACGTCATCCCTCCAGTCGCGGTTAGGATTCCCTGCGCCACGTTCATCCCGTGGATGTCGTCGGGAACCGTCTCCATCCTGACGAGAAGCACGCGCTTCCCCTTCTGGCTCAGGGCCACGGCCTCGTCGGCCGTGAAGACCACGGCGCCCGTCGCGGCGCCGGGCGAGGCCGGTAGCCCCTTGGCCGCCACCTCGGCCTTCTGGCGCTCCTTCGGCTCGAAGATCGGGTGAAGGAGCTGGTCGAGGGCCTGGGGCTCCACCTTCTGGACGGCTTCCTTCTTCGTCAGGATGCCCTCGTCCACAAGATCCACGGCGATGTGGACGGCGGCCAGCCCGGTGCGTTTGCCGTTCCGGGTCTGGAGCATGTACAGCTTGTTCTCCTGGATGGTGAACTCGAAGTCCTGCACGTCCTTGTAGTGGCGCTCCAGGCGTGTCGTGATCTCGCGGAGCTGCTTGTACGCCTCGGGCATTACCTTCTCGAGCTCGACGATCGGATTGGGAGTCCGGATGCCGGCCACGACGTCCTCCCCCTGGGCGTTCTGGAGGAACTCGCCGTAGAAGTGCTTCTCGCCCGTGGACGGGTTCCGCGTGAAGCCGACACCGGTCGCCGACGTCTCACCCATGTTTCCGAAGACCATGGACTGGACGTTGACGGCCGTGCCGATGTCGTGGGGGATGTCGTTCAGCTTCCGGTAGGTGACGGCGCGGGGGTTCATCCACGAGCGGAAGACGGCATCGCGCGCACCGGCCAGCTGCACGCGGGGGTCCTGGGGGAACGCGTGGCCGGTGTGCTTCTGGGCGACGACCTTGTAGCGGGCGATCACGTCGTCGAGGTCCGCCTCTGTGAGGTCCACGTCGGCCTTGACCTTGGCCTTCTTCTTTACCGCCTGCAGCTCGTGCTCGAAGGCGTCCTTGTCGATCCCGAGGACCACGTTCCCGAACATCTGGATGAAGCGGCGGTACGAGTCCTTGGCAAAACGGCCGTTCGCGGTCTTGAGCTTCAAGCCCCTCACGGACTCGTCGTTCAGCCCCAGGTTCAGGATCGTGTCCATCATCCCCGGCATGGAGAACTTGGCGCCGCTCCGGACCGAGACCAGGAGCGGATCGCCCGCCGCGCCGAGCGTCTTCCCCATCAGCTCCTCGAGGCGCGCGAGGCTCTTCTCGATCTCCTGCTCGATCTCCTGGGGCAGGGCCCCCTTCTCGACGTAGAGATTGCAGGCCGCGGTCGACACCGTGAAGCCCGGCGGCACCGGAAGGCCCGCGTTGGTCATCTCGGCCAGGCCGGAGCCCTTCCCTCCGAGGGTGTCCTTCATGTCCTTGTTGCCGTCCGCCTTGCCGCCGCCGAAGAAGTACACGTATTGGGTCACGCTTGGCCTCCCAGTTTCGAAATGTCCGCTATGCGGTAGAAGAGTGACAGGACCTCCGCGAGGAGGCCGAGACGGTTCGCACGGATCTTGGGGTCCTCCGCCATGACGAGGACGTCGTCGAAGAAGCGGTCCACCGGCGCTCGCAGCTCCGCCAGCGATCGGAGACGGGCTTCGTAGCCGCCGTCCCGGCGTCCCCTCTCCCCCGCCACGGCGTGGAGCTCGCGTTCGGCGGGCTCGAAGAGCAGCGCGGGGTCCACGGCGGTCGACGACGAGCCCACGATGTTCTTGGCCCGCTTGAACGCGATGGCGAGGTGCTCGAAGTCCTCGCCGGCTTCCGAGCGGACCTTGTGGAGCGCCTGCACCCGGATCAGGGCCTCACGGGGGTCGTCGAGGGCGTCGGGGTCCCGCGCCCCGAGCACGGCCTCGACCTCGTCCGCGGGAAACGCCCGTGCGAGCAGAACATGGCGCAGCCGCTCGAGGAGGAAGGCCTCGAGGTCGCGCGTGACCTCCGCAGGCGGACGCTTCAGCCGGCCTTCGAACCCCGCCACGGCCGAAGCCGCCAGGCGCCTCAGGCTCGGACGCTGCTCCGACGCGTCGGCGTTCCAGAAATCGAGAAGGACGCGGACCGCCCCCTGGCCTGCCCGTCGGAGGCCGAAGGGATCGCTGGACCCGGTCGGCACCTGTCCGATGCCGAAGTATCCGGCCAGCGTGTCGATCTTGTCGGCGAGGGAGACGGCGCCAAAGACCGTGGCGTCGCTTCCCGTGACCCTCCCCGCGGGTTCCGCCCCATCCTCGACGGAGATGGGGAGGTAGTGCCATCGCACCGCCGAGACCACGCTGGCCCAGGGCGCGCCCTCCGCCCGAAGGTAGATGGCGCCCATGATCCCCTGGAGCTCCGGAAACTCGCGGACCATGAGGGTGGTGAGGTCGGCCTTGGCCAGCAGCGCCGCCTCGCGGGCCGCCGTGTGCTCGGGCTTGGTCAAGAGGCCCATGTCGGCGCCCATGGCGTCCACGAGACGCCCCATCCGCTCGGCCTTCTCCCGATAGTTCCCGAGCTCACGATGGAACGTCACGCCCGCCAGGTCGGCGACGCGGTCCGCCAACGGGCGCTTCTGGTCCTCGGTGAAGAAGAAGGCGGCGTCGCGGAGCCGGGCGACGACGACACGCTCCATCCCGCGGACCATCTCGGCGGCCGCGGTGCCGTCGGTGTTGGTGACGGCGGCAAATCGGGAAGGCGCGCCCCCTTCGGCCGCCAGCGGGACGTACTTCTGGTGATGGACGAGAACCGTGGCCAGGACCTCGGCCGGAAGGGACTGGAACTCGGCGGGGATCTTCCCCACGACGACGCTGGGGTATTCGACCAGGTCGCGCCATTCTTCCGCGAGCCCGTGATCGTCCTGAGACGGGCCGAGGCCCGCTCTCGCGAGCCCCTCGCGGATCCGCGTCGCGCGCTCGGCCGGATCCAGGAGAACGAAGCCGGCCCTGAGCTTCTCCTTCAAGTCCCCGAAGGAGCGCACCTCGATCGACCCGCCCGCCTTCCCCTTCGGGAGGAATCGATGGCCGAAAGTGGAATTCGAGCTGGCGACGATGGGCTCTCCCCTGCCCCCATCGCGTGCGCCGTAGATCGCGAAGGGGACGACCTGGCCATCCAGCAGGGCCACGATCCACCGGATCGGCCGCCCGAACGGGAACGCCCCCTTGCCGTCGTCGAGCCACGCGTCCCAGCTCATGCGCTTCGGAAAGGCGAGTCCCCTGAGCGTGGAGGCGATCACGGCCGGGAGCACGAGAGCTGCGTCCTTGCCCGCGACCTTCCTCACGTGAACCAGGTGGATGGCTTCGGGAGCGCCCGGATCCTTGGCCGCCTGCCCGAGGGCGTCGGGTGCGACGCCGTTCTTCTTGGCGAAGCCGAACGCGGCGCCCGTCCACTGCCCGCGTGCGTCCTTTGCGGTCTTGAGGGAAGGGCCCCAGGCTTGCTCCTCCCGGTCCGCCTGGCGCGCCGGCACCTCGGCTCTCGCGACGAGGCGACGAGGCGTCCAGTGCGACCCGCACGGGCCGGCGAGGTGCTCCCGGCCGAGCTGCTCCTCGACGCGGACGCGGAGCTGCTCGGCGAGGTCGGGAAGCCAGGGCGCCGGCAGCTCCTCGCAGCCGATCTCCAGGAGGAACTCAGGCAACGGGCGCCTCCGCGGAGACCGGCGCCAGGTAGCGCGCGGCGATGGCGCACGCGAGCTTGCGAATCCCGAGGATCATCCCGGCCCTCTGGCTCACGGAGATCGCGCCACGGGCGTCGAGAACGTTGAAGGCGTGGGAGCTCTTGAGGCACCAGTCGTAGGCGGCGAGGACGGCGCGGCCATCCTTGACGTCGTTCAGGAGGCGCCATCCTTCGGCCAGGGCGCTGTCGAAGATCCGCCGATGCAGCTCCACGTCCGCCAGCTCGAACGAATAGCGCGAGAGCTGGTACTCCTCCTCGTGACGCACCTCGCCGTACAGGCGGTCCGCAGACCATCGCAGCTTGTAGACGTCGTCGACGTCCTGGAGGTACATGGCGATGCGCTCGAGGCCGTAGGTGATCTCGCCGGAGATGGGCGCCAGGTCGATGCCGCCGGCCTGCTGGAAGTAGGTGAACTGAGTGATCTCCTGTCCGTCCAGGAGCACCTGCCACCCGATCCCCCACGCGCCGAGGGTCGGCGATTCCCAGTTGTCTTCCTCGAAGCGCACGTCATGGGCGGCGGGGTCGATGCCGAGGGCCTCCAGGCTGCCGAGGTAGACGTCCTGGATGTCGGCGGGGGGCGGCTTCAGGATCACCTGGAACTGCTGGTGCTTGTAGAGGCGGTTCGGGTTCTCGCCGTAGCGTCCGTCGGCGGGGCGGCGCGACGGCTGGACGTAGGCCACGCGCCACGGCTTCGGTCCGAGGACCCGGAGGAACGTCTCGGGGTGCATCGTCCCGGCGCCCACCTCGCCATCCCACGGCTGATGGACGAGGCACCCGCGCTCCGACCAGTACTTCTGCAGCGAGAAGACGATCTCCTGGAGCGTCACGATCGCAACCCGCGGGCCACTTCGGTCATGACGCGGTACGAGCGCAGGTCGCGCTCGAGATGCCGGGCGATCAGGTCGCGATGGAACACCTCGAGGGACGCGGCGTCCGCAGGGGCGGCTTCCTTGAATGACGCCGGCGGGCGCCGGAACAACTCGCCCAGGAACCCGCGGGCGACGGCGGGGAGCGTCGGCCCGGTGGCCGCGCCACAATCCTCGCAGACGAAGCCATGCGCGGGCGCGTGGTAGCGCAGGGGCCCGGCGGCAATGGGTCGGTCGCAGGCGGCGCAGCGATCGAGAGCAGGGTAGATGCCGTGGAGCTTCAGCAGCCACGCCTCGAGATAACGCGTCAGGACCACGATCTCGGCACCCTCTTCGACGGCCCGCACCACCGCGATGGCCAGGCGATAAACGGCATCCTCCGTCTCCCCTTCCGGAGAGAACGCGTCCAGCAGCTCGGCGAAATAGGAGAGGGCCAGGGCTGTATCGACGCCCCGGCCGCTCGCGAGGAAGGCCGACCGGAGGAGCTCGCACGCTCCCAGCCGAAAGAGCTCGGCGCCCTGTCGGCCGTGGAGGGAGACCCTCACCTCGCTGAGCGGCTCGAGCGCCGATTGATAACGGCTTCGGGCCCCGCGCGCTCCCTTCGCCACCGCCCTCGCCTTCCCGCGCTCCCGCGTCAGCAGCACCACGATCTTGCTCGTCTCGCCCATGTTGAAGGTGCGGAGGACGAGGGCGTCCGAGGTGATGGCAGGCATGGGGCGCGGCGTTGCAGGGAACGGAGCGACGACGAGGTCGTAACTTAGCACAGCGAGAGTGCAGGCGCCATCCCGCGAAGGCTTCGTGTTACCGTTGAATCGTGGTGCTGCGTGTCATACGGGCCGCCCTCCTCGTGACGATCGGCGTCGCTCTCGGCCTCGCCTGGAACTCGTTGAGCGGCAGAGGTTTCGCCCTGACGCGAAACGTTCTCATCCGGGAGGGCGACCAGGTCGTGGACGTTGCGGAGGCGAAGGCTCGCCTGGACAAAGGCGCTCTCTTCCTCGACGCCCGACCCGAGGACTTCTACAAGATGGAGCACGTCCCCGGCTCGCTTCCCCTGCCCGAGGAGGATTTCGACAAGGCATTTGCCCGCCTCGAACCGCGCCTTCGGGGGAGCCTCGACGTGGTGGTCTACTGCGCAGGGTTCGGTTGCGAGGCGAGCCACATCGTCGCCCGCAAGCTGAAGGAGCGCGGGATCCCGGCGGCGATCCTCCACGACGGCTGGCCCGCCTGGCAGGACGCGCACTACCCGGTCCGGGCCGGCTCCGAGCCTTGAGCCTCCTGCGCCGGCCCGTCGTGACGATGCTTCTGGCCATCGGCCTGGGCGCCGTCTTCGTCTACGCGAGCCTCGACAAGATCGCGCACCCCGACGCTTTTGCCCGGATCGTCTACCACTACCGCCTGGTCGGGCCGAGCGCGTCGATCGGACCGCTACCGGCCAACATCGTCGCCGTGACCCTTCCCTGGGTGGAGATGGTGGTCGGCCTCGCCTTGATCGCTGGCCTCTGGCGCCGCGAGGCGGCCGGCCTGGCGACGCTGCTTCTCGTCGTCTTCCTGGGCGCCGTGTCCTGGGCGCTCCTCCACGGCATCGACATCGAGAACTGCGGCTGCTTCGCGGTCACCGGCGCCGGCCGCGGCGCGGGTGTCAAGCTCGTCCTCCAGGATCTCGGTCTTCTCGCCATGGCGATCGCGGTAGCCGCACCCGGTCGCGACGCCTCGCCGACGGCGGTCCGCTGACGACGGCCGCGTCGCCAAGAGACCCCTGAACGGTCGGCTCAACCGGCGAGCCAGTCTCCTTCGAAGAGGATCTCGGCTTCGCCGACCTGGCGCACCGAGCCCCCTTCGGGCCACTCGACCTCCAGGACGCCTCCATCGCAGACCACCCGGACCTGGCGGGCCGCGCGGCCCGCGAGCACCGCGGCCACGACCGCGCTCGCGGCCCCGGTTCCCGAGGCCTTCGTATACCCGACGCCGCGCTCCCAGAAGCGCACTCGTAGCTCGCCCGGCGAGACGACCGAGACGAACTCCACGTTGGTCCGGCGCGGAAAGAGGGGATGACGCTCGAGGGCCGGGCCGAGCGACAAGAGGACCGCGTCGGCCACGAGCGTGTCGAAGAAGAGGGCGCAGTGGGGGTTTCCGAGGGACGTGGCGGTGACGGACAGGACCTGCCCCGCCACGTCGACCCGATGCTCCACGACCGGCGAGCGCGGAGGGTCGAGTGCCATGGGAATCTCGCGACTCCCGAGGATGGGGATCCCCAGGTTGGATCGGATGCGGTATCGGGCTCCGAGGGCCGGAGCGACCTCGACGGCTCGAGGCCCCGCCGTCGTGCGGACGACGTGGCGCTCCGGGAGCCACCCCTGCCGCACGACGTAGGCGGACAGGCACCGCAGGCCGTTCCCGGAGATCTCGGCGTCACCGCCGTCGGCGTTGATCAGCCGCATGACGACCTCGTCCCCCTCCACCGCATAGAGGACCACGCCGTCGGCGCCCACGCCTTCGTGGCGCTCGCAGAGGCGACGCGCCCAGACCGAGGCGTCCGACGGGGCGTGCCTGGCCTCGACCAGGAGGAAGTCGTTCCCGAGGCCTTGCGCCTTCGCGAACCTCACGCGTTCACTTCTTCTTCTTGAAGGTCTGGTCCGGCGGCGGGAACGTCGCGAGGGCGAGGATCGTCTCGTCGGGCAGGCCCGTGGCACGCCAGTGGAGCCCGCCGTCCCCCGTCCAGAAGATGCCGCGATCCGTCCCGAGGAACGCCTCGGCGCCGGAGACCGGAGCGAGGGGGAAGAGGATCCGGGTAGCCGAGCGGCCCGCGAGGCCCTCGTTGCGCGCCTGCCAATGGAGCCCCGCATCGTCGCTCAGGAAGACCCCCGCCTCGGTGGCCGCGTACAGGATCGGGCCAAACCAATAGAGGTCGTTGACGGTGCGCCCTTCGAGGCCGGCCGCCGTCCAAGTCTGGGTGCCGTCGGCCGTGCGGAAGACGCCCCCTCCCGCGATGCCGGCGAACGCTCCCGGGTCGACCGAGTAGAACGCGGATGCGGCAATCGCGGCGACGCGTCCTTCGGGCAGGCCCTTTCCCGAGGGCAGGAAGGTCGTCCCGGAGTCCTTCGAAACGCGGATCCCGGTGCTCGTGGCCACGATCAGGTCGGGACCCGGCCAGATGGCGCGATGGATCGGCCCCTCTCCCAGGGGCGTCGGATGGAAGGTCTTGGCCGCGTCGTCGGACCGGAGCAGTCCCCGGGGCGTCGCGATGAAGACCGTGGGGTCGGCGCCGGGGTAGCGTGACGGCACGATCTCGAGGACGGGCTGGTCCTTGTACGCTCGCGACCAGGTTTCTCCGAAGTCCTCGGAGATGTACAGGCCGCCGTCGCCCCCCAGGTAGACGCGCGGCGCCATGGCCACGATCGCGCGGACGGCCCCGAGATCCTCGAGCCCCTTTGCTCTGTACGGGCTCCCAGAGGCTTCCCCAGTTCCTGGATCGCCGGAAGCCGTCCCCGGTGCCGGCGAAGATCGTCAGGGACGTCACGGCCGCGTTCTTGGCCGGCTCCTGGGCGTGGGTGGCGCCCTGCGTTGCTCCTTGAGCGGCGCCTTGGGCGGGGACCTGCGCCGCTCCCAGGGAGGCTCCCAGGGCAACGAGCGCCCCGCCGAGCAGCGCCTGGGCGAGGGCTCTCGGCGCCGTCGTCGCCGTCACCGATCGAAGTAGGGACGGAGGCGACGGCTGGCCTCGGCCGGGTCCTCGGGAATCACCCGCGTGTCCCCCACCACCGTCATGAAGTTGGTGTCGCCGCTCCAGCGAGGAACGACGTGGAGGTGGATGTGGCCCAGGACGCCGGCCCCCGCCGATCGCCCGAGGTTCATGCCGATGTTGACGCCGTCGGGGCGGTAGACCTCTCCGAGCACGCCCTCCAGCCTCCGCGCGAGGGACATCATCTCCGCCAGCTCCTCGGGCGTGGCCTCGGCGAGGCTGCCCACGTGGCGCCTCGGCGCCACCATGACGTGGCCGGCGTTGTAGGGGTAGAGGTTCATCACGATGAAGTTGGTGGCGCCTCGATGCACGACGAGGCTCTTCTCGCCCGTGGCGTCCTCGAGGGCGCGACACAGGACGCAGCCGGGCTCGGCGTTGGTCTGGGTCACGTACGCGCTCCTCCACGGCGACCTTACGACGTCCATCTAGACCTCGTAGTCTACCTCGTAGACCGGGAAGCTCGACCGGACGCCCTTGAACTTCGCGTCCCCTGCGTAGCGGATCATGATTCGCCGGCCGATGGACTCGTCGAAGTACTCCATCACGCTCGAGGCGCCCGCCTCCTCGTTGTGGATGAGCGGAAGGTGGGACTCCAGCTGAACGAGGGTATCGCGGCTGATCGCGATGCCCTCGTTGAAGAGGATGCCGCTCGTGTCCACCGTCACCTGCAGCCCCGACGCCCGCGCCGGACCCGCGGGCGCGACCTCGCCCCCCTCGTCCTCCTCCATGGGCTTCTTCGCCGCGGAGGAGAGCCTGCCCGCGAGGTTGACGTTCCGGCCGATGACGGTGACCTGCACCTCTTCGTCGTCGGCGATGAAGCGGGCGATGTAGACCCGCCCGTAGTGGATGGCGATGCCCATCTTGTAGAGGCTCTTCCCCTCGGCACGCATCCTCCGAAGGGTTTCCTGGCAGAGGATCGCCGTCCGGACCGCGTTCAGGGGGTCGAGGGGATCGGCGTGCTTCGTCCCGTACGTGACCATGATCCCGTCCCCGAGGAACTTGTCGACGGTGCCGCCGTACCGGGTCACGATGGGCACGAAGGCGTCGAAGACGCCGTAGAGCTCCCGGGTCAGGTCCCGCTCGGAGATCTGCCCCTCGGAGCTCTTCGTGAAGCCGCGGAGGTCCAGGAAGAGGACCGTCGCGTTCACGGCGTTGTTCACGACCTGGGCCGACTCGCCGAACTCGTAGAGCCGGTATCCGCGGCTCGATTTTTCCTCGAGGTCGCGGTCGCCGAGCAGCGCGACCCTGTCGCGGACCAGGGAGAGGAGCTCGAAGCGCTTCACGGCCGCCACGAGGTCGAGGAACGTATCGACGATCTCGGGGCCGCTCCGGCGCTCCGCCTCGGTCTTGACCTTCGGCGACGCCAGGACCTTCGACCCCGCGCTCCAGGGGTCGCCGAGGAGGTAGGTCATGACGTGGGCGTTCATCATGATCTTCACGACGCTCGACTGGGCCTGGTAGCGCTCGCGGGGCAGCCCCGGAAGGTGGCGCGCGACCCTCGCGAGGAGACCGCGGTCGCTCTCGCGCAGGCGCCTCTCGGTCTCGCGGACGAGGATCTGGAAGATCTCGAAGAAGACGTCGCCCGAGATCCGGTAGCGCTTGTTCGAGGCGAGGAACTGGTTGAAGTCGAAACCGGTGATGGAGACCTCGGTGAACGAGAACCCGTCCTCCAGGAGGGCGTCGACGAGGGCGGTGTTCTCCCCGCGGGAGGCCAGGAGAGCGGCCTGATCCGGCGCGCCCTTCTCGAAGTCGCGCCGCGCCTGCTGGTCGACGCGCTTGAAGAACGACGAGAGCAGCGGATGAAGGGAATACTTGAGCTTGCGGATGGCGGGATTCTTCGCCTCCATCTCGCGCAGCGTCTCGGCGACGTCCCGGGTGTGGGCGAGCCAGAACAGGTTGACGAGGCCGAGGCGGCGGTCCATGACCCGGGCCGAGTGGAGGATCCTCCCGAGGCCGGCCTCGTACTCGGCCTGGTCTCGCTCCCCCAGCTCGCGCCGCTGCGCTCCGGGCGCCTCGACGCCGATCTGGGCGAGGAGGCCCTGGAGGTAGCGCTGCAGCAGGGTGCGGAGCCGCGTGTGGAACTTGACGAAGAAGACGGGCCTTCCGCCATCGAACTCCGGCGGTGGAAGAAGGGGGAGCGGAGACCCGAGGAGCGACTCGGCCTCTCCCTGGCCGCCCCCGAGGAAGCGTGACTCGGCGGGCTCCTTGGCGAAGAGGGACCCCGAGGCCACGGTCACCGGTGGAGCGGAAGACGGGGGGGCATCAGCCCCGGTTGATCAGCTCCCGGAGCTCCTTCCCGGGCTTGAAGTGCGGCACGCGCTTGGCGGGAACCACGACGCCGGCGCCGGTCTTTGGGTTGCGTCCCGTGCGGCTGTCCCTGCGCCGCACCCGGAAGCTGCCGAAACCGCGGAGCTCGATCTTGTCCCCGCTCTGGAGGGCGCCGACGATGGAGGAGAAGACGGCCTCGACGATGACCTCGGAGTGCTTGCGCGTGAGGTCCGAGACCTTCGAGACCTCTTCCACGAGCTCGGCCTTGGTCATCGCCCCCTACTCCCCCTGGCTCTCCTTGGCGGCGGCGGCCCGGAACGCGTCCCCGAGCGTGGAGCGATCGCTCCCGGTGGTCTCCCGATACGCCTGGAAGTCCTTCTGGAACTCGTCCTGCTTCACGGCCTTGATCGACAGGCCGATCTTGCGCTCCCCTTCGGTGATCTTGATGATCTTCATGGGGTAGGTCTCGCCGATCTTGAAGTGGTCCTCGGCCTTCTCGATGCGCTTCTCGTCGAGCTCCGAGACGTGGACCAGTCCCTCGATCCCCTCGTGGAGCTCGGCGAAGACGCCGAAGTTCGTGATCCGCACGACCTTGCCTTCGACGATGTCGCCGACCTTGTGGTGCGAGAAGAACTCGTCCCAGATGTCGGTCGCGAGCTGCTTCAAGCCGAGGGACAGGCGCTGGTTCTCGGCGTCGATGTTGAGGACGATGGCCTCCACGACGTCGCCCTTCTTCAGGACCTCCGACGGGTGCTTCACGCGCTTGGTCCAGGACAGGTCCGAGATGTGGATGAGGCCGTCGATCCCCTCCTCGACCTCGACGAACGCGCCGAACTCGGTGAGGTTCCGGACCTTGCCCTTGATCTTCGAGGCCACGGGATACTTCTCGACCAGCTGCGACCAGGGGTTCGCCTCGGTCTGCTTGAGGCCCAGGCTGATGCGGTGGGCCTCCTGGTCGATCCCCAGGACCTGGCACTCGACCTCCTGGCCGACCGTCAGGATCTTCGACGGGTGCTTGACCTTCTTGGACCAGGACATCTCCGAGACGTGGATGAGCCCCTCGACGCCCTGCTCCAGCTCGACGAACGCGCCGTAGTCCGTGAGGCTCACGACCTTGCCCTTGACGCGGCTGGCCGCGGGATAGCGGATCGTCGCCGTGCTCCAGGGATCGGCCTTGAGCTGCTTGTAGCCGAGGGAGACGCGCTCGCTCTCGCGGTCGAACTTCAGGACCTGGACCTTGATCTCGTCCCCGACGTTCAGGACCTCGCTCGGGTGGTTGATCCGGCCCCAGGACATGTCGGTGATGTGGAGGAGGCCGTCGATGCCGCCCAGGTCCACGAAGGCGCCGTACTCGGTGATGTTCTTGACGACGCCCATGAGGACCTTGCCCTCTTCGAGCGTCTCGAGGGTGTCGCGCTTCTTCTCGGCGTTCTCCTCTTCGAGAACGGCCTTGCGCGAGAGAACGATGTTCCCGCGCTTCTTGTTGACCTTGATGACGCGCATCCGGAGCTCCTGGCCCCGGAGGCTGTCGAGGTTCCGCACCGGCCGGACGTCGACCTGGCTGCCGGGAAGGAACGCGCGCACGCCGATGTCGACGGCGAGCCCGCCCTTCACGCGCTCGATGACCCGGCCCACGACCACGCGGCGCTCCTGGTAGGCGCGCTCCACGTCGTCCCAGACCTTCATCTTCTCGGCTTTTTCCTTGGACAGGACGACGTAGCCTTCCTTGTCCTCGGTCTTCTCGAGAAGGACGTCGACGGTGTCGCCGACCTTGATCGAGAGCTGCCCCGCCTCGTCGCGGAACTCCTCCAGGGCGATGATCCCCTCGGACTTGTAGCCGACGTCGACGATGACCTCCGACTCCGAGACCTGCAGGACGGTCCCCCTCACGACCTCGCCCTCGGCGAAGTTCCTGAAGCTGACGTCGTACATGTCGAGGAGGCGTTCGTACTCCTCGGCGTCGATCGGGGTCTCGTTCACGGCCTCACCCTCGTCGGGCGCGATCGCCTGCGGGGTGGGTCTGGGGTGGGTGGTGGTGGTGGCGCGATACGACTTCTCGGTATCCGACATGCTCTCTTACGGAACCTCCAGGGCTCAGAATTGTCCGCGACGACGGCGCCCGTTGAGGCCCGCTATCAAGGACTAAGCGGCGAAGGATACTTGACTTAGGCGCGCCCTGTCAAGACGGGCCGGAGGCTCGGTAGTGGCGGAGGAGGCCCTCGACGAGGCCCTCCGTCGTGGATGGATTCGCCACGATGCGCACGTCGAGCCCGGCGGCCCGGGCCGCCGCCTCCGTCACGCGCCCGATCACGGCCGCCCCCAGCCCCTGGAGCCGGGGAGCGACCGCCGCGTGGAGGTGCTGGACGGAGGAGGGAGAGGCGAACGTGATCAAGTCGAGGCCTCTCAGGAGGATATCCTCGAACCGCGCGGCCAGCCCGGGAGGGGCCACGGTACGGTAGGCGACGACCGTTTCGACGGTGGCTCCGGCATCGACCAGGGCCTTTTCGAGGAGGTCTCGCCCCTGCGCCGAGACGGGGAGGAGGAAGCGCTGGCCCGCGACGCCTCGGGCCAGGAACGCCTCGACCAATCCCTCCGCGCTGAAATCGGAGGAAGGCTGCAGCGCCACCTCCTGGCCCGGGAAGCGCTCGTGGAGAGCCTCGGTCGTCGCGCTCCCCACCGACGCGACCGCCGTCCCCCGCGCGGCCGCGGGCAGCCCCAGGCCGGTCATCCGCTCACGGACCGCTCGCACGCCATTGGCGCTCGTGAAGACGACCCAGTCGTACCGGTGCAGCTCCTCGAGAGCGCGGTCGAGGGGCGCCAGGTCCTCGGGGGGAATGACCTCGATCGTCGGGAGCTCGAGGACGGTGGCGCCCAGCGTCCTTCAGCCGAGCCACGAGGGTCGAGGACTGTTCGGGCCGGCGCGTGACGAGGATCCTCCGACCCGCGAGGGCTCCGACCTCCCCGCCCCCCGCGCTCACGCCCGCATCAGCTCCCGTGCGCCTCTCCGCGAGGAGGTCGTCGGCCACGCGCCGGCCGAGGTCCTCGGCGACCGCACCGCGTCCCTCGGCTCGGAGCACGGCCGAGCCGTCGGCGCGGGCGACGAACGCCCTCAGCGAGAGCAGTGTCGCCCTCGAGCAGTGCGTGAGCGCCCAGCGGCACGTTGCATCCCCCCTGCAAGGCGGCGAGGAGCGCGCGCTCGGCGGTCACCGCCCGGGACGTGGGCTCGTGAAGAAGAGGCGACACGGCGTGGGCCGTGCCCGTATCGCCGACGCGGCACTCGAGGGCGATGGCGCCTTGCCCTGGGGCCGGGAGCATCACCTCGGGCTCGAGAACCTCCGTCACCTCTCGCCAGACGACCGAGGCGCGAGAGGCCGGCCATGGCGAGAAGGATCGCCGCGAATCGGCCCTCTCGGAGCCGGCGGATCCTCGTGTCGACGTTCCCGCGAAGGTCGGCCACCACCAGATCGGGGCGAAGAGCCCTGAGCTGCGCCTGGCGGCGGAGGCTGGTCGTGCCGACGGTGGCGCCGGAGGGCATGGCCATGAGGCCCCGGCCGTCCGCCGACACGAGGGCGTCGCGAGGATCGGCTCGCTCGAGCACGGCGCAGAGGAAAAGTCCCTCGGGGAGCGCGGTGGGCACGTCCTTCAGGCTGTGGACGGCGAGATCGACCTCTCCGGCGAGGAGGGCGTCCTCGATCTCCTTCAGGAACGCCCCCTTCCCGCCGACGCTCTCGAGACGCGCGGTCTGAAGGCGGTCGCCGGTCGTGGTGATGACGCGCACGTCGACGGAGTGACCGAGCGCCTCGAGGCGCGTCTTCACGTGCTCGGCCTGCCACAGGGCCAGGGCGCTTCCCCGAGAGCCGATGCGGATCAGCACCGACGGCTCCTCACAGGCCCAGGATCCGTCGGATGAGCGCGATCTGGTCGGCGGCCTGACCGTTCCGGGCGATCTCCTTCAGGGCGGCCGTCGGGGGATGGAGGATCTTGTTCACCATGGCCGTCGTGGCCGCCTCGAGCGCCTGCTCCTGCTCGGGGGTCAGAGCTCCGAGGCGCTTGCGCGCCCTCGCGAGCTCCTCCTTCCGGATCTCCTCGGCCCGGCGGCGCAGCTCCACGAGGACCGGGACGGCGTCCAGGGACTTCTGCCACGCCAGGAACTCGCGCACCTCCTGCTCCACGATGGCCTCGGCCGCGGCGGCTTCCTTCCTCCTCTCGCGGAGGTTCGCCTCCGCGACCGATTTCAGGTCGTCGATGTCGTAGAGGAAGACGCCGTCCAGCTTCCCGGCGCTGGCCTCGATGTCTCGGGGCACGGCGATGTCGATGAGGAAAAGCGGCCGCCGCCGCCCCGCGCGCGCGACCTCGACGTCCTCCCTGCGGATGACGATCCCGGGAGCCCCGGTGCCGCTGATCACGATGTCGGTCCGGACGAGCTCCTGGCGGAGCGACTCGAACGGAGCCGCCCGTCCCCCGAGAGCGGCGGCCAGCTCCTCGGCCTTCTCGAAGGTGCGCCCGCCCAACACGGTGGCCCGCGCGCCGCTCCGCACCAGGTGCTTCGCGGCCAGCTCGGTCATCTTTCCGGCGCCCACGAGGAGGACGTTGCGGTCCTTCAGCTCGCCGAAGATCTTGCGGGCCAGCTCCACGGCGACGTACGAGATCGAGACCGCGTTGTGCCCGATCCCCGTCTCGGTCCGGGCGCGCTTGGCGGCGGCGAGGGAACGGTTGCGCAGGGCGTTCAAGGTGGAGCCCAGGCTCTGGGCCTCCTCGGCGATCTGGTAGGCCTCCTTCACCTGCCCGAGGATCTGCGGCTCGCCGATGACGAGGGAGTCGAGGCTGGCCGCCACCCGGAAGGCGTGACGCACGGCCGCTTCCCCCTCGACCCGATAGAGGTACGGGGCGAGGAACTCGGGTGGCCGGCCGTGGGACTCGGCGAGGAAGCGGGCGAGGGCGTCGCTCCCCGCGGGCTCGTCGTCGCGCCCGTAGACCTCGACCCGGTTGCAGGTCGACAGGATCATCGCCTCCGAGAGGCCGGCCGCCTCGCGGACCCGCGCGAGCGCGGCACCGAGGGCGTCCCGCGGGAAGGCCAGCGCCTCGCGGACCTCGAGCGGCGCCGAGCGATGGCTCACGCCGACGATGACGAGCATCGGGGCTACCGCGCCGCTCTCACGACCGCGGACAGCATCGTGACCCAGACGAAGGTGAAGAGGACGAGGCCGAAGCCGGCGATCCCGAGCCAGGCGGCCCGCCGCCCGCCCCACCCCGCGCGGCGGCGCGCCGTCAGGATCACGACGTAGATGATCCACGCGGTGAGCGCGCTCCACTCCTTGGGGTCCGACGTGACGTAGCGGCCGTAGGCGGCGTGGCTCCAGAGGAGCCCCGTGATGATCGCCAGGGTGAGAAAGGCGAGTCCGACCGCCACGCTCCTTCCGCTGATCGTGTCGCAGCGCTCGAGGCTCGGGATGAGGTAGTAGAACCTCTGGGGGGACCGCGATTTCAGCTCGCGCTCCTGGACGAGGTACAGGACGCCCATGGCGAAGGCCAGGAAGAGGGGCCCGTAACCGAACAGCGCGAACGTGGTGTGGATCGGGAGGAAGAGGCTCTTCAGGACGGGGTCGGCCCGCTCGGTGGCCGGCGTCAGGTTCGCCACGAGGACGAGCGTGAACGCGGCCGGGTACGCGGCGAGCCCGAGGGCCTCGACGCGGGTCCTCACGTACGTCGCGAGAAACGCGAGCACGATGGCCCACGCCACGAAGGACGACCCGTCGTGGAGGCCCACCACCGGGAAATGGCCGGCCTCGGTCCAGCGCTGCGAGAGGCTGGCCGTGTGTGTGGCAAAGCCGGCGAGGGTCGCCGTGACCGTCCAGGAGGTCAGGAGGCGCGTTCGGGCGACCGCGTGGACGGCCACGTGGAGCGCGCCCACCGTGTACAGCGCGAGGGTCAGCAGAAGGTAGTGGTGGCTGCTCATGGCGCGACTCCCGTAGGGGAATCTAGCATGAGAGCGCCGAAGTGGGCCCGCGCGGCGCCTGATCGAGGGTTTGGGAAGGGGACCGCCCTGTTAGGGCGGGGTGGGACGAGAGGCGGGTGGAAATGGCGGGAACTGCTGAAGGCAGGAGCGCCGCGCGGGCCCGTCACCTACAGGCGCAGGTCCTCCCGCGCCAGATCGCAGGGAACGAATCGGCTCCAGTGGGGGTGGACGGGTCGGCCACGGCGATCGCGGAGCCCCCGTGCCACGACGAAGTGCAGCATGAACGCGCGCAACGGCCGGTCGCCTCCCCAGATCACGACGAAAGAGTCGGGGCTGAGCCTCACCCAGCCCGGCACCGTCCCATCGTCGTCCTCGACGGACACGGTCTCGAGGGACAGGCTCTCGGGGTCGAGGGGCTGCGAGATGCGCAAGATCACGGGGGCGTCGCGAAGGACCTGGGTGGCGCCGTCGCGCGGGTCGACCCGGGCGACGGCCGGAGCCAAGTCCGGGCTCGGGTCGAAGGAGCTCGGTCTCATCGCTCTCTCCAGCGGCCGCCTCGGCAGATCATGAGCCGCACGCGGCCCGTGGCCGGAGTGACCCGCACGGCGGCCTGCGCGCCGACACCCGACAGGTAGAACGTGCCCGGGCTGGCCGTCCCGAGGGGCGAGAACGAGAGTGTGTCGGAAGACCCGAAGCGGATCGGGTCGCCGGTGTCCAGGTCGCCGCTGTCGGGCGGGATGGCGGGCGTCCCGGGGGGGATCGCCACGCGCACGTCGGGCGCGCCGCTCGTCAGGAGGAACGGGCCTTCGATCCGCGCGTCGACGCCGGTCGCGATGTCGCTGGCCAGGACCCCGTTGTTGTTCCCGTCGACATACACGCTGTAGAAGATCCCCGCGGGCCGGCGCTCGAAGCGGATGGCCGTGTACACGCTCTTCTTCGTGGCGACGGAGCGCGCCTTCAGGAAGCTGAGCTTGAACCCGCGGCCGACCCCCAGGAGCTGCGACTCGACGGAATAGGCCCTGAGGGTCGGCGCGGCGACGGCGGCTCCGATCATCAGGATGGCGACCACGACGACCATCTCGACCAGGGAATGACCGCGTTCGGACATGGCTCACCTCGCGAAAGAAGGGGGCGGCGGCGCGGGCCGCCACCCCCTCGGTGCTCCCTACCGGGCCGACGCGCTCTTGGCGTCGCCGGTGGTGAGATAGGCCTCGATCTTGTGGAGGTTCTTCTCGCCGATGCCCTGGACGTTCACCAGCTCCGCGGGCGACTTGAACCCGCCCGACTTCTGGCGGTACTCGACGATGCGGGCCGCGACCTTCTCGCCCACGCCCGGCAGCGTCGCGAGCTGCTGAGCGGTGGCCGTGTTGATGTTCACCTTCGCCGTCGGAGCCGCCTTCGCCGTCCGCGCGGGGCGCGCGGCGGGAGCGGGCTTGTCGGCCGCCTGGACGATGCCGGTGGCGGCGGTCATGGCCAGGACGAAGGCCACTGCGATGGAAACGATGCGATGGAGCTTCATGTCTTTCTCTCCTTCAATGGCGGGACGCCTCTAGACGCCCCGGGCTTTGTCCGCAATGCCGGATCCGATGAGGGCCTGGTTCGTGATTGGCCTCGCGAGCCGTCCCTCTCCTCTTCTCCGAGTTCCGGCGCCGGCCTCCGTCTCTCCCGCGGCGGCCGACGCCGGTCCGACTCACGACGCCTCGCCTAGGGGCAAGGGCGGTGCCAGGGTGCGGAGGGTCGGGCGATGCGCCTCGAACCAAAGAATTTGCGGAGCGCGGCCACGTCGCGGAGATCGGGCGCATGCGCCCGGAGGGCGTCAACGCGCCTTGTCAGCGGTCAGCGGATGTGGTGTTGGGGCACGCCAGGACGCGGCGGATCGCGCTGGAAAGAGAACTTGACGCTCACGCGCCGCTTCGACTCCCGCGGCTCAGTCGTCCTCGCCCCCGAACGTCTTCAGCCAGAACGCGACGTCCTCCTCGCGCTCGGGCTTTTCGGAGCCGCCCTCCCGTGACGGGGCGAGACGCCGCTCGAGCGCGTTCCATTCGTGCGCTCGGAGGACGGACGCCCCGAGGGTCTTGACGTACGAGTAAAGGGCTTTGTCCGACGTCACGACGATGATCTCGGCGGCGCGAGGGGCGCGCTCCACGAGCTCCTTGATGAGGCTGTCGGCGTCGCGCCCGGCCTCCGGAACGCGGATGGCCAGGGGACCGAGATCCTGCGCGGCCATGTCCGGTCGGAGCGGATGGCCGTCGAACACGAGCGTGGCTTTCACGTTCCGAGCGCGGCAAAAGGCGGCCACGCGCCGGACGACCTCGCCGCGGCGGTCGTCGCGCCCGCGCGGCCCCCCCCACGACCCCAGGAGGTTGTTGCCGTCGATGATGTACGGCACCCCCACAATCTACCACCCGAAGCGCGCGGAGCCGGACCTCCCATGGTAATATGTTGAGTCAAAAGGCGATCCACCCCTGGCATGGGAAGGGGCTTGGCGTCCGCCGGGAGGCTTCTTGGCCGAAGACGCGTTCCCCATCAGCGGTACGATCGACCCGAAAGCCTTCCCGTTTCTTCTCATGGATCTCCATCGGCAGGCAGCCACCGGCTCCCTCAAGGTGGACGGACCCGCGTACCAGAAAGCCCTCTATTTCCGCGGCGGACGGATTCTCTTCGGGTCGTCCAACGATCCCAAGGACCAGCTCGGGTCGATCCTGATCGAGAGCGGGCGCATCTCCCCGGAGCAGCTCGAGGACGTCAACACCAAGGTGGGGCCGGGGAGCCCCCTCGCCAAGGTCCTCGCCGAGAGCGGCTTCGTGAGTCAGAGAGAGCTCTCGGAAGCGGCGCGTGCCAAGGTGGAGCGGATCCTCTCCGACGTCCTCTCCTACGACAGCGGCTCCTTCGAGTTCGAGGACGGCGTTCTCCCCAAGGGCGCCGTGGACCTCAAGCTCTCGACCGACAAGCTGGTCCTCGCGGCGATCCGGCGCGTCGGGGACCGGGCCTTCGTGCTCCGGCACCTGGGAGGGCTCGACGCCGTCATCTCCCTCACGGAGGACGCCGGGAAGCGTCTGGCCGAGGTCCAGGCCGAGACGGCCCACCTCCCGGAGCACCTCGACGGCCGGCGCTCGCTGAAGGACGCGGCGGCGGCGGCTCGCATCGACGAGTTCGAGGCCGCCAAGATCGCCTGTGGCCTCCTCTTCCTGGGCCTGTCACGTCAGGCGGAAGCCGCGGTGGAAGCGCCGGTAGAGTCGGGCTTTGCGATCGTGGAAGGGGAGGACCTGGATCTCGGCACCACGGCGCGGATGGCGTTTTCTCCCGGTGCCGGTGCTACCACCAGTGCGACGGCCGAGATCGAACCGGAGCTGGACCCGCGAACGTTCGCCCCCGCAGCCGAGCCCGATGCCGTCACGCTGGCGTCTTCGCGGCGCTATCAGCCCGAGACAGTCTATATCGAGCCCGGCACGCCCGCGGTCGTGGTCGAGGAACCGCAGCCACAGCCAACGGCGCCTCCCCCGGCGCGGCCACCGCTCGTGGCCCCGCCCCGCCGGCCGACCCCAACCGACACGAACCCCGGTGTGGGGCCGCGCGAGATCCGCCTTCCCTCCATGGCCGACGCGAGCTTCGAAGCCGCGGGGAACGACGCGCCTGTGAAGCCGAGCCCCCCCAGCCGGGAGGACCTCGCGGCCCTCGACGCCCTCCTCAATTCGCGCGGTCTCGAGGGACCCTTGACGCCCCTCGAGAAACCGAAGGAGGAGCGATGGGAGCCTCGCTTCGGGCAGGCCACGCCGCGCCCCCTGCCACGGCGCGGGAGCGGCGGTCTCATCGCGGCCGCCGCCGCGGCCCTCGTGCTGGCCACGGGCGTCGGCGGCGGCGTCTGGTACCGGTTCTTCCGCGGCCAGGGCCCGATCGTTCCGGTAGCCGTCAGCCCCAAGCCGATTCCGACCACGACCACGCTGGCCCCCGTCGCGACACCCGCGCCCGACGCCGAGCCCTCGCCCATCGCGACGCCTGTGGCCACCACGACACCCGTTCCGGTCTCGACCCCTCCCCCTCCCACGACGCCGAGCCCGACGCCCCCTCCCCCCCGTCGCCGCGCCCCTCGCCCTCGCCCGCGACGACTCGCCGCTCGGGGAGCGGCTCGCTCGCCGAGGCCCGGACGGCCCTCGAGAAGGGGGACTTCACGCAGGCCGCGCGCGAATTCGCCGCGAGCCTGAAGAGCGTGGGGCGCGGATCCTACACGGTGCAGCTCCTCGTGGCGTGCGCCGACGAGACGGTGGCCAAGGCCTCGCAGAACGTGTCGGCCCAGGAGCTCTTCATCGTGCCGGTCGAGTACAAGGGGCGCTCCTGCTACCGGATCTGCTGGGGCGTGTACGAGAACGAGGCGGGGGCCCACGCGGCCGTCAAGTCCATCCCCGAGTACTTCCGCAAGGGAGGCGCGACGCCCAAGGCCGTCTCCACGGCGAGCGTCATCCCCTGACGTGGGTCGCCCGATCGCCGTCGCCGCGGCTGCGGCTCTCGTCGTATTCCTCCCCGCCTGGACACGGGCCGACACGATCGTCCTGACCAACGGCCGCACGATCGAGGCCGACAGGACGTGGGTGCAGGGAACGCAGCTCCTGTACGAGAAGAACGGCGGGACCTTCGGCCTCCCGAGATCGCTCGTCCAGAGGGTCGACCAGAAGGCGGGGCCCGAGCCCTCGGCCGACCCCGAGGTGCAGCGGGCCCGCGAGCGGCTCGCCCATGAGGACCCGGCGGAAGCGGTTCGAGCCGTGCATCAGGCCCTCCTTCACAACCCGAGCTCCCTCGCGGCGCTCCAGACGCTGGCCGAGGCGTACATCCGCCTCGGCGACGGCCGCTCGGCCAAGGACGCGACCGATCGGGCCCTCCGCATCGACGACCGGAACGCGACGACGCTGGCCCTGCGGGGCGACGCCCTCGCGGTCCTGGGCGATCATGCGGGGGCGGAGATCGAATATCGCCGGAGCCTCCAGCTTCACCCGGACCCGGAGGTCCAGCGCAAGCTGGGAGAGCCCGCCATGCCGACCGCGGGGCCCACGCGTCCTCCGCAGTTTCGCGTGCGCTACGACGGAGGGGTCAACGAGCCGCTGGGCCTGGCGGTGGTGCGGGTCCTCACCGACGCGTACAACGACTACGGACGCCGGCTGGGCGGGACGCCCGACCAGCCGATCACCGTCGTGCTCCAGACGGAGGCGCGCTTCCAGGACGCCCGGACTCCCCTGTGGGCCGAGGGTCTGAACGACGGCACGATCCGCGTCCCCGTCCAGGGCCTCGAGGGTGCCACCCCTCGCCTCACGCGCGTGCTCCGTCACGAGCTGGCCCACTCCTTCATCGCCGCGCGCACGGCGGGCAACTGCCCCACGTGGCTCCAGGAGGGGATCGCCCAATGGCTGGAGGGGGGCGACCCGACGCGCGAGGACGCGGTCCTGGCGCCCGCGGCGCGTCAGGGCCGACTCCTCCCCCTGCTCACACTGGAAGCCCCGTTCCAGTCCCTCTCGGAAGCCGACGCGGTCCAGGCCTACGCCGAGAGCCTATCGGCCGTGGCCCACATCCTGCGCCAGAGCGGGGAGCCGGGGATCGTTCGACTCCTCTCGGCCCTGGGAGACCGGATGCCCTCGGAGGAGGCCCTGCCGGTGGCCCTCGCTCTCAGCTACCCGGAGCTTCAGAAGAGCTGGACCGACGCCCTTCGGGCGGCCGACGCCCGCACCGTCGTCCGCTAGCCCCGCCCCACGCCCAGGGCGTCGGTCACGCGCCCTCGGCCTCGCCGGACGGACGGGATCGCTTGGCCGCGGCGACCCACTCGTAGACCGGCGCGCCCAGGGCGACGACCACGACGCCGAGGGACGCCTGGAGGGGTCGGTGGGCGGCGTAGAGGGCCAGGACGAGACAGGAGAGGATCAGGAAGACGACCGGCGTCACAGGATAGCCCCAGATGCGGCTCCGGAGCCTCTCGGCGGCCGGCGCGCCGCGGTCGATGACGAAGACGCCGGCCACCGTGATGGCCACGAGCGCCACCGTCGCGAAGACGAAGTAGGCCACGATCTCGTCGAAAGTGCCCATGGCGATGAAGGCGGAGGCCAGCGCGGCCTGCAGTGCAATGGCGCGCGCCGGCGTCCCGAAGCGCGGGTGGAGCCGCCCGACGCTCTCGAGGAAGACGCCGTCCCGCGCCATGGCGTAGTAGACGCGCGGCGCCAGGAGCTGGAAGGCCGCCGCGCTCCCGAGGACGCAGAGAATGACGACTCCCGTGAGGATCGTTCCCCCGGTCGGACCGAAGAGCGCGGTCCCCGCCTGGGCGGCGAAAGTCTCTCCCGAGGCCACGGCCTCCATGGGCACGAGGTAGACGAACGACGCGCTCACGAGGATGTAGACACCCGTGGTGATCGCGATGCCGAGGGCGAGCGCCCTCGGGAGGACGCGCTCCGCGTCGCGGATCTCGCCGCCGAGGTTGGCGGCGACCCACCACCCGCCGAACGAGAAGAAGGCCGCCACCGTGGCGCCGGCCATCGCGGGGAGAAGGGGCACGGAGCCGGCGCGCTGCGCGACGAGGGGGACGAAGTGGCCGAAGTCTCCCGCCCCGCTCACGAACCCCCAGACGACCAGCGCGGCCAGGGCCCCGAGCTTCAGGACCGTCACGCCACGAAGGATGCCGTCGCCGATCCGGAGGCCCATCGCGTTCGCCGCGGCCAGCAGGAGCACGCATGCGATCGCCACGACCTTCTGCCCCCCCGCGGTGAGCGGCGCGACGGCCGAGACGTACGCCGCCACGCCGGTGGCCAGTGCCGCCGTCAGCCCGGGGTCCATGACGAGCAGGCATTGCCAGCCGTAGAGGAACGACAGGCGGGGGCCCCAGGCTTCACGAAGGTACGCGTAACCGCCTCCCGCCTCGGGAAAGCGCGTGGCAAGCGCGCCGTAGCAGAGAGCGCCCGACAGGGCCATCGCTCCCATGAGCAGCCATGCGACGAGGATCCAGAACGGCGATCCGACGGACTTCGCCATCGCGGCGGGCGTGAGGAAGATACCGACGCCGATCACCTGCCCCACGACCGCCGCCGTGGCCGAGCCGAGACCGAGCTGCCGCTTGAGCTCCGTCAGAAGGCGATCCTCGCCCCGAACTGGAACGCCCGCGGCCCACCGCTGCCGAAGACGCCCCCCGCCGTGGTGATCGGCTTCCCGAAGCCCGAGGACTTGAGGAAGCCGGGGTTCGTCGGATCGCTGCTGTCGCGGACGAGCACGTTGGAGTAGCCCGAGTAGTTGGACGTGGAGACCCCCAGGATGTTGGTCGCGTTGAAGAGGTTGAAGGCCTCCGCGATCACCTCGATGGAGCCGCCGCCCTTGCCGACCTTGAAGACCTTCGAGAGGCGGACGTCGAAGGACTGGAAGTTGTCGCTGAACTGCGCGTCGTCGTTCACGAGGGGGAGCGGGACGCCCTTGATCCCACCCGCGGCGTTGAGGTTCTCGATGAACGAGTTGAGCTCGGCCCCGGTCTTGAACTGCCGTCCTCCGGCATTGCGCTGGAAGGCCGGCACCCGTCCGCTGCCGTCGGGCATGTGGATGTCCATCGGCACGCCGGTGGCGAACGTGAAGATCGGCGAGACGCGGAACCCGGCCGGGAGGGCGAACGTCCCCGACACGCTCAGGCGGTGGCGCTGGTCGTTGGGCGTCGGCCCGTACTCGAGGCGCAGGTTGTTCGGATCGACTGGACCGTACGAGAAGGGGATCTGGTCGTCGTTCGCGTAGTTGAGGGCCTTCGAGAACGTGTAGGCCACGCGGACCTGCGATCCCTTCGAGAAGCGCTTCTCGGCCGACATCAGGAGGCCGTCGTAGTGGGTGTTGACGCTCGACTCGAGGTTCACGACGGTGTCGGGCCCTCCCACCACGGGGTTGTACACGGTCCCGAGGGGCCGGCCGATGATGAAGTGCGTCCCGAGGTTGTGGATGGCGTCGGCCCGCAGGACGAAGTCCCGTCCAATCTGTCGCTGGAACCCGAGGTTGAACTGCTGCACCGTGGGATTCTGCAGCCGGTTGTCGATGATGTCGATCCCCGAGGCTCCGGCCCCCGGCAGGATGAAGCCGGTGAAGGGGTTCTCGAACGATGGGCGCGCCCGGGCGCCGGCCCCTGGGGGCCCAGGAAGAAGACGTTCCCGGCACGCACCTCGACGACGAGGGAGCGCCCGTCCAGCCCGCGCTCGAGCGAAACGATCTCGAGCGTCACGCGGTCGTAGTAGATGCCGTAGCCGCCGTGGATGCTCGTGCGGGCGTCCTTGGACGCCCAGTTGAACCCGATCCGCGGGCCGAAGTTGTTGCCGTCGCGCTTGCGGTCCCCGACGTAGAACGGCTTCACGATGGGGTTGACCTGGTCGTAGCCGCTGACGTTCTTGACGTCGGTGTCCACCTCGTATCGCACGCCGGCGTTGATGGTGAATTGCGGGTGGATGCGCCAATCGTCCTGAACGAAGCCGGCGAAATGGCTGTTGTCCTGGTTGTCGAGGTTCAGGTCCTGGTCGGGCTTGCTGCTCCGGAGCGTGACGGCGAAGAGCAGGTCGTTGTCGTCCACGCGCCCGTCGCCGTTCAGGTCGAACTCGGGGAAGTCCTGGACGAACTCGATCCGCCCCTGGCGGAAGACGCCGAGGCCGAAATTGGCCGATATCTTCTGATACTCGGCGCCGACCTTGAGGCTGTGGTTCCCGAGAAGCACCGACACGGTATCGTCGAACTGGTAGCGGCGCTGCGTCGTCGCCTGGGGCACCCGGAACGACGCCCCGTCCAGCATGCTGGGGAACGTGTACTGGATCCCGGGGTTCGTCGGGTCGGTCGTGTTGTCGAAGTCGCTCACGGCGAAACGGAAGCTGTTGGTCGAGGACTGGGAGAGGGTGTGGGTCCACGAGACCAGGCCGGAGTGGGCCTCGTTCGTGCTCTTCTGCCTGTAGGTCGCCGACCCGATCGCGCGGTCCAGGGAGCTCGCTCCCGTGTCGGAGGAGTGCTGGAAGGCGTAGCGCAGCGTGACGCGGTCGGCCGAGCCCGGCATCCAGTCGAGGCGCCCGCTGGCCATCGTGTCCTTCAGCGGGCGCCGGAGCGAAGGTGCGCGAGATGGTCCGTGTGTCCAGGTTGCGGGTACCCACGAGGACGCCGCCGTCCTGATCCCGGTACTCGAGGGAGCCGAACCAGAAGAGCCTGTCCTTCACGAGCGGGCCGCCGACGCCGAAGGCGTACTGCTGCCGGCTGAAGGGAGGCTCCTCGCCGTTGCTCCGATCGTACGTCGCCGGAAGCGATTGCCAGTTGTGGTCGCGGAGGAAAACCGAGGCGGAGCCGTGGGTGGCGTCGGTGCCCGACTTCGTGACGACGTTGGTCACCGAGGAGCCGGAGCGTCCCAGCTCCGCCGAGAACCGGTTCGTGGCGATCTGGAACTCCTGGACCGCCTCTTCCGAGATGTTCTGGGTGCTTCCCCCGACGGCGTCGTCGTTGATGTCGGCCCCGTCGATGGTGACGTTGGCGCCGCGCCCGAGCTGGCCCGCCGAGGAGATGAGGACCGTGTTGCTCTTGGTCGGGTCGAAGTTCGGGGCGGGGCTGTTCCCCGGGACGAGGAGGGAGAGCTCCAGGAAGTTGCGGCCGTTCAGCGGCAGGTCGTGGATCTCGTCGGCGGTGATCAGGCCGTCCACGACACCGGACGTCGTGTTGACGAGGGGCGTCCCCTCCACCGTCACGTTCTCCTCACGCCCGCCCACCTTCAGGGCGACCGCCAGCTCCACGGTTCTCCCGACGGCCAGGGAGACCGACCGGTAGACGGTCTCGGCGAAGCCGGAGCCCGTGGCCCGAACCTCGTACTCGCCCGGAGGAAGGTCGTTCACGCGGAAGAGTCCCTCCGCGTTGGCCACGGTCTCGCGGGAGAACCCCGTGGCCTTCTGCAGGATCGTCACCTGGGCGCCGCTCACGATCACGCCCTGTGGGTCGACCACGCGGCCGCCGAGGCTGCTCGTGGCGGCCTGCTGGGCGAGCAGGTCGGAGCTCAGCGACATGAGGAACAGGGTCAAGCCAACGGCCACGACGCGCCACTGCTTCATCGGCAAGGCCTCCTGATGGAATGGGATTCGGAGGCCTGAAAGCAAACGCCACGCCAGAGGCGTTGCGTTCGCGCGCTATCCGTCAAATCCTTGAGCCCGCACACCCGCGTCGGCTCGCGGATGCTCCGGGACGCCGGGTGCGTGGGCCGGCGCAGAGATCCTAAGGACGGATCCCTTATCCCCTATGGGTCGATCGATACCAGTCGACCGTACGCCGGAGGCCGGTTTCGAAGTCCACGATCGGCCGATAGCCGAGGAGCTTCCGGGCCTGTCGGATGTCGGCCAGGCTGTGCTTGACGTCCCCGGGGCGGGGCGGCCCGTACGTCGCCTTGGCCGGAACGCCGATCTCGCGGGCGAGGCTCGCCAGGAGCTGCCGCAGCGTGATCCGCCGCCCCGTGGCCACGTTGACCGACTGCCCCGCCAGCCCCTTCGCCTTGAGCGCCCTCATGTTCGCGTCGACGACGTTGGCGATGTACGTGAAGTCCCGGCTCTGGAGGCCGTTCCCGTGGACGACGGGCGTCCGGCCCGCCAGCAGCTCCGTCGTGAACTTGCTGATGACGCCGCTGTACGGGGAGCCCGGGTCCTGCCGCGGGCCGAAGACGTTGAAGTAGCGGATCGTGAGGGTCTCGAGACCGTAGAGACGGGCGAAGATCCGCAGGTAGTGCTCCCCCGCCAGCTTGGCACCCGCGTACGGCGACAGGGGCATGGGGATCATGCCTTCGTGTTTCGGGAGCGTCGGCGTGTCGCCGTAGACCGACGACGACCCCGCGTAGACGAAGCGGCGCGCCCCGGCGTCGCGAGCGGCCACGAGCATGGTCATGGTCGCGGTGGCGTTGGCGTTGTGGGAAAGGAGCGGGTCCTTCACCGACCGCGTGACGCTCGCGATGGCGCCTTCGTGGAAGACGGCCTCGATGCCCCGCGCGGCTCGGCGCGCGGCCGCGAGATCGGAGCAGTCGCCCCTGCAGGACCTCGACGTCGCCCTTCACGGCGCGGAGGTTCTCGAGCTTCCCCGAGAAGAAGTTGTCGAGGACGCGGACCTCGTGGCCCTTCTTCACCAGGGCCTCGACGATGTGGCTTCCGATGAAACCGGCTCCGCCCGTGACGAGTATCTTCATGATCTCCCTTCGCTCGACTCGTTTCGCTCGCGCCTCCTTCCCTTCGTGGGGAGAAAGCGTCCGGAGAGTGGGTCTGTAAGCCGGATCCTGTCGCCGATCCGCCCCTCGGCGGACCGGCCGGCGATCATTCCTCTAGCCCCGCGATTGCTCGCGGGGTCCAGCGACCTACCCGGGGGCTTCAGCCGGGCCAGCCTCGAACGCCCCCCTATTTGGCCTTGCTCCGTGTGGGGTTTTCCCTGCCCGTCGTGTCACCACGCCGGCGGTGCGCTCTTACCGCACCTTTTCACCCTTGCCACCCCGGGTCGCCCCGGAGTTCGGCGGTGTGTTTTCTGTGGCACTTTCCCTGAGGTCACCCTCGCTGGCCGTTAACCAGCACACTGCCCATGGAGTCCGGACTTTCCTCCCCGGCCCCGACGTCGAGCCGCGGCGATCACCCGACCCACTCTGCGGACAGCCTAGGTTAGGGGGAACGCCGATCGCGGTCAAGCACCGCACGCCGTCCTTGACTCCTCCGCGGGGCGGGTGGTAGCGTCGCAGTGCTTCCACAGTAGAGGATCACCCCCGGCGTTCTGGTGACGCCGGGCCCGGGCGAAGGAGATTTCGCGATGCGAAGCCTGACTACGTTGATGGCCGGATGCCTTTTGTTGGCCGGAATCCCGAGCGTCGCTCGTGCCCAGGGAGCTCCGCCCCCCACCGATCTGGCGCTCCTCATTCCCGACCCTCTTCGGCCCCAAGGGCCTCGTCGTCGACAGCCAGGCCGTCCTCCCCGACGGCTCGACCCACTCGGCCCACTTCAACAGCGGCTTCCAGACCGAGTTCACGCAGTTCAACATCGCGCTCGCGAGCCAGCTCGCGGCCGTATCGCTTCCCTCGCCCGCCTCGGGCTACACCTACGCGTTCGATCCCACGCTGGGCGTCTTCCAGCGCAGCACGCAGAGCTTCGGCCCGATCCTCTCCGATCGCGCCGAGACCATCGGCAAAGGGAAGTTCACCTTCGGCTTCAACTTCCAGCGCTTCACCTTCGACACGATCGAGGGCGTCGACCTGAACGCGGTGCCCGCCGTCTTCACCCACGACGACGCGCAGCTCGGCGGCGGGCGACGGGACGTCGTGACCACCACGAACTCCATCTCCACCCAGGTGAGCCAGTTCAACTCGTTCTTCACCTACGGCATCTCGAAGCAGGTCGACGTGTCCCTGGCGCTGCCGGTCATCAACGTCGACATGAACCTCGGCTCGGTGGCCACGATCCACCGGATCGGGACCGCCTCCAACCCGGCCATCCACTACTTCGCCGACGCGAGCGGCGGCTTCGGCGACACCCGGAACGTACGCGTCCTCGGGCTCGGCCAGCGGTCTCGGCGACGTCATCCTCCGCCTGAAGGCCAGCGCCCCGAAGAGCGGGCCCACCACCCTGGCCCTGACGGTGGACACGCGTTTCCCGACGCGGCGACGAGCGCAACCTCCTGGGCTCGGGCGCCTGGGGCGTGCGGCCCACGATCATCCTCTCCTGGGCCTCGAAGAGAGTGGCGCCCCACGTGAACGTCGCGTATCAGTGGAACGGCGAGAGCATCCTCGGCGGCGACGTGGCCACGAACCGCAAGGAGGACCTGCCCGACCAGTTCTTCTACATCGCCGGCGTGGACGTCGGCCTCACCAAGTGGGCGACGCTCGCGGCGGACTTCCTCGGCCAGCGGGTCATCAACTCGCCGCGGCTCCAGACCTCGACGTTCACCGCCGCCAACGGGGAGAAGTTCCCCCAGATCGGCTTCGCGCGCGGATCCTTCGACGTGAGCAACGGCTCGGTGGGATTCAAGATCAACGCCGGCGGCAGCGTCCTCGTGGACTTCAACGTCCTCTTCAAGCTGAACGACGCGGGGCTTCGCGACAAGGTGACCCCGCTGCTGGGCTTCGAGTACAGCTTCTAGCCCTGCTAGCGGCCGATCTCCCGGATGATCCAGCCGGACGGGCTCTTGCTGAGCTGGACCGTCTGCTGAAAGGTGCGGGACTGGCCGTCGAGCGTGTCCTGGCGGGAAAGGCGCACCGTCGCCTGGGCTCCCGAGACCTGCACGTCGCTGATCGTGATGCGTACGGTTTGGGCTCCCGAGCCCTGAAACGCGTCGCGTAGCCTCTTCTCCCCGTCGGCCGAGAGACCGGGATAGAGCCTCTTGAAGAGAGCCAGGTCCTTCTCCTCGATGGCCCTGCCGTACTCCGCGATCACGCGACGGACCGCCGCGTCCTCGTTGACCACCGGAGGAGGCGCGGCCGTCGTGGGGGGAGCCGTCGGGGGCGGCGCCACGGTGGTGGGGGGCGGCGGCTGGGTCACGGGTGGTGGCAGCGTCGTCGTCGCGACCACCGTCGTCGGGGGCGGACTGTAGGGCTGGGTCGTCGGGGGCGCCGTGGGGGGCGGCAGCGCCGTGGGCTTGATCTTCGTGGGGGACGGCGACGGCTTCAGGGTGACCGGTGGAGCCGCCGTCGGCACGGCGGTCCCATCACCGTCACGAACGTGAGCCGTCTGAGCCGCGAGACCGCCCCGAGCGAGATCGATCAGCCGTCGGACCTCCGTGCTGGCCGGGTCCACCTTCAGGGCCTGCTCGGCCTGGTCGAGGGCCCGGCTGTAGTCCCTGGCGTCGAGGCTCCTCTGGGCCAGCTCGATCAAGACCGTGGCGGGGGAAGGCGCGGAGGGGCCTGGCTGCGGCGTGACGCGGTTCCCATGGGTGATGAACCAGCCGAGCCCTCCCCCGGCCGCGACCAGCGCGACCGCGGCCACGGCGTAGACCCACGGGCCGCGGCCGGCGGCGGGCGGCGCGACCGTCGCCTGGGGCGAGACCGTCCTCTGTGCCTCGACCCGGGTCGGCGACCGCCCCAGAAGGGTCGGGGCCGGTGGAGCGACCGTCACCGGGGCGGGTAGGGAACGAGACCGGGGGTCGGACGCGGCTCCGCCGGACCGGTGAGATGCCCATCGTGACCGCCTGGCGCCGCTCGAAGGCTCGGCGCGGGGGGCCTCGGCCGCGAGCGTCGGAGACGTCCGGTCGGTCGGGGAGAGCGCCAGCATCGCGGTCTCCGGCGGGATCGTCTCGCGCGCGCTCCGGACGGCGTCGAGCATCTCGCCGGCATCGCCAAAGCGCTCGTCCGGGTTCTTGCGCAGCGCCCTGTCGAGGATCGTCGACGAGCGGGGGCGGCAGCGCCGGAACCCAGTGGAGGGGCGGCTCGGGGTCCTTCTCGAGCGACCTGGAAGAGCACGGCGTGCGTCGAGTCGGCGAAGAACGGCTTGTGGACCGTGAGCAGCTCGTAGAAGACCGCCCCGACGGAGAAGATGTCGGAGCGCGCGTCCACCTTCTCCCCGCGCACCTGCTCCGGGGACATGTAGTTGGGCGTCCCCATGACCATGCCGGTGCGCGTCATGTCCGAGGCGCCGAGGCGCGCGAGGCCGAAGTCCATGATCTTGACCTGGCCGTTGGGCTGGACGTGGATGTTCGCCGGCTTCAGGTCGCGGTGGACGATCTCCATCGCGTGGGCGAAGGTGAGGCCGTCGCAGATCTGCTCCATGATGCTCATCTTCTCGTCGAGCGTGACGGCGAGGTTCCCGATGACGCTCCGCAGATCGTGCCCCACGAGGAGCTCCATCGCCATGTAGGCGACGCCCTGCTCCTCCCCGAAGTCGTAGACCGTGATGATGTTGGGGTGGTTCAGGCCGGCCGCGGACTGCGCCTCCCGGTGGAAGCGCTTGCGCAGCTCCTCATCGCTGCCGACGGACGCCAGCATCGTCTTGATGGCGACGAATCGGTTGAGGATGGGGTCGTGGGCCTTGTACACCTGGCCCATGGCCCCTTCGCCGATCTTCCCGACGACTTTGTACTTGCCGATCCGCTCGAAATCCATTCGAAGATCGCCTCTCGACGGGGCGGCGCTCTCGAGTTCATCGAAAGCCTGTGGTTTCGACGGGATATTACCATGTACTACTCGCCCGCTACCTTTCGCGCCGCGCGAGGAATTCGGGGTGCGCCCGGGCACGCTCTATACTGCGATCGGGACATGGACACCCTGGGGCAGGACGTCCGCCAGGCCTCCGCGCCCTCCTCCGAAATCCGGGTTTCGCGATCGCGGCCCTCGCTCGCGCCGACCCTCGGCATCGGCGTCAACACCGCGACCTTCAGCGTCGTCGACGCCGTGCTCCTGCGGCCGCTCCCCTACCCGGAGGCCGATCGCGTCCTCGGGGTCTGGGCCACCGCGCCCGACCGCGGGCTCGACCTGACCCAGGTCTCCTACCAGCGCTTTGCCGCAATGGCCGAGTCCAACCACTCGTTCGAGGCGCTGGGCGCCTACACGGGCGACACGGTCACGTTCACCGGGGGCGACGAGCCGCGCCAATGGAACGCCCTCCGCTGCTCGTCCGGCCTGCTCGACGCGCTCCGCGTGCGACCGATCCTGGGCCGCAACTTCCGGGCGGAAGAGGACGGGCGCGGGGGAGGCGCGGTCGGTGCTCCTGACCCACGACCTGTGGAGCCGGCAGTTCGGCTCCGATCCCGCATCGTCGGAAGGGCCCTCGCCGTCGACGGAGCGAGTCCTCGTCGTGGTCGGCGTCCTGCCGGCCGACTTCAGCGCTTCCCGGACGCGCCTTCGACGTCCTCGTGCCCCGGGTCTTCGAGCCCAGCTTCCTCACGCCCGGCGCCGTGGAGCGAGGCTCGAGCTACCTCGATCTCGTGGCCCGCCTGAAGAGCCGGAGTGACGGAGCGACAGGCCCAGGCGGAGCTGGACGTCCTCGCGCGGAACGACGAACGGTCGGCGTTCCTGGACGCCGGCTTCGGCTATCGCGCCCTGCCGTTCGCGGAGCCGGCCACGCGCGGCGTGAGACCCACCCTCCTGATCCTCCTCGGCGCCGTGGGCCTCATCCTCCTGATGGCCTGCGCGAACGTCGCCAACCTCCTGCTGGCGCGGGCCGTCGGGCGGGAGCGAGACACGGCCGTGCGCGCCGCCCTCGGCGCGAGTCGCCGGCGCCTGGTCGTCCAGTTCCTCGTGGAGAGCCTGGTACTGGCCCTGGCCGCCGGCGTTCTCGGCGTCGGGATGGCGGCGTGGGGCCTGCGGTTCCTGATCGCGGCGGCAGCCGACAGCGTGCCGCGCGCGGCCGAGATCCGCCTCGACGGGACGGTCCTGGGCGTGGCGGCTCCTGGGCGCCGTCGCTACGGGTCTGCTCTTCGGCCTGGTGCCTGCGCTCGAGGCCTCGCGGGTCGACCTGGCCGACACCCTGAAGCAGGCCCGCGGCGGGTCCCGCGATCGCAGGAGCGCGCTCTTGCGGAACGGTCTCGTGGTCGCCGAGATCGCGATCTCCGTGGTCCTCCTGATCGGCGCGGGCCTCCTCCTCCGAAGCCTCGAGCGCGTGCGCTCCGTGAGCCCGGGATTCGATCCGGGGCAGGTCGTCGCCGCCCGACCTCAGCCTGCCGCGATCGAGATACGCCGAGCCGGCCCAGATCCGGGATTTCTACCGGCGGCTCGAGCAGGACGTGGCGACCCTCCCCGGAGTCGTCGTCGACGGGCAGCGCGGAGACCATCCCTCTCGAGGGATCGGGACCCCAGACGCTGATCGCGATCGAGGGGCATCCGCTCCCGGACCTCGGGGCGCGTCCGGTCGTCTCGTTCGACACGGTGACGCCCGGATACTTCAAGACCCTGCGCATCCCGCTCCTCGAGGGACGCCTGTTCACCGACCAGGACGATTCGACGGTCCCGATCCGGGTCGTGGTGAGCCGCAGGTTCGGCGACCGGTTCTTCCCCGGCGAGAGCCCCGTTGGCCGCCGCGTGCTCCTCGGAAAATCGCCGGCGTCGTACGAGATCGTGGGCGTCGTGGGCGACGTCCGGCACGACAGCCTCGCCTCGACGCCCGTGGAGTTCTTCTACCTCTCGGCGAACCAGCGGGCCCTCTCGTCGGCGACGATCGTCACGCGGACCGCGGGAGCCTCGCCGATGCTGGGATCGGCCCTTCGTCAACGCGTGCGAGCGATCGACGCGGGCCTTCCGGTGACCCACGTGCGGACCATGGACGAGGTCATCGGCACGTCGATCGGCGACCGCCGCTTCACCCTCCAGCTGCTCGCGATCCTCGCGGCTCTGGCCTTCGTCCTCGCGGCGACGGGGATCTACGGCCTGATGGCCTTCGCGGTGACGCAGCGTACCGCCGAGATCGGCGTCAGGGTCGCGCTCGGCGCCGGGACGCGGGACGTCCTGGGGATGGTGGTGCGGCAAGGCCTGGGCCTCGCGACGATCGGCGTCGGGATCGGCCTCGTCGCCGCCGTCGGCGTCACCCGCGCGATCGCGGGGCTGCTCTACGGGGTGAGCGCCCTGGACCCCGCGACCTTCGTCGTCGTCGCGCTGCTGCTGACCGCCGTCACCCTCGTCGCGAGCCTCGTTCCGGCCCTCCGAGCCGCGCACGTGGATCCGATGGTGGCGCTGCGCCGCGAATGACCCCCGGCCGCTGCGGCCGTCGCCCCCAGCCGGACTATACTTCCCGACTGCGAACCTCCAGGGTGGGTGGACATTGGCCATGATCTTCACAAAGCGGTCCCAGGCGGGGGCGGTGCTGGACGGCGTTCAAGGGTGCCTCCTCGGCACCCTCGCGGGCTTCATCACCCGCGATCTCGACCTGCCGGCGCTCGTGTCGTTCGAACATCCACAGGAGCCCCTCATCGTCCTGGCGGCGGTGCTGGGCGCCCTCGTGGGGATCACGCGCCTACGGGGCGTGCTCGCGGCGCTCACGCTGGCCCTGGGCATCCTCTGGGGAATCGTGGCCTTCACGCCTTTCTCGGCATGGCTCGCGGAGGGGCTCGTGCGGCACGAGATGGCCGAGCCGGCCGACGCGATCTTCGTTTCGTTCGCCGGGCTCCGCCCCGGCGCCCAACGGACCAACGAGGCCCAGAGCCGAGCGCTGCACGCGGTCGAGCTCCTGGCCCTGCGCAAGGCGCACCAGGTGGTCGTCGTGGAATCGTCCCTCCTGCAGGGCGTCGCGATGGTGCGGGAGGTGCGGGACCGCCTCGGCGTGGAGGGGGACCTGGTCGTGGCCGGCCACGGCGACACGACCCGCGAGGAGGCCGTGGCGGTGGCGGCCGCCGCTCGCGAGAAAGCGTGGAAGGTCCTCCTCGTCGTCACCTCGCCGATCCATTCCCGGCGTGCCTGCGCGGCCCTCGAAAAGGAAGGCGTCACGGTCGTCTCGAGCCCTTCCATCGACAGCCGCTTCCAGGTCGACGAGGTCGACACCTCGGCGGAACGGCTCGCGGCCTTCGGCAGCGTGATCCACGAGAAACTCGGGATCTGGATCTACATGCGACGCGGCTGGCTCTCGGGAAACCCCGGCTAGCGAGAGAGCCCGTCAACGCCTTCTCCGACGTTGAGTCGGCGATACAAGCGCGTTGCGTTTCCTCGTCATCTCACCGGCGCTGCGCCCGGGGCGCAATCACAAACCCCAATGTTCGCGCCCAACGACGAGGACGGGACCGCCTGGCACCCATCGTGCTTTGCCTGGTGAGCGAAGGTTCCGAGAGTTCAGAGAGCTAGACGCCGCTCGGCTTTCGGCGCCTCCTGGGGCGTCCGGACGGGTTTGGAGGGAGCCGGCCGGGCGCCCGCAGGACTTTCTCGGTCGGGGTGCCTATATGCCGAGGGTGAAGAGCCACCGCCGCCAGGACATCCGCAACCGCCGCAGGAAGAGTCGCCGCTCGCTCAGCCGGCTGCTGCTCGACGACGACACGATGATGCCCGAGGACGACTACACTCACCTGCTCCAACTGGAGGCCATGTCGCGCCGCGAGACGCAGGGGCGGCTGGTCGCCTTCGGCAGCGGCGAGATCGAGGACCAGTAGCCCCCGGCCCGCCGCCGGCCGAGGCGGCGGGCTTCTTCTCCTTTTCGGCCGCCGTGTATCGTGACGACCGGGGTCTCTGCTAGGATGTGCGGCGACCCGGATGAGCAACGAAGAAAGCAGGCTGTTCGACGAGGCCTGGATCGCAAGACGGCGGCTCCAGCGGTGGGCCGCGGGGGCTGTCGGCGTACTCGTGGCGCTGCGCGCTCTTCGCCGAGTTCGCGCCGCTCCTGAGGCGGCCGGACCTGGCGCTTCTCGACACGTGGCAGTCGCTCCGCGCCACGGAGAGGCCCAGCCCTCAGGTCGTCATCGTCGCCGTCGACGAGAAGAGCATCCAGCGCTTCGGGCCGCCGCCGTGGCCGCGGAGCGAGTACGTGCCTCTCGTGGACCGGCTCTCGAAGGCCGGGGCCCGCGTGATCGGCTTCGACTTCACGTTCGGCGCCGTCGACCGTGAGGCGGCCAACAGCCAGGTCATGGCCGAGGCGCATGACGCCAGGCCGGGAACGTCGTCTTCGGGTTCGAGTTCATGCGGGTGGGCGACCCGTCGCGCGCCCGGGACACAGCCCTCGGCGTCGATCCTGGGAAACGCCCTCCCCCGCTTCGAGTCGATCGCCCTTCCGCCGGCCCCGAGCCTGATCGAGCCCGAGCCTGTCCTGGCCGGCGCGGCCGCCGCTCTCGGCCACGTGCTGCACCGTGAACGACGACGACGGGCGGATCCGGCAGCTTCCTCTCGTCATCCGCTCGGGCGAGAAGGCGTATCCGTCCCTCGCCCTCCAGGTGGCGCGTCTCTACACGAAGACGCCGCTGCAGGAGACCGTCCTGAGGAACGGCGTCCTCTCGATGGGCCAGTGGGAGATCCCGGTGTCGGCGTCCGGTGAGTTCCTGCTCAACTGGCCGGCCGCGGGCGGACAAGGCGTTTCCGCAGCACTCGTTCCTGGACGTCGTCCGGGGCGACGTGCCCGACGACGCCTTTCGCGACAAGGCCGTGCTCGTGGCCGGCACCGCCGCGGGCATCGACGACCGGAGCTTCCCGTTCGCCGTCAAGGCGCCCGGGCGTCCTGATCCACGCGACGTTCCTCGACAACGTCTTCCGCTCCGATTTCGTCCGCGCGCCCACGTGGGCCTGGGTCCTGGAGTGGGGCCTCTTCCTCGCCGCGTGCGGTCTCGCCGTCGGCCTGCATGCCGCGCCTCTCGACGCCCCTTCTCCTCGCGGGCGTCCCGGCCCTGGCGATCCTCGTCCTGGGCGGCGCCGCCTTCTTCTACGCCCAGCAGGGCCTCTGGGTGAAGGTCTTCTTCCCGGTCCTGGCGCTCGTCGCGCCCATGGGCCTGATGGTCGCCCTGAAGCTCACCGAGAGCGAGAAGAAGACCCGCGACTTCGCCGCCGAGAACGTCGAGAGCCAGAAGCTCCTGGGCCTGAGCTTCCAGGAGAAGGGCATGCTGGACATGGCCCTCGCGACCTTCAACAAGCTGCCCGTCACCGAGGACATGAAGCTCGTCTTCGTCAACCTGGGCCTCGACTACGAGAACCGCGGCCAGCGCGACAAGGCGCAGCTCGCCTACAAGAAGGTCTTCGACGTGGACCCGGCCTTCGAGGACGTGGCCCAGCGCATGGAGCGCGTCGGCCCCTCCGGCAGCGGGTCGTTCGCGGCGACACCGTACCCGGCGAGGGGCCCCCACCGCAGTGCCGGGGTCGGCGCCCACCTTCGTCCCATCGCCCCACGATCGGACTCGCCGTCTCCGCGCCGACAGCCGTCCTTCCCCCGACGATCGGTGTCGGACCCGCGCCGGGGCCCGACGACGTCACGAGCCTTCAGCCGACCCCGTCGCCGGCCCACCAACCGTCGACCCCGTCGCGGGCCCAACAGCCGTCGAACCTCAACATGGGGACGCCGACTCCCGGCAGCATGGGGACGCCGACCCCTGGCGGGGGCAGCGGAAGCTCTCCGGTTCTCCCGGGCGGGCGCATCGGCCGCTACGAGGTCGAGCGGCACCTCGGCCGCGGCGGCATGGGCGACGTCTACCTGGTGCGGGACACCGTCATCAACCGCAAGGCCGCGCTGAAGACGATCCGGGTGGACACCGACATCGTCGCCGGCCCAGGCCATCGAGATGCGGCAGCGCTTCTACCGTGAGGGCCAGACGGCCGGCCAGCTGGCCCACCCCAACATCGTCACGGTCTACGACCTCGGCGAAGCCCTCGGCATGTCCTACATCGTCATGGAGTTCGTCGAGGGCGACACCCTCGCCCAGATGATGAAGAAGCACCGCCTGACCGCCGCGCAGATCAAGCACATCATCTACTACGCCGCCATGGGTCTCGACCACGCCCACGAGAAGGGCGTCTTCCATCGCGACGTCAAGCCCGAGAACCTCATGGTGTCCAAGACCGGCATCGTGAAGGTCATGGACTTCGGCATCGCGAGGATCGTGGAGTCGACGCTGACCAAGACCGGCAGCCTGATCGGCACGCCGGCGTACATGTCCCCCGAGCACGTCAACGGCGAGAAGATCGACGCCCGCAGCGACGTCTTCTCGCTCGGCGTGATCCTGTACGAGCTCCTGACCGGCAAGAAGCCCTTCACGGGCGAGACGATGTCGTCCCTGATGTTCGCCATCATCCAGGCCCACCCCACCGAGGTCTCGGCGGTCGACGCCAAGCTGGGCTCCACCTGGGACGAGATCCTCGGCAAGGCCCTCGCCAAGAAGCGCGACGAGCGCTACCCGACCGCCAAGGAATTCGCCCAGGCCGTCCGGGACGCGCCCGTCCGCTGAGCGGACCTCCGCCCGGTCGTCGCGTTCAGCAAGGACGACGATGGAGGGGCGGCCGGCGACCCGGCCGCCCCCACGTCGAGAAAACGCCGGGCGATGACCCGGTCGGCTACGGCTCTAGGGGCAGGGCTTGCCCCAGGTGTAGACGCGTCCGCCGATGACCCGCGTCGTGCAGGACGTCGAGCCGCTGGCGATGATGCCGTCGCCGAACTTGCGCGCTGCCCAGTGGGCTACGCCGTCCAGGGTGAGGGCTGAGGCTTGTCGACGCTGGTCGTCGTGAAGTCGCACGCCGGGGTCGGAGTCGGTCGGTCAACGCGGCGTTCATCACCTCGCCCGTCGTGAGGCTGAAGTCGAACTGCACGGAGCAATCCTTGAACTTCAGCACCTCGGTCTTGGTGAGGGTCTGGTCGGGGTCGAAGTTGCCGCAGCTCGACACGCAGGCGTTCGGCGGGTCGGTCCCGAAGCCCTCGATCACGAAGGCCTGGGCGTTCTTGCCCTTCTTCGCGACGATCGACGTGCTGATCGTCCCTTTGTGCCCGTCGACGACGACCCAGAACTTGCCGCCAACGAGGTTCCCCTGGATGGCCTGCTCCTGACAGGAGTACTTTCCGATCCCGGTCAGGGGTTCGCCCTTGCAGGCCTCATAGACCACGTTGCCCGTCGCCGTGGAGACCGTATTGTTGATGGTGGCCAGCGTCGCCACCACGTCGGCGGCGCCAACGACCTGATACTGGATCCCCGTCGCCGGACCCGGCTCCGCACACGAGGGGGTGCTGTTGTCCAGTACAGGGCAGGGCCCGGCAACCACAGTGATCGTCCAGCCCCCCCCCGAGCACGACCTGGGCGGACCGTCGTCGTGTGCCATGGCAGCCGTCGCCACGAGCAACCCCACGGCCGCAGCGGCCGAGGTCAGCCTCATCCTTCTACATCTCATCATATCTTGCTCCTTTCATCGCCGTTTCTCGACGTGGAGGGAAGTCTTTCCATACGAGGACTCATGGAACCGCCAGGACCACCCGCGCGAACGCCACGCGTCCGGGTCGGATCGGCAGGCTCTTGGAGTCGGTGGCCTGATAGGTGGAACGCTCGTCGGTGAGGTTGTTCACACCGGCCACGAGGAAGCCGAAACGCTTGGGCAGGCGGTAGCGGAGCGCCGCGTCCACCACCCAGAAGTCCCGGTCTCCCGGGACGAAGTCGCTCGCGAGACTGTTCCTGAACTCGCCGTCCTGCTTCAGGTAGGTCACACCCAGGTAGCCGCCCCACCCCGAGGGGTGGAAGAAGCGGACCGAGAGGGGCACGCGCTGGGTCTTCACGACGCTGTAGTTGAACTGGGCCGCGGGATCCATGGTGAGCTTCTCGTACTGGTACTCGGCCCCGAGGGTCACCCAGCGATGCGGCGCGGCGAACAGGTAGCCGCGGGCCAGGTGCTCGTCCCCGTCGCGCTCCTTCACCTGGAACGTGATGTCGCCGTCCTCGGAGAAGGACTGGGGAATCGTCAGGTCCCGCTGCGAGTACTCGACGCCTCCGAAGACCGTCTTCGAGAACGTCTGGTCGATGGCGGCGCCCCAGACCGTGGACTTCGTGGCGCTCGGGTCGTCGAAGAACTGGTTGAACCCCGAGACCTGCGTGGGCTCGAGCGTCTGGTCCGTGACGAGCGTCCGCTTCAGGGCCGTGAACCAGGCGCCGCGGAGCGTCGTCCCGGTCTTGCTCGTCCAGGAGAGCCCGATCTTGGGGTTGGCCTGGTTCTTCTCCCCGAGGACCTCGGGGTCGGCCGGGGCCGGCGGATCCGCCGGCAGGCCGGCGAACACGACAGACCCGAGGGCCGTTCCGGTCTCCTCGAACAGGTCCCCGCTCAACCCGAGGGTGAGCGTGAGGCTCGGCTGCAGCGCCACGTAGGTGTAGAGGTAGAGGTTCGTGTGGTTGGTCTTCGAGTCGATGTCCTTGCCGATGGACACGCCGTCCAGCGGGAGGTC
This sequence comes from uncultured Acidobacteriota bacterium, assembly GCA_963823195.1. GTDB lineage: Bacteria > Acidobacteriota > Vicinamibacteria > Fen-336 > Fen-336 > JBGPYB01. The sequence goes on along the minus strand of CAWGKR010000004.1, from coordinate 681,443 downwards.
GATGGTGCGGTCCCTCGTCGCCTTGATGCCGAAGTAGCCGGCGCCGGTCACCGCCTTGACGCGCCCCGAGCGGTAGAGGACCTGCCCCTCGACGCTGTCGGCCTTCTCGTTCTGGACCAGGTCGAAGTTGTCGATGCCCTCGGGGTCGGGGATCGACGACGTCGATGTCCTTGTCGGAGTGCATGTACGACCCGAGGAGGGTCACGTTCGGTCCGAAGTCGTGGCGCAGGCCCACCCGCTCGTTGGTGTTCTTCTCGGTGTTCGGCCTCGAGGGGGTTGAAGTCGTCGGAGTCGAAGCGCAGCTCGATGTCCCCGGTATCGGTCTTGCGGTGCCGCACCTCGGCCTGGAGGCTCGTGCTCGGGCGTCACCTGGACCTGGGCGAAGGCGTTGGCGATCTTGTCGTCCTGGGAGGCGTTCTCGCGGAAGCCGTCGGTCTTGAACCCGCTGTATCCGGCGCTGAACGAGAGCTTGTCGTAGATCCCCGACACGATCCCCTCGCCGCTCAGCGTGTTGTCCTCCCCCGCGAGGAAGCTGCCCTGCCCGTTGATCTGGTTCCTGTTGAACAGCGGGTTGAACTCGTTGAAGCCCACGGCCCCCGGTCCTTGGGAAGCGATCAGGAACAGGTTGCTCTCGCCGAGGCGTGGCTGGATGGGCGTCGTGTTGAGGGGCTGGAGCATCTGCGACTGGAAGAGCTCGCTCACCCGGGCGATCTCGTGGCGCGGAAGGGCCGCGTACGAGTCGGCCAGCAGCCGGTGGGCCGAGTAGTTGCTCGGGTCCGTGTTCACCGAGTCCCACCCCTCGACGAGGGCCAGCTCCTGGAAGCCGAGGTCGGCGTAGATCCGGCCGAGGCTCGCGCTGCGCGCCGCCAGGTCCGAGTCGAGGAGCAGCCGGGAGCGGTACACCGCGCGGTTGTCGTTCAGGTCGATGGCCTGCTCGAGGTCCTGGAGCGCCTCCACGGGCTGGTTGGTGGTCTGCTTGGAGATCGCGTCGTAGAGCCAGGGCGTCGGGTCCTTGGGGTCCAGCTTCTTCGCCACCTCGAAGTCGCGCGACGCCAGACGCGCCCCGCTTGGCCTCGAAGTACGCCTTGGCCAGATAGCTGCGCAGGAGGGACTGGCCCGGGTCCAGGCTCACGGCCGTCTCGAGGGTCCCGAGGCCCTTCTCCAGTCCGCCCTCGCGGATCTGGGCCAGACCCAGGCCGAGGCGCGGAAGGGGGTCGGCCTGATCCAGCTCGATCGCCTTCTGGAACGCCGCCGTCGCGTCGTGGGTCTTGACCTGCGGTCAGGTACGTGAACCCGAGAACGGTCTGGGTGCGCGCCAGGTTCGGCTCCAGCTCCGTCGCCTTCCGGGCCGCCGCGAGGGCCTCGTCCAGGTGGCCGGAGGAAGACCGGATCTCGGCGAGCCGTGCCCACGCGAGCGCGTCGTTCGGATCGAGTCGCACCGCGGCCTCGAGGCTCTCCTGAGCGCCCGCCAGATCGAAGTGGGCCTGCCGCGCGTACGAGAGCGCCGTCTGGGCCGTGGCCGATTTCGGGTCGGCGGCGACCGCTCGCCGAGCGCTCTCGAGCGCCTTGTCGGGCTGGTTGCCGGCAACCGCCATGACGGTCTGGAGCGCCAACGCATCGGCGTCGTTGGGGGCCAGCTCCAGGGCGCGGTCGATGTCCTTGGTGGCGTCTTCGACGTTGCCGGTGGCCAGGAGGAGCGAAGCCCGGTAGCTGAGGAACCGCGGATCACGCGCCCCCTGCGCTTCCACACCCGCGAGCTGATCGAGGGCTCCCTTGAGGTTCCCCTTCTGGTACTCGCTCGCCGAGGCCCGGACCTTGTCCTCCAAGGCCGCGCCCGTGGTCGACCCGGAGGCGACGTGAAGGACCGGCGGGTAGTAGAGCGCCCACTGGACGGCGTCGCTCGGGCGGACCTGCGCCCGCAGCGCCGGCGCGCTCCCCTTCTTCGCGGCCGCCACCTGGCCGCCGTTCAGCACCAGGCTTCCGGCGTCGGTCTTGGTCTCGACGTGTCCCTCGAGAACCGCGACCTGCGTCTCGTCGCCGTTCACCGCCACGCCGAACGTCAGCTCGGTGCCGCGGATCGCCGCGATCGTGCTGTTGGAGCTGAACCGCGTCGTCTGCTCCTTCCACCGCACGACGTGGGCCCAGATGCGGCCGAAGAACACGGTCACGCCCCGCTCCTGCGCCGTCTCGTCGATCTGGATGCGGGAGTCCGGCCCGATCCGGAGCACGGTCCCGTCGGGCTGGAAGCGCACGGTGGCGCGCCCCTGCTTCGTGACCACGACGTCGTTGCGCTGGAGGGGCATCTCGGGCGCGGGTTGCTGCTGCTGCCCGAGACGAATCACCATGACGTCGCCGCCCGCAGCTTCGAGCGTGGCGAACGGCGGCTCGGCAGCGCGGACCACCGAAGGCGACAGCGCGCACGCGGCCATTCCGAGAAGGGCGACGAGCCGACGGGCGCGTCCGCACGATCGAGTCATCTCTGTTCCTCTTCTTCCAGCCACATCGGGTGCTGAGGTTTGCGGAAAACGGCAGACCTCGACGCCCTGGGGGCGGGTAGCGAGACTCGCGCGTCTCAGCACCGTCTATTTTCCCCAGATCGTTGGAGGGAGACCGTGTGGAGAATGACAGGCAACTCGCGGCCTGTCAATACCGTCGGACCGGTCGGTCGGTTGATTCCCCGAGGTCGAGCGGGCCCCCTTGCGCCACCCCGGACCCCTGTATACCGTGGGGGCCTGGAGGGACCAGGGACGATGAAGAGCACGCATCGGCGCGGGACTCCTCGCGACCGCCATGCTCGCCGGGATTCCGGCGCGTTCGGTCGTCGCTCAGGCGGCCCCGGAGGACCTGCAGAAACAGATCGACGCCCTGCGCGCCACGATTCAAGCCCTTCAGAAGGACGTCGCCGAGATGAAGCTCGCCCTGGCGCGCCAAACGCCGAGGGCCACGGGGATCGGCGCCACGATCGACGTCTCCGATCGACCCTCCAGGGGAGAGGCCTCGGCGAAGGTCACCCTCGTCGAGTTCTCGGACTACGAGTGCCCGTTCTGCGCGACCTACGTCCGGGGCACCTATCCCGCCGTCGAGGCCGCGTACGTCAAGACGGGAAAGATCCGAACGGTCTTCGTCGACAATCCCCTCGTGAGCATCCACAAGGATGCGTTCAAGGCCGCCCAGGCCGCGTCCTGCGCCCGCGACCAGGGGAAGTACTGGGAGATGCACGACCAGCTCTTCCAGAGCCAGGCGTCCTTCGAGCCCTGGGATGCGCACGCCAAGGCCGTGGGCCTGGACCTGCCGAAGTTCCAGGAGTGCCTGGCGAGCGGGCGCCACGACACGCAGATCCGCCACGACATGTCAGAGGCGCGCCAGCTCGGCGTGACGTCCACCCCCGCCTTCCTGGTCGGCCAGTCCCTTCCGGACGACCGCACGAAGGTCAGGATCGTCGCCGTCCTGCGGGGGGCCGCCCCGTTCACGGACTTCAAGACGGCCATCGATCCGCTGCTCGAAGCCCCGGCCGCCGCCAGCCCGGCGAAGTAAGCTAGAGGGAGCGCCTCAGAGGCAGAGGCCGCTCACCTTCGCAAGCGTGTCGTCGGCGGGTCCGTCGGGCTCCTGGATCTGGCGGACCCGCTTCATCTGGTCGAGCAGCGTCGCGCCGCCCGGGAACGGCACGTCCGGGTCGATCGCGTAGGCCGGGTCGCTCTGGGCCTCGGGGAGCGTGACGAGCTGGAAGCCGCGCTGATCCAGCAGGTCCAGCAACCTCGGCAGCATCACCGTCTCGAACGCGCCGATGTGCAGCAACAAGACGTGGGCGATGTCGTGGCCGTAGATGCGCCTCGCCGCCTCCGGCCCGCTCGAGAGGGCGTTCGGACGCCCGGCGCACGTACGCCTCCCTCAGCCACTCGACCGACGCCTGGTCGTTCTTCGCCAGGCACCGCGCGTAGGGATCGTTGAACGCCCAGTCGTCGAAGTTGAGCGTCACCTGGGCCACCCTGTAGGAGTGGCGCTTCAGGAACTGCCGCACCGCCCGCCGCTTCTCGATCGTGTCCCCCTCGTGCAGGTACGGGTAGCGCAGCCAGTGCCAGTCGGCCTTCCCCATGTACGTCCGGAGCGACTGCTCGTTGGCCAGGACGTCCTGCTCGAACGCCTCTGTCGTGTTCGCGTTCAGGTCGATGTGGGAGAACGTGTGGCTGGCGAGAGGATGCCCCGCTGCCCGCCAGAGGCGCAGCACGTCCGCATTGTCGGGCCCGACCAGGTTCTTCGCGTTGACGAAGCCGTACGTGGGGGGCGCGTGATGGGCCGCGAGCGCGGCGAGGACGCTCGTGGCGACGTCGGCACGGGTCATCCCGGCGGGGAGGGCCGAGTGGACCGGCAGGTCGTCGAACGTCAGGGCCACGCGGATGCGGGCGCCGGTTTCGGCCCCCGCCGTTCCCGCCATGGCGAGTGTCATCGCGAGCAGGCTGAGGGACAGGCGGCGGGCGAGAGCCAGGGACATGAGTCCTTCCTCCAGATCCGGAAAGCGGCCGGGGCCATGATAGCGATTCCCGCCTTTGGGACAGAATGGGGCCATGAAGGCATTGGTCAAGAGCCAGGCGAAGCCCGGCCTCTGGCTGGAAGACGTTCCGGAGCCCAAGATCGGCATCAACGACGTCCTCGATCCGGGTCCACCGAACGGGCATCTGCGGCACCGACCTCCACATCTACAACTGGGACGCCTGGGCGGCGAAGACGATCCCCGTCCCCATGGTCGTGGGGCACGAGTTCGTCGGGGAGATCGTGGAGGTCGGCTCGAACGTGGCGGACTTCCGCCCGGGGCAGATCGTCAGCGGCGAGGGGCACGTCGTGTGCGGGCGCTGCCGCAACTGCCTCGCCGGGCGGCGCCACCTGTGCGCCGACACGAAGGGCGTCGGCGTCAACCGGGCGGGGGCGTTCGCCGAATACCTCGTCGCTGCCGATGAGCAACGTCTGGGTCCATCCCGACGACATCGACCAGGACGTTGCGGCCATCTTCGATCCGTTCGGCAACGCCGTGCACACGGCTCTGTCGTTCCCTGTCCTGGGCGAAGACGTCCTCGTCACCGGCGCCGGCCCGATCGGCATCATGGCCGCCGCGGTCGCTCGCCACGCGGGCGCCCGCTACGTCGTGATCACGGACCTCAACCCCTATCGGCTGGACCTGGCCCGCGCAGATGGGCGTCACGCGGGCCGTGAACCCGCAGGAAAAGAGCGCTGAAGGAGGTCCAGAAGGAGCTGGGGATGCACGAGGGCTTCGACGTGGGCCTCGAGATGTCCGGCAACGCCCACGCGTTCCGCGACATGCTCGGCAACATGGCCCACGGCGGCAAGATCGCCATGCTGGGCATCCCCGACAAGGAGATGGCCATCGACTGGAACATCGTCATCTTCAACATGCTCACCATCAAGGGCATCTACGGCCGCGAGATGTACGAGACCTGGTACAAGATGAACGTGATGCTGGAGTGCGGCCTGGACATCCGCCCGGTCATCACCCATCGCTTCCCCGCCGCCGATTTCCAGAAGGGCTTCGACGTCATGACGACGGGCAACTCCGGCCGGGTCGTCCTCGACTGGATGAACTGACGGGGCCGCGAACAGATCGCGTCCAGCCCTTACCGCACCTCCTCGGACCATTCCCGTCCGCTCGCCGGGCGTGCCGGGCATTCCTCGAGGAAGCGGCGCGCCTTCCTTTCGAGGAGCGACCACTCGTCGCGTGAGTCGCCCGCGTTGTCCTCGAGCCACCGGAGCGCCAGGGCGGTGGCGAGGGCGCGAGGTGCCAGTGCCTTGTCACCGCTGGCGCCCACGAGGCGCCTCTTGAGGTCGGACAGCGAGCGGCCGAGGATCGCGGCCAGTTCTTTCGTCATGTCCCACGAGCCGTCGGCCCTCTGAAGAGCCACCAGGCGATCGAGGGGCCGGGTCGACGGGGAGACGGCGAGTTCCTGCTGGCCCGGCGCCTTCGTCCACAATCCGCTCAGCCGTGCCCGTAGCGACGAGCGCGGGGACGCGGAACGGATCGCCGAGCCGAGCTCCAGTGAAGGCGCCGCATCACCGCCGCTCCCGAAGCGGACAGCACTCGCAGTGGGTCCGCTCGTGAGGCCTAGGCTGAAGGCGCCCGTCATGGAGCTGGACCCCAGCACGAGGTCACCTCCCCAACCCGACGTCAGAGCCACCGGGACGCGCCGGAGCTCGGCCCCTTCCGTCGTGGGGCTCTCGCGATGCTCGACCGCCACGAACGACGTGTGCTTCGAGCACAGCCTGTACGCCACGCCCAGGCGAACGATCTCGTCCTTTACGCGATCTTTCCCGGCGCCACGGTCCTGCAGCGAGCCGCGGCGATCGTGGAGCGGGCTGGCTCCTTCCTCGAGGTCACGGATCAGGGTGCGAGCCGCCAGGGTCCCGATCACGCAGCCCGTTTCCGCGGCCGCCGCGTCGACGCGCAGGGCGAACGACAACGGCCCACGCGGACCACGGGCGCGAAGCGTCACCTCGGCCGCCTCCAGCTGACCCTCGAGCATGCCGTAGACGAGCAGCCGGCCACCGGCGAAGCACGGTGGCAGGTGGTGCGGGGCCTGCCTCACCCGCAGACCTCCCCAGTCCACGGCCACCTCGGACACGGCCGGCGCCAGCGCCTTGGTGAGCTGCCGCAGCACCTTCCTCTCCAACCGCTCGCCCGGGGCGATGAACTCTGGCGCGCCGCCGCCCGCGCGAGCCATCCCGCGCACGAGGTGCCGGCTGGCCCCCGCTCCGATGCCGAACGTGAAGACCCGTGTCGACGACGAGTGCCGGCGGACCTCGGCGATCACCGCTTCCGTGTTCGTCACCTGTCCGTCGGTGAGGACGAAGAGCTGCCGGGGACGCTCCGGGCTCGGCTGCTTGCCGAGGATCGTCACGAGGGGCGCGAGGATCTCGGTACCGCCACGGTCGGCGCGCATGTTCGCGACGTGTCGGCTGGCCGCGCCCAGGCTGTCGTCGTCGTAGGGGCGGCTCTCCGGAAAGAGCGCCCCGACGGTCGACCCGAATCCCACGATGTTGAAGTGGGTTCGGGAGGTCAGGCTGCGCAGACAGAGCTGCAGGGCGTTGCGCGCCTCGTCCATGGAGGTCCCTTCCATCGACCCCGACTGGTCGACGAGAAAGATCAGCTCGGTGGCGGCCTCGTCGGTGTCGAAAGTCGGCTGGAAGGAGAGAGCCGCCACCTCACGTCCGGCCTCGTCCCGCTCGACCCGAACCCACGGATGGGCGTCCTCTGCCAAGCGCACGTTCAGGACGAAGTCCCGGTCCAGGGCCACCTCGCGCGCACCGAGCGTCACCCGGCCGCGACCGCCGTCGAACTCCACCGACACGGGGTGCGTAGGAGAGGCCAACGCGCGGATGCCCGCGTGCATGTCGAGCTCGACGGTGAGGCTCAGGCCGTAGGGCACGCTCCAGGCCGTGGGCGGGTTGAGGACGTCGGACGGCGGACGCCCGACCCCGCGGTGGTCCTCGGCGGGCGCGTATCGCGGGGAGACCGTCGTGGGAAGCGCGAAGCGCACCTCGTCGCCCTCGAGGTCCAGCTCGGCTACGTAGGTGATCCGGACGAGCACCTCCTTCCCCGCGGGGACGTTGCCGATGCTGGCCGTGAAGACGTCGGGTTTCTCCTGATCGAGCAGATAGGCGCCGTGGCCGGCGGCCAGGGCGTCGTCGTATCTCGCGAAGGCCTTCTCGCGTTCCTCGACCTCACCCACCACGTGGACGCCGTCGATGATGGCCTCGAAGCCGCACACGGCGGCGGCCTCCTCGAGAGGGAACACGTAGACGGCCTCGATCGGCCGGGCTTCGTCGTTGCGGTACCGCTGGCTCACGACGACGCGCGAGGCGAAGTCCTTGAGGGATGCCTCGACGACGACTCCGGACAGGGGGACGGGCGCGGGCGCGCCTCCCTTGATCAGCAGACCCACGGCCGCAGGGGCGACAGCAGCATCAGGCATCGGCGTTCTCCTCGTTCGACGGACGGAACCAATCGCGGCAGCGCTCGCTCATCTCGGCCAGCCGGCCGGGCGACGGCAGCTTCCACGCGCTCGACACATGCACCTCGATCCCGGGCAGGATCTCCACCCGCACCCACGACGTGCGCGCCACCTTGGCGCGAACGGTGAGCTCCGGGCCGCCCGGCACGCCGGCCGCGAGCCGCTCGCGGATCTCGGCGAGGGTCAGACCCCGCTCCTGCATCTCCTTCACGCGGAGGAGGCGGTCGAGATGCGCCGGCCCGTAGTGGCGACCCCGCCCCAGACCGAGGGGCGGCGGAATCAGGTTCTCCTGGACGTAGAACCGAACGGCCCGCCGTGAAACCCCACCCAGGTCGGCCAGCTCTTCAATGCCGTAGGTGGGTTCGGCGCTCACGAACACGAATATAGACAGTCACTGTCACATTGTCAAGTGTCACATTAATCAGCCACCCGGTGGGGAGGCCGAGGTTCTACCTGCTCAGGCACTTACGCCGCCTGACGGCTCCGTCTGCGCGGGATCGGCCGTGTTAGAGTCGGCTCATGGCCGGTCGCTGAGGCAAAGGCGCGCGCATGTCAGAAGTGTGGCCCGTCGCGGTTCTGTTCCCCCTGCTCTGGGTCGGCGTGATCACCGGGATCGGCTTTCTCAGCGGCTGGAACCGCCTCGCGACCCGGTATCGGGCGGAGCGGGAGTTCCACGGGAAGCTGTGGCGATTCCAATCGGGCCGGATGAGATGGGGCATGGGCTACAACAACTGCCTCACGGTCGGCGCCGACGGCCTCGGCCTGTACCTCTCGATGCTGCTCCCCTTCCGCATGGGCCATCCGCCGCTCTTCGTGCGATGGCAGGACCTGACCGTGGCGCCCGTGAAGTGGTTGCTCTTCCGAGGCTACAGGATGGAGTTCCGGTCCGAGCCCGGCATGTCTTTGTCGGTTTCCGAGCGCCTCGGGGACCGGCTCCGGGCGGAGGCGGGCCAAGCCTGGCCGCAGCGAGACTAGCCCTGGATCAGTGACCCGATCGCCTTCGCCGGTCGGGGTCCGGCGGCCTCGGATCGTAGTGCGACCGGCGCCAGCTCCTCTCCGAGATCAGGACCGGCTCATCCATGGGGTTCTCCCCTTCGTGGGGCAGCTCGCGGCGCGTGGGGTCGAAAAGGCCGTACCTCCACGAGCCGCTGTCGTCCTTGAAGGGCAGCTTCGCGAAGAAGACGGCGGCGTCATCACCGGCGCTGAGGACCGGCACGACACCCTGCACGCCTGTGTTCTCGATCTGTTCCAGCCTCAGGAGCAGCTGCTCCCTGCGAGGCCCCTGGCAGTCGCGAATCACCTGCTCCAGGAACCGGCGGCGGTCGTCGACCATCGGGCCCTCCTCCATGATCCGTCCGAGAACGTGCCGATTGTGTGACCACCGCGCGCCGGCGGTCAAGGGGCGCCGATCGTCCCGGCGGATGGCTCCGGGCCTGGCCCTTGTATAGGATGCACGGCGTGGAGCTCAGGGCGGGCGCGACGGTCGTGCGAGAGTGGCAGACGGGCGACGCGGAACCGTTGGCCGTGCAGGCCAATGACCGCCAGGTCTGGCTCGGCCTGCGGGACGCCTTCCCGCACCCCTACGGACCCGAGGATGCGAAGCGCTTCATCGACATGGCCCGTCAGATGTCCCCAGCGACGTTCTTTGCGATAGAGGCCGGCGGGAAGGTGGCCGGAGGCATCGGCTACACGAAACACCCCGACGTCGAGCGGATCGGTGCGGAGGTCGGGTACTGGCTGGGACAGGCGTTCTGGGGCCAGGGCATTGCGACCGCCGCCCTGCGCCTCCTGACCAGCCACGCGTTCACGGCCAACGCCGAGCTGAGGCGTCTCTACGCCGTTCCCTACTGTTCCAACCCGGGGTCGGCGCGTGTGCTCGAGAAGGCCGGGTATCGCCGCGAGGGCACACTGCGGCAAAGCGCGCTCAAGGACGGCCGGGTCCTGGACCAGTGGATGTACTCCATCGTCCGGGACGAGTGGGCGGAGCGCCCGTGAGTCAGCCGATCGCGAGGCTCTTTCGAATCCAGTCCAGGTAGGTCTCCGTGTACGAGCGCGATTCGGCCTCGATGCGCCCGCGCAGAGCCCGCGCACCGAGTCCCCCCAGCAGCCCGGATCGTCCGCGCACGCCCGCCAGCAGATAGAACCCTTTGCCATCGGCCGGGGTTCCCAGCCAGAGAACGAACAAGCGAGGCATCGGTGTAGCGGCTGGCATAGAGCTGCTTGTCGACCACGTAGATGGCCCCGCCCGCCTCCCGGTGGATCACGAGGTGGTGGAGGGTGATCGACGAGTCTGGCCCGACGCCTCCCTTGGCCCAGTAGAGAACCTGCTCGACATCGGCGAGCGGGGCCTTCGGGAAACCCTCGAGATATTTCGCGAGCGGGCTGGCCAGGTCATTGAGGTTCGTAGCTCCCCGGATGAGCTCGCGGAAATCCTCGGCCACGAGGCGAGGCTTCTTCTCGTTGCACGAGGCCCCCAGCTCCCCATCCCCACCCCGCAGGTATGCCTCCGCGTACCCCAGCAGCAGCCGACGGGCGATGAGGTTCGCCTTCTGCCCCGCGTCGGACGCAGCCCAGTCCACGCCCGTGCGAAAACCCGCAATGGCCCGGTCCCCCAGCCGTAAGCCGCAGTCGCCTGGCTTGCATTTCTGCAGGGCCGCCAGCTCCCCAGAGTCGAGTGCCAGGTCGGCGAAGTCGTCGATCGTTGGCGGCGAGCTCAGCTTTCGCGAGACGCCCAGCTCGGCGCCCTTCCGGAAGCGTTCGATGTCCCGGATCCAGTAGAGGAGGTTCTCCCTGTCGTCGGGAATTCGCACCGCGCCGAACACGGCGATCTCCGTCGCCTCCCGGGAAGGGAGGGTCTTGGCCACGACCTGACCGGCACGAACCTGCTCGACCTCGGCCGCCGAGAAGCCGAACCGCGCCACCAGCTCGCGTTCCACGTCGAGGGGTGGCGCTGCGGCGATCCCCGGGATCATCGTCGACGCGACGGCTCCCACGGCCAGAAGCACGAGCGTGATGGCGCGCCTCATGGGTTTTGGGACCCTCCTGACGCACCTTACTCCCGTTGCCGCGGGCCGGCAAAGCCGACTTCTAGAAGCCCAGCGACAAGGAGATCTGAACCCCGCCCCTACGCGTGGGCCCGATGCCCACCCGAGGTCGGGCCGCCGCTGCCTGCCACTCCTCGCCCACGGGGATCAACGCCCCCACTCCCGCGCCTACAGCGGCACCCAATGCACCAAAGATCAGCGCGCCCTCGCCCTGCGAGGGACCAGAGGAGCAACCGAAGAGAGCGTTGGGGTCACAGGACTCCTCGGGCGTTGCCAGCACCGCGATCGCGCCAGCGGCGCCACCGATCAGGGCACCAATGAGCACGTGGCGCTTCTTGGACCGCCGACCGAGACTGACCTCGGCTTGAGTGATCGCATGGCGAGGCACGAGGGTTGCCTGTTTCTGATCCGCCGTCCTGAGCTCAACGCTGGTCGCGTCCAGCCTGACGACGGTCCCGACCAGCGGCTCCTTAGAAACCGCAGCGGCCATGAGCCTCACACGCGAACCCACCGCAAGGTCAGGGGCTGACTGTGCGACCGCCTCGCTACCAGGGAGGACGAGGAGGACGACAACGGCACGCAGGCTCTTGAGCATTCTCATCGATCACCTCGCTGCCAAAGCTTCAACGGCTCGTTCTCCAGATCGCGCCCCTGGGTCACCGGGGCACGACCCTGACGGTCGCGACGTGGATGGCGGAGACATACGGCTCCGCCCGCTTGTGCTGTCCGTTCTTGAACCGCAAGTCAGCGAAGACACTCGTCTCGCCCTCTTGGGTGGCCTTGAGGCGCGCATGGCTCGAGCCCGTGGCCTCGATACTCACCACTCCGGCGATTGTGGAGCCCCAGTCCCACAGCCGCGATCGTTCCCCTGCAGTCCACCCCGGAGATGTTGGCACTCTCGATCGCAAGATGACGGATATCTCCGACTTTGAGCGCCACGGTACATTCCGTACAGTCGATGGGACTCGGAAGATCGGAAAACTCAAAGCCCCTGATGAGCCAACTGAATTTGTCGATTTCGTCGCAAGTCGGTGGCTCCACCAAAGGCGGAGCGAGAAAGGCGTCACGAAGGGCACTCAAGTCGGAGTTGCACGCGGGCAGGCATATGGCCAGAAGCACGACCGAGAGGCACGGCAAACGAGCCCGCATCACTGCCTCCTTCCGCGACCCTACGGGCGCTTCGTCGCCACCGAACCGCCGCCCAACTCCGCCAACAGAACCCGCAGCTCGGCCCGCTGCTCCCAGGCCAGGAGCCCGCCCTGCTCCGAGGCCAGGTCCCCCTTGCTCGCCTGCGGCCCCGCGGCGTCGAGCTTCTTCAGAGCCGCCTGCGCCCGCGACTGCCACTGGGCCTGCTCAGCCGGGTGCCCGAGCTGCCGATGGGCCAAGGCCAACCACGCGAACGCTGACGCGGGCGGGTCGTCGCCGCCCCTCTTCACGGCCTTCGCCAGCGTGACCAGAGCATCGTTGGCTCGCCCGGCGCGCAGGAGTGTTCCTCCGTGGAGGGACAGCCTCTCCGCTCTCTCGGGTTCCGTCGCCAGCGCGGTCTCAGACCACTTGAGGGCTTGGATCTGGTCGGCGGGCTCCCTGATGGGTGCGAGGACCATCGTATGCGCAGCCCACCGTGCGCGATCCGGGTTTTGAGTCTTGCTCCACTGGTCCATCAGCCGCCGCCGCACTTCATCGAAGCGCTCGCGCCGGCCGCCGGCGAGATAGGCGATCCCCAGGTCGCGAGCGACCTCCAACTCGCCGGGGATCATCGCAAGGGCGGCCTCGTGGTCCGCAGCAGCCCGTTCCCAGTCCCCCACCTCTCGTTGCGCCCGTCCGCGCGCAACGAGCAACGCCCAACGCTTCGGCCCCGTCGCAAGGGCTTGATCCAGGTGGACGAGTGCCTCACGCCACCGGCCTACCCGTGCCAAGGCCTCGGCCTTCTGACGGTGCCAGGCTTGCACCTGTTCCGGCGATGCCTCGAACGCTTGGGGATACCTGCTGCGCAGCGTCCGCCAGGCCTCGTGCGCCTCGTGAGCGGTCAATGCGATGGCGTTAGGCGCGTCCACGAATCGACGGCCGGTGAGGAGCTGCGCGAGCAACTGAAGGTCCCCGACAGCGCGCATGTCGGCACCGAAGTCCCAGACACGGGCTACCCTGCCCGTGCTCGTGGTGACTAGACGCCGGCCATCGGGGCTCCAGTCCTCTCCGACCCAGAGTCCCCCCGGCCGATCCGGTGGTGTCACGGCCTCACCCGTTTCAGCATCGAAGACCCGGGCCGTGCCGTCGGCGCTGCCCCTGAACAGCCAGCGGCCGTCGGGGCTTAGATGGGCGGAGAACGGGCGTCCACTTCCCTCGATCGGCGGCGCGAGGGTAGCCAACGTGTGGCCATCCCAGATCGCGAGCGTACCGTCCTCAGCCGCGGTGACGAACTTGGTCCCGTCCGCCGAGAACGGGTACACAAGGGTCGTCGACGTTCCAGGCGCCTGAGCGGACGCAAGTAGCCGTCCTTCGGGCACGCTCCATAGTCGGAGACGAATCGGCTGACCCGTGGATGCCGTTGCGACCCGAGTACCATCGGGGCTCAGTGCCATACCCCACACCGGAGAATCGTGCTCGAGCGGCGGACACGCGGGCGCCCCCGACACGACGTCGAAGATACCCACTGCCATCTCGGTGTTCGCTACGACAACATGGCGGCCGTCGAACGTGAGTGGACGGTTGTTCGTCCTAGGCCAGCGCACCGGAATGGTCACTAGTTCCTTGGCCGTGGCAAGGTCCCACACGTGCGCGTGACCCCCGGGAGCTTCCTCCAACATGGGCCCGCTCATTGCGACGAGTCGCCGGGTGTCGGGGCTGAAAACGATTTGCCAGGCTGGGTCCGGGTGAACAAGGGGCACGCCTACCGGTTCGCCGTCTGGGAGGCTCCACACTCGAACCGTTCCATCCATCCATGCCGTCGCCAGGAGGCGTCCGTTCGCACTCAATTCGGCCCAGGTGAAACCATCGCCGCGTCTCAAGGGCGGCGTGACCGGGTCGCCACCCTCAGGGTCCCAGACGCGGGCGTATCCCTCACGAGAGCCGAACCTGCCCGCACTTGTCACGAGAAGGCGCCCGTCCGAACTGAACCGACCCCCACGTAGCTCCTCACTGTGCACTAGAGGCGGGTGGAGGGGTGCGCTGCCGGCCAGGTCCCAGAGGCGGGCCGTTCCGTCCTGGCCCGTTGTCAGGAGGTAGCGTGACCCAGTGCCGAAGACTGCCTGAAGGGCGCCCACGTGGTGCAAGGGGACACCGACCGGCTCCCCGGTGTCCGCCCGCCACACCTGGACCCGCCCCCGCTGCTCCGTGGTCACGATCAGGAGGCCATCGGGACTGAACCTCGCCATGATGGCGGCACTCGCCAGCCGCAGCGGCGGATACAGACGGGTGCGCTTCTCGACGTCCCAAACATGGACGGCGCTGTCCTGGGTGCAGACCACGAGGAGCCGACCATCCGGGCTGAACGCGACTGCGTAGGCAGAATCGTCGTGGCCCAGGGGAGGCGTGAGAGCAGCGCCCGTGAGGACATCCCACACGCGCGCGGTCCGGTCAATGCCGACGGTCGCGACCCTCCGGCCATCCAGGGTGAATGCCCCACTGGAGACATTGAGGTGGGACTCGTGCTGGAGGGCGGGAGGACGAACCAAGCCGGTCCCTGCATCCCAGATCTGGGCTGACCCGTCGCGGGGCGCTGTCAGGAACGTGCGCCCATCACGGCTGAATGTGATCCAGCTGTCTACGCTGACACCGGGTAGTGTCGCTATCCGGGCGCCCGTCGATATGTCCCATAGGCTAGATTGTTCGCCCTGTTGCGTTACGAGACGTCCGCCGTCGGGGCTAAGGTCGATGATCCTGCTAGCATCGGCGTGACGGATGACAGCCAGCTCGCGGCCGCTCCTCCAGTCCCACGCTCGTGTAGTCTGCTGGCTCGCAGCGACGATCCGGGTACCGCCAGGATCAAAGGCGATTGCCTTGACCCGACCTTCGCTCCGCAGCGGTGGCGAAGCAGCCTCTCCAGTGCTGACACTCCACACCTGCGTCGTCTGATCGGCGCTGATGGCGACCGAGGTTCCGTCTGGACTGAAGATCGCGCCAACCTCCCAATCGTGGCCCCAGAGGCGAGTGAGTACCGGAAGGTGGGCGAGCGTGGCGGCGATCCGGAAGCGGTGGGCGCTTCGGCGGTGCTCGTCCTCCTCGAGCCGCAAGCCCTCCGCAAACCAGGGCAGGCCCGCGATGTGATCGCCATCCTCCACAAGGCGTGAGCCCGTCGCCACGTCCAGGCGCACAACCTGGCGACGCGTCTCCCGGCGCACGGCCTCGGCGCGCAGGTAGAACGCCGTACTCACGACAGTACCGCCGACGAGCGCGAGGGCGACGACGGCCGCAGCCGCGAAGGCGACCTTGTGGCGTCGCGCGGCTTTGCCGAGCCGGTAGCCGAGCGTCGGCGGGCCCGCCGTGACAGGCTCGTCCACGAGATGGCGGCGCACGTCCTCGGCCAGCCCCTGCGCCGACTGGTAGCGGCGGGACCGGTCCTTTTCGAGGGCCTTGAGGGCGATCCAGTCGAGGTCGCCGCGCAGCTCGCGGGTCAGGCGGCCCGGTTCCGTTCCACGGCGGCCCGCGACATCCTTGCCGGCCTTCGTCTGGGTCGTCACCCGTGCGCTGGGCCTCGCAGGCTCTTCCTCTTGAATGATGCGCACCATCCCGGCCCAGCCCGCCTCTCGGAGGCGCTTCGACTCGAAGGGCGGAGAGCCCACGAGCAGCTCGTAGAGCAGGACCCCGAGCGAGTACACGTCCGTCCGCGTATCCACGTCGAGAGGGCTCGGGGCCGCCTGTTCCGGGCTCATGTACCCGGGCGTTCCCACGAGGACACCGAGCGCGGTGTAGAGCGTCTTCTCGGTCAGCTTCTGATGCAGGGCCTTGGCGATACCGAAGTCGATGACCTTGGGCCGCGGTCGCCCCTCCGCCTCGGTCACCAGCACGTTGCTGGGCTTGATGTCGCGGTGGACGATCCCTTTCGTGTGGGCGTGCTGGATCGCGTCGCATACCTCCGCGAAGAGCTCCAGGCGCTGCTTGGAACCGAGTCGTTTCTGGTCGCAGTACTCCGTGATGGGAAGGCCGGCCACGTGCTCCATCACGAAGTAGGGTCGTCCGTCGTCGCTCGTCCCTGCGTCGAACACCTTGGCGATGGCCGGGTGGTCCATGAGGGCCAGGGCCTGGCGCTCCGACTCGAACCGGGCCAGGACCTGCCTGAAATCGAGGTCGGGCCGAACGAGCTTGAGCGCCACCCGGCGCCGGACGGGCTCCTCCTGCTCCGCGAGGTACACGATGCCCATGCCCCCGGTGCCGAGCGTGTCGAGGATGCGGTAGGGGCCGATCCGGTCCGGGAGCGGGGCTGGCTCGTCGCGCCGGGTCTCGGTGTGGTCGCCTCCCGGGTAGGACACCTCTGGGGTGTGCTCGTTCCGGGAGTCCACCGCGGGGGTGTCCTCGCTGTGGTGCAGGGCCAGGGCCAGGAGGCAGCGTGGACACAGCTCCCGGCCGGTCGTGAGAACGGCCCCGCATTGCGGGCAACGTCGCTCGTCGGTCACTGTGGCTTCACCCGGGAAACCTCATGCCGAGTAGAGAAGAAGAAGCGTCGCCTTGTTACCCTTGTCCGCCCACCATCCCGAGGAGACACCGCAGCTCGGCATCCACGTCGGCCGGATCGGCGACCGTGGCAGCCACCTCCTCGCGGAGCAGCCGGCCGAACCGCTTGCGCAGACGGTGCACGGACACGCGCACGGCAGACCTCGCTCACCCCCCAGGCCGCGGCCAGCTCTCCATAGGTGGAAGGTTCGTCCTCGCCCGTCAGGTGGGCCTTGAGCCGATCGAAGCGCTCCATCCCCTCCGCGCGGCCGGCCTCGCTCGCCAGCCGCTCGAGAGCGCGGTCGAGAACCGCAGTGGCCCAGGCCCGCTCGAAGAGGGTTTCGGGCGTCACCGGGTCCACCGGCTCGAGGGCGTATCGCTCTTCGGCGCTCGCCGCATCCAGGGCCAGGGAGGGCCGACCGCCCCCGCGCTTCTGGGCCCGGTCACGGTCGCGCTCGTTCGACAGGAAGTGGCGGACCGAGGCGAGAACGAAGGCCCGGAATCGGCCCGCTTCGGGCCTGAGGTCCTTGACGAACTGCTTCTCGATGAAGCGGGTGAAGTAGCCCTGTGTCAGGTCCTCGGCGTCAGCCGCCGAGTGCCCCTGCCGACGGACGAAAGCGTAGACGGGGTACCAGTAGGCACCGCAGAGCGTGGCCAAGGCCTCGCGAGCGCCGGTGGAATCGGCGCCGGCGGCCTGGACCACGAGCGTCCAGTTCGTCGTCTGGAAGGGCATTGGACGACCCTCCTCCAGGGAACTCGACCACGGGGCGTTGGGCGTTTGAGAACCTCAGGATTGTGGGACCAGCGGCGACGGGGGTCAAGGACGCCCTGCCGGAGCCTGACCGGGCGGGCGCCGGCTGTGCTAGCCTGCGCTCACTCGTTCCCGAGTAAGTCGTTGATTGGAGGCTGTAGATGAATCGCACAGGAATACGTGTGTCTCTCGCGCTTGTCGTGATGCTGTGGATGGGCGCGCCGATGGTTTCGGCCCAGTCGTGGTCCGCCGAGCAGCAGGAGGTCTGGAACTTCGAGCTCTCGCAGTGGAAGAGGTCAGCAGCCAAGGACCACACCTGGGTCGACGAGATGGTGCACCCGGCGGCACTCGTCTGGGGCAACGCCAACCCGGGTCCGCAGAACAAGGCCTCGCTCGCCCGGTGGGAGCGCTACAACTCGGGCAACTCGACGACGCTGGAGCAGGAGATCTTCCCGCTCGGGATCGTGGTGACGGGAAACGTGGCCGTGGTCCACTACCGCTACACGATGGCCAGCGAAGACCTCAAGAAGGAGCGCAAGACGGTGACTGGCCGGTACACCGACGTCCTGATCAAGGACGGTGGCCGCTGGCAGTTCATCGGCTGGTCCGGAGGCGACGACCCCGAGAAGCACTAGCCCACCGATCGCGGACAATCCTCGCTGGGATCGGCTGCTCGCCGAGCGGCCGATCCCTTGCCGGACCGCGGCGCCGACCCCTGGCTCACCGGGGCTCGCGCGCCTCCCCACCCTCGGGCGCCCCACGTCGCGGCCGCGCCCGGTCCCTCGCCCGGGACGGTGGCAGCTAGGCGCTGGGCCTGGGCGGCGCCGGCTTCAACCCGTACTTCGCCATGACCTCGAGAAGGCGAGCGCGATCGGGAGGCCCGCCGGCATTCACGACGCTCCCGACGTCCCGAAAGTATTGGGCGCCGACGTCCGGCGTCATGACGATGAGGGCTCGAGCGGTCTCGCCGTGCGGGTTGCTGAAACCGTGGACGGAGCCTCGCGGGGTGAACATCCAGTCGCCGGGGCGCAGGTCGCGCACGGTGTCGTCCACCGAGTATCGCAGCGTTCCCTCCAGCGCATAGACGCACTCGTCGTTGCCCGTGTGACTATGCGGTGGGGGCACATTCGAATTCGGAGGGACGCTCAGCTCGAAGACGCCCATGCCGCCCGTCGCGGTTCCGTCAATGAGGTAGCGGATACTCAGCTGACCGACCTTGATGGACTCTCGCGTGGCATCCGCGTTCATTTCGCCTCCTTGAACCGACCGACCCAAGAACGTCGACGCGTCCCCTTCAGCGGTCTTGCTGTTGCCACTCACTCGGACGGCTTCGCCGCCGGAAGGTCGCCCGACACCACCCCGCCCGCCGCGCGAGCGCATTTCCAGCTGCCGTCGGGCAGCTTCTTCAGGACCGCAAGCACCTTTCCACGAATGTGCTTCACCTCACCGCCTGGCGCGACCACGTAGCTCCCAGTGTAATAGCGCCACTCGAAAGCCCACCCGTCCGCGATCGTGAGCTCCTTGTACTCCGGAACGTAGCTCAAGACACGTAGCTCCGGAGTGGCAGCCTTCAAGCGCTCGTTGGTTGCGCGGATCGCCGCCTTGCCGATGTCGTCTTGGTCACCCTGTCCGAGTCGCACGGCGTCATCGGTCCAGAGTTCGGTGAGCGCCTCCGTATCTCCCGACAAAGTCGCAGCGATGTCCTGCCTGCGCATCTTCTCGATGGCGGCCAAGTCTTGCGCGTGGGTGTCGTCTGTCCTCGCCTCCAAACCAGATCCCTGGAACACATGCGCCGTCAAGGCAACGAAGGCGCAGAGAACCACAGCAACTGAGCGACGTGTCATACCCCCTCCAAGCGCGGTAGGCCGCTGAACACCGTATGTCCTCAATCGCTCGACGCAGCAGTCGGCAGAACACTTCCGATGGTTTCATCCAATTGAGCGCCTGTCGAGGGCGGCCACTGAACTGGACAGAGGCTCAGATTAGACTCACAATGTAATAGTAATTATGCTCGGCGAATTCGAGTATCTGCTGCTCAGCGCGGCTGCGAGGCTTGGTGAAGGCGCCTACGGCGCCGCGATCCGGAGGGAGATTGAAGGCTCGACCAAACGCCCATGCTCGATCGGAGCGCTCTACACGACCTTGGATCGCCTGGAGGCGAAGGGCCTCATAAGGACTCGGATGGGCGATCCCACAGCGCAGCGGGGAGGCCGCCCAAAGCGGATGGTCCGGGTGACGGGAGCGGGTGTGAAGGAAGCGAAGGCTTTCTACAACGCCGTGAGCCGTGCCAGTCGTGGGGTTTCCTGGGCGGCCGGCCACGTCAGAGGTGCTTTGTGAGCCGCCTCGGCTGGCGCTTGCTCAGCGTCCTGGCCCGCGCCCTGGAGCCTGCTGAACGCGACGCGGTGCTTGGCGACCTGGCGGAATCCGGCGGGAGCATTGGCGCAGCAATGCGCGATCTTCTGGGTTTGATCATTCGACGGCAGGTCGGCTTGTGGGTGTCTTGGCGGCCGTGGTTGGCCCTGTGCGGCGTCTGTGGTCTAGCAGGGCTGCCGTTGAGTCAAATCGTGATGGGCCTTTCGAATGACTCCTACAAATACGCGGCGCACTACGACACCAACCTGACGGCCGGTCAGGAAGTGGCGTATTTGCTTTGCCTGGCGGGTGCTTTGCTTGTCTGGTCATGGACCTGCGGAGTCGTCCTCGGCACCCTTTCCGCCCGTGCCGCGTGGCTCACGTGGTCCGTGTTCTATTTCGTAGTTGTGAATTCTGCATTGGCGCGATCCGTCCTGGAGGGTCGTGCCATGGCGCTCGACCAGCACGGACAGCCGGTGCCGCTTCTGCAACTCCTGATGGTCGCCGCACTTCCACTCAGCATCCATACCCTTCCTTTCCTGTTCGCTTCGCTCTTTGGAACGTTTGTCGGTGTTCGGCGGCGGGTCTTAGTGGTCACCCACGCATACCTGATCGGTTCAGTGAACATCGCCCTCGCGTTCTTCACGACGTGGACAACCGGCTGGTATGCACCCGCACACCTGCCCCCTCGATGGCCCCGGGTTCCGTGGCCAACGCGGCTGCTGCCATTTCTGTTGGTGAGTGTGCCGGCCGCCTGCCTGCTCACTTCGGCCTACCTGCGACGCAATGACGACCGCGGCCGTGGCGACGCCGCCCTCACGACCCCCACGGGTTCGTAGTCGCGGCGGCGGCTCCTTCGGCCAAACGGTAACAAGACGGGCTCTACCGGCAAAACCGGCGACCCATCCTCAGCGGAAGCCCTTCCTCCGACAGGGACCTACGCGAGCGGATCGCCTACCCGTCCTTTTCCTGCGTGTTCAAACGAAGAGCCAGACACCACGGAGCTAGACGGCGTAAGTCGGTAGAACGGGCCGGGTCCGCCCGTCCTTCATTGAGCCTTGCCCTTGAGCCGGCCGACATCGAGCAGCAAGCCAACGATCAGGACCACGGCCTGGATCACGGCCGGGGCGACGCCGAACTGCGTTCCCAGGATCGGGAGGCGAAGCCCCACCAGGACGAGGAGCGTGAGGCCCGCTGCGAGCAGCGCCTTCCAAGCCCACACGTCGCCGCGCTTGTACGGCCCGAGCACGACGGCCAGGAACAGCATGCCATAAGCGGCCGCGAAGGCTGCGGCGGTGCCGCGCTGTGCGCGTAGAGCGGTCGCCACGCCCGCGTCGCCGGCGGCGACCCTAGAGACTGACGATTCCCCGACGTTGTAGTCGTCACTCGTCCGGAGCGCGCGGGCGGTCGAGACTAGACCTGCCAACGTGATGAGGACGCCAAGGACCGTGAGCAGGATCCAGCTCGCTTTCTTCATTGAGACCTCCAAGATACGAAGCGCAAGCCTACAACGTCTACCCGTCCTTCTCCTGCGTGATCCCGTACTGCTCGAGCTTCTTGTACAGGTTCGAGCGGGGGGTGCCGATGGCGGCGGCGGTGGCGGAGATGTTCCAGCGGGCTTCGCGGAGCTTCTGGACGATGAAGGCGCGCTCGGCCGACTCCTTGAAGCCGCGCAGCGAGCCGCCGGTCTCGGGGACGTCGCCGGAGTCGCCGGGGCCGCGAAGGACCTCGGCCAGGTGCTCGGAGCGGATCTCGTCTCCTTCCACCATGATCAGGAGGCGCTCGAGGGTGTTGCGCAGCTCGCGCACGTTGCCGCGCCACGGGTGGCGCTTCAGCACGTCGCTGACGCCGGAGCCGAAGGTCTTCCGCCGGAAGTTGTTCTCGGCCGAGAAGCGCGTCACGAAATGGTCCACCAGGGGCTCGATGTCCTCGGGGCGCTCCCGGAGGGGCGGCACGCGCATCGGAATGACCGAGAGCCGGAAATAGAGGTCCTCGCGGAACTCCCCTTTGGCGATCGACTCCTCGAGGTTCTTGTTGGTCGCGGCGATGACGCGCACGTCCACCTCGATGGTCTTCTGCGACCCGATGCGCTCGACCTCCCCCTCTTGCAGGACCCGCAGCACCTTGGCCTGGGTCCGGAGGCTCATGTCCCCCACCTCGTCGAGGAAGATCGAGCCCTTGTGGGCCAGCTCGAACTTCCCCGTCTGCTTCTCGGTGGCGCCGGTGAACGATCCCTTCTCGTGGCCGAACAGCTCGCTCTCGATCAGCTCCTCGGGGATCGCGGCGCAGTTGACCTGGACGAACGCCTCGTCGCGCCGCAGGCTGTTGCGGTGGATCGCCCGCGCCACGAGCTCCTTGCCGACCCCGCTCTCTCCCGTGATCAGGACCGTGGCGTTGGTGGGCGCCGCGCGCTTGATGGCGTCCCACACCTTCTCGAGGGCGGCGCTCCTCCCGACCATCTTGTGGCGGTCGTCGAAGGAGAGCTTGAGGCGCCGGTTCTCCTCGGTGAGCCGGCGCTGGGAGAGGGCGTTCCGCGCCGCAAGCAGGATGCGCTCGCTCTCGGGTGGCTTCTCGATGAAGTCGTAGGCGCCCAGCTTCGTCGCCTCCACCGCCGTCTTCACCGTGCCGTGGCCCGAGAGGATGATCACGGGAGGGCTGTCCTCCTCTCCCTTCAGGCGCTTCAGCACCTCCATGCCGTCCACCTGCGGCATCTTGATGTCCAGGAGGATGAGGTCCGGCGACTCCCTCTCGGCGATCTTCAGGCCGGCGGGGCCGTTGGCCGCCAGAACGCACTCGTACCCCTCGTACTCGAAGATCATCTTGAGGGACGCGCGGATCGCTTCCTCGTCGTCGATGATGAGGACCTTGGCTTTCAGGATGGGTTCTCCACTTCTGCCTTGACCAGGAACGACCCGCGCGGGCGCGGGCGGAACACGTAGAGCCAGGCCACCTCGCCGGGCTTCAGCTGCGACAGGGCGCGCTTGTACGAGGCGACGTCCGGGGTCGGGCGGCGGTTCACCTCGACGATGATGTCGCCGTGGGCCAGGTCGTCGAGGCCCGTGGCGAGGCCCACGACCTCCTGGACGACGACGCCCACCCGGTCCGAAGGGACCTGGAACTCGCGTCGCATCCGGCGTGTCAGATCGGCGGGA
Organism: uncultured Acidobacteriota bacterium; assembly: GCA_963823195.1. Classification (GTDB taxonomy): domain Bacteria; phylum Acidobacteriota; class Vicinamibacteria; order Fen-336; family Fen-336; genus JBGPYB01. Next base: position 658,483 of record CAWGKR010000004.1, on the reverse strand, counting down.
ACGATGCCGATCGAATCTCCCTTGGGCTTTGCGGGATGGAGCGGCGACCTCGCCGGCTCCAGCCCTTCGTCGGGGGTCCGCTCGTCCAGGCGCGCCGCCACCGCCACCTCCTTGCCGTCGCGGAAGACGGTGAGGTTGACGGAGCTCCCGGGGGTCTTCCCGGAGATGAGGTGCACCAGACGGTCGCCGTCGTCGATCTTCTCCCCCGAGATCGCGGTGATCACGTCGTACCGCTTGAGCCCGGCCTTGTCCCCCGCGCCGCCCTTGACGACATCGAGGATCACGGCGCCGCGGGCGTCCTTCATGCCAAGGAGCTTCTGGAGGTCGGGCTCCATCTCCTCGAGCTGGATGCCGAGGTAGCCGCGGGAAACGTGCCCCGAGGAGCGAAGCTGCCCCATGATCTCCCGCGCCACGTTGATGGGAACCGCGAAACCGATCCCCTGCCCTTCCATGCTGACGGCGGCGTTGATCCCGATCGCCTCGCCGGCGGCGTTGATCAGCGGTCCGCCCGAGTTCCCCGGGTTGATGGCGGCATCGGTCTGGATGTAGGCGTCGAAGGAAGCGTTGAAGATCTTCCGCCCCTTCGACGAGACGACGCCCGCGGTGACCGTGTGGTCGTAGGAGTAGGGGTTGCCGATGGCACAGACCCAGTCGCCGACCCGGAGCCGATCCGAGTCGCCGAGACGCACGGAAGGGAGGGACGTGGCCTCGACCTTGATGAGGGCGAGATCGGTGCTCGGGTCCGCGCCCACGAGCTTGGCCGCCATCTCCCGCTTGTCGGCAAGGCGTACGCGGATCCGCGAGGAGCCGCTGACCACGTGGCTGTTGGTGAGGATCAGCCCCGCGGGGTCCACCACGAAGCCGGAGCCCTCGCCCCGCTGGGGGCCTTCGACGTCCGGAGCATCCTCCTCGTCTTCCGGGTCGCTCGTCGGCTTCGAGTCCACCACGGTGATGTTCACGACGGCCGGGTTGACGCGCTCCACGATGTCGGCGAAGGAAGGGGCGCTGGGCCCGCGTGAGCCGAGGGCAAAGGTCCCGCCGCCCCCCGCGACGAAGCCGAGGAGCGCGCAGACGGAGAGGGCGAAGGCGGCAACGAGCGCAACGACGGCGCGAGGCATCGTTTCGAGTATAACCGCGGCCGCGGCTCAGCCCTGCGAAAGGCGCTCGCGGAACTCGGCCTCGGTGAGGCAGGACACACCGAGCTCCAGCGCCTTCGCGTGCTTGGAGCCGGGATCGGTCCCCACCACGACGAACGACGTCTTCTTCGACACCGAGGAGGTGACACGCCCCCCTCGAGCCTCGATCTCGGCCTTGGCCTCGTCGCGCGTCATCCCCTCGAGGCCTCCCGTCAGGACGAACTGCATCCCCTGGAAGGCGAGGGAGGCCGGGGCGCCTCCCTCGTCGGCCGTAAGGACGCCTCTCTCCGCGAGCCGGGCGACGAGCCCCTTGTTGGCCTCGTCGGCGAACCAGTCGCGCACCGACGCGGCGACCGTGGGGCCGATCTCGTAAAGGGCGTCGATCTCGTCCACCGACGCCTTCGCCAGCGCCTCGAGGCCGCGGAAATGCCGGGCCAGCAGCATCGCCGCCCGCTCCCCCACGAACCGGATGCCGAGGCCGAACAGCAGGCGCCGCACGCCCCGCGTCTTGCTCGCCTCGATCTGGTCCAGGAGGTTCTGCCCCGACTTCTCGGCCATGCGCTCCAGCCCCACGACGTCTTCGAGCCGGAGAGCGTACAGGTCGGCGAAGTCACGCACCAGGCCCTTCTCCACCATCTGCCGGACCAGGACGTCGCCCAGCCCCTCGATGTCCATCGCCTGTCTTCGCGCGTAGTGCTTGAGGCGCTCCTCCACCTGCGCGGGGCAGGCTGCGTTCGGACAGCGGCGGTCCACCTCCCCCTCGGGCTTCACGGCCTTGCTGCCGCACACCGGGCAGGTCTCGGGGGGCGTCCATGGGAGCGTGCTCCTCGGGCGCTTGGCGAGGACGACCTCGACGACCTTGGGTATGACGTCGCCCCCCTTCTCGATGAGGATGGTGTCAGAGGCGCGCACGTCCTTGCGGGCCACCTCCTCTTCGTTGTGGAGCGTCGCCCGGCTCACGGTGGAGCCCGCCAGCAGGACCGGATCGAGGTGGGCCACGGGGGTCAGCTTTCCCGTTCGGCCGACCTGGACCTCGATGGCGCGGACGACCGTCGACGCCTGTCGGGCCGGGTACTTGTAGGCGATGGCCCAGCGCGGGAACTTGGCGGTGAAGCCGAGCTCGCGCTGGAGGGCGAAGTCGTCCACCTTCACGACGACGCCGTCGATGTCGTACTCGAGGGTGTCGCGCTTGTCGCGCCACTCGGCGCAGAAGGCGAGGACGTGGTCCAGCCCGCGGCAGATCCGTGAGCTGGGGTTCGTCTTGAGGCCCCAGGACTGCATGCGCTCGAGGGCCTCGGAGTGAGAGCGCAGGACGAGCCCCTTCGCCTCCGCGATGGTGTAGAGGAAGATGTCGAGGCCACGCCCGGCGACGACCCTCGAGTCGAGGGTCTTCATGGTGCCGGCGGCGGAGTTCCGCGGGTTGGCGAAGGGCTCCTCCTCGTTCTCCTCCCGCTCGCGGTTGATCGCGTCGAAGCGCGAGCGCGGCAGGAACACCTCGCCCCGCACCTCGAGCGCCTCCGGCAGGTCCTCGCCCGCGAGCGCCAGGGGAATCGCCTTGATGGCGCGGACGTTCGGCGTCACGTCGTCGCCCCGAACGCCGTCGCCGCGCGTCACGCCGCGCACGAGGCGGCCCTCCTCGTAGTGGAGCGCCATCGAGAGGCCGTCGATCTTCAGCTCCGCGACGTAGGTCATCTCGCGGGGTCCCGTCAGCCGGAAGATCCGCTCCTCGAACTCGCGCAGCTCGTCTTCGCTGTACGTGTTGTCGAGGCTCAGCATCGGCACGCGATGGGTGAATGTCGGAAACTCCTCGGAGGGGCGCTCCCCCACGCGCTGCGTGGGGCTGTCGGGCGTCACGAGGTCGGGGAACTGCGCCTCCAGGTCGCGCAGCTCCCGCTCCAGCGCGTCGTACTCGACGTCGGAGATCTCGGGCTGGTTCCGGACGTAGTACAGGAGCTCGTGACGCCGGATCTGGCCGCGCAGCGTCTCGATGCGAGCGGCGGCCTTGTCCTTGCTCAAGGGGCCTTCTCGGCCGGCTGCCGCGCGGCGTCGTCCAGCAGGCGAGCCTCGGCCGTGACCGCGTCGAGACCGAACCGCCGGACGGGCGAGAGCGACGCCCGGTCCAGCGCGCCACGAACCTCGCCGTACACGGCGGAGGCCGAGGGGGCGTTCTTGGGTGCCGAGCACCTGCCCCGCCTCGAGGGCCAGGCGGGCGGCCTCCGGCGCCCAGGGAAGCGGCGCCGTCAGGTCCACCGCGCGAGCGGCCGCGTGCGCGGCTCGCCGAGCGTGGTCGGCCCCGTGGGGCGCGCCCGCCTGACGCGCGTGGAAGCGGGTCCACTCCAGGGCGCCGTAGCCTTCCATGAGACGCGGGCCCACGACGCAGGTCGCGGCAATGACGGCGAGGCCGAGGATCTGCGCCGCCCAGCGACCGAAGGAGGAGGTGCGGCTCCGGCCCACGGTCAGCCTAGTGGTCGCGGGCGAGGATGAAGTCGGGAAGAGCGGCCAGGGCCTCGCGGTACGGGGAGCGGTCGAAGGCCAGGAGGTCGGCGCGCGCTGCGGCGGCGTACTCCTCGGCCAGCGCTCGCGCCTCGTCGAGGGCGCCGCATTCACGCGCGAGGCGCGCCACGTCGTCGGACGAGACGCGCTGGAAGCCACGGTCCTGCACCACCGACGAGATCATCTCGACGCCCCGCTTGCCGGCCCGCTGCATCACGAAGATGGCCGGAAGCGTCAGCTTCCCCTCGCGGAGGTCGTTGGCCACGGGCTTCCCCAGGACCTTCTCGTCGGCCGTGAAGTCGAGGAGGTCGTCGATCATCTGGAAGCAGATGCCGAGGTTCAAGCCGTAGCTCGCGATGGCCTCTTCCCTCTCGTTCCCGACGTCCCCGAGGATCGCGCCGATCCGCATGCAGGCCGAGAAGAGGTGCGCCGTCTTCCGCCGGATGATGTCGAGGTGGTCGTCGGCCGTCATCGCCAGGTCCGCGTCCCGCTCGATCTCGAGGATCTCGCCCTCGATCATCCGCAGCGTCACGTCGGAGAGCAGCCGCAGGATCGGGAGGTTGTCCTGGGAGAGCGCCATGGACATCGACTTCGTATAGAGGAAGTCCCCCAGCAGCACCGTGACGTCGTTCCCCCAGCGGCTGTTCACGCTGCGGCGGCCGCGGCGGACCGTGGCCTCGTCGATGATGTCGTCGTGGAGGAGCGTCGCGGTGTGGATGAACTCCACGACGGACGCGAGAAGGATCGAGCGGTCGCCGCGATAGCCGCAGAGACGGCAGGCCAGGAGCAGCAGCGCCGGCCGGATGCGCTTGCCGCCGCCCTGCTGGATGTAGCGCCCGATCTCGCCCACGAGGGCCACGTCGGACCGGACCTGGGCCTCGAAGAGCTCCTCGACCTTGACGAGGTCGTCCTCCACCAGGGACACGATCTCCCGAAGGTCCGCGACGCCCCGCTCGCCCCTCACCGGATCTACCGCTGCCACTCTTCCCTACCTGTAGTTCGTGAACTGCATGTCGATCCCGAGGTCGGTCGCCTTGAGGACCTGCATGACCGACTGGAGGTCGTCGCGTTTCTTCCCCGAGACACGGACCTGGTCCCCCTGGATCGAGGCCTGGACCTTGATCTTCGTCCCCTTGATCACCTTCACGATCTCGCGGGCCTTGTCCGACGGGATGCCCTTCTGGAGGCTGACCTTCTGGCGCGCGGTCGCGCCGAGCGCCTTCTCGATGGTCCCCCAGGTGAGCGCCTTGAGCGGAACGTTGCGTTTCACGAGGCGCTCCTCGAGGACGTCCCGGACGGCCTTCATCTTGTATTCGTCGGCCGAGGTCACGACGATCTCCTCACCGGTGAGCTGGATGTCGGAGTTCGTCCCCTTGAGGTCGAAGCGGGTCGTGATCTCCTTCATGGCCTGGGAGATGGCGTTCTTGACCTCCTGCATGTCGACCGTGCTGACGACGTCAAACGAGCTATCGGCCATTCCGCCTCATGATCTCTGGAAGCTGCGCCCAGCGTGGGGTGCAAGAGGCTCCTAAAGTGACGGATTCGCCCGATGATGTCAACCGAGACGAGGGCTCTTTCGGACGTCCGTCGGGCCTCTAGCTCGACGGCTGGGAGACGAGGTACGGCGTCCCCGTGAAGTCGCTCCCGAAGCCCGGCCAGAGGGCGACGCCGGCGCCGGATCGCACCTCGAAGTAGTACTGCAGCGGAAACGGCGAGCGCGTGTACTCGGCGGGCACGGTGGCTCGCCAGGAGTCGCCGTTTCGCTCCATGTCCGCGATCCGGTAGGTCTCGGCCTGATTGAGGTGGCGGTACTGGAGACGGACCGAGATCGTGTCGGCGGGCGCGCGGGCGGTGATGGACAGGGCCTGACCCGGCCGGAAACGAGGCGGACGGGCGTGTGCTCGAGCGTGGCGCATCGGTCTTGGTCGCGGTTCGAGAACGGCGGCGATGGCTCTCGCCACGACCTCCGGGGTCACGGTCCTCCTGTCGCCCGGCGCTTCTCGCGCCGCGATCATCGCGATGTCCCGATCGATGGCGGGCAAGCGGTCCTGCCAGTGGCCCCGCAGCTGGGAGTCGAAGCCGAACGTGATGTCGTCGACGTAGGCCTTGGCGGCGCCCGCGGCGAAGTCGGCCCAGGCGCTTCGGGCGTCGCGATACTGCCCGAGCGCCTGCGTCCCTGCGCGCGGAGGTCGCCGGTCCGATCGAAGATGCCGAACAGCACGCCGGCCCGCAGCTTCCGGGCGAAGAACCGGCCGATGCCCGCGACGATCGCCGCAATCGACGGCGATACGGCGATAGCGAGGGTCCGCGCGGTCGGCGATCTGGGCGGCGGCCTTGGCGAAGTCCGCGACCGCGGCGTCCGCCCATTCGTCGAGCTGCCGGGCGACCTCGACCGGCGTGATCTTGCTCGAGGCCTCGGCCCCCAGGAGCGATTCCACGGCCTCGTCGACGCTCGCGAAGAGCTGGGGATCGAGGCTGCTCACGCGTGCCGAAGACCCTGGGGGTCGGCGTGTCGGAATACGAGCCCCGGTTCACGGCGTCCACCATCGACATGTTGCTGTAGAGCTCCGGCCAGTAGTTGTTGTTGGCGGCCGACGGACAGTGGGCGCTCGTGATCAGCGGGCAGGATGCGGCTGGACCTGGGCGAGGCCGGACTCAACGGCCTCGGCCGCGGCGCCGAACTCGCTGCCGGAGCGACCGGCGCCAGATCTCCGGATCGCTGTCCGGGTCGTAGGCCAGCCGACCCCATAGCCGGTACGTGTACTCGTACTTGCGCCAGTCGCCACCGGGAGCCCGGAGCGACGCGTCCCGGTAGGCATCGCGTCCGCCGGCCAGGCCCGAGCCCTTGCGTCCCTTGAAGGACAACGGCTCCATGAACTCGACGCCGTCGGCCCCGAGCGCGCTGAACGTCCGGCCCATCTGCGCCGCGTAGGCCGGATCGCCCCAGAGCAGCAGCCGCTGCGTCCCCGGCCAGACCCGGTGCAGGATGCCGTAGCGACGCTCCTTCGTCAGCAGGTCGCCGTAGCTGTAGCGCATGTGGCTGCGCGTGCCGTCGCTCAGCGCCATGAGGCGGTCCGCGCTCGGCTCGTCCTTCGGCAGCTCCAGCGCGCGGATCGACGACTGGAGGTACGGCAGCCCCATGTGCTCGGCCCAGAACTTCGGCGAGACACGGACGGGAAGGCCGGTGGCCAGGGCGATGTCGATGATCTTCTGGTCGACGCCCTTGGCGTGCAGGTCGATCTCGACGGACCGGCCCGCTCCGGCGACGCCGCTGAAGAGGGTCTGCCAGAACTGCGTAGCGACTCTCGTCGCCTTCCGGAACGCCGCTCTCGCCGTGGGTGCGGATGGTCAGCCCCCGGATGGCGGGACAGGCCCGGAGCAGGGCCTGCACCGCGTCGCGGCAGTAGGCCGCCTGGTTCTCGCGGGTCAGGCCGGAGATCGTGTAGTTGACCTCCGGGCTGTCGGTCCACTCGAAGGCGTGGGTCCAGAGGCCGAGCTGGAAATGCAGGCCGCGGCTCGCGGCCTCCTCGCTGACGAACCGCAGCGTCTCGAGGTTGCGGTCGCGCTCCGCATCGCTCAGACCCACGGCCCGCACGTCGTAGCCGGGCACCGGCGAGGAGGAACGGGATAGGGAAAGTAGAAGTACGTGTCGCGGAGCTGTCGCGCGAAGTCGTAGCCGAGGCCGAAGGCGAGGTTGAACCGGTTGAAGCGCTGGGTCACGAGCATGTCGAGGTAGGGGGGCCAGAAGGACCGGTCGTGGAACCAGCCCCTGTCCTCGACGTCGCTGGCGAAGAGCCGCATGACGCTGCGGATGCGACACGTCGGTCGATCCGCGACCTTCTTCGCCTCTCGAAGCGGCTGGCGTGGGTCCGCGCGCGTGCGTGACCTGGTCGGCCAGCTCCGTCAGCGCGTACGCGAGCCCCAGCGGGTCGGGAGCGCTCGCCAGCAGCCCTGGGTGGCCTTGCAGGCCGGCGCGAGGGTCAGGGACTCCTTCGCGTCCGCTGCGTCCGGCCCGCCACCACGATGCACAGCTCCTCCGGCCGAACGTCCTCGATCCTTGCGGCAGGTGCGCGTGGCGACGACCGCGGGACTCGCACGATCGCCGCAGGAGATCGGCCGCCCAGCGGGCGGGCGCCGACGAGGCGACTGCGTCGTTCGGGTCGCAGACCAGCGCGAGCCCCTCCGCACCCCGAGGCGCGGCGAGCGGCGACACGCGTGACCCGGCCCGACCACCCGCCGCAGCGCTGACCCGGCTCAGGAACTGGCGCCGGTCGATACCGTCTCTCGCCACCTGGGCATGGCTTCCCCTCCGCGTGGATTCTATCCGCGGGTACTATCTCGGGATGCAAGCCTCACGGGCGGGTCGCCCTGGTCACCGGGGCGGGCAGCGGCATCGGCAAGGCCGCGGCGCTCGCCCTGCTGGAGGACGGATACCGCGTGGTCCTCGCCGGGCGTCGGCCGGAGCGACTGGACGGAGGTCGTGAAGGAGAGCGCGCGCCGGCCTCGCACGCGCTTGCCGTGCCGACCGACGTGACCGATCCCGTGGCCGTGCGAGGCCTCTTCGCCAGGACCAAGGAGGCGTTCGGCGCGCCTCGACGTGCTCTTCAACAACGCCGGCCGCGGCTCTCCGCCGGTTCCGATCGAGGACCTCACCTACGACCAGTGGAAGAGCGTCGTCGACGTCAACCTGAACGGCATGTTCCTCTGCGCGCAGGAAGCCATCCGGATGATGAAGAGCCAGGACCCCCGGGGCGGCCGCATCATCAACAACGGCTCCATCTCGGCGCACGCCCCGCGGCCCCATTCGGCTCCCTACACCGCGACCAAGCACGCCGTCACGGGGCTCACCAAGTGCCTCGCCCTCGACGGCCGCGCCCACGACATCGCGTGCAGCCAGATCGACATCGGCAACGCGCTCACGGACCTGTCGGCGAAGATGGCGTCGGGCGTGCCGCAGGCCGACGGCTCGATGCGCGCCGAGCCGCTCATGGACGTGGCCCACGTGGCCAGCGCCGTGGTCTACATGGCCAACCTGCCCAAGGACGCCAACGTCCTGTTCATGACGATCATGGCCAGCGGGATGCCCTTCGTCGGGCGCGGCTAGGGTGAGCGGCTTTCTAGGCCGCTTCTCGGGGACTGACATCCCGGGCAATCCTGCTGGCTGAGATCCGCTGCGCCGAATCGAGGTCGTACGCCGCCTGGAGGTTCATCCAGAACTCGGGCGTCGTCCCGAAGTATCGGGCCAGCCGGAGAGCCGTGTCAGCGCTGATCCCCCGCCGCGGGTTGACGATCTCGCTGATTCGATTCACCGGCACCCGCAGGTCCCGCCCGAGCCGGTTGATGCTGATCCCGAGCGGCTTCATGAGATCCTCCCGCAGGATCTCACCCGGATGGACAAGCTGTAGCCGGCGTCCTCTTCTCCGCATCCCTTCCTCCGTCAGTGGTAGTCCACCACTTCGACCTGCTCGGCATCGCCGTCCCGCCACACGAAGCAGATCCGATATTGATCATTGATCCGTAGACTGTGCTGCCCACGTCTCGTCAGAACGCCTCCTTGGCGCGCACCTTGGCCTCGATCAGGTCGGCGGTGGAAAGGCTCAGGAGGTCCGAAACCTTGCGGATCAGGTACTCTTCCTGGCTCGCCAGCTCGGCGTCGGCGAAGGCGATGCGCCAGAGCCACTCCACGAGCTGCACGCGCTGGACGCGAGTGAGGGTCCGGTCCAGGGCGGCGAGCGCGGCGCTCATGGCCTCGGAGGAACGGGCGTGCTGGGCCGCCACCTTCACGAGGCCGAGCGCCTCGCCGGCCTCCAGGCCAAGGACGTCCTCGATGCCGGCCTCGACGACCTCGGTCTCTCCCTCCCGGATCCTGAAGTCCGCGCGAAGGGCCTGCACCAGCAGCACGGCCGTCGCGACCTGCAGCTCGCGCTCCGACAGAAGCGGTGCGGCTTCGCCTGCGGACTCGGCCAGGGACCTCAGGAACTCCTCGAAGTGCTCGACGAGCTCGCTCTTTCGGGTCATGTCGGCAACCTCCTAGCCACGGCGCAGACCGAGGAACCGCCCGAAGTTGGCGCGTGACGCCTCGCCCACGTCCTCCAGGGTCATCCCCCGCAGCGCGGCCACCTTCCGCGCCACCTCCACCACGAACGCCGGCTCGTTGCGCTTGCCGCGGTGCGGCGGCGGCGCGAGGAAGGGCGCGTCCGTCTCGATCAGGACGCGGTCGAGGGGCATCGTGCGCGCCACGTCCTGGATCCCCGTGGAGCGAGGGAAGGTCGCGATCCCTGAAAAGGAGATGAAGAAGCCGAGAGTCAGGGCGCGCCGCGCCAGATCCGCGCCCCCCGTGAAACAATGGATCACGCCGCCCGTTTCCGCGGCGCCTTCGTCTTCCAGCAACGCCGCCGTCTCGTCGTCCGCCTCCCGTGTGTGGATGATCACCGGGAGGCCGACCTCGCGTGCCAGCCGCACCTGCCGCCGGAAGGCCTCGCGCTGCGCGTCTCTCGGCGAGTGGTCGTAGTGGAAATCAAGGCCGATCTCGCCGATCGCCGCGATCCGCTTCTCGCGCGCCAGTCCCCGCAGCTCGTCGTAGACGGCCTCGGTGGCGAGCCGCGCCTCGTGGGGGTGGAGGCCGGCAGACACCGGCAGGCCAAGGCCCTCGGCCACACGCACTGCGCGCCGATGGCCCTGCTCCTCGTCGACGCCGCCGACGATCAGCATCGTCTCGACGCCCGCCTCGCGCGCCCGAGCGACGACCTCGTCCCGGTCCGCGTCGAACTGGGGCATGTCGATGTGGCAGTGGCTGTCGACCAGTTGCAGGCTCATGGGCTGTCCTTCTTCGACAAGCTCATCCGTCCTGGGTCGCGCCCAGGATCTGAGATATCGACAGGAACATCGGCACGGGCGCCGGGCGCGACCCAGACAGCCCCTCGAGGACCTCGACCTCGACGAATCCGAGCCCCAGGTAGAAGTCGACGGCATCCGGCTTCGCGTCCACCAGGACGCCCACGCAGCCGTAGTCCGCCGCCAGCCTCACCGCCAGCCCCAAGGCGAAGCGCAGGAGTGCCTTCCCGAGGCCTTGTCCGCGCACGGATGCGTCGACCGCCAGCCGCGCCAAACGAACGACCGGGAGCGGATAGGCCGGGAGCCTCCGCCGAGCGCTCGCGGGTAGTTCCTCGACCTCGACTTGGCCGGGCGCGACAGTCGCATAGCCGAGGATTCGAGTCCCTTCGACGGCAACGTATGTTGAGCCGATGTGGTGCCGAAATTGATTCTGCCCGGCGTACCGATGGAGAAACCGGTCCAGCTCGGGGTCGCCCGAATGGAAGGCCTGCCGATCATCCGATTCCTGGAGAAGCCTAATCTCCATGGCCGGCCATGAGCTTTCGGAGCTCGCTGGCCGGGCGCCGGTGTTTCGTGACGCGCCGGATCATCTCCCCGCCCGAGCGCGCGGAAACGACGATCTTGGGATGCAGGATGATGTCGGCGGGCAGCTCGTGGAGAGCCTGGAGATGGTGCCGGAGCGCCTCCTCGACGAGATGCCCCTTCTTCACGCCAGTGGCCCGCGCGTGTCGCTCCAGGAGGTCCTTCGTGGTCGCCGAGACGATCGCAGAGATCTGGGTCTCTTTGTCCAATGTCCTTACCTCTCGTAGATGATTCTACACTTCTGTAGATCAGCGACCAAGCGTCGACCACGACACCGCTCAGTCCAATTCGAGCTCACGCCAGATCCATCGAAAGTCATAGGCGGGTGACTCCGGGCCCGCGGCCCGCGCCTCGTGGTTTTCGATCTCCTTCAACAGGTCGATCAGCCGTGGCCGGAGCGTCTTGAGGCGTGCTGCGTGCCGCGGCGTGCGCCCGCCGAGGGCAGGCACGGGCACGTCCACCCATGCGCGATAGTGCCGGTCCTTGAACTCGGCCACGACTCGTGCCGCTTCGGCCGGCGGAACCGCCTCCTCCGGCCGCTTCGCCGGAGGAGAGGCCTGCGCCTTCATCGCGCTTTCGACGCTCTCGTAAAGCGTGGCGCGGTGCCGGATGGCGGCGCCGGCGGTCTTCTCGAGGAGCGCCACGATCGTTGCGTCCGCACGTCATGCCCCGATCATCCTCTGGCGTCTCACGCCGGCTCTACGGCAGCTCTTTGAACGGATTGAAGACCTTCACGCCGGGGCGGCGAAAGTCCCGATCGTTCCCGGTGACGACAGTCAACCGATGGCGGCGGGCCGTGGCGGCGATGTAGCTGTCGGCGAGGGGCATCCTCAGCCCGGCTTTGTCGAGGGCCAGTTGCTGCTCCGCCCACACGTGAGCGACAGCCGCGCTGAAGCCGAATACGCGACCCTCCCAGGCGTCGAGTAGCTGCCCGAGCCACTTCTGCAACGCCTCGCGTTGCCTCCCCTCCTTCGTGCGGACCCAATAGGCAAGCTGAGCGATGACGACGGTGCTCGTGTGACAGGAGGCTTCCTCCTGCTCCATCCAGGCGACGACTCGCGGGTCGCCGCGCCGCTTTGCCGCCTGACTCAACACCTCTGCATCGAGCAGCCAGCTCATAGTTTCCGTTTCCGGGGATACTCGCGGCTGCGCGGTTGAAGATCCTCAATGGAGACAGGGCACGCCTTGAGGATGGCGAGCCAGCTCCTCCCGCCACGCTTGACCCGGCGGAAGACGATGGCGTCTTCTTCGTCGTCGAATCGCGCGTCGAACGCGTCGCCGGGTGTGGTGGGCGCGAGGGCCAGAGGGACAGTCAAGCGGCGTTTCTCGTCGAGGGTCACGATCATGGTGGGATTATCCCACCCGGCGGGAAGTGAGGCCAACGAGGCCGTGCCGCCCCTGGAGTTCACTTCTCCGTCTTGACGGGCCTTTCCTGCAGCGACTCCAGGTGCGTCACGAGGGCCTGGACCTTGGCCTTGACAGATTCCTCGTCGTTCCCCTGGCTGGCGCTCCTGAACGCATCGCCCCAGACGGGCATGTCGGGGCCGCCGTGCCCCTTGACCGGGTCGCGGCCGTCGATCATCCGTGCCACCTTGTCGGCGTTCCATTTGCCGCCGTCCCGCTTCGCGATCAGGGTCAAGTCATGTGGGTGAAAACGCAGTTGGACCGCGAGCGGCCCGTCGCCCTTCGCCGAGACCCCATGGCACGAGGCGCAATAGACCCTGTACAGGTCGCTGCCAACGTAGTTCTCCTTGGGCGTCGCCTGGGCGCCATTCTCCTGGGCGAACAGCGGGGCGGCGAGCCAGAGGCTCAGCACCAGGAACGACCGGCAGGCTGGCTTGCTAAAGATCACGGCGCACCCCCTTCCTTCGGACGGGGCCGGACGCGGCACTCCCGCCCTTCCGACCTCGAGGAGGTGCAACTCCCTTGCCAAGCCACCGGAGGTCCCTGGCTCGGTCGTGCAGGGTCCCGCCTCCGGTCACCATTGCGCCGGCATCATCGTGGCTCTATCTTCGGACGCAAGGAAGTACCCATGCATCGCGCAAGCGTTGCGGCGCGGGCGTCGATGCTTAGGCCGCGGGCGGGTGCTCGTCCGCCCGCTCAAGGCGGTAGGGCCGCGGACCGAAGGCCAGCATTCGCGCCGGGATGTCGCGTAGGAGCGGAGTCTTCAGGACCAGGCGCAGGGGCCACGGCGGCACAAACGGCTCCTTGTGCCGCAAGGTCTCCCCGACGATCCGCTCCTGGATGACGCCCTGGATGCGCTGGATCGTGCGCACGGCCGGCTCCCGTCTCCGCTGGACCTCGGCGAGATCGGCCTCTTCGATCGGCGGGCCCTCGCGGAGACGCTCCGACAGGACGTTCGCGGCTTCCACGGCGTCGCCGATGGCGTAGTTGATCCCCACGCCGCCGACCGTTACTGATGGTCGTGGTCGTGATCCTCGTGCCCCTGACCGTGCTCCTTGCCATGGTCCTTCTGCTTCTTGGTCTGGCCGGGCGGCTCGTTCTTGCCCTTGTGGCCATGGCCTCGCTTTTCCACGACCACGTACTGGACGGGTCGACCGGCGCCTCGCTCCCGGGCCAGCTCGTAGGAGGAAATCCCGGTGACACGTCCGCCGACCTGCAGGACCACCAGGGACCGGATGTCGTCGTCTCCGAAACGAGAGTCGCGAGGATGCTTCTTCCAGTAGCCCCAGGCCTTGCCGTACGGCGGGCCGGGATCGCGATCGACCCCCTCGAAGAGCCTGTCGCAGGGGACCCCGACCTTCAGGAAGACGTCGTTCCAAAGGAGGCCCCTCTCCCGGAGGGTGACGATCTCGGCCGGGGGCCTTCGGGATTCGTGGGCCAGGAAGAGCACGACCGGAAGGTCCACCTGGACCGACCGGATTCGGGGAAGAACCGGTTCGAGCTCGGCGCGCCCATAGCCGTAGTGGCCCACGGCGACGTTCAGGAAGAACTGGTCGTCGTCGGTGGCACTGTCGGCGTGAAACAGGAACTCGAACGAAGCGCCCGCGCCGGCGCGGCCGCCGATCAGCAAGGACATCACCAGGGCGAGCCCGGCGAGGGCCAGCGGCCGCCCAGGGAAACGAGGCGCCATGTCAGCCTCCCGCGGGACAACGGCCCGGATGGGTTCACGATAGCATGCGACCCCGCATCGCTCCGACGTCGGGCCGGCCCGAAGCCGGCCCGACGCCCTGGCCCTACTGGAGCTTGATCTCCGACGCGTCCACCTCGCAGACACCGGCCGAGGCGCCGCGCCCCGTGCCGCTGACGTGGACCCGCGCTCCAACGGCGAGATCGTCCAGCGTCAGCGAGCGATTCCCCTTCCGGATGCGCGTGGACGGAGAGACGAAGCAGCGGAACTCGCCCTTGCCCTGCTGCGTCACGTTGATGGAGTCCGCGGCCTTCGCGTCGATGAGGCCCTCCACCTCCGCCTTCGCGCCCGAAGTAAAGCAGCTGTCATGGGTCCCGTCGCCCTGCTTCGGGTCGTCGAGGTCGGCGTGAGAGCCGGACGCGTGCACCGTGATGGTCAGGGTCTGGCCCGCGACGAGGCCGCCGATCTTGAGCTCGGCGTCGACACCCTGCCCCTGGAAGAGAAGCGTGACCGAGCCCGCGGGAACCGTGACGGTGAACTGCCCGCCGCTGTTCGTCTCGGTGGACTGGCCGGTCTCGACGACTGTCACCTTGATTCCCGCGCGGTGAGACGCCATTCCGACTTCGCCGAAGCTCGAGGAGGAGACACCGTCATCCACGGTTCCGATGATCTTTGCGGAGGAGCCTGACGCCGACGACGCGCCCGTGGGGAGCGCAGAATCTCCGCCGCCGCAGGCGATAAGAGAGATGAGAGCGAGGGATGTGATCGCGAGAACGGCGGTACGAGAAATGGTATTCGACATCGTCCTATACCTCAGGGGGCCGGGGGGGAAGGCCTCCGCCCCAGAATGAAAGACGTCCTGGACACCAGGATGGGCGCCCCGGCGAGAGCTCGCAAGGTCCCCCGCGGCTCCGCGTGATCCTCGTCACAAGGTCCCGCCGGGCGGGGGCCGACGGCGGTTCGGGCTAGACTCTCCCGATGGCCGAGCCAGCCGCAGCCGAGTTCGACTACCGGGCGGTGTACAACCGCGTCGTGCCGATCGTCGAGGCCAAGTACGGAGTCGAGGTCACGATCTCCGACGTCGTCGATCCCAACACGGGCGACTTCGACGGGGAGCGGATCCTCATCGACTACGACCAGGATCTCGAGGTCGCCCTCTTCGTGCTCATCCACCTGTTCGGGCACACGGTGCAGTGGAACGTGTCCGAGCGCTATCGGGAACTCGGGCTGAACCCCCCGAAGTCGGCCACCCCCGAACAGATGGTCGCGATCACGGAGTACGAGCAGGGCGCCACGTGCCTCGGCATCGCGCTGCTGCGGGAGGCCGGCGTCACGGACATGGACGGATGGGCCTCGGACTGGTGGCGCGCGGACTTCGACTACCTGGTTCATTTCTACCGGACGGGCGAGAAGCTTGACGTCCGGTCGCTCCTGAAGCGCGGTGGCGAGGCGCTGTCGCCCCAGCCGATTCCCCGTTTCACGCCCCGCCGGTTCGCGTCTCGCTGGAGCTTCTGACCCACGCCTCGGCCGTCAGAACCTCAGGCCGAATCCCAGCAGGAAGATGGTCTCGTGGGTACGGACCACCCGCCCCTGGATGTACGGCAGGACAGAGCCCGAGCGGAAGCCCACGGCCCAGAGGAAATTGGTGGCCAGCTCGACCTCGGTGTCGACCTCGCTGACCTTCGGCTCCTGAAGGGCGGCGCCGAGACCTGCGCCCACCCAGAAGACGGTGGACCCGGTGGTGCTGAAATCGAAGTGGAGGTCCGCGTTCACCGACGTGAAGTTCGCGTAGGTACTGAACCGCTGCTCGACGTTGGGATTGATGGAGAAGCGAGGGCCGAAGTGGGCGACGTACTCGCCGCCGACGGCCGGCCCTTCGGAAAAATACTGGCCGCCGCGGAAGCCCCATCGTTGGGCCTCCTGGCACGATCGCGGGGCTCGTCACGAGTAGGAATGCTGCGGTGACGCCCGCCGCCGGGAGGGAGAAAAGGCGCATGGCGTCCTTCCTTTCGCACCGACTACGACTCGACCGCGCCTCTGCGCCCGACAAGGGTGCCTGGCCTTCGAAGCAGGCTAGCAAACGCCGGGAGGGCCTCCTGTGACCCGAGACACAGGGAGGCGTTGATCTAAGAGTCCGGCGGCCGCACCGTCACCGCAAAGGCGCCCATGGAAGGCGCCTATAATGGAACCGTCTTCGCGCTCCATGGCACTCCCCTCGTCGTCCCCCTTCCCGACCGCGCTCACGGCCTACCCGCCGGCCGCGCTCGCCTTGTGGGACACGCTCGCCGACCGCCTTCGCGTGGACCCCTTCAACGGGATCGCGACCGGCATCTTCGCGATGGCGATACTGCACACGTTCATGACCGCGCGCGTCACCGCGCTGTCCCACCGGGTCCAGGAGAGGCGGGACGAACGGCTGCGGGCCAGCGGCCAGCCCCCCCGACCCAGCGTCCTCGCGGGCCTCCTGCACTTCGCCGGCGAGGTGGAGATCGTGTTCGGTCTCTGGGCGGCCGTGCTGCTCAGCGTGCTGGTATTCACACTCGGTTGGCGGGTCGCCAAGGAATACGTGAACAACACGGTCGACTACACCGAGCCCCTCTTCGTCGTCGTGATCATGGCACTGGCGTCGACGCGACCCATACTGTCGCTGGCCGACGCGGCCCTCAGCCGGGTCGCGGGGCTCGGTGGCGGAGCACCCGCCGCCTGGTGGTGCGCGCTCCTCACCGTCGGGCCACTCCTGGGCTCGTTCATCACCGAGCCGGCGGCCATGACCATCTGCGCCCTGCTCCTCGCGAGACACTTCTTCGAACGGGGCCCGAGCCCGCGCCTCAAGTACGCGACCCTCGGCCTTCTGTTCGTCAACGTCTCGATCGGCGGGATGCTCACCGACTTCGCCGCGGCGCCGGTGCTGATGGTCGCGCGTCCCTGGGGCTGGACCACGTCGTTCATGCTGCGGCAGTTCGGATGGCGCGTCCTCGTCTCGCTCCTCCTGTCCACAGGAGCGTACCTGGCGATCTTCCGGCGCGAGCTTCGCGACCTGGCGTCGCGCCCACGGGCGGCCACGATGGAGCCGGATGCGGGCGGCGACGCTCCTTCCGCGCCCCAGCTGCCCGTGCCGTGGTGGGTGATCCTCGTTCACGTCCTGTTCATGGCGTGGACCGTCCTCACCTCCCACGAGCCCGCCCTCTTCGTGGGTGGGTTCTTGTTCTTCCTGGGCTTCGCCCAGGCGACGACGGCCTATCAGGCTCGCATCGACTTGCGCGCGCCCCTCCTCGTCGGGTTCTTCCTGGGCGGCCTCGTCGTCCACGGAGGCCTGCAAGGCTGGTGGATCGAGCCCATCCTGTCGCGCCTTTCGGCGAAGCCGCTCTTCGCGGGCGCCATGGGCCTCACGGCCTTCAACGACAACGCGATGGTGGCGTACCTGGCGAGCCTCGTTCCAAACCTCGGCGACGCCATGAAGATCGCCGTCCTCGGCGGCGCCGTGGTGGGCGGCGGCCTGACCGTAATCGCGAACGCGCCGAACCCGGCGGGACAGGCCCTGCTCTCGCGCTTCTTCGAGGAGGGCATCGGGCCCCTGCGGCTGCTCTCGGGGGCGGCGCTCCCGACGGCCCTCGCGGCCGCCATCTTCCTCCTGACCTAGACACGCGCGGCGGCACGCTTCCGGCCCCGACCCGCGATATGCTTCGGCGCCGTGAGCCACGACAAGCCGCCGAAGGACGCCCGTCTCTCCCGGCCCTGGGCCGCCCCACTCTGCGCGCGCGCCCCCGGGGAGGAGCATCGGACGTCGACCCCGCTCGAGCTCCTCTTCGACCTCGTCATCGTGGTGGCCGTGGCCCAGGCCGCGAGCGGTCTGCATCATGCTCTCTCCGAGGGCCACGTCGGCCCCGGTGTGCTCACGTACGTGATGGTCTTCTTCGCCCTCTGGTGGGCCTGGATGAACTTCACCTGGTTCGCCTCGGCCTACGACAACGACGACGTCGCCTATCGCCTGCTGGTCCTCGTCCAGCTCACCGGCGCGCTCGTCCTCGCCGCGGGCATCCCGCGATTCGAGCACGGGGACCGCACCGTCGCCGTCACTCGGATACGTCCTGATGCGCCTCGCCCTCGTGACGCTGTGGCTGCGGGCCGCGAAGGGAGACCCGCCGCGGCGGAAGACCGCGCGGCGATTCGCCGTGGGCGTGTTCCTGGTGCAGGTCGCATGGGTGGCCTTGCTGTTCGCGCCCCCGGCCCTGTCGATGCCGGGGTTCTGGATCCTGGCCGCCTGCGAGCTGCTGGTTCCCGTCTGGGCGGAGCGTCCGGCTCCGACGGCCTGGCACCCCGAGCACATCGCCGAGCGCTACGGGCTCTTCACCCTGATCACGCTCGGAGAATCGATCCTCGCCGCGTCGGTCGCGGTGCGCTCCGCAACCGAGACGGGCGGCGGGTGCCCGCGCCCTGTTCCCGGTCATCGTGGGCGGCCTGCTCGTCGTCTATTCGTTCTGGTGGCTCTACTTCGAGCGGCCGGGCCACGAGGTGCTCACGTCCCCGCGGGCGGCGTTCCTGTGGGGCTATGGGCACTACTTCGTCTTCGGCGCGGCGGCCGCCGTGGGAGCGGGGCTGGCCGTTTCGGTCGACCACGTCACCCACCAGGGCGAGATCTCGGACGTGGCCGCCGGCGCCGCGGTGGCGGTGCCTGTCGCGGTCTACCTCGTGTGCCTCTGGTTCGCTCCATGCCCGAGCGGAGCGCACGGTCGCCACGCGCCTGGTGGCGCCCGGTCGTCGTGATCGGCGTGCTCGCTCACGCCCTTCACGGCTCAGCCCGTGCTGGG
This sequence comes from uncultured Acidobacteriota bacterium, assembly GCA_963823195.1. GTDB lineage: Bacteria > Acidobacteriota > Vicinamibacteria > Fen-336 > Fen-336 > JBGPYB01. The sequence goes on along the minus strand of CAWGKR010000004.1, from coordinate 639,539 downwards.
CACCGGCCTCCTGATGGCGACGCTCGCCGCCTTCAAGGTGTTCCAGAGAGCCGGGCAGCCCGCGCCATGAGGTAGTTGCCCTCGGCCAGGCTCGCCGTCCGGCCGGCCGCCTCGCCGGTTCCAACCGGAAGTCGCTGGCGCGACGTCGGGCGGACCGGATCAGCCCTCGGGAGCGTATCGGACCGACACGATGGTGATGTCGTCCGACTGCTTGGCCCCCGCCGCGTGGCGCCTGACGGCGTCGAGCACCCCCGTCGACGTCTCACGAGCGTTCGCTCCCGGCGCCGAAGCCAGGTGAGCGAGGAGGCGCTCCTCGCCGAAGAGCTCCTGATCGAGGGAGAACGCCTCGCTGACCCCGTCGGTGAAGAGGACGAGTGTCTCTCCGGCCTTCAGGTCCAGCGTCTCGGACGGAATGTCGTTGTCGGGCAGCAGGCCGAGGACCCGTCCCGAGGACGAGAACACGAGGCGCGGCGGCTGACCCGGCGCGACGAGAGCGGCCTGGTGGTGGCCGGCGCTGGCGCAGGTCACGCGCCGCTTCGTGAGGTCGAAGACCAGGCACTGCAGGGTCACGAACATCCCGCGAGGGTTCTGGTCGAGGAGCTCGTCGTTCACGCGGCGCAGGATCTCGTCGGGGGTCGAGGACTGACGCGCCATGCTGCGGAGGAGGGTCATGGTCACCGCCATGAAGAGCGCCGCGGGGATCCCCTTGCCCGAGACGTCGCCGACCGCCACCAGGACGCGGTCGTCGGCGAGCCGGAGGACCTCGTAGAGGTCCCCGCCGACCTGCTGCGCCGGATCCAGGAGGGCGTGGACGTCCAGCCCGGTGCCCTTCGTGCGAGCGGGCACGTCGGCGGGCAGGAGGCCCATCTGTATCTCGCGGGCGATGCGCAGGTCCCTCTCGCTCGCCTCCCTCACGGCATCGGAGTAGGACTTGGCCTTCAGCAGGGAGCGGACCCGCGCCTTGACCTCGAGCATCTCGAAGGGCTTCGTGAGGTAGTCGTTCCCGCCGACCTCGAAGCCGTGGGCCTTGTCCTTCACGTCCTCGAGGGAGCTCAGGAACATCACGGGGATCTCGCGCGTCGCCTCGGCGCCGCGCAGCCGGCGGCAGACCTCGTAGCCGTCGATCCCCGGCATCACGATGTCGAGCAGCACGAGGTCCGGCGGCGTCTTCTCGGCGATGCGAAGGGCGCTCTCGCCGTCGAGGGCCACCGAGATCTTGTACTCGGACCGGAGCGCCTCGACCAGGACGTCGACGTTGGCCTTCACGTCGTCGACCACGAGGACGCGGGACTCGGAGAGTTCCTTCACTTGGCCTCCGGGGTGACGCGGTTCGAGGGATGCGTCAGGTTGCCGCTCGAGTCCGCCACGCGGACGGGCCCCGCGAGAGCCGGCAGGTGCTCGCGCCACCAGCTCTCCGCCCGCTCGGGCGTCCACGGCGTCTCCAGCGGAACCTCCCCCAGCAGGCGCCACAGCTCGACGGCCGACGCAGGCCGCTTCTCGGGCGCTTTCTCGAGGCAGGCCAGGACGATCTCCTCGAGACGCTTGGGGATGGAGAGGCCGGACGACCTCCGAGGGGGGCTTGGGGTCGTTCCGGGCGTGTTGGATCAGGATCGCCATGGGCTCGCCCGTGAACACCGTGCGGCCGGTGAGCATCCAGTAGGCGACGCAGCCCAGCGCGTAGAGGTCGGAGCGCTCGTCGCCGGAGCCCCCGAGGACGCGCTCGGGAGGCATGTAGGACGGTGTTCCCGTCAGGGCGCCGTCGGCGGTCAGGTTGGCGTCTCCCTCGCGGAGGGACTTGACGAGGCCGAAGTCGAGGACCTTGACCACGTCGAAGTCGAGACCGAGCCGGCAGAGGAACAGGTTGTGGGGCTTGATGTCCCGGTGGAGGAGACCGGCCTCGTGGGCCTCGCCCAGGGATCGACAGGCCTGTCGAAGGACCGACACGACGCGCTCCGGCGGCAGCGGCCCGTGCGCTGCACGAGGGAGGCGAGGTCCTCGCCGTCGAGCAGCTCCATGACGAAGTAGAAGCTGCCGGCCTCGCTCAGGCCGAAGTCGTAGAGCCTCACGGTGTTGGGCGAGCTCAATCGGGCGATGGTCTTGGCCTCGAGGCGGAAGCGCTCGATCGCCGCCTCGCGGTTGCTCTCGCCGAGCAGCTCGGGCTTGATCAGCTTGACCGCGCAGGCGCGCGCGAGGAGCTGATGGCGGGCGCGCCATACCTCGCCCATGCCTCCCTCCCCGAGCTTCTCGATCAGGCGGTAGGAGCCGAGGGGCAGGCCCTCGTCCAGGAGAGCGGCGTCGATCTCCAACACGGGCCCTTGCGCCGAGGTCACGGCGCGCTCCAGGAGGCTCTGCAGCTCCCCCACGTTCCCGGGCCAGCGGTACTTGCGGAGGCCCTTCATCGACTCTTCCGAGACCGACTCGACGACCGCTCCGATCCGGCGGGCGTGCTGCCGAACGAAGTACAGCGCGAGCTCCGGGACGTCCTCCGAGCGCTCCGCGAGGGAAGGCACGCGGAGCTGCCGTCGCTCGAGCAGCGCCAGGAGCTTCGGGTTGAGGGTCCCCGTGACGCCGACGGGCGCGGACGTGTAGGCGATCAGGCGAACGTCGGGCGTCGGCGCCTGGCCTCCCTCGCGAGCCGCCTCCCCGGCCTCGAGGAGCTCGGCCAGGCGGCCCTGGATCTCCCCGCTCAGCCGATGGACCTCCTCGAGGTAGAGGGTTCCCCTGTCGGCCAGCTCGAGCGTGCTGAGCCGCGAGCCCGCAGGGGAAGTCTCCGAGGCCGGCGACTCCGAAGCCGGGCCCAGGATGTCCGCCGGCCGCCCCGGCGGCAGGAGAGCGCAGTTCACGTGGATGAAGGCCTGGCCGGACCCGGGCGAGGCATGGTGGATGGAGCGAGCGGTCGCCTCCTGCCCCGCTCCCTGCGGGCCCGTGAGCAGCAGGGCCTCCCCCGTCGCCGCCCAGCGCCCGATCGACTCGCGCAGGGCGCGGATCGCCGGGCTCTCGCCGAGGAGCGCGCCGTCCACCCTCCGCCGCGCGTCGCTCAGGAGCTCCTGCGCCACCTCCAGCTCCCGCGCGAGATCCCTGTTCCTCGCCTCGAGCTGTCGGCGGAGGCGCTGCAGCGTGAGGTGCGTGTTGACCCGCGCGAGGACCTCGTCGGCCTGGAAGGGCTTCGAGATGAAGTCGACGGCGCCGACCTCGAGGCCCCGCACCTTGTCCTTCACGTCGTCCAGGGAGGAGAGGAAGATGACCGCCGCCTCGGACGTCTCGGGGGCGGCCTTGAGCCGACGGCACGTCTCGTACCCGTCGATGCCGGGCATCACGACGTCGAGCAGGACCAGCAGGGGCCGAACGCGGCGCGCCACCTCGAGGGCGCTCTCCCCGCTGCGCGTCACGAACAGATGGAAGCCGCGACCGTCGAGGGTGTGGCGGAGGACGTCCAGGTTCGTGGCGTCGTCGTCGACCAGCAGGATGCGGTCGGCGTCGGCGGCCGGGGGCGGCGGCGGGGGTCGAGCTACTCATGCGCCCTGAGCTTAGCTCTCATCGCGAGCCGCTGCATCGAGCTGCCGCCGCAGCTCCTCGAGGCTCACGGTCATGGTCGCGCCCGCGCGGATCAGCTCGGCGCGGACCTCGGCGGGTGTCCGCCTGCGGACGGGGGCCGGGCCCGGCGGGCGCGGACAGGCGCGGCTGGAGGGCGGAAAACACGCGGGGCGGCAGGATCGTCTCGAGGTACTCGAGGGCGGTGCCCCGCACGAACGCGTCGTCCGTGCCGAAGGATCGCGCGGCGATGCGCACCGGCTCGCGCTCGAAAGCGAGTGCCAGGAGGTTGAACACGTGCTCGCGGAGGGCGTGCGGCTCGGCCTGGCCGCCGAGCTCGCGCTCGACCGCCGGGAGGACGGTCGGGAAGGGAACGAGGAGCTCGGGATGGTCGTCGGTCAGGGCCAGGAGAGCGCGGCCGCAGCGGAGCCGCACCTCGAAGACCGACGCCTCGAGTCCGGCGAGGAGGCCATCGCGCGCGACGGGTGAGCGGCAGGACTTGAGCGCCGGAGGCAGGCGGCGCCGCACCACGTCGGGCGTGGCCGGATCCACGAGAGCGGAGACCATCTCCCCCGCCGCCCGTGGGCCGAACGATGCGAGGGCGGCGACCACGGGGCGAACGACCTCGTCCCGCGCGAGGAGGGGCACGAGGGCGCCGATCAGGAGCGGATCGCGGGGAAGGCGGGAGAGCGCCGCCGCGGACCCGCGCCATGTCTCCGGAACGAAGCTCGGCGACGGCGGCCAGGACCGGATCGACGGGGACGGCGCCCGCGGCGGGCCCGTCGGCCTCGAGGGCGCGCCGGATCGCGGCCCGGTCGAGGCCGGCCATGCTCCCGACAGCCGTGAAGTCGCCGAGAGAATACTCGGCGGCCTGCTCCAGGTCCCCGCCTTGGCGCCTGAGCCCGCCCTCGAGGGCTCCGACGTAGCCCGAGCGGAGGCGGCGGGCGACGAGAAGCTCGGTCCCCGCCGCGAGAACGGCCGCGAGGTTCACGGCCACGAGCGCGTGGAGCGGTGAGAGGGCGACGAGGAGAAGGATCAACCCGGCTCCGAGGCCCTTGCCGGCGGAGTCGCACGCCACGTCGATGAGGGACTTGGCCGACCGCTTGGTCCTTTCGGCCAGAGGCGTGTAGAGGAGCTCATACCCGGCACGGAACACCGAGCTGCGGGTGACCACGTCCGTGGCGCGAGGCAGGACGCCGCGGAAGGGGAAGGGCGCCACGAAGCCGATGAGGGTGGCGGCTCCCACGAGGGCCGGATGGCACGCCACCGAGCCTCCAAGGCCGAGACGTCCGAGCGCGAAGCCGCCGAGGGTGGACTGGATCACGGCCGACGCGAGGCCGGTCCCCGCGTAGAAGAGGCCGAAGAAACGGACGAGCGCCTCGCCCTTCCCGAAGTGCGCCACCGCCTCGGCCTTGAGGACGTAGTCCACGAGAGCGGCGAGAACGGCGGCGAGGCCCACCACCAGGGCGAGGTTCACGAGCAGGGGCTGCCGCCGGATCTGGCTCCAGCCCGAGGCCTCGTCCGGCTCCTCGGCGCGCGGCGGCCGTGGGGGGGCGCCCTTCCCCACCGCCAAGGCCCCGGCGACGCAGGCCGCGCACAGCAGGCTCAGGAGGAGGAGCAGGCTCCCCCGGGGAAGGAGCGCAGCCACCCGTTCGGCGGTGACGCCGCCGACCAGGCCTCCAAACGCGGCCGCAGCGGCCACCCGGGCCATGAGGGCCTTGGCCGAGTGGGGGTCGTAGCGCTCGTTGAGGAGCGACCAGAACGCCGAGATCCCGACGGTTCCGAGCACGCTCGCGTGGAGGTAGAGAAGGACAGACGCGAGGCGCGGCTGCCAGGCGAGGAGCCCATATTCGGCCAGGAAGAGGAGCGTACCCGACGAGAAGAGGGCCACGACGACCCGGGTGGGCCCGAAGCGCGACATGGCCCGGCCCGAGATCTGCGCCGCGGGGAGCGCCAAGAGGGCGGCCCCCGCCATGAAGTAGGGCAGGTTCTGTACCGGGAAGGCCGTCAGGAACAGGCCGTCGCGGATCGCGTTCGCCCCCACCTGCTGCGCGATGAGGACCGCAGCCGTGAGGGGTGCCATGAGCGGCGCCTTCGGCTCGCTCAGTGCGTCCCGCCTGCGATCTGGTCGAGGAGGCTGTTCACCAGGGCGCCGGCCTCCTCGTACTCGTACCCGTCGACGTGACCCCGCAGCCGGGCGAGATCGGCCGCGGCGCTGGCGGGCATCCCCACGGATCCGAGGTCGGTGAGCGCGCTGCTCGCGGCCGAGAGGTCGAAGTCGGCAACCGCGACCCGCAGCCGCTCCAAGGCCGCGCGGGCCTCGGTCGGAACGAACTCACGCCCGGGCTCGGCGGCGGCGGCCGCCGTCGCCGTCCCGCCACGGAGGGTGTCGATGGAGCGGAAGACCACGGCCGCTCGGTCCTCCAACTCCGCCAGGAGGGCGGCGAGGTCCGACCGTCCCTCGCGGCCGGCGTGTTCCATGGCCTTCGCCGATGCGCGCAGGGAGTCGGCGCCGAGGTTCCCCGCCGCCCCGGCGATGGCGTGGGCGTGGCGCGCGGCGCCGGCGGCGTCGCCGGCGGCCACGGCGGCGCGCAGGGCGTCGAGGGTGGGCTCCTGCCCGTCACGGAACCGCACGAGCATCCTCTTGAGGCTGTCGAACTCGAGCCCCAGCCGCTCCAGCGCTCCCGCCACGTCGATCCCCTCGAGCAGCGGTTCGCCCTCCGTGGGCAGCGCGGCGGCAACCGGGGCGCCCGGACCCGAGGCGGACGGCGTGGCCTCCGCGACGCTCCGCGTGCGCGCCGGGAGCCACTTCTTCAACGTTTGCAGGAGCGCCTTGCGGTCGATGGGTTTGGTCACGTGGTCGTTCATGCCGGCGGCGAGGCAGGCGTCGAGGTCGGCCTTCATGGCATTCGCCGTCATCGCGATGATCGGCAGGTCGCGGAGAGCCGGGTCGGCGCGCAGGGCGCGCGTGGCCGCGATGCCGTCCATCTCGGGCATCTGCATGTCCATCAGGATCGCGGCGTATCGGCCGGGCGCGGCCTGGACCATCTCCACCGCCACACGCCCGTTCTCGGCGATGTCCAGCTCGACACCGAGGCGCGACAGGAGCTCGGTCGCCACCATCTGGTTTGCCTCGTTGTCCTCGGCCAGGAGCGCTCGCACGTCGAACTCGCGCTCGAGGGGCGCGTCGAGGGCCCGGCGCACGGTGTGGACCTTGGCTCCCTCCGCCTCCACCACGGCGTCGAAGAGCGAGGACGCCGTGATCGGCTTCGGGAGGAAGACGTTGACGCCCAGCGCGGCGCAGCGCGCCTCCTCTTCCTTGCCCGCGTAGGCGCTGATCAGCACGATGGGGAGGGTGCGCGTCTCCTCCCGCGCGCGGATCCGCTCGGCGGCATCGAGGCCGTTCATGCCCGGGAGCATCCAGTCGAGGAGGACGAGGCCGAACGGGTCTCGACCCCCCTTGCGGTTGCGCAGCTCCAGCAGCTCCAGCCCCTCTTCGGCCGTGGCCACCGACACCGGCGGGATCGACCAGCTCCGGAGAAGCGTCTCGAGAAGCTCGCGGCTCGTGTCGGTGTCCTCGACGATGAGCACGGGGCGCTCGGCGACGCCGGCGGGTGCCTTGCGGGTCGCGCGGGCATCGGCCGCGGGCTGAGCCTGGACGCCGAAGCGCGCGGTGAAGAAGAACGTCGTCCCCACGCCCGGCGCGCTCTCGAGCGTCAGGTCGCCTCCCATGAGGCGGGCCAGGCGGCGGCTGATCACGAGACCGAGGCCGGTGCCCCCGTACTTGCGGGTGGTCGAGCTGTCGGCCTGGGTGAAGGACTGGAAGAGCCTCTCCTGCTGCTCCTCCGAGATGCCGATGCCGGTGTCCCGCACGCTCACGCGCAGGGCCACCTCCCCAGTCGGCGCCTCTTCGCCCTCCGCGGAAGCGGTCTCCACCCTCAGCACCACCTCGCCCTTCTCGGTGAACTTGAACGCGTTGCTCACGAGGTTCGTCAGCACCTGCCGGACGCGCAAGGCGTCGCCCGACGAGATGGTCGGGCACCTCGGGGAGGGCGTGGGTGATCAGCTCGACGTGCTTCTGGATCACGACCGAGCGGAAGGTCTCGGTCACCTCTTCGAGGACCTCCCGGATGCTGAAGGGCGCGGTCTCGAGCTGCAGCTTGTCCGCCTCGATCTTCGAGAAATCGAGGATGTCGTTGATGATCCCCAGGAGGTTCTTGGCCGAGGAGTGGGCGACGCTCACGTACTGGTGCGGCTTGGGCGGGAGGTCGGCTTCGAGGGCGAGGCCGGTCATGTTGAGGATCGCGTTCATCGGCGTGCGGATCTCGTGGCTCATCATGGCCAGGAACGAGCCCTTGGCCTTGCTGGCCTCCAGGGCCTCGTCGGTGGCGGCCCGCAGGCTCTGCTGGGACATCTGCAGCGTCTCGATGCCGTCGTCGAGCGCCCGAGCCAGGGTCAGCATCTCGCCGCGCCCTGGACCCAGCCCCGTCCGGCCCTCGAGGTCGCCCTCGGCCAGGCGACGCGCGGTGCCGAGGATCGGCCGCATCTCGCGCAGGAAGAGCAGCTCGGACACGAGCCAGGCCATCAGGAGAGAGGCCAGCGTGCCGACGGCGAAGATGGCGAGGTTCTTCAGGAGCGCTCGGTTCATGTCGGCGCGCCAAGGGGCGAGAGGGATCCCGAGGGCCACGACCGAGCCGGTGCTTTGCCCCCGGAACTGCAGGTCCGAGGTGGCGTAGAGCCGCTCCACTCCGTCGATGCCGCGGGTCACCACGGCCTGGCCGGTCCTCATCCGAAGGGCGGCGCCTTGGCCCCCTTTCTGGCCGACGTATTTCTCCGCGTCCTGGGACCGATACAGCGTGGTCCCCTGCTCGTCGAACACGACCAGGACCGTCCCCTCCGGGAGGCCCGAGCTACCGATGAAGTCCGTGGCCCATTGCAGCTGGAGGCTCGCGAAGACCACGGAGCGTGACCCGCCCTTGCGGGTCCACCGCGGGTTGGGCAAGGTTGAGGCCGGAAGCCTGGCTCACGGGCTCGGCCATGAAGTTGCCGATCGCGAAGTCGAGGGAGTGGATGGCGCGCTGGTAGGCGGGGCGGTCCTTCACGCTCCAGGTGCCCGAGTAGGGAATCGCGGACACGCGCAAGTCCCCCGTCGAGCCCTCGACGATCATGAGGTTGTTGTACAGGCGGTCGTCCCGGAAGGCATCCACCAGCCGCCGCGCGGCCAGGGGGCCTATCCGCACGACCTCGTCGTCCTGGGCCAGGCTCGAGAGGCGGGAGGCGGCGCGCTTGATCCGCTCGTCCAGATCGCGACGCAGCAGGCTGATGACCCGCATCGAGAGGTCGCTGAACGCCGCGAGCCCCCGTTGTCGCGCCAGCCATTCGTCGTAACCCAGGATCACGAGGGCCGGCACCATGGCCATGACGACGAGGGCGTACAGGCGGGCCCGAACGGTGGGGAGCCTCTCCCCCACTCGGCTGACCCATCGCCCGAACACGGACCGAAGGCCCTTCACCATCGCGCCGTCACCTCGGATTGTCGGTTGCGGCCCGCTCGTCCGAGCCCATCGCAGCCGCGCAGAGGGCGCTTCATGGTACCCCGATCCGAAGCCCCCCCTTCTCCCGCCGGTCCCGGCATCATGCGAAGAATTTGCTTCCGCTCGGAGCGCGTGCGACGATCGCGTCCTTTCCGGAGGGGCACTGATGAAGACTTTGGCGGCCGCCCTGGTCGTCCTCGCGTCGGCCGCTCCCGCCCTGGCACAGGACGTCGCCGAACCCAAGTCCGGCACGCGGTTCGTGACCAAGGACGGCGACATGTCGCTGCTGGGCGTGGGCCTGCGCAAGAAGAACGTCACGACGAAGATGTACGCGATCGGCCTCTACGTCGCCGATTCCGCGCTTTCGGGACCCCTCAAGGGCAAGGCCGGCACGCCCGACCTGTACCGGGAGCTCGTGGGCGGCGAGTTCAAGAAGAAGCTGGTGCTGAAGTTCCTGCGGGACATGAGCGCCGACCAGATCCGCGGCGCTTTGAGGGACGGGCTCAAGGGGGTTGGAGGGAAGACCGACGTGTGGCTCGGGTTCTTCGGCGACATCCGCTCAGGCCAGGAGTGCGTCATCGGGTGGACGCCGGGCGTGGGCCTCGAAACGCGAGTGGCGGGGCTCGGCAACCCGGCCCTCAAGGACCCCGCTCTCGCGTCGGCCGTCTTCGGCATCTGGCTCGGCGATCAGCCGGTCCAGGACGACCTCAAGCGGGACCTCGTCGCGCGCTCGGGCGAGCTGATCAGGTGACGCTGCCGCGCCACCGCTGCAGGGTGGCGCGGCACGTCGGTTGGATTCGAACGGTCAGGCCCTGCTACTCGACGAGTGGAATCTGCGACGCAATGGCGAGGTCGGCCAGCATCTGGATGCGGTTCTCGACCTGGTAGTAGCGAGCGACCTGCTTAGCCGGAAGCACACTCTGCAGCGACTTGACGAACGTGTGCTTCGCAGCCAGGCTCTTGTCCTCGATGGCCTGGAGCTTGGCGACCATCTCGGTGGCCTTCGCCTCCGAGACCGACCCGGCGTTCGCGGCGTAGTCCTTGATCAGCGCGACCTTCTCGTCACCCACGAGCTTCTGGGCCTCCTCGTACTTCTTGTAGAGCGGCCAGAACGCGGCTGCCTGGGTGGCGGTGAACCCCATGGAGCCGGAGATGATGTCGGCCTTCTCGGCGCGGGTGTCCTTGCGGAGCTGCTCGATCGCCGCATCGACGCTCTGGGCCGGGGCGGCCGTTTGGGCTCGAGCGAGGCTCACACCGACAGCGAGCGTGAGGGATAGGGCGGCGACGACCTTGTAGCAATTCATCGGATTTCATTCCTCCTGACGGATATTCTAAGCGTCTTGTTCGGCCAATCGAATGGCTCCTCGACCTTGGGTAGGGCAGGAGAGTAACACGGCATCGCGGTCAGGGGCGGTACTCGCTGAAGACGAGGCTCTTCGCGTTCGAGTGGCAGGCGAAGCACGCCGCGCGCCCCTCCGCCGTGAGCGCGGGTTCGCGGCCGTCCCCCTTGAAGATCTCGAAGCCCCATCCCCCGCTGGCCTTGTAGAGGCCGGCATCCCTGACCATGACCGCGACGCGATGGCGCGCGCCCTCGGTGATCGTGCCCGCCTTGTCGTTCGCCTCCATCGAGTCGTCCACGAGGATCGCCCCCTCGGGGAACGCGCCGGTGCGATAGCCCTCCATCGCCTTCGGGTTCGCGTAGAAGTGGTGAATACCGCCGTTGCGCTGGAAATCGGGCGACTGCGGGCCGATGACGGTCGTCTTCACGTGGGCCCACAGGCGGTAGCCTTCGGGGTAGGGCACGACGGCCCGGCCTGCGTCACTCCGCACGGCCAAGCTCCACGCGAGCGCTCCAGCGGCTCCCAGGATCCCGGCGGCCGCGGGTCGATGGCCCATGGCACCTCCCTGGCCGCAAAGCCTACTCGAAAGGCTCCAGGACAAGGAACGGGCACATGCCTCCCCCTGTCGAACAGCCGCTTGCTGAACTGCACTCCGCGAGGCGAGAGGACTATGCTTGGGCTACACGAACAGGAGGTTCCGCATGAGGAGAAGCGTAGAGGCCCTCGCCCTGGGGCTGTTGGGCGCGTGGCTCTGGACAAGCGCCCCGTCGGCGGGGGCCGCCGACAAGCCAAAGCCGGGCAAGGACGACAAGGCGGAGCAGAAGGAGAAGCCCTTCGCCGATCTCGTCAAGGGAGCGAAGGAGGTCCGGGGCCTCTTCACGATCTACCGCGCCGAGGACAAGACGTACCTCGAGATCCTTCCGGATCAGTTCGAAAAGGTCATCTACGTCGCCCTGACACTGGAGTCGGGAATCGGCGAGCGGGGGTTCTACGCCTCTCAGGTCGGGGGCGTCGCGCCCCTCGTCTTTCACAAGGAAGGCAAGACGGTTCAGCTGATACGAAAGAACACGCGCTTCATGGCGCGAGCCGGGAGCCCGATCGAGCGGGCGGTGGCGAGGTCCTTCAGCGATTCGATCCTCGGCACGGCCGCCGTGGAGTCGCAACCGCAGCCCGACCGCAAGAGCGTGCTCGTCGACCTCGGAGCGTTGCTCCTGACGGACCTGCCCGATCTTTCGTGGGCCCTCGAAGCGACCTTCCGCGTCCCCTACGCCATCGACACGAAGGGAAGCGCGTTCGGCAGCATCAATGGCTATCCGAAGAACGTCGAGGTCGAGACCGTGGTGCGATACGCCGTGGAGAAGCTGCCGGTGCCGCCGCCCCCGACACCTGGGCAACCTCCGCCTCAGACGCCACCGCCGCCCCGCAACCTCCCCGACGCACGGAGCCTGGTGCTCCGATTGCACTACAGCTTCGCCGAGCCACCGGCGGCGGGATACCAGCCGCGGCTCGCCGATGATCGCGTCGGCCACTTCTTCGAGGACCGCGACGACTTCAGCGACGACACGGTCTACTCGCCCACGCGGCGCTTCATCAACCGTTGGCGTCTCGAGAAGCAGGACCCCCAGGCGCCGCTCTCGAGGCCGAAGCAGCCCATCGTGTTCTGGCTGGAGAACACGATCCCCGAGAAGTACCGGGCGGCGGTGAGAGACGGCGTTCTCTTGTGGAACAGCGCCTTCGAGCGAATTGGTTTCAAGGACGCGATCGAGGTGAAGCAACAACCCGACGACGCCGACTGGACCCCCGGCGACGTCCGATACTCGACGATCCGGTGGTTCGCCACGACCGACGCGGTCTTCGCCATCGGGCCGTCCAACAGCGATCCTCTGACCGGCGAGATCTTCGACGCCGACATCGGCTTCTCAGAGTCCCTGACGCGCTTTGCGCGTCGCGAGATCGGCGAGCAGGTCAAGCCCCTGGGCGAAGGCGGCGCGCCCGTCCTCCCGCTCGCCCACTGGAGCGGCGGCCGGGGCCGAGCCGTCTGCGACATGGCCCAAGAGGCCGTGGCCGAAGCGTCCTTCGGCTTCGACCTCCTCGTGGGCCGTGGGATGGAGCCGGAGGGACCCGAAGCCGACGACTACGTCCGGCAGTTCCTCGTCAGCATCGCGGCCCACGAGGTCGGCCACACGCTGGGCCTTCGCCACAACTACAAGGGCAGCATGCTCCATTCTCTGGGCGACCTCCAAGACAGGGAGCGCACGCTGAAGGAAGGTCTCACGGGATCGGTCATGGAGTACACGCCTGTGAACCTGTCCGTGGATCGCTCGCACCAGGGCGAGTACTACCAGATGAGCCTCGGCCCCTACGACTATTGGGCCATCGAATACGCCTACAAGCCGATCGAAGCCGAGACCCCCGCGGATGAGCTGCCGGAGCTGAGGAAGATTGCCTCGCGCTCCGCCGAACCTGCTCTCGCCTATGCCACAGACGAGGACGCGGGGATCAGCCCGGAACCGTGGGACATGGACCCCGAGGCGAACCGGTGGGACCTGGGGAGCGACCCGTTGAAGTTCTACGCGCAGCGTGTACGTCTCAGCCATGAGGTCTTCGCGGGCCTCGACGCGCGCCTCGAGAAGCCGGGCGAGGGCTACCAGGTTCTCCGCCGTAGCTTCGACGGCGCTTTTGGCCAGGAGGGCCAAGCGTTCCAGCTCGCGGCGAAATACGTTGGAGGGGTGCGGCTGCGCCGCGACCACGTGGGAGACCCGGGAGGTCGGCTCCCCTTCGAGCCTGTTGGAAAGGCGCAGCAGGAGGAAGCCCTGACGCTCCTGCGCGAGCAGTTGTTCTCGCCGCGGGCATTCCAGTTCTCGCCGCAGCTCCTCAATAAGCTGGCAGCGGAGCGGTGGCCCAACTGGCGGGACTTCGACTCCATGATGGGACGTCTCGACTATCCCGTCCACTCCCGAGTGCTGGCGCTCCAGCAGCGAGTCCTCGACCGGCTGTTCAGCCCGGTCGTCCTCTCGCGTGTCCTGGACGCCAGCGCGCAGGCCGGAGACTCCTTCACGCTCTCGAACCTGTTCGACGGCATCAAGGACGCGATCTGGGAAGAGACCAGGAAGCCGGCAGGAACGCTCGCCGTCAGCAGCTATCGGCGCGCTCTCCAGCGCGACCACTTGAGGCGGCTCGTACGACTCGTCCTGGCAGGTGAAGGGAACCCGGAGGACGCGAGGAGCCTGGCGCGCCAAAACCTCGAGTCGCTGAGAGGCCAGGTGAAGGCTGCTCTGGCCCAGCCGGCTCTCAAGACGCCGGCCGACACGCAGGCCTATCTCGCCGAGACGCTGTCGCGCATCGACGAGACGTTGAAGGCCGGAGCGCAGCGGTCGTCGTTCTGACGCACGCTGGCGCCCCCGCATGGCCCTGGCTGGGCGGGGGCGCCAATCAAGGCGCTGCCCACCAGACCGAGGGAACCCTTGACGGTGGCCCCGGCGAGCGGTAGCGTGCCCACGCTCGTCCCAGGGGGTGCCATGAGATCGACGCCTCGTCGCAACATGCTCGCGGCAGTCGCGCAGCTATCCTGCCTTCTGGCCCTCGCGCGAGCGTCGGCCGCCCAGCCCGCCGCCTCCCTGCCCAGCGAGACCCCGGCCCAGTTCAAGCCCGTCACCGACAGCTTCGACCACGTGCGGCGAGACGTGATGATCCCGATGAGGGACGGCGTGAAGCTCCACACGATCATCCTGGTCCCCCGGGGGGCGAAGGGGGCGCCGATCCTGCTCACGCGAACGCCCTACGAGGCCAAGAAGCTCACGACCCACGCCGAGAGCGCGCACCTGGGGCCGAACCTCGACGGCTACGACAACGCCCTCGAGGTGATACTCGAAGGGGGCTACATCCGCGCCGTGCAGGACGTTCGGGGGAAGTACGAGTCCGAAGGGGACTACGTCATGACGCGTCCCCTGAAGGGCGCGCTCAACCCTACGGCCGTCGACCACTCGACCGACACGTGGGACACCATCGACTGGCTCGTGAAGAACGTGCCCGAGAGCAACGGCCGGGTCGGCATCCTCGGCATCTCGTACGACGGCTTCCTCCCGCTGATGGCCCTCGTCAACCCCCACCCGGCGCTCAAGGTGTCGGTGCCGATGAACCCCATGGTGGACGGCTGGATGGGAGACGACTGGTTCCACTACGGCGCGTTCCGCCAGCAGAACATGCCGTACATCTACGACCAGGAGGCGGACCGGAAGTCCGAGGTCAAGTGGTGGACGAGCCACTTCGACGACTACGACATGTTCATGCAGGCGGGCTCCGCCGGGGAGCTGGGCCGGCGCCGCGGCCTGGAGCAGGTCGGCTTCTGGCGCAAGATCCTGGAGCACCCGAGCTACGACGCGTTCTGGCGAGAGCAGGCCATGGACAAGATCCTGGGCGCTCAGCCGCTGAAGGTGCCGGTGATGCTGGTGGACAGCCTCTGGGACCAGGAGGACATCTACGGCGCGATCGCCGTCTACAAGACCTTGAAGCCGAAGGACACCTCGAACGACAAGGTCTTCCTCGTCTTGGGGCCGTGGCACCACGGCCAGGAGATCCACGACGGAAGCTCGCTCGGGGCGCTGCGCTTCGGGAGCGACACCGGCCTGACGTTTCGCAGGGAAGTCCTGCGCCCCTTCCTGGACCAGTACCTGAAGGACGGTGCGCCCAAGGCCGACGTCGCGCCGGTGACCGCCTTCGAGACAGGAACGAACGCCTGGCGCAGGCTGCCTTCGTGGCCGGCCGGGTGCGCCGGCGGCTGCTCGGTTCAGCCCACGCCGCTCTACCTGAACGCCGACATGAGAGCCAGCCTCACCGCGCCGAAAGGGGGCGATGCGCCCTTCGCCGAGTACGTCTCCGATCCGGCCAAGCCGGTCCCCTTCCGGGCCCGGCCCATCCACCCGACGGGCTACGAGGACGGGAGCTGGTCGCGCTGGCTCGTGGACGATCAGCGCGAGGCGTCGGGGCGGCCCGACGTCCTGGCGTTCGTCTCCGAGCCGCTGACGACGTCGACGAAGATCAGCGGCGAGCCGATCGCCCACCTGATCGCCTCGACGAGCGGGACCGACGCCGACTGGGTCGTCAAGCTCATCGATCTCTACCCGGACGAAGTCGCGGGGCAGCCGGTCATGGGTGGCTATCAGCTCATGGTGTCCGCCGACATATTCCGCGGCCGGTACCGCGAGAGCTTCGAGACGCCGAAGCCGATCGCCTCGGACCAGCCGCTGCCGTACACGTGGGCGCTTCCGACGGCCAACCACGTCTTCCTGCCCGGACACCGGATCATGGTGCAGGTGCAGTCGAGCTGGTTCCCGCTCTACGACCGCAACCCCCAGACCTTCGTTCCCAACATCTTCTGGGCGAAGCCCGCGGACTACAGGAAGGCCGTCCAGCGCGTCTACCACGGACCGGACCAGGCCAGCTTCATCGAGCTGCCCCTGGTGACGGTAAAGTGACGGCCGCACGCGTGGTCTCGACGCTGTCGCTGGCCGCGCTCGTGGCGGCCACGACTGGGGCCGCCCGCGCGACGAGCGCCGAGCAGAACTGGACGCACCGGGTCCGCATCGCGGCCTACGGTCTCAACAAGGGGAGGCCGGCCGCGATCGTGCGCGATGCCGCGGACAGCCACGTCTTCGGCATCGAGGTGGACAACGACATCACCGGCCGCTACGAGAGCTTCCTCGACCCGGCGGAGAAGCTGGCGGCGATCCGGGACGCTCGCGAACGAGAGCCCACGAGGCGGGAAACCGCGCCTTCGTCTACATCGCCGGCACCGAGTGCATCACGAAGGACGCCGACACGACCCCGCACACGCTGGCCAAGGACCATCCGGACTGGCTTCAGCGGAAGATCACCGGCGAGCCGGCCTCCTTCACGAGCGGTGCCGCCTTCTGGATCGCGAAGGGGGACGAGGACGTCTGGATCTCGCCCTACGCCAAGGCGTGGCGCGAGCAGTACATGGAGCGCGTGCGGCAGATCGCGGCCACGGGCATCGACGGCATCTACGTGGACATTCCCTACTGGATGACCCACTTCGACGGCTGGGAGGACTCCTGGGCCAGCTTCGACGACTACACGGTCGAGGCCTTCCGACAGAAGACCGGCCTCGACGCCCGCCGCGACCTGAAGCTCGGCGACTTCGCCGACCCGCATTTCCGCCGATGGATCGATTTCCGCATCGACGACCATCACCGAGTTCATGGCGCGAGATCGACCGGAACGCCAAGTCGGTCAACCCGGCGATCATGACGATCCCCGAGATCTATCCCGGCATCGAGCGCGAGGCCGTCGTCGTCGGCGCCGACGTCTACGAGCTGTACGCGGTCACCGACGCCATCGCCCACGAGTACGAGTTCGGCGGCGGCGACCACATGGCGACGTCGCGCACGCCCCTCGACTGGTTCCGCTACCAGGTGGGCATGCGCTCCTTCCGCGCCTTCGCCCAGGGCAAGGCCACCTGGATCCTCAACTACTCCTGGGACGGGGACAAGAACATCGCTCCGCCGGAGCCGATGATGAACCTCGCCATGTCGCTGGTGATGGCGGGGGCGAACTTCTGGGACGCGGCCACCCACGTGATGTCGGGGTCCAACGACCTGCCCACGCGGAAGCGCATCTTCGAGTGGATCGAGAAGCACGAGAAGACGCTCTACGCGCCGCGCGAGCCCATCCATCCCGTCGGCGTCTACTTCTCGCCGACGACGCGGAACTACTTTCCCGACGACGTTCCTGCGCTCGTACCAGGGCATCCTGATCCTGCTGCTGCAGCAGCACCTGGAGTTCCAGGTCGTGACGCCGCGAACGCTGGCGGAGTTTCGTGGCTCGACGCTCGATCCTGCCCGACGTGCGGGTGCTCGACGACGGCCGAGCGCGAGCGCGCTCCGCGCGCAGGTCTCCCGCGGCACGCGACTCGTCGTCACCGGCACGGACGCGACCGGCCTCCCCGCGTCCGACGCGCTGACGCGATTCCCGGATTGCCCCGGGCGAGCCTACCTGGCCGCGCTCGAGAGGGACTTCGAGAAGGCGGATCCTGCGCGGAGCCGCGGACGTTCATCGCCGCCCTCGGCGCCCGACTCGGCCGTCCGCATCGAAGCGTCCTCGTCGGTGGCGACCCAGATCGCGCGAGTGGACGGGAAGGTCCACATCTTCTTCGCGAGCTTCAAGGGCCTGGTCCCCGGACAGAACGCCGTGCAGACGCCGGAGAGAGGGCATCCGCGTCAGCGTCGCCAGCCGCCGAGGACCGGCAGGGCCTGGTTCCTGCCCTTCCTCGGCGAGGCGCAGGAGGTCGAGGGCCAGCGGCAGGGCGACCAACCTCGTCTTCGTCCTGCCCGACATCCAGAAGGGCGCGGTCGTGTGGTTCGAGCGCCCGTAGGCGGGGTGTTAGATGCCCTTGCGCCACCCCCGGTCGTCAAGATCCCGCAGCGTAATGGGGAACGAGCCGTCCGGATTGAGGGGTTGGGCGCAGGCCCAGCGCACGGGTCGGCGGACGCCCTTGGTCTCGATCTCCGCGCGGACACTCATCTTCCGCCCCTCCATGCCCTTGGGCAGAATGATGGACACCTCGCGGTTGCGCCGGCCGTAGGGCTGCCCGGCATCCAGGGCGCCGCCCACGCTCACCTTCTTGTCGTCGCTCTCGACGTACACGCGGAGCATGCCGGGTACCCCGGCCACGCCGTCGTTGACCAGGCCGAGGATCACCTCGCTCGTTCCGTAGCGCTTGCGCTGCCACACCCAGGACGGCCGCACGCGGTATCCCATCTGCCGGTGCAGCGTGTCGAATGCGTTGGGATACTTCTCGTAGTAGGCGCGCAGGTTGTCGGCCTCGGTCCACAGCGCCCAGTAGTTGGCGTTCAGGTCGAGCACGTGCATGGCGCCGTTCTCGCGTTCGGGGACGCCGGCGGCGTCGAGGTGCATCGACGCCGGGTCGTAGTGCCGGTTGGTGCCTTCCTCCATGACCACCGCCAGCCATTGGGGACGGTTGGAGAGGTTCTCCACCTGCACGGCCTCTTCGATGCCCACGGTGCTGTCCGAGCGCAGCCATTCTCCGGCGCGCACACAAAGATCCTGGACCTCGCGGTTCCCCACCGAGCTGATGTCCGGCTGGGTGTTGACGGCCAGCGGGATCTTCTTCCACGTCTCGATCTGGAGGCGGGTCATGTCCACGAAGGTCCTCTCCGCGGTCCGGCGGTCGGGGAATGGACTGGGCAGCCTGTTGGTATGGCCCTCTCCCCAGAAGCCGTACATCATGAGGTCCATGAACTCGACGAGCGGGTTGTCTCCGTACTCCGCCGCCATCAGCTCGTTGAGCTCGCGGAAGGCCTTCTGGAACTCCGGATGATCGTAGCGCGGCTCGACGAATTCCCAGTCCTGGGGCCGGGGGGCTCCTTCTCCACGTACCTTGCCGATCTTCACCAGGGGGACCTTCTCCTGGAGGAAGTCCGGCATCGCGAGTTGCTTGGGCTGGAACTCGGGGCTGGAGAGCTGGATGCGGAAGCCCACACGCAGGTTGTGCTGCTTGGCGGCGTCGAAGGTGAGCTTCCAGACGGGGTTCAGGTTCAGTCTGCCGGGCTGACTCTGCACGTCGCGCCAGTCGCAGCGGATATAGAGGACATCGGCGAACGGCAGCGCCGCCAGCTTCTCGACGGCCTTTTCCAGAGACTCCTTGCCCTCGCGAACGAACCTTGTGGGACCGCCCTCCTCCCAGGTGTAGGGGACCAGGCCAGTGCCGAAATTCCTGACGTGTTTGGACGATGGGGTGGAGGAAGCGATCACCTGCCAGCCTTCGTCCTGGTCGACGCCGAAGGGCCCCTGGTTGAGCCGGTCCGGTGCGCTCGGACCCGCCCCGAAATCGAAGCCGGCCCACAGGTGGTCCGGCACATCAGCCCGCGCGATTCTGGAGGCCGCACCCGCGGCGAGCGCGGCCGTGCCCGCGATCTTCACGAAATCACGACGAAACATTGTCGGTTCTCCTCGTTATTTCCATCGAAACCGAACCCGGCGCAGGTTGCCACACCATGCCTCTGGTGAGGGCGGTCCGACTGTGCCACGATTGCCCTTCGTGAACCAATCAGGAAACGTCGTGGCCGTCGGGCTATCGATGACATCGGGGAAATACGTGCTGTTGGCCGGGCTGCCGCTCTTGTGCTACTGGGGCGTCTCAGCCCAGGTCATGCCTTCCGCTCCCGCTTTCTATGTTTCAACCTCGGGGAGCGACGCGGGTCCTGGCACTTTCACCGCGCCTTGGCGGACCGTTCAGCATGCCGCGGACCTGGCGAGCCCAGGCAGTACCGTCTACGTGCGCGGCGGATCTTACGAGGAGCGGGTGACCATCAACGTGTCCGGCAACGCAGGCGACGGATACACCATCTTCCGCAGCTATCCGGGCGAGACGGCAATTCTGGAAGGGCAGCACCTGACACCGGATGGGCGCAGCGGCATGCTCGTGATTCAGGACAAGAGCTACATCCGCATCCAGGGATTCGAGATCCGGAACTACCGGACCAACGACGGAAGGCGTACTCCCATGGGCATCAGCGTGCTGGGCCGTGGCGCTCACATTGAGCTGCTGGACAACAACGTCCACCATATCGAGCAGACCTTTGCCGGACGGGACGCGCCGGGACGCGGGGGCAACGCCTTCGGCATCGCGGTTTACGGCACGGACGCCAAGACCCCCATCGACGACCTGGTCATCGACGGCAACGAGGTTCACGACCTGCAGACCGGCTCCAGCGAGTCACTGGTGGTGAACGGGAACGTGACGCACTTCCGGATCACGCACAACGTCGTCCACGACAACAACAACATCGGAATCGACGTCATCGGCGCCGAGCACACCGCTCCGGATCCAGCGGTGGACCAGGCCCGCGACGGAGTAGTGAGCGGCAACCTGGTCTACAACATCACCTCTCGGGGAAACCCGGCGTACGGCAACGACCAGTCATCGGACGGCATCTATGTGGACGGCGGAACCCGGGTGCTGATCGAGCGGAACGTCATGCATCATGTGGACTACGGCATCGAGCTGGCGAGCGAGCACCGCGGACGCACTACCAGCTACGTCGTCGCGCGCAACAACCTGATCTACGCCTCGAATACTGCCGGCGTTTCCATCGGGGGCTACGGCGCCGAGCGTGGCGGCACCGACCACTGCACGGTCGTCAACAACACCCTTTACGGAAACGATACTGCGGGGACGGGCTCGGGCGAGTTTCAGATGCAATACAACATGACGAACAACGTGTTTGAGAACAACATCGTGTATGCGGGCAGCCGTTGCCTCATGACATCGAGCAAGTCCGCTGCCGCGGATGGCGGGCCGCCGACCGTGACGATGGATTACAACCTCTACTATTGTGCGGCTGGTCCAGAAGCGAGCGAATGGGCGTGGCACCCCAACACCCACATAGGCTTCGCCAAGTTCGTCCAGGCCAGCCGTAACGACCAGCATTCCCGCTTCGCCGATCCCCGGTTCGTGAACCCCGCAGCGAGCGACTTCCACATGCAATCCGGCTCTCCAGCGATCAACGCCGGTGCGAATCTCGGTCTGCCCGTTGAGGGCGATCAGGATCTCGACGGCAAGCCGAGGGTGAAGGCCGCGACTATAGACATCGGATGCTACGAAGCGCCGTAGCGGCCGGCCTCTCGAATCACCGGTGAAGAAGCGGGCACGGCACGCCAAGGACCGGATGATCTCCGGAAAGCTGCGCGGCAAGGCGGCCCGCGGCGAGACGGATGCCAAGACGGTGGCGGTCGATGGGGTGGACTACAGCTGGTTCCGCCGCCACGACTGGGTCGTCTGGGGGAAGGGGGTCAAGGCCATCTCGATCTCGGTCTCCCTGCATCCCGAGCGCACCCGCGAGCTGATCCTGGACTTCACCCTGAGGATCGGCCCCGAGGAGGCGACGCCCTCCGAGGCCCGGCTGGCGCGCGCCTTGGAGCCGGCCGTCCGCGCCGCCATCGAGGCCGGATGGGAGCCGGAGACGCGCGGCCGCGCGTTTCGCTACACGGTCGCTGACAGCATCTAGAGCTGGTCCCGGTTCCGGCGGGCGCGATCCAGCTCGTCCTTGATGTGCGCTCCCTGGGTCGTCGGCTCGTACCGCGGGGGGTTGGTCGCGCTCACGAACTGCGGCAGGGGCGCGATCACGTGCTCGGGATCGACGGCGAAGAACAGGATCACGGAGTAGCGCTGCCACGGCGTGAGGGCGACGCGGTGCCCGGTCGCGAGCAGGGAGCCGTTGGTCCAGAGCTCGAGCATGTCTCCGAGAATGATCGTGAATCGGCCGGGCTCCCCCGGCACCCGGAACCATCGGCCTCGGGCATCGGTCAGCTCGAGGCCCGGCGCGGTCTGGTACATGAGAGTGAAGCACTCGAAATCGGTGTGGGCCGCAATGCCCACCCGCCCTGGCGGCGCGCTGCCGTCGGCGAGGCCCGGGTAGTGGAGCAGCCGCAGCGCCTTGCGGGCGCGCTCGGTGCAGCGCGCGGTGAAGAAGCCCCTCTCGAGGCCGAGGGCCTCGGCCAGGGCTTCCGACAAGGCCGCCCCCAGGCATGCGGCGGCATCCCAGTACGCGCGGGTGGTCGCGTGGAATCCGGGCAGATCCGGCCATAGGCTCGGGTAGACGCCGTAGGCTGCAGGGTCCTCGTCGGGACCGTAGGCCGACAGGCGCGGGCCGCAGTCGAAGGACTCGACGTGGGCGACCGTCCCGGGCTGGTATGCGGGCTCTTCGCCGATCGGCCCCCAGCCGTTGCCCGCCGGGCTCGAGCCGTTGTGGGCCGCGCGCTTGACCGGGTCGTCGTCGGGCAGGTCGAAGAAGCGGCGCATCTGCGCCAGCAGGCTGTCGATCAGGGCCTGCGGTATGCAGGTGTTGTGGATCCGGAAGAAACCGGGCTCGCGGCAGGCGCGGCCGATCGCCTCGACCACGCGGGCGCGGCCGGCGGCGTCCTTCGCGAAGAGCGCTCCCACGTCGACGTCCGGCACCTGCTCCGGCGACAGGTCCCCCTCGGCCTGGGCCTGGTTCAGCTGGTCGGTGCTCGGCATGCTCCGCCGACAGTGTGCAACGCCGCCGAAGGCCAGCGCAAGGGCGCGGCACGAGGTAGCATCCATTCGAACGAGGTGAAGATGAAGCCATCGAGCCTGCTCGCCAGCCTCCTGGTCTGCTGGACCACGGCTGCCGGCGCGGAGACGTTGGTGTTGAGAGCGGGTCGCCTGATCGACGGCCGCGGCGGCCGGCCCCTCGCCCCCGCCATGGTGCGCGTCGAAGGGGACCGAATCGCCGAGGTGGGAGAGCGGCTCGCGATCCCGGCGGGAGCACGCGTCCTGGACCTCGGCCCGGCGACGCTCCTCCCCGGTCTCATCGACCTCCACACCCACCTGACCGACAAGGAGGACGTCCACTGGGAGGAGGTCCTGCTCAAGACGACGCCGTCGCAGGCGGCCCTCTGGGGCGCCCGCAACGCGCGCATCACCCTGGAGGCGGGCTTCACCACGTGCCGCGACATGGGGCCGACGTGGCCCTACGTCGACGTGGACCTGCGCGACGCCATCGCCCAGGGGGCGATCCCCGGCCCGCGCCTGCTGGTGGCTGGCAACTACGTCTCCCCGACGGGCGGCGCGGGGGACGCACGGCAGTTCTCACTCTTCGTGGACGTACCTACCGTCACGAACCTCGCCGACGGACCCGACGAGATCGTGAAGGCCGTGCGCACGAACTTCAAGCACGGCGCCGACCACATCAAGATCCTGGTGACGGGGGCGATGCTCTCCAAGGGCATTCCACCGGAGGAGCAGTCGTACTCCGACGACGAGATCCGGGCCGCAGTCGTCGAGGCGAAGCGCTGGGGGCGCACGGTGGCCGCCCACGCCCACGGCACCGCCGGTATCAAGGCGGCGATCCGGGCCGGGGTACGCACCGTCGACCATGGGTCGCTGCTCGACGCCGAGGCCATCGCGATGCTGAAGGGGTCGTCGACCTACTACGTTCCCACGCTGTACATCAGTCAGGTCATGCCGAGCGACCCGAAGGTGCCCGAGTCCGAGCGGGAGCGCGGGCGGCGGCTGCGGGACCGCCAGCTCCAGTCGTTCAAAGATGCGCTCGCGGCGGGGCTCACCATCGGCCTCGCCACCGACGTCCCCGTGATGCCCCACGGCCAGAACGCCAAGGAGATCTCCTTCCGCGTCTCCCTGGGCGAGAGCCCGATGAGCGCCCTCGTATCGGCCACACGGGTGAACGCCGAGATCCTGGGCCTGTCGGATCGCACGGGGACGGTGGAGGCCGGCAAGTGGGCGGACCTCGTCGCGGTCCCGGGAGACCCCCTCCAGGACATCACCGTCACCGAGCGGGTGGCGTTCGTGATGAAGGGCGGGCTCGTGTTCAAGGACGGGTTGACCAGCCGCTGACCCCCGAGGGGACCATGGACCACATCCGGAACTTCTGCATCATCGCCCACATCGATCACGGCAAGTCGACCCTCGCCGACCGCCTCATCCAGCGCTGCGGCGCGGTGGCCGCGCGGGATTTCCGCGACCAGATCCTGGACTCGATGGACCTCGAGCGCGAGCGCGGCATCACCATCAAGGCCAACACCGTCAGCCTGCCGTACACGGCGCAGGACGGGAAGACGTACGAGCTCAACCTGATCGACACCCCGGGGCACGTCGACTTCTCCCACGAGGTGCGCCGCTCCCTGATGAGCTGCGAGGGCGCCCTCCTGGTGGTCGACGCGTCGCAGGGTGTCGAGGCGCAGACCGTCGCCAACCTGTATCTGGCCATGGAGTTCGGGCTCACCGTGGTGCCCGTGATCAACAAGATCGACCTCCCGTCCGCCGAGATCGACCGGGTGATGGAGGAGATCGACCGCGACCTCGGCCTCGACCCGTTCGCCGGGGTCCAGGTCTCGGCCAAGCTGGGTACGGGCATCGACGAGCTGCTGGAGGCGATCGTCCATCAGCTGCCCCCGCCCAAGGGCGACCCCGCTGCGCCGCTGCGCGCGCTGCTCTTCGACGCCCAGTACGACGCCTACCGCGGCGCCGTCCTGCAGGTGCGCCTCTTCGACGGCGCGCTGCGCGCCGGCACCCGGGTTCGCTTCATGCACTCGGGCCAGGAGCACAAGGTCGAGGAGGTGGGCTACCAGCGGCTGAAGCACGTCCCCGCCCCCGAGCTGTCGGCGGGAGAGGTGGGCTACGTGCTGGCCGGGGTGAAGGGCCTCTCGGGGCTCGCCATCGGGGACACGCTGACGGAGGCCGAGCGCCCCGCCGCTGAGCCGGTGCCCGGCTATCGCGAGGCGAAGCCGGTGGTCTTCTCCTCGATCTACCCGATGGCCTCCGACGACTACGAGGACCTCACGAAGGCGCTCGAGAAGCTGAAGCTCAACGACGCGTCGCTCATCTACGAGAAGGACAGCTCGGCGGCCCTCGGCTTCGGGTTTCGCTGCGGCTTCCTGGGGCTACTCCACCTCGACGTGGTCCAGGAGCGCCTCGAGCGCGAGTACGACCTGTCGCTGATCCTCTCCGCACCCTCGGTCCGCTACCGGATCGTGCTCAACAACGACTCCGAGGTCTGGATCGACAACCCGACGTTCTATCCGGACCCGGGCTCGATCAAGGAGGCCTACGAGCCCTACATCAAGGCGACGATCATGACGCCCGAGCGCTACCTCGGGACCGTGATGGAGCTGTGCCGCGAGCGGCGCGGGGTGGACACCACCTTCCACTACCTCTCCGCGGGCCGGATGGAGGTCGTCAGCCAGGTGCCCCTGGCCGAGGTCCTCTTCGACTTCTACGACCGGCTCAAGTCGATCACCCAGGGCTACGGGTCGTTCGACTACGAGCTGCTCGACTACCGCCTCGGCGACATGGTGAAGGTGGACATCCTCGTCAACGGGGAGAAGGTCGACGCCCTCTCGCAGCTCGTCCACCGCGAGTTCTCGCGCCCGCGGGCCCTGCGCTACTGCGAACGCCTGGCCAAGACGATCCCCCGCCAGCAGTTCAAGATCGCCATCCAGGGCGCGATCGGCGGGCAGATCATCGCCCGCACCACCATCAACCCCTTCCGCAAGGACGTGACGGCGAAGTGCTACGGCGGCGACATCTCCAGGAAGCGCAAGCTCCTCGAGAAGCAGAAGGAGGGGAAGAAGAAAATGAAGATGGTGGGGGCGGTGGAGATCCCGCAGGCGGCCTTTGTGTCGGTGCTCCGCACCGAGGACGACGAGGACGACGGTTAGCGATCGCCGGCGCTGTCACGCTCTCGTGGGGCGTATACTGGCCCGGCGCTGGCGAGGGGGAGAGGATGCCCGAGCCTGTCCGGTGTACCGCCTGCGGGCGTCCGTACAACCGACAGTTCGTGAAGTGCCCGTTCTGCAACGCCCCGAATGCCGAGGCCGCACCTCGGGCCGCGCCGGCTGCCCGCTCGGCGTCCAGCAACTCCACGTCCGAGGGAGCGGGTCGGTTCGACTACGCGGCCCTCGCGGAGCAGGCCGTGGCGATGACGCGGCCGTTCGTGCCGCTCGAGTTCCACCCGGCGGCCGTGGTGGCCCTCGACCACTTCTTCGACCAGACGTGGGGATTGGAGGGTGCGGCCCCAGACCAGGAGGCGTGGCAGCCACCCGAGGCGAAGCGCGCCTCGATCGTCCACCTCGGCGCCTTCTTCGGCGAGCTGCTGCGACGTGAGATCGGGGGTCGCTGGCAGCCCGACCCGGAGCAGCCGGCCAACGTGTTCCTGTCGCGGGTCGTGCTGACTGGCGGCGTCCAGGTGTTCCCGCTCTCGCGCGTCTTCAAGAGGCTGAAGAACGGGGCAGCCGAACCGCTCGAGCAGC
Source organism: uncultured Acidobacteriota bacterium (assembly GCA_963823195.1). Taxonomy (GTDB): domain Bacteria; phylum Acidobacteriota; class Vicinamibacteria; order Fen-336; family Fen-336; genus JBGPYB01. Next base: position 613,306 of record CAWGKR010000004.1, on the reverse strand, counting down.
TCCATCGACAGACCCGGGCCCTGGCGGGCCGCTCCGGGAACGCAGACGAGGTCGGCGGCTGGGAGCGCTACGCGCGCCACTTCGAGAGTCTCGGGCGGCCGGACCTCGCGCTGAGCTTCTACGATCACGCCCTCGCCCTCGCCCTGGATCCGGCGGTGCGCGTCGCGCTCGAGGGAAGGCGCCGCGCAGCCGCGCGAGCCACCGCCGCGGAGGCGGAGCCGTCCGCGGCGCAGACCGAGGACGCGCCTCCTCCGCCCCGACCGCCGGCCGCGCCTGCCGCCGTCCGTCCGGGTCCGGCGGCGCCTCGTCCCGCGATCTCGACCGCGCTCGCCGACGCCCTCCGCACCCATGCGTCGCGGGCGGCGGGTCTCACGGCGGAAGGTCATCACGCGGAGGCACTCGCAGAGCTCGAGCGGTTGCTCGAGCTCTCGCCGTCGAGCGTCGAGGGCCTGATGGGGCGGGCCCGTGCGCTCATCGCCCTGGGCCGGGAGCGCGAGGCGCTGGCCGGGCTCGAGGAGATCGCGGCGCGCAGCGACTCCGAGCCGATGCGAACGTTCCTGGCGGCCGTCGCGGCGGACCGCCTGGGGGACACGGTCAAGGCGGAGCGTGGGTTCCGCTCGGCCAAGGGCTCCCCCGCCCTCGCGCCGGAAGAGCGGTCGCTGAGCGCGGAGCGTGCCGCGGCACTCGCGCGAGACCCCGCGGTGCTCCTCCACGCGATCGACAACCTCCCCGACGCCGCGGGAATGCTCGACGCATACACGCGGCTGAGCAAGGAGCGGCCGGAGCTGGCGGCGCCGTTCCGCGAGCGCGGCGTGGGACTGGCGATGCTCGACCGCGCGGAGGAGGCGCTGGCCTGCTTGGATCAGGCCGCCGCCCTCGAGCCGGACGAGCCGACGAGCTACGATCACAAGGCCGTGACCCTGCTGCGCCTCAAGCGGATCGACGAGGCGCTGCAGGCCCTCGACGAGGGCCTCAGCCACTGCCCGACGGCGGGGGTGCTGCACTCCCGTCGCGGCATCTGCCTCGCAACGGCCGGCAGAAACGCCGAGGCCCGCGGTGCATTCGAGCGCTCGATCGAAGTCGATCCCACCTACGCGGCGGCGTGGGCGTACAAGGGAGACATCGAGGCGCGCACCGGGAGCGTGCCCGCGGCCATTGTCTCGCTCGGGCATTTCCTCGCACTGCGCGCGGGGCGTCAGGACAAGCTGGTCGCGACTGTGCGCCGCCAGCTCTGGCGCCTGCAGAATCCGGGTCGCACGCTCGACGAAGCGGGTGGAGACGCGTGCCTGGGGGCCGGCCTCGCGGCCATTCTCGCAGGCAAGGTGGACGAAGCGCGCGTGCAGTTCGACGCGGGCGTGGCCGCAAATCCGCTTTCCGGGGAGCTGTGGCTCAATCGGGGTGTTACGCTTCTCCATCTGGGGCGGGGTGAGGAGGCGCTGGCATCCTACGAGCGCGCGGAGGATCTTCTGGGTCCCACGTCGACGGTGATCCAGGGGCAGGTGGCTTGCCTGCTCGGCCTCGGGCGCACCGACGACGCTCTGCGCTGCCACGACCGCGAGATCGAGCGGGGTCCCGCCAACCCCGATGCGCTGCGCGCCAAGGCGGGCACGTTGGTGCAGATTGGGCGCGTCGCGGACGCGCTGCCGCTCTACCAGCGCCTCGTCGCTCGAGGTCCCGCCAACGCGGGGCTGGTGGCCGAGCGAGCGGACGCTCTGGCCGCGGCCGGACGCAGGGTCGAGGCCGGCTTCGCCTACGACGCGGCCCTCGCGCTCACCCCCGACGACGCCACGCTCCAGGAGAAGCGAGCGCAGCTCGTGGGCTAACGTCCGCCTCGAGTCACCGCCTTCGCGGCCACGAAGACGACGTGCTTGCGCCCGCCTTCGCCCCGGCGCGGGGCGACCCGGACGGCGGAGGCGTCGAAGCCGCCACTCTGAAGACGGCGCAGGTAGGCGTCGTCCGGCCTCCCTGCCCAGACTCCCAGGACGCCGCCCTTCTTCAGGGCGATGTGGCACGCCTCGACGCCCGTGGCGTCGTAGAGGCGGCCGTTCGCGTCGTGGATCAGCGCCGCGGGCCCGTTGTCCACGTCGAGCAGGATCAGGTCGTAGACGGCGCGCGCCTCTCCGATGCGCTCCCGGACGTCGCCCACGCGCACCGTGACGCGCGGGTCCTCCAGCGGTCGCCCCGCCAGGCCGCCCACGTAGGTGCTATTCCAGTCCACCACCGCGGAGGACTGCTCGGCCACGACCACCTTCCCGCGCGGGCCGAGTAGGTCAAGGGCCGCGCGCAGGGAGAACCCCAACCCGAGCCCCCCGATCAACACCGTCCTTGCATGCGCCACCTTCGCGAAAGCGAGGCGAGCCAGATCGTCCTCGGAGCCGTGGGCGCGGCTCGACATCAGGACCGAACCGTTGAAGCGCACCTCCCAATCGGTGCCGTGCCGCGCCAGCGTGAGCACGGTGCCATCGGCGGTCCGCGCCTCGTCGAGGGTGATCCAGGGGAGCATGCCCCAAGCGTACAGCGTGATGCTATGGTCCAGGGTGAGATGGCAGCACCCGGCCTCTACATCCACATTCCCTTCTGTTCGGAGATATGCCCGTACTGCGACTTCTCGGTGCTGAAGGCGGGCCCACCCGCCCGGAAGCGCTTCGTCGAGCATCTGATCGCCGAGGTGCCTCTCGCGGCTCGCGAGTGGAAGGACCCGCGCCCGTTGGACACGGTGTACTTCGGCGGGGGAACGCCTTCGGTGCTGCCGGCCGAGGATCTCGAGGGTGTGCTCGACGCGTGCCGTTCCCACCTCGCGCTGGCAACGCCCTGGATCTTCCTGGAGGCGAACCCCGAGGACGTAACGCCGGAGGCGTGCGCAGCGTGGCGAGGACTCGGGGTGCGAACGCTCTCCCTCGGGGTGCAGGCTTTCTCCGACGATGCCCTCCGTTTCCTCGGCCGCCGGCACAGCGGCCCGCAGGCGCGGGCCGCTGTCGAGACCGCGCGGGCCGTGGGCTTCGACACCGTCTCGGTCGACCTCATCTTCGGCCTGCCCGGCCAGACCGCGGAGGCCTGGCGGCGCGAGCTGGCGGCGGCCGCGGAGCTCGGGCCGGGGCACCTGTCGTGCTACCAGCTCACGATCCATCCGGGCACGCGCTTCGGAGCCGCCGCGAGGCGAGGCCGGCTCTCCGAGATGCCGGAGGGGGACCAGGCCGTTCTCTTCGGGCTCACGCACCGCTTCCTCGCGGACGCGGGCTACGCCGCGTACGAGGTCTCCAACTTCGCGCGCGGCCGCGAGCACGAGTCACGCCACAACCGCAAGTACTGGGACCACACGCCCTACCTCGGGCTCGGCCCCTCGGCGCACTCGTTTGCGGCCGCGGACGCGAGTGCTCTGCCGGCAGCCCGCCGCTGGTGGAACGAGTTGCGCACCCCGCGCTGGGAGAGCCGCGTGGCGGCCAGCGAGCGTCCCGTCGAGGCCGAGGAGTGTCTCGGACCGAAGGAGCTGGCGACCGAGGCGGTGATGCTGGGCCTGCGCACCACGGCCGGGATCGACCTCGGAGGCTTTGCGGCACGATACGGGGTCGACCTGCTCGCCGCGAACGACGTCCTCGTGGCTCGCCTCGTGGCCGAGGGACACCTCGTCGTGCGCGAGGGTCCCGAGGGTGACCGATCGTTGGCACCGACAGCGTCCGGACTGGCCGTCGCAGACGGAATGGCCACCGCGTTCGACGTCGGGCTCTCAATGTGACTCAGCCGGTAGCACCGTGGAGCGGATCGAGCGCTCTATCATTACGCCGGACGGACGGGTAGGCTGGGGACAGAACCAAGGAGACCAACGATGTTGCACCGAAGCTTCTGGTCCACGCTGACGGTCCTTCTGGGGGCGGCGAGCCTCGGCACCGCCGCCGAGCTCCGGCCCGAGTGGGACGATCCCGCGGTGATCCGCCTCAACGCGGAGAAGTCCCATGCCACCTTCACGGCCTACCCTTCTGCGGACGCCGCGCGGGCAGGCGAGAGGGCCGCTTCGCCGTGGGTCCAGTCTCTCGACGGCGGGTGGCGGTTTCTCCTGTCGCCGGACCCAGCACACCGTCCCGCGGGTTTCGAGCGGCCCGACTACGACGACGCGGCCTGGTCCAAGATCCGTGTCCCCTCCAACTGGCAGATCGAAGGCTTCGACATACCGATCTACACGAACATCCGCTATCCCTTCGACGTCGACCTGAAGGCGCCTCGCGTCCCGCGTGAGAAGAACCCGGTGGGCTCTTATCGCACGACCTTCGAGGTTCCGGCAGGCTGGAGCGGCCGGCGGGTACACCTGCAATTCGGCGGTGTCGATTCGGCCTTCTACGTCTGGGTCAACGGGCACAAGGTCGGGTACAGCGAGGACAGCCGCCTTCCTGTCGAGTTCGACATCACGAGCTTCCTGAAGCCGGGCACGAACTCCCTGGCCGCGGAGGTCTATCGCTGGAGCGACGGCTCGTTCCTCGAGGACCAGGACATGTTCCGCCTGAGCGGCATCTTCAGGGACGTGGTCCTGTGGAGCAGCGGTGCGCAGCACGTGAGGGACTTCGAGGCGCATGCCGACCTGGACGCCGCATACAAGGACGGAGTGCTGAGCGTCAAGGCGTTCGTGAGCAACGCGACCAAGGCCAGCGCCTCGGGGACGCTGACAGTCGAGCTGACCGACGCCGATGGCCAAGCGGCCGCACCTGCCGGCAAGCAGGTCTTCAAGATCGTGCCGAGCGGGGAGAGCGCTGTCGTCTTCTCGATCCCGGTGAGCGCACCTCGGCACTGGACGGCCGAGACGCCCAACCTCTACGGCCTGCTGTTGACCCTCGAGGACGCGAGCGGCCACGTCGTCGAGGTGATCCCGTCGCACGTCGGCTTCCGCAAGGTGGAGATCCGTGACGGGCGGCTGCTCGTGAACGGGCGCGCCATCCTCATCAAGGGCGTCAACCGTCACGAGCACGACCCCGACGCCGGGCACCATCTGACCCGGGACCTGATGATCCACGACATCGAGCTGATGAAGCAGCACAACGTCAACGCGGTGCGGACGTCCCACTATCCCAACGATCCCGAGTGGTACGACCTCTGCGACAGGTACGGCCTCTACCTCGTCGACGAGGCCAACCTCGAGACCCACGGGTTCGGAGCCGACCCGCGGAACCGCATCGCCCACGACCCGGTCTGGCAGCCGGCCATCCTCGACCGCAGCGCGCGCATGATCGAGCGGGACAAGAACCATCCCTCGATCATCATCTGGTCCATGGGCAACGAGGCCGGTGACGGCCCCAACTTCGCAGCCGCGTACAAGATGATCAAGGACCGCGACGCCTCGCGGCCGGTCCACTACGAAGGAACCACGTCCCACGGCGGTGCGAGCGCCGACGTCAACTCGTTCATGTACCCGAGCCCCAAGGCGGTGGTGGAGCACGCGGCCGAGAGGCCGACGATGCCCCTCATCCTCTGCGAGTACTCCCATGCGATGGGGAACAGCTCGGGTGGGCTCAAGGAGTACTGGGACGTCTTCTACTCCGGGACGAACGCGCAGGGAGCATTCGTCTGGGACTGGGTCGACCAGGGCATCCGTCAACCGGTTCCGCCGGAATACCAGGCGTCGAGCCGGTCGAAGACCTTCTTTGCCTACGGCGGCTGGTGGGAGAACCGCATCGGAATGCACAACGACAACAACTTCTGCATGAACGGCCTCGTCTCCCCCGACCGGAAGCCTCACCCCGGCCTGGAGGCCATCAAGTACGTCTACCGGTACCTCCACGCCACTCCCGTCGACCTCGGCGCCGGAAGGATCAAGGTCAAGAACTGGTTCGACTTCGTGAACCCGAAGGACCTCGTCGAGGGCGTCTGGGAGGTGACCGCCGACGGCAAGCGCAGTGGCTTCGGGGAAGCTTCCCGAGCTGGACATCGCACCGCGCGAAGAGAAGGAGCTGACGCTCGCGCTGCCGCAGCTCGGCGCCTCGGGCGCGAAGGAGTACTTCCTCAACGTGAGCTTCGTCCTGAAGAAGGACGCCCTCTGGGCCCATCGCGGTCACGAGGTCGCGTGGGAGCAGTGGCCGCTGCCCGTGGAGGCCCCTCGGCAAGCCGCCGCCACGCCCTCCTCGCCGCTCCGCATCGTCGAGGAGGGCACCCGCGTGAACTTCTCGGGAGAGAGCTTCGGCGCCGTCTTCGACAAGTTCCCCGGCACGCTGATCTCTTACGCCTACAAGGGCGTGAACCTTCTCGAGCGCGGGCCCATCCCGGATTTCTGGCGCGCCGAGACGGACAACGACGTGGGAGGCGGCAAGGCCGTGCGGTTCTGGATGGGAGCCGCGGCGGGCCCGCTGGCGGACATCGAGGCCTGGCGCGGCGTCGGCTCGGCCTGGCGCATCACGAGCGTCAAGACGCAACGGAAGGACGAGAGCACCGCGACGGTGACCCTCGATGCCGAAATGCCCCGCACGGGCGGCGCCTACACGATGACCTACGAGGTCCACGGCAACGGCGAGATCGTCGTCCTTGGCTCCTATCGACCGGGCGCGATCAAGATGGCCATGATCCCTCGCTTCGGCATGGAGCTCATCGTGAGCCCGGGCCTCGAGAATCTCTCCTGGTACGGCCGCGGCCCGGTCGAGACCTACGTCGACCGCCAGTTCGAGAGAGTCGGCGTCTACTCCTCGACGGTGACGGGCGACTGGGTGGACTACTCGAGGCCGCAAGAGAACGGCAACAAGACCGACGTGCGCTGGCTGGCGCTGACCAACGATGCGGGCATAGGCCTCCTCGCCGAAGGCATGCCCCTCCTGAGCGTCGCCGCCCGTCACGTCACGAAGGACGACATCGAAAGGTCCGCGTACTCCTTCGAGCTCCCCCGCCGCCCCGAGACCTACCTGAACCTCGACCTCATGCAGATGGGAATCGGCGGCATCGACAGCTGGTCCCCGAACGCCTATCCCATGGAGCCCTACCGAATCCCCTCGGACCGGCCGTACTCGTACCAGTACAAGCTTCGTCCATTGGCGAGCGGCCCTCCGATCGTGGCCTCTGGCCACTGACCGAAGCGGTGGACACGGGGTTTGGTCCACCCACGTTTGGACGAAGCAGGCGTAGAGTTCAGGCGACGGTAGCAGCACCGAGTTCGGCATCTCGGGCGACGTAATCACAGGAGGCACCACCATGCTCCGTGTAGTCCTTGCGCTCGCCGGCCTGCTCCTTCCTTCCGACGCTCGCAAACAGGAGAAGCTCGAGGTCCGCTTCGGATTTGCAGAGTCCGTCCAGATCTCGGGCGCATCCACGGAGCGCTTCCGCCTCGAGATGGTGCTCTCCGCGCAGGCCCAGTCCGAGTCCGACAAGATGGAAGAGAAGTTCTATGAACGACTGAAGAGCGTCTACGGCGCTCGAGGGTCTGGGGCCGACGAGAAACCGCTGACGGCTTCGCAGTTCCACAGTCTCGCGAGCGAACGGCTCGGGGACCTCTATACCCTCGTGACGCCCGAAGGGGTCGTCCAGGGAACGGTGAGGGGCGGGGTCATCGCGATCGATCCCCACTATAACGATGTGGAGCAGCCCCTCTTCAGGCTTTACCTGGAACTCAGCGTTCCCGGGTCCCGCGCCCCTGGGAATGGCCGGAGCTGCCGTCATCGGAATCAAAGGGCAGCACCGCGTGGGCCCCTGGAACGCGTTTCAGAAGAACGGGCCCGAGGACGGCACACAAGCGCGGGTGGAGCGCTTCCTACGGACCCGGGGAGTTCCCCTTGAGGAGTACCGGCTCTCCTACTTCACGAGCGGGTCCGAACTGCCTGGTCATCGTCAACAATCCGCAGGCCGAGCCTCCCAAGGATCTGCCCGAACCCGAGCCCGCCCTCGAGGCGCGCTCGGAGGACAACCCGCCTCCGCGCTGGGAGAGCGGCGTGTATGTCATCGACGGGGACGGACTCACTCCGCTCCTTCCGGCCCACGCCGGGGACCCTCACATGATCGGGCAGGTCGCAGGCTTTACCCCCGTGGCCGAGTTCGAGATGGACGGTTGGAGGTTCTACTTCGTGGAGGAGCACGGGGAGGAGTGTTGCGCCGGGGGACCCTACGTGGAGTCCCATCTCTTCCGCGCGAATCCTGGACGCCACAACGTGTCGGAGGTTGGCTCGAGCCGAGGCTACCCCCTGTGCTATGGCCTCTTCATATAGGGGACGAGTTCCCGGGCACGGATCTCAAGGCGTCTCTCGCACTTCTGCACTCGCGGGCCGAAGGCCCCGAAACTGCTCGTGCCGCAGGATCGCCCCCTCGAACTCGCCACGGTCCGCTTCGCGCAGGTCGCTCGGGTAGCGGGCCCCGGAGCGCTCCCACCGGACGAGCCAGTCGGCCCCCAGCAGGTCGTGGCGGCGGGCCTTCCCGTGCTCGAGCGCTCGAGGCGTGAACGCGATGGTGCTTTCGGGCTTGTCGTCGGTGGCTCGGCCGGTGGCCACCAGGAAGCCCGCCCCCAGCATGGCCACCCGCGCCGCCGTGGACGCGGTGTAGGTGAACAGCTCCGCGTCACGGGCTCCGAAGGCCTCGAAGAGGCGCCGAAAGGACGACAGCGTCCAGGCCTCCGCGTGGGTCCTTCCGGAGAAGAGGTCGTAGAAGACCAGATCCGGGCGCGGCATCACCTCGGCCAACGTCTCGAAGACGTCTCCTTCGACGAGGCGCCAGGTGAGGCCGGCGCCCGTGCTCGAGCGCCAGTGTCCCGAGTCGAGCAGGCCCGCGGGAGCGGCGTGGCGCAGGTACGGGAAATGGCGCCGATGGGCGAAAGCGAGGCGTAGGGAGTCGAGATCGTTCTCGAAGCTGATCATGTCGAGGGCGCGGACGGGATGGAGGGCGGCCGTCTGCTCGTAGCAGCGAATGGCGGCCATGGCATTGGCCGCGGCCCCGAGCCCCACGTCCCAGAGCACGAGAGGCGGGGCGTCCCCAGCGTTCTCGGCGGGCCCCAGTTGCAGTCGCTCCGCGAGTCCCGACTGGTCCACGTAGAGGCTCTCGGCCTCCACCATGGGCGGTGTCCGCGCGTGCATGACCTCGCCCGAGGCCACGTGGCGGATGCTCGCGAACCCCTCGCGGGCCACGTGCACCTCGTACGCGCCGAGGGCCGGGATCCTGACCGGCCGGGTCTGGGGCGGAACGTTCGGGTTGTCGAGGTCGCGCTCCTCCAGCTGACGCCGCTTCTGCTGGTAGAGGGAGGCGAACGTGTCGTCCAGGATGCTCTGCCGGATCTCGCGCATGAGCCGGTGGTAGAAGTGCAGGTTGTGCTGCCCCAGCAGGTGCCACCCCAGCGCCTCGTCGGTCTTCGTCAGGTGATGGAGATAGGCGCGCGAGTGGTGCTGGCAGGTCGTGCAGGAGCACTCCGGGTCGAGTGCTTCGTCGGCATGCTTGTGGACGCCTCGGCGGAGCTGAAGATAGCCCCGCGACGTGAAGACCCCGCCGCGCTTGCCGAGAGCCGTGGGAAGGATGCAGTCGAACATGTCGAGGCCGCGGTGCACGCCCTCGAGCAGATCGAGGGGCGTCCCCACGCCCATCAGGTACCGGGGCCTGTCCCGGGGCAGTCGTTCGGCGGTCTGCTCGCACACGTCCTGCCGCTCGTCGCGCCCCTCGCCGACCGCCAGGCCCCCTATGGCCAGGCCGTCGAAGGGCATGCCCGACAGATATTCGACGCTCTCGCGGCGCAGGTCCGCAAAGAGCGCCCCTTGCACGATGCCGAAGAGCGACTGGGGCGAGTCGCCCCGCGCGGCGAGGCTCCGTGCCGCCCAACGGTGGGTGAGATCCAAGGCGGCCCGCGCCATGGCGCGGCCGGCCACGGCGCTCACACACTGGTCGAGCACCATCATGATGTCGCTGCCGATGGCCACCTGCGTCTCGATCGAGAGCTCGGGGCCGAGCAACACCGTCCTCCCGTCGACGTAGCTCTGGAAGACGGCTCCCGCCTCGGTCACCTCGCGCGAGTGGGGCAGCGAGAAGATCTGGTATCCGCCGGAGTCGGTGAGCACCGGACCGTCCCAGCTCATGAACCGGTGGATGCCGCCCATCCGCCGAAAGACCTCCGCCCCCGGACGGAGCAGGAGATGGTAGGTGTTGGCGAGGAGGACCTGCGATCCGGCCGCGACGAGCGACTGCGGAGACTGCGCCCTCACCGCCGCCTGCGTCCCCACCGGCATGAAGATGGGCGTCTCGACGGGACCGTGGAGCGTCCGGAACGTCGCGGCCCGGGCCCGCGAGCCGCTGGCCTCGGCGTCGATGCGGAAGTCGAGTCGGGAGGGAGTCAGTGCACGCCCCGCTATTGATCGGCCAGGAGCTTCACCAGTTGATAGTGGAACTGGCGGCCGTCCAGCAATGCCTTCACCCCGACACGCTCGTTGAGACCGTGGATGTTGCCAAGGTCCGGATCCACGAAGATGCCCGAGACGCCGTAGGTCGGGATGCCATGTGCCGAGACGTAGATGCCATCGCTCGCCCCGGTATCCAGGACAGGCAGCACGGGCGCACCGGGGTATACCCTGGCGGCCACGGTCTGCACGCCTTCCATGACCTCCGGTGACAGCGCGGGCGAAGGCGTCGCCGGACTGGTCGGCTGGTGGATCGTCACCTTCACGTTGGGATCGTCGATCGCGGCCGCAAGGGAGTCCCGCACGCTTTCGATCGACGTGCCGGGCATGATGCGGCAATTGACGTTGGTGCGAACGCTTTGCGGCAAGGCATTCTCGGCATGGCCGCCGCTGATCATGGTCGGGACGCAGGTGGTGCGCAGTATCGAGTGGTACTTCTTGGAGCTCGAGACGATGGCGTCGGCCTGGGCGTCCCCGGGGTTCTTCACCAGGGCCAGCATGGCCCTGCCCATCTCGCCACCCACGATGCTCGACATCTTCGTGAAATAGGCGCGCGTCGTGTCGCTCAGCAGAATCGGGAATTCGAACTTGCTGAGCCTGGTGATCGCCGCGGCCATTTCGTAGAGGGCGTTGTCGGGCACTGGCTGGGAGGAATGACCGCCCGGGTTGGTGGTTTCCAGCTGGTAGTCCTGGTAGACCTTTTGTGCCGCCTCCACGTTGAGCACGACGCGCTTGCCGTTGGCGTCGAGTTCGCCATCGCCGCCCTCATTGAGGGCGTAGGCCGCGTCGATCCAGTCCCTGTGCCGGGTGGCCAGCCAGTCGGCGCCATTGAAGGCCCCCGAGGTTTCCTCGCCGCAGGTCAGCGCCAGCTTGATGTCGCGTTGCGGCGCGTAGCCTTCCTGCTTATAGCGGACGAGCAGGTCGGTGAAGATGGCGGCCATCGACTTGTCATCGGAGGTACCGCGCCCGTAGAAGTAGCCGCCCTCCTCGATGAGCGTGAAGGGGTCGCGCGTCCAGTCTTCGCGCTTGGCTTCGACCACATCGACGTGGGCGAGCAGCAGGATGGGCTTCTTCTTCGAACCCTTGCCGTGCAGAACGGCCACGAGCCCGCCGTCTTTGGGGAATTCGTCGGGCACGAACAAGCGGATGTCCGGATCCGCATAGCCCGCTGCCTTCAGTCGCGCGGACATGCGTTCGGCGGCGAGCGTGCAGGAGCCGACCGAATGGCTCGTGTTGGTTTCGACCAGCTCCTTGTACAGCGCGCGGAAGGCGGCCTCGCCATCGCCGGAACGATCGGCAGCGGTTGCCCCGCCGACCAGGGCGGAAGCGAGCACGAGGGTCAGCTGGGCATGAATGAGGGCCATGTCAGGGACTCCAGGATTGATGTTTCGGCGCGGAACGCTAGCACCGATGGTGCGCTTGCACAATGCGCGGCTTGGGCGCCGCCTAGCGCCGACGGGCGAGGAGCTTCTCGGCGTTCAGGCTGTAGACCTTCGTCAGGACGCTCTCGGGCAGGGCCATCCCGTATCCGCGCCACCACTCGGCGTCGGCGGGCCAGAACCACTCGTCCTCGGTCTCGAACTGCCGGACGTGGGCCAGGTACATGGGCGGGACCGGCGTGTTGTCGGTGCCGAACAGGATGCGATCCGCGTGCTTCACGAAGAAGCGGCGCGCCGTGAAGGGCTGGCGCGCCAGCTCCCACATCCGCGCGGCGAAGTCGACCTGGACGTTCGGGTGCTTCGCGAGCAGGGCCTCGACGCGGGCCAGGTCGTTGCCGAGGTTGAAGCAGTGCACGGCGACGAAGGTCGTGGCCGGGTGTCGCGCCATGACGCTCTCGAACTTCGCGAGCATCGCCTCGAAGCCGGGCGTCCCCTTGCCGTAGAGGGACCAGTTGGCGGAGCGCCGCAGGTCGTTCTTCTCGTCGGGCGGCTCGTAGAACGCGGCGGGCTCGGCGATGTGGACGAACACCGGGACGTGGAGCCGGCCCGCCTCGTCCCAGAGGGGATCGAAGCGGGCGTCGTCGATGAAGTAGGCCTTCTCCCCCACCCGCACCAGGCCCTGCCCCTTGTCGTGGAGCTCGCCCAGGCCCGCGGCGCCCGCGGCGACGTCGGAGCGGAGGCTCGCTCGGAGGCGCTCGCCGTAGTCCGGCGCGTCGATCCCGTCCTCCGGGAACCCCGCGAACATGACGAAGACCCCGGGATGCGCCCGCGTGTACTTCTCCGTGAGCTCGCGGAACGGGGCGCCCGTCTTCCCGGTCAGGATGAACGTCGTGCGCACGTTCAGCTGCTTCTGGAGCTTGACCCAGTCCGCGACGGCCTCCGCCGTCTCGGCGTAGTCGTGGCTGTGAACGTCGATCGCCGGTAGCCGGAAGCGGGCGACCGGCGTGCGCGGCACGACCAGCGTGGGCGTCATGAGGCCAGGGTCGAACCGGTTGTCCGCCGGAACGTCCTCGGGGCCCGCCTCGGAGACACCCTGGCCCTGCGCACCCGGACCCGCGAGGGCGAGCACGAGCGGAGCCGCAGCTGCGATCTTGGGGATCATGCCGCGGCGCCTCACCGCTCGCGCCCTTCGATCTCGGCTCTCTGTTCGTCCAGCCGCTCCTGGTAGGCCGCGAAGTTCGCGTCCGCCCAGGACTCCCGCAGCGCGTTCATCGACTCGAGGGTTCGATGCTTGCGGACTCCCATCAATTGCCCCCCAGGTTGAACTTGCGCCGCAGGGCCTCGGCGTCCATCCGGTCCTTTGGACGGACCGTGTCCTTCTTCATCCGGTAGAGGGTTTGGGGGCTCACGACCGTGACCAGCATTCCCTCGAACGGCATGCGCTGGGTCTCCAGGTCTTCGTAGCGGAACGCCTCTCCCAGCCTGGTCAAGATGTCGAGGTCCTCGGTGAACCGCGGGAGTCCGTGGATGTTCACCGCCACGGCACCGAAGACGGCGTACCGTACGCCCTCACGCTCGAGGGCCGCGAGCACCCTGACGACAGGATCAGCCTGCACTTCCGTTCAGCATAGCCCAGGTTCCCGAGCCTTCGACCCTGAAGGCGTCCAGAGACCCGCTAGAACGCTACGCGCGCACCGAACTGGATCTGACGCTGCGCGATCGAGGTGGACGTGATGGTCCCTGCGGCCTCTCCGTCGTCGATGGGGTAGTTGTCGGGCAAGCCGAAGTTGGGGTGGTTGAAGGCGTTGAAGGCCTCGACCCTGAACTCCAGGCGTGCGCGCTTCCCCATCTTGAACTCCTTCCTCATGTAGAGATCCGCCGTCCGCGTCCCCGGCCCCACGAGGCTGTTGCGGCCGGCGTTGCCGAACGTGTACTCAGCCGGTGTCGCGTAGGCCGCGGGGTTGTACCACTGGGCGGGGCTGGGATTGGCCACACTGGGATTGCCGACCAAGTCGGGCCGAAGCTGGCCGTTGCTGCTGGTGTTCGAGGTGTCCTCGACGATCGCCGGCGAGAACGGGAAGCCTGCGGTGATCGTGACGATCCCGCCGAACTGCCAGCCGCCGAAGACGGCGTCGAGCACGCCTTCCTTGTCGAGGAAGTGACGCCCCTTCCCGAAGGGCAGGTCCCACGCGAAACTCGTGACCGAGCGGTAGCGCTGGTCGTAGTCGGCGGGGCCGCGCTCGGCGGCAATGTTGTAGGTGTTGGGCGGCCAGGGCGAGTTGCAGCAGATCTCGGGCTGGTCGTTGTACGCCTTGCTGTAGGTGAACGCGCTCAGCAGCCAGATCCCGTTGCTCCAGCGCTTGTTGAGCTTCACCTGGATGGAGTTGTAGGTCGAGCTGCCCGCGTTGGTGATCGACCCGAAGCCGCCGTACTGGGGGTAGGGCCGCCGGTCCTGGGCTTCGCCCGGGCCCGGCAGTGGCTGATTGTAGTCGCGCAGGACCTGAAGGTGCGTCCCCTTGGAGCCGACGTACGCGATCTCGAGGAGCGTGTTCCAGCCGATGTCGCGCTGCACGCTGAGGTTCCACTGCTGGTAGTAGGGAGTCTTGAAGCGCTGATCGACGGTGAAGAGCGTCGGAAAGGCGGCCGCGGCCGGGTCCAGCGACGGGAAGCCCTGGCTCACGATCGCCGCGGGTGTGACACCTGTCTCGCTCTGCTTCGTCAGTTGGAAGAAGAAGGGCATGCTGTAGCCGATCTGGAAGCCGGTCCGTACCTCCTGGGCCCCGTAGAAGATCCCGTAGCCGCCCCGAATCGCGGTCTTGCCGTCCTGGAACGGTGTCCAGGCGAAGCCGACGCGAGGCGCGAAGTCGAGCTTGTCGACGTCGACCAGGCTCCGTGAGTTTCCGTTCTGGTTGGCCACCAGGAGCTGACCGGTCGCGTAGTCGAAGCTGCTCTGGCGGTCGTCCCTCTCCACCGTCCCGCCCGTGTAGTCCCAGCGGAGACCGAGGTTGAGAGCCAGCGACGAGTTGACCTTGAAGTCGTCCTGGAAGAACGCCCCGATGACGGGCGTCCGGTTCCGGGTCTGCGTGATGTTCGAGATGTCGATCTGCGAGGAATAGCCCAGAAGAGCATCGGCGAGGGGATCGCCCGTCTCGTCGGGGCGGTCGGGATCCTGGGTGAACTCGCCGCTGAAGCTGAACTTGCCGCGCGGTTGCGGGATCTGGAACAGGTCGAAGTAGCTCTTCCGAAGCTGGAACCCCGTCTTCATGCTGTGGCGGCCGCGGACCAGCGACAGCGTGTCGGAGATCTGCAGCTCTTGGGTGAGCGTGTAGGTCGGGATGAACTCGGGATCGCCGACGTGGCTGTAGCCCGCGGGATCGAAGACCGTGATGCCGGCCACGGCCGGGTCGTTGATCACGCCGGGCACCGTCAGCTCGGGAGGCGGCGCCTTCTGTCCGCCGACGGTGGTTCCATCCGCGCCCTTCACGTGGTTGAACCCCATACGCAGCTCGTTGACGGTGGTGTTGGAGAAGATGTGGGTGAAGCCCAGCGCCCCGCCCCAGGTCTTCGAATTGTTGTCGCCCGCTCCGTAGTCGCCGCCGTTCGCGAGGCCGGGGAGGGGAGGCTGGAGGAAGTTGTACCCTTTCGTCAGCGACGCACGCAGGAAGAGATGGTCGTTGCCCGAGAACTGGTGGTCCAGCCGGACGTCGCCCTGGTTGACGGTCCTCGTCGAGAGGGGGTTGACCAGGTAGTTGTTCTTGAGCCCGTCCTGGTTCGGATCCGGATAGAGGTTGACGAAGTTCGCCGCGAGGGGATCGAAGCGGCTCGCCGGGATGATGTTGCCGGGGAAGGGCTCGCCGGTCTGCGGGTCGTAGATGATGTTGTTCCCCTCGCCGGAGAAGTCACCGTGGCGCTGGGCCACGGTCGGCACCGAAAAGATCCCGGTGTCGTTGCTGTGACGGCGGGTGGCCTGGTAGTCGACGAAGAAGAAGGTCTTGTCCTTCTGGATCGGGCCGCCCAGCGTGCCGCCGAACTGCTGGAAGTGGAACGGCGCCTTCGCTGAGTTCGGATCGTCGAAGTAGCCACGGGCGTCCAGGGACTCGTCGCGCAGGAAGTAGAACGCGGTGCCGTTCACGGTGTTGGCCCCGGACTTGAGTGAGGCGTTGATGACGGCCCCGCCGGAACGGCCGAACTCGGCCGAGTAGTTGCTGGTCTGGACCTTGAACTCCTCGATCGCATCGACGTTGGTGTACAGGGCCGCCTCGCCGCCGTCGTTGCTGTTGTTGTCGATTCCGTCGAGCAGGTAGTTGTTCTGGCCGCCGCGCGTGCCGTTGACCACGAAGGTCGCGTTGACGTTGCCGTTGCTTCCGTCGACGGTGCGGATGACGCCGGCCGTCAGCGTGGCGAGGTCGATGTAGTTCCGTCCGTTCAGGGGCAGGCCCACGATCTGGCGCGCGTCGACCACCTCGCCGAGGGAGGACGTCTCGGTCTGGACGAGGGGAGCATCGCCGACCACGATGACGGACTCCTTGATGTCGCCCGGCACCAGCTCGAAGTCGAGGCGCAGGCGGTCCTGGACACGCAGCACGATGCCCTCGCGCGTCTCCTTCTTGAAGCCCATCAGCTCGACGCTGACGGTGTAGGTCCCGATCCGGAGGGGCGTCGCGACGTAGTTGCCCGCGGCGTCGGCGATGAGCGTCACGACGGTGTTCGTCGTGGATTCGCGCACCGTCACGGTTGCGCCGGGCACGACCCCGCCGCTCTTGTCATGCACGGTTCCGAGGATGGAGCCCGTGTCGACCTGGGCCAGTGCGGGCGACGCGGCGAGAACGATCGCCAGGAGCACGAGGAGAAGAGGGCAGGCTCGTTTCATCGGCGACCTCCAGCACAACTAAACGCAATCAAACGAAAGTAAACGGAATCTAGCGCGAACGCCGCCGGCCTGTCAAGACATTCCGCGGGCGGAGGCGGTGGTCGCCGGGTCCGCGTCCAGCCCAGGAGCCCGGTGGCCCAGCGCGCGAAGGCGACGAAGACGGTGACGAGCACGGCGAGTCGTCGATCGTTCGTCCTATTCCCTCTCCTGGCGAAGCGGACCTAGAATCAACCCATGCGCCCGATCGAAGACGTCGCACGTGACGTGGGTTTCGGCCCCGAGGACATCCAGCCCTGGGGCCCCGACGTGGCCAAGATCCGGCTCCGAGGTCGCCTTCCGCGCCGATCCGCCCAAGGCGCGGCTCGTCCTGGTCTCGGCCATCAGCCCGACCCCCGCGGGCGAAGGCAAGACCACCTGCACCATCGGCCTGACCCAGGCCGCGCGGCGGATCGGCGTCCAGGCCATGTGCGCCCTGCGCGAGCCCTCGCTCGGTCCCGTCTTCGGCCAGAAGGGCGGCGGCACCGGCGGCGGCCTCTCGCGCTCGAGCCCTCGGCGCGCATCAACCTCCACTTCACCGGCGACCTGCACGCCGTGACCTCGGCCCACAACCTGCTCGCCGCCCTCGCCGACAACCACGTCTACTTCCGCACGCCGGCCGGCAGCGACGGCCGCGAGCTCGACCCGCGGCAGATGACGTTCCGCCGCGTGCTCGACATGAACGATCGCTTCCTGCGCCGCACCGTCATCGGCCTCGGCGGCAAGGCCATGGGCGTGCCGCGCGAGGACGGCTTCGACATCACGGCGGCCAGCGAGGTGATGGCCATCCTGTGCCTGTCCCGCGACTACGCCGACCTGAAGGAGCGCCTCGGGCGGATCCTGCTCGGCTTCGACCGCGAGCGGCGAGCCCGTCTACGCCCGCGACCTCAAGGCCGAGGGCGCCATGGCCGCGCTCCTCCGCGACGCGCTGCTGCCGAACCTCGTGCAGACCGACCGAGGGCGCGCCCGCCCTCGTCCACGGCGGCCCCTTCGGCAACATCGCCCACGGCTGCAACAGCATCGTCGCCACGCTGCTCGCCCTGCGGCGCGCCGACGTCGTGTTCACCGAGGCGGGCTTCGGCTTCGACCTGGGCGCCGAGAAGTTCCTCGACATCAAGTGCCGCGCCGCCGGCATCTGGCCCCACGCCGTCGTCCTGGTCGCCACGCTGCGCGCCCTCAAGTTCCACGGCGGGGTGCCGGCGGCGGAGTCGGGGAAGGCCAACGCCGAGGCCCTGGCCCGGGGCATGGAGAACCTCGAGAAGCACCTCGAGAGCGTGCAAGCAGTTCGGCCTCGAGCCCGTGGTGGCCATCAACGTGCGCGCCGGCGACACCGGCGGCGAGCTGCGCTACGTGCTCGACCGGCTGCAAGCAGCACGGCGTCGAGGCCGGCCTGGCCGACGTCTTCGGCAAGGGGGGCGCGGGGGCGCACGCCGCTCGCCGAGGTGATCGTGGACGCGGGCGCAAGGCCGCGACGCCGCAGCCCCGGTTCGTCTACGACCTGAAGGATGCCCCCGAGGAGAAGATCCGCAAGATCGCGCGCGCCATCTACGGCGCGTCCGACGTGGACTTCACCGTCACCGCGCGCAACCAGCTCGCGCGCGCCGTGAAGCTCGGCTTCGGCGAGGTGCCGATCTGCATGGCCAAGACCCACCTCTCGCTCTCCGACGACGAGAAGCGGGTGGGCCGGCCGCGCGACTTCGAGATGACGGTGCGCGAGGTGCGGATCGCCGCGGGCGCGGGCTTCCTCGTGCCGCTGACCGGCGAGATCCTCACGATGCCCGGCCTCTCCAAGCGCCCCCACGCCGAGGACATCGACCTCACGTCCGACGGCACGATCGTCGGCGTCGAGTAGGCCTCCCTCCCGAAGGCCCTCTAGATCGCCCCGTCGCGGCGCATCTGGCGCACGGCGTGGTGGGCGGGCAGGCCGTTGACTCCCCCGCCGGCATGGGTCGCGGACGACGCCTGGTAGAGCCCGCGGATCGGCGAGCGGTAGTCGGCGTATCCCACGGCCGGACGCATGTGGAAGAGCTGGTCGACCGTCAGCTCGCCGTGGAAGATGTTCCCGCCGAGCAGGTGGTACTCGTGCTCCATCTCCCACGGACCGATGATCTGCCGGTGGAGGATCGAGCCCTTGAAGTTGGGAGCGACGTCATCAAAGCGCGCGATCAGCCGATCGGCGTACGCCTCCAGCTCTTCGTGCTTCGGCTCGCGGCTCCAGCTCTCCGGTACCCACTGGGTGAACATCGACATGATGTGCTTTCCCTCCGGAGCCAGCGTCTTGTCGAACACGGTGGGGATCTCGCAGTCGGCGAAGGGCAGGGTTGCGGCTTGGCCGGAGCGGGCCTCCTGGAACGCCCGCTCCAGGTAGTGGATGTCGTCGAGGATCGAGATCGCACCGCCGTGGACGTCGGGGTTGAATCCCGGGTCGGCCTTGAACTGCGGCAGCTCGGCGAGAGCCAGGTTGATCTTCACCGTTCCGGAGCGCGACCGCCACTGCTCGATGTCGTGGACGAACTCCGCCGGCAGGTGCCCCCGGTCGATCTGCCGCAGGAACGTGATCTGGGGATGGCAGGTGGTGACGACCAGCGGCGCGTCGAATTCCTCGCCTCCCTTGATGACGACACCGGCGACGCGGCCGTCCCGCATCTTCACCCGCTCGACCGGAGCGCTCACGCGGACGGTGGCGCCGAAGGCCTCGGCCGAGCGCCGGATCGCGTCGGAGACCGCACCCATCCCGCCTTCGGGCATCCCCCACGAAGCGACCTGGCCCTCCGTCTCCTGCCCCGTGGAGTGGTGCATGAGGACGTAGGCGGTGCCGGGCGCGAAGGGGCCGGCCCAGGTCCCGATGATGCCGTTGATCGAGAGCATCCCCTTCACGACGTCGCTCTCGAACCACCGGTCCAGCAGGTCGGCGCAGCTCATCGTGAAGAGCCGTGTGATGTCGCCCACGGTGCGCTCGTCGGCCAGGCCGCGCTTCTTCAGCCGCCAGAGCAGCCGTCCCGCGTCCATCAGGTCCCCCGGCCTCATCGAGCCCATGTGGGGCGGCGTCTCGTCGAGCATCGGGTGCATGATCGCGGCGATGCGTCCGATCCAGTCGTAGAAGGGACCGATGCGCTCTCCGTCCTTCTTCGAGTACTGGCCGTAGGAAGCGTACGTCGCGGGGTTCGTGCCGCTGTCGATGATCGAGCGGCCGTCGGGGTGCGGCAGGTACCCCATCCCCAGCGGGTTGATCTTGTAGCCGTGCTCCCGCAGCCGCAGGTCGTTCACGATCGACGGCGGCATCAGGCTCATCGTGTAGGAGAGCGTCGTGACCTTGAACTCGGGAGCCTCGGGCCAGGGCTGCGACGTGTCGGCTGCTCCGCCGGTCTTGTGTCGCGCCTCGAGCACGATCGTCTTCTTCCCGTACTTGGCGAGGTAGGCGGCGGCGACGAGGCCGTTGTGCCCCCCGCCGATCACGATGGCGTCGTAGCGATTCGCGGGCATCAGATCGCGCTCAGGACGTCGGAGCCCGTGAGGATGTACGTCTTGTCCGCCTTGAAGTCCCGCACCAGGAGCGCCGGGTTCTCCGGGGTGATCATCGGCGCCAGCAGCGTCACCGGGCGTCTCGATGTCGATGAAGCGGAACGCCTTCTGCATGATCGCCTTCACCGGCTGCTCGAGCAGCGTCGGGTCCTTGACGATGCAGGCGTAGGCATGCGTCTCGCTCAGCGAGCCCACGATGCGCTGGTCCTGCGTCACCGGGATCTGGGAGAAGTCGTTCGCGGTCATGCGCCGGATGGCCTGGGCCACGGTGTCCGTCACCTCGACCCCGACGATGTCGGAGACCCGCTTGTTCTTCACCAGGTCGCGGGCCGTCGGGCCGGGGACGTTCTCGTAGCCCATCGTGCGCATCCACTCCGGGTTGAAGATCTTGCCGAGGTAGCGCGATCCGTGGTCGTGGAAGATGACCACCACGGTCTCGCCGGCCTTGAAGCGGTCCTTGAGCTGCAGCAGCCCGGCGATCGCCGAGCCCGCCGAGTTGCCCACCCAGATCCCCTCCTGCCGCACGATCTCGCGCGTCCAGAGAGCGGCGTCGCGGTCGGTGACCTTCTCGAAGTGGTCGATCACCGAGAAGTCCACGTTCTTCGGCAGGAAGTCCTCGCCGATCCCCTCGGTGACGTAGGGGTAGATCTCGTGCTTGTCGAAGACCCCGGTCTCCTTGTACTTCTTGAAGACCGACCCGTAGGTGTCGATGCCCCAGACCTTCAGCCCGGGCTTCTTCTCCTTGAGGAAGCGGCCGGTCCCGCAGATCGTGCCGCCGGTCCCCACTCCCACGACCAGATGGTCGATCTTCCCCTCGGTCTGCTCCCAGATCTCCGGCCCGGTCGTCGCGTAGTGGGCCTGGGAGTTGCCGAGGTTGTCGTACTGGTTGGCCTTCCAGGCGTTCGGGGTCTCCGCCACGAGCCGCGAGGACACCGAGTAGTACGAGCGCGGGTCCTCGGGATCGACGTCGGTCGGGCACACGATCACCTCGGCGCCGAACGCCCGGAGCGCGTCCACCTTCTCCTTCGACTGCTTGTCGGTGGTGGTGAAGATGCAGCGGTAGCCCTTGACGATGGCCGCGATCGCCAGCCCCATGCCGGTGTTGCCGCTCGTGCCCTCGATGATCGTCCCGCCGGGCTTCAAGAGCCCCTGGCGCTCGGCGTCCTCGATCATGCGAACCGCCATCCGGTCCTTGATGCTGTTGCCGGGGTTCACGGTCTCGAGCTTGGCGTAGACGGTCGCCGGCACCTCCCGCGTGACGCGGTTCAGGCGGACGAGCGGCGTCCGGCCGATGGTGCCGAGGATGTCGTCGAAGACGTTCTGGGGCATCTGGACGAGAAGACTACTTGCAGTTCGCCGGCTCGGCGAAAGTCGGGGCGGCGGGCGCGTCGTGCTTAGGGCGTGTGGTCGCCGATGAGAGCGCGGCCAGTGGAGCACGACCCGGAAGCCCACGCTGGCGGCGCTCTCCGTCGGCAGGTTGAGCAGGAAGCGGTTGCCGTCCGGCGTCACGTCCTCGAACGGCGTAAGGAGATCCGGCTGCTCCGGCAGCGTGAACAGCGCCCTCGGAGAGCCGGGCCGGAACGAGGGATGGGTCTCGATCGACGTCGCCATCACCGTCTTCCCGTCGGGGGTCGCGAAGAACAGCTCCTTGGTGTCGCCGCGCCAACGGGGCTGCCCGCCGCCGCCTGTCGAGATCTGCCACTGCTCCGGGAGAGCCGTCTGGAGGACCGGACGTAGACCTCGTCGCGGCCCGTTTCGTCCGAGAGGTAGGCCACCCATCGGCCGTCGGGCGACGGCTCTGGCCACATCTCGCGGAACGGCGTCCGCAGCAGAACCCGCGGCTCGCCCTTGCGGTCGGACGGCATCACCATCAGGTCCATGTTGGTCTTCTGGTTCTGTTCCCAGTAGACGAACGAGCCATCGGACAGCCAACCGCCCATACCTTTCCAGGTGGGCCCTTCCAGGAGGGTCGCCACGTCCCCGCCCTCGCGCAACGACTTCACGCAGATGTCGCTCACGCTCTTCAGCAGGCAGCTGAACATCAGGCGGCTGCCGTCGGGCGACCAACGCGGGCGCGGAGAAGTCGCCGCTCCGGAACGTCGACGCGGAGGTCGCGGTCGGACTCGAGGTCGTGGATCCAGACGTCCAACTTGGGAGGATCGCCGCGCACCGATGCGATCTTCTTCCCGTCGGGCGAGAGTCGCGGGTCGAACTGGTTCCCCGCGTCAGCCACCGTCCCCAGCGTCCGCCCGGAGCGGTCGTACCAGGTCAACACCGTCGGGCGCGACATCGCGGGGGATGTAGACGAGGCTGCCGTCGTCCGAGGCGGCGAACAACACCAGGTTCTTGGGTTCGCTGTCCGCGAGCTTCTCGTCTAGAACTGTTACCGGCTCGCCGATCGAGACGTAGTGCCTTCGCGTCGAAACGCTGTGCCAGCAGATTGGCCGAGCGCCCGTAGAGCAGGTAGCCTGGGGCAACGTAAGCCGCGTTCGTCGCGTCTTCGACCAGGACCTTTGGCTCCGGGGAGTCGAGGGAGGCCAGCACTAGGCGCCCCAGGTCCGGTTTGCCCTCGATGTGTGCCGCGGGACATGTAGAGGAAGTGGCGGCCGTCGGGCAGGAACTGCGGCCAGCGGTGCGAGATCTCCTTCGTCGCGTCGAAGCGTGTGACCGGTGTCGGCGTCCCGCCCGAGGCGGGGA
This sequence comes from uncultured Acidobacteriota bacterium, assembly GCA_963823195.1. Taxonomy (GTDB): domain Bacteria; phylum Acidobacteriota; class Vicinamibacteria; order Fen-336; family Fen-336; genus JBGPYB01. The sequence continues at coordinate 590,474 of CAWGKR010000004.1, read as the reverse complement.
TGCTCTTGATCGGCCCGCGACCGACCGGCGCGAAGAGGATGACGTCGTTCTCTGCTCCAGCTCCCGCCGCGCCCCGAAGGCGCGTCCGCCAGCACCTGCGGCGAGCCGCCGCGCAGGTCGATCCTTCTTGAGCTTGCCGTCCGCGAAGAACCCCAGGTAGCGGCCGTCCGGCGACCAGAACGGATACCACGCAGCCTGGGTCTCGGGCGACGGGTCGCGCGGCCGAAGACGAGAAGTCACGGATCCAGATCTGCTTGGAGCCGTCGCGCCCGAGCGCCACGAAGGCCAGTGAGCGTCCGTCCGGCGACAGGGCGAGGCCAAGCTCGTCGTACGGGACGAGCGCCGTGCCCGGCGGTGGTGGCAGGGTGGCGCGGAACGCCGTCGGAGGCCTGGGCACGGCTCCGCGCCAGCGCAACACCGAGCCCGATCGCGGCGACGGCGCCGAGAGCCGCAAGGGTCCAGGCCAGGCTCTCCCGCGTCCTCCGCCGTACCGCGATCGCGGATGCCACACCCGCCTGCGAGCCGGCCTGGGCGATCCAGCGAAGCTCCTCGGCCACGTCGTGAGCGGACTGCCAGCGTTCGTCGGCCTCCTTCTCCAGGCACTTGCGCACGATGTGGTCGAGAGCGGGCGGACACATCGGCACGACCGACGAAATGGGCGGCGGCTCAGACGAAACGATGGCCGCGATCAGGCTGGTGCGCGACTTCCCCTCGAAAGCGTGCCTGCCGGTGGCCATCTCGAAGAGGAGCGCCCCGAGCGCGAAGATGTCGGTGCGAGCGTCGGCCTCGTGCCCTTCGAGCTGCTCGGGCGCCATGTACTGGAAGGTGCCGACGATCGTGCCCTGCTGCGTCAGGGGCTTCGCCGCCGTCGCCAGATCGGAGCTGCCGCCCGACGGCGCCACCGTCGGCCGAGTGCCCGCGCCAGGCCGAAGTCGAGCAGCTTCGCTCCCGCCTTCGTGAGCACCACGTTTCCGGGCTTGAGGTCGCGATGGACGACGCCGTGCTTGTGGGCGCATTCGAGGGCGTCCGCGATCTGCGCGCCGTGTTTCAGGACCTGGTCCGGCGGCAGCGGCCCCTTTGCGAGACGGTCGGCCAGCGATTCCCCCTCGAGCAACTCCATCACGAGGTAGTGCATCCCGTTCTCGTGGCCGACGTCGTAGAGCGTGCAGATGTGGGGATGGTTCAGGGAGGAGATGGCCTTCGCCTCCCGCTCGAAGCGCAGGCGCCGCTGCTCGTCGGCGGCGAAACCCTCGGGCAGGATCTTGACCGCGACCTCGCGGTCGAGACGCGTGTCCTTCGCGCGATAGACCTCGCCCATCCCCCCGGCGCCCAAGGGGCCGATGACTTCGTACGGACCAAGCCGGGTCGAGGCAGGAAGCGGCACTGTAACGGGTGCGGCGAGGATACCACGCGGGGTGCCGGGACTACTTCGCCCGCTTTGGCCTGCCGGCGAGGCTCTGGGGATCGACGCCCTCGGGAAGACCCTGCGGGAATCGAGCGTAGGGCGCCAGGGCGTCGCGGTCCTCGGGACGGAGGAAGACCCGGCTCGACTTCTCGAGGGACGCGGCCGAGGGGATGCCAACGAGCGCCCAGGGGATCGCCAGCAGGGCGAGCGGCCCGCAGCTGTTCCCCTCGACCTCGGAGCACGCCACCGCCAAGGCGCCGATCGTCCCTATGGCGCCGGCGCCCGCCCAGGTCCACGCCGTTCGACCGTTCAGGCCATGGAGTCCCACGCGGACCCTCTGGATCTCGGCGAACGGGATCTCGCGAACGCCCTTCGCCTCCAGCAGCCACAAGCCGCTTTCACCGACGGCCAGGAGCTCACCCCGATTGGAGGCCTCTTGGCCCGTGGTCGGAGTGATCTCGATCGGCCGGCCGAAGACGGGTGGACGTCCGGTCGCGCAGCTCGTCAGCGTGACCGCGATGATCGAGTGGACGATGCCCCTGTGGGGTCTCCTCATGGCCTCACCTCCCGAACCGGCTGGCCCAGAACGTCTCCTCGGCGCCCGCCTCGTGGGCCTTGAAGGGCGCGGCAAGGCGACGCAGCGCCTCTTCGGGCTGCATCAGGATGAGCGCGACCATGTCGGGATCCTCCTCGCGCAGCCATTCTTCGCGCATCCACTCGTAGTAGTACCCCCGGCTCTCCAGGAAGAAGGCCGGGCTCGCGGGCGGACCGGGCACCGCGAACGTGAGGCGGTACTCGTCCCCCGGCAGCGCGATGAGGTGGCGCCGCCCCGCGCGGAGCGTCGCCAGGGCCGACGCGTCCGGACGCCCCGCGTGCTCCACGCTGACGGGATCGAGGACCGTGGCGGTCAGCGCCTCGCTCACCTCGCCCACGGCGACCTGGTCGATGCGCCACAAGCCCTTCGCCATCCGCAGGCGCAGCGTCAGGGGCCCGTTCTCGGCACGCGGCGCGAGCGGCACGACCTGGACGTCTCCGGCGATGGGTCCCGCCTCGTCGAAGACCCCGGCGGGGCGCCAACCGCCGGCGCCGTCGGAGACCTCGACCTCGATGCCTCCGAGGACGCGGCCCATCCCGAGCAGCTGGCGGGCTCCCTCGGGGCCGGTGCGCTCCAAGGCCGCGAGCCAGTCTCCGGCCTGGCGGCCCATGTAGGCGAGCGTCTGGTAGAACAGGAACGTCGTCAGGAGGCTCTGCCGCGCGCGGATCACGACCCCGGCTCGGGCGGGTGCATCGGGGAACGTGAGCTCAAGCTCCTCGCGCGCCGCGAGGTCGTCGGGGTCGGTCGGGCTCCAGCGCTCGACGCGATCGGCAAGGGCCAGGGACTCCCTGCAATCGCCTTCGGGACCGAAGCACGTCGCCGGCGCGGCGAGCCCTCGCGTCGCGAGGAAGGCGCCTTCGCGGGTCGCGTAGACCCGTGCATCGACGGGCCGAGGCACGCTCAGCAATCGGACGCGCCGGATGGCGTGGGTCTCCCAGGCCTCGTTGAGCATCCGGAGCGAGAGGCGGCCGCCGCGCGGACGGGCGCCCTCGAGTGCGTCCACGTCACGGGCCTCCAGCGAGCGGGCAATGCTCGCCGAGAAACCCTCGGCCACCGGTCGCTCTCGATCGTCCTCGAGGTAGAACGTCGGGCAGGATCCGAAGCAGCTCTTCGGGTCGGCGAGGCAGGCGATGCTCACGGCGCCGAAGACTGCGGTCATGGTCGAAAGGCCGACGGTCGCGAGCCCGGACACCTGCTTGCGGTCGTTCGTCTCGAGGAGCGCGATGCTTTCGGTCTCGATCGTCTGCGCTCCGGCAGGACCGGCTTCGCGCGTGGGCGTGTACCGTGTCCCCTCGCCCGTCAGCCTGTCCCCCTTGACGGAGAGCGTCCACCTCTGGAGCACGACGAGCTCGCCGGACTTGAGATGCACCTTGAGAGGCTCCCGGGGCGACCGCGGGATGCTCGTGGGTTCATAGAGGTGCGGCGTGAAGACGGTCGGACCGCATCCGAACCCGAACGTCCCCAGCACCAACGACACGGCGAGTTTGGCGTTCATACGGGTTCCTCGATGGCAACGCAGTGCAAGAGCGGTTCCAATCGCTCGGTGGACGTGTCGGTCACGCGCAGGCAACGACTTAAGACGCGTGGGGCGCTTGGCCGGTGCCATGTCGGGGCACCAGCCGCTCAGCTCCTTGGCACTCTTGCCAGCCCGTCGAGCCGTTGACCCGCGGGCGCCGGGTGCGTACCCTTGCGCGCATGAACCGCAGAGACTTCGTCGGAGCGTCGGTGGGAGCGTCGGTGTGGCCTGCACTCGCGCAGGGGGGCGGGCCCGAGGGAGGCCGGGCGCAGGTCTTCGAGCTGCGCCGCTATCTCCTGCGCTTCGGGCACATGGAGGCGCGCTTCGCCGAGTACCAGAAGGGCGTGCTGATCCCGGCGCTGAACCGCGCGGGCGTCACGCCCGTCGGAGCCTTCAGCGTGGTCGTGGGACCCGACGCGCCGGCCGTCTATCTGCTGCTCCCCCATCCGAACGCCGAGTCGCTGCCGACGCTGGCCGGCCGCATCGCGGCGGATCCCGTCTACCGCACCGGCGCGGCGGCGTTCCGCAGCCTTCCGGCCAACGACCCGCCGTACGTCCGCCGCGAGGCGTCTCTCATGGGGGCGTTCGACACTCTACCGACGATCCAGGCGCCCAGCGGCCCGACGGCGGGCCCGTCGCGCGTCTTCGAGCTGCGGACGTACGAGAGCCACAACGAGGCCGCGGGCCTCAAGAAGATCGAGATGTTCGAGAAGGGCGGTGAGATCGCGCTCTTCCGCAGGGTGGGTCTGAACCCGGTCTTCTTCGGGCGGAACGTGATCGGGACGGGTCTGCCCAGCCTGACGTACATGCTGGTATTCGAGGATTTCGCCGCGCGGGAGAAGGCGTGGGGCGCGTTCGGCCGGGACCCGGAGTGGACGAAGCTCTCCACGACCCCCGGCTACACGAACGCCGAGATCCTCACGAACATCCACAACGTGCTGCTGCGGCCGACCGACTACTCCCAGATCTGATCAGCGAGCCGCGGCGCTCACCCACGCGAGGCCGTCCGCCTTGGGACCGGCGTCGATGAGCCTCTCGACCTTCCAGTCCTCGAGATCGACGACGGCGACCTGGTTGCTGCTGTCGCAGGAGACGTAGGCGTAGCGGCCATCGGGACGCACCACGACCTCCTGGGGAGCCTTGGGCACGTCGAGGGTGTGTGTAATCGACATCGACGCGATGTCGAGGACCGCCACCTTGTTCACGCTGATGAGGGCGATGAGCAGCGACCGCCCGTCGGGGGTGGGCGCCGTGCCGTAGCCGAGCCCGGGGAGGCTCACCCATCGGGCGACCGTGTTGGTCGCGGTGTCGATGACGGCGAGGCGCGGCTCCGTCTGGTCGGACGTGAAGATCCACCGGTCGTCGTTCGACAACGCGATGCGCTGGGCGGTCCTGGAAACGGGGATGACCGCGGTCACCTTCTTGGCCACGAGGTCGATGGCGCTGACCGTGCCCACGCCGACGTTGGACGTGTAGGCGCGCTTGCCGTCCCGGGTGAGGGCCAGCATGTGGGACTCGGCCTGCCCCGTCGGGATCCTGTCGACGATCTGGCGCGTCTTCGGGTCGATCACGGTGATGGTGCTCGTGATCTCGGTCGTCACGTAGAGGCGGCCGTCGGGACCGAAGAGCGGGCAGTGCGGCCTCTCGGCGTGGCCGAAGTCGATCGTGGCCACGCGCTGCCGCGAGGCGATGTCGATGACGTCGAGCGTCTGTCCGTCGGATCCCGGCTTGCCCACGCCCGAGTCGCCGTAGATCGGGACGTAGGCGGTTCGGCCGTCGGGCGAGGCGATCACCTCGTGCCCCGTGACGCCGCTCTGCTCCACCGTCGCCACCTGCCGCCCGGCCTCGGCGTCGATGATGCCGAGCGTGTGATCTCCCTTGTTGGCCACGAGGAGAAGTCCCTTCGACGTCGTCTTGGGCGCATCGACCACGGGCGAGCCTCCTTCCGCCGCGACGGCCAGCAGGAACACCAGCGCAGATCCGGCCTTGAGCATCGACCCCCCTCGAAACGCCAATGACGATACGCGGGTTCGGCGCCGCGCGCCACCCTCACGGCTCCGCGGCCTCCTCCTCGCGCGCCTCGCGCAGGCGGAGCGCCAGGTAGCCGGTGACCGGGGCGACCAGGCAGACGAGCAGGCCCCACGCCGGCCCAGCCCAGCGCGTGACCAGGACGCCCTCGGCGGTCCAGGCCAGGGGAAACGCGAGCACTCCCGTGAGGAGCTTGTACGTGGCCGGGTCGTCGGGCGATCGGGCGAGCCGTCGCGACACCCAGTCGGGGACGCGGTACGGGAGCCAGTTGAGCGTATAGCCCACGACGAGGATCGGCGGCGTCAGCACCCGCGTGAGCAGCCGTCGCCCGGAGGCCGCGGGTGGCGTCGATGCTTCCTCGTCGAGAGCCTCGCTGGCGGCCCTCACGGCGCCTTCGAGGCTCGCGGCGATCCGTTCCGTCAGGGCCCGGACGGCCTCGGGAGGCCTCGCGACGTGGAGGGCCACCTCGGCCGCCGGGTCGAGGGGCTCCCCGACCTGGACCGAGACCGTGGACCGGAAGCGATCTTTCGCATCGTAGTGGAGACCGACCGGCAGGATGCGGATGCCCAGCGGCCCGAGGCGCGACTCGGCGCCCAGCACGATGCGCGCGGCTCCGCTCTTCAGAGGGAGCTGCCGCACCTGGCTGTGGCTCATCCCCTCGGGAAAGAGGGCGATGCGATCCGCCGCTCGCCAGCACCTCGTGGCAGCGCGAGAACGTGTCCGAGTTCCGTCTCACGTCCACTCCCGGGTCGCGGCGGCGGTAGACCCTGAGCGCCCCCGCCAGGAAGACGAGCGGGCCCATGACCGGGTGGGTGAAGAGCGTGCTCTTGGCCAGCATGCGCGGCCGCACCCGCGGAAGGGCGAGAAGGAGGAAGGAATCCACCACGGAGTTGTTGTGGTTGGCCACGAGGACCAGCGGCGTATCCCTGGGGATCCCGTCCAGACCGGACCACCGGAGCTCCCGGAAGAAGACGTGAACGGCGAGGCGGGCGAAGGCCGCGACCCCCTCGGCCAGGGCGCGGCGGGGCCAGCCGAGCAGGCCCCTGGCGCCGACGCGCCGGGCGATCCGGCGCTCCCTCGCCGCGAGCCTCGGCGAAGGCGCCCTCCACGTCGGTGCTCGCGAGAAGCGCCGTCCCGGCCACGAACAGGGCGATCAACGAGAGAAGCGCCTCGCGGTACGAGTTCGTCGCCGCGACGACGGCCCCGAAGATGACGGGCCCGATCCACGACGTTCCGCTCGACGAGATCTCGTAGATCGCGAAGAAGGACGCCTCGCGCCCCGGTGGAATCATCCGGGAGAAGAGGGAGCGCGACAGGGCCTGCGACCCGCCGAGGACCAGGGCGATGACGGCGCTCATCAGGACGGCGTCGGTCGTGCCGCGGAGGAACGCGTAGCCGTAGACGATCGCGCCCGACCAGATCACGAGGGAGATCACCAGGGCCGTCCTCGTGCGCGTCCGCGCGGCCAACGCCGCGAAGAGGAGCGCGCCCAGGAAGCCCACCACCTGCACCATGAGGAAGTTCAAGGCGATGAAGAGGCGGTCGGTGGGCCGACCGTGGGCGACGAAGAGCTCCTGTGCCAGGAAGACGGCCGCCACGGCGATGACCGTCTGGATCCCGTCGTTGTAGAGCAGGTAGGCGATCAGGAAGCGTCGGGTGTGGGGGCGCCCTCGAAGCTGGCGAAGGGTCGCGGCCAGCTCCGAGAGACCCAGGCCGACGAGGCTGCGGCCCGGCGGCTTCGTCCGGGCGGGACCCCGGCTTCGGAGGCGCCGGAGGCTCGGCCACGAGAACACGGCCCACCACACGCCCGCCGACAGGAAGCAGAGGCGCGCGGCGAGGTCGGAATCGATTCCGAGGTGCGGCGCTCCGGCGATGAAGGCGAGGTTCGCGGCGAGAAGGAGGCCTCCACCGAGATACCCGGCCGCGTAGCCTCGACTCGAGACGCGGTCGCGCTGCTCGCCGCCGGCGATCTCGGGAAGAAAGGCGTTGCAGAGCACCGTGGCGGCTCCGAGGCTCAGGTTCGCGACGACGAACAGGGCACCCCCCGCGCGGAAGCCCAAGCCGGCTCCGACGAAGAAGAGGAGGCACGTCGCCACGGCACCCACGACGGAGAACGAGGGCCAGGAGCCGCTTCTTCATGCTCGTGTAGTCCGCGATCGCTCCCAGCAGGGGAAGCAAGGCCACCTGGAGGCACACCGACGCGGAGACGCAGTACGCGAAGAAGCCCTTGGCGGTCACCATGGGAAGGCGCGCGCCGAAGACGGGCCCGTTTTCGCCGACGGCCGCCTGGGCCAGCTCGGTCAGGTAGGGACCGAAGAGAACGCTCGCGACCGTCGTGACGAAGCCGTGGACGGCCCAGGCGTAGAGCATCCACCCGAAGACCTCGCGACGATCGTTCTGCCCCGCTGGAATGGTGTCGATGACGACCTCCCGGGGGAGGGTCTAGTGGGCCAACGAGATCCCGACGGCCGCGGTGAACTGCCCCTTCCGTGTGGGATCGTCCAGATAGTACGACACCTGGCCGCCGACCCGGGGCGCGTTCAGGCCAAACCGGCGGCCGCCGAACTGGCGGAGGATCACCACGCCGATTCGCTGCGACCGGTTGGCCGGTGCGTCGAAGACGTAGGTCAGGTTGTGGCTGAGGCCGAAGGCGATCGAGCCGCGCCGTCCCAGCTCGCGCGGGACGAGCACCGCCGTGGAGACGGTCACGAGCCGGTCGCCGTCCACCTTCAGCAGGGTGTCGCGCGAGGGCTCGTAGTACAGGGGCCCGGCGGCGTTCGACCGCCACCACTCGAAGTCCGCCCCGCTCCGCGCCACGATCCCCCCGACCTTCATCCTGAGCGTCGGTGACGCGTAGAGCCGGGAGCCGATCCCCGCCCGCGCCTCCTGCTTCCGGGCGCTTCGCACCTCGTCGTCGAAGGAATCGCCGTAGCTCTCGAAGCTCATGAGGGAGCCGAAGGTGCCGAAGTACCCCGAGCCCTCGGCGCCGAGACGCAGCTCGAACACAGAAAGAGGCGCCACCTCGACCCAGGGACCGAGCCGCGTGTAGGAGGGGGTGAGGACGTGGCTGAAGCCGAACGACACATGGGCGTCACGGAGAAGCGGGCTATCGGAGCCGTTCAGCCTCCATGCGCGACCGAGGTCCAGGGTGTTCTGGAGACCGAGCTTGTTCACGGCAAGGCCCAGGCTCTCGCCGAACAGAGGGTGCGAGCTGCGGGGTGGGGCCTCGTCTGCGAGCAGGTCCACCGCCGGAGGGAGGGAGGCCGCGGCCATCAGGACGACGACTCGGATCGCGGCGCCGGTCCTGTCGAAGTGCTTCACCATGCAACCTGCCTGAGCAGGAGGCGTGCCATCGACCCTGCGGGGCCTCGAGGGATGCGAAGTCGTTGATCAGCATACTCGAAGGGGGAAGGGCGCGGGCCGCCTCGGGACGCGGCACCGACCGCCCCGCGCAGGCGATGGGCAGGGAAGCCCAGCGTCTTCGCGGCCGGTGTGGACCCCGGGGGTCAGACCCTCGTGCCCCGGCCTTGGCGGAAGAAGGCGTTCAGATCGCCAAACGGAACCAGCCCGTCGAAGCCGTCGAAGCTTCCGTTCTCGGCGATTCCCCTCGCGGCCCGGATGAAGGCCGTCCACGCGGCGCGGGCGAGCGACGATCCCACGCTGACGCGCCGGACGCCGAGCTCGGCCAGGTCGGCGACGGCGAGACCCGTATGGACGCTCATCAAGACGTTCACGGGCTTCGGAGCCGCGGCCTCGACGATCGCGCGTATATCCTCGGGGTCCCGCGGTCCGGGCGCGTAGAGCACGTCGGCGCCCGCTTCCGAGTAGGCGCGCAGGCGGCGGATCGATTCCTCGAGGGGCCGAGGGTGGCCCACGAGGTGGCACTCCGCTCGCGCGGTGAGGAGGACGCCGGAGCGGGACGCGTCGATAGCGGAGCGCGCGGCCCGCAGTCGCTCGACCGCGAGGGAGAGATCGAAGAGCGGACGCTCCGAGTCCCCCGTCGAGTCCTCGACGGAGAGGCCGGCGACGCCGGTGGCGACGCAGAGCCGGACACTCTCCGCCACGTCCTCCGGCTCCTTGCCGAACCCCGACTCGAAGTCGGCGTTCACCGGCAGGTCCGTCGCGCCGACGATCTCGGCAATGTGGCCGAGGGCCGCGTCCCGCGACACGGACCCGTCGCCGTCGGGCAGGCCGCGCGAGAACGCGAAGCCCGAGCTGGTGGTCGCCAGGGCCTTGAACCCGAGGTGACGGAGGTAGCGGGCCGTGCCGATGTCCCAAGGGTTGGGAAGGACGAAGCAGCCCGTCTCGTGGAGCGTCGCGAAGGCCGCGCGCCGCTGGCTGAAGTCGGCGTCCTGCTTCGGGTGCGTCACTTGCAGTCCCCCGTGATGTATCCGAGGGACTTCAGGTTCTCGCACTGTTCGCGGGTCAGCGTCGCCTCCTCGCCCGAGGCGCCGCCGACACGGGCCAGGCCGGCCACCCACTGATGGAGAGCCTGGCGATAGTAGGCCGAGCGGATCGAGTCCCCCGCCGCGACGTTCCGGGTTTCGCCCGGGTCGCTGGCCAGGTCGAAAAGCTCCTGCTCCCCCGTCCTCGTGTCGTAGACGTACTTGAAGCGCTCGTCCCGGAGGGCGTACCGCGGTCGGTCCCAGACGGTCCGCGAGAGCACGGCGCCCTTCCCGGCCCCGCCGTCGATCACGGGAAGGAGGGAGCGTCCCTGGAACTCCTTGGCCGAGCCCCCCAGGCCCAGGACACCGAACACGTCGGCGATGGTCGGTGCGATGTCGAGCAGGTCCACGAGGCCCTGGAGGCGAACCCCCGACGGCCCCGCGCCCTTCGGCAGGCGGATGATCAGCGGCACGTGGGCGGCCTCGTCGTAGACGTGGACGTTGTGGCCGATGAACCCGTGCTCGAACAGCCCCTCCCCGTGATCGGCGGCGACGATGACGACGGTCCTGTCCCAGAGCCCCTCCGCCTCGAGGGCCTTGCGAAGGTTGCCGACCTCCTGATCGGCGAAGGCGACGTTGCCGTCGTAGAGGCGGACGAGATGGTCGATCTCCCCCTCCTTCGGCTTGCGCCGCGCCTGGTTCAGATCGTTGATCCAGTCGCTCTGCTGCCGCATCCCCTTCGCGATCGGCCCCTCGGGACCGAACCGCGTGTCGAACGGCGGCGGCGGGTTGTAGGGAAAATGCGGCTCGCGAAAATGGACGTAGGCGAGGAAGCGTCCGCCCTTGTGAGCGTGGATCCAGGGAGGCACCACCTTGCGGAAGCCGTCGGCGCCGCTCCCCAGGTCCTTGAAGATCTCCCGGAACTCAGAGAAGCCCCGGTCGAACCCGAAGAGCGTCCCCGCGACGGCGTTGGCCACGAAGCCGCCCGTCGCGATCCCGTTCGCCCCCAGGATCTCGGCGACGGTGAGGCGGTCCTTGGGGAGGCGGGCGGAGAACGAGACCTCGCTGTGATGGCGATCCGGATACTGCGACGTCCAGACCGACGACATCGCCCCCAGCGTGTAGACCGCGGGCGTGAACGCGTTGTCGAACACGATCCCCTCGGCCGCGATGCGGTCGATCTCCGGGCTCGTGGCGCGAGCGTAGCCGTAGCATCCCAGCTCGCGCGCGCGGCCGGCGTCGAGGATGACGAAGAGGACGTTGGTGCCGGCCAGTGCCGTGCGCAGGGCGCCCCCCCGCGTGGTATCGACGGCCGCCGCGACACCGGGGTCCCCGGCCGCGCCCCCGCGCCCCAGGATCCGCGGCGTCTGCCACGTTCCCCAGGCGAAGCGGTCCTGCGGCGCCGCCCCGACGTGCAGTCCGATCCGCACGATCTCCCCGGCCGCGCCGGGAAGCGGGACCACGACCTCCTTCGGCCCGGGGTCCTTCGCCGACACGACGCGGCTCCAGAGCTCCCGCTCGTCGCCTGCCTTCGACTCGAGCGTGACCCGAAACGACGCGGCGCCGGCCGCGGCCCGGGCGGCCGCGGCGAGGTCGGGGGTGAACCGAAGCTCGGCCGAGTCCGGGAGGCGGACCGCGTAGCGCACCGCGCTCGGACCGACCTCGGTCAGGGCGGGGATCCCGGCGTCGGGGATCGAGAAGGGACGGGACGCATCGCGTCCCAGGAGGTCGTCGAGACCCGCGTCCGAGGCGGCGCCAAACGTGAGGGCGTAGAAGGCCGCCGCCAGGCGCCGCTTGTCGGCGTTCTTCGGATCGGCGTCGGCCGGGGACGCCTCGCCGGCGAAGACGAAGAGCAGGCGGTTGTCACCGACGTGCTGCTCTCCGGCGGGCAACGCGACGCCGTAGCGATGGCGCAGGTCGTTCAGGCCGAAGCGCGCCACCCGCGCGCCGTTCAGGAAGACCTCGACCGACTGCGCCTTCACTCCGCGGTAGGGCGCCAGCTCCACGACCGCCGCGCGCGGGGCGACATCGGGGAACGCGAGGGAGACCTCGGCCTCCTTGCGTCCCCAGATGAAGCGATCGCCTCCCGACGACCCGGCTTCGCGGTAGAAGCCGGAGGCCTGGTTGGGCTCCGAGGAAGGAGTGCCGAAGAGGATGACCTCGCGCGAGGACCAGCGCTCGGCGAAAGGCAGGCGGGCCACGAGGTCGTAGACGACCGCCTTGGGCTGGGGGCGCGGGCAGGCCGAAAGAAGAACGGCAACGGACACCACGGAGGCACGGAGGCACGGAGAGAGACGCAGGGGAGGATGCGCGAGCCGAGCCATTCCTGATTCTCGCCCGGGTCCCCGATTTGCCGTTACTTGATCTTGGTACCGGGAGGCACGTCGGCGTCGAAGGTGCAGAGCACGGCCTTCCCGTCCAGTGACGCCGCGAGGACCATGCCGTTCGACTCGACGCCCATCAGCTTCGCCGGCTTCAGGTTCGCGACGAGGACGATCTTCTTGCCGACGAGGGCCTCGGGCGCGTAGGCCTCGGCGATCCCCGCCACGACCTGGCGCGTCTCGGTGCCGAGGTCGACCTGGAGCTTGATCAGCTTCTTCGAGCCCGCGATCTTCTCGGCCTCCTTCACGAGCGCCACCCGCAGCTCCACCTTGGCGAAGTCGGCGATGTCGATCTTGTCTCCGCCGGGCGCGGGCGGGGCCGGAGCGGCCACGGCGGGCGGGGCGGGCGTGGGAGGCGTCGTCTCGGACACGGGTTTCTCCTTCTCGATGCGGGGGAATAGTGGCTCGATCGGCGCCGATGGGCGCACCCGGTTGAAGCAGACCCCAAGCAAGGTCGGTCGGGCTCGGCGCGTGATCGGCGAGCCCAAGCATGCCGAAGATCCGGTCGCGGCGCGGGGCATCACCGGAGACGCGACGACGGCGATCAGCCGAACGCCCTCGAGCAGCCTGTACAGGAAGGCATTCAGGTCAGCGCGCAGCGCGGGCCTTTGGCCATCTCCCAGGGCGCCATGATGACGATCCTCTGGTTGAGCCAGCCTACCCAGCCCTGGATCTCCTGCAGGGCGCCAGAGAAATCCAGCGCCTCGTAAAGATCAGCACCAGCTTCAGTTTCTGGGCAAGCCTTGCGAGGACCGTAGTTCATCTTCGAACTCATAGAAGTCCTGCGAGGGCTCGGGGTGTCGTGGGCCGCGGCGGCACCCTGCCGTCGCAGTAGTTCCGCACCATCGTCAGCGAGCGGGATACGAGGTTCCCGAGGTCGTTGGCGAGGTCGGCGTTGAAGCGCGTGACGAACGCCGGTCGGTGAAGTCCCAGTCCTGGCCGTAGGTCCCCTCGCGGAGGAGGAAGTACCGGACCGCGTCGGAGCCGTAGTCGCTCACCAGCTTCACCGGGTCGATGACGTTGCCGGTGCTCTTGCTGAGCTTCTTGCCGTTCTTGGTGATCCAGCCCTGGGCGAAGAAGCGCGTGGGGATCGGAACGCCGGCGGCCTTCAGGAGCGCCGGCCAGTAGAGGCAGTGGAAGCGGATGATGTCCTTGCCGATGAGGTGCATCCGCTCGTTGGCCTCGGACCAGCGCCTCTCGAAGGCGGCGTCGTCCTGGCCGAAGCCGATCGCCGTGACGTAGTTCAAGAGAGCGTCGAACCAGACGTAGAGGACGTGGTCCGGCTGTTCGGGGACCGGAATCCCCCACTTCACGCGAGCGCGGCTGACGCTGAAGTCCTGGAGGCCCTCGCGGATGACGGAGAGCACCTCGTTCCGCCGCCCGGCCGGCTCGATGGCGATGCGGCCGGACTCGATCTCGCCCCGCAGCCACTCGGTATAGGCCGAGAGGCGGAAGAAGAAGTTCTCCTCCTCGGTCCACTCGCACGGCCGCTCGTGGTCGGGGCAGAGGTTCCCCGGCTGCTTCAGCTCGTCCTCGGCGTAGAACGCCTCGCAGCGCGGGCAGTACCAGCCGGAGTACTTCCCGCGGTAGACCGCGTCCTGACCGTCGGGAGTCTTCGCCTTGACGAGGCGCGCCCAGAACGCCAGGACGCCGCGCGTGTGGCGCTCCTCGGTCGTGCGGATGAAGTCGTCGAACTCGATGTCGAGGCTCTTCCAGAGCGATCGGAACTGGGCCGCGATCTGGTCGCAGTGCTGGATCTCGGGGATCCCCTTCTCGCGGGCGATGCGCTCGATGTTCTGGCCGTGCTCGTCGGTGCCCGTCAGGAAGAAGGCCTCGTGCCCCGCGAGGCGCCGCGCCCGCGTCACCACGTCGGCGGCGATGGTGGTGTACGCGTGCCCCACGTGAGGAACGTCGTTGACGTAGTAGATGGGCGTCGAGAGGAAGTAGCGCGCCATCAGCCTTCCACCTTGCGGGAGCGGTAGGCGGCGAGGGCCGCCGCCCAGACCTCCTTGACGGGAACGCCCCGCGTCCGCGCGGCGCGCTCGCAATCGTCGAACTCGGGCTGGCTGTTGTACACGACGCCCCCGCGGCGGCCAACCTTGACGCCGATCGTCCCGTAGGGCGTCTCGACGGGAACGATCTCGCGCTCCAGGACCGTCCGATCCCATTCCTGGCGACGCACGCCCGAGCGTGGTGGTCTCGCGGAACAGGATCTCCTCGAGAGGCTCGCGCCTCGACGGTTCGGCCAGGACCGTGATCAGCACCCCCGGCCGCCCCTTCTTCATCTGTATGGCCGTGTAGAAGGCGTCCAGGGCCCCCGCGCCCAGCAGGCGTGTCGATGAGCGGCCCGAGGAGCTGGGGCGAGGCGTCGTCCAGCTCCGCCTCGAGGACCACGACCCGCGATCCATCGGACGCGGAGGCGACCTCCTCGCCCACGATGAGGCGCAGGACGTTGGGGCGTCCGTGGCTGTCGCGCGATCCCGCGCCGTAGCCGATCCCCTCCACTCGCAGCGTCGGCAGCGGACCGTAGGTCGTGGCGTGCCCCGTCACCAGGAGCGCGCCCGTCGGCGTCAGCAGCTCTCCCTCGCCGGCGCCGTACACCGGCACGCCCTTCACGAGGCTGGCCGTCGCCGGAGGAGGCACGGGGAACGTGCCGTGGGACATGGTGACCGTCCCGGTTCCAAGGTTCAGCGGCGACGCCGCGAAGCGGTCGGCGCGGAGCCAGGCAAGGCCGCACACGCCCCCGACCACGTCCACGATAGAGTCGACGGCGCCGACCTCGTGGAAGTGGACCTCCTCGGGGCGCGATCCGTGCACCGCGGCCTCCGCCTCGGCCAGGCGGCGGAAGAGCGCGGCCGCGCGGTCCTTGACGTCCGAGGCCAGCGCGCTGCGCCCCAGCAGGTCGAGGATCTCCGCCAGCCCCCGGTGCGCGTGGTCATGACCGTGGTGGTCATGGTGATGGCCCTGCTCGTGAGGATGACCGTGAGCCGGCGCGTCCTCGACGACGTCCACCTTCGTGGCCTGCAAGCCCGATCGGTCGACCTTTCGCGCCTCGAGTCGGTAGCCGGCGAGCGGCACCTTCGCGAGCTCCGCTCGCAGCGCGTCGAGCGGAAGGCCGAGGTCCACGAGGGCGCCCAGCAGCATGTCCCCCGAGGCACCCGAGGCACAGTCGAAGTAGACGAGGCGGCTCACAGCACGCCTCGCTGCTTCAGGCTGACGAACCGCCCGGCGCCGAGGACCACGTGGTCCAGGATCTCGATCCCCATGAGCGACCCGGCCGCCGAGAGACGCCGCGTGAGGGCGACGTCCTCGGCCGACGGCTCGGGATCCCCCGAGGGATGGTTGTGGAAGAGCACGAGCGATGCGGCTCGGGCCACCACCGCCTCCTGGAAGACCTCGCGCGGGTGGACGAGGCTCGAGGTCAGGCAGCCGACGGAGACGACCGCTTCCTTCTTGAGGCGATGGCGCACGTCGAGGGCCAGCAGGCCGAACGTCTCGACCGGCCGTGCCCCGTAACGCGGCAGCAGGTAGCGCGCCACGTCCTCCGGCGTGCCCAACACGGGTGCGAGGCCGCGCCCTTCCGACGCCACGCGCGCGCCCAGCTCGAGCGCCGCCAGAAGGCGCGTGGCCTTGGCGCGCCCCACACCACGCTCCCCCTCGAGGTCCTCGAGGGATCGCCCGGCCAGATCCCGGAGACCGGAGGCCAGCAGATGGTCCGCCACGTCGAGGACCGACGTGGCGCGGGAGCCGGTCCCCACCAGAAGGGCGATCAGCTCCCGCGTCGAGAGCGCGGAGGCGCCGTGGCGCGCCAGACGTTCCCGCGGCCTCTCCTCGGCCGGCAGGTCGTGGACGCGCCGGGGCGCGATGGCGGCCGAATGGGTCTCGGTCACGCCGCCCCCTTGCCGCCTTCGCCGACGATCCGCGCCCTTTCCATCCCACCACCCATGGCCGAAACACGCAGCTTATTCGCCCCCTTCCCGGTGCGTCAAGGAAAGGAAGCCTATAATGCCGCTCCCATGGGCAAGAGCGGGTCCGTTTCCACGCCGGCTCTTCCGTGGCCCCTCGCACCGGTCGTCGTGGCTCTGGGCTGGGCATCCATGCTCGCGTGCGGCCTCATGTCCCGCAATCAGGGACTTCGGCCGGCCCTCCTGGCCTCGGAGATCGGCCTTGCCTTCCCCGCCCTCCTGGCGGTCGGCCTCCTGCGAGGAACGTGGGTTGACGCTCTCGGCCTTCAGGCGATCCCCCGCAGGCTCGTTCTCCTGTCGCTCCTGGCCGGCGCCGCGTTCTGGGGCGCGAGCCTCGGCCTCTTCGAGCTGCAGTACACGGTCTGGCGCCCGCCCCCCGGCTACCTCGAGGCCTTCCAGCGCCTCCACGCCGCCCTCCGCCCCTCGGGCCCGGTCGACGCCCTGCTTTCGGTGGCCGCCATCGCCCTGGCACCGGCCGTCTTCGAGGAGGTGCTCTTCCGCGGCGCCGTCCTGCCGGCCCTCGTCCGGCCTCTCGGCAGCGCCGGGGCGATCGTCGGATCGGCCGCCCTCTTCGGCATCATCCATCTCGACTTCTCGACGCCGGGAGGGGCGTTCTACCGGGTCCCGTTCGCCTTCGCCGTCGGCCTGGGCCTCGGCCTCCTCCGGGTCCGAACCGGCGCGCTCCTTCCCTCGATCCTGGCCCACGCCCTCTTGAACACGATCACGTTCGTGGCCGAGCCGCTGGCGGAAGATCCGACCGCCGGCATGCCCGACCCGCGACCCTGGCTCGGCTTCGCGCTCCTGGCTGGCGGAATTGTGGCTGCCGCACTGGTCGTAAAGCGTATTGACTCGTCCCAGGCATCCTCCTAGACTGCCGTGATGAAGCGTCGCCTCCTGCTGCTCCTGGCCGTGCTGTCGCTCACGCTGCCCTCGATGGTGACCGTCCGCGCCGGCTCCTGGGTCCGCGTCGGCACCCGGGGCGCGGGGCGCAAGCCGATCCCCCTCTACAAGCCGGGCGAGGTGATCGTCAACTTCGCCTCCGCCACGCAGGAGTCGCGCGTCGAGCGCGTCATCCGCGACAACGGCGGCGTGCGGGCGCGCAAGAGCGCCTTCGGCAACCACTACCTGGTCACCCTGGACTCGGGGCAGAACGTGCCCCAGGCGGTCGAGCGCTTTCGCAGGATGCAGGACGTGGACTACGCCGAGCCGAACTACATGGCGCGGGCGTCCTTCAGCCCCAACGACACGTACTTCAAGTTCCAGTGGAACATGCAGCAGGTGGGCGCGCCGCGGACCTGGGACATCCAGAAGGGCAAGAGCGACGTGGTCGTGGCCGTGGTGGACACGGGAATCGCGTACGAGGACTTCGGTCCGTACCGCAAGGCGCCGGACTGGGGAAGCACCGTCTTCGTCCAGGGCTTCGACTTCGTGAACAACGACGACCACCCGAACGACGACGAGGGGCACGGGACCCACGTGTCCTCCACGATCGCCGAGGCCACCAACAACGACAAGGGCGTGGCGGGCCTGGCGTTCGGGTGCGCCCTGATGCCGGTCAAGGTCCTCGACAACACGGGCTCGGGCTCGTTCTTCGACGTGGCCGAAGGGATCGACTACGCGACCAACTTCACCGATTCGGGAGGCAAGAAGCCCGTGAAGGTCATCAACATGAGCCTCGGCGGCCCGGGCTCCAGCGAGACGACGCGCCTGGCGATCAACCGCGCCCTCGCAGCCGGGATCGTCGTGATCGCCGCCTCGGGGAACGAGAACGGAGCCGTGTCGTATCCGGCGGCCCTTCCCAACGTCATCGCCGTCGGCGCAACGGACGCGCGCAAGGTGCGGGCGCCCTACTCGAACTTCGGACCCGAGATCAGCGTCGTGGCGCCGGGCGGAGACATCGACCGGGACGACAACAACGACGGCGACGTCGACGGGATCCTCCAGCAGACCTTCGACCCCGTCTCCGCGCAGTTCGGGGTCTACGACGACTTCGCCTACTTCTACTTCGACGGCACCAGCTCGGCCACGCCCCATGTCTCGGCCATGGCCGCGCTTCTCGTGAGCCAGGGGATCACCGACCCCGTCGCGGTCCGGAAGGCGATCGAATCGACGGCGCTGGACCTGGGTCCGGCCGGCCGCGACGACGAGTACGGCCACGGGCTCATACAACCCGCCGTGGCCCTGACGGGGATGGGGCTCAACCAGTGAAGTCCCGATCCGCCGCGCTCGCTCTCGCCGCCTCGACGCTCCTCGCGGCCGCCCCGGCTCTCGCGGCGGCCGACCACGGCTTCGGCATCGAGGGACAGGTCGGCTACCAGGACCTGACCAAGCTCAAGAACTCCGCCAAGGCAGTCTTCGGCTCCTCCGGCGGCGTCACGTTCGGCGGCGGCGTGCGCTACGTCTTCAGCAAGGGCTTCTACGTCTCGGGTTGGGCGCGCAGCTTCAGCAAGGACGGAGAGCGCGTCTTCATTGCCGACAAGACCAGCACGGTGTTCCCGCTGGGCCATCCGCTGAAGATCAGCATCGTTCCGATCCAGGCGACCATCGGCTACCGCTTCCACATGAGCGGACCCATCACGCCCTACCTGGGCGTGGGCGGCGGCGTCACGAAGTACCACGAGGAGAGCACGGTCGGCGGCGAGACCACGAAGGTCGACGAGAGCAAGGGATCCGGCCACTTCCTCGGCGGCGTCGAGGTAGGCCAGGGAAGCCTGCGCTTCGGCGCCGAGTTCGCCTACGCCTTCGCCCCCAACGCCGTAGGCGTCGGCGGCGTCTCGAAGATCTACAACGAAACCGACATCGGCGGCTTCTCCGCCGTCGGCAAGCTGATCTTCAGCTTCGGCCACTAGCTTCTCGAAGCCCGCACACCGGCCCGGCGCCGGGCCCCTCTGCCTCCACGCCCTGGGCAGAACTGTCTATCTCAAGCATGACCATGCGCCACGCCGCATCAACCGCCTCACCCCCCACACCTTGGCCATCCTCATCGTCTGCCGCGCCTCCGCGCTATACTGCATTCGTGGTGGCCTTATCCACACTTAGGTCGAACGGCCGACTAACTTGTTCGACGGACGACCACGTGGAGGCCCAGTGAACGGGGCGAGCATCCTCGCGTCTGTAGTACTCGCGATCGCGGGGTTGGCCTGTGCAGCGCACCATCAGCCACCGGTGTTCACGGACAGAGTCCTCGAATATCCGGCACCCGATGCCGAAGCCTGTGGAATCACCGAACCGGGAATGCGGCGGCTGACGGTAACGGTGAAGGATGACGCTGGCGCGCTGTTCCCAAATACACCCGTATATATCGGCTCTGACGAATTGGGTGGAGGATCCGGCGCGCCGCCCGTTGTCGTAGCTACCCGCACGAATCAATCGGGAGTTGCGACCCTCGAGGTACCCGGCGACAACGGGTTCCACACCTACACCGTGACCGTGGCCTTGGCGGGCTTCATGCCGGAGGTTCGTGCGCTCCGGCTCAGAGCAGGCTGTGCGGGCACGTTGGTGGTCGTGCTTCGAGTAGCCTCCACAGAGGCTCTGAATGCGAACCGCGCGACGGCTAAGAAGTGAGCGCGCCGTCGAACAAACGCTTGAAGTTGACGGCGGCGCGTGGCAAGGTCGGAGGCGCCGCTGCGGCTTCAAGGACGTGCCCGAGCCTTCGGTAGCAGGCGGGCTGTCCAACAACGAGGTGAACCTGACGAAGCGCGACGTCCTTTTATGAGGAAGGCTTCATTGAGCGCGCTTCGCAGGTTACCTCGGTGTTGGACGGACGCCATGCGGAGCATGTCCCTATGACCGCTCGCTGCCTTTTTCCTCTGCTTCTCCTCGCTTTGCCGATCTCCGGCTGTTTCGACTTCGACTATCCAATAGATGCCGCTCCACAA
Source organism: uncultured Acidobacteriota bacterium (assembly GCA_963823195.1). Lineage (GTDB taxonomy): Bacteria > Acidobacteriota > Vicinamibacteria > Fen-336 > Fen-336 > JBGPYB01. The sequence goes on along the minus strand of CAWGKR010000004.1, from coordinate 570,321 downwards.
CTCGCCCTCGACTTGTCCTTGCTCGGCACGTGGCGATGCCTCTCAGTCGGTGCGGGCGCGGATCAGGAGCCCGCCACCCTGACGATCAGCGTTGCGCGGGATCGCGTCTATGCCATGACGTTTGATCTAGGGGAAGAGAAGGTACCAATGCGCTTCGAAGCGCATGTATCTAGGGTCAAAGGGCACGCCATTCTGAACGCGCGTGATCTCGCTCCCGATCCTTCCGACAAGCCCTGGCGTTATGTGCGCTATTGGTTCGCTCGCAAGGACATATCGTGAGGAGCTCTCACGGGGCCTGGTCGCGGGCGACTCGCTGCGGAGGATCGCCAGTCGGCTCGCGAGAGCCCCGTCCACGATTTCGCGGGAGGTTGCTTGGAGCGGGATCCGCAGCCACTATCGTGCTTGGCGGGCAGAGGAGGAAGCCGCCCATCGCGCCCGAAGGCCCACGCCCTCGAAGCTGGCAATGAACGTGAGGCTGAGGCGCGAAGTGGAGCGCAACCTTGAAGAGAACTGGTCCCCCAGCAGATCTCGCGGCGTCTCGTGACCAACCATCCGGACGACCCGGACATGCGCGTGTCGCACGAAACGATCTACAAATCGCTCTTCGTTCAAGCTCGAGGAGCGCTGCGCAAGGAGCTCACAGCATGTCTCCGCACCGGGAGGGCACAACGGCGTCCGCACATGCGCACGGAGTACGCTGGTGGTGGCCGGCTGAAAGACATGGTGTTGATCTCCGACCGTCCGGCAGAGGCTGCGGACCGGGCCATACCAGGCCTTGGACGGGCGAAGAGAGAGCGGGCGGGCTACAATACTCCTGAGGCGCGGCATGAGGCTCAAGGTCGAGATCGAGCAGGAAGAAGACGGTCGTTGGATCGCTGAGGTTCCTGATCTCCCCGGCGTGATGGCATACGGAGCGAATCCTGACGAGGCTCGCGCACGTGCGCAAGCGTTGGCGCTGCGGGTCGTGGCTGATCGGCTTGAGCACGGCGAAACCGGTCCCGATCTCCTCGCGATCTCTTTCATAGCGGCGTGAGCGTTTGGCCTAGCACTCGCGCGAAGCGGGTGCTGGCGGCGCTCCTGCGTATCGGCTGGACCCAGAAGCGCCAGGCTGGATCGCACCGCACACTCGTCCGCGACAACTGGCCCGATGTCACCTTCGCGTTCCACGACGATGATGAAATTGGCCCCCGCATGCTTGCGCGCGTGGCCAAGCGCACAGGGCTCAAGCCAGAGGACTTGTGAGCGCGCCGTCCAACAAACGCATGAAGCTGACGGCCGCGCGATGGCAAGGCTGGGCGCGCGGCCGGAGCTTATGCGCGGGTGGGCGGACATGAAGATGAGCGCGCGATGTTCTAGAGTCCCTGTCCGTGCTGGAGGCGTAAGCTCAGCGATGGGCAGAGTCGAGGAGGTCGCATGACGGGAGAACGTTCGGCATCCCTGCCGCTCAAGTCGCTTCTCCTGCCGGCCATCGTCACTCTTGCCGTGACGCTTCTTCGCCTCATGGGCGAGCTCCAAGGCTGGTCGCCGAGGCTCTTCGGCGACATCGGTGGTGGGGGTGCTCTCGTGGGCATCGTCTGGCTGGTGCCGCTTTTTGGCGCTTACTTCGCGTGGAAGCTGGATCGAATTGGGCGCGCACCGCGAGCGGCCGGCGTCGTCGGACACGCTCTCTTCGCCCTCGCCCTCGTAATTGTAAGCGCCGCGACGGCGGGACTTGTTCTGAAGCTGACCCAGATCGCCCAGGTCGGCGTGGTCACGCTGACCGGGCTGGCCGCGGCTTGCGTCGCGTACCGGGGCTTCCCCGCCCTGGGCCGGACGCTCTTCGTCTACGGCCTGGCCGCCCGCGTGCCCGTCGCCATCGTGATGCTGGCCGCAATCTTTGGCAACTGGCACACGCACTACAACGCGCCGCCGCCGGGCTTCCCGGAGATGGCTCCGCTGGCGAAGTGGTTCTTCATCGGATTCATCCCCCAGATGTTCCTGTGGATCCCGTTCACGATGATCGTCGGGGCCCTCTTCGGCGGACTCACCCTGGTGCTTGTGGGCCATCGTCGGCAGCCAGTCACGGCTTGATGATTTCAGTGCAAGTGACAAGGCGCGCTGACCGGTTGATCGGTCATGATCAGTAAGGGCCAGTTTCGCTTCAGCTACTTCACCCGAGACTACGAGGAGACCGTGTCGTTCTACCGCGATGGTCTGCAACTGTCCGTCCTCGAGTCGTGGAATCGCAGCCCTGATGACCGCGGAACGCTATTCGCGGCAGCGTCTGGAGTCATCGAAGTGGTATTCCGACCAGAGAACCCTGCCTCGTTTCATGGTTGGGATGACAGGCCACCTCAAGGCGCCTTCATGGTGATCGAGGTTCCGGATGTCGAACAGGCGTATCGAAGGGCGACGGAGAGACATCTCTCGATCCGAGAGGAGCTGACTACCCAGCCCTGGGGGCATCGTAGCTTCTGCGTTCGCGAGCCGAACGGACTCATACTTTACCTGTTCAGCGAGATCCAGCACTTGGGACCAGCTAGTTGAGACCGACGGGGTGCGTTACTGCGAGCGCTGCGAATCGCGAGTCCACGATCTCGACGCCCTGACACCCGGCGCACTCGTGGCGTTGCAACCGCCCGTTGCATGACCTTGCGCGGACGAGAGGGCGGAGTATTGTCTTGACAACTCATTTCTCAGGAGCGGACACAACGACGATCCAAAGCAGCGGTGGAACAAAGCCTTCGGGGAGAGGCAATCCAACAACGAGATGCACCTGACGAGGTCCGCGCCGTCCCGAAACCGCGGCCCTCGCAGGTGATCTCGCTTTGCCAGACAGAGGGGGAACGCAGATGCGAGCTCTTGGCGGAATGCTCATCGCAGGTGCGCTGGTGTTGGTTACGAGCCAGGCGCGGGCAGCCGACGGCTTTATTTTGAAAGCGGGGCTGGGTGAGCGCCTGCAAAACGGGATCGTCGTCAAGGCGTCCCCAAAGACCGGCACGAGAGGCTCGATCCTTGTTGAGCAGACGTTCCAACGCGACGGAAGGACGCCCGTTCACATCCACGACCAGGGGGATGAGTTGTTCTATGTCGTGTCCGGGCGGGGTACGGCGAGGCTGGCCGATAGAGTCGAGGCGATCGAGGCTGGGGATGTCGTGTTCGTACCGGCGGGCGCCGTTCACCAGATAGCCAATCTCACGAATGATGAGCCCCTGAGGGTCGTGTTCTTCATGGCCAGTCCAGAGTTGGTGGAGGAGTTCCGCGCCATCCACGAGCGCGTCACATCGGATCCGAGCCGATCGATTACTCCTCAAGAGAGGGCTGCAATATCCAAGCGAATCGGTGGCTCCAGGGTAGTCGAGTAGCACACGGTTGGCGGTAGTGGGTCGGGTCAGTATCGGTTCAGGTGGTTCTTAGCTGCCCGGCGGCATCGTCGGTGGCGAGCCATGGCGGAGCGGAGCGGTGACGGGTGCTCTCGGTGTGAGCCGGGCTGTTGGTCTATGAGACGATGGGGCCGTGAAGATCCGCATCCGCAGGAAGCGTCCGCGCCCTCAGCCTGAACCAGGGCTGTACGATCCTGACGTCGCGCCCAAGCCTGACATCTGGCTGGCGCTCAGTGAAGCGGATCGCCTCGACTCGATCATCGAGTACCACGACGCTGCCCGCGTCAGGGTGCCCAGCGTGAGGGCGCATGCCGCCATCCACGTCGTCGTCGAAAATCAGTTGGCCGAGGGACTGCCTCCTGTCGTGGAGACCTACGAGAGGTTGCTTCGAGAGGGCCTTGGACGCCACGCTGCGGTCCACGCCATCGGTGTGGCGGTGAGCGACCAGATCCTCCGAACGGCCAAGAAACCCGCAGGCCCTGCCAGTTGGACATGTCCGCGTTGTGGTCGTGGGTTTCGTCAGGTCAATCAACGCCATGCCTGCGGTGTCGGCAGCACCGCGACGCTGCTCAAGGGCAGGCCACCGGCACTCGCCGATCTGTACCACAAGCTCGAGGCCACGGTTAGGGCCTTCGGCGGGGTGGAGGTAGTCACCCGTGACCGGTACGCGCTCTTCCGGACGACACGCATCTTTGCGGACCTCACGGTAACGCGAGATGCGCTTCGCGTGGTGGTTCATCTCGGTCGCAAGGTGAGCGCTCCGTGCTTCAGCAAGGTCGGGCCAAGCGGCAAGCGGGTTTCACACGTCGGCCTCGTCCGAACCGCAGACGACCTGCGCACCTTCCTCCCCTTCTTCCGTGAAGCGTTCGATCTGGCCGTGGATGAGCAGTCCTAGAGCGGCCGAACAACGGTCGTCCGCCTTTGATCTTCTCAGCTTCCACAGCCGATAGGAGGCACCGTGAACAGCAAACTCGTATTGACCGCCACCGCAGTCCTGATTGGCATCTTCGGCCTGGGGTGGCTGATCGCGCCTGGGGTCATGGGCCACTATTGGAAGATTGACCCAGGCGACCACATCAACTACATGGGCCGCCGCTATGGGGCTTTCCTGCTAGGGTTGATCGTGGCCTTGTGGTTGGCGCGCAGTGCACCCAATACGCAGGCGCGCCGCGCCCTGATGATCGGGGCATTATTCACTCTAGCGCTAACCACCGCTCTCAGCCTGTACGGTGCACTGGGGCTGGCGCTGAATGCCTGGCCCGCCGTTGTTGTTGAATTCGTGCTGGTCATGGGCTTCGTGTGGGTGCTGTTTATCAGGCCGGAGCCGGTGGTGTAGTCGCAAAGAAGCACAATGGATGGAGCCGATCTTCGAGGCGGTTCTCAAGGGCGAGAGCGAGGTGGGTCGCCTTCTTCGGGGCGATCCCGCCGCGGCCGACGCTGCCGGTCGCACACCGGTGGCCTGGGCGAGGAACGAGAGGGTCGTCAACGCTATGCAGAACCGGAGGCCCGGCTAGAATGGTGCCTCGAGGCGGATCGATCGGCTTGGAACCTGGTTCACGAGGGGGAGAGACACAATGAACGGACAACCGACTCCGGAGAAGATACTGCAGACGGGGCTGGCGTTCTGGGCCTCGAAGACGCTCTTGAGCGCCATCGAGATGGGGGTGTTCAGCGAGCTGTCGCGCGGCCCTGAGCACTTCGATTCCCTCAGCGGGCGCCTGGGCCTGCACCCTCGCTCGGCGCGCGACTTCCTCGACGCGCTGGTGGCCCTCGGGTTCCTGACTCGCAACGGTCGAGCAGCTACGCCAACACGCGCGGAGACCGACCTCTTCCTCGATCGCAAGAAGCCCTCCTACGTGGGCGGGATCCTCGAGATGGCGAACCATCGCCTCTATCCGTTCTGGGCCCACCTGACGGAAGCCCTCCGCACCGGAATGCCGCAGAACGAGATCCGCGACCGGCGGGCCGGGCATCTTCGAGCACGCTCTACGGCGATCCCGCCCGTCTGAAGGAGTTCCTCGGCGGCCATGACCGGCATCAGCCACGGCGCCAACATGACGATCGCCCGAGCGTTCCCGTGGACGAGCTACCGCACCTTCGTCGACGTGGGCACGGCGCAGGGAGATCTCGCGGCACAGATCGCCCTGGCCAACCCGCACCTCCGGGGCATCGGGTTCGACCTGGCGGAGGTGGCGCCGGTGTTCGAGGAGTACGTCGCCGCCGTGGGCGTCGACGGACCGGCTCACGTTCCAGCCGGGCGACTTCTTCAAGCAGGACCTGCCGAAGACCGACGTGGTGCTGATGGGCCACATCCTCCACGACTGGGATCTCCCCACGAAGAAGATGCTCGTCAAGAAGGCGTTCGACGCGATCCCGAAGGGCGGCGCGCTGATCGTCTACGAGGCCATCATCGACGACGATCGATCGAAGAACGCCTTCGGCCTGATGATGAGCCTGAACATGCTCATCGAGACGCCGGGAGGCTTCGACTATACCGGGGCGGACTGCTCGGGCTGGATGAAGGAGGCCGGCTTCTCCTCGACGCGCGTCGAGCCGCTCGTCGGACCGGACTCGATGGTGATCGGGATCAAGTAGCCGGCATGCGTGGTTCGGGGGGAGGGACTCGCGTGGCGGAGGGCGCGGTTGGCGCTGGCGTGATCGCGGCGTGGCGGACCAACCACCGTGCCACGGTGTACCTCGTCGAGCATCTGCCCCCCTCCCTGTGGTCGAAGCCGGTGCCCGGCATTCCGCGGCTCACGGTGGGGATGGTCGCCGCCCACCTCCACAACACGCGCTGCGGCTGGATCAGGAGCCTCGGCGCCAGGCACGGCGTCAAGGTGCCGCGGCGGGTGGACCTGCGTCGCGTCCGACCCCCTGAGCTCGTGAAGGCCCTCGCGCGCAGCAGCGAAGGCATGGTGAAGCTCATCGAGCTGGGCGTGGCCCACGGCGGCCGCGTGCCGCGGGCGTCCTGGCAGAACTTCCCCACCGACCTCCATCACTTCCTGAGCTACTTTGCCGCACACGAGGGGCATCACCGCGGCCAGCTCTGCATGGTCGCGCGTCAGCTGGGGCAGCGGCTCCCGCCGAGCGTCTCGGGGGGGCTCTGGCAATGGACCCGGCTCTCTCGAGGCTGAGGGCCGCCTGGCCTAGCCGTCCTTGCCCAGCCCCATCTCGTCGAGGATGCGCGCGTCCTCGCGCCAGCCTTCGCGCGTCTTGACGAACAGGCCCAGGAACACCTGGGTGCCCAGGAACGCCTCGATCTCCCGGCGGGCGGCGGAGCCGATCTCCTTGAGCATGGCGCCCCCCTTGCCGATGAGGATCCCCTTCTGGCTCTCGCGCTCCACGAGGATCGAGGCCTCGATGCGCACCAGGGGTTCGCCCTCCTTGAAGGAGTCGATGACTACGCCCGTGGAGTAGGGGATCTCCTCGCGCGTGTGGCGCAGGATCTGCTCCCGCACCATCTCCGCCACGAAGAATCGCTCGGGCTGATCCGAGAGGAAGTCCTCGGGGTAGAGGCGCTCGCCTTCCGGAAGGTGCTTCAAGAGGAGCTCGGCCACCAGCTCGGCGTTCTCGCCCTTGAGCGCCGAGAGGGGCACGACCTCGGCGAAGTCCATGAGCCGGCCGTACGTCTGCATCACCGGCAGCATCGCCTGCTTCTTGATCGTGTCGATCTTGTTGATGCCGAGGAGGACCGGCTTGCCGGCGCGTTTCAGCGTGTCGCAGACGTACCGGTCGCCCGGTCCGTAGGGCTCGGCCACGTCGACGAGCCAGAGGACGATCTCCACCTGGCCCAGGCTGCGGACGGCCGCGTCCACCATCCGCTCGTTCATCCGGTGCATCGGCTTGTGGATGCCCGGCGTGTCGAAGAGGACGATCTGGCCCTCGGGGCGATTCACGACGGCGAGGATGCGGTTCCGTGTCGTCTGGGGCTTGTCGGAGACGATGGAGACTTTCTGCCCGACGAGGCGGTTCACCAGCGTGGACTTGCCGACGTTCGGACGCCCGACCACGGCGACGAACCCGGCGCGGAAGGTCACACCTGCGCCTCGGGGGGAAGGCGACGGAACCGGACCCGGTTCACGCGCTTGCGCTCCGCGTCCACGACGTGGAGGCGGAAGCCCCGGTAGTCCAGGGTCTCGCCCGCGCGCGGGATGTGGCCGAAGGCCGACGTCACCAGGCCGCCCGACGGTGCCGATCTCGGAGCCGTCCTCGAGGGTGGTCTCGAGGGCCTCCTCGAGCCGGTCGAGGTTGACCCTGCCGGCCACCAGCACCGACCCGTCGGCCTCGACGCTGATGGGCTCGGTCTCCACGTCGTACTCGTCCTTGATCTCGCCGACCAGCTCCTCGACGATGTCCTCGATGGAGACGATGCCCGCGGTGCCCCCGTACTCGTCGATGGCCACGGCGAAGGGGTTGCGCTTCGCCTGCATCTCCCGCAGCAGCTCGCTGATCTTCTTCGTGGCGGGGACCAGGAACACCGGCCGCATCATCGGGGCCAGGAGGTCCTTGGGGTCGCCGTCGAAGTCGATCAGGTCCCGGACCTCCACCACACCGACGATGTCGTCGACGTTCTCGCCGAAGCAGGGGATACGGCTGTACTTGGTCTCGCGCATGACGCGGCGCAGCTCGGCAACCGTCCCCGACGACGCGATCGCGACGATGTCGGGGCGCGGGGTCATGACGTCGCGGACGTGGGTCTCGGCGAAACGAGCCAGGGCGTCTTCGAGGCGCGCGGCATCGGGATCATGGACCGGAGGGGGCGGCACCTCGGGGGCCAGGGGAACCAGCGTGTCGTCGGCCGCGTCGGGAGCGGTGGATTCGAGGACCGCGCGCCTGCGGAGGGCCTTGACCAGCGGGCTCATGGCCCTGGCGTAGAGGTCGAAGAACGGCAGCAGCACGAGGAGCGACCGTTCGGGGTTCCGCCGCACGAGGGCGTAGGGCAGCGTCAGGCGGAAGAGGAGCAGGTACACGAGCATCGCGAGGAACGCCACGACGGTGGCCCAGTGCGCCAGGAAGTCGAGGAAGAGGACCGTGATGATGACCGTCATGCCCGCGTGGGCCGTGAACGTGCCCACGTGGATGGGCATCAGGAGCGTGGGAGGATCCTCGAGGTAGCGGTTCGCCAGCTCGGCCCGGGGGTTCGACATCGCGACGTGGCTGAGACGCCGGCGCTTCAGGAGATAGAAGGCCGCCTCGACCGCCGCGAGGACGATGGACGCCGCCGCGAGGACGACGAGAAGCGTGACCTCGAACGCGATCCCCTTCATCGTTGGCGCAAGAGCCTCCGGCGGAGACGCCCCTCCAGGCGGTCCATCGTGCCGTCGTCGGTCTCGTGATCGTACCCCAGGCAGTGGAGGAACCCGTGGAGGGTCAGGACGTCCAGCTCCTGCGGGAGCGTGCGGCCGAGGCCGCGGGCGTTTCGCGCTGCGGTCTCGACGCTGATCACGATGTCGCCGAGGCCCTCATGGCCGCCGGGTCCGGGGAAGGACAGCACGTCAGTGGCCTTGTCCTTGCCGCGATACCGGGCGTTCAGGGCTCGCACCTTTCGATCCCCTGTCAGGACCAGCGATACCTCGCCGGAGACTTCGAGGGCCCGGGCCGCAGCGGAGAGCACGCGGCGGAGGCGGGCCGTGCCGACCCGCCGGCGCCGCTGCCGGTTCAACAGGACGACCGCCAGTCCCGGGGCCTCCATGGCCCCTACTTTGCGGACGCCGGGCCGGCGCCGTAGGCCTCGTAGGCCCGGATGACCGCCTGCACCAGCTTGTGGCGCACGACGTCGGTCTCGTCGAAGTACACGAAGGAGATCCCCTTGACGCCCGCGAGGACCGACGTGGCCTCGACCAGGCCCGACACGCGTCCGGTCGGCAGGTCGATCTGGGTGATGTCGCCGGTCACGACCACCTTCGAGCCGAAGCCGATCCGCGTCAGGACCATCTTCATCTGCTCGGTGGTCGTGTTCTGGGCCTCGTCGATGATGACGAAGGCGTCGTTGAGCGTTCGCCCGCGCATGAAGGCGATGGGAGCCACCTCGATGGCGTTGCGCTCGAGCAGGCGCGAGACCTTCTCGTAGTCCAGGAGGTCGTAGAGCGCGTCGTAGAGGGGGCGGAGATACGGATCCACCTTGTCCTGGAGGTCCCCCGGGAGGAAGCCCAGCTTCTCCCCCGCCTCGACGGCAGGCCGCGCGAGGACGATCCGCGCCACCGACTTCTCCAGGAGGCTCGCAACGGCCGCCGCCACCGCCAGGTAGGTCTTCCCCGTCCCCGCGGGCCCGATGCCGAAGACCATGTCGTTCGTCGCGATGTGCTCCAGGTAGCCGCGCTGGTTCAGGCTCCTCGGGACGACGACCTTCTTTCCCCCGCGCAGAGCCGACTTCAGCAGGTAGTCGCGGAGCCGCGTGCCCCCGTCCTGCTCCAGGAGCTGCGTCGCCAGGCGCACGTCGCCCGCCGAGACCGAGTAGCCGTCCTTCATGAGGGAGGCGAGCTGTTCGAAGACCTGGCCCACGATCTCCTCGCCGCGGGGGTCCCCTTCGACCAGGAGGGCCTCCGCCTCGTTCTTGATGCGGACCTTCAGGGTCCCCTCCAGGAAGCGCAGGTTCTCGTCGTGGGTTCCGAAAAGCGTCTCGACGCCCCTCTCGGGGACGGTGACCCTCTTCATTCAGGAATCAGCGTGTGGCGAGAACGGTCTCGGAGTGCCGGGAGGGGGACGCTTCCGTGGGCATGTCCGAGGAGTCTAGCACAAGGGCCGGAGGGGGGAAGGTGGCTCCCAGGTACTCGACGGCGCCCCGGGTTCGTGGTAGTTTCGTAGGGGAGTTATGCAGCCCCGGAACCGTCATTTCGTCGACGGCGTCTCGTGCGTGCTGGATGGCCACGCCATGCGGGTGGCGAACCTGAGCGTTGGGGGCCTCTTTGCGGCGACCGAGCTCCGGCCCCCCGAGCCGGGACAGCTCGTGATCCTGGAGATGCGCCTGCCGCAGCGCGACCCGTTCCGGGTCGTGGGCGAGGTCACCTGGATCAACGAGCCCCGGAACCCGGCCGACCTTCCCCCGGCTTCGGCGTGAAGATCACGCGGATGGAGTCGCGGGACAAGGAAGCCCTCCAGGCCCTGCTCAAGAGCTCCGACCCGATCCTCAGCGTCTCGGCCCGCGGGCACTGACCCGGCGCGGCGCCAAGGTCCCTGAATGAGGGCTTGGCTTGCGCTGGGGCTCGTCGGGCTCTCGACGGCGGCCGTTCTCGGCGCGTACCAGCGAGACGTGTTCTCGAACGACGGCGCAGAATACCTGAGCGTCGCGCGGAACCTCCGATCCGGTAGAGGGCTCGTCACGAGCATCCTCTACTACGACGAGCATCACCGGCTGGCCGGCGTCCCGGTGCCGCAGACCGTCTTCCCGCCCGGGTTCCCCATCCTGATCGCCGCCACGAGCCTCCTGGGTCTCCCGATGGACCGGGCCGCCCTCGTGGTCGACCTGTGCTGCTACCAGCTCGTCGCCCTGCTCGTCTACCGGATCGCCCGGCGGAATGGAGGCTCGCCGCGAGCCGCCTCGGTCCTCGCGGTGCTGTGGCTGCTCACCGTGCTCGCCTGGAACAGCGTCCTTTGGCGCGCCTCCGAGATGCCGTTCATCCTCCTGACCCTCGTGAGCGCGGCATTCCTGCTCGACGACTCCATGGGATCCATGGTCTGGGCCGGGAGCGCGGCGGCGGCGGGTCTGCTGGTTCGCTATGCGGGCGTCTTCTGGATCGTGGCGGCCGGTCTTTGGCTGTGCGTCGATCTGCTGCGCCCCCGCCGAGCGAGGGCGGCCGCCTGTCGGCTCGTCGCGTTCGGCGTCCTTCCCGGCCTCACGGCCCTGTCGCTGTTCCTGCGCAACCACTTCCTCGTCGGCGACGCCAAGGGGGGCAACCCCTTCGTGGCCCAAAGGGGGCCCTTGACGGCGCTCCGGAGCGCGGCGCGCGTGGTGGGTGATCTGTCCGGCTTCTCCCTGGGTGGCCTCGCCGAAAGGCGTCCAGCCGAGCTCGTGGTCGTGGCTTGCCTCCTCGCTTGCCTGGTCGCGGCGGGAATGAGGCTCCGCCGCGAAACGAGCGCGGCATCGAAGACGCCCGAGGCGGCGCGGACACCCTTCGCCTCGCTGGCGATGACCTACATCGGCGCCTCGCTCGTCCTGCTGGTCTACCTGGAGATGACCACGAACGTCGGCCAGGATGGCCGGCTCCTGCTGCCGCTCCTTCCCTTCGTCCTCCTGCTCGCGCCCGCGGGGGTCGCGGTCCTCGCGGGCGGCCCGAAAGCGGAGAGCCGAATCGGCCTCGTGGCCGCGGGCGTCTTTCTCTGGGGGCAGGCCACGCTTCTCCCGTCGAGCCGGGTGCGCGAGGCCCGCGCGACCCGCTATGCCACCGTTCGCGATTCCTTCGAGCGTCTCGTCGCCGACGGCGCCCTGGCGCCCTGGGAAGGGGCCTCCCCGATCCTCACCAACGAGCCGCACTTGCTGGGCGAGGCCTCCGGCGGCCCGGTTCTCGGCCTGACGGGACCGCCCTACGCGGCGCAGGTCTGGACGACGGAACGGGTGCGAGAGCTTGCGGCCAAGAAGGGCGTGCGCTACCTGCTCTTCTTTCCCCTGCCGAAGGGCCAAACGATGGCCGGGAGCCGAGCGGGCTTTTTCGAAAGCCTCGCCTCCCCGGATCCCCCACCATGGCTCGTCCCGCTGCGACTGGAGCCCTCGGCGATCCTCTATTCGGTCGTTTCGGAAGGGCGTTGACTTCACGCTAGTCCGCTTGTAAAATATCGTTCGAATCCCCCTCCCGTTTCGGACTGAGCGCCTCCGTTCCCTCCGCGCCCAGGACCAAAGGACACTGATGAAGGTGTTGACGCTTTTCGGCACTCGGCCGGAAATCATCAAACTCGCTCCCGTCATTCGGGAGTTGGAAGAACGTCCGGGCTGCTTCCGTACGGTCAACGTGGCCTCCGGCCAGCACGACACCCTCCTCTATCCCTTTGCGCGCCAGTTCCGCGTGCGCATCGACCACGACTTGCGGGTGATGGAGCCGGGCCAGACTCCGAACGGCGTGTGCTCGCGCGTCCTCGCCGGTTTGGATGCGGTCCTGGCTCGAGTCGCCCCCGACGTCCTTGTGGTCCAGGGGGACACGACGACCGCGCTCGCAGGCGCCCTGGCCGCCTTCCACCGCCGCATCCCGGTGGGCCACGTGGAGGCCGGGCTGCGATCCGGCGATCCCCAGAGCCCCTTTCCGGAGGAGATGAACCGGCGCCTGGTCACGCGCCTGGCGACGTGGCACTTCGCCGCGACGCCGGACAATCGGGCGATGCTCCTGGCGGAGGGAGTATCCGACGACGCGATCTTCGTCACCGGCAACCCCGTGGTGGACTCGCTCCAGGAGATCCTGCAGCGGCCCGAGCAGAGCGTCGAGGCCCAGCAGCTCCTGGAGAAGACCGAAGGCCTGCGAAGGATCGTCCTCACGACCCATCGGCGGGAGAGCTTCGGCGACGAGATGTCGGGGAACCTGCAGGTCCTTCGGCGGTTCGTCGAAGAGCAGAAAGACGTCGCGCTCATCTTCCCGATGCATCCAAACCCCGTGGTCGTGAACACGACGCGGGCGTTTCTCACGGGGCACCCCCGGATCCACGTGATCGCCCCCCTTCCCTACGAAGCGTTCATCCGGATCCTCTCGCGGGCCTGGCTGATCGTTTCCGACTCGGGGGGCGTGCAGGAAGAGGCCCCGACCCTCGGAAAGCCCCTGCTGGTGCTGCGGAAGAACACGGAGCGACCCGAGGCCGTGGCCTCGGGCGTGGCCCGTCTGGTGGGCGGCCGTCCCGAGCGGCTGGCGGAGATGCTCGAGGAGGCCCTGCGCGACACCGCGTGGGCGGATCACGCTCGTGACGCCCTGAACCCCTTCGGCGAGGGCGACGCGGGCGCGCGTATCGCGGAGGCTCTCGGCCAGTGCCTCGGCGCCGTCGACACGCCAGAGGCGATCCTGGCCGGCGGCCTCACCGCTTGACCGCCACGGACGTCAAGGACCGAACGCTCCTCACCATCCAGGTGGAGGACTATTTCCAGGTCGGATCCTTCGAAAAGCTCATCGACCGCGAGCGCTGGTATCGCTTCGAGACCCGGTTGGAGCGCAACACCCGGGAGGCGCTCGAGCTCCTCGCGTCCTTCGACATCCGCGCCACCTTCTTCGTCCTGGGCTGGGTCGCCGACAAGCTTCCCGAGCTGATCCGCGAGATCGCCGCCGCCGGGCACGAGGTCGCCAGCCAGGGGTACTACCATCGGGCCATCCGGAACGATGTCTCCGGAGCAGTTCCGGGAGGATCTCTCGCGCTCTCGCGAAGCCATCGAGAGAGCCACGGGCACGAGGATCCTGGGCCACCGGGTGCCGCACTTCCTCGGCCCGTCGGACCTCTGGGCCCTCGACGTCCTGGTGGAAGAGGGCTACGCCTACGACTCGAGCGTGCGACCCCTCTTCCGCCAGTTCGCCGGCCAGCCGTAGCGCCGCGTGGCCCACACGCACCTCCATGGCGGCAGGGCCCTCTGGGAATTCCCCATCCCGAGTTGGCAGGTCCTGGGCCTTCGATCCCGATTGGCGGAGGGAACTACTATCGCCAGCTTCCGCACACGCTCCTGAAGCCCATGGTCCGGCACTGGCACGACGCCCACAATTCTCCCTTCGTGATGTATTTCCACGTCTGGGAGCTGGATCCGAGCCAGCCGAAGATCAACAGCGGGTCGTTCCTCACCCGTGTCCGGCACTACCGGAACCTGGACAAGATGGAATGGGTGCTCCCCAGGTTCTTCCGCGAGTACCGGAACGGCAGCATCGCCGAGTACCTCGACCTCGATCTGGCCCAGCCGGCGGCGCCGCTGCCGCCGTCGCGGTCCGAGCCGGCCGTGGTCACCTCGACCGGCGCCCCCCGCAACGCGCAGCGAGTGAGCGTCGTCGTGCCCTGCTACAACGGAGACGCAGTCCCTCCCCTACCTCGCCAACACGCTGCGGGCTCTCGAAGCGCACCTCGGCTCCGAATACGACCCCAGTTCGTCTTCGTCGACGACGGCAGCACCGACGACACGTGGGAGACCCTCGCCGGGATCTTCGGCAGCTGGCCGCAGTGCACCCTCCTCCGCCACGAGACGAACAAGGGCGTCGCGGCCGCCATCCTGACCGGGATCCGCGGCTCCGCGACCGAGATCGTCTGCTCGATCGACTGCGACTGCACCTACGACCCCAACGAGCTGAAGCGATGATCCCGCTGCTCTCCCGCCGACGTCGCGTGGTGACCGCCTCGCCCTACCACCCCCAGGGGCGCGTCAAGAACGTCCCGTCGTGGCGGCTCGGCCTGTCGAGGGGCGCGTCGTTCCTCTATCGCCGCGTGTTCCGCCAGAAGCTCCACACCTACACGAGCTGCTTCCGCGTCTATCGGCGGACGGCCCTCCAGGGCCTCGAGATCGACGAGGGCGGCTTCCTCGGCGTCGCCGAGATGCTCGGGAGGCTGGACCTCGAGGGCGCGCGGATCGTGGAGCACCCGGCCGTTCTCGAAGTCCGGATCTTCGGTCAGTCGAAGATGAAGGCCGCGAGGGCGGTTCTCGGGCATCTGCAGCTCATGACCCGCCTCGCTGTGGCTGCGGCTCCGCCGCTCGTCCCTGCCCTCGCGGCAAGCCCGTCGCAGAAGCACTGACTCGTTCTCAGGCAAAGGAATGGGGAATGAACCAGATTGAGACCGTCGAGGACGTCACGATGCAGCTTCCCTCGGACCAGGACGCGACGGGCCGCACGCTGGGCGAGGAAGAGATCGCTCGCCCTCACGCAGGCGATTCGAACGGGCACGCTGACGAGCACGAAGGGCGAGTTCGTCAAGAGGCTGCGAAGAGCGATTCGCCCGGCATCTGGGCGTCAAGCACGCCTACGCCTGCGCCTCCGGCACGGCCGCCGTCCACGTGGCGGTCGCCGCAATCGACCCCGAGCCGGGCGACGAGATCGTCACGACGTCGATCACCGACATGGGCGCGCTCACGCCGATCCTCTACCAGGGCGCCATTCCCGTCTTCGCCGACGTCGATCCGCGAACCTGCAACGTGACCGCCGAGACGATCGAGGCGCGGCTGTCGCCACGCACCAGGGCGATCGTCGTCACCCACCTGTTCGGCAACCCCTGCGAGATGGGACCGATCATGGAGCTGGCCGCGCGACGCGGAGCATCCCGGTCATCGAGGACTGCGCCCAGGCCTTCTGGCGCGCGGTACGACGGCCGTCACGTCGGCACGATCGGCGCCATCGGCTGCTTCAGCCTCCAGCAGGGCAAGCACATCACCACCGGCGAAGGCGGCCTCGTCGCGACCGACGACGAGGCTCTGGCCCGCCGCATGTTCCTCTTCATCAACAAGGCGTGGGGCTACGGCGATGCCGAAGCCCGACCACTACTTCCTGGCGCTCAACTACCGCATGAGCGAGCTGCAGGGCGCCGTCGCGCTGCGCGCAGCTCGCCAAGCTCGACGGCCGTGGTCGACGCAGCGCGCGCGACGGCCGCACGGCGCCTGACGGAGCAGCTCGAGGGACTTGCCCGGCATCGAGACGCCCTGGGTGCACCCGGCAGCGGTGCACACCTACTGGAAGTACTGCCTTGATGGTCGACCGCCGCGGTCATCGACGGCGGCCGCCCGGGCTCGCCACGCGTCCTGAAGGAGCGCGAGCATCGCCTCGGCGCCGCGCTACATCCAGAAGCCGGCGTTCGGTGCGAGGTCTTCCAGAAGCAGCGGACCTTCGGCGACAGCCGCTGGCCGTTCACCCTGGCCCGGCCCGAGGCCGTCGACTACGACGCGGGCCGGTTCCCCGGCACCTTCGCGGCCCTCGACCGGATCCTCGTGCTGCCCTGGAACGAGCGCTACACCGAGGAGCACGTCGACTACATCGCGCCGCTCGGTCCGCGACGGCGGCGGCACGGCTGTCGAAGGGCGGCATCCGATGAGCGAA
Source organism: uncultured Acidobacteriota bacterium (assembly GCA_963823195.1). Classification (GTDB taxonomy): domain Bacteria; phylum Acidobacteriota; class Vicinamibacteria; order Fen-336; family Fen-336; genus JBGPYB01. Next base: position 553,994 of record CAWGKR010000004.1, on the reverse strand, counting down.
CCCGCTTCGCTTCGGCCTCGTCGGCGCCGGCGGCATCGCCCAGTCCTACGCCCAGGCGTTCGACGCGCTCCGAGGCGGCCAGCTCGCGGCCGTGGCCGACGTGCGCCTGGAGGCCGCCGAGAGCGCTGGCCGAGGTCGTCGGGTGCCCGGCCTTCGACGTCGTACGAGGCGATGGCGCAAGGCGGCGGGCCTCGACGCGGTCATCGTCTGCACGCCGCCCGCCGTCCACCCCGAGATCTGCGTCTACTTCCTCGAGCAGGAAGGTCGCCGTCCTCTGCGAGAAGCCGCTGAGCATCGACTCGAAGAGCGCCCGCGGCATGATCGACGCCGCGCGCCGAAGCCGGCGTGAAGTTCACGATGGCCTCGAAGTTCCGCTACGTCGAGGACGTGATCCGGGCCAAGGGCATCGTCACCTCGGGGATTCTCGGCGAGATCGTCCTCTTCGAGAACGCGTTCACGTCCCGGGTCGACATGTCGGACCGCTGGAACTCCAACCCCGCCATCAGCGGCGGCGGCGTGCTCATCGACAACGGCACCCACTCGGTCGACATCATGCGCTACTTCCTCGGCCCGCTCGCCGAGGTCCAGGTGGTCGAGGGCAAGCGGAGCCAGGGGCTCGACGGTCGAGGACACGGTCCGCATCTTCGTCCGGAGCGAGAGCGGCGTCCTCGGCAGCATCGACCTGTCCTGGAGCATCAACAAGGAGCTGGAGCAGCTACATCAACATCTACGGCTCGCAGGGGACGGTGTGCGTCGGCTGGAAGGAGTCGAAGTACCGGCAGACCGCGAGCCGCGACTGGGTCGTCTTCGGCAAGGGCTACGACAAGGTCCAGGCCTTCCGCGCGCCAGATCGACAACTTCGCCGGCGCCATCCGCGGCGAAGAGGCCCTGCTGATCACCGCCGAGGACGCGCTCGCCTCGGTCGAGGTCATCGAGGCGGCCTACGCGGACCTGCGCCGCAGCCACTGGGTCGTCGACGGTGGCCCGCGCGCGAGGCCGAGCGCGCTGTGACGGGTCGTCGCGTGAGCGCGCGTCCACCCGACCGCCATCATCGAGGACGGCGTCGCGATCGGCGAGGGCACGTCCGTCTGGGACAACGTCCACATCCGGCACGGCGCCCGGCATCGGCGAGGAGTGCATCGTCGGCGAGAAGACCTACATCGCCTACGACGTCAGGATCGGCACATCGCGTCAAGATCAACGCGATCGTCTACATCTGCGCGCGGTGACGATCGAGGACGGCGTGATGATCAGCGCGGGAACGATCTTCACCAACGACCGCTTCCCGCGGGCGACCACGCCCGACCTGAAGCAGCTGCGCTCGTCGGAGCCCGACGAGGACACGCGGCCGACGCTCGTGCGCGAGGGCGCGACCATCGGCGCCGGGTGCACCGATCGGCAAGCGACCTGGCCATCGGCCGCTTCGCGATGGTCGGCATGGGCTCCCTGGTCACCCGCTCCGTGCCCGACTTCCACCTGGCGCTCGGCCACCCGGCGCGTGTCGGTGGGCTGCGTCTGCCGGTGCGGCCAGCCGTTCCTGAAGTTCTCGCCCGACGAGGCTCCCGACGTCGGCCGACGCCAGCTGCGCGCCGTGCGGCCGGCGCTTCCGCGTCGACGCCGGCGCGGTCACGGAGCTGCTGCCATGACGGCGTCATCCGGGTCAGCGATGGGGCATCGTCGGAGGCGGCATCCTGGGCATGACCCTGGCGCACCGCCTCGCCCAGCGGCGGCCGCGCCGTCACGCTCTTCGAAGGCGGCCGAGACGCTCGGCGGCCTGGCGAGCGCGTGGAGCCTGGGAGACGTCGTCTGGGATCGGCACTACCACGTCACGCTGCTCTCCGACTCGTTCAACCGCGCCTTGCTCGGCGAGCTGGGCCTCGAGCGGGAGATGCGGTGGGTGGAGACGCGCACCGGCTTCTACACCGACGGCCGGCTCTATTCGATGTCGAACTCCCTCGAGTTCCTCCGCTTCCCGCCCCTCGGCCTGGTCGACAAGCTGCGCCTGGGAGCCACGATCTTCTACGCCTCGCGAGTCCAGGACTGGAAGCGCCTCGAGGAGATCCCGGTCGCCGACTGGCTCGAGCGCCTGTCGGGTCGCCGCACCTTCGAGAAGATCTGGCTTCCGCTTCTTCGGTCGAAGCTGGGCGACAACTACAAGAAGACGTCGGCGGCCTTCATCTGGGCGACCATCGCCCGGCTCTACGCCGCCCGCCGCAGCGGGCTCAAGAAGGAGATGTTCGGCTACGTCCCGGGCGGCTACGCGCGCATCCTCGATCACTTCTCCCGCCGGCTGGGCGCCGAGGGCGTTCGGGTCAAGCTCGGCAAGGGCGTAAAGAGCGTGACCCGCCTGGGCGGCCGCCTCGCCGTGGAATCGGAGTGCGGAGACCGCGAGGCATTCGACGACGTCGTCCTGACCGTCCCCGCGCCCGTGGCGGCGCGTCTCGCCCGGGGCTCGCGGCCGAGGAGAAGGCTCGCCTCGAAGCCGTGCAATACCAGGGGATCATCTGCGCCTCGCTTCTCCTGCGCCGGCCCCTGGCCGGCTACTACGTCACCAACATCACCGACCCGTGGGTCCCCTTCACCGGTGTCATCGAGATGTCGGCCCTCGTGGACCAGGAACAGTTCGGCGGGCACGCGCTCGTGTACCTGCCCAAGTACGTGGACCCCGACGATCCGGCGTTCGCCCTTTCGGACGACGAGATCAGGGCGCAGTTCCTTCCGGCCCTGGAGCGGATGTACCCCGATTTCCGCCGCGAGGACGTGCTCGCCTTCCAGGTGTCCCGCGTGCGCCGCGTCTTCGCCTTGTCGACCCTCGGCTACTCGAAGCGCCTGCCGCCGATGGAGACGTCGATCCCGGGCCTCCATCTCGTGAACTCGGCCCACATCGTGAACGGCACGCTGAACGTCAACGAGACGGTCCAGCTTGCCGAGAGAGCGGCCGCGGGTTTCCTCGCCGAAATACCGGTGGCCCGGGCGGCGGTGGCATGACCGCGCCGAGGCCCCCGGCCAGCCTGTCCCTGGACCTCGACAACAAGTGGTCCTACCTGAAGACCCATGGGGACGCGAGTTGGGAGTCGTTTCCGTCCTATCTCGAGCGCGTCGTCCCCCGGTTCCTGGGGATACTGAAGGAGCGCGCTCTCTCGATCACCGTCTTCCTCGTCGGGCAGGACGCCGCGATCGAGGGCAACGGGGACATCCTCCGTTCGGTGGCCGAGGCCGGCCACGAGATCGGCAACCACTCCTTCCATCACGAGCCGTGGCTCCACCTCTACTCCGAGAGCGACCTCGACGACGAGATGGCCCGCGCCGAGGAGAACATCGAGCGCGTCACCGGGAAGCGCCCCGTCGGCTTCCGCGGCCCCGGCTTCAGCCTCTCGGAGACGACGCTCCGGGTCTTGAAGCGCCGGGGCTACGAGTACGACGCCTCGACGTTCCCGACCTATCTCGGCCCCCTTGCCCGCGCCTACTACTTCATGACGAGCCGCTTCACCCAGGAGGAGCGGGAGCAACGAAAGGCCCTGTTCGGCCAGCTCGCCGACGGCCTCCGGCCGGTGACGCCCTACCTGTGGAACGTGGACGGCCAGGACCTCCTCGAGGTGCCCGTGACGACGATGCCGTTCTTCAAGGTCCCGATCCACGTGAGCTACGTCCTCTACCTGAGCGTCATCTCGCCGCGGCTCGCGCTCCTCTATTTCCGGTCGGCCATGGAGCTGTGCCGGCGCACGGGCACGCAGCCGTCGCTCCTGCTTCATCCCCTCGATTTCCTGGGCGCCGACGACGATCGGGATCTCGCCTTCTTCCCGGCCATGGGATTGCCCAGCCACAAGAAGGTGGAGATCGTCACCGGATGCCTCGACATCTACACGCGTCTGTTCGAGGTCATGGGAGTGAGGCGACACACCGAGGCCCTGGGGGCCGGGCGTCGCCTTCCGCGACGGGAGCCCGCATTTCACAACCCTGTGGGCGCAGTGTCGCCCGTAGACGTAGTGTCGCCCGCGCGCTAGGGGTCGCTCGGCTATTTCCGGACGACGAAGATCCCCAGGTCCTTGATCTGGTCGTCGCGCACCGGCGACGGCGAGCCCGACATGAGGTCCGTGGCGCTGGCCGTCTTGGGGAACGCGATCACGTCGCGGATCGAGGACTCCCCCGCCAGGATCATGGCGATCCGATCGAGGCCGAGGGCGATGCCGCCGTGGGGCGGCGTGCCGTATTGGAGCGCCTCCAGGAAGAAGCCGAAGCGCTCCTTCGCCTCCTCGTCGGAAAGGGACAAGAGCTTGAAGATCCGCGCCTGGAGGGCCGAGTCGTGGATCCTGATGCTTCCGCCGCCCACCTCGCTGCCGTTCAGCACCAGATCGTAGGCCTTGGCCCGCACCTTCCCGGGCTCCGAGTCGAGGAGGGCGATGTCCTCGTCGAGGGGCGCCGTGAAGGGATGGTGCAGGCTGACGTACCGCCGCTCGGCCTTGTCGTACTCGAGGAGCGGGAAGTCGGTGACCCAGAGGAACGCATGGGCCGCCGGGTCCACGAGCTTCAGCTCGCGCCCCATCTCGAGGCGCAGGATCCCCATGGCCATCGACAGCGGCTCCGGGGCGTCGACGCCGATCAGCACCGTGTCGTCCTTCGCGGCGCCCGCCTTCTCGAGGAGCCGGCGAGCCACGGCCTCGCTCGCGCCCTTCTTCGCCAGGTTCGCGACGGCCTCGTCGGTGGCCTTCAGGGTGAAGAGGTTCCGGCGCGACAGCCGCGCGTCCCCCACGATGCGGCCGAGCCAGACTTCCTCGTTGATCTTCCTGAGGCGCGTCCCCGAGACGCCGCCCGAAGCCGGGAGCGCCAGGGCGCGCGCCTCGGCCCCGTCGGCGATGAGCCCCGGGAACGTGTCGAGGCCCAGCGTCGCCATCTCGGCGGTCACGTCGGCGATGGGCATCGCGAAGCGCAGGTCGGGCTTGTCGCTTCCGTACCGGGCCATGGCCTCGGCGTAGCTCATCCGCGGGAAGGGGCGCGCCACCCCCACGCCGACGAGGCCCAGCATCTTCTCGAAGAGGGGCTCGACGAGGTCGAAGACCGTCTGGATGCGCGGGAACGACATCTCGATGTCGACCTGGGTGAACTCCGGCTGACGGTCGGCGCGGAGGTCCTCGTCGCGGAAGCAGCGGACGATCTGGAAGTACTTGTCGAGCCCCGAGACCATGAGGATCTGCTTGAAGATCTGGGGGGACTGCGGGAGGGCGTAGAAGTGCCCGTGGTGCACGCGGGACGGCACGAGGTAGTCCCGAGCCCCTTCGGGGGTGGACTTGGTGAGCATCGGGGTCTCGATCTCGTAGAACCCCTGCTCGTCCATGTACCTCCGGATCTCCATGGTCAGGCGGTGGCGCAGGCGGAGGTTCCGCTGGAGCCGGGGACGGCGGAGGTCCAGATAGCGGTACTTGAGCCGCACGTCTTCCGACGTGTTGATCTCGTCCTCGATCGGGAAGGGAGGCGTGCGGGCCTCGGAGAGGACGCGGATCTCGCGGGCCAGGACCTCCACCGCGCCCGTGGGGAGCTTCGGGTTCACCGTCTCGGCCGCACGGGCGGCCACCTCCCCCACCACCGCCACGACGTATTCACCCCGAACGCGGTCCGCAGCGGCGTGGGCTTCCTTGGACACCTCGGGACGGGCGACGACCTGACAGATCCCCTCGCGGTCCCGAAGGTCGATGAAGATCACGCCCCCGAGGTCGCGACGCGTCGCCGCCCAACCCATGAGGACGACCGTCTCCCCCACGTGGGCGTCCCGGAGGGAGCCGCAGTAGTGGGTGCGGGAGAGGTCTCCCAGGGTCTCAGCCATGAATCTTCTCCTTGAGGTGTTCGAGGACGCGTCCTTCGGCGACGTCCTGTTGAGCGGAGCCCGCCATGTCACGGACGCTCCAGACGCCCTTCTTGATCTCGTCCTCGCCACGGATGGCCACGAACCGGGCGCCGAGCTTGTCGGCCTTCTTCATCTTGGACTTGAAGCTGCGTCCCTCGTGCTCCATCAGCACCCGCACACCGGCCTGGCGAAGCGAGCGCTGGAGCCGGAGAGCCTCGTCCAGCCCGGTATCCGAGAGAGGCGCCAGGAAGACGTCGCAGCGTCCCTCGGCCGCGAGGGGCGGCATGGCGAGAGCGAGACGCTCCATCCCCATGGCGAATCCGATGCCGGCGATGTCGGGTCCGCCCAGGGCCTTCACGAGGCCGTCGTAGCGCCCCCCGCCCAGAAGGCTGTTCTGCGCGCGCGCAGGGCCGCTCGTAACCTCGAACGTCGTCCTGACGTAGTAGTCGAGGCCGCGCACGAGGCGATGGTCGACGCGGTGGCGGATTCCCAGGAGGTCCAGCTCCCGCAGGACCTCGGCGAAGTGCTCGCGGCAGGCGTCGCAGAGGTGGTCGCCGATCTTCGGCAGGGATGCGATCAGGTCCTGCTCGCCGGGAGCCTTTGAATCGAGGACCCGCAGGGGGTTGGACTCGGTGCGTCGCTGGCTGTCGGGACCCAGCCTCGCGGCGTTCTCTCGCAGGACGGCGCGAAGCCTCTCGACGTAGGCGGGGCGGCACGTCGCGTCCCCGACGGAGTTGAGGACGAGCTCGTACTCCGCGACGCCGCAGGCTTCCAGGAAGCTCACGGCCAGCTCGATCGTCTCGGCGTCCACCGAGGGTGCGCTCGTCCCGAACGCCTCGACGTCCACCTGGTGGAATTGGCGGTACCGCCCCAGCTGGGGCTGCTCGCGGCGGAACATCGGCCCGAGGGCGTAGACCTTGAGGGCGGGGTCGGTGTTCATGAGGTTGTGCTCGATCACGGCGCGCACGATGCCGGCCGTCGCCTCGGGGCGGAGGGTGAGAGAGGACTTCCGCTCGTCCTTGTCCTCGAAGGTGTACATCTCCTTCGACACGACGTCCGTCTCGGCCCCGATGCCGCGGGCGAAGAGCTGCGTCTCCTCGAAGATGGGTGTGCGAATCTCCCGGTAGCCATACCGGGGGAAGAGGGCCTGGGCTGCCTTCTCGATGCGGTGCCAGACGCCGATCTCGTCGGGGAGGAGATCACGCGTCCCCTTGATCGCCCGGATCGGGTTCATGACCGGGCCGTCTCTTCGAGGTACGTCTCCTTGTACTCGAAGTAGCTCTCGGCGTACCGGCGGAGGCCCTGGCGTTCCTCCTCGGTGACGGGCCTGCGGACCTTCCCGGGCACGCCCATCACGAGGCTTCCCGGGGGGACGACCATCCCTTCGGGCACGAGGGTCTGCGCCGCGACGATCGACTCGGCGCCGATGTGGGCGCCGTTCAGGATCGTGGCCCCCATGCCGATGAGGCACCAGGAGTCGATGCGGCAGCCGTGGAGGGTGGCCGAATGCCCCACCGTGACGTGGTCCGCGAGCAGCGCGGGGTGCAGGTCCTTGAAGACGTGGACGACGCAGTTGTCCTGGATGTTGGTGTAGGGGCCGATGTGGATGGAATGGACGTCGCCGCGGAGGACCGCGTTCATCCAGACGCTGGCGTGGTCCCCCAGCTCGACGTCGCCGATGACCTGCGCCGATGCGTCCACGTAGACTCGCTCGCCGAGCCTGGGCCAGATTCCCTTGTAGGAACGGAGCATTTCCCCCACCGCGAAAACCGCGAGTGTACCAGAGGGCGAAAGGGAGCGGCAAACCCGCGGCCGCCGCGTAGAATCCACCGCAATGACCGAACACCGCCGCCGGACCCTGGCGACCGCGGGCACCCTTCTGGCGGCGACCGGCGCGCTCCTCGCCGCCGGCGGTTGGGTGTTCGGCGCCGACGCGGTGGCGGTGTCGGGTCGGTGGCTGGCCCTCTGCGGCGTCCTGGCCCTGTCGCTGCGGCGGCGCTCCCTCACGAGCTTCATCCTGCTCGCGATGCTCGTGGGCGCCGAGATCGGCCACGACTGGCCGGAGGTGGGCGTCTCGCTGCGCGTCCTGAGCCAGGTCTTCCTGCGCCTCATCAAGACGATCATCGCGCCGCTGCTCTTCGGGACGCTCGTCGTGGGGATCGCCGGGCACTCCAACCTGAAGCAGGTCGGCCGGATGGGGTTGAAGGCGCTCCTCTACTTCGAGGTCGTCACCACGCTGGCGCTCTTCATCGGCCTCGCCGCCATCAACCTGACCCAGGCCGGCGTCGGCGTTCATCCGCCGGCGGCGGGCCTGGCGGCCGACGTGACGGGCCAGAAGCAGACGCTCTCGGACGTCCTGCTCCACGTCTTCCCGGAGAACGTCGCCAAGTCGGTGGTCGAGGGCCAGGTCCTCCAGATCGTCGTCTTCAGCGTCCTCTTCGCCATCGCGCTCGCGCTCCTGCCCGAGGCCAGGCGCCGGCCGATGCTGGCCTTGGCCGAGAGCCTGGCCGAGACGATGTTCAAGTTCACCAACATCGTCATGTACTTCGCGCCGGTCGGCGTCGGCGCGGCCATCGCCTACACCGTGGGGCACATGGGCCTCGGCATCCTCGTGAACCTGTTCAAGCTGCTGGCCACCCTCTACCTCGCCCTCACGGCCTTCCTCGTCCTGGTGCTGCTCCCCGTGGCGCTGCTGGCTCGCATCCCCATCCGGAGGTTCGTGTCGGCGGTCGCCGAGCCCGTGTCCATCGCCTTCGCCACGACCAGCTCGGAGGCGGCCCTCCCTCTCGCCATGGAGCGGATGGAGGAGCTGGGCGTGCCGCGGCCCATCGTCGCGTTCGTGATGCCCACGGGGTACAGCTTCAACCTCGACGGCACGACGCTCTATCTTTCCCTCGCCTCGGTCTTCGTCGCCCAGGCCGCCGGCATCCACCTGTCCCTCGGCCAGCAGCTCCTCATGGCGGTGACGCTGATGCTGACCAGCAAGGGCGTCGCCGGCGTCCCGCGCGCTTCCCTGGTGATCCTCCTCGGAACCGCCGCCTCGTTCGGCCTTCCCGAATGGCCGATCCTCGCCATCCTGGGAATCGACGAGCTGATGGACATGGCCCGCACCTCGGTCAACGTCATCGGCAACTGCCTCGCGACGGCGGTGATCGCGCGTTGGGAGGGGGAGCTCGCGGACGGAGCTACGCCGGGTCCGGACCGGGCCGTCGGCGAGGGCGGCTGAGCCAGCCCAGAACGGGCGCGAGGGCGCCGACGAGCCCCACGGCCTGGACCCGGGCCAGAGCCACGCTGACCGCGAACCTCTCCTGCAGGTCCCCGACGCGCCACACCATCTCGAGCCCCTGGTGCCAGTACGCCAGGGCCACGACGGAGGCCGGCACCGCCAGCGCACCCAGGGCGGCGCAGATCGCCAGAAGGGTCGGGCCCCGACCGTCGGGGGCCCGGCGCCCCGAAGCACTCCAGAGGACCGCGACCACGCAGGAGAGGGCGGCAACGCCCCCGAGGACGGTCACGCCGACGAAGTACGCCTCGAGGTCCTCGTCGTGGTTGATCGCGCTGAAGGAGGTCTGGAGGCCGCGCGCGTGGGCGAGGAGGCGGAAGAGACCCTCGCTGGCGGCCGCCGAGGCCGACGGCGACGAGGACGCCGCGCCATCCGCAATCGCGGAGCGCACCAGCCCGCCAACAGGACCGACAGCCCGACGGCGAGGCCGACGACGGGAAGGCGCCGGCTCTGCTCCGCGGCGATGCGGGAGGCGCGCCCTTTCGCCACGGCGGCGTCGAGGGCGTCCATGGCCGTTCGGGCTGCGGGCGAGCCCGTCCACCGCCGGGAGGGCCTCGGGGCGCCCGAGGGCCGACAGGTACTCGCGGGCGAAAGCGGTCTTCTGCGCCAGGGCTCGAGCCTCCACGCCGCGCAGGTTCGCGTCCTTCGTGTCGAACGCCTCCACCAGCGGACGCCCCTCGGAGCCGCCGGGGATCGGCAGCCCGAGAAGGGCCGCGATGGTAGGCGCGACGTCCACCTGGCGAGCGGTTCCGGCGAAGCCCTCCCGGATCCCGCGGCCCGCCATCACGAGGGGCACGTCGAGAACCTCCGGCTCTGCGCCGCCGTGCCCTCCACCGTCGATCTGCCCGTGGTCGGCGGTCACGACCAGGGTCGTCGTCCAGAGGTTGAGGGCATCGGCCAGCAGGCCGAGGGTCCGGTCCGCCTCGAGGGAGGCGCGCACGTACTCCGGAGAGCGGGCTCCGTACTCGTGGGCCGCGTAGTCCGGCACGTCGAGGTCCAGGACCGCGAGGCGCGCGTCGATCGCCGCGAGGCGCCGGACGGCATCGCGCTCGAAGTTCTGCATCCGCGGCTCCACACGCCGGTAGCCGCCTCGTTCCTCCTCGATCGTCGTGGGCAGGACCAGCGCTCCCTCGAGATCGGGGCCGAAGAGGCCGGGCCATATGGCGGAACCCGCCAGCGCGACGCTCTCCCCCATCCGCCGCGACGCGCGGAACAGGTTGTCGGCGTTCAGGGTTCCCTCGTGGCGGTTGCTCGTCACCCCGTGGACGTCGGGACCCGCTCCCGTCGCCAGGCTGGCCCGCCCCGGGCGAGAGTACGAGGGGACGCTCGCGGTGCAATCGAAGTCGGCGCCGCGGGCGCGGAGGACGTTCAGCGTGTCGAGGTGCCGCGAGCGCTCGAGGCGGAGGCCGTCGATCACCACCAGGACGACGTGGTGGGTGACGCGGGGCCCCGCCACCGCGTCGCCGTCGGCGAAGTGGAACGGGGACGCGTAGTGGACGACCGAGTCCCAGGAACGGAGCGCCTCGTGGTGCGCGAGGGCCGCGAGGCCGAGGCACCCCACCGCGACGAGCACGCCTCTCCCCGGCGCCGCAGGGGGCCGATCCAGGCTCACTTCGAGCAGTCTAACCGAAAGGAACGCAACGGGTCTTACAATCCACCCGTGAGCGCGCCACCCCAGCCGGCGTCCCGAAGCCCTCGCTGGCCCGGCGCGCTCCTCCTGGCGATGGCCTCTTTCGTCGCCTTGGACCGCGCCTGCTGGACCAGCGCTCCAGCCCTCCGCTTCCTGGACCGATACACGCCCCTCGGCCCCACCGACTCCCTCATGACCGTCAAGGCCCGCCTCGTGCCCGCGGCCGCCGCAGCGCCTCTTGTCCTCCTCATGGGATCGAGCCAGGTTCGCGAGGGGCTCGACTGCGCGATCCTCGAAGAGCGTCTCTCGGGAACCCGCTGCCGCAACCTGGCCAGCATCGGCGGCGCACCGTTCGACGCCCTCTATCTGCAGAGCCGCATCCCCTCACGCTCGGATCGGCGCACGATGGTCCTGGGGCTCTTCCCTTGGATCCTCCACGAGCCTCCGAAGACCTTCTTCACGGACATGGACACCGTCCGCTGCCTTGCTGCGGGCGAGGCCTGGCCCAAGATGACCTGGACCGAGGACCGTGCCGTCCTCTACGGCATGCTCACGAACCTCTCGGAGGGCCTGCGGAACCGCCAGGCGCTGCCCCCGATCTTCGCCGTGGCGTCCAAGGATCCCCTGGCCGCGTTCAGGCTCGACCTTCCGCCGCCGGCCCTGCGCCTCGGCTCTCCCCGCGGAACAGGTCTCTATCAGCCCGAGGCCGACCTCGAGCAGAGGGTGAAGAACGGCCCGGTCGAGAACCGAGCCCGCACCTTCACCAAGGCACAGGAAGCTGCCCTCGACGCGTTCATCGCGCGAGAGAGATCCCGGGGCAACCGGACCCTGATCGTGGATTTCCCCACCCGGCCGGGCTACGAGAAGACCATCAGTGCACCCATGCGGTCGCACTACGCCCGCTTCCTGGAGGGCCTCCGGTCCCGGACGGACATCGAGTTCGTCGGCGCCGGCGACCTGCCGGCCCTCACCACCGCAGACTTCAACGACTTCACCCACCTCTCGGCCACCGGCCGTGCCATGGTGTCGGCACGTCTCGCCGAGATCCTCGCCGGGTCTCATCCTGAATGACGCGATCCCGCCGGCGGGCCTGATCGATGCTCTTCAACACCCTCGACTTCTGGCTCTTCTTCGCCGTGGTCTTCGGCCTCTACCTGGGCCTGCCGCGCCGGGGCCAGAACGTCGCTCCTCCTGGTGGCGAGCTACCTCTTCTACGCGTGCTGGGACTGGCGCTTCGTGGGCCTGCTGATCCTGTCGACGAGCATCGACTGGACCCTGGGCAACGCCATCGCGCGCGAGCGGACGCCCGAGGGGGCGAAGCGCTGGGTCGCGACGAGCGTAGCGCTCAACCTGCTCTTCCTCGGCTTCTTCAAGTACTGCAACTTCTTCCTGGCCTCGGCCAACGCGCTCCTCATCCGATTGGGCGCGGCCCCCACCGACTTCCGTCTCGACGTCGTCCTCCCCGTCGGAATCTCCTTCTACACGTTCCAGAGCATCAGCTACATCGTCGACGTCTATCGGACGGAGATCGAGCCGGCCAAGGACCCCCTCGACTTCGCCCTCTTCGTGGCCTTCTTCCCCCACATGGTGGCCGGGCCCATCATGCATTCGAGCGCGCTCCTTCCCCAGATGCAGCACGAACGAGCGGTGCGCTGGGACGAGGTCATGAGCGGCTTCAATCTCGCCGCCTGGGGGCTGTTCAAGAAGGTCGTCGTCGCGGACAACCTGGCGACCCTGGCGGCTGCGGTCTTCGAGCGCAAGCTCGGGTTCCATCCCGGCGTCATCCACCTCGGGGCCCTGGCCTTCGCGTTCCAGATCTACTGCGACTTCTCCGGGTACACCGACATCGCCCGGGGCGTGGCCCGCATGATGGGCTTCCGCCTCATGGACAACTTCAACCACCCGTACTTCTCGACGTGCATCACGGATTTCTGGCGGCGGTGGCACATCAGCCTGTCGTCCTGGCTCCGGGACTATCTCTACGTGCCCCTCGGCGGCAACCGCGGCGGCGCCGCCCGCACGTACCGCAACCTGATGCTCACCATGGTGTTGGGCGGCCTCTGGCACGGCGCCGCGTGGAAGTTCGTGATCTGGGGAACCTACCAGGGCGTTCTCCTGGTGCTCGAGCGCGCATTCGGCGGCAAACGCCTCGTGCTCGACTGGGACGGCTGCCGGACCTGGGGCTCACGGGGGCTCTGGGCCTTGCGCGTGCTGGTGACGTTCCACTTCGTCTGCCTCGGCTGGGTGATCTTCCGCTGCGAGGACGAGCGCACCCTCGGCGTCCTGGTCGGCGCGCTTCGTGAACCCGCTGGGCTGGGCCCGGATGCCGCTCCCCGAGGCCGCGCAGGCCCTGGCCTACATCGCCCCCGTCCTCGCGATGGATCTCTTCCAGTTCTTCAAGAGGAGGGAGCAGGTCGTCCTGGAGTCGCCTCTCCTCGTCCGAGCCGCGGTCTACCTTCTGGGCTTCTGGGCCTTCGTCGCCTTCGGGCGCTTCGAGTCGAGCGCCTTCATCTACTTCCAGTTCTGACGGAGCTCAGTCGAGGCTCTTCCGGAACCGGAGCGACGGCCAGGGTCGAGGACCGCCGTGCCGAGGCCGAGGAGGGCCAGCGCCTCGGGCCAGAGCACGTCGAGCCCCGAGCCCTTCAGGAAGACGCCGCGGAGGATGATCGCCGTAGTAGCGCACGGGGATGACGCGGCTCCCGAGCTGGAAGAGGCGCGGGCATGTTCTCGATGGGGAAGATGAGGCCCGGAGAGGTAGATCATCGGCACCATGAGGACGAAGGCCGCGAACATCATGGCCTGCTGCTGGGTGCTCACCAGGGTCGAGACCAGCAGGCCGAGGCCCAGGGTGTTGAGCAGGAAGAGCAGGGTCAGGAAGGTCAGGAGCAGGAGCGATCCGCGCAGGGGAACGCCGAAGAGCCACCGGGCCAGGACGACGATCGAGCAGCATGTCGAGGAGGCCGATGACGACGAAGGGCGCGAGCTTCCCGAGGATGAGCTGCCACGGCCGGAGCGGGGTCACGCTGATCTGCTCGAGGGTGCCGATCTCCTTCTCGCGCACCACCGCCATCGACGGGCAGCATCATGGTGACGAGCATCAGCACCATGGCCAGCACCGCCGGGCACGTAGAACCAGCGGCTCTTGAGGTCGGGGTTGTACCAGATGCGCGGGACGAGCTCGATCTGCCCCGGGGCGGCCGCCGCCAGCCCCGGCGAGGACGCGAGGATCCGGCGGGACTCGCGGTCGATCTGGACGCGGACCACGCTCGGCTCCGACGCCCGAGACGATCCGCGACGCGTAGCCGAGGCCCACGACCGCCGAGTTGGAGTCGGTGCCGTCGGCGATCACCTGGACCGACGGCCGTGCGTCCCGCCGCCGTGTCGGCGCCGTAGCCCCGGCCGATGACGAGGGCGACCTGGGCGCGGCCCTCGACGAGCCACGGCTCGACCGCGCCGCCGTGTCCTCCGTGCCCTTGATCTCGAAGTAGCCCGAGCCGCGTGAAGCGATCGACGAGGTCGCGGCTGGCCGCGGTCCGGTCCTGGTCGACGAGCACCATGGGGATGTCGGTAGACGTCGAGGTTCGCCGCGTAGCCGAGGGCGAGGAGCTGGACGAGCGGGCCGACGATCATCACGGGAATCATCTTCTTGTCCTGCCGGAGCTGGAGGAACTCCTTGACGATCGACCTGGAGCAGGGCGTACACGGTCAGACCTCCCGCCGCGTGAGCCGCGCGTACGCGATGCCCATGACGAGCGTCGCGTAGAGCACCAGGAACGCCGACGTCGCGCCAGTAGGGCTCGAGGCCGGCGCCCTTCAGGATGACGCCGCGCAGGATCACGTTGAAGTAGCGGGCGGGCACGGCGTAGGTGATCGACCTGGAGGGCCACGGGCATCGAGCGGATCGGGAAGATGAAGCCGGAGAGGAAGATCGCGGGCAGCATGGACGTGACCATGCCGACCTGGAAGGCCATGGCCTGGCTGTCGGAGAGGCTCGAGACGAGGAGGCCGAAGCCGAGGGCGCCGATCAGGTAGACGAGGGTCGCCGCGAAGAGGTGCGAGGTAGGGGCCGCGCACCGCCACGCCGAAGAGGACGCGCGCGGCGATCAGGATGATCACGGTGGCCATGAGGGAGATGCCGAGGTAGGGCAGGATCTTGCCCGACGATCAGCTCGCCCGGGCGCAGCGAGGTGACGCGGAGCTGCTCCATGGTGCCCCGCTCCTTCTCGCGGACCACCGAGAGGGCCGTGGAGAGGACGGCCGTGAGCATCAGGATGAAGCCGATGAGGCCGGGGACGAGGAACTGCGTCGACTGGAGCTCGGGGTTGTACCAGACGCGGGGCTCGTAGTCGATGGGCGCCAGCTGGACGAGCCGGGCCCGCGGCGTCGCGCCGGCAGGCGCGCGTTGGCCTCGGCGACGAGGGCCGAGGCGTAGCCGAGGATCGTCGTCGCGGTGTTGGCGTCGGCCCCGTCGATCAGGAGCTGGACCGGCGCGGTGCGGCCCGCGGCGAGGTCGCGCGCGTAGCCCTCGGGGATGGCGAGCACGGCCTGCGGCCTGGCGCTCGCTCGGTGAGCCGGTCCAGGTCGCGCCGCGGCGTCCAGGTCCGCGACCTGGTCGAAGTAGGTGGAGTTGACGAAGGAGGCCACGAGGTCGCGGCTCGTGGCGCTCTTGTCGAGGTCCCGGACCGCGAGGCGGACGTGGCGCACGTCGAAGTTGATGGCGTAGCCGTACATCACCAGCATCATCGTCGGGCACGCCCAGGAGCATGGCCAGGCTCAGGGGGTCGCGCGAGGCCTGCCGCAGCTCCTTGACGGCGATGGCGAGAACCTTCCGGGCGTTCACGACGGCCGCCGCGCGCGGCCCGTGCGGCGTCTTCCGCCTCGATGCAGTGGATGAACACGTCCTCGAGCGAGGGCACGATGCGCTCGACCGTGGACGGGGACGTTGCCGTCCTGCGTCAGGGCCTCCAGGATCCGCGCGGCGTCCGTCCTCGGCGTCGGCCACCACGACGTGCAGCCGAGTGCCGAAGACCGAGGCCTCGAGGACCCAGGCCTGCGCCCTCGAGGCGGCCCTGGGCGTCGAGGAATCGCGGGACAGGAGACCTCGAGGAGGGCGCGGCCGGCGAAGACGTCCTTCAGCTCGGCCACCGTGCCGAGGGCCACGAGGCGGCCGGCGTGCATGAGGGCGATCCGGTCGCAGCGCTCGGCCTCGTCGAGGTAGTGGGTGGTGACGATGAGGGTGACGCCCCGCCCGCCATCGTCGTCGATGAGGGTCCAGAAGCGGCGGCGCGAGATGGGATCGACGCCGCCGGTGGGCTCGTCGAGGAAGACGACCTCGGGCTCGTGCAGCACGGCGCAGGCGAGGGCGAGGCGCTGCTTCCATCCGCCGGGGAGGGAGCGGGTGAGGAGGTCCTCCTTGCCCGCGAGGCCCGCGGTCGCGATCGCCCAGGCCGGCGCGCTCGTCGAAGGCCTTGCGCCCTGCAGGCCGTAGACGCCGCCGAAGAACCGCAGGTTCTGCCCGACGGTCAGGTCGTCGTAGAGGCTGAAGCGCTGGGTCATGTAGCCGATGCGTCGCTTGATGGCCTCGGGGTCCTTGGCGACGTCGATGCCGAGGACGCGGCGCCGTGCCCGAGGTCGGGCGTGAGCAGGCCGCAGAGCATGCGGATCGTCGTCGTCTTGCCGGCGCCGTTGCTGCCGAGGAGGCCGAAGACCTCGCCCGGCTTCACCGTCGAGGCTCAGGTCGTCGACCGACACGAAGGCGCCGAAGCGCTTCACCAGGTGCTCGACCTCGATGACGGGGGCGGGCCCGGGCTCCTGCGGGCTCATCGCCTAGCGCCCCACCGCGCGCTTGAGGTTCGCCTCGGCCCGGTGCAGGTCGGAGACCGCGGCGGTCTGGTCGAGGCCGCGCGCAGGAGTCGCGCGGTCTCGGCGTCGAGAAGCTCCGACGAAGGGATGACGCCCTCGTGGTAGCGGTCCTGGGCCACGCGGACGCTCTCCCGGGCCGCCTCGACGTTTCGCGCCCGCGACCCGGAGAGCCGCCCGGGCCGTGCCGAGGTCGAGCACGCGGCTCGTGACCTCGAAGCGGATGTGGCGCTCCAGGTCCTCGAGCTGGTGGCGCAGCGCCTCGGCCTGGGCGCTGGCCTGGGCGGCCGACGCGGCCGTCCGCCCGCCGTCGAACGCCGTGATCGAGACGAGCGGCGCCGACGTTCCAGGTGCCCTTCCATTCCTTCGGGGGCGGGACGATCGTGGCGTTGGGCCAGGCGTAGTCGTAGCCGGCGCTGATCGCGGCCTGCGGGCGGTGCGGAAGCCCGCGCCACACGGGCGCTCGCCTCGAGGGAGGCCACCCGCGACGCGGAGCGAGGCCGCCTCCGGACGTGCGCGGAGCGCCTCGACCACGAGGGCGTCGACGTCGGGCGGAGGCGCGTCCGAGGCCCCCGAAGCCTCCGCAGGCTCGATCCGGGCATCCGCCGGGAGCCCCGACGAGACGGAGCAGGTTCGCGTTGGCGACGGCGGCGCCGTTCGCCGCGGCCAGCCGGCGCAGCTCGGCTCGGTCGCGCTCCACCTGCACCGCGAGCACCTCGTTGCGCGCGGCCATCCCGAGGTCCTGGCGCGCCCGGGCGTCCTTCAGGTGCGCCTCGAAGGAGGCCACCGACTCGGCGAGTACCCGCGCGTTCTCCCGGGCGGTCACGAGCTGCCAGTACGCCGTCGTGGCCTCCAGCACGAGGTCCTGGATTCCGCCTTCGAGGTCGCTCCCCGCCGCCTCGCGGTCGTAGCGGGACGCGTCGATCGCACCGCCGACGCGGCCCCCGGTGTAGAGGGGCAGGCTGAGGGACGGCGCGGGCGCGGTAGTTGTCGGGATAGTTGAGGGCGATCTCGCGGGCCTCGGCCCCGGGTTGGGCCAGGGTCGAGCGTCGGGAAGTTCGTGGAGTGGACGTAGGCGGCGGAGACGTCGATCTGCGGGCAGCCGACCGGACTTGCGCGCCGCGCATCCCCTCGTCGGCCGCAGTCACCAGCGCGTTCAGCTCCAGCAGGCGCGCCGACGCGCGCGGGCGCGCTCCAGGGTCTCGGCGAGGGTCAGGCGCACCACGGCTGGATCGGAGGGCGGCGGCTGCGCCGGCGCGACCGCGACGCTCGCCGCGAGGAGAACGGGGACAAGGGTCGTCATCGTGTCACCTCGCCGGGGACGGCCGCCTCGGCGGCCGCGGATGCGGGCGATGAACAGGTCCTCGAGGGACGGTGCGGTCGTGCGGACGTGCTGGACGGCCACGCCCGCGGCGGGAAGGGCCTGGGCCAGCCGCTCGCCCGCGGCGGCCCGTCGTCCTTGGAGACACCGCGGAGGGTCGCGTGGAGGCGCTCGCCGAAGGCCTCGACGTCGGTCACCTCGGCCTGCGCCCGCGAGCAGCTCGGCGGCCCGTCGCTTGGGCGCGGCCAGGATCTCGACGACCGCGCCGGTGGCGCTCGCGCGCAGCGCGTCGGGCGTGCTCACGTTCAGGATGCGGCCGCGGTCCATCAGGGCCACGCGCTGGCAGCGCTCGGCCTCGTCGAGGTAGGGCGTCGTGAGCAGGAGCGTCAGCCCCTCGCGCTGGAGGCGGGCCAGGATCCTCCAGAAGTCGCGGCGCGAGACGGGGTCGACGCCGGTGGTGGGCTCGTCGAGGACCAGCAGCTCGGGCGTGTGGATGAGGGTGCAGGCGAGGGCGAGCTTCTGCTTCATGCCGCCCGAGAGGCGATCGGCGAGGCGGTCGCGGAAGGGCGTCATGCGGAGCATGTCGAGCAGCTCGTCCCGCCGCGTCTCCCAATCGCGGACGCCGTGGATCTCGGCGAAGAACGACACGTTCTCGTCCACCGACGAGGTCGCCGTAGAGCGAGAAGCGCTGCGAGAGATAGCCGATCCGCGCGAGAGCGGCGTCGCTCTCCCGCACGGGCTCGAGGCCGCAGGTGCGGACGCTCCCGGAGTCGGGGGCCAGGAGGCCCAGGACCACCCGCAGCGTCGTGGTCTTCCCCGCGCCGTCGGGGCCGATGAGGCCGAACATCTCGCCGCGGGCGCACGTCGAAGGTCACGTCGCGAGGCCGCCACGACGTCGCCGTAGCGGCGGGTCATCGCCTCGAGGCGCACCATCGGGGCGCCTCGGGCGGCGCGTCATCGGCCGGCCGCCGCCTGGAGGCGGGCCTCGGCGGGCATGCCGGGCTTGAAGAGCCCGTCCTTGTTGTCGAGGCCGACCTTCACCCTGTAGACGAGCTTGACGCGCTCGTCGCGGGTCTGGACGTTCTTGGGCGTGAACTCGGCCTTGGACGCGATGAAGGTGAGCTTCCCCTTCCGGGTCTGGCCGTCGTCGGTGCGCACCTCGGCCTCCTGGCCGATGCGGATGCGGCCGAGATCGGTCTCCGAGACGTAGACGGTCAGCCACGCGTCGGCCAGGTCCGTGATGACGCAGAGCGCCGACCCGGCCTGGAGCAGCTCTCCCTGGTCCGGCGATCTTCTCGGTCACGACGCCCGCGACCGGGCTGACGACGGTCGCGTCCTGGATCTGCTGGTCGAGCTGCGCGATGCGCGCCTCGACCGAGGCCACCCGGGCCCGCGCCGCGTCGATCTCCTCCGGACGGCTGCCGGCCTTCATCCGCGCGAGCGACTGCCGCATGCCCTCGAGGCGGTGGGCGATCACGTCGCGGCGGACGCGGGCGTCGTCCCGCGACTTGGTGGTGCCGGAGCCCCTGTCGAGCAGGCCCTGCATCCGGTCCAGGTCCTTCTGCGCCCCGTCCAGGTCCGACGCGACGCCGGCCACCTGGGCCTCCAGCTCCGCGATGTCCTCCGGCGCGGGCGCCGGCGACGCGGAGGCGCAGCTCGGCCGCGGCCTGATCCCGATCGGCCCTCGCCTGCTGCAGCGCGAGCTCGGCGTCGGTGGTGTCGATCCGGCCCAGCGTCTGGCCCACGGCGAAGACGTCTCCTTCCTGGAGCGAGAACGCCTCGAGGCGCCCGGCGACCTTCGTCGAGACGCGCACGTCGGTGGCTTCGACGTGCCCCGAGGCCACGATCGTGGAGGCGTCGCCACGAGGGCCACAGCCGGCGGAGGCGAGGGCGAAGGCCACGAGGCTGGTGGCGCGGAGAGATCGCGTCATGTCAACTCCTGTTCGTGGACGCGCGGGGCTCGGGACGGAGCGTCCTTCCGAGAACGTCGTACATGTGCTCGAAGAAGCCTTCGACCGTGGAAGCACCTTTCTCCGGCACGACGGGGAGCAGCCGTTCCCGAAAGGGACGGCTGACGCAGAAGAGCATCATGGGCGCCATCATCGAGAGGTGAACGAAGAGCGGGTTCACGGTCCGGAGGCTCCCCGCCGCGATCCCCTCCTCGACGGTGGCGCGAACGAAGTCCAGCACGCCCTTGAGGGCCCGCGCCACCTCGGCGTCCATGTGGACGCCCCCGGCCAGGATCTCGCGAAACATCATGAAAGGAAGCGCCGGACGGTTCTGGAACGTGCGCCCGAGAGCGGCGTAGAACGCGAGAAGCCGGGCCAGCGGCTCGGCATCCTGCGGGACGCGGGCGATCTCCTCCTGGAGCCCGCCGATGTACTTCAACAGGACGGCCTTGTAGAGGCCTTCCTTGGAGCCGAAGTGGTAGTAGATCATCGCCTTGTTGGCTTTCGCCTGCCGAGCGATCTCATCGACGCGAGCCCCGCTAAAGCCCTTTCTTACAAAGACTTCAGTCGCCGATTCCAACAGACTCTCTCGCGTGTCGTGCGGTTTCATTTGACCAACCATACGGTTAAACCAAATGGATAGTAAGTTCCAGGACGCGTTCTGTCAAGGGTGCTTTCAGGGGAGGCCTAGGTGAGCTCGGCTTCGAGCCGCTCGAGAAAGAAGCCGACGTCGGTGACGAGGCCGATGGCCTGGAGCGTGCCGCGGTTGGACAGCTTGACGGGCACGGACTCGGTCATGTCCACGCAGACGGTGCGGACGCGGGCCGGGAGCAGGTTCCCCACCGCGATGGAGTGCAGAGCCGACGCGAGCATCAGGCACATCCCGGCGCCGCGGAGCGCTTCGACGTAGGCCCTCTGGGCGGCCACCATGTCGGTGATCGTGTCCTTGAGCGGCCCGTCGTCCCGGATCGAGCCGGCGAGGACGAAGGGAATCCCCTTCTTCACGGCCTCGAACATGACGCCGCTCGTGACGACGCCGGCCTCCACCGCCTGGCGAATCCCCCCCGCCCGGTTCACGGCGTTGATGGCGTAGAGGTGGTGCCGGCTTCCCCCCTCGACACCCCGCCCGCTCATCTGGCAGACGCCCAGGCTCGTCTTCAGGATGGCCTTCTCGAGATCGTGGGTCGCGAAGGCGTTCCCGGTGAGGATCACGTCCACCCACCCGTTCCGGACGAGGCGCCCGAGGGCCACGTCTCCACCGGAGTGAACGACGGCGGGACCGGCCACCAGGACGATGCGCTCCCCGGTCTCACGCGTCTTCTTCATCTCGCGGGCGGTGCCGCGGATGGCGATGGTCTTGTTGATCTCGGCCGAGATGTCGTTGGACATGAAGCCGAAGACCGACTGCTCGCGGCTCCGCTCCGGGGGCCGAACGCGGATCCCCGCGCCTCGCAGGGCGACGGGCTCGTCCTTCTTGACCTGGCCCTGCTTCACGCAATGGGGCGCCCCGGCGCGCAGGACCAGGGCGCAGTCCATCTTCTGGTCGCGGGCGGCGACCCACGCCCCGCCGACCCGGACGAAGGTGTCGAAGTTGGTGGTCGAGTAGAACTCGTCGGGGAGGATCCCGTCGGCCTCGGCCGGCGCGAAACGCGCGTCTCCCAGGGTCGCCGTCGAGGCGCCCAGGTACGCGAGGGCCTCGAGGATGCGGTCGAGGGTCTGGGGCTCCGCCGCCTTGACCACGACGCTCGCAAAGGACGGGAGGTCGTTCGTGCGCCCGACCCGGAACTCCTGGACCTCGAACTCGCCGCCCTCCTCGACCACCCGGTCGAAGACCTTCTTGAGGATGTCCGAGTCGATCAGGTGTCCTTCGAAGACGACGGTCTCGTGCACCACGGCGCTTCCTTCCGGGTCGGGCCTCAGAGCTTGGGCAGCGTGAGGCCCTGCTGGGCCTGGTACTTCCCCTTCTTGTCGGCGTAGGACGTCTCGCACTGCTCGTCGCTCTCGAAGAAGAGCACCTGGGCGATCCCCTCGTTGGCGTAGATCCTCGCCGGCAGCGGCGTCGTGTTGGAGACCTCGAGGGTCACGATCCCCTCCCACTCGGGCTCGAAGGGCGTGACGTTGACGATGATGCCGCAGCGGGCGTAGGTGGACTTCCCGACGCAGACGGTGATCACGTTCCGCGGGATCCGGAAGTACTCGACGGTGCGCGCCAGGGCGAAGGAGTTGGGCGGGATGATGCAGACGTCTCCCTTGAAGTCGACGAAGGAGCGCGGGTCGAACTTCTTGGGGTCGACGATGGTGGAGTTGATGTTGGTGAAGATCTTGAACTCGTCGGCGATGCGGACGTCGTAGCCGTAGGACGAGACGCCGTACGAGATCACGCCCTCGCGAACCTGCTTGTCGGAGAAGGGCTCGATCATCCCCTTCTCGAGCGACATCCGGCGGATCCACTTGTCTGACTTGACCGACATCGAACCTCCATTTGCCCGATGCGCGGCGGGCGGCGCTCGCCTCAGGAACCCCCGAAGAGCTTGCGCAGCCCGCTGGTCTTCGAGGCGACCTTGGGCGCGCCTTCGCGCGTCGCCCAAGCCGTCGAGAGCCGAGAGGGCCCCGGAATGACGAGGCTTCAGGGCCAGGACCCGCCGGAAGGCGGCCGCGGCCAGGGCGTTGGCCCCGCCCGACTTGTAGATGTGCCCCAGGGCGAAGTGCGCTTCGATGTTCCCGCGGTCCTCCTCGAGCGCCGCCTTCAATTCCTCTTCGGCCGCTCGGCGGCCGCCCTCGCCCTTGAGGAGGGCCTGGGCCCTCAGCACCCGAGCGCGACGCCGGGCGCGCCCCGAGGTGGCGGCGAAGACCTCGCCGATCAGGGCCAGCGCCTCCCAGTAGCGACCACCCCCGAGGCTGGCCTCGGCGGCGTCCAGAGTCTCGGCTACCTTCTCCGGGTTCGCGTGTGCTTCCCCGGGCTGGGACGGCGGCTCTGGCGACCGGAGCCGGGGGAGCCTTCTCGGCCGAAGGCGGAGCCACCGCATCGAGGTACTGCTCGTAGGCCGCGCGGGCTTGAGGGTTGGCGAGGACCCGGTGGGCCTCGGTCACCCGGGCGAAGAGCGCCTCGAGCTTGTCCTTCAGGTCGGCCAGCTCCGGCTCGTGGTGGGAGTCCGGGTGGAAGAACTTGGCGACCCGAAAGTAGGCCGCGAGGATCTCGTTGGCGTTCGCCTTGCGCTCGACGCCGAGGGCCTCGTAGTGAGTTCCTGTCGCCAGGCGGGCAGTAGGCTTCGAGCACACGCGTCCGAACGGCCCGCGAGGCCGCGGGCGCGGGGGCGGCGACCTTCGGAAGGAACTCCACCATCCCGGTGTACAGCAGGCCGAACAGGCTGCGCTGCGCCTCCTCCGGTCCCACGGGCGCCATGGCCAGGATCTCCTGGGCCGTGATGACGCCGTCCACGCGGGAGAGGATGAACCCGTCCGTGGGCGTCAGGGAGAGACGCTGGAAGCGGAGGAGCGGGTCGCTGGCCGGCACGGGGACGCGGCCCAGGTCGCCGAGGGCGAAGCGGATCGCGTCGGGATCCGAGATGCTCCAGACCGCGTCCAGGATCACCTCGCCCGTCGAGAGCCGGAGAGGATGGTCGTAGCCGCGGAAGACCTCCGCGGCCTTCTCGTCGAAGGAGTAGGAGCCCTCGCGCCACGAGAAGATCGTGAGGAGCACCTCGCGCACATGGAGGGCGAGGGCGTCCTCCAGGCCTTCGGCGTCCAGGTTTCCGAGGTCCACCAGCACCTCGCCGAGACGCTTCCCCGTCACGGTGACCATGTCGGTGGCCCGCTCGAACTCCCACTCGCTCAGCAGCCCGTGGCGCACGAGGGTCTCCCCGAGATGGCACTCCTTGATCGTGGACTCGCCGAAGACGATGTTCCCCTGGATGAAGCAGACGCTGCCCCGCTCTTCGCCGCGGGTGACGTGGAGCAGGCCCGTGCGGCGGCCCACGTAGAGGTCGCGAAGGACCTTGGGAAGGACCCCCTCGGCGAGATCCCCGGTGCTTTCCATGCTCGTCGCCGCCGCGCCCTAGAGCTCGATCCCGGGGAAGAAGTAGCCGATCTCGAAGGCGGCCGTTTCCGGAGCGTCGGAACCGTGGATGCAGTTGGCTTCGATGGACGAGGCGAAGTCCTTGCGGATCGTCCCCGGCGCCGCCTTCGCGGGATCGGTGGCGCCCATGATCTCCCGCAGCTGGAGGATCGCGTTCTCGCGCTCCAGGACCATGGTGATGCAGGGGCCGGAGGACATGAAGTCACAGAGGCTTCCGAAGAACGGCCGCTGGCGGTGCACGTGGTAGAAGCCCTCGGCTTCGGCGCGGGTCAGGCGGCGCAGGCGGAGCCCCGCGATCGCGAAGCCCGCCTTCTCGACCCGCGCCAGGATGTCGCCGGCCTGCTTCGCCTTGACGGCGTCCGGCTTGATGATGGAAAAGGTCCGTTCGGTCATTGAGGTCTAGCCCTTTCGCCCGATGAGTTTCGCGATGGCCGCGCCGATGTCGGCCGGGGACTTCACCACGTGGATTCCGGCGGCCTTCATGGCCTTCATCTTCTCGGCGGCCGTTCCCTTGCCGCCGGCGATGATGGCGCCGGCGTGGCCCATCCGGCGCCCCGGCGGCGCGGTCTGCCCGGCGATGAAGCCCACCACCGGCTTGCGGACGTGCTTCTTCACGTAGGCCGCGGCCTCCTCCTCGGCGTTGCCGCCGATCTCGCCGATCATGACGATGGCCTTCGTCCCCTTGTCCTTGTTGAACAGCTCCAGCGCGTCGGTGTGGTTCGTGCCGATGATGGGATCGCCGCCGATCCCGATGCACGTGGACTGCCCGATGCCGAGGGCCGTGAGCTGCCCGACCGCCTCGTAGGTCAGCGTCCCGCTCCGGCTCACGACGCCCACGGAGCCGCCCCTGTGGATGTGCCCCGGCATGATGCCGACCTTGCACTTCTCCCCGGGGGAGATGATCCCCGGGCAGTTGGGGCCGATGAGGCGCGTCTTCCGCCCCTTGAGGTACGCCGCCGCCCTGACCATGTCGAGGGTCGGGATCCCCTCGGTGATGCATACGACGAGCGGGATGCCCGCGTCGGCGGCCTCCATGATGGCGTCGGCGGCTCCCGGCGGCGGAACGAAGACCACGGATACGTTGGCGCCGGTCTTCTCCACGGCCTGCGCCACGCTGTCGAAGAGCGGGAAGCCCTCCGTTTTGGTGCCGCCCTTTCCGGGAGTCACACCGCCGACGACCTTCGTGCCGTAGTCTCGGCAGCCCATGGCGTGGAAGGTGCCGTGCTTCCCCATCCCCTGGACGAGCAGGCGTGTGTGGCGCCCGACGAGGACGCTCACTGGAGCTTCCCCGCCGCGGCCACGACCTTCTTCGCCGCCTCTTTCATGTCGTCGCAGGCCACGAAGTTGAGACCCGAAGTGCGGAGCATCTCCTTCCCCTTCTCCTCGTTGTTGCCTTTCATGCGCACCACCACAGGCACCGCCACGCCCAGGTCCCGGACGGCCGCGATCACGCCCTCGGCCAGGATGTCGCACCGAAGGATCCCGCCGAAGATGTTGATGAGCACCGCTCTCACCTCCTTGTCCGCCAGGAGGATGCGGAAGGCGTTCTTGATCTGCTCCGCGCTGGCGCCGCCCCCCACGTCGAGGAAGTTCGCGGGGCTGCCGCCGGCGAGCTTGATGATGTCCATGGTGGCCATGGCGAGCCCCGCGCCGTTCACCATGCACCCGACGTTGCCTCCCTCGAGCTTGATGTAGTTCAGCGAGAACTTCGAGGCCTCGACCTCCAGGGGGTCTTCCTCCTCGAAGTCACGGAGCTCCTTGAGGTCGGCGTGGCGGTAGAGGGCGTTGTCGTCGAAGTTGAGCTTGGCGTCGAGGGCGATGAGCTCGCCCGCCTTCGTCTGGAGGAACGGGTTGATCTCGAGGAGCGAAGCATCGGTTCCCTCGAAGGCCCGGTACAGCGCCTGCATGAAGGCCACGGCCTTGGGCAGAAGAGCGGCCCCGAGCCCCAGACCGAAGGCCAGCTTCCGGGCCTGGAAGGCCTGGAAGCCCACGGCCGGCTCGATCGTCTCCCGCAGGATGGCCTTGGGGTTCTTGGCCGCCACCTCCTCGATGTCCATTCCCCCCTGCGACGAGGCCATGAAGACCGGCTTCCCGCTGGCGCGGTCCACGACGATGGCGAGGTACATCTCGCGAGCGCCCGCGAGGTCCATCCCCTGCTCGATCAGGAGGCGGCGCACCACGCGCCCCTCGGGGCCCGTCTGGTGCGTCACGAGGGTCATGCCGAGCATGACCTTGGCGAGGGCCTCGCAGTCCTCGGCGGACCGCGCCAACTTCACGCCTCCGCCCTTGCCGCGTCCGCCCGCGTGGATCTGCGCCTTCACGACCACGGGAAAGCCCATCTCCTTCCCGATCTCGACGGCCTCTCCGGCGGTGTACGCGACCCTGCCCTTGGGGACCGGCACGCCGAACGACGCCAAAACGGCCTTCCCCTGATATTCGTGGATCTTCACTCCGCTGCCTCCAGAAGACGCCGGCTCTTGCTCGCCAGAAACGGTTGATTCTAGGAGGCGGCTCCGCATCCCGTCAACCGCGGGCTCGCGGAGCGGGAGGATCTTGACTCTCGCCTCTTGCCTGCTACCCTACGGCGGCCCCGGGAGCCGAACGATCTCTCCGAATGAAACAAGTGGGCTCATGAGCGACTCGAAACTCGCCGACAAGATCGCGGCCGTCCTGGCCCCACACCTCGGGGCCCTCTCCGCCGACGCCGTGGCGCGCCACCTCTGCGCCAAGTACGGCATCGGCGAGACGCGTCGACGCCGACAAGATCGCCGCCCTCCGGGATTTTCTCCAGCGCGGCCTCGTGGCCTACGTCGGAGGCGAGCGCGCGAAGGAGCTGGCCGCGGAGTGCGTGAGCGCCGTCAGCCCGTCGTAGCGGGGTTCCCGAACAGCGCCGCCAGGTCTTCGGCGCCCTCGGCGTCGACGATGGCCAGCACCTCGTCCCCGACCTCGAGGCCGAGGGGGCCGCGGGGGATCACGATCTCCCCCTGGCGGATTACCGCGGCGATCACGCAGTTCGGCGGGAGGCGCAGGTCCTTGATGGCGATCCCCACCGCCCGGGCCCCCTCGGGGATGCTCTCGCTCACGAGGGAGAAACGGCCGCGGCGGAGCTTGAGGAGCGTCATCATGTCGCCGAGGGACATCTCCTGCTCGATGAGGTTCGCGAGGATGTCCGACTGGTTGAGGGCCACGTCCACGTGGAACTTCTGGTCGAAGAGCCACGCGTTCCGCGGGTTGTTGATGCAGGCGATGGTGCGCGAGACCTTGTAGCGCTCCCGCGCCAGGAAGCACAGCGACAGGTTCTCGGCGTCCCCCTGCATGCTCGCCACCAGGACCTTGGCCCGCGCGACGCCCGCGCGCTCCAGCACCTCCGGATCGGTGGCGATCCCCTCGTGGATGACCTCGGTGGGCAGCTCGCGGTGGATGTGGACCAGGACCTCGCGGCGGTGCTCGATCAGGTGGACTTCGTGGTTCTGGGACACGAGCACGCTGGCGAGCTGTGCTCCGGTCCGTCCGCCTCCGGCGATCACGACGAACATGTCAGCGCCCTCCGCCCGCTGCCCGGCCGCGAATCTCTTCCATGCCGGCGAGCGTCGCGCTCACGTGGACCACGTCCCCAGCGTCGAAGCGGAGTCCGGGCCGCGGAAGCATCGCCTTGCCGGCCCGCGTGATCGACACGGCGAGGCACTCCCCGCCGGCGGGAAGCAGCTCCTCGATGGACCGTCCGCTCCAGGAGTCGGGGACCGGTATCTCGTAGACCTCGACCTCGCCGTTCCCGGCCGAGAGGACGCTGCGCCCGAAGGGATGGGAGAGAAGCTCCTCGATGCGACCCGCCCCCCAGGCGGTGGAGCTCACGACCTGGAGGCCGAAGGCCTCGTGGAGCTCGCGCCAGCGCGGGTCGTAGTTGCGGACCACGACGTTGTGGACGCCGTAGACGGCCCGCGCGACGTGTCCCACGACGGCGTTCACCGCGTCCGAGTTGGTGACGGCGGCGAGGCCGCCGGCCTGCTCGATGCCCGTGCGCCGGAGCACGTCCTCCGACAGGACCTCCCCCTCGATGGTGCGTCCCCTGTAGTCCGCGGGGAGGTGGGAGAACGATCCGCCCACGTGGTCGATGATGGCGACCTCGTGGCCCTTCTTGTAGAGGCCGTACGCCAGCTCCGAGCCGACGCGACCGCAGCCGACGACGATGATGAACATCCTAGGCCGACTCCAGGGCCGCATCCCCCTGCCACGTCGCCCGGAACACCCAGGCTCGCGGCGGGTACGAGGCTGCGGCGGAGGACCGCGGATCGGGTTGGGGAGACGAGTCCAAGGGGGGCTGTAGCGGCGTAAGCCTAGCACGGGAGAGTTCGGCTATCATCCCGACTTCAGCTCGCCATGACAGACAAGGAGTCTCTCCTCGCAGGCCTGCCGGAGGGCGCGGAGTCTCCGCAGGAGGCCGGCGACCAGGAGAAGGAGGGGCTCACCCCTCGCCAGCAGCGCATGGCCCAGCTGCTGACGCGCCTCGCGGCCACGGCCCGGTCCTTCCTGCTCTACGACCCCCAGAACGAAGCCATCCACCGCTTCCTCAAGGTCCTCCTCGAAGCCTTCGTCGCGGCTCTCCAGGAGGAGGGGCCCCTCACGGTCGGCGTCCTCCCCTTCGAGCTGGTCTTCGAGGGCGCCCCCGTCTACCTGAACCGCGACCGCGAGCGGAGCCTGGCCTTCCGCCTCTATCGCGACGGCGTCCGCGAGATCCGGTTCCGCCCGGGGTTCGGCTGGGAGGAGCTGGCGAAGCTGCTGGAGGTCCTGTCCATCCGCTACACGGGCGTCCACCAGAGGGAGGACGACATCGTCACGCTCCTCTGGAAAGCCCACTTCAAGTACGTGGACGTCCTCGCAGTGGAGGGAATCATCCCCGACGACGAGGAGGTGGTCCATGCGGCCGCCCAGCCGGGCGCGACGCCGCCCCTGGTGCTCCCGGCCGACGTGGACTTTCCGCGGCCCCACCTTCCCTCGCCGGTCGGGCCGTCGTGGGTGGCGTTGGCACCCGAGATCCTCGCCGGCCTCCGCGCCGAGGCCGCGGCGGCACACGTCCCCGAGGACTGCCTCCAGCTCCTGGCGGGCCTGCGGCGGCGGCTGAACGACGCCTCGGATGGGATGCGCTTCGAGGAGGCGGCCCACCTCTTCGGAGAGGTGCGCGACTACCTCTTGTCGGAGGACGACGTCCCAGCCTTGAAGCGCCTCCTCAAGTTCCTCTGGGAGATGGCCGCGGAGGACGAGCCCTCCTGGGACCCGGGGCGCCATGCGGCCCTCTACGAGCTTCTCGACGCCTGCGGAGACCGCCGCGCCGTCCGGCGGGTGCTGCGCTCGCTCCCGTCGGACGCGCGCAAGCTGAACCCCGAGCTGATCGACGTGCTCGACCGCGCCTGCCCCGATCCCTTGGCCGCGGTCGCGGATGCCCTCGGCGAGGATCAGGGACCGGCCGTCCGCGCGGTCGCCCGCCAGCTCCTCGAGCACTACGGCAAGGAAAAGCTCCCGCTCCTGACCGAGAGGTTCCAGAGGTCGTCGGGCGCCTTTGCGTCGGACCTCCTTCGGGTGATCGCGAGGATCGGCGGCGACGAGGCCGCCGACTTCATCGCCCGGCAGGCCTCCCATCCCGACAAGGCGGTCCTGGACGAAGCCCTCTGGCAGCTCGAGCACATGCCGTACTCGGGCGCCGTCGGCCGCGGGTTCTTCGACGCTTTCCGGTGGACCGACCCGGCCCGACGCGCCCGGGTGCTCGGGATGATCGCGCGCACGAAGGATCGGCGCTTCGTGGATCTCCTCTGGGGCTACGTGGAGCAGCAGGCCGGCAAGATGACCCCGGGCGAGGCGGCGCAGATCGGCCAGGTGCTCGGGGAGCTGGCCGGTGAGGGCAGCATCGAGCGGTGGGGGGAGTGGCTGAAGGCCACGGGCCTGTTCCGCAAGAGCATCGAAGGCCCCCTCGCGCGGCAGGTCGCGGCGGCCCTCGCCCTCTCGGAGATCCGGGCCCCCGCGGCGGGCGAGGTCCTGGCCGCGGCCCTGGACGTGGCGGAGCCCGAAGCCCAGCAGTGGATCCTAGGCGCCCTGGGCCAGCGCGAGCGCAACTTCGGGAGCTCCATGTGAGCACCGTCCAGACGATGCAGCGCGGCCTGGAGAGAGCCCTCCACCGCGCCAGCCTTGCCGACGACCGCGAGCTCGCGGGACGCGTCCGGGACGAGGGCCACCGGCTCGTCTTCCTGCTGAACGGCATCGTGCGCACGAGCCGGCTCTACCAATCGGACAACGCCGCCTTCGACGGACCGGCCGCCGAGGTCGCGGTCGTGCTGAAGGGCCTCGTCGAGCTGTTGGGCGCCGTCCACGTGGTCTGTGTCGAGGAGCACGTCTACGTGAACGACGTGCGCCTTCGCGTGCGCGCCGCGGAGCAGCCGGTCATCGACAGCTTCGTGGCCGAGCTGGAACGCCACAACGTGGGAGGGCTCTCGTTTCACGCGATCCTCACGCCCCAGGCCGTGAAGTCCCTGGCCCGAGCCCTGGCGGGGCCCGCGGGCGCCCAGGGGCGCGCCCGGGGCGCCCTCGCGGCTGCGCTTCAGGGGATCGCGGAAGCGGAGTTGACGGGCCTCTATCGGTTCCGCGTGAAGGGCGAACGCTCGGCCGTGAAGCTGGCGTTGGGCGACGTCATGCGGCGCGGGGCCACCGTGGCGACCGAGGCCGTCGCGAACCTCGGCGCGAACCGCCTTCCGAACCCCTTGCCGGTTCGCCGGGCCGTGATCGACCTCGTCGAGGCCCTGCGCGAGAACGTCGGCCGGGCGGCGGCCGGCCCGATGCGGCGGCGCTCCCTGGGAGCCGGCGACCAGCACCTCCTCACGGTCACGAACCTCTCCTTGCTGTTGGGGCAGGCGTTGGGCCTCGACGACGCCGCCTTGAGCGACCTCGGGGTTGCCGCCATGCTCCACGACGTCGGCTATGCCCAGGGCGGGAAGCGAGAGACCCACGAAGGGCTGGGTCTCCGAATGCTCCTGCGCCAGCGCGGCTTCCACGAGGGAAAGATCCGGCGCCTCCGGGTGATCCTCGAGCATCACGTCCCCTTTCAGGGCGAAACGCTCTCCCTCTTCGCGCGGATCCTCCACATCGCCGACGACTACGAGGTCATGACGTCGTCGCGCCCGGGCCAGCTCCCCGGAATCCCTCCGCCGACCGCGCAGGGGGCGATGTGGGCGGCGCGCGGGACGACCTACGATCCCGACCTCCTGGCGCTCTTCGTCCAGCTCATGGGCGTCTATCCGCCGGGGAGCCTCCTCGAGCTGTCCGACGGGCGCTGGGGCGTCAGCGTGTCGGGGGGCCGCGACCCGGATCGCTTCGCCTGGCCGGTGGTGCGCATCGTCCGCGAGGCCGCGGGGGCTGCCGCCAATGGCCAGGAAGAGATCGACCTCCACGCCGTCCGGGACCGCCTTCGCGCCAAGCGCGTGCTGAACCCGGCGAGCCACGGCGTGGAGATCGCCGATGTCCTGGATCTGGCCTTCGGGCCGGTTTGAAGGAGCGAACATGAAGACAAGGGCGCCGTTCCTCTTCGCGTTCTCCGTCGCGCTCGGCGCTGCCCAGGCGGGCGCCGCGACCCGGATCGCTCTCGACGGGCCCTGGGAGTTCCGGCTCGACACGAAGGTCATGGGATTCCGCCAGCGGTGGCAGCTGACGCCGCCCGGCGACACCGAGACCGTGACCCTACCCCACACGTGGGGCGTGGGACGCCACGACGACTACCTGGGGACGGGGTGGTACTTCAAGACGGTCACGCTGCCCGATCCCCGCCCCAAGCACCTCGAGCTGCACGTGGGCGCCGCCTTCTATCGCGCCCACGTCTACTTCAACGGCTCGGAGGTCGGCGTCCATGAGGGAGGCCACACGTCCTTCTTCTTCGACGTCACGCCCCTCGTCCGCCGGGAGAACGTCATCGCGATCGAGGTCGGGAACCAGCCGAGCCGGGCCACGATTCCGGGCTGGGCTCTCCGCCTGAGCGGATCGGGGAACGTCTGGTACGACTGGTGGCCCTACGGGGGCCTCGTCCGCGGGGCGTGGCTCGTGGCCCAGGACCGCGCCGCGATCCGCCGGCAGGAGATCCGCGGGAAGGTGGACGGGGACTCGGCCACCGTGACGGCCCGCGTCTTCGTCGAGGGTTTCGGAGGCGTGCCCGAGCCGCTCGAGATCCGAACCCGGATCCTCGCCCCTGCGACGGGGAAGGTCGTCGCCGAGGCCACCCGCCCCGTGACGGCGGGACCGGGCTCACAGGACGTGGCCCTGTCTCTGGCCATCCCGGAGCCCAAGCTCTGGCATTTCGACGATCCCGACCTCTACCGGGTCGAGACGCGGCTCGTGGACAAGACCGGCGCCGTGCTCGACGTGGCGTCGGACAACCTGGGCCTGCGCACGGTCGAGGTGCGCGACCGCGGGCTCTTCCTGAACGGAGAGCGCGTCCGGCTGACGGGGATCACCCGCCACGAGGAGTCCCCCTGGGAAGGGCTGGCGGAGACCGCGGGCACGATCCGCCGCGACTGGGACGACCTCAAGGACCTGCAGGTGACCCTTACGCGCCCCGTCCACTACCCCCAGCACCCCGACGTCCTCGACTACGCCGACCGGAACGGCATCCTTCTCGTCCCCGAGATCCCCGTCTGGCAGTTCAGCGCGGAGCAGCTCGAGAACCCGGCGGTGCTGGCCCTCGCAAAGAAGATGATGAAGGAGATGATCGAGCAGGCGGGGAACCACCCGAGCGTCTTCGCCTGGAGCGTCTGCAACGAGAGCGCGACGTCCACGCCCGCGGGACGCGAGTACGTCAAGGCCATGCGCGACTACGTCCGGTCTCTCGATCCGGACCGCTACGTCACGTATGCCGACGACGGCCTGGCCTGGGTGAAGGACCCCGCCGAGAGCGCGGTGCAGCACGCCGATTTCATCATGATGAACCAGTACTTCGGGACATGGCACGCCCCGGCGGAGGACCTGCCCGATGCCCTCGAGCGCGTCGGGAAGACCTTTCCCGACAAGATGGTGATCATCTCGGAGTTCGGCGTGCCCGGCGTCTTCGCCCAGGATGCCCGGGGCTCCGACGAGCTCCGAGTGCGCATCCTTCGCGAGCAGCTGGCCGAGTTCGGCAAGCACGACTGGATCGGCGGGGCGCTGCTCTGGTGCTACCAGGACTACAAGTCGTTCCGAAACCTGTGGCCCGGGCAGGTCAAGGGGTATGTCGACCACGGCGTCGTGGACGAGAACCGGCAGCGACGGCCCTCCTACGACGCGTGGAAGGAGGCGACGTCTCCGGCCCGGGTCCAGGCTGCTTGGCGGTACAACGCCGAGCAGCGGCCCGTCGGCTTCCAGGCCACGGTGAGCCGGCGCCCCGCGAACGAGATCCCGAGCTACGAGCTGCGCGGCTACCGTGCCGTCTGGGAAACCCGCGACGTCGACGGCAAGCTCGTCGGCAGCGGCGACGTGACCCTGCCGACGGTGGGCGCGGCGGCGATCGTGGAGGGCTCCTGGACGGCCTCCCCGAGCCGAGCCCTCGACCTCCGCCTCCGCCTCCTCCGGCCCACGGGCTTCGCCGCGGCCGAAGCCGCCCTGCGGTTCTGGGAGCCCCGCCCCGGCGGGATGGACGTGGAGGAGCTGCGGAAGCGGGGCATCGATCCCAAGAGGTAGGACGAGTCCGGTTGCCTTCCCGCTCGACCGCGGGGAAGATAGGACCGATCGCGGCAAACGGTGCTGCCAGAGGATGTGTCCGTGGCCCACGACGGCGACGACGATCGCGACCTGGTCCTCAGGAGGACGGACTGGAGCCATCTCAAGGGAAGCCTCGGGAAGCTCCAGGACGCGCGGCCGAACCTCAGCGTCTGGTACGCCGTAGCCTTCGCGGCCGCAGCCGTGGCCGGCGCCTCGATACTGCCCGTTGCCTCCGCCAGGGACCTCCCCCTCTGGGTCACGCCGCTCTACGTGTGCGTGTCGCTGTCCTGCGCGATCATCGGAGCCGTCCTCGTATGGCTCGACAAGCGCTTCGGCCAGGAGATCCGCAGCCGGATCCGCGACATCGACGCGGACATCCGGGAGATCGAGCAGGGCGCCGAGCCCGGCCCGAGCGCCTGAAGGGC
Organism: uncultured Acidobacteriota bacterium; assembly: GCA_963823195.1. Lineage (GTDB taxonomy): Bacteria > Acidobacteriota > Vicinamibacteria > Fen-336 > Fen-336 > JBGPYB01. Next base: position 519,908 of record CAWGKR010000004.1, on the reverse strand, counting down.
AGGCGGCTTCAGCCTGTCAGCTCCCGAAACCTCGGGTTGCCGCGCAGGGCCTCCAGCTCCGGCTCGATCCTCGCGCGCGTGAGGGTGAAGAGCCGGCGCATCTTCAGGGCCCGCTCGAGGCACGCGATGGCCTCGTCGTCCTCTCCCCGCAGCGCGTAGACGCAGGCCGCGTAGTAGCGTGTGAAAGGCTCGTCGGCCCCCATGCGGAGTCGGCTCTCGAACGCCGCTCGCGCCGTCTCGAGCGCGTCCCGCGCCGCGGCCCCATCGCCCCGGCGCTCGAGGGAAGCCCCGAGACGCATGTGAAGCTCGATCGAGATCCGTCCCCGCAGGGCATGGTCCACGCGCTGTTGAAACGCCAGCTCCCGTTCGAAGTGCTCGATGGCCTCGTTGTGACGCCCTTGCAGGGCGGCCAGATGGCCGAGGCGCATGTAGGCGCCGACGATCACGACACGCTCCTGGCCCGAGAGGGAGGCCTCCTGGAGGGCGACGGCACGGCGCGCGGCGGTCTCGCCGCGCTCGAACTCACGGAGGAACGCGGCGCAGTGGGCGAGCTGTAGCGCGTACCAGCCCCCCTCGGGGTTTCGAGCCAGGGCGCGGTCGAAGTACCCGGCGGCCTCGCGGAACTGGGCGCGGCCGATGAAGAGGGCCCTCCCCATGGAGGCGAGGGCCCCCGCGTCCTCGGGATCCAGGTCGAGGGCGTGCTGGATCGCCTCGATCCCCTCGTCCTCACGCCCCAGCGAGACGAGAACGGCGCCCATCTCCCGCCACGCTCGGCCAAGGGCTGGGCTCAGCTCGAGGGATCGACGCAAGCTGGTCAGGGCGCCCTCGTAGAGCTCGGGCAGGGCCAGGTAGTCCCCCTTGGCGCCGTAGGCGGATCCGAGCTCGAGATGGGCTCGAGCGTAGGTCGGGTCGAGTCGGACCGCACGCTCGAAGAGGAACGCGGCGCGATCCAGGGCCTCGTAGCTCTCCAGGCGGAGATTGATGACCCCCCTGGAGAAGGCCTCGTACGCGAGGACCACGTGGGTCTCCTCCGGAACGCGAGCCGGGGAAGCCGGGGTCGTTCGGAGCACCGCGGACAGCTCCTGGACGATCCTGTCCTGGAGCGCGAAGATCTCGTCCATGCCGCCGTCGATCTTCACTGTCCCGACCACGGTGGCCGACGACACGTCGACCAGGCGGGCCGTGAGCCGCACGGTCCCACCGGCGCGCTGGAGGCCCCCGCTCAGGACCCAGCGCACGCCCAGCTCCCTCCCCACGCGAACCGCGAGCCCTTCGTCCCCCGCGTCGGCCGCGCCCAGGCGCTTGAGGGTCTCGTGGACGCGCTCCCGCGCGAGGACCGTGAGGCCCTCGATCCCCCGGAGATCCGCGGTGACCGTCTCGGCGATTCCCGTGCCCAGCCAGTCGTCCTCGCCGTTGTGGGTGATGTTCGAGAAGCTCAAGACCGCCACCGACCGGGGAAGGGAGGGCGCGAGGATCCCTTTCCCCTGGCGAATGGCCTGGAGATCCGCGGACACGTCCTCCATTCGGGACGGCCGTTCGGCGGCCGCCTTCGACAGCATGCGCCGAGCGAGGATCTCGACCTGCGGCAGGCGCGGGTCCTGGAAGCGCGCGCCCAAAGGGGCGGGTTCCTGCCCGAGCACGGCCGCCAGGACCTGAGCCGCGGTCCGTCCCTGGAACGGCGGCGTGCCCGACAGGAGCTCGTAGAGAACGGCGCCCAGCGAGATAGATGTCGGCGCGTTCGTCGACGGCGTCCCCGAGGGCCTGCTCGGGAGCCATGTAGACCAGCGTCCCCACGAGCCCGGCCAACGCCGGAGCCGGGCGGTCGCGGCTCCACGTGGAGTCGGCGCTTCCCGGGAACGCCTGGCGCTTCGCCAGGCCGAAGTCGAGGACCTTCACGCGCCCCCCTCCCGTCACCATGACGTTGGAGGGCTTCAGGTCCCTGTGGACGATGCCCCGGGCGTGGGCCTCGGCGAGCGCCTCGGCGATCTGCGACACCCAGTCGACGACCTGGTCGAGCGTGACGCCCTCGCGGCGCGCGGCCACGCCCAGGGTCTCCCCGGGGACGTACTCCATGGCGATGAAGCGAAGCGTCCCGCCGGCCCGGTCGGCCTCGGCGACCTCGTAGACGACCGCGATGTTCGGGTGGTTGAGAGCCGAGGCGGCGCGCGCCTCGCGGAGGAGGCGGTCACCCGTCTCGGAGCCCGGATCCACCTCCCGCCGGATCGTCTTGAGAGCCACCCGTCTCTGGAGGCGGAGGTCGTCGGCGAGGTAGACGTCTCCCATCCCCCCTTGGCCGAGGCGCTCGAGGATCCGGTAGTGGGAAACCGTCTCTCCGATCACGAGAAGGCCATTATCCGCCCGGCGTTATCAGCGGCCGAAACGGGCGCCGAAGAAGTCTCCCGCATTCCAGGTGGGCCGCTCAGGCGTCTCGGCCACCCGGTGGGCGATCAAGAGGTAGAGACGCGCGATCCTCGCCGCCTCGTCGAAGTTCATCGCCTGGGACGCGTCGTCCTGGGGCGAGTGGTAGACGGTGGAGAGCCAGTGGCCGAAGCACCTGCGCGTCCGTTCACCGACGGGTCGGAGCTCTTGAGGCCGGACGAGAGCATCACGGCCGGGATCCCCTTCGTCACGAAGGGAAAGTGGTCGCTGCGGATGAAGATGACCTCCTCGGGAAACGGGTCCGGCGCCAGCTCGAGGCCGAGGCGCGTTGCCATCTCCCCCACGACGTCCCCCAGGCTCGAGTGCTCTCCGCCGAAGGCCACGACGTCGCGCAGCGGGTAGAGGGTCAGGAACATGTCCATGTTCAGGTCCGCCACCATCGACCGCGCGGGGACCGTGGGGTGGCTCGCAAAGTATTCGGCGCCGAGGAGCCCCTTCTCCTCGGCGGTCACCGCGGCGAAGAGCAGCGAGCGACGCGGGCGTCGCGGCAGCCGGGTGAGGGCCTGGGCGATCTCGACGAGGGCCGCGCTCCCCGAGGCGTTGTCGTACGCGCCGTTGTAGATGGAGTCGCCGTTCCGCGCGGGCCCGATGCCGAGGTGGTCCAGGTGGGCGGAGAGGACGACGTATTCCTTGGAGAGCTCGGGGTCCGAGCCGCGAAGGATGCCGACGACGTTGGGGCTTCGGATCGACGTGTGCCGGCTCGGGGTCTTGATGTGGACCGTGACGGGCAGCGGCAGGCTGGCCGGGCGCCCGCGCGGAGGCGGCCTCGAAGACCGACTCGATCGTGGCGCGAGGCGCCGGCGAAGAGAGCACGGGCACCGGAGTCGGAGAGGACCGCGTGGGCGACGAGGCCCGCCGGAGACCCGTCCGGAGCCCCGTTCTCGTCCAACCAGGCCATGGAGGGCTCGTTCACCCGCTCCACCAGGCGCTCGAAGGGGACACGCCTGGCCTCCTCGGGCGTCCGGAAGGAGACGACGCCGACGGCACCGTGGCGAGCCGCAAGCTCCGCCTTCCCGCGACGCGAGCTGTAGAACGCCCGTGCGTCGCTCGGGAAGCGCGCCGGAGCGCCCCACAGCATCGCGACGACCTTCCCCGCGACGTCGATGCCGGCGTAGTCGTCGTAGCCGAACTCCGGCGCGGTGACGCCGAAGCCCACGTAGACGACGCCCGCGCGGACCTCGGCACGCTCGAGGACGAGGCTCGGCGCCGGAACGAAATCGGTCCCCGAGCGCGAGCGACGACCGCCGGCCGTTCGCGTCGAGCTCCAGGAGGCTCTCGGCCGCCACCGGATCGGCCCTGCGGAGCGGGACGGACTGGAAGAAGGACCCGCCGTCGCCGGCGGGCTCCAACCCCGCGGCTGCGAACTGGGCGGCGACGTAGCGGGCGGCGATCTCGTGGCCGCGGGCACCGGTCCCGCGCCCCTCGAGAAGATCGTCGGCCAGGAAGCGGACGTGGGCCTGCGAGGGCCGCCGGGCGCACGGCGTCGAGCGCCGCGGTGGTCGCGCTCCTCGGCGGCTCGGGCAGGGGACGACGAGGGTCAGGAAGACGCCGAGACAAAGGAGTGGTGAGCGCATGGACGCCGAGTGTTGGAGACGGAGCCGGCCGCTGTCAAGCCTCGGACCCGCGATCGGTCCGCGCCCCCTTAGAATGGAGGAATGAGCCGCTCGGCGGACGGGCAGCGAGACGGTTGGTGGATGCCCTTCCTCGCGGGGGTCGTGGCCGGCGGCGCCGGGCTCGTGCTGGCCAAGGCCCTGGCGCCGCGCCCCTCGATCGACCCCCGGCTCCTCAGGGGCGCCGGCAGCGATCACCGGACCCGGCCACGACCGTCGTCGTTCCGGGCATCCTCGGGAGCGAGCTGCTCCGGCCCGACGGGACGCAGGTCTGGCTGAACGCCGGAAACGCCCTCGGCCACCACGACCTGGCGCTTCCCCTCTCCCTTCCCATCGCCGCCGCCGGCGACGGTCTTCTGCCCGGCGGTCTTCTCGGGACCGGCGCGGTGCTGCCGCGCGTCTTCGGCTTCACCGAGTACGCCGACCTCCTCGACCTCCTTCGGGGCGTTTCCCTCCCCCACCACGTCTTCACCTACGACTGGCGCCTCGATCTCGCGGCCTCGGCTCGCCGCCTGGGGGATGCCCTGGACGCCCTCGCGGAGGCCAGCGGCGACCGGGACGCCCGGTTCAACGTCATCGGCCACAGCATGGGAGGGCTCGTCGCCCGGTACTACCTCCGTCACGGAGGCGCCGACCCCGACGAGATCCAGACGGTGCACGTGGGCCGGAGCGCGGCGCATCCGGAGCCTGCGTCCTCGTGGCGACGCCCAGCGGCGGGAGCATCCCGGCCCTGGAGGCGATCCTGACCGGCAACCGCGTCGGGCTATCGTTCACGACCCTCGCGGCGTCGGTGATCGCAACGATGCCGTCCATCTACCAGGTCCTGCCGCCGTCGGGCGTCGTGGCCCTCCTCGACCATCGCCGCGAGCCCCTGCCGCTGGACCTCCACGACGTCGCCACCTGGGAGCGTCTGGGCTGGGGGCCGTTCGCCCCGGCGGCCGCGCGCAACGGGACCGCGCGCACCACGACCGCGGAATCGGCGACCGAGGGCCGCGCCCATCTCGCGGCCGCTCTCTTGCGCGCGCGCCGTTTCCATCTCGCCCTCTCGCTTCCCGCCGAGACCCCTTGCCCGGTGCGCGTCGTGGCCCTGGGCGGCGACTGCCTCCCAACGCTCGCGCGCGCGATCGTGGCCGAACGGCCGGGGGTGCCCCGCTTCGAGCCCAGAACGCGCGCCGAGTCGGAGTCGATGATGGAGGCCGGGGACGGCCGGGTGACACGGGCCAGCGTCCTCGCCGCCCACCTGCCCGAGGCCGAGGCGTCCGACGTGGGTTCGGGGCTTCCCGAGCTGAGGCACGTGCTCTTCGGGGCGGCCGACCACCACGGGATCTACAGGGAGCCCACGTTCCAGAGCCTCCTCCTGCGGACCCTGCTGCGCCCCGCCCGCCGATCCGCTAACATGTGAGGCGTTAACTGGGAGACGACATGCAGAAGGCAGGGACCTTCTTCGGCTCGACCATCGGGAAGAAGGTAGTGATGGGGGCGACCGGGGTCGTCCTCTTCGGCTTCGTTCTGGCGCACATGGTCGGAAACCTCCTGCTCTACTCGGGACCGGAGGGCCTGAACGCCTACAGCGAGTTCCTCCACGAGATGGGCCACGGCATGGGGCTGTGGGTGGCACGGGCGGGCTGCTCGTGGCCGTCGCGCTCCACATCTGGGCCTCCACGTCCCTGACCCTGGCGAACGCGAAGGCTCGGCCCGTGGGATACCGCGAGACCGAGCGCCGCGAATCGACCTACGCCTCCCGGACGATGCGTTGGAGCGGTCCGCTCCTCCTGCTGTTCATCGTCTACCACCTCCTCCACTTCACGACCGGGACCGTCCACAAGGGCTTCGTGCCGGGGGACGTCTACCACAACGTCGTCGCCGGCTTCCGGGTCTGGCCGGTCTCGGCCTTCTACATCGCGGCGATGATCACCCTCGGGTTCCACCTCTGGCACGGCGTCTGGAGCATGCTCCAGTCCCTGGGCCTCTCGCCATCCCCGGTGGAACCCGCTTCCGCAGGGCGCTCGCGACGATCTTCACGGTGCTCGTGATCGCGGCGAACATCTCCTTCCCGATCGCCGTCCTCGCCGGCCTGGTGAGGGAGTAGGAACGCCATGGAACTGAACGCCGGCATCCCGTCGGGACCCCTCGAGAAGAAGTGGGAGAAGCACCGCTTCGACATGAAGCTGGTGAACCCGGCCAACAAGCGGAAGTACACGGTGATCATGGTGGGCTCGGGCCTCGCGGGCGCCTCGGGGGCCGCGACGATGGCCGAGCTCGGCTACAACGTCCTCTGCTTCTGCTATCAGGACAGCCCCCGCCGCGCCCACTCCATCGCGGCCCAGGGCGGGATCAACGCCGCGAAGAACTACCAGAACGACGGCGACAGCGTCTACCGTCTCTTCTACGACACCGTGAAGGGCGGGGACTTCCGCGCCCGCGAGGCCAACGTCTACCGCCTGGCCGAGACGTCGGTGAAGATCATCGACCAGTGCGTGGCCCAGGGCGTCCCTTTCGCCCGAGAGTACGGCGGCCTCCTGGCCAACCGCTCCTTCGGCGGCGCCCAGGTCTCCCGCACGTTCTACGCCCGCGGCCAGACGGGACAGCAGCTCCTCCTCGGCGCCTACTCGGCCCTCGAGCGGCAGATCGGCCTCGGCACGGTGAAGATGTTCCCGCGCCACGAGATGCTCGAGGTGATCGTGGTGGACGGCCGGGCCCGGGGCATCGTCACGCGCGACATGGTGACGGGGAAGATCGAGTCCTGGACCGCCGACGCCGTCTGCCTCGCGACCGGCGGCTACGGCAACGTCTTCTACCTCGCGACCTACGCCAAGGGCTGCAACGCCACGGCCATCTGGCGCGCCTACAAGAAGGGCGCCGCGTTCGCGAACCCCTGCTACACCCAGATCCACCCGACCTGCATCCCGGTCACCGGCGACCACCAGTCGAAGCTGACGCTCATGAGCGAGTCGCTCCGGAACGACGGCCGTATCTGGGTCCCGAAGAAGAAGGGGGACACGCGGCGCCGCCGGACCAGATCCCCGAGGACGAGCGCGACTACTACCTCGAGCGCAAGTACCCGAGCTTCGGCAACCTGGCCCCGCGCGACATCGCCTCGAGGGCCGCGAAGCAGGTCTGCGACGAGGGACGCGGCGTGGGCGAGACCGGCCTGGGCGTGTACCTCGACTTCGCCGACGCTGCGGCCCGCCTCGGCGTGGACGCGATCCGGGAGAAGTACGGCAACCTCTTCGAGATGTACGAGCGCATCACCGACGAGAACCCGTACAAGGTCCCGATGCGCATCTACCCGGCCAGCCACTACACGATGGGCGGTCTCTGGGTCGACTACAACCTCATGAGCACGGTGCCCGGGCTCCACGTCCTGGGTGAAGCGAACTTCTCCGACCACGGCGCCAACCGGCTGGGAGCCTCGGCGCTGATGCAGGGCCTGGCCGACGGCTACTTCATCATCCCCTACACGATCGGGCACTACCTCGCGAGCCAGAAACTCGAGAAGGTCGCCGCCGATCACCCCGAGGTCAAGAAAGCCGAGGCGGAGGTCGACGCGCGCATGAAACGGCTGCTCTCCATCCGAGGGAAGCGCACCGCGACGTCCTTTCATCGGGAGCTGGGGCGGATCATGTGGGAGCACTGCGGCATGGCCCGGAACAAGAAGGGGCTGGAGGCCGCCCTCCAGAAGATCCCGGCCCTTCGGGAGGAGTTCTGGAGCTCCGTCACGGTCATGGGGGACGACCGGGAGCTGAACCAGGGGCTCGAGCACGCGGGCCGAGTGGCCGACTTCCTGGAGCTCGGAGAGCTGATGTGCCGCGACGCCCTCGATCGCGAGGAGTCGTGCGGCGGCCACTTCCGCGAGGAGTACCAGACCGAGGACGGCGAGGCGCTGCGAAACGACGAGCGCTTCTGCCATGTCGCCGCCTGGGAGTACGCGGGGGAGAAGGCGGCGCCGCGCCGCCACCAGGAGCCCCTCGAGTTCGAGAACCTCCACCTTTCGACCCGGAGCTACAAGTGAACCTCACCCTGCACGTGTGGCGGCAGAAGAGCGCGAGCGCCCAGGGGGGCTTCGTGACGTACGAGGCCAGGGACATCAGCCCCGACATGTCCTTCCTTGAGATGCTCGACGTGGTGAACGAGCGCCTCGTCCTCAAGGGAGAGGAGCCGATCGCCTTCGACCACGACTGCCGCGAGGGGATCTGCGGCGCCTGCGGCGTCGTGATCAACGGCGCTCCCCACGGACCCAGGATGCGCACCACCGCCTGCCAGCTCCACATGCGCAGCTTCCAGGACGGCGAGCGGATCACCCTCGAGCCCTGGCGGGCGACGGCGTTTCCCGTCGTCAAGGACCTGATCGTCGACCGGGGCGCCTTCGACCGCATCATCGCCTCCGGAGGGTTCGTGAGCGCGCCCACCGGAAGCGCGCCCGACGGCAACGCGATCCCGATTCCCAAGGAGAACGCCGACCTCGCCATGGACGCCGCGGCCTGCATCGGCTGCGGGGCCTGCGTCGCCGCCTGCCCCAACGCGTCGGCCATGCTCTTCACCGCCGCCAAGGTCTCCCAGCTCGCGCTCCTGCCCCAGGGGCAGCCCGAGCGCCTCCGCCGGGTCCGGCGGATGGTCGCCCAGATGGACGAGGAGGGGTTCGGGGGCTGCACGAACCACGGCGAGTGCGAGGCCGCGTGCCCCAAGGGGATCAGCCTGGAGAACATCGCGCGCATGAACCGCGACTTCGTGAGGGCCGGCCTGGTCGGCGAGCGCGCCTCGACCGGCGACGGGGCCGCCTAGACCCCGAGAGGAGGGGCGTGAGCAGCACCCTCGTGGAGCTCTGGCACGTCCTGCGGCTGAGCATCATGGTTCAGCTCGGCCTCGCCGTGCTCCTCGGCGGCGCCATCGGCTTCGAGCGCGAGTCCAAGGGAAAGCCCGCCGGCCTCCGGACGAACATCCTCATCTGCATGGGGGCCACGCTCTTCACGGTCCTGTCGTATCGCCTCGCGCCGCCCGGCGGGGACGCCGGGCGCGTCGCGGCCCAGGTCGTCACGGGGATCGGCTTCCTCGGGGCGGGCACCATCCTCCATGCGCGCGGCACCGTCCTCGGCCTCACGAGCGCGGCCACGATCTGGCTCGTGGCCGCGGTGGGGATGGCCATCGGGGCCCATCTGTACATCGAGGCCCTCGGGACGACGGCCCTGGCGATGGTGGTTTTGGACGGCATGGGCTTCGTCGAGACCTGGCTCGCCACGCGCTCCTCCCGGACGCACCTGTCCATCGCCGCGGGCCCGGAACCCGGAGCGGTCGAGGAGATCGAGACCCTGCTCCGCGACCTCGGCCTGAAGCTCGAGGACTGCCACGTTCGGCGCGAGCAGGGCGAGATCCTCCTGGAGGTGGACGTCCTGGGACCGAGGCGGCTCGTCGGCCAGGCGCGGACGAACCTGCTCGACTCGAAGTCCGTGAGGTCGGTCTCCAGCCTGGGGCCCGGCGCGAACTGACGGCGCTCCATGCAGCCGATCCACGACGCGGTCGTCGTCGGCTCCGGGGCCAGCGGCGGCTGGGCAGCGAAGGTCCTCACCGAAGGAGGCATGCGCGTTCTCATGCTCGAGGCGGGGCCGCACCGCGTCCCGAGCCGCGACTTCACCGAGCACGTCAAGAGCTACGAGGTGCCCTTCCGCGGCCTCGGTGATCGCCGCGCGCTGGCCGCCGACCAACCCGTCCAGAGCCTCTGCTACGCCTGCGACGAGTTCAGCAGCCACTTCTTCGTCAACGACCGCGAGAACCCGTACACGACCCCCGAGGACAAGCCCTTCACCTGGATCCGCGGGCGCCAGGTCGGGGGCAAGACCTACTGCTGGGCGCGGGAGAGCTATCGCTTCAGCGACCACGAGTTCCGCGCCGCGAGCCGCGACGGGTTCGGTCTGGACTGGCCGTTCGACTACGCCGAGATCGCCCCCTACTACGACAAGGTCGAGTCGTTCATCGGCGTCAGCGGCAACAAGGACGGCCTCCCCCAGTTCCCCGACGGTCGATTCCTGCCGCCCATGCGCATGTCCTGCGGCGAGATCCTGGCTCGCAACGTGATCGAGGCCCGATTCGGCCGGAAGCTCCTCATCGACCGGGTCGCGAACCTGACAGCGCCGCTCGACGGGCGGACGCCCTGCCACTACTGCGACGCCTGCCAGCGGGGCTGCTTCACACAGTCGTACTTCAACAGCCCCGCCTTCACGATCGCCGCGGCGGCCGCGACGGGCCGGCTGAGCCTCGTCTCCGACGCGGTCGTGAGCCACGTCAACACCGACGGCAACGGCCGCGCGACCGGAGTGCACTACGTCGACCGCCTCACACGGGACCATCGCGACGTCGCCGCCAGCGTCGTGGTGCTCGCCGCCTCGACCATCGAGACGACACGGATCATGCTCCACTCGCGGAGCGCCGCTCATCCGTCCGGAATCGCCAACCGCAGCGGCGTCCTGGGCCACTACCTGATGGACCATTTCACGGTCCCACAGGCGACCGGGATCCTCCCGCTGCTGACGAAGGCCGAGCGCGAGCCGGTCGGACGTCCCTGCGCCACGGTCATGCCCCGGTACCAGAACCTCGAGACGGAGGATCGGCGCTTCCTGCGCGGCTACCGCTACGACCTCTGGGCCGGCCAGGAGCACTTCGAGCACGCCTTCAGCACCCCCGGATTCGGCGGCGCCTTCAAGCGGGCCGTCCGGACCCGGGTCCCGACTCGGGTGACGATGGGCGCCCAGGGGGAATGCCTTCCCCGCTTCGAAAACCACCTGCGCCTGGACGATCGCGTCGTGGACGCCTGGGGCATTCCCGCGGTCCACGTGGACGCGGCGTACGGCGACCACGAACGGGCCCAGGCGCGCGCCATGGCCGAGGACGTGAACGAGATGGTCCGCGCCATGGGCGTCGAGGGCATGACCGACGCGAAGCCGGAGCCGAGCACCTTTGGCCTCAACATCCACGAGGTCGGGACGGCGCGCATGGGCACCGACCCGCGGACCTCGGTGCTCAACCGCTTCAACCAGGCCCACGAGGTGAAGAACCTCTTCGTGACCGACGGGGCCTGCTTCCCGTCCCAGGGCCCTTACGAGCCGACCCTGACGATCATGGCGGTGACCGTCCGCGCCTCGGAGTACCTCCTCGAGGAGTACAGACGAGGGAACCTCGCATGAGCGGCGAGGCGCGCGGCCTCAGCCGGCGAGAAGCGATCGCGCGCCTTCTCGGCGCGGGGATGCTGACGACGATTGGAGCGGATCTCCTCGACGCCTTCGCAGCCCCCGCCGGCCTTCCCTATCGTCCCCGCTTCTTCGGCGACGCCGATTTCCGGATGGTGGCGGCTGTCGCGTCGCGGATCATCCCGACCGACGAGACACCCGGCGCCCGCGAGGCGCGCGTCGAGGAATGGATCGACTTCTTCACGGCGGCGTCAGAGGAAAGGCGTCAGGGGCTCTACCGTGGCGGCCTCGCTCGCCTCGGGACCTGGTGTCGGGAGCGGCACGGGACGGCGTTCGTGGCTCTCGACGACACCCGGCAGGACGAGGCGCTGACGAGCCTCGCGCAGTCCTCCCCCGAGTTCTTCGAAGCCGTCAAGGGAGACACGATCGTCGGCTTCTACACGTCCGAGATCGGCCTCAAGGAGCTGAATTGGGGCGGCCAGATGTTTCACTCCGAGTGCCCGGGGTGCACCCACCCGAACACCTGAGACCGGGGGCCGAGACACTCAAACCGTGAGGAAGATCCCCTTCTTCTCCCACGGCCTCAGAGCCAGACGATCTTGATCTCTTTCTCGACGGCGCGAAACTCCGGGTCGCCTGTGTACAGGTCGGCGCGTCGTTGTAGGGCCAGGGCAGCAGCAAAGCAGTCGGCCAGCGACATCCTGCGATTGGCCTTCAGAGCGCCAGCCTGCTCTGCGAGGAGCTCATCGGCAGGCACGATTTCGATCGGAAGGGCTCGTAGCTTGGCCCGAACCTCCGGCCACTGTTCTGCCCCCGCCTTTCGCTCGACGATGTAGCGAACCTCAGCCCAGTTCGGTGCGGCGATCAGCGAAGGCCGTTCTGTTCCGACGGTGCGCTCCAGCATCTCGAGCACCTTCTCGTGCCCCGACTGCCGGAAAAGGAACACCAGAATGGCGTAACTATCGAGGACCGAGCTTCTCAAGTCGACCCTCGTTGTGCGCTTCCCTGGCCCTCTCGTTCAGAAGCTCCTCTGCCACGGATGAGGAACTGGCGAGCATCCCGCAGACGCTGCGAACGTACTCGCGTGTGACGGGCTGGAACAAGATCTCGTCTCCTCTCTCCACGAAGAACACCTTGGTTCCAGGCTTGATGCCGTACCTTCTCCGCAGCTTGGCGGGAACCACAAGCTGCCCCTTACTCGTCACATACGCAGCTTCCATGTCTGTCTTCCACCCCTTCTTCCATTACTAGCTTACATCATGTTCGAAGTAAGTCAACGCATACACACCTTTCCCTTGTGTAGTGGTAAGAGATTCGACTGAGTAGTAAGCCTAAACGCCCATCGAGGCCAAGATGGGGGAGGGTGATCGTTTAGGGGCCCGGCTTCACGGAGGAGTCCACGGCGTCGAGGAGCGACCGCGCCGGCGCAAGAAGCCGAGTTAGGTTCTTCCCGTCAGGAGGGGGTCGGCGTGGGCGCGCCCTCAGACCTTCAGGACGTCCACCAGCTCCTTGACGGCGGCGGCGGACTTCTCGAGGGCCACGCGCTCGCCGTCGGTGAGCTTGATCTCCCAGATCTTCTCGATCCCCTTGGCGCCGAGCTGGGCCGGGACGCCGACGTAGAGCCCCTTCACGCCGAACTCTCCCTCGAGGTAGCAGCAGCACGGAAGGATCTTGTGCTTGTCCTTCAGGACCGCGTCGACCATCTCGGCGGCTGACGCCGACGGCGCGTAGTAGGCCGAGCCCGTCTTCAGGAGCGCGACGATCTCGGCGCCACCGGAGGCGGTGCGCTTGCAGATCGCGTCGACCCTTTCCGGAGAGAGGAGCTCGGTGATGGGGACGCCTGCCACGGTCGAGAAGCGAGGCAGCGGGACCATCGTGTCGCCGTGGCCGCCGAGGACGAAGGCGTGGACGTTCTCGACCGAGACGCCCAGCTCCATCGCGATGAACGACCGCATCCGCGCGCTGTCCAGGACGCCCGCCATGCCGAAGACCCGGTGCTTGGGCAGCCCCGAGACCTTGAAGGCCACCTGGCACATGGCGTCGAGGGGGTTCGAGACCACGATCAGGATCGTGTTGGGCGAGTGCTTGAGGACGTTCTCGGTGCACTCCTTGACGATCTTGTAGTTGGTGTTCAGGAGGTCGTCGCGGCTCATGCCAGGCTTGCGGGCGATCCCGGCCGTGATCACGACGACGTCGGAGCCTGCGGTGTCCTTGTAGTCGTTCGTGCCGACAACCCGGGAGTCGGAGCCCTCGACGGGAGTCGCCTCCATGATGTCGAGGCCCTTCCCCTGCGGCATGCCTTCGACGATGTCGATGAGCACGACGTCGGCGAGCTCCTTGTCGGCGACGCGCTGGGCGAGCGTCGCGCCCACATTGCCCGCCCCGACGACGGTGACTTTCCTATTCATGACTCCTCCAGGACGAGCACGCGCCGTCCGCCGATGGTTTCAGAGGTTCTCGATGAGGGCCGAGGCGAACTCCGACGTCTTGAGGAGCGTCGCGCCCTCCATCTGCCGCTCGAAGTCGTACGTGACGCGCTTCTGGCCGATGGTCTTCTCGAGGGAGGCCTCGATGGCCTCGGCCGCCTCGACCCATCCGAGGTACTGCAGCATCATCGCGCCCGACAGGATCACCGAGCCGGGATTCACCTTGTCGAGGTCGGCGTACTTCGGGGCCGTGCCGTGGGTCGCCTCGAAGATGGCGTGGCCGGTGTCGTAGTTGATGTTTCCGCCCGGGGCGATGCCGATGCCGCCGACCTGGGCCGCCAGGGCGTCGGAGAGGTAGTCACCGTTCAGGTTCAGGGTGGCGATCACCTCGAAGTCCTTCGGCCGCGTGAGCACCTGCTGGAGCGTGATGTCGGCGATGGAATCGCGCATCAGGACCTTCTTCTTCCACTTCCCGTCGCCGTGGCTCGGGAGCAGGGCAAGAGCCGTCTCCACTTCCTTGCGGACCTTCCCCTTCTGGTCGTCGGTCATGAGGTCGTAGCCGGGCTCGATGGCCTTGGCGTTGTCTTCGACGCTGAGGCCGGGAGTCTTCTCCTTGTTGCCGAGGATCCAGCTCTCGCGCTCGGTCACGATGTCGGCCCGGAACTCCCGGGCCGCGAGGGCGTAGCCCCAGTCCTTGAAGGCCCCCTCGGTGAACTTCATGATGTTGCCCTTGTGGACGAGGGTGACGCTCTTGCGGCCGAACCGCAGGGCGTACCGGACGGCGGCGCGCACGAGGCGCTCCGAGCCCTCGCGGGACACGGGCTTGATGCCGATGCCGCTCGTCTCGGGGAAGCGGATCTTCTTGACGCCCATCTCCGACTGGAGCCAGGCGATGACCTTCTTCGCGCTCTGAGTCTCGGCGGCCCACTCGATCCCCGCGTAGATGTCCTCGGTGTTCTCCCGGAAGATCACCATGTCGACGTCTTCGGGGCGCTTCACCGGGCTCGGCACGCCCTTGAAGTAGCGGACCGGGCGCAGGCAGACGTAGAGGTCGAGCTGCTGGCGCAGGGCGACGTTCAGGGACGTGATGCCGCCGCCGACGGGCGTCGTGAGCGGACCCTTGATGCCGACCAGGTGCTGGCGGAAGGCCGTGAGCGTCTCGGCGGGCATCCACTCGCCGGTCTTGTTGAAGGCCTTCTCGCCCGCCAGGACCTCGAGCCAGGCGATCTTGCGCTTGCCGCCGTAGCACTTCGCCACCGCGGCGTCGAAGACCCGCACCGAGGCGCGCCAGATGTCGCGCCCCGTGCCGTCCCCCTCGACGAAGGGGATGACGGGATCGTCGGGAACCTGGAGGACGCCGTCCTTGATGGTGATGGAGTTCGCCATAGGCCGGGAAGTCTAACCCAGCTGGATGGCCCGCGCGTCGCGGACGCCGGGGATCGCGGCTACCTCGGCCAGGACCGCTGCCGGGGGCTCGCTGTCCACCTCGATCAGCATGATGGCCCGACCGCTTCCGGGCTTTCGCCCGACGCCCATGCGAGCGATGTTGATGGACCGCGCGCCGAGCAGCGTGCCGATGTGGCCGATGACGCCGGGCGTGTCGTCGTTCTTGACGATCAGGATGTTCCCTTGCGGGATCGTGTCGACCTCGACGCCGTCGACGTCGACCAGGCGCAGGTGATTCGGGCCGAAGAGCGTCCCGGACACCGACAGCTCGGAGTCGCTGGTCTTGAGTCGAATGACCATGAGGTTGGCGAAAGCGACGTCGGCCGACGAGGTCGACTCGTGGATCTCGATCCCCTTGTCCTTGGCGATCGAGAGGGCGTTGACGACCGTGACGCCATCGCCGAGGCCCGGACGGAGAATGCCGTAGGCGGCCGCCGAGAGAATCGGCTTGACGTCGAGCTGCCGGAGATCGCCGTAGAGGCCGACCTCGAGGCGCTCGAGTGATCCGCCACAGACCTGGGCCAGGAACATCCCGAGGCGCTCGGCCAGGTCCATGGCCGGACGGACCTGGTCGTAGAGGTCGCCGGACAGCGAGAAGAAGTTCACGGCCTGCTGGATGACGCCGCCCTTCAGGAAGTCGCGCACCTGGATCGCGATGTCGGTGCCGACGCGCTCCTGGGCCTCGGCAGTCGAGGCGCCGATGTGGGGCGTCGCCACGACCCTCGGATGGCAGGCGAGGCGCCAATCGACGGGCGGCTCCTGCGAATGCACGTCCAGGGCGGCGCCGGCCACGCGGCCGCTCTCGAGGGCCGCGAGGAGCGCCGCGTCGTCGATCAGCTCGCCACGTCCCGCGTTCACGATACGCGCTCCGGGCTTGATCTTGGACAAAGCGTCCTTGCCGATCAGGTGGCGCGTCTCCTTGGTCAGCGTCGTGTGGAGCGTGAAGAAGTCGCAGGCCTGCAGCAGCTCGTCCAAGGAGACGAGCTTGACCCGTACCTTCTCCGCCACGGCGGAGGCCACGAAGGGATCGAAGGCGTAGACCTCCATGCCGAAGGCCTGGCAGCGCGCCGCCACCTCCCGGCCGATGCGGCCGAGTCCCACGACGCCGACGCGCTTGCCGTGCAGCTCGACGCCCGCGAAGGACTTGCGGTCCCACTTCTGCGCCTTGATGGACGCGTCGGCCTGGGCGATGTTCCGAGCCATGGAGATGAGCAGAGCGAAGGCGAGCTCCGCAGTCGAGACGAGGTTGCCTCCCGGCGAGTTCATCACGACGATGCCGGCGCGCGTGGCGGCGGCCAGGTCCACGTTGTCGACGCCGACGCCGGGCCGGCCGATGACTCGCAGCTTCTTGGCCGCGTCGACGACCTCGGCCGTCACTTGCGTGCTGCTGCGGATCGTCATCGCCTCGTAGGAGCCGATGATCTTGGCCAGCTCGGCCGGAGGCATGGCCTTCTTCATGTCGAGGGTCCAGCCCTCGGCCTTCAGGATCTCGAGGCCCTTGTCGGTGATTCCCTCGAGAATGAGGATCTTGGTGCTCATTGCGCACCCTTCACGTATTCCGCCTCGGCGGCCGCCATGCCGCGTCCGAGGTCGAACTTGTGACCGAGACGGTGGAGGGCGATCTCCAGGGTCGCGAGCAGCCCGAGGATGTCGGTGACGTCGTAGTAGCCGAGGTGGGCGATCCGGAAGATCTTCCCCTTGAGCTGCCCCTGCCCTCCGGCCACGGTCGACGCGAACTCGGACTTCAGGGCCTTGACGATGGCCCCCGACTCGATCCCGGCGGGGGGAAGAGCGCCGTCAGGGCGTCGCCGTGGGCCTTTGGCGCCACGAGCGGCAGCGAGACAGCGCCGGCAAAGCTCCGTGTGATCGTCGCGAGGGTGCCGGCGTTCTTCACGAGGGCGTCGACGCCGCCGATGGACCCGACGAAGTCGAGGGCGGCCTTGAGCCCGACCATCAGCGTGATCGCGGGGGTGAAGGCCGACTCCCCTCCCGCCTGGGCCTTCCGCTCGCGGCGCAGGTCGAAGTAGAAGCGGGGCGACGAGGACGTGTCGATCCGAGCGCGGCTCTTCGCGCCGATCGAGAGGAAGGCGAGACCCGGCGGAAGAGCCAGCGCCTTCTGGCTGCCCACCACGACGACGTCCACTCCCCAGGCGGCCGTCTCGAGCGCCATGGCGCCCGCGCCGGAGATCGCGTCCACCACGAGAAGGGTCTCGGGGCGCTTCCTCACCACCTCGGCGAGCCCCTGGATGTCGTGGCGGGCGCCGGTCGAGGACTCCGAGAGCTGGACGAAGACCGCGCGGATCCTCGGGATCGCGGTCCAGGGCGTCGGCGACCGCGGCGGGTGGGACGGCGTCGCCCCACGCCGCCTCCAGGACGTGGACGTCCATGCCGTGAGCGCGTCCGATGTCGGCCCAGCGCTGTCCGAAGTTTCCGGCGACGAGGGCGAGCATCGACTCGCCCGGCGAGAGGACGTTCACGAGCGCCGCCTCCATAGCACCCGATCCCGAACACGCGAGGATCAACACGTCGTCGGTCGGTCTTGAGAAAGGTCTTGAGGCCCGCGGTGCACTCCTTGAAGATCGCGCGGAACTCGTCGGTGCGATGGTGCAGGATCGGTCGGGCCATCGCTTCCTGGACTCCGGGATGAAGCTGCGTCGGACCCGGTGTGAACAGCCTCGGCTTCTTGATCAATTCAGAACTCCGCTATCCACAGAAACTGTGGAAAACCTTGTGGAAACTCCTCCAACGCCATCTCCTAACTCATTCCAGCAAAAAAGCTTGGAGCGCTTTGCACTCTGTGACAGCAGCACCGCGAAGGCATGCGATTTGCGTGATGGGCTTTTCGCTCGGCTACGCTCGCTAGCGTATCGACGGCGAGCGATCGCGGGCGGCCTTCACCGCCTCGGCGATGGCTTCGACGACGGCGTCCACCTCGGCTTCCGTATTATACCGGCCGACGCCGAATCGAAGAGACGTGTAGACGCGCTCCTCTGTCATACCGAGAGCCCGAAGGACGTGGGATCCCCTGCCATCGGCCTCGGCGCACGCGGCGCCGGACGAGATCGCGATGCGCCCGCCGAGCGAAACGATCAGGGTCTCGGCCTCGGCGCCGGCGATGGACACGTGGGCGTTCCCCGGAAGTCGTTTCTCGAGGGATCCATTGAGCGTCACCCCGTCGATGCGCGTGAGGAGGCCGGCGAAGAGACGATCCCTGAGGGCGGCGAGCCTTTCCGGCTCGCCGGAGGCCAGGGCTTCCGCGGCGAGGCGCGCGGCGACACCGAAGCCCACGATGCCCGGGACGTTGAGAGTCCCCGAGCGAAGGCCGCGCTCCTGTCCGCCACCTTCCGCCTGAGGCTGCAAACGGATCCGCGGCCGCCGACCACGACGCACGTAGAGGGCCCCGACGCCTTTCGGCCCATACATCTTGTGGGCGGAGAGGCTCATGAGGTCGACGCCCAGGGTCGGAGACGTCGATGGGAACGCGGCCGACGGCCTGGACGGCGTCGGAGTGAAACAGGATTCCCCGCTCGCGGCACACGGCCCCCACCTCCGCCACGGGCTGGAGCGTTCCGATCTCGTTGTTGGCCGCCATGATCGAAACGAGGGCGGTGTCGGGCCGCATCGCCGCCACGACGTCGGCCGCGCTCACGAGGCCGTCGCCCGTCACGCCGACGCGCGTCACCTCGAGGCCGTCGCGCTCGAGGGTCCGACAGGGCTCCAGGATCGCCGAATGCTCGATGGCGCTCACCACCGCGTGCCCGCCCCTCGACGGGCGAAGGGCGCCGCGAAGGGCCAGGTTGTCGGCTTCGGTCGCGCCGGAGGTGAACACGATCTCCTCGGGCTCGGCGCCGACGAGCGCCGCCACCTGGCCGCGCGCCTCCTCGACCGCGGCGTGGGCTTCGGCCCCGAACACGTGGCCGCGGCCCGAGGGGTTGCCGAACCGCTCGGTGAAGTAAGGGAGCATGGCCGAGAGGACAGCCGGATCCACGGGCGTCGTCGCATGGTTGTCGAAGTAGAGGGGGGGCATGGGGAACCTCGGATGAATTATAGCCCGGTCAACCAGTTACGCCTTCCTGTACGTCCGCTCACAACCGCGGCCGCGGGGCCGCCGTATAATCCACTGAGACGGGGCCCCTCCGGAACCCCGGACTCTTGAGGAGAGCGCCATGACGAAGCTGGCTTTGGCCGCGGGTCTGTCGGTCTTGTTGGGAGCCGGTGCGCTGGCCGCGCAGGACGTCGACAACGGTGGCGATGCGCCCCGGCCCGAGGAGCGGCGGCCGATCCGAGTGCTGCAGGATCCCCACGACATCGCTTCCTTCTACCGCTCGTCCCAGGGTGAGGGCTACGGCTACTTCGTCGACGACCCAGCCGCCTCGCGCTACCCCATCGCGAGCTTCTACCGCAGCCACGACGCGAGCCCCTACGGGTACTCGCGGTTCTGGACGAACGGGTACAGCTACGGAAGGCCTCTCCGAACGGCGGCGGTCCCCTACGGCCGCTACTCCCACCGGATCGGACAGAACGGGGACCTTCTCCTGATGGCCCCGACGTTCCTGGCTCCGGTCGGGCCGCTCACGGGGGTGTTCTTCGGCGGGGGGCGGTAGTCAGCTCTCGTCGCTGAAGCGGCCCCGCGCGGCCTCGTCGACCGTGCGACCCACTTCGCTCGCGAACCGGTCGGCGTAGCTCGTGATGGGGCCCGACGCTCTCGTCGCGCTCCAGCCGCTCGACGCGGTGCATCGGATAGAAGAGCGTGAGGAGCCCGAGGAGGACCTCCTCCTTCCGGGCCTCCTGCCTCATCCAGTCGTCGAACACCGTGAGGTCGATGCCACGGACGGCGATGCCCGCCGTGGTCATCGACAGGAGAAGGCCCCAGATCTTCTCCTTGGGATCGCGGAGGTAGAGCACGACGGGAGAGCCCGCGCTCAGCTCGAAGTCCGCCATCTCGCCTAACCCAGGACCAGGCCGCCGAGAAACGCGGCGATCCGGTCGACTCCCTCGCGCAGCTCTTCCATCGGGCGCGCGAAGGAAAGACGGGCGTACCCGGGAGCGCCGAACCCTTCGCCGGGCACGAGGGCGACTCCCTGCTCTTCCAGCAGCCGGCCTCCGAGGGCCAGCGTCGTCGGGGTCTCGCGGGTGAGAAAGCCGGCGAGGTTCGGGAAGACGTAGAAGCCGCCGTCGGGGCGCACGCAGCGGACCCCGGGAATCGCGGAGATCGCGGGATGGACGAAATCGCGCCGGCGCCGATATTCCGCGGCCAGGGTCGCCACGATCTCCTGCGGCCCGTCGAGCGCCTGGACGGCCGCGACCTGGACGAAGGTCGACGGACACTGCGTGCTGTGGGAGATGAGCGCGGCGCAGGCGTCGACGAGAGCCTTGGGGCCGAGCACCCAGCCGAGGCGCCAGCCGGTCATGCAATAGGTCTTCGACGCGGTGCCGATCACGACGAGGCGGTCCCCGGCCAGCTTGCGCGCGGCCTGGAGGTCCGGTTTCGGCCCGCCGAAGGCGAGCCTCGCGTACGTGTCGTCGTAGAGGAGCGTGAACCGGCGCCTGTGGGCCAGGCGTGCCAGGGCCAGGAGCTCCGACGGCTCCACGACCGCGCCGGTTGGATTGGACGGGGAGTTGATCACGACGACGCGGGTCCTGGGCGTGAGAGCTCGGCCGATCAGGCGAGCGGTGACACGGAACCCCTCCTCCTCGCGGGTCCGGGCGAAGACGGCCTTGGCACCCGCGAGCCGCGCGCACTCGGCGAACGTGGGCCAATAGGGTGACGGCACGACGACGTCGTCGCCCCGGTCGAGAAGCGCCTGACACGCGAGGTAGAGCGCCTGCTTTCCGCCGACGGTGATCGCCACCTCGGACGGCGCGAAGGAAACGTGATCCGTCGCGAGATAGCGCCGCGCCACCGCGGCTCGCAGCTCGGGAATGCCGGCTGCGGGGGCGTACCGTGTCCTCCCGGCTTGCATCGCGGCGACGCCCGCCGCCGTGATGTGCTCCGGCGTACCCTGGTCCGGCTCCCCGACGCTGAAATCGAGGATCCTCCGCCCCTCGGCCTTGAGGGCCGTCGCCCGCTGCGACATCGCCACTGTCGGGGACACCTCGAGGGCACGCGCCCGGCGCGACAGCTCCACATCGGAGGGGCCGGCCTTCACCGGCGGCTCCTCCCTCGGGCGAGCGGCCGCGGCGCCCCGTGCTTCTCGCGAAGGCGCCGCTCCACCACGGGAGGCACGAGGCCGCGGACGCGGCCGCCGAGCGCCGAGACCTCCTTGACGAGGCGCGAGGACAGATACGAGTACTCCTCGGGAGCCATGAGGAAGATCGTGTCGATGCGGGGATCGAGGCGGCGGTTCATGAGCGCCATCTGGAACTCGTACTCGAAGTCCGAGATCGCCCGGAGCCCCCGCACGATCGCCGACGCCCCGACCTTGACGGCGTACTCCACGAGGAGCCCCGAGAACGTGTCGACCCGCACCCGCGGCTCCTTGACGTAGGCCTCGCGGATGATCTCGACGCGCTCCCCCGCCGTGAAGAGCGGGCGCTTGTCGGAGTTCACGAGGATCGCGACGACCACCTCGTCGAAGACCGAGAGCGACCGCCGCACGATGTCGAGGTGTCCGTTGGTGATGGGATCGAAGGACCCGGGAAAGACCGCCACCGACTTCCGGCTGCGCTTCTGTCTCAAGGCGACCCGCTCTCCTGACCTTCGGCTCCGTAGAACGCGAGGACGTGATCCCCCACGCGTACCGACCGGCGTCGGACGAGGCTCCCTATTGTCTCCGGGAGGGCGCGTTTGTGGAAATGTTCCGCAACGGCGACCCCTCCTTCGGCCAGGAGGCCCGACGCGGCGATCGCGCTCAAGGCCGTCTCGTAGAGGTCGCTGTCGTAAGGGCGGGTCCAGATAGACGACGTCGAACCGCCGGCCCTGGGCCGCGAGCGCCGCGAGCGCCACGCGCGCGTCCTGCCGGAACACGAGGACCTCTCCCCCGCTCGCCGCGAGGGCCTGTGCGTTCTCGCGGATGGCCGCGACGGCCGGGGCGCTCGTGTCGACGAAAGCGGCGAGGACGGCTCCCCGCGACAATGCCTCGAGGCCGATCGCCCCGCTCCCGGCGAAGGCGTCGAGGAAGCGGGATCCGGGGAGACGCGGGGCGAGGATGTCGAAGAGCGTCTGCCGGACCCGAGCCCCGGTGGGACGCGTGGCGGATCCCGCCGGCGTCTTCAGCCGCCGCCCCCTCGCCCCGCCGGCGATGATCCGCGTCATCCCACACGCGCGAGGCCGAAGCGGCGCTCCCACCCTCCCGTCTCGAGGAAGGCCTTGAGCGCCGGGGGCGGCGTGGCGGTCGGCAGCTCGTCCGCGTACCGGACGGCCTCGACCCGCGCCCGCTCGAGGAGGTCGCGATCGCGGATGAGCTGGCTGACGCGGAAGTTCGGCATCCCCCACTGGCGCGTGCCGAAGAAGTCGCCAGGGCCGCGGATCTCGAGGTCCTTCTCGGCGATCACGAAGCCGTCGTCGGTGCGCGCCATGACAGCGAGGCGCTCCCGGGCGACTTCGGAGAGATGCCCGTGGCCCAGCAGGACGCAGGTCGACAGACCCGCGCCGCGGCCGACGCGCCCCCGCAGCTGGTGGAGCTGGGCCAGGCCGAAGCGCTCGGCGTGCTCGATCACCATCACGGTGGCGTTCGGGACGTCGACTCCCACCTCGACGACGGTCGTGGCCACGAGGACGCGGATCTCGCCGCGGGCGAAGGCGCCCATCACCTCTTCCTTCTCGGCGCTCTTCAGCCGCCCGTGGAGGAGCCCCACCGCGCGCCCGGGCAACGCGCGCCTCCACTCCTCCGCCATCTGGGTCGCCGCCTTCACGTCCTCGAGCTTCTCCGACTCCTCGACGAGCGGATAGACGACGTAGGCCTGGCGTCCGGCCGCGACCTCGCGCCGAACGAGATCGGCCGCCTCGCGCCGGTCCGAGGCGCTCCTCACCACGGTGCGGATGGGGGACCGTCCCGGGGGCCGCTCGTCCAGGATCGACACGTCGAGGTCCCCGTAGGCCGTGAGGGCGAGCGTCCGAGGGATGGGCGTGGCGGTCATGACGAGGACGTCCACGTCGTATCCCTTCCGGGTCAGGTCCTCCCGCTGGAGGACGCCGAAGCGGTGCTGCTCGTCGATCACCGCGAGACCGAGCTTCTGGAACCGGAGCCCCTCCTGGATGAGGGCATGGGTCCCGACGGCGATCTGGGTCTCCCCCGACACCAGCCGCCCGAGCGCCGCCGTCCGCTCCTTCCCCTTCAGGGCCGAGGTCAGGAGGTCGGCCTTGTAGCCGGAACGCGACAGGAGGCGCCGAAAGGTCAGGAAGTGCTGCTCCGCCAGGATCTCGGTCGGAGCCATGAACGCCGCCTGGTATCCGTTCTCGAGGGCGATCACCATCGAGAGAAGCGCGACGACGGTCTTCCCCGAGCCGACGTCCCCCTGGATGAGGCGATTCATGGGATGGGAAGATCGCATGTCGTCGGCGATCTCGCGGAGAACCCGCTTCTGGGCGCCGGTCAGGTGGAAGGGAAGGATGCGCTTCACCGCCTCGCGGGTCCTTTCGCCGATGACGAACGCGATCCCCTTGCGGGAGCCCTTCAGTCCCCGGCGCCGCAGGAGCAGGCCGAGCTGGAAGAGGAAGAACTCCTCGAGGATCAGGCGAAGGTGCGCGGGGCTGCGTGCGGCGTTGAGCAGCGCCACGTCCTCGTCGCCGGGGTCGTGGATCCGCCGCAGCGCCTGGGCGCGGCCGGAAACGCCGAGACGAGCGCGCACCTCGGCCGGAAGGGGATCGGGGATCTCCTCGGGCAGCTCGCGAACGAGCTGTGTGAGGATCCGGCGCAGGAACTTCCCGGCGAGAGGGCCGAGCTTCTCGTAGACGGGGACGACGCGGCCGGTGTGGATGCCCGGCGCGTCGTCGTCCTCGAAGACCTCGTACTGCGGCGAGGCCATCATGAGCTGCCGGCTGCCGTGGGCGTCGGGCTCCACGGCGCCGTAGAGGACGACGCGGGCGCCGCGGGGCAGGACGTCCTTCAAGAACGGCTGGTTGAACCAGAGGGCCTTCAACCGGCCGGTGCCATCCTCGAGACGGATCTCGTACAGGGTCATGCGCCGCGCGCGGCGAAGTCCAGCCACGGCCACCGCTCCCGAGACCGCCACCTTCATCCCGGCCCTGAGGTCCGCGATCCGGGCGAAGCTCCGACGGTCTTCGTATCGGAAGGGGACGTGGCCGAGGAGGTCCTCGATCGTGGCCACGCCCAGCTTCCGGAGAGCCGCGGCCCGCTGCGGCCCGACGCCCTTGGCGTACTGGACGGGCGCCGCTGGGTCCAGGCTCAGAATTCCAGGAAGGCTCGCCCGGGCTGAAGGCGAACCCGCTTCATCGAGTACGGAAGGCGGAACGGTGCCAGGACGTCCATGCCCTCGGGGTTCTCGCGGCTCTTGCGTGGCCGCGACGACGAGCTGTTCGAGCGCCGTGGGCGGTAGCGGAAAGGCACCGAGCTTCACCTCCTCGAACTCGATGGAGGCGAAGCCGTCGTCTTGCGCCACGAGCTTTCCCCGGAGCGAGACGGGCACTCGCCCTCCGAGGAGGGACATGGGGTTCCAGGACGACGACGCGGGCTTGACCTGCAGCTTGTCCACGTCGACGACGGCGGTTGCCGCCACGCGCTCGCGGTCCAGGTGGACGGCGACGTCGGTCACCCCGTCGGGGATCCTGAGCTTCAGGTTCACGTAGGAGTTGAGCTCGCTCTCCGAGATCTCCACGGTCTCGGCCCGCGCGGTCTTCCCGTTCTTCTGGCGCCTGTCGATGGCCTCGAGCTTCACATCGAGGGCGTCGGCCTCCGCCCAGGACAACCCCGCTCGCGGCGGGGCGGGGCGAGAGGCCACGGCGGCCCCCTGGGCGGCGAGCAGGACGAGAAGCTCCAGCATGCGGGTCGATTATAGGTCGGTTCTCAGAGTCCCTCGAGGACCCGGAGGGCGTCGGCGTTCCGGCGAGTCCAGCTTGAGGACCTTCTCGGCCTCCGCCCGGGCCTCGGGGCTCCGGCCCATCTCCTTGAGGAGAGCCGCAAGCTCGGCCCGCACCGAGGGATCCTCGCGGCACCAGAGCGACATCCGGAGCTCGCTCAGCGCCTTGTCGAGGTCTCCGCGCGCACGGTGGGTCCGGGAGAGGTGAAGATGAACCCGGGCGCCGTAGGGGTCGAGGTAGGCGGCCTGGTTGAGCTCGCGGAGCGCGCCCTCCGTGTCCCCCGCCTCCGCCATCTTCTCGGCGCGCCCCAGGTGCGACGCCGCGGCCTGGGTGTCCCCCCACCGATCCTGGTCGAGAACGGGCGGGTTCTCGGAGGTCATGACCCGCTCGAAGCGACGCCCGAGATCGGCGGCGGTGAAGGGCTCGTAGGACGGCGCCGCGGCGACGAGGGGCTTCCACTCGGCGTCGGCCTCTTCGGCGTGCCCCGCCTGGCGCAGGCTCCAGACGAGGACGATGCGGGCGTGGGCGTCGCGCGGGTCCTCCTGGAGGACCCCGCGCATCCAGAACGCCGCCGCGTCCCCATCCCCCTCGCTGAGCAGGGCCCATCCCAGGTTGAAGGGAGGCTCGGGGATGCCGGGACCCACCTCGACTGCCTTTCGCAGGACGTCGGACGCCCGTTCGCCCGCGGGCCCGGTCCCGCCCCGCAGCAGCGCGAGGGCGTAGTTGTTGAGGACACCGGCCGTCGGCGCCTCCGCGGAAAGCCCGGCGAAGTGCCCGGCGGCGTCCCGGTAGCGACCAAGGTCGAGTTGCGCGCGGCCCTTGAGAAACTGCGCCACCCGGGACACTCCCGACTCCTGCGCGACGCGGGCGAGGGTCTCGAGGGCACCGGCGCTGTCGCGAGAGTCGACCTGGATCCGGGCGAGGGCGACCCGCGCCTCGTCGAACGAAGGAGCCAGGGCGAGCGCCTGCTTCAGGAGCGAGCGGCGTGCCGAGACGTCGCGAGCCGCAAGGGCCTGCCCGTAGGCGCGGAGGGCCGCCAGCGGACACGACGGCGGCCGAGGGTGGCCGAGGAAGGCATCCCGAGTCGTCGTGATCGGCGTCGGCCCCGAAAGTGCTATGTCCCAGGCGAGGGATCGAACCAGGCTCGGGAGGGTCTCGGGAGCACCGTCCGCGATGAGAGGGGCGCTGAGGGTGCCCCGCCCCACGTCGAGGATGCGGAGCGAGAGGCCCAGGGACTGCCCCTTCGTCTCGTAGCTGCCGACGACGAGGCGGGAGACGCCGAGGGCCTCCGCCATGCGGATGGAGGTGGCGCGGGTCACCGAGACCGGAGGGATGGCCAGGGCCTCGTGGGCCCGAAGGCGATCGGCTCGATCGACGGAGGCCACGCCGAGACGCGCGAGGTCCCGGGGGAGGAAGTCCGCCACCACCTCTCCCGCCCACGCGGCCTCGGCATCCGCGACGGTCGGGGTGGGGGGCAGCACCATGACGGCTCCGGTCGGCGGGCCGGCGAGGAGCAGGAGCAGGACCGGCGTCATGCCGGAAGTGCGATGCGCGCGGGGGGGCGCACCCACGCGTGGGCGGCAAACTCCCTTCGGATGCGAAAGCCCAGGCGGGTGTAGAGGGCGTACGCCCGATCGTTGTCCACCGTCACCGAGAGGCTCGCGGTTCGAAGGCCCTGCTGCCGGAAGGCGTCGAGGGCGGCGGCGACGAGGGCGGTCCCGAGGCCCTGCGACTGGGCCTCGGGCGCCACGGAGACCTGGCAGAGGTGCCCGTTGGTCGGGGAGAGATGGCTGGAGAGGACGACGCCCACGGCGCCCTCGTCACCCTCGGCGATGAGGGACGCGTCGGCGGCGAAGCGCCCGCAGCCCGAGCGCAGCACCAGGGTCTCCACGAAGCCGCGGCACGAGCTGACCGTGGCGTAGGTGAGGTTGAGGGCGGCGTCGAGGCTCCCTTCGTGGCTGCGGTGGATGATGCGCGCCGCGGCGGCGAGGTCGTCCCGTCGGAGCGTGCGAAGCCGCACGGACGATCGCGAGGTCGCGAGGGGCTCGTCCAGGCCGCGCACGAGGTAGTGGCGCCGCCGCCCCTCGAAGCCCGCCCGCTGGAAGCGGCGATCGGCGTCCTTGGCCGTCGAGAAGAGGGTCTGGCACTCGACCCGATCGCTTCCGGGACGCCCCTGGGCCTCGGCGAGGACCGCCTCGAGCAGCCCTTCCTCCAGCCCCTGTCCCCGGAACGGGGCGGCGGCGAAGAGGGATCCCACGATGGCGCGGCCGGTGTCCATCATGTAGTAGCAGTACGCGAGGGAACGCGGACCGTCCTGGAGCACGCGCCCGGTCAGCGTGCGGCGGTCGAGGCCGCTGGCGACCGCGGAGCAGACCTCGGAGTAGTCCCAGAGCAGCTCATCGCTCCAGTATCCCGATTCCTCCTCGAGCAGGGCTCGGAGGTCCCGGGACGAAACCTCACTGAGGGGCCGCGTCTGCACTCCGCCTCCGTCTCTCGTCCTCGAGGAAGCGCCGGAGCCGGGCCTCTTCGCGGGCCGGGAGGCCGAGGAAGGCCAGGCCCGCGAGGTAGCGAGCGGGCTCGTCGCCGCCCGAAGCTCCGTCCAGGGAGCTCTCGGTGACTTGGACCTTGGCGCCGAAGGGGTCCTGTTGGAGCTCGAAGTGGAGATCGAGAATGGCCCCGTGATCGAGCGCCGAGCCGCAGCGCACGAGGCATCCCGTCAGGCTCAGGTCGATGACGGAGACCGCCCGCTCCGTCCTTCCCCGAAGGGAGCCTTCGATCCTTATCGGCAGCCGCGGCGCGCGACGGCGAGCGCCGCTCGTGTCATGGGTCATCGGTGGGCCCGGGCCTCGGGCGTCACTATAATCCAATCGGGGGGATCCTCGACATGGCGGGACTCAAGACGACCCCGCGCGGCGTGGCCCTTTCGGCGGGCTTCTTCGTGCTGGCGGGCCTGCTCGAGATGGTCCTCGCCGTAGCGGCCGCGCCGACGCCCCTCGCGTTCTGGCCGCTCTGGGAAGCCGCCGGGCGGGCGACGCTGCACCTCCTCGTCGCGGCAGGCCTGCTGCGGCGGATCGCCTTCTGCCGCTCCGTGGCGATGGTCTACTGCCTCGCATCGCTCACGACCTACGCCGTCGTCCTGGGCCTGGCTCTCGGCCACGCCCCGCTTCGTTATCCCCCGGCCCTGGTCCTGCAGAGCCTCTACGAGGTGCCGTCGTGCGCCGTCCTCTTCCCCTACCTCCGCTCTCGCCAGGCGTCCCTTCTGTTCACGCGACCCCTCTTCTGAGAGTGCTATAATCCCTCCCCTTGGAACCCTTTGGCAGGCCTGCCGCCGGCCTCACGGCGGGGGTGGGAGCGCAAGCCCGACGCGCCGGCGCGGGGCTCGCGAAAGGGGACAAGTTCGTCGCCGCCGTCGAAGAGGTGAGCCGCGAGATCCAGGACCCGGCCGCCAAGCTCCGTTTCCTGCGGCAATCCCTGTCGCGCCACCAGTCGATCGACCGCGCGGCGAGCTACGTTCCCTGGCTCCACCGGGTGCTCCGTCGGTGGGCGGATCGCAAGGGCGACGGAACGGAGACCGCGATCAGCACGCTGGGCGTGCCGGTGCGCGTCATCTCCCGGCGCCGCATGGGAAACCGGATGGCCGCGGTGGCGGCGGTCCTCGCCTTCGCGGCTCTGCTCGGCGCGGGGCTCCTGCGCGCCACGCGGCCTTCGGTCGGGACACCCGTCCTGGCCGCGGTGCCGACCCTGCCCGTCGCCGAGTCGCTCCCGCTCCTTCCCGCGGCGGTGGCGCCCTCGGCCATCTGGCTCGTCGAGAAGGGAGCCGACTGGGAGCTGTTCAGCAACGGCCTTCGGATCGACACCACCTTCGCGGTCACGGGCGACCCGCGCCGGTTCAAGGTCTTCGAGGAGGGCCTCGGGCTCAAGGAAGAGGTCTACACGAAGCCCGTGGGCATCGTGTTCCACACGTCCGAGAGCGACATCTGGCCCCTCGAGGCCTCCTTCAACGAGAGCCTCCGGGACAGCAGCCAGCGTCTGCTCCGGTACCTGGTGAGGAACCGCTGCTACAACTACCTCATCGACCGGTTCGGCCGCGTCTACCGCGTCGTGGAGGAGGACAGCAAGGCGAACCACGCCGGAACCTCGATCTGGGCCAACGGCAAGAACATCTACCTGAACCTGAACAGCTCTTTCCTGGGCGTCTCGTTCGAGACGCGGTGGGAGGGCGGCCGGGCCCTGCCCATCACGCAAGCGCAGCTCGCGGCAGGACGCAACCTCACCGAGTACCTGCGACAGCGGTGGGAGATCGCCGGAGAGATGTGCGTGGGCCACGGCCTCGTGAGCATCAACCCGACGAAGCACCTGATCGGCAACCACATGGACTGGTCCAGGGGGTTCCCCTTCGCCGCCTTCGGGCTGCCCGACCAGTACGCGACGGTCCCCCCCAGCGTGGGGCTCTTCGGTTTCGGCTATGATGGCGACTTCTTGAAGGTCCTGGGCGAGCCCTGGCCCGGCGTTCGGCGAGCCGAGGCGGGGATGGCCGAGGAGGCGAGGCGCACGGGAAAGAGCGAAGACGAGGTCCGGCGCGGGCGCAGGGCGCTGTACGACGAGTGGCGCCAGGCCCAGGTGAAGGACGACGACGAGGCTCGGGGCTCTGTGAGAGCGGATGCGACGGCGCGCGGGGCGCGCTCCACAAAGGGAAGCGGAGGATAGGACGATGGCTGACGAGCGCAAAGACCACCTTTGGAAGGTAGCCCAGGAGGCCGAGGACCGCATCGACGACCTCGTGAAGGCCGGCTCGAACCCCATGGGGCTCGACGTAGGCACGAGCAAGATCGTGGCGGCACGGCGCCGCGGCAAGGACATCGAATCGGCGGCGCAGCTCAACGCGTTCATCCCGGTCCCCTATGCCCGCTTCACCGAGACGATCCTCGGCCAGAACGGCATCGCCTACTACCGGGACGGCGAGGAGCTCGTGATCTACGGCTCCGCCACCGAGAAGTTCGCCAACATGTTCAACTCGGAGTGCCGGCGACCCATGGCCGACGGCATCCTGAACCCGCGCGAGAAGTCGGCCTGGCCCGTCCTCGAGGCGATCCTCCAGACCCTCATCCCCAAGGCGCGGTCCACGGGCGAGATCCTCACGTTCTCGGTGCCCGCGGCGGCGCCCGGCAAGGAGGCGAGCCTGACGTATCACGAGGCCACGCTCCGGCGCTACTTCGAGTCGCTGGGCTACAAGGCGGTGGCGATCAACGAAGGCCTGGCCGTCGTCTTCTCCGAGCTCGAGAACGAGAACTTCACCGGCATCGGCGTCTCCTGCGGCGGCGGCATGTGCAACGTGGCGCTGGCGTACTTGTCGATCCCGTCGATCCTCTTCAGCATCACGAAGGGCGGAGACTACATCGACGCGTCGGTGGGCGCCGTGGTGAACGAGCACGCGACGCGTGTGAAGGTCCAGAAGGAGGAGGGGTTCGACCTCTCGAAGGCTCCGCGCGACAAGTTCGAGAAGGCGCTCCACGTGTACTACGAGGACGTGATCGACAGCCTGGTGGACGGTTTGCGCCGAGCCGTGTCGACGGCCGAGAAGCTCCCCCGGGCCGACCGCCCGCTCCCCATCGTGCTGTCGGGGGGGACGGCCAAGCCCAAGGGCTTCAAGGAGCTCTTCGAGCGAACCCTCAAGGCGAAGCCCCTCCCCATCGAGATCGCCGAGGTCCGCATGGCCGCCGACCCGCTGGCGGCCACGGCACGCGGCGCTCTCATCGCGGCGATGAACGAGAAGTAGGCCAACCCGCCGCTGCCGGAAGCCGAGGCCCGGGGGCGACCCCGGGCCTTTTTCGTCGGCCCTCACCACGCCGGCCGATGCTGCTAGACTCTGACATGCCCCGCCGCGCGCTCCTGATGGCCTTCGCCGCGGTGCTGGCGGCTGCCGTCCCCGCCTTCGCCGTCAAGGAGTGGTACGTCTACTACCTCGACGCCATCGAGGGAGACATGAGGGCGGGGAGGTACGAGGAGGCCAAGAGCTCCCTCAAGGAGGCGATCCGCCTCAAGCCCGGTCCGGCCATCAACGAGCGCACCTACGGCCTCGAGTTCATCGACTACTTCCCGTACTACTACCTCGGCCTCTGCCACCTCCGTACCGGAGACCTGAACCTCGCTCTCCAGACCTTTGGCATCGAGGAGGAGCGCGGCGTCATCAAGAGAAGCCGGACTTACAAGGACCTGCTCCGCTACAAGCAGGAGGCGGAGAACCTGCGAAGCCAGCGCGTGGCCCAACTGGCCCGGGACGAGGTCGAGCGTCTCCTGAGGGAAGCCTCCGACCTGGCCCGGGGGACGCGCTACGACGAGGCCCTGGAGCGCCTCGCCAAGGCGGCGATCGTGGCCGGCAGCCTCGACCCCGCGACGCTGCAGCGCGTGGTCGACCTCCAGACGAGGGTTCGCAGCGGAGAAGCGCGACGTCACCGACGCGGCGGCGCGTACGACGCGGATCGAGCAGGCCCTGGGCGACGGACGACGCCTCCTCGAGGAGGGGAAGGCCACCGACGCGAACATCCGCTTCGACGAGGTCCTCGCCCTCGACCCGCGGAACGGGGCCGCCCTCGAGGGAAAGCGCGTCGCCCAGGAGCGCCTCCGCGCGTCACAGAGCAAGGAGGAGCGAGCCGCCGCCTACCAGCGCGGAAAGGGGCTCTTCGAAGCGGGCAAGTACGAGGAAGCGCTGAAGCCCCTCACCGACGCGGCGGCGGATCCCACGAACGGGCAGGCTCGCGAGCTTCTCGCCCAGGCCCAGAGAGTGGTTCAGGGGGTGCAAAAGGCCAGGGATCAACGCCTCCGCATCGACGGGCTCCTGGCCGACGCCGATCGCCTCATGGTCTCCGGGAAGTTTGCCGCCGCCGCCGTCCGGCTGGGCGAGGTCCTGGAGCTGGACCCGGGGAACATGCGGGCGCGCGACGCGCTCGCTATCGCGGAGCGGAAGACCGGCGAGGAGATCAGCCGGAGGTTCTTCCCGAACCAGGCGCCGGAGCTCCTCTTCATCGAGCCCAAGGATCAGGACGTGGAGGGCCCGACCGTACAGGCGATCGGGGCGGCCACCGACGATCGCGGGGTCGCCCGGATCGAGTTTCGCCTGGGGGGGAAGCTGGTGGCCGAGCTGGTGCCGGCTCTCCCCGCGGAGTCGCGGGAGATCCCGAGGAACGTCCCTTTCCAGCGGGAGTTCTCCCTGGAACCGGGCGTCAACGAGATCACCGTCACGGCGATCGACACCTCCGGCGAGAAGCGCACGGAGGTGCTCCGCGTCACGCGCCGGCTCCGCTGGTTCGAGACCCGCGCCTTCCTGCCCTCGGCCTTCGGACTGGCCGTCACGTTCGTCGGCGCCGGCTTCGCCGTCCAGCGGGCTCGCCGGCGACGAGCCGTCCGCAATCGCTTCAACCCGTACATCGCGGGCGCTCCCGTCCTGTCCGACGACATGTTCTTCGGGCGCGACAAGCTCCTCACGCGGATGCTGAACGTCCTCCACCACAACAGCCTCATGATCACCGGGGAGCGACGCATCGGGAAGACGACGTTCCTCTACCACCTGAAGAGGGCCCTCGAGACCGACGCGGAGAGCGACTATCGCTTCTTCCCGGTCTTCACCGATCTCCAGGGAGTTCCCGAGTCGGGCTTCTTCCACGCCGTGATGAGCGACGTCGTGGAGACGCTGAAGCTCTCTCCGGGAACCCTGTCCGCCCTCCGCTTTCGGATCGACGAGGACGCCTACGACGGGCGCGACTTCGCCCACGATCTCCAGAGGGTGATCGAGGAGCTGAAGGAGCGCACCCCCAAGCGGGTCAAGCTCGCACTCCTCATCGACGAGGTGGACGTGCTGAACGAGTACTCCGAGCGTATCAACCAGCGCCTTCGGAGCATCTTCATGAAGACGTTCTCGGAGCACCTGGTCGCCATCATGAGCGGCGTGGGCATCAAGCGCGTCTGGACCAGCGAGGGAAGCCCCTGGTACAACTTCTTCGACGAGATCGAGCTGGCGGCCTTCACGCGCGAGGAGGCCGAGGCCCTCATCCGCACGCCCGTGGAGGGCTACTTCCGCTACGAATCCGAGGCCGTCGAGAAGATCCTCGGCTGGAGCGAGCTGAAGCCGTACGTGATCCAGAAGTACTGCATCCATGCCGTGAATCGCATGCTGGAGGAGGGGCGCACCGCGGTCACGGCCCGGGACGTCGAGGCGGTCCGCGAGACCGTGCGATTCGAGTGGCAGGCCGACGCGGGCGCGCCTGCGGTCCCGCGGGAGCAGCCGGCCACGGGAGTTGTGGCAGACTAGGGCCAGCCGCCATGCGAAATCCATTCATCGCGGGAAGCTGGGTGCGCGCGGACAACTTCTTCGGGAGGGCATCCCTGCTGCGGGACATCCTCGAGGGAGAGCGGGACTCCCTGTGGGTGGTCGGAGCGCGGCGCCTCGGCAAGACGAGCCTCCTGAAGGAGCTCGAGCATCGCGTCCAGGAAAGCGGCGACACGCCCTTCGCGGCCCTCTACTGGGACCTCCAGGGAAGCGCCGACGCCCGCGGCCTCGCCGACAGCCTCCTCGGCAGCGTCGAGGACAGCGAGTCGTTCCGCAGGGCGAGCGACGTGTCCGTGGAGAGCCTCGAAGGGTTGTCGGCGGCCGACATGCTGACGACCCTGGTCCGCCGGACGGTCCGCAGCGGCTGGCGTCTCCTCCTGCTGGTGGACGAGGCCGAGGAGTTCCTGACGGTCGCCCGGACCGACGCGGGAGTCCTTCCCCGCCTGCGCCGCGTCTTCCAGAAGGGTCCCGAGGTCCGAACCGTCTTCACGTCGACCAAGCGCCTCGCGCGGATCGACGAAAGGACGGACTTCGCGACGTCCCCCTTCCTCCAGGGGTTCATCCCACCCCTGTACCTCACACCCCTGGCGGAGCCGGAGTGCCGCGCTCTCCTGGGCCGGGGCCACTTCGCCGACGACGAGGTCGTCCTGGTGATGGAGCGGACGGCCAACCACCCCTTCCTCGTCCAGCTCATCGCCAGCCGCCTCTTCGAGAGCCACGATCTCGCGGCAACCCTCGACCAGGTGGCGGCCGACGAGATGGTCGCCAACTTCTTCTCGGTGGATTTCCAGACGCTGGAGCCCCGGGAGCGGCTGATCCTCGAGGAGGTGGCGCGGGAGGGGCCGCGGTCCCGAAAGGAGCTGGCCCTCGTGGCGGGGGAGGCGGAGGACACCATCGAGTCCACGCTGTTCGGCCTCGCGATGATGGGGTATCTGGCGGCCGACGAGGAGCGCTACCTCATCGGAAACTGGTTCTTCGAACGCTGGCTGCGCCGTGTGGCCTCGGCACGGACCACCGAGGCCCGGCCCGTCTAGATCGAGGGCGCCCGGTGGGCGCCAGGGAGAGTCCGCCCGTGATCATGGGTGTGAACCGGGTCTACGAGCACGGCGGGCGTGAGTTTCACGTCCAGGCGGAGGATCTCGGCCTCGAGCAGAAGAGCTTCGAGGTCCGAGTCTACGAACGGGGCACCGTCCTCTGGCACAAGCGGGTCCCCTACGGTGAGATCGTCGATCAAGGGCTCGCGAAGGGCGACTTCGAGGAGGCCTTGCGGGCCCTCGTCGAGAAGACGCTCCACACCGTCCAGGCGGCCATCGCCAAGGGGAAGATCGGGAGCTAGAGGCCTCAGTCGCGCGGCTGACGCCTCTCGAGGTCCGCGAGCGCCGCCGACGTCACCAGGGTGTCGGGGTCGTCCTTGCCCAGCGCCTGCGTCCGGATCGACAGCGCCCGCCGATAGCATCGCTCGGCCCCCGCCAGGTCGCCCTGGACGACCAGCACCCCGGCCAGCTCGTGAAGCGCGGCGGCGACGTCCAGGGTCTCCCCCTCCTGGATCTCGCTCCGCAAGCGGAGGGATTCCTGGAGGAGCGGGGCCGCGGCGTCGCCGAGGCCCAGGCGCTGGTAGGCCGTTCCAAGGGTCTGGAGGAGGCTCGCCCGCACGTCGGGGCGTCCGGAAAGGTCGCCCCGGACGCGCGACACGCCTTCCTCCAGGACCTCGCGCGCCGTGAGCGCGTTGCCCCGGGCCTCGCTCGGCGACGACACGCGGAAGAGCCGGACGAGGAAGCGCGAGACCTCCTGGGCCCTGTCCCGCTCGCGCTCGACGCGACGCGCCTGGACGGCGAGGTTCCACGACGCGGCGCCCGCCACGACGGCCAGCACCGCCACGGCCGCCACACCGGCGCGATGGCGTCTCACGAACTTGCCGGCGCGATAGACCGCCGTATCGGGTCGCGCCAGGACGGGGCGGCCGTCGAGGTGGCGCTCGATGTCCTCGGCCAGCAGGTCCACGGAGGCATAGCGGCGCTCGGGCTCCCGGCTGAGCGCCTTCAGGATGATCGTGTCCAGGTCTCCCCGGAGCCGCCGCCTCAGCCGCACCCAGTCGGGCCCGCAGGCGGGACCGACGACGGAGCTCGGCCTCGTCGGGTCGGACTCGTGGAGCCGGGCCAGGTCCAGGAGGTCGCGGCCGGCCAGCCGGTGGGGGCGCTCCCCGGTCACGAGCTCGTAGAGCACGACGCCGAGGGAATAGACATCGGACGCGGTCGTGATGGGCTCGCCCCGAACCTGCTCGGGGCTCGCGTACTCGGGAGTCATCATCCGCTGGAGGAGCCCCGTGGCGCCGCCGCCCGGCCCGCCCTCGAGGATCTTGGCGATGCCGAAGTCGAGAAGCCGGGGCACCCCGTCGCGCCCCACCAGGATGTTCCCGGGCTTGATGTCCCGGTGAACGACGAGCTTCCGATGAGCGTCGCTCACCGCAGAGCACACCTGCCGGAACAGCGCGAGACGGTCTCCCAGGGGACGATCCCGGGCATAGAGGGTGATGGGCCGGCCGTCGACGAGCTCCATCACGAGATACGGGCGGCCGTCGTCGGTGCTCCCGCCGTCGAGGAGCCTCGCGATGTTCGGGTGATCGAAGGTCGCGAGAATCTGCCGCTCGCTCCGGAACCTCTCCCGGACCAGGTCGTTGTCCACGCCCTGCATCACGACCTTGATGGCGACCTCCTTGTGGTACTGGTCGTCGTCGCGCACCGCGCGGAACACGGCGCCCATCCCGCCCCGCCCGATCTCGCCGACGATGCGATACGGGCCGAGGAGTCGTCCCGCCCAGTCGGGCTCGGTGGGAAGGCCGGGGGAGAGCGCCACGGCCGGCTGGTCGATGAAGCTGTCCGCCTCCGCCGCGTCGTGGGCCGAGAGGAGCGATTCCACCTCGGCCCTGAGAGCCTCGTCCCCTTCGGCGGCGGCCTCGACGTAACGGTGCCGCTCCGCGGCGGGCCGTTCGAGGGCCGATTCGAAGAGGGCCTTCGCCCGCGCCCAGAGGTCCGGGTTCATCGCCGGACATGCCTGTAGAGCCACGCTCGTGCCACGGTCCATTCCCGCTTCACGGTCGCGACGGAGATCTTGAGCACGTCGGCGGTCTCCTCGATGGAGAGGCCCCCGAAGTACCGCAGCTCGACGATCTGGCTCTGGCGCGGATCGAGGCGAGCGAGATCGTTCAGGGCGTCGTCCAGCTCGGCGATGTCGACCGCACCGCCTTGCGGCGTCGCGACGTCGTCCTCCCAGGTCACGTGGAAGGCCCCGCCGCCGCGCTTCCCCGCGCGTCGCCCTCGGGCGTGATCCACCAGGATCCGTCGCATCATCCCCGCCGCGACGCCGTAGAACTGGGCCCGGTTCTGCCAGGGGATGCCCTGCTGGCCGACGAGGCGCAGGTAGACCTCGTGGACGAGCGCTGTGGGCTGAAGCGTGTGCCCGGGCCGTTCGCGTCTCAGGTACGCCGCGGCTCGACGCCGCAGCTCGGCGTAGACGATGGGCAGGAGGCGGTCGCGGGCGTCGTCGTCGCCGCGCCCCCAGGCGGCCAGGAGGGCCGTCACGCCTTCCTCCTGCGGCTCCCGTTCCGTCATGGGCCCAGTGCGGCCAGCGCCGCTTCGGCTTCGGCGACGGCGGCGGGGATGGGCGGCGAGGCGTTCCGGCGGATCGCCACGGCTTCACGAAGAGCGACCGCGGCCTCCGCGCCCTTCCCTTCGGCCGCCAGCGTGCGTCCCAACCCCAGGAGCGAGTCCCCGATGGCCGGGTGCCCCGGCTCGAGTGCCGCGCGACGCGTCGCGAGGGCGTCGCGATGCATCGCTTCGGCGGCGGCGAGGCGCCCTTGCGTCCTCAGGGACTCGGCGACGCCCGCCCGCGCCTCGGCGGTGTCCGCGTGGTCCTTTCCGAGGAGCTTCTCCCGGAGCGCCAGGGATTCGCGCCAGAGCGCTTCGGCCCCGCGGCGGTCCCCCTCTCCTTCGAGGGCGCCCGCGAGGCCGGCGAGGGCGCTCGCCACGTCGGTGCTCTCGCTCCCGAAGATCCTCCGCTCCATCGCCAGGCACTCGCGGTAGATCGGCCCGGCCGCGGCGAACTCTCCCTTGTGGACGAGGGTGTTCGCGAGGTTCACGAGCGTCATGGCGATGTCGGGATGCTCCTGGCCGAAGAGCTTCCGCTGGAGGGCCAGGGCCTCGCGGTGAAGGGCCTCGGCGCCCGCGTAGTCCCCCTTGTTGTCGAGGGTCGTCGCGAGGCTCTCGGTGGTGAAGGCCACCTCGGGGTGATCGGCCCCGAGGGTGCGCTTCTGGATCGCGAGCGATTCCCGGAACAGCGCCTCGGCCCCGTCGTTGTCCCCCTTCCGATAGCGCATGACCGCGAGGTTGCCGAGGGTCGTAGCCACCGAGGCGTTGTCGGGACCCATGGCTCGCTTGATCGCGAGGGCCTGCTTGTAGAGGTCCTCGGCCTCGTCGTAGCTTCCGCGGTTGTCCAGCGCGCCGCCGAGGTTGTTGAGGCTCTCGGCCATCTCGAAGGACTGGGGGGCAAGGCGCCTCCGGCGGATCGCCAGGGCCTCCCGATAGACGGCCTCGGCCGCCTGGGAGTGCCCCTTGTCGAGGAGGACGTTGCCGAGGGCGTTCAGCGTCACGGCCACGTCCGGATGCTGGGCGCCCAGGGTCCTGCGGCGAAGATCCAGGGATTCGTTCAGGAGGGGAATCGCCTGCGGGTAGAGGCCCAGCGTGTCGTAGACGGTGCCGATCGTCTCGAGGAGGGTCGCGCGGACCTCGGGCTCCTCGTGGAGGTCGCCGCGGATCCGCTCCGCGCCGTTGTCCAGTATCTCCCGGGCCGTGACGGAGCGGCCCCGGTCCCCGGTCGGGTCCGAGACCTGGAACAGCTGGACCAGGAAGCGCGAGACCGTCCGGGCCCTGTCCCGCTCGCGGGCGGCGCGCGCCGACTGGATCGCGGTGCTCACGGCGGCCGTCACGACGAGCGCACCCACCGCAGCACCGGCTGCGGCGCTCACTCGGTGCCGCCGAACGAACTTGGCGGTGGTGTAGGCCCAGGTCCCCTTCCGCGCCCCCACGGGCTTGCCTTGGAGGTACAGGAGCAGGTCGTCGGAGAAGGCCTGCACCGATGGGTACCGGCTCGCTGGCTCCTTCCGGAGAGCCTTCATCAGGATGTGGTCCAGGTCGCCCCTGAGGCGATGGCGGAGGCGCTCCAGGCTCCCCTCGCGGGTGCGGCTCACGTCCTCGGCCGTGAGTGTGATCCGCTCCAGGCCGTCGGCGCTCATCGTCTCGACCGTGCGATCGATGGCGGTGCTGGGCTTCTCGGCCTCCTGCTCGCGCACCGCCTTCAGCAGCTCCAGCGGGCTCGTCCCGCGGATCCGATAAGGGTGGTGGCCGGTGAGCATCTCGTAGAGAAGCACGCCCAGGGAGTAGACGTCGGAAACAGTGGAGATGGGATCTCCCCTGGCCTGTTCCGGGCTCGCGTAGGCCGGCGTCATGGCCATCGCCGTGACCGCGGCCTCACCACCGGAGCCGGGATCCAGCAAGCTTCGCGATGCCGAAGTCGAGGAGCCGGGGGACCCCTTCGGCCGTCACGAGGATGTTGCCGGGCTTGATGTCCCGGTGGATCACGAGGTTCCTGTGGGCATACTCCACCGCCGAGCAGACCGAGCGGAAGAGGCCGATGCGCTCGAGCGTCGGGAGCCGCCTCGCGTCGCAGTACTCCGTGATGGGCTCCCCCTCGATGTACTCCATGACCAGGTAAGGGAGGCCCTCGTCGGTCGTGCCGCCGTCGAGGAGCCGGGCCACGTTCGGGTGCTCGAGGCGCGGCCAGGATCTGGCGCTCCCGCCGGAACCGCTCGACGACCTCGGTGCCTTCCCCGCCACCGGCGCCGGCCCGGATGACCTTGAGGGCGACGTCCTTCTCGTAGTGCTCGTCGGCCCGCGCGGCCAGGTAGACCGAGCCCATGCCGCCATGGCCCAGCTCGCGCACGATGCGGTAGGCGCCGATCCGCAGGTCGGCGGGAAGGCCGGGGGGAGCGGGCACCTCGCCCGGCTTCAGGCCCAGCGTCGGCTCGTCGCCCGCCGTGGCGTCGACGGTTTCCCTGTCGGGGCGATCTCCGGGGGTCATTGCAGGAGCCCGACCTCCGGCCGTGGATGGACTACCGGCGGCGACGCCACCGGGGACCGCCGGACGGTCCATCGCGCCGTGGCGGCGGGGGTGGAGCCGCCGTGTCGTCGTCGGACGCCTCCTCGGCGGGCGGCTGGAAGAAGCGACGGAGCAGGAGCGCGACGACCCGGTCGCGGTGCTCGTGATCCGCCACTCGTCGAGCGATGGGCGACAGCTCGGCGAAGTCCTCGAGGGGAAGGGCCTGGCCCTCGGCGACGAGGCGGGCGACGATGCGCTCCACCTTCCGCTCCTCGACCTCGGCGTCGGAGGGCACCGACAGCTCCCCCACCTCGACGTGATACCGCTTCACCAGGCGGTTGAAGTTCATGAGGTCGTGGGCGGAGACGAGGCTGATGGCCCTGCCGCTCTTCCCCACACGCCCCGTGCGACCCGCGCGATGGATGTACTGCTCCGGCGAATCGGGTGTCGAGAAGATGAAGACGTGGGACAGGTCCTCGATGTCGATCCCGCGGGACGCCACGTCGGTCGTCACCATGTGGCGGATCTCGCCGGCGCGGAACTGCGCCATGACCCTCTCGCGCTTCTTCTGGGGGAGGTCCGAGGAGAGCATGGCGCTCGGCGAGACCCTTGCCCATGAGGAACGTGTGGACCTGCCGCGTCTCCTCGCGGGTGTTGCAGAAGGTCATCGACGACGCCGGGTTCTCGTACTCCAGCAGCTTGTAGAGCGTCGCCTCCTTGTGCATCTTCGGCGTGAGGCAGTAGAGGTGCTCGACCTCCTTGACGTAGATCTGGTCCTCGGAGAGAAGGACCCATTCCGGCTCGGTGAGGTAGTGGTAGATGAGGCCGCGAATGCCCAGCGGCACGGTGGCCGAGAAGAGGAGCGTCTGCCTCTCCGCCGGCATGTATTCCATGATCTGGCCCATCTCCACGGCGAAGCCCATGTCCAGCATCCGGTCGGCCTCGTCCAGGACGAGGATCTTGACGCCGTCGAACTTGAGGGTCCGGCGGCGCAGGTGGTCCAGGACCCGCCCCGGCGTGCCCACGATGACGTGGGCGCCGGCGCGGATCCCCTCGAGCTGGCGGTCCATCGAGTCGCCGCCGTAGATCGACTCGACCTTGATCCCCTTGGCCCGGCCGATCTCGGCGATCTCCTGGGCGACCTGGATGGCCAGCTCGCGGGTCGGAGCGAGCGCGACGGCCTGCACTCCCTCGCGGGCCAGGTCGATCCGCTCCACGATCGGTATCCCGAACGCCGCGGTCTTCCCCGTCCCTGTCCGGGACTGGACCACGAGGTCCTTGCCGGCCATGGCCCGCGGGACCGTCTCCTGCTGGCACTCGGTGGGGGCCTTGTATCCCTTGGCATCGAGGCTCGCGAGGGTCTCGGCGGTCAGGTTCAGGGCGGCGAAGCTT
This sequence comes from uncultured Acidobacteriota bacterium, assembly GCA_963823195.1. Taxonomy (GTDB): domain Bacteria; phylum Acidobacteriota; class Vicinamibacteria; order Fen-336; family Fen-336; genus JBGPYB01. The sequence goes on along the minus strand of CAWGKR010000004.1, from coordinate 478,965 downwards.
CTCTCGGCGGCGATTTCCATTGCCGATCATTCTATAATGGAAGGCTTTATGAGGGACGAGTGACCGTCACCTGCACCCGCTGTGGCCGATCGGCCGAGCCGCCCCCGGCGGCCCGCGTCGCCTACATGGGCACGGCCAAGGAGCAGATCCTGGGCGGGATCTGCGAGGTGTGCTGGAAGGAATGGGAAGGCGTCGAGGTCAAGGTGATCAACGAATACCGCCTGAACTTCATGGACCCCGAGCATCGGGAGGTCCTGAAGCGCGCCTGCGCCGATTTCCTGAAGCTCACCCTCTGAGCGCCCCGAACCCATGATCCACGTCGAAGGCCTCACCAAGCGATACGGAGAGCGCGTCCTGCTCCAGGACGTGTCGTGGCACGTCAAGAAACGGGACCGGATCGGCCTCTCGGGGCCCAACGGGAGCGGGAAGACCACGCTCCTGCGAATGCTGGCGGGGCTCGAGGAGCCCGACTCGGGTCAGATCCGCATGGCCTCAGACACGACCATCGGCTACCTCCCCCAGGACGGAATCGTCCACAAAGGCAGGACCGTCTACGACGAGGTGGTGCTCGCCTTCCAGGAGCTCCTGGCCCTCAAGGCCGAGCAGCACACGATCGAGGACGCCCTGGCCCACGCCACGGAGGACACCGGAAGCGAGCACGACCACCTCCTGGAGCGCTACGCCGAGGTGATGGAGCGCTTCAAGCACCTCGGAGGGTACGAGATCGACGCCCGGGTCGCCGACGTCTTGAAGGGCCTCGGCTTCTCCCTGGCCGACCAGCAGCGCGGCACGGAGGAGTTCTCGGGCGGCTGGCAGATGCGCATCGCCCTCGCCAAGATCCTCCTGGCTCGGCCGAACCTCCTGCTCATGGACGAGCCCACCAACCATCTCGACCTGCCGGCCCGCAACTGGCTCGAGGAGTACCTCGCCGACTACCCGGGCTCCGTCGTCCTCGTATCCCACGACCGCTACTTCCTCGACGCCACGGTGAAGCGCATCACCGAGGTCGGTCTCCGCACCCTCACCGACTACCACGGCAACTACTCCAAGTACGTCGTCGAGCACGAGGCGCGCATGGAGAACCTCCTCGAGGCGCATCGGCGCCAGAAGGAGGAGATCGAGAAGACCGAGGCCTTCATCAACAAGTTCCGGTACCAGGCCACGAAGGCCCGCCAGGTGCAAAGCCGGATCAAGCTTCTCGACAAGGTCGAGCGCATCGAGATCCCGCCGCAGCGCAAGAAGATCCGCTTCAAGTTTCCCGACGCGCCGAAGCCGGGGCGCATCGTCCTCGAGCTGAAGGGCGTCCGAAAGGCCTACGGAGCCAACGTCGTCCTCGACCACGTGGACCTCATGGTGGAGCGCGGGGACCGCATCGCCCTCGTCGGCCCCAACGGCGCCGGCAAGTCCACGCTGATGCGCATCATGGCCGGCGTCGACACGGCGGACGCCGGCCTTCGGACCATGGGCCACCAGGTCGTTCTCGACTACTTCGCCCAGGACCAGGCGGCCGTCCTGGGGGCCAAGCGGACCGTCTACGAGGAGATGTCGACGGCGAGCCCGACGACGATGGTGCCGCTGATCCGCAACATCCTCGGCGGCTTCCTGTTCTCGGGCGACGACGTGAGCAAGAAGGTGGCCGTCCTCTCGGGGGGCGAGCGGAACCGACTGGCGCTGGCCAAGATGCTGCTGAACGCCAGCAACCTCCTCATCCTGGACGAGCCGACGAACCACCTCGACCTCGACTCGAAGGAGGTGCTCCTCGACGCCCTCGACGACTACGGCGGCACCCTCATCTTCGTCTCCCACGATCGCTACTTCGTCGACAAGCTCGCCACCAAGGTCGTCGAGGTGGGCGGGGGACACGCGCCGCTCTACCCGGGAGGATACGAGGACTTCCTGTACTGGAAGAAGCAGCAGGAGGCGGGCCTGGCCGCGCCCCTTCCCACGCCGAAGGCCAGGCTGGCGGAAGCAGCGCCCGTGTCGAAGGCGCAGCCGCCAGCGACGACTGCACCCGCTGCGCGCAAGCCGGCCTCCCCGTCCGCTGAGCGACCGAAGCCACAGGCGCCGCCCCCAGAACCGCTGCGGGATCCCCTGGCGCCGCGCCTGCGACCCGCCGGCGCTCGCCCCGAACGTCAGGCCCAGGAGCGCGAGGCCAAGAAGAAGAAAGCCCGCATCGCCGAGATGGAGAAGCGCATCGCCGACAAGGAGAAGGCCGTCAAGGAGCTGGAGGCCCGCATGGCCTCACCGGGCTTCTACGACGACCGGGCCGCCGCCGACAAAGTGGTGGCCGAGCACAAGACCCTGATGTGGGAGGTCGGCGACCTCATGAGCCAGTGGGAGATGCTCCAGACGAGCGAGGTCTCGTGAGACAATCGCGGTCCAGACACGTCAGCTGAAAGGATGGTCCACATGATCGGCCGCGTCCTGCGCTTCGTTCGCCTGCCTCTGCTGGCCCTGGTGATCTTCGCCGTCGCCCGCTTCTCGCTCGGGGCGAAGGGCGTCCCGTACGCGCCCCGTGGGAACGCGATGTTCTCGATCGTCGGCCTGCTGCTCATCAGCAGCTTCTACTTCGGTGCGCTGTCGAAGCGCGTCGGCGGGTTCGGCTGGGGCGGCACCGCGCTCGTGGGCTATAGCATCGGGCTCTTCGGGCAGATCCTCATCTTCACCGCGACCTGGCTCAGCTACGCCGCCGGCATCGAGACCTCCTACTTCCGGCATTGGGACGCCCTCAACGTGCCCGAAGGAACGATCGTTCCCATGGCGACCGCGCTGCAAGCGCGCCTGGGCGGCCTGGTGGTCGGCCCCATCATCGCGATCGTGCCGGCGCTCCTCGGGCGCTTGGTCAGCGCGCTCGCGCCCGAGCCCTGAACGTCGGTCAGGGCGCGACGCTGGCCCGCGCGAGTCCCGCGACCGTCAGGGCTCGGTTCGGCGTGCGCTCGAGGGCCTTGCCGAACTCCGCTCGTGCCTCCGCCGGCCGGCCCATCTTCAGCAGCAGCTCGCCGAGCAGCTCGTGGGGCGGTTTCACCGTGGGCGGCGGGCCGTATTCGAAGACGCTCTCATCCTGCATCTGTGCCGCCGCCCGCGCTTCGGCGAGTGCCGCCTCCGGCTTCCCGTCCGTAAACGCCAGCACCGCCGCCAACTCCCGCGTCATCGTCTCCGCCGCCCGGATGTCACCGGCCGTAACGTGGTCGTGCCGATGGGCGCTGTCGTCGACGGCCACGGCCGCGCGGCCCCCACGGACCATCTCGTTCAACTCTCCGAGCGCCACGTCGGCGCCCCCCCGGTCGCCCCCCTCCGCTGCCGTGAGCCCCCGCGCGAAGGCGTGATCGGAGAAGCCGTTGAGCCCTGCGATCCCCGTGCGATCCACGGGCTCGCGAAAGGACGCTGCCCCGGCGCCCCGTGTCTCGACCAGCCAGGTGGCCCGGAGCGCCGCCAGGTGGATGCGGGCCATCGGGGTCGGGTTCTTCCGGACGTCCCCTTCGACCATCGCGACGAGCTGCTCCGCCTCGCTGCGCCGCCCGAGCTGCAAGTAGGCGTACGCCAGCCACAGCAGCGGATGGTAGCCACCGGCCCCGTGATCGCGGGCCGTCTGCATCGACGCCACGTTGGCCTTCACGGCGTCCTCCCACATCCCCAGAGCGAAGAAGATGTGGGAGGGCATGTGCTGCGCGTGGGAAGCGGCGGGCGCGACGCTTCCGTACCGCCGGGCGGCCCGAAGCCCCAGTGGCGCGTGGAGGGGATCGTCGTACGCGTGGATCAGGTAGTGCAGCGCACCCGGGTGGCGCGGGTTGATCTCGTAGACCTCCTCGGCCACGGCGGCAGCCTGCATGTAGTTGGCGACGTTTCGCTCGGCGCCCGTCAACCCCAGGAGCGAGAGGGCGTAAAAGGAGCGGGCATCGAGGTCCGCCGGATAGCGCCCCGCCATGCGGCCCATCGCGTCCGAGTAGGCGGCGTCACGCTCCGCCTTCGACCCCGTCCCGAAGAGCGCGTCGACCGACCTCAGGTAGTCCTTCTCCCTCTCGGTCGGAGCCTTCTCGAGGCGGGCCTCGGGTGTCGCGCCCAACCGTTCGAGCGCCTTGCGCGCCGCGTCCTTGTCCTGTTCTCCCCAGATCGCGTGGTTGAACGTCATGGCCTCGCCCCAGTAGGCCAGGGCGAAGGCGGGATCCGCGGTCTGCGCCGCGCGAAACGCCTCGGCCGCAGACTCATACTCGAAGCTGTGGAGCAGCAGCAGTCCCTTCAGGAAGGGGGGCTGTGCGGCGGAGGAGCCTGAGTTCTGAAAGAAGGTCTCGCCAAGCTGTGGGGCGGGCGCGAGGAGCAGGACCGAGCCGAGGGTGGCGGCACACAGCGTGAGAAGCATGCCCTAGTCTATCCCTCACTCGGCGCGGTCGACCGCACATCCGAAGGCCTTGGTGACGGGCCGCGGCACTCGGCGGCCCTCGAGGACGGCGTCGAGGGCGTGCTGAAGGTCGGGGGACTCCTGCTTCGACTTGACCCAGCCCCTGTAACGGAGGCGCCCGGTGGAGTCGACCAGGTAGGCCTCGGGTGTGCGCTCCGCGCCCAGCCGGTCGGCGACGTGGTGGCCCTCGTCCTTGGCCACCGGGAACGCGAACTCGTGCTCCCGCACGTCGTCGGCGACCTCCTCGCGAGACTCCCAGTTGTTGCTGTAGATCCCGAGGAAGAGGACGCCCCGCGACCCGTAGACGTCGCCCAGCTCGCGCAGGTGGCGCGCGAAGTACCGGGCATAGGGGCAGACGGTCGAGAGGAAGACGACGACGACGGCCTTGTGCTCCCCGACCGCGGCCTGGAGCGAAACGGGCTGGCCCTCGAGGGGCGTGACCTCGAAATCCGGCATCGAGGCTCCGATCTCCGGCGGACCGGAGGACGGCTCGCCGCCTGCGCCCACGGGCGGGATCAGGCAGAGCACGATGGCCGCGAGCCACCCAGGTCGCATGGCGGACTTCCCCGCTAGGACGGCTTCCCCGGACGGCCCATGGGTGTCTTGTTCTTCTTCACGAGCTGGGAGGGCGAGAAGTTGTAGGTCATGTTCAAGGTGAACCCGCGCGGGTTCATGTCGCGGCGGGCGTATGCGGTCAGGTAGCCGCTGAAACCCACCTCCAGCGAACCCGTGAGCGAGTAGGACAGCCCGGCTCCCAGGCGGAGGTGGTCGGCGCGGAGGAGCTGGTCGTGATACAGGAACTTCGGGTCCGTCGGATCCGCCGGAACGTCGACCTGGTACCAACCCCCGTGGGTCTTCTGCCATTCGCCGATGACGCTCACGGTGAGCGCCGGGGTCACGAAGTAGCCCGCGTCCAGGTAGACGTTGCTCGAGTTGTGGGAGATGCCCAGGACCTTCTCGGGCACCGTAAAGATGTAACGCACCTGCGCGTAGCCGTTGGCGATCCAGGGATCGAGCAGGCGTCCGACGTTCACGCCGACTGGCACCCCTCGTCAGCCCGAGGCCTGCGGTGGCGTGGGCGTAGTACTCGTAGGAATGGCTGGGCGTCCCGAAGGCCAGCAGGGGCGTCACGACCAGGGAGCCCGTCGTCGCCTTGAAGCGAACCTCGGCGCGAAAATCGCCGAACGTGGAGTGCCAGCCTCCGTCGTCCTGGTTCTCGTGGCCGGGCAGAGGCGGATGGGGGAAGACGCCCTCGTATTTCGAGACCACGAAGGGCAGGGTGGCGAGGACGGCCAGCCGGTCGGTGATGCCGTAGCCCAGGTCCGAGTCCGCGTTGTTCCAGGTCATGTTCCCCCAGGTGGCGCCGCCCCAGGGAACGATCAGCTCGTTGCCGTCGTCGTCGAGATGCTGGTCGGCGTAGCTGCGGGCATAACCGATCGTGAGCGACGCCTCGCCCTTCGGCGGGGTCCAGGCCTGCGCCTCGGCCGAACGGGCCGCAAGGGCGACGAGGCCGACGGCTGCGACGAGCGCGGAAAGGCATGACCGACGCATGGCATTCCTCCGTTCTGCGTCCGGCTCTTGGGTTCCCGTCACTTGCTCTTGGATGGTGCCTGCTTCGCTCGCTCAGCCATGGCCTCGTTGATGACGGTCATGTAGTCCTTCTGGTCACCCGGGGCCTTGACGACGCACGTGTACTGGCGCGAGGCCGCCGCCAGCTCGGCGTCCGTCGGGTTGAAGAGGGTCGGAAGGACCGTGGGCTTGGAGGTCGCGGCGCTGGCCTCGGGCTCGAGGCCCGGGGCGGCCTTGAAGTCGGCAAGCACGAGATCGTAGGTCCCGGTTCCGAGGGCCGCGTCGAACTCCTCCTTGCTCGTGGTCGTCCGGAGGCGGTGCCCCGCCCGCTCCAGGTCCTTCCGGAGGTGCCCTTCCTCGAGAGCCGCGGGCAGCGAGCCCTTGGGGTCGGCGAACACCAGGATGGAGGCCCGGTGCGGAGCGCCCATGGCCCGGCTCGTCTTGAGGCCACGGCCCACGACCACCAGCTTGTCGCCGCAAGCGAAAGCGTTACCGCCAGATGGCGAGAACGCCGACAACGCCGACGAGCAGCGCGAATCCCAACCGATAGCTCTTCAAGAGACCCTCCTCGGCTCATCGCCGGCCGCCGCGAGATCGTGACGGGCGCGATCTGCGCCGACTGCCGCCCTGAGTCAGACTTTGAGCGAAATCTAGTATGCGACCGTGTCAAAGTCCTTCGCAAATCCTTCGAGAATCGCGATGTTTGCGGGCCCCGGGCGCCGACAGCTGCGCTCGGAGCCCGCGCCTTGGGTTAGACTCGGCCAGCGCCGGGGAGGCGTAGGGGAGATCCGACCGTGCGGCTGCGCTTCGGTGAGTGCGCCCTTGACTCTGACACCCGGGAGTTGGTGAGGGACGGCGTTCGCCAGGATCTCTCCCCCAAGGCGTTCCAGTTCCTCGAGCTCCTCCTCGAGGTCCGGCCGCGGGCGGTGACCAAGGAAGAGATCCACGAGCGCCTCTGGCCGCGACGCCTTCGTCTCCGACTCGAGCCTTCCGCGTCTCGCGGCCGAGGTACGGGCCGCCATCGGCGACGACGCCAAGAAGCCCCAGCTGCTCCGAACGGTCCACCGCTTCGGCTACGCCTTCTTCGGCGCTGTCGCCGCCGAGTCCGCCGCGGTGGACGCCGCGACCACGCCCTGTCGGGTGGTGTGGGGGGAGCGACAGATCCCGCTCCTCCCGGGCGAGAACATCCTCGGCCGCTCGGCCGAGGCCCGCGTCCCTCTCGATCTGGGGCGCGTCTCCCGCCACCACGCTCGCATCGTCGTGGAGAGCGGCAAGGCGGTCCTCGAAGACCTGGGCAGCAAGAACGGAACGTTCGTGCGGGGCCAACTCGTGACTCAGCCGGCGGAGCTGGCGGACGGGGACGAGATCTGCATCGGTCCCGTCGTCCTCGTCTTCCGGACGTCCTCGAGCAACAGCACGACCGAGACCGGCACGTGAGCGAGTCGATCCTCGCCGCCCGGGACACGTGTCGGGCCGTACGAGATCGTCTCGCTGCTCGGCGAAGGCGGGATGGGCCAGGTCTACAAGGCCCGGGACCTGCGCCTCTCCCGAGAGGTCGCCCTCAAGATCGTCCGCACCGACGTGCCGGCCGACAAGGCGAGCCTTCTCCGCTTCGCCGACGAGGCCAGGGCCGCCTCGCTGCTCAGCCACCCCAACATCGTCGCGGTCTACGACATCGGAGACAGGGACGGCTCCCCCTACATCATCTCGGAGCTGCTCCAGGGCGAGACCCTGCGCGATCGCCTCGCGACCGGCGTCCTCTCCCGCCCGCAAGGCGATCGACTACGGTACCCAGATCCTCCGCGGCCTCGCCGCGGCCCACGACAAGGGGATCGTCCACCGGGACCTGAAGCCCGAGAACCTGTTCCTGACCAAGGACGGCCTCGTCAAGATCCTCGACTTCGGCATCGCCAAGCTGGGCCGGCAGGGAGAAGAGCGCGCCGACAGCGACGTGGAGACCCGCTCCCACACGACACCCGGAACCCTGATCGGAACCGTCGGGTACATGTCCCCCGAGCAGGTGCGGGGCCTGGTCGTCGACCACCGCTCCGACCTCTTCGCCTTCGGCGCCGTGCTCTTCGAGATGCTCACCGGCAGCGGGCGTTCAAGGGAACGACGGTGCCCGACACGCTGAGCGCGATCCTGCGCGAGGACCCCACTGGAGGCGTCCGGCAGCGGATCCGGAGTCCCCGCCGGGCTTCATCCGCGTCGTCCGCCGTTCCCTCGAGAAAGCCCCCGAGGACCGTTTCCAGACCGCTCGCGACCTGGCGTTCGCCCTCGAGGGAGCCACCACCGAGTCGCCCACGGTGAGGGAATTTGCGCCGCCGGCTCCGGTCCCGTTCCGGCGGCGCTGGGGGGCTGCGCCTCGCGGCGGCGGCGCTCGTGGCGGTGATGGGACCCGCCCTCTGGGCCGCCGTCCACTACCTTACGCCCACCGCCTTGCCGACCTCGTTTCAACGGCTGACCTTTCGACCCGGCCGGGTCGAGTCGGCGCGGTTCGCCCGCGACGGAGAGACCATCCTCTACAGCGCCAAGTGGGGCAACAGGCCGATCGAGCTTTTCTCCACCCGAGCCAGCACGCGGGGAGAGCGCCCGCTGTCAATGACAGACGCCCTCATCGTGGGCATCTCGTCGACAGGAGGAAATGGCCCTCCTCCTGCGACCTCAGTCCCGTCACGTGGGGCGTCTTCGAGGGCACCTTGGCACGGGCGCCGCTGGCGGGAGGCGCACCGCGGGAGGTCCTCGAAGGCGTGATCGACGCGGACTGGTCGCCCGACGGCAAGGACCTCGCAGTCGTCCATGTCGTCGAGCGACACGAGGTACCGCCTCGAGTACCCGATCGGACACGTTCTCGTCGCTCCCGACCCTCCCGCCTGGATCAGCTTCGTCCGCATCTCGCCCAAGGGGGACCAGGTTGCCTTCGTCGAAAACCCCGTGACCGGCGACATGCGCGGCGCCATCGCCGTCGTGGATCGCGAGGGTCGAAAGAAGACCCTGGCCTCCGGCTTCGCCTCGACGAGCAACCTGGGCTGGTCGCCGAGCGGGGACGAGATCTGGTTCGGCGCCAGCCGAGTCAACGGAACGCCCGACCAGATTCGTGGCGTCTCGTTGTCGGGCATCCAGCGCTTGATCCAGGAGACGACGGGAGGCTTCCGCATCTTCGACGTCGCGCCGAGCGGCCAGGTCCTCGGCGCTCGCATGACCGAGTGGACCGAGGTCCGGGCTCGGGCCCGCGGTTCCGCCCAGGAAGCGGAGCTGGCCGCGGCCGACCTGTCGTTCCTCTCCGACCTGTCCGACGACGGGAAACAGGTGCTCGGCACCGACACCGGCCAGGGTGGCGGTCCGAACTCGGCGCTTCTATCTGCAGTCCACTGACGGCTCTCCGCCCCTGTGGCTCGGCGAAGGCGACGGTCAGGCCCTGTCGCCGGATGGCCGCTCCGTGCTGGTCCTGCTGGTGCATACGCAGCCGCAGCAGCTCATTGTCGTTCCCGCCGGCGCCGGTGAGACGCGCACCCTCGATCGCGGCGACGTGGTGCAGTATTCGAGGGCCGTCTGGGACGGCAACCGACGCATCGTCTTCTCGGGCGCCGACAAGCAGAATTCGACGCGTCTCTACGTCCAGAACGTCGCCGGCGGGTGCGCCGAGAGCCGTCACCGGCGATGGAGTCCGTCTCGGCAACCTCGGCAGGCCGGTCTCCCCGGACGGCCAGCGAGTCGTGGCCATCGGCCCGGACGAGATGCCCGCTCTCTATCCCCTCGCGGGCGGAGAGCCCGTCGCCATCCCGGGTCTCGGTGCTCGGGATGTGGCGCTCTGCTGGACCACGGACGGACGCGCGCTCATGGTGGCGAGGTACGACGAAGGCGACGACGTGCCCCCGCGGATCGAGCGGCTGGACCTCGCGAGCGGCCGGACCCAGCCGTGGAACCGGCTCGGCCACACGACGCCGAGCGGCCTCGCCGGCGACTACCGCGTCCTCGTGACGCCCGACGGCGAGTCGTACGCCTACAACTACTTTCGCTCCCTGAGCGACCTGTACCTCACGTCCAAGCTGAAGTGAGCGGATGAGCGATTCGAGCCTGGGCCCCGGGGCGCGGGTCGGCCCGTACGAGATCGTTTCGCTGCTGGGCGAAGGCGGGATGGGCCAGGTCTTCAAGGCCCGGGACCGCTCGCCTCTCCCGGGACGTGGCCCTCAAGATCATCCGCACCGACGCGCCCGTCGACAAGAACGACCTGGGCCGCTTCGCCGACGAGGCCAAGGCCGCCTCGCTCCTCAGCCATCCCAACATCGTCGCGGTCTACGACGTCGGGGACGAGGACGGCTCGCCCTACATCATCTCGGAGCTGCTCGAGGGAGAGACGCTGCGCGAGCGCCTGGCGGCCGGTCCGCTCCCCGCCCGCAAGGCGGTCGAGTATGGAATCCAGGTGCTCCGCGGCCTCGCCGCGGCGCACGACAAGGGCATCGTCCACCGGGACCTGAAACCCGAGAACCTGTTCCTCACCAACGGACGGCCTCGTCAAGATCCTCGACTTCGGCATCGCCAAGCTGGGCCAGCAGGGACGAGGCCGCGATGGCGCCGAGGAGCGCGCGCACGACACCCGGCCGATGCTGGGCACGGTGGGGTACATGTCCCCCGAGCAGGTGCGCGGCCACGCCGTGGACCATCGCTCGGACGTCTTCTCCTTCGGCGCCGTACTCTACGAGATGCTCACGGGCACGCGGGCGTTCAAGGGAGCGTCGGCGGCGGACACCTTGAACGCGATCCTCCGCGAGGATCCGACGGAGGCCGCGGCCACCGGAATCCCCGCGGGGCTGCGTCCGCGTGATCCGACGATGTCTCGAGAAGGCTCCCGGGGATCGCTTCCAGACCGCGCGCGACCTGGCCTTCGATCTCGAAGGAGCCGCCGCGGAGTGGAGCCCCGAGGCTCGCGACCGCGCCTCGGCGCTGAGAGCCCGAGGCGCACGATGACCCTGCTCCCCGCGATCGCGGGCCTCGCTCTCGCCACGGGGGGACTCGGGGTCTGGTTCGGCCGCAAGACGGCCCCCGTCCCGGCTCCGCCCTACTTCCAGCGTCTGACGTTTCGTCCCGGCCAGGTCTACTCGGCGCGCCTCGCACCCGATGGGGAGACCATCCTCTACAGCGCCAAGTGGGGGAACGGACCGGTCGGGCTCTTCTCGACCCGCGCGCACACGAGGGGAGAGCGCCCCTTGGCCCTGCCCGATGCCCTCATCCTGGCCATCTCCTCCCGGGAGGAGCTGGCGCTCCTCCTTCGGCCCCGGCATTTCGCGGTCGGGGCGTTCGAGGGAACCCTCGCGCGCGCTCCGATGGCCGGAGGAGCGACCCGGGAGATCCTCGAAGGCGTGGTCGCTGCCGACTGGTCTCCCGATGGGAAGGACCTCGCCGTCGTCCACGTCGTCGGCGAGCAGTATCGGCTCGAGTACCCCGTGGGGCAGGTTCTCTATGCCCCCGACCCGCCTGTCTGGCTCAGCAACGTCCGAGTCTCGCCGGCCGGAGACTGGATTGCCTTCCAGGAGCATCCGGTGGCGCGAGAAAACGGCGGCAGCGTCGCCGTCGTCGATCGTCAGGGTCGAAAGCGGACCCTGGCGTCGGGCTTCGGAGACCTGTTCGGCCTGAGCTGGTCGCCGAAGGGAGAGGAGGTCTGGTTCGCCGCAAACCGGACGGGGCGCATGCTCGCGCAGCAGATCCAGGCCGTGTCGCTCTCGGGCCAGCGGCGTCTCGTGGCGGAGATGCTGGCGCCCTTCGAGATCTTCGACGTTTCGCCTGCCGGGCAGGTTCTCGGAAGCACCTACAACGGGGGCACCGAGGTCCGGGCCCGGGCCCGCGGGGCCAGCGAGGAAGTAGAGCTGTCGGCCGCCGACTACGCCTTTCTCTCCGATCTCTCGGACGACGGGAAGTTCGTCCTGGGTACCGACACGGGCGAGGGAGGAGGCGCCAACTTCTCCTTCTACGTTCAGGGAACCGACGGCTCTCCGCCGGTGTGGCTGGGCGAGGGGGACGGTCAGGCGCTGTCGCCCGACGGCCGGTTCGCCCTGGCCGTTCTGACCCACGCGCAGCCGCAGCGACTCATGGTCGTGCCGGTGGGCGCCGGCGAATCCCGCGCCCTCGAACCAGGCAACGTCGTGCAGTACCAGAGGGCGGTGTGGGACCATTCCGGCCGCCGCGTCGTGTTCTCGGGGACCGACGGGCAGAAGGTCACGCGCCTCTACGTCCAGGACGTCGCGGGCGGACCTCCACGAGCCGTGACCCGGGACGACGTGAGCCTCGGCAAGATCGGCAGGCCGGTCTCCCCGGACGACCAGCGTGTGGTGGCCGTCGGGCCCGGCGAGATACCCGCGCTCTATCCGCTGGCGGGAGGAGAGGCCGTGGCCATTCCGGGCCTCGACGTGCTGGATGTCCCGCTCTGCTGGACCCCGATGGGCGTGCTCTCATGGTGGCGCGCTATGAGGACAGCGAAGACGTCGGTGCCACGAATCGAGCGGCTCGATGTCGCGAGCGGCAAGACGCGGCCCTGGAACCGGATCGCACGCGCCGCGCCCAGCGGCCTGATGAGCGCCCGCATCCTGGTGACCCCCGACGGCGAGGCGTACGCCTACGGCTACATCCGCGCCCAGGTCGACCTCTACCTCACGTCGGAGCTCCGATGAGCGAGTCGAGGCTGAGCCCTGGCGCGCGTGTCGGGCCCTACGAGATCGTCTCGCTCCTGGGCGAGGGCGGGATGGGCCAGGTCTACAGGGCCAGGGACCTTCGCCTCTCCCGGGAGGTCGCCCTCAAGATCGTCCGCACCGACGTGCCTTCCGACAAGGCGAGCCTGCTCCGCTTCGCCGACGAGGCCAAGGCCGCCTCGCTCCTCAGCCACCCCAACATCGTCGCGGTCTACGACATCGGAGACAGGGACGGCTCCCCCTACATCATCTCGGAGCTGCTCCAGGGCGAGACCCTGCGCGATCGTCTCGCGAGCGGTCCGCTTCCGGCCGGAAGGCGGTCGACTACAGCACGCAGATCCTCCGCGGCCTCGCCGCGGCCCACGACAAGGGCATCGTCCACCGGGACCTGAAGCCCGAGAATCTGTTCCTCACCAAGGACGGCCTCGTCAAGATCCTCGACTTCGGCATCGCGAAGCTGGGCCGGCTGGGAGAAGAGCGCGCCGGCACCGACGTCGACACCCGGTCCCACACGACACCCGGCACCCTGATCGGAACCGTCGGGTACATGTCTCCCGAGCAGGTACGGGGCCTGGCCGTCGACCACCGCTCCGACCTCTTCGCCTTCGGCGCCGTGCTCTTCGAGATGCTCACGGGAAAGCGGGCGTTCAAGGGGACGACGGTGCCCGACACGCTGAGCGCCATCCTGCGCGAGGACCCCCTGGAGGCGCCCGGCAGCGGCTCCGGCGTCTCCCGCTGGGTTCATCCGCGTCGTCCGGCGCTCCCTCGAGAAGGCGCCCGAGGACCGCTTCCAGACCGCTCGCGACCTCGCCTTCGCCCTCGAAGGAGCAACCACCGGTTCGGCGTCATGCGGTCGCCGAGAGTTCGGCGACGCAGGAGAGAAGGCAGCGGCCGAGCGTCGCGCTGCTCCCTCGCGATCGCGGTCCTGGCTCTCGGACTCGTCGGCCTCGGCCTGTGGTCGCTCGGCCGCAGGACGGCCCCCAAGCCGGACCTGCCGTCCTTCCAGCGCTTGACCTTCCGCTCCGGGCGAGGTGAACTCGGCGCGTTTCGCTCCCGACGGAGAGACCATCCTCTACAGCGCCCAGTGAGGCAGCCAGCCGACGGAGCTGTTCTCGACCCGAGCGGCCACGCGAGGAGAGCGAGCCCTGGGGCTGACGGACGTGCTCTCCTGGCCGTCTCCGGCGAAGGAGGAAATGGCGCTCCTCCTGCAGGCCCACGGCTTTTGCACGTCGACGCGTTCGAGGGGACGCTGGCCCGCGCGCCCATGGCCCTGGGGGTGGCGCCGCGGGAGATCTCTCGAGGGCGTGGTCGGCGCGGATTGGTCGCACGACGGGAAGGACCTCGCCGTCATCCACGTCGTGGGCGAGCAGTACCGGCTCGAGTACCCCGTCGGACACGTCCTCTGTGGCCCCCGACCCGCCGGCCTGGCTCAGCCAGCGTTCGGATCTCGCCGGCGGACGACCGGATCGCCTTCGTCGGGAACATCCGGTCGCGTCGCGACAGCGGGGCAGCATCGCGAACGGTCGACCGGGAGGGTCGAAGACGGACCCTCGCCCCGGGCTTTGCGGACCGTGGCCGGTCTGTGCTGGTCCCCGTCGGAGACGAGGTCTGGTTCGGCGGCCGACATGCGGACCGTGGCGCCATCCGCCATGAAGATGCGTGCCGTCTCGCTCTCGGGTCGCCAGCGCGCGGTTGCGGTAGCGTTGCGGGAACTTCGAGATCTTCGACGACGTCGCATGCCGGGACAGCTCCTCGGAGCCAACAACGACGGGCGGCACCGAGGTCCGCGCCCGGCCTCGTGGCGCCGCTGAGGAGGCGGAGTCTGCCATACGGCCGACTATTCCTTCCCCTCGGATCTGTCGGACGACGGAAAGCTCCTGCTCGGGACCGACACCGGCGAGGGCGGCGGGCCAACCTCCGGTTCTACCTTCAGGGGACCGACGGCTCCCCGCCGTCTGGCTCGGTGAGGGGGACGGTCAGGCGCTGTCCCCCGACCGGCCGCTGCGCCCTGGCGGTGCTGGCACGCGGTCGCAGCCGCAGCGCCTGATCGTCGTTCCGGTGGGCCCGGGCGAAACCGCGACACCTCGGACCCTGGGCGCCGTCACGCAGTATCTGAGGGCCGTGTGGGATGGCACGGGCCGCCGGGTCGTCTTCGCTGGCGTCGACACGCAGGACTCCTTGCGTGTCTACCTTCAGGACCTCGCCGGGGGACCGCCGAGGGCGGTGACGCCGGATGGCGTGGGCCTCGCCAAGATCGGAAGGCCGGTGTCGCCGGACGGCCAGCGGGTCGTGGCGTTGGGCCCGGACGATATCCCCGCCCTCTATCCTCTCGCGGGTGGCGAGCCGGCCGCGATACCGGGTCTCCGACGAGGGCGACGTGGTGCTCTGCTGGACCATCGACGGGCGCGAGTCATCGTCGCGCGGTACGAAAGCGACGACGCGCCCCCGCGCATCGAGCGGGTGGACCTCGCCACCGGGCAGACGCGTCCGTGGAACCGGAGCCTTAGGCCTCCTCCTGCCGGCCTCCAGAGCACGCGCGTCCTGGTGGCACCCGACGGCGAATCGTACGCCTACGGTTACCTGCGTGCCCAGGCAGACCTCTACGTCGCATCGAACCTGAGATGAGCGAAACGAGTCTGACTCCCGGAGCCCGGGTCGGTCCCTACGAGTTCGTCGCGCTCCTCGGCGTGGGAGGGATGGGCCAGGTCTACAAGGCCCGGGACCTCCGCCTCTCCCGTGAAGTCGCCCTCAAGATCGTCCGCACCGACGTGCCTGCCGACAAGGCGAGCCTCCTCCGTTTCGCCGACGAGGCCAAGGCCGCCTCGCTGCTCAGCCACCCCAACATCGTCGCGGTCTACGACATCTAGAGCCGGCCGGCTCGTGCGGCGGCGCGGGCCCAGATCCAGTCCTGGAGGCCCGGGGCCAGGGCGTTCAGCCAGACGAGGGCCCGCGACGGCGGATACGGGTACACCTCGGGGCGCGGCCGCTTGGCGCAGCGGACGATCGCGCGCGCGACGGCTTCGGCGGACTGCTGGGGGCCCAGGGGCCCGGCGGTCCGTCCCGCCGACTCCCGCGCCGCCACGTCGCTGAACTCCGTTTCGGTGCCGATGGGGTGGACGGAGCAGGCGTAGACCCCGGTCCCGCGAAGCTCGACCCGAAGCGATTCCGTGAGGCTGATCTGGGCTGCCTTCGTGGCCGCGTAAGCCCCACCCCCGGGCATCGACCGATGCCCGACGATCGAGGACACATTGATGATGACGCCGCGGCCCTGCCGCCTCATGACGGGGACGGCCGCGCGGCAGCCGTGGACGGTGCCGAGGTAGTTGACCCGCATCAGGCGCTCGTAGGCTTCCGCCGGAACCTCCTCGACGCGGCCGCGGACGCCGTACCCCGCGTTGTTCACGAGGACGTCGAGACGGCCGAAGCGCTCCACGGTCGCATCGACGAAGCGATGGACGCTCGCCTCCTCCCCCACGTCTGCTTCCAGGATCAGGATCTCGGCGCCCGTGGCGCGAACGGCTTCGGCCACCGCCTCCAGCCTCTCGAGGCGACGCGCGCAGGCCGCCACGCGGGCTCCCTCGCGCGCGAACGCCACGGCACACGAGCGACCGATCCCCGCCGACGCGCCGGTGATGGCGACGACCGCACCCTGAAGGCTACCCATCCTCGCCTCGGATCCTCAAAGCCCGATCTCCCCCAGCCAGGCGACGAGGCGCGCCAGCAGGTCGGCCTCCACCTCGGCGGCGGTGCGCCCCGTGCGCTTGGGGACGCCGAAGGAATGATCGGCGTCCTCGAAGCGTTCGAGGCGGGCCTGCGGGCCGAGCCGACCGACGACCCCCTCGATCAGGTCCCAGCGGGCGAACGTGTCGCGCGTCCCCTGGAGGAAGAGCATCGGGACGGCGATGCGGGGAAGGTGCTGGTCGCGCAGCTTCTCGGGCTTGCCCGGAGGATGCAGCGGGTAGCCCAGGAAAGCGAGGGCGTCGGCCGGCGTCCCTTGCGCCACGGCCTGCGAGGCGATCCGTCCACCCATCGACTTCCCCCCGAGCACGATCCGCTCGACCCCCGGCAGCCCTCGGACCTGATCGGCCACGGCCGCGACGGTCGCCTCGAGGACGGCAGGTGAATCGGGGACTCGGCGCCGGCTCTCGGTGTACGGGAAGTTGAACAGGACGGCCGTCCGGCCCGATCGGGCCACTGCCTCCGCGCACCGGACCAGGAAGGGGGTCCTCCGGTTCCCTCCGGCGCCGTGGCCGAGGACCACCGCCACGCGCCCCTCGCCATGGCGGGAATAGGAGACCGCCGAGCTTCCGACAGGGATGGAGGCCTCCGTCACCTCCTGAGCATAACCGGAGATGCTACACTCGCCCCGAGTCCCTCCATGCCTCGCGTGCTCGTCGTAGCGTCCACGGACCTCTCCCCGGAGCTCGGGGACACGGTGCTTTGGGGTGGCGACGTCGACCGCGTCTTCGCGCCGCGGAGTGAAGAGGGACTGGAAGCGGCCCGCCGCGCCTGTCCCAGCATGGTCGTCGTGGACGGCGGCGACTCCCTCGAGGCCCTGTCCTTCATCCGTCGTCTCCGGGCCGACACCGCCGCGCGCGGAGCGTCCATCGCCGTCCTCTCGCGCTCGTCATCCCTCCTGGACGAGGAGGCCCTCCGGCGCGCCGGTGCCAATCTCGTGCTCTCGGGACGCGTGGACCCGTTCCTCTGGAACCGGCGGCTGGAGGTGCTGCTTCACGTGCCGCGACGGCGCGACGCACGGTTCCCCGTTCTCGTGGACGCGTGGTCGCGGTTCGGGCCCGAGGTGGAGCCCGTGCCGGGGTGGGCGCTCAACATCAGCATCCGAGGCGTCCTCCTCGAGACCGGCGAGCCCCTCGACGTGGGGACCAAGCTCGACCTCCGGTTCTCCCTTCCGACCGACGGCCCCGAGGTGCGCACCATGGGCCAGGTCGTCCGCGAGGCGCCTCCGCTGGGCGAGCGCGCGCGCTCGGGCGTCGAGTTCCTGATCCTGATGGGACAGGCCCGCGACCGGATCTCCTGGTTCGTCGATCGCGTCGGGGAGGCCTGAACGGTGTACGAGTCCTTCTTCGGCTTCTCCGAGAAGCCCTTCAACCTCACCCCCGACCCCAAGTTCCTCTATCTGTCGGCGCGCCACACCGAGGCTTCCGCCCACCTCGACTTCGGCCATCGGGAGCGCGGCGGCTTCGTGGTCATCACCGGCGAGGTCGGCACGGGCAAGACCACCCTCGCGCGCTACTTCCTCGGCCGGCTGGGCGAAGCGACGGCCACCGCGGTCGTGCTGTACCCGGCCCTGACGGCCGCCGAGCTGCTCCGCTCGATCCTCGACGACCTTCACGTGAAGGTGAAGGGCACGTCCCTCAAGGAGCTTGTCGACGGACTCCACCGCTTCCTCCTCGAGAGCCGGGCGGCGGGGCGCAACGTCGTGCTCCTGATCGACGAGGCCCAGGACCTGTCGACGGAGGTGCTGGAACAGATCCGACTCATCTCCAACCTCGAGACCGACACGGAGAAGCTCATCCAGATCGTCCTCATGGGACAGTCGGAGCTGCAGGAGATGCTGGGGCGCCGCGAGCTGCGCCAGCTCGCCCAGCGCGTGACCGCGCGGTATCACCTGTCCGCCCTCGGACGCGAGGAGACGGAGAGCTACATCCGGCACCGTCTGAGGGTCGCGGGGGGCGAGGGGAAGGCCATGTTCACGCCGGGGGCCCTGGCGGCCGTCCACCGCCTCTCGGGGGGCCTCCCGCGCCTCGTGAATCTCATCTGCGATCGCGCGTTGCTCGGCGGCTACGTCCATGGCACGAGATCCATCGCGGCGGAGCTCGTGGTCCAGGCGGCGCGCGAGGTCCGGGGAGAGGAGGGAGCAGCGCGGCGGCGGTGGATCCCCTACGCCCTCGCCGGAGCGCTTCTCGCGGCGGTGGCCGGCGGAGCGTTCTTCCTCCTCCAACCGGCGGCGGGCACTCCGCCGCCGGGCGCGGCGCGGCCCGGCGAACAGCCAGCGGCGGTCGTGGAGGCCGCACCGCTGCCTCCCGCGCCCCTTCCACTCGTTCCCCTCGAGCCGATCCTCCTGAACCTCGACCGGGACGCGTCACTGCGCTCAGCCGAGACCGAGGTGCGAGCCCTCTGGGGCACCGAGCCGTTGGAGCGAACGCCCCTCCGGTCCCACCTCGACCAGGTACGGCGCCTCGACCTTCCCCTGGTCCTCGAGATGTTCCATCCCGCCCGCGGCGATACCTGCTTCGTCGCGCTGGTGGGAATCGACGGCGACGCCGCCGTCATCGCCGCTCGCGGCGGCGCGCCGCTCCGCGTGGCCCTCAAGGACCTGGATCGCCTGTGGACGCGCCAGGCCACGTTCTTCTGGCGCGACGAGGACGGGCTTGTCGGTGCCCCTGCGGCTCGCGCATCGACGTGGACACGCGACGCCCTGGTGCGCCTCGGGTATCCCTCGACGGGGGCCGCGGGCGGCGAGAGCCTCCCACGATTCCAGGCGACGTGGGATCTCGCTCCCGACGGAGTGCTCGGCAGCCGGACGCTCATGGCCCTCTACTCCGCCCAGGATCGACCGCGGCCTCGCCTCCAGAGGAAGCCCTCGTGAGCCTGATCCTCGAGGCCCTCAAGAAGCTGGACCGGGAAAAGCAGGCGCCCGAGCGCGGCTTCGTCGTGGTGGCGTCACAGCCTTGGCCCACCTCCACGCGGAACCGCGGCCGCGCCCTGGCACTCGTCTTCCTGGGTCTCGTCATCGTCGCGGGGGCGGTGCTGCTGGCTCGTCCGAAGACCGCACCGACGACCCGCCTTGCGCTTCCGGCGACACCGGCCGCAACCCCCGCCGCCATGGCGTTGGTCACGTCGCCTCCCACGACCCTCGGCGTGCCTGCGCTCGCGACGACACCCCGTCCGGCCGCGCCCAGGACCCCCGAGTCGCTACGGCCCGCCCCCTCTCCTCGCGCCGGAGCGGACTCGCCGCCGGCCCTCGTCCTGCAGGCCATCTCGGAGCGCGACGGGAAGCCGATCGCCCTCGTGAGCGACCGGCTCGTGCGCGAAGGGGACGAGTTCGACGGCGTGCGCGTGGTGCGCATCGGCGAGACCGAGGTCGAGATCGAATGGCGGGGACGGCGGTCCTCCATCCGGTTCTGAGCCGGGAGCCTCGCGTGACGACTCCCCACCTTCGCGATCACACCCCCGAGTCCCTCGCCGCCCTCTGGCCCGACCTCGGCCTCGACCCCGGCGTCGCGAGGCGGGTGATGGCGCGCCTGGTTTTCGAAGACCGCGACGACCTCGACGGCGTGCGGGGCCTCGCGCGATCCCACGCGAGCGAGATCCTGGCCCGCGGAAGCCTCGAACGTCTCCCGGTGTCCGACAGGCGCCGGAGCTCGGTCGACCCCTTCGTCAAGTACCTGTTCCGGAGCGGCGACGGTCGGCAGTTCGAAACGGTGCGGATCCCCCTCGAGCGGCCGCGCTGGAGCGTTTGCGTGTCGTCCCAGGCGGGCTGCGCCCTGGGATGCGTGTTCTGCGAGACCGGGCGGGTCGGCTTCGAGCGCAACCTGGCGCCCTGGGAGATCGTCGAGCAGGTCCTGACCGTGCGCCGGGAATCGCCGGAGCGTCCCGTGACCGGGGTCGTCTTCCAGGGGCAGGGAGAGCCGTTCCAGAACTACGAGGCGGTCATCCGCGCGGCCGAGATCCTGCGCCATCCGTGCGGGATGAGGATTCGCGGGGACAGGATCTCGATCTCCACGGTCGGCCTCCTTCCCGTCATCGAGCGCTACACCGACGAGGGGCATCCCTACCGGCTGATCCTCTCCCTCACCTCGGCCTTCGGGGCGAAGCGGGCGAAGCTCGTGCCCATCGGGGAGACGTACGACGTCCCCGATCTGGCCCGCGCCATGCGGCGCCATGCGGCGGCGCGCGGCGGGCCCGTGACCCTGGCCTGGGTCCTCATGTCGGGGGTGAACACCGGGCCGGAGGAAGCCCGGGAGCTCGGCCGGCTCTTCGGCGGCGTCCGCGTGCGCCTCTCCGTGATCGACGTCAACGACCCCACCGGCCGGTTCGCGCCCGCCGGAGACGCCGAGCGGGGGGCTTTTCTCTCGGCGCTGGCGGCGAACGGGATCGGCTTCGTCCGGCGCTACTCGGGCGGTCCCGACATCCACGCGGCGTGCGGGATGCTGGCCTCGGTAGCCCGGGGCGGCGAGGCCCTTTCGGGACGCTGAGAGATGGGGCGCGGGGGGGACTTTTGTCGGCACTTTTGTCAAGTTCCCCGCGAGTGGCAGAGACGAGCGGTTTTTCCCTTGCCAGGGCCGGGCGGCTTTTGTAAACTCACTGCGTAAGTTCACGGGAGAGGTCATCTGACGCCCAAGCTGCCCCACGCGGCGGACGCGCGCAACGCGCGCCACCTGCGCCACTTGAACGCCGACCGGGTCCTGGCCATGGCCATGGACCGTACCGAGCCCTTCACGCGCGCCGACGTGATGACAGCCACCGCCCTCTCGGCGCCGACGGTGGGGACGCTCACCCAGTCCCTGCTTCAGAGGGGCCTCCTCCACGATCTGGGTGCGGGGCCATCGCGGGGGGGGCGTCGCCCCGCGTTCATGGAGTTCAACGCGCGCCACGGCTTCGTGGCCGGGATCTCGATGGGTGCCACGCGCACCCACGTGGCCGTGGCCGACCTCCGTGGGGAGCGCCTCGCCCATCAGGTGCTGCCGACGCCCGCCGGGATCGGCCCGGAACCCCTCCTCGACCGTCTGGCGAGCGCCACGCGCGGACTCCTCAAGGAAGCCGGCGTCCGGCGCGATCGTCTGCTGGCCGCGGTCGCCGGGATTCCGGGTGCGGTGGATCGCGAGCGCGGCGTGGTGATGGCCCTCGCCCCGAACCTCAAGGGATGGTCCGACGTCCCCGTGGCCGCGCTCCTGGGTCGTGCGCTGGGCGCTCCCGTGGCGGTCGAGAACGACGTGAACCTCGCGATCCTGGCGGAGCGTTGGCGCGGCGCGGCGCGCGGCCACGAGACGTGCGCCTTCATCCATGGCGGAAGCGGGATCGGAGCCGGAATCGTCGTGGAAGGCCACCTCCACCGCGGGGACCACTCGCTCGCCGGTGAGATCGGCCTGATGTGCATGGGCCTCGAGCACCTCGACAAGGACTACGGAGCGCGGGGCTGCCTGGAGACCCTCGCCGGCCTGAAGGGCGCGGCCGCGCGCTGGCCCGACGCCCGGGGCGGCCTGCGAGAGGGGTGGGTCGGCGCCCTCTTCGAAGCGGCCGCGGCCGGAGACGCCCGCGCCCGGAGCGCCATCGACGAGACGGCGGGCCTCCTCGGAATCGGCGTGGCCAACCTCACCCTCGTCATCGACCCTTCCCTGGTCGTTCTCGGCGGCGCCCTCTTCGAGCAGGGAGGGGACTTCGTTTCGGAGGTGAGGCGGGTGGTCGCCCGGGTCGTTCCGTCGCCACCGGAGATCGTGGTCTCGGCGCTCGGGAGCGAGGCTTCTCTCTGGGGCTGCCTCCTCGTGGCGACCCACGAGGCCAGGGTCCGCCTGCGGAACAGCCTCGGCGACACAAGCGACACCCTGGCCCGGCGGCTGGGATGAGGGCGGCGGGAGTGGCAGCATGAGCCGATCCGTGTACCTCGGCGTCGATCTCGGGGGGACGCAGCTGCGAATGGCGGCCGTGACTCCCGACGGGCGTTTGGCGTCCGAGCTTCTGTCCGTGCCCACGGGACGGGATTTCGGTCCCAAGGATCTCGAGGAACACCTGGCCGATCTCGCGTCGAGGGTGCGCTCCCACGCAGGGGACGCCTTCGCGGCCCTGGGCGTCGGCTCCGCCGGGGTCATCCATCCGGGGCCCCTCACCCAGTCCGACAACCTCCCGCGGCTCAACGGCGTCGACCTCGAGGTCCTGGTGAGGGGGGTGTCGAACTGCCCGACTCGGATCGAGAACGACGCGCGTTGCTTCGCCCTCGCCGAGGCGCGCTTCGGGGCCGGACGAGGGGCCCAGAGCCTCTGCGGCATCACGCTCGGGACCGGTGTCGGCTGCGGCATCGTGATCGGTGGACGCCTTCATCGCGGCTCCACCTCCGAGGCGGGCGAGGTCTGGCGCATCCCCCTGCGCGATGCGCCGCTCGAGCGATCGGTGTCGGGGGCCGGCGTCGTCAAGGCCTACAGGGCCGCGGGGGGAAGCGGACCCGACGGCCTCGACGCGGCGGACGTGGCCGAGCGAGCGGGCCGTGGGGACGAAGCCGCCCGCTCGGCGTGGCGCTCCTTCGGTGACGACGTGGCCTTCCTGTGCGAGTGCGCGCTCAGCCTCATCGACCCGGAGCGGATCGTCCTGGGCGGGTCGATCTCGAAGTCCCGGGAGCTGTTCGAGCCGGCCCTCCGCGAGCGCCTGGAGGACCGGGCCGCCCGCATCGCCTGGGCCGAGCTCGGTCCCGCCGCGGGCGTCATCGGGGCCGCCGCCCTGAACATCCCCTGACCTCGTTTCCGCCATGGCCACCCTCCTCGAGAACCTCGAGACGCCGGCGGTGGTGGTGGACCTCGACGTGATGGAGCGGAACGTCGCACGCATGGCCGACCGGGCGCGCGCCCACGGTATCCGCCTGCGTCCCCACGCCAAGACCCACAAGACCGCCGAGGTCGCGCGCCGGCAGATCGGCGCCGGGGCCGTGGGCTTGTCCGTGGCGAAGACCTCCGAGGCCGAGGTCTTCGTTGCGGCGGGGTTCGACGACCTCTTCGTGGCTTATCCGGTCGTGGGCGAGAGCAAAGGCCGGAGGCTCCTGGCCCTCTCCGACCGATGCCGCCTCTCGGTGGGCGTCGACAGCGTGGAAGGAGCGTCGACGCTGGCCTCGGTCTTCGCGGCCGCGTCACGGCGCCTCGACGTGGTCCTCAAGGTGGACGTCGGCCTCCACCGTGTGGGCGTGCTCCCCGAGAACGCGGCGGCGGTGGCGGCGCGTATCGCAGACCTCCGGGGCCTTCGCCTCCGGGGGGTCTTCACCCACGCCGGACACTCGTATGCCGCCGAGAGCCCCGAGGGCGTCGCGGGCGTCGGCGCCAGCGAGGGGCGGGTCCTGGTCGAGACGGCCGAGGCGCTCAGGCGAGCGGGGATTCCGGTCGACGTGGTGTCGGCCGGCTCCACACCGACGGCCCGCCACGTCATGGCGACGAGCGGCCTGACGGAGTGCCGCCCCGGCAACTACGTCTTCCACGACGCGTCCCAGGTCGCCCTCGGAACCTGCGCCCTCGAGGACTGCGCCCTCACGGTCGTCGCCACCGTCGTGAGCGTGCCGCACCCGGGGCGTGCCGTCGTGGACGCGGGAAGCAAGACCCTCTCGAGCGATCCGCTGCGGCCCCGCGGGGGCGGCCACGGGTGGATCCTGGGGCGACGGAGCCGGATCCAGCGGCTGAGCGAGGAGCACGGTGTCATCGACGTCGAGGAGGGCGAGTCGTTCCGCGTGGGCGAGCGCGTGGTCGTCCTGCCCAACCACGCCTGCGTCGTCGCGAACCTCCACGATCGGCTCACGGCCGTCCGCCAGGGACGCGTGGAGGCCGAGATCCCCGTCCTCGCCCGCGGCCGCATCACGTAGGGCGCCCACTCCCGGCGCGGCCCGCCTTCACACCCTTTTACTTGACGCGTCAACCATTGCTCCGTAGTGTTTCTCCGTGGCCCGCACGTCCAGCCCGATGCAGGAGGAGCTCCGGCAGACGAAGCCCTTCGGAAGCCCCGAGCAGGAGGCTTCGCTGGCGCTGCTGCGCACGGCCGACGTGCTCCACCGCAGCTTCGCCCAGATGGCGGAGCCGCACGGCATCACCGGCCAGCAATACAACGTGCTCCGCATCCTCCGGGGGGCGGGAGAGCCGGGCCTCCCGACCCTGGAGATCGCCGAGCGGATGATCGAGCAGGCTCCGGGGATCACGCGCCTGCTGGACCGCCTCGAAGCCAAGAGCCTCGTGAGGCGCATCCGGTGCCCCCGCGACCGCCGGCGCGTCGTCGTCCACATCAGTCGAAGGGGCTTGGCGCTCCTCGCGAGGCTCGATGTCCCCGTGGCGACCCACCATCGAGAGGCTCTCGCGGGCCTGGGCCGACGAAACGTCCTTGAGCTGATCCGGCTCCTGGATGCCGTGCGGGCCCGCCACGCCCGATCGCCGTCTTCCAGACGTCCACGCAGTCCAATCAAGGAGAAACGCTCATGAACCGTCGATTCGCCCCTCTCGCCCTCGTCGCCGGGCTCGCGGCCTCGTCCGCCCTCGCCGCCGACACGTATAACTTCGACAAGGTCCACACCGAGGCCAGCTTCCAGGTCCGCCACATGCTCACGAAGGTCCGCGGCAGGTTCGCGGACTTCGCCGGCACCATCAAGCTGGACGCGGCCAAGCCCGAGGCCTCCTCGGTCGAGTTCGTCATCAAGACCGCCAGCGTCAACACCGGCGAGGAGAAGCGGGACACGCACCTCAAGTCCCCCGACTTCTTCGACGTCGAGAAGTTCCCGGAGCTGACGTTCAAGAGCAGCGCCATCAAGGCGACGGGCAAGGACAAGTACGACGTCACCGGCACCCTGACGATCCACGGCGTCTCGAAGCAGGTGACGTTGCCCGTGAGCTTCCTGGGCTACGTCAAGACCCCGTGGGGCGACGAACGAGCCGGCTTCGAGACCGGCATCACGCTGAACCGCTCGGACTACGGTCTCGTCTGGAACAAGGCCCTGGAGGCCGGCGGCGTGCTCGTCGGCGAGCAGGTCGAGGTCGCGGTCAACATCGAGGCCGTGAAGCAGAAGGAGACCGCTTCGAAGTAAGCTTTCGTCCCGATGCAGGTCCATCCGACGGCCGTCGTGGACCCTGGCGCCCGGCTGGGCGCCGGGGTCGTCGTCGGACCCCACGCCGTCCTCGAGGCCGACACCGTCGTGGGGGACGGATGCGAGATCCGCGCCCACGTCGTGATCAAGCGCTTCACCCGCCTGGGGAGCGAGAACGTGGTTCACGAAGGCGCGATCCTCGGGGGCGAGCCCCAGGACGTCGCCTTCCGGGGCGCTTCGAGCGACCTCGTCATCGGCGATCGCAACAAGATCCGCGAGGGAGTCACGATCCACCGTGGCACCGAAGCCGGGTCGGCCACCGTCGTGGGCTCCGACTGCTTCCTGATGGCCTACTCCCACGTGGCCCACAACTGCCGGCTCGGGGACGGCGTCGTCGTCGCCAACGGCGTTCTCCTGGCCGGCCACATCGAAGTGGCGGATCGGGCGTTCATCTCGGGAGGCGTCGCGGTCCACCAGTTCTGCCGGATCGGGCGCCTCGCCATGGTCGGCGGGAACTCCAGCATCCCGATGGACTGCCTTCCCTTCGTCACCACGACCGGCAGCCCCGCTCGCGCCCTGGGCCTCAACGTGGTCGGCCTGCGGCGCGCCGCCATCGACGCGCACCAGCGCCGGATCCTCAAGGAGGCCTACCGGATCCTCCTCCGCTCCAGGCTGCCGCTGTCAGCGGCCCTCGAGCAGATGGCCGCCCTCGCCGACCCCCTCGTGGACGAGATGATCGCCTTCGTCCGTGGCTCCAGGCGCGGCTTCCACCACGCGGAGCGCGCCCGAGAGGCCGAGGCGGAATAAGCCCGGCCGTTCGCCTGTACGTCGAGCAGGAGGCGAACGATGACGACGCGCTACCGTATCCCGTGCCTGATGCTGACCGCCGGTCTTCTCGGGGCCGGCTGCGTGGCCCGAGCCCACGATGCCTACGAGCCGGATTGGCCCGGCTCGCGCGTGGCCGTCTCGGTGGAGATGGACGGGCCGACTGAGCCCGCTCTATCCGGCCCCCGACGGATCGGGCAAGCGCTACCTCGAGGCGCGGGAAGGCGTGTCCTACGCCGTGCGCCTCGACAACCGGACGGGCGAGCGCGTGGGCGTGGTCTTGACCGTGGACGGCCTGAACGCCATCAGCGGCGTCCAGGAAACCCCCCAACCCTGGGGGGCTCATGAGCGCATGTACATCCTCGACCCCTGGGGCTCCACGACGGTGAGGGGCTGGCGCACGTCGCTCGCCGAGGTCCGCCGGTTCACGTTCGTGGACGAGCGCTCCTCCTACGCGGCGCGGTCCGGGAAGGCCAACGGCAAGATGGGCTGGATCGAGATCGCCGTGTATCGCGAGCGGCGGCCCGTCGCCCGGCAGCCCTGGGAGCCGCGCCTCCGCGGAGATGCTGGATCCGAGAACGAATCCTCCAAGGACGCCACAGGGCGGCCCGCGCCGCCCGCGACGATGCTGCCCGCTCCCGAGGCAAGGGCGGAGGGGAGCCGGAGGGACGCGCCACGGGCGCCCACTCTCCGAGTCGTATCCGGGCACGGGCTGGGGCGGCGCCACCGACGATCGGGCCGAGCTGGTCTCCTTCGACCCGCAGCCGCAGCCCTGGGAGGTCACCACGGTCCGCTACGAGTACGCGCGAGCCCTCCGGGCCCTCGGGATCCTCCCCCGCCCCTACTGGAGCCCCGACCGCCTTCGCGATCGCGAGAGCGGCGCCGGCTTCGCCCAGCCGCCCGCGTGGTGAGGCTCAGGGGTTGCCGACGCTCAGGGTGAGGAGCGTCTTCCCCCCGTCGCGTACGCCGAAGTCGAGCGAGACCGGACCGATGCGCGTGGGCTGGACGAGGGCCAGCCCCGCGCCGGGCTTCAGCGAGCCGAGGCGAACGTCGCTCCGCTGCTCCCAGACGTTCCCCGCGCCCACCCGCGCCACGACGCGGAGCTGGCCGATCAATCGGTAGCGATAGCTGAGGGCGCCGGCCAGGGCCTGCGCGCCCCACAGCTCGTCCTCGTACCACCCCGGGAGCAGGACCGGGCCCCCCGATCCGGAAGCGCTCGTACACGGGCACGTCTCCCCCGAGAACCCGCCGAAGGCGTCGACCGCCAGGACGCCTCGGGCGCCCAGCCGGAGGGCCGCGCGCCACGAGAGGGACGTGAGCCAATAGTCGTGGGACGCTCCAAGGCCCGAGGGGCTCTCGTCGGCGCGGAGGCTCAGGCGCACGCCGGCCTCGGGGTAGAGAAAGTCGTCGAGGTTGTCGTAGCTGATCCCGGCGGTGAGCGCACGGACCTGGTCGGAGCCCTCGGGGAAATCGAGGCCGAGACGCGGCTCGGTCTTGACGCGGCCGAAGACGAAGCCGGCATCGAACAGGGCCAGGCGCTTCACGCCGTGGTGGAGGAGGAGCCTCGCGCCGTCGCGTTGGAATCGCGCCCTGTCGACGTAGGTGCCGTTCTCGAAGACGCGCGGGCGCTCCGAGTAGGAGTAAAGGGACGCTTCGTACCCGAGCGCGCTGGTGATCAGCTGGTCACCCTGGAGCAGGACACGAGCTCCGACCCCGGCCTCGCTGGCCACGAGGCCGAGCTCCAGAACCTCCCCCAGCCCGAAGGTGTTGCGGTTCCGCAGCCGCAGCGTCGCCTTCGCCTTCGTGGAGTCGTCAAAGGACGCGCCCACCTCGATGCGATTGGCGGGGCCCTCCTTGACCCTCAGGACGAGGCGGACTCCGTCCTCGCCGAGCGCCTCTTCGTCGAGCCAGCAGTGGTCGAAGAAGCCCGTCGCGTTGACCTTGTCGAGAGCCAGCAGGGCTCTGGGCAGGTCGAAGGAAGGGCCGAGCGGCACATTGAACGTGCGCCGGATCAACGCCTCCGGAAGCTTGTCGTTCCCGATCACACGGATGTCCTTGATGGGACGCCCCGCGAGGACCGGAGCCTCGGAGCGAGGCTCGAGCCGCGTCGGTACGGGGGCCGTGGCGCTTTCGAGGCGGCGGCGGATCTCCGGGAGCGCCGCCAGGCCCGCCTCGTACCCTTTGGCGATGAGGCCTTCGAAGCCCGAGTAGTCGTTGAAGCCGTGGCGCCCGAGGTCGGGCTTGATGAGGACGTCCGGCTCCTCGTGGTGGGCGGCGTTTGCGATGTTGCCGAGCACGTCGCTCACCTGGGCGGCGACGCCGACGATGTCTCGCCATCGCGAGGGCTCGTCGGGTGGGCTCTGGACGTCCACCGCCACGACGACGTCGCCGCCCATGGCGCGCGCCTCGTCGGTCGGGAGGTTGTCCACGAGACCGCCGTCCACGAGGAGGCGCCCTTCGTAGTCCACCGGCGGGAAGGCCACGGGGATCGAGATGCTGGCCCGGACGGCTCGGGGGAGGCTTCCTCTCGAGAGCACCACGCGCTCGCCGTTGTCGAGGGCGGTCGCGACGGCGCGGAAGGGGATCCTCAGGCGATCGAAGTCCCCCTCGGCCGCAAAGCCGGGAGGAGCGAGGTACTCGATCAGGAATCGGTTGACGCGATATTCGGCCAGCGCCCCGGCGGGCAACCGGACCTTCCCTCCCTCGAACCCGACGCCAAATATCGGCGGCGCGTCGTCGCGGCGGCGCGACAGGGGAATGAGGCGCCGATCGGCTCGTCCGACGAACAGGGCCTGCCAGTCGAGGGAGTCGATGATCCCCTCGAGCCGCTCGGCGGGATAGCCGCTGGCATAGAGGGCACCCACGAGCGCCCCGACGCTCGTCCCCGCCACGGCGTCGGCATGGATGCCGTTCTGCTCGAGGGCCTTCAGGACCCCCACGTGGGCGATACCCCTCGCTCCCCCGCCGCTCAGGGCCAGGACGAGACGAGGGCGCGGCGCGTCGTCCGCCGCCCCGCGGGCCGCGACGGTCAGCAGGAGCGCGCAGGAGACGAGGGCGCCCAGCCGCGAGCGCCCCGCGGGATCTACTTGAATATGCCGAGGGCTTTCAGGATCGCGATGAGCACCATGGCGCCCACCACCGAGAGGATCCAGCTGCCCAGGGCGCCGAAGGCCCCGATGCCCAGGGCTCCGAAGAGCCACCCGCCGAGGACGGAGCCCACGATCCCGACGACGATGTTGGCGAGTAGGCCCATCTGGGCGTTGGTCTTCATGACCAGGCTCGCCAGCCAGCCGACGACTGCGCCGATCACCAGGGTGACGATGAGAGATGCCATGGCTATGCCTCGCTAAAAGCCCTTGCCGCGTGTCGTGAGCTTGACGCGGCAGAGGGCCGTGTTGGCCGTGATGTACAGCGTCTTGCCGTCATCTCCCCAGTTGAGGTTCGCCGTGGGGACGCCTGTCAGGAAGCTTCCGAGCAGCGTACCGTCGGAGGAAAACACGTGGATGCCCCCGGGGCCGCTGGAGAAGACGTTCCCCGCCGCGTCGACCTTGATGCCGTCGGGCGCGCCGGGGCCTTTCTCCTTCCAGGGCTTCATGTCGACGAATACCTTCCCTCCGGCGAGGGACCCGTCGGCCGTGAGGTCGTAGACCATGACGAGGAGCTCGTCGGCGTGGGAGCTGGTGACGTAGACCCGCTTCTCATCGGGAGAGAGGGCGATGCCGTTGGGGGCCTTCAGCTCCTTCGTCAGCAACACGATCTCTCCCGAGGCCTTCCGGCGGTAGACACCGCACCACGCCAGCTCGCGCGCGGGATCGTCGAACGTCTTCGGCAGGCCGTAGGCGGGATCGGTGAAGTAGAGGTCCCCGTTCGAATGGAACACGAGGTCGTTCGGGCTGTTGAAGCGCTTCCCCTGGTACCGATCCGCCAGGACGGTGAACTTCCCGTCCTTCTCGAGGCGCGCCACCCGGCGCTCGCCGTGCTGGCAGAGGACCAGGCGCGACTGGCTGTCGAAGGTCAGCCCGTTCGACCCGGGCTCCCGCCCCTCGAACGGCGCCGTCCCGAGGTAGCCGCTCGGCTTCAGGAAGACATCGGGGGTGCCTCCCTCCTTCCAGCGCATGACGACGTTCGCCGGGATGTCGGAGAAGAGGATCGCCTTCTGCGCGCGGTCCCACACGGGGCCCTCGGTCCAGTGGTACCCGTCGGCCAGCGTCTCGATGACGGCGTCCTTGGGCACCAGCTTGTCGAAGCGCGGATCCTTCCGTTCGATCGTCCGGGGCACCTCGTCGGCTGTCGCTAGCGAGGGCCAGCGGCAGGAGCAGGCACGTCATCGTCAAGACGGGAAGGCGCATGAAATTCACCTCGGATCCCAGTGTGGCACCGCACGGAAGAGGCCGTCGACGAAGCCGACCTGGATCATGACGTAGGCACCGAACGCGAGCGAGAGGACGCCTGTCGCCAGACGCAGCGTGCCCCCGCTCCAGGAGAAGCGGCGGGCCAGCACGGCCACGGGCGACGCGAAGGCGAGCGTCACGAGCATCATGCCGCAGATCGTCCCGAAGCCGAACACGAGGAGGTAGAGGCAGGCGGCCGCCGGCTCGCGCACCGTCGCGAGGACCAGGAGGGCCACGGCCGCGCTTCCGGCGAGGCCGTGAACGAGGCCCACCACGAACGCCTTGACGCCGGTCCCCTTCGCGTCGTCCGTGGCGGCGGACAAGAAGCCGCCCTTCCCCGCCACGTTGAGCGTTCCGACGACCGTGAGGGCGATTCCGACGGCGAACTCGAGGGCCAGGCCCACCCGTGGCGGCACGACGACGTTGAACAGGATGATCAAGCCGCCGACGACGCAGATCGTGAGGGTGTGGCCCAGGCCCCAGACCGCGCCGATGAAGGCGGCGGGGCCGATGTGGCGATGGCGCGCGGCGATCGCCGTGACGGCCACGACATGGTCGGAGTCCGCGGCGTGACGTATGCCGAGGACCAACCCGATACCGGCGAGAGCCAGGGTGCTCAAAACGCGCCCTCCGCGGGGGACCAGCTTCGGTGCCCAGGCGGACGATACCATCGCCACCCGCGATTGCCCAGTCCTCTACCCACCCGCGAGGAGCAACCGTTCGGCCAGCTCGAAGACGTCGCCCGGCCAGTAGGCCCGCGGGCGGGGGTGTGGGGCCCGCAGGGGATGGGGCCGGCAGCTCAGCACCATGGAGCGCCACTGCGACGGCACGGCGTCGCGGCCGTGGACCGCGCCGAGGAGCGCGCCGGCGATCGCGCCGTTGGTGTCGGTGTCGCCGCCGCGGCCCACGGTCTCGACGACCCCGTCCTCGACGCCCGCGCGCGTGGAGGAGCGCGAAGAACGCGTTCTGGAGCGCGATGAGCACCCAGCCCTGGTTCTCGCCGTCGCAGACCGGAGGAGAGGTGCGAGCCTGCTCGAGAGCGTAGACGACGCACGCCTCGGCGCCGCCGCGCCTCGCCCACGCGAGGGCGGCGTCGTGGGCCGCGGCGGGGCCGTCGCCGTGGCGAACGGCATGGGCGATCGCGACGACGTACGCCGCTACGGCGTCGCTCGGAACCGGGTTCGGATGGGTCAGGCCGCTGTCTTCGCGGGCGGCCGCCGCGGCGGCATCGGCGTCGAGCCGATGCGCGTAGAGGCCGAGGGGGCTGGCCCGCATCAGCGACCCGTTGGCCTGGCTCTCCCCCATCCGGTAGCCGACGAGCGCGGCGCGGGTCGTCTGGCCGATGTCGAAGGGGTCGGAGGCGTACCACTGGCGATAGGCGTCCAGCGCCGACACGGCTTCGTACCGGCCCCGAGCCACGATGGAGCGGGCGAGGGCCAGCGCCATCTCCGAGTCGTCCGTGGGCTGGCCCGCGAGCGTTCGCCAGTGCCCCCCGTCGGCGAGCGCCCGGAGACCGCCCGGGTGGTTCGCCGCGATGTCGGCGGATCTCTCGAACTCGACGAGGCTCCCCAGGCTGTCGCCGGCGATCTGCCCCAGCAGGCATCCCTGGGCCCGGGAGAGCAGCGCGGCGTCCCGCACCGCCCTTCCCTTCTGCAGCCGCGCCGGGCCTTCCCCGGGGCCCCACGGGGCCGCGTCGAGCGCGGTATGCCACGGACGCGGGGCGATCTCGGCCGCGACGGCGAGCGATCCGGCAAAGGCGCGCAGGGCGTGGGACTCGCCGTCGTCCGCGTAGGCGATCTCCCGCCCCGTCTCGTCCAGGAGGACGCCGCCCGCTCCTCGCAGCAGAGCGTGCCCTGCGCCGTAGTCCCAAGCCCCGGGGCCGTGGATCGAGGTCGCCGCCGCCGCCTCGCCGGCCGCCACCAGGGCCAACCGGTGCGCGATGCTCGGCACCGGGCGATAGCGCGCCGGGCTCGCGCACTCGAGGTTCGCCTCCGCCGCCCGGTCTCCCTTGCTCGACACGAGGATGACGTCGGTGGGCGAGAGGGCCGAGGGGAGCCTGGGGTCGAGGGCGCGCCCGTTCCGGGTGATGGGCCCGCACCCCTCGGCCCAGGCGAAGAGGTCCCCGTCGTCGTCCGGGTAGCCGAACGCGAAGACGACCCCGAGGACCGGGCGGCGCTCGATCAGGAGGCCGATGGAGACCGCGCTCCCGCGGCGTCCGACGAGGTAGTCACGCGTCCCGTCGTTCGGATCGACGAGCCAGATCGGCGCTCCGGGAGCTCCCGCCGCACGCCCCGTCTCCTCCCCGACGTATCCCCAATCGGGAAACGCCTCGAGGAGGCGGCGCCGGATGAGGCGCTCGGCCTCGACGTCGGCGTCGGCCTTGTCGACCTTGCCGCGCGCCCCGTCGGGAAGATGGAAGTCGTCGCGGAGAACCGAGGCGGCCGTTCGCGCGGCGGCGACGGCGCAGTCGAGGGCGGGGCGGAGGTCCAAGTCGGCGATTCTAGCCCGCGCTCGGGGGCGCCGGAAGAAAGAGGTCGCAGGCGCTGACGGGCTGGCCCGGGTAGTGCTTCAGCAACGGGCAGTAGATGAAGACCGCTCCGCGGTCCGTGGTGACGTACCTTGGCGGCGCGGCGCAGCGGTGGCAGAGGCTCCTCGGGAACGGGCGCGTCTCGTCGTCCACCCTGTCGGTGCTACCGGCGCCCGGGCGGGCGGAGCTCGCTGCGATGGCGGTCCCGGCGCTCGAGCACCTCGGCCGCGGTCCTGAGGACGCCGTTGTCCTCCTCCTGGAGACCGTACGCGCGACCGATGTCGTCGACGCCGTTCTGGTCCGGGGTCGGCGAATCCCCGCCCGGAAGCTCGTCGCCGGAGTACTCGTTGTCGAAGGTGCTGTCGTCGGGGTCTCCGACGCGCATCGCCTCCTCGCTCGGGATCGTCGTTGCGGCGCCGAGCGGGGGACGTGGGGAGCGCGCCGGTGCGCATCGCCTCCGCGGCGACGGCGGTCGCCGAGGACAGCGGCCTGGGTCCGGCGTCTTCGACGGCGGGCAATACCGGCAGAGCGCTCGCGGCCACGGTCGCGAGAAGGCCTGGGTCGCTTCTTCATGCCTCGCCTCTACCCTACGATCCTCCTTCGAAAGGCTCGCCGTCAAGGCTTTTCGTGCACCATGGTAGCCTCTCGGCGCTCTCGATCCCGAAGAGCCACGCAATGGCGACCCTCCCGAAAGGAACCGCGCAGCTGGCCAAGGCCATGGGCCTCCGGGACGTGGTCTTGTTCTTCGTCACCTCCGGGACCAACCTGCAATGGGTCGCGAGCGCGGCGGTCGCGGGGCCGAGCGCGGTGACGGTCTGGCTCATCGGCATCCTCGTCATGTTCCTTCCCCTGGCGCTCTGCGTGATCGAGCTGTCGTCGCGCTATCCGGAAGAGGGCGGGATGTACGTGTGGAGCAAGCACGCCTTCGGCGACTTCGCCGGGTTCATGACCGGGTGGACCTACTGGACCAGCAACCTCCCCTACTTCCCGGCGCTCCTCTACTTCGCCGCGGCCAACGGCCTTGTTCCTGTTCGGCGACGAACGGCGGCGTGCCCTGGCCGACAGCGGCGCGTACTTCATTGTCGTGGCCCTCGCCGGCCTCGCCCTCGGCACAGTCGTCAACATCGCGGGGCTCGGCGTGGGAAAGTGGCTCACCAATGCGGGCGCTGTCGCCCGCTGGGGGGCGACGGCTATCCTCATCGGAATCGGCATCGTGGCCTACGCGCGGTTCGGATCGGCGTCGGAGTGGAGCCTTGCGACGCTGCGTCCTGGCTTCGGCCTTCGCGACATGATCTTCTGGTCCTCCATCGCCTTCGCGTTCACGGGCCCCGAGGCGGCCTCGTTCATGGGAGACGAGATTCGCGACGCGCGCCGGACGATTCCCCGCGGTCTGTTCCTCGCCGCGCCGATCATCGCCCTCATCTACATCGTGGGCACGGTGAGCGTGCTCGTGGCCGCCCCGCGAGCGGACCTGACGGGCTTGCAGGGAATCATGCAGGCCGTGGCTCGCGGCTCCGAGAGGATCGGCGCACCCGGTCTCGCGCCCCTCGCCGCTGCCCTCATCGCGATCACGGCCCTTGGAAGCGTCGGCGCATGGCTGGGCGCCGTGGCCCGCATCCCCTTCGTCGCGGGGATCGACCACTTCCTCCCCGCGAGCTTCGGCGATCTCCATCCGAAGTGGGGATCGCCCTGGGTGGCCCTGCTCACCCAGTCGGCCGTCACGGTGGTGTTCGTCGTGCTGGGTCAAGCCGGGACGAGCGTAAAGGGGGCCTACGAGGTCCTGGTGAGCATGACGGTCATCGTGACGTTCCTTCCGTTCCTCTTCGTCTTCTCGGCGCTCATCCGCGTGCAGCGCGAGACCGGCCGGTCCGAGCGTGATCCGGATTCCCGGAGGAAGGCCGGTCGCGGTCCTCATGGGCCTGGTCGGTCTCGCCACCACCGTCGTCTCGATCGTGCTGGCGGTCTTCCCGGCAGCCGACGAGCCACGGAAGGCGCTCGCGGTCGCGAAGGTGATGGGCGCCATAGTGGCGCTCCTCGGCACG
Organism: uncultured Acidobacteriota bacterium; assembly: GCA_963823195.1. Classification (GTDB taxonomy): domain Bacteria; phylum Acidobacteriota; class Vicinamibacteria; order Fen-336; family Fen-336; genus JBGPYB01. Next base: position 443,751 of record CAWGKR010000004.1, on the reverse strand, counting down.
GGCGTGGCCGTCTACGCTTCAGGGCGGCGGCGCGCCGCCCGCGCACGAGGTCACTTCCTCCGGACGTAGGTGCCGTCGAAGACCACCGTCCAGGTCTTGCCGCCGTCGGTGGACTTCTCCCACAGCTGCCGCACCCGCGAGCCCGAGGGCCCCGTTCTCTCCCACGAGATCCGGTTCGTCACACGGCCGCCCCCGGGCATCGTCTTGTCGCCGGTCAGGACCATCCGTCCGTCCCGGAAGGCGCCGGTCAGGACGAGGAAGCCCGCCGTGCTGTCGACCCACGTCTGGCTCCAGGTCCCCGAGGCCGGGTCGAAGTGGTTGAGGCTCGTCCCCACCTGCTTCCCGTCCGCCGAGCGCCAGTGCTCCTGGAGCATGCAGCCGTCCAGTTCGGCGGTCACGAGGTTGGTCCCCGCGGCTGCGCCCGCAGGGTCGAGGACGTCCCAGTCCCCGAGCCAGAAATCGAACTGGCGATGCTCCGGGGCCGAGCAGTTCCGCTGTGGGGGCGCCGGGGACGGGGGAGCCGTGCCGCCCGGCTCACCGGAGAACACCGACAAGAGAACGGCCGCTGCGGCCCACATCGTCACCATGACACCCTCCTTCCCCTGGAGACGTTAGCTGGAGCGACAGCCGGGGCGCTACCAGAATCTTGCCCACCAGGAGTCGGGCGTCGAACCCGTCGCACGGGCTTTCGTATAATCCGTCGATGGGGAGCGCGGGATCGATCGGGGGCGACAGGGACGCTCCGCCCCTCGATCATGTCGTCTTCGAGAGCCCGGTTGCCCGCGTGGCGGCGTTCCGCTGCCCGACCGGGCACCCGGCCTTCCGCGACTCGGGGCCGATACGGGACCACGTCTTCGTCTTCCCGAGGCGGAGCGTGGCCCTCCGTCACGAGGGCGGGCGCACCTTCGTCGCCGATCCGACCGTGGTCACGCTGTACAACCGCGGCCAGGTCTACGGGCGACGCGAGGTGGACCCCGCGGGAGACGAGTGCGAGTGGTTCGCCGTCGAGGACTCCATCCTGCTGGCCGCGGTGCGCAACTTCGATCCTGCCGCCGTCGACCGGTCCGATCGCCCCTTCCTTCACCCCTACGCCCCCTGTAGTCCGCGCGCCTACCTCGCCCAGCGGGCCCTGTTCGATGGGCTGCGGCTCGGCACGCCCGCAGACCCGCTGAGGGTGGAGGAAACGGTGATTCACCTGCTGGCGTCGGTCCTGGCGGCGACCTATGCCTTCTGGGGCGGACGCCGGAGCGAAGCGCCCTCGGCGGCCCTGCACCGGGACGAGGTGGAGCACGTGCGCGGTCTGCTCTCCGCGAACCTCGGCGAACCGCTCCCTCTCCCCCGCCTCGCGGCCGCCGTCGGCCTCTCGGTCTTCCACCTGTGCCGCGTATTCCGGAGAGTGACGGGCTCGACCCTCCATGCCTACCGAAACCAGGTGAGGCTCAGGAGCGCACTGGAGCGCCTGGCCGAGGGGGACCTGACGCGCCTCGCCCTGGACCTCGGCTACTCGAGCCACAGCCATTTCAGCGACGCCTTCAAACGCACCTACGGCGTGACTCCTTCCGCAGCGCGACGGCAGCTCGGGGGACGCATCCATTGACCGTCCTCGTCGAGGCGTGCGTCGACTCCGTGGAGTCGGCCCTCGCCGCGGAGGCCGGCGGCGCCGGACGCATCGAGCTGTGCGACAACCTGGTGGAAGGGGGCACGACGCCGAGCGCCGGAATGATCGCCGCGTGCCGGTCGCGCGTCGCGATCCCCGTCTTCGTCCTGGTCCGCCCCAGGGGAGGCGACTTTCTCTTCACGGAAGCCGAGCAGGACGTGGTGCTCCGGGACGTCGTGGCCGCCCGCGAGCGCGGAGCCGACGGCGTCGTGGTGGGCTCGCTCCGCGCCGACGGAACGGTGAACGTCGAGCAGGTGGCGGCGCTGATCGAGGCGGCCGGTCCGGCGAGCGTCACGTTCCACCGCGCCTTCGACGTCTCGCGCGATCCCGCCGAGTCGCTGGACGCCCTCGTGTCGCTGGGTGTCTCCCGGGTGCTGACGTCGGGCCAGGCGCCCAGCGCCCTCGAAGGCGCCCCGACGCTGGCGGCTCTCGTGGCTCGTGGAGCGGGGCGGATCGCCATCCTGGCCGGCGGCGGCATCAACGAAGAGAACGTCGCCCAGGTCGTCGCCGCGAGCGGCGTCCGCGAGGTCCACGTGCGCGGCACGACCGTCCTCGAGAGCAGCATGAGGTTCAGGAGCGCGCGGGTGAGCCTGGGGAAGGCCTTCGTCCCCGACGACTACCGCCGCACGGTCACCGACCCGGAACGGATTCGAAGGATCAGGGAGCGGCTGGCGGCGATGTGAGCGCTCACCGGCCGGCGAAGTCGTAGAGGTCGCTGGCCTCCACAGGGACGTCGTACAGCGGCCCCGGGACCTTTTCCGGCGGCGTCACGAGAGCCCGCTCGATGGCCAGGCCCATGGCGCCGTCGATCTCGGCGTCGCTGAACGTCCGGCCGATCGGCGCCTTGCCGGCGGGCGCTTCAGAGAGCGACCGCCGGGAAAGCGTGACGAGGAACCCCCGGCTCCTCTCCACGTCGTGGACCTCCCAGCTCCGGCCGTCGGTGGCCGCCGTGGTGGTCTCGGTGACCTGGAGGACGACGCTCAGCTTGGGAGACTTGAAGAACCTGGAGCTTGCCATACCCTCCCGCTTTGCGGGCTACGATACCATGCCCGCTCAGGGCGCACCGGGGCTCTCCCACCGGCGCCGGATCTCTCGAGCCTCCGGCGAGGCGACGAATCCCTTGACGGCGGCCTGGACCTTCTCGAGGAGCGCCTTGTCCGACGCCCGGACGCCCACGTGGTATCCGAGGTGGTTCAAGGGCTCCCCCACGACGCGAAAGGCGGCTTCCCGGCCGACCCGCCAACGAACGAAAGCCGAGTCGAACACGATGGCGTCGAGCTCGCCGCGACCCACCCTCGCGAAGAGCTCCTCGCCGCCCTGATCGACGACGACGAGCTTGGCGCCGATGCCCGAGCCCAGGGCGCGCAAGGCCGGAAGCACGCTCGGGTCCGAGACGTGGCCGATCCGCTTGTCCGCGAGATCGCCGACCGACCGGATCGACGCGTCGGCCGCGCGGGCGGCGACCAGCAGGCCCCATTCGTAGTAGGGCTCGGTCGCGACGATGGCATCGGGCGTCCTGGCGCTGGGCGTCCACGCGTTGAGGATCACGTCGTAGCGCGAGGCCAGGAGGCCCGCCTCGAGGTCGAGCCAGGGCGTCTGTACGATCTCGGCATGCACGCCCATCCGGCTCTCGAGAGCGCGGAGCACGTCGATGTCGATGCCTGTGAGACGCGAGAGCTGCTCGGCCGCGAGCTTCGGCGGGGCATGGACGTCCTCCCGCGTGTAGTCGTAACCGGGGACGAAGGCCCAGGGTGCGCTGCGCGGATCCAGGCCGACGCGCACGGTCGGAGGCGACTCTGCGTGAGCCGTCGCGGCGAGTAGGGCCGCGAGGAGCGGCGCCCTCAGTCGACGCAGATCAACACGCCCTTGAACGGGGCGCCGCGGGTGAGGGTGAACCGGCCCCAGAGCCCGTTCACGTTGGTCACCGTCAGGGTCATCGTGTCGCCGCTGACGGATCCTGTGAACTGCGCGGTGGGCTCGGGGCGGCTGCCCGTCAACCCCGTGCCTCGCCCCGTCATCGACGCCCCGACGTCGAACTTCCCCGCCGAGTCGAGAGCCAGGTGCGACACGGTGGCGGAGGCGCAATAGTTGACGCTCTGATTGGGGTCTGTCTCGAAGTCGACGCCGAACCGGGCCGTGGCCGCGCCCGAGGCGTCGACCTGGAGCTCCACCACGTCCCGGCTGCCGCTGGGCAGGGCCTGAGCCCAGTCCCCCGAAGGGATGACGGGCGCGCTGTCGCCACACCCGGACAAGAGAACGAGCAGCGCGCCGGCCGCCCAAGACATCCATCGAACCATGACCTATTTCTATAGCACGAGAGCGGGATTTCTCCTGATGTATAGTTCTTGCACGGTCCGGCGGCATGAATCCATCTTCAAAGCGATGAACCCCGAGCAGATCGCCGACATCCTCCTCGATTCGCGGGGGCACCCGCGCGAGGCCGCGCGACGCATCATCGAGTGGCTCCTTTCGCAGACCAGGGCGCGATCGGTGTCTCTGTGGCGCGAGGGTGAGAGCCCCGAGCTCCTCCTGGGCTGCGGAATCGACCAGGGCACGATCACGGCCGTCGAGGCCCTGTGGCACGATCGCTCCGACAGACCGGTCACGGGCGACCGGCTGCTGCTGTTGCCCGTCCGCGGCGGAGACGCCTACCTTCTCCTCGAGGGTGTCGAAACGAGGCGCGTCGACGCGAAGACCGCGGCGTCCCTGGGCGCGGTGGCCTCCAGGGCGATGGCCCGGAGGGACTTCGACACCCGCGACGCACCGCGCCCCGACCACGGGAAGCGCGACGAGCTTCTGGCCTCATTGGCGCTCCACGAATGGAACATCGCCCGCGTGGCACGCGCCCAGCGCGTCACCCGGAAGACGATCTACGAGTGGATGGCGAAATACGCGATCCAGCAGGGAAAGGGTGGCGAAGGGGTGACGACCAGCCCGATGACGTATCCCAGCTTCGACCTGGCCGGACGAGTGGCCCTGGTGACGGGGGCCGCCCGCGGACTCGGGAACGCGATCTCCCGCGCCCTCGCGAACGCGGGCGCCGACATCGCGCTCGGCCTGCGCGACGTCCGGACCGGCGGCGCCCTGGCCGGCGAGATCGAGGGCATGGGCCGGCGGGCGCTGCGGCTCCAGATGGACATGACGTCCCTCGATCAGATCACCCGCGCCGTGGACCAGGCCGTCTCGCACTTCGGGCGCATCGACATCCTCGTCAACAACGCCGGCCTCGCTCCCGAGAACCTCGCGGAGGCCGTGACCGAGAAGGACTTCGACCTCACGCTGGCCGTGAACCTGAAGGGGACGTTCTTCGCGAGCCAGGCCGTCGGGCGCGTGATGATCCGCCAGGGACAGGGTCGCATCGTCAACGTGGGATCGCAGGCCGGCTTCGTCGCGCTGCCGGGCGAGTCCATCTACTGCATGACCAAGGCCGCCATCTCGCACCTGACCCGGTGCCTCGCCGTGGAATGGGGCCGATACAGCATCACCGTGAACGCCATCGCGCCGACGTTCATCGCCACGCCGGGAACCGAGTCGGCCCTCGCCGATCCGGCGATGCGCGCCGACATCACCGAGAGGATCGCCGCCTTGCACCGCATCGGCCAGCCGATGGACGTGGCCGGCGCCGTCATCTTCCTGGCGTCTCCTGCGGCGTCCCTCATCACCGGCGACACGATCCTCATCGACGGCGGCTGGACGGCCCGGTAGGGACGGGGAATGGCAGCGGTCACCGCCGACGACGCGGCGCGCGAGCTCCTCGAGATCCTCGACACCGCCCGCTCGATCCCGACCTTCACGGGGCGTGACCCGTCGTTCGACGTGGCGCGGGCGTACGAGGCCACCGCCCGCGTCCACGCGCATCGCCTCGCGCGGGGCGAGAAGGCCGTGGGGCGCAAGATCGGGTTCACCAACCGCAACATCTGGAACGAGTACGGCGTCCGGGAGCCGATCTGGGGCTACGTTTACGACACCACCCTCACCCGCGCGGAACGCGGCCACGCATCGGTCGACGTGACGAACCTGGCCGAGCCGCGCATCGAGCCCGAGATCGTGCTCCAGTTCCGGACCGCGCCGCCAAACACGCGCGACGAGGAGGCGATCCTCGACTCCATCGGCTGGATCGCCCACGGCTTCGAGATCGTCCGGTGCCCGTTCCCCGGCTGGAAGTTCACGGTGGCCGACACGGTGTCGGTCAACGGCCTCCACGCGCTCCTAGTCGTCGGCGACCCACTCACGGTGGCGGAGATCCCCGATTGCGCGAGGCGGCTGCGCGAGTTCCGGATCGCCCTGCGCCGCGGCGAGGAGCCGGTGGCCGAGGGGGGCGGTGCCAACGTCCTGGACTCCCCCCTGCTCGCCCTCGCGCACCTCGTCCACGTCCTGGCGGGCCTGCCCCAGTTCCCGCCGATCGGCCCCGGCGAGGTCGTCACGACGGGAACACTCACGCCGGCGTTGCCGATCCAAGCGGGCGAGACATGGAGCACGGTCCTGACGGGCATCGGCCTGCCGGGGCTCACCCTTTCCTCCAGGGAGAGGTGAACCATTCTTGCCTCCTGGTGAGCGTGCTGTATGAAGCGAGCGGGTAGCAAGGCGAAGACGCCACGGCTCAAGAAGGCCCAGGGCGTGACGTTCGACAGGGTGTGCGCGCTCATGTCGGCGCTCCCGGGCGTGGTCGAGGGAATGTCCTACGGGACCCCAGGCTTCAAGGTCAAGGGCCGGTTCCTCGCGCGGCTCAAGGAGGATGGCGAATCCCTCGTCCTTCGGATCGGGTTCCTCGAGCGCGAGGCGCTGATGACGGGCGCGCCCGACGTCTTCTACATCACCGACCACTACCTGAACTACCCCGCCGTGCTGATACGACTGCCGAGGATCCGGAAGGACCTGCTCGCGCGGGTCCTCGAGGAAGCGTGGCGCGAGGTCGCGCCGGCATCCTTGAAACGGAGGTGAACATGCGCCGTCTCGCCCTCTCTCTGGCCCTTCTCGCCGTGCCCTCCGCTGGATTCGCGGAGACGACGACCGCAAGCCCGCTCTCGGGCACGTGGGTCGCAAACCTCGAGAAATCACACCGCCACGAGAACCACCAATTCCAGAGCGCCACGCTGACCTTCGTCGTCTCCGGCGAGGTGTCGGCCGACGGCAAGACCCTCACGACCGTCCTCTCGGGCACCGACGCCAGCGGACGGTCGTTCGCACAGACGATCGTCTTCGACCGCAAGTAGCGAAGGGTCAGGCCCGTAACACGATCCGATCCCGACCGATCGTCCGGAGGGCCACCTTGCCCCCCTTGCGGCTCGCCAGAGCCTGCAGGGCCGGCTCGATCTCGGCCGGCGACAGGAAAGCCTTGAAGAGCGTCGCCAGCTTGCGGACTCGGGCAAAGACGGCCCCGCTCAAGTAGGCACCCAGGAACTCCTCTGCCGCGGTCGCGACGGTGTAGCCGGCGGCCGCGCGGACCAGGTCGGCGTGCGCCTGGTGGAACGGGTGATAGGGATAGCCCTCGCTGCTCAAGTATGGGATCCCCGCCTTGGGCATCTCGAACGGCCCGCGGTCCACGAGGAGAAGGCGCGCCAGCTCTCCGAGCGCCGCATAGGCGGGGTCCCGCCGGGCGTCGAAGGCGGCGCCCAGACGCTGCCGCACGTCGCCCGCCGTGATTTCCTTCCGGTCGCGGAACAAGGCCATCGCCGTGCGGGCGTCCGCGCCGACGCCCGCCAGATCGTCGAGCGCGCGTCCTCGTCTCACGAGCGCGTAGAGCGCGGGCATCAGCGACCGATGAACGAGGGTCACACGATCGGCAATGACGTGGACCTCGACCGCCCGACCTTCGCCCAGGAGCCGGTTGGTGAGGGCGATGCAATCCGCCAGCTCTGCCTTCCCTGGCTCCGGACCCGCAAAGGCCCGGTAGAGACTGGCGATCGGCAGCCCCTTCGTCGGACCGTACCGCAGGGCGAGTCCCACACGGCCGAGAAACGCGTCCGCCTTGTCGACGCGGGAGATCAGCGTCCGCGAGACGAGCCCCAGCGCCTCGTCTTGTCTTTCTTGAAGCCGATGGATGTCGATCTCGCCGGGCGCTGCCTTCACCGAGCCCCTCCGAGGCGCAAGGCTCGTTCGCTGTGCTTTGGACAAGCAGGAGTATAGAGGGTACGGTCGAACCGCGACACCAACATGGGGGAGGAATGAGCCGCCGTCGCTTCTTGAGGACGATCGTCGCCACAGGTGGCGGAGGCCTCCTGGGTGGGGCAGCCCTGAACTCCCTCTCCCCACGACTCTGGCCCGAGGAACAGGCCTTCGATCCGAACCGCAGCCACTGGGCCACGAGCCCGCGACAGCACGCTCCTCCGCTGGCGGAGGACATCGAGGCCGACCTCGCCGTCATCGGCGGCGGGTATACCGGCCTCTCCGCCGCCTACTACGTTCGCAAGAGGGCGCCGACGAAGAAGGTGGTCGTCCTGGAGGCCCGCGGCTGTGGCAACGGCGCCTCGGGGCGCAACGGAGCGATGCTGCTCACGCTGACGGCGGACCGCTACATGCAGTCGGGCTCCGATTGGGCGCTCGACAAGAGGATCTACGACCTGACCACCGACAACATCCGCACGCTGCGCGCGCTCTGCCTCGAGAGCGGTGTCGAGTGCGATCTCGAAACGGGCGGAGCCCTCCAGGTCCTCAACACGGCTGCGGACGTTGCCGCCGCCAGGACCTACGTCGAGCGAGCCCGTGCGGTGGGCATCCCGGTCGAGCTTTGGGACAGGGAGCGGACCGCGGATGCACTGGGGACCGTTCACTACCAGGGCGCCCTGTTCGATCCGAACTGCGGCCAGGTGCACCCGATGAAGCTCGTGAATCTGTGGAGACAGGCCGCCGAGAGCGCCGGAGCGACGATCTACGAGGACACGCCGGTCGTCGCCATCGAGGGGGGCCCGGTCCATCGCCTGCGCACGGCCTCGGCGCACACGGTCCGGGCCAGTTCGCTGGTGCTGGCGACGAATGCCTACACCTCGAAGCTCGGCTACCTGCGCAACGCCGTCGTCCCGGTCCACAACTACGTCGCGATCACGCCGGCCCTGGAGGAGGGGCGGCTGCAACAGATCGGCTGGCGGAGCCGATTGCCGTTCTCGGACAGCAGGACGCTCGTCCACTACCTCGGCATCACGCCCGACAACCGCATCCACATCGGCGGCGGCCGCGCCGACTACGCCTTTGGCGACGGCGTGCGCGATCGCGGCGACCACCGATCCCACGCGGAGCAGCTGCAGCAGGAGCTGCTGCGGATCTTCCCGTCGCTGGCAGGCGTGCCTTTCGAGAGAACGTGGAGCGGCATCGTGGACATGACGCTGGACTTCTCGGCGTCGGTCGGCCGGACCGGCAGCCACGGGAACGTCTACTACGGCATCGGCTACTGCGGCCACGGAGTGAACCTCAGCTCGCTCTTTGGCCGCATCATCGCGGACCTCGACGCCGGCAATGACGAGCGCTGGAAGGGGCTCCCCTTCGTGAACCGCTCCCTGCCCTACCTCCCCAACGAGCCCTTTCGATGGCTGGGCATCCGCGGCGCCTTGGCGTACTACCGGGTCAGCGGCTAGGGCGGCGGCTCAAGCGGCGCGGATAGGGGGAACGGGCCTTGACACCGGCCGGGCGGGGAGCGTAGTTAGTGGGGATACCGATGCCCGCTCTCGAGGCGCTCGCCCTTGCCGCCCTCGCCGCCTTGTCGGCGCCGCCAGGGGATGCGCCCTCCGCGGGCGCCCCGGTGCTCGAGCTCCGCGGCCGGATCGTGTGCGTTTCCCCCTCGGCGGAGGTCCAGCCTTGCGGCGAGGAGACGAACCGTTTCGCCCTGCAACCCGCCGAGGGCTCGCTGCGCCTGTTCTCGGTTTCCGACCTCCTGACGCGGATGTTCGAGGACGAGGGCGTTCGGGAGCGAGAGCTGGTCGTCCGCGCGCGCCTCGCGCCAGCGGGGCTCGAGACGATCAAGGTCTATTCGGTCCACGACGGCAAGCTGTGGGATCTCGACTACTTCTGCGAGGTGTGCAACATCGTCGCCTATGCGCCAGGGCCGTGCCCGTGCTGCCGGCGTCCGCTGGTCCTGCGCGAGAGGCCGGTGCCCTGAACACCTCGCGATCCGGAGGCATCCACTGATGCGTGATGAAGACCGCGGCCGACGTGCTCCGAAAGAGGGACTCAGCCGGCGCACGTTCCTGAAGGCTTCCGGGATCCCGCTGGCCGTCCCGGTCGTCCTGGGTCCCCGCCTCGCCAAGGCGGCGGGAGCCGAGGTGAAGGTCTGGGGACCGGGCAAGGCGCCGGTCGTGCTCCAGGTCAACGGCCAGGCGCGGAGCGTCGACGTCGAGCCGCGGGTCACGCTGCTCGAGGCCCTGCGCCACGAGCTGGACGTGACCGGCGCGAAGAGGGTCTGCGACCGCGCAACCTGCGGCGCCTGCACCGTGATCATGGACGGCCATCCCGTGTACGCGTGCTCGGTGCTGGCCATCGACGCCCAGGGCCGCGCGATCACCACGGTGGAGTCGCTCTCGAGCGGCGGGCAGCTCCATCCCTTGCAGCAGGCGTTCGTGGACAACGACGGCCAGCAGTGCGGCTTCTGCACGCCGGGATTCGTGATGGCGTGCAAGGCGCTGCTCGACAGGCACCCCGATCCGACGCCCGCGGAGATCACCGCCGGCGTCGGCGGCAACCTCTGCCGCTGCGGCACCTACGTGGGGATCAAGGCCGCGGTGGCGCAGGTCGCCAAGGCCCAACGAGGGTCGGGACAAGGAGGGACGCACCGTGGCTGAGCATAGCTGGCCGGCGGCCGAAAAGCGGAGCCTGATCGGCAAGAGGATCTCCCGCCTCGACGGGCCCGACAAGACCTCGGGACGCGCCAAGTACACCTACGACGTGAGTCGGCCGGGGCTGCTCCATGGCAAGATCGTGCGCTCGCCCCACGCCCATTCCAAGGTCGTGACCGTGGACACCAGCGCGGCCGAGGCCATGCCGGGGGTGAAGGCCGTCCTGGTCGTCCAGGGACCGGGCACGGAGATCTTCTGGTGGAACGACGAGGTGGTCGCGGTCGCCGCGGTCGACGAGCCGACCGCCGAGGACGCGGCGCGGGCCGTCAAGGTCACGTACGAGAAGCTGCCCCACCTGGTCGACGACTTCGACCTCGCCAAGGCGGGCGATAGCGCCAAGCCCGCGGGCGAGCAGGCCGAGGGTGAGCCCGACAAAGCCTTCCAGGAGGCCGAGGTCGTGTCCGAGGGCGAGTATGGCGCGGTGGTCATGAGCCACTCCTGCCTCGAGGCTCACGGCGCCGTCTGCGAATGGGAGAACGACAAGAACCTCCTGGTCCACATCTCCACCCAGAACGTCTCCGGCATCGCCGCACAGATGGCGGGGCCCCTGGGCATCCCCGCCGGCGACATCCGGGTCAAGCAGGACCACATCGGCGGCGGCTTCGGCAGCAAGTTCGGTCCCGACCGCTGGACGATCGTGGCCGCCCAGCTCTCGAAGAAGGCGGGCGGCAAGCCCGTGAAGATCATGCTCGAGCGGGACGCCGAACAGTCCGTCGCCGGCGTCCGCCCGTCCTTCTACGGCAAGGTCAAGATCGGGGCCCGCAAGGACGGGACGGTGACGGCCTGGCAGTCGGAAAGCTGGGGCACCGGGGGCATGGGCGGAGGTGGACGGCCGCCCATCCCCTACGTCCTCGAGATTCCCAACCGGCGCACGCAGCACACCGCGATCTCGACCAACATCGGGAGCGCCCGCGCCTGGCGCGCCCCCAACCATCCCCAGGCCTGCCTCATCACGATGGGCGCGTTCGAGGACCTGGCGGCCAAGCTCGGCCGGGACCCCCTGGACCTCCTCCTCCAGAACATCGCCATGACCGGCGGGCGGGCCGACGTCTACAAGGAGGAACTGGGGATCGCGGCGGACCTGATGGGCTGGAAGAAGAGCTGGCACCCGCGCGGCGACAAGGCCAAGGGTCCGATGAAGCGCGGCCTGGGGCTCGCCATCCACACCTGGGGCGGCCGCGGACATGACAGCAACTGCGACCTCACGATCCAGCCCGACGGCTCGGTCGAGGTCAAGATGGGCACCCAGGATCTCGGCACCGGGACGCGCACCTGCATCACGATCGTCGTGGCCGACACCCTGGGACTCCCCCTCGAAGCGATCAACCTCAAGATCGGCGACACCGTCTACCCCGTCTCCGGAGGCTCGGGCGGCAGCACCACCATCGGCGGCGTCTCCGCCTCGTCGCGTATCGCCGCTCTCGACGCCCTCGAGAAACTCTTCGAGAAGGTAGCCCCGTCCCTGGGCGTGGCGCCCGCGGAGCTCGAGGCCGTGGGCGGGAAGGTGCAGGTCAAGGCGAACCCAGCCAAGAGCCTCCCCTGGGCCCAGGCTTGCGCCAAGCTCGGCGGCGTCGCCTTGACCGTGCGCGGGGCGACGCCGAAGGGCCAGCATCCGCTCCTGAACAGCGGCGTGGGCGGCGCCCAGATGGCCGACGTCTCCGTCGACACCGAGACCGGCCAGGTGAAGGTCAACAAGCTGGTGGCGGTGCAGGACTGCGGCCTCATCATCGATCTCAAGCTCGCCGAGAGCCAGTGCTACGGGGCCCTCATCATGGGCATCGGCTACTCGCTCTACGAGGAGAAGGTCACCGATCCCGTCACCGGCCGGATGCTCAACGCGAACATGGAGTTCTACAAGCTCGCCGGCCTGGCCGACATCGGCGAGCTGGTGGTCCACATGATGACCGGCAAGGGCTACGACGAGCGGGGCGTCGTCGGGCTCGGCGAGCCTCCGGTCATCTCTCCGGGGGCGGCCATCTCGAACGCGGTCGCCAACGCCATCGGGGTGCGGGTGCCCCACATCCCCCTGACGCCGAGCCGTGTCCTCGCGGCCCTGGGGAACGAAGGGAGGCGAGCCTGAGCATGCGTGCCTTCGAATACGTGAGCCCGACCACGAAGGAACAGGCGGTGGGATTGCTCGGCGCCTCCTGGAACGACGCCAGCATCCTGGCGGGCGGCACCGATCTCCTCGCTCTCATGAAGGACGAGGTCGCGGCCCCGAAGAGGGTGGTGAACCTGAAGGGCATCGCCGAGCTCAAGGGGATCCGCTTCGACGCCGATCGAGGCCTGCGCATCGGCGCCCTCGCCACCTTCCAGGAGCTCGCCGACTCGGCGCCGGTCCGCAAGAGCTACCCCGCGCTCGCCGACGCCGTCGACGGCGTGACGAGCCCGCAGATCCGCGCGATGGGGACGATGGGGGGCGACCTCTGCCAGCGGCCGCGCTGCTGGTACTACCGCTCGGGATTCGGCCTCCTGGCCGAGGACCCGGGCGGAAAGTCCATGGTCCTCGCGGGCGACAACCGCTACCATGCGATCCTCGGAAATGACGGGCCCGCCTACTTCGTGAACCCGTCCAGCCTGGCTCCCGCGCTCGTGGCCCTGGGCGCGACCGTGAGGATCTTCGGCGCGAAGGGCGTCCGGGAGGTACCGGCGGGGAGGTTCTTCCTGACCCCGAAGTCGGGGAGCGACCGCGAGCACGACCTGAAGCCGGGCGAGATCGTCACCGAGATCCTCGTCCCCGCGCCCTCGGGCTCGAGCGCGACCTACGAGGTCCGCGAGCGCGAGGCGCTCGACTGGCCGCTCGCCGCCGCCGCGGTGGTGCTGAAGACGAGCGGGGGAACGGTGCAGTCGGCGCGAGTGGTGCTCGGCCACGTGGCCCCTGTGCCCTGGCCCTCCCCGGAGGCCGAAGCCGCCCTCGCCGGCAAGGCGCCGAGCGAGGAGGTCGCGCAGGCAGCGGGGGACGCCGCCGTCAAGGGCGCCCGCGCCTTGAGCGGCAACGCGTACAAGATCCAGCTCGCGCGGGTGGCGGTCAAGCGGGCGGTCCTCGAGGCCGCGCGGGGAGGGACACGATGAATACCGCCGAGGAACGCCGCTTCAATCCCAACCGCCCCGACCTCTGCTCGTGCCTGCGCTGGAAGGGGATGTTCGTCCCCTCCGCGGAAGACCTGAGCGTGCCCAGTGGCAACGGCGGCCTCTTCTGGTGCCTCTACACCCAGACCTGCATCGGGCCCGACGGCCAGCTCGCCGAGCCCGGCAACTGCGCGTCCCGGGAGCGCGGGTGCTGGGGTCGGGGTCGGCTCGGCGACGAGGATGTAGAGTAGAGACGCGGAGGGTTCGATGAAGACCACCACGTTCCGTCCCTGGCTGTCGACGATCTGCCTCGGCCTCGCGCTGGCCCTGTCCGCGGGCCGCGCGGGGGCGGCCATCTCCGGGGACTACGTCGAGGTGCGCAGCGCCGACGTGTGGACGGGGCCGTGCTTCGCGAACTCGGAGACCGGGCTCCTTGGCCACGAAGCGATCCTGGCCTGGCGCGTGCGGGAAGGCGTTTGGAACGGCGTCCCCCTCCGCGGCCTCGTCGTGGTCGGGGTGGTCAAGGCCAGCGCCACGCTCGGGGACCCGTTCGCCGATCCTCTTCCCGCCCGCACGGTGCTGATCGCGGACGAGCGGGCGACGCCGGTCCAGCGGGAGGCCCTCCTCGCGTTCGCCCACGAGATGGGCGGGCCGCTCCTGGAGAACGTCGTCCGCACGGAGTGGGCCCCCGTCGACATGCGGGTCACCGGAGACCACGGCTCCACGACCGTCCTCGACGCGGGCCCGCTGGCCCAGGTGGAGACCCGCGGCCTGGAGGACCAGGACCGGCACTGCGGGAACGAGTCCGTCTACTACCCGCCCCTCACGCCGACGAGCAGCGCCACGCCGGCCGTCTCGGTGGTGGATCGATACAGCGGCCCGGCCCTCGGCGTGTCCTGGACGACCCACAACAAGCGCAGCGCCTTCGTCGGCAGCTTCTCACGCTGACGCCCTTGGCCCATCACGCGCGGGTCGGCTTCATCGGCGTATCCCTGTCGTTGGCCCTGGCCTCGGCGGCAGTCGCCGACGGCAAGGCGGAGACCATCGGAGCCTTCGGCGGACCAGCGTCCGCGTCGGTCAAGAGCGCGCTCGAGGGGGCGGGCTATCGCGTGACCCTCGCCGACGGGAGCGTCGCGTGCGAGATCTGGTTCCGCAAGGACGGCCCCGGCCTTCAGCCCTCCGCGCTCGTGGGTGTGCTGACGTTCCCGAAGAACACGACCGATTTCCGCGGGCAGGCCGTCAAGGCGGGGTCCTACACGCTGCGCTACGCCCAGATGCCGGGCGACGGCAACCACCTGGGCGCCGCGCCGACCACCGACTTTCTCCTGCTCGTGCCCCTGGCCGACGACCAGGACGCCGCGGCCCAACCGGACTTTGGCGGCCTCATGGCAATGAGCGGCAAGACGGCCGGCCTGAACCACCCCGCGCCGCTGAACCTCGCCGCGACGAGCGATCGCGGGAACGACCCCGCGGTCGCGAAGAACGAGTACGGCCACGAGGTCTTCTACGTCAAGGTGAAGACGGCGAAGGGCGACCTGCCCATCGGCCTCGTGGTCAAGGGCCAGACCGACCACTGATTCGCGGTCCCTCGGCCGTCTTTCTGGGCCGATACAGTAAGTGAGGGCTCTGCGCAGTAGCTGAACAGCGCTGCGCAGGCGTCGGGCATGCCCGGCAGCCCGGCCTGCCCCTCCATGCGCGCCGCCTCAGCCGCAAGTCATTCTGCATCAAACACATCCAGACTCGAGTGCGAGGTGGCAGGCTTCCTGCTCTTGGGGCGCTCCATACGGAACATGGAGGTCCTCGATGAAGGAAGCAATGATGAACAAAGCGATGGCGTCGTGGCAGGCGAAAGCGCGAAGCGCAAAGGCGCTGATCCGCTGCCTTGGTGCCGCACTCTTCACTCTGTTTGCATTCAGCGTTGCAGCGCACGCGCAGGTGACTTCGCTCACCATGACCAGCGATCCGAGCGACTACATCGGGGGTGGCCAGTTCTACTTCTACACGCCGGCCGACGGGGCCCTCACAGGCCAGCAGAACTCCGGTCAAGGCGTCTCGTTGTCGTTTCATACCCCCGCTTACGAACACTGGTGGAATCTGGATTTCGCCGCTCCCGACAACCAGCCGCTGGCCCCGGGGACCTACATGGGCGCGGCCCGCTTCCCGTTTCAGGCCTCGAATCAGCCCGGCCTCAGCGTGTCGGGCGATGGCCGCGGCTGCAACACCCTGACGGGGAGCTTCCAAGTGCTCGAGGCGACGTATGGTTCGGCTGCCGAGGTCCTGACTTTCGACGCCATCTTCGAGCAGCATTGCGAAGGCGGAACCCCGGCGCTGCGCGGCGAGATCCGTTTCAACGCCAACGTGGCGGTCGACGTCACGGCACCCACGCGTCTGACAGCGATCGAGAACCAGGCCCTGAGCTTCAGCGTCATGGCAAGAGATTCGCAGTCGCGCCATGTCTCGCTGAGCGCAACCGGCCTGCCGGCGGGGGCGACCTTCTTCGACAAGGGCGACAACACCGGGACGCTCACCTGGACCCCGACGGGCAGCCAGGGGGGGACCTACCTGATCACATTCCTGGGCGACAACCTGCATGGCAACGTCGGCGCGACCTACACGCAGATCCAGGTGATCGCGCCCCCGCCGCCAAACGATGACTTCGATGATGCCACGGTGGCGCACTCGATTCCCACCGCCGTGAGCCAGGATGTGACCAACGCAACCACCGCCGGGGACGACCCGTCGACCTGCTACGGCTCTGGGTACCAGACGGTCTGGTTCGCATATACACCGGGCACGAACGCGCGCCTGGAAGCCAATACCTTCGGCAGCACCTACCAGACGGTGCTGACGGTCTATACCGGAGCACGAGGCGCGTTGACGCAAATCGGCTGCAACGCCTATGCAAACGGAACGCTGAACTCGCGGGTGCGGTTCGATGCGACTGCCGGAGCTACGTACTACTTCATGGTCTCTTCGCCGTACCCCGGGTCTTCCGCGAATCTCAGCTTCAACCTGCAGGAGGCACCGCCGCCGTTCTCCTTCGCGCCGACCGTGTCCCAGTTTGGATCCGTGAGCTCGAGCTCCGGCACGGCAACCCTGAGCGGGTCGGTCACCTGCTCCAGCGCGTCCTACGTGACCATCTCCGGATGGTTGACGCAAATGCACGGCAGCGTGCCGGTCAACGGGTACTTCTCCGCCTTCGTGCCCTGCAACGGGACCACACCGTGGAGCACATCGGTGCAGTCGCAATCGTCTATCTTCCATGGCAGGGCAGCCAACCTGTTCACTGGAGGCAAGGCGAAGGTCCTCGCAGACGCCTGGGCGTTCGATCCAGACACCGGTGAATACAAGCAGATGAGCATCCAAGCTGGCATCACCCTGCGAGGGGCTAAGTAGCGCGTTTGCCTGGCGGCGCCTGCGCGCCGCCAGGCGCCCCCCTCAACCCCGATCGCCAGACTGACAGACTTCCCCTGACAGAGTGCCGCCATCCGGTTCCTCGGTATCGGGCCGTTGGCCCCCGGCAGCGAGCGGAGTAGGATAGTCGCGTCACCTCATGAAGACCGTGCTGTGCTCCTCCTGCGGCAAGTCGTTCGATGTGTCGGAGGAGTCCGTGCGGGGGAGAGGCACTGTTCCCTGTCCGGGTTGCGGGAGCGTCGTCGTCCTCCCGCGGGGCTCGGGCCCGGCGGCGCCCTCGGGCGAGCCCGACACCAACGCATACCTAGAGCCCGCGTCGCCGGGCGAGGTGCCGACGGCGCTGGGAGCCGTGCGCGCGCTCCTCTCGATGCCCGCGAACAAGCGGGTCGCCATCGTCATCCTCTCGGGCGATCGAAAGAGCGACGTGGTCGTCATGGACCAGGCGAGCGTCGTGATCGGCCGCCAGGGTGGCGCGGCCGACATCCAGGTACCGGATCCCGACGTCTCGCGGCGCCACGCGGCGATCGACTGCCACGGTGAGCGAGTCGTGATCCGCGACCTGGAGAGTCAGAACGGTACCTTCGTGGGTGACCAACGCGTGGAGAGCGCGACCCTCGAACACGAATCGGAGTTCCGCGTTGGGAGCACTCGCTGCATGCTGCTCCTGACCCCGCTGGACTAGCCCGTCGGCCGCGCCGTCAGTGCGGCTTGTGGTCCTTCTTGCCGTGCCCTCGGCCCTTGCCCTTGTCGTTGTCGTCGTCTTCCCTGTCCTTGGCGTTGTCCCGGTTTCCGCCCGACCTGTCCCGGCCCGCCGCCGTGGGGGCCGGTGCCTGGGGGACGGGTGTCGCGGGCCGGGCCGCGGGTGCTCTGCCGGGGCTCGCCCCGGGCGTCGCGATCTCCGGAGGGGGCGTGCCAGAGCAGCCTCGCAAGGCGAAGACCAGCAGCGCCAGCGCCGTCGCGAGGCCGGCCACTGCCACGGGCCGTACACCTCTGACCGGGGCGACAGCCTCCGGCACAAGAACGGTCTGGGTGGGCGGCGGCGCTCCGCCGCCGCCACGGAGCTCGCGCAAGAAAGCCGCCGCGCTCGGCGTCCGGTCCGCCGGCGACTTCGCGAGCGCGTGCATGACCGCGGCCGACACCGGCTCTGGAACCTCGGATCGAACGTGCGACGGAGCCGGCGGGGTGCTCTCGACGGTCTGGAGCGCGAGAGCCTCGCGCGTTGCACCGTTGAAGGCTCGCTTGCCCGTCACGAGCTGGTAGGCGAGCGCGCCCAGGGCGAACACGTCGCTGCGCGCGTCGGCGGTCCCCCCGCGCACGACCTCGGGCGCCGAGTAGCCAGGGGTCCCCAGGCTGACCCCGGACTGGGTCAGGTCCGACCCTTCGATCCGTGCGATGCCGAAGTCCCCCACCTTCACTCGGCCGCGCGAGTCGAGGAACACGTTGCCCGGCTTGATGTCGCGGTGGACGATGTGATTGCGGTGGGCCTCGTCGACGGCGGCGCTGACCTGCTCGATGATCTCGAAGGCCTGCTTCGACGGCAGCGTCGGGTTCTCGGCGAGGAGGGTGGCGAGAGAGACGCCATCCACGTACTCCATGACGATGAAGGGGGTGCCCGTGGCGGCGTCCACGTCGAGGTCGTAGACAGAGACGATGCTCGGGTGCGACAGGCGCCCCGCCGCCCGCGCTTCCCGTCGGAAGCGCTCGATGAGCTCCTCCGGCTGATTTCCCAGGACGGGGCTCACCGTCTTGAGAGCAACCTCGCGATCGAGGACCGGATCGTGGGCCTTGTAGACGGCCCCCATGCCTCCGCGGCCGAGCAGGTCCAAGACCTGGTATCGGCCGAGCTGGCTGGGGTTGCTCATCCGGGTCGGTCCAGGCGTCGGAGCCAAGGCGACCCACGCAGGCTACGTCCTTGGACAGCTCACGGTCAAGAAGGCACCCATCAACAACTTGCGGAACGTCGAGTGGGGCTGGCGGTGGCTTCCGCCACGGCGAGACACCCAAGCGCCCTGTGACCCCCATCATTGACAGCCGAGCGGCCTGGCCGTAAAACGGACCTCAGGTTTCATTCTAGAAAGGTCTCATGAAGACCTCGACGCTGGCTCCGCTGGCCGCGTTCGCGTGTCTGTGGGTGGGGGCGTCCACAGCCGCGGAGCGGAGGGTCACGGAGAGCGGCCTCGCGCAGATTCGGGCCCTCCAGCAGGAGAAGGAGGCCAGGACCCCCGAGCAGCGCAAGATCGAGTCGAGGCTGCTGTTCGCGCTCTACAAGGAGCGCGCCGACCCTCGGCTGGCCGCGGTGCCCCACCTGCGCACCGTCGCGCCCGAAGCCGATGGCCGGATCCTGGTGGACATCGACTTGACTGCTCCCAGCGGCATCAAGCGTGTGGTGCGTCAGCTCAGGGCTGTCGGCGCAGAGGTCGTGTCTCATTCCGGCCGGTTCATGTCCGTCCGGGCCCGATTGCCCCTTGGGCAGACGGAGGCTCTGGCCGGAATGATGGAGATCCGGCGTATCTCGATCGCGCGGCGCCCCCTGCTCCAGAAAGTCGACACCTCGGAGGGCGACGTCGCCCACCGAGCCGCGGCCGCGCGGTCCTTCTTCGGCGTGGATGGCTCGGGTCAGAAGGTGTGCGTGCTCTCGGACGGTGTGGACTCGCTGGCGGCGATCCAGGCCTCGGGCGACCTGCCCGCCGTCCACGTCCTGCCCGGGCAGGCGGGCAGCGGCGACGAGGGGACCGCCATGCTCGAGATCGTCCACGACCTCGCGCCGGGAGCGGCCCTCGACTTCGCCACGGCCTTCACCAGCGCGGCCCAGTTCGCCCAGAACATCCTGAACCTGCGCGCCGATGGCTGCAATATCCTCGTCGACGACGTCCTCTACCTCGACGAATCCCCGTTCCAGGACAACACCATCGCGGCCGCCGTGAACACCGTGACCGCTGCGGGCGCGCTGTATTTCTCCTCGGCGGGGAACGAGGGAAACGTCGACGACGGGACCGCGGGCACCTGGGAGGGGAACTTCAGCGGCAACGGCACGATCCCCGGGGTGCCGGGCACCGCCCACGACTTCGGTGACGGCGGCCAGTCGATCCTCGTAATGGCGGACTCTGCCGCCAACACGCTGCACTGGACCGATCCCTTCGGCGCCTCGGCCAACGACTACGACCTCTACGTCATGGACTACGACCTGACGACCGTCTACGACCAGAGCACCAACGTCCAGAACGGTAACGACGACCCGTTCGAGATCACGTCCAACGGCGCGACCGCCCTCGAGCGGCTCGTCGTGGTCAAGCGCACCGGCGCCGACCGCATGATCAACGTGTTCGCGCCGCGCGGCCAGCTCGACCCCGCGCTCACAACGAACGGCGCGACGCGGGGCCACAGCGCGGCCGCGAACGCCTTCAGCGTGGCCGCGGTGGACGCCAACAGCGCGGGAGGCGCGGGGGGCGCGTTCAACGGCAGCGAGGCGGTCGAGACCTTCTCGAGCGACGGGCCCCGGCGCATCTTCTTCAACAGCGCGGGCGCGCTGCTGCCCGGCGCCCCGCCGGGTGATTTCTCGGCAACGGGCGGCGTCGTGCGCCAGAAGCCGGATCTGGCCGCAGCCGACGGCGTGTCGACCGCGACGCCCGGCTTCAAGCCGTTCTACGGCACCTCGGCTGCCGCTCCCCACGCCGCCGCCATCGCGGCGCTCGTGCGGCAGGCGTTCCCCGCCTTTACACCAACCCAGGTCCGCGCCGCCCTCACTGGGTCGGCGCTCGACATCGAAGCCGCTGGCACGGACCGCGATTCCGGGGCCGGGATCGTGATGGCCTACCAGACGCTGGCCGACAACGGCGCGCACGCCGCGGCGAGCCTCGGGGTGTCGAGCGTCGCCACGACGCCGATTTCCGGTGACGGCGACACCTTCCCCGAGCCCGGCGAGACGCTCGGCATGAGCGTGAGTCTCAGGAACACGGGCGGCGCGGCCGCCACGGCGCTGACCGCCACGCTCTCCTCGACGACGCCGGGCGTGACGATCACCCAGGCCGCCTCGTCCTTCCCCGACCTGGCGCCCGGCGCCTCGGCGTCCAACGCCACACCCTTCGCTTTCTCCCTCTCGCCCTCGCTGGCCTGCGGAACGGTGATGCAGTTCCGGCTGACGGTCGCGTACGCCGGGGGCGTCTCGAGCCCCGCCCTACTCGACTTCACCCTCGACGCCGGGCAGCCGGGCTCACCGGTGACGTTCAGCTACACGGGGCCGCTGGTGCCGATCCCCGACGGCCTCGGCCCGGATTTCCCTGGCCCTCCCGCCGTCGTTCCCCTCACGCTCAGCGGGCTGCCCTCGAGGTTGCTCGGCCTGAAGCTCCGGATCGACGGGAGCGCCTGCACGACGGCCCAAGGCGCCGCCACCGTGGGCGTCGACCACTCCTGGGTGGACGACCTGGTGTTCGAGCTCGCGTCACCGCGCGGGACAACCGAGACCCTCATCAACCGCACGGGCCAGGATGGCAACAACTTCTGCCAGACGCTCCTCGATGACGCAAGCACCGGCCCGTCGATACAGGGCCTTCCGAGCTCGAGCGCTCCATTCACCGGCAGCTTCCAGCCCGCGACACCTCTCGCCGGCTTCCGAAGCGAGGACCCGAACGGCACCTGGCACCTGCGCGTCACGGACAACTTCCAGACGGACACCGGCAACCTGCGCGCATTCTCCTTGATCGCCACTCCCTTGGTATGCACCGCTCAAGCGTCGCTTTCGATCGACGACGTCTCGGTGACCGAGGGCAACTCGGGCTCGACAAACGCAACCTTCCACGTGACGCTGTCGGCTCCGTCGTCCCAGACGGTGACGGTCAAGTACAGCACGGCGAACGGCACGGCGACGTCGGGTTCGGACTACACCTCCGTTCCCCTGACGACCCTGACGTTCGCCCCGGGGCAGACCACGAAGGCAGTGACGGTCGCGGTCAAGGGCGACACCCTGGACGAGCCCGACGAGACCTTCTTCGTGAACCTGAGCGCGGCGACGAACGCCATCATCGTCGACAGCCAGGGCGTCGGGACGATCCTGGACGACGATCCGTCGCCCCAGCTCGCGATCAGCGACGTGGCGGTGACGGAAGGCGACACCGCGCCGGTGACGGCCGCCTTCACCGTCACCCTCACCCCCGCCAGCGCACGCACCGTGACGGTCGCCTACGCGACCGCAGACGGGACGGCCCTTGCCGGAGTCGACTACACCGAGGCCAGCGGCACGCTCACCTTCGCGCCGGGCCAAGCGTCCAAGACCATCAACATCTCCGTCTCCGGCGACACGGCGATCGAGCCCGACGAGACGTTCGCGGTCTCCCTCTCCGCTCCCACGAACGCCACGCTCTCGCGCGCAGTGGCCACCGGCACGATTCTCAACAACGACTTCCCGGCGCTCTCGATATCGGACATCCGCGTCTTGGAGGGAAACAACGGAACGACGAACGCGGCTTTCGCGGTGACGCTGTCGGCGGTCTCGAGCCAGCCGGTCACGGTGACCTATGCGACGGCGAACGGGAGCGCTGTGGCTCCCAGCGACTACACCGCGGCCACGGGGACGCTCACCTTCGCGCCGGGGGTGACGTCGCAGACGATCAACGTTTCGGTGGCTGGGGACACGGTGATCGAGCCGGACGAGACCTTCACGGTCACGCTGTCGGCGCCGACGAAGGCTGCGCTGGGCCGTGCCACCGCCACGGGAACGATTGCCAACGACGACTCGGGCCCCCCGGGGACGTCCACGCCCGTGGTGTGGACGTCGCTCGTGGGAGTGAGCGCGGCCGGGAACAGCCTGACCAAGACGACGACAGCGGGCTGGGGCAACGCGGGGGCCGCTTCCCTGCAGACCCTCTCGGCGGGCGACGGCTACGTGGAGTTCACGGCCAGCGAGACCACCAGCTACCGGATGCTGGGCCTGAGCAAGGGCGACGCCGACCAGAGCTACTCCGACATCGACTTCGCGATCTACCCCGCGATCGGCGGGACGCTGTACGTGTACGAGCAAGGGGTCTCGAAAGGCGTCTTCGGGAGCTACGTCACCGGGGACGTGCTGCGTGTCGCCGTGGAGGGCGGCGTGGTCCGCTACCGCAAGAACGGAACGCTCCTCTACTCGAGCGTCGCGCCC
The DNA here is from genome assembly GCA_963823195.1 of uncultured Acidobacteriota bacterium. Classification (GTDB taxonomy): domain Bacteria; phylum Acidobacteriota; class Vicinamibacteria; order Fen-336; family Fen-336; genus JBGPYB01. Next base: position 420,656 of record CAWGKR010000004.1, on the reverse strand, counting down.
AGCTATCCGCTCCTGGTCGACACCTCGCTCTTTACCCAAGGCGCTACCCTCAACAACGCCATGCTCGGAGGGGTCTGGGCGACGGGCCCGGTGCCGGCGCTGTCGATCGCCGACGCGAGCGCGGTGGAGGGGAACAGCGGGACGACGAATGCGGCTTTCGCGGTCACGCTGTCGTCGCCTTCGAGTCAGCCGGTCACGGTGAGCTATGCCACGGCGAACGGGAGTGCTGTGGCTCCCAGCGACTACACCGCGGCCACGGGGACCCTCACCTTCGCGCCGGGGGTGACGTCGCAGACGATCAACGTTTCGGTGGCTGGGGACACGGTGATCGAGCCGGACGAGACCTTCACGGTCACGCTGTCGGCACCGACGAATGCGGCGCTGGGCCGTGCCACCGCCACGGGAACGATTGCCAACGACGACTCGGGGCCTCCGGGAACGTCCACGCCCGTGGTGTGGACGTCGCTCGTGGGAGTGAACGCGAGCGGGAACAGCCTGACAAAGACGGCGACCATCGGCTGGGGCAACGCGGGAGCCGTCTCCCAGCAGACCCTCCCGGCGGGCGACGGCTACGTGGAGTTCACGGCCAGCGAGACCACCAGCTACCGGATGCTGGGCCTGAGCAAGGGCGACACCGACCAAAGCTACGGCGACATCGACTTCGCGATCTATCCCGCGATCGGCGGGACGCTGTACGTGTACGAGCAGGGGGTCTCGAAGGGTGGCTTCGGGAGTTACGTCACCGGGGACGTGCTGCGCGTCGCGGTGGAGGGCGGGATGGTCCGCTACCGCCAGAACGGAACGCTGCTCTACTCGAGCATCGCGCCCAGCTATCCGCTCCTGGTCGACACCGTCGCTCTATACCCAGGGCGCCACCCTCGACAACGCCATGCTGGGAGGCGTCTGGGCGACGGGCCCCGTGCCGGCGCTGTCGATCGCCGACGCGAGCGCGGTGGAGGGGAACAGCGGGACGACGAATGCGGCTTTCGCGGTGACGCTGTCGGCAGCTTCGAGCCAGCCGGTCACCGTGAGCTATGCCACGGCGAACGGGAGTGCTGTGGCTCCCAGCGACTACACCGCGACCACGGGGACCCTCACCTTCGCGCCGGGGGTGACGTCGCAGACGATCAACGTTTCGGTGGCTGGGGACACGGTGATCGAGCCGGACGAGACCTTCACGGTGACGCTGTCGGCGCCGACGAATGCGGCGCTGGGCCGTGCCACCGCCACAGGAACGATTGCCAACGACGACTCGGGGCCTCCGGGGACGTCCACGCCCGTGGTGTGGACGTCGCTCGTGGGAGTGAACGCGAGCGGGAACAGCCTGACAAAGACGGCGACCATCGGCTGGGGCAACGCGGGAGCCGTCTCCCAGCAGACCCTCCCGGCGGGCGACGGTTACGTGGAGTTCACGGCCAGCGAGACCACGAGCTACCGGATGCTGGGCCTGAGCAACGGCAACACGGACCAGAACTACCCCGACATCGACTTCGCCATCTATCCCGCGATCGACGGGACGTTGTACGTATACGAGCAAGGGGTCTCGAAAGGCGTCTTCGGGAGCTACGTCACCGGGGACGTGCTGCGCGTCGCGGTGGAGGGCGGGCTGGTCCGCTACCGCAAGAACGGAACGCTCCTGTTCTCCAGCGTCGCGCCCAGCTATCCGCTCCTGGTCGACACCGCGCTCTATACCCAGGGCGCTACCCTCAGCAACGTCATGCTGGGAGGGGCCTGGCAGTAGGCGTTCTTCGTACTTGCTACTCCCAGTTCACCGGTATCCCGAACCCTCCGGACTACAGCGGCTGCTGCTGGGTCAGGCAGTGGAGCGTGCCGAAGCCGAGCACGAGGTCGACGGCGTGGATGCCCACGACCGGCCGGTCCCTGAACAGCTCGCCCAGGATGCCGAGGGCGACCCGGTCGTTCGGGTCGTTGAAGGTCGGGACGAGGACGGCGGCGTTCGCGACGTAGAAGTTCGCGTAGCTCGCCGGCAGGCGCTCGCCGTCGAGGTAAAGCGGCGCGGGCATCGGCAGCGCCACCACCTCGGGCCGTCGAGCCGTCCTCGAGCCGCAGGTCGCGGATCCTCTCCCAGTTCTCGGCGAGGGGGCGGTAGTTGCGGTCGCGCGGGTCGCTTCTCCTGGATGAGGACGAGGGTGGACGGGTTCACGAAGCGGCAGATGTCGTCGACGTGGCCGTGGGTGTCGTCCCCGGCGATGCCGCGACCGAGCCAGAACACGTTGCTCACGCCCAGCCACGTCGCGCAGAGCGGCCTCGAAGCCCTCGCGCCCGAGGCCGGGGTTGCGGACCTGGACGCGTCGGTCGAGGTAGCACTCCTCGGTCGTGAGGAGCGTGCCGCGGCCGTTCACCTCGATGCCGCCGCCCTCGAGGACGAACTCGCGCCGGCCGACGCGCGCGTCGAACAGGCTGCTTGCCGAGCACTCGGGCCGCCGTTTCGGGGACGCGGCGGTCCTTCGCCCAGTCCCGGTACTTGGCCCAGGCGTTGAAGTGGAAGTGCACGATCGCCGTCTCGGTGCGCCGCCCCGTCCGTCTCGACGAACACCGGCCCGCTGTCGCGCGTCCAGCCGCGGTTGGTGGGGTGCCGGACGAACCGTACTCGCCGCAGGTCGGCTCCGGCGTGCCCAGCCGGCGGCGGGCGAGCCTCTCCTCGGCCGCGGAGTCGACCAGGATGCGCACCTGCTCGCCGGGGGCGATCTTGCGCACGATCTCGCCGTAGACCCAGCGGATCGTGTCGAGCTTGCCCGGCCAGTCGGTGGGGTTGTGCGGCCAGCCCAGCCACGTCGCCTCGTGGCGGCTCCCACTCGGCCGGCATCGAGAAGCCCAGGGCCGCGGGCGTCGGGTCCGCCTGTCGCGCGTTCGTCATCCGGGCGTGCATCCTACCAGACCCGCTTGGCGAAGGCGCTACAATCGGCAACGCGCCGCGCGCCATCCGCGAAGAGCGCACGCAGGGGAGCACGATGAAAAAGATCCGCCGCACCTACCGCGAAGACCTCTCGACGACGCCGGAGTGGCTGAAGAAGAAGAAGTGCCCGAACCGCGACAAGTACCTGTCCGGCAAGCGCATCCTGCCCAAGAACATCACCGGCAAGGAGAAGCTCGGCGACCTCATCGACGAGCACGTTCCTGGCCTACAACTCGGCCCGCCTGAACGAAGGCTGCCAGCTGTTCACCGAGAAGATGCTCGAGCCGGACGTCACCATCGGCATGAGCCTCTCCGGCGCGCTGACGCCCGCCGGCCTGGGCTGCTCGTCCATCGTGCCGCTCATCAAGGCCGGCTTCGTGGACTGGATCGTCTCCACCGGCGCGAACCTCTACCACGACCTGCACTTCGCGCTGAACTACCCGGTGCGCATGGGCAGCTTCAAGATGGACGACACCGAGCTGCGCGACAACGACATCGTCCGCGTCTACGACGTGCTGATCGGCTACAGCGACTGCCTGATGGCCACCGACGAGATCCTGCGCGACATCCTCGTCCAGCCGGAGTTCCAGAAGGAGATGGGCACGGCCGAACTGCACTACCTGCTCGGCAAGTACGCGCCGAGTGGGAGCGCAAGGCCGGGCTCAAGGACGTCTCGGTGCTGGCCGCCGCGTACCGCGCCGGCGTGCCCTGCTACACCTCGTCGCCCGGCGACTCGACCATCGGCATGAACGTGGCCGGCGTGGAGCTGCGCGGCAACAAGCTGCGGGTGAACCCGTCGATCGACGTCAACGAGACGACCGCCTTCGTGCTGGCGGCCAAGCGCGTCGGGCGGCAAGAGCGCCGTGGTGCTGTGGGGCGGCGGCAGCCCGAAGAACTTCATGCTGCAGACCGAGCCGCAGATCCAGGAAGTGCTGCGCATCAAGGAGTTCGGCCAGGACTACTTCCTCCAGGTCACCGACGCGCGCCCCGACACCGGCGGCCTCAGCGGCGCGACGCCGAGCGAAGCGGTGAGCTGGGGCAAGGTCGATCCGGACCGGCTGCCCGACGCCGTCGTCTGCTACACCGACACGACGATCGCCATGCCGCTCCTCACGCACTACGCGCTGGCGAGGCACAAGCCGCGCAAGCTGCGGCGCCTCTACGACCAGCGCGGCCGGCGATGATGAAGGCGCTGACGAAGGAGTACTTCGCGCACAACAAGGTGAAGATGCTCGACGGCAGCGAGCCCGTCTTCTGAAGCGAAGACCCTTCGATGAACCGGAGCGAGCTCGGGCGAATCGCCGTTCTAAATTGGTGCTGGTGCTGGGATTCGAACCCAGACTGTGCCGATTTTAAGTCGGCTGCCTCTGCCAATTGGGCTACACCAGCGTAGCGGCGCGCACGACGTCGAGCATCAGGTCCTGTAACCGGCCGTTGCTGGCCACGATGTCACCGGCCTCGAGGCCGAGCGGCGAGCCTCGGTAGGTCGACACACGCCCCCCCGCCTCCTCCACGAACAGGGCGCCGGCGAGCATGTCCCAGGGTTGGAGGTGCTCTTCCCAGAAGGCGTCGATGCGGCCGGCCGCCAGCGAGCAGAGGTCGAGGGCGGCCGAGCCGTCGCGGCGGACGGCCTGGGCGTGTCCCATGAAGCGGTTGAACAGCCGCAGCTTCCCCGGGAGGTCGGTCCGCAGGTCGTAGGGGAACCCGGTCACGAGCAGCGCCTGCAGAAGCTCGGTACACGAAGAGACCGAGAGGCGCCGGCCGTTGGCATGGGCGCCGCCCCCCCGCTCGCCGGTGAAGAGCTCGTCACGCAGCGGATCGTAGATGGCACCCGCCACGGTCTCGCCGTCGATCGTCAGGGCCACCGAGGAGCAGAAGAAAGGATACCCGTGGGCGTAGTTGGTCGTGCCGTCCAGGGGGTCGGTGAACCAGACGTGGCGCGCTCCGGTGCGCGCGAGGACCGTCTCCTCGGTGACGATGTCGTGCTTCGGGAAGCGCGAGCGCAGCGTCGCCACGATCTCGTCCTCGCACGCGCGGTCGACCTCGGTCACGAGGTCGATCTCCCCCTTGTGGCGGATCTCGATCTTCTGGCCGTAGCGGGCCTTCTGGATGGCGCCGGCCTTCAGGACCGCCTCGGCCGCCACGGCCGCGTATTCTCCGTGCACCCTGTTGCTCCCCCCGAAAGACGGATTGTAGGATGAGCCTCCCCATGCCTCCAACCACGACCGCGGAGGAAGCGCCGTCCTCGATACCCCCGGTGGCCGGCGCGCTGCTTCTCGTCCTGACCGTAGCGCTCCTCCTGTTGCGTCTCGGCGCCGTGCCGCTCCTGGGCCCCGACGAGCCCCGGTACGTGCGGGTCGCCGTGGAGATGCATCGGACTGGGGCGTGGGTGACGCCGACGCTGGCCGGGCGCTCCATGGCTCGAGAAGCCCGTCCTCTACTACTGGCTTGCGGGCGGAGCCTTCTCCTTGTTCGGCGAAAGCGAGACGGCGGCGCGTCTCCCCTCGGTCCTCGCGGCGATCCTGCTCGTCGGAGCCACGGCGCTCTTCGGCGCGCGCCTCTACGGCCGCGCCGCCGGCCTCCACGCCGGGCTTCATCCTCGCGACGTCGCTCCTCTTCTTCGCCTTCGGCCGCGCGGCGTCGATGGACATGCTGCTCGCCGCGTTCGTGAGCCTGGCGATCGGCCTCCTGGCGCTGGCCGTTCTCCGAATCGCCGGGCGACTCGCCATCCCTGTCGCGCTGGGGCTGCGCCGGGCCTCGCCACGCTGGCCAAGGGGCCGATCGGCCTGCTGCTGCCCGGCCTGGTCGTCGCCGCCTACGTCCTCGTCACCCGGGAATGGCGGCTTCTCCGCCGATTGCTCTCCCCTGCCGGGATCGCGCTCTTCCTGCTCGTGGCAGGTCCCTGGTACGTGCTCGATCTATCGCGCGCAGGGCCAGGCGTTCCTGGACGTCTTCCTGCTGAACCACAACCTCCAGCGCTTCACGTCCACGGTGCACAACCACCCCGGTCCGATCGTACTACTACCTGCCCGTGCTCCTCGCGGGGCTCTTCCCCTGGTCGGGCGTCGTCTTCCCCGCCTTCGGCGCCGTTCGCCCCCGAACGTCCAAGGCCGACCTCTTCGTGCTGCTCTGGCTCGTCGTCCCGCTCGTCTTCTTCTCCGCCGCCGGATCGAAGCTCCCCGGCTACGTCCTCCCCTGCCTCGTGCCCCTCGCGCTGCTGATGGGCCGCGGCAGCGGCGGAGCTGGTGCGCGGCGTCGCCCTGCCGATCGGAACAGGGCCGCGGGCCGTGGCCGTCATCGGCCTCGTCCTGGGGAGCCTCGTGGCCACGAGCCCTGTCCTGCTCCAGCGAGCACGGCGAGCCGGCTGGCTGCTGATGGCGACCCGCCGCGGCCTGGTCGTTGATCCTGGCCCTGGGCGTCTCGCGCGCCTTGAGGAGCGAGCCGGCGAGCGCCTTCACGCTGCTCCGCGTCGGCGGCGCCGGGTTCCTGGTTCTGCTGACGAGCGCGGCCCCGGCGATCCTGGCACGCCAGCAGTCGGGGCGCGACCTGTTCATTCCGGCGCAGGGACGCGAGGTGCTGGTCTGGGGCGCGTGGCGCACGGCCTGGATGGCCGGGTACTTCTACAACGACGGCCGCGTCCGTGAGGTCCCGGGCCTGGCGGCCATCGCGAGGCGGCGAGCCAGGGGCCAGTCCTGGTCCTGGCCGGCCCGTCCGAGCGCCGGCAGATCGGCGTCGCGCCGTCCCTCGAGGCGACTCCCCTGGCCACGGACTTCCGTGGCGACGCGCTCCTGAAGGTCAAGGCGCGCTGAGACGGCCGCTACGCCAGCTTCTTGCGTCATGCGGACGACGGTGCCGCCGCCCTTCGGGAACGAGTACGAGCACGGTGTCCATGAAGGACCGCATGAAGAAGATGCCGCGGCCGTCGGCCTTCAGCAGGTTCTCCTGGGCCACCGGATCGGCGACCGACTCGGGATCGAAGCCCATCCCTTCGATCGCGCACCTCCACGTCGATGGCGGCTCGGGTGCGAGGGTGAACTCCACGGCGACCCGCTTCGACTCGTCCATCCGGTTGCCGTGCTTGATGGCGTTCACCACCGACTCGCGCACCGCGACGCTCATGAAGTGGACGTCGTCCTCCTTGAAGCCGACGAGGGCGAGAGATGGTTCGAGGACCGTCTGGACCATGTCCAGCATCTCGAAGCGGCTCGCGATGTCGAGTCTTGACGGTCCGCGGGGATGTGGCCTGCATGGCCGTAGATTTCGAGGGACCGTAGCATGGCGGCCCGAGGGGGGTCAAGCCACGGGCCGGGCCGGCACTTGCGGCGGGCGGCGTCGTGATACGATCGCCCGCTTCGAGCGATGCGGATCTCCACCGCCGGCCATTTCCGCGGCCGTTTCGTCGTCCCGGGAGACAAGTCCATCTCCCACGGCTGGCGCTTTTCGGGGCCCTGGCCGAGGGCGAAACGCGGATCGACGAACTTCTCCTCGGCGGCCGACTGCGCCTCGACGCTCGGCCTGCCTCGAGGGGCTCGGGCGTCGCCGTCGAGCGGCAGGGGAACGTCGTGCGCATCCAGGGCACGGGCGCCGCGGGGCTGCGGCGCCCCCGCCGCGCCCCTCGACGCCGGCAACTCGGGCTCGACCCTGCGGATGCTCGCGGGCGTCGTGGCCGGCCGGCCCTTTCGCTCGGTCCTGACCGGCGACGAGTCGCTCTGCCGGCGCCCCGTGGAGCGCGTGGCGGTCCCGCTCCGGGCCGATGGGCGCGCGGGCCGAGTCGGTGGACGGCAAGCCCCCGCTCACCATCGACGGCGGGGCGCTCCGCGCCATCCGATGGGAGCTGCCGGTGGCCAGCGCGCAGGTGAAGACCGCCGTGCTGCTGGCGGGCCTCCAGGCCGAGGGACGGACCACCGTGGTCGAGCCCGGCCCGAGCCGCGACCACACCGAGCGCCTGCTCCCCGCCTTCGGCGTGCCGGTGGAGCGTGACGGGCTCGCGGTCTCGGTCGAGGGTGGCGCGCGCTTGCACGGCGCCGCGATCGACGGTGCCGGGAGACGCCTCGAGCGCGGCGTTCCTGGTCGTGGCCGCCCTCGTGCGCCCCGATTCGGAAGTGCGGATCGACGGCGTTCTGCTGAACCCGCAGCGCATCGCGTTCCTGGACGTGCTGCGCGCCATGGGAGCCGAGATCGAGACCGGGCTCGTGTCGTCGGATCCGGAGCCGGTCGGGTGGATCGTCGCACGGTCCTCGCGCCTGACGCGGCACGGTCGTCGCGCCCGGCGTCGTGCCGGGGCTCATCGACGAGGTCGCCGGCCTCGCCGTGGCGGCCGCCTACGCCGACGGCGAGTTCCGGCTCACGGGCGCCGCCGAGCTGCGGGTGAAGGAGAGCGACCGCATCGCCGCCCTCGCCGAAGGGCTCACGCGCATGGGCGCCGCCGTCGACGAGCTGCCCGACGGGCTCGTGGTCCACGGGGGCCGGCCGCTGCAGGGCGCCACGGTGCGCGCCCACGACGACCACCGCATCGCGATGGCGCTCTCGGTGGCGGCGCTCGGGGCCGAGGGCGAGACCGAGATCGAGGACGCCGAGTGCGCCTCCGTCTCCTTCCCCGAGTTCTACGACTTCCTCGCGCGGGGCTCCGGTCGGGCGTAGATGGCGCGGATCGTCCTCGTCGGCTTCATGGGGGCCGGGAAGAGCACGGTCGGCCCGCTGCTCGCCCGGCTGCTGGGCTGGCGATTCGTCGACATCGACCCGCTCATCGAGCAGGCCGCCGGCCTCTCGGTAGCCGAGATCTTTCGCCGAGCGCGGCGAGGCGTTCTTCCGCGGCGAGGAGCGGCGCGTCGCCGAGGATCTGGCGGGCGAGGACCGGCTCGTCGTGGCCACCGGGGGCGGCGCGTTCGCGCATCCGGAGACGCGGGAGGCGCTGCAGGCGGGGCGCCGTCGTCGTCTGGCTGCGCTGCGATCTCGAGACGATCCTCGGCCGGATCGCCGGCGACGGAAGTCGACCGCTCGCGGCGAATCGTGAGAGAATGCAGGCGCTGTTTGCCGAGCGGGAGTCCTCCTACCGCCTGGCCGACGTGACGGTGGACGCCAGGGCGGGGGGCCCGGACGAAGTGGCGCGCCGGATTGCGCAAGCCGTGGGTGGCGGTGGCGCCGGGGGCGCGGAGGACGTCGATCGATGAAGTACCTGATCCTCTCGGACATCCACTCCAACCAGGAGGCGCTGGCCGCCGTCCTGTCGCTTCGTCCGCCGGAAGCCCTGGGACAAGGCCGTCTTCCTGGGAGACCTCGTCGGCTACGGCGCCAACCCGAACCAGACCGTCGACATGCTGCGTTCCATGAAGCCCCTCGTGGGCATCCGTGGGCAACCACGACAAGGTCTGCTCGGGCATCGAGAACGGCGAGCTCTTCAACAGGATCGCCCTCGAGGCGGCGATGTGGACGCGGCGCAAGCTGACGCGGACGAACCTCCACTGGCTGAAGTCCCTCCCCCAGGGCCCGGCGGTGGTCGACGAGCGCCTTCGCCATCTCCCACGGCACGCCCATCGACGAAGACGCGTACATCTTCGGCGAGATCGAAGCGCTGAACGTCTTCCGGCAGACGGACTATCCCGCTCTGCTTCTTCGGCCACTCCCACTTCCCGGTGATCTTCGGCCTGTCTCCCGACTCGATCACGACGATCCTCACGATCGCACCGTCGTTCCGCTTCAAGCTGAAGCCAGGGGTGCGGTACCTGATCAACCCCGGATCCATCGGCCAGCCGCGCGACGGCAACCCGCTCGCGTCGTTCGCGCTCTACGACAGCGACTCGCAGGTCGTGACGATCCACCGGCATCGCGTACCGCGTGGAGGAGACCCAGGGGAAGATCCTGAAGGCCGGCCTCCCCCGCCCCCTCGCCGACCGCCTCGCCCTCGGGCGATAGGCCTGCGCACGTTCGACTCGAGCCGCGGTCACCGCCGGCCGAAGCGCCGAGACACGCCGACCTGGACGCCGAAGTCGGTGGTCACCTGCTGGTTCGCGATGTTCTCGGTGAATCCTCCCTCGATGCTGTAGCCCGAGTCGAGGTTCAGGCGCGCGCCGAGGGCCAGGTACCACTGGAGGCCCGGATAGTCGGCGACGTTCTTGACCAGACGGCCCGCGGCGCTCGACTGGGCGATGGCGCTCCACCGCGGGCCGAAACGCCGCTCGAAGGCGAGGAAGCCGTGGGCCCTCGCGGTCGTGTATTCGATCGAGCCCCGCTGCGACGCGTCGCCGAACGTGCCGCCCATGCCGCCGAACAGGTCCGCCGATCGGCCGACGGCGTGGGCCGCCACGAGCTGCAGGCCGAGCGCCACGGGGCCGCCGGCGAACGGTCCCGTCCCGGTGGGCAGGCTCACGGTCGTGACGAGGGCGGCGCGTCCTCCTGCCGATGTCGAGGGCTTCACCAGGCCCAAGCGTGTTCCAATCTCGATTCGACCGAGACCCGTGCCGCTCCGATCGTCCGCCACCAGCGGCTCCCCGCCGCGATCGATACCCGCCACCCGGAACCGATCGCGCGAGAAGAACCCCCGGGAGTTGTCGGGGAGACCCAGCTTGCGCGTGAAGCCGTGGAACCAGTCGATGACGCCGTCGAGGACCCCACCGCCGCGCCACTCGACCGGGATGCGCAGCGTGGCGTCGAGACGGTCGGTCAGGCCGCGGCGGACGTCGATCCCGAGCGTCCGGTGCTCGCCGTCCACCAGGAAGCGCCGGCCGAACCCGGACTCGCCCGGCACCTCTTGGCTCCAGCCGAAGTCGTTCCCCCAGTCGAGGTCGAGCCGGATGCGCGTGACGCCGCGGGCCAGGGTGTCGGGAGACACCGATGGCAGCGTGAAGCGCGGCTGCGCCAGGAGCCACCGCTCGCGCCATTCGAAGGGACCGCGGCGGGACGGCTCGTCGTCCTCCGCACCGGCGACGCTCGCCGCGAGCGCGAGCAGCGCGGCGAGGGCGACTCGCCTCACGGCGGGCCGAGGACGATCCCTGCCTCGCGTGCCAGCCGCAGCAGGAGGCGGACCGGGAGCCCGGCCACGTTCGAAGGAGAGCCCGAAAGCGACTCGATGAAGGCGGCGCCACCGCCGTCGACGTGGTAGGCCCCGGCCTTGTCGAAGGGCTCGCCGGTGGAGACGTACCAGTCGATCTGCGCCTCGGACAAGGACGCGAAGCGAACCTCCGTCCGCTCGACGCCGGAACGCACGGTGCCGGCGGCGGCCAGGGCGACGCCGGTCACGACCTCGTGGGTCCGCCCGCCGAGCGCGCGCAGCATCCGGGCGGCGTCGGCCGCGGATTCCGGCTTCCCGAGGATGGCACCGTCGCAGAGGACCACGGTGTCGGCCCCGAGAACGGGAAGGCCATCGGCGCCCGACACAGCCTCCGCCTTGGCGCGAGCGAGACGCTCCGCCGCGGCGGAGCCGTCTTCCCCGGGGCGGAGGGACTCGTCGACGCCCGACACCACGACCCGGAACGGGATCCCGAGGGCGCTCAGGAGGGCCGCGCGGCGAGGCGAGGCCGAGGCCAGGACGAGACGGGGCTCCACTCCGCTCAGCCTCGCCGGAAGAGCTGGATGACCTTCGCCACGAGCGCATCGGCGCTCCCGGGGCCCTTGGCCACCACCTCGTCGGCGCCGTGCACCGTGCGCGCTTCCTTCTGCGACGCCACCGGCAGGCGGGTGTAGAGGACGATGGGGATGTCGATCCACTCCATCGTCGACTTGATCATGTTGACGACGTCCTTGCCGCCCATCGAGCCGCCGATGCCGAGCTCGAGGGCAATCACGTCCGGGCGCTCGGCGGCGAGGGCTTCGAGACCCTTGGGACCGTCGGCCACCGCGCGGGTCGGCACCTCCGCCCGGCTCAGGGCCGCAACCGCCGCGTCCCGCGACTCGTCCTGGTCGTCGATGACGAGGACGGTCTTGTGTCGGCGCGCGCGGATCCCAGGGGAGGGGGCGACGTCCTCGGCGACAGGGTCGGGGGCGGCCGCCCCGGGGGCCTCCCCGGGGCCCGCCTCGGAGCCGGCGCGAAGGAGCCCAAGGATCTCGCTCTGGGCCGCGCGGATCGACCGCAGCTCGGCGAGGATCGCCTCGAGGGCGCCCGGATCTGCCGGCGGGGAGGGCGGACGGCTGCGGAGCTTCGCGCCGCACCCCGCGCAGAGGACGATGCCCGCTTCGTCGGGCTTGGCTTCGACGCTGGCGCTGCACTTGGGACACTTCATGGGGATCGAGAGCCACCGAAGGGCGGAGTGGCTTCGAGTATAGCCGAGTTGCTTGGAGCCGGTGGCGCCGTGTCATAGAGTAGCGCCATGGCGCTTGGTCCGGCCGCAGCCCCTTCGCTGGCGTCACGCCTCTTTGGTCGTGACCCGGCGGCTTCGCTCGCCTTGCTGCGGGCCGCCTGGCCCCACGCCGTCGGGAAGGAGATCGCCCGGCGGACGGACGTCCTCGCGGTCCGCGGACGCACGCTGCTCGTGCGCGTCACCGACGCCGGATGGCAGAAGGTGCTCCACCGGATGGAGCGCGACATCCTGGTTCGCATGAAGCAGCTGGCGGGAGATCTCGGCCCCATGAGCCTCGGGTTCAGCCTGGGGCCGGTCGCCGATTCGGCCGAGGCGCCTCCCCCGACGCCCCGACACGATCCGCCCCCCGTTCCCGCCGAGGTCGAGGCCGCGGCCGCCGCCATCGACGACCCCGAGCTTCGAGCGAGCTTCCTGCGCGCCGCGGCCCTCTATCTGGAGGCGAAGAGCCACCATGCGTGATGCCGTGATCCTGTCCGCCGTCCGGGTCCCCACCGGGAAGTTCCTGGGGACACTCAAGGGGTTCTCGGCCACCGAGCTCGGGGCCCTGGTCGTGAGAGAGGCCGTCCGGCGCGCCGGGATCGAGGCCGATCGCGTCGACGAGGTCATCCTCGGCAACGTCGTGTCGGCCGGAGCTCGGCCAGGCGCCGGCGCGCCAGGCGGCGATCCACGGCGGCATCCCGCCGAAGGCTGCGGCCCTCACGATCAACAAGGTGTGCGGCTCGGGCCTCAAGGCCGTGATGCTCGCCGCCCAGGGGATCGCGACGGGCGACGCCGACGTCGTCGTCGCCGGCGGCATGGAGTCGATGTCCAACTGCCCCTACCTGCTGCCGAAGGCGCGCGAAGGCATGCGGCTCGGGCAACGGCGAGATCGTCGACTCGATGATCCACGACGGCCTCTGGGACGCCTACTCCGACTTCCACATGGGCTGCACCGGCGAGGTCGTCGCGGAGAAGTACGGCGTCACGCGGCAGGAGCAGGACGCCTTCGCCCTCGAGAGCCACAAGAAGGCCGTGGCCGCCATCAAGGCCGGCTGGTTCAAGGACGAGATCCTGCCGGTCTCGATCCCGCAGAAGAAGGGCGCCGCCGTGCTCTTCGACACCGACGAGGCGCCCCGCGAGGACACGACCCTCGAGGCGCTGGCGAAGCTGAAGCCCGCGTTCAAGGACGGCGGCACGGTCACCGCGGGCAACGCGCCGGGGGTGAACGACGGCGCCGCCGCGCTGGTCGTGACGTCGGCGGAGACGCGCCCGCGCCCTGGGCCGGACGCCCCTCGCGCGGATCGTGGGCCAGGCGGTGGCGGGCGTCGAGCCGTCGCTCGTCATGATGGCGCCGGTCGAGGCGGTGCGGAAGCTCTGGGTCAAGACCGGATGGAGCGCGGCAAGCGTCGACCTCGTCGAGCTGAACGAGGCGTTCTCGGTGCAGGGCGTCGCCGTCTGCCGCGAGCTGGGCCTCGATCCCGCCAAGGTCAACGTCCACGGCGGCGCCGTGGCGCTGGGCCATCCCATCGGCGCGAGCGGCGCCCGCATCCTCACGACGCTCCTCTACGCCCTGCGGCGCCGCGGGCTCAAGAAGGGCGTGGCGACGCTCTGCCTGGGCGGCGGCAACGGGGTGGCGCTGGCGGTGGAGCTGCTGTGAGGGTTGCAGTTCTCGGCGCGGGGACGATGGGGAACGGGATCGCCCAGGTCTTCGCCCAGAACGGCCACGACGTGGTCCTCCGGGACCTGGAGAAGCCATTCCTCGATCGAGCCCTGGCCACCATCGACAAGAGCCTCTCGAAGCTCGCCGAGAAGGGGAAGATCCCGGCCGGGGTGCGCGAGGCCGCCCTCGGACGCATCGCCGCGGTGACCGCGATCGAGGCCGTCGCCTCCGCCGAGCTGGTCGTCGAGGCGATCCTCGAGAACCTCGACGTGAAGGTGGCGACCTTCCGCGAGCTGGACCAGATCACGGCCCCGGGGACGATCCTCGCCTCCAACACCTCGTCGATCTCGATCACGAAGCTCGCCGCCGCCACGAAGCGCCCCGACAAGGTCATCGGCATGCACTTCATGAACCCGGTTCCGCTCATGGCGCTGGTGGAGGTGATCCGCGGCCAGGCGACCTCCGACGAGACGACCCGCCGCGTGATGACGCTCGCGACCGAGCTCGGGAAGACCCCGGTGGAGGTGAACGACTTCCCGGGGTTCGTGAGCAACCGCGTCCTGATGCCGATGATCAACGAGGCGATCTTCGCCATCTACGAGGGCGTGGCGACCGCCGAGGCCATCGACCAGGTGATGAAGCTCGGGATGAGCCACCCCATGGGGCCGCTCACGCTGGCCGACTTCATCGGCCTCGACGTCTGTCTCGCGATCCTCCAGGTGCTCCACGACGGCCTGGGCGACCCGAAGTACAGGCCGTGCCCGTTGCTGAAACGCATGGTCGACGCCGGTTGGCTCGGGCGCAAGAGCGGCCGCGGCTTCTACAACTACTAGAGGAGAATGGGTTCATGACGCAGCGGGTGTCGAGGCGCACCTTCGCAAAGGCCGCCGGGGTCGCGGCGATCGGCTCGTCGGGCGCGCTCGCGGTCACGAAGGCCGCGAAGGCCGAAAGCCAGGGCACGGATGGCGCGGCGCGCGGGCGGTTCCCGAACGGCTTCCTCTGGGGCACGGCGACCGCGGCCTACCAGGTCGAGGGCGCGGCAAAGGAGGACGGCCGCGGGCCGTCGGTCTGGGACACGTTCTCCCACACGCCGGGCAAGGTGAAGAACGGCGACACCGGAGACGTGGCCAACGACCACTACCACCGGTTCAAAGAGGACATCGGCCTGATGAAGGCCATGGGCGTCCGGGCCTACCGGTTCTCGGTGGCGTGGTCGCGCGTCTTCCCCACCGGCGCCGGCGCCGCCAACCCCAAGGGCCTCGATTTCTACAACCGGCTCGTCGACGAGCTGCTCGCGAACGGGATCCAGCCCTTCTGCACCCTGTACCACTGGGATCTGCCCCAGGCGCTCCAGGACCGCGGCGGCTGGGAGTCGAGGGACACGGCGAAGGCCTTCGCGGACTATTCGGGCTACGTCGCCGAGCGCCTTTCGGACCGCGTCAAGCGGTTCTTCACGATCAACGAGTTCGGCGCGTTCCTCGAGCTGGGATACTCGCGGCGGCATCCACGCGCCGGGACTGAAGCTCCCCGCCGGGCGCTTCAACCAGGCGCGCCACCACGCCGTGCTCGGCCACGGCCTCGCGGTGCAGGCCATCCGCGCCAAGGGCAAGGCCGACACGAGGGTGGGCCTCGCCGAGAACGTGCAGGCCTGCGCTCCCGTCATCGAGACACCCGAGCACATCGCCGCGGCCGCTCGGGCGACGCGCGAGCTGAACGCGGCCTACATGACCGTGATCCAGGAGGGGCGCTACACGGACCTGTACCTCTCCACGGCCGCCGCCGACGCGCCGAAGTTCACGCCGGAGGACCTGAAGATCATCGCGAGCCCCATCGACTTCACGGGCATCAACGTCTACACCCCCACGTGGATCCGCGCCGACGACTCCCCCGCCGGCTTCGCGGTGGTGCCGCCCCCCGCCTCGTACCCCCACATGGGCGTGCCGTGGCTCAACATGGGACCCGAGGCGCTCTACTGGGCGCCGCGACACCTCGCGGATCTCTGGAAGGTCAAGGAGATCTACATCACCGAGAACGGCACCGCCTCGGCCGACGTCCTGACGCCGGCCGGCGCGGTCTACGACACCGATCGCGTGATGTACCTGCGCAACTACCTGACCCAGCTCCAGCGGGCGACGTCCGAGGGCGTCCCCGTGAAGGGCTACTTCCTCTGGAGCCTCATGGACAACTTCGAGTGGGCGGACGGCTACGGTTCCCGTTTCGGCATCCACTACGTGGACTTCGCGACGCAGAAGCGCACGCCGAAGCTCAGCGCCACCTTCTACCGCGAGGTCATCGCGCGCAACGGCCTCGTATGAGCGGCAACGGAAGCAAGCGTGCTCTTCGGTCCGCCGCCTGGTTCGGCGGTCAGGATCGGGACGGCTTCATCCACCGGAGCTGGATGAAGAACCAGGGGCTCCCCGACGACCTCTTCGACGGGCGCCCCGTCATCGGCATCTGCAACACCTTCTCCGAGCTGACGCCGTGCAACGCCCACTTCCGCGAGCTGGCGGAGCGCGTCAAGCGGGGAGTGTACGAAGCGGGCGGCTTCCCTCTCGAGTTCCCGGTGATGTCCCTCGGCGAGACGATGCTTCGCCCCACCGCGATGCTCTTCCGGAACCTCGCCAGCATGGACGTGGAGGAGTCCATCCGCGGCAACCCCATCGACGGCGTGGTGCTCCTCGTGGGGTGCGACAAGACCACGCCGGCCTGCGTGATGGGGGCCGCGAGCTGCGACCTGCCGACGCTCGTGGTCTCGGGCGGGCCGATGCTGAACGGGAAGTTCCGGGGACAGGACATCGGCTCGGGAACGAGCGTCTGGCGCTTCAGCGAAGAAGTGCGCAGCGGCGCCATGAGCCTCTGCGACTTCCAGGACGCCGAGTCATGCATGAGCCGGTCGGTGGGGCACTGCATGACGATGGGCACCGCCTCCACCATGGCGTGCCTGGTGGAGGCGCTCGGGATAGCACTTCCCACCAACGCGGCCATCCCCGCGGCCGACTCGAGGCGGTATGCCCTCGCCCACCAGGCGGGGCGCAGGATCGTCGACATGGTCCGCGAGGACCTGCGTCTCTCGCGGATCCTCACGCGGAAGGCCTTCGAGAACGCGGTCCGTGCCGTCAACGCCGTCGGAGGCTCGACGAACGCGGTCGTCCACCTGCTGGCGATCGCCGGACGGATCGGCGTCGAGTTCTCCCTCGACGACTGGGACCGCCTCGGGCGCGACGTCCCCGTGCTCGTGGACCTGATGCCCGCGGGGCGCCACCTGATGGAGGACTTCTACTACGCGGGCGGCCTTCCCGCCGTCCTGCGCGAGCTGGGCGGGCTCATCCACGGCGACCCGATCACGGTGAGCGGCAAGACCGTCGGCGAGAACGTGGCCGAGGCGCCGTGCTGGAACCGCGACGTCATCCGGCCGCTCGCGAGCCCCCTCGTGGCCAACGGCGGCATCGCCGTGCTGCGGGGCAACCTCTGCCCCGACGGCGCCGTCCTGAAGCCGGCCGCGGCGAGCCCGCACCTGCTCCGGCACACGGGGCGCGCCGTCGCCTTCGAGAACATCGAGGACTTCCACGCGCGCATCGACGACCCGGGCCTCGACGTGGACGAGACGAGCGTCATGGTGCTGAAGAACTGCGGGCCCCGCGGCTATCCCGGGATGCCCGAGGTGGGCAACATGCCCCTGCCGCCCAAGCTCCTGAAGCAGGGCGTCAAGGACATGGTGCGCGTCTCCGACGGGCGGATGAGCGGCACGGCCTACGGCACCGTCGTCCTCCACGTGGCGCCCGAGGCGGCGGCCGGCGGCACCCTCGCCCTCGTGGAGAGCGGCGATCGCATCGAGCTGGACGTCCCGGGCCGCAAGCTGGAGCTGCTCGTGAGCGACGAGGAGCTGGCGCGACGGCGCGCCGCGCGCCAACCCGTCGACGCCGGCGGCGAACCGCGGGTACGCCCGCCTCTATGTCGACCACGTCCAGCAGGCCAACGTCGGCGCGGACTTCGACTTCCTGCGGGGGTCGAGCGGCGCTCTCGTGCCGCGGGAATCCCACTGATGAATCGGATCGACCTGGCGGGGCGTCGCGCGGTCGTCACGGGAGGCGCTCAGGGGATCGGCCGCGCCGTGGCGGAGAGGTTTCTCGACTCCGGAGCCGCCGTCTGCCTCTGGGACAGGGATGCGCCCCTGGCGGCGGCCGCGGCCAGGGAGATGGCCTCCCGCGGCACCGTGCACTCCGTCGCCGTCGACGTCTCGAACGCGGCCGACGTGGAGAAGGCCGGGGCGGCGACGGCCCAGGCGCTGGGGGGCATCGACATCCTCATCGCGAACGCCGGCATCGCCGGTCCGAACGTGAAGCTGTGGGACTACCCCCTGGACGACTGGCGCCGGGTCCTCGACGTGAACCTGAGCGGCATCTTCCACTGCTGCCGCGTGGTGGTGCCGGGCATGATCCGCCAGAACTACGGCCGCATCGTCAACGTTGCGTCCATTGCCGGGAAGGAGGGGAACCCCAACGCCTCGGCGTACAGCGCCTCGAAGGCGGGCGTCATCGCCCTCACGAAGTCCCTCGGCAAGGAGCTGGCGGGCTACGACATCGCCGTGAACTGCGTGACGCCGGCGGCCGCGAAGACAGGCATCTTCGAGCAGCTGACCCAGGAGCACATCGACTTCATGCTCTCGAAGATCCCGCGGGGGCGCTTCCTGCTCGTCGAGGAGGTGGCGTCGATGGTGGCCTGGCTGGTCTCCCAGGAGAACTCCTTCACGACGGGCGCGGTGTTCGACCTGAGCGGCGGCCGCGCCACCTACTGATGCGGGCCTGCCTCCTCCGCGACGTCGGGAGGCTCGAGGTCGACGACGTGCCGCGCCCCGTCGTCGGCTCCCACGACGTTCTCGTGCGCGTGGGCGCGGTGGGGCTCTGCGGCACCGACCTCCACATCTTCGGCGGAGAGGCCAACTACAACACCGACGACCGGGGGCGCCCCGTCCCGCTGGCGCGGCAGCCGCAGATCCTCGGCCACGAGATCGCGGGTGTCGTGGAGGAAGCCGGCCCCGCCGTCCATGACCTCCGCGCCGGCGATCGCGTGGTCCTGGACCAGGGCTTGAGCTGCATGAGCCGCCGCCGCGACCCGCTCTGCGAGTACTGCGCCACCGGCGACTCGCACCAGTGCGCCTTCTACGGGGAGCACGGCATCACGGGGCTGCCCGGCGGCCTGGCCGAGCTGATCGCTGTTCCGGCGCGGAACGCGGTGCGGATCGAGACCGACATCGATCTGGCCCTTGCCGCGCTCTCGGAGCCGCTCGGCTGCATCGTCCACAGCGGCGACCTCATGGCCCGCGCCACCGGCGCCCGCTACTCGCTGGACGCGTCCCTCGCGGAGCGCCGCACGCGGGCGGTCGTGATCTTCGGCGCGGGTCCAGCCGGGCTGCTGCTGGTGCAGCTCGTCCGCAAGGTCCTGGGCTTCGACGGCACGCTCCTCGTCAGCGAGCCGAACGCCACGAAAGCGGCGCTGGCGGCCGACCTGGGGGCCGAGGTGATCGACCCCGCGCGGACCGATCTCGCCGAGGCGGTGGCCGAGAGGACGAAGGGGCGCCGGGCGGAGCTGGTCATCGACGCCGCGGGCGCGGGGCAGGTCTTCGCACTCATCCCGTCCGTGCTCCGGAAGCAGGGGACCGTTCTCCTGTACGGCCACGGGCACGGCGGCGTGGACGCGAGCGTCCTCAACTCCGTTCAGTACCTGGAGCCCACGCTCCTCTGCCCGATCGGCGCCTCCGGGGGTTTCGAAGCCGACGGCCGCCCCTCCACCTACGTGAGGGCGCTCCGGCTCATCGAGGAGGGCACGGTCCGGGTCGCATCCTTCCTGACCCATCGGTACCGGTCGCTCGAGGCCGTGCCGCAAGCCATCACCACGGACTATCACACGCCGGCGTACGTCAAGGGCGTCGTCCTGCTCTAGATTCCCCGCAACAGCGCCGTTCGCGCCTCGTGTTGGGTGTGGGCGAGGAATTTCGGTCGGCCCACAACAAAGGTGCGAGATCTTTGCGCCACAGCAAAGATAGTCATACGCATCACGCGTACCTTCTCCCCCACGCGGACAGCCGTAAATGGAAACCTGGGCGTCCAGGGGTTCTGGTCGGACTAGACGACGACCGTTGACGGGCTTCTCACGGGGCGGTCCCGGCGAGAAAGGTCCCGCAAGTCGCGTCATCCACCTGAATACCCCTGTCCAGGTCCGGCAAGGAGGGGGTATGAATCGGTCGGCACGGGCGGCCTTTCTGGGCAGTGCGATGGTCGCCGGCCTGATGATGCTCGGCACGCCGCTCGCCGCGCAGCAGAACGGCTCCATCTACACGCAGTGTCCCGGCGACACGAACGGCGACGGCGTCCCGGACGCGGTCGTCCCGGCCACCCAACGTCAAGTGCATGCACCTGGCGGCCGGTGACGGCTTCATCACGATGGCCGACGGCAAGCCGATCTACACCTTCGGCTTCTCGGACGTCACCGGGCTGCCGCCCGTCGGAGGTCGTGAACGCGGGCCTCGGCCGCGCGCGAACTATCCGGCGCCGACCATCGAGCTGACGGAGGGGCAGGAGTTCTACCTGTCGCTCACCAACGTCGGGATGATCCTGCGCCCCGACCTCTTCGACCCGCACTCGGTCCACTTCCACGGCTTCCCGCAGGCGGCGTCGGTCTTCGACGGCGTGCCCGAGTCCTCCGTCGACGATCAACATGGGCTCGACCTTCACCTACTACTACAAGATCGTCGACGGCCTGGCCGGGCACCTACATGTACCACTGCCACGTCGAGGCCACCGAGCACATCCAGATGGGGATGGTCGGCAACCTCTACGTCCACCCGAAGCAGAACGGCACCTCGACGACCTACGGCGGCAAGACCTACACCAAGTTCGTCTACAACGACGGCGACGGCTCGACCGGGTACGACGTCGAGTACCCGATCCAGCTCGGCTCGCTCGACCCGAACTTCCACGACCAGCACATCGCCATCCAGCCGCTGCCCTTCGCGGCGATGGACGACAAGTACCCGCTGCTGAACGGCCGCGGCTATCCGGACACGGTCAACGCCGGGCGTCCATCACCACCGACGCCGGCTTCGGCAACCTGCCGTCGCAGCCGCTCAACTCGAAGATCACGGCCACCGCGGGCAGAAGGTGCTGCTGCGCCTCTCGAACCTCGCCGTCACGCGCTTCTACACCCTCGGCTCGACGATTCCGATGCACGTCGTCGGCCAGAACGCGAAGCTGCTGCGCGGGCCCGACGGGCACGAACCTCTACTACGACACGAACTCCGTGACGCTCGGCGGCGGCGAATCGGTCGACGTGATCCTCGACACCGCGGGCGTCGCGCCGGGCACCTACCTCCTCTACACGACGAACCTCAACTACCTGAGCAACGACGGTGAGGACTTCGGCGGCATGATGACCGAAATCACGATCACGCTCGCAACTAGGCGGGAGCGACAACATGTCACGCAGGACATTCCGCAGTGCGTCTTCAGATCGCGATCCTGGCGCTCGCTCGGCCTGTGCGCCGCGAGCCCGGCGTCGGCCGCGATCCCCGGCGTCAGCCGGCACGTCGTTCACGCTGACGGCCAAGGCCGACCGCATCACGACGCCGGACGGCGGCAGCATCTACTTCTGGGGCTTCTCGACCTCGGGTCGACGGCGGCCGGCCGCAGTATCCGGGGCCGACGCTGATCGTCCTCGGAGGGGGCGACGGTCGTCGATCACGGTCGTCAACCAGCTGCCGGCGCAGTTCAACCAGCGCGTCTCGCTGGCGCTGGCCGGCCAGTCGGGCGTGGTCGCGACCTGCGCCGGACCCGGCGCCTGTGCGTCCAGGGGCCGATCACGATGGAGGCCGGCCACGGGCGGCTCGGTGACCTACACGTTCACGGCGTCGCGCCCGGGCACGTTCCTCTACAACAGCGCCTCGCGCCCGGACCTGCAGGTCGAGATGGGGCTCGCGGGGGCGATGATCGTCCGGCCGGCCACGAGCCCGGCGACCAGGCGTACGACGATGCGGCGCCGCCGCGACCGCGATCAGGCGGGGAACCCGGCCGGCTCGCAGTACGAGCAGGAGTACCTGTTCTTCCTCTCCGAGATGGACTCGGAGATTCACGACCTCGTCGAGCAGCAGGGCGTCCAGGCGGTGGACGACTCGGGCCGCCTCGGCTACTACTTCCCGAACTACTGGTTCATCAACGGCCGCAACGCGCCCGACACGATGGCCGAGGCGGGCGTGCCGCGCCTGCCGACGCAGCCCTACGGCGCGCTGACGCGCACGCATCCCGGCGACCGCGTGCTGATGCGCGTGGTCGGCGGCGGCCACGACATGCATCCGTTCCACCACCACGGCCAGCACGCCCGCGTCATCGCGGTGGACGGGTTCCCGCTCGCAGACCGACCGCCGCGGGCACGCACTTTCGACCTGTCGCACGAGGTCTTCACGATCCAGTCGCTGCCGGGCCAGACGGTCGACGCGATCCTCCGGTGGACGGGCAAGGGCCTCGGGTGGGACATCTACGGGCACAAGCCCGCACGACGGCAGCTGCCTGCGCCGCCGGCACGGCGCTCGACGGAGAAGGCCTGGATCCGACCACGCACGAGTTCTGCGGCGACCACGGGAAGCCGATTCCGGTCATGCTGCCCGAGGCGCTGGCGCTGACCAACGGGCCGTTCTACAGCGGCAGCCCGTTCCTCGGCCAGGTGGGCCTGATGCCCCCGGGTGACGGCGGCCTGAACCCGAACGCCGGCTACACCTACATGTGGCACTCGCACAACGAAAAAGAAATCACCAACTACGACATCTTCCCGGGCGGCATGATGACGATGCTCGTCGTCGAGCCTCCGGGCACGCCCATCCCGTAGGCCATAGGCGCACAAGCCCATGTCAATCACTTACTCTGTCGCGAAGGGTGGATCAGATGCGTACGAATGATTCCGTCTGGACGCGGTCTCTGTGGAGCGTCGTCGTCGCCGTCGCCGCCGTCGGGCTGGCGGCCTCGAGCGCCGCGGCGCAGACCACCGTGCACCTCATCGCCGCGCCGGTGACGAAGGCCGTCACGCTGCCCAACGGCAGCACCGTCTCGGTGCCGATGTGGGGCTATGCCCTCGACGGAACCGGTCCGACCGACGCGGCCACCGCGCTGCCAACGGCGTCGTGACGCGGACGAGGCCGTCACCGTGCCCGGGCCGCGGATCGTCGTGCCGCCGGGCGACTCGAGCCTCACCATCATCCTGACGAACCTGCCTGCCGGAGGCGACCTCGCTGGTCATCCCCGGCCAGCCCTTCGCGGCGACGCCGGCGACGGAACGCCGACGGTCGCGTCCGGTCGATGACGCCGGAGACGGCGCCGACGGCGGCACGGGGACCTATACGTTCACCGGCCTGAAGCCGGGCACCTTCCTGTACCAGAGCGGCTCGCACCCCGCCGTGCAGGTGCAGATGGGCCTCTACGGCGCGATGACGAAGGACGACGTCCGACCGGGAACGCGCTATGCGGGCGTCGCCTACACGCACGAAGCCGTCCTCGTGTACAGCGAAATCGACCAGGCGCTGCACGAGGCGGTGGACGCGCGGCACCTACGGCACGGCCGGGCGGCCCCACGAGCACGATCGACTACCGGCCGTCGCTGTTCCTCATCAACGGCGAGTCGTACACGAACGAGTCGATGGCGACGATCGCCGGCGGGCACGGCCGGCGAGACGACGCTGCTTCGCATCCTCAACGCGGGCCTGCGCACGCACGCCCCGGTGCTCGACAACGGCAGCCTGAAGATCGTCGCGGAAGACGGCAACAAGCTGCCCTTCGCGAAGGACCAGGCGACCGTGATGCTGGCCGCCGGCAAGACGCACGACGCGCTCTGGACGCCCGCGGCCGCCGGCGTCTACAGCCTGTACGACCGCACCCTCGGCCTGAACGCGCCCGGGCACAGGGCTCGGCGGGCATGCTGGCCAAGCTGAGCGTCGGGCGCGGTCGCGGAGCGGCACGTCGCCCGAGCGCTCCGTGGCCAATCGACAACTTCAGCGCACGGGCGAGGACGCAACGGCGATCCCGGGCAGCGTGCTCGGCAACGACGACCGAGCACGCAGACGTCGGCGCAGCTCGTCACGCTCACCGCACTCCGGCGCGCTGACGCTTTCACCGGCGACGGCACGTTCACGTACACGCCGAATCCGAACTTCTTCGGCGTCGATTCGTTCACGTATCGAGCGCACAGAACCGCGGCAGCAACGTCAGCCAGCGCCCGGCGACCGGTCACGCATCACCGTGCCCGGCGTGCCAGACGCGCCCGTGGCGATCGCGCAGACGGTCGGCGTCGATCAAGGCGGCAACGTGAGCGTGACGCTGAGCGGCACGGACGCCGACGGCGACCCGCTGAAGTACTACCTCGACGTCGCTGCCGACGCCACGGCGCGCTGAGCTACATCGATCCGCTCACGAAGGTCGAGACACCCATCGCCGCTGCCGACCTGCATCGCCGCGGCACCCGGAAGGCGATTCCGGGCGGCGTCGTCATCTACACGCCGGCGCCGGGCTACTCGGGCCCGACACCTTCAACTTCGTCGCGTTCGACGGCGGCCTGGACTCGTCGCGCGGCGACGGTCACCGCGACCGTCTACGCGGCCGATGAGGACCGCCGGACGCCGACCTCACCCAGACGGTCGACGCTGACGGTCAAGGGCGCGACGGCTCGACGATCAGCAACTACCGCTGGACGCTCGAAGAGGACCTCACCTACAAGGTGATCCCCGGCGTCGCCGATCCCAACACGCTCGCGGTCTCGTTCCACAAGAGCTACATGCCGGTCGTGGCCGCGGGCACGCAGGCCGACCGACGCTCAAGGTCAATCCCGGCAAGCGGTACTTCGTCTCGGTGCTGCCGACGGAGAACAACTACAGCAACAGCGGCGCGGAGATCGAGGCCGGGCAGACGGCGGTGACGGTCACCGTCTGCCAAGCTGCCGCTGCCGACCGCGCGGATCCGGGTCCGCGTGTTCCAGGACAACGCGCCGCTCAACGGCGATGTGGGACAGCACGCGAGCCCGGTCTCGCCGGCTTCCAGGTGACGATCGACGACGCGGGCGGCACCTACGGGATGTCCGGCGGCCATCAGTCCACCGACGCCTTCGGCAACAAGATCGGCACCACCTACAAGTGCCCGTGCGCGACCGCTCGGCGACCTGCGACCCGCACCGAGGTCGCGACAGCTCGGCGACGGCTTCGTCCTCACCGACGCCGACGGCTACGCGGTGATCGACAACCTGGTCGATGGGCAAGTACACGGTCAAGGTCCGCGCGCCGGGCGGCGACAAGTGGATCCAGACCACGACGATCGAAGGCCAGCCCGGCATCGACGCGTGGGTGAAGCCGAACGAGCCGCAGTTCTTCACCGAGTTCGGGCCGCCCGGACCCCACGTGCGAGGTCGGCTTCACGCAGGGCGTCGACGAGCGCTGGCCCGCTCAGCCGTCGGCGCCGGCTACACCACCATCACGGCCGCGTGACGAACCTGCGCATGTCGAGGCCGCCGAGGTGGCGCAGTTCAGCGGCGCGCCGTTCACGCACACGCGGCCGTGGGTGGCGCTCAACTCGGGGGCGACGGGCGGCGAGCCTGCTCTACGCGCAGCCGACGAACGAGGACGGCACGTTCACGATCGCCCACGTCCCGACCGGCAGCTACCAGCTCATGGTGTTCGACTCGGCGCTCGACCTGATCATCGGCAGCGCCGTCGTCAACGTGGCCGGCCGGCCGACGGAACCGACCTTCGGCGACGTCGCGGTCTTCCGCTGGTTCACGAACCTCTACAGCTACGTGTTCGACGACAGGAACGGCGACGGCATCCACGATGCCGGCGAGCCGGGCATTCCCGACCAGGCGCTGAACATCCGCTTCCGCGACGGGTCGATCTACCAGTCGCTGAGCACCGACGACCGAGGCTTCAAGGCGTTCAACGAGATCTTCCCGTTCTTCGCGTGGATGGTCGCCGAGGTCGACTACACGCGCTACCACTCGACCGGCCTCACGGTCGTCGTCGACGACGGCGGCGATGCGAGCGCCGCCATGCGCGCACGACGACTGGCGACGGCAGCTCGAGTGCCGGCTGACGTCCAGGCCGGATCCTGCCGCCAAGGTCCTCAACCCGCAGCCGCAGCCGGACAACGGCGGCGCGCCGTTCCGGACCGAATCCGGAGCCGGACACCCCGTTCCTCCTGCTCGAGGGCTTCCAGGGCTTCATCGGCCAGAGCACCGTCATGATGTGGGGCAAGGCGCCCTACGAGCAGCCGGGCAGCATCACCGAGGACGTCAACGTCGCGCCGCTTCGGCGATTTCCCGGGGCCGGGCGACGTCGACGGCAACGGCGACGGCGTCTTCAACACGGACCACTTCAACGGCGGCATCGCGGGCATCGTCCACTACGGGATCACCCGTGCGGAGAACGACCCGCGGTGGGCCGCGGCCGAGAACTGGGAGCCCGGCGTCAGCGACGTGCGGGTCCAGCTCTGGGACGAGAACCGCACGCACCTCCTGAACGAGGTGCACGACCGACAACTGGAACAACTCCGGTGCCCGACGGGTGCCAGTGGCCGAACGGCGCCGTACGTCTACGTCTACCAGGGCCAGGCACGACCGACTGCTTCGACGGTCTGCGCAACTTCAACCAGGCGCGTCCCGCCGCTGTTCGACGGCGGCTACGCGTTCAGCACGATCCTGTCGGACAGCTACGATCCGGCAGCACCCGACGCTACAACCTGCCGTTCGACCAGCCGCTCGCGCAGCGGCGGCGACGCGCCGATCCCGGCGGGCAAGTACGTGGTCAAGATCATCGTGCCGCCGGGCTACAAGCTCCAGAAGGAAGAAGACAAGAACGTCGACTTCGGCGACCCGTACGTCCCGCAGCAGTTCTGGCTGACCGGGTATCCGCTGGCCGACGGCGGCGCCGCGGCCCGTCCGACCCTCGCATGCTCGCGGTCGGTGAGCTCGCCACGCAGACGACGATCACGCGTCGCGCGCCGGCGGGGGCAGGAACGTGCACCCCAACGACCGTCATCAACGATCGATGCCGAGAGTGATGCGCGTCACCACGGTGGTCGGCGACACGATCGGCGTGATTGCGCGCGCCAGCGACGTCACGCCGGCGCGCACGCACGCATCTGGCACGGACGTCGTCTCGACACGACGCGCAGCCGGCGCCCACGGTGACCGACAACGCGCTCGATCGCGCCGTTCTGCGTGGGCAACGCTGCACCAGGTGCCCGAAGAGTTGTCGCTCTTCCCGGGCGTGCCCGGCGCCGTTCGGCGGCGAGATGCGGCCGCTCTGCGACGCGAAGCTCGTCACGCTGCGCGACGGTCAGCAGGCGGCGCCCGACTTCCACCTCTTCACCGAGGCGCCGGTCGCGGGCCACATCTACGGGATGGTGCTCGACGACACGACCAACGAGTTCGACCCGAACGCGCCGACCTTCGGCGAGAAGTACGCGCCGCCCTTCATCGGCGTCGCCATCCGCGACTGGCAGGGGCGCGAGATCACGCGCACCTACACCGACCAGTACGGCATGTACAACGCGCTCGTGCCGAGCACCTACACGATCAACCCGCCGGAGCCGAGCGGCGTGTCGCCGAGCATCCTGGCGGCCTGCATCAACCCGCCGACGATGCCCGGGCCGGGCGGAACCGTGGTGCCGGACCCGCACTTCCAGAAGCAGTACAGCCACTTCTGCTACCCGCTGCAGTACCTGCCGGGCAAGACGACCTACCTCGACACGCCGGTGCTGCCGACGGGCGCCTTCACGGGCAACGGGACGTTCCCGGTCGACGCCGAGCTCCCGAACCGCACGCCGATCATCGCGTGGTGACGGTCCGAACCCGGTCCGAACCCCCGGCGCCTGCCCGACCCGAACGCTACGGTCCCTACATCGTGGACAGCGGCGCCGCCGACGACGCGTCGCGCACGATCGTGATCACGTCGGCGGGCCGACCACGGCGGTACGAGTCCAACCCGGCGTTCGACGGCACGGGCGCGCAGCCGAAGCTGATCACGCGCGACTACGGCTTCGGCGACACGCCCGGCAGCGTGACGGCTCGGCGGTCAGGAGATTCCCGCTGACCATCAGCCACCTGGACCAACGCGTCAGATCACGGCCGTCGTGCCGACCGGCGTCCGGACGGGCGAGCTGCAGGTGGTGCGCGGCACCGGGCGCGTCGGCGCGCAAGTCGACGCTTGGCGTCACGCTGAGCGTGGCGACGCCGCAGATGCATTCGCTGCGCGGCCGCCGAAGGTCGTCGCGCCCGGTGACAGCATCCAGGCGGCGATCGACGCGGCGACCGCGGGCGACCTGATCCTGGTCAAGCCGGGCGTCTACGAGGAGATGGTCGTCATGACGAAGCCGGTTCGCCTGCAGGGCGCCGGCGCGCTGTCGACGGCCATCAACGTCGTCACCACGCCGACCGAGAACATCCAGGCCTGGCTCGACAAGATGGGCAACCTGCTGCTGGCGAGCCCGCCCGCGGAACGCTTCGGTCCTACCTGCTGCCGAATCAGCCCGCCATGACGCCCGCGCCGTTCCAGCCCGGCGACGTGCCGGCGGTGGTCGGCGACGAAGGTCCGGGCGTGATGGTGCTGGGCCGGAACGAGCTCTCGGCCGGTGTCGGAGGTACTCCGATCGTCAACGCAGGGACGCTGCTGCTGGGGCCTGCAGGCACGTGTCTCGCCACGCGCCTCCTGACGCCCCTGAACTTCGCGGGCGCCCGCGAACGAGGCCTACTGCCTGCACAACGAGAACTACATCGGTTCACGAGCAGCGCGGCCAACGCCGCGTGGCGACCCGAACGCGCGCATCGACGGCTTCTCCCTGATCGGGGCGAGCAACGCGCCGGGCGTGCTCGTGAACGGCTACGCGCACTACCTCGAGATCTCGAACAACAAGATCTACACCAACTCCGGCACGTACGCCGGCGGCATCCAGGTGGGTCACGCGGGAGCGGCGGCGCCGTTCACCGACGAGAACGCGCACAACGACCACGTCGCGATCCACAACAACATGGTCACCCAGAACGCCTCGAACGAGACGGGCGGCGGCGGCGGCATCGTGCTCGGCACCGGCTCGGACAACTACTCGGTGACGAACAACTTCATCGCCGGCGAACCTCTCGGCCGGCAACGGCGGCGGCATCGCGCACATCGGCCGAGCCCGAGCTCGGCGTGATCGACGGCAACACGATCATCTTCAACGAGTCGTTCATCCAGGCGACCGGCACCAACGGCGGCGGCCTCTTCATCGGCGGCACGCCGGCGGCGGCGGTGCGCGCGACGCCGGGCAGCGGCGGCGTCGACGTGACCAACAACCTGATCCAGGGCAACGCGGCCTCCGGCGGCGACGGCGGCGGCGTCGCGCTGCTGGGCTTCACGAGCCTCCGACCGGGTGCGCCTGTACAACAACATGATCGCGAACAACGTGGCCGGCCTCGCCGGCGGCGGCATCTCGATCGCGGGAGTGCCCACCGGCACGGGCGGCAACCGGCGCTCGGCGTGGACATCGTCGCACAACACGATCGTCGACAACGACAGCACGGGTACGGCGGGCGGCGCTTTCAGCGCCGGTCCGCTCACGTCCGTGCCGCAGCCGGCCGGCATCGCCGGTCGCGGAGTCAGTGTGCCGCGCGTGCGGATCGCCAACTCGATCGTCTGGCACAACCGGACCTTCTACTTCGGCGCGTGCACCGTCGCCAGCCCGTGCGGAACCGGTAGCCATCCGATCGTTCCCGTCGGACCGGGTCCGTGACACGCAGTACGGCGAGATGCAGGACACGGCGCGCCCGTACTGGGACCTCGGCGTCCTGAGCTGGCAGCCAACTTCGCGCCGCAGTCCTCCATCGCTATCGGCCGCGGCGGCAGACGAATACCTGGGTGGCACCTCCTACGGCGGCTACCGGAAACACCTCAGGCACGCGCGCCCGCCTTCGTGGCGTCCTACTTCAACACCGACTCGTCAGGCCGCGTATCAGGTCGGCGAAACGACCGGAGAAGCCACGCTGATCTCGGTGCCGGCGGCGCTCGACGAGGGCGGCAACTTCATCCGGCCGCAGTTCGGCCCGCTGTCGCTCGAGAATCCCACCAGCACACCGCCGAATCAGCTCTTCGGCGACTACCACGTGACCGCGGGCGCCGAACGGGTGCAGCCCTCGGGAGCGCTCTTCGGCAACGACGTCAACGAACGTGCCGGATGCGCTCCTGTTCGACTTCGACCACGACGTGCGTCCAGCGGGCCGCCCGCACCGCGGAGCGGACCAGGCCGCTCCAGACGGTTGCGCCACCGACGCTCTCCTCGATCAACCCCAGCAGCGGGTCCGCGAGGCGCGTCCAACCTCGCGGTCACCCTGACCGGCACCAACCTGACCGGGGCGACGGCGTGAACGTGTCCGGCACCGGCGTCAGCTGCAGCGTCAGCAGCTCGACCGCGACGTCGGTGGTCGCGAGCTGCAATATCACGGCGACGGCGCGGCCACTCACCGTCCGGAGCGTCACGGTGACCGCACCGGGCGGCATCAGCCCGCGCAACCCCAACGTGACGTTTACGGTTACGCTACCGCCGCGCCCGACCCTGACGTCATCATCCCCTCCGCAGGCGTGCGCCCCGCCACTGGCACCGCCAACTACGCGGTGACCCTGACCGGAACGAACCTGATCGGGAGCGACGCTTGACCGAGAACTCCGGCAACTTCAGCGTCACCAACATCGTCGTGGTCAACTCGACTTCGATCACGGCGACGATCGGGGTCGGGTCGGCGGCGTCGTTCGGGCGCCAAGACCCTGACGGTCACCACCACGGGCGGGACCGCCACCGTCAACTTCACGGTGGTGCGCCGGCCCCGGTGTCGTTCACGGGTGAGAGTCCGGTCCGGGATCGTTGAACGGTGCGGGAACGACCCTCGCGTTCGGCAACCAGACCGGCAACGTCTGACGGATACCGTGACGGTGACGATCGGCGGCACGGTGCCCGTGACGTTCCAGACCGCGACCGTGACGAATGGCACCCCGGCCGCGTTCAGCAAGGGCGCCGACACCTGCTCGGGGTCGACGCGGAACCCCGGCGACACCTGCACCGATCACGGTCAACTTCAACGGGCCGAGCGGTAACAACGGCCGGACCGGGACGCTGTCGATGCCTTACACCGGACGCCGCCGGTAGCCCGGCGACGCTCGGTCTGACCGGAAGCTAGTCGGGTCTCGTCCGTCGGAAGAGCAACGCGGCTTGCGGAGATTGCCCGCAAGCCGCGTTGCGTGAACCGAGATGGGTGACAATACGTGAATGGGGAACGTGGCGGCTGAGCGGCAGATGAAGCACACGGGGATCTGTTCTGCTGGCGGGGGCGCTTCTGGGCGGTCTCCGCCATTCGTGTCAGTGCCGAGGACGTGCCCGGCGGCGGTGGGCGGAATCTGAAACGCCATGCCTCCGTGCCTGCCATCACGACGGGAAAGCTGCCGGCGTCGGATCCGTCGGCCATTGCCCGGCGGTGGGGCGTCGAGATCGCGAGCATGCGGCTCGCGTCGGGGGGCTACATGCTGGAGTTCCGGTATCGGATCCTCGACGCCACCAAGGCGCAGCCCCTCTTCGATCCCAAGATGCGGCCGATGCTCAAGGACGATGCCAGCGGCTTCGAATCGGTGGTGCCGAACCCCCCGACGACCGGCTCGCTGCGCAGCACGTACGACGCCAAGGCGGGGCGCACGTACTTCATGTTCTTCGCGAACCCCTCGCGCTTCGTGAAGGCGGGCAAGACGGTGACGGTGACGATCGGGGACTTCAGTCGTCACCGGCATCCCGGTGACGGATGATTCGAAGCCGCTGGAGGCCGAGGAGAAGCGATGAGCCGGAGAGTCGCCGGGACGGTGGTCGCGTGGGCGCTCGCGGTTTCAGGAGCCCTGGCGCGTCGCCCAGACGCCGACCGGGCACGAGGGGCACATCGCCCAGATGGCCGCCGCGCCGAAGGACTCCGCCGGCGCGCGTCATGGCCCCGCAGCCGGTCATTCCCGACCTCGCCCTCGTCGACCAGAGTGGCCGAGCGACGACGCTTCGCGAGGCGATCGGGTCCGACAAGCCGGTGCTCGTCAACTTCATCTTCACGACGTGCACGACGATCTGCCCGGTGATGAGCGCCGGGATGTCGCAGTTCCTGACGAACCTTGGGGCGGAGCGGGACGAGGTGCGCGTCATCTCGATCTCGATCGATCCCGAGATCGACACGCGTCGAGACGCTTCGCGCCTACGCCATCGCGCTACCACGCGGCCGCCTCGTGGCGGTTCCTGACCGGCACGCCGGCGGCCATCGAGGCGGCGCAGCGCGCCTTCGGCAGCTATCGCGGCGGCAAGAACAACCACGCGCCGGGGACGTTCGTCCGCTCCGCGCAAGACGCCCCCTGGATCGCGCTCGACGGCTTCTCGAGCGCCGAGACACTGATGCACGCCTTCCTGGGGCACCTGGTTCCCTCGCAGTCGTGATGAGGTCACGCCGCCTGCTGGCGCCGTGCCTCTGTGCCGCGGCTGGCGGCGCTGACCAGGATGCCCCTTCTTCTTGCCGCGCCAGGCGCCGACGCAGCCGCGACCGCCCGGCAGCGCACGCCCGGCGCTCCGGTGCGCCGCTCGCACCGTCCGCGCCCGCCCGGGTGTCTCCCGGGGAGCGCCTGTACCTGCGGGGCATCTCGGTCGCCGGGTCTCCCATCGACACGACCGTGCAGGGCGACATCCACGTCAAGAGCACCGAGATGGCGTGCGTGAACTGCCACCGGCGCAGCGGCATGGGGACGGCCGAAGGGCCGCTCGTGGTGCCGCCGCTCGTGGGCTCGGTCCTGTTCTGCGCCCGTGACGATGGGGGCGCCCCAGCTCGGCCAGCCGCGCTCGACGGGCCCCGGCACGCGGGACGCCTACACGGACGCGACCCTGCTGCGCGCGCTGCGCGACGGCGTCGATCCGTCGGGCCGGGCCCTTTCCGCCACGATGCCACGCTACGCCATCGGCGAGGCCGACGCCAAGGCGCTCGGCGGCGTTCGTCGCGGACGCTCGGCGAGGAGCGCGCCGCCCGGGGTGAGCGACGCCATCGTTCACCTCGCGACCATCGTCACGCCCGGGGTCACCGCCGCTGGCCGCGCCTCGATGCTGGACGTTCTCCGGACGTTCGTCCGTGCCAAGAACGGGGGCACGCGCTACGAGACCCGCCGCCGCACGAGCGGCGGCTGGGACATGAAGCAGCAGTACCAGGGATACCGCGACTGGGTCCTGGACGAGTGGGAGCTGCACGGCCCGCCGAAGGAGTGGCCGGCCCAGCTCGAGGAACTGTACCGGCGCCAGCCCGTCTACGCCATCGTCAGCGGGATCACGGACGAGGACTGGTCGCCGATCGACGCGTTCTGCGCGCGTTACAAGGTCCCGGCCATCCTTCCCCAGACCCCCCTGCCCCCGGCTGTTCCCTCAGGCGACGGGTTCTATTCGCTCTACTTCTCGAAGGGCGTTACCCTCGAAGCTCGAGCGATCGCCCACCATCTCGCCTCGACGCCGCCGTCGGGCGAGGTCCGGCAGGTGTCGCGCTGCGGCACGCCCGGCGAGGCGGCCGCGACGGCGCTCGCGCGGGACTTCACGCCGGCGGCCACCCGGTCCGACTGCGTCCCTGCGTCCACGGCGCTCACCGCCGAGACGTGGCGCACCCTTGCGGGCGAGGCGAAGACGCTCGTCTTGTGGCTCGACGCCGGCGACATGGCGGGGCTCGAGACCCTGGCGACCTCGACGTCGATCGAGAACTTGGCCGAGGTGTACCTCTCGTCGAGCCTGCTCGGCGGAGAGACCGGCCGGCTGCCGGAGCGCCTCAGGGCCCGGGCCGTCCTGGCCCACCCCTTCGTGCCGCCCGACGAGTTCGACAAGCACGCGGCGCGTTCGCTCCTGTGGATGAAGGCCAACGACATTCGGCCGCTGGACCCTCGGGTCGCGGTCAACGCCTTCTTTGCCATCGTCCTGGCCGCCGATGCGCTGAACCTGCCTCGCACGCTCGGCTCGCGCGAGTACTTCGTCGAGACCATCGAGCACATGACAAACCGGTCGGTCAATCCGACGGCCTATCCCTCGGTGTCGTTCGATCCGAAGCGTCGGTTCGCCTCGGCAGGCGCGTACCTCCTCAAAGTGCCGTCGTCGCCCAATGAATCCTTCCGAAAGGTGGAAGAATGGTACGTTCCCGAGTCGTGACATGGGCTCTCGCGCCGATCCTTGGTGCTCTCGCGTTCGCGGCACCGGCGGCGCCCCAGGCTCAACAGGGTCAGGCAGCAGCCGCGCCCGCCACGCGCCCGTTCGAGGCGCTGATGCCCCGCGTCGCCGGCACCGCGACCGGAACCTACATCGTCACCAAGACCGCGTTCGCGCCGGCGCCCGAGACCGCCCGAATCCCCGTTCTGCTACAGGCGGACGTGCTCAGGGGGCCCGAGCGGGCGGCGCGGGTCGGAATCGTCGTGGCCGCGGAGGCGACACAGGCGCTGGAGGTCCGCCTGCGCGTCTCGACGGCCGCTTCCGGAAAGGAAGCGGCCCGGGTCGTGGCCGATGCGGGCGGCTCGGGAACGCCCGGACCGTTGCGTCTCGTTCGCGAGTTCACGCTTGCTGCCGGGCGACTACGATCTGGAGGCCGTGGTAGGTCATCCGGGCTCAGGCGGCGACTCGGTCGTGGCCATCGCGAAGTCGCGCCTGACCGTGCCCGATATCCGAGGCGGCTCCCTGGCGGTGACTCCGATCGTGGCCGGCGAGGCGGAGACGACCGCACGTGAGGCGAACTTGCCGTTCATCTTCGGCCAGACGACGCTGACGCCCTCGGTGAGCCCGCAGTTCTCGCAGGATGGCCGCATCAGCGTGGCGTTCCGAATCTACAACTGGACCGCCAAGGCCGAAGAGAAGCCCGACCTGACCGTG
Source organism: uncultured Acidobacteriota bacterium (assembly GCA_963823195.1). Classification (GTDB taxonomy): domain Bacteria; phylum Acidobacteriota; class Vicinamibacteria; order Fen-336; family Fen-336; genus JBGPYB01. The sequence goes on along the minus strand of CAWGKR010000004.1, from coordinate 385,859 downwards.
GAGTACCTCTTCTACGAGCAGGGAACCAAGGGCCTGCACTTCTTCAACAAGGTCAAGCCCCAGCAGCTGAACGCCGACACCCTCGGAAAGGCTTTCGACCCGGCGGCCGGGTCGGTGGCGGCGGGCATGATGATTCCGCTGGGGGCCTTCACGTTCGGCGACTTCCAGCTGGCGGTGAAGGTGACGGACAACCGGAACAAGCAGACCGCCGAGCAGAAGCTGGCATTCGCGGTCGCGCCGTGAGGCCGGAACCCGCCCGACGGATCGCGATGCGCGATCAGAGAGACCCTGAGGCGTCCTCTCCGGTCTCGGCGAGAACGACGAGACCCGGGCCGTCGAGCACCAGGACGCCCTCACGTCGCGGCGTGACGAGGCCGAGCGATTCCCACTCGCTCAGCAGGCGGCTCACGGTGAACTGAGTCGTGCCCGTGACCTGCGCCAGCTCGTCCCGATTCAGGGATACGAGGACACCTCCGCCCGAGGGTCGACCGATCTGCCCGACGAGACGGAGCAGCGTACGCGCCAATCGCTGGCTGACGCGCTCGGTCGCGAGCTCGCTGTAACGCTCCTCGAGGTGCCGGAGTCGCTCGGAGACGATTCGAAGCGCGTTGCGCTGGAGGACGGGGATCCTTTCGGCCAGCTCCTCGAGGCCCCGCCGAGGCCACGTCAGGGCATGACTGGGCTCGAGGGCCTCGGCCGTGGAGGAATGGAGCGCTCCGGCGGCCACGCCGAGGCCTCCGAACACCTCCCCCGGCCCCGTGAGGCGGAGAATGATCTGGTGGCCCATGTTCGTGAGCTGCGTGATCTTGACCCGGCCGGCGCCCAGGATGCACACCTCGTCGGCGGGCTCGCCCTCGGTGAAGAAGCACTGCTTCCGGCCGACCCTCCGCTCCCGCGAGAGGGCGACGACTTCGTCGCATTGCGCCCGGGAAAGGCCGCGGAACAGGGGAGCCTGCTCCACGTAGTAGGCCCGGAAGTCGGACGCCGGGCGAGAGGCCGGCGCTGCCGCCGGCCGGCCGGGCCGAACGCCGGGATTCGCCTTCACGGTGGGCGGATCCGCGCGAATTTCACTCACCGGACACACCTCCCCAGGCCCATCGACCGAGCGCCGAATAGACGATCGAGTGCCTCAAACCGACCGACTGTATGTGGAGGGACTTCAAGGTTACCCTCTGGCCCGGCGGGGGTCAACAACAATTTGGGGCGCGTGACGACCCGACCGTCCGTTCGGTGCCGACCGGCGCAAACCTAGAGTTTGCAATCGCTTCCGGTTGACAGGCTGCCCCGGCAGTCGTAGCCTCTTTCCACCCGTGGAGACCCGCATGCGTTCGTCGGCGCCGACCGCTGCTGCGCTGGCAGTGACCTGCGCTTTTCTTTCGTCCGCCCGGCCCGCGGCCGCTCAGCAGGAGCCACCACCGCTCCAGGAGGAGGTCGCGCAAGAGGAGCCGAGTCCATCTCCCAAGCTGCTCCTTCGCGGCTTCGGCGACATCGACTTCCGCCGCGAGGACTCCGACCTGCCCGGCACCTTTACCCTCGGCCAGCTCGACCTGTTCATGACGTCGGCGATCACGGACGACGTGAGCGTCCTCGCGGAGATCGTGTTCGAGGGCAAGGAGGGCCTCGAGGAACGGATCATCGACGTGGAGCGGTACCAGATCAAGTACTCCCCGTCCGATCTCTTCAACGTCGCCATCGGTCGGATGCATACGGTCCTCGGACACTGGAACCAGACCTACCACCATGGGACGTGGTTCCAGACGACCGTGTTCCGGCCCGACGTCTATCGGTTCGAAGACGAGAACGGGGTGCTCCCCATTCACGAGGTGGGTTTGCGCCTCTTTGGCGCGCGATCGGTTCCGGGGTTCCGCCTCGAGTACAACGCCAGCGTCGCGAACGGGCGCTCCCCCGACTCCGAGGAAGTCGTCACCGTTCAGGACGTCAACGGGAACAAGGCGCTCAGCTTCTGGCTGAGCGCTGCTCCAAAGGCCGCCCCCGGCCTCAAGTTCGGTGGCGTCTTTCACGCGGATCGGATCCCGCGTGATCCAACGCGGCCCGACCGCGAGAACGAGCTCGACGAGCGCATCTGGGGCGGGTTCCTCGTCTACCAGCGCGCGCCGATCGAGCTGCTCTCCGAGGTATTCGACATTCGCCATCAAGATCGTGGGACGGGCGCCGTCTTCAAGACGACGGGCCTGTACGCGCAGGGGGCTTACGCCCTCGGACGTTTCAAGCCCTACTACCGGTACGACCTCGTCGACGGAGCCGCCAAGGACCCATACTATCCCGACACCCTTCGGGACGCGAACAAACACACCGTCGGCGTGCGCTTCGATCCCTGGATGCGGCTGGCCGTGAAGCTCGAGTTCAGCCACGACCGGCCCGACCCGGGAAAGCCGTTCAGTGCCGCCGCGCTCCAGGTGGCCGTGACCTTCTGATGAGTTGGCATCGCCGGGTCGGCCTTGGGCTCGTCGCCCTCCTATCGCTCCTCCCCCGGCTCGCCGCGGCCGCAGACGTGGTGTTCGTCGTCCACCCCCGCAACCCCCAAAGCGACATCTCCTCCTCCGATCTCGTGCAGATCCTTCGCATGGAGCAGCAGCACTGGGATGCGGGCGGGAGAATCTACCTGGTGCTCCAGGAGTCGGAGACGCCTGAGAAGGAGCTGGTCCTCCGAAAGGTCTATCGCATGAAGGACTCCGCCCTGAAGCTTCACTACCTCGAGAAGCTCTACAGGGGCGAGATCGCCGCCTTCCCCCGCATCGCCCATTCGAACTCGGCCGTCAAGAAGATCGTTGCGCAGGCTCCGAACGCCCTCGGCTTCATCGACGCGGCGGCGGTGGACTCGACGGTGAAGGTCCTCCGGATCGACGGCAAGAAGCCAGGCGAGACAGGATACCTGCTGTCCCCCGATTGATCCCGGCCGATGAAGATCCGCACCAAGTTCGTCCTCGTCTTCTTCGCCCTTTCGCTCGGCCCCCTCGCTCTGATCGGCGTCATCGCCTACGCCAACGGCCAGAGGGCAATCGAGGAGAGCCTGGGCCGCCTGTTCGAGCAGCGGGCCGCGCGCAGCATCGAGGCCCTGGACCGCGAGGCGTTCGCCCACTACGGGACCGGACAGTCGTGGACCAGCCTCGAGATCATGCAGGACGTGCTCACCGGCGACGCCGATGGGCGCATATCGTCCTTCCTGATCCAGCAGGCCCGGGGGCAGGTCCTCCTGGCCCGCGCCATGGTCGCCGAGCCGTCGGGCCTGGTCATCGCGGCGAGCCGGCCGGAGTGGGTCGGCAAGGCGATCGTGGCCACGCCCGTCGCGGGCGCCACGGCCGAGCACGACGCCTGCGTCGACGACCCCGGCCTGACCGCGGCCCCGTCGTCCATCGTGACCTGTACGTACCCCATACGCGCCTCATTCGACGAGCGTCAGACCATCGGGACCCTCTCGGTTTCCTGGGACCTCGGCCAGCAGTTCGATCGGATGCAGACCGACCGCACTCTCGACCGCACGGAGGGAGACCTGCTGCTCCTTCGCCGCGACGGCCTGGTGGTTTCGGCGCCGACGCCGAAGCGCGAATGGGTCTTCCATCGCAACCTGGCCGAGGGGGGCTCCCGGGCCGCGATGCTCGCCGGCGCGGGCAAGAGCGGCTTCCTGGTCGAGCGCCTCGCGGAGCAGGAATCGCTGGTGGGCTACGCCCACTCCAACGGGGCCTCGGGCTGGTCGGCCCTGGTGGCGCAGGACAGCCGCCTCGCCTTCGCCCCCGTGCATCGCCTGCGAGCGATCGTGCTCGGCGTCGGGGCCGCCGTGGCGATCGTGGCCATCGCCGTTTCGCTCTTCCTCGCCGGCCGCACCACTCGTCCCCTCCTGGACCTCGCGGTGGCGGCGATGAGGGTGGCCGAGGGTGACCTCGACGTGCGGGTGGCGGCACGGTCCTCCGACGAGATCGGGACGCTCGCCAGGACGTTCGATCGCATGGTGCGGGACCTCCAGCGTCAGAGAGCCCAGCTCGTCGACAAGGAGTACGTGGATTCCCTCATCGCCAGCATGAGCGACGGCCTCTTCGTGGTGGCTGCGGACGGCCTCGTCCAGAGGGTCAACCGCGCCCTGCTCCAGCTCATCGGCACAGAGGAAGCGGACGTCGTGGGCCGCGCGCCAGGCTCCCTGTTCGCCGAGGGCGAGGCCATCTTCACCTCCAGGGTCCTGTGGCCCTCACAGCGAGGGGGATCGGTCAGGGAGGTGGAGCTGCGCATCCTCCGGAGGACGGGCGACGACGCGGTGCCGGTCCTGTTGTCGGCCGGAGTCCTGCCGGCGGGCGAGGAGGGGCGGCGGGACATCGTCTGCATCGCCACGGACATCACGCAGCGCAAGATCATCGAGGAGCAGCTCGTCCACGCGCGGGAGGGAGCGGAGGCGGCCGCCCGGGCCAAGGCCGAGTTCCTGACGACGGTGAGCCACGAAGTCCGCACTCCGTTGAACGGCGTGCTGGGAATGACCGATCTCCTCGCGGGCACGCGGCTTTCGGATCAGCAGCACGACTACGTGGAGGCCGCGCGCCGCTCGGGCGAGGCCCTCCTCTCGATCCTCAACGACATCCTCGATTTCTCGAGGGGCGAGGCGGGAAGGCTGGAGTTGGAGCGGATCGAGTTCGAGCTGCGGGAATGCCTCGAATCGGTGGGGGACATCGTGGGGCTGCCCGCCCGTGAGAAGGGGCTGGAGCTCGCGGTATACGCCGACGATCGGCTCCCACGGCGGGTCCTCGGTGACCCGGCCAGGCTGACACAGGTCCTTCTGAACCTGGCGGGCAACGCGGTCAAGTTCACGGCGCGCGGCGGCGTGACGCTCCGGGCCGAGCCGGATCCCGCCTCATCGAGCCGCGTCCGCTTCCTCGTCGACGACACCGGCATCGGCGTCCCGGCCGATCGTCTCGACCGGCTCTTCAAGCCCTTCTCCCAGGTCGACGCCTCCACGACCCGCCGCTACGGCGGGACAGGCCTGGGGCTCGCTATCGCGAAGCAGATCGTGAAGCTGATGGGCGGGGACATCGGAGTGGAAACCCAGGAAGGGAAGGGGTCCCGCTTCTGGTTCTCGGCCGAGCTACCCCCCGTGACGAGCGCGGAGCCCGAGAAGGCGATGGACGTCGGCGCCCTCCGCGGGCTTCGCATTCTCGTGGTGGACGACAACGCCATCAATCGGCAGGTGCTTCGGGAGATGCTGCGAACATGGGACTGCCACCCCGAGGAAGCAAGCGACGCGTGGGAGGGGCTCGAGAAGCTGCGCTCCGCGGCGGGCACGCTCAACGAGTTCGAGCTCGCGCTCATCGACTTCCAGATGCCGGAGATGGACGGGGGGCAGCTCGCTCAGGAGATCAAGAAGGACCCGCGCCTGGCGCACGTCCCGCTTCTGCTGCTGACGTCGATGCCCCAGCACGGTGACGCCGCGCAGCTCATGGATCTCGGCTTCGCCGCGTACCTGATCAAGCCGATCCGCCAGGCCGCCCTGCGCGACACGCTGCTCGACGTCGTCGGGGCGAAGGTGAGAAAGGCCGGGCACCTGTCCCTCGTGTCGCCACCGCCCCGACGAGACGGGGATCCGCAGTAGAGAACGCCGGACAGAGCCCGGGCCGACCGCTACAGCGCCGCGATGTCCTTGTCGAGGGCGGCCAGCGCGCGGCGGAGCATCTCCTTGTGGGGCTCGGCGCTCGCGTTCTGCATCCGGAGAAGGACATCGGCCCGGGCGAGCTCCAGCTTGCGCCGCCTCGAAGCCGCGGGGGAAATCCCCGCATCGCTCCCTCCGCGCCGCTGGCGGGTCTGCGCCGACTCCTGCTGGTCCGCCACGGACTTGCTCTCGAACCCTCGCGCCATGCTCAATTCCCCCGACTCTGCCGAAGCCACCAGACGCCGAGAAGCAGGGGCGACAGGACGGCCACTTCCCAGGCCGCGGCGAGGAGGTCGTGCCGCGCCGTGGCCCAGCTTAGTGTACGCCCAATATCGAGAAAGAGGGGCCAGGGCACTTTGTAGAAGGCGTCGTCGAGGGGCCAGAAGGCCATGATGCCGATGGGGGGAGTGGTGTCTTTGTTGAGGTAGTCGAGCAGAACGTGGCTCCCCCACCCGAGGGCGGCGGCGGCGCCGAGGTTCACCGGACGGGCCCAGCGCCAGGCCTTGGCCGCCAGGAAGGCGACGATACCCGCCAGGAGAGCGCAGCCGAGGCTGTGGGTCTCGTAGTTGTGGTGGTTGCGCCCGTCGACGAAACGGAAGAGCAGGTCGACGTCGGGCGCGAGCGCCGCGGCCACGGTGATGGCGGCTCGCCGGCGATCGTGCAGCTCGTTCGGGTCGCGGGCGACGAGCACGTGGACCGTCAGGCCCGCGAGCGCGTGCCCCACCGGCGATGGCATCGAGGGAGCTTAGCGCGATCCGGGAGCTCTCCCCAAAACGACGTGAGGGGCGCCGCGCGGCGCCCCTCAGGCCCGACTCCGAGCGGAAGTCCTTACAGCCGGCGCTCGAAAATCTTGAAATCGCTTTTTTCGGCCTCGACGATGTCGTCGAGGAGGGCGTAGACCGCGGCGATCTTCCGGTCCTTGTGGAACTTGTCGTCGAAGGCCGTGAACTCCGCCTCGTCCTTGAACCGGAAGACCTCCATGAAGTAGTTCGGCCGGCTGCGGTCCTCGTAGATCGTGCAGTCCGTGCCGCCGATCCCGTTGAGCAGGGGCTTGAGCTCCCGCATGAGGTCGAAGAACTCCCCACGCCGCCCTTCGCGGATCGAATACGTGATCGCCAGGAGAACGCCGGCCTCGGAGAACTCCGGGATCACCAGGGGGCCGCGGGCCGGAGGCGCCACCACCTTGCGCACGTCCCGCATCGGCGGCATCGAGCGAGCCGGCGTCACGAGGACGGGCCGGGGCGGCGCCACGTGGCGCGTCGGCATCGGCGACGGAAGCGGCCGAGGCCGGACGCGACGCGCATGAGCAACCGACGCGTGGGTGCTCCGCGCCGGCGTCGCCGCGCGAGCGCGACTGACGGTGGCCTTGGAGTGCTTCGGGGACGCGGCCTTCCGGTGGCTCCGCCGCGCGGAGCGACTGGGGGTGACCTTCCTGTTGCGCGAGGCGCGGCTCCGGGTCGATCCAGCCGACTTCTTGGCCGCCCTCGCGGGGCGCTTCGTCTTCACGCCACCTCCCTGCGGCCCCGGAGAGGAGCCGACCTGCACCAGAATCTTAGCAAATGGACCCCAAAACTGCGCCACACTTTTTTGTTAACGACTCGCGGCAGGGCGTGGCTCTGGCGCCACATACACCGTAAACGACTGATTTATATGAATATTAGAAGGTCTGGTTGAGGCCGAAGAAAACGGCGTTCTTCCCGTCCGCGAGGCCATGCGCGTAGTCAAAACGCACCACCGAGGCCCCCCCGAGGCCAATCCGAATTCCCAATCCAAGATCCTGAAACGAGTGATCTGGATCACTCTCGACGGCGGTCCGACCGATCCAGGCGACGTCGCAGAACGTCACAATGCCGGCCTGGACGAAGGGCGTCCGAACGAGCCGACGCCGCCATTCCACGTTCGCGAGGGTGAGTGACCGTCCGAGGGGCGTGACACCGAGCGTGCCGTCGTGCGTCTGCTGGTGCGCGCGGAGAGGCAGCTCCATCTCGGGGCTACCGCCGGGCGCGAACATCTCGTCGATCGGCGTCGCGTCGCTCCCCCGTCCCCAATGAACCTGGACGGCGAGGAGCGATCTCTCGAACAGCGTCCCCTCGGGCGGGCTCAGGGACAGCTTGTAGGACGCGGTGACGAGGGCGCGGCCAAACGCCAGGTCGGAGCCCAGCGCGTCTCCGGCCGCGAACACACGCGCGGAGGCCTCCAGGCGCTGCCGGGGCGTCTCGACGAAGCGCCGGTCGATCCCCGCCTCGAGGCCGATGATCCGGCCCGGGGGCGCCGCGGGGTCGGGGCGCGAGAAGGTGCGGTCGCGCGTCCGGAAGGCCATCTGGCCCACGAAGCGGCCGCCGAGGACGTGGCGCACGCTCAAGTCCAGGCCATGGGACCTGCGGTTCAGCGGATCCCCTACCTCGTAGAGCTGCTCCCCCTTGAAGGCCCCGACATGGACCGTGGCATCGAGGCCGAGAGGCCGCGGCCAGTCCATGAAGACGGAAAGGTCGGGGCGGTTCTCCTCCCACCGGAACTGGCCGCCCACGGTGAGGCCGGTTCCGGCCACGTTGGCGAAGCGGGGACGCAGGCGCTTGTAGAGCAGGTTTGTGCCGACGTTCAGGCCGAGGTCCACCGGCGTGCGGAAGAACCCGTATCGTTCGATGAGGGCGACGTCGAGCTCGGCCCGGCCGTCGCCGAGCGGCACCGGCCGCACCGTCACGCGATCGAAGATTCCCAGCTCGCCGAGGCGCAGCCTCGCTTCCCGCACGCGAGCGAGGGTGACGACGTCCCCTTCTCCGAGCCCCACCTCGCGCCGCGCGACGCCGTCCCTCGTGTGGACGAGGCCGCTGATCTCGAGGGCCGTCAGGCGAGGCCGCCCCAGCCGGTTCCACACGGCAAGGGCCTCGTCGCCGCGGCCGGCCAGCTGCAGGGACGAGGCGAGAAGGTCGCGTGTGTACTCGTCTTCCTTTCGCGCCAGGCCTTCCCGCAGATCGCCCGCCGCCTCTTCGTACCTCTTCTCGAGGAAGCTCAGCCCCCCGCGCTCGACCCAGGCCTCGGGGCGCGCCGGATCGAGCGCGATGGCGTCGTCGAAGACGTGGCGTGCCTCCTCGAGCTGCCCCGCCTTCCCCATGGACAGCCCGCGGGCGACGAGGACTTCGTAGCTCTCGTCGCTCGGCGGCGACCCGAGGATCGCGGCCGCCAGGACGAGAGAGAAGGCGATCAACGATCCGCCGGAAGGACCAGGAGCGTCCAGTGCCCCGCGCCCGCCCAGCGCTTTTCGAAGACCGCGCTTGCGACGCGGCGCGAGGCCCCTTCCCCGGGGTCGTTCACCACGATGTCGCCGCTCGCCTCGTCCGTGCCGACCACCACGACGTTGTGGAAGCGGTCCCGGCCCACCTTCCACGCCACGATGAGCGGCCGTCCCTTGGCGAGGTAGTCGCGCAGCTGCGGCAGGTCGCCGGCGTAGGCGATGGCCGTGAAGCCACGCTCGCGGGCGAAGGCCTCGAGACGCGAGCCCAGGATCCCGTGAAGCTCCGGCTGGAGAAGGGCCTCCGCGATCTCGGCCTGGGGAAGGTCGGCCTTCCAGTAGCGAAGGACCATGGCGAGGGACGCGGCGGCACAGGTGTCCTTCTCCTGGGGCACGAACGGCACCGAGAGCGTCACCGAGGCGAGAACCAGCGCAGTCAGGCCCATCGTGATGGATTCTATCAAGGGTCATGCCCCGGCCGAGGCGGCCCCAACTTATTGACTGATATCGGCTTATCGAATCCGCTTGTCGAGCAGCTCCGTCCTCGGACGGGGACAATCGCCGGGCCGCACTATTTCTCTCGCGAACGGACCCCGTCGGGCCGGGGTCGCCGGTAGGATCCGCAGGTCGGGGGCAACCCCTTGCCGAGCCCCCCGGCCGCGGAGTGAGGACTCGGCAGCGAGAAGAGGAGTGATCATGGCGACGGCGGAAGATCGTGGCGAACGGGCACGGGCCATCGAAGCGGCGCTGGGCCAGATCGACAAGCAATTTGGCAAGGGGTCGATCATGCGGCTCGGGAGCCGCGAGAAGGTCGACGTGCCCGCCATCCCGACGGGCTCCCTCTCCCTCGACGCCGCCCTCGGAGTCGGCGGCGTCCCGCGTGGCCGCGTGATCGAGATCTTCGGCCCGGAGTCCTCCGGCAAGACGACGCTTTCGCTCCACGTCATCGCCGAGGCGCAGCGCCGCGGCGGCATGGCGGCGTTCATCGACGCCGAGCACGCGCTCGACGCCGGCTATGCGGCCAAGCTCGGTGTCGACACCGACAACCTGCTCGTCTCGCAGCCCGACAGCGGAGAGCAGGCCCTCGAGATCACCGAGGTGCTGATCCGCTCCGGCGCCGTCGACGTCCTCGTCATCGACTCGGTCGCGGCCCTCGTCCCGCGATCCGAGCTCGAGGGAGAGATGGGCGACGCCCAGATGGGCCTCCAGGCGCGCCTCATGAGCCAGGCCCTCCGCAAGCTCACGTCGGTCGTGTCCAAGAGCAAGACGTGCCTGATCTTCATCAACCAGCTCCGCGAGAAGATCGGCGTCATGTTCGGCAGCCCGGAGACGACGACCGGCGGCCGCGCCCTCAAGTTCTACGCCTCCCAGCGCCTCGACATCCGCCGCATCGCTTCCCTGAAGGAAGGCGAGGTCGTGATCGGGAGCCGGGCCAAGGTGAAGGTCGTCAAGAACAAGGTCGCACCGCCCTTCCGCGAGGCCGAGTTCGACATCCTCTACGGAGAGGGCATCAGCAAGGAAGGCGACCTCCTGGACCTCGGCGTCGACCAGAAGGTCATCGAGAAGTCCGGGGCCTGGTACGCCATCGACGGCGAGCGGATGGGACAGGGGCGGGAGAACGCCCGCCAGTTCCTGAAGGACAACCCCGACATCCGCAACGAGATCGACTCGCGGCTGCGGAAGGGACTGGGCCTCCCAGCCATCGACCAGCCGCTGGCGCCTCCGAAGGCGGAAGACAAGACCGAGAAGGTCCTGCCGATGCCGGAGAAGAAGAAGGCCTGACGGCTTCTCTCGAGGGGCGCCCCACTGCGCCCCTCGAGCTCGCGGAAGAGACGTTCCGGTCGGGCACGTTTTGCGTTGACAGGGCTCCATGGCCGCTGGTAGCGTCGGCGCTGTTCCCACCATGCGACGCTTCCTGGGGCTCGTGGCTTCGGCGTTGCTGCTCACCGGCTTCCAGTCCGCACCGGTCAAGAAGCCTGTACCGACATCGGTTGTGGCGAAGCCGTCGCCCTCGCCTTCCCCCGCGCCACCTCCCGTGCTGGTGGGCACAGTGAAGGGGCCCGACGGCAAGCCGCTCGAAGGCGCCTTGATCGTCGCTGCGCCCGTCGGCTCGAACGAGCGTACGCCCCTGAGTACCAAGACGGATGCGCAGGGCCGCTTCAAGCTCGTGGTCAAGAAGGCGACGCCGCTCGACGTCCGGGTCGAGAAGCAGGGCCTCGCGATTCGCGGTTCGAGAAGTGGCAACCATCGGTGCCGCTGGAAGTACAGCTCGCCAGGGGGGCGTGATCGAAGGCACGGTGCGTGATGGCGTCACGCGGGTCGACCGTGCCCGGCGTCCGCGTGAGGGCCGGCTCGGATCGCGCCGCGGACCGGCCCCTGCCCTGGGACCCCGAGGCCGGAAGTGTTCGATCCACGACGGACGCCAAGGGCCGCTTCCGCCTGGAGGGACTCGGCCCAGGGACGTACGTCGTCGGCGCCGAGGCGCGCGGCTACGGATTGGCCCGCCGGGATGGAGTCAGGCCCGGGCGCCCGCTGGACCTTTTCCTGTTCGCTGGAGCGTCCATCGGAGGCTCTGTCCTCGGCCCCGACGCCAAGCCCATTTCGGGCGCGGTGGTTCAAGCGAGGGCGAGCCAGCGCCGGTCCAGTTCGTCTCCGCAAGTGACCGACGCCGACGGGCGCTTCGACCTCCTGGGACTCGACCCCGGCATGTACACCGTCGTCGCCCGAGTCCCGGGGCTATCCCCAGGGATCGCTGCCGGTGTCGTCGTCGGATCCGAGGGAGAGACGCGCGCCGACGTGACCTTGCGAAACGGCGGAAGGGTCGTGGGGCGTCTCGTCACGGGCTCCGACCATCCGGTGGTCGGCCGGGTACGGCTCCAGGAAGCCGCGGGCGGCATCCTCCCCGAGGACGTCCAGGAGATCGTCCGGGCCGACACCGCCGCGGATGGCCGGTTCCAGATCGAAGACGTTCCGTCCGGCCCGGTGGTCCTCGTCGCGACCGCTCGTGGGCTGGCGCCGGCGCGCATCGAGGTCGACGTGCGGGGGGACGGAGCGCCCAACGACGTCGGCGACGTCGCCCTGGAAGCCGGGATCACCATCGAGGGGCGCGTGCGCGACCGCGCGGGTGCGGGAATCGCCGACGTGCGCCTCGTTGCCTTCAACAACCGTGGGGCCTCGCGGGCCCGCCCGGAGGCCCGGTCGGACGGCGACGGTTCGTACACCCTCCCGGGCCTGGAGGCGGGCACCTACAACATCTTCGCCTCCGCCCCCGGGTTCGCCAAGAAGACCCTGACTGTGGAGGCGGGCACGACCGGCGCCGACATCGTGCTCGACGCGGGGGGCTCCATCTCGGGGACGGTGGTCGACGATGCCGGCAAGCCCATCGATGCCTTCCGAGTCGTCGCGCGGTCCAAGGCGGGCTCCGCCTGGGATGCAGAGGAGGTCGAGAAGGACGTCGTCAGCGACGACGGGCGCTTCACGATCGAGGACGTCGGCACGGGAACCCACGTCGTCGAGATCTCCGCCAGCCAATACTCGTCTGCCGCCGTCTCCGACGTGCGCGTCTCGGCTGGGTCCGTCACCGACGTGGGGCGGGTACGACTGGGGAGCGGAGGCACCGTGCGGGGCACCGTCACCTCCACGGAGGGAACGCTCGATCGCTGGGGCGACGGTGAGTGTCAGGGTGCCGGACCTCCAAGACTACGGCGAGAAGGGAACCCAGACCGACGGCCAGGGAGCGTTCGAGGTCCGCGGCCTGCCCACCGGCAAGGTCGACCTCACTGCCGCGCATCCGAGCTACGCGGAGGGCTACGTCGCGGGGGTCGACGTGGATCCGACGAAGCCTCCCGTGGAGACAAAGATCGTCCTCGCGGCCGGCGGGCGCATCGAGGGAACCGCGCACAAGCGGGACGGTGGCCCGATCGTCGGGGCCGGTATTCGGGTCAGGCCCGTCCTTCCCGAGGACCGCGACATCCTATGGTCCTCGGGCATGACGCCCGTGGCCGCGGACGGAACCTTCGCCATCGATCACGTGCGCGCCGGGCACGTGGTCGTGGGCTTGATGGCGGGCTCGGAGGGACGCTACCAGAGCGTGCAGACCCTCGAGATCGACGTGCGCGAGGGAGAGACCACGCCCGTCGAGTTCGTGTCCCGCGAGATCCTGGTCTCCGGCCGCGTCACACGTGGCGGCGCACCGGCCTCCGGGCTGCGGCTGGACATGCGTGGGGAAGGCGGCGTTCGGATCTCCTCCGGCGCGGGGGCTGGCGAAGTGATCGCCGCACCCACAGGGCCGCAGCTCGGCACGGGGACGACGAGCGAAGACGGGACCTATGCGTTGCTCGTGGGTTCGCCGGGACGCTACCACCTGTCCACCAGGGCGATCACCGGCGGGGCCTACCTGGGCACGCGGCAGGTCGACGTCCCCGATGCCGACACGTTCGTCTTCGACGTCGACGTGGGTGGTGTTCCTGTAACCGGGATCGTGGTCGCGAAGGCCGATGACTCTCCGGTGGCCAAGGCCGACGTGAGCCTGAGCTCCAAGGAACGCGATAGGAGCCGATTCAGGGGCGCCGTGACGGGCGCCGATGGACGCTTTCAAGTGGACGCTCTTCCGGGCGAATACACGGCCAGGGCTAGCGCCGACGGGTACGCCGACAGCCGCCAAGACATCACGATCGGCGAGGGGGGCGCGGAGGTGCGGCTGGCCCTGGCCCGCGGCCTGACCATCGCTGGGCGGGTCGTGGACGCCGGAGGGCGCCCCGCCGGAGGCTGCCCCGTGTCCGTACACACTCCGTCCGACGGAGGATACGGGGAGTTCCTGGTGACGCTCTCGGACGGCTCGTTCCAGGCGAAGGGCCTCGTGGCCCGAGCCTACACGCTGTTCGCCGGATCGAGCCTGGCGGGCTTCGCCGTCCGAAGCGGCGTCAGCGCCGGGACGAGCAACGTGACGTTGGCCCTGCAGCCGGGCGGCCAGGCGCGCCTTCGCGTTCGTGGCCCGGACGGTCTGCCCCTCTCGCGCGCCCGCGCCGAGCTTCGCAGGGTCGATGGCGTTCCCGTCGACAACGAGGCCATGGAGGGCATGGCCACGAGCGATGCGCTCGGAATGCTGCTCCTCACCCTGCCCGCGGGCGCCGACGAAATCAACGTGGCGAAAGAAAAGCTGCAGGGAACGGTCACGGTCAACATTCCGAGCGGCGGAACCGCAAGCGCGGAGGTCGTCCTGAAGCCATCGGCGGAGTAGAGGCAGGCGAGAGCGATGATGCGCGGGGCCCTGGGACGCTCCCGGGGCTCAGGGCTTCAGGATCACGCCCTCGTTCTTCTTGCCGTTCATCTTCACGACGACCGGGTCCTCGAAGCGCAGGTGGCGGACGCAGGAGGTCTCGCGGACGCGCCGGCTGGGCGGCGAGCCACTCCCAGTCGATCCTGTCGCTGCCGACGCCCGGGTTGACGGTGAAGTAGCCCACGTTGAACGAGACGATGTTCTGGAAGAAGTGGCTCCCCTGCGACGGCGTCACGTGGAGGTCCTTGAAGCCGGTTTCGACGATGGCTCGCGCCCCCGAGATCTGGTCCCACGTGACCGGGATCCCGAGCCAGGGATCGCGCGACCCCCAGCGACCCACGCCGATCAGGAAGTACGGCGTCCCCTCCCCGGCGAGGGCGGCGTTCAACTGGGCGATCTCCTGGGCGGCGTCGGCGCTGCGCGCGCGGTCGAAGCGATCCGCGTCCACGACGACGAGGTCGCGGACGTTGTCGATACGGCCGTTCCCGAGCACGTTCGCGCTGTGGCAGAGCGCCCGCTCCGAGTCCACGTCCCCCAGGTCCAGCTCCTCTCCCTCCCGCGAGAGCGCCAGGGGCCGCATCTGGAGGAAGGCGAACTGCTTCGGCGCGCCGCGGGGAACCCTCAGGTTCACGGCGAACTCGATCTCGACCGGCGCGTTCATCCCCCACTCCCCCATCTCCATGAGTGCCTTGATGACGTTCGCCAGGGGGAACGTCTCGTGCTTGAGGATCGGGGCGAAGCTGACGACGCGCGTGCCGGGCCGCGAGAGGCCGTCGTAGATCGCGTCGTTCTCCCGCGAGTAGGTGGAGCCCACCGCATGGAGCGTGCCGTCGGCCTCCGCCGACTCGAGATCGAAGCGCCCCTCGGCCGCCTCACCGTCGGCCCCGTAGCGCGACGAGAGGCGCAGGGCCCAGAACTCCCGCTGTGAGTTCCGCAGGACGTCGGTGACGGCGGAGAACTGGAGAAGGTGGTTCGGATAGCGCGGGCAGAAGCGCAGGCTGGCACCCCCCTCCACGACGGTCTTCCCGAGGCCCAGGGCCACGGCCACGATCCCGTCCTGCGCCTTCAGCGGCTCGGTCGGGTAGAAGTTGTGGGAACGCCCGACCCCGGCGAAGTCCGGGTAGAAGCGCTCGCCGTGGGCCGCCCCCACGACCTCCTGGAGGACGATCGCCATCTTCTCTTCCTCGAGGCGATACGGCGTCGCGCGGAGATACGCCTTGGCGCTCTGGGAGAACGTCGACGCGTAGACGCCCTTGATGGCCCTCACGAGGTGGTCGAGGCGCACGTCGGGGTGGGATCGTTGTTGGGAAGCATGAACGTCTGGTAGACGCCGCTGAAGGGCTGGTACTGGGAGTCCTCGAGGAGGCTCGACGACCGGACGGCGATGGGGTGGCGGACGTGGGAGAGGAACGCGCGCAGGTCCTCCGTGGTGTCCTGGGGAAACGCGGCCCTCAGGAAGCGCGACCGGATCGCCCCGTCGTCGTCGGTGGAGAGCGCAACGTCACGGAGGTCGTTCGAGTCGAGGAATCGGTCGAAGGCGTCGGTGCCCACCACGACGGTCGACGGCACCGAGACCTCCACCCCGGCGAAGCGCCGCGCGAGACCGGAGTCGCCGATGAGGATCCGCGCGAATGCCAGGCCGCGGGCCTTTCCGCCGATCGAGCCGCCGCCGATCCGGTAGAAGTCCCCCGAGGCGTCGAACGTCTCGCGGTCGAAATCGGCCACGACCGCCTGGTTCAGCTTGCGGCGGTAGCTCGCGATCGAATCGATGAGGCTGCGCCGCAGCCCCTCGACGCCCTCGTAGTCCGACAGCGTGCGGGGCCTGAGCTCGTGGGCCAGGGCGAACTCGGTGCGCGCCTTGAGCCATTTCGAGAAATGGTTGCCCTCGGCGTGGAACGCGATGCTCTCCGCGGGGACCGTGAGGAGCTTCTCCTCCAGGTCGCGCAGGTCCTCGGCCCGATCGACCTCGGACGCCGTCGGGGAGGCGGAAGACGAAGTCGCCGAAGCCGAAGTTGTTCAGCATGAAGTCGCGGAGGTCGTTGAGCAGCGTCGGCGAGCCCTTCAACAGGAACTCGCAGCCGCTCGCCGCGTGCCACGCTCTCGTTCTCCGGGCGCGAGGACTGGAGGAGGATGGGCACGTCGGGCCATTCCGCCCTCACGCGCCGGGCCAGCTCCAGCCCGGCCTCCGGAGACCAGGCGCCCTCCTTCGGGAACTCGATGTCGGAGATGAGGCCGAGGATGTCCTTCTCGTGGGACTCGAAGGCCGCCCAGGCCTCCTCGAACGTGCTGCAGAGGAGGATCTTGGGACGCGCGCGCATGCGCAGGATCTTCTGCGACAGGTTCTGTCCCTCGGCCACGAGCCGCCGCGAGTGGTGGAGCAACTCGGCGTAGATCGCGGGCAGGAACGACGAGTAGTACGGGACGCTGTCCTCGACCAGGAGGATCGACTGGACGCCCACCGAGCGCATGTCGTGGTCGGCGTTCCGCTTGTCCTCCACGTACTTGACGATGGCCAGGAGGATGCGGGCGTCGCCCTGCCAGAGGAAGGCCCGCTCGATGGCGCGAGCCGCCGGCCCGCCAATCCTTGAGGTCGCGGCTGTCGTAGGCGAGGAGCACGACCGGAACGTCGAGCCCTTCCTCGCGGACGCGGCGGGCCAGCTCCGTGACCGTCATGTCCCCCACGTGGGGTGTCGCGATGATCAGGTTGAACCGCCGCTGGAGGCGGACCAGCTCCAGGGCCTCGGCCCCGGTCGAGACCGTCGTCAGCCCCGGGCTGTAGTGGAGGTCCAGGTTGCGGAACTCTCCCAGGACGCGCTCGTTGATCTCCCCGGCCTCCTCGAGGAGAAACCGGTCGTAGGGGCTCGCCACGAGGAGGATGTCCATGATGCGGAAGCGCATCAGGTCGTGGAAGTCCTGGGCGCGCCCGCCGCGGAACGCCGGCGGTCGAGCGGGCGGGATGGGTTCGGTCACGCCCGAAGTCTAGACGAGTCCCTGGTCCATCATCGAGTCGGCCACCTTCAGGAAGCCGGCGATGTTGGCCCCGTTGACGTAGTGGCCGGGGCAGCCGAAGCGCTCGGCGGTCTCGACGCACGCCCTGTGGATCTGCTTCATGATGAGGTGGAGGCGGTTGTCGACCTCCTCGCGGGTCCAGCCGTAGCGCATGCTGTTCTGCGCCATCTCGAGGCCCGAGACGGCCACGCCGCCGGCGTTGGCGGCCTTCCCGGGACCGTAGAGGATGCCGGCGTCCACGAACTGCGCGACGCCGTCCAGGTTCGTCGGCATGTTCGCCCCTTCGGCCACGACCGTGACGCCGTTCCGGAGCAGGTTCGCCGCGTCCTTGCCGCCGATCTCGTTCTGGGTCGCGCTGGGGAAGGCGCAGTCGGCCTTGTGGTTCCAGAGGGGGTTGTGGTCGAGCTTGGGGTCGAGGGGCGTGTAGACGGCCGTCTTGTACCGGTCGGCGTATTCCTTGATGCGGCCGCGGCGGACGTTCTTCAGGTCCATGACGAAGGCCAGGCGCTCGCGATCGACGCCCCCCTCGTCGTAGACGTAGCCGGTCGAGTCCGACAGCGTCACGGGCTTGCCGCCGAAGTCGAGGATCTTCTCCACGGTGTACTGCGCGACGTTCCCGCTCCCCGAGACGAGGCAGACCTTGTCCTCGAGGGACTGCTTCCGGGTCGCCAGCATCTCGGAGGCGAAGTAGACGCAGCCGTAGCCCGTCGCCTCGGGACGGATCAGCGAGCCTCCCCAGTGGAGCCCCTTGCCCGTCAGGACGCCCGTGAACTCGTTGCGCACGCGCTTGTACTGGCCGAAGAGATACCCGATCTCCCGTCCGCCGACGCCGATGTCCCCCGCGGGCACGTCGGTGTTCGGTCCGATGTGGCGGGCCAGCTCCGTCATGAAGCTCTGGCAGAACCGCATCACCTCGTTGTCGCTCTTCCCCTTGGGGTCGAAGTCGGAGCCTCCCTTGCCGCCCCCCATGGGGAGCGTGGTCAGGGAGTTCTTGAAGACCTGCTCGAAGGCGAGGAACTTGAGGATCCCGAGGTTGACCGACGGGTGGAAGCGCAGCCCTCCCTTGTAGGGTCCGATCGCGCTGTTCATCTCGATCCGGAAGCCGCGGTTGATCTGGACGCGGCCCTGGTCGTCGAGCCACGGGACGCGGAACATCACGACGCGCTCCGGCTCGAGGATCCGCTCGATGATCTTGGCGTGGCGGTACTCGGGGTGGCGCTCGAGGACGAGGGCGAGGGATTCGACGACCTCCTGGGCGGCCTGGTGGAACTCGGGCTCGGCGGGGTTCTTGGCCTTGACGTCGGCGAGCACGGCGGCGACATAGTCATTCATGGGCGTCCTCCGACGTCATTCACCGCGACCATGATCGAACGGGTTCCGACGGGCGGCCATGGTGCCTTTGGCTCAGGCACGCCGGCGGTTCTAGCCCCCGATCTTCTTGAGGGGAAGCTCGGCACTGAACGTCGCGGTCTCGTACGCCACGCGCTCCTTGGACACCGTCGCGAAGGGGAGCATGCGAATCGCGTCGTAGTCGTCGGGGCACCACTTCTCGCAGGCCATGCAGCCGATGCAGGTGTCGAGGTTCACCGTGCACACGTCGAGCTCCGGCGCCGCCGGGTCCGTCGTGAGCGTGATGCAGTCGGGGACGGGGCAGACGGCGACGCAGTACTCGCAGCCGCGGCCGAAGCACTTGCCGGGATCGATGATCGCGAGCATCTTCGGGTCGCGCTTCCTCACGTTCGAGGCCTGGGGTTGCGGGACCGGGAGCTTGTCGTAGTCCTTCGGGAGCTTGCCGGCCGGCGGTGCGGGCATCAGTCTGTTCTCCTCGGGTTTTCCGAGAGTATAGCCCACCCGGGCCCCACCCTTCCTGCCCGCCGCCTGTGACCAACCACAAGACTCGTCAGGACTTTGCAAAACGTGGTAACCCCCATTGACGATTGGGCTTCCTTCCCTCACGCTGCTGTAGGATGCCGTCCGGAACCCTGGCGGCAGACAGGAGCGTCAGAGCCCATGAGCGAGCCCGGACCTTTGGACGCCGTAGCGGCGGGCAGCGCCATGCCGAAGCCCAAGAACCGGCTCGTGCTCGTGGTCGCCGGCGGCGTCCTGGTCCTCTGCGCCGGATGGCTTCTGGCTCGAGGCCGCACGACACCCGCCGCGGCCGGGGGCCGGGCGGGCCGGAGCGCCGCGCCGGTCGTCCCCGTGGCGGTTGCCACTGCAGAACGGCGGGACCTGCCGGTCTACCTGACCGGCCTCGGAACGGTGACGGCGTTCAACACCGTGACGGTCAAGAGCCGCGTCGACGGGCAGATCATGCAGATCGCCTTCCGCGAGGGGCAAGAGGTCCGCCAGGGGGACCTCCTCGTGGTCATCGACCCGCGGCCCTCGGAGGTGGCGCTCCGACAGGCGCAGGCCAACCTCGCCCGGGATGCCGCGCGCCTCGCCGACGAGCGGCGCAACCTCGAACGGAACAACGACCTCTTCAACCAGGGGATCCTCCCCCAGCAGCAGTACGACGCGCAGGTCTCCCTGGTCCATCAGCTCGAGGCGGCCACCCGCGCCGATCAGGCCCAGATCGACAACGCGCAGCTGCAGCTGGCCTACTGTCGGATCACGGCGCCGATCAACGGGAGGGTCGGGCTCCGCCTCGTGGACGTCGGGCAACGTGGTGCGGGCGTCGGACCAGACCGGTCTCCTCGTCCTGACGGAGATCGAGCCGATGGCGATCGTCTTCTCCCTCCCCGAGGACAACCTCCAGACGGTCGTCCGAAGCATGAAGGGGGCGACGCTCCCGGTCGAGGCCTGGAGCCGCGACGACCGCACGAAGCTGGCCACCGGCACGCTCCTGACCATCGACAACCAGATCGACACGACGACGGGGACGGCCCGCCTCAAGGCGCTCTTCGACAACAAGGACCGGGCCCTCTGGCCCAACCAGTTCGTGAACATTCGCCTCCTGGTCGAGACCCGGAAGGGCGAGACCATGGTTCCATCGGCCGCCGTCCAGCGCGGATCGCAGGGCGTGTTCGCCTACGTCGTCAACGGCGAAAAGAGCATCGAGGTCCGGCCCCTGAAGGTGGGCCTCAGCCAGGGCGGCTTCACCGAGATCGACGACGGCGTGGCGGCCGGTGAGCAGGTGGTCACCGACGGCCACGAGAAGGTCCAGGCCGGCAGCAAGGTCGAGATCCGCGGCGCCACCAAGGACAAGGCCGCGCCGTCACCCTCAGGAGCCCCCACCGGCGCGACGTCATGAACCCGTCGCGCCTCTTCATCCTCCGTCCCGTCGCGACGTCGCTCCTGATGATCGGGCTCTTCCTGGTGGGCCTCGTCGCCTACACACAGCTCCCGGTCTCGGCCCTCCCGCAGGTCGACTACCCCACGATCCAGGTGTCGACGTTCTATCCCGGCGCCGGCCCCGAGGTGATGGCCTCGTCGGTGACGGCACCGCTCGAGCGACAGTTCGGCCAGGTCCCGGGGCTCAGCCAGATGACGTCGTCCAGCTCGTTCGGCTGCTCGGTCATCACGCTGCAGTTCAACCTGGACCAGAACATCGACGTGGCCGAGCAGCAGGTTCAGGCGGCGATCAACGCGGCCGGAACGTACCTGCCCCGCGACCTCCCCAACCCGCCCATCTACAACAAGGTGAACCCCGCCGACTCCCCTATCCTGACGCTGGGGCTCACCTCCGACGTGCTGCCGCTCTCCAAGGTCGAGGACCTGGCCGACACGACCCTGGCCCAGAAGGTCTCGCAGCTCCCGGGCGTCGGGATGGTCTCGATCGGCGGCGGGCAGAAGCCAGCGGTCCGCATCCAGGCGAACCCGGCGGCGCTCGCCTCCTACGGCCTGAGCCTCGAAGACCTCAGGACGGCCCTCGCCCAGGCCAACGTGAACCTCGCGAAGGGGTCCATCGACGGCGCGCGGCAGTCCTTCACCATCGGCGCCAACGACCAGCTCCTGTCGAGCGAGGGGTACAAGCCGATCATCGTGGCCTACCGCGACGGCGCCCCGGTGCGCCTGAGCGACGTCGCCACGGTCATCGACGGTGCCGAGAACGTGAAGCAGGCCGCCTGGATGAACGATCGCCCCGCGGTCATCGTCAACATCCAGCGCCAGCCGGGAGCCAACATCATCGGCGTCGTGGACCGGATCCAGGCCCTGATGCCCGCGCTCCAGTCGGCCCTCCCCGCGTCGGTCAAGGTGCGCGTGCTGGCCGACCGCACCGAGACGATCCGCGCGTCGGTGAGCGACGTCCAGTTCTCGCTGACCCTCACCGTGGCCCTCGTGGTGATGGTGATCTTCCTCTTCCTGCGCACCTTCTCGGCCACGGTGATCCCGAGCGTGGCGGTGCCCTTGAGCCTGGTGGGCACCTTCGGCGTGATGTACCTGCTCGGCTACAGCCTGAACAACCTCTCCCTCATGGCCCTCACGATCTCCACGGGCTTCGTCGTCGACGACGCCATCGTCATGATCGAGAACATCGACCGCTTCGTGGAGGAAGGGCGACTCGCCCGCTCGAGGCGGCCCTCAAGGGCTCGGGCCAGATCGGCTTCACCATCGTCTCCCTCACGGTCTCCCTCATCGCGGTGCTCATCCCCCTGCTCTTCATGGGCGACATCGTGGGGCGCCTCTTCCGCGAGTTCGCGGTGACCCTGAGCGTCACGATCCTGGTCTCGGCGGTGGTGTCCCTGACCCTCACGCCGATGATGTGCGCGAAGCTGCTGCGTCCGAAGCACCTGATCCGCCACGGGCGCTTCTACAAGTGGTCCGAGGAAGCCTTCGAGACCGTGATCCGCAGGTACGGCGACACGCTCCAGTGGGTGCTGAAGCACCAGACCGCGACCCTGGTCGTGACCGTGGCCACCCTCGTGATCACCGTGCTGCTCTACGTCGTGGTGCCCAAGGGGTTCTTCCCCGTGCAGGACACCGGCGTGATCCTGGGCGTGTCGGAGGCCGCCGGGACGATCTCGTTCGCCGCCATGGCCGAGAGACAGCAGGCCCTCGCCCGAGTCGTGCTGAAGGACCCCGACGTGGCGGGCCTCTCGTCGTTCATCGGGGTCGACGGCATCAACACGACGCCGAACAGCGGACGCATCCAGATCACCCTGAAGCCCCACGAGGAGCGGAACGTCATCGGCCTCGGACATCATCCTCCGCCTCCAGCCCGAGCTCGCGAAGGTCGACGGCATCACGCTCTACATGCAGCCCGTTCAGGACCTGACGGTGGAGAGCCGCGTCAGCCGCACGCAGTTCCAGTACACCCTCGAAGACGCGAGCGCCGCCGAGCTGGCCGACTGGACGCCCCGGCTCGTGGAGAAGCTGCAAGGAGCGGCCGGAGCTCAGGGACGTGGCGAGCGACCAGCAGAACGGAGGGCTCGAGGCCAACCTCGTGATCGACCGGGACACGGCCAGCCGCCTCGGCGTCCCGATCCAGGCCATCGGCGACACGCTCTACGACGCCTTCGGGCAGCGCCAGGTCTCGACCATCTTCACCCAGCTCAACCAGTACCACGTGGTCCTCGAGGTCGACCCGCACTTCCAGCGAAGCCCGGAGTCGCTCAAGGGGATCTACGTGCACGCCGCCGACGGCAAGCAGGTTCCCCTGAGCGCCTTCACCCATTTCGAGACCGGGCCCACGACGCTGGTCGTGAACCACCAGGGACAGTTCCCGGCGGTGACGCTCTCCTTCAACCTGGCACCCGGGATCTCCCTCGGCCACGCCACGCGCGCCATTCGCGAGGTCGAGAAGGCAGATCGGCCTGCCGGCGAGCATCCGCGCCAACTTCCAGGGAACGGCCGCGGCCTTCCAGCGCGCGCTCTCGAGCGAGATCTGGCTGATCCTCGCGGCTCTCGTGACGGTCTACATCGTCCTCGGCGTCCTGTACGAGAGCTACATCCACCCCGTCACGATCCTCTCGACGCTGCCGTCGGCGGGCGTGGGCGCCCTCGCTGGCCCTGCTCCTCTGCCGCACGGAGTTCAGCGTCATCGCCCTCATCGGCATCATCCTGCTCATCGGCATCGTCAAGAAGAACGCGATCATGATGATCGACTTCGCCCTCGAGGCCGAGCGCACGGAGGGGAAGCCCCCCGAGGAGTCGATCTACCAGGCCTGCCTGCTCCGCTTCCGTCCCATCATGATGACGACGATGGCGGCGCTCCTGGGCGGCCTTCCCCTCGCCCTCGGCAGCGGGACGGGCAGCGAGCTGCGGCGGCCCCTGGGAATCGCCATCGTGGGCGGACTGATCCTGAGCCAGGTCCTCACGCTGTACACGACGCCGGTGGTCTACCTGGCGTTCGATCGGCTCGCGCGGCGCCTGTCCCGCCTCAAGATCGTCAACGAGATGGACGATGGCGGCGTCGAACCGGCCGGAGCGGGGCGCGCGTGAACATCTCGGCGCCCGTTCATCCGGCGTCCGATCGCAACCTCGCTCCTGAGCCTCGCGGTCATCATGGCCGGGGTCCTGGGCTACGCGTTCCTGCCCGTCGCGGCCCTGCCCGCAGGTGGAGTTCCCGACCATCTCGGTCAACGCGGGGCTTCCCGGGGCGAGCCCGGAGACGATGGCCTCGGCGGTCGCGACGCCCCTCGAGCGCCAGTTCGGACGGATCGCGGGCGTCACCGAGATGACCTCGACGAGCCAGCTCGGCCAGTCCACCGTCACGCTGCAGTTCGACCTGGGGCGCAGCATCGACGCCGCCTCGAGGGACGTGCAGGCGGCCATCAACGCGGCCCGGGGGCAGCTCCCCGCGAACCTTCCCAACAGCCCGAACTATCGGCGCGTCAACCCCGCCGACGCGCCGATCCTGCTCCTGGCCCTGACCTCCAAGGAGCTCGAGCAGGAGCCAGCATCTTCGACGTCGCCGACACGATCCTCTCCCAGAGGATCGCCCAGGTCGAAGGGGTCGGCCAGGTCTTCGTGGGGGGCGGCGCGCGGCCGGCCGTGCGCGTCCAGGTCAATCCGGTGGTGCTGGCCAGCCGCGGCCTGAGCCTCGAGGACGTGCGGGCGGCCCTCCGCGCCGCCAGCATCAACATGCCCAAGGGAGAGCTCTCCGGGCGAGCATCAGTCGTTCGTCCTGACGGCCAACGATCAGCTCCTCAAGGCCGAGGAATACCGCTCCCTCGTCATCGCCTACCGGAACGGGGCTCCCGTGCGGCTGGGCGACATCGGGGACGTGTTCGAGTCGGTGGAGGACGTGAGGGCGGCCGGGCTCTCCAACAACGAGCCCGCGGTCATCCTAGTCATCTTCCGACAGCCCGGCGCCAACGTCATCGCCACGTCGGACCAGATCAAGGCCATCCTTCCGGAGCTTCGCGCCTCGATCCCTCCCTCGATCACGATCAAGATCGCCGCCGATCCCACGCAGACGATCCGCGCCTCCGTCCACGACATCCAGCTCACCCTGTCCGTCACCATCGGCCTCGTGATCCTGGTCATCTTCCTGTTCCTTCGCAACGTCTGGGCCACGGTCATCCCGAGCATCTCGGTGCCCCTCTCGCTCCTGGGCACGTTCGGGATCATGTACCTCCTCGGCTTCAGCCTGGACAACTTCTCCCTGATGGCCCTGACCGTGGCGACCGGCTTCGTCGTGGACGACGCGATCGTCGTCATCGAGAACATCTCGCGCCACATGGAGATGGGCGAGCGTCCCTACGAGGCGGCCCTCAAGGGCTCGCGCGAGGTGGGCTTCACGGTCCTGTCGATGTCCGTGTCGCTCATCGCGGTCTTCCTGCCGATCCTCCTGATGGGCGGGATCGTGGGCCGGCTCTTCCGGGAGTTCGCGGCCACGCTGAGCATCGCCATCGCGGTGTCGCTCTTCGTGTCCCTGACGACGACGCCGATGATGTGCGCCCGCTTCCTCAGGAGGGAGAACAAGGCGACCCAGGGGCGCTTCCACCGCGCCAGCGAGCGCGCCTTCGACGCGATGCTGGCCACCTACGATCGCGGCCTCCGGTGGGTGCTGAAGCACCAGCCCGCCGTCTTCGCGATGACGGTGGCGACCCTGTTCCTGAGCGTCTATCTCTTCGTCATCATCCCCAAGGGCTTCTTCCCGCAGCAGGACACGGGGCGTCTCGCGGGAACGCTCCTGGCCGCCGAGGACGTCTCGTCGGCGACCCTGGCCCTGAAGCAGAAGGAGCTGGCCGCGATCCTGATGAAGGACCCGGCGATCGACAGCGTGACCGCCTTCGTCGGAGGCGGCGGCGCCACCAACACGGGGCGCCTCTTCGTCTCGCTGAAGCCGTGGTCGGAGCGGGACGTCACCGCCGACCAGGTCATCGCCCGTCTCCGGGGGCCGCTCGGCACCGTTCCCGGCGCCAGCATGTTCCTCCAGCCCGTGCAGGACGTGCGCATGGGCGGACGTCCCAGCGGCTCCCAGTACCAGTACACGCTCCAGGACGCCGACCTGGCCGAGCTGACGACCTGGGCGCCGCGCCTCCTGCGGAAGCTCCGCACCGTGCCGGAGCTCCGCGACGTGACCAGCGACCAGCTCAACCACGGCCTTCAGACGACCGTCGTCATCGATCGCGACACCGCCTCGCGCCTCGGCGTCACGCCGCGAGCGGTCGACGACACGCTGTACGACGCCTTCGGCCAGCGACAGGTCTCCACCCAGTACCTCGAGATGAACCAGCACCACGTCGTCCTCGAGGTCCTCCCCGAGTTCCGGGAGAGCCCCGAGGCCCTGAAGAGCATCTACGTGCACTCCAGCAAGGGGGCCGACGTGCCCCTGAGCGCCTTCACGCGCTTCGAGCCGACGAACACGACGCTGGCGGTCAACCACCAGGGGCAGTTCCCCGCCGTCACGATCTCGTTCAACCTGGCGCCCCAGGTCGCCCTGGGCCAGGCCACCGCGGCGATCGAAGGCGGCGAAGCGGGAGATCGGCCTCCCCGCGGGGATCCACGCGGACTTCGCGGGAACGGCGGCGGCGTTCCGCGCCTCCCTCGCCAACGAGCCGCTTCTCATCCTGGCGGCCCTCATCACCGTCTACGTCACCCTCGGGGTCCTGTACGAGAGCACCATCCACCCGGTGACGATCCTCTCGACGCTCCCGTCGGCCGGCGTCGGGGCGCTGCTCGCCCTCCTCGCCACCCGCACGGACTTCAGCGTCATCGCCCTCGTGGGCGTGATCCTCCTCGTGGGGATCGTCAAGAAGAACGCCATCATGATGGTGGACTTCGCCCTGGACGTGGAGCGCCGCGAGAACCTGACGTCGGAGCAGGCCATCTACAAAGCGTGCCTGCTCCGCTTCCGTCCCATCATGATGACGACGATGGCCGCCCTCTTCGGCAGCCTTCCCCTGGCCCTCGGCACCGGCACGGGCTCGGAGCTACGCCGGCCCCTCGGAATCAGCATCGTGGGAGGACTCCTCGTCAGTCAGTTCCTCACCCTGTACACGACGCCCGTCGTCTACCTCGTCTTCGAGAGGCTTCAGGCGTGGGTGAGTCGCGTGCGTCACGCCCCTTTGGGTGGCAGGGCGGGGGGCTTGGGCTCGAGGGACGGCCGACCGGCCGGCGCCTCGCCCACCGGCGGCCCGCCGGCCTGACGCGTCGCCAGGAAGGCGGCCGCAGTCCACGTGGGCACCAGGTCGAAGCCTGGAACCAGCTCCGACAGGAACGCCGGGACGAAAGCCCAGTGCCAACCGACGAGGACGAACAGGATCACGGCTACCACCACGTCAAGGACGTCGTCGGCCACCGACGCCGCGCCGGGCCAGAAGAGCGGGAAGAGGCCGATCTGCACGGCGTCGGCGATGACACCGACGGCTCGCGCGGCCACGACGCGATTGCGGGGCAACTCCATCGAAACACCGTATCACGACCGCCGGCCGGCGTGGCGAAATCAGCGGGCCGCCGCGGCGGCGGCTACAGCTTCGCGAGCATCTCCTTGGCCTTCGTCCTCACGTAAGCGTAGTTCGGGTTGTTCTCGTTGAAGTCGGCGGCCCGGGTGAGGACCTGCTTCGCCCCAGGGCGATCGCCCTTGCCCTGGAGCGCCACGGCGGTCAGGTAGAGGACGCGGGGATCCTGCTGGCTGGCCTGCTGCAGCTCGCTCAAGGCGAGAGCCCAGTTCTTGTCCTCGAGAGCGAGCCGCCCCTCCAGCTCGTGATGCTGGCGCACCTCGAACGGTATGGCCTTCACCCCGACCTGGCGTGCGTACTCGGCCGCCTTCTCCCGCGCGCCTTTCAGGTCCTTGCGGACGATGGCCAGCCGCGCCTGGTCGTACACGTCGTTGCGGTGCGCCGCCTGCTTGACCTCGGCGGGCACGTCGGCCTTGTCGATCGCCTGGAGACCGTCGGCGAACCTGGACGCGGCCTTGTCGGCGTCTCCCGCTTCCAACAGGATGTTCGCGGCGAGGTTTGCGTCTCCCGAGAGGGCCCCGCCGTCGCCGTCAGCCGTGGCCAGGGAGGACATCTTCGCGATCTCGGCGAGGGCCTTGTCGGGGGCGCCCTCGTACACGTGGGACACGGCCGTCCAGAAGAACGCCTGCCTCCGCTCGCCGTTGTTCCGCGCGACGCCGCCCAGCTTCTCGAAGCTCTTCCGCGCCTCGTCACCGCGCCCCAGGAACACGCGATCGAGGCCGATACCGATGTACGAGGCGATGAAGTTGGGGTCGAAGGAGAGCGCTTTCTCGTAGCTCTTGATCGAGTCCTCGAAGCGCCCCATCTTCATGAGGAGCTCGGCGTAGGAGTCGTAGGGGTTCGGATCGTTCGGGATGAGGTCGATGTACTTCTTGAAGGCCTGCTCGGCCTCGGCGTAGTTCCCGAGGAAGCGGTAGGCGTAGCCCAGCTGGTTGTAGGGCTGCGAGAAGGTGGGGGCCAGGGCCGTGGCCTTCTTGTACTCCTCGATCGCGGTCGCGAACTCCTGCTGGCCGAAGTGAAAGCCGCCGAGCAGGTTGTGGGCGCGTTCGTCGGCGGGAAAGGCTCCCACGAGCTTCGTGTAGTAGGCCTTTTGCGCGCCGACGTCCCCCTTCACACCGGCCTCCAGGCCCAGGATCATGGACCTTTCGGCCTCGGACGCCTTCGGGGCGAGAGCCACCGCGCTCTTGAGCTCGTCGAAGAACTCCTTGTTCGTGCCGGCGACGTTGGCGAGGTCCAGGTGGGCTCGGGCGAAGCTCGGGTCCTTGGCGAGCGCCTCCCGATAGAACTTGCGAGAGTCCGTGACCCGCAGCTTGTCGGAGAGGTCACGGCCCTGCAGGTAGAGTTGCCGAGCTTCGGCCGACGACGTCGTGATCGGTATCTTGTCGCCCGGTCCCGCCGCGGTGAAGCCACAGAGCCCGAACACCGCCAGCGTCGCCGCCGCGATCCTGCGCCGACGTCCGGAGTCTTGAACCGTGTCCATGTACACCTCCCGCCCCTCGTCCAACGTACGGCGGACGCGCGGGCGGCGCCAGCCCTTTGGGGCGGATCCGCGGCTCGGGCGGCCGAAGCGGCCCGGCGGTGTTACGGACGGGCGACGATGGATCGGGGAGGCCGGAGGGAACGAGTGGGGGCACGGCCGCGACCGTGCCCCCGGCGTCCAACGGGTGGATCCCTACTGTCCGTTTCCGAAGGAGACGTCCGCCCCCGTGGGCGTGAGGCTTCCGAAGAGGCCATGGCTCTCGTCCTGGATTCCGGCGGTGAAGAACAGCGTATTGAGCGGCCCCGCGGCGGCGCCGTTTCCGAAGCTGAGGGCCCACAGGCCGTCGATCGTCAGCACGGCGTCGGTGGGGTCCAGGAACTTGCCGGCGAACCGTCCGGACGACGCGTTGTAGACCGCGATCTCGCCGCTGCCGAACTGACCCACGAGGAGATGGTGACTGAAGGCGCCGAAGTCCCCGGGAGCCAGGGCCATCCCCCACGGCGCATTGAGCCACGGGCCGTGCTCGAGCCGCCTGATGAGCCGGCCCCCGGGGGTGAAGACGTCGACGAACCCGAAGCCCGCTCCCTGGACCTCGTCGGAGCTGCCGGGGTCCACCTTCGCGAAGGCGACGTAGAGGCTGTCGCCGATGTTCTGGACGTTGAAGGGGGCGTAGCCTCTGGGGAGCCTCTCATCCTCGAACGCATCGTGGTCCAGGTGGACGCGCGTGAAGGTCGTGTCGAAGACGTCGATCCGGCGCCGGCCGAAGTTCGCGACGTAGAGGAAGTGCGCGCCGCGGTTCGTGGCGATGGCAGCGCCCTTGTAGACCGCGCGGGGAACGGTCGCCATAACGACGGCCTGGGTCGGGTTGACGGCCGGGTTCCAGCCCGAGATCGTGCCGTCCTCGCCGACGAAGAGGAAGACGGCGTGGTTCCCGGGCGACAGCTCGAAGTCGGCGCTGCCGTTGAAGACCGTCCCCGTGGGCACACCGGGTCCGCTGGCGCCGGGGATGGTGACGACCAGGGGGATGGTTCCCCCCGCGCCGTTGTACAGCGTGGCGGTTCCCGTTCCGTTGTTCGACACCCACCACGGGCTCCCGGAGCTTCGGGAAAGGCCCCAGGGGTTGACGAGGTTGGCGTCGGTGGTGACGGCTCCGGGCAAGTCCGAGACAAGGCTCGTCTGCTGGTAGTGCTGCGCTTCGGCAAGGGGACCGAGAGAGAGAACGCTTCCGACGAGCAACGTCAGCCTCATGAGAGGGATCCGCACGGCTAGACTCATAAGCTCGACCTCGCAATTTCCATGAAGACCGCCGCAGACCCGCGATGCGGGTCTCTGTCGTCCGCTGGCGATCCGCAGGGGGACCGGGCAACTCGGGTGCCAACCTCGGAGGCGAGCCAAACCCTGGAAATGCGACAACCTGTCGGCGGCCGAATTACGCTCGGTGAAAGCAGCTTACCGATTGCGTCGAGGTCTTCGAGCCACGACGCGAATCGGATACGTAGGTCACAGCCCGGGTCCGTCCGGCGTCGATCGAGACTGCGGTGCCCGCTCTTCCACCCGCGGCGCCGAATTTCCTGGCACCCGGATTGCTGTGTCCCGAGCATGCAAGCGCCTGCGACGATCAGCGAAGCTCCGGTGCGCGTGGTGATCACCTATCACGCAGCGCCGGGTCGGCGTGCGGAAGTCGCCGGCCTCCTCGCCGCGCTCGGAGAGGCCCTGGAGCCCCTCCTGCTCACTCGCGGAAGGCGTTCGGTGAGCGAGGATCCGGCGCGGCCCGGGCGATTCATCGAAACACTGGTGTTTCCCAACGAAAGTACGCGGGCGTCGTTCGACGTCTTCCAGATGCGGAGCCGCACGGCAGAGGCCATCAACGCCTCGCTGGAGGAGCTGCTGGAAGCGGAGCGCTGCGATTTCCAGGTCTTTCGCGCGGAGCGCTAGCCGCTTCACCGGCCGTCGAATCCCAACCCGGCTCACCAAGAGATTGGATGGCGTTCCAGCGGCGTGAAGTGCCGCGCTCCGCGAGCGCCGCTGGTTCGTGAATCCAAGCCTTCCGAAAACGCTTTCAGGTCTCGCGCGGAGAGAATGCACACACCCACGGCGAGGCGCGGCGGGTCGGCTCAGTGATCCTTGGAGTTGTCCGGAGCGAGGGTCAAGAACCAGTCCTGGATGTCACGCTCGGACGTGGTCTCGACGAACGAGGGTTCGGCCCAGCTGTCGTCCGGAGAGACGAGATCCTCATCGAGCACGAGCATGCTCATCGAGCGTCGCACGAGCCGACGGAGGTGACGGATCTCCTGCCGGCGGTAACTGGTCGCTCTCGGCATGGGCACCCCCGTTGCACAGGGAAAATCCTGGGAGCGCCCGGCACGGCTCCCTCCAAACCGAACCGGGCGCTCCAGGTAGTACCGAAGGTCCGGCGGCGCTTACCGCCGTAATCCTCCGGCACCCGTCGCCCTGTCTAGAGCAGGACCGATGCCAGGTTCGGGTGTATGCCATAACATGCTGTCTGGATTTGAGTTAGCACCCGCGGTCGCGTGCCCGCCTCGGCGGAAATGAAGCGGAAACACAACGCCCTGTTATCCGCCATTCAACATCGCCCGGCTCAGAGCCCGAATCCGCCGGCGACGAGCCCCGACTCCACCATGCGGCGCGCGCTCGGAGCGGCGACGGGCCTGGAGAAATGGAAGCCCTGCGCCAGCTCGCACCCGAGGCTGCGGAGAGCCTGGTGCTGGTCGTCTCCCTCGACGCCTTCCGCGATCACGTCGATCCCCAGGTTGCGCGCCAGCAGCACGATGGTCTCGACGATGCGCTTCTGCTTGTCGAGGGATTGCATGGAGCTGACGAAAGACCGATCGATCTTCAGCGCGTCGACGGGGAACAGGTGCAGGTAGCTCAGGGACGAGTAGCCGGTCCCGAAGTCGTCGATGCTGATGTGGAGGCCGAGCTCCTTGAGCTGCCCGAGAACGACCGTGAAGAGCTTCGGCTGCTGCATGATCACGCTCTCGGTGACCTCGAGGTGGAGCTGGGTGCCCGGGAAGCCGGTGCGCCTCAGTATGGTCTCCACGGCTTCGACGAGGGTCGGCTCCACGAGCTGGCGCGCCGAGAGGTTGACGCTCAGCGCCAGGGGCCGCGGGCGCGGGAAGTCGTCCTGCCACGCGCGCATGTCGCGGCACGCCTGCTCCAGGACCCATCTCCCGAGCGGCACGATGAGCCCGGTCTCCTCGGAGAGGGGGATGAACTCTCCGGGCAGCACGAGCCCCTTGGCGGGATGGTGCCAGCGAACGAGCGCCTCGAACCCCACGATGTCCGGCTTCTCGAGGTGCACGATCGGCTGGTAGTAGACCTCGAACTCGCCGCGATCCAGCGCCCGCCGGAGGTCGCTCTCCATCTGGAGGATGGCCTTGGCCTGGGCGTGCATGCGGTTGTCGAAGATCTCGTGGCGGGCCTTCCCGCCCGCCTTCGCGCGGTACATCGCGGTATCCGCGTCCCGGATCAGCTCTTCGGGGTTCTTGTACTCGGGGGTGCTGATGGCGATGCCGATGCTCACGGTTGCGAAGACCTCGATCTCCCCCAACCGGAACACGCTGCCGACCTCTTTCTGGATGCGCTCCGCCGCGTGGTTGGCGTCCGCGGCCCCGGGGACGTTCTCGAGGAGGACCGTGAACTCGTCGCCGCCGAGCCTCGCCACCGTGTCCTCTGGGCGGACGCAGCGTTCGATGCGCCGGGCGACCTCGCGCAGCAGCTCGTCCCCGACGCTGTGGCCGAGGCTGTCGTTCACGAACTTGAAGCGATCCACGTCCAGGAAGAGCAGGCCGCACCGGAGCTCGGGATGGCGCTTGCTGCGGGCGAGAGACTGCCGCAGACGATCCAGTAGGAGGGCCCGATTGGGCAATCCCGTCAGGCCGTCGTAGAGCGCCTCGTGGCGAAGGCGATCCTCTGCCGCGCGACGCTTCGAGACGTCGCTCAGGGACCCGACGCGCCGAGTGACCGAACCCTCCGGATCCTGGGTGGCGACCCAGCGGGCGAGGACGTGCAGGTACTCCCCCGACTTGTTGCGGATGCGGTGCTCGTGCTCCGAATGCGACCCGCGGGCGGCGGCGTCGAGGGCGTCGCGGAGCGCGCCCAGGTCGTCCGGGTGAACGCGGTCCATCCACTCCTCGGGGCGGGACCCGATCTCGTCCTCGGCATGGCCCAGCATGGCCTTCCAGCGCGGGGAGAAGTAGATCTCCCCCGCCTGGACGTTCCAGTCCCAGAGCCCGTCGTTGGCCGCGCGGGCAGCCAGAGCGTAGCGCTCCTCGCTCTCCCGGAGAGCCCGCTGGGAGCCGTCGATGGTCCCCAGGAGGTCGTTCACCGATGCACCCAGCTCGGCGATCTCGTCGTGACCCGCCACCTCGACCCGTTTCGCCAGGTCCTTCTCGAGGTGAATCGCCTCGAGGCTCGCGGCCAGCTTCTGCAGGCGCGTCAGGACGACCGACTGGATGAGGCCGAGCATGGATGCGCCGAACACGACGCCCACGACGGCCAGGGCGATCTTGACGTAGTCGAGGGTGACGAGGGCCCGCTGATGGATGACCCTCGCCATGCGGACCTTGAGCAGCAGAGCTCGAGCTCCGTACACGTCGCTCAGAACCGATTGGCCAACGATCGTCTCGTCCGACAGCGCGGTCACGGTGGGGCCGCTCCCCGCGCTCCCGGAACCGGTCCCTCGCTCGTCCAGGCGCCCGACCTCGATGTCGAGGCGCGTCGTCTCGGCGAGTCGGCGCACGGCCGGGGCATCGAGGGGGCGAGCCATGACCAGCGTTCCCCGGGCCGGCTTCGTCTCGTGGTGGTCCAGGATCGGCCATGCGGCCACCAGCCAGACGCCGTCGGGAAGGAGGACGATTCCCGATCGGCCGCGACGGACCGCGGGGTCGTGGACGAGCAACCGCGGGTCCACGAGGGGGGTGATCGTTTCGGTGGGCGCGGGCAAATGCTGCTTGGCTTCGACGTCCAGCAAGCGTTGATGCAGCATCCCCCCCTGGAGATCGAGGAGTGCAATGACCCGAGCGAGAACCTGGGTCTGGCTTTCGGTGGGAAGCTGACCCAGGTACTCCGGATGCCGGTCCTCGACGAAGCGATACGTTTCGTCCCACGCCGCGTAGTCGTGTGTGGTGTGCTCGAGGTCCGTCACGTCCTCGAAGAGGGCCCGGCTCGCGCGGTCGATGTTCTCTCGCATGGCGTCCGCCTCGACGCCGTCGAAGCTCGCCATCACCAGAACCCGCGCCGCGACGAGGAGCAGCAACGTGAGGCCAGCCAGAGTGGCCGCCACGATGAGACCCGTCTTCGCGCGTAGCTTCACCGCTGGCGGTCCATGCAGCCCCTTGCAGTCCTTTGGTTACCAAGGAGTGTACCAGCTTGCCCCGCCTGGTAGATATACTCCGGAAGATGAGCGAGGTACGGCGGCGTTACACGTGCCCCATGTGTCAGCTGAGGTTCGTGGTCGCCTTCGACGAGGCGGATCCGCTCGAGCACCCCACGGTCCGGATCGACTGCCCGCGAACGCCTGATGGCCATGCGCGGCAGATCGACGGACAAGAGCCCGCCTGTCAGGGTCACATCGAGACCCACGACCTGCCCGCCAGGTATCACGTGCTCCCCGCCGAGGGCTAGGGGGAGTGCAGGGCCCAGTGGCTACTGGGGAGCCGGGGCGAGGAACTTGTAACTGACCGGAAGTTCCCTCACGAAGGTGGGCTCGTTTGCGGTGCAGCCAGAGAGGCAGAACTGCTGCACTCGAACGCGAACCACCGAGGTGACCACGGGCCACGGGCAAGCGAGCGGCCCGCTGCTTACAAGGCCAACATGATGGACCATCAAGGTCCGTGGCTCACCAGCCTTCAGGGTCGCCGACCAGCCACCGCCATCGTCGTCGATGGTTGTCCCACAGATCGCTCCGCCACCGACCCATTCAACATCCGGAAATGGATCGGGAATGTCCTTGTCCGAGACGATCGAAAACGTCATCTTGATCGGCGCAGTGGTCCCGAACGTTGCGTCCGCCACCGCAGGGATCGTGCTGCCGGGCGGAGGGTCAGCGCTGACCAGAGTGACCCCCACCATCGCGCTCGGGCCTGTGCTGCTGCCACCGCAGGCGGTCAGCAGAATGATTGCCGACGACGTGAGAAACCGCTTCATGCCCCACCTCTGGGCTGCGTGCGCCTTCGTCTACGGGTGAATCCTACTCCCGACGACGATCTACGCCGCCGGCCCGGTTCTGTCATACTTCGTCGAGCCAAGGAGCTGAGCGCCATGTCACGAAGCCGATCCGACATCTCGAGCCGAGCCAGCCGAGGCCTCGTAGCCATCGTCTGCGCGGCCCTGCTCGCCCCCGGCGAAACGGCGCTCTTCGCTCAGGCTGCGCCGCCGCCCGCCACGGCGCAGGCCGAAGCGAAGGAGGCGAAGCTACCGCCCGAGCAGCTCGACGCCCTGGTGGCGCCAATCGCCCTCTATCCGGACGAGCTCCTCGGGCAGATCCTCGTGGCGTCCACGTACCCGCTCGAGATCGTCCAGCTCCAGCAGTGGCTCGCGAAGAACCCGAGCCTGAAGGACAAGGCCCTGACGGACGCCGTCGCGAAGCAGCCGTGGGACCCCAGCATCCAGGGGATGGCGGCGCTGCCCGGACGTCGTCAAGCGCCTGGGGGACGACATCCAGTGGACCACCAGTCTCGGCAACGCCTTCCTCGCCCAGCAGAGCGATGTCATGGACGCGGTCCAGCGGATGCGCAAGAAGGCCGAGGGGACCGGCGCGCTCAAGACGACCGAGCAGCAGAAGGTCGAGACGAAGGTCGTCGAGCAGAAGACGGTGATCGTCGTCCAGCAGGCGAACCCCGAGGTCGTCTACGTTCCCTCCTACAACCCGGTCGTCGTCTACGGCCCGCCCGTCTACATGTACCCGCCGATCTACTATCCGCCCCCGCCTCCGCCGGGATCGGTCTTCGCGGCCAGCATGATCTCGTTCGGCGTCGGCATGGCCATCGGTGCCGCGTGGGGGCACGGCGGCTGGGGCTATGGCTGCGGCTGGGGCAGCAACAACATCAACGTCAACATCAACAACAACTTCAACCGGAACGCGAACATCAATCGGAACACGAACGTCAATCGCGGCGGGAACACGAACTGGAACCACAATCCCCAGCACCGCGGCGGCGCCCCGTATGCGAACCGGTCGACCGCGAACAAGTACGGCGGGACGGCCCGCGGGAGCCAGACGAGCGCGAGGACGCAGGGGACGCAGCCGCCGGCGGCGCGGGAGCGAGCACCCAGTCGGCGGGGAGCGGCGCCCGGAGCGGGGCCGCCGCGAGCGACCGATCGGAGCCCGGAGCACGAGCCCATCGGCGTCCACCCAGAGCAGTCGCGGGAGCGGGAGTGGAGCTGGAGGCGGCGACCGGATCGGGAGCCGGGACGTCTCGAGGGGCAGCGGATCGGGCTCCAGCGCCCTGAGCGGCGGGTCCCGCAACTACAGCGGCCAGAGTGCCCGGGCGAGCAGCTCGCGGGGCGCCTCGAGCGCAGGCTCCCGGGGCGGATCCCGAGGCGGCGGCGGGCGCCGGAGGTAGACGATGATGACCTGGAGCCGAGAAATGAGATCGACCCTCGACCGCTCGAGCCGCGTTCGTTCGCTTCACCTCCTCTGCGTCGCCGTCGGGGTGCTCGCCCTGACCGTCTCTGCCGGCGCCGGGGCGCAAGAGAAGCCGGTCCCGGCCCCCGCCGCCGCGCAGAAGACGTTCGCCACGGCCCGCGAGGCCGCCGAGGCCCTCGTCTCGGCGTCGGAGAGCTTCGACGCGCCGGCCATGAAGGCGATCCTCGGACCGGACGGCGAGGATCTCGTCGTGACCGGGGAGCCCGTGAAGGACCGGGACGCCGCCACGGCCTTCGCGGCAAAGGCTCGCGAAAAGCTCACCGTCGACCCGGACCCGAAGGACCCCAACCGCGCGATCGTCTCGGTCGGGAACGAGGACTGGCCGCTCCCCATCCCGATCGTCCGCAAGAACGGGACGTGGCACTTCGACTCGAAGGCGGGCCGGCAGGAGATCCTCTACCGTCGGATCGGCGACGAACGAGCTGGACGCCATCCAGATCTGCCACGGGTACGTCGAGGCGCAGCACGAGTACGCGCTCCTCAAGCGGGACGGTTCCGAGGTGAACCAGTACGCGCAGCGCATCATCAGCGCACCGGGAAAGCAGGACGGCCTGGCCTGGCGTAACGCGGACGGAACATGGGAAGGGCCCGTTGGCGAGGACATCGCCCGGATCATCGAGCTCGGCTACACGGACAAGGCGACGCCCTACCACGGCTACTTCTTCAAGGTCCTCAAGGGCCAGGGGCCGGCGGCGCCGCTGGGCGAGATGGACTTCGTCGTCAAGGGCGTGATGATCGGCGGTTTCGCGTTGATTGCGGTCCCGGCGGAGTACCTCGTCACCGGCGTGAAGACCTTCATCGTCAGCCACGACGGCGTCGTCTACGAGAAGGACCTCGGCGACGAGACCCTGAGCGCCTTGAAGACGATGGAGCGCTACAACCCGGACAAGACCTGGAAACGAGTTGTGCCCGAGGAATAGCGACAGAGGAGAAACCGGCAATGACAACGGACCTCATCAGGCCTACCGCCGGATGAGATCCGGCCTGTCGTTCGCCGTCGTTGCCCTGTGTCTTCTGTTGCAGTGCGACCCAGGCACTGCCGAGGACGAACGGACCCAATACCCTCCCTTCCTGGCAAATTCCTATTTTGACGTGGGGATCGGCTACATCGATTATCCGTTTTCGGCGCGCCAGTTGGAGCCTGGATTCCGGGTCGAGTCCGTTCGCGTTCCCCATGCGGCCGCGCGTCTCGTCCTTCTTGGTTTTCGGTTCAGCGAGCACGTGGCTGCGCAACTGAGCTACATGCGCCCCGTGCAGTGGGTGAAATACCAGAGCGTCAATGGGGTGCCCGCTGATCGTTCGGTTTGGATGAACCTCGTCGGACTGACCTTCCGAGGGACCGTGCCGCTCGCAGGACGCCTGTCGGTCGACGGCGAAGGCGGCCTGGGCATCGTCACCCGGCACGGATTCGAGACGAACGACATCCCGGTCGTCAAGGACGCCAACTATTGGGCGGCGCTGCTCGGGGGCGGGTTGAGATACCGTTTGAACCGGTCGTGGGACCTCGGGCTGAGCGCAACCTATTCCCCCGCCAACTCGGCGGCGAAGCAGCCGCACACCCTCATGCTCACGGGTGGCTTCACGCACAACATGCGACCTCTGTCGGAGGAACATGTCGCCGAGAACTCGGGATCGGGCTTCGCCTTTCCAAGGAGTCTCGTGCAGGTGGGCTACTCGACGGACGGCGGCGGCTACGAAGTCAATCACGTCGTGTCGGGAGGCGTCGTGCCGATCTTCTGGGGGGGCCTCGCGCAGGTGAAGCATGGCGTTGCGGTCCGCTACCAACGCAACCTGTTCCATACCCGGAAGGTATTCTCGTTGGACTGGGGTGCGAGCGTGTCCTATTGGAAGAGCCGCTCGGAGAGAGCGACCTTCTACACCGCGTCCCTGTTCCCCGAGTTCAGGTTCACTCCGCTTCGCCTGGGGGGCGCCGACCTCTATTTCAACTACTCCCTGCTCGGGCCAACGTCGATCTCCAGGGTTTCCATCGATGGCAACGACACGGGCAGGCACTTTACGTTCCAGGATTTCATGGGGATGGGGGTCTACGCAGGCAAGGACCGGCATCTCAATGCCGAGATCCATATCGGTCACTACTCGAACGGAAACGTCTTTCCACGGAACGCGGGCGTGTCCATCCCGTTGACCTTCACTCTGGGGTACGCGTTTCACTGAGGCCGTGCCCGCCGGTGCGCGGGCAAGATCTCACGGCCGCTTGCCCGCGAGACGCCCTTTCATCTCGTCGAGGAAGCTGGGGATCACGACGATGAGGAGTGGGCTCGTCTCCTCGCTCACTGGCTCCACCATCACGAACTGCTGGTTGCCCGGCATCAGGGACATGGTATCGACTTGGGCGAGGGGCACCTCGAAGAGCGGTTGCGGCCGGCTCAGCTTCGCGTCCCCCGGGTCGAAAGCCACCTTCATGAGGCGCCCGACCTGGTCCGGTTGCCAGTAGAAGATCTCCCGGCCGTCCCGTGACCAGCTCGGGATGATCCCGCCGCTGGTCGAGACCTGGCGCTTCGGACCAGGTCCAGGAAAGGGACGCACGTAGACCTCGTTTCGGCCAGATTCGTTCGACGTATAAGCGACGAAGACGCCGCTCGGGGAGAACGCCTCCTGGCGTTCGTCGCTGGGCGTCGCCAGGAATGGCTCGGCCTTCTGGCTCCCCTCGCGGACGAAGACGATGTCGTGACCGCCCACGTCCTGCGCCGCGAACAGGACGCCGGAGCCGTCCGGGCGCGGAGAGAGGTCGTTCGTCCACCATTCCGTCTTGCGGAACACGAGCTCCGGCTTCCCGCTGCCGTCGGCCGCGACCTTGTAGATGCTCCGTGGACCGTCCGCGTTGCCGGTGAGGAACAGGGAGCGGCCGTCCGGGCTCCATTCGACCGAGCTGACGTCCATGTCGGAGGTCAGCCGGCTCGGCGTGCCGGATTGGATGTCGAGGACCCAGAGGCTGTCCTCAGGGCCTTCGATCACGACCGCGATCTGCTTGCCGTCGGGCGACACCTTCCGCCGCCGTTTCGGGGCGCGAGCAGCAGGGTTCCATCCTCGCCCCAGCTTGCGCCGCGTGGGTCGGGAGCGTCGCAGATCACGGAGGCTTGCCCGCCTGCCAGCGGGATCTTCTTTACCTTGCCCTCGGACATGAAGCCGAGCCACTCGCCGTTCGGTGAGAGGAAGGGCATGATCGCGCCCTCGGTCCCTGCCACGGGTTCGGGCGTGAGGCGATCCATGCGCCGCACGAAGACCTGGTTCCGGCCATCGGGACGCTGGCCGACGTAGGCGATGCGCGTGCCGTCCGAGGAGAGCACGATGGGAAGGACGCCCTGCAAGGCGTTGCGCAGAACGCTCTCGGCCGGCAGGTTTATGTTGAAGCGGCCGGTGGACGCGACCGGTTTCGGCCGCGCGAGCGCGGACACGAGCGCCGCGCCCGCGAGGCCGCCGACCACGAACGCGAGAGCATGCGTAAGGGCCCGGCGGGGATCGAACGGGGGGCGGGACCGAGGTGCCGGGACGATTCCCGAGATCTCCTCCCGCAGCGCGTCCTCGATCTCGAG
This sequence comes from uncultured Acidobacteriota bacterium, assembly GCA_963823195.1. Classification (GTDB taxonomy): domain Bacteria; phylum Acidobacteriota; class Vicinamibacteria; order Fen-336; family Fen-336; genus JBGPYB01. The sequence goes on along the minus strand of CAWGKR010000004.1, from coordinate 346,145 downwards.
GCGCGCATCGGCGATGTCGTGGAGCCGCGAGGCCTTGTCCTTCTGCAGGCAGCGGCGCAACAGGCTCCGCACGAGCGGGGGCGTCCGCTCGGGCAGCCGGGCCCATTCGGGCTCGGCCGTGAGCACCGCAGCGAGGGCATCGGTGCTCGAGGGGCCGCTGAAGAGCCGCCGCCCCGCCAGCATCTCGAAGAGCACGCACCCGAAGGCCCAGACGTCGGCCCGCTTGTCCACGACATATCCTCGCGCCTGCTCGGGGCTCATGTAGCCGGCCGTGCCCAGGATGACACCCGCGCTGTCCACGCGGTCCAGCGTCGGCGAGTCTTCGAGCGAGGCCTCCGACGGTTCGTCCATTCCCATGGCCTTGGCCAGGCCGAAGTCGAGGACCTTCACCCGCCCTTCGGGTGTGATCTTGACGTTTGCGGGCTTGAGGTCGCGGTGGATCACGCCCTTGGAGTGGGCCTCTTCGAGGGCCTCCGCGATCTGGCGGGCGATGGTCAGGGCCTCGCGAACCTCGATCGGGCCCTTGGCGAGCCGTTCCGCCAGCGTCAGCCCGGGCACGAGCTCGAGCACGAGAAAACGGTGGCCGTCCCCCTGCTCGAAGCCGTGGACGGCCGCGATGTGCGGGTGGTTCAGGGAGGCAAGGACCCGGGCCTCACGCTCGAAACGCAGCACCCGGTCGGCATCCTTGGCCAGGGCCTCGGGCAGGACCTTGAGCGCCACCTCGCGGGAGAGCCGCGAGTCGCGCGCGCGATACACCTCTCCCATGCCGCCGCGGCCCAGCGGCGACAAGACCTCGAACTGTCCCAGCTGCGTGCCGGGCTCGATCGCCATCGGGCTCCTTGCGGGAGCTACTATAGCCGTTCCGCGCGGCACAAGCGCTCAGCGTGGGAGCCCTGCACAGCCGAACTCATGAACTCGGAATCCGCAGGCATTGAAGCGAAAGGTCAGCGGACAAGGAGCGTGCGATGGGGTACGACGAGGGGTTGGCCGAACGTATCCGCGGAATCCTTGACGAGCGTCAGGGCGTCTCCGAGAAGAGAATGTTCGGGGGCATCGCGTTCCTGATTGGCGGCCATATGTGTGTCGGCATCGTCAAGGATGACCTGATGGTTCGGGTCGGTAGGGAGGCCCATGAACGTCTGCTCCGGCAGGCCCACGCCCGACCCATGGACTTTACCGGACGACCGATGAAGGGGTTCCTGTATGTGGCCTCCCTGGGCCTCGAAGCGGACGCGGATCTGGAGCGTTGGGTGGAACACGGAGTGGAGTACGCCCTGTCCCTACCCGCCAAGCCGGCGTCAGGAAGGCGGGCGCCATCGACCAGAGCCTCGCGGCGGAGACCGCAGCCGACCGCCTAGCGCTGCCGTGAGCGTCGTCTAGAGACCAATGAACGAACATGCAACTGAGGCCGTCTTCCCTTCCACCATTCTCTTGCGAGGCTGGCGGCGCCTCCTGCCGGCCGCAGCTTTCCTCTTGGCGTGCGTTCCGGCATGGGCGCACTCCGAGGAGTGCGGCGGACCGATCCCAGCCAAGGATGCCCAGGCGGTTCGAGGCGTCATCGAAGCGTACAGAGCAGCCTGGCTCCGAGGCGATGCCAAGGGTGTGCTTGCCACCCTTACCGAGGACGCCGTGCTCTTGCCCGCCCATGGTGCCCAACCCGTGATCGGGATCGCGGCGATAAAAGAGTACTGGTGGCCACCGAATGCCCCAGCGACAACGATCACGAAGCTCGACATAACGACCGAAGGTGTCGGTGGCGACTGTCGCCTGGCCTACGTCCACGGACACGACGATGTCTGGTGGACGGTCGATGGAAGATGGGGCCGCCAAGACCTACGGTCACCCCGGCACCTATCTCAACGTCCTCAGAAAATTGCCCGATGGATCCTGGCGGATCTCCCATCACATGTGGGACGACGGGACTCCCTAGGGTCATTGGCGTCGCCGCGAGGCGCTTCGACGCGGGGCGAAGTGGGAAGGGTTGGGGTTGGTGGCCTGGGACGGAATTGAACCGCCGACACGCGGATTTTCAGTCCGCTGCTCTACCAACTGAGCTACCAGGCCGTTGCAGCAGTCGGTGATTAGACCATTTCGCCGACGCACCGTCAAACGTTTGCGGGGCGGAACGGCGCGGTCAGAGGCCCAGCTTCGCCTTCACCCAGGCCACGCGGTCGGCTGCAGCTGCGGCGTTCATCTCGTGGCCGCAGTCGTAGCGGCGGATCTCCTTCGGGCTCCGTGGCGCCGGCGAAGAAAGCGTCGGCCGAGGCGGCGGGAACGAAGTGGTCCTGCGTCCCGAACTGGAACAGGACGGGGCTCGGGGCGAGGTCACCGACACGAGCGGCAGGGTCGAGGGGAGCGAGCTCGCGAACCACCGCGGCGCGCGCGTCTCCTTCGAGCTTCCGCCCCAGCAGGTACCAATCGCTGAAGGACTTCGTCCCGGCGATCAGAACGTAGGCCGAGACCCGGCGGTCCGCGCCGCCGAGGAGCGAGCCGTACATGGCGCCGAAATCGTGGCCGACGTAGGCGATGCGCTTGGGGTCGACCTCGGGGCGCGACGTCGAGGACGTCCAGGGCGCGTCGCAGCTCCTTCACCTGCGCCACCGAGTTCGGAAGGTCGTCGGCGGGGTTGCGGATCCCGAACCATTTCGTGTCGGACCACATCGTGTCGATGAGAAGCGAGACGACGCCGGACTGGGCGAGGCCGACCGCCTCGTCCAGGAACTGCGTGCGGTTGGAGTTGGTGGCGTCGGAGTCGTACCAGTGGACGAACAGCACCGCCGGGTGCCGCCCGTTCGCTTTCGGTGTCACGAGCGTGGCCCCGGTCCGGCCGCCGGCAAGCTTCGAGTAGGTCACCTCTCCGACGAGGGCGCCTTCGCGCGCGGCGGTGCCCTCTACCCGGACGTCGAGGGGGGCCTTGGAGTCGTAGTCGAAGCGCAGCGACAGGCGAATCACCACCCGCAAGGGCCAGGATCGCGACCGACAAGAGCAGCATCTGCAATTCCTCACCTCCTGGACGTGCCGAGATCATCGGATCTTCGGGGCTTCATTGCCATGGGCTCGAGATGAGAAAAACGTGAGTTCCCTCGGATCCGGCTGATCTCCGCGCCTCGCTACTGGAGCTGCCGGGGGATGGTCTCGGCCCACTGCTTCTCGCGCACGAGGGCCTCGTTCTCCAGCAGGCGCCTCGTGAAGGTCACGTAGAAGCTCTTCTCGTCGGAGCGCACCTCGAGGACCGTCCGCAGCTCCAGGCTGCGGCCCGGGACGCTCGGTGACGATGCGGTGGGACTCGTCGCCGCGGAAGCGGGACTCGGCCGGGCGCGAATCGCTGGCCTCGTAGAAGTTGCGCTGCGTGTTGTGGTACCGGCGCTCGCCGATCTCCCAGCCGCACACCGCCTTCCACTCGTAGCTGGTCTTCCCCTGGGCCATGTCGCGGCGCAGCTCCCGAACGCCCTCCGGCCACTCCTCGCACTCCAGCCACTTGGCGTCGGGGCGCGGGTCGCGCGGCTCCGGCGGAACGAAGGCGGGCACCGGTCGCTTCTCGAAGGGGATGGTCGGCAGCTCGACCCAGGATCCCTCGCCGAGGTGCAGCGTCGTCGTCATTGCGTAGGGAGTCGGCCAGATCATCGGGAACTGGGCGTTCGTGACCGCGAGGCGGATGCGGTGCCCCGGCTTGAACGTCCAGGTGGTGAAGTGCAGGTCGAAGGAGAGGTCGACGGCCTGCCCGGGGACCAGGGGCTCCGGCCGAAGCGGGTCGGGATGGCGCGACGCGTTCCGGAGGGCGGCCGCCACCAGCGCGACCGTGCCGTTCGGCTGGACGTCCTCGACGCGGGCGATCCAGTGGGCCACGGGCGCGTCGGCCGACACGCGGATGTGGACGCGCGGGAAGCCCACGATCTCGGTCGCATCCGTGAGCTCCGGCGTGTCGAAGACGAGGCTCCCGGCATCGTCGGATCGCATGTCTCCGGTCGGCTCGCCCCACCAGAGCCCTGCGGCGATGCCGTAGCCGGGACCGTAGGCGAGCTTCTCGACGCTCTCCTTCTCCGCCTTCGGGGCCAGGTCGTGCTGCTCCGTGGGAAAGAGGCGCTTCCAGGAGGTCCTCTGGATGGGCCAGTCTTCGAGGCGCCACTCCCCCGGCGTCGTCTTGCGACGATCGTCGGGGGCGTGCCCGTCGCGGACGAAGACGGCGAGGCTCTTCCCGTCGCCGATGCCGTTGGACTCCCCGCGAAGCCAGTGGTCCCACCACTTCGTCGCCTCGACGCCCCAGTCATAGTTCGGTCCCGGCTCGCCTTCGTCGGGCCAATCGTGGTGCCACGGGCCCGATCTCGGCCTTGACGGGCACAGCGGCGTTCTCGAGAACCCGCAGCACCGCGTCGCGATATCCGTCGAGGAGGCCGCCGATCAGGTAGATCGGGACCTTGAGCTTCTTGAAGTCGTAGCGCAGCGCGCTCTTGCGCCAGAAGGGGCCGTCCACCTGGTGCTTCACGTAGGTGAAGAACCAGGGGTACGACTCGAACCGCTCCTTGAAGTAGGCGTCGTCGAGCCTGTAGTCGGGGGGCTTCGGCAGGCCGTTCTCGTGGTGGACCTGGAGGTGGTACGAGTCGACGTGAAAGGCGCCGTCGAGAAAGTCGATGCCGTCGTAGAAGAGGTTGTCGGAAGCGTGAGCCGCCAGGATGGCCTTGAGCGCCGGAGGCTGGCGCATGGCGACCTGGATCGCATTGAAGCCGCCCCACGAGATCCCCCACATGCCGACGTTGCCGTTGGACCAGGGCTGCGCCGCGAGCTGGGCGATGACCTCGACGGCGTCGTCCAGCTCCTGCTCCGAGTACTCGCGATCGGGGACCGGCCCTTCCGAGCCGCCGGTGCCGCGGATGTCCACCCTCGCGCAGGCGAAGCCGTGCTTCGCGAAGTAGGAATAGATCGGGTAGTCGCCGATGTACGTGGACTCGTCCTTGCGGTACGGAAGGAACTCGAGCAGCACCGGGAACCGCTCGCCCTTCACGCGGGGGCGCGGCCTGAAGTACGTCGCCGCGAGGTGGACGCCGTCCTTGAGGGTAAGGGTCCCGAGGCTCACGTCGAAGGCGTAGGCCCCTCGCCCGGCCGCGCCGGCCGGGTGGGGATCGGCGGCCGCGCCGGCGAGCCCCGAGCCGGCGGCGAACGCCAGGAGCAGGAGGGCCGGGACCCTCAAGCCGTTCCGAGCTGCGAGCGAGTCGCGGCCTCCAGCTCGTCTTCGAGGCCGAGAAGGGCCTCCTGCTCGGCCGCGGCGGGATGCCCTGCGCCCAATATGGCCGCCCGCTTCTCGACGCCCGACTCGCGATCGGCAGCGAGGTAGGCGGCCACGACCTCGCCGATGCCCGCCTTCGTCGTCGCCATGAGACGAGACAGGAAGCAGACGCCGGCGTTGTTGATGATGTAGTTGACGGCCGCGGTGGCGACGATCTCCCGGCGCAGGGCGTGCCCCTCGAAGTGCTCGCTGAAGACGTGGAGCCGCTTCGGGAAGTAGCGCTCGAGCAAGGGACGCCCTGAGGCGCTCTCCGGGAAGTCGCTCTCCATCACCATCTCGAAGGCGAACATCTTCGTGTGGCCGAGGAGGAGGCAGAGAAGCGGCCGCGGCAGGCCCCGCTTCTGCTCGGGGCTCGCCAGGAGCTCGTCGCGCGTGGGGATCGCGTCGTCCGCGCGGTTCAGGACGCCGGCCCCCGCCATGTCCTCGATGAGACGGACGAACTCGTCGTAGCGGGCGGCGCTCCGGAGGCCGTCGAGGCTCAGGGCCAGGGCCTGGCTCGCGTTGTCGGCGAGCACCAGATCCGCGACCTCCTCGGTCATCTCGGCCAGGATCCTGTTGCGCTCCTCCCGCCCCTTCACGGCGCCGCGCTTCACGAGGAGGTCCATGAGGATCTTGATGTTGACCTCGTGGTCCGACATGTCGACGCCGCCCGAGTTGTCCACGGCGTCGGTGTTCACGAGACCGCCCCGCTGCCAGTACTCGAGGCGGCCCTTCTGGGTGAAGCCGAGGTTGCCGCCCTTCGCCCACCACCCGCGCCCGCAGGTCGCGGCCGTCGACGCGCACGCGGTCGTTGGCGCGATCGCCGACGTCGGCGTCCTCCTCGCTCGAGGCCTTCACGTAGGTGCCGATGCCGCCGTTGTACAGGAGGTCCACGCGCATCGTCAGGATGCGGCGCACGACCTCCTCCCCGGAGGCGCTCTCCCCCTCGATGTCGAGGAGCTGGCGTATCTCGGGGGACAGCGGGATCGCCTTGGCGGATCGGTCGAAGATGCCGCCGCCGGCGCTGATGAGGCTCGTGTCGTAGTCGCGCCAGCTCGACCGCGGCAGGCGGAAGAGGCGCTCGCGCTCCTTGTACGTCTTCTCGGGGTCGGGGTTGGGGTCGACGAAGATGTGCAGGTGGTTGAAGGCGGCCACGAGGCGCGTCGCGCGGCTCATGAGGGCGCCGTTGCCGAAGACGTCCCCCGCCATGTCGCCGACGCCGGCCATGGTGAAGGCCTGCGTCTGGACGTCGAGGCCCAGGTTCTTGAAGTGGTGCTTCACGCACTCCCACGCCCCGCGGGCCGTGATCCCGACCTTCTTGTGGTCGTAGCCGACGCTCCCCCCGGAGGCGAAGGCGTCGCCGAGCCAGAAGCCGTACTGCGCCGAGACGCTGTTCGCGGTGTCGGAGAGGTGCGCCGTCCCCTTGTCGGCCGCCACCACGAGGTACGGATCGTCGGCGTCGTGGCGCACGACCTCGGGCGGGTGGAGCGTCTTCGCCGTCCACGATGTTGTCGGTGACGTCGAGGAGGCCCGGACACGAACTCCCGGTAGCGGTCGATCAGGTAGGCGTCGAGCGCCGGCCGCGGCGGGACGTCGCCCTTGAGGACGAAGCCTCCCTTGGAGCCGACGGGGACGATGATGGCGTTCTTCACCATCTGCGTCTTCATCAGGCCCAGGATCTCGGTCCGGAAGTCGTCGTGGCGGTCGCTCCAGCGGATGCCGCCCCGCGCGACCTTGCCGCCGCGCAGGTGGATCCCCTGGATGAGCCGCGAGTGGACGTAGATCTCGAACATGGGCCGTGGCGACGGCATCCCCTCGACCTTCCGGCTGTCGACCTTGATCGCCACCACCGGCCGCTCGGGGCTCTGGTAGAAGTTCGTGCGCAGGCTGGATCGGACGAGGTTGTCGAGGGCGCGGAGGACCTCGTCCTCGGCGAGGCTGCGCACGGCCTCGAGGGCGGCCCTGACACCCTTCTCGCTCTCGGCGATGGCCTCGGCGCGGTCCCCCGTGACCGCCGGGTCGAAGCGCGCGGCGAAGGACCGGAAGAGCGCGCGGGCCACGTTGCTGTTGCGCGAGCAGGACGCCGTTCACGGTCTCGACGTTGTAGTACGGCCGAATCTGGAGCAGGTGGTTGCGCAGCGCGCGCAGCACCTCGACCTCGCGCCAGCCGAGTCCGGCCTGCAGGACGAGGCCGTTCAGCGGATCGTCGCTCGCCCGTTCTTCGTCGAGGGCCCGGAGCGCCTTGGCGAAGCGCTCACCGCCCGACAGAAGTGACGCGATGCGGCCCGGGGGAGCCTCGATGGCGAACCGGTAGAGATACCCCTTCCGGCCCTCGGGGAGCGCCAGGGTGATCTGAAGCTCCTCGGTGACGCGACAGGCCCAGGTTCTGGAGGGTCCGGAGCGTGTCGGTGAGGCCGAGCGGTCGCACCGAGTAGAGCTTCAGGCTCACCATCTCGCTCGTCCGCGGCACCACGGCGGTGACGAGGCGGCCCTCGAGGGTCTCGAGGTGGGTCAGGTCGTCGGGGACCTCCTCGGGGGGCGTCGACTCGCGGTAGATGCCGCTCCGCGTCTCGGAGCGCACGTAGCGCTCGAAGAGGCGGCGCCCCTCCCGCTCTCCGAACGACTTCTCCAGGATCGCGCTCACCCGGTCCTCCCAGGTGGTGACGAGTGCCCGCGTGAGGCGGCGCACGGCCTCTTCCTCCACCGGGTGCTCGAGGAGGTTGGCGTCGAAGTAGTAGAGGAGCAGCGTCACCGCCGCCGCAGTCGGCCGAGGTGTGGAAGGAGATCGGCCCGAACTCCTCGGCCAGGGCTCCGGCGCAGGTCCTCCTCGATCTTGTACGAGTAGCGGAGGCGCGAGAAGGCGATGGAGAGGGCGACGTACCCCTTCCCGGTCCGGCTGTAGACCGCGATCTCGTCGTCCCCCGTCATGTAGACGATGCGGTCCAGGACCTCCTTCAGGCTCTGGACGTCGGCGTAGAAGAGCTCCCGCTTGGGGAAGCGGTTGAAGACGCCGCGGATCTCCCGGAAGGCGTGGGAGTTGGGCAGGGCGCCGCTGTGGGCCAGGAGCCAGTCCTGCTTCTCCTTCAGCGGCGGGATGTCGGAGGCCTTCTCGGCGAAGGCCCCCTTGGCGAAGCGCCCGACGAGAACGGTGACCTCGGCCAGGCTCCCGTCCTCGTTCCACTCGCGGAGGACGATGTCGTCGATCGGCTCGAGGTGGTAGATGGCGGTGCGCGTTCTTGCAGTAGTCGATGTCGATGATCCGATCGTCGCCGGGCTCGGGCCGGACGTGGGCCTCCACCTCCTCGATGACGCCCGGGAAAGACCACCGGCAGCAGCGTCGCGTCGGTGAAGACGCCCGACGCGCTCTCGGGGATGCGATCGGGCAGGTCGTCGGCGCCGATGCGGTAGCGGGCGGTGCCGAGGAGGATGTAGTTGTCCTGGAGGAGCCAGTCGAGGAAGGCCCGGGCCGACGCGACGTCGGGCGCGTCGCCGCGGCGCGACCGGAGGCGCGGCCCCGTCTCGCGCGACGACCCGGACCATGTCCTGGAAGTCCTCGACCGCCGTGAAGACGGCCTTCAGGACCGAGAAGATCTCGTGCTCGATGCGCCGGAGCCGCTCCTTGGACTCGATGCGCTCGATCTGGAAGTGGCAGAACGATTCCTTCGAGCCCTCGTCCTGGGAGGAGCCCACCGCCACGATCCGCTCCCACTGGCGGCGGACGCTGAACATCGGATGGATCGCCGAGAAGACGCGGAGGTCCGCCTTCTGGAAGTAGTTCTTCAGGCTCTCGAAGATGAACGGCGCGTCCAGGGTGTGGGTCTCGACGATGGTCGTCTCCAGGGGGAGGCCGTCCTCGGCGCCGGTGGCGCGGGACTCGGCCTCGCTCGGGTTCCGGGCCCAGACGTGGATGCCCGGGAGCCCCTTGTAGAGCTGGAAGGCCGGGGGCATCTCCCGGACCACGAAGCGGAAATGCTCCTGGATCCGCGCCGCCAGGGTCTCGACGTGGAGGTCCAGGGCGATCCGGTCGGGCATCTCCGCGTAGAGGACCGGGGCGAAGGAGAGGAGCAGGTCCCGGTCGTCGGGGGCCGCCGTGCGGGTCAGGATCTCCTTGAGCTCCGCGAGGCGCGCGGCCCGCTTCTGAGGATCCGCAGTGATCATTGAAGCGATCTCCCGAGAGAACGGCGGAAGCCGATGCTACACCACGCCGGGGCCGGAGCGCCAGCCGTGGGCGGCGCCCTCCAATCCCTGCTAGAATCCGGTCAAGTCATCGGTGGCAAAAGGGATACCGTGAGATTCGAGATCCGCTATCCGACCGGGGCTCAGCACGAGGTCGAGCTGTCGGGGACCGTGGCCGTGCTCGGCCGCGACCCGTCCTGCGACCTCGTCCTGAACGACCCCAAGTGCTCGCGCCGCCATGCGGTGCTCGAGGCGGGCCCCGACGGGATCGCCGTCCGGGACGCCGGCAGCGCCAACGGCGTCTACGTCAACGGCAAGAAGGTCGAGCGGGCCCAGCTCGTCGTGGGGGACACGGTCCGGGTCGGCGAGGTGACCCTGAAGGTCCTCGAGGAGGACGTCCCCGGGACGCTCGTGATGGCCCCGGAGGACATGAACGACCTGAGCGGAGCGGCCGCGCCTCGCCGCCGCGCGCCCGCGGCCCCCGCGCCCGCTCCCGCACCTCGGCCGCCGGTCGCGGCACCGCCCCCACCGGCGAAACCGCCCTCCGCAGCCGCCTCCGCCACCCCCGGCGGCGCCACCTCGGCCCGCCGCCCCGCGAGCGGCCGCCCCGTCGCTGCCGCGGCTCGAGCCCCGCGCCGCCGCCCCGCGCGTCGCCGGCCAAGGCCGCAGGAAGTGGCAAGACCCTCCTGATCATCGGCGCCGTCGGATGCCTGGTGCTGCTCATGTTGACCGTCGCGGGTGTGATCGCGGCGATCTACCTCCCCAGGTACCTGAAGTCGCGGCGTCTCGGGCGCGGTCGACGGCGGCCGTGTGCGTCGCGCGCCTCAAAGCCGTCGTGGCCGCCGAGGAGGCCTTTCGGCTCGGGACCTGCGGAACCTATGCCGACCTCGACGGGCTCACCAACCCCGCGAGCGTGATCACGAACTACCCGCCGTCGGGCCCGGTGTTCCTGCCACCGGAGCTGGCCGCGCCCGAGGCGAACGGCTGTCACTTCGAGCTCACGGTGATGGACCCGGTGGCGCCCACGGCCGGATGCCCGAAGCGGAGCTTCCGCCGCTTCGCCGTCTCGGCCGCGCCCACGGCGGAACCGGCCGATACCTCATGCTCGGCAGCGACGGCGTCGTCCACGCCGCCGAAGGGCGCCCCGCCACCGCCGACGACCCGCCGTTCCTGTAGCGCCTGGCTCGAGCCGATGCACCCCCCGCCCTTCCCAGGGCGCGACGCCGAGCTCGAAGACGACGCGGCCACCCACCCAGGTCATGAGGACGCGAAGGGACCGCAGCTCGGCGGGCGGCACCGCGTAGGGGTCCGCGGAGAGGACTGTGAGGTCGGCGTATCGCCCGACGGTCAGCGCGCCCAGGTCGTTCTCCTGGAAGGACGCGAAGGCGGGTGCGGCCGTCATGCTCCGCAAGGCGACGTCGACATCGACCCTCTGATCCGGAAGCCAGCCGTCCGCCGGCGCGCCATCGGGGCCGCTCCGGGTGACCATGCTGGCGAGCGTGGCCACGGCGTCCCCCGCGTCGGAGCTCGGGAAGTCGGTCCCCGAGGCGACGACGGCGCCCTGCTCCAGCAAGTCCCGCGTGCGGTAGACCCACTTGAGACGAGCCGGCCCGACGCGCTCGGCGGCCCAGCGGCTGTACTCCCCGACGAAGACCGGCTGCATCGACGCGACCACGCCCAGCGTCGCGAACCGCGGCACGTCCTCGTCCCGGACGATGGAGGCGTGCTCGTCGCGGAACCGGAGCTTGCGGGCGGCGTCTCCGGCCCGAGCGAACGCGTCGAGCAGGCGGTGGTTCGCGAGGTCGCCGATGGCGTGGGCGCAGACCTGGAATCCCTTGGCGGCGGCCCGTTCCACGAGCGTGGCCAGGGCCTGGTCGCCCAGGAGCTCGAGGCCGCGCTCCGACGGCGCGTCGCTGTAGGGTTCCGACAGCTGCGCTCCCCGCGATCCGAGGGCGCCGTCGAGGAGCACCTTGAAGCTCCGGATCGTCAGGCGGCCGTCGCCCAGGCCGATCTCGGGCCCGCTCTGCAGGTAGTGCTCCGCCGTCTCTCCGGTGCCGAGGGCCATCGCGTAGACACGGAGGGGCAGCGGCCTTCTTCGCGAGCAGCTCCTTGTAGAGGGCGATGTCGGCCAGGCTGGCGCCCGCATCGTGGACGCCCGTCAACCCCCAGGCCGCGTACCGGGCCATCGCCGCCCGAAGCCGGCGTTCCAGCGTGGCGTGAGTCGGCGCGGGCACCACTCGGCTCACGAGATCGACCGCCGTGTCGATCAGGACGCCCGTCGGCTCGCCGGCCGCGTCGCGCTGGACCCTCCCACCCTTCGGGTCGGGCGTGTCGCGCGTGATGCGAGCGAGGCGGAGCGCCCGGGAGTTGATCCAGACGGAGTGGCCGTCGACGCGGTCCAGGAGCGCGGGATGGGTGCCCGACACCCCGTCGAGCTCGGCAGCCGTCGGGAACTCGGGCGGCTGCCAGCGCCCCTGGTCCCACCCTGTTCCGCGGATCCACTCGCCCTCCGGCGCCGTGCGCGACGCCGCAGCGACGCGCGCGAGGATCTCCCCCTTCGAGAGCTTGCTCAGGTCGAGGATCTCGAGCTGCTCTCCCAGTGCCGACGGATGGGCGTGAGCATCGACGAAGCCCGGAACCACGACCCCGGGGAGCGCGAGGCGCCTGGTATGCGGCCCGGCCAGCGCCAGGACGCCGGCCTGCGGGCCCACGGCCACGATGCGCTGGCCGGTGATGGCGATCGCCTGTGCGCGCGGCGTCCCCGGGTCGAGGGTGATGAAGTCGCCGGTGAGGATCAGGTCGGGCGGCGGCACGGGCCCCGCGGAACTGGCGGCCGCGCCCAGGGCCAGGATCGCGACGGCCATCCGTCGGCGCCGAAGTCCTCTCACGACGAGGTCAGGCCGCCGGGGGTCAGGACGAGGCGGTACGTGTGGCTGAGCGGCTTGCCGTCCGGGTCCACGAGCGGGAAGTACGTCGACTCGATCGTGGCGGAGCGCACGGCCCAGGCGCCGTCTCCGCTGCGCCTCTCCCAGTAGGCGAGCAGCCGCACCTGGAGCGGACGCCAGAGGGGGTGCACCGAGAGCGGGCCGACGCGGGGAAGCAGGACGCCGACATGGGGGAAGGCGTTGTGGCGCTCGGCCGTGCGTCCAGCCGTTGTGGGCGAAGAGCAGCTCGAAGAGGTTGGGGAAGCCGGCGGCGTTCAGCACCGGAGACAGACGCAGGACCCGCCCCTTCACCGCCACCTCGTCCCCGTAGACCCAGGCCTCGGCCACGAACGAGCCGCCCGGCTCGCGGAACACGACGTGGTGCGTCGTCAGGCTCTGGACCTGGGGCGTGCCGTCCGGGGGCGTCCAGTGGACCTCCCGGGAGCCGGTCTCGCCGGTGACGTCGACCAGGAGCACGGGGTGGTCCTCGGTCAGGGAGACGAAGCCCGCGGTCAGGAGCGTGACCACCGCGACGGCGACGAGGGCCGCCAGCACGCCGGCTCGCCCGAGCCAGGCGCCGATCCCGCCACACAGCCGCGGGGCGGCCCGCGACGAGCAGGGCGAGGACAGGTCCCGCCACCAGCAGGCTCCCGAGGGCCAGGGCAAGGGCCCCTCGAACGCCCAGGTGGAGCCAGGGACCGCGCCAGGAACGCGTAGAGGCCGCCGAGGGCGAGCGCGGCGATCCCCAAGCCCGCGAAGGCAAGGGCTCGCAGGGTGCCGGCGCGCCCCGATCGCAAGCGCAGGGCGATGTCGAGGACGAGGCCCGCGAAAGCCCCGAGGGCGATGGCGGCCGCCAGGTTCCGCGCCCTCGAGGATTCCGCCCAGCGCCTGCGCGAGGAGGCTGTCCACGGGCCGAGCCTAACATGCGTTCGTTGACGCCCCGCGGCCGGCGCGGTATAAAACATGTTGCTCACTCTCTCGCTCGGCCCAGAAAGAAATGGATAGACAAGAGGCGCTTTCACTCTACCGTTCGATGCTTCTCATCCGCCGCTTCGAAGAGCGCTGCGCGCAGCTCTACGTGGAAGGGAAGATCGGCGGCTTCCTCCACCTGTACATCGGCCAGGAGGCGGTCGGCGTGGCGGCGATGAGCCTGCTGCGATCCGACGACTACTTCGTCACCTCCTACCGCGACCATGGCCTCGCCCTGGCCCGGGGCACCGACGCCCGGCCGCTGCTGGCCGAGCTGTGCGGCAGGGCCACCGGCATCAGCCGCGGCAAGGGCGGCAGCATGCACTTCTACGACGTCCCGCGCGGCAACTTCGGCGGCGACGGCATCGTGGGCGGGCACATCCCGATGGCCGCGGGCATGGGCTACGGCATCCGGCTTCGGGGAACGGACCAGGTCGCGCTCTGCTTCTTCGGCGACGGCGCCGTGAACGAGGGCGCCTTCCACGAGGCCCTGAACGTGAGCGCCCTCTGGGACCTCCCCGTCGTCTACATCATCGAGAACAACCGGTACGGCATGGGGACGGCCCTCGACCGCGCGTCGTCGGTGAAGGACCTCTACCAGCGGGGCTCGGCCTACGGCATACCGCGCCGCGAGGTGAACGGCATGGACCTCATGGCCGTGCGGGACGTCCTGGGCGAGGCCATCGATCGGGCCCGCAAGGAGAAGCGGCCCACCCTCATCGAGGCCGAGACCTACCGGTACCGCGGCCACTCGATGTCCGACCCGGGGAAGTACCGCACCAAGGAGGAGGTGGAGCACATGATGCAGTCCGACCCCCTCCACCTCTTCGGCAAGCGCCTCGTCGAGCAGGAGCGCGTCCCCCAGTCCGAGCTGGACGCGATGGACCAGGAGATCCTGGCGGAGATGGACGCGGCCGTGAAGTTCGCCGAGGAGAGCCCGTTCCCGCCGGCCGAATCCCTCTTCGAGGACGTCTACGTGCGCTCCCCGTACATGCACATGAAGGGCGGCCGAGAAGGATCCGGCCTGGCGCGCCGCCGTTCGCGAGGACCGCGTGCCCGCGGAGTACCCGGCACCGGCGCCCGCCGTCGTCAAGGTGGGGAGCTAGCCGTGGCCCTCCTGACGATGCGCGAGGCGCTGAACCAGGCCATGAACGAGGAGATGGCCCGGGACCCGAACGTCTTCATCCTGGGCGAAGAGGTGGGCGCCTACCAGGGCGCCTACAAGATCACCCAGGGGCTGCTGGCGAAGTACGGCGAGTGGCGCGTCCGCGACACGCCCATCGCCGAGGAGGCCATCGCCGGCATCGCCGTCGGCGCGGCCTTCATCGGCCTCCGCCCCATCGCCGAGATGATGACGTTCAACTTCTCGATCCTCGCCCTCGACCAGATCGTCAACCACGCCGCCAAGTACCGCTACATGTCGGGCGGCCAGATCCGCTGCCCCATGGTGATGCGCGGACCGTCGGGAGCGGCCGCCCAGGTGGCCGCACAGCACTCGCAGGCCCTCGAGAGCTGGTACGCCCACATCCCCGGCCTCGTGGTGGTGATGCCGTCGACGCCCAAGGACGCGAAGGGGCTCCTGAAGAGCGCCATCCGCGACGACAACCCCGTGATCTTCATGGAGAACGAGGTCCTCTACAACTTCAAGGGCGAGGTCCCCGACGAGGAGTACCACATCCCCCTCGGCCTCGCGCGACGTGAAGCGCGAGGGGAAGGACGTGACCATCGTCGCGTGGAGTCGGTCGGTCACCACGTCGCTCCAGGCCGCCGACCTCCTGGCGAAGGACGGCATCGAGGCCGAGGTGGTGGATCCGCGCACGCTGCGCCCCCTCGACGAGGACCTGATCTTCGACTCGGTCCGGAAGACGAACCGCTGCGTCGTGGTCGAGGAGGGGTGGCGGTACGCGGGCTTCGGCGCCGAGATCGCCGACCGGGTGCAGCGCGAGTGCTTCGACGCCCTCGACGCGCCCGTGATCCGAGTGACCGCCGCCGACGTCCCGATGCCCTACGCCAAGACGCTGGAGAAGGCCTACCTGCCGCAGCCGGAGAAGGTGGTCGACGCCGTCCACCAGGTCCTCTACCGATGAGCGTCACCAAGGTCGTGCTGGCCAAGCTGTCGCCGACGATGGAAGAGGGGACCATCGTCAAGTGGACCAAGAACGAAGGCGATGCCGTCAAGGTGGGCGACGTCCTGGCCGAGATCGAGACCGACAAGGCCAACATGGAGATGGAGGCCCTCGGGGACGGGATCCTGCGCAAGATCCTGGTTCCGGCCGGCGGCAAGGCTCCCGTTGGAGCGCTGATCGGCGTCGTCGCGGGTGCCAACGAGGACATCTCGGCGATGATCGCATCGGCAGCTGCGGCGCCGGCTCCTGCGCCGGCACCTGCCGCGCCGGCACCCGCGGTCGCCGCGACGCCCGCGCCCGTCGTCACGTCTCCCGCTCCCCCGCCGGCGGCGCCCGTGGCCGTCGCGCCCCAGCCGGCCGTCTCGAACGACGGCGGACGCGTGAAGGCCAGCCCTCTGGCGCGCTCCATCGCCGCGCAGCAGAACATCCCGCTCGGGTCCGTCGCCGGCAGCGGCCCCGGCGGCCGGATCGTCAAGCGCGACATCGAGGCCTACGCCTCCGGCGCGCGGCCCGCGCCCCGCGCTTCCGGCGCAGCGGCTCCGGCGGAACCGCGCGCGGCCGCACCGGTGACGCCGCAGCCGACGCCCGGCCAGGAGATCCCGCTCTCCAACATGCGGAAGACGATCGCCAAGCGCCTCTCCGAGAGCAAGTTCACGGCGCCCCACTTCTACGTGACCGTCGAGATCGACATGGACGCGGCCGTGGGCCTTCGCGAGCAGCTGGTCCGCGGCGAGAACGTCAAGGTGTCGTTCAACGACCTCGTGGTGAAGGCCTGCGCCCGTGCCCTCACGCGCTTCTCGAGCGTCAACGCCTCCTGGGGCGGCGACAAGATCGTGACCCATGCCGACGTCCACATCGGCGTCGCCGTCGCGGTGCCCGACGGCCTCATCGTCCCCGTGGTCCGCAACGCCGATCGGAAGGCGGTCGTGGACATCTCACGGGAGGTGAAGGACCTGGCCACCCGAGCCCGGGACCGGAAGCTTCGCCCCGAGGAGTTCATGGGCTCGACGTTCAGCATCTCCAACCTCGGGATGTACGACGTGACCGAGTTCACGGCCATCATCAACCCGCCCGAAAGCGCCATCCTGGCGGTCGGCGCGGTCCGCAAGATGCCGGTCGTGGTGAACGACCAGCTCGCCGTCGGCCATCGGATGAAGGTGACGCTGAGCGCCGACCACCGCGTCGTCGACGGCGCGCTCGCCGCGCAGTTCCTGGCCGAGGTCCGCCGCCTCCTGGAGAACCCCGTCAGCCTGTTTGTGTAGCTACGGCTGTCGCTGACGGAGGGCGTACTCCCCGACGATGGTCTCGATGCGGGCGCGAGCCGCATCCGCCAGGCCGACGAAGCGCATGCCGAATCCCGGCGGCAGGCTGTGGACGACGTGCTGCTGCACGGGGTTGACCCACGCGACGGCGCCGCGGATCTCGGTCTCGATCTCGTTCCCCGGGACCTGGAACCGGATGGCGATGACCGTGCCGACGACCGGGATCTCGTCGGACGCGAGGTAGGCGCCCAGGACGTTGATGTTCACGATGAACGCGCTCTTCGGGTCTCCCCCCATCCAGAGGGAGCAGGCGCGCACGAACGGCACGCGGAGGAGCCCGCTCGACCGCCGCTCCTTCCCGCTCTTGCGATCCACTGCCGAGGACATCAGCGCGATGATACGGTGAATCGCTCGTTTCCGGAGCGGCGCGTGACGTGGGTCGCGTCCATGTGCTCGAGAAGAGGGATCACGAACCGCCGCGTGAGCCCCGTGAGCGCCTTGAACTCGCCCACGTCGAGACGGGAGCCGGGGGGCCAGCGTCGCCTCACCTCGTCCTTGAGCGCATCCAGGGCGGCGGCCTCCACCCAGGCCTCGCCGACCCGCCGCAGCACGCCTTCGGTGGCGAGGAGGCGCGCCACGCGCTCCAGCGTCCGCGGGTCCTGGCCGCTGGCGGAGGCCAGACGACCGACCTCGATCCCCTCGAGGCGCGCCGCCCGCGCCGCGGCCGTCAGGGAGTCCCGGGCCGCTTGCTCGTCGGGCTTCAGGGCCACGGAGTGGCGGGCCAGGGCGACCCCCGCGTCGCCGATACGGAGCTCCCCCCCCTCGGCCACATCTTCGAGGGCGCGATCGAAGACCGGCCCCGCGCCTCTCGACGTGAGCCGCTGTCTCAGCTCCTCGCGTGGGATCGCGGTGCGGATCGGGTTCTCGGCGTGGAAGGTGGAGACCACGCTCACGATGCGCCGGCCCACGGCCGCCAGCGACGCCCTGGAGACGTAGATAGGCGGGTCGCCGCCGACCGCCACGACGTCCGAACGCGCGGCGAGGGCCTGCGAGAGAACCCCCCGGGGAGACCCGATCCGAGCCGACAGGGCGTGAAGGTCGACCCCGCGCTCCCCCGCCTCGTTCACCAGGGCCGTCGCCGCCTCGGTCACGTCACCCGACTCCAGCGCGGCCGCGCGCTGCTCGTCCGGGACTTCGGACGCGCGCCGCTTTCCCGGCAGGGGGTCGAGGACCCGGGCCCCGCCCACCGTGACGGCCGGTGAGTAGGCGCGGAGGATGAGGCGATCGCCGCGTGTCGCCACCGTGGGCTTCTCCAGACGGATCTGCGCGAGGCTCTCCTCGCCGGGAGCCAGGACCCGGCCGCCGGGGAAGCGAACCCGACCCAGGATCTCGGCGCTGGCCACGTGGACCCGAAGGCGGGTCTGGTCCCGGAGCGGGCGCTGTCCGGACAGCAGCGAGACGCGCACATCCAGGATCGAGGTCGGCCGCAACGCGCCCGGCTGGGCCAGGACGTCCCCGCGTCCCAGATCCGCCACCTCGAGGCCGGCCAGGTTGACGGCGACCCGGGTCCCCGCGCTCGCTCGGTGGACCTCCCCGCCGTGGACCTGGAGGCTTCGGGCCCGCGCGCGCCGCCCCGAGGGAAGGACCTCGATCTCGTCCCCCTCGGCGAGGCTTCCCGCGACGAGGGTCCCGGTCGCGATCGTCCCGAAGCCCCGAAGCGTGAAGACGCGGTCGACCGGCAGGCGGAGGGCACCGGCGTCGGAGCGCGGGGCGGCTCCCCGCGCCAGGTCGAGGAGCGCTTTCCGGAGCTCCGACAGCCCGGCGCCGGTGCGCGACGAGACGCGGACCATCGGCGCGCCGTCGAGAAACGATCCTGCCACGAGCTGTCGCACCTCGCTCTCGGCCACGTCCTGCGTCTCGACGTCGGCCAGATCGCACTTCGTCAGCGCCACGAGGCCGAGCGGGATCCGCAGGAGCCGGCAGATGTCGAAGTGCTCCCGGGTCTGCGGCATCACGGACTCGTCGGCCGCCACCACCAGGACGGCGGCGTCGATGCCGTGGGCTCCCGCCAGCATGTTCCGGACGAAGCGCTCGTGGCCGGGGACGTCGATGAACGAGACCACGACGTCGTCGGCCAGGGCGAGGTGTGCGAAGCCGAGGTCGATGGTGATTCCGCGCTCCTTCTCTTCCTTCAGCCGGTCGGGGTCGGTGCCCGTCAGGGCCCGGACCAGCGCGCTCTTCCCGTGGTCGATGTGGCCGGCCGTCCCGACGATGAACGAGCGCATGACGGAGAAAGCATACCAAGGGCGCTACCGCGAGAAGGCATTTCGTTGCATGATTACGCTCCATGAACCGATCCTTCCGACCCGCCCTCTTCGTCGTCATCCTTGCGCTCGAAGCCGGCGCGTGCAGCGCCAAGCCCCAGGACGCTCCTCCGCCCCCACCACCTACGACGGTCGCCACGCCGGCGCCGACGCCCGTGCCCCTCGAGGGGGAGGACTTCACGTCCGACGTGCGCCTTCTCTATCGAATCGCGGCGTGCGCGGGGAACGATCCCCTCCCCGAAGGGATCGACGCCGCGGTGGTGAAGACCCACTGCGAGTGGATGGAGCCCAAGATCGAGGCCTACCGCAAGCTCTACGTCGGCGTGGCCAAGCCCTACCTCGCGAAGCTGCGTCCCGAGGGCCTGCCGAAGGAGGTGGTCTACCCCTTCGGCGGAGGCGACCTCATCTCAGCGCTCACCAGCTACCCGGACGCGACCGTGATCACGACCGTCGCCCTCGAGCACGGCGGCGACCCGCGTCGGCTCAAGTCCCTCACGAGCGACGAGCTGTCCAAGAGCCTCGACCTCTTCCGGAGGACCATCAAGCAGCTCCTCACCCTCGACGACAGCGCGAGCGAGGACCTGATGAAGATCCAGCGCGGCGGGATCCCGGGGCAGCTCGCGTTCTTCGTGGTGGGCCTGGCGGTCCACGGCCAGGAGCCCGTGTCCCTCCGGTACTTCCGCCTCGAGCCCGACGGGACGATCCACTACCTCACCGCCGAAGACATCGCCGCGAGCGAGCCGAAGAAGGCGCAGAAGCTCAACACGATCTGGAACGCCCCCGACTTCTCCGAGGCGTTCTCGAACCTCGAGGTCGGGTTCCGTCCGGTCGGCAAGACCGACGCCGTTCCGCAAGTGCACCGCCACATCGCCGCCAACATCGCGAACGGGCCGCTGGCCAAGGACCCGAGGCTGCTCCATCACCTGGAGAGCAAGGGACACGTCTCGGCGATGGTGAAGGCCGCCATGTATCTCCTCTGGATGGGAGACTTCTCCACGATCCGGAACTACCTCCTGACCAACGCGGATTTCACGTTCTCCGACACGACGGGGGTGCCGCCGCGCTACGCGGCGAAGGCGGGGTTCGTCCAGGAGACCTACGGCAGCTTCGAGGGGACGTTCATTCCGGCGTTCCAGGGGCCCGCGTACCAGAAGGAGACCGACGCCTTCAAGGAGCTATGGAAGTCCGAGCCCCACCGGGAGATCACGTTCCGGTACGGCTACCCCGACGTGAACCACCGGGGCCATCTGATGGTCACGCGGAAGGCGCCCGCGGAGCCGGCCAAGCCCTGAACGGGCGGGCTACTCCCGCTACTCCTCCCGGGACGAGACCCCGAAGACCGTCTCCGCGGTCTTGTGGAGCTTCGCGGCCAGCGCCAGCCGGGCCTCCTTCTCGGACCGCACGATGAAGGAGTAGTTCTCCCGCGCCACCTTGATGAGGAAGAGGAGCTCGTCGCGGTTCAAGCTGAGGACGATGCGGTTCTGCTTCTGGTCGTAGGCGCCCTCCACGAGCTTGTCTCGAAGCTTGAGGCGCGCCTCCTGCTCGTCGTCGGTGATGAAGTGGTAGTCCTGGCGCGTCACCTTCTGGAGGAAGGTCAGCTCCTTGGTGGTCAGGTTGAGTGTGACGCTCCTCACGTCGGCCATTGGGGCTCCTCTCTCGAGTAACGGATTGTAGCGGAAGGACCGCGGCGCGTCTCGCCGCGAGCTTCCGATATACTGGGCGGCTCATGGCTGCGGAAAAGTCGGTCGTCTCCATCGAGCCCGTGAAGGGGGACGTCCCCGGTGCCGTCAGGCGCGCCCTCGAGGGCGCGGACTGGAGCCGCGCGATCCCCAAGGGCGCCGACGTCTCCCTCAAGGTGAACCTCGGCTGGGATCTCTTCATCCCCGGTTCCATCACGTCGCCCCTCGTGGCCGAAGCCCTGATCGGCGCCATCCGGGACCACGTCGGCACGATCTACATGGTGGAGTCGGATCAGGTCCTCGAGGACGTCGAGAAGGCGTTCCACGAGAGCGGGATGGCCGAGGTCTGCAAGCGGACGGGCGTCCGGTGGGTGAACATGACCCGCGCGGCGACGGTCCCCCACGACGAGCCCCGCAACGTCGTCCTGAAGCGCATCGACGTCCCGCAGATCCTGAAGGACACGCTCCTCGTCACCGTACCCGTCATGAAGACCCACGCGAAGACGCGCCTCTCGGGGGCCATCAAGAACCAGTGGGGGTGCATCGGCAAGATGCGCCACGAATACCACCTGGTCCTGGACGACGCCCTGGCCGATCTCAACTTCGTCATGCGGCCGGCCCTGGCGCTGATGGACGCGACCGTCGCCCTCGAAGGGTAACGGCCCCAAGTCGGGGAACCCCGTGATCGCGGACCTGATCCTCTGCTCCCGCGACCCCGTCGCCCTCGACACGGTCCAGGCGCAGGTCATGGGTCTGGACCCGGCTACCGTCCGCCATCTCGCCACATGCGCGGCCCGCGGCATCGGCACGAACGATCCGGGCCAGATCGAGGTCCGCGGAGTCCAGCCGGCGGCAGCGCAGGTCCGCTTCCAGCCCGCCGAGCACAACGCCGTGTCGATGATCGAGAACCTCCTCCGGAAGTCGTTCCTGAAGAAGCTCTTCTTCAACACGCCGATCTTCGACCTGTGCCTCTTCGGCGCCAAGAACTACTACCGCCTCTGGACCTGGCGCGCGGGCCGGAAGCCCTGGGACGCCGTCCTCGCCCACCCGCTGTACGGCCCGCAGTGGCGCGGCCTGTCTCGCCCGGGGAAGTAATCCAGCGACGGTCGTGAGGGAGTTGGGGCCGGCTACTCCTCGAGGAGGCGGCTCCACCCGATGGATCGGCCAGCAAGGGAGGCATACAGTCCCCAGCCCACCACGGCGGCGAACAGTCCGCAGAGGAGAAAGGTCGTCTGGGCATACCAGGCCCACGGATTCGTCGTCATCGGAGAATCCAGGAGCAGAGCCAGGAACATGGCCACGATCGCGGCCAGGAGGCCGAAGCGCAGGGTCACGCAGAAGAGGACGCTGATGCTCGCGTACGCGAGCAGCTCCACCCACGAGAGGCGGCCGCGCCCCCATCCCAACGCCAGGATCGCCGTGAAGGCGGCAAAGACGGCCCACAGGGCCGCGGCCTGGTGGCGGAGCAACGCCCGCAGCAGCACGAGGAATAGCAGCGCCATCATCCCGACGAGGATTGCCACGCGCAGCATGTCGAACAAGCGGAACGCAAAGTTCTGAACCCCGAGCGTGAGGTAGAGGGGCGCCTCCAAGAGCCGCGGCCCCGGCTCTCCGATCCAAACCTGGACGGTGTGGCACAGGATCAGGAGGGCGAAAGCCGACGGCGCGATCAGAGCTCCCACCAGAAGGTCGCGGCCCACCAATGGGTCGCGGAAACGGCCCGACAGCAGCCGGCTCCAGGCGATGAGCGTCTCCGGCCAGCGGCGACGTGCGTAGGGCTCGAGCGCCATGTAGAAGACCCAGAGCTGGGCGGACATGAAGAGTGCCTTCCCGACAGCTGAGGAGAGGCTCTGCCACTGGTCGAGCGGCGAGCCGGCGTGGACGTTCCAGAAGAGCGAAGACAACAGCTGGCAGGCGAAAGCCACGACGGCCACGCGCCAAGCGCTCTTCCGGTCCCCGCGACCCAACCGGTAGTTGCGGCGTGCGAGGAAAAGGCCCGCGATCAGGACCGGGACGAGGAGGGCCATGATCCCTCCCTCGAGCGTCGAGGCGTCCAATCGGGGCGCAGGCGCCGCACCAGTCCAGGGGGCCAGGATCCGGAAGTCCACGATCCGACCGCGGAAAGCGGCCGCCTCGACACGCAGCGGAAACCGAGGCGCTTCGGGGAAGACGCCTTCCCAGGCGGCGCGGCGGTCGGCGAAGACCGCCGGGATGGAGGTCGGCTCCGCGGGACGCAGCGCGGCCGGGTCCAGTCCGGCCAGGGCCAGTGGGACGTTCCAGTCCGGGGCCGTCTCCAGCGCGGCATAGCCTGCCCAGGGCACCAGGAGGAAGTGGAGGAGCCGGCCCCGGGTATCCAGGTGCAACACTGCGATTCCCTGTGGCAGCCCGGGACCTCCGCGAAGCGCGGGATGGGAGAGCTCACGAGGACCACCCTCCACCGCGTCCTCCCAGCACCAAAATGAGATCGCGGCGGGTTGTCCCACGCGCAGCGCCTCCCAGCGCCGTGGCGACGCGTCGTGGTCCTCCGTGTACTGGAGGAACGCGTCGTCGTAGGTGAAGCCGAAGTCCTGGCTCCGGGGCTCAGGATAGCCAAGCCTGCGCATCACTTCGCGGGCCCGCTCCGCCAGAACGGCGGGGGGCTTCTCGAGGGGGATCTGGGCGAAGAACGTGACGTGGTCCTGGAACACGACGTGCAGCGTGAAGACCAGGAGGCCGAGGGCAGCCACGGCCAGCGCCGTTACCGGCCTGAAGCCGGCGCCCTCCCCCGCCGCCGCCACCATCGCGGGCGACGGGGTCTCGCCAGCCGCGATTGCGGCGGCGAGGGCGTCGTCCCCGGAAAGGGCCGCGGCCACCGCGCCCGCGGAGGCCGGCCGTCGCTCGGGGACCGTCTCGAGACACTGGAGGATCACGCGTTCGATGCGCGGGTCGAGATCCGCCACGTGGCTCGAGGGCTGTAGAGGGGCGGTGCGCTCGGTCTCCTCGGCGCCGGGCTTCGACCCCGCGGGGAAAGCGGCCCGCCCCGTGAACAGCTCGTAGAGAACGAGGCCGAGGGCGAAGAGGTCGGTCTGGGGCGTCAGGGCCGTGCCCGCGATCTGCTCCGGCGCCATGTAGGCAGGGGTGCCGGCGATCTCGGGTGCTTCCCCGCGCGCCTCGTCGGCGACGACGGCGAGGCCGAAGTCGGTCAGGCGGGCATGCCCCCGCCCGTCGATCATCACGTTCGAGGGCTTCAGGTCACGGTGAAGCGCCCCGCTCTCGTGGACGGCCGCCAGGCCCGCGCAGATCTGTCGTGCCACCACCACCGCCCGCTCCGCCGGCAGACGTCCCACCCGCTTCAGGAGCGCGGCAAGGTCCTCGCCGTCCACGTACTCCATGCTGAGGAAGGTCAGGCCGTCGGCCTCGCCGATGTCGTGAACGCGGCAGACGTGGGGGTGGGAGACGTTGCGGGCGATTCGCACTTCGGCATGGAGGCGGGCGAGACGGACAGGGTCCGCGGCGAGATCGGGTCGCAGCAGCTTGAGCGCCACGCTCTCCCGGAGGCGAAGGTCGTCGGCCCTGTAGACCTCGCCCATGCCTCCCAGGCCCAGGAGGCCGACCACACGGTAGCGACCGGCGAGGATCGTGCCGGGAGCGAAGCGGCCCTGGTCTAGCGGCCCGTCGCGGGGCCGGTCCACAGGTGTGCGACCAGAAGAATCTGACGTCTTCGTCGGGTCCGCGGTCGTCTTCCCGGACCTACCGATGGGGGGCATGACCTGGACTTCGAATGGTAGGCGTCGACCTTGCGAGTAGCAAGGGTAGGACGCCGAGCACTCGTCGGTGTGCGGCGCGAACAGCGATGATCACCGCTTCCGGCGCGAAACGGCCTTGCGGCCACGACGGGGCGCCGTCTTTCGGGGTGTGGGCCGGCCGACCCTTCGGCCGGGGCGCGTCGCTGCCGGGACGACGGCCGCCGGCCGGGCGGCGAGCAGCAGCCCCTCCTCCCGCCGACCGCTTCAAGACGTCGACCAGCGCGAAGTCGATCTGGCGTCGCTCGAGGTCGACCTTCACGACCTGGATCTCGACGGCGTCGCCGAGGCGGTAGACCTTGCTCGTGTTCTCGCCCTTCAGGGTATGGGCCTTCTCGTTGAACACGTAGTAGTCGTCGGTCATCGACGAGACGTGAACGAGGCCCTGGACGTAGACCTCGTTGAGCTCGACGAAGAGCCCGAAGGTCTGGACGCCCGTCACGTAGCCGGAGAAGACGTCCCCCAGCTTGTCGGCCATGAAGCGGACCTTCTTCCACTCGATGAGCTCTCGCTCGGCGTCGGTGGCGCGCCTCTCCATGTCGGAGAGGTGGCGCCCCATCTCGGGAAGGGCCTCTCGTAGCGCCGCGTCCTCGGGCGCACGTTGGCGCAGGCCTCGCAACGCGCGGTGGACCACCAGGTCCGGATAGCGCCGGATGGGGCTCGTGAAGTGCGCGTACATGTCGGTGGCAAGGCCGAAGTGGCCGAGGTTCTCCTCGAAGTAGCGCGCGAGCTTCATGGTGCGCAAGAGGAGGTACGACACGAGCTTCGACTCGGGCTTTCCCTCGATCTGCCGGAGGATGAGCTGGAAGTCCTGGGGACGCATCTCCTCCAGGTTCGGAGGCACGCGGTACCCGAAGGACGCCACCAGCTCGCAGAACTCCTCGACGCGCTCGGGGTCCGGGCGCTCGTGGATGCGGTACAGGGCGGGCGCGCCGGCCTTGGCCAGGTGCTCGGCCACGGCCTCGTTCGCCGCCAGCATGAACTCCTCGATCATCTTCATGCTGTCGAGGCGCGGAGTCGCCACGATGCCGACCATCTCGCCGGCGTCACCAAGCACCAGCTTCGGCTCCGGGAGATCGAAGTCCAGCGACCCGCGCTCGTAGCGGTGCCGGCGCATGACCTTGGCCAGCTCGTTCATCCGCTCGAAGAGCGGGACGAGGGACGCGTAGCGCTGCCGCAGGTCGGCATCGCCGTCGACGATCTTCTGGACCTGCTGGTAGGTCATCCGCGCGGCGCTTCGGATGACGCCGTCGTGGAACTCGGCACGCTGGACGCGCCCCTTGCCGTCCAGCTCCAGGACCACGGTCTGGGTCAGCCGGTCTTCGCCCTCGACGAGGCTGCAGATGTTGCTCGAGAGCGCGTGGGGCAGCATGGGGACGACGCGGTCGGGAAAGTAGACCGACGTGCCGCGGAGATAGGCCTCCTGGTCCAGCTGCGAGCCCACCGGGACGTAGTGCGCGACGTCGGCGATGTGGACCGCCAGAAGCCAATGACCGTTCGGAAGATGGTCGAGGCTGATCGCATCGTCGAAGTCGCGGGCGGTTTCGGGGTCGACCGTCACGGTCGCCCACGGGCGGAAGTCGGTGCGGTCGGTGACAGCCTCCGGACCGACGGTCTTCGGAACGCGCTCGGCCTCGGCCTCGACGTCCGCCGGGAAACGCGTCCGGAAGGTCGTACTTGGCCATGACCACGTTCAGGTCGACGCCGGGGTCCTCGAGTCGCCCCAGGACCTTGAGGACGTGACCCGACGGGTTCCGCGTGGCGGTGGGAGGCCGGTCCATCTGGGCCGACACCATCTCCCCCGGCACGGCGCCGCCCTCGTCCCCAGGTGGGATGAACAGCTCGTGAAGGATCCGGCGATCGAAGGGGATCACGTGTCCGCCGAAGCGGCCGTCGCTCTCGAAGCGTCCCACGATGCGCTGGAGGCCGCGCTCCAGGACCCGGATGATGCGCCCCTCGGGCCCCTTCGGCGTGGCGCGCTCCACCCGCACCACGACCCGGTCTCCGTGGAGGGCCTCCTTCAGGTTCACGGCGGAGACGTAGACGTCGGGCTCGCCCGGGCGCCTCTTGTCGGGGACCACGAAACCGAAGCCGCCCGCGTTGCAGCTGAGCCGGCCAGCCACCAGGTTCATCCGGGAGGGCAGGCCGATCCGCGCTCCGCGGATCTTCACGACCTCCCCCGTCTCGATGAGGCGGCGCAGCTCCGCCGTCAGCTCGACCCGCTCTTCTTTCTCGAGGCCGAGCCGGCGCGCGACCTCCCGGACCGACACCGGTCGGCCATCCTTGTTCAACAGCTCCAACACACGATCACGTAATTCCATCAACTCTCAATTCATTCAACGGCCATGCGCCTCGATCTTCTGTCGAGGACGACGCGGCGAAATCTCCCGCCGCGAAGGGACCGTCTGAGGGGTGCTTCTCGGAGGAGGTGGGACTGCCCCAGGCGCTCCGTAGAACCGAGCGCGAGGCACCTTGAGTGTATCACCGACGTGCCGGGTTTCCGAGCGCCATGCTAGGATCGCGCCGCATGCTCGGCACGCCGGGGCCGGTGCGGCCCGCATGGGCGAGAGTCGGAATCGTGCTCGCCGCCGTGTATGGCGCCTTCTGGGCGCAGTTTTCCGCCGTACGGCTCGACAACTTCGGCGGCGTGGACGAGTGGCTGGTCCTGTCCCTTTCGTCCCATGGGATCCTCTCCGTCCCCTACGCGAACCGCCCGCTGGGACTTCTCTTCAACGTCCCGGTCGCCCTGTTCCCCTCGCACTTGCTGGGCGCCTCGTTCCTGCTTCATGGGCACTATCTCGTGCTGGCGGGGATCCTCACGAGCCTGCTCGTGCTTCGCGTCGCGCCCGGCCGCCACGACTGGGCGCTCCTCGCCGGCGTCTTCGCCGCGACCTGGGCGCCCTCGGACCTGTTCCGGCTCGACTCGATCTACTCGTCGGCGTATTCCGGGATCACGGCTGCCACGATCGGCGTCCTGTTCCTTCTGACCATCGCGGCAGGACGGCCCGCCGTCATCGCCGCAGCCGCGGGACTCGCGTTCGTGACGATCCGTATCCATGAAGGCGCCCTTCCGCTGCTCCTGATCGCGCCGCTGCTGCTTCTGGGGCTGGGCGTGCGCCTCGACAGGAGCACGCTCCTTGCCTACGGGAGCGTCATGGCTCTGGGCGCGCTGGTCATCGCCCTGCCGCTGCTCCTCCGCGACCAGCCCGGGTCGGTCTATCGACTCGCCGACGGGTTCCCCGCGCTCCGCGGCCGCCCCGAGTCCTGGTATCAAGCCGAGATCATGCGCCCCGACCTGGATCCCGGCGGCCTTCTCTCGCGCCTCGGGGAACAGTTTCGGCTCCACCTGGCGCCGCTCTTCCAAACCCTGCCCTCCGCGTTCCTGAAGCCGCGGCCGATCATCTCCGCCGCAATGGTTGTCGTTGCGATGGCCGTCCTCGGGCCTTCCGCGGAGACGACCGGCTCCCGTCGGCGCTTTGCGACCGCCGCGCTCGTCGGAATCGTCGGCGCCGCAGCAGCCTACAGTGCCTTCATCGTGGCCACGCACCTCGATGGTGCGAGCCGAACCGAGTTCCTGGCGGCGCCGTGGATCGGCCTCACGCTGTCCGCAGCCATTGGGCTCGCGGCCGGCGCGCTCCCCCTGCGCGCGCGCTTTCCGGCTATCGCCCTGCTCGGCGCCGTCGTCGTGGCCACGGCGGCGGCGCGAACCTCCCAGGTACAGGAGGCGTGGGAGCGCGTCAGCAAGTATGCGCCTCAGGCCAGCAGCCTGGCGCAGATCGTGAGCACGGCGGGCACCCTCAAGCCCGGAACGATCGTGGTGCTGCTGGACGGCGCCCAGGCCTGGCTCGGGACCTATTCCTTCCACCATGCGCTGGACCTCGTCTACGGCCCGCACGTCGCGGGGTGCGTGCCCAACGCGCCCGAGCAGATCTTCTATTTCTGTGACCAGGGGCCCGATGGCGTCCACCTCGAGCCCTGGAACATCATCAAGGCGCCGTGGGGCGTCGAGTCGAGGGTCTTTCGCTTCGACCAGGTCGTGATATTCCGCTCCGACGCCTCAGGCCGCGTGACGCTCGTCGACGAGTGGCCGGCCGAGCTGCCCGCGCCCGGACCCGGGCCGGGCTACGCTCCGCGCCTGCGGTTCGAGCCCTCGCCGTCGCCGCCGGCCACGCGTTCAGTGCTGGGCGCCGGAGGTGCAACTCGAACCCGCGGGTAGAATGCGGAATGCGCAGCCTGCTTCCCGAGTGCCGGATCGCCGTCTCCGTCCTCCTTCTCCTTCTCACCGCTGTCCCGCGCGCGGGGGCCCAAACGGCCTCGTCGGCCATGGCAACGGCGGCGAAGGCGTTCCTGGTCACCCTCGACCCCGGTCAATCGGCCCTGGCGAGGTTTCCTTTCGACAGCGAGGAGCGCTTCAACTGGCACTTCATTCCGAAGCCGCGGGCCGGGCTGCCGCTCAAGCGGATGACCCCCGCCCAGCAGACGGCGGCGCTTCACCTGCTCCACGCCGGTCTGAGCGAGAAGGGCTACTCCAAGGCCGAGGCCATCCGCGCCCTCGAGCCGGTGCTCGCCGAGATGGAGCACGATCCCGTCCGGCGGGACACGGAGCTCTACTACCTCACGGTCTTCGGGGAGCCCTCGGACGCCGGCACCTGGGGCTGGCGCTGGGAGGGGCATCACCTCTCGCAGAACTGGACGATCGTCGCCGGCAAGTCGATCGCATCGACGCCCCAGTTCTTCGGCACCAACCCTGCGGAGGTGCGCAGCGGACCGAGCAAGGGGACGCGCGTCCTGCACGCCGAGGAAGACCTGGGGCGGGCGCTCGTGAAGGGATTGACGGCCTCGCAGCGCGCGGAGGCGATCATCCGCGCCCAGGCGCCGACCGACATACTGACGTCCAACGCCCGCACCGCGGCCATCCAGGAGAACAAGGGCCTCGCATGGAGCGCGATGACGACCGAGCAGCGCGGCCTGCTCATGGCCGTCATCGACGAGTACGCGAGCAACCTGCCGAAGACGCTCGCCGAAGAGCGGATCGCGCGGTTGCGCAAGGCCGGCCTGGACCCCGTGAAGTTCGCCTGGATGGGCGGCGTCGAGCCGGGCGAGGGGCACTACTACCGAGTGCAGGGTCCGACCTTCCTCATCGAGCTCGACAACACGCAGGACGAGGCGAATCACATCCACTCCGTCTGGCGGGACTTCGCCGGCGACTGGGGCGAGGACCTGCTCGCCCAGCACTACCAGAACTCACCCCATCACCAGAAGGCCGTGGCGCCCCCCAGCCCAAACGACCGAGACTAGACCGGCAATCGGGATCCCTCAGCGAATGGCGTCCGTGTAGACCGCCCGACCGCGGAGGGGCTGAACGGGCCGGTTGTTGCCTTGGATGATCGCCCGGAAGGTCGCAATCTGAGCGGCCGACGCCGAAACGTGGTCCGCCATCACGACCCACTTCACGGCCTCGCTGCAGGGCGGCGTCGTGAGCGAGCCCGCGTAGCGGTAGGCGTCGCGTCGGGCGGGCAACAACGTGTCGATGCTGACACCGCCAGCGCCGAGGTCGACGGGCGCGCCGGCCGATCTCGGCAGGCTCTTCCAGAACGGCGCGAGCGCCGGGTTCTCGGCCCCTTCTTCGAAGAGGACGCCGATGACCGCGAGCTTCCCGTCCGTGGCCTTGTGGACGAAGTGGACCTCGAGGGGATAGGAGCGTCCGTCCACCGTGTGCTCGCTGGGGCTGTGGAAGTGAAACTGCTGGAGCACATAGCGGGCGTCGCCGATCATGAGAGCGCCGGACCCGACCGTGTCCACCTGGACCGTGTGGCCGTTGTTCACGATGTCGACGGGCACCGCTTGCCGAGTGGTCGGGCCGAACAGGACCGGATCGAAGCCGGCGGTTCCTGCGGGGAGCGGGGTGGCCGCGGCGGTCACGATGTCGATGGGCGACTGCTGATGGCCAACGCCGCACGAGGCGAACTCGGGCGAGAGTCGGGCCCAGTGCGACGGGTCCTCCGCGCCTTCGTACGACCAGTGCGGGCCGTGAGCGGCGGGCGGCTGAGCGGCCGCAGCCGTGTGCTGCCACGCGGCAACGCCGAGGAGGGCGACGCCCAGCGAGAGGGCTGCGAAAAGCCGGCGGGGGGGACCGACGAGGCGTTGCAGCATCTGAATTGCCTCCTGGATGAAGGCAGTCTACCCCTGAGGTGCCTCAGCGATGTAGACGAGATCGGTCACGATCGGGGTGCAACTGCTGATGAAGAGTGGTGCCGGAGGTGGGACTTGAACCCACACTAGCCGAAGCCAACACGGCCCTGAACCGTGCGCGTCTGCCAATTCCGCCACTCCGGCAGCGGGACAAACGTGGAGTTTAGCAGCCCACCGGCTGTCAGGCAAACGGACGAGCGGTCGATGTTGAGCGAGGCCCGAATCAGGGAGTAGCATCGGACCATGAACGATGCGACAGATCGCGGCCCTTTCCGGAACGAGCCCTTCACGGATTTTTCGCGACCCGAGGAGAAGGCCGCCATGAAGGCGGCTCTCGAGGCCGTCGGGGCGAAGCTCGGCGCCAGCTACGACCTCGTGATCGACGGCCAGCACGTGGCCACCGAGGCGAAGATCCGATCCCTCAACCCCTCGCGCACGGAACAGGTCGTCGGGTTCGTGGCGAAGGGAACGAAGGAACAAGCCGAGGCCGCCGTCCGGACGGCCCATGCCGCATTCCCGACGTGGAAGACCGTCCCGGCCGCGGAGCGAAGCGCCTTCCTCTTCCGCGCGGCCGACGCCATGCGACGGCGGAAGCACGAGTTCTCGGCCTGGCTCGTCTACGAGGTCGGCAAGACGTGGCCTGAGGCCGACGCCGACACCGCGGAAGCCATCGACTTCCTCGAGTTCTACGGCCGCGAGAACCTGCGCTACTCGGGCCCGCAGCCGGTCACGCCGATGCCTGGGGAGCTGAACGCCCTCGTCTACCTCCCGCTGGGAGTCGGCGTCGTGGTACCGCCGTGGAACTTCCCCCTGGCGATCATGGTCGGTATGACGACCGCCGCGATCGTCACCGGCAACACCGTCGTCCTGAAACCCTCCTCGGACGCGCCGGTGATCGCCGCGCAGTTCGTCGCCCTGATGGAGTCCCTCGGGTTGCCGAAGGGCGTCCTCAACTTCCTGCCGGGCAGTGGCGCCGAGGTGGGCGACCCCCTCGTGGCCCATCCCCTGACGCGGTTCGTGGCGTTCACGGGCTCGAAGGGAGTGGGGCTCCACATCAACGAGCTGGCGGCGAAGCCCCAGCCGGGGCAGCGCTGGATCAAGCGGGTTGTGGCCGAGATGGGGGGCAAGGACGCCATCGTGGTCGATGCCGACGCAGACCTGGACGAGGCCGCGCAGGGCGTCGTGGCCTCGGCCTTCGGGTTCCAGGGGCAGAAGTGCTCGGCCTGCTCGCGGGCGATCGTCGACGCGCGCGTCTACGACGCGTTCGTGGAAAAGGTGAAGGCCAGAACACAGGCGCTCAAGGTGGGGGCGGCCGACGATCCCGAGAGCCACATGGGGCCCGTCGTCAACGCCTCGGCCCTGGAAGCGATACGGGAGTACATCCGGGTGGGCGCGGGCGAAGGACGTCTCGTCGCCGGCGGCCCCGACGTCGCGCGAGACGGCGGGTACTTCCTCCGGCCCACGATCATCGCCGACATCGCCTCGGGGGCGCGGATCGCCCAGGAGGAGATCTTCGGACCGGTCCTCGCGGTCCTCAAGGCGCGAGACTTCGACGATGCCCTGCGCATCGCCAACGACACCGAGTTCGGCCTGACGGGCGCGGTCTATACCCGGGACGCGACCAAGATCGAACGGGCTCGGCGTGAATTCTTCGTCGGAAACCTGTATATCAACCGCAAGTGCACGGGCGCCATGGTCGGTGGTCATCCCTTCGGGGGCTTCAACATGAGCGGCACCGACTCCAAGGCCGGGGGGCGTGACTACCTCCTTCTTTTCCTCCAGGCCCAATCGATCGCGGAGAAGGTCCGCCCCTGACCCCTGCGGTGGGGGTCTCAGGCGGACGGTGACGGCCTCCGACGAGGACAGCACGCGCCCCCCGGGCCGCTGTAAAATGTTGATAACAATGATGGAAGACCGAGGTCCGACCCGGCATGCGCCTTGCTGCCATGGAGGATAGGCGTCGGTCTGGAGGCGCCGGAGCAACCCTGATGATCCGTAACTCCCTCGTCGCGATCGTGGCTTTGAGCGGCGCAGTCTCGGCCCTCGCTTCCGACGACGACTTCCGACACGGCCGGATCCGCTACCTGGAGGACGGCGTCACCATCCAGCGGGCGTCCGAGGCCGGAGCCGAGGAAGCGGGCCTGAACGTGCCGTTCCTGCCCGGGGACCGGATCTGGACCGACGACCGGGGGCGCGCGGAGTTCCAATTCGTCGACGGGAGCGTGCTGCGCCTCGACACCCAGAGCAAGCTCGACTACGTGGCCCACGAAGACGGGCGCAGCGAGCGGATCGTGCTGCGGCTGTGGTCCGGGGGCCTGGTGCTTCAGGCGCGGAACGGCCAGCGGGTCGCAGACTACGCCATCGAGACACCGGGCGGGCTCGTGGAAACCGAGGACCGGGTCGTCCTCCGAATCGACGCCGAGGCCGGCGAGACGCGCCTCTCGGTGGAGGAGGGCGAGGCCAGCCTCGACACCGGGCGGCGCCGCGTGAGCGTCGAGGCGGGAGAGCGGACGTACGCCCGGCGCGGCGAGGTCCCCGAGAGCCCTCAGCGCTTCGAGCGCCGCGAAGGAGACGCGTTCTCCGACTGGTGCGACGAGCGGGATCGCCACGACGCGCTGAGCGGCGAGGCGCGCCGCTATCTCCCCGACGAGGTGGCGCCCTACGCCGCGGAGCTCGAATCCCACGGGTCCTGGTACTACGTCACGGAGGTCGGCAACGTCTGGCGCCCCTACGTGTCCGCCGGGTGGCGCCCCTACGGGGACGGCCGGTGGCTCTGGTCCGTCTACGGATGGACCTGGGTGCCGGGCGAGTCCTGGGGCTGGGCGCCGTCGCACTACGGTCGATGGGGATACTCCGGTGGCCTCGGCTGGTACTGGATCCCCGGCAGCGTGTGGGGCCCTGCGTGGGTGTCGTGGGCCGTAGGCGGCGACTATGTCGGGTGGTGCCCCCTGGGCCGGGGGGACAGGCCCGTGGGCGCCGATGCCTTCCGAGGGAACGCGGTCCCGCGCGGCTCGGTGGGTCAGCCCACGCAGGCGAGCCCGTGGATCTACACCCGCAAGGGGGACCTCCCGATGCGGGACGTGGCGCGCCGTCGGGTGGACCCTCGCATCGCGGAGGTGCAGGCCCTGCGCGTCGCGGAGTCCCCTCGGTCGCGCCCCTCGCGCGACCTTCAGCGCCTCGCCGACGGCCCCGCGGCGCCGGGCCGCGACGGTGCCGTTCCGCGCGCGGTCAACATCAAGCCGACGATCGGCGACACGGTCCCGGAGCTTCGCGCCGACCCGTCGATCATGATCCCGGCGCCGGTCCGGCATGGCGTCCGGCACGACGACCGCTACGATCGCGGGCGGGACGTCAACGACCGCCCGGAGAGCGCTCGCACCGACCGGCCGAGCGACGTGTCCCGGGAGCGCGAGCGCGCCACGGGCGCGGGGGCGGGTTCCGACCGGCCGACGCCACCCCCCACCGAGGGCCGCCATCCGACCGACACGCGGTCTCCGGGGAGCGGCGATACGGCCAGACCCCGGCAGCGTCAAGGGGACGAGGATCGCTCCCAGCGCCTCTCGGATCCCGATCGCGACGTGTTGCGTCGCATCTTCAAGCCCCTGAGCGAGCCGCGCGATCGGGAAGGCGATGCTCGAACGGCCACGCCGCGCAGCCAGCCCAAGACGACGACGCCACCGCAGAGCCAGCCGAGGACGACGCCCCCGCCGCGAACCGAGCCGCAGCACCGGACGCCTCCTCCCCCGACGCCCGCCCCGTCGCACCCGGCGCCCCACAAGGACAACAAGTAGCGCGTCGCCGCCGCGCCGCGCGAGCCTGCGCGCCCCACGTCGTGATACGCTTTTCCGTGCGGCGCGCCGTCATCATCGTGCTCTTCGTCGCCGCGATCGTGGGGGGCGCATTCCTCGGGATCTTCCTGGCCTACGGGAGCGACCTTCCCCAGGTCTCGTCCCTCGAGAACTTCGAGCCCAACGTCATCACCCAGGTCTACTCGGCCGACGGCAGCATCCTGGGAGAGTTCGCGATAGAGAAGCGCGTCATCGTCTCGTTCAAGGACATTCCGCCGGTCCTCCGCAACGCCATCGTGGCCGTCGAGGACGCGGATTTCTGGAAACACATCGGCATCAACCCGTGGCGCGTCCCCGGGGCCGCCCTGGCGAACTTCCGCTCCGGACACTTCCGGCAGGGCTTCTCGACGCTGACGATGCAGCTCTCGCGCCTCCTCTTCCTGACTCCCGAGAAGACGCCCGAGCGCAAGATCAAGGAGATCATCCTCGCCTTCCAGATCGAGAAGAACTTCACGAAGGAGGAGATCTTCACCCTCTACTGCAACCAGGTCTATTTCGGCCACGGCAACTACGGCGTCGAAGCGGCCAGCCAGTTCTTCTTCGGCAAGTCGATCAAGGACCTCACCCTCGAGGAAGCGGCGCTCCTGGCCGGCCTGCCCCAGAACGCACGCCGCCTCTCCCCCGTCGACGGCCCCGAGCGGGCGGTGGCCCGCCGAAACCACGTCCTGGACCGGATGCTCGAGGAGAAGTACGTGAGCGCCGCCGAGGCCGAGCGGGCCAAGGCCGAGCCCCTCCGCCTCCACGTCCGCAAGAACCCTCCCTCCATCGCGCCCCATTTCCTGGAGGAGGTCCGGAAGTATCTCGAGCGCGAGTACGGCAGCCAGCGGATCTACCAGGGGGGCCTGAAGGTCTACACGACCCTCGACCCGACGCTGCAGAAGGCGGCCAACGACGCGGTCAAGAAGGGCCTCCGGATCCTCGACCGGCGCTCGCGCGGCTTCGTCCCCACAACCATCTCGATCCTGAAGGACGGCCAGTTCCCCGATCCCGTCCACCTGGACGAATGGGACTGGCCGATGGCGGCGGGCGACGTCGTGCGGGGCGTCGTGCTGGCCTCGGAGCGGGGAACGGCCGTGGTCCAGATCGGCGAGTACCGCGCACGGGTCACTCCGAAGGAGATGGAGTGGACGCACAAGGCCAACGTCGCCGAGGCCCTGCCCCGCGGCGCCGTCGCCCCGTTCGTCATCCAGTCCCTCGCCGACTCGGGAGGCAAGAAGGAGGCGCGAGTCCTGCTGGAGCAGGAGCCCAAGGTCGAAGGCGCCCTCATCTCGGTCGAGGTGCGAACCGGGGCCGTCAAGGCGATGGTCGGGGGGTACGACTTCGAGCGGAGCAAGTTCAACCGCTCGACCCAGGCGATGCGGCAGGTCGGCTCCGCCTTCAAGCCCTTCATCTATTCGGCGGCCATCGAGAAGATGGGCTGGACGCCCGCGACCATCATCGTGGACTCGCCGATCTCCTTCCCCAACCCCTGGAACAAGACGGTCTGGTCCCCCCACAACTACGACGGCGAGTACTGGGGGCCCATTCCCCTGCGCCGGGCGCTCGAGCACAGCCGGAACGTCCCGGCGGTCAAGACCCTCCAGGCCGAAGGGATCGAGACCGGCATCGAGTACGCGCGGAAGCTCGGTCTCTCGGGAGAGTTCCCGCCGTTCCTTCCCATCGCCCTCGGTGCCGGCGAGGCGACGCCGGCCGAGATGGTCGCCGCGTACGGCGCATTCGCGAACCAGGGGCTGCGCATGAAGCCGATGCTCCTGACGCGCATCACCGACCGCGACGGCAACATCATCGAAGAGGACCGGCCCGAGGCCAAGGACGCCATCCGCGCCGACACGGCCTACATCATGACCAGCCTGCTCAAGGGCGTCGTCGAGCACGGCACGGCGGTGCGGGCCCGCTCCCTCGGCCGGCCCATCGCCGGGAAAGACCGGGACGACCAACGACTTCACCGACGCCTGGTTCGTCGGATTCGAGCCGAGCCTGGCCGCCGCCGTCTGGGTCGGCTACGACGAGAAGCGGGAGACCCTGGGCCCCCACGAGGAGGGCGCGCGGGCCGCGCTGCCCATCTGGATGGACTTCTGGGCGCAGGCGATGAAGGACAAGCCGATCGAGGAGTACCCGATCCCCGGGAACATCGTCTTCGTTCCGGTCGACGACATGGGAAGGCCGGCGCGTCCCGGCACGCCCGGGGTCCAGATGGAGGCCTTCGTCGCGGGGACCGAGCCCAAGGCGCCTGCCGCCACCGCCTCCAACTGAGGGACTAGTCTTCGCCCGCCGCGGCGCCCTGTCCGAGCGTCCCCTTGGCCCGCGCGATGAGTGTCGACTTGATGAACCCGTCGAGATCCCCGTCCATCACGCGGTCGACGTCCCCCACCTCGAACTTCGTCCGGTGGTCCTTGATCATGCGGTAGGGGTGAAGGACGTAGGAGCGGATCTGGCTGCCGAAGGCGATCTGCATCTTCCCGGCCTCGACGGCGTCGAGCTTCGCCCGCTGCTTCTGGACCTCGAGATCGTAGAGGCGCGCCTTCAGCACCTTCATGGCCACCTCGCGGTTCCGGATCTGGCTCCGCTCGTTCTGGCACGAGACCACGATCCCGCTGGGCATATGGGTGATGCGCACGGCCGAGTCCGTGACGTTCACGTGCTGTCCTCCCGCGCCGCTCGACCGGTAGGTGTCGACGCGGATGTCCTTCTCCTGGACTTCGATGGTGATGTCGTCGTCGATCTGGGGCCAGACGAAGACCGAGGCAAAGGACGTGTGGCGGCGGGCGGCCGAATCGAAGGGGCTGATCCGGACCAGGCGGTGCACGCCGACCTCGGCCGACAGGTAGCCGTAGGCGTATTCCCCCTGGACGAGGACCGTGGCGCTCTTGATTCCCGCCTCCTCCCCGGCCTGGATGTCGGTGATGTCCCGCTTGAAGCCCCGCTTGTCGCACCAGCGGAGGTACATGCGGAGGAGCATCTCGGCCCAGTCCTGGCTCTCGGTACCGCCGGCTCCCGCGTTGATCGAGAGGATCGCCGGAGCGCGGTCGTGCTCGCCCCCGAGCATCTTCTGGAACTCGGCCTCTTCGAGGGCGGATTCGAACGCCGCGAGGCTGGTCTCGAGGTCCTTGGAAACGTCCTCCCCCGCGTCCAGCCACTCGACGAGAACCTTGGCGTCGTCCTCCTGGCCGCGAAGGCGCTTCAGCAGACCGAGGTCGGCCTCGATCTTCTTCCGGCGCTGCATGACCTTCTGGGCCGCCTCCTGGTCCTTCCAGAAGTCGCCCTCGGCCATCTTTTCCTCGAGCTTGCCCAGCTCCGCCGTCAGTCGGCCCTGGTCAAAGATAGCTGCGGACGTCCGCAGCCCTCACCGCCAGCGCGCTCCACCGCTGTGAAAGATCACTGCTCAAGCCGACCTCCTGTCCAAACGATCTAGTTAACCACAAGAACGCCGGAGACGCGGCGACGGGAGACGGCCGTTGCCGCCAGGGCCGCCGCGAGCCCGAGGCAGGTCCAGGCGAAGACGTCCCCGTGGCGGGCGTAGAAGGTCCGTCCGGGGACCCACGGCACGTCCCGGACGAGGACCGTCCGCTCGAAGAGCGGCGTCTGGTCCACGACGCGCCCTCGTGGGTCGATGACCGCGGTGACCCCCGTGTTCGCCGCGCGGACGAGGTACTTGCCGTTCTCCACCGCACGGAAGGCCGCCATGGCCAGGTGTTGGTGGGGCGCCGACGTCCGCCCGTACCAGGCGTCGTTGGTGATGTTGACCAGGAGGTCGGCCCCGCCATCCGCGAAGCCGCGCACCAGCTCGGGAAAGATGGCCTCGTAGCAGATGAAGGCACCCGCCAGGTGCCCGTCCACGGGGGCCAGGGAGAGACTCTGGCCCGGCGTGAAGTCGGCGACCTGCTGGACCAGCTTCGCCGCGACGCGGCCGCCGAGGGTCAGGAGGGGCTGCATCGGCACGTACTCGCCGAAGGGGACGAGGCGGATCTTGTGGTATCGATAGGCCAGCTCGCCGCCCGGAGAGAGCAGCTTTGCCCCGACGAAGACCCGGAGGCTCCTCCCGTCGACCTCGCGATCGTCGTTGCCGAAGAGCAGAGCCGCCCGGGACTCGCGAGCGAGCGCCTGCAGCTCCCGGGCCACGGGAGGACCGTCGTCGTAGTAGTCCGGGACGGACGACTCGGGCCACACGACGAACCGCGCGCCTTCTCCCACGGCGCGGCGTGTCAGGGCTACGTGCTCCTCGACGTTGGCGAGGGCCCTCGCTTCGTCCCACTTCTGCTCCTGGAGGATCGCCGCCTGGACGAGTCCGACACGCACCCGTCCCGTTTCCCCGATCGGCCGCGAGAGCTCACGGGCGCCGTCGAGGGCTACGAGCCCCAGAGCAGCGGCGAGCCCGACGGCCGCCGCACGTCGCGGGCCCGGCCGCCGCTCGACGAGAAGGTACGCGAGAACAGCCGACGCCCCGGCGACGAG
Source organism: uncultured Acidobacteriota bacterium (assembly GCA_963823195.1). Taxonomy (GTDB): domain Bacteria; phylum Acidobacteriota; class Vicinamibacteria; order Fen-336; family Fen-336; genus JBGPYB01. Next base: position 307,151 of record CAWGKR010000004.1, on the reverse strand, counting down.
GAACGACACGGCATAGACGGCGCCGAAGCGCGCGGTCTGGATGAAGAGGACGTTGGGCTGCTGGCTGTAACCGAGAAGGCACCACGGAAAGCGGAAGAAGGTGCGGTTGCGCAGCAGCTCCGTCGCCACCCACACGACCGGAGCGCTGAGGAGCCCGGGCGGGCCGTAGGCGGCGATGGAACGACCCACCACCCAGGCGAAGAGGGACGGAAAGAGGGCCACGGCGAACGCGAGGAGGGCCATGACGACCACCCCCACCGGAAGGCTCAAGCCGCCGTACTGCACGACGACGAACGAGGTCCAGTACAGGATGCCGATGGAGGAGACGGCGCCCGTGACGTAGCCGAGGCGAAACGCGGGCGCGCCCTCGGCCGCCAGGGCGACGAGGAGCGGGACGAGCGCGACCCAGGCCACGCTCCAATGGCCGAACTTCGGGAACGACAAGGCCAGGAGCACCCCGGACAGCGCCGCCAGCCCGTCGCCACGAAGGTTCGAGAAGCGACTCCGATATCGGGCGTACGAGAGCCGCGAACGCCGAAGCCGGCGGCCCACGCCACGAGCTGGCGGGCGCGAGCTGCCCTCACGGCGGGATTCACTCCCGACGCGAGGGCGGGGGGCTCGGGGGACGCGACGCAGCGTCCCCCCGCTCAATTCTTTACTATGAAGGGCTTGAACTTCTCCTCGTCGCGGAGACGTGCCTGGACCCTCTCGGCATCGGAGCGAGCCGGATAGGAGCCGACACGAACGTTGAAGAGGCTGCTGTCCCCTTCCGGGCTGACCAGGTACGCGGCGAAGCCCTTTTCCTTGAGACGCGTCACGACCGACTCGGCCGTGGCCCGGTCCTTGAAGGCCCCGACCTGTATCGTGAACGCCGAGAGGGGCGGCGGGGCGGGCTTCGAATCCCGTGGCGCCTTGGGCGAAGCCACGGGGGAAGGCTTCGGTGCCGGACTCTTCGCGGAAGCCGGTGTTCCCTCGGCCTTCGCGGGCTCGGTCGTCGGCGGGGGTGCCGGCGTCGGCGTCCCCTTGGGCGGCATCGCGCTGGGCTTCGGCTTCGCCGGCGACGCGGCGGCGGCGCCCGCCGCAGGCTTCAGGGAGTCGTCGACCTTGTCCCCTTCGAGGCGCTGGGCGTACGTCAGGTCTTCGGCGGGAGCGGCCGTCGGCTTGGTCGAGGGAGACTCCTCGGGAACGATGCGGTCCTCGGCCACGACGTGGGCCGCGCGCACGTCCCCGGTGCTCGAATCAACGCCCCGGCCGACCATCACTCCCACGAGAAAGCTCACGATGAGGCCGGCGGCCGCCGCCATGAAATAGAACACGAGCTGCTTGTTGGTGAGCTGGATCTCGTAGTAGTAGTCGTCTTGGGCCAAGTTAGAGACCTCCTCAGGCCGTTCCCACGCGACGCAATCCGTCCTTGATGATCCCCGACACCACGGCGGCCTCCTGGGCCCCGCGCTCCATGCGGACGACGAGCTGGATGGCCGCCGTCGTCTCGTTGAGGGCGGCGATCATGATGCTCCGGCGCTGCTCGGCCGGGAGGTCGGCGACGTTGGCGAGCATCTGGTCGAAGTCGGCCCGCCCGTAGTGGCGCAGGTCCACCCCGGCGAACAGCGTTCCGTACTCGAGGCTGACGCGCTCCAGGATCCCCTCCATCAGCGGATCCACATCGTCGCCCATCCGACCCCGGAGGAACGCGTAGACGCGCCCGAACATCTGATTGAACTTCTCGACGATGTCCTCGAGATCCAGGGTCTTCTCGTGTTCCGAGGGCCCCGAAGCCGCGTCGGCCGAGACGCCGCGCCGCACGACGCCCAGCACCTGGAGCGCCCACAGGATCCGGCACGTCTCGAAGTTGGGCAGGTAGGAGACCTGGCATATCTGCTCGACCGTCGAATGGCCGGTCACGTGGGCCAGGACCTCGTGCTCCTCCTCGGTGACGTCGAGCTTGTAGAGCAGCTCGGTGTTCCCCGTCGGCACGGGGATGGCGTCGATGTCGCCGATCCCCTTCAGGACCTGGCTCCAGGAGCGGGACCGGCGCAGGCCCTCGAGGATGAGGTTCTCCAGGGAGAAGCTCAGGGGGACCATCCGGCTGGGATCGACGTCCTTGATGACGAACTCGTAGTCGCCGCGCGTCCACCGGAAGAGGTCCAGGATGACCTCCTTGACCTGGTACTCCACGGCGGGAAGGAGCTCCTCGGAATCGATGGCCTCCATCTCCACGAGAATGGTCCCGAGACGCCGGCCGGGCCTGATCTGCTTGGAGGCCTCGACGTACTGCCTGGCGGTGATCTTGCCCCTGAGGAGCAGGCTCTCTCCCAGACGCTCGTCGGGATCGTTGCTCGTGGCGTAGGCGACCTTCCCCTGGTCGATGAAGACGCTCTTGGAGGAATCGCCGTTGCGCACGGTGAGAATCCCCGTCTCCGCGCTCGCCGTGATGGAGCGGAGCAGCTCCGGGATGCTCGACGTCTCGATCTCGCCGCGTATGGCGAGGTCGTCGCCATCGTCCTGCGGGTCCGTGTCCTGGAAGGTCACCTCTGCCCTACTTCCCCTTCCCCATGACGGCCTGCATCCAATCGATGGGCACCGGGAAGATGATGGTCGAGTTCTTCTCCGCCGCGATCTCCGTGAGCGTCTGGAGGTACCGGAGGTGGATGGCCACGGGCTGCTCCTGGAGGGCATGGGCCGCTTCGGTCAACTGCTTGCTGGCCTCCAGCTCCCCCGAGGCGTGGATGATCTTCGCGCGCTTCTCACGCTCGGACTCGGCCTGCTTGGCCATGGCCCGCTGCATCTCCTGGGGAAGGTCCACGGCCTTCACGGCCACCTGGGTCACCTTCACCCCCCAAGGGTCCGTGTGCTCGTCGATGACCTTCTGGAGAATCGCGGCGAGACGTTCGCGCTCCGAGAGCAGCTCGTCCAGGTGGGCCTGGCCGAGGATGCTGCGGAGCGTCGTCTGGGCCTCCTGGCTCGTGGCGTAGAGGTAGTTCTCGACCGACACGACCGACTTGATGGGGTCCATCACGCGGAAGTACACGACGGCGTTGACCTTCACGCTGACGTTGTCCCTCGTGATGACGTCCTGGGGCGGCACGTCGAGGACCACGGTCCGAAGGGTCACACGGACCATCCGGTCGATGGGAAACGCCACGAGAATGAGCCCCGGGCCCTTCGCCTCCGGAAGCAGCTTGCCGAGGCGGAAGATGACGCCCCGCTCGTACTCGTTCAGCACCTTCACCGAGAGCAGGAGCCAGAAGACGACCGCGAACGCGACCACCAGGATCTCCGGCATCAGGCCCCCTTTCGCACGTGGAGCCTGAGGCCCTCGACCGAGGCGACGATCACCGGCTCGCCGGCCTCGACCGTGGACTCGGCCACGGCGTCCCACAGTTCCCCTTGCACGCGCACCCAGCCTTCGGGGCCGAGCGCCGTCGCCGCGATCCCCCTCTGTCCCATCATCCCCGCTTCTCCGGTCGTGGGGCGAAGGCGCTGGGCCCGGAGAGCCATCCGGACGAGAAGGCTCGTCCCCACCGCCGCCGCCATCGCCAGGACGATCAGCGGCGCGATCCGGGGTCTGAGCGCCGGAACCTCCCCTTCCACCAGCATCATCGCGCCGAGGATCATGGCGATGATCCCGGCCGTGGTCAACAGGCCATACGCCGGGACCTTGATCTCGGCAGCGAAGAGGGCGAAGGCCAGGATCACCAGCAGGATCCCCGTGCCGCTCACCGGCAGGACCTGGGTGGCGAAGAGGAACAGGACCAGACAGAGGACCCCGACGATCCCGGGAAACAGCATGCCCGGGTGGCTGATCTCCGTCCCGAGCCCGGCGAGAGCCCCCAGGAGGAGCAGGAAGAGGGTCTCGGGGCGCGCGATGAGCGAGAGGACGGCCTGTCGCCAGTTCATCGCGACCACGAACGTCTTCTCGCCCTTGAGCGCGAGGGTCACGCGCGTGCCGTCGAAACGCGTGATCGCTCGGCCGTCCAGCGCCGCGAGCAGCTCCGGCACGTCCTTCACGATCAGGTCGATCAGCTTCCCGTCGAGAGCTTCCTTCTCGGTGAAGGAACGGCTCTTGACCACGGCCTTCTCGGCCAGATCGGGGTTCCGGCCGCGGCGCTCGGCCTTGCCGCGGAGGTAGGCCGCGGCATCCGACGTCACCTTTCCGCTCATGACCTCGTCCATGGCGCCGGTGGCCGAGACGGGGTGGGCCGCACCCATGTTCGTGCCGGGCGCCATGGCGACGACGTCGGCGGCGATGGCGATCAGGAACCCGGCCGAGGCCGCGCGCGCACCCGAGGGCCCGACGAAGACGGCGACCGGTGTCCTGCAGTTCAGGATCTTGTCGATGATCTGCCGCATCGAGGTGTCGAGCCCGCCCGGCGTGTCGAGGCGCAGGATCAGGAGGCGGCGCCTGGGCGGCGTCGGCCCGGTCGATGGCCGACACCACATGGGCCGCGCTGACCGCGTGCACGATCCCGACCAGCTCGACGACCGGGACGTCAGCGGAGGCAGGGGCGACCGCCCCAAGGGCCACGGCGGTGGTGATCACGAGACGACTGCGCCGACGCGGCGCCGGGCGCGCCTCGCGGATGAGCCCAGCGAACACGTGTAAGTCTAGCATGGTAAGATCCGGCCATGTTTGGAACACTGGGCGGTCCAGAGCTATTCCTCATTCTCGTCATCGCGCTCATCGTCTTCGGTCCCCGCAAGCTTCCGGAAATCGGCAAGAACCTCGGCCGGATGATGGGCGAGTTTCGCAAGGCGTCCACGGACTTTCAGCGGACCATCGAGGAGGAAGTCGAGGCGGTGAACCGAGCCACCGAGCCTCCCCGGGTAGAGCCTCCGCCGGCCCTGCCGCCGGCGGCCGAGGTCACGACAGAAGCGCCTGTCGACCCCACCGTGAGCCGTCAGCCCGTCGAGCCGCGCTAGTGTCCTAGGAGAAGACTTGAGCCAGAGGGCGGCCGTACCCTCGCGCGCCAGCGCGCGGTGGGCGGGGGTCTCCTAGTCGTGCGAACACACCCCGACAAGATGTCGTTCCTGGAGCATCTGGACGAGCTGCGGGTGCGCCTCATTCACGCGGTGGTCGCCCTCTGCGTGGGCACGGGTATCGCCTGGATCTGGCACGAGGAGATCTTCCACATCCTCACCCAACCCCTCCGCAAGGCGTTCCCCGAGGTCAAGTTCATCTTCACCGGCCCCTCGGAGGCCCTGATCCTCTACATGAAGATGGCGTTCTTCGTGGGGATCTTCCTCGCGGCCCCGTACATCCTCTACCAGGCGTGGGCCTTCATCTCTCCCGGCCTCTTCGCTCACGAGAAGCGCTATGTCGTCCCGTTCGTCGCCATGGGGTCGATCTTCTTCGCGCTCGGAGCCGCCTTCGGCCACCTCTACCTGTTCCCCGCGACGTTCAGCTTCCTGGGCAGCTTCGGCGGGTCGGACATGCAGTTCCTCCCGAAGATCGACGAGTACTTCTCCTTCTACTCGTGGTTCCTCCTGGGCCTCGGGGCCGTGTTCCAGACCCCGGTCATCATCTTCATGCTATCGCGGATCGGCCTGGTCACGCCCGCGTTCCTCCTGAGGCAATGGAAGTGGGCCGTGGTGCTCTCGTTCGTCCTCGCGGCGTTCGTCACGCCCTCGCCCGACATGGTGAACCAGACGGCCCTGGCGGTTCCGATGATCGCCCTCTACCTGCTGGGTGTTCTGGCCGCCTGGCTGTTCGGTCGCCCGCGGCGGACGCCGGAGGACGTCAGCGGGGGAGTTCAAAAGTGAAGGCGGACCCGAGGACCGCCTTCTCGCGGCGCGCCTGGCCCGCGTTCAACTCGACGACGTACGCCGCCCGCCGCAGGGGCTGATAGACCGGACAGGGGTCGGACTTGCACGGCGGCACGCTCTCGGCCACATGGACGACCTTCCGTTCCTCGTCGAGCCAGACCATGTCGATGGGAAACCGGCAGTTCTTCATCCAGAAGCCGTGGAAGTCGATACGCTCGAAGACGAAGAGAAGCCCCCGGTCCTGGGCCAGCGAGGGCCGGAACATGAGCCCCATGGCCCGGTCCTCGTCGGTCGCCATGACCTCGACCTGAAGAACGCGCCCCGAAGGAAGCGTCAGGGAAACGACCGCGGGAACCGCCGAAGACCGCGCGGGAGCGACGAGGGCCAGCAGGAGGGCGCCGCAGAAGACGCGGCCGGAGCAGGACATCGATGCCGATCGTACCATCCAGGGGCAGCGAGATAAAGGCGCTGATCGCGGCCCTGGGCGACCGCCGCGCGAACCGTCGTGAGGCGGCGCTCGCCAAGCTCACGCTCCTCGGCGAACGCAGCCTGCCGCACGCGCTGGAAGCGCTGCGGTCGCCGTCCCCCCTCGTTCGGCTCGGGGCCCTCGCGATGCTGGAGCGCGTCGGAACGAACAGAGTCCTCCCCCACGCCCTCCTTCTCCTCGCCGACGCCGACGAAGGGGTCGCGGTGCGAGCGGCACAGCTCGCGGGCGCTCACGCCGACACGCGAGCCGCCAAGGCCCTGCGCGAGGCTCTGCGCTCGCGAAGGGCGGACGTCCCGCGGGCGGCCGCGGAGGCGCTGGTGCGGCTCCACGACCAGGGATTCGTCGAGGCCCTGGAGCCTCTCCTCGACGTCCTCTTCGACGAGGAGGCCGACGACGAGGTTCGCCTGGTCGCATTGGACGCCGTGGCGAGGCTCCCGGTGGCCGAGTCCGGACCTCTGCTCGCGCGCCTCTCGGGAACGAGCAGCCGGCGGCTGTCCCTGGCGGCGGCCGGCCTGCGCGGAACCGAGCGACCCGACGACGCCACGGCGATCCCGGCTCTGCACCGGGAGATCGAGCGGCTGAGCACGGCCGGTCCGAGCCGGATGGATCCCGCCGCCACCGCCGCCGCGAAGGCCGACGTGCACCTGGCTCTCGCCCGCCTCGACAGCCGGATAGCTCTCTACGACCTGCGCGAGATGCTCGAGGCGCGGCCCCCAAGGTCCGCGGGGGCGCTGCTCCATGCGGCCGGCCTCGTCGGCGACAAGAGCCTCGTGCCGACGCTGGCCCGCCTCGCGGCCGACGAGCCGGGCCTCATCGGGCCCTGCGCCGAGGCCTTCGGTGCCATCGTCCGCCGTGGCGCCCTGCGGCGCACGAGCCCTTCGATGCGGAGGGTGAAGGCCGAGCACCAGCCCGCTCTTGCGCGCCTGTGGGCGGCCTGCTCCTCGCGCTCAGCCTGACTTCGCGAGGGCCCGCCACGTGATCATTCCAAGAATGGCGACGGCGGCGAACAGTCCGGACCACAGGAGCCCCGGGTGGCGCTCCGTCCAGGGACGCGCTGACGCCTGGGCGCGCCGTTCGACGGGGCCAAGGGACGCTGCGAGGGCCGATGCGCTCCACGCTTCGAGGTCGCCGATGGTCCGGGCGAGGTCGTAGCTCGGCGGGCCGAGCTCCGGCGACCCGTAGGTGAGGCGGTACCGGCGCCCCTCCACGGCCTCGAAGAGGACCCGTTCCACCGGGCCCGTGATGGCGACCCCGCGGATGTCGAGGGGACGATCGTCGCGGTTGCGGACTCGAAGGCGAATGACGCTCTCTCGCCCCCCCACGTCGAGGCGCTGGGACTCGATCCGGCGCCCCCCCTCGTCGTACCGGTACACGCAGCCCTCGCCCACCGTCGTCCATGCGAACGGCTGGGCGATCTCGCCGAGCTTGGGGGCCGGCGGATCCAACCGGGCCTCGACCACGATCCCCCGCATGAAGTGGGGGTCGGCGACGTCGAGGGCGATCGACCGAAAGGGCCGGTTGCGGGCGGCCAGGTCGAGAACCAGCAGGGTCTCGTGGCGCTTCGGGTCCTCCTCGCGGCCCAGAACGGGCGTGAGGGGCACCGAGGGCGCCTCGCGACGACCGGACGTCCGGGCTTCGGCTCCGCGTATGTCGATCCGGTCGGGATCCCCCTCTCCACGATGGACCGTCACCCGCAGGTAGCGCTGCTCGTTCTCGGGGAATCCGACGGTCGGGTAACGCGCCGCGGGCGCTCCGGGCACGGCGAACACGTAGGCGCCGTCGGTGAGCGTCTCCCAGTGTTGCGCGTCGTCGCTGCCTTCCACGACGACACGGCGGCGGAAGTTGTCCCCTGAGAGATCCAGGGTCACCTCGCGCTTCCAGAGGCGGAGACCGAAGTCGAGGGTGGCGACCTCCGAGGTGCCGCGCCTGAAGCCCCGATCGACGATGCGGGGGATCGCGCGCTGCCCCCCTTCCGCGACGCCTCGATCGAGGACGTAGGGCACCGCTCCGCCCCGGTCGTCGACCACGCGGAGATCGGCCAGGTCCTTGCGAGCCGCGTCGTAGACGCCGGCGTCGAGGGCCACGGTGGTCCTTCCGGGGCCCTGGACCTGGACGGAGCGCTCGACCGTCGGGCTCGAGACCGATGCCGCCATCGTCAGGACGAGGAGCGCAGAGGTCATGCCTGCCCCTCGGAAGGGGACAATCGCTCACGGAAGCGGATGCTGAGGAAGGCCCCTGCCATGAGAAGGACCCCGAGGATCAGGAAGGAGAGGATGCGGTAGAGCGTCTCGAGCTCGGCGAGGTCCACCAGGGCGACCTTGCCGGCGGTCACGGCGAACAGGGCGTAGGCGGTGTAGACCAGCGGACGATTGCGGGCCGCCAGGCCTGCCGCCAGGAGCGCCGTGGCGAAGGCGCTCCACAGGACCGACACGGCCAGGCCGCCCATGAGGCGCGCTTCCTGTACGGCGGCGGTGTCGGCGGCGCGGGTCGCGATCGCTTCACGCTGGGCGAAGGCGCCTCGGGTCTCCGCGGTGAGAACCCCGAAGAGGAGGATCAGCAGGACGGTGGCGACCACGGGGCCCGCCCAGCGGTCCCGCTCGCCGTCGCGAGCTCGGGTCTCCTTCGTGAGCTGGAGCGCCACGCCGAGGGCCGCGATCACCGCGAGCCACGTGGCGAACGCCGGGTTCAAGACCGGCCGGAATTCCCCCGCGTGGAGCGGAGTGTGGCGGACGAAGAGGCGCACGACGGCCAGCGCCAGCACGGCATAGCCTCCCGCGCGGGTCTGGAGCGACCGGAAGCGCGTCCCGAGACCGAGGAGGACGAGCCCCTCCGCCGCCCAGGCCAGCGTGATCCCGTTGAGACCGAGCTGCACGGGGATCGCCAGTGTCACGAAGGCCGCCGCCAGCCCGAGGGTCACGCGGGCATGGAGCGCGTCGTCTCCCTTCCGCAGGAGCGCGAGGCCGAGAAGCAGGTAGAGCGCCGCGAGGCCGACCGAGGCCAGGCCGAGGGTCGAAGGGCTCGTCACGTAGAGGACGCGGTAGAGGATGGCCCAGACGAAGGCGGCGTCGACCAGGTGCACGGCGACGCCGGCCGCGTCCAGGGATCCGCTCCCGAGGAAGGCGCGGGCGACGCGCACGAGGAGGTACGCCGTGAAGACACCGAAGGTGAGGACGAGGAAGTCGATCGAATGCTCTGGCTTGAAGAGCCGGTCGTAGTTCGCGTGGACGGCCACGGCCGCCGCGGCGAGAGCCACGGGCTCCGCCGCCGGAAAGCGCCTCTGGGAAAGCACGGCGACGCCGCATTGAGCCAGGAGAAGCACGAGGAGGGGCCACGGGCTGCCGGCCGCGTCGGCCAGGGGCAGGGTGAAGACGGCGCTCGCCAGGATGGCGGCCCCTTCGAGGGGCACGGGTATCGGCACGCGATCCGACGCTGCGGCAACGACGTAGCAGCAGGGTTGCAACGACGAGCCACTCGGCCCCCTGGCCGAAGGTGATCTCGTTGGCGTGGGCCAGGCACCAGACGAGGTACGGCAGGCCGAGGGCGATGCCGGCCACCGCCGAAAGGCCCCAGCCGAGTTGAGCGGCGCCGTGAAGCGCGGCCAACCCGAGGGCCAGGGACAGGACGAGGAGCGCCTGGGGACGGTTCGACTGGGCGGCCAGCGTCGCCAGGCCGAGGGTCGCCGTCAGATAGACGATGCCGAGGGCCACCCCGCGCTCCTTTTGAGCCATCCCGACGGCGAAGAGGGCGGTGAAGAGCACGATGCCGAAGGCCGCGACGTCGAAACGCTCGGGCTTGAAGAATTGCGCGTACCAGCCACCGTAGAGAACGAGGGTCCCGAGCATGGCGAGGGGAGCCGTCTCCGGCCAGGGCTTGGTGCGGTCCAGGACCACGGCCCCGGCGCCGAGGAGGAAGAGGTAGGTGAACAGCGAGAGAGCCTTGTCCTCACCCGTCGAGAGCAGCACAGGGGTCAGATAGCCGCCGATCCACGCGAGGGCCGCCAGGAGGCGAGCGTCGAGACGCGCGGAGAGGAGGATCGCGCTGACCGTCACGAGAAGCAGCAGCCCGCCGGCCGCGCTCCGCGAGATGAGGGCGTAGAAGGCATGGGCGCCGTAGAGGGACGTATAGAGGCCGGCGAGACCGGCTCCGGCGAGGCCTTGCCCGAGGGGCCGGTACTCGTGCCCCAGCAGCCGCAGGCCTCCGGTGAGGAGGGCGAGGCTGACGGCGCAGCCAAAGAGCACACGCCCCGAGGGGCCGATCCAGTTGTTCTCCCAGGCGTATTTCACGAAGAAGCCGAGGGCCACGACCATCGCCAGAGCGCCCACAGCCACCAGGATCTTGGGAGCCAGGTTCGTCGCGAGATCGCTGGGGGGGGACGGCGGGCTGGCCGGCCGTGGGGGCTGGAGAGGCCGATGCGGGGCGACCGGCGTCGAGGGGGGTGTGGGACGAGGAGCCCCCGAGGCGGTCGGTTCCGGGGCCGGCGCGGGCGCAGGGACCGGAGCCACCGGTGGCAAGACCTCGCGGGCGGCGGCCGGCGCCGCGGGCGCGGGGACCTCGCCTCGATCGGCAACCACCCTCTTGCCGAGCGCCCCGACTCGCGCGTCGAGGGCAAGGAGCTGCGCGCGCAACGCGTCGAGGTCCCGGGCGACGTGGCTGGCCCGGACCAGCGCCGCGATGGCCATCACGGGAAAGACGAGGAGCAGGCCGAGACCGAAGAGAGCAAGAACGATCTCCATTCACAACCTCCCTGGCTTTCGACTGCGGGCACTCGCCCCGGGGAATACTACGATCCCCAGGGGCCGGCGCCGGGGTCCCTTGTGACGGTTTCGATTCTGTCTACTCGCGAACCTTGCCGGTCATCGGTACGAACCGGACCGGCAGGACACGCCTCTCGTCGAAGCGGTCTCCGTGGCGGGTCACGACGACGATCTCCTGGAGCTCGTCCCCGACGGGTATGACGAGCCGCCCTCCGTCCTTCAGCTGGGCCTTGAGCGGCTCGGGAATCCTGGGCGCCGCCGCCGTCACCAGGATCCCGTCGAAGGGGGCGGCTTCGGGCCAGCCCCGGTAGCCGTCGCCGGCGCGCACCTCGACGTTCTCGAATCCCAGGCGCCCGAGGCGGTCGGCCGCCTGGCGGGCCAGGGGCTCGACGATCTCGATGCTCCGCACCTTGGCCGCGATGCACGCGAGGACCGCCGCCTGGTAGCCGGAACCGGTGCCCACTTCCAGGACGGTCTCGCCTCCGTGGAGGCCGAGGGCCTCGGTCATGAAGGCCACGACGTAAGGCTGGGAGATCGTCTGGTCGTGGCCGATGGGGAGGGGGCGGTCGGCGTAGGCCTCGCCCTCCGACGCGGCCGGAACGAATCGGTGACGCGGCACCCGGCGCAGGGCCTCGAGGGTGAGACGGTCCCGAACGCCCCGCGCCTCGATCTGCTCCGAGACCATGCGGTCCCGGGCACGTGCATACGCCCCTTCGTCCACGGGCAACGGCGGCGTGCACGACAACGCGGAGACGGCCAAGACCGGCAAGCGCATCTTCCGACAGCCTACGCCTTCAGTTCACCACAAAACCCGGGCGCCGTCGAGGCTATCATGGAGCGGTGCCACTGACGCGTTGCGTCTGGCGAGGAGGGGCCATGAATCGAATCGTGGCGCGATTCCAGGACGGCCGCTTGATGAAGGGATTCACCACCGACTTCCTGCCAGCGAAGGACCGCTTCCACGTGACGGCGGAAGCCGAGGCAGGGGCGAAGCCGGTCGAGATCCGCGTCGCCGAGCTCAAGGCGATCTTCTTCGTGAAGAGCTTCGCAGGGAGACCCGCAGCACCAGCCGAGCGGCGAGCCCAGCGCCAAGGGTCCGGGCCGCCGGCTCCGCATCGTTTTCAAGGACGGCGAGGTGGTTGTGGGTACGACCCAGGGCTACGACCGCACGCGGCCCGGCTTCTTCGTCGTGCCGGACGACCCCGGCGGCAACAACGAACGGTGCTTCGTCGTCGCCGCCGCCACCCAGGAGGTCTCTTTCGTGTGAGGCCAGGGATGGAGTTCGAGCGACGACGCCTCGTCGTCTCATCCCCTGCCCAGCAGCAACAGGATGCCCATGACGATGAACCCCACACCTGCCCCACGGTGGATCCATATCGCCGGCACGGCGCTCGACAAGGCCGCGCCCACCAGCACGGCGATGGCGCTCGTCAGGACCAACGCACCGGCCGCGCCCAGGAAGACCGCCAGCCGAGAGTGGCCCGACGCGGCGAGGCTCAAGGTGGCGAGCTGGGTCTTGTCCCCCAGCTCCGCGAGAAACACCAGACCGAAGGTCGAGAAGAACAGTTTCAAGTCCATTGGAGCCTCACTGGCGGAGACGGCGCTAGCGGGAGAGGAAAGGCGTCAGTAGGCCTGGGCGAAGTAGACCTCGCGCCCCTTCTCGCCGGTGACGACGCAAGGCGCCTCGCGGACCTCGCCCATCGGGATGACGCGGACCGTGGCCTTCGTCTCGGCCTTGATCTTGGCCTCGGTCGCGGCGTCCCCGTTCCAGCCGGCGAGGATGAAGCCCCGCTTGGAGGCCATGACCTCCTTGAACTCGTCGTAGGAGGAGACGCGGGTGGTGTTGTCGGCCACGAACTTCCGCGCCCGCTCGAGCAGGTCCTTCTGCATCGTGTCCAGGAGCTCCCGCGTCTTGACGGCGAGCCCCGCGAGGGGAACGAACGCCTTCTCCCGCGTGTCGCGGCGCACGAGGACGCACTGGTCCTTCTCGATGTCCTTCGGGCCGATCTCGAGGCGCAGGGGAACGCCCCGCATCTCCCAGTCGGAGTACTTGAAGCCGGTCTGCTGCGTGTCGCGGTCGTCCAGGTGGACGCGGATTCCGGCGCCCCGGAGGGCCGCCTGCACCTCGCGGGCCTTCGGAAGCACCGCCTCGTTCCAGTCCCCCTTGCGCGGCGGGATCGGGACGATGACGACCTGGTGGGGCGCCACCTTCGGGCGGCAGGATGAGCCCCGAGTCGTCGCCGTGGGTCATGATCAGGCCGCCGATCATCCGCGTCGAGCTTCCCCACGACGTGGACCACGGCATGAGGCGCTCCTGGTTCCGTCCCAGGAACTCGATCCCGTAGGCCGTCGGAGAAGTGCTGCCCCAGGTTGTGGCTCGTCCCCGCCTGAAGCGCCTTGCCGTCCCCCATGAGGGCCTCGATGGCGTACGTCTTCTGGGCGCCGGCGAACTTCTCGCTGTCGGACTTGCGCCCCGTGATCACCGGCATCGCGAGGATCTCCTCGGAGAAGGCGCGGTAGACGTCGAGCATCTTGAGGGTCTCTTCCTCGGCCTCCGCCTCCGTCTCGTGGAGCGTGTGCCCCTCCTGCCAGAGGAACTCGGTCGTCCGCAGGAAGGGACGCGTCACCTTCTCCCAGCGCACGACGTTCGCCCACTGGTTGATCAGGACGGGCAGGTCGCGCCAGGAGCGGACCCACTTCGCGTACATCGAGCAGATCATGGCCTCGGACGTGGGACGGATGGCCAGCGGCTCCTCCAGCTCCTCCCCGCCCCCGCTGTGTCACCCAGGCGCACTCCGGAGAGAAGCCTTCGACGTGCTCCTTCTCCTTGTCGAGGAGGCTCTTGGGGATGAAGAGGGGGAAGTAGGCGTTGACGTGTCCCGTCTCCTTGATCCGGCGGTCCATGTCGGCCTGCATGTGCTCCCAGACGGCGTAGCCGTAGGGCCGGATGATCATGCATCCCTTGACCGGGCCGTAGTCGGCCATCTCGGCCTTCAGGACCACGTCCAGGTACCACTGGGAGTAGTCCTGGCTCTTCGGGGTGATCTCCTTCATCGTGCGCTCGTTGTCCATCTCTCTCACTTTCCGGGGGTCGTACGAAGGCACGTGGGTCCGCCAGTGGGCGGCAAACGACGTCAAGGCCTCGGCAGCTCCGATGGCCGAGGAGAACCTGGACGAGGCCCCCAGCGATGAGGAAGCCGTAGACGTAGAGCATCTCCTCACGCAGCTCGGGGAACACGAACTGGACGAACCAGGCGACGAAGATCATCAGGGCCTCGCCGAGGGAGTAGCGCATGTTGAGGAGAAGAATCATGCCGAGGAGCGACTGGAGGATCGTGAGGAGGATCTCGTGGCGGTGCATGCCGTCGAAGGGAACGACGGCGACATGCCCGAGGCTCACGCTGTACACGACGGGGATCATGGCCGCGAGGACCGTCCACTGGTTGATGTTGGACGAGACCATGTTCATGAGGGCCATGGGCGCCTGCCGCACCGTCGAGGCCCACTTGAAGGCCGAGACCTTCTCGGGGAACTCCGAGAGGAACGGCGCGACCCATTGGATGAAGACGAACTCGCTGATTCCGATGGACAAGGCCAGCCCCTTCAGGCTGTCCACGAACGGGTGGATGACGAAGTACAGGATGGTGCCGCCCAGGACGAAGAGGCCGGCGATCGTCGCGCCGCGAAGGCCGGGGCGGAGCCCCATCACCGCGCGCGGAACCGCGTCGAGGTCGTCCGCTTCCTCCTGGGCCTGCGGAGGCATCCTGTTCAGGACGAACAGGTACGCCAGGTAGATGACCGTCAGGACCAGGCCGTCCCAGATGCTCAGGCACGCCTTCCACCAGACGAAGAAGAAGTAGAGGATCGGCAGGAGCAGCCCCACCACCTCCACGGAGTGGGATGGCTCGAGGACGAGCTCCGTGAGCCACTTGCCCGTCTTCCGTCGGTGGGCGAAGGAGGCGACGATGAAGATCATCGGCCAGCCGAGGCCCACGAGGAGGCGGAGGCTTCCGGTGAAGTTCGCGGTCATGTTGGGCACGTCCTGGCGCCACGCGATGTCGGCCTCGACCGCGAACTCCGGGAGCGTCTGGAGCCACGCCAGGATCGCGAGGGCGAGCCCCTGGCTCATGAAGAACTGCGCTGACCTCGGCGCCCCAGGCGATGACGAACGCCGAGAAGAGGACGGCCGGGAACGTCCACAGGGCCGCCAGCGCTCCCGCCGCTCCTTCCGCATGGGAGGCGGCGCTGGCGACGATCGACCGGAGCCGCGTCAGCACCGGACCGCGGCTCGCATCGGCTCGTTGACCTCGGCGAGCCGCATGCCGGAGGTGTCGAGCCAGGAATGCCCCGCGAAGTCCCGTTCGTCGGGATCCGGAAAGTCGGTGCGGAAGTGGCTCCCCCGGCTCTCCTCGCGGAAGAGCGCGGCGGTGGCCATGGCCCAGGCCACGTCGGAAAGGTTTCGGTCCTCGGCCTGGGCGCGGCTCTCGGGACGGGCAGGCGCAGCGTCTCGAAGCGGAGCCAGGAACCCGAGAAGCTCCCGCAGCCCTCCGGCGTCGCGCTCCAGGCCCAGACAGCGCCAGTTCCATCTGCCGGAGGGCGTCCCGGCTCTCGCGTGCCCTCGCCGCTCGCTCTGTTCGTCGCGGCGGAAGCCGGCCCCCGCGCTTCGGCGAGAGCCGAGTCCGGGGCCGGGTTCGCGTCGGCGGCCATGGCCTCGGCCGCGCGGGCGCCGAACACGAGCCCCTCGAGCAGCGAGTTGCTGGCCAGGCGATTGGCGCCGTGAACGCCGGTGCCCGCCGCCTCCCCGGCCGCGTAGAGGCCGGGGAGCGTGGTGCGCCCGTGGAGGTCGGTGGCGACGCCTCCCATGACGTAGTGGGCCGCCGGAGTCACCGGCACGGGATCGCGCGTGATGTCGAGGCCGAAGCGGAGGCACGTCGCATGGATCCGCGGGAAGCGCGTGCGCACGCGCTCCGGATCCAGGTGGCGCAGGTCCAGGACGACGGGGCCACGGCCGGCGCGCTCCTCGCGGAAGATGGCGCGGGCGACCTGATCGCGCGAGAGCAGCTCGTCGGTGAAGCGCTCCAGGGCCGCATTCAGGAGGCGGGCGCCTTCACCGCGCACGGCCTCCGACACCAGGAAGCGGGGCGCCCCGGGGATCGCGAGGGCCGTCGGATGGAACTGGACGAACTCCATGTCGAGAAGCGCCGCGCCGGCTCGGAGCCCCATCGCGACGCCGTCTCCGGTGGCCACGGGAGGGTTCGTGGTCTCGGCGAAGACCTGGCCGGCGCCCCCGGTGGCCAGGAGCGTGCTCCGGGCCACGACCGTCGTCTCGGCGTCGTCCTCGCCCAGGAAGCGGCAGCCCACCACGCGCCCGTCCCGCTGTCACGAGGTCGGTCGAACACGCGAACGAGCGCACCTCGACGGCGGGCGTGCGGCGGGCCTTCTCGAGGAGGGACCGGACCATCTCCCAGCCCGTGGCATCGCCCAACGCGTGGAGCACCCGGTGGCGCGAGTGGGCCCCTTCCCGGGTGAAGTGGAATCGTCCGGCCTCTCGGTCGAAGCGGGCGCCCCACGAGGCCAGCTCGCGGATCCGCGCGGGGCCTTCCTCGACCAGGACCTGGGCGGCCGGGGCGGAGACGATCCCGGCGCCGGCACGGAGCGTGTCCTCGAGGTGGAGGGCAACGTCGTCGTCGGGGGCCATCGCCACGGCCACCCCTCCCTGGGCATAGCCGGTGTTGCTCTCGGTGGGCTGGTCCTTGGTGACGACCAGGACGCGCCCGTGCCGAGCCAGCTCGAGGGCGGCCCGGAGGCCCGCGATCCCCGAACCCAGCACCAGGAAGTCCGTTTCCAGCCGCGTCTCTCTCAAGTTCTCGGGCCCATGCTCAAACCCCGGATTCTATCAACAAATAACGCTTGACCCGGGCCGGAGGCGCGGCGTATCTTGCGCTTCGGCCTCGCGTTTCGTTCCCCCCTCTTCTTCCCAACTGTCTCTCCCGAAAGGGAGTTCGTGTCATGCGAATCGTAACCCTCGTTCTCGGGGGAAGCCTCGCCTGGGCCCCGGTGGCGGGAGCCGGCGACCCCGGTCGCACCTATACCAACGAAGACCTGGAGCGCCTTGCTCCCCGACGCGCGGAGACGGGCGTGGCGTCCGTGCCGGCCTTCGGATCGGAGCCGCAGGAACCGGCGACCGGCCGCGGTCACGACGAAGCCTACTGGCGCCGGGAGGCCGAGCGCCTTCGAGACCAGCTCCGGCCCCTGAGGCAACGGGCCCTCGGCCTGCAGCTTCGGATCGAGCACCCGGCCCCGGAGACCCGAAAGACGAAGACGAGCCCGCAGCCGGCGGCTCGAGGCCAGCAGCGTCGTCCCCCGACCCCGGCGCCAACGCGAGCGGAGTCGGATCGGACCGCGGCGCTTCGAGACGAGCTGCGGGCGCTGCAGGATCAGATCCGCGACCGCGAGGCGCGCCTGGAGGAGCGAGCCCGCCGGGAGGGCGCCCTGCCAGGGTGGCTGCGATAGCCGGCGGCCGAGGGGACCGGCCGCCGGTCGTGGTAGTCTGCCCGCCGGATGATCGAGATACCGGTCGATCTGGGCGCGCGTCGCTACGCGATCCACGTCGGCCATGGGGTCGCGCGCCTCCTCCCCGAGCTCCTGCGCCCGCTGGCGGGACGCTCGTTCGTGGTCGTCTCGAGCCCGCGGATATGGGCGCTCCATGGACGCCGGATCGAGAAGCCGCTCCGGGCCCTCGGCCCGCTCGAGAGGGTCCTGATCCCCGACGGCGAGCGCCACAAGTCGCGGAAGACCCTCGACCGCCTCCACGACGCGCTCCTGGACGCGGGGCTCCGCCGCGACGGCGTGGTCGTGGCGTTCGGCGGCGGCGTCGTGGGAGACGTGGCGGGGTTCGCGGCCGCGACGTACATGCGCGGGGTCGACGTCGTCCAGGTTCCGACGACGCTCCTGGCGATGGTGGACAGCTCGGTGGGCGGCAAGGTGGGGATCAACCACCCCAAGGCCAAGAACCTGATCGGCGCGTTCCATCAGCCGCGCGCCGTCGTGGCGGATCCTTCGTTCCTGGAGACGCTCCCCGCGCGGGAGCGCCAGAGCGGCGCCTACGAGATCCTGAAGTGCGGCGTGCTCGCGCGACCGGGCTCTCTTTCGCCGCCCTCGCCCAGGCGCCCGCGGCCCTCGAGGGCTGGGCGCGCCCCGAGCTCGAGAACGCGGTGGCGTCGGCCTGCCGGATCAAGGCCGAGGTCGTGGAGCGAGACGAGCGCGAGGGAGGCTTGCGGCGCGTCTTGAACCTCGGTCACACCCTCGGCCACGCCCTCGAGACGGTCACCGCCTACCGCCGCTTCACCCACGGCGAGGCCGTCGGATGGGGCCTCGTGGGCGCGGCCTGGATTGCGGTGCGGAAGGGGATGCTGGACGAGGGGACCTTCGACGACATCGCGGCGGCGGTGGATCGCCTGGGGCCACGGCCGAGGGTCTCGGATCTCGCGCCGGCCGCGCTCCTCGAGGCCCTGAGCCGGGACAAGAAGGCTCGGGCGGGAACGGTCCCCTTCGTGCTCCCCACCGCGATCGGAAGCGTCGTCGTCGTCGAACGACGTCGGGCGGCCCGAGATACGCCACGCGCTCAGGGTCATGGCCTCGCGGGAGGCGCGGGACTAGCCGGAGCCGCGCGGACTCCTAGCCGAGCATCAGGATGAGGGCGGCCTTCTGGACGTGGAGGCGGTTCTCGGCCTCGTCGAACACCACCGACTGGGGTCCGTCGATGACGCTCGGCCGCCACCTCCTCGCCCCGGTGGGCCGGGAGGCAGTGCATGAACACGGCCTCGGGACCGGCGGCCGCCATCATCTCGGCGGAAACCATGTACCCCTGGAATGCCTGGACACGCGCCTCCGCCTCTTCCTCCTGCCCCATCGACGTCCAGACGTCGGTGTAGACGACGTCGGCGCCGGCGGCAGCCTCCATGGGATCGCGGGTCACGACAGGGGCCGGCGTGCCCACCTTCTGGGCCTCTCGGGCCGCGCTCTTCACGACGAGGGGGTTGGGGTCGTACCCCTCGGGGCAGGCCACCGCCATCGTCATCCCGAACTTCACCGCGCCGAACAGCAGCTCGTGGCACACGTTGTTGCCGTCCCCGATGTAGGCCATCTTGAGTCCGTCGAGGGAGCCGCGCCGCTCCCACAGCGTGAAGTAGTCGGCCAGCGCCTGAACCGGGTGGAGCAGGTCCGAGAGCCCGTTGATCACCGGCACGCGTCCCGTGCTTCGCGAGGTCGAGCAGATCCTGATGTGCGAAGACGCGGGCCAGGATGCCGTTCACGAAACGCGACAGGACCTTGGCGGTGTCGGCGATGGTCTCCCCCCGGTTCAGCTGGATGTCGTCGGCGCCCAGGTAGAGAGCCGTCCCTCCCAGCTGGAACATTCCCACCTCGAAGGACACGCGGGTCCGGGTCGAGGGCTTCTGGAAGATCATCGCGAGGGACTTCCCCTTGAGGGCCTCGGCGTACGCGGAGGGGTTCGCCTTCAGCTTGACCGCGAGATCGAAGATCTCCTCGATCTCGGCTCTGGAGAAGTCCTTCAGGGATATGAGGTGCTTCGTCTTCATGGTCGCAGGCTCGAAGCACGGATCATACGTTCCGCATTCGCGAGGAGTCAATGACGGACGGCCGAGGGGTCGTCCCGTGGTAGGATTGACGGTTTATGAACCTTCGAAACGTCGCCATCATCGCCCACGTCGACCATGGGAAGACCACCCTGGTGGACGCCATGCTCCAGCAGAGCGGCGTCTTCCGCGCCAACCAGGAGCATCTCGACCGGGTCATGGACTCCAACGAGCTCGAGCGCGAACGGGGCATCACGATCCTCGCGAAGAACACCGCGGTCCACTACGGCGACACGAAGATCAACATCGTGGACACGCCCGGCCACAGCGACTTCGGCGGCGAGGTGGAGCGCGCCCTCAAGATGGTCGACGGCGTGATGCTCCTCGTGGACGCGTCCGAAGGGCCCGCTCCCCCAGACCCGGTACGTCCTCCGCAAGGCCCTCGAGGCCCGGCTCCCCGCCGTCGTCGTGATCAACAAGATCGACCGCTCCGACGCGCGCCCCCAGGAGGTGCTGAACGAGGTCTACGACCTCTTCATCGACCTCGACGCGACCGAGGAGCAGCTCGAGTTCCCGGTGGTCTACACCAACGCCAAGATCGGCCTCGCCCGAACCGCGCCCGACGGCCCCGGAGAGGACCTGCGCCCGCTCTTCGACGCGATCCTGAAGCAGGTGCCGCCGCCGAGCGGCAGCGCCGACGCCGTCCTCCAGCTCCTCATCGCGAACCTGGACTACAGCGACTACCTCGGCCGCCTGGGCATCGGCCGGATCTTCTCCGGCCGCGTCACCGTGGGAGAGACCGTCGCCGTCGCCAAGCGGGACGGAAGCCTCCAGACCACCAAGGTGACGAAGCTCTACACCTTCGACGGGCTGAAGCGCATCGAGGCCGCGTCGGCCGACTGCGGCGAGATCGTGGCGCTCGCGGGCTTCGAGGGGATCTCGATCGGCGAGACGATCACGTCGGCCGAGACCCCCGCTCCCCTGCCGCCCCTCCACATCGACGAGCCCACGCTGTCGATGATCTTCTCGGTGAACACGTCGCCTTTCGCCGGCCGCGAGGGGAAGTGGGTCACGTCGCGCAACCTCAAGGAACGCCTCGAGAAGGAGCTCCTCACCAACGTCTCGATCCGCGTCGAGCCCACGGACTCGGCCGATTCCTTCAAGGTGATGGGACGCGGCGAGCTGCAGCTCGCGATCCTGGTCGAGATGATGCGCCGCGAGGGCTACGAGCTGATGATCTCGAACCCCGAGGTCATCACCAAGATGGAGGACGGCGTCCGCAAGGAGCCCCTCGAGCTCTTCATCCTCGATCTTCCCGAGGCCTACATGGGCATCGTCCTCGAGAAGATGGCGATGCGCAAGGGGAAGATGGTCAAGATGATCAACCACGGGTCGGGACGGGTCCGCCTGGACTTCCACGTCTCGACCCGCGGCCTGATCGGCATCCGCACCGAGATCATGACCGACACGCGCGGCACCGCCGTCATGAACAGCCTCCTCGAGGGGTTCGTGGAGTGGCAGGGGGACATCCAGCGCCGCACGACGGGCGTCCTCGTGGCGGACCGGTCCGGAGACACGACGGCCTACACGCTCTCCCACATGGAGGAGCGCGGCGAGCTGTTCGTGGGTCCCGGCGTCGCGGTCTACGAGGGGATGATCGTGGGCGAGAACGCCCGCCCGGCCGACATGGACGTCAACGTCACCAAGGCGAAGAAGCTCACGAACATGCGCGCCTCCACCGCCGACGAGGCCGTGAGGCTGACGCCGCACCGCGTCCTGAACCTCGAGCAGGCCCTCGAGTTCATCAACAACGACGAGCTGGTGGAGGTCACGCCGACCGCCATCCGCCTGAGGAAGCGCGTCCTGGCCGCGAACATCCGCCCCAAGCGCCGCACCGACGACAAGTAGGCTCGGGGCGCGCCCGAACCCCGACTAGTCTGCGGGGGCTCTCAGCCGTCGGTTCAGGGTCGAGAGGCTGATCCCCAGGCGCTCGGCGGCGGCTGCGCGATCCCCGTCGGCTTCGCGCAAGGCGCGCCGCACGGCCTCGTCTTCGGCGAGCGTCATCGCGCGGCGCCCCACCTCGGCGAGGGTCCCCGAGAAGTCCAGGACGTCGGCGAGGGTCGGGCCGCTCGGCTCCGCTGCCGCGAGGCGGAGGTGCTCCGGGCGCACCTCGAGACCGTCGCAGAGGATCACCGCCCGCTCGAGGCTGTTCTGGAGCTCACGGACGTTGCCGGGCCAGGCGTGCTCGACGAGGGCGCGCTTCGAGTCCTCGGACAGGCGCAGGCCCCTGCGTCCCATCTCTCCCGCGTATCGCTCCAGGAACGCCTCGGCCAGGAGGAGCACGTCTCCTCGGCGGCGCCGCAGCGGAGGAATCTCCACCGGGAAGACCGAGAGGCGGAAGAAGAGGTCCTCCCGGAACTCCTTCGAGGCCACCGCCTCCTTGCAGATCGCGGTTCGTGGCGGCCACGACCCGGACGTCGACGGTGATGGTCTGGACGCCCGCCCACACGCTCGAACTGCCTCTCCTGAACGAGGCGCAGGATCTTGCCCTGCAGGGCCAGGGGAAGGTCGCCGATCTCGTCGAGGAAGAGGGTGCCGTGGTGGGCCATCTCCGCCTTCCCCACCTTGCGGCCCGTGGCGCCCGTGAACGCTCCCTTCTCGTGGCCGAAGAGCTCGTTCTCGAGCAGGGCCTCGGGGATCGCCGCGCAGTTGATGGCGACGAAAGGGCCCTTCGCGCGGGCCGACAGCTGGTGGAGCGATCGCGCCATCAGCTCCTTGCCGGTGCCGCTCTCCCCGAGGATCAGCACCGTGGCGTCGCTCCCCGCCGCCCGCTGGACGGCGAGCATCGTCTCTCGCAGGGACGGGTCCTCCCCGATCACCCGTGGGAGGCCGAACCGCCGCTGGTACTCGTCCTTCAGGAGGACGTAGTCGGTGTGGAGGCGTCGGCGCTCCACCGCGCGATCCAGCAACAGCAGGAGGTGATCGGTGTCGACCGGCTTCGTGAGGAAGTCCGCGGCGCCGTCCTTCATGGCCTTCACGGCCTCCTCGATGGTCCCGAACGCGGTCATCACCAGGACGGGCGTCTGCGGGTCGGCCTCGAGCGCAGCCTGGAGGACGTCGAAGCCGCTCCCGGCCGGCAGGCGCAGGTCCGTCAGGACGACGAGGAATCGCGCCCCCTGGAGCCGGCGCCGGGCCTCGTAGGCATCCCCGGCCTCCTCGACGCTCCAGGAGCGCGACTCCAGGGTCTTCCGGAGCATCGTCCGGAGCGATTCCTTGTCTTCGACGATGAGGATGTCGGCCACGGAGGGATGATAGGCCGACCGGACGGCGGGGGCTACTGGACCCAGGACGCGGGCACGCCCTTGCGGCGTGCTTCGCCCGCCAAGTCGTCGAGCGCCTGCTGTGACGCCGCAAGAGAAGCCTTCGACTTCTCCACGTCCTCGAGTGCCTTCAACCGTTCGGCGTCGCGCTTCTGGAGCCGGTTGGGGTCGAACTGGTCGGGTGGGTTCGGGTCGCGGTCGAGCTGAAGCTGCACGATCCGCGCTTCGAGGGCCGCTATGCCCGCCTGCGTCTTGTCAATCGTGTCGTGGAGCGCCTTCGCTCGCCCGCGCCAATAGTCCTCCGCGCCGACGTCGCCCGCGGACGGCGCGCCTCCGCCGGATGTGGTCTCGCTCGCACCTTCCCCGTCGGCCCTGCCTCCTCCGATGGGACCCGCGGGCATGTACGTCCGCGGCGGAGCTCGCCTCTCGGATGCCCCCCCTCCGTCCGCCGTCGGCGAGGGAGACGGGGACGGCTTCGACGAGGTCGTCGTTGGTGAAGGTCTTGGCGCTGCCCGCAGCCTTGCGGCGCGCCTTCTCCTTCTTGGCCAGGTCGTCCAGACTCTGGCTCCACGCCAGGGCTCCCAGCGTGGCCGCCACGGCGGCGATCGCGGCGATGGTCTTCAAGCGTCAGTTCGAGGCGACGGGCGCCCCCTCCAGGACCTGGGCGCGCTCGGCGATCTTGGTCGCGTCGGAGGCCTGTGGGGCAAGACGCGCGTACTCGCGGTAGGCTGCGACAGCCTCGTCGGTCCGCCCGGCCCGCTCCAGGAGGCTGCCGAGGTCGCGCTGAAGACCCGCGGCATTGGGGTTGCGAGCGATGCCGTCCCTGACGAGCTTGAGGGCGTCCTCGGTATTGCCGCCCCTGTAGACGAGATCGGCCAGGAGTGCTCGCGTCGCGGCGGAGTCCGGATTGGTGGCGAGCGCCTTGCGGTAGGCGGCGTCGGCGCCTGAAGTGTCGCCGCCCTTCTCGAGCTCGACGGCGAGCGCCTGCTGCAACTGGACGTCCTTCGGCCGCAGGCTCGCGGCGCGAGCCAGGCTCGCGGCCGCCTCCTTGTGGCGCCCGGCGGCGGACTGCACGTTGGCCAGCTCCCGAATCCAGGCGGGGCTGTCGGGCTGAAGCGCGATCGCCGCCTGGTATTCGAGGGCGGCCTCCGATCCCAGACCCGACGCGCTCAGGACGCGGGCGAGGTCGCGCCGGTAGCCCGCGTTGTCCGGCGTCAAGCGCGCGGCGCCGCGATAGTGGATCAGGGCCTCGTCGCGCTGCCCGCTCTCCCAGAGAGCACGAGCGTAGGCGTAGTGGGCGCTCGGGTTGTCGGGATCCGCCGCGACAGCGCGCGCCAGCGCCCCGAGGGCGCCGTCGACGTTGCCGCGCAGGAGCAGGTTTCGCCCCACGCTCAACTCGCGCTCGCCGGGCGCGGGCGTAGGGGGCTCTTGCGGGCTGGCCACGGGAGGCGCCGGAGGGCGCGCGAAGATCGAAGCGTCGGCGCGGTCGGGCGTCGGGCGATATCCCGAGATGAGAGCACTGGCCCCCACGAGCGCCAGCACCGCCGCCAGGATCGAGATCCACGGGAAGGGAGCGCCTCCTGCGTCGGTGTCCTCGACCGACGACGAGGGCCTTCCGGACCCCTCGCCAAGGGGCACGCCCTGGAGCGACTCGCCGCAGCGGACGCAGAACTCCCACTTCGCCTTGTTGCGCGTCTCGCACGACGGGCAGACTCGGACTTCACCCGCCTTCATAGTCGCCTTATAGCACTTTTCAAGTCGGACTTAAAGTCTTTCTTGAGCTACAAGAAGCGGCCGCCCCTCCCCGATTGGAGAGGGGCGGCGACGAGAGGCTGCTCGACTACGGCGTCCGGCAGACAGGCGAACCGGAGCGAAGCGCCGTCTGCACGATGTAGGCCGGCTTGGGCGGCGCCGGCGTGGGTGTCGGGTTCGGATCGGGTGTCGGCGACGGCGCCGCTCCGAGCGAGCCGCTGGCGCTGCGATACAGGCTCCCGCCCGCCACCTGGATGCCCATGTCCTTGGTCTGGTTGAACACGGTGTACAGGTCCGCGGTGCCGTCACCGGTGAAGTCGTACGCGGCCCCGCCGGAGATCGCCCGGAGGGCGAACAGGATCGTGTCGAAGCTGCTCTGGCAGGAGGCCGCGCCGGCAGGGTTGAACCGCGTTCCCTCGAAGAAGACGCGGGCCTGGCCCGAGGTGTTGTAGGCCGTCGCAGGCTGGGTGGTTCCCCTGAACAGCACGGGGGAGTTCCCTGTCGCCGGGAGGTTGATCGGGAAGGTGGTGGTCGCGCTCGGCGGGGCGCCCAGGCTCACGGAGCCGTCGCCCCCCAGGTCCTTGAGGCCGAAGAGCTTGAAGGGTCCCGCCGAGTCCGGCACGCGGCTGTCGTTGCCGGAGTTGGCGAAGACGTAGCCGATGCCGGAGATCTTCAAGAGAGACACCGGGTTTGCGATCGGCTGTGTCGGGCCCGCGTCCATGAAGTTCCCCTGTGCGGGGGCGGAGTTCACCGTGACCTTCCAGATGCGCCCCTGGATGTCGGGGAAGAAGACGCGGGTGACCTTGTCCAGCGGATCGGGCGTCATGGTCCCGGGCGGATCGAGCTGCCTGGGGTTGTAGGCCGACGGGCCCGCGACGATCGCATTGCCGTCGGTGAGCGTATAGGTGTTCAGGCCATCGGGCACGGTGTAGGAGCTGACCACGTCGCCCGTCAGCGCGTCGAGCTGGTAGAACGTCTTGCCGTTCCCCGAGCCCGTGTCGCCGTAGCCGGAGCCCGTGAAGATCCGCCACTCGTTGCTGAGAGCGGAGTCCACGTTTCCTACGGCGGGGACCGACCACGCCTGTCCCATCGTCGCGTAGGTCGCCGTGTCGGCCGCGCGGACCACCGTCCCACCCGCCGTGCCGTCGACGGTGTCCGGGTTCCCGCGGCTCCACATCACCCACGGCGGATCGGTCTGAAGAGCCTTCCTCGTGAAGGGCCCGGGCGACGTCACGTCGATGGCGGTGTAGTAGCTCCCGCCCGCGCCGCGGCCGAAGACCAGTATCCGGCGCCAACGGCCCGTGAAGGTCACGTTGTTGTACGTATAGCCGTCCACGTCGGGGAAGAAGACGTCGGCGATGCGCATCGAGGAGGACGCGACGTAGCGTGTGCGGCGTGGCCTTCTGCCCTCCCACGAGGGCCGTCAGCTTGCCGAGCTGGTCGAAGGGCACGTACCCCCAGAGCTCCTCGCTCCCCTGCTCGCATCCGTTCACCGCGCACTCGCGGACCGGCCCTGAAGGCATGGACCATGTCGTTGGCGCCGAGGAAGACGACCGTCATGACGGGCTTCAAGTTGAGGCTCGATCAGGGGCGTGGCGTCGTCGATGTCGGGGTTGCGGAGGCCGAAGCCCAGGTTCGTCTCGGGGATCCCCTGAGCGGCGGTCGTGCGCCGCCCGTCGCGATAGAGCAGGAACTCCGGCACGTGGTTCGACGGCGGGAAGCGGAGCGGCGGCGTCGAGACGGCGGGCGCCGCGAGCGTCGTGTCCCCGAGGATCCAGCCGCGATCCTGGTAGAGCAGCTCGCGCGAGGTCGCGTCGCGTGTCGGGAGGCCGTCGTTTCCGAGGTTCAGCGTCGCCCCGGCGGTCCACGCCAGGATGAACTCGCGGGCCTCGCGCCGGGCCGTCCCCACGTCCGAGCTGGCGCACAGGGCCGGAGCGGCCCCCGAGCCGACGTCCGTCGACGCCTTGCAGGCGCCGAACCTGG
Source organism: uncultured Acidobacteriota bacterium (assembly GCA_963823195.1). Taxonomy (GTDB): domain Bacteria; phylum Acidobacteriota; class Vicinamibacteria; order Fen-336; family Fen-336; genus JBGPYB01. Next base: position 280,495 of record CAWGKR010000004.1, on the reverse strand, counting down.
TCTGAAGCTGCGCGAAGGTCAGGGTGGAGATCCCGAGCGCGTCGTCGAGCGGCCCGATCGTCGGGGCCGCCGGGTCGATGGGCGCTATCCCCGAGCTGAGGTTGGTCTGGTCCGGGGGCCAGAGGGCGACGACGTTCCGCCCCGAAGGCAGGCTGCTGTCGAACTGGTTGTCCGGGTTCCCCGTGCGGACGAAGCGGCCGTTGCCGTTCGACGTGAAGATGCGCCGCTTGATGAGGGCGGTGGACCCGAAGATGGTGTTGACGTTCGTCCCGGCGTGGAGCTCGGCGAACGTGAAGTTGTCCGCCGGGCGGCCGCTGCGCGTGGCCGTCTGCATCGGCACCGACACCTGGTCGTTCAGGGTCTGGCCGGCGTCGAACTGCCCTGTCGAGTTGACGGCGCCCACCGACTGGAACGTGCCGTCGTTCCGGAAGCCGTACAGGTGCCCCTGCCAGCCCGGCAGCTCGAACGTGGTCTGGTACAGGATGTTGACGCGCTGGCTGTAGCGGGTCGCGGGATCGAGCGGGCTCTCGACGACCGTGGTGGTCGCGGGCGCGTCGACCGTCAGCTCGAAGACCGTCCCGATGATCGCCTGGGCGTCGGCGAACTCCCCCTGGCCGATCGACGTATCGATGACGCTCTGGAGGGCGGCGGACAGATCCGACGTCGTCGCGGCGATGAACGCGTCCTGGCAGGTGAGACAGTTGGTGCGCTCCGTGGGCGTTGGAAAGCGGCTCCAGCCCGTCCCGAAGCCGCCGTAGGCGCCCGTCAGGGGCACCGTCCCGCCCTGGCCGGTGCTCTTCATCCCGCTGCCGCCCCAGGCGATCCAGTTCGCGCGGTTCGCGGAGACGCCGCTGCCGAAGACGATGAGGAAGCTCGGAACCCCCGAGGCGGGATCGGTGGCGTTGATCCGCTTGTACAGGACCTCCGCCTGGTGGGCCGCGCGCAACGCCAGAGGGTCGCTCGCGCCGGCCGAGGTGGTCCTGTTGCTGCACGTGTCGTCACCGTCCGTCACGATGATGGCGAAGGTGCGCTGTCGAAGCGTCGGGTTGGCCTGCGAGGTCACCGCGGGCACGTTGTAGGCGAAGGCCGGCGTCGCGAAGCCGACGTTGTAGATGTTTCCGGCGGCGGCGAAGAAGTTCCCCGAGAAGACCGACTTGAAGTCGACCAGGCTGTTGGCGATCGGCGTGAAGCCCGCCGCGCGAAGCCCGCCGACCGTGGGCTGCGTCAAGATGGTTCCGGCCGCATTCTCGGTATAGCCCTGGATGGCGCCGCCGGCCGTGATCAGGAGCTCGTTCTGGAGGAACTGCCGAACGGGGGTGCCCGGCGGCGCGGCGTCGAGCTGGTTCTGCGTCTGGCAGTCGACGAGCGCCGTCCGGGGCAGGAAGCCGGGGCATGTGTTGGCCGCGCTCACGCCGGCCCACGCTCCGTCGGCGGGGCTGGCAGTCGGGTCGCTGTTGAACGCGCCGCCGAAGGTGAACGTGACCAGGGGGCGCGCGGTGGCCGTGAGGGTCGCGCAGCTGGTCACCTCGCGGATCTTCAGCGTCGGCGGGTTCGTCCCCGCGGTGTTCGTGATCGTGGCCGCACCGCAGTCGGTACCGGCCGCAGTCGTGTAGATCGTCGGCGTCACCGGCGTCACCGGGGCGACCGAGCCGTAGAAGCGACCCGCGTAGAGCTGGTAGTAGGTGGTCGTTCCGTCGAAGATGTTCATCCCGGCCCCAGCGGCCGTGTTCCTCTTGACCCGCGACCCCGGGCTGGTCGGCGGTTCCGCTCGAGGCGTCGCCCGCTCCCGGGTTGATCTGGAGCGTGTTCGCGTTCGCGTCGGTCGTGTAGTAGACGAAACGGTTGCCGCCCCCCTGGACCGTCGTCGCCGGCTGCGTATAGCTGCCGAACTGGAAGCTCACCTTGCTCTGGTTCGCGTTGACGAAGTTGAGGAGCACTTGCTTCGCGTTGTACATCTTGGAGGCCGGGTGGTCCCCAGCGCTGGTCTCGGGGCAGTTCGGGACCGCGCAAGTTGCCGGGGCGTTGGGCGCCTGCGTCATGGACCCCGACGTGTCGAGCATCAGGATGACGTTGGGACGCACCTGGAGCTTCAGGATCTCGAGGGGGTCGATCCCGGTGACGACGGCGCTGCGCGCGCCGTCCCCCGACAGGATCAGGATGAGGCCGATCGCGAGGCCCGAGACGGCGGCCCGGATCCAGCCCCAGCGGTGGAAACGTCGCGGTTCACTCATGGCGCTGCTGCTCCCCTCCAAAGTCCTGTTCGCGGAATCGAATGGCATTTCCATGGCGGGCCTCAGTTCTGGTTCGCCACGGCGGCCGGCTCGCCCGTCGCCCCGGGGATCCCCTTGGGGTCGACCGGGGCGCACGGGTCGAAGCCCGAGCCCGTCGGACCGCTCCCGGCCTGGCCGCTCAGGTTTTCGCAGTCGTTGGGATCGATCTTCCGGATCTCGGTCTCGAGGACGCGGACCGCCCGGTTCTGGAAGGCATAGGTGGACCCGGCGGCGGCGCCCACGAAGGGAGCGGTCCCCTCGGCGGTCACGAGGAGCCTGTCGTCGGCCGCGTAGTCGAGGACGTCGCCGTTGGGCTGCGGGTCAGGGAGCCGCCGCACCCAGACGGTGAAGGTCCCGTTCAGGTTCTGCCCGAGGAAGTTGGAGACGGTCTGGTAGGGGCTGGCGAAGTTCTGGAAGTCGAGAACGACGCCGTACCCCTGGTACCCGGCGCTGTTGCCCACGATGCCGATCTGGTCGCAGTCGAAGTTCTCCCAGTTCCGGCTCACGCCGCCGTACTGGTCCGGCCGGGCGAGGGTCCAGGTCGGCTTCAAGGCCATCGTCGCCATGGTGGTCCGGGCCGCGGGAACGACGACGGACCAGACCGTCTGTCCCCGCAGGAACCGCTTCGCCAGCTCGAGCCCCGCCTCGGCGTTGTAGTAGGCCTGCTGGCTCCAGCGGTAGTTGTTGGCGATCTGGAGCTCGGTCGACGTGGTCGTCGCGAGGGTGAGGCCCAGGAACGTCAGCAGGAGAAGCGTCAGGAGCGCCACGATCAGCGCGAACCCGGCCTCTTGCTTCTTCGCCTGTCTTCCCGTCGTGCTCATGGTCATCTGTCCCTCTCTCGTTCCCTCGTCGGTTCGGATTTCTAGTGCCATTGCGGTGTCCCCGTCGCCTGCTGCGTCAGGGCGAAGAGCGCGGCTCTGGGGGAGCCCGTGGAGGTGAGCTGGCCCGCGAAGGGCGCTCACCCCCGCGATCGTCGTCTGTCCCTGGAGCGCACCCTTGAGGGTCGAGCGCGCCGACAGCGTCACACGCACCTGCGTGATCAGCGTCCCGTAGTCGGCCGCCAGCGGCGCCGCCGCCTGCGAGATCGCCGGCGCGCCGTCGCAGGGCGCCGCCTCGGTGCAGGCCGCGGCTGCCTGGACGTACTGCACCTGCAGGTCGTCGATGCCGCGCGCGACGATCTGGTATCCGGCGCCCAGGTTCGCGGTGCTCTGCCGCCAGAGGCTCGGGATCTGGTCGATCGGATCGGGACGGATCCTGTAGTGGACGACGGCTCCGAAGCTGACCTGGGTCACGACGCAGCCTCCGAGCACATTGCCAAAGCCGCTCGCACCGCACGCACCCCCGGTCACCGTCAGGGTCGCGTGAGAGCCGGAGCAGGCCCTCGTGGTCGTCGTCGTCGCCGCGGGAGCTACTGCCGTCACCTGCTGGGCCGCCCACCTCGGGGGCACGTCGTTGGTGAACACCAGGATCCCCTTCGGGGGCGTGAAGGTCGGCAACCCTCGCCGCAGGGCGGGGTTCGGGTTGCTCACGCCCGCGTCGAAGCAGGCGTCTTCCGTGGCGAAGTTCTCCTGGTTGGTCACGATCTCGAGCTCGTCGGCGAACCCGGCCCCCAGGACGCTCACCGGCGAGCCGCCGTTGGGACAGCCGGAGCAGGCGTCGAGCCCCTGTGTGAAGGACCTGGATGAAGAGGGGCATCCCGACCCCCGCCGACGAGATGTCGCGCATGATCATGTCCATGGCGCTCCGGCCGTTCTGCTGGATGTCGGTGCGCTCGGGTTGCAGGCGGAAGGCGCTCTGTCCCCCGCTCAGCAGGCCGTAGATGGAGCCCGTGACGATCATCGTGATCACCATGGCCACCATGAGCTCCACGAGGCTGAAGCCCGCCTGACGACTCGGCGCGTTATCGGTCATCGCCGTGACTCCTTCGGTTCGGGGGCGCACTAGGGGCAACCCTGGGACGTGCAGGCGCGCCACGTCGAGAACTGCGCGCGCGAGAGGTCGCCGCCCAGCTGCTGGAGTGCCTGGGACTCGACCATGATGAACGCCGTCTGTGTGGGACCGGTGTTGTTCAGCTGAATCGTCCACCGCGTCCGGATGACACCCAGGCTCGGGACGCTCCGGTACATGTGATAGGTCAGCGCGCCGCCGACGCGGATGTCGGGCGTGACGCTCGGCGTGGTGTTGGCCGGCCCGACGTCCGCGATCAGGCTCCCCTGCGAGGCCCCACCCGCCGTCAGCGTCGTGAGGTAGTCCAGGGTCTTGAGACGCTCCAGCGTCTCGGAGGCCTCGGCCGCCGTCGCGGTCGTCAGGTTCCCGATCTGGTTCGAGGAGGCCGCCACGAGAAGCAGGTTCGTGACCGCCACGAGCCCGACCATGAGGATCACGATGGCGATGAGGGCTTCGACGAGGGTGAATCCCTCCTGGCCCCGGGGTGCGCCGTTTGGCTTGTCCATGTTCTCCTCGCTACTCCGTGCTGATCCGGCCGCCGGGCGTCACGCGGATGTTTCGCCTCAACCCTGTCGTGGTGGACGCAACGGTGATGAGCCAATCGGCCCCCGCGGGGACGAGCTGGTTCACACCCACGTCGACGGTGTTGGGGCAGTCGCCGCTGCTTCCGGGGTTGCAGGCCGCGCCCAGGTGGTTGAATCGAATCCCCTTGATGGTCGGTGCGGTCGTGCTGAAGATGATCCCCTGGGGGAGCTGGCGGATCGGCCCGACCTGGTTGGCATCACCCACCAGAACGCTGATGTTGTTCCGCACCGACGAGGCCGGGGGCGTCATGTCGTCCTCGATGACGTAACGATAGGTCGTCGGGCTGACGACCACGAGGACGACCCCGAGGGTGGCGTTCCTCTTGATGGCTCGAGCCCGCGCCGTCTGGAACTCGGCGGCCACCTGGGCCGCCGCGCCCCGGATGCGATAGTTCTTGATGTAGCTGCCGATGGCGGGGATGGCCACGGCGACCATGATGCCGATGATTCCCACGACCACGAGCAGCTCGATCAGCGTGAACCCGGCTTGGGCATGTCTTCGAAGGCTCTTGACCATTGGCTTCATCCTGGACCCCCTTCATTAGCAAGTCGCGTACCGCAGCTCGCGCGAATCTTCTAAGTGAATATATTTCAATATCTTACGGACATTCTCTGACGCGTGGTCCCGATCCGGGACGCGCCGCCTGACGCTACCAACGGTAACGTCCCCGTCACCTCGCGGGTCCGGCAACGGGCAAACGGACGGTCGCGGCGAGGCCGCGCGGCGCCCTCCCTGCCAGGACGAGGTCCCCCTCGTGGACGTGGATGATCTTCTGCGCGATGGGGAGGCCCAGGCCCAGGCCCCCCGCCTTGCCGGTCGCGAAGGGGCGAATCCGCTCCCGCGCCTCCGGGGGTAGGCCCGGCCCGTCGTCGGCCACGGTGACGGCGACCCACCGCTCGTCCCGCACCCCGGCGATCCAGACATGCCCGCCGGGACCGGCGGCCTCGAGGGCGTTGCGCACCAGGTTCTCGAAAGCGCGCTCGAGGAGGCCCTCGTCGCCCCCAATCGAGCCGACGGACCCGGTTTCCAACGAGACCGCGGGACCCCGGGCGTCCCGCGCTTCCCGGGCCACGACACGGGACAGCATGCGGTGGAGGTCGAAGACGGCGAGGCTCAGGCTCTCGCGCTTCACGAAGTCCACGAAGCGCCTCACGACGGTCTCGAGGATCTCGCACTCCTTGCGGATGTGCGCGGCGGCATCGGCGACCTCGGGGGGCGGCAGGTCCCTCTCGAGCAGCCGCGCGTAGCCGAGGATCGTCCCCAGGCCGTTCCGCACCTCGTGGGCGATCCCCGCGGTCAACTCGCCGGCCCGCGCCAGCGCCTCCTTGTCCTGGAGGTCCTCCGAGAGCCGGCGCCGCTCCTCCTCGTGCTCGCGATCGAGAGCCTGGCCATGCACCTTCAGGCGCGACATGGCCTCCTCGTACGCATCGAGGGCTCCCCGCGTCGGCGAGGCCCCGTCCCTGCCCGGGAAGAGGGCGAGAGCCGCCGCCGCCACGAGGATGACCAGCGAGAGCCCCAGGCCCACGAGGATCTCCCGCCGATCGCGGAGGTCCTCGGTCAGCTCCGGCACGTCGATGGCCAGGCGCAGGACCAGGAGATCGTCTCCCCCGCGGAACGATGCGTAGGTGAGGAGACGGGGGGCCTGTCCGGCGACGGGACCGAAGGTCAGGACGTTTCCGGATCGGACGGACGCCAGCTCCTCGGATGTCAGCCAATGAGCCACCGGAGACTCCGCCGGCTCGAAGAAGAGGCGCTTCCCCTCGAGGTCGAAGACCTCGAGCTCCGAGCCGAGCGACGCCCGGATGGCCTCATGGGCGGCCTCCGAGAACGCGCTCGTCCCGCCGGGGCGCAGGAGCTGGGATATTCGCGGGCGCGCGGCGAAGAAGGCGTCGCGCGTGCTTCGGACCATGCGCTCCCGGAGGCGCGCCTGGGAGCGCATCGTTTGAACGAGGCCCTGGACGTCCACGACGCCCAGGATCACGACGGCGAGGCCCACCGCAAGTCGCAGCGAGGGACGCCGCAGGTCAGCCATGCAGCAGACCCCGGTACCAGGCCAGGATTGGCTCGCCCGCAAGCATGACGAGGAGTGCGCCAAGGGCGAGGAACGTGCCGAGCGGAAGCTTGTGCTGGGCTCCCTTCCCGGAGAAGGCCATGAGCCCCAGCCCGACGATCGTCCCGGACAGGCTCGCGAGGAGCATCGTGAGGAGGGCTCCCTGCCAGCCGAGGAACGCGCCGATCATCCCCACCATCTTCGGGTCCCCGCCCCCGAAGCCATCGGTGCCGCGCGCGGCCCGATAGAGGGCGTTGACCGCCGTCAGCGCGGCGAAGCCCCCCACCGCGGCGAGAAGGGAGCCCATGGGCGTGATGGGCGATCCGGGCAGGAAGCTGGCGCCCAATCCGGCAACGACCCCGGGAAGCGTGATGACGTCATGGAGGAGCTGGTGCTCCAGGTCGATGAGGCCCAGGACCAGGAGGGCGGTGCTGAATGCCATCAGGGCGACGGCTCGGGGCGTCTCCCCGAGGGACGTCGCGAGGGCGAGGTACACGAGGCCGTTCGCCGCCTCGACGGCCGGGTAACGCGGGGAGATGGGGATGCGGCATCTCCGGCAGCGACCCCTGAGGGCGAGCCAGCTGAGCACGGGGATGTTGTCGAAGGACGCGATAGGCGTCCCGCATCCTGGACAGCGCGAGCGGGGGCTCACCACCGACAGGCCTCTCGGGAGGCGGTAGACGCAGACGTTGGCGAAGCTCCCCACGATGAGGCCCACGAGGAGCGCCTCCAGCTCGAAGAGGCTCATTCGGTGGGCATTGTCGCATCGCGTCGCCCACGGCACCAGGGACAGGGGACGCGTAGTATCATCCGCCCGCGATGGGGCTGCTCGACGGGCGCTTCGCGCGACCCCTGCTCCTGGCGGCGGTCCTGGTATCCGTGGGCTTCGTGGCGTCGATGCTATCGGCCACCGGAGGCCACGCCACCCCCCAGGTCGTGGATCTCCTCGTGGTCTGCCAGTACGCGAAGGCGATGGCGGAGGGCCACCCCTTCCACTACAACGCGGGCGATCCGGCATCCACCGGCGCCACGAGCCTCCTCCACACGATCCTCCTGGCGGGCGCCCACGCCCTCGGCTTCCGTGGCGAGGGACTCGTGGCCTTCGCCATAGCGCTGGGCGCCACGCTCTTCGTGCTGTCGGTGCTCGTCGCCCGGCGGATCGGCTCGCGGCTCGCGGGGGAGCGGGAGGGGGCGCTGGCCGGCGCCCTCGTGCTTCTCGGCGGGCCCGTCGTCTGGGGCTTCCTGTACGGTTCCGACACGAGCCTCTTCCTGTTCCTGGCGCTCCTCCTCTTCGACCGTTTCGTGGCGGAATGGAGCGGGCCGGCGCCGAAGGGCACCGCGTGGGTCGGCAGCCTCCTGGCCCTGGCCCGTCCCGAGGGGCTGCCCATCGCCGCCGCCGTGGCCGCGGCCTGGACGTTCGCTCCGGGGCGAGGCTCGCGAGGAAGGGCGCGGGCCCTCGCGTGGATTCCGGTCGCGGCCGGCGTCGGGGTGCTGGCCCTCTACCGCGCGATCGGCGGGACGTGGGTGGGCTCCTCCCTGGCCGACAAGTCGCTCGTCGCGCGCTACGGCGTGGCCGACGCGATGGCACTCTCGACGGAGTACGCGGTCGACGTGGTCCGCGGCCTCCTCCTCGGTTTCTATCCGTCCCAGGCACCCGTGGGGCTGGCGAGAGGATGGGCCTCGCTCTTCTTTCCCCCCCTGGGGCTCCTGCTGGTGCTCCTGGCTTGCTTCCAGGCCAGGCCGGCGCATCGGACGCCGGTGCGGGTCTGGGCCCTCACGCTGGCGGCCGTGTCCGCCCTCGTGGCGCCGAACGTCTTCATGGGCGTCCACTTCAACCGGTACATCCTGTGGGCGTTTCCGTCACTTCTCGTGCTCGTGTCGGTGGGGCTTGGCCGGGCGACGCGCCTCCTCGGGCCCGCCGACGCCGCAACCGAGGGATCGCTGTTCCGGCTGGGCGCGGGTCTGTTCCTGGTTCTCGGGGCCCTTTCGACCGCACGCTTCGCGCTCCTGTACGGGGAGATGGCGGGGGCCGTCCAACGCCGGGACGTTGCCGCCGCCGAGTGGATCGCGAGCCACCTCCCCCCCGGCGTCCCGATGGCCAACGTGGCCACCAGCGTCGAGTACCTCACGGGGCACCGGAACACCAACCTCCACGGCGTCACGAGCCCCGCGTTCTTCGGCGGGCGCCCCGCGGAGCGCGAGGCGAACGCCTTCGAAGCGCTCGCGCGCCTCCCCGAAGCCGAGCGTCCTCGGTACCTCCTGACCTCGGAGGCCGCGCAGGAGGCCTTCCCGACGCTGCGGCGGATCGTCGAAGAGTCCGCGATCTTCCACGGCGCGTCCCTCGCCGACGATCTCCTCGTCTTCAAGATGCGCTACGACCTCGTCGGAACCAACCGCCAGCTACTCCGGCCGGAGATCCTGGCGGCGGTCCAGGGGCTGCACGAGGTCGACCGGCTGAACGTCTGCGATCCGATGGACGAGCGAAGGCACGCGTACCGCTTCGCCTCGGAGCTCGGGGGAATCCCCCTCTGGGGGACCGCTCGCATCGCGTCCTACGGCCTCGCGGGCGGGGATCGACTCGTGATCGACGGCGGGCGCGCGATCCTCGGCGAGGAATCGTTTGCCATCGACGCGGAGCCCGGCAAGGACCTGCTCGTCGTCCTGCGGACGGCATCGTCCCAGAGCGCGTCGATCCAGCAGGCGTCCGGCGTGCGCGTCGCCGAGATCGAGTTTCCTCAGGCCCATCTCTCGCTGGAGATCGGCGGCGGCGGCGCGGCGCAGGCCACCTTCGCGGCGCGGCCGGGGTGGGACGAGGTGGCCCTCCGCGTTCCCGGGACGGCCATTCGGGATCGGCGCCCGAGGCTGCGGGTCTCGGGACGCTACGCCTCCTTCTATTACACGTTCTTCCAGTAGGGTCGTCGGTCCGGGCCCGCGCCTGACGGTCTCGTCAGGGAGTCGGGGCAGCGACGTCGGGTTTCCCCCGGGCGAGGGCGACCAGAAGGCCCAGGTCGAACGCGACGACGAGAAGCGATGTCGCCAGCGCGGCCTCCTCGTACGACGGCCACGTGCCCACGGCCATGTTGGTGCTCCAGGCCAGGGCCACGAGCCCCAGGGCCGCTGCGGGGCTCGACGCCGCCAACGCGCCGAGGAGCGCCAGGCACGAGTAGTAGTAGTTCGCGAGCTTGAACACGAGCGGGACGAGCGCGAGGCCCAGGAGGGCCGCCACCCAGGGTGGGCGGCGCCTGACGGCCAGAGCGAACAGGATCAAGGCCGACGCGCGGGCCGCCCAGACGAACGGCGCGGCGCTTCGGGTCGCCTCGGCGTGGCTGCGGCGCCAGGCCTCGTTCGCGTCCGGCCGGAGCGGGTCGGTCGCCAGCTCTTCGGTGAGGTCCGGGCGATAGCTGGCGAGCACCTGCAGCCCCACGAAGTTCGGCGCTTCGGTCGCGACGAAACGCCTCGTGTTCGTCTCGAAGTCTCCCCAGGCCGACCATCGCCCCACGGCCAGCACCGATGCCGGGACCAGGATCGCCACGGCACACACGGCCCCCGCCGCCAGGCGGCAGAGAGCGAGGATCGGACGCCAGGACCTGACCGAGCCGGCGTCGATCAGGGCCGCGAGTGCTATCCCCGCGAGGAGAAAGCCCGGAAAGACGCGGATGAGGGCCGACCAGGCGATGCAGAACCCGGCCAGGAACGGCCTCTCCTTGCGGAGGGCCGCGACCCCGAGGCCGGCCAGAAGGAGCCAGTCGTATCGGAGGAACGCCCCGCCCGTCCACGCGAACGGCGAGAGCCCGTTGACTCCGAAGTAGATCGCCGCCGCGCACGCCGCCTCCATGCCGAACCCGAAAGCGACGATGCCGAGAAGCAACAGGATGAGGCCCAGATCGAGACACGAGAGGATCGTGATCTGCTCCCACGTCGCGGGACCCGTGCGCGCCAGGAGGCCCCCAACCATCGCCCACACCGGCGTGGCGTTGAACCCGTGGTCGGTCTGGGAAGAAGCCCACGCCTGGTCTCCCATGGCGCCGCGGAAGAAGGCCACGTCGTGGCGGAATTCGGCCCACCTCCCCTCCGTGAACCGCGTGCGGCAGGGACCGACGTCGTCTACCCAGGGCGCGGCGCTCACGACCGTATCGGCCCTGAGGTCGCGGAGCGTTCGAGCGCGAACGACCTCGGCCCGGCCGTCCTCGGCCTCGGCGGACGCCGAGCACGCGTAGAGTGCGTCGTAGCCCAGCTCCGGAAAGTACTTCGAAGCTACGTAGTAATGGTACGTGTCCCACCAGTGGATCAGGCCGCCGGCGTAGTGGAAGTTGAGCGCGTTCGTCCACGCAAGGGCGCTGAGGATCGCCGTCGACACGAGCAGCGCCCGGGTCCCGCCGAGCGCCGCGCCGCGCCGCCGTCGTTCCGCAAGGCGCGCGAAGAGGAGCAGACCGACCGCACCCAGGGCGCCCTTCAGGGCGAGAACCACCGCGGGGGTGAAGAACGCGAACCGCGGCAGTCGAGAGGATGGAAGGCTGTAGTCGAGCGGTGGCGGCCAGGAGGCCGGAATCGCCTCCAAGGGATAGAGCCGGGCGACGGCGTACGGAGGGCTTCCGACGGTCGCCCGGACCGAGAGGAGGCGGGCCTCCACCGGCGACGGGAGCCGCAGGCTGCGCGTCCTCAGGCCCGGCCGGCCTCCGTCGATCCGCGGCACCCGCCAGATCGTGCGCCAGGTCCGCCCGTCCGCCGAGGCCTCGACCCAGTAGACGTCGTCGGCGTCGGCCTGGAGGACGAGCCCCACGAGACGCTCGGGCCTCTGGAGGTCGAGGACGAGCGGCGTGGTGAGGTCGGCAAGTTGTGCCACGCCGGGCTGGTCCACCCGGCTCGATTCCGGCAGGAGAGGCCCGGTCGTGAGGTCGGTGGCCGTGACGGCACCCGCCGGGGCCAGCGCTGACAGGAGGAGCGCTGCGACGTCGAGGCCCAGGGGCACCGGCGGAGTATAGCATCCGCCAGGACGCCGTCCGGCTTCGTTGGAGCGCCTTCGGCCCTCGTGATACCTTGGCGCTCCTCGAGGATGACGAAGCCGCTGGCCGGCAAGAAGATCGTCGTGACGGGCGGCGCGGGCTTCCTCGGAAGCCAGGTCGTCGACGACCTGCGCCTCCGGGGCGCGGAAGCGGTCGTGCCTCGGAAGAAGGACTACGACCTCGTGGACCGCGAGGCGGCCGGCGCCTGCTCGCCGAGGCGCGCCCGGACGTCGTGGTCCACCTGGCCGCGCGTGTCGGCGGCATCGGCGCCAACCGGGACAATCCCGGGTCCTTCTTCTACGACAACCTCATGATGGGCGTGCAGCTCATCGAGGAATGCCGGCTCCAGGGCATCGCAAAGGTCGTGACCGTCGGGACCATCTGCTCGTATCCGAAGTTCACGCCGGTGCCCTTCCGCGAAGACGAGATCTGGAACGGCTACCCCGAGGAGACGAACGCTCCCTACGGCCTCGCCAAGAAGATGCTCCTCGTCCAGGGACAGGCCTATCGACAGCAGTACGGGATGAACGTCATCCACCTCCTCCCCGTGAACCTCTACGGCCCGGGCGACAACTTCGATCCCGCGCGCTCCCACGTGATCCCCGCCCTCATCAAGAAGTGCCAGGACGCCCTCGACGCGGGAGCGTCCTTCATCGAGGTCTGGGGAACGGGCGAGGCCTCGCGGGAGTTCCTGTACGTCGAGGACGCCGCCCGCGGCATCGGCCTGGCCACCGAGCGCTACGACGGCGCCGAGCCGGTGAACCTGGGAGCGGGGTTCGAGATCATCGATACGCGATCTCGTGGAGCTGATCGCCCGCCTCACCGGCTTCCGGGGCGAGATCCGATGGGATGCGACGAAGCCCGACGGACAGCCCCGCCGCTGCCTCGACACGTCGCGCGCCGAGCGGCTGTTCGGCTTCCGCGCGACGACCGGGTTCGAGGAGGGCCTCAGGAGGACGATCGAGTGGTACAGGAAGAGCGCTAGCCGCGCCGGGCGGCAATCCGGTCGTCGACGAGGTTCGCCGGTTCTACGAGGCGAACCACGAGGGGCTCGAGCGCGTCGCGGCGCGCCCGACGCTACTTCTACGACTACCTCGACCCGCGTGATCCAGGGCACGGATCCCCCCGGGCCAGCGAGTCCTCGACGTCGGCTGCGGATCGGGGCACCTCCTGGCAGCGCTCTCGCCCTTCCTACGGCGTCGGCGTCGACGTCTCCGCGCGCGCCATCGCGGCCGCCCGTAAGGCCCACGTGGGCGAGCACCTCCACTTCTTCGAAGGGGACGGCGCCGGACCCGGCGCCTCCTGGCTCAGCTCGGCGGACCCTTCGACGTGGTCCTGATGGTGAACATCGTCACGCACCTCGCCGACGTCCAGGGCGCCCTCGAGGCCCTCGCGGGCGTCTGCCACTCCGAGGACGCGGGTGCTCATCTACAGCTACAGCCGCCTGTGGCAGCCGATCCTCCGCCTGGCCGAGCTGGGGGGCCTCAAGCACCAGCCAGCCTCCCGAGGCCTGGCTGCCCTCGGAGGAGGTCGCGAACATGCTCACGCTGGCGGACTTCGAGGTGGTCCGCTACGACTGCCAGATCAGCATGCCCGTGGGCGATCCCGATCCTCTCGGACGGCGGTGAACCGCTACCTGGGCCGCCTCCCGGTGCTGGAATGGCTCTCGCTGATGTACGGCATCATCGCGCGGCCGTCGCCCGCGGTCCGAGGCCCGCGCCGTCGCAACCCAGCACGAGCGTGATCATCCCCTGCCGGAACGAGGCCGGGCACATCCGCCCTCTGGTGCAGCGGCTCCCTCGGCTGGGACCCAACAGCGAGTTCATCTTCGTGGAGGGGAACTCCACGGACGACACGGAGGGGGAGATCACGGCGGGTGATCGCCGAGAACCCCGAGAAGCCACTGCGCCTCCTCAAGCAGACGGGCAAGGGCAAGGGAGACGCGGTGCGCCTCGGCTTCGCCCACGCCCGGGGCGAGGTGCTGGCCATCCTGGACTCCGACATGGGCGTCGCACCCGAGGACCTCCCCAAGTTCGTCCAGGCCCTGGTGCGCGGCCATGCGGAGATGGTGAACGGCTCGCGCCTGGTCTACCCCATGGAGGGGCAGGCCATGCGGTTCCTGAACCTGCTGGCCAACAAGTTCTTCGCCTATCTCTTCTCGTGGCTCCTGGGACAGCAGGTTCGCGACACCCTCTGCGGCACCAAGGTGCTCTACCGCGAGGACTACGAGCGCATCGCGACCAACCGGGCCTTCTTCGGCGACTTCGATCCCTTCGGGGACTTCGACCTGCTCTTCGGCGCGTCGCGGCTCAACCTGCGGATCATCGACCTGGCGGTGCGCTACCACGAGCGCCAGTACGGGACGACGAACATCTCCCGCTTTCGCCACGGCTGGCTCCTCCTGCGGATGAGCCTCTTCGCCGCGCGCAAGCTCAAGTTCCTGTGAGCCGCGAACGCCTCGAGGAGCACCGCCGCCTCTGGGCCGGCAAGCCGGTCCTCGCCGACGTCTACAGCGTCTGGTTCGACGCCTTGCTTCGGGAGCTGCCTGCCAGTGGACACGTGCTCGAGGTCGGGGCGGGTCCGGGGTTCTTCGGGACCTACGCCCGCCGCACCCTCGGCCCGAGGTGGATCGCCACCGACATCGTGGAGACGTCATGGAACGACGTGGTGGCCGACGCCCTTCGGCTTCCCGCGCGAACCGGCGCCCTCGGCGCCGTCGTAGGCCTCGACGTCGTCCACCACCTCGCCCGGCCCAGGGCGTTCTTCGAGGAGGCGGCGCGGGTGCTGGCACCCGGGGGGCGCCTCGCCGTCGTGGAGCCCTGGATCACGCCCTTCTCGTATCCCATCTACCGCTTCCTCCACCCGGAGGGATGCAATGACGCGATCGACCCCTGGCAACCCTTCGGCGACGGAGCGTCCAAGGAAGCCTTCGAGGGGGACGGCGGCCTCTTCACGCGCATTCTCCGCTCGCTGCCTCCGGACGGGTGGAGGGAGTTCGGCTTCGGACCGCCGCGGGTGACGCTCCTGAACGGCTTCGCCTACCTCCTGAGCCTGGGCTTCCGGTCGGGCTCGCTCCTCCCGCGGGCGGCCGTGCCGCTGTTCCTGGCCGTGGACCAGGGCCTGCGCGCGGGCTCGAGCCTCGTGGGGATGCGCGCGCTCTGCGTGTGGGAGAGGACGGACACTGCGGTATCATCTCGGACCCAGAGGCCTGAGCGCTGAGCACCACGACACCGTCGGCCGGAGATCGCCTCGCTCGCGAGATGGAGCACGATCGAAAGATCGCGGCTCGCGCCGAGGAGATCTGGGACTGGGACAGCCCTGCGGGCCGCGAGCGGGCGGACCGGCGCGCCGCGTTCTTCGTCGAGTGCGCGGGACTCGGTCCCGGAAGACGCGCCCTCGAGCTCGGGTGCGGCACCGGCCTCTTCCTCGAGAAGACGGCGCGCTCCGGCGCGCGCATCGTCGGCGTGGAGCTTTCCGAGGCGCTCCTCGCCAAGGCTCGCAATCGCGTGGGAAGCCTGGCCAACGTGACGCTCGAACGGGGCGACGCCCATCGCCTCCCCCATGCCGACGCGTCCCTCGATGCCGTCTACGGCAGCTCCGTCCTGCATCACCTCGACCTCTCCCGCTCCCTGGAGGAGGCCCGGCGCGTGCTGCGCCCGGGAGGGCGGATCGCCTTCACGGAACCCAACATCATGAATCCCCACGTGGCGTTCCTGTTTCTCCTGGCCCCCCGCGAGCGCCTCGGCCTCTCGCCCGACGAGATGGCCTTCTCGCGGGGCCGGGCGACGCGGACGCTGAGCACACTCGGCTACGTCGACGTGGTCGTGAAGCCCTTCGACTTCCTGCACCCCGCCACCCCGCCTCGATGGATCCCCCTTGTGTCCCGCATGGGTGAGCGATTCGAGGTGATGCCCCTGCTCCGCGGGATCGCGGGCTCCCTGCTCATCCATGCTCGCAAGGGTTGAGCCGGGCGGCTCTCGGCATGTCACGGGATGACGACGCTGCGACGAGCGGCTCCACGCGCGCTTCGATGCTGGCGGCCGCGTCTCTCCTCGCCCTCGCGGTGGCTCCGTTCTGGAAGGCCGTCGCGGGCTACGGTGTTCTCTTTCGCCGGGACATCGGAATGGTCTGGTACCCCCTCGTGGCGTCGTTCGTGCGGTGCGCCGCGGACGGATCGTGGCCGCTCTGGGACGCCTACCGGGGCTTCGGCCAGCCCCTCCTCGCCGATCCCCGCGCCGAGGTCCTCTATCCGCCCACATGGCTCACCCTCGCGATGCCGGCGGGGACCTACTACACGCTCTTCGTGGTGGCCCACGTCGCCTTCTCGGGGCTCGGCCTCTATCTCCTGGCGCGCCGCTGGACGCTCTCGCCTCTCGGCTCCTTCGCCGCCGCCGCCGCGTGGGTTCTCTCGGGCCCGTTCCTTTCCCTCGCGTCGATGTGGCACCACCTCGCGGGCGCGGCCTGGATCCCGTGGATCTTCTGGGCGGCCGAGGGAGTCCTCGAGCGGGCTGGCGTCCGCTTCACCGTCGGCCTCGGCCTGGCCGTGGCCGCGCAGGTGCTCGCCGGCTCGCCCGACTACTCGCTGCTGACGTTCTTGGCCCTCGCCGCCTACGTCGGCGCCCGCTGTTGGAGCCGGCCGCCGTCGTGGCGCGCCGGCGTCCCGCTGGCCGCGCGTTTGGGTTTCGCCGCCGCGCTCGCGTTGCTGGCCTCGGCCGCCCAGTGGCTTCCGACCCTCGAGTGGGCGCTTCGCTCCGAGCGCCGGAGCCTCCCTTTCGACGAGGCGGCGGTCTGGTCCCTCCATCCCGCGTCGGTCGTCGAGGCCCTTCTTCCCTTCCGTTGGTACGCCGTTCCTCTCAGGAGCGACCTCTTGTCGTCGCTGCTGGAGGGGCGCGATCCGTGGTTGGCCTCGATCTACCTCGGAGCGACGGTGTTTGCTCTCGCGGCCCTGGGGGCCTTCGTCTCCGGTCTGGAGCGACGGGGGTTCCTGGTCGGCCTCGCCCTGGCATCGACCCTTGCGGCACTCGGAAAGCACACGTTCCTGTTTGCCGCGAGCCGCTCCGTCCTGCCGCCTCTGGCGCTCCTGCGCTTCCCGGTCAAGGCCATGGTCTTGACCGCCTTCGCCACGGCCCTCCTGGCCGGACTCGGTATCGAGGCCCTGACTCAGGCACCCTCGAGCCGCGCGGGGCGCGCGCTCGGCGGTCGAGGGGCGGCGCTCGTCGTCGGTCTCGCAGCCGTCGGGGCGTGGGTCCTCGCCCTGACCCATGGCGGCTGGGCGACGGAATTCCTGTCGGCGCCCGCGATGGCGAGGGGGGACGCCCTCGCTGTGGCAGCGGCTGACCTGGGTCGGGGGGCGGCCCTCGTGGCGGGCGTCCTGGTGCTGGTGTGGGCGTCCGGATCGATGTCTGCCGCATGGCTCGGCCGGGGCGCGGCCGCGCTCCTCTGCCTGGACCTCTTGACGGCGCACGCCGAGCTTCATCCGGTGGCGCCGGCCGCGCTCTTTACCCATCGACCCGAAGCCCTCGACTCCCTGGCCACCTCACCGGGGGCCCGGCTCTACGTCGACGATTACTCGATCCTCACGCCCAGCCAGCGCGACCGCGGCAGTCGGCTCGCGGGGAGCTATCGGCTGGCAAGGGTGCCGAAGGGCTGGGCTCCCGAGGCCGCGCTGGCCTTGGGTGTCCAGATGTACCTGAACCCGCCGACGGCGGCGCGTTGGGGACGCCCCGGAAGCTACGACGCCGACATCCTCGGGTTCTCGCCGCCGGAGCTCTCGCGCCTCGTGGATCTCCTCAGGGCGTCGGAAGGGACGTCCCTTCACCTGCGCCTCTTGAAGATGGGCGCCGTGACCAACGTCGTGTCACTACAGCCCGCGCCCTGGTGGGGGGAGCTCCGACCCAAGGCGACGCTGCCTGGGCTGTTCGATCTGCCGATCCGGGTCTTCGACGTGCCGGACCCGCTCCCCCGCGCCTATGTCGTGGCGGGCGTGCGGTCCGCCTCGGGCCCCGCGGCGTTCGAGGCGCTGGCCGATCCCACCTTCGACCCGACGCGCGAGGCCGTGCTCGACGCCCCGGCCATGGACGGGGACGAGGGTGGCTCCGCACGCATCGTCGAGCTCCGTTCGGACGGAGTCGTGCTGGAGGCACAGCTCCCGCAGCAGGGGCACGTGGTCCTGGTCGACGCCTTCGATCCCGGCTGGCGGGCCCTCGTGGACGGCGACGAGGCCCGAGTCCTTCGGGCCAACGTCGCTTTCATGGCGGTCGCCGCGCCCCCCGGGGTGCACCGAGTCGAGTTCCGCTATCGGCCGCCCTCCGTGCGCCTCGGCCTGATCCTGTCGGCGACCGGTCTGGCGCTGGCGTCTGTCGCGTCCCTCGCGTCCCTCGCGTCCCTCGCGGGCGGCGCCGGGAGGGTGCGGCCATGACGTGGGCCGTCAAGCTCCTGCCGGGGCTCTCGGGCGTGTATTCGATCGCCCGGCGAACGGGCCTGCTGAACGCGCCCTGGTTCCGTCGCGCGTACTCTCGAGCCTACTTCCTCTACAAGCGCCGACTGGAGGACCCCTTCGACGGGCTGGTCCGGGGTCGCCCCGAGCTCTTCCAGGGAGGCCATGTCCTCGACGTTGGCGCCCAGATCGGCTACACGGCGTCTCTCTTCTCGAAGGCCGTGAGCCCGGGCTTCAAGGTCTACGCCTTCGAGCCGGAGCCCGAGAACTTCGCCTTCCTCCTGGAGACGATCGAATCGGCCCGCGCTCAGGGCACGATCGTCCCCGTCCATGCAGCCGTGGGCGAGAGGACCGGGAGCGTGGAGTTCTGGCGCAACCCCGTCCACCCCGGCGATCATCGGGTCGCCTCGGAGGCCTTCCGCCGCCAGGCCGGAGCGGACATCCAGACAGCTCCGGTCCGCCTCGTTTCCCTGGACGGCTTCCTCGAGTCCGTCGGGGAGGCGGCGGCGCCGGTGGCCTTCGTCAAGATCGACGTCCAAGGCTACGAGCCCGCGGTCTGTGGCGGAATGGCCGGGCTCCTGGAGCGGTGTCGCGACGTGGTGGTGGCGATCGAGCTCGCACCGCGAGAGCTGCGGGCTCAGGCCTTCTCGCCGGCGGACCTCTTCGCCTTCTTCCGGGACCGCGGCCACTCCATCCATGCCATCGCCAAGGACGGCAGCCTGGCTCCCTTCGACGAGGCCCAGGGCGACGTCGAGTCGGGGGGGCGAGGCTACGCCGACCTGCTGTGCACGCGGCGAAGCCTCGCCGGCCGCTCATGAGCCGCGAGATCCGCCTGTCCCTCCCCGAGCGTCACACGATCGGGGCCGTCCTCGGGTTCGCCGGCATCGCCGCCTTCCTCCTCCGCCGCGCGATCTTCGCCGGCCAGGCCTTCTACGACCGCGACCTGCACCTGCAATGGTTCGGGCAGGTCGAGGCCTTCGTCCGTTCGATCGCGGCGGGGTCCCGGCCTCTCTGGGACCCCTACGTCTCCTTCGGGCAACCCCTCCTGGCCAACGCCAACAACCAGATCCTCTACCCCCCGACCTGGCTCCACCTCGTGGTCCGGCCCTGGACGTACTACACCGCCTTCTTCTTCGCGCATCTGGTGTTCGCCGGCCTGGGCCTCTACCGGCTGGCCGCGCGCCTCCGCGTCTCGCGCAGCGGCGCCTTCGTGGCCGGGGCGCTCTGGGTCGCCTCGGGGCCCCTGCTCTCCCTCGGCAACGCATGGAACCACCTGGCCGCCGTGGCGTGGATGCCCTGGGTGGGCCTCGCCGCGGTGGCGGCCGCCGACCTGGGGACCGCGAGGGCGGCCCTCGTCTGGGGAGCGGCCTGGGGGGCGCAGATCCTGGCAGGCTCCCCCGACGTCTTCGCGATGACGGGTTGCCTCGTGGTCGCCCTGCTCGGGGATCGGGTCGATTGGAGCCGCTTGAGGACGCGCGCCAACGTGCGGCTCGTGGCGCTGGTGGTCCTCGCCGCGGCATTCGCGCTGGCGCTGTCGGCTGCCCAGTGGGTCCCTTCCGCAGACCTCGCCTCGCGCTCGGGGCGCGTGAGCGCCGGAACACGCCAACAGACCTACTGGTCCGTCCATCCTGCGAGCCTCCTTCAGATGGTCGTCCCCTTGAGATGGGACGACCTGCCCCTGAACCCCGCCTGGCGGTCGTTGCTCTTCGAGTCCCGTGAGCCCTTTCTCCTCTCGACGTACGTCGGTCTCCCGGCGGCCCTGCTGGCGGCGGCGGGCCTGGCGAGTCCGCGCAGATGGCGCATCGGGGTCTTCACCCTCCTGATCGCTTCGGTCCTGCTGGCTTTCGGCAGGCACGCCCCCTTCTATGGCGTCGCGCTCTTCATCCTTCCTCCGCTGCGGGTGCTGCGCTTCCCCGCCAAGGCACTCGTCCTTGCGGGCTTTTGCGGAGCCCTCCTCGCAGGTCACGGCTTCGATGAATGGCGGCGAGCGAGAGACGCCGGTCCCTTCGGGCGGAGGCTGGCTCTCCTCGCCGCCTTGGCGACGTGCGTGGCCGCGGCCCTCGCGGGGGTCACGTATTGGAGGGGCGCGCTCTGGAGCCCCTTCCTCGTCGATGCGGGGCCGAGCGGGCGCGACCTGGCCGATCTTCTCCGGCCCGCCGTCCGGGACGCGGCCTGGGCGTCGGCGCTCAGCCTCTGCCTCTCGGCGGCGGCCCTCGCGCGCCGGCACGGGACGGCGGCTGCCCGCTTGTCGGCGGCGCTGGTGGCCGGCGTCGGCATCGTGGATCTGGCCTGGAACCACAAGGACCTGAACCCTACCGCTCCAAGGATGTTCTACTCCTCGAAGCCCGAGGCCGTGGCGTCCATCGATCAGAAGGACTTCGGGCGCCTCTTCGTTTACGACTACACGATGGACGCGGGACGGAGCGAGCGTCACCTGGGCCGCGACGTTCCCTACGTGGTCGGTCTCGAGGGAGGCGGACCGCGATGGGCCGGCGCCTTCGGCCTCAGGATGTACCTCGTTCCTCCCACGGGGGCGGCCTGGGGGCTCTACGGCAGCTACGAGAAGGACTCCCTCGGCCTGCAGCCCAGACCCCTGGCCGAGCTGAACGCGCTCCTCGCCCGTGCCGACGACACCCCGATGGCGACGCGCCTCCTGCGCCTGGGCGCCGTCACCCAGGTGCTCGCGCTCCACACGGACGGCTTCGACGGCCTCGTCGAGGTCAAGGCGTTGCCGGGGCCGTTCTTCGAGCCCATGCATCTTCTCGCCGTGCCCCGTCCCCTCCCGAGGAGCTACGTCGTGGACGGCGTGCGCCGCGCCGAAGGGCACGACGCCCTGGAGGCCCTGATCGACGCGCGGTTCGATCCGGAGACGGAGGTCGTCCTGGCCGGCGACGGGACTCCCCGCGAGCACCGGGACGACTTCAGGGGGGGGAGCCGCATCACCGTCATGGGGGCGGACAGGGTGGTCGTCGAGGCGCAAGCCAATGCGCCGGCCCACCTCGTCCTCGTCGACGGGTACGACCCGGGCTGGCTCGCCACGGTGGATGGCGAGCCCGCCACCGTGGTCCGCGCCAACGTGGCCTTTCGCGGCGTGGCGATCGCCGCCGGTCGCCATGTCGTCGAGTTTCTCTACCGCCCCCGGTCCGTCGTGTGGGGCCTCTGGTTGAGCGCCTGCGCCCTGGTCGCGGGAGCGGCCTTTGCCGTCAGGCCGCAAGAGACGGCGGCTGCCGGTGGCTGAGGAGGCCCGGCCGACGGGTGGAACGCGCTCCCTGCGACTGGCCCTCGTCGGCCTGGCCCTTCTGGTCCGGCTCCTGCACCTGGCCCATGTCGAGCCGAGCCCCATCTTCGACTATCACCGCTCGTTCCGCGAGTCGGACATGTACATGTTCGATCAATGGGCGCGGCGGATCGTGGGTGGAGACGTCCTCGGGCGCGAGGTCTATCACCCGCTGAACGGATGGCAGATCGCGGCGGCTCCCGCGGAGTCGTGGGACCTCTGGTACGGAACCGAGCCCACCTTCTACAAGGCCCCTCTCTACCCGTATGGAATCGCGGCGCTCTACGCGCTCTTCGGCAACGCGATGCTCGCCCTCGCCCTCTTCCAGATCGCGGCGGCGGGGCTCTCGGTCTGGGTCCTCTTCGGGATGACCGAGCGTCTCCTGGGCGAGAGGCCCGCTTTCTTCGCCTCCCTGCTCCTCGCCGTCTACGCTCCGGCCATCCACTTCGACGTGCTGATGCTCCGCGGTCCCTGGATCGTGCTGTTCTCGCTCCTGGCGACCCGGCAGCTCGTCGAGGTGCGGCGAACGGGCTCTCCGCGCGGAGCCGCGGCGCTGGGCCTGCTGCTGGGCGCGTCGGTCCTCGTCAACGAGGCCTTCGTCACGGCGCTGCCCATGGCGCTCCTGGCCCTCGAACCGTGGCGCGCGCTCCGGTGGCGCGCGGCTCTGGCGGCGCTGGGGGGCACAGCGGCGAGCCTCACGCCCCTGGTGCTCCGCAACGTCGCCGTCGGCGCGCCGCCTTTCAAGCTCGCGGTCACGGGCAGCACCGTCTACGCCGTGTTCAACTCGGCCGCCTCCAGCCCCTACTTCTTCGAGGCGCGGGCCGCCGCCTTCGTGCCGGTCATGGCGGAAAGCGGGGCGAGCCTCGGCCGAACCGTGGTCGCCTGCCTCCGCACGTTCCCGGGCCCCGCGGCCGCCGCCCTCTTCTACCTGAAGAAGGCCTCCGGGCTGGCGATCCCGTTCGAGAACCCGGACAACGTGAACATCTACTATGCCGCCTTGAAGGACCCGCTGCTGGCGCTGCTGCCCGGCTATGCCGTCCTCTTTCCCCTGGCGGTCGTGGGTCTTTGGTGGGCGGCTGCCCGCTGGCGGGACCTCGTCCCCCTCGCCCCGTATGCGCTCTCCCTCCTCTTCTCGATCCTCGTGGCCCTTCCGCTGTCCAGGTACCGCGCCACCCTGGCGGTCTTCATGATGCCCCTCGCCGGCGTGGCTCTCTCACGGTCGTGGGAGCTGGCGCAGTCGCGCGCCTTCACCCGTCTCGGGATGGTGGCAGCCGCGGTGGCCGCCATCGCGTTCGCGGCCGCGGCCTGGCAGTCGAGGGTCACCTTCGGGGGGCGGCCCGCGGGGCTCTTCCTCTATCGTGCTCCCGAGTTCCTCCTGGGAGCCGAGAGCTACGCGGCGAAAGGCCGGTACGGCCAGGCACTCGACGAGGTCGTCGCCTTGCTGAGCCACAACCCGGACCGCTCCGTGCGCCCCGCCGCCCTCCTGCTGGCGGCCCGCATCCATGTGGACCAGGGCCGCTCCGAATCGGCGAGGGAGGATCTGGATCTCGCCATCCGGGAGGGAGGAGGCGACCCCGGCGTGCTCATGGCCGTGGGCGATTTCCGCCGGAATGCCCTCCACGACGAAAACGGTGCCCGGGAGCTCTACGAGCGGGCGATCGGGATCGCGCCACCGGGGGCGGCGAGAGACGCGCTCCTGGTCAGGCTCGGAAGCCCGGCGGCGCCGCGTTGACGCCGATCGTCACCGAAGGCATGATCGCTGCGGAGATCCCTTCTTGACGACCCTCTCGATCGTCGTCCCCGTCTACAACGAGGAGGAGGTGCTGGGCGACTTCTTCGAGCGGCTGTCGGCCGTTCTCGCCACTCTTCCCTACGAGGCCGAGATCCTCCTCGTCGACGACGGCAGCCGGGACCGCACACCCGAGATCCTCTCGCGCATCCAGGCGGACCCGAGGGTGCGGGTCATCGGCTTCACCCGCAACTTCGGCCACCAGGCGGCCCTCTGCGCCGGCCTCGATCACGCCACCGGCGACGCCGTCGTCCTGATCGACGCCGACCTCCAGGACCCCCCGGAGCTGCATGCACCGATTTCGTGGCCAAGTGGCGCGAGGGATACGAGGTCGTCTTCGGCCTCCGGCGACGTCTCGAGGAGGGCTTCCTCAAGCGTGTCGTCTATCACTCCTTCTACCGGCTGCTGCACGGCCTCGCCAACGTCGAGATGCCGCTGGACACCGGCGACTTCTCCCTCATCGACCGGCGGATCGTCGACAACATCCGAAGCCTTCCCGAGCGCACCCGCTTCCTGCGGGGCCTGCGGAGCTGGGTCGGGCCTCGCCAGATCGGCGTCGAGTACACCCGTCACGCCCGGCACCAGGGCGAGTCGAAGTACTCGCTGCCGAAGCTCTTCAAGCTGGCCTTCGACGGCATCGTCTCCTTCTCGACGGCGCCCCTCAAGCTGGCCCTGGTCCTGGGCCTCGTCGTCTCGGCCGGCGGGTTCGTCGCCATCGGCGTCGTCGTCTACCTGCGCGTCACGCGCAGCTTCGACCTTCCAGGCTGGACGTCCCTCATGGTCATCGTCCTCTTCCTCGGCGGCATCCAGCTCGTCACCATCGGGATCGTCGGGGAGTACATCGCCCGGATCTACGAGGAGGTCAAGGCGCGGCCGCTCTACCTGGTGGGCCGAAGGGCCGGATTCCCCGCCGACGGCGGCGGGGGCCCGGCGGCGGGCGCCCCCACGGGCCGGCGGCCATGAAAATAGAGCAGGGAGCCGATCTTGGCCGCGTGGCGATGGCGCGAGAGGACCACGTCGAGGAGCTTGAAGGGAAAGAGCAGGGGCATCAGCGCGAGGTACAAGAGGCGGTACAGGCCGTCCACGTTGAAGGAAAGGGCCATCGCCAGCCATTCGTGAAGGACGTTCACCAGGGTGGTCGTGGGGCCCCCGGAGAGGCCGACCGAGATGGCCTCGAATCCGGCGAGGTCGCGCTCGAAGCCCGATGTCGTCCAGCGGCGGTAGTCGTGAGGGCTCGCGTGGTAGGGCCAGAGGAAGGGCACGGCCAGGTAGGCGCGGCCACCGGGCTTCAGGACGCGCCGGAACTCCCGCAGGGCCGCGTCCGAGTCCGGAACGTGCTCGAGGACCATCTCGCAGAGGATGCCGTCGACGGTCCCGTCGGGAAAGGGGAGCGACGTGAGGTCCGCCCGGATCGTCGACGCCCGGGTAGCCCTCGCGGTCGACGGCCATGAAGCCTCGCGGCGACGACCTGAAGCCCGATCCGAGGTTGAGGAGCATCGCCCCCTCGGGGAAGCTGCCCAGGAAGGCGCTACGCTCCCGGAGGTTCAGGTAGGCGAGGTCCGTGAGGTAGAAGATCGCGGTCGCGAGACGGCGGTTTCGCTTGACGCGGCTCTTGAGCTCGAATACCCAGTCTCTCTGCTCCAAGGGTGGGGCCGCGCTCCGGTCGCCGATTCGATGGCGCAGCCTAGCATAGGGCTGCGGCCTCCGCCATCTTAGGGCCCCAGGGGATCAAATGGAACACGAGCACCAAGAGCGCTACTACGAGCTGGGCAAGTCCTACTGGTGGCTCGCGGGCAAGTACCGCATCATCGACGACGCCGTGAGGCGGGCTTTCCGCCCCTCGCGTCCGGATCCGAGGGTCCTGGACCTGGGCTGCGGTCCCGGCAACCTTCTCGACTTCCTGGCCCCGCACGGTGACGGCCTATGGGTCCGACTACTCGTCGGACGCGCTGCGCTTCTGCTCGCAACGCGGCTACCGCCGGCTCTTCCGGGCGGACTTCCACTCGCTGCCCGCTCAAGGGCGAGGGATTCGACCTCGTGACGTGCATCGACGTCCTCGAGCACCTGGCCGACGACAAGCAAAGCCGTGGGCGAGCTCTACCGGATCCTGCGCCCCTCGGGCCTCCTCGTCGTGAGCGTCCCGGCCTTCCAGATGCTCTGGGGCGACCACGACACGCTCTATGGGCATCATCGCCGCTACACGACGTCGGAGGTGCGCGCCAGGCTCGAGGAAGCCGGGTTCCGCGTCTCCAAGCTGACCTACTTCGAGCCCCTCTTCTTCGCGCCCCTCTGGGTGTACCGCAACCTGAAGAAGCTCTTCGTCCGGGACGGCGGCATCGAGAAGCGCGACGACTTCGTGGCCCTTCCGCGGCCCGTCAACGCGCTGCTCACCGAGCTCATCGCCGCGGAGCGGTTCGCCATCCGCCATGTCCGGTTCCCGTTCGGCGTGACCATCCTGGCCCTGGCCCACAAGCCCGGCCCCGCCGCCTAGGCCAGAAGGCATCCGCTGAACCGTCGAGACAGGCTCGGCCTCGTAGGGATCGGGGGCCTCGTCCTGCTCTTGTTCTCCGACGCGGTGTTCCGGGGAAGGGTCTTCTACGAGCGGGACCTCCAGCTCGACTGGTACACCCAGATGGAGTCCTTCGTTCGGTCGGTGACGAGCGGCTCCTGGCCCCTCTGGGACAACACGATCGCGTTCGGCCAGCCCCTCCTGGCCGATCCCAGCGCGCAGATCCTGTACCCCCTCACGTGGCTGAACCTCCTGATGCAGCCGTGGTGGTGCTACACCGTCTTCGTCGTCTTCCATGCCGCCCTCGCGGGCGTCGGCCTGTGCCGGCTCGGCCGCCACCTCGGCCTGACGCCCCTGGCTTCCCTCCTGGCGAGCGGAGTGTGGATCACCTCCGGGCCTTTCGTCTCGATGGTCAACCTCTGGCACCACCTCGCAACGGCGGCCTGGATCCCATGGGTCCTGCTGGCCGCGGACCGCGCCCTCGAGGAGCCTCGCGCGCGGCGAACGGCGATCTGGGGCGCCATGGCCGGATGCCAGCTCGTCGCGGGATCGGCCGACGTATGGGCCATGACGATGCTTCTCAGCATGGGCCTCGTCGTCCTCCGAATCGAGTGGCGCGCGGGAATCGCGTCCCATCGGCGCCTGCTGTCCCATGCCGTCGTCGCCGCGACTCTCGCCGGCCTCGTCGCCGCCGCCGTCTGGGTTCCGGCGCTCGCCATCGCGAGGCGGTCCTCCCGATGGAACTACCCCGAGAGCGTCAGGAACGCGTGGTCCGTCTCCCCCGGCTCCCTGCCCGGCCTCTTCCTGCCCCTGTCCGACCCGGCACTGCGCCTCCTCCTGCCGGAGGGGGTGGCTCCTGGGGCGAACGAGCCGGACCCCCTGCTCGCTTCGATCTATCTCGGCCTTCCCGCTCTCGCCCTCGTCGCCCTCGCGCTGGCGGCTCGCCGGCTCCCATGGCGAGGACCTCTCGCGGCCTCGTTGGCCATCGCGCTGCTCGCTTCCCTGGGCTCCCACACGCCGTTCCTGGCCTGGATGCTGTCGCTGCTTCCCGCGCTCAGGGTCTTCCGATACCCGTCGAAGGCCATGATCGTGGCCTCCCTCGCCTGGGCCCTCCTCGCCGGACTCGGGCTCGATGCGTGGTCGGGGGAAGCATCGGGGAAGAGCCGCCCGGGGCGCGGATGGCTCCTCGCGGCGTGGCTCCCCCTCGTCGTGGCGGCCCTCGCTTTCGGCCTCTCCGGCGGCGCCGGTGGGGTGAGCCTGGCGGGGGCCGAGCGCGCCCACGTCGCGGAGGCCGTGGCGGCAAGCGTGGCGCTTGCTCTGCTCATCCGGTGGAGCGCCGGCCCGCGAGCGGCCGGAGCGGTGGCACTGCTGGTCCTGGGAGATCTCGTATTGGCGCACCGCGGCCTCAATCGGACGGCCCAGGCCAGCCTCGTTTCCTTTCGTCCCCCCGTGGTCGACGCCATGGCGCCGGGGGATCACGCCCGGGTCTACGTCTACGACTACCAGACCGAGGGGAGCAGCCGCCGCTACCTGGGCCGCGACGACCCGTACATGATCCGCACCCCCCCGCCGGGCACGTCGCTCGAGGCCACCCAGGTTCTCTCACAGCGCCTCTACCCGTTCCCGCCGGTTGCAGGCCGGTGGGGCCTCGAGGGGAGCTACGATCTCGACTTCCGGGGCCTCTACCCCCTGCCGCTCGCCACGATGGTGCAGGACCTGAGACGCGTCGAGGGAACGCCTGCGCACCGGAGACTCCTCCAGGTGGGCGCCGTGGGCACCGTCGTGTCGCTCCACTCGGCCGGGCTGGAGGACCTCGACCCCGTGACCACGATCCCGAGCCTCTTTCCAGAGCCCATCCGCGTTCGCCGCGTTCCGGGGGCTCTCCCCCGCGCCTATGCGGTGGGAGGATCACGAATCGCGGATGGGGGCCTCGCGCTCGCGGCGCTGGTCGACCCGGGATTCGACCCGGCGACAGAGGTCGTCCTGCCCGAGGGGATCCCGGAGACGCCTGCGCCCTCGTTCGGCGGCCGCGTCCGTCTCGGCTCGCTGTCGCCGGACCGCGTGGAGATCAGCGCCGACCTCACGGCACCGGGGTACGTCGTGCTGGTGGACAGCTACGATCCCGGTTGGCGGGCGACCGTGGACGGATCGGAGGTACCCGTGCTCAGGGCCAACATCGCCTTCCGGGCGGTTCGAGTGCCCGCGGGGGCCCATCGAGTCGCCATGGTGTACCGGCCTCGGGAGGTCCTCTGGGGGCTCGCCGTCAGCGCCGCGGGCGTCGTCGCCGTCGCCGCCATCCTCCTTCGCCCCGGGGCCGCGACGACCTAGGGGCGGAACACCTCGCCGAGGCGGATGGGATCGATCTGCCCGAGGGCCACGTCCTCAACGCGCCCCCCCGACGCGACCCGAAGGCTCATCGGCACGCGCTGGATCTTGAAGCGCTTCGTGAAGTCCTCGCCCGGCGCCCGCACGACGGGGAACGAGATGGGCGTGGCCATGAAGAACCCCGGCGGCTCCTTGTCCATGAGCACGCCGATCACCTGGAGGCCCTTGGTCCTCCTCTCGAACGCCCTGTTCCATTCGGGGATCATCCGATGGCAGACAGGGCACCCGCTCAGGAAGAAGAGAAGCACGGTGGTCGAGCCCTTGGCATAGACGACGTGCTTCATCTCGCCGTCGATACCTTCGGCGTCGAAGGGCTGGACCACGTCGCCGACCTTCCACGGCTCGGGAGGAGTCGAGGACGGGGTGTCGCCACGACTCGGCAGGCCCGGCAGAACCAGGGCGGCCAACAAAATAGCGGCGGCCGGACGGAATCGGGGCCAGCGGCTCCCGCGGGACTCACTTGTCATAGGTCGGCCTCCAGAGCTTGGAACCGTGAGCGATCGAGAACCTTCCGCCGCGGGGGTCATAGTCGAAAGGCGCCCCCGTTGGATCCGTGGGAACGCGGGCGATCTGGCCCGCCGCAACGAGGTCGGCGGGGGACATGGGCGCGTGGCCCGTCCGCTCCGCGAACCGGCTGGAGACGTCGTTCAGGCCGTCGACCAGGTCGAGGGCATCGAGGAGCTGGACGTGGAGCAACGCGTTGTCCCGGATCGCGTCGACCCCGGCTTGCGCGTACTGGGCCTTCCAGATCTCCCGGGCCGTGGCGCGGTCGCCCCCCTTGCCGAGCATGGTCGCCGCGAGATTCCTGAGCCAGAAGGGCGCGCCCGGGATCTTGGCGGCCTTCAGCAGGACCTCCGCGGCCCGTTCGTGATCGTGCAGGAAGAAGTAGTAGAGGCTCCCGAGGTCCCAGCGGAGCCGCCAGGAGTCGGGGAGGTTGCGGATGCCCCGCTCGAGGACCTTTACTCCCTCCTCGGGCTTTCCCGCACCCGCGGGCCAGGCCTCGGCCAGGAACAGGGCGCCGTATCGGTAGGCGAGCTCCAGCCTCGGATCGAGGGCGTTCGTGATCTCGATGAGGGGCGCCAGGTTCTCGTACTGCTTGTCGGTCGAGTAGGCCCTCTGGCTGCCGTAGTATTGGACCGCCCGGAGCCAGTAGATCCCCCCCATGACGCCCTCGAAACCGGGGCACAGGCGGCGCACCTGCTCCCCCGTCCTCAAGTAGAGGGTGTTGCTCCTGCGCGACCATGGCCCCCAGGTCCCGGTCGATCTCGCCTTGCACGAACGGGACTACGGCGGAGAACGCGAGGAAGACGTACGGAAGGATGCGGCTCACGTGAGGTCGCGGGAGCGGAGGCGCAGCATCGCCAGCCCGAGAACGACGAGGATGTAGGAGGCGGCGTAGACGGTGATGCGCGCGAGGAGGCGGCCCCCTACCGCGTCGCCGTAGATCACGTGGTCCTTCAGGTCGAAGTCCAGGAAGTTCGGGATGAGGAGGTAGACCGGCTTCACGAGCCAGTCGGGAACCGCGTCGCTCACCTCCCGCATGTTCCGCACGACGTCCGAGAACCGGCCCGCGATGACCGTGCAAACGGTGAAGACCGCCGCCAGGGTCGAGGACGTCAGCGTCGAGAACAGCAGGGCCAGGGCGACGGTCAGGAGGAGGCTGAGCAGGATCGGGTAGATGGCCTTCAGGAGGCTGACGTCGAAGCCATGCTTCGTCGCGAGCAGGGTCGCGTAGAGGCCCAGGGTCATGACCCCGACGTTCACCACGAGCGTGAAGCTCGAGCCCGGCGAACTTCCCCAGGAGGAACTCGTCTCGCCCCAGGGGCTTGGCGAGGAGGGGATAGAGGGAACGACGCTCGATCTCCTTGCTGACCAGGCCGACGCCCATGAACATCGCGATGAGGGTCCCGAAGATCTCCATGGCCGCGAGGCCGATGTTCTTGATGATCCTCTCGTCCTGGCGGATCGAGAGCTGGCCGAGGAGAAGGCCCGAGAGCGTCATGAGTATCGCGAAGAAGACCAGGTTGTAGAGCACACGCTCCCTCACCGTTTCCCGGAACGTGTTGGCCGCGACGGCTCCGATGCGGCTCAGTCTTCCGGGGACCACGGGCTTTCGCGGGCGCCGTCGCCCATGTGCTGGAAGAAATATTCCTCCAGGGATTGCCTCACCGGCGTCACCGACAGCACGCGGGCGCCGGCGCCGGTCGCAGCCTGGAGGACGTCCATGAGGGCCGCTTCGTCCACCTCCAGGCGGTGGCGCTCCCCGAGCTCCGCTCGGGACCGCACCCCGTCCAGCGAGGCGAGCACGTCGGCGCTACCGCCGCTCAGGAGCACCTCCATGTGGGAGATCTCCTGGGAGAGAATCTCGTCGAGACGTCCCACCTTCACGAGGCTGCCCGACCGGATCAGGGCGACGCGGTCGCAGAGCGTCTCGGCGTCGGGGAGGATGTGGGTCGAGAAGAAGATCGTGCGCCCCTGCCTCTTGAGGTCCAGGATGATCTTGCGCACGAGGTGACGTCCGATGGGGTCGAGGCCGGACATGGGCTCGTCCAGGATGACCAGCTCCGGATCATTGACGAGGGCCTGGGCGAGACCCAGCCGCTGGGTCATCCCCTTCGAGAAGCGCCGCATCGGGACATCTCCCGATTTCTCGAGGCCGACGAGTGCGATCAACCTCGCGGAGCGCTCCTTCCGCACCGACGGCGAGAGCCCGAAGAGGCTCCCGACGTAGTCGAGGTACTCCATGGGGCTCAGGTAGTCGTAGAAGTACGGGTGCTCCGGGAGGTATCCCACCCGCGGCCTCCAGGCGGCGTCCTCCGCGGGCGTCTCGAGAATCCGGGCGCTGCCCCCGTCGGCGAACACGAGACCCATGAGGATCTTGAGCGTCGTCGTCTTACCCGAGCCGTTGGGCCCGAGGTAGCCGAAGACCTCGCCGGAGTGGACCTGGAAGTCGAGCTCCCTTAGAACCGGTCTGCGCTGTCGATGAAGGAACCCGAAGGGGAAGGCCTTTGAGAGCTTGCAGACCTCAAGAGCTAACGGCTGGCGCCCCGCCATGGTCATCGTTCGGACGGGAGTCTACCACAGCTGAAAGCGCGGCTTCCGGCTCAGTTGAGCGCGGGACAGGCAGCCAGGAGAGAGGCCCCGGCACCGCAGCACGCGGTCGTACCCTGGGTGCCTCCGAGCACGCCGCTCGAGTCGCCGCCGAAGCTCCGGGTCCCGGTGCGGTTCAGCACCGACGGCTGGGCCTGGTAGCAGTACACCGAAGCCCCGACGCCTACGGCGCCTCCGACCGAATAGGTCCGCTGGTAGCCCGACTTGACGAGGTTCACCTGGGCCAGGTTCGAGTCCAGGAACGTCGGCGCCGTGGCGGAGTAGCCCGGGATGCACGCCGCGTTGGCGGGCGTCGACAGGCAGGTCGGCAGGATCGCGTAGCCGTTGCCGTTGCTCGACCCTTCGTACGCCGCGTTCGCCGAGATCACCGTCCGGATGTCGCCCTGGGTCGCCGACTCGTTCGCCGAGACGCGCGCCCGGAGCAAGCTCGGGATTGCGATCGCCGCGATGATTCCGATGATCGCCACGACGATCAAAAGCTCGATGAGCGTAAAGCCCATCTGCGGCGGAAGATCCGTCTCATCCTTCATTCTCGGAGTCCCCTCCGGGCCAGGCGAAGCGGGGCCCATGTCCCGCTTGCCATTCCACCGCTGAGGCCTAGTTGACCGCGGGACAGACGAGCGGCGCGAGCGCGCCCGCGTTGCAGCAGGCCGCGGTGCCCTGGGTACCCGCGAGAACGCCGCTGATGTCGCCGCCGAAGCTGCGGGTCCCGGTCCGGTTCAGCGACAACGGCTGCGCCAGATAGCAGTACGAGGCGACCCCGACCCCGACGGCCCCATTGACCGAATAGGTCCGCTGATACCCCGACTTCGAGAGGTTCGCCTGGCCCAGGTTGGAATCCAGGAACGTCGGTGCCGTGGCGGAGTAGCCCGGGATGCAGGCGTTGTTGGAGGGTGTCGACAGACAGGACGGGAGGCTCGCGTACCCGTTGCCGTTGCTGGAGCTCTCGTACGCCGCGCTGGCCGAGATCACCGTCCGGATGTCGCCTTGCGTCGCCGATTCGTTCGCCGAGACGCGCGCACGGAGCAGGCTCGGGATGGCGATCGCCGCGATGATGCCGATGATCGCCACGACGATCAACAGCTCGATGAGCGTAAAGCCCTTGTCATTCTTCATGGCCCACCTCCTCCCTGGCCGAACGATCGATAAAGACGGTTGCGAGGGGAGAAAGCAGGCCCTCCCCTCGCATCGTCAGAGAAAACCTAGTTGAGCGCGGGGCAAACGAGCGGCGCGAGCGCGCCCGCGTTGCAGCAGGCCGCGACGCCCTGGGTGCCCGCGAGGACGCCGCTGAAGTCGCCACCGAAGCTCCGGGTGCCGGTCCGGTTCAGCGACGACGGCTGAGCCAGGTAGCAGTACGAAGCAGCGCCGACGCCGACGGCACCGTTGACGGTGTAGGTACGCTGGTAACCCGACTTGACCAGGTTCACCTGGCCCAGGTTCGAGTCCAGGAACGTCGGCGCCGTGGCGGAGTAGCCCGGGATGCACGCCGCGTTGGCGGGCGTCGACAGGCAGGTCGGCAGGATCGCGTAGCCGTTGCCGTTGCTCGACCCTTCGTACGCCGCGTTCGCCGAGATCACCGTCCGGATGTCGCCCTGGGTCGCCGACTCGTTCGCCGAGACGCGCGCCCGGAGCAAGCTCGGGATTGCGATCGCCGCGATGATTCCGATGATCGCCACGACGATCAACAGCTCGATGAGCGTAAAGCCCTTCTGGTTCTTCATCTAGTCTCCTTTTTCACTCCTCTGAAAGTCCGCGACCCTCTTGATAGCAATGCTCGTGCCATCATGTCAATCGAGTCTATATCATTGATTATAAATTGATTTATGAAATGGCGAGCACTTCGAGCTCGCGAGCAATTGTTGTCGTGGCGGTCAAATTTTGTCGACCACCTCCTCCACGCGGTGCTTCGCCATCAGATAGCGCAAGGATCGGGGAGAGATGCCGAGAAGGGTGGCGGCCGCCGCCCTCTCGCCCCGGGCGCGGCCCAGGGCCTCACGAAGCAGCTCCCGCTCGATCGACAGGAGGTGCTGGTCCAGCTTGAACCCCTCCCGGAGCTCGTGGTCTGCGGGAGAGCCGGGAGCCCCTCTGGAGCGCCTCGGGGAGGCGCTCGGGCAGTACGGTCGGGGTGGTCTCGAGGGCCACCGCGCGCTCGATGACGTTCTCGAGCTCGCGAACGTTCCCCGGCCAGTGGTAGCGAAGGAGCCGGCTCATCGCGGCCTCCGAGATCTTCGCCACCCCCTTTCCCATCTCCTTGCGGAACCCCTCCAGGAAGTGATCGGCCAGGAGCGGGATGTCGTCCCGCCGCTCTCGCAGGGGCGGCAGGCGGATCGGGATCACGTTCAGGCGATAGAAGAGATCCTCGCGGAGCCGCTTCTCCTCCACCAGGCGCTCGAGAGGCCGATTGGTGGCCGCAACGACCCTGACGTCGACGTCGATCTCGTCGGTTCCCCCGACCCGTCGTATCCGCTTGTCCTGCAGCGCCCGCAGGAGCTTGACCTGCATCGTCGGCGGGCGTTTCACCGACCTCGTCGAGAAACAGCGTGCCGCGATGGGCGGCCTCGAAGAGGCCCTTCTTGGTCTGGTGGGCGTCCGTGAACGCCCCCTTCATGTGGCCGAAGAGCTCGCTCTCCAGCAGCGTCTCGGTGAGGGCTCCGCAGTTGACGGACACGAAGGGGGCCTCCGCGCCGCGGTGACAGGGCGTGGATCGCCTTGGCCACCAGCTCCTTGCCCGTGCCGCTCTCGCCTGTGATCAGGACCGTCGAGGTGGTGCCGGCCACGGATCGCACGAGATCGAAGACGGGCGTTCATCGCCTGGGACACGCCCACGATCCGGTCGAGCCCATGGCGGCTGCGGAACTCGGCCTTGAGAAGGAGGTTCTCCTCCTGGAGCTGCCGCTTCTCCAGGGAGCCGCGGACGACGATCTTCAGCTCCTCGATGTCGAAGGGCTTCGTGAGGTAGTCGTGGGCCCCGAGCTTCAGGGCCGCCACGGCGGTCTGTGTCGAGCCGAAGGCCGTCATCACGATGACGAGGGTCTCCGGGAGCCGCGGCCTTCACGTGGCGCAGGATCTCGATCCCGTCGCCGTCGGGGAGCTTCACGTCGGTGATGACCATGTCGACGGGGCCCTTCGCGAGGACGCTCGCGGCCATGGCGCGGCTGTCGGCCACGACGACGTCGAAGCCCTCCCTTCGGAGCATGATCCCGAGGAGCTCCCGCATCGAAGGCTCGTCGTCGACGACCAGGATTCTCTTCACGCTGGGGGATGCTACTGCGGCGTGGCGATGGAGGGCAACACGGGGCCCGGGCGAGGGCGGCGCACCGGCACGAGAACGGCCAGGCCGAGAATGGCAGACAGACCGGAAAGGGCAGCTCCCCACAGCACGGCCGGGGGACGATACTCGAGCACCACCTTGTGATGACCCGCGTCCACGCGAACCGCCTGGAAGAGGACATTGGCCCGAACGATCTGCTCCGGCCGATCGTCGACACTCGCCCGCCAGCCGGCATGGAACGCCTGTAGCGCCACGACGTAGGCCGGAGCCCCGGTGTCGACCTCGAGGCCGAGGCTGTCGGCTCGGCGCCACAGCTGGCGGAGCCGGTCGGTCGGGCCGGGCGCCGCGCCCAGCTCCGGCGTGCCGGGCGGCACGACGATCTCCGCGGCGGGGTCGAAGGACGGATCGGCGAAGACCTCCAGCGACGCGGGCTCCGCGACCACTCGCGTCTTCCGGACGACGTAGAGGCTCGGGAGCGTCTCGGGCACGCGGTAGAGGCGTATCGGCACGGCGAAGGTCGAGGAGATCCGGCCCGCCTCCTCGAGCGTAGGCCACTCGTCGGTCCCCACGACATAGTCGACGCCGCCGATCTGGAGCACCCGCCGGCCGATCGACGAACCGACGGCGTTGCGCAGGATGAGGGTGAGGTTGCCGAGAAGGGGCGGCGCCAGGCCCGTGAAGTCGCCGTCAAAGCTGCCGCGGAGTCCCCAGCGCGCCGCCGTCGGCGGCCAGAGCCATGTCCCGAAGGGCCGCCGCAGACCACCACTGCCATTCCCACCCCGTGGGCCCGAGGATCACCTGCCGGTTGAGCCACTCGTTGGGCTTGGACATCGAGACCCAGATCCGCGAGCCCGGGGCGACCAGCCCGGCCAGGGCGGGTCGGGTCTTCATCAGCTGCGGGGGGCGCGAGGGGATTGATACTCGCGCCGACGCTCCCAAGGTCGAGCGAGAACCACCGCGAGCGCGGCGGCCGCGGTCCAGGCCGCTCGCGAAGGCCGTCGGCCGCGCAGCCAGCGCCAGGAGCGCCACGCAGGCCACAGCCGAGCCGGCCCTGAGCCACTTGGTCGCCGCCTGGGCGAGGAAGAGCTCGCGGGCCACGACGCCGATGGGCTCGACGACCCGCGAGAGGACAGCCGGGACCCGTGAGGGTCCACGCCGCCATCGCGAGCATGACCAGGGCCACCCCGCCGCGAGCGCCGCCCCGGCGAGCCACCGACGCCCGTCGCGTCCCCCGCGACCCGGGACCCAATCCTCGAACGCCATGCCCACGAGCAGCGCCCAGAAGAAGCCCGCCAGCACGACGTACTTCTCGGGGTACCGGAACAGGAACAGGGGCGTGATGCGGACGAGGACGGGGTAGAGGAGGGCGTGGCGGCCGAGCGCCGTGACGATCGAGAAGGCGAGCCCGGCGGCCGCGAAGACCTTGAAGCGGCTCCAGCGGAATGGGAGCGAGAGGAACGCCACCCCGGCGCCGCCCGCGCCCATGTAGACGCACGAGAAGAGCGGATCGCGCGACTCGAAGAGCGCGGCCCGCCACGGGCCGTTGACCGGCATGTCGTTGACGAGCCGCGGCACCCACAGGTCGAGGAGCGACGCCGGGTGGAGCGACCAGTACATCCTGGTGCTCGCATCGAGCTGGAGACGCTGCCCGGCATGAAGGATCGCGAGGGTGGGAAGCCACTGCGCGGCCGAGAGCAGCGCGGCCGAGGCTCCACCGGTCAGGAGGACCATGGCGCTGGCGCGAGCCCGCGCGGGCGCCGTGCCCTCCCCGGCGGCGAGAAAGACGGCGACGTACCCCGCCGAGACGAAGGCCGCCATCAAGCAGAGATCGCCCGAGCCCGCGAAGAGCTGGCCGGCCATCGTGGCGCCGAAGATCAGCGAGGCGCGCAGGGTCCCCGACGTGAGAGCCGCGTCGAGGGCCAGCAGCACCCAGGGAAGCCAAGCGGTCCCGGCCAGGTGGTGGTAGTGGCTCACGACGACGAGAAGCGGTCCCGACGCCATCCACACGGCCGCGGCGGCCAGGCTCGAGGGCCGGGAGAGGCCCAAGCGGCGCGCCAGGAAGTAGAGGCCCAAGCCGGCGGCCGTCACGTGAAAGAGGGTGTAGACCTTGTAGAAGCCTTCCGGGGCGACGACGAGGTTCAGCCAGGTGAACGGGTAGAGGGCCTGCGCGCTCGGATCAGCCAGCAGCGGGAGGCCGAAGGAGATGTAGGGATTCCAGAGGGGCAGCGAGCCCCCGGACACGACGCGAACGAAGGCTTCCGCCTGCGGATACCAGTAGAGGCTGATGTCCCGCTGCCAGAAGACCCAGGGTCCGAAGACCGCGGGCGCGAAGATGATCAGTGGCACGAGGGGCAGGAGGAGGCCGGGCCACTCCGACACCAGGAAACGGGGAAGCTTCAAACGGCGACCGGCGCGGGAGCCACGACCAGGGGCAGGCGAACCTCGACCTCGGTTCCTTCGGATGGAAAGCTCCGAACGGTGATGTCACCCCGGTGCTCACGGACGATGCGATAGACGATCGCGAGGCCGAGGCCCGTTCCCATCGGGGTTCGCGAGTGGAACGGCTCGAAGACGCTCCTCTGGTCGTGAGGATGGATTCCCCGGCCCTGGTCCCGGACCGAGAGGATGACCTCATCCTCCGTCCGACGCACGCGCACCCTGAGGACGCCCCCCGCGGGCATGGCCTCGAGGCCGTTCCGAGCGAGGTTCCAGAAGACCTGGGCGATCTGATCGGGGTCGGCCAGGCAGAGATGCGGCCCGCCTTCGGCGTCGAAGTCCACGGTCCTGGCAGGCCCCACCTCGGGCCCGTTCCGAAGCAGCGTGACGGCCTCCTCGACGACGGGGCCGATGTCCACGGGCCCCGGCAGCCGGGGCGACGGGCCGGGCCTGGAAGAGGAACTGGTTGAGGGCCTCGGAGAGGCGCTTCGACTCCCTCGTGATGATCGCGAGAAGGCGCTCCTGCTCCGGCGAGATGTTCGGCTCGGCCATCAGCACCTGCGCCGAGCCGCTGATGGACCCGAGGGGATTGCGGATCTCGTGGGCGAGATGCGCCGCCATCTCACCCACCGCGGCGAGCTTCTCCTTGGTCCGCACCTCGTGCTCCAGGCTCTTGACCTCGGTCAGGTCCTGGAACACGAGGAGATAGCCCGCCTTGGCCGGCTCCGCGGTCTCGAGAGGCGAGACCGAGATCCCGACGTCGACCCTCTCGCCGTCTCCGCGCTCGTAGTCGAGCTCCAGGCGAGCGAGGCCGCGGTCTGCGGCCCGCGCTCGAAGAGCCGCGGGCTCGAAGAGCCGCGAGCCGAAGACCTCGCGCATGCTTCTGCCCCGCAGCTCGGCGAGACGCCGACCGAGGATCGCCTCTCCGACGCGATTGACGTGGAGCACGCGGGAGGCGGCGTCGGTGATCACGAGGCCGCTGTGGATGCTGTCGACGATGACCTTGTTGAGCTCCTGGAGGTCCGCCATCTGGAGGACGGCCTCCTCGAGTCTCTCGTCGGCGCTCCGCACGCTCTCTGAGAGGTAGGAGCCGATCGTGGCCACGGTCGCGCACGCCACGCCGGTGACGAAGATCGAGTAGACGAGCTGCTTGGCGGGAAGGAGCAGGACGTCTCCGAGCTGCTGGGGCGGGACGAGGCCGGTCGCGAACCGCCCAGAGGAGGCTGCCGTAGAGCACCGTCGCCACGCCGGCGAGGACCAGCCCCTGCCGGCGGTAGACCAGGACGCTCCCCGACAGCACCGAGATGGGGTACAGGAGGATGAACCCGGCCCGCGTGCCGCCCGTGACGTAGACGAGGCCGGTGATCACCAGCAGGTCGCCGATGACCTGCCCGTAGATCAAGGGCCCGCGATAGGGAACGAAACGCAGGGCGATCGCGTGGACCAGCGTGAGGGCGTACGTGGCCGCGATGAGGAAGTAGAGAGGGTTGACCCGGAGCAGCGTCTCCGAGACCGTCTCCACGTAGACGGCCACGAGCAGAAGGGTGGTGATCATCACCACCCGGAGAAGCATCAGGCGCTTGAGCTTCTGCTCGAGGGCACCGTCCATGGACAGCGCTCCGCCTATCCGGGCTCCCTCAGTGGCTGAGCTGGGAGATGAGCGAGAAGAGCGGCATGTACATGCTGATGACGATCCCGCCGACCGTGGTCCCGAGGAAGAGGATCATCACCGGCTCCATGAGGGTCAGGAGGTTTGCCACCGCCTGGTCGACCTCCTCCTCGTAGAAGTCCGCGATCTTGCCCAGCATGGCGTCGAGGGCGCCGGTCTGCTCGCCGACGCCGATCATCTGCACCACCATCGAGGGAAACACGCCGCTTTCCTTCAGAGGCTGGGCGATCGTCAAGCCGCCCTCGACCCCCTTCCGAACGGCCATGATCGCGTCCTCGATGATGGCGTTCCCGGCGGTCTTGGCCGTGATCTCGAGCCCGTCGAGGATCGGCACGCCCGAGGAGATCAGGGTCGCCAGGGTCCTGCAGAAGCGTGCGACGGCGATCTTCTGCATCAGGATCCCGACGATCGGAGCCTTGAGAACGAGGCGGTCCACGACCCGCCTCCCGCCGTAGGTCGCGTAGTACCTGCGGAAGGCGATGGTGCCGATGACGCCGAACACAACGAGGAAGGGGAGCGCGCGGATGAAGTAGTTCGACGCCATGATGACGATCCTCGTGGGGAGCGGCAGCTCGGCGCCAAGGCCCTCGAACATCGCGGCGAAGGTGGGGATGACCTTCCAGAGGATGACCGACACGACGAGGCCCGCGATGACGATGACCGCCACGGGGTACACCATCGCGCCCTTGACCTGGGCCTTGAGCTTGACCGCCTTCTCGATGTAGGTCGCGAGGCGCTTCAGGATGGTGTCGAGGATACCGCCGGCCTCGCCGGCCGCGATCATGTTGGTGAACAGATCGTCGAAGGCCTTCGGATGCTTCCTCATGGCATCGGCGAGGGACGCGCCGCCCTCGACGTCCATCCGGGTCTGGAGAAGGATCTTCGCGAAGGTCTTGTTCTCCTGCTGGCTGCCCAGGATCTCCAGGCACTGGACGAGGGGAAGCCCGGCGTCGATCATGACGGAGAACTGCCGCACGAAGATCGCCAGGTCCTTCGGGGGCACGCCGCCGCCGAACTTCGGCAGCGCCATCTCCTTCCCCTTCTCCTTGACCGACGAGACCAGGATCTGGTCGCGGCGAAGGAGGGCCATGACGGCTTCCTTGTTGTCGGCGACGCGCTCTCCTGAGACCGACTTGCCGTCCCGTGTCTTGCCCTTCCAGACGAAAGCAGGCATAGGGTCTTCTCCTTAAATCGAGACCTACCGCGGTCTCACCGGCGGACGCCCCCCGGCCTGGGGCGTCGCCAGGCTGGCACCGCGGTTGATCATGTCCTGGA
The DNA here is from genome assembly GCA_963823195.1 of uncultured Acidobacteriota bacterium. GTDB lineage: Bacteria > Acidobacteriota > Vicinamibacteria > Fen-336 > Fen-336 > JBGPYB01. The sequence continues at coordinate 240,482 of CAWGKR010000004.1, read as the reverse complement.
GCTCGTCGGCGTTCGAGCTGACGCCGAGCGCGGTCTGCAGGGAGATCTGCTTCGAGAAATAGAGACTAGCGAGGGACTGGTTGAACGTCTGCATCCCCCACTTCTCCTGGCCCGTCTGCATCGTGGAGTAGATCTGGTGGATCTTGTCTTCGCGGATCAGGTTCCGGATGGCGGCGTTGGGGATCATGATCTCCATGGCCAGGCAGCGCCCCGTGCCGCTCGCCTTGGGAAGCAGCGATTGGCACATGACGCCCTCGAGGACCAGGGAAAGCTGCGCGCGGATCTGGGGCTGCTGATGGGCCGGAAAGACGTCGACGATTCGGTTGATGGTGGACGCCGCCGAGTTGGTGTGGAGCGTGCCGAAGGTCAAGTGGCCCGTCTCGGCGATGCGCAGGGCAGCCTCGATGGTCTCGAGGTCGCGCATCTCTCCGATGAGGACGACGTCGGGATCTTCGCGGAGCGCCGCGCGAAGGGCGTTGGTGAACGAGTGGGTGTCGGCGTGGAGCTCCCGCTGGTTCACGACGCACTTCTTGTGGGCGTGGAGATACTCGATGGGGTCCTCGATGGTGATCATGTGCTCGTGGCGCTCGCTGTTGATCTTGTCGAGCATGGCCGCGAGTGTCGTGGACTTCCCCGAGCCCGTTGGGCCCGTCACCAGGACGAGGCCTCGGGGCTTGTCGCAGATCCCGGCGACGACGGGGGGAAGCCCGAGCTCCTTGAAGCTCCGGATCTCGTAGGGGATCGTGCGGTAGACGGCGGCGACGGCGCCCCGCTGCATGAAGACGTTGGCGCGGAAGCGGGCGAGCCCCTTGATCCCGAAGCTGAAGTCCAGCTCGAGGTTCTCCTCGAACCGATGCTTCTGGGCGTCGGTGAGCACGCTGTAGGCGAGTTGCTTGGTCTCGACGGCCGTGAGGGGAGGCAGATCGAGGGGGCGCAGCTTGCCGTCGACGCGGATCTGGGGGGGAGAGTTGGTGGTGACGTGCAGGTCCGTCCCCCCCATCTCGGTCATGGTCTTCAGCAACTGGTGCAGGCTGACAGCCACCGCGAACCTCCTGAGGCTAGAGGACGGTCTCTCGGAGCACTTCCTCGATGGTCGTGACCCCGCTCTTGATCTTCTCGAGGCCGCTCATGCGGAGGGTGAGCATCCCCTCCTCGAGGGCCTTGCGCTTGATCTCCACCGCGGTGGCGCCGACCATGATGAGGTCGCGGATCCCTTCGGAGATCTCCATCACCTCGTACAGGCCCGACCCGGCCCTTGTAGCCGGTGCCGTTGCAGGTGCCGCAGCCCTTGCCCTTGTACAGCTTGAAGGTGCCCACCTCGTCGGGCGTGAAGCCCACCTCGATCAGGGTCTTCGAGGGGATGTCGGTGACCTCGAACTTGCAGTTGGCGCAGATCCGGCGGATGAGGCGCTGTGCCTGGATGAGGTTCACGGCGGTCCCCACCAGGAAGGGCTCGATCCCCATGTTCACGAGACGCGAGACCGTCGACGGCGCGTCGTTGGTGTGGAGGGTCGAGAGCACGAGGTGTCCCGTCAGGGCCGCCTTGACCGCGATCTCGGCCGTCTCGTAGTCGCGGATCTCTCCGACGAGGATGATGTTGGGGTCCTGCCGCAGGAACGAGCGGAGGGCCGCGGCGAAGTTCAGCCCGATGTTGTCGCGGATCTGGACCTGGTTGATCCCCATGAGGTTGAACTCGACGGGATCCTCGGCCGTCATGATGTTCGTGTCGGGCTTGTTGAGCGCGGCGATGGCCGAGTAGAGCGTGTTGGTCTTCCCCGATCCCGTCGGCCCCGTCACGAGGACGATGCCGTAGGGCTTGGCGATGGCGCGCTTGAAGCGGTCCAGGGAGTCCTGCTCGAAGCCGAGCTTCGTCATGTCGAGCATCAGCTTCGTCTTGTCGAGGAGCCGCAGGACGATCTTCTCCCCCCAGAGGGTCGGGCAGGCAGGAGACGCGGAAGTCCATGTCCCGGCTCCGCTCCTCGATCTTCAGCCGGATCTTGATGCGGCCGTCCTGGGGAAGGCGCTTCTCGGAGATGTCGAGCTTCGCCATGATCTTGATGCGCGACGTGAGCGGGTCGCGGAGCTTCATGGGGAGCGCCATCACGTTGTAGAGGACGCCGTCGATGCGGAACCGGACCCGGAACTCCTTCTCGTAGGGCTCGATGTGGATGTCGGAGGCCCCCCGCTTCAGCGCGTCGATGAGGAGGACGTTGGAGAGCTTGATGACCGGCGCCGCCTCCGACGACTTCGAGAGGGTCCCGATGTCGATCTCGTCTTCCTCGGTCTTGACGGTCTCGACGTCGGCCTCGGCGTCGGCCATGGAGTCGAGGTCGACCTCCGAGAGCCCGACGGAGGCCATGTCGTCGAAGGTGAGGGCGGGGCCGTCCATCACCTCCTTGAGGGAGGGACTGCCACCGAGCCCCATGCTACCCGACTGCGAGCCACCGCCACCGCCACCCGAGTCGGACTTGAGCTGCAAGGACCTCGTGGAGCCGTAGTACTTCTCGATGGCCTCCTCGAGGGAGATCTCCGACGCGACGACGGGCTCGACGTTGTACCCCGTCATGAACTTGATGTCGTCCATGGCGAAGACGTTCGTCGGGTCGGCCATGGCGATGGTCAGCGTCGCCCCGGATCGCGAGAGGGGAAGGATCTGGTACTTCCTCGCGGTCTCGGCCGGGATGATCTTGATGATGGCCGGATCGACCTCGAAGTGATCGAGGTTGATCGAGGGAACACCGTACTGGCGCGACAAGAGGCTCGTGATCTCCTCGTCTCGAACGTAGCCGAGGGACACGAAGGCCTTGCCGAGCTTGCCGCCGTTGCTCCGCTGATGGCTTAAGGCTTCTTGGAGCTGCTGGGGAGTGACCATGTTCTCCTTCAGCAGCAGTTCGCCGAGCTTTACGGGCATTCAGGTTTCCGAAAAATCCAACTCTCTCTTGTACTTAGTCGCAAAATGTTAGCGCCCCACCAGAGATGTGTCAAGCCGGCTCCCCTTCCGGCGCCGGCGCCATGGCGCGGAGCGGTGGCCGATTCGTGTGCCCGGGCCGGACCCGGTGCTAGCATACGCGCGCGAGCCTCCCTGCTCGCAGAGGAGAGCATGACCTGGGCCCTCAGCGCGATCTTCTTCCTCTCCGGTGCGGCCGCTCTCGTTTTCGAAACGGTCTGGTTCCGGCAGGCGGGCCTCATGTTCGGGAACGGGGTCTGGGCCTCGAGCCTCGTGCTGGCCAGCTTCATGGGAGGCCTCGCCCTCGGAAGCGTGGTGTCGGGGCGCGTCGGCGATCGTCTTCGCCGCCCGCTGCGCTCCTACGCGCTGCTCGAGTCCACCATCGCGCTCTCGGGTCTGGGCCTCGTTCTCCTCTTCCCGAGAATCACTCCCCTCCTGGCGCCCGTCTTCCGGCCTTTTGTCGAAGCTCCCCACATCCTCAATCCCTTGCGGCTCGCCCTGGCCTTCGGCCTCATGTTGGTGCCCGCCACCGCCATGGGAGCGACACTCCCGATCCTGGTGCGGGCGCTGTCCTCGCGGCATCCCGACTTCGGGCAGGCCGTGGGCCTCCTCTACGGATGGAACACTCTCGGAGCCGTTGCGGGGTCACTGGCGGGGGAGATCTTCCTGATCGACAGGCTCGGCATCCGTGGCGCCGGCGCGACGGCGGCGGGCCTGGATGTCGTGGCGGCGGTGGCGACCCTGGCTCTCGCCTCTCGGTTGGAGGCAGGGCCCTCGGCTCCGCGCGACATGCCCCCGCGCAGCCGGCTGACCGCCGCCGCCCGAACCCTCCTGGCAGCGGCCCTCCTGGCGGGTGCCACGCTCCTGGCGCTGGAGGTCGTGTGGTTCCGCTTCCTCCAGCTCTTCGTCATGAGCACCAGCCTGACGTTTGCCGCCATGTTGGCGATCGTCCTGCTCGGCATCGGCCTCGGAAGCCTCGGCACATACGGTTGGCTCCACCTTCAGGCGGATGCCGAGCGGCATCTCGCCGTGGTCGCGGGCCTCGCCGGCCTGGCAACCGTCATCACGTACGCCGCCTTCACCGACGTGACGGCCCGCTACGGCAGCCGCTACATCGTCGAGCTCCCCCTCGTCCTGGAGATCTCCGCCCGGCTGATGCTGCCCACTTCCTTCCTGTCGGGAGCGCTCTTCGCGCTCCTGGGCAAGAGGCTCAAGGAGGAGATCAGCGGCGAGTCCCGCACGGCCGCGATGCTGACCCTCGCCAACACCGTGGGAGCCACCGCTGGCGCCCTCCTGGGCGGATTCGTACTGTTGCCGAGCTTCGGCGTCGAGGGCTCCCTGTTCGTTCTGGCGTCGTGCTACGGCCTCGTGACCGCGGCGCTGTGGTCCGGCCGGAACCGCGACCCGAAAGCCACCCTGGGCGAGGCAGCGATGCCGGGGGCGGCGGGCCTGGCCCTGGTTGCCGCCTTGTCGCTCTTTCCGTTCGGCCTCATGAAGAATCACTTCCTGAGGGTGGCGGTGGCCCGATGGGGTCCAGCGGGAGGCCGGGTCGTCGCGGTCAGGGAGGGGCTCCTCGAGACGATCACCTATCTGCGGACGTCTCTATGGGACGAACCGGTCTTCTACCGCCTGCTGGTCAACGGCTTCTCGATGTCGGCCTCGAGCGTGTTCGCACGCCGCTACATGAACCTCTTCGTGTACCTTCCGGTCGCTCTTCACCCGGCCCCGAAGAAGGCCCTCCTGATCAGCTACGGCGTCGGGTCCACGGCGAAGGCCCTCACGGACACGGCGGAGTTGTCGAGCATCGACATCGTGGACATCTCGCGCGATGTCCTGGAGATGAGCCGGGTGGTCTTCCCCCTCCCGGAGCGATGCCCCCTCGACGACCCGCGAGTGCGCGTGCACGTCGAGGATGGCCGGTTCTTCCTCCTCACGACGGAGCAGCGCTTCGACATCATCACGGCCGAACCGCCGCCCCCCAAGAACGCCGGCGTCGTCAACCTGTACTCCCGAGAGTACTTCCAGCTCGCCTACGACCGACTCGCCGACGGGGGCATCCTCTCCCACTGGTTGCCCGTGGGCCAGATGCACCCGCGGGAGAGCAAGGCCATCATCGCCGGCTTCTGCTCGGTCTTCGAGGACTGCTCCTTGTGGACGGGCGCCGGGCACGAATGGGTCCTCCTGGGCTCGCGAGGGGCGAGAGGAGGCGTGACCGAGGAGCGCCTGGCGAGGCAGTGGGGCGACCCCGCGGCCGCCCGGTCGCTTCGCGCCGTCGGGTTCGAATCGCCCGATCAGCTGGGCGCGGTGTTCATCGCCGATGCCACGACCCTCCGCGGCGAGACGCAGGGCACCGAGCCGCTCGACGACGACCATCCTCGGCGCATCCTGCCGGACTTCGTCTTCGAGCCGGATCCTTTCTACGCCGCGCTCATGGATACCAAGGCGACGCGAAGCCGATTCGAGTCCAGCGCCTTCATCCGCCGCACCTGGCCCCAGGGCGCCTTGAGCCGAAGCCTGATCTGGTTCGGACCGCAGGCCTGGCTGAACAGGTTCTTTTCCGCGGGCGATCGATCTGCGGGCCTCCCCGAGCTGGCGAGCTATCTGACCGAGACCTCCGTTCGCACGCCGGTCCTTTGGCTGCTCGGAAGCAGCGTGTCGGAACAGGAGATCGCGAAGCGGGCGGCCCAGCGCGGCATCGCCGAGCCCTATCTCTCCCAGCTCCTCGCTGCGGAGGCTCTCGCGGACCGGGACTACCCTGCGGCGGAGGCCCGCTTCGAGAAGGCCCAGGCGGGCTCCGCCCCGTCGGAGCTGCTGGTGCAGCTGCAGGCGTTGGCGCTCTGTCTCGCCGGAAGGCGCGACTCGGCCGGCGCTCTCGTCGCGCGGGCCGGAGGAGCGACCCACCCCAGCGATCGAGTGGGCTGGGAATGGCTCGAGAAGAGCTGCGGGGTTCCGTCACCGATGGCCGCGAGCCCTCCGAAACGATGATGAGGTTGACTTCGGGACAACCTCGCCGCTACGATGCTCCGTACACGAGGGCCCCAAACGATTTGGCCATCGTCGCGATCATCCCCGCGCGCTTCGGTTCCACACGCCTCCCGGGGAAGCCTCTCTCGGAAATCCACGGAAAGCCCATGATCCAGCACGTCTACGAGCGCGTCTCGCGCGCACGCCGGATCGATCGTGTGCTCGTGGCGACCGACGACGAGCGCATCGCCGCGGTGGTGCGCGGCTTCGGCGGCGAGGCCGTGATGACGTCGCCCGATCACGCGACCGGCACCGACCGGCTGGCCGAGGCGGCGCGCGGCGATCGACGCCGAGATCGTCGTCAACGTGCAGGGCGACGAGCCGATGATCGACCCCGCCGGGATCGACGCGGCGGTCGAGGCCCTCCTCGAGGACCCGCGGCTGCCGATCGCGACCCTCTCGCTGCCCCTCCGCGAGCGTCGACGAGATGCTGGCGCCCTCGGTCGTGAAGGTGGTGACCGACGACGCCGGGCGACGCGCTCTACTTCTCCCGCAGCCCGATCCCCTACGTGCGGCTCGGGCCCGCGGGCGACCCGCGGGCCGCGGCCGCGGCGGCCGTCGCGCGCGGGCTCGCCCGCAAGCACGTCGGCCTCTACGTCTACCGTCGCGACGGCCCTGCTGCGCTTCGCCGTCGCTTCCCCCCTCGCCCCTCGAGAGAGGCCGAGGGGCTCGAGCAGCTCCGCGCCCTGCACCACGGAATGCGCATCCGCGTCGTGCCGCGTGGACGGCGAAGGGCGGCGTCGCCGTCGACACGCCCCGAGGATCTCGAGCGCGTCCGGGAGCTGATGGCTCCGCGGCCCGCTCCGGCAGGTTGAGGAGGTCGGTTGGCCACCAAGTACATCTTCGTGACCGGCGGCGTCGTCTCGTCCCTCGGCAAGGGGCTCGCCTCCGCGTCGATCGGCGCCCTGCTCGAGGGGCACGGCTTCAAGGTCGCGATGATGAAGTGCGATCCCTACCTCAACGTGGACCCGGGCACGATGAGCCCCTACCAGCACGGCGAGGTCTACGTCACCGAGGACGGCGCCGAGACCGACCTCGACCTCGGCCACTACGAGCGCTTCACCCACTGCGTCACCTCCAAGGCCTCCAACATCACCACCGGCAAGATCTACGGCTACGTCATCGCCAAGGAGCGCCGCGGCGACTACCTCGGCCGCACGGTGCAGGTGATCCCCCACATCACCGACGAGATCAAGGCCGCGATCCGCGCGGAGTCGGCGGCCCGGCGGCGGCGACGCCGACGTGGTGATCGTCGAGATCGGCGGCACGGTCGGCGACATCGAGAGCCTGCCCTTCCTCGAGGCCGTGCGCCAGTTCCGCCAGGACGTCGGGCCGCGACAACGCGATCTTCGTCCACCTGGCCCTCGTCCCCTACATCGCCACCGCCCACGAGCTGAAGACGAAGCCCATGCAGCACAGCGTGCGCGAGCTGCGGGCCATCGGCATCCACCCCCAGCATCCTGCTGTGCCGCACCGACCGCTACCTCTCGCCCGACATCAAGGCCAAGCTCGCCCTCTATCTGCGACGTCCCCGAGGAGGCGGTCATCACCGCCAAGGACGTGGACTCGATCTACGAGGTGCCGCTCGTCCTCTCGGGCGAGGGGCTCGACGCGATCGTCCTGAAGTCCCTGAACCTCGCGAGCCAGGGCCGCGACATGACGGCGTGGGAGCAGCCTCGTCGAGCGGATCAAGAACCCGAAGGGCGAGGTCGTGATCGGCATCGTCGGCAAGTACGTCTCCTTCGAGGACTCGTACAAGAGCCTGAACGAGGCCCTCACCCACGGCGGCTTCGGCAACGACGTGCGCGTGGTGCGCCGCTGGGTGGAGGCCGAGGAGCTCGAGGCGGGGAACGCCGACGACGAAGCTCGCCGGCGTCGACGGCATCCTGGTGCCCGGCGGCTTCGGCACGCCGGGGCACGGGCGGGATGGTGGCGGCGGCCGAGTACGCGCGGCGGACGGGGACTCCCTACTTCGGCATCTGCTACGGCTTCCAGTGGGCGGTGACCGAGTACGCCCGGAACGTGTGCGGCCTCGCGGGCGCGAACTCCACCGAGGTGGACGCCGACGCGCCGAGCACAAGATCATCTACAAGCTCCAGGACCTCCTCGGGCGTCGAGGAGCTGGGCGGCACCATGCGCCTCGGCTCGTACACCTGCGCCCTGAAGCCGGGCTCGCGGGCGGCGCGCGATCTACGGCGCGACCGAGATCCGCGAGCGCCACCGCCACCGCTACGAGTTCAACAAGGCCTACGAGGGCGTGCCTGGCCGAGCGGGCCTCGTCGATCTCGGGCAAGACCCCCGACGGCAAGTTCGTCGAGATCGCCGAGATCCCCGACCATCCCTGGTTCGTCGCGGTGCAGTTCCACCCCGAGTTCAAGTCGAAGCCGCTCAGCCCGCATCCGCTCTTCGCCGACTTCGTGCGGCGCGAGCCTCGAGAACCGAGCGGCGCGCCGGGGCCAGGCCGCGCGCGACGGCGTGACGGTGGCGGGAGCTGAGTGCCCCACGACCAGCCGGCTCTGGGGACGGCTCACCGCGGCGGCGGCGGGCCTCTTCCTCATCGCCGGCCCCTGCGTCATCGAGAGCCCGACGACACCCGCGCCAGGTCGCGCGCGCGCCTCAAGGACGTCACCGACGCGCTGGGGATCCCCTTCGATCTTCAAGGCCAGCTACGACAAGGCCAACCGCTCGAGCCTCGGCTCGTACCGAGGCCCGGGCATGGAGCGCGGCCTCGAGATCCTGGCCGACGGTCCGCGAGCGCTACGACGTGCCCATCCTCACCGACGTGCACGAGGTCGCTCAGGTCGAGAAGGCGGCCGCGGTGGTGGACGTGCTGCAGATCCCCGCCTTCCTCTGCCGCCAGACCGACCTCGTCCTCGAAGCCGCGCGCACCGGGCAAGATCGTGAACATCAAGAAGGGCCAGTTCATGGCGCCCTGGGACATGAAGGGCATCCTGGAGAAGGCCGCCTCCACGGGCAACCGAAGCTCATGGTGACCGAGCGCGGCTTCAGCTTCGGCTACAACAACCTCGTCGTGGACATGCGCTCGTTCCCCGTCCTGCGCGTCGTTCGGCTACCCCGTGGTCTTCGACGTCACCCACAGCGTGCAGCGGCCGGGCGGCCTCGGCGACCGCTCGGGCGGCGAGGCCCACTTCATCGACACGCTGGGTCCGGCCGGCGTCGCGGCGGGTGTCGACGGCCTCTTCATGGAGGTCCACGAGAACCCGGCGCGCGCCCTCTCCGACGGGCCGAACGCCTATCGCCTCGGGCGCCTCAAGGCGCTCTTGAAGCGGCTGTTGGCGATCCACGAAGCGGCGCGGGCCTGACCGGGATCGACGCCCGGGGTCAGGGCGCGGCGGGCTGGTCCGGGCCTGGCATGCCGAGGATCGATCGCTCGGGCGGCACCGGCCCACCGAGGACGACGCGTGAGCCGGGGTCGTAGCGCGCGCCCGGGGGAAGGGGCGGAAGCCCGTCCGGCCAGTGGTCGACCAGCTCCACTCGACCATCGGCCGCGAAGCGAACGACGATCGTCTCGTCGTAACGATGGAGCGTCACCCCGATTCCCCACGGCCGCCGCAGCGCCGGCCAAGGCTCGATCCGAATGCCCTCGGGTGTGAAGAACGTGGGATAGAGAGCGTCCCAGGCGCCGGGGATGTATCCGATGGCGCGCCCCTGATAGAGATACTCCACCGCGTGACGGAAGCCGTAGGTGGCCCGCCACGCCCTTCCCTCGTCCAGCAAGACGATCAACGTGTGGGGCTTGACGTCGGGAACCCGCTCCGTGAGGCCCGTCAACATGCGGACCTGCCCGGGGTAGGCGCTGACGCCGTCCCAGACCTTCTGCATCGCCACCGTTCGGCCCGTGCCCACCGCGACGAGCCACGCTCCCGCCAGGGCCACCAGCAGCCGGCGCCAACGATCGGGCACGAACGTCGAGAGCAGGAAAGCGAGGGATGCGAAGAAGAGGGCGATGCCGGGCGCCGAGAGGATCTGCATCCGGAGGGCACTGGGCTTCGAAGGCGTCAGCGTGAGGACGCCGTAAGCGAGGCCGGCCCACAGGAGTCCGATGGCCATGAGCTTCAGGGGGAAGCCCCGGCCCTCCCCTTCCGAGGCCCTGTCGGGGCCCGGCGCCACCCGTGCCCACGCCGCCACGACCACGCCGAAGACACCAAGGGCGATCGGCACCGCCGCAGTGGCCAGCTCCGACGGAGGAGAGAGGACCGCGGGTGCCAGGTGATAGAGGAACTGGCGTCCCAGCCGAAGGGCCACGTGGGCCGGGCTCAGGTCCAGGCCCATGACCTGGAGCTGGTAGGCCATGAGATCCGTGGGGCGGAACTGGGGCAGCACGATCAGAAGGACCGCCAGCGCCAGGACCCCTTCCCACACCAGCACCCACGTCCGAAGCCGTCCCCCGGGCTCCCGGCCGAGCCGCAACAGGCCGAGCGGCGCAAAGAGCAGGAGGGGCACGACGGCCTCGTAGCTGCGCGCCCCGAGGAAGGCCACGAGCGCCGCGAGCGCCAGGAGGGAGATGCTCCGAGCCACCCAGGACTCCAAGAGGAGGAAGATCGCGAGGAGCGTGGCGAACTCGAAGGCGGTGTACCCGCTCCGCTCGATCGTGCTGAGTCGCGCGAGGTCTCCCGGACCCCAGACGACGGAGAGAACGGCCGTCAGCAGCCACAAGAAGGGCCGCCCGGGAAGGAGGCGCCGGCAGAGGAGGAACACCAGAGCGGCCGACAGGAAGGCGTAGAGGGCATGGAGGGCGACGTAGGGCGTGAGGCTGTACGGAGCGAGGGCCGCCGGCAGAAGCCACAACAGATGGACGGGACGATTGCCGTGGGGGACGTCGATGATGCCCCCGGAGACGAGCTGGATGATGAGCCATTCGTCGAACCCCGTGAAGTTGGTCCGGGCCATCCAGCAGAGTTGCGTGAGCAGCATGGCCGCGACGCTGATCATGGCGGCGGCGATCTGACGGCGGGCGACGGCTCCGGCGGGCTCGACGGTCATGGGATCCGGGCCTAGGGATTTGGCAAGAGCGTCAGGCGCCCGCCGACGCTCGCGTAGGCCGTTCGGCAGACCGCGCAGCGCGGCGAGCCTTCCGACAACGGGAGCTTTACACCGCAGCGGCACATGGAGCCTCGCTGGCGGGCGGGGTTGCCCGCCACGAGGGCGAAATCGGCCACGTCCCGCGTGACCACCGCGCCCGCGCCGACGAAGGCGTAGGTCCCGATGACGGTGCCGCAGACGATGGTGGCGTTGGCGCCGATGGTCGCGCCCTCGCGCACCAGGGTGGGCCGATACTCCTCCCGGCGAACAACCTGGCTCCGTGGGTTGATCACGTTGGTGAAGACCACGGACGGCCCGCAGAAGACGTGGTCTTCGAGGCGAACGCCCGCGTAGAGGCTCACGTTGTTCTGGATCTTGCAGTTGTCTCCCACGTGAACGCCCGACGCGACGAAGACGTTCTGGCCGATGGTGCACCCTCTCCCGATGACGGCGTCGCTCATCACGTGGCAGAAGTGCCAGATGCGGGTCCCCTCCCCGATGGAGCAGGGCTCGTCCACGTGGCTGCTCTCGTGAAGGAAGTACGGTCGCTCGGCGGTCACTGGAGCCGCACCGGTTGCCCGTCTCCCCTCACGGACCGTTGGCACGCGTCCAGCACGCGGAGAACGCGGAGGCCGTTCTGCCCGTCGGTGCGGGGCGTGCGACGCGTCCGCACGCAGTCGAGGAAGTGGGCCAGCTCCTCGCGAAGGGGCTCCACCTCGGGCACGAACAGCGTCGACTCGGCCGTCTGCCGGACCACGGGCTCTCCGTTCTCCCACTCGATTCCCTTGTCGTAGACCTTGAGCTTGCCCTCTCTCGCGACGTCGTCGAACACGGCCATCTTGCGGCTCCCGATGACCACGAGCTTCTGCTCCTTGAAGGGATGGAGCCAGCTCACGAACACGTGGGCCCGGACGCCTCCGGGGAACGTGAGGCAGGTCATCGTCACGTCGGGAACGCCGCGCTGGAGATAGCTCGCCCCCGTGGTCGAGGCCCATTCCGGGAAGCTCCCGAGGAGCAGCAGGATCACCGAGATGTCGTGGGGCGCGAAGCTCCAGAGGATGTTCTCCTCCTTGCGGACCTTCCCGAGGTTCAAACGATTCGAGTAGACGTAGTGGACCTCGCCGAGCTCGCCGCTCGCCACGAGGTCCTTGAGCTTGCGTATGGCCGGGTGGTACTCGAGAAGGTGGCCCACCATCAATATGCGCTTCCCGCTCCTGGCGATCTCCACCAGCTCCTCCGCCTCGGGGACGTTCAGCGCCAGCGGCTTCTCGACGAAAACGTCCTTGCCGGCTCTCAGGAAATCACGCGCCAGGGCGTAGTGCTGGGCGGCCGGCGCCGCCACGAGGACCGCGGCCAGGCCGGCGTCCTCGAGGAGCTCCTCGTGGCGCCGGACCGCGCGAACCGCGGGATACGCCTTCTTGACGCCCTCCAGGGTCTTCCGGTCCGCGTCGCACACCGCGGAGAGCTCTCCGAGCTGGTGGAGGTTGCGCGCGAGGTTCTTGCCCCAGTACCCGCAGCCCACGAGGCCGACGCCGCCCTTCCCCGCGGTGGTCTTCTTTCGAGCTGTCATCCCCTCGGCCGGGCCTAGGGTATCATGGCGCCCACGAGTCCCCTCCCATGACCCTCCAGGCGATTCCGTGAACGGCAAGCGGGTACTGCTCACGGGCGGAGCGGGTTTCATCGGCACCGCCCTGGCCCGGCGCCTCCTGGACGCCAACGAGGTGGTGGTCTACGACAACGGTCACCGCGATTCGCTCGGGAAGAGCGACCTTCTGGGACACCCCCGGCTTCGAATCATCAGGGGCGACGTGCTCGACGCGCAAGGCGTCCGCGAAGCCATCCGCGGCTGCCAGATCGTCGTCCACCTGGCGGCGATAGCCGGCGTCGACACGGTCCTCAAGATGCCCGTGACGACGATGAAGGTCAGCATCTTCGGGACCTACAACGTCCTCGACGCGGCCGTCGCCGAGGGAGGCGTCGAGCGCTTCGTGGACTTCTCCACGAGCGAGGTCTTCGGCGCCTACGCCTACAAGGTGACCGAAGGGGACCTCACGAGCCTCGGCGCCGTCGGAGAGGCCCGTTGGACGTACGCCGTGAGCAAGCTCGCGACCGAGCACCTGGCCCACAACTACCGCGTCCAATACGGCCTGCCGGCGCTCTCCATCCGCCCTTTCAACATCTACGGCCCGGGCCAGGTCGGAGAGGGGGCCATCCACCGCTTCGTCGTGAAGGCCCTTTCCGGGCAGGACCTCGAGATCCACAACGACGGCAGCCAGATCCGTGCCTGGTGCTACGTGGACGACATCGTGGACGCCGTTCTGCTGTGCCTCGAGAAGCCCGAATCCGTGGGCCAGGCTTTCAACATCGGCAACGCCCGGAGCGTCTGCACCGTGTACGACCTGGCCCGCCACGTCGTCCGCCTGACGGGGTCGCGCTCGAAGGTCGTCTTCGTGGAGTGGCCCTTCACCGACGTGGAGCTCCGCGTTCCGAACATCGACAAGGCCCGGAAGATCCTGGGCTTCGAGCCCCGCGTGGATCTCGAGGAAGGGCTCCAGCGGACGATCGAGTGGTACCGCGGCCGGGAGGCCGCCGCGGGCCGCTGATGGCGAAGAGCCACGGGACGGGCGCGTTCTCTCCCTCGGACCTGGCGCGCCTCGGAACCGGCGTCGTCTTCGAGTCGGGCGTCCTCGTCTTCCATCCCGAGAACGTCGAGATCGGGAACGACGTCTACGTCGGGCACCAGGCCATTCTCAAGGCCTATCACGTCAACAAGATGATCATCGGGGACGGGACCTGGATCGGGCAGCAGTGCTTCTTCCATAGCGCCGGAGGACTGGCCATCGGGAGGAACGTCGGCATCGGGCCCGGGGTGCGCATCGTGACCTCGGCGCATCGCCTCGACCAGGTTGACCGGCCCATCCTCCGAAGCGACGTCTCCTTTGCCGCCGTCGTGATCGAAGACGACGCCGACATCGGCGTGGGTGCGATCCTCCTGCCCGGGGTCCACATCGGTCGCGGCGTGCAGGTGGGGGCCGGCGCCGTCGTGACCGCCGACGTGGCCGACTACGCGATCGTGGCGGGCGTTCCAGCCCGGCCGATCGGATCCCGGGGCTAGCCGCCCACAGGGGATGGGCTCCGAGGGGATCTCCGTCGTCGTGATGGCCTACGCGGAGGCGGCCAGCCTCGCGGGCGTGGTGGCCGAGATCCGCGAGGCCCTCGCGGCCCTGGGCCGGCCCTACGAGGTCGTCATCGTCGATGACGGGAGCCACGACGGCACGGGCGAGATTGCCGACCGGATCGCCCGCGACACCCCCGGCGTGCGCGTCGTCCATCACGGGACCAACCAGGGGCTGGGCGGCGTCTATCGCACGGGCTTCTCGGAGGCGCGGAAGGATTTCCTGACGTTCTTCCCCGCCGACGGGCAGTTCTCGGCGGCGATCCTCGGCCAGTTCCTGCCCCTCATGGACGACACGGACTTCGTCCTCGGGTACCTTCCCCCGGCCAGGCGCGCCCCTGCGGCGCGCCTGCTGTCCTCCGCGGAGCGCGTCCTCTATCGCCTGCTCTTCGGCAGCCTTCCGCGCTTCCAGGGAATCCTGATGTTCCGCCGCGTCGTCCTGGAGAGGATCCCGCTGACGTCGGCGGGGCGAGGCTGGGCCGTGCTCATGGAGCTCCTCATCCGCGCTTCGCGCGCCGGCTGCCGGATGCGGAGCGTCCCCATCGAGGTGCGCCCCCGCCGGAGCGGCACGTCCAAGGTCCAGAACGTCCGCACGATCACGTCCAACCTCAAGCAGGTTCTCGAGCTGCGCTTGCGCCTCTGACCGGGGACGCGCAGGCCCGACCGAGCGCCGCCACCACGATGTCCTGGTCGGCCTCGGTCATCTCGTGGTAGAGGGGCAGGCTCAGCCCGCGATCCTGGGCGGCCTCGCTCTGCCTGAGGCGGGAGCATTCGCCGGGCGCGCATCCGCAGCTTCCGGGCCCGGCGCCGCAGGACCAGGGCTCGGTGCGGTAGGCCGGCTCCCGATGCGCGCACATCACCCCCCGGCGCGTGGCCACCCCCGCATCGAGCATGGCCTGCATGACCGCCCGTTGG
Source organism: uncultured Acidobacteriota bacterium (assembly GCA_963823195.1). Lineage (GTDB taxonomy): Bacteria > Acidobacteriota > Vicinamibacteria > Fen-336 > Fen-336 > JBGPYB01. The sequence goes on along the minus strand of CAWGKR010000004.1, from coordinate 225,378 downwards.
TCGCTCGCGGCGGGCAGTCCGATGCAGAAGCTCTGCCAGTTGCTGCGCGCCCAGGCGGGCTCTTCGGGAAACTCGATCCCCTCCACCCCGGACAGCAGCTCCTGATAGCGCTTGGCCTGTGCCCGTCGTCTCTCGAGGATGACGGGGAGCCGCTTCAACTGCGCCCGCCCGACGGCCGCCTGCAGGTCGGTCATGCGGTGGTTGTATCCGAGCGCCGGGTAGGACTCGAAAACGACCTGGCCGGCTCCGTGCCGGGCCACGGACGGCGCGCCCGCACCCTGGTTCCTCAGAACCCGCACCTGGGCATCCCATGCCGCGCTTGCCGTGACGATCATGCCCCCCTCGCCGGTGGTGATCGCCTTTCGCGGATGAAAGGAGAAACACGCGATGTCGCCGTGGGGCTTTCCGATCGCCTCCCACGCCTTCCCCCACAGGATCTCGCTTCCCAGGGCGCAGGCTGCGTCTTCGACGACGCGGAGGCCGTGGCGCCGCCCGAGGGACAGCACGGCATCGAGATCGCAGGGCATCCCGAGCTGATGGACGCACAGGATGGCCTTCGTCCGCGGTCCGAGGACGCGCTCGACGAGGGCGGGATCCATGTTGTACGTCGACGCCTGGACGTCGACGAAGACGGGGATCGCGCCGCAATGCCGGATGCTGTTGGCGGTAGACACGAACGAATGGCTCACGGTGACGACTTCGTCGCCCGGGCCGACGCCGACCGCCCGCAGCGCAAGGTGGAGGGCGGCCGTTCCATTGGAGACCGCGCAGGCGTGGGGCGCGCCCACGAGCGCGGCGAACTCGCCCTCGAACGCCGCCACCTCGGGGCCCTGGGTTACCCAGCCGGAGCGGAGCACGCGCGCCGCCGCATCCACCTCCTCCTGGCCCAGGAAGGGCCGGCTGATGGGGATGGGTCGCGTCACGGAGGGACGTTGCCATCAAACCGGGGTGCGATCAAGCGCCAGATGCGGCGATTTGCTTTGCCTTGGCCCTAGACCCTACGATTCGTCGATGCCTCGCGAAATCGCCAAGAACGTGCTCGAGATCGAGTCGCGGGCGATCCTCGACCTCAAGGACCGCCTCGACGAGCGCTTCGACCGGGCGGTGGAGCTTCTCTTCGGCTGCGCGGGGCGCGTCGTCGTCACGGGGATGGGCAAGAGCGGGATCATCGCCCAGAAGATCTCGGCGACCCTGGCCTCGACCGGAACGCCGTCGATCTTCCTCCACCCCACCGAGGCCATCCACGGCGACCTCGGGCGGATCGTGAAGGGGGACGTCCTCGTGGCCCTCTCCGCGAGCGGCGACACCGAGGAGATCCTGGTCCTCCTGCCCCTGGTGAAGCGGCTCGGGGCTCCCGTCGTCGCCCTGACCGGCCAGCCCCGCTCGGCCCTCGCCGCCGCCGCCGACGTCAACCTCGACGTCTCGATCCGCCAGGAGGCATGCCCCCTCGGCCTGGCGCCCACCGCCTCGACCACCGCCGCCCTCGCCATGGGCGACGCCCTCGCCATGGCGCTGCTGGACCGCCGCGGCTTCACCGTCGAGGACTTCGCCGTCCTCCATCCGGGAGGACGGCTGGGCAAGAAGCTCATGCGGGTGGAGGACCTCATGCACACGGGGGACCAGATCCCGCGCGTCGGGCAGACGACGCCGATGAAGGACGTCCTGTTCGAGATGACGCGGAAGCGCTTCGGAATGACGACCGTGGTCGACGCGAACGGGCGCCTCGCGGGGGTCATCTCCGACGGGGACCTGCGCCGGCAGCTGGAGCGCCACGGCTACTCGCTCTTCGACAAGAGCGCGGCCGAGTGCATGACCGCGAGTCCCGTCGTGATCGGACGCCGGGAGCTGGCCACCCGGGCCCTCGACGTCATGGAGACCCACAAGATCACCTCCCTGGTCGTGCTCGACGACGCCGGCGGCGTGGACGGCGTCGTCCACCTCCACGACCTCTGGAAGACGGAGATGGTCTAGTTGAAGGACGAGGCCCTGGCCGAGCGGTGCCGCGCTCTCAAGCTCATCCTGACCGACGTGGACGGCGTGATGACCGACGGCACGATCCTCCTGCTGGCCGACGGCACCGAGGCCAAGGCATTCCACATCCGAGACGGCCTGGCCATCGTCCTGGCCCACCGCGCCGGCCTGAAGACGGGCGTCCTTTCGGGCCGAGACTCGAAGGCGGTGGCCCAGCGGGCCGCGGAGCTGGGGATGGCCGTGGTGCGCCAGGGGATCTCCGACAAGGCCGCGGCGCTGGCGGAGATCCTGGCCAGCGAGCACCTCGAATCCCACGAGGTCGCCTACATCGGCGACGACGTCAACGACCTGCCGGTGATGCAGGCCGTGTCCCTGAGCGCGTCGCCGGCCGACGCCCCCCTCGAGGTCCGCACCCAGGCCTTCATGGTGATGGAGGCCCCCGGCGGGAAGGGCTGCCTGCGGGAGTTCGTGGAGTCCATCCTCCGCGCGCGGGGAGACTGGGAGCGGGTCCTCGCCTCCATGGGCGTGGCCACGCCGTGAGACGCCGGGCCGCATGACCGACACCGCCCTCCTGGCGGTGGTCCTGGCCGCCGTAGCGGGGCTCCTCGCCGGCCGCGCCGGCGCCCGCGCCCTCCGGGTCGCGGGGCTCTCGGGACGCAGCGGGTTCCGCACCTCGCCGCACTACACCCAGGGGCTTCACTACCTGGCCTCGGGGCAGGCAGACCTCGCGTCCACCGAGCTGGCGAAGGCGGCGCGGAGCGAACCGGACGCCGTCGAGATCCAGCTGGTCCTGGGCAACCTGCTGCGGGAGTCGGGTCAGGTGGAGCGCGCGATCCGCGTCCACCAGGGCCTTCTGGACCGCGCGGACCTGAGCCGCGGCGAACGGGCCCACGCCCTGGTGTGCCTCGGCATGGACCTTCGCAAGGCCGGCTTCATCGATCGCGCCACACGGGCGTTCGAAGAGGTCCTCGACATCGACCCCAAGAACATCCACGCCCTGATCGGCCTCGAGAAGCTCTGCGAGGAGCAGCGCCAGTGGAGGCGCGCCTACGAGCTCGCGACCCGGGTGTCGCGCCTGCGCAAGACGGACGACAGCCTGGTGCTGGGCTTCCTCCAGGCCGAGATCGGCGACGAGGCGGCCCAGGCGGGACGGAAGGACGACGCGGTGGCTGCCTACGAGACGGCGCTGGCCCTCGATCGCCGGGTCTTCCCCGCCCACCTGGGCCTCGCCGACCTCCACGCCGCGTCGGATCCCCGCCGTGCCGCGGCCCTCCTCGAGGGGGCGATCCAGGCGACGCCGGAGCGCGCCTACCTGGCCTTCGACCGCCTGTCCCGCGCCTACGGGCCTGCGGTGAGCCCTCGCGCCTCGCGGCCCTCTGCGAGAAGATCATCCGGCAGGACCAGGGCGACTGGCGGGCCCGGCTGGCCCTCGCCCGTCATCTCCGCGGCGAGGGACGGCCCGACGAGGCCTTCGGTCTCGTCCTGCGCGCTCTCGAGGCGAACCCGCAGGTGCTGCTCGTCCACCTCGAGATGTGGCTCACCCTCAGGGCGCTCGGCGTCCGCGGAGAGGCCGTGGACCGCTACGTCGACACGGCCGAGAGCTCGGTCTTCTACCTCGACCCTCACATCTGCACGGCGTGCCGATACCGCGCCGACGACATGCTCTGGCGATGCCCCCACTGCCACGAGTGGAACACGTTCGTCGAGGAGCGGGTCGGCCCGCGAACGGAACCCTGACGTCGCTCCGCCGCGCCGGGCAAAGGCTCTAGGAGCGCAGGAGGGCGCGAACGGCGGCCCGGGCCTCGGCGGGGGCCTCGGCCTCGCTCACGCCGCGGGCGGCTCCGGCCAGCCACGACGCGACGTCCGGCTCCAGCCGCTCGGACGCCGGCGCGCGGCCCCACCTCGCGACGCTCCCGGCGCGGCTCCACCCGGCCGCAGGCGCCCTTCCCGTGACGAGCGCCTCCTGCAGCCCGAGGGCGACGGCCACGGCGTCGGCCATCTCGGTCCCTTCTCCGTGGGTGAGGCGCGCGAGCGAAGCCGCTGCGCTTGCGAGGTACTCGTCGTCGGGCGCGCCGCGGGTCAGGGCCCAGAGCACCAGGGGGGCCGCGAGCGAAGCAGGGGGTGCATCCGCTCCACCCCCCCCGGCCTGCCGATACCATGGCTCCGGCGCGTACGGGACGAGGAGCCGAGCGGCGCGGGCCAGGTCGAGCCCCCCCAGGAGGCGACGGCCGCCAGCAGGGGTGCGGGCGAGAGGCCGCGCGGCCCCGAGGCGGCCCCGAGACCAGGGCCCCCAGACCTCGCTCCAGCGGAATCGCAAGCGGCGGCCCCGCGCCGGTGGCGGCCCGTTCCAGCTCGTCGGCTGCCACCAGGGCGGCGCGGTCCGTCTCCGACATCGGCCCGTCGGTACCGATCTCGCCGTGGGCATACCGGCGCTTCTCCCCGATGGGCATCTGCGCGCTGATCCGGGCCCGCGCCGCCTCGGCGTCGATTCCGTCGCGCGACATGAGGCGACGGAGCTGCTCGCCTGCGGAACAGTGGACGACCACGAGGCGATCGAATCGGAGGTGCAGGCCCGACTCGACGAGGAGCGCCGCGTCGGTCACCGCGATCCGGGCCCCGCGGACGGCCTCGCCCGAGGCCCATCGCGACTCGGCTTCCCGCACCCTGGGGTGAACGATCGCGTTGAGGCGATCACGCGCGGCCCCGTCGCGGAAGACGATCCGCCCGAGGGCCTTGCGATCGACGCCGCCGCCCTCGTCGAGGATCTCCGGGCCGAAGGCCGCGAGGACGTCCCGGTGGGCCGGTCCCCCGGGACTCACCACCTCGCGGGCCACGCGATCGAGGTCCAGCGTCGCCAGGCCGCGGGCCGCGAACTGGGCCAGGACTCGTGACTTGCCGCAGGCGATCCCGCCCGTGAGCCCGACTCGAAGCATCGGCTAGGGGACGAAGGCCGCGGCCGCCTTGACGGTGTTCTTCATCAGGAGGGCGATGGTGAGGGGCCCGACCCCTCCGGGCACGGGGGTGATCGCCGACGCGACGTGCCGGACGGAAGGAAACTCGACGTCGCCGACCAGCGCGTGTCCGTTCCTCTGGAACCTCTCGAAGCGCGGCCCCTCGAGGAGCCTGCGGGCGAGCGAGGGGTCCTCGATCCGGTTCATGCCGACGTCCACCACGACGGCGCCCGGCTTCACGTGATCGGGCCCGATGGCGCCCGGCCGGCCGATGGCTGCCACAAGGATGTCCGCCTCCCGCGTTACCGCCGCGAGATCCGCGGTGCGGGAGTGCGCCACCGTCACGGTGGCGTCGGCGTGGAGCAGAAGGAGGGCCATGGGCTTGCCGACGATGTCGCTGCGCCCGACGACCACCGCCCTGCGCCCCGAGACCCTGATGCCGCTGCGGTCCAGGAGCTCCATCACGCCCGCCGGCGTGCACGCCACGAACCGGGGCCGCTTCTGCACGAGGAGGCCGACGTTCACCGCGCTGAAGCCGTCCACGTCCTTGCCGGGATCCACGATCTCGAGGACCCGCGGGGTATCCACCTGCTTCGGGAGCGGCGTCTGCACGAGGATGCCGTGGATGTCGGGCCGCCCGTTGAAGGCCTCGACCGAGGCCGCGACCTCCCCGGTCGCGGCCGAGGCGGGCAGGCGTACGGTCTCGTGATGAATTCCCAGGTCGTCGCAAGCCTGGGTCTTGCTGCGGACGTAGACCGCCGATGCGGGATCGTCGCCCACGAGGACGACGCCGAGCCCGGGCCGCGCACCGCGCGCCGCCAGGGATGCGACCCCGTCGCGCAGCTCCTCCCGGATCGCCTTCGCCACGGCCGCGCCGTCGAGCAGCGTCGCCGTCATGGCCGGGCGACCGGGGAAGGCTCGCGGCCGCCGAACGCAGCGAGTGCGGCGGCCACGTAGCAGGCCGCGCCCCAGAGGAAGGTCTGGGCGAAGCCGATCCTCATGGACATGAGAGCGGCGAGACAGGCCCCGACCACCGATGCCAGGCCATTCATCCCCCACGCCCAGGGCACCAGGCCCGGCGCGCGCGCGCCCACCCGGGCCATCCCGAGGGGCAGGAGGGTGCCGAGGGCGAAGCCCATGGGGAGCACCGTGGCCTCGGTCCACAGCACCTTGGCCCCGAAGGACCAGGCGAGCGTCTCCGCGCCGATGGTCGCCTGCAGGAGCGAGAGGGCGGGCAGAAGAGCCGAGACGGCGAGGGCGCACCAGCCGGCCGAGAGCCCGAGGCCCATTCGCGGGCTCACCTCCACGAGGGCCGAGCCGAGACCGGCGCCCACGAGCAGTCCCGCGAGCACGGCGGTGAGCGCGTGGGTGGGATGTCCCAGATAGAGCACGAAGCGCTGCATCAGGCTCACCTCCACGAGCATGAACCCGACCCCGAGGGCGATGAAGTAGGCCCCTTCCCGGAGGGCCGTGCCCGCATGGCCGCGCAGCGAGCGACCCGAGGCGCGAGACAGGGGGACGACGATGGCTCCGACGCTGAGCGACGTGGCCAGGGCGAGCACGAGGCTCACGAGGTACTGCCCCTCGGTGAAGAGGCGCGTCGGGTCCGTCACGACGCCGGCGAGGAAGGGTCGGGGCATGAAGAAGAAGAAGGGGCGGTCGTCGGTGGGCGGCGCCAGCTCGTACGCCTCGGTCCGGCGGGCCTCGAGGAGAGCGTCGGTGGCCCGCGCCATCTCGGACACGCGGCCCGGGACCACCTGGAGCGGGTCGTGGAGCCAGGCGAAGCCCGATGTCTCGACGTGGCGCCTCAGCGGGCCCAGGGTGGCCTCGTCGAAGGGCGACCGCCGGAAGAGCAGCGTCACGGGTACGTTCCGTGCCTCGCTCACGTCGGGGTACCCGATCACGGCGAGGTGGGCCCCGACGTCGGCCACGCCGAGCTGCCGGGCGGCCTCGTGGACGAGGATCACCAGCCGGTACGTCTCCCCTCCCGCCCAGCGCGTGAGGGTGAGAACTCCTTCGGGAGTGAGGTGCCCGATGTATTCCTTCACCGCTTCGAGGGTGTAGAGATTGTTCTCGGAGAGAGCGAACGCACCGGCCGCGGTGGCGGCCCAGGTGTCCACGAGGGAGAGCTGGATGAGGTCGTATCGCTCGGGCGAGCCGCGGACGAAGGTCCGTCCGTCGGCCACGTGGACGTTCAGGCGCGGGTCGTCGTAGAGGCCGCCCGACACGCCGCGGAAGCGCCCCCTCATGACGTCGTTGGCGATGATCGGGTTGATCTCCACGGCGTCCACGGCCTTGATCCCGGAGAGCAGGGCGGCCAGCGCGTCCCGGCCGCCGCCCGACCCGATGACCAGCCCGTGCCCCTTCGGCGCCACGAGGTCGGCCAGTGCGGTCAGCTCGTGGAGGAGGTAGTCGTTGCCGGCACCGGCGGCCGCCGACACGATGGGCGTGGCCGCGGCGGCGTCGATGTCCATGCGGAGGCCGGGGACGACCGGCCCCTTGTATGTCGGCGCCAGGGCCCAGGGCCACATGGCCGCGTCGTAGACGGCGACTCGGGACAGCGCGTTCCATCCCTCGAACAGGATCTTGCCCTGGACCTCGGCCCCCTTCGGCCGCCTCAGGCCGAGAAGGCCCCGGGTGAGGTCGGCTCCGATCACGGCGAGTGCCAGAACCACGGCCGCCGCCGCGGCCGCGCGCAGCGGCTTGCGGGCGCCGGGAAACGCCGCCAGGCACGAGACGGCCGCCAGGCACACCGACGCGAGGACCGCCGACGGCCCTCCGAGGCCGCGCAGCAGCGGGAAGACCGCGAGTCCCGCGAGGCCGGCGGCCAGGAGATCGCTGGCGTACAGGAAGGCGAAGGCCTCGCGGTTGTGGGTGAAGAGCAGGGCCAGGGCCAGCCCGCCGAAGTAGAACGGAACGAGGCACAGGACGTAGAGGATGCCCAGGCGGGCGACACGGTCCCAGGAGAAGAGGGGAAAGACGCCCCAGTGGACGATGACCCACACCGCGAACGTGGCGCTCACGACCATCAGGCCGGCCGCGAGGGTGACGTCCTCCGGCACCCGCTCCCTCGTGAACCGGGCGGGTGCGAGAGAGACGTGAACCCCGGCGGAGGCGAGCCCCAGCATCCCCAGGGAGATGGCGGCGAAGGCAAAGTGGTTGAAGAGGGTCACCGAGAAGATGCGGGTCAGGAGGACTTCGAGAAGGAAGATCGACGCCGAGAGGCCCGCGATGGCCAGGGCCGGCCGCGTCCCGGGCTGGAAAGGGCTCGGCATCACCCGCGTCCCGCGGGAGCCGCGGACAGGACGGGGCGCGCCGTGACGATTGTCGCCAGTGCCAGCGCGATGAGGGTCGCCACGACGCCGGAGGCGAAGCCCGGTGGGCGGTATTCGAGCTTCACGGCGTGGCGCCCCCCGGGAAGCGCCACCGCGCGGTGGCGTCCGTTGGCCCTCAGGAGGGGGGTCTCGTGGCCGTCGAGCGTGGCGGCCCAGCTGGGGCTGAAGGTGTCGCGCATGACGAGGTATCCGGGCCCCACGCTCTCGACATCGTACGTCTCCGTGTCCCCGAAGACCAGCCGACGGCGGACGCTGCCGCTCTCGCACGGCTCGCTCGCGACGGGCCGCTCGAGGACGACGTCCCGGCCGGGATCGAACCCCTCGCGGAAGACGTCTCCGTAGGCCGCGACCGCGTTTGCCGCAGCGACGGCGCGGCAGGCAACGTAGGCCCTGGGCCACGGCCGCAGGACGTCGTAGACGCGGATCGAGACCCCGGGCGGTCCTGCGTCCACCTCGCCGCGGAGGCGGAGACCCGGGTCCTCGAGGGGGTCGAGGGTGACGAGGCGGCTGACCGCCGCGGCCCGGAGGCGCGGCAGGATCCGCGAGACGGCCTCGGGCGCGTACTCCGAGGGCGCGACCGCGGGCGGGTTGGCCACGAAGGAGAGCCGGTCGTTCCCCTCGGCGACCTCGACGCCATCCAGCAGGTTCGCGAACGGGTCCAGGACGCGGCGGGCCAGGAGAAAGCTGGAGCGGTCGACGCCGGGACCGTGCCGGCTCACGAGGTCGCGGACCGCGGGGCTCGCGTTCACACCATGGGAGAAGACCCGGCCTCCGTCGAGGTCCGCGAGGAGAGGCATCAGGCCTGGCGCCGGGTCGAAGAACGCCGGGGACGTCTGCGGGTTGACGCCCACGCCCCCCCTCCACAGATCGAAGACCAGCAGCAGGAGAAGGGCCGGGGTCGCGCGCAGCGGGCCGAGCCTCCCGAGGCGGACCGAAATGGCCAGGGCGATGACGGTCGCGGAGACCGCCGCACCCACGGCCGCCTCGCGACCGAGCGTCCCCGCCATCAAGCGCGCGGCACGGGGAGAGACGTCGAGCCACGTCGCCAGGGGACCGGCGCCCAGGACCGCGGCCGACCCCACGAGGGTGACCAGTCCCGCCGTCGCCGCGGAGGCGGACGTGAGGAGTCCCCAGGCGGCTCCCTTTCCGAGCCTGTCGAGGCCCGCCCCCGCCCAGAGGGCCACGCAGAGGTGAGGCGTCAGGAGCGCCTTGACCGGAAACCGGAACCACGGGAGCAGGGGATGAAGAACCTCGGCCAGGCCGGTGTGGGATCCGAGCGCATAGAGGCATCCCGCCGCGCCGCACGCCATCAGGACCGGACGTGTCGGCGACGGGAACGCGCGGACGCCTGCGACCGCCAGGGCGAGAGCGACGGGACCCACGTAGAGGCTCAGGAAATAGGGCGAGCCGCCGGCGTACAGGCGCCCGCCCCACCACGCCTGCAGGGGCTCGGTCAGCGAGCCCGCCAGGTCGGGCACGAGTGCCTGGAGAAAGAGCACGGGGTGCAGGGAGTTCTGGAGGGTCAACGAAGCGGGGAGGCCGGCGCCACGAAGGCTCTCCGCGACGATGCCGAGCATCAGGGTTATGGGGAGGGCCGCGAGGCCGGCGCCGAGAGCCCCCACCAGGGCCAGCCGTAGGAGGGCGAGCCGCCGCGGCGCGGCAGCGAGCCCCAGGACCGCTCCGAGGATCCACGCCTGGGCCACGAACTCGACGGCGAGCGTGCTGACGGCCAGGGCCAACACGAAACCGGCCACAGGGATGGCGCGCCCGCCGCGGCAGGCCGCCCGGCGCGTCGCCAGGACGACGGCCGGCGCCAAGGCCAGGGCCTGGAGGAACCAATGGAGGTTCACGCAGGACAGGCAGAGGCCGCCGAGGGCATAGATCGAGCCGGAGGCGAAGGCTCCCCAGCGCGAGCACCCGAGGTGGCGCGCGAGAGCGTAGCAGGAGAGCGCCGCGACGGGGATATGGATCGTCAGGAGCCAGGACACCGCAGCCGGGCCCGACCAGAGCCACTGCGCCAGCTCCGTCGGATAGAACATCGGAAGAAAAGGGCAGCCCTCGTGGAGGTACCGGTTCCAGAAGGGCCAGCGTCCCAGGGCCGCCTCCCGGGCGAAGAACGCCCGAAGCGGGAGGTACGTCAAGGTGAAGTCCCTGAAGTAGTAGGTGAGGCTGGGAACGAGCGCGCGCGGATCCGGAAGGACCGAGACAAGGACGAGCAGGAGAGGGAGCAGGGCCGGCCCGTCCCCTTCGCCCCGCCTCTCCACGCTCACGACGCCGCGAGCGCACGGACCAGCTCGCGCGCGGCCGCCGCGACGTCCTGGGCGGAGAGGAGCGCCGAGATCACCGCCACGCCGTCGGCCCCCGCACCCACCACCTGCGCGGCGTTGGCCGCCGTGATCCCGCCGATGGCGACGAGGGGCCTCGTGGTCGCGGCTCTCGCACGGCGAACGAAATCCAACCCGACGACGGGATCGGGGCGGGTCTTGCTCCGGGTTGGAAACACGGGGCCGACCGCGAGATAGTCCGCGGGCTCGGCGGCCGCGCGGTCGAGCTGCTCCGCGTTGTGGGTCGAGAGCCCGACCAGCGCGTCGGCCGGGAGGACGCGCCGCGCGTCGGCCGGGCACAGATCCTCCTGGCCGAGGTGGACGCCGTCGGCGGCGACCAGCCGGGCAATGTCCGCGCGATCGTTGATCAACAAGGAGACCCCCGCGATGCGAGCCGCCGCCACGGCCTCCAGGGCCAGGTCGAGGAACAGCCCGTCGGCGATCCCCTTGGCCCGGAGCTGCAGGAGCGCGGCGCCCCCTGCCACGAGGTCGGCGACGGCGGCGCCGACGCGCCGCCCGCCGAGGGACGCCACGTCGACGATGGCATAGAGGAACGGGCGACGGGGAAGGGCGACGGGCAAGGGCCTCAGGGCGCGGAAGGTGCCGGTTTCTTGGGGACCTGGAAGCGCTCCATGAACTTGGTGTTGAAGCGCCCCGCCTGGAAGTCAGGGTCGTCCATGATGCGCCGGTGAAGGGGGACGGTGGTCTTGATCCCCTCGATCACGACGGCATCGAGGCTCCGCCGCATGCGGGCGATGGCCTCGCGGCGGTCGCGCCCATGGACCATGAGCTTCGCGATCATGCTGTCGTAGTAGGGGGAGATCTCGCAGCCTTCGTGGGCCGCGGTGTCGGCGCGCACACCCGGGCCCCCGGGAAGGAAGAAGGACCGGATCGTCCCGGGGGAAGGCACGAACGTCACGGGGTCCTCGGCGTTCACGCGACACTCGATGGCGTGCCCCTCGAAGGTCACGTCCTTCTGGGCGAAGGAGAGGGTGCCCCCTGCGGCCACGTGGAGCTGCTCCTTGACGAGGTCGCGCCGCGTGACGAGCTCGGTGACGCCGTGCTCGACCTGGATGCGCGTGTTCATCTCCATGAAGTAGTAGTTCCCCGTGTCGTCGAGGAGGAACTCGATCGTGCCCGCGTTCACGTACTGGACGGCCGCGGCGGCCTCCACCGCCGTGCGTCCCATCCGCCGGCGCAGCTTCTCGGTCATGACCGGGGAGGGGGCCTCCTCGATGAGCTTCTGGTGGCGGCGCTGGATGGAGCACTCCCGCTCGCCGAGGTGCACGACGTTCCCCTTCGAGTCCGCCATGATCTGGATCTCGATGTGTCGCGGCGCCTCGACGTACTTCTCGATGTACACGTCGGGGACGCCGAATGCCGCCGCGGCCTCGGCCTGGGCGGCCCGGAGGGCCGGCGCCAGCTCCTCGACCTGGCGCACGATCCGCATCCCCCGGCCGCCGCCCCCCGCGGCCGCCTTGAGGATCACGGGGAAGCCGGTCTCGCGCGCCACTCGAGTCGCCGCTTCTTCGTCCTCGACGACGCCGGGCGATCCCGGGATCACCGGCACGCCGGCCTTCATCATCGCCTTCTTGGCCCGGCTCTTGTCCCCCATGAGGCGGATGGCCTGGGGGCCGGGGCCGATGAACTTGATGTTGCAGGCCTCGCAGATCTCGGCGAGGTAGCTGGACTCCGACAGGAACCCGTAGCCGGGATGGACGGCATCGGCCCCCGTCACCTCGGCGGCGCTGATGATGGCCGGGATGTTCAGATACGACTCCACGCTGCGGGGCGGGCCGATGCAGACCGCCTGATCGGCGAAGCGCACGTGAAGGCTGTGGCGGTCGGCCTCCGAATACACGGCCACGGTCTTGATCCCGAGCTCCTTGCAGGCCCAGATGACCCGCAGGGCGATCTCGCCGCGGTTGGCGATGAGGACTTTCTTGAACATGGGAGACGAGGCCGGCGGCGCTCGGGCCTAGCGCTCCGGCCGGACGGCAAAGAGGGGCTCGCCATACTGGACCGGCTGCCCGCTGTCGTGGTGGACCTTCACGACCTCGCCGGCGACCTCGGCTTCGATCTCGTTCATGAGCTTCATGGCTTCGATGATGCACAGCACCTGCCCGACCTGGATCCGGTCCCCCACGCTGACGAAGGGGGGCGACGCCGGGTCCGGCGACCGGTAGAAGGTCCCTACGATCGGACTCTTGACCTGGACGAGGCCCGCTTCATCGGGGGCCACGGGGCCCGGCGCGGCCGCCGACGCGCTCGACGCGGCAAGGGCGGTGGGAGCTGCGGGAGGGGCGGTCGGGGCGACCGGAGCCGCTGCGGCCGCGGCCACGGGGAGCCCCGAGTGGGCCGCGGCCTTGCGGATCCGCAGCTTCATTCCCTCTTCTTCGAGCTCGAACTCGGTGATCTCCTTCTCGTCGAGGATCTGGAGGATCTCCTTGAGTTCCTTGAGGTTCAATGGGTCTCCTCTCCGGGGAAGGGCGGTATTATTCGCCCCCCGCCGAGAGCTTGTCAACGGGCCGGCTGGCGCCTAGGCGAACTCGCTCTCGAGCTCGACGCTGGCCATCCGGAGGGCGAACCGAGCACGACCGGCAAAGGCCCCCGGAGCCAGGGCGGCGAAGAGGAAGTACTCGGCCGTGATTCCGACGAGGAGGGCGGTCATGGAGTCCGTGACCACCGAGAGCTCCCGGAGGTCACCGAGGCCGGTATCGGCTGCGGCCGAGACGCTGGCTCGCAGGAGCGTGGTGTACTCCGCCGCCACCGCCTCCATGTTGGCGTGGGGCTGCACGACGAGCCGCTCGATCGGGATCCCGTCGATGCCCATGATCATGAGAACCTGCGTCTCCGGGACGCGGCTGGCGATCTTCTTCAGGGCGTCGCTGAATGCCGCCATGCCTTATCCCCTCCTGAGGCCCGCGCGCAGCACTTCGAGCCGCGCTATGACTCGCTCGATGGCTTGCCGCCGCGCCGCGCGCCCATCCCCCACGGCCGCTGTCGGGACCGCGGCGGCCTCGGCCGGCGCCGCTGTTCCCGGCCCTTTCAGCTCGCTGAGGCGGGCGCCGGCCTTCTCGTTGCCGGGTTCACGAGCGAGCACCTGCTGGTACACCTCGATGGCTTTCTCGGTGAACCCCTGGTTGAAGTATAGCTCGGCCAGCGTCGAAGAGATGATCTCGGGAGCGGGAGCGGGCCCCGGCGGCGCGAGCCAAGGAGGGGCAGGCTCAGCCTCCATCGCCGGAAGCAGCCGGGGTTCGGCCAGGACAGCCGCCGGCGGAACATCGCCGCCCGGCGCCACCAGCGCCGCCGGCACCTCGAAGGCTGCCGGCTCCTCGAAGAGGGGAGCCGCCGCCTTCAAGGTCGCAGCCTCGGGAAGGTCGTCCGGCGCGTCAAACTCGAAGAGCTCCCCGCCGGGTGCCAGGTCCGGGGCGGCGCTGACCGCCGCCATGGGCGAGAGGGCCGGGACCAGCGCGGGAACCGGCCGCGTCAGGGGCTCGGTCTCCTCGGGCGGCTCCGGCACGAGGATCGGCTCGGCTTCCAGCGAGGGGGTGGGTTCGAGCGGCGTCGGTTCCACGAGCGCGCCCCCGGCGGCCGAGGCGGCGGCCTCGTAGGGCCTCTCCAGCTCGAAGGGCTCATCGGCGGCCACCAGGGGGATGGGCGCATCGAGGTCGGCTGTCGGGGGTGGCGCGGGCGGTGGAGGAGGAGTCTCAGGGACGGCCATCGCCTTCCGCGAGGCGCTCTCGAGCCTGGCCTCCAGGGCCGACACCTTGCTTTCGATCTGGCGATCCCCCGGCGCCATGGCCAGGGTCTGTTTGTAGCGCGCCATCGCGGCGCCGAACTCCCCCAGCCCTTCCAGGCACTCGGCCAGGAGGCGGCTCGCCAGGATGTTGTCGGCCGCGCCCTTCAGGACGCCCTCGAGCTCCGAACGCGCGCCCGCCAGGTCCCCTCTATCGAAGAGCGCCCGCCCGAGCGTCATCCGCGCCGACGGATACGCGGGGTGCTTCTGGAGGCCGTCGCGCGAGAGGACGATCGCCTCGTCGAGGTCCCCCGCCTTCCGCAGCTCCTCCGCCAGCTGGGCGAAGAGCCGGGAGCCCGGGTCCTTCTCCAGGCGCTTCCGAAGGTCGTCGATGCGCGGGTTGGAGGCCAAGGTTCCTCAGAAACGGTACGGTCCCAGGCCTGATGCTACCAGACCTGGGACCGTCGCGTGCGCCGGCGTCAGCTTGGCGACGTGCCTACGGCTGCGGGCACGGCGCGGTGCCGACGTCGCAGATCTTGATGTTCTTGCTACAGGTGGTCTGCGCGCCGTTGTTGTCCGTCACCGTCTGTGTGACGCTGTACGTGCCGTGAGCACTGTAGTGGTGCTCGACGTCCGGCTTGTCCGACGGGTTCGAGGAGTCGCCGAAGGTCCAGAAGTACCGCACGATGAAGCCGTCGGAGTCGGCCGCCTGCGTCTGGAAGAGGATGCTCTGGTCGATGAGGAAGCCGAAGGGCGCCTGGACCACGATGGCGCAGCTCGGAGCCGCGTTCCCGGCCCTCGGCGGGAAGAGACGTCCCTCTGCCGAGTGCAGCTCGATCTGCACGTTCCGGTAGATCTGCGCCGTTCGCATCCGAGCCCACGGGGCGTGCCACGACGAGGACGCCGCCGTTGCCCGTGAAATCCGTGCGGAACGGGCTCGTGTAGACGACCTGCGCCGTGCCGTCGGGTCCGCTGACGGCCGTGGGGTGGTTGAGCCCCCCGATGTCGGCAAAGGTGCCCGTGAGGTCGGTGACGGCGAAGAAGATCGCCACCCCTGCCTTGGGCTGGCCGTTCTGGTCGCGAACCGTCGCCTGTATGGCCGACGTGCTCGACCCGTCCGCGGTCAGGACGTCCGGGGTTGCGTCCAGCTTGAGGGAAAGCCCCAGCTCCGACGGGCCGCTCAGCCCGGGTATCGTGGCCTTGTCGGTGCTGCAGCCGGCGTGGGCCAGCACCAGACAGAGGCCGATCCCCGCCGCCAACCGCCCCCCGCGAAGGGCCGTCTGTACACTCGTCATCTTTCTACCCTCGAAGTTCGGACTTCCGTCCGATCGGAGATGCCCGTACCGCCTCGGAAGTCGCATGAGAGCCTCTTCTCCTAGCTAACGACCGGGCAGGTCGTGTCCTTGTCCACAAAGTCGGCAAAGTCGATCTGGAGTCGGCCCGAGACCGGATTGAGCACGGTGCCAGTGGTGGTGCGCGCGTGCAGCGTGATATCGGCGAACATCGTCACGATGATGGCCCCGCCGCCCACCAGGTTGCGGAGCGGGGGCTCGAACTTCGCCTGCCGGCGAACCACCTCGAGAATCAGCTGGGCGTCGGAGGAGTTGATGACCTCCTGGGATACGTTGCCCGTGATCGGGAACGGAACGTCCACGCCTTCCATGTTCCGGCCGTCGGAACGGACGTAGTGGACCTCGTAGCGCTCGACGACGTAGTCGTTGACGAAGCCGCTCCCCGATGATGGCCGGGTTCTTGAAGTGGTTTTCCAGCCGAACCTTGACGAGGTCGGGGCAGACGGCTCCGCTCGAGATCTCGACGTCCGAGGAGAGCGGCGATCCGTCGTTGATGGCCGTCATCAACAGGACCACGTCGCCACTACCCTTCGCCCAGTCCGGCGTGCACCCGCCCATCGTCAGGGCGCCCAGTGCCAGGACCGCGCAGACTCTCACAGCCTTCATGGCCTTCCTCCACGACTGAGTTATGATGCCGCCACCGCGTCTCATGCGGTCCATCCTCCTCAACCCTTCACGATCCGCGGCGTTATGAACAGCAGCAGCTCGTTGTTGGACGTGCTGACGAAGCGGTTCCGGAACAGATAACCCAGGAGCGGCAGCTTGCCGAGGAACGGCGTCGACGACTGCGCCGTCTGCTCGTTGCTCTGGTAGATGCCGCCGATCACGCTCGTGGCGCCGTCCCGCACCAGGACGATGGTCTTGGCCGACTGGGTGTTGATCGGCGGGATGCCGTTGACCTCGTTCGCGAAGTCAGCCGTGTTGTTCTCCACTTCCAGGGCCAGGATGACCGTATCCGCCTCGGTGATCTGGGGCGTGACGCGCAGGGTGAGAACGGCGTCCTTGAACTGCACCGTGACGGTGTTGTTCGCGATGGTCTGCAGGGGGATCTGGACGCCCTGCTTGATCTCGGCCGCCTGGTTGTTCTGGGTCGTGATCTTCGGCGTGGAGAGAATGCGTCCACGCCCCTGCTTCTCGAGGGCGGTCAGGGCGGCGTCGAGGTTGAAGTTGCCAAGGATGTTGCCGAGGGAGATCCCGATGGACGAGTTGAACGACGACGCGGGCAGGTTGACCGCGTAGCCGCGTCCGACGGTGCCCGTGGCACTCGGCGTGGAGCCGCCCAGGGACCCCTGGTCGGCCGGCAGACCCTGCGCGCTCGGCGTCCCCTGTCCGTTGAGGATGATCGAGTGGGGGAACGTCTTGTCCGTCGTGTTGCCGAACTCCGGGGTCTGCCGCTGGCTGAAGCCCCACTGGATGCCCAGGTCACGCGTGAAGTTCCGGCTCGTGACCACGATCCGCGCCTCGATCTCGACCTGCTTCGTCGCGCGGTCGAGATCGTTGATCAGGTCCTTGGCCCTGTCGATGTAGGCCGGTAGGTCCGTGATGATCATCGTGTTCGTGCGGGTATCGAGGGTGATCGGTCCCGCGCGCCGAGAGAGCGACCTTCGTCACGGCCGTCTGAAGCTCGCCGGCCTTGGCGTAGGAGAGCGACTTCCGCCACGTGGTGAGATCGCCGGCGAGGGCCTGGTTCTCCTTCAGCTTGCGCAGGTCCTCCTCCTCCTTCTGGAGGTCGGAGAGTCGGGCGATCCGGATCACGTTGTCGTCGATCGTCTTGCCGAGGCCGTTGGTCTTCAGGATGAGATCGAGGGCCTGGTCCCAGGGCACTTCCGTCAGCTTGAGGGTGACCTTGCCGCTGACGCCCGGGTTGACAACGACGTTCAGGCCGCTGATGTCGGCGAAGAGGCGGAAGATGTCCTGGACGTCCGCGTCCTTGAAGTCCATGCTGATCGGATGCCCGGTGTAGACCTTCGGGCCCTGGCCGACGGTCTTCGCCTCGAAGGACTCCTTCGGGGGCTCCTGGGGAGCGGGGAGGGCCGGAAGAGCGAGCGCCGCCGGCGGGGGCAGCGCCGGTGCCGGCACGACCACCGGTCCGGGCATCGCCGCCGCCGTGAGCACGGGCTCCGGCTCGGTCCGGAGCGCGGCGAGCGGAGCCGGGCTCGTCGTTCCTGCCGCCGTCACCGAAGAGGATCTTCACGCCGTCCCGCGCTTCGACGATGTGGTAGGGCGATCGCGCGGACAGGTCCAGAACCAGGCGGGCCACCTTCGGCGCCGCGGCGCTGAACTGCCCGATCCGGACCTTCCGGACGGGACCCTGGGCTACGTCCAGGCCCTTGGTCGCGCGCGTGACCACGTCCTTGAAGTCGATGACGAGGCGGTCGGGGTTTCCCAGGAAGAAGTCCTGATAGCGGAGGCTGCCGTTGGCCTGAACGGTGATGGCCAGCTGTCCGGCGTCGAGGCTCTGGGTCACCCCGAGGATCGCGGACGCGGGGCCCTTCGCCAGGGTCGGCGCCGGCGGCGCCGGCTCGGGCCGGGGCGCGGGAGCCGGAGCGGCGTCGGCCGCCTCGGGCATCGGAGCTGGCGCCGGAGCCTCGGCGACCGGGGCCGTTGCGTCGGGCGAGGCTGTCGCCTGCCCGCCTCGCTCGAAGACCAGGTTCAGGGCCTTGTCCTTCGAGAAGACCTTGAAGGGAACGAGGCTGGCGAGATGGACCTCCAGCCGCGCCATGCTCCGCCCATCGGCCCGGCCGAGCGTCGTCACGCGCAGGGATTCGACCTCGCGCGTCCCGACGTTGATCCGGGCGGGCACCTTGGAGGTGTCGGCTTCGGGGATGTCGACGACCAGAGTGAGCGGATCGGGGCTGAACGTCGCGTATGCCACCGGAGCGCTGCACTCCACGGTCAGTCGCGTTGATCGGTCGGTGCTCTCCTGACGGATGTCAGTGATGCTGATCGGCGCGCGATCCTCGGCTGCCGCGGGGAGACCCGCGACGGGCAGAAGGGCGGCCACCAACAGGAGGGCCCAAGCGAGCTTGGCTCTCATTGCCTCGCCTCCTCGGACGGATAGAGACTCTGCCTGATCTCACGGGTCTTCACCGGCGACAGTGGATCCGTGACTTCCTGATGGAAGGTCACGCTCGTGCTGTCGATCGCGGTGAGCTGCCCGTCGAACAGACGCTGTCCAACGTTCACGAAATAGGACTTGTTGCCTTCAGGTCCCTGGAAGATGGCGATGTAGCCGGGCTTCTCCGCCACGCCCTCGCCCCCGCCAGGGGTCTTCAGAATGCCCTTGAGGGCGACCTCCTGAATGAGGAAGCCCTCCATTCCCGGCTTCCGGGTCTTCGGACCGGTGTCGCCCGTCACGGGCTTGATGAGGCTCACGAACGGATCGCGTCGCCCTTGCGGGTTGTAGGTATAGCCGCCGGGAGCGGGCTCGAGCTCCTGGTCCAGGATCGCCTTGATCGTGTCGTCCTTCCCGCCGGCTGCGGGCGCCTGGGCGGCCAGGCGAAACGGGGCCGCGAGACCCAGCGCGAGCGAAAGAAGGCCGAGGGTGGCGTAACGGTTCATGATCGGGGCCCTCATGGGTGCGCGGTCGCCGCCCCGGCAGCACCGGCGGGCGGAGCCTCCACGTAGACGAATGTGGTGGCCGTGCACGAGACCTGGATCGTGTTCGAAGGCTTCGGCGTCGACTGGTTCTTGATCCTGAGGCCGCCCACGTTCACGAGGCGCGAGAGCCGGCCCACACGATCGAAGAAGAGGCCGAGGTTGTGATAGGTCCCCTCCACGTCCACGCTGATGGGCCACTCCTGGTAGTACTCGTTGGCCTGCCCTGCGGCGTTCTTGGCGCCGGGAGGAGGCGCCGGCTGGCCCGGGCCGGCCGGCTTCTGGCCGGGCACGGGCTCCATCGGGAACTCCTTGTTGACCACGGCGCCAGGCGTGAACTTCTTGATCAGGAGGCTCGACTGGACCGCCAGGGAGTTCACCTTCTTCATCAGCTCCGGCGTCTCCTTGTCGGCCGGAAGGATCCGCTTGAGGGTCTCGAGCTTCGCCTCACGGAGGGCGACCTCGCGCTGGAACTCCTGGAGCTTGTTGGCGGTGACCTCGAGGCTGCGGATGTCGCTCTGAAGCGTCGCCCATTCGGCGGTCTTGGTCGTCTCCTGGGCCACGAGGTCGGACCAGGAGAAGTAGTAGAAGAGACCCCCGATCAGCGCCGCGAGGGCGGCGGACAGGCCCAGTTGGCCAATGAGGGGAAGCTTTGTGAGGGGATTGTCGGCCATGACTCTGTTCGTCCTCCCCTAGGGTTTCGCCGCTGCGGTCTGCGCCGGTGCCCCGGCGGGGGCGGCGGCCGCGGGCGGGCGGAATTCGGCCTGGAGCTGGAACGTCACGATGTTGTTGGTTTCCGTGCTCGAGACGAGCTCGACCTTCTCGGGAGGAAACCAGCCGCTCCGCTGCAGGTTGGAGATGAAGTCGGCCACCGAGGTCAGGCCGTTGCTCTCCCCGGCGAAGCGGATGCTGTTCCCGCTCTGCTCGAGGCTCGTGAGCCACACGAAGTCCGGAAGCGCCTTGGAGATCTCGTCCAGCATGTGGACCGGACCCGACTGCTGCGACTTCAGCTCCTCGATGAGCTTGACCTTGGCGTCGAGGATGCGCTTGCGGGCCAGGAACTGGTCCACCTGGACCTTGATGGCCTGCAGCTCGGCCTGGCGCTTCTTGCCCTCTCCGATCTTCTTGTCGAGGTCGGCGATGCTCGCCGTCTTGAGCCACCAGAGGCCCGCGCAAGCCAGGAGGGCGCCGCCGCCGAAGAGGAACAGGAAGAGGTAGGCCTGCAGCGCGCCCGGAGCCGAGGCGGTCTTCTTCTTCGCGGTGGGCCGTTCGGCGGTGAGGAGGTTGATGCGAATCATCGGTCGCCCGCCTTTCGCACCGCTAGGCCGACGGCTATTGCCGCCGAGGGGCCGATCTCGTTGATGAAGTCAGGATCGAAGTCCCTCGGGTTGTAGGTGATGTTGTTGAAGGGGTTCAGGATCTCGACGCCGGCCTCGAAGCGGTCGGCGAGGAGGTCCCGGAGTCCCTGGACCTTGGAGGTCCCCCCCGAGAGGAAGATCCGGTCGATGCGGTCCTCGGAGCTCGTCGCCTTGAAGAAGTCGAACGTCTTCTGGATCTCGAGGCCGATGTTCTCCGAGACCGCCTGGAGGATCGGGGGGAGGTTTTCCACCGCCGCGCCCTCGACCCGTCCGCCCTTCTTGAGGCTCTCGGCCTGGTCGAAGGAAAGGTTCAGGTCCTTCTGGATCGCGTCGGTGTACTGGTTCCCCCCGACGGCGATGTCGCGGTTGAAGATCGAGGTCCCGCCCTTCACGATGTTGATGTTCATGATGGAGGCGCCGACGTTCAGGAGCGCCAGCACGCGCCCCGCATCGGAGCCGTAGTTGACCTCGTAGCAGTTCTGCAACGCGAAGACGTCGACGTCCACGATCGAAGGCGTCCTGCCGGCCTGGGTGATGGCCGACGTGTAGTCGCTGATCTTGTCCTTCTTGACCGCGACCAGCAGGACGTCCATGTTCCCGCCGGAGCCGCCGTCGATGACCTCGTAGTCGATCGCCACGTCCTGGATGTCGAAGGGGATGTACTGCTCCGCCTCCCAGTGGATCGACTCCGACAGCTCCTCCTGGCTCATCTGGGGGAGGCTGATCTTCTTCACGATGACCGCGTTCCCCGAGACGCCGGTGCAGACGTCCGCGGTCTTGATCTTGTGGGTGCTGAAGAGGCGCTGGAGCGCGTCGATGACGGCCCCCGAGTCCATGATGGCGCCGTCCACGATGGCTTCCGGAGGGAGCGACTCCATACCAATGCTCGTGAGCTGGTACTCGGCGCCCCCCTTGCCACCCGTCTTCAGCTCCACGGCCTTGATGGCCGATGAGCCGATGTCGAGGCCAACGAGTCCCTTTTTCTTGCCGAACAGAGCCACGGGCGACCTCTCAGGTTACAGACTTCCCGACTACGCCAATTTCGCCACCGACTCGCCACGACCCCCGAAATGGAACCGAGACGAGATACATACTTACGTAAGAGAGTTAAAGTGCTTTCTCAAGCTAGCAAAGCGGTCCTTCGATGTCAAGGGAAAAATGAGCGAGCGTCGAGTAACTCCCCGGCAGTCCTACAACTCCTGGCTGTGCGTCGGGGCGCCGGAGGCAGGGCAAACCATCAGAAGCGGATCTTGACGTCGGGTCCGTCCTTGGCATGGATCGTGTCGATGAAACGCACCTGGTGCGGCAGCGTCATCATCAGCAGCGACTGTGTCCGGATACCATCTCCGAAGAAGCGTACACCCCTCAGTAGGGAGCCGTCTGTGACGCCGGCCGCAGCGAAGATCACGTTCTTCCCCGGAACCAGGTCCTCGGTGCGGAACACTTTCTGAAGATCCTCGATGCCCATCTTTCGAAGACGCTCGCCGTCCGACGGCTTCGTAAGTACCAGTTTTGCCTGGATTTCCCCGTTGAGACAGCGCATGGCCGCAGCCGTCAGGACGCCCTCGGGCGCTCCCCCGGTCCCCATCACGGCGTGGACGCCGGTCCCCACCACGGCCGCCGTGATCCCCGCCGAGAGGTCCCCGTCGCCTATGAGCTTGATCCGGGCGCCGGCCTTGCGGATCTCGGCGATGAGGCGTTCGTGGCGGGGGCGGTCCAGGACGATGACGACGAGGTCGTGGACCTCCCGGTCCAGCGCCTTGGCCATGGCCTTGAGGTTGTCCTCGACGGGCGCGCCAATGTCCACCTTCCCCTTGCAGGTGGGGCCGACCACGAGCTTCTCCATATAGATGTCGGGGGCATTCAGGAGGCCGCCCTTCTCCGACGCCGCCAGGACGGCGATGGCGTTGGGGCCGCCGGTGGCGCACAGGTTGGTCCCCTCCAGGGGATCCACGGCGAGGTCGACGGGCGTGCTGCCGGCCTTGCCCACCTTCTCGCCGATGTACAGGACGGGCGCTTCGTCCTTGTCCCCTTCGCCGATCACCAGGGTTCCGTCGATGTCGACCGTTTCCAGCTCGGCCCTCATGGCCTCGGCAGCCACCTGGTCGGCGTACTTGCGGTCGCCCCGGCCCATGGTCCGGGCCCCGGCGATGGCCGCCTTCTCCACCACCCGCACGAACTCGAGGGAAAGGTCGTCGCGATGCATTCTGTGAGCTCCTTTGGTGAGGCCTATCTCGGATAGGCGGGCAGGTCCACGCGCCGGGGCTTGTCCTGCCGGTAGCCGAGGGCGTAGTCCGCCTGCATGATCTTGTGGATCTCCCGGGTCCCCTCGTAGATCACGGCGGCCTTCGAGTTGCGATAGAAGCGGCCCGCCGGGTACTCGTCGGAGTAGCCGTTGCCGCCGTGGATCTGGACGCAGTCCGACGCGGCGCGTTCGCTCTTCACCGTTGCGAACCACTTGGCGAGGGACGTCTCCCGGGTGTTGCGTCTCCCCTGGTTCTTGAGCCATCCGGCCCGGAGCCACAGCAGGCGCGCGGCGTCGTAGTCCGACACCATCTCGGCGATCATCTCCTTCACGAGCTGGTGCTCCCCGATGGCCGCGCCGAAGGTCTTGCGCTCCTTCGAGTAGCGAACCGACGCGTCGAGGCAGGCGCGGATCAGGCCGGTGGCCCCCGCGGCCACGGTGTATCGGCCGTTCTCGAGGGCGAACATGGCGACCTTGAAGCCCTCGCCCTCCTCGCCCACGCGGTTCTCGGCGGGGACCTCGACGTCGGCCATGTGGAAGCCGCCGGTGTTGCCGGCCAGGATCCCCCACTTCTCCTTCATCGTGTAGGAGCTGAAGCCCTTGAACGCGCGCTCCACGATGAACGCCGAGAGCCCGCTGTGGTCGCGGCGCTTCTTCTTCTCGAGATCGGTCCAGGCGATGACGAGGTAGTGGTCGGCGACGTCGGCCAGGCTGATCCAGGTCTTTTCGCCGTTCAGGACGTAGCGGTCCCCCTTGCGAACGGCCGTCGACTGGATCCCGACGGCGTCGGAGCCGGCGTTGGGCTCGGTGAGGCCGTAGGTCGCGATCTTCTCCCCCTTGGCCTGCGGCACGAGGTAGCGGCGCTTCTGGTCCTCGGTCCCCCAGCACCAGAGCGTCATGCTGTTGAGGCCCACGTGGACCGACATGATGACCCGCAGGTGCGTATCGACGTACTCCAGCTCCTCGGAAACGAGGCCCAGGCTCACGTAGTCCATCCCGGCGCCGCCGTACTCCTCCGGGATGCAGATCCCGAGGAGCTGCAGGTCCGCCATCCCCTTCAGGAACCCGCGCTCGAAGCGGTGCTCCCGGTCGAGGTCGTGGATCTTCGGGGCCACCTCGCGGCGAGGCCCAGTCCCGGACTGCGCTCTCGACGGCCTCGTGCTCCGGGGAGAGGTCGAACGAGACCATCAGCGGTCCTTCCAGACGGGCTTCCGCTTCTCCATCACCGCCTTCAGGCCCTCTTCGGCGTCCTCCGTGGTCATGAGCTGGTTCAGATAGACGTCCTCGGCGTGGCGCAGCGCGTCGGCGAAGGGAAGGTCGAGAGCGCCCGCCAGCGCCTTCCGCGCGGCCTGGAAGACCGGCGCGCTCCCCTCCTGGAAGCGCTGGATGAGGACGGCCGCCTCCGCCTCGAGCTTGTCGTCGGGAACGACGCGGCTGATCAGGCCGACGCGCTCGGCGTCCGCGGCCGTCAGGCTGAGGCCCCCCAGGAAGATGTCCGCAGGCTCTCTTTCGTCCGACCAGGCGCGGCAGCAGCACCGCGGCCACGGGGTTGAAGACGCCCCCCTTGATCTCCGGGTGGCCGAACTTGGCCGAGGCCCCGGCGAGGACGATGTCGCAGCCGGCGGCGAGGATGCAGCCGGCTCCGAGCGCGGCGCCCGCCACCACGCAGAGGAGTGGGCTTGTCGAGCTTGGCCATGTTCTCGAAGACCCGGCCGAAGGACTCGTGCATCACGTAGGCGCGATCCCCGAGATGATCGGCCACCTCGAAGCCCGCCGAGAAGTACTTGGGCCCTCCCGTGAGGACGACGAGCTTGACCTCGCGCTCGAATTCGAGCGACTCGAGAGCGCTGTTCAGCTCCTCCATCATCTCGATGGACAGGACGTTGGCCGGCGCCCTGTTGAGCGAGATGCGAGCGATGCCCTGCGCCACGTCCAGCTGCACGAACTGGTAGGTCCGGTTCCGGCTCGGGGCGAAGAGGTCCTCGTCTTGCCGGCCTTCGATCTCGTCGGCCATCGCTATACCCCCACGCCGCTCAATCGACCCTCTCGAAGGCCGCGGCCAAGCCCATTCCCCCGCTGATGCAGAGCGTCGCCAGCCCCCGCCGAGCGCCTCGGCGGGCCATCTCGTGGAGGAGGGTCACGCAGATCCGGGCGCCCGTGGCGCCGATAGGGTGCCCGAGTGCGATCGCTCCTCCGTTGACGTTCAGGCGCTCCGGGTCGAAGTGGAGCTCCCGGTCGCAGGCGATCACCTGGGCAGCGAAGGCCTCGTTCAGCTCGACGAGGTCGAAGTCGGCGAGGCCGAGCCCGAGGCGAGCGAGGAGCGACCTTACGGCCGGTACGGGCCCGATCCCCATGACGCGGGGATCGACGCCGGCGGCCGCGATGCCCAGGATTCGCGCCATGGGCTTGACTCCCAGCGAGGCGGCCCGCTCCTTGGACAGCACCACGAGCGCCGCAGCCCCGTCGGTGATTCCCGACGAGTTGCCCGCCGTCACCCCGCCCCCGTCCGGCTTGAAGACGGGGGGGAGCCTGGCGAGCGAAGCGAGGGTGGTGTCGGCGCGGGGATGCTCGTCCCGCCGGAGCTCGGTGTTCCCCTTCTTGCCGGCGACGACGACCGGCAGCGTCTCGGCGTCGAAGCGCCCCTCGGACAGGGCCTTCGCCGCCCGTTCCTGGCTGCGCAGGGCGAAGGCATCCTGTTCCTCGCGCCCGATGGCGTGGATCTCGGCCAGGCGCTCGGCCGTCTCTCCCATGAGTTGCTCGGCAAGGGGGCAGAGGAAGCCGTCCTGGTACATGGCGTCGACGGCCGGTTGGTGGCCCATCCTGTAGCCCCAACGGGCGCCGGTGAGAAGATAGGGCACGCGGCTCATGGACTCGGTGCCGCCGGCCAGGACGACGTCGGAATCGCCGTCGCGGACCTGGCGGTACGCCAGATCGATGGCCTTCAGGCCGCTCCCGCACGCCATGTTGATCGTGTACGCCGGGACTTCCTGGGGCACTCCCGCCCGATACGAAACCTGGCGGCCGACGTTGGGACCACCGCCGGCCTGACGCGCGCAGCCGAAAAGCGTCTCCTGGACCTCGACCGGAGGCACCCCGGCGCGGCGCAGGGCCTCCGCGGCGGCGGCCGATCCGAGCTGGGCGGCGGTGAGGCCCGCCAGGGAGCCTCCGAACTTCCCGATGGGGGTTCGGACGGCCCCGGCAACGACAACGTCTCTCATCAGGAGGGACTCCCTAGCCCCTACATCGAACGGGGTTTATGCGAAGCGCGGATGATAGCACACTCAGGCTCTCCGGACCCGGACCAGCGCCCCGCGCCCGGCCCCCAGCCGGAGAGCCGCGCTGCCCTCGCGGACGGCGATCTCGAGGCGATCGCTGCTCCCGAGGAGGGCGCAGCCCTCGCCTTGCGGGACGTCGCCGTAGGTACGGACGAGCGGGAGCGCCGACCCCTGAGCCTCGACCACGAGACCACCGCGTCCGCCCTTCACCGAGGCCACGATGTCGTCCAGGTCCGCGCGAGTCATGTTGGTGGTCAGGTTTCCGAAACGATCGACATGGACGACCTCCGCTTCCCAGACGCCTGCGGCCACCGGCCGGATCGGGGGAAAGGGGAGCCGTACGGGCCGGTCGAGCAGCGGACCCAGCCGCTCGAGGGGCATCCCGCCGGCCAGATGCCCGGCCACGGGCCCGAACACGTCGCGGGCATGGAAGGTGGACGAGACCTCGCTGTGGAAGAAGCTCTCGCTCGTGATCTCCCTGGGGATCGTCTCGGGATGATCGGCGAGGACGAGGGTGAAGAGCCCGTTGTCGGGTCCGACGAAGCGGTAGCCTCCCGCCTCGAAGGCGATGCCACGCCGGGCCGTCCCGACTCCGGGGTCGACCACCGCGACGAACGTCGCCGCGCGGGGGAAGGCGCGATACCCCGCGGCCAGGACGAGAGCCCCCTCGGCGACGTCATGGGGCGCGATCTCGTGGGTCACGTCGACGATCACCGCTTCGGGACAGACCGAGAGGATGGCGCCCTTCACCGCGCTGACGTAATGGTCGCGGGTCCCGAAGTCGGTCAGGAGGGCGACGACCGGGTGAGGGCTCACGCCGAGCATCCTAGCGCCCTGCGCGACTACAATCGAGGGATGGACCGGGTCTATCTCGATCACAACGCGACGACGCCCCTCGACCCCCGGGTGCTGGACCGGATGACGGAGGTCTTGCGGACCGGCGGCAACCCCTCGAGCCTCCACTGGTTCGGCCAGCAGGCGCGGGCCACCGTCGAGGAGGCCCGCGCGCAGGTGGCCCGGCTCATCGGCGCGTCGCCGGCCGAGATCGTCTTCACGGGCAGCGGCACCGAGGCCGACAACCTCGCCCTCGTGGGGACCCTGTCCCTTGCGCGGCCCGGCCGGTCCAGGGTCGTGGTCTCGGCCCTCGAGCACCACGCGGTCCACGTCACGGCCAGGACGTTGACCGATGCGGGTTTCACCGTCGAGACGTGTCACGCCGGCGCCGACGGCGTCCTGGATCTGGCGGACCTGCGGGCGCGGGTCGACGAACGGACGGCTCTCGTCGCGGTGATGCTCGCCAACAACGAGACCGGGGTGATCCAGCCCGTCGCCGACGTGGCGGAGATCGCGCGCCGCCACGGGGCCCTCCTCCACTGCGACGGCGTCCAGGCCGCCGGGAAGATCCCCATCGACGTCCACGCCCTCGGCGTCGACACCCTGGCCTTGTCGGCCCACAAGTTCTACGGGCCCCAGGGTGTCGGAGCGCTCTACGTGAAGCGAGGAACCCGCATGAAGGCCCACCTGTACGGAGGCTCGCAGGAGCGGAACCGCCGGGCGGGAACCGAGAACGTCGCGGGGATCGCGGGCATCGGGCTCGCGGCTCAAATCGCCGGCGCCGATCTGGCGACCGAGGGGCCCCGCCTCGCGCGTCTGCGCGACGCCCTCGAAGCCAGGCTCCTCGCGCTCCCCGGGACCCTCCGCAACGGCGACGGCCCCCGGGTGCCGAACACCAGCAACGTCTCCTTCGAGGACGCCGAGGCGGAGAGCCTGGCCATGGCCCTCGACCTGGCCGGGATCGCCGTCTCGACGGGGGCGGCCTGCGCGGCGGGCGCCGTCGAGCCCTCCCACGTGCTGCGAGGCATGGGCCTCACCTCGAGGCGGATCCAGGGCTCGCTGCGCTTCTCCCTCGGCCGCGCCACGACCGAGGCGGACGTCTCCCGGGCCGCCACCGCCGTGCTGGAGATCGTCGAGCGCCACCGCGCCGTCGTCCACGCCCACGGTCGCCGCTGAGATCGTTGTTGTAGAATCCGCGCCCACATGGCCTCCCAGGGCGACTCGGGCGCGGACGATCGGGCCCTCGAGCGCCTCGGGTACAGGCCGGAGCTGAAGCGCACCCTCAACTTCCTGGCCAGCTTCAGCATCGCGTTCTCCTACATCTCGCCGGTCGTGGGCGTGTACACCCTCTTCGGCTACGGCCTGGCGACAGGAGGGCCGGCCTTCGTCTGGGGGCTCCCGATCGTCGTCATCGGGCAGTTGCTCGTGGTCCTCGTGTTCTGCGAGCTGTCGGTCGCCTACCCCCTGGCCGGCGCGCTGTACCAGTGGGCACGACGCCTCGTGGGACCGCGCTACGGATGGTTCGTGGGCTGGATCTACGGATGGGCCCTCGTCATCACCATCGCCGCCGTCGACCTGGGAGCGGCCCCCTACCTGGCCGAGCTCCTCGGGCTGGCGCCCTCCCGCACGACCGTTGTCCTTCTGGCCGCGGCCCTGGTCGTCGTCCATACGGCGGTCAACTACGAAGGCGTGCGGGGCACGGCCATCATCAGCAACGTGGGTCTCGGGACCGAAGTCGTCGCCACCGTGATGATCGCCGGGGCCCTCTTCCTGCACCCGGGCCACTCGGAGGGCCTGCGGCCCTTCTCGACGCTCCTGTCGCGGCAGACGGCCACGGGTGCCGCCGGCGGGGCGGAGTTCCTGGCGGCGATCCTGGCCATGACCTGGATCTTCTACGGCTTCGAGTCCGCGGCCGGCGTGGCCGAGGAGGTCATCGACCCCGGTCGCCGCATCCCGCGGGCGATGATCCTGTCGCTCCTGGGGGCCGCTCTCGTGACGGCCCTCCTGGAAGTCGCCTTGATCCTGTCGGCGCCCGATCTCTCTCAGGCGGCCGCCGATCCCGCGCGCACGATCCCCCTCATACTCGAGGCGCACCTGGGTCCCGGCCTGCTCCGCGGGCTGCTCGTCCTGCTGATGTTCGCCTACCTGTCCTGCGCCGGCGCCGCCCAGGCGGCTGCGGCGCGCCTGGCGTATTCCTACGCCCGGGACGGGATGGTGCCGGCGTCCCAATGGCTGCGACGGGTCTCCAGGGAGCACCGTGTGCCCGGAAACGCCATCCTCTTCTCGGCGGGGGCTGCGCTCCTGGTGATCGCCGCGACCTACGTCGACGTGGGCAAGGTGAACATCAATGCCCTGGTCGTGTCCTACGCGGTGGTGGGCGTCTACCTCTCGTTCCAGGCCGTGGTCGCCGCCCGCCTGTTCGCGGCGTTCCGGGGGTGGAAGGCAGAGGCACCCGCGGGCCATTTCACCCTCGGGCGCTGGAGCGTGCCCGTATCGGTGGCGGCTCTCGTCTACGGCGTGGCGATGATCGTGAACCTCTGCTGGCCGCGTCCTGTCGAGGTCCTGACCTCGTGGCTCACGCTGCTGGCGGCCCTCGCGATCCTGGTCCCCGGATTGATCATCGTCAGGACGCGGACGTTCCCGACCTAGGCACCTGCTCGTCGGCGTGGTAGGACGATCGCACCAGGGGCCCCGACTCCACGTGGCCGTAACCCAGGGAGAGAGCGAAGGCGCGCAGCTCCTCGAACTCCTGCGGTGTGTAGTACCGGACCAGGGGAAGGTGCTGGAGGCTGGGGCGCAGGTACTGGCCGACGGTGAGGATGTCGGTCCCCGCGTCGCGGATGGACCGGATGCACTCAAGGACCTCGTCCCACTCCTCCCCCAGGCCCACCATGATGCCGCTCTTGGTGAGGAGCCCGGCCTCCTTGGACCGTCGCAGGAGCTCCAGCGAACGCTCGAACCGGGCCCCGGGGCGCACCTGCCGGTAGAGCCGCGGCACCGTCTCGGTGTTGTGGTTCAGGATGTCGGGCCGAGCGTCGACCACGACCTTCAGCGCGTCCCAGTTCCCCTTGAAGTCGGGGACCAGGACCTCGATGGCGCACGTTGGGATTCTCTCTCGGACCTCGCGGATGCACGCCGCGAAGACCGACGCCCCGCCGTCCTTCTGGTCGTCGCGGTTGACCGAGGTGATGACCGCGTGGCGCAGGCCCATTCGCGCCACGGCGTCGGCGACGCGGACGCGCCTCACCGAGGTCGGGCGGAGCTCCGGGAAGGCCGGTCTTCACCGCACAGAAGCCGCAGGCGCGGGTGCAGACGTCCCCGAGGATCATGAAGGTGGCCGTTCCCCGGTTCCAGCAATCGCCGACGTTGGGACAGCGCGCCTCCTCGCACACCGTGTGGAGGCCGAGGTCCCGCATGAGGCGCTGCAGGCGCTCGTAGTTCTCCCCCATGGGGGCGCGGGCCTTGATCCAGTCCGGTCGACGCAGCGTCAGAGGAACGGGAACGCTCACTCGTCGTCTTCCTCCTCCTCGTCGTCATCGTCATCGTCATCGTCTTCGTCGTCGTCCTCGTCGTCGTCGTCATCGTCGTCCCAGTCGTCGTCTTCTTCTTCCTCGTCGTCGTCCTCGAGGTCATCGTCGTCATCGTCATCGTCGTCGTCTGCGTCATCTTCGTCGTCGACGTCGTCTTCGCTGAATCCGTAGACCCGTTCCTCGTCCTCAGCGTCGAGCCACAGTGGGCGCCACTCGTCCACGTATCCTCCTTGGAGCCCCGGCAATCCACGTTTGCGCCGAAGGCACGGTCGCCGTCCGGGGTGGCCGGCGCCATTGCCGATTCTACCAGCGTGCCCGCCGTGGAGATTCGTATTATGCTCTCCCCCACTGGGCAGGACCATCGCCGGCCCCCGCCGCCCGCCGGCGGCGGACCCAGGGGAGACGCTCGAATGATCATCGTTTGTCCCAGCTGCACTGCCAAGTACAAGTTCGACGAGACGAAGCTCGGCGGACGGCCGAAGGCGAAGACGAAGTGCGCCAAGTGCGGCGGCACGATCGAGATCGAGAACCCCACGTTCGGGCTCGATGACGCTTCCGCCGGCCGGCTTCACGCCAGTGCCGCCCGACGCCGACGAGCCCCCGGCCCCCGCCACGGATCCGAAGCTCAAGACGCAGCGGACGCTCGTCTCGGCCGACGACGCGGGCGGCCACACGATCACCGGCAAGGACCTCCACAAGCTCGGCCTCGTCGAGCTGCCGAAGGACCGGCGCTATTCCCTCGCCGTGCTCCAGGGACCCGCGACCGGGCAGATCTTCCCCATCACGAAGGTGCGCACCACGATCGGCAGGGCCGGGGCCGACGTCAACATCGACGACCCCGAGGCCTCGCGCACCCATGCCGCCGTGGAGATCCTGGGGGAGAACGCCGTGCTCCGGGACCTGGGCTCCACCAACGGGACGTTCGTGGACATCGACAAGATCGAGCAGCACGTCCTGAACAACCAGATGGAGTTCCGGATCGGCAGCCACGTCCTGATGTTCATCGTGACCGAAGTCGAGTAGGTGCCCTCGCCCTTCGGGGACGTCGACCTCGAGGCCTTCCGGTCCGAGGCCCACAGGCTCGCGGACTGGATCGCGCGGTACCTCGCCGAAGGAGAGGGTTTCCCGGTGCTCGCGCGGGTCCGGCCCGGCGAAGTTCGTGAAGCCTTGCCCGCCTCCCCTCCCGCACAGCCCGAGCCCCTCGGGGTCTTCCTGGCCGACGTGGAGCGGGTCATCCTTCCGGGCATCACCCACTGGAACCACCCCTCGTTCTTCGCCTACTTCGCCAACTCCGCGACGGCTCCCGGAATCCTGGGCGAGATGCTCTCGGCCGCGTTCAACTCGAACGCCATGCTCTGGAAGACGTCGCCGGCAGCCACGGAGCTGGAGCTCGTGGTCCTGGATTGGCTCCGTCAGATGCTCGGCCTCCCCCAGGGATTGTTCGGCGTCATCCAGGACACGGCCTCCACGTCGACACTGGTGGCCCTGGCCGCGGCACGGGAGGCTGTCCCCGGCCTCGACGCTCGGCGGCGCGGCCTCGTGGGGCAGGCGCGGCTGCGCATGTACGCTTCGGAGCACGCCCACTCCTCCGTCGAGAAAGCGGGGATCGTCCTCGGCATCGGGCAAGAGGGTTTTCGTCCGATACCCGTGGACGATGCCTTCCGGATGGACCCGGGGGCGCTCGCCCGCGCCATCGCCGAGGATCGCGCGGCGGGGTTCACACCGTTCGCGGTCACGGCCACGGCGGGGACCACCTCGACGACGAGCATCGACCCGATCCCGGCCATCGCGGACGTCTGCGAGAGGGAGCGCCTCTGGCTCCATGTGGACGCGGCCTACGGCGGTGCCGCCGCCGTCGTGCCGGAGCTGCGCTCCGTCCTGGCCGGCGCCGAGCGTGCGGACTCGATCGTCATGAACCCGCACAAGTGGCTCTTCGTCCCGGTGGACCTGTCGGTCCTCTACACCCGGCGTCCCGAGGTGATGAAGCGCGCCTTCAGCCTGGTGCCCGAGTACCTGCGGACCGCGGAGGACGAGATCGCCCCGAATCTGATGGACTACGGCGTCAGCCTCGGCCGGCGTTTTCGCGCCCTCAAGCTCTGGATGGTGATCCGGGCGTTCGGAACCGACGGGATCGCCGCCCGGATCCGCGAGCACGTGAGGCTCGCGAAGCTATTCCGCTCCTGGATCGAGGCGGACCCGCGGTTCGAGGTCACGGCCCCGTCCCCCCTGTCGGTGGTCTGCTTCCGCGCCCTGCCGCCCCGCGGCGAGGACATGGAGGCCGATCGCTTCAACGAATCCGTCATGGAGGCGGTCAACGCGACGGGCGGAGCCTACCTGTCCCATACGAAGCTGCGGGGACGGATCTCGCTGCGGCTGGCAGTGGGCAACATCCGGACCGAGGAGCGCCACGTGCGGCGAGCCTTCGAGCTGCTGGGCGAGGCCGTGGACCGCCTCAGCCCCGGAGGTCGGCGAGCGTAGCCTCGAGGCCCGCGTCTTGGCTCCGCTAGTCATCGCGTCGTTCCCGCGCGAGTTTATACTGTCTCGATGCGCGTCGTCGTGGCGATGTCGGGCGGAGTCGACTCCTCGGTGGCCGCGGCCCTCATGAAGGAGGCGGGGCACGAGGTCGTGGGGATCTCCATGCAGCTCCACGACCAGACCGAGGGCGCGGGGCCGTCCTTCGGCCGCTGCTGCGCACTCGACGACCTCCACGACGCCAAGACCGTGGCCTCCCGCCTCGGGATCCCCCACTACGTCGTCAACCTCGAGCGGTCGTTCCACGACGGCGTCATCGCGCCGTTCGTCAAGGATTATCTCGAGGGGCGCACCCCCATCCCGTGCTCGCGCTGCAACACCGAGGTGAAGTTCGAGAGCCTCGTCCAGAGAACGCGCGCCCTGGGGATCGGGCATGTCGCCACGGGGCACTACGCGCGCAAGGACGCCGACGGGATCGGCGGGCGCCACCGGCTTCTCAGGGGCAAGGACCCTCGCAAGGACCAGTCCTACTTCCTGTTCGGCTTGACCCAGGAGCAGCTGGCCTGCGCCCTCTTCCCGGTGGGCGATCTCGAAAAGGCCGACGTGCGGCGCCTCGCGTCCGAGCGGGGCCTGCCGACGGCCGACAAGGCCGAGAGCCAGGAGATCTGCTTCGTTCCCGATGGCGACTACGCCGGCTTCGTCGAGCGCCAGGTTCCCGCCGCGGATCGTTCCGGTCCCATCGTCGACCGATCGGGGCGCGCTCTCGGCCGTCACCAGGGCGTGCACCGGTACACGGTGGGACAGCGCAAGGGGCTGGGCCTGACGTCACCGATCCCGCTCTACGTGCTCGCGGTGGACGCCCCGCAGAAGCGCGTCGTGGTCGGCGCCGAGGAGGACCTGGAGGCGAGCGGGCTCACTGCGCGCGAGGTGAACTGGCTCTCGATCCCGGCTCCGACGGAGGCGATCCGAGCCCAGGTCAAGATCCGCTACCGCCATGCCGAGGCCGCGGCGACCGTGCGTCCCCTCGGGGGCGACCGCGCGGAGGTTGTCTTCGACCTGCCGCAGCGGGCCGTCACGCCCGGGCAGGCGGCGGTGTTCTACGACGGCGACGTCTGCCTCGGCGGCGGCTGGATCGAGTAGCCGTCTCGTTCAGTAGCCGTCATCCTGAGGGCGTGGTCCCCATTCCCCACGCCCGAAGGATCTGGCGCCTGCGGTTGGGCCGCGCCAAGGGACACGCCCGACCCGCTGCCTTGGTCCTTCTACCCGCTACTTCCCCATCGCCTCGAGGGCCTGGCGCGCGGCCTCCTGCTGAGCCGCTTTCTTGGACGTGCCTTCTCCCTCCGAGACGCCCTTGCCTGCAATGACGCAGCGGATCCGGAACAGGCGCTTGTGGCTCGGGCCCTCTTCCGAGACGACCACGTAGTCGGGCACCGGTTCCCCTCGCGCCTGGAGGCGCTCCTGGAGGGCGCTCTTGTAGTCGCGCTCCACGAGGAGGCGCCCCGCCGCGATCTCACCGGCGAACGCCTGGCCCACGAAGGCGCGGGCGGCCTCCAGGCCGCCGTCCAGGTAGAGCGCGGCGATGACGGCCTCGAAGGCGTTGGCGCCGAGCGCCGCCTTCTTCCGCCCGCCGGTCTTCTCTTCGCCGCGCCCCAGGACGAGCAGGTCGGGAAGCCCCAGGCTCGATGCCCGCTCCGAGAGGCTGGTCGCCGAGACCAGGTGCGCACGCATCTTGCTCTTCGTTCCCTCGTCCCCGTCGGGGTCGCGCTGGTGGAGAAGGTCCGCGACGACGAAGCCGAGTACGGCGTCGCCGAGGAACTCGAGCGGCTCGTTGTGGTGCGTCTTTCCCGACAGGGCCTCGTGGGCGCGGCTCGCGTGGGTGAGCGCCCGGTCGAGGAGCCCGAGGTCGGCGAAGGTGTGACCGAGGTGCGCCTCGAGACCGCGGAGCTGTGCGGCCCGAGCCGGCGTCACCGCTCGAAGACGACGCGGCCGCCGACGACGGTCATGTCGACGGGCGTGCCCAGGATCTCCCGCGGCGCCACGTGGAAGAGGTCCTTGTCGAAGACGGCGAGGTCGGCGAGCTTCCCGGGCGCCAGCGTCCCCTTCCTCGCCTCGGCGAACTCGGCGTAGGCCGAGCCGCGCGTGTAGAGGTCCAGGGCCTCGTCGAGGCTCAGCTTCTCCTCGGGGAACCACCCGCCCGTCGGCCCCCCGGTCGGGAGCTCGCGGCTCACGGCCGCGTAGAGACCCACGCGAGGGTCGAGGGTCTCGACGAACCAGTCGGTGCCGAAGGCGACGGGGACGCCGGCGTTCAAGAAGGAGCGAAACCGGTAGGCACCACGACAACGTTCGTGACCGATCTCGCGCTCGGCCCATCGCATGTCGTCGATGCAATGAGACGGCTGGATCGACGCCACGACCCCGAGCGCCTTGAATCGAGCCACGTCGGCCTCGCGCACCACCTGGGCGTGCTCGATGCGCCAGCGCCTCTCGCGGGACGGGTTCGCTCTCGCGGCCTTCTGGAACGCGTCGAGGACGAGGGCGTTGGCCCGATCTCCGATCGCGTGGACAGCGAGCTGGAACCCGGCTGCGTCGGCCTGGGCGATCATCGCGTCGAGCTGCTCGACAGGGTGGAGCAGGAGCCCGCTCGTCTCGGGGCGGTCGAGGTAAGGCTCGAAGAACGCGGCGGTCGCCGAGCCCATCGATCCGTCCGAGAGGATCTTGAGGGCGCCCATCCGGATCCAGTCGTCGCCAAGGCCCGTGCGCACGCCGGCCTCGACCAGCGGCTTCAGGGACTCGATGTAGCGCCAGACGTAGAAGCGCGCCGTCAGCTCGCCGTGAGCGCGGAGGTCCTGGTATGTCGGCAGGGCATCGACGGCGGAGTTGTCCTGGATCGTCGTGACGCCGAATCGAGCGGCCTCCCGGAGCGCCGCCCGCGCGGCGCGAAGGTTCATCTCCCGCGACGCGTCGGGAACCACCTTGTCCACGAGCTCCTCTGCGTTGTCCTTGAGGATCCCCGTCGGCTCCCCCGAGGCATCGCGCACGATGGTCCCGCCGTCAGGGTCCTGGGTCTCCCGGGTGACTCCCGCCAGCCGCAGGGCCAGGGAGTTCGCGAGGCCCATGTGTCCGTCGAGCCGGCTCACGAAGACCGGATGGTCGGGCGTCACGGCGTCGATGACCTGGCGCGTGGGGAGCGCCTTGCTGGGCCAGGACTCGTGATCCCAGTTCCCCTGGAGGATCCACGTCCCCTTGGGCAGCGTCCTTGCGTAGTCGCCGAGACGGCGGGCGAGGTCGGCCTCGTCGCGGGCCTCGCGCAGGTCCACCGAGAGCAGGCCGAAGCCGCCGTCGAGGAAGTGGACGTGGGCGTCGTTGAAGCCGGGAACGACGAGGCGTCCCTTGAGCTCGACGACGCGTGTCTTGGGTCCGATGAAGGGGGCGACGTCGGCGTCGCTGCCGACGGCCAGTACGGTCTCGCCCCCGAGGGCGATCGCGGCTCCCTCGCGCAGCCCCTTGCCCGGCCACACGCGGCCGCCGCGCAGGACGAGGTCGGCCGGGTCAGCGAGCGCCATGCCCCCCAGAAGCGATGCCAGGACAGTCGTGCCGAACGAGGATCGATTCACTCATGCCACCTTCAAAGGGGAACCGGCGTCACGTGTGTCGGAGAGCGTAGTCGCGTCGCTGGAACGCCGCAAGGCCTCTCGCGGGGCTATACTCGCCCAGCTACGGGCGCTCGCGCGGCCAACATGACCATGACATCGTTCCTGTGCGCAGGACTGCTGGCGCTCTCGAGCCTCGAGGCACGCGCGGCCCAGCCAGGCGCCACGACCGGCTCGCCGACGCTGCGGTCGCTCGTCGGGAGCCGGGAATCCGTGGCCGCCTTCGACGATGGGCAGACACTGATCGTCTTTGCCCACCAGGACGACGACCTGCTCTGGATGCTCCCCTTCTGGCCGAAAGCGGCGAAGTTCCTGCTCGCCGCCTACCCAGCGACAGCCCAGTTCGAAGGGGTCGTCGACAGCTTCCCGCCGGAGGCCCACTATCGCGCGCGATGGACGCCGGTCTGGAGCTCGGTCGACAACGACGTCTGGGCCCAGGTCTTCACCGATAAATGTGTTCGAGCGCCGATCGTCACCCTGGCGAGCCTCAAGGCCCATCTCCGCCCCTATTTCGCTCCTCCGATCCGGCGCGTGGTCACCCACGACAACTGGGGAGAGTACGGCCACGCGCAACACCGCCTGGTGAGCCTCGCCGTGAGGGAGCTCGCCGTCGAAACGCACATGGACGTCTGGGCCCTGGGGACCCGATTGCCCATGAGCGCGACGGAGCAGTCCCAGTATGTCGACGTGGCGAAGGATCTGGGCCTTCCGGTCATCGAAGGCTACTTCGAGCCCGAGCTCTTCCGCGCCGTGCGGGCCGCCTACCTGGCGCGCAAGCCCGCAGCCTCGACCCCCGAGCTCCAGGCCAAATTCCTGGCCTGGTCGCCGACGCTCTGGACCTGGCCGGACGAGCCGGAGGCCTTCCCCATGGGATGGCGGCCGTTCGTGAAGCTCGTCGACGAGGGAGTCGACCTCACCGAGCGGAACGCCGCCGTCAAGGCGCTCGAGGCCGACGTCCCCGTGATCAACGACTGCGCGACGAATCCCACCTGGCCGGGGCCCGGCCGCACCCCGTAGCCGCGCCTCTTCTCATACTACCTTCAGGATCACCATCGTCATGTCGTCGTGCTGCGCGGCGTCGCCGACGAAACCGCGGATCTCCGAGAGGATCTTCTCCTTCAAGGGCTCGCTCTCGACCCCCTGGCTCCCCTCGATGATGTCGCGCAGGCGTCGCTCTCCGAAGAGCTCGGACCTCACGTTCATCGCCTCCGAAAGGCCGTCGGTGAAGAACAGGAACACGTCGCCGCTGGTCAAGGGGACCTCCGCCTCCTCGAGGAGCTCGTCGAACCGCTCCCCGCGGTCGATTCCGAGGCCGATCCCCTGCGGCGTCAGGACGCGGGTGAGTCCCGTCCCCGCCTCCATGTGGATGATCGGGTTGTGGCCCGCGCGGGCATACCGCATGGTGCGCGCCGCCGTGTCCACCAGGGCGTAGGTCATGGTGATGAACGAGCGCGAGTCCATGGTGGCGGCGAGGATGCGGTTGGCCTCGGCGAGGAGCTTGGCCGGCGACTGGTAGATCCGGGACAAGGACAGGACGAGGCCCTTCAGCTCGGCCATGTACAGGGCGGCGGAGGTCCCCTTCCCGGAGACGTCGGCCACGAGCACGCCCATCCGCGTCTCCGAAAGCGGGAGCAGGTCGTAGTAGTCCCCTCCCACCTCGGCGGCGGGGAGGCAGAGCGCCGCGATGCGCAGCCCGGCCAGGCCCACGGCCCCCTGGGCAGGCAGGAGGCTCATCTGGATCTGCCGTGCGATCCGGAGCTCCTCCTCGAGGCGCTCCTTCTCGGCCTGCTGGCGCAGCAGGTCGCGGATGCCGCGTGACATCGTGTTGAAGGACTCGGCCAGCTCTCCGAGCTGGTCCCGGCTCCGGACCGCGATCCGATGCTCGAAGTCCCCGCTGCGGAGGTGCTCGGTCCCCACCGAAAGCGCGTGGATGCTCCGCGTGATGGACCGCGCGAGGAGCAGCCCCACCAGCAGGGCCAGCGCGTACACCACCAGGAAGACGACTGCCACGAGGGAGAACGCCTTCACCATGAGGTCGCCGAGGTTCAGGCTCCCCGTCGAAAGGTGCCGCACCAGCTCGTAGGGCTGGTAGTCGAACGTGAGGGGGCGCGTGTCCTTGGCGCCCGTGTCCCAGAGCGTTCCCTCCGGCAGCGCCACGAAGGGCGTGTGGCGGATCTCGCGGTCCGCGGCGGGCTTTCCGTGGTCGTCGTCGATGTGGATCTCGATGCCGCCGGCGGACTTCGAGACGCTTCCGCCGAGGGTCACGAACCGGATCCCGGTCCGCCGCTCGAAGTCGGCGAACAGGTGGGGATCGAGGGGCACCTCGAGGACGAGGAACGCCTCCTTGCCGATCGACACGGCGCGGATCACGTCCTCCTCCTTGCCGATGACGAGCCCTGCGAAACCCGGAGGCTGAAGCCAGCCCGGAAGGTCCTTCGGCAGGTGACCGGTCGTCTCGAGGACGTGGTCCTTGCGGGCCAGGAGGTATCGCAGGTCCGGGTACGAGGCCTTGAGGGCCGCGAGGTGCCGGTCGAGAAGCATGTGCCGGTCGGGAGAATCCAGGGGAAGGTCGGCGAGCGTCGTTCGAGCGGTGCCCTGCAGCTCGCGCGTGGCCCCCTCCAGCTCCATGGACACCATGTAGGAGCCCACGAGGCCGGAGAACAGGATCCCGCCGAGCAGGAAGAGACCCGTCAGGAGGACGAGGGGCACGACCGCGATGAAGAGGTAGGAGAGGATCAGCTTCCGCCGGATCTTCCAGAGGAACTTGCGGAGAAGGAACCGGCCGAACCGGAAGAGGAACCAGGCGCCGAAGACGAAGAGCAGGACGCGGTCGAGGGCGGAGACGAATGCCGGAAAAGGGACCCCGGCGGCCTCGAGGGCGACGAGAGCGAGGGCGCCGACGAAGATGCGGCCCGGCCAGCTCTGGAGAAGGAAGGTCTTGAGGCGTCGCCCGAGGCCGTCTCCCGGCGCAGCCGGCGCCGCGGGCAACCGGTAACGTCTCATTTGCGCCGGACTATAGCACAAGCACTTCGGCCCCTTCGTTGACGCACACGCCACGCTGGGGTAGCGTCGCAAGCGATGCTGGCATGGATGGTGGCGGCGACCCTGGCGACGCTGCCGCAGGACGTTTCTGCGGTGGGTGTCGTGGTCCACTCGGCGCCGCAGCGGTCGTCGGCGCTCCTCCGGAGCGGGGACCGAACCCGGGTCGTCGGCGTGGGAGAGACGGCGTTCGGCGGGCGCGTGATCTCGATCTCGAAGGACCGCGTGGTCCTCGAGTTTCCCGAAGGACGGGTCGACGTCCGCCTGGCGACGCTCCCTCGGGCGGCCGCGGCTCCTGCTGCGGCCGCGCCGACGCCCGAGGCCACGGAGCCCGCGGAGGACCCGGCCACGCCTCACCGGCTGATGGTGCGCGCCGAGGTCGAACGCCGTCTGGGTGCCGAGATCCCGCGGATCCTGGCCGAGACGGCCCTGGCCCCCGTGATGGAGGACGGCCACGTCACGGGTCTCGCCGTGACACGGGTCCCCGACGGCACGATCCTCTCCGACGCGGGCCTCCGCTCCGGGGACGTGATCAAGCAGATCAACGACACCGTCATCGACGGGATGGGGACGCTGGTCGGCCTCTGGCCGCGCCTCCAGGGAGCCACCGAGCTGCGCGCGGTCGTCCAACGGGGCGGCCATCCCGTCGTTCTCTCGGTCACGCTGCGCTGAAGCGGCCGATGCGTTTCGTCCTCGCCCTCCTGGCCGTCCTCACGCTGTCGCCGCGCGTCGAGGCGTGGGGGTTTGCCGCCCATCGGGTCGTCAACCGCAGCGCGGTCTCGACCCTTCCCGAGCCTCTCGCCACGCTCTTCCGCGGGAACGCCGACTATCTGGCCGAGCACGCCATCGACCCCGATCTCTGGCGGACGGCCGGCATGCCCGCGGAGGACCCGAACCACTTTCTCGACATGGACGCGCTCGGCGACGGCCCCGTCCCCCGCGTCGAGGCCGAGCTGCTCGCTCGCCTGGGTGCGTCGGCCGCGGGAAGGGGACGTCTGCCATGGCGCGTGGCCGAGGTGTACGAGGACCTGGTCGGGGCCTTCCGGGCCCGCGACACGCCTCGCGTCCTCGAACGGGCGGCTGTCCTCGGCCACTATGTCGGTGACGCCCACGTTCCGTTCCACGCGACCGTCAACCATGACGGCCAGGCCACGGGGCAGAACGGGATCCACTGGCGCTGGGAGACCGGCCTCTTCGAGCACTTCCAGGGCGAGATCGTGGCCGCGCTCCGGCCAGCCCCGGCGCGGGCCATCACCGACGCGGCCGGCCTCACGTTCGAGGTCCTGGGCGAGTCCTACGCGGCTGTGGCTCCGGCTCTCGAGTCCGATCGCGCCTCTGCCGGTACCGCGGACCGCCCCGCCACCCCGGAGGACGATCGCTACGACGA
This sequence comes from uncultured Acidobacteriota bacterium, assembly GCA_963823195.1. Classification (GTDB taxonomy): domain Bacteria; phylum Acidobacteriota; class Vicinamibacteria; order Fen-336; family Fen-336; genus JBGPYB01. Next base: position 184,319 of record CAWGKR010000004.1, on the reverse strand, counting down.
CGGCTACTACGCACGGCTGTACGCGAGCGAAGGCTCCCACCTTCGCGCTCGGCTGCAAGACGCCGCGAGCCGCGTCGGGTCCCTCTGGCTGAGCGCTTGGATCGCCGCCGGGCGCCCCGATGTGAATCCGCAGTTCCGCTTCGCTTACGTGAGGCGCACAACACGCGCGATCCTCGTGAGCCTCGATGGCGGCGCCCAGTCGGTGATCGACGACGGCATCGCCCGGGGCGTGATGCCCGAGATGGCGCGGCTCCGGGCGGAGGGCGCGACCGCCCGGGGGTCCCTGACGTCCCTTCCGGCGAAGACCCCGGCGGGACACGCTGCGCTCTTCACGGGAGCCTGGAGCGACCGAAACGGCATCGGCGGCATCGAGGTCCCGGTGGCCGGGGGCTCCATCGTCGCGGCGGTGTCGGGGTTCTCCTCGTCCTCCCTCAAGGCGGAGCCCCTCTGGGCCACCGCGGCGCGACAGGGCCTCGACGTGACCGTGGTATCCGCCACGCAGTCCTACCCCTTCGCTCCCTACCTGGAGGCGAAGCGCTTCGGCGGGAACTTCGGAAGCGCGCTGACGCTTCTCGACGGGTTTCAAACACTCCGGATCCCCGCCGCCGTCTACGGACCCCGAGACCTTCCCTTGAAAGCCCCGAGCGGTTGGCGCGAACCCCTGCCACCCCACTCAGGAGCGGCCCGCGAGTTCGCTCTCGCGGTGGAGGGCGCCCGCGTCGACGGTCTCGTGTACGACGACCCCGCCGATCCCACACAGGGCTACGACACGATGGCCCTCTCCGTCGGCAAGCGAGCGACCGGGGCCACGATCCTCAAGCCGCGAGCGCTGGGGACGAGTGCCGACGCCTTCGGGCGCGTGACCGTCTCGGTCCCCGAGGGGACACTCGCCCTTCACTTCCGCCTCTTCGCCCTCTCCCCCGACGGCTCGGAGATCCTGCTCTTCCGGTCGGAGGCCGGCGTCCTGAAGTCCAGCCGGCCGTCCGTCGCGGCCGCCGCGCTGGCCGACACGGGCGGCTTCACGCCCAACGGCGGCGACGACGTCTACAAGGCGGGCGGGTTCGGAGCCCCGCTCTGGAAGGGCGGAGACGGAACGGCCGAGCGTCGGTATCTCGAGACCGTGGAGCTCGTCGAGCGCCAGTTCGACCGTCTTCTCGACTTCGGAGCGGACCGAACGCGCTGGGAGCTGCTCATCGGGTATCTCCCCTACCCCGACGAGGCGCTCCACCTCTGGCTCGGCTACCTCGATTCTTCACTCCCCGGCTACGACGCGGCCCTGGCCGCGCGCCTCCGGCCGCACATGGACCGCGTTCTCGGCATCGTCGATCGCTTCGTCGCCAAGGGGCGCGCGCGCGCGGAGCGAGCGGGCGCGGCCTTCGCGGTCGGCGCCGATCACGGGATGATGGCCGTGAACCGCCAGGTCCGCTTCAACGTCGCCCTGCAGCGAGCGGGGCTGCTCGCCATCGGATCCGGCGGCGCTATCGACCTCGCTCGCACGCGGGCGGTCTACTTCCCGGGCAACTCGGGGTACTTCCTGGTCAACCGCCTCTCGAGGCCCGGCGGCATCGTCGACGAGCGCGGCGAAGAGGTCGTGCTCTCCCAGCTTCGGGGCGTGCTCCGGGAGATCAGGGACCCGGCCACGGACCAGCCGGTCGTCACCGGCGTCATGGACCCGCATACCTGGAGCCAGGAGCCGGCGATCGGTGGCCCCCAGGGCGGAGACCTGTACGTCGCCCTGGCGCCGGGCTACACCGCTTCGGCCAACCTCCAGGGCAAGCTCGTCGAGGCCGCCTCGCCGCGGGGAGAGCACCTGCTGAGCCCCGAGCGGGCCACCATGCTCGCCTCCTTCGTGATCGCGGGTCCGGGAATCTCGAAGGGCGCGGACCTGGGTCCCATCCGCCAGGTCGACGTCGCGCCAACCCTCAGCGCGCTCCTCGGCATCGAGGCCCCGGCCCAGGCCGTGGGCTCCCCTCTGTGCGCCGCCCTCGCGCGCTTTGGGTCGGCGCCCGGAGTAGAATCCGCGCCGAGCCACGCCATCCGATGCGCCTCCCCGCCGCGCCTCGACTTCTCATCGCCTCCCTGATCGCCGCGACAGCCGCCCTGGGCGGCGCGTGGTGGCGGCTCGCGTCGACGGTCGGCGAGGCGATCCAGGCGCCGTCCGGCGCCACCCGCGCGCTTCGGTTCGTCGCGCTGCCCGCGCAATCCTCGACGATCGAGCAATGGGGCGGCGGGGAGATCGACGGGGTCGCCCTCACCGCGTCGGGGCTCGTGGTGGCGGGAGGCTCGGGCGTCGACGACGGCGGCCGGTCGAACGGCGGCCTCCCGACGCTTCGGGCGTCGAGCCTGGCCCTGTGGCGCGGGCGTCCCGTCGTCGGGCTGGTCGCGGGCGGGCTCTTCGGCCGGCGCGACGCCGCGTGGGAGGAGATGCGCTCGGGGTTCGGCGCGCTCCACGTCCGGTGCCTCGTCGAGACGCCGGCGGGAGAGCTCCTGATCGGGGCGAGGGAGGGCCTCTTCCGGACCGCCTGGGGAGCGACGCAGATGGAGCGCCTCGACCGGCACGCCGTGCGGAGCATCGGCGTCGGACGGGGGTTTCTCGTGACCGGCGGCGAGGAGGGGCTCCGGCGCGTCGAGGGGGGCCGGGTGAACGAGATCGCGACGAAGGACCCGTGGATCGAGACCGTCGAGATCCTCGGCGGCGAGCTGCTGGCCGTGACGGCGACGGGCCTCGAGAGCGGCGCGCCGAACGGCCCGCTCGCCGCCGTGGCGGGAGGCGAGGACGTCGTCTCGGGGGTGGTCCACGAAGGGCACTTCTACGCGCTCACCGACGCCCCCGCCACCGTGCGCCGCTTCGACGGCTCGGGGCGCTTCGTCGAGGTGGTGCTGCCGGCGACGCCCCGACGCCTCATGACGTCCGGCGGCAGCTTGTTCGTGGACACCGATCAGGGACTCTACAGGCGGGACCCCGGCGCCTTCGCGCTCGTGCGCCCCCGAAGAGACACCCTCCCTCCCGGCCCGTCCCACGTCACGGCCCTCGCGCGGCTCGGCGATTCCCTCGTCGCGGGACTCTTCGACGGCGGTCTGGCCGTGGCCGAGCGACAGGACGGTCGGCTGCGGTGGCGCAGCGTCGCCGGATCCTCGGCCTGGGGCGTCAACGCGCTCCTCCCCGCGGGCGGAGTCCTGTACGTCGCCAGCCTTCGCGGGGCCGCGCGCTTCGACGGAACCCGCCTTGCTCCCCTCGAGGGCCCCGGCGCGGCCTTCTCCCTGGCGGCGACGGAAGACGGCGTCGCCGTCGGCTACGCGCAGGGCGTCCTGCTTCCCGGAGCGCGGCTCCTATCGGCCTTCCACGGCCTTCCCGGCAATCAGGCGCTCGCCCTCGCCTCGGGGCCTGACCTCGTCGTCGGAACGCCGTCGGGTCTCGGCGGCATCGAGGCCCGGCGCGTCGCATGGCGTGTGGTACCGGGGGACGGCAAGCTCCCCCACCCGTGGGTCACGGCGCTCCTTCCGTCGGCCGGACAGCTCTACGTCGGCACGTACGGCGGAGGCGTCACGCGGCGCACGGCCACGGGGCGGTTCGAGCCCTTCGTCGAGACCGAGGGGCTGAAGGTGAACGCGGGGTGCCTCGCGGAGGTCGGGGGGCGCGTCTATGCCGGCACCGACGGGCGCGGCCTCTGGCGCCTTTCCGCCGATGGCACGCGCTTCGAGGTCCTATCCGTCCCGCTCCCCTCCCCCCACGTGACCGCCCTCCTGGGGGACGTCGAGGGTCTTTGGGTCGGCACGGACGAGGGGCTGGCCCATCTGCCGCGAGCCGGTCCTTGAGCGGCGCCCGGCTTCGCATGGGAGCGGCCGTGGGCCTGGTGCTCGCCTCCGCCACGCTGGCGCGCTCCCAGGCCGGCCTCCTGGTGCCCGCGCGATCGGGACGCCCCGACGCGTCGATCCTCTCGCTCCGAGAGATGACGGTGGACGTCGGCATCGCTCGTGGCTACGCCCGCGTCAACGTGCGCCAGGTCTTCGAGAACCACACGGACCTCGCCCAGGAAGGGACCTACCGCTTCGCGCTCCCGCCATCGGCGGCGGTCGGTGATTTCGCCGTATGGGACGGCTTCGTGCGGATACCGGGTGTCATCCTCGAGAAGCAGCGCGCCCGGTCCATCTATCGACAGCTGACGACGCAGCGCATCGATCCGGGCCTGCTCCAGCAAGGGGAAGAAGAGGACCGCGAGCCCGGAGCGGCCGGAGGATCGGCGGCATCGCGCCCCTCAGGCGGCGCTCTCTTCTCGGTGACCGTCGCTCCGATCCCGGCGCGGGGGACGAAGCGGCTCGAGCTCCAGTTCCAGCAGGAGGTCCCGTTCGGGCAGGGGGAAGGGGAGTTCCGTCTGGGAATGCGCCCCCCGGAGGGCGAACCCGGGGTCGCGCGGCGTCTCGAGGTCCACGTGCGCCTCGACGACCGCGAGGGGACGGCCGGAGCCGGTGCGCTCCCCCTGGCCGCCGACGGCCGCGCGCTTTCGTTCGCGGGCGCCGACGTGCGCCTCGATCGCGATCTCGTCGTCCGTCTCCGCCCTCAGGGCGTCCCGCCTCTCGCGCTGACGGCGTTCCGAAGCCCGGACGGAAGACTCCTCGACGGGCTCGCCCTCGCCCCGTGGGAGCGGCCGTCGGAGATCCCCCCGGAAAAGGACGGCTTCTTCCTTCTCGAGGCCTTCCCGACCGCGCCCGCGGCACCGGTCGCCGCATCGCCCGCTGCGCAGCCCCGACCAGCCGTCTCCCTGGCCGTTCTCTTCGACACGTCCCTCAGCCACCGCTGGGCCGGCCTCGAGGCGTCGTACGCACGCCTTCTCCGGGTCCTCGACGCGCTTCGCCCCGACGATCGCATCGTCCTGGTCCCGTTCGACCGGGAGCCCGCGACGGCCGGCGCCACGCTTCAGCCGGCCACCCGCCCCGCCATCGACGCGGCGCTCGCGGCGCTGCGGCAGCGACCCCTCGCTCCCGGAACGGACGTACCCCGCGCCGTGGCTGCGGCGCGGCGGCTCGTCGGGGACGGTGGTCGCATCCTCCTCCTGGCCGACGGGCAAGGGGCCGGCACCTCGAAGGCATTGGGCGAGGCCCGCGGCGCCCTGCCCCTCTTTGCCGCAGTCAGCGGAGGCGAGGCGGGAGAGGCCCTCTCGGCAGAGTCGGCGGGCCTGCTGGGTCCCACGGCCACCGATGTGGAGGCGGACATCTTCTTGAGGCGCCTCCTGGCGCCGGTGGAGTCCGCGGCTCCACCCCGAGCGATCCCGGCGGCACGGCCCTTCACCGTGGTCGGAGGCGAGCCCCGTCTCCGGGACGTCTACGCCGTGATGACGCAGCCTCTGACGGCGGGGAGCCTGTCGGGGTTCGTGGGGCGCTACTCCGTGCCGCAGGAGCACCTGCGCTGGACGCTGCCGTCTCCGCTCTTCGATTCCGGGAGCGTCTCGATCGAGGCCCCGCTTCCCGAGCGCGCCGGCGACGCGCGCGACCTTCCGCGGCGCTGGGCCCGAGCGCGCGTCGACGACCTCCTGCGGCGCATCGAGGCCGAGGGAGAGCGGCGCGAATGGATCGAGGAGATCATCGCGCTCTCCAAGAGGTACAAGTTCGTCACGCCCTACACCGCCTTCCTGGCGGCGCCGCGGTCGCTGCTTCGTCCTCGGCGCATCCAGCCGGGGGATCCGGTCCTGAGGGTGGAGTGCGACAAGGGAACGGTGTCGGCGGTGGCGTTCTTCCCCTTCGGCCTCCGTCTTCCCCTCGAGCGCCGCTTCGGCACCGAGCTGTGGGAAGGGCGATTCCTCGTCCCCGAGGGCCTTGCCGACGGACGCTATACGGTCCGGATCGTCCTGCGCGACGTCAGCGGCGCGTCGGTGGCGGAGTCGAAGAGCTTCGTCCTCGACGGGCGGGCCCCCACCGTGACGCCGGACGCCCTCCGCCCCGCTCACGGGGGCGAGACCCTGCGCGTCGCCGTCCGAACCGACGAGGACGTCCTCTTCGTGACGGCACGCGTCGGCGACGCCCCACCGGTCTCCCTGCGCTGGGACGCGGCCCTCAAGCGCTCGGTGGGTCTGCTCCGCGTTCCCGCGAGCGCGCAAGGACCCCAGGACGTCTTCTTCGAGGCCGTCGACGCGGCCAAGAACCACGGCTTCGCCCGCGCGACGCTGGCGGTGCTCCCGTGAGCCGGCGGCGTCTGGCTCCGCTCCTCGTGGTCGTGCTGGGCGCGGGAGGCATCGCCGCGTCGAGGGGAGACCTGTCGTGGGACGACATGACCGAGGCCGATTGGATCTACACGTTGGCCACGCGCGTCTCGACGGTGGACGGTCGAGCGGTCCACTACCCGACACCGACGGCGGAGCTTGCGGCGGCCCTGGAGGCCCGGAGCGAACCCTCTGCCCTTCGCCATCTGGCCGACACGCGCCGCGAGCTGGGGGACCGAGCCGGGGCCGTGTCGGCCCTCGAGAGGTGGGCCGAGACCGAGGGAGCGGAGGCGTGGGACGAGGCCGCTCGGTGGGGAAACGAGTTCCACGAGTGGAGCCTTGCCTTCCGCGCCGCGGAGAAGGCGCTGCCGGGCCTGCCCGCGGCGGCTCGACGCTCGTTGGCGGACGAGCGTGTGCGCTGGGCGGACGCCCATCCCGAGGCGGCCGACCCTCTCGCCGTGCGCCAGGCCCGGGCCGCGCTCTTCCCCGAGGATCCGGGCGCGCTCGAGGACTGGGTGCGAGCCCTCGAGAACACCGGGCGCCTCGACGAGGCCGAGGCCGCCCTCTCCGGGAGCCGCGCCCTCACCACCGAGCGCCGGCTCCTCCTGCGCTCCGATCTCCAGGCGGACCACGGCAACGACCGCCGCGCCCTCGAGATCCTGGACGAGGCGGTGGGCGGCGAGACGGCCTGGGGACTGCCCGTCGCCCAGGCTTTTGCGCGGCGCGTCGAGCGGGGGGCGCCGTTGTCTCCTGAGGCCTGGCGCGCAACGCTGGAGCGCTCCTTCGACGCACCCGCCCTCGTCCGCCTCGCGACGTGCTTCGAAGGACAGGGGCGCGGCGACGCGGCCGCGGATCTCCTGCGCCAGGTCGAGCGCCGCTACGAGGGCACGCTGGACCGGCGCGGCTGGCTCCTCCTCGAGCGCCTCCACGCGGAGATCGACGCCGTCCCCGAGGCCTTTCGCGACCGTCTCGCCGCCGCCCAGCGCGCCGCCGAGGGGGATCGCACCGACGATCTGGCACCTCTCGCGCGCCTCGCCCTCCGCGCCGGCGGCCGCCCCCTGGGCTGGGGAACGTACAACGACGAGCCGTATCGCTGGGTCGCGCGCGTCGACCGCACGCCGGGCTTCTGGACCGGCGGCCTCTCGTTCCTCCTGACGGGACAGGATTGGAAGGACGCCCTCGCCCGCCTCGAATCCGAGTCCATGCCGGAGCGGACCTTCGCGACGGCCCGTGCTCTCGCCGACGAGCTGGCGCGCCGCAACGCCTCCCATCCGGCCCTCCCGGCGTTGCGCCTCGCGATCATGGAGCGCCACGTGGAGCGGGGCGAGGGGGCCGACGCGCTGAAGCTCCTCCCGACCCTCGCGGCCGCTGCTCCCGAAGTCGCCGGGGAGGCGCGCCGCGTCGCCCTCCTCGCGATGCGTCAGGTCACCGTCCCGGTGACGGAGGAGATGCGCCTCCATCGCTCGCGGCTTCGGGACCTCGCCGCCGACGGCACCCGGCCCGCCCTGGAGCCGGCCCGGCCGGCCGAGCCGAGCGGCGGCTCCTGGAACGCGGCCGAGCCCTGGCGTCGCGTGCCGTCCCCGCCGGCCACGACGACCTATGCCGAGGCCATCGAGGAGGCCGTCAGCCGAGCGGAGGAGCGCGATCCCAGCCACCGCGCGTCTCTCGAGCTGCTCCTCGGCGAGATGGACCGCCTCCCCGACGACGAGGCCTTGTGGTCCGACCTGGCGCGGCGCCTCGAGGGCTGGAACCTCGACGACGAGCTGGGACCGCGCTACGAGAGGGCCCTCGCGCGGTTCAAGGAGCCGGGGATCTGGGACTCGGCCGCGCGATGGTACGCCCGTCGTTCGCGCCACGGGGACCTGCAACGGCTGGCGGCCGAGATCGCCGCGCGCTTCCGCGGCGCCGAGGTCTTCGCCCGGGCCGAGTCCTTGGACGTCACGCTGGCCGTGCCGGAACAGCCGGCCGTGGGCACCCGCGTTCGACTCGTCCCCTGGGCGGACTGGGTCCGCCTGAAGGCGCTGCAGCGCTTTTCCCACAGCCGCCGCGTCTTTCAGGAGGCGCTGGGGCGTCTGGAGAGCCGGCACGATTGGGAGGAGGAGGTGGCGCGGCGCGGGACGGCGGTCCTGGTCAAGGAGAAGGTGCACCGCGTCGTGGTCGAGGACTCACTCCTGGAAGAGCGTCGGGCGGCGCTCCTCTTCGTGGATCCGGCGCGACGCGAGGAATGGATGGCGGCCCGCATGCGCGACGGCTCCCTGGAGGGTCGCCTCGGCGAGATGGAGAAGGGGGGGGGCCTCTCCCCTGTCGAGGACCAGCTCCTCTTCGACGGCTGGGGCCGCCTCTCCCGATTCGAGCGCGCCGTAGAGCCCGCGGACCGCCTCGCCGCGGCCTACCCGGGCGACGGCGACCTCGCCGCCCGCGCCCTCACGCTCCATCGGTCGCTCGCGGGTCTCGACCCGACCCACGCCCGAGCGGCTCACGTCGTCGTGGAGCGGACGGCTCCGGCCCTCGCCGATGCGGCCTCCCTCTGGACGGCCCTGGGAGAGCTGGAGGAGGACAGGGGCCGACCCGATCTCGCCTCGGCGCTCTGGAAACGGCTCCTCGAGGGGGAGGCGCTAAACGCGGACAGGGTGGCCGAGCTGGCCACGCTCCTCTGGGACTACGGCCACATGGCGGAGGCGCTGTCCGTCGTCGAGGAAGGGCGCCGGCAAGCGAAGCGCCCGCGCTTCTTCGCCTTCGAGGCGGGGGTCCTGCGGGAGGAGAACCGGGACATCACCGGAGCCGTCGACGAGTACCTGGCCGCCCTGTGGCCCGAGGAGGGGGACTGCTTCTGCTCCGCCTTCGAGCGCGACCAACGCTCCCTTCGACGCCTGTCGCAGCTCATGGGCCGGGAGAGGGTCCGGGCGCTCGTCGAGAAGCGCATCGCGTCCCTGCGTCCCGGCGTGAAGGCCGACGAGGAGGTCCTCGCGTCCCTCTTCCCCCTCGCCACCGTCACTCCCCCCGAGCCCGGCCTTCCGTGGGACGCCGACGACTGGATCGACTCGATGGACATGCCGAGCGACCCGATCGGACGCGCCGAGCGCGAGACGAGGCGCGATGCGATGCGGGGGCGGCGACCAGGCGGGGACGACCCGGATCGGTGACGTTCTCCTCGCACGGGCCGAGGCCATGATCCCCGCGGCCACCGCGACCGAGTTCGTCGACGCCGCCAAGCGCTGGGCGGAGCCGCTCCTGGAGGCCCGGGCGGGGCGCGACGGGCGGATCAGGTTCGAGAGCCTCGCCCTTGCCCGCCGAGCGGCCCTGGCCACGACCGAGGAGGACCGGATCGCCCGCGAGGCGGAGCGGGCGCGCTACCTTCTGGACCACGATCGCCGCCAGGAAGCCGACACCCTCTGGGTCTCCCTGGCCCCGCGGATCGAGCGGCTGCCCGAGGGCGCGCCGCGCATGCACGCGGAGGCCGAGAGGGCGGCCTTCCTGGAGCGAAGCCAGGACGCGCCAGGGGCCGACGCCGCGTGGCGAAGCCTTTCGACGCGCTACTCCTGGAGCCTCGGCGTGCTGGAGGATCACCTCGCCTTCCTCACCCGACAAGCTCGGGGCGCCGACGAAAGGCGCCTCCTGGAGGAGACGATCCCCCGGGCCGCGTCGGGGCATCGCGAGGCTCTCCTCCAGCGGCTCACGCGGGAAGCCCTCGACGCCAAGGACGTGCCCCAGGCCCGCCGCGCCGTCGACGCGCTCCTCGGCGGGAACCTGAGCGACGCCGAGCGCCTCGGCGCGATCCACCTCCTCGCGCGCCTCTCCTTCAAGGAGGACGCCACGTTCGACCCGATGGCCCTGGCGGGGCGCGAGTCCGAGAAGCTGAAGACGCGAGCTGCACGCCGATCTCTTCCACGAGCTCGCTCGAGCCGCCGATGCCGAGAAGGCCGGCGCAGCCGTGTCCCTCTGGATCGAGGCGCTCAACCGCCGCCTCGAGCGCGATTGGCTCGCGGACGCGCTGCGGTCCGCCGACCGGGCCGGCCAGACCGCGTCGTTCCTCGGATTCTTCGAACGGCAGCGGCAGCGAAGCCCCCGCGACGTCCGATGGGCCGTCGCCGTGCGGGAGATCAAGCGCCACGCCGACGATCTCGAGGGCGCCATCGCCATGGCCAAGACCGCCGTGAGCGTTCGGCCCGAGCGCGAGTCGCTCTGGCGCGAGGCCGTGGACCTCATGGTCCGCGCCGGCCGGCTGCGAGAGGCCGCCGACTACCTCGAGGGATGGAACGCACCCCGGCGCGCCGACGAATCGGTGGCGGGATGGCGCAGCGACCTCTACGCGCGCGCAGGCGACGCCGACCGGGCGCTGGCCGTCGAGCGCGGGGCCCTCGACGCCTTCGCCCGCGAGGGGGCCCTGGACGACGAGCGGGGCCGGGAGCTGGAGGCGCGGCGCGCGCGGGCCGCTCGGCGCCTCCTGGAGTACGGCCACCCCCGCCTCGCCTGGCGGCTCCTCGCCCCGGACGACGCCCCCGCCAAGATCGCCGCCAGCGCGCTTTCCGAGAGCGGAGCAGGCCGAGCTGGCCCTCGCGAACCGATGCGTTCCTCCGGCTGCCTCCGCAGCCGCGCCGAAGACGACTCGTATCGTGTGACCGCCGGGCGCGTCCTCTCCGAGCGCGGGCGTCCCGAGCAGCGCGAGGAAGTCCTGGCCTGGGTGATGCGCCAGCTCTTTCCGGCGGGCGCGGGCGCTCCCGGAAGCGACGAGGCGCTCCGCCGATGGTGGCCGTTCGTCGGCGCAGCGAGCCTCGAGCCTTCGGTTCGTCGGGACCTGGCCGCCCGCTGGATCGCGCGCACGCCGGGGCCGTGGCAGACGGCAGCGACGGCGACCTTCACCGAGAGCGTGGGAAGCCAGGTGGTGACCACGGTCTCGAGCGCGACGGGACCAACCCGGTTCTCGTCCTCCACGCACCCGGCCTCGAGGGGCTCTGGGTGCGCGAGCTCGTGCGGAGCGACCGGGAGGCGGACCTCGGGGCGTTCCTCGAGGGGCGCTGGAGCGACCTGGTCGGCCGGGCGCTCTCCCCCGTGGCCCTCGCCTCCGCGAGCGAGCCCCTGCCCTGGGCGGCGTGGCTCGCCGACAAGGCCGCTCTCGAAACCTGGTCGCGATCCCTGGCCGCGAGGCCCGAGGCGCTGTCCGATACCGCACGCGTCTTCGCGAGCCGCCGCTCGTGGGACCGTTTCTGGGCCCTCGCGGCGAAGCGATGGGACGTGGCGCCGCTCGTGGCGATCCTGCCGGAGACCGAGCGCACGGCCTGGTTCCGATTCTGGGAGACGCCCGCGGGCGCCGCCGCGCAGGATCCCGTCCTGCGAGCTCGCCGCGACGTGGTCGAGAGGGCGTCTCTGGCCGTCGGGCGGCTCGTGGCCGGGGCGCCCGGCGCCGCGCGCGACCCGATCCTCGGAAAGCTGCGCGGTCCTCGCACCATCGGCGACGTGCTCGGCACCGATGCCGAATGGCTCTGGGCCGAGTTCGCCCCGCGGAAGGACGCCGCGGGCGCCATGGCGGAGACCGGGGAAGACCGCGTGATCGGCCAGGGGAAGGACGCGGGGCGCCTTCCGGGCTCCCTCTGGGGCGAGCGTCCCGGCGAGGCCTGGTTCGTCCTCGAGACGCTCGTCCGTCTCCGCGAAGGGAACGCCGATGCTCCCCTCGTCCCCTCCGAGTCGCGCGATCGCGGCCACGAGACCGAGCGCGCCCTCCTGGGCGTGCGCCTGGCGATGGCCGAAGGCAACGCGCCCCTCGCCCTCGACCTGGCGGCGGAGCACCCGGGGCGCGCCGACGATCCGGCCTGGCGATCGGCCCACCTCCGTCTCCTGGTGACCGCCGGACGCACGGAGCGCGCCCGGGAGATCCTGCAGCGGGATATCCGGCAGGCCCAGGCGTCCCTGACGGAAGCGAGCCTTCGGACGCTACGAGACCCTGGCTCAGGACCTGGGCCTCGCACCCGCGCTGGATCTCCTCGACGCCTGCCTCCCCCGTGCCTCCGGCGCTCCTCGCGTACCTGAGGGACCGCCGGGGCGCCGACGTGGCGGCGCGCTTCACGACGAGCGACCGCGCCGGGCTTCCGCGCCGCGCTCGCGTCGCGATGGGCCGAGAGTGAGCGCGATCTCTCGGCCGAGCAGGTCCGCTTCTTCCTGAGCGAGCTCTGGGCCCAGGGAGCCGCGCCGCTCCCTCGGCGAGGGCTGGCGACGCTGGGCGGCTACTGGCCTCATGCCGCAGAGTGGCTGGATCGGCAGCGCGTCTCCGAGCGGGCGGAGGCCCTCGAGGCCGTCGCCGCGCTCCCCGAGGCGGCGCGCCTCGACGCTCTCGCGGCCCGGAGCCGCGAGAGCGACGACGTGGTGCGCCTTCTCCAGGTCCGCGCGGCCCTCGGTCGTCACGAGGACGATCGGGCCCTCGCGTGGGTCGACGCCATGGTCGCCTCGACCACGTCGACCGATTCCCCGTACACGCTGGAGGCCGTCCAGCCCTCGGCGGCGGAGGGCGACGGCGACCCCGACGAGGCGCTCTCCGCCGCGGCAGCGCCCTCGGAGCAAGCCTCCGATCCCGTCGACCCGCTGGCGGCGCGGCTCACCGCCTGGCTCCAACCCTTCCGCGACGTGAAGCGCGCAGCGGGCGCCGAGGCGCGCTTCCGGAAGGCCCTGGCGGATCGCCGCGCCGTCGGTCCGGTTCCTCTCGCGTCGTGGCGCCTGGCCCTCGAGCTCGGGACCTCAACGGACGACAAGAGGACCCTCCTCTCCCAGCTCGAGCACGCCTGGATCCGCGGCGACTGGGCGCCCGAGGGGCTCGGGGGCGTCGTCGACGCGCTCGCGCGATTCGCTCCGGCCGAGGCGCCGCGCTGGATGGCGCGCTGGACGCAGCGCTTCGCGTACGACGAGACGGCGCGGCGCGCCGAGGACCTCGTGCGCGTCCATGACCCTTCGGGGGCCGCGCGCCTCGTGATCGACGCCCGGCCCCGCGGGGGCTGGACCCGCGTCGAGGAAGTCCGGGCCTTCGACCTCTGGCGGAGCGTGGCCGATGCCGCGGCCGCCGAGGGAGTGGTGGCGCCCCCGACGTGGGGAGCGGCGCTCCCGTCCTGGAAGGGCGAGGCCGGGTCGATCGGACCGAGCCTGCTCGTCCATCTGAAGGCCCACCCCTTCGACCTGCTGGCCGCGCGCTCCGCCCTCCGAGCGGTGCGGGCGGAAGACGAGGAGCCCATGCGTCTTGCCGCCGCCGCTCTCGAGGATCCGGCCATGGACACCCTGGGCTCCCAGCGAGCGGACGAGGCGCTCCTGGATCTGCGCATCGCCCGACGGCTCGCCTCGCGTTCCTGGCGCGCAGCGCGCTCCGCCCTCGGAGCGCCGAGCCCCTCCGCGTTGGCCGAGGACCTGCGGCGGCGGCGCTTCCGCCGGGTCGAGATCGACGACGCCCTGGCCGACGTGGCCCGCCTGGCGGCACGTGCCGACGACGCGCGCACCCTGGACGCCGCGCTTGCGGTCTTGAGCGAGCGAGGCGCGTCGGGGCTCGCCGCGCTCCGGACGGAGGCCGCGGCCCTGCGCCGGCCCGAGGGGCCGCCCCCCGCCTTCCGCCTCGCCGACGGCAAGCCCGCTCCGTATCGGCCCCGCGACCTCGACTGGCGCGTCCTCGCCTCGGTCCTCGACGCCGGAGCGCCGCGATGAGCGGCCGTCTTCTCCTCGGCCTCATGCTGATTCCCGCCGCCGCTTCGGCCGGCGTCCCGCTCCCTCCGGCCCCCGTCCGCATCGTCATCCCCGACGCGGCCGCCCTGGATGCCTCCCTGACCGGGGCCTACCGCCGCGCCCTCACCGGTGCCCCCGACGAGGGCGACCCGGTCGTGGCGGCGTGGCGGAGGTCCCAGGTGGGCGCGAAGCTCGAAGACCAGTGGTCGAAGCTCGCGGGCGATCTTCCGTGGACCTGGACGACGGTCCTGTCGCTCCGCCCGAGGGCGATCGGCTTCGCCCTGCTCGACGCCGGAGGCCTCGACGCCGTGATGGTGGTCGAAGGAGGCGCCGCAGGCCTGCCCGCGCCCTTGAGGCCCGGAACGGCGAGAGGCCATGGCGGAATTCCCTATCACGTGGTGGCCCAGCGCGCCCCCGCCGGGGCCGGCGAAACCGAGCGCCGCATGGGCTTGGCCTGGGCCCAGACCGGGGACCGGCTCCTCCTCGCCACGAGCGAAGAGGCCCTCACCCTGGCCCTCGACGAGCTCCTCGCCGGGCGCTCCTTCGAGGCGCCGCTGGCCGGCCTCGTCAGCATCGATCTCGACGCCGAGGCGCTGGCCAAGGACCGGTACTTCCGGCGGGAGTTCCTCTTCGGGCCGATGGCCCCCGCAGGGCACGTCCGAGCGGCACTGCGCCTGGAAGGGGGCCATCTCGTCGAGGTGCGCGAGGGACAGGGAGACCCCGGTCCGACGGCCGCCCTGTTCGAGGCGCCGGGCGCGGCGGCGGCGGCCTGGGAAACGGACGCGGAGGCGTTCCTGGACGCCGTCCGGGGCGGGCTCCTCGAGCCCGTGGCCACGAGGCCCGACCGGCCCGTCGAGCCCATCGGGCCCCTCCCCTCGGCGACGCCGGCGTCGACCGACCGTTACCTCGTGGACCTCCGCCGTCCACCGGCGGCCGCGATGGCGTGGGAGGAGGGAGACGTCGCTCTCTGGCGCGACCTCCTGCGCAGGAACCCGGTGAGCGCCTGGGGATACACGCTGAGCGCCGACGGCAGGCGTCGCATCGTCTTCCGCTGGCCTGCGAGCCTCGATGCCGATGTCCTCGCCCTCTGTTCGGCGTCGGTTGCGCGACGGGGCGGCCCCACAGCCACGGCGGCAGCGGCAGGTGCCAAGGAGATCCGCGTCGGGCCCGACCTCCCCGCCCTCGCGATGCGCCGCACCGGGGAGTATCTGTGGCTGGCGGGAAGCGCCGCGGAGCTCGTCGACGCACCGACGCCGGCCCCCTCGTCCGACGTCGTCCGCTGGGCGCGGGTGGACCTGGAGGCGGTGCGGACCGAAGCGGCCCGCTGGGCGCGGGCCGAAGGGCCGTCTGCCCCCGAGCGCATCCGTCCCTTCTCCGATCGCATTCTCGGCCTGCTCGGCTGGATGCCGGAAGCGAAATCGCTGGAAATCGAGCGTCGACGGAGCCCGACGGGATGGACCGAGCGCATCGTCTTCGGAACCGCTCGGTAGCGCTGCTCCTCGCGGCGTCGGTCCTGGCGGCGGCCTCGTCCGCCTCCCAGGGAGACCTCATCGTCTGGCGTCTCGAAGGGGGCAGCGTGGTCGCTGACGTGGGCGCCCCGACCAACCCCCTTCCCGTCGGCTCCCTCCAGAAGCCGTTCGTGGCCAAGGCCTGGGCCCGTGCGCATCCGGCCGCCGTCCCTGAACCGTTTCGCTGCGACGCCCGCTCGGGGTGCTGGCTTCGTTCGGGACATGGCCTCGTGGACATGACTCGGGCGACGGCCCTGTCGTGCAACGCCTACTTCCGTCATCTCGCCGAAGGGACGCCCGAAGGCGTCCTCGTGGCCACGCTTCGGGGAGAAGGCTTCGTGGTCGGAGAGCACGTCTCTCCCGAGGCCGCCATCGGCCTCGGGAGCGGGAGCGCCACCATCCCTCCTGCGACGCTCCTCGACGCCTATCGTCGGCTGACGCGAGAGCCGTGGACGACGGGGGAGTCCGTGAGGCGCCTGTTGCTCTCGGGTCTCCGCGACGCGGCGCTCTCGGGAACGGCGAGCGGCCTGGCGGGGCGCGGCTACTGGGCCAAGACGGGCACTTCCGCGGCCATCGACGGCCGACCCGCTGCGACGTCGGGATGGGCCGTGGCGGTGGACGACTCCGGATGGGGCGTGCTGGGCCTCTTGCCGGAGGGCACCGGGCGCGAGGCGGCCCTTCGCCTGGCCGCTCCCCTCGCCACCTTGCGTCCCTGGACGACGCCCATCGGCCCTGTCGTGAGCGACGGCCGCGAGGAGAGGTCCCGGGCTCTCGCAGGCCCTCGCGTCGCCGATCGCGTGCGCGTGTCGCTTTTCGAGGCCCTCGCTCCATCTCGGGTGTCGGTGCGCAACTGCGGGGGCTCTCCGGCATCGGGCGCGCGAGGCTATGTGGGGGCCGGCGCCACCCTCGACCTGAGGGCCGGGGACCGCCTCGGGGAAGCCCTCTGGGAGCTGTCGATCCCCGAGCGGCGAATGGTCCGGCGCCTTCGCGGGGCGCTCTCCTGCGAGAGTGCGCCCGGCGACACACTGCGCGTGATCGCCGACCTCGAGCCCCGCGAGTACGTGGACGGAGTGCTTGCGGCGGAGCTGCCCGGGGGGCGACCCGCCCTCCGCGGGGACCTGGCGGCGGCGGTCCTTCGCTTCCTGGGCGCGGGACCGCGCCACGAAGACGCCGACGTGTGCGACACCACCCACTGCGCCTGGTTCCTCGGGCGCGGGCCGCGCCTCACGTGGCGGGGCGCGGCGGCCACCGTCGCTCCGCGCGGCGACGCGGCGGAGGCGCCCCTCCTCGACGACGACGCGTGGTCACGGGCCGAGGCCGCGTCTCGCGAGCCGGGACCCGCCTTCTGGACCGGACACTGCGGCGGCGCACCCCTGTCTCCCCACGCGGTCTGGGGAAACGGGGACCGGCGCGTCGCTTCGTGCCCGCGCCACGTCGCCGCCTCCCGCCCCTGGAGCCGCGTCTGGTCCGAGGCGGAGGTCGCGGCGGCCTTCGGCGGAGCCGTCGACGATCTATCGGTCGAGTGGCCGGACGGCGTCTGGACCCTGGAGGTGCGCGATCGGCGGCTCGTCGCGCCCCTGGCGATACGACGAGGCCCATCGCGCCCTGGCCGCGTCCCTCGGCTGGGGAGCGCTGCCGAGCCCGGCGACGCGCGTCGCCCGGGCGAGCGTCGGCTGGAGGGCGGAGGGGTTCGGCCTGGGCCACCGCGTCGGCCTCTGCCTGGCCGAGGAGGGACATCCTCTCGCGATGCGCTAACATCTACCCGATAGACCCCGCGTGTCTCGAGTCGTCTTGAGGGAGCGGTCAGCTTGGCCAAGCAGAGCCGGCGTCGGGAGAGCCCGGAGCGCGAGGGCGCCGACCTCGAGGAGCGCGGGGAGGCCCACCGCCAGCAGGTGCAGGCCATGGCCGCCGCCATGGACGGCATGGCGGTCCTCGACCCCGACGGCCACTACGCCTTCCTGAACGAGGCCCACGCCCGGATATACGGGTACGACTCCCCGGCCGAGCTGATGGGGCGCTCGTGGCGGCTGCTCTATCGGGGGGACGAGCTCCGCCGCTTGGAGACGGAGGTCATGCCCGTCTTCTGGCGGACGGGACGCTGGCGGGGCGAGTCGACCGGCGTTCGAAAGGACGGAACCACCTTCCCCCAGGAGGTTTCCCTCGACGCGATCCAGGGCGGCGGCATCGTGTGCGTCGTTCGGGACATCAGCGAGCGCAAGAGGTCCGAGCGCCTTCAGTCGGCGCTCTACCGCATCGCCGAGACGACGACGTCCGTCGAGGACATGGACGCCCTCCTTCACGCCATCCATTCCATCGTGAGCGAGCTGATGTACGCGCGGAACTTCTACATCGCCCTCTACGACGAGGCGTCCCGGACGCTGCGCTTTCCCTACTTCGTGGACGAGGTCGACACCTTCTCCCCCGAGGTGCCCGCGGGACGCGGCCTGACCGAGTACGTCCTCAGGACCGGCGAGCCGCTCCTGGCCTCCCCCGCGGTGTTCGCCGACCTCGAGGCCCACGGCCAGGTCGAGCTCGTGGGCGAGCCGTCGCTGGACTGGCTCGGGGTCCCCCTGAAGAGGGGGGACAGGGCCTTCGGCGTGCTGGTGGTCCAGAGCTACTCCGAGGACGCGCGGTTCACCGAGGACGACCTCGAGCTCCTGACCTTCGTGTCACGCCACGTGGCCACGGCCATGGACCGGAAGGCGGCCGCGGACGCGCTCCAGGAGAGCGAGGAGCGCTTCCGCACGCTGGCCGACACGGCGCCCTGCGCCATCTTCATTTATCAGGGCTCCTCCTTCCGATACGCCAACGAGGCGACGGCCTCCATCACGGGCTACTCCCGGACGGAGCTGGCGGGGATGGAGTTCTGGCAGATGGTTCACCCGGAGATCCGGGACGAGGTCCGCGAGCGGGGCCTCGCGCGACAGAAAGGCGACGCGCTCCCCTCGCGGTACGAGATCAAGATCCTCAAGAAGGACGGCGAGGTCCGCTGGCTCGACTACTCGGCGGGGCTCCTCGAGTTCGACGGCAAGCCCGCCGTCCTCGGGACGGCCTTCGACGTCACCGAGCGCAAGCGCGCCGAGGAGCAGATCAAGAGCCTGGCGTACCACGACATCCTGACGGGCCTGCCGAACCGCTTGCTGTTCGCGGACCGCCTGGCGATGGCAGTCGCCCAGGCGCACCGCCAGGGCCAGAAGCTCGGCGTCCTCTTCCTCGACATCGATCGCTTCAAGATCATCAACGACTCCCTCGGCCACACGCTCGGGGACCGCCTCCTCCAGGCCGTGGCCGAGCGGATCGAGGGCTCGATCCGCGAGGGGGATACCGTGGCCCGCCTCGGGGGCGACGAGTTCACGCTGTTGCTCCCCGGGATCGCGCGGGGAGAGGACGCCGCGAAGGTGGCCGAGAAGATCCTGGATTCCCTGAGGCAGCCGCTCCCGGTCGACGGGCGCGAGTTCTTCGTGACGGGGAGCGTCGGCATCAGCCTCTATCCCGACGACGGCACCGACCCGGAGACCCTGGTGAAGAACGCCGATGCCGCCATGTACCGGGCCAAGGACAAGGGACGCGACACGTACCAGCTCTACGCGGCCGCCATGAACGACACGGCGGTGGAGCGCCTCGCCCTCGAGAACAGCCTGCGCACGGTGCTGGCGCGGAACGAGCTGGTTCTCTACTACCAGCCCCTCATGGACCTCGCCACGGGAAGGGCCTACGGCGTCGAGGCCCTCCTCCGGTGGAACCGCCCGGGCAAGGGGCTCGTCCTCCCCGACGACTTCATCCCCCTGGCCGAGGTCACCGGGCTGATCATCCCCATCGGGCCCTGGGTCTGGCGCACCGCGTGCGAGCAGGTCCGCCGCTGGCAGCAGTCGGGCCTCCCCGATCTGCGCCTCGCCGTGAACCTCTCCGCGCGGCAGTTCCAGCAGCCCGACGTGGCGGCCCAGGTGACACGGGCCCTCGTGGAGACCGGGTTCCCGGCGAGCCTCCTGGACCTCGAGATCACCGAGAGCTACGCCATGCAGAACCCCGAGTCCGCGATCCAGACCCTGCGCGAGCTGAAGGCCCTGGGCGTCGGCCTCTCCATCGACGACTTCGGCGTTGGCCACTCGTCCCTCAGCTACCTGAAGCGCCTCCCCATCGACACCCTGAAGGTGGACCGCTCCTTCATCCGCGACATCACCGTCGACGGCGACGCGGCGGCGATCGTGACGGCCGTGATCGCGATGGCCCGCACGCTGAAGCTCCGGGTCGTGGCCGAGGGTGTCGAGACCGAGGCGCAGCGCGCTTTCCTCGCGGAACAGGGCTGCGACCGGGCGCAAGGGTGGCTCTTCAGCCGCGCGGTCCCCGCCGAGGAGTGCGACAAGCTCCTTCGTTGACCGCTCCGCGGAGCGCGGGTTATTCTGCGCTTTCGGACATGACGCGAACCGCGCTGACGACCGCGCCGGCCGCGAGGGGCGCCACCCGGAGCGTCCTCGACCTGATCGGGCGGACGCCGCTCCTGCGCCTCGGAGCGTTCGCGCCGGAGGGCGGCGCCGACATCTACGCCAAGCTCGAGTTCCTGAACCCGGGGGGAAGCGTCAAGGACCGCGCCGCCCTGGGGATGATCGAGGCCGCCGAGGCCTCGGGGCGGCTGGAGCCGGGCGCGACGATCATCGAGGCCACAGGGGGAAACACGGGCATCGGCCTGGCCCTCATCGGCCTGAGCCGCGGCTATCGCGTGATCCTCGTGGTCCCCGAGAAGTTCGTCGGACCGAAGACCGTCCTCATGGAGGCGCTCGGGGCCGAGATCATCCTCACGCCGACCGAAGGGGGGATCGGCGAGGCCATCGCTCGCGCGAAGGCGCTCGCCGAGACGATCCGGGGCGCCTTCGCGCCTCAGCAGTTCGAGAACCCCGCCAACCCCGAGACCCACTACCGAACGACGGCGGCCGAGATCCACGAGCAGCTCGGGCGCCTCCCCGACGCCGTCGTCCTCGGCGCCGGCACCGGCGGGACCTTCACCGGTGTGGCGCGCTACTTCAAGGAGCGCGACCCGCGCATCCGGGCGATCCTGGCGGAGCCGAATGGGTCGATCTGGGGAGGCGGCCCCGCGGGTCCTCACAGGGTCGAGGGGATCGGGGGCTCCTTCTGGCCCGGAGCGCTGGACCGCTCCCGGATCGACGAGATCGTGACCGTGAACGACGACACCTCCTTCGCCGCGGTGAAGGAGCTGGCGCGGCGCGAGGGCCTCCTCGTGGGGGGCTCGTCGGGAACGGCCGCCCATGCGGCGCGAGAGGCGGCGCGCCGCCTCCCTCCCGGCGCCGTCGTCGTGACGCTCTTCCCCGACGGCTTCGAGCGCTACCTCGGGAAGGGGACCTTCGAGAACCTCTGAGGTGACCATGGGATTCGCGACCGAGTGCATCCATGCCGGACAGGAGCCCGATCCGTCGACGGGGGCGATCATCACGCCGATCTTCCAGACGTCGACGTACGTCCAGGAGGGTATCGGGAAGCACAAGGGGTACGAGTACGCCCGGACCCAGAATCCGACCCGCCGCGCCCTCGAGAAGAACCTCGCGGCCCTCGAGGGGGGCCGCGACGCCTACTGCTTCGCCTCGGGAATGGCGGCCACCCAGGCCGTGCTCTCGCTCGTCAAGACCGGCGAGCGGGTCGTGGTCTCCGACAACGTCTACGGCGGCACCCATCGCCTCTTCACGAAGGTCCTCTCGCGCTACGGCGTCCAGTTCGCCTTCCTCGACGCCAGCGACGCGGCGGCCTTCGACCGAAGCGCCGGCGACTTCGCGCTGCTGTGGATCGAGACGCCCACGAACCCCCTGATGAAGGTCTGCGACATCGCGGCCCTCGCGGGGATGGCACGTCGGCGGAACGCCGTCCTCGTCGTGGACAACACGTTCATGAGCCCGTTCTTCCAGCGCCCCCTGGCCCTGGGCGCCGACATCGTCGTCCACTCGACCACGAAGTTCCTGAACGGTCACTCCGACAGCGTGGGGGGCGTGGCGGTGGTGCGCGACGCCGCCCACGCCGACTGGCTCCGTTACGTCCAGAACGCCGCCGGCGCGATCCTCTCCCCCTTCGACTCCTGGCTCGTGCTGCGGGGCACGAAGACCCTGGCCCTCCGGATGCCGCGCCACGAGGAGAACGGGCGTCGCGTGGCCGAGTTCCTCCGGTCGCAGCCGAAGGTGCGTAGGGTCTACTGGCCCGGCTTCACCGACCACCCGGGCCACGAGACCCACAAGCGCCAGGCGACCGGCTTCGGGGCGCTCATCTCCTTCGACCTCGGGACCCGCGAGGCCGCGGACAGCCTGCTGAGCGCGGTCCGGCTCTGCTCTCTCGGGGAGAGTCTGGGGGGCATCGAGACGCTGATCTCGCACCCGGCCACGATGACCCACGCGGGTTACACGCAGCCCGAGCGCGACGCCCTGGGGATCGGCGACGGCCTGGTGCGGATCAGCGTGGGGTGTGAAGACGCCGACGACCTTCTCGCCGACCTCGGCGCGGGCCTCGCCGCGGTCTAGGAGGCCTCAGTCTCCCACCGCGTCGTCGAGCCACGCCAGGTAGGGTGCGTGCCCCGCCTCGACGGCCAGGGCGATCACCTCCGGGACCTCGCTGCTGTGCATCGAGACGATGGCCTCCCTGAGGGCCTCGAAGCGCTCGCTCCGAGTCTTGATCACCAGGAGGATCTCCTCGTTCTTCTCCACCTCGCCCCTCCAACGGTAGATGGACGTGACCGCCGGAACGATGTTCACGCAGGCCGCCAGACGCCGCTCCACCACCTCGCGGGCGATCCACTCGGCGTCCTCGGCCTTCCCCACCGTGCACAGCACCACGAGCGCGGCTCACCGCCCGCCCTCCCGTTCGATCGCCTTCCACTGTGCCGCCGTGACGGGAACGACCGAGAGTCGTCCCTGGCGCACGAGGGGGCTGTCGGCGAAGAGGGGCATGGCCTTGAGCGTGGCGAGGGACACCGCCTTGGGCAAGCGGCGGAGCGGCTTCAGGTCCACGACGACGAGCTTGCCGCCCTTCGCCTTCGGGTCAGGATAGGCGGCGCGCGTCACCTCGGCCACGCCCACGACGGCCTTGACGTCCCCCGTGTGGTACAGGAAGGCCAGGTCCCCGGCGCTCATGTTTCGCAGGTTCTTGAGGGCGACGGGGTTCTTGACGCCGTCCCAAACGGCGCGTCCGTCGCGCTCCAGATCGTCGTAACCGTAGACAGTCGGCTCCGTCTTGAGCAGCCACATCGCCCTCGCCTCCGCCCTGACGCCGCGATCATACACCCGCCTGGCCCGAGCTCCCGCCGCGACGAGCCGCTCCGAAAAGGGTTGACAGGGGGTCACTATTTCCCTATTCTTACAGTGTTTTTCTATATTCCACTGTAGGACACAGGATTCATGATGCGCGACGCCGAGGAGCTGCGAAAGCGCGTGCGGGTCCGGCTCGAGGAACAGCGGACCCTCGTCCGGTCCCTCCTCCGGCAGCGGGAGCTCCTCCAGGGATCGGTGTTCGCGCGCTACGGCGAGTGCGGAAAAGAGGGATGCGCCTGCCGTCAGGGGCGCAAGCACGGGCCGTACTACGTCTTCTCGATGCGGAGCGGCGGCAAGGGGTCGTTCGCCTATCTGGAGGGCGCGCGCCTCGATCAGGCGAGGGGCCTGGTGGCGCGTTATCGCGAGTTCCGCGGCGGCCTGCGCAAGCTCAAGAAGCTGAACCTCGAGCTCGTCGACCTGCTGCGTCGCTACCAGGACGCCATGACCCGAAAGGGGGGTCGACGCTTGGCGCTCGAGGGCTCACGACCACAGAAAACTGCGCTGTGATAAGATCTTATGAATTATTTTCTAAAGTGTCAGATTAACTGATGACGGGCTGGGACGGACAGAGCGTCGGGGACTCCGGGCTGCGGCGGAAGGCCGCCGGCCTCGCCTCGGTCATCGCACTCATAGCGCTCGTCGTCGGCTCGCTCTTCGGCGATCGGGGGATGCTCCAGCTCGTGACACAACGCCAGAAGGCCCAGGCCCTCCAGCGCCAGCTCGAGGATCTTCGGGCGGAGAACGCCGGCCTGGCCGCAGAAATATCGGGTCTCAAGTCCGACCCGAGGGCCATCGAGCGCCTGGCCCGAGAGCAGCTCGGCCTTGCCAGACCGGGCGAAGTCGTCTTCGTCATTCGCGACGACGGCGGCGCGGCACGTCCCTGAGTCAAGCCCCGCGCGGGGATTCTTGTTGACAGCGGCCGGGAAAACGCATGTAGAATGACCGTCCTTTTTGATGAAGCCTGAAACACGCGTCAACATTGATGCAGCAGTCGAAGGAGGAGTGACTCGATGGCAAAAGCGTTGAGCAAGTCGAAGATCGTCGCAGCCCTGGCCGAGAAGGTGGAAATCCCCAAGAAGACGTCGGCCGCCTACCTGGAAGCCCTCGCTGTCCTGGCTTACAAGGAGGCCAAGAACGGCTTCACGATCCCCGGCGTCGGCAAGCTGGTGATCCGCAGCTACAAGGCGCGCATGGGGCGGAACCCCCAGACGGGCGAGGCGATCAAGATCCCCGCGAAGCGCCGGCTCAAGTTCGTCGTGGCCAAGGCCGCCAAGGACGCGGCTCTCGGCAGCAAGTAGTTCCCGGGAAGGGCGCGAGAAGGATCCTGGCCTTCTCGCGCCTCGCCCACCCTCGCCGGCCGACCACCCGAGGACGCACGGGCTCTAGCCCACGACCTTCCGAATCTCCGCTTCCAGCCCGGCGAACCAGAGGTCGAGGTCCGCTTCGGATTCCACGACGATCTCGAGCTTCCCGCCCGGCATGGAACGGACGCGCCCGGGGTGGCGCGGTGCCAAGGGAATGACGAGGCTCTCGCGGTGGATCCCCATCCGGTCCGTGATCTCGAAGACCCTGTGGATCTCCCGGAGCGTCACCTCTCGCAGCATGGTTCCCTGACCTCCGGAGCCAAGCATGGCGAGGGGCGGCCGCCCGCGTCAAGTCATTGCGCTCCCCATCTCCGGCGGTTACAGTGGCTCATGGTCGAGGCCCGCGCCGACCTCCAGGACCTCGTCCTCGACGTCGTCCGCAGCCTCGCCGGCGAGCTCGGGGGTGAGCGGGCCGAACGGGCCGTGGCGCCAAGGGCGTCCCTCGAGCGGGACATCGGCCTCGGAAGCCTCGAGCGCGTCGAGTTGATGCTTCGCCTCGAGGCCGTCCTGGGGCGCCGCCTCGACGACGCGGCCCTCGCCATCGACACGCCGGCCGAGCTGGCTCGCGCGCTGGCCGCCGAGGGCGCTTCGGCCCCGGCCGCGATCCCGCAGCGGGCGGCGGCGAATCGCGAGGCGGCGCCGGTTCGAGGCGGCTACGCGACCGTCCACGAGGCGCTCTGGCGACGCGCCTCGTCCGATCCCGACCGCATACAGGCCTACGTCCGCGAGGACGACGGCGTCGAGACCGAGGTCACGTACGGCCGGCTGTGGGCCGATGCGGCCGCCGTAGCCGGCGGCCTCCGCGAGCGCGGCGTGCGCAAGGGGGACACCGTGGCCCTCATGCTCCCCACGGGCGTCGATTTCCTCCGGGTCTTCCAGGGGATCCTGATCGCGGGCGCCGTTCCGGTCCCGATCTACCCGCCCGCTCGCCTCGACCGCCTCGAGGAGTACGCGCTCCGGCAATCGGCGATCCTGGCCGATGCCGAGGTCGGCGTTCTGGTCACGATTCCCCGGGCCGCGGGTGTGGCCCGCCTCCTGCGCCCCAGGGTGCCGACCCTCCGGCGACGTGACGAGCGCCGCGGAGCTCATGGCCGTCGGGGCCTCGTGGCCCGCGCCCGAGGGGCTCTCCTCCGACCCCGCCTTCATCCAATACACGTCCGGGAGCACGGGGAGCCCGAAGGGCGTTCTCCTCACCCACGCCAACCTCCTGGCCAACATGAAGGCCATCGGCGCGGGGGTCGAGGTGTCCCCTACGGACGTCGGCGCGAGCTGGCTGCCGCTCTACCACGAC
This sequence comes from uncultured Acidobacteriota bacterium, assembly GCA_963823195.1. GTDB lineage: Bacteria > Acidobacteriota > Vicinamibacteria > Fen-336 > Fen-336 > JBGPYB01. The sequence continues at coordinate 158,969 of CAWGKR010000004.1, read as the reverse complement.
ATGGGGCTCATCGGCTCCTGGCTCTTCTGCCTCTGCCGGGGGCTCCCGATAGCGCTTCTGTCCCCCCTCGCGTTCCTCGCTCGCCCCGAGCGCTGGCTGTGGGCGATCCACCAGAGGAGGGCCACGCTCTCGGCCGCACCCAATTTCGCCTACGAGCTGTGCGTCACCAAGATCCCCGACGCGGCCCTCGAAGGCCTCGACCTCTCGTCGTGGCGCTGCGCGCTGAACGGGGCCGAGCCCGTGAGGCCGGAGACCCTCGATCGCTTCGCGACGAGATTCGGGGCCTACGGCCTCAGGCGCGAGGCGCTCATGCCCGTCTACGGCCTGGCGGAGTGCTCGGTGGCCCTCTGCTTTCCACCGGTCGGGCGCGGGCCCCGCATCGATTCCGTCTCGCGCCGGCCCTTCGAGGACCGGGGCGAGGCGCTCCCGGCCCTCCCCGGCGAGGGAAACGCCCTCCGCTTCGTGAGCGTCGGCCGCGCCCTCCCCGAACACGAGGTTCGCGTCGTCGGGGAAGGGGGCGGCGACGTGCCCGAGCGCGCCGTGGGGCGCCTGGTGTTCCGCGGACCCTCGATGACACCCGGCTACTATCGAAAGCCCGAGGCCACCGCCGCCATGACCCTGCCGGGCGGATGGCTCGACAGCGGCGACCTCGCCTACGTCGCCGACGGAGAGGTCTTCATCGCCGGCCGCCAGAAGGACCTCATCATCAAGGCGGGACGCAACCTCGTGCCGCAGGAGATCGAGGAGGTCGCCGCGACGGTCGACGGCGTGCGCAAGGGGTGCGTGGTGGCTTTCGGAGTCGTGAACGAGACGCTCGGCACCGAGAGCCTGGTCGTCGTGGCCGAAACCCGCAGGACCGACGCCGCCGGTCGGGAGCAGATCGTCGCCGCCATCGTCGAGCGCGTCGCGGCCGCGGTCGGCGTACCTCCGGACAGCGTGGTTCCTGCGCCTCCCGGCGCCATCCCCAAGACGTCGAGCGGAAAGGTCCGACGAAGCGCCACGAGGGACCTGTACCTGCGTGGCACCCTCGGGCGCGCTGCGACCACGCCGCTCCTCCCGCGCCTGCGCCTCGTGGCCGCCGGCTTCGCGGGCGAGGGCCGGCTGCGCCTCAAGGCGCTCGTGCGGGGCGCGTACGCCGCCTACGTGGGGGTCGTCCTGGCGGCCCTGGCACTGCTCATCTGGCCCCTGGCGGCACTCCTGCCGTCTCGTGGGGCCGTGAGGGCCCTGGCTCGAGGAGCCCTGCGCGTCGCCCTGCGCGCCGCGGGTTGCCGCCTCTCTCTCGAGGGCGCCGAGCACCTTGCCGGACGGGGGCCCTGCCTCCTCGCCTCGAACCACACGTCCTACGTGGACACGGCCGCGCTCCTCGCCGTCCTTCCCCGGGACGTGCTCTTCGTGGCCAAGAAGGAGGTGCTTCGCTGGCCCCTCGTGGGGCTCTTCGTGCGTCGGGCCGGGCACCTCACGGTCGACCGCGCCGACGCCCAGGACGGGGTCGCGGCGGCAGGCAACGTGGCCCGGGTCCTCGAGGCCGGCGAGTCGGTCCTGGTCTTCCCCGAGGCGACCTTCACGGCTGCGGCGGGGCTGCGCCCGTTCCGTCTCGGGGCCTTCAAGGCGGCGGTGGAGAGCGCTACACCCGTCGTTCCCGTCGCGATCCGCGGCGCGCGCCGGGTCTTGCGCGACGGCACCTTCGTCCCTCGGCCGGGCCCGATCCACGTCTGGGTCGGGGCGCCGATCGCCACCGAGGCCACGGGGTGGCGAGCCGTGGTGGACCTCCGCGACCGCGTCGCGGACGCGATCGCGGCTCAGTGCGGCGAGCCGCGCCTCGACATCGTGGCCGCGGGCCCCGTGAGGCCATGACCCAGGCGCCGCGGCGGCTCTCGGCCGGAGACGTGCGGCAGGCCCGAGAGGTCCTGCGTCCGCACCTTCCCCCGACGCCCCTGCGCCGCTCCTTCGCCCTCCGCCCCTACCCCGCGTGGCTGAAACTGGAGTGCTGGCAGCCCACGGGATCGTTCAAGGTCCGCGGGGCCTTGAACGTCCTCTCGTCGCTCGGCCCCGAGGAGCGGGGACGGGGAATCGTCGCGGCGTCGGCGGGAAACCACGCGCTCGGGGTGGCTTTCGCGGCCCAGGCCCTGGGCGGTCGGTTCCACACGACCCTCTTCGTCCCGGAGACGGCGCCCCGCGCCAAGCTCGAAAAGCTGCGCGGCTTCCCGGTCGAGGTGCGGGAAGCCGGTGCGACCTACGACGATGCCTATGCCGCCTCCGTGCGCGCGGCCGAGGAGACCGGCGCCACGTACGTCCACGCCTACGACGACCCGCGCACGGCCGCCGGCCAGGGGACCATCGGCCCGGAGATCCTCGAGGACCTCCCCGACGTCGGCGCCATCGTCGTCCCGTGCGGCGGCGGCGGCCTCATCTCCGGAATCGCCGCGTACGTGAAGGACGTGCGGCCGGACGTGCGCATCGTGGCGGTACAGGCCGAGGTGTCCCCGTCCCTGCCCGAGTCGCTGCGCGTGGGCCACGCGATCCACGAGTACGCCTCGGGCCCCACGGTCTCCGACGGAATCGCCGGGGGGATCGGCGACATCGTCTTCGCCCATCGCGACCTCATCGACCAGGTCGTCCTCGTGTCGGAGGCGGAGACCGAGGACGCGATCGTCTCCCTGCTCGCCGACGACCAGGTCGTGGCCGAGGGGTCGGGAGCCGTGGGCGTCGCCGCGGTCCGGTCGGGAAGGATAGCCGCGCTGGGCGGGCGCCCCGTGGCCGTGGTCGTGACGGGCGGCAACGTCGACGCACGGGTCCTGTCCCGCCTGCTTCGCAGCCGCGGGTGAAGGTCGAGAGACCTCCGGACCGCTGGTTCTCGCTGGGACTCGGTCTTGTCCTTCTCGCGGCCGGCGGGATCGTCGGGGCTCTCGCCGCCGGGGTGCAGACGGCGATCCTGGGGGGGCTTGCCGGCCTGGCCGCCGGCCTCTGGATCGCCAGCCGGGGAGAGCTGCGGAGCGCGCGCCGACGAGCCGTCCTCGCCCGCCCTTTCCCGACGGCCTGGCGCGACTTCCTCCTCGAGCGCTACGACCACTTCGACCGCCTTCCCGAGAGCCTGCGGCGGGAGTTCGAGAACGGCATCAAGGTCTTCCTCGCCGAGAAGCGAATCACCGGCGTCGGAACCGAGGTAACGGAGGAGCTGCGTCTCCTGGTGAGCGCCTCGGCCGTGACGCTCACCCTCGGGTGGCCCCGCGCCGACTGGGACGTCCTCACCGAGGTCCTTCTCTATCCCGACGACTTCGACCGCGACTACGCCTTCGGCGGCGAGGACCTCGCCGGGGAGACCCACCCGTGGGGCACCGTGATCCTCTCGGCTCCGGCTCTCCTGGAGAGCTTCGACTACGGCGACGACGGGTTCCACGTCGGGCTCCACGAGTTCGCCCACCTCCTCGACATGGAGCGCTCGGAGTTCGACGGCATGCCCACGGGCCTCCCCGAAGTGCTTCGGCGGGACTGGGCCGCCCTCGCCGCCCGGGAGATGGACCGCCTCAGGGAGGGACGCTCGGCGCTGGATCCCTACGGCGCCGACGACCCCGTGGAGTTCTTCGCCGTGGCGGTCGAGACGTTCTTCGAGAAGCCGCGAGAGCTCCGGCGCCGCCACGCCGACCTCTACGCGTTCCTGGCGGAGTACTTCGTCCAGGACCCAGCGGCCTGGGACGACGCCCGGAGGCGGGGGCGGCCGGGCGTGCGATGATGCGCCGATGCGTCTCGATCTGGCCCTGATCCGCCTCCACCCGGAGCTGTCCCGCCGCCGGGCCCGTGACGTCATCGAGAAGGGCCAGGTGTCGGTCTCGGGAGCCACCGTCCTCGAGGCGGGGAGCCTCGTTCCGGAGGGAGCCACGATCGCGTGGGATCCTCACCGCAAGGCGCGCCCGCGGGCGCGGCTCTCGCTCCCCCTCCTCTACGTCGACCCATCCCTGGTCATCATCGACAAGCCCGCCGGGCTGCTGTCGGTTCCCTCCTCCCCCGATGCGACGGGCGAGGACACGGCGCTCCTCCGTGTCGAGGACTACGCGCGCCACCTCACGCCGCGGCGGCCCTACGTCGGCGTGGTCCACCGCATCGACCGCGGAACGTCCGGGGCCCTGGCCTTCGCCCTCACCCCCGCGGCGCGCTCGGCGCTCCGTGGGCTCTTCCGCGACCATCGGATGGAGAGGCGCTACGTGGCGCTGGTCCTGGGGGAGCCTTCGGCCGAGAAAGGCGTCGTGGACGCGCCCATCCGCGATTCCTATGCGGGCGGGAAGCGTGGCGTGGCCAGGGACGGCGAGGCGTCGAGGCCGGCCCTGACGCGCTTCACCGTCCTGGAGCGGCTCCCCGGGGCGGCGCTGCTCGAGGTGGAGCTCGGGACCGGGCGGCAGCACCAGATCCGGGTCCATCTCGCCCACGTGGGTCTCCCCATCGTGGGTGACGCCGTCTACAGGCCCGAGGCCTCGCGTCGCGCACCGATCACCGTGCGCCGCCCGATGCTCCACGCGCGGACGCTGGCCTTCACCCATCCCCTGACGGGGATACCCGTGCGCGCCGAGAGCGCGCTTCCCGACGACTTCGTCAAGGCTCTGAGGGGCTTCAGAGGCTTGAAACGGCGTCCGGCCCCGAAGCGGCGTTAGCCGATGCTTTCCAGCAGCTCGCGGAGGGCCGCGGGCGCCTCGGCGAAGTGGATCCCGACGGTGTGGGAGAGTCCTTCGGGACGCGACCACGTCACGACGCCGGCCGCCTCCGCCGAGAGGGCGGTCGCCCCGTCGCGAATGGGCGCCTCGAAGAGGACCGTCACCGAAGCCGCGCGCGGCAGGTCCTCCCCCAGGCGGAGCCGGCAGCCCGCTTCGGACAGATCGAGGGCCGTGGCGGGATGCCAGGCCTGTGCCGCACGGTAGCGCACGGTCAGCAGGCACGCTCTTCGGGCCGTGATTCGACGGTTGGCGCGGGGAGGAGCCGCAGCGTCGGTCAAGGGCGATCTCTGTTCACGGACTATAGCCCCCGGCGCGGCGTGGCTTCAATAGGCGACTGTGGTAACGTTGGATCCGGTGCGCCTCGGCCCTCTTCGATCCACTCTCTCCCTGCTCGGGGCGGCTTCCCTTCTCACGGCCTGCGGTGGCTCGTCGAGCCCCATGCCGTCGCCGAGCCCCTCGCCGCCGACCTACCACGCTGCCGTCAACGTCTTCTACGATCAGGATGGGAACGGCCTGAAGGACTCCGACGAGGTCGCGGTCGTCCCCAACGTGTCGGTGGAGATCGGCGGCGCCACGGGGGTCTCGCAGGCGGGCAGCGGCCGCGTGGAGATCGACAACGCGCTGGGGGGCGCCGATCCCGTCACGCTGAAGACGCTCCCTCCCTTCTACGCCGCGGGCGCCGCGACCACCCTCACCGTCCCGCAACCCCCGGGCATCGAGGTCTTCATCCCGGCGACGCTCCCCATCGGCGGGAACGTCCCGGGGCTCTACATGGCTTTCGGCGACAGCATCACCGACGGCGACGGGTCGTTCGACAACCAGGGCTACCGCCCGGGGCTGCTGAGCAAGCTGCAAACCCACTTCAACCAGGGGTCGATGAACAACCAGGCCATCGGGGGAACGCGGAGCAAGGCCGGAGCCAACCGGATCGGGAACTCGCTGCGCTCCGTGGATCCCGCCTACGCCCTGATCCTGTACGGCACGAACGATTGGAACGACGACCCGTGCCGGGAGGACTTCCCCTGCTACACGATCGACAGCCTGCGGTCGATGATCCGCGCGGCCAAGGCCCGGCACACGCTCCCGGTCATCTCGACGATCATCCCCGTCAACGTCGGGTACGACGCCCGCGTTCCGCCGAACCGCCAGGACTGGGTCAAGGACATGAACGCCCTCATCCGGCCGATGGCCAAGGAGGAGGGCGCCGTCCTCGTGGACAACTTCACCGCGTTCATGGCGGTGCCCGACTACCACACCCTCATGTTCGACCACGTGCACCCCAACGACGCGGGGTACGCGATCATGGTGGACCAATGGTTCCAGGCGATCACGACCGCGGTGCCCGCCGCCACGGAGCACGAAGTCCTCGGCGGACCCCCTGCGCCGGCTCCTTCCCCGAGCCCCCGGCCGCACCGCGACTACGGAGCGCCCCCCTGGCCGATCGGACCGAACGAGGAGTAGCGGCGTTGAAGACGGGCCGGCTCCTCAAGTTCCATCGTGCATCGGCCGAGATCCACGCGTATCTCTACCGCGACGGCGGGTCGTTCTGCGCCGCGGTGTACGTCATGTCCCACGACGCCGCCCGCGAGAACCAGCCGGTCCAGTCCTTGAGCGGGCCCTCGGAGCACGACGTCGAGACCGCCGCCCGCGAGTGGATCGACGCCCGCTATCCCCGCCCCTGACGTCTACCGTCCCGCGACGGCCGTGATGGCCTCGTCGAGGAGGCGAACGGCGATATCGGCGTCCTCGCGGTCGGCTACGAGGGGCGGCGCCAGGCGGATGGTGCTCTTCCCGCAGCCGATGAGGATGAGCCCGCGGCGGAACGCCTCCTGGATGATCTTGAGGCGCAGCTCGCCGTTCGGCTCGCGGCTCGTCCGATCCTTCACGATGTCGAGGCCGATCATCAGGCCGAGCCCACGGACGTCGCCCACGCAGGCGTGGCGTCCGAGCTTCGCGCGGGACTGCTCGAGGAGGTAGGCCCCGACCGTGGCGGCGTTCTCGACGAGCCCGCCCTCGAGGAGCTTCAAGGTGGCGAGCGCCGCGGCCGCCGAGACGGGGTTGCCCCCGAAGGTCGTCCCGTGGCCGCCGTCGTTCCACCTCATGACGTCGTCGCGCGCCATGAGGGCCGCGAGGGGCATTCCCGACGCGATCCCCTTGGCGAGGGTGACGATGTCGGGCTGCAGGTCGAAGTGCTCGCTGGCGAAGAGCTTGCCCGTCCTCCCCATCCCGCACTGGACCTCGTCGGCGATGAGCAGTATGCCGTGCTTCCGCGTCACCTCGCGGAGCCGCTTCAGGAAGCCCGGGTGGGGAACGACGTAGCCCCCTTCTCCCTGCACCGGCTCCACGATGACTGCGGCCACCTCCTCGGGGTTCACCGTCGAGCCGAACATCGACTCCGTCAGCAGGTCGAGGCACTGGACGTCGCACGTGCCGGGCTCGCGGTTCACGGGGCACCGGTAGCAGTTCGCGTAGTGGGAGTGGTAGACCTCGGGCAGGAACGGGCCGTAGCCGCGCTTCTGGACGAGCTTGCTGGCCGTGAGGCTCATGGCGCCGTAGGTGCGCCCGTGGAAAGCACCGTAGAAGGCCACGATCTTCTGGCGGCCCGTCCGAACCCGCGCGAGCTTGACGGCCCCCTCCACGACCTCGGCGCCGCTGTTGGCGAAGAAGACACGCCAGGGCCCCGGACCGGGACCGCGGCGGGCGAGCCCCTCGGCCAGCTCGATCAGGTTGTCGTAGTAGAAGTCGGTGTAGCACATGTGGATGAAGCGGTCCGCTTGCGCCTTGATGGCCGCCACCACGTCGGGATGCGAGTGCCCCGTGGCCACGACGGCGATCCCCGCCCCGAAGTCGAGGAAGCGGTTCCCGTCCACGTCCTCCACCATGACCCCGCTCCCCCGCGCCGCCACGAGGGGATAGTCCTTGCTGTAGTTCTGGGCCATGACCTTGAGGTCGCGATCGATGATCGCCTTGGCGCGCGGCCCGGGCAGCTCGGTGACGAAGTGGGGATAGTTCTTGGCCATGGTGTCTCCTGGGCTCAGAGCCCGCACACGGTGAGGGCGCCGTCGAGAATGCCGGCGATCTCGAGGGTCTCGGCGTCGGTGACGACGAACGGGGGCGAGATCATGATCGAGTCGCCGTCGGTGCCGGTGGCGCAGCCGCCGCCGGGATAGGTGATGAGCCCCGCATCGAAAGCCCGGGCGGCGACGGCCTCGGCCTTCTTCTCCGTGCGGGGGAAGGGACGGCGCGTCTCCCTGTCGGCCACGATCTCGACGGCCATCATGAGCCCGCGGCCCCGGACGTCGCCGACATGGGGATGGCGCATGAGGCCCTTCAGCAGGGAGAGAGCCTTCTCGCCCTGGACCCGCGATCGCTCCACGAGCTCTTCGCGCTCCAGGATGTCGAGTGTCGCCAGGGCGGCTGCGGCGGTGACCGGGTTGTGGGAGAACGTGAAGCCGTGGACGAAGCCGCCCCCCTTGGCGACTGCCGCCACGACCCGCTCGCTGGCCAGCACGCCGCCCACCGGCATGTAGCCGCCGGTCATTCCCTTCCCGCACGTGACGATGTCGGGGACCACGCCTTCGTTCCAGTCGATCCCGAACCACCGTCCCGTCCGGCCGAAGCCCGTCATCACCTCGTCGTCGATGTACAGGACGCCGTGGCGCGTGCAGATCTCGCGAGCGCGGCGCGCGTAGTCGTCGGGGGGAACGGCGGCGCCGGCCGACGCGCCGAGGATCGGCTCGGCCATGAAGGCGGCCACCGTGTCGGCACCCTCGCGGAGGATCAAGGCCTCCAGCTCGTCCACGCAGGCGATGGAGCACTCGGGAAACGTCTTCCCGAGGGGGCAGTGGTAGCAGAACGGAGCGGGGGCCTCGGGGCGGACCTGGAGCATCGGCTGGTAGGGGCGCTGGAGGTTCGGCCGGCCCGAGAGGGAGAGTGTCGTGAGGGTGTTGCCGTGATACGAGATCGACCGGCGGATCACCTTGTGGCGGGACGCGCCGCCCGTGGCGAGGTGATAGGCCCGCGCCAGCTTCACGGCCGTCTCGTTGGCCTCCGAGCCACCGGACACGAGGTAGAGCCGGTTGCAGTCCCCGGGGGCGTGCTTCGCGAGGCGGCCGGCGTACTCCTCGAGGACGTCGCTCGTGAAGTGGGTACCGTGGACATAGGCCGCGGTCTCGGCCTGGCGGGCCATGGCGGCGGCCACCTCGGAGCGCCCGTGGCCGATGTTCACGACCACGGCGCCCCCCGACCCGTCGATGTAGCGCCGGCCCTCGCGGTCCCAGAGCAGGGCCCCCGACCCCCGGCCGATGGGCCGCATCTCCCTCCCGAGCGGGCGATGGAAGACGTACGAGCTCGGGTACTGGTAGGTCATGGGCGCACTCCGCCTGGCCGAGATCGGCGCTCAGTGGACGATGGTCCGGGACTGCTCCCGCATGAACTGCTGTACGTAGTAGAGGCCGCCCGAGGCCTTTCCCGACGAGCCGCTCGCCTTCCAGCCTCCGAAGGGCTGGACGCCCGGCCACGCGCCCGTCGTCGCGCCGGCGCGGCGGTTGACGTACACGACGCCGGCCTCGATCGTGTCGAGGAAGGTCTTGGACCTCGGCCGGCTCGGCGCTGAAGAACCCGGCGGTGAGCCCGTACTCGGTGCGGTTGGCCCAGGTCGAGAGCCTCGTCGAGGGACGAGATGCCGCGCGATGCAGACGATCGGAACGAACATCTCCTCGCGGAAGAGGCTGTGATCCTTCGGGAGGCCGTCGACGATGGTCGGGGCCACGAAGAAGCCGTGGGCCAGGTCCCCATCGCGCAAGGTGCGCGGCGCCGGCCAGCACCTTCCCCTCGCTCCGCGCGAGCGCCGCATAGCGCTCGTAGTTCTGGTAGGCGCGCTCGTGGATCACGGGGCCGAGGAAGATCCCGTGCTGCGTCGGATCACCCACGGTCAGGCGGGCGGTCTTCTCGACGAGGAGCTCGGTGAAGGGCTCCCGCACGGATTCGTGGACGTAGATCCGCGAGCAGGCGCTGCACTTCTGTCCCTGGAGGCCGAAGGCGGAGCGCATCACTCCCTCGGCGGCGGCGTCGAGGTCGGCCGAGGGCATGATGATCGCGGGGTTCTTCCCGCCCATCTCCGTGATGCAGGGCTTCGGGTACTCCTTGCTGAAGCGATGCATGATCGACATCCCGACGGACTTCGAGCCGGTGAAGAGCAGGCCGTCGACCCCGGGATGGTTGGCGATGGCTTCGCCGGTCATGGCGCCGGTCCCATAGACGATGTTCACGGCTCCCGCGGGAACGCCGGCCTCGCGGAGCACGTTGTACAGGGCCAGACCCGTCAGCGGCGTCTCGTGGCTCGGCTTCAGCACGACGGTATTCCCGGCGACGAGGGCCCCGCCCATCGGCCCGCCAGCCAGCGCGGCGGGGAAGTTGAAGGGGCTGATGACGGCCCACACGCCGTAGGCCTTCAGGACGGACCGCGTCTCTTCCTGGGGAGAGAATCGGGCCATCGGGCGATCGAAGCCGTCGTTCCGCTCCATCTGTTCGCAGTAGTAGCGGATGAGGTCGGCCGTCTCGGTGACGTCCCCCATCGCCTCCAGGCGGTTCTTCCCCGCCTCGATGCTCACGAGAGCCGAGAAGTCGAATCCCCGTTCCTCGATGAGGTCGGCGGCCTTCCGGAGAATCGTCGGTCCGCTCCCTCCACGGCCGGCGGCTCCAATCAGGAAAGGCCTGTCTGCGCGGCGGTGACGGCGCTGTCCACGTCCTCGGCCGTCCCCACGGGGAAATGCCCCAGCACGACGCGCGTGTCGATCGGGCTCCGGTCCTCGAACTCCTGGGGGCTCCACGATTCGACGCCGTCGATGAGGTGGGGGTAGCGCCCCCCGAACGACGCACGGACACGCCCCAGGGCCTCGTCGTACTTCCTCTTGAAGTCCTCGCTCTGGCCGGCCGCGAGGGTGGCGTACGTGACCCGTTCGGTGGTTGCGCTCATGACTCTTGGCTCCTTCGTGACGTGCCGAAGGCCTATTTTATGACGAACTTTCCCCGGGGGGCGACCCGCGGCGCCTGGGCGAAGTCACGGGAGCCATGAGGGCCCCGAAGATCAGGACGAGGCTCGACACGTAGGCCCAGAGAACCAGCGACACCGAGAAGGCCAGGGGCCCGTAGAAGGCCCTGAGGTTCATCTGCCCGAGCTTCGCCACGAAGAGATACTTGACCGCTTCCCAGGCGATGCCGCTCCACAGCGCCGCCCGAAGGGCCACGCGGCTCCCGACCGGGACGCTCGGGATCACCCGGTAGATCAAGAAGAAGAGCGCATACGTGAGGACGAAGGCGGTGACCTTGGCGGCGTAGCTCGTGAGGGTCGGCCAATCGCGCCCGTAGCTCCGGACCGTCAGCGTGAGGGCGATGGAGCCGAGCGCCGCCAGGCCCCCCGCCACCGTCATGAGAAAGGCCAGGGCGCGGCTCATCCAGAACGTCCGGAGAGGCCGCCCTCCCCAGACACGCGCCAGCGCCATCTCGACGGGAATGAAGATCCCGGAGGATCCCCACACGATGAGCAGGAGCGAGAACACCTCGAGACCTCGCGCCAGCTTCGTGAAGCTCCGCACGGAGGCCGCGAGGGCCTCCTGGTCGAAGGGGATGAGCTCCGTCAGGAGGATGAGGAGGGCCGTCCCCGCGCGGCTCCCCTGGAGGCGCTGAGCCGTCGCGACGAGCACCAGCAGGAGGGGGAAGAGGCAGAGAAGGAAGTTGAAGGCGATGGCGTTCGTGAGGACCGCGACGTCGCGCGACAAGAGTGTCGCCACGACCGAGACCAGCCGGCGAGGGAGGCCCGGCTTGGCGCCTATCGGAGGCCTCCCCGCGGGTGGGAGCGCCACCACCCATAGGCCGGAAGGCCGGCGGCCACGATGCCGAGACCGATCAAGGATTCCCAGGGCTTCTCGGCCAGGGTGTTGACCATGAGAGCCAGACAGAAGAAGACGAAGACGGCCGGGACCCACGGGTATCCCCACGTCCTGTAGGGACGCGTGGCGTCGGGCCGGGTGCGCCGAAGAACGAAGATGGCCACGCCCGTCGCGGCGTGGAACACGACGAGGGCGAAGACCACGTACGTATAGAGCTGCTGGTAGCTCCCCGAGAAGACCAGCACGATGGACCACGCCCCCTGGGCCACGAGGCTGGCGCCGGGGGTCCGGTAGACCGGGTGGATGCGCGCGAGAGCGCCGAAGAAGAGGCCGTCCTCCGCCATGGGAAGGTAGACCCGCGCAGCGGCCAGGATGGTGGCCGACAGACAGCCGAAGATCGAGACCAGGACGGCCACGGAGAGCAGTCGCCCCCCGAGCGGGCCGAAGAGCGCCAGCGCGGCCGCCTCCCCGATGCGGCTCGTCTCGGCCATCGCCGCTATCGGTACCGCCCGGGCGTAGACGAGGTTCATCAGCGTGTAGAGAGCGATGACGACGGACGTCCCGACGATCAAGCCTCGGGGAACGTTCTTGCCGGGGTCGCGTACCTCACCCGCCGAGAACGTCAGGTCGTACCATCCATCGTAGGCCCAGAAGACCGCGATCATCCCCACGCCGAGACCCGCCATCAGGCGTCCTTCGGGCATTCGCGCCAACAGGTGCGGCGTCGCCATGGCGGGGGCCGCGAGGCCAAAGGCCACGAGGCCGAGGACGGCCGCCACTCCGGCGAACGTGACGGCGGCCTGGAGCCTCGCACCTTGCCGCAGGCCGAGGATGTTGACGGCCGTCAGGGCCGCGATGACGACGGCACCGGTGACCTGGCCGCCGTTCGGGCTGAAGGCCCACGGGCCCACGTGAAGCGTGGCGAGAACCTGGCTCGTCGCGAGGCCAGGAACGAAGGATCCGAGGTACTCGCCGAACCCAGCGGCGAGAGCGGCAATCCCGCCCGACTGGATCACGAAGAACGAGGTCCACCCGAAGAGGAAGCCCCAGAGCGGGCCGTAGGCCTCCTTGAGGAATTGGTATTGCCCCCCGGACTCCGGGAACAGTGTCCCGAGCTCGGCGTAGGTCAAGGCGCCGGTCAGGGTGACGAGCCCCCCCGCCACCCACAGCACGAGGATGAGCCCGGCGTGCGGAACGACCCGGGCGATGTCCCCGGTCGTGATGAAGATCGCGGAGCCGAGGATCCCCCCGATGGTGAGCATCGCGCCCCCCCACGCGCCGAGGCCACGGACGAGGGTGGGGGCGACGGTCTCCCGGGAGGATGTCATGCCGATGCGGGATTCTACCGGACTTTGGCGGCGGGCCGACGAGAACGACATGGTAGACTCGCCGACCGTCATGACCGACGACATCCGGATCCGGCCCGCCGAGACGCGGGCCGATTTCGACGCGTGCGTCGCACTCCAGCGCGCCGTCTGGGGGCTCTCGGACCTCGAGATCACCGGGGCGATCCAGCTCATCGCGACCATCCACGCCGGGGGCCTGCTCCAGGTCGCCGAGACCCCGGCCCGGGAGGTCGTGGGATTCGCCTACGCGTTCCCGGGCCTCCGGGGAACGGTCCCCCACTTCCATTCCGACATGGTCGCCGTCCTCCCCCGGTTTCAGTCCCAAGGCGTCGGCGTGCGGCTCAAGTGGGCCCAGCGCGACGCGGCCCTGGCCCGCGGCGTAGCGCTCATCCAGTGGACCTACGATCCGCTCCAGGCTCGCAACGCCACGCTCAACCTGCGCCGCCTCGGCGCCACGGCGCCGGAGTTCGTCCGGGACTTCTACGGGATCACGACATCGGCCCTCCATCACGGCCTTCCGACCGACCGGCTCATCGTCCGCTGGGAGCTCCGGTCCCCGCGCGTCATGGCCCTCGCGCAGGAGGGAGAGCCCTCCCGCTCGGTGCCGATCCCCCGCTTCCCGCGGGTGAACGAAGTGAAATGGCAAGGGGGCTGGCCGGTCCCCTCGGAGCCGCGCCTCGATCTCGAGGGGGCGGATCTCCTCCTGGAGATCCCTCCGGACTGGGACGCCCTCTGCCAGGCGGCGCCCCGGGTGGCCGGGGGCTGGCAGGAGATCGTTCGCCGTGCCTTCGAAGCCTATTTCTCCCGGGGATATCGGGCGGTGGACTTCGCCCCCACGGAAGACGGCGGCCGGCGCCGCCCCTTCTACGTCCTGCGCAAGCCCGCCGTGGCTTGACAGGCCTCAAAACGGGGGCCTACAGTCTCGGGATCGTCGTGTTTGTCCCTCGGGGCGCCCTCGAGCCCTGGATCTCGGAGGAACATTTCATGCGCAGGAACCTGGCTCTTCTCTCCCTATCGTGCGGTCTTGCGCTCCTGACCGCGGCCGTCCCCGCGCTCGCCCAGAGGACGACGGGATCGATCATCGGAACGGTGACTGACGCCACCGGCGGGATACTCCCCGGGGTGACCGTCACCATCAAGGGCGATGCCATCGTCGGGATGCAGACCGACGTCACCAACGACAAGGGCTTGTACCGCTTCGCGGCCCTGCCGCCAGGCGGCTACTCCCTTTCCTACGCCCTCTCGGGCTTCGCCACCCTCAATCGACCGGGGGTCCGGGTCTCCCTCGGAGGTACGAGCGAGGAGAACGTCTCCCTGAAGGTGAGCACGATGGCCGAGGAGGTGACGGTGACCGGCGAGGCGTCGGTCGTCGACACCCAGAGCAACGAGATCGGCACGAACTACGACAAGGACTGGGTGCGCAACGCGCCGGTGCCGCGATACAGCTTCTTCGACCTGATCGACGCGGCGCCCGGCGTCAACCAGAACTCCTCGGGGGACGCGCGCTCCACGTCCTTCGGTGGCGGCACCACCGACAACTCCTATCAGCTGGATGGCACCGACTTCACGGCACCGCTGACCGGTGCGTCGTGGCCCTATCCCAACACAGACGCGATCGAGGAGATCGAGGTGCTCTCCCTCGGCGCCCCGGCGGAGTACGGGAACCTCCAGGGCGCGGTGTTCAACATCGTGACGCGCCAGGGCTCGAACTCGTTCCACGGCGACGCCAACTTCTACTACCAGAGCCAGGGCCTGACGTCGAAGAACACGACGACCGCGGATGACGGCGGCTTCCCCTACCATCGGGACAAGTTCAACGACGCCACGTTCCAGCTGAGCGGGCCGGTCGTGAAGGACAGGCTCTGGTTCTTCGGCTCGTACCAGTACCAGCGCGACTTCAGCTCCCAGGCGGGCACCGACCCCGCCTTCCCCGCCCGGACCCAGGCCGACCGCGTCTTCTTCAAGGCCAATTGGCAGATCGACACCAAGGACAAGGTGCAGTTCGCCTACCACGACGACTACTACCGCATCCCCTTCCCGGTGGTTCCCTGCACGTCCCTGAACAGCCCGAGCAGCTGCAACGTGGAGCACGGCCACAACCCGTCGCCGAACCTGACCTTCACGTCGGTGCGCTCCGACAAGACCTACATCGAGGCGCGGGTCTCGGGGTTCTACGGCAAGGATCACTCCGATCCTCCCCAGGGCGGCGGCGAGCGAAGCCAGCCACGCTTCAAGAACAAGGACACCGGCGAGATCACCGGAGGGATCTATTCCTGGTACGACGGCGAGATCTCCAAGACCGCCGTGTCGGCCAAGATCTCCCATTTCGCCGACCACTTCCTTGGCGGGAGCCACGACTTCAAGTTCGGGATCCAGTACAACCGCGGCGGCCATGACTACGTCACGGGCTACAACGACTACATCTATACCTACGGGCCAACCGACTACTACCCCAGCGGGTACAAGTACGGCTTCACCGCGGACCCCTCCTACAAGGGGGGTCGCGAGCGGACCATCGGCGCCTTCTTCGACGACGCGTTCCGCCTGAGCTCGCGGCTCACGTTGAACGTCGGCGTCCGCTACGACAACGCCCGCGCCTATTTCGATTCCCTGCCGCTCCTCGACAAGAACGGCAACATCACGGGGCAGAGCCCTGCCGCGGACAACCTGTTCACCTGGAACACCGTCTCTCCACGCGTGGGCTTCAACCTGAAGCTGACGGGAGACGGGAAGACCGTCCTCAAGGGCCACTACGGCCGCTACTACCGCGGCATCATCACCGGCGAGTTCGAGAGCCTCTCTCCCTCGCGGTCCACTTTCTACAGCTTCTCGGGCGATTACGACGCAGAGGGCAACCCCATCGGCAAGGCGTTCCTCTCCGACAACTCGCAGCTCAGCATCGACCCGAACTTCAAGGCGCCGTACACCGACCAGTACATCGTGCAGCTCGAGCGGGAGCTGGCGAAGAACCTCGGCGTCTCCTTCAACTACATCCACAAGGACGGGAAGCGCTACGGAGCCTATCGGGACACCGGAGGCGTCTACGCGCCGGTCGTCTATGTCGACGACCAGGGCGCCGACGCGACCAACAAGTCGATCACGGTGTACCAGCTCCAGAACAGCCTCGAGGACCGGCGCTTCGTCCTGACGAATCGCCCGGAGATGTTCTCGAAGTACAACGGCTTCACGGCCCAGATCACGAAGCGGATGTCGCAGAACTGGCAGATGGTGGCATCTCTCGTCCTCTCGAAGTCCACGGGGCGCCTCCCCTCGAGTCTGGGCTCACCCACCGACGAGCAGGCCGGCGCCGCGATCCTCGGCGTCAAGCAGTTCGGACAGGACCCCAACGACTTCCTCAACACCGACGGCCGTCTCATCGCCGACCGGCCGGTGAGCGGGAAGGTGCAGTTCCTCTACCAGCTCCCCGCCGGCTTCCTGATCGGGCTCAACTTCACCCACCAGACCGGCCGGCCGTGGGCGCGCCAGATCGACGTCACGGACCTCACGGGAATCCCGAAGGCGCTGCCCCTGGCCGAGCCGATCGACGGGAACCGTCGCGTCAAGGACTGGAACATCCTCGACGTGAGGGTGCAAAAGCAGTTCAACGTCTCGAAGGAAGCCAAGATCGGTCTCTTCCTGGACGCCCTCAACCTGACCAACGACTCCGCCTACGATTCGGTGGGTGACCGGCTGGGAACGTCCGAAGGCTACGGCGTCCCAACCTCGTTCATCCCGCCGCGGCGCCTGATGCTCGGAGCGAAGTTCACGTTCTAGCGAATCTGCGCGAGCTGGGCGCGGGCGGCTCCGAAGCTCGGGTCGAGATCGAGGGACTTCCGGAACTGCTCGGCGGCCTCCGCCTTCCGCCCCTGGCGCAACTGGGCGAGGCCCAGGTTGTACGCGTACTGGGCCGCCTGCGGTCCGCCACGGCCTAGGGCTTCGCGGAAGGCCTTCTCGGCCTCGGCCAGGTCACCGGAGGCCCCGAGGACCATGCCGAGCGAGTTCCAGTACGACGCGGGCGCCGGGTCGAGGGTGACGGCTTCGCGCAAGGACGCGATCGCCTTTCGCGCGTCCCCCTGGTCGCGATACGCCTCGCCCAGCTGCACACGCACCAGGGCATCCTTCGGCGCGAGGGCCGCGACCTTCTCGTAGGCGGCGACGGCCTCGGGGAGGCGACCCAGCCGGCGCCAGAGGGCGGCCTCCTGGTCGGGAAGGCGCGGGTCCTTGGGGGCTGCAGCCGCGCCCTTCTGCAGGACGGCGACGGCCCCGCGCAGGTCGCCCGCGGCCACGCGGCAGTCGGCGAGGGCGAGGTATGCCGCCGTGAAGCCGGGAAGGCGAACGAGGGCGGCCTCGAACTCGGGCGCCGCCTCGGCCGGCTTGCCGAGCCCCACGAGCCCGCGCGCCATGTAGTAGTGGACCTCGAAGCTCTCGATGCCCCGCCGGCGTAGCTCCCGGAAGCGGGCCACGCTCCCCGAGAAGTCCTTCTGCCGAAGGCGGACGAGCCCCTCTCGGACGAGCCGGTTGACCGCCTTGTACTCCTCGATCTTGTCCTTGGGGTCGGCGCCCGCGGACGCCCCCGGCAGAGCACTCCCAGCCCCCAGGTAGCCGAGAGCCCCGAGCTTCTCGAGCAGATCGGCCGGAACGCCCACGCCGGCGGGCGAGGTCTCGACCGAGGCGCGCTCGGAGCGGAGGCGCGCCTCGAGCGCGGTCCGCAGGGCCGTGGCGCGCGCGGGCTCCGAGGCCGCGAGGTTGCGGGCCTCCGTCGGGTCCTCGCGCAGGTCGTACAGCTCGGGGCGCGGGGCCGCGATGTACTTCCACCGCCCGTCCCGCAGCATCCGAAGGTCGCTCCAGCCAAAGTGAAGCAGCGGAAGGAGGGACTCCGCGTAGGCCGCTTCCTCGGCCAGCCGGTCGCCGCGGACGAGGGCGCCGGCCAGGCTCCGGCCGGAGAGCTTCAGTCCCGCGGGCCGAGCCACCCCGGCGAGGTCGAGGAGCGTCGGGAAGAGGTCCACGCTGCGCGCGGTCACCTCCAGGCGCCGGCCGGCCGGAATGCCGGGCCCCCGCAGCAGCAAGGGAACGTGGAGCGTCGTTTGATAGAGGAAGAACCCGTGGACCGCCTCGTCGTGCTCCCCGAGCCCTTCGCCGTGGTCCGAGGTCACCACCAGGAGCGTGTCCTTCCGGAGGCCGAGGCGCTCCAGCGTCGCGTCGAGCCGCCCGATCAGCTCGTCGGACCACGCGACCTCGCCGTCGTAGAGGCGTCCGGCGTACCGCGTGGCATACGGCTCCGGCGGCTCGTACGGGTCGTGGGGGTCGTAGAGATGGATCCAGGCGAATAGGCGGGCGTCGTGCTGGCCCTCGAGCCACGTCACTGCCTCCCCCATCGTCTCGTCGCCGCGCTTCTGGATCGTGTTCAGGAAGCGGGCGTCGTCCGTGCCGGCGTCGAAATGGTCGGAGTAGGTGTCGAAGCCGCGCTGAAGGCCTGATTGGGACGAGACCACGATGGACGACACGAACCCCGCGGTGTGGAAGCCCGCGGCCTTGAAGACCTCCGCCAGGGTCGGGATTCCGGACGCCAGCGTCGGCGAGACGTTGTCGCGGATCCCGTTCTCGCTCGGATAGAGGCCGGTGAAGATCGAGACGTGGGAGGGACGTGTCAGGGGCACGTCCACGGTGGCCTCCGCAGCGAGCGCGCCGTCGCGCGCCAGGGCGTCCAGGTGGGGGGTCGCCACGTCGCGGCTCCCGTAGCAGCCGAGCCGGTCGGACCGCAGCGTGTCGATGGTCACGAAGACGACGTGGCGGGCCACGGGAGGCCCGGCTTGCGGCGCTCTCGAGCAGCCGGCCGCCATCAGGGCGGCGGCGACGAGAGGCCGGACGACCCCGTACCGCGGTACGACCCCGGGCCGACGACGCCTCACTGCGCGGCCTCGTCCCCCAGGGCCGCCGGGAGCCCAGGGTCCGCGCTCCACTCGCTCCAGGAACCCGCGTAGAGACGCCCGCGAAGCCCTGCGACCTCGAGGGCCAGGAGATCATGGCACGCCGTCACGCCGGAACCGCAGTAGACGATGGGCTCGCGACGATCGGCGCCGAGCGCCGCGAAGCGGTCGCGAAGCTCGGCCGCGCTGCGGAACACCGGCACGGGATCCCCGGTCAGGTTGTCGGTGAACGGCGCGTTCCTGGCGCCGGGGATGTGGCCGGGGCGCGGGTCGATGGGCTCGGTCTCGCCGCGATAGCGCCCGGCGACCCGCGCATCGAGAACGAGCTCGAGGCCCGCGGCGCCCACCAGGCCGCTCTTGCCCACGACCATGCCGACCCGGACGTTGGGGACGAACACCGTTGGCTCCGGCAAGACCTCGGCGGTTTCGAGGCCCCGTCCTTCCGCGATCCACTTCGGGAGGCCGCCGTCGAGGACGGCGACGTCGTCATGCCCGTGGGCCCGCAGCACGTACCAGAGGCGCGCGGCGGTCGCGCCGGCCTGGTCGTCGTAGGCCACGACCGTGGTCCCCGCACCGATCCCCGCGCGCCCCATGACGGCGGCCACCTGCTCCGCCGAGGGCCAGGGATGCCGGCCCAGCGGGCCGCCCCGCCTTCCGCCGGGGGCCGAGAGATCGAGGTCGACGTCCAGGAAGACCGCGCCCGGGATGTGTCCCGCCCGGTACGCATCTTTCCCTTCCCGCGCGGGGTCCAGGTACCAGCGGACGTCGGCGACCCGGAGGCCGGCGTCGCCGAGCCGCGACGCCAGCCAGTCGGTCGAGACGAGCGGCCGCAAGGCTACTTCTGCTTCTTGTTCTTGTCGAACGCTTTCGCCATCGGGCTGGCCACCTTGGTATAGCCGGCCGGGATCTCCCACGCGGAGGGCGGGATCGGACCCTTCTTGATCTCGGTAACCTCGGTCGACGTGTTGGTCGAGTGCCCCATGATGCTCACAGTCGTGGTGTTCGCCAACGGAAAGCCCCTCATCTCCTTCATCTTGTCCGACATCTGGCCCATCCCCTTGGCCATGGGCCCCATGCTCTGCATCATCGCCTTCATGCTCTCGGCGAACTCCTTGTACGCATCGAAGGCCTGCACCGGGAACTGCAGCTCGCTCGTGAGGCACTGCTGGGTCTTGGACATCGTCGCCGATCGTCATCGTCCATTCGTCACAGCTGTACCCGGCGATCTTGCGCGTCGTGCCCAGCTTGCGGACGTCGATCGCCGTGGCCGCGCCGCCCATCATCGCTTCCATCCTCTTCTGCATTTCCGGGGGCAGATTCTTCATCTGCTCCTGGGCCTTCTTCGCCTCCGGGCTGTTCATCTGCTCCTGCATCCTGGCCATCATCGCCTGCATGTCGGCCTTCGTGATGACGTAGTACTCCTTCTTCTTGTTGTCCAGGGTCGTCACGTCGCCGCTCTTCATGTCCATGATGACCTCGCCGCCGTCGCCGTGTGTCATCCGGATATGGTCGCTGGCGAGGTAGCTCGTGGAGATCGAGGGCGGATTCTTGTCGCTCGTGACCTTCGAGACGATCGTCAGATCCTCGGCGGCCGCGGGAATCCCCGCAGCCACCACGATGATGGCAAGACAGCGCGCACAATGTCGCATCGATCCTCCTGAAATCCGCGCTTCCGCGCGATGAACGGTCAGGATAACATGGGGCTTCATGCCCAAGCCCCGGTATCCACGTTCTCGTCTGCACCAACGTGCGCCCCGCCGACAACCCCAAAGGCTCGTGCGGCCCCAAGGGCGCCGACGCCATCGTGGACACCCTCAAGGACATGACCCGCGACCGGGGCCTCCGGGACAGCGTCATCGTGAACCGGACGAGCTGCCTGAAGCACTGCAGCCGCGGCGTCACCGTCGCGGTCCAGCCCGACAACGTCTGGTATGCCAACGTGCGGCCCGAGGACCTCGAGGAGATCTGTTCGTCCCACCTGGAGAACGGCCGGCCGGTGGAGCGCCTCGCGATGCCCGACATCCCCTGGGAGTGATCCCGGGGCTACCTCTTGCGCAGCGCCAGGCGACGCGCCACTTGGGGGCTCGCGCGGCAGAGCTCGCGAAAGAAATCGGCGATGTCGATCTCGCCGTCCCGAAGGAACTGCCCGACCTCGCGCGCGAACTCGACCACCACCTCCCTGCGGTTGGAGGCGGACCGGTGGACGACCGTCCGCGTGTGGAGCCGGCCGTCGCCGATGAGGCGCTTCACCAGGCTCACCCGCGACGGGCTCCAGAGCCTGTAGCCCTTCTTGTTCCGGGGTGGCTCGGGGACCTTTCCCGCGTAGAGCCAGTTGAGGAGGGTCTGCTTGCTGACCTTCAGCTCGTGAGCCACCTCGAGGGTCGTGAGGTACTTCACCGGCGACGAGTATAGCCCTTCCTTCCTTCGCCTGCGGGGGCGTGAGAGAATCCGGGTCGCTGGCGGCCGGTTCAGGAATAGGAGGCGTTGGGGCGACGATCCTTCCCTTGGGGATGGGCCCCGCTCGCGTGAGCCGCAACGATAGCTTCGAGGTCGAGGCGCTGCCCCACATGCGATCGCTCTATGGGACGGCATACCGGCTCACCCACAACGCCCACGACGCGGAGGACCTGGTGCAGGAGACACTCCTCCGCGCCTACCGCTCCTTCGACCGCTACACGCCCGGAACGAACATCCGGGCGTGGCTCTACACGATCCTCCACCGAACGCGCGCTGACGCCCTGCGCCGCCGGGGCCGCACCCCCGAGACGGTGGAGCTCACCGGGGAAGGACCCGGCGTGGCCGGAGGACAGGACGGCGTCGCGGCGGGACGCGACATCGCCCGCGCCCTCGCGGAGCTTCCCGAGGTGTTCCGGACCGCCGTCGTCCTCCGGGACATCGAGGAATTCAGCTACCAGGAGATCGCCGCGATCGTGGAGACTCCGATCGGGACGGTCATGTCGCGCATCTGCCGCGGCCGGGCGCTTCTGCGAGAGCGATTGAAGGGGAAGACGGCGTGACCTGCGAGCCCGAGACGATCACCGCCTACGTGGACGGCGCTCTCGATGCCGCGGCCCGAGCCGCGGTCGAGGCCCACCTCGCCACGTGCGAGACCTGCCGCGAGCAGGTGAACGGCGAGCGCGAGCTCAAGAGCCAGCTCCGGGCCCTGCCGGCGCCCCAGCCCCGAGACGGCTTCGAGGCCGACGTCCGCCGGGACCTGCGCCGCGGGCGCCCGCGACCGCTGCGCTGGCTGCTGCCGATCGCGGCGGCGATGGCCGTCGTGTCCCTCTGGGCGCGTGGCGCCGCCCCGATCGTGGCGTGGGAGCTCGCGCGCGACCACGCCCACTGCTTCTCGGCCCACAAGCTTCCAGCCCAGGTCTGGACGGGAGACGGCGCGGTGATGGCATCCTGGATCGAGAAACAGGGACGGACGTCGCCGGTGCTCCCCGAGAAAGTGGGCGGCCTCGAGTTGGTGGGCGCCCGCCTCTGCCCTCTCGCGGACCGTTCCGTCGCCCACGTCTACTACGTGGGCTCCGAGACCCACGTCTCGCTCTTCATCGTGCCGGGCAGCGTCCGCTTCGGAGACACCTACTCCACCCTCACCCGGGGCGCCAATGTGCGCCTCCTGCGCGTCGGCGGAGCCATCGTGGGCATCGTCGGCGACCGGGAGTCGGACGTGGCCGGCATGGAGCAGGCCTTCGGCACGACCGTCGCTCGAGCGGAGTTCCAGACCACGACGCGCTGAGGCGGCCGGCCACGGTTGACCGCCACCAAGCCGATTGCTAGTATGTGGGTTCCCCAGTGGGGCTGTAGCGCAGCTGGGAGCGCGCGTGAATGGCATTCACGAGGTCATGGGTTCGATCCCCATCAGCTCCACCAACTCCAGCAACAACTTAGCGGCACAGCGAATCGGCGAGAGTGCCGATTTGTCTATTTCTTGTCTATTTTCGCGCGAACACCCTGAAACTGCGTGGGACTTTCTGAACCAATGGCCTGACTCGAGCCCACGCTCAGCTTACCTGTGAGGACGACTTCCTTCGACCTCGCCCCGGCTCGCAGAGACCACCGGGGGGAGGAGAAGGTCCCAATGACGACGGCCGCAGGCCGACCTCACGTCCGTGGCGACGACGGGGACGAGGCGGGAGCACGCGTGACAGCCGGAGCGAAGCGGAGGGAACCCCGAAGGGGCTGGCGCGCGGGCAGCGACTCGGCCCCCAGAGGTCGTCACGCCTAGGTCGTTCTTGGTCCCGGAGGCCTGCGATGTTGTTCCCCTTAGAGCCTCACGCTCGGGATCGGGAACGTCGCCGTGATGACCAACGATTGTCCCTGTGTCTTTGTCCGGGCGCCCATCTCCCAGAAGTAACGGACGTTCAAGAGCGCGTACAGCTTCTTCTTGGTCGCAACCGGAAGGGTCACGTCCGGCCCGAGGGCGAGGACACTGTTCTTGTTGTTCGAGAGCCCCGGCCCGGTGATGGTCCCTCCGCCCGGAAGGGGGAGGGCGATCCCAAGGCTGTCGGCCGTTACCTTCCACTGGCCGTAGTAGGCCGCCCCGATGATCAGGCCGCCGCCGAGATACGACTTCCCGAGCCCGCCCTCGAGGGTGAGGATCTGGCCGACCTTCGTGTCGGAGTCCTTCTTGGTCCCGTGGAACTCCCAGAAGGCGTTCGTGGCAAGGCTGAGGGTCTTCTTCTCATCGAGGTAGAGCGTCGCCCCCACGAAGGGCTCGTAAGTCCACATGCCACGCCCCGTGTTGTCGCTGCCGCCATCCACGTAGTGGCCGGTGGGCGGATAGACTCCAAACCCCGCCGTGACGTCCGCCTTCTTGGCGTGCCAGCCCAGGTCGATCGGGCGGATGTACATGTCGGAAAAGTGCGTGCCGGTCTTCTGGTCGAGCCCGAAGATCGGCGCCTCAAGGGCACCGTTGGCCCAGGGGATCACGGCCATGGCGCCGTAGTTGGCGCCGAGGATCTTCTGCTTGCTCACGTACCAGAGAATGGGGGCGTAGGCATCCATCCCGAGGCTGCCCGGAGACTCCTGAGACGACGTGACCGTGTCGCCATTCCGGTCCTTGAGGGTGTCAGCGCTGTAGCGATAGTAGAAGAACGCTGCGTAGAAGCCGGGGCTGGGTTGTGTGCCGGACTGGACCCCGAAGTCCCCGAGCGTGTGGCTTCCGTTGAACTGGGCCTGCGCGGGGGTGGCCAGCATGGCGCTCATGGCCACGAATGCTCCCAGAGTCAGCCCCTGTTTCATGTGCTTCAAGCTGGTCGTCTCCTTTGTTTGTGCCTGGTCTCGTCTCACTTCGCCGGCGTATAGGGGTCGGGCGTGCCGGGGGCGATGAGCGGGGTCTTTCGCCTGCTCAACTCGAACGCCGCAATCAGCTTGGTCATTGGATCGATGGCCCAGGTGTTTTGGACAGTCACCGGGAATTCTTCCTTGGGATCGAGCACGAGGTTGAAGAGCTTCGGGGTGCCGAGTTTCAACGGAGGCGTGAACCAGTTGAGCTCCTCGTCGTAGAGGGCCAGCTTCCAGTTGCGCCACTTGATCGCCTCGAGGCGGTCCGCGCAGAACAGCAGGAGGCCTTCGCGGTTCGAGGTCTCCTTCTTGCCCAGCAGGAAATCGGTCTGGTCCACGCCGTCGATGGGTCGGTCCTGGGGCACGGGAGCGCCGGCGAGCTTCGCGAAGGTCGTGAACGTGTCGATCTCGTGAACGATCTCATTGCTCACCCGGCCGGCGGGGACCTTTCCAGGCCAGCGGATGATGAAGGGCACGCGCGACGAGCCCTCCATGTGCGTGAAATAGTAGCCCCGCCACGGGCCGGAACTGCCCTGGCTCGGAAACGTAGGGTCAGGGCCGTTGTCACTGGTAAAGACGAAGATGGTGTCGTCGCGCACGCCCAATTCGTCCACGGCATCGAGGAGTTGGCCGACGTGGAAATCCATCTCGGCCAACGCGTCGGGGAAATCGCCGAAACCGGTCTTCCCGGCAAACTCCCGGTTCGGCAATACGGGGATATGCACCTGGGTGAACGGGATGTAAGCGTAGAAGGGCTTGCCGGCCCTCACACTGCGCTTCATGAAATCGATCGAGCGGCGCGTGATCTCCGCGTCGATGCGTCGGCGCGCCTCGAGGTCATACACTTCGATGTCGCGGCTCTTCTCGCCTTTCCGGCCTTCCATGACGTGTTCCGGCTCGACGCCCGATTCCTTGAACCCGACCGCCGAGGTATAGAGGGCTTCATCGGTGGTGCGCGGGATGCCGAACCACTCGTCGAACCCCTGGCTGGTGGGCAACCGGCTCTGGTCGCTGCCGAGATGCCACTTGCCGAAGTGGCCGGTAGCGTATCCCTGGCCGGAGAGCAGTTCGGCGATGGTGACTTCCCACAGCGTCAATCCGTCAAGCTGGCCGGGGAACGGCACGGAGTGCGTGCCGCTGCGAATGGCGTAGCGTCCGGTCAGGATGGCCGAGCGGCTCGGCGTGCATTGCGCCTCGACGTTGAAATTGAGCAGGCGCATGCCTTCGGTGGCGAGCTTGTCGATACGCGGCGTCGGCGCGCCACGCAGGATGCCGCCACCGTAAGAGCCCAGCTCACCGTAGCCGAGGTTGTCCATCAGGACGAAGACGATGTTCGGCTTGTCGGCGGCTTGCGCGGCGGTCGAGGTGACGAGCGCCACCGTGCCCGCCAGAGCAATGACGAGGAGGCCGTGCCCGTTCTTCATTCTCACTTCACTTTCTTTGTGTCCGGCACCACCGGAGCGCAGATGTCGGCGCTGCTCGTCGATTTCGCGGTGAGGCCGGCCGCGTACGTCTGGCCTCCCCAATTGAAGTCGCGCTGGAGCGTATGGGCGGCCACGTCCCGGCTCATCTGCGTATAGCTGACCTTGATCTGATGGCGCCGGCCGACCCGCCAGGTCCCCACCCAGCACGTGTTCACGTTCCGGTTCTCGCCCAAGTCCCGCTCACTTCACGTCGAACGGGAAGACGACCTTCCAGTCCTGCTTCATGTCCACCACCGTCCAGCCCTTCGCCTCCGCCTCGTCCAGCGCCTTGTCCAGGCGACCGATGGACGACGTCCGGTCGTAGGCCCACTCGCGCTCGGCATCCGTGTGATGCACGAGCAGCGCGAACCGGGCGCCGCTCCCGGCGGTCGTCCACTGCAGCATCTGCAGGTCGCCATCGGAATTGCCGAAGGCGGCGATCGGGCGGCGGCCGATGTGCTCGCTGGATGGCGACAGGCTTGCCGGCCTTGTCGTCGATGAAGTCGATCTCGGGCAGGCGCACGAGCACCGGTCTGCCGTCGCGCATCTCGAACTGGGTCTTGATGCTGCTGCCCACGACCTGCTCGGGCGGGATGCCGTAGACCTTCTCGGTCCACGGGCGCATGAACTCGATGCCGCCGCCGGAGACGATGAAGGTCTTGAAGCCGTTGGCGCGCAGGTAGGCGAGCAGCTCGAGCATCGGCTGATAGACCATCTCGGTGTAGGGCCGCCCGGTCTTCGGATGTCTGGCGCGTGGCAGATCCAGTCGCGCACGATCGTGTCGAACTCCTCGGTGGTCATGCCGGTGTGCGTCGCCATCACGATCTCCAGAATCGCTCGTTCGCCTCCGGCGAGCGCGCTCTTCACGTCGCCCTTGAGCAGCGACGCGAAAGGCTCCTTCTCCTTCCACTCCGGATGCTGCGGAGCGAGAGCCTTCACGCGGTCGAGGGCGAAGAGGAGCTGGAAGTACATCGGCTGCTCCGCCCACAGCGTGCCGTCGTTGTCGAACGTGGCGATGCGCTCGGCGGGCGGCACAAAGTCCGGCGAGCCAGGCTTCGTCACCTTGTCGACGAAGGCGACGATGGCCTTCTTCGGCGCGGTGTCGTTCCAGGAGGGCAGCGGGTCGGCGGCACGAGCGCCGCTGGCTGGCGCCAGCGCGGCCACGGTGATGGCTAGGAGATTGGCGCGTCTCACGAGGTTTCGCATGTGTCCTGGAGCCTCTCTGATCGCATATCGAACCTCTGCGCTGAATCAGGGCGAGCTCGGCCGCACCCGATTCGGACGGGTGCGGCCCGTGGGTCCGTCAGCGAGTCGAGCGCGGCGTCAGTTGCGGCCCTTGCCGGCTGCGGTCGCCGCTTCCATCACGCGGTCGAGGCTGAAGCTACCGGGCTTCATGCGCGGCGGGAAGTCACGGAAGCTCTGCAACCACTGGCCGACGTACATGCCGGCGGGTGCGAGCACGAACATCCGCTCTGAGGCCCAATGCGCGTGCCCGATGGTTTCATCGCTGGCGCGCTCGAACGGATCCATGCGCAGATTGGTGAGCATCGGCCAGCGCAGTTCCTCGAACGCCGTCTCCCAGACCTTGATACCCACGGAGTTCTGCCGCAGGAAGGTGAGCTTCCAGTTGTCGTAGCGCAGCGCCGCGACGCTGCCACCGTCGGTCCAGTAGATGAACTCGTGACGTGGCGATTGGGCGACTTCACCCTTCAAGAACGGCATCAGGTTGTAGCCGTCGAGGTGGACCTTGTAGGTCACGTCACCGATCGTCTTGCCCTTCAGCAGGTCTTCCTTGACGGTGGCATCGCCCGCCGCCGCGAGCAGCGTCGGGATCATGTCCTCATGTGCAGCCATGTCGTTGATGATCGTGCCGGGCTTGATGACGCCGGGCCAACGGATCATGCAGGGGACGCGGAAGCCGCCTTCCCATTGCGTGTTCTTCTCGCCGCGGTGGCTCGTCGTGCCGCCATCGGGCCAGCCGAACGCCTCCGCACCGTTGTCGCTGGAATACATGACGATGGTGTTGTCGTCGAGGCCCAGTTCCTTGAGCTTGGCGAGCACCTGACCGACATGGCCGTCGTGCTCGACCATGCCATCGGCATAGACGCCCAGGCCCGTCTTGCCTTCCGACTCCTTCTTGAGGTGCGTGAAGACGTGCATGCGGGTGGAGTTCCACCAGAGGAAGAAGGGCTTGTCGGCCTTCTTGGCGCGTTCCATGAAAGTCGAGCGCATGGGTAGTGACTTCTTCGTCAATCGTCTCCATCCGCTTCTTGGTCAGCGGGCCGGTGTCCTCCAGCCTCTGTTTGCCGACCTTGCCGAAACGCGGGACATCGGTGGGATCGTCCTTGTCCGTCGCATAGGCGTGGAACACGCCGCGCGGGCCGAACTTGGCCTTGAACTCCGGATTCTTCGGGTAGTCCACGCTCTCCGGCTCCTCTTCCGCGTTCAAGTGGTAGAGGTTGCCGAACCACTCATCGAACCCGTGGACCGTGGGCAGCATGTCGTTGCGGTCGCCGAGGTGGTTCTTGCCGAACTGGCCCGTCACGTAGCCCAGCGGCTTCAGCAATTCGGCCAGAGTCGGATCGGCCTTCGTGAGCCCTTCCGGCGCGCCGGGCAGGCCGACCTTGGTGAGGCCGGTGCGGATGGGCGACTGCCCGGTGATGAATGCCGCGCGGCCGGCGGTGCAGCTCTGCTGGCCGTACCAGTCGGTGAACAGCGCGCCCTGCTTGGCGATGCTGTCGATGTTCGGCGTCTTGTAGCCCATCTGGCCCATGTTGTAGGCGCTGATGTTGAACTCGCCGATGTCGTCGCCCCAGATGATGAGGATGTTGGGCTTCTTGGTCTGGGCGTCGGCGTTCGCCACACCCAGGAGCGCCAGCCCCAAGGCCAGCGTGAGGATCGCGTGCTTGCTCATTCTTTCTCTCTCCTTGGCGTGTCGACGGTTGTGACCTTGCTCAGCGCTTCCAGAAGCCTTCGTCCGGCAAACGGTTTCGCAAGGTACGCGACCGCGCCCAGGCGTTCGGCGCGAGCGCGGGTAGCCGGATCGTCGTGCGCGGTGATGAAGATGACCGGACGCTCCCCCGTGGATGAGCGCACCTTCTCGTAAAGCTCGAAGCCCGAGAGGGCGGGAA
Source organism: uncultured Acidobacteriota bacterium (assembly GCA_963823195.1). GTDB lineage: Bacteria > Acidobacteriota > Vicinamibacteria > Fen-336 > Fen-336 > JBGPYB01. The sequence continues at coordinate 130,220 of CAWGKR010000004.1, read as the reverse complement.
GATGCACGTCGAGGATCAGACAAGACGGCGTGGGACATGGGGCTTGCCAGGTACTCTTCAGCCGAGGTGAACGCCGTGACGTCGAATCCCGCGGCCCCCAAGAGCTGTTCCACGGCCTTCCTCATGCCAGCGTCGTCGTCCACCAGTGCGATCGGACGTCCTTTGGATTCCACCGTCGCGCCGCCCGTCTGTCGGTTGTAGTGCGAATGCTTCGCACCGAAGGCAACGCATCATGGCCGCCGGACAGGTCCTGTGTGAATTGGACCTTGGGGCTAGTCCTTTGGTGCTACGCGCCCCCGGGGGCGGGAGGTCAGTCGCGGGGAGGTGTTGTCGGACCGGCCAGGCCCAGGCCCAGTCGCTCTGCCAGGTGGACCAGCTCCGCGAGCGACGCGACCTGCATCTTTTCCATGACGTGCGCGCGGTGCACCTTGACCGTCCGCTCGGCGATGCCCAGGGAGCCGGCCGTCTGCTTGTTGAGCCTGCCCGTGACCACGAGGGCGAGCACCTGCCGCTCTCGGGCGGTGAGGTTGTCATAGCGGGACTGAAGAGCCCGCCGCTCCTCGCGCTCGGCACGCTGCTCCGCGTCGCGGGCAAGAGCAGTATCGACAGCGGCGAGGAGCGTCGCCCGCTTCACGGGCTTCGTGAGGAAGTCCACCGCCCCCGCCTGGACCGCACGAACACTCATCGGTATGTCGCCATGAGCGGTGAGGAAGATGACCGGCAGGCGTGCGTCATCCGCGGTCAGAGCCTGCTGCACGTCGAGGCCGCTCTGGCCGGGCATGCGCACGTCCAGGATGACGCATCCGGGCGACCCGGGTCGGGCGAGCAGGAAGTCCCGGGCGGAGGCGTAGGTGCGAACCTCGTAGCCCGCGGCCTTCAGGAGGGTCGAGAGCGCGCTCAGCATGCCCTTGTCGTCATCGACGACATGGACGACCGCGCTGGCGCCAGGCGCTTGGGCCATTTCCGAGAGATCCTATACTCGCCGAGGGTGTTCAGGCTCGGTGGGCAAGAGGATCCGAAAGACCGCTCCGCCGCCCGGGCTGTTCTCCGCCCATATCCGCCCTTCGTGGGCCTCGATGATCGATCGGGCAATGGAGAGGCCCAGGCCCATCCCTTCCTTCTTGGTGGTGAAGAACGATTCGAAGATTCGGGGAAGGACGGCGGAGTCGATGCCCGGTCCCGCATCGGTCACGGTGATCTGCACGCCCGAGTCCTCCCGGTTCATCCGGAGCAGCACTCTGCGTCCGGTTGCCGGGCTCTCGGCCATGGCTTCCATCGCGTTGAGGATTAGGTTGAGAACCACCTGCTGCAACTGGACTCGATCGCCCGAGACAGGCGGCATGTCCCTTGTGACCTGGAGGTCGAGCTCGATCGCGCGCCGGGCGGCGTCGAGTCTCACCACCTGGAGGACGTCGTGCGACGAGCTCGTTCAGGTCCACCGGGCGTCTCTCGAGCGCCCCCTTGTGCGCGAGCGACCGGACGCGCTGGATCACGTCGCTGGCCCGGAGATCCTCGTGGCGGATCTCGGCCAGGATCTGCCGCACCTGATCGAGCCCGGGCTTGTCCGCCGTCAGCAGCTCGGCCGCTTCGGCATAGCTCAGGATGGCTCCGAGGGGCTGGTTGATCTCGTGGGCTATCGAGGCAGTGAGCTCGCCGACGACGCTGAGGCGGGAAGCATGGGCGAGCTCAGTGCGTGAACGGAGGACCTCTTCCTCAGCCTCCTTGCGCCGCGTGATGTCGATGCAAACGCCCAGCATGCGCATCGCCCCGTTCTCGGGCGAGCCATCCACTCGCCCGCTGGCGGCCATCCACCGCTGGCTGCCGTCGGGCAGGACGACTCGGTACTCGGCGGAGTAGTCCGAGCGTTCGTCCAGCGCCTGGCGGAGAGCGCGCCTTGTGGGTTCTCGGTCCTCGGGATGCAGGCGCTCTAGGAAGAAGTCCATCGAAACGGGCTTACCGGCCGCCACGGGGAGCGGAGGGTTGAGCCTATCCGTGGCCCATACCGTGTCCTGCGGAGTGCTCCAGATCCAGAGACCGACGTTGGCCGCATCCGCCACAAGGGCCATCTGCTGCTCCCGTTCGCGCAGGTCGTCGGAGAGGCTCGCGGAGCGGAGCACGTCATCGCTCAGCTGGTACCCCATCACCGCGACCAGGCCCTGGTACAGCAAGGTCGCCGTGAGAGGGGCATCGACAAACCCCCACAACACGAGGACGGCCTCGATCGTTGCACCCGCCGCGAAAAACGCCAGGCTGCCGCCCACCACCAGCGCTTGACGCCGGTCACCCCTGCGCCAGGCCGCGACAGACGCGTCTACGAAGAAGACGGCGAACAACAACAGACTCAGTTGACCGACGAGCATCCAGGGATTCCGCACGCCCTCGGCAACGGAGACGGTGTCCCCGAGGAACGGAAGGCGTCGGAGGGCGGTGATCTCCCGGTAGTTCAGGTTCGCCGCCGGCCCAAAGTTGAGCAGCAGAGCCAGTGTCCTTGCCCCGCAAACCGTCCACGCCAGCCACGATCGCCCCGCCCGCAGATAGAGCCGCGCGAACCAGACGAGCGAAACGACAATCACCCAGACCGGCACATGGATCCAGCGCAGGGCCATGCCGAATTCCGTGGGCGTCTGCGCCCGCATCATCCATAGCTCGCACGCCGCGTAGGCCGCGATTCCCGCCGACGACAGGGAAAACAGCAGATTCGCCCACGCCGCGCGTCTCCTGGCCCAGATCAGTAGGTGCATCGCCGCCAGCGTCAGACACGCCGATGCAGCCATGGACCATAGGATCGTGACCGGGCTCATGGCGAGGCGCGGGGCCACCCGCGCGGGCCCTCGGTTCTGCTCGCTCGCGCTGCGCGCTGGATCATCGCAGTCTGCCCCATCCTGCTCGAACGATAGTACTTCGCGCCTGCGCCGAGGCGTGAGGCCTGCCCTAGCTGCTCGAGACGACGCTCCCCGTGTCTTCGGGTAGCACTCTGCATCCGAAATGGGCGACGGGCAGCCCCTCGGCACTCACGGCGCGCTCTCTTGGTTCAGCTCGGAGGCCAAGAACATGGCATTCACGAGGTCATGGGTTCGATCCCCATCAGCTCCACCAACTCCAGCAACAACTTAGCGGCGCGCCACTCGAAGCTCAAGCGCGCTGTGTCTACGCTGTGTCTATTCCGACGATGCGGCGCCCCGCCATACGGCTCAAGCTCGCGAACTTCTCAACCGCGCGCCGAGGGCGCGAAGCCGCCGCCGCCTCGAGGTCGGCTGGAGCGGCGCAATGAAGACGTTACGCCGTTGAATGCGATTCCCAGCATTCATCGAGTGCCGCGGTGTGACGCTCCGCTGGCTCACTGCGTAACCGGCTCCCCCCCACTGCGCACTCGGAACGATTCGCCGAAGCCCAGAGTCCGGAATCGTGAGGGCGCAATTTCTGCTGCGCGGCACGCCTCGGCGAGCGCGAGAACCGGCTCATCGATCCCTTCGGTGGTGAGCGGGAACGTGCCAAAGTGCATGCCGATACTCTGCGAGGCCTCAAGATCGAGGTGCGCCTGCACGGCCTCGGCAGGGTTCATGTGCACGGCTTGCATGAACCAGCGCGGCTCGTAGGCGCCAATAGGCAGCAGCGCAACGTCGATGGGGCCGAGTCTCCGACGGATGTCGCCGAAGAAGCTACCGTAGGCGGTGTCTCCGGCAAAGAAGATCCGAGTGTCCCCCGTGCTTACCGTGAAGCCGCCCCACAGCGCTCGGTTGCGATCGAACGGCGTGCGCGAGGAAAAGTGCTGCGCCGGTGTCAGCGTGACCCGTAGGGAGCCGCTCGCCGTCTCCTGCCACCAATCGAGCTCCTCGACGTGGCGAATGCCCGCCGACCGCACCAACCGCCCGTTGCCGAGCGGCGTCACCACGAGCGGATCGTACCGCTCAGCGAGTCTCCGGAGCGTCCACCGATCGCAGTGATCGTAATGATTGTGGCTGAGCAACACCGTCGAGATCGGAGGCAGGTCCTCAAAGCGGACGCCCGGCTCGCGGACCCGTCGCGGTCCCGCGAAGCTCAACGGGCTGGCACGCTGCGCGTACACCGGATCGGTCAACATGTTTCCGGCCGGCGTCTGGATCAGGAGCGTCGCGTGGCCGATAAACGTGATTACAGCGGCTGCATCCTCGAGCACCGCCGGCCGTTGGACCGTGACGTCGACATGCCTTGGCCACGGCGTTCGACGCTCAAGCAGCAATCGCGGAACCGCCGAGAGTGGCTGCGCCGGGGAGCCGGGCGGATTTCGGTAACGCCTTCCGTCGAAGTGATCGCGCTTCATTGGGGCCACCCGCTGGTCCGCGAGTCTGCTGCCGTCTCGATCAATAACGAGTTGGCCCTGACTCGGAGGCAGAGGACGTTACGAATATCGTCGCCGTGCGTGACGGGAACCTGGAGCTGGCTCGAAGGATCTTCGATTCTCCAGAAGCCGCAGAAATTGGGTTCGGTTACACGCAGGCCGGCAAGCGTGGGGTCCGGAGTGGGCACGTACATGTCGCGGCTCATCGTAGAAACCGTCGCGGGGTCGCCAGGGTTGCAGGAGCGAGGCGTTCGCCACGTTGAGGAGATGCAACTGGTCTCGGCAGGGATCGGGGCGGACAGGGTGAGCGACATCGCGGAGATCAGCGTGGACGATGCTGCTGGATGAGCTTCCCGAACCGCCGCAGACCGATCGCGTCGGCAGCGGACGGCGACACGGCGTTCGCGAGCGTGAGCATCTTGAGCAGCCCCCCGCCCATGATGTGGGCCCGACGTCGCTGGCGGATGGTGGCGAGGATCTCGCGCGCGACCACGTCGGGCTCGCAGAGGGCGACGCCCATCTTGCGCCACATGTCGAAATATGCGGACTCCGACTCTGTGTTGGAGGGCACGGGCCCGAAGAACGAAAGCACCACGTCGGTCCCGGCAAGCTCGCGGTTGGCGCCTTGCACGTAGCTCGCCAGCGCGCCGCGGGTCGCCGCGTAGGCGCTCATGAATGGCAGCGCCACCCGGCCGTCCATGGCGCCGCCGAGGTGGACGACCACTCCGCCGCCGGCTTGCTTGCGCAACCCCGGCAGGAATGCCTGGGTCACGAAGATGGGCCCCTTCACGTTGACGGCGAGCAGTGCGTCGACGTCGGCCGACGTGTAGTCCTCGATGGCCTTGCGCGGCGAGATGCCCGCGAGGTTCACCACCGCATCGATCCGGCCGAGGTGCTCGAAGGCCGCCGCCGCCAGCTTCTCGAGGCTCGCCGGATCGGTGACGTCCGCGCGCAGGTAAATCGCCGAACCGTCGCTCCGGCCGGTCAGCGCCGCGGCGTCGTGCTCGCGCCGCGCCGCGAGCACCATCCGGAAGCCCTCGGCCGCGAGGAGCCTGGCCAGGGCGTGACCAAGTCCTCCGGTCACCCCGATGAGAACGGCGGTGGGCGCATTCATGTCCCGCTTTGCTGCGGCTCCGCCGGTGATCACAGGGGTCTTTCCATTCAGTCTAGTCATCTCGTGTTCCTTTCGGTGAATATTAGTTACTATAAAAGTATCTATTGTGAGCAAAAAAAACTAACCGGACCTGGCCCTGATTTTCGACACCACGTCCGCCAATGTCGTCTGCCTCAGATCCCTACGGACGGCCTCCTGAGTGCCAACCAGCACGTCGCTCATGACTTCCTTGATGTTACAGCTCACGACACACTCCTTCGTTTTGGGATAGGCATGGATGGCAAAAGCATTTGGAGGGTTTACCGCAGAGTAGATGTCCAAGAGGGAAATACTCTTTGGGCTTCGTGCCAGGCCATAACCACCCGACTTACCAACAGTCGTCTTAGCCAGCTTCGCCTTCGAGAGTTTAACGAGGATTCTCTTAACGAAAACCGGGTTCGCATTCACGCTGCCTGCGAGAATTTCCGACGTGAAAACTCCCTCGTGATGTGCGATTGCCGCCAGTACGTGGACGGCGATCGAAAATTGAGTGTTTACGGAAGCCATTGATAGATACTATATTAGTATCCATATTGGATGCAAGAGCAAAATGCATAGGCGAGTGAGTGTCGCTGAATCGTCGGCGCCTTCGTAGTCTGTGGAAGTTCGACACGGGCAAATGGCCTGTTTCGTAAACTATTGATAGGGGACGCGTTAGAGGCTGGACCCCCGTCACCAAGCGAGGAGGTCGAGGACGCTTGGCAAACAGGCGCGACCCGTGGAAGGACCGAGCCGAGGGCCGGCTATCTCGACCGGGCGTCCGCCGTCAGGGCTGCGCATTCTGTCCTCCGCGACTCGACTGCGCCTGACCGGCCCTCTATCTCGCCGCGCCCGCGCTTGTACCGAGCAACGGCTTCGCGGTCGACGAGAACAACGTTTCCGAATCGCTGGGCGGGCAGCCGCCGCTGTTGGATGGCCTTATGAACCGCCGCTCGAGAAATACCGAGTGGTCGACGCTCACCATCGAACGATCCATGGGAACGCGGCCGCGCTCGCGTTCGAGGTAGCTGGTCCAGCGTGGGAGCGCAAAGGCGAGGTGAGTGTGAAAACCTCGAACACCTCGGCTTGCCCGGGGTCGAGGGCTCCCCAGTAGGCACTCTGGTAGGAAGAGTGGTAGGATGAAGCCCGTGAGTACGCCTCGCGTCAAGATCAGCGTCTCGCTGCCCCGTGATCTCGTCGCCCGCATCGATCGCGCGGCCCGAGCCGAGGCCCGATCGAGGAGCCGTGTGCTCGAGCGGTGGCTCAGCGCATCGGCGCGTGAGAGGTCCGCTCGGGAGCTGGAAGCGGCCACTGTCGCCTATTACGAGAGCCTGACGCCCGAAGACCGGCGGGAAGAGGACGCGATCGGAACGGCGTCCTCCGAGGCCGCGCGGCGCCTCCGCATCGACGATGTCGTCGGGTCCGCATCGCGCCCCAGACCGGGGCGCTGAGGTGGAGGGGCCCCGGCGAGGCTGCCTCTACTGGGTGAGCCTGGACAAGCGGCGGCCGGCGCTCGTCCTGTCCCCCGACTACCGCAACGAGCATGCCGGCGACGTCATCATCGTCCCTTGCTCGACGCGGCTGAGGCCGGCTCCGACGCACGTGATGCTCAGGCGGGGACAGGGCGGGTTGACCGAGGCCTCCGTGCTCAAGTGCGAACAGATCACCACGCTGGCCAGGGCGGACGTACATGGACCGCCGCTCGGGAAGCCCCTTCCAATGGCGGTCCTGGGTGCCGTGGAGCGCGCGGTGCTACGGGCGATCGGCGTCCCGATCCCCCTGGAACCCTCCTGATCGATTGGCGGCGCAGCCGGGAGCCCAAGAGAATGGCATTCACGAGGTCATGGGTTCGATCCCCATCAGCTCCACCAACTCCAGCAACAACTTAGCGGCACTGCGAATCGACGGGACCCCGACTTGTCCATTTCTTGTCTATTTTGGGCGGAAAGGGCGTGAAACCGCAGAAGTCCAGTAGAAGTTGCCGCCCCCCAGCCCGCGCCTCGTAGGGGGAGCGCACCCGGGCGACTTCGAAGGAGAACGGTCGCGCCGGGGGCATCCTTCGTCGCGAAGCTCCGCCCGTTTATCAACCGGACGGTGCCCGGCTCGACAGCGGATAATCGCCCGCCACAGCGCCCTGCCATTGCATGCGGTTGCGTTCGTGGGCTACTTTGCTGCCGGGACGCCGAAACAGCGCCGGCGTGGAGTGTCCAACTTGCTGCCCCTCGCGCGTCGTTAAGGTACCGGCCAGCGTGCCGGCCCATACAAGGAGAAGCAATGCCGACCCAGAAATACCTCTTCCTCTACCGGAGCTCGCCCGAGCAGCGACCGCCTTCTCCCGCTCAGATGCAGGAGATGTTCGCCACGTGGAACGCGTGGAAAGAGAAGTTCAAGGCGAACATCCTGGACATGGGCGACAAGCTCAAGCCGACGGGCAAGGTCGTGACGGCATCCGGCGTGAGCGACGGACCGTTCGTCGAGGCGAAGGAGATCGTGGGCGGATACATGATCGTCACCGCCGAGAGCTACGACGGCGCGCTCGCGGTCGCGAAGGAGATGCCGGGGGCGGGGATGCCCGGAACGCGCATCGAGATCCGGGAGACGGCCGGCCTCTGACCGGAGCCTTCAAGCCTCGAAGCCATTCCGCCGCCGCCGGCGCGCGCGGCCTCGTCGAGCACTTCTTCCGGCACGAGTACGGCCGCCTGGTGGCCGTGCTCACGCGGAAGGCTGGGCTACGCCATCTCGAAGTCGTCGAGGATGCGGTCCAGTCCGCACTCATGGCCGCCCTCACGGCATGGGTCGCCAAGGGTCTTCCCGACGACCCCGCCGCCTGGCTCTATCGGGTGGCGTACAACCACCTGATCGGTGACCTGCGGCGGAGAGCCGGTCGGCTTCGGATACTGCAGCGTACGGCCAACGATCCTCGAGGAAATGACAACCACTCGCCGCAGTCGCATTTCGTGGGCGAGGTCCGCGACGACGTGCTGCGGATGCTTTTCGTCTGCTGCGACGACGCCATCCCCCGGGAATCGAGGCTGGTCCTGGCGCTCAAGACGCTCTGCGGGTTCAGCACCGCGGAGATCGCGCTGCGGCTGTTCACCACGGAGGCGAACGTGTTCAAGCGCCTGGGACGCGCGCGCGAGCGCCTGCGCGAGGCCCCGCCCGACATGCAGACGCCGCCCCTCGAGACGCTACGTTCCAGGCTGCCGAGCGTGCACGCGGTGCTCTATCTCCTTTTCAACGAAGGCTACTTGTCTGCGCACGAGGAGCAAGCCATCCGCCGCGAGCTCTGCGACGAGGCCATCCGGCTGGCCACCCTCCTGGCTGAGCATCCGGTCGGTGCCGTCCCCGAGACCTTCGCGCTACTGGCTCTCATGCACCTGCATGCATCCAGACTGGGCGCCCGCCTCGACGACACGGGAGACTTGCTGCTTCTCGACGAGCAGGACCGGTCGCGGTGGGATCGCGAAAGGATGCAGCTCGGCTCGAAATGGCTGGAGCGAGCCTCCACCGGCGAGGTGTTCTCGCGATTCCACGCGGAAGCCGGCATCGCCGCCGAGCATTGCTCCGCGCCTTCGTTCGGGGAAACCCGCTGGAGAGAGATCGCCGACCTCTACGCGATGCTCGAGCGCATCGCCCCGTCGCCGCTCTACACGATGAACCGGGCGGTGGCCGTTGCCGAGTGGCAAGGGCCCGAGGCGGGGCTCGCGTTGCTACAGAATGTCGTGCCGCCCGCCTGGCTGGCCGGGTCTTACCTCTGGGACGCGGTGTTGGCCGACCTGTATCGGCGCGCGGGACATGCGGAAGTCTCGCGGCGCCATCGGGAGAGGGCACTGGCTTCGGCGCCCACCGAAGCGCTGCGGGACCTCCTCCGGCGACGTCTTGCTCGTCGCGGCGTGACCGGCTCCGAGTCACTCAGAGAGTGAGGAAGACCGCCGAGGCACAGCGCGCGGGCGCGCCCTGGGCGTGCCGACGATCCGCGTATCTCAGCGGGTTGCTCTGGGCCCGGGATGAAAGTCGATCTCTCTGAGGTCACGCATGGCCTTACGCCAGAGCCCTTCGAAACCTGTCGCCAGGTTTTGGGCGAGCTCAGCGTCCTCTACCAGCATCGAGGCGAAGCGGCCCTCCGGGACGAAGGGATGGTCGAGCGGAAGCACTACGGTTCGCTCGTCGACGACGTGGAACGGATGCCCCAACTCTCCCGAGTAGCGGATCCCAGTCGCGTGGGTCAGTTCGTTTCTGTGCTGGCGCAGGAAGTCCATGAGCTTCGCCGCGGTCTGCAGGCTGAATCCGAAGACGATCCGGTGCTCGATTCCGTGCTTCGCGGCGTTGCGGCTGATCCGGCGGAGCACCGGAAAGCCATCAGAGACGGCCTGATCGATGGCGTGCAGATCGCCTTGCTCCAGGTAGGAGAGGATGCGCTGACGCGCCGCCGTGAGCCGCGTCAGGTGCCGCCGCACGTGGCTCTCGTGCCCGAGGGCCAGGTCCACCACGGTTGAACGGCCACGCAGACGAGGCGTCTTGGCCGAGAGTCCGCGCCGCAAGGTCTCGGCCGCGGTAGCGAACCGCTCGGCCTTTTCGCGGGAGAGCTCGATCAGCCGGTCCACGACGACGTCGGCGGGCGGGCTCGCGAAGAGCTTGGGGCGTGCCGGCCGGATCTGGGCCAGGCCCAAGTCGATCAGTCGCTCCATGGAACGGTAGATCTTCGATGACGGAATCTCCGCCTCCCTGCAAAGCGTGCCTGCGTCCGCAATACCGAGATCCACCAAGGCGAGAAGGGCTTTCTTCTCGTAGACCGAGAACTTGAGGTCGTCGAGGAGGGCCACGTCCTGGAATCGCATGTTGAAGTTCTCTACCACTCAAAGTAGTTGAAAGTCAAAGGTCGTGGCGAGTACCTTGTGGGCATCACGAATTGGAGGAGTGGATGAGCAAGGAGATGCCCAAGGCAGTGATGCCGATGATCACCGTGGATTCCGTGGACGCGCTGCGCAGCTTCTACGTGGACAAGCTCGGGTTCAGTCACATGATGGGGGTCGTCGGCAAGGACGGGCAGTTCGACTTCTGCACGGTCGTCCGCGACGGGGCCAAGGTGATGCTGATGCGCCCGCAAGAACCAACGGCTGGAGCCGGTCCGTCGACTTCCAAGAGGCCCATCGAGATCTATCTGGAGGTCTCCGACGTGGACGCGCTCCACGAGGAGACACGGAAGCGGGGCGTGCGCGTCACGCTTCCTCTTGAGACCCAGTGGTGGGGAGACCGCACCTTCGCGGTGATGGACCCCTACGGCTACCAGATCTGGTTCTATCAGACAGTGGCTGAGGCGAAACCGCCGCAGGGAATGAAGATCGTCTGAGGAGAACGAACATGCGACACGACAACGGTTGGAAGCTAGTCCTTTGGCCGGCCGCAGTCACACTCGCCGTCACGGTTCTGAGGGTCGCCGGTGAACTCCTGGACTGGACGCCGGTACTGTTCAACCGCGCGGTCGGAGGCGCGGGCGCGCTCGTCGGCATCGTTTGGCTGATCCCGGTCTTCGGCATCCACTTCGGCTACCGATTGGCCGCTCAGGCCGAGGGGTCACCCGAATTGGCCGGGCACTTGGCTGGAACCTCGGAGCGATGGCCGTGCTAGCCTCGTCCCTGGCCTTGGGCTTCTCACGGCCGACGGCCAGCGCGTCGCAGTTCCTGGCAATCGGCGTGGGATCCTGGGCCGCGATTGCCGTCGCACGGCGTGGCTGGCCCCTCTTGGTCGCGACGATGCTCCGGTACGGCCTCCTCGCGCGAGTCCCTGTCACGATCGTGATCCTGCTTGGCATCCTAGGCGATTGGAAGACGCACTACGACAGCCCGCCGCCCGGGTTGCCTGAGATGGGAGCCATCGCGCGTTGGGTCGCGATCGGCGTGATCCCGCAGCTCACGCTTTGGATGGCGGTCACGGTGGTGCTCGGCCTCCTGGTCGCTGTGCCCGCAGCAGCGCTCGCCCGGTCGCGCAGCCGGCGGCCGGCCGTGGCATAAGGCGCGATGGCCTTCGACGCGACCCTCGCGCGCCGGCTGAGGATCATCTTCGGCGGCCTGCCGGACGCTTCGGAACGGCGCATGTTCGGAGGTGTCTGCTGCCTGCTTTCCGGCAAGATGTGCTGCGGGATCGTGGGCCGCGACCTGGTCGTGAGATTGGGCCCCGAGGGCTACGAAGCTCCTCTCCATCGCCCGCATACGCGGCCAATGGATTTCACGGGGCGTCCCCTGCGCGGCTTCGTCTCGTAGAGCCCTCAGGCTACCGAACCGCACGGAGTCTCTCGAGCTGGGTCGATCGCGCCGTTCGCTTCACGGCGACGCTTTCTTCGAAGTCGAGATCCAGGACACGACCACGACGACGGAGGACAGCTGCACGCTGACGATCGAACGCGGCAGGTCGGGGCCGCGCTGGCTCATGACGGCCGGCCGATCCCCATCAGCTCCACCAACTCCGACAACGACTTAGCGAAACGACGTCAGCGGCGTGGAGCCGCTGTGTCTAGCGCGCGCCGATCATCGGACCAAGGTATGGGCTGCCGCGATACTTCTTCCGGTAGGCGTCGTCGATAGGATCGTTCATCGGGTCGTCGACTGGTTCGAATGTCACCTTCTTCGTGATGCCGGCGGCGGTAATCCGCCCGGCCCCCTGCCGAACCGCCGCCTGATACCAACGGGAGTCCTGCCCGTTGTAGCCACGCACGTAGAGCGCGTCGCCGACCACGACGGACCAGATCCACGTCGGTGTCCCGTAGGTCACCCCGTCCTCGCGGAAGGGCGAAATGTGCAGGTCGTCGGCTTCGGCGATCGCGCGCACTTCATCTGGCGCCCACTTGCTCATGGCTAGCCATTGCTCAACCGTTCGAGCTCTTCGGGATACCGAGCTCCCTGGATCGTGAACTCCGAGCCGGCGCGGTCGATCTCGTCGAGATCGCCCGCCGTGAGTTCGAGGTCGGCCGCGCCGATGTTCTCTTCGAGACGATGTTGTTTGGTCGTGCCCGGGATCGGCACGATCCACGGTTTCTGGGCGAGCAGCCAGGCGAGGGCCACTTGACCGGGCGTCGCCTGCCTGCGTTGCGCAGTCGTGCGCAGCAGTTCAACCAGCACCTGGTTCGCCTTCCGGTTCTCCGGGGTGAAGCGAGGGACGCTGTTTCGGAAATCGACGCTGTCGAAGGTCGTCGTCTCGTCGATCCGCCCGGTCAGAAAGCCCTTTCCCAGAGGACTGAAGGGCACGAAGCCGATGCCGAGCTCCTGCAGTGTCGGCAGCACCTCCCGTTCGGGCTCGCGGTACCAAAGGGAGTATTCGCTCTGAACGGCGGTGACCGGCTGCACGGCATGTGCGCGGCGAATGGTGCTCGCAGCGGCTTCGGAGAGACCGAAGTGCTTGACCTTGCCCTGTATGATCAGCTCCTTCACCGCGCCCGCGACATCCTCGATCGGGACGTTTGGGTCGACGCGATGCTGGTAGTACAGGTCAATGGCGTCGGCGCGCAGGCGCTTCAGTGAGCCTTCGACGACCTGCTTGATGTGGGCGGGCCGGCTCTCCAGACTGCTCCACCGCTCTTCACCCGGCACGGCGGGCCTCCAGCCGAACTTCGTCGCGAGCACCACTTGCGAGCGCACCGGTGCAAGGGCCTCGCCGACCAACTCCTCGTTGGTGTGGGGACCATAGACCTCGGCCGTGTCGAAGAACGTGATGCCGCGATCGACCGCAGCGCGCAGGAGCGTGATCATCGCCTTCCGGTCCGGCAATGGGTGGTACGACCAGCTCATACCCATGCAGCCGAGTCCGAGCTCCGAAACGCGGAGTTGGCTGCTCCCGAGCGTACGTGTCTTCATCCGTCTCCCTTCCTAGTAGTGCTCCCACACGGCGCGCCAGCGCTCCGCGGGGTTGGTGGACTTGACGATGAGCTGCTTGCCCTTGAACTCGTACGAGCGAGGAAGCGCCTTGCCGACCAGGGTGCGAACGAGGCTCCCCTCGACGTAGTACGTGAACGTGTTCGTGCGCTCATCGACCTCGAAGCGGCCGAACGTCGCTTCGTAGCCGCCCTGCGAGTACTGCTCCGGGCCTGCGTGCGGGTTTGGCTGCGGCGTCCGATCCATGACCTGGACCGCCAGACGGCCTTCGCGCGTGAAGACGAACATCCCAGTGCTGTCACCGCGCTGGACCTTCCCGTCCGTGTTGACCACCTCGAGCGAGACGAGACGCCAGGCGCCGATGAACTGCTCTGGTATCCCTGCGCTCTTCTCGCGCTCCTGGCCGCCGGACAGCGTTGCGCTCGACAGTATCGCCAGGGCGAAGAGCAAGGACGCCATCTCGAACGACAGTTGCTTCTTCATGCTCGCCTCCTCGTGTCGTGCCTTGCTTGCGGCATCAGACTGCTCACGGGCGCAGCAGGATCGATTCGGACTGTTCCAGTGAAGTACTCGGCGGGCCCACTCTCGGAAGGCTGCGAACCGCTGCGTTTGATCTCCATCTGGCCTCCTGTTCCTGCGACAACCCACGCAAGCACGCCCTAAAGATAGTGGTCACCGCGCCTGTCGACTAGACGGTAAGAAGTGAATAGTCTGGTGATATGAATTCACCAATACGCGATGACCTCACCGTGCTCGCGGCGTTTGCGGTGGTGGCGGACGAGCGGAGCTTCACGAAGGCTGCACTCAACCTCGGCGTCAGCAGGTCTGCGATCAGCCACCAGGTACGCTCGCTCGAGGAGCGCCTCGGAACGCGCCTCCTCGCGCGCAGCACACGGAGCGTTGCGCCGACGGAAGCGGGAGAGCGCCTGCTTGCGCAGCTCCGTCCCGCACTGGAGGGCATCTCCGCCGCGGTTGCGGACGTCGGCCGCATGCGTGACCGGCCGGCCGGCACCGTCCGCCTGATCGCGCCGCCGATCGTGCTCGCAACGCTCCTGAGCCCGAAGCTAGCGAAGTTCGGCCGCGACTATCCCGACGTCACACTCGATGTCACGAGCGAGGATGACACCCGCGGCGACCTCGTCGCTGGCCGCTTCGACGCCGGCATCCACCTCGGCGAGTTCATCCAGCGCGACATGGTCGCCGTCAGGGTGACGGGCGAGCAGCGCGCGGCCGTCGTGGCCACGCCGGATTACTTCAAGTTGCATCCGAAGCCCAAGACGCCACGTGACCTGGTGGCTCACCGGTGCATCCGCTACCGCATGGGAGGCCATGGGCCGGTCTATCGGTGGGAGTTCGAGAAACGGGGCAAGCCGGCCACCGTGTCCGTCTCGGGGCCGCTCGTCGTGAACGACGCCGAGTTCATGATCCGCGCCGCGCTGGACGGCGTTGGGCTGGCGTTCCTCTTACAGGACTACGTTGTGCAACACATGGCACGTGGCGAGTTGGTGCGGGTCCTCGAGGATTGGTGCCCGCCGTTCGACGGCTACTTTCTGTACTACCCGAGCCGGAGGCACCAACCGCCGGCCCTTCGGGCGCTGGTCGAGGCGCTTCGAATATGACCCAGACTCCTGGCAGTTCGGCCCTTGGCCCTGGCCCTCCCGCTCGCAGCCATCAAGGGCCAGAAGGACGGTTCGGGCTCCAGGGGCGCGACTATGAACGTCGCCAGGTGCTGCTCCACGATGTCGATGATGGGCGTGAGAACCCAGGCCTTGTGCTCGGCATACTGCCGATTGAGGTCGCCCCACTGCCGCTCGAACGGGTCCATCGGCGGGTTCGTGATCTGCGGACGGCCGAATCAGGGAAGTATGATAATCTGATTTTGTGACTACGCATGTGTCGGCCACGGAGGCGGTGAGGACGTTCTCGGACCTACTGAACCGGATTCGCTACCGCGGCGAGGAGTTCGTCGTCGAGCGGGCCGGCGAAGCGATCTGCCGCATGACTCCAGCAGCGCCGGTGAAGGCTCTGAGCTTGCGGGATCTGGCGTCCTTGCTGCGCGAGCTCCCCAAGCCCGACGCCGGCTACGCATCCGACGTTCGAAAGGCGTCCCGGAGCCAGGGGCGCCGGCCGCGATCGCCGTGGGGACGCTGATCGACTCGTCGGTCCTGATCGCCGCGGAGCGCCTCACCCTGGATCTCGACGCGGCCTTGGGCGCGCACGCCAACGAGCCCGCGGGCATTGCCGCCATCACCGCCTCCGAGCTCCTGCACGGCGTCGAGCGCGCGGCAAATGCCGCGCAACGGCGGCGCCGGGAAACGTTCGTCGAGCGGCTCCTCGCCGTGCTCCCTGTCTTCCCTTTCGACCTCGGCACGGCACGGATTCATGCTTCGCTCTGGGCACGCCTCGCCTCGAAGGGGGCGACCATCGGATCCCATGATCTCCTGATAGGCGCCACGGCGATTGCCTTGGGCTATCGCGTCGCCACTCGCGACCGGCGCAGCTTCGCGAAGATCCAGGGCCTGGAAGTCATCGTCCTCTGAAGCACGTCCGAGGGCCAAGGCGTCGCCGGGATGGGCTCAGCCGGGAACCCAAGTGGATCTCGTCGACGAACTCGACCGCGATGCCGAGGCGATCCCCGACAAAACCGCCACGGGACTCCAATTCCGTGAATTCCCGCACCCCGACAGCCATCCGTGGTAAACAGCGGCAAGGAGGAGTGTCATGACGCTCAGCCGCCGTGAGTTCGTCCAGGGCGCCGCGGCGATAGGCGCCACGCTGGCCTTCACCGGACCCGCCCGCGCGTCCCGAGCCACCTGGCGCGAGCGGCGCGACATCTTCCCCGAGGGCGTCGCCTCCGGCGATCCGGATCACCAGAGCGTGATCCTCTGGACGCGCCGGCCGTTCGAAAAAGGTGAGCGCGAGGTCCTCACCGTCGAGGTGGCCGAGGACGAGGCCTTCCGTCATGTCGTCGCCACAGCACCCGCTCCGGTATCCCGGGCCGCCGACTGGACGTCCCGCGTGCTGGTCGCGGGACTGAAGCCGGCCAGCACCTACTGGTATCGCTTCACCGACGCGGACGGGAACGGCAGCCGGGTCGGCCGGACGATCACGGCTCCCGACCCCGCCGACGGCCGCGCCGTGAACTTCACGTTCGTCAGCTGCCAGAGCGTCAACGACGGCACGCTGAACGCGTATCGCCGGATGATCTACGAGGACGAGCGGGCGGCGCCGGCCGACCAGCTCCACTTCGTGCTCCACCTCGGCGATTTCATCTACGAGATCGTCTGGTACCCCGAGGACCTGAAGACCCGCTACGACAGGACGGTCTACGAGGTCTGCCGCATCCCGGACGCCGAGAAGGTCGGCAATCTCCACGTTCCCCTGACCGTCGACGGCTATCGCGCCGTCTACCGCGGGTATCTGCACAATCCCGACCTCCAGGACGCGCGCGCCCGCTGGCCGTTCGTCCCCATCTGGGACAACCACGAGTTCTCCTGGCAGGGCTGGCAGAGCATCGTCAAGGGGGGCGGCTACGAGCGGCCGGGCCAGACCGTCAAGGTCGCCGCCAATCAGGCGTGGTTCGAATACATGCCGGCGCACGTGACCAGGCCGCACAGCGCATCGCTCGAGACGTTCGATCCGCCCGCCGTCAAGGACGTGAAGATCGAGCGCTTCGACGCCACCGGCCTCGGAGACGAGCCGAACAACCGCATCGCGATCGACAGCCTCAAGGGCTACCGGGCGCTGCGCTACGGCAAGCACCTCGACCTGATCCTCACCGACCAGCACAGCTACCGGGGCCCCGATGCGCTGGACTCGCCGGAGCTCGAGAAGCTGGGCGGCGAGGAGTTCCCGTCCATGTTCCCCGAGGAGCTGAGGCGGATCCTCGACGGCGGCCGCGCGTACGACGGCGGACGTCCGCCCGCGGAGCTGAGCTTCGGAAAGAACACGTGTGTGAACCCCGCCAAGGACGCGTCACCGGTGACGATCCTCGGCGCGGCGCAGAAGGCCTGGTTCAAGGAGCGCCTGCGCAGCTCGTCGGCCACGTGGAAGATCTGGGGCAACTCTCAGGGCGCCGTTGACGAGCGCTCCGATCCGCAGAACCTGCCCGAGGGCATGACGGTTCCGTGGCCGGCCGGGTACGCGAACATGGGCAGCAGCGATTGGGGCAACGCCTACGCCGAGCGCGGCGAGATCTACGACCTCGTGCGCGACGCGCGCATCACGGGCTTCGCCATCGTGTCCGGCGACAAGCACAGCTTCTGGGCCGGCTACGCGACCAATGGACTTCCGCCGAGGGCGTTCGAGCCGGTCGGGCTCAGCTTCGTGGGCGCCTCGCTGTCGAGCCCCGGCACGATGGAAGCGACCGAACACGGGTTCCCCAAGGACCATCCGCTGCGTGCGCTGTTCCTCGTGGACCGTGCCAGCGGCGGGCCGGATTGGACGTACAACATGCTGCTGAGGCACGGCGTGCGGTCCTGCCTCGAGTACGCGAAGAGCGGCGACCTCGCCAAGGCGCGCGCTCTCTCGAACCCGGATCTCTCACCGCACCTCGCGTTCCTCGACCTGGGCGGACACGGCTATGCGAAGGTACGGCTGTCCGCGGAGGAGATGCGCACGGAGTTCGTGTGCATCCCGCGCCCGGTGACGCGCAGCGAGCGCCCCGACGGCGGGCCGCTGCGCTATCGCGTGGTCCACGTGGCACCGCTGTGGCGCCCCGGCGAGCGGCCCCGGCTCCGGCAGGAGGTCCTGGAGGGAGATCCTGGCCTGTCCATCTAGCCGCGGCTACTACGCCGGCCGCAAGCCCCAGCCCTGTGAGCGATAATGGCCGTGATGGTGAACGCACAGATCGATTTCGGCTATCCGTGGTGGCTGAGTTACGGCCACGCCGTGGTCTTCGTCCCAGCCGTGGCCCTCCTGCTGCTGGCGCTCGCCCGGAAATGGGGCAAGGGAGCCGTCGTCCTGTGCGCCGCTCTGGTTCTCTGGTCCGGCGTCTCGCTCTTCATGAGCAGGCTCCTGTTCAACATCAACAGTGTTCCCCCGCTCCCCACGGCCAATTTCTTCCGGGAAGGCAAAGGCCGCGTTCTCGATATCGGTGCCGGAACCGGCCGCTCCTCCATCATGGTCCTGGCCGCGCGCCCCCAGGCTACCCTGGTCGCCTCCGATCTCTTCGGCCATTCCTTCGAGGAGCACTTCGGCCCCGGCCAGAGCCCCCAGGAGCGCCTGCTCGCCAACCTGAAGCTCGCCGGCGTGGACAACCGCGCCACCATCGAGACCGCCGACATGCGCCAGCTTCCCTTCCCCTCGGCCTCTTTCGACGCCGTCGTCAGCGCCTACGCCGTCGATCACGTCAACCGCGAGGGCTCAGCCAAGGCGCTGGCAGAAGCCTTTCGCGTCGTCAAGCCCGGCGGAGACTTCCTGCTCATCCTCATTTCCAATGACCGCTGGGCCATGTTCGCCTACGGTCCCATGCTCGCGCACGGCGGGACCCGCGGCGCCGCCTGGTGGACCGCGCATCTCCAGGAAGCCGGCTTTCAGGTCTTGGAACAGGGAACGCAGCCCGTCACGCTCTACCTTCTCGCGCGCAGGCCGCTATGATCTTGAACAGGGATATCTCGGAGTCATACGCGCAGCCCACGCTGGGGAGCGATTCGGCGACGTAGCCTTACCGGGGATAGCCCTTCCACACGTATTCGAGCGCTTCCGGCAGGGTCTGCTGCTTGGTGGGGCGCTCGGTGTGGGCCGTGTTGCGCGCGAACGTGAACTGGTAGTGATAGCCCTTCGCGGCCAGCACGCGGGCCATGTTCTCGCTCGCGAGCACCCAGTCGTGCATGTCGTCGCGCATGACGTTCGGGTTCAGGAGGTCGCGGTCGCCCACCTCGAGCCAGATGCGGATCGGCTTCGCCGGGCTGTTGGGGATGATGGTCTTGTGAAATTCCCAGGCACCGCCGGGCATCTTGGGATCGTGGGGCCATTGCTGATTGATGGCCGTGATCGAGTAGGCGAGGACACGGTGGTAGGGGGCATTCCCATACCAGGCCATGATCAAGGCCGCTGATCCGCCCGAGCTCCCGCCCATCGTCGCGCGCCCCTCCGGATCCTTGGTCAGCTTCACGCCGTATTGCTTCTCCACGAGGGGCAGGACTTCCGTCTCCACGAACTCGGCATAGCGGGCGGACATCGTGTCGTACTCGAGGCCGCGTTCGCTCCCCTGAGCGTCACCGCTGCCGTTGCCGATCGAGATCGCGATCATGACCGGCACGCGCTTCTGGGCGATCAGGTTGTCCAGGGTCGTGAAGAGGAGGGCGTCCGGACCGTCGGCACCGACGATGAAGGGAGCAACCGTTCCGGGCACGTATTGCTTCGGCACGTAGACCGCGACGTTGCGGGTGTAGGGCGCCGGATGGCTGGTGGTCACGATCAGGTTCGTGGGATCGTCCGGATCCGGCGTGCCGAACGTCCCGGGGTCGCGCGCGATGCCCGGGTAGATCTTGCTGTCGGCCGAGCTCATCGTGAAGTTGTAGACGGCGCCTTGAGGCACTCCGTCCTGCATGATCGTTTCCGGGGCCGGGGGATGCGTAGGCCCGATGACGAAGTTGCCGTCCACGTCGGGTGGTGGCACCGTGCCGTCCGGCAGCTCCTTGGCGGTGACGTAGCCGGGCGTCTGCGGATCGCGGGTCGGCGGCTGCGGACGAGGCGTCGGCGTGGGTGTGACAGCCGGCGCCGGCGCCCCCGGCGTTTGTGCCATGGACGCTGCCCCGCCGCCGATGGTCGCCACGACCAAAAGCCAGGTGCCCACTCGCGCTGCTCTCATGCCTCGGCTCCCTCGCCGACAGGCGCCACGTAATCCTCCGGTTCAACGATCGTTCGGGATGTCACGGCTCAACTCAGCCTCTGCCTGTCTCTCGCGGAAGGAGGCAAGGTCCTTCGCTCGAGTCTCGGCGATCCGCTCCTGATTGCGATAGCTGGCGACCACGATCAAGACCACGAAACCGACGATGCTGCCGGCAATCCGCTCGGTGCGGTCCTCGAGGCTCGACTGCACGAGGAAGGCGGTGTTGCCGAGGCCGGTCAAGGCGAACGCGATGAATCCACCGGCCCCGAACGGGTTGAGGAACAGCGTCAACGCGACGGCAGCCACACCCAGCGCCAGGAGGACTGCGGTGCCGGAGCCGACCCGGGATGCCGCGAGCGACGCCCCGTCGAAGGCCTGAGCGGACGTCACACTGAGGGCCGAGAGGAGCAACACGACGGCAACGCAGGACCGGGCACGCTCGCTCATGTGGACCTCCTGGCTCAGAGTGTAGATCCGGATGCCGCGCGATAGCTACGGCTGAAAATGGCCCCGTGGCCAAAGGAGCCGCCGGGGGCCCAAGTGAATGGCATTCACGAGGTCATGGGTTCGATCCCCATCAACTCCAGCCCCCTCCGAGGGTCCGAGATACAAGCTGGTCGAAACATCGATCCGTCAGACCTGCCCATCCGGAGGGCGAAATCATCACTCAGTTGTTGGTTCGATATACGGTTCGCCCGCCGACGATGGTCCGCAATACCTTGGTCTTTAGATAGTCAGCGGGCGGTATGCTGGTGATGTCGTTCGATAGGACGACGAAGTCAGCGAACTCTCCCACCCGCAATTCCCCCTTCTTTCCGTCCTCGAATTCGGCGTACGCCGATCCTGCGGTGTAGGCCTGGATGCACTCGGCTAGTGGAAGCCGTTGGTCGGGCTGCCACACCACTTTTGGGCCATCATCGAGCGACTCGCGCGTTACGCAGGCGAAAAGCCCGCGCATCGGATCGAACGGCTCCTCTTCGTAGTCCGTTCCAAATGCCAAGTGCACTCCACTCTTCAGCATGGTGGCCACCGCGTTCAGGCCCTTGGCCCGCTCCGAGCCCACGCGTTCGACCGCCCACCGTGAAAACATCGAATTCGAGGCGGGCTGGATTGAGGCGATCACACCAAGCTGTCCAAATCGTAGGATATCTTCAGGGGCGACGACCCACGCATGCTCCACGCGATCGCGTCGATCGCGTGGCCCGTTCGCCTTCGCCACGGCCTCGAAGGCGTCCAGCGCAACCCGCGCGCCGCGATCACCGGTTGCGTGGAACGCCATCTGAAATCCCGCGCGATCCCACTCGATCGCGCGCGCGCGTAGTTCGGCTGGTGGCACAATCAACATGCCGGCGTTGCCGGGTTCATCGGAGTAGGGCGCGAGCAGCGCACCCGTGTGGGTCCCAATTGCACCATCCTCGACGAGTTTGATGGCGCCGGTCTTTAACCACGGATCGGTAGTGCCGCCCTCACGACGCCTGTCCTTGAGCGTTGTCAGCGGAAAGTCGTACCACAGCCACTCGGTGATACGAACCGTCAGCTTCCCTTCGTCTTTCAACTGGCGGAAGACAAGAAAGTCTTCCCAGTCGGAGTTGTCCTGGACGGACGTGACGCCACTGCGAGCGGCATCAGCAACCGTGAGTTCGATGCCGCGACGACGTTGCTCCATCGAGGGCGGTGGGATATGGGACGCTACCAACTGCATCGCCGCGTCCTCCTTGAGAATACCCGTAGGCTCCCCAGACTCATCGTGTTCGATTTGACCAGCTGTGGGACTTGGCGTGTCCTTGGTGACTCCCGCGAGCCTCAGGGCAAAGGAATTTGCGATCGCGATATGCCCCGATTGGTGGTAGAGCAGGACAGGATTCTGAGGAGTGATGCTATCCAACTGCAGCCGTGACGGCAGCTTCTTATCCGGCCATTTCTCCTGATGCCAACCTATTCCCGTAATCCATTGCCCGGCCTTGTGGCCGGCCACCGCTTCCCTGACGCGCCGCTGCAAGTCCGCGATGGAGGGCACGCCCGCGAGCTGCACCCCCAGAAGGTCCTGTCCCGCCAGGGACAGATGGACATGAGCGTCGTTGAAGCCGGGCATCACAAATCGGTTGTGGAGATCGACCACGACAGAGTCTTTTCCGGCAATGGCGCGCACTTCGTTTGCGGTACCGACAGCAAGAATCTTTTCATCGCGCACCGCGAGCGCTTCCGCCCAAGGCGTGGCCGAGTCATTTGTATAGATGCGCGCGTTTGTATACAGCACGGTTTCGGTCGCCGCCGCGCGAGCGGGTTGCAGGAATATTGCGGTCAAGAACGCGAGCAGGACAATCTCGTTCTCGCAGCGACTGAATGAGATCGCGCCAGGGCCGCGTGGCGCCCTTGGATGCCCGGCTGGAAGGCCGAGGGCGCAAGCAAGAGTCATCTTCCCTCCGGAACCTGCACGCTACGCCCGCTGGGCGGCGGGGGTCAAGCAACCGGGTTGAGGCGCCATTCGCGAGGTCATGGGTTCGATCCCCATCAGCTCCACCAACTCCGGCAACAACTTAGCGGCATTTCTTGCCCATCCTGGCGCGAACACGGTGAAACTGTGCGGGAGGTGCGACTCCCTACTGGACCCTTGACATTCCCGTGGCAGCCCGATACCGTCACCTAGAATGTCTACTAGAGCACAGACACGACGCATCGAGTTGCTGCAAGGCACGCTGGATCTTCTGATTCTGCGCACGCTGCTGCTGGGGCCGACCCACGGCCATGCCATCGCGAAAGCAATCGAGTTCAACTCCGACGACGTGTTGCAGGTGGAACAGGGCTCGCTCTATCCCGCGCTGCACCGCCTCATCAAGAGGAGATGGATCTCGGTCGAGGAGGGTACGTCCGACAACAATCGGCGTGCGAAGTTCTACCGACTGACGGCGAAGGGCAGGCGGCAACTGATAGTCGAGACCGGCAAGTGGGACAAGCTAACGGCAGCGATCACGCGGATCCTCCGGCCGGCTGACCAAAGGCGCTGAGCAGGAGAGCAAAGCATGAATCGCCGCAAGCGTATGCTCGACGCTCTCGACCAGGACATTCGCGACCACATCGAGGAGGAGACTCAGGACAACATCGCGCGCGGCATGCCGCCGGAGGAAGCGCGCTATGCGGCGTTGCGCAAGTTCGGCAATGTGACCCGCGTCAAGGAAGAGACACGCGAGGTGTGGAGTTTCGTCTGGCTCGAACAACTCCTCCAGGACATTCGCCTCGGCTTGCGCACGTTGCGCAAGTCCCCGGGCTTCACGGCTGTCGTCATCCTGACCCTCGCCCTCGGCATCGGCGCAAACACCGCGATCTTCAGTGTGGTCAATGGAGTGCTGCTCAGCCCGCTTCCCTACAAGGATCCGAGGCAACTCGTCGTCATCAAGGAACACGATTCGCTCCCGAACGTGATGGATATCCAGAGACAGACCCGCGCATTTTCACAGGGCGGCGGAATCAACGTCGACAAGATGGACTACATGGGCGCAAACGAACCTGTGCAAGTCCGTGTCGGGCTCATCAGTGCGGGGTTTCTGGAAACGCTAGGCGTGGAGCCGATACTGGGCCGGATCATTTCGCCCGGGGAAGATGTGCAAGGCGGGCCGCGCCTCGCCATGGTAAGCAACCATTTCTGGCAACACTACCTTGGCAGCGATCAACACGCGGTGGGCAACACGATTCAACTGGGCGGAAACTCCTATACGGTGATCGGCGTCATGCCCGCGAGTTTTGCTCCGCCAGCGGAGCATGCCGACGTTTTCGTTTCACTCTCGGTCAGCGACCCGGGAGCGGGCGCTGAGCGCGATCTGCACTTCATGCATACCTACTGGCGATTGAAGGCGGGCGTCACGCTGGCACAGGCGCAGGCCGATATGGCCGCGATCGACCGCCGGCTCGCGGAGCAGTATCCGGCCGAAGAAAAGGAACGGAAGAGCCAATTGGTTCCGCTGCATGAATGGCTGGTCGGAGACGTGCGATCGGCACTGCTGGTGCTCTTCGGAGCTGTAGGTCTGGTGCTGCTGATTGCGTGCGCGAATTTCGCGAGCTTGCTGATGATGCGGGCGGTTGCAGGACGCCAGGAATTGGTGATCCGGGCGGCGCTGGGTGCGGGGCGCGGCCGGCTCATCCGGAAAACGCTGACAGAGAGCCTACTCTTGTCGGTCTTCGGCGGTGCGGCCGGACTACTGTTCGCGAAGTGGGGCACCAGCATGCTCCTGGCCCTGAGGCCGGAGGAGCTGGCGCGGCTGAGCGGGATTCACATGGATACGCGGGTGCTGCTGTTCGTCCTCGTGGTCTCGGTGCTGACCGGCATCGTCTTCGGAATGGCGCCGGCGTGGATCGCGGGTCGCGCGGACGTCGCCGGAGCGCTGAAGGAGACCGGGCGGGGCACGACCGCGAGCACGCTAGGGCACAGGATACGGAGACTCCTGGTCACATCGGAACTGGCGGTGGCTCTGGTGCTGCTGGTGGGGGCCGGTTTGTTGATCAAAGGGTTCTCACGGTTGCGCTCAATGAACCCCGGTTTCAATTCCGCGAACGTAATGACGATGTATCTGCAGTTGCCCCCGACGCGCTACGGCGACATCCCCAAACAAACCCAGTTCCGCCGCGAACTGCTCACCCGCTTGAATGTCCTGCCGGGCGTGCAAGCGGCGATGGTGACTGACATACCGCTCGGCGGGAATTATGTGGGCCACCGCTTCGTCATCGACGGACGCGCTCCAGTGGCCGTGGGGGGCGAGCCCGTGGTGCAAACCCTTTCGGTGATGGGCGACTACTTCCGCGTGATGCAGATTCCGGTGCGCGCGGGTCGCGAGTTCACGCCCGGGGACCGCGAAGGGCAACCACTGGTAGCCATGGTCAACGAGGAGATGGTGCGGGCATTTCTCCCGCACGAAAACCCGATCGGCGCGCGCATCAGCTGGGCAGGCTACACCGGCGGGCCACGATGGATGACCGTCATCGGCGTGGTGGGCGACGTGAAACACTCGGGATTGAATCAACCGACGGATCCCGCCGTGTACACCCCTTTTCCGCAGTCGGACGAGGCTTGGCGACGATTCATGACCCTCGCCATCCGGACTCGGGGTGCGTCTCCTGGGCTCGTCGAGGAAGTGAAGAAGCAGATCTGGAGCTTGGACAGCCAGATTCCGGTGAGCGACGTGCATGCGATGGACGAGCTCATCGCTGTGTCGCTTGCGCAGCAGCGCTTCAACATGCTGCTCCTCGGACTCTTCGCCGCGCTCGCGTTGATCCTGGCTGCGGTAGGAATCTACGGCGCGATGGCCTATGCCGTGAACCAGCGAACGCATGAGATCGGCATACGAACTGCGCTCGGAGCGCAACGAGGCGACGTGCTGCGGCTCGTCTTGAGAGATGGCGCGCGAATTGCGCTCTTCGGCATCGCCTCGGGGATTGCAGGAGCGCTTGCGCTGGCTCGCCTGATGGCCGGCCTGCTTTTCGAGGTGCAACCGACGGACCCCGCGACATTCGCGGGTGTCGCAATCCTGCTCGCGCTCGTCGCCCTCGCGGCGTGCTACGTCCCAGCGCGCCGCGCCATGCGCGTGGATCCCATGGTCGCCTTGAGATACGACTAGTTCTTCGCGCAAGTGACCGAAATCTCGGGGCTCAGAATCTGGAATGCGATCACCGCGGTGAAGCGAAATCCCTGAACTTCGGAGGGCGCGAGGCCGGGAGATCGCAGGGAGGATTCCGGGGCGGCGCATCATCGCATCTTGACATCACGGTGAGGTACGGATACGCTGCCGAAATGAGGACGACCGTGGATCTGGACGCTGACGTCCTTCAAGCAGCGCGCTGCCTCGCTCGATCACGGCGGCGAAGCCTCGGACGAGTCCTGTCCGACCTCGTGCGGCGCGGCCTCGCTCCGCGCCGCGAGGGCTCCCACCGCGGATTTCCGGTGTTCAAGATCTCCCCGGATGCTCCGCCACTGACCTCGGAGAGTGTGGAGCGCGCGCTGGACGACGAGCCCTGACGTTCCTTCTCGACGTCAACGTGCTCGTAGCGCTGGCCTGGCCGAACCACGTGCATCACGAGGCGGCTCATCGGTGGTTCGCGGCCCAGCAGCGGGCAAGCCGAAGATGGGCGACCTGCCCAGCTACCCAGAGCGGGTTCGTACGAGTGTCCTCCAACTCCAGGATCGTCCCGGAGGCCCGCTCTCCCATCGAAGCCATTCAGTTGCTGGAACAGATCGTTGCTCTGCCCGGACACCAGTTCTGGTCCGACGACGTGTCGATCGTCTCTTCAACACACGTCGCGCGACGAAAGCTGATGGGACATGGGCAGGTGACCGACGCACACCTGCTCGCTCTGGCCATCGCCCGTGCGGGAGTTCTAGCCACCTTCGACGGTGGCATCGCCGAGATCGTCCCGGATTCTGCGAACGCCGCATCGTCGGTGCGCGTGATCTCGACCTGATCTGAGTTCTCGTCATGGAAGCACGCGTCGCTCGTCCTCACGGATGGGCGCGTCGTTGATGCTCGCGTAGCGACGCGCCATCAGCCCCTGCTCGTCGAACTCCCACAACTCGTTCCCGTAGGAGCGGTACCACTGCCCCGAGGCGTCGTGCCACTCGTATTCGAACCGGACGGCCATGCGATTCTCCCGGAATCCCCAGAGCTCCTTCTTCAGTCGATAGTCGAGCTCCTTGTCCCACTTGCGGCGGAGAAAGGCGCGAATCTCACCACGGCCTCTCAGGAATTCCGTCCGGTTCCTCCATTCGGAATCCTCCGTGTACGCCATCGCGACCCGCTCGGGATCGCGGCTGTTCCAGGCGTCCTCGGCGGCCTGCACCTTCGCGAGCGCCTTTTCGAGCGTGAAGGGTGGACTGATGGCGGTCATGGCTTGCCTCCTTGGCCTTGGACACGAAGTTGAGAGCGGCCGGCTACAGATCGACGGAGTAGACCCTGATCGGCGTCCCGCCCTTGAAGCGAATGGGCTTGACCTCGAGCTTCAACACACCGCGCGGGCACACGTGCGCGCACATCCCGCATCCGACACAGGACGCTCGCTTGATCTCCTGGTTGGCCATGGCGTACTGGCGGACGTCGATACCCATCTCGCAGTAGGTCGAGCAGTTGCCGCAGGAGATGCACATGTCCTTCTTGACCGTGATACGAAAGCGGCTGAACTTCTGCACGAGGCCGAGCAGGGCGGCCATGGGACAGCCGAACCGGCACCACACCCGCGTCCCCATGAGCGGGTAGAGACCAACGCCGATCACCCCCGAGAACATGGCCCCGATGCCGAAGCCGTACCAGTCCTGTACACCGAAGGCGAATCGGGAAAAGTCAGGGTGCTGTTTGCCGATGGCCCAGTTCACCCAGACGATCGCCGTGGCCATCACCGTGAGAAACAGCACCGAGTAGATCGAGACCTTCTCGATCTTCCAGGCATTGGGCGACTTGTCCGAGAGGTGCCGCCAAGGCTCCCCTGCCGTATTGGCCAGGCCGCCACACCCGCAAATCCACGAGCAGTAGAAGCGCTTGCCGAAGAAGTAGGCGAGAAGCGGGAACGCCACGAGGGAGCCGAGGAAGGACCAGGCGAGGATCAGGAATGGCTGCTGCAGGATGTAGCCCGGGTAGAGATAGTCGACCTTCAGCGGCCAGAAGTACGAGAAGTAGTGCTCGTGGTTCGTGAAGACCTTCATCACCAGGGGCAGGGCGAACGAGAGGACCACCTGGACGAGAACCACCACCGTCGTGCGGATGCGCTGGTAGCGGCTGTTGCCGTGTCGCCTCAGCATGAACAAGCCGCCCGCGGCCATCGCCAGTGTGTAGAGGAAGCCGTAGAGGACCCACTTGCTGTGGAAGACCTTGGGCAGTGATAGCCCGGTCGCGGCAACCTCGGCGAGACGCTGGACGGGGTCGGCCACGAAGCCGCGGTGAGGGTTGCCGCCGAGGTAGAGAAGCAGGTACGACGACGATCAGCACGGCTGAGCACAGCCAAGCGACGGGCTGCCGGCTCGAGATCGGGTGCTCATAGGTGTTCAGCAGTCCTGCTTGCATGACGCCTCCTTAGCCCAGTCGGGCTTCCGACAGAACGCGGAACTTCGGCATGAACTCCTCGTCGAACTGGGCCTCGGAGAGGTGCTGAAGCACGTAGGTCAGGCTGCGGCGTTCCTGGATCCATTGCAGGAGCGGCTCGTGGTCCCAGCGGCTGCCCAGCATGTTGAAGCCCACGACACGGTCGCCCTTCACGACGATCCGCTGCGAGACGAACTGCCCCGGAATGCGCTGAAACCAGCTCCGGATCTCGAGACCCGGCGCGAGGGGCGTGTCGTCCCAGTTGAGGGAGGTCGGCACCCAGCCCGCCGTCGTCCATTCGATGTCGAAGAACTTCGCGGAGTTGTACCAGGCGCCGCGCCGATAGGTGACCTCGTCGCCGAGCATGGCTCGGGCCACCACCCGCCCCTGATCGCGCGCGGTGTACCAGAGTTGTTCGGGGCGGCGCGTCCCGTCGGCCCAGCTCACGTTGGCGCAATCGCCGGCCGCGTAGACGTCGGGAGAACTCGCCTTGAGGCCGTCGTCCACCTCGATGGCTCCGCCCTTGGCGAGCAGGATGCCGGAGCCTTCGAGGCACCTCGTGTTGGGGACGACCCCGATGGCGACGACTACCAGGTCGCAGGCCAGATCCTGGCCCGGTCCCAGGCGGACGGCACGGAGCCCCCCGCCTTCCCCTCGAACGATTTCCTGCACATTGACTCCGGTCCGGACGTCGATGCCCTCGTGGCGCATGTGCTCCGTGACGAGCGCGGACTCCGCCGCGTCGAGGGCCAATGGAAAGTACCAGTTGTCGCGGATCAAGAAGGTCACGTGGAGCCCACGGCTGTGAAGGATCTCGGCGGCCTCGACGCCGATGAGACCGCCGCCGATCACCACGGCTCTCCCGCCGCGCTTCGCATGGCGATCGAGACCCTCGAGGTCTCGGAGCGTGACGAAGGAGTGAACGCCCGGCCCCTCCGACCCCGGCCAGGGAGCGGGCCGTCCCTTCGATCCCAGCGTGAGCAGCAGTCTGTCGTAAGCCAGGCGGGAGCCATTTTCGAAGACGAGCTCCTTGCTCCCGGGCGCTACGCTGGCGACACGCTCGCGGACGCGGTCGAAGCCCATCCGCTCGTAGAGGCCGCGATCGTACGGCTCGGTGTCCTTGAGCGTCGTCTGGCCGGCGAAGACGTACATCAGGGCCGGGCGCGAGAAGAAGTGGTCGTGCTCATCGGAGACGATCGTGATCCGCGCCCCCGACTCCCGGCTGCGCAGGGCGAGGGCGGCTTCCATCCCCGCGACCCCGTTCCCGACGATGGCGTAGTGCATGGCCCTTTCCTTCCCTGGCGTCGTCAACAAGCCGCAACCCGTCCGGGTCGCCCGGAGTACACGGACGACCGGACGGCCGAGGTTACTTCCCGTTCTTTGCGACCAGCCCAGGCCAGTTGGTGTTGGCCTTGGCGGCGTTGGCTGGAAAGTCGGCGTTGAACTTCGTCAGGATGTCGGCGTTCAGGTTGAGATACAACTTGCCGTCCCGCACCTGCCACGTGCTGATGTCCACCGGGAACAGCTTGTCGAGGGCCACTCCGAACGCGCAGAAACCGCCGAACTGGGGGGCGTACTTGGCCGGGTTCGCCGATGAACAGCTTCTTGTGTTCCTCGGTGGTGAAGAAGTAGGTCGCGCCCTGATACTCGGCGGTGATGAAGGGCGAGCCGTTCACCGCCTTGGAGTCGGTGAAGAAGGCGACCGTGTCGTAACCGTTCAGCGCGACCTTGCTGGCCCCGGAGACGTTGACCAGCTCGGCGGCAGAAGCCGCGGTGGACAAGAGCCCGACGACTGCGATGGATCCGAGGATATTCTTCATTTGATTCCTTCTTTCTGGGTTTGTTCGTCGTTCTGAGGCTCGCCCTCACCGGGCGTGACCTCCGGGAAGTCCACGACGGTGTGCGCGACGTGGTTGAGGTAGTTGGTCAGGATGTTGAGCGCGACGTTGGCGACCGTCTCGACGATCTCTGCGTCGGTGACTGCGGCGGCACGTGCGGCCTTCAGCTCGGCATCGCCCAGAGCGCCGCGCTGCACTGCGATGCCACGCGCGAGGGTCAGGATGGCGGCCGTGTGACCGTCCGTCGCCGAGACCCGGCGAGCATCGGCGATCTCGCGTCCGTCCAGTCCGGCCCTGCCGCCGAGAAAGATGTGGGCGCTCAGCGAGTATTCGCAGTAGTTGATCTCCGCGACGACGAGCGCTATCTGCTCACGCACCCTGGCGCCGAGAACACCGCCCGCGAGGGCGCCGCAGAAGCTCAGGTAGCCTTCCAGCGCAGCCGGGGCGTTGCCGAAGACGCGAAAGATGTTGGGCACGCTGCCGAGCCTGGCCTCGACGGCGTCGAAGAGCTCCCTGGTCTTGCCGGTGGCTTGCGCGGGGTCGAGTTGGGCAACGCGGTTCACGCAGACACCAAGGGCAGCATGTGTGCCAATCCCCTATCGGGAGCGGAAACTGTCGGATCACTGGCGTCTTGGCGACTTTCGCAAGCCGACGCCCGTTACGAATAGCCGTAGACTACGAATATTCGTTGCCGCCCGGAGCGAATTCTCGTAGTCTCTGAGCGTGAACTGCGCCGGCCTTCCGGAAGTCATGGTGTCCGTGGCTCAGAAGCGCGCGTTGCCGGAAGTGCTGCGCTCGGTAGTGGACGGACTCTCACAAGGCCGAGAGGTCGTCCTCGCGCGCATCTGGCTCATCGAGCCGGGTGACATCTGCGCGGCTTGCCGTTTCCGTCCCGAGTGCCCAGATCAGACCCGCTGCCTGCATCTCGTCGCGAGCGCGGGCAATACCGTCGATCCGAACGTCGACTACACGAGGCTCGATGGCGGATTCCGGCGCTTCCCCATGGGCGTGCGAAAGATCGGGCGGGTGGGTGAGACCGGAGAACCTCTGCTACTCCTCAGCCTGCGAGGGGACGAGGAGTGGATTGCCGACCCGAAATGGATGAAGCGCGAGGGCGTGAGGACGTTCGCAGCGCAACCTCTCGTCTTTCGAGGCGAGATGCTCGGCGTTCTCGCCGTCTTTGATGCCGGGCTACTCGGCGACGCGGAGTTTCAGTGGCTGCGCATCTTCGCCGACCACGCGGCCGTCAGCATCGCAAACGCTCGCGCCTTCGAGGAGATCGCGGCCCTCAAGGGCCAGCTCGAACGGGAGAACGAGCAGCTTCGTGAGGAGTTCCGCGATCTCTTCGACGAGGCCCCCATCCCATATGTGTACGAGGGCACGGACTCCCGCTTCATCCGGGCGAACCGTGCGGCCATGAAGGTGCTGGGCGTCAAGCCCGAAGAGGTCGCCGAAACGTACGGGAAATCGTTGGTGGCCGATACGCCCGAAACGCAACGGCGCCTGCGAGAGGCGTTCGAGTCCCTCGGAGAAGGGAGCGAGACCAACGGCGTCGAGCTCGAGTTGCGTCGCAAGGACAACGGCGATCCGGTCTGGGTTCAGTGGTGGTCGAAGCCGGCTCCCGACGGCAAGTCCACCCGCACCATGATGGTGGACATCACCGACCGCGTCCTCATGGAGCACGAGCAGGCCCGGCTGCAAGCCCAAAACGAGTACCTCCTGGAGGAGATCCGGATCGCTCAGGACTTCGGCGACATCGTCGGCGACAGTCCGGGCTTGCGAAAGGTACTGCAACAGATCCACCTCGTCGCGCCCACCGACGCCGCGGTCCTCATCACCGGCGAGAGCGGCACCGGCAAGGAGCTCGTCGCTCGCGCCATCCACGAGAACAGCCCGCGCAAAGGGCGAGCGCTCATCAAGGTCAACTGCAGCGCGGTCCCAGAGAACCTCTTCGAGAGCGAGTTCTTCGGGCACGTGCGCGGCGCGTTCACCGGCGCGGTGCGCGACAAGCCAGGCCGCTTCGAGCTCGCCGATGGCGGCACCCTGTTCCTCGATGAGATCGGGGACATCCCGCTCGCCATGCAGGCCAAGCTGCTCCGCGTCCTGCAGGAGCAGGAGATCGAACGGGTGGGCGATACGCGCACCCGCAAGATCAACGTGCGCGTCGTCGCCGCCACGAACCGCGATCTCAGGAAAGACGTCGAGGCGGGGCGTTTCCGACAGGATCTGTTCTATCGGCTCGTCGTCTTTCCCATCGAGATTCCTCCCCTGCGCGAGCGGAGCGACGACATCCCCCTCCTTGCGACGCACTTCTTCAGCGTGACCGCGAAGAAGATGAACCGGCCGCCGCCGCGTCTCACCAAGGCGCAGGAGGAGCAGCTCTCGGCCCACGACTGGCCGGGCAACATCCGCGAGCTCCAGAACGTCGTGGAACGAGCGGTCATCCTCGGTCAGGGCGGCCCACTGCACTTCGACCTTTCGCCGGCAGAATCGCCCCGACCGACTTCTGCGAGGAGGCACCATGGCGACGGGGCTTCGATTCCCACGCGCGAAGCGTGGAAGCGCCAGGAGCGGGAGAGCATCATCGCTGCGCTGAAACAGAGCGGCGGCAAGGTGTTCGGCCCAGGGGGCGCAGCCGAGCTGCTCAACATGAAACCCACGACGCTGGCGTCGCGCATCAAGGCGTTGGGGCTTGGCCGACAAAGACCGTAGCCGTTCCTGCTCTGGGGCGCGCGCTCGATCCGCCCGCTCGGTAGCTCGCTCGCCGACACCCGCATCGGCTTCTGCTGTCTCTTGCGCTTGCCCATTGCCATGCCGCACTCTATGACGTGGTGCTGCACAGAATGGTTCTGCTCGGGTCAGGATGTTCATGCGAGTGACCAAGAGCATTTCGGCCCTTGCCCTGGTACTTTGCTGGGTGCCCGGTAAGCCGGGCGCCCCGCCTGCGATCACGAAAGATCGGCAACAAGCTCTCCCATCGTGGTTTCTCGGAGCCTGGAAACGCGAATGGATCCGAAGAGCCGGCGTGACCGAGAACAGGGTGACGGTGCGGTTCCTCCAGACTCCGACGATGTTCGGAGACGTGCGCATCCCATCCGAGCGGCCGCGGTTTCCGCACGCTACATCGCTCGCCGATCTGACGGACCAAGAGCTCGCCACCCTTGCCGACCAGGAGGGCTTCTTTGGTCACACGACGATCGAAGGCAACATCGCCACCTGGCATCACGAGATCGACTACCAGCCTTCCGACGGCACCGCCGATGTCGGACGACTCGAGCAGGTAGGCATCAGCGGCATGTACGAGCACGCACTCGACGATTCCTATGTCGAGCGCTGGTGGTCGCTCACAAGCGGTGAAGGAAAGTATCTGGTGGTCCGAGTGACGAAGCTGGATCGCGCCGTCCAACGCCTGGACCGTGTCCTCCTGGTCGCAGGCGATCATTTTGCATATGCGCGCAATCGCCCAAAGGATCTCCCCCCCGCTGCTTCCCTCGCAGACCTAATCGCGAAGAGGCATGCAACACGCGAGACGGTATTGGACTACCTTGATTGCGAGCTATCACATGGCTACGTGCGCGGCGCCAAGCTCCCCTGGGAAATTGCGAATTCGACGCTTCCGTGGCGCGAGGGCAGCCATCTCGAGCTCGCGAACATGATCGCGGTCGATCCGGCGGGCAGGTTGTCGGCGATTGCAGCCGCTGGTGAGATCTGGACGTTCCCGGTCAACACGATGCGCGCCGAGGATCTGCGGGTGCTATTCCCGGCCAAGCGCGATTGACCGGTCGAGCGACGCCGCAAGGATGCCGAGGGCTCATCGGCAGATCACCAAAGCGCGGATGCACTGTCACCACGGGCCGCCAGGCCTGGCGTGAAGAGGCGGAGCCTCGGGGGAGTAGCCGGCCGATGCAAGGACGACAGCATGCCCATGATCCCAGTCCTATAATTGCGGCCA
This sequence comes from uncultured Acidobacteriota bacterium, assembly GCA_963823195.1. GTDB lineage: Bacteria > Acidobacteriota > Vicinamibacteria > Fen-336 > Fen-336 > JBGPYB01. Next base: position 96,226 of record CAWGKR010000004.1, on the reverse strand, counting down.
GCATGCGGCTCTCGCGGTGGATCACGCTCCTCGACCGCCTCCCGTGACACACACTCTCTCGGAATCCGCGCTTCTCACTGCCCCGCCGGCCCTCGTCCCTCGTGAACGGCAACTGCCACTGCTGGGCCTCGCCTGCGTCATCTACTTCATCTGTTGCGGAGGCGCGTTCGGTCTCGAGCCTCTCGTTGGCGCCGTCGGCCCAGGGACGGCTGCGGTTCTCATCCTGGCGACGCCCTTGCTCTGGAGTCTGCCCAGTGCACTGATGGCCGCCGAGCTCACCACCATGATGCCCGAGGAGGGCGGCTACTACGTGTGGGTTCGGGAGGCCCTCGGGCCCTTCTGGGCGGTGCAGGAAGCCTGGCTCAGCCTCTGGAACACGGTCATGCTCATGGCCATCTTCCCCATCTTGTTCGTCAACTATCTCTCCTACTTCCTTCCCCAGCTGTCGAGCGAGGATGCAATGTCGCAGTCGCTCTCTCGCTGGCTGATGGCCGCGGGGGTGATCGGCACCGCATGGGCCGTCAACCGGCGGGGAATCCGAACCGCCGGGCGCTACGCGGAGGGAGGCGCCGTCTTCGTCGTCGGCGCGCTGGGCGCACTCGTCGTCGCAGGCCTCGCACCTTCATCGGCACCGGCGCTGGCGTTCGGGATCATCCATCGCGACCTCGGGGCCGACCACCCGGGCGCATTGCTGCTGGGCTTGTCGATTGTGACCCTCAACTACGGAGGCTGGGACAACGCATCGACCTTCGCGGGCGAGGTGGAGCGCCCGCAACGCACCTATCCCCTGGCGCTCGGGGTGGCGCTCGTGGCGACGGTGCTGAGCTACCTGCTCCCCCTGTTCGCCGGCGTGACCGCCACGACGGATCCGGGCATGTGGAGCGCGGAGCAGGGATGGCCGGCCATCGGGTCGCTGATCGGCGGGCGCTTTCTGGGCGGCCTGTTGGCCCTCGCCGGCATGGTCTCGATGTGGTCGCTCTACAGCGGGCAGTTGCTCTTCGTCTCCCGCATCCCTTACGTGATGGCGAGCGGCGGGTGGCTCCCACGGCGCTTCGCCGCGGCCTCCGCCGAGACGGGCGCCCCTGTGGTGGCGCTGACCTGGCTCTCGGTGGTCGCGGCCCTGTTCGCCGCCGCGTCGTTCGGGAACCTGACCGTCATCAACACGTTGCTGTACGGAGGCAGCCTGGCCCTGGAGTTCGTCGCGCTGGTGGTGCTTCGATTCCGTCGCCCCGACGCACCTCGCCCCTTCCGTGTCCCGTGGGGCTGGATGGGCATCGGATACGTCTGCGCAGGGCCTTTGATCGTTGCGGTCGCTTTGGCGATCGCGATCGCGAAGGAAGCGGGATCCTTCGCGCCTCAGCTCGCCATCGTGGCCGCGGTCGTGGCAGCCGGCGTGGCCCTCTATCTCTCCCGCCGCAGATTCGCTCGCTGAGCAGGGCGAGGAGGAGCTCGAGGTGAACGACCACGAGATGGCGCGCCTGGCCCACTCGAGTCTCGCTCTCGTGCTCGAGGCCACGGCCCGCCGATCCGGTGGAACCGCGATCGACGAGCGGGGCCTGCTGCTGGTGGCCGGGGTGCATCCCTGTCCGATCTTCGTGAACAGCGCGATGCGGACAGATGGCGTCGATGCGGCGGAGTCCATCGCGAGGGCCGACGCGTTCTTCAAGGCGCGCAGCCACGGGTTCGAATTCTGGGCGGTTGAGGGGATGGACGCCGATATCGAGAAGGCCGCACTGGCCGCGGGAATGCGCGTGTGCATAGAGATGCCGGGGATGGTTAGCGCCGCACCCCCGGACCTCCCGCCGCAGCCCCGAGGCGTGGAGGTTCGATGGGCGAAGGAAGGCGGCCTCGCCAAGGCGTTCGTCGACGTCGTCGCCAAGGGGTTCTTCGATCCGGAGTGGCCCGATCTTCCCGATCTCTGGCGCGCCACCCTGTCGGCGCCGGGCTTCCTGACGGCGCCCGACCTCGCCGCGTGCGTCGTGCTCGATCAGGGCAACCCGGTCGCCGCCGCGGCCACGGTGGTCCTGGGAAGCGTCGCGTGGATCGGGTGGGTGGCCACGCTTCCCGAGGCTCGCGGCCGCGGCTTTGGCCGCCTGGCGACGGCTGCCGCGACCCGAGAAGGATTTCGTCTGGGAGGCACATTCGCGTGCCTCGAGGCGATGCCGATGGGTGTTTCGGTTTACGAGCGCCTCGGCTTTCGGGAGGTCCTCCGGTACCGGACCTATTGGCCTGCATGGGTGCGCGGCTGACCAGCCGACTCGATTGCGATCGTATCGACGGAGAGTTGGAGGGCCTTCCAAGGCCGGGTCCAATCCTCTCCTGCTGATCTGGCCTGGCCGGTGACGGAGGCGCCAATGGCCCTCCCATTCTCGGGCCCATGCCGCCGGAACAGGTTAGAATCGGCCAAACGGCTCATTGGGGCGAAGCCAACCATGGCGTATGCCGTCCTCGTTCTTCTGCTCGTCGCCGCGATCCAGACCGCGGCCATCGTCGCGCTGCTGGTCCAGAGGTCGCGAGGCGTCCGTGCCGAGCGGGCGCTGCGCGAGAGCGAAGAGCGGCTTCGTCTCGTGATGGATCGCTCGCCCGCCATGCTGTGGACGATCCGGGCCTACCCCACGCCCGCGCTCGACTACATCAACGAGACCTGCGCGGAGTTCACGGGGGTGCTGCTGGAAAAGTTGCGGGAGGAAGGCTGGTTGGACTTTGTCCACCCAGACGACCTCGACCACGTGAACGAAAGCTACGCCCAAGCGTTCGAGGCGCACAGCGGCTTTCTCGTGGAATACCGCCTGCGGAGAGCCGACGGCGTCTACCGATGGCTGCTGGCCATGGGCATGCCGAAGTACGGGCCGGACGGCCGTTTCGCGGGCTACGTCGGCTGCGACATCGACATCACCGAACGCAAGGAGGCCGAGGACCGGGTTCGCGAGGGGCACCGCGAGATCCAGCATCTGGCCGGCCGGCTGATCGAGGCCCAGGACGCCGAGCGAGCGCGGATCGCGCGCGACCTGCACGACGACGTGAGCCAGCAGCTGGCCGGCCTGTCGATCGCCCTCAGCGGCCTCAAGCATCGAATGGAAGAGGCGCAGGTCAGCGAGGAGCTGAAGGCGGATCTTCGGGCGCTCCACCAGCGCACCGCCACGCTGGCGCAGAACGTCCGCCACCTCTCCCACGACCTGCATCCCACGGTGCTGCGCCACGGTGGGCTGGTCGGCGCCCTGACGTCGTACTGCGCCGAGCTCGAGCGCTCGCACGGCCCCGTCGTGACGTGCAGCGCAGAGGGGGACTTCGCGTCGCTCGCCCCGGAGGTAGCGCTTTGCCTCTACCGGACCGCGCAGGAGGCGCTGCGTAACGTCGTCGCGCACGCCGACGCCAGCCGGGCGGACGTCCGGCTGCTCCGTTCCGTCGACCACGTTGAGATGACGATCGCAGACGACGGCAAAGGATTCGATGTCGAGCGTTCCCTCGAGCGAGGCAAAGGGCTCGGGCTGGTCAGCATCCAGGAGCGGGTCCGGCTTGCTGGAGGCACCGTCAGCTTCGAGCGCGGAAGGGAAGAAGGGAACGCGTGTGCGCGTCCAGGTCCCGGCCACCACGCTCGTGAAGGCTGACGCGGGCTCCGGCGTCGACCAGCGTGAGATCAGTCTCTCCTAGGGCGATGCGGCGAAACACCGTCCTGCTCGCCGATGACCACGCGATCGTCCAGGAGGGCCTGGCTTGCCTGCTCGAGGACAGCGGCTTCGACGTCGTCGGCGCGGTGGGCGACGGCGACCTGCTGATCGACGCCGCCAGGCGGCTTCGCCCCGACGTGATCGTCACGGATCTCTCGATGCCCGGGTTGAGCGGCCTCGACGTGCTCCCGCGCCTGAAGGCCGAAGGCGTCGACAGCAAGGTCATCGTGCTGACGATGCACAACGACGCGAACCTGGCGACCATCGCCATGCGGGCGGGTGCCGCCGGCTATCTTCTCAAGGAGTCGGCAGGCGAAGAGCTGCTTACAGCCATTCGTCAAGTCTTGCAGGGCCGCACCTACCTCACGCCCGCCCTGACCAAGGCCGTCATGGAGCACATGGCCGGCTCCTCGCAATCCTCGGAGCCGCAGCTGACGCCGCGCCAGCGCGACGTCCTGCGGCTGATCGTGAAGGGCCAGCGCATGAAGGAGATCGCGGCGAACCTGGGCCTGTCGACCCGGACGGTCGAGACCCACAAGTACGAGATGATGGAGACCCTGGGCCTGCATTCCACGGCCGAGCTCGTGAGGTACGCGCTCGACCGTCGGCTCAACCTGGACTAGCGGCTCAGAAGCGGAATGTGCTGCCGATCTGGAGCTGCCGCGCCTCGCCCCGCTGCCCGTCCTTGTTGCGCCGTTGGCCCCATAGGAACTCGCTCACGAGGTCGATGCGCGGGATCGGCGACCACGACAGGTTGAACGTGGCGCGGTCGGTGCGATGCATCGCGTTGCCTGCCTGGACGTCGAGGTTGTCGACGTAGACGGTTCCCCAGGTGACCGTCGACCGCAGCGTGGCGATCCACCAGTGCTCGTAGCCCACGTATCCCGACAGGACTGGAAGAGCCTTGAGGGTGTTCGTCGCCGGATCGTAGACGGCATCCTGGCCGCCCACGTCGCGGAGATCGGTGATGTAGCGGCCGATACCCCAGCCGCCGGCGAGCGCGAAGAGAATGCGGTCCCGGTCCGTGTTCAAGGGCGAAGTGATGCGACCGCTGTAATGGAGGCCGCCTCCCGGCGTCGAGAGCGTCACGTTCGGAACCTGCTCGCCACGGATCTGACGGAGGAGGAATGCGAGCTGGACATGGCCGCCTCCGCTCAGGCGATCACGGCGCCAGTCCCCGAGACCGTGCACGAGGGTCTTCTCGCCCGGCGTCCAGCGAAGTCGGGCGACCAGGTCGGGCACCTGGTTGACTCCCTGCACGGCGCTGCCGTCCGGCGCGCTGATATTCGGGGACGGGTTCTCGGCGGCGAGAGCGAGGGCCAACCGCTCCCCGAGCGGCTGTGTCCAGCGGAACTGCGCCTGCCGGAAGAGCGAGATCGCATTCAGTCCTTCGAAATCGATCCCGTCGGGCTGGGCTTCGGGGTCGGAGAAGGTCGACCAGGTCTGCCCGATCGTGAGCTTCCGCCACTGGCCGTACGCATGACGAAGCCGGAACGGGTCGCCGGAGCCGGCTCCCGCGAAATCGCCCTCGATGAACGCGCGCATCGCGCCGACCCCTGTCGGCGTGCGCAGGTCGAGGTTGTATCGGCTCGGAGCGGCCGTGTAGGTCGTGCGGTCGCCCTTGAGCGCGGCGTCGCTTCCCTCGACGGGAATCGAGGACGTGACGAACCTGTCGTCCGTGCCGATGGGGTCGAAGCTGTTGATCGACGTCATGCGCACGCGCCCCCCGATCCGCACCGCAGCGTCGCTGCCCGGGATGCGCATCGATCCCGGGAAGTCGCCCGCGGTCACCGTCTGCTCCGCGAGCTCCGGGAAGTGGTGGACGTCCTGCTCCATCCGGGCGAGGCGCTCCTCGACGGCCGCAGGCACAGGCGCCGCGGGCGGCTTCTCGCGCAGCTCGGCCAACTCGTCCAGCTTTCGCTGGAGATCGGCGAGTTGGCGGCCCTGCTCCTCGAGCAGCAGCCTCTGCTCAGCGAAGAGCTGTCGCAGCTCTTCGAGGGACGGCGCCGCCGTTGGGCCGTCCTCGCCGAACGCGGTCGCCGGTCCGAGACCGAGGCAGGCGCCCAGGGCCAGGACCTTCGTCGTGCGGCGAACGAGCTCGAGAGCTGCAGGCATGGCGTTTCTCCATTTGGGTACGGACGCGGCATTCTCGCGCGGTTCCGGGCGCTCGGCTATCATGGCTCAACCATCGGAGAGGGGAGCGTGCGATGACACGAACACTGGAGGACCTGAGCCGCACCGCAGCCCTCCTGGCTTCGATTGCCGGGGTCATCACCCTCCTCCAGTTCAACCGGGGCCAGGACTTCGAGAAGGAAAAGCTGGCCCTCGAGATGTTCCGGGACTACTCGAAGGACAAGCGCGAGTTCGACAGCAACAAGGCACCCAGCGACGCCGATATCAGGGCTTTCGCGGTGACCACGCAGTACGCGGCGGAAACCATCTATCGTTTCAGGACCGGAAGCCATGCCTGGGAAGAGACGGTCATGGGCATGATCAAGGACAACGAGTCCGCGTTGCTCTCGGTCAAGGAATGGCACTGCGAGGCCATGGATCGGAAGTACTACTGCGCGATGCAGAAGGCGCTCAAGGGCCGGGTGGCCTGTGACGTCGCTCCGACGTGCCCCTAGCGCGGCCCACTACTCCGACAATTCCGGCAGGCCAGTAGTTTTACGGAGCCGGGTCCGAGTTTTTCGGATGCTACGGCCTGTAGTTCTCCTCTTCCCCCCGCGGCTTGACCCTGGCAAGGTTCCGCCGTGTCAACCACCAAGAGCGCCATGCACCGCCCGAGGGTGGTGCTGGCCGACGACCACCAGGAGACGGCGCGGCAGCTGCGCGATCTGCTGGAGCCCCAGTTCGACGTGGTCGCGCTCGTCGGAGATGGCCGTGCCCTGGTAGGCTCCGCGGCGCAGCTCTCGCCCGACGCGATCGTCGCCGACATCTCGATGCCGGACCTCGACGGGATCGAGGCCTCCGTGCTGATCCGAGGCAACGACCCGGACGCTCGGATCGTCCTCGTGACCGTGCATGCCGAGCCCATCCTGGTGGCGCGCGGCCTCGCGGCCGGTGCGCTCGGATACGTGCTGAAGGATGCGGCCGGTGACGAGCTGGTGCCGGCCGTCCGCGCGGCGCTCGACGGCCAGCGCTTCATCAGCAGCGCGCTCGCTGGCCGGGGAACGCGAGGTGAACAGTGAGGGAGGTCTCGATGAGACGATTGATCCTGGCCGGAGCGGCGTTCGCACTCACGCTGTTGCCGGCCGTGCCGGCCCTGGCTCAGTTGAACGGCAGCCACACCCTGGGTGATTTCGGGGTCAACTCCGGAACCCAGCCGACGCCCGGGTTCTACAGCGCGCTCTTCTACCTTCACTACGGCACCGACACCATCAAGGATGCGGACGGGAACGCCGTCCGCATCGCTCAGAACTCTCCGAGCAGCCTCGGCGTCTCGGCCCTCGCTCCGATGGCGTGGTACGTGAGCAAGTCCAAGCTCCTGGGTGCGAACTACGGCGCCATGCTGGTGCTTCCCTTCGCGAACGCCTCGCTCGAAGCGCCGGCTTTCGGTCTTGGCCAGGAGGTCGGCACCACATTCAGCGACATGCTGGTGCGCCCGCTCGACCTGGGCTGGCACACCGGGCACGCGGACATCGCTGCCGGACTCCAGCTCTACGCTCCTACGGGGCGCTACGAGCGGGGCGGCAACGACAACATCGGAAAGGGTATGTGGACGTACGAGCCGTTCGTGGGGACGACCGTCTTCTTCGATGAGAAGAAGACCCTCAGTCTCGCTACCACGGCCTACTGGGAGCTCCACGGCACCAAGAAGGACAGCGATACCAAGGTTGGGCAGATCCTCACGCTGGAGGGCGGCCTGGGCAAGTCGTTCCTCGGCGGCGGTCTCATCATCGGCGGCGCCTACTACGCCCAGTGGAAGGTCACGGAAGATCAGCTGCGGACGTTCGAGTTCCCGGGCGGCGGTGCGGTCGAGGTCAATGCCCGCAACAAGCACAAGGTGTTCGGCTTCGGGCCGGACGTGACGCTTCCCGTCGCGACCAAGTCGAAGCTCTACGCCCTGGTCAACTTTCGCTATCTCTGGGAGACCGGCGCCAAGACCAAGACGCAAGGCCAGACGCTGGCCGTCACCGCGACCTTCCCGATTCCCAGCGTCAAGCTGAAGTAGTCGCAGAGGAGATGAGTCATGAAGATCACTGACGCGCGATACGCCGCGGCCGCCTTCGCCGCAGCACTGGTCGTTCCAGGAGCCCAAGCGCAGGTCCCCGCCAACATCTCCACGCCGGACAAGGTGGAGAGCCGCCTGGGCACGCTCGAGCTTCAAGGACGGTGTGCCGGATGCGGCCACCGCGCAGAAGCTTTTCGACGAGCTGGACTACATCCATGCCGTCGACGCGTTCATCAACGGCTATGCGGCCGTCAACCAGCTCGCGATTCGCAAGAGCTTCATCTCCGTCGGCGCCAACGACAACGACATCATCGCGATGTCGGGTCTGATGGATTCCAAGTCCCTCTTCCTGACGCCCAATGCCGATACGTACTACTTCTGGTCCTACCTGGACCTGACCAAAGGCCCCCTCGTCGTCGAGACCCCGCCAGAAGTGCTGGGAATCATGGATGACATGTGGTGGACGTGGATCACCGATTTCGGATTGCCCGGGGCCGACCGCGGCCTAGGCGGAAAGTACCTGGTGCTGCCGCCCGGGTACGCCGGCGAGGTACCCGAGGGCGGCTACTACGTGCGCAAGTCCAGGACGAATCAGGTCGCCTTCCTGGGCCGCGCCTTCCTCCAGAACAACGATCCCAAGCCCGTGGACGAGATCGTCAAGAAGACGCTCAAGATCTATCCCTATGTGCCCGGCGGCGAGGGGTCGAGTGTCGCCGGCTTCCTCAGGGGACAGGGACGGCTCGGGGGGCTGAGCAAGGCGGTCAGTCCCAAATTCGTCGAGGGCACCGGGAGGGTGATGAACACCATCCCTCCCTCGGATTTCAGCTACTGGGAGATTTTGAACGAGGCGGTGCAATCGCAGCCGGCCGACGCGATGGAGCCCGAGATCGCCGGGCAGATCGCCGCGGTCGGCATCGTGAAGGGAAAGCCCTTCAATCCCGACGCCCGGATGAAGAAGATCCTGACCGACGCCCTCGCGGTGGGCAATGCCACCATGCGCGCCGTATCACTCGCGCCCCGCGACTCCGAGGGCTTTGGCTACTACAGCGCCAGCTCGAAGTGGATCAACGGACTATTCCCGGGCGGCTACGAGTTCCTGACGCCTCCGCCGGAGATCACGAAGGAAGGGATCAAGCCCTATCCCAGCGATGGCGCTCGCAAGCTCAATGCCCGCACCTGGTTTTTCTATTCGGTCACCGGCATCACGCCGGCCATGTGCATGCGTCTCGAGAACGTCGGCTCCCAGTACCTGATGACCGTGAAGGACAGCGCGGGGACTCCCTTCGACGGCAGCAAGACCTACAAGGCCACTCTCCCGCCCAACATCCCTGCCGCGCGGTTCTGGTCGTTCACGCTGTACGACAACCAGAGCCGCTCCATGCTCGAAACGCCGCAGCGCTATCCTCGCGCGGGCAGCCAGACCTATCCGTCGCCCGCCGCCGAGGCGAACGCCGACGGCTCGACAACGGTCTACTTCGGCCCGACCCAGCCCACCGGCATCAAGCGCGGGAACTGGATCCAGACCGATCCGAAGAAGGGCTGGTTCGCGATCCTGCGCCTCTACAGCCCGCTGCAGCCGTTCTTCAGCAAGGAGTGGCGGGCCGGCGAAATCGAGCTGGTCAAGTAAGGAGCCTTCCATGAAACTCGCACGGACGAGCCTCACCGCCATGGCGTTCGTCGTCGCGCTGGGCAGCAGCGGAGCGTACGCCCAAGCGACGACCGAGACCACGCCCGCCAACGTGGAGACGCGTATCGGGACCCTGTCTTTCGACAAGGGCTACCCGACCGACGAGACGGCGCGCAAGGTCTTCGACGAGATCGACTACCAGCGCGCCGTGCAGGCCTACCTGTGGGCCTATCCGGCGGTGTCGTTCGAGTCCATCCGGGTGGCGGCCAAGGCTGCCGGCATGGACCTGAATGAGATGGTCATCGCCGACAAGTTCGCCGACGCCAAGGGCCTCTGGCTGACGGCCAACGACACCACCGTCTACGCCATGGCGAACGTCGATCTTGGCAAGCAGGGACCGGTCGTGGTCGACGTCCCGCCCGGAGCCATCGTCGGCCTGATCGACGACTTCTGGCAGCGCTCGATCAGCGACCTCGGCCTCCCCGGCCCCGACGGAGACAAGGGCGGAAAGTTCCTCCTCGTGCCGCCGGGCTACACCGGCGAGGTCCCCCCGACGGGCTATCACGTCCTGAAGGGGACGATGAACAACTACAACGTCATGGTCCGCGGCATCGTGGTGAACGGCGACCTGCCCGGCACCGTGGAGCGCGTGAGGAAGATGCGGATCTACCCGTTGAAGGAGGCTGGCGCTCCCAAGCCGGCCAAGTTCGTCTCGATGACGGGCATGGCGATCAACACACTTCCGCCGTCCGGCATCGAGTACTGGTCGCGGCTCTCGGCGTTCATCAACAACAACCCCGTTCAGGAGCGCGACCGCTTCTTCATGGCCATGCTCAAGCCGCTGGGCATCGAGAAAGACAAGCCGTTCCAGCCCGACGCACGCCAGCGCGCGATCCTCGAGGACGCGGTCCGGATCGGCGACGCGATGGGCCGCGTGATGCTGTTCGACGGCCACGAGCGCATCAGCGACACCCAGGCGCTTCCCGGCACGAACTGGCACTGGGTCGTCGTCGGCCCCTCCAGCCAGGAGGTCGCCAACTACAGCCAGCTCGACGAACGACTGCACTACACCTACGGTGCCATCTACACCGCGCCGGGCATCGGCATTCGGAAGGCGGGCCCCGGGGCGACGTACATCCAGGCCTTCAAGGACAAGGACGGCAACCGTCTCGATGGGGCGAAGTCGTACCGTCTCCACGTCCCGGCGAACGCGCCCGCCGCCGCCTTCTGGTCGGTGACTCTGTACGACACCGCCACGCGCTCCATGGTCCAGAACGCGAGCGGCGACGCGGCGCACTCGTCCTACGACAAGCTCAAGGCGAACGCGGACGGCTCGATCGACCTCTACTTCGGGCCGAAAGCCCCCGCAGGCCTGGAGAGCAACTGGACCGAGACGGTTCCCGGCAAGGGCTTCTACCCGATGATGCGCTTCTATACGCCGAAGGCGCCCCTGTTCGACGGCACGTGGAAGCTGGCGGACGTCGAACTCGTGAAATGAACGCCAGGCGATTCATCGTCGCCGTCGCGCTCTTGTGCCCGTCGGTTCTCGCCACGGCGGTCGCGCACGCCGCCGATCCGCTGCCATCGTGGAACGAGGGCAAGACCAAGCAGTCCATCGTGGACTTCGTGGCGAAGGTCACGAAGGAAGGCTCGCCGGAGTTTGTTCCAGCGGCGGAACGGATCGCCACGTTCGACAACGACGGCACTCTCTGGGCCGAGCAGCCCCTGTACTCCCAGATCCAGTTTGGCCTCGACCGGGTGAAGGAGCTCGCTCCAGCGCATCCCGAGTGGAAGGAGAAGGAGCCCTTCAAGTCGGTCCTCGCGGGCGACCTGAACACCGCGCTGGCCGGCGGTGCTCGCTCGCTGATCGAGATCCTGGCCGCCGGCAGCACGAACATGACCACCGAGGAGTTCGACCGCGTCGCCAGGGCCTGGATCGCCGCCGCCAAACACCCCAAGACGGGCCGCCTGTACTCGGAGATGGTCTATCAGCCGATGCTCGAGCTCCTGGCCTATCTTCGGGCCAACGGGTTCAAGACATACATCGTCTCTGGTGGCGGGAGCGATTTCATGCGGGCCTTTGCTGAGCGGGTCTACGGCATCCCGCCCGAGCAGGTCATCGGAAGCACGGGCAAGCTGCAATTCGAGATGCGCGACGGCCAGCCGGTACTCGTCCGCCTGCCCGCCTTGGATTTCTTCGACGACAAGGAAGCCAAGCCGATCGCGATCCAGAAGCACGTCGGTCGCCGCCCGATCGCCGCGTTCGGGAACTCCGACGGCGACTTGGAGATGCTTCAGTGGACCTGCGCAGGGGCAGGTGCCCGCTTCTGCCTTTTCGTTCGCCACACCGACGCCGAGCGCGAGTGGGCATACGACGTGTCTCCCCTGGGCCGGCTCGAAAAGGGCCTGGAGGAAGCCAACGCCAAGGGCTGGACGGTCGTCGACATGAAGAAGGATTGGAGAGTCAGTCTACCCGTTCGAAAAGAAGTAGACCCGGCGAATCGGAGCGTCGCCCTCGCGAACGTCGAAAGGAATCAATGATGAGGACAAAGGCTATTGGTCTTGTCGCCGTTGGCGTCGCGCTCAGCCTCGGCTTCGGCAACGGCCGGGTGGAGTCGCAGTCGCCCAAGCCGCTCGATCGAACCGTGCTTCCGATTCCCGAGCCGGACTATCCCCACAGCACGGTGCTCGACGCCCGCGACACCACGCCGCCGCCGCGTTTCGAGGTGAAGGCGCCCGCGGGTGCGCCGAACGTGCTCATCGTGCTCGTGGACGACATGGGCTTCGGCATGCCGAGCTCCTTCGGCGGACCCGTGCGCATGCCGACGTCGGAGGCTCTGGCGAAGCAAGGCTTGCGCTACAACCAGTTCCACACCACGGCCCTCTGCTCGCCCACGCGGACGGCGCTGCTCTCCGGCCGCAACCACCACATGAACAACATGGGCGGCATCACCGAGATCGCCACCGCATTCCCCGGAAACACCGGCGCGCGACCGGCCAACGTCGCGCCGCTCGCGGAGATGCTGCGGCTGAACGGCTACAGCACGGGCTTCTTCGGGAAGAACCACGAGACCGCCGCGTGGGAGGTCAGCCCCTCCGGACCGACCGATCGCTGGCCGACACGCTCGGGCTTCGACAAGTTCTACGGCTTCATGGGCGGCGAGACCGACCAGTGGAACCCCAGCATCTACGACGGCCTGACCCGCGTCCCGACGCCGCACACCCCGGGCTACAACTTCATGACCGACATGACCGACCAGGCCATCGCCTGGATGAAGTTCGAGAAGGCCCTCACGCCGGACAAGCCCTTCTTCATGTATTTCGCGCCGGGCGCGACGCACGCGCCGCATCACGTGCCCAAGGAGTGGATCGACAAGAACAAGGGCCGCTTCGACGCCGGCTGGGACAAGATGCGCGAAGCGACGCTCGCGCGGCAGATCGAGATGGGAGTCGTGCCCAAGGGCACGAAGCTCGCCGCCAAGCCCAAGGACATCAAGGACTGGGACACGCTGAGCGCCGACGAGAAGAAGCTCTTCGCCCGCCAGATGGAGGTCTATTCGGGCTTCGGTGAGTACACCGACCACGAGATCGGCCGACTGTTCGACGCCATCGGCGACACGGGCCAGCTCGACAACACGCTGATCTTCTACATCATCGGCGACAACGGGACGAGCGCCGAGGGCGGCATGTTCGGCATGTTCAACGAGATGACCTACTTCAACGGCGTCGCGGAGACGGTCCAGGAGATGCTCAAGCACTACGACGAGTGGGGCGGCCCCGGAACCTATCCGCACATGGCCGCCGGCTGGGCCGTCGCCGGCGACACGCCGTTCATGTGGACCAAGCAGATTCCCTCGAACTACGGCGGCACCCGCAACGGCGTGATCGTCTCCTGGCCGAAGCGCATCAAGGCCGCCAACCAGATCCGCTCGCAGTGGCACCACGTCATCGACGTCGCTCCCACCGTGCTCGAAGCCGCGAGCCTGCCCGAGCCCAAGAGCGTCAACGGCGTCGTCCAGGCGCCGATCGAGGGCGTGAGCATGGTCTACAGCTTCGACAAGGCGGACGCGCGCGAGCACCCACAAGACCCAGTACTTCGAGATCATGGGCAATCGCGCCATCTACAGCGACGGCTGGTTCGCCGGCACCATCCACCGTGCACCCTGGGAGCAGAAGCCCCGCCGCAAGCTGCAGGAAGACATCTGGGAGCTGTACGACACGCGCAACGACTTCAGCCTGGTCAACGACCTGGCCGCCTCGAATCCGGCGAAGCTCAAGGAGCTGCAGGCCCTCTTCATGAAGGAGGCGACCACCTACCGCGTGCTGCCCATCGACGACCGGCTTCTGGAGCGCCTCAACGCGGCCTCGGCGGGCCGGCCCGACCTGATGGGAGACCGCACGTCGCTCACCCTCTCCGAGGGCATGGTGGGGATGAGCGAGAACGTGTTCATCAACATCAAGAACCGGTCGTTCTCGATCAACGCGGACGTCGACATTCCGCAGGGCGGCGCGAACGGAGTGATCCTGGCCCAGGCCGGCCGGTTCGGCGGCTGGAGCCTGTACCTGAAGGACGGCAAGCCGACGTATCTGCTACAACTTCCTCGGGCTGCAGCAGTACAAGGTCTCGCCACCGACGGCGGTGGCCGCGGGCAAGGCCACCGTTCGCATGAACTTCGACTACGACGGCGGCGGCGTCGGCAAGGGCGGAACGGCCACGCTGCTGGTCAACGGCACCCAGGTCGCGAGCGGACGGATCGAACGCACCCAGGGGATGATCTTCTCGGCCGACGAGGCGGCGGGAGTGGGCCTGGATGACGCCACGCCGGTCACCAACGGACTACAAGGAACGCGACAACGGCTTCACGGGCAAGATCCTCAAGGTCACCGTGGACGTGAAGCCGATTGGCGCCGCGGTCAAGGCGCAGGCCGACACGGACCAGCACGAGGCCGCCGTGAAGCAGGCCTTGTCCAACTAGGCGGTCGCGAACCACGCGGGCCGCGCGCAAGCGCGGCCCGCGGATCCGCACTCAAATGGTGATCCAAGCATGAGACAAGCGCTGTTCGTCGCTGCCGTCTTCGCTTTGGGTGTTCCCGGCGCGGCGGGTGCGGAGGAGCCGGCTGCGCCGGCGAGTGCCCAGGAGCCGACCGCGCCCGCGCCGGCCGCCAGCCTCCCCCCACCGGCGACTCCGAGCCCCGAGCCCGACGTCGCCGAGCCGACCAAGGACCTGATCGACGTCCTGCGCGACCTGCGCCACAAGCCGCCGCCGCCGCCCCCGGACTACAAGAAGCGCATGATCGCCGGCTCGCCGGTCGTCGGGTACAGCCCGACGAGCGGGGTCAGCGTCGGCGTCGCCGGAAACGTGGCCTTCTACAAGGGCTACCCGCAGACCACGCGCATCTCGTCGATCGTCACGAGCGCGACCGCCACGTCCAAGAGCCAGTTCCTCGTCAGCTTCAAGATGAGCGCGTCGTCCTTCGAGAACCACTGGCGCATCGACGCCGACAACCGATTCTTCTGGACCTCGCAGCCGACCTACGGGCTCGGAACGGACACGACGGACGCCGACAAGCTCGACATGAAGTTCAACCACTTCAGGATCTACGACAAGTACTACCATCGCGTCCGCGGCAACCTCTTCCTGGGGGCCGGCTACAGCTACAACATCCACAACAACGTTCGCCCCGGCGAGGACGTGGATCCCGACGCGTTTGCCGGCTCGCCCTTCATCGACTACTCGCAGCAGTTCGGCTTCGACCTCGATTCCCAGACCTCGGCGGGCGTCAACCTCCATGCGCTCGTCGACAGTCGCGACGGCGCCATCAACCCGAGCCGCGGGTGGTACGCGAACGCGTCGTACCTGTGGTTCTTCAAGGGCTTCCTGGGTGGCACCTCGAACTGGCAGCAGTTCAGCTACGACCTCCGGACGTATTTGCGACTCTCACGGGACGCGCGCCACAAGCTCGCGTTCTGGACGTTCGGCGACCTCGTGACCGGCGGCGTGGCTCCGTACCTCGACCTTCCTTCGACGGGAGGCGACACGTACGCGCGCTCCGGAAGGGGCTATCCGCAGGGGCGGTTCCGAGGTCAGAAGATGATGTACGCCGAGGCGGAGTACCGCTGGACCATGACGCAAGAACGGCCTGTTCGGCATGGTGGCTTTCGTCAACACGCGAGACGTTGAGCAACGAGCAGATCCGCGAGAAGCTCTTCGACTCGTTCGCGACCGGGGCCGGAATCGGCTTCCGCTTCATGCTGAACAAGCTCTCGAAGACGAACCTCTGCTTCGACATCGGCCGGGGCAAGGAAGGGTCCAAGGCCGTGTACTTCGGCGTGCAGGAGGCCTTCTGACCTATCGGGCTTGGACGCGGACGACGTCCAGACGCAGCATCTGGCCTGGGAGCGGATGGTCGACCACGCCTGCGATGATCTGCTGCCGATCCGGCGCGGTCTTGCCGTTGTCGATCTCTCGATCGTTGCCATCGGTGACTCGAATGACGACGGTTGCGCCCGCCGCTGCCGCGATGGTCGCTTCGAAGTCCTCCTTGTAGATGGTGTGCCCGACCGAGGGATAGTGATTCAGCCAGTACGTCTGCTTCGGCTCCGAGATCTGGATCTCCCAGTGCGACCAATCCGGGGTGCTGACAACGCCGCCTGCCTTGAAGTACGGGTGCTCGGGGTCGGGAGTGTCGCCGCCGGTGATCGTGGTGGGCTCGAAGATGCCGCGAATGCGGAGGGTGACGTCGTAGACAGTCCCACCCTTTCCGCCGAAGGTGAACGATTCCTGATGGAGTCGTTCGTGGAGGCAGGTATCGGGCTGCGGCGGATATTGCGCCGTGCACGTGTCGTGCAGGAAGAACTTGTCGAAGCCCGCGGCAGCCTGCATCAGCTCGCCTGAGCTCTGCTGCGGCGCCGCCGAGGCGACGAGGCCGCGGCCAGGAGCGGCGAGACAAAGGACGGCCAACACTTGCAGGAGACGTGGTGTCAGGTAGAGCGGGGAGCGCTTGAACAAGAGTTCACCTCGGCCGGTGGGGAGCGTCAGTTGCACTGGATCTGCTTCATTCGTTTCTTGGCCTTGGCGATCGCCCCGTCGATTTCGCCTTCGAAGATCGCCGTCCTCACCATCTCGATCCATGGACTCGAATTGTCGTTCGACATGTCGTTGAAATGGAACGTCCAGGGCGTCTGGGCGATGGCCAGCGCCTCCGCTGTCTTGGTCAGCCTTGGATCGGCGGCGAAGTACCTGTTCTTGCTGAGATCGGTGCGCGACGGCAAGTTGCCGGTCCTGGCATAGACCTCGAGCTGTGGCTCGTCCGAGAGGACCCAATCGAGGAACTCGAGCGCCTTCGCTGGGTGCTTCGCCGTGGCGGGGATGGTGAGAACGTCGCCGCCGGCGAACGAGGAGACATCCCCCTGGCTGGGCCCGGGAAGGAAGGCGACGCCAAAGTCGAGGTTGGGCGCCTTTTCCTCGAGCAGGGGCACGGCGTAGTTGGCTGCCGCCTGCATTCCGATCTTTCCGCTCATGAAGACCGCCATGGTGTGGTCGCCCGGATCGGCCTTGGCATACTCAGGGATCAGGCCTTCCGTCCACATGGTGCGATAGTCCTGCAGCACCTGCTTGATGGATTCGCCCTGCAACGGCTCCGCGTCGCAACCGGCGGGCAGAACCACGGTCCCGCGCGCGGCCCACATCTGCGGTGCGATGGTGAAGATGTTGCAGCCGGGGCAGGAGCCCGAGAAATAGAAGCCATAGAAGTCGGGCCCGAGCGCCCTGATCTTCCTGGCAGCAGAGACGATCTCGCCGCTGGTCCTCGGAGGCTTTTCCGGGTCGAGGCCGGCCTTCCGGAAGAGCGCCTTGTTGTACAAAAGGACCGAGTCGTCGGGCGTGAACGGAACCCCATAGAGGCGCCTCTTGTACGTCGCGAGATCGATATGGGCCTGCACGACCTTCTTGATGTTGGGGTTGCCGGCCATCGGATCGGTGACGTCCTTGAAGTAGCCCGCCTTCATGAAGTCGGGCGTCAGGATCAAGTCCAGTGACAGAACGTCCGGAACCTTACCCGCCGCCAGAGCGCTCGCAAAGGTTGGCATCATCTGATCGTGAGGAATCAGTGTGAGTCCGATGGGATCGGCCGGATGCGTTTCGTTCCAGTGATCGATCACGCGAGTGGCAAGCGTCGCGCCGTTGTCGCGCACCCATAGGGTCAGGCCTTCGGCCGAGGCGGCAACAGGTGTCATCAACGCGATGGCAAAGAAGGCCACCCATTGGCTCCGAGGGTTTCCCATCGTGTCGGTCGGCTCACCTTCCTCGTCGAGAGGGCCCTGGGTCAGATCTCCGGGCGAGTATACAGGCTGAACCATCGACGATCCGCGTACGTCGGCCGGACGCAGCGGGTCCGAAGCGATCACGGGTGTTCGCTCTGCTCCTGCAACGGCTAGGGAACGTGCCGACGGGCGGGGAGGGTGTCGGGGTCGAGCCCTACCGCCGCCTGCCTGTACGCGGAAGGGCGCCCTATCAAGACCGAGCACATTCCGTGGCGGACAACGCGCTGGGTGACGCTGCCCAGCAGCAGTCCGCGGATTGCCGACAGGCCTCGCGAACCCATGACCACGAGGTGTGCCCGGTGAGCGAGCGACGCGTTGAGGATCTCGGCGGCCGCCCGGCCTTTCCGAACCTCTCTCGTGGCGTCGATGCCATGCCTGCGGAGAACGGTGAGCGCCTCGGCCAGGGCACGATCCACCTGTTCGCGAAGGGCCTCGGGGAGCGATGCAACGTCGAGCGGGTTGTTGGTGCCGTCAAAGTCCCAGACCGTGAGCGGGAGATCGACGACGTGGATGAGACGGACCTCCGCGCGGTCCGCCTGCATGTTCCGGGCGAAACTCTCGACAGCGCCGATGCTCTCGGGCGAGCCATCCACCGCGAGCAGGGCCCGGAAGGGGTTGCTTTCGAGAGGCCTTCCGCGCCGGACCACAAGCACGTCGGTCTGGGCCAACGCCTTCACCTTCTGCGACACCGAGCCTACGAGGAATCCTCGCTCCTCGCTGCCGCGCGCGCCGACCACGATCAAGTCGACCTCCCGCTCGTGTGCCACCCGCAGGATCTCCTTGGCCGCATAGTCCTCGCAGCAGATGAATTCCGACTCGATGTTCCAGCTCGAGAGCAGCCTGCGGGCCGCCGACAGGACACGCTCAGCCCTCTCATCCTGGCCGCGCACCATGGCCGCCCAGTCCTCGCTCGACTCCATCGCGCCGCGCATCCACGGGAAGACGGGCACGGCGTGGAGCACCAACACATGGTCACTCCCACCGAGCCGCACGCACCAGCGCAAGGTCGCGAGCACGTCCTCGAAAAGGGGGTCCTCGTCGACGGCCACCAAGATCTTCATAATCGCGACCTCCTTCGCGTCACGAGGCCAGGCTCCCAAACGAGCCGCGCCGCTCCATCCACTTCGTCAGCTCAAGGACGGGGGACACCGTGAAGGCTACGGTCGCCACGATGACCCAGTCCATGAGGGGCAGCGCGTATGTCTGGAAGGGCTCGTTGAGAACGGGCAAGTAGATGATCAGCGCGAGCGCGGCGAGCTCCCAGACGATAGCGAGGTTCAGCCACTTGTTGGCGAACGGTCGAACGAGGACGGAGTTCCGGTCGGAACGAAAGTTGTAGGCCTTGAAGAACTGGATCAACACCAGAGAAACGAAGGTCATCGTCACGGCCTCGGCCATCGCGCGGCCTGAGCTCAGGGCCCAGGCGAACAGGCCAAGGTTGACCAGCATCGACCATGCTCCGCCCACCAACATGAGAGTCAGGACGGGCCGTGTGAATATCCCGGCGCGCGGGTCGCGAGGAGGGCGCCGCATGAGGTCGGCCTCGGGGGGATCCACGGCAAGCGCTAGCGCAGGGAGGCCATCGGTGGCGAGGTTCACGTAGAGGATCTGAACCGCCGTGAGCGGGAGCGGCATGCCCAGGAGCGAAGCCCCCGCCATGAGCCCGATCTCGCCGACGTTGGACGAAAGCAGGTACATCAGGTACTTCCTGATGTTGCTGAAGACGCCGCGTCCCTCCTCAACGGCGGCCACGATCGAAGCGAAGTTGTCGTCGGTCAGGGTCATGGCGGCGACGTCCTTGCTGACGTCCGTGCCCGTGATCCCCATCGCCACGCCGATATCCGCCTTCTTCAGTGCCGGAGCGTCATTGACTCCGTCGCCAGTCATGGCCACGTAGTGGCCCTTGCTCTGCCAGGCGGTGACCACACGCAGCTTGTGCGCCGGCGAGACGCGAGCGTAGACCTCGATGTCCGCAACGTGACGTTGGAGATCCTCGTCGCTCATTGCGTCCAGCTCGGCTCCCGTCACGACGCGTCCCTGCTTGAGCACCCCGAGCTCACGGGCAACCGCTTCCGCCGTGAGGATGTGGTCGCCCGTAATCAGGATGGGCTTGACCCCCGCCCCCTTGCAGGTCTCGATCGCGCGACCGGCCTCGGGCCGTGGCGGGTCGCTCATCCCGACGAGCCCGAGAAAGGTCATCCCCTGCTCGGCGTTCTCGACGCTGGCATGGGCCTTCACCGCCACGGCGAGGACACGGAGGGCTTGGCTCGCCATGCGGCGGGCGGCGTCGAGGATCCGCTCCCGGTCGGCCAGGCCAAGGGGGCTTGCGCCGTCGTCACCGAGCAGCCGGCTGCACCCCGCGAGGATGATCTCCGGCGCGCCTTTCGAATAGGCGACGACACCCTCGGATGTCCGATGCAGCGTGGTCATCCTCTTGGTCTCGGACGTGAACGGGATCTCGGCCACACGCGGGTAGGCGGCGTCGAGGTCGTGCTTGTGCAGGCCGGCCTTCGCCGCCGCCACGATGAGGGCCAGCTCGGTGGGGTCTCCCTTGGTGGACCAGCCTGCCACCCCTGTGGGATGACCCGCCCCGCTTTCATGGCGCTTCAGCCTGGCGTCGGATGCAAGTGCCCCGCCGCGCAGCAGAGTCAGTATGCCCGGCGGTGGGGTCACGGGCGTGCCCGCCTCGAGGAATTCGCCGCGAGGCTCGTAACCGGCTCCCGTGACTTCCAGCACCCGTCCCCCGGCGCAAATCTGCCGTATGGTCATCTCCCCCCTGGTCAGGGTTCCGGTCTTGTCGGAGGCGATTACCGAGACGCTTCCGAGCGTCTCCACCGCCGACAGCCGCCGGACGAGGGAGTTGCGCCTCACCATTCGTTGCGCGCCAAGGGCCAGAGAGATGGTGACCACGGCCGGAAGAGCTTCGGGCACGACGGCGACGGCCAGCGCGATCCCGAATATCACCATCTCCCAGAACGGTTGGCCACGGACGAGGCCAAGAACCACGATCAGCACCACGACCACCAGGGCGGCACGAGCCAAGGTGTGGCCTACCCGGTCGAGGTTCTGCTGCAAGGGCGTGCGACGGCTCTCGACGCCCTCCAACAGGCGAGCGATAGCCCCGAACTCCGTCCCCATCCCTGTAGCCACGACGACCGCCGTTCCGCGGCCGTAGCTGACGGCAGTACCGGCGTAGACCATGTTGTCGCGATCGCCAACGGCCAGGCCGAGATCGGTCAGGACCTCGGCGGTCTTCTTCGACGGCAAGGACTCTCCGGTGAGGGCCGCTTCGTCGACCTTGAGGTTGACGGCCTCGAGAACCCGCGCATCCGCTGGGACCCGGGTGCCCGCCTCGAGGAGAACGATGTCCCCCGGCACCAGGGCCCGCGCTGCGACATCTTGTTCCTCGCCATCGCGAAGCGCGGTCGCCATGGGGGCGGCCATTCGGCGCAGGCCTTCTATCGCGCGCTCGGCCCGGTACTCCTGCACGAAGCCCAGCACCACCGCGAAAAGCAGGATGATGCCGATGACGATAGCCTCCAGGACGTGACCCAGCAGCGCGGAGAGGCCGACCGCGACGAGGAGGATCACGATCAGGACGTTCTTGAACTGCGTGGCAAGGAGGCTCCACGGCGAGATTCGACCAGAGGCCGCGAGCTCGTTCGGGCCGTGCTCGGCCAGGCGGCTGAGCGCATCTTCGCTGCTCAGACCGCTCTCGGTCGTGCCCAGCCGATCGAGAACCGCCGCCACAGAGAGCGTGTGCCACGGGGACACCGGGCCGGCAGCAGATCGCGGTGGAGCGTGTGGCGGCACGTGGAGCGGCGGCAGGGCCCTCGCGACCACCTCGTTCATACCTTGCCCCTCACCGAGCATTGCCAATGGAACGTGTGCCCTCGCGGCGGCGCTCGAGGG
This sequence comes from uncultured Acidobacteriota bacterium, assembly GCA_963823195.1. GTDB lineage: Bacteria > Acidobacteriota > Vicinamibacteria > Fen-336 > Fen-336 > JBGPYB01. The sequence goes on along the minus strand of CAWGKR010000004.1, from coordinate 74,522 downwards.
CGCGGGCGATGGCCCGGGCCAGCCGCGTCGCCGCCCCATCGACCGCGGCGGGAAGCTCGCTGTCCGTGTCCTCGACTCTGACGCTGCCTCGGGGAGCCAGGCGGGCCTGCATCGAGCACCTCTTGTCGATGCCCCCACGCGGCCCGTTCAGGTCCGCCAGGCTGACGGACACGGCCCTGACACGCCCGCCGAATCGAGAGAGCGCGAACGACAGCCGCCGCTCCACGAGCCCGCCGACCTCAGGGCTTACGTCAATGCCGTAGCCACGCACGTTGATTGTCATGGCGCACTCCCAATCTAACCGGACCACAACTCCCACGGATCGAAGAAGCCCAGGGGTCGGCCGCGAGGCCGGCCGCGCGACAGCGAGCGCACAGCCGCCTGAGAGCGATCAACCTGATCCACAAAACTCACCAGCCCCTCCTTGCCCCGGGACCGACGCCGCCCCAAGCCCTTGCGATGCTCCACAAGCCTCGTTGCCAAGGCCTCTTGACATGTCGCAGGCCGAGTAAACGCGGCCGTCACCTCCACGTTAGGCGCGGGCGAAGAGATGCGCCAATTCATTCTCGCGCCCTGACCGATAGATATCTTTCAATGTATGGTGAGACATGGAATATCTGAACTACCACCACCTCCGGGTCTTCTGGACCGCGGCCCGCGAAGGCGGCGTCACACGAGCAAGCGAGAAGCTGAACGTCTCTCAGCCCACGGTCACGACCCAGATCCGAGCGCTCGAGGAGGCGCTGGGCCAGAAGCTCTTCATGCGCTCGGGCCGGCAGCTCGTCCTCACCGATCTGGGCCGCTCCGCCTACCGCTACGCCGATGAGATCGTCGGCCTCGGCCAGGAGCTGCTGGACAGAATGAAGGGCGGCTCTCCGGGCCGGGAACTCCGGCTGTCAGTTGGCATCGCCGACGTGCTGCCCAAGCTGATCGCGTACCGGATCCTCGAGCCAGCCCTGACCCTGCCCGAGCCCGTGCGGTTGGAGGGCATCGAAGACACACCGGAACGCCTCTTGGCGGAGCTCGCGGTGTTCGGACTAGACGTCGTGCTCGCGGACGCGCCAGTCGGGCCGGCCGTCAGGGTGCGCGCGCACAACCATCTGCTGGGCGAGTGCGCGGTCTCGGTCCTCGGCGCAGACCGTCTGGCCAGGATCTACAAACGGGGCTTCCCCCGTTCCCTGGACGGCGCTCCCTTCCTGCTTCCCAGGCAGCATTCGGCGCTGCGTCTCGCCCTCGACGACTGGTTCGAGCGCGAAGGAGTGCGTCCGCATATCGTCGGGGAGTTCGACGACAGCGCTCTCATGGCGGCGCTCGGGCAGGCGGGGGTTGGCGTGTTCCCCGCGCCTTCACCCATCGCTCGCGAGGTGTGTCGCCAGGACAACGTCCGTGCGCTGGGAACGATCGATTCCGTCCGCCAGAGGTTCTACGCCATAACCGTCGACCGCAAGGTCAAGCACCCAGCGGTGATCGCGATATGTGAGGCCGCCAAGCGAAAGCTCTTCCAGTGAGCGCCCCACGAACAAACCCGCTTTGATCATGACTGCTTTCCTTTTCTATCGCAGAGCCAACGGTCGACGGAAACAGGACTGGGAGAGGACAGGGCGAGGACCAGAAGCGCCGCCACGTAGAGCAGGTTCAGCTCGTAGCCGACCGGTCCGAAGACCGCGCCCGAGGCGCCGAATGCCTGCAAGCGGATCGACGAAAACCCGTATCGAAGATGGACGCCGAACATGGCCGTCACCATGACGACGGCCAGCGGAAGGCTGAGAGGCAGGACGAAGGCTCCCAGCATCAACGAGGTTCCTCCCAGGAGCTCGAGGAGCGCCGTCGCCCAGGCCATGAGTCCGGGAGCCGGGATCCCCATCGCTTGCAGGATGGCCGCGAAGCTCTCGGGACCTCGAGCGAGCTTCGCGTATCCGTGTGCGGCAAAGCCGAAGCCGACGACGAGCCTCAGCGGCAGGAGGGCCCACCTGTTCAGTCGCAGGACCATCATCGCCCCCCGCCCGCTCCAAGTCGGTCGACGAACGAGACGAGATCCGACAGGTCGCGCCCGGCCGCATCGGGCGCCGTCCCCAGCTCCTCCGGGGGAAGGTCCGCCCGGTTCACCCAGAACGTCGGATAGCCGAATGCCTTCGCGCCCGCCGCATCCCAGCCTGCATGGGCCACGAAGAGGATCTCCTCCCGGCGGAGCCCCAGGGCCTCGGTTCCCAGAGCGTACGCGCGCGGATCCGGCTTGTAGGTCCTGGCCCGATCCGTGCTGAGGGCGCGGTCGAAGCGGACGCTCAGTCCCGATCTCTCGAGGTTCGACTCCAGCATCCGCGGTGTGAAGTTCGACAGGAAGGCGAGCCGCAAGCCCGACTTCGCGAGCGAGTCGAGGGCGGGGACGACGTCCGGCCACGGGGCCAGCTCGAGGAATGCGTTCATCAACGCGGCGCGCTTGCCCGCCTCCAGCCCCAGCTTCAGCTTCGCGGCCGCGAACACAAGGGCGTCCTGGGTCACCTGCCAGAAGTCGGCGTAGCGTCGGGATAGGACCCTGAGCCAGGCGTACTCGAACTGCCGCAGCCTCCACTCGTCGCTGAGGGCGGCGCCCCGCCCGGGAAAGAGCGCCTCCGCCGTCGAGGCGATGGGCGCTGGGCTGAAGATGGGGAAAGCATCGAAGGCGACTGCCTTCGGCCGGAGCAGCGTGGTCGAGGTCCCCGCCGGCTCCCCCGCCAGCCGATCGGCGGCGGCCCCCTCGGCGCCTAGTGCTCGCCCGACCAGGCCGGTGGCGGCCAGGCCCAGGAAGGTGCGGCGGCTGGCAGGCACGGCAAGATCCTTTTCCGCCCCCGCTAGAGCCTATCGCCGGACAGGGGCCCGGTATTCCGGAGGGCTCAGAAGACCTTCCGCAGATGGTAGTCAACGTGCCCACACGGACAGTTGGGGTGTGTGGCGTAGACCTCGTACCCGCAGCGACGGTAGAAGTCGGGCGCCTGGAAGTCGAATGTGCTCAGGAACGCGCCGCGCGCTCCGGATGAGGCCGCTTCGCGCTCGGCCTTCATGAGCAGTTCCCGGCCGAGGCCGCCCCTCCGGCACTCCTCGGACAGCCAAAGTTCCGTGACGTGAAGCCAGCCACCCCACACATAGCCCAGCAGACCTCCCTGGATGACACCAAGGTGGTTGCGAACGAAGAGCGTGACGGTATGGACCTCCCTGAATCCCGTGGCGTCGAAGTTGAAGCGGTGGAGACCCTCCCGTACCACGGCAACCTCCTCCGGGCCCGCCTCAGGCTCGGAGGAGACTCTGAAGTTACGCGACCCCGATTCCTCGTTCATGCAGTTCCTCACCCAATGGGACGAGCGATCGCACGCCGGTGTTCCCTCGTTCCGAGCGCGGAGCTCTTCTTTGTAGTGTCGCCCGACCGCTCGTGGGTGTCACGACACGGCGCCGTGGGCGAGCCTGGCTTGACTTCCCAAGAGCACTGCAGTCCGATGTAGCGAAGCCACGTCACCTTTTTCCAGGAGTGTTCCATGCCATCGCTGAGCTTGCCCAAGGTGCTGCTGCCTGCCCTTCTCGCCCTCGCCGCGGCACCAGGCGTTGCGACGGAGTCCCCGGCTGCTCAAGCTCCGTCGAGCCCGGCCTGCCCGGGCGACGACAGCGGCCTCAAGCTGCCCCCGGGCTTTTGCGCGACCGTCTTCGCCGACGGCATCGGACACGCGCGCCACATGGTCGTCGCACCGAGCGGAGTGGTCTACGTGAACACCTGGTCGGGTGCGTACTACGGCAAGGACACGCCGCCGGCGGGCGGGTTCCTGGTCGCCCTCGAGGACAAGGCGCGTGCGGGAAAAGCCAGCGTCATCGAGCGGTTCGGCGAGACCGTGCAGAGCGGTGGAGCGGGCGGTACCGGAATCGGAATGTACAAAGGCTCGCTCTACGCCGAGATCAACGACCGCATCGTGCGCTACGCCTTGCCCGCGAGCGCGATCGTGCCGCCTGAGTCTCCCGAGACCATCGTCTCGGGACTGCCCCTGACCGGCGATCATCCCATGCATCCCTTCGTCATCGACGCCGACGGATCGATGTACATCGACGTGGCCTCCGCATCCAACGCCTGTCAGGAGAAGAATCGCACCCTCAAGTCTCCCGGGGCCGACCCCTGCACGGAGCTCGAGACCCGGGGTGGCGTCTGGCGTTACGACGCGAACAAGACGGACCAGACCTTCGCACCGGCGGACCGGTACGCGACGGGCATCCGTAACGCCGGCTCCTTCGCCATCGGCTCCGCGGGCCGGGTGTTCGTGACTCAACACGGCCGGGATCAACTGCATTCGAACTGGCCCGACCTCTACCAGACGGACGAGGAAGCGACCCTTCCGGCCGAGGAGGTTCTCCTCCTGAAGGCTGGGGGTGACTACGGCTGGCCCTACTGCTACTACGACCCCTTCGCAGGAAAGCTGGTGCTGGCGCCGGAATACGGGGGGGACGGCCGCAAGACGGTGGGCCGATGCGCCGCCAAGCTTCCGCCGGCGGGGGTCTATCCCGCGCATTGGGCTCCGAACGGAATCGCGTACTACGACAAGGAACAATTCCCCGCTCGGTACCGGGGCGGCCTCTTCATCGCATTCCACGGCTCCTGGAATCGGGCGCCGTATGCGCAGGCGGGCTACAACGTGGTGTATCAGCCGCTCGACGGTGACCGGACAACCGGTCAGTGCGAGATCTTCGCCGATGGCTTCGCCGGTGCCTTGAAGTCGCCCGAAAAGGCCGCGCATCGCCCGAGCGGCGTCGCCGTCGGACCTGACGGCGCGCTCTACGTCTCCGACGACGTGCGTGGACGAATCTACCGGATCGTCTACCGTGGCGGACCGGGCGCCGGCGGCGAAAGCTTCACTCCTTGTCCGAGCGCGACGGCGTCCGCCGGAGCCGTCGTCGAGGTCGCCGCGAACCCGCCCGAGGGGACGCACCCGGATGTCACGGTGCCCGTTCCCCAGGGCGCAACCCCTGAAATGGTGGCGCTTGGTGAGCGCATCTACCGCGGCCAGGTCGGGCAGGCGGCGTGCACCGGATGCCACGGCGCGAGTGGCCAGGGCTCCCCTCTGGGACCCCCTCTCACGGGCCAGAAGTGGTCGTGGAGCGACGGCAGCTGGGCGGGGATCGCGAAGACCATCCTCGAGGGCGTCCCGCGGCCCAAGAGCTACCGCAGCCCGATGCCAGCGAACGGCGGCGCGCAGCTGACGGGAGACCAGGTCTCCGCGCTTGCCGCGTACGTGTGGAGCCTGAGCCACCGGGCACTCCCGTGAAGTCGGCGCCCTTGCTCACACTCGTTTGTCCTGGGCGGACGCTCTCCCCCGCTGCAGCACCAGCGCATTCCCCGCCAGGCAAAGCCCCGCGCCGATGAGCGTGTGGCTCCGCCAGGGCAACCCTTCGAACAAGGTGGAGATCAGCAGCGCCACCATCGGGATCGCCACCATGGCATATCCCGCTCGGCCTGCCCCGATGCGGCCGATCAGGGTGAGGTAGGCGCCGAACGCGAACACCGAGCCGAACAGGGCGAGGTAGAGCAGCGAGAGCAGGTAGCGAGTCGATCCGTCGTAGACGAACGGCCGACCGATGGAAAGCGCGTAGAGTCCCACGAGCAACGCGCCGTAGAGCATCCCGTAGGCGTTGAGCTGCACGACCGGCAAGCCGCGTCGATGATTCCGCGACGCCACCATGTTGCCGAGGGAGGCCGACACGGTCCCGACCAGAGCCAAGGCGATTCCGAGACCTGAGGGCCCCATGCCAGCGGGATGGCTCAGCTCGGGCAGGAAGATCAACGCCACGCCGCTGACCCCCACGATGGCGCCGAGCACGGCGGTCGGATTCAGCGCCGTCGCGAAGAAGACCCGCGCGCCCAGGATGTTCAGGAACACCATCAGCGAGAAGATCAGCGCGACCAGGCCGGAGTTGATGCGGCTCTCGGCGAGGTAGACGCAAACGTAGTTGATGCCAAACAGGAGTGCGCCCTGCAGGGCGATCCACAGGTGATCGCGCCAGGAGAAAGCGAGACGCAAACCGCGCGCTCCGCACCAGGCCAGAAGGATGAGGCTGGCCAGCGCGAAGCGGTAGGCGACCGACACCTCCGGGGGGACCTTCCCGAGCTGGAACGTGATGGCGATCCAGGTGGAGCCCCAGATCAGCACGGCGGCGACGTAAAGGCCCAGGCTGCTCATTCCTGCTCGGCCGACAGTAGGACCGGCGTGCCCAGCCAGGAGAGAAGGGCTTCGGGCTGGCGGATGACCTGTATCATCGCTCTATCCGGATCGAATCACGGTGCGGAAGTGATCGGTTCCCTGCTCCAGCTCGTCCAGGGCCGCGTTCACCGCGCCCGCTTCGAGGGGGATCCGTTGGCTGATGGCGGTCGCCAGGTCGAGTCGCCCGGCGCCGGCCCAGTCCAGCAACTGAACGATCTCGTCCCTCGTGTGATCCGAGCAGCCGATGATCTCGCGCTCTCGGGCCAACACGTCACGGTAGGCGTTGAACTCGAACGCCTTCGAGTTGAGGGCGACGAGGACGAGGCGGCCCCCGGGCGCGAGCGTGCGTAGCGCGGCCGTGGCCAGGGGCGGATGGCCGGCGAGGTCGATCGCTACGCTGGCCCCGGCGCCGTCCGTCGCCGCCAGGATCTGCTCCGTGACGTCGCCGTTGGCGTCGATCGGTATCGCCCCGGCGGCTCGTGCGGCCTCGAGCTTCGCCGCCACGCGGTCCACGGCCAGGATGCGGCGGGCGCCGAGCAGCGTGCCGAGCCGAGCGACGGACACCCCGAGACCGCCGAAGCCCAGCACGAGCACAGTCTCGTCCTGTTCCAGGCGGCCTTTGCGCAGGGCATGCAGGGCGGTCGCCGACGAACACATCATGACGGCCGCTTGTTCGTCCGAGACTCCCTGCGGCACGGGCACCGCATTGCGCGCCGGCAGCAGCACGCGCTCCGCTTGTCCCCCGTCGCGGTCCTTGCCCAGCATCTCGCCGCGAAGGCAGAACTGCTCTCCATGCTCACACCCTCCACACATGCCGCAGGCAACGAGGTAGTGCACGGCCACGCGCGCGCCCACGACTGGCGCGGCCACACGTTCCCCGCGCTCCACGACCACTCCTGCGATCTCGTGCCCGAGCGTCACCGGCAGCCGAGGCACGGTCCCGCGCCCCCCGCGGTAGTGCGCGTCGCTGTGGCAGACACCAACGGCGCGGACCTCCACCACCACGTCGTCCGCCCCCGGCGTCGGCGACGGTACGTCGTCCATCCGGAGAGGCTGGCCGAAGGAGGAGAGGCGGAGGACTTTCACGCGGGAATCCGCAGGAGCTTGTGGACGTTGCCCCAGATGATCTTCCGGAAGACATCCGCACGCGTGCTGCGCTTCAGGAGGCCCAACGTCTCGCGGGCCACGCACTTGCCGGCCATGCGTGCGGCGGCCGGGTTGTTGTTCTGGCTGACTCCGCCGCCGCGTCCGTCCGTGCAGCTGCAATCGCTGCCGAAGAACAGCTTGTCCTGATGGCGTTTCAGGAAATCGGCCGTGAACGCGGGATCGCGTGACATGGCATTGTTGCCGGAATTGGCGGACAGATCGCCGAAAAGATTGGGATAGTCGCCGAGCAGCTTGTCCGTCACACCCCCGCGCTTGATGGGACCGGTCGGATACGCCGCCTCATTCTGGTAGTCCGCGCTCACGTTGGCCCAGAAAGCGTCCGCGTGGCCGATGAACGTCGTCCTGGGGTAGGCCTTGAGGACCCTCTCGAACGTCTTGGCATAGCCGGTGCTCCAGGTGCCTTCGTCCGGGAAGTGATCGACTTCCTGGAAGTGAATCAGGAGCGGCACCCGCAGATCGGCGGCGAGCGCGTAGATACGACGCAGCTCCGGCCCGTCGGCGGCGACATGGAACTTCATCTCGCCGAAGCCCTGGGCTCCATCCTTGATCGACTGCGTCAGCACCTGTTCCGCGTCGGGCTTGGTCACGTCGTAGCTGCCGAACCACGTAAACCGGCCCGGCGCGGCCGCCTGCAGACCCTTGACCTGCTCGAGGGCGGCTCCTCGCGTGAGGAGGTTTGCCTTCGTGATCCCGACTCCGTCGAGATGCGCGAGGTTGGTCGCCGGCTCCGGACGAATGTGAAAGTGAAGGTCGAAGACCGGCGCCCCCCACTCGCTCGCGGCTGTGCCCTGCCAGCCGAGCGCCGGAACGGCGGCAGCGACCGCTCCGAGGAACTCACGGCGGTTGATCACAAGCCCTCCTTTGGCGCGGCCTACTGGCCGATCCGGGCGATTCCGTCCGGACCCACTCCAGCGACAATGTACACTTCATCGGAGGCCTGATTGCCAGCCAGGTCATCCTTTTGCACGCAGGGAACCTCACCCGCCCATCGGGTCCTTGATGGTCGTAAACAGATTGTTTATGCCTTCCCAGTGACCTGTGGACGTCTCCATGCGGGCGCTTTCCTTCCAAGGCGGTGGCCACAACGGGGCCGCTGTAGAATCAGCCGGACCTGGTCCGGGGGGACTTGCCCCGGAGCGTCGAGGCGCCGGAGCGTGAGATTCAAAGAAGGAGACCTCGATGACGACGCCGGGCGATAGCGAAGGGGCCCACTAGCCGGGAATGGCACGATGACCGAGATCGCGTTGCGGGTACGGGGCGTCCGGAAGGCCTATCCCAAGGTCGTGGCCGTGGACGACCTGGACCTGGAGGTCTCGCGCGGCGAGGTCTTCGGCCTGCTCGGGCCCAACGGCGCGGGCAAGACGACGACGCTGGAGATCATCGAGGGCCTGACCCCCGCCGACGCCGGCAGCGTTGAAGTCCTGGGTCTGGACCTTCGACATCACGGCCGCGAGATCCGCTCCCGCTTCGGCGTGCAGCTCCAGAGCACGAGCCTCTACAACAAGATCACGCCCCGGGAGGCGCTGGACCTGTACGGCAGCTACTACCCGAAGCGCCGGTCCACGGCCGAGCTGTTGGAGCTGGTGCAGCTCGTCGACAAGGCCGACGTGTACCATGTGACGCTTTCGGGGGGTCAGCAGCAGCGTCTGGCCGTCGCCTTGGCACTCGTGAACGACCCGGAGCTCGTCTTCCTGGACGAGCCCACCACCGGCCTCGATCCCCAGGCGCGGCGATCGGTCTGGGAAGTGGTCCGGCGGATGAAGGCGGAGGGCCGCACCGTGATCCTCACGACCCATTACATGGAAGAGGCCGAGGCGCTTTGTGACCGCCTCGCGATCATGGACCACGGGCGCATCCTCACGCTGGGAACGCCCCTGGGGCTGATCCAGCAGCTGAACATCCCGAGCGTGGTGGAGCTGGCGTTCGACGGGGCTGCCCCCGACGCCGCATCCTTCGCGAAGAGGCTCGGGCACCGGGTCGAGGTTCGAGGCGGCCTCTGGGAGATCCCGTCCGAGGATCCGAAGGCGCTGTTGCCGAGCCTCCTGGACGTCGCCGAGACCGAGAAGGTTCCCTTCGAGCAGATCCACGTGCGACGAGCGACGCTCGAGGACGTCTTTCTGCACCGGACGGGCAGGAGCCTGCGCGAATGACCGGCACCGTGGACATGCTCGTTCGGCAGTTCGTCATTGAGTGGAAGCTCTACAGCCGGGATCGGGGGGCGATGTTCTGGACGTTCCTGTTCCCGGTGCTGATGCTCCTGGGCATGGGCGTCATCTTCCGCTCGGGCTCCGGCCCCGCGTTGACGCTCGTCTGGGCGTCTCCTCCCGGCATCTCGCCGGACGCGGGGCTAGAGGCGGCCCTCGAGCACACGCCTCTCAAGGTGCTCAAGCTCTCCACGACCGACGCCGAGGCGCGGTGGCGGAAGGGCGAGACGGCAGCGCAGCTGGAGTCTTCGGGCCAGGCCCTCCGCCTTCGGGTGAACAGCTACCTCGTGGCCCAGGGCCAGGCTGCGGCGCAGATCGTTCAGCAGGCCCACCTCATCGCGGAGGCTCGGGCCCAGGGAGTCGAGACCACCCTCATCCCCATCGCCATGGAAAGCCCCGGCCACGCCCATGCCGCCAACTACGCCGCCTTTCTCCTCCCCGGGCTGATCGGCCTCAACCTGCTCACCATGGGTCTCTTCAGCGTCGGGATGGTCACCGTCTCGTACCGCGAGAAGGGGAAGTTCCGCCGGCTCGCGGTGACGCCGCTCCCCAAGTGGGTGTTCCTGGGCGGCCAGGTCCTCCATCGCCTGACGATCGTGGTCCTTCAATCCACGACGATGCTCGTCATGGGGCGGCTCGCTTTCGGCATCCGGAACGAAGGGTCGTACGCTTCGCTTGCGCTGATCATGGGCCTCGGCACGGCTTGCTTCATGGCCATCGGCTTCGCCCTGGCCAGCTTCGCCGAGACCGCCGAGACCTACGCGGCCATCTCCAACCTCTGCTTCTTCCCGATGATGCTGCTCTCGGGCGTCTACTTCACCCTCGACTCGGCGCCCCGGTGGTTGCGGCTCGCCGTGACGGCGCTTCCCCTTTCGCCCTACCTGAAGGCGCTGCGCGCCGTCTTCAACGACGGGGCGGGGCTGGGCGACCACGCCTGGGGGCTGGCGCTCGTCGGCCTCTGGGGTGTCGCCGCCTTCACGATGGCGGTCAAGCGATTCCGGTGGACGTAGAGAAGAACTGCGGTTCGCCGCATCCGCACGCAGGCGAGGTGAGCCGACACGGAACAAATGTGGGAGCAGGCTCGTCTGGGCTCTTGGGTGGGTGTACCTATGGGTGGCAGTCCGGTCCCGAAGCCGATCCCCGAGATCAAGCGAGTCCTGGTTGTCGACGACGAGCCTGCGATCGCCTGGCTCCTGGCGTCGACGTTGCAAGGGCGTGGGCACCACGTGGAGACGTCGCACAACGGGCGCGACGTGCTCGCCCTCGCTCGCTCGCACCAGCCTCACGTGGTCGTGCTCGACGTGGTCATGCCGGAGATGGACGGGTTTCGCGTGCTGGCAGAGCTCCGATCCGATCCGGGCACGGCCCGGGTGCCTGTCCTGTTGATGTCGGCTGGGTTCGATCCCGGCTTCCGTCAGCGCGCATGCCAAGAGGGCGTGCCCTTCGTCGAGAAGCCGTTCGACTGGACCCGAGTCGTCCAGCGCGTCGAATCCTTGCTCTAGCAGGCGCGGAGCCGCACGCGCCGGAGGGAGAAGCGGCCCTCCATGAGCGGGGTGATAGGCGATTGAGCCCGACCCCGATTATCATCGGGAGACCTCATGGATCGACGCCGCTTCTTGAAGTCCGCAACCGCCACGGGACTCGTGGTGGGCACGTCCGGAGCCACGGCCCACGCCGACATCCCGGAGCACAACTGGGACAAGTACGATTGGGGATCCGGGCCTCCGGTTCCCGACCGGCTCTATCAGGGCCCGTTCCCGCAGTACGGCCCCGCTGCGGTCGTTCCCGACAGCGATGTGGCGATGGTCACGACGCCATCCAAGGACATCGTCAGCGAACTACGGCATGGGCCTCGTTGTCTATGCCTCCGACGACACGGGGCCGCTCCATGTCCCCGGCCAGACGCCGGAACGAACCCTCGAGGATCTGATCAAGCTCCCCTTCGCCCAGAAGATCTACGTCCGCCCCAACTGGCGCGACGTCCAGAAGCGGCCCGGCCGCCTCGACTTCCCCGACTGGTGGAAGGTCGTGTTCGATCTGGGTCGCCGCTACGACAAGCGGATCGGCTTCCGGGTCATGCTGGAGAATCCCGACTTTCCGGACCCCGGTGTCCCGGATTTCCTGCTCGACAAGGTCCCCTACGTCAAGCTCAAAGGCGAGTGGAAAGGCGACCCGGCGCAGATGCGGTACCGGAAGGACAACCGCGTGCCGCGCTACGATCACCCTGCGTATCAGGCGGCGTTTCGCGAGCTGAACGGCCTGCTTGCCGCCGAGCTCAACGGCCATCCACAGGTCGAGTTCGTGGACACGATGATGTACGGCTTCTGGGGCGAAGGGCACACGTGGCCCTTCGAGGGCAACCCCTTCCCGAGCAATCTGGCGGCAGAACGGACCTGGGCGGCGATGTTCGAGGCGCAGCTCGAACACTGGACCCGGGTCCCGCTGGCCACCAACACCCAGCCCGACTTCAGCTCCGTCGGCAACGCGGGCCTCCTGGATCGCACCATCCGCTCCGGCAACTGGCTGCGTACCGATACGATCTTCATCGAGAACACCCAGATCGAGGCTCTGAGCCACCGTCCACCCTGGGCCGCGGCGATCTGCGAGGTGGGCTTCACCACCGGCGATCCTCAGGAGCTTCGCACCGACGAGGACGGAATCACCTACAACGAGCAGATCATCTCCCACGTGGCCGACGTCGGCGTGAACTATCTGTCGCTCTGGAGCTGGCACAACCAGTCCGCCGGAAACATCCTGAGCTACTACGACAAGTTCCCCGGACCCATCGACGAGATCGCCCGCCAGGTCGGCTACCGCATCCGCCCGTCGTTTGTCTGGACCTTTGCTCGGGACGAGGCCCCGGGTCTGGTGATCGGGCTCGCCAACGACGGAATGGCGCCTGTTCCCGGAGTCCTTCGGCTGAGCGTGTCGAGCGAGGACCGAAAGATCAACGTATCCGGCTGCATCGACCCTGGCTATCCGAAGCCCGCGGGCATTCATCAAGCCATGGTGATGCTGCCCGCCGGCGCCCGGTGGGAGGGCCTGCGGCTCACGGCCGAGCTCGAGGTGAAGGGCGTGCGCTACCCCGTCCGTTGGGCGTGCCGACAGAAGGTCAACCCCGATGGCTCGTTGACGCTGCGCCACAACTACAGCCCTCAACAGCCGCCCATATAGACGCCGACCTCGGGAGGGAACCCCATGCACCGCCTGCGACGCCTCTGTGTCTTCTCCGGCCTGAGCGTGCTGCCCGCGACCTGCCTGCTGGCTCAGGCGCCCTCGCCGTCTCCTGCGGCGCCCACAGCGGCGACCCGGCCGAACCCTTTCCTGCTCAGCCCGGAGGAGCGCGCGCGCCTGGATCGGCTCTCGGGCGAAGACCACGCCGACATGATGAAGCAGCTGGGCATCACGAAGGTTCGACCCGGGCCGAGCGGCAACCCCACGGCGCCGAATCCGGCCAACTACGATCCCGCCCAGGCCGACCCCTATCCGGATTGGCCGGACGTCCTGACGCTGCAGGACGGCGGCAAGGTCACGAGCGCCGAGTTGTGGTGGCAGAAGCGGCGTCCGGAGATCGCCCTTGGCTTCGAGCGCGAGGTCTACGGCCGAGTGCCCCCGGGCGTGCCGAAGGTCGCCTGGGAGGTCACCCAGACGGCGCAGACCCTCGTGGGCGGCCAACCGGTCGTAGCCCGTCGGGTCATCGGCCACGTCGACAACTCCGCACATCCCGGGATCAAGGTCGACATCGAGATGGCGGTGGTGCTGCCCGTCAACGCCAAGGGCCCGGTCCCCGTGTTGATGATGTTCGGCTGGGGGAACATGCCCGACGAGCCGCTCCCCCGCTTCCCCGGCTTCCAGGAGCCCCCCGCCCCGCCGTCCACCGATCAGCTGATCGCTTCCGGCTGGGGCTATGTGTCGCTCAACACCACGAGCATCCAGGCCGACAACGGCGCCGGCCTCACCGCCGGAATCATCGGCCTCACCAACAAGGGCCAGCGCGCGGACCCCGGAGCAGTGGGGATCGCTGCGAGCCTGGGCGTGGGGCGCGGCCCGCGCGCTCGACTACCTCGAGACCCTGCCGGCCGTCGACGCCAAGCGCGTCGGCATCGAGGGCGTCTCGCGCTACGGCAAGGCCGCCCTCGTCACGATGGCGTTCGAGCCCCGCTTCGCCGTCGTCCTCGTGGGATCGTCCGGTGAAGGCGGCACCAAGCCGCACCGCCGCAACTTCGGCGAGGCGGTGGAGAACCTGACGGGCTCCGGCGAGTACCACTGGATGGCCGGCAACTTCCTGAAGTACGGCGCCGCGGAAGCCGTCCTTCGGCAGCAAGAACGCGGGCGACATACCGGTGGACGCCCACGAGCTCATCGCCCTGTGCGCGCCACGTCCCACGTTCATCAGCTACGGCATCCCGGAGAAGGGCGACGCGAACTGGCTCGACCAGCAGGGGAGCTTCATGGCCACGGTCGCGGCCGGACCGGTCTTCCGCCTGCTCGGAGCCCGCGACATCGGCGTGACCGAGGACTACCGGGGCGCGAAGATGCCGCCCCACGACACGGGCCTTCTCGAAGGCGAGCTGGCATGGCGCCAGCACGACGGCGGGCACGAGGATCGGTCGAACATGAGCTTCTTCATCGCCTGGGCGAATCGGCTGCTGCACCACGAGCCACCTCCGACCCCGGCGGACCAGCCCCGGATGCGCGCCGACTCGAACTCCCACGTCGCCCATCAGCAGCTTCTCGCCAAGGCGAAGAGCGGGGGCATCGACGTCTATTTCCTCGGCGACTCCATCACGCGCCGCTGGGGCGCCCTCGACTATCCGGACTTCCTGGCCCACTGGACGAAGACCTTCCACGGCTGGAACGCCGGCAACTTCGGCTGGGGCGGGGACCGCACGGAGAACATCCTCTGGCGGCTCGAGAACGGCGAGCTGGACGGCGTCAACCCGAAGGTCATCGTACTGCTCGCCGGCACCAACAACGTCGGGCAGGAGCCCGGCGACGACGCCAAGGTCGCCGACGTTACTCGAGGGCTGAAGGCGATCGTCGGTTTCGTGCCGCAAGAAGGCGCCCGCGGCCACGATCGTCCTGACCGCCATATTCCCGCGCAACGACAACCCCGCCGTCGTCCCCACCCTCGAACGCATCAACGCCAACCTCGCCAAGATGGCCGACGGCAAGTCCATCCGCTTCCTCGACGTCAACCCCGGGCTCGCCGACAGCAAGGGCGTCCTGTTCGAGGGGATGACCGTCGACGGGTTGCACCTCAGCCTGAAGGGCTACGAGGTCTGGGCCGCGGGCCTGAGGCCGATCCTCGCGGAGCTGCTCGGCCCTCCCGCCGCGACCGACCACGCCCCGCCGCCCACGGGCGATCCCAGCGCCACGCCGAAGACCCGCTAGGATCCCCCGGCCCCCAGGGATGTCGTCAGCGCTTTCGCTACCGCGCCGGCGATGTCGTCCTGGACCATCAAGATGTCGCCCAACGGTTTGTCGTAGGTCTCGGGCCAGACGACGTCTCCTTCAGGGTTCGGCGGTTCGCGAAATAGCCGTGGCCCAGGGCTCGACGAGGGGGCCCGAGTGCGACTAGAATCCGGCGCTCGGTTCCATGGGGCCTTCCGCGACGCCGCCCAATCGCTGGCGCATTCCGATCGGAGCCGTTGCGGTCCACATCTGCATCGGATCCGTCTACGCCTGGAGCACGTTCAACCGCCCCATCCAGGCCCTCTTTCCCGACGAGCCGTGGTGGTTCAGCCCGCCCTACACGACGTTCACGACTGCGCTGCTGCTGCTCGGGCTGAGCGCAGCGTTCGGCGGGCCCTGGGTCGAGCGCCGCGGCCCGCGCGTCGCCGCCACCGCCGCCGCGCTATTCTTCGGCCTGGGCCTCGTAATCGGTGGCGTCGGCCTCGCGTTGCGACAGCCCGCTATCGTCTTCCTGGGGATGGGGGTGATCGGCGGCATCGGTTGCGGGCTCGGTTACATCTCGCCCGTCAGCACCCTGGTGAAATGGTTTCCGGATCGGCGCGGCATGGCCACCGGCATGGCGATCATGGGCTTCGGCGGCGGCGCGTTCCTCGCGGGCTATCTCAACGTCTTCTTCATGGAGCGCATCGGCGTGGCGGACACGGTCATCGCGCTCGGCGCCACGTACCTCGCGATCATGCTGGTCGGCTCCCGCTTTCTGGAGCGTCCTCCCGCCGGCTGGAAGCCGGAGGGATGGACCCCGCGCGCCACGAATCGGGAGCCGATCGCCGAGCGCAGCCTCACGAGGAACGAGGCGATCCCGACCGCTCAGTTCTTCCTGCTCTGGGGGATACTCTTCATCAACGTCACGGCTGGGATCGGCATCCTCGCGCAGGCCTCGCCGATGATGCAGGACATGTTTCACCGCACGACGCTCCAGGCGGCCGCGGTCGTGTCGGTGATCAGCATCTTCAATGCGGCGGGCCGGTTCCTCTGGGCGTCCGGCTCGGACTTCATCGGGCGCCGGAACACGTACACGATCTTCTTCATTGCGCAGTTGGTCCTGTTCCTGCTGATTCCGCGCCTGGCCGCCAGCGGCGACTGGACGGTGTTTCAGGCGAGCCTCTTCGCCGTGTTCACGATGTACGGCGGCGGCTTTGCCACGATCCCGGCGTTTCTCGCGGACATCTTCGGTCCCGAGAACGTCGGCGCCATTCACGGAGCGCTGCTGACGGCATGGAGCGCCGCGGCCGTGGCGGGTCCGGTGATCATCACTGAGCTTGCCAAGCGCGCCAAGGCTGCGCTCCCCCCCGGGGCCGACCGGATCCACATCTACGACACGCCGCTCCAGGTCCTCGCCGGGCTTCTCGCGCTGGGCTTCGTCCTGACGCTGCTGATTCGACCTCTACGGCATCCGGAGGCGCCCTCCCGAGACTCGGCGGCCGGATGAGGAGGCTATCGCTGCCTGTGGCGGCGACCGTCACGCGTGAAACTGTTCAACCCGTCAGGCTTTTCGAGCCACCTTCTTCTTGTCCGACCCGACCTCCTCGATGACGTACCCCTTCTTGGCCTTGCAGTCGGCCGCGCTCGCCATCTCCCAGTTCAGGATGTGATCCTCGGCGCCGCACTTCCCGACCGCCGAGCACGTGTGGGTTTCGGACTTGCCGAAGCGGGAACCGTATTCCTTCTCCCCGAGGAGGTCCTTGAACGCCTTGAGGTCGGCGTCGCTGACGGCGCCCTTCCCTTCGCAGGAGTTGATGCCCCAGCATTTCACGTCTGCCTTGTCTTCGGCGGCGACGCTCGCAGGCGGGCTCGAGACCGCCGCGCAGATTCCGGCGACGGCGGCCATCAGGAACGTCGTCTCTCGCTTGGTCATTCTCTGAACCCTCCTTGGACCTGAGAGGCACAGTCTGCCCCGGGCAATTGCCCTTGTCCAGGATCCGGAGCCCTTTCCTGTTGACATCCCACAGGACCGTCGGCATACTCCTGTGGTCTGGCAACAGGAGGTTGCGATGAACGACGACAAGGCGGACATTCTCCAGGGCACTCTCGACCTGATGGTCCTGAAGACGCTCGACGGCGATGGGGCCGTTGCACGGCTACGGCATCGCCCGTCGCATCGAACAGATCAGCGAGGACGGCCCTGCAGATCAACCAGGGCACGATCTACGCCTCTCTGGTGCGCCTGACGCAGAAGGGCTGGATCTCGGGCGCCTGGGGCACGTCGGACAACAACAGAAGGGCCAAGTTCTATTCCATCACCCGCTCCGGGCGGAAGCGGCTCCAGACCGAGGCGCGAGAACTGGGAGCGCATCGCGGCCGTGGTCGGCCGCGTGCTGCGCGTCTCGGAGCGGGGCTAGCCCGTGCTCGCCTGGCTGAGGGCCCTCGTGTCCCGCACTCGCGCGTGGCTTTCGCCCCGCCGCGTGGACGAGGACTTCGAGCGCGAGCTCCTGACCCATCTCGAGATGCTCACCGAGGACAACCTGCGGCGCGGCATGGCGCCGGAGGAAGCGGTGCGCGCGGCGCGCCTGCGGCTCGGGGGCCTGACGCAGCTCAAGGAGACGCACCGCGAGCTCCAGGGCCTGCCCCTGATCGAGACGTTCGCTGCAGGACGCGCGCTACGCGCTGCGCATGCTGCGCAAGAACCCCGGCTTCACCGCCGTCGCCGTGCTCACGCTCGCCCTCGGCATCGGCGCGAACACCGCCATCTTCAGCGTCGTGTACGCCGTGCTGCTGAAGCCGCTGCCCTACGCGAACCCGGAGCAGCTGTTCAACGTGTTCCAGGTGCAGCCGCAGCAGGGAGTGACGGGGACGGGGTGGTCCTATGCGAACTTCGCCGAGCTGCGCGAGCAGACCCGCGTCTTCAGCGAGATGGCGGGAGTCCAGCAGCACCAGCTGACGCTGACCGCCGGGGGCGAGCCCTCCGTCGTGAACGTGTCGACCGTGACCCCGGAGCTCATCGCGGTCTTCGGCGAGAAGCCCCTCGCGGGCCGGGCGCTCCGCACCGAGGACGGCGGAGCCGGCGCGCCGCCGGTCGTCGTGCTCAGCGAGGGCCTGTGGCGAGGGTCGTTCGGAGCGGATCCGCGCATCGTCGGCAGCTCCATCAACCTGGACAAGCGTCCCGTTCACCGTCGTCGGGGTCATGCCTGGCGGCGTTCCGATTTCCCCTGGCTCGCCGAAGGCGAGCAGGTCTGGATCCCCCTCGCCCAGGACCCGCTCTTCGGCGGCTGGATGCCGCGAAGGGCGGGACACTGGCTTCAAGTCACCGGACGGCTGAAGCCGGGCGTTTCCCTGGCGCAGGCCCAGGCGGAGCTCGACGCCATCGGCGCGCGGCTCGCCCAGGCGTTCCCCGCCGAGAACGACGGCTGGGCCATCCGCATGGTGCCGCTCCAGCAGATGATCGTCGGCGACGCGAAGTCCCCGCTTCTCGTGCTGCTGGGCGCCGTCGGCCTCGTGCTCCTGATCGCATGCGCCAACATCGCCAACCTGCTTCTCGCCCGCGCGACCTCACGCTCGCGGGAGATGGCCGTCCGGACCGCGCTCGGCGCGGGACGCGCTCGAATCGTCCGCCAGCTGCTGAGTGAGACCGCGGTGCTGGGCCTGCTGGGCGGCGTGGCGGGGATCGCTCTCGCCTACTGGGGCGTCCAGAGCCTGAGCGCGCTCCTCCCCCCGAGCCTGCCGCGAGTGAACGAGATTCGCGTGGACATCCTGGTCCTGGGCTTTGCCCTTCTCCTCTCCGCCCTCGCCAGCTGTGCCTTTGGCCTGGCCCCGGCCTTGTTCGCGGCGAATTCGAACCTCCAGACGAGCCTTCGCGAAGGCGGCGCGCGCTCGGGCGAGCCCGGCAGCCGGCGCCGCGCGCGCAGCTTCCTGGCGGCCGGAGAGATCGCCCTCGCGATGGTCCTGCTGGTCGCGGCGGGTCTGCTGCTGCGCAGCTTCGCCAAGCTCATGTCGGTCAGCCCGGGGTTCGACGTCGCAGCACGTCCTCAAGGCCGACATCTCGCTGCCCCGGTTCCAGTACTCGACGCCGCAGCAGTGGGCCACGCTTCTCCGACGAGCTGCTGGCGCGAATCCAGGCCGAGCCGGGGCTCCAGGATTCGGCCGTGGCCGTTCCCCGGCCCATCGCCGACCGCTGCGTCACGCTGGGGTTCGAGATCGTCGGGAGCCCCGCGTCCTCCGCGAGCGCGTCGAGGACGGCGGAGTACGTTTCGGTCAGCCCGGACTACTTCCGCGTGATGGGGATTCCCCTGCGTGGCCGGACGCGTCTTCGACCGCCACGACGTCCCGTCCTCGCCCGCGGGTCTCGATCATCAGCCAGGCCATGGCGCACCTCTACTTCCCGAATCAGGATCCCGCTGGGAAAGCGGCTCACCTTCGGCTTTCCCGCCGGGGCGTTCGCGGAGACGAGCGCGAGATCGTCGGGGTCGTGGGTGACGTGCGCGCCATGGCGCTGGGTGAGAAGCCCGGCGCCGATGATGTACGTGCCGTACGCGCAGGAGCCTTTCTGGGGCGCGAACCTCGTCGTCAAGAGCACCCTGAGCCCGGCCAGCGTCGCCGCCACGATTCGCCGGGAAGTGCGGCAACTGGACAAGGACCTGCCGGTGACCGACATGGCGACGATGCCGGACATCCTCGAGGCGTCGGTCGCGCAGCCGCGGTTTCGCACGTTCCTGCTCGGCCTCTTCGCCGCGATGGCGCTGGCGCTGGCCGCGACCGGGATCTTCGGCGTGATCTCCTACTCGGTCTCGTGCCGGACGAACGAGATCGGGATCCGCGTGGCGCTCGGCGCGTCGCGCGGCGCGATCCTGCGGATGGTCCTGCGCGAGACGCTGGGCCTGACGCTCGCGGGACTCGCCGTCGGCGTCCCCTGCGCCCTCGCCGCCGCGCGCCTGATCGAGCACATGCTCTTCGACGTCTCGGCCAGCGACCCGGCCACGCTCGCCGCCGTCGCGCTGGTCCTCTCCGCCGTGGCGGCTCTCGCCGGGTACGTCCCGGCGCGTCGCGCCACGCGCGTCGACGCCATGGTGGCCCTCCGCCACGACTAGCCCCACAATGGGGGCCGGGAGGGTGACCCGTGGGTCTCGCGTCGGAGCTTCGACTGATGTGCATCCTGGCGCATCCCGACGACGAGTCGCTCGGGACCGGCGGCGCCCTGGCCAAGTACGCTGCCGAGGGCGTCGCGACCTACCTGGTGACGGCGACCCGGGGAGAGCGGGGCCGGTTCGGAGACAGCAAGGAGTCGCCGGGGCTGGAGATCGTCGGCAAGGCGCGCGAGGCCGAGCTGCTGGCGGCCGCCAAGGAGTTGGGTGTCCGTGACGTTCGCTTCCTGGACTACGTGGACGGCGACCTCGACAAGGCCGATGCCGCGGAAGCGGTCGGACGAATCGCCGGCCACCTTCGCCGGGTCCGGCCGCAGGTGGTCCTCACCTTCGGCCCCGACGGGGCCTACGGCCATCCGGATCACATCGCCATCAGCCAGCTGACCGCGGCCGCGATCGTGTGCGCCGCCGACCCGTCGTTCGCGCCCGGGACGCCGGCGGCCGAACCCCACCGCGTCTCCAAGCTCTACTTCATCGCGTGGAGCACGAAGAAGTGGACCGCCTACCAGGCGGCCCTGAAGAAGCTCGTGTCCAGGGTGGACGGCGAGGAGCGGCAGGCGGTGCCGTGGCCGGACTGGGCGATCACCACCGTCCTCGACACGAGCGCCGTCTGGCCCACGGTGTGGCGGGCCGTGTCCTGCCACAAGACCCAGATGTCGATCTACAGACAGCTCGGGGAGCTGTCGGAAGAGCACCAGAGGTTCCTGTGGGGCACCCAGGAGTTCTACCGCGTGTTCAGCTCCGTCAATGGCGGTCGCGCCCGGGAGTCGGACCTGTTCGAGGGGCTACGATAGCGGTCAGGATCTGATCCGGTGGGTCGGGGTTTTCAGCGAGCTGTTGGCGCGGACGGCGCCTCGTCGAACAGGGATGACACCTTGTCGTGGCTCGAGTCGAGGGCCTTCCGCACGACGCCGTCTCCGTCGAGCAGCACGACCCGGAACGAATGGGCGATGTGCTCCCCAAGGTCCACGTAGGACCCGAGGCCGAGGCGTCCGGCGAGGCGTTCGACGCTCCGGGCCGTACCCGATAGCAGGTGCCAACGCTCCGTTGGAAGCGTCTCCCTCCGTCGAAAGCGGGCGAGGTGGCGGGGCGTGTCCTGCCGCGAGTCGTAGCTGACGAGCACGACCTGGAGGTCCAGGTGTCTCTGCACGAAGGCCTTTTCGATCTCGCGCAGCTTCGCGAGGGTGATCGGACAGGCCGATGAGCATTCCGTGTAGAACATGCTCATAGCCACGGTTTGCCCCCGGAAAGCGGATAGCTCGACGGCGACTCCCGAGTCGTCGGTCAGCTGGAGTGGCTCGCGGTAGAGCGAGTCCAGGGGAAGATCACTGGATGCGCCCGTGCCAACACCAGGGAGGGCGAGACCGGCAAGCGCGAACCCGAGGACGCTGCTCTTCATGGGCGCAAGAGGCCGCGCTCGGATTGTAGCTCCGTCCTGCTACGGATTCACCGACAGCAGCCCCTTCATCGACGGGTTGTCGCTGCAGTGGTACTCGACCGTGGCGGGCGCGGACAAGGCCACTGTGCCGCTCGTCGCACCGGCCGGAATGCGGCCGGTGTTCAGGAGACCGTCCTTGTCGACGAGAGAGTGGGCCACCGAGTCATCGTTTCTCCACGCCACGGCCTGGCCCACATGGACGATCTCGTTCACCGGGTCGAACGAGAAGGCGCCGTTGGCGCCCCGGATGACGATGACGTGCACTTGCGGCACCGCGGACGCCCCCGTAGGAAGGTCCTTCCCACAGCTCACCCCGGATGCGGCCGTCAACGCGATGGAGATCATGAGAGCGGCACTGCGAATGGACATCGCACACCTCCACATGGGAGACATTGCGACGCATGCTATTCTCCGCCACCGAGCCAGGCATGTGACGCCGAACACCGGCCCGCCAGTCGGGTGGCTGCGCTCACACCAGGCCCCATATCGTGATGCGGGGACACTTCGTCGACCTGGCCCGCGGCTTGCCGCGCCTGACCCCCTTCACTTCGCGGTCGCCGTCAGGCGGCGCACGTCCTCGAACCAGTTCTGGACCACGACCAGCTCGGTCGCGCGCAGCGGGAACAGGTTCGGCTTGCGCGTCATCAGGAAGCGCCGCCCATCGGGCGAGACGGCGTAGCTCGGGCCCGACGTCGATGCTAGTCAGGTAGGGGCCTTCGAACAGGACTCGGGGCGCTCCGAAGCTCAGGCTCCGGTCCTTGGGCACCGAGACCACGAAGAGCTTGGTGCCGTCCGCAGATTGGTAGAAGAGCTCACTGCCGTCGCGGGACCACTGGGGACCCAGTCCGCCGTCGTTTGAAACACGCACCTTCCCGTCTCCCTGGGGGAAGCGACGAACGTAGACCTCGCAGGTTCCAGATTCCGAGGCGGTGTAAGCGATGGTGTGCCCGTCTGGGGCGAAGGCAGGCAGTCATCTCGAAGTCCATGGTGGCCAGGAAGGGGCGGGCTCTTGGCTCGGCCTTGGCTTCGAGGTCCGCAACCCATATGTCGTCGGAGGTCTTGGTGTCCATGGACCATGAAGGCCACGTACCGTCCGTCCGGTCGAAACCGATGACGGCGTGAGATAAAGGCCAGGAACGCTCGCGATGCGCTCGATGCCGCCGCTACCATCCACGGGCTGCGAGAGAAGCTCGCTGCGCTCCGTGTCCCAGCGCCCGAAGAAGAGACGGCGCCCATCGGGCGACACAGGCGTCGCCGGTCGGAGTAGTCGACGTCGTCGCGGTCCATGAACCGCGTCTCGGTCTTGCGCGATAGATCGAAGAAATCGACGCGTGCCCTGCCGGCGTCCCGTCCTGTGACCACGATCCGGCTGCCGTCCGAGGATAGTGGAAGCGCGGTTCCGCAAAAGGGACCGTCCCGGCCTCCTCCACCACCCCGCGCCGATCCACCCACACGAGAGTGCTCGAGCGCAGGCTCCCGGGCGCCACGGGTACGTACACGAGCGTCCCGTCGAGCGATACGGCCAGTTGCGGGGTCGGAGCCGCGTGAGATTGGGCTCATCGACGGCGACCTCCAGCGGCACGGACACGGCGGGTCCCGTCACCTCCACTCGGCGCTTGTCGAAGGGTGCCACCATGAGCCCGCCGTCGCGCACGAAGAGGAGGTAGCCTGAAGCGAGGTACCGGGGGCGGCTGGCGTTCTCCAGCAGCGTCTTTCGGTTCCTCCCGTCGAGGGTGATGGCCTCGATCCGAAGCTTGTTGATCGCCTGCACGTTGTACAGGACGACGTCCGAATCCGGGAGCGCTCTGGGGCCCCTGGTGCCATTCCCCGGATGGGTTGGTGAGCGTGGCGACGGCTCCGCCGGCGGCGGGCACGACTCGGAGCCCGCCGTACTGAGCATCGAACACGATGCGGCCGTCGTCGCTCCAACTCCCGAAGACGAAGTTGGGGCGTGGGGATGTCGCCGGCAAGAGTCACCGGCCGCCCCCCGGCGAGCGAGACCTTCTTCAGGCTGCCGTCGCCAGTGAAGAAGGCGATCCATGCGCCGTCGGGAGAGAAGAACGGGTTGAATGCCCCTTCGGCTTCGGGGATGGCGCGCACGCTCAAGTCGTCGAGCCGACGAAGGTTGAGCCACTGCTCCTGAGCCGACCGAATGCCCCTTGGCCGACAGTAGGCGATCTGGCGGCCATCGCGCGAGATCGCGACGTTGCAGTTGGGGGCGTAGAAGAGCCAATACGGCGCATCGACAGGCAGCGTCAGCGAGAGGCGGGAGACGGCTCGTAGTCTCTCGCCGATCGGACGTCGCGCATTGGACACCGCTCCACGTCAGGACAGCCGCCTGCGACGACTCCGAGCGCCACCGCCGCGGACAGCGCCCGGCCGCCCGGCCGGGAACGGTGTTCGTGCGACCGAGCCCGTGGCGGGCTCAGCGGCGCTCGTCTCGATCTCGATTCTTGCGTCGCCGATGTCGCGCAGGCGTTGGCGAGGATCGCGCGTGAGGCAGCGGCGCAGCAGAGCGCGGACCCGGGGCGGTGTCTCGGCCGGCAGCAGGCCCCAGTCCGGATCCGTCTTCAGCACCGCAGCCAGCGTGTCGCTCACCGTCTCGCCGTGGAAGAGTCGCTTGCCGGTCAGCATCTCGAACAGCACGACACCGAAAGCCCAGATGTCGGCGCGCTTGTCCACCGGCTTCCCACGCGCCTGCTCCGGCGACATGTACGCCGCAGTCCCCAGGATCACGCCCGCCTCGGTCCCCGCGCGTGTGAGGGTCGGCGAGTGCGAGACGTCGGTCTTGCCCGAATCCGCGTCGGACGCGTACGCCTTCGCCAGACCGAAGTCCAGCACCTTCGCCTTGCCCTCCGGCGTCAGCTTGATGTTCGCGGGCTTCAGGTCGCGGTGGACGATCCCCTTCTCGTGGGCCTCCTCCAAGGCTTCCGCGATCTGCTTCGCGATGCCCAGCGCTTCGTCGACGTGGATGGCCCCGCGCTTCAGCCGTTCCGCCAGGTCCTCGCCCTCCACCAGCTCGAGGATGAGCAGCAGCTTGCCGTCCAGCTCCTCGAGACCGTGGACCGCGGCGATGTGGGGGTGGTTCAGCGAGGCAAGCAGGTGGGCTTCGCGGCGGAAGCGAGCGAGGCGCTCGGCGTCCTGGGCAACCTCGGCGGGCAGTAGCTTGATCGCGACGTCGCGCCCGAGCCGGGTGTCCCGCGCGCGGTACACCTCGCCCATGCCCCCGGCCCCGAGCGGGCCGAGGACCTCGTAGGGACCCAGACGGGTTCCCGGCGCCAAGGTCACGGGCAATCCTGCAGTTGAGACAGCGGGATTATACGCTTCGGCCAGAATGCTCGGAGGTTAGCGACGCAGCCAGGGGCGGAGGCGAAGAAGAAGCGGGGGACGGTGCGCGACGCCGCCCAGCATGCGTTTCTCATCGCGGACATCGACCAGATGCTGGCCGAGATCGAGCGGGGCTATCCCATAAATATGGTAATATGGGTCCGTGAAGACGACGCTCGAGATCCCCGACGCCCTGTTCCGGAAGGTCAAGGCGAGAGCGGCGGAACGCGGCGAGACGATGAAGGAGTTCGTGAACACGGCGCTCCAGGAGAAGCTCGCGTCCAGGAGGGCCACGGCTCTTCCGGGCGATCCCGAGTGGATGCAGGGCTTCGGCAAGCTGCGGCGTTTGCGCAAGCAAACGAAGGCCATCCAGGACAGGATTCAGGAGGCCTTCGAGGTAGTGGAGCCTGAGGATCGTTCGTGATCCTGGACACCAACGCCCTCTCGGCGTTCGTCGACGGGGACGCGGGTGTCGGCGACGTCCTCAGGGGCCAGGCACGGGCCGCGATTCCGGTCATCGTCCTCGGCGAATTCCGGTATGGCACGGCGCAGTCGACCCGGCGCTCTTCCTACGAGGCCTGGATGGACTCGCACCTGCCCCACTTCGAGATCCTCTCGATCACCGACGAGACCGCCGTGGCCTACGCGGCGCTGCGCGTGGCCCTCAGGCGATCGGGACGCCCCATCCCGGCCAACGATGCCTGGATCGCGGCCCTGGCGCTCCAGCACCACATGCCCGTTCTCACGCGCGACGAGCACTTCGACGTGGTGCCGCGACTCGAGCGAAGAACCTGGTAGACGTCGGTCGGCGCTCGCCGACTCGAGACGTCCAGCTCAGAAGCGGAACGTCGCGAACACCTGCGCGCCCTTGTACGTGATCTTCCCGCCCAGCTCGGTGGCCAGGACGCCGCGGTCGTATTGGTACCGGTCGTACTTGTACTGCACGCCGATGCCCGCGTTCTTGAAGAAGTAGTAGTTGGCTCCGGCTCGCCAGTCGGAGACCGACGCCGTCGAGTCGCCCGGGCTTCACCTTGATGTACAGGAAGTCTCCCTGGGCCAGGAGGCGCTTGGTGAGCCAACCCTCGGCGTAGCCTCCCACGGCGCCCGTGGGGTTGCCCGTGCTGGCGCTTCGGTCGAGGACCGTAAGGGTCGTCGAGCCGCCGGGGATCGTGATGGTGGCGGTCGCCCGAATCTCGGCCGAGATGGAAAGATGGCCGAGGCCCAATGCGGGACCGATCTCGAACCGGTCGTTCCGGAAGATGGCGAAGCGATAGTAACCGCTGAAGATGTTGCTGCTCGTGGACGGCTTCACGTCCAGGGTCGTCCCGAACACGAGCCCGCCCCAGTCGACGTCTCTCTGGAGCTGGTAGCTCTGGCGGTCGCGGCTCAACCGGGTAAAGCCGAGCTTCAACGTGTGGCGCCGTCCCACCCGCCAGGTGCCGTCCACCCAGAACGTCGTGGAGCTCTGGTCCAGCCCGAGATCCTTCTCGAAGTTGATCTCGTCCCCCCCGTTCGCGCCTCCGTTGAAACGCAGCGTGGTGTCGGACTTGATCCCGAAGTAGCCGGCGTCCACCTGGAAGCGGTCGGGGAGGCCATTCCACGTGGAGCTCGACTGTGCGAACGCCGGGCCGGCCATGAGGCCCGCACCCAGTACGGCACCGAGAACGGTCTTCTTCACCTTGTCTCTCCTTGCTTGAGGGCCAGAGGCCCTGCCGGAGCGGCCCTCGGCGCAAGGGCCACGTCGGCCCCCAGCCAGATCATCTGCTCCGTGATCGCCAGCTTGCCCACCTTCACGTCGATCGTGAGGGGCTCCCCGCGCACGGTCATTGTAGGGGCAATCCCCACGGGAATAGCGAGCGCCTTGAGCTTTTCCGTCGGGAGACGCACGTCGAAGCCCTTCCCGATCAGGCCGTCGAGCACCCCAGGGATGTTCACCTTCTCCAGGACGAAGCCGCAGATGCCGTGCTGATCGTCGAGGATCTTCTGGACCGTCGCCCAGGACGCCGGCGAGGGGACGACCTTGAGCTTGACCTTGATCACCGGAAACTTGGGCGAGGCCAGGATCTGGTGGGCCGTGGACGTCAGGAGGAGCGTCCCCGACATCGGATAGCTGTCAGGCTTGACGGTGCCGTCCACCTTGCGCTCGAGCTGCAGGTCTCCACAGACGGCCCCGCTGACGTTCTTGCCGTCCCAGGCGAAACTGATGGTGGCGTCGCCGGAGCCGCTGGCCACGTGGACGGGCAGGGCCACGGTGATCTTGTCGCCGCCGAAGGTGACCTGCGGCAGTCCCGTCTCGAGCTTCCCCGAGACCTCGTCGATCACGACGTTGAGGTCATAGTCGCCGATCGTCACCACCTTCTTGACCGTGCCCGCCTTGTGGACCTTGAGGTTCGAGAGCTTCAGGGTGACGGAATCGACGAAGCCGGTCGCAACGCGCTGTATGAGCGTCCGCACCAGGGGCGTTGGCAACCCGACGCGAACCTCGCTGTCCGGCATGCCGGCGAGCCGCTTGTCGCGGGTGATCATGTCGGCGACTTTGCCCTTGAGGGCGTCCCGCTCGCGCTCGAGCGCTTCGTTCTCGGCCCGCATCTGCTCCGGCGTGGTCTTGCTTCCCCGGTGACAGGCCGCGCCGAGGACGAGCGCGGAAAGACCGGCCAGCACCTTGAGGCGGGCGCCAGACGCCTTCACTGGCGGGCTCCGGTCCCCGTCTTCGGGGCGTCGCGGGTCACCTCCCCCGGCACGACGTTGATGGCGATCCAGAGAACGCCCTGGCCGGCCAGCACGTCCGACACGCTCACGGCGAGGGGCAGCGACGCGGCGTGGATGAGCACGGGGCCGTCGGTCACCGCGGGCAGGTTGATCGCCTGCTCGATCTTCACGGGGATCTGGATCGGTGGCACCCGCGCCGCGAGCTGGAGGCGGACCGCGCGGCCCAGGTCGTCGAGGGTCCCGCCGCCGAGGAACTTCTCGAGTCCCGCCATCTGGAGCAGGTCCACGTGGTCGACGGCGACGCGGGCCCGGAGCGTCCCCGATTCCGGGTCCACCGCGATGGAGTCCAGGGCCCCCAGGGCGCGGACCTCGCCGACGAGGTCGGGGTGGTTCTTGTGGACGATCGAGCCCGTGAGATCCACCGATGGGCTCCCCTTGAAGGTCGCCTCGGCGTGGGTCATCTCGATCCGGTAGCTTTCCAGCTCGATCTTGAGGGGCAGCTGCGCGGTGACGAACTCCTTCACCACTCGCTCGCCGACCGCGATCACGACGGCGTCCTTGGGCAGGATCGGGTCGCCCCGCTCCAGCTTCTCCACGGACGCTCGCAGCCCCTGCACCTCGCGTCGGAGCACGGCGTGTCGCGCGTGCAGGGCCCCGGCGCCGGTGTCGCCCCGGCAGGCCGCCGTGCAGACGACCAGCGAGCCAAGAGCGGCCGCCATCGGGTATCTCAGCCGTTCCAGCATCTCGCGAGCGCCCCCATTCCCCATCGGAGGAGTCGCGCCTGTCGGGGCGCAACTCCCCGCCAGAGATTACATCGGCTGCTCGGCTCCGAGGGTGCCGTCGCTGTCAAACGTGGCGATGCGTTCGGCCGACGAGATGAAGGGAGTTGCGGCCGTCGGGGCTACCCCGCGAACTTCTCGCGGACCTTCAATCGCCGGACGACGCCGTCCATGGTGAGGAGGCCCAGGAGACGCTCGCCGTGCATGACGAGGAGACGCCGCGCACCTGTTCGCGCCATGGCTGCGAGGGCCGCGGGAAGCGGCACGTCCGGCTCGGTGACCAGGGCCTCCGTCAAGGGGCGCATCGCGCCTTGGACGGACGTCGCCTCGCGCTCCTCCGGTGAGAAGCGCTGCACGTCTGCCAGGCAGAGAAGGCCGACGACGGCGTCGCCCCGCGTCACGGGATAGCTGCCATAGCCGGTTCGCCCGAAGTACTCGCGGGCCGCCTCGGCGACGGACCCGCTCCCGGGTATCGTTGCGACCGCTTCCACCATCGCGTCCCGGACCGTGGCCCCTCGGATCGCCTCATCGAAGCGCACCCGCTGGTTAGCTGGCCGCCGAGGCATCCTTGAGGAACCAGCCGATCAGGAGGTACCAGCCGGCTCCGAGGGAATCCCCACGAAGCAGGCTGGACACCCCGGCGAACATGAGGAGGAAGGCGAGGAAGGTCCCCGCTCCGCTGGCGATCTCGATGGCGCGCGCCTTGCCCATCGCCCCCTCCCTCTGGCCGGCTCAGTACATGTCGCCGCCCGGCGGCATCCCGCCCATCCCACCGTCGGCCTTGGCGTCGGCGATCTCGCAGACGGTGGCTTCGGTGGTCAGCAGCAGGGAGGCGATCGATGCGGCATTCTGGAGCGCCGAGCGCACCACCTTGGTCGGATCGATCACGCCGGCCTCGACCAGGTTCTCGTAGCCCTCGGTCTGGGCGTTGAAGCCTTCGTCCCCCTTCATCGCGTGGACCTTGCCCACGACGACGGCGCCTTCGTGGCCGGCGTTCTGCGCGATCTGCCGGATGGGCTCCTCCAGCGCGCGACGGACGATGGCCACACCGACCGCCTCGTCGCCCGAAGCCTTCACCGCATCGACCGCCTTCGTGCAGCGAAGCAACGCGACGCCGCCCCCCGCAACGATCCCCTCCTCGACGGCCGCCTTGGTCGCGTGCATCGCGTCCTCGACGCGCGCCTTCTTCTCCTTCATCTCGGTCTCGGTCGCCGCGCCGACCTTGATCACCGCCACGCCGCCGACCAGCTTGGCCAGGCGCTCCTGGAGCTTCTCGCGGTCATAGTCCGAGGTCGTCTCCTCCACCTGCATGCGGAGCTGCTTGACCCGGCCCTCGATGTCCTTCTTGCTCCCCCCGCCCTCGACGATCGTGGTGGTGTCCTTGGCGATGGTGATCTTCTTGGCCTTGCCCAGATCGTTCAGCTTCAGGTTCTCGAGCTTGATGCCGAGGTCCTCGGTGATGGCCTTGCCGCCGGTCAGGGTCGCGATGTCCTCGAGCATGGCCTTCCTGCGGTCCCCGTAGCCCGGGGCCTTGACCGCCGCCACGTTGAGCGTGCCGCGCAGCTTGTTCACGACCAATGTCGCCAGCGCCTCGCCCTCGAGGTCCTCGGCGACGATCAGCAGCGGCTGACCGAGCTTGGCCACCTGCTCGAGGATGGGAAGCAGGTCCTTCATGCCGGAGATCTTCTTCTCGTGGATCAGGACGAGGGCGTTTTCGAGCACGCACTCCATCCGCTCGGGGTCGGTCACGAAGTAGGGAGAGAGGTAGCCGCGGTCGAATTGCATGCCTTCGACGACTTCGAGCGACGTCTCGATCGACTTGGCTTCCTCGACGGTGATGACGCCGTCCTTGCCGACCTTCTCCATGGCCTCGGCGATGATGTTGCCGATCGTCGCGTCGGTGTTTGCGGAGATGGTGCCCACCTGGGCGATCATCTTGCCCTTGACGGGCCGGGAGAGCGTCTTCAGCTCCTCGGTGACGGCCGCCACCGCCTTGTCGATGCCGCGCTTCAGCGACATCGGGTTGGCGCCGGCCGTGACGTTCTTGGCGCCCTCGCGGTAGATCGCCTGCGCCAGCACCGTCGCCGTGGTCGTCCCGTCGCCGGCAACGTCGCTGGTCTTGGAGGCGACCTCCTTGACCATCTGGGCCCCCATGTTCTCGAGGGGCTCCTTCAGCTCGATCTCCTTGGCGACGGTGACGCCGTCCTTGGTGATCAGTGGAGCGCCGAACTTCTTCCCGAGGACGACGTTCCGCCCCTTGGGTCCGAGGGTGACCTTTACCGCGTCCGCCAGCCGGTTGACCCCGCGCAAGATGGCATGCCGGGAGTCGTCGCCGTACGTAATCTGCTTCGCCATGGGTGAGCCTTTTTCTTTCTCTCTGAGCCGCTACGCCAGTACGGCCAGGACTTCGTCTTCCCTCAGGATGAGGACGTCTTTCCCGTCGATCTTGATCTCGGTCCCGGTGTACTTCCCGAACAGGATCTTGTCGCCGACCTTGACGTCGAGGGCGAGCTTCTTCCCGTCGTCGAGGATCTTGCCGTTGCCCACGGCGAGCACTTCGCCCCTCTGGGGCTTTTCCTTGGCCGAGTCGGGGATGATGATCCCGCCCTTGGCGGCCTCTTTCTCTTCGATGCGAGTGACCACGATGCGGTCGTGAAGCGGCCGTATTTTCATGGCGCTGCCCTTACCTTCCTTCAAGAGATTGCACTACCGGAGACGATGTCGTGGGTGCGCGTGCCCGGTCCCGGCGACTCCGCCTCGATGTCGTTGATGACGTCGCTGAGGGGCGGATCCGGAAGAATCGACGTCATCCCCAGCCACACGCCGATCCCGCAGGCCAGAACGCCCAAGGCGACACTCGGCCAGGGGTAGCCATAGGGGACGAAGAGGCCCCAGATCGCCGAGATCGCGGCTGCCGACACCGCCACGTTGCCCCACATCTTCGAGTCAAGGCTCTTCATGGAGACCTCCTCCACGAACAGTGTGGGCGCTCCGATGGCACGAACACCAATACGTTCTTTCCTTGCGACCCATAGTCGCCGACCGATGTATCGACGCGGGGTCAGCGGAAGAGGGCGCGGGCTCGCTCGGAGATGGCTATGACGGCCGGGTTGCGGAGCTTCCGCTCGACGCTGATCGCGTAGAAGCGCTGCCGGACCGAATCGAGCCTTCCCACCACCCGGACCCGGTATTGCCGGCGGACCTCGGCCTCGATCGCCGCAGGCATGGCGAAGAGCCCGGCACCTGCCTGCCCGAAAGCATCGAGCAGGGCGCTGTCTTCGAAGGTCCCCACCACCCGTGGCCGGATCCTCTTCTTCTGGAACCACTCCTCGAGGGAGAGCCGCAAGGCCGAGTCCTCGCTCGGCAGCAGGAAAGGCGCTCCGTCCAGCGAGGCCGGAAACCCGGTTCGGTGGGCCGCGGCAAGCCGGTCGGTCCCGAACACCGACACCCCGCACTCCCCCAGCAGGTGGCTGTAGGCCCGCACCTTCACGGCGGGTGGGGCGGGCGCGTCTGCCAGGACCACGTCGAGCCCGAAGACAGCGAGCTCGGCGAGCAGGCGTACGGGCCTCTCGTGCACGCAGTCGAGTTGGATCGGCTCCGGCAGGTGGAGGGCCGGCTCCAGCATCTGGTAGGCGATCAGCTTCGGCACGACCATCGCCACGCCGACGGCCAGCCTCCCGGGGCGCGTGGGTCGACCCTTGACCGCCTCGAGCAGCTCGCGGTCGAGGTCGAGCATCTCGTCGGCGAAGCGGTACACGGTGCGGCCGATGTCGGTCAGGACGACCGTGCGCCCGGATCGCTTGAGGAGCTTCTCCCCGAGCGCTTCCTCCAGCTCGCGGAGCTGGCCGCTGATCGTGGGCTGCGAGACGTGAAGCTTCTCGCTCGCTCGCGTGACCCCTCCCTCCCGGACCACCGTCCAGAAATGGAAGAGGTGGTGATGGTTGAGGACCTCCACGCCGAAACGATACATCGAACCGGCCCTATGGATCCTGTCCCGAAGAACTATTGGACCGCGCCGCCGAGGAGTCCCACACTGCATGGCGACGAGGGGAGTCCCATGCCGATGCCGATGGCCCGACCGTGAGGATCGACGTGACGCGCGACGACGCCAGGCTCTCCGAGGCCCTGCGGGACAGGGTCGTCAGGCGCGTGCTGCTGGCGCTCAGCCGGTTCGGGCCGAGGGTGACCAAGGTGTCGGTGCGTCTGGCGGAGCCCGCGAACCCGCTCGGAGGCGTCGATCAGCGGTGCCGCATGCGGGCCTGGCTCCACGGCCGGGACGGTCTCCATGCCGAAGCGATCAACGGCGGGTTCGAGGCCGCCGTCACCCGAGCGGCGCTGCGCTACGCGAGCCACACGTCTTCGTCGGGCACCTACCCCAACGACCTCGCCACCCAGCGCGAGGTCGAGCGCGCCCGCGAGAGCCACGCGAACGTCGAGCGCATCGTCTGCCCGAAGGACGGTCCGACGAACAAGGCCGACTGCCTCAACTGGATCATCCAGGGCGTGCGCCGTCTTCGAGCAGCAGCACGCCGCTCGCGGCTTCGCGATCTTCGTGATGCACGACTCCGAGGACATCGTCCACCCGCTCTCGCTCCAGCCTCTTCAACTACCTGATCCCGCGCTTCGCGATGATCCAGCTTCCCGTGCTGCTCGCTGCCGCGCGCCTGGCGCGGTTCACCTCCGGCGCCTACCTCGACGAGTTCGCCGAGCTGCACTCGAAGGATCATGATCGTGCGCGAGTCGCTCGCCGGAAGTCGTGCCCGCGCGCCGGCGTCGGCTGCGCGTTCAGCCGTCGCGCCCTCGAGACCGCTCGGCATGGCGCAACGACAACGCTCTTCAGCCACCGCTCAGCTCGCCAAGCGCCTGGTGTTGGCCCTCGACGCCGCACAGTCCACGCCGCCCGGCGCGACCCGCGCCCCGCGGGCGGTCCGACGCAGGGGCTGATCGCCCCGGTCAGTGCGCCTCTCCCACGGCGCCCTCCAAGGCCTCCGCCGCGGTGGCGATTCCCGCCGCGACGTTCTCGAGGACCTCGGCCACCTGGGGCACCTGCCCCTCGGCTTCCTTCCACTTCTTCTCGTCCATGTACTCGCGAACCGCGGCGATGGGCTTGGCGCCGTAGCCGGTGTAGGCGCCCGGCGCGTAGACCTGGTTCTTGAACCACGGACGCTCCGGGAGGCCGCTCTCGTTCAGGAACAGCCGGGGGATCCGCAGGAGCTGGGCGTTGACCCGGTCCAGGGACGCGGCCGGGAGCGCGGGCGAGCCCTTGGCCTGCCAGTCGGCGAGCGCCTTCGAGTAGCGCTCCGAGCTCTTCTTGAGGTGATCGACGGCGTTCTTCATGGGAGCGAAGTTCATGTACGGGGGCACGATCTCGGACGGGGGAGGCACCGACGGCCGGCGAGGATCGTTCGTCGCGGTGAAGACGCCTTCGCTCAGCTGCAGGTTGCGCTCGGCGAACTCGTCCTGCTTGTCCTTCAGCAGCTTCTCCAGCTCGGCCTCGTACTTGGCGATCGCCTCCGCTTGCGGGGAGTAGTCGACGGGAATCAGGTCGGCGTCCGCCAGGCGCATCATCGCGGTGCCGGCCGTCTGCGCCAGGGCCCGGCCGTAGGCGAAGTCGGTGTCGACGAAGTGGGTGTACCAGTAGAAGTCGTCGTAGATGGAGTGGTACTGGGTGCCGTCGTCCTCGCCGCCGAACCCGACGTCCAGGGTCGAGATGCCCGCGAGATCCTGGAAGGCCGTGAAGTCCGACCCGTCTCCCAGGGCGTCGACCACGAGATCGCCGCGCTTCCGCAGGTCGGCGCGCTCCTCCGCGTCCTTGGCCTGCGCGATGCTGGCCAGGTGCGAGCGCTTGAAGACGGTCAGGCCCGTCTCGGGATCCTGGACGTCCCGGGCCACGCCGCTGATGAAGGTCTGGAGATCCTGCGTCCCCCCCGGGAAGAAGTATCCCCGCCCGTTGCCGTCGGAATTGACGTAGGCGACGGCGTGCTGCTGCAGCTCGGCCAGGTGGGTTTCCACCCACTCGACGGAGCCGAGCAGCCCCGGCTCCTCGCCGTCCCACGCGCAATAGATGATGGTGCGCTTCGGAACCCAGCCCTGGCGACGCAGCTCGCCCAGCACGCGCGCCTCTTCGAGCATCGCGGCCTGGCCGGAGATCGGATCGTCGGCGCCGTTGACCCACGCGTCGTGGTGGTTGCCGCGAAGCACCCACTGGCCGTCGTCGGATCCGCGCAGGGTCGCGATCACGTCGTAGACGGGCTTGAGGTCCCAGTTCGAGGCGACCTTGAGGTGCACCTTGGCGGGGCCGGGGCCGACGTGGTAGGTGATGGGCAGCGCGCCGCGCCAGGCCTCGGGCGCCACCGGTCCCTTGAGCGCGGAGAGGAGCGGCAGCGCATCGGCATAGGAAATCGGCAGCACCGGAATCCTCGTGATGGTCTTGGCGTCCTTGACCGCCAGGCGCTTCGCGTCGTGCGTCGCGCCCACCCCGGGCGTCAACGGATCGCCGGGATAGTCGGTGTCCATGACGCTGCCGCGCTGCACGCCGTTGCGCGGCCGCCACCCCCCCGAGGGGTAGTCGTCGCCGTTGTAGTAGCCGTCTCCCTTCGGATCGGAATAGATGATGCAGCCGATGGCGCCGTGCTCGCCCGCGACCTTGGGTTTGATCCCCCGCCAGCCTCCGCCGTAGCGCGCGATGACGATGGCGCCCTTCACCGAGATCCCCAGGCGGTCCAGCTGCTCGTAGTCCTCGCGGTTGCCGTAGTTCACGTAGACCAGCGGCGCCGTCACGTCCCCGTCGATGGAGTAGGCGTTGTAGGTGGGGAGCTGCTCCGCCGTCTGGCCCGAGGTGGGATCGACGGCAAGTATCGGCTCCTGCATCTTGGCCCTGAACTTCGTCGGCTCCACCAGCTCGACGACGCGCTCCTTCGGCGTGGGAAACAGGACGTCGAAGGTCTCGATCCGGGCGTCGAACCCCCATTCCTTGAACCGGGCCACGATCCACTCGGCGTTGTCCTTGTCGTAGGGCGATCCCACGTGGTGCGGGCGCGCGCTCAACCGGCGCATGTTCTCGCGGATGTTGTCGGGCACGATGCCGGCCCGGAACTTCGCCTCCCAGTCTCTCTGGGTGCGAGCGCTCTCGGAGCTATAGCCCGTGAGGGGCTCGTCCTTGGGCTCCGCCGCCACCAGCGGCGCCGCGGCCAGCAGAAGACAAGACATCCAGCAAAGGGTCATGAGCACCTCGTTCCGCGGTGAACGGCGACGGAACCGTGATTGTACGCGAGGAGGACGTCGCCCCAGGGGCCCAGGGGCCCGGGGTTCAGGAAGCGTTGGCGATCGAGCGCGGGTACCGCTCACCCTCCTGGCCGTAGGATGATTGGAACTCCTGATGGAGGGTGCGGACCTCGTCTCCGGGCAGGACCACGGGCTCTCCCAGCGCTCGCGCCACGAAAAGGATCCGGGCGCCCTGTTCGACCACCAAGCAGACGCGGAGCGCGTCGCCCACCGCTCGCCCCACCCCCACGAGACCGTGGTTCGCGATGAACACCGCGCTCCGATCCCCCAGGCCGGCGACGACCGCATCGGCGAGCGCCGCCGTGCCGGCGCGAGCGTACTCGGCGCACAGGACGGCTCCGCCGACGGCCTGGGCCAGGTCCTCGACGATCGGGGGCAGCGTCACCCGCAGGACGGAGTGGGCGGTGGCGTAGACGCTGTGGGTGTGGACGATGCCTCCCACGTCCTCCCGCGCCCGATAGATTCCGAGGTGCATCGCGAGCTCGGTGCTCGGCCGGAGCCGTCCGTCGACGACGGCGCCCGTCGCCACGTCGACCACGCAGAGCATTCCTTCGTCCAGGCCCTCGTACTCCACGCCGCTGGGAGTGATGACGGCGAGGCCCGTACCCGGAACGCGGGCAGACACGTTGCCCCACGTCGACACCACGAGCCCGAGGCGGGACATGCGCCGGGCCGTTTCGACGACGCTCCTCCGAGCCTCGGCGGTCTGGGCCGGGGCCCCGCTCCTATCGTTGGCAGCCACGGCCGAGCAGCCTCATCGTCACTGTTGGATTGCTCGATCCGTGCCGGATCGAATGCGGATCCTTCCGCAACGTCCTAATGCATTGATTCATCAATAGTTACGCCAGTTCACCCACATCGTCGGAGGACGCCCGGGGTCGCAAGGAAGGGCGACCGATCGACCCCAGGGCGCAATTTCGTCCTGCCCGTGCGCCGTTCGGCTGCCGCACTTGCACTTCGGGCTTCCGGCTAAATCGCACGCGACGAACGAGATGGGATGAGGCAACCGCCGGCGGCGCCGCAACGGCACTGATTCTGCAAAAGCGGGTTGGCGTCGGGCCAACGAGACTCGCGAGAGGGGAGCATGCTCTTCCAGGCATCCGGCGGCGAACCCGCTCGTGCGGAGCCCGCTCGCGACTGGGCGTTCGATGCCCTCACGGCGTCCGCCCTGCGCCTCGGGCACGTGGGCCCCCTCCGCCGCGCCCTCGCCGGGTACATGGAGGGCCGCATTCGGGCCCGGGGAAACCTTCCGGCCTCCGCGCTGCGGCACCCGGTGGCCGTGGAGCAGGACAAGATCGCGCTCGGACTCGCCCTCCTGGGCGCCGCCGAACGCGGCCTCGCCCGGGGCCAGCTCGGTGCCCCGGCGCTCCGGGCGATGTTGACCAACCTCTACAGCGGCGTCTTCGTCCACCGCGGCGGGACGAGGGCCAAGGACCGCTTCCGCGCCCGCCACGGCCAGACCCCCTGCGACTTCCTCGTGATCAGCCCGGGCAAGGCCTGCAACCTGCGCTGCCGCGGCTGCTACGCGAACTCCGGCGCCCACCGCGAGAAGCTCGACTGGTCGACCTTCGAGCGCACGGTCCGCGAGGCGCACGATAGCTGGGGCACGCGCGCCTTCGTCATCAGCGGCGGCGAGCCTCTCGCGTGGCATGACGGCCGCCGGGGCGTGCTCGACCTCGCCGAGCGCTTCCCGGACTGCTTCTTCGTGATGTACACGAACGGGACGCTGATCGACGACCGGGTCGCGAGGCGGATGGGCCGCCTCGGCAACCTCAGCCCCGCCCTGTCCATCGAGGGCATGAGGGACCGCACCGACGCCCGCCGCGGCGTGGGCGTCTTCGACAAGGTGCTCGCGGCGATGGAGCGGCTGCGCCGCGAAGGAGTCATCTTCGGAGTCTCCCTCACGGCGACTCGCGAGAATGCCGAGGAGGTCCTCTCCGACGAGGTCGTCGAGACGTTCTTCGACGGGATCGGGGCGAGCTTCGCATTCGTCTTCCACTACATGCCCATCGGCCGCTCGTACACCCTCGACCTGATGATGACGCCGGAGCAGCGTCTCGGTCTCTTCGAGCGGGTGTGGTGGCTGGTCCGCAACCGCCACTTGTTCATCACGGACTTCTGGAACTCCGCCACCGCGACGAACGGGTGCCTGGCCGCCGGTCGCGCCGGAGGCTACTTCCACGTCAACTGGAACGGCGACGTGAGCCCGTGCGTCTTCTTCCCGTACTCGCCGGTCAATGTCCGCGACGTCTTCGCTCGGGGAGGGTCGCTCGACGACGTGTGGACGCACCCCTTCTTCGCCGACATCCGGCTCTGGCAGCGCGAACACGGCTACCGGGAGGCGAACGAGCCGTGCCCCGAGAGCTGCGGCAACTGGCTCGCTCCCTGCATCATCCGCGACCATCACCGCGACTTCATGGAGCTGATGCGGCGGCACGAGGCCGCTCCCCTGGACGAGGACGCCTCAGCGGCCCTCGCGGACCCGGAGTACCACCAGGGGCTCGAGTGGTTCGGGCTGGGGCTCGAGGACCTGACCGCCCCGGTGTGGCGGGACCGCTACCAGCAGGGAAAGGGAACGCCCCCGGCTCCGATGAAGCGGCAGTAGGGGACTCCACGTCCGCGCGCGCGGCGGTGGTTCAAGCTCGAGGGCCGAGGCGTGCGCGCAGCGCCGCTATGAAGCGCGGATCGGTCCCGCAGCAGCCCCCGACGGCAGCGACACCCAGCGCGGTCACCCGCGCCATGTCCTCCGCGAACGCCTCGGGCTGCTGAGCGTAGCGAGCCCCGTCGGCCGTGAGCTGCGGCTGGCCGGCGTTCGGCTGCGCGATCAGGGGGAGCGTCAGCGCCGCGCGCAGCTCCGCCGCGAGGTCGACCATGTCGGGGCTCGAAAGCGTGCAATTGGCGCCCACCGCGTCTGCGCCCGCCTCCGCGAGGGTGCGGAGGGAAGCGACCGCCGGGTTCCCCATCACGGTGAAGAAGCCGCGCTTGTTGCGGGCAAAGGTCATGGAGACGAGGACCGGCACGCGCGGGGCCACCGCCTTCAGGGCCGCGAGGGCGACGAGAGCCTCGCGCAGGTCGCTCATCGTCTCGACGTGAATCGCATCCGGCCCGGCCTCGACCAGCGCGCGACCCTGCCTCTCGAACCCGGCGCGCCACTCGGCGGGTTCGGCGCGCCCCACGGGGGGCAGGTACTCGCCGGTGGGGCCCACGTCGCCGATCACGAAGGGGGCCCCCGACGCGCGCGCCAGACGCACCGCCGCCCCCTGGATCGCCTCGCAGCGTTCGGCCAATCCCGCCCGTGCGAGACGGGCGGGGTTGCCGCCGAACGTGTTGGTGTGGACTCCATCGGCGCCCGCGGCCGCGTACGCCCGATGTACGCCCGTCACGTCCTCGGGGCGCTCGTCGTTCCAGGATTCCGGGGCGTGTCCCGGCGGAAGGCCCTTGGCAAGGAGCATCGATCCCAGACCGCCGTCCAGGAGCAGCGTCGGGCCCGCGCGAAGACGGTCGAGAAAAGTCCCCACGCTCAGTGCCGCCCGCCGTCTTCGACCGGCAGCGTGCTCCCCTGGCGTCGGAAAGCACACCCACGCAGGTCGCAGTAACCGCAGATCGCGACGTACTTCGAGTGGGGCACCCCGCTGCCGATGCTGACGGCGGCGCTCACGGACTTGCGCGGGTCCATGAAGAAGGTGGGCCTCAGCGTCACGCCGGACAAGTGGCTGGGCAACAGGCTGAAGATCTCGGCCTGGGCCTCGATGGGCCAGCCGCGATACCCCGGGCTGATGCGCCGGTTCGTGTAGACGCCCTCCTGGCCGATGCGCTTGCAGATCTCCGCGTTCACCACGTCGGTGACGGCCTCCGCGCAGGCGGAGCCGATCGCGTCGAGGATGAGGGCGCGCAGGGTCTCGCCCCTGGCCGAAAGCTTGGCTACCCGATCCTCGATCCCGCGGCCGATCGTGGTGACGCTGAAGGCGATCCTCTCGGCACCGCGAAAGGGACCCGACTCGGGAACCTCGGCCAGGGTCTTGACCGCGTAGCATCCCCGCGCCTCCACCAGCTCGCGCGACTCGGCCACCATCTCCTCGATGCGCGCGGCCACCCGCGGCGCCGGCGGTCTTCGGCCCGGCACATAGCCGAGCAGGCGAACCACCTCCCGCCGCTCCAGGGTGAACGGTACGTGCTCCAGGACCTCGACGGGCGTCTCCCCCATCAGCGCGTCGTGGCGCCCGATGACGCCATGGCGATCTGCTCGAGGGCCGCGTCGACGGCCGGCGGCAACGGCTCGAGCCGCGTGGCTTTCGATCAGCCGTCGCGCTTCCTCCTTCGCGCGGTCGCCATCGTTCGCGAACTTCGTGACGACGAACTCCCTCATGTGCCTGACCGTATGCTTCTGGGCGAGGAAGTGCCCCCCGGGTCCGACCTGCCGGATGACGTCCAGGGCGAGCGTCTCGGCGCTCACCTCCTGCTGGGCGGCGGCCAGGCGGCAGTCGCGCAGCGCCTCGTGGTCCACGACCATCTGCTCATAGGAAAGGATCGTCGAGGTCTCGATGAGCCCGCCGCCGCTCAGCAGGTCGGGCTTCGCCAGCATGGCGAGGAGGCCGCCGCTCGAGAAGCACGGGATCCCGAGGCTGCGGCCGAGCTCCGCCGCCGCCGCCGCGGTCCATCCGGCGCGCGGATCGTCGTAGTTCGTGGCGCCCGTCCGGGGCTCGGCGAACGACGCGAAGGAGCAATAGATCACCGGCGCGCCGGGATGGATCGTCTCGACGATGGCGATGAACGCGAGGGCCTCCGCGTGGGCGAGGAGCAGATTCCCGGCCGCCGTCGCCGGCGCGGTGACGCTCGCGATGGGCATGCTGCAGCACACGATCGGCAACCCCGCCGCGGCGAGGGTCAGCGCCGCTTCGGTGCCGTCGGGGTCGAGCCGCAGCGGCGAGACGACGCTGATCAGGGCCGACACCGGTGGGCCGTCCACGATCCCCTTGTCGTTCAGGAGCCGCGCCATCTCCACGAGCTGCTCCGCTTCCTCGCGCCGCGCGACGTCGATCATCTGCACGTGCTTGACCGTGTTGCGGAGCGCGGTCAGGTACTCGAGGGGAACGCGGAGGCCGCGCGGCACGTCCTGGGCGCTCACCATCATCCAGTAGACGTCGAAGCCCGCAAGGGCGTCGGTGAGCCGCGCGCTGCGGGCGACGTCGGCCAGGATCGAGGGCCTCACCTGCCCCGTGTCGAGATCCACGGCCTTGGCCCCGCAGCCGTCGGTGGCCGCGTGGGAGCGACGGCCGTCGAGGACCGTCCCGTGGCTCGCTCCCCGGGCTCCGAGGTGCACCGTCCCCGGGGCGCGAGCGAGCGCGGCCTCGACCGAGGCGGGGGCGAGGTGCAGGCGCCCTTCGGCGTCGGCCGTTCCGACGCCGCGCTGATGGAGCGCGTCGACGAGGGCCTTCGGTGCGGCAAGGCCCACCTCCTCGAGCACCCGCAGCGCGCCCGCGTGGATGTCGGATCGGTCCCTGTCGCTGAGAGCCTGGAAGGCCATGTTCGTTCCCTCCTACAAGGACGCCGAGACCGGCGCCGCCAGCTTCTGGAAGAGCCGCATCGCCTCGAGGCCGTCCTTGGCGAAGCCGTCGGCGCCGATCTGCTCGGCATACTCGCGCGTCACGGGTGCTCCCCCGATCACGACGCGGACGCCCGACCGCAGGCCCGCGTCCTCAAGGGCGATCACGATCGCCTTCATCTCCGGCATCGTCGTCGTGAGAAGCGCCGACAACCCCACGAAGGAGGCCTTCTCCGCGCGCACGGTGGCCACGAACTTCTCGGTGGCCACGTCGGTGCCGAGATCCACCACGCGGAACCCCGCCGCCTCGAGCATGGACCCGACGATGGTCTTGCCGATGTCGTGGATGTCGCCCCTGACCGTGCCCATCACGCAGCAAGGAGGATCCCCCCGCGAACCGCCGCGCCGCAGGATCTCCGGTTGCAGCACGCCCATGGCCGCCTTCATCGCCTCGGCCGCGAGGATCATCTCGGGCAGGTAGAGGTCCCCCGCCTCCCACCGGGCGCCGACGCCGCGGAGGGCCTGGGTGAACGCTTCGTCGAGCACGACCAGCGGGTCGAGGCCTGCGCGGAGGGCTTCGCCGGCGAGGGCGGCCGCGGCCTCGGCGTCGCCTTCCTCGACCGAGGCCTGGATTCTGGCGAACAACGCCTTCTCGTCCATGACTTCACCTCATCGTCGTCTGAAGCTCGGCCGGTGCTGCGATCGCGATGACGGATGCAAGCGCTGTGCCGCCATCGCTCATCGCGTCTCTGGCAAAGCCCGCCGCAATACCTGCGTCCGAGGCGTTCCCCGCAGAAAAGGACGCGCCGCTGCGGATAATGCAAAACTCTGACAGTCGTCGGCGCCTCATTGCTGATACCGTCGAGTCATGGACGACACGACCGCGGTCGCCATGGCGCCGGGCGGGATGACGCGTCGCCGGGCTCCGCCGGTCCATCCCCTGGG
Organism: uncultured Acidobacteriota bacterium; assembly: GCA_963823195.1. GTDB lineage: Bacteria > Acidobacteriota > Vicinamibacteria > Fen-336 > Fen-336 > JBGPYB01. The sequence continues at coordinate 32,368 of CAWGKR010000004.1, read as the reverse complement.
AACGCGCGCGCGCGTGCTTCTCACCAGCGTCTTCGGACCGTATGCCCGGGACGACGAGTACGGCAGCCGCGCCGTCAACCCGATGGAGCTCTACCACAACCAGGTGACGCGCGTTCAGGGAGTCTTCTCGCTGCGCATGTTCCACCGGTCGTGGGGGCTCATGCTCATCCAGGCCAACCTCGACGCGCCCTGCACGCTGCTGGACTTCCCCACCCTCGATCGTTTCGTCAGGGAGCTGCGCATCGGTCCGTTACGACGTCATCGGCATCAGCGCCATCATGCCGAACATCGCGAAGGTCGCGAAGATGTGCGACCTGATCCGCGAGCACCAGCCCCACGCCACGATCGTCGTGGGCGGCCACATCGCGAACCACCCGCGCTTGTCCGAATGGATCGACGCCGACCACATCGTCCGGGGCGAAGGCGTGCGCTGGTTCCGCGAGTACCTCGGCGAGGACGCGCACCGACCCATCCGCCACCCCCTGATCCTGTCGGCCGTCGAGACGCGGACCCTCGGCGTCCGGCTGCCCCAGGGCTCCGGCGACATGGCGGCGACGCTGATCCCGTCGGTGGGTTGCCCCCTCGGCTGCAACTTCTGCTCCACCTCGGCCATGTTCGGCGGCAAGGGGCGCTCCGTCGACTTCTACGAGACCGGGCGACGAGCTGTTCGCCCTGATGTGCGGCTTCGAGGAGGCGATGCACGTGCACTCCTTCTTCATCATGGACGAGAACTTCCTGCTCCGCCGGAAGCGCGCCCTGCGGCTCCTGGAGCTGATGCGCGCCCACGACAAGGCGTGGTCCCTCTACGTGTTCAGCTCGGCGAACGTGCTCCGGCGCTACACGATGGACGAACTCGTCGGCCTGGGCGTCTCCTGGGTCTGGATGGGCCTCGAGGGCAAGGCAGCGCGTACGACAAGCTCAAGGGCATCGACACGCGCTCGCTGGTCGACACCCTCCAGTCGAACGGCATCCGCGTCCTCGGCTCGACCATCATCGGCCTGGAGGAGCACACGCCGGAGAACATCGACGAGGTCATCGACCACGCCGTCGGCCACGACACCGACTTCCACCAGTTCATGCTCTACACGCCCCTGCCGGGCACCCCGCTCCACGCGGAGCATCTCGGGGGAGGCACGCTCATGAGCGACGACGAATGCCCGCCGGCGGATACCCACGGGCAGCTTCGCTTCAACTTCCGTCACCCTCACATCCGGAACGGGGAGGAGATCCGAGTTCCTCCTGCGCGCGTTCGGGCGCGATTTCGAGCGGAACGGTCCGAGCATCCTGCGCATCGCCCGCACGCTGCTCCGGGGGTGGCAGAGGCACAAGGACCATCCCGATGCCCGGGTTCGCGAGCGGTACCGGCGCGAATGCCGGGGCCTGCCCACGGTCTACGCGGGGACCCTCTGGGCCGCCGAGCGATGGTTCCGGGCAAGCCCCGCGCTGGCCCGCCGGATCGCCGGGGTCCGCGACGCGGTTGCGAACGAGTTTGGCCTGCTCGCCCGACTTGCCGGCCCGGTGATCGGCACGTTCCTGCTGGCCGCCATGCATCGTGAAGCCTGGCGCCTTGGGCACGGAAAGCCCTACGAACCGCCCACGTTCTACGAAACGAACCGGCCCCATGACCGCGCCGACGAGCGTGCGCCGGCGCCCTGCCGCTGGATACTGCCCGCCGGGGTCGAGGTCGCATGATTCCACCCGCGGAGGCGCTCCCTCTCGAGTCGCTCGTCACCCCCACGGAACAGGGGATCGCCAGCCGCGTGCTGGCGAAGGCCACGGGCGGCAACGTCACGCTCTTCGCCTTCGACGCGGGCCAGGGCCTGACCGAGCACACGTCCCCGTTCGACGCCCTCGTGATGGTTCTCGAAGGAGAGCTGACGCTCACGATCGGTGGGATGGCCGTTCGCGCGACGCCGGGCACCCTCGTGCGCATGCCGGCCGACGTGCCCCACGGCATCGACGCGCCCGAGCCCGCCCGCATGCTGCTCATCATGGTGAGGGACGCCAGGAGCGCGTGAGACCGGTCCCCTAGAGGTCGCCCCGGTAGCGGAAGGCGGCTTCGTATATCACGGGCATCGTCCCGGCGCAGAGCGCCCCCAACTGCGGCTTGTTGTACTCCGTCAGGGGGACACCGGGGTCTGGTGCGAACCCGGCGTCGCCCATCTCGGAGAGGAGCTGAGTCTCGGTCAGGAAGCACTGCGGCTGGCCGGAAAAGTCCGTGAACACGAACTCTTCGTCCGCCACGGGTCTCGCCTCCGCTCGTAGCGTGTTCCGGGAGAACGTGAAGACGAAGAGCCCCGCGCCGGGCCGGGCCACACGGGCGCATTCGGCGAGCGCCCGCCTGAACTCCGCAGTGGAGCGAGCCAGGTTCAGGATGCCATGGGCGATCACGAAGTCGAAGCTGGCGTCCACGGCAGGGATCCGGTCCATGGGCGCGAGAAGGAGGCTCACGCGATCCCCGACGATGTCCGTCCGAGCGCGCTCGGACGCGGCGCAGAGCATGGGCCACGAGAGGTCGGTTCCGACGACGTTCCAGCCCTGACGCCCCAAAGGCACCGCGTTCCGTCCGGCACCGCACCCAAGGTCGAGCGCGCGCCCGGTTCCGAGGCGCTTCAATTCCATTTCCGCGAATCCCATGAGCACGCCATTCGGGGACGAGCGCGCGAAACCCGCGACCGTTCCCGGCGCGCTCCACGACGAGCCGGCGAGCGGATCCTTCACCACCATTGATCCTCACGCTCGGGATACGGGCGCGGTATGACGGCGATCATCCGTCGGGAGTATGATGCGCCAAACCACCCGAAACGCCCACGGCCGCACGACTGGAGGTGCCATGACGGAGTCCCAGGAGCAACCTGCCGTCCTGTCGCCCTGGTGGCGCCACGCCACCATCCTCGTGATGATCGCAGGATTTTCCGTCCTCTCCTTCGTCACCGTCCTCACCTACACGAACGCGCCGCCGATCCCGGCGCGCGTCACGGACGAGGCGGGGACGACGCTGTTCGACCGGCAGGTGATCCTCCACGGGCAGGACGTCTTCCTCAAGTACGGCCTCATGGAGCACGGGACGCTGTGGGGCCACGGGGCCTATCTCGGGCCGGACTACAGCGCGGAGTACCTCCATCGGCTCGCGGAGATCTGCGGTCGCGCGGCAACGACCTGAAGAGGAACCGATACGACGCGTCGAGCGACACCCTCGTGTTCAGCCCCTGCGAGGCGTCTTCCCTCGAGATCCAGGGCGGTGAATGGGAGCAGTACTTCCGCGGACCGACGCCGGCGCCGGGCCTCGGGTCGAAGTTCATCAAGGAGCCGTCCGAGGTCAAGGACCTGACGGCCTACTTCGCCTGGGCCACGTGGGCCACCGTCGCCAACCGGCCCGGGAAGGACTACTCGTACACCAACAACTGGCCCTACGAGCCGCTCGTCGGCAACCGCCCGACCAGCTCCACGTACCTCTGGAGCGCCCTCAGCCTGATCACGCTCCTGGGCGGGATCGGCGCGATCCTGTTCCTCTTCGGCAAGTTCGACTACCTCGGCTGGGGCGGCGAGAAGACGCCCGCGCACTTCCACGACAGCGCTCTCGCCGCGTGGAAGCTCACGCCGAGCCAGTGGGCCACCGGAAAGTTCTTCGGCGTGGTCGCCGCTGCTCTTCCTGCTCCAGGGCCTCGCGGGAGGGGCGCTCGCCCACTATCGCGTCGAGTCGGGCGGCGTTCTACGGCTTCGATCTCGCATCACTTCTCCCCTACAACCTCCTCCGCACCTGGCACCTCCAGCTCGCGATCTTCTGGATCGCGACCGCCTGGGTGGGCGGCGGTCTGTTCCTCGCCCCGCTGGTCGGGCGCGAGGAGCCGAAGGGCCAGCGCCTCGGCGCCAACGTGCTGTTCGGCGCCCTCGCTGGTCGTGGTGCTCGGCAGCCTCCTGGGCGAGTGGCTGGGAATCGCCGGCCGCCTCGGCGACCTCTGGTTCTGGCTCGGCCACCAGGGCTCGGAATACCTGGACCTGGGGCGATTCTGGCAGCTGCTCCTCGCCGTCGGCCTCGTCCTCTGGCTCGTCCTCATGTTCCGAGCCCTGCGTCCCGCGATGAAGGTCCCCGGCCGCTCGGAGCTGGCTTCGCTCTTCCTGTACTCGGCCGCGGCCATTCCGATCTTCTACCTCCCCGCTCTCTTCTATGGCCCCCACACCAACTTCGCGGTCATCGACAACTGGCGCTTCTGGATCATCCACCTCTGGGTCGAAGGATTCTTCGAGCTGTTCGCCACGGTCCTCGTGGCGACGATGTTCCACCAGATGGGGCTCGTGAGCGTGACGACGGCCACGCGCGTCGTGTACCTGGATGCGATCCTGTACCTGGGCGCGGGGATCGTCGGCACGGGCCACCACTGGTACTTCACCGGCCAGGGCACCCTCAACATGGGGCTCGCCTCGGCCTTCTCGGCGATGGAGGTCGTGCCGCTCACGCTCCTCACCCTCGACGCCTGGGACTTCGTTCGGGTCAAGGACCGGCCGTGCGCCGACTGCGGCCACAGCTTCGCCGGGGGCCAGATGTGGGCGATCTACTTCCTCATGGCGGTCGGTTTCTGGAACTTCGTGGGCGCGGGCGTCTTCGGCTTCCTCATCAACCTCCCGATCGTCTCGTACTTCGAGGTCGGAACGCTCCTGACCAGCAACCACGGCCACACGGCGATGTTCGGCGTCTTCGGCATGCTGGCCCTCGCGGTCCTGGTCTTCTGTCTGCGCGCGATGCAGACCGAGGCGACCTGGGCGGGCACCGTGAAGTTCGTCCGCATCGGCTTCTGGGGCCTGAACGCGGGGCTCGCCCTCATGGTCGTCACCGACCTGTTTCCCGGCGGCGTCCTCCAGCTCCAGGACTCCTTGAACCACGGGTACTGGCACGCGCGCCGGCTCCACTACCTGATGAGCGGAACGTTCCACACCCTCGAGTGGGTGCGGATCTTCGCCGACTCGGTCTTCCTCGTCCTGGGCGTGGTGCCGATCCTGATCGCGGCCCTGCGGTCGCTCGGCAAGCGCGACGCGCCGCGAGCGGCGTGAGGACAGTCGTCTACGTCCCGCGCTTCGTTCTCGGCCTCGCTCTAGCACTCCCGTCGAACGGGTTCAAGTAGCTCACGCCGGTCCAGGCCACGTCCTTCACGTTGCGGGTGATGAGCGTGAGGCCGAAGACCTGGGCTGTCGCGGCCATGAGAGTGTCGATCGTCGACCCCGAGCGTATCGCGGTGAGACGCCCCCACTCCTCCGCCACGCGAGCGTCCACGGGGAGGACGCGCTCGCCGTGCGACCGCAGGACCTGACGCAGCCAGGTCTCGAGCGCCCCGGCCTGGCGCGGATCCCGGGCCCGCACGCGCTCGATCCCCCGCCTAAGCTCCCCCACGACGAGGACGCTCAGGTAGATCTCCCCCTCCCGGACACTCTCGAACCACAGCGCGACGCTCGCATTCGCTCTCGGGCCCTTCCGAAGCTCGGAGATGACGTTCGTGTCGAGAAGGAAGGTCACAAGCGAACCGGCCGCGCCTTCTGTCGATCACGGGCGAAGTCCGAGTCATCCCCGACTGGCGGCATTCCGAGGAGAAGAGACTTCAGCGACCTGGGTCTCCGCCCGGGTTTGAGGACCGAGCGGAGGAGCTCACGGTGTTCCGCCTCGGTTGAGCGGCCCCGCTCGGCCGCCCGGCGCCGGAGCGCGACCACGATCTCCGGATCGAGGTTCCTCACGATCAGCTGGGCCATCGGCCAACCTCCAAATGATATCAATGATATCACAGGACGGTCGAAGGCGTGCTCGGTCGACCCTGCGACAGCTCTCTATTTGAGCCCCTCGGCGATGTAGAGGCTCGAGTAGAGAACGCGGTCGTAGAAGTAGGCGTACGAGCGGCCGTCGGGCGAGACGGCCACCTTGTTGATGCGCATGAGCCCACCGAAGTCCGCCGGCGCGAGCTCCTTCCACAGCTCCCTCCGGCCCGTGGCGATGTCCACGCGGAAGACTCGCGCCGGAACCGGTCCGAGGCGGTAGACATAGAGCGTGCGGGCGTCGGCCGACCAGCGCGAGATCGACTCCCCCACTTCGATTCCGGTGATCGCGCGGGGCTGGCCTCCTCCGTCGACGGGATAGATCAGGAACCTTCCGTCGGCCATCGGGACGGCCAGGCGCTTGCCGTCGGGCGAGAGAGCGGGATAGCCCGCCATGCCCTCGGGCGTGATGGCTTTCGGCGCGGGGTTGTCGAGATCCTGGATGTAGGCGCGGATACCATGCCCCGCCTCGAAGCCGGAGGCGAGGATCCTCTTCCCATCGGGGAACCACGCGGCCGCCACGTAGGTGAGGCCCTGGGTCCCGAGCGGGCGCGCCGCGCCCGTTCCGGTCGGCAGGAGCACGAGCTGCGTCGGTGCGTGGCGAGGGATCGTGATGGCCCAGCGCCCGTCGGGCGAGAGCGCCGCCGCGACCCCGTCGCCCAGGCGCACGGCGGGCGACCCATCGGTGCCGCGCAAGTAGACAGAGCCGTCGGCACCGCCGCCCTCGTTGGTCTCGCTCAGCAGGACGCTGCGGCCGTCCGCCGAGATGTCGGCGACCTGCGTCTGATCGAGCCACGAGATGTCGCGCTCTCGAGCGGCGCCGGCGCCGAACGCCATGGCGCCGCCCTGCCAGATGTCCTGCTCCAGGAGGACGCGGCCGTCGGGCGCGATGTCGTGAATCGTCAGACTCCCGGGGACCTGCAGGACCGTGCGCACCTTCCCCGAAAGGGACGCGGCAAAGAGAAACCCATCCCGCCTCCCCGCGGATGCCGGATACCAGATCTCGTCGCCGGACGGGGACCATGCGAGGAGGTTGGAGTTTCCGACCCAGGACGCGATCTTCGTCCTCTTTCCCGCGCGGTCGATGACGACGATCTCGTTGGGCAACGAGAACGAGAGATCGAAGCTCGGGACCTGCTGCTCCATCAGGGCCATGCGGTCGCCGCGGGGCGAAACCCGAAAGCCGTTGAGGGTGGCCGTGGTTTCGTAGATCGGCGTGCCGATCGGAAACTCGACGCTCTGGCCGCGGCCGCCATTTCGCACGATGGCCAGGGTCTTCCCGTCGGGGGCCCAGTCCGCGAACGCCACGCCCTCGAGGATCTCGCGTGGTGCTCCTCCGCCGAGGGAGACTCGAGCCAGAGTCCCGGTGCCGGTCGTCGAGGACGCGACCTGCTTCGCGAGGAGAATGGCGAGCTCTCCCGATGAGGAGGCCGAGAGGAGGTCCCCCGGCGGCAACCCGAGCGACCTCGATTCGGCTGCGTCTCCCAGCGTGAGGAAGACCTCGGAGGGTCGCCCCTCCCAGGCGGCGCCGTAGACGACGTTCTTCCAGCCGGGCGCGAACCGCGCCGTCAGGACGTTCCCTCGGCCGAAGGTCACGCGCTGGAACGTGGGCATGGCGGCCGGCGCCGGGACGGCCGGTCCGCGGGATCTCTGCCCGAGAAAGAAGAGGCCCGCGCCGATCGCGACAGCAGCGAGGCCGGCGAGCGCCAGAGTCACAAGGCGTCGTGATCCAGCTCCTCCCGGCGCCTTCGCCGCGCTCTCGCTGCCGGACCCGGAGGACAACGCCTCCAGGTCGAACGCAAGGTCCCGCGCCGACTGGAAGCGCCCCTCGGGGCTCTTCTCGAGGCAATGCCGGAGGATGCGCTCGAGGCCGGGCGGGATGCCGGTTCGGATCGCCGACAGCTCCGGCGGGTCTTCCTTCAGGATCGCCGTCATCGTGTCGGCGGCCGTGTCCCCGTGGAAGGCCCTCCGTCCGGAGAGCATCTCGTACAGGATCGCCCCGAAGCTGAAGATGTCGGACCGATGGTCCGAGGGCTTCCCACGCACCTGCTCCGGCGACATGTAACCGGCCGTGCCGAGGACGGTGCCGGCGTCGGTCCCGGCGGTCCGCGTCGGCGAGTCGGTCTGCGAGACCCCGTCTCGGTCCGGCTTCGTGAGCTTGGCCAGGCCGAAGTCCAGGATCTTGACGCGGCCTTCGTTCGTCACGAACAGGTTGTCGGGCTTGAGGTCCCGGTGGACGATCCCTTTCTCGTGGGCGGCGGCGAGGCCCTGGGCGATCTGGAGCGAGTACTCGATGGCCCGGCGGGGAGCGAGCGCCGTCCCGCCCAGGCGCGACCGCAGCGACTCGCCCTCGAGCAGCTCCGACACGAGGTACGGAGCGCCGTCGTGGGTGTCGATGTCGAACACCGAGAGGATGTTCGGGTGGTTCAAGGCGCCGGCGGCACGGGCTTCCTGCTCGAAGCGGCGCAGACGATCCGAGTCCGACGCGAAGGACGCGGGGAGCACCTTGATCGCGACCGCGCGGTCGAGGCGCGGATCGCGCGCCCGCATACACCTCGCCCATCCCCCCGGCCCCGAGCGGACCGAGGATCTCGTACCGGCCGAGCTGGGATCCCGATGGGATGGCCATGGGATCGGAAGCCTAGCACGGCGAGGCCGCCGCCCGGGGTGCGCCCGTCGTAGGCGCACCACTCGAAGGAGCTATGTCCACATGGCCCTTTATTTCCCGCGATCTGCTACGCAAGGAGGATGGCTCCCCGGGTATCGGCGCCCTACCTTCTCTCCGAGCGTCGCCGACTGCCCCGGCGAGAACCGGGGCGGCCCGGCGGAGGCGGGCCTGGAAAGGGGGAGAGCATGAGGGATACGTTCATCTCGACGAGACGGAGCTTCATCCAGATGTCGGCCCTCGCCGGCGCCGGGGTCTTCGCCGGGTCCAGGCGAGCGTTCGGCGACGGGCTCGACCCCATCAAGAACCTCAGGAAGTTCGTGGCCCCTCTGCCCATGCCCGGCTCCGGCATCGCGCTGGCCGCGCCCAACAAAGCCCTCTACAACCAGATCGGCGCCCAGGCCGATTTCTACAGGATCGCGATGGGCGAGTACCGGCAGAGCTTCCACCCGGACCTGCCGGCGACGAGGCTGTGGGGTTACGCGGACGCCACGAGCCAGCTCCCGAAGTGGAGCTATCTCGGCGCCTCGATCGTCGCCACCAAGGGCACGCCGGTCCGGATCAACTTCATCAACCTGCTTCCGAACCTGCACCCGCTTCCCGTCGACAACACGCTCCCGGGCGCCGAGGCGGGCCAGAAGGTCAACCGGGCGGTGCCCCACCTGCACGGCGGCTTCGTTCACTGGCCGAGCGACGGCGGACCGTTCCACTGGTCGACGCCCCTCGGCCAGCACGGCCCGTCGTGGGTCTCCTGGCTACCGAACCGCGTCGGGATCAGGACGGACGACGCGTACTGGTCCAACCTGCAGAGCGCCCGCTTCATGTGGTACCACGACCACGCCATGGGTATCACCCGCCTGAACGCCTACGCCGGTCTGGCCGCGGGCTATTTCCTGATCGACGACGACGAGACCCGGATGTTCGGACCCCACGGCTCGGTGCTCCCGGACCAGATTCCGGGGATCCCGCTGGTCCTCCAGGACAAGAGCTTCAAGAACAAGCCGGACTCGTGGGGACGCAAGGGAGATCTCTACTATCCGAGCGACTACGGGCCGGCGGAGCCCGAGGCGCCGACCCCGGCGCTGCCCATGCCTTCCGTCTCATGCGTGCCGGAGTTCTTCGGCGACACCGCGGTGATCAACGGCGCGGCCTACCCGCAGCTCACGTTGCCCGCGGGCGTACACCGCTTCCGGCTGTTGAACGCCACCCAGTCACGCGTGTGGAACCTCCAGTTGTACCTGGAGAGCGTCGCCCACCCGGGCGACGCCACGATCGAGAAGGGACCCGACTTCATCCAGATCGGCACCGAAGGAGGCTTCCTGCCCGCTCCGGCGATCGTGCCTTCCGGGAACCCGTTCGACCTCGACAGGTACCTCGCTCACGACACGACCGGCTACGGCCTCGTGCTGGCGGGGGCGGAGCGCGCCGATGTGCTGATCGACTTCAGCGACTGCGCCGGACAGAGCTTCATCCTGTACAACGATGCGCCGTCCCCCTTCCCGAACGGCGAAGAGGTCAACGACTACTTCACCGGCAGCTCGGCACCTCCCTTCACCACGAAGCACAGCACTCGCGGCCCGAACACCCGCACGCTGATGCGGATCACGATCACGGCCGGTAGCTACGCGGGACCGACGGCGGACAGCGGGCTGATCCCGCTGCTCACGGCGCAGTTGGCGGGGAACCAGCTGGGCCTCCTGGTTCCGGACGGCGTCATCGGCACGACGTTCGACCCGCCCGCGGGATACACCGCGCGCACCAGGACGCTGAACGAGGGCTTCGACGAGTACGGGCGCCTTCAGCAGCTCGTGGGCACGGGCACGCCCGGGGGAGCGGGAGCCACCGCCTACGGCATGTACTACGAGGACGCCCTGAAGGACGAAGAGAAGCACGCGCAAGACGGCTTCGAGGTCTGGGACATCTACAACACGACGGGCGACACGCACCCGATCCACTTCCACCTGGTCAACGTCCAGATCCTCGGCCGCGCTCCGTTCAGGCAGGACGCGGACGGGAACCCGTTCGCTGGCGTGTTCACGCCGAACGGCGCCTTTGCTCCCCCCGACGCCAACGAGCGCGGCTACAAGGAGACGGTGCGGATGAACCCCGGAGAGGTCACGCGGGTCATCATGAAGCTCGCGCTGCCGCCCAGCCCCGTCGTGAACGTCCTGGGAAGGAACAAGACGATCCAGGTGCCGAAGAGCCCGCGCACGGGCGGCTACGAGTACGTGTGGCATTGCCACATCCTCGAGCACGAAGAGCATGACATGATGCGTCCGCTGGTGGTCCTGTAGCCTGACGCACGGGCCGCCGGTGGCAAGGAGGACGCTCATGAAGAAGATCTTGTTGGGTGCGCTCGCGCTGGGCCTGGGGCTTGGGGCCACGCCTTCGTTCGCCCAGACGTTCTCGCCAGCCGAACCCAACGCGCCCTGGACGAAGGCCTGCTCTCTCGCTCTCGGCGAGCGGGTGCGCCAAGAGCGTCCGGGAGTCACGAAGGTCCAGACACTGGCCGACACCCTTCAGCAATGGGTGGAGGCACCAACCCAGACCGGGGTCCAGGGAGACGGTCAGTTTCTCAAGGCGAACGACTGGGTTCGATTCCAGTTCCGCTGCGTCTACAACACGAGCAGCCGCAGGGTCGACCACCTGAGCCACAGCGTCAAGGCGGCCGCCGGAACCGCGGGGCCCGTGCACGGGAAGGCCAACGCCGACGCGTTCACGAGCAAGGCCTGCTCCGCCGAAGTCGAGAGGCGCGTCCTCCGCGAGCGGCCGAGGGCCAGGCTCCAGGTGTTCGGCGACAGCTTCGAGGCATGGCAGGCTCTCCGAGTCCGAGACCGGCGTCAGCGGTCGCGGCGAGGCCCTCGGTCCCGACGGCAGCCGGCAGCAGTTCTCGTTCGAATGCGTCTGCGACGTCCGCAGCAGCCGCGTGACGCGGGCCGATCTGCAGTGGGTCAAGTAGCCCCATGCCTCGTTCCAGCCGAATCGCCGTCCTGGCCCTGACGCTCGCCGCCACCGCATCGGCCGCCGACCAGCCCGTCCTCCGCTACGTCCCGAAACACGGGGAGCTGAAGTACACCTTCGGCGGTGTCGCGCCGACCCATCGCATTCAGCCCGGGACGCGGATCGTCTCCTGGACCGAGGACTGCTTCGACGGCGCCCTCAACAAGCCCGGGCAGAAGCCGAGCGCCGTGCTCGAGCCCGGCCACGACAACCCTCAGACGGGACCGTTCTATGTCGAGGGCGCCGAGCCCGGCGACACGCTCGTCATCCACATCGAGAAGCTGGAGCCGGCGCGCGACTACGGCGTCTCCGTCGCGGGACCGGGCTTCGGCGCCCTGAAGGGCACCGACAAGACCGCGATGCTCGGGCCGGAGCTGCCGGAGACCGTCTGGTTCTACGACGTCGATCGCGCCGAAGGGCATGGCGCGCACGCGCTCGCAGGACGGGAAGCTCTCGTGGGAGGTGCCGCTCCATCCGTTCCTCGGCTGCCTCGGCGTGTCGCCGGCCTACGGCGAGGCGCGCTCGACGATCGTCCCCGACAGCTTCGGCGGCAACATGGACTGCCCCGAGGTGCGCGCCGGCAACACCGTCTACCTCGGCGTGCGCGTGCCGGGAGCCCTGCTCTCCTTCGGCGACGGCCACTACGCCATGGGAGACGGCGAGATCATGGGCACGGCGATCGAAGGCGCCATGAACGTCGAGCTGACGGTCGATCTCGTCAAGCACCGCGAGACGCCGTGGCCGCGGATCGAGAACGCCGACTGGCTCATGTCCGTGGGCGCGGCGCGCCCCCTCGAGGACGCCGCCCGCGTCGCCTTCAAGGACATGGTCCGGTGGATCCAGGAGAAGACGGGCCTGTCGGAGCTGGACGCCTACGAGTTCGTCTCGCAGAACGCGCGAGCGCCCCTCGTCCAGATCGTCGACCCCGAGTACACGATGCTCGTCAAGGTGCCGAAGAGCCGGCTGCCGTCGACCGCCAGCCGGCCATGAGGCTCGCCGGCGAGTCCGGCTAGGGGGCCCCGCCGACCGGCGTCTCCAGGTCGCGATAGCTCGCGGAGACGGTGCAGCTGTTCCAGTTCATCGAGTCGACAAGGGTGTCCACCCGACCGGGGCAGATGAAGACCGTGTAGTCCTTCGCGCAGATCGAAACCGTGACGTTGCCCTCGGCCGAGTACCAGTAGCGGAAGGGCAGGATCGGCTTTGGAATCCTGGTGTTCCCGTGCCCGTCGTCGGTGTAGACGAGAGTCAGATCGGGAAGAAGCGCGTGGGCTTCGGTGCCGGAGGCCAGGTCGTGAAGGTGCGCATACAGGGTCGCCAGGTGTGCCTGCACTTCGGCGTTTCCGTGAGTCGGAGTCGTCAGGCCCAGCTGGGGAGCCTCACCGCCGATCCCGCAGGCCATCAGCGAGACAACGGCCACCAGGGAACCGACGAGCACACAGCTACGAGCGTGCATCAAGCACTCCAACCTCCCCGGGTGAGGATACCACCAATCGCAAGGCGCGCAGGCCGGCTCTAGGGCGACCCGACCGCCGCCCCCGTGAGCTGGGCCAGCGCGGCCAGGGTCGTCTGCGCAGCGGCCAGGCCGAGGCGAAAGTCCTTGTCGGAGTACGTCGCGTAGAGGTCGGTCGGCTGGTGCCACTGCGGGTCCCACCCGCTGCCGATCTGCGTCCCGCGCTCGTTCTCGCGCAGGCTGATCGACGGCACCAGGTCCTGGAACGAGTCCGAGTCGGTGTGGGTCATGTGGGCGCTCACGGTGGCCGGGTATTCGGTCGCGTACTTCTCGTTCGCGACCTGGAACGCCCACGCGAGGGCCTGAGCGCCGGCCGCCATCACCGAGGTCGACTGGAACTCGACGTTCACGTCGGCCTCCGGTCGCTGCTTCCTGCTCACGCGCCCGTCCGGCCGCGGCATGCCGTGGTCGAACATCATCATGTCGTGCTGGATCATCCCCAGCCACTTCGGCTCGGGGTATCGGCCCGAGCCCGGCGGGTCTTCGATCCCCTGGAGCGGCTGGCGCTGCTTCGCATACGCCTCGCTGCCGTCCAGCCCCGTCTCCTCGTTGTTCCACAGGATGAAGCGGATGGACCTGTCGGTCTTCACATCCGGGGCCGAAAGCACCCGGGCGACCTGCATCACCAGAGCGGTCCCCGATCCGTCGTCGTTGGCGGCCTCGCCGAAGCCTATGCCGTCCATGTGGGCGCCGACGATGTACATCTCGTCCGGGTGCGACGTGCCGACCTTGGTGCAATAGACCTCTTCCCGCGCCCCCGGCGTCGAGGCCTGCGCGTTCAGCCTCCGAAGCCTCGCATCCCCCTGCGCGGCCGGGTTCTCGTTCACGCCCGTCTTGACCTTGACGCCCCGCACCCGTCCCCCACCCGGCGTCGGCCGCGGCGTGGGCGACGGCTCCGGCTCCTTCGGCGGAGGGGGCTGGTATTCGTACCGCAGCCGCTCCGTGTTCGTGCAGCCGTAGCTCTTGAGCTGCGCCTCGATCCAGTCCACCGCCGCCCGGTTGCGGTCGGTCCCCTCCTGGCGATCGCCGAACTGCGTCAGGCCCTTGACCGCCGCCTTGTACCGGTCGAGCTCGAGCCGCGCCACGAGCATGGCGACGGGGTCCGGCGGGGGAGTCTGCGCGGCGCTCCCGCGTGCGAGAGAAGAAGCCGTCGCAATGCCCGCGAGAAGGAATGCGAGACGCATGGCGCGCCTCATGTCGGCCAATGCCATCGCGCGCCTCCGGCCTCGGTCCGGTCCCGGACCCGGTAGAACCTCACGCCCGGCTCCACGCGCTCCAGGGAGAGCCAGGCGGGAAGCGCACCGTCCCGGAGCCCCGCGAAGAACGCCTCGTTGCCGGAGTTGTTGAAGGCGTCGGGGTGCAGCACCACGAGGCTCACGTCGTATCGCCTGACCAGGGCGAGCACCTCGTCGTTGGTCCAGACGCGCTCGGTGTCCTGGGCCTCGGCCAAGCCGATGAGCGGCTGGTCGAGGAGGACGCCCAGGACGTAGACGTGGCTGCACAGCACCGGGCGCGCGGCGGCAGCCTCCGCGTGCAGCTCCTGCAACGTCGCGGCGGACTCGAGGCAGCGATGCATCTCCCGGCGCTGCCGCACGCGGGCCAGGAAGTCGCGTTCCGTGGCCACGTCCGCCTGTCCCGCCGCGTAGGCCGCCACCAGGAGCGCCGCCACGGCTGCGGCGCCGCGCTGGGCGGGAGCGGAGGCGAAGGCCAGCGTGGCGCTGGCCTCCAGGAGCAGGACGGCGGCGAAGGGCACGAGCGGGAGAAGGATCCGCGCACCGATGTTGATGGGAGCGGTGCGCTCGAGGTAGACGAGGAGCACCAGGCTCGTGACCAGGTAGGCGGCGCAGACGGCCGGCACGCGCCCCAGCAGCCGCGAAGGGCCGCTGAGGGCGACGTCCTTGCGACACCGGAGCCAGAGGCCCGCGGCCACGAGGCCCGCCGCCAGGTAGAGCCACTCCCCTGGATGGCCCGCGCGCAGGCCGGTCGCCTGGGCGCCCAGCAGGCCGCTGATTCCCCGGCGAAGCCTCACCAGGATCTGGGGGAGCGTGTCGGGGTCCGTGGCTGCATTGCCCCCGCGCACGTCGCTCGCCAGCGCCGCGTTCCTGAGGAAGAGCCCAGCCGCCATGAACGCGGGAGGCCCCGCCGCCAGCAGGAGCCGGCGCCAGGGAACCCGCCGGAGCTCCTTGAGCCCCGAGACCAGAAGGCCCAGGCCGAGAGCGATGACGAAGAAGATGCCGGCGTAGCGCACGGCTACGGCGGCGGCGGCGCAGACGCCGGCGAGCAGGTGGGCGCCGTCGCTGCCGGCCGCCAGCGCGCGCAGTGCCAGGAGTGTCATCAGGACGAAAGGGAGCTCGCTGTCGCCGTTCAGGGCCTGCTTCCAGGCGGTGGCGGAGAAGATCAGCGAGCACGCCAGCACGACTCCAGCGGCGCTGGATCGGCCGAGCCGGCGGGCCAGGTCGTAGAGGACGAACCCCGACAGGCCCAGGCAGAGCAGGCCGACGTCGAACGCGGCCCCGGGAAAGGGGATCCCGACGGCCCGAGCCGCGGCCAGCAGAAGAGGGTACCCGGGCGGGAAGACCGTCTCGGGGACGGGGATGCCCCCGATGCGGAGGTGCTCCTCGTAGAAGACGATGCTGGTCTGCGCGCCGCGGCCGGCCATGAGGCTGCGGGCCACGCTCAGGTACTCGGCCGCGTCGGGTGAGATGAGCGAGGGATGCCAGACCGCCGCCAGCGGCAGCGCGACGGCCAGGAACGCCACGACCAGAGCCAGGATCGCTCCGCTGGGGCGCATGGTGAGGGATGATACTCGCTCGGGGACGCTACGCTCCGGCAAAGGCGACTCTCAGCGAGAGCGCGGGCTCGGCCGGACGGGCCACCGGCAGCGTGACGACCAGCCCCTGTCCCGTCTGGTCCCAGGCCACCGGCTCGGGATAGCCCACCAGATCCACCGACGCGACGGCCCGCTCCTCGCGCCCGCCCGGCCGCGCAAGCGACTTGATGACGACGGGCCCCGCCTCGGGCCACGCGAGCGCGATCGCGTAAAGCGTGTCCCCCTTGGTCGTGAAGCGAACGTCCTCGGCGGTGAAGGCCTTGCGCTTCGTGTCGGCGAACGGTCCCTCGACGATCTCGGTCGGGCCTTCGCCGAACACCTTCCACGGCCGCGTGCCGTAGATCGCCTCGCCGTTCTTGCCGAGCCAGGCGCCGATCTCGCGCAGCACGGCCTCGTCGGGCTCCGGGATCGTCCCGTCGGGACGCGGCCCGATGTTCAGGAGCAGCGCGCCGTTCTTGCTCACGATGTCCACGAGGTCGCCGACGAGGCTGCGCGACGTCTTGTAGTCCTGCTTCGTGGTGTAGCCCCACGAGTTCTTGGCGACGGCGGTGTCGGTCTGCCAGAAGTACGGGCGGATCGCCGCGAGCTGGCCGCGCTCGACGTCGAGGACGCCTGCGCTGTCGGGGAACGACTCTCCCCCGTGCTTCTTGTAGTTGATCGCGACGCCCTGCTTCCACTCCACGCCGCGGTTGTAGTAGAAGGCCGCGAACCTGCGCAGGTGCGCCTGGAACGCGGGCTGCGCGATCCACCAGTCGAACCAGACGAGCTGCGGGCGGTGACTGTCCACCAGGTCGCAGGTGCGCAGCAGCCAGTCGTCGAGGAACGCCTGGTCCGGCGGCGCCGTCTGGTTCTCCGCCTCCTTCTGGTCGCGCGCCGGGCCGTAGAACGCCGCGTAGCGCGGGTCGCGCACGTCGGAGTCGAACGTCATCCCCTGGTCGAAGAACCACCAGTGCTCGGCGCGATGGGAGGAGAGCGCCGAAGACCAGGCCCGCGCCGCGCACGGCCTCCGCCAGCTGGCCGATCGATGTCGCGCTTCGGCCCCATCTTCGCCGCCGACCACGTCGTGAACGGGCAGTCGTACAGCGGGAAGCCGTCGTGATGCTCCGCCACCGGCACGACGAACTTCGCCCCCGCGTCCTTGAAGAGCGCGGCCCACGCCGCGCGCGTCGAAGCGCTCGGCCTTGAACATGCGGGATGAAGTCCTTGTAGCCGAATCGCGCCTGCGGACCCATAGGTCGCGACGTGATGCTTGAACTCCGTCGGTGTCGGCCTTGTACATGTTCCGCGGGTACCACTCGTTGCCGAACGCCGGCACCGAGTAGACGCCCCAATGAATGAAGATGCCGAACTTGCCGTCCACGTACCAGTCGGGGACCTTGAACCCCTCGAGGGATTCCCAGGTCGGCTTGAAGGGCCCGCGGGCCACGACGGCGTCGATCTCGGCCAGCCGCGCGGCCTGCGTTCCGGCCGAGGCTGGAGATGGCGCTCGGGCGAACAAGGGGCGAGCCAGCAGCGGCGCGCCAGCGGCGGCAAGAAACGTGCGTCGACTCCAGCGTGGCGCCAAGCGAGACCTCCAGCTATTTCGGCGGGACGTACGGATCGGGCGTGCCGGTCGGGATCGGAGGGTACTTCTTCAGGCTCGCCTCGAGCTCGTTCACGATCTTCATCATCGGGTACGTGACCCAGCCATTCTGGATCATCACGTCCCGCTGCTCCTTCAGATCGGTGAGGAGGTTGATGATCTTCGGGAGCGGCAGCTTCTGGGGCGGATCGTACATGTTCTCCTGCCAGATCAGGTGCATCTTCCAGTTCCGCCACTTCACGGCGGACAGCCGGTCGGCCACGTAGGCCGGGAAGCCCTCGCGGTTGGATTTCGACTGCTGGCCGACGAAGAAGGGCATCTGGTCTACGCCGTCGATGGGTCGATCTTTCGGAACATCCGCCCCGCCCACGCGCGCGAGCGTCGTGTAGAGATCCACGATGTGCACGATCTCGTTGTTGACGTTCCCCGCGGGCACCCGCCCCGGCCAGCGGACGATGAACGGCGCGCGAAGCGAGGCCTCCATGGCCGTGAAATACGTCCCCCGCCAGGGGCCGCTGTCCCCCTCCCAGGGATGGGTCGCTTCGGGGCCGTTGTCGCTGGTGAAGATGACGATCGTGTTGTCAGCGATGCCGGCGTCCTTGATCGCATCCAGGATCTGGCCGGTCCGATGGTCCATCTCGGCGAGGCAATCGGCCCAGTCACCGTTTCCAGTCTTGCCGGCGAACTCGCGGTTCGGCAGCGTCGGCATGTGAACCATCGACGACGACACGTAGGCGAAGAAAGGTGTGCCGGCGCTCGCACGTCTCTTGATGAACTCCACCGCGCGGCTCGTGATCTCGGCCTCCATCCCCCGCCGACGCTCCACGTCCAGCTCCCCCACCTTCCGGGCCTTCTCGCCCTTCCGCGCCTCGTAGATCGGCTCCGGCGGAACGATGTCCGGGCTCCAGCCCTGCTTGGCGCCGACCGACGGCCACACGCTGTTCGTTTCGTTGAAGGAAGGCCAGAAAGCCTCGCTGTAGGTCCGCGGTATGCCATACCACTCGTCGAAGCCTCGATTCGTGGGGAGTCGATCTTCGGCGCTGCCGAGATGCCACTTCCCCCAGATGCCCGTGGCGTAGCCTTGGGCCGACAGCAGCTCCGCGAGCGTGACCTCCCACCGAACGAGCCCTTCCGCGGCGCCCCCTCGCGGGACCTGGTACGTTCCCGACCGGATCGGGAAGCGGCCCGTCATGAGCGCGGATCGCGAGGGCGTGCACTGCGCCTCGACGTTGAAGTTCAGCAGGCGCATCCCCTCGCCGGCGAGCGCATCGATCCGCGGCGTCGGCGCCCCGCGAAGGATGCCGCCGCCGTAGACGCCCAGCTCCCCGTACCCGAGGTTGTCCGTCAGGATCAGCACGATATTGGGCTTGGTCCCAGATGCGGCCCGCGCCTCTGGCGCCGACGCCAAGGACGCGGCGACGAATAAAACGAGAAGGACTCCGGCACACGGTCGTCGGGTCCGAGAGTTCATGGGACGCTTCCCTTCTCGACCCCAGCCTATCCTTACCGAGGGGACCAATGCCCCTCCGCGTAGAATCACCGGATCGGCAAGTTCGCTTTCAGCTCCGGGAACCAGTTCTGGACGATGTCGATCCGGGTCGGCAGCGCGCGCGGGTCGAGCAGGTGGATCAGGAAGCGCCGGCCGTCGGGTGAAACGGAGTACCCCGACTGCAACGTGCTGCGTCCGGCCGCGGCGTGGGCTTCGAAGAGCCGCCTCGAGTCAGAGACGGAGAGCCGGCCGCCCGTCTTCGTCACGCTCGCGGCCATGAACGCGTCTCCCCGCCTGTAGAAGATCTCGTGTCCGTCGGGCGACCAGCGCGGGGCGTTGCCGCCGTCGCTGGAGACGGCAACGGCCTCGCCGGGCCCGCCAAAGGGGCGGACGTAGACCTCGTCGCGGCCGCTTTCGTCCGAGGCGTAGGCGACGGCGTGGCCGTCCGGAGAGAACTGGCCGGCGGTCTTGCTCGCCGGCTGCGCGTCGAGGAACGGCGTCACCTTGCCGTCGGGGCCGAGCGCCAGGATATTCGATCCGGTCTTTCCCCCCGAGCGCTCGTTGAACAGTAGCGTGCCGTCGGGGGCATAGGATGATGGGAACTGGTTCCCCTTGCGCTCGAGCAGCCGTTTCGCGGGCCCGCCTCCCACCGGGACGGAATAGATGTCCCATTCTCCCGTGCGATTCGATGCGAAGATCGACGCTCGCGCCGTCGCGGCTCCAGACCGGATACGCGTTCGAGCCCTCGCCATCCTCCGTCAAGGGCGTCGCGGTACCGCGGCGCAGATCCATGGTCCACAGCTTGTCGTCTCGATCGGTGAAGGCGATCTTTTCGCCGTCGGGATTGAGTGTCGGATCCGTGAGCGGCATCGCCTTGTCGGAGGCCGGCGTCATGCGGCCCTCCCTGTCGACCCAGGTCAGGGTGCCGAGCAGGAAGTCGGCGGGAACGTAGGCGAGCGTGCCGGCGTCCGAAGCGTCGAACCAGGAATCGGACCAGGCGGCGGTCGAGAAGACATGTTCGATGACGAATGTTTGCGGATTCACCAGACCCGGATGCTCGGGGTCGAAAGGCGTCGCGCGCACGCCGCGCGGTCCCGAGAGAAGGAGATGGCCCGAGCGGAAGTAGCGCGCGCTCCAGATGCCGTTGGCGACGTGGGTCCAGGTCTTCTTCTCCAGGGACAAGAGCGCGGGCCCGCGGTCGGCCGCGTTCGGGGCGCCCCAGATCGTGAAGAGAACGGAGCGCCCGCCGGGGAGAAACTGGGGACGGCCGTGAGCGTAGCCGGCGGCGGCTTCGTCGGGCGTCGTGAGCTGCTCCGGGGGCCCGCCCGACGCCGACACGCGAACGAGGCCGGTCGTCAGCGCGGGAGCGAACACGATCCTGTCATCCTCGCCCCATGTTCCTCCCAGGGGCTGAGCGGAAGCGCCAGCGATCGGCGTCGCAGCGCCGCCGCCGACGGAGGCCGTCATGAGCTTCCCCCGGGCGAAGAAGCCCACGCGGCTGCCGTCCGGCGAGAAGAACGGCTGCTGGGCGCTCTCGCTCTCGGGAACGAGAGTCGCTTCGAAGCGATCGAGCGACCGAACGTAGAGGCGCGAGACGCCGCTCGCGTCCCGCGCCGCGTAGGCGATCTCGCGGCCGTCGCGCGAGATCGCGGGTCCGCCGTTTCCGGACAGGAGCTGTCCCGGAGGCAACGCGATCGACAGCCGCGTGACGGGTTGCGGCCGCGCCGGCTGCACGCGCGACCACCCCCACGCGCCGACGAGAGCGCCGAAGATAGCGCCCGCCGCGAGGGCCAACGGGAGTGACCTGGGGTGAGCGGCCGCAGGCGCGCCCTCGGGCGTCTCCGCCGCAGGCTTCTCGCCCATCGCCTCCAAGGCCAGCCGTGCCTCGCCGATGTCGCGCAGCCGCCGCTTCGGGTCGCGCTCCAGGCAGCGCTTCAGCAGCGCTCGCACCGAGGCTGGAGTCGCGGCCGGCAGGGCGTGCCAGTCAGGATCCGTCTTGAGCACCGCTGCGAGCGTGTCGCTGACTGTCTCGCCGGCGAAGAGCCGCGCGCCGCTCAGCAGCTCGAACAGAACGACGCCGAACGACCAGATGTCCGCGCGCTTGTCCACAGGCCTGCCGCGCGCCTGCTCCGGCGACATGTACGCCGCGGTGCCGAGGATCATCCCCGCTTCGGTCGCATGGCGCGACATCGTGGGCGAGTTGGCCGGATCGCTCGATCCGGTGGCTGCCACGTCGCCTTCGTAGGCCTTCGCCAGGCCGAAGTCGAGCAGCTTCACGGTGCCGTCCGCCGTGACCTTCACGTTGGCGGGCTTCAGGTCGCGGTGGACGATGCCCTTTTCGTGGGCGGCTTCGAGGCCGAGGGCGATCTGCCTGGCGATGGCCAGGGCTTCATCGACGGGGATGGGTCCACGCTCGAGCCTCTGGGCGAGCTCTTCACCTTCGACCAGCTCGAGGGCGAGTGCCACGACACCGTCCGATTCCTCGAGCCCGTAGATCGCGGCGATGTTCGGATGGTTGAGCGCCGCCAGGAGCTGCGCTTCGCGGCGAAACCGCGCCACGCGCTCGACGCTCTGCGCGAAGGCCGCCGGCAGGACCTTGATCGCCACGTCGCGGTTCAGCTTCGTGTCCCGCGCGCGAAAGACCTCGCCCATCCCGCCCGCGCCGAGCGTGCCGGTGACCTCGTACGGGCCGAGCCGCGATCCGGACGCGAGCGTCATGGGAGCCTTGGCAGAAGGCGTGATCTTATCGTGGGTGCCCCCGCCGTGGACTGCGGCCGTAGCGTCCGATGTCGTCGTGCTTGACGACGTCCATGAAGTAGATCGCGCTGCCCTCGACGCGAAACACGATCCGGTCGCCGCTGCTGATCCGGCCCTCGAGGTAATGCTTGTCGGGGAGTATTGGTTTCACATGGAGACCGGGGGTGTCCGTGCCCTTGATCAGGGCCATGGCGGCGCGATCGCAAGACGCCTGACGGTCGGGTGGCAGGCGCAAGTAGCTCTGCCACCATTGCTCCGTCCAGACGGCCGAACGCGCGGCGGACCGCGTCGCCAACTAACCCCTCGATCGGCGCTTTCGCCCCTTGACACTCTCGAGCAGCGCCTGCGCCTCGGCGGGCGTTCCCGTGACCTTGATTCGACCGGCGGCCACGTCAGCCTCCGCCTTGCTGATCCGCCCTTGCATGTCAGGATGGCGAAACCAGAGTTGGTCTCGCGGCACGAGGGCCGCTGGCACCAGCTCGTAGGTCCCTCGCTCGGTCTTCTCAAGGAGAACGAAATCGCCGGGCTTGAGCCCGAGGGATGTCCTCACGTCCTCCGGCAGCGTGGCTCGCCCCTTCTGATCGACGCTCAAGTACGACACGCCGTCTCCCATGGCCCACTCTCCCACAGTGGGACTATACCACGCCGCCGGAGGCTCGAGGTCGCCGAACGTTCAGCGATCCAGATGTTGGTTCAGAGCCTCGAGCGCCGCGCGCCAGGCCATGCGCCTGCGCTCCACCTGGCTCGCGTCCTTCAGGCCCATGTTGTCGGCGACGACGCTGCAGCCGCCTCCCTTGGCCTTGCCCGTGATGCGGATCTCGACGGCCCCGTCCCAGGCGTAGCGCAGCTTCCCGTAGTTCGCGTTCTTCAGGACGACCTGCTTCGGCTTCGCGCCGCCGAAGGCCGCGTTCAACGCGCGCCGCAGCTCCGGGTCGGCCGTCTTCAGCCATTGCTCGCGGCGCCGGGCGTCGTTGAACACCCCGGCGACGTCGGCCACGGAAGCGCCAACCGTCTTGGAGACCGACACCTGGAACCCGCCCATCGAGCCCTGGTTCGCCACGCGAAGCCCGCGCGTGCGCTCGTAGGCGACCGTGATCATCTGCGCGTGCCAGCCCGGCACGCCGTGGGTCGAGCGGAGATGGTCGGCCGCGGCGGTGTGCCCCTTCGACGGCACGTCGAAGGCGTCGAGCACCGCGAACCAATGGTCGAAGCCGTGGCCCGTCTTCTTCGCGACGGCCGCGTCGCTGAGGCCGACTCGCGAGGCGCCGAACTGCCAAGCAGGAGCCACCGCAGCCTTGGGCGGCGTCGCCTTCTTCTCGCGGGCGAGGAGAACCTGCCGGCGGGCGGCCGTGTAGCGCTCGCCCGTCTTCGTCGCACGTTCGCGAATGAGTTTCTTGAGCTTCTTGGCTTTCGTCATGTGCGTCGTCTCCCGTCGCACGGCCCAGCCCCCGCCTGGAATACCGGCGACGAAGATCGAAGCACAGGACCCGAGGCCAGGAGCCCCTTTGCCCCGGCGAGGGCCACGCGGGGGGTGGCCACGGCAGGGTTGGGCGATGGGTCACCGCCGCGCGAAGAATGCCACGGCGGTTCGGCGCGGGTCAAGTCGCCGCTGTTCTGTTCAGGCCTCGAAACGCCCCTGGTCGAGATCGGAAATGAGTCCGGGCCCGGTGGGTCGCCATCCCAGCCGTTCCTGCGTCAGCGCGCTCGAAGCCGGCATGTCGACACCCGCGAACGCCGCGAGCCAGCCAAAGTGCCCGCCGGCCTCCTCGGGAGACTTGGCGACGACCGGCACGTTCAGCCCGCGGCCGATGGCCTCGGCGATCTCTCGAACCGGCACGCCCTCTTCGCCGACCGCGTTGTAGCGGGCTCCCGGCGAACCCTTCTCGAGCGCCAGCCTGTAGAGACGGGCGGCATCGAGCCGGTGCACCGCGGGCCACCGGCGGAGGCTCCACTCCGCAGGCTGCCCAGGTCTTCAACGTCACCCCGATGGACCTTGGCGCCAGCGGCGCCCAGCGACTGGGCGCCCGCATCCGAGCGCGCCAGCCCAAGCACCTCGTGGCCCGCCTGAATGAGCTCCGGAACAATGGCCGAACCGATGAAGCCTGTCGCACCTGTGACGAATACCCGCACGAAGTTCTCTCCCCTGGTTGTTCAAGGTCGCAGACTGCGACCTTGAAGACCGAGTCCGCCGCTAAGAGCCACTGCCGCTCACAGCCGCGCGATAGCGAGGAGCCGGAATGGGTGCCCTCGGCGCCCGCAGCTTCGCGGATCGTTAGCGTCGCGCCAAAGGAGCACGCCTCGAAGTCCGGGACGTCAGCTATGTAGCCGCTATCCTCGTCGGTCCAGAAGATATTGATGTGGTAGTCCTTCACGGCCTTGGCGCACGAAGGCGCTCGAGCAGCTCGGCTGCGGGAACGGTTTCGCCCCGTTCCACTTCGGCAATGGTCTCGAGGAGTTCGCGCTCTTCCTCGTCCGTGACGTCGAACGTGGGTGTGTCGTCGTCCTCCTCCATCGCGGACTCCATGTTCCAGCTATCCACCGAGGAGGCTGGCTCTTTAAGGTCGCAAATTGCGACCTTAAAGAAGGGGTCGCGTGGTCAGCACCGAAAGTACCGGCCTTACGCCTTCACCGAACAGGGTGTCGCGATGCTGTCGAGCGTCTTGCGAAGCCCGCGGGCGGTCCAGGTCAACATCGAGATCATGCGGGCCTTCGTGCGGCTTCGCCGACTGCTGGAGACAAATGCCGACCTCGCGAAGAAGCTGGACGCACTTGAATCGAGGTACGACAGGCAGTTCAAGGTCGTCTTCCAGGCGATTCGAGACTTGATGACTCCTCCGGAGAAGCCGGTCCGCAAGATCGGCTACAGCACGGGGCGCGATCGATAGGGATCTCGTACTAGAATTGGACACAATCCGACAACAAAGCAGACTGATGCCGGCCCAAGGCCACGCATGTCCCTGAACATCCCCGACTGCCTCACTGCCGACCCGAAGAGCGACCGCACACCCGACATGCGGGGCGCGCGCGAGCTACCGCCTCACAGCTCAGGGACCTGCCGCTGGCCTCCGTTGCGCCGTGCCTCGACGAGGATCGCCAGGATCTCCTCGGTCGATTCGCCCGCCCACGGGCCGACCTGCGCGAACAACTCGGCGGCCGATCCTGCCGGCGGCAGTTCCGATGGCATGAATGGATCAGGCGTCGAGCCGCTCCTCGATCACTCGAACCTGCTCCTGCAATCTCTCGACGCGTGCCTTCAGGCCTTGCAGCTCCGCCCGCAGCGCGAACTTGCCCTGGTCCGCGGCGAGGGCGTCCAGCCGCTGCTCGACGCCCTCCATGCGTACCTCGAGCCGATCCATACGCCCTTCGAGGCGGTCCATGCGCCCATCGAGACGGTCCATCCGCTCTTCGAGTCTTCGCAGGCCGGCGACGATGGCCTGGTACTCGGTGTCCAGCCGATCGAGGCGGTTGTAGATCGCATCGAGATGACCGTCGATGGCGTCGAACCTGGCGTCGACCTGATTGAATCGCTCCGCAATCCGAGCGAACTCGGGAGCGATCATCTCCCGGTGGAACTTGGCCAGAACCGCCAGCGTGAGAGGTTCGTCCGACATGGCAGCTATCCTACCGCGGCCATGGACGCAATGGGTCCGTCTTTTCCCGCATGACCGCCCCCGGCAAGAATATTCTCGACCGCCTCGCCGCCGACCCGAAGGCCGACGGCACGTGGGACGTCCTCGTCCTCGCCGCGCTCGAAGGCGCCGAGGCGCTGCGCGCCTTCCTCGACGCGCCAGATTCTTCGCGCGCGCCAGGTTCGACCCGCGCTCAGAATGACGGGACGAGTCATCCTGAGGGCGGCGGCCCTGGCCTCGCCCGTCATCCTGAGGGCCGGCAGCCTGGCCATCGGCCCGAAGGATCTGGCACCCCCGAACCCAAAGGCGCCTACCTCAAGAGCATCACCGTCGAGGGCTTCCGCGGCATCGGCCACAGCACCACCGCTCGACCTCCCCCCCGGCCCCGGCCTCACCCTCGTCGTCGGCCGCAACGGCTCCGGCAAGAGCAGCTTCGCCGAAGCCCTGGAGCTGCTCGTCACCGGCGACACGTACCGCTGGGCCAACCGCACCAAGGTCTGGCGCGAGGGCTGGCGCAACCTCCACCACAAGCCCGCCAGCATCGAGGCCGAGTTCCACATCGAGGGAGAGAAGGCGCCGACGTCCATCGTCGCGAAGTGGGAGGACGACGCCGACCTCGCCGGCGCCAAGACCCACGCCCAGACCCAGGGCAAGAAGCAGATGGCCGTGGCCGACCTCGGCTGGAACGCGGCCCTCCTGACCTATCGCCCGTTCCTGTCCTACAACGAGCTCGGCTCGATGCTGGACGAGGGCCCGTCCAAGCTCTTCGACGCGCTCGCGGCCATCCTCGGGCTGGAGAAGGAGGCGGAAGCGCAAGAGACGCTGGCCGAGGCCCGCCTGCTCCGCGAGAAAGCCCACAAGGAAGCGGCGCAGAAGAAGGACGAGCTCGTCGCCAGGCTCAAGACGATCGAGGACGACCGCTCCCGCAGCTCTCATCGAAGCGATGGAGAAGAAGGACTGGGGGCTGGACGCGGTCGAGACGGCGCTCGTTCGAGCCGCCGCCGGCAGCACGACCGACAGCGACGTCCAGATCCTCCGCCAGCTCGCCAACCTCCAGGCACCGCAAGCGGAGGCCGTCGTCACCGTCGTCGAAGGACCTGCGCGAAGCCCACAAGCAAGTCACCGACGCGGCCGGCACCCTGGCCGCGCACTCGCAGGACCTCGCCAACATCCTCGACCAGGCCCTGCTCTTCCACAAGAAGCACGGCGACGCCAACTGCCCCATCTGCGGCAAGAAGGACGCGCTCGACGCCCAGTGGCGCGACGACCAGAAACCAAGCACGTCCTGAGCCTCCGCCAGCTAGCGACGGACGCGACGAACGCCGATCGAGCCGCCGACGTCGCGAGAAAGAGGGCCCAGCAGCTCTTCAACACCGACGCCCTCGCCTCCCTCCGTCATCCTGAGGATCACGGTCTTGCCGTCGATCCGAAGGATCTGGTCACCGCCCTAGACCACTGGCGCACCGGCCTAACCTCCTCCGCGACCTGGGCGCCCTCGCCACCCACGTCGAATCCAAGTCCCCTCCCCTCATCGCCGCAATCGCAGCCCTCCGCGCCGCCGCCGCCGCCGAGCTCGCACGACGAGAGGATCGCTGGAAGCCCGTCACCCCGCTCCTCGCCGCCTGGCTCGCCCAGGCCACGCAAAGCCCAGAAGGGCAACGCCGCAGTCAAGCCCCTCAAGACCGCCGAAGCCTGGCTCAAGGAGCAAGCCTCCGACATCCGCAACGAGCGCTTCGCCCCGATCAAGGAAAAGGCCCAGGCGATCTGGAACCAGCTCCGCATGCAGAGCAACGTCGCCCTCGAGGACATCCGCCTCACCGGCTCCGCCGCCCGGCGCTCGGTCGACCTCGACGTCACGGTCGACGGCACCAAGGGCCCGGCCCTCGGCGTCATGAGCCAGGGCGAGCTGAACGCCCTGGCCCTCAGCCTCTTCATCCCGCGCGCCACCCTCGCCGAAAGCCCGTTCCGCTTCGTCGTGATCGACGACCCCGTCCAGTCCATGGACCCGTCGCGCATCGACGGCCTCGCCCGCGCCCTCCACGAGACCGCGAGCCAGCGCCAGGTCGTCGTCTTCACCCACGACGACCGCCTCCCCGAGGCCGTGCGCCGCCTGGCCATCCCCGCCACCGTCATCGAGGTCATGCGCCGCGAAGGCTCCGCCGTCGAGCTGCGCACCGCCAAGGACCCGGTCTCCCGGTACATAGAGGATGCGATGGCCCTCGCCCTCACCGACGGCCTGCCCGCGCGAAGCCGCCCGACGCGTCGTCCCCGGCCTCTGCCGCGAAGCCCTGGAAGCCGCCTGCATGGAGTCCGTGCGACGCCGCCGCCTCGGCAAAGGCGAGTCCCACGCGGACGTCGAGGCCCTCCTCGCTCAAGGCCCACAAGCTCAACAACCTCGCCGCCCTCGCCCTCTTCGACGATCCCGCCCGGGCCGGCGACGTCCTCCCCCGGATCAATAAGGAGGGAGGCAAGACCGCAGCCGATACCTTCAAGGCGTGCAACGAAGGCGCCCACGGCAGCTACGCCGGCGTCCTCGTCGACTTCGTCCACGCCGCCAAGAAACTCGCCAACTGGCTCCAGTCACGCTGATGGCACCCCGTCATCCTGAGGGCCGGCAGCCTCCCATCGCCCCCGGTCATCCTGAGGGCCGGCAGTCTGGCCTTCGGCCCGAAGGATCTGGCGTCCCGTTCCTTCTCGCCACCGCCCAACAACTCCTGGACCGCCCCGACGCCAAAACCGCCGGCCTCTGGCCCCGAGCCGCCGCCCTCCTCGCCCGCCAAGCCCTCGAGCAATCCCTGGACGCCTTCTGGAAGACGAAGGGCCTCGCCCTCGCTGCATTGCCCATGCGCCCCCAACTCCTGTGCTTGCCCCGCTACCTGGACGACGCCCCCCTGGCCGCGAGCCTCTCCCACACCTGGACCGCCCTGACCCACGCCTGCCACCACCATCCGTATGAACTGCCGCCTACAGCCCAGGAACTCGGAGCATTGTTAGACACCGTGGGCGACCTGCTCGCTACCGTGGATGACTGGAGCGCTCGGAGATGAGCCTCGCCGCGACAGTTGGGGGCTCGCTTCCGGCGGAGTCAGTCAATCACCGGTCTTGTCAGCAACATCGCCAAGGGGGCTCTGGGGGGCAGGCCATCGACGGCCAGATTTGGCGGCCCAGCCGAGTTCACCCGGAGCGAATCGAGTCAAGAAAGGCTTGGGACGACCAGGTGTTGGCTTGCCCTCAAAGAGTCTGTTCGAACTGGCGCGCCACCTGCCATTGGGTGTGGCAAAAGCCCCCCCCCCAGCCAACATCTCGCTGGACATGATGGCGCGCCTCGGCAACAGTTGCACGGGGAGCCAACCCACCTATGGTTGATACTCTTGACGCGTTGACGGACACATCGCAAGAAGGCTCCACTGCGGCCTCGGCCGGCCTCGTCTTTGCCCTGGAATTGACCCGCTTTCGTGGACACCCAGGAAGAGGCGTATATGGGTGTCATGGAGCGACGAAAGCGTAGGGCGTTCACGAAGGAGTTCAAGGCCGAGACGGTCCGGCTGGTGGTCGAGGGCGGCCGGTCGATCCCGGAGGTGGCCCGGGACCTCGAGCTGACGGAGTCGGCGCTTCGGCAGTGGGTTCGCCAGGCGGAGGTCGACGCGGGCCGAGGCCAGCCACGGCGAGCTGACCACGGCGGAGCGTGAGGAGCTCGCAGCGCTGCGGCGCGAGGTGAAGACCCTGCGCATGGAGCGTGAAATCCTGAAAAAAGCGGCGGCCTTCTTCGCGAAGGAGAACGGGTGAAGTTCGCCTTCATCCACGCGGAGAAGGCCAAGCTGCCCACGAGTCTGCTGTGCCGGACCTCTCGAAGGTGTCCCGGAGTGGCTTCTACGCGTGGAGCAAGCGACCACCCTCGAGGCGTGACGTCGAGGACTCCAAGCTCGATCCCGGTGATCCGGGCCTCTCACGCTCAGAGTCGGGCGACCTACGGCAGCCCGCGGGTCCACAAGGATCTTCAGGCGCTCAGCTACCGCGTCTCGTGCAAGCGCGTCGCGCGGCTGATGCGTCGCGAAGGCCTTTCGGCGCGCCGTCCGCGAGCGATATCGAGCCACCACCGACTCGAAGCACACTCTGCCGATCGCTCCGAACGTCGTCGCACGCGAGTTCCACGCGCCGGCACCGAACCGGGTGTGGGTGACCGACATGACGTACATCTGGACCTGGGAGGGCTGGCTCTTCCTGGCGGCGATCGTGGACATCTTCTCGCGTCGCGTCGTCGGCTGGGCGATGGCTGATCACCTGCGCACCGAGCTCCCGCTCGAAGCGCTTGGGATGGCGCTTGGCATTCGTCAGCCCGAGCGCGGGCTCGTCCACCACTCGGATCGTGGCTGTCAGTACGCGAGTGAAGTCTACCGAGCCGAGCTGGCCGCTCGCGGCATCGTCTGCAGCATGAGCCGCGTCGGCGACTGCTGGGACAACGCCGTCGCGGAGAGCTTCTTCGCGACCCTGAAGACGGAGCTCATCTCACCGACGCCCCTGGCCGACGAAGTCCGAGGCCCGGGCGGCCGTCCACGACTACATCGGGGCGTTCTTCAATCCGCACCGTCGTCACTCGTCCCTCGGTTACGTCAGTCCGATGGACTTCGAAAAGCAACACGCTGCCGCGACTGTGGCAGCATAGCGGGGCTGTCTACGGAATCGGGCGAGCTCCAATCCGGATATTGCGCTCGATCAGGGCATTGGTGCTCCGGACGATCTCTTCGCACCGATCACGGCACGCAAGACCGTTCCTCACGTCGACCGCACACGCACCGCAAAGGCCCTTCTGGCATGCCTTGCAGGTGCCGACTGCGTCTTGGTCACGATGGTAGAAGCATCTCATTGGCTAAAGCCCTTCCTACTTTCAGCGGACGCTTAACACCGGTTGCCGCTCTCATCTAGCTCTTGGCGGAGGAGTCCGGGGTTCAGCACTACGTTCCCTTGCCTGCACTGCGCCAACCGATTTGAAGGAGCAACACCACTGGCAACACGTAGACCAAGAGGACTCCGACAACCGTAAGAGATGGAAAGCCGTCGTCAACGACTACGAGAACCCCTGTGAGGCGCTCGCCAACGCCAATGGCTTGGAATGCGAGACTGATCAGCATCGCTGGAAAGAACAGAAACATATCCAGCCTGTTGGAGTTCACCGCGACCAAGGTTGCTAAGGCGATGGCAGCGACAACGGTTACCCCGGCCACGACCCTTTCGCTTGATGAAAGACCCCGCGCGCGCATGAGGGATTGTACGCCTCGGCTGGAGAACGGGTCGGGGGCTTCGTTAGGCCAGCCCCCACTCCCGCAGCAGACCCGGCTGGTCCCAGAGCTTGAAGATCTGAAGGTTGCCGCAGCTCTCGCATACCAGTACGAGCCAAGGCATTCCCTGACCTCCTGCTGTTATCCCGTAAGTCCTCAGTTGCTCCATTCCGTACTGATGGCCAGGTTGACTCCCGAGGTTTATCCTACGAGCAACATCAGGGAAGCGGTCCAGAAACCACCATCGCGGGTCAACGCGGATTTTGTAGTCACCAGCGCAGCAGTAGTGGCATCGTTGGGGGGTCTCTAGGTTCAGTACGTGACCGTCCATGGCTAGTCTCCTCGCCGCGCTGACTGCCGCCGCGGCCAACGCAGCGCCATCCTTGAAGGCCCGCATCTGCGGTTTCTCTGCAATCGCGCCGTCAATGATCTCGTAGAGAAAGGCGTGAACTGTGCGTGGTTCCTGCGGCCGGAGGTCAAAACGTTCTTCGTGATGCTTCTCACGCTCGAAGCTGCGTCCCGCAAACATCCAATAGAGGACTTTCCCGAGAGAGTACACATCCGCTGCGGGAGTGACCTCGTCTGCTCTGCCGTCCTCCAGCTCTGGCGCTTTGAAGTACCGTGAACCGATCGCCTCTTCCGGCTGCGTCTGCCTTTCCTCGTCCGAGTCCTTGAAGAAGCACAAGCCAAAGTCCGCGACAACCGGCGACCCGTCGCTGGCAATCAGGACGTTCGCGGGCTTGATGTCGCGATGTATCACGCCTTGGCCGTGCGCGTATCCGACAGCGTCACAGATCTGTGCGAACAATTCGAACTTCCGCACCGGCCTCATCTGAGCAAGGTCTTTGGAGGCGAGGTCCCCGGCCTCGTAGAGCGGCGCCACATGGTAGGAGTAAGAGTCGTCGTCCCAGTCGACAACTTTGAGAATCCCAGGATGGTCAAGGGTGACTGCGGCCTTGATCTCTTTTCTAAAGCGCTCGGCACCGCGCCTATTCTTCAGCGCCTTCATCACGAAGGGCTGCGTTCGTTCGCGGTCCTCGACGCGATAGGCGAGGAAACATACCCCTTGGCCACCGCGGCGGCCGCGTAGCGGCGTCCCCCTTACCCACCGTCCTACGATCACTTTCGCGGTCCTAGCCACCGTCTCGCCCGAGCCGAGCCATAGTCTCAGGGCGCCAGAGCGGACATGCTGCCATGTGAGGGATTCTAAGCCCGTGGGGCGCTTCCATTCCTTGCCGATGTTCTGGCGGGTGCGGAGGGGCGAAGCGTAGAATCAGCGGCGAAAGTGAGCTGACTCTAAATGAAGCTTGAGACCTGCTTGCGACGGGTCGACGCGGTGTCCTCGCTGGGCGTTGCGGCGCTGGGAGGTGTCGAAGACGGAGGTGCCTACGGCAAGTTTCTCCCACAGGACAAATTCGCAGAGTTCAGAAGCGCAGGGTTGAGCTTGCTCTCAAACGTGCTCGGTTCGAAACATCCCAAGTAGGCATCCTGACAGCGGCGCGTGCGGAACTCGCTGGAGGATGGATCCGAACGACGCAAGGTCTCGTGTCTGCGGAGATCTTCGGCGACTTCCTTGAGATGGCTGCCCACCCGCTTTCTCCGCGCTACAAAGACCCAGCAGAGGTGATCGCTGGAAGCGCCCTTGAGGAACACTACGCCAACTTGCTGGCTCGTGGGGATGTCGTGCCCAAGAAAGCGGACACGCTCAACGCGAATCTACCCGCCCCTGGCGAATTCAAAGGGGGACAGCCCCCGGTCAGGTGCTGCGGCGAGCGAAGCGGAATTCACTTCCGCGTAGCGAGCGGGGATTCAAAGGGGGGTGGCGCAGCCC
>CAWGKR010000003.1:0-340745 GCA_963823195.1 uncultured Acidobacteriota bacterium | reverse complement strand
ACGTCCCCGGAGGGGTACCATTCGGCATGCCCACGGTGCTCCGCAGTGGACCGTACCGGTTCTACTTCTACTCGGGCGATCGAGATGAGCCACTCCATGTACATGTTGCCCGTGAAGCGAACGAGGCGAAGTTCTGGCTCGATCCGGTTCGCCTGGCCTGGAGTCGAGGTATTTCAGGCAGCGAGCTTCGGAAGATCGAGACAATCGTTATCGAGCATGTGGCACAATTGACGGAGGCTTGGAATGGCTTCTTCTCCGACTGAAACCAGCACCCCGCTCGCCCAGGACGTTAGAGTGGCAGACGATGCACTCACGGTAATCCTCCTTGACGGCCGCACTGTCACGGTGCCGGTTTCCTGGTATCCCCGCCTGGCAAGCGGTTCGCCCAAGGAGCGACTGAATTGGCAGCTCCTAGGTGGGGGCCATGGCATTCACTGGCCTGACCTCGACGAAGACATCTCGGTCGATGCGTTGCTCGCTGGGCGCGCGTCGGCGGAGAGTCAGAGATCGCTGCAGCAGTGGCTTAGCGGCAGGCCTCGCGTCAAGTAGGCATCACACCGAGCGGGCTGTCCAACAAACGCATGAAGCTGGCGGCCGCGCGATTGAGTAGTTCTGTGGTCTCGACTTGCGAACGGAAGCAGTGGCTCGTGGCGAGGCCGGGCTCGCGGCCAGTGGGTGGGCACCGATGCGCGCGGTCGAACAACGCATTGGAGCCGGCGAGGTCCGCGCCGGCAAGGAACCGCGGCCCTCGCGGCTCAATGCGGCGTTCGACAGAGCCTTGAGGTTGGAGCAGACTTACGGCGGAGGGGACGGGAATGCGCAACGAGTTTACGGCGGTCGTCGAGCACGACGGGGCGTGGCTGGTCGCCTATTGCCCCGAGATTCCTGGTGCGAACGGTCAGGGGAAGACGAAGGAAGAGGCCATCGAGAGCCTTTCTGCTGCCATAGCGCTGATCCTGGAGGACCGTCGTGAGGATGGCCTTCGGGGCCTTCCGCCTGATGCGGTCAGGGAGACGGTCACAGTCAAGTGAAGCGCGGCGACCTGCTGCGTCACCTGAGGCAGTACGGGTGCTTCCTGAAACGCGAGGGAGCAAGCCACTCGCTCTGGTGCAATCCCAACACCGGACACGTAGAGGCCGTCCCTCGCCACACCGAAATCGGGAACAACCTCGCGCGATCTGTCGCGCCCTATCGGTACCAGAGATTGGGGCGTGAGGTGCCTGTCGAACAAAGCGCTGAAGCTGACGAAGCGCGGTATTCCTCTTGGTGGGCGCGCTGCGCAGCTTAGCTGCGCAGTGTTACCCGGGCCTTGGAGGCTGGGTCTTGGAGCGCTCGGGATGATACGCTCCGGGCTCGATGGACGAGCTCCAGTTCACTTGGGATCCGGCCAAGGCTGCGGCCAATCTCAGCAAGCACAGGGTTTCCTTCGAGGACGCCTCTGGCCAGGGTGTTGCCCGACCCCACCCACAGCGAGCGCGAGCGGCGCTTGCTTATCATCGGCCATTCGGTAGCAGGGCGCCTGCTTCTGGTAGTCTTTACGGACTCAGACGACCGTATCCGGATCATCAGCGCCCGAGAGGCATCGGTGCGCGAGCGTCGCGAATATGAAGAACACTCGTAGGTCCCGGCCCAGTACCAAGCACGTCGATATGCCAGCCGAGTACCAGCTCGACTGGACCAAGGCGAAACCGAATCCCTATGCCGCCCGCCTGAAGGACACCGTGGCTGTGGTTCTGGCCCCCGACGTGGCGGAAGTGTTCCCAACGTCCGCGTCGGTGAACACGTTCCTGCGTACCGTCATTGCCACAGTGCCGCGGCCCGGCCGTAAGTCCACACGGCCGACCCGTCGTCGGAAGGGCGGGTTAACAACGAGGTGAACCTGCCGAAGCGCGATGTCCTCTTATGAGGAAGGCTTCATTGAGCGCGCTTCGCAGGGTACGTCGGTGTTAGGCCGGCGACACGAGTATCGCGATAGACTGAGGCGTGGCCGTCATCTCGACATTCTTCGGAATCGTCGTCCGGATGTTCTATCAGGAGCATGGCGTGCTCCATTTCCACGCGGAGCATCAGGGTCAGCAGGCGTTTTCTGGGGAGATTCTCGCCGGCGAGATCCGGTCCTCCGTGGCGCGGCGTCTGATTGCGGATTGGGCGCTCTTGCATCGCCCCGAACTGGAGGCGAATTGGGCCAGAATGAAGGCTGGCGGTGCGTTGGAACACATCGCCCCACTGGAGTAGGTCTATGCCGCTTCTCCCCCAGGTGATGGATGCCGAATACAAAGGTGGGTACCGTATCCACCTGAGGTTTGTGGACGGTCGTGAGAAGACCGTTGATTTCGGTGCCTGGCTAACGGGCCCTGTTTTTGAACCCCTCCGTGATGAAGCCTTCTTCTCCAGATTCTTCGTTGAGGGGGGCACCGTCACGTGGCCGAATGGTGCGGACATCGCTCCGGAGACCTTGTACACGGCCCAATCGGTTCACGAGGCGGCCTAACAACGAAATGAACCCGGCGAAGGGCGTCAAGGACGCGGGCGCTTCGCGCCCGCGGCTTCAGCAATGTGCCCTTCGCGGTTATTTCGGTGTTCGGCGGGCCAGGGAGCTTGGGCTCGATGAGATTGGCGCGGCGCCTGCTGGTATTGAGCCTGTGGATGCTCTGCGCCTGCTTCGCCAGGTCGTCCGCCAACAGACCCCGGGTGAGGACGTTCGCGAGGTCCGAGGTGTCGGTGTAGTGCCGAAGCTGCCCGGGATTCATCACCCTCGACGAAGCGGCTCGTTGGTACGTGAAGGCTCCTTAGGGCAAACCCGGGAGGTAGGCAGTGCAGTGTCCGCGATGCAGGCTGATTAGTCCCCCCACCGCCGCGCGTTGCGACTGTGGATACGACTTCGCCACAGGCAAGGTGGAGCAAGCGTACTTCCAGCAGAGTCTCCCTCGCGAGCTGAAGCACGGCGTACTCGTACTCGTAGCTCTCAATGTCCTCGCGGGCATTGGCGCGCTCGCCGGTGGGGATTCCCTGCGGATCATTCTTGCCATCGT
Organism: uncultured Acidobacteriota bacterium; assembly: GCA_963823195.1. Taxonomy (GTDB): domain Bacteria; phylum Acidobacteriota; class Vicinamibacteria; order Fen-336; family Fen-336; genus JBGPYB01. The sequence continues at coordinate 337,713 of CAWGKR010000003.1, read as the reverse complement.
CTGGTCAGCGGTCATTTGGTGGGCATATGCCAACTTGGTGCGCGGGAAGGCCTGGGCCAAATGGGTTCTTGCGGTGCTTACGTTTCCTTTCGGCCTGATCCTAGCCCTGTCTCCGGAAGTGAAGCTGTACTGCCTTCAGCAGCAGCGCAAGTCATGAAAAGATCGCCGTGGGCCCGTACTGGCTGTCTGCGGCTGGACATGTCCCTTGACGATCCTCGCGGAGCGGCACGGAGCTCGCAGATCGGATCTTTCCCGTCTGCGGCACGCTGTATGGTGTCGCCCTCGTCCTGATCGGCGTGCGGCTGCTCCGGCAGTGACCTGATCGGTGCGGAGTCCTCAGGACTTCGCCCTCTTCGAAGGCTTGGGCTTGCGAGAACTGTTGAAGGCGACCGCTTGCCGAACGAGCGCCTTGAAGGCGGTCTCGTCGACGTCTTCTCCCTCGTGGATGTCGATCGCGCGGCGCACGTTTCCTTCGAGGCTCGAGTTGAAGAGACGGGTCGGGTCCTTCAGGGACGCGCCCTTGGCGAAGGTGAGCTTCACGACCTTCTTGTAGGGTTCGCCGGTGCAGAGGATGCCGTCGTGCGACCACACCGGAGTGCCCCACTTCCACTCCTCGACGACGTCCGGGTCTGCCTTCTTGATGAGGCCGCGCATCCTGTCCAGGGTCTTCCCGCGCCAGTCCCGGAGCTCGGCGATCCTCTTCGAAATGAGCTCCGATGCCGGCTGGCTCTGGCCTGCACTCGATTTCTTCATGCTCTCATCCTATGCGTACCATAGCGAGCGGCGGTGCCCGGCAACCTGTGTCCCGTAATCGAGGCCGAAGAGATGGCAAGCAAGCGTCCGACGACGATCGCCGAGTATATCCGGGCTGCCCCACGCGAGGGCCAGCCGCATTTGCGCCGGCTGTACGCGATCCTCAAGAGCGTCGCGCCGGAGGCCGAGGAGGCGATCAAGTGGGGAACCCCCTTCTTCGTGGAGCCCCGATTCCTGTTCGCTTTCTCCGCGCACAAGGCACACCTCAACTTCGCGCCAACAGCGGCGGGGCTGGAGCCATTTCGCAAGGAACTGGAAGAGCACAAGACGACCAAGAACTTCCTTCAGATTCCCTACAACAAGCCCCTGCCGGAGGATCTGGTTCGCAAGATCGCCGAGTACCGTCTCCGGGATGTGCGTGAACGTGAAGACGACGCTTTCTGGTAGTTCCCTCCGGGGGCCCGATCCGATACCAGGCCCACGCATTCTCGCGCTCGTCCTCGGATGACCGGCGGGAGAGCGTAGGCGACTCTCGCTCGACGTATTCCTCGCACGGTGACGCTGATCACGGCGCGGTCCGCCCAAGGTCTGTACTCTCCCGCCACCGGTAGTCCGAAACCGGCGCTCCTCGGGCCGATCGAGCCCTCTCCTTGCCCCCCGGGGTCGAGACGGCGCGATGCGGTGTGACGTGTCGGAGGGACGGTGTGTCAGAACAGGCACCCCGCCTCTACCAGTCGTTCCCAGAGAGCAGGTCCCATGAAAGATCCGAAACTTCGTCGTCCTAGCCCTGTGCGTTGCCTGGGCCGGCGCCCTCACCATCGACCGGTCGGCCTCCGCGAATGGTGGGCGCGCGCAGTACGGTCAGCCCCTCGAGGGCCTGACGATGGATCAGCGGAAGGCCTTCCGTGACGGCAAGGAAGCGTTCCAGAAGACCGAGGATGCCGCCGACGGCCTCGGCCCCATCTTCAACAACGTCTCGTGCGTCGCCTGCCACTCGAGCCCCGCCGTCGGGGGCGCGAGCCCGATCCTCGAGACCCGCGCCCAGAAGCGCGTCGGCGTCGAGCTCCTCGACTTTCCGGGGGGATCGCTCTTCCAGTCCAACGCGATCAGCGCCAACTGTGCCGAGACCGTCCCGCGGGAGGCCGACGTCATCGCGCAACGCCAGACGACCCCTCTCTTCGGTCTCGGCCTCGTCGAGGCGATTCCCGACTCCGAGATCGAACGCTACGCAGCCGAGCAGGCCAGGGCTCATCCGGAGCAGGCGGGGCGCGTCAACCGGGTCACCGACGTGGCGAGCGGCAGCATCCGGGTCGGACGTTTCGGCTGGAAGGACCAGCAGGCGACCCTCGACGCCTTCAGCGGGGACGCCTACCTGAACGAGATGGGGATCACGAGCAAACTCTTCCCCGCCGACAACGCGCCGAACGGGAACGCCGCGAAGCTCGGCGCCTGCGACGCGGTCAAGGATCCCGAGGACACGGATGACGACGTCACCCTCTTCACGAACTTCATGCGCTTCCTGGCGCCGCCCCCAGGGGACGGCGGGGGCGGCCGCGGTTTTGGCGGTTTTGGCGGCTTTGGCCGCGGTCGCCGCGGTCATGGCGGAGCAGCGGCCAGCCGCGGCGAGCAGCTCTTCGAAAGCGTCGGTTGCGCGGTCTGCCATCGCGCCGGCTTCACCGCCTCGAGCCCGATTCCGGCCATCAACGGCCAGACCGTGGACGCGTACTCGGACTTCCTCCTGCACGACGTCGGAACGGGGGACGGCATCGCGCAGGGCACCGCGCCGCCGAACATGCTCCGAACGCCTCCGCTCTGGGGCGTCTCGGACAGCGGACCGTACCTTCACGACGGCTCCGCCGCAACCATCAGGGACGCGATCCGTCGCCACGCCAATCAGGGAGCGGCGGCCGCGAGAGCCTTCGCGCAGCTCCCACGTCCGGAGGAGGAGCTGCTCCTGGCGTTCCTCGATTCGCTCTAGGAGGGACTGGAGCCCCGGGGCGGCCGGCAATTTCCAGGGGGAGCGACGCCGCTCCCCCTGGGACTGGAGGCTAGTACCGGTAGCGATCCGTCTTGAAGGGGCCGTCCACCGAGACGCCGATGTAGGTCGCCTGCTCGGGCGTGAGGCGGGTGAGCTTCGCCCCGAGCTTGTCGAGGTGCAGCCGCGCCACCTTCTCGTCGAGATGCTTCGGCAGCACGTAGACCTTGCGCTCGTACTTCGCCCGGTTGGTGGCCAGCTCGACCTGCGCGAGGACCTGGTTGGCGAAGCTCGTGGACATCACGAAGCTCGGATGCCCCGTGGCGCAGCCGAGGTTCAGGAGGCGACCCTCGGCCAGGATCATGACGCTGTGGCCGTCGGGAAACGCCCACTGGTCGTACTGCGGCTTGATGTTGATGCGCTTGACGCCAGGGAACTTCTTGAGGCCGTCCATGTCGATCTCGTTGTCGAAGTGGCCGATGTTCCCGACGATGGCCTTGTCCTTCATCCGCGCCATGTGCTCGACCGTGATGATCGACGCGTTGCCCGTGGCGGTGATGAAGATGTCGGCGGTCTCGAGGACGTCCTCGAGGGTCACGACCTGGTATCCCTCCATGGCGGCCTGGAGGGCGCAGATCGGGTCGATCTCGGTGACGACCACGCGGGCGCCCTGGCCCTTGAGGGACTGGGCGCATCCCTTGCCGACGTCGCCGTAGCCGCAGATCACGGCGACCTTGCCGGCGAGCATCACGTCGCTGGCCCTCATGATCCCGTCCACCAGGCGAGTGGCGGCAGCCGTACAGGTTGTCGAACTTGCTCTTGGTCACGCTGTCGTTCACGTTGATGGCCGGGAAGAGAAGGCTCCCGGCCTTCTCCATCTCGTAGAGGCGGTGGACGCCGGTGGTGGTCTCCTCGCTCACGCCCTTGCACTCGGCCGCGACCTTGGACCAGCGGCCGGGCGTCTCCGTCTGGAGACGGGCGAGCAGGCGCAGCACGATCGCGAACTCCTCGCTGTCGGCGGTCGAGGGCGCCGGAACGCGGCCCGCCTTCTCGAACTCGAGCCCCTTGTGGATCAGGAGCGTGGCGTCGCCGCCGTCGTCCACGATCTGCGTGGGGCCCTGGCCGCCGCCGAAGTCGAGGGCGCGCTCGGTGAGGTTCCAGTACTCCTCGAGGGTCTCCCCCTTCCAGGCGAAGACCGGGACGCCGGCCGGCTTGTCCACCGTTCCGGTCGGCCCCACGACCACCGCCGCCGCGGCGTGGTCCTGCGTCGAGAAGATGTTGCACGACGCCCAGCGCACGTCGGCGCCCAGGGCCTTCAGCGTCTCGATGAGGACGGCCGTCTGGATGGTCATGTGGAGGCTGCCGGTGACGCGCTGCCCCTTCAAGGGCTGCGTCGCGGCGTACTCCTTGCGGAGCGCCATCAGGCCCGGCATCTCCTGCTCGGCCAGGACCATCTCCTTGCGTCCCCACTCGGCGAGGCCGAGATCCGCCACCTTGTACTCGAGGCCGCCCTTCTTGGAGGGCGCCGACACCGTCGTGGTCATGGTTTTCCCTTTCCTTTCTTGCGTCCTGTTCCGACGTCGATCACTCGCCCCGCCCTCGATCCCGTGGCCAGGATGAGCGCGGGGCCCTTCGCCTGCGGCTCGGGCGCCAGGGGACGGCGCGACGGCGTCCCTGAGCCCCGCCTCGCGGAGCGCTGCGGCCAGGAGGCTCGGCTCGAACCCGAGCACGGCCTGCCCCATCTGCCTCTGGAACTCCTCGCGGTCGTGGCGCAGCAGGTCCACGACGACGACCCGGCCGCCGGGGCGCAGGATGCGAGCCGTCTCTCGGAGGGCCCGGTGCAGGTCCGCGACGTACGTGAGCGCCAGGATCAGCAGCGCGCCGTCCACGCTCTCGTCCTCGATGGGCAGCGCCTCGAGGCTCCCCTGCCGCAGGTCCACGTTCGGCAGATCCGCGGTCCGCTTCCGCGCGGCCCGCAGCATGGCCGACGACTGGTCCACACCCACGACGCCGCGGACGTGGGGCGCCAGGACGGCGGCGGTCTGCCCCGTCCCGCAGCCCAGGTCCGCCACGACCCATTCGCGGGGGCAGCAGCGACAGGAGGGCGGTCTGGGTGAAGACGCTCCCGTACAGCTCCTGCCGCAGGCGATCCCACTCCCCCGCCGCGCCGGCGAAGAACGCCTCGGCCGCGGGGCGGCGCGACGCGAGGCGACGGGTCAGCCGCAGCTGGTCCTGGTCGACGGTGGCCCAGCTCGCGGTCTCCTCGCGGGCGATGGCCCAGAGGCGCCGCGGCGTGCCGTCCCGCTCCTCCACCATGCGGTAGAGGCGCGTCGTTCCCTCCGCCCGGCTGCGCACCCAGCCCTCGTCCCCCAGGACCTTCAGGTGGCGGCTCACCGTGGACTGCGGGAGCTGGAGGACGTCGCACAGCTCCGCGACACCCAGCTCGTGGCGCTCGAGGAGGCGCAGCAGGCGCAGGCGCGTCGGGTCCGACAGGCTCTCCATCCAGGAGAGTAGGGCTTCGGGTTGCCGGGCCGCGCGTGCCATCGCTCTATCCGGATGAAAGGATAGATCAGGACCAGCTCCGCGTCAAGCGCTAATAGACCCCCAGGTCGGCCAGCCAGATCCGGCCCTGGGTCCCGGGCTTCACCGCTCCCTGGTCCAGGACGAAGACGACCATGGCGACCTTGTCGAGATCGAGGCGCCCGTCGGTCCTGGGGTTGACGGAGCGAAGGGATGCGAAGGGAACGGCGACGCGACGCCAGGTGGTCGAGGTCCGGAGGGACGTGAACCACCATTCCAGCCCGCCGTCGGCCGAGGCTGGGTTCCGATCGCGGACCTGCACCCAGAACCGATAGACGCCGTCGCCCTTGACGGACAGCACGAGACCGCTCCGGCCCCGGAGGTCGCGCTCCTTTCGGCTCACGAGCGCCGCCGACACGAAGGGATGTTCCGGCGTCGGCGTGCCGAGGCGGAAGAAGAGGCGCTCGGCCGGCCTCGCCTCGGGCCCGTCGTGGGGGGCCGGGACGTTCGGCTCCATCCACGACGACTCGTCGAACTCGGCGGCCAGGCTGGGGCTCTCCGGCGAATCGAGCGGGGCGACCGCCGCCGGCGCGGCGAGCTCCACCGGCCACTCCCCCCGACGCCTCCGCTCCCCCGCTTCTGGCGCGTCGAAGACATAGATCGGGTTCGACAGGATCCAGGGAGCGGCCCAGCCGGGGATGCGGACCTCCACCCGGTAGACGCCGGGGCCCGGCGCCGCGCGCTCCACCCCCGGGCTCCCCTCGGCGAGGGGCGTGCCATCCTTCAGAAGCGTCAGCCGAGCGGAGGGCGGCAGGCGTCCCCCCGCGCGCAGCGTCAGCCCCGGAGCGACGGCAATCGTGTCCCCCATCGTCGCGCGGCGCTCGCCCTGCTCCGCCACGAAGAAGAAGCCGCCGGCCGGAGCCAGCGCGTCGAGGCCCACGTAGCTGCGCCCCCGGCCGAGGGCCGACGTGACGCGCGGCGCCGTCCCGAACGGCGTCTCCCGAGAGCGGATGCTCGAGGAGGACGTGGTTCTGCGCCAGGGCGAAGACCGAACCGTACGACGGAAAGCGGACCGACCGGCGCTTCGTGAGCGGCACACGGTTGTGGGCGTCGGCGCCGGCAATCGCCGCCACATCCCGCCGCGCCAGCAGCGTGTCCCACCGCGCGAGGGCCGCGGTCGGGGGCGTCAGGCTCGCGAGGAGCGCGTAGCGCGCGTTCAGGCCGTAGAGCCCCGCGGTCCAGAGGAGCCGCCCCCAACCCGCCTCGCGCCACTGGCTGTCGCCGTTCACGACCTCCATCCCCCAGGCACCGGGCAGCGTCCCAGCCGGTCCACCGGAAGTCCGGCCGCGGGCTCACGGGGTGGGCCGCGAACGCCACGCCTCCGGCGTCTCGCACGTCGGACAGGGCGTCGGTCGGATCGTCCGAGAAGCGGTAGACCGGGTCGGGGAGGCCGAGCCCCAGGAGGTGGCCGGCGCTCGTGGACACCTCGGTTCCGACGACGACGAGGACGCCGTCGCGGTACCCCTCGAGGGGCTTGGCGTCCAGGTGGTTGTGGTCGGTGAGGGCGACGAAGGACAGGCCCGCCCGGCGCGCCTCCGCGACGACCTCCTCGGGCGTTCCGCCGCCGTCGGAGAGCGTCGTGTGGACGTGGACGACGCCACCGACGCGGACGAAGCCATCGTCCGGGAGCGGCCCCGCCACGGAGAAGGGCCGCCAGAGGGCGACGCGCAGGACGCCCACGGCCATGAGGAAAGCCAGGACGCCCAGGACGCGTCGTCGCATGGGTCAGCTCCGCGTCAGGCGCGGGTGGTTCTTACTTCTTCACGAAGGCACGGAGCGCGTCGGCCTTGTCGGTCTTCTCCCAGGTGAACTCGGGCTCGTTGCGTCCGAAGTGGCCGTACGCGGCCGTCTTCTTGAAGATCGGCCGTCGGAGGTTCAGGTGCTCGATGATGCCCTTGGGGTTCAGCGGGAAGATCGCGCGAACGGCCTCGACGATCTTCTCCTCGTCGACCTTGCCGGTGCCCATGGTGTCGGCCATGACCGAGACCGGCTCCGCCACGCCGATGGCGTAGGCGACCTGCACCTCGACCTTGTCGGCCAGGCCCGCGGCCACGATGTTCTTGGCCACGTAGCGCGACATGTAGGACGCCGAGCGGTCCACCTTCGTCGGGTCCTTCCCCGAGAACGCGCCGCCGCCGTGGCTGCCCACGCCGCCGTACGTGTCGACGATGATCTTGCGCCCCGTCAGGCCGCAGTCTCCCTGCGGCCCGCCCACGACGAACCGCCCGGTGGGGTTGATGTAGTACTTGGTCTTCGAGTCGAGGAGGCTCGAGGGGATGACCGCCTGGATGACCTTCTCCAGGATGTCCTCGCGGATCGTCTCGATCTTCACGAGGCTGCTGTGCTGGGCCGAGATGACCACGGTCTCGACGCGGACCGGCTTGTCCCCCTCGTACTCGACCGTGACCTGGCTCTTCCCGTCGGGGCGGAGGTAGTCGAGGATCTCCTCCTTGCGCACCTGGGTGAGGCGCCGCGTCAGCTTGTGGGCGAGCATGATCGGGAGCGGCATCAGCTCCTCGGTCTCGTTGCAGGCGTAGCCGAACATCAGGCCCTGGTCCCCGGCGCCGCCGGGATCGACGCCCATGGCGATGTCGGGGGACTGCTCGTGGATCGCCGAGATGACGGCGCAGGTCTCGTAGTCGAACCCGTACTTCGCCCGGGTGTAGCCGACGCCCTTGATCGTCTCGCGGACGATCCCGGGGAGGTCGGCGTACGCCTTGCTCGTGATCTCCCCGGCGATGAAGGCGAGGCCTGTCGTCACCATCGTCTCGCAGGCGACGCGGCTGATAGGGATCCTGCTCGAGCAGCGTGTCGAGCACGGCGTCGGAGATCTGGTCGGCGATCTTGTCGGGATGTCCCTCGGTGACCGACTCCGACGTGAAAAGATGGCGTCCGCTCTTGCCCATTCCCTACCGCCTCCTCAAGCTGCGCGGCCCCCTTGCCGCTCGATCCGGGGCCCGCTCAAAAGATCCGAGTCTAGCACCGGCCCGAGTGGCCGGTCAATTTGGCCGTGCGTCATGCTCGCGGGTGGTATTTGTCATAGACGGCCCGGAGGCGCTCGCGCGTGACGTGGGTGTAGATCTGGGTCGTCGAGATGTCCGCGTGGCCCAGCATGGCCTGGAGGGCCCGGAGGTCGGCGCCCCTCTCCAGCAGATGGGTGGCGAAGGAATGGCGGAGGACGTGGGGCGTCAGGACCTTCTCGACGCCGGCTGCGACGGCATGGCGCCGGACGATCTGCCAGAGGCCCATGCGGCTCAGCCGCCCGCCCCGGTGGTTCAGGAAGAGGGTCGTCGCCCCCTTGCCGCGGGCCAACGAGGGACGCGCTTCCTCCAGATACCGCGCCACCCAGTCCCGCGCGGCGCTTCCGAGCGGGACGAGGCGCTCCTTTCGCCCCTTCCCGAAACAGGTGAGGAGACCCACCGCGAGGTCCAGATCGGAGGGACGCAGGCCGATCAGCTCCGAGACGCGGAGGCCCGTCGCGTAGAAGACCTCGAGGATGGCCCGGTCACGAAGCCCGAGGGACGTCTTCGGGTCGGGCGCCGCCAGGAGCGCGTCCACCTGCGCCGTGGAGAGGTGGCGCGGGAGGGCCGCGAAGGAACGCGGGGCCTTCAGGTTCTCCATCGGGTCCACGTCGAGGCGCCCTTCGCGCACGGCAAACCGGAAGAGCCCCCTCACCCCGTGGACCGTGCGCGCCGCCGAGCGCGGCCCGAGGCCCGAGACCCGAAGGGACTGGATGAACTCCGCGAGGTCGTCCTGGCGAAGGGCCAGGAGGGCCTTCTTGCGGTCTCCGGCGAACACCGCGAGCCGCGACAGGTCGCGGGCGTAGGCGAGGAGGGAGTTCTCGGCCAGGCCGCGCTCGACCCGGAGATGGTCGAGGTACTCGGCCGCGATCCCCTTGGGGGCGGCGGGCCGCGCGTCGGGACGGCGCGTCCGTCATCGACCCGCCGGACGGCGCACCCTCGACAGCGCGTCGCGCAGGGCCGCCGCCTCGGGGATGCGCAGGAGCACGGCGCCCAGCGCGTAGGCGCCGATCCCCGCGGCCACGGGGAGGAGGCCGGCGGCGAGCTGGTTCGCGAGGCCATGGTGGCCGAGCCTCGACTCGACGAGCGTCGAGACGCCCCAGGCCGCGGCGGCCATCGCCACGGAGGCCGCGATCATTCGCGGAAAGCCCGACGCCTGCGGCTTCTCGGCGGGCCCGAGGCGCCGGCGCAGGCCGATGCTCAGGACGGCCGCGTTGACCCAGGCCCCGAGGCTCGTGCCGAGGGCCACGCTGCGAAACCCGAAGGAGCGGTAGAAGGCGACGTTCACGAGCAGGTTGGTGGCGACGGCCGCCGCGCTCGCGAGGAGCGGGACGCGGGGTGCACCGAGGGCGTAGAAGGCGGGGGCCAGGACCTTGACGCCCGTGTAGGCCACGAGGCCGAGGCTGTAGTAGCCGAGGGCCGCGGCCGTGCGGGCCGTCGCGTCCCCCTGCGCGGCGAACGCGCCGCGCTCGTACAGGAGGCGCACGATGGGCGTCGCGAGGACGAGCAGACCGGCAGTCGCGGGGATCGTGAGGAACGCGAGCATCGAGAACGACTGGCGCAGCGTCCGCCGGAGGCCCTCCATGTCTCCCGCCGCGGCGTGGCGCGCCAGGCCGCTCGTGGCGACCGTCCCCACCGCGACGCCGAAGATGCCGATGGGGAGGTAGAGGATCCGAAACGCGTAGCTCAGGCACGACACGGCACCCTGCTCGTACGAGGCGAAGTACGTGTTCACGAAGATGTTGATCTGGACGGCGGCGAGACCCACCGTGGCCGGCGCCATGAGGGTGCCGATCCGCCGGAGCCCCGGGTCCCGCGGGCGACCACTCCGGCCGGAAGCGCCACCCGAGGCCCCGAAGGCCGGGGATCTGGATCGCGAACTGCGTGGCGCCGGCGAACAGGGTGCCGACGGCCCACCCGAGAGCGACCTGCTCCAAGGGAAGCCCGAGCCACGAGAGCGTCACGCCCCAGAGGATCGCGACGACGTTGAACATGGCCGGCGCGAACGCCGGAAGGCCGAAGCGCTGCTCCGCGTTCAGCATCCCCATGGCGACGGCTGCGAAGGAGACGAGGGGCAGGAACGGCATCATGAGGCGCGTGAGGCGCACCGTCAGCTCGGCCTTCCCCGGCACCGCGTCGAAGCCGGGGGCCAGGCGGGCCACGAGGGGCCAGGCGCCCGGCGATGCCGGCCAGGACGACGAGCCCCAGCGCCACCGCCAGGAACGTGAGGAGACGCGACGCCAGGCGATGGGCCGCCGCGCGGACCCTGCTCGGTCAGGGTGCGCGTGTAGGTCGGCACGAAGGCGGCCGAGAGCGCGCCCTCCGCGAAGAGGTCGCGCAGCAGGTTCGGGATCCGGAAGGCGATCTGGAACGCGTCGGCGTGAAGGCCGGCCCCGAGGAGCGCCGCGAAGACCTGCTCGCGGACCACGCCCAGGAGTCGGGACAGAAGCGTGAGGGACGAGATCAGCCCGGCCGCCCGAATGTTCGACGACGACGAGCCGCCCGGGACCGGCGGCCGCTCCGCGAGCGGGATCTCCGCGTCCTTGACCGGGGAGGTCATTCCTTGCTAAACTGTCCTTTTGTCGCCGGTTGCGGGGCTCCCGTGGAGCGCCGCAACGCGAGTGGGAGGAGTGGAGTGGCTCATCACGCATCGGCCCTGAAGCAGATGAGGCAGGGCGTCAAGCACAACCTGCGCAACCGGAAGAACGTGTCCCTGGTGCGCGGCCAGATCAAGAAGCTCCGCGACGCCATCGCCAAGGGGGACGGCGAGGCGGCCAAGAAGCTCCTCCCCGAGACCGTCGGCGCCATCGACAAGGCGGCCAAGAAGGGCGTCATCCACGACAACGCCGCTGCCCGCTACAAGAGCCGGCTCACCCGCAAGGTGACCGCTCTCGCCGCCGCCCGCTAGCCCCCTCACGACGCTCGGCACGCCTCCACCACGGCGGCCGAGAGGACCACGCGGGGCTCCGCCCCCGTCTTCAGCAGGCGGTCGGCGCGACCGAACGCCGCGATCGCCCTTCGAAGGTCGGCCTCGGGCCACAGGCGCACGGCGGCCAGGACGTCGTCGACCTTGAACGGAGGGATGCGGAGCCGCGACGCCAGCTCCTGGCGCTGCCCCCTCCCGCCGCCGATGGCCCGCGCACCACGCACCTGCCGAAGGGCACGGTAGAGAGCGGCGAGAATGAGCAACGCCGACTCCCCCTCCTCCAGGAGCGTCTCCGACAGGGACAGGACCTCGGCGGCGCGACGGGCCGAGAGGGCGTCCCCCAGACGGTAGAGAGGCGGCGCCAGGCCGCGCCCCAGGACCGCGGCCACCGTCTCGGCCGTGAGGGGCGCCTTGCCGTCGGAGAAGGCCTCGAGCTTCTCGATCTCCCCCATGAGGCGCCGCAGGTCCTGACCGACCCTTTCGAGCAGCTCCTCGAGCGCCTCGTCGCGGAGCTGCAGGCCCCGCTTGCGCAGCTCGCTCGTGACGTAGGCGCGGAGGGAGCGCCCCTTGAGGGGCTCCGCCTTCACGACGCTGGCCTTCTCGAGGAGGCGCTTCCAGGCCACCTTGCGGCCGTCGGGCTTCGCCGCCAGGAAGATCAGCGTCACGTCCGGGTTCGGGTCGTCCAGGTACGCGTCGAGGTCCTGGGGATCTCCCTTGATCCCCTCGGCTCCCCGCACCACCACCGCCCGGCGCGCCGCGAAGAGCGACGACATGCGGGCGGAGTCGAGGATGCGCCCCCACGTGGTCTCGTCTCCCCGGAACACCTGCACGGCCTCGGCGCGCTCCTGCCCCAGGGCCTCGGCCAGGGTCGCCTCCAGGGCCTCCTCGGCGCGGTAGGAGTCGAAGCCGCCCTTGGTATCGCCGACGATGGCGTAGACCCCCGCCGAGCCCCGGCGGCCGGCCAAGGCTAGAAGGCCTCGAGCATCGTGGACACGAGGGTGCGGGCGAACGAGATCGACAGGCGCTCGAGCACCTGGTCTTCCTTGTCGAAGAACGTGGCCGAGCTGTCCCCCACGTCCGACTCGTCCCGGACCGTCAGCGCGTCGTTCTCCCAGATCGACTGCGTCGCGCCGATCTTCCGGTACTTCACCCGCGCGACCAGGATCACGGCGTAGCGGCTCGCCTGGGTCGAGGTGGCCGCACCCGTTCCCTGCTGGCTGAAGCCGATGGGCACGGCCCGGTAGCTCAGGATCTCGCCCTCGACGATGGCGTCGATCCCCGTGGCATCCGGCACGACGTCGTACTTGCCGCGCTTCAGCAGCTCCTCGACCACCTTCTGGGTGACCTTCTGGTCGAGGCCCGGCCTCCCCGTGTCGTCCTTGAACACGGGCACTCCGACCCGCTTGATCGTGGGGTCCACGGCGACGCCTCGTCCCACGAGAGAGTATCCGCAGCCCGTCAGGAGCACGACGAGGGCGAGGCTCGACGACCGTCCCGGCGAACGCCCTCACTTCACGACCACGCTGACGAGGCGACCCGCCACCACCACCACCTTCACGATCTCCTTGCCCGCCGTGAGCTCCCCGATCCGGGCATCTTCGAGGGCGGCGGACCTCACCGCCTCGTCGCTCGCCCCCTGTGGAACCATGATACGCGCTCGCACCTTGCCGTTGACCTGGACGGGGATCTCCACGGCGTCCTCGCGCGCCACGCCGGGATCCCCCACGGGCCAGTTGCGGTTCACGACGCTGGAGCGCCGGCCGAGACGCATCCACATCTCCTCGCAGGCGTGGGGCGCGAACGGGGAGAGGAGGAGGACGAGGGTCTCGAGGGCCTCCTGGAGCACGGGGCGCGAGGGCCCCGTCGCGACGTCGGCCTCCAGCCGGTAGATCTCGTTCACCAGCTCCATGAGGGCCGAGACGGCCGTGTTGAGCTTCATGCGGCCGTCCACGTCCTCGGTCACCCGGAGGATCGTCTGGTGGACCTTGCGCCGGAGCTGCCGCGCGGGCGCCTCGAGGTCCTGCGGGATGCGCTCGCGCAGCTCGGAGGCGAACGCCTCGGCGTGGCGGTCCACGAGCCGCCAGACGCGGAGCAGGAACTTGTGGGGGCCCTCGATCTGGTCGTCCTGCCACTCGAGGGGCATCTCCGGAGGCGCGACGAACAGGATATAGAGGCGCAGGGTGTCGGCGCCGTAGCGGGCGATGATCGTGTCGGGGGCGACGGTGTTCCCCTTCGACTTCGACATGACCTCGCCGTCCTTGTGGACCATGCCCTGCGGGAAGAGGCGCACGACGGGCTCGTCGAACGTCACGAGGCCGAGGTCGCGCATCACCTTGGTCCAGAAGCGGGAGTACACGAGGTGGAGGATCGCGTGCTCGATCCCGCCGACGTAGAGGTCGATGGGAAACCAGTAGCGCACCGCCGACGCCTCGAAGGGCCCGTCGTCCTTGCGCGGGGACAGGTACCGGTAGAAGTACCAGGACGAGTCCACGAACGTGTCCATCGTGTCGGTCTCGCGTCGGGCGGGCCCGCCGCAGCGCGGGCAGGTCGCCGCGACGAACGACGGGACCTTCTCCAGCGGATTCCCGCCCTCCCCCGTGAAGGGCGCGTCCCTCGGAAGAACCACGGGCAGGTCCGCGTCCGGGACGCCCACGGCGCCGTGGGTGTCGCAGTAGACCACGGGGATCGGCGTCCCCCAGTAGCGCTGGCGGCTGATGAGCCAGTCCTTCAGGCGATAGGTGACGGTCCCCTTTCCGAAGCCCTTCTCCTCGGCATGGCGCGTCATCTTCGCGATGGCATCGGCCGAGGCGAGCCCGCTCCAGGCGCCGCTGTTCACGGCCTTTCCGGGGCCGTCGTAGGCGGCGGCCAGGGAGTCGCCGTCGAGAGTCCCGCCATCGGGCTGGATCACGACCCGGACGGGAATCGCGAACTTCCGCGCGAACTCGAAGTCGCGCTGATCATGGGCCGGGACCGCCATGATCGCTCCCGTCCCGTACCCCATCAGGACGAAGTTGCCGACCCACACGGGAACGGACTCGCCGCTGAAGGGGTTCACGGCGTGGCGTCCGGTGAAGACGCCTTCCTTCTCGACCTTGCCTTCGAGGCGGGCGCGTCGATCCTGGCCCCGGAGCTTGGCCACGGCGGCGCGGGCCTCGGCGGGCGCTCCACCCATCAGCTCATCGACACGCGGGTGCTCGGGGGCGAGGACCATGAAGGTCGCGCCGAAGATCGTATCGATGCGCGTCGTGAAGACGCGGATCGGCTCTGCGCCGGGCACGGCAAAATCGACCTGCGCGCCGGGGGAGCGTCCCACCCAGTTGCGCTGCTGGAGGAGGACACGGTCGGGCCACGTCGGAAGCTGCGCCATGTCGTCCAGCAGCTCGTCCTGGTAGGCCGTGATCCGGAAGAACCACTGCTCCATCTCGCGCTGCTCGACGACGCTGCCGCAGCGCCAGCACGTCCCCCCCTCCGCCTGCTCGTTGGCGAGGACGGTCTGGCAGCTCGGGCACCAGTTGACCGGGGCCTTGGCCCTGTAGGCGATCCCCCGCTCCAGCATCCGGAGGAAGAACCACTGGTTCCAGCGGTAGTACTCCGGGTCGCAGGTGGCGATCTCGCGCGTCCAGGGGTAGCTGAAGCCGAGGCGCTGGAGCTGGCGCTTCATTCCGGCGATGTTGTCGCGGGTCCACTTCTCCGGATGGATCCCTCGCTTGATCGCCGCGTTCTCGGCGGGAAGACCGAGGGCGTCCCAGCCGATGGGATGCAGGACGTTGAACCCCTTCATCCGCTTGAAGCGCGCCACGACGTCGGTGATGCAGTAGTTCCGGACGTGGCCGACGTGGATGTCCCCGGAGGGATACGGGAGCATCTCGAGGCAGTAGAACTTCGGCCGCGACGGGTCCTCCACGACCTCGAAGGTCCGGGCCTCGGCCCACCGTCGCTGCCACCGCGTCTCGATTTCCTGGAAGTCGTATTCGGTCATAAGTCGATGAAGGGAAAGCGAATGTTAGCACAAGGCCTGCCCGCGCCCCTTCGGCGGGGTCGTGGCTTCCGAAGACAGGTGGCTCTTCCTCGTGGTGCCCGGCAGCGGCCTGCGGAAGGACCTCGTCGTCTAGTAGTAGCCCTGGGCGATGATTCGCCGCGCAAGGGAGAGCCAGGTCTGGGTGCCGCCGAGCGGCGCGAGAGCTGTCTGGCAAGCCAGCACAAGGCCACCACCGACCGTTGCGAGGTGGATGCGTCGTCGAGTCGACATGTCGTATGCGACCACCGACAGAAAGAGGCCCAGCGTGACCAGGTCGTCCATTTTGCCGACTACGGGAATTCGGCCCAGAGCCGCTCCGAGAACGGCCAGGGTCGCGATCACGAGCAAACGTTTGTGGGCGTCTGGCCGGCGACGCAACAGTAGTCCTGCCGACGCCAACACTGAAAAACTAACCACGTCGAGCATGAGGCCAAAGAAGAATGAGAGTGCTGTATCCCCTTGGCCCGCCCTGACATCTCTGGAGGTCGCCCAGAGCGACACGGCCGTACCCGAGACGGCCATGCCTGGCACCAAGAACGCGGCACACCAGCCCAGTCTCCGATGCCAAGCCATGTTCCGGAGCGATGCGAACGACGTCTGCGCAATCAGCAATGACACCCACGAGAGAAAGAACGCAGCGTGGACGTACACCGTCCGGGGAGCGGCGAAGCGGCCCCGAGCGACCGGCACGAAGAAGGATCGCGAGAACCCCGCAAGCACGATAGCTGCGGCAAGGGCTGCGAATGCGACGAAGAACCACCGGGCTCCGGCTCGGTTGTTGAGACGCGTACCAGGAACTGCTCTATCGGGGGAGCGCTTCGTCATCGGCCGTCCCTTCTGAGATGAGATCTACTGGATCTTTCCAAAGCGCATCTGCTGCCCCTGGAAGCGGTAGATCTGGGCGACGACCTTGCCGGAGGCATCCCGCTCAAAGACAGTTCGAGCGAGGGGACTGTCGGTCTTGTCGAAGAAGGTGGCTGCGCTCTCGGGGAAGAGCTCTGTCTTCTCCTGCCCCGTCTGCTCCACCATCAGGTGACCCGCCTCGTTGGTGATCACGATGAGCGTGTCCGGAGACACCTGGTAGGTGCCCGCGCACTCCGAATAGAGCTTCGGATCGATCGGCGCCACATCAGGCCAGGACGGCGGGTCTGCGGCAGCCGAGGACAGAAGGCGCCAACCGCCGCTCATGCGCACGTACGTATCGAGGCGCACCTGGTGCTCCTCCAGGCGCTGGTCGCCCCAAAGATGAGGTTCGACGACCTGGTAAGAGACAACAGCGGTGTCTTCTTCCACGAGGGCCTGGAGGTCAGTGATGGTGGCCTTCCCCCTCTGCGGCGGGTGCAGTGGGAACTCGGCGTCCAGGTATTCCTTCCTCGTCTGGGGAGGGGAAGAAGAACCCAGGAGCAGGAAGTTCGGTGCAAGCAGGCGCTCGTAGAAGGAGCGGTCGTGCGCCGCATAGGCGTCGAAGCGTTGCTGAGTAAGCTGGTGGAATTCGGTGGATCTGTCAGCAGGCTCGGGGGCTCTCTTCGCTTGCACCGGAGCAGCGCCAAGAGGGGCGAGTATCCCAAGAAGAACCATGAGCGAGGTCATGTCGCGTCCTTTCTTCAGGCGAACCCCTATGGGTGCGCCAGGGAAAGTCGCAGGCTCTGGAATGCCACGATCTGCCACTTGCCGTTCCTTCGCACCCACACGTCCATGAAGTTGTAGGTGCCCGATCCATCGCACCCGCTGAGGGTACTCGTCTCGGTGAAGGTACCGTTGACGACCGCCGTGTCTCCATAGATCCGGACGTTGAGTGGACCGAGGGTTGACTGCTCGTAGACGTCCTGCCCCGAGGCGAAGCTGGCAATCGTCTCCTTCTTGCCAGTTGTGGTGCCGTCAGCCCATT
Organism: uncultured Acidobacteriota bacterium; assembly: GCA_963823195.1. Classification (GTDB taxonomy): domain Bacteria; phylum Acidobacteriota; class Vicinamibacteria; order Fen-336; family Fen-336; genus JBGPYB01. The sequence continues at coordinate 320,553 of CAWGKR010000003.1, read as the reverse complement.
GCCCGATGAAGTCATCCGCAAGGACCACTTCAAACACGCGAACATCGTGCTTTGTATCAGCATCGGCCCAGGCATGCTCGAGTCGCAGGATGGTCCTCTGCTCCTCGGTCTGTTGGCTCGAAGGTGAGTCAGACGCAAGGACCCTACGGGAAGGGACGGCGAGCAGCGCAGCTCCTACAACGCCCAGAAGGCACAGGACAACAGAGCGGGGTCCGCCGGCACTGCCAGACGGGATCGGCATCCTTGGCCTCCTGTACTCGCGCAGAGAGCACGCTGAGATTGGCTGCGAGAGCAGCGGATCCATCCGAAATCAAGGCGGCGGACCCTCCCCAGCAGGAGGGATGTACGGGTCGGGCGTGCCAGGCTTGATCGGCGGGAACTTCTTGAGGCTCGCCTCCAGATCACCCACGATCTTCATCATCGGATGCGTGACCCAGCTGTTGTGGATCAGCACGTCGCGCTGTTCCTTCAGGTCGGTCAGGAGATTGATGATCCTGGGCAGCGGGAGCTTCTGGGGCGGGTCGTACCCGGTCTCCTGCCAGATCAGGTGCATCTTCCAGTTCCGCCACTTGACGGCGGACAACCGGTCGGCCACGTAGGCGGGGAAGCCTTCGCGGTTGGATCTCGCCTGCTTGCCCAGGAAGAAGTCCAGCTGGTCCACGCCGTCGATGGGACGATCCTTCGGGACCGCTGCTCCGCCGACGCGCGCCAGGGTCGTGTAGAGGTCCGTGATGTGCACGATCTCGTTGCTGATTCCCCCCGCCGGCACCCTGCCCGGCCATCGGATGATGAACGGCGCGCGAAGCGAGGCCTCCATGGCCGTGAAATACGAACCCCGCCACGGGCCGCTGTCGCCCTCCCAAGGATCGGTGTCCTCGGGGCCGTTGTCGCTGGCGAAGATGACGACCGTGTTGTCTTCGATGCCCGCTTCCTTGATCGCGTCCAGGACCTGGCCGGTGCGATGGTCCATCTCGGCGAGGCAATCGGCCCAGTCGCCGTTGCCGGTCTTGCCGGCAAACTCCCGGTTCGGGAGCGTGGGCTGGTGAAGAAGCGAGAACGAGACGTAGGCAAAGAATGGTTCGCCGGCCTTCGCGCTTCGCTGAATGAAGCTGACCGCGCGGGTCGTGATCTCCGCTTCCATGCCTCGGCGACGATCCACGTCCAGATCCGCGACCTTCCGGGCCTTCTCGCCCCTGCGCGCTTCGTAGATCGGTTCGGGCGGAGCGATCTCGGCGTTCCAGCCCTGTTTCGCACCAACCGACGGCCAGACGCTGTTCGTCTCATTCGAGTCAGGCCACAGCGCCTCGGTATAGCTACGTGGGATGCCGTACCACTCGTCGAAGCCCTGGTGCGTCGGCAGTCGCTCCTCGGTGCTGCCCAGGTGCCACTTGCCCCACGTGCCCGTCGCGTAGCCCTGCGCCGACAGCAGCTCGGCGATCGTGACCTCCCACTGCGTCAAGCCTTCCGGGGCGCCCCCTTGCGGCACCTGGTAGGTTCCGGATCGGATGGGAAACCGGCCCGTCATCAACGCGGAACGGGAGGGGGTGCACTGAGCCTCGACGTTGAAGTTGAGCAGGCGCATCCCCTCGGCAGCGAGCCGGTCGATCCTCGGGGTGGGCGCACCGCGCAAGATGCCGCCACCATAGACCCCCAACTCGCCATAGCCGACGTTGTCTACGAGCATGAAGACGATGTTGGGCTTCTTCTCCTGCGCAGGCAGCGAGACAGCGCCCCACACAACGAGCGCCAGCGCCCCGGCGCACCTCATGGCACTGCGACCACCGAGTCTATGAGGGCGCTGATGACGCCGACGCCCGTCGGCGGCAACGTCACAGGCACCGTCGCCTGCATGCACTGACTCGTCGGGTCCGCGCTACACGGCGACGGGCCGGTCAAAGGCGTCGGCGCCGAGATGACCCTGTCCCCCGCCCCGAACTGCGGGCTGGCGATCACCTTCACGAGCGTGCCGTCGGGAACGTGAGTCGCCTCGACGACAACGCTCACGGGATTCACGAAGTCGGTCGGCAGCGCGAGGTCCGGCGTCTCGGCGTCGGCCCTGGGGTGCGCCGGGGGCGCCACGCCGCCGATTGAAACGACTCGCAGCTCCGGCATGATCGGCGGGAAGATGACGATGGGCTGTCCGGGCGGGTTGAAGATAGCCTGGGGGGCACTGAAGCCGGTCCACTGCATGCCGCTGCCGGGTGTTTCGATGCGGATGACGCCCGGGGAGCCCTTGGCGCCACCAGAGCCTCCCAATGCGTAAAGCGAGCGGCTTCCCCTAATAGTCGTTGCGACAAGGCGAACCGTGCCACCGCTTCCGGCCCCATCGCGGCCTGCGTCTCCACCGGCCGATTCGATTGCGTTGCTTACAAGAGCGGACGTGCCCAGGTCGATCGCGCCTCCAGCTGCGACCAGTAGGGCCCCTCCGCCGCCTGCGCCGTTGCTGCCGAGGATCGAGTCCGCTCCGCCTCCACCACCTGATCCGCCTCCCAGGGGCTGGAGCTCAGTGCCTCCGACGAAGTTGCCTCCTGAACTGCGTCTCAAGGTGACGTCCGGGCCCCGTAGCCACGTTTCCCCGACACCGCCTCCGGGGCCGCCGCCTGCACCGCCGACCCACCTCAACGAGGATGTCACGTCGCGGGCCCTCCCCCCGCCATCGAAACCTCCGGGCCCGCCCCTCGCCAACCCGCCGACCATTCCGACACTCTCTCCGCCAACGTTGATAGAACCGTTGATGAGTACATTCCCCACCACCAGAACGAGCGCCGCAGTGTTGGCCGCATTCCTCTGGAACCGCACCACGACGTTACTGTCGACCGTCATCTCCGTGAAGTTGAAGATGTGATTCGGTGGCTCGCGTAGTGGTACGGTGGCAACGCAGGAATCGGGCGCGAGCGGAGGGCCGACACAGTCGAAGACCGTCCCCGGCGGGACCTCGCTCACCGCGCGGCCCAGCCCGGCGTGAAAGACGCCGTCGGCGCCGGTGCTCCCGCTGTCGATCACCTGGGCGCCGGCACTCGCGGCCAGCATCACGGCGGCCAACGTCATCATGGACGACTTCATGGTCTCCTCCACTTCACTTGCCTGTCACGGCCTTCTGGGCCAGCGCCCAGGCCTCGCGATAGTCGTCGATCGCCCGGTAGGCCCGGTCCTGACTTGCTTCTACATCGCCATCCGCCAGATTCGCGCGAGCCCGTGCGATGTCGGACGCACGCCCGTGCCGCGCGGTCGCATCCTCGATCGCCACCTGCGCGAGCAGGCGATCCGAGCGGGTGATCCGCCCGATGAACGCTGCAAGCGTGCTGGCCGGCACGGGGACGTCGCCAGCCTTCCGGACCACCTGGCTCACGGCGAGGAGAGTGGCCACGCTGTCTCGCTCCAGCACGAAGGCACTGTCGCCTGTGGCCGGACGCAGGTGGGTCTGGTCCATCCAGAGTCGCGCGTCCACCGAGGCCTGCAGGAGCCCGGCCGCAACGTCCAGGCCGGTGCGCACCGCGCCGCGCGGCAGGCCCGCGCGAACTGCCTTCAGGTCGGCCAAGACGTCGCCTTTGACGCCGAGGGCACCGACCACGACGACGGTCGATCGACAGGTCGCGCCGTTCCCGGAAGGGTCGGCCGCCGTCCACGTGACAGCCGTCGACCCGATGGGAAAGACGCCTCCCGACACAGGGTCCGACGTGACCGCAGTGGTCGAGCAGTTGTCGGCGGTCGCGGGCGGCCCGATCGCCACGGCAGCGCCGAGGGCATCGGTGAACTCCGTCGTGACGTTGGAAGGGCACACTAGTGTCGGGGGCGTCATGTCGCGTACCGTGATCGTGGCGCCACAGCTGCTCGACGCACCGGACCCGTCGGTCACCGTCAATGTCACGCTGTGGGCGCCCAGGCCGAAGGGGCCGTAGTTGTCGAGGGCCTTCGTAATGACGTCGCCCGGATCGGGGTCGAACGAGCCCGCGTCTACGGCAGCGGCACCGACGATGGCCTGGCAGGCTCCGTTCGCAGCCAGCACGGCGTCGCGACATTGAGCCACCGGAGGATGGCTCATGATCTGCGCGATGACGAAGGGGCTGAGGGATGGGACACGCGCGCTGATCCTCCGGGTCGGGAAATCGGGCGCCGGCGCCGAAGGCGGCAGAAGCGTCCGGTCGACGAGCGATCCGCCCTCGCCGTGTAGGACGCGCAAGGTCGCGAAGGTCAGTGGGTCGGGGGCGGACGCGACGACGAAGGTCAGCGTGATCGGCCCGCTCACGGTCGCGGTCGTCGTGACTTCGAACGCGAGGTTGCCGAAAACCGCGAACCCGCCCGGGAGCGTTCCGGCCAGGGTCGGGGGAATCGCAACAACAGTGGTGTTTCCCGGCACGGAGACGTTGGCGAACGTCGCGGTCAGGCCGCCGGGAAGGGCCACAGTCTGGTTGGGACCGGCCGGCGTGTTGGACGTGATCGCGTAGCTCGCTCCCTGCGTGTAGATCGGAGCGAGCGTCAGCGCCGGCGGGATGATCCGGTAGCTTGCTCCCTGAGTGTAGATCGGCGAGAGGACAGGGAGCGCCGGCACGATGCGGTAGCTAGCGCCCTGCGTGTAGATCGGAGCCAGGGTCAAGGGGGGCGGTGGCACCACCAGGGTCTGGGCGGTGGCTGCGTTATTGGGCGTATTCGGGTCCGTTTCGGCGCCGGTGACGCTTGCGGTCAGCGTCACCGTTCCGGTCGCGAGCGCCGTGGCGTTGACGAACATGTTCGCGCTGGCCAGCCCGACGACCTTCGCTCCCGTGCAGGCGAAGGTCGTCGCGGTGAGGTTGCAGGTGCCTCCGATCGTGACGAGCGAGCCAGGCACGAACTCCGCTCCTCCGGACAACGAGCCGCTGACAGCGATGCCGTCGTCGGTGTTGGGGCCGTTGTTCAGGACCGGAATCGTGTAAGCGATGGTGCCGCCCGTCGGGACTGGGTCCGGCGTGTCGGTGATCGTGATCGCCAAGTCCGCGAGCCGCTGCCGCAATACCGTGGTCGTCGTGGAGGCGGTATTGTTCGCGACGTTCGGATCGAGGTTCGTCGACGTAATGGTCGCGGTAGCGGACACTGTTGCCACTGCGGTCGTCGCGAAATTCAGGGTGATGGTACCGGCCGCGCCATTCGGTAGCGTGCTGATACTGCAGCTCGCTTGAGTCGACGATCCGCCGCAGCCTGTGGGCGGCAAGCCCGCCGCGGTAAACGATGTGAGGGTTAGCGAGGGATCGTAGGCAAGCCCGAGCACGACGTTGTTCGCCGGCGAGGGGCCGAGGTTCGAGACGCCCAGCGTGTAGGTGAGCATCTGGCCGACACCGACGGGATCGGGCGCATCGATCAGGGTCACGGCGAGGTCGGCCGCGTCGATCAGGGTCGTCACCGTCGCGGCGTTGTTGGCCAGAACGGGATCGGCCTCGGCGCCGAACACATTGGCCGAACTCGTCAGGGTCGTGCTCGCCGTGGGGGTGACCGTCACGTTGACCACGGCCTGCCTATTCGCCGGGAGCGCGCCCAGATCGCAACGCAGCAGGGAGGGATTGAGCAGCCCGCAGGTCCCCTGGGACGTGGTCACTATGTTGTTGAACGTCGCCGGGCTGGGCAGGCTGTGATTCAGCTGGACGCCGGTGGCGCCGAAGGCGCTGTTGTTGGTCACGGTGATCGCGTAGACCAGCGGCTGGTTGCCACTGCCGGCCGTTGGCCTGGCGCTCATCGTCACCGCGAGATCGACGGCGTTGGTGATCCTGACCGTCGCGGCCGCCGAGTCGCTGGCCGCGTTGCCGGCATCACCGTTGTAGTACGCCGTGACCTGATGGATGCCGAGGGCCAGCGCGCTCGTGGCGAGGCTCGCGGTGCCGCTGCTCAATGTACCGCTGCCGAGGAGGGTCGCGCCCTCGAAGAAGTCCACGGTGCCAGTGGGGTTGCTGCCGCTCACCTGGGCGAGGAAGCTGACCGGCTGGCCGACGGCCGCGAGATTCGGGATGGCTTGAAGGAAAGTTGACGTCGGGCCGGGCCCCGGAGCACCGACCGTCAGCAGGGTCTGGCCTGCAATGCCGTTCGCCGACGCCGAGATCTCCGTTCGCCCCGAGATCAGGCCCAGGGCCACACCGTTCTGCGTGACGGGCGCCACGGCTTCCGAGCTGCTGGCCCACCGAAGGGTGGTGATGGAAGGGACTCCGATTGCCGCCACCGGGCTGGGGGCATTGATCCCGCTGCGATCGCCCAACTGGCCGTAGTCGTTCAGCCCCCAGCACCACACCGATCCGTCGCCCCGCCCCACGCAGGTGTGATCGTCGCCGGCCTCGATGGCCATGCCATCGGCGACCCCATAGACGGAGACAGGAGCAACCGCGCCCGTATCGCCGCCGTCACCGACCTGGCCCCAGTAGTCCGCTCCATACGCTCCCCAGCAGTTGATCGCGTCGTCCCTGAGCAACGCGCAGCTATGGGAGAAGCCGGTCGTGATGGCCCTGGCGTTGGAGATCCCGGAAACGGCCTGGGGTGTCGTGTACGGGATCGGGGTCGTCCCGCCATCGCCGATCTGGCCGCTCTCGTCGGCCCCCCAGCACTGGACGGACCCATCGGCCAGCAGGGCGCAGGAGTTGTTGGAGCCAACGGAAATGGCCGTGGCGCCACTCAGGCCGACGACCTGAGTCGCCTGAGATCGGAGCGTCGAGGTGCGGCCAATGCCGAGCTGTCCGGAATCATTCGCCCCCCAGCACCACACGGATCCGTCCGCTCCCAGCGCGCAAGTGTGATCCCACCCACCGCTGGCAATGGCGACAGAGTTGCTCATGCCCACGACCTGAACCGGCGTCAGTGAGCCGAGATTCTCGTCACCTGAGCCGTTCCCCAGTTGGCCGAGGTCGTCCTCGCCCCAGCACCAGACCGACCCGTCGCCGAGCAGCGCGCACGTGTGGCCGTAGCCTGCCGTGACGGCCGTTGCATTCGCGATGCTCTTGACCACGACCGGGGTTGGAGAATCGGTGCTCAGACCGTTCCCCAGCTGGCCGAATTCGTTCAATCCCCAGCACGCTATCGACCCGCCGGCCAGCAGCGCACACGTATGCGCCAAGCCTGCCGCAATGGCGGTGGCGTTCGTGATCCCACTGACTGGAACGGGAACGGGGGAATCGGTGTTGAGGCCGTTTCCAAGCTGCCCGTATTGATTCCATCCCCAACATTGCACCGTCCCATCGGAGATCAGCGCGCACGAGTGGTGGTCCCCTCCCGCCAGGGGGCTGCCGGAAAGCATCCGCGTCGATCCGTCGCTGAAGATCGCGGTGGCCGTGAAGCCTTGGTTCTGGCCGACGTCGATGGTGGGGTCGGTCGGAGTCACGGTGATGGAGTCGAGGGATTGCGCTGACACCACGTCGTGGTAGCCAAGGACGAGGAACACAGCCAGAACTGCCAACGTGGCCCCGGCGGGCCGGAGGCAACCTCGGAACAGGGGCGTTCGCCGACGACCCGTGAGCATGGCCCGGAACGGTAGCAAGACCGACCGCTCGCGCGGCAGGCATGAACATGCGGGGCGGACCCCGGAGGCCCGCCGCTGAGCGAACGCCAGGCGGCCATGGCTGGACTCCCCCTCGGCCTTGGCGGACACTGTCCCGCATGCGCCCGCCCCTCGCACTGTTCGTGGGGTCGAGTCTTGCCGTCGTGACGCCGGGCGCCGCCGAGCAGCTTCCTGTGCGGTCCCTCACGACGGCGGAGGGGCTTCCCCGCGACCAGCTCGCCTGCGTGGCGAGCGACGAGCGCGGCTTCGTCTGGTTCTGCACCGACGACGGCCTCGCCCGCTTCGACGGGCACAACGTGGAGACGTTCTCTACCCCGGAGCGTGGGGGGCTGCACGGCCTCCGGTCCTTCTTCCGCACTCACGACGGCCGCTACTTCGTCGGCTACAGCCGTGGCCTCATGCAATTCGTCCCCGCCGCCCCCAGTCCGGCCGGACGCTTCGTTCCGGTCCAGCGGCCCGATCGTCGGGAGAGCGCGGTCAACGCGATCGCAGAAGGCCGCGACGGAACAGTCTGGTGCGGCACGGGCGACGGCCTGTTCCGCGTGTCGCAAACCAAGGGGGTCCTCACTCTCGTGGAGGTCCCAATCGGCCTTCCGCGGCAAGGGGAGAACGATTCGACCGTCAAGGCCGTTCTAGAGGACGACCAGGGCGGGTTCTGGGTCGGGGCCGGCAGCGGGCTCTATCGGCGCGATCCCGATGGACGGGCGTCCCGCTTCACGACCGCCGACGGCCTTCCCGCCGACGAGGTGCGTGCGCTCGCCCTCGACGAACGACACCGACTGTGGGCCGCGACGCGGGAAGGGCTCGCTCTCATCGACCGTCAGAGGGTGGGTGGGAGCGGTCACGTGCGCATCGTCGAGCGCGCGTTCAGAGCCCGCGACGGGCTGCCGGCGTCGAACGTCCATTCGCTCCTGGCCGCGGGAGATCGCCTCTGGGTGGGCACCGTCCTCGGTGTGGCGGCGCTGACCCTGGACGACAAGGCGGGCGCCTCGGTTTCGAGTGTGGTGCGCGGTTTCTACGCTTGGGGTCTCGCCCAGGACGCCCGCGGAGACCTCTGGGTCGCCACCGAATCCGGTGCCCGCCGCGTGGTCCGCGGGGGCTTGACCACCTTCACGCTCGACGACGGCCTCCCCGCCCTTCGCATCTCGTCGATCTTCGAGGCTCGCGACGGCCGACCGTGTGTGGTCTCGCTGATGAGCGACGTGGAGCTGAGCTGCTTCGACGAACGGGGCTTCCATCGGATCAGCATCGGCGCCCTGCGCCCGGGCACGAATCCGGGATGGGGATGGTCCCAGATCGCCTTCCAGGATCGCCACCGAGGCTGGTGGATCCCGACCGGCGACGGGCTCATCGGGGTGGGGCCTACGTCCGTCGAAGGGCTCGCGTCCGCACCCCCCGTAGCCGTGCTCACCGCGCGCGACGGGCTCCGCTCGAACGACGTGTTCCGCGTGTTCGAAGACTCCCTCGGCGGCGTCTGGATCGCCACGTACGCCGAGCCAGGGAACGGCATCTCGCGAGTCGACCCGAAGAGCGGACGCGTCCAGACCTACGGGTCGGCCGACGGATTGCCGGGCGATCTGCCGATCCTGCACGCGTTCGCCGAGGACCGCTCGGGCCAGATGTGGGTCGGGCTGGAGCAGGGCCTCCTGCTCCGGCAGCGAGCGGGCCGGTTCGAGACAATCCTCTCCGATACAACCCGCGAAGGTCGCCCCCTCAACGCGGGCGCCGGCCAATTGCGCGCTCTTCTCGTGGACACGAAGGGCCGCCTCTGGATCGCCAGCACGGCCGCGGGGCTCGGGCGCATCGACGACCCTCGCGCGGATCACCCCAAAGCGCGGTGGTACGGCAAAGCGCAGGACCTTTCGAGCGACACGGTCTGGAGCATTGCCGAGCACCCCTCGGGTGACCTGTACCTGGGCACCGGAGGCGGGGTTGACCGGTTCAATCCCGAGTCCGGTCGGGTCGTACGCTACGGCGCCGAAGACGGCCTGCCTCGCGGCGAGGTCCTGGGCTCGCTGCGGGACCACCAGGGGCGGATCTGGTTCGCCACCACCGCCGGCCTCGCGCGACTCGTGCCGCTCGACGTGCCCGTTCCCGAGCCCCCCGCCACCTTCGTGAGCGCGGTGCGTGTCAACGGGGCGCCCCTGAACGTATCCGCGGTCGGTGAATCGGCTATCGATGGCATCTCACTCCGATCGGATGACAGCCGGCTCGAGATCGACTACGTGAGCCCAGGCTCACGTGAGGCCGACGGCCTTCGCTATCAGTACGTCCTCGAGGGCGCGGACCGCGACTGGGGCGCGCCCACGGAGAGGCGCTCCGTCGTCCTCGCCGGCGTGGCGCCAGGGCGCTACCGATTCCAGGTGCGATCCCTCCTCCCCGGCCGCGGCGAAGGCGTTCCTGCCTCCGTCTCCTTCGAGGTGCTCGCACCCGTGTGGCGGCGCGGGTGGTTCCTGGGCCTCGCCGCCCTGGCCGCCGGGCTGCCGCTGGTGGCCGCCTACCGCGCTCGCGTGGCCCGCGCGGTCGCGGTGGAGCGCGTCCGGACCCGGATCGCCGCCGATCTCCACGACGACGTCGGCGCGAGCCTGTCTCGGATCGCCATCCTGAGCGAAGTGGTCCGAAGCCAGGTGGAGGCCCTCAAGCCCGATGCCGCCCCTCTCCTGGGCACCATTGCCGAAGAGGCGCGCACGGTGGTGGACCAGATGGGCGATGTGGTCTGGCTCGTCGATCCTCGCCTCGACACCCTGGACGCGGTCGTCGCCCGGCTGCGCATCTTTGCCGCCGACCTCTTCGAGGCAAGCCGCGTTTCCTGGAGCCTCGAGGCACCCCGGGAGACCGCCCGCGTCGACCTCCGGCCCGAGCACCGCCGTCACCTCTACTTGATCCTGAAGGAGAGCCTCACCAACGTCCTGCGCCACGCGCGAGCGGAACACGCGACGGTCAGGATCTCCGACACGAGAGGCCGTCTCGTAGCCGAAGTGACGGACGACGGCGCCGGCATCGATCCGGGCTCGCCGGCCGGCTCCGCCGGAGGTCACGGAATCGCGAACATGCGGGCGCGCACCGCGGAGTTGGGCGGCACCCTTTCCATCACGGCGGGCCCGGGGGGACGCGGCACCCGCGTCGGCCTCGAGTTCCCTTGGAGGCGCCACGCATGATCATGCTGTTGGCAGGCGCCCCCGATCGCGTCTAGGATCGCTCGAAATGGGCCCGACCGAGCCGGCCTCGCGGAGCCCGGTGACCGTTGCCATAGTCGAGGACGACCGGACGATGCGCGACGGCCTCGCGACCCTGGTCGACGGCGCCGCGGGGTATCGCTGCGTCGGCCGATACGGCTCAGTGGAGGAGGCTCTCCGCGCGCCTGACTCCGACGCGGCCAACGTGATGCTTCTGGACATCAAGCTGCCGGGCGTGCCCGGGACCGAAGGCGTCCGGCTCCTGCGCGAACGCAACCCCTCGACGGAAGTCCTGATGCTGAGCGTCTACGCCGACCAGGCGCGCGTGTTCGAAGCGATCTGCAACGGGGCGGTCGGGTATCTGCTCAAGAAGACGCGGCCGGCACGTCTGCTCGAGGCCATTCGCGAAGCCGCTTCCGGTGGCGCCCCGATGTCGCCGGAGATCGCCCGCAAGGTCGTGACGCTCTTCCGCCGCACTACGCCCCCCGACCCGCCAGCCGAGCCCCTCACCCCTCAGGAGCTGCGCCTGCTTCAGCTCCTCGCGGAGGGCCAGAGCTACGAGGCCGCCGGCGTGGGTCTCGGCATCAGCGTGAACACCGTCCGAAGCTACGTCCGGAACGTCTACGAGAAGCTGCACGTCCACTCGAAGTCCGAGGCCGTCAGCAAGGCCCTGCGCCACGGCCTGATCACCTAGCCCTCCTCGCCGCTTCCGCTTTCCGTCCGAAGGCCGAGACTCGTCCGCGGGGTGAGACCGCATGTTCATGCCTGCCGGGCGCGTGTAGCAACGCGGTACAACGAGTCGCATGTCCACAACTGGCCGCGTCGTCACAGGACTCATTCTTGGCCTCTCGGCGGGCGTCGCCGCTCACCTTGCGCGTGCCCCGGCGTTGCTCGCACTGGCCGCCCTCGTCGAGCCCGTGGGCACCCTCTGGGTCAATGCGATTCTCATGACCGTCGTACCGCTCGTGGTCTCGAGCCTGATCGTCGGGGTAGCCTCGACCGCGGATGCGCGGGCGATCGGCCGGCTCGGCGGGCAAGCCCTCCTGCTCTTCGTCGTCCTGGCCTCGGCGAGCGCCGGCGCCACGGTGCTCGTCGTACCACTCCTGCTCGAGCGCTTCCCTCTCGATCCCACGATCACCGCCTCGCTGCTCGCCGGCACGGCCGCGAGCGCGTCAGGCCCTGCACCCCTGGGGGAGGCACCCACCCTGGCCCGATGGCTCATCGGGCTCGTGCCCACAAACCCCATCCGCGCGGCAGCGGAGGGCGCCATGCTCCCACTCGTCGTCTTCACACTCGCTTTTGCGCTGGCCCTGACGCGGGTGGCCCCCGAACTGCGCCAGGCCGCGGTCGTCCCTTCCCGCGCGGTGGCAGCCGCCATGGGCGTCTTGATCGAAGGGATTCTCGCGTGGGCGCCGCTCGGTGTCTTTGCCCTGGCATTCCCGCTCGCGGCCCGGCTGGGCGTCGCCGCCGCGGGAGCGCTTGGGTACTACATCTCGCTCGTGTCGGTCCTCTACGCGGCGCTCTTGCTCGCCCTCTACCCCGTCGCGGTCGGCGCGGGGAGGGTCTCGCTTCGGGACTTCGGCCGCGCCGCTGCGCCGGTGCAGGCGGTCGCCTTCAGCACGCGCTCCTCGCTCGCGTCGCTTCCCGCGTTGGTCAATGCGGGGCGGAGCCTGGGCCTGCCGCCGGAGGTGACCGGGTTCTGCCTGCCCCTCGCCATCTCGACGTTCAAGTTCTGCGCTCCGGCCGGCACCCTGGGAGGCATGCTCTTCATCGCCCACCTCTATGGGGCGGCCATCGATCCACCTCGGCTGCTGCAAGGTGCGGCCGTCGCGGCGCTTCTGAGCTTCGCGGCTCCTGGTGTGCCCGCCGGAGGGCTCATCATCTCGGCTCCGATCTTCCTGGCCGTCGGCCTCCCCACCGAGGGTATCGGCCTGCTCATCGCCCTGGACGCGATCCCTGACATGTTCCGGACGGTCATCAACGTGACGGCTGATTTGACGGTGGCCGCCATCCTCGGCCGTCCCGCGCCCGTCGGGAAGGTTTCGGCATCCCTCAGCTCATCGCCCCTGCTGCCTTGACGATCCGCGAGCAGCCTTCGGGTCCGCCCCGGAGCGATCAGGTCGTCGGCCAGAACGGAGCGAAGCGCCCGGCGATGGCGATCGACGAGGGCCTCCCCAAGGGGCGTCGCGGGGATCTCGTCGGCGGGCGTCGTCCTCGTCCTCCGAAACCAGAGCCTGAAGGACCGACGCCGTGGACGCCGCAATGGCCGGCAGGTCGTAGCCTCCCTCGAGGGCGACGACGCAGCGCCCTCCCGCGCCCACGGACGTCTCGAGACACCGGCGCATGAGCGACGCGAAGCCCCGCTCCGACACCTGCATGCCGGCCAGCGGATCCGCCGCATGGGGATCGAAGCCCGCCGACACCAGGACGAGCTGCGGATCGAAGGCGCGGCCGATGGGGACGACCAGCTCGCGGTAGAGGAGGTCGTACTCCGCGTCGCCGCAGCCCGCGGGGAGCGGGCAGGTTCACCGTGAAGCCCGCGGCCCGCCCCTTCTCCGACCTCGTCCGATCGCTCCCGTCCCCGGATAGAACGGGTACTCGTGGCTCGAGACGTAGAGCACGCGGGGATCGCCGTAGAAGATCGCCTGCGTGCCGTTGCCGTGGTGCACGTCGAAGTCGATGACGAGGACCCGGCTCGAGGCCGCGAGCGAGGGCGTGAGCGGCCCCCACCGCGACGTTGTTGAAGAGGCAGAAGCCCATGGCCCGGTCGGCCTCGGCATGGTGTCCGGGAGGTCGCACGGCGCAGAAGGCCCGATCCAGTCTCTCCGTCCAGAACGCGGTCCACCGCGTCCGCGACCGCGCCCGCCGCGAGCACGGCCGCCTCGTACGAACGTGGTCCGGCCTGCGTGTCGGGGTCGAAGCGGACCGTTCGTCCCTCCGTCGACGCGACGCGGTCCACGTGGGCGGCCGTGTGGGCGCCCCGGAGCTCGTCGCGCGTGGCCGGGCGCGGGGTCTTCCGGGTCAGCCCGTCCTCGCACCCCGAGAGACGAAGGCCGAGGCGGACGGCGTCGAGACGCTCGGGGCGTTCCGGATGTCCTCGCCCGGCGTCGTGCTCGCCGAAGACCGGATGGTCGTAGAAGGCGCCCCTCACAGATCGTCGTACCGGGGTCCGCCGCCGCCCTCGGGCGTGACCCAGGTGATGATCTGGTACGGGTCCATGACGTCGCACGTCTTGCAGTGGACGCAGTTGGAGAAGTTGATCTGGAGGCGCAGGTCCGCCGGGCGCGGTGTCCTTGGGGACCATCTCGTAGACGGCGGCCGGGCAGAACTTCTCGCACGGGTTTCCGTACTCCTCGCGGCACTTCGTCTCGCAGACGGTCGTGTCGGCCACGTGGAGGTGGGCGGGCTGGTCCTCGTCGTGCTTGGTCCCGGAGTGGTAGACGTCGGTCACGCGGTCGAACGTGCAGGACGCCGTCGGCCTTCTGGCGCTCGAACGCGTCGCGCGTCGTCCCGGAGCCGTGGGAGGCGGCGAGGGTCTCCATCTCCGCGTACCCTCTCGAAGGGCGTCATCGGGTCGACGAGGCCGCGCCCGCCCGTGGCCATCTGGATGCCGCTGTGGACGAGGCCGGACCAGAGGCCCCCCTTGAAGCCCTGGTGGAAGTTGCGGACCTTCCACAGCTCCTGGCGCACGTACGACGCGTTCACCTTGTCCTCGAACGCCTTGAGCGTCGCGGCGGACGAGTCGCCCGTCTTGAGCGCCTCGAGCGCCGTCTCCGCCGCCAGCATCCCGGTCTTCACGCCCAGGTGGATTCCCTTGAGGCGCATGGCGTTCAGGTAGCCGGCGGCCTCGCCCACCAGCAGCAGCCCGTCGGCGTACGGGCGCGGGATCGAGTACCAGCCCCCCTCGCTGATCGTGCGGGCGCCGTAGCGGACCATCGTGCCGCCGTCGAGCATCGTCCGGAGGAGCGGGTGCTCCTTGAAGCGCTGGAAGAGGGCGTGGGGATCCAGGAAGGGATCGCGGTAGTCGAGGCCCACGACGAGGCCCACCGAGACACGCGTCTCCGTGAAGCCGTAGACGAACCCGCCCCCGAAGGTGTGGCTGTCGAGGGGGAAGCCCATGGTGTGGATCACGGCGCCTTTCGCGAGGCGTCCCGCGGGGACCTCCCAGAGCTCCTTGATCCCGATCGAGTAGACCATCGGGAACTTCCCGGCATCGAGGCCGAGCCGCGGAACCACCTGCTTCGTCAGGCTGCCGCGGGCTCCCTCGGCGAGAATCGTCACCTTCGCGCGAAGGTCGACACCCGCCTCGAAGTTCCCCTTCCTCTGGCCGTGCTTGTCGATCCCCTTGTCGCCGGTGCGCACGCCCACGACCCGATCCCCTTCGTACAGCACCTCGGCCGCCGGGAACCCCGGCAGGAGGTCGACGCCGCGCGACTCGGCCTGGCCGGCGAGCCACTTCACCAGCTGGTTCAGGCTGATGACGTAGTTGCCGTGGTTCCGGAGCGGCGGCGGCACGACGGGGAGGCCGAGTCGCGCGCTCCGGGTCAGGAAGTAGACGTGGTCCTCGGTGACCGGCGTCGCGACCGGCGCGCCCTTCGCCTCGAAGTCGGGGATCAGCTCGCGCAGGGAGACCGGATCGAGAACGGCGCCCGATAGGCTGTGGGCCCCGAAGTCGGCCCCCTTCTCCACGACCATGACGCTGGCGTCGAGCTTCGTTGCCGCGGTCTTGTTGTGCGCCTCGAGGAGGTCCTTGAACCGGATCGCGGCCGCCAGCCCCGCGGGGCCGCCGCCCACGACCAGGACGTCGGTCTCGAGAACCTCCCGGTCCGCCATCGCTACCCCTTGGCGGCGAAGTACGCCTTGGCGGCCTCGGTCAGCTTCGGGATGACCTCGAAGGCGTCGCCGACGATCCCGTAGTTGGCCACCTTGAAGATCGGCGCATCGCCGTCCTTGTTGATCGCCACGATGACCTTCGACGAAGACATCCCGGCCAGGTGCTGGATCGCGCCGCTGATCCCGCAGGCGATGTAGAGGGTCGGTGAGACGGTCTTGCCGGTCTGCCCCACCTGCATCTGGTGGTCCACCCAGCCCGCGTCCACGATCGCCCGCGAGGCGCCGACGGCGGCGCCGAAGGCCTCGCCCAGCTCCTGCACGAGATGGAAGTGCTCGGGCCCCTTCAGGCCGCGCCCGCCGGAGACGATGATCTGGGCCTCGGTCAGCTCGACCTTCCCGGCGGCCGTGGCCCGCGTCGCCGTGACGCGGGCGCGGGACGCGACGTCGACCGTGCCCGCGACGCGCTCGGCCTTGCGCGCGGCATCGGGGCGCCCCAGCGGGAAGACGTTCGCCCGGAGCGTGGCCATCTGCGGCTCACCCGCCCAGCGGACGGTCGCGTAGGCCTTCCCGGCGTACATGGGACGGCGGGCCTCGACGCGGCCGTCCTTCACGACCAGCGCCACGCAGTCCGAGACGAGGCCGGCGCCCGTCCGGGCCGCGACCCGCGGCGCCAGGTCCTTCCCCATCGCCGTGAAGGGGATGAGGACGACCGCCGGCTTCGTCTCCGTGACGACCTGGGCGAGAGCGCGCGCGTACGCCTCGGTGGCATAGGCCGAGAGGCCGGCGTCGCCGAAGACGTGGACGCGGTCGGCGCCGTAGGAGCCGAGCTCGGACTCGAGGCCCGGGGCGTCGGATCCGATCACGACGCTCGCCACCGACCCTCCGAGGGCGTCCGCCAGGCGCCGCGCTTCCGAGACGGCCTCGAGGGACGGGCGCCTCAGGACGCCGCCGCGGTGCTCCGCAAACGTCAGGACGAGAGGGGCCATGTCAGATCACCTTCGCTTCTTCGTGGAGGAGCCGGAGCAGCTCCTTCGCCTGGGCCGCGGCATCCCCCTCGATCAGCCGCACGGCGGGACGGGACGGGGGCAGCTCCATCGAGACGACCGTCGGTCTTCGGGGCGACGTCGGCGGCGGCGAGACCCAGGCCCGCGAGGTCCAGCGCCTGGACCGGTTTCTTCTTGGCGGCCATGATCCCCTTGAGGCTCGCGTACCGCGGCTCGTTCAGCCCCTTCTGCGTCGAGAGGACCGCGGGCAGGGAGGTCTCCCAGGTCTCGCGCCCTCCTTCGATCTCGCGCTCGACCACGGCCTTCCCCTCCTGCAGCTCGATCTTGACGACGACCGTGACCTGGGGAAGGTCGAGGATCTCGGCGAGGAGGCCGGGCACCTGGCCGTTGTCCCCGCCCACCCCCTGCTGGCCGGCCAGGATCAGGTCGAAGGGCGCCAGCGTGCGGATGGCGGCGGCGAGGGCGCGGGCCGTGGCGGCCGGATCGGCCTTGTCGAGGAGCGGGTCCTTCACGTGGACGGCGGAATCGGCGCCCATGGCGAGGCCGTTGCGCAGCGCGGTCTGCACGCGCTCGGGGCCGACGGAGACCAGGACCACCTCGCCCCCCTTGGCCTCCTTGATCCGGAGCGCCTCCTCGATCGCGAACTCGTCGTACGGGGAGACGATCCAGTTGACGTCCCCCTCCGCGATAGAGGCGCCGTCGGAGGCGATCTTCACCCGCGTCTCGGTGTCCGGCACCTGCTTGACGCAAACGACGATCTTCATGAGTGAGTCCTCATTCAGTTATTCCGCGCCGCATTCCGCCTCGCCTTGGCGTCATCGCTAGGCCTCGAGGCGGCGGAACAACAGGGCCCCGTTGGTTCCGCCGAAGCCGAAGGAGTTCGAGAGCGCGTAGCGCACCGCGGCCCGGCGCGCCGTGTTCGGCACGCAGTCGAGGTCGCAGTCGGGGTCCTGGTTCTCGACGTTGATGGTGGGAGGGAGGATCTGGTCGCGGATGGCGAGCGCCGTGATCCCCGCCTCGAGGCCGCCCGCGGCGCCGAGGAGATGCCCGGTCATCGACTTGGTGGAGCTGATGGCCAGCTTCCGCGCGTGCTCGCCGAAGACCGGCTTGAGGGCGCCGACCTCGATCCGGTCGCCCATGCGGCGTCGACGTCCCGTGGACGTTGACGTAGTCCACGACCTTCGGGTCCGACGCCCGCGTCCTCGAGGGTCTTCCGCATGACCCGGACGGCGCCGTCGCCGTCCTCGCAGGGCGCGGAGATGTGGTACGCGTCGCCCGACATGCCGTAGCCGACGACCTCGCAGTAGATGCGGGCCCCGCGGCGACGCGCCCGCTCCAGCTCCTCGAGGATGAGGATCCCCGAGCCCTCGCCGATGACGAAGCCGTCGCGGTCCTTGTCGAAGGGGCGCGAGGCCTTCGGGCCGGGTCGTCGTTGCGGGTGGACGAGCGCGCGCATCGCGCGCGAAGCCGCCCACGCCGAGCGGGGTGATGGCGGCCTCGCTGCCGCCGGCGATCATGGCGTCGGCGTCGCCGCGCTGGATGAGGCGGAACGAGTCGCCCACCGCGTGAGCGCTCGAGGTGCAGGCGGTGCACGTGCAGGAGTTCGGCCCCTTGGCCCCGGTCCGGATCGACACCCAGCCCGAGGCCAGGTTGACGATGGCGGCCGGGATGAAGAACGGGCTGATCTTGCGCGGGCCCGCCCTTCAGCAGGGCTTCGTGCTCGCGCTCGATGGTCGCGAACCCGCCGATGCCGCTGCCGATGTAGACGCCGACCCGCTCGGCGTTCGCGGCGTCGATGACCGAGGCCCGAGTCCTTGACCGCGAGGTCCGCGGCGGCGACCGCGAACTGGATGAAGCGGTCCATCTTCTTGACGTCCTTCTTCTCGACGCAGTCCAGCGGGATCGAACCCCTTCACCTCGCAGGCGAAGCGGGTCGAGTGCTGGGACGCGTCGAAGAGGGTGATGGGGCGCGACGCCGGACGCGCCCGGCGAGGAGAGCCTTCCACGTCGACTCGGTGTCCGATGCCCACGGGCGACACGAGCCCGACGCCGGTGACGACGACCCTGCGGTTCTCGGGCACCTTACTTCTTGCCCTTGTCTCCCGTGCTTCTCGATGTAGTCGACGGCTTCCTTGACGCGCGTGATCTTCTCGGCGTCCTCGTCGGGGATCTCGATCCCGAACTCCTCCTCGAGGGCCATCACCAGCTCCACGGTGTCGAGGCTGTCCGCGCCCAGGTCGTCGACGAACGACGCCTCGGGGGTCACGATCTCCTCCTCGACGCCCAGCTGGTCCACGATGATCTTCTTGACGCGATCGGCAACAGGCTCCATGAGGCTCCTCCGATGATTTCGCTCAGCGAAATCCTAGTTGACCTTGTCCACGCTCCCAAACGACGCCTACCGGCGCCCCGACGACGGCCCAGGGGCCATTCTACATGTGGAAGCCGCCGTCCACGCCGAGCACCTGCCCGGTGACGTAGGCGGCGGCGTCCGAGACGAGGAAGACGACGGCGCCCGCCACGTCCTCGGGCCTGCCCGACGCGGCCCATGGGGATCGCGCCGAGGACGGCCTCCCGGGCCTTGTCGGTCATGGCCGCGGTCATGTCGGTCTCGATGAAGCCCGGGGCCACCGCGTTCACCGTGATCCCGCGCGAGGCCACCTCGCGGGCGACCGACTTCGTGAAGCCCACGAGCCCGGCCTTGCTCGCGGCGTAGTTGGCCTGGCCGGCGTTGCCGGTGAGGCCCACCACCGACGTGATGTTGACGATGCGGCCGCTCCGCTGCTTGAGCATGGGCTTCAGGGCCGCCTGGGTGCAGAGGAAGACGCCGGTGAGGTTCGTGGCCAGGACCTCGTCCCACTCCTCGTGCTTCATGCGCAGGAGCAGGTTGTCGCGGGTGATGCCGGCGTTGTTCACGAGGTGGTCGATCCTGCCGTGGGCCGCGAGGATGGCGTGCGATGGCGGCGTCGACCGAGGCGCGGCTCGGCCACGTCGAGGGCGAGCGGCCTCGGCCCGGCCGCCCGCGCGCCGTGATCTCGCGCCACCGCCTCGGCGAGCCGCGCCGCGTCGCGCGCGCCGAGGACGACCGTGGCCCCCTCGGCGGCGAGGGCGCGTCGCGATCGCGCGGCCGATGCCGCGCGAGGCGCCCGGTCACGAGCGAGACCGTGCCCGTCAGAGCGCGCTCGCCATCAGGCTCCGCTCCCGGCCGAGGCGAGCGCGGCGACGGTCGCCTCGAGCGACGCCGGGTCCTCGACGTTGAGGACGCCGCGCGCCCTTGGCGATCCTCTTGACGAGGCCCGAGAGCACCGTGCCGGGGCCGATCTCGACGAACGTCGTCGACGCCCTCGGCCACGAGGGTCTCGACCGACTCCTGCCAGCGCACCGGCGCCGGAGACCTGGCGCACCAGGCCGTCGCGGCACTCCGCGGCCGTCGTCACGACCCGCGCGTCCACGTTGTTGACGAGCGGCACCGCGGGGTCGGCGAACGGCAGCGCCGCGAGGTCCGGCGCGAGGCGCAGTCCTGCGCCGGCATCATCAGCGCGCAGTGGAAGGGCGCGGAAACGGGCAGGCGCACCGCGCGCTTCGCGCCCGCCGCCTTGCACGCCTCCGAGGCGCGGTCCACCGCCGCCGCGTGGCCGGCGATCACGACCTGGCCCGGGCGAGTTCACGTTGGCGGGGGTGACGACCTCGCCCTCGGCGGCCGCGGCGCAGGCCTGCTCGATCGCGGGCAGGTCCAGGCCGAGGATCGCGGCCATCGCCCCTTCGCCCGACCGGGCACCGCCTCCTGCATGTACTCGCCCGCGCCGGCGCACGGTCGCGACGGCGTCGCGCGAGCGTCAGGCGTCCCCGCCGCCACCAGGGCCGAGTACTCGCCCGAGGCTGTGCCCGGCCACGAAGTCGGCGGCCGACGCCCGCGCGCCGCGAGCGGCCGCGAGGGCGGCGATGCTCGTCGGCCAGGATGGCCGGCTGGGTGTTGGCGGTGAGCTGCAGGTCGTCCTCGGGGCCGTCGAAGCAGAGGCGCGACAGGGAGAAGCCGAGGGCCGCGTCGGCCTCCTCGAAGACGGCGCGGCTCTCGGGGAAGGCCTCGGCGAGGGCCTTCCCCATGCCGACCTCCTGCGAGCCCTGGCCGGGGAAGACGAAGGCGATCTTCATGCGGTCCCGGCGGGGGCCGCCTCCTTCCGCGTCCCGAGGAGCCGAGCTCCGCCTCGATGCTCTGCGTTGACGCCGCTCGTGAAGAACTCGGCCGCGGCCCGGATCCCGTGCTTGATGGCGCGTGGCGTTGGAGCGTCCGTGGCCGATCACGCAGCACCCCTTCACGCCGAGGAGCGGCGCGCCCGCCGTGCTCGGAGGCGTCGGTGCGCCGCTTCACCGCGCGGAAGGCGCCGCGTGAGCAGCCAGGCGCCGAGCTTCCGGACGCGGCGTCGCGCTCGAGCTCCTCCCGCAGCAGGTGCGATCAGCGAGCTCGGCGAGCGTCTCGCTGGTCTTCAGGAGCGACGTTGCCGGTGAAGCCGTCCATCACGATGACGTCCACCCGGCCGTTGAAGACGTCGTGCCCCTCGACGTTGCCCGACGAAGTTGAGGCTGGAGGCCTTCAGCACCTCGTGGACCTCCTTGCACGAGGTCGTTCCCCTTCGTCTCCTCCTCGCCCATGCTCATGAGGCCGATGCGCGGGTTCGGGATGTGGAGGACGGCCCGGGTGTAGACGTTGCCCATGACCGCGAACTCCTCGAGGTGGCGCGCCTTGCACGTGGCGTTGGCGCCCACGTCGAGCAGGACCGTGCGCCCCGACACGTTGGGGAACGACCGCCGCCAGGGCCGGACGGTCCACCTCCTCGAGGGTGCCCGAGCACGAGCTTCGCGATGGTCCAGCAGGCGGCGGTGTTGCCGGCGGAGAAGAAGGCGTCGGCGCCCCCGTCGCGCACCAGCTCGACCGCCACCTGGATCGACGAGCGCTTCTTGAGGGTCGAGCGGGTCACCGTCTCCGCCCATCCCCACGACGTCCGGGGCGTCGACGACGTCGATGGGCAGCCCGGTCGCCGCCAGCCGGCCGCAGCTCCGTCGCGCGACGGTCCTCGCGGGCCCACGAGAAGGCAGCGGACGCCCAGCTCGCGGGACGCCGCGCACGGCGCCTTCGACGACGACGCGGGCGCCGTGGTCGCCGCCCATGGCGTCGACGGCGACGCGGGGAGCGGAAGCGGCCAAGCTAGACTTCCTCGACGCCGATGACCGGCTTGCCCTTGTAGTAGCCGCAGTGGGGGCAGACCCGGTGCGGCAGCTTCGGCTCGTGGCAGTTCGGGCAGAGGCTCAGGCCCGGGGCCTGCAGGTGGTCGTGGGCGCGGCGCTTGTCGCGGCGGGCCTTGGAGTGACGGCGCTTGGGATTCGGCATGGCGGCTCCTTCGAGAGACTCTATTTGTCGAAGAGCTTGCGCGAGCGGGTCGAGAGCGCGGATCGTCGGGCTCCGCGGCTGGCGGGCAGGCGCAGGGAGCCGCGTTGCGGTTCGTGCCGCAGGTCGGGCACAGCCCCAGGCAGCTCCTCGCGGCAGAGACGCTTCATGGGCAGGGTCAGGAAGAGCTGCTCCCGCACGATCTCGCCGAGGTCGAGGCGCCCGTCCTTGTAGTACGCCACGACGAGGTCCCGCTCCGTGATCTCTTCCTCGTCCTCGGCGTCCTCCCCCGGCTGGTGCGGCAGGTAGAAGAGGTCCAGCGTCCTGATCCACCGGGAGCGAGAAGGCCTCGAGGCAGCGGCCGCATTCCAACCCGAGGCGGGCGGTGAGCCGGCCCTTGACGTGGACGGTCTCGTCGTCCCCCTTCTCCACGCGGCACGCCACCTGGCCGCCGGCTTCCAGGGCGAAGCTCTCCTCCCCCTGGACGTGGATCTGCCCCGGCATCCAGCGGGGCATCGACGTCCATCCCCTCCGGCGGGATCCGAGGGACCTCTATGACGAGCATCGGTCGAGCACTCAAACCGTCGATTTTAGCGCGTTCTGCCTGATTTGTCAAGCACTTGGAGGCTCCGCACCTAGGCCCGCAGGGCCGTCAGGAAGGACGTTCCCGCGCTCAAGGGGCCCACGCCGAAGTTCTCGGCCAGCGTCGCGCCCAGATCGGCGAAGGTCCGGCGCACCCCGAGGTCGACACCGTGACCGACGCGGCCTCCGGCCGCCAGGAGGGGGACGTGCTCCCGCGTGTGGTCCGTCGACTCGTCGGAAGGGTCGCACCCGTGGTCCGCCGTCAGGACGAAGAGGTCCTCGGGACCGAGGCGGTCCAGGACCTCCCCCAGGCGGACGTCGACCCTCTCGAGGTTCGCGGCGTACCCCGCCACGTCGTTCCGGTGGCCGTACAGAGTGTCGAAGTCCACGAGGTTCGTGAAGACGAGGCCCTCCCGCACGCGGTCCATGGCCAGGAGCGTCTCGTCGATCCCGTGGGAGTCCGAGGCCGTGTGGACCGCCCCGCCGATCCCGCGTCCCGTGAAGATGTCCTCGATCTTGCCGACGCCGAAGACCGCGTGCCCCGCGGCGGCGAGCCGGTCGAGGAGCGTGTCGCCCGGAGGGGGGACGGGAAAGTCGCGCCGGTTGGGCGTCCGCTTGAAGTCGGCCGCCGTCCCTCCGACGAAGGGACGGGCGATGACGCGGCAGACGCCGTGCTCGAGGCACGCGATCTCGAACGCCACGCGGCAGATCCGATAGAGCTCGTCGGGGGGTATCACGCTCTCGTGGGCGGCGATCTGGAAGACGCTGTCCTGGGAGGTGTACACGATGGGCCTGCCGGTCCGGACGTGCTCCTCTCCCAGCTCCTTCAGGATCTCCGTCCCGGAGGCCGTCTTGTTCCCGAGCACCGAGCGGCCGATGCGCCTCTCGAAGGGCTCGATGATCTCGCGGCGGGAAGCCCCCGGGATAGGTGCGGAAGGCCTTGGGCGTGAGCAGCCCCGTCATCTCCCAGTGGCCGGTGGCCGTGTCCTTCCCCGCGCTCTGCTCCGCCATCTTCCCGAACGCGCCGCGGGGCTTCGGGTTTCGGGCCCCGGCGAAGCCCGGGGGTGAGGTTCCCGATGCCGAGGCTCCACAGGTTGGGGATGTTCACCGTGCGCGAGGCCAGCACGTGCCCCAGCGTGTCGCTCCCCTCGTCGCCGTAGGCGGCGGCATCGGGCGCGGCGCCGACGCCGAGGCCGTCGCACACGATCACGATCGCGCGGCGGAACGGTCCGAGCGCCTTCGTCACCGGGATTCCCTCGCGGCCAGCCAGGCGGTCGCGAGCGCGTGGGCCGCCTCCGGGTCCGCGGCCCACGCCGGCGCGCGGCCTGGTGGCGGAACCAGGTCATCTGTCGCTTCGCGTACCGCATCGTCTCGGTGACGATATCACGCCGCGCGGACTCGGCGATCCATGCTCGCCCTGGAGGACGGCCACGGCCTGGCGGTAGCCGATGGCCCGAAGCGGGCGCAGCGTCGGCGCCGTAGCCCCGCGCGAGCAGCCCCCGGACCTCGTCCAGGAGGCCGCGCTCGAACATCAGCGCCGTCCGCGCCTCGACCGGCGCGCGCAGCGCGTCGCGCTCCGGGCCGAGGCCGACGATCATCACGTCGAAGCCCTCGAGCCTCGCGGCGCGGCGCGGCGTGGTGGGCGGAGATCGGCCGGCCCGTCGCACGCCGGACCTCGAGGGCCCGGACGACGCGCACGCGGTCCCGGGTCGGAATGCGCGAGGCGGCCACCGGGTCGACGCGCCGGAGCAGGCGGTGGAGGCGCTCGTCGCCGAAGCGGTCGGCCAGGCCCTCGAGGCGGCGGCGCAGCGCCTCGTCCCGCGCCGGCCCCTCGAAGAGCCCCTCGAGAAGCGCGCGCAGGTAGAGCCCGGTGCCGCCGGCGACGATGGCGAGCCGGCCGCCGCGCGGCGATGTCGGCGCAGGGCCGGCGCGCCGAGCCGGGCGTAGTCGGCCGCCGAGAAGGCCTCGCTCGGGTCCACGACGTCGAGGAGGTGGTGCGGCACCTCCCGGCGCTCCGCCGCCGTCGGCCTTGGCGCTGCCGATGTCGAGGCCGCGGTAGACCTGCAGGCTGTCGCAGGAGACGATCTCGCCCCGAGTGCTCGCGGGCCAGGCGCAGCGCCAGGGCGCTCTTCCCCGACGCCGTCGGGCCGACGATCGCGATGAGCGGAGGCGCCACAGTCGCCACGCGGCCCAGAGGAGCGGCGAGGGCCAGCAGGATGACGCCGCCCCGCACCTGCTGCCTCGTCGGGATCATCGGGGAGGCGGCGGCTCAGCGGTCGCGGAGGGCCTTGATGATGCTCGCTTCGTGCTCGGCGCCGAGGGTCCGCTTGACCGCCAGCAGCTCGGCGTAGAGCAGCTCGTTGAGGCCGTCCACGACCAGGCCGCGGCGCCCGTCCTCGGGGAAGCGGTTCAGGTTCCGCTCGACGACGGCCGGGTCGATCGTGCCGTCCTTCAGGAGCTTGACCCCGGCGAAGACGTCCTTGCGGGACTCGCGGAGGCCTCCGAGGTACTTCTCGAGCACGTTCTCGGCGATGGGGCCGACCTCGCGCACCATGTAGCGGAAGACGTAGCCGTACATCTGGTTGAAGGACGTGAGCACCGCGTGGAGCGTGTCCTCGGGGACGAAGTCCTGGTCGAGGGCGTAGACCTTCTTCCCCTTGACCCGGACGAGGCCGGTGCAGAGGAGGGCGTAGAGCACCTTCAGGGTCTCGTTGTCGCCGATCTCGCTCTCGCGGCAGATCTCGAGGACGCTCCGCTCCCCGTCGACCAGGTTGAGCACGTGCCTCTCGTACGGCTCGAGGGACTCGGGGCACGTCCTCGTCGATCGAGCTCCAGCACGCCGTCCCCGTCCGGGATAGCGCGCCTGGACGGCGCCGCTCGCGTCGACGCGCCGGATGCCGACGAGGATCAGGTCCCGGATGTCGAGGTCGACGGTGATCCGCTCCTTCTCGGGGAGCGAGGACTCCTCGAAGTGGAACTGGCCGTCCTCCCACTGGAAGATGCTGTAGACGATCTCCCGGACCTGGAACTGCACGCCTTCCCAGAGGTCCTTGGGAGACAGCGCCCCCATCTCGACCAGGACCTTGCCCTGGCGCTTCCCCTTGGAGATGGCCTTGATGGAGGCCTCGTACTCCTCGACGGTGATCTTGCCCTCGCGGATCAGGATCTCGCCGAGGCGGTCGTTGGGCAGGTTGCTCGAGGCGAAGACGACGCGGCCGTCCTTGACGTAGAGGGCCTTGCGCGCGCCGCCCGAGACGAGGGAGAGGATTCCAGTCCCCTTGGACACCCGGAGATGCTGCAGGAGGTCGGGGACCGGGAGCTGGGACAGCTGTCCCTTGAACCCGCCGGGCACGACGAGCGCCTCGAGACGCTTCGGGAGGGTGGTGGCGGCCATCTGGATCTCTAAGACTGAGTGGATTTTACGGAAACGCTGCGGTTCCCTGTCAAAGAAGGGGCGAGGAGCGGGACCGGCTCAGTACAGCTTCTCGATGGCGACGCCCGAGTAGTAGTGGGTCAGGATCGACGCGAAGGTGGAGCCCGGCTCGCGCCATCCCGAAGGCCCCCACCTGGCAAAGACCCACGCCGTGGCCCCAGCCCTTTCCCGTGAAGACGAAGCGTCTCCACGTCGCCCGCGGGCCCGAGCTCCCGGTCGATGACGAAGAGGTTCTCGCGGAGCCCCAGGGCCCAGCGGATCTTGAGGCCCTTGAGCGAGAGGTCGCCGTCGCTCCCGACGACGGCGAGCTCCACGACGCGCCCCGAGCTCCCGATCCGGCGCGGCACCACGTCCAGGACCGTGCCCACGCTTGCCGTACCGCGCGATGGCCTTCGCCACCTCCGCCGGGCGACAGGCGCACCTCCCAGCGGAAGTAGCGCGACATCCGGTCGGCCGAGGACCCCATCCGGCTCTGGTTCACCTCGAGGAACGCGATCCGGCCGTCCCGCGCGACGAAGTCGATGGGGTCGCCGGCGGCGAGGCTCAGCTCCGACGCCGCGGCATGGACGCCGTCGAGGGAGCGGAAGAGGCGCACGGCCGGATCGAGGCGAACGACGCGACGACCCCGCCGACGGTCGCTCTCGCCTCGCCCCGCTCGCTCCCCTGGAACTCCCCGGTGACGAGGCCGGGAGCCCCGGCCTTCTCCGCGGTTCGGGCCAGGAGCGAAAGGGCCTGGGAGCGCGTGATCGGGCGCGCGGCGCCCAGGGTGTTGTCCGGAAAGGGAGAGAGGATTCCTTCCTGGATCAGGAGGGCGGCCGCGAGGGGCTCGGCCGGCCCCCGGAGATCGACACGGTCCTCGAGCTGGAGAAGGTAGTCGACGTCGCCGGGCGCCAGCAGCCGCCGCGCCCGCTCGTCCCAGCCCATCGCCCCCACGAGGTAGCGGAAGAACGCCCCCCGGCGCGAGACCGAGCCCTCGATCTCGGTCTCGACCGGCTTGCGCTTCGCCGCGCCGACCAGGCGAGAGACCCACGACCGGAGCTCGGCGTCCGAGGCCGAGCCCTTCAGGAACGCCGGGCGGATAGGGCCTCGCGTCCAACACACCGAGGCTCACGAGGAGGGCCGCGTCCCGGCCCAGTCCCTCCTCGTCGCCCTGGAGGCCGTTCGCAGCGGTCGTCCGTAACGAGGGACCAGGCCGATTTCTCCGGCGCGCAGACGACGCCGTGGAGGTAGGGGAACGTCTCGCCGTCGAAGATGTTCTCGCCGTCCTCGGTGTGCCCGCCGCAGGTCGACGTGTAGAGGGCCTCGATGGGCGCGCCCTGGTACGTCGCGGCCAGCCCGCGCGTCTCGTCGACCGCACGGTCGGAGAGCGGGCTCTCGGTGGACTTCCCCTTGTAGACCTGGCAGGAGGCCGTCGCGCAGACGTCGTATCCCTTGGCCTGGAACTGCGCCCGGTTCTTGAGGGCGTAGGTACGGGCGGCCACGGCCTGGGCCTTCAGGGCCTCGATCTGGGGGAACGCCTGGGGAGAGAGCTCGTTCGGGACGACGCCCTTGAGGTAGTCGTCCATGTTCAGGACGTTGACGACCGTCAGCGCGTCGTCGCCACGACGCACCTCGACGACCCCACGGTAGGGCACGCCGTCGACCCGGATCGCGTCTCGCGGCTCTTCGGCCTCGACGAAAGCCGACGTCGACGTCCTCCCCGGTCTGCGAGACCCGGACGACGGGAAGGTCCGTCCGAAGCGGCGAAGTCGAGAGTCGGGGCGGCCAGGGCGCGGCGGGACGCGCCCCCCGACGACAGCCAGCCGACGACGCCCGAGTCGGCCGCGATCGAGACCCTGGCCGCGTCCACGACGATCCCCACGCGCACGCGCGGCTCCGGCACGAGGGCCTCGACGCTGAACGACCGGAGCGGAGACGCCGACGGACGGACGGGCATCGTCCGGCAGGCCACGGCCAGACCCATCCCGACCGCCAGCGCCGCGGCCACCGCCGCGCCGGCGTTCCCGGTCCGAGGTGCGCGACTCACGACCTGCGCCGGGCCCTCGTTGTAGTAGAAGGAGACGGTGATCGTCAGACGCGGGGGTCGGTAGTCGGAGGGGAGGGGAAGGAACTGCCCCCCTCGCAGCGCGTTCTCGGCAGCCCTGTCGAGAGCGGGCTGCCCTGCTGATTTCAGGAGACGTATGCTCGAGACCTTCCCGTCCCGCTCCACGGTGAACTCGAAGTCGACGTGGCCGCGGAAGCCCAGCATGGCGGGCTGCGGCACGATCCAGTTGCGGTAGACCTCGTTCTTCCACTGGTTGATCCAGGCCGTGAAGTCGGCGCCCTCCGGATCGAAGGAGAGGCCTCCCATCTGCCGTTGCGCCGTTCCCGTGGGGAGGCCGTGGGGCCCGGTCTCGTCCATGCGCCGGACGACGTCCTCGATCGAGGAGACGACGCGAGTTGGGCTGCGGCCCCGCGCCCTTCCGCGACCCGTCCAGTCCCCGCGGCAGATCGCCGGCGACGCCGGGCGGAACCCTGAAGCCCGGGCGCCTGAGGCGTCTCGACGCGGTCCCCCGCCTTGGCGACGGCCTCGGACGAAGGCGTCATGGGCGCGGGCGGCGGCGGCGTCGCCGGGGCCGCATTCGGCTTCCCCTTGGCATCGCCGTGATCGTCCTCGTCCCTCCTGAGGATCGACGGGTCCCTTGGCGCGGTCGGCCCCGATGCTGATCTTGTCCTTGGCCTCGGGCGCCGGCGGAGGCGTCGGCCGCGGCACCGGAACCGGCGCGGGCGCGGCCGCCGGAGGACGAGCGGCGGCCCGAGGAGGCGGGACCGGCATCAGCTTCCGGAGGACCGCCGGTGGCGGCAGGAAGACCTTCCGATCCGCGGCGTGCGGGTCCGGGCTCGGGGCAGTCTCTTTCTCTCCCACCTTGGGGTGGCTGGCCAGGCTCATCAGGATCACCAGATGCACCAGGGCGGAGACAAGGAACCCCTGACGCTGGTCGAAGCGGGCCACTACCGGTTTACCTCACCCGCCAACAAACGGAGAGTTTACCACGCCCCTCTAGGGCCTGTCCAGACGGCAGCCCCCATGGATGGTAGCTCAGCTTTCGATTCCCCCATATGTCGTTCTTGGCGCCCGGCCAGGGGCGAGACTCAACGCTCGCGCGGCACGGCGCCGGCCTCCATACGAGCAAGCACGATATGGGCCAGCGCCAGGGCCCGCCGCCCGTCGGCGCCGGAGACGACCGGCGGCACCCCCTCGCGGACGCTCCGCAGGAAGGCCTGGAGTCTGCCGGCGGAGGGGCTCCTGTTCGGGGGCGGAGGTGCGCTCGACCACGATTTCAGGGCGCCCCGCGCCCCGATCGGTCAAGCGCGACACCTGCGCCTCCCGGGCCGTGAAATCGGCGGAGACGTAGGTCCGCGGGGAGAAGACCCGGAACTTGCGGACCTTCTCCGTCGACACCCGGCTCGCCGTCAGGTTGGCGATCAGCCCCGACGCGAAGCGCAGCCGCGCGTTGGCGATGTCCACTCGGGAGGTCAGGACGGGAACGCCGACGGCGTCGACCTGGACGACCTCGGAGCCGTCGAGGGCCAGGACGATGTCGAGGTCGTGGATCATCAGGTCGAGGACGACGTCGATGTCGAGGCTCCGGGGCGAGAACGTCCCCAGGCGGTGGACCTCGATGAAGCGCGGGTTCCGGGCCTCCGCCAGGAGGAGGTCGACCGCGGGGTTGAAGCGCTCGATGTGCCCGACCTGCAGCACGGCGCCCCTGGCCGCGGCCAGGGCGATGAGGTCGTCGGCCTCGCCGAGGGTGGCGGTCATGGGCTTCTCGAGCAGCACGTCCTTGCCCGGCCTCCAGGAGCCTCGGGCGACCCGGTGGTGGTCGACCGTGGGCACGGCGACCGAGACGGCGTCCGCGGCCGCGACGACGGTCGTCGAGATCGTCCAGCACCGCCGCGCCGTGCCGGGCCGCGACGTCGCCGCGCCCTGCTCGGCGTCGAGGTCGTAGACGCCGACGAGCGTCGGCCTCGGCGAGCGCCGGCGAAGACGCGCGCGTGGTGCTGCCCGAGGGCCCCCACGCCGACCACGGCCGACCCGGCGTCACGGGCGCCATCGCCCCACACGGCGATCCCGGCCGCGCGTCCGCCGCGGCGCAGGAAGGCGGCCCGGTCGACGAGCAGCGTCTTGTCCGGCGTCGACGGCGAGGACCGCGGCGCCCGCCTCCCGCATCGCCGCGAGCGTCCCCGGGCCCACCACCGGCACGTCGAAGCGCATGTCCTGCTTCGGCTTCGCGACCTTGACGACGACGACCCCGGGCCCGGCGATGCCGCCCGGCGCGCCGGATGACCTCGTCGGTTCCCTCCATGGCCTCGAGGGCGACCGCGGCGCGGTCCTTCACCACCGCCGTCTGGCCGAGGTCCATGCCGGCCAGCGTCCGGGCGACCGTCGCTCCGTACTCGATGTCCTTCCGCTCGGCCGCGCGACGGCGCCCGCCGGCGTCATGGCGCCCGGCGTCGCCATCTGGTCCCCGAGGAACGCGACCGACGAGAGAAGCGTGATCCCCTCGCGCGCCGAGCGCGTCGGCCACCGCCGCCGATCAGGCTGTCGGTGTTCTTGAAGGCGAGCGCGCGCCAGGACGCCCAGGAGCTTCAGGTCGGGCACGATGTCCGAGAAGATCTGCCGGTGCTTCACCTGCCCGGCCATGACCGCCTCGCGTGGCGCCGGCCGTCCGAAGCGCGTCGATGCACTTCCCGAGCTGGCCGAGGCCACCCAGTGCGATCTCGTCCACCGCCGCCTCGATCTCGGGATCCGCCTCCTCGCGGATCGCCACCGCCACGACCCGCCGCCCGGCGCGGCGCGCCGCCTGCGGCCACCAGGAACGGGAAGCGACCGTTCCCCGCGATGAGGCCCAGCGGCGCCGCCGTCGCTCATTCCGGTCTCCGACGGCGGCGTGCCGGCGATGGCGCTTCAGGATCACGCCGCGCGCGGACGACCGGATGAAGTCCACGATGCGGCGCACCTCGGGCAGGCGCGTCCCCTCGGCCTCGAGACGCTCGAGGGCCTGCGACGGTGTTGAGCTGGCTCTGGAGCAGGAGCGCGATAGGCCTGGCGGATGGCCGCCACGCTCTCGGGGGGAACCCGCGGCGCTGCAGGCCGATGCCGTTGACGCCGTAGATCCGCGCCCGGTTCCCCACCGTCTTCGAGTACGGCAGCACGTCCTTCGTGACGACGGTGTAGCCGCCCACGAAGGCATGGGAGCCGACGCGGCAGAACTGGTGCACCCCCGAGAAGGCGCCGACGATGGCGTAGTCCTCGACCGTCACGTGCCCGGCCAGGGTCGCCGCGTTCGCGAAGATCGTGTGGTTCCCGACGCTGGCAGTCGTGGGCGACGTGGGCGTAGGCCATGAGGAGGTTGTCGGAGCCGATCTCGGGTGACGCCGCCGCCGCCGCTCGGTGCCGCGGTGGACGGTCACGAACTCGCGGATGACGTTGCGGTCGCCGATCTCGAGCCGGCTCGACTCCCCGCGGTACTTCAGGTCCTGGGGAGCGATGCCCGACCGAGCAGAAGGGGAAGAGGTGGTTGTCCTCGCCGAGCGTCGTGTCGCCGTCGATGACCGCGTGGGAGTCGAGGACGGTGCGGGCGCCGAGGCGCACCTGTGGTCCGATCACGGCGAAGGGGCCCACGCGCACGCCCGGGCCGAGGCTCGCGCCGGCGGCCACCCGCGCGGTCGGGTCGACGAGGGGCCGGTCGAGGGTCACGACGCTGCAGCAGGAGGCGCGCCTCGGCGACGCGGTGGCTCGCCGACCTGGACCTCGCCCGCGAACGCGCCAGAGCGCGCCGCGGTGATGGAGCACGCGAACCTCGAGGCGCAGCTGGTCCCCGGGCACCACCGGCCGGCGGAACTTCGCCTCGTCGATGCCGACGACGTGGACCTCGACCCGCCTTGGGTCCGGCGAGCGCTTCAGGAGCCAGATGCCGGCCGCCTGGGCCAGGCTCTCCATGATGCAGGACGCCGGGCATCACCGGCGCCCCCGGGAAATGCCCGTCGAAGAACTCCTCGGAGCCGGTGACGTTCTTGATGGCCACGAGGCCGCCGCTCGGGGTCGTGCTCGAGGACCCGGTCGACGAGCACGAACGGGTACTGGGTGGGGATCTGGCGGACGAGGCCGGCGATGTCGATCATGCTCTCTCGGGGAGCGTGACGCCGCGTGCGCCGGCGAAGCGGCGCCACGCCTCGGGTGCTCTTCCGTCTACGGCTTGGGCGCGGGCGGCGCCGGCTTGTCGGCCGGCTTCGGGCCCGCGGCCGCGGGCGCCGCCGCGGGCGCCTTGGCCTTCGCGGCGCGCTCGGCGTCGTCGGCCTTCACGATCACGTCGCGGGAGATGTCGAAGTCCTTCGACACGGCGAGGATGACGCGGCTGTCGAGGAGGAGGTCGACGCCCTTCTCCTTCGACGACGGCGTCGATGTGGGGCTTGATCTTGACCTGGAACTCGTTCTCCAGGCTCTGGGCCTGCTGCTGGGCGCGCTCGCGCATGCGCTGGAGCTCCTCCTGGCCGTCCTCGAGGAAGGCCTGCCGGTCCCGGGTCTTGCGGACGATCTCCTGCCGCTTCTTGTCGGCGGCGTCGGGGGAGAGGACGCTGCCCTGCTTCTCGAGCTCGTCCTGGAGGGCCTTGATCGCCGCGTCCATCTTCTGCGAGCTCGTTCTGCTTCTTGGTCCCCTCGGCGTCGATCTCGTTCTTCAGGGTGTCGAGCTGGGCCGCGTAGCCCTTGCCGAGCAGGCTCTCGGCGGAGACCCGGGCCATGTCGATGACGGCGATCCGCGGGCTGCGGATCTCGGCCTTGGCCGCGCCGGGGGCCGCGGTGTCCTGGGCCACGGCGCAGCCCGGCCGAGACGGCCAGAGACAGTGCGAGGAGGTACGTCTTTCTCATGTCTTCTCCTTAGAAAGTGGTGCCGACGGCGAACTTGAAGGCCGAGCTGGGCTGGAAGCGAGTCGCGGTTGGGGTTGAGGGCGTAGATGAGGCGGAAGGGTACGTTGAGCACGGGCATGATGAAGCGGAGCTCCGCGCCCGTCGACGTGCGGAGCTTGCTGAGGTCGATCTTCTCGTCCTCGAGATAGGCCTGGCCGGCGTCGAAGAAGAGCAGGAAGCGGAGCGGGCCGAAGATGTCGAAGTAGTACTCGGCGTTGACGAGGACGAACTTGTTGCCGCCGAGGGACGCGGCCGCACGAGTCGATGGGGCCGACGGTCCGGATGTTGTAGCCGCGGATCTGCGTGCTCGCCGCCGAGGAAGTAGCGCTGGTAGTACGGCAGGCTTCTGGGACTCGCCGTAGGGCGTGATCCACGCGCGCGTTCGAGCGCGGATGCCGAGGGCCGTCCTCTTGCGTGTGGGGGCAGTACCAGATCCCCTCGACGTCGGGGCGGAGGTAGTCGACGGTCCCGCCCGAGGGGTCCGCCGGCCACCGCGAGGCTCGCGGTGTACTTGACGCCCGGCTCGCGGCGTGAACGGGTTGTCGACCGTGTTGTGGACGAAGGACGGGCTGACCCGGCTCTCGTGGCGGTTCGTCTCGGCTGCCGAACAGGAACGGGTTGTAGGTCGGGCGTTCCCGGTCGTGGTCGACCGGTCGTGAGTGCTCGATCGTGGGTCACGCCCTCGATGGTCGACGACCTCGTAGGTGTAGTTCAGGAAGATCTGGCTGGACCGCCTGAACGGGAAGCCCGGTCGTCGCGGTCACGCCGGTGCCTCCCTGGGTGTAGCCGACGAACGTTCCGTAGCTGTCGTAGGTGATCTTCCGCTTGAAGAGGTCGAAGCCCGCGGTGATGGGCCGGTCGAGGAAGTAGGGCTCGGTGACCGCGATCTGGTAGTTCTTGGTGCGCTCTGCCGGTCTGGGCGTAGAGCGGAGAGGGTCTCGCCCGCGCCCAGGAAGTTCGCGGTCGAGAACGACGCGTTGAGGAACGTCCCCTCGAGCCCCGACACGCCGCCGCCGAAGGTGAACTGGTTGCGGTTCTGCTCCTCGACCTTGAAGGTCACGTCGAGCTTGTCGTCGCCCGAGCGCCGAGGGCTGGAAGTCCGGAGCCCCCTCCATGGGCTTGAAGTAGCCGAGCTGGTTGACGCGCCGGATCGACGGCTTCAGGGCCTCGGTGTTGAAGACGTCGCCCTCGTTCATGTAGATCTCGCGGCGGATCACCTTGTCGCGCGTCGTGTCGTTCCCGGTGAAGCTTGATCTGCCCGACGAAGTACCGCTTGTCCTCTTCCATCGAGATGATGACGTCGACGACCTTCCTCGCGGGATCGGGCGTGCGCTTCGTGAACGCCCGTCCACTGGAAGTAGCCCTGTGCTCCCGTAGAGGTCCCGCAGCTTCTCGTAGCCCTTCTTGAACTTCGACTCGTTGTAGACGTCGCCGGGCTGCAGCTTGAAGAGGGTCCGGACGCCCTCCTCCTTGAACACCGTCAGCCCCTCGAACTTCATCTCGCCCACCCGGTACTGGTCCCCCTCGGTGACCGGGATCTCGAGCGTCAGCCACTTCGCGGGCTTCTTCTTGGCTGTCCGGCTCGTCGGTGTAGGTGAGCTTCGGCTGGCCGACGCGTGGCCGTCACGTACCCGTGGTTCAGGTAGAAGTCGCGGAGCTTCTCCTGGTCCTCTCCCCACTTCTCCTCGGTGTAGGTGGTCTTGCCGCCGAGCCAGCTCAGGTTGAAGAAGCCCGACGGCTTGATCTTCTTCATCTTGCCGCGGAGCTTCGAGTCGGAGTAGACCTTGTTGCCCTCGAAGTTGATCTCCTTGACCTTCGTCTTGGGTCCCTCGTCGATGACGAAGGAGACCTGCGACCCCGGCGCCCCCGATGTTCTTCGCGTCGTGCTTGACCGTGGCGAAGGGACAGGCCCTTCTCGTCGAGCATCTCCTTGATGATCGACTCCACCTTCCGCGCCTTGGCCGGATCGTAGAAGGTGTCGATCTTGAGCTGAGCGTCCTTCTTCTTGAGCTCGTCCTCGATGTTCGAGGTCGTCAGGGCCTTGCTAGCCCCGGTAGTCGACGATCTGGATGCGCGGCGCTCGCGGACCACGAAGTTCACGATCTTGCCCTTCGGTCCGTCGCGCACGTCGAGGAGGAGGTCGTCGAGGAACCCGTGTCCCACAGACGGCGGAAGTCCTCCTTCACGCGGAGCTCGTCGTAGCGGTCGCCCGGCCTTCGTCGAGACGTAGAAGAGCAGCGTCTCCGTCTGGAGGAACTGGTTGCTGGAGGATGCTCCACGCTCTGGACCACGGGGCCGTCCGGACGCCGCCTCCTGGGCTCGGGCGGCCGGCGCCGCGCCCGGCACGCCGAGGAGCGCCAGAGCCGAGAGCGGCCGCGGAGACAAGCCCAGCGACCTCTCCGGAGGGAGAGGCCGTCGACCGGCGGTTCATGCCGAGAGCGCCCCTCCCTGCTCGTCCTGCCAGTACCACAGCGCGCCGTCCCGCACCCCGATCTCGATGGGGCGCCCGCTCAGGATCTGCCCGCGGATGAAGGCCTCGGAGAGCGCGTCCTCGATGTGGCGCTGGATGGCCCGGCGCAGGGGCCGCGCGCCGTAGGAGCGGTCCGACAGGGTCTGCCGCAGGAGCCACTCGACCGCCGTCGTCGCGGATGAGCAGCTCGATCCCCTTCTCCTTCAGGTTCTCGTTGAGCTGCTCGATCGAGCAGCCGCGTGATCCGCACGAGGTCCTCGTCGGTCAGGGCGTCGAAGATGATGATCTCGTCGATGCGGTTGATGAACTCGGGGTTGAAGGTCCGCTTCACCTCGCCCATCACCATCTCGCTCGACCTGCTCGGCGGTCTGCCGGGCCTCGCCGCGAGGTGAAGCCCATCCGGCCCTTCTTCTCGATGAAGCGGGCCCCGATGTTCGACGTCATGATGATGATGGCGTTCTTGAAGTCGACGGTGTTGCCGAGGCCGTCGGTCAGGTGGCCGTCCTCGAAGACCTGCAGCAGCACGTTGAAGACGTCGGGATGGGCCTTCTCGATCTCGTCGAGGAGCACGACCGAGTAGGGGTTGCGCTTCACGCGCTCGGTGAGCTGCCCGCCCTCCTCGTGGCCCACGTAGCCCGGGCGGCGAGCCGATGAGCTTGCGACACCGAGTGCTTCTCCATGTACTCCGACATGTCGAAGCGCACGAGCGTGCGCTCGCTGCCGAAGAGGAAGGCGGCGAGGCTCCGCGCCACCTCGGTCTTCCCGACTCCGGTCGGGCCCCAGGAAGAGGAACGAGCCCACCGGGCGGTTCGGGTTCTTGAGGCCGGCCCGGGTGCGGCGGATGGCCCGCGCCACGGCGCTGATCGCGCTGTCCTGCGACACGATCCGCCGGTGCAGCTCCTCCTCCATGCGCAGGAGCTTGGCCGACTCCTCCTCCTTCACGGCGGTGATGGGGATGCCGGTCCACCGGGAGACCACGTCGTCGATGTCCCCCTTCGTGACCTCGTGGGTCCCCGGCCCGCCCATGTCCCAGTGCTCGCGGACGATGTGGAGGTTCTCCCGCTGGGCCACCTCCTCGTCGCGGAAGAAGCTCGCCGCGGTCGAAGGGCTCGCTGCGGTCCACGACGACGCGGATCTTCCGCGAGAACTCGGGCGCCTCGCCGAGGGCGGCGGCGTCGCGCAGCTTCACGCGGCTGCCCGCCTCGTCGAGGAGGTCGATGGCCTTGTCGGGAAGGAAGCGGTCGGTGATGTAGCGGCTCGACTGGTAGACCGCGGCCTCGAGGGCGTCGTCCTGGTAGGTGCACGTGGTGGAACTTCTCGTAGCGGTCCTTGATCCCGCGCAGGATCTGGATCGTCTCCTCCTCGGTGGGAGACGCCACCTTCACGGCCTGGAAGCGGCGCTCGAGGGAGCGGTCCTTCTCGATGTACTTGCGGTACTCGGCGGGCGTCGTGGCGCCGATGCACTGGATCTCGCCGCGCGAGAGCGCGGGCTTCAGGATGTTGGCGGCGTCGAGGCTGCCCTCGGCCGAGCCCGCCCCCACCAGGGTGTGGAGCTCGTCGATGAAGATGATGATGTTGTGGTTCTCGGTGAGCTCCCGCATGATCGTCTTCAGGCGCTCCTCGAACTGCCCGCGGTACTTCGTCCCGGCCACGATCAGCGAGATGTCGAGGGCCAGGATCCGCTTGTCGGCCAGGTAGACCGGCACGTCGCCCTGGACGATCTTGTTGGCGAGGCCCTCCACGAGGGCGGTCTTGCCGACCCCGGGCTCGCCGATCAGCACCGGGTTGTTGCGGGTGCGCCGGCAGAGGACCTGGACGATCCGCGCCAGCTCGTCCTCGCGGCCCACCAGCGGGTCGAGGACGCCTCGGGCCGCCGCCTCGGTGAGGTCGCGCGAGAACTCCGAGAGGAGCGGGGTCTCCTTGGTCTTGCCGACGTTCGCCTTCTCGTTCAGGAGCTGGACGATGTCCTCCCGCACGGACGAGAGGCGCATCCCCTTCTCGCCGAGGATGCCCGCGGCGACGCTCTTCTCCTCGCGCATCAGCCCGAGGAGGATGTGCTCGGTGCCGATGTAGTTGTGGAGCATGCGCTCCGCCTCCTCGGCGGCGTAGCCGAGGACGCGCTTGCTCTCGAGGGAGAGCGGGATGTCCACCGAGGTCGAGACCTTGTCGCGGTAGAGGGCCCGTCCCTCGATCTCCTTGCGGATCGTCTCCATGGAGAGGTGGCTCTTGCTGAAGATGCGCGAGGTCAGGCCCTTCCCCTCCCGGATGAGCCCCAGGAGCAGGTGCTCGGTCTCGATGGAGCTGCTCCCGAGCTGGCTGGCCTCGTAGCGGGCGAAGAAGATCACCCGTCGCGCCCGCTCGGTGTACCGCTCGAACATCGCCTCTCGACTCCGGTCTAGCCCAAGAACGCCCTTGGCACAAGCCGACATCCCGGGATGCAGCGTGCCGCGCCTCGCGACCGGCCGCGACGCAGGTACGGCCGCAGGCGGCGGCGAGGCGCTCGTTGTGGGTCACCAGGACCACGGACACCTCCCGCTCCTTGTTGAGACGCTTCAGCAGGTCGTGAGAGTCGGTCCCCGGTCTCCTGGTCGAGGTTCCCCGTGGGCTCGTCGGCCAGGAGGGCCCGGGGGGACTGCGACGAGGGCCCGGGCCACCGCCACCCGCTGCTGCTCGCCCCCCGACAGGGCGCCGGGGCGGTGCTCCAGCCGCGTCGCGACAGCCCCAGCTCCAGGAGCAGGGACCGCGCGCGGGCCTGGCCTCGGCCGCGGGAGCGCGGGCGATCAGGAGGGGCATCGCGACGTTCTCGAGGGCCGAGAACTCCGGCAGCAGGTGATGGAACTGGAAGACGAAGCCGAGGGTCCGGTTGCGGAAGGCGCCCAGACGCTCGCGGAGCCATCTGGAAGCACGTCCTCGCCGGCCACCGTCACCGTCCCCGACTCCGGCCGGTCGAGGGTCCCGAGCACGTGGAGGAGGGTCGACTTCCCCACGCCCGAGGCGCCCGTGATCGCGACCATCTCCCCCGCCGCCACCTCGAGGTCGACGTCCTGGAGGACGGACACGTAGCCCGCGGCGGTGCGATAGCCCTTCACGAGGCCCTCGGCCACGATCAGCCGGTCGGCGTTCGCGGGTTGCTCCGTCACTCGTAGCGCAGGGCCTCGGCCGGATCGAGCCGCGCCGCGCCCCGCGCCGGGTGGAGCGTGGCGAGGAAGCAGATGAGCGAGAGCCGCCACGACCACGACGGCGGCGTCCCGCGGCAGCAGGCGAAAGGGCACGTAGGAGACCTGGTAGACGTCCTCGGGGACCCGGATCAGCCGGTAGTGGTCGAGGACCCGGCACGCCCCCCAGCCGAGGACGCCGCCGGCGAGCGTGCCGACGGCGCCGATGACCGTCCCCTGCAGCATGAAGATGCGGGTGATGGCGCCGCGCGAGGCCCCCATCGACACGAGGATGGCGATGTCCTTGTGCTTCTCCATCACCATGAGGATGAGGGTCGCCACGATGTTGAGGGCGGCCACCATCACGATGAGGCCGATGGTGATGGCGATCGCCGTCTTCTCGAGCCACAGCGCGGAGAAGAGGCTCTGGTTCATCTCGATCCAGTCCTGGGTGACGAAGCCCGTCGCCCAGGCGACTGGAGGATCGACGCGCTCGATGTCCTTGACGGCGTACATGTCGTCGACCCGCACCTCGACGAGGGAGGCGCGGTCCTCGGAGTCGAAGAGGCGCTGGGCCGCGCCCAGGGACAGGTAGGCCCAGGACGCGTCGAACTCGTAGAGGCCGCTTCGGACCGTTCCGGCGACGCGATACCGCGAGACGCGCGGCAGGATCCCCATCGGCGACAGCCGCCCCTGCGGCGACGTCACCGTGACGACGTCGCCGACGCCGACCGCCAGCGTGTTGGCCAGGTCGCGCCCGAGGAGGATCGGCGGCAGCCCCTCCGCCGTCGTCGGCGCCCAGGCACGTCGAGCTTGCCCGTCCTCGACCTGCGCCGCGAGCTCCGTCACGGTGCTCTCGTCGGCCGGGACGATCCCCTTCAGCGTCGCGAGGCCGCTGGTCCCCGTCGGCCCGCTGAGGATCCCCTTCCCGTAGAGGGCGGGCGCCGCCCCGAGCACGCCGCGGCACCCGGCGGACCGCCGCGACCACGCTCCGGTAGTCCTCGATGGGCTCGCTCCGGCTGTTGAAGACGCTGACGTGGGCGGTGGCGCCCAGGATCCGGGACGCGGATCTCGCCCTGGAGGCCGGTCATGAGGCCGAGGGCGATCAGGAGCGCCATCACCCCGACGCCGACGCCCAGCATCGAGATCCCCGAGATCACCGAGATGAAGGCCTGCTTGCGGCGGGCGGTCAGGTAGCGCAGCGCGATCCGGAGCTCAAACGGCATGGTTTGGCTTGTCGCGGCCGGCCTCGGGACGCATGTGGGGGAAGAGGATGACGTCGCGGATCGAGGGCGAGTCGGTGAGGATCATGGCGAGGCGGTCGATGCCGACGCCGCAGCCTCCGGTCGGCGGCATGCCGTGGCCGAGGGCGCGGACGTAGTCGTCGTCCATGAGGTGCGCCTCGACGTCGCCGCCCGCGCGCTGCCGCGAGCTGGTCGAGGAAGCGGTCGCGCTGCTCGAGCGGGTCGTTCAGCTCCGAGAAGCCGTTGGCGACCTCCATGCCGGCGACGAAGAGCTCGAAGCGGTCGGCCACGCGCGGGTCGTCGGCGCGGCGCCTTGGCGAGCGGGCGAGATCTCGACCGGGATAGTCGATGATGAACGTCGGCTCCCAGAGACCTTCCTCGGCGAAGTCCTCGAAGAGCTGGGCGACCCGCTTGCCGTGGGAGAGAGCGCCATAGCGCCCGCCCGTCGACGCCGCCGGCCTCGCAGGCCGCGCGGAACGCCTCCGAGGACACCAGGGTCTCCAGGCGACCCGGGTCGCCGATGGCCGCGGCCTCGACGCCGGGGATGCCCGCCGCGAGGAGCGCCCCGGCCACGGCGTCCACCATGCGAACGCGCGCGAACGGGGCCGAGAGGCGGAGGGCGCGGCCCTGAACGAAACGTCCCTTCCCCCCGCGACACGCTCGGCCGCGGCGACGATGAGCGCCTCGGTCGTGTCGATCACGTCGCGGCAGTCGAAGTAGGCGGTGTAGAACTCGAGCATCGTGAACTCGGGGTTGTGCATCGACGAGACGCCCTCGTTCCGGAAGTTCCGGTTGATCTCGTAGACGCGCTCGAGGCCGCCGACCACCAGCCGCTTCAGGTACAGCTCGGGAGCGATCCGCAGGTAGAGGTCGATGTCCGAGCGCGTTGTGGTGGGTCACTGAAGGGCCGCGCCGACGGCCCCCCCGGCGATGGGCTGCATCATCGGCGTCTCGACCTCGACGTAGCCGCGCTCGTCCATGAAGCGGCGGATCTCCGCGACCATCGCGCTGCGCGCGACGAAGGTGCGACGCACCTCGGGGTTGGCGATGAGGTCGACGTAGCGCTGGCGATAGCGGACCTCGATGTCGGCGAGG
Source organism: uncultured Acidobacteriota bacterium (assembly GCA_963823195.1). Classification (GTDB taxonomy): domain Bacteria; phylum Acidobacteriota; class Vicinamibacteria; order Fen-336; family Fen-336; genus JBGPYB01. The sequence continues at coordinate 279,722 of CAWGKR010000003.1, read as the reverse complement.
CCGTGCCACTTCTCCGGGCGGCGGGCAGGAGCGCCTTCGAGAGGAACGTCAGCTCCCTCGCCTCGCACCGACAGCTCGCCCTTGCGGGTGCGCATCACGCGCCCCGAGACGCCGACGAAGTCGCCGAGGTCGACGAGGTCGAAGACCCGTAGCCCGTCTCCCCCACCTGGTCCTGCCGGACGTAGATCTGGAGCCTCGCGTCGCCGTCCGAGAGCGTCGCGAACGACGCCTTGCCGTGGCCGCGCTTCAGCAGCACGCGCCCCGCGACGCGGACCGGGACGCTCAGGCTCTCGAGCTCCTCGAGCTCTTGTCGCCGTACGCGGCGACGATCTCGCCGAGGGCGTGGGTGCGCTCGAAGCGATTCGGGTAGGGGTCGATTCCCCTGGCCCGAAGAGCCGCCGCCTTCTCGAGGCGCTGCGCCGACTCGGCCGGCCAACCCGCGACCGGAGGGGCCGGCCCCTCGGTCTCGTCAGACACTCTTCGCCTCCCCGGCCTTTCGGACCGTTCGCATGACGCCGTCCAGGACGCCGTTCACGAACGACGGCGAGTCGGCCTCGCCGAAGCGCTTGCGCCATCTCCACCGCTTCGTCGATGATGACGGCCGAGGGCGTCTCCGGCTCCGCCACAGCTCGTAGGCCGCGAGGCGCATGATGCTCAGGTCCACCGCGGCGATCCGCTCGAAGCGCCAGTTCGTGGCCGCCGCCGCGATCGCGGCGTCCAGGACCTCCGACCCTCTGTTGCGCGCCGAAGGCGAGGCGCTCGGCCATCGCCCGGGTATCGGGCGCCGTGCGTCCGCACGCTCCAGAACGCCTCGGACACCTGGGCCATCGGCTCGCCGGCGTGACGCCCACTGGTAGAGCATCTGGAACGCGCACTCCCGCGCCTTCGTCCGCCGTCCCATCGGGCACCGCCGCCGGCGCGCGGCGCCGGGCCGCTGTCGACGGACGCCTGCGCTTTCTCGCGGCGTCCGTGCGCGGCCCGCGATGCGCGCAGCGTGGACCATGGCCACCGCGGCGCGCGCCGCCTCGGCGCCCTTGTTCTCCGGGCCCGGGTGCCGAGCGGGACAGGGCCTGCGCCTCCTCGCCCACGGTCAGCACGCCGAAGGCCACGGGCACGCCCGTCTCCGCGCCCCACGGCCGCGAGGCCGGACGCCGCCTCGCGCGCGACGTGCTCGTAGTGATCGGTCTCGCCGCGGATCACCGCGCCCGAGAGCCACGATGGCGTCGAAGCGCCTCGACCGCGCCGCGGCCTGTGCCGCGAGCGGCAGCTCGAAGGCCCCGGGCACGTCCAGCACCGTCACGTCTTCCGCCCGGGCTCCGGCCTCGGCGAGGGCCTCGCGCGCGCCGGCGAGGAGCCCGTCCACCACGCGGTCGTTGAACCGCGCGCGGAGGACCAGCGATCCGGAGCCCCGTCGCGTCCGGGAGCGCCGGCCGGAGGCTGCTTCACCGGCCCTTGAACTGGGGCGGGCGCTTCTCGAGAAACGCCTTCGTCCCCTCCTTCATGTCGTCGGTGGCGCAGAGGAGGCCGAAGAGAGTGGCTTCGTGCTCCTCGCGCCTCGCGCGAGCGGCATCTCGAGCCCGGCGTTCACGGCATCGAGCGTGAGGCGCAGCGAGAGCGGGCCGTTCGCCAGCATCTTCCGGAGGAGGGCCTCGGCCTCCGCCAGCAGGCTCTCCTGGGGAAAGACGTGGTTCACGAGTCCGACCCGCAGGGCCTCCTGGGCGTCGATCATCTCGCCGGTGAGGAGCATCTCGAGGGCGCGCCCCTTTCCGACGAGGCGCGGTAGTCGCTGGGTGCCGGCGTAGCCGCACATCAGCCCGAGCTTCACCTCGGGGGTGCCGAGCCGGGCGTTCTCCGACGCGACCCGCACGTGGCACGCCATCGCCAGCTCGCATCCGCCCCCGAGGGCGAAGCCGTTGACCGCGGCCACGACCGGCTTCCCCAGCGTCTCGATCCGGTCGAAGACGCGCTGGCCGCGGAGCGCCCGGTCGCGCCCCTCGACGGGCGTCGACCCCGACAGCTCCGCGATGTCGGCTCCCGCCACGAAGGCCTTGTCTCCGGCCCCCGTCAGGATCACCCCGCGGACCGACGCATCGGCGGCCAGCGCGTCGAAGGCGGCGCCCAGCTCCTCGATCGTCCTGTCGTCGAGGGCGTTCAGCTTCTCGGGGCGATGAACGGTCACCACGGCCACGCCGTCCGTCGTCTCGACCCTGAGGTTCGCGTAGGACATAGCGGGGCCTCCTAGACGAGCCCGGGCGTGGGCTTCGGGGGCTCCTGGGAGTAGTCGTAGAAGCCCTTCCCCGACTTCCGGCCGTGGAGCCCCGCCTGGACCATGCGCTTCAGGAGGGGCGGCGGCGCGAAGCGCCTCTCGCGGAAGTCGTCGAACATGATGTCGGCGATGGAGCAGGTCGTGTCGAGCCCCACGAAGTCGAGGAGCGTCAAGGGCCCCATGGGGTGTCCGCACCCGAGCTGCATTCCCCGGTCGATGTCCTCCACCGAGCCCACGCCCTCTTCCACGGCGCGGATCGCATCCAGGAGATACGGAACCAGGAGCCGGTTCACGATGAAGCCCGTCTTGTCGGCGGATCGGATCGGCGTCTTCCCCAGGCTCGCCGCGAAGGCGCACGCCTCCTCGAAGACCTCGGGGGCGGTGAGGGGCGACCGCACGACCTCCACGAGCTTCATCAGGGGGACGGGGTTGAAGAAGTGCAAGCCCACGAAGCGCGTCGCGCGCCTGGTTGCGGCCGCCATCTGGGTGATGGAGAGGGAGGACGTGTTGGACGCGAAGATCGTCCGCGGGGCGCACGCCGCGTCGAGGGCGCGGTAGACCTCGGCTTTCGCGACGATGTTCTCGACGGCGGCCTCGATGACGATGTCGCACTCCGCCAGGGCCTCGAAGGTGGTGGTCCCCCGGATCCGGCCGAGGACCTCGGCGCGGCGCTCCGCCGACACCTTCCCTCGCTCCACGCCCTTCGCCAGGAAGGCGTCGATCCGCCCGATCCCCTTCTCGAGAAGCGCGTCGCTGACCTCGCGCACGGTGACGTCGTAGCCGGCTTCGGCCGAGACCTGGGCGATCCCGGAGCCCATGAGGCCGCACCCCACGACGCCGACGCGTCTTGATGCTCATTCGGATCGCTCCCCGGTCACGACGTCAGGCCGCCGCCTGGAGAACCATGGCGATGCCCTGCCCGCCGCCGATGCACGCGGTCGCGAGCCCGTACCGGCCCTGGCGGCGCCGCAGCTCGAGAGCGAGGGTCAACAGCAGCCGTGCGCCCGTCGCCCCGAGGGGGTGGCCGAGGGCGATGGCCCCGCCGTTCACGTTGGTCTTCTCGCGGGAGAGGCCCAGCTCCTTCTCGACGGAGAGGTACTGGCCCGCGAAGGCTTCGTTCACCTCGACGAGGTCCATGTCCCCGATCTCGAGGCCCGCGCCGGCGAGCGCCTTTCGCGACGCGGGCACGGGGCCGATCCCCATGATCTCCGGCGGGACACCCGCCGTTCCCCACGACACGACCCGCGCCAGGGGCCGGAGGCCCTTGCCTTCCGCCTCCTCACGATCCGCCACCACGAGGCACGCCGCGCCGTCCACGATGCCGCTGGCGTTGCCGGCGGTGACCGAGCTGTCCTTCCCGAAGACCGGCTTCAAGGCCGCCAGCCCCTCGAGGGTGGTGTCGGGCCGCAGATGGTCGTCCGACTCCACGCGAACCGTCTTCCGGCCTCGGCTCACGTCGACGGGCACGATCTCCTCGGCGAACACGCCGCGCTCGCGGGCCGCGGCGGCGGCACGCTGGCTGCGGAGGGCGTAGGCGTCCATCTCCTCCCGTGCCGATGCCATGGCGCCGGGCCAGGCCGTCGGAGGTCTGAGCCATGTGAGGCCGCACTGCGTGTCGAGGAGGGCGACCATCAGGGAGTCCTCGAGGGCTCCCTCCCCGAGACGCAGGCCCCTTCGCGCTCCGCGCACGACATGGGGCGCCTGGCTCATGTTCTCCATGCCGCCGGCCAGGACGAAACGCGCCTCGCCGAGGCGGATCATCTGTGCAGCGGACACCACCGCCTGGATACCGGAGCCGCAGAGGCGGTTCACGGTGAGGGCCGGCGTCTCGACGGGGACGCCCGCCTTCAGGCCGACGTGGCGCGCCCCGTAGAGAGCGTCCCCCGAGGTCTGCAGGGCGTTGCCCATGACGACGTGGTCGATCCACTCGGGGCGAACCCCCGAGCGCTCGAGGGCCGAACGTGCCGCGTGGGCCCCGAGCTCGAGGGCGGACACGTCCTGGAAAGCCCCGACATACTCCGCCATGGGCGTTCTCGCGCCGCCCACGATCACCACGTCTCCCGCCATGGGACTCCTCTGAGGTCGCTCGTGACGTCCGACAGGACCCGCAATCATAGCATGGCGCTTGACTTGGCCCGCGGCTCGGGACTAGTCTCCGAAAGGGTCATGGGCCGGCGCCTTCATCTCGTTCTCGCTTTGGCGGCGGCCGGTTTGCCGGCCTGCAGCAAGCCTTCCAGCGACACATCCACCGCCGTCAGCCAGACGCCCACCTTCGCGCCTCCGCCGGGCGCCGACCTCGCCTTCACGGGAAACCAATGGTCGTCGGAGACGGGCGCCGGCCGGGAGCTGTTCGCCCTGAACCTCGACGGCTCGGGCCTCACGCAGCTCACCTTCTGCAACCAGGGCACACAGCCCTGCGACACGGTGGAGGCGACGTTCGCTCTCGACCACACGAGGGTCGCCGTACGCCGGCGCTTCGCCGCCGACCAGCCGGAAGCGTTGCTCTACATCGACCTCACCCGGGGCGGAACGGCCGAGCTGGTGCCGTCTTCGGGGCGCGTCTCGGGGCTCGACTGGTCCAAGGCGGCGGATACCCTCGCCTACAGCGGGGTGGGAACGACGGGCGTCGACGACCTCTTTCGAACCGACGTGGCCCGCCCGACGTCCGACAACCAGCAGAACACCCAGGACCTGACGTGCCTCCCTCCCGGCAACACCTCGGGGCTCGCGTGCGACCCGACGATCGCCGAGCGGCGCCCCCGCATCGACGCCACGGGAACCACCGCGGTATACGAGCGGATCGCCGCGGGGAGGAAGGGAGAGATCTACGTCTTCAAGACGACGGCCACGCAGACGCTCGTCGCCACCGCGGGCCCGGGGCTGGCGCCCCTTGCCGGGACGCCCTACATCGTCGGCTCGAACGCCGATCCGGCCTATTCTCCCGACGGTCTCTCGGTCGTCTTTCGACGCCTCACGGGGACCGGCAACGCCGGCCTCGGGAGCTGGGATCTGCTCACGGCGAAGAGCGACGGGTCCACGGAGCCGGCCCTCATCGTGAGCGGTCCGGCGTATCGGGGAGCTCCCGACTGGGGGGCGCAGGGCATCGCCTTCGCCGAGGTGGACCCGGCGACCGGCGTGTACAGCCTCGTCGTCGTCCAGCCTGACGGCTCGGGGAGGCGGACGGTCCTCTCCCTGGGCGCCGGCTTCCAGCTGTCCAATCCCCGCTGGCTCAAGTAGACGCTCCGCCGAACATCCCCTCCCGATAGGCGACGATCCTTCCGGCCACGGCCGACGCCGCGACCGTGAGGGGAGAGGCAAGGTAGAGCCTCCCGGGGCCCGAGCGGTTCTGGTAGTTGCGGTTGATGGCGGAGACGGTCACCTGCTCGGCCGACGACGAAACGCCGGGGCCGCAGCCGATGCAGGCGCCACAGCCGGGATGGATCAGGCGCACGCCGGTCTTCTCGAAGACCTCGACGTATCCCTTCTCCCGGGCATAGGCCTCGACGGCCCCGGAGCCGAACTGGATGAAGAACGCCACGCCTTCCTTCACCCGTCGCCCGGCGGCGAGCGCCTCGCCCATGACCCGCGCGTAGAGGTCCAGGTCGACCTCCTTCCCCGCCGTGCACGACCCGCCGTAGGCGATGTCGATGGGAACGTCCCCGAGGTCCTCGACGAATGCCCCGTTCGTCGGATCGGAGGGAATGCCCCGGGCCGCGTCGCCGGGAGTCGCGACCATGGGACGGATGGCCGACAAGTCGATCGTGTGGACGCCGCCGGCGTACTCGGCGTCCTCGTCGGGCACCACGATCTTGGCACGGAGCCCTTCGATCGCCACGTCGGGGCGCCGCGCGACGATCCACCGGAGCATGGCCTCGTCTCCCTCGACGATGCCGGCCTTCGCCGAGCACTCGGTGGCCATGTTGGCGAGGGTGGCGCGCTCGTCGGGAGACAGCGAGGCAAGCCCGGGACCGCCGAACTCCATGACCCGGTCGAGGGTCTCCTGCCGCCGCGCGTGTGTCGCCAGGATGTGGAGCATGACGTCCTTGGCGGTCGCGCCGGCCGGAAGGGCGCCCCTCAGCTCGAAGCGGATCGACTCGGGGACCTCCACGAAGGTGAACCCGGAGTGGACGAGGGCCGCGTACTCCGTGGCGCCGACCCCGTACGCGAGGGCGTTCAGGGAGCCGCCCATGCACGTGTGGGAGTCCGTGGCCTGGATGAAGTCCCCCGGCTCGATGATCCGCTCCCGCGCCACGCTGTGGCAGATCCCGGGTGACACCCCGTCCTTCGCGGAGAAGTCCAGCACCCCGGTCCTTCGCTGGAAGGCTCCCTGCCGGTCGCGCAGGACCTGGATCTTCTCGGCGAAGGGCGCCATCTTCGGGACGCCGTCGGCGTAGATAAGGTGGTCTTCGAACACGGCGAACTTCCGGGCGTTGGCGAGGCGATAGCCGGCGCCGTGCTCCTGCTCCAGGAAGTAGTCCACCTGGGCGGTCGTGAACTCGTGGGAGTACCCGCCGTCCACGCGCACGCATACGGCGTCGCCGGGCTTCAGGAACACGCCGCGCGCGGCGCCGACCGCGTGGCGCGACAGGATCTTCTCGGCGAGCGTCATGGGGCGCGGCGACGTCCGCGCCGTCGGCAGGCTCACGAGGCCCCTCGAGTAGGCCCTCGTGAATGCGAAGAGCCCGCCGTGCTCGATGATGCTGCGGGTGATCGGATCGCAACCCCTCGCGAAGTCCGCGAGCGGGACGCTCTCTCCGTCCTGGAGGCGCAGGAGCAGGGCGTGGTCCCCCATGAGGACGCCCTGGGCGACGTTGTTCCGGGCGTGGATGGGGGCGAAGGACGCGGCGATCGCGATCCGGATCCCCGACCACTTCTCGGCCTGGACGGCCGTCTCCCGCGACGAGCCGACGCCCTTGCGGAACCCCGAGACGATGACCTCGAAGTTCCCCGCGAGGAGGGATCCCTCGGGAAAGAGCCGCTCGCCGGCCACGGCGATTCCCGCGTAGGCGTTCTTGGCGATGTCCTCGGGGCGGTAGTCGAAGCAGGCCCAGGCGGGGGTCATGGCGTCGGTGTTGACGTCGTCGAGGAGGTCGTCCACGCGCAGATCGCTCATTCGCAAGTCCAGCTCTCCCCGAAGCTGACGGCGTATGAGATCCGGGTCCTTGGTCAGGAACAGGATGCGCTTCCCGGGGGTGAGGGAGACGGCTCCCCCGCTCATGGAGCCGGAGCGGGGGACCCGAGCCGCCCCTCGATGGCGTCCCCCACCTCGCGTGTCCCGAGGCGCCCGCCCACGTCGGGTGTCGTCCTCCCGGTGTCCACGGCCCATCGTACCGCTTCCTCGACGCGGCCCGCCTCTTCACGCCAGCCGAGATGCTCCAGCATCAGACCCGCCGTGAGGATGGCCCCCATGGGGTTGGCGGCGTTCTTGCCGGCGAGCGCCGGCGAGGACCCGTGGACCGGCTCGAACAGGCTCAGGCGCCCGGGGTGGATGTTCCCCGACGCGGCCATGCCGAGGCCTCCCTGGAGGGCGGCCGCGATGTCCGTCACGATGTCGCCGAACATGTTGGACGTGACGATCACCTGGAACTGCCCGGGGTCGCGCACCATCTGGAGGCACAGGTTGTCGACGTAGAGATGTCGCGCTTCCACCTCGGCGAACTCGGCCGCCACGCTCTTGAAGACGCGCTGCCACAGATCGTGGGCGTGGACGAGGACGTTGGACTTGTCGGCCATCACCACCCGCTTGCGGCCGGCCGCCCTGCGCGAACTCGAAGGCGTGGCGCACGATCCGCTCGACGCCCTTCCGCGTGTTGAGGTCGACCTCGGTCGCGACCTCGTCGGGGGTGCCCTTCTTGAAGTTCCCCCCCATCATCACGTAGAGCCCCTCGGTGTTCTCCCGGAAGACGACGAAGTCCACGTCGGCCGGCGTCGCCCCCTTGAGCGGGCAGAGCCTGGCGTCGAAGAGCCGAACGGGGCGATGGTTGACGTAGAGGTCGAGCCGGGTCCGCAGGCCGAGGAGGATGTCGATCGCGTGGCGGTTGTCGGGGACGCGCGGGTCGCCCATGGCGCCGAGGAAGATCGCGTCGAAGCCCTCCTCCAGCATGGCGACGGCGTCCGTCGGCAGCGTGACGCCGGTCCGGAGGTAGTGGTCGGCCCCCCAGTCGAACGACGTCATGGCGAGGCGCTTGCCGGAGGCCGCCGCGACGGCGGTCAGGGCCCTGCAGGCTTCCCGCGTGACCTCGAGACCGATCCCGTCCCCGGGCACGACCGCGATCCGAAGGTCGGCGCGGGTCACGTCCTCCACGCGCGAGGGCGGAACCCGGGGTTCGCGAGCTTCCACAGCCATACGCCGAGGGTCGAGCCGCCGAGGTCCTTCATGACGTCCCAGAAGGACGAATCGCGGCCCGGCACGAAGGACTGGTGGAACTCGTCGCTCACGCCGTAGAGCGTGCAGAGGATCACGATCAGCAGCGCCTCACCCTGGACGAGGGGGCGACGGAACCCGCCGCTCGTCGCCCGGGAGACCAGGAGGCCCAGGACGCAATAGGCGGTCCCGTGGGTCAGCCAATCGGGGATGCGGCCGGCGATCCCGACGTCCGACTGGGCGGATGCGACGAAGAGGCTGACCATCCAGACACCGACGGGGCCCCAGAGCCAGAGCGCGCGCGCCACGCTAGCTCGGAAAGGGATACATGAGCCAGCCGACGACGATCGAGGACAGGACGAAGGCGCCGAAGAGCAGCGCTCCCAGGCGCAGCCTCGCGACCGGCTCGTCGCGCAAGAGGGTGGCGAAGGTCGTGGCCACGAGGGCGGAGAAGATGATGAGGGAGAGGAGGTGGCTCGCGGGCAGGTGGGGCACCTGGGTCACGCCTTGCGCCCGAGGGCCGTGTCGAGGGCGTCCAGGATCACCATCACGTTCAGCAGCCCCCCCACCTCGGTGAACGTGTTGCCGTACTCGTGGGCCGGCGAAGTGACCTGGCCCGCGTCGAGCCCCAGGTATCGAACGGCGAAATAGGGCAGACCGATCGCCATCTGCGCCAGGCTTCGCAGGAACGACAGGGGATCGTCGAGGCCGAAGTACAGCTGAAGGCGCGCGTCCATGGCCAGGCCGAGCACGAACAGGGCGCCGATGGAACCGAGCAGGATGAGGCCCTTCCCGACCCGCCCGAGGTAGAGATGGCCCGCCCCTGGCACCAGCCAGGCGAGGATGCATGCGGGGAGAGCGCCTCCGGACCTCGTCTGTGACAACCGACCTCCCTCTCCCCGCGGGCGCGCGGGCCAAACGAGCCATGGTAACGGCGCGCCGCGAAGGGCGTCAAGCGGACGCGTTGACGCACGAGGTCGGCGGCTCTTAAGATCGTTGAATGCAACGACGGTCGGCGCGCCTGGCTGCCGCGGCTGCCGGCCTGGTCACGGCGCTTCTCGGCGCCCGGACCACGCACGCCGCCGACATCTTCCCCCTGGACGACGTCCGGCCCGGCATGGTGGGGGTCGGCCGCACGGTCTTCGAGGGCTCCCGGATCGACGAGTTCAAGGTCACGGTCCTGGGCGTCCTCGACAACGCCATCGGGCCCAAGCAAAGCCTCATCATCGCCCGCTTCGAGGGCGGGCCCCTCGAGAAGACGGGGGTGATCGCCGGGATGAGCGGGAGCCCGGTCTTCATCGACGGCAAGCTCCTCGGCGCGGTCTCCTACGGCTTCCCCTTCTCCAAGGAGACGATCGGCGGGATCACTCCCATCGCGAGCATGATCCAGGCCACCGACACCGACGCTCCCCGGGCGGCGTCGGCGCGCTTCGCCCCGCCGCTCCGGGAGGGGAGCATCGCCCTCCCCTTGAGCCGCGAGGCGGTGGTGGCCGCGCTGCAGCGGCCGCTGCGGGCGATCTGGCCGGAGTCCGGAGCCTGGCGCGGCGAGGCGCTTCCCGGCGCCATGACCGGCGGCGCGCTCTCACCCCTGGCACTTCCGCTGGTCTTCAACGGCTTCGACGCCTCGGCCTTCGACTGGGCGCGGGGCGTCTTCGGCGGCCTGGGATTCACGCCGGTGCTCGGCCCCGGCCGCGGCACGCCGCCGCTCGAGCCCCTTCCCGACCTGCAGCCCGGCTCGGCCATCGGGATCTCCCTCGTCGAAGGGGACCTGGACCTCTCGGTCACGGGCACCGTGACGCACGTCGACAAAGGGCGCGTGTACGCCTTCGGCCATCCGTTCTACAACCTCGGACCCACCCAGTTCCCGATGAAGAAGGCCTACGTCTATTCGGTCTTCCCGAGCCTCTACTCCTCGTTCAAGATCTCGGCCGCCCTCGACGCCGTCGGGACGATGGACCAGGACCGCTCGGCGGCCGTAGCGGGGCGCCTGGGCAAGACGCCGCGGATGATCCCGGTCACGGTGAAGCTGGCGACGAGCCGCGGCCAGGAGCGGCGCTTCTCGTTCCGCATCGTCGACGACGAGCTGTTCAGCCCGGCCCTCGCCTACGTCTCGCTCCTCTCGGTCCTCCAGGGAAACGAGCGAGCGTTCGGCACGTCGACGGTCCGCGTGAACGCACGCGTGACGCTGACCGGCGGGCGGGAGGTCAAGGTGGACGACCTCTTCGCCGAGGGACAGCCCTCGGTGCAGGCTTCGGCCCTGGTCGCCGCGCCGCTCGCCTACCTGCTGGCCAACGACTTCGAGCGCGTCAGCGTCGAGAAGCTCGACGTGGACGTGTCGTCCTTCGAGACGATCCAGAGCGCTTCGCTCCAGCGGGCGTGGATCGAGCGGGCGGGGCCCATCCGGGCGGGATCCAGCGTCCCCCTGCGCCTCCAGCTGCGGACCTACCGCGGCGAGGTCGTGTCCGACACGATCCCCGTGCAGATCCCCGCCAACGCGCCCCCCGGCTCGTACTCGCTCCTCGTGGCCGACGCCCAGGCCCTCACGACCCTCGAGCAGCGGGAGATGCGCCAGCCCTTCATCCCGAAGGACCTGAACCAGCTCATCCGGGCCATCAACAGCCTCCGTCGCAACAACCATGTCTACTCGCGCCTCATGCGCGCGGACGAGGGGGCGATCGTCTCCGGCGAGTACCTTCAGTCCCTTCCCCCGTCCGTGCTGTCGGTCCTGGGCGCCGCGGAGCCGGGCAGCGGCATCGTGCCGCTCCGCTCGGCGGCGGTCTGGGACTTCGACCTGCCGACCGACTACGCCTTCTCGGGCTCACGGCTCCTCTCCCTGACCGTCGAGCGCTGAGCATCTGGAGGCCCCCATGTCCCGCCGCGCCGGAATGACGCTCCTCGTCGCCTCGCTTCCCCTGCTCCTGTGGGCCGCCCAGCCGCAGTTCTGGAGGCTCGAAGGCGCCCGCGACTTCCTCGACGGGACGACCGAGGGGATATCGGTGGACTCGGACGGGAAGGTCCGCCTCTCGCCCGCCTCGAGCGTCGTTCACGATCCCGAGTCTCCGTACGTGTGGTGCCTGACGCGGGACAAGAAGGGCACCCTCTACGCCGGCACCGGGAACGACGGGAAGGTCTTTCGCATCGAGTCGGGAAAGGCCAGCCTGTTCTTCGACGCCGCGGAGCTGGAGGTCCACGCGGTGGCCGCGGGCCCCGACGGGCGCCTCTACGCCGCCACCTCTCCCGACGGAAAGGTCTACGCCGTCGACGCGAACGGCGCGGCGACGCCCTTCTACGACCCCGCCGAGAAGTACATCTGGGCGCTCGCCTTCGACGGCGCCGGCAACCTCCTCGTGGCGACCGGCGCCGACGGCAAGATCTACCGGGTCGACAAGAAGGGCGCGGCCACCCTCGTCTTCACGAGCCCCGACACCCACATCATCTCCCTCGCCCTCGACGACAAGGGAAACATCTACGCCGGCTCCTCCCCCGGCGGCATCGTGTACCGGATCGACGCCGCGTCGAAGGCCTTCGTCCTGCTGGACTCGCCGTACCGCGAGGTCAAGGGACTCGCCGTGGCCCCCGACGGCGTCGTCTACGCCGCCGTCATCGACGGCAAGGACGAGGCACCGCGGCCCCCACCGACCCTTCCCACGCCGCCGCCGGCAGCTCCGGGGGCCTCGGCCGAGGTCACCGTCACCGAGAGCTTCTCGCTGGCCCCCGTCACGACCGCCGTCTCGTCCTCGTCACGCCCGACGGACCTCGCCCGCAGCGGCGCGACGAAGGGCGCCGTCCTCCGTCTGCTCCCGACGGGCGAGGTGGAAACCCTCTGGTCGTCGTCGGAGGACATCCCCCACTCGATCCTCCGGTCCGACGACGGGGTGCTGGTCGGGACGGGGAACAAGGGGAAGATCTACCGGATCAAGGACGAGAGGACCTGGAGCATGGTCGCGTCCTTCCCCTCGGACCAGGTCACCGCCCTGTGCGCCGGAGCGGCCGGCTCGGTGTTCCTGGCGACGTCGAACCCCGGAAAGATCTACGCCCTGGAGGGGCGCCCCGGCGCCCACGGCACGTTCACGTCGAAGGTCAAGGACACCGAGACCGTCTCGGGCTGGGGCCGGCTGCGATGGGAGGCGACCGTGCCGCAGGGCACCGACGTGCAGGTGGAGACCCGAAGCGGGAACACCGGCGCCCCCGACGCGACATGGACGGACTGGTCGCACCCCTACCCGCACAAGGAGGGGGACCCGGTGACCAGCGAGCGGGCCCGCTTCCTCCAGGTGCGCGCGCTCCTCTCCGGCAAAGACGGCGTGACGCCCGTCCTCGAGTCCATCTCCACGGCCTACCTCCAGCGCAACCTCCGGCCGCTGGTCGCCGCCATCACGGTTCATCCCCCCGGCGAGGTCTTCCAGAAGCCGATCGCGGTGAGCGGAGAGCCCGAGGTCCTCGGCCTCGACCCGGGCGAGGGCACGGAGCCGCGCCCCGGCACGGCGCCGCGTCCGGCCGGAGCGTCCATCACGAGCTTCAGCCGGAAGTTCTACCAGAAGGGAGTACAGACGTTCACCTGGCGGGCCGAGGACCCGAACGGAGACACCCTCGTCTACGACGTCTACTACCGCGGGGCCCGCGACGATCGCTTCCGCCTGCTTCGCAAGGGGCTCGCCGACGCCGTCATTGCCTGGGACACTTCGACCGTCCCCAACGGACGCTACCTCATCAAGGTCGTGGCACGGGATACGCCGGGGAACCCCGAGGCTCTCGCCCTCTCCGGCGAGAAGGAGAGCCCGCCCTTCGACGTGGACAACACCCCGCCGACCGTGACGGCGACGCTCGTCGCCGGGAAGCCCGACCGCGTCCGCGCCCTCGTCAAGGACGACAGCAGCATCATCCGCAAGGCGGAGTACTCGGTGGACGGCGGCCGTTGGCGTGAGGTCCACCCGACCGACGGCATCAACGACGCCCTCGAGGAGAGCTACGAGATCTCGCTCGCCGACCTCGCGGGACCGAGCCCCCACGTCGTCGTGGTCCGGGCCACCGATCTCCTCGGCAACGTGGCGACCGCGAGAGTCGAGGTGCCCTGATCTCCAGGATCCTGCTCGTTCGGGCGGGGGCCCTCGGGGACCTCCTCCTTCTTCGGCGAGCGATCCACGCGGCGCACCAGGGAGGTCATTCGGTTTCCCTGGCGGCGCCGAGGGGGCCGGCCGCGGCCCTGCTGGGTCCCGGCCCGAGCGACGTCGAGTCGGTGATTCCCTGGGAGGGGGCGAGTGTCGCGGCCCTTTTCGCGGCCGACGCGGGAGCGCCGCTCCCCGCGGACCTCGCGGCCTTCGACGCGGCGGTCGCCTACACGCGGAACGACGTCCTCGGCCGGAGGCTCGAGGCGGGGATCGGTCGCGTCATCCGCCACGACCCCGCCCCTCCCCGGGGCGAGGGGGTGCACGCCTCGGAGTGGCTCAGCCGCCCGATGGAATCGCTGGGCCTCCGGCCCGGCGATCCGCCGACCCACTCGGCGTCGCCGGCCGAGGCTCGCGCGACGGAGGAGCTGCGCGATCGCCTCGGTCCCCGGTTCCTCGCGATCCACCCCGGAAGCGGATCCATCCGGAAGAACTGGCCCCCGGAGCGCTTCGCGCAGGTGGCCGAGGCCATCGCCGCCGGGCGTCCCTGGCTCCTGGTCGAAGGACCCGCCGACGAGGCGGCAGTGCGCGCCCTCGCTGGGGTGGACGGGGCCGTGCTCGCGAAGGGCCTGCCACTGCGCGTCCTGGGAGCCCTGCTGTCCCAGGCCGGGGTCTACGTCGGGAACGACTCCGGCGTGAGCCACCTGGCGGCGGCCTGGGGAGCGCCGACGGTCGCGCTCTTCGGGCCGACGGACCCTGCGCTTTGGTCCCCCATCGGCCCGAGGGTGACCGTCGCGCGCTCGCCCGACGAAACCCTCGAGTCCCTCTCCGTCTCCCAGGTCCAGGGCGCCGCCGGGGCGGCGCTCGATCAGGTCAGCGGCGGGTAGACGTCGACGCGGCTGATGAGACGATAGACGCTGACCGCCACGGGTCGGCCATTGCGCCGCCCGGGCCAGTACCGTTCCCGGCGGAGGGCCTCCACCAGGGGCGCCGCACCGCCGCCGTTGCCGCCCAGGACGCTCACCGACGACACGCTGCCGTCGCGGGCCACGACCGTCTCGACGAAGACGGTGCCTTCGGCCATGTCGGCCAGCACCTGGGCCGGCACCCCGACGGCGCGGGCCCGGGGCGCGCTGATGCCCAGCGCCGGGAAGAGCGGGTTCCCCTCGGTCCCCGACGCCGGAAGGCGGCGCTCCCAGGGCACCCCCACTCCGAGTCGGCCCGGCCCCCGGTCCAGGATGAGCGCCGCCGACACCGAGGCGACCAGAAGAAGCGCGGCGGGGATGAGACTCGGCAGCATCAACGGACGCGCTCTCCACGCCGGCCGGAAGAGGAGCGCCAGGCCCGGTCCTCGGCTCTCCACGTCCAGCCGGTCTCGTATCTCGGACGCGATGCTGACCGCCGGCGTGAGGCGGGGCAGCTGCCCCACGGCCTCGGAGACCAGCCGCAGGTCCGAGAGCTGCTTCCGGCACTCGGGACACGCGGCGATATGCTCGTCCACGCTCCGCGCCTCCTGGAACGAGAGGTCCCCGTCGAGGAACGACGACAGCCGCCGTCGAACCGTTCTGCACTTCATGACCTTGTCCTCCCCTCGAGAGCGGGGAGCAGCCGGATCTTCAGCGCCTCGCGAGCCCGCGACAGACGGCTCTTGACGGTCCCTTCGGGAAGGCCCAGCGTCGCGGCGATGGCGTCGCACGAGAGACCCTCCACCTCGCGCAGAACCAGGATCGTCCGCTGGGGGAACGGAAGCTCCAGCAGCGCGGCCTGCACGCGCTCGGCCCGCTCCCCGCGGCTCACCTGGTCGAAGGGGCTGTCGTCGGCCCCGGCGACGGATGCGCTCGCGCGCGCTTCGTCGGCCGGTGTCAGGTCCTCGAGCGGACACGAGCGCTCCTTGCGCCGCCGGCGCCACCAACGCTGGCGGTTGCGGCCCTGGTTGACCACGATGCGATAGATCCACGTCTTGAGGCTGCTGCGCCCCTCGAACCGGCTGAGGTGGCGATAGACCTGCAGGAACACCTCCTGCGAGAGATCGCGGGCCTCCTCGGCGTCCCCGAGCAGGCGGAACGCCAGGCTGAAGACCATCCGCTCGTGCAGGGCCACGAGGCGCGAGAACGCCTCGCCGTCTCCCTGCCGGCACCGGTCCACCAGCGCCCGCTCGGCCGTGACGCCCGAGGGCACGCATTCGGCGGATCCGAACGCCATCTCGCCCGAGGCCACAGGGACCCCCCTCACCGGTTCTCAGAGGGCTTGGACACCGCGGCAGCCGGAGCGGTTCCGTGGACCGGCGACCGTGCGTCCGTCTCCGCTCATTGTACGCCCGAAGACGGGACCCTATTCCCCCTGGGGTCCGGCCCGGCGGGCCACGAGCGCCGCGGCCGTTGCCATCGCCGTGATCAGCGCCACCGACAGGATCCCCGCGGCCGAGAGCCAATCGCCCGGCGAACGCGGGGCCAGGAGCGGCGCCATCCGGCCCGCCATCTCGAAAGGCTCGCCCGCCCGGAAGGCCTTGATGGTCGCGAGGATGGCCAGGGCCAAGGCCCCGGTCCCCCACGCGGCCACGCCGGCCAGACCGGACCAGAGAAGCAGGGCGCGGTCGCCCAGGCGTGCCCCGCCGCTCGGTGCGGCCGCCCGGAGCTCCGGCTCCCGAACGCCCCACGGCACGAAGCGCTGGAGCATCACGAGTCCCGGAACCCCGAAGGCCAAGGTGAGGACGAAGAAATTCCGCCAGCCCAGCGCATCGGCCAAGAGGCCCGCGGGCGGCCCCGCCACGATACGAGGGAGCGTGAAGAGGCTCGACAAGAGCGCGTACTGGGTCGCCGAGAAGCGCTTCTGCGTGAGGCGCAACAGCAGGACGCCGAAGGCTCCGTTCCCCATCCCGGTGGTCAGGTACTCCACGAGGGTAGCCACGTAGAGCGTCGGCCGATGGGGACCCACCTCTGCCACGACGGCGTACCCGAGGTTCGCGACGAGCTGGAGCACACCCGAGATCCAGAGCGCCGGGCCGAGCCCGCGGCTCTCAGTCATGAGCCCCCCGACGAAGGTCCCCACGACGATGGCCACGAGGGCCACCGTCCCGGCGCCGACGCCCACGTCCCAGCTCGAGAAGCCCGTCTGGATGAGGAAGGGGCTGATGAGCGCCTGGCTCAGGTTGTCGCTCAGCTTGAAGAGGACGACGAAGGCCAGGATCTCGAGGGCGCGATGTTGAGCCAGCAGGCCCACGAACGGCTCCCACACGGCCTCGCGAATCCCCCGGGGTGGATCGGGCAGGGCCTCGGGCTCGGGCGCCGCGACGGTCACCAGCATCAGGGGGAGATACAGGAGCGCAAAGGCGAAGTTCACGCCCGACCAGGTCGCCCAGGCGGCCGCCGTGATGGCGAGCCGCCCGGTCATCCACATGGCCACACGGTAGAGCGCCACCCTGGCACCCACCGCGGCACCGTGCTCCTCCGGCTTCAGCACCTCCACGGCATAGGCGTCGTAGGCGATGTCCTGGGTCGCCGAGGCGATCGCGATGCAGACGCAGATCAAGCCGACCCTCCCCACGGAGCCGGGCGCGTCGGTGATCGTGGCGAGCCAAAGGCCCAGGCCGAGAAGCAACCCCTGGCTCAAGAGGATCCATCCCCGCTTGCGGCCCAGGAACGGGAGCGGGTAGCGATCCATCAGCGGAGCCCACAGAACCTTGAAGCTCCACGGCGCCTGGGCGAGGGTGAAGAGGCCGACGACGCGGATGTCGACGCCCGCCTGTTTCATCCAGGCGGGTACGGCAAGCCAGACCACCCCGAGGGGCAGCCCCGACGCGAAGGAGAGAAGGGCCACGGAGCTGAGACGCCAGCTTCGGGCGACGGCACGCAGGCTCTGCCAGGTCGTGAGGCGCGCCCTGTCTCCCCTCATGCGGCGCGGAGCATAACACCGTCGCTCCGATGCGCCGGGTACAATGGCCGCCCCGAGGAGGCCACGTGGGCATCGTCGTCCAGAAGTACGGCGGCTCGTCGGTCGCCGACGTAGAGCGTGTCGGCAAGGTCGCCGATCGCGTCGCCGCCGCGAGGGCTCTCGGCAAGGACATCGTCGTCGTCGTCTCGGCGATGGGCGACACCACCGACGAGCTCCTGGCGCTCGCTCGGCAGGTGACCGAGGCCCCTTCCCGCCGCGAGCTCGACATGCTCCTCTCGGCCGGGGAGCGGATCTCGATGGCGCTCCTCTCCATGGCCCTGAACGCGCGGGGCGTCCCCGCCGTCAGCTTCACCGGTTCGCAGTCCGGGATCATCACCAACGACTCCCACGCCGACGCGCGGATCGTCGAGGTCCGGCCCTACCGTGTCCAGGACGAGCTGGCGCGGGGCAAGGTGGTCATCGTGGCGGGCTACCAGGGGGTGTCCTACAAGAAGGAAGTCACGACCCTCGGCCGCGGCGGGTCCGACACGACCGCGGTCGCCCTCGCCGCCGCTTTGGGCGCCGAGGCCTGCGAGATCTACAGCGACGTCGCCGGCGTCTTCTCCGCCGATCCGCGCGTGGTGCCGAACGCACGACGCCTGTCGGAGCTCTCGTACGAGGAGATGCAGGAGCTGGCCGAGGCGGGCGCCAGGGTGCTGAACGCCCAGGCGGTGGAGTTCGCGAAGGATCGCGGCATTGCCCTCTATGCGCGAAAGGCATTCGGAGACCCGGGCGAAACGGTGATTCGCCGATTCGCTCCCCGCGCGCCGGGAACCGTCGTCGCGGTGGCGGGCGAGGCCAACCTCGTCCTGCTGAGCGTGTCGGGAACGGGCGCCCTCGACCGCCTCCTGGCCTTCCTCGCCGAACGGGGCATCCGCGCCCACGAAGCGTTCCTGGCTCCTCTCCGCGGCGAATCGGCCGCGGCCTCGTTGGTCCTCTCGCTGGAGAACGTCCACGACTTCTCGGCCATCCAGTCGGGCCTCCTTCAGGAGTTCGGGAGCTCCCTCGCGATCCGACTGGGACTGGGCGCGGTGTCGGCGGTCGGCTCGGATCTGGGCGCCCGACTCGCCGCCGTGCGCGCCGCGGCCGACGCCGGGGGGCTGGACGTGCACGCCCTCTTCGCCTCGGCTACCCGGATCAGGCTCCTCGTCCCGGACGAGGCTGTCCCAGAAGGCATTCGCTTGCTTCACGCCGCGCTCGTGACGGCATGAGCTTCAGATCCCGTATCGCTGCATCTTCGCGAGAAGCGCCTGTCGGGAGATCCCCAGGGTGTCCGCCGTCCGCGAGCGGTTGCCTCCGTGGAGGGTGAGGCCTTGGACGATCGCCGCGTGCTCGCACGCCGTCACGGCTTCGGCCAGGCTGCCCGGCGACGCCGGGGGGCGTGAGACCAGCCCGGGAGACAGGTGCTCCACTCGCAGGGGTCCGCCCCCGGACAGGGTGTCGAGCCTACCCATCTCGTTCTCGAGCTGACGGACGTTCCCCGGCCAGGCGTACCGGGCCAGGATCACGGCGACGCCCGTCGGGAGCGTTGCCCTCCCCCCGCTTCTCCTCGCCGCGAGGAAGTAGCGCGCGAGCAGCAGGACATCGTCGCCGCGCTCTCGCAGGGCGGGGATCCGCAAGGTGAGCCCGTTCAGCCGGTACATCAAGTCTTCTCGAAACGCCCCGGCGGACACGCGCTCGGCGAGCGACGCGTTGGCCGCCGTGAGGATCCGCACGTCGGCGCGACGCGTCTCGGATTCGCCGAGCCGCCGGAACTCCCTGTCGGTGAGGAAGCGGAGCAGCTTGGACTGCCCCTTGGGGCTGAGGTCGGTGACCTCGTCGATGAAGAGCGTCCCTCGGTCCGCTTCGACCACATACCCCCGGCGGTCAGCCACGGCGCCTGTGAAGGCCCCGCGGACGTGGCCGAACATCTCGGACTCGAAGAGCTCGTCGGAGAGAGACGAGGCGTTCACGGCCACGAAGGGCCGGTGCCGGCGCGGCGAATGGGCGTGGAGGGCTCGCGCCACCCGCTCCTTCCCCGTTCCGGTCTCGCCGAAGACGTGGATGAAGAGGTCGGAAGCGGCCACTCTCGCCATCTCGTCGAAGAGACGCTCCATCGCGGCCGAGCGACCAACGATCTCCGGGAAGGCGGCTCGCGGCGCTTGGGGTGGCTCGGCGGCCGCGCCGTGAAAGCGAGCGAGCAGACGCGCCACGAGCTCGAGGAGACCGAGACCGGCGGCGTCGATCGGCGGCGCACCGCGGCGTCCGTCGACGTAGAGGCGGGCTCCGTCGGCCACGGGAAGGACGGCCGCCCACGCCAGGTCGTGGAGAGCGACGTTCGGATGGCGCCCCCACCCCCCCGGTCCCCCAAGATGGACGACTTGCGGATGAGTGCTGCCAGGGGCGAGCGCACGGGCGATGTCCGTATCCGGGAGGGGGGCTGGCTCGCCTCCGTCACCCGTGAAGAGCAGACCGGAGCGCCCGACCCAGGCAGCCCTGCACCAGGCGACCTGCGGCCGCAGGCCTCCCATGACCGCCGCCCAGCGCGCGGGCCAGGGGCCTTCGCCGTTGAGCGTCTCGAGCGCGGCGGCGAGAGAACGAGCCGCCGAGCAGGCCCTCGAGCCCGGGCTGGACGAGGGGGCGCCGGGCGCGAAGGGTGCTGCGTCTCCCCGCAGGGCCTGAATATCCTTCAGACCGTATGCGAGGATGCGTCGGTCTCCCCATCGCTCGAGCTCGGCGAGGGCATTCTCGACCTCGGCATCCTGCGGGCCTCCACCTCGGGCCAGCGCCCCGCCAAGACGGGCAGCGACCTCCATCCAGCGCCGACCACCGGCCCCGGAGCGAGCGCGCTCGAACGCGGGTGCGGCCTCGCGGGAACCCGCATGAAGGAGGGCGCGCCCCAATGCCAGCCAGGCCAGGGCCTCGAGGCCCAACGGCGAGCGAGCGGCCAGTCTGACGGCGCGCCGCCCCTCGATGACGGCCTCTGGGCTCCGGCCCTGGTCCAGGAGTGCGTGGATCCGCCTCACGCGCCCGCGGCATTCTCCCGCGGGATCCTTGACGAGCCGGAAGAGCCGGAGGGCCTCCGAGCCCGCGGCTTCCGCCGCCGCCGCTTCTCCGGCGGCGAGATGGAGGTCCGAGGCCAGCAGCCAGTGCTCGCCCCGGGTCCGCGGATCGTCTCTGTTGTCGACGCCCGCGGCCTCGGACCGATCGACGGCGGCACGCACTGCCGTCAGATCCCCCTGTGCGAGCTCGAGCATCGCGGTCCCCGGCTGAGGAGCGCCCGCGCGGGGACTCGCGATCGTCCGGAAGAGCTCGGCGGCCCGCGTGAGATCGAGCCGGGCCTCCTCCCATCGGCCGAGATACGCCAGGAGATCCCCCCTGTCATCGTAGGCCCGAGCGACGGCGTCCAGCCTGGTCGTGGTCGAAGCGATGGCGATGCGCCCCGCATGGACCTTGAGGGCCTCTCCGAATCGCCCTTCGTCGCGGAGGAGGCCGGCCTCGGTCCCGAGGCAACGCACCAGACCCGCATCGGAGCCCGACTCCCCGTAAAGCCGCTGTGCGATGGCGAGCTGGCGGCGGGCCTCGACGAGGTCGCGGTCCTGCTTCCACGCGAAGAGAGCCAGGGCCTCCGCGACGCGCGCCTGGGTCATCGGAGCCGCCGCCTCGAGGGACGCCTTGAGGACCTCTGCGCGCCCCGGGGAGGTGCGTCCCAGGAACCAGAGCGCCAGGCCCCGCGCCACTCGAAGGCGAGCGCGCGCGTCGGGGTCTGCGATGCCGCGCCTCAAGCCTCGCGCGGCCGCCGCCGAAGCGTCGGTGTAGAGCCGTAGTCCCAGGAGGGCCTCGCACTCGAGGAGCGCCGCCGCGACGGCGTCCCCCGTCTCGCCGCGCCTCGCCGCGTGCCGCACGGCTTCCAGGGCCTCCGCGTGGCGCCCCGTGGCCAGACACGCCAGCGCGGTCTTCCAGCTCAGCCCGAGCGCCTTGGCCCTCGGAGTCGTGACGGTCGCAGTCGACATGACGCCCCCTTTCCGATCCGGCACATCGCGAACGAGTGGGGGGAGTCTAGGAGCCGGAGCGATCCCCGCTCCGCCCGGGGGTGACGGTTTCGGGTCCGTCACACCGCGGCCGGCTCTCTTGTTGGTCCCCGGCTTTGCCGATATCATCGCCGTCGGATGGCGGCGCCGCACTCACGCCCAGGGCCGGGAGGCGCACTTCGTCCCGGGGCGTGGCTCCTTCGCGTGCTCGCGCTCCTCGCCCTGGGCTGCGGTCCGGCTCGGAGCACCGCGCCGAGCCCCTCCGAGGCGGTCGGCCGCCGGCGCATCCTCCTCATCGGGATCGACGCCGGCGACTGGGCGAGCATCGATCCGCTGGTGGCCGCGGGGAAGCTGCCGGCCTTCGCTCGTCTCAAGGCCCACGGGCGGACCGGGGTCATGCGGTCGACTCCACCCCTCCTGTCGCCCATTCTCTGGACGACCATCGCGACGGGGCGCTCGCCGGAGGATCACGGCGTCCTCGACTTCATGGTCGACCTCCCCGGAGGCGGTCAGGCTCCGGTGAGCGCGGCGTCCCGTCGCGTCCCGGCACTGTGGGGCCTCTTCTCGGACGGCGGGCGGCGCGTGGGCGTCGTGGGGTGGTGGGCGACCTGGCCCGCCGAGAACGTTCGCGGGACGATCGTTTCCGACCGCGTCGCACCCCAGCTCTCCCGCTCCGCCGCCCTCGGCGAAGGATCGATCTCGCCCGCCGCCGAGGCCGATCGGCTCGCGCCGACGATCGTCCGAGCCTCGGCCGTGCCCCTGGAGGATCTGCGCGCCTACGGCCCCATCTCGGAGAGCGAGCATCGGGCGGCCCTTTCCGCCTTGGCGGCCTCGGGCCCGGACCGCTACACCGATCGAAACGCCCACCTCGCGGCGATCGTGGCCGCCACCCGCACCTACGGGCGAATGGCGGAGGCGCTCCTCGCCCAGGGCCAACCCGATCTCCTCGCCGTCTACCTGGAGGAGGTGGACACGCTCTCGCATCTCTTCGTGCGCGATCCGCGCCGCGGGCCACCGGCCGCCCTTGCGGCCTACCGCGAGGCCGATGCCGTGATGGCCCGCCTGGCCGCCGCGAGCGACCCCGAGACGTGGGTCGTCGTCTGCTCCGACCACGGCTTCTACCCGGCGGATGCCGGGGTCACGGAGGATCCGGCGGATCTCGCGGGTCCGGCCTCCGCCTGGCATCGCCCGTACGGAATCGTGGGTGCGATCGCGGCCGGGGACCTCGCGTCGCAGGCGACGCCCTCCTCGACGCCCGTTGCCGCGGGGACCGTCACCCCCCTCGACATCGCGCCCACGCTCCTCCACGCTGCCGGCCTTCCCGTCGGGGACCGCATGCCCGGCCGGGTCATCACCGCCCTGCTCCCAGCCGACGCCGCGGCACGACCGGTGCTGAAGGGCACCTACCCGGACGTGGGACCGAGCGCGTCGGCGCCCGCTCGGAGCGACGCCGATCCCGACGCCATCGCGAGGCTGCAGGCGCTGGGCTATGTGGGTGCGAACCCGACCTCCCTCGCGCGACGCAACCTCGGGGAGATTCTCTACCGTCGCGGCAACCTTCCCGGCGCCGAGCGGGAGCTCCGCGCGGTCGTCGACGCCCAGCCTCGGAACGTGACGGCCCTTCTCTGGCTCGGGAAGACGCTCCGGGACGAGGGACGCCCCAAGGAGAGCCTTCGAGCGTACGAGCGCGCGGCGATGATCCCCGAAGGACGCGAGGACGCGATCGTGGCGGTGGCCGAGGTGGCCTCGTCGGCCGGCCTCCTCGACGAGGGGCGCCGTATCGTCGACTCAGCGACGCCGCGGACGCCGCGCACGCCCGCGGCGTGCGTCGCCCGCGGCATCCTCGCGAGCGCGGCCGGCGACGCGGCCGGGGCCGAGCGCGAGCTCCGGGCGGCCCTGGCGGCGGCACCCCTCTCGCTCGAGGCCTTGAGCCGCCTCCTCGATATCCTCGTCGCCTCGCGCCGCACCCGCGAGGCCCTTCCGTTCTTCGAGCACGCGGCGGCGGGGGCTCCGTCGTCGCCGCGCCACGCAGCGCTCCTGGGCGAGGCCCTCCTGGCGTCCGGAGACGCCGCGAAAGCCGAGGCCGCCCTCGCCCGCGCCTCCAGCCTCGCCCCCGACAACGGCGCGGTGCGCATCGACCTGGCCCGCGCCCTCATGGCCCAGCGCAAGCTCGAGAGCGCCGAGACGGTCCTGGCCGACGCTCCGCCGTCGGCCGAGCGCGACATCCTGCTGGGCGCGGTGGCGACGTCCCGCGGGCGCTGGGCCGAAGCCGCGATCCGCTACGAGGCCGCCCTCGAGGGGACGACCCCCACGCCGGACCTGCTGAACAGCCTGGCGTGGGCGCGATTCCAGCTGGGCAACCGAACCGAAGCCGCCCGGCTCCTCCGCCAATCCCTCGCCCTCGACGACCGGCAGCCGGACATCCGCCGCCTGCTCGGCGAGACCACGGGCGCAACGGC
Organism: uncultured Acidobacteriota bacterium; assembly: GCA_963823195.1. Classification (GTDB taxonomy): domain Bacteria; phylum Acidobacteriota; class Vicinamibacteria; order Fen-336; family Fen-336; genus JBGPYB01. The sequence continues at coordinate 255,588 of CAWGKR010000003.1, read as the reverse complement.
CGGGAGCCCGCGTTGAGCCGGCGCAAGGCCAAGGCGCCGCCCCTCGCCGACACCCACGCGCCGGCAGGAGGCCGCGCGAGGCGCCCGATCGCACTCACCCTCGCCGCCGGAGCGGTCCTCGCGGCGGCCTTGGTGTGGCTCAAGCCGTCGTTCACGCCCCGGCGTCCCAATGTCCTCCTCGTCACCATCGATACGCTCCGCGCCGATCGCGTGGGCTGCTATGGGTACGCGGGCGCGGCGACGCCCACCCTCGACGCCCTGGCCGGGCGGGGCGTCCTGTTCACCACCGGCATCGCACAGGCCCCGCTGACCGCGCCCTCCCACGCCTCGATCCTCACGGGCCTGACGCCCCTCCGCCACGGCGTCCGCGACAATGGCGCTTTCGTCCTCCCGAGCTCCATCCCGACCCTCGCCGAGAGATTCCGGGCCGCGGGTTATCGAACGGGGGCATTCGTGTCGGGCTTCCCGCTCGACCACAGGTTCGGCCTCGGGCGCGGCTTCGACCTCTACGACGATCGCCTTCCCCATGGCAACGATCCGCGGCGGGCTCCCTACGTCGAGCGGACCGCCGACATCACCACCGACCGTGTGCTCGCGTGGCTGCAGGCGGAATCCACCGAGGCAAAGGGCACGGCTCCGTGGTTCCTCTGGGCGCACTACTTCGATCCCCACGCTCCATACGAGGCGCCCGGCGACTTCGCCCGGCGGTTCGCGGCGAACCCGTACGACGGCGAGGTCGCATTCGTCGACGAGCAGGTCGGCCGTATCGCCGGCTGGCTCGCGTCCTCGAGCCTCGTCGAGCGCACCCTGATCCTCGTCACGGCCGACCACGGCGAGAGCCTCGGCGAGCACGGCGAGGAAACGCACGGCGTGTTCGTGTACGACTCCACGCTGCGCGTACCCTGGATCCTCGCCGGCCCGGGGATCCCGCATCGAGTCTCCCCCGTCGTGGCCCGCTCGATCGACATCGCCCCTACCCTCCTCGACTACGCGGGCCTAGCGTCGCCGCCGGGCATCGAAGGCCGGTCCCTGCGCCCGGCCGCCGACGGGAAGACCTTGCCCGACGCGCCCGCCTACGCCGAATCGCTCTTCTCCCAGCGCCACCTCGGCTGGGCACCCCTCTACGCCTGGCGCACGGCGCGCCTCAAGCTGGTCGAGGCACCTCGACCCGAGCTGTACGACCTCGCCACCGACGCTGCCGAGATCCGCGACCTTGCGGCAGCGCGGAGTGACGTCGTGGAGTCCATGCGGCGGCCCCTTCAACAGCTCCTCGCCACGCGGCCCCCTGCCGCGGCCGCCGATGCGCCCGTGGTCGACATTGAACGCTTGGCGGCCCTCGGCTACCTGGGGAGTACATCTCGTCCTCCGGCGGGCGCCTCGGGGCGCGATCCCAAGGAAGGAATCGACGTGATCAACCGCCTCGAGCGGGGCCTCGCCGAGGCGCGAGCCAACCCGGCGATCGCCGTCCAGGCCCTTACGGCCGTTCTCCAGCAGGACCCGAACATGGAGCTCGCCTACCGCTACCGGTCGATCGCCTATCAGGCGCAGGGGCGTCTCGCAGAGTCGCTGAAGGACCTCCGGTCCCTGGAACGGTTCGGGCCGCTCGGCGCCGAGGACCTCGAGCTGCAAGCCGAGTCTCTCCGCCTCGCGGGCCGAGCGGCCGAGGGCCTCGCCCCGCTCGAGCAAGCCGCGCGCCTGGAGCCGGCGTCGCCGGAGCCCCCGCTTCTCCGCGGCCGCCTGCTTCGAACTCTCGGGCGGAAGGACGAGGCGGCCGACGCCTACCGGCGCGTGCTCGACCTCGCGCCGGAGCACGCGGAGGCCCTCCGAGGCCTGGGGGACCTATCGCTGGAGGCCGGCAGTGTCGATGGCGCCGCGCGATTCTACGAGCGGATCCTCGCGGTCGACGCGAACGACGCGGAGGCCCGGGTGCGGCTGGGGATCTGTCGCGTCCGGGCCGGGCAACTGGCCGAGGGCCTTGGCCTGCTCCAGGAGGCCGTGGCCCTCGTTCCCGCCAACGCGGAAGCGCATCTCTCTCTCGGGGGTGCCCTAGCGAAGAGCGGCCGGACGGCCGAGGCCATCCCGCACTTCGAGAAGGCGGTCGAGCTCGGCGGCCGCACCACCGTGGCGCTCAACAGCCTCGCCTTCGCACGGCTCGAGACGGGCGACGCTCGCGGCGCTCTCGAGGCGCTGCGACAGTCCCTGGCGATCGACCCCCGGCAGGGCCCGATAGCCGAAGCCGCGGGCAGGCTGGCGCGGGGCGAGCACCCTTGAGCCGCAAGCGCCGCAACCGAATCCCCTCCGCGCCGCTCCCGGCCGCCTCATCCGCACCTCGAAAATGGCGCGGGGCGAGCCTCCTCGGAGGCGCAGCGATCCTCCTGGCGGGCGGGCTACTCCTGTATCGCGGGCGACGGCCGCCCGCCGGCGGCACCGCGGCGCCGACATCGGAGCCGATGAGCCTCCTCCTCGTCACCCTGGACACGACCCGCGCGGATCACCTCGGCTGCTACGGATATGAGCGTGCCCGGACCCGCCACCTCGATCGTCTCGCGGCGGAAGGCGTGCGCTTCGAGAACGCGGTCGCGGCCGCGCCCATCACGTTGCCGTCCCACGCATCGATCTTCACCGGGCTCTACCCCTTCGAGCACGGTGTCCGCAACAACGGAAACTTCTACCTGGCCGACCGCTACGAGACCATGACCACCACCCTGAAGAAGCGCGGCTATCGCACCGGCGCCTTCGTGAGCTCCTTCATCCTCGATCGCCGCTACGGCCTCGCGCGGGGCTTCGACACCTACGACGATCGCATGGAGGGCGCGCAGTCCCAGGTCGTGACCCTCGAGGCCGAGCGACGGGGTGACCGGACTGCGCTCGCCCTCGCGCGCTGGCTCGAAACCACGGGCGCGCAGCCGGGCCCCTTCTTCGCCTGGCTCCACCTCTACGATCCCCACGAGCCCTACCGGCCGCCGCCCCCGTTCCGCGACGCCTTCAAGGATTCCCCGTACGACGGCGAGATCGCGTTCGACGACGCGGCGGTCGCCTCGATCCTGGACACCCTGGGCCGGCTCGGACGGCTGGACCGGACCCTCGTCGCCATCACGGCCGACCATGGAGAGAGCCTGGGGGAGCACGGCGAGGAGACTCACTCGATGTTCGTCTACGAGGGCGCCATCCGGGTGCCGATGGTGCTCTGGCGTCCCGGAACCCTCCCGGCGGGGCGCGTCGTCCACGGGGCCGTCCGCTCCACCGACCTGGCTCCCACGCTTCTCGATCTCCTCGGCGCTCCGGGCCTCCCCACGGAGAGTGGACGCTCTCTCCGACGAATGATCGACGGGGAACCGCTCGTCGCTCCCGCGATCTATTCCGAGACCCTCCTGCCTCAGTTCTACATGAACTGGGCCCCCCTCCGAGCCCTGCGCGACGCGCGGTACAAGCTCATCGACGCGCCGCGCCCCGAGCTCTACGACCTCATCGACGACCCGCGCGAGACGAGGAACCTCTACGGAGTGCAGGGCCAGACGGCGGAAGCGCTTCGCTCGGCGCTCGAACGCCTGACCGCCGGCAAGGCAGGGGCGATGAGCGTCGGCTCCCTGGACCCCGAAGCCCTCGAGAAACTCGCGGCGCTCGGCTATCTCGGCGCCGGCTCGGAGCGCGCCGACGACAAGTCGAGCCGCGCCGATCCGAAGGATGTCATCGAGGTGTTCAACCGCCTTCGGCGGGCCAACAGTGCCGTTCGCGATCGACGATTCGACGAGGCGCTTCCGATCCTCCATGCCGTCCTCGAGGCCGACCCCCGAAACGCCTTCGCCCAGCTCGTCCTCGGAAGCGCGTACATGGGGATGGGGCAGAACGCCAGGGCCGTCGAGCAATACAAGCGATACGTCTCCCTCGTGCCCACCAGCGCCTATGCGCACCAGTGGATGGCCATCTGCCACCTCCGCATGGGAGATCCGTCGGCCGCGCTCCGGGAAGCCGACGCGGCCCTCGCCCTCGACCCCCGTTTCAGCGACGCGCGTGTCCTGAAGGGGGGCGTGCTCGCGTCTCGGGGGGCCTACGACGAGGCCGTCCGCGAGCTCCGCGCAGCCGTGGACACCGACCCAAACAAGCCACCCATCCGGCTCGATCTCGCGAAGATCCTGGCGGAGGCCGGACATGTGGCGGAAGCCAGGACCGAGTACACGAAGCTTCTCGAGATCCAGCCGGACTACGCGCCGGCGCTCGTCGGCCTGGGGGCCCTCCAAGCCCGATCGGGTGCTCTGGACGACGCGTCGGCCGCGTTCCGGCGGGCCATAGAGCTCGACGGATCCCTGCACGATGCCCGGTTCAACCTGGCCCAAGTCCTGGAGCGCCAGGGGCGGAAGGACGAAGCGCGGGCCGAGTACGAGCGCCTTCTCCGGGAATCTTCGACGCCGGCGGGCGTCCGAGCCGCGGCCCGGGAGGGCCTGAGCCGACTCGAGCCGGCCACGCGATAAAACGAAGAGAGGGCGGGGCCGAAGCCCCGCCCCCGTCCGCGACGACGAACGTCCGACTAGAACTTGAAGCGCACGCCGAACTCGGCCTGACGCTGGCTGTTCGGAACGATCTGCGTCGGCGTGCCGAAGTTGGCCGCCGTGTAGATGTCGTTGAAACCCAGGCTGTTGTCGGTCAGGAAGTTCACGGCGTTGGTCAGGTTGAACACCTCGAAGAGGAGCTCGATCTGCCGTGCCTTGTGGAGGTTGAACATCTTCGAGAGACGCGCGTCCCAGCTGAAGAAGCGCCCGTCCTTCCCGTTGAACTCGGCAAACGCCGCGGTGCCGAGCGGGTTGTACTCGCGGAACGAGTTGCGCGGGAAGATCTGGCCCGTGGCCGGATCGATGGCGCGGGTGCCGCTGCGTGAACCGCTGGAGACGAGGCGGGCGCTGTACGGCTTCGCGCTGTTCCACTGGATGGTCGACGACACCTGGAAGCCCGCCGGCAGCTCGAAGATCCCCGCCCCCGTGACGCGGTTGCGGACGTCGTTGGGGGTGTAGCCGAAGTCCCGTTCCCAGTTGGCGTTGGTGAGATCGCTCGGCTGTGAGCCGAAGTCGTTCCCCAGGTTCTTGCCCACCGTCCAGGCGTAGGTCGCCAGGACCTGGGCTCTCGCCTTCCGGTACTTCCCGGCGACGTAGACGCCGTCGAACTTCGAGTGGCCCCGGTTGCCCTCGATGCGCAGAGTGCCGAGGCTGTGATCGAAGACGCCCGCGGGCGAGAGGCGGGTGTTGACGTTGGCGCCGGTGTTCACCTGCCAACGATGAATCTCATCCTTACCCTCGGCGTGAACGTAGTCGACGTCGAAGGCCAGGCTCTTCGCCGGCGACACCGAGAAGCCCACGTTGGCGTGCTGGGAATACGGCTGGACCAGGTCCGGCGCCGTGATCCGGGTGAGCTGCCCTGCGAACGTCGGGTCCGTGAAACCTTGCCGGATGGCGTCACGGTTGGCGGCGAACTGGTTCGCGGTGAAGGACGGCGGCGAGAGCGTCACGAAGTTGAGGGGCGTCGCTGGGTCGCTCCACTTCTCGTAGAGGGTGATGTTCTGGAAGATCTCGTCGTAGTACTTCCCCCAGCCGCCGCGGACCACGAGCCTTCCGTCGCCCATGGTGTCCCATGCAAACCCGACCCGCGGACCGAAGTTGTTCTTGTCGTCCGTGTTCGTGCTCGGGAAGCCCGCGGCCGCCAGGGCACCCTTCCCCACCGGGTTGAAGGGATTGCTGTACGGACCCGTCTGGATCTCGTAGCGCAGGCCCAGGTTCAGGGTGAGGCGCGGGGTCGGCTTGTAGTCGTCCTGGAGGTAGCCCGCCAGGTACGTCCAGTTGTCGTCCGCGACGTTCGTGCCGGCCGAGCCGGTGAAGGTGTCGGCGACCGAGTTCAGATAGGAGTTGAGGCCGCCGGGGAGCGGGGCGCCGTTGAAGTAGAAGGCGCCGTACAGCGTCGGGATGAAGAAGCCGCCATAGTGCGAGCGCAGCACCTCGCCGCCGATCTTGAAGTCGTGGTCGCCTCCCCAGCCTTCCTTGCGGAACGAGAAGTCGTCGCGCACCTGGAACCGCTTCTGGATCGTCTGCTGAGGCGTGTTGAGGCTGGCGCCCGCCGTGAAGAACGGCGTGATGATCGCCGGGTTCTGGTTGTCGTTGGCCGTGATGTTGTTCTCGAAGTGCTGGAACAGGAACATCAGCTCGTTGAGCTTGTTGTTTCCGATCGTGGTCGTGTTCTTGGCGACGACGGAGTGGATCTTGTTCGTGTTGAGCGCTCCGCCCGAGAGGATCACGTTGCCGCCGGTGAAGTCGTTCTGGCGGCCCTGGTCCTCGAGGGAGTAGCGCACGTAGGCCGAGTTACTGGCGTTCAGCTGGAAGTCCAGCTTCGCCGTGAACAGGTGGTTGCGGAAGGGCTTCTCGATCGAGCCCTCCTCGGCCGGCAGCGTGCCCTGCGTGTCGACCTGGACCGAGTCGTTGCGGCGGTTGCGCTCGTAGGACAGGAAGAAGTGCGCCTTGTCCTTCGAGATCGGGCCGCCCAGGGTGGCGCCGAACTGCTGCTGCGAGAAGTCCGGCTTCACCGCGTTGGCCTTCTCCTCGAAGTAGGTCTTCGAGTTCAGGTCCTGGTTGCGGGCGAAGACGAAGGCGCTGCCGTGGAAGTCGTTCGTGCCGCTCTTGGTGATGACGTTGACGACGCCCCCGACGGAGCGGCCGTACTCGGCGCTGTAGCGCTGGGTCGTAACCTTGTACTCCTGGATCGCGTCGTTGGAGAACTGCTGCAGGAGGCCGCGGACCACGCCGTCGTTGTTGTCCCCGCCATCCACGTTGATGATTACGGAGCGACCCGTGGCGCCGCCGAAGCTCACGCCGCCCACTTCCGTCTTGGTGGGGTCGTAGTAGTTCGAGGACCGCGTGCCCGGGACGAGCAGCGACAGGTCCTGGAACTTGCGCCCGTTCAGCGGGAGGTTCTCGACGAGCCGCTGGTTGATCACCTGGCCGACGTCCGACGTCGTGGTCGAGACCAACGCCGATTCGCCGGTGACCGTGATGGTCTCGGCTTGCGCCGACACGGACATCGTGACGTCGATCGTCGACGCCGAGTCCACCTGGACGGGAACGCCCTTGCGGACCTGCTTGGAGAAGCCGGTGAGCTCGACGCTGAGCTCGTAGCTGCCGGCGGGGAGCGACCCGATCCGGTACGTGCCGCTCGCGCTCGACGTGGTCGTGCGGGTCAGTCCGGTGGCCTCGTTGTGGGCCGTGACCGTGGCGCCCGGGACGGCCGCTTTGCTCTCGTCGAGAACGCGACCGGTGACGCTGCCCGTGTTCGAGCTCTGGGCCCAGCCATTGACCGGCATGACCAGGATCGCAGCGGCGACCCACAAGGCGGCGATCGCGAACGAATGTCGCGACACTCTCATTAACTTAACCTCCGAAGATGGGAAGACTATCCCGTTAGACTCGTCTACGAGAGTGGCAAACAACATGCCGGCAGTACCAACCGTACTAGACATGAAGAATGTCAAGCCAATGAGAGAGATACGGGTCAGCCACTCTCGACTCCCGCCGCCCTGCTACGACTTTTTGCATTTCGAGATCCAATTCAACGTGATGTGCCATCCAACAATCTGAACGCAACGGATCGGGGCGCACTGTTCCTTGACAGAGGGGCCGCGGACACTTAACCTCCCGCGTTCCATGCTGCGATTCTTGACCGCGGGCGAATCCCACGGGCCCGCCCTCACCGTCGTCGTCGACGGGCTCCCCGCCGGTGTCGCCGGTCGACCGCGCGGCGATCGACGCCGACCTGCGGCGTCGGCAGGGCGGCTACGGCCGCGGCGGTCGAATGAAGATCGAGACCGACACGGTCGAGGTACTCTCGGGCGTGCGCCACGGGCGGACGCTGGGGAGCCCGGTGACCCTCGTGGTCCGGAACCGGGACCACGAGAACTGGCGGGACGTGATGTCCGCGGACCCGCAGCCCGACGAAGCGAGGAAGCGCCGCGCGCTGAAGCACCCTCGACCGGGCCACGCCGACCTCGCGGGAGCCATCAAGTACCTGACCGACGACCTCCGCAGCGTCCTCGAGCGGGCCAGCGCCCGCGAAACGACGTCGCGGGTGGCGGCGGGCGCCCTGGCCCGCGGCCTCCTGAGCGGCCGCCGGGATCGAGGTCAGGAGCCACGTGCTGCGCATCGGCGAGGCCGCGCTGCCGGCGGACGTCGGAGCTTCCCTGGGACGTCTCTCGAGACCGTCGAGGAGAGCCCCGTCCGCTGCGTGGAGGCCGGCGCGGCCGCGGGGATGATCGCCGAGATCGACCGGGCCAAGAAGGCCGGCGACACGGTCGGGGGCGTCTTCGAGGTCGTGGCCCGCGGCCTGCCGCCGGGTCTCGGCTCGTTCGCGCAGTGGGACCGGCGCCTCGACGGACGCCTCGCCCAGGCGCTCATGTCGATCCAGGCGATCAAGGCCGTCTCGCTCGGCGCCGGCTTCGAGGCGGGCTGGACGCCCGGCGCGCGCTTTCACGACGAGATCCTCTTCGACGACGCCCGAGGACTCCACCGCGGGAGCAACCGCGCCGGAGGCCTCGAGGGAGGCGTCACGAACGGCGAGGAGCTCCGGGCGCGGGCCGTCGTGAAGCCGATCCCGACGCTCCTCATGCCCCTGAGGTCGATCAACATGAAGACGAAGGAGCCCGAGAACGCCTCGGTGGAGCGCAGCGACACGTGCGTCGTCCCCGCCGCGGGGGTCGTGGGAGAGGCGATGGTCTGCCTGGTCCTCGGCGACGCCCTGCTCGAGAAGTTCGGCGGCGACTCCCTCACGGAGACGCTCGCCCACCTGGACGCCAGCCGGGCGCTCACGAAGACGTTCCTCTCCCGCCGCGAGCGGGACGGGGCCTGACCCGGGACCATGGCGATCCGGCCCATCTTGAAATGGGGCGAAGCGGTCCTCCACGCCCCGTCCTCTCCCGTCGCCCAGATCGACGGCGCCACGGCCTCTCTCGTCTCGGACATGATCGCCACGATGTACGCGGCCCCGGGCATCGGGCTCGCCGCGCCGCAGATCGGCGTGCCCCTCCGGGTGATCGTCGTGGACCTCTCGGTGGGCGAGGACAAGAAGCAGCTCATCACGCTCGTGAACCCGGAGTTCGTCGAGAAGGAGGGAGAGCAGCGCCACGAGGAAGGATGCCTGTCGGTCCCCGGTTTTGCGGGCTCCCCCGCGCGACCGGCCCGCGTCGTGGTCAAGGGCCTCGACCTCGACGGCAAGGAGCGGGTCTACGAAGGGACCGAGCTGCTGGCCCGGGCCTTCTGCCACGAGATCGACCACATCGACGGCCTGCTCTTCGTCGACCGGCTGTCGCCCCTGAAGCGGGACCTGCTCAAGAGAAAGCTGCGCAAGAAGGCCAAGGCCGGGGACTGGGACGAGTAGGTGCGGGTCGTCTTCCTCGGTAGCGGCGCCTTCGCCATCCCCTCCTTCGAGGCGGTCCTGGACGCCGGCCACGACGTGCGGGCGCTCGTCACGCAGCCCGATCGCGAGAAGGGGCGGGGACGGGCCATGGCACCGCCTCCTTTGAAGCCCGTGGCCGAGGCGAGGGGCGTGCCCGTGCTCCAGCCCCGCCGCGTCCGCGAGGCCGGCGTCCTCGAGACGCTGCGGGAGCCTCGCTCCCGACGTGCAGATCGTCGTCGCGTACGGCCAGATCCTCCCCCGCGCCGTGATCGATCTGCCACCTCACGGGACGATCAACGTCCACGCCTCGCTCCTCCCCCTCTACCGGGGCGCCGCTCCGATCCAATGGGCCATCGTCCGCGGCGAGACCGAGACGGGCGTCACCACGATGCTCATCGACGAGGGCCTCGACACCGGCCCCACGCTCCTCTCGCGGACGACGCCCATCGGCGCCGACGAGACGGCCGCGGACCTGGAGCCGCGCCTGGCCCGCCTGGGCGCCCAGGTCCTCCTCGACACGCTCCGGGCGGTGGAAGCAGGAACCCTGAAGCCCGTTCCCCAGGACGCGGCGCGGGCCACGCTCGCGCCGATCATCGCGAAGGAGGAGGGGCGCCTCGACTGGACGATGCCGGCGACCGCCCTCGGGCGTCGGGTTCGCGGGTTCCACCCCTGGCCGGGGACGACGGCCTCGTTGCGGGGGCGGGCGCTCAAGGTGCTCGCGGCGCGCGCCGAAGGAAGCGAGGCCGCGGCCGAACCCGGGACGATCGTGGCCCTCCGGCCGGAGGGGTTCCTGGTGGCGTGCGGCGACGGCTCGGCGCTCCTCGTGACCCGGGTCCAGCCCGAGAGCCGTCGTCCCATGGCCGCCGACGCCTTCGCGGCCGGTGCGCGCCTCGGCCCGGGCGCGCGGTTCGACTGAGCCCCGATGCCCACGCCGGCGCGGCGCATCGCCTTCCAGGTCCTGAAGCAGGTCGAGCAGGGCGGCTCCAGCCTGGCCGATCTCCTCGCCGGCCCCGAGCCGCAACGCCTCGACCCCCGGGACCGCGGGTTCCTCCACGAGCTGGTCCTCGGAACCCTCCGCCACCGCGGGGCCGTCGACCACGCCTTGTCACGCCACGTCGATCGGCCCCTGGCGGACCTCGACGCCGACGTCCGCACGGTGCTTCGGCTCGGCGGGCTACCAGATCCTGCGCCTGCGGGTCCCGGCCCGCGCGGCCGTTTCGGAGTCGGTCGACCTCGCCCGCGAGCAGGCGCCGCGGGCGGGCGGCCTGGTGAACGCCGTCCTGCGAGGCCTGGCGCGCGAGGGCCCTCCGCCCGCTGTCGACGCGCACGCGGACCCGCTGGGATGGCTCACGACGGAAGGATCGCTTCCTCGATGGCTGGCCGAGCGCTGGGTCGCCCGCCTCGGACCCGAGGCGGCGGTCGCGCGGGCGCGGGCCCTCCTTCACGCCCCGACGGCCGCCTTCCGCTTCAACCCGCGCGTCGGCGACGCCCTGGCGCGCGCCGAGGCGGCCGGCCTCGCCCCGCAGGCCCTCCCGGTCCCCGGCGCGTGGAAGGCCACCGACGGCAGCGTCGCCGAGCTGGCCGCGGCGGGGGTGATCTATCCGCAGGACGAGGGGTCGCAGATGGTCGCGCTCCTGGCTTCCGCCGAGGGCGTCGTCCTGGACGCGTGCGCAGCCCCGGGAGGGAAGGCGCTGCTCCTGGGCGACGCCATGGCCGAAGGCTCGGTGGTGGCGGCCGAAGGGTCCAAGCGCCGCGCCCGCACCCTGGCCCGGCTGATCCGGCGCTGGGGATCCGGGAACGTGCACGCGCTGTGCGCCGACGTCCTCCGCCCGCCCTTCCGCCGACGCTTCGAGTCGGTCCTCCTGGACGCACCCTGCAGCGGCCTCGGCACCCTCTCGCGCCACCCCGACATCCGGTGGCGCGCCAACGCCGGCGACCTCGCCCGTCACGCCGAGAGGCAGCGTCGAGATGATCGGCGCCGCGGCGGCCCTCGTCGCCCCCGGCGGCAAGCTGGTCTACGCGACCTGCTCCTCGGAGCCCGAGGAGAACGAGGGTGTCGTCGAGGCCTTCCTGATACAGCACCCCGAGTTCGTTCCCGAGCCGCTGCCGGGCTGGGCCTCTCCGTTCGCCGACGGCCCTCTTCGCCCGCACGCTCCCCGAGCGAGATGCGGGAGACGCATTCTTCGCGGCCGTGCTGCGGCTGGCCTGAATCGGCCACGCGTGGGTTTGTGCTAGTCTCTAGGGTCGGCGTTCAGACGAGCGGAGCCGAAGAGAGTTAGACCCTTGACCATCAAGCGCTTCGCCATCCTCCTGCTCAAGAACGGGGTTCTCCTCGCGGCCCTCCTCCTGACGGCCGGGGCCTCGGCCCTCCTGACCATGCGGGCGGTCCTGACGGCCCAGGAGGTCGTCGTCCCCTCCCTCGTCGACAAGCGCGTTCCCGAGGCGGGCGCCCTGTCGTCGCGCGCGGGCCTTCTCGTCCGGGTCGAGGGCCGGCGAAACGATCCGAAGATCGCCCCCGATCGGATCGTGGCCCAGGAGCCGGCCGCCGGGTCTCCGCTGAAGGCCCACCGCAGCATCCGGGTCTGGGTGAGCCTCGGGCCGCGGCGGCAGCGGGTCCCCGCGGTCGAGGGGCAGAGCCTTCGGACGGCCCGGCTGGTCCTCGACCAGGCGCAGGTGCCCGTGGCCCGGGTGGCGGAGATCGACGCCTCGGCCGAGGAAGGGACGATCCTCGTCCAGAGGCCCGCGGCGGGCGAGGTCGACGCGCTGACCGATGGCATCTCGCTCCTCGTCAGCCGCGGGCGCGGCGGACGGGACTACGTGATGCCCGACCTCATCGGACGGAAGGCCGACGCGGTGATCGACGGCCTGCAGCAGGCGGGCCTGAAGGTGGCCGACGTCCGCTACCGCACGCTACCCGGGCACCGCACCCGGGATCGTCCTGCGCCAGTCCCCCGCCGCCGGGCACCGCGTGAGCCCGCGCTCGACGGTGAGCCTCGACATCAGCAAGGCGTCGTCGTGATCCTGGCCCCCTCCATCCTCGCCGCGGACTTCGGCCACCTGGCCGAGGAGATCGCCGGCGCCGAGCGCGGCGGCGCCGGGGTCGATCCACGTCGACGTGATGGACGGCCACTTCGTCCCGAACCTCACCGTCGGGCCTCCGGTCGTGGCCTCCGTCCGAAAGGCGACGTCGCTTCCGATCGACGTCCACCTCATGATCGAGAACGCCGACCGCTACGTGGACGCCTTCGTCGACGCGGGCGCCAACTGGATCAGCGTCCACGTCGAGGCGCTCCCACACCTCCAGCGGACGGTGGCCCACCTGCGGAGTCGCGGCGTCCGGCCCGGCGTCGTGCTGAACCCGGCGACGCCCCTCGGTAGCCTCGAGGAGATCCTGCCCGAGGTCGACTACGTCCTCGTGATGTCGGTGAACCCCGGCTTCGGCGGCCAGAAGTTCCTTCCGGCCAGCCTCGACAAGATCCGCCGGCTCGCCTGGGCCCTGCGTGAGCGCGGCTCGAGGCGCAGATCGAGGTCGACGGCGGCGTGGACGCCGGCAACGTCCGGAGCCCTGGTCGACGCCGGGGCCGAGATCCTGGTGGCGGGCTCGGCGGTCTTCGGGGGCGGTGACCCCGAGGCCGGCGCGCGACGGCTGATCGAGGCCTGCCGATGACCGTGGAATCGCGCTCCCGGTGCGCGTGCGCTACGCCGAGACCGACCAGATGGGCGTCGCCTACCACGGGAACTACTTCGCCTGGTTCGAGGTGGGTCGCACCGATCTCCTGCGGAACCTCGGCGTCACCTACCGGGACCTCGAAGCGGGAGGGATCCGCCTGCCGGTGATCGAGGCGCAGGCGCGTTTCCTGCGACCGGCGCGCTACGACGACGTGCTCGACATCCACACCCGCCTCGCGTCGCTCGGCGGCGTCCGGATCGCCTTCGAGTACGAGGTGCAGGCGCGAGGGAGCCGACGCTCCGCTGGCCACGGGCTCGACGGCCCACGCCGCCGTCGACGCGGAAGGACGTCCCCGGCGCCTGCCCGAGGAGATCCGGAGGCGCCTGTCGTGAAGGTCGTCGTCACCGGCGCCGCCGGCTTCATCGGCTCTCAGCTCGTCGAGCGCCTCCTCGGCGAGGGGCACGAGGTCGTCGGCATCGACGCCTTCGTCGACTACTACCCGCGCGAGGCCAAGGAGAAGAACCTCGCCCCGGCGCGGGAGCACGCGTCCTTCCGCTTCGTCGAAGGGCGCCTCCAGGAGATGGATCTCGAGCCCCTCCTGGACGGGGCGGCGCAGGTCTACCATCTCGCCGCCCAGGCCGGCGTTCGCGCCTCCTGGGGCCGGGACTTCGCGGTCTACACCGACCACAACGTCCTGGCCACGCAGCGGCTTCTCGAGGCCGCGGTGGCGCGCGGCCTGGGGCGCCTCGTCTACGCCTCGTCTTCTTCGGTCTACGGCGATTCGGCCGCCTTGCCCCTGCGCGAGGACTCGCCCTGCCGGCCCGTGTCCCCCTACGGCGTCACGAAGCTGGCGGCGGAGCATCTGGTCCATCTCTACGGCAAGAACCACGGCCTCGCCGCCGTGAGCCTTCGCTACTTCACGGTCTACGGCCCGCGGCAGCGCCCCGACATGGCCTTCCATCGCTTCCTGAAGGCGACCCGGGACGGCGCGCCCATCCACGTGTTCGGCGACGGAAGCCAGACCCGGGACTTCACCTTCGTGGACGACATCGTGTCCGCGACGCGCGCCGCCGCCGACACGGGGCGCCCGGGGCACGTCTACAACGTCGGAGGCGGCGAGCGAATCGCGCTTGAACGACGTGCTCGCGCTCATCGAAGAGGTCACGGGACGGCCGCTGCAGGTCATTCGGGACGCCGCCCAGAGAGGGGACATGAAGGACACGTTGGCCGACACCACCGAGGCGCGGCGCGATCTCGCCTTCCGTTCGTCGGTCGGGCTGCGGCAGGGGCTCGAGCGCGAATGGGAATGGATGCGGGGGGGGCGATGAGGCGCGCTCGCGGCGTGCGTTCCGCTCCTCCTCGCCCTCTGGGCGTACGGATGCGCGTCGGGAGGCCAGGCGGACATCGCCACGCTCGCGAGCAACTCCGACCAGGTGATCTGGGAGGCGGGCCAGAAGGCCGTCGAGAAGAAGCAGTGGACTGTCGCGCGGCAATACTTCAAGCGGATCGTCGACGGCTTCCCCCAGAGCCAGTTCGGCCCCGGCGCCCGCCTCGCCCTGGCGCGACAGCCACTTCGGCGAGGGAGGCACCGCGAACTAGATACTCGCGATCTCGGAATACCGCGATTTCGTCACCCTCTACCCCTCTCATCCGAAGAGCGACTACGCCCAGTTCCGGATCGGCGAGGCCTACTACGCCCAGAAGAACGGCCCCGACCGCGACCAGACGTCGACGTACCACGCCCTCGCCGAGTACGAGCACCTTCTCGAGGTCTACCCTTCCTCCCCCTGGTCGAGGAGGCCCGGGGCCGGATCTCTGCCTGCCGCCAGACGCCTGGGGCGCTCCGAGTTCCTCGCCGGGTACTTCTACCAGCGGACCCGCCAGGCCTACCGGTCCGCGATCAGCCGCTACGAAGGGATCCTGAACGACTATCCCGACTACGACTACGTCGACGAGGTCCTGTACCGCCTCTCCCAATGCCTGATCTTCACGGCCCGCGGCCCGGAGGCGCTCCCCCACCTGTCCAAGCTCGTCGAGGTGTATCCGACCAGCGAGTGGGCGGACGAGGCCAGGAAGCTCATCGCTCAGCTCGAGCTCGCCCCGCCCCCGGCCCCACCGTCGGCTCCACCCCCGGCATCTCCATCCGCCCCGCCGCCGGCCGGACCGGCGCCCGGACCAGGGATCCCGGAGCCCCCGGCACCCCCGGAGACGCCCCCACAGGCACCCCCATCCGAAACCCCTTGAGCTAAAGTGACACTTTAGAATCTGCAAAAAAAGTCTTGACGAAGCGTCCTTTTTCCTGTTAGCATCGAGCCAATTTTCGGGTTCCACGCGGGGTGTCCCGAGGCTCTAAAGGCCGAAAACCGATGGACGCTCTGGACTTTTGGGACGGAGCGAGGGCCCGTCCAGGAGGTTGGCAGTGAGATCCAAGAGAGCAGGCATTCTCTCTGGCGCTGTGGCGCTTGGCCTGATGGGGTCCGTCGTGTGGGCCCAGGGCACGCCAGCGGCAGCTCCCTCGGGTCTCCAGACCGGCCCGGCGACCGTGGCGACCCACTGGTCGAAGAACAAGTACCCCACGAGCATCCCCGACGGCGCTTCCTACTACATCGTCGTCCGCGGGGACACGCTCTGGGACATCTCCCAGCGCTTCCTGGGCAATCCCTACCTCTGGCCGCAGATCTGGAACCAGAACAAGTACATCACCGACGCCCACTGGATCTACCCCGGCGATCCGATCCTCGTTCCGAAGGTCTCGGTCGTCAGCGACAAGGCGGGAGAGGCGGGCGTCGGCGGCACCGGCGAAGGTGAGGGCGCCGAAGGCGGCGCCGGCGAAGGCGGAGCCGGAGGCGCCGGAGCGGGCTCGGCCCTCTACGCCGTCACCGAGGAAGTCACGATGCAGTGCGCCGCCTACATCGTCCCGAGCCGCGAGGACGAGAGCCTGCAGCTCATCGGCTCCGAGCACGGCGCGACCAAGGTCTCCTTCTCGGAGCGCGACATCCTCTACCTCGGCGAAGGGCACGAACGCGGGGATCAAGGCCGGCGACGTCTTCACGTTCCACCATCGCGCCTACCCGGTGAAGCACCCGAACTCCGGAAGAACCTCGGCGACAAGATCGAGACCACGGGCTGGGGCCGAGTCATCCTCGTCCAGGAGAACTCCTCCACCGTCGTCGTCGATCAGGCCTGCGGCGACATCCACCTCGGCGACTACCTGAAGCCCTTCGAGAAGCTCAACGTGCCGCTGGCCCTCCGCCGCCCTCTCGCGGATCGCCTGACCCCCGCCACCGGCAAGGCCCAGGGCTACGTCGTCGACATCGCCGACAACGTCGCCGTGGCGGCGACGGGGCAGCTCGTCAGCATCGACATCGGCTCCGAGAGCGGCATCGCTCCCGGCAACGTCCTCGTCGTCTACCGGACGATGTACCCCTCGGTCCCGACGCCCCGGAACGTCCTGGGCGAGCTCGCGATCCTCACGGTTCGCGAGAAGACGGCCACCGCCAAGGTCATCAACAGCAACGACGCCATCATGATCGGCGATCAGGTCGAGCTGCGCTAGAGCACCGTCCGTCCGCGGTTCGTCCGAAGGCCCGGCCGTCCGCCGGGCCTTTCCTTTTCCCCTGCCCCTAGGCCCCGCCCGTCGCGCCCCTGGGGGCCGCGCGCCCGCCGTCCCGCCAGTAGCGGAGGAAGTAGTCGACGCCCGAGACGAGCGCGAGGCCCACCACGACCCAGAGGGCCACGAGGGCCGGACGCCTCCAGGACCGGGAAGCGCGTCGCCAGGAGCAGCAGGAAGATCGCCACCACCTGCGAGACCATCTTCCCCTTCCCCAGGACCGAGGCCGCGATCACGACGCCCCGCCCCGCGGCCACGTTGCGGAGACCCGTCACGGCGAACTCCCGGCCGATGATGATGACCACCATCCACGCCGGGACCGCGTTCATCTCGACGAGGGAGATGAACGCCGCCGCGGTCAGGAGCTTGTCGGCCAGCGGATCGAGGAGCATTCCGAACTTCGTCACCTGGTTCCGGCGGCGGGCGAAGTACCCGTCCAGGTAGTCGGTCAGCACCGCGACGCCGAACACCGCCGGTCCCCAGGAACAAGCCCCCGTCGCTCCGCGTCAGAAGCAGGACGACCAGGATCGGGACGAGGAAGATCCGGAGCAGCGTGAGAGCGTTGGGAAGGTTCACGCCGAAGCCCCTTCAGAGCTTGATGATCTTGTCGGAGACGATGCCCTTCGTGGCATTCCTCGTGTCGACGACGCCCTTGGCCGCGGCGACGATCTCCTTGTAGGGGAAGGCGCTGTGGTCGGTCACGATCACGACGAGGTCCGCCTTCTTGCACGCGGGAATGAGGTCCTGGGACTTGAGGGCGAGGTCGTCGAGGGCCAGCGCGGGAACGTAGGGATCGCTGTAGCTGACCCGCGCGCCGCGGCTCTGGAGGAGACGCAGGATGTCGAGGGCCGGGCGACTCCCGCACGTCCTCGATGTCCCGCTTGTAGCTCACGCCCAGCGACGAGGATCTCGGCTCCCCTTGACGCTCCGCTCCCGCTCGTTCAGGGCGTCGGCCACGCGTTCGCAGACGTGCTCGGGCATCCCGGAGTTGATCTCGCCGGCCAGCTCGATGAAGCGGGCGCGATAGTTCAGCTCCTTCAGCTTCCAGGAGAGGTAGATGCGGGTCGATGGGGATGCAGTGGCCGCCGAGCCCGGGGCCGGGGTAGAAGGGCATGAAGCCGAAGGGCTTGCTGGCGGCCGCGTCGATCACTTCCCAGACGTCGACCTTGAGCCGCGCGCACATGAGGGCCACTTCGTTCACGAGGCCGATGTTCACGCTCCGGAAGGTGTTCTCGAGCAGCTTCACCATCTCGGCGGCGCGGGTCGACGAGACGGGGATGACGGTGTCGATGGCCCGTCCGTAGAGCGCCCGGGCCACGCGGGTGCACTGCGGCGTCACGCCGCCGATGATCTTGGGGGTGTTCCGGGTGTGGAATCGCGCGTTCCCCGGGTCGACGCGCTCGGGCGAGAACGCCAGGAAGAAGGACTCGCCCACCTTCAGGCCCCGCTCGCGCGAGGAGCGGAAGGATCAGCTCCTCGGTCGTGCCGGGGTAGGTCGTGCTCTCGAGGACGACCAGCTGTCCCGGCCGCAGGCGCGACGCGATGGACGTGCCGCGTCGACGACCATCGGGAGGTCCGGGTCCTTGGTCTTCCCGAGGGGCGTGGGGACGCAGATCACCACCGCGTCGCAGGTCGCGAGCTCGTCGAAGTTGCGTCGTGGCCTTCAGCCGCCCCGCCTTGACCTCGGCCGCCAGGCGCTCCGACGGAACGTCCTTGATGTAGGACTCTCCCCGGTTGACGGCCGCGACCTTGCCTTCGGTCAGGTCGAAGCCGGTCACGGCCAGCCCGGCGCTCGCGAACTCGACCGACAGCGGCAGCCCGACGTAACCGAGACCGATCGTCCCGACGCGGGCCTTGCCGCTCCGGATCGACTCCTCCAGTGCCGATGCGATCTCGCTCACCGCTGCACCCTCCACAAGGTCACTGCGCTTCCCCGCGCAAAGAGTCCCCGACTATAGACGACGGCCGCGCGGGGTGTCAATTCCGCGGCGTGCCCGGAACTCTATCTGCCAGGACGAGATACGGCGTTCTTTCGCCCGCCGCGGCCGCGATGCTATCATCGCGGCTTCCAAGGACCCACCTCGAGGAGCATCCACTGAAGGGCGTCATCCTGGCGGGCGGCGAGGGGACGCGGCTCCGGCCGCTCACCCTGTCCCTTCCCAAGCCGGTCGTGCCCGTCGTGGACCGGCCGTTCCTGCGCCACCAGCTCGACCTCCTCGGCTCCGGCGGGCGTGCGCGAGATCGTGTTCTCGGTCGCCTATCGCCCGGAGCGCGTCCAGGCCGTCTTCGGCGACGGCCGCGCCTTCGGCATGCGCATCCACTACGCCGTCGAGGAGTCGCCCCTCGGCACCGGGCGGCGCCGTCAAGAACGCCGAGCCCTGCCTCGACGAGCGCACGATCGTCCTCAACGGCGACGTCCTGACCGACGTCGACCTCGCCGGCGGTCGTCGCCGAGCACGCGGCGTCGGGCGCCGGGCCACCCTCGTGCTCACGCCCGGTCCCGAACCCGGCGGCCTACGGCCTCGTGGAGACCGACGCCGACGGGCCGGGTGCTCCGCTTCCTCGAGAAGCCGCGAGCCCGACGCAGATCACGACCGACACGATCAACGCCGGGATCTACGTCCTCGAGACGCGGCACCCTCGACCTCATCCCGCCGGGCGTGAACCACTCGATCGAGCGCGGCTTCTTCCCGGCCCTGCTCGCGCCGCGGCGACCTCGTGCGCGGCCCACGTCCACCGCGGCTACTGGATCGACATCGGCACGCCGGAGAAGTACCTGCAGGTCCACCGCGACATCCTGCGACGGGCGCTTCCCCGTGGCGCTCGAGGGCCGGACGCGAGCGCGGGGGCGTCGTCCACCCGACGGCGCCGGTCGTCGGCCGAGGCGCCGACCTCGTGGCGCCCTTCTACGTCGGGCCCGGCTGCCGACGTCGACGCC
Organism: uncultured Acidobacteriota bacterium; assembly: GCA_963823195.1. Lineage (GTDB taxonomy): Bacteria > Acidobacteriota > Vicinamibacteria > Fen-336 > Fen-336 > JBGPYB01. The sequence continues at coordinate 235,950 of CAWGKR010000003.1, read as the reverse complement.
GGAGCGCGCGTCGGGCCCGGACGCCGTGCTCGTCGGCGACGTGCGCGTCGCGCCGGGCGCCTGCGTGCGCGACAGCGTCCTGTGGGCGGGGTGTCGAGCGTCGGGCCGGACAGCCGAGGTCGAGGGCGCCCTCCTCGGCCCCGGCGTCCGCGTCGGGCCGAGCGCGCGGTCCGGCCGCGGCGCCGTCCTGGGCGAGGGCTCGCTGGTCTGCGACTACTCGCGCACGCTCTGAGCCGACGGCCTGCCGGAGGAGCGCCATGACCATGATCGACCCCGGCATCTTCAAGGCCTACGACGTCCGGGGCCTCTAGCCCGGCCAGCTCGACGGCGAGGTCGCGCGCCGCATCGGCCGCGCCTTCGTCGACTACCTCGGGCGCGCGGCGCATCGCCGTGGGCCGCGACGCCCGCGCTCTCCTCGCCGGAGATCGCCGCGGGCGTTCATCCGGGGCGCGCGCAGCCAGGGGGCCGAGGTCCACGACATCGGCATCGTCGGCACCGACATGCTCTACTACTACGTCGCGAGCCAGCGACCTCGACGGCGGCGCGATCATCACCGCCTCCCACAACCCCAAGGAGTGGAACGGCATCAAGATGGTGCGCAAGGGCGCCTTCGCCCTCTCGGGCGACGCCGGCATCAAGGAGATCAAGGAGGCGGTCGTCGCCGGCCGCTTCGCCGACGAGCCCGCCGCCCCCGGGCCCGAGACCCTGCAGCGCGACGATCAGCGAGGACTACGCCCGGCACTGCCTCTCCTTCGTCGACGCCGCCGCGGATCCCGCGCCTCAAGGTCGTGCTCGACACCGGCAACGGCATGGGCGCGGTGGGCGCCGGCGCCATCTTCGCGCGCCTCCCCGTCGAGACCGTGCGGATGTACTTCGAGCCTCGACGGCACGCTTCCCCAACCACCCCCCCGACCCCCTCGAGGAGGAGAACCGCCGCGAGATCGAGGCGCGCGTCGTGGCGGAGCGGGCCGACCTCGGCATCGCCTGGGACGGCGACGCCGACCGCTGCTTCTTCATCGACGACAAGGGCGAGTTCGTGCCCGGCGACTTCGTGACCGCGCTCCTCGGCGAGGCGTTCGCCGCGAAGCGAGCCGGGGTGCACGCATCGTCTACGACGTGCGGGCCTCGCGGGCGGTCGCGCGACCGCGTGGCGGCCGCCGGCGGAAGGCGCGTGATGAACCGCGTCGGGCCACGCCTTCATCAAGAAGAGGATGCGGGACGAGAACGCCGTCTTCGGCGGCGAGGTCTCGGGCCACTTCTACTTCCGCGACAACTGGTACGCCGACAACGGCATGATCCCGGCCCTCCTGGTCCTGGAGCTCCTCGGGACCACGGGCGCGCAGCTCAGCGAGCTCCTGGCGCCCGCTGCGCGAGCGCTACCACGTCTCGGGCGAGATCAACTCCGCGCGTCGCCGACGTGCGCGCGCGCCCTCGCGCGCATCGAGGAGCGCTACGCCGACGCGCCGTATCGCGCCGCCTGGACGGCGTGTCGGTCGACTACGACGACTGGCACTTCAACGTGCGGCCGTCCAACACCGAGCCGCTGCTGCGCCTGAACCTCGAGGCCGGACTCGAGAGCCGCACATGGAGGCGCGCCGCGACGAGGTGCTGGCCCTCATCCGCTCGGGCGGCGAGGCTTGACCCCCCGGAGCCCCGCCGCTATCATCGATGCCGTCCGGTTCGAGCGGGCGTAGCTCAGTTGGTAGAGTACGAGCTTCCCAAGCTCGGTGTCGCGGGTTCGAATCCCGTCGCCCGCTCCAGTTCTTCGCGGGGCCTGACTCGAAAGCGTCGTCGCCAGGAGGAATGCCATGGGAATCTTCGGAAAGCCCCCGACCAGCAAGCCGCTCACCGTCGCCGTCGCCTGCGGCGATCTCGCCCGCCGCGGCCGCCGCGTCGCCGGCGCCGCGCTGCCGCGTCGCGGCCGCCTGCGTCATCGGCGCCAAGACGATCATCAAGGGCGAGATCCTCGGCGACGAGGACGTGATCGTCGAGGGCACGGTCGAGGGCCAGATCCGCATCACGCGCGACCTGCGGGTCGGCCCGGGCGGCACGGTCAAGGCCACCGTCGAGGCGCAGTCGGTCGTGGTGAGCGGCGAGGTCGTCGGCGACTGCCACGCCACCCAGCGCGTGGAGATCCAGGCCACCGGGCGGCTCACGGGCAACATCCGCGCCCCCGAGATCGTGATCGCCGAAGGGCGCGCTGTTCAAGGGCAACAGCGACATGTCGGGTCGCAAGGACGACCGCAAGGACAGAGCGGCCGCTCGTAGTGCGCCCGGGGAGCGGCCATGGCGGCCAGACCTTCGGGAACTCATCGGCGGGCGCGTGGGTCGCCCGCGGCCTCGGGACGGACCTTCGAGAACCGGAACCCCGCCGACACCAGCGAGCTCATCGGCCGCTTCGCCGACTCCGGGCCGGAGGACGTCGAGCGCGCCGTCGCGGCGGCCGCGAGGACGCGTTCCCGGCCTGGAAGGCCCTGCCGGCCCCCAAGCGCGGCGAGATCCTCTACCGCGCGGCCGAGATCCTCGTGAGCCGCAAGGAAGAGCTCGCGCGCGACATGACGCGCGAGATGGGCAAGGTCCTGGACGAGACCCGCGGGCGACGTCCAGGAAGCCATCGACATGACGTACTACATGGCCGGCGAGGGCCGCCGCCAGTTCGGCCAGACGACGCCGTCGGAGATGCCGGACAAGTTCCAGATGTCGGTGCGCCAGCCGGTGGGCGTCGCGGGCCTCATCACGCCCTGGAACTTCCCCATGGCCATCCCCTCCTGGAAGATGATGCCCGCCCTGATCCTCGGCAACACCGTCGTGATCAAGCCGGCGCACCGACACGCCCGCTCTCGGTCGTCAACCTCGTCGGGATCCTCGAGCGAGGCGGGGCTCCCGAGCGGCGTCGTCAACATGGTCACGGGCGGCGGGCGAGGTCGGAGCGCGCCCTCATGGCCCACGAGGACGTCGGCATCGTCTCGTTCACCGGATCCACGACGACGGGGCGCAAGGTCTCCGAGACCTGCGCGTCGGCCTTCAAGCACTGCCACCTCGAGATGGGCGGCAAGAACGTCATCATGGTGATGGACGACGCCCGCCTCGACCTGGCGGTCGACGGCGCCCTCTGGGGCGGCTTCGGCACCACCGGGCAGCGCTGCACCGCGGCCAGCCGCGTCGTGGTCCACGAGAAGGTCTACGGGGAGTTCGCCGAGCGCTTCGTCGCGCGCGCCCGAGGCCCTGCGGGTCGGGCAACGGGCTCGACCCGAAGACCGAGATGGGCCCGCTGCGTGAGCGAGGCCAGCTCGAGACGGTCGAGAGCTACGTCGCCGATCGGCCAGGGACGAAGGCGCGAAGCTCCTGTGCGGCGGGCAGCCGGCTCGCCAACGGGCGACGCACGCCAGGGCCACTTCCACGAGCCCACGGTCTTCGGCGACTGCAGCACCCGACGATGCGGGTGGCCCGCGAGGAGATCTTCGGGCCCGTGGTCTCCCTCATCCCGGTCCGGTCCCTCGAGGAGGCCATCGAGATCGCCAACGGCGTCGACTACGGCCTCTCGGCGTCCATCTACACCCAGGACGTCAACAAGGCCTTCACCGCCATGCGGGACATGTACACGGGAATCGTCTACGTCAACGCCCCGACGATCGGCGCCGAGACCCACCTCCCGTTCGGCGGCACCAAGCGCACCGGGCAACGGCCACCGCGAGGCCTGCGTCCAGGCCCTCGACGTGTTCTCGCGAGTGGAAGTCGCATCTACGTCGACTTCAGCGGCACGCTCCAGAGGGCCCAGATCGATGCCTGATCCGATGACGTCGCAGCGGGGACAAAAGGCCCCTCCCTCCCCCATCCGCAAGCTCGAGCCCTCGGCCCGCGCGGCCGAGGAGCGCGGCGTCAAGATCTTCCACCTCAACATCGGGCAGCCCGACATCCGGACCGCCCCCGGCTTCCTCGCGTGCGGGCGCCAGGACGAGGGGAGCATCCTGGCCTACGGGCCCTCGGCGGGCCTCTATCCCCTGCGGGCGGCGATGGCCGCCTACTACGCCGCCCTCGGCCTCGGCATCGAGGAGAAGGACCTCCTCGTCACGACCGGCGGCTCCGAGGCGATCCTCTTCGCCCTCATGGCGGTGGGCGACCCGGGGGACGAGGTCCTGACGCCCGAGCCCTTCTACCCGAACTACGCCGGCTTCGCGGTCATGGCCGGGCTCTCGCTCCGAACGATCCCGACGTCCATCGACACGGGCTTCGCCCTCCCATCGCCCGAGGTGTTCGAGGCCGCGCTCACGCCGAGGACCCGCGCCATCATCGTCTGCAGCCCCGGGAACCCGACCGGAGCCGTCTACCCGTCCGAGGCGCTCAGGGCCCTCGTCGACCTGGCGCGTCGCCGCGGTCTCTTCATCATCTCCGACGAGGTCTACCGGGAGTTCCTCTACGACGGCCTGAAGCCCTCCTCGATCCTGCAGATCCCCGGCGCCGACGAGGTGTCGATACTCGTGGACTCCACCTCCAAGCGCCTCTCGGCCTGCGGCGCCCGTATCGGCTGCCTCGTGACGCGCCACGCCGGGATCCTGGACGCTTCGCTCAGGTTCGCCCAGGCACGCCTCTCGGCGCCCGTGCTCGAGCAGAAAGGGGCCATCGCCGCGATCGCCGGCTGCGCTCCGTTCGTGGCCGAGTGCGTCGGCGAGTACGGGCGTCGCAGGGACGGGGCCCTGGCGGCCCTCGCCGCGATCCCCGGTGTCCGCGCTCCGAAGCCCCAGGGAGCCTTCTACCTCATGGCCCGCTTGCCGGTGAAGTCCTCCGACGACTTCTGCCGATGGCTGCTCGAGGAGTTCGAGTCGGGGGGCGAGACCGTGATGCTGGCGCCGGGCTCGGGCTTCTACGCAACCCCGGGACGCGGGCAGGACGAAGCGCGACTGGCCTACGTCCTGGGCGAGCCCCACCTCTCCCGGGCCATCGGCCTCCTGGGCGAAGCCCTCGCCCGGTACCCGGAACGCGCCTAGCCGCTTGCCCAGGGGCCAGGGCCAGGTATAATTCCTACGGGCTCAACGACTCTTGGGGAACATGTCCGTTCACGCTCTCGACGAACGCAGCCGGGAGGTCCTGAAGTCCCTGATCCAGGACCACATCGAGACGGGTGAACCCGTCGGCTCGGAGAGCCTCGCCCGCCGCCTGTCGCGCCCGCTGTCGTCGGCGACCGTGCGCAACATCATGGCGGACCTCGAGCGATGGGGTACCTGTACCACCCGCACACCAGCGCGGGTCGCGTGCCGACCGACGAAGGCTACCGCTTCTACGTCGACGGCCTCATGGGGCACCGCCCGCTGTCACCCGCCGACACGGCGGCGATACGCTCGAGGCTGCGCACCCGCGACGCGTCCCCCGACCAGGTGATGGAGAACGCCTCCCACCTCCTCTCGCGGCTCTCCCGCCACGTCGGCTTCGTCCTGGCCCCCGACATCGGCCGGACCACGCTTCCGTCACGTCGATCTCGTGACGCCTCCCCACCCGCGGATCCTCGTCGTGCATCGTGTCGCAGACCGGGCTCGTGACGAACAAGGTCGATCGAGGTCGAGGAGCGACATCTCCCAGGACGACCTGCAGGCCTGCGAGAACTACCTGAACGCCGCATTTCGCGGGCGCCTCGCTGTCGGTGATCCGGACCCGCCTGCTCGAGCTGATGCGCGAGGAGAAGGCCCTCTACGACTCGCTCCTGAAGAACGTCGTCTCGGTGGGAGAGCGCGCCTTCGCCGCCGACGAGGGCGGCGGCGAGCGTCTACCTCGACGGCACCGCGAACATCCTCGACCAGCCCGAGTTCGACGACGTCGAGCGGATGCGGGCCCTCTTCAAGACCTTCGAGGAGAAGGGCCGCCTCGTCAAGATCCTGAACGCGTGCATCTCCGGGACAGGGGCTGCGGATCGTCATCGGCCACGAGAACCCCGACCCCGACCTGCGCGACCTCTCCCTGGTGACGGCGGCGCTACCCGGTCGAGGGCGAGGCGCGGCTGGGCCCTGGGCGTCATGGGCTCGACGCGCATGGAGTACGTGCGCGTGGTGTCCCTCGTGGACCACGTCGCCCGCGAGGTCTCCGGCGCTCTCACGGAGCTGCGCGCATGAGCGGCGACAGGGGAAACGGCGGCGTGAAGGACGAAGCCGCGGTCGCGTCCTCGAGCGAGGCCACGGGCCTGGCCGCGGTCGAGCCCGAGCCCGCCTCCGCCGGCGACGCCGGAGGCCCTCGAGGCGCTCCGCCGCGAGCGGGACGACCTCAAGGACCAGCTCCTGCGCCGCCGCGCCGACTTCGAGAACTTCCGGAAGCGCGTCGAGCGCGACCGCGCAGCAGGCGGGCCTCGACGCGGCCGCCGCGCGTCCTCCAGCGAGCTCATCCCGAGCCTCGACAACCTCGAGCGCGCCCTCGAGCCGGACGGCGACGACGGGCCCCCTGCGGCAGGGCGTCGAGCTCATCCAGCGCGAGCTCCGATCGCGTCCTCGAGGCCCAGGGCGTCGCGACCGACGATCCCCACGGGCCATGCCTTCGACCCGGAGCGCCACCAGGCGCTCTCCCACGAAGCCGTGCCGGGTTTCGAGGACGGCACCGTGGTGGAGGTCTTCCGCAAGGGCTATTCCTTCAAGGACCGGCTTGCTGCGGCCCGCCCTCGTGAAGGTGGCGAGGCCGAAGAGCAAGACGAGAGGCGGGCCGAACACCGGGACCGACGGAGCCGGATTCGGCCGCCCACTAGAGCGGAGGTTCGCAGCTTGGGCAAGATGATCGGAATCGACCTCGGCACCACGAACTCCTGCGTGGCGGTCATGGAGGGGGGCGCGCCCCAGGTCATCCCCAACCAGGAAGGGGCGCGCACGACGCCGTCGATCGTCGGCTTCACCGCCAAGGGCGAGCGCCTCGTCGGCCAGATCGCCAAGCGCCAGGCCCTCACCAACCCCAAGAACACCGTCTTCGCGGTGAAGCGCCTCATCGGACGCAAGTTCAACTCGCACCGAGGTCGGAGCAGGCCCGGCGCTTCCTGCCCTTCCAGCTCGTCGACGCGCCGAACGGCGACGTCCACATCCAGATCGAGGACAAGGTCTACTCCCCGCCCGAGATCTCCTCCTTCGTGCTGCAGAAGCTCAAGGCCGCGGCCGAGGACTACCTGGGCGAGCCGGTCGAAGAGGCGATCATCACCGTCCCCGCCTACTTCAACGACCCGCAGCGCCAGGCCACCAAGGACGCCGGCCTCATCGCCGGGCTCAAGGTCTCGCGCATCATCAACGAGCCGACGGCGGCGGCCCTCGCCTACGGCCTCAAGAACGCCAAGCGGCCAGTTCGTGGCGGTCTACGACCTCGGCGGCGGCACCTTCGACATCTCGATCCTGGAGATGGCGGAGGGCCTCTTCCAGGTGCGCGCCACCGGCGGCGACACCTTCCTCGGCGGCGAGGACTTCGACCAGCGGGTCATCGACTGGCTGATCGCGGAGTTCCTGCGCGAGACGGGGATCGACCTGCGGCAGGACCGCATGGCCCTGCAGCGCCTCAAGGAGGCGGCGGAGAAGGCGAAGTGCGAGCTCTCCACGGCGCAGCAGACCGAGATCGTGCTGCCCTTCATCTCGGCCGACGCCTCCGGGCCCAAGCACCTCAACACCGTGCTCACGCCGCCAGAAGTACGAGGCAGCTCACCGACGACCTCCTCGAGCGCACGATCGAGCCCTGCCGGCGCTGCCTGGCCGACGCCGGCTGCGCGCCGAGCAGATCGACGAGGTGCTGCTGGTGGGCGGCCAGACCCGGGCCCCCAAGGTCGTCCGAGGTCGTGCGCAAGGTCTTCGGCAAGGAGCCCAACCGCGCGGTCAACCCCGACGAGGGCGTCGCGATGGGCGCGGCCATCCAGACCGGCATCATCGCAGGGCGAGGTCAAGGACCTCGTCCTCCTCGACGTCACGCCCCACACCCTCGGCATCGAGACCAAGGACGGCACCTTCACGCCCCTCATCGAGCGCAACAGCACGATCCCGACCCGCAAGAGCCGCGTGTTCACGACCGTCGCCGACAACCAGACCCGGGTCGAGGTGCACGTCCTGCAGGGCGAGAGCGACATGGCGGCGTACAACAAGAGCCTGGCCAAGTTCGAGCTGACCAACATCCCGCCCGCGCCCAAGGGCGTGCCGCAGATCGAGGTCACCTTCGAGATCGACGTCAACGGCATCGTCGTCGGTGTCGGCGCCAGGACCAGGCCACCGGCCGCAGCCAGTCGATGGTCATCCACCCCTCGGGCGGCCTCAGCCAGTCGGAGGTCAACCGCCTGGTCACCGAGACGCGCGCCCGCGAGCCAGGCGGAGCGCGCGAAGAAGGACCAGGAGGCGGTGGTCCGCCAGCTCGACGGCCTCGTGGCCAACACCATGCGCTCGGTGCAGGCCCTCGAGGGCAAGCTCACGTCCGAGGAGCAGGACCGGATCCTCGAGGCCATGGAGAACGCCAAGAAGGCGCGGGCCGAAGGGGACCTCGACGAGCTCAAGGAGCGGCTCGCCGACATGGAGAAGGCGGCCAGCCTCATCGGCCAGGCGATGCTTCGGCCGTGACCCCGGCTCGCGACGGAACGCTAGGGCCCCTTGTCCACACAGGCCAAGACGACTACTACGAGGTCCTCGGCGTCCCGCGAACGCCTCGGACCAGGAGATCAAGTCCGCCTACCGCAAGCTCGCCCTCAAGTTCCACCCCGACCGCAACCCGGGCGACCAGCAGGCCGAGGAGCGCTTCAAGGAGGCGGCCGAGGCCTACAGCGTCCTCGGCGACGCCGACAAGCGCCAACGCTACGACGCCTACGGCCACGCGGGCGTCGGCGGGCGCCGGCGGCGTCGGCTTCGACCCCACGATCTTCGCCGACTTCGGCGACATCCTCGGCGACTTCTTCGGCTTCGGCGACGTCTTCGGGCGGCGCCGGCGCGGCGGCCCGCGGCGCGGCTCGGACCTGCGCTACAACCTCGAGCTCGCGCTTCGAGGAGGCCGCCTTCGGCACCGAGACCCACATCCAGATCCCGCGCGCCGAGACCTGCGCGCGCCTGCGGCGGCAGCGGGGCAGCGCCGCGGGCACGGAGCCCTCGACCTGCCCCACCTGCGCGCGGCTCGGGCCAGGTCACGTTCCAGCAGGGCTTCTTCAGCGTGGCCCGCACCTGCAGCCGCTGCCGCGGCGCCGGGCCGCATCGTCACCGAGCCCTGCAAGGCGTGCCGGCGGCGAGGGCCAGATCGCCAGTCGAGCGGAAGCTCCAGATCAAGATCCCCGCCGGGCGTCGACAGCGGCAGCCAGCTCCGCATCACCGGCGAGGGAGAGGCCGGGAGCGCCGGGCGGGCCCCCGGGCGACCTCTACGTGGTCCTCCGCGTCGCAGGAGCACGCCTTCTTCAAGCGCGACGGCACGAGCCTCTTCTGCGAGATGCCGGTCACGTGCCCCAGGCCGCCCTCGGCGCCGTCGTCGAGGTCCCGACGCTGGACGGCGGGCAAGACCAAGATCCCCCTCCCCGAGGGAACGCAGTCGGGCGCGATCCTCCGGGTGCGCGGGCAGGGCGTGCCGCACCTCGGGCGCGCAGGGGCCGCGGCGACCTCCACGTGCTCGTGCGCGTGGTGGTCCCGGCGAAGCTCACGCGCCGAGCAGCGGCGAGCTCATGGAGCAGCTCGCCAAGACGCTGCCGTCCCGGACGATCAAGGAGAAGGACAAGTCGATCTTCGACAAGATGAAGGACATGCTCGGGTAGGGAGGGGGCCTCCATCCCTCCCCTCGCCTTTCGCATCACGATCCCCGCGGAAGAGGAAGACCTGGCGACCGCCATCCTCTGGGAGAGCGGGCACCGACGGCGTCGAGAGTCCGGCCTGGCGCCACGGGCGAGACCGTGCTGCTGGCCTACTTCCAGCCGGCGCCCGACCTCGCGGCATTCCTCGAGAAGGGCCTCGCGACACTCACGACCTCTTGCCTCGAGGCGATGCCCGTCCCCGACGTGGACTGGGTGGCGCGCTTCCGGGAGGGCTTTCGGGCGTTCTCGTGCGGCCGCTTCTGGATCGCGCCCGAGTGGGAGCGGCGATGCCCCCGGCGGGGCTGCGCCGCCTCACCGTGGATCCGGGACGCGCGTTCGGCACCGGCACCCACGAGACGACGCGCCTCTGCCTCGCGGCCCTGGAAGAGGAGGCAGCGGCCCGCAAGCCCGGGGATCGGCTTCTCGACGTGGGAACCGGAAGCGGCATTCTCGCCATCGCCGCGGCGCTTCTCGGTTGGCGCCACGTCGTCGGGGTGGAGCTCGATCCCGAGGCCCTGGAATCGGCCCGGGTTCACGCCCGGCTGAACGACGCCCGGCCTGCCTTCGTCCGCGGCGACGGCGGCGCCGCCGTTCCGCCCCCGGTCCTTCGCACCTCGTCCTCGCCAACATCACGGCGCCACTCCTGCGGGCCCGATCCGCCGAGATCGGATCCCTCCTGGCGCCGGGCGGCACCCTCGTCCTCTCGGGTCTGCTCGGCGGAGGACGGCCAGGACGTCGCGGCGGCCTACGACGTCCCTGCGGCCGCGTCGACACCCGATCCGACGGAGAGTGGGCGGCCCTTCGGATTCGCGCGCGACCATGAGTCTCCCCCGCTTCCACGTCGCCGAGGCCGCTCCCGGAGCGCGCCTCGACGCTTCCGGAGCACGCCGCCCACCACGCCCGCGAGGTCCTGCGCCTGCGCGCCGGCGCCGAGGTCCGCGTCTTCGACGGGCATGGGGCCGAGTTCCTCGCGACCCTCGAGACCGTCACGCGGCGGTCCGTCGAGGCGCGGCTGGCCGGCGCCGTGGCGCCGCGCGCCGAGTCGCCCCTGCGGCTCATCCTCGCCCTGTCGCCGCTCAAGGGGGATCGCATGGAGCTCGTCGATCCAGAAGGCGACGGAGCTCGGCGTCGCGGAAGTCCAGCCCGTCATCACGGCGCGGACGGACGCCGTGGCGCGCCCCGCCCTCAGGGGCTCGCGGCAGGAGCGGTGGGACAAGGTCGCGAGCGGCGCGGCGGAGCAGTCGGGCCGGGCCGTCGTCCCCCGGATCGCGCCGACCACGACGCTGGACCGATTTCTCGAGCAATCCGAGGTCGGTCTCAAGGTGCTGCTCCTCGAAACGCCGGGTCTCCCCTCGCTGGCCCGGCTCGCCACCGACGCGCCCGCGGTCGTGACCCTGCTCCTGGGCCCCGCCGGGGGCTGGGAACCCGCGGAGGCTGCGCGCATCGAGGGAACCGGGTTCGTCGCGGCCAGCCTCGGCCCTCGAGTGCTCCGTGCCGAGACGGCGGCGATCGCCGCTGTGGGCATCGCCCAATCCCTCTGGGGAGACCTCCGGTAGGATGCCCCTACGTGCCCGCGCCCTCGCGGGATCCCTGGCCCTCGCCACCGCCGCCGTCCTCGGAACCCTCGTCGCTCTCGAGGCCGTCGTTCCGTCTGCTCCACGTGTCGGTGGGAACGGTCCAGATCAATCGCGCGACCGTGCGGCGGAGCAGCGACGAGCGCCTGTCTTTCGACCTGCGCCCGGGGGCGCGGGTGCAGGCCGAGGTCGAATACCGGATCAACGCCCTCGGCCTGCGGGGCCCGGAAACGACCGTCGCCAAGCCCCCCGGCGCGCGCCGCATCGCCGTTCTGGGGGACTCGATCGCCTTCGGCTACTGGGTCGCCGAGCCCGACGCGTTCCCGCGTCAGCTCGAGCTCCTCCTCGGACAGGTGCGCGGACCGGGACCGGCCGTCGAGGTGCTGAACTTCGGAGTGCCCGGATACAACCTCGACCAGGAGATCGAGGTGCTCCGCACGAGGGCCCTCGACTTCGAGCCCGACGTCGTCGTCATCGCCTTCTGCCTCAACGACCTCGAGGGCACCTCCCACGAGCTCGGCCTCGTCCAGGACCGCTCCTCGCGGGAGCGCCGCCTCCTCGGGCGCGTGCGGGAGGCGCTCCTCGCGCGATCCACCCTCTTCTCGTGGATCGAGTACCGGATGGCGGAGATGGAGGCGCGGCGGGGCTTCGTGCGGACGAGGAACCCCCTGCCGGAGCGGCTGTACCCCGAGACGATCGACCAGCAGAGGGCCGGTCTCGCCGCGCAAATGGCCGTCCGTGCAAGGTCTCCTCGGGCCCCGAGGCATTCCGGGGATCGTGGTCATCTTTCCGGCCCTCGGGGGGCGCTTCGAGGGTTACCCCCATCGCGACCTGCACCGACGTCGTCGCAGAAACGAGCCGCGACGCCGGGCTCGAGTCCGTGGACCTCCTTCCGCTGCTACTCGGCCTACGACTTTCACGATCTCCGCGTGGACGTCGTCCACCCGAGCCCCTGGGGCACCGGGTCGCGGCCCACGCCGTCCGCGATGCCCTCTGCGGCCGGCGCCTCCTCTGCGACGGCGAGCTCGGCGGCGAGACCGGCCTGTAGCTCGTATCGCAAGGAGGATTTCGCCGTCGTCCGCGGCTACTGAGCTATACTCCGGCCACTTCATGTTCCTGCTGGGACAGACCGTCGGCAAATACCAGATCCTCTCCAACCTGGGCTCCGGCGGCTTCGGCACCGTCTTCCTCGCCAAGGACGTCTGGATCGACAAGAAGGTCGCGATCAAGGTCCCCCACCGCCAGAGCGGCGAGGAAGAGGAGCTGCTCCAGGAGCCGCGCCTTCTCGCCGCCCTCGACCACCCGAACATCGTCGGGCATCCTCACCGCGGAGCGCGTCGACGGGCGTCTTCTTCATCGTCATGGAGTACGTCAAGGGCGAGAGCCTGGAGGCGGTCCTCGACCGCGAGAAGACGCCTGGACGTGCCGCGCGCCGTCACTACATCGTCCAGATCCTGCAAGGGCGTCGAGCACGCCCACCAGGCCCAGATCCTCCACCGCGACCTGCGCCCCGCCAACGTCCTCGTCTCGGAGAGCGGCGCGATCAAGGTCGCCGACTTCGGCACCTCGCGCCTCCTCGAGAAGTCCCACGCCACGACCGTCATCGGCAGCCCGCCCTACATGGCCCCCGAGCAGTTCCAGGGGCGCGCGGTCCTGGCGTCGGACATCTACTCGGTGGGCGTGATCCTCTACCAGATGCTGACGGGCACCCTCCCCTACTTCAGCCCGAACCCCGCCCAGATCGAGCGCATGGTGGCCCAGGGGCGCTGCACGCCGCCGAAGATCCGCAACACGCAGATCCCCCGGGAGATCTCCGACATCGTCATGAAGGCCCTCGCCACCGAGGTCTCGCGAGCGCTATCAGCGCGCCTCGGAGCTGCTCGAGGACCTCGCCACCGCCGGCGACATCGACCACAAGGCCACCGAGCTCGACGACATCCGCAAGCGCCTGAAGGCCCGCGAGGTCCCGAAGAAGGGCTTCTGCTGGCACTGCCGCAAGCCGCTCCACGCGCGCTCCGACACCTGTCCCTTCTGCGGCGAGAAGCAGTAGCCCGTAACCCCCTTCCCTCAGGCACTTCCCCTCTGCCGCGTCCGTTGACAGCGGCCGGGGCGCCGGGCTCTACAATTCCCGAGTCGGGCCTCTTGCCGATGAGGAGGGAGCGACGGCACGATGTCGTTCCCGAAGTCGGACACGATCTGGATGAACGGCAAGCTCGTTCCCTGGGACGACGCGAAGATCCACGTCGGCTCCCACGTCATCCACTACGGCTCGGCCGTCTTCGAGGGCGTCCGCTGCTACAAGACGCCCGAAGGGCCGGCGGTCTTCCGCCTCGACGCCCACACCGAGCGCCTCTTCAACTCCGCCAAGATCTACCGGATGGACATCCCCATCGCGGCCGACGAGTTCAACGCAGGCGATCCTCGAGACGATCGCGCGCCAACAAGCTCGAGGCCTGCTACATCCGCCCGATCGTCTACCGCGGCTACGGCCAGCTCGGCGTCAACCCGCTTCCCCTGCCCGGTCGACATGGCGATCATGGTCTGGGACTGGGGCAAGTACCTCGGCACCGAGGCGCTCGAGAAGGGCGTCGACGTCTGCGTCAGCTCCTGGACGCGCATGGCCCCGAACACGCTGCCCGCGATGGCCAAGAGCGCGGCCAACTACATGAACTCGCAGCTCATCAAGATGGAGGCGGTGAAGGGCGGCTACGCCGAGGGCATCGCCCTCGACGCCGACGGGCTACGTGTCCGAGGGCAGCGGCGAGAACCTCTTCCTCGTGAAGAACGGCACGCTCGATCACTCCGCCGCTCGTCTCGTCGGTCCTCCCCGGCATCACGCGCGACAGCGTGCTCGCCCTCGCCCGGCGCCTCGGGCATCCCGGTCGTCAGGAGCGGCGCTCCCCCGGGAGATGCTCTACCTCGCCGACGAGCTCTTCTTCACCGGCACGGCGGCCGAGATCACGCCGATCCGCTCGGTCGACAAGATCGCGGTCGGCAGCGGGCGCGCGCGGCCCGATCACCGAGGCCCTGCAGAAGGCGTTCTTCGACGTGATCGAGTGCCGGGTTCCGGACGAGTTCGGCTGGCTCACGTTCGTCCCGGGAGCCGAGAGCGCAGAAGGCGGCGGCGACGACGCGCAAGGCGAGCGCCGGTTAAGCGGGAGGGCGGAATGCACATCAACGATCTGCTGAAGATCGCGTCGGAGCGGAAGGCCTCCGACCTTCACCTGAAGGTCGGCTCGCATCCCGTGCTGCGGATCAACGGGGAGCTGATCCCGCTGGTCGAGACGAAGCGCCTCATGCAGGAGGACACCATCGCCATGGCGTTCTCCATCATGAGCAACCGCCAGAAGCAGAAGTTCAAGGACAACCTCGAGATCGACATCGCGTACTCGGTGCCCGGCCTCGGCCGCTTCCGCTGCAACGTCTTCCAGCAGCGCGGCACGGTGGGCCTCGTGCTCCGCGTCATCCCCGTCAAGATCATGACCGTGCGCGAGCTGGGCCTGCCCATGGTGCTCGAGAAGATCGCCCAGGAGCAGCGCGGCCTCATCCTCTGCACCGGGACGACCGGCTCGGGCAAGTCCACGTCCTCGCCGCGATGATCGACTACATCAACTCGCAGCGCTGCGAGCACATCATCACCATCGAGGACCCGATCGAGTTCCTCCACCGCGACAAGAAGTCGATCGTCAACCAGCGCGAGGTCGAGGTCGACACCCGGTCGCTTCGCGGCGGCGCTGCGCTCCGCCCTGCGCCAGGACCCCGACGTGATCCTGGTCGGTGAGATGCGCGACTACGAGACGATCGAGACCGCCATCACCGCGGCCGAGACCGGCCACCTCGTGCTCTCGACCCTCCACACCCTCGACGCCACGGAGACCATCAACCGCATCATCTCCGTCTTCCCGCCCCACCAGCAGAAGCAGATCCGCCTGCAGCTCGTCGGGGGTCCTGAAGGCCGTCATCTCCATGCGCCTCGTCCCGCGCGCCGACGGCCACGGCCGCGTGCCCGCCGTCGAGGTCATGATCGCGACGCCCTTCATCCGCGACTGCATCATCAACAAGGACAAGACGAAGCTCATCCACGAGGCCATCGCCGCGGGCGTCAGTCCAGTACGGGATGCAGACCTTCGACCAGTCGATCTTCCAGCTCTACAAGAAGGAGCTCATCACCTACGACGAGGCGCTGCGCCGCGCCAGCAACCCCGACGAGTTCAAGCTGAAGATCCAGGGCATCCAGTCCACCTCCGACATGGCCGCCGAGGAGATGGAGAAGACGATGCAGTCCTTCGACCTGGAGTAGCGGGTGCCGAGCGCCTACCAGCAGGCGCGCTGCGCCGGCCTCGCCCGGCGCGACCACTCGGAGGCGGAGATGCGGCGGGCGCTCGCCGAGCGGGGCCACGGCGAGGAGGAGGTCGAGAGGCGCGCTCGCGCGCCTGCGGCGCGGAGCGGCTCCTCGACGACGCCGGCTTCGCCGCGCGCTTCGCGCGCAGCCGGATCGCGCACCAGGGCCTCGGGCGCCATCGCATCCGCCAGGCCCTGCGCCAGCGGGGCGTGGCCGCAGCGCGATCGCCGAGGCCGGCATCGCCGAGGCCGCTGCGCGAGGTCTCCGAGGCCGAGCGTGCTCGAGCGCGCTGGCGCGCCGCTACTGGCGCCAGCGCGACGCGCGACGAGCCGGGGCGGCGCCTCCGCAAGCTCTGGGTCTTCCTCCTGCGGCGGGGCTTTCCCGGCCGCCTCGTGCGCGGCGCGGCTGAAGGCCCTCTGGCCGCGCTGCGACGGACGCCCTCGAGGGCCTGGAGCCCGCTGGACGACGCCGAGGCGCTGGACAGCGCAGGAGCGAGCCGTGAAGACCGCCGACGAGATCCGCAGCGCCTTCCTGCACTACTTCGAGGACCGCGGCCACCGCGTGGTCCGCAGCTCGTCCCTCGTCCCCGAGAACGACCCGACGCTGCTCTTCGCCAACGCCGGGATGAACCAGTTCAAGGACGTCTTCCTCGGGCGAGGAGAAGCGCGACTACACGCGGGCCGACCTCGTCCCAGAAGTGCGTGCGGGCCGGCGGCAAGCACAACGACCTCGAGAACGTCGGGCGTCACCGCGCGCCACCACACCTTCTTCGAGATGCTCGGCAACTTCTCCTTCGGCGACTACTTCAAGAAGGACGCGATCGCCTTCGCGCTGGGAGTTCCTGACCAGGGACCTCGGCCTCCCGAAGGACCGGCTTGAAGGTCACGATCTTCAAGGGCGAGGGCGGCGTCCCGCGCGACGCCGAGGCCCACGGCTTCTGGACGGCCCACGTGGCCGAGGACCGCATCCTCGAGCTCGGGATGAAGGACAACTTCTGGGCCATGGGCGACACCGGGCCCTGCGGCCCCTGCTCCGAGATCCACTTCTTCCAGGGCGACGCCCTCCCCTGCCCCGAGGAGGCGGCCGGCCGGCGCCTGCCTCGGCGTCGAGTGCGAGTGCGACCGCTGGCTCGAGATCTGGAACCTGGTCTTCATGCAGTACGACCGCGACGCGCGCGGGGACGCTCGACCCCCTGCCGGCGCCCTGCGTCGACACCGGCATGGGCCTCGAGCGCGTCGCCGCCGTCGTCCAGGGGAAGCTCTCGAACTACGACACCGACCTCTTCACGCCCCTCCTCGACGGCGGTCGGCGAAGCGCGCCGGCAAGACCTACGGCGCGAGACGCGGCCGACGACGTCTCGATGCGCGTCGTCGCCGACCACCTGCGGGCCACGACCTTCCTCGATCGCCGACGGCGTCCTGCCCGGCAACGAGGGCCGCGGCTACGTGCTGCGCAAGATCATGCGGCGCGCCATGCGCCACGGGAAGAAGCTCGGCATCGAAGGCTCCTTCCTCGCCGAGCTGGTACCGGCGCGGTCGTCGAGCGCATGAGCGCGCGCCTACCCCGAGCTCCGAGCCCACGCCGCCGTCGGTCGACGCGCGTCGTCCGGGTCGAAGAGGAGCGCTTCGGCGCGACCCTCAAGCAGGCCTTCGCTCGAGTTCGAGCAGATCGCCGGAGCCATACCGGCCGGCGGGCCGCATCGGCGGGGCCGACGCCTTCCGGCTCTACGACACCTACGGCCTCCCCCTCGACTTCACCGAGGAGCTGGCCGAAGGACCGCGGCCTCGCGGTCGACCACGAGGGCTTCGAGCGCGAGCTGCGCAGTCGCAGCAGGAGCGCGCCCGCCACGTCGAGCAAGATGGGCGCCGTCAAGGGCGATCCCGTCTACCTCGGGCTGCTCGCGAGCAGGGCAAGACCGAGTTCCTCGGCTACGACCGCGCTCGTGGTCGAGGACGCGCGGTGCTCGCGGTGCTCAAGAACGGCGCCCTGGCGCCGTCGCCTCGACGCCGGCGAGGAGGGCGAGATCGTCCTCGACCGCACGCCGTTCTACGGCGAGTCGGGAGGCCAGGTCGGCGACCGCGGCGTGCATCGCCGTCGGACGGCTCGGCGGCCGAGGTCACCGACTGCACGGCTCCCGTCCCCGGCCTCTACGTCCACCAGGTGAAGGTCGACGGCCGGCGGCTTCGAGCGCGGGCATGACGGTGCGCGCCGAGGTCGACGCCGAGCGTCGCGCGGGCGCGATGCGCCACCACACCGGCACCCATCTCCTCCACGCCGCGCTGCGCGAGACCCTCGGGCCGCACGTCAAGCAGGCGGGCAGCCTCGTGGCCCCGGACCGGCTGCGCTTCGACTTCAGCCACTACGCCGGCGTCACGCCCCGCGAGCTGCGCCACATCGAGAACCGCGTCAACGGCGAGATCCTGCGGACAGCGCGCTCGAGCCAGAAGGTGATGGGCCGCGAGGAGGCGCTCGCCTACGGCGCCCTCGCCTTCTTCGGCGACAAGTACGGCGAGCGGGTCCGCGTGGTCGAGGTCCCCGGCTTCTCGAAGGAGTTCTGCGGCGGCACCCACGTGCCGCGGACGGGCGAGATCGGCCTCTTCCTGTTCACCGCCGAGCAGGGCGTCTCCGCCGGCACCCGGCGCGTCGAGGCCCTCACCGGGCGAGGCGGCCATGGAGCGCGCCCAGCACGACCAGGGCATCCTCGAGGAGCTGGAGGCAGGCGGCCAAGGTCGATCGCCGCGCGCTCGTCGACGAGTACGCGAAGCTGCGCGAGCAGCTGAAGGCCAAGGAGCGCGAGATCCAGGCGCTCAAGATGAAGCTGGCGACCGGGGGACGCGGCGGCCGGCGCGACCGAGGACCTGGTCGAGGTGGCGGGCGTTCAGGTCTGGACGCCGCGCTTCGAGGGTCTCGACCGCAAGGCCCACGCCGCGGTGGTCGACGACTTCCGCAACCGGAACAAGGACCGGCGCTTCGTCCTCGTCTCCGCGTCCATCGACGGCGACGGCGTGAACGTGATCAGCGCCGTCTCGGCCTCGCTCGCCGGACCGGGTCAAGGCCCCCGAGGTCATGAAGCGCCTCGGCCTGCGCGGCGGCGGCCGGCCCGACTTCGCCCAGGGCGGCGGGCGTGGCAGCCGGGCGACGTGGACGGCGCTGCGCGACGAAGGCGCGGCGACGTGCTGCGCGCGCATGCTGGAGGGACCCGGTGCGGCTTAGGCGCGCGGCGATCCTCGTCTCGCCGCGGCGGCGTGCTCGCCGCGGGCGCGACTCCCGCCGGCGCCCAGATCTACACGCGCATGAACAGCAACGGCGTGGTCGAGGCCACCAACGTCCCCGACGCGCCCGGCTTCCGCCTCACCTACCCCGGCAAGGGCACGCTCATCCACTCCCGCGGGTTCTTCCCCCGCGCGTACAGCGGCGAGTTCGACCACCACATCGAGGCCGCGGCGAGCGTCTACGGCGTGAGCCCCGATCTCGTGAAGGCCGTCATCGCGGTCGAGTCCGAGTTCGACCAGTTGGCGGTCTCGTCCAAGGGCGCCCAGGGCCTGATGCAGCTCATGCCCTTCACGGCCCGCCGCTTCGGCGTCACCGACTCCTTCGACGCCGCGCCAGAACATCTTCGGCGGGCGCGCAGTACCTGCGCGTCCTGCTCGACCACGTTCCAGGGCGACGTCGCCCTGGCCCTCGCCGGCTACAACGCCGGCGAGAACGCCGTCGCTGCGCTACGGCGGCATCCCGCCCTATCAAGGAGACCCGCGACTACGTCCAGAAGATCCAGGCCCTGCTCGGCGGCGGCTTCCCGCGCCGTCGCGCGCGAGCCCCGCCCAGCGACGCGCGCCGCCTTCTACACGCCCTCCGACACGCTCGCGCCTGCGGCGTCCCGGCGGCGCGCGACGCCCGCGCCCAAGCGCGCGCGCGGTCACGCCGGCGCGCCCGCAGGTCTACTACCGCTGGAACGACGAGCGCGGCGACACTCCACGTCGCCCAGGCGCCGCCCGCCGAGGGCGTCGTCTACTCGATGATCCGCGCCCTCGACTGAGCCCATGGCCATGCGCGACCCCATCCCCCGCGGGCCCTTCGACCAGGGCCTCTTCCTCGCCCACTTCAACAAGGGCAAGGAGCTACTACGACGCCAAGCGCTACGAGGAGGCCGAGCGCGAGCTGGAGGAGGCCTACCTCCTGCGCCCGCGCGACCAGAAGGTCCTGAACCTGCTCGGCCTCGTCTACTTCCAGCAGGAGAAGTTCGAGAAGGCCGAGGAGGTCTACCGCAAGCTCGTCGCCGAGAGCCCCGAGGCCCACACCCTCCACTACAACCTCGGGCTCATCTGCTTCAAGCTCGAGCCGCCTCGAGGACGCGGAGTCCGCCTTCCTCAAGGCGCTCGAGCTGACCGAGGACAACCCCAAGATCCACTTCTACCTCGGGCTCGATCTACGAGCGGCTGCAGCCGCTTCAAGGACGCGATCTACCAGTACCGGCAGGCGGGCGCCAACATCATGGTCCAGACGCGTCGAGGACAAGATGGCCGCCGCCACCTCGGAGCGCCGCCCCGCCCCGGTGCCCCGCCCTCGAAAGGACGACACGGCGAAGTTCCGGGCCGCGGAGATCCACGAGTCGATACGCCGCCGCGCCGAGGAGGCCATCGTCACCGCCAAGGCGATCGGGCCCGTGAGCCCGGCGCTCATGGCGGAGGGAGCGCCCCAGGGCACACGGACGACCGCGACGCGGCCCCGCGCGCCCCTGGGCCCGCCGCAGTTTCCCGAGGTCATCTCGTTCCGGTCGACGGGAGCCACGATGCCGCCGCCGGCCGCGCCGGCCCCCACCGACCGCACCCTCCCGCCCACCCGCCGGCCCGAGCCCTTCCGCTTCCTCGAGAACAACCTCATGGAGATCGACTTCGCCGGGCAAGGTCTTCATCAAGCAGGGCACGATCTACTCGTACAGCGGCAACCTGACCTTCTGGGTGAAGGACAAGCGTCCCGGGGGGCACGCGGCGCTCGTGATCATCACCGGGAGCGGGCGGCGTGCTCCTCACCGACAAGGACCGCGAGATCACGTTCATGCAGGTCCAGGAGGAGACGGTCTTCGTCGAGCCCGCCCACCTCCTGGCCTGCGAGGAGGGCGCTCGACGCCGCGCTACGTGTCGCCTGGGCGACGCACCCGACGAGCTGGAGTTCCTGGCGCTCGAAGGGCCGCGGGATGGTGGCGCTCTCGGTGGCGAGCAAGCCGCTGCCCCTGACCGTCACTCCGGACCTTCCCGTGTCCGTCCCCGGCATCCGTGATCACGTGGAGCGGCAACCTTCGCCCCCATGTGGTCGACGACCCGCAGGTCTACGAGGTCATGCAGCCGGCAGGGAGCCAGAACGGGCCCCTCCTCCGGCTCGAAGGGGAGGGTCGCCTCCTCGTCGAGCAGAGCCTCGGCCTAGGGCGCCTAGCCCATTGCGGGCCATCGGCCCGATCACGGGCAGCTCCGTCTCCTCGCCGTCGTTCGCCTTGATCATCAGGAAGATGCAGGCGGCGAAGAAGCCGAAGCCGATGAGCAGCCGGACGGGCAGACAGCAGGAGCCGACGCGATCCCGAGGTGCACATGCCGAGCCCGAAGCTGCACGAACTGAAGGCGATGCCCACGCCGAAGGCGGCGGCGTGGAGGAGCAGGCTCTGGAACGCGTGGAAGCGGACGAATCGGCTCTGCTTCTCCACGATCGGCCACGACGATGGAGAAGACGAGCCCGATGCAGCAGGGCACGTAGCAGAGCAGCCCGCCGATGTTCGGGGCGAGGCCGAGGTTCGTCTGGCCCGGTGTGGGCGAGGACATGGTTCCTCCTTGAGGAGCCTAAGTGCGGAAGACCAACGACGTCGCGGAGTATGGGTGAGCCCTCCGCACCTTGTCAAGGCAGCCACTCACCGAAGCGCCTCCAGGGCCTTTCGGAGGGTGTCCTGGTCGTCGGCCGACACGAGCGTGCTCCCCCCGGCGTCTCCACGCCAGGCCCACCGCCAGGCTTTGCGGCCGAACACGTCGAAGCTTCCCTGCCGAACCGCCTCTCCCTGGGCCGACTCGAGGTGCGCGCGCATCGCTCGGGCAAACGCGGTGGCGCTCGTCGCGTCGTCCCAGACCGCCTGCCACACCAAGAGGGTCTTCCCCGAGACGTCCCACACCCGGAACGCGTCGCCCCCCCACCCCTCGGCGGCGTGGCCGCCGTTCTCGCCGAGGAGGGTCCGCGACAGCATCTCTCCGAGGACACCCTCGTTGACGAGGCGCCCGCCGCGCGGCGAGTAGCTGACGAGCACCCGTCGCGGCTCCTCTCCGGACCGGTACTTGCCAGGATGGAGAACCTGCTCGGTCGATCGCGGTGGCCGGGACCAGGCGCTCTGGATCGCGCCCCAGCCCCCCTCTTTCCAGAGCGCGGTGACGAAGTCGAGACCGGCGGTGTACGGGAGGACGAGCTGGTCCTGGAGGACCGGCGGCGCTCCCTCGACGGGCGGCGTCGGCAGCGAGAGGCTCGAGATCTCCTCCGCTTTCTCCTCTCCCCCCGGAGCCCGGCGGAGCAGGAACCGCTCCATGACGAACGTGGCGTCTCCCTCGAGGAGGCTCAGCATCGCCAAGCGCCTGTCGTCGAAGTCGCCGATCGAGTCGTCGAGTAGCGCGTGGGTGTCCATGTACTGGTCCTGGAGCGCGTGGCGCAGCTCGTGGGCCAGGATCATCTGGTTGGCCGGCGTCAACCGGCGATCGGCGCTGATCGCGTACAGCCTCTTTCGCCCGGGGCGGTCGTCGTAGAAGCCGGCCACGTTCTCCTCGAGGAGCCGGGCCCTCAGCCGTCGCAGGTCCGTCCCCGGCTCCAGGAGGCCGAAGGCCACGAGCGTCCTCGCGTCGGCATCCGCCTTCACTCGCGGGTACTCGGCGTCGATGACCTCCTTCAGGTACGCCACCAGCTGCGCCCGGTCGAGGAAGTCGAAGACGACGGGCGTGCGGAACGGCGTCTGGCCGATCTCGGCCACTTCCTTCTGGAGCTCGTCCCCGCTCATGTCCCGAAAGCCGAGAACGCTCGACAGCAGGACGTTGACGAGATCGCTTCCGTCGTTGACGCCGGGGTCCTGCGCCGCGGCGCTCGAGGCCAGGAGGAAGCCGGCGAGAGCGACCGAAGGGGTCAACAACGCTCGACCTCGAGGCCGCCGGGACCGCCGCGCCTCCCCCAAGTCCGCGACGGAATGCCGAACGAGGAGAGCGTCGCCGCCGACGTCTCCAGGTGGCGAGTCACCTCGTCGGTCGTGACGATGCCGCCGCCGCGGGCCGCCGCCAGGGGCACCGCCAACTGGTCCGCGAGGGGGCCGTCCACCGCGCCCTCCGCCTCCAGGAACCGGAGAAAGCGGCGCGCCGCGCGGTCCCCCATCCCCTCGGGCCGCACGCCCCGCTCGCCGAGGAAGCTGAACGCGGCGCGGGCCTTCTCGAACGTCGCCTCCAGGTACAGGTACGACCCCGGCGACGCCGACGTCGGGGAGAGGATCTCCCAGGCCACCTCCAGACGCCGCTCCTCCCAGAGAAGCCTCTGGACCGCCTCCTGCTGTCGCTCCGCAACGCTACCCTTCAGGCGCGACGCACCCGAAAGGCCGCGCAGGGACACGAGGGCTCCCCGCTCCTCCAGTCGCAGCGCCGCCGGCCGCGACCAGGGCTCCACCTCGGCCACGAGCTCGCCTCCCCCGGAGGGAAGGAAGCCGGCCTTCCGGAGGTCGGCGCGCAGCGTCAAACCGAGCTCGGCGACGACGGCCGCCCAGTGTCGGGCGAGGTATTCGTAGCTCGGACTCGCTGGCACATGGGTGCCGCCGGTGACCTCGAGCCGGCTGGGTTGCGCCGCGGTCGCCAGGGGAACCAGGATCGTCTGCGCCACGAGGGTCGTCGCTCCGGCCGTGGCGAGGTCGAAGCGGAACTCGCCCGGGCTGAGGCCAGCCGGCTCGAACCGGAGATCCGGCGAGCCCTCGAAGGCCCCTCCGACCTTGGCGCCGCTCGCCAGGGCGGCGGCCCGCACGGCGGCGAGGTGCTGGGATTGCAGCCCGGGGCGGAGCCGGCCGGCCCGGATTCGCGTCATCTCGAACCCCTGTCCCGTGAGCATGGACAGGGAGAGCGCCGTCCGGAGGACCTGGCCTCCCCCTTCGCCCAGGGCTCCGTCGATCGGGATCAGTCGGGACATGAGGAGAGACCCGAACGAGCAAGGAGATTGGGGCCGGGCCGGCCGACGCCGACCCCTAGGCGACCGAGGCCACGGGAGACGGCGCGCGGTGTTCGGCGGGGACGAAGTATCCGGGCGTGGCGATCACCGGCGCGCGGGTCCCGCCCGGCATGTGGGAGAGGAGCGCCTCCTGGGCACGCGGGTAGGTCTCGGCCGGGAAGAAGCGCTCCACGGGAACGGGAACCCCGTGCGGACCCGGAAGCTCGAGACGCACGCGCAGCACGGGCTCCAGGTCCTCCGCGGCGAAGCCGGAGTTCCAGACCGCCGGCTCCTCCGCCATCCACAGGGACACGGCCTCGACGGTCACGCGGCGGCGGTGGCGTGTCTCCATCAGGAACCGCCACAGCTCGAATTCGCCCAGCGGGACGAAGCGGACGGAAGACGTGAGCGCCGCTTCGGGACCCTCGAGGCGACATCGAACGAGCGCCACCCTCTCTCGCACACCCATGCGAGTCTCCGCATGTGCAAACTGTGTGCCCAAGAGATCCGAAGTGGTGGAAGGCGCTCATTCCAATCGGGATGTCGCGTCGCGAAGCGTCCGGAGAGGCCGACGACGCAGCGCCATTCTGTTACGCTTCGGAACGGGAAGGTCCAGGTCGGAAGCAGCGCCGGCAGCGGGCCTCGTACTGCGTCGGCGCCGCCCACCACCACGCGGTCCGTCGGCCGCCACGAGCCGCTGCGAGCGGTTCGCCGGCGCGCCGCAGCGCATGCAGATGGCGAGCGTCTTGTCGACGTACTCCGCGACGGCCATGAGCTGCGGCATCGGCTCGAAGGGCCGGCCCACGGTAGTCCTGGTCGAGGCCGGCCACGATCACGCGCAGGCCCGCGGTCGGCCAGCGCGTCCGCGACCTCGACGAGCGAGGCGTCGAAGAACTGGCCCTCGTCGATCCCCACCACCTCGGTGTCCGGCCTCGACCGCGGCCAGGATCTCCTCCGCGGAGCTCCACCACCTGCGACGGCATCTTCATGTCGGAGTGGCTCACGATCTCGTCGCTCCGAGTAGCGGGCGTCGATCCTGCGGCTTGAAGATCTGCACCTTCTGGCGCGCGATCTGGGCCCGGCGCACGCGGCGGATGAGCTCCTCGCTCTTGCCGCTGAACATGCTGCCGGTGATGACCTCGATCCAGCCCGGTCCGGCCGGCGGCGGCGCGGATGCGGGCACAGGTCCGCCTCCTACTGTCGACGCGCTCGATGTAGGAGCCGGTCGCGGTGTCGATCCGGATGACGTCGCCCTCGGTGATGAAGGCGGGCACCTGGACGATGAGGCCCGTCTCCATCTTCGCGGGCTTGCCCACGTTCGAGACCGAGGCGCCCTTGATCGCCGGGCTCGGTCTCCATCACCTTCATCTCGACGGTCAGGGGCAGCTCGATGCCCACCGGGCGGTCCTCGTAGATCTCGATCTTCGAGCTTGATGTTCGGGATCAGGTAGGTGACGGCGTCGCCCAGCACCTCGGCCGAGAGGCCGATCTGCTCGAAGGTCTCGTTGTTCATGAAGTGGTACATGTCGCCGTCCTGGTAGAGGAACTCCATCTCCGTCTCGTCCAGGATGGCGCGCTCGACCATGTCCACCGAGCGGAAGCGGTGGTCGCTGATGGAGCCCGTCTTCAGGTTGCGGATCTTCGCCTGCACCATCCCGCGCAGGTTCCCCGGCGTCTTGTGCTGGGCCTCGACCACCCGGTACAGGTCGTTGTCGTGCTTGATGCACCATGCCGCGCTTCAGCTGCGTCGCCTGGATCATTGGAGTCTCCGACCTCTCTCGCTCAAAACCCCAATTATACGGCTTTTCCGCGCCGTCCTGCCTCAGGCGAGGCCCAGGAGGGGGCAAAGGATCCGGAGCGCGGCCAGGATCAGGACGAAGCTCAGGGCGTCCATGACCGCGCCGATCTTCATCATGGTTCCGATGGGGACGAGACCGGTCCCGTAGACCAGGGCGCTCGCCGGCGCTCCCACCGGCAGCATGAAGCCCATGCTGGCTCCGAAGCAGACGGCGAGCACCGGCGGCACCGGCGAAACGTGGAGGTCCTTCGCCAGGGCGAGGACGACCGGCGCCATCAGGCTGACGGTGGACGCGTTCGGCGTGAACTGCGTGAGCCCCATGGTCAGGGCCAGGGCGGCCGCCGTGAGCCCCCAGAGCGACGACACGCCGCTCGCGCCGACGGCTCCCCGCACTGCGGCGATCGCGAGACCCGACGTCGAAGACGAGCCTCGCGAGGGTGAGGCCGCCCCCGAAGAGGAGCAGCGTCCCCCAGTCGATCCGGACCCCCTCTTCCCAGAGCAGCGCGCGCCGGCCGGGGAGCGGCCAGGCGAACAACAGGGTCGCCACGCCCAGGGCCACCGCGGCCTCGTCGAGACGCCCGTTGAGTCGGACGAGCAGGGACCCGGGTGCCAAGGGGAGCCACTTCAAGACCGCCGGCAGGAGCCATCCGGCGACAGCCAGGCCGAAGGCGACGGAGCACGCCGTCTGTCCCGGTCCCCAGGCCGGGAGCGCCCCGCGCTCGCGCGCGATGGCCACGTAGATGGCGGGGTCCTGGCTTGCGCCTCGCCCCGGCAGGATGAGGCGCACCACGACGAAAGCGACGCCCAGGAGCGCGATCGCGAGCGGAAGGCCCACCGCCGTGAAGGCGAGCACGCCCACGGGACGACCGGCGAGCCGCTCGAGGAGACCCGTGACGGCGAGGTTCGACGTGCTGGCCAGGGGCGTGGCGATCCCCCCGAGAGACGCGGCGATTCCCACGGTCAGGAGGGTCCCGCGGGGCGATTCCTTCGAGCCCGCAGCCATGAGCGAGCGCACGAGACCCAGCGTCAGAGGCAGGATCATCGCGACGGCCACGGCGGCGTCGATCCACATCGCGAGCGCCGCCGTCACGACCCCGACCACCATTCGGGCGCGGGACGACGAAGCCGAGGCCCCGGGACGCATCAGCAGCCAGAGAGCGACGCGCCGGTCCAAGCCGTGGACGCGCATGGCCTCGGCGAGGAGGAACGCGCCCAGGAGCAGGAAGAGAACGGGCTCGCCGAACGCCTGGATCGCCTCTCGCGGCGAGGCCAGCCCTGCGGCAACCGCCAGGACCGGTATGGCGAGGCCCGTCGCCGCCAGCGGCACGGCCTCGGTCACCCAGTAGACGAGCATCAGGCAAACCAGGGCCGCGGTGCGTTGCGCCTGGGTCGAGAGACCGAGCGGAGCCAACAGCACGACCACGAACGCCAGGGGGCCCAGCCACAGGCCGATGGCGCGACGGCCACGCGCGAAACGCCCCTCGGCTCCCCCGACTCCGGCGCTGGCCATGGGGGTGGATTCTACCCCTTCGCAGGGCGCTCGACCTGTTACGATCGGCAGCGTGACCTGCCCCCGGTGCGGCCTTGCCGACACCACCGACCCGGCCTGTCCGCGCTGCGGCGTCGTCTTCGCGAAGCTTCGAGAGAGACCCCCGCGCCCCGCCCCGGCGCCGCCCGCCCCGGCCCCGCCTGCGACGCCCCCCGGCCTTTCGTTCACTCGTGTCCTGCTTCTCCTGGCGCTCGTCGCCGCGACGGCGGCCGTCTCATGGCAGCTCGGGCGAAACGCCGAGCTCCAGACGGCACCCCGCCCCCAGGCCACCTCGACGCCCCCACGTCCTGTCCCACCACCGCCTCGGACCCTGCCGGGCTCCTTCGCCTTGCCCCGGTCGTCCCCCCGCGAGGTGCCGGCGGGAGCCACTCCCGACGCGGACCTCGCTCTCGCGGAAGACCTTTCTCACCGCCTCGCCCTCCACGCGACGATAGGCCCGGCCGACGTGGCCCTCGCCGAGGGGCTCCGGGCTCGTCACCCCCTCGAGCCCGCCCTGACGGAGCTGCTCGTCTCTACCCTCTTCAGCGCGGCCGAGCAGGACCGCTACGCCCACAACCTCCCCGCGGCCATTGCCGCGGTGCGTCGGGCGGTCGCGCTCGATCGCTCGGTACCGGCACGGACCTACCTGATGCACCTCCTCCTCGAGGACAGCGACTGGGCCGGGGCCGAGGCGGCGGCGCGCGAGGCCCTGGTGGCCGCTCCCCAGAACGGGGAGCTCCTCGAGGGGCTCGCCTTCGCCTTGTATCGCCAGGATCGGAGCAAGGAGGCGGCCGAGGTCCTGCGGCACGCCCTCGAGGTGCGGCCAACCGACGCGGCGCGGAGCCTCCTGGCACGCATCGAGAAGGGGCTCGCCGACGAGCAGGGGATGAGGGAGCAGCATCTCTCCCACTTCAACGTGCGCTACGACGGCGATGCCCACGAGGAAGTGGGCCGCGAGATCCTGCGCGTCCTGGAGCGCCACTATGCGACGCTCACCGGAACCTTCGACCAACAGCCGGCCGCGACGGTCGCCGTCATCCTCTTCACACGTCAGGGCTACTACAACGCGAGCGGGGCGCCGGCCTGGTCGGGGGGCGTGTTCGATCAGACCGACGGCCGCATCCGCATCCCGGTCGGGGGCCTCACGAGCAGCCTCACGCCCGAGATGGACGGGGTCCTCCTCCACGAGCTGACCCATGCCTTCATCCACGACATGGGCCACGGCGTCGCCCCGCGCGAGCTCCACGAGGGTGTCGCCCAGTACATGGAGGGGAAGCGGACCGCATCCATGCTCACGGCCGCGCAGATGACGGCCCTGGCCGACGGGCGCCTCGGCGGCGTTGGCGGGTTCTACCTGGGCGCGCTCTCCTTCACGGAGTACCTGATGGCGCTCCGCGGCCAGGGAGGATTGAACGACCTCCTGCGGGCCATGGCGACGACGGGGAGCGCCGACGACGCCTTCCGCCAGGTCTACGGCCACGACGTCCAGGGGACGACCCAGGCGTGGCACGATCGCATCCGGCTGCAGAACGGCAGCTGACGCCGCGCGAGCGCGCGGCTCCCGGGGTCAGCGGACGGTCAGCTGGAACGGCAGGCGCGCCATCGGTCCCTCGGGCGCGATGGCCCTGACCCACTGGAGGAGGGATCGGATGTCGACCGGCAGGGCACGCTCCACCGCCTCGTCCTCCTGGCGCTGCCAGATCATGTCGAGGAAGCCCTTCTTGGGGGGCAGCACCACGAGGGCGACATCCTGTCCCTGGGGGATGTGCGCCGTCTCCTTCGCGATGCGCCACGGCCTCCTGGAGCCCTCCCAGGCGGTCCACGAGGCCGCGCTGCAGGGCGTCGACGCCGGTCCAGACGCGTCCCTGCGCGATGGCGTCGATCTCCTCGTAGGACTTCCCGCGGCCCTCGGCCACCTTCCGGACGAAGTCCTCGTAGAAGGCCACGTTCTGACCCCGGACCTTGGCGCGCTCTTCGTCGGTCCAGGGGCGATACGAGGTGAAGAGGGTGGCGTTGGCGCCGCGGCTCACGATCTCCTTGGTGACGCCCAGCTTGTCGTAGAGGCCTCGGAGGCTGAACTTGCCGCTGAAGACGCCGATCGACCCGGTGATGGTCCCCGGCTCCGCGACGATCGCGCTGCTCCCGATCGTGACGTAGTAGCCGCCCGATGCCGCCAGATCGCCCATCGAGACCACGACGGGCTTGACCTTCCGCGCGAGCTGGACCTCGCGGCGGATCACGTCGGCCGCCGGGCCGAAGCCTCCCGGGCTGTCGACTCGGAGGACGATGGCCTTGATGTCGTCGTCGGTGCGCGCCTCGCGGAAGGCGCCCGAGATCGTCTCGGAGCCGGCGGCCTCGCCGCCCAGACCGCCCGACTGGCTCTCCCCCGGCATGATCTCTCCGACGGCGTAGACGAGGGCGATCTTCGGACGGCGGTCGAAGCCGAAGCCCCGCGCCGCGCGAACGTACCGGCCCGGAGTGGTTCGTGTCGCGCCCGAGAGCTTCGGCTGAAGCTCGTCCTGGTAGACGAGGGCGTCGACGAGCCCCGAGCGGAGGGCCGACGGCGCGTCGTAGGGTCCACGGTCGACGAGGCCGCGGATCTCGGCGACGCTCTTGTCTCGGCCCTTGGCCATCGCCGCGACGTACTGCTCGTAGAGGCTGTCCACGAGGGCGGTCATCTGCTCGCGGTGGGGCTCCGTGAACGAGCTCTCCGTGAAGGTGTTCGGGGCGTTCTTGTACTTCCCGACACCCTCGAACTGCGCCTCGATCCCGAGCTTGTCGAGGGTCTTGCGGAGGAAGGTCACCTCGGCCGAGAGCCCCGCCACCTGGAGGATCGCCGTCGGAAGGGCGTAGATCTTCGAGCAGGCGGTGGCGAGGTAGTACTCCTTGTTCCCGCAGAACTCGATGTACGCATAGGCCGGCTTGCCCGACTTCCGGAAGCGCAGAATGGCGTCGCGGATCTCCTGGACCTTCCCCCAGCCCGCGTCGGAGAGGAAGCTGACCCTCACGAGGACCGAGGTCACCTTCGGGTCGCCGGCGGCGCGGTCGAGGCTCTCGATCACGGTGCGGAGGGACGTCGGGCGGCGATCGAAGAACGATCCCAGATCCGACGAGGGTGCCTCGGGGAGCTCGCCCTCGAGACGCAGCTCGAGGTAGCTTCCCGAGCGGCTGAAGACGCTCGCGCCGGCCGAGGGGCCCCGCAGAAGCAGTGCCAGGGCGCCGACGGCGGCCGCGCCGAGGGCCACGGCGACGACCCCGGCGGCCAGGACCCACTTCGTCCGGCGCTTCATCCCTCTAGCCTTCCTTCGCGGTCGTCAAGAACTCGGCGCGGCGGCGCGCATCCGCCGCGTAGACGCTCTCGGGGAACTCGTCGGTCAGCCTCTTGTACGCCGCTCGAGCCTCGCCGGTCCGCCGCGCCTGCTCGAGGGTGGAAGCCAGGTCCATGAGGGCATGGTCCCGGGGCAAGGGAAACGAAGCGTCCTCGACCAGCTGCTTGTAGGCATCGGCGGCCTTGTCCAGGGCGCCGCTGCGACGCTGCAGCCCCGCGAGGGCCAGCCGCGCGAGCGCCGGCTCCAGGCCGATTCCGCCCTTCACGGCCGCTACTTCGTTCAGCGCCTTCTCGGCGCCGGCCTTGTCGCCGAACTCGATTCGCGCCAGAGCGCCGTAGTAGCGGGCTCGTTGCCCCACCGGCAGGGACGGATAGGCGCGCTCCACGCCGTCGAACGCCGCCGCCGCCTTGCGGAACTTCTCGTCGGCCGTGGCGTAGACCGTGCCCGAAGGCTTCGGCGCGTCGGGAGGCAGCTCGCTGACGACCGGGGCCCCGAACGTCTCGAGAGCGGAGGCGAACGCCTCCTCGGCCGCCCGTTCGCGGCTCTTGCTGAACGTGAAGATCCCGAAGGCCGCGCCCCCGAGGATCAGCACGGCCGCAGCACCCGCCCGGAGCTCCCTGGGGTGCGCCTGCGCCCACGACGCCACGTGCTCGACGCCCGTGACGAGCTCGTCCTGCTTGATCTGCTTCTTAAGCTCTTTCTTCAACGCTCTCCCTGCACTGATGTTGACCGGTGTCCCGGAACGAACAGGCTACCACCCCGCCCGAACCCGCACAAGGGTCGGCGGCCGCCCCTGTCAAGAGGCTGCAAAACTCCGTCACGACCCATTGACGCCCCCGAGCGACCGGGTACTCTTGCTGGAGATGAGGCTCAAAGGGACGCTGACCAGGATCATTGCCGTCGCGCTCGTCTCGGCCCTCGGCGCGTGCGGGGGCTCGTCCGGCACGTCGGGCAGTTCAGGTACGACCGCGTCGGACTGCAGCGTCGCGGGCCAGAACGCCCAGATCCTCGCGACCATGCGCTCCTGGTACTACTGGTACACGTCCCTGCCGGCCAACGTGGACACGGCGGCCTATGCCAGCGCCGACGCGCTGCTCAACGCCCTACGGCAGCAGCCCCTGGATCGCTTCACGTACATCACGTCGAAGACGGCCGACCAGGCCTTCTACGGCGCCGGGCAGTACGTCGGCTTCGGCCTCGCGCTTCGGCCTCACGAGCGCCAACAACCTGAAGGTCAACCAGGTCTTCCCCGGGAGCCCGGCGGACGCGGCGGACCTGCTTCGGGGCGACACCGTGACGGCGCTCAACGGCACGCCGGTTCCGACCCTCGTGGCCGCCAACCAGCTCGGGAGCGTCCTCGACCGTCGGCAGCGTCGGCGTCAAGGTGACGTTCACGTACGTCGACGCCCAATCCCAGTCTCGCACGACGGACCTCACGTCGGCGGTGGTGACCGATCCCAGCGTCAGCCTCGCGACCACGATCGACGCGGGACGCCGGAAGGTCGGCTACATCCTCTTCGACAGCTTCATCGACACCTCCAACGCCGCCCTCGATCAGGCCTTCACCCGCTTCGGGAGCCAGGGCGTCACCGAGCTCGTGATCGACGAGCGCTACAACGGCGGTGGCGAGGTCTCGGTCGCCCAGCACCTGGCGTCGCTGATCGCCGGCAACAGCCTCTCGGGCAAGACGCTGGCGACGCTGACCTTCAACGACAAGCACCCCGACCAGAACCAGACCATCTCCTTCGAGACCGTCACCCACCCTCTCGACCTGACCCGCGTCTTCTTCATCACCACCGACGCGACCGCCTCCGCCAGCGAGCTCACCATCAACGCCCTCGCGCCCTACATCCGCGTCGTCACCGTGGGCCGGGCCACGTTCGGGAAGCCGGTCGGGGAAAACGGCTTCGACGTCTGCACCAACGTCCTCTACCCCATCACGTTCAAGATCGCGAACGCGCGGGGCTTCGGAGACTACTTCGACGGCCTTCCCGCGACGTGCCCCGCCGTGGACGACACGGGCCACCCGCTCGGAGACCCCGCCGAGGCGTCGCTGGCCACGGCGCTCGGATACGTCCAGGGGCACGGGTGCGGTGCTGCCGCGACCTCGGCCGAGGTCGCTCAGGCCCTCGCCGAGGCCGAAGCGCGGACGCGCGGCCCGCACGTCCCGCTACGGGTGGCGACAGCTCGTCAACGCCTATTGAGCGGCGGGATCGCGCAACGAATAGACCCGCCCCTGGCCGTCGCTGCGCTCGAGGCGAAGCCAGGGGCTCCACTGCTTGAGGCGCCCCTCGAACGCGATCAGGTCCGGCAGCGCGTAGAGCTCGCGGTGCACCACCACGTAGCGCACCCCGAGATCCTCGAGCGCGCGGAGCGAGGCCGCGTCGGGGAAGCCCGTGAGGGTCCGGTAGAGCGCCGCGTGCCTCAGGGGACGGAAGCCGCTGTACCCGCTCACGGTCTTCTGCCAGTGGGCCATCGAGTGGAGCATGTAGACGGAATGCCTCCGGTCCGAGCCCGCGACCTTGTCGGGGTCGAGGACCGGCACCTCCGCGATCGCGAACGGCTCGCGCCTGCGCCGCGAGCCAGCGATCGATCGCCGGGATCTCGACGGCATACGGCGGGGCGGTGATCGGAAACGCCGCGAACTCCGCGAGCAGCAGGACGATCAGGCCGCCGACGAGCCAGGGACGACGCGCCGGCGGCCAGCGGCGGGCGAGCGCGTCGCACCCTGCGCCCGCGAGGATCGCCAGGCCCAGCACCGTGACGATGATGAACCGGGAGGGGATGCGGATGAAGTTGAACCCTGGAACGTAGTACAGCAGGGCGTAGAGGCCGAACCGCGGGCCCGCCGAGGCCCAGAGCGAGAGGAGGGTGAGGAGCAGGTAGAAGGCCCTATCGGCCCCCCCGCACCGGTCCGACGCGGCGCGGAGCCCACGGCGCCAGGCGCTCAACCGGTCGCGGATCCCGAGGGGGACCCACCTCGCCCAGGCGAGCCGGAGGACGACACACCCGGCGCAGACGGCCCAGGCTCGGTCCGCGCTCCGAAAGGATCCAACGGCCAGCGTGAGGCCGCCCGTCTGGCGGATCGCCAGGGCCGCGAGGGCCGAGAGCACGGCCGCCGCCTCAAGGCCGGTCGCGATCCACGAGCGCGGAGCCGTCTCCTCACTCGGGGCCTCGTTCTCCCTCCCAGGGCGACGCGCCAGCCCGAAGCCCGCGAGCAAGAGAGGCAGGTAGCCGGGAAACAGGAACGCCGCCGCGGTGCGCACTGGCGCGGCCGCGGGGATCCTGAAGACGAGGAACCTCTGGGAGTGCGCGGGTGAAGCCAGGTAGCTGGCCAGATCGGGCGATCCCGAATCCGCCTCCTGGAGGGAGCGGTCGAACCCCATCTCGCGCTTGACCTCGAGGTAGGGCCAGGCGAACGGGACGCAGAGCCCCAGCACGAGGAGGCCGGCCGGCCCGAGGTCCCGAAGGAGCCTCCGCGCCGGGAAGAGAGACCCGAGGATCGCCCGATGGAACAGGAGGCCTGCGACGGCCACGGCGAGAAACACGGCGCCGTGGCCGCTGCTCATGACCTGCAGGGTGAACAATGCCGCCGCGGCCAGGAGGTGCCTGCGGCGGCCCCCTTCGAGGTACCGGTGCAGGTACATCAGGCAGAAGGGGATCCACTGGACGCTCGTCATGTGGAGCTGGCCCATCCGCACGAAGCGCGGCGGCGAGAAGGCGAACGTCACCCCCGCGACGAGGGCGCCCGCGACTCCGATCCTGATCTCGCGGGCCAGGGCGTAGGCCCCGAGCCCCGAGAAGACGCACGAGAGGAGGGCCGCCATGTTCATCGCGGCGAGGAGGCTGCCCGTCAGCGCGAGCCACGGGAGGGCGAACAGCGCGACCCCGAAGAGGTTCTCGGAGTACGCCAGGGTGTTCCGATCGGGGAAGAAGATGTTCGCGTCGAAGAGCGCCAGCGGTTGGTGCACGAGGGCGTGCAGGTCCCAGCCGAGCGTCCAGAGAAAGAGCCGCGTATCCGTCCCCATGTCGATGGCCCGGTGGGCCGGCGACACGCTCAGGGGATAGGCCATGATTCCGGTCAGGGCCGTGAAGAGCGCCACGAGGGCGAAGGCGCGACCGAGGCCCCCGCGGGTCGGCGCCTCCACGATCACGTCGCCCTGTCCCATCGCCCGCGCAGCCTACACCAGCTTCGAACCTGCCGCGCCTTTGTGTCGAGCGTCTTCTTGTGGTGAACTCTCCGCCACATGCGAGTCGGCACGGGCCTCTTGTCGGCGGCGGTCCTCTCGGCGGCTCAACTCCTGCCGGCCGCCGAGCGACCGGGACCGACGCTCCAGGAGCGCCTCGGCTACCCCGCCGACGCGCGGCTGGTGATCGTGCACGCCGACGACGTCGGCGTCACGCATTCGGTGAACGCGGCGACGATCCGCGCCCTCGAGATCGGGCTCGTTACCTCGGCCAGTCTGATGCCGGCCACGCCCTGGTTCCCGGAGATCGCCGCCTACGCCCGGGAGCATGCCGACGCCGACCTCGGCCTTCACCTCGCCCTCACGAGCGAGCGCACGTTCTACCGCTGGTCCTCCGTGGCCCCGCGCGACCGCGTGCCGTCCCTCCTGGACGCCCAGGGCTACCTGCACAAGGACTGGAGCGACGCGACACCGATCGTCGCGTCGGAAGCCGAGATCGAGCTGCAGGGCCCAGGTGGACCGGGCACTTGCCCTGGGCGTCAAGCCGACCCACCTCGACTCGCACCAGAACCGCCTGTACCAGAGCGGGGCGCCCCTCTTCGAGGCATTCCGTCGCGTGGCGCGCTCCTACGGCATCCCCATGATGCTCCCCCGCGAATGGTTCTCGACATGGAGCTACCTCGGCGAGGGACTCGCTCCGGACGAGATCGTCATCGACCGCATCGTAACCATGACGCCCGACGTGCCGGCGGACCGCTGGGCCGCCTTCTACGACGACGCCGTGGCGTCGCTACAGCCGGGCGTGACGGAGTTCGTGATCCACGTGGCCTACGACAACCAGGAGATGCAGGCCTTCTCTCGGGACCGCCCCACGTGGGGCGGCGCCTGGCGCCAGCGGGACTTCGACTACTTCACGAGCGACGCCTTCCGGCAGAAGCTGCGCGCCCGGGGCGCGACACTCCTGTCCTGGCGCGACATCGCGGCAAAGCTGCGCTCGACGGGCGGCACCGGAGCCCAAGCGCGCTGACGCTGGTGCCGCGCGTCTTCCTTCACTCACTTCGTGGCGGCAATCGTGATACCCGTAGGTGCGTTGGTGCAGTTCTCGACGACACCGGGACTGGTCCAGTGGACCGAGTGGTCGCTCGTAGTCCCGGACAGGGTGATCGTGCCCACACAGCGCCCATTGGTCAGCTTCCGATTGTAGGTGAACGTCCCGTTGAAGATCGTGGGGGTGACCGTGCCTCCGACGGTCCCGGTCCGCTCGGGGTTCGCGTCGGCCGCCCAGGTCCCGCTCACGCTGGCGCCGCTTTGCGTCAGCGTCATCGTGTACGCTTCCGTGAAGGGGAATGCCGATCCGGAGGAGTTGATTGCATGCGCATGGAACGTGCCTGTCCAGGTTCCTGCGATGTTGGCGGGCGGTGGGGGCGTGGGTACGGGGGTTGGGGCCGCCGGGTTGGAGCCGCCGCAACCGCAAAGGGTGACCGCGCATAGGATCCCAAGGGGCAAACGCTTCATCGATGCCTCCTTTCGCATCGCTACTGGGTCCGGTGGTCTGTATCGGCTATTTTCGATACATCCTACTCCCCTTTTCGCCCCCGTCTCGGGGCGCCGCGCCCCGTTTCCAGGCAAGTGGGGATGTCCGGCTGGAGCCCCGTCGAGGGGGCGACGGCATCACGCTACCCCCCGTCGTCGGACGTGCTTCCACTGGAGCGCCAGCTCTGTCACCAAGAGCGGAAGGATCCACGCGAGCCAGCCCACGACGACGCTTCGCTCCATCGGAGTTCCCATCGTGGAGATGAAGGGGAGCTCCACCCACCAGCGGACGTTGACGAAGAAGAACGTCAGGACGTAGCTCCGAATCATCCATTCCTTGTGGCTCTCCACGCGTCCGTTGCGAATCGCCGTGTAGGCCATCGCCGCGCTGGCCAGCCAGACGAGAGCGAGAGTGAAAAGGGACGCGCCGCCCATCCACCCGCCATCGCTCGCAGGAATGAAGAAGGACAAGTAAAGAGCGCTCGGTGCCGCAACGAGGACCGCCAGCAGATACAGACGGCCGGTCCAGCGGTGAAAGCCGAGCGCGCGACGGCGGAGCCCCGACCAGAACTGAAACGGGCCGAGCAGAAGCGCCGTGGTGCCGGCGGCGACATGAGGTATGAGCCACCCGCGATGGGCCCAGAAGCGTCCGAAGACCTCCTCACGGAATGCCGAGTAGGGCAGGACGAAGCGAAGAACGAAGCGCAGGGCGAGGAAGGCGATGACGGCCCAGGACAGAGCGACAATCGCCCTGCCGAGCACCGGACGAGGGGCGGAACGGCTCGACGTTTCAGCCAAGTGAGCGCCCGAGTATAAACCTCCCGGCCCCGAGCGGGTTGGGACCAGCCAGCCTATGGGCTTGGCGCCCTCAGTGGAAGGGGCGCCACTCCACCGTGGCCTTCCCTCCCAGCGAGATACCGAGACCGGAGTGCAGGCGCATCGCGCGCACGGCCTCCGCGCCGCACCACGAGCCGTTCTTGCTCGCGGTGTCGACCGCGTACAGGACTCCGCCCAGCTCCACGACGAGGAGGTGGACCCGCGACAGGCCGGCGTCGATCAAGACGGGCAGACCCGTCGTGTCGCAGCGGTCGTAGCGGCCGAGCAGGACGCCACGGTGTGCGGCCCGGGGGCCCAGGCGGACCGCGGCCCGGCCGGAGGTGGAGGCGATCAGGAGCTCCCCGCGGGCGGGGTCGGACTCGTCCGCCTCGAGCGTCGGAAACACCGGCCCCGCCCACGTGTTGACGAGCGTGGTCGCCCGGAGCTCCGGCGGGGGCGGGTCCAGGGAACGGCTTCTCACTCCGACCGCCGGGCCCCGCGCGGACTCGGCCGGGCTCTTCTCGACGTAGCGGCGCTCGGGAACCTGCGACCAGGCGGCGTCGGCATTCTCCGGCCAGGCCGGGGTCCCCGGGCCGGTGGGAAAGAGGAGGAAGCCCAGAGACCCGCACCACAGCAGAAGCGGCCCGGTCGTCTCGACGGCCTCGAGCCGCGAACCCTCCTCGTCGGCGAAGGCGAGGGGCGTCCGCAGGTCGAGCACTCGGAAGGCGACTGGAGCCCCGTCGCCCCTCCGGTGGAGGATCAGCGCCAGGTGGCGCAGCGAAATCCGTGGGTCCGAGGGCAGGAAGACGTGGGCGCTGCTGTGGCGGCCGACGATGAGCGGGTTGACGACCGCCTCCTTCGCGGCGAACCACCCGCACGCCTCGACCCCGTTCGCGCTGACGACCAGGAGCGCGAGACCGGGCTCGACGCGGCCGTCGAGCAGGCGCCGGAGGGCCGGGAAGTGGTCGTGGAAGACCCGCTCGAAGGAGGCCCGGGGCGGCGGGCTCACGACGAAGCTCGACGGGGCGCTGAAGCAGAGCGTCGCGTCGTCGGCTGCTTCGCCCCGCTCGGCCTCCTGCCGGGACCAGATGATGCGTGTCACGTCTCGCTCTTCTCTTCGCCTTCTCTCGGACGTCCCGCACAGGTGAGGAAGGTGAAGCGGCAGCTCCAATCTAGTCCCGATCGTCGGGCCGCGCAGTGGCCCCGGTCACGCCCCCGGGGCAGAGGAAATGGCGCTTCGCTGGGACTCCCCCCTCGGCCTCAGGCCCCGCCCGGATGACCGGCGTTTAGAAATGGCCTTCGTGTGACGATCCTCGGACGGTGACAGGAAATGGTGCGCCCAGGCTGATTCGAACAGCCGACCTACGGTTTAGGAAACCGTTGCTCTATCCTGCTGAGCTATGGGCGCCTTGAAGTCGGTCCACGCAACGACCGGGCACCAAGAATAGCACGAGAGACCAGACGCTCCATGGACCCCACGGGCGCTTCATCGTCTGTTCGGGCTCTCCCCTTCGACGCGTGATACGCTGCCTTCCATGTTCTCGGAGGAGATGCGATGCCCCGTTCAATGCGCTGGATGCTGCTCGTGACGCTCGCTACGTCGTCGCTCGTCGCCGCGCAGGAGGAGCGCGATCGCGCGAAGATCCCGGACAAGTACAAGTGGAACCTGACCGAGATCTACCCGAGCGACGAGGCCTGGAGCAAGGCCAAGGACGCCCTCGTGGCGCGAGATCCCGCAGATGGGGCGGCTCAAGGGCACGCTGGGCACGTCACCGGCGGGGCTGCTGGCGGCTCTCGATCTGCAGGCCGAGCTCAGCAAGCAGCTCTCGCGCCTCTCCGCCTATGCCGGGCATGTCGGCCGACCAGGACACGCGCGACTCCCGGTACGAGGCGCTGAAGCAGGAGATCAGCCAGATCGCCACGCGGCTCGCGTCCGAGACGGCGTTCGTGGAGCCCGAGATCCTGAAGATGGACCGGGCGACCATCGATCGGTTCCTGAAGGAGCAGCCGAA
The DNA here is from genome assembly GCA_963823195.1 of uncultured Acidobacteriota bacterium. Lineage (GTDB taxonomy): Bacteria > Acidobacteriota > Vicinamibacteria > Fen-336 > Fen-336 > JBGPYB01. The sequence continues at coordinate 196,881 of CAWGKR010000003.1, read as the reverse complement.
GCTCGAGATCTACCGGCTCACGCTGGACGACGTGCTGCGACGCCAGGCGCACACCGGAACCGAGGGCGAGGAGCGCATCATCGCCGACGCCGGGCAGGCGACGAGGGCCGCCGGCGGGGCGTTCGGCCTCTTCGCGAACGCCGACTTCCCGTATCCGACGGTCACCCTGGGAAGCGGGAAGCAGGTGAAGCTCGACCAGGCCGCCTTCCAGGCGCTTCGCTCGTCCCCCGACCGGGAAGACCGCAAGCAGCGTCTTCGGCGCCTTCTTCGAGGCGGTGGGCGCCTACCGCCGCACGTTCGGGGCCCTGCTCGTCGGGAAACATCCAGGGGGACATCTTCTACATGAAGGCCCGCAAGTACGGGTCCTCGGTGGAGAGCGCCCTCGACGCGAACAACGTGCCGGTCGCGGTCTACACCAACCTGGTGGACGGCGTGAACGCGGGCCTGCCGAGCTTCCACCGCTACCTGAAGCTGCGGAAGCGGATCCTCGGCGTCGATCAGCTGCACTACTACGACCTGTACGCGCCCGCTGGTCGGGAGCGTCGACACGCAGTACACCGTCGAGGAGGCCCGCGCGCATCGATCGAGAAGGCGCTCACGCCCGCTCGGCGCCGACTACCTCGCGGTGATCGCCCGCGCCTTCGACGAGCGCTGGCTCGACCTCTTCCCGAACACGGGCAAGCGCTCGGGCGCCTACTCCCAGGGCGGGGCGTACGACGTGCATCCGTACATGCTGATCAACTACAACGGACGCTTCCGGGACGTCTCGACGCTGGCCCACGAGCTGGGCCACACGATGCAGAGCTACTACTCGAACAAGACGCAGCCGTACGCCGACGGCGGGCTACCCGATCTTCGTCGCCGAGGTCGCCTCCACCTTCAACGAGGCGCTGCTGGTCGATTCCGTCCTGAAGGACACGCCGGACGACGCGACGCGGCTCAAGGTCCTGGGCGAGGTGCTCGAGGGCATCAAGGGCACGCTGTTCCGCCAGACGCAGTTCGCGGAGTTCGAGCTGCGCGCCCACCAGATGGCGGAGAAGGGCGAGCCCCTCACCGGCGACGCGCTCGACAAGCTCTACATGGACATCACGAAGCGGTACTACGGCCACGACCAGGGCGTCTGCGTCGTGGACCCCGAGATCGCCCACGAGTGGGCGTCGGTTCCCCACTTCTACTACAACTTCTACGTCTTCCAGTACGCGACGTCGTTCACCGCCTCGGCCGCGCTCTCCGAGAAGGTCCTCGGCGGCGACCCGGCGGCGACGAAGCGCTACCGTGCCTTCCTGGCGGCCGGCGGCTCGAAGTACCCCGATCGACCTGCTGAAGGACGCGGGCGTCGACATGACGACGCGCGAGCCGCTGCAGCTCACGCTCCGCAAGATGGACCGCGTGATGGACCAGATCGAGGCGATCCTCGACCGGCAACAGGCGAAGAAGACCTAGCGCCTCAGTACTGGAGGAGGCTCAAGACCTCGCTGCCGGCGAGCTTGTCCCGTCCCTTCAGGAAGCCGAGCTCCACGAGGAAGGCGTAGGCCGAGACCGTCGCGCCGGCCTTGGCCACGAGCTCGCCCACCGCCGCTGCCGTCCCGCCCGTGGCGATGACGTCGTCCACGACGAGCACGCGCTCTCCCGACGACAGCGCGTCCTGGTGGATCTCGAGAGAGTCCGTTCCGTACTCGAGCTGGTACGAGGCGCGGTTCGTCTTCCACGGGCAGCTTGCCCGGCTTCCGGACCGGGACGAAGCCGATCCCCAGGCGGTCCGCGACGATGCTGCCGAAGATGAAGCCGCGGCTCTCGATGGCGATCACCTTGTCCAGCGGGCGCGTCCCGACGAGGGCGGCGAAGCGATCCACCGCCAGGCGGAACATCTTCGGATCCTTGAGGAGGGTGGTGATGTCCTTGAAGAGGATCCCCTCCTTCGGAAAGTCGGGCACGTCGCGGATCGCGGCCTTGAGGATCGCTACGTCGTCAGCCATCGCATCTCCTAGCGGATCTGGAAGCCCTGAATCGCCCCTCGGCGCGATCGCAACGCGCTCGACGTGGGACACGCTCGAGAAGGCGGGCCCTTCCTTCAGCTTGGCTCTCGAGGCCGGCCAGGGCTTCGTCGCTTCCCTCCGCCACGACCTCGACGCGGCCGTCGGCGAGGTTCCGGGTAAAGCCCGTGACCGCCCAGGCGCTCGGCCTCCCGCAGGACGAAGTAGCGGTAGCCCACGCCCTGGACCCGGCCGTCGACGAAGTAGCGGTTGGCAGCCATCGTGTCCGTGCTCCCGCGGCATCGAGCGCGACCGCGGAGTCTAGCATGGACACGCGGCTGGCGACGGCCTCAGGCGTGAACGGCGTCGGTTCTCAGCGCGGACCGCGCGGCGGCCGGGGCCTGCTGACGCCGCAGCCATCGGACGACCAGGGTGTCGAGGCTGAGGGCGCCAGGCCCGCTGATGACCAGCCAGACCAGGAAGACGAGGTAGACCAGGGGTACCACGTCCGTCGGCCCCTGCTCCCCCGACATTCGCAGCGCGTCGAGGAACGTCTGCTTCTCGGCGGTGGCCAGCGCCACCACCATGGTCGACGCCAGGCCGGCGGCAGCCAGCCTCGTGAACAGCCCCAGGAGCAGGGCGATTCCCCCGTAGTACTCGAGGCGCGAGATGAACGCGGCGTTCAGCTCCGGCATGGGGATGCCGAGGCTCGCGAAGAACTGGACGGTGTTGTCGAAGTTCGCGAGCTTGCCGCGACCCGTGAGGAAGAAGGCCTGGCCCATCAGCAGCCGCGTCAGGAGCGGCGGCAGGAACGCCAGCCCTCCGGCGACGGCCAGCCCCAACCGACTGCCACGCTGTACGTTCGACACTATAGACATCATGACCTCCGGTCTGGCCTCGACGCGGTCGCGGCCGTTCACGTTGTTCGATGCCGAAGGGCGCTCCGAGGTTACGGGCGGACGCCCGCCACCCCGAGCTTGATGCGGTAGAGCGAGCTCCGGGCGCAGAGATACAGGCGTCTTGCCGTCGGCGTCTCCCCAGGCGAAGTTGTGCGGATGCTCGGGGCGCGACGATCGTCCCGAGGTGCGTTGCCGGCGGGCGACAGGATCCAGAGCCCGCCCGGACCGGAGACGTAGAGGTTCCCCCTCTGGTCCACCTTGATGCCGTCGATGGCGTCCTCGCCCGGAGCGCCCGTCATGTCGAAGAAGACCTGCCCCTGGCTCAAGGCTGCCGTCGGGCGCGACCGCATAGCGCATCACGACCTTCTTCTTCTCGTCCCAGTTCCCGACGTAGAGGTACCTCTCGTCGGGCGAGAAGGCGATGCCGTTCGGTCCCGTCAGCTCCTTCGTCCGCAAGCCGCAGCTTCCCCTTCACGCAGCGAGAAGACGCCGCTGCAAGGGCAGCTCCTTCCGCGGGTCGTCGAAGAACTTCGGGAGAGCCAAACGGCGGGTCGGTGAAGAACAAGCGCACCGTCCGACCGGTAGACGAGGTCGTTGGGGCTGTTGAGGCGCTTGCCCTGGTAGCGGTCGGCGAGGACGGTCGACCGCTCCGCCCTTCTCCATCGCGGACGACGCGCCGGTTGCCGTGCTCGTCGATCGTGAGCCGGCCCTGCGGGTCGAGGGTCATGCCGTTGGAGCCGGGCTGACCGTACTCGCCGACGTCGGCGCCGTCGTACCCGCTCTTTTCCTTGAAGACCGACAGCTCCCCCTCGGCCGTGTACTTGTAGATGCGGTTCGCGTTCGGGTCGCTGAAGAGGAGATAGCCGCCGTCCTTCACCCAGATCGGGTCCCTCGGTAAACTGGAAGCCCTCGGCGACCTTGAAGATCTTGGGATTGGGAGGAACGATCTCGTCGAGGGCCGGATCGAGACGGACGACGTCGACGTTCACTTCCTGGGGCTCCACGGGATAGGGACCCCGCACGCTGTCCTTGTAGAACTCGAGGCGCGCGAGCCGCATCCAGATGAAGTTCGTGGGCGGGCTCGAGAGGGGACCGTTGATGCCGAAGACCGCGAGCTGGACCTGTCTGCCCGGGCTTGACGTCTCGGGCGACGACGAGGCGGTTCGGGGCATTCCAGCCGTTCACCACCGATCCGCCCCTCTGCCCGGTCCGTCGCGACAGCTCCCCGTCCACCCAGACCTCGGCGTAGTCGTCGACCGACGTCTCGAAGACTATGGTCGAGCCCTTCGTGTCGAAGTCCCCCACACGCTCGGGAACGGTGAGCGCTGATGCCGGTACCAGTTGAAGCACAGGCGCCCCGTCGAGCGCCGGGCCGACAGAGTCGTCGCGTCGATGACGGGCCAGGCCGAATCGTCGAAGTCGGCCCGGCCGGCATGGGGCGTCACGTCATAGGTCCTGATTGGCGCGCCCGTGGGCTGCAGATCGGCACCGGGTGCCCGGAAATCAACATCGACGATCTTCGTGTCGCTGTAGCGCCACTCCCCCTTCACGGCAGCCGCGCCATCGGCGGTCGCCAGATCCACGACGGCGTCGGGGGGCCCCGTGGGTGGCTCGGCCGGCGCCGCCGGAATCTGCGCCGCGATTCCGCCTGCCAGCCCGCAGACCAGCGACACCGTGAGGGATGTGATGGAGACGAGCCGCTTCAACGCGCCCCTCCGGCGGCCCGCACCTTCACGACGAAATACGTCATCGGCGCCGGGACCACCTTGAACCAGTGAGGCGTCCCGCTCGGAACCACGATCACGTCCCCCGGCCGCAGCTCCCGGGTATCTCCTCCGTCGATCGAGGTCCCTCGAACCTCCTCGGCCTCGACGGTCTTGCCGCCGACGAGCGACCCGCCGGTGACGAACGTGGCCGTGCCGGTGAGCACGTGGATGACGTCGGTGTCCTGGGTGTGGACCTCGACGGCGCCGGCCGTCTCGCGCCGGCTCGCGTGCACCTTGTAGTTCTCCACCTCGAGGAGCGGCATCCCCTTCGCGAACGCCGCGGACACCTGCTCCGCGGGCAGGTGGATCACGCCGCGCGGGGCGGCTCCGGATGAGGGCACGGTCGCGGCAAGGGCCGCCAAGCCGAGGCTGGCGGCGACAAATCCTATGACCTTCATGGCGCTGGCTCCTTGCTTCCTTCGGGCGTCAGTTGGACGAGCCGGCGATGGAGGCGGCGCCGGCGAGGGCCAGCTCTTCGTCCTGCTGGGCGCTGGAAGCCCCGCTGACGCCGATGCCGCCGACGACCTGGCCGTCCACGACGATGGGGATACCCCCCTGGAGGGGCGTGAAGTCCACGGCGACCATGGCCGTGCGTCCCTTCCCGATCACGTCCTCGAAGACCTTCGTCGGCTTCTTGAACAGGACGGCCGTGCGGGCCTTGCCGATGGAGATGGTCGCCCCGGCGGCGAACGTTCCGTCGAGCCGCTCGAGCGCCATGAGGTTCCCCCCCTCATCCACTACCGCGATGACGCCCGCAGCGTTGTTCTTCCGAGCCTCCGCCACCGCAGCAGCGATGGCCCTCTTGGCGCCCTCGAGCGTCAACGCCTTCTTCGTCGTCACCGGCGCGTCGGCCCCGGCGCCGCTCGCCAGGACCGCCACGATCACGAACGCCCCACCCAATGCCTTCATGGCTCCTCCCTCTCGTTCTCGTCGTTCGTGGGGGACATCGACACGGCCTGCCGCCGCTATTCCTGGGAATTCCGGCGGGCCCCTCCTCGTTCTCGTGGGTTGTGAGACGCGCAGGATTCGGCAGCGGCGAGGCTGTGCTAACGTCCGACTCCATGCCGGCTGACATCACCTGCCGCGAGTTGGTCGAGTTCCTCGACGACTATCTGGCGGGGGGCCTCGGCGAAGCCGAGCGCTCGGCGTTCAACGCCCACCTGACGGCCTGCCCCTCCTGTGTCGCCTTCATGAAGACGTACCAGGCCTCGATCCGCCTGGGTAGGGCCGCAATGACCGGCCCCGACCTCCCGAACGACCTTCCGGGGGAGCTCGTCCGAGCCATCCTGGGCGCGTCCAAGAAGCCCTAGCCCCCTCTCGAAATCGCGTAACCCCGGGGCCCCGGCGGCATCCAAGGCCGTGAAGGGCGACTCGTTCGGAGCATCGCCCGTGGAAAGGACCCCGAGCATGTGGAACTCAGCGGCCGCAAGCACGGTCGACTTCGGAATGGGAGGCCTGGATTCGTTCGCGAACCCGGACCGCCTGATCGCGGACGCCGACGACCCGGTCTCCCTCGAGACGTCCTTCGAGCGGGAGGCCCTTCCCTTGATGCGCCCGCTCTACGGGACCGCGTATCGCCTGACCCGCAACGCGGCCGACGCCGAGGACCTCGTCCAGGAGACCTACCTGCGCGCCTTCAAGGCCTTTGGGGGCTACACGTCGGGCACCAACATCCGCGCCTGGCTCTTCACCATCCTCTACCGGGTCCGCACCGACTCTCTCCGCAAGCGGGGCCGTTCTCCGCAGACCGTCACCCTGATCGACGAGGGTCCCGGCGTGGCGCCCGCGCAGGACGCCCTGGCGCAGGGGCAGGAGGAGGTGGCACGCGCCCTCGAAGCGCTGCCCGAGGCCTTCCGCGCCGCCGTGGTGCTCCGGGACGTCCAGGAGTTCAGCTACGACGAGATCGCGACGATACTCGCCATCCCCATCGGCACCGTGATGTCGCGCATCCACCGGGGTCGCGCCCTGCTCCGCCAGGCGCTGGCCGGGACGCGGGCCGCGTGATCGGCTGGCTCACGGCGCACGGCCCAGAGGCCTGCCCCGGCATCCATGTTGTGGAGCGAGCCCCGGAATAAGTCCTCCACTCCCTCCGTTTCACCTGCTGGAGGGCGACCCATGGGATGCCAACCGGTTCGGGTCACGGGGTACGTGGACGGCGAGCTGTCACCGTCGGCCACGGCCCAGATCGAGAGGCACCTCGGGGTCTGCCCGGCGTGCACGGCCCAGGCCCATTTCGAGATCGGCCTCGGCGCCAGGCTGCGCTCGCTCGCAGGACCGGCCCCGGTCGTGAACGCGCTCAACTGACGAGGACGCTGTTCCAGCCCCCCAGGCCGTCGTGGGCCCGATTCGGGTTCGCAGGGTCGACCAGCCAGAGGCTGTCGTCGAGAAGAAATTTGTACAGCGGCCGGCCTGTCGGAAGGGGCGTCGACGCGCGCCAGAGGCCCGGTTCGATCTCGGTCGCCGGCACTCCCGGTCGCTTCCAGTCGTCCCAGCTTCCGAGGACGGCGACGCTCCGGGCCTTGTGGTCGTGGAGAGAGAAGACGACGGCGCCCCCGGCGATGCGAGGAGAGCCGCCGTCGGCGCCGGCCTTCGAGTGGCGCTCCGCGAGGCCGAGGGCCACCGCCCGGCCGGCATCGAGGGCGCCGGCCCCTTGCCGCTCGGACGCGGCGCCGGGAACCGGATGGGCCGTGGCCATCAGGACGTCCCGGACGAGCCGGGGCGTGAGGCTCGGGTTCGCCTGGAGCATCGATGCGACTACGCCGGCCACCACGGGCGCCGCGAAGCTCGTCCCCTCGACGTGCTGGTAGTGGGGCGTCACCATCTTGAGCTCGCGGAGACGGGGCTCCGCGGTGGGATCACCGGCGGCGCGACGCTCGAAGAGGGCCGCGGCCTCGGTGGCGACGGCGGTTCCGGGGAGGACCGGAGCCACCACCCAGAGGCTCGGCGCGACGAGCTCGGGCTTGGGCGCGCCGCCGGCCGTTTCACCGTAGTTGCTGCGCCAGAGCTCCCGAGCCCCGTGGTCGAGGGTGTTCTTGTCGTCGATCCCGCCGATCGTGAGGGCCTCCGGCGCGGTGCCCGGCGGGACGAGCCGGCGGACGCCGTCGTTTCCCGCCGCCGCCACGACCGTGATCCCCTGGGCCACCAGGGCCGCGACGGCGTCGTCCACCGGATTCGCTCCCTCCGGCGCCGGATCGCCGCCGAGGGACAGGTTCACGACCCGAACGCCCAGCTCGGGTCCGTTCGAGCGGAGCCAGTCGAGGGCGCGGGCCACGCTCGCGTTGGTGATCCGCCCCGCCTCGTCGCGGACCTGGACCAGGACGACCTCGGCCTCGGGCGCGAGCCCCCGGTACAACCCGTGGCTCAGCATCCCGTTCCCCGCCGCCACGACGCTCGTCATGACACCATGCCACTGGCCCGCGTCCCCGGCCTCCCAACCGGGCCACCGCGGCTCCTCGCCGGCTCCGAAGCTCAGGGCACGGACCGGCCCGTGGCTGGCGTCGGCCCAGGCCCGTATCCGGTTGTGGGGGCGGACGAGATCGGGATGGGGATGGAAGCCCGCGTCCACGACCGCGATCGCGATGCCGGCGCCCGTGTATCGCGGATGGGCGTGGAGGCGGAGCGGCGTGGGCAGGGCTCCGAAGACCGCTTCAGCGTCCAGCGGCCACACGTCCTGGACGCTCGCGTGGAGGGCCTCCTCCCCCCGCTCCAGAAGCGTCTCCAGCAGGACCTTCTGCACGCAGGCGGGACAGGCGCCGTCCTCCCGTCGCCAACCCGGGTGCCGGTCGGCGAGCGTGGCGACGACGTCGGAGGCGAGCCAACCCGCCTCGGCCAGGTGCGGCAGCGGCGTGACACCCCCGCAGAGGGGGCACGCCACGGAAGCTGCGGGGCTCTGTCCCTCCACGAGCACAAGAGCGTCCCAGGCCTGCGCGAAATTCCCGATGGCCCGGGACTTTCAAAAGGCCGCCAAACGATGTCTACTCACAAGGGGGGCCACGGCCCCATTCAAGCCAAGGAGTCTCGATGAACAAGCGCGACAAGTCGTTCCTCATGGCCGCCGTTGCGGGAATCAGCATGGGCCTGACGGCCCCGGCCCCGGGCGTCGCCGACGAGAAGAAGGACGAGGTGAAGTGCTGGGGCGTCAACAGCTGCGGCTCCCACGCCAAGTGCTCCGTGACCGACGCCGACCTGAAGGCCTTCCAGACCCTCCTCGGGGAGCAGGCCTTCCAGGAGAAGTTCGGCAAGTCGGAGACCCACTCCTGCGGGTCTCACGCGAAGTGCGGTGCCTCGAGCAAGATCATCAACTGGTCGCCGACGACCGCCGCCGAGTGCAAGGACAAGGGCGGCTACGTCGTGGAAGAAGGCGCGGACAAGAAGAAGGTCGCGAAGAAGGCGTAGGACCGGTCGCCGACGGGGAGGGGCCGACCGGCCTCTCCCCCACTCTAGCCCCCCTTCCGACGGCGCCTGAGCCCTCGGTGCACCGCCGCCGTGAGACTCCCGCTTCGGATCCGGACGCCCGACCGGCGCGCCTCTCCGACGGGTACGTCGAGGGTCACCTCGAGGCCGGCCGACTTTGAGAACCCGAGCTTCTGGCTCGCGTAGACGCTCCGGTGCCCGACGATCAGATAGGCCGTCGCGGCACAGAGCGCCGCATAGACGCCGACCTCCGTCGGAAGAAGCTCCATTCCCATGACGGCGGCCGCGAGGGGCGTGTTGGCCGCCGCCGCGAGCACCGCCACGAACCCGAACGCCGCCGTCACGCCGGTCGGCAGGCCCGCGAGATGGCCCAGGGCAGCGCCGCTGGTCGCGCCCATGAAGAATATCGGCGTCACGATGCCGCCGCTCCCCCCGGTCTCCAGGGTCGCGGTCGTCGCCACGATCTTGAGCAGGAACGCGCCCGCGAAGACTCCGGTGGCGCCCGACAGCGCGGCCTCGATCGTCGGGAGGCCGAGCCCCGCGTAGTCCGCCCCGGCCGCCGTGTAGAAGAGCGCCAGGAAGACGCCGCCCGAGGCCGCCACGAGGTACGGCCGAGCCGCGAACCGCCCGAGCAGGCCCTCCGCCGCGCGTAGCGACTCGATGAGAAGGAGGGCGACGAGGCCAAAGAGGGCCCCGAAGGCGATCGAGATCGGGACCATGCTGCTGCGCTCCAGGAAGAGCGGATCCGCGTGGAGCGCGGGAATCGGCGCCCGCGTCCCGCAAACGAGGTGCGCCACGATGCCGGACACGAGACACGGAAACAGCACCGGGTATTCGAGGCGGCCGAGGTAGAGGACCTCGATGCCGAACAACGCGCCCGACACTGGCGTCCCGAACACGGCCGCGAACCCTCCGCCGATGCCGCATATCACGAGGCGGCGCCGGTCCTCGTCGGTGAGACGCAGGATGTCGGCAAACAGGCTCGTGATGGCCGCGCCGATCTGGGCGCAGGGGCCTTCCTTGCCGACCGAACCTCCGAAGGCGAGGGTCAGCACCGTGGCCGCAAGCTTGACCGGAGCGACCCTCCAGTCCACCTTCCCCGACCGCTGGTGCACCGCGGCGATGACGGCCTCCGTGCCGTGCCCACGCGCCGAGGGGGCGAACGTCCGGATCAGCCAGGCGCAGGCGGGCAGCGCCACGGGAAGCAGGTGGTAGGGGCGAAGGGCGCCGGTAAAGACGCGGTCCGTGAGGCGGGCCGAAGCCGCCAGGCTCCAGAGGAACGCTCGCGTTCCTCCGCCGACGCACGCGCCCGCGGCCGCCCCGAGGAGGGCCCACTTCAGGGTCGTGACGAAGAGGGCCGTGTGCTCGGTGTACCAGCGGCTCTCGTCGGCGAGCCGAGGAGGTTCCGGCTCGCCGGAATCGCTTCCCACCGGTCCGAATCTACCACGCCGAGGCGCTATGCCTCGGTCACCGCCTCGTGGGCAACCCCCGCGCGCTCCGAAGCGAGCCGCTCGAAGCTTCGCTTCAGGTCGGGCAGGTTCGCGGCCAGGACGGCGAACTCCTTCTTCGGCAGGCTGAGCACGTCCAGGGGCTGCGTGCAGCGGACGGTGGCGTTGCGCGTCGCCATGTTCACGAGCGCCATCTCGCCGAAGCACTGCCCCGGTCCGAGCTGCGCGAGGACCCTCTCCTCGCCCTCGTCCCGCCGTCGCACCTCCGCTGCTCCGCTCAGGATGATGTAGAGGCGGTCCCCGAGCTCGCCCTGCGAAAGACGTCCTGGCCCGGCTCGTAGTGCTGCTGGCTGATGCCCTGGGAGCCCCCGAACTTCAGCTCCACCAGCTCGGGCGGGAGGACGAGATCCAGGGTCCACGAGGACGCGACCTTCAAGCGGCGCCCCCACCCGGGCATCTTCATCAGGTAGATCGTCCGCCAGACCCACCAGGCGATGAACCCGGAGAGCTTCACGCCCAGGATCTCGGCCACCGCCGAGTGATGCCCGAGCGAGCCCATCTTGCCCAGCCCCCCGAAGTTGAAGACCCGCGGCGAGCCGCCGCCACGGAGGGCGAGGAGGATGTTGTGGGCCGCCACGTCCGCCTGCCGCGTGGCGTGCTGCGCCGTCGGCGGGACGACCATGCCGTCCGGATTGGCGATTCGGGCGCAGTCCCCCACGGCCCACACGTTCGAGGTCCCCTCGACCTGGAGATGACCGTTCGTGAGGACGCGCCCGTTCTTCGCCTTGGGGAGAGCCAGGCTCTCGATGAGCGGATGCGGAAACGCGGGAACGGTCGAGACGAGCGTCCGCGTCGGGATCGACTCCCCTCCGGCCAGGATCGCCGCGTTGCCCGTGGCGCTGGCGAGGCGCGTCTCGAGGCGCAGCTCGACGCCCCGCTGGCGCAGGATCTTCTGGGCGAAGAGGGCCAGGGACGGATCCATCTCCGGAAGGATCCGCTCCTGGGCGTGGAGGAGGATGACGCGGATCTCGGCCGGGTCGATCCGTGGATAGCTCCGGGCGACGGCGCGAACGAAGTCGTTCAGCTCCGCGGCGACCTCGACCCCCGAGAAGCCGCCGCCCGCGACGACGAACGTGAGGAGCTGGGTCCGAAGCTCCATGTCGTGGCGCTCGATCGAGGCCTCCTCGAGGGCGCGGATGACGTGGTTGCGCAGGGCCAGCGCGTCCCCCAGGTTCTTGAACGGCATTGCGTGCTCGGGGAGACCCGGCAGGCCGCGGAAGTCGGTGACCGTGCCCATGGCCAGCACCAGGTGGTCGAAGGGGATGACGTGGGCGTGGGGCCTGAAGCCCGGGCTCGTCGTCACGATGCGCCTCTCCAGGTCCACCGACTCCACGTCCCGGATGTGGAGATCGGTCCGCGGAAGGAGCCGCCGCAGAGGGCTCACGACGTCGGTCAGGCCGATGGTCCCCGAGATCACCTCGGGAAGCATGGGCTGGAAGACGAAGTAGTTCTCCTTGTTCACGAGCACGACGTCGTAGTCGTCGCGGGAGCCGAGGGCCTTCTCGAGGGCGAGGGCCGTGTAGACGCCGGCGAACCCTCCGCCGAGGATCACGATCTGGGGCTTCTTCGCTGGGGTCATGTCTCCCTCGTCAGCGTTGGACCACGCGCATCGCGTGGCCGTCGGGATCCCGGACCAGGAGGCCCTCGGCGAAGCCGAGGCCCGGATCGGGCAGCGACACCGCACCCGGCGACACGAAGAGCGCTCGCGCGCCGAAGAGCGCCCTGGCCGCGGCGGCGACGTCTCCGGCCGCCAACGTCGTCTGCCAGAAGGACAGATCGTTCGGCTTGAGGTCCGGGGGATAGGGCCGCCCGTCCCGCGGCGCCAGGTACTCGAGCAGCTCGATTCCCGGACCTGCCGCCGCCCGGAGCGCCGTGATCCGGAGGCGCGCGCCGAAGACGTTGTTCAGGTGCTCCTGCTCGGTGCCGTAGTTCTCGGCTCCCCCCGGCCACGGTGCAACCCGAGCGTGTCGCGGTAGAACCGCAGGCTCGCATCGGTGTCGCCCACGACGATGGCCGTGTGGTCGATGCCGAGAAACAGCTTGTCGGTCGCCTGGTGCCACTTGGCCGCCCCCTTGTCCGCCGGAAACGCGAGAATCTCGAGGGCGTGGCCGTCGGGATCCTTGAAGTAGAAGGCCTCGATCCCCGCCGCGTTCTTGTTCCAGTCGGGAAGACGCTGCGGCCCCGTGGAGGCGTGCTGCACCTTGTGCTCCCGGAGGACCCGGTACGCCCTGTCCATGTCGCTCACGATGATCGCCACGTGCTGGAACGAGCGGTCGTTGCTCCGCGCGTCCTCGGGAACCGGACGGCCCCGGGGCGCAAGGTACTCGGTGAGCTCGATCTGCTCGTCCCCGAGCCGCATGCGAACGACGCGCATCCGGAGGCCGAAGACCCCCTGCAAGCGCTCGTAGGCCTCGCCCGCCACCTCCACGTCCGAGACCTTCTCGAACGTCAGGACCCTCGTGAAGAACTCGACGGAGCGGTCCATGTCGGAGACGGTGAGGCCGGGCGCTTCCACGGCCTTGACCTGGAGGCGCGCGGGCGCCGTCCGCGAGGGCGAGGGGGATCCCGAGCGCCGCCGAGCCAAGCGGCCGCCAGCAGCGCCTGCTTCACGGTTCGTCACTGGAGCCGCGCCGCCAGGTGGTCACCCACCCGGAGCGCGTTCGCCATGATCGTGAGGGCCGGGTTCACGGCGGCGCTGGAGACGAAGAAGCTGCCGTCCACCACGTAGAGGTTGTCGACGTCGTGGGCCTTGCAGTTGACGTCGAGGGCCGAGGTCTTCGGGTCGTGGCCGAAGCGGATCGTGCCGTTCTGGTGGGCGACGCCCGCGAGCGGGATACGCTCGCCGAGGAAAAGGTTCCGGCTGAAGACGCCCCTGGTGGCAGTCGTGGCCGTGGATGTCGCACTTGGATCTGGTTCTTCATGCAGGCTCTCGAGCTTGGCCCGGAGCCGCTTGTGGGCCTCCTCGTTGTTGGGCTTGTAGGCCAGGACGATGTTGCCGCTCCTGTCGAGGGTGACCCGGTTGTCCGGATCGGGCAGGTCCTCGGACGTGAGCCAGAAGTCCAGGGAGTGCTTGGCCATCAGGTCGAGGGTGAAGTCCGGGCGCGATGGCCGGCGCCCCGGCCGAGAGCGCGACGCCGTCGAGCTTGCCCACGAACGAGATGTGCCCCATCGGAAACTCCCAGTCCTTCGAGGCGAAGTAGAAGTCGTTCAGGCCGAGGGTCTTCTGGAAGATCGTGGGGTTCGGGCATTTCGAGACGGCGAGCAGCACCGAGTTGACGTGGCCCATGTAGTGGCGCCCGACGACGTCGGAGGAATTGGCGAGACCGCGCGGGTGCTTGTCGTTGGCCGACCGCAGCAGCAGGGCCGCCGAGTTGATCGCCCCCGCCGACACCACGACGATGTCGGCGGTGTACGTCTCCGAGGCGCCGTTCCTCTGGACGTGGACCGCGGAGACCTCGCGTCCCGAGGCGCTCGTCTCCAGCCGCGAGACGTAGGCGTTGGTGAGCAGGGAGACGTTCGGACCGCTCGAGCGCCGGCTCCACGCAGATCGTGTGGGCGTCGGCCTTGGCCTTGACCAGGCACGGATAGCCGTCGCACGTCGCGCACCGGATGCAGAGGCTCTGGTGCGGGCTCCTGCTCGTTGAGGCGAATCGCCGAGGGGGACGTGGAACGGCCTCGTCCCGAGCCGTGCGAAGTCGTCGGCCAGGTGTTGGATGCGCGGCTCGTGGCGGACGGCGGGGTGGGAGTAGGGCGCGCTCGCCCTCGGCTCCGTCGGGTCCTCGCCGCGGGTGCCGTGGACGTGGTACAGGCGCTCGGCCTGGGTGTAGTACGGCTCCAGGTCGTCGTAGGAGATCGGCCAGGCCGGCGAGACGCCGCCGTGGTGCCGCAGCTCGCCGAAGTCCTGCTCGCGGAAGCGGAAGAGCGCGGCCCCGTAGAACTTGGTGTTCCCGCCCACGTAGTAGTTGGTGTGGGGATGGAGGGGCTTGCCGGCCCCGTCGAACCACGTCTCCTTCGTGTTGTACTTGGCGTCCACGTTGACCGCGCGCGAGTCCCAGTTGTCCTTCTCTCGCGGGACGTAGTCGCCGCGCTCGAGCACGAGGATCTTCTTGCCCGTGGCCGCCAGCCGGTGCAGGAGCGTTCCGCCTCCCGCGCCGGTTCCGATGATGATCACGTCGAAGTGGTTCTCGGCCGACATGTCTTCCTCCTAGGCCTGGCCGAGGGCGAGGCGGCCCTGGCAGAAGATGCAGCGTTTGTCGTTCTGGTGATGGAGCTTGGCGCAGTGGACCGCCTGCGCCGTCCGCGCGCGGAGGTAGACCTCGGCGGCCGCCAGCATCCCCAGGGGCGGGGCCACGAAGTAGATCCAGAGCGCCGTCCAGGTCATGGCCGGCAGAGCCGATCCCAGGGTGCGTGCCGGGTTGAGGCTCATGCCGGAAACGGGCGACTCGATGGTGATGTACGAGACGACCAGGGCGCCGGCAAAGAGCCCCGTCCAGCGCGCCCAGGGACTGTTCGAGACGACCAGGACCGTCGTCATCATCACGAAGGCGATGGCCACCTCGGCCGCGAAGGCCGGCGCGGTACCGCCGCTTCCTGGAACCGTCACCACGTAGCGCACGGCCGGATGACGCAGCGCTCCTCCGAGGACGGCGGCCGAGAGGAGCACCCCGGCGAGCCCTCCGACGAACTGGCCCAGGGCGTAGAACAGAGCATCCCAGGGACCGATCTTCCCGAGACGCAGGAACGTGAGCGTGACCGAGGGGTTGAGGTGCGCCCCCGACTGCTTCCCCCAGGGCGAATGAACGATGCCGAGGAACGTCACGCCCATCGCGAGACCCATGAGCGCCCGCCTCCCGACCCCATCCGCCACGAGAGCGTTCAAGGGCGAGTCGGGATGCCAGAGCAGCGTGCCGAAGAAGCAAGCCGAGACCATGAAGGTGCCGAGGCCGGCCGCCTCCATCAGGTACTCGGGCCAGTGGTGGCGCAGGGCCTGGGTCATGGCTCGGGCGGTCCCCTTAGAGCGGAAGGATCGGGGCCAGCGCCAGGCGCCAACGGAACCAGGCGAGGGAAGCGGACCGGGCAGCGGCGTCCATCCGGAACCAGAGGCGGCTGGCCGTTCGAACGGGCAAGGGAGTCATGAGTAGGCCTCCATCGAGGGGACGAGACGGGTCTCGATCGTCAACGTCCTGCACGCCCTCTTGGATGCCGCGGCGCGCGACGGGTTACGGGCTCGAGGATCCGGCTGAGCCGCAGGGCCTCGCCGACGGACCACGCCTGGAACGGGCATCCCCGCGGCGCGTGCGGCTCCGCCCCATCGGCGATCTCGGAGACGTGGCCGAGACCCGCCTCCGCCGTGTGGCGCAGGAGCGGCTCGAGGAATCGCTCCCGTGCCTCCTCTTTCGCTGCCGTGGTTCCGCCTCGAACCGAAACCCAGGCCTCGGCGAACGCCCCGACGAGCCACGGCCAGGCGGTTCCCTGGTGGTACGCTGCGTCTCTCTCTCGCGGCCCGCCGGCGTAAACGGCGGAATACGCGGGGTCCTCGGGAGCCAGCGTCCGCATACCGAGGGGGGTCCAGAGGCGGGCTTCGACGGCGTCGACGATCCGGCGCGCCCTTTCTCCGCGAACGAGCGGGAACGGCAGCCCGCCCACGGCGAACACCTGGTTTGGCCGCAATGTCGCGTCCACCGCGCCCGGTTGGTGGTCGACGTCCACGACGTCGTACAGGTACCCACCGTCGGCGTACCAAAAGCGGTCCAGGAAGGCAGCCTCGGCGCGGTCGGCAACCTCGCCCCACCTGGGGTCGAATCGGGCACCGATCCGGAGAGCGTTGATCCAGAGGGCCTGCACCTCCACCGGCTTGCCGATTCGCGGCGTCACGACCCAGTCCCCCACCTTGGCGTCCATCCAGGTGAGCTGGACACCCGCCTCCCCCGCCGCGAGAAGGCCGTCGGCGCCCATCCGGATCCCGTGTCGCGTCCCCTTCGCGAAGCCGTCCAGGATGGCGAGAACGGCCGCCTGAAGGCAGTCGGGTGGCGCCTCGGGACCGGCCGCCTCCAGGTACTCGTGGACGGCGACCACGTACCAGAGGGAAGCATCCACGGCGTTGAACTCGGCGGGGTCCTCGGGACGATCCGGGAAGCGATTCGGCAGCATCCCTTCCGACACGACGTGCGACCACTCCTGGAGGATGTCGCGCGCCTCGTCGAGACGCCCGGTGGCCAGGCACAGGCCCCGAAGCGCGATGAACGTGTCGCGCCCCCAGTCGGCGAACCAGGGGTAGCCCGCGATGATCGTCTGGCCCGCGCCGCGTTTCACGATGTAGGCGTCGGCGGCCCGGTGGAGCCGCGAGGGAAAGGCATCGCGCCGCTTCCTTTCGGCGTCCCTGAGCCTGGCGACGGCGGCCTCGGCCGACGCCTCTCCTTCGAGAGGCTCAGGTCCCGCGGCGAGGAGCAGGACGGCTTCCCCGCGGCCGAGGTCGAAACGGAAGATCCCGGGGGAAGCGAGGTCTTCGACATGATCGAGGCCGCGAGCCCGCTCCTCCTCGTATAGGAAGCTCCGGTACCAATAGGGCTCGTGGGAGTAGGCGCCGTTGGCAAGAGCTACGATCGACGGTAACGGCGCGTACGGATGCCATCCGATGGCGCCGCCCCGGACTTCGGCCTCGAAGCGAAAGTCCGCGTTCTCGTGGTGGAGGGCGTGATAGTCACGGCCCGAGAGGAACGGCCGCACCGTGAGGGTGGCGGGGCCGCGAGCTCCGTGGAGACGCCAGCAGAGCGCCACGACCGGCGAGCCCTTCGGGACGAGGATCTCCTGCTCGACGATCGTGCCGTCCTCGAGCTGGAAGCTCCAGTGGGGCCAGGGCTCGTCGGTAAAGGCCCCGACGCGGGTCGCCCCGTCGGGCGCCTCGGCGTCGGGAACGTACCGCTGCGACGTGAGGGCGTAGCGCCCCCTTTCGGTCTCGACCCACGCATCGAGGCCGTTGACGAGGACGGTCCGGCCCGTGGGCGGCGCCACGGCCGCCAGGAGGAGCGCGTGGTACCGCCGCGTCCGAATCCCCGAGGCCGTCCCCGAGGCGAACCCTCCCAGGCCGTCGGCCTCGAGCCACTCCGCCGCCCCCCTGGACCCCAGAGGCACGTCACGCTTCCTTGCGGCCGGTTCGCCGGCCCCGCGACAGGTCTTCGATGAAGGGAACGGCCAGAGCCGTCCAACCCGTCTGGTGGGTCGCCCCCACCCCCCGGCTCGTGTCTCCGCAGAAGTACTCGTTGAAGAGGACGAGGTCCTTCCAGTGCGGGTCCCCGGCGAAGCGCCGGTCGTCTCCGTGGCACGGCCGACGTCCCGAGGCGTCGGGCAGGAAGACGCCGGCGAGCCGCGACGCGATCTCTCGAGCCACCTCTCCGAGGGTCATAAGGCGGCCCGAGCCCGTGGGACACTCGACCTTGAAGTCGCCGCCGTAGAAGCGGTCGTATCGCTCAAGCGCCTCGACCAGCAGGTAGTTCATCGGGAACCAGACAGGTCCCCGCCAGTTCGAGTTGCCGCCGAAAAGACCCGTGTCCGATTCCGCCGGCACGTAGTCCACCCGGTACTCGCGCCCTTCCGCGTGGAACACGTAAGGGTCGTGCCGGTGCACCTGGGACAGGGATCGGATCCCGCCGGGGGCCAGGAACTCCTTCTCGTCGAGCATGTATCGGAGGATCCGCTCGAGGCGCTCGCGAGAGGGGATCGCGAGGAGCGAAAGCCCCTCGTGGCCGTGGCCGCATCCCTTCTCGCAGTACGTGATGTGCCGGCCGAGGTCCTTCCGGTTCTCGAGAAACCAATCCATGCGCTTCTTGAACCCCGGGAGCTTGTCGATTGCGTCGTCCTCGAGGAGCTCCACCGCGAAGAGCGGCGCAAGGCCGACCAGGGACCGGACGCGAAGAGGCACCTCGCCTTCCGGCAGGTGGAGGAGGTCGTAGTAGAAGCCGTCCTGCTCGTCCCAGAGCCCGCTCCCGCCGAAATGGTTCATCGCGTCGACGATCGCCACGAAATGCTCGAAGAACTTGGACGCCATGTCCTCGTAGGCCGGGTCCTCGCGGGCCAGCTCCAGGGCCATCGAGAGCATCGTGGCGCTGTAGAAGGCCATCCAGGCCGTGCCGTCGGCCTGCTCGAGGTGTCCGCCCGTCGGCAGCGGTTGGGAGCGGTCGAAGACGCCGATGTTGTCGAGACCCAGGAACCCGCCCGCGAAGAGGTTGTGGCCGTCGGCGTCCTTGCGGTTCACCCACCACGTGAAGTTCAGGAGCAGCTTGTTGAACACGCGCGCCAGGAAGACGCGGTCGCGCTCGCCGCGGGCTCCCGTCATCTTGTAGACGCGCCAGCACGCCCACGCGTGCACCGGCGGGTTCACGTCCCCGAGGGCGAACTCGTACGCGGGGAGCTGGCCGTTCGGGTGCATGTACCACTCGCGGGTGAAGAGGACAAGCTGCTCCTTCGCGAACTGGGGATCGATCTTCGCGAACGGAATCATGTGGAACGCGAGGTCCCAGGCCGCGTACCAGGGGTACTCCCACTTGTCCGGCATCGAGATGACGTCGCGGTTGTGGATGTGCCCCCAGTCGTGGTTGCGGCCTTGCCGGCGGCCGTCGGGCGGCGCCGGCTGGGACGGGTCGCCGTCGAGCCAATCCTTGACGACGTAATAGAAGAACTGCTTCGACCACAGGAGCCCGGCGTAACCTTGCCGCACGACGTTCCGCTCCTCGGCCGAGGCCGCGGGAATGCGGCTGTCGTAGAAATCGTCGGCCTCCCGCAGGCGCTGCTCGAAGACCCACTGGAAGTCGTGGCCGAAGGGCTGCTTCGGCGCCTCGTCCTCGGCGAAGAGGCGGAGGCGAAGGACGGCCTTTCCCCCGGCCGGGACATCGAGGACATAGTGGGCGGCGACCTTGGTCCCCACCTCTGCCGGGTTCACGGCGCCCTCTCGTCCGTGGACGACGTATTCATGGAACGCGTCCTTGACGTACGGGCTCGCGTTCGCCGACCCGAAGAGCCGCTCCGTGTGGGTCTCGTTGTCGGTGAAGAGGAGGCGCGGGGCCGGACCGCCCGTGGCGGCGGCGGCCGCCGCGAAGCGGAACCTCCCGAGGGTCTCGTGCTCCGCGACGACGACCCCGTCCCCGGCGCGGCTCAGCCGCGGCTTCGACTCGTACCCTTCGCTGGACCGTCCCCACGACCAGCAGTTCCGGAACCAGAGCTGAGGCAGGACGTGGATGGTCGCCGGCTCGGGTCCTCGGTTCTCCACCGTGATGCGGATGAGGATGTCGTTGGGAGAGGCTTTCGCGTACTCGGCGAAGACGTCGGCGTACCGGTCGCCGTCGAATGCCCCTGTGTCGGCGAGCTCCAGCTCCGGCTCCCCCTTGCTCCTGCGGCCGCCCTCTTCCACGAGGCGGGCGTACGGGTACTCGGTCAAGGGGTACTTGTAGAGCGCCTTCATGTACGAGTGGGTGGGCGTGGAGTCGAGGTAGAAGTACTGCTCCTTGACGTCCTCTCCGTGGTTTCCCTCGGGCCCGGTCAGGCCGAACAGACGCTCCTTCAGGATCGGATCCTTCCCGTTCCAGAGTGCGAGGCCGAAGCACAGACGGGCCTCGCGGTCCGAGATCCCGAGGAGCCCGTCCTCTCCCCAACGGTAGGCGCGGCTGCGAGCATGGTCGTGGGGAAAGTACCCCCAGCACGCGCCCCCCGGTGAGTAGTCCTCGCGAACGGTCCCCCACTGCCGCTCGGAGAGGTACGGGCCCCAGCGCTTCCAGTTCCGGGTCCGCGCGGCGTCCTCGTCGAGGCGCACCTTCTCGGCCGCGACGGGCGCGATCGTCACGGCGACGCCGCTCCCGCCGGCCGACGCGCTGGCCGCCCGGGCCGGCGGCACCAGCCGAGCCTCCCAGTCCCCGAACTGCCGGATGAGGTTCTCCATCACGCGAGCCCGTTGAAGCTGATGACGTTCTTGACGCCCGACGGCGTCCCCAACAGCAGGTCCTGATAGGCGTCCACGGGATGCCGGCCGGTGATGAGCGCGCGGACCGCCTCGGGCCAGCGCCGCATGAACGTCCCCACGTCGCGGATCGCGGCCTGGAACGCGTCCTGGCCGGCGTTGACGGTCCCCAGGACGACCTGGTTCTTGAGCACCATGTTCCGCATGAGGCCGTCGGTGTCCACGGGCGCGGGCCCCCTGTGTCCCGGGACGCCGGTCATCACGAAGACGCCGTTGGTGCCCAGGACCCTGAGGAGGTCGAACGTGACGCGGGAGTTTCCCGTCGCTTCGTACGCCAGGTCTATGTTCCCGACCCGCTCCCGAAGCTGGTCGACGCCGTGGGTCTTGGCCGACACGAACGTGGCGCCGAAAGACGATACGAGGGCCGCTTTCCAGTGGTCCTCCGGCTCCGCCGAGTAGACGAAGGTCCGGAACCCCGCGACCACGAAGGCCATGGCCCCGAGGAGCCCCACGGGCCCGGCGCCCAGGACCACGGCCGAGTGGCAATGGCCGCGCCCGCCCTCGGCCACGTGGGGACAATCCCACGGGAGGCGGTGCTGCAGGTCCCATAGCTGGATGAGCGCCTTCTCGGCGATGGTGAGCGGCTCGACGAGGACCGCGACGGACCGCAGATCCTTCGGGACGACGTTCATGTACCGGGCGTCGTCCACGATGAACTCGGTCATGAAGCCGTGGGCCTCCTTGATCCCCCGCTCGCGGATGTCGCCGGTGAAGCAGAAGTCCTGCCGGCCGGCGCGGCAGGCGCGGCAGTGGTCGTGGGGACACGGCCTGCGGACCATGGGCACGACCAGATCCCCGACCCGAACGCCCGTCGCGCCCGACCCGGCCTCCACGACCTCCCCAAGGGATTCGTGGCCGATCACCAGGTGCTCGCTCCCCGACGGCGGCGTCCCGTACTCGAACGTGCAGATCTCGCGGTCCGTGCCGCAGACGCCGACCTCCAATATCTTCACCTTCACGTCGGAGGGGGAAGTGAGGGACGGCAGCGGCTGCGCGACGAGCCGCACCTCCCGCGTCCCGGGGACCACCGCCACGGCTCGCATCGTCTGGGTCATGGGCTCTCCTCTCGAGTTCGAGGGGCACATCGCGAGAAGCGGACGGCCTATTCCTCGGCTCGCGGCGCAGGACCGGCGGGAATATCGGGGGCGCGGCGAGCGATCCGAGGAGGGGGCTACGGCTTCGTCGGGGCGTGGCCGATACGGCTGAGGAGGGCCCCGAACCGCGGATCGGACCTCATGGAGTCGAACTCGGGCTCCACGTTCAGGAAGACCATCCACCCCGATCGATCGGTGAAGGCGTCGTCGAGGGCGGCCATGGCGCCGTCGCGGTTCCCCATGCCCGCCTGGACCATCGCACGGTAGAACGGCGAGACGTAGCGGGTCTTGGACCACGCCTCGAGCCGCCCGAGGACCTCGCGTCCGCGCGCCGGCTGCCCCGAGGTGGACCAGGCATAACCCAGCCAGGCGAGCACCCAGGGACTGTCGGACGAGTCGGCCAGCGCGCGCTCCCCCTCCACGAGGGCGAGATGGCGCTGTCCCTTCTGCCAATAGGACTGGGCGAGGCCGATCCGGGCGACGAAGGACCGCGGGTCGAGATCCAGCGTCTTCCGAAACTGGACGATCGCCCGGTCGTACTGCCGGCCATAGAAGAGGCGGAACCCGAGCGTTTGTCCCGCCACCACCGAGAGGGGGTCGAGCTCGAGTCCGCGTTCCGCCTCGACTATGGCCTCGTCGGCGCGCCCCATCGCCGCCAGGTACGCCGAGAACGACACCCGTGCCTCGGCCAGGCTGGGGCTGCGGGCGATCGCTTCGCGAACCCGCTCCTCTCCGTGGGCGAAGTCCCAGTCGTGGTCGATCTGCACCATCCCGAGGGTGGCGGCGGCCGACCCGAGGGTCGGATCGAGCTCGAGGGCCTTCGCGGCCGCCGCCTTGGCCTTGGGGGCGGTCTCGCTCTGCGGCCCCACCTCGTACCCGGCCGATCCCATGATCCACCAGCAGTAGGCCAGGCCCGCGTAGGCCGGGGCATACCCGGGATCGAGAGCGATGGCCCGGTCCATGAACTCGATGCCCCGCCTCAAGCCGCCGGTGGTCATCGTCTGCCACGCATATCGCCCCTGGAGGTACGCCTCGTAGGCCCGGGGGTCCACGCGCGATCGGTCCTCCAGTCGAGCCTGTTCCTGTGGCGTCACGGTCACCCGGACGCCCAGCGTGATCGCGCGGGCCACCTCCCGCTGCAACGCGAGGATGTCGGCCATGTCCCGCTCGTACGTCTCGCCCCAGAGGTTGTGGTCCGCCGGCGCGTCCACCAGGCGAGCCGTGATCCGGACGCGATCGCCGGAGCGAAAGACGGAGCCTTCGACCACGGCCCCCACGTTCAGCTCCTTCGCGATGTCGGGCAGGCGTCGGGTCGACGTCTTGTACGGCATGACCGACGTGCGGGAGATGATGCGGAGCGCACCGACCTGGGACAGATCGGCGATGAGCTCGTCGGTCAGCCCGTCGGCGAAGTATTCCTGGGCGGGGTCCCCCCCGACGTTGCGGAACGGGAGGACCGCGAGCCGGGTCGGGCCGGCGGGCACGGGAGCGGCCCCGCGGCCGCGCGAGAGGACGAAGGCCACGCCCAGCACCGTCAGGAGCGCCAGCCCCGCGAGAACCCCCCGACTCCGGCCCGAGTGGCCGAGCCCCGGCTCCGCGGTGCGCTCCTGACCGAGCTGCGGCGGCGCCGCGACGGAGGCGGCGGGCGGGCCCGGACGCTCGACGTCCGTCACCGGCGCGATGAACCGATAGCCGCGCCGGGGCACCGTCTCGACAAACCGCGGGCTCTCGGCCGAGTCCCCGAGAGCCTCTCGCAGGCGGTTGACGGCCGTGTTCAGCCCGTGGTCGAAGTCCACGAACGTGTCGGCCGGCCAGAGACGCTCGCGCAGCGCATCCCTCGTGACGAGCTCACCCGGTTCCGCAAGGAGCAACACCAGGATGTCGAAGGGGCGCCCCCGCAGGCGGACCGGCGAGCCTCCCTTGCGGAGGTCGCCCGTGTGCAGATCGGCCTCGAAGGCTCCGAAGCGCAGCCGACGGCGGCTCGAGGGAAGGGGCGCTCCCATGGTAGAGGCGGGAAGTGTACCACCGCGCCCCTCGTCGCCCGTGTGACATGGAGCATTAAGACCCTTTGATACAGATACTTATCGAGAGAGGTGTGCTTGTCGCGCCTTTGAGTTCCCGTGCATTGTCCTCTCCGGCCCACCGGCCTACCTTGGCGCCCATGAACCTCGGAACGATGGTCGCCGGAGCCGGTGTCACGGAGGCGGGAGCCCCGCCTCACCTCCCTCCACTCGACTTCGAGGATCTCGTCCACCGCTTCGGCCCCCGACTACTCGCCGTCGCGCGCCGGCTGTTGCGCAGCGAGGAGGATGCCCGGGACGCCGTTCAGGACGGGTTCGTCGCCGCCTTCCGTTCGATGGGGGGCTTCCAGGGTCATTCGAGCCCCGAGACCTGGCTCCATCGCATCGTCGTCAACGCGGCGCTCATGAGGCTCCGGTCGCGGCGCCGGCACCCTGAGACGTCGGTGGAGGATCTCCTTCCGGGCTTCCTCGAGGACGGCCACCATGAGCGGCACATCCACGACTGGCCGGAGTCTCCCGAGAGCGCTCCTCGCCCGCCATGAGACCCGGGAGATCGTGCGATCCTGCATCGATCGCCTTCCCGAGACCCACCGGACGATGCTGATCCTCCGCGACGTGGAGGAACTGTCGACCGAGGAGGCCGCCGCCCTCGTGGGGATCACCGAGGGAGCCGCGAAGCTGCGTCTCCACAGGGCGCGGCTGGCCCTCCGCGGCCTCCTGGCCCCGTTCTTCGAGCCGCCGCGCCCATCGCGCTCATCCCCCCCGCCCGTGACCCCGGCCTAGGAGCTCCCGGCGGCCAGGGGCAGCCCGAGCTCGTACGTCAGGAACTCCTTGTCCTGCACGTAGCCGAGCGACTCGTAGAGAGCCTGGCCGACGAAGTTCGTCCTGGCCGTGGACAGGACGATCGCCGACGCGCCGCTCTCGACGGCGTGCTCGCGAGCCCGGTTCATCAGGCGGCGGCCCAGGCCCTTGTGGCGCGTGTCGGGCGACACGAAGAGGTCGTAGAGCACCCAGATCCGACGCGCCTGGAGCGACGAGAAGGTCGGATAGAGCTGCGTGAACCCCCACGCCTGGCTTCCGCGCCGGCCGACGAGGAAGATGACAGCCTCCTCACGGCTCATCCGGTCCCGAAGGTAGGAGCGACAGAGGTCGATGTCCGTCGGCAGGCCGTAGAACTGCCGGTAGGCGTCGAAAAGGGGGACCACCAGCTCAAGGTCTTCGATCTCGGCTCGCCAGAGATCTCCGGCGTCGTCGGCCATGCGACTCCTCCTCGTGTGGATCTCGCGGCATTTCACCACCGCCCGCGCGCGCCCGCAAACCGGGAGCCGGGCGCCCGGCCGCGAAGCCCGGAGCGATGGTATGCTCCGGGGCCTCGACGCCATGGCAGAGCAACAGTACCGCTGCCGCGGGTGCGGCGCCCCGGTCCAATACCAGCCGGGCACCGAGGCCTTCCGCTGCCCCTACTGTGGCGCGGAGCAGGCGTTCCAGGCGGCCGCCGGTGCCCTCGAGGAACAGCCTTACACCGACGCCCTCGCCGAGGCGCTGGCGAAGGAGCCGACCGAGGAACGCCTCACGGTCAAGTGCGGATCGTGCGGCGCCGAGTTCACGTTCCCCGACAACGTGGTCGGGGACCGCTGCTCGTTCTGCGGCTCCCCGATCGTGGCCACGGGCGTCAGCACGCGCACCGTCCGGGCCCGGGCGGTCCTCCCTTTCAAGATAGGGGCCGAGCAGGCCGCCCGCGCGTTCCGCACCTGGGTGGGCGGCCTCTGGTTCGCGCCGAGCGCCCTGAAGCGCGATGCGCGTGGCGACAAGATCGACGGCGTGTATCTCCCGTATTGGACGTTCGACGCCAAGACCGCGTCGACCTACACGGGCCAGCGGGGCACCGACTACACCGAGACGGAGACCTACACCACCACGGAGGGCGGCCGGGCCGTGACCCGCACCCGTGAGGTCACCAAGACCCGCTGGAGCATGGTCAGCGGCCAGGTGGCCCGGGATTTCGACGACGTGCTCGTCGTTGCGACGCGGTCCCTCCCCGAGGACAAGCTCGACCAGCTCGAGCCCTGGCACCTGGCGGACCTGGCACCCGCGAGCGACGAATACCTCGCCGGGTATCGGACCTTGAGCTACTCGGTGCCCATGGCACCCGCCCTCGAGACGGCACGCCAGAAGATGAAGCGGCGGATCGAGCGGGACGTCGAGTCGGACATCGGCGGCGACCACCAGCGGATCCAGAGCCTCGCCACCCAGGAACGAGACGTGACGTTCAAGCACGTGCTGCTCCCCCTCTGGCTCAGCTGCTATCGCTTCGGGAACCGCACGTTCCGCTTCATGGTGAACGCCCGGACGGGGGAGGTGGAGGGCGATCGGCCCTGGAGCTGGATCAAGATCACGCTGACGGTGCTCGCGGCGATCCTGGTGGTCGCGCTGATCATCCACATCGTCGCCGCCAACTAGGCGCCTGCCGCCGCGGTCGGCGGCATTCGGCCCGCGGCGACGGCTCAGTAGCGCGAGCGCATGTAGTCGATACCGACCGCGAGCGTCTCGCGCCACGCGGCCTCGACCTCCGGAGAGAACTCGCGGTCGTGCTGGCGAGCCGTCTCGACCAGGCAATCGAGCCAGTGGTCGTAGAGCCCCGGCCTGATGTCGAGGTCGGCCTTGCCGTGGCGGGCGGCGAGGCGCGGCATGTCGGCCCAGGCGGGGCTGCTACCCAGCCGTGCCTGTGCCGCGACGGCGAGGGCGTAGAGGGAATCCGCGAGCATGCTCGCCTGTTTCTCGAGGTCGGTGTTGCGGAACTTCTCGCGAACCTCCTCGGAGGAGGCCACGAAGGAGTCGTAGAACTTTCCCAGGAAGTGCGGTGTGGCCAGGCACCGCTTGAGGCTGGCCCGAAACAGCTCGACGTGCTCGCTCGCCATTGACGCCTGGCGGCATCTTAGCACCGAGGGGACCTGGCCCGCGGATTGCGTTCATCCCCGGCGGACGCCCCCACGCGGGGCGGGCCGCGCCGGGCTCTCCGGAGCGGGCCGGGCGGCCGCAAGCGCGGGGCGCGCAAGAAGCTGATGAACATGGACATCCTACCCACCACGAGGCCGGTCAGGGACTCTTCCCTGCCGGCGAGACTGCCGCGCATCCTGCGGCCCGGCCTCGCGGCCGGCCGCCGGTCGGCAATCCTTGCGGCTCGGCCCATCGTGGCAACCCGAGGGCACCCATGATCACGTCCGTCGACCGTGTCGTAGACGACGCCTGCCGGGCGCGTGGGGAACGATCCGACCCGGTTGCTGGACGTCGCGCGCGAGGTCCAGTCGCGCCTCGGGTGCGTCTCCCCCGCGGCCATCGACGCCATCCGGCAGCGGCTGTCGGTCCCTCGCCTGTCGGTCCAGAGCCTGGTGTCCTTCTACTCCTTCCTTTCCGAGACGCCCAAGGGGCCCGTCGTGATCCGTCTCTCAGACGACGTGGTGGACCGGCTCTCGGGGTACGAGGGCGTGGCCCACGCGTTCTCGGACGCGCTGGGCGTCGGGCTGGGGCAGACCACGCCCGACGGCGCCATCACCCTGGAGCGCACGGCGTGCATCGGCATGAGCGATCAGGCACCGGCCGCCCTCGTGAACGACGTGGTCGTGTCCGACCTGTCGGCCGACCGGGCGCGAGATGTCGTAGCCGACCTCAGGAGCCACATGACGCCGGAGCGCCTCGTGAAGACCCTCGGCGACGGGAACAACGCCCATCCGCTGGTACGCTCCATGGTCCGCAATCACCTCCGCCAATCCGGTCCGATCGTCCTCGCGGAGGGGCACCGGGGGGAGGCCATCCGCAAGGCGGGAGCCCTGAGCCCGGCCGAGGTCATACGCGTCGTGAAGACCGCGCGGCTGCGCGGACGGGGAGGCGCCGGCTTCCCCACGGGCATCAAGTGGGAGATGGCGCGAGCCGCGGCGGGTCCGCGCAAGTTCGTCGTCTGCAACGCCGACGAAGGGCGAGCCCGGCACGTTCAAGGATCGGGTCCTCCTGACCGAGTTTCCCGACCGTGTGTTCGCGGGGATGACGATCGCCGGCTACGCCATCGGGGCCCGGGAGGGCATCCTCTACCTCCGGGCTGAATACGCCTACCTTCGGCGCTTTCTCGAGGACGTGTTGGCCCGGCGCCGCAGCGACGGGTTGCTGGGCCCCGACATCCTGGCGCGCCACTCCTTCGACTTCGACATCCGCATCCAGATGGGCGCCGGGGCCTACATCTGCGGCGAGGAATCGGCGCTGCTCAGCTCCTGCGAGGGGCAGCGGGGCGACCCGAGGAACCGCCCGCCCTTCCCAGCCGAGCGCGGCTACCTCGGCTGCCCGACCGTCGTCAACAACGTGGAGACCCTCGCCTGCGTCACCCGGATCCTCGAGATGGGGGCGGCGGCGTTCTCGGAGCTCGGCTCCGCCCAGAGCGCAGGCACCAAGCTGCTCAGCGTCTCGGGCGACGTGGGCCGCGCCGGGGTCTTCGAGGTGCCCTTCGGCGTGACGGTCCGCGGAGGTCCTCCGCCTGGCCGAGGGACGCGACGCCGCGTTCCTGCAGATCGGCGGACCGAGCGGCCGCATGATCGGCCCCGCCGAGTTCGACCGGAGGATCTGCTACGACGATCTCGCCACGGGCGGCGCGATCGTGGTCTTCGGCCCCGGCCGGGACCCCATCGACATCGCCCGCCGGTACGTCGAGTTCTTCGAGGACGAGAGCTGCGGGTACTGCACGCCCTGCCGGGTGGGCAACGTCCTGCTCCGCCGGGGCCTCGAGCGCGTTCTGGCCGGCCGGGCCGAGCCGGCGGACCTCTCCCAGCTCGAGGAGCTGGCCCGGACCATGAAGGCGACCAGCCGGTGCGGTCTCGGACAGACCGCCTCGAACCCGGTCACGACGTCCCTCGCCACTTTCCGGTCCGCTCTACGAATCCCGGGTCCGGGAGGATCCGCCGGGACTTCGCCGGTCGTTCGATCTCGAAGGCGCGACCGCCGAGGCCGCGCGCATCCGCGCGGGAGGCGGCCAATGAGCGAGACCCGGCATTTCAGTCTGGACGGTCGTGAGATCCCGATGGAGTCGGGGCAGACGATCCTCGAGGCCGCCCTTGCCGCCGGCGTCTACATCCCGCGCCTCTGCCACAGGCCCGGCCTCGAGCCCTTCGGCGCCTGCCGGGTGTGCACGGTCAAGGTCAACGGCCGAGCCGTCGCGGCCTGCACCCAGCCGGCCGCCGCCGGCGTGCGTAGTGGAGAACGACACGGCCGAGCTGAACGGCCACCGGAAGGCGCTTCTCGAGATGCTGTTCGTCGAGGGGAACCACTTCTGCATGTTCTGCGAGAAGAGCGGCAACTGCGAGCTCCAGGCCCTCGCGTACCGCTTCGGGATCCTGGCCCCCCGCTTCGAGCTCCAGTTCCCGCGCCGCGACGTGGACGCGTCCCACCCGGACGTCATGATCGACCACAACCGCTGCATCCTCTGCGGGCGCTGCGTCCGCGCCTCGCGCGACCTCGACGGCAAGTCGGTCTTCGGCTTCGTCGGACGCGGGGCCCGCAAGAGGATCGCCGTCTGACTCGGGGGCGCGGCTCCGCGACACCGAGCGTGGACGTCACCGACCAGGCCCTCGACGCCTGCCCGGTCGGGGCCCTGCTCCGAAAGCGCATGGGCTTCGCCGTGCCCGTCGGACGGCGCCTCTACGACAAGGAGCCTATCGGCCGACACCGAGGCTCGGAGCGAGGAGGCGGACATGAGCAAGCCTCGGATCGCCACCACCTCGCTGTGCGGCTGCTTCGGCTGCCACATGTCGCTCCTCGACATCGACGAGCGGATCCTCGACCTCGCCGAGCTCGTCGAGTTCGACAGGTCCCCCATCAACGACATCAAGGACTTCACCGGCCGCTGCGCCGTCGGGCTGATCGAGGGCGGCTGCTGCAACGCCGAGAACGTCCACGTGCTGCGCCGCTTCCGCGAGCACTGCGACGTCCTGGTCTCGGTCGGGGACTGCGCCACACGGGCGGCGTTCCGGCCCTGCGCAACACCGTGCCGCTCCGGGAGTGCCTGGAGCGAGGCCTACGTGATCGGGCCCTCGGTCCACAACCCGAAGGGCCGCATCCCCGACGACCCCGAGATCCCGCTGCTTGCTCGACAAGGTCTATCCCGCCCACGAGGTCGTGAAGATCGACTACCACCTGCCCGGCTGCCCGCCGCGCGCCGACGACGCTCTGGCAGGCCCTGACGGCCCTGCTCGGCGGGCGCGCCGTGGACCTGCCCTACGAGCTCGTCAAGTACGACTGAGGTCAAGATGGCCACTGAAGCCAAGCGCATCGTCATCGAGCCGCTGACCCGCGTCGAGGGGCACGGGAAGGTCACGATCCTCCTCGACGAGGCGGGCAAGGTCGCCCAGGCCCGCCTCCACATCGTCGAGTTCCGGGGCTTCGAGCGCTTCATCCAGGGCCGGCCCTACTGGGAGATGCCGGTCCTCGTGCAGCGCCTGTGCGGCATCTGCCCGGTGAGCCACCACCTCTGCGCGGCCAAGGCGATCGGACCGGATCGTGGGCGGCGAGCGCCTCACCCCCACCGCCGAGAAGATGCGGCGGCTGATGCACTACGGCCAGATCTTCCAGTCCCACGCGCTGCACTTCTTCCACCTGGCCTCGCCCGACCTGCTGTTCGGCTTCGACGCCGACGTGGCCCAGCGCAACGTGATCGGCGTCGCCGCCCGCCACCCCGAGCTGGCCCGTCAGGGCGATCCTGATGCGCAAGTACGGCCAGGAGATCATCCAGGCCACGGCGGGCAAGAAGATCCACGGGACCGGTGCCATTCCCGGCGGCATCAACAAGAACCTCAGCCTCGCGGAACGGGACGCGCTGCTGAAGGACCTGCCGCAGATGCGGGCGTGGGCGCGAGGCCGCGGTCACGCTGGCGCGGGAGCTACACCCTCGCGCACCTGGAGACGCTCGCCGACTTCGGCTCGTTCCCGTCGAACCACATGACCCTCGTCCGCGAGCGACGGGGCCATGGACCTCTACGACGGAGGCCTGCGCGCCGTCGACGCCGAGGGGCGCGATGATCTTCGACCACGTGGACGCCGGATCGACTACCTCGAGTACCTCGCCGAAGAGGTCAAGCCCTGGTCGTACATGAAGTTCCCCTTCATCCGGTCCCTGGGCCCCGAGAACGGCTGGTACCGCGTCGGCCCGCTGCTCGCGCGTGAACGCGTGCGACTTCATCGACACGCCCGCTGGCCGAGGCGGAGCGCCGGCGACTTCAAGGACGTCTCCGGCGGCAAGCCCAGCCACGGTCACGATGGCCTACCACTGGGCGCGGATGATCGAGCTCCTGCACGCCGTCGAGAAGATCGACGCGCCTGCTCCACGACCCCGACCTCCAGGGCAACGACCTGGTCACGACCGGGCCGCGACGGCGGGAGGGCATCGGCGATCATCGAGGCGCCCCGCGGGACGCTCTTCCACCACTACCGGGTCGACGAGAACGACCAGGTGACGATGGCGAACCTGATCGTGTCGACGACCAGCAACAACGAGCCGATGAACCGCGCGGTCGAGAGCGTGGCCCGCCGGTTCCTCGACGGGCAGACGATCACCGAGGGCCTGCTCAACCACGTGGAGGTCGCGATCCGGGCGTACGACCCGTGCCTCTCCTGCGCCACCCACGCCCTGGGACGGATGCCGCTGGTGGCGGAGGTCGTCGACGCCGGAGGCGCCGTGAGGGACAGGAGGGTCAGGCATTGAGCCCGCGGGTCCTGATCTACGGATACGGCAACCCCGGCCGGCTCGACGACGGCCTCGGGCCCGCTCTCGCCCGCGATCTGGCGAATCGCGACCTGGGAGGGCCCGTCACGATCGAGACGGCGTACCAGCTGAACGTCGAGGACGCCGAGCGGGTCGCCGCCCACGACCTGGTCGTCTTCGCCGACGCCGACGCCGCCTGCCCGGCGCCGTTCTTTCTGCGCCCCCTCACGGCCCACGCCGCGGCGCCATTCTCGACCCATTCCCTCGAGCCCGAGGGCGTCCTGGCACTGGCGCAGGAACACTTCGCCAGCGACGCGAGGGCGTTCACCCTCGGGATCCGGGGGTACGAGTTCGACGGGTTCGGCGAGACGCTGTCCGCGGGCGCCCAGCGCAACCTCGCCGCCGCGGTGGACCACATGTGCCGCGTGCTGCGCGACGGACGCCTCTTCGCGAGGGTGGCCTGCGCCGCGGCGGGAGGTGATGACCATGTCGGAGCGTAGGCCCCTCGTCCTCTACGTCGACGACGACCCGGATTACCTCGAGGTCGTGGGCAAGGTCCTCGAGTCGGGCGGGTACGAGATGGTGCAGGCGGGAAGCGCCGAGGAGGGCCTGCGGGCCTACAAGAGCCGCCGACCCGACCTCGTCCTCGTCGACCTCATGATGGAGGAAGTGGACTCCGGGGCGGCCCTGGTCAAGGAGCTGCGACTACTCGGCAACCGCGCCCCGATCTACATGCTCAGCTCCGTGGGCGAGGGCATGAACCTCTCGGCGGATCACGCCGCGCTAGGCCTGGCGGGCGTGTTCCAGAAGCCGATCGACCGCGCCACGCTCCTGGGCGTCCTCAAGGCGCGCCTGGGACGCTGACTCACTCCCGCAGGGCCGGAAGCTCCAGCACGAACGTGCTCCCACGGTCCTTCCCGCCCTCCACCCAGGCGCGCCCGCCGTGGGCCTGCGCAATGCGCCGCACGATCGACAACCCGAGCCCACAGCCCCTGCCGCGGGCCGTCTCTTTCGCAGGGCCCGGGATCCGCTCGAACTCCCGGAACACACGCTCCCGGTCGGCCGGGGCGATGCCGGGGCCGTCGTCGCTCACCTCGACCCGCACCACCGGCGCGCGGTGGAGGACGCGCACGTCGATGTGGCCGCCGTCGGGCGTGTACTTGATCGCGTTGGTCACGTAGTTCACGAGCCCCTCTTGCAGAAGCCTTTCATGCCCCATGACGGCGGGCACCGCGCCCGGGACTTCCAGGATCAGTGAGTGACCGCGGGCGGCGGCGACGTCCGCGTATTCCTGGACCAGGCGGGCGGCCACCTCGCGCACGTCCACGGGTCGAAACTCCGTCTTGATGATGTCGGTCTCCAGGGACGCCAGGATCTGGAGGCCCTTCATGAAGTCGCCCACGTTTCCGAGGCGCCTCAGGCTCCGGTCCAGCCAGTCCCTCTGCGTCTCCGTCGTTGCGCCCGCCAGCCCGATGCGCATGTTCTCGAGGAGCATCGTCACCGCTCCGAGGGGGGCGCCCAGGTTGTGCGCCGCGATCTGGAGGAAGCTCTTCCTCTGCTGCGACAGGCGGGTGAGCTCGGCGTTGGCGAGGCGCGCGCGCTGCTCGACCCTTCGCAGGGAGCCGGTGAGGCCGAGCAGCAGGACGGCGCTCAGCCAGAAGAGCATCCCGTGGACGACGACGAGGGTGAGGGCGTACCGATCGTCCAGGGGTCCCGTTCCGGCGACGGCGCCGACGGGAAAGGGCGGCGGCGCCAGGCCCGACCACTCGCCCGCCACGAGAGCGATGAGCAGCGCCCAGGCCAGCGCGGTGAGGGCCAGCGCCGCTCGCCGGGAGAGGAGGATGCAGCTCACGATGACGTGGAGCACGTAGAAGGCGGTGAACGGCGAGCGGCTGCCGCCCACGAACCAGACGGCGATCGTCAACGAGACGAAGTCGAGGACCACGGCGCCGTAGGCGACGGCCAGGAGCCGCGGGAACGCCTGTGCCGGAGCCTCGGGGTAGCGGTACCTGCGGAAGACCCCCCAGGCCACGGCGTCGTACAGCGCGATCCACCCGGCCAGGATCGAGAGCCCGCCGACCGCGAGGGCGTCGATGCGCAGGACATGGCGGGCGAACAGGGCGGCGACGACGATGGCGGCGGCCACGAGCGCCCGCACGCGCGTGTAGACGTAGAAGCTCTCACCGATCACCTGCCGGTATTCGGGAGCGTCCCAGTCCGCTCCGTCGTCACGCCCCACGGGAGACCCCTCGGCGGAGCCCGTCCTCGCCGCCCCATCTCGGTGCAATCGGGGTGCCGCCGGCGTCGCTCGGCCTCCGGCCATCGGGCGTGTCAGAAGTGCGCAAGGGCGAGCGCCCTTCGGCAATTCCGTCGCCAAGGCCCCCCGCCGCAGCTATATAGTAGGCGCCGGACGGGAAGCGAGAACGCATGTCCACGCCGGATCCGCACTCCTACTTCGACGACGCGCAGCCCATCGCGAAGCGCCTCCGGCTCGCGCTCGGAGTCGACTTCGCGAGCCGCCGCATCCACGGCCGCGCCACCCTCGAGCTGGCGGCACCGTCGACCGGGACCCTGGACCTCGACACCAAGGGACTGACGATCGAGTCGGTCTTCACCGACGGGGGCGCGGCCATTCCGTGGGCTCTCGAGGCGGAGGAGCCGATCCTGGGCCGCCGCCTGCGCCTCACGCTCCCCGCCGGCGCCCGCTCGGTGACCGTCATGTACGAGACGTCGCCGGACGCCGCCGGCCTGCAGTGGCTCACGCCGGCGCAGACGCGAGGCAAGCGCCATCCGTTCCTCTTCAGCCAGTGCCAGCCGATCCACGCCCGCACCGTGGTGCCCCTGCAGGACACCCCGCGCGCCCGCGTCACCTACCAGGCCGAGATCACCGTGCCGGAAGCCCTCTCGGCGGTGATGTCCGCGGGGCCGGCGGGAGCGAGGCCCGGAGCGGCGGCCGGCACGCGCACCTTCGCCTTCGAGATGCCGCAGCCGATCCCGCCCTACCTCCTCGCGCTCGCGGTGGGCGAGCTGGAGAGCCGCGACCTGTCGCCCCGCGCTCGCGGTGTGGGCCGAGCCCGCGACCGTCGACGCCGCGGCGTGGGAGTTCGCCGGCATCGAGGACATGATCGCGCAGGGCCGAGTCGCTCTTCGGCCCCTACGACTGGGACCGCTACGACATGCTCGTGCTGCCGCCCTCCTTCCCGTACGGCGGCATGGAGAACCCGCGCATGACGTTCCTCACGCCGACGCTGCTCGCCGGCGACCGCTCGCTCGTCGACGTCGTGGCCCACGAGCTGGCCCACTCCTGGACCGGCAACCTCGTGACGAACGCGGACATGGAGCACTTCTGGCTCAACGAGGGCTTCACGGTGTGGGCCGAGCGGCGCATCCTCGAGGCCCTCCACGGCGCCGGAGAAAGCGGTCCTCGACTGGTCCATCGGCCAGACGGCCCTGGAGCAGGCGATGGCGCGCTTCGGTTCGACGTCCCCCCTGACCAAGCTGCGCACCGATCTTCGCGGAATCGACCCCGACGACGCCTTCTCCTCGGTCCCCTACGAGAAGGGCGCGCGTTTCGTGGCGCTCCTCGAGCGCACCGTCGGTCGAGGTGCCTTCGACCGCTTCGTTCGCGACTACATCGACGGTCTTCCGCTTCACGTCGATCACGACCGAGGAGTTCCTCGCGTTCCTCGAGGAGAGGCTCCCGGGTGCCGCCGCGTCGGTCGACGCACACTCGTGGCTCCACGAGCCCGGGCGTGCCCGCGAACGCTCCCGTGTTCCGCTCCGCCGCCCTCGAGGGCCTGACCCGCCTCGCGGAGGGCTGGGAGCGCGGTGAGCGCCCCAGCCGGCGCGCAGCTCGACGGCTGGACGCCGGGCGAGCTGCTCGTCTACCTCCAGCACCTCCCCCGTTCCCTGGACGCCGCGAGCTGTGCCTGGCTCGACGAGAAGCTGCACCTGACCGGCCGCGGCAACTACGAGATCCTGGTCGAGTGGCTCACGATCGCCGGCGGCTCCGACTACGAGCCGGCCTTCGGGCGCGTCCGCGAGGTGCTGACGCAGGTGGGCCGGATGAAGTACCTCCGGCCCCTCTACGGTTGCCTTGGCAACCACGCCCGCACCCGCGCCCTGGCGCGCGACGTCTTCGCCGCCGCTCGCGAGGGCTACCACTCACTCTCCCGCCGACTGGTGGAGTCCGTGATGGAGAAGTACCCGCGGGACTAGGTGCCCATCCCCAGCACGCCGCGCGCCCCCGAGACGGCCCGCTGGACGTGGGCCGCCACGTCGCCATTGCCGCTGACTTCGAGCATGAAGACGCCGGCATAGCCCGCGGTCGCGAGGGCGCCGCGGAAACGAGGCCAGTCGATGACGCCGGCCCCTGGGGGCAGGTGATCGTCGGTGGAGCCCCGGTTGTCGCTCACCTGGACATGGACGAGCCTGTCCTTGAATCGGGTCATGGCGTCGAAGAGAAAGCCGCCAAGGGAGCAATGGGACGTGTCTATGCACACCCCCGTATGGTCCTCGGGGACCCTCGCGAGGATCCAGGCGAAGTCGTCGGGCTGTCCTCCCAGGAGGTGCGGCAGCGGCGTTTCCAGGACGAGGGTGAGGCCGCGCGCGACGCAGGCGGCGTGGATCCGGCAGAGTCCCTCGACGCTCATGGCGAGGCGACTCTCCCGCTCCCACACCCATCTCTGGTCTTCTCCCCCGGGGTGGATCACGTAGAGCCGTCCGCCCAGAATCGCAAGCGCCTCGGCGGCCTGGACAAGGCGGTCGATCGACGACTCGCGCAGCTGCTGATCGGGGCTCGTGAGGTTGACGTCGTGTCCGAAGGGAGCATGGAGGGAATGGACGATAAGTCCGCTCTCCCGGATCTTAAGCCCCAGCCGGCGCAGCGCTTCCCCGTTCCCCAGGTCGATGTGCTGCGGCGCCGTGGAGACCTCTATTCTCTCGAGGCCGGCAGCCCGGATCGGGTCGAGAACGGCCTCGATCGAGTGCCGGTAGGCGATGCCCGTCGAGATGCCGATCGGCCACATCAGCCGTCCCTCCTTCCCGGCGGCACGTCCGCCTTGGGCAGCAGCTGGCCGCCCAGCCACCTGAAGAGCCGCATCTGGTCGTTGCGACACAGGCGCGGGCCGCAGAGGCCCCGCCCCGCCTGGGTTTCACACGTGAGGTCCGCCGGACCGTCGAGGCCGTCGGCCACGGCGCCGCAGAAGAGGCGCACGTAGAACTCGGCGCGGGCCGTGGCGTCGTACCGTTGCCAGAGGGTGCGCCAGCCGAAATCCCGCTCGTACTTGGACCGGATGAGCCCCGCGATGGAACGCGGGTGCCAGCCCATCGCCCAGAGGCCCAAGGCCACGGTTCGGATGTTCGCAGGCCGGAGCAGGGCGGGATTGGGGTGGCGAAGGGGAACGGCAAGGCACGGTGGCCAATCGTGTGGGTCGATGGTGTCGTAGGTGAAGGGCCAGGCCCCCGGCTCAGCCTGGGGCCCGCGGTCGAATGCGGCGTGGAATCGACCCACAGGCCCGGTCCTGTAGTCTTCGATCCAGTCGCCCCCGTCCAGCACGTCCGGGATCGACACGTCGCCCTCCCGGGCCAGCTCCGCGGCGCGCGCCGGGGCCTCGCGCGAACCCAGGAGCTGCGAAACGGGCTGATCGTCGCGCGGGAGAACGATCACGAACGGTCTCTCCGGGGCCGCCTGGATCATGGCCGACCGTTGGTTTGCCGAGAACGCGCAGCGCGCATACCGCCCGAACACCGGGTCGGCATAGGCCGTGAGATCGAGGCAGATGAAGGCACCCCCGTCCGCCGGGGCGACGTCGGCCAGGGTCACGGGTACCTCCGTCCTCCCGCGGAGCGCGTGAAGAACGCGGTGGGCGAGATCCTCGAGGAGCCGACCCGCCCCCTCGTGTCCCCAGATCGTCTCCCGGGCCGAGCGCTCGGATCGGGCATTGTCGTCGCACCGAGCGGCGAGCGAGTCCGAGACCTTGGCTACTTCCACGAGACCGGCCTGGAAGCGACCCTTGAAGGGGGCCCGGAACGTGAAGTGGTACCCGCGCCCCGTCATGAGCGCGCGGTTGGGAGCGTCGTAACGGGCCAGCAGCGCCCTGACCGTCGCAAAGACCGGCTCGAGACGGGCGAACGTCTCGGCCGGACGTCTGTAGGGGGCTGCCGGATCCAGCGGGTCGACGTAGTCGACGTCCAGCTGGAGGAGGGTGCCCGCCCGGTCGGCGAGTGCGCGGCAGACATCGGCCCCTTGCGTGAGAATGTCGGGCCACCGGGCGTTCTCGCGCGCCACCGGCGCGCCGTCAGCCTCCGCCAGTCGATCGCGGCCGCCAAAGGCCGCGACGCCGCAGCTCGTGAACGACTCGGGTGCTTCGGCGCTCCCGCCGCAATACCGGGCAATGCAGCGCTTGACGCCGGGGGCCCTGTAGAAAGCAGCGACGTCCTCAGTCCAGTCCGCGCACGGCATGCGCATGCCTCGGTCGCCCGGACGACCAGAAGCAACTTCCCTGCCAGTGACTCCCTAGGGCTTGCGAGCGGGGGCGCGAACGCCCCAGATCTCCTCGGCGTACTCGTGGGTCGTCCGGTCGCTCGAGAACTTCCCCATGCCCGCCACGTTCAGGATCGACATCCGCCACCAGTCGTCGGCGCGCGTATAGGCGGCGCCCGCATCCGCCTGTGCGGCGAGGTACGACGCGAAGTCGGCGCAGAGGAGATACCGGTCTTCCGCCGTCAGGGTCTCGACGAGGGGTCGGAAGACCCCCGGCCACTTCTGCTCCACCGGCCCCGAGACGATCGCCTCGAGGACCCGGGCCAGGTCGGCGCTCGCCTCGATGAACGGACCGGGCGCGTAGCCTTCGGCGCGGAGCCGGGCGACCTCCTCGATCGTGTGGCCGAAGATGAAGATGTTCTCCGCGCCCACCTCCTCGCGGATCTCCACGTTGGCCCCGTCCAGGGTGCCGATCGTGAGGGCGCCGTTCAGCGCCGCCTTCATGTTGCCGGTGCCCGAGGCCTCGGTGCCCGCCGTCGAGATCTGCTCGGAGAGATCGCACGCCGGAAAGATGACGCTCCGCCAGCGTGACCGAGTAGTTGGGAAGGAACGCCACGCGCAGACGACCTCGAGCCGCGGGGTCGGCGTCCACCAGATCGGCGACCGCGTGGATGAACCGGATGACGAGCTTGGCCATGACGTAGCCGGGGGCGGCCTTCCCCGCGAAGATCACCGTCCGCGGGGGTCCGATCTCGGCCCCGTCACGCAGGCGCAGCCAGAGGGCGAGGACGTGGAGCGCGTTCAGGAGCTGGCGCTTGTACTCGTGGATGCGCTTGACCTGGCAGTCGAAGAGCGTGTCGGGATCGAGCTCGAGGCCAAAGCGCTTCCGGGCCCGGTCGGCCAGCACGACCTTGTTCACTCGCTTCACGGCGGCCCATTCCGCGCGGAACGCCTTGTCGCGAGCGAGGGGCGCGAGCCGCCGCAGCTCGTCGAGCTCGCGTCGTCCATCCGTCGCCGATGGACTCGGTGATGAGGGAGGCGAGGCCCGGGTTGGCCTGGAGCAGCCACCGCCGCGGCGTGATGCCGTTGGTCTTGTTGTTGATGCGGCCGGGAAGCAGCCGGTCGAGGTCGGCGAACGTCGAGTCCTTGAGGAGCTGCGTGTGCAGGGCGGCCACCCCGTTCACCGAGTGGCTGCCGACGAAGCCCAGGTGGGCCATGCGCACTTGGCCGCGTGTCGTCGAGGATGGCCGTCCGTCGCACCTTGTCGCCGTCGCCCCCCGGAGGCGGCGACGACAGGACCGGAAGCGCCGGTCGATCTCCTCGATGATCTCGAAGTGCCGGGGCAGGAGCCGCCGGAGCAGCTCCGCCGGCCACGTCTCGAGCGCCTCGGGCAGGACCGTGTGGTTCGTGTAGCCGAAGACCGCCTGGGTCAGCTCCCAGGCCTTCTCCCAGGGCAGGCGCTCCCCGTCCACGAGCACCCGCATCAGCTCCGGGATCGCGAGGACCGGGTGCGTGTCGTTCAGCTGGATCGCGACCTTCGACGGGCAGGTCCTCGATGCGGTGCGAGCCGAACTTGTGGAAGCGGCGGAGGAGGTCCTGAAGGGTCGCCGAGACGAAGAAGTACTGCTGCTTCAGCCGCAGCTCCTTCCCCGCGTACTGATCGTCCCGGGGATAGAGGACCTTCGAGATGTTCTCGGAAAGGGTCTTGTCCTCGACCGCCTGCACGTAGTCGCCCGCGTTGAAGCGGGCGAGGTCGAACTCGCGGCTCGACTTTGCCGACCAGAGGCGCAGCGTGTTGACGGTGTCGTTGCGGTAGCCGGCGACGGGCGTGTCGTAGGCCATGGCCCACACGTCCTGGGTGTCTACCCAGCTGACGCGGAGGTTGCCGTCCTCGTCCCGCCGGTGCACAGAGCGGCCGTAGAAGCGGACCGGGAAGACCGCGTCCGGGCGAGGGATCTCCCAGGGGTTGCCGTAGCGCAGCCAGTTGTCGGGAAACTCCGACCTGGCCGCCGTCCACGATCCTCTGCTGGAAGATGCCGTACTCGTAGCGGATGCCGTACCCGTAGAAGGGCAGTCCCAGCGTCGCCGCCGAGTCCAGGATGCAGGCCGCGAGCCGGCCCAGACCGCCGTTGCCGAGGCCCGCGTCCCACTCCTCCTCGTGGAGGGCCTCGAGGTCGTAGCCCAGGCTGCGAACGGCCTCGGTGTAGGCGCCGCGCGCGCCCAGGTTCACGATGTTGGAGACGAGGGCGCGGCCCAGGAGGAACTCGAGGGACAGGTAGTAGACGCGCTTGGCGTCGGCGGCGTAGTAGGCGCTCTGGGTCTTGAACCACCGCTCCATCAGGCGATCCCGCACCGCGTAGGCGAGGGCGTGATGGACGTCGAGCGGGGTGGCGGTGTGCTCGTCCTTCGCGACCGAGTACATCATCCGGTGGGCGAAGGCGTCGACGATGCCCGTTTCGTCCAGCCGGCCCGGCTCGGGCGTGGGGATGCGAGGCATGGGATGAGATCGAGAGCGGCGTGCGGCTCCGCAGGGCGTAGCTTACTCCACGGAGCGCGCTCGGGCGAAGGGGGCCGGAACAGGGTGGGGGCCGGAAAAAGGGTTGTAAGATATTCCCTCCTTGAGACTCGGCAAGAACGGCGCGGCGGGGGGCCTGATCTCCGTCCGGAACCTGGGCAAGACCTACAAGCGAGGCAGCGAGGAGATCCACGTCCTGCAGGACCTGAACCTGGACCTCGAGAAGGGCGACTTCGTGTCCTTCATGGGCCCGTCGGGCTCCGGCAAGACGACGCTCCTCAACCTGCTCGGTGGCCTCGACGTCCCGACGACCGGAAGCATCACGGTGGCCGGCGACGAGATCACGCACCTGGCCGCGAAGAAGCTCACCGAGTGGCGCGCCCGCCACGTGGGCTTCATCTTCCAGATGTACAACCTGATCCCGGTCCTCACGGCGTTCCGGAACGTGGAGCTGCCGCTGCTCCTCACCGGGCTCGGGAAGGCCGACCGCAAGCGCCACGTCGAGACCGCCCTCGGCCTGGTGGGCCTTCCCGACCGCGCCCTGCACTATCCGCGGCAGCTCTCGGGCGGACAGCAGCAGCGCGTGGCGATCGCCCGGGCGATCGTGGCGGACCCCACGTTCCTGCTCTGCGACGAGCCGACCGGCGACCTGGACCGCAAGAGCGCCGACGAGATCCTGAACCTCGTCGAGGCCCTGGTGAAGGAGCACGGCAAGACCGTGCTCATGGTCACCCACGATCCGCGGGCCGCCGACCGGGCCCAGGTCACCCTCCACCTCGACAAGGGAGTCCTGGTCGAGGGCCAGCCGAGAGTCCAATGAAGTTCCTGCCCCTGCATCTTCGCGAACCTCATGCGCAAGAAGGTCCGCACGATCTTGACGGTCGGCTCCTTCGCCGTGGCGCTCTTCCTCTTCGGATTGCTCGTCACCATCGACGGCGCCTTCAGCCAGGGCGTCGACGTGGCCGGGGCCGATCGCCTGATGACGATCAACAAGGCGTCGATCATCCAGCCCCTCCCGCTCCCCTACCGCGACCGCATCCTGCGCATCCCCGGCGTGAAGCAGGTGACCTGGGCCAACTGGTTCGGCGGCGTCTACCAGGACGAGAAGAACTTCTTCCCCCAGTTCGCCATCGACACGGGGAGCTACCGCGACGATGTACCCCGAGTTCGCGATCCCCGACGAGCAGTGGAAGACCTTCCAGGCCGACAGGGCCGCCTGCATCGCGGGCCAGTCGATCGCCGACAAGTACCACTGGAAGGTCGGCGACCGGATCCCGATCA
This sequence comes from uncultured Acidobacteriota bacterium, assembly GCA_963823195.1. Taxonomy (GTDB): domain Bacteria; phylum Acidobacteriota; class Vicinamibacteria; order Fen-336; family Fen-336; genus JBGPYB01. The sequence continues at coordinate 155,183 of CAWGKR010000003.1, read as the reverse complement.
AGGGGACGTACCTGTCGGGCGTCTTCGAGTTCAACCTGGCGGGCATCTACAAGGGGACGCGCCCGCAGGACGACCAGACCCAGTTCTGGTTCCACTGGGAATACCTGAACGAGAAGATGCCCGCGAGCTACAAGAACATGATCGGCTGGTACACCCTGCGCATCGAGAGTCCCGACGTCGCGGTGCGCGTCACGAAGGCGATCGACGAGACCTTCGCGAACTCTCCCTACGAGACACGCACCCAGACCGAGAAGGCGATGGCGGCCTCCTTCGCCAAGCAGATGGGGAACATCGAGTTCCTGATCCTGTCGATCGGGGCCGTCGTCTTCTTCACGCTGCTCCTCGTCACCGGGAACACCATGGCCATCGCGGTGCGGGAGCGGACGGGAGAGCTGGCCGTCCTCAAGACCGTCGGCTTCCAGGACGGCTCCGTGCTGCTCCTGGTGCTGGCCGAATCGCTCCTCGTCGCGACCGTGGGCGGCGGCCTTGGGCTCCTCGCGGCCAAGCTGTTCACGCTTCGGGGCGACCCGACGGGAGGGATGCTGCCGGTCTTCTACCTGCCGACGCCCCAGGTCGTGCTCGGCTTCGGCGTCGCGCTCACCGTGGGTCTCCTCGCCGGGGCCCTGCCGGCATGGTCCGCGATGCGCCTCCGCGTCGTGGACGCGCTGCGGCGGGTCTGAGCGTGGCCATTCCCCTCGTCTACAACGTCAACAGCGTCCGCGAGCGGTGGGACTCGGCGGTCGTCGCGGTCCTCGGCATCGGCGGGCACCGTCGCCGTCTTCGTCGCGATGCTCGCGCATGGCGCGCGGCTTCCAGGCCACGCTCGTCTCGTCCGGCTCCCCGAACAACGCGATCGTCCGGCGCGCCGGCGCCACATCCGAGATGGACAGCTCCGTGACCGTCGAGGAGGTGAAGATCCTGGAGGTGGCGAAGGGCGTGGCCCACTCGGGGCCCGACGCGCTCGCGAGCCCCGAGGTCGTGGTGGTGGCCGCGTTTCCCTTGAAGGCCACCGGAACCGACGCCAACGTCCAGGTGCGCGGCCTCTCCGCCGCGGGTGCTGGATGTGCGACCGAACGTGAAGCTGTCCGCCGGGCGCCTCTTCCGGCCGGGCCTCCCGGAGCTCGTGCTCGGGCGCAACGTGATGACGACATACGCGGGCTTCGACCTCGGAAAGACTCTGCAGTTCGGCGGGCGAGACCTGGACCGTCGTGGGAACGTTCGACGCGGGAGGCAGCGCCTTCGATTCCGAGGTCTGGTGCGACGCGGAGGTCCTGAAGCGGGTCTACCAGCGGCCCCTGGGCGCCTTCCAGTCCACCACGGTCCGGCTCGAATCCCCCGAGGCCTTCACGGCCTTCAAGGCCAGCCTGGCCGCCGACCCCCGCCTGACCCTCCAGGTGGAGCGCGAGATCGACTACTACGAGAAAGAGTCGCGCATGTTGACGCCAGCTCATCACCGTCCTCGGCTCCCTCGTCGCCGCGGTGATGGGCCTCGGCGCCGTCTTCGGCGCCCTCAACACCATGTACTCGGCCGTGGCCGAACGGACCCGCGAGATCGCGACGATGCGGGCCCTCGGCTTCGGCAGCGCCAGCGTCGTGACCTCGTTCGTCTTCGAGTCGCTGGTGATCGCCCTCGTCGGCGGCCTCGTCGGCTGCATCGCGGTGCTGCCCGTGAACGGGATCACGACCGGCACCCTCAACTGGCAGACCTTCTCCCACCTCGCCTTCGCCTTCCGCATCACGCCGGCGCTGCTGGGCCTGGGCGTCGCATTCGCCCTCCTGATGGGCGTCGTGGGAGGCCTCCCGCCGGCCTTCCGAGCCGCGCGCCTCCCGATCGCCGCGGCCCTCCGAGACCTGTAGCCCGCCTCAGCGGCCGCCGACGGGCGCCTGCGCGTAGGCGGGGCAGAGGGCGAGGCGGCGCTCGATCTCGGCCATGACCCGTTTGTACCCGGCCCCGCCCACGCCGCCGAAGCGTGCCTGGAGCGCGGCGTCCGTCATGTCCTCGGGCAGGTCCACCGCGGGCGGGAAGAAATCGTCCACCTTGAACCCGCCGGCCAGCCGGGCCTGGATGGCGCGAGCCGAGGCCGCGTCCCGGGTGGCAGCCTCCGCGAAGCGGGTGCCCGACCGGTCCGCCATCAGGTCGCCGAAGGAGAAACCCTCGCTTCCGCCCCCGGCGTCCAGCTCCTCCTTGAACACGCCCACCGCGTTGCTCACACTCGTGGCTGAAAGCACGGTGATCGTGGCGCTCACCATGAAGTGCTTCGTCCAGTCGTTGCGATTGCGCACCTTCAGGCCGCGGTAGGCCTGCAGGCCCGCCGCCAGCTCGTCCTTCTCGAGGACCGGGCCCACCAGCTTCTCCACGTGCGCACGGCCGACGAGGATCCCGAGGGCGAGGATCGCGCCGCGGTTCTCGAGAACCGCATCGCCCTTCCTGGAGCGCTCGGCGGCGAATGCGAACGCGGCCTGGACGGCGGCGCCGAAGCGCGCCTCGCCCTCCGTGGGGAGCTTGCCCGCCACCTGGATCAGGTGGCGGGCATGCGCCTGGGCCACCGGCAGGTCCCCGCCCCCCGCCCCCTCGCCGTGGAACAGGTCGGCGACGAACCCGCTGGGCACGTCTCCGTGCCCGTAGACGAAGCGTGCCGACGACGGGTCGATCGAGACGGCGTGAATGGGCACCAGCACCTGCTTCATCCGGGGGTCGGCGGCCACCGCGCCGACGACCGCGGGGGACACGAAGCGCAGGATCCAGCCCGGCACCTCCAGGCGGCCGATGCGCAGCGTATCGACGCCCATCTGGAGGCGGCCGTCCTCGACGGCCAGGCCGGCGCCCGAGACGACGTTCAGGTACCGGCGCCCCGGAATCCGGGCGGAGGCCGAGAGCGTGGCATGGCCCGTGTCGAGCCTCACCTCGGCCTTGCGCTCAGCCTCGCCGACGGAGAGGCCCCAGGCTACCAGCAGGTTGAGGTCGTGGGGAGTGAGGGACAGCGTCTCGGTTCTCCCTTCGGCAAGAATCGTCGGGTTCTTCCCCTTGAAGACCTGGTAGATCCGCCTCTTCTCGGCCGACGTGACCGGCGTCGGCGCGAACCCGAGAGGCGTGGTCTCGAAGACCAGAGTCGCTGCGTAGGCGAGACCCAGCACGGCCAGGACCCCCAGGGCCGTCAGACTCGCCACGAAGCGTCGCCGCGCCTTCCAGCCGCCGCTCCAGGCGCTTCCCGCCCAGGCCCCGAAGGCCACGCCCAGGACCGGCAGGGCGAGATCCGGAGCGCTGGGCCACGACCACGGAGCACCCATCAGGAGGGCGTGGGTCGCCGCGGCCAAGAATGTCCCGGCGACCAGGGCGGGGAGGAAGACGCGGGCAAAGCGGTCGATGGCCGTCGGTCTCGGCGGAAAGGCGAGGGCGAGGAGGAACCCGAGGGGAACGTGGAGCGCCCACGGCCAGAGCAGGGCCTGGAGAAACGGATTCACGAGGGCGACCACGTCCCTCACGGAGCGCAGATCGTCCAGGGTCGGCGAGGGCAGCGTGGTCTCCCGGTCTCGAAGCCCGAAGAAGAGGATCGGAAGGTAGAGGAGTGCTCCCAATCGTCCGACCCAGACCGAGACGGATGTCCCGCGCCGGACGGGGGCCGCGGGAGGACGGGACGTCACCACGTGGACCTCCTTCGGCGAAGCCACTCGACCCGCCTCAGGCTCCCGCGCACCCACGCATCGAGAAACCAGAGGGTCGCGCCGACGGGTGTGCGCCCGTAGATGCGAGCGCTGACCTGCTCGACGTAGGCCTTGCCCCACCGCGCCTTCGCCTCGGTCTCGGGGGGGAGCTGGTCGTAGACGCGGACGCGCCGGCCGGCGAACAGCTCGCGCAGCTCCAGGAGCTGGATCAGCACGCCGGGCGCCACCTTCGCGCGGCTCTCGTCGTACGCCGTCTTCAGCGCGTAGCAGGCGCCGTCCTCGTAGACGCAGAGGTCCCAGGCGATCATCGCGCCCTCCTGCCAGAGGACGTATTGGCACGCTCCCGGGAGCGCCGCCAGGCTGCGATGGAAGGCCGCGACACCGGGATTGTCGAGGATCGCGCTTCCGTTCTCTCCCTTCCATCCGGCGGCCTCGAGCCGCAGGCCCTCTTCGATGATCTCGGCGGAGCGGGCTCCCCCCCGCACGGTCTCGAGACGGATGCCCGCCTCGGCGAAGGTTCGGAGGGCGCGAGAGGCCGTCTTCCGGAACCGACTCGACAGGGAGGCCAGGTAGTCCTCCCAGGTCCCGTCGATCGGCACCACCGGAGACCGTCTCGGGGTCACGACGCTGAAGGCCAACGCGCTCTTCCCGACGGCGGACCCCAGGGCGTCGATCGTGCCCGAGTCCCGCGGGATGTTGCGGAGCGAGACGAGGTCGGGCCGCTCGGGCGCGCGCCCCAGGTGGCCGAACGCCGCGCCCAGAACCGCGGCGCGTGGAAGGTCGGGATCCGTGACGAAGTCGCACCACGGGACGAAGCGATTCGAGAGGAAGCGCACGACCCGGCACGGAATCCCCGACTCCACCCCCCGGCGCGACAGCAGCGGGGCGACGCCCACCAGGCGGGAGCCGTCTCGCACCGCCAGGAGGCGCAGCCTGGCGCCCGTGCCGAAGGACTGCCACCAGGCCCGCAGCCACGGCCGCGTCACCGAGAGATGGCGGTCACGGCTCCGCTCCAGGAGCGCGTCCCAATCGCGCGCCAGGCCTTCCATGGCATCCAGGCTCTGGATCTCGTCGACGGCGAGAGCAGCGGCCGCGGGTCTCAGTGCCTCGGCGACGGCCCCCGGCGCAGCCGCCCCCTCGTTCCTCTCCCTCGTGGAGTCAATGAGCGTGGCCATGTCTGCTTCCGTGCAAGAAGACAGCGTCCGACGACAGACGTCTGGAGGGGAGGAAATCGTACCACGGTCTCACGAATCCGGCGCTGCGGTCCGATCCCTTCACGAGGGGCCCTCGGGAGACAGGTCCACACGCTCCGAATCCACGCCCTCGCCCAGGAACAGCTCTGCCAACTGGTCGAACGAACGGCTCGCGTCGGTGGTCAGGAACTGCGTCGAACCGCCTCGCGAGAGCCTCCCCTCGATCTCCGGGTGGCGGCCGAGGTAGCTCTCCAGGCTCGGAGCCACGATCTCACCCTGGGAGAGGAGCGTCACGGCGGGCGGGACGACCTCGCGGATCCTCGGCAGGATGAGCGGGTAGTGTGTGCACGCGAGAAGGAGCGCGTCGACCGTCACGGCCCGCATTTCGGTCTCCTCCCAGTACTTCCGCAGGAAGTGGTCCAGCCCCGGCCCGGAGAGCTCGCCATTTTCCACCAGGGGGGCGAGGAGGGGGCACGCCACCTGCACGAGGCGCAGGTCGGGACGCAGCTTGTCCAGCTCGAGTGGGTAGCTGTCGGACGACACCGTGCCCGGTGTCCCCCAGAGCGCCACCGTCCGCCGGCCGGCGAGCGCCGCCAGGGCCTCGACCGAAGGACGAATGATCCCCAGGACCCGCCGGTCCGGGGCGAGGAACGGAAGGAGACGCTGCTGCACCGTTCGAAGGGCCTTGGCCGAGGCCGTATTGCAGGCGATCACGACGAGGGCTGCGTCCCGTTCGAAGAGGAAGCGCACGGCCTCGGCCGTGAAGCGGTACACCGTCTCGTAGGACCGGTGGCCGTACGGCGTCCGGGCGTTGTCGCCGAGATAGACGTAGTCGTACCGCGGAAGGCGGCGCCGGATCTCGCGGTAGATCGTGAGCCCCCCGAAACCCGAGTCGAAGATGCCGATACGCACGGCAGCGATGGTACCAGCGGTCGCGTTGGATCGCCGGTGACTATAATGCGTGATCGGCGAGGCGGAAATGGCACTCTCACCGGGCGTGCGGCTCGGGCCGTACGAGATCGTGGCGCCACTAGGGGCTGGGGGGATGGGCGAGGTGTACCGGGCGCGCGACCCGCGGCTCGGGCGGGAGGTCGCGGTCAAGGTCCTGCGCGAGGCGACGAGCGGTGACCCGGACCGTGTTCGGCGATTCGAGCAGGAGGCGAAGGCGGCGGGGGCGCTCAACCACCCGAACCTCCTGTCGGTCTACGACGTGGGCACCCACGAGGGCGCGCCCTATCTGGTCTTCGAGCTGCTGCAGGGGACGACGCTCCGCTCCTTGCTCGGGCGGGAGCGGTTGTCCACGCCCAAGGCCCTGGACTACGCCGTTCAGATGGCCCGAGGCCTGGCCGCTTCCCACGACAAGGGGATCGTCCACCGCGACCTGAAGCCGGAGAACGTCTTCGTCACGGAAGAGCAGCGGGTGAAGATCCTGGACTTCGGCCTGGCGAAGCTCCGGCCCCTTCCGGAGGCCGAGGTGGTCCGATCCACGGTGGAGACGGCCACGGCGCTCACGGAGGCGGGCACCCTGCTGGGGACGGTCGGATACATGTCGCCGGAGCAGGTGAGGAGCCAGCCCGCCGATCCACGGTCGGACGTCTTTTCGTTCGGGGCGGTTCTCTACGAGATGCTGACGGGCCGGCGGGCGTTCGCACATGGAACGCCGGTCGAGACCATGAACGCGATCCTCAAGGAGGAGCCGGAGGGTCTGGGGACCGCGAGCGGCGCACTCCCGGCCGGCGTCCTTCGGGTTGTGCGGCGATGCCTGGAGAAGCGTCGCGAGGACCGGTTCGGGTCGGCGCGGGACCTCACCTCTGCCCTCGAAACGGCGCTCGGCGAGCCCACGGCGCCGGCGGCCCGTTCTGCGTGGCGACGTCACGCGAAGCCTTGGGTTGGGCTCGCCCTGGCGGCGCTCCTCGTGATCGCAGCAGTCCGGTCCTACCAGACGGCGCGACGCCCCGAGCCAGGACGCCCGTCGCAGCCTGCCCCGGCCGCCTCCCCTGCCCACGCGGGGCCTCGCGAACCTCTCGACGAGGATGCCCTGATTCGCGACGTGCTCGAACCCGTCCGCAGCGACCCCCGCGCGACGGCGCTGGCGGATCGGGTGATGGAAGCGCTGGGAGGCGCCAGCGCCTGGAACGCCACGCGATACCTTCGTTTCGACTTCGCGGTGGAGCGCGGGGGCAAGGTCGTGACGTCCCGAGCCCACACCTGGGACAAGTGGACGGGCCGCTACCGGCTCGAGGGAAAGACTGCGAAACGAGGCGAACCGAACCGAACCGGCAGCGGTGATCCTTTTGTGGTGATGACGAACATCAACACCAGGGACGGCTCGGCCTACCTCAAAGGCAAGCGGCTCGAAGGCGGGGAAGCCAAGGAGTACCTCGATCTGGCCTACCGCATCTGGGTGAACGACACCTACTGGTTGTTGATGCCCTACAAGATGGGGGACCCGGGCGTGTTGCTCGCCTACGCTGGTGAGGAGAAGAAGGGGGACGCCGCGTGGGACAAGGTCGTCCTGACCTTCGACAACGTCGGCCTGACGCCCAAGGACAAGTACTGGGCTTACGTGAACCGCGCGACAGGCCTCGTCGACAGATGGGAGTACATCCTGAACGGCGGCGCCGGCCCTCCCATGGCCTTCGCGTGGCAGGGTTGGAAGCGCCACGGCAGGATCCTGCTCGCCAGCACTCGAGTCAGCCAGCAGGACGACGCCACGATCCACTTCCCGGTCCTGGAAACTCCGACATCCCTTCCCGACGGCGTCTTCACGTCGCTCGACGCGGCCTCGGCAAAGTGACGCCCCGGGCCCGCGGCGGGCATGACGCCTAGAGGCCTCGCGAGCCTCCGAGCCCATGAACCACGACACCGCCCTGCTCACGACGATGGCCGCGGCGCTGGTCGCGGCCTGGGTGCTGGGTGTCGTGGCCCAGAAGCTCCGCCTGTCCCCCATCGTGGGGTACCTCCTCGCGGGCGTCGCCATCGGGCCCTACACCCCCGGCTTCGTGGGCGACATGACCCTCGCGAGCCAGCTGGCCGAGGTCGGCGTCGTGCTGCTGATGTTCGGGGTCGGCCTTCACTTCCACCTCAAGGACCTCGTCGAGGTGAAAGGCATCGCCGTGCCGGGCGCGCTCCTCCAAAGCTGCGTCGCGGCGCTTCTCGGCTGCGCCCTCGGTGTCGCTCTAGGCTGGCCTGCGGTGGAGGGGCTCGTCCTGGGCGCGGCCCTGTCGGTGGCGAGCACCGTGGTCTTGCTACGCGCCCTCGAGGCGCGCCAGCTCGTGGGCACCCCCGCGGGGAACGTCGCCGTGGGGTGGCTCATCGTCGAGGACGTGCTGACGGTCGTCGTTCTCGTCCTGCTGCCGGCGCTCGGTGGGCACGCCTCGATCTCTCCCGGTGGCGGCATGCTCTACGCCCTCGCCGCCGCGCTCCTCAAGCTCGCCGGCCTGATCCTCGTCGTGTTCCTCATGGGGTGGCGCCTCGTCCCGTGGGTCCTTCTCCAGGTGGCGCGCCTCCGGTCGCGCGAGCTGTTCACCCTGACGATCCTGGCCGTGGCGGCGACGATCGCGAGCGTGGCGGTCCTCTTCGGCGCGTCCATGGCCTTGGGCGCGTTCCTGGCCGGCATGGTCGTCGGACAGTCAGCCGTCAGCGAGCAGGCGGCGGCCGACGCCCTGCCGCTCCGCGACGCCTTCGCCGTCCTCTTCTTCGTCTCGGTGGGCATGCTGTTCGAGCCCGCGTTCCTGTTGCGGGACCCCTCCTTCTCCTGGCGGCCCTCGCCATCGTCCTCGTGGGCAAGCCGCTGGCCGCCGTCGCCATCGTGGCCATCCTGGGCTACTCCACCCGCACGGCTCTCGTCGTCGCCCTGGGTCTCGCGCAGGTCGGCGAGTTCTCGTTCATCCTCGGCGATCTCGCCCGCCATCACGGCCTCCTGTCGGAGACGGGCCACGCCCTCCTGATCGCCTGCGCCCTCGTCTCCATCGCGGCGAATCCCCTGCTGTTCGGCGCCCTGGATCCGATCGAGGCCTTCCTGCGCCGGCGGCCCGTCGTCTGGCGACTCCTCAACGCCGCTGCGGACCGGCGGCGTCGTGCCGTCAACGAGACCGCGACGGCCGCCGTCGAGACCGGCCGTCAGCCTCGTGCGGTCATCGTCGGCTACGGGCCCGTGGGCCAGGCGGTGGACCGCGCGCTGCGCGACGTCGGGATCGAGACGATGGTGATCGACCTGAACGTCGACACGGTGACCACCTTGGCCGCGCTGGGGCGCCTCGCGCTCTTCGGCGACGCCAGCCATCCAGGGATCCTGAAGCAGGCCGGCATCGCTCGCGCGGGCCACCTCGTCGTCACGCTCCCCCACTCCCTGAACCGAGGACCCCTCCTGGCGGCCGCCCGACAGCTGAGCCCCCACTGTCGGATCTTCGTCCGCGCTCGCTACCTCCGGGAGGAGAAGGGCCTGCGGCAGGTCGGCGCCGACGCCGCGTCCTTCGAGGAGCTGGAGGCCGCCGTCGCCCTGAGCGGCCTCGTCCTTGCGGACCTGGGCCTGGACGGGGACGCGATCGCGCGAGAGTCGGAGCGCATTCGGCGCGAGGCCCCGAGCCTGGACTAGTTACCGGCCGAGCTTCTGGCGGCGCACGATCCCCGCTCCCTCGCGAATGACGACCAGCTGATCGGCCTCGACGCCCGCGATCTTTTCCGTCTCGCCGTTTGGCCAGCGGACCGTCAGATCCGCAACCGTCGACGCCCCCAATCCGAAGTGCAGGCGCCGATCGTTGCAGGAGTAGAAGCTCGACTGGGCCGTCACCTCCTGCGCCTGGGCGCGCCCTCCGTAGCGGGCCACGACGCGGGCGCCGATCGCGCTGCGGTTCGACTCGGACGCCGATCAGCAGCACCTTCAGCCAGTGGCCGTTGCCCGATACGTCGTTGCGCAGCAGGGAGGGCGGCTCGTTCATGTTCATGACGAGGACGTCCATGTCGCCGTCGTTGTCGAAGTCGCCGAAGGCGCAGCCGCGGCTGGAGTGGACCGCGGCGACGCCGGGGCCCGCCTCGTCGATCAGCTCCTCGAACCGGCCGTCGCCCAGATTGCGGAACACGAGCGCTCGGCGTTCGGAACGGATAGGCCGGAAGCTTCTGCTCCACCTCGGGGTAGACGCTGCCGGTCACCAGGAACAGGTCGGGCAGGCCGTCGTTGTCGAGATCCACCATTCCCGCGCCCCAGCCGACGTAGCGCGTCTCCGACGCCGAGGCCCGCGCGAATCGTGACGTCGTCGAAGTAGCCCTTGCCGTCGTTGCGGTAGAGGACGTTCGTGTCGTCGGAGAAGTGCGTCTTGAAGATGTCGAGGCTGCCGTCGAGGTTGTAGTCGCCGATCGCCGATGCCCATGCCCGCCTGCTCCATGCCGTCCTCGCTCAGCGCCACGCCGCGCTCCAGGCCCTCCTCGGCGGAACGTGCCGTCGTGCTTGTTGCGGAACAGCAAGCTGGGCGTGGAATCGCAGGCGACGTAGATGTCGGGCCAGCCGTCGTCGTCGATAGTCGGCGGCCACCGCGGTCATCGGGTACGACCGCGCGGCTTGCCGCCGACGCCGGATTGCTCGGCTCACGTCGGTGAATGTGCCGTCGCCGTTGTTGTGGAAGAGCCGCACGAACCCCGGGGGCAGCCCGCGGGGACCGCAGTTCACGGGCACGCCCTTCCAGCTGCAGTCGGCGTTCTCTGCCGCGCTTCGGGAGCTTTTCGAGGGTCGAATGTCCAGGTAGTTCGCGACGAACAGATCGAGGCGTCCGTCGCGGTCGTAGTCGACCCAGGTGCAGCCGGAGCCGTACCGCGCCGCGGCCTCGCGCCAGGCCGGCCTCGCTCGGTGACATCGGTGAAGGTGCCGTCGCCGTTGTTGCGGTAGAGGACGTTCTGGCCGTAGTAGGTGATGAAGAGGTCGTCGAAGCCGTCGTTGTTGTAGTCGCCCACGGTGACGGCGGACGCCCAGCCGGTCCGCGTCAAACCGGCCTTTTCGGTGACGTCGGTGAACGTGCCGTCGCGGTTGTTCTTGTACAGGCGGTTCGTGGTCCCCGGCGGGCGCGCCCTCCAGGCGGCGTGCCGCTCAGGACCAGGATATCCAGCCAGCCGTCGTTGTCGTAGTCGAAGAACGCCACCCCGCAGCCGACCGCCTCGATGATGTAGCTCTTGCTCTCCGCCCCGCCGTAGATGATCGGCTGCGTGAGCCCGGCTTGCGCCGCGATGTCGGTGAAGCGGGAGAGGAAGGGGCGGCCGGAAGGCTTGCCGCGGGGCTGTGGCTTCACGCCGCGCGAGGAGACCCCCTGTCCGAAGGCGCTGGAGGCCGAGCCCGCGAGGAGGGCGAGAAGCTGGCGGCGGGAGATCATCGGGCAGGCTCGTTCACGACGAGCGTCTGCCCGGACGCCACGTCGTGCAACTCCTGGACGACGCCGGAGGGCCAGCGGATCTCGACCAGCTTGGCCGAGGCGGCGCTCCCGAGACCGACCCGCAGCTCCTTGTCGCTGGCGGAAAGGTAGCCTGCGGCCGTGGTGACGGTGGAATACTGAGTCGCGCCGGACGCGGACACCACCTTCACTCGGCAGCCGATGCCGTCGCGGTTCGACCTCCGGCCCACGGCCCGGATCCCCAGCCAGTTCCTCCGGTTCCCGCCGTCGTTCCGGAGCACCACGGCCGGCTGGCCCACGCTGCTCACCACCACGTCGACGTCGCCGTCCTTGTCGAGGTCCCCGAACGCGGCGCCGCGAGCGGCCCAGTCCTTCTCCAGCGCCTCCCCGGCGGCCACCCGCGCGAAGTGCCCGGACTCGTTCCGTAGCAGCAACAGCGGTTGCAGGTACCGCAGGTTGGCCGCGGTCTTTTCGATGGTGTCCATGACGTGCCCCTGGGCGACGAAGAGGTCCTTCCAGCCGTCGTTGTCGTAGTCGAAGAAGCGCGTGCTCCAGCCCGAGAAGAGGAGGGAGGCGGCACCGAGACCGGAGCTTTGGGTGACGTCCTGGAAGCTGCCGTCGCCCTTCTGGCGAAAGAGCCGGTACCGCTCGTTCGAGAGGTTCGTGACCACGATGTCGGGCCGGCCGTCGTTGTCGTAGTCGGCGAAGTCCACGCCCATCCCGGCGAAGGTCTTTCCGTCCTCGTTGAATCCGACGCCGAGCGATGCAGCCCGACCTCGGTGAACGTGCCGTCGCCGTTGTTGTGGTACAGGAAGCACTGCACGGAGTCGTTGGCCACGTAGACGTCCATGAAGCCGTCCCCGTCGTAGTCGGCGAACGAGACGCCGAGTCGCCTTGCCCCCGGGTATCGGCGATGCCGGCCTTCGCGGAGACGTCGGTGAACGTGCCGTCGCCGTTGTTGTGGTACAGGACGTTGGTGATCGCCGCCGAAGTTGTCGGGGTGACAGTAGGCCCGGTACCCGGGCTTCTGCTCCCCGCAATAGCGGTTGTTCTCGAACGTCCAGTCCACGTAGCGGGTGACGAAGAGGTCGAGCCGGCCGTCGTTGTCGATAGTCGAAGAAGCCGGCGCTCGTGCTCCACCCGCCGGCGGCGACCCCGGCTCTCGCGGTGACGTCGCTGAACGTGCCGTCGCCGTTGTTGTGGTACAGCGTGTTGCCGCCGTAGTTGGTCACGTAGAGATCCTGGAAGCCGTCGTTGTCGTAGTCGCCCACCGCGACGCCCATGCCGTAGCGGTTCTGGGGCATTCCGGTGAGGCCCGCCTTCTCGGTGACGTCGGTGAACGTGCCGTCCGGCGTTCTGATGGTAGAGCCGGTTCCAGTAGCTTCGGATCCGACTTGTCGGGCTGCCGTCCCGGGGGCATGGGATCCTCGAGCTTCGCACCGTTCGTGAAGAAGACGTCCAGGCGGCCGTCGTTGTCGTAGTCGAGGAGCGCCACGCCTCCGCCCATGGTCTCGAGCAGGTACTTGTTCGAGGTCGGGGAGTTCTCCTGCTTGAAGTCGATCCCGACGGCCCGGGTGACGTCGGTGAACTGCACGTCCGGAGCGGACGCGCCTACCGTGAGCATCCACAGGACCCCCAAGGGTACGGTCCATGGGCCCACCCGTCGCCATCGGTGCATGCTGGGTCCTATCCGAACCGGCGGCTGCTGACGATCCCCTTCGTCTCCTGGATGACGAAGAGCTGGTTCGGCCACGAGGTCGCGGAACGCCTCCTTCAGCCCGGAGGGCCATAGGACCTCGACCACGTCCGCGGTGGTCGGCGCGGCCCAGTCCGAAATGCAGGCGGAGGTCGTTCTGCGAATAGTAGCTCGAACCGCTCATCACCTCGCTCGATCTGGCGGTGCTCCCCGCAGGTAACCTGCACGCGGGCGCCGATGGCCGTGCGGTTCGAGCGCGTGCCGACGCACTTGATCAGGATCGAATGGTTGCCGCTTGCCGCCGTCGTTGCGGAGGAGCGTCGGCGGGCCGTCCAGGTTGTTCACGATCACGTCCACGTCGCCGTCGTTGTCGAAGTCCCCGAAGGCGCAGCCTCGACCGAGGTTCTCGGCCAGTGATGGCGGGGCCCGCCTTCTGGGAGACGTCCTCGAAGCGTCCGCTCCCCAGATTCCGGTAGAGGAGCTTGGGCTCGCGGTACTTGACATGGAAGTTCTTGCCCGTCGATCTGGGAGTAGACGTGGCCGTTCGCCATCAGGATGTCCTTCCAGCCGTCGTTGTCGAAGTCCAGGAAGCCCACGCCGAAGCCGACGTACTTCCGGTTGACGCCGAGGCCGGCCCGCAGGCTCGCGTCCTCGAAGTGCCGGCGCCGTAGTTGCGGTAGAGTGTCGTCACCTGCTCGGAGAAGTTCGTCCGGACGATGTCCAGCCAGCCGTCGGCGTCGAAGTCGCCCACGCCCACGCCCATTCCGCCCAGAGCGGCTCCGTCCTCGTCGAAGGCGCACCCCGCGGGAACCGCGATCTCACGAAACGTGCCGTCGTGGTTGTTGCGATAGAGCAGGCTCGGGGCCGTGTCGCACGCCACGTAGATGTCGGGCCAGCCGTCGTTGTCGAAATCCGCCGCCGCCGCTCCCATCCCGTAGGAGCCCGTCGGCTCCCAGTTGGCGCCGACGTACACCATGGAGGCCGGCCCGCGCGGGCTGGGCGATCCGCGACTCCTCGGAGACGTCGACGAAGGTGCCGTCTCCGCGGTTGCGGTAGAGGACGTTCGTGCCGCCGGCGAATCCCTGCGGCCCGCAGGGGACCGGGATGTCGTTGTAGCGACAGGAGGTCGAGGAGCCCGGCCGCGGGAGCCCGGGCCGGATCGAAGTTCACGTAGTTCGCGACGAACAGATCCAGGTGGCCGTCGCGGTCGTAGTCGAGAAAGCAGCAGCCCGCGCCCCAGCGCTCTCCGGACCCGGCGACCCCGGCCTTCTCGGAGACGTCGGTGAACGTGCCGTCGCCGTTGTTGTGGTAGAGGACGTTCCTTCCCCAGTACGTCACGAAGAGGTCGTCGAACCCGTCGTTGTCGTAGTCCCCCACGCAGCAGGCCTGCCCCCACCCGGAATGCGTGAGGCCGGCCTTCTCCGTGACGTCGGTGAACGTGCCGTCGCGATTGTTGTGGAAGAGGTAGCTGGTGGGCCTGGCGTCCCGGACTTTCGGGTCGAAGCTGCTGCCGTTGACCAGGAAGATGTCCAGCCAGCCGTCGTTGTCGTAGTCGAAGAGGGCGACGCCGCAGCCCATCTCCTCGAGGAGCAGCTGCTTGTCCGCCGCTCGTCCGGAGACGTTCCTGGCGTGCGACAGTCCGGCAGCGACGGTGACGTCGGTGAAGAGAGCGGCCGGGGCCGCGTCGCCCGAGGTGGGGCCGCCGAATCCGGACCGGGGCAGTAGGGCCGCCGCCGCCGAGCCCCCCAGCATCTGCAGGAAGCCACGGCGGGATGGGCCGCTGCCGCGGTGGCGGCGAATCACCCTTCCGGCCCGGGAGCGACCGCGTTGGCGCGGTATTCGCGGCGCCGCGCCTTTTCCAGGTCGCTCGTCTCGCTGTCGAGGCGCTTGAAGGACTCGAGAGCCTTGACGCTGTCTTCCGCTCGGCCCAGGCGACGATAGAGACCGGCGAGGACATAGTAGTAGGAGGAGGCCCGGCCATTGAGCGAGATGGCCTGGTTCAAGGCGTCGACCGCCTCCTCGAGTCGTCCCTGGCGCTCGTCCGCCCTGGCCTTCTGGAACAATGCACCGTCGGCCTTGGGGTTGAGCTCGAGCGCCTTCTTGGCGTACTCGAGGGCCTTCTCCGGATCGCCGGCGCGGTTGTACAGCGCGCTCAGGTTTTCGTGGGCCGTGACGAAGTGACCCTGTCGGGCGTCGTTCACCGCGATCGCCTTCTCATACCACGCGATGGCACCCGGGTCGTCGCCGAGAGCCTCGAGCGCGAACCCGAGAGCGTCGAGCGCCTCGACGTAGGAAGGGTCGAGGCGCACGGCCGCCTCGAGCTCCCGTCGCGCCGGCTCCCAGTTGTCCTGTATGGAGAACAGCTTGCCCAGGTTGTACCGGATCTCGGCGGAGTCCGGCTTGTACCGGATCGCCTGCTCGAACTCGACCTGTGCCGCGTCGAACTTCCCCACGATCATCAGCGTCCGGCCCAGGATCTTGTGGGCCTCGGCGTTTCGAACGTCGAGCTCGAGGGAGCGGGCCAGCGCGGGGATCGCATCGCCTATCTTCCGCTGCGCAAACAGGCTGTAGCCGAGGGCGTAGAAGCCCCACGAGGACTTCGGGTTCTCCTTCACGTACTCGGCGAGGAGGGGCTCGACCTCCTTGAACCGCTCCTCGCGAAAGTAGCCTTCGAGCTCCGCCACCCGTCTGGCGTCGTCGGACGCGACTCGGGCGCTCGTCAGCCGCTCGAGGCCTTGCCTCGCGGGCGCGTCCGAAGGGTTGAGCTCCAGCGCCTTCCGGTAGGCGGCGGAAGCCCCCTCCGCGTCCTTCTGCTTTTCCAGGACCTCCCCGAGCGAGCTCTGGGCCTCGGAGGAATCGGCCCGGATCTGCACGGCGTGGCGGAGCTTCGAGGCCGCCAGCTCGAGGTCGCCCTTCTCCAGCGCGGACCGTCCCTCCGCCACGTCGAGGTTTGCGATCTGGTCCCGATCGTCCGCCGCCACGAGGGAGCGCCCCTTCTGCAGCTCTGGCGCGGCCTCCGCCTGCCGGCCCGCCCGCGCCAGGGCCAGACCGAGCTGATAGTGGGCATCCCCACGCTCGGGCTCGAGCCGCACGGCCTCCTGAAGCGCCTGGAGGGCCTCGCCGACGTTGCCGTCCAGGAGCAGCGCCTTGCCGAGCGCCAGGTGCGCCCGGCCGAATGTCGGCGCGAGCTGGATGACCTGTCGCAGCTCGGCGATCTCCTTCGCCCGTCCGTGGGTCGGGCTCGCGCCGTAGGCGGAGGCGAGGTTGAATCGGGCCTTCACGAGGGTTGGCGCCAGCGCCACGGCTTTCTCCAGCTCCCGGATGGCTTCCTCGGAATCGGTCGGGATGAGGGTCGCGCCCAGGTTGGCGTGTGCGTCAGCGTAGTCCGGCTGGATCCGCACGGCCTCCCGGAGCGCAGCGACCCCCGCCGGGTCGTCGCCCGCCTGGATCAGCACGAGACCGAGGTTGTTGTGGGCCTCGGCGAACCCGGGCTGGAGGCGAATCGCCTCGCGAAACTCGGCCGCCACCTTGCCGCTGTCGGCTCCCCCGCGGCCGAGCAGGCGACCCAGGACGTTGTGCGCCTCGGCGTCGCCGGGGCTCGCCGCGAGCGCCTTGCCGAGAGCGGCGGCGGCCGAGTCCCAGTCCGGCGCCGGCAGCCATGGCCCGGGGAGGTTGAGCCCCGCCTCGATCTGTCCCAGCGCCTTCCGGAGGTCGCCTGCACGGAGGTAGGTGATCCCGAGATCGACGTACACGGCGGCGTTGGGCGGGAGGAGCGCCAAGGCACGCTGCAGGCTCGACCCGGGCCCCCGCCAAGTCGCCCGTCTCACGCAGAGCGGTGCCGAGGAACGCCTGGCTCCCCCCCGCGGCGGGGTCCAGCTCCACGCACTTCCGCAGCTCGGTCAGGGCCCTGTCCCTGGAGCCACCGTACCAGAGCGCCGCCCCGAGGTTGTAGTGCGCCTCGGCGGATTCGGGCCGGAGCGCCACCGCCCGCTCCAGGTGGGCGAAGGCGGACGCGAGCTCTCTCTGCTGCCCCAGAACGAAGCCCAGGAGGCTGTGGGCGTCCGCATGGCTCTCGTCCAGGCGGAGCGCCTCCGTGAGCTGCGCTCGGGCGGCGGTCAGGTCGCCACGCCCCGCGGCCTCGTTGGCGCGCTGGTAGAGATCGTCGGCCGGGCTCGTCGCCTCCGGGCGAGGCTTGCGGGCGGCGGCGCTCTGCTGCCGGAGCGCCACGCCGAGCGCGTAGTATCCCTCGCGCAGCTCGGGGTTGATCTCGATCGCCTTCTCCAGGGAGGCCACGGCGGCGGCCAGATCGCCTCGCTGACGGAGGGTCTGGCCCAGTTCGTAGTGGACGCTGGCGTTGGTCGGATCGGCCTCGGCCACCTGTCGTAGATGCTGCAGCGCCCCGTCCAGGTCGCCTGTCTCGCGCAGGGCCATGCCCAGGTTGAAGTGGGCCCCGAGGCTGTTCGGCTCCAGCGCGAGCGCCTTCCGGAAGGCCTCGACCGCCGCGCCGTAGTCGCCGCTGGTGCCCAGGGCGGACCCCAGGTTGGCGAAGGCCCGCCCGTACCGTGGATCCAGCTCGACGGCCTTCTTGAACTCGGCGATGGCGCCGGGAAGGTCCGACTTCTCCGAGAGCGCAACGCCGAGCCAGTTGTGAGCCTCAGCGGACCGGGGTCCGACCTCCACGGCGCGCCGGAACGCCTGGAGGGCGCGCGGATACTCGTTCCGCCCCCAGTACGCCAAGCCAAGGGCCACGTGGGCGCTGGGATTCCCCGGATCGCTCCTCACCGCCGCCTCCAGCTGGCTCACGGAGGCCGGAGCCCCTCCCTCCTTCGGCTCCTGGGCGGTGGCGGTCACAGCCAGAGCCAGAACGAGCACCGCCCAGGATGCACGGACGACTCGGCAGGCCCTCATGCTTCGGGATCGAGCAGCCGAAGCTGCAACCGCGAGGTGGCGTCGTCTTCCTCCCGAAGGGACTTCGCCGTCGCCAGCTGCTTGTCCGCCTCTTCCTTTCGGCCCGTGCGGGCCAGGAGCAGGCCGAGCTGGTAGTTGGCCTTGACGGACTTCGGGTTGAGCTCGATGGCCCTTCGGAGAAGCCTCTCCGCCTCGGCGTACTGGCGCCGGTTCATGAGCAATCCGCCCAGCGCTTCGCACGATGAGGCATGGTCCGGATGGAGTCGCAGCAGCTCCTCGAGCATCTCGATGGCCTCGGCGTCGCGACCCTGGTCCCTGGCCACCAGCGCGAGGTAGTAGTGGGACGCCAGCTGGCCCGGGTCCAGCCGGAGGCTCTCACGGAGCCGCGCGTCCGCTTCCGCCAACTGCCCCTGCATGTATAGCACGGACCCCAGGGCATACTGAAGGGGCGCATCGGCGGGCTGCTTCCGGGCGAGGGGTTCGAGCAGGCCCTGGGCGGCCTCGTATTGACGCTTCCCCACCTTCGCGACGGCCAGAGTGTATTGATACGCGGCGTCGCCGGGGCGGAGACCGGCCGCCTTGGTCAAAGCGGGCTCGGCGTCCTCCAGCAGATCCATCTTGAGGCAAACCCTCCCGAACCCGAGGAGGACCTCCGGATCGTCCGGCGCGAGCTTCTTGGCGCGCACCCAATACGAGAGAGATCGTTCCAGCTCGCCCTGGCGCTCGGCGACCGCTGCTGCCTGCCGCATCGCCGCGACCGAGTCCGGCTTGAGGCTGAGGGCCAGGTCGTAGGTCTCGAGGGCCCGCGCCGGATCACGTTTCACCACGTACGCGCCGCCGAGGGCGAAGGCGAGCTCGTAGGACGAGGGGTCCGCCTTCCTGGCACGTTCGAGAATGTCGACGCCTTCCGCGACGAGGCCCTCCTTGACGAGCAGCTGCGCGAAGCCTACGTACCAGGCGGGGGGCACGCCCGCCAGACGCATCGAGTCCTCCGCGAGCGCGGCGGCGGACGACCGATCCCCGGTCTTCAAGAAGTCCGTGGCCAGTATGAACAACCCCTCGGGAGACTGCCTGAACTCGGCCAGAGCGGGCTTGGCCAGCTCCAGCGGATCGCTGGTAGTTTCCCCTGTCCGTCTCCAAGCCGGCGAGGGCCATCCGCGCCGCCGCGTTCGACGGGTCCAGCTCGAGGACCCGCCGGAGGATTGGGGCCGCCAACTCGGCCTTCCCTTGAAGCGTGTAGATCTGCGCGAGGTTCAGGTGGGCGCCGAGAAGGTGGGGCTCCAACCGGATGGCTTCCCGCAGCAAGTCGGCGCTTTCCGTGAGCCGATTCTGCTGAAGGCGGATCGTGCCCAGAACCGAACAGGCGGCGGCTCGGGTCCCGGGGTCGGAGAGCGCCAGCTGCGCCTGCCGGTCGGCTTCGTCCAGCCGACCGGCCTCGGCCAGGGCGGCCGCCTTCTGGAGAGCCTCCTGGGCTTGCGCGGCCGAGAGGGCCGCCGGCCACAAAGCGCTCCAGCAGAGGAGCGCGGCAGCAGACGCCGCGAGCCGCCTCAGCCCGATGGGCTCGTCACCGCCCTCGCTTCGTTCTGGCGCGAGGCCAACGCCCCTCCCAGGAGGTCGATAAACCCCCTGGGAGGGAACGACATCGGTCTCTAGGGTCCCCACTGCGCCACGGCTACTCCTTGTATCAGTAGTCGAGTCGCAAGCCAAACTGAACCGATCTTGGCTGATTGCACTGGGTGTTCACCGTGCCGAAACCGCCCGAGCTGAAGTTCGTGTTCGGTCCGCAGAAGGTCGTCCTGTTGAACATATTGCCCAGCACGGCCTCGAACCGCATCCTCATCTCACCCTTCAGCGGGAAGGTCTTGGCGAAGGTCAAGTCCTCGTTGTAGACGTGGAATCCGCGCACCGTCCCGTCGGCTCTCGGCGCGTTGCCGAATGCGAGCGGACCCGGGTCCTGCCACGCGGCCTTGTTGAAGTAGTTGTCGGTGAGCGGGTCGAAGCTTCCGCTGGCTGCCACTCCGTCGGCTCCGACCCTATTCGGGCGCTTCTCGGTGTTGAACAGCAAGCCGCCCAGGTCGTTGTCCATGGTGATGTGCAGCGGTCGGCCGCTCTCGTACCGCAAGACTCCGGCAACGTTCCAGCCGGCGAGGAGGGCCTTCTTCACACCGGTCCAACTCTGGGAGGCATCCGATGCGATGTCCCACGTGAAGCCCGCGAGGAGCACATGGGGCACGTCGTCCTGGCTGAGGCCGTAGTCGGCCGTATTCCAGTTGACGGGATCCTGAACGCCTCCGTTGATTCCCTCGTTGCCCATCCCGCTCTCCGCGCCGTTGTTGTTGAGCCTCGAATAGGTGTAGCCGACGCGGTACTGCAGCCCGTGGGCCAGGTGCTGCTCGACAACGGCCTCGATGGCGTTGTATTGACTCCGGCCCAGGGGAAGGCCGCGCCACTCGATGTTCTGGTACTGGGGATACTTCCGGAGCGCCTGCGCCACGGTTCCGTTGAAACCGGGGTAGGGAGAAGAGATCCCGGCCCCGATGGCTGCGGGCGAATTGATGTTCGCATTCAGGAGCGCGGCGCCCAACCCCAGGACGCTCGGGTCATTCATGTTGTAGTCGATGCCGGCGCGCTGCGCGGAGTGGTTCAGACGGCTCCCATGGTTCCCGATGTAGGAGAGATCGAGCATCATGTTCTTGGTCAGCTTGCGCTGGAACGTCAATGACCAATTCTGGAAGCGCGGCAGCGTCTCCCCGTTCTTCGCCACGGCCGGCACGCCTCCGCCGTTGGCGATCGTGGGATCGAGGAACGGCGGGAGCACGATGTTCTGAGTCGGGAATCCGGCGTCGAGGTTGTGGGCCGGATAGAGCCCGTTCGAGATGTTCGGCGCGACAGGGTTCGATGCGAATCCGAGGTTCGGGTCGCCGGTGAACTGCGAGAACGCCACCCCGGCGTAGTACATCCCGTACCCTCCGCGGATCGTCGTCTTGTCGTTGAGGCGATAGGCAAACCCCGCCCGCGGTCCCCAGGAGTCCCACTTCGGGTTCTCGAACGTCGTTGCTCCGGTCCGACCTGCACCGGTGCCCGCAAAGATCACGGCTCCGGGCCGGCCTCCGGCGCCGGGGTTGGGCGTATTGGGATCGAACGTCGAGTACTCGTTGTTCTGCTCGGTGCGGGCGCTCTGATAGTCCAGGCGCAGCCCGGCGGTCAGCGTGAGCTTGCTGTTGATCTTGAACTCGCCGTTGATCCACGGCGCCATGTAGTTCTCGTACCAGGTGGGCTGGGCATAGATGTATTGGCTGGAGTCGTGGACCTGCCCCAGGAGGAACGACGCGAAGGGATCGCCGGTCTGGCTCAGGTTGTTGCCCGCGGCGTCGTAGCCGCCGGTCTCGAGCCGGTTGAAGTCGAAGTTGCCGGCGGCGCCGCCAACGGCCCACCCCTTGTGGGGGAACTTGTGGTGCCGGTACTCGAAGCCCACCTTGATGGTGCTCTTGCCCCGGACCCACGCCAGGTCGGTGGAGAACTGCCACCGATCGTTCTTCTCGTATCCGAAGCTCGGCCACGAGAGGCCCACGGTGTTGTAGGGGATGTTGCCCGCGAAGTTCATCTGCGGCGGCCCCGCGTCTCCGATGAGAAGGCCGCTCTGCGCCTGCGAACCCCACATCCTCTCGGGCCAATTCGCACCCGCCGAGAGACTGGCGCCGCCCATGTACCACCGGTCCCAGGCGACGGTGGAGTGGCTGATCAGGTTGTTGTTGATGATCCAGTCGTACTGGGAGTGGATGTGGGTCGTGTAGATGCGCTGCGTGAAGCCCTCGCCGATGTAGTCCGTATTCTGGGCTGAGGCGGTCAAGGGGTCGTTGGCGACCGTGCAGCCCTGGGCCCCGCCGCAGTTCCGGACCGAGGGGCGGTTGTTGTAGTAGCCGCTGAGGCTCAATCGGTGATTCGGCGAGAACTGGTGATCGATGCGGGCGAGGTAGACGTGGGGGTCGATCTCCCAGGTCTGGTCCCCCGCGGGGTTTCCGGCCACGTTGTTCTGCAGGCCCGCCCGATCCGGCTGCGCCATCAGGCTCGCGTACCCCGCGGCGACCCGGCTCAGCAGGGGATCATTCGAAGGGATGATGTTTCCCGGGTAGGGATCGCGCACGGGAACGCCGTTGACGATGCGCGTCGTGGCGGGGTTGAAGATCTGCCCCGCGTAGATGGGCCGGCCGAGGGCGTCGGTCCCGATCTGTCCCCCCAGGAGCGCGCTGAAGTCGCCGGTCCTGAACGCCGGAATCGGCGTCGTGTTGCCGAAGCCGTCCAACGTGCCGGAGCGGAACTTGGTCCAGTCGACGTTGACGAAGAAGTGCGTCTTGTTCTTGATGATGGGGCCGCCCAGCGTGAAGCCCCACTCCTTGTTGCTCAGCGGGGATTTGGGGGCGCCGAAGAAACCCTTCGTGTTGAGGCTGTCGCTGGCCAGATACCCGTAGACGCTGCCGTGGAAGCTGTTCGTGCCGGACTTGGAGGTGTACTCGATGAAGCCGCCGCTCGTGTGACCGTACTGGGCCGAATAGGTCGTCGTGGTGACGGTGACTTCCTTGATGGAATCCGCCGGGGGCGCGCTCTCCTGGCTCTGCTGGTGTCCGGAGGCGTACCCGAACGCGCCGCCGTCGAAGAAGTTCTCGGTGGCCCGGGTCTGGCCGCCGTTGATCCGGGAGCCGAACTGGCTACCGCGGAACATCGGATCGCCGTTCGGCGACATGGGAATGTAGCCGGGCTGCATCTGAAGGACCGACTCGGCCAGGCGGACGTCGGCGGCGGTGACGAGCGGGAGATCGTGGTAGTACTTCTCGTCCACGCTGTGGCTGACGTCGGGCCGGGTGGTCTCGAGGGGCTCTCCGCCCGAGACTTCGACCGACTCGGACATCTCGCCGATCTGGAGCGTGACGTCGTGGCGGAGCATGTCCGTGGCTCGGAGAGCGATCCCCGAACTGACGGACTTCTTGAAGCCCGTCATGGTGACCGTCACGGAATAAGGTCCCAGTACCAGCGGACCGGTCGTGTAGGCCCCGGCGCTGTTGGTCGTGAGGACGTTCTCGAGACCGGTTTCTTCGTTCCGGACGGTGACGGTCGCACCCGGAAGCGCGGCAGCCTGGGGGTCGGTGACGACGCCACCGATGACGCCCCTGTCCGACCGCTGTGCCAGAAGCGGACTGCTGAGGCCGAAAACCAACCCGAGCACAACCAGTACGGAACGGGCCGTTACGACCTGGAACCTCGCCATATGCACCCCCCAAGGGCCATCGTGTGAACGCCGACTAGCTGCGCGCCCCCCATGAACTCCGCATAGACCTCATGTCCAGGGACGCGGAAATCCTCAAGTACGGCGCGCTACGGAAATGCTTGACCGTTTACGTTAACGGAAAGATAATCGTGCCGCCTACGGGATGTCAAGCATTAATTTTATGATCCCCATCGGCGCCGCTCATGGGGCGGTCGGAGAACGGGCCGGGCCGCTGCAGTTGGGCGCAAATAGCAGGAGAGCTTGAAGATGCACCGGGGCAGGAAGGAGCTCGCCGGGCGGACGAAGCCGCCTGGGATCCGCGAGATTGCTGAGAGCCTCGGCATCTCGATCGGGACGGTCGATCGCGCGCTGCACAACCGCCCTGGGATCAACGCGGAGACGCGCCGAAGGATCCTGGAGCGCGCCGAGGAGCTGGGCTATCGTCCGAACCTGGCGGCGCGCTTCCTCTCCTCGCAGAGGCAGCTCCGGATCGGAGTCAACCTTCCGCGCGAGATCGCGTCGTTCTTCGACCTGGTGAAAGAGGGCATCCTGGAGGCGGTGCGTTCCGTCGAGACCAGCGACGTGAGGGTCATCCATCGCTCCTACCCAGGGCTTGGAGACGGCGAAGAGGACGCGCTCGCGGAAGCCGTGACGGACGATCTCCACGGACTCATCATGGTGCCGGGCCAGCCTGTGGCGCTCGCCCCGCTCCTCAAGAAGGCGGCGGACCGCGGCATGCCGGTGGTCTGCGTGAACACCGACGCGCCCGAGGTCGAGCACCTCATGACCGTGTGCGTCGACTCCCTCACGACCGGCCTGCTCGTGGGGGAGCTCATGGGCCGCTTCCTCGCAGGGAAGGGCCGGGTCATGGTGGTCACGGGGCAGCTCAGCACCATCGACCATGCGCAGAAGGTGGCGGGGTTCCGTCGGGGGCTCTCCGAGATGTGGCCGGAAGTGCGGCTCGATACGGTCGTCGAGGCGCACGACCACGAGGCGGAGGCCTACGAGAAAAGCCGACAGGTGCTGTCCTCGACCGCCGACATCGCGGGCGTCTACGTGAGCACCGTCAACTCCGTCCCGGTGCTGAGGGCGATCGAGGACGCGGGTCTGGCCGGCCGCGTCACCGTCATCACGTCGGACCTCTTCCCCGCTCTCGGGCCGTTCATCGAGTCGGGACGCGTCGCCGCGACCATGTACCAGCGCCCCTCGATCCAGGGCCAGCTCGCATTCCAGGCCCTCTACAAGTTCCTCATCGACGGCGTCCGCCCTCACCCCGTCATCCGCATGGCCCCACACGTCGTGATGAAGAGCAACCTGAAGCTCTTCATGGACCGCCTGTCGAGGCGCATCGGCTCCCGCTCCGGCTGGGGCGAGGCCGAGGGCGGCGAGCCCGAGAGCCCGCTCTCGGTCTAGAAGGCTATGAGCGCGTAGTCGGTCGTCTCACGCGCCAACGATGCTCCAGTAGAGGTTGTAGTGCTCGTGGGCGATGCGGTAGTAGGGGACGAGCGTCACCTCCGCCGGGCGGCCCAGACCCTCGGTTCTGAACGTGAGGGGAGAATCCGTCGGCTTGATCTTGGACGCCATCTTCGCCAAGTCTCCGACGAGCACGGGAACCTCGATCGGATCGTTGAACGGCTCACCGATCGTTCTCTCGTTGACGTGCAGGTCCGCGCCCGGGGCAACCTTGTGGCCCAACGCTCCAGCCAGGACGATCGGCCCATAGACCACGGCCGCATGACTCGTACTGGCGTGCAATGGCTCCATCCGCAACGCCATCGGCACTTCGACCTCGATGACGTCGCCCGCTTTCCACGTCCGCCTCAAGGCAACGTACACGCCCGGATTCTGCGACGTTGCCACCACCGCGCCGTTGACCTTCACCGTCGCCATCGCACACCAGCCCGGGTGACGGATCTTCAATGTGACGTCCCCCGGTCCGGCGGCCGTGACCTCCAGGCGACTCGTTCCGACCTCGGGGAACTTCGTGGTCTGCGTCAGCGTCAGCCCCTTTTCCTTCCAGCGGAGCGTGGAGGCGATGAACAAATTGACGTACAGGCAATCCGCACCGTCCTGCGAGCCGTGGAAATAGATGGAGTCGCCGTACTTGGCGTGATTCTCGATGCCCGTTCCCGTGCAGCACCAGAAGGAGTCTTCCGGCGTGCAATAGAGCTTCAAGTATCCCGGGCGCGTCGATTGGAAGTACGTCACCATCCCCGTGTCCGGGTCCTGGGAGGCGAGGATGGTGTTGTAGAGCGTCCGTTCATAGTAGTCGGCGTAGCCCGCGGTCGGATCGGTCGTGAAGAGCATCCGCGTGAGCCTGAGCATGTTGTGGCTGCAACAGGTCTCCATGGTCTTTGCGGAGGGGATGTGTCTTTCGAACTCACCCACCGGAAAGAAGTGCTCGTTGTCCGCATTTCCTCCGGTGGCAAACGACCGCGTGGTCACCACGGTCTTCCAGAAGAACCGTGCCGCCGCCGAATAGCGGGGCTCTCCGGTCAGGACGTGGATTCGCTGGAAGCCCACGACCTTCGGAATCTGCGTATTGGAATGGAGTCCATCGAGCGTATCGCGCGATTCCGACAGCGGCTCGAGCAGCAACTTGTGGGAGAACCGCTCCGCCAGCTTCAAGTACTTCGCATCACCGGTGATCGCACACACGTCGGCCAGCACCTCGTTCATGCCGCCGTGCTCGGTGCCGAGCATTGCTTCGAACTGGGCATCGGTCATGTTCTGCGTCGTGGCGATTGCCCAATCGGACAGCTTCACGAGGACGGTTCGCGCCGCCGCGTTGTCGCAGTAGAGATGGGCGTCGCGCAGGCCGGCAAAGATCTTGTGCAGCGTGTACCACGGCACGCCCGTCGCGCGTTGCCTCGTCACCAGGTTGTCGATCTGGGTGGTGTTGTCGGGAAACGCGTTGATCAGTCCGGTCTTGGCCGCGGTCTGGCACTCCTCCAGTTCCCCCACGATATGGTCGCAGCGCTTCTTGAACTCCTCGTTGCCGGTCGAGGCGAACATCAGCGCGCACGCGGTCAAGTAGTGTCCGAGCGTATGGCCGTGCGCCCGGATGTCCGCCCAGGTCTCGACCGATTCCCACCCGCCGTAGACGGCGGCCTTGGGCTCCAATCCGGCGTTGACTCGAAAGTTGTGCAGCATCCGGTCGGGGTTGAGCGACAGCAGGTACTTGCCGTCCCGCTCCTGCGCATCCTTGAACGGCCCGTCGAGCAGCCGCACTGCCGTCAGACTGAAGGGCTCCGCGCCCAGCGCCACCGGGTGGAGAGCGACCGGCCCTGCCGCCACCGGCGCGGGCGCAGCCGGTGCCGCGGTGGGGGCGGCCAGGGCACTGCGATCGCGCAGTTTGCCCTCGAGGGCTGTCACCGCCACGGCGCCTCCCAAACCCTGCAAGATGCGCCGCCGCGTGAGACCCGGCTCATGGCCCTGTTGCCGATTCGATCGCCGCTGGTCTTGAAACTTCATCCGGCGAGGATCGATCACCTCGTGCCGGCCTGTCAACCCCACGGAAACGCCGTGTGGTAGAGTCCGACTGCCGCTTCGGATCTGGGGCGTGACGTGTGATTGAGCTCGAGTTGATCGTTCGGCAGGCGACCGTACCGGCGTTTCGCATGCGGTCGAGGTGTGGCGCACTATCCTCGCCCCGGCTCGCCGCCAGCATCACGCTGGCCTGCGCACTGGCGATCCTCCCCATCTCGTCGGCTGAACCCGCCGAGCCCTACGAGAGACTGGCCGACAAGGCCGTTCTGAAGGTCCGGGCCTTCGAGCCCGCGGATGTCCGCCTCCTGGACGGCCCCTTCAAGAAGGCGTTCGACGACAACACGGGCTTTCTCCTGAAGATCGAGCCGGACCGTCTGCTCCATCGCTTCCGGGCCTACGCCGGCCTCGCCCCCAAAGGCGAGCTCTACGGCGGCTGGGAGGCCGAGGGTCTGTCGGGCCACGCCCTCGGCCACTACCTGTCTGCCTGCTCGCTGGCCTACGCCAGCTCCGGGGACGCGCGCCTTCTCGACCGTGTCACGTACATCGTGGACGAGCTCGCCCGGGCGCAGGAGGCGCGCGGCGACGGTTACGTCGGCGGCATCCCCAACCAGGACACCCTCTTCCAGGACATCGCGACGGGGAACTTCTTCAACGTCCGTCAGAACTACATCAACAACTTCTGGGCGCCCTGGTACACGATCCACAAGATCTTCGCGGGCCTGCTGGATGCGCACCGCTGTACCGGAAGCGAGAAGGCTCTGTCGGTCGCGGAGCAGTACGGCCGGTGGGCCGCTCAGGTCACCCGGAACCTGGACGACGCCGCGTGGCAGAAGATGCTCTACGCCGAGTTCGGAGGCATGAGCGAGTCCCTGTCGGAGCTCTACGCCCGCACGGGCGACGAGACCTTCATCGGTCTCGCCCGGCACTTCTACCACCGGGCGGTGCTGGAGCCGCTGGCGGAGGGACAGGACAAGCTGAGCGGCTTCCACGCCAACTGCCAGATCCCAAAGGTCATCGGTGCGGCGCGGGACTACGAGGTCACCGCGGACGAGCGAGGGCGGCGCATCGCCGCGTTCTTCTGGGACACGGTGATCAAGAACCACACGTACGCCAACGGCGGGAACAGCGAGGGGGAATACTTCGGGCCTCCCGGGGTCCTGTCCACCCGTCTCACCGAAGACACGTCGGAAACCTGCAACACCTACAACATGCTCAAGCTGACCCGCCATCTCTTCACCTGGGAGCCGAGAGTCGGCTACGCCGACTACTGTGAGCGGGCTCTCTTCAATCACATCCTGGCGGCCACCGAGCCCGGGACCGGGATGAAGTGCTACTACATGCCCCTCACCGGCAAGCCCAAGGAGTACAGCACCCCCTTCGATTCCTTCTGGTGCTGCGTGGGGACCGGCTGGGAGAATCCTCCTCGCTACACCGATTCCATCTACTTTCACGATGCCGGGACGCTCTACGTGAACCTCTTCATCGCGTCCACGCCTGGACTGGAAGGAGAAGGCCATCACGGTCACACAGGACACCCGCTTCCCCGAGGAGGACGTCACCCGTCTGAAGATCGGCGGCAAGGGCGGTCGGTTCGCCCTCAAGGTCCGCTATCCCTTCTGGGCGGCCGGCCCGGCGGCCGTCAAGCTCAACGGCAGCCCCTTGAGGATCACCGCCAAAGCCGGCGAGTACTTCGCGGTCGACCGTGAGTGGAAGAGCGGGGATGTGCTGGAGGTCAGGCTCCCGATGGCCCTCCGCATCGAAGCCACGCCCGACGATCCCAACAAGATCTCCTTGTTCCACGGGCCCGTGCTCCTGGCCGCCGACCTTGGCCCCGAGGGCAGGCCCTCTGACCCCATGCCGGTCCTCGTGACCGGGAAGCGGCCACTGGAGGCAGAGCGTCAAGCCCAGCCTGTCCGAAGGCCCGCTGCACTTCCGGACGGTGGGCCTCGGCCGGCCCCAGGACGTGCTCCTGAAGCCGTACTACATGGCTCATCACACCTACTCCCCCGTGTATTTCGACCGGCTGAGCGAGACCGAATGGGGGGCGCGCGAGGCCGGGCGAAAGGCGCTGGAGGCTCGGACGCTGGACCGCTTGGCGGCGGGAGACGCATCCGCCGCCACCGCGCATGGCCTCGACACCGCCAAGGCACCTCTGAGCATGCTCGTGGGGCGCCCCGCCTGGGAGCTTCGGAGCGACGCCTACGGCTACGTGCGCTTCGAGCTGGACCCGAAGAGCGCCGCGAAGCCCCTGGAGCTGAGCCTGTCCGTGTGGAGCGGGACCGAGGGGGGCTTCGACGTGATCGCGAATGGCATCCGGATCGGCCAGACCGAGCTGAAGAAGGACAAGCCGCTGAGGGTCAAGCAGCTCTCGTATGCGATTCCCGAGGCCCTGAGCCGGCGCCACGGAAAGCTCGCGGTTTGGATCGTGCCCCAGCCCAGCAAGGCGGGTCCCGCCCTGTTTGAAGCCGCGCTGCTCGAGCAGCCCTAGCGAGAAGCGCTTCTCTCACCGCGTCGGTTCCATGCCGAGCTGCTGAACGAGGAACGCCAGCTCGAGGGACTCGTCCTCGACGATCTTCCCGATCGGGCGGCCGCCGGCGTGCCCGGCCTTGGTGTCGTACAGGAGGAGAACCGGCCAGCCCGACGTTGTCGCGGCCTGCAGGCGGGCCGTCATCTTTCGGGCCTGCAGGGGCGGCACCCGCGTGTCGGAGTCGCCGGTCGAGAGCAGCACGGCGGGGTAGCGGCTTCCGGGCGTGACCTTCTGGTACGGCGAATAGGCGTACAGAAAAGGAAACTGCTCGGGCTTCGAGGCATCGCCGTACTCCAGCAGCGCCGGCGGGTTGTTGTTCGGGAAGCGGTAGTACCCCACCATGTCGAGATCGGGGAACCCGCACAGAACGGCCCGGTAGAGGTCCGGGCGTTGGGTGAGCGCGGCGCCCACCAGCAGGCCGCCATTGCTGACACCCTGGATCGCCAGTCGGTTCGGATTGGTATACCGTTTCGCGATCAGCCACTCGGAGGCCGCGACGAAGTCGTCGAAGACGTTCTGCTTCTTCTCGAGCATGCCCGCGCGGTGCCAGGCCTCGCCGAACTCGGCGCCCCCGCGAAGGGTGGCTACCGCGTAGAGGCCTCCCTGCTCCAACCACCAGGCGACGAAGGCGCTCCAATGGGGCGTGATGCTGACATTGAAGCCGCCGTAGCCGTAGAGCAGGGTCGGCCGCTGGCCGTCGAGGGCGAGCCCCTTCCTATGGACGATGAACATCGGGACGCGCGTGCCGTCCTTCGATGGGAACCAGACCTGCTCGGTCTCGAGAGCCTCGGGAGCGAAAGGCACCTGGGGCCGCCAGAAGGGCTCGACCGCGCTCCCCGCCAGGTCAGCGCGATACGTGGCGCGGGGCAGGGTGTAGGACGTGAAGTCGAAGAACACCTCGCCACTCCCCCACCGGCCCTCGGTCCCACTCACCGTACCCGGGCCCGGGAGCGCGAGCGCGCCCAGGTCCTTGCCGTCCAGGGAGAAGAGCGCGAGACGGGAAGTGACGTTGTGCAGGTAGTGGACGACCAGCTTGCCGCCGGCCAGGGTAAAGGACTGTATCGCATCGGCGGCCGAGGGCACGATCTCCCGCCAGTGCGCGGGTGCGGGATCCTTGGGGTCGACCTCGACGATGCGCCCGTTCGGCGCCTGCCAGTCGGTGAGGACGACGAGGCGATCACCGGCGAAGTCGGCCTGGAAGTGCGCGTCGAGCCCGGTCAACACGGGCTTGATGGCCTCGACGGCCGCGAGGTCCTGGACGAACACGTCGCTCCGGGCCCAGCCGTACTGGACGTCGAACAGGACGTGCCGGCCATTCTCCGACACCCGGGCGCCCACCCACGCGCCCTTATCGTAGCCGCCGCCGAAGACCTCGGGATCGTGGCTCGTGGGGGTGCCGAGGCCGTGGTATCGAATGCGGATGCCGGTCTCACGGCTCTGGAGCGCGTAGTAGAAGCCGCTGCCGTCGGGCTTGAGGGTGACGCCTCGATACAGGGCGCGGGGCAGGACGTCGGGCAGGTCCTCGTGCGTCTTCACCTCGCGCACCCGGAGCTCGGTTTCGTCTTCGCCCCCTCGCCGCACGCCGTAGACCAGCACCCGCCCGTCTCCCGAGACGTCCTCCAGGCTCACGTCCGTGGTGCGGTCGGGGCTCAGGGGGTGCGGGTCGAGGAGGACCTCGTCAGGAGAGCCAAGCCCCTGGCGCGTGTACAGGATCGCAAGGTCGTCCTGCACTCGCCGTTTCAGGAGGAAGTAGCGCCCCCCCTTGGCGAGGGGCGGTCCTTGCACGTCATAGCGGCTGAGGGCGTTCAGGCGGTCGCGGATCGCGCCACGCCAAGGCGTGACATCCAGTACTTCGAGCGTGTAGCGGTTCTGGGCTTCGATCCACGCTCGTGTCTCGGGGCTCGCCTGGTCCTCCAGCCAGCGATAGGGATCGACGATCGCAACACCGTGCAGGACATCCCGAACGTTGTCCTGCCGCGTGGGGGGAGGCGTTGGGATCGGCCCTTGGGCGCCGAGGCGACCGCCCGGAGCCAGAAGCAAAAGAAGAAGCGTGGCCGCGCGCGTCCGATCCTTCATGGCGAGGTCTCCTGGGCCGCCGGTGGGTTGGCGGACTCATGTATAGCGCGAGCGGGGATCGGCGTCGAACCCTTGCCGTCCTCGTCTCCCCGGAAGTATCCTCGGCCGGGAGAGTTTCGGCGTCTGCCCGGTATCAGCGATGACTCTATTCAAGCAACTTGGCCTCCTGACTGCCCTGTTGGCGTGCCAGTCCCTCGCGCTTTCCCAAACGCCCGAGGACCTGACCGGGCAGATCGGCTCGGCGTTGCAGGCCAGGGAGTTCGACAAGGCCGTCGAGTTGACCCGCTCCGGGTTGCGAGCCTCGCCAGGCAGCGCTCAGCTGTGGACCTTGCAGGGCATCGCCTTCGCCGGCAAGGGAGACAAGAGACAGGCCCTGGCGGCGTTCCAGCAGGCGCTGAAGATCTCGCCCAACGCCCTAGCCGCCTTGGCAGGCGCGGCTCAGATCGAGTACGAAGCGGACAACCGCGAGGCCGTACCGCTCCTCAAGCATCTACTGGAGCTGCGTCCCGGCGATCCAACCGGCCACGCCATGCTCGCGGTGATGGAATACCGGAACGGGGACTGCGCTGCGGCGGTCCCTCATTTCGACAAGGCGGGCCAGCTGCTCGACTCCCAGCTCGATGCCCTCCACGCCTACGCCACCTGTCTCGCGAAGCTCAAGCGGATCGACGAGGCCATAGCGGTCCTCCAGAAGGCCTTGGCTCTCCGGCCGGATGATCCACAGGAACGCCACCTCCTGGCGTCCGTGCAGATCATGGGCCAGAAGCCCAAGGATGCCCTCGCCACGCTGCGGCCTCTGCTGGACGCTGGAAGTCCGACCGCGGAGACCCTGCAGCTCGTCTCCAGCGCCGCCGAGGAGGCGGGCGACACGCCGCAAGCCGTGAGCACGCTTCGGCAGGCCCTCCTGCTCGATCCGCGGAACGTGAGTCTCTATCTGGATTTCGCCAACATCTGCTTTGCCCACGAATCGTTCCAGGTCGGCATCGACGTGGTCAGCGAAGGAATGCTGCTGCAGCCCAGGGCGGCGCCGCTCTACGTGGCACGCGGTGTCTTGTCCGTGCAGCTGGCCCAATATGACAAGGCGGAGGCCGACTTCGAGAAGGCCTACGAGCTCGATCCGCACCAGTCACTGAGCACCGCCGCTCAAGGGTTGGCCGCGGTGCAGGCAAACGATCTCGACCACGCGTTGGCCTCGATCCAGTCGAAGCTCGAACGGAAACCGGACGACGCCCTGCTCCTCTACCTGCAGGCAGACCTGCTCACTCAAAAGAGCGCCGATGTCGGCACTCCCGAGTTTCAACTCGCCATGCGCTCGGCGAAGAGGGCGGTCGCCTTGCAGCCTGGGCTCGGCGCCGCGCGCGGCGTGCTGGGGAAGCTCTACATGCAGGCGGGGCAATACCCGGAAGCGGTCGAGCAGTGCCGGGAAGCCCTGAAGAGCGATCCCAAGGACCAGACCGCGCTCTACCGGCTCATTCAGGCGCTGCGCAAGACGGGACAGAACGGCGAGATTCCGGATTTGCTGAAGAGGCTCGCGCAACTTCGCGAAGAGGCCACCAAGGACGAAAGGGAGCGCTATCGTTACAAGCTGATCGAAGAGGACCCTCCGGAGGGAAGGCCGGCGCAGCCTTAGCCCGGGTCATCCCTCTTGCGCCGCGAGGATCGCCTCCACGCCCATCGCGGCCAGCCGCATGTCTTCCTCCTCGGGAAGTCCGCTGACCGCCACGGCGCCCACGACCTGTCCGTCGACGACCACGGGCACTCCCCCGCCCCACCCCACGTATCGCGGATCGCCGTAGTAGGCCATGTCGAACCCGCGCTCCGGGTGGCGGGCATCGCGCCCGATCTCGAACGTGGCGCGGCGTTCGCGCGCAGCGGTGAAGCCCTTGTTCAACGCGATCTGAATCGAGGCGCGCGGGGCCCCGTCCAGGCGCAGAAGGGCGATGGGCTCCCCCTGCGCGTCGGCCACCGCAACGACCGCGGCCTTGCCCTCGGCCCGCAGCCGATCACGGATCGTCGTGATGGCCAGCTCAGCGTCTGAATCCGTCAGCGTCGACTCGGTTCGCATTGGTAGATCCTTCTATCCTTTCCCTTGCGGGTTGCAAAGGCGTGGGACAGCAAGACCCCCGTTCAAACCGTGCGTGCGGATTTCCCGCACACGGCTTTCCGGTGGCCTCTCGGGCCGCAGCATTACGCGGACTCCTGTTGCCAGAAGGGCTGCTCCGGGTAACGGACGGTTCCGCGCAGGCGGTGAAGGCCGAGGTTATGGAAGTAGTCCCGGGTCCAGCGGTCGAGTTCTCCGGCGCGCAGGTGCCGACCCTTGCGCTTGATGCGCAGGGCGCGGAGCCGCCGCCACACGTAGGTGTCGAGCTGGATGAAACGGCGCGCGGCGTTCCCGGTGCGGAAGTAGTTGCCCCAGCCCCGCAGCACGGGGTTTAGATCGGCGACGACATCGCGGACGTCCGCGTGGCACCTCGATCTCGGAGTGAGCTCCTTCACGCGTTGCCGTACGCGCTGCATCGAGCGCTGCGACGGCCAGCGCTGCAGAAAGTAGAGACGCTTGCGCGTCTGCTCCCACAGCTTGCCGCTCAGACGCTTGTGCAGGTGGCAGCCGAGGAAGTCGAAGCCCTCCTTGCCATCGAAAAGCTCGACCCGCCTCGTCTTGTCCGGGTGCAGCTCGAGACCGAGACGCCCCAGGATGACCCTGATGCGCTCCTCGGCCCGCTCGCACTCCCTCGCGGTGCGGCACATCACCACGAAGTCGTCCGCGTAGCGCACCAGCGTCCCGAGCGGAGCGCTGTGGCGCGTCCACAAAACGTCGAGCACGTGCAGGTAGATGTTCGAGAGCAAGGGTGAGATCACCCCACCCTGCGGCGTGCCCGCCACCGTCGCACTGACGGTGCCCTCTTCCATCACTCCTGCCTCGAGCCACTGCCGCAGCAGCTTCAACACCCGCCGGTCCGAGACGCGTCGTGCCACGAGCTTCAGCAGCTTCTCGTGGTCGATGCTTCCAAAGTAGTCACGTATGTCGGCGTCGAGCACGTGATGACCACCCTTGGCACCGAGCTTCCTCAGCGTCTCCAGCGCCATCAGCGCGCTCCGCTTCGGACGGAAGCCGTACGAGCAGGCAGAAAATCCGCCTCGAAGATCGGCTCCAGCACGAGCTTTGCCGCCATCTGTGCCACCCGGTCCCGTACCGTCGGAATCCCCAGCGGCCTCTTCTTCCCATCGGCCTTCGGTATGTACCGGCGTCGGACCACGCTCGGCCGGTATTCGCCTGTTCGCAGCTCGGTGGCGAGTCCTTCCAGGAAGCTCTCCACTCCGCTCTGCTCGACGTCACGGATCGACTGGCCGTCGATTCCCGCGGCGCCGCGGTTCCGACTCACTCGTTCCCACGCTTCCCGAGGACGTCACCCCTCCAGACCTGGTCGTACAGCGCGTGAAAACGGCGTCCCGGAGCCCGCTTGGCCCCGGCCCACAGTCGACGTTGCAGTTCTCGCACTTTCTCGCGCGGCTCTACGCCGCCGGGGTCGTTAGGTCCGGTCTTGCCGGCCATTCCCTCGCGCTTACCTGCTCCGTCGACACGACCACCCCAGGGGTCCTTCCCTAAAGCCGCGTTGTTCTTCGCGGCCATCATCGGTACTACGACCCCCTCGGACTCCCGCTGCGCGACGCTCGATTTCGCCTTCGGCTTATGCGAGGCGCCTTGCCTTGACTCAGGCTGCGCAGACGGGCCTCTCGTGTTCCGCTCCACTCCTTGCACACGTGCTGCGCCCCCTACCCCGCCAAGGCCAACGGCCCGCTTCGGATCTCGGACCGCCGGTGTTGCCTTCGCCGTGACATGAGCGGCTCGGCCCCCGGTTTGTTCATCTGTCGAGGCTGCAGGCTTCACTTCATGTTGCGGCCCGCGTGCTTGCTCCCCGCTGCGCGGCTTCCGCCGCCTCGCGGGCTCTTGACGCCCCGCTCGGACGGCAGGGTCTCCAGCCCACCGCCTGGGGCCTGCTACCCGGCGCTCCGACGCCTACCGGGACCGGTCTTGCACCGGCTGGAGTGGCGCAGCGAGCAGCAGTCGCACCGGTCTTTGACGTACCCGATGCCCCTGCCGCGTCACGACGCACCATGGGTAGATCGTACCAGCGCTCACCAGGATGCTCCGCAGCGGCCGGTTTCGCCGGTGGCGGAGCTACGGCTTGACCCTCGATGGGTGGGGTGTGCCGCCCGGCAGGCTGCTGAAGGGGAGCTCGCGCACCTCGCCCGCCGCCCGGCAGGCGATGGCACCCTTGCGGGCCCACGCCATTGCCTCGTCCATGTCAGCGGCTTCCAGTATCCAGAAGCCGCCGATGTGCTCCTTGGCCTCCAGATAGGGGCCGTCGGTGATGAGCACTTCGCCATTGGGCTGCGCCCGCAGCGACTTCGCCTGGCCGGGTGCGCCGAGGCCGCAAGCCATGAGCCTGGCACCCGCAGCGATCAACTCCTCGTTGAGCACGTCGATGGCGCGGACCATCGCTTCGTCGACCGTCGACGGGTCGAAGTCGTCGGGGAGGTAGCTGGCGACCAGATATTGCGGCATGGTTTCTCCTTTTTCTTGAAACGACCTTCGGGCGGGCCTGTCTGACCTGCCGTCACTATGTCGACGAATGGCCTGACCCGAATTCTACAAAGGGTCCAGGTTCTTCCTTCACCCGCGCCCTGCTCTGAGAATCGACTCTCCCCGTTGATCAATTCGATCGATCGTTGAGCGGCATCTGGTTCAGCCTTGCCGTCAGCAAATCCTGCTCGCGACGGTTTTCGGTCATCTCAAGGGCGCGTTGCAGCTCTTCGCGCGCTTCGGCGTAGCGTCCCAGCTTCGCAAGCAGGTCTCCCCTGACGCTGGGCAGCAGATGATAGTTGGCCAGCGCTTGCTCAGCCGCGAGAGCATCGAGCGCGTCGAGTCCCGCAGCCGGTCCGTGGGCCATTCCGACGGCCACCGCGCGGTTCAGCGCGACGATGGGAGATGGGCCGATCTGAAGCAGGGCGTCATAGAGAATCACGATCCTCTCCCAGTCGGTCTCTGCCACGGTGTTGGCTCGCGCATGACACGCAGCGATCGCCGCCTGCAGGGCGTAACCATGGGCGCCGCCACCCAACTTCTGCGCGCGATGGAGCGCGGCCATTCCTCGCTGGATCTGTGCGTGGTCCCACGAAGAACGGTCCTGATCCGACAAGAGAACGGCCTCTCCGTTTGGTCCGCGGCGCGCTGCGGCTCGCGAAGCCTGCAGCTCCATCAGCGCCAGGAGAGCGTGAACCCCAGGCTCCTCGGGAAGGAGCTCCGCGAGCATGCGTCCCAGGCGGAGTGCATCGTCGCAGAGTGCTGCCCGCATCCACTCGTCACCGGCGGTTGCGGTGTATCCCTCGTTGAAGATCAGATAGACGATGGCCAGCACGGACTCGAGCCGCTTTCTCAACTCGTCACCACGCGGAGTCTCAAAGGGAACATGAGCCTCGGATAGTGTCTTCTTGGCTCGAAAGATGCGTTGGCCTAGAGTCTTCTCCGGCACCAGGAAGGACCGCGCAATCTCCGCTGTCGTGAGGCCACACGCCACGCGCAGCGTAAGCGCCACGCGTCCCTCGACTGTCAGCACCGGATGGCAGGCGGTAAAGATGAGTCGGAGAACGTCATCGTCAATGACCCGGTCCAAGGCTTGATCCATTGCTTCGCCCAGCCGCTGCTGCTGGAATTCCAGCTCTCGCGCAATCTCTCCATGCTTTAGCTCCAGCATCCGGCCACGGCGCAGGGCATCGATGGCGCGCCGTTTGGCCGCGGTCATGAGCCACGCGCCGGGATTTTCGGGGATGCCTTCTTCGGGCCAGAGCTCGAGCGCGGTCAACAGGGCGTCCTGGGCCAGTTCTTCTGCGATGCCGATATCGTGGGTGACTCGGGCAATGGCGGCGATGAGCCGTGTGGACTCGATCTTCCACACGGCCTCAATCGCCTTGGGCACATCTTTCATGCCTGCTAGATTACGGCGTTCCGGTATTCACTGACGATGTCGCGTCCTCCAACTGTCCTCCTCCAGGGCGGCTCTCTGCCCGGCCTTCACTACAACGACGAACGGCCAGACCGGAATCCTACAAGCCGTCGGGAAGTCTATTTCCGTGCGTCCCGGCCTGTAAACTGGCGACGTCGACGTTCACCGATGTGGTTAAACTACTGCGCACCGGGGCAATATCCTGATACGAGGCACACTCCACATGCGCTTCATCCATCCAGTCCTGGTCCTGTGGTTGCATCTCGCCACCGTCGTCTCCGTGCCCGCGGCGTCGATCACGGCGGCCGGCCAGCCCGCGCAGTTGGACATTCGCGCCGCCGGTGAGCACAGCATCCGTGTCACGCTCAGGCCCATCGGGTTTGCCGGGGACCTTCCGTTCACTCCCGCGATGACCGAACGGTCGTACCCCGCCCCCGCGGTGAGCCTCCGGAATATCACCGCGGGAGTCACGGCCAAGGTCGGGACCCTGCGTGTGGAGGTGCGCCCGAACCCTCTCACGGTGGCCGTCACGAACGCGGCCGGCCAGCCCGTGCAGACACTCGTGTTCGAGCCGGACGGCAACCTGTCGTTCGGCCTCGACGGGCAGCCGGTCCTGGGGATGGGTGAGGGCGGGCCCCTGCCGGTGCCCGAAAACCCGTGGCGGAGCCAGGCGGTCCAGTTCGACCGGCGCGGCCAGCTGGACACGATGGAGCCCCGCTGGCAGACCGACATGTACGGCTCGCGCAATCCCGCGGCCATGCTTTTCGGCACCGGAGGATGGGGCCTCTTCGTCGCGACGCCCTGGGTGCAGGTCGACATGCGGCGCGTCGATCGCGGCCTGTTCATTCCCTAGAAGCCGCCGAGCGGCAGTGACACCCCGCAGACCCGGGCGCAACCAGGGGCTGAGCGCCGGCAAGGGCGTTCCGCCCGTCAGCGCGATCGTTCCGGGCCTCTACGACCTGTTCGTCTTCGACGCCCACGAGCCTGCAGACGCCATGAGGGACTTCGCCGTCATCACCGGCCCCGCGGCCATGCCCCCTCGCTGGGCGCTCGGCTACATGCAGTCGCATCGCACCCTCGAAGATGACGCGCAGATGCTCGGCATCATCGACACCTTTCGCGCCAAGAAGATCCCGCTCGATGCGGTGATCTACCTCGGCACGGGTTTCTGCCCCAGCGGCTGGAACACCACCCAGCCGTCGTTCGACTTCAATCCCGAGGTCTTCAAGCGCGACCCCAAGCAGGTGCTGGCCGACATGCACGCCCGCAACGTGAAGGTCGTCGTGCACATGGTCCCGTGGGACCGCGACCAGCTGCCGACGCTTCACGGGTCGATTCCGGCGCAAGCCCGGCGAGACGCTGGACGCTTCCCACATCCAGAACTACTGGAAGCAGCACGTGGGCCTCGTTGCGGCCGGCGTCGATGCCTTCTGGCCCGACGAGGGCGACTGGTTCAATCTCTTCGAACGCATCAAGCGCCATCAGCTCTACTACGAAGGGGCGCTGTCGACCACGCCCGAACGTGCGGCCGTGGAGCCTGCAGCGGAACGGCTACCCCGGCATCGCGCAGTGGGGCGGCTGGGTCTGGTCGGGCGACACGGAATCGTCGTGGAAGACGCTCGAGGCCCAGATCGCGGTCGGCCTCAACTACTCGCTGAGCATCGGCCCGTTCTGGGGCTCGGACATCGGCGGCTTCTACGCCAACAGCGAACTGACGGGCGAGCTGTACGCGCGCTGGTACCAGTTCGCGGCGTTCTGCGGATCCTTCCGTTCGCACGGCCGCACGTGGTGGATCCGCCTTCCCTGGGGGTGGGGCTCGAACGAGATGGGCCCGAGCGAGAACAACAACACCAACACCCCGATACCCGCGGACGACCGGCGCAACATCCTGCAGTCGGAGATGAACAACCCTGCCATCGAACCGATCGTGAAGCGGTACTCGGAGCTGCGCTACCAGCTGATGCCGTACACCTACACCCTGGCGTGGGAAGCGCGCCGGACGGGCATGCCGCTGATGCGCGCCATGTGGCTGCACTATCCCCACGACGCCGCCGCGCGGGGGCTCGGCACGCAGTACCTGTGGGGGCGGGACCTGCTGATCGCGCCGGTCTTCGAGAAGGGTGCGACGTCCCGGGCGGTCTACCTTCCCACCGGGACGTGGTACGACTGGTGGACGGGCGCGGCACACGCGGGCGGGCAGACGGTCATCCGCGCCGTGGACCTCGCCACGATGCCGATCTTCGTCCGGGCCGGCGCGATCATCCCGTTGGATCCCGTTCGGCAGTACACGAGCCAGGTGGTCAGCGAGCCCACGACGCTCAGGGTCTACCGCGGCGCCGACGGCCAGTACACGCTGTACGAGGACGACGGCATCAGCCAGGACTACCTGGCGGGAAAAGGCACCTGGACCCGCATGACTTGGAACGAGCGGAGCGCGCGGCTGACCCTGGAGCCGGGCCGTCCCGCCGGTGCGACGAGCCTGACGGCCCGCCGCACATTCACCGTCGAGCTGATCCCCGACGGCACCACCCGGACCGTCCAGTACTCAGGCACACGGGTGGACGTCAAGCTCTGATTCGGCGCGGGCGTCTCCTTTACACAGCGGAGCCGTCGCGACGACAATTGAGGCGTTCGCCCATGACTGTCTCTCGCCGCACGTTCGTGCGACTCTCGCTCGGCTCGGCAGCCTCGATGGCTGCCGATCGGCTGCTCGCGCAAGGTGTCTCCACCCATACCGCCAAGCCCATGACCAGGCAGGCGCCCTCCGGGCGCCCTTTCGACGCCCACTTCGTCGACGTCTCCTCGGCCGCCGGATTGCGCGCGCCGACCATCTATGGAGGCGTGGAAAGCAAGAAGTACATCCTGGAGTCGACCGGCTGCGGCTGTGCGTTCGTCGACTACGACAACGACGGCTGGATGGATCTCTTCCTGCTCTCCGGCACCCGACTCGAAGGCGCTCCGGCCGGCGCAACCAACCGCCTCTACAAGAACAATCGTGACGGGACATTCACCGATGTCACGGAAGCGGCCGGCCTGGGCGCCGTCGGTTGGGCTTCCGGAGTCTGCGTCGGGGACTACAACAACGACGGCTTCGAGGATCTCTTCTGCACCGGCCTCGGCCAGAACGTTCTCTACCGGAACAACGGCGACGGAACCTTCACGGATGTGACGAAGGCCGCGGGGCTCCTGAACGCTCAGGCGCGATGGGGAGCCGGCTGCAGCTTCCTGGACTACAACCGGGATGGACACCTCGACCTGTTCGTCTCCAACTACGTGCGGTTCTCGTTCGAGCATGCGCCCGTTCCCGGCGAGAACACCAACTGCCACTGGAAAGGCATCCCGGTCGAATGCGGACCGCGAGGGATGCCGACCGGATCGCATTCCCTCTATCGAAACAACGGGGACGGAACGTTCACCGACGTCAGCCAGCAGGCCGGCATCGCCCAGGTCCCCCAAGGCTACGGCATGACCGTGGTGGCGGCGGACCTGGACGAGGACGGGTGGCCGGACATCTACGTTGCCTGCGATTCCACCCCCAGCCTGCTGTTCATGAACAACCACGACGGAACGTTCCGCGAAGAGGGAGTGTTGCGGGGCGTGGCCCTGAGCGAGGATGGCGCGGAGCAGGCGGGGATGGGGGTGGGGATCGGCGACTACGACCTCGACGGACACCTCGACCTTTTCAAGACGCATTTCGCCGATGACGCGAGCGGCCTCTATCACAACGACGGGAACGGGAACTTCGACGACGTGACCCGGAAGTCGGGTGTCGGCGTGGAGACGCGATACGTCTGCTGGGGTGCCGGAATCGTCGATCTGGACAACGACGGCCATCCGGACTTGTTCATGGTGACGGGCAACGTCTACCCGGAGGTCGAACGCCAGCTCCCGCAATACCCGAACAAGACGCCGCGCGTCGTCTTTCGCAATCTCGGCAACGGAACCTTCGAAGAGCTGATGGAGACGGCTGGGCCCGCGGTTGGCGAGGCGCACAGCAGCCGGGGATGCGCCTTCGGCGATTTCGACAACGATGGCGACGTGGACGTGCTCATCGTCAACCTGAACGAGCCGCCGTCCTTGCTGCGCAATGACCTATCCGGGAAGCAGAACTGGATCAAGGTGAAGCTGGAGGGCGTCAAGTCCAATCGCAGCGCGATCGGGGCCCGGGTCCTCGCCCACTATGGAGGGAAGACCCAGGCCCAGGCCGTCCTGAGCCAATCGAGCTTCTATTCCTGCAATGATCCCCGGTTGCACTTCGGCCTCGGGGGCTTCGCCTCGGTCGATCTGGACGTCTATTGGCCAAACGGGCTGCACGAGTCCTTCAAGCGCATCCCCGCCAATCAGCTCATCACCCTGAGGGAAGGGATAGGGCCGGTGCCCAACCGCGGCTGGTCCAGGTCGTAGCCGCGGCCGTCGAGAAGGCCGTGGGGCGCGGCGACGGTGCTGCGAGCCGGAAACACCCTCTGCCATCGTGGGACCGGCGCCAGTCGGCGCCGGTCCCCGTTGGTCTCTTTCGAATCCAGCCCTAGAACTCGATCTTGGCGCCTACCTGCCACCACCTCGGCAGCGTCTGGCCCGACACCTTGCCAAAGTTTCCGGCGCTCAGGTCGTTGACGACGTTTGTGAAGTTCGGATGGTTGAACAGGTTGTAGAACTCAAACCGCAGTTGGAGATTGATCCCCTTTCCGAGGTGCGTGTTCTTGTAGATGGTCATGTCCGTTTGCACGAAGTTCGGATTGCGGAATTGATTCACCTGCTCGTTGCCGTTCGTACCCGGAGCCGGCGCCGTGAATTGGCCGGGCGTGAAGATGCCGGTGAGGAAATTGCTCCCCTGGCCATAGTGGCCCACGTTGGGGTAGTCCAGGTTGTCCCCATCGGCGTTGTAGTCGCCGCCGCCGGTAAACGAGGCGCCGTTGAAGACCGTGAAGGGCGAGCCGTCCTGATAGATGCTGGTGCCGCTCACGCCCCAGCCTCCGGCCAACAACCCCTTGCCCGGGAGCGAATAGTTGAAGCTGAGGGAAAAGCGGTTCGGCACGTCCCATGGAGACGGCCCATAGAACTGGTGGGGGTTGATCGACGTCGGGTAGTAGCCAGCGTCGTCCTTCGATGAGGAGCGGGTGTAGGAGGTGTCAAAGAAGGCTCGGTTGAACTTCCCCCGGAGGTCGAAGGTGATGCCGTTGTAGTTTCCCACTCGATCGTTCTGGGTGTAGTTGATCACTCCAAAGCTGGAGTTCAGCCGAGTCGGCGCCGATCCCGGCGGCTTTCCCAGCAGATCTCCGGGCTGGGCATTGATATCCGTCCCATAGCTGACCTGACCGATCTGGTTCCCGCCTGAGACCATGTTGGTGGAGTGAGATCCGCTGTAAAGAACGCTGGCCACCAGGTGGCTGCCGAGCCGGTGCTCGAGCGTCGCGGCATAGATGTATGTCGTGGGAGACACGATGTCCGGGTTGATTCCACCAATCGTGGCCGCGGCACCCTTGATCCCTCCGTTTGCGTCGAGACAAGGAGCGGTGGGACAGAGTGATGTTCCCGCCAGCCCGGGAAACGTGAACCCGAACGGGGGCTTGTCGCTGGTGCCCTGCGAGAAGATCGGAGGACTCGACGAGTTGGCAAAGAAGGTCGGCAGGATGAGCCCGGGAGGGTTCCCACGAAACTGTTCCTGGATGTTGGCCGGGGTCAGCCAGTTGGAGTACATCCCCGCGCCGCCACGCACCAGCCAGTCGCCCTTGCCGTTGACGTCCCATGCCAGGCCGAGGCGCGGATGGAAGACCTTCGGCGAGCTGTTCAGCGCATTGTCGGATGGCCTGGCAACGCCGTTCGCCACCTGTTCCTGGAGCGTGGAACCGTTCCCGAGAAGGAAGTTGCCGAAGACCGTCGACTCCGACCGGGAATACGGGTTGCCTTGATTGTCGTACCGGAGACCCAGCGTCAAGGTCAGGTTGCGCCTTGCCTTCCAGGTGTCCTGCACGAAGACGCCCCAGGTCTTGGAGGCCGCGTCCCAGTCCCAGAGCTGCTGCTGGCCCGTGATGGGGCTGTACATCACCCCGCCCTCGGTCTGGGGCGCATCCTGCGCCAGCTTCAGGAGGTTGTCGAAGCTGAAGCCCGGATGGGACCACGGCCCCTGGAAGGGCTCCACGTCGTCTCCAAACCAACCCTCGTAACCCACCTTCAACACGTGCGCGCCGCGGACGTGGGTCAGGACGTCGCGCCAGTGATAGTTGTGCTGGATGAAGTTGCCCTGGGCGAAGCCGACGCCATATCCGACCGATTGCCCCGTGACGCCAATGCCGGGGATCGAGAAGTCACCCGTCTTGCCAATGAAGCCCTCGATGCGATTCTGGC
The DNA here is from genome assembly GCA_963823195.1 of uncultured Acidobacteriota bacterium. Classification (GTDB taxonomy): domain Bacteria; phylum Acidobacteriota; class Vicinamibacteria; order Fen-336; family Fen-336; genus JBGPYB01. The sequence goes on along the minus strand of CAWGKR010000003.1, from coordinate 111,641 downwards.
CGTAGATGACCTCGTTGAACGTGTTCGGGCTGAAGGTGTGTGTCCAGTTCACCTGGAAGGCACTCTGCGTGTTGTTATTCGTGGTCGAGAACTGGGGAATGACGGCGGGTCCACCGTACTCGAGGGTCGTTCGGAAGAAGCTGGCGTAGATCCGATCTTTCTGGAAGGCCTTGTCGATGCGGCCAAAATACTGCGTGCCATTCCGGAAATTGCTCGAGTTGAACACCCCGCTGTCGATCATCGCCGTGGAGCAGGGCAGGTTGCTGGTCGCCGGGGTTCCGCATGTGCCCGGGAAGACATCCTGTGCCGTCTTCGTGACGCCGCTGACGGTCGCGTTGGACGGCGTGTAGGTGTTCAGGATCTTGGTCCCGAAGGTGTTGGGATAGTTCGCCTGGGCCCACGCGCCAAACTGAGGGTCAGGAAACGTCAGGACCTGGTTGCCCGTCGAAGCCGACGAACGCAGCGGCTCGACCGCCAGGAAGAAGAAGAACTGCTTGTTCGGAATGATCGGTCCGCCGAGGGTCACCGAAATGTTATTGCTGTGGAAGGGATTGTAGGTGTGATCGGAGCCGGGGAGAGAGTACTTGGCAAACATGCTCTCTTTGTTGTAGTAGTCGCTCACCAGCCCATGGAACTTGTCCTGGCCGGACTTCGTGGTCATGGCGAACTGGATCGAGCTCGAGTGCCCGTATTCGACCGAGAACGTGTTGATCTGGTTGGACGCTTCCTGGATGACGTCGGGGTTGGGAGTGAGGTTCAGGACGCCTTGCCGGATGGAGCTGGTGACGTCGAGGCCGTCCACGATCCACATGTTCGCGACCCTGCCCTGGCCGTTGGCGCTGGCATCGACTTCCGTTTCCGTGGAGAAGTTGTCGACACCCGATCCCGGAGAGCCTCCCGCCGTCGTTCCCAACCCGGAAACACCCGGCGCTACCGTGACGAGGGAAAACATGCTGCGGCCCGCCAACGGCAGGCTCGACAGCTCCTGTGTTTCGAGAGTCATCTGATTCCGGGTCTCGGTCGTGTTGACCAGCGGGTTCTCCGCGGTGACGGTCACCGTTTCACTCTCCGCGCCCACCTTCACGGAGATGGGCACGTTCAGGTTCTGGTTCGTATCGAGGCCGACCGTCGCCTCCGCCTTGGCAAAGCCCGTCGCCTCCACCGTGATCTTGTACGAACCGGGAGCGAGGCTCAGGAACCGGAATCCTCCCGTAGCATCGGTGGCGGTGGCCGCCGTAGCCTGTGTGGCAAGGTTGAGGAGCGCGACCTTCGCCTGCGGGACCGCTCCCCCAGTGGGATCTTGAACCGTACCCTGGATGTTGCCGGTGAACTGAGCCGAAGCGGAACCCGCCATGAGCAGGAAAGCAACGACCGCCTGGACAGCCCATGGGATCCTTGGTCTGGCTTGCATTCGACTCCTCCATCGAGAGCGGAGTTCCCCGCTGAGCGCTACGACTACCCCGTGTGTCGCTGCCAAGTGAAACCGCATCATATCTACCCTCCCAGAGTCCCCCTGGGCGTCGCCGGGAACGTGACCAATCCAGAAAACCGTGTACGTACACACATTGACCGTGTACGTTCACGGCCACCATAGTCATACGGCCTAGGTGCTGTCAAGTATTTCGCGAAATTTTTATGATGGCGGCCGCGAACCGGCGGCGACCCACCCCGAATCCGTCCGGTTGCGAAAGCCCCACTCTCGACGCAGACGAGCTCTCACTACAGGCCCAGCGGGGGGCTAAGGCACCTCGAAGTCGAGGCTGACCTTCCGGGGTAGCCACACGGCCATCCGGTCCTCGCCGCGGTTCGACCAGACGTTGTAAGGGACCGCGAGAAAGTCCTGTTCGCGCGTGACCACCGTGCGCCCGTCACTCCCGGGGTACAAGGCGAGCGCCCGCCCCGTGATGACGGTCACCCCGCCGAGCAGGTCGGGGCGCGGCTTGGCCGACAGGGCCGCGTCGTCGGGGAGGACGATGTTGAAGACGTCGCCTCCGTTGTCGACCGACTCGACCGCGTACACGATGGGCCCCCGCTCGAGGGTGATCCGCCCCCGGTTCGCCGCGACCCGCTGGTCGCTGACCACCCGGCGCACCGGCATTGGCAGGGACAACTGGACGGTGTCGCCCGCCTTCCAGCGCCGCTTCAGGACGGCGTAGCCCCGGACCAGCTCGGCCTTCGCCGGCTGCCCGTTGACCGCGAGCGTGTACGGAAGGCCGGCGCCGTCCTCGTAGCGGTACAGGTCGCTCGGCACCGGCTTCTCCCTCGCCCAGCCCGGCACGCGGACGTGGAGCGCGAACTCCGCCTCCGCGTCGGGCTCGACGCTGATGGCGACGTCGCCCTTCCACGGGTACTCGGTGGTCTGGCGCAGCTCCACCTTGCGACCGCCCAGATCGACGCGCGTGCGCCCGCCCACGAACAGGTTGACGTAGATCCCGTCGTCGCCCTGGGCGTACACGTAGCTGCCGAAGCTCGCGAGGAAGCGCGCCACGTTGGGCGGGCAGCACGAGCACTTGAACCACGGGCGCCGGCCCGTGGTGTTGTCGGCGTTGAACGCGTACTTCCCGTCGGAGGCCAGCGGGTTGACGTAGAAGAACTGGTTGCCGCTCAGCGCGACGCTGGAGAGGATCGCGTTGTATGCGGTCCGCTCGATGACGTCGATGTACTTCGCGTCGCCGTGTAGGCGGAACAGGCGGTAGTTCCACATCGCGTTCGCGATCGCCGCGCAGGTCTCGGCGTAGGCGGTCCGGTTCGGCAGGTGGAACTCAGCCCCCATCGCCTCCCCCTCGTGCTCGGCGCCGATGCCGCCCGTGACGTAGAGCTTGCGTCGAGACCACGTCGTTCCAGATCCGGTCGATGGCCGCGACATAGCCCTCGGCGCCGGTGAGCGCCGCCACGTCCGCCATGCCCGAGTACAGGTAGGCGGCGCGCACAGCGTGGCCCACCGCGGTCGACTGCTGGACGATCGGCTCGTGGTCCTGGTTGTAGGCACCGTAGAGCTCGTGCCCCTTGGCGTTGCCCCTCTGGTCGAGGAAGAAGTGCGCGAGCTTCAGGTACTCCTCGTTCCCGGTCACGCGGTACAGCTTCACGAGGCCGATCTCGACCTCCTCGTGTCCGGGGACGCCCATGTTCTTGCCCGGCCCGAAGACGCGTGTCAGCAGGTCGGCGTACTTCGTCGCCACCGTCAGCAGGTTCCGCTTGCCCGTGGCCTGGAAGTGGGCCACCGCGGCCTCGAACAGGTGCCCGGCGTTGTACAGCTCGTGGCCGCTGCGCAGGTCCGCCCAGCGGGACGGGCTCACGCAACAGATCGGCTTCTCGGCGGTCTTGCCGATCTCGCCCACGGTGTACAGGTAGCCGTCCGGCTTCTGGGCGGCCGCGATCTTGGCGATCACGTCGTCGAGCTGGCGGTCCAGCGCCGGGTCGGGCTGCAGGCCGAGGGTGTAGGCGGCGCCCTCGATCACCTTGTAGACGTCCGAATCGTCGAACCCGAACACGCCCTGGAACATCCCCTCGGCCTGTCCGGCGGCCACGACGAAGTTCTGGATTCGCCCCGTGCGCTCGCAGCTCTGGAGGTTGTGCTGGACGGTGACGTCGCGGTTCGTCTTGATCCGCGGCGCCCAGAAGGCGTCGGCGATCTCGGTCTGGGTGAACGGCACCGGCTGGATCGGGTAGTCGCGGGCGGCGGGCGGCTCCGCCGCCACGCCCGGGAGGCCCGCGCACGCGAGTCCGAGCGTCAGGGACAGCCTCGCAGGGGTCAGGAATCGGGTCATGCCTCTCGCCTCTCTGTTTCGCGACCGGCGATGCGAGTGCGGACCGTTTTCGGCCCGGTGCATCCAAGTCGTGTACGTACACACCTTGACCGTGTACGTTCACGGGCATCATAATCGCCGAGCCTGGCTGCTGCCAAGTTATTTTCTTGATGCCTTCCCGGGTCGGGTAGCGGAGGATTTGGCAGGAACGACCGACCTGGCGAGTTCGGCTGGAAGCACGCGTGGGGAGGGTGCCAATGCCTCGGCAGGAAAAGGGCTTCGCCGGGCGGTCGAAGCCGCCTGGGATCCGCGAGATTGCGGAGAGCCTCGGCATCTCGATCGGGACGGTCGATCGTGCGCTGCACAACCGCCCTGGGATCAACGCGGAGACGCGCCGAAGGATCCTGGAGCGCGCCGAGGAGCTGGGCTACCGTCCGAACCTGGCGGCGCGCTTCCTCTCCTCGCAGAGGCAGCTCCGGATCGGAGTCAACCTTCCGCGCGAGATCGCGTCGTTCTTCGATCTGGTGAAAGAGGGCATCCTGGAGGCGGTGCGTTCCGTCGAGACCAGCGACGTGAGGGTCATCCATCGCTCCTACCCAGGTCTTGGAGACGGCGAAGAGGACGCGCTCGCGGAAGCCGTGACGGACGATCTCCACGGACTCATCATGGTGCCGGGCCAGCCTGTGGCGCTCGCCCCGCTCCTCAAGAAGGCGGCGGACCGCGGCCTGCCGGTGGTCTGCGTGAACACCGACGCGCCCGAGGTCGAGCACCTCATGACCGTGTGCGTCGACTCCCTCACGACCGGCCTGCTCGTGGGGGAGCTCATGGGCCGCTTCCTCGCAGGGAAGGGCCGGGTCATGGTGGTCACGGGGCAGCTCAGCACCATCGACCATGCGCAGAAGGTGGCGGGGTTCCGTCGGGGGCTCTCCGAGATGTGGCCGGAAGTGCGGCTCGATACGGTCGTCGAGGCGCACGACCACGAGGCGGAGGCCTACGAGAAAAGCCGACAGGTGCTGTCCTCGACCGCCGACATCGCGGGTGTCTACGTGAGCACCGTCAACTCCGTCCCGGTGCTGAGGGCGATCGAGGATGCGGGTCTGGCCGGCCGCGTCACCGTCATCACGTCGGACCTCTTCCCCGCCCTCGGGCCGTTCATCGAGTCGGGACGCGTCGCCGCGACCATGTACCAGCGCCCCTCGATCCAGGGCCAGCTCGCATTCCAGGCCCTCTACAAGTTCCTCATCGACGGCGTCCGCCCTCACCCCGTCATCCGCATGGCCCCACACGTCGTGATGAAGAGCAACCTGAAGCTCTTCATGGACCGCCTGTCGAGGCGCATCGGCACCCGCTCCGGCTGGGGCGAGGCCGAAGGCGGCGAGCCCGAGAGCCCGCTCTCGGTCTAGAAGAAGGGACGATCGGATCATGAGCGATCTCGCAAGCCGCCGTGAGTTCGTCGCCGGCCTGGGTCGTTCGGGCGTCGCCCTCGCCGCCGGCTCCTGGCTGGGCGCCCTCGGCCACGCCGAGACCGTGGGGCCCACCCGCGCGGTGCTCGAGCGCGCTCGGTATCGCTCCGACCTCGACCGGCGGCTGCTCGGGGCGTTCCTGGAGCACCTCGGCCGCGCGATCTACACCGGCGTCTACGAGCCGGGGTCGAAGCTGGCCGACGCCGCGGGCTTCCGCAAGGACGTCCTCGCGGAGGTGAAGGGGCTCGGCGTGCCGATCATGCGCTACCCCGGCGGCAACTTCGTCTCCGGCTACCACTGGCTCGACGGCGTCGGCCCCAAGGACAAGCGGCCGACCGTCCTCGAGCGGGCCTGGAACTCCCTCGAGACGAACCAGTTCGGCACCAACGAGTTCATCGAGTGGTGCCGGCTCGTCGGCACGGAGCCGCTGCTCGGCTTCAACCTCGGCACGGGCACGCCCGAGCAGGCCGTCGCCTACGTCGAGTACTGCAACGTCGACCGGGGGACCCGGTGGAGCGACCTGCGGCGGGAGCACGGCTATGCGGAGCCACACGGCGTGCGCTACTGGTGCCTGGGCAACGAGATGGACGGCCCCTGGCAGATGGGTCACATGACCGCCCGCGAATACGGCCGCAAGGCCCGGGATTCGGCGCGGCAGATCCGGGTTGTCGATCCCACGACCCAGCTCATCGCGTGCGGCTCCAGCAACACGATCCTCCCCACCTACCTCGTCTGGGACCGCGAGGTCCTCGAGGAGTGCTACGACCAGGTGGACGGCATCTCGCTGCACAACTACTACGGCAACACCCCCGAGCTCACCGGCAACGACAGCTCGCGCTACCTCGCCATGAACCTGGACATGGAGCGGCAGATCCAGGAGATCGCCGCCGTCTGCGACTACGTGCAGGGCGTGAAGAAGTCGCCGAAGCGGCTCTGGCTCTCGTTCGACGAGTGGAACGTCTGGTACCGCGCGCGGGGCGGCCGCTTCGCCAACGGCGAGCGAAAGTTCGCCCCTCCTCTCCTCGAGGAGGTCTACAACCTCGAGGACGCCCTGCTGGTGGGCGGCTTCCTGAACACGCTCCTGCGACAGTCCGAGCGCGTGCGGGTGGGCTGCCTGGCCCAGATCGTCAACGTCATCGCCCCCTTGGTCACGAGCGAGACCTCCGTCCTGCGGCAGAGCATCTACTACCCCTACGCGTGGGCCTTGCAGTACGCGCGCGGGCGCGTCCTCGATCTCCAGGTGGAGTCGGAGACGTACCCGATCCGGGCGACGGGCCTCCGTCCCGACTTCGCGCGCGACGACCGGGTTCCCTTCGTGGACCTCGTGGCGACCCTCGACCCCGGGAACGGGCAGCTGTGCCTGCTGGTGCTGAACCGCGACCTCGTGGGCGAGCGCGAGCTCGTCCTCGACTGCCGCGACTTCACGCCCACCCGCGTCCTGGCCAGCCAGACCCTGACCGGCGCCGACCTGAAGGCGGCGAACACGTTCGAGCGGCCGACCCTCGTCGCCCCCCGCCCTCTGGAGACTTCACGGCCTTCCGCGACCATGACGCTCAAGCTGCCTCCGCGCTCGTACAGCGTCGTCCACCTCGCCACCTCGTAGATCGTTGGAATAGCAGGGCAAAATCGACACCCCCAACGGAGGTACCGCATGCGACTCGTCTCGATCGTGACATCGATGGCCATCCTGACCGGGCTTTCCGGCAGCGCTTCGCCGGCCGACGTCGAGGTGTCGCTCGACCTCGCCAAGACCCGCGCTCCGATCTCGAAGTACGTCTACGGCCAGTTCATCGAGCATCTCGGGCGCTGCATCTACGGGGGGATCTGGGCGGAGATGCTCGAGGATCGAAAGTTCTACTACCCGGTCGACGGCGAAGCCCCCGCCTGGGAGATGTTCAGTTTCCGGCGCCGATCTCGTGGGAAGGCGACGGCTATCCCTACGAGCTGCTCGTGCGGTCGCCCTGGATGATCGTGGGCGACAAGCAGTCCGTGACCATGGACCGCGAGCGCCCGTTCACGGGCGAGCACACGCCGGTCGTCGCTGGCACTTCGCACGGGAACGGGCTCGTCCAGGACCGCCTCGGGCTCGTCGAGGGGCGGCGATACGTGGCGCGCGTCGTGCTCGCCGGATCGAACGACGCCGGCCCGGTCCACGTCGCCCTGACCTGGGGCGGGGGCGCGTCGGACCGCGAGAGCATCGCCGTCAAGGGGCTGACGCCGGAGTACGCGACGCACCACGCTCACCTTCACCGCCGGAGGCACGACCGACAACGGGCGCCTCGAGATCGTGGGCTATGGGAAGGGCGCCTTCCGGATTGGCGCGGTGTCGTTGATGCCGGCAGACAACGTCCAGGGCTTCCGTGCCGATACCCTCGCGCGGCTGCAGGAGCTCGACTCGCCGGTCTACCGCTGGCCGGGCGGAAACTTCGTGAGCGGCTACGACTGGAAGGACGGCATCGGCGATCGCGACCGCCGCCCGCCGCGCAAGAACCCGGCCTGGAAGGGCATCGAGCCCAACGACGTCGGGATCGACGAGTTCATGGTGCTCGTCCGTGAGATCGGTGCCGAGCCCTACATCGCGGTCAACACCGGCCTGGGCGGGCGCGGAGGCCGCGGCCGAGCGAAGTCGCAGTACGTCAACGGCGCGCGCTACGACCGCGATGGGGAAGCGGCGCGCCGACAACGGCCACCCCACGCCCTACGGCGTCAAGTTCTGGGGCATCGGCAACGAGATGTACGGCGAATGGCAGCTCGGCCACATGCCGCTCGCGGAGTACGTCAAGAAGCACAACCGAGTGGTCGACGCCATGCGCGCGGTCGATCCGAAGATCGTGCCCATCGGGGTGGGCGCCGTGGGCGACTGGAGCGAAGGAGATGCTGACGAGCGTCCGTCGCCCACCTGGAGCCTCCTGAGCGAGCACACGTACTGGCAGAACAAGCCGGACGTGCCCGCGCACGTCGAGCAGCCGGTGCTCGCGATCCGCAAGATCGCGGACGCCCACCGCGCCTACCGCCGGGACCTGCCGTCCCTCAAGGGCAAGGACATCCGTCTCGCCCTCGACGAGTGGAACTACTGGTACGGCCCGAACGAGTACGGCGAGCTCGGCACCCGCTACTTCCTGCAGGACGGACTCGGGGCCGCCGCCGCCCTCCACGAGATCTTCCGCAACAGCGACCTCTTCTTCATGGCCAACTACGCCCAGACCGTGAACGTGATCGGTGCGATCAAGACCACGGCGACGGCCGCAGAGATGGAGACGACCGGCCTCGTCCAGCAGCTCTATCGCGCGCGGTTCGGGGTGACGCCCGTCGACGTCGCGGGCGACCTCCGGCCGCTCGACGTGTCCGCCGCGCTCAGCGAGGACGGCCGCGCGCTCACCCTCGCCGTCGTCAACCCCACTGACGAAGCCCGTCGGTTGCGGCTGAAGGTCGCGGGACGGGCTCTGGGCGGGTCCGGCCAGAAGTGGGTCATCACCGGGAAGGACCGATGGGCTCACAACCGGCCGGGCGCCCCGCGCGACGTCGACATCACGACGGAAGCGGTGGAGGGCGTCGCGGAAGCGGCCGAGGTGGGACCGCTGAGCGTGACCCTCTACTCGCTCTGGCTGCGATAGCGTTGCGACGCTACCACTTCAGGATCGTCAGCGAGTGCTTGGGGAACGTGTAGTCGAAGCCGCTCCCGCTCGCCTTGACGCTCGCGGTGCGCGTCGCCGGCCGCACGACAGAGTCCTTGCCGAACGTGTGGCTGGCCTTGAGGTCCGGGTTGTTCAGCTCCCAGACGCTGACCGGGCCCGAGGGCGTGCCCGCGACGTTGTCGATGCGCGTGGTGATGTCGGTCTTCTCGCTCCGGTTCAGGACGTTCAGGAAGACCTGCTTGGTCTTGGGGTCGTACGTCGCGGAAACGTCCAGGTAGCCGATCTCCCGCCCCTTGTCGGCCTTGTACTGGGGCGAATCGACTCGCACGTCGAGCGACTGGTTGCCCTTCTGCTTCGCGTACTCCGCGATCGGGAAGTAGATCGTCTGGAGGTACATCCCCTGCGGGTTCGTGAACATCGGCGCGATCACGTTCACGAGCTGAGCCAGGTTCGCCATCTTCACCACGTCGGCGTGGCGGAAGAACGCGTTCAGGAACACGCCCATCCCGAGCGCGTCCTCGAAGTTGTAGTGCTCCTCCAGCCCGGTCTTCGCGATGTCGTACTCCGTCATGCCCGGCACGAGAGTGCGGTACCAGACGTTCCACTCGTCGAACGCGATATTGATCGGGCGCGCCTGCGGATTGCCGACGCGCACCGCGCGGATCTGGCCCTTCACCACCTCGATGCGGTCGTCGACGTCCTGGCCGAAGGCCAGGAACTGCTCGAAGTTGTTCGTGCGGTTGCCGACGTAGGTGTGGAGCGAGATGTAGTCGATCTGGTTCGCGAGCCGCTCCAGCACCGTGCGGTTCCACCCCACCCAGTCCGAACCCGGCCCGAAGTTGGACGAGCCCGACGCGATCAGCTTGATCGAGTCGTCCACCCGGCGCATGGCCTTCGCGGCTTCGAGCGCGAACTTCGCGTAGTCCTCGGCGTTCTTGTGGCCGAGCTGCCAGGGCCCGTCGATCTCGTTGCCGAGGCCCCAGATCTTCACGTTCCAGGGCTGGGCGCGTCCGTTCTTGCGCCGGAGTTGCGCCCAGTAGGTGTTCGCCGACTCGTTGGTGTAGTCGACCCAGTTGCGGGCGTCTTCGACGGAGCCGAGGCCGGCGTTGATGCAGAGATAGGGCTCGACCTTGAGCCGCTCGCAGTACGTGAGGAACTCGTCGGTCCCGAAGCGATTGGTCTCGAGGGCGCCCCAGGCGTGGTCGCGCCGCACCGGCCGCTCGTCGCGCGGCCCGATGCCGTCCTTCCAGTTGTAGCCGGAGGCGAAATTGCCTCCCGGCCAGCGCAGGAGGGTCACGCCGAGGCCGCGCGTCGCGTCCATCACGTCGCGGCGGAAGCCGTCCGCGTCGGACAGCGGGCTCTTCTCCTCGAAGACCCCTCCGTAGACGCACCGGCCGAGCTGCTCGACGAAGTTGCCGAAGACGTGGGGGTGCACTTCGCCGATCACGCGGTCGGGATCGAGCTTGATGCGCGCCTGTGACGGCTGGGCGCCGAGGGGCGCCGGGGCCAGGGCGGCGACGGCAGCCGCGGTGAGGCAGAGCAACCAGCCATGTCGCGTCATCGTTCAGCTCCTTTCGGCAGTCACCGGCCCCGCTCGCGCGGGGGCGGCGCAACGTCATCGCAGATTCGCGGGTTCAGGTGGAGGAGTGTCTACCCTAAGGTACCGAGCGCTGTCAACGCGAATGTCTCTGCGGCGGCGAGCGACGGTGGCTGTTATAGACTGAGGCCTCGGCTCCTCAGGATGGTGGAATAGCATGCTCAAGAGGACTCTCTCTCTCGCCTTCCCGCTCGGGGCCTCGATCCTCCTGGCCCAGGAGGCGGCCCCGCCGCCGGGCTCGCAGAAGACGCCCAGGTTCCCCGGCCAGATCGAGCAGGTCACCGTGGACGTCGTGGTCTCGGACAAGAAGGGCGTCCCGTTGAAAGGCCTCGGCAAGGAGGATCTCGAGGTCTTCGAGGACGGCGTGCGACAGACGGTGGTGAGCTTCGAGGCCGTCGACGTCCCGCCCGCCCCTTCGGCCGTCCCCCGCCCGCGCCCCAGGGTCTCCACGAACCAGGAGAAGGAAGACGTTCGGGGCCGGACCTTCGTGGTGCTCTTCGACGACGCCCACCTCACGCAGGCCACGGCCCGCCGGGCGAAGGGAGCGGTGGCCGAGTTCCTCACCCACGGCGTCCGCGAGGGGGACCGGGTGACGCTGGCGGCCACCGTGGCGGGCACCTGGTTCTCGACCCGGATGGAGGCCGGGAGGGACGAGATGATCGCCCTCCTGAAGCGGCTCGACGGACACTACATCGCCGACGTCTCCCACGAGCGGATGACCGACTACGAGGCCATGCGCATCCACATGGACCGGGACATCGAGGTCGCGGATCGCGTCCAGCGGCGCTTCACCGAGCTCGGGGTCACCCAGATGCAGACCCCGGAACCGTCGCAGAATCGCAGTTTCGCGACGAGCATCGACCCGTACGTCGAGTCCCGCGCCACCGACCAGTACTTCCAGTCCACCGGCCGCAACCGCCAGACGCTCGAGATCCTGGAGCGCTCGCTCGAGGCCTTGAACGCGACCAAGGGGCGCAAGTCCCTGATCCTGATCTCGGAGGGCTTCATCTACGACCCGAACCTCAAGCAGTTCAAGCGGGTGGCCCAGGCCGCGCGCCGGGCGAACACGGCCGTCTATTTCGTGAACGCCAAGGGCCTCGTGGGCATGCCGTTCGAGCTGACCGCGCAGTTCGGCGGTGCCCTGCCGGCGACCGACGTGGGCTTCGCCATCGCGGATGCATCGTGGGAGGAGGCGGGGGCTGGGGCGATCGCCTCCGAGAGCGGGGGCTTCGTGGTCGGCGACACCAACGACCTCTCCGCCGGCCTCAAGCGGATCGCCGACGAGAACAGCACCTACTACCTCCTGGGCTACAACCCCACCAACACCGCCCGGGACGGCGCGTTCAGGAAGATCTCCGTCAGGGTCCCGGGCCACAAGGCCGTCGAGGTCAAGGCACGCAAGGGTTACTACGCGCCGAGCGACGAAGAGGATGGCCGCAAGCGGGGTGTGGACTCGGCCTTCCAGGCGGCGCTCGATTCGCCCTACGAGCTGGGGGACATCCCGCTGCGCATGACGGCCTTCGTGGGGGACGAAAGCCTTCTCGGCACGGCCCGGGTGGACGTGGTCACCGAGGTGGACTTGCGCGCCCTGGAGCTGGAGATGCGGGACGGGCGCTACGTCGGAGGCGTCGAGTTCCTGCTCGTGGCCTTCAACAGCGAGACCGGGGACCTCTTCCGCTACGACCAGAAGGTCGACATGAAGCTCCTCCCGGCCAGCCGGGACCGCCTGGAGAAGACCTGGTTCCCCATCCGGCGCGAGTTCCAGCTGCGGCAGGGAGGTTACCAGGCCAAGATCGTGGTGCGAGACATGCGGTCGGGGCGCGTGGCCACCGTCGGCCACAGGTTCGACGTGCCGGAGCTCGCCGGGCTCCGGGTCTCGACTCCGGTCCTCACCGACAGCCACCAGGAGCAAGGCGAGACCGCGGAGCAACAGACGCTTCCGGTGGCGCACCGCGAGTTCGAACGGGGCGAGGAGCTGTCCTGCCGGTTCGAGGTCTATCGAGCCCAGTTGGACGGCTCCGGCGTGCCGAGGGTGGCCATGGGCTACGCGGTGAGGCGCGCGGATGGAACCGTCTTCAAGCAGGTCGAGCCCGCCGAGATCCGTCCGAGCTCCCTCGGCAAGCTCTCTCGGCTCTTCCGCTTCGGCCTGCAGGCGGCCGAGCCCGGGGACTACGAGCTGGTGATGGCTGTCTTCGACCTGCTCTCGGGAAAGCACATCGAGATCACGGAGCCGTTCTCGGTGCTGCCCGAGGGCGCCCTCGGGCAGCCGGCGCCGCGCCCGGCGAGCTGAGCGCCCGGTCGCCCGACGACCGTCAGTGGCCGGGCTTGCCCCAGAGCTCCAGCAGGCGGCGGTCGCGCCCGCAGCCCTGGCGGTAGGCCCAGTACTCGCGGAAGTTCCTCTGGTAATAGTCCTGGTGATGTTCCTCGGCCGGGTAGAAGGCCTTGAGCGGCACGATCTCGGTCATGATCGGCCCGGGGAGCCGGCCTGATTTCTCCAGGCTCTCCCGCGAGGCCAGGGCTGCGCGCTTCTGGTCGTCGCCTTCGTACAGGATCGCGGAGCGATACTGGCTCCCGCGGTCGCAGAACTGCCCTCCCCCGTCGAAGGGATCGACGTTTCTCCAGAACACCTCGAGGAGCCGCTCGTACGAGACCTTCCGGGGATCGAAGGCGACCTGGACGACCTCGGCGTGCCCGGTCCCTCCCATCGCGACCTGCTCATACGTCGGTTTGACGACCGTTCCACCGGCGTACCCCGAGGTCGTCGAGAGGACGCCCGGGACCTTGTCGAAGGGCGGCTCCATGCACCAGAAGCAGCCTCCGGCGAAGGTGGCGCGGGCGCGGTTCTCCGGGGGTGGCCCGGCGCTCGAGGTCGAAAGCAGCGGCCCAACCGCCAGACTGAGACCGCCTCCGAGGGCAAGGCCGACGGCGAGCACCCGCGAGCGAAGCGTCATGCCCTCATTATCGTCGCTCTACGCCAACGGCGGGCACGGCGGTATCATCCGTGGTCAGGAGGGGTCCCATGAAGGACACGACACGCCGGGCCGCGATCACGCTCGCTCTCGCCACCGCCCTCGTCGCGCCCGGAGGCCTTCGGGCAGAGGCACCCGCGACCACCGCAAAGGTCCCGCGCGACTACCCGGTGCAGCCGGTGCCGTTCACCGCGGTGCACTTCACCGACGCGTTCTGGCTGCCGCGCATCGAGGTCAACCGGACGGCGACGATACCCTTCGCCTTCTGGAAGCTGGAAGAGACCAAGCGCGTCTACAACTTCGAGCGGGCGGGGGCCGTCCTGCGGGGCGAGAAGGTCGAGGACAAGACGCCGCCGGGCTATCCCTTCGACGACACCGACGTCTACAAGGTGCTCGAGGGCGCCGCCTACGCGCTCAGCGTCCAGCGCGATCCCGAGCTGGAGGACTACCTGGACCGGCTCATCGCGAAGGTCGCCGCCGCCCAGGAGAAGGACGGCTACCTCTACACCACCCGCACCATCGACCCCGCGCACCCGCACAAGTGGGCGGGCGACGAGCGGTGGGTCCGGGAGAAGGTGGACAGCCACGAGCTCTACGACCTCGGCCACCTCTACGAAGCGGCGGTCGCCCACTACCAGGCCACCGGCAAGCGGACCCTCCTCGACGTGGCGCTGCGGACGGCGGACCTCCTGGACCGGACCTTCGGGCCGGGAAAGCGGTCGATCTGGCCCGGACACGAGATCACCGAGATGGGTCTCGTCAAGCTCTACCGGGTGACCGGTGACGAGCGCTACCTCGCCCTCGCCAAGTTCCTGCTCGACCAGCGCGGCCCCGACGGCACGGAGGGGGCCGGCCGCAAGTACAACCAGTCGTACCGAAAGGTGGTCGAGCAGGACGAGGCGGTGGGCCACGCCGTGCGCGCGACCTACCTCTACTCGGGGATGGCCGACGTGGCAGCGCTCACCGGCGAGAAGGCGTACGTGGACGCGATGGACCGCATCTGGGGGAACGTGGTCGGCCGCAAGCTCTATCTCACCGGCGGCATCGGCTCGACGTCCTCGGGAGAGGCGTTCGGCGAGGACTTCGATCTGCCCAACCTGAGCGCGTACAACGAAACCTGCGCCGCCATCGGCAACGACTTCTGGAACCATCGGCTGTTCCTGCTCCACGCCGACGCCCGGTACATCGACGTCCTGGAGCGGACGCTCTACAACGGCCTCCTCTCGGGCGTCTCTCTCGACGGCAGATCGTTCTTCTACCCGAACCCGCTGGAGTCGGCCGGCCAGCACCAGCGCAGCCCCTGGTTCGGCGTGGCGTGCTGCCCCGGCAACATGACCCGCTTCCTGGCCTCGGTCCCGGGCTACGTCTACGCCAAGCAAGGCGACAACCTCTACCTGAACCTCTTCGTGGCGAGCACGGCCGAGGTCGAGATGGACGGTGGCCGAAAGGTGAAGCTCGTCCAGGAGACGCGCTATCCCTGGGACGGCGCCGTCCGTGTCACCGTCAGTCCGGACCGGCCGGGCCCCTTCAAGCTCCAGGTCCGGGTCCCCGGATGGGCCCGGGGCGAGGCGGTGCCGAGCGACCTCTACCGCTTCGCCGATGCGTCGAGCGAGAAGGTGAGCCTTCGAGTCAACGGGCAGCCCGTGCCCCTGGCGCTCGAGAAAGGCTACGCGAGGATCGATCGGAGCTGGGCGGCGGGGGACGTGGTCGAGATGGGGCTGCCGATGCCGATCCGCCGCGTGGTGGCGAACTCCTCGGTCGAGGCCGACCAGGGGCGGGTTGCGCTGCAGCGCGGCCCGCTCGTGTACGCGGCCGAGTGGCCGGACAATCCCGGCGGCAAGGTGCGCAACCTCCTCCTGGCCGACGACGCGACGCTCTCCACCGAGTTTCGGCCCAACCTGCTGAACGGCGTCCAGGTCGTCACCGGCCCGGCTGTCGGGCTCGCGTACGACGCGGAGGGGAAGGTGAACCGCCAGAAGGAAACCTTCACCGCCATCCCCTACTACGCCTGGGCGAATCGCGGTCCGGGGGAGATGCTCGTATGGATCCCCAACCGCGAGACGAGCGCGCGGCCGCAGCCCCTGCCGACCCTGGCCTCGCAGGCCACCGTGACCTCCTCGAGACCGGAAGGCAGCGCTCGGGCGGTCAACGACCAGAACGAGCCGCGCAGCTCCCGGGACGGCAGCGGCTCCTTCTTCCACTGGTGGCCCGAGAAGGGCACGACGGAGTGGGTCCAGTACGCCTTCGGGGCGCCGAGCCGGGTGTCGGAGGTGGAGGTCTACTGGTTCGACGACGACAGCGAGTGCCACGTTCCCGCGTCCTGGCGCGTGCTCTACCTGGACGGCGCGGAATGGAAGCCGGTCGAAACCTCCGGGCCCTACGGGGTCGAGAAGGACCGGTACAACAAGGTCGCCTTCAAGCCCGTGACGACGAGCAGCCTGCGCCTCGAGGTCGTCTTGCCGCCCGCGTGGTCGTCGGGCATCCAGGAATGGAAGGTGCGGTGAGCTAGGGCCACTCGATCGTCACCAGCGACACGGCCTGGCGGGGAAGAGCGAAGCGCAGCGTCGCGGCCCCGCTCTCGACCTTCGTCATCGAAGGCGGCTCGAGGAGCGCCAGCTCGGCGGCCGCTTGCAGCGCGGAGTACTGATCTCGGTTGGGGGCGATCGGCGAGCCCATCCCTCTCCAGGCGGCGAAGGCGTTGCTGTGGTGCTCGTCGATGCGCCAGTGTGTGACCCTCGCCTGGCGGGCGGCGGCCGGCAGGCCGACCAGCGCGAGATCCACCGCGGCATCGGGCCCCGGCACGTCGTCGTCGTGATAGTGCCAGACCATGACCGCCAGGCGGTTCGGCTCGGCGCTCGCGAAGGCCGCGACGTCGGGGGCGCCCCGCACGCCCTCGACGAGCATGGCGTCGAGGGGCACCTGGGCCGAGCTCTCCGCCTCCACCCTCTGGCCGCCCATCTTCGAGAACATGCGGAAGACGTTCAGGACCGGCAGCGCCAGGCCGTTGCTCGCCAGGGCGCGGAAGCCGGCGAAGTAGGGCTGGTCCTCGAACTCGAACGCCCACGTGAGGGCGCCTTCGAGCTTCACGCCGTGCCGCTCGGCGAGATCGTGCTCGCGGGCAAAGCTGGCGGCCGTGTAGCTCGAATACATCGTCCCGTTGCGGTAGGCCAGCTGCGCGCCCTGGCAGGCGGCGCAGCCCTCCGGGTCGGACTCGCCGATGACGATGGGCGTCCGCTTCAGCGCCGGGAACGACGCGATCGTCGCGAACCCCCGATCGATCGTCGCGAGCTGAGCGGCGATGCCCATCTGGACATGGCCGTCCACCTGCCGGGGTGCGCCCTTGGCGTGGAAGCTGACGAAGTCGAGGGGCACCTCCTGGCCGAGGCAGTGTTCGAGGAAGGCTCCGAGGAAGGTCGCGTCGGAGCCGGCCATGTCCGGCCCCCCCACCCTGGCCTCCGGAAGCGCCCGGCGGACGGCGGCGATCGCGTGGTCGTGGAGCTTCAGGAACTCCTCGGGCGTGCCGCGCCAGTAGCCGATGTTGGCCTCGTTCCACGTCTCCCAGTACCAGGACGCGACCTCGGCCTTCCCGTACCTCTCGACGCAGTGGCTCACCCACCGGTAGACCAGCTCCGACCACTTCGCATAGTCCCGGGGCGGATAGGCCCAGCCTGTGTAGATGTCGTCGTAGGGAAGTCCCGGCCTCCACTCGTGCTGGTAGGGATCGGGCTTCGTGGAGAGGGCCCGGGGCATGAAGCCGATCTCGACATAGGGACGCACGCCCCGCTCGAGGTACGTGTCGAAGATGCGGTCGACCTCGGTCCAGTCGTAGACGGGCTGGCCCTGGGCGTCCTCGGTGTACGCGTTCGTGCTCCCCCACTTGAGGGCCGGCGTGCCGTCGCCGCGTGGTCAGGAGGTTGTGGGTGCGGAAATACACGGCCTTGCGGCTTGAGCTCGCCCAGGGCGCTCGAGGAGCTTCCGGCCGTCCTTCATGTGGGCATAGTTCGGCTCGTCGCCGCCGAAGAAGCGCCAGATGGAGGCGAGCTCGCCGCGCGGCCGGCTGGCGTCGACCCGGATGGTGACCGGGAACGTTGCCGCGACGGCGATGAGGACGGCGGCGATCATGGTGGCCCCGATTCGGGAATGGAGTGGCGCCGTGGATTATATGCGGCGATGCCCGCCCCGCATTTGTGATATGAAATGATTATTCAATCCCGAGGCGAGCGTAAAACGGACGATCGGAGAGAGGAGCGGACCCAATGACTGGCCTCGTGGCCGCATCGACGGCGCTTGCCGCGAGCCTTCTGCTCGCGGACGCCGGCCTCGCGCAGGGCAACATCCCGCTCCCGGAGCACCCGCGCCCCGACTTCGAGCGCGCGGCATGGGTCAACCTCAACGGCACGTGGAAGTTCCGGTTCGACGCGAGCGACGAAGGCCTGGCGCAGACCTGGCAGCGGGGCGAGGTGGATTTCCCGCTGGCCATCACGGTGCCGTTCCCGTGGGGCTCCCCGCTCTCCGGTGTCCCCGACGGCGCAAAGGTCGCCTGGTATGCCCGCACCATCGAGGTCCCCCCGGCCTGGGAGGGGCAGCGCGTCTTCCTGGTCATCGGCGCCGCCGACTGGAAGACCACGGCGTGGCTCGACGGGGAGAAGCTCGGCGAGCACGAGGGGGGCTACACACCCTTCGAGTTCGAGCTGACGCCGCGGGCGCGTCCGGGCACATCCCACCGCCTGACGCTCCGGGTCGACGACGTGGATCGCGCCTTCAAGCTCGAGGGCAAGCAGGGCTACGGCAACGCGCGCGGCATCTGGCAGACGCCCTACCTGGAGGCGCGCGGCACCGCGGCCCTCGCCACCCTCCACTTCACCCCCGACATCGACGCGAAGAAGGTGACGGTGGAAGCGCGCCTGCTCGAAGCGGCGCCCCAGGACCTGACGCTTCGCCTGGCGTTCAAGAACGGGAGCGTGGCCGCGGCGGAGCACCGGGTTCTCCGCGGCGAGACCGGCGTCCGCTTCGACGTCGCGATCCCCCAGCCCCGGCTGTGGTCTGCCAAGGATCCGTTCCTCTACGAGCTGGAGGCGCGCCTGGGGTCGGGGCCCGGCCCGGACGTCGTGAGCACCTACTTCGGCATGCGCAAGATCTCGGTGGTGGACCTGCCCGGCACGAGCCATCGCTACGTCGCGGTGAACGGCGAGCCGGTGTACCTCCAGCTGACGCTCGACCAGGCCTACCATCCCGAGGGCTTCTACACGTTTCCGAGCGACGCGTTCGTCCGGGACGAGGTGCTGCGCGCCCGCCAGATCGGCCTGACCGGGCTGCGCGAGCACGTCAAGGTGGAGACCCCGCGAAAGCTCTACTGGGCCGACCGCCTCGGTGTGCTCATCATGGCCGACGTGCCCAACTCGTGGGGCGAGCCCACACCCGAGATGCGACACGAGATCGAAGGCACCCTGCGCCAGATGATCAGCCGCGACTACAACCACCCGTCCGTCTTCGCCTGGGTCCCCTTCAACGAGACCTGGGGCCTCTTCACGAACGTCCCCAAGGCAGGCCAGGAGAAGCCGGAGCAGGTCTACCGGCCCGAGACCCAGCAGTGGGTGGCCTCGGTCTATCGCCTGGCCAAGTCGCTCGATGCGACCCGCCTCGTGGAAGACAACTCGGTCTGCTGCGGGCGGGGGCACACCGAGACCGACATCAACTCGTGGCACGACTACCTCCCCGGCTGGGCCTGGGACGAGCGCCTCGACGAGGTCAGCAAGGGCACGTCCCCCGGCTCGACGTGGAACTTCGAGGCCGGATTCAAGCAGGACCGCCAGCCCAACATCAACAGCGAGTTCGGAAACGTGTGGGGCTACGAGGGCTCGACGGGCGACGTGGACTGGAGCTGGGACTATCACCGCGCCGTCAACGCCTTCCGCCGCCATCCGAGCGTCGCGGGCTGGCTCTACACCGAGCACCACGACGTCATCAACGAGTGGAACGGGTACTGGCGCTTCGACCGCACCGAGAAGTTCACCGGCCTGGAGGACCTGGTCCCCGGCATGACGCTGGCGGACCTTCACTCGCCCTTCTACATCGCCGTGGGTGCACCCGCCGACCTGAGCCGCTCGGTCAAGGCGGGCGAGACGGTGGACGTGCCGCTCTGGGCTTCGTTCCTGACCGGCGACACGGCCCTCGGCGATCGGCTCGTCCTGCAGGCGCGCCTCTATGGGTGGGACACCCTGGGCCGAAAAGAGACGAGCGTCACGACGCGGCGGACCATCGCCTATCGTCCCTGGATGTCCGAAGCGCTGGAGCCGCTGTCGGTGGCGATGCCGAAAGAGCCGGGAGTGGCCGTCCTCGCCGTCGAGCTGACCGATCAGGCCGGCAGCGTCCTCCACCGCAACTTCACCACCTTTGTGGTGGAGGGCGCGCCGCCCGACGAGGTCACGCTTGCGGACGGGCGGCACGCCCACGTGGCGCGGGTCGACGCGGCGAAGTTCTCGAGCGCCCGATGGTCCGTCAAGCAGTGGAACGTGCTCGACGGGCTGAAGGTGAACGGGGCCGGATCCGGGCATTTCGAATACCGCCTGGCCTGGCCCGAGGGGCTCAAGCTCTCCGACGTCGGCGCCGCCTCGTTTCTCGTCGAAGCGTCCGCCAAGCAGCTCTTCGGCAAGGACCGGGAGGGTGCCGCCGGGATGGAAGGCGACTACATGCGAGGCAAGGGCACCCTCGACCCGAGCCGCAACCCCAACGCCTATCCCATGACGGACCAGGTGCGGTTCCCGAGCGCGGTGACCATCCGGGTCAACGGCGTGGTGGCCGGACGCCGGGAGTTGCCGGACGATCCCGCGGACCACCGTGGGATCCTGTCCTGGCACTCGCAGCTCAAGGATCGCCGGCTGCGGGAGGCCGGGTCCTACGGGTATCTGCTGGAGGTCCCTATCCCGCGCGCGGCCCTGGAGCGGGCCGCCGCCGAGGGGGCCCTGCAGATCCGCCTCGAGGTGGACGAGGCCTTGCCGGGCGGGCTCGCCGTGTATGGCGCGCGCTTCGGGCGCTACCCGGTCGATCCCACGGTCCTCTTCGTCCGCAACCAGTGACGAATACAAGGGAGAGAAGCTCATGAAGACCTGGAAGGTTCCATGCTACGCGGCTCTGTCTCTCTGCCTTGCGGCCTGGGGCCCCGCCTCGAAAGCGCCGGCCAAGGCGAGGGTCGAGAAACAAGCCTTCGGGGCGACCACCGATGGCGCCACCGTGGACCTCTACACCCTCACCAACGCGAACGGGGTCGAGGTGCGGGCGATCACCTACGGGGGCATCATCGTCTCCTTGCGGGTGCCTGACCGCCACGGCGCGCTCGGCGACGTCGTGCTCGGCTTCGACACCCTCCCGGAATACCAGAAGGCCTCCCCCTTCTTCGGCGCGATCATCGGGCGCTACGGCAACCGAATCGCCCGCGGGCAATTCACCGTGGATGGAAAGGCCTACACCCTCGCCACCAACAACGGCCCGAACGCCCTCCACGGTGGGCTCAAGGGCTTCGACAAGGTCGTCTGGAAGGGGGAGTCCTTCACGAACGAGAAGGGCGTGGGCGTCGTCTTCTCCTACACGAGCCCGGATGGCGAGGAAGGTTATCCCGGCACGCTCCGCGCGACCGTCACCTACACCCTGAGCCACACCAACGCGCTCACCTTCGACTATCACGCGGTCGCCGACAAGGCGACCCCCGTCAACCTGACCCAGCACACCTACTTCAACCTCGCGGGAGAAGGCGCGGCCGACGTCCTGGCCCACGAGCTGATGCTGAGCGCAAGCCGCTTCACACCGGTCGATTCGACGCTCATCCCGACCGGCGAGATCCGGAAGGTCGAGGGCACGCCCTTCGACTTCCGGACGCCCACCGCCGTGGGCGCGCGCATCGGAGCCGACGACGAGCAGATGCGCTTCGGCGGGGGGTACGACCACAACTTCGTGATCGACCGCAAGGAGGGCAATTCGCCCGTCCTGGCCGCGCGGGTCTACGAGCCCACGAGCGGGCGCGTCATGGAGGTTTCCACGACCGAGCCCGGTGTGCAGTTCTATTCGGGCAACTTCCTCGACGGCACCGTGACCGGGAAGGGAGGGCACGTGTACAAGCGCCGCAGCGGCTTCTGCCTGGAGACCCAGCACTACCCCGACTCGCCCAACAGGCCCGAGTTTCCCTCGACGATCCTCCGTCCCGGCCAGGAGTACCGCTCTCGAACCGTCTACACCTTCTCCACAAGATAGGGACCAATCCCCCGCCGGGCCCAGACGCATCCCGAGGAGCTGCGACCTTGAAGCCGACACGATCCCGACGAACCGGCCGGACGGGCCTCGGGCAAGGCCTTGGACTCGGGGGCCTCATCCTGGCGTGCGCCATCCCGAGCGTCCCCGCCCAGGCGGCCGAAGCCCACCTCATCATTGACGCGGCACAGGTCGAGGGCCAGATCGACTCCCGGCTCTACGGGCAGTTCCTCGAGTTCATGTACGAGGGCGTCAAAGGCGGGTTGTCCGCCGAGCTCTTGCGCAACCGCGGCTTCGAGGAGGCGCCCAACAACATCGGCCTCTCCCGTTACTGGGAACGCTACCCGGACGATCGCATCGACGACTACGGGCTGAGCTTCGGCTGGGACGCGGCGGTGGCCCATCCCGTCGCCCTCGACTACTTCGACGAGAAGCCGGCCCAGCACTCGCTTCGCGTCGAGGCGGGCGGCGGGCTCATCGAGAGGCACGGGGTCTACCAGGGGCGCATCCCCGTGCGGGCCGGTATCCCCTACCAGGGGTTTCTCTGGCTGAAGACGGCCGACTTCAAGGGGCGCGTCGTGGTGTCGCTGGAGCAAGACACCTCGGGCGGGCCGGCGTATGCCGAGACGGAGATCCGGAACATCGACGGCGACTGGAAGCAGTACGCGTTCACGCTCCGCCCGGAGCGGGCCGACCCCCTCGCCCGGCTCGCGATCCTCTTCGACGGAAGCGGACGCCTGTGGGTCGACCAGGTGTCGCTCATGGCGGGCGATGCCGTGGGTGGAGTTCGCTCCGACATCGAGCCCCTCGTGGCGGCGCTGCGTCCGTCGTTCCTTCGCTGGCCCGGCGGCAACGTCGCGCAGGACTACCACTGGATGTGGGGCGTCGGCCCCCGCGACCGGCGCCCGCTCTGGGTCAACCTGGCCTGGAAGAACGAGCTCGAGCCGGGCGACATCGGCACCGACGAGTTCCTCGCGTTCAGCCGTCGCGTCCACGCGGAGCCCTCGCTCACGGTCAACCTGGCGGGACCGGGGGCGACGCCGGAGGAAGCCGCGGCCTGGGTCGAGTACTGCAACGGGCCGGCGACCTCACGATACGGGGCGATGCGCGCGGCCAACGGGCATCCCGAGCCCTACGGGGTGAGGTATTGGGAGGTCGGCAACGAGATCTTCGGCGAGTGGGTGCGCGGGCACTCCGACGCCCGGACCTACGCGCGCAACTACCTCCAGTACCACGACGCCATGCGCGCGGTCGACTCCACCATCGAGTTCATCGCCGTGGGCAGCGAGGACATGGACTGGAACCGCACCGTGCTCCGGGCCGCCGGGGGCTCCATCGACTACCTGGCGATCCACCACTACTACGGGTGGAAGCCGATGGCGGGGGACGCGCGGAACCTCATGGCGCGGCCGCTCTTCTACGAGCGGTTCTACAGGGACCTCGGGAGGGTGATTCACGAGGAGGCTCCCGGCCGCAACATCCGCCTCCACGTCAACGAGTGGGGGCTGGACGTGCCGGAGACCCGGCAGTACTCGATGCCGGCGGTGCTCTACGGCGCGCGGCTCATGAACGTGTTCGAGCGCATGAGCCCCCTGGTCGCCATGAGCGCCGAGTCCGACCTGATCAACGGGTGGCCGGGCGGCATCATCCAGGCCAGCCGCCACGGCGTCTTCCTCTCGCCCCTCTACCACCTGAACCTCCTCTACAACCAGAACCGGGGCAGGGACCGCCTGAAGACGACGGTCGAAGGGCCGACGTTCGACACCAGCCGCGAGGGCACCGGCGTGCCGGTCCTCGACGCGGTCGCCAGCCGGTCCGCCGACGGCTCCGAGCTCTACCTCAAGGTCGTCAACACCGACCCGACGAACACCGCCACGACCCGTGTCGACCTGCGCAACGTCCACGTCGATCCGGAGGCGGCGTGGCACGTGATCACCGCCGAGAGCCTGGAGACGCACAACAGCTTTGCGACGCCCGATGCGGTTCGCCCTCGTCGTGAGGTCCTCCCCGCGGGGGACAGCTTTCGCGTGTCTTTGCCTCCGCATTCGGTCTCCGTCATCATCCTGCGGATCAAAGGATCGTAGCGCCCTCAGCCCTCGAAGGGAGACAAGCCTTGCTCGCTCCGCTCAAGCAATCCGAAGTCTGGTTCGTGACCGGCAGCCAGCACCTCTACGGCCCCGAGACGCTGCGACAGGTGGCCGACAACTCCCGCACGATCGCCGAAGCGCTCGATCGGTCCCCGCGGGTCCCGTGCCGGGTCGTCGTCAAACCGGTGGTGAAAACGCCGGAGGAGGTTCTCGGGCTCCTCGGCGAAGCGAACACGTCGCCGTCGTGCGTGGGGCTGATTCTGTGGATGCACACCTTCTCGCCGGCGAGGATGTGGATCGCAGGCCTGAAGGCGCTGCGCAAGCCCTTCGCGCACCTCCACACCCAGTTCAACCGCGACCTGCCCTGGGGCACCATCGACATGGACTTCATGAACCTGAACCAGGCCGCCCACGGCGACCGGGAGTTCGGGTTCATCTGCAGCCGGCTCCGGCTGAGCCGCAAGGTGGTGGTCGGGCACTGGGAGGACGAGGACGTCCACGCCCGTCTGGACGCCTGGATGCGCGCGGCGTGCGCCTGGGCCGACAGCCAACGGCTCAAGCTGGCCCGGTTCGGCGACAACATGCGCGAGGTGGCGGTCACCGAGGGGGACAAGGTCTCCGCCCAGCGGCAGTTCGGGTACGCGGTGAACGGCTATGGGGTCGGGGACCTGGTGGCCAGGATCGCCCGGGCGACCGACGCCGAGATCGACCGGCTGGTGCGGGAGTACTCCGAGCGCTACGAGGTCAAGGCCTCGAAGGACCAGATGGGAGCCGTCCGCGGGCAAGCCCGGATCGAGATCGGCCTCCGCGCCTTCCTCGAGGACGGCGGTTTCTCCGCGTTCACGGACACGTTCGAGGACCTGCACGGCCTCGAGCAGCTCCCGGGGCTCGCCGTCCAACGCCTGATGGCCGAGGGATATGGCTTCGGAGCCGAGGGCGACTGGAAGACGGCCGCCCTCGTCCGGGCGCTCAAGGTGATGGCGACGGGTCTCACCCCCGGCACCTCCTTCATGGAGGACTACACCTACCACCTCGACCCGAAGGGGGCGAAGGTGCTGGGCGCCCACATGCTCGAGGTCTGCCCGACGATTGCCAAGGGGAAGCCCACGCTGGAGGTGCACCCCCTCGGCATCGGGGGCAAGGCCGACCCCGCCCGCCTCGTCTTCGACACCACGCCCGGGCCGGCGGTGTGCGCCGCGGTCATCGACCTCGGCAACCGCTTCCGGCTCGTCGCGAACGTGGTGGACGTGGTAGACCCCGACGCGCCCCTCCCGAAGCTGCCGGTGGCCCGGGCGCTCTGGGTGCCCCGACCCGACCTCAAGGTGGCGGCGGCGGCGTGGATCCATGCCGGAAGCTCCCACCACACGGCGTTCAGCCTGGCCGTCGGTCCGGAGCACCTGCGGGATTTCGCGGAGATGGCCGGCGTGGAGCTGGTGCTCATCGACGAGGGGACTCGCCTCCACGAGATGCAGAAGGAGCTGCGCTGGAACGAGGCCTACTACCTGATGGCGAAGGGGATTCAGGGCTAGGCCCGATTCATGATCGTCCGCCGACGGGACTTCCTCAAGACCGCCTCGGCCGGCATTCCGGCGTTCGCGGCCCTTCGCGCGCTGCCGGCCGCCGATGCCGAGATCGCGGTCGACCCGTCGCAGCCGGGGCCCGAGATCAGCCCCCACATCTACGGCCACTTCATCGAGCACCTGGGCGGCGTCGTCTATGACGGCATCTGGGTCGGCCGTGATTCGAAGGTCCCCAACGTCGACGGCATTCGCAGACAGTTCGTCGACGACATGAAGCGCCTCGGCGCGCCGAACCTCCGGTGGCCCGGGGGCTGCTTCGCCGACGGATACCACTGGCGCGACGGCATCGGCGCCGCCGGCCGGAGGCCGCGCACGTACAACTATTGGGAGAACCGCATGCCGGAGGGACGGCACGCGGTGGAGAGCAACGAGTTCGGCATCCACGAGTTCATGCGCCTCTGCCGGCTCGTCGGCGCCGAGCCGTATCTCGCGGCGAACGTCGGCTCCGGCACGCCCCAGGAGTTCCACGATTGGGTGTCCTACTGCAACGCGCCCGCGGGAACCCTCTCGCTCGCCGACGAGCGGGCCGGCAACGGCGACAAGGAGCCCTTTGGCGTCAAGTACTGGGGCGTGGGGAACGAGTCGTGGGGTTGCGGCGGCAACATGACGGGCGGCGAATACGCCACCCAGTACCGCAAGTACATCTCGCAGTGTCCCGTCTACCTGCGCCCGTTCTTCGTGGCGACCGGGCCGCGCGGGCATTCCGCGGACGGCGACGTCGGCTGGACCGACGGCTTCTTCGGCGGACTGCAGAACGTGCGCGGCCTGGGCGTCCGGGTGGACGGCTTTGCCTTGCACTACTACACCGACTTCCGCCAGACCGCCGAAGACGGCGCCACGTTCGACGCGAAGGGCTGGTACGCGGTCCTGCACAAGGGCGCCCAGATCGAGCGCGTGATCAACGACCACTGGGGCGATCATGGGCAAGTACGATCCCGAGCACCGCACCCGGTTCGTCATCGACGAGTGGGGCAACTGGTACCGGGGCGGCACCGAGCTCGGCCCCGAGTACATCCTCAGCCAGACGATCACCCTGCGCGACGCGCTCCACGCCGCGATGACCTTCGACGTCTTCAACCGCCACGCGGACAAGATCGAGATGGCCAACGTCGCGCAGACGATCAACTGCCTGCACTCGCTCTTCGCCGCGGTGGGAGACAAGTACACGCGCACGCCCGCCTACTACACGTTCGAGATGTACCGCCCTCACATGGGCGCCCGGCTCGTGCCCTTGACGATCAACCTCCCCGACATGACGGTTCCCCTCCTCGAGGGATCGGCCAACCTGCCCCGCCTCTCCGGGTCGGCCTCCCTTCGCGACAAGAGCCTGACGGTCACCCTGACGAACCCTTCCCTGCAGGACGGCGTCGTCACGCGCATTCGATTGGCGGGCGGCGCGCGCCTCCGCGAAGGCCGCGCCACGGTCCTGACCCACCAGGACATGCACGCCACAAACACGTTCGAGAGACCCGACGAAGTCGGGCCTGGCCGCCCTGACGACTCAGGTGTCCGGGGACACCGCGACCATCACCATTCCGAAGCAGGCGGTCGTCGCCGTCTCGCTTCAGCTCGCGTGAGGACTGATCGCGCGGGCGTCGAGTAGATCCGCCGAAGGGAGTCCGGACGATGAAGAGACCGGTCCTCGCGAAATCGGCCTGCCTGTCGGGGTTGTTGGCCCTCGCTGACCGCCGACGGATCCCGTGCTCGCGCAGGAGCCGAGGCACGCCACCCTGACGATCCGCGCCGGAGAGCCCGGTCCGGTCATCAGCCGGCACATCTACGGGCACTTCGCCGAGCATCTCGGCCGCTGCATCTACGACGGGTTGTGGGTCGGCCCCACCTCACAGATCCCCAACACCCGCGGCGTCCGCAACGACGTCATCGAGGCCCTGCGCAAGATCAAGATCCCCAACCTGCGCTGGCCGGGCGGCTGCTTCGCCGATCAGTACCACTGGCAGGACGGCGTCGGCGCGGCGGAGCAGCGGCGCCGCCGGGTCAACATTCACTGGGGAGGCGTCGTCGAGGACAACAGCTTCGGCACCCACGAGTTCCTCGACTTCTGCGAGCGGATCGGCGCCGAGCCGTACGTTGCGACGAACGTCGGCAGCGGCTCTCCGCAGGAGATGGCCGACTGGATCGAGTACATGACGTTCAAGGGCGACAGCGACCTCGCGAAGCTCCGCCAGGCCAACGGGCGTCCGGATCCCTGGAAGGTCCCTTTCCTGGGCATCGGCAACGAGAACTGGGGCTGCGGCGGCGAGATGACGCCGGAGTACTACTCCGACCTCTACCGCCGCTTCAGCGTCTACGCGCGCGATTGGTCGGGCAATCGCCTTCAGCGGATCGCCGCCGGGCCGGGGGGCACGGAGCTGCGCTGGCTCGACGTCCTGGCGGAACGCGTCAAGCAGGGCGTGCAGGGCATCTCGATGCACTACTACACCCTCGGCAACACCTGGCAGGACAAGCTCCCCGCCACGGGCTTCCCCGAATCGGGCTGGTACGCGGTGCTCCGGGACGCGCTCAAGATCGATCGGCTCCTGCTCGACGCCGAGGGGATCATGGACAAGCACGATCCGGGCGGCCGCGTGGGCTTGTACGTCGACGAGTGGGGCACGTGGTATTCCCCGGAGCCGGGAAAGAACCCCGCCTTCCTCTATCAGCAGAACACCATTCGCGACGCCGTCGTCGCCGGCGCCACCCTCAACATCTTCAACGGCCACGCGAAGCGCGTGAAGATGGCCAACATCGCCCAGCTCGTCAACGTCCTTCAGGCGCTGATCCTGACGGAGGGCGGCAAGATGGTGCTGACGCCGACCTACCACGTCTTCGACATGTACCAGGTGCACCACGACGCGACGTCGCTGCCGGTCGACGTCAAGACCGACGTCACGACCCTCGGGAGCGAGTCCCTGCCCGCAGTGAGCGCCTCCGCATCGCGCGACGCCCAGGGGCGCATCAACCTGAGCCTCGTGAACCTCGACCCCAAGGCGGCAGTATCCGTGGAGGCTCGCATCGTCCTCGAAGGCTCGAAGTTCACGTCGGTCTCCGGCCGAGTCCTGACGGCACCCGCGATGGACTCCCGCAACACGTTCGATGCGCCGAACGGCGTCCAGCCCGCCGCCTTCACGGGGGCGAGGCTGCAGGACTCGTCGCTCAAGGCCCAGCTTCCGCCCCGCTCGGTGGTCGTGCTGACCTTGGCCGGATCGTAGTCAGCCCGACCCCACGCGGGGAGTGAGCCACCCAGATGCTCCGCTGGCGGGTCGCCGTCCTCGTCGGAGTGGCCATCGCGATCAGCTACCTGGACCGCCAGGCGCTGCCCGTGGCCATCCAGGCCATCGCTCGCGACATCCCGGTCACGAACGAGCAATTCTCGCAGCTGCAGTCGGCGTTCCTGATCGCGTACGCCTTCATGTACGCCGGGGGCGGGAAGCTGATGGACGTCCTGGGCACGCGCCGGGGCTTCACCGTGATCATGCTGTTCTGGTCTCTCGCCTGCGCCAGCCACGGACTGGCCGTGAGCGTCGGCACCCTCGCCTTCAGCCGGTTCCTGCTCGGCATCGGCGAGGGAGGCGGCTTTCCCGCCGCGACGCGAGCCGTGGCGGAGTGGTTCCCGGTCCACGAGCGCTCCACGGCCATGGGCATCATCAACGCGGGCACGGCCGTCGGCATGGTGGTGGCGCCGCCGATGATCGCCCTCGTGCTCGGCGCCCGGGACTGGCGCTTCGTCTTCTTCGTGACCGCGGCCCTCGGCCTGGCGTGGACGCTCTGGTGGCACCGCGAGTACTTCCCGCCCGACCGGCATCCGAGGCTCGGCGACGTCGAGCGTGGGGAGCTCCAGTCGGTCCTCCGCACGGATTCCGGGGCGCAGGAGCCGCTGCCCTGGCTCCAGCTCCTCCGCCACCGCCAGACCTGGGGCGTCGTGACCGCCAAGTTCCTGAGCGACGCGGCGTGGTACTTTTACTTGTTCTGGCTCCCCAAGTACCTCTATGACGCGCGTGGCTTCGACATCAAGGCGGTGGCGAGCTTCGCCTGGATTCCTCCGGCGGCGGCGGGCGTCGGCTGCCTGTGCGGGGGCTGGCTGTCGAGTTGGCTGCTGCGACGCCGGTTCCCCCTGGATCACGCCCGGAAGATCGCCCTGGGCGCCAGCGCGGTCCTCATGCCGCTGATCCTGTTCGTGCCCAGGGTGCCCGTGGCCTGGGCGATCGCGCTCTTCAGCGTCGCCTACTTCGGCCAGCAGTCCTGGTCCACCCTCGTGATGGTCCTCCCCACCGACATCTATCCGCGGCAGGCGGTGGGCGCCGTCGCGGGCCTGGTCGGCTTCGGCGGCGCCATGGGCGGGGTCGCCTTCGGTCAGGCCGTGGGCTACCTCCTGGACCATGGCTTCGGCTACGGCCCCGTCTTCGCCCTGGCGGGATCGTTCCACGTCGTGGCGTTCGCCGTGATCTGCCTGGCGATACCCCGCATCGAGCCTTTGGCTCTCGCTCCCCGAGGCGCTTCATGAAGATCAAGGAGATCCGCACCCGGGTCGTGGAGTGGCGCGGCAAGACCGTCCCGCTACCGCCGCACTTCTGCACGAACCCCATGGACCTCCTCGCGCTGCCGGAAGCCTCCATGCGCACCTTCACCTTCCACGGCTGGCTCGTGGTGGAGGTCATGAGCGACGACGGCCTCGTGGGAGTGGGCAACGCCGCCCTCGCGCCGCGCGTCACGAAGCAGGTGATCGACCTCTACCTGAAGCCGCTGCTGCTCGGCGCCGATCCCTGGGACATCGAGTTCCTGTGGCAGCACATGTACCGGAAGACGATGGCGTTCGGCCGCAAGGGAATCGGCATGGCGGCCATCAGCGCGGTGGACATCGCCCTCTGGGACCTGCTCGGCAAGTCGGCGCGGCAGCCCGTCTACCGCCTGCTGGGAGGGCGCACGAAGCCGCGCATCCCCGTCTACGCGAGCCGCCTGTACAGCACGCCGCTCGAAGAGCTGGCCGCGGAGGCGCGGCAGGTACAAGGCACGAAGGTTACAAGGCCATGAAGCTGCGCTTCGGCTGGGGGCCCGTGGACGGCGCCGTCGGGCATGCAGAGAAACGTCGAGCTGGTGCGCACCGTCCGCGAGGCGGTGGGCGACGATGTCGACGTCATGGCCGACGCCTACATGGGCTGGACCCTGGACTACGCCAAGCGGATGCTGCCGCTGCTCGAACCCTTCCACCTGCGCTGGCTGGAGGAAGCGGTGATCCCCGACGAGATCCACGGCTACGCCGAGCTCAAGGCCTACGGACGCGTGCCGATCGCGGGGGGCGAGCACGAGTTCACGCTGCATGGCTTCCGCGACCTGCTGGAGGCTCGGGCGGTGGACGTCATCCAGTTCGACACCAACCGCGTGGGCGGCCTGACCCAGGCGCGCAAGATCGCGGCGCTGGCCGAAGCGCACGGGGTGCCCGTCGTTCCCCATGCCGGCCAGATGCACAACTACCACGTGGTGATGGCCAGCCTGAACTCCCCCATGGCGGAGTACTTCCCCATCGTCGACGTCGAGGTCGGCAACGAGCTGTTCTGGTACGTCTTCGAAGGCGAGCCCAAGGCCAGGGACGGCTTCGTGGACCTGGACGAAGGCCTACCGGGGCTCGGCCTCACGGTGAACGAGCGCGCGCTCGAGAAGTTCGACGTGGTGGAGTGACGCCGGCGACCCGCCTCGTCCAGATCCGGAACGGCCACGAGCGACGGGTGGCGCTCGTCGAGGAGCCGCGCCTGCGTCTGCTCGCCGACGCCGCGTCCCTCTACGACCTGGCCCAGTCGGCCCTGGCCACGGGAAAGGCGCTCACCGCGCTCGTGGCGGAGCGCGCTACCGGCGCGGCGGTCGACTACGAGGCCGTCTACCGAGGCGAGTCGCCGTGGCGCCTGCTGCCGCCCATCGATCACCCCGTGGAGCCGACCCGCTGCCTGGTGTCGGGCACCGGGCTCACGCATCTGGGCAGCGCGCAGAGCCGCCAGGCGATGCACACGGCCGCCCACGAAGAGCTGACCGACAGCATGAAGATGTTCCGGTGGGGGCAGGAGGGAGGCCGACCCGAGCCCGGCCGCATCGGCATCGCCCCCGAGTGGTTCTACAAGGGCCCCGGGACGATCCTGCGAGCCCACGGCGAGCCGCTCCTCGTGCCGTCCTACGCCGAGGACGGCGGCGAGGAGGCCGAGATCGCCGGCGTCTACCTCCTCGACGCCGAGGGCCGGCCGCGCCGTGTCGGCATGGCCGCGGGGAACGAGTTCTCCGATCACCGCTTCGAGCGGAAGAACTACTTGAACCTCGCCGGGTCCAAGCTCCGCACCTGCGCGCTCGGCCCCGAGCTGGTCGTGGATCCCGTCTTCGACTCCGTGCCGGGCCGGGTCACGATCGAGCGCGCCGGGCGTGCCCTCTGGTCGAAGGAGATCCGCACGGGGGAAGCCGAGATGTGCCACAGCCTCCAGAACATCGAGCACCACCACTTCAAGTTCGAGGCGCACCGCCGTCCCGGCGACCTCCACGTGCACTTCTTCGGGGCCTCCGTCTTGAGCTTCGGGGACGGCATCGCGCTGGCCGAGGGCGACGTGATGGAGGTCCGCTTCGAGGGGTTCGGCCGCCCGTTGCGCAACCCGGTGACCCTCTCCCGCTCGGCCGACTCCCTCGTGACCGTTCAACCCCTTAGCTGAGAGGCACCATGTCTGAAACGCGTGTCGCGCTGATCGGCCTGGGCCTCATGGGCTCGGGCATGGCCCGCCGCCTGCTGGGCGCGGGTTTCCCGCTGACGGTGTACAACCGCAACCGCGAGCGTGCCTCGCCGCTCGCGGCCGAGGGCGCCCACGTGGCGGCCTCGCCCCGCGAAGCCGCCGCCCGAGCCGACGTCATCCTGAGCATGGTGGCGGACGACGCCGCGTCTCGCGCGGTCTGGCTCGGCGAGCACGGGGCCCTGGCCGGCGCCGCCCGGGGCAGCGTGCTCGATCGAGTCGAGCACGCTCACGGTCGGCTGGATCGAGGAGCTGGCCCGGGAAGCCGCGGCGCGTGGCTTGGAGCTCCTCGACGCGCCGGTGACCGGGACCAAGCCCCACGCGGCCGCGGGCGAGCTCCTCTTCCTCGTCGGCGGCTCCGCGTCGGCGCTCGAGACCGCGCGGCCCGTGCTCTCGGCGATGAGCCGCGCCATCGTCCACGTGGGCCCCACGGGGAGCGGCGCCCGTCTCAAGCTCATCAACAACTTCATGTGCGCCGTCCAGGCGGCCTCCCTGGCCGAGGCACTGGCCCTCGTCGAAAGAAGCGGCCTCGACGCGACCAAGGCCCTGGAGGTGCTGACGAACGGCGCCCCGGGCAGCCCGCTGGTCAAGACCGTCTCGGGCCGCATGACCGCGCGGGACTACACGCCGAACTTCCTGCTTCGCCTCATGGCCAAGGATGTCACGTACGCCATCGGCGAGGGGCGCCGGCACGGGATGTCGCTCTCCACCGCCGCGGCCGCCCTGGACGTCCTCCAGCAGGGGATCGCCGGCGGCCACGGCGAGGAGGACTTCTCGGCCATGGTCGAGCCGCTGCGGAAAGCGGCGCCGGGCTAGATCCCGTAGAAGCCGCGGGTGAGGCGCTCGCGCAAGCGGGCCGCCTCAGCAGGATCCTTCGCCTTCGACAGGTTTCGACCGAGTAGCTCCAGCTCCCTCGGGCTCAGCAGCTGGCTCTGGCCCTCCAGCGAAACCAACTCGGCGGTTTCCAGAGTGGCTTCCCCGCCGGTGGGCTTCCGGGCCACGATTCGGACGCCGGTCATCGCTTGTCGCACGAACCAGTGATAGACGGCGAGGGCATTCCTGATGACGTCGGTGCGCTTCGTCTTCGTCAAGGAGGCCAGCTGACTCCCATCGCGGTTTCGGTATCTCTGAGCACGGGCTTCACACGGGGCATGCTCGGAAATCCTCACTTCTCCTCAAGTATGGCTCGAAACCGAGGTGTGCTCGGCGCGGCGGCTCGCCTCAGCCGCCAAAGCTTGACACCTGTGGGGTGACGGCGACCATCTCCGCCACAGGACGTTCCTGGTCGCGTTGTCGGAGTTTACGGTGCCTCCCAATCGAGCGAGTAGAGGGCGGTCGTGTCGCGGCGGACGGTGATGAGGGGCATGTCGTCCGCGTCGAGACCCATCCACGCAGTCACCGTCCACTCAGCAAGGTCAGGAAGAATCCACGGCTTGATGCTGAACTCGCGGGCCTCCGCCAGCGGCTCGAGGCGCCCGCTTCGGAGTGCGAGGGCGTGGCGGGCCCGCTCAGGATCCGCCAGAGTCCACACGGCGTGACTCAGCTCGTGGCCGAGCACCTCCACGTAGCGCCCTTCCGGCGCGAGGCCGTCGAACGAGTGGAATCCGGGAGTCCGTCGCGTCGGCAACCTTGGCCCGATCGATCGTCTCGAGATCGAGTCGTACCACGGCCACGATGTGGCCGTCGGGGCCGACCCTCTCGATTCGGAAGAGGCCGGCCGCGGTCGACACGGAGAGGCTCGGCGCAGGCAGCTCCACGTAAACCTCGTGGCCGCTGGCCGCCAACTCGCCCCACATCCTCCAAAGCGTCGGGTGAAGAGGGCGACCAGAGCCGTCACTGGCCAGGGCCAGCCCTACGATCGACCGCCAGCGCTCCCGCTGGCGCGTCGAGAGGCGATCCGTCCGCAGACCGAGAGCGACCGGCGGAGAGGAGGCCTCGCTCGCGGCGGCGGTGACCAGTGCGAGTGTGGCGGCGGCCACGAAGGCGGACCTGTGCTGGCGAAGCTGGCGATGAAGGGACATCGGCGACTCCTCTCTGGGGAGCCGCCTGGCCAGGCGTCCTTACCCTTGCGTGTCTAAGGGTCGGCCCTCAACATTGGGAAATCTTCGGAGTCATCTCAGGATTTCGTCGCCAAGCGCGGCCGCGAGGAAGAACTCACCGACTTGCCTGGGCCTCTGGGTGTCGCCGACAAGTGATCGTCGTTGACAAGTGATTTGACGGGGCCGGGTGCCGGGGTTAGTGTGCCCCGACGCAAGGAGGAGGCGACGCCATGGAGCCGGCCTACGCCATCGGGCTCGACTACGGGACCAACTCCGTCCGGGCGGTGGTCGTGGACTGCGCCGACGGGCGGACCGTCGGGACCCACGTCTTCGACTACCCGTCGGGGGAGCATGGGATCCTGCTCGATGCCAAGGAGCCCCACCTCGCTCGCCAGAATCCCGCCGACTACCTCGAGGGCGCCGGTGTCTCGATAAAGGGGGCGCTGGCCGAGGCCGGCCGGACCAAGGGCTTCGACGCTGGACACGTCGTCGGAATCGGCGTCGACTCCACCGGCTCGACGCCGCTCCCGGTCGACGCGGAGAACCGTCCCCTGGCGGTCGACGCGCGATGGAAGGGTCATCTGGCCGCCCACGCCTGGCTCTGGAAGGACCACACCGGCGCCGCGGAGGCCGCGGCGATCACGGAGACGGCCCGCCGGCACGCCCCGCAGTACCTGGCGCCCATCGGCGGCGTCTACTCCTCGGAGTGGTTCTGGTCGAAGGTCTGGCGCTGCCTCAAGGTCGCCCCCGACGTCTTCGACGCGGCGGCGAGCTGGGTCGAGCTGGCCGACTTCGTCCCCGCCGTCCTGGCGGGGGTCCGCAATCCACGCGAAATCCAGCGCGGCATCTGCGCGGCCGGCCACAAGGCCCTGTACTCCGACGCCTGGGGGGGACTCCCCGACCGGGAGTTCCTCGCCCGCCTCGATCCGAAGCTGGCCGCGCTCCGGGACCGCCTCTACGACAAGGCCCACGCCGCCGATCGCCCCGCGGGGCGCCTCGCCCCGGCATGGGCGAAGGAGCTGGGCCTCCCGGAGGGGATCCCCATCGCGATGGGCAGCTTCGACGCCCACTACGGCGCGGTGGGAGCGGGGGTGAAGACGGGGACGCTGGTGAAGATCATCGGCACGTCCACCTGCGACTGCGCCATCGCCCCCGCCCGCGAGGCGCTCCGGGACGTTCCCGGCATCTGCGGGATCGTGAACGGCTCCATCATGCCCGGCTACTACGGCATCGAGGCGGGACAATCGGCGGTCGGCGACATCCTGCGCTGGTGGGTGGAGGACGTCTGCCGCGGGGGCGACGCGCTGCACGCGGAGCTGTCGGCGGAGGCGTCGCGGCTCCGGCCCGGGGAGTCGGGCCTCCTCGCCCTCGACTGGAACAACGGGAACCGGACGATCCTGGTCGATCCGCGCCTCAGCGGCCTCGTCCTGGGCCAGACCCTCCACACGACGCGAGCCGAGGTCTATCGCGCCCTGATCGAGGCGACGGCGTTCGGGGCCCGGGCGATCGTCGAGCGCCTCCAGGAGTACGGCGTCCCCGTCGAGCGGGTCGTCTGCTGCGGCGGCATTGCCGAGAAGAACGACCTGTTCATGCAGATCTACGCCGACGTGCTCGGCTACCCGATGCTCGTGGCCGGATCGCCCCAGACCCCCGCCCTCGGCTCCGCCATCGCCGCGGCGGTCACCGCGGGAGTCCACCCGACCTTCGAGGCGGCACAGGCCCGGATGACGTCCCTGAAGGAGAAGGCGTTCACCCCGAACGCGGCCGCGCGGGCGGTGTACGACGAGCTCTACCTCATGTATCGGGAGCTGCACGACACCTTCGGCGGCGTCCCCGGGGCCAAGGCCGATCTCGCGACGCTCATGAAGAGGCTGCTCGCGGTCCGGGAGCGACAGGCGCACTAGGCGAGGATGGGGACGATGGGCCAGGGGACCGCGAAGCTGCGCGAGAGCGTCTACCGTGCCAACAAGGAGTTGGCCGGGAGCGGCCTCGTGCACGGGACGTTCGGGAACGTCTCCGGAGTCGACCGCGAGGCGGGGGTCTTCGTGATCAAGCCCAGCGGCGTCCCGTACGAGGAGCAGACCCCCGACCACATGGTGCCGATCTCGCTGGAGACGGGGGAGGTCTTGGACAGCCGCTTCCGCCCCTCCTCCGACACCCCGACCCACCTCGAGCTCTACCGGGCGTTCTCCTGCGGCGGGATCGTCCACACCCATTCCGAGGCGGCCTCCGCCTTCGCGCAGGCGCGGCTCCCCATCCGCTGCATGGGCACGACCCACGCCGATCATTTCCGTGGAGACGTGCCCGGTGACCCGGCCCCTGACCCGGGCGGAGGTGGAGGGAGAGTACGAGCGCAACACCGGCCTGGTGATCGTGGAGTGCTTCCGGCAGGGCGGGATCTCTCGCGGACGAAGTTCCGGCGGTGCTCGTGGCCCAGCACGGCCCGTTCACCTGGGGAGCCGACCCCTTCGCGGCCGTGGAGCACGCCCGCGTCCTCGAGTACGTGGCCCGCATGGAGGCGAGGGTCCGCCTGCTCGCCCCCGACGCTGCCCGCCCCGAGGCCTTCCTGGTCGACCGGCACTTCCTGCGGAAGCACGGCCGGGGCGCCTACTACGGCCAGCGCTAGTGCGTAGCCTTCGCCTCCACGGGAGGGGCGACCTGCGCCTGCACGAGGAAGACCGCCCGGAGCCGCGCGACGGAGAGACGCTCGTGCGGGTGACGGCGGTCGGGATCTGCGGCTCCGACCTCCACTGGTTTGCGGAGGGCGGAATCGGCGACACGGGCCTCGCCCGGCCCCTCGTCCTCGGCCACGAGCTCGCGGGCGTCACCGACGACGGCCGGCGCGTGGCGCTCGACCCCGCCATCCCTTGCCAGGCCTGCGAGCTCTGCCTCGAGGGTCATCCCAACCTCTGCGAGGGAATCCGCTTCGCGGGGCACGCGGAGGACGACGGCGGCCTCCGCGAATGGCTCGCCTGGCCGGAGCGCTGCCTGTTCCCTCTCCCCGCCTCCCTCAGCGATGCCGACGGGGCGATGCTCGAGCCCCTGGGGGTCGCGCTCCACGCCGTGGACCTCGCGCATCTCCGCCCGGGATCCCGCGTGGGCGTGTTCGGCTGCGGCCCGATCGGCCTCCTCGTCCTGCAGGCGGCGCGCCTTCTGGGGGCGGCCCGGCTCTTCGCCACGGACCTCGCGGAGCGCCCCCACCGCCTGGAGGCCGCGCGGCGGCTGGGGGCGATCGTCTTCGCGGCCGAGGGCGGGCGCGAGGCGCGAGCCATCCGCGATGCCATGGGCGGCCCCGGCCTGGACGCTGCGATCGAGGCGGCCGGGGAGAACGCGGCGGTCGACGCGGCGATCGAAGCGGTCCGTCCCGGCGCGCGGGTGGTCCTTGCCGGCATCCCGGCCGAGGAGCGCACGTCCTTCAAGGCCTCGACCGCCCGGCGGAAGGGCCTCACCCTGGTCCTGTCCCGTCGGATGAAGCACACCTATCCGCGGGCCATCCGCCTCGCCGAGAGCGGACAGGTGGACCTCCGCTCCCCGGTCACCCACCGCTTTCCTCTGGAGCGCGGCCCCGAGGCCTTCTCGGTCGCCGCGCGCCGGGAGGGACTGAAGGTCCTGGTCGAGCCCGGAGCGGGGGCACCAGAGCGGGCACCTTGACGAAGACCCTGGACGGAAGCGGAAGGTCCGACTAGAATCCCATCGACTCAGAAAGGCAAGGGGCTAACTGTGATGGGTAAGGCTTCTCCGAGAGGCGGCTACGTGGTGCCCGTGTTCGTCCTGTTGGCCCTGGCCGGCGGTGTCGGGTGCCAGCGGGCCGCGGACGAGTCGGCCAAGATCGTCAAGCTGGCCTTCGTGACGAACAACACGAGCGAGTTCTGGAAGATCGCCGCCAACGGCATCCACAAGTACGAGCGCGAGGCGGGCGTCCAGGTCGACATCAAGATGCCCCCCAACGGAAAGACCGAGGAGCAGAACCAGATCATCGAGAACCTGGTGAGCCAGGGGTACGACTCGGTCGCCGTGAGCGTCATCGCACCGAAGGACCAGGTGGCGGCGCTGAACGCCGCCGCCCTGAAGACCCACCTCATCACCTTCGACTCCGATGCCGCCGACACCAAGAGGCTGCTCTACGTCGGGCACGATCAACTACGAGGCTGGCAAGACCCTCGGCGAGCGGATCGTGAAGCTCCTCCCGAGCGGCGGGAAGATGGCGGTCTTCGTGGGGTTCTTCTCCGCCGACAACGCCGCCGAGCGCCTTCGGGTGTGAGCGACGCCGTGAAGGACCACGGCATCGAGATCGTGGAGAAGCGCGAGGACCAGACCGACCGGGCCAAGGCCCGCGGGAACGTCGAGGACATCCTGAACGCGCGACCGGACCTGAACCTCGTCTGCGGCCTCTGGTCCTACAACGGGCCCGCGATCGCGGCGGCCCTCGAGGGAACGGGCAAGAAGGGCAAGGTGCTGGCCGCGGTCTTCGACGAGGAGGACGGCTCCTTGAAGGGCATCCGGGCCGGAACCATCGCCGCGACGGTCGTCCAGCATCCTTTCGAGATGGGGTATCGGTCGGCCAGGTGGATGCACCGACTCGCCACCGAGCTTCGACAAGGCGCGGGCCGAGATCCCCGCGAGCGGCATCGAGAACACCGGCGTCGAGGTGATCGACAAGGACACCCTCGACGACTTCGAGAAGCGGCTCGCCGAGTGGAAGAAGTAGCCTCCGAGCGCTGATCGCACCATGGCGAGCCCAGCGCCCGTGGCACCGCCGCTCCTCGAGATGCGCGGGATCGCCAAGCGCTTCCCCGGGGTCATTGCGCTCCAAGGGGTCTCGCTCCACCTCCGGCGCGGCGAGGTGCTGGCCCTCACCGGCGAGAACGGAGCCGGCAAGTCCACGCTCATCAAGATCCTCGGGGGGGCCTTCCCGCCCGACGAGGGCCAGATCCTCCTCGACGGGCGGGAGGTCCGCTTCGAGTCGGTCCGCGACTCCAAGCGGGCCGGCATCGCCCTCATCCATCAGGAGCTGATGCTGGCTCCGAACCTCGACGTCGCCGGCAACATCTTCCTGGGCAACGAGGGCCCGGCCCTGGGGCTCCTGAGCGCGCTTCCGAGGCGACGCATGCGAGCCGCGGCCTCGGAGCTGCTGCGGCGCGTCGGGCCTCGCCCACGCCCCCGAGACCCCCGTGTCGAGCCTGACCGTCGGCGAGATGCAGATGGTGGAGATCGCGAAGGCGCTGGCGCTCCAGGCCCGCATCATCGTCATGGACGAGCCCACCTCGTCCCTGACCGCCGGGGAGTCGCGAGCGGCTCTTCCAGATCATCCGCCAGCTTCGCGCCGATGGAATCGCCATCGTCTACATCTCCCATCGCATGGAGGAGGTGCTGTCCCTGGCCGACCGCGTCACCGTGCTCCGCGACGGTCGCCACGTGGGCGACCTCGATCGCGGCGACGCCACCCACGAGAAGATCGTGGCCCTGATGGTGGGACGCGAGCTGTCGGCGAACTACTTCCCCGACGCGCCCGGAGCGCGTCCCCGCGGAGACCGTGCTCGCCGTCGAGAACCTCCTCGTGCCGGGGGCGCCCGCGCCCGTGTCCTTCACGCGCCGCAGCGCGGCGAGATCCTCGGTTTCGCCGGCCTCGTCGGCTCCGGTCGCACGGAGCTGATGCAGGCGATCTTCGGCGCGACCCCCGCCCTCGGCGGCTCGATGCGCCTCGATGGGAAAGCCGTTCCTGCCGCGCAGCCCGCGCGAGGCGATCCGCCGCGGCGTCTGCCTGGCGCCCGAGGACCGGAAGCGCCACGGCCTCGTCCTGCCCATGACGCGTCGCCCAGAACATCTCGCTTCCCGGCGATCCACGGCTATGCCCGCTGCGGCTTCCTCGACCGGGCCCGGGAGACGCGCGTCGCCCAGGCCGAGGTCGCGCGCTTCCGCGTCAAGGCGCCCTCGATCCGAACAGCCGCGTCGTGAACCTGTCCGGCGGCAACCAGCAGAAGATCGTCCTGGGCAAGTGGCTGGCGATGGAGCCGCGCGTCCTGATCCTCGACGAGCCCACGCGCGGCATCGACGTCGGCGCCAAGGCCGAGATCTACCGGCACATGGCGGCCCTGG
This sequence comes from uncultured Acidobacteriota bacterium, assembly GCA_963823195.1. Lineage (GTDB taxonomy): Bacteria > Acidobacteriota > Vicinamibacteria > Fen-336 > Fen-336 > JBGPYB01. Next base: position 71,433 of record CAWGKR010000003.1, on the reverse strand, counting down.
CCGCGCAGGGCCTCACGATCCTGATGGTCAGCTCCGAGATGGAGGAGGTGCTCGGCATGAGCGATCGCGTGGTGGTCATGCGCGAGCGGCGCATCGTGGGCATGCTCCCCCGCGCCGGCCTCACCGCCGAGCGCGTCGCCCATCTCATGACCGGCGCGTCCGACGAGGCGCGCGCCGCATGAGGCGCGAGCTCGGGATGTTCGTCGCGCTCGTGCTGCTGTGCCTCGGGCTCTGGGCGACGAACCACGATTTCCTCGGCGCCTCGAACGTGATCAACACGACGCGCCAGATCTCGATGCTCGGCATCTTCGCCATCGGCATCTCGTTCGTGATCATCACCGGCGGGATCGACCTCTCGATCGGCTCGGTGATCGGCCTCACCGGCGTCCTGATCGCGAAGCTCTCGGGGCAGTACTACCCCGACAACCCGGCGGCCGGGCGGCCTCGGCTACTCCCTCTGGGTCGGCATCCCGGTGGCCCTCGCCGTGGCCGCCCTGGTCGGGCCTCGCGCAGGGCCTCCTGATCACGCGCCTCAGCCTGCAGCCCTTCATCGTGACCCTCGGCGGGATGCTGCTGCTCCGCGGCGTGTCCCAGACCATCGTGCGCGGCGGCACGCTCGAGCCTGGGCGACGTGCCCCTCGCGCGGCTCGCCAACGGCGGGCTGTTCGGCTCCGAGGGACAGCCCGCTCCTCCCCTACCCGTTCCTGATCCTGCTGGTCGTCGCCGCGCGTCGCCGCCTACCTGCTCCACTTCACCGTGTTCGGCCGCTACGTCTACGCGATCGGCGGCAACCGCGACGCGGCGGAGTACTCCGGCATCCCCGTGCGGCGGGTCGAGACCCTGACCTACGTCATCTCGGCCTTCTCGGGAGGCGTCGCCGGCGTGTGCTACGCGGCCTACATCGGCCAGATGTCGCAGCAGGTCGGGATCGCCTACGAGCTGTACGCCATCGCGGCCGCCGTGCTCGGCGGCGTGTCGCTGCGCGGAGGCGAGGGCACCGTGGTGGGCTCCATCATCGGCGCCTGCATCATGCGGGTGATCGACAACGGCATCAACATGTTCCAGTGGACCTACCGCGACGCGGCCGGCGCCCGCCGCATCTTCCGCCTGGACAACAACTGGACCTTCATCATCATCGGCGCCGTGATCCTCGTGGCGGTCGTGCTCGACCAGGTCGCCCACATCGTCCAGTCGAGGCGCAGGATTCGGCGCGCGGGGGCTCTCGCGGCGAGCCCGCCGACGCCATCGCAGTGACCAGGACCCGGATCGCCCTCGTGGGGGCGGGGGGCTGGGGGCGCGAGCACGCGCGCATCCTGTCGCAGCGCGCGGACGTCGACTTCGTCGGCGCTCTGCGGGCGGGCCCCGGAGAAGACGAGGGCTCGGGCGGTCGAGTACGGCGTGACGCCCTACACGGAGATCGGCCGGATGCTCGACGCCGAGCACCCCGACATGGTCTGGCTCTGCACGGGCAACCTGGAGCACTTCGCGCCCACCCTCGAGGTGATCCGCGCCGGCTGTCCGCTCTTCGTCGAGAAGCCCCTCGTCTTCGATCTCGGCGAAGCCGACATCCTCCTTCGGGAGGCCACGGAGCGCGGCCTGTTCTTCGCGATCAACTTCAACCACCACTACGCCCAGCCCGTGGCGTTTGCGCACCGCGACGTCACCGCCGGCCGTCTGGGCGACGTCACCTTCGCCACCTGGCGCTTCGGCGGACGCGGCGGCACGTCGCATCCCTTCAACAACCTGATCGAGACGCAGTGCCACGGCTTCGACATGCTCGAGCTCCTCTGCGGTCCCGTCGTCTCGGTGATGGCCCAGATGACCGATCGGACGTCGGCCGGGTACTTCCGTACGCTGGCCATCGCCCTCCAGTTCGAGAGCGGAGCGGTCGGCAGCCTCGTCGGGTCGTACGACACGGCCTACGCCTATCCCCAGACACAGGCGCTGGAGGTGAGCGGCACGCGGGGCCGCCTCCTGGTCGAAGACACCGTCCGGCGCTATACCTTCACGCCCCACGACAGCGAAACGGCCGAGGTGTGGCAGGCGGGCTACTTCAACGACGTGGACCGCGGCTTCTACGCCACGTTCGACAAGCACGTCGACGCGCTGCTCGCGGCCTTCCGGGCCGGCCAGCCTCCCCCGGTCCACGCCCAGGCCGGCCGCCGGGCCCTCGAGCTGGCGCTCGCGTCGATCGAATCGTTCCGCACCGGGCGCCGGGTCCTGGTGAGCACCGCCAGCTTCCGCGCCGCCCAGGCGCCCCCGGTCACGCCGCCACCGCCGAGTCCCTGAAGGTCCTAGCGAGCGCGCTCGACGAAATGGCCGTCGCGTGTGTCGACGCGGATGCGTTCTCCCGACTCGATATACGGCGGCACGAGGACCTGGAGGCCGGTTTCGACTGTCGCGGGCTTGAGTTGAGCCTGCGCCGTCGCTCCCTTGATGGCCGGCGCGGTCTCCGTCACCAGGAGGTCGACGGTCATCGGCAGCTCCAGGGCGATCACGCGGTCGTCGAAGGACACGGCCCGCAGCTCCAGGTTCTCCAGAAGATAGGAGCGGGCGTCCCCCACCTGCGCGCGGTCCAGGGTGAACTGGTCGTAGCTCTGCATGTCCATGAAGACGAACGCGTCGTCGCGGCCGTAGAGATATTGGACGCCCCTCGTCTCGACGTTCGCCGTGGACACCATCTCCCCCCCGCGCCAACTCTTGGCGAGCCCCTGGCCGGTGCGCAGGTTCCTGAGCTTCGCCTTCACGATCATGCTGGCACCTCGCGCGGAGGGCGTTTGCGAGGCGATGTCGGAGACATGCCACGGGTCCCCGTCGATCTCCAGGATCTCGCCGCGCTTCACCTCGGTCACGTTGATGGGCATAAGGGCGAACTCTACTACCAACCCGGCCGATTCCGCGCTACCAGGTGGTGCGGAGCAGCGGGCTGCCCTGCAAGCGCTCGTCTTTCGTGATCAGGGTGAGCCCATAGGCGCGGGCCGTGCCTCCGATGAGGCGATCGACGGGATCGCCTGGGAAGCTCCGAGGGAACTGTGCGGCCAGGACGGCGATCTCGGGAGTGATGTCGAGGACCGCGAGTCCGCCTCGCGTCGCCATCTTGTTGAGGAAGCCTTCGGCCGATCCCCCGACGCGTATCCGTCCAGCGCTCATCAAGGACGCCAGCTCCCACAGGGAGATCGAGGAGATCGCCAGGCCGTCCGAGCGCTCCGCGGCTTGGATCGCGCGGGTGGCCCCCCGAGAGAGACGATGCGGCTCCGTGGTCGCCCAGAAGGCAACGTGGGTGTCCAGCAGGATCATCGCCGCCGTCGCGAGACCTTTCGTCGGGGCTGGCCCCGTGGCGGTCGCGCGCCACTCACCTCGTCCCATTCCTGAAGCGATTCCCAGCCGCTCTGGGGCAGGACAGGGGCCACGATGTCTCCGCTCGCCGAGGCGAGGCCCCGCAGAGCCCCGAGTATGGTGCCGGGGGCGCGCTCCCCTACCGGCACCAGCTGCGCCACCGGTTTGCCCCGCTTCGTGATCACGTAGCTCTCGCTCCGTTCGGCCACCCGGTCCATCAACTCGAGACATCTCGCCTTGAATTCGGTCGCCCCGACCCGGCCCATGACGGCCTCCAACTGGTCACATCGTACTGACCATCACGCCCGATCGTCAAGGCGGCACTCGCGGTCCGGCCCGCCGCGCCACGCGCGGGAGTAGACTACCCCCCTCAATGAGGCAGGTCGTCGTCGAGAGCCCGGAGTTCATCTGGATCGACGTCGTCGGGCCGGGCCCGGAGGAGCTTCTGGCCCTGGCCGACGAGTACCAGATCCATCCCCTCGCCGTCCAGGACTGCCTGGATCCGAAGCATCTCCCCAAGGTGGAAAGGCTGGGAGCGCTCACGTTCGTGATCCTGCGCGCCTACGACGAGAACGCCGGCCCGGACGTCGACGACGTTCACGGCCTGACGCGCAAGGTCGCCCTCTTCTTTGGGGCGCGCTTCCTGATCACCGTCCACCGTGCCGAGCAGCGCTTCCTGGAGGACTTGAAGCGCCAGGCGGCACTCCCCGACCCCTACTCGGTCCCACCCTGCGAGCGCCACGTGGTCGCCGTGGCGAACGGTGCCATCGATACGTTCTGGAGGCCGCTGGAGGATGCCGAGGCCCGCATCGCCACGATCGAGGAGCGCCAGGAACAGCCCCGGAACCGCACGCCGTTCGTCCACCAGGTGTTCCACCTCAAGCGGCGAATCAATGCCATTCGCTCCACGAGCCGCCACATCCTGGAGACGGTCAAGCGGCTGACGGCGGGTGGCGCCGAACATATGCCCCCCTCGCCCCATCTCAACAACCTCCGGGAGAACGCGGAGAGCCTCTATTTCGCCACCGACGAGATCCTGGAGGACGCTCACAGCCTGCTCAGCCTGACGCTGGCGGCGGCCGACCACGAGGCCAACCAGATCACGAAGGTGCTGACCATCTTCGCGGCGTTCTTCCTCCCCCTCACCTTCATCGTGGGCGTCTACGGCATGAACTTCGACGTCATGCCGGAGCTCCGGTGGCGGCTGGGCTATCCGGCTGTTCTCGTCTTCATGGGCGCCGTCTGCCTCGGCGTCTACCTGTGGTTCCGCCGCAAGGGCTGGATGTGACGCGTCCCCAGGGCACGGCGTAGAATGCGCCGGTCCCCGCTCGCGGGGGAGGTCGCTACCAGTTCCGGGTGAGCCAATGAAGAAGAGAGCGTGGGGCTTCGCTTCGCTCCTGTCGATCGGGTTGGTCGTCGCGGCGTCGGGCGCCTCCGCCCAGAGCGGCCCCCTGCCCGAGACGAGTCCGGATTCGGTGGGTTTCTCGGCCGATCGGCTGAAGCGCCTGGGCGAGGCCTTGCAGGCGACCATCGACCACAGGGAGCTGGCCGGCTTCGTCACGATGCTGGCGCGTCACGGAAAGCTCGTGGAGCAGAAGACCTACGGCCTGCAGGACATCGCCAGCGCGAGGCCGATGCCCAAGGACGCGATCTTCCGCATCTACTCGATGACGAAGCCCATCACCGGCGTCGCGATGATGATCCTCTACGAGGAAGGCAAGTGGAGGCCCCGCGATCCCATCTCGAAGTACATCCCGGAGCTCTCGAACCTGAAGATCTATTCGGGGACCGACAGCAGCGGGAACATGACCCTCGAAGCGCCCGCCCACCCGCCGACCGTGGGCGAGCTCATGTCCCACACCGCGGGCTTCACGTACGGCTTCTTCGGCGATACGCCGGTCGACAAGCTGTACCAGGAGGCGAACCCGGTCCGGGAGCCGTCCCTGCAGGCCTTCATCGACCGGCTGGCGAAGCTGCCGCTCGTCTACCAGCCCGGGGAGGGCTGGCGCTACAGCGTCGCGGTCGACATCCAGGGATACCTGGTCGAGAAGCTCTCGGGGAAGCCCTTCCCCGAGTTCGTGCGCGACCGCATCTTCCTGCCGCTGGGCATGAAGGACACCGCCTTCTTCGTCCCGCAGGACAAGCTCTCGCGGCTCGCGACGGTCTACGTGCCGGACACCAAGGGTCCGGGGCTCGTGGTCGTGCCGAATGACCCGAACGTCACCCAGCCCCCGGGGCTGCCGTCCGGCGGCGGCGGCCTGTATTCCACCGCGAGCGACTACGTCCGCTTCGCGCAGATGCTCTTGAACGGCGGCGAGCTCGGTGGCATCCGCCTGCTCTCGCCCAGCACCGTGGACCTCATGAGAAGCAACCACCTCCCGGACCGTCTCATGACCGGCAAGTTCGGGATCGGCCTCTACATGATGCAGCCGGGTCTGGGCTTCGGGTACGACGTCGCGGTGTACGACGACCCCGCCAAGCTCGGGAGCAGCGCCGGCAAGGGCTCCTACATGTGGGACGGCCTGGCGGGCACCTGGTTCTGGATCGACCCCGCGAACGACCTGCTCTTCGTCGGCATGGTGCAGCGCCTCGTCACCGCGCCGGGCATGCCCAACCTGGAGGACCTCTCCCGCGCCCTCGTGTACCAGGCGCTCCTGGATCCGAAGAGGTGAGCGGCACTGACGCCCCGCTCATCATCGACGTGGAAGCCTCAGGCTTCGGCGGCGGCAGCTACCCCATCGAGATCGGGGTAGCCCTCGACGACGGACACAAGTACTGCGCCTTGATCATCCCGGAGCCCGAGTGGACGCATTGGGATCCCGAGGCGGAGCGGGTCCACCGCATCCCGCGGGATCTCCTGGAGATCTACGGCAAACCAGGCCACGACGTCGCCGAGACGCTGAACGAGCTGCTCACCAGCCGGACCGTCTACACGGACGGCTGGGTCGTGGACAAGCCCTGGCTGACGACCCTGTTTCACGCCGCCCGCATGCCGATACGCTTTCACGTCAGCCCGTTGGAGATGATCCTGTCCGAGTCCCAGATGGCCTGCTGGCACCGGGAGAAGGACGACCTCGTTGCCAGCCAGAGCCTCTCCCGCCACCGCGCCAGCCACGACGCTTGGATCATCCAGGAGACCTACCGGCGCACGCGTCTTCTCGCTCGTTCCGCCTGAGGGGCTGACGACGGGACGGCGGGTCTGCCCCTCCTGGTCTTCTCGCGTCTGCCTGCCTCGAGGAGCTCCGCCTGCAGGCGGGGGTCGGCGAGCCAATGATCGAGTCGATCGAGGACTCCATGGCTGCGGGCGGTCTCTCGCGCCGAGGCGAGGCGCTCCGGGTGTCGTATCGTCAGCGCTGCCACGTCCATCAGGTCTCTCGGCCCTTGGGCCCGCAGCTTCAAACGTATGAGCCCGTCGAGGTCGACCACGCGCAGGCTGCGCCTCTGTGTCATGGGGACCTCGATCACCCGGTCCCACTCGAGCGCCACGAGCGGCGGCATCACGTCGAACCTCACCCCGTCCACGGTGCCCTTCAGGCAGTCGAAGTCGTCCTCGAGGACACTGCCCCTGTGAAGGGCGGCCTTGATGCCCCGCCCGAGAAGACGCTCGCGCACATCGGTCAGCGGCATCCGGGTAACGAAGTCGACTCCGTCGGTGGCACGAACATAGCCGTGTGCCCCGACGGCCATTCCTCCGACCAGTGCACCGGCCCGGCCCCATGTAGAATCGCTCATGGACCACAGACGGCTCGGACGCTCGGGCTTGCGCTTGCCCGTGCTCAGCTTCGGCACGGCGACCTTCGGCGGCAGCAACGACTTCTTCAAGGCGTGGGGGGCGACCGATGCGGGGGGCGCCGCGCGGCTCGTCGACGTCTGCCTCGACAATGGCGTGTCGATGTTCGACACCGCCGACGTCTACTCGGACGGGATGGCCGAGGAGATCCTGGGGAAGGCCATCCGGGGCAAACGCCAGCGCTTGCTGATTTCCACCAAGGTCACCTTCCCCACCGGCGAGGGACCCAACGACTACGGGTCCGGACGCCAGCACCTGCTGACCGCCGTCGAGAAGTCGATGACGCGCCTGGGCGTGGACCATATCGACCTGCTCCAGCTCCACGGGCAGGACTACAACGCGCCCGTGGAGGAGACCCTGGCGACGCTCGACCAGATGGTGCGGGACGGCAAGGTCCGCTACATCGGCGCCTCCAACTTCTCCGGCTGGCACCTGATGAAATCCCTCGCCGTGTCGGACCGATACGGCTATCCCCGTCACGTGGCTCACCAGGCGTACTACTCGCTCCTGAATCGCGAGTACGAATGGGAGCTGATGCCCCTGGGGCTGGACCAGGGCGTGGGCGCCGTCGTCTGGAGCCCGCTGGGCTGGGGGAAGCTCACCGGCAAGATCCGCCGAGGTCAACCCGCCAAGCCGGGCACCCGCGCTCACGACATCGCCGGCACGGGTCCCCACTACGACGAGGAGCGGCTCTTCCGGATCGTCGACGCCCTCGACGCCGTGGCGCGCGAGACGGGCAAGGCGATCCCCCAGGTCGCCCTCAACTGGCTGCTCCAGCGCCCGACGGTTTGCAACATCGTCATCGGCGCCCGAAACGAGGAGCAGCTCGTCCAGAACATCGGGGCCGTGGGCTGGACGCTGTCGGCCGAGCAGATCGCCGCCCTCGACGCGGCCAGCGACGTTCCGCCGGCCTATCCCGTCTGGCACCAGCGAGACTTTCCGCAGCTCAACGAGCGTGGGGGGAACCCGAAGTGATCGGCGAGGGCCGTGCGACTCGTTCCAGAACGAGTACCTGAAGTAGTACTTGACGGCCGACTCGGTCAGCGCGGCGGGCTACAATCCCACATGCGTGGTGCGACGTTCCCGGGACTACGGCTCGAGGAGCTGACGGCGATCCTGGGCAGCCACACGCGGGCCCTTGCCGCGCGCAAGTGGCTCTTCGGTACGAGCGCTCTGCCGGCCGAGCTCCCCGAGCGCATCCCGGGGGTGAGCCGAAGCGCCTGGGAGACCCTGCGGTCCGCGGCGCCGCTCCCGCCGTGGCGGCTCGTGGATCGCCGGCGCGTCGAGGACGGAACGACCAAGCTGGCACTGGCCCTGGGCCAGGAGACGGTGGAAACCGTCGTCATCCCCGCCACTGGAAGGAGCACGGTCTGCGTCTCGAGCCAGGTCGGATGCACGCAGCGCTGCACGTTCTGCGCGACGGCCACCCTGGGATTCGCACGCCAGCTCACGGCCGGTGAGATCGTCCTCCAGTACGCCGTCGCCCGCGCCGAAGCCCCGCCCGAGGCGCCCGCCCGGAACGTCGTCTTCATGGGCATGGGCGAGCCCATGGACAACCTGGACGCGGTCCTCACCGCCGTGCAGGTGCTGACCGAGGACGCGGCGCCCCGCCTCTCCTGGAACCACGTCACGGTCTCGACGTCGGGGGTCCTGCCGGGGATGCAGCGGTTCCTCCGCGAGTGCCGCGCGCACCTCGCCCTGTCCCTCAACGCCGCCACGGACGAGCAACGGGCACGGCTCATGCCGCAGACGCGCCTCTGGCCCATCGACGCGCTGCTCGACGCCCTTCGGGCCGACCAGGCCTCGGGTTCGGGCCGGCGCTACTTCATCGAGTACGTCCTCTGGCAGGACGTCAACGACTCCGACTCCGACGCCGCCCGCCTGGCGGCGCTGCTCGCCAATCTGCCGGCCCACGTGAACCTCATCCCCCACAACGCCTTCGAGGGCAACACCCTGCGCCCGCCTTCGGACGAGCGCATCCTCGCGTTCCAGCGCCGTGTGCAGGACGGCGGCGTGCGGTGCCTGATCCGCTGGCCGCGGGGCGGCCCCATCGCGGCCGCATGTGGCCAGCTCGCCCTCCGCTCCGTCGCTCCCTGACCGAGAGCGTCGGGGCCTCTAGCGTCGCCGGCTGCGCTTCGCCGGCGCCTTGCGCCGCGTCGTCGTCTTCTTCTTGCCGCCACCCGCGGCGGGCGCCTTGTCGTCGTCGGCCGCGTCCTCGGCCCCGACACTCGCCTCGATCCCCTTCCAGCCCTCGGGCGGCTCTTCGCCCTGGGCCTCGAAGAAGAAACGGGAGGGGACAGCCCCGGCGCGCCGACCGTACTTGGCCCGCTCCACGGCCCAGCTCATCGTCAGCGTCGTCATGGCCCGGGTGATGCCGACGTAGGCGAGCCGCCGCTCCTCCTCGACCCCTCCTTCGGCGACCGCGCGCGCGTGCGGCAGCAGCCCCTCCTCCATCCCCACGAGGAAGACATGGGGGAACTCCAGTCCCTTCGCGGCGTGCAGCGTCATGAGGGTGACGGCGTTCCGTCCCGAGTCCTTCTTCTCGCCGGGTCCGTCCTCCGTGCTCAGCGACAGCTCCTCGAGGAAGTCGGTGAGCGACGGGTCGGAGGAGCGGCGCACGTAGTTCTCGGCCAGGTTCAGGACCTCCAGGACCCCGGCCCACCGGGCCTCGCGGGCCATGGGGTCCTCGTAGAGGCGCCTGACCTCGTCCCGATAGCCGATCGTCTCGAGGAATCGCTCGAGTCGAAAGACCAGGTGCGCGCCGGCGAGGGCCAGGTCGGAGCCCTCCAGGGCCGCCCGCAGCTTGCCGTATCCCTCCACCGACTGGGGCGACAACCCGTCGATCTCGCCGGCGCGGTCGAAGGCCTCGGCGGCCGAGATCCCGTGATCCGTCGCGAAGGCGAGGACGCGGTCGATGCTCGCCTTCCCCACCCCCCGCGGCGGGGTGTTGATCACCCGGAGGAGCGACGTCTCGTCGAGCGGGTTCGCCGCCAGCTTCAGGAACGCGACGACGTCCCGGACCTCCTTTCGGTCGAAGAAGGACATCCCGCCCACGACGACGTAGGGAAGACCGTTGGCCCTGAGCTCCCCCTCGAAGAGCCGGAACTGCACCTGGGTCCGGCAGAGGATGGCGAAGTGCGCCGGCGTCGCCTCCTCGAGACGCAGCAGGCCGCGCATCTCGCCGACGACGAACTGCGCCTCCGCCATCTCGTCCTTCAGCCGCACGAAGCGCACCGGCTCCCCGTCGCCCCGCGCGGACTCGAGGGCCTTCTCGTGGCGCGAGGCGTTCTTGCGTATGACGGCGTTCGCGGCCTCCAGGATGGGCCGGGTCGATCGGTAGTTGGTCTGGAGCCGGACGATCTTGGCTCCCTCGAAATCGCGGTGGAAGCCGAGGATCTTACGGATGTCGGCCCCGCGCCATCCGTAGATGGACTGGTCGTCGTCCCCGACCACGCACACGTTGCGGTGTTCGCCGCCGATGTGGCGCACGATCTCGTACTGGGCGTGGTTGGTGTCCTGGTACTCGTCGACCAGCACGTGGCGGTAGCGTTTCTGGTAGTGGGCACGGACTCCTTCGTGGTCCCGGAGGAGGCGCACCGTCTCGAGGAGCAGGTCGTCGAAGTCGAGGGTCCGCGTCCGGGCGAGAAAATCCCGGTAGCGCTCCCAGACCGAGCCCACGAGCTGGTCGCGTCCCCCGCTTCCGCCCGCCAGGAAGGATTCCGGCGTCTCCATCCGGTTCTTGGCCAGCGACATCCGCGCGAGGACCGCCGACGGATGCATCGCCGTCTCGTGGACGCGCAGCTCCCGCATCGCCGACTTCACGGCGCTCAGCTGGTCCGAGGCGTCGCAGATCGTGAACTTCCGGAAGAGCCCGAGGACGTGGCCGTGCTCCCGGAGGACGCGGGCGCAGAACGCGTGGAACGTCCCGACGGTGATCTCCTTCGCCCGCGCGCCAGCCAGGTGAGCCACGCGCTCTCGCATCTCGCCCGCGGCCTTGTTGGTGAAGGTCACGGCCAGGATGCTGGCCGGGTCCACGCCGAGGGAGATGAGGTGCGCGATGCGCGTGGTGATCACGCGTGTCTTGCCGGTGCCCGCGCCCGCCAGGACCAGCAGCGGCCCGTCGGTCGTGAGGACCGCGTCGCGCTGCGAAGGGTTGAGCGTCGCGTAGAGAGCGCCGGCCGGATCCGGAACGCGGCCCCGCGCCGCAGTGGAGCTGTGGGGAGTTCTTGCCAAGGGGTCCGCCTTTATATCACGAGGTCTCCCCCGTGCCTCGAGTCCCTCGGCCGTCGTCGCTGCGCGTATGCTGGGAGAACGCCCTTCGGCGGAACGTCCAGCATATTGGAGGAAGGCCCGATGCTCTCACGCGTGGTTCTGGTCGCGCTGCTCGCCTCACTGACATCCACGGCCTCCAGAGCCGAGCCGAAGGATGACACCGCTCGCGTCGAGCGCCTGGCCGACGGCGTATACGTCATCCTTCACGACGACGCCACCGACGAGTGGCCCCACGGCAACACGGGTGTCGTCGTCACCACCGAAGGAGTCGTCGTCCTGGATTCCACCTACCTGCCCTCGCGGGCTCGCGCCGACATCGCGCTGATCCGACAGCTCACGAGCACCCCCGTGCGCTATCTGGTGAACACCCACTGGCACTTCGACCACAACAACGGCGCCGTCGCCTATCGCGACGCGTTCCCGGGGCTCCTCGACGTGAGCGAGCGCGAGTCCGCCGTTTTCATCGAGATGAACCAGGCCTACTGGTCGAAGATGAGCACCGCCGCAGGCTCCAAGAGGCGCAAGTCGCTCGAGGATCTCGAGGCGCAGGTCGAGGCCGGCAAGGACGCCGTCGGCAAACCCCTCGCCGCCGAGGACATCAAGCGGAAAGCCTCGTACGTCGCGCAGCGCAAGAACGAGCTCCGGGAGCTCGAGGGCCTCACGATCGTGACACCCAACCTCACGTTCGAGGAGACCTTGACCTTCGTCCTGGGGGGCCGCCGCATCGAGCTGCGCGACGTCGGGAAGGCCAACAGCCCTCACGACGTGACCCTCTACCTCCCCCAGGAGAAGATCCTGTTCACCGGCGACATCCTCGTCCAGTCGCCCCTCCCCTACACCGGCGGCTGCTGGCCCGTGCCGTGGGAGCGGGTGCTTCGCGATCTGGAGGCTGTCCCCGTGAACGCCCTCGTCCCGGGCCACGGACCCGTCATGCACGACCACACCTATACGCGACAGGTCCGCTCGCTCATGGAGGCGGTGAACGCGCGGGTCGAGGCGATGGCGCGCGCGGGAAAGACCCTGGAGCAGACGCAGGCCGCGATCGATCTCGAGGACGTCCGCCAGAGCGTTCCGGCCTGGAGCCCCGCGAGCCAGAAGGCCGACTGGAAGGAGATCGTCGCCGTCCTGGTCGACCGCGCCTGGCGCGGCGTACGCGGGCAGGGATGACGCCTAGCTCTTGAGCGGGACGCCTCGAAAGCGCGCGTAGAGGCTGAGGTCGAACACGATCTTCAGTCCACCCGCGAGGAAGAAGGGGACTCCCGTGGCGCCCGTCGTCATGGCGAGACCCGAGAGGGCGGGCGCCAGCGACTGGGCGAGCGCCCTCGCGCCCGAGATGAGACCGGCGGCCGACGGCCTCTCCGCCGGCGTGACGAGAGCCATGGTGTAGGCCTGCCGCGTCGGGACGTCCATCTGTGAGAGCAGGTGGCGGGTCAGCAGCACGAGGGCCGCCGATCGGAACGAGGGCATCAGCGGAACGATCAGGAGCAGGAAGTTGGACGGAAGGTGGGTGAAGACCATCGTGTTCAGGAGGCCCACGCGGTCGGCGATCCTGGGCGCGGCAAGGAACGACAGCGCGGAAAGGAAGTTGGCCCCGAAGAAAAGGGGTCCGAGGGCCTCCGCTCCGACGCCGAAGCGAACGTGGAACCAGTAGGCCAGCAGGCTCTGGACGATGAACCCTCCCGCCAGGGAATCCAGGGCCTGAAAGGCACAGAGCTCGAAGATGACGCGGCGCGACTCGAGCGGGCCCGAGCGTGACCGGGGGACGACGGGCGGCTCCGGCACGGACCCCCGCCGAAGGCCGTGGAGCCGCGCGTAGAGCAGCGTAAGGACCACGCCCGCACAGGCGTAGACCCACAGCATCCCCCGATAGGCCCTGACGTCGTCGAGCCCCAGGAGGTGCGCGCCCGTCAGCCAGCCTCCGGCGGCCAGAGCGCCAAGGGCCGCCGGCAGGAAGCCGGCCACGTTGTACCAGGCGAAGACCCGCATTCGTGCGGCCGGGGTGACGAGATCGGCGAGCTGCGCCTGCTCCATGGGCAGGAAGGGGCCCGCCTCCTGGCCGTTGGGGCTCAGGGTCCCGAGCACGGCCCCCGCCACGAGCACCCAGGGATGCCGAGCGACCGCGAGCAGCACGCCCCCCAGTGCAACGAGCGGCGCGGTCCAGAGCATCGTCCGCACCGGTCCGACCCGCGACGCCACGCTGGACAGGAGCAGTGTCAGGAGCGCGTCCTCGACCATCGTGGCGGTGAAGACCTGGCCGATGCGCGCCGGTGAGAAGCCCCGCTCCGCGAGGAAGAGCGCGAGGATCACCGAGAGCCAGCCGAAGGCAAACGTGCGCACGGCCCGCGCCACGAACAGCAGCCGGCCGTCCCGCCTCAGCTCCATCGTGGGGACTATAATCCGCCCAGCAAGGGAGGCGGCGATGAAACGCGCGACTCGGGAGCTCGTCGGCCGGCGGAGTTTCTTCAAGAAGATGGGGCTGGCCACGGCCGGCCTCGGCGCCGCGGGCCTCCTCACCGAGGCGGAGGTCGAAGGCGCCGTCCAGAACGTGAGCAAGGCCTCGATGCCCTCGGACCTGAAGATCACCGACCTCAGGGTGGCCGTCGTCACCGGCGCGCCGATGACTTGCCCCATCGTCCGGATCGACACGAACCAGGGGATCTCGGGCTATGGCGAGGTGCGCGACGGAGCCAGCAAGACCTACGCGCTCCTCTTGAAGAGCCGCCTTCTCGGGGAGAACCCCTGCAACGTCGACAAGGTCTTCCGGAAGATCAAGCAGTTCGGCGCTCCGGCGCGCCAGGCCGGCGGCGTCTGCGGCGTCGAGATGGCCTGCTGGGACCTGGCCGGAAAGGCCTTCGGCGTTCCCGTCTACCAGATGCTGGGCGGCCGCTTCCGTGATCGCGTGCGGCTCTACGCCGACACCACCGAGCTCGAGGATGGCCATGCCCAGGGGAAGAGGCTCAAGGAGCGGATGGACCGCGGGCTCACCTTCTTGAAGGTCGACGTCGGTACGGATCTGCTCAAGGACATCCCGGGGAGCCTGACGCAGCCCGCTGGCGGACCGGTTTCGGGCCGCGACATGGTCATGCACCCGTTCTCGGGCCTCTCCATCACCGACCGCGGGATCGCCCACCTCTCCGAGTACGTGGCCGCCATCCGCGAAGAGATCGGGATGGAGATCCCGCTCGCCTCGGACCACTTCGGCCACATCGACGTCAACTCCTGCATCCGCCTCGCCAAGGCCATGGAGAAGAACCACCTCGCGTGGATGGAGGACATGGTGCCCTGGCAGCTGGGGACTCTCCTGAAGCAGATCAAGGACGCCACCGACACGCCGATCCTCACTGGCGAGGACATCTTCCTGAAGGAGGACTTCGCCAAGCTCATCGACATGGGAGCGGTGGACATGATCCACCCCGACCTGGCCAGCGCCGGCGGCATTCTCGAGACCAAGAAGATCGGCGACTACGCCCAGGAGCACGGCGTGCCGATGGCCATGCACTTCGCGGGCACGCCCGTCTCCTTCATGGCCAACGTCCACTGCGCCGCGGCCACGGAGAACTTCCTGGCGCTCGAGCACCATTCCCTCGAGGTGCCCTGGTGGGAGGACCTCGTGACCGGGTCGCCCAAGCCGATCGTCAAGGACGGCTTCGCCAACGTCCCGAACACGCCCGGGCTCGGGATCGAGCTGAACCCCGACGTGGTGAAGGCGCACCTGCTCAAGGGCGAGGGGTACTTCGAGCCCACGACCCAGTGGGACACGGAGAGGTCCTGGGACCGGCTCTGGAGCTAGAAACGGACGCTCATCCCCGAGATTCGGGGACGGGCGGCAGGGCGAGCGCGAGGGAGCCAAGCGAGCCCGCCCGCGAGCCGAGCGCGGGCGGCACGACGTAGGAGTCGATGCCCTCGAGGACGTCGCGGGCCCGGATATACCCGTTCAGCAGCTGGCCGACCTCGCGGCGGACGAGGGGGAAGAGGTGCGGCTGCTCCATCACGCCCCCTCCCATGACGATCCGCTGGGGCGACATCGCGCAGACGAGGTTGACGACCGCCAGCGCGAGGTAGTGGGCTTCGAGGGTCCAGGCCGCGTGATCCCTCGGGAGCTCCTCGGCGGGCCGCCCCCATCTCGCGAGGAGCGCCGGCCCGCTCGCGAGGCCCTCCAGGCAGTCGCCGTGGAAGGGACATGCGCCCGGAAACGGGTCGGACGCCGGGTCCCGCGGGAGGCGCAAGTGGCCCATCTCGGGATGCACCAGGCCGTGCATGAGCCGGCCGCCCACCAGGCCGCCCCCGCCGATCCCCGTGCCCACGGTCAGGTAGACGAACGTGTCGAGCCCTTGCGCCGCGCCCCAGCGCCACTCCCCCAGGGCTGCCGCGTTGACGTCGGTGTCGAAGGCCACCGGGAGGCACAGCTCCCGGCGGAACGGTCCGGCGAGGTCGACGTTGCCCCAGCCGGGCTTGGGGGTCGAGGTGATGAAACCGAAGGTGGGCGAGCCGGGGCGCAGGTCCACGGGTCCGAAGGACCCGATACCGAGTCCGCGGATCGGACCGAGCCGCGCCTGCGGCCTCCTTGAAGAACGCGAGCGCCTCGGCGATCGTCTCCCCCGGGCTCGTCGTGGGCAGACGCGCTTCGGCCCGCACGTCCTCGGGGCCCGAGCCCACGACGCACACGAACTTGGTGCCGCCCCCCTCGAGGCCCCCGTAGATCACTCGATCCCCAGCTTCCGCTGGATCTGCTCCAGGGAAACGCCCTTCGTCTCGGGCAGGTAGAGGAACACGAGCACGAACTGCAGAAGCATCATCGCGGCGAAGAACGCGAAAGCGACGGCGCCCGAGGCCTCGGCGATGACGGGGAAGCGTCCAGCTCACGAGCGCGGCCCAGAACCAGTGGGTGAAGCTGCCCAGGGCCTGCCCGCGGGCCCGCACCCGGTTCGGGAAGATCTCGGAGAGGTAGACCCAGATCACGGAGCCCTGCGAGAAGGCGAAGAAGGCGATGTAGCCGATGAGGCTGGCCAGGACGAGGGCGCCGCCGATCCCGTCGCTGAAGGCCCAGGAGGCGAGACCGAGGCACCCGGCGAGCCCGAGGGCGCCCACCAGGAGCAGGCGCCTGCGGCCGAAGCGGTCGATCACCGTCATTGCGATCATGGTGAAGAGCAGGTTGGTGAAGCCGATGACCACGGATTGCAGCAGGGCGCCGGCGCGCTCGGCCCCCGCCATGCGGAAGATGTCGGCGGTGTAGTAGATGAGGGCGTTGATGCCCGAGAGCTGGTTGAACGTGCCACCATGAGGGCGAGGAGGATCGGCCTCCTGTACTTCCTCTGGAAGAACGGCTCGTCGGCCGAGACCGTCTCCTCGTGAAGCGACTCCGCGATCTCGGCGACCAGGGCCTCGGGCTGCTCGTTGCCGAAGATCGCCAGGACTCCGCGCCGCCTCGTCCCGGCGATGGCGCTTGACCAGCCAGCGAGGGCTCTCCGGAATGCCCACGAGCAGGAAGAAGAAGGCCAGGGCTGGAACGGCCGGAATCCCGAGCATCATGCGCCAGGCCTGGCGACTCGGGCCCGCCGAGCGCCCCGGCCACGAAGTAGTTGGACAGGTAGGCGACCAGGATGCCCGCGACGACGTTGAGCTGGCTCAAGCGCCACGAGCCGCCCCGCACCGACGGCGGCGCGATCTCGGCGATGTAGATGGGCGCCACGACCGAGGAGCCGCCGATGGCGAGGCCGCCGATGAAGCGGAAGGCCAGGAGCGAGGGCCAGCTCCAGGCCAGGGCGCAGCCTGTGGCGCTGACGAAGTAGAGGACCGCCAGCGCGCGAAGTACCGGTCGCCGTCCGAGGCGCTCGGCGGGAGAGCCTACGCCGAGCGAGCCCACGATCGTGCCGAGGAGAGCGCTCGCCACGGTCAGGCCGAGCTGGTTGTTCGTGAGGACGAAGCGCAGACGGAGCGCCTCGGTGGTGCCCGAGATGACCGCGGTGTCGAAGCCGAAGAGGAAGCTGCCGAGGGCGGCCACGAGGGCGCTCCTGAGCAGCTCGGGTTTCAGTCGCGCCATCGTCGCCTTTCGGGGCAGCGCGTGGACGCTAGCCCTTCCTCAGGTGCTTGCCGAAGAAGTCCACGGTGCGCTGCCACGCGAGCGTCGCGGCGGCCTTGTCGTAGCGCGGCGTCGTGTCGTTGTTGAAGCCGTGCTGGACCCCCGGGTAGATGTAGGCCTGGTAGGCGATCTTGTTGGCCTTCAGCGCCGCCTCGTAGGCCGGCCAGCCGGCGTTGATCCGCTCGTCCTGCTCGGCGTAGTGGATGAGCAGCGGCGCCTTGATCTTCGCCACGTCCTCCGCCGCCGGCTGGCTTCCGTAGAAGGGCACGGCGGCCCCCAGGTCCGGCATACGGGTGGCCAGCATGTTCGCGATGCCGCCCCCGTAGCAGAAGCCGACGACGCCGATCTTGCCCGTGCAGTCGGCGCGTCCTTCAGCCACGTCGCCGCGGCCACGAAGTCCTTGCGGGTCTTGGCCTGGTCGAGCTTCGGGAACAGCTCACGGGCCTTGTCCTCGTCCCCCGGGTAGCCGCCGAGGGGAAAGAGCGCGTCGGGGGCGAACGCCATGAAATCGTCGAGGGCCAGCCGCCGGGCGATGTCCTCGATGTGGGGGTTGAGGCCGCGGTTCTCGTGAACCACCAGGATACCCGGGAGCTTCCCCTTTCCCTTCGCCTTGGCCGGCCGCGTCAGATAGCCGCGCATCGTCCCCGATCCCTCAGGGGACGGGTACTCGAGGTACTCGGCCTTCAGGCGAGGATCGTCCTTCCGAACCTGCTGCGCCTCGGCGAAGCGCGGGCTCAAGGCGTCGAGCAGCATCGCCGCGGTCATCCCGCCCACGGCGAACTTGCCGGCGCGCTCGAGGAAGGCGCGGCGGTCGATGCTGCCGTGAACGTACGCGTCGAAGAGAACGAGCACCTCCGGGTCGAACTCTTCGGCCTTCCTGTGGTCCATCGACACACCTCCTGTCGAAACGCCTCTACCCGCCCCGCGCGTGCATTCTAGCCTCAGGGGCGGGGTCCGAGGTGATCGGCGCGCGCGAACGCCGCCACCGCCGCGCACTCGCCATCCACCTTGCCGAGCAGCTCGAAGTGAAACTCGGGGATCCCCTGGAATACGGCCGGGTCGAAGGGGCGCTCCCGCATGACGGCGTGCTCTCCGCTACGGTCCCACACCCGATACAGGTAGTACGTGTCGTTCTTCTTCTTGAGCTTCTTGAGGACGTGCTTCACGGAGCACACCGGATCGATCGTGATGCCACCTTGACCGGTGGCCGCATGTCCCGACTTCCCGGAATGAAGCTCCCTCAGGTAGGAAGCTACCGAATACTCCCCCGCCTTCGCCTCGACCGACGTCGAGAAACAGGGCGTGCCCGCCTCCACCGACGGACGGCAGGGCGCGAGGCGCGCCTCCTCGATCTGCCGGACGACTCGGTCGACCGACGCAGCGATGCTCCCCGGCGCCCGCGGCGATGGCGACGGGGATGGCGCGGCAACGGGGGCCTTCTCCTCGCCTCGTCCGCTCGCGAGAAGAAGGACCGACGTGGAAACGACCAGAGCCGCGCTCGCGAGACCGCGAAAGCCCGTCACTCGTTCGATCTTACCGCCTGCGGTGCACGGGGGCCCTGTAGTACCATCCGCGGCCGTGAGACGCCGCTGGTCCGCCGTTCTCGCGCTCGCGGCATTCGTGCCGTGGACGATGCCGGAACGGGCGACCGCACAGGCCATGCCCCCCGATCACGTGGACGATTTCGCCGGCAAGCCCCGCGCCATCGTCCTGACCGACATCGGCAACGAGCCCGACGACCAGATGTCGTTCGTCCGACTGCTGCTGTACTCGAACGAGATCGATCTCGAGGCCCTGATCGCGACGACGTCGACGTGGCAGAAGGAGAAGGTCCAGCCCGACACGTTGCACGCGCTCGTCGCCGCGTACGGCGAGGCGCGATCGAATCTGCTGCTGCACGCGGCCGGATGGCCCGAGGCGGCGACTCTGGACGCCATCGTGGCGTCCGGCCAGCTTCACTATGGAATGGCGGACGTCGGGGCGGGCAGGACGTCACCCGGCGCGCAGGCCATCATCCGCGCCGTCGATCGAGTCGACCCGCGGCCCCTGTGGGTCACCGTCTGGGGCGGCGCCAACACGCTGGCCCAGGCGCTCGTCGACGTGCGCGCGACGCGGTCGGCCGAAGAGCTCGACCGGTTCCTCGCCAAGCTCAGGGTCTACTCCATCTCGGACCAGGACGATGCCGGCCCGTGGATCCGCCGCGAGTTCCCGGCGCTCTTCTACGTCGCGAAGCCCTCCCCCCCGAACGGCGAGGAGTACCAGGGCGCCACCTGGACCGGCATCAGCGGCGACGTCTACTACCGCAACTGCGAGGGCGCGGATCCGACCACCGTCACGAACGCCTGGCTCGAGGAGCACGTTCGAGTCAAGGGCCCCCTCGGCAGGCACTACCCGAAGTTCGCCTTCATCATGGAGGGAGACACGCCTTCGTTTCTGGGCCTCACCCGGAACGGCTCTGAACAGCTATCGCAACCCGAGCTGGGGAGGCTGGGGCGGACGCTACGTCTTCCGCCAGCCCTACGGCGAGACGCACGCGCTCTGGACGCAGGGGGGCGATCTCTTCCGGCGTGTCACGTCCCAGGACACCGTCGCCGGCGTGGACGGAAGGAGCCACGTCTCGGATCAAGCCACGATCTGGCGCTGGCGCGAGGCCTACCAGAACGACTTCGCCGCGCGGATGGACTGGACGATCAGCTCCTATGCCGAGGCGAACCACGCCCCCTCGGTCACGGTCAACGGCGACCGCGGAACCGCGCCGCTGACCATCGACGCGCGGGTCGGCGCGACGGTGACGCTCGACGCGAGCCTCAGCAAGGATCCGGACGGGCAGCAACTGAAGTACCACTGGTTCCACTACGCCGAGGCGGGCTTCGTTCCGGGACAGGGCATGGCGGCCGTCACCATCGCCGACGCGGACCGCGCGGTCGCCACCGTCACACCGACGGCCGCCTGCCGGCCCGACTGGCTTCCGACCGGAGCTCCGTGCCCGTCCGGCATCGCCCACGTCATCCTGGCGGTGACGGACGATGGCTCACCGCCCCTCACCTCCTACCGGCGTGTCATCCTCAGGGTTGGCGCCGCGGGCCCGCACCCCAAGCAATGACGGCGACGATCCGGCCGGCCAACGCCGCGGACCGCTCCTTCGTGGTGGAGGCGGCGCGGCGGTTAGCCGGCTTTCACCCGCCCGCATGGCGTTCCGCCGAGGAGATCGTCGCGGGAGAAGTGCGCTCTCTCGAGGCCTTCTTCACGGCCCCCTCCCCCACCTCCGCTCTGCTCATCGCGGAAGGCGTGAAGGGCGCCCGGCTGGGCTTCGCCTACCTCGAGGAGCTTCGCGACTACTTCACCCTCGAGGCTCACGGGCACGTCGGGATGCTCGTGGTGATGGAGGACGCGGAAGGACAGGGCATCGGCGGGGCGTTGATGCGCGCCGCCGAGGGCTGGGCGCGCGAGCGAGGCTATCGGAAGCTGACGCTCACGGTCTTTCATTCGAACCGGGACGCACGGGCCATCTACGAGCACCTCGGCTATGGCCTCGAGACCCTTCGCTACGTCAAGGTCCTGTGAAGGCAGGGGACGTGCGGACGGCGGGGCCCTCAGGACGTCGTGCCCAGGAACGAAAGGACGATGAAGGCCCGTGAACCCACCTCGTGATTCCCCCGCTTCGCCGCCCTGAACTTCCACTGCTGGAGCGACTGCGTGGCGGCGCTGTCGAACGCGCCCGGCGGGGACAAGATGCGCACGGCCGTCACCAGACCGCGGCTCGAGACGTCGGCCTCGATGACGACGCGGCCGCTTCCGAGGACGTTCGGGGGATAGGGGGGAACGACGACGGACGTCGGCCACGGAAGCTCCGGTGGGGCGTTCGCGCCCTTGTAGCGCGGGTTCTCGGGCGCGGCGAAGTGGATCGCGGGCGGGCGAAAGAAGCCCAGGACGAGGACGCGGCTCGGCACCGCGCGTCCGCCCTCCCGCGCCGGCTCGAAGCGCCAGGAGCCCAGCGACGCTCCGAGCATCGCGGAATAGGGGGCCACATCCTGAACGACGTCGGCGGCGGTCACCGAGCCTTTCTCGTCCACCCTCGCGTCGAACGCGGCAATGCCACCGGACGTGACGTTCCACGGCGCGGGATCGAGCTCGGCTGCGACCAGATGGGGCGGCGACGTCGTGTCCTGAGCCGCGAGGTCACCAGTGACGAGGAACGATGCCAACAGAAGGAATGACCCGCGCATGGCAGCCTCCTCAGGCTTTCCCGCCTACTTCTCGAAGGAGTAGACTTCCTTCCAGTCCTTCTTCACGTCCACGACCGTCCAGCCCTTGGCCAATGCCTCGTCCAAGGCCTTGTCCAGCTTCCCGACGCTCGACTGCCGGTCGTAGGCCCATTCCCGGTCGGCGTCGGTGTGGTGGACGATCCCCATGAAGCGTCGACCGGCGCCGGCCGCCGTCCACTGTAGCATCTGCAGATCGCCGTCCGGTCTTGAACGGTTCCTGGGTCTTCCATTCGGGGTGCTGCGGCGCCAGGGCCTTGACCCTCTCCAGGGCGAAGGCCAGCTGGAAATAGAGGGGTTGCTCCGTCCAGAGCGTGCCGTCGTTGTCGAAGGTGGCGATGCGCTCGGCCGGTGGAACGAAGGTGGGAGCGCCCTGTTGGGTGGTCTCGGCGACGAATTTCAAGATGGCCTGTTTCGAGGCGCCCTCGTTCCACGAGGGCAAGGGATCGGCGGCCCGAGCCGAAACGGCGGTCAGAGCGACCACCGAAACGGAGCAGACCGCGAGCGGGCCGACGGTCAGTTTCACGACCATCTCCTAGGACACCGGATGGCGATCGCACGGACGGAGCGATCCGAGCTTAGCCAGGCACAGGGCGCCGAGTCCATGGGACCTTGGTCCCATGGACCCGCCACTCGCCGCCTGGGGACGCCTACTCCTGACCGCGCTTCTTGAAGGCCTCGTCGATCGCCTTGTTCACCTGCCTGCGGACTCCCTCGATGTTGAAGCTCGCCGGACGCTGGCTGGGCGGATAGGCGACGAACGTCTCGAGGAACGCGGCAGCCTTCAGCTCTCCCTTTACGGCCGCTCGCTCAGCGCGTCGGTAGCGGTGCCCCTCGACGCGCCTTCTTTCGTGCCGCCAAAGACGCCCACCAGACGCCGAGGCCCACCACGAGCCCCATCGCGAAGAGCAGTCGGCGCGCGTTCCTTCCTGCGTTCAACATGAAGCGTGACTATGGGCCGAGCGATTCTTTGCGAACCGGGCCGGAATGGAAATGGGACTTTGGTCCCATACGCACCCGAGCCCGGAGGGCCCTGGCGCCTCGGCTATGATGGGCCCATGCCAGAGCGGAAGGGCCTTGGGCGGACGCTCCCGCTCGCCCTCGCCGTAGCCATCGCCTACTACCTGGCCGCGCGGCTCGGCTTCGTCCTCCGCTTGCCGCCGGCGACCACCTCGGTCCTGTGGCCCCCCAACGCTCTCCTGACGGCCGTCCTGCTCCTCACGGCTCCGCAACGGTGGTGGGTCGTCCTGGCCGCGGCCTTCCCCGCCCATCTCCTCATCGAGGCGCAGGCGGGGTTCCCCGCCTCCCTCGTCCTCGCGCTCTTCGTGACGAACTGCTCCGAGGCGCTCCTGGCCGCCACGCTCGCGCGCCGATGGAGCGACGACGCGGCCCGCTTCGACTCCGCGCGTCGGGTCACTTCCTTTCTGGCCGCTGCCGTCGTGGTGGCCCCCGCCCTCTCGAGCTTCGCGGACGCCGCCGTCGTGCACTGGCTGCGAGGCGAGGAGTATTGGGCCGTCTTCCGACTCCGGGCCTACTCGAACGCGCTGAGCGCTCTCACCATCGTGCCTTCGGTGGTGACGATCGTCAGCGACGGCCTCCGGTGGCTCCGCGAGTCCTCCCGGCTCCGCCGCCTCGAAGCGGCGCTCCTCGCCGGGCTGATATCGGCCGTCTCGATGGTCGTCTTCTCCAGCCAGCGGGCCGAGGGCGTCGAGCTTCCCGGCGCTCCCTACACGTCGTTGCCCTTCCTGGTTCCCGCGATCCTGTGGGCCGCCGTCCGCTTCGGGCCGGGGGGCACGAGCCTCGCGCTCCTCGCGACGACCCTCGGCGTCATCCGGGCCGCCACGCTCGGCTGGCGGCCCTTCAGCCCGCTGACGCCCGGGGAGAGCGTCGTGGTGCTTCAGGTATTCGCGACCGTGATCGGCGTCCCCTTGCTCTACCTGGGAGCAGCCATCGAAGGGCGGCGCCGAGGGACCCGGGTGCTCGGCGAGCGGCTGCGGTTCGAGGAGCTCCTTTCCCGGCTCTCCGCCGCCTTCGTGCGCCCCGCCAGCCACGAGATGGATCGAGCCTTCGAAAACGGCCTCCAGCAGCTTGGTCAGTTCGTCGGTGTGGAGCGTGTGACCCTCAGGCGATTCACCGCCGACGGCCAGCTGAACGTGGCCTACGCGTGGCTGGCGTCCCACGCGCCCCCCGCCCCTGGCCCGCTGCATCGGTTCGAGTTCCCGTGGGCGGCCGAGCGTCTCTGGAAAAAGGAGACCATCGTCGTCTCCGACGTCGACGCCCTCCCCGACTCGGCGGCCCGCGAGCGGTCGCACCTGCTCCGCACCGGCGTTCGCTCCCTTCTCGCCATTCCCCTGGTCGCGGGCGAGGAGGTCATCGGCAGCCTGGCCTTCATGGCGACCTCCGCGCCGAGGGCCTGGTCGCGAAGCGTGGTCGAGCAGTGCCGCCTGGTCGCGGACATCCTGGCCGGCGCCATGGCGCGTCAACAGGCCGAGGACGACTTGCGGCGCAGCGAGGCCACGAAGGCGGCCGTCCTGGCGTCCCTGACGAGCCACGTGGCGGTGCTGGACAAGTCGGGGCGCATCGTGACGGTCAACGAGAGCTGGGCCCGCGTGACCCGCGAGGGCGCCGGCTCCGGCAATGGGCCTGGCGAGGTGGGATCGGACCACCTGGAGCTCTGGGCCCGCCCCGGGACCGTGGGTCTCCCGAGAGGCCGAGGCCGCCCAGGCCGGCATCCGCAGCGTGCTGGGCGGGTCGCGGAAGTCCTTCGTCCTGGAGTACGCGTGCCCGGCACATCCGGGAGGCTGGTACGTCATGACCGTCGTGCCGCTCCAAGCGCCCGAGGGCGGCGCGGTCGTGTCCCTCACCGACGTGTCGGAGCGCAAGCTCGCCGAGATCGAAGCCCAGAAGAGCCGCCAGGAGCTCGCCCACTTCCTCCGCGTTTCGACCCTCGGCGAGCTGACGACGTCTCTCGCCCACGAGCTCAATCAGCCGCTCGCCGCGATCCTCGCCAACGCCCAGGCAGCGTCCTACTTCATCGACGAGTCTCCCGGGGCCGGCCCCGCGGAAGTCCAGGAGATGCTGGCCGACATCGCCAGCGAGAGCGTGAGGGCCGGTGAGATCATTCGCCGGCTGCGCGATCTCCTGCGCAAGGGCGAGCCCATGCACGCGCCCCTGGACGTCGAACGCCCTCGTTCGCGAGGTGATCGGCCTGCTGGCCAGCGATGCCGTGATCCGCGGCGTTTCCTTGCGCTTCGACCCCCTGCCGGGCGACCTCGTGGTGCAGGGCGATCGCGTCCAGCTGCAGCAGGTGCTGCTCAACATCGTGATCAACGCGATGGAGGCGATGGCCACGAACCGCGATCACGAGGCCGTGGTCCGTCCTCCGCACCGAGGGCATCGGGCAGGGCGCGTGCGCGTCTTTCGGTCGAGGACACGGGGCCCGGGCCTCCGACGGCCGCCCCGGAGGAGTCTTCGAGCCTTTCTACACCACCAAGCCCCAGGGACTCGGCATGGGCCTGTCGATCGCGCGATCCATCGTCAGGCCCACGGCGGCACGATCGAGGCGACCAACAACCGGGCCGAGGCGCGACCCTCACGTCGTCCTGCCTACCGTCGCCGGCGAGAAGGCCGGGGCGCAGCAGAGGTGACGAGCGCGAGGTGGTGCTCCCGGCGACCGGTCGTCCGTGAGCATCAGCCTCCGCTTTTCGAGATTCCACGGCACCGTCGGCGGGGTTCATTCGGGTCGCGGCGATGGCCAGCCAGCAGGACCGTCTCGACCGCTTCGATGAGCACCGAGGCGTCGATGGGCTTGAACAGCACGTCGCGGCGCCGGACGACAGGGCGCGGGCCCGGACGTCCTCGTCGCCGTGACCGGTCATGAAGACGATCGGCCTGTCGTGGTCGGTCCCCGCGATCGCCTCCTGGAGCTCGAAGCCGCTCATCCGGGGCATCCGAATGTCCAGGACCAGGCACGAATGGCGGGCCGGAGCCGAGTGCGCCATGTAGTCGGCGCCGCTCTCGAGGGGCTCCACGTCGTAGCCGGCGGCCCGGAGCAAACGGTCGAGACCGCGGCGCACGCCGGGTCGTCATCCACCAGGTAGACCGTGCCTGCACCCTCTCATCGTTCCGGTGGGCGCATTGTGGCGCGAACGTGGGCCCTGTGGAATGGGACCAAGGTCCCATAAGCGAGATCCCTCCGCACTCGATGCGCCGATGGGAAACCCGTGACAGCTCCGACCGAATTCCGCGCCAAAACCCGCCACCGGTGATACGATCAGATCATTCGATCCCGTTGCGTTCCTGGGAGGGACAAGTGGCTACCGACGCCCGGAAAGCACGAGAAACCGCGCCGGCAGCCGACCCCGGCAGCGTCTTTCTCGTGGACGACGATCCCTGCGGTGCGCCGGGCGCTCGTGCCGGCTCCTCCGCAGCCAGGGAATCGCCGCCTCGAGCTTCGCGACCGCAGAGGAATTCCTGCTCGGCGGTTCCACCCGGACGTCGCCCCCGCCTGTGTCGTCGTGGATCTCCTCATGCCGGTCCTCGGCGGGCTGGAGCTCCAGGACGTCATGCAGCAGCGGGGATTCGACATGCCCATCGTCTTCATCAGCGGCCGGGGAGACCTGGCCAGCGGCGTCCGGGCGATGAAGGGCGGCGCCGTCGACTTCCTCGAGAAGCCGGTATCCGCGCCCGACCTCCTGGCCGCCGTGCGCGGCGCCATCGCGGATCACCGCGAACGACAGCGGGCGCGGAGCGGACCGGGACGTGCTCCAGGCCCGCCTCCGGGCCCTCACTCCCCGGGAGCGCGAGGTCTTCGATCTCATCGTGACGGGGCTGCTGAACAAGCAGGTGGGCGCCGAGCTGGGCGCCTCGGAGAAGACGATCAAGGTCCATCGTGCCCGCGTCATGCAGAAGATGGAGGCAGGCTCCCTGGCCGAGCTCGTGCGCATGGCCGGCCGGCTCCAGTCACGCCGAAGGAGCGATGGACCCGACGCCTCGCGAGAGGCGGAGGCCCGGCCGAAGCCACCCTAGGCTGCCGCGGAGGCCTCAGGGGGGACGAACGACGACGGATCGTCGCTCCTCGTGGGCACCACCGTTGAGTCCCGTGGCCCGAACCACGACGACCTGGGCCCCGCCCTTGTCGAGGGTGACATACTCGTTGAATGCCCCGTCGGCACCGACCTCCACTCTCTGACCGTTGACCGTGATCGTGGCGCCGGGCTCCGTCCTTCCCTTGACCTGGAGAATGTTGCTCCGCACGTCGATCGACTCGATCGTGAGCGGAGGCTCGGCCTCGGCGCTTGTTCTCGGGTGCCGCGCGAGCGTGAAGCTGAAGAACGGGGAGAACCCTCCCTCGACGCCGTCCTTGTCGAGGGCGGACACGCGCCAGTAGTACCTGCCGAGCTCCAGGCCCCGGATCTCCTGCCGGCTCTCGTGGATGTCCCTCCGGTCGACGAGGGGCCGGTTGAAATAGGCGCTGTAGTCCACCATCAGGTGATACGAGACGGCCCCGGGCACCGCCTTCCACAGCAGCGCGATGTTGCTCCTCGGGTCCGGGTACACGACCTCGGTCTGGTGGGGTGGGGCCACGAGCACGGGCAGGCTCGGGAGTGTCACCTTCGGTCCCGCGCTCCCCTGTGCGCTGACCTTCAGGCCCTCGCTGGGACCCAACTGGATCGTCTGCCCCCCCTTCGTTTCGGCCCGCACCGAGCCCTGGAAGAGCCGAAGGTCGCTCTCCCCCGTCTCGCCCACGTTCACAGCCGCCTTGGACAACTCGTCGAAGACGGTCTTCAGCGAGGGCGTCGAGATCTGCGTGGTGCTCGATGGAACGTTCTTCTTCGCGGTCTCCACGGTTCCCGCGCCGGCGGACAGGAGGGCGGCCACCGTCCGAGCCTTGGTCGCCGCGTCTTCGGAGGTCTTCTCGATGGTCATATAGGCGCCAGGGTGAAGCTGGATGACCGTCCCGTCGAAGCAGGTGATCTCGGCGCTCGCAGCCGAGGTCGCGCGAATGATGTCCCCTCCCCCGAGGGTCATCCCCTTCTCGGCCGCGACCCAATCGAAGGTCCTCGCCCTCCTCACCTGCACGTCCCCAGCGACCGACGTCAAGTTCGCCGTCGTGACCGTCGGAGGCGGTGATTCGGAACGGGCCGGAGGCGGCGGCGTCCGCCGATCGGCGTAGAAGAAGAGCGCGGCCGCGGCCACGCCGAGAACCACACCCAGGCCGATATAGAGGGAGCGGTAGGTGATCGTGAACCAGTCCAGGAGGTCGTCTTCGGGCTGTCGCTGTCGCTTGCGCGCCATCCGCGTCCCACCCTCTCGCCTGTCCGACCCTCCATCGTACCAAGCCGTCCGCCTCCATACCTGTGCGCGCGGTCGCACCCGGGTCGGTGCGGCTTGCGTCGTGCGGGCCGATGGTGCGATCATCCGACGCGACCAGGAGGTTTCATGGCGAAGGCACGCCGCACTACGCACCGCAGCACCAAGGGGAAGAAGCTCTACGCGGTCCGCGACGCTGAGGGCCGCTTCAAGGACATCCAGACCTACGAGCGGGCCCACCGGGCCGACCTCGCCAAGACCTCGAAGGCCGAGGCGGCGGCGAAAAAGGGGAAGAAGAAGGCCGGTCGCAAGAAGGCCGCGAAGAAGAAGTAGGCCGTTTCCGACGCCCCCGGACAGGCGTGGAGGAGCCACCATGAGGAGAGCGACGCTCGTTCTCTTGGCCTGCGTCTCTTGCGCGCCATGGGCGCGCGCCGAGACCGAGGCCGAGATTCGCGACCGCATCGTCGGCACCTGGAGGCTGGTGTCGACCGAGGAGACCCTCAAGGAGGGCACGCGCCGTCCGATGCCTTCCTTCGGGCCGCGCGGCAAGGGCTTCCTCATGTATCAGCGCGACGGCTTCATGTGCGCCGATCTGGTCAACCCGGATCGGCCGAAGTGGGCGGATCCGGAGCACACCACGCCGGAAGAGAAGGCCGCCGCCGCCGACGGCTCGTTCGCGTACTGCGGACGCTACGAGATCGACGTGAAGCTGCGCCAGATCGTCCACCTGCCCGAGGTGGCCACGAACCCGGGATATGTCGGATCGCGACAGATCCGCCCCTACACCTTCGAGAACGGCCGCCTCGTCCTTGGCGACGTCGAGAAGGACGACCCCGAGGTCGCACGCTGGAAGATCGTCTGGGAGAAGGCGCAAGCGAAGTAGACGTTCGGTCCTCTCTCCGCCGCCAACGCGCTGAGCGTCCTGCCCAGGCGCTGAGCGGTCGGGCGCCACGTCACACCCGTCCAATCACCCCATTGTTCGTGATTTCGCCAGGAATGCTCCCTGGCACGTTTGGTGCTCTTCCCTGCCTCGTCGAGCTCGCGGCGACCGCCATCCGAGCGTTCTCCAGGCTGGCCGCGCCGTCGGGCCGCGCGAAAGGAAGGCCCATCATGAACCCACGAGTCTGCTCCGGACCTGTTCTCGCAGTCGTCTTGGGGGGTGCCTTGTCAGGCTTTGGGTGCCAATCATCGGGTCATGACGGACAGTCGCCACCTGTGACGGGATCGGTGACCCAGAGCACCTTGCTCGCGCAGGGGACGTTCGAGCAGTTGCCCTCGAGCCAGGGGGGCAAGACCCATGTGATCTCCGCGACCAAGGTGGTGCGGTTCACGAGCACCCAATTTGGGAGTCTCGACGCCGGCGTCAGCTGGACGCACCACGACGACGTCATCACCGTCGCGTTCTATCCGTCGGGGTGCACCGCCGCCCACTTCGGAACCGGCCGTTGCGCCTCTCTCGCACAAGAGACCTCCCAGACCGGTTCTTTGGGCCAGCATGTCGTCCTCTACAACGGGCAACCAGGCGAGTACGTCCTCGGGATCCAGAACCTCGGGCCCCACGTCGAAACGGGCGCTTTCCAAGTGGTCCTCACGAATTGATGGCTCGCCTCGGCCGGAGCCTCTCGTGCCTGCTGGTCGGGCTGGCGGCCTGCACGACCGGACCGACGATGACGCGCCGGCGGCCCTCGCAGGTCGCGCCGCACCCCCGGACCGACGCGCCTACGACCGCGCCGATGACGGCCGTGCCGCCTGAGGAGCGGTGCAGCGTCCGAGTGTGCTTCTGGAACATGGGACGAGGCTTCTATCACGCCTACATCGTGACCTCGGACCGGCGCGGCGCCACGCACTTCAGGGCCGGACCCGCCCACCCGGGCCCCGCCGTGGAGAGGCTCTGGGCCCTTCTGCGGCCGGCCGGCTCCGAGGCTCGTCAATGGGGACCGCTCAGGGCGGAGCACGGACCCTACGTGCCCGGTAGCGTGGACTACGACCCGGGTGATCCGCCCTCGATGACTCTGCTGGAGGACGGTGCGCCATGCGGGATCTACAACCTGCGCCTCACCGGAGCGGAGATCGCGCTGAACTCCGCGGAGATCCCGTACCAACCCTTGACCACGAACAGCAATGCGTTCGTCCCGTTTGCGCTCGGATGGATCGATCTGACGCCTGGCGTGCCGCCGGTGCAGGCGCCGGGCTGGGATACGGTGCTGCAAGCCCTTCCGGCAGGGCCTCGCGGCGCCACGAGCCAAATGCTCCATTGACACGGGCGGAGCGCGTGAGATCTTAGCTCGTTGGAGACTCTCATTTCCCGGTCGGAGGGGCGGTGGAACTGCCACGTGCGCCCGGGCCGGAGCGCTACAGGCTTCAGGATCTCGTCGTAGACGCGGACACCGCGGAGGTCATGCGAGGGGACGAGCGAATCGTCCTGCCGCCGCGCACCTTCGAGCTGCTCATCGCGCTGGCGCGTCGCTTCCCTCACGTCGTCCGGCGTCACGACCTCCTCGACACCGTCTGGCAGGGACAGAACGTCACCGACCAGACCCTTTCTCATCGTGTCATGGTGCTGCGTCGCGCCCTCGGGGACGACGCGGCCGAGCCTCGCTACGTGGCCGGCGCGAGGGGCTGGGGCTACCGGCTCCTCGGCCCTGTCGAGCGCATCGGCGAGGGCGCTCGCCGTCGCTCCTCCGACGATCCGCGCCCGCGGCTCCGAGGACGACGCTTCGTCGTGCCGGCGCTGGTCCTTGGAATCGCCGGGGTTCTGGGGATGGTTGTCGTGGGGCGGTCTCCGCCCTCCCAGCGCCCGCGCACCGTGTCCGTGAGGCCCCTCGAGGACCGCGGCCTGACGTCAGGTCTCGAAGGAGTCGCGGCCGATCTCACCGGGACGCTCGAGGCCCAACTTCGCCGCTCGGGTCTCCCCCGCGTCGTGCCGTGGGATGGAAAAGAGCCAGCGCCCGATCTATGGATCGAAGGAGACCTGTCCGGATCCGTGGAGCAGATCGAGGTGAGGTTGCGCCTCGTGGGCGGCGCCGACCGGCGGGCGCTCTGGGCGCGGGAGGTCCACGGGCACCTCTACGAGGTCCTGGCGGGCGAGGAGGGGATCGTGGCCGCGGCCGTCGAAGCGGCGAAGAAGCGTCTCCAGGGAGCCGCGACGACGACCCCGACGTCTCCCGTGTCCTCGCGCATCCAATGGCAATGCCTGCGCGCTCACGTGTCCTGGCTTGCTTGGACGCGGAGCGGGAACGAGCGGGCCGAGCAGGCCTGGCTCGCCGCACTGGACGCCGAGCCCCTTCATGCGCCGGCGCACGCCGGTGTCGCTCTCGCGAAGGGGGTCGCGGCCCTTCTCGGCTACGAGGCACCAGCGGCGGCCGAGGCGGAGGCGCGGGCCCACTCCCGCCGCGCCCTCGAGCTCGATGCGAAGTCGGGGATGGTCCAGGCCGCCGACGCCATGGTGCGGCTCTTGTTCGACAGGGACGTCGTCGCGGCCGCAGCGGCGGGGCAGCGCGCCGACGCGGCCGACCCGGAGGAGCCCACGGTCGTGATGGTCGAGGCGCTGATCTTCGATGCACAGGGGCGGTTCGACGACAGCCTCGGGCGCCTACACAACGCAGCGGAATCCGACTGGGGGGGAATCCTGCTGCTCCAGGGGCGGGCGCAACAGGCCAAGGCGCGGTGGAGGGAGGCCATAGCCACTTATGACCGCGCGCTCCTTCTCGAGCCCGACCTCTCGAGCGCGCGCGTCGGGCGCGCGGAATGCCTCACGACGGCCGGGCGCCTGGACGAGGCGCTTCTCGCGCTCAAAGGGCAGGGAGTCTTCCCCCCGGGCGACCGCCGTGCCCCGCCCTCGACCGCGTCCGCGACGGAGCTCGTCCGCGCCTGGCGGGGCCTGTGCGGAGCCGCCTCACCGACACCGCGAGAGAGAGCGAGGGCCTGCCTGCTTGCGGGTGATCCCGCGGCGGCCCTCGACGCCCTCCACACGGGGATCGAGGGCCGCTGGCCCTTTGTCGTCTTCGTGCCGAAGGACCCCGCCTACTCGGTGCTGGCGGGGCGACCCGCCTTCGCGGCGGCGTTTCCACGGGCGCAGCCGGAACCCCGTTGAAAGGCGGCGCTAGGGTGATTTCCGCTGGGCGAACTGCAGGTACTCGACCAGCGTCGAGATCTGCTGGTGTGCGTAGGCCTCCGTGTGCCAGCGTCCGCGCCCCATGAGTCTCTGCCAGCAGGGCATGTCCGACGTGCAACCACGCCATGGCTCACCCGCGATGTAATGCGTGACGCGGGTGGAGTCGAATTTGCCGTCACGCAACTCGATCGCGGTCAGGTCGGGCGCACGAGTGGCCGCCCCGTCGTGTGGCTCGGCCAGGGCGGCGCCCCTGGCGTCGGTGCCGTGGCACTGGGCGCAGTTGGTGAGATAGATGCCTCGCCCCACTCCGATGGCCCGCAGTGTCGCGGTGTCCTCGTCGGCCTTGGCCGCCGGAGCGGCGAAGAGCGCCGCCCCCACGACCATGAGGATGATTTGTCTCATGTTGACTACCTCCTTTCTCCACGAGATACGCCGCGCCGTAGGGACGCGCCTTGCAGGACCGGTGAATTCTCGGTGACGATTCCGTGAAGCCCCCGCATCCCTGAGGCGGACCTCGTGGGGCGCCCGACTTCGCCGCGGGTTCTCCAAGCGGCGGAGCCGGGCTCCCATTGACTATGGGGCGCTACCGCGCGGGCTGCTGGACGAACTGCAAGTACTTGACCACCTTCCAGGTCTGCAGGTTCGTGTAGGCCCGTCCGCGTGGCTCACCCGATAGGTACTCCCAGCAGGGCATGCCGGACGTGCAGTCGACAGATGCCCGGCCCTTGATCTGGTAGGCGACGTGGACCGGATCAAAACGCCCGTTCCGGCGCTCGATCGCGGTCAGATCGGGCGCACTGGTGGCCTGCCCGTTGCCCGGCGCAGCCAGGCTAGCCCCCCTGGCGTCGGCGCCATGGCACTGGGCGCAGTTGGTGAGGTAGAGCGCTCGCCCCATGCCGATGGCCTGCAGCGTCGTCGTGCTCTCTTCCGTCCTGGCTACCGGAGCTGCGCAGAGCGCCGCCCCCATGACCACGAGAATGACGTGTCTCATGACGACCTCCTTCCCCCACCTGATACGCCCGGTGTTGGAAACGTGCCTTGCAGGACCGGTGAATTCTTGGTGACGGTTCCGTGAAGGCTCCGGCCCGAAGCAGGTACAATGCCTCGAGCCAACGAGGCGGAGGCGTCCCACGGATCCACAAACCCTTCAGACCTTCGGCGAGAGTCTTCGGCGCTGCGGCGCGGATGCGAGCTTTCTCGACCGCTTCTACGACCGGTTCCTGGCTTCCTCGCCGAAGGTGCGCGAGAAGTTCGCGAGCACGGACTTCGTCCGGCAGAAGCGCGCCGTGCTCTCCTCCTTGGACCTGATCCACCGGGTTGCCCAGGCCCCGGAGGAGGCGGATCGCCATCTGCGCGAGGTGGCCGACCGCCACAGCTCGGCCCAGCTCGACGTCGGCGCCGAGCTATACGACCTCTGGCTGGACAGCCTCCTCGCCACGGTACGGGAGGTCGACCCCGCTTTCGACCCCGGGGTGGAACAGGCGTGGGAGGACGTCATGGCGGTCGGGATCCGCTACCTCACCTCGCGATACTAGACAGCCGCGCACGCGACCTCCCTGCGCGCGGCGCGCTCCGCCATCTCGAGGTCCTGCGCGGCCTGATCCAGGCTCGCCACAGCGTCTCCGAGGGGAAGGCTGAGCGCGGGGACCTGGCGCAGCCACTCCATGAGCGACGGCGAGACGGTGGCCAGCTCCTTGAGCTGCGTCGCGAATCTTGCGTAGGCCTCGTCTTGCGGCAGGCTCACGAGGGCTCCCCGAATGGCTTCGCGAGCGGCCGCCATGCGGTCGGCGGCCTCGGCCAACGCCGAAGTCAGGGCTCCGCTCCGCGGCTCCGGCGCCGGCGGAGGTGCCGAGGGGAGCGCCCGCAGCCTCTCGGCGGTCTCCGAAAGGCGCGCCACCAGGTCCGGCAGGGGGGCTACGGTCCGGACCACCGAGCCCAGGCTCTCGGCGAGGGCGGGAGACACCCGTGCGAACTCGCGGAGCGGAGCTGCGAGGGGCTCGTAGTCCTCGGCCCGCGGGAGCCGCAGCAGCCAATCGTCCAACGGCGCCACCGCCGCGCGCACCGACTCCAGGGCTTCGATGAGGTGGGGCGTGTTCTCGGCGAAGGCGTAGAGGTGGTCCGCGAGGGGCTGGAAGTCCTGGACCTTGGGCACTTCCGCCAGCGAGGCGGCGAGCATCTCCGCGGTCTGGCGCAGGTGGGCGGCGAGCGGGGCGAGATCGCTCTCGGCGGCCGCCGCCGGCACCCGGCCTCGTCCCGCGGCCGCGCGAGGGGCCTTGGTGGCCTTTCGATTCGTGGGCATCCGTCGAGCTTATCGCAAGTGCGAAAGGGTCAACCGCAGCGACGCCGCGGATCAGCGCCGCCGGGGCACCGCCTCCATCAGCAGCGCCAGCGCCCGCGCGAAGCTCTCCTCGCCGGGATCGCTGCCCTTGTAGTGGCCGAGGCGCACCACCACCAGGTCGTGGGAAGGGACGATCAGCGTCGTCTGGCCGCCGGCGCCGGACATGTAGTACGCCTCCCTGGGCACCGGCAGCTCACCGGCGCCGTTGATCCAGAAGAAGCCACCGTAGACGGGGCGCTTGTCCGCCACCCAGGCCGGGGCGAGCGTGCTCACGAACGTGACGTAGCCCTCGGGGAGGATGCGCTCGCCGTTCCAGACGCCGTCCTGCAGGTAGAGGTTGCCGAGGCGGGCCCAGTCCCGTCCCGAAGCCAGCTCGTACCCCTGGGTCAGGAAGTTCCCGAAGGGGTCGGTCTCCAGGACCATCGTGCGGATACCGAGCTTGTCGAACAGCGCGCGCTGCGGGAACGAGAGGTAGTCGAGGCCGCGCTTCTCGACGCCCAGGCGCACGAGGTAGTTGACGAGGACCGGGTCTGTGTTGCGATAGCGCCCGACCGTGTCCGGAGGCCACTGCTGCGGGCGCGTGGCCGCGTAGTGGAAGGAGTCGACGCCGCCCGTGTACAGGTAGAGGTGATCGGGATACGGCCCGCTCGGATCGAAGTCGGGATCGTGGGGCGCCCGGATCCTGAGCCCGCTCGACATGTGGAGGAGGTCGGCGATGCGGATCTCGGCCCGCGGATCGCCGGGGCCCTTCCACTCGGGGATGGGCGCCTTCTGCGACAGCTCGTAGACGCCTTCCTTGATGAGGATGCCCATGAGCGTCGCGGTCAGGCTCTTGCCCATCGACCAGCTCTCGAGCGGGGTCGTGGCCGTGATGCCGGGCGCGTAGCGCTCCGCGACCAGCCTCCCCTGCCACGTCACGACGAACGCCGCCGTCAGGGAGGTCGCGGGCTCGAAGGCTGCGTCCACCGCGCGCTTCAGCTTGGCGGCGTCGAGTCCCGGCGGCAACGGCTCGTCCGGGAGGACGTCTCCCATCGGCCAGGGCACCCCCTGCGGATCTCCCAGCCGCCTCTCGACCTTCCTCGGCGTGTAGTGGAGCGCGGTCTCGCCTTCGGGAAGCGCGACGCACCCCTGATCGCCGACGTAGCGCGCGACGCGCGTGACGCCGCTGGGCAATGCGATGCGGACCTCCCTCGCCGCGCGATCGACGATGGGCTTGGCGACCTTCGCCCGCTCGGCGTACGGCCCCGTGAAATAGCCGACGCTCTCGGCGGCGAAGTCCGCGTCGAGCCCGGTGATGAAGACGGCGGAGCACAGGGTCTTGGCGAACCCGGCGGTGTGGTGGCTCAAGGGGTCGCCCGGCGGAGGCTCGTAGGGCGTCCGCAGCTCGAGCGCCTTCGCGCGCGCGACCAGGTCGTCCTTCTCGGATGGAGCCGCCTGCGCCCCGGTGAAAGCGGGAGCGAGGGCAAGGATCACGAGGATCAACACAGGCCACGCTCGTCTCATCGCACCTCCGGTAGGGAGAGCGTAGTCTGTCAGAGAACGCGGGCGAGGGACAAACCGGGCCGCGGTGCTTTTCTTGCTCGTTCCTGAACCCTTTCGCCGGCCGGAGGCTCTCATCGTGCGGGGAGGGCTGTATGACAGGCTGTTTCCGCCTCGTGAGCCGCTGGGGCAGCGCCATGGCTCTGTTGGCTGCGGGCTCAACCCTCCGCGCCGAGGACGTTCCCCTGTCCCTCGCACAGGCCCTCGAGCTTGCGGGGCAGCACAACCCCGAGATACTGGCCCGGCGGGCCCGGACGCAGGCCGAGACCGCCCGGGCCGAGGCCGTCCAGAGGACGAGGTGGCCCCGCCTGGTGCTCTCCTCGGGCTGGTCGCGGACCAACACTCCGTCCATGGTCTTTGCCGAGAAGCTGAATGCCGGCGACTTCGGGCAGAGCGACTTCGCGATCGATCAGCTCAACTCCCCCGACGCCCTGTCCCATCTCACCACCTCGCTGGCGGCCGAGGTGCCCCTGGACGTCTTCGGCAGGGTCAAGGCCCACGCCGACTCGGAGTCCGCGGCCCTCCAGGCCTCCAGCGCGCTCCTCGACGAGAGCCTCCAGGACCTCCGTCTCCGGGTGGTGGAGGCCTATCGTCGGGCAGCCCTCGCCAGGGGCGTCACCGACGTCGCCGAGCGCGCCCTCGCCAGTGCCCGCGCCCGCGAGGCCGACGTCGAGGCCCGCGCCGCCGAGGGCGCGTCGCTTCCGGCCGACCTGCTCCGGGTCCGAGCCCGGCGCCGCCAGCGTGAGGCCGATCTGGCCGAGCGCCACGCGGACGCGGACATCGCCCTCGCGACGCTGTCGCACGTCATGGGTGCCGACCCAGCGTCGTCCTACGTTCCGACAGAACGGCCCGCGCCACCGCTACCGCCCGACGGCGACATGGCCGCATGGACGTCGCGAGCCGTCGCCGGCGCGACCGTCGTTGCGAGCGGCCACGACTCGCTTTCAGGGACAGACCTCGGCGGTCCGCGCCGAAGAGCGCTCGAGCTGGCCGGACCTGGCGGCCTGGGGGCAGGTCCAGGACGACCGCAGCGGCTCGTCCGGCGGCCATCAGTCGGGCGCGTTCGGAGTGCTGATGCGATGGAGCCTGTTTGACCCCACCCGCGGCCGAGCGCATCGGCGCCGCATCGGCGGAAGCGGCCGCTGCCGACCTCGAGATCCGGGCGAGCCGCGACCAGGTGCGCCTCGAGGTGGAGACGGCGTGGCGACGCGCGCAGGCGGCCCGGGAGCGCTACGCCGCAGCGGCCGGGGGAGCCGAGGAAGGGCGCGAGGCCCTCCGCGTGGTCCAGGAACGGCGCCAGCAGGGCATGGCGACGCTCACCGACGAGCTCGAAACCGAAGCCGCGAGCCTGGGCGGCCGAGCTCGAGGAGACTGCGCGCCGCGACGGAGGCGGCGATCGCCGACGCCGTCCTGCTGCGCGCCGCCGGGGCACTGTGAAGGAGGGATCGTTGAGACCGTCAGCCGAGAGGGCGCCACAGCCCGTCGCCGCGATCCTGGTCCTTCTGCTCGGCGGCCGTCGCGTGCAGCCGCGAGCCTCGTTCGACGGTCGCACCCACGACGACGCCTCCGGTCCGCCCCGTGACCACGGTCTCGGTGGAGCGCACCGGCGGTGTCGGCGTCACTGCCGTCCCCGCCACGGTCCAGGCCCGACAGCGCGCGGCGCTCGCCGCACGCATCCCCGCCTCGATCGTCGAGCTGCCCGTTGCGCGAGGGAGACCCGGTCGCCGCGGGCGCAGGTGGTGGCTCGGCTCGACGACACCGCCCTGCGGTCGGCTCTCGCCGCCGCCGAAGCCGCGGCCAAGGCCGCGGACGTGGACCTCGCCCGCGTCGAGGCGCTCCTCAAGAAGGGCGCCGCCACCCCCAAGGAGGCCGAAGAGGCCGCGCCCGCGCGGCGGGGACGGCGGCCGCCGTGGCCGCGGCCGGGGACAACCTCGCCTACGCGGTGCTGCGCTCCCCCTTCGACGGCATGGTGGCGTCGCGCCCCGCGAACGTGGGAGACGTCGTCTCGCCGGGCACCACGGTCGTCGAGATCGAGGGACGGGGCGGCCTCGAGGCTCGCGCCACGGTCGACGGCGACCTGGTCTCGCAGCTCCGCCCCGGCTCGACCCTCGAGGCCCAGGTGGACGGCCAGGCCGAGCCGGTCAAGGCGACCGTTCGGGCCGTGTCCGCCTCCGCCGACCCGGCCACGCACCGCTTCGAGATACGGGCCGACCTGCCGGCCGCAGCCGGCCTGCGCTCGGGCCTCTTCGCCCGCCTCTTCGTTCCGTCGCCGAACGGGGCCCCGAGGCTCCTCGTCCCGGCGACCGCGGTCTTCCAGCGCGGCGGCCTGAACGGCCTCTTCGTCGTCAAGGAAGGGACGGCCCGCCTGCGATGGGTCGCCGTCGGCCCCACCGCGGGGGCCCAGGCCGAGGTCCGCGCGGGAGTCGACGCCGGCGAGCGCGTCGCCGTCGATCCCGCGCGGCCTCACGGACGGCCAGCCGGTGACCGAAGCGGCGCCGGAGCCCCGGTGATGCGCGTCGGGATTCGCCGGGCGGATCGCCCACGCCTTCCTCGACAGCAAGCTGACGCCGCTCCTCATCGCGGCCTCACTCGGCCTCGGCGCCCTCGCCCTCCTGGCGACGCCGCGCGAAGAGGAGCCGCAGATCCGCGTCCCCATGGTGGACGTGGCGCTGGCCTGGCCCGGGGCGGAGCCCGACGAGATCGAGAGCCGCCTCCTCGAGCCGCGTCGAGCGCGCGATGTGGGGCATCTCCCGCGTCGAGCACGTCTACTCGACCGCTCGTCCCGGCATGGCCCTCGTCACCGTCCGCTTTGCCGTCAACGAATCGAACGAAGAGAGCCTGGTCAAGGTGTACGAGCGGCTCTCGGCGATGGGCTCGGCGCTGCCCTCACGACGCCCTTCCTCCGGCGGTCGAGCTCCACTCCATCGACGACGTGCCCTTCCTCACCCTCACGCTCTGGAGCGAGACGTCCTCGAGCGACGAGATCCGACCCGTGGCCGCGGAGCTGGCCCAGGCGCTCTCCGAGATTCCGGAGACCAGCAAGGCCTACCTGATCGGCGGCCAGCCCCGCGTCGTGAGGGTGGAGCCGGACCCCGACCGCATGGCCGCGGCCGACGTGAGCTGGATGGCCCTCTCGGGGGCGCTCCGCTCGGCGGCGGCCAAGCAGGACGCGGGGACGATGGTGCGCGACAACCGCGAGACGCGCAGTCGAGGCGGGTCCGCTCTTCGAGAGCTCCGAGGACGTCGCGCGCGTCGTCGTCGCCATTCGCGGCGGCCGGCCCGTCTACGCGGCCGACGTGGCGCGCGTGATCGACGGTCCCGGCGAGGCCACCGACGCTGTCTTCTTCACGCGTCGGCCCCGCCGGCGCCACCGCCGCGACGCCCTGCCGGCCGCGAGTACCCCGCCGTCAGCATCGCCCTCGCGAAGCGGCCCGGCGCCAACGCCACCCACCTCGCCGAGGTCGCCCTCGCCAGGGTGGAGACGCTCCGCCCCCGCCTCCTCCCCGCCAGCATCCACCTCGAGGTGACCCGGAACTACGGCCGGACGGCCGAGGACAAGTCCAACGAGCTGGTCCAGCACCTGCTGATCGCCACGCTCTCCGTCGTCGCCCTCATCTCGCTCGCCATGGGATGGCGCTCGGGGCTCGTCGTCGGCATCGCCGTGCCCGTCACCCTGGCCCTCACCCTCTTCATCTATTTCCTGGCCGGCTACACCCTCAATCGCGTGACGCTCTTCGCCCTCATCTTCTCCATCGGCATCCTGGTGGACGACGCCATCGTCGTGGTCGAGAACATCGAGCGCCATCACCGCGAGAAGCCCGGCGCGCCCTTCCTGCGCGTGGCCGCCGAAGCCGTGGACGAGGTCGGCAACCCGACGATCCTCGCGACCTTCACCGTCATCGGCGCGATCCTTCCCATGGCTTTCGTCCGGGGACTGATGGGCCCCTACATGCGTCCGATTCCGACCGGGGCCTCGGCCGCCATGCTCTTCTCGCTGGCCGTGGCCTTCATCGTCTCGCCGTGGGCCGCCTACCGGATCTTCCGGCACCACGAGGTCGGCGCCGGCGAAGGAGCGGCCGAGGGATGGCAGACGCGCATCTATCGCCGCGCCATGGGCGCCCTGATCGCCAAGCCGGCCGTGCGCTGGGGCTTCTTCGCCGGCATCGTCGCGATCCTGCTCGCTTCCATGGGCATGGTCGGCCGCCGGTCTCGTCAAGGTGAAGATGCTCCCCTTCGACAACAAGAGCGAGTTCCAGGTCCTCGTGGACCATGACGCGGGGACGCCCCTCGAGGTCACCCTGGAGACGGCGCGGCAGATGAGCCGCGCGCTGACCCGCGGTGCCCGAGGTGTCGAACGTCCAGATCTACGCCGGCACCGCGGCGCCCTACAACTTCAACGGCCTCGTGCGCCACTACTTCCTCCGCCGTGCCCCGAACGGCGCCGACCTCCAGGTGAACCTCGTGGACA
Organism: uncultured Acidobacteriota bacterium; assembly: GCA_963823195.1. Lineage (GTDB taxonomy): Bacteria > Acidobacteriota > Vicinamibacteria > Fen-336 > Fen-336 > JBGPYB01. The sequence goes on along the minus strand of CAWGKR010000003.1, from coordinate 30,923 downwards.
AGGCCGAGCGAAGCCTTCAGTCCCACGACCTCGCCAAGCGGGTCCGCCCCGCCCTCCTGGAGATCGCGAAGAGCCGCCACGCCCGGGTCAAGGTCATCGAGATCCCGCCCGGTCCTCCGGTGCTCGACACGGTGGTGGCCGAGATCTACGGCCCGTCCGCCGGCGGCCCGCGAGGGTGTCGCCAAGGCGATCCGCGACGTCTTCCTGACGACACCGGGGGTCGTCGACGTGGACGACTCGCTGGAGGCGCCGCGGGATCGGGTGGCCGTGGTCGTCGATCGCGAGAGAGCCGGGCTCAAGGGAGTGCCGGCCGCCGCCGCCGTCGAGACGATCGCGGGGCCGGGGGCGGGCCGTGATCTCGGCCGCCTGGACGTGCCGGCATCGCGCGAGCCGGTTCCGGTGCGCCTTCGCCTCTCCGCCGCCGATCGCGGGGATCTCCAGCGGAGGCTGTCCCTGCGCGTCGATGCGCCCGGTGGAGCCGTGGCGCTGGCGCAGCTCGCGCGGATGGAGCGATCGGCGGAGCCTCAGCCCATCCTGCACAAGGACCTGAAGCCCGTCGCCTACGTCTTCGCCGATCTCGCCGGCGAGCGAGAGAGCCCCGTCTATGCCCTGGCCGCCCTGAACGAGAAGATCGACGCGCTCCGGCCGGAGGGCGGCGGGCCCGATCGAGCGCCATGCCGTGGAGGCTCCCGGCGACGACCGATCGCGCCGGCGCTCAAGTGGGACGGGGAGTGGCAGATCACCTACGAGGTGTTCCGCGACCTGGGACATCGCCTTCGCCGTGGTGCTGGTCCTGATCGCGATCCTCGTCATCGGCTGGTTCCAGTCCTTCTCGGTGCCCCTCGCGATCCTGCTCCCGATCCCGCTCTCTCTCATCGGCATCCTGCCCGGCCACTGGATCTTCGGAGCGTTCTTCACGGCCACGTCCATGATCGGCTTCATCGCGGGCGCCGGGATCATCGTGCGGAACTCGATCATCCTGGTCGACTTCATCGAGCTGAAGCTGCGGCAGGGTATGCCGCTCGCAGAGGCCGTGGTCGAGGCCGGAGCGGTGCGCTTCCGGCCCATGCTGCTCACCGCGGCGGCCGTGGTCGTCGGCTCCCTCGTCATCCTCTTCGACCCGATCTTCCAGGGCCTCGCCATCAGCCTGATGATGGGCGAGGTGGCGGCCACGTTCCTCTCGCGCATGGCCGTGCCCGTCGTCTACTACCTGATCGCGCGCCGCGGGCGAGCCGACATCCTGCGCCGGGAGGGTCTGTCTCCAGTCGTGGCGTCGTAGACTTGAAGGAGATATTCATGACTGTCGAACGCGCCGTTCGGGCACTCGCCGGGCTTCCTCGTGATGGCGTCCCTGGCCCTGGGCTACTGGGTCCACCCGGCCTTCTTCCTGTTCACGGCCTTCGTGGGAGCCAACCTCTTCCAGTCCGCCTTCACGAACGCCTGTCCGGCCATGGCCGTCTTCCGCCGTCTGGGCCTGCCCGACGCCGGATCCACCGGCACGCCGCTGAGAGTCGATGACGTCGGCCACCGACACCGCGCTTCGCGAAGCTGAGGCCGCCTTCACCGCGGCGCACCCGGAGTACGCGGGGAACGGCCTCGGTCGACGACCTGCGCCGCCGGGACTTCGGTCGCCTCGACTCCCTGGGCCACGTCTACCTCGACTACACGGGGAGCGGCCTCTACGCGGAGTCGCAGGTGCGGCGCCACTCGGAGCTGCTCCTCGGGCGCGTCTTCGGCAACCCCCATTCCGGCGAGCCCGGCCTCCAGCGAGAGCACGCAGATCGTCGAGCGCTGCCGGCGACGAGTCCTCGAGTTCTTCGGCGCCGACGAGGAGCGAGTACGCGCTCATCTTCACGGCGAACGCCAGCCACGCGCTTGAAGCTCGTCGGCGAGTCGTATCCGTTCGCTCCCGGCGACCAGCTCCTCCTCACCTTCGACAACCACAATTCCGTGAACGGCATCCGGGAGTTCGACCGCGCTCGCGGCGCGCGCACCCTCTACCTGCCGATGGTCCCGCCCGAGCTGCGCGTGGACGAGGGAGCGCTCGAGCGTTGCCTCGAAGGGGCGGCCCCCGGGCGGCCACAACCTCTTCGCCTACCCGGCGCAATCGAACTTCTCCGGGGTCCAGCACCCGCTGGAGTGGATCGCGAAGGCGCAGGCGAAGGGGTGGGACGTCCTGCTCGACGCCGCGGCCTTCGTTCCCACCAACCGCCTCGACCTCGGCCGATGGCACCCCGACTTCGTGACGCTCTCCTTCTACAAGATGTTCGGGTATCCGACCGGCGTCGGCGCCCTCATCGCTCGCAGGGCGGCGCTGGCCAAGCTCCACCGCCCCTGGTTCGCCGGCGGCACCATCAACATCGCATCGGTCCAGGCCGACCGTTTCGTCCTTGCGCCCGGAGCGGCGGCCTTCGAAGACGGGACGCCCGACTTCACGAGCATCCCCGCGGTGGAGCTGGGGCTGGAGCTGCTCGAGTCGATCGGCATCGAGCGCGTCCACGAACGCGTACGCCTGCTCTCGGGCTGGCTGATCGACGAGCTCCTGGCCCTTCGCCATGGAAACGGACGCCCGCTCGTGCGGCTCTACGGACCCGGGACGACCGAGCATCGTGGCGCCACGCTGGCCATGAATCTCTACGACGCCGTCCGGCCGCGTCATCGACCACCCGTTCGTCGAGCGGTCGGCCGGAGAGCGAGGGATCTCGCTTCGCACGGGCTGCTTCTGCAACCCCGGCGCGGGCGAGGTCGCCCTGGGCCTGACGCGCCCGGAGATCGAGCACTGCTTCACCACCGGTGACTCGCGAATGACCTACGACGACCTCCGGCGCTGCATCGACCCTCACGAGGCCGGAGCCGTGCGCGTCTCCCTCGGCCTCGTGAGCAACTTCGCCGACGTGTACGCGTTCCGCGAGTACGCCCGAGGTCTGTTGCAGGGCTGAGCACGCAACAAAGTGGAGGTTCGATCGATCTCCCTTGCCCGCGACGGCCGCGATCCTCGGGCCCGACGCTGCGCCGCTCAGCCTGCGCATCAACGGCGCCGTCAAGACAGTGACCGTCGAGCCCCGGGTCACGCTCCTCTCCGCCCTGCGCAACCACCTGGGATCTCACCGGCGCCAAACAGGTGTGCGACCGCGGCGGCTGCGGCGCCTGCACGGTCCTCCTCGACGGCGAGCCCGTCTGCTCCTGTCTCCCGCTCGCCGCCGACGCCGTCGGACACGACGTCACCACGGTCGAGGGCCTGGGGACGCCCGAGAAGATGAGCCCCGTCCAGGCCGCGTTCGTGGAGTGCGATGCTCTCCAGTGCGGCTTCTGCACGCCCGGCTTCGTCGTAGCCTCGACCGCCTTCCTCAAGAAGAACCCGAGCCCCAGCCTCGACCAGGTGAAGGAGGGCCTCGCCGGCAACCCGGTGCGGCACGTACGGCCGCGTGTTCGAGGCGGTCCAGAAGGCGGCCAAGGCCCAGGCCGGCCCGGCCGGAAAGCGAGGGTAGCGCGATGGCACAAGACACGCCGCCCAAGGCCGAAGCCCCCAGCGTCGGCTACACGCTGAAAGTCGGTCTGAAGGAGGACCCGAAGACTCTCGACGTCAAGGCCGCCGAGGGCGACATCAGGCCCTGGGACCTGGACACGAAGTTCAAGGTCGTGTCGGGACGCTACCCGCGCCTCGACGGACCGCAGAAGGTGACGGGCCGGGCACGTCTCGCAAGGCCGCGGCCTCGACCTGCCTCCGGAAAGCGCGACGCAGGGCCCCCGGTGTCCCGCTCGTCCGTGCTCGAGCGGAGGCGCTCCCCTTCCGCGGCGCCACCCTGGCCCGGCCGAGCGCCCTCAGGGCTCGGCGATGAGGGGGTCGACGGGTTCCAGGAACGGAAAGCGGTGGAAGTCGGTATCGCGCGTGCAGATGCGGCGGATGCCATGCTCGCGCATCAGGACCGCCGTCTGCGTGTCGTGCACGATGTTGCCGGCCAGCCCGGGCACTTCCGCCACCACGTCGGCCAGCACGCGCGCATGAAGGTCAGTCTGGACCAGGATATCGATCCCCGGAGACGAGTGCAGCGCCGAGAGAAAGCGGACCCCGGCGTCCATCGTCCAGGGATGGCGCAGGACGCGTGCGTGTGTGACCACGCGCAGAAACTCGTAGCAGATCCCCCACGTGAGGTACCAGGCGCCGTTGCTTCGCCGCCAGCCCTCGACCAAACCCCTGCAGCGGGCGTGTTCCGGCGCGCTTTCATCAGCGGCGTACACCAGGACGTTGGTGTCCACCACGAACATCAGCGCCCCTCCATCGCGCGATACAGGGCCTCGCGGTCGGCGACGTCCACCAGCGCGCCTCCGCTCTTGAACGACGGCAGCGGCGGAAGCTCGGCCGGGCCCGGCTTCGCCTGCAGCAGGCGGCGGAGGGCCGTCTCGACCAGTTCGGACATCGTGCGGCCGGTCCGCGCGGACTCACGTCGCAGGCGCGCCATGACGCTGTCATCAATGCTGAGGGTGGTCTTCATATGGAAAAGCATACCACCAATATGGGAGTACGGTAAACAAGTTGAGCCTCCCGCCCGAAGTCATCGCCAGCGTAGCAGATCCGCCCGCGCACACCGGGCTTCCAGAGCGATACACACTCGTCCATTTTGAGCCGGGGATGCTGGCCGTCTATATGCTCGAGCCGAGACGGAACAACGAATCGCCGCTCTGGTCGAGACCACGCCGCGGGCCAGGTTGCCTCCGCCGGTTAGAGCGTCTTCCGGAAGTGCTCGTTCTGGGTTTTCATCCGCGCCAGCAGCTCGTCGAAGGCCGGGTAGCCCCGTAGCCCGGCCAGGAGAGGATCACCGGCGAAAAGCGGATAGCAGGGCATCCCCTCGCGCGCCACCCGCTCGAGCATCGCGACCGCTTCCTGCCTCTTGTCCAACAGGGCATAAGCGACCGCAAGATTGTAGGCCGCGTGGTGGAAATGGGATCCGCCATGGTCCTTTCGTAGGGTGATTTCGACCTGCTCGAGGGCGGCGCTCTCGTTGCGCGCCCGCGCGAGGACCACGGCCTGGGTGCTCGGCATGTCGCTCGCGTCGGCAGAATCCCGACCGTCCGCACGCAGCTCCGGCGTTGCGGTCTCCACCAGCCGTCGGGCCTCTTCGTCTCGGCCCAGGTGGAGAAGGACGATTGGCACCTCGAAGTGCCTCGCCGTTTGGGGACGCGCCTGAAAACGCGTGAGTGCATCCTCGTACCTCCCCTGATACCAGAGCACTCGCGCGATGCGGAACATCGCGAATCCTCTCGTAGGTTCGAGGCGCAGGGACGCCTCCAAGTGCTCCAGAGCGCGATCGAGGAGGCCAGCGTGTGTGTAGAGCGAGCCGATCGCACTGTGGGCACGGCTGTTGTCCGGGTCGACGGCAAGCGCATGCCGAAAGTCGGCCGCCGATTGATCCAGGGGGAAGTCGTTCACCTTCGTGTAGGCGAGGTTCCCGCGGGCGACGAGGGCGTCGGGAGCATCCGGGTTCAGGTCAAGCGCACGTCCGATGGCCGCCACCGCCTTGGTCTCCCAGGCTCGTTGAGGGTCCGCTTCGAAGACCTTGCGAGAGTATTGACCGGCCAGCTCCGACCAGGCCGCGCCGAAGGTGCTATCCAGGGCCACTGCCCGCTCGAAGAAAGGGATCGAGCGATCCTGCTCCTTCCAGTCTTCTTTGAGCCCGTAGTAGTGCGCCTGTCGGTAGGCCTCGAGCGCCTCGGGCACGGTGGACTGCACGGACGAGCCCCGAGAAACCCTGTCGGTTCGCATGAGCCACGCGCCGAGAGCCACCAGCGCGACCAGCACGGCGACTGCCGGTGCCCGCCACCCGAGCCGACGGTGGCCCACCGTGGCGTTCGCTCCGGGGCTCGGAGTGGCAGAGTGTATGCGTGCGATGAGGCCCTCCAGCGCACCGACCAGCTCGGCCACCGAGCCGTATCGGTGTCGAGGCTCGCGGGCGAGACAGCGGCTGACCACGGCCTGAATCCCCGGGCATGCCATCTCGATCTCGGAGGGAAGCAGGGCGGGCGGATCGCGGAGGATCGCGGTGAGGACTTCGATGACGGATCCACCGGCGAAGGGCCGGCGCCCCGCGAGCATCTCGTGCAGCATCACCCCGAGGGCAAACTGGTCGGCCCGCCCATCGACGGCACGTCCCGCGGCCTGCTCGGGGGCCATGTAGGCGACGGTCCCCACCACCGCCCCGGGATGGGTCAGCCGGAGCGCGGTCGTCAGATCGTCGATGCCCTCGCTCCCGGGAGGCACCACGTTGACGGCCAGGCCGAAGTCCAAGACACGGGCCCGTCCGTCGGCGGCGATCATGACGTTCTCGGGCTTGAGATCGCGGTGCACGATGCCTGCCGCGTGGGCATGGGCCAACGCTGCGGCGACCTCGCTCGCGATCTCGAGGGCGCGCTCGACCGAAAGAGGGCCCGCGCGCAGCGAGTCGCGGAGCGGCCGGCCCGACACGAGCTCCATGGTGAGAAAGGCGCCCGGGCCACTGGCTACGATGTCGAACAACGTGACGATGCCCGGATGACTCAGCCGGGCCGCGGCTCGCGCCTCGCGTTCGAGGCGGGCGAGGGCTTCGGGGCTCTCGGCCACTTCGGGAGGGAGCACCTTGAGAGCCACCTCGCGGCCGAGGCGATCATCTACGGCTCGGTAGACCTCACCCATCCCTCCCGAGCCGAGGAGGCCGGTCACGGTATAGCGGTCGCTGATCCGAGTGCCGGGGGCGAGCGACATCTCGGGTCGGATTGTAGGTCACGACTGCCGACGGCTAGCAGCCTTCCTTCTTCTTCTTCGGGGGCGTCGAGGCGGCGCCTACAGCCGGCGCAGGCGCTTCGACCCTCGGCATCTCGGCCAGCTTGGCGGCCGCGGCCTGCGTGGCTCCCGTCCGGGCCGAGCCGCCGAAGAACGTCGCCAGCGCCGCCGCGCGCTCGAAGCGCGCCCGCTCCTGGGGCGTCGCGTTCGCCGCGAGGGTCGGGAAGAGGACGTCCTCCTTCCACTGATCGAGGCCGCCCTTGAGGGTGTAGACGCTCCTGAATCCCTTCGCGCGCAGGAGCATCCAGGCCTGGGAGGCGTGGATGCCCCCCTCGGAGTAGAGGACGACCTTCTCGTTGGCCTGGAGCGAGGCGTCGGGCAGCGCCGTCAACGTCACGTTCTCCGCGGTGGGGATGTGGTACTCGGCGTACTCCTTCTCGCTGCGAAGGTCGATCAGCCGATAGTCCGAATGACCGGCGACGATCCAGCCCGCCAGCTCCCCGGCCGTGACGTGGTCCCCCTCCTTGTCGATGATCGACGCCAGCTCCTTGACGTCCATGGTGACGACGTTGCCGCGGTTTGGCCGGGCGAAGAGCGCCAGGAGGCCGAGGGCCAGGGCCCCCGCCGCGAGCTTCTGGTTCAGGGAGAGCCTCGACCAGCTCCATCGAATCGCCATTCCTAGCTCCTCTCGCCCTTCGCGCCAAAGCGGGCCTCGACGAGCCCTGCTCCGTAGAAGCCCGCGAGCGCCATGAGCACGACACCAAAGACGACGAGGCCGTACGGGAGGTGGAAGAGCCCGGGCAGCGTCTGCGCTCCGGCACTGCCCGCGAGGTACAGGCCCCGCAGAAGCGGGAAGAGCACCGCGAACGTGAGCGTGCCCGCCCCGATCCCGAGCGCGTAGACGATGCCGTCGATCCGGCCGGTGGCGATGGCGGCGATCGACGTGCCCGGGCAGTAGCCGCCGATCACGAACCCGACGCCGAGGAGCAGGCCGCCCACGACCTGCGGCGCCCAGTACGTCGGCACCAGGTAGACGAGCGAGAGGTCGAGGAAGCCCGTCCACGCCAGGTAGGTCACGCCGAGCATCGCGGTGACGATCGCCGTGAACATCACCTTGAAGACCGCCAGGTCCGTCAGGTAGAACTGCGACACGAGCTTCCGCGCGCTGCCGAAGCCCGCCCGCTCCAGGAAGAACCCGAAGCCGATGCCGATCGGCGAACGCGACGACCAGGCTGGCCTCGTCGCCGAAGAGCGCCGTACTTGAAGAAGGGCGCGCTCATCGCCATTCCCTCCTGAAGAGCCAGGCGACCGCGTAGGCGCCACCGAAGACGCACATCATGAACGCCCAGCTGCCGACGTTGAGGAGCGCGCCGCCGGTCAGGGCCTGGCCGCTCGTGCAGCCGCGGGCGAGGTGCGGCGCCGATCGCCATCAGCATCGCCGCCCACGAACGCGAAGGCGAGCCGGCCCGCCTTCGAGACGCGCGGGCCCCTTCTCGATCGTGAGCGCGACGCGTCCGGCGAGGAGGCCCGGAGAGGAGCGCGCCGGCGAACACGCCCATGACCTCGAAGACGAGCCAGGCCTTGAGCGGGTGCGTCGCGCCGTCGCCGAGGTAGGGCGAGAGGAACTCGTTGCCGGCGCACGTACGCCGGGCGCGACGGCGTGGAGCGCCCAGGCGACGAGCGCAGATGAAGGCGCCCGACGCGCCGAGGCCGCGGCCCATCGATCACGAACGCGGCGAGGAGCACGAGGCCGAGGCCGATCCCGGCCAGGTACGGGTTCATGTACGGCTGCGCGGCCGCCGCGTGGACGGCTCACGCCTGCGGTCGCGGCCACGCTCGGGGTCGTCGTAGCCATGCGGTCCTCCATGCTCACACGAGTCGGCCAGTGGCTGTACTGGCCGGCGGAGACGATGACGAAGCGCAGGGCGAGTCCCCCCAGCGATCACCAGGACCGGCGCGAGCGGCGTGTGGGCGATGCGGTGGGTGACGGCGAGCGACTGGATGACGAGCGGAAGGACGATGCCGAGACCGACGACGCCCGACCCAGAACACGGCGGTGTACGGGCCCGCCCAGGAGCAGCCGTGCCGCCCGCGCGTGCGCCTCGGTGGACGGCAGCAGGCCGACGAGCAGGAGGCCGAGGAGGCCGAGCTCGATCGTCAGGAACAGGTTGTCGAGCCAGGCCAGCTGTTCGCGCTCCGCCGGCTCGGGCGACGCCCAGTGGGCGAAGGCCGCGCCGTCGAGAGGCCCGAGACGAGGAAGAGCGGGCCGAGGAGCGCGCTCGACCAGAGCGGCCGCGCGCCGAGCGCGGAGAGCAGGATGCCGGTGTAGATGCCGAGGGCGACGCCGGGCGCGATCGACACGAAGCCCGATGGCGCGGCGGACCGCGGACGTTCTCGGCCAAGGACCGCCACAGCGTGTCGAGAGCGGGCGCTGGGCGAACCAAGGCGCGCGGCGGATCGAGCAGGACGCCGGCGGCGAGCACCGGGTAGACGAGCAGCAGGATCCACGCGCCCCACGACATCGGCGACCAGGGCTTCATCGTGAGGTAGAGCCGCCAGACGTAGAGCTTGTGGCTGAGGTCGAGGAAGAGCGCCAGCATGCCGAGCGAGATCGCGCCGAGCCCCAGGGTGAAGAGGCCGCTCGAGGCCAGCGAGAAGGTCGCGTGCGGCGCGGTGATTGCGGCGGCCCTGCCAGAGGGCCCAGCCCGACAAGACCATGATCCCGGCGGTCAAGCCGCCGAGGAACAGGTAGACCGGGATCTCCCAGCCCCAGACGTGGAGCGAGCGGGTCGGTGATCGGGCTGTGGGCGGTCGTGACGAGCTCGAGAGCTCGGGGCTCATCGCGTCACTCCAGGTAGAAGATCCGTGGCTCGGTGCCCGCCGTCGGGCAGCAGCGAGTGGTGCTGCCGCGACGCGAGCAGCCGGCTCACCTCGCGACTGCGGGTCGTCGAGGTCGCCGAAGTGCATGCAGCGCGTCGGGCAGACCGACACGCAGGCCGGGTCTGAGCCCCTCCTCCACGCGGTGGATGCAGAACGTGCACTTGTCGGCGTAGCCGTCGGGATGGATGAAGCGCGCGTCGTAGGGGCACGACGCCAGGCACGCCTTGCAGCCGATGCACTCGTCCTTCGTCGACGAGGACGACCGCGCCGAACGGGTGGACGTGGCTGGCGCCGGTCGGGCAGCAGGTCACGCACGGCGGGTCGTCGCAGTGGTTGCAGCGCTCGCTGCGAATCTCCAGGCGCGAGGGTGGGCCATGCGCCCTGGTATTCGTACGCGGATCCAGTCGCGGTTGAAGCCCTCGGGCACGTCGTTCTCGGTCTTGCAGGCGACGACGCAGTCCATGCAGCCGACGCAGTGGCGGGTGTCGATCACCATCCCGAGGCGGGCCACGCTCAGGCCTCCGCCTCGAGGGTCACGAAGTTGACGTTCATGCCGGTGCCGCCCATGAGCGGGTCGGTCTCGTACCGCGTGACGAGCTGCGCGTCGCTGGCGCCCTTGCCGAGCGCGCGTCGCAGCATCTTCGACGTGTGGCCGAAGCCGTGGACCATGTAGACGCAGTCGGCGCGGATGCGCTTGGGTCGCCTTGCACGTTGATGGGATTGCTGAGCGACGCCGTCCTGGTTCTTGAGGCGCACGCGGTCGCCGCTCTTCAAGCCCGTAGCGCGTCGCGACGTTCGCGTTCACCCAGACCTCGTTCTCCGCCATCCTGTCGTGCGAGGATGGGGTTGGTCTGCGTGCGGCTGAACGAGTGGACCGGCGCGCGGCCGAAGAGCAGCCGGAAGGAGCCCGGCGGGCCGGCTGCGGCGGGCGCCGGTACTTCGGGACGGGGTCGAAGCCCGCGTCCCTGAGCTGCGTCGAGTAGAACTCGATCTTGCCCGACGGGGTCGGGAACGTCGGCAGCGACGCCCTCCTCGAAGTAGACCGGCTTGCGGCTCGCCGCGCACGATCCCCTTCTCCTTGAGCGTGCGCGAGGCTGAGGCCCGGCGCCCGTCAGCCGGTGGTCGAGGTACTCCTCGATCGTCTTTCCAGGGGTAGTACGCCTCGAGGCCGAGCTTGACGGCCAGCTCGCGCGCGATCCACCAGTTGGGCTTCTGGTCGGCGGGCGGCTCGCACGACCGGCTGGCGCAGGGCCACGAACGGCTCGCGGAACGACTCGACGTTCAGCTCGTCGTAGCGCTCGAGATACGTCGCCTCGGGCAGCACGACGTCGGCCCAGCCGGCGATCTCGCTGCCGATGACGTCGACCACGACGAGCAGGTCGAGGGTCTGGATCGCCTGGATCGTCTCCTGCTCGTTGGGCAGCGCGTGGATCAGGTTCGTGGCGTAGACGAACCAGCCCTTGATCGGGTACGGCTGGCCGGTGATCGTCGCCTCGCGGATGCCGGTGGTGATCGTCTCGGTCGCGAAGGGGTACCGCCTGCCCGGGTTGTCGACCTTGCCCCTGCTCCGACTTCGGATACGGCGGGTAGGGATAGGCCGGGCACGTCCATGCTGACGGGCTGCGTAGAAGCCGCCCTTCCGCCCCCAGCTCCCGAGCAGCGCGTTCAGCAGCGCGATCGCGCGGCTGCGCTGCGTGTCGTCGCCGTACCAGGTGGCGTGGCGGCCCGGGATGGACGAGCGTCGCCGGCCGGTGCCGCGCCATCTCGCGCGCCGTCTCGCGGATCACCTCGGGCTCGATGCCGGTCTCGGGATACGCCCACTCCGGCGTGAAGGGCGCGATCTCCGCGGCGAAGGCCTCGAAGCCGAAGCCGTGCGCTGCGACGTAGTCCTTGTCGTAGAGCCCCTCGGTCACGAGCACGTTCATCCACGCGAGCAGCAGCGCGAGGTCGGTGCCCGGCTTGATCGGCAGGTAGTACTTCGCCTTGCTGGCCGCGATCGAGAAGCGCGGGTCGACGACGATGATCGTGGCGCCCGCGCCGACGGCCTCGGCGAACTCCTGCACCTGGGTGTTGTGCATGTTCTCGCCGAGGTGGGAGCCGATCAGCACGAGGCAGCGGGCGTTCCGGATGTCGGTGCGCTCGGGCGAGCCGACCTCCTCGCCGAAGGTCAGCTTGAAGCCGACGTCGCGCGGGCCGCGGCACTGGGCGAACGACGGCGCGGCGATGTTGGGCGTGCCGAAGGCCTTGAGCGTGTGCTTGAGGAAGGTGCCGCCGATGCCGTGGCTGAAGAGCGCGACCGCCTCGGGGCCGTGCTCGCGCCTTGATCTTCTGCATCTTCTCGGCGACGACGCCGAGCGCCTCGTCCCACGTGACCTCGGTCCACTCCTCCTGGCCGCGAACGCTGCGGCGCATCGAGCGGCGCCCGCAGGCGGTCGGAGTCGAAGTGGGCGCCGACGCCGCCGGTGCCGCGCGGGCAGAGCCGGCCGCGGCTCGAGCGGATCGGCGGGGTTCCCCTCGATCTTCCAGAGAACGCCGTCCCGGACGGTGGCGATCGCGCCGCACTTCCAGAAGCAGATGTCGCAGTACGTGGGAACCTGGCGGACGCCTCGTTCGAGCGTAGCGGCGGCGCCCTTCTTCAGCCACGTGCCCACGGAACCACCGGCGGCGGCAACGCCCGCACCGGCGCCTGCGATCTTCAGGAACCGCCGCCGCGAGAGCCCGTGGGTGGTCGTCATGGCAGACCGAGCCCCGACTTGATCTGAGCCGCCAGCTCGTCGTGGATCGAGCCTGGCATGCCCATGTTCTTCATGAACGCCCAATTGCCGGCGTCCTCGAAGTACATCTTCATCCGGTACATCGTGTCGACCAGGCGCACCTTGACTGCGGACCCATCCCGAGTCACCACGACCTCGATCGGGTAGGCCGCGGCGTGAGCCAGGCCCGGGCACTGATAGGAGCCCCGGGCGCCGTCCGCTCCGGCCCCGACGATGCTGAACATGGCCTCATCCCCCGTTCTTCAGAAGCCGAAGGAGTAGCTGACGTCGTACTCCCACTGGTCCATCTTCAGCTGGATGGACTGCTGGTTCGGGGCCTCCAGGTTGTTCGGTCCCGTGACCGACGTAGGGATGGCGCGGATGATCGCGAAGTTGATGGCCTGGCCCCTCTTGATCGCGCGCGTGACCCCCGCTGTGATGTGATGCTCCATGACGCCAGGGGCGAGGATGTTGATCAGGACCTCGTTGTTGCGGATCGGTTGACGGCCGTACGAGTAGCCGGTGCGCAGGGTCCAGTCCTTGTTGGCTTCGTACTGCAGGCCGCCCTTGTAGACCGTCATGTCGTGCCAGCCGAAGCCGGCGCCGGCCGTGGTCCCGAGCGGAGAGATCGCCAGGTTCGGCAGGAAGTCATTCCCCACCGACTTGACGCTCTCGTAGTTGATCCACTGCACGTCGAAGGCGACCGTGAGCTTGTCGACGGGCTTCACCGCGACGCCGCCCGTGAAGGTCTGGGGGATGTCGAAGCCTCCCTTCTCCGCGAAGAGACCCGAGTACTCGTTGAAGTTGCTCATGTTGATCCGGCTCTGGTACGACGCTCCGACCGACAGCCAATGGGCCAGCTCGCCCAGATAGCCGAGCCGGACGCCCGCGCCGTAGGAGTTCGCATGGTCCTTGTTGGTCAGGCTCGTCGGGTCGCTCGAGAAGTTGCCGAAGCCCTGGAGACCCTTGGCCTCGAAGCGCTGGTAGGCGAGGATGGCGCTGACGCCCACCGCGTGGCGCGGCCCGAGCTTGTGGGCGTAGGTTGGCGCCAGGAACATCTGCGACATGTCGATACCGGCCGGAGCGACACCGAACACGGGTGCGGCGTAATCGGTGTTCATGCCACCGTTTCCGTAGGCGCTGATCCCGAAGGTGCCGTTCTCGCCGACCCTCCAGTTCGCTCCAAGCGAGGGAATGGGGAAATAGCTCGAGCCACTGTGGACGGTGCCGGGGGCGAGGCCGAACGTGCCCGGGAAACCGGAGGGCGAGCCCGTCACGGAGAACTGCCGGTTGGGGTTGAACACCTCCATCCCGACGTCGTAGCGCGGACCCAGAAAGGCCATGGACGCAGGGTTCGTCGCCGGAGCCTGCGTTCCGAGATAGAGAGCAACACCGGCGCCGGCCATGCCCTTGTAGTTGGTGCCGTAGCCGTTCGCGAAATAGCCGTCGGTCGCCCGAACCGGAGCGCTCGCGACCAGGAAGGCCCCGAGGACGAAGAGGCTCAAGACCCGTTCACGCTTCATGACGTTCACCTCCATCCTTACTCTCCTGAAACGTAGAGCAGGGGCCGTGCCACATGCCTCTTCCTTGTTTCTCTGTGACTTGGGGGGCCGGATCACGTCGAGCGAAAGGCGGCGTGAGTGCAAACGTTGCGACGTTCCGTTGCGTGCGACGAAACGTTTACGGGCCTTGGAGGCCGGCTTCGCGCATGCGCCGCCAGAGGGTGGCCCGACTGATGCCGAGCGCGTGCGCGGTCTCGACGCGCCGCCAGCGGTGGGTCTCCAGCGCTCGTGTCAGCACGTCCACTCCGGTGGCCGAGCGGCGGGGGCCGGGGATTGCCGGTGGCGGCGCTGGGTCGCTCACCATGCCGGGCGCCGCCGCCTGCAGCTCCTGGGGCAGATCCTCCGGAAGGATCGTCTGGCCCTTGCACACGGCCACCGCGTACTCGAGCGCGTTCTCCATCTCGCGCACGTTCCCGGGCCAGGCGTAGTCGAGAAGCGCGCGTAGCGCATCGGGCGAGAATCGCAGCGCGCGGCCCTGCCGCGCCGCCACTCGAGCCAGGAGGTACGTCGCCAGGGGCTCGGCGTCCTCGCGGCGCTCGCGCAGCGGCGGGATCTCGATCGGCACGACCCGGAGGCGATAGAAGAGATCCTCGCGGAAGCGCCCCTCCTGCACGGCGCGCCGTAGGTCGACGTTGGTGGCGGCGATGATGCGGGCGTCCGTGCGGCGCGATTGGCTCTCCCCTACCCGCTCGAAGGTGCGCTCCTGGAGGACGCGGAGCAGCTTCACCTGTAGCTGGACCGGCAGGTCGGCGACCTCGTCGAGGAAGAGGGTGCCGCCGGCCGCCACCTCGAAGCGCCCGACGCGCTCGCGGACCGCGCCGGTGAAGGCCCCGCGCACGTGGCCGAAGAGCTCGCTCTCCAGCAGCTCCCCGGGCAAAGCGCCGCAGTTCACGCCCACGAACGGCCCGCCGCGCCGCGGCGAATGGGCATGGATGGCCCGGGCCAGCACCTCCTTGCCCGTGCCGCTCTCGCCGGTGAGGAGCACGGTGGCCTCGCTCTGCTCCAGGTTCTCGACGAGGCGGAACACCCTCTCCATCGCCGGCGAACGGCCGATCAAGCCCGGAAACGGCGATGGAGCACCTGCCGCGGCTTGATCCTCCTCCGCGGGACGCAGGACGACGATGTAGGCGACCCGTGGATCGCAAACGCTCCCCGGATCGGAATGGAAGGGCGCCGCCGTCAGGGAGACGAGCCGTGGCCTTGTCCCGGCCACGGTCAGCATCGAACGCCATCCCTCGCGCCGCTCGCCCGCGAGAAGCAGCTGCCGAAGGGTTCCCGAAGGCCCGAAGAGCTCAGCCCCCAACAGCTCCGCCACGGGCCGCCCGCGGGCGGCGGCCGCCGCCCCGCTTCCGATCAACCGGTCCAGGAGCGAGGATGCGTGGAGGACCTGGAAGCGACTGTCGACGCAGAGGAAGACGCGACCGAGCGAAGCGAAGGCCGCGCTCACTCCTTCGATGGCCGCCCGAAGGGCAAGGTCCTTGCGCTGTTCGTGGCTCGCCCGCTCACGAGGCTCGACTGCTTCCATCGCACCCTCCCTGCTACCTCCGAAATGCACAGGGTGTGCCAGGTCAGCCCGCGGCCTCGTCCATGGCTTTCGCCTGGCCGGTCGCTCGCGAGGTCACCTCCCCAGGAGGCGGGACAGGAGGGACTTCGGCCGGGGGCACTGGCAGCGCTCCTCCGGCGGAACGCCTCGGAGGGCCTGCTCCACGTGGGCTCCGCAACCCGCCCAGCTCGGCTTGCCGCAACGGTCGCACTTGACTCTGTGGCACATCGCCTCAACTCCCTCAACACCCTCTGTCCGAGGACTCGACGTTCTTGGCGCTCCTCGCCGACCGGCGGGGTCTCGGCACCGCTCAGGTGGGAACACCGAGCCTCGGGAGGACGTAGGCCTGGAGACCCCACCAGACGATCACGACCAAGAGCAGCTGCATCCCTTCCTGCATGCCATCCCCTTCTGCAGGATGAGAGCCGCCGAGAACCGAAAGGGTTCGGGGGGTGCCCTCAGGCGCGGCGTTCGGCCAGCACGCTCCGGATCCCCTGCCGAATGGTTTCCTTGAGCGATTCGGGCACGCCCGGCGACGGGGAGGCGCCGCAGAGACGCAGCGTCTCCCGGAGGGACTCGCAGGCCGCGTGGCAGCGCGAGCAGGCCGTCACATGCCGCTCCATCTCCGCGCACGTTCCGGCGTCGATCTCGCCCTCGAGATGGCGGGAGAGGAGCTCGCCGACGTCAGGACAGGCTCCTGACGCCGGCGGCGGGGTCGCGAACGGCTCCAGGAGCGGCGCGACCCGGTCGCGCACGGCGATCCGCGCACGGTGCAAGCGGCTCTTCACCGCCGCGACGCTGACGCCGGTGACCTCGGCCACCTCGGCCGCCGAGAGTCCCTCCACGTCGCGCAGGAGCAGCACCTCGCGGTACTCCGGCTCCAGCGCCGCGATCGCAGAGTCGAGGGCCACGGCCACCTCCCGGTCCGCGAGGGCCCTCTCGGGATCGGGCGCCCCGTCGCGGGCCGCTCGCGCCAGGGAGCGCTTCGGATTCGAGCGACACGACCTCGGGAGCGAAGACGCTGCGACGCCGCGCCTTGATGCAGAAGCTGCGGGCGATCGTGTAGAGCCAGGTCGAGATGGAGGAGGCGCCCCGGAAGCCGTGGAGCGTCCGCGCCGCGGCGAAGAGCGTTTCCTGAAGGACGTCCTGCGCCGCCTCGGGATCGCGGCACATCTTCATGCCGAAGCGGAAGACCTGCGGCTGGTACTGCCTCAGGAGGGCGTCGAGCGCCTCCCCATCGCCCCCCTGCGCCGCGTCCATGAGCGCGTCGTCCTGCAACTCGGCCATGAAGCCGATTATGCCATCCGGTGTCCCCCCTGGCGGTGCGGGGCATAATCGACACATGCTCCATTTCCACCCCGGCGCCTTGTCTACTGCCGCGCTCGTCCTGGCCCTGCCGGCGGCCGCCCAGGACCAGGCGCCCCGCTCCCACGACGAAATGCATCGCCTCCACCAGGACCCGAAGGCCTACATCGCGATGCTCGAGGACCCCAAGCGCGACGAGTACCAGAAGCCTCACGAGGTGCTGATGGCCCTCGATCTCAAGCCGGGCGAGACGATCGCCGACATCGGATCGGGCTCCGGCTACTTCACGCTGCGCTTCGCGGCCCACGTCGGCGACACGGGGCGCGTCTATGCCGTCGACATCGACCCCGAGCTGATCCGCCATTTGAACCGGCGCGTCCGCGACGCGGGTGTGCGCAACGTGCAGACGATCCTGGCGGAGCCGGACGATCCGCTCCTGCCCGATGCCTCCGTCGATCGCTTCGTCGTCGTCGACACCTGGCATCACATCGAGAAGCAGGTCGAGTACCTGGCCCTCATGAGGAGGATGCTGAAGCCGGGCGGCCAGGTGGTGATGATCGACTTTCAGAAGAGGGAGCTGCCCTTCGGCCCGCCGCTGCAGATGAAGATCGCTCGCGAAGACCTGATCCGCCAGATGGAAGCGAGCGGCTTTCACCTGGCGAAGGAGGAGACGTTTCTGCCCTATCAGTACTTCCTGGTCTTCGCAGACCAGTAGTCAGGGGACTTTCTTGCCCGCCGAAAGATTTGTTCTACCGGGTCCGGACGCGTCCGGGTTGAGATATCATCCGGCGTCCCCGGGGGCCCGATGCCTTTCCTGAATCTCAATCCGAGGCCGGACGCTGCGAGGTGCGCCGCCCTGCTGCTGGCGGGGTTGCTCCTCCCCGTCGTGGCGATAGCCCAGGACCACGACCACGCTGCGCCCGAGGCCGAGGGAGGCGCTCCCCATTTCACGCTGCGGGGCTTCTCCAACGTGGATTTCGGTGCGCCTTGGGGCGCGAGCGACAAGGCCCCGGGAAACGGCAACTCGGCCTTCGCCCTGGGCCAGTTCGACCTCTACATGATCTCCCGGCTGTCGACGAACATCTCGTTCCTCGGCGAGACGGTCTTCGAGCTGAACGAGAACCAGGAGAGCGGCATCGACGTCGAGCGCCTCCAGGTCCGGTACAGCTATTCGGACCGGTTTCGCGCGGCGCTGGGCCGCGGCCACACGCCCCTGGGCTTCTGGAACGAGGCCTACCACCATGGCGCCCTCCTGGAGCCCACGGTGGACCGACCGGAAGCGTTGAAGTTCGAGGACGACGGGGGCATCCTCCCCGTCCACTTCGTGGGGCTGGAGGTCGACGGGAAGGTCCCACTGGCCGGGGGCGACCTCGGCTACGTCGCGGCTGTCGCGAACGGCCGGGGGCCGGTGCCCGATCTCGTCCAGGGAGCCTACGACGCCAACAAGAGCAAGGCCGTGGTGGCCAAGCTGGATCTCTCCTTCGGAAGCGAACACACCCTGGCCTTCGGTCCCAGCGTCTACCACGACACGATCCCGGAGGACATCGCCACTCCGGGCGGCCACGCTCCCCTCAGCGAGCTGATCCTGGGGGCTCACCTGGTCTACCGGGACCACCGCTTCGACCTCTTCTCCGAGTACTTCCACATCCGCCACGAGAGCGACACGACCCACGAGCAGTTCTACGAACGAATCCGCGTACGCCATCGGCGTGGTGCACTTCGGCAAGTGGAGCCCGTACGCGGGCGTCGACTGGATGAAGCTCGATTCCGCCGATCCCTTCTACGGAGCGGGCTATTCCGATCTCACCCGCGTTCTCGCGGGGGTGCGCTACGACCTCATCGGGTTCAACGCGCTGAAGCTGGAATACCGGCACGAGGACCGGCCCATTGGCGTCTCCCATATCGTGGTGCTACAGAGTGCCTTCACGTTCTGACCTGCGGGCGTTGGCCGTGGCCGCCCTCCTTGCGGCTGCGCCCCTCTCGGCCGCTCCGCTCAACGCGCCCGCACGACTCGCGCCTCCGGGAGGCCCCGCACAGGGGGGCAGCTATGCCGTCGTCGTCGGTCCGGACGTGCCGGTATCGGAGCTGACCCTGGAGGAGCTGCGTCGGGTCTTCCTCTTCAAGCGGCTCTTCTGGAAGCCGGGCAAGCCCGTGCGGCTCATCCTCCCGGCCACCGGTCAGCCGGCCCGCACCTTCCTGCTCGACCAGGTATGCCAGCGCAGCGAGGGTGACCTGCGCCGCCTCATCCTGGAATCCATGTACCGGGGTGAGACCGATCAGGCTCCCAAGGTCGCCGCCTCCGAGGCCGAGACCCTGACCGCTGTCGCGTCCCTGGCGGGAGCCATCGCCCTGGTCCCCAGCGAGACCTCGCTGCCGACGGGCGTGAAGGCGCTCAAGATCGACGGCAAGCTGGCCAGCGAGCCCGGCTACCCGCTCGGGCAGTAATCCCCTTTCGGCTCGCCCCTCAGCGTGCCACGGGCGCCACGAACACGCGCCCCTCGCGCTCCCACGCCGCCAGCCACGACCCGTCATCGAGCGCGAGGATCGCAGGCGCCTGGCCGCCCGGGCCCAGTGTCTGCGCTCCGCGGCTCCCCCCGTCCGTGACGGAGACGCCCCGCGTGTCCCGATAGGCCACGGCCCATTCGCCGCGCGGTCCGAGGGCGATCGCGGGGTCCGCGCCCGCCCCGACCAGGAGCTCCGGCTGACCCGGACGCGCGAAGAACAGATCCTGCTCACGCCGCCAGACCGTGGCGATGGCCCCCTGCTCGTTGGCCGCGAGCGCACCGCCGTCCATCGGACACCCGTCGAGCTTCCACGTGCCGTGGCCGAGCTTCGTGGCGGCCTCGAACGTGATGCCGCCGTCGCGCGACGTCGTGAGATACAGGTCCCGGGACCCGTCCAGGGAATTCCGGAACATGACGCTGATCTCGCCGTTGGGGGACACCGCGACCGACGGATGGCAGCACTCGCATGTGCTTCCCGAGGGAGACTCGTAGACGAGTCGATCCCCCGACCAGGTCGCTCCGGCATCTCGCGACACCGCTCCCCATATGTGCGTGCCGGGAAGGCGCAGGTCCAGCCAGGCTGCCATCACGAGCCCGCCGGCTCCCCCCAACCCGTGGAGGCCCTCCCGCGCCGAATCGGCGACGCTGTTGAGCCGTACCGGGCTCGACCAGGTCCGGCCGTCATCCGTCGAGCGCCACGCGAAGAGATCGCCGCCCTCCCGCTTCGCGCCGAGGATGGCCGTGACGACAAGGGCCTCACCGGCGACGGAGATCCGCGGTCCCCGGTGCCGCCCCAGCGCGAGAGCTCCGTGGCTCGGCAACGCCACCGGCGAGGCGAACGTGCGCCCTCCGTCGCTGGATCCGGCCACGTAGATCGTCTGCCCCTCGCCGAAGACGAGGGCCACTTTTCGTCCCACGCCTGCGAGCTGCGGTTGCACGCCGCTGAACCCGACCGGCACGGCTGGCGACACGGCGAGGACGAACAGCAGAGTACCGAGCAGCGCCATCAACGGCCTCCCGAATCTCGCCGCGTCAGCGGCCAGAGGACTTGCCCCGTGAAGCCCGCCGGCATCTCCTCGATCCCAGGGTAGCCCAGGCGCGCGGGACTCCGGTCGCGGGGCCAGTACGCCGTACCGAAGACGAAGTCCCAAAGGCTGAAGACGATACCGAAGTTCTTTGCCACCCCGCCCTCGCTGGACTGGTCGTGATGCCAGAGGTGCATGCGGGGACAGTTCAGCACGTAGCCGAGCGGGCCCGAGCCCGACGTCGAGGTTGGCGTGGTTGAAGTCGCCCCACGCGGTGGTGACGACCGCGACCGCGAAGACGGCGCCGGGCGAAGCGTCGAGCCAGGCCAGCGGCAACCATTGCAGAGCCTTGTAGACGAGGATCTCCATCCAGTGGAAGCGCCAGTTGCCGATCCAGTCCATCGTGGTGATGGAGTGGTGGACTTTGTGGAACGTCCACAGCCACGGCACGCGATGAAGGAGGTTGTGTATGCACCACTGGAGGAAATCCGCGAGGATCAGGAAAGCGGCGAACTGTGCGGCGAAGGGCCACCGGGGGACGGGTGAGCCTTCGAGCCTGAGGCCCAGGGCGTGAAGCCCCTTCACCGCACCAAGAGCGACCGCGCCCATCAAGGCCGCGGTCAACAGGGAAAAGACATGCCCGTTCAGCGCGACGAACCCCAGATCGCGCAGCCAGCCAGGACGCAGGGCGGCTTGCTCCCTGCGCCAAGGGAACGCTCGCTCCAGCAGCACGAACACGGCGGAGGTACCGAGGAGCCAATGAAGATACGACACGATCAGCCGCATGGGGCCCGGACGGGGCTACCCGCCGGCTGGAAGGGCGGACGCGCGGTCAGTCGCGACGCGCCGAGCGACGCGCGACGCCGGACACACTGACCGGGCTGAGGGGACGCCCCACCTCGGCCCTGGCGATCGAGACGAGACCGTGGGAGCCAGGGACCGGGAGCCGCTCGCCCATCTCGAGGACGACGAGGGCCATCAGACCGACGAGCAGCAGGGTTCGTACCTTGCGTGGCGGGTTCATCACGGACCTCCCTGGAGGAAGTGGCTCGGCAACTCCCCCATGTTCTTCATGGCCTTCAGCTCGCCCAGCTCGATGCGCCTGGCGCCCGGGGGTGGCTTGAAGTCGTAGCCGGCGGCGGTGACGTCGCCCGTCTTCCAGTTCCGGACCTGGATGGTGTACTGCGGGCCATCGGTCACACCCTTGGAGGCAATGACGTACCGGCAGGGATAGGGATGTGCTCCCTGCGCGATCCAGATCTGCCAGTCGACCTCCTGGGTTCGGAAGGCGAGATAGTCGCACTCGGTGCCGCCGATCACGCCGCTACCCAGGTCCTTGACGTCGACGACCTCGGCCATCAGGCCGTCGTAGGCATCGGTGAGGAGGAGGTCGGCCGCGGGAAGGGGCCGGTCGTACTTGCGGCGCAGCTCGTCGACGAGGTGATCGATCGACCCTGGCGTCTCGATCTGCGTATAGACATTCTTGTTCCGGCCGAACAGCGTCAGCGTCTTTCCGTCGAAGACGGTCTCGAGGTCGACGAACCCGCTCGACCGGGTCGCACGGATCCTATTGGGCCGGATGAGCGACACCGTCCCCGAGGCCGCCAGCGCGAGCTTCTGCCGGTCCTTGGTGACGACTTCGAGGTTCGCGTCGTAGTCGAACGAGATCGCCTTCTGTTCGCCCACGTACTCGGTCATGGCCTTCAGCAGGCGCTTGGCCTCTGCCTCATCGGCCACCACCACCGCGGCGCCCGGAGACATCGCCGTCCACGCCATCACCGCAACCGCCACCGCCGAGGCCGATGCAAGCATGCGCTTCGATTCGTTCGTCATCACTGCTTCTCCTTGAACCGCTGCAGCTCGCCTACGCGCAGCAGCTCCCGCAGCCCGAAGCATATCGGATTCTCGTTGTCAACGGGGGAGCCTAGGCAAAGTCCAACGGCCCGCGCCGCCCGCATGGTGCGCTGCTGCGCTCGCTGCGTCGGCCGCGTATTGCGTCCCGCCGCTGACAAAGCAGCACCGCAGGCTTGTTGACGATCGGACCGCCCTCGTGTTACCTACGCGCTACTCGACCCGCGACGGCGGCCGAAGCAGCCACCCGCCCTCGCACGATGCGACGCATTCCTGCGGGGAACACGCTCATGCCCAAGCCATCTTCACTCGTCTGCCTGATCTTCGCGGCACTGGCCACGCTGGCCGCCCAAGTGGCCGCCGCATCGGGCTACGACCAGCCCCCGCGGAACGTCCTCGACGTCCTGCACGCCCCGTCGCCGCCGCGCCCGGACGTCAGCCCCACGAACGACACGATCCTGCTGGTCTCGTGGGTCGACTACCCGCCGATGTCGCGGGTGGCCACGCCCTTCCTGCGCCTGGCGGGCGTGCGCGTCGAGCCGGGCAACCACAGCAAGCACGACACCCCCGGCGGCTACGGCATCACGCCGTGCGCGCGCAGCTTCGAGCTCGTGCGCGTGCCCGACGGCGCGAAGATCCCGGTCGCGCTGCCGGCAGACGCCTGCCCGAATGCGCCGTCGTGGTCCGCGGACGGGACCCGATTCGCGTTCGACAACATCGCCGCCGACAGGGTCGAGCTGTGGATCGGCGACGCGCGTACCGGCGAGGTGCGTCGCGTCCCGAACGCGCGCCTGAATCCGATGCTGGGCTCCGCGAAGCAGTGGCTGCCCGACCAGGCCTCTCTCCTCGTCAAGCTCGTCCCCGACGGGATGGGCCCGCCGCCCCCCGAGCCGGTCGCGCCGATGGGGCCGAGCATCCAGGAGACGGGCGGCGACAAAGGCCAGAGCAGCACGTACGAGAACCGCGACACCCTCGGCAACCGCCACGACGAGGACCTGTTCGACTACTACGCGGCCTCGCAGCTCGCCATCGTCGATGCGACGACCCTGCAGACGACACTCGCGGGCAGGCCCGGCAACTACGAGAACGTCGACGCCGCGCCGGACGGCCACCACCTGCTGGTCGAGGCGATCCACAAGCCGTATTCGTATGTCACCACGTATGCGCGCTTCCCTCGCGACGTCCAGGTCTGGGACATCGCGAACCGCGCGTCGCCGTCGGTCCGAACGCTCGCGTCGATCCCCCTGTCGGACCGCGTTCCGATCCACGGCGTACGCACCGGCCCGCGCGATTTCGCATGGCGCGCGACCGATCCGGCGACGCTCGTCTGGGCCGAAGCGCTCGATGGCGGCGACTGGGACGTGAAGGTCCCCGCGCGCGACAAGGTCATTCTGCAGAAGGCGCCGTTCACCGCGCCGGCGGTCGAGATTGCGCGCACCGAACAACGCTTCCAGGGCTACGCGTGGAGCGAGCGGCCGGACATCGCGCTCCTGTCCGAGTACGACGAGAACCGCCACTGGTCGCGCAGCTTCGTCGCCGACGTCGATGACCCGAAGAGCAAGCCGAGCCTGCTCTGGGACCTGTCGACCGACGAGCACTATGCGGATCCGGGCAATCCGGTGTATCGCCAGCTCGCGAACGGAGCCTGGGTGGTGCGCACGGACGGCGATGCGATCTTCCTGTCCGGCGATGGCTCCTCGCCGGATGGCGACCGGCCGTTCCTCGACCTCCTGGACCTGAAGACGCGCAAGACCGAGCGGTTGTTCCGCAGCGACAAGAAGTCGTTCGAGCGGTTCCTGGCCTTTGCACCGCTCTCCTTAACTTCCGGAAATACTGGCGCCCGTCACCCCTTCCTCACGTGGCACCAGTCTCCCTCCGACCCGCCCAACGCCTTCCTGCACATCCCAGGCCGGCCGATCGCGGACTACACCGCGGGCGAATCCGCGTTCACGTCCGACAGCCGGGCGGTCACCCATATCCCCGACCCGACGCCGCAGGTGCGCGCCATCCAGAAGCGCCTGGTCCGCTACAAGCGCGCCGACGGCCTGGACCTGTCGTTCACCCTCTACACGCCGCCCGGCTACAAGGAAGGCACTCGCGTCCCGACGATCCTCTACGCGTACCCGCTCGACTACGCCGACCCGACGACCGCGGGACAGGTCACCGGCTCGCAGTACACGTTCACGCGCCTCAACGAGTACCAGCTCTTGCTCCTCGGCGGCTACGCGATCATCGACGACGCTTCGTTCCCGGTGATCGGCGATCCGAAGAAGGCGTACGACACCTACCTCGAGCAGCTCGTCGACGACGCCAAGGCCGCGGTGGACGAGGCGGTGCGCCTGGGCGTGGCCGACCCCGCGCGCATCGGCGTCACCGGCCACAGCCATGGCGCGCTGATGACCGTCAATCTGGTCGCTCACTCCGACCTGTTCCGCGCCGGTGTCGCGACCAGCGGCTCCTACAACAAGACGCTCACGCCGTTCGGATTCCAGAGCGAGCGGCGATCGGTCTGGGAGGCGCCGGACGTGTACCGCAAGGTCTCCCCGTTCTTCTCCGCCGACACCCTCAAGACCCCTCTTCTGATCATCCACGGCGCCGACGACGCCAACCCCGGCACCACCCCGCTGCAGGCGACCAAGCTGTTCGAGGCCGTCCGCGGCAACGGCGGCACCGCGCGGCTGGTGATGCTGCCCCACGAGCCCCACTGGTATTCGGCGATGGAGTCGAACGAGCAGTTGATCTACGAAATGCTCCGCTGGTTCGACCGCTACGTGAAGGACGCGAAGCCGCCCACCGCGGCGGGCACCCACTAGACTCCCCGCAGCAGACGCTGCACGAGGCCGACGAGGTCAGCCTTGAAGCCCGCGTCGTCTGAGCGCCCGAGGAAGTCGGCCGCGCGCGAAGGACCGATGGAATCCACTTGGCCGAAGTCCTCTCGCAAGTGCTCGACGGCCTCGCGAGCAACGCGATCCTCGAGCAACGGCTTCAGGCACCCGGCGACCGCCTCGACGTTTTCACCGTAGTAGCGCAGGACGTAGTAGATGTCGTAAGCGTCCTTGTTCTCACCACGCAGCCGTAGCGCAAGCGCCTTCAGGACAACAAATGCCCCGGGTCCACACACGGGGATCTCCCGGGACAGGCTCTCCCCAAGCAGCGTCCGACCTTCCAGACGGACATTTCGCCGATCTTGAAACGCCAAGCTCAGACCCGGAACCACAACCGCGGCCAGATCGACCTCCAGGTCCTGGAGGAACCCGCCTCAGAGTCCGCCAACGGGATGAGAAGCGAAGGCACCAGTCCACCAACCACGACGACGTCATCGAGAAGATCGCCGAGGACCGAGGCTAGATGCAGGAGGGTGGTGCGCACCTGGACAAGCTGCCCTGGTGTGTAGCCCCCGGCCGTCTTCGGCTTGGTCATGCCGCCTTGCCCGCGAACAACCGCTTCCGCAGTTCGTTGGCCGCCTCCGAAGCACGCTCGGGGTGCGCCTTCAAGTCGAGGTAGGCCTGGAGGGGGTGAACGCACGGAAGGTCACCCACGGGGCTCGACCCTACGAAGACGCCGTCGTCAACGGGACGCACCACCCAGAGATTGGCGCCACGCGGCTCCTCTCGGAATCCGAGCTCGCGCAGCCATGGATCCGGAGCACGCTCGTGCACGTAGACGGTAACCAGGCGAAACATCGCGAAGTGGGTCATCTGCCAAGCCGCCGCCAAGCCTGTGAGTGCCCAAGGCAGCCCGGTGGATCTCGCGGCGCTGCTGATCTTCTCGACCATCTCCTCAGGATCGCGCACTGCCACATGTCCCCGCCGAACGTCATGTTTGTCGAAGTCGTATGCCTCTCGCCAAGCCTCGAGCGCCAGGCCCGGGTCTTTGATCCCGATCTCTCGTCCATTGCGCACGACGAGGCCCGCCTCCTCGAGCCGAGGCACGATGCGACTGATGCGCGCCTTGTCGAGACCGCTGGCCGAAACCAATTGCGCTTGCGTGAACGCGCGGTGCGGCTCCATCAGCAGGGCCCGAACCACCCGGGAGCTTCTCGAGGCAAACACGTTTGCAGGGCGCCCCAGAGAGGCGAAACGATTCCGGTGACCGAGCATTCGGATCTGCAAGCCTGGTGCATCAATCGAGGCATTCCCCGAAAGATCGATCCAAGAGGCTTGGGCCTCTGCACAAAGCCGCTGACCCGTCTCCCCCATGAAAGGCACGGCGACGATCCGCACGACGAACTTCGATCGGCGCTCCCCTCGCCAGGCGTCTTTGAACTGCTTCAGATGACGCAGGGCACTTCCGACGTTGGCCGCATCGCCAACCGCCTTCCACTCAATAGGAAAGACTATGCCTCGTGCCCGCAAGACGAGGTCCATCTTCAAGCCTTGGCCGGCCACGTGGTCCACGGACCCTGGGCTGACGCCCAGCAGCCGTTCCATGGCGGAAACGACTTCTTCCAGTGGACCTGCTCGTGGCGGCCGTGGCATCTAGTTGCTTAAATAGCATAAGTTGTTTAATGAATCAACTAAGCTATAAGCTGCATCTCTCACCCGTGTCAATGCTTCTGGGACTTGCCTGTAACATCCCGCGACCTGCCGACCGTATAGGACGCGAAGTGCCGGCGCTTGAGCGCGGCTGGGTCCATCGACTCCGCGAACTCGCTCACCGCCTCCCGCAGGCCACGGGCGATCTGCTGAAGCTCCGCGTCACCCGCCGCGTAACCCTCGATACGCTTCGCCGTCTTCTCCAGGAGGCCTCGGGCCGCCGCTGAAGTCGCCGCGCCGGTTGGCCTCGACCGCGTCCCGCTGCGCATTCGCGGCGTAGAGGCGCGCGACCGCACGATCGACCACAGGGTTGCGGGGCTGGCGGTCGTTGGCAGCATGGTCGGCGAAGGTCCAAGCCGTCGTGGTCGGCACGTCGGAGAGCTTCTTCTCCCGGTCGTGGACCGAACACTCGATGCTGATCCGGTCACCCTCGGACCCCTTCGGGAAGCAGCGCCTCCACGACCAGGCTGATCTCCTGGCGGGCGTTCAGATCGGGGAGGAAGCACGCCAGGCTGCTCCCCCGCCGCTCGGAACGGAAGTCGCTCAGCAAATGGAGGGAGACGGCCTCGGGTGCGCTCACGTCCAGGCGCACGTCGCGGGCGACGATCTCCAGGGCCTCGCCCAGCTCGCTCGTCGAGCAAGTCCGGGATCTGCAGCGCCGCCTCGATGTAGTAGAAATTGCCGCCGCCGGCCCGGGCCATGGCCGCGAGCAGACGCTCGTCGAAATCGGCCCCGACGCCAAAGGTGGAGGTGGCGACGTGGCGGGCCTGCAGCTCCGCGGCGTGTTGCGAGAGCGCGTCCTGGCCTGTGATGCCGGCGTTGGCCAGGCCGTCGGTGAGGAGCAGGCACCGTCCCACCGCCTCGTCCGTCAGATGCGCGGCCACCTGCTCGCAGCCCTTGAGCCAGCCGGTACCCAGGTCGGTGCTGCCGCGCGCCTCGATCGCGTCGAGCTTGCGCAGGGCGAGATCGAGGCTCTCGGCCGACGCGGTCGTGGACTCGACGAGGACGTCGACTTGCTCGTCGTAGACCACCAGCGAGAAGCGGTCCTGCCGACCGAGGAGGCCGAGCGCCTTGCGCGTCGCCTCCTTGGCGAGCTGAAGCTTGGCGCCGTGCATCGACCCCGAGCGGTCGAGGACTATGGCCACGTTGACCGGAGGCCGCTTAGCCTCGTGGACCGGCTCCGGTGCCCGGAGCCTCAGGAGCAGGTAACGGCGGCTCTTCCCCGTCGCGCGGATCAGTTCACGATCGGCTCTGGATGTCCATGATCAATCCTCCTCCTGCAGGATCTGGCGGGCGCTCTCGAGCAAGCGCTCGAGCTGCCGGTTACGGGTGCGGGACAGCGGGCGGCGCACGTGCAGCTCGATCTCGGGCACCAGGGCGACGCGCTCCCACTGGGAGCGGTCCACCGCCACCGCGGTCGGCGACGCGGCGGCCGATCGTGCGAGCACCGTTCTCAGCGCTTTCCCGTCGTCCTGCGAGGCGGGCCTGCTGCTGAGGAGGCTGCGAACATAGTCGAGGGCCGAGCCAGAGGCTGCCGCGGCCGTGGCCCGCTGGCCCTTACCGAGAAGCCCCTCCACCTGCGGATCGGTCAAGGACCGTATCCGGCCCGCGATCTCGGCCAGGGGCAAATGCTCCTTCTGGAGCCGCCTGATGAGGCGAAGCCGCGCCAGATGGCCGGCGCTATAGCGGGCCTGGGGGCCCAGAGTCCCGGCCGACGGCAGCAGACCCTGCTGGATGTAGAAGTGGATCGTCCGCGGCGTCACCCTCGCTTCGACAGCGAGCTCGCGAAGGCTGTACTGCGCGTCACCGGGGCCAGTCGCCATTGCGGACGTATAATACCAGTGTCACGTCTTACTGTCAATACATTCCCCTAGCAGGGTGCATGACACGGACATGACGCGGCCGCGTATTGCCCCGGCCGTTCCGACTCGACCATCCTTGTCAAAAGGAGATCCCGATGGCAGTAGTCATAGACTTCTTCTCGGCCCCGCCGCAGGACGCGATCTTTGGAATTCACCAGGCGAACATCGTGCCACGCCTCACGACGGACAATTGGCGGACACGCGCAACGGTGAGGCTTCTCGGAACAACGAGCTTGTACGTGTGGATCAAGAAAGGGATGCGCGTAAAGGTAGAGGAGGAGGTCTACGGTGTCTCCGTCGAGACCGATGGGCGGCCGGGCACGGACCTTGAGGCGACCTTCTCCACCCTCTCCGAAGCGCTCGCCTATGCGAACGGCGAGGGCGGTGGCGGGCTTGGGGCATCGACCCCCACAGACAGATTGCCCGCCGAGCGAGATGCGACTTGGGTGGTTTCGAGTGTGGTTGGGCGCCGATGAGCGCTACCGCAAGGCGCCGGACCGGTGAGCCGCCTCGTGATCCTACCGTGCCTCTAAGGTATGGAGGGATCCCGACCCACAGGCAAGAGCCGAACCCGGTGGCGACCGTCCTCGACGATCACGACAGCGCCTCGCCCAAGAGCCTCGCTGCTCTCTGCGAGCACGGGCCGCAGCCTTGCGATGACGTTCTCTGTACGGGCGTTCCGCAATCGGAACAGGATCACGGACGTTCGCGATCCACGAGACAGCGCCACAATCTCGCCGAAATCAAGATCGAACGTGAGAATGACGCGATCCTCGGCGGTGGCCTTGTCGAAGATCTTCCCGTCCGCGAGTTTGTGAAGACCCTGCTCTCGCAAGTGCACTACGTCGTCGCCCTGCGTTCGTAACCACTCGACGACACGCAGCGAAACGCCCATGTCGGCAAGGAAGCGCATGCTTCAACGCGATGCGGGGTGGATCTCCTCGTGGGTCAGCCAGGCGGCGTACTCCATCGCCTGTCGCAGATCGTCGGCCTCGAGGTCCGGGTAGTCCTTCAGGATTTCATCGTGCGACGCGCCGTGGGCAATCTGGCTGACGAGCAGAGAGACTGGGATGCGGAGCCCGCGAATACAGGCTCGTCCGCCGAGTACCTTGGGGTCGAAGGTAATCCGATCGAACATGCACCCATTGTCGCCTTCCTGAGGTTCGGGGGCAACGAGGGCTAGGCCCGCCCTTTCCACGTCCTAGCGGGCCTCCTCGAGAACCAGCCGCATGACCTCAGGCTACGCGCCGTGCCTGCCCCAGTGGGTCCGGTCCGCAAGCGAACGGGTACCATTGGGCGGTGAGCCGCCTCGTCGTCGTGCCGTGCCTCGACAGCCCCGACCTCGCGGCAGCCCGCCGCGCGGAGCTCGACGTGCCCCCGGAGCGCGCCCTTGCCCTCGGCCGTTCCGCAGTCGCCGCCGCTCGCGACGGACACTACCGCACCGAAAACGGCCGCGAAGTCGACTGGTCCGAGGCCGTCCGCATCGCCCGAGACGCCAAGCGCAGCATCCCGCCCGATGCCCCGCTTCCCCAGCGTCCGGAACATCGGTTCCCCGAGACCCGCGTCACCGTCGCCAACGAGACGACCCTGGGCGCGGCAAGACGCCTCACCGACACCGGCCTCCGTCCCCTCGCGCTCAACTTCGCCAACGGCGTCCACCCCGGGGGCGGCTTCCTGAACGGGGCTCGAGCCCAGGAGGAGGTGCTCTGCCGCTCCAGCGCCCTCCACGCCACGCTGGAAGACGACGAGATGTACGAGGCTCACCGGCGCCGTCAGGACGAGGAGTCCAGCGACTGGGCCATCCTGTCCCCGGACGTGCCAGTGTTCCGCAAGGACGACGGAACGACCCTCGACACGCCCTGGCCCCTCAGCATCATCACCTGCGCCGCCCCCTACGCACGCCACGTCGGCCAGCCGCGATCCGGCGATCTATTGCGACAGCGCATCGACCGCGTCCTCGACATCGCGCGAGCCTACGGCTACGACACCCTGGTTCTCGGAGCCTGGGGATGCGGCGCGTTCGGCAACGATCCCATCACCACTGCCCGCGACTTCCGTGCAGCCCTGGAGGGCGACTTCCGCGGCTCATTCCGTGAGGTGGTCTTCGCGATCACCGACTGGTCTCCGGAACGGCGCTTCCTGGGTCCCTTCAGGGACGTGTTCGCCGGTGTACCGTTGGGTCCGCCTAAGACCGACGGAACCGGAGATGACCCGGCTCGGCCGTGACTCTCGCGCCGGCCTCCAGACTTGCCCCGTGAGCCCAAAGCCTGACCTGATCTTCGTCGAGGTTGGTCTGCTGCCATGCCCCGGGCTGTCTGTCTATGATTTAGGTGGTCGGGGCGAGAGGAT
>CAWGKR010000002.1:0-236959 GCA_963823195.1 uncultured Acidobacteriota bacterium | reverse complement strand
CCCAAGTCGCGGTCAACTGAGCCGATAGACGTGCGTCGAGCTTGGTGGAGGAGGTCAATCCGATGAAGACGAGATCGATCGTTTCTCGGGGGCTGGTGTTGCTCGCTGGCGTGGCGCTCTCGCAATCGGCCGGCGCTCAGGCTCCCGCCGGCCTCCAGGAGAAGCTGGCCGCCGCCAAGGCATCCGCGGCCCAGAACCAGCTCGCGCTGCGCTCCTACACCTGGGTCGAGAAGACCGCAGCTCAGCCTCAAGGGCGAGGTCAAGAACACCAAGCTCAACTCGTGCCGCTACGGGCCCGACGGCAAGGTCCAGAAGACGCCGATCGGCGACCCGCCGCCTCCCCCGGAAAAGCAGCGCGGCCTGAAGGGAAAGGTCATCGAGAAGAAGAAGGAAGAGATGAAGGAGGAGCTGCAGGCGGCGACCGCCCTCGTGCACCAATACGTGCCGCCGGATCCCGGCCTGATTCAGGTCGTGATCGGCGCGGGGAAGGCCTCGATGGCCCAGGAGGGGCCGGCCGCGGTGGCTCTCAAGTTCTCCGACTACGTGAAGGCCGGGGATGCGCTGACGCTCACGTTCGACACCGGACTCAAGGCCTTGCGGCAGATGAGCGTCGCCACCTACATGGACGCTCCGTCGAACCCGGTGACGCTGCAAGTGGCAATGCAGTCGCTGCCCGACGGCACCAGCTACCCGGCCAGCGTGATCGATGAAGATCCCGGCCAGCCAGATCGAAGTCCGTACCGAGAACAGCAACTACCAGAAGCTCGCGCAGTAGCCACTGAACGAAGGAGGCCTAGAAGGTCATGAAGAAGACACTCGCCGTGCTGGCCGTGCTCATCGTCCTGCCCCTCGTCGCCCTCGCCCAGAAGCCCGTCACGCAGACCGACGCGGTCGAGCGTACCGCCAAGATCGAGGCCATCGACCAGACCTCCCGCCTGGTCACGCTCAAGGGCAAGGACGGCGACATGGAGACGATCTACGCCGGGCCCGAGGTGAAGCGCTTCGACGAGCTGAAGGTCGGCGACACGGTCACCTTCCGCTACTACGAATCGATGGCCTACGTGATCCGCAAGCCCGGCCAGGCCGCCTCGGCGCCGGCCACCGGCGACCCGAAGGTCGTCCGCGGCACGGGCCCCAAGCCGAGCGGGACGATCTCCCAGCAGCTGACCGCAACCGTCACGATCAAGGCCATCGACGCGAAGGTGCCCGTCGGTGACCGTGCTGACGGACGACGGGCGCACCTTGAGCTTCAAGGTCGAGGACAAGAAGAACCTCAAGGGCCTGAAGGCCGGCGACAAGGTGGAGATCACCTACACCGAGGCCTTCATGGTCAGCGTCAAGTAGGCCATGCAGAATGTCCCAGCCGGCCTTTCTTCCCGCGCAAGGAGCGTCTTCGCGGGTGCCGCGCTCTCCGTGTTGGGTCTGGCCGGCTGCGCCACCACGGAATCGGCAGCGCCGCAACGCCGCGACCTCGCGACCATCAAGGCCGAACAGGCGGCGCTGACGCCGGCGCAGGTCCTGGAATCGCTCCGGCTGCGGCAACGAGCGCTTTGCCTCGGGGAAGACCAGGCCGCGCGACATGCTCCACGACCAGCGGACCACCGCCGCCGGCCAGTATCCCCACGCCGTCGTCTTGAGCTGCATCGATTCGCGGGCGCCCGCCGAAGTCGTCTTCGACGCGGGGATTGGCGACCTCTTCAACGCCCGGATCGCGGGCAACATCGCCGACGCCGACCTCGTCGGGAGCATGGAGTTCGCGTGCGCGGTGTCCGGCGCCAAGCTCGTGCTCGTGATGGGGCACACGAGCTGCGGCGCGATCAAGGGCGCGTGCGACCGCGTCGAGATGGGCAACCTCACCGGCCTGCTCCAGAAGATCGATCCCGCCATCGCGTCCGTGCGCGACGTTCCGGGCGAGCGCAGCTCGAAGAACACGGCCTTCGTCGAAGCCGTCAGCGAGGCGAACGTGCGGCTGACGGTGGAGCGCATCCGCGAGCTGAGCCCGATCCTGCGCGACCTGGAGGGCGCCGGCAAGATCCAGATCGCCGGCTGTATCTACGATCTCACAACCGGAAGAGTGCGGTTTCTCCAGCAAGGGCCGTAGGGCGGTGGATCGCGCCGCCGGCGCGTCCGGAGGATGCGAGCGGCAGTGGCCTCCCCTGGTCCTTGCCCTGCTTGGAACGAGCAACGCTACCAGGTGGGTTCGGAGGTGGTGCTCGACAAGAGCTGGCGCCTGGAGCCGTATTTCCTTCGCCAGAGGGACACGAAATCCGAGCCCGCACATACGAACGCGATTGGCTTGATCGTGAAGTACTATCACTGACGACGATCTTCAAGTGACCTCTTCGACCCGGAACATCCTCGTCGGCCTCGGGCTCGGCGTCCTGGTGGGCGTCTTCCTTGGCGAGCACGCCGCTCTCCTGCAGTTCGCCGCCGACGCCTACCTGCGGCTCCTCCAGATGACGGTGCTTCCCTACGTCATCGTTTCCCTGGTTACAGGGATCGGCAGCCTGGATCCCAAGCGGGCGCGCGACCTCTTCGTCCGAGTGGGCGCCCTGACCCTCGTGCTCTGGGGACTCGCCCTGGCAGTCGTATTCCTGATGCCCCTCACCTTCCCGGCGATCCAGAATGCCTTCTTCTTCAGCACTACACTCGTCGAGGAGCGGGCGCCCCTCGATTTCGTGGCCCTCTACATCCCGTCAAACCCTTTCCAATCCCTGGCCAATAGCATCGTGCCGGCGGTGGTTCTCTTCAGCGCCTTCCTCGGAGTGGCCCTCATGGGAATCGAGAAGAAGGAGCCGTTGCTCGGCTCGCTCCAGGTGCTGGAGCGCATGCTCGGGCAGGCCAACCGGTTCTCGGTGCGCCTCACTCCGTTCGGCCTGTTCGCCATCGCGGCCGTCACGGTCGGCACCGCGGACACGGAGCAGATGGGCCGCCTGCGCGTCTTCCTCATCGGCTACGCGGCGATGTCGCTGCTCATGGCGCTCTGGATCCTGCCCGGGCTCGTCGCGTGCGTGACGCCCATCCCGGTGCGCCGGATTCTCCGGACGACGCGAGACGCACTCATCACGGCGTTCATCACAGGCGACTTGTTCATCGTTCTGCCCGCTCTCATCGACCGGTCGAAGGAGCTGCTGGTGGAACACGGGTTTCCCGAGACCAAGGAAGGCGCGCCGGCGGACGTGATCGTCCCTGCCTTCTACAGCTTCCCCCACGTGGCCAAGCTCCTTTCCTTGAGCTTCGTCCTCTTCGCGGCCTGGTACTCGGACACAGAGGTGGCGCTCCTGGCGCGCGCGCAGCTCGCCCTCGCCGGGATCGTGAGCCTCTTCGGCAGCATGAACGCGGCCATCCCGTTCCTGCTGGACCTCGTGCGCGTCCCATCCGCCACCTTCCAGTTGTTCCTCGCCACCGGTGTCCTCAACTCGCGTTTCGGCACCCTGGCCGCGGCGATGCACATGGTCGTGCTCGCCCTGGCGGGGACCTATGCCTTGACGGGCCAGCTCCGCTTCTCGTTCGCCCGCATCCTTCGCTACCTCTTGGTGACGGCGGGCGCAACCGCGGTGACGCTGGCTGCAGTGGTTCTCCTTCTGCGGGCGACGGGGATGGGACGCTACGACAAGGACGAGGTGGCTCGCAACATGCAGCTCCTCCGTCCGCCCTCGCAAAAGGCCGTTGTCTTGCGAGAGCTGCCGACCGATCGCCCGGCCTCGAGAGAAGGCGCCTCGGTGCTTCAGGCCGTCCAGGAGCGTGGGCTGCTCCGCGTGGGCTACTTCGAAGGGGCGATGCCTTACACCTTCGTGAATGGGCGCGGGGAGCTGGTCGGCCTCGACGTGGAGATGGCCAACACCCTGGCAGCGGAACTCGGGGTTGGGCTCGAGCTTGCACCCGTGCCGCGCGATCGCCTCACCGAGGTGCTGGACACGGGCCTTTGCGACGTGGTGATGGGAGGCGTGGTCTTGACGACGCGGAGGGGGGCGAAGGACGTCTTCTCCTCGAACTACATCGACGAGACCCTGGCCTTCGTCGTCCCCAACCATCGCCGCGCCGACTTCTCCAGTGCCGGGTGGATCCGCCGCACGCGGGGTCTCAAGGTGGCGGTTCCAGACCTGCCCTACCTCCTGGGCCTCGTGCATCGGGAGTTCCCGGGTCTGACCACAGTTCCGATCCCCTTCAAGCAAGAGAGCATCACGGATTTCTTCGAGGGCCGGGGCCCCTCCGTGGATGCGCTCGCCTTTACCGCCGAGCGGGGCTCTTTCCGTACCCTGCTGTATCCCGCCTTCGCGGTGGCCGTCCCGCACCCGGTTGTGCTCAAGCTGCCGCTCGTTTACGCGGTGGCCCGGCACGACATCGAAGCCGCGCGCTTTCTCTCGAACTGGATCGACCTCAAGCAGAAGGATGGGACCATTCAGGCTCTGTACGACCACTGGATCCTCGGGCGTGACGTGCGGCCCAAGGCGCCCCGCTGGTCCGTCCTGCGCAACGTCCTGCACTGGGTGAACTGATGGAGACGGCTCGAAGGGGAGGCTTCATGAGAACCGCGGACCGCAGTGTCGTGATCGCGACCCTGGCCGCCTGCGCCCTTGCCGCTCTTGGCGGACAAGCCGCGGCGCAGGACGCGAACTACTGGACCATCCAATACGGCCCGGTGGCGCAGCTTCTCGGCGGACAGGTCGTGGGCAGCACTCGGGATCTGTCCGCGACCTATTACAACCCCGGTGGCCTTGCCCTCGCCAAGGACCCGGCGTTCCTGCTCTCTGTTCAGGCCGTTCTGCTCCAGGGGGTGAGCGTCGACGGCGCCGGACCTCTGACACCCAGCTCCTCGTGGTCCCTCGGCGTCGCCCCGTCTCTCATCGCGGGCACCTTCCCCAAGACCTGGTTCGGGGAGAACACGCGCCTCGCGTGGTCGTATCTCACCCGCCAGCAGCTCAACGCGCGCATCGACTCCAGCGCGGTGGGCAACCTGCCGGAATCCGGGGTTCGGTACGGCGCGGAGAGCCTGTTCAACCAGAGCATGAGCGAAGGCTGGGGAGGGCTGACGCTCTCCCATCGGCTGGGCGATTCCTGGGGGCTGGGGATCACCGCGTACGGAGTGTACCGTGGGCAACAAACGCGCCGGGAGGAGAACGCCCAACTGGGGGGTCCCGGCGGCGGACTGACCGCGCTGGGCATCGACGACTTCAGCTACTACCACTGCCGCACGCTGGCCAAGATCGGAGTCGCGTGGGAGGCCAGCCCCTCGCTCAAGCTGGGACTGACGGTGACGACGCCGAGCCTGGGCCTCTTCGGTGGTGGCCGGACCACCTACACGAAATCGGTGAGCGGCGTCGACGGGCACGGGAACCCGGTCAACCTCCTGGCCAACGGGCTCGACGACAATCCAGATGTCGACTACCGTTCTTCGGCCGCGATCGCGGGCGGCGCGGCGTGGCGAATGGGGCAGACGACCCTCCACTTCAGCGGCGAGTGGTTCGCGCCGGTGAGCAGCTACCCCGTGCTGCTGAGTGCGGGAAGCGGGGGCGCGCCAGCCTACCAGCTTGCACAGCAGTTCAAGGGCGTCTTCAACGCCGGCGCGGGCTTCGAGCACAAGTTCTCGAGCGACACCGCTGCCTACGGGGCGATCTCCACCGACGTCAACGCCTCGGATCGCGCCGCCGGCTTCGGGATCAACGCCTCGGACTGGAACCTCCTGCACCTGACCGGAGGGACCGCCTTCCGCGTGGTGGGGAGCCACCTGACCCTCGGCGCTTCGTATGCGTTCGGCAGCAGCACCCGCCAGCTCGGGTTCGAGGGCCTGGCGCCGGAGACGCCCGTCCTGGGCGGCCGCCCGACGGTCGGCATCCACTACAATCGCTTGACCTTCGTGCTCGGGTTCGTCTTCGGTGGCTGAGGAGGGCCTTTGAGAAGCATCAGGCGCGTGGCTCCGGAGCTGGCGATCTCCATCGGCGTGCTCGCGATCAGCCTGGGGGCGATCCTGAGTGTCGCGCGGCGCGCCCTCTTCTATCCCGATGCATTCGCCGAGCGGCTGGCCGCGAGCCTCGCGGACCCGCGCGTCGCCTCCTTCGTCGCCGACAGGCTGACGGGGGCCATCATCCGGGAAGAGCCCGACCTGACCGCCTTTCGTCCCCTCATACTCGCCACCGCAAAGGGGGCCTTGTCCTCCGCGGGCTTCCAGGCCCTCGTCCGGACGACCGCCCGCGCCGCTCACACGAGCCTGTTCTCCGAGGGCGGCCGGAGCGTCATCGTCTCGGTGCCCGACGTCGGCCTCCTCCTGAAGAGCGCTCTCGCCAGGACGAACCCGGCCTTGGCCGAGAAGGTCCCCGTGAGCGTGCAGGGGATCCTGGCCTCGGTCGGCGAGAGGCACCTCGATCGCGTCGGGATGCGCGTGTGGAGAGCCGTTCGAAGGTCGCTCTGGCTCGTCACGGCCCTGTTCCTCGGGGGCGCGCTGGTCGCCATGACCGGCGTCATGACGGCGTCGAGTCGGCGGCTCGGCCTCGTTCGGTTCGGCCTCGATCTGGTGGTCGCCGGGCTGGTGTTGCTTCTCGTCGTGCCGGCGGGTCGCGCCGTCGTCTCCCTGGTGCCCCACGACCTCCTCGCCAGGCGGGCCGCCGCCGGGCTCTGGGACGCCTTCACGGGCAATCTGCGAACGTGGGCGTACGTCTTCATGGGCACGGGCCTCGTGATCCAAGCCGCCGGCCGCTCGCTGATCGGGCGACTCGATCTGCGAGGGCACGCGCGCTCTGTCGTCGACTGGCTCGAAAGCCCGCCAGCGGGGCTTCGGGGCCGCCTGCTCCGCGGCGCTCTCTTGTCGGCGGGAGGAGCCTTCGCGCTGCTCCGGCCAATGGACGCGTTGTGGCTCGCGACCGTGATGGTGGGAGGCGCAATCGCCTACATGGGACTTCGCGAGCTCTTCGAGATCGCGCTCAGCACCATGCCCGATTCCGACCCGGCGTCCCGGTCCTCGGCGGCCTCCAGTGCCGTCCAGCGAGTGGGCATCGTTGTCACCCTCGCGACCGTCTTCGTGGCGGCCATCGCCCTCATCGGGCGGCCCCGAGGCTCCGAGGTGCGCCCGCCGTCGGACGCCTGCAACGGCGCCTCCGGGCTCTGCGCGCGGCGACTCGACGAGGTCGTCTTCCCGGGCACGCACAACTCGATGTCGGCCGCCGACATCCCGAACTGGCTGTTCCCGCAACAGGAGAAGGGCATTGCGGGCCAGCTCGAGGACGGGATCCGCGCGCTGCTTTTCGACGTGCATTACGGGATGCCCGTGGAGGGTCGGGTGAAGACCGATTTCACCGCGGACCCGGGCCTCATGGGAAAGGTCGAGAAGGCGCTCGGGAAGGAGTCGGTCGACGCCGCGATGCGGATCCGCGATCGCCTGGTCGGCAAGGAGGAAGGCCCGCGTGACCTGTACCTCTGCCACGGTCTCTGCGAGCTGGGCGCGACCCCTCTCGTGACGACACTTCGCCAGATCCATGAGTTCATGGTCGAGAACCCGAACGAGGTGCTCGTCTTCGTGATCGAGGACTATGTCTCGCCGGAGGATCTCGCCGCCGCCTTCGCGAAGAGCGGGCTCGACGGCCTCGTCTTCCGCGGCGCGCCGGCGCCGCCGTGGCCGACCCTGCGAGAGATGATCGACCTTCGGCAGCGGGTGGTCGTCTTCACCGAGTCGGGCCGCCCCGGCGTCTCGTGGATCCACCCTGCGTTCGAGGGGATGCAGGAGACGCCCTACTCCTTCCACAACCCCTCCGAGCTGTCGTGCGTCCCGAACCGCGGGGGAACGTCGGGCTCTCTCT
This sequence comes from uncultured Acidobacteriota bacterium, assembly GCA_963823195.1. Classification (GTDB taxonomy): domain Bacteria; phylum Acidobacteriota; class Vicinamibacteria; order Fen-336; family Fen-336; genus JBGPYB01. The sequence continues at coordinate 229,169 of CAWGKR010000002.1, read as the reverse complement.
TCTTGATGAACAACTGGATCGAGACGACGCCCGCGCCGAAGCCCAGCAACGCGGCGATCGTGAATGGCTACGAGGCGCTCCTCGCTCGCGCCCGGCAATGCGAGGCCGAGCGCGGCCGACGTCCCAGCGTGATCGCGGTGGACTTCTACGGGACCGGCGACCTCTTCCGCGTCGCCCGCACCCTGAACGGACAAGAAGAGATGGTCCAGGCTGAGAAGTGACATGAAAAGAGAGGCCATGATGCGCAGACTCGATCTTACGAAGCCGGTTTCGTCGGGAGTGTTGTTGTTTTCCTTCGTGTCGGTCCTGGCACCCGCGGTTGCCCCGGCACAGGAGGCGGCGTCACGCCCTTTCCTCCGCAAGGTGATCCAGCTCGACGACGGTCAACTCGCCGCGGTGGAAAAGGGAGACGTCGTGACGAAGATGCTGCCCGCCACCGACAAGCCCGAGATCGCCGCGTTCGGGATCGTGAAGACGGCCGGGACCGTAGACCAGCTCCTGGTCCTGGCCCGGGACGTGAAGAAGTTCAGGCAGGTCCCGCAGATCCCCGAGATGGGTTACTTCTCGAGCCCGGCGAAGCTCGAGGACCTGAAGGGCCTCAACCATCCGCAGGACGACATCGCCGCCCTCAAGAAGTGCAAGCCGGGGAGCTGCGACGTCAAGCTCGGGACCAAAGGGCTGGAGATCGTCTCGAAGATCAATTGGTCCGCGCCGGACGCCGAGAAACAGGCGACGGCCATCTTGAACCAGGCCATCGTCGACTACGTCAACGCCTATGAGCAGGGAGGCACGAACGCGATGGGCAACGTCCTCGACAAGAAGGAGGAGAAGTCGCGCGCCCAGGAGTATCGCACCCTCCTGACCCACTCGCCCTACCTCGTGGACTACGTCAAGGAATTCAACGACTACCTGGCGGCCTATCCCAAGGGAAAGCTGGCCGGGGCGGAGGACGTCCTCTACTGGGCCAAGGACACCTTCGGCCTCAAACCCGTGGTCTCGGGGTACCACGCGACCTACTACAAGGGCCCCAAGGGGGCCCTGATCGCGAACAAGCTGCTCGCCGCCACCCACTTCTTCAACGCCACCCTCGAGATCATGGCCGGCGTGCCGACCCCCGACGGCAAGGGTCTCTACCTCATGAGCCTCTACCGGACGCGGATCGACCCGCCCACCGGGATGCTGGGGGGGGTCCTCATGGGCAAGGTCCGGGACGGCATCCAGACCGGTGTCAAGATGAACCTGGAGACGGCCCGCGATCGTCTCGCCGCCGCCAAGTGAGGGCGGTCTCCCACGAGTGACGAGGGTTGGCCCAGGGCGATCAACCCCGGCAACCCATCGAAGCCCGCGGTGAAGCTCGTGAAGCCAATCGTGGGCTTGACGGCGATGTCGAGGGTGACTTTGGCGCTCACCAGATTCTCCTTCGCTAGTTCGCCGGCGCGTCGCCCATCAGCCGGGTGCGGAAGACGCGGGCCGCGGCGTTGTCGGGGGACAAGAGCAGGCCGCGATCCAGCAGGTCCAGCGCCTCGCGGCCGCGGCCCTCCTTTTCCGCGATCTGTGCCAGGGCGAACAGGAAGATCGCGCGCTGGGAGACCGGTCCCGCCGCAGTCAATCCCTGTTCGTACGTTTGGCGCGCCATTCGGCTGTCGCCCGCGTCCAGGTACGCGTCGCCCAGGAGGGCGTAGCTGCCGCCGGCGCGAGCCACCTGCAGGGCCTGGCTTTCCTGCGTCGGTGGTCCGGTCAGTGGCAGCGACTCGCGGGCGCGCCGTGAGTACACCGCCACGAGGGCCTTCAGCTGGTCCGGCGTGAACGTTCCGAGGGTCCACTCCCATCGGTGCTGAGGGGGATGGAACTCGAGGCTCGGCCGGTCGTCGGTGACCGCGGCCGCACCCCGCGTCAGCTCGGCGACGGCGGCGGGTCCCAATCCGTACAGGTCCACGAACGCCCCCAGGTCCGGCACGTCGACGCCGCGCAGGGAGTCGCCGACGGCCGCGACCCGCTCCCGCAACGCGGCGACATCGAGGACGATCGGGGCCTCCCGGCGGGCCACGATGATGCCGGTGTGGCGGTGCAGCCAGAGGGTCGTCTCGGGGAAGACGTCCTGCACCGACCGCAGGATCGACCACGCCTGATCCACGGTGACGAGGTGGAAGGGGAGCCATTGGACCAGCAGGCCGCCGGGGCGGAGCCGTGCCCAGGCCAACTCGTAGTACTCGCGCGAGTAGAGGTTCACGACGCCCGCGAAGGTGGGCGGCATAGGCTCGGCGGTGATCACGTCGTACCGCTCGGCGGTGGTCTGGAGGAACCCGCGCCCGTCGTCCACCGTCAACCGGGCCCGGGGATCGCGCGCCACCCCATGGTTGACGTCGACGAAGTAATCCGCAAAGTCGAACACAGTGGCGTTGATGTCCACGACGTCCAGCTTGGTCCCGGGATAGCGCAGGACGGCGCCGGCCGTGGTGCCGGTGCCGAAGCAGACCACCAGCGCGCGCTCGGCGTGGGGATGAAGCAGCATCGGGATGTGGGACATCATGGCCATGTAGCCGGCGCCCTGGTCGGCCGACGCCGCCTCGAAGCCGTCGATGCGAAGGGTGCGCACGCCCCCCGGGCGAGCGACTACGGAGACCGAGGCCGTGGTGCCGTCCCGATGCGCCACGAGCGTGCCGCCCAGGTCGGCGTCGAAGGGGCTGGGTCCAGCCAGCGAGCGGGACAGGATCGCGAACGCGAGCCCCAGCGCGACGGCGGACGCCGCTCCGAAAGCGAGCCGGCGCCTCGGCGGAACGGGCGCCCAGAGGAGGCAGAGCCATCCGGCCAGGACCTGCACCGCCGCCACGAGCATCAAGGCGCCCTTCAGGCCGAGAGCGGGAATCAGCACGAACCCGGCGAGGATGGGACCCGCCACCGCGCCTGCGGTGTTGACCCAGTAGGCCCGTCCCATCGTGGCACCCGAGCGCGACAGGTCTCCGATCGACAGGCGGGACGCCAACGGGAACACGAGCCCCATCAGCGTCGCCGGCACGAGCATCAGGACCGCCGCCCCGAGGGCCATGCCGAGGACGTAGGTCCCGCCGGTAAACCCCAGGGAGTGGGAGACCCTCACGATCAGGTCGCCCACCCTGGTGCTCGTGGGCGCCAAGCCCAGGGCCAGGAGCCCCCCGCCGATCTGCGCCGCGGCCAGGGCCCCGGCGCCCAGGGGCCGCCGGCGCTCTCCGAACGCGAAGGCGAAGCTGCCGAGGGTCAGGCCCAGGAGGAAGATCGCCAGGATTACGGCGAAGGCGTGAACCGTGCTCAGGAACGTAAACAGGAGGATGCGCGTCCAGAGGACCTCGTACGCCATCGTGAGCAGGCCCGACAGGCCGATGACCGCGAGGAGCACGCCGGCCGGCAGCCGCCCGCGCTCTCCCGGAGCGGCGGCATCGGCGCGAGACGGCGGCGCCGCCGCGGCGGCCGGCATCGGGGCGGGCCAGAGACAGGCAAGCAGGGCCACCAACAGGTTCCCCAGGGCGGCGAGCGCGACGGTTCCCTTCATTCCGAGGACGGCGATCCATAGGAAGGCGGTCGAGAGCGTTCCGAAGACCGCCCCGAGCAGGTTGGCCGCATAGAGAACACCCAGGTCCCGGCCCAGGCGCGAGGGATCCCGAGCCACGACCTTGAGCAGGGCCGGGAAGGTGCCACCCATCAGGATGGTGGCCGGACCCAGCAGGACGAAGCCGACTCCGATTCGAAGCATCGCCAGGGCCAGCGGCTCGCCGCCCAGCGCCTGCGCGAGGCGCACGAACGTCGGCGTCACTGCGTGGATTACGGCCGGGAGCGCTAGAGCGTAGGCGCCGATGCCGGCCTCGAGGAAGCCGTACAGCCGGAGCGGCGCCGGATGGCGGTCGGCTACGACGCCGAAGAGGCGGGCGCCCAGGGCCAGGCCGGCCATGAACACGCCGATGACGATGCTCACGACGGGCGTGGAAGCGCCCAGCAGCAGGACCAGGTAGCGCGTCCATACCACCTGGTAGGCGAGAGCGAGGGCTCCCGAGACGAAGAAGAGCGCGAGCGCGGGCTTGGGGCGGGTCATCCGATCTACAGATGCCAGCCCTCGCGATACTCCCTCCGCACGTAGGCGTTCGCGTCCTTGTCGTTGGTCACTTCCATCGCGGCGCCGTTCCAGAGGAGCTGGCGATCCGGGAAGCGGATCGCCAGGTTGCCCATGAGGATCGTCTCCGAGAGCGGGCCGGAGTATTCGAAGTTGGAGCAGGCTGGCTTGCCCCCCTTGCAGGCGCGGATCCAATCCTGCTCGTGGCCGTCGGGGCCTTCCGGGATCCGTTCCAGGCTCCGGCGGGGGCGCTTGTACTGCTTCATCCTCGACTCGGGCACGATGCGCGGCGACTCGCCGTAGCATCCGGCCATGATGGCGCCCTTGCTGCCGATCAGGAGGATGCCGCCGTCCGTATTGCCCAGGCGCCGGCCGGCCTCGAGCTCGGCAGGGCGCTGCGGCAACAGCCCGCCGTCCCACCACGTAACGTCCACCGCGGGCATGTTCTCGCGAGCGGGGAACCTGAATCGCACGATCGTGGAGCGGGGGAACATCTCGTTCTTCGGCGCCGTCTCCTCGAAGAAGGCCTCCCAGTACCTCGAGATGTTCGCCTCCACGCTGATCGGGTACTTGAGCTTCAAGGACCAGAAGAGCGGATCGACGATGTGGCACGCCATGTCGCCGAGCGAGCCAGTCCCGAACTCCCACCACGCGCGCCATTTTCCCGGGTGGTACGTGGGGTGGTACGGCCGCGGGTGCGCAGGGCCGAGCCACAGGTCCCAGTCGAGGCCGGCCGGAGGCTCTGGCGTCTCGGTGGGCCTTCCCACCTCGACGCCCGAGGGCCAGACGGGTCGGTTGGTCCAGGCGTGCGCCTCGCGGATCTCGCCGATGGCGCCGTCCCAGACCCACTCGCAGAGCAGGCGAACGCCCTCGCCGGAGTGCCCCTGGTTGCCCATCTGCGTCGCGACCCCCTGCTTGCGTGCCGTCTCGGTCAGGAGCCGCGCCTCGTGGACCGAGTGGGTGAGGGGCTTCTGCACGTAGACGTGCTTCTTCCGCTCCATGGCAGCCATGGCGATCACGGCGTGGCTGTGGTCGGGCGTCGCGACAATGACCGCGTCGACGTCCTTCTGCTCGTCCAGCATGACGCGGTAGTCCTTGTACCGCTTGGCGTCCGGGTACTTCGCGAACACCGGCTCCGCGAAGCCGAAGTCCACGTCGCACAGGGCGACGATGTTCTCGGTCTCGCAGCGCTTGAGGTTGCCCTTGCCCATCCCGCCGATGCCGACCGCCGCGATGTTGAGCTTGTCGCTGGGCGCGGTGATACCCGGGCCGCCGAGCACGTGCCGGGGGACGATCGTGAAGCCGAGGGTCGTGGCGGCCGCGCTCGCCAGGAAGGTTCTCCGGGGAACCGAGTCGCCGGCTCCCGGTTCGCTGTCGTCGGGGTCTTTCATCGAGTTCTCCTGAGACCTGCGGAGCGCGGGTCGGCGGCAGCGTAGCCCCCACGTCCGCGCCCTGTCAAAGGGCCGGATGAATCAGACGGCCCTGGCCCCGCCGGCGGGAGAATGGGGAATAATCCACCCATGGAAAGACATCTCTTCTCCGTCCCCAGGTTGTCGTTGCGCGTTCTCGCCGCCGCGGCGGCGGTGGTTGGCTCCGCGCGCGCCGGGGCGCTCCATGCCCAGGACAACCTCGTGCCGATCTCGATCGAGCTCCCCAAGCCGATGTTCGAGGGCACGCCCCAGAACATGGCCGTCCCCAACCTGCAAAAGCCCCTGGGCCGGCCGCGCGACCCGTTCCTCGCCCCCGCGGGCGTGACGAACGTGGCCAAGGGGAAGAAGGTCACGAGCAGCGACGCCGAGCCGGTGATCGGCGAGCTGAAGCAGGTCACCGACGGCGACAAGAAGGGAACCGAGGGGAGCTTCGTGGAGCTGGGACCGCTCCTCCAGCACGTCACGATCGACCTGGGCGCGCCCCACGAGGTCTACGCCGTCCTGTTCTGGCACTTCCACAAGACGCCGCGGGTGTACCTGGACGTCGTCGTCCAGCTCGCCGACGATGCCGGCTTCACCAAGAACGTCCGCACGGTGTTCAACAACGACAACGACAACACGTCCGGTCTGGGCGCGGGCACGGACATGAACTACGTCGAGACCGCCGAGGGGAAGCTCGTCGACGCCAAGGGGAGCCGTGCCCGCTACGTGCGGCTTTACAGCCGCGGCAACAACGCCAACGAGCTGAACCACTACGTCGAGGTCGAGGTCTTCGGCCGCCCGGCGAAGTAGACATTTCGGCCTGCGGCTAGAACGGCTCGAGGAAGCGCTGGATCTGGTCGTAGCGGAAGACGGGGCCGTCGGTACAGACGTACTGGTCGCCGATGTTGCAGCGGCCGCACTTGCCGAGGCCGCACTTCATCTTGGCCTCGAGGGTTGTGACGACCTGTTCGGGGGCGAAGCCCAGCTTCGCCAGCTCCTTGAGGACGAACTTGATCATGATGGGCGGGCCGCAGGTGACGGCCACGGCGCCTTGCGGATCGGGTGGGATCTCGGCGAGCGCCTGGGTGATGACGCCGACCCGGCCGGTCCAGGCCTCGTCCCCCTTGTCCACGGTGACGTGGACAAGGGTGCCAGGAGCCGCGGCCCACTCCTTGTACTCCTCGCGGAACACGAGGTGGTCGGGGGTGCGGCCCGCGCAGAAGATCGTGACGTCTCCGTACTCGTCCCGGTGGTCGAGGATCTCCTGGACGAGGGGCCGGAGCGGCGCGAGGCCGATCCCGCCCCCCAGAATCACGACGCGACGGCCGCGCAGGTCGTCCAGCGGGAAGCCGTGGCCCATGGGCGCGCGGACGCCCACGACGTCGCCCGGCTGCATCTCGTGGAGCGCCTCGGTCACCGTCCCGATCCGCTGCACCGCGAACTCGAGCTGGCCGTCTCCCCGCGTCTCGGACACGGCCATGCCGAAGGGCGCCTCACCCACGCCGATCGCGGAAAGGAAGCCGAACTGGCCGGGGGCCCAGCGGAAACGGACGTGGCTCTCGAGGGGCTGACAGCGGAAGAGCTTGATCCCCGTGGCGAGGTCCCGGACGTCGGTCAGCCGGGCGAGGTGCGGAAGGTAGGCGTTGTCGAGGGTGGCGCTCATGGTGCGGCCTCCGCGACGTGGGCGAGGGCTTCGCGGATGTCGACGTTGACGGGGCACTGGACGACGCAGCGCCCGCAACCGACGCAGAGCGCCGCGCCCGCGCGCGCCGGGTAGTACAGGAATTTGTGCATGTAGCGCTGGCGGAGGCGCTGGGCCTGGGTGGGGCGCGGGTTGTGGCCCCCGGCGATGGCGAAGCAGAGCGCGCCCTGGCAGGAGTCCCAGCAGCGCAGGCGCTCGACGCGGCCGTCGGACCGCCGCCGGTCCCGGACGTCGAAGCAGTAGCAGACGGGGCAATCGTACGTGCAGGTGCGGCAGCCGAGGCAGCGCTCGGCCAGCTCGCCCCAGATAGGGGTCGTCGAAGCTGCGACGCCAGGCGTTCACCGCGGCGAGCGGGAGTGGCGGCGATGTCCGGCGGGCGCTTCGGCGTCCGCCCGTCGCCATCTTCGAGCCGCGCCGACGCGACGAGCGCGCGTCCTTTGTCGCTGACTACGTCGACGACATGACCGCCGTCTACCGGTGTGAGGAGCACGTCGAGATGCCGGCGGTCGGCGGGCCCGCCCCCGACGGTGGTGCAGAAGCATCCCTCCCAGGGCCCGTCGGTGCAGGCCAGGCCGACGAGCGTCGTCCGGACGCGGCGGTCCGCGTAGTAGGGATCCACCGGGCCCGCGAGGAAGAGGCGGTCCATGACCTCGAGGGCGTGGGCGTCGCACGGCCGCGCGCCCAGGAGGACCTGAGGGCGGTCCATCAGCGGAGTCTCGGCCGTCACGCCCCCCTCGGTCGGCTGCCACGTGACGATGGCCTCGCTCGCGGGGAAGAAGAACTCCTTGGCCGAGAAGTCGGTCCGCCCGGCATCGCCGGCGATCTCGTCGCGCCGCGCGATCTCCCGGAAGACCACCTTGCCGCCGCGTTTCACGGGGGCGATCACCCGATGCGAGGCGAGGAGACCGTCCACCCAGGCCTCGAAGCTCCCCTTCGCGAGGAAATGCTCACTCATGGACGCGCTCCCCGAGAGCCTCGTCCTTCCGGAACGTGGTGAGGGGCAGTGGCTTTGCCGGATCGAGTCCCGTGTCGTAGGGGCCGAAGAACCGCTGGACGTCCTTTGCCACCTTCTGGTTCAGCAGGCCGAGCGGGATGCCCGCGGGGCAGGCGTCCTGACACGCCTTGCACCCGGTGCAGCGCCCTGCCTGGTGGAAGGCCCGCAGGACGTGAAAGAAGGCCTTCTCGCCGGTGTCGATGGCGATCGACTGCCATGGTGGATTGAGCTGTTCCGCCACGCACTCCTGGCAATAGCATAGCGGGCAGGCCTGCCGGCAGGCGTAGCAGCGCAGGCAGTTCTCGAATTGCGCGTTCCAGAAGGCCGCGCGCCGGGACGCCGGCCAGCCCTCCATCTCCTCCACGACGGGGAGGGGCGGGAGCCCTCCGTCGATCGACTCGGGCGCGCGCCCGAGGAGGGCGTCGTAGGCCGAGGCCGCGAGCGGACTGCGCCCGCTGTCTGCGCCGACGCCGATCAGGAAGACCTCTTCGCGCTTGAGCTGCCGCTCGTGGAGCAGCACGTTGAGCGCCCGCATGTCCGCGGGTCGCACCACCACGGCCACCTTCCGGCCGCCGAGGCGGCGCAGGTAGGTGACGAGGTTGAGGCGCGCGCGGGCATCGAGCTCGAGGCGGGATGCCTGCTCGGGGGTGCGGGCGAAGAGCGGCCGGTAGCCCACAGTCCCGCGTTCCCAGCCGAGGACCGTCTCGACCCTCTTGTCCCCGAGAAGCTGCGTGGCCAGCGCGCGGAGCTGCTCGGTGATCGGTCCGGTGTCCGCGACCGGGGGCGGTGGGGCGGGAGCCTTGGGAGGCGCGATGGTGTGATCCGCCTCGGCATGCACCGGCCCGAGCCGACGGACGGCCTCGGTGAAGTCGGCCACCACCCGCGCGAAGCGCGCGCCCTCGCTGGCGCTGACCCAGTCGAGCTTCACCCGTTCCGGCTCCATGCCCATGAAGACGAGCAACTCGTGCATCACGGCGAAGCGACGTCGCGTGTAGTAGTTCCCGTCGGAGTAGTGGCAGTCGCCGGGGTGACAGCCGAGGACGAGGACGCCGTCCGCGCCGTCGCGGAGCGAGCGGGCGACGAAGAGCGGGTCCACACGACCGGAGCAGGGGACGCGCACGATGCGGATGTTGGGTGGATAGGCGGTGCGGCTGGTCCCCGCCAGGTCGGCGCCGGCGTAGCTGCACCAGTTGCACAGGAAGCCGACGATCCGCGGCTCGAACGCCTGGGCCTCTGCCATCCCGTCTCCTACCCCGCGCTCCGCGGCTCGGCCTGGATCGGCGCGGGCCGCAGCGGAACCGGCCGGGCGAAGAGCGACTCCACCTCGGCCAGGAGCTGGCCGTCGTCGAAGCCGTGAAGGACGATCGCGTGCCCGCGGCAGCCGGCGGCGCACAGGCCGCACCCCTTGCAGACGGCGGGGTTGATCTGGGCTGCAACGCGGCCGCCCTTGAGCTGGACGAACGTGACCGCGCTGTAAGGGCAGACCTCCTCGCAGACGTGGCAGGCGACGCAGCGCTCCGCGGACACCTCCGAGATCGTCGGCTCCGTCTCGATGTACGGCCGGGCGAAGAGGCCGGCCACCTTGGCGGCCGCGGCGCTGGCCTGCGCGACCGTGTCGGGGATGTCCTTCGGCCCCGCGGTGCACCCGGCGAGGTAGACGCCCGCGGTGTTCGTCTCCACCGGCCGCAGCTTGACGTGGGCCTCGTTCACGAAACCGTAGCCGTCGTAGCTGATGCCGAGCTTCTGCATCAGCTCGACGGCGCCCCGGGACGAGGTCATGCCGCTCGCCAGGACCACGAGGTCGGCCTCGATCTCCACGGGCCGGCCGATGAGGGCGTCGTAGCCCTGCACCACGTAGCGCTCGCCGCTCGCGGTAGACGCGGCTCACGCGGCCGCGGAGGTACTGCGCGCCGTAGGCCTCCTGGGCCCGGCGGGTGAACTCGTCGTACGAGCGGCCGCCGGCGCGGAGGTCCATGTAGAAGACGTAGCGTCTGCGACCCGGGGTCGTGCTCCTGCAGCATGATGGCCTGCTTGGCCGTGTACATGCAGCAGATCTTCGAGCAGTACGGCCGGCCCACCTTCTCGTCGCGCGAGCCGACGCAGGCGACGAAGACGACGGCGCGCGGGTGCTTGCCGTCGGAGGGCCGCACGATCTCGCCCTGCGTCGGGCCCGAGGCGTTCATCAGCCGCTCGAGCTGCAGCGCGGTGATCACGTCGGGGTAGCGGCCGTAGCCGTACTCGCCGTAGTAGGGCTTGCGCGCCTCCGGGGCGAGGTGCTCGTCGTGGCTCCCGTCGAGCATGAACAGGTCGTAGCCGTTGGCCACGACGATGGCGCCGAAGCGCTCGGTGACGAGGGCGTCCTGGTCGTCGAAGCGGATGGCCTTCGTCGTGCAGAGCTTCTCGCAGATGCCGCAGGGCGGCAGCTTCTTGCCGTCGGGTCCGACCGGCCTGAGCTTCGCCGCCTCCTCCGGCGAGAGACCCTGCTCCGCGGCCTGGCGCGCCTGGGCCTCGCGGTAGGCGATCGAGCGGCAGTGGGCGGCGTCGATGACCGGCTTGTTGGGGATCGCCTGCGGGAACGGGCAGGTAGATCGCCGTGCGCGCCTGCCCACGCCCTGGTCGAACTCGCTCGGGACGTCCTTCACCGGGCACTTGCTCCAGCACGTGCCGCAGCCGTTGCAGACGGAGTGGTCGACGTAGCGGGCCTTCTGGCGCGAGCGTCACCGTCGAAGTTGCCGACGAAGCCGTGCACCTCCTCGACCTCGGCCGACGTCATCAGGCGGATCTTCGGGTGCTGGGCGACGTCGACCATCAGCGGGCGTCAGGATGCAGGCCGAGCAGTCGAGGGTCGGGAAGGTCTTGTCGAGCATCGCCATCTTGCCGCCGATGGTCGGCGTGCGCTCGACGAGGGTGACCTCGTAGCCCGCGTTCGCCACGTCGAGGGCGGCCTGGATTCCGGCGATGCCGCCGCCGATCACCAGCAGCCGCTTGGTGAGCTCGGCGCGCCCGGGGCGCAGGGCCTCGTCGCGCAGGGCCTTGGCCACCAGCATGCCCACGATCTCGACCGCCTTGGCCGTCGCCACCGGCTTGTCGCGCGTGCACCCACGAGCAGTGCTCGCGCAGGTTCGCCATCTCCATGCGGTACGGGATTGACGCCGGCCGCGGCCACGGTGCGCCGGAAGGTCGGCTCGTGCATGCGCGGCGAGCACGAGGCGACGACGACGCGGTCGAGCTTCTCGGCCGTGATCGTCGTCCTGGATCAGCTTCTGGCCCGGGCTCGGAGCACATGTACTTGTAGTCCGAGGCGTGGACGACGCCCGGCATCGCCCGCGCCGCGGCCGCCACCGCGCCGCAGTCGACGGTGCCGCGATGTTCGATCCGCAGTGGCAGACGAAGACCCCCACGCGCGCCATGGCCTAGCTCCCCGCCCCGGCCGGCACGCGGGCGAGGAGCGCCGACGCCTCGACCAGGTGCCGCGGGATGCCCAGCTCGGCCGCCCCGATGCCGAGCGCCACCCCAACCAGCTCCGTGAAGTAGTAGACCGGCATCGCGTGGTCCCCCTTGCCCGCGCGCCGCATCTGTCCCTGGCGCATGTCCAGGTTCGAGTGGCACATCGGGCAGGCCGTGGCGATCGCGTCGGCCCCGGCCTCCTCCGCCCAGGCGAGAAGCTGGTGCGAGAGATCGAGGACGACCTCGGTGCGCGAGAGGGCCAGGCTCGAGCCGCAGCAGGCGGTCTTCCCGGGCCAGGCCACGACCTCGGCCCCGAGGATGCGCAGGAGCTGGTCGAGGGTCTGCGGGTCCTCGGGATCGTCGAAACGGGCCACCTCGGGCGGACGCGTCAGCAGGCAGCCGTAGTAGGGCGCGACCTTCAGGCCGATCAGCGGCCGCACCACGGCCGCCTGGAGCCTCGCGACGACGAGACGGCTCGCTCAGGATCGCGAGGAGCGGCTCGATCGTCAGGTCGCGGGGCACGGCGCCGCCGGCCACCTCCTCGATCCCCGCGGCCGTCGCCGGGTCGCGCAGAGCGGCCTGCGTCTCCTTGAACCGCGCGAAGCACGCGGCGCAGGGGATGACCAGGTCCTTGAGGCCGGTCGCCCGGGCCAGCCGCAGGTTGCGCGCCACGAGGCCGTGGGCCAGCCACGGGTTGACGGCGTGGGCGGACGACGCGCCGCAGCAGTTCCAGTCGTCGATCTCGCGCAGCTCGACGGCCAGCGCCCGGCACACGGCCTCGGTCGAGCAGGCCGTACTCGACCGCCGGCCCGTGGAGCGAGCAGCCGGGGTAGTACGCGTAGGCGGTCATCGCGTCGCCTCCCTCGCCCGCCTGGCCTCGGCGCGCGCGAAGATGGCGGCCACCTCGCGCCGCGCCCGGATCCGCCGCGGAAGGGGCTTGATCTTGCCGCGCACGAGCATCGGCCAGCCGAGGTCCACGCTGTCGAAGAGATGACCCGAGAGCGCGTTGAAGCCGCCGATCAGGCCGACCTCGTAGGCGCGGCCGAGTAGCTCGACGCACTTGAGGAAGACCTGGTGGAAGACCGCGACCTCGCGAAGCGCGGCGGGGCGTCGGGTCGCCAGGGCGTAGGAGCGCAGGGCGTCCATCACGCGCGGCACGTCGACGCTCACAGGGACAACGCGTCACGCACGTCTGGCAACCCACGCACATCCACAGGCCGCGGGAGTCGAGCGCCAGGCTCGGCCTGGCCGAGCTGGAGGGCGCGGATGATCTGCTGGGGCGACAGGTCGACCGCTCGCCCGAGGGGGCAGCCCGCGGCGCACTTGCTGCACTGGTAGCACTCGCGGAGCTTCTGGCCGCTCGCGGCCTCGACGAAGGCGACGACCTCGCGCCCGGCTGCCGCGATCCGCAGCGGCGCAGTGGACATACCGGCCTCCGCGAGACATAGTCGCAATCCCCGTGCCAGCAAGAAGGCCCGACTTCGCGGGCCTTCGCCGGATCAAGAGCGCAGAACCGTCGGTCGCCCGAGCGAGGGCTCTGCAACACGTGCGGCAGACGCCGAGCGTCTGGATCGAACGGCTCAGGCCGTCAGGCGCGCGGGCGACTCTTCTCCAGTCGTGCGCGAACCATCGGACGCGACAAGTCGCGTATGGCGTCCTTGCCGACCCAGCGACAAGACGGCTCTTCCGACGCCGCGAGCCGCTCGGCCAGCTCCGTGGCCGCCGCGTGAAGCGGCAGGTTGCGATGGCCGATGCGGCGGAGCGCCCAGCTCACGGCCTTCTTGACGAAGTTGCGCTCGTCCCCCGCGCCCTTCTCGATGATGGGGAACAGGGCGAGGAACTGGGCATCGGTCGCGCTCCGGTTGTGGCCGGCCTGGCCCGCCATCATCGCGAAGGCGGCTCGCTTCACGAACTCGTGGGGAGAGGTCGACCAGCGGCGGAGCTTCTCCCAGGCGAACGGCACGTAGTCGAAGAGGTGCCAGCAGACGGTGTCGCAGACGGCCCAGTTGTTGAAGTCCCTGACCCATGCCTCCATCTGCGCGCGCGTCACCCGCTGCGGGTCGTCGATCATGGCCGCGAGAAGGCGCGCCTCGTGCCAGCCGCTCCTCCAAAGGGCACCCGCGAGCCTGTGGTCCTTTCCGTGTTCCTTCGCGATCCTCAGCATCGCGGCCATGGGAACGCCGAAGGCCTTCGGGGCCACGATTCCGTAGCGCGCCATCCCCTCCCTGTTGCGGCGGGACCCCTTCTTCCCGAGCCACTCGAGGATCTCGTTCTTCGTCATCGGCCGGCCGCGTCCGGGCACTGCGGCAGGTCGAGGCTCGACATCGCGACCCGGTAGATGTCGCGGAGCCCGTTGCCGGGTGAGCGGACCTTCTTCAGGAGTTGGGCGTAGTCCAGGGTTTCATCGGGGGGCCGGTCGGTGTAGGCGCGGTTGCTCGTGAACATGAGCCAGCGGCCGTCGGGAGTCGGGCGGCCGCCGAAGTCCCAGCCGGGGGAGTTGACGCGGTCACCCAGATTCCGCGCCTCTGTCCAGTCGTCTCCGCAGCGACGGCTCGCGTAGAGGTCGTACGAACCTCGGGTGTCGGCGCGCCCCTTCGACGAGAAGATCATCAATCGGCCGTCGGCCGAGATCCACGGCTCGATATCCTCTCCCGCCGTGTTGAAGCGGGGTCCGAGGTTCTCGGGGCTCTGGTATCGGCCTGCGACGAGCCGAGCCCGCCAGAGGTCGCTCGTCCCGGGCGGTCCCAGATTGCCCTCGCGACGCTCTGAGCCGAAGTAGAGCCAGCCGTCCGCGGTGGCGTTCGGGAACCATTCGTTGCCGTCGCTCGACAGCTCCGCAACGTGCTCGGGCTCGCCGAGGGCGCCGCCGGCCGTCCGACGCATGCGCCAGATCTCGGTGTCCGGTCGCGGCGGCGACCCCGGGCTCGTGGGGCGGGTCGACACGAAATAGGCCACGTCTCCGGCGGGGGAGAACGAGAGGTCGCCGTCCCCGTAGCGACCGGAGAACGGGGCGACGACCGGCTCGGCCCAACCGGCACCGTTGCGGTCCGAAAAGACGATCGTCCAGTGCGCGAAGTTGGGGGCGTCCTTCAGGAAGTAGACGCGCTCGCCGTCCGGCGTGAAGGTGGCGTGGGCATCGTCGTCGCCGGTGGAGATGACGCCGGGAGCGAACAGCTCGGGCTCCTCCGGCGGGTGCGCCGCCCCGCGGGCTTCCCCTCGGGGCGAGAGCGCGGTCAGGGTGAGCAGCGCGGCTCCCGACCATGCGAGCGGTCGTCGCAAGTGTCCCACGGACCGTCCTCCTACCGAGGAACCGGACGCGCGACGAACGGCGGCGCGGGGAGGCGAGGGCCGGCGTAGGCGCCGACCTCGCCGAACCGGCGGCGAGCTTCCCAGTCCTCGCGAGCCGCGACGATCTCTTCGGTCGTCCGGGCGACGAAATTCCACCACATGAGGATGGTCTCCTGGAACGGGGTGCCGCCGATGAGGAGCGCGCGGACCGGCTGTCGACCCGAGAAGAGCGTGAGGTCGCGGCGGGCCGAGCCGAGGTAGTAGAGGACGTCGGTCCCGAGGGGCTGGCCGTCCAGGGAGCATGCGCCTTGGAGCACGACGAGGGCGTGCTCGAAGCCCGGGTTCAGGGGAACGACGAGGCGCCGGTCCGGCTCCCCGTCGACCTCGGCTCCAACGATCGGTGAAAACGACCGGGCGGGAGATCGACCGCCGCCCAGCTCGCCCAGGAGAACGGTTGCGCGACCACCGTCAAGCTCGACCGTTGGAAGGTCGCGATGCTGGTCGAAGGCCGGCTCGACGTCGCGGCTGGCCTCCGGCAGGGCCACCCAGAGCTGGACGCCCATCAGGCGCCCGACGTTCCGGACCGGCGTCTCCTCCGAGTGCGCGATCCCGCGGCCCGCCGTCATGAGGTTCAGCACGCCGGGGACGGCGGCGCCTTCGCGGCCGAGGCTGTCCTTGTGGAGCACCTCGCCGTCGAGGAGCCAGGAGACGGTCTGGAGGCCGATGTGCGGGTGCGGTGCGACGTCCATCGGCTTGCCCGCGGAGAACGAGAGCGGACCGTACGCGTCGAGGAAGCACCAGGGCCCGACGAGGCGTCGCCCGCTGCGGGGCAGCAGGCGCCGGATGGGGAGCCCGCCCAGCTCCGTCAGCCGACCCGGCAGCGCCTCGAGCAGGGGCGCCCCGACGGGTTCGGCGAGGCACGCCTCGGCGGTCGTGGTCGGCGCCAGGTTGGACACTATCGCCTCACGAGTGGGGGGAGCATGCGTCAGGCCGATCGTGCTCCGGGACGCCGGGGTCGTCAACTCGGACGGCGGGAGAGCGGTGAAAAAAGAAAAAGCCCGGGGCCTTGCGGCCTCGGGCCTTTCGACGTTCGCGGAGTCTTAGCTGCGGATCGTCACGTTCGCGGCGCGGGGCCCCTTGGGGCTGTCCGTGACCTCGAACTGGACCTTGTCACCCTCGTTGAGAGTCCGGAACCCTTCGGCCCGAATCTCCGAATGGTGGACGAAAACGTCCGGACCACCTTCACGCGAGAGAAATCCGAAACCCTTCGACTCGTTGAACCACTTGACGGTACCTTCGATCATGAACGTTCAGGCCTCCTGAGCCTTGGCTAGCCGCTAGGTTCCCTGCGCGCTCACAAAACAAAAGCCGCCCATCGCAGGCGGCTCCTTCCGATAACGCCAGAGCAACAACCGACTAACGCAGGGACATCATAGCAGGACATCGTCCCGAAGGCAAGGGCCGAGTTCCCTCCCGGCCCGCGGGCGCCCCCTACTGTCGTGCGATCGCCTTGAGGAAGGTGTCGGGGGAGGCCTCGAACTGATCCTTGTGGGCGGTCGAGCAGAAGTAGTACGTCTTGCCGAGATGGACGGCCTTCGGCGCCGCCTTCGGGTCGACGTCCATGTCGCACACCGGACAGACGGGATGCGCGTCCGTCGACGCGCGCACGACCGAGTAGGCCCCGTTCGAGGCGGGATCCGTCCAGCCCTGGCCCTGGTATTCCATCTGGTAGGCGGTGCTCGTGGCCACCTCGCGGCCGAAGTAGCGCTCCACGACGTGGAGGGCGAGGTCGATGCCGGACGAGAGCCCGCCAGCGGTGGCCACAGGTCCCTCGTCGACGAACCTCGCCCCACGCTGAACGCGAATGTCCGGGTGAGCCATGGCGAGGCCGCCGTACGAGGCGTGGTGGGTGGTGGCAGCCTTGCCCGAGAGGAGCCCGGTCTTGGCGAGGAGGAAGGCGCCCGTGCAGACCGACATCACGACGTCGGCGGTGCGCGCCGACTTGCGGATCCATTCCACCGCCGCGTCGTTCCCGCTCTGCGCTGGGATCACGACGACCTTCGGCGGGGGAGCCGTCGCGAACGCATGATCGGGGATGACCTTCATCCCACCGCTCGTGTGAATGGGAGCCGTCGTCTCGGCCACGGTGTAGAGATCGAACGGAGCATCGCTCCGCCCGGGTACGTTCACGTCCTGGAATACTTCCCAGGGGCCGCAGAAGTCGATGACCACGGCGCCTTCAGAGACGACGAAGGCGACCGGGATGCTTCCCTTGGGAGGCGGGTTCAGGCGTGCCGATTCCGTCGTCCTCGCTCCCGCCCATAGCGCCTTCGGGCCCAGGCGGGGAACTCCGGCCAGAAGACCCAACGCCGTGGAGCTCTTGAGCAGTTCTCTTCTCTTCATCGGCGGATCTCCCATCGTTCCGTCCGGGAGTGACCGTCACCCCTAGACGTTCGACAAGAATCTAGGAACGCTCCTGTCGAATGTCAAGGGGAGACTTCCGCCTCGGGTTCAATCCGATGAATTGTCGCGAGGTCAGGTCAGATGCCGGCGTACCAGGAGTAGCCCTCGGCCGGCGATCCGGAGCCCAACCCGTCGCCGATTCCCTTCGCGCTGTCGGTCACCGTGATCCGCGAAAGGTACTTCAGGCTCTTGTACCCGAGCTGGCGTGGGACCTTGAGCCGCAGCGGCGCGCCATGGTCCAAGGGCAGCTCCGGGCCGTTCATGCCGTAAGCCAGTAGCGTCTGCGGATGCAGGGCGTCGTCCATGTCGATGCTGTCCCACCACTCGTCGAACGCGAAGAAGAAGACGTACCGGGCGCCCTGGTGGATCCCTACCTGCTCCAGGACGAGCGATAGGGGCACGCCGGTCCACTCCGCGATGAAGGACCACCCCTCCTCGCAGGCCTGGTGCGTGATGTGGCTTCGGGAGGGAAGGGCCTTCAGGTCGGCGAGGGAGAGGGAGGCCGGGCGATCCACCATGCCGTCGATCTGGAGCCTCCAGTCCGCGAAGCCTCCCGCCGCGAGGGCCTGATAAGGCTCGGTCTTCGGCGGCCTCCCGTTCACCGGAATCACCTTCGAGATCTGGCTCCGATCGAATTCGCGCGCCATCGAGGGAAGCTTCGTGAGAAGGCGCTGTCCCGCGTAGGTGACGGTTTCACTCAGGCCGTAGAGGCCGCGGTGGTTCGCGGGGACGAGGCCGCAACGATTCGCCAACCGAGCCACGACTCCCAATGCCCCTGCTCCTGCGAGGGCGCCGAGGCTGGCCTTGATCACCGCTCGTCGGGAGAGTGCGCCGTCGACTGCCGTCTTCGGCGCGGTCGGACCGCGCCCCGTGATCATGGCCCGCATCCGGTTCTTGAACCCCGTCTGGCAAACCAGCGCGACGTGGACCACGAGGAAGAGGACGAGGGCGCACGCCACGACGAAGTGAGCGGTGCGCGCGGTCTGCTGGCCGCCGAGCGCCGCCGCGAGGAAGGGGAAGACGGATACGGCGGCCGGCGACATCGCAAGCCCGGTCCAGATCATGAGCGGCGACAAGACGAACACGACCGTCGTGTAGCTCGCTCGCTGGAGGACGTTGTAGGTCGCGAGCTCGGCCTCGCTCGACCGCTCGAAGCGCAGGTGCTTGCGGACCACGTTTCCGATTGCGCCCAACGTCAGCTCCCGACGCGCGGGGAGCAGGTCCCGGCCGAAGTGGCGCGCGGCTACACCCGCCGCGACGTAGACCAGGCCGGTGAACACGATCACCCACGCGGAGAGGAAGTGCAGATAGCGGCCGGGGCCTCGGATCGGAACGTCCAGCACGAAGGGGAGGGGCAGGTCGAGGAGCGAAGGCCCTCCCACGGCGCCAGCCTCCCCCCAGTAGAGCCGAGGGTGAGCCAGCAGGATGGCAACGCCGCTGAGGACGAGCACGAGAAAGCTCAGCGCGCTGATCCAATGCGTCAGGCGAACCACGGCGGAGTGGCGCGGATCGACCGAAACAGGGTCGGTCATTTGAGCCGGACGGTACCACGGGGGAGATGGTGAGACAATGCGGACCCATGCGACGCACCGTCGTGTTCTTTCCCGAAGGCGCCTACGGGCCCACGAACAATTGCGTGGGGATCGGCGAGCAGCTGAAGGAGCGCGGCCATCGCGTCGTCTTCGTGATCGAGGAGTCCTTCGAGGGCACCCTCGCCGCGCGCGGGTTCGAGGAAGCGCTGATGCGCCTCAGCCCCAGGCCCGACGTCCCGGAGGTGCCGGGGCAGTTCTGGAAGGACTTCATCCACGACACAGCGCCCGTCTTCCGCCGGCCCACCATCGAGCAGCTCGCCGGGTTCATCCAGCCCACGTGGAAGGCCCTCGTGGACGGCTCCCGGTACGTGGAGCCACGCCTGCGCGAGATCTTCGCGGAGCTGCGGCCCGACGTGATCGTCCAGGACAACGTGGTCGGCTTTCCCGCGGTCGTGACGGCCGGCGCGCCGTGGGTGCGGATCGTCTCCTGCAACCCGGCGGAGATCCGCGATCCGGACGTGCCGCCGACGTTCTCGGGCTATCCCGTCGCCGATCGCAGCGGCTGGAACGCCTTCGGCGAGGAGTACCGGCGCGTTCACTCCGCGCTATGGGGCGAATTCGACGGCTGGGCCCGGCAGCAGGGCGCCCCGCCCCTCGACGACCTGGAGTTCGTGTACACCTCGCCGTACCTGAACCTCTATTTGTACCCAGGGGGGGCAGACTACCAGCGTGTGCGGCCGCTGGGGCCGACATGGCAGAGGCTCGAGTCCTGCGTGCGCCGCCCCGGCGTCGATCGCTTCGAGGTCCCCGAGGTACTCCGCGACCGCGAGGGCGCCCTCATATATCTCTCCCTCGGGTCCCTGGGCTCGGCCGACGTGGACCTGATGCGCCGGCTGGTCGAGGTCCTCGGCCGCCTGCCGCACCGCTTCATCGTGTCGAAGGGGCCGCGCAGCGGGGAGTACGCGCTGGCCCACAACATGTGGGGCGAGGAACTCCTTCCGCAGCCCGCGATCCTGCCCATGGTCGATCTCGTCATCACCCACGGCGGGAACAACACCACCACCGAATGCTTTCACCACGGCAAGCCGATGATCGCCCTGCCCCTCTTCTGGGACCAGTACGACAACGCCCAGCGCGTCGACGAGACGGGCTTCGGCGTCCGCCTCGATGCCTACCGCTTCACGGGCGAGGAGATCGTCGGCGCCATCGAGCGGCTGTTGGAGGACGGGGTGCTGCGGGAGCGGATGGGCGTCATCTCGAAACGCCTGCGCGCAAATCCAGGCACCATCGTCGCCGCCGACCTGATCGAGGGCGTGGCCGGCGGCTGACGGCGCGGGCGGCCGCCCGTGCGACCCCGGCGCTCAGCGCTTGATCGTGTCGGGCCGGCTGAGATGGCGCGCGCTCAGCTTCCAGTTGCCCCCGTCCTTGGTCCAGACGTCCACCACCGCGAACTCACCGCTGCGATCGATGTTGCTGGTTCCCGCGACGGCCGTGCGGTAGGGCTGGAGGCGCACGACCGCCACGTTGTCGAAGACGCGTGCCGCCAGGTATCGGATCTGGAAGCCGATCAGGGTGTAGATGTTGGCAGTCTTCAGCCACTCGCCGCGGTTCATGACCTGGGGCGCCCGTCCCTCGAGGAAGAGATTGAAGGTGAAATCCTTCGCCAGGAGCTCATCGAGCGCCGGGACGTTCTTTGATTGGACGGCGGTCGAGACGTGATTCTCCAGCGTCTGGAACGGTTCCTTCTCGGGGTCCACGGCGGGCGAGGGCGCCTGGAGGAGCATCACGACGAGGGCTGGGGCGAGGATCATGGGAGGCCTCCTTCGCGGGTAGTCTAGCCCTCAGGCCCGAACAAGAGCAAGGCTGAAACAGCCGGTGGTCCCGCTCTCCGCCACGCTCGGATCGTCCATGGCCCTGGACAAGTCGGGCGGATTGTCATACAACCCATAGCCACGGGCTGCTTGAATCATGGCCCGCGTGGGTTCCCCAAGAGTAAGTGATGGTCCGGTGGGCCAAGGTCCTGGGCCTCGGGGCGCCAGCCCCCGGGACGCTCGCGGCTCGCCAGACAAGATCCGACGACCGCTGGCGAACACTCCAAAGGGAGGCTCATGAAGAGACTGATACTAGCGCTCGCCCTGGCTGCGCTGCCGCTCGCAGCGGTGGCCCAGGACCCGGTGACCGTCGACCCGGGCCACTACAAGGTTCTCATCGACAATCCGTCCGTCCGCGTTCTCAAGGTTTCGTACGCCGCGGGCGGCAAGAGCCCGATGCACTCGCACCCGGACGCGATGCTCGTGGCCTTCGGGGACGCGAAGGTCACCTTCACGTTCCCCGATGGAAAGACGCAGGAGGTCGCGGTGAAGAAGGACGGCGCGATGTATACGCCGGCATTCACCCACGCGCCCGCCAACACGGGCACGACCCCGGTCGACGCCGTCCTCGTGGAGTTCAAGGCGAAGGAGCCGGGCACGGCCACGCTGCCGACGCAGCGTGCGGGCATGCAGATGACGATCCTCGGCGAGGGCCCGCGCGCCGTGGCCTACAAGACCACTGCCGCTCCGGACTTCCACGAGGAGCCGGGCACGACCCACGACTTCGATCAGGTGGTGATCGCGCTCAGCGGGGCGGACCTGTCGCTCACGGTGGAGAACAAGCACATCACCAAGTGGAAGCGCGGCGACGTCAACTTCGTGGGCCGGGGCGTGAAGCACGAGTCGAAGAACACGGGCGGCAAGCCGGTCGAGTTCGTGATCGTCGCCATCAAGTAGACGAACGCCCTCGACCGAATCGGAGATGGACCCGAGGAGGGGGCAACCGCCCCCTCCTCTTCTGCGGTTACTCCTTGCGGAACTCCACGCGGCGGTTCCGCGCCCGGCCCTCGGGCGTCGCATTGTCGGCGAGCGGGCGACTCGACCCGTAGCCCCGCGCGGTCAGCGCGTGGGCCTCGATCCCGCGGCTCACGAGGTGGTCCACGACGGCTCTGGCTCGGCGCTCGGAGAGCGTCTGGTTGATGGCGTCCGTACCGCTGCTGTCGGTGTGGCCCCCGACCTCGAAGCGGCCGCCGCGCCAGCACGGGGCGAGACGGTCGAGAAGGACGCGGCCCCCAGGCGTCAACTCCGCGCTGTCCGTGGCGAACAGCACGTGGCTGTCGAGCGCCTCAACGCATGCGGGGTCGGGCGTGGGCGCCGAGCTGGGGACGGCCTCGGGCGGGGCAGCAGGCGCGGTGGGGGGGACGACGGCCGCGGCCTTCGACAGGCCGCAGCACGCGGCGGCGCCGGCCGGTCCGCGGCCGGCCAGCGACAAGACGACGAGGAGGGCCACGAGCGCGGCCGCGCCGATCAGCTTCGCGCGATCGTAGGCCGCCCGCTGCTCGGGCGTGCGGCTGCCAATGCTCTGCATGGCGGCCTCCTCACTCCCGGCCGGCGGTGAGCCGGTCCTGGAGACGCTTGAGGCCGGCCCAGTCGTTGCGAAGGCAGTGGCCGGCCTGCTCCGGCCACGTTCCCGGGTTGGCGATGCGGAAGTCGGGGCCTCCCCGTTGGAGGATGGCCGCGATCTCGGCGGGGGACGCGGATGCGAGCTGGACGAACGTGGTCACGCCGTGCTGCCGCAGCAGCTGGCCGATCTTCGGCCCGATGCCCTCGACGACCTCCAGATCGTCGGGGCCCTTCATGTCGAAGCCGGCCGCCCTGGCCGACGCCACGTCGATGACGACCTCGGCAGGCACGTCCGCGTAGAGCTGGATGCCGGCGTAGAGCTCGTCCTGGTAGCGCTTCAGTCCGGCCCAGTCGCCCCGCACGCAGTAGAGGGCCTGGGCCGGCCACGTCCCGGGATTGGCCAGCCGGAAGCGCGGCCCGCCCTTGTCGAGGACGGACCACAGCGTCGCCACCTCGGCGCGCGACAGCGCCGTGAACGAATCGATCCCGTGACGGCGCAGGAGCTCGGCGAGCTTGGGCCCGATGCCCTCGATGATCGAGAGATCGTCCACGCGAGGCGCCGCGACCGCCGGCCCTGGGGGAGCGGGCGCCGAGACGTCCCGGACCTCGGTGCGTCCGAAAAATAGATTGAGCAGCCAGGACAGCAGCCAGCCCACGAGTACGCCGAGCACGAACCACCACAGGCAGCAGGTGAGAAGGGACATGATCTTTGCCCTCCGCGGAGGGGCCGTCGGCCGTGCCGCGACCCTCGTCCGGACTATACGCCCGGGCGGTCTCGAGTTGTTCGCGTGGCGTGGCGGCCGGCTGCGAAGGTCGAAGGGTCCGGCCTCTCGCCTCGAAAGACCTGCCAGGCCTCGACGGTGGCTTCGGTCAGCTCCTTGACGGCCTCGCGGATACGTGCCTCGTTCGCTCGAGTGGACTCTAGAAGACGGGTTCTCGATTCACGCGGAGCCGCCTTCCCGGCCCGTTCCTCGGGGTGGGCCCTCCCGAGTTGCGTCCCGACGTCGTAGGCGACCTGCCGGAGGTCGCGCGGCGTCGGCAGCGAGGACTCGATCGACAGCTCGACGTAGTCGTCGGTCCAGCCGTGGACCCAGAACGCACGGCCGCCGTGGGTGAAGTACCCGGAATAGGGGAAGGACGCGCGGGCGATGAGGGACATTCCGAGGGACACCCGCCCCGGTCCGTCCGCGTGGACGCAGCCCGTGTGGCAGATCGCGCGGACCAGCTTCGCCTCCAGGATCTGGTCGTCGCCCTCGGCCTGCGTGCGGCCTTCGATCCGAAGCAGGTACTTCTCGTCGAGAGCGCTGCCGATCCCGGTCTTCAGGTGGCCCGCGGCCTTGATTCGAAAGAAGGTCGCGGGCAGGGAAGGAGTTCGAATGCGCATCGCGGCGACGTACGTCTGGAAGTCCGCTTGGAGCTCCGATGGCGAGACGGGGTCGGAATCCACCAGTGCCTCGGCGCGGCGGAGCGCCAGATCGTGGTCGAACGCGAAGCCCGCAAGGGCGCTTCGGAGGGTCCGCTCCGGAGGGCGATCGACAGCGGGGTTCGAGAGCGCGTCACGATAGCCCCTGAGAAAGTCGTCGAAGGCCCGAGCCGCGTGCCCCCAGCCCTTCTGGCGGGAGGCCAGCTCGAGCGAGACGCCGAAGCGGACGAGATCGACGACATACGGGCCTCGAGCGGAGTCGTCGAAGTCGGTGAGGCCCCAACCGAGGCTCGTGACGGCGTACTGCTCGACGTGAGCGTCGCCATGGAGGTGCACGTCGGGCAGCGTGTCCCGCACGTCGGCGAACATCCGGCACACGGCCTCGGAGAACGGCCGGTTGACGAAACGAAAGTAGTTGTGGGGCGTCTCGCGCAGCCGTTCGGCCAGGGCCGGGTGCGACTCGAGATCGGGCGCCTCGGGAGAGACGAGCAACGCCGCGACTGCCGCGAGCGGAGGCGTCCCTCGTGCCGGCGCAGCCCACGCGGCCGCCGCGACGCCGAGGAGGATCAGACAGAGGGGGAGACGCATGGCCCACTCAGGGCCAGGCCGCGTTCTGCAAGACGACGCGGTAGCCGTCTGGATCCTCGAAGGTGCAGCCGCAGCGGTCCCAATAGGGGTTCATGGAAACCACGGGCTCGTAGCCGGCTGCCCGCATTCGGCCGATGGCCTCCTGCCAGGGCTCGGCGCCGGGAATGTAGAAGACCAGGAGGTTGTCCTGGTTCGGAGCGTGGCCGATGCGCTGACCGCGCTTGCGTGTGAACTCGAGGTGGTAGGGAGTGCCGGGACTCCCGAGCATGACGCCGTCGAAGCCGTCGTGATCCTGGAAGGACTCGAGCACCTTCAGCCCGAGCCCTCGTGAGTAGAAGCGCACGACCTCGTCCAGCAGAACCGTTGGCCGCGCCACGCGCATCGTCATGGTCTCGCCTCGCCTCATGGCCCCCGGGTCGTCATCGAAGCAAGCCACATGCCCGAGGCCCGTCTTCCCCGTGGGTATTCGCGCCATGTCGTTGATGGCGAGGGCTTTCGAGGAGCCGGGGAGGCGCGGGTACTGGGCGATGACCTGCGGCACTACTTACGATTTGCGTCGACCCACGTAAGCCGACCCGCCCGTGGAGTGCGCCGCACGGGTGGGCGTGGTCAGCCCGCGAGGTCGCGGGTGAGGGCGATGGGCGCCCGCTGCTTGACCGCCGGATAGCCTGCCCAGGGGTCGGCGGCACCCGAGCCGAAGCCCAGGACGCGGAGCGGCACCTCCGCGACCGTGAAGTCCTGCGGACCCGAGAGACGGTCGAGCTCGCTCCAGTCGACGGGCACCGAGACCGGCGCACCCTCGCGGGCCCGCGTGGAGTAGACGCCGACGGCGTTGGCGCCACGCACGTTGCGCAGGTAGTCCACGTAGATCTTCCCCTTGCGATGAGCCTTGCCCATGTTCGCAGTGAAGGTCTGTGGCTCGTCGCGCGCGAGCCTGAGCGCCACCGCCCGCGTGAACGCCTCGAGCTCCTCCCAGCCGTGCTCCGGTTCGAGGGGCACGCAGACGTGCAGCCCCTTGCCCCCCGTCGTCTTGACGAAGCTCTCGAGCCCGAGCTCGGTCAGGAGCGCCCGCACGCGACGAGCCGCGGCGGTAACGCGGGAGAAGGGCAGCGCCTCGTCGGGATCGAGGTCGAAGATCACCTGGTCCGGCTCCTCGATCCGCGCCACCCGCGAGTTCCAGGGGTGGATCTCGAGGATGCCGGCCTGGGCCAGGGCGACGAGGCCGGGCACCGAGTCCACGAAGAGGAAGTCCTCGCCCTTTCCCGGGACGGGGAAGCGCCGCACCTGCGGCGGCGTCCAGAAGCCCGGGTGCTTCTGATAGAACGTCTCGCCCCGCACCCCGTCGGGGCAGCGCACGAGGGTCAGGGGGCGCCCCTCGAGGTGCGGCAAGACCTTGTCGGCGATCGACACGTAGTAGAGCGCGAGGTCCAGCTTGGTGAAGCCGAGGGCGGGATAGTAGATGCGATCCGGATGGGTGAGGCGCACGCCGACGAGATCGACGACGTCTTCGCCGCTCTTGGCCTTCGTCCGGGTGGCGTGGCTGCGCAGGGCCTCCCACGGCCGGCCCGCCGCCACGGAGTCGACGCCGCCCCCCTCGACCGTCCCCGGCTGCTCGCGCACGACGTGGCGAGCCTCGCGGTCGTCGCGAAGGCCGAGGAACACGGGCTGGCGCATCCGGCCCTCGTCGGTCCATTGCGCGAACTCGACCTGGGCCACGAGGTCCGGCTCGACCCACTGCACGCCCCGCTGCTGATCGGCGGGGACGTCGACGAACGGCGACGCCTCCCGCCTCCGTGCGTCCAACCGATTCCGCAGGTCGGCGTACAGGCGCTCGTTCAACCCCGAGCCGACCTTCCCCGCGTACACGAGCCCATCGCCTTCGTAGAAGCCCACGACCAAGGCTCCGAGCGACCCGCCGCCGTCCGACGACAGCGTGAAGCCTCCGATCACCATCTCCTGGCTCAGCCGGCACTTCGACTTCCGCCAGTCGCCCCGCCGCCCTTCGCGGTAGGGCGCGTCGGCGCGCTTGCTCACGACGCCCTCGAGTCCGAGCTCCCGGGCCTGGGCGAAGAACTCGGGGCCGTGGCCGCGAACGTGATCGCTGAAGCGCAGCGCGGCGGGCGCCGATCCGAGGAAGCGCCGCAGGACCTCCTTGCGCTCCTCGAGGTGCACCTCGCGCAGGTCCCAGCCGTCGAGGTGCAGAAGGTCGAAGACGAAGTAGACGAGCGGCGTCGCTCCCTCGGCGCGCTTCTGGAGGGCCTGGAAGCTGGTCGCCCCGTTCGGGAGGACCGCGGCGACCTCGCCGTCGAGGAGCGCGGTTCCCGCCGGCAGCCGCCCCACGGCACGAGCCACCTGCGGGAACTCCTTCGTCCAGTCCTTGCCGTTGCGGGAGATGAGCCGGACGTCCCCTTCTTCGATGCGCGCCACGATCCGATAGCCGTCGTGCTTGATCTCGTGGAGCCAGTCGTCGCCGGCGGGGGGCGCCTCCACGATCATCGCGAGGGCCAGGGGCTGGGTCTGGGGCAGCGGCCCGCGCAGGGCGCCCTCGAGGTCCGCGAGGCGGAGCGGCGCCCCCCCTTCTCCCTCGGCGGGGCCGCCGGGTGCCACCTCGCCGCCCGGGCCGACGGACTTCGAGTGCCAGAGACGGTCCCGCTCCGCCGCCACCTCGGCGAGGCCCCGCCCCGAGACGACGCTCTCCGGGCGCGCGCTCACGATGTCCATCTCGGCCGCGGGCCGGGAGTGCTCGTCCTTGTCCTTGACGAGGAGCCAGGCCTTGGGGTCGTCCCCCTTGATCTTGACGAGGGCCCATTTGCCGGTGAGCTTCTCCCCGTGGAGATGGAACTTCAGCTCTCCCTTCTTGAGGCCGATACCCGGGTCGATCGCGGGCGTCCACGTTCCGCGGTCCCAGAGCACGACCGTCCCGCCTCCGTATTCCCCCTCCGGGATGACCCCTTCGAACGAGCCGTAGGCAACGGGATGGTCCTCGACGTGCATCGCCAGGCGCTTGTCACGCGGGTCGAAGGACGGCCCCTTCGGCACGGCCCAGCTCAGGAGCACGCCGCCCCACTCCAGGCGGAAATCGTAGTGGAGACGCGATGCCGCATGCTTCTGGATGCAGTAGGAGTTTCCCGCGGTGGCCGGCGTTTCGCCCGGCGGCTCGGGGGTCTTGGAGAAGTCCCGTTTCTTCCTGTAGTCCTCGAGAGCCATCCCCGAATAGCTTACGCCAGACGTGCTACGCTGGCCGCTCCTCTGGCACGCTCGCGCGTCCCACAAGGGACGCACGACCACAAGATGGCGATCAAGGACATCCAGGTACTGGAGACGTTCAAGGAAGGGACTCGATCTACAGGCGGCAGTAGGCGGTCCCGACGCGGGGGTTGAGGGATCGCCGCAAGGCAGCCAAGGAGTGGGAATGCGCGTTGCGATGAGGTCCGTCTTGTCCCTCTTGCTGTCACTGAGCCCCGTGGCCGTGTCGTGGACTCGCGGGCAGGAGGTCGTCCCGGCCACACCTCCCGCCGCTGCCGTCGTCTTCCATGACGTTCGTGTCCTCGACACGAAGGCCGGGAGGCTCTCAGGGCCGACGGACGTCCTGGTCCTGGGCAAGCGGATTGCGAAGATCTCGAGCGCGCCCATGGCCCTTCCTCCGGGCGCAACCGCGGTGGATGGCGGAGGCCGGACGCTCATGCCGGGACTCATCGACGCCCACACCCACCTGATGTTCGAGAGCGTCCCCCAGCCGCAGCTCCTCCTGGGAGACATCGGCTACGTCCACATCGCCGCCGGCAAGGCCGCCACCGACATGCTGATGCGCGGCTTCACCAGCGTGCGCGACCTCGGCGGACCGGTCTTCGGGCTCGAAAAGGCCATCGATGACGGCCTCGTGCCGGGGCCCCGGATCTGGCCCTCGGGCGCCTTCATCTCACAGAGCGGGGGCCATGGCGACTTCCGCCTGCCCACCGATATTCCCGCCCGGCCGGGCGACTACACCTACTCCGAGCGTATCGGCGGCTCCGCGATCGCGGACAGCCCCGATCAGGTCCGGCAGCGAACGCGCGAGCAGCTGCAGCTGGGCGCGTCGCAGATCAAGCTCATGGCCGGCGGCG
Organism: uncultured Acidobacteriota bacterium; assembly: GCA_963823195.1. GTDB lineage: Bacteria > Acidobacteriota > Vicinamibacteria > Fen-336 > Fen-336 > JBGPYB01. Next base: position 200,702 of record CAWGKR010000002.1, on the reverse strand, counting down.
GCGTCTCTTCGAGCTTCGACCCGCTCGACGTCACTCAATTCACGGTGGAGGAATTGCGCGCGGCGGTCCAGGCGGCCGAGAACTGGGGGACCTACGTCACCGTCCACGCCTACACGCCGCGCGCGGTGCGCCAAGCGATCGATGCAGGCGTCCGGTGCATCGACCACGGGCAGCTGCTGGACGAGGCCACGGTACAGCTCATGGCCGAGAAGGGCATCTGGTGGAGCCTGCAGCCATTCGTCGACGACGGCCACTCGACGTTCCCCGAGGGCTCGACGCAACCGGAAGAAGCAGCTCGAGATGTTCGCCGGGACCGATGCGGCCTATGCGCTTGCGAAGAGGCACAAGGTGCGGACCGCCTGGGGCACCGACATCCTCTTCGATGCGAAAGCCGCGGCCGCGCAGGGGGCGGACCTCGCGAGGATGACGAAGTGGTATACGCCCGCCGAGGCCCTGAGGATGGCCACGACCGACAACGCTGAGCTGCTGGCCCTGTCCGGGCTGCGCAGTCCCTACGAGGGGAAGCTGGGGGTCGTGGAGGAGGGCGCGCTCGCGGACCTGCTGCTCGTCGACGGGGACCCGATCGGGAACATCGATCTCGTCGCCGACCCGGCGCGGAGCTTCGTCGTCGTCATGAAGGATGGAAGGATCTACAAGAACACACTGCGCTAGACGGATTCGCGGCCTCGCGCCATGGACACCACACCGACCGTCACGATCCACCTGCCGGGGCCGCTCCGCCCGTACTCCGAGGGCGCGACCGAGCTTTCCATCGCGGCGGGCACCGTGAGGGCGGCGCTCGAAGACCTGGAGCGGAGCCGGCCTGCCCTCTATCGCAACATCTGCGACGAGACCGGCGCGGTGCGGCGCCACTTGAACGTGTTCGTCAACTCCGACAACATTCGTGATCTCGACGGCGTCGAGACGGTTCTCGCGGCGGGGGACGTGCTCACGTTCCTGCCCGCGGTCTCAGGAGGTTGAGGATGCCGGATCGCGTGCTGGTGACCATCGGTACGAGGAAGGGCCTGTTCGTCGGCCGAGGCGGCCAAGGCCCGGCGCAGCTTTGCGCTGCGCGGGCCTTTTGGCGTCGGCGTCCCCATCTATTCCACGCTGATCGACGCCCGCGGCACGCCGCGCCTCTATGCGTCGAGCTGCAACCCGTTCTTCGGCATGAAGGTCTTGCGCTCCACGGACGTGGGGAAGAGCTTCCAGGAGACGAAGTCGGCGCCCGCCTTCCCCAAGGACGACGGCCGCGCCCTCGCGAACATCTGGTCCCTCGAGGTCGGCCAGGGGAAGAAGGACCTGTGGTGCGGCGTCGAGCCGGCATCCCTCTTCCGAAGCCGTGACGGCGGGGACTCGTGGGACATGGTGCCCGGCATCAGCAACCACGAGCACGCTCGCAAGTGGCAGCCTGGCGCGGGCGGGCTCTGCCTCCATACGATCGTGCGAGACGGGAACCGCGTGCACCTGGGCATCTCGACCGGGGGGCACTACCTGAGCGAGGACGGCGGCGAGACCTTCCATGCCTCCAACAAGGGCGTGGGCGCCGGTTTCGCCCCCGATCCCTACCCCGAGTTCGGGCAGTGCGTCCACAAGATCGCGCGCCACCCGGCGGCGCCCGGCCGGCTCTACATGCAGAACCACGGCGGGTGGGCCGACTGGACGGGACCCGGCGGGCCGAGGCCGAACATCGGCGTGCTGCGCAGCGACGACTACGGCCGCTCCTGGCGGTCGATCGCGAAAGGCCTGCCCACGGATTTCGGGTTTCCCATCGTCGTCCATCCGCGCCACGCCGACACCGTGTACGTGATGCCCCTCGAGCCCGCGACACGCACGTGCCCCGGAGGCGCGCCGGCTGTGTGGCGGAGCGAGAACGGCGGCGGCTCCTGGAATCGCGTCGCCAAGGGCTTGCCGAAGAAGGAGACCTACTTCACGGTCCAGCGCGACGGCATGACCATCGACGAGCTCCCCACGCCCGCGCTCTATTTTGGGACGACCACCGGCCAGCTCTGGATCGGGCGGGACGGCGGGGAGCGCTTCGAGTGCCTGTTCGACTCGCTGCCCCCCATCCACAACGTCAAGGTCGCGGTCGTCTGACTCAGCGGGCATCCCGGTTCACCTGCGCGTCCACGACCGCGCATGCGACCTTCAGCCTCGCGTTGCGACGACCTCCAGGTACTCGGCTGCGACTACGGTGAGGTCGTCGCCGCCGCGATTGTGGGCCGTCCACAGCTCCTCCAGCTCCCGACGGAGCCGCCGTGCGGCTCCCTCCTCCAGCGAGGCAAACGCGCGATTCGTCGGCCCGTAGTACTGCCGAAAGAACTCGACGACCTCGGCTGGCGGGAAAGGGTAAGTGAAGGCGTAGTGACGCCTTTGGAACGACAGGGCCGAGACCCCGTCGCTCAATCGCTGGCGCACGACCGTCTCATCACCCCAGAGCGCCGGTGACGGCATGCCGGAAGGAGCAATGAACTTGGCGAACGTCTTGAACATCTGTCCCACGAAGCCCTGAGGCGTCCAGTTCGCCATGGCGAGGGTGCCCCCTGGGCTGCACACTCGCAGGAGCTCGCGGGCAACGAGATCCGGTCGCGGCGCAAACATCGCCCCGACAAGGCTGGCTACAACGTCGAAACTCGCGTCCTCGAACGGGAGGTCTTCTGCGTCGCCCTCAAGGAAGCGCGCGGTGAGCCCTGCGGCCCGCGCCCGCGCCTGCGCCCGTTGGATTAGGTTCGGCGCGATGTCCACCCCCGTGACGTGCACTCCATCACGCGCCGCCAGCAGCGCGAGCTGTCCGGAGCCGCATCCCACGTCGAGGAGCCTGCATCCCGGCGGAACATCCAGGCCTTCGTAGAAGACCTGCGCATCCGGCTCCATGTACCGCGAGAATCGGTCGTAGTCGCCGGCCATCCAAGTGGCCTTGAGTCTTTCCTTCAGCTCGGCGATCCCGGGTACGGTGGTCGTGGCGCTCATGGCGTCCTCCTTCTGATTTGTTGCGTCAAACTCGTCTCGCCGAAGCCTCTCCTCCGGCTGACTTCAGACACTACGGATAACCACCCGAGCGAGGCTTGTCCGCGCGTCCGGCTTTCTTGTCTTCGATGCGCTTGCCCTATGATCAGTTGCCCCTGGAGTCCGGCGATGCATGCCGGGAGGCCTGCATGGATGTCCTGTCCGAGGTGCTGAAGGCGGTGAGGCTCCAGGGCGCGCTTTTCTACAACGCTGAATTCTCCTCGCCGTGGAGCGTTCGAGCTGCATCCGCTCGCGGTCTGGCCCGCCATTTCGCCCCCGGCGCCGAACACGTCATCGTCTATCACCTGCTCACGGAAGGCCGCGCAACTCTCCGCCTGGAGAGCGGGGAGCGCGTCCCCCTGAAAGCCGGCGACCTCGTCATGATTCCCCATGGCGACCCCCACGTCCTGGAGAACGGGCCGTCCAGCGGGAGCGTCGAAAGCTCCGACCAATTGGAAGAGGTGCTCTCTCAAGGGCTGAAGCTGTGGCGCCTGGGCGGTGGGGGGGAGATCACACGACTCGTCTGCGGTTACATGGCCTGCGAGCCGCGGCTGAGCCGGATCCTACTGGGCGGCCTGCCCGCGGCGCTCAAGATCAGCATTCGCGACGAGGGCACCGGCGGGTGGCTGGAGAGCTCCATCAAGTTCTCTGTCGCCGACGGCGACGCTTCTCGCCCCGGGCGTGAGGCCGTGTTGGCCAAGCTGTCGGAGGTATTGTTCGTCGAGACGTTGAGGGCCTACATCGCACAACTTCCCTCAGAGCGCACCGGTTGGTTGGCGGGCGCTCGCGATGCGCAGGTGGGAAGAGCGCTGGCCCTCATGCACCGCGATCCGGCGCGCCCCTGGACCATCGCCTCGTTGGCCAGAGAGGCGGGAGTGTCGCGCTCGGTCCTGGCGGAGCGCTTCCGGCACTACCTCGGCGGGCCGCCGATGGCCTACTTGACCCAGTGGCGCCTCCAGCTGGGGGCGCAGATGCTGGCGTCGACTGGCCACACGGTGGCGCGAATCGCCTCCGAGGTCGGCTATGAGTCCGAGGCGGCTTTCAACCGCGCGTTCAAGCGCGAGTTCACGATGCCTCCCGCGCGGTTCCGTAGCCACTCCCGAACGAAGGGCGCCAAGCGCGGTACGTGACTCGGCAAGTCGCCAGGCCCGATCCACAACGTCGAGGTCGCGGTCGTCTGACTCAGCGGGTCTCCTCGCGAACCAGCGTTACCGGCCCGAGGAGACCGGAAGGCAGGAGCGGGGAGTCCGCCTTGTAGGGCTTCACGTCCGCGAAGGCGAGCCTCGTGGCGCCGGGCTGCTCGTCGCCGATCAGCCGGTTCACCCACGCGTTCACCACCCGGATCGTGATCTCGTTCGCGCCGGGCTTGAGCGCGGACGTGGCATCCACGCGATAGGGCGCGTGCCAGGTCTGTCCAAGGTCCTTGCCGTTGATCGTCACGACGGCCAGGTTCTTCACCTTGCCCAGGTCGATCCACAACCGCGATCCCTTCCGGAACCAGTCGGGCGGGGCCTGCATCGTCTTCGTGTACGTTCCGACACCGGAGAAGTACTTCACCCCGGCGGCGTCGCTGTGGCTCCAATCGGAGAGGTCATCCATCGTGATCGAATCGGGCGCTCCGCGACCGGGCTCGAAAGAGACCTTCCAGGGACCCGCGATGGTCGCCACCTGGGTCTTCGTCGCGTCCGGAATGATGCGCGAGCCTTCGGATGTCGGCTTGCGGAACACCACGAAGACCGTGCCCCACGGCTCCAGGCTCAGCGGCACGGTGGTGCGCCCATCGGTCATCTTGAACGACGCGGGCTCCGTGGCGCCCGTCTCGGCGTGCCACAGCTCCGGCTCCCTGCCGGTCACGCGAAACGTGGCGTCGATGGCCTCGGCGTGATCGCTGCGGTTGTTCACGAAGTAGAGATCGCCGCCCGTGAGCCTGCGGTGGAGGAACTGCACGTTGGAATCACTACCTTTCGCCGCGTAGTCGAAGTCGGGCCTCAGGTTCAGGGCCCCAAAGACCTCCCTCAGTCCTTGGCCCGCGTAGACCGTACCCTGGCCCACCTTGTGGACGCCGGTGCCGTCGCCGAACAGCTGCGACGAGATCCTGTCGAACTCCGCCCGATCGTCCGACAGGCTCGGATCGTCGGTGGGCTTCGGGCCCGCCACGACGGCGCCACCGCTGACCAGGGCGTGGATCGCGCGCAGCACCGGAAGCGACATGTGGCGGCTGAAGGGATCGAGCCCCAGCACCCTGTACTCCATGCCGCTCTTGGTGACGATCCGGCCCGCGGAAACGCCCAACTCGTGGATCAGGGCATCCGCGTTGACGTAGTCGAACCCGTAGCCCGCCGGTATGTCGGGAGCGCTGCTCCCGAAGATCGCGGTCAGGTTGGAGTCCTCTCCGTAGAAGTAGACCAGATCGGCGCCGAAGTGCCCCTGTTGCAGCAGGTGACTCGATCGAGCCAGGTAGTCGAGCCACGGTCCAGCGTCCTCCGCCCATGTTTCGTTGCGGTTGAACCATTGTCCGAACGGCCCCAGGGTCAGACCCGGAGGCTTCCCCAGGAGCGGCTGGTGCGCCGATTCGTGGATCACGAAGCGATTGATTCCGTTGAGCAGCTCCTGGTCGGCGGTGGGCTTGAGGGTCGCCGGCGACCAGGCCCACGGCGCCGCCGACGCCGTCAACGACTCGGCCGCCGCGATGTTCTGGCCGTAGATGTGGGCCACGGACGCCGATTCGCGGTCGTCCGCGTCGTAGCCGTGCTGGACGTTGTTCACTCCCGGCCTCTGGGTCCACATCGCGCTCATGGGCACTTCGTTGAGCTTCTTCACCTCCATGCCGTCGGCCACGAAGGCCCGGCCGCCTTCGTGCGACTCTCCATAGTGGCCCATGCCGCGTTCGTGGAGAGTCTGCTCGAGTTGCCCATAGTGCTCGCCCGCGATCAGGTCCCCGATGGTCTTGCGGAAATCCCAGAGGAAGCGATCGCTCTGCGCCGCGCTCTCCACGATGCGCCCGGCCAGGACCGGCAGCCAGGGCGTCGCGTCGTAGCCGCGGAGCCTCTGGAACTGCGCCAGCATGGCGTCGGTCCAGTTCTGCGACCCGGCCTCCCAGCTGTCGTTGATCACGTACCGGATGCCCTTCGCGCCCATGTTGTCGGCGCCCACCGTCTCCTTGTAGCTGTCGAGGTACTTCTCGAAGTAGTCCTTCACGAAGCGCCGATCGAGCTTGTCCACCTCCAGACCGGTCGCCTCGGGCGTGGCCGGGTGATTGGTGATCCCCAGGAGCGAGTATCCGAAGCGCAGGACGAGCCATCGGCCTTCCGGGGGCGTCCAGTCCAGCGTGCCATCGGGACGCATCTTCGACGTCAGGTCCACGACGGTCGCCTTCCGGATCACGACCGAGGGATCGACCTCCGGCGTTGCGTACTTGTAGAGATCGCCCTCGGGCACGAAGGCCGCCTTCTCGACGAAATGGCTCACCCGCGGGTCGGAGTGAAGGCCGAGCTCGGCAACCTGGTAGAACGTCGGCGCAGCCGCCGCGCGGGCGCCGAACGAAGCCGGATCGATGCCCTCGGCCCACGCGGGGACCGGCGGGGGCGGTGTGGGTGTGAACGTGACCCGGAAATACCTCGCCTTCACGGGCTCGAAGGAGATGGTGTGTACCGGCGCCTCGCCTCCGCTCAGGCTGGTCACCTTGCGGAAGGTGCGCCCGTCATCGCTGGCCTCCAGCGTCTTCTCCGGCGCGGTGACCCCGGTCGCAAGGGCCTGGAAGAGGTCGGGGTCCTTCGTCACATACGTGACGGCGCGTACGAGGCGGGGAGAGGGGTATTCGTACTGGACCCAGGACGACGAGCCGCTCGCGGGAATCGGTACATGGGTGGTCTTCTCCAGGTCGCCGTCGCCCAACATCGCGGCGTCCAGCCCTTCGCCGCTGCAGGTGATCTTCGCCGGCGCGGCGTCTTCCGGAGCCCCGCCCGAAGGGACGCGGAACGCCACGACCGCGGCGTCCGCGTAGAACTGCGGGGCGGGCGGCACCGCGGCCCGCCCGAACTGCTCGCGGAGACCCATGTCCTGGAAGACACCGGTCTTGGTCGGAGGCTGCGCCACCTTGCCCGTGAACGGCCTTCCGCCCTCAACGACGGTTTCGCTCCAGACGTACTTCTTCATCCCCTGCGAGGCGGGCACCCACGGCCCGCCGCTCTCGCTCCAGCCAGGCGAACCGGCGATCGCCATCTCCATGCCGTGCTGGTTGCCGACCTCGATGGCGTACTTGAACGCGTCCTTCCACTCGGGCGTCATGTACGCGAGCCGCTTCTCGACGACCTGCGGCGTCTGGAGGGCGGCATCGAAGTTCTGGAAACCGGCGATTCCGACGCGATTCATCCAGTCGAGGTCGAGCTTGATTCCCTCCTTGCTGATGTTGCCGTTCATCCAGTGCCACCAGACCCTGGGCCTGGCGGAGTCGGGCGGGCTCTTGAAGGTCTCTCGCAACGGGTCGTCCTGTGCCAGCACGGGCATGGTCAGGAAGAACAGGATTCCCGCGATTCGGACGCTCGATGGAGGTTTCATCACGCCACCCTTGTCTTGGACTACCTGGCTGCTACTCTGTCTCGGAGGCCGGCCTCACTTCAATCGGAGGCTGCGGCTGCCTCGCCGTTTCCCGAGACAAAACGGAGTGCCCCTGAGGTGTCACCGTAAGTCCATATGCGGCAACGGATATGAGCTGGGAGCGGGAAGTCGGCGCGGCGGCGGGGAAAGCCAAGTTCCGCCATGAGGAACGCGGGCCTGGCCCGGTTCAACCGCGGTCCGAACTCTACGCGGCCTTCAGAGCCCGGTCATGCGCTCCACGTGCTCGGGGTACCGTGCTCCCATGATCTCGATCTTCGCGGAGGCGCTCTCGATCTCGCCCAGATCGTCGGGGGTGAGCTCGACGGCAACGGCCCCGTTGTTCTCGTCCAGGCGATGCAGCTTCCGGGTGCCGGGGATGGGAACGATCCACGGCTTCCGCGACAGGAGCCACGCGAGCGCGATCTGCGCGGGTGTCGCTTTCTTCCGCTCGCCGATCCTACCCAGGAGGTCTACCAGCCCCTGGTTCGCCTTGCGCGCCTCGGGTGTGAAGCGCGGGATGGTGAGACGGAAGTCGGAGGCGTCGAACGTCGTCGTCTCGTCGATCTTCCCCGTGAGGAAGCCCCTGCCCAGGGGGCTGAAGGGAACGAAGCCGATTCCGAGCTCCTCCAGCGTCGGCAGCACTTCCGCCTCGGGGCCTCTCGTCCACAACGAATACTCGCTCTGGAGCGCGGTCACGGGCTGGACCGCGTGGGCGCGACGAATCGTCTTCACGCCGGCTTCCGAAAGGCCGAAGTGCTTGACCTTGCCTTCCTGGATCAGGTCCTTCACCGCACCCGCCACGTCCTCGATCGGCACGTTGGGGTCGACGCGGTGCTGGTAGAAGAGGTCGATCGCATCGATCTTGAGGCGCTTGAGCGAGGCCTCGGCGACCTGCTTGATGCGCTCCGGCCGGCTGTCGAGGCCCACGAATCCCGGCTCCCCGTTGGGCTTGAGCTGGAAGCCGAACTTTGTCGCGATCACCACTTTGCCGCGATAGGGCGCGAGGCCCTCGCCGACGAGCTCTTCGTTCGCGAACGGACCGTAGACCTCGGCGGTGTCGAAGAACGTGACCCCGCGCTCGACGGCCTTGCCGAGCAGCGAGATCATCTCCCGCTTGTCGGCCGCCGGGCCGTACGAAAAGCTCATTCCCATGCAGCCGAGCCCGACCGCCGAGACCTCCAGCTTGCTGCTCCCCAACTGGCGCTTCTGCATCTCTCCTCCTAAGTGCGTGTCAATCCCGGCTCACGCCCAGGCTGCGGCGGATCTCCATGCCCGGATTTCACCGGCCGGCGCGCGCCGCCAGGTGCGCCGGATAGCGATCCCCCTGCACCTTGATCTGGGCGAGGGCCTCCTGGATCTGGTGCTGATCGCCTTCGGTCAGGTCGATGGTGGCGGCGCCGAGGTTCTCCCTCAGGCGGTGCGCCTTGGTCGTGCCCGGGATCGGCACGATCCAGGGCTTCTGCGCCAGCAGCCAGGCCAGCGCGATCTGGGCCGGGGTCGCCCCCTTGGCGGCGGCGATGGACCCCAGCTGATCGACCAGCTCCTGGTTCGCCTTGCGGGCTTCGGGTGAGAAGCGGGGGACGATGTTCCGGAAGTCGTCCTTGTCGAACGTGGTGTTTTGGTCGATCTTGCCGGTCAGGAACCCCTTGCCGAGCGGGCTGAACGGAACGAAGCCGATCCCCAGCTCCTCGCACGTCGGCAGCACCTCCGCTTCGGGCTCACGCCACCACAGCGAATACTCGCTCTCGAGCGCCGCCACGGGTTGGACCGCGTGCGCGCGGCGGATCGACTGCACGCCGGCCTCCGAAAGACCGAAGTGCCTCACCTTGCCTTCGCCGATCAAGTCCTTCACGGTCCCGGCCACGTCCTCCATCGGAACATTCGGGTCGACGCGGTGCTGATAGAGGAGGTCGATGCGGTCGGTCTTGAGCCGCTTGAGCGAGGCTTCGGCGACCTGGCGGATTCGCGCCGGGCGGCTGTCCATGCCGGCCTTGGCATCCCCATTCTTGAACCCGAACTTGGTTGCGATCACGGCCTGGTCGCGCACCGGAGCCAAGGCCTCGCCCACCATCTCCTCGTTCAAGGCACCATAGGCCTCGGCGGTGTCGAAGAACGTCACGCCGCTCTCGAACGCCTCCCGGATCAGGGAAATCGCCGTCTGCCTCTCCTGGGCGGGGCCGTAACCGAAACTCAAACCCATGCAGCCGAACCCGAGGGCCGACACTTCCAGGTCGCTGCGACCCAGCCTGCGCTTCTTCATTTCGCCTCCTCCGATTCTCTTGATGTCCATGCCGACCAATGTAGAGCGGCGGCGGTCGTTTGAGTAGATGGAAACTTCCGGATAGGCTTATGAGCGCAATTCAACAATGCTGCGCGACGAGCTCAGCGTCCTGGCGGCGTTCGCGGTGGTGGCGGACGAGCGGAGCTTCACGAAGGCCGCGGTGAGGCTCGGTGTCAGCACCTCGGCCATCAGCCACTCGATACGCGGCCTCGAGGAGCGGCTCGGCATCCGACTCCTCGCCCGCACCACGCGCACCGTGGCGCCCACGGAGGCAGGGCAACGGCTCCTCGGGCAACTGGGCCCGGCGCTGGAAAGCATCGACGGTGCGCTCGCAGAGGTTGGCCGACTCCGTGCGAAGCCGGCCGGCGTCGTCCGCCTGATCGCGCCGCCCGTCGCCGTAGCCATGGCCTTGAGCCCGAAGCTTGCGGACTTCGCCCGCGACTACCCCGACGTGGTGCTCGACATCACCAGCGAGGACGACAGCCGCCGCGACCTGGTTGCCGGCCGCTTCGACGCGGGCATCCACCTCGGCGAGTTCCTCCAGAAGGACATGGTGGCCGTGAGGGTGACGGGGGAGCAGCGCGCGGCCATCGTGGCCTCGCCGGCGTACTTCGCCTCGCACCCGAAGCCGAAAACGCCGCGGGACCTGACGGCGCACCAGTGCATCCGGTACCGCATGGGCGCCGACGGCCCCGTCTATCGATGGGAGTTCGAAAAGCGCGGGAAGCCGGTCACGGTCTCGGTGAATGGACCCCTCATCGTCAACGACGTCGAGCTCACGGTCCGGGCTGCCCTGGACGGCGTCGGGTTGGCCTTCGCGTTGGAGGAGCATGCGGCCGAGCACATCGCCCGCCGCCGGCTGGTGCGGGTGCTGGAGGACTGGTGTGCCCCGTTCGACGGCTTCTTCCTCTACTACCCCAGCCGGCGTCACCAGCCCGCGGCCCTTCAGGCCCTGGTCGACGCGCTCCGGGCCTAACAGAGTAGTATCCGAGAGATGCCGTTGCACCTAGCCGTGGGCCTGACTCCGGAGGCCGCCAGTCAGATCTGCATGCACCAATGCCGCGCGCAGTGTTGCCGCGGCCCCTTGTACCTGCTCCTGACGGCGCCCGAGGTGCGGACGTTCAAGACGCGTGCGGTCGAGATTGGAGTGGCGCTCAAGCTCCGGGAAGCGGCCGATGGGACCGGATCGGTCGTCTTCCTGGAACACGCGGGAGAGCGCTGTCCGATGCTCGACGACGCGACCTCGGTCTGTCGAATCTACGCGGATCGGCCCGAGCGGTGCCGGGAATTCCCCGAGAAGCCGCGGATGGGTTGCGCGATCTCGGGCGCCGTGTGACGCGCGAGGGGAGAAGAATGAGGATGAAGATCGGAGCCCTGCTTTGTCTCTTGTCGTTGCCGGCAGCGAGCACGCTGATGAGTGAGCCTGGGCCGGAAGCAACGGCCGGGACCGCTCGGGTCTTCGAGCTGCGCACGTACACGGCGCCGCCCGGGAAGCTCGAGGCGCTGAATGCCCGTTTCCGGGACCACACGATCGCGCTCTTCAAGAAGCACGGGATGGAGGTGGTCGGGTTCTGGGAGCCGCTCGACAAGGAAGCCGGCGCCGGCGAGAAGCTCGTCTACATCCTGGCCCACCAGAGCCGGGCGGCAGCCGAGGCCTCCTGGAAGTCCTTCCGCGAGGATCCGGAGTGGGTCAAGGTCAAGGCCGACTCGGAAGTGGCCGGCCCTCTCACCACCAAGATCGAGAGCGTCTTCCTCGCGGCGACCGACTACTCGCCGTTGAAGTAGACGGGCCCGCGGGCCTTCGTGTCGATCTTGACTTGGTGCGCCCGACAGGGCTCGAACCTGTAACCTTCAGCTCCGGAGGCTGACGCTCTATCCAGTTGAGCTACGGGCGCATTCGGACGGAAAAGATACCACGATTTGGCGGAAGCCTAGTCCAGCGCGCTCTCGGGAAAGAGCAGGGGGAAGTAGAAGGCCACCGTTTGTATCGGGAGCCCCGCCCGAACAGGGCCCTTCGGGGTGTCGGACACGAGTAGCCTCTCCGTCACGAGGGAGCTCAGGATGCGCCGTGCGGTCCGCTCGCTCGTCCCGGTGACCCGCGCCGCGTCGCCGCGGGGCACCTCCCCTCGTAGCAGTGCCTCGCGAACGAGGTGGCCTGCCTCGATGGGGATCCTTGGCCCGAGGCCGCCGGCGGCCCGGCGCGCCACGTACGCCTCGACCCGAGCCAGCAGGCCATCCAGATCGAGGAGCGAGCCCATGAAGCGCACCTGATCGAGGCAGGTGTCGATGAAGAACCGGCAGAACGACACCAAGGCCGCCTCGGAGCGGGCCCCGCGGCCGTCGTAGTCGTTCCAGCGCTCGGCGTCCGCCGTCGCGAGCGCGTCCAAGTAGCGGGAGCGATGCCGGGCAAGCCCACGGGACGCTGTCCACAGGCCGTGGCCGCCGACGCCGGCGCGACGCAGGTAGGCATCCGTGTAGAGCCGGGCGACACGGCCGTTGCCATCGAGGAACGGGTGGATCCACAGGAGCCGGTGATGGCTCGCGGCCGCGGCAACCACGGGTGCGAGTCCCTGTAGTGACGCTGGGTCGTAGGCCTCGCTGAACCTCGCAAGAAGGCGGTTGAGGGCCTGGTGGCCGGGTGGGCGGTGCCTTCCTACTTCGACCTCGGCGTCGCGAAGCTGGCCCGGGACGACGGTTCGTTCGCCTGCACCGTCGGCTGTCGTGACCCTTCGCAATGCCGCCGGCATCCGTTCGTAGAGCTCCCGGTGCAGGAACTTGAAGAACTCCGCGTCGGTGATTCGTACCGTGGGCTCGGACTCCAGCCGCGCCTCGACAAGACGCTGGACCTCCACGTGGGCGCGGGCCTCGAGCTGCAGGGCTCGTCTCTCGGGGCTCGTCGCGAGCCGCCCTTCGAGCGCCCTTTCGATGTCGCGCGGGCGGGTATCGTGCCCCTCGATCAGGTTCGAGTGATAGGTGTTGATCGTTCGAAGGAGGTCGGCCACGGATCGACGCGTCGTCGGATGGAGCAGGTTGCCGAGGGCGTTCGCTTCGCGGACGAGTGCCAGGGCGGCCTCTGTGAGCGAGCCACTGGCAGGAAGCAGTGGCTCGATTGCCGAGAGATCATCTTCAATGGCCGATCTCATGGCCGATATCGTAGCAGTATAAGATACTGAAATACAAGATTTAAATGACTTCGAATGGAACGCAGCGCACCATGAATGGCCGATCTATTCCGCGCCCGGATTGCCGCGCAGGAACGGGAGCTTCAGCATGAAGCCCAGCCCCAGGCTGCGGTCGTTCTGGAACCCCTCGAGTCCGGGTCTCAGGTTGGCGATTCCGCTCGCCGGCGAGGCCAGATAGGTCCGGAACAGGCGATCCCACCAGGGGAAGAGATCACCGAAGTTGCGTCGCTGTTCCAGCGCCTGATCCGAATGGTGGATGCGGTGGACGTCCGGGGTGATCCACAGGGGACGCAGGAGGCTCTCGAGCGGGCGCGGAAGAGATGCGTTCGCATGGGAGAGGAAGCTCTGGAAGACGAAGAGAAGCTCCATGAGGACGACCGCGCCAACCGGCGGTGCGCAAAGGGCGATGGCGGCGAGATAGGCTCCCTGCGTGGCGATCATCTCGATGGGGTGGAAGCGGGCGCCCGTGGAGGCGTCGAGATCGGGGTCGGAATGGTGGACCTGGTGGACGCGCCACAGAAGCGGGCACCGTGTGGTGAGCCACATGCACGACGTAGCGCACGAGGTCGAGGACGAGAATGGCCAGCACCCAACGAGCGGCCGCGGGGAGCCAATCCTTGTTGAGCAGGCCGAAACGGCTGTCGGCGACGGCGGCGGCCGCGACGGCGGGGGAGGCGCGATAGATCGCCGTCGTCAGGACGAAGCCAAAGGCCGCCACGACGGCGTGGCCGCCCCACCGGCGTTCCTCGCGCGACGACAACGTCCTCGCCGGCCGGTACGACTCCCAGGCCACCACCACCAGGAACGCGACGACGAACACGACCCAGTAGGCTCGCCCTTCGATCTGCGTCCAGGGCATGAACCCTCTCTTGTGGCTCACGCTACGCGCCCGCGTTCGAGGCTGTCAAGGGCGCGGCCGACCGCCCGGAGAGCGGCCAGGAGCCTTCCGTCGCCTTGACGGGCCTCCGGGAACCTGCGTAGACTCTCGGTCCACGAAACGCCGCCCCAGGGTGATGAGGGTGCCCCTGCCGGAGCGCCGAGACGTTGGGGAGGAGCACATGAGGAAGATCGCGGTTGCCGCGCTGATTCTGCTGGGGATGGCAGGGGCTGCATTCGCCGGGTCGCCGGCCCCGGAGATCGACCCGTCGGCGGCCCCGGCGCGCTCGCGCTGCTGAGCGGGGCTCTGCTGGTGATCCGGGGTCGTCGCAGACGCTAGAGCGCGCCTCGCTCGCCCGGCGCCTCGTCCTGCTGGGCCTGCTCCTGACGTCGGAGTGGGCCCTCGTCTCCGCCACGTTCCGGCCCGGCCTGGGTGGACAATGGCTCGGCTGGTTCGTGGCGCCCTTCTGTTCGCTCGTCCTTGTCCTCGGATATTCGCGGGTCGCGCCCCTGCTTCCGCGCCTCTCCCAGGAACTGCAGGCGACGCCTCTCGGGTGGGGCTTCCTTCTGGCCCACCTGGGCACCTTTGCCGCGTTCCTCGCCGTCTGCCCCTTCGTCCGTCCCGGGACCCCCGCGAAGCCATTCTCATCGTTGCTCTTCTTCGCGCTGGCGTTCTCGTCCATTCCCCTCGCGATCCTGGCATTCTTACCCGCTCGATCCCTGGCGACCCTTGCGCAGGGGCTGAGGGGCGTGTGGGTCTACGCTGGCGCCGGAGGGCTCGTCATCGGAGGGCTCGTTTACGGCCTCGTCTTCTTCTGGAACCACGCGGTCTCGAATCCCCTCGAGGTCCTGACGTTTCGTTGCGTCGAGGCGTGTCTCGCTCTCCTCCGAACCCCGGTCTCGCTCGACACGGCCAACATGCGGATCGCGACGGAGACCTTCGGCGTCCGTATCCGCGGCGGGTGCTCCGGAGCCGAGGGGCTGGTCCTCATGCTGGTCTTCAGCACGGGATGGCTCTGGTTCTTCCGTCGCGAGATCCGCTTCCCGCGGGCGCTGCTCCTGATTCCCGTCGGCCCTGGTCGCTATCTGGATCGCGAACGTCGCCAGGATCACGGCGCTCATCCTGATCGGCCATGCAGGCGCGCCGGGTCGTCGCGCGCGGCGGGTTTCACTCGCAGGCCGGATGGATCTTGTTCAACGGCATCGCCATCGGCTTCGCCGCCACGGCCGGGCGCCTTCCGTGGCTCTCTCGAGACCCCGCGCGGCCGACGGAGGGGCAGGCCGCCCAGAACCCCACGGCCGCCTACCTGGTCCCGTTTCTCGCGATACTGGCGGCGTCGCTCGTGACGCGGGCCGCCTCCGCCGGCTTCGAATGGCTCTATCCCTTGCGGTTCGCTGGCGGCGCTCGTCGCGCTCTGGCTCTTCCGGGCAGCGTTACGCCCGCCTGGACTGGAGGTTCGGGTGGCCGCGGTCGGCGTCGGGTGCGGCGTTGTTCGCACTCTGGCTCGGGATGGACGCCTGGGTCGGGGGTCCTCGGGACGCGACCCTCGAGGACGGGCTCGCGGCGTTGCCCGCCGTGGCCCGTCTCGCGTGGATCGCGACGCGCGCCGGCGCCGCCGTCCTCACCGTGCCGATGGCCGAGGAGCTGGCGTTCCGCGGCTATCTGCCGCGGCGCCTGGTCGCCGCCGATTTCGAGGCCGTCAGCTTCCGAAGCCTGACGCCGCCTGCCGATCCTCGCGTCCTCGGTGGTCTTCGGAGCGCTGCACGGCGGCCAGTGGATCGCCGGGCACGCTGGCGGGCGTCGCCTACGCTCTCGTCCTTCGTCGTCGCGGGCGCATCGGTGACGCGGTGGTGGCGCATGCCACGACGAACGCGCTGCTCGCCGCCTGGGTCGTCGTCCGCGGGGATTGGTACCTCTGGTGAGCCGCGGCCGCGGCCTCGCTCGGCAACGTCCTGCTGAGCGTCGTGTCGGCGCTGGTCTTCCTGTCGCTGCTCGAAGGCGGCGCCCGTGTCCTCGAGCGCCGGAACCCGCCGAAGAAGGTCGCCGACTACCTCTGGGACTGGGAGCAGCGGTGGGACGGGGATTTCTACACCGTCGGCTCCGACGCCGTGGGGTGGCCTCCGTGGCAGGAGTTCAACGCCGAGGGGCTGCGTGATCGAGCGCGGCCGGAGGAGAAGCTCCCCGGCACGCGGCGCATCGTGGCTCTCGGCGACAGCGTCACGCTCGGGGCCGGAATCGAGGCAGCCGAGGCGTGGCCGCAGCGCCTGGAGGCCCGCTACGCCGGCGAGGGGCGACCGGTCGAGGTGCTGAACGTCGCTCTCTGGGGATGGTCCACGCGCCAGGAGCGCATCGCGTACGCCCGCATCGCGCGAGCGCACCATCCGGACCAGGTGCTCCTGGCCGTGTGCCTCAACGACATCCCGGAGCTCCAGAACAACCTGTCGCGCCCGCCGCAGTGGCTGCGCGGGTTGTTCGAGCGCTCGGCGCTGGTGCGCCGCGTCGTGAACGCCGAAGGGCGCGAGATCCACGACGTGGAGGAGCTGTTTCGCAGACCGGATTCGGCGCCGGTGCGCGAGGCCTTCGGCCGCTTCTTCGCCGAGGTCCGCGAGCTGCGGAAGGACGTGCAGGCCGACGGCGGCACCCTCAGCCTGATCGTGTTCCCGTTCCGCCTTCAGGTCGTCCCCGGTGCGCCGGCGTCCACGGCGCAAGAGACCATCCGCGCCTTCTGCGAGCGCGAGGGCCTGGGCTGCCTGGACCTGTTGCCCACGCTCCGTCCGGTGGGGGACTCGGCGTTCGTGGACTACGACCACTTGAGCGTCCTGGGCGCTCGGCTCACGGCGGAGGCCGTCGCCGAGAGCGGGCTCGTCCCCCCGACCGAGCCCTGGCCCGCGCTGCCGGCGCGGGGCGAGGCGCCCGCAGCGGGTCTCCGCGACCCGGACCCGCGGCTCCGCGTGGAGGCGGCTCGCGCACTTGCGAGCCAGGGCAAGGCGGCGGCGCCCCAGGCGTGCGCGCTCTTCGACGCACTTCGCGACTCGAGCCAGAACGTTCGCTGGGCGGCGGCCCAGGCGCTCTGGAGGATCGAGCCGCCCGTCCACGTGGCACTCCCGCGACTCGTGCCGGCGCTCGGAAGCCGCGACCCCTACGTCCGCGGGTTCGCGGCCTGGTCCCTCGGGAACCTCGGTGCCGACGCTCGGGCTGCCGTCCCCGTGCTGATCGCGACGGTGCGGGTGGAAGAGGCCGCCGGCCGGGGTGCGGCGATCCTCGCGCTGGCCCGCATCGGGCCCGATGCGCGAGCCGCGGCGCCGGTCCTGATCGAGACGCTGAAGAGCACCCATGGACCCCGTCGCGCCGACGCCGCGCGGGCGCTGGGGCGCATTGGGGCTCCGGAGGCCGTGCCCCCCCTCATCGCGGCCCTCGAGGACGAGAGCGACCACGTTCGGTTCCACTCGGCGCGTGCCCTCGGGAAGCTGGGAGCGACGGCCGCCTCCGCTCTCGACGCCCTGATGCGCGCCACGAAGGACCCGAACGATCGTGTCCGGCGCGAGGCGGGCGTCGCGATCAAACGGATCCGCGGTCTCGAGGCGGCACCCGCCAGCGCCGATCCGGAGTAGCGGAACCGCCGGGCGCTGAGATAGGCTCCGCCGACCGGAGGGAGCCCTGGCCCAGAAGAACGTCGTCGATCGCAACTTCGGACTCACGCCGCGCGAGGCGTCGTTCCTCCGGGGACTCACGCCCCCCTGGCGCCTTCAGCGCTATCTCGACACGTTCGAGTACGACGGCTCGGGGAAGAACTGCCGCTCGCCCCGGCGGATCCTGCGCGAGAAGAGCGCCCAGTGCATGGACGGTGCGCTCTTTGCCGCCGCCGCGCTGCGCCTTCAGGGCCACCCGCCCCTGATCATGGACCTGGAGGCAGTGCAGGACGCCGACCACGTCGTGGCGGTCTTTCGTGGGCCCGGGGGATGGGGAGCCGTGGGCTACTCCAACTTCGGCGGCCTCCGGTTTCGCGAGCCGATCTTCCGCACGATCCGGGACCTGGCGCTGTCGTACTTCGAGCAGTACTTCAACCTGCGGCGCGAGAAGACGCTGCGCCGCTACTCGCAGCCCGTGAACGTCGCGCGCTTCGATCGGCGCGGCTGGATGACGTCGGAAGAGGACCTCTGGTACATCCCGTTGTACCTCGTCGAGATCCCGCACCGCCCCCTCATCTCTCCCGCGTCGGTGCGCGCGCTGGCGACGGTGGACAAGCGGACATTCGACGGAGGCAAGCCTCTCAATCCGCACTGATCGTCGAGACGGCTGGGTTATAGTGGCGCCGTGCCGCGCAAGCCGGAGAAGGCCCCCATCCGGCGGACCCTCGACACGGTCTCCGTGCCGGCCCCTTTCCGTCCCCTCTTCCTGAGCGCCCAGGACTACGTCGCCCGGTATTTCGCCCGCAAGGTGGCGAACCCGAAGCGCGGAACCATCTCGATCTCCGGCGAGCGATACATCCTGGTCCGCGCGGGCTCCATGTCGGTGGAGTTCTTCGACCTCGTCATGTCCCTCTACCGGGACAAGGGGAAGGACGAGGCCCGCAGCGTCGCCAACAACCTCCTCTTCGACGTGGCCCATGCCATCGGCAAGGCCGACGCGAAGACGTTCCATCGCCGCATGAAGGTGCGGGACCCGATCGAGAAGCTCTCGGCGGGGCCGGTCCACTTCTCCTTCGCGGGATGGGCGTACGTGGACATCCTCCCCGAGTCGCGCCCCTCCGCCGACGACGACTTCTTCCTCATCTACGACCACCCGTACTCCTTCGAGTCCGACGCCTGGCGCCGGCGCGGCCGGCGCAGCGACGTGCCGGTCTGCATCATGAACGCCGGCTACTCCTCGGGCTGGTGCGAGGAGAGCTTCGGCGTCCCCCTCGTGGCCGTGGAGGTGGAGTGCCTGGCCTCCCGGGGCCGGCGCTGCCGCTTCGTCATGGCGCCGCCGTCCCGGATCGAGGGACATCTGGCCCGTGTGCGGCGCGGCCGCGGTCGCCGGACCGCCAAGCGCCCCGGGCGCATGTCGACCATGACGATACCGGAGTTCTTCCATCGCAAGCGGATGGAAGACGAGCTGCTCCAGTCCCACATGGGGCTCGAGAAGCGCGTCGACGAGCGGACCGCCGAGCTGACTGCGGCGAACGCGCGCCTCATGCTCGAGATCGCCGAGCGCCGCCGGGCGGAGGAGGTGCGGGACGAGTTCCTCTCCGTGGCGGCCCACGAGCTGAAGACGCCTCTCACGAGCCTCAGGGGCTTCGCGCAGCTCCTCCTGCGGCAGAGCGAGAGGGGCGAGCCGCCCGACGCCGAGCGCCTGCGCCAGGCCCTGGCGGCCATCGACCAGCAGTCCGGAAAGCTCGGCCTGCTGGTGGACCAGCTCCTCGACATCTCCCGCCTGGAGGCGGGACGCCTCGTGATCGAGCCCAGGGTGACCGACGTCGTCGGCCTCGTGGAGGGGGTCGTGCGGGCGGCCGTGGCCACGACCGCGCGCCACCAGCTGACCATGGCCGGAACGCGGGCCGCCCTGGCCCTGGTGGACCCGCTCCGCCTGGAGCAGGTCGTCACGAACCTGGTGGAGAACGCCATCCGCTACAGCCCGCGCGGCGGGACGGTGGAGGTGGACGTGTCGAAGGAGCGCGGCCACGTCCGGATCGCCGTCCGCGACTACGGCCTCGGCATCCCTCCCAAGCACCGGGCGCGGATCTTCGACCGGTTCTACCAGGCCCACGCCGAGCACGGCCTCGGGGGGATGGGCCTCGGCCTCTACATCAGCCGCCAGATCATGGACCTCCACGGCGGGCGCCTCGAAGCCCATTTCCCCAAGGGTGGTGGGACCCAGATGGTGGCCACGGTGCCGGTGGGCCGAAGGCGCAAGGCGGGGCGATGAGCCCGCCCAAGAGGATACTCGTCGTGGACGACGACGAGAGCATCCGCGAGTTCGTCGAGATGGCTCTCACCGACGATGGCTACGACGTGGCCACTGCCGCCGACGGAGCCCACGCCCTCCAGGTGCTGAAGGACTTCGACGCCGCCCTGATCCTCCTCGACATGCGCATGGCGGGCATGGACGGCTGGAGCTTCGCCCGGGCCTACAAGGACCTGCCGGATCGCGCGCCGATCCTCGTCCTCACCGCGGCCCGCGACGCCGCCGTGTCGGCCGCCGAGATCGAGGCCGACGCCTTCCTGGCGAAGCCCTTCGAGCTGCGCCAGCTCCTCGGCCTGGTCGCGCGCCTCGTCAAGTAGGACGTTGTTGCCGGCTACTTGCCTTCGAGGGCCTTGGCGGTGGCGGCGAGGAGCGGGTCGGCCGAGAGCGGCGCGCCGACGGCCTGGCGCATCCAGGCGTCGGGCGTGATCGACCCGAGCTGGCAGATCCGCTCGAACTCCGGACCAAGGGGACCCGCCTGCTTCCGGAAATGGTCTTCCACCTGGAAGGCGATCAGGTGGCCGAGGGGGTAGTCGGGGAGGTAGAGGCCGTTGCTCACCAGGTGCGAGTAGACGGCCAGCAGGGTCACGTCCTTCGTCTTGAAGATCGGCGCGTAGTAGCGGTTCCAGATCTCCTGCGCGATGGTGACCACGGCCTGTCGGAACTCCGCAGGCGTCGCGGCCGGGTGGGCGTAGAGCCAGCGCCAGGCGGCCATGTCGAGGAGCGCCACGCCGGCGATCTCGCGGGTCTGCCAGAACTTGTCGAGGACCATGAGGTCGCGCGCCGCGGCGTCGGGCGCGCCGAGACCCAGGAGCTCGATGTCGCGGGCCTGGAAGACGAAGGCCAGGGCCTCGGTGAAGGCGGTGTTGGGCACGCCCTCGAGGAGCGTGTGGTCGATGGTCGTCGTGGAGAAGACCTGCTCCACGTTGTGGCCCATCTCGTGGACGGCGATGTTGTATCCCTTGTAGTCCATCCCGCCGGCGCCGACGCGCGTGCGGAGGTGCGCCTTGTCGTCGCGTCTCGTGGCGCCCATGGCGTGGCCCGCGCCGCGCGCCGGATCGACCTCGATGTGGTCGGCGACGAAGCGCGCCCGGTCCTCGGAGAACCCGAGGTCGCGCAGCAGGCGGGGGATGTCGGCGGCGTAGGCGGCCGGCGTCGGGTAGCGCTTCTTCGTCAGCGCGTCCAGCTCCGCCTCGCCGTGGGCGCCGCGCGCCTTGAAGCCGCCGTACCAGACGTCGAAGGGCTCGAGGGGCCGGCCCAGGCGCTTCTCGACGAGGCGCGCGACCTGCGCGCCCAAGGGAGAGGCGAGGAGGGACTCGAGCGATCGCCTTCACCTGCGCCTCGGGGATCTCCCGGTTGACGTTGAAGCGGCGGTCGATGTGGGACGGGTTCTCGGGCTCGAAGGGATCGCGGAGCCTTTCGGCCTGGAACACGCCGAGCCAGCGGCGGTAGCGCTCGTCGGGCTCCCGGTCGGCGCGCGCCTCGGCCTTGGCGCCGGACGGCGCCGCGGCGTCCTTCTCGGCCGAGACCGTGACCGCGTTCGTCTCCGGGTTCCAGTCGAGGAGCGGGTTGTTGACGACCGCGGCGGGAATCTCCTGCCGCACGATGCGGTCCATCACCCTCGCGATCGTCCGCTGGTGGGGAAGGCCCTTCGGGTCGGAGTAGCGGGCCTTCAGCTCGTCGCGCAGGTTCCAGTGGCTGATGAGCCGCATACCCGCCGGGAAGAGGCGCGTCCCGTCGGCCGTCACCAGGTGGTGCATGTAGACGTTGTAGTCGGCGATGTAGCGCCTCGGCGGACGAGTAGGCCTGGCTGATCTTGTCGATGACGTCGGCGGGGACCCGCGTGGAGAAGCGCTGGGCCAGGCGCGTCTCCGCCCACTGCCTCCGCGACCAGCCCATCCCGTCGCTCATCCGCTGGTCGAGGGTCGTCAGCGGGAAGTTGAGCAGCGCGACGAAGGCGATCTTGTTGCCGAAGAGGTCGTCGGAGACGTGGGCGGACGGGTCGTAGCCGGCGAAGCGCTGGTCGAGGCCGGTGACGGGCCCGAGGTCCAGGTCGACGTTCCGCCGCAGGTCCCGTCCCATCGACGTGAAGTAGCCGGAGATACGCTCCAGGGCGAGCTCGAAGCGGTCGAAGGTCCCGTCGAGCGCGTCCCCCGAGGGGGCGAACTCCGACTCGACGAACGCGGAGAAGGCGGCGGCGTCTCCGTCGGCCGGGCGCCAGAACCGGAGGACCTGGTCGACGCCGCGGTCGATACGCGCGCCGTCGGCGGCGTGCTTCGCCTTCAGCGCCTGCTTGGATCGCTCGGCGGCCTGGGCCAGGGCCGCGTCGGCCGCGTCGGCCCGTCCCGCGACGGTCAGGACGGCGGCCGCCAACAGAAGCACCGCGGGCGCCGGGGCGCCCCGAAGGGAGCGAGGCTCATGGGGAATCCTCTTGAATCAGCTGCCGGCGTGGTTGGCGGAGAGGCTCCGGAGCGCGTCGACGAGCGGCCGGGCCTCGGCGGGGATCTTGAACCCGGGGTTGGACAGCAGCTCCTTCGGCACGATCCCGCCGCCGTAGACGTCGAAGTTGCTGTCCTCGTCCTGCTTCAGGACCGCTCCCTCGAGGGAGAGCCCCGCGAAGATGCCGCGGCTGCGGGAGTACGTCAGGATCTCGGCGCGCATCTGCGCGTCGGTGGCGGCCTCCATGCTCCGCCCCTTGGGCCCCGCGGCGACCGAGCAGTCCGCACCGAGGGTGAACTTGCTCTTCAGGAGGTTGTCGATCCCCTTGGGGTTCATGACCAGGAACACGTAGTCGCTGGACTGGCCGCCGATCTGGAGGCCGAAGCTGCCCCCGCCGAGGGTCACCATGAGCGGCGCGCCCCAGGGGCCCCGGCCGTTGTCGGTGCGGCAGACCGCCGCGCCCTTGCCGAACCGTCCACCCACGCCCAGGGCGGCCTTCTTGACGCTCGGGATCACGACCACGCAGTACGACTTCTGGAGGAGGTCGTGGGGGATCCCCTCGGGGATGTCCATCACCTCCTGGAGCACCTCGGCGCACGCCTGGAGGCGGCGGATCTCCTTCGCGTCGGGGCCGGCCAGCGCCGGCCCGACGGCGAGGAGCGACGCCAGCGCGAGAGCGCTCAGGCGTTCTTGCAGGTGGCTTCCTTGTCGACGTAGCTGATGACCTTGAAGAGCGGGGCGAAGGTGTACTCGTTCTCGCCGATGGTCTCGCCGGCCTGGAGGCGGAGCGCCGTCTGATAGGCGTCGATGATGCTGAAGATCGAGATGACGATGCCCGGGATCAGGCAGGCGCAGCACCCCACGACGGAGGCGAGGAGCGTGTACATCCACTTCCGCTGCTGGCCGTTCACGACCAGGTGGCCGAGGCCCAGCACGAACCACGTGAGGAGCAGGGCGACGATCGGGTTGGCGTCCGGCTTCGAAATGGTCTTGGACAAGGGGAGGGTCCTTTCTCTAGGTGAGGACGTCCTGGATTCTAGCCCAGGGCCCAACCGTTCCGACAGCGACGAATTGTTCTTCCAGAATGGGACGGCGACGGGTAGAATGGGGGATTCGCCCGGGGGCCGACAGGCTCTGCCGCGGAGCGAGCTTTGAAAGGAGTATCGAGAATGGCACGAGCCGAATGGAGGCGCCTGGGAGCGCTCTCCGCAACCCTCATGGTGGCAGCCCTCGGCGGAGGCTGCTCGTCGGGGGCGACAGCCCCCGCCACCCCGACCACGCTGCCGACACCGGCCTCCACCCCCACGCCGGCCCCGACGCCGACGCCGAAGCCGTCACCGACCGCGGAGCCCTCCAAGAACGGGATCACGGTGGCCGTGTTCCAGTGGCCGAAGGAGAGCAAGTGCCAGCGACACGTCCAACCCACGGGGACCGAGGACCTGAGGGTGGGCTGTTCCATTGAGGTGCGGGCGGAGGCCAGGGACGACAAGGGGAGTCCCGTTCCCCAGAGGGTGAGCGGCACCGACACGGAGTGGCACACGATCAAGGGCAAGGGCAACGTCACGTTCAAGTGGGACGAGAACCCGTGGAGGCGCTGGGTGACGGCCGAGGTCCCCGGCCCCTACATCATCACCGTGACCATCCACCTCCGCAACGGCGATGCGGCCACGGGTCTGCTGGAAGGCCAGGTCGTTCCCTAGGGCGCCTGGCCCGCCGCGAGGGTCGGCCTTCGGGGCGTAGTAGTCGTTCACGTGGTCGTAGGGGACGTATCGGTCGATCCGGGCGTAGCCGTGGGCGGCGAAGTACGCCCGGATCTTGTCCCTGCCCGCGTGATACCACTCGATGCACACGAGCTGCGGGCGAAAGCGGGCGATGTCGAAGCCCGCCAGGGCGAGGAGCTCGGCTCCCTCGATGTCGATCGACAGCAGGTCGACCCTGGCGACTTGGTTGTCCCGGAGGAGCTTCGTCAGCGTGATGGTCGGCACGCGGATCTCCTCGTACTTCACACCCTTTCCCGCGGCGGCCTTGTCCGCGTCCATCGAGGACCGGCCCGAGAGGTCGGACCGGTAGAAGACGTGGGGGGGGCCGGGCTTGTCGGTCACGAGGTAGTTGAAGAAGTGGCTCCTCGGGCGGCGGTTCGCCCACGACCGGGCGTACTGGGGGAGCGCGTCCACGCCGATTCCCGACCAGCCCAGCTCGTGCTCGAGAAAGTAGGTATTGCTGTTCTTGATCGGCCAGGCGCATCCCACGTCGACGAACACGCCATCCCGCTTGTCCTGGAAGAAGTCCCGGATGATCAGCTCCTCGTTGTGCTGGGAGTAGAGCTGCTTCTTCTGCTCCAGCTTCTTGCCGAGGATGTCCCTGTGGACCGGCGCCTTGGGAGAGGGCGAGGCCTCGGGCGTCGCTGCGGGTACGGGAACGGGAGTGGCTGCGGGCGCTGGGCTCGCGCTCGGACTGGGTCCGGGGCTCGGCTTCGTCGGCGGCTTCTGGAGGCAGCCGGCCGCGACGAGGCTCGCGAGGCTCGCGCACAGTCCGAACAGGCGGCCGTAGCGTCGGGATGGCGTCCGCGTCACCAGAGGGAGGGATTCTATCCGATCTCGGCGAGGCGCCTGGCCAGATGGCGCCGCTCGGCCTCGTTGGTGGCCAGGTCCAGGGCGCGTCGATAGGCTGTCGCGGCTTCCTGCGGCCGTCCCACGCGAAGCAGCAGCTCCCCCCGGGCCACGGGAAGAAGATGGTACGAGGGGAGCGCCCCGCGGGCCTCGAGGCGGTCGAGGATCTCCAGGCCTCGCTCGGGACCGTCGGCCATGGCCACGGCCACGGCATGGTTCAGCTCGACCACGGGCGACGGATGCAGGCTCAGGAGAACGCCGTACAGCGCCGCGATCTGCGGCCAGTCCGTGGCCGCCGCCGTCCGTGCCTCGGCGTGGACCGCCGCGATCGCGGCCTGCACGCCGTACGAGCCCGGGGGACGCGCCCTGAGGGCCGCCTCCACCAGGACGACTCCCTCCGCGATCCGTGCGGCGTTCCAGCGCGACCGGTCCTGGTCCTCGAGGCGGACGAGGTCGCCGTTCTCGTCCACGCGCGCGTCGCGCCGCGCGTCCTGGAGCAGCATGAGGGCCAGGAGCCCCTTCGCCTCCGCCGAGGCCGGGAGCAGCTCCACGAGCATCCGCCCCAGGCGGATGGCCTCGTCGCAGAGCTCCGCTCGCACCAGGCGCTCGCCGAAGCTGGCGCTGTACCCCTCGTTGAAGACGAGGTAGACGACCGCGAGGACCGAGTCCAGCCGCTCCGCATAGGCCTCGGCCTCGGGGACCTGGTACGGGATGCGGGCGTCCCGTATCTTGGTCTTGGCCCGGACGAGGCGCTGGGCCAGGGTCGGCACGGGCAGGAGGAACGCCCGTGCGACCTCCTCGGTCGACAGGCCGCAGAGCGTGCGCAGCGTCAGCGCCACCTGCGCCTCGATCGCCAGCGACGGGTGACAGCAGGTGAAGATGAGGCGGAGGGTGTCCTCGGGCTGCGCGGCGTCCTCCCCGGCCTCGAGGGTCCGGCGAAGGTGGTGCTCGATCTCGTCGCGCCGCTTCAGGACGAAGGACTCGCGGCGGATCCGGTCGATGGCCTTGTGGCGCGCGGTCGAGACGATCCACGCGACCGCGTTCTCGGGCGCGCCCCTCGCGGGCCACTGGTCGACGGCCAGCGCGAAGGCCTCCTGGAGGGCGTCCTCGGCGAGATCGAAGTCGCCCACCAGGCGGATGAGCGTCGCCAGGATCCGCCCGTATTCGCGATGGTAGAAGGCGCCCAACTCCATGACAGCCCGGTGGGGCGAGAGTATCCCACCGGGCTGCCGGTCGGGGCTCATCCCTTGCGGGGGATCTCCACGATCGGGCGCACCTCGATGGAGCCGCCGTAGTTGACCGAGGGGATCCGCTGGGCGATCTTCAGCGCCTCGTCCAGGTTCGCGGCCTCGATGATGTAGTACCCGCCCAGCTGCTCCTTGGTTTCGGCGAAGGGACCGTCGACCGTCATCGCCTTGCCGTCCTTCAGCCGCACGGTGGTCGCCGTGGACGTGGGCTCCAGGGGATCCCCGGCCCGGTGGTGGCCGCTCGTCACGATACTCGCGGTGAAGGCCATGAACTCGTCCATCACCCGCGCGTTCTCGGCCTCGGACATCCTCGCCCAGGCGCCCTCGTCGCTGTAGATCAGGCACATGTATCGCATTCGGTGTCTCCTCCCGACCGGCGGCGTCGCCCCCTGGCGGGCCCCCGGTGCATTGGATAGTCGATCGGCGTCGGCCCCGATCGACAGGACGTAGAATGCCGAAAAATATCGTCCGCGTGAAGGAGGTCTCAGCATGGTTACGGGCCCGGCTCGACGACATCCTGGCCCCGAGGAAGTGAATTCGCTGCGCGCCAGCGGGATCCTGGCGACCGCGGTCTTCGTCGTCATGATCGTGTCGGACCTGTTGATGCTCACGACGCTCGAGCCTGCGAGGGTCTTCGACTTCTGGGCGGACGCCTCCAGGCTGCCGGATGGGCAGGTGCTCTGGGGCTATTACCTGGGCGAGCTCGTGATCCCGTTCTACCTCGTCGCGGGCTGGCACCTTTCCCTCGTCGTGCGTCCTGCGGGCCGTTGGGTCTCCCGCTTCGTCCTCGGCGCCATGGCCTATGCGGTCTGCCTTCTCATGGTCTTCCACGCGTCGTTCGCGTTCGTGCGATCCCTTCTTCGTGCGGGCGGCGCCGCCGAAGCCCTCTATGCGTCCAGCCATCTTGCCGTGCCGCTGTTTCGGATCGCTTGTGGCGTGGGAGGGGCGGCCTACGCCGTCGTCCTGGTCCTCACGGCGCTCGGGAAGACGGCCTATCCGCGCTGGGCCCTTCTCCTGTCGCCGGTCACGTTCCTCCTGCTGCTGCGCCTGTGCGCGCCGCATGTGGGGGTCGTGGCCTCGACGCTGATCGGCGCCGCCGGCTGGAATCTCCTGGGAGCCGTTTCGTTTGCCGCGTCTACGGCCGTGGTGTGGACGGTGCCTTCGCGACAGCCGTAGGAAGCCGATCGTCAAGGGAAGGGGCGCGGTCGCGGCTGCGGCCAGGGCCAAGGCCAGGGCCCGCTGTGTCCCGACAGCGCGCGGACGGCCAGCTCCCGCGTCTTCGCGTCCTTGGAGTCGAGGAGCACCTTGACGGTGCCGCTCTCGAGCTTGCCCGTCTCGATGAGCGCTCGGACCTCGGCCTTCCGGACCTCGTCGTCGGTCTCCGTCTTCAGCGCCTCGGAGACCGCGGGCGCCGACTCCGCGTCGCCGATCTGGCTGAGGGCCCAGGCCGCCGCCAGCCGCACGCCGTCGTCCTTGTCCTTGATCGCCTTCACGAGCGCGGCAGGCGCGCGGTGGAGGTCGATCTGGCCGAGCGCCCAGGCCGCGGTGGACCGCACGCGCTCCTCGCGATCGCCCAGAGCCTGGGTCAGACCCACGGCCGTGGCTCGGACCTCCAGCTCGCCGAGCGCCCATGCGGCGGTCTCGCGCACGCCCGTGTCCTGATCCTGGAGGAGGGCGCCCACGAGCGCGCCGCTCGCCTCCTGGGCCTTGGCCTCGGCCATCGCCCAGGCTGCCATCTCGCGGACCTCGGCAAGGGCGTCGCTCTTGAGGGCGGTGGCCAGCGCCGCTCCCGCCGAGGCTTGCTCCATCTGCCCGAGCGCCCAGGCCGACAGCCGTCGCACCTCGGCGTCCGGGTCCGTCGCCAGGAGGCGGGCGAGCTGGTCCGCCGACTCGCGGTGTTCCAGCCGGCCGAGAGCGGTGACGCTCGCGGCTCTCACCACGGCCTCGCGGTCCTTCAGCAGGGCGGCCACGGCCGGTGCGGCGGTCTGGGCCTCGATGCGGCCGATCGCCCACGCCGCATTGGCGCGCACCTCGACCGACGGATCGCGCAGGGCGGCGACGATCGGGGCGGTCTGCGAGCCAGCCTCCATCATGCCCAGCGCCACCAGGGCGGCCGCCCGCTCGGCCGAGGCCGGGGCCGAAAGGCGCTGTCCCACCGCCCCCGCGAGGGACTTGTCCCCCGCGGTCCCGAGAAACGTGGCCGCCAGCTGGCGCTCGCATGCATCGGGCGCTCCCAGACCGCTGATCGCCACGGCCACGTCCTGTGGCGCCAACGTGGCGCCCCGGGCCGACCGCCCACGCCGCCGCATGCCGGCTCCCAAGGGCTGGAACGGCGCGCTCCAGCCGCCACCCCAGTTCCCCGAGGCGAGGCCCTCGGCCGCGAGGGCACAGAGGGCGGGAGACACGCCGCGGCCCGCAGCGAGCAGCTCGCCGACGGCCATGGACGTGGATGCGACGGGGGAGACCGCGGTCACGGTCACGTGGACGGCGAGGCTCAGCAACAGGAGCGAGAGGCGTAGCAGGGTCATGGCTTCCTCCGGGCGCAAGTTCCCGCGATATGCTGAAAAGTCAGCACATTGGGGCAGGGGACGACTGACGCAAGGGTCATGGGCTCGGTTCTCGCCTCAGGGCGTGGGGCGGGGCTCCGGGCGCGGCCACGGCCAGGGCCACGGGCCCGAGCGGTGGGCTGCGAGCATCTGGATCCCCATCTCGCGCAGCTCCGGGTCCTTCGACGCGAAGGCCCAGTCGGCCACCTCGGTCGAGCGCTCGCCGATCAGGTAGAGGGCGTGGAACAGCGCGCGGCGGACCTCGTCGTCCTTCTCGTCCTTGAACGCGGCCTTGAGCGGAGCGATGCTGGCGCGGTCGCCGATCTGGCCGAGGGCCCAGGCCGCGACGAGGCGGACGCGTCCGTCGCCGTCGCGCAGTGCCGCGACGACGGCCTCGGGCGCCTTGGCGACGCGCTGGCTCCCCACGCCCCAGATCGCCACCTCGCGCACCTCCGGCTGCTTGTCCGAGGCTGCGGCGAGGAGCGGAGACAGGTCGTCGAGCCGGCGCTGGCCAAGCGCCCACGCCGCCCTTGCGCGTACCTCGGGGTCACCGTCCTTCCGCAGGGCCTCGCCGAGAGCGGCCGTGCCCCCCTCGTCCCCGTTGCCCAGCGCCCACGCCGCCGTCTCGCGCACCTCGGCGCTCGCATCCCCGTGGAGAGCGACCGCCAGCGCCTCGGTGGCGTCGGTCTCGGCGCTCCCGGCCAGCGCCCAGGCGGCGGTGCGGCGGACGCTCGCCTCGGAATCGGTGCGCAGGACGCGGACGAGCGTCGCGCGCTTGTCGGGCGTCAGCGGTTCGCTGCGCTCGTCGACATCGGCGTCGTCGTCGGAGATCGCCCCGGCGATGCCTTCGACCACCGCCTCGGCCATCCCTCGGCTCCGAGCGTGTTCGTGCCTCGGGCTCGCGGTGGGTGGCGCGGAATCGGGGCGAGGAGCCGGAGGCTCGGCCGCCACCGCGCGTCGGGACCGCCGTCGGCGAGGGCACCGTCTCGGCCCGCGAGGGCGCGCTCACGGCGACCGCCACGAAGACCGCGGCCAGGCCCCCCAGGAGCGCTGCGACCTGCGCCGGCCGGGGAGCGCCCCGCCGCAGGGCCGGATCCAGGATCGCCAGGACGCGCCCCTCGAACTCCTTCCGCCGCGCCATGGCCACGGCGGCGCCGGGCACGGTGTCGTGACGGACCGCGATCAGGATGTCGAGCAGGTGGTCGGCGTAGTCGCTGGCCCGGACGCCGTTCTTGAGCACGAGATCGTCACATGCTCGCTCGCTCTCGGCCCGGAGGTGGCGCGCGGCCACCCAGACGAGCGGGTGGAACCAGTAGAGGGCGCAGGCCGCGCGGCCCAGGGCGTGGCCCACGAGGTCGTGCCGCTTCAGGTGCGCCAGCTCATGGGAGAGGACGAGCGCGCGCCGCTCCTCAGTCCAGTCGCCGGCTTCGGCCGGCAGGACGACGGTGGGCCGCCAGGGGCCGAACGCGAACGGCACGGAGGTGCCATCGCTGACCAGGAGCCTCGGCAGCTCGGCGAGGTCGAGGCGGTCGGCGACCTCGGCCAGGAGGCCGCTCCACTCGGGCGCATCGAGCGGCCGTGCCGACCGGATGATCCGCCGAACCGAGAGCACGCCCATGCCGAAATAGCCGAGAAGCAGGGCCGCCCCCGCGGCCCAGACCGTGAGCAGGCCCAGACGGAGCGTCGGGACGGGAAGCCACGCCGAAGGCATCGTGGCCCGGGTCGCCGGGCTTGCCGGAGCCGCCCCTGTCGCGCGGGCGGCACTCGCCGCTCGCCGTGCGCGCTCGAGGCGCGGCGAGGGCTCGGCCGGCGTGTTCGCGGGCTCCTGCTCGCGGATGACGAGGCGCGGCAGGATCGGGAGCTGGAGCGGCGCATAGCGAAGCGCCGCGGGCAGGACCAGGAGGCTCGCGACCGTGGCCAGCCAGACGAGATGGCGGGCGCCCGCCGACGAGCGCCGGAGGGTGGCGGCCACGGCCGCCCCGGCGACCAGGAGCGCCGTCATCTTCAGGATCAGGAGCGCGAGTGTCGAGTCGTCCACGATCACCTCCCGCCGCTGCGGGCCTTCCCGATGCGCTCTCGCAACCGGTGTAGCTCCGCTGGCGTCAGCTCTGCGTCGGACATGCGCAAGAGGGCTGTGACGGCGTGCTCCGTCGAGCCCTCGAAAAAGGTGCGGACCACATTCAGCAGGGCCTCGTCGCGCGCCCGGTCCGGGTTGACGGCCGGGAGGTAGACGTAGCGAGGCCCGTCCTCGCGGTGGGTGATGAACCCCTTCTGCGCCAGGATCCGGAGGATCGACCTCACGGCCGAATAGGTGGGCGGATCGGAGAGGTCGGCCATCACCTCCGCCACGGTGGCCTCGCCGCGGCGGAAGAGGATGTTCATCACCTGCCGCTCGCGGCGGCTCAGGGTCTCGCCGACCTTGTCCTTCGCCATGAGTGCTGATTTTTCAGCATTCGCGTTCCGCTGTCAAGCGAAAAAGAGACGAGGGACGATTTCAGTCGGAAAGCGCGACCTTGGGATCGATACGAGACGCGCGCCGGGCGGGCAGGGCGCAGGCGGCGAAAGCCACGAGCGCCAGGACCAGCGTCACACCGAGGGCGACCCGCGGGTCTCCAGCCCGGACCTCGAAGAGCTGGCTCTCGAGGGCGTCCCTCAACATGAACGTGCCCAGGCCGCCGACGACGAAACCGGTTCCCACCAGCCAGAGGCCTTCGCGGATCACGAGGTCGAAGATCGCCCGGCCCGTGCTTCCGAGCGCGACGCGGATGCCGATCTCCCGCGTCCGCTGGGTCACCAGGTACGCCAGGACGCCGTAGATGCCCACCGCCGAGAGGAGAAGGGCCAGCATGCCGAAGCTCAGCGAGATCATGGCAGGGGCGCGCCGGTTGAACAGGGACTTGTCCGTTCTCTGGCCGAGCGTCTGCACGTCGAAGAGCGGCAGCTCCCGGTCCAGGGCCGCGATGACGCCGCGGAGGCCGGCGGGAATCGACTCGTCGCCGCCTGCGCTCTTGACCGCGAACGTCAGGAACTGGCTCGAGTCCTGGGCCATCGGGTAGTAGTACGTCCCCACGGTCCTGGCGCCCTCGGTCAGGTCGCGGAGCTTCAGGTCCCGGACCACGCCCACGACGGTGATGAAGACGGTCTTCTCGTTCACCGCCACGAGGTTGTTGATGTCGGTGGGGAAGTACAACCGCCGGCCGATGGGATCCTGGCTCGGCCAGAAGCGGGCGGCGAGCTTCTCGTCCACGATCATCACGGGGGGAGCCTTGGCCTTGTCGCCGTCGTTGAAGAACCGCCCTCGGACGAGCGTGGCGCCCAGGGCCTCGAAGTAGCCGGGTGTCACGTCGACGGCGTTCGGCGAGAGGATCGACTCGCCCGGCTTCATCTGGTAACCCTCGGCGAGGATGACGCTGTCGTTGTGGTTGGAGCCGAAGGGGATCGTGTTGGTGGCGCCGGCGTGGGTCACGCCGGGAAGGGCGCGGATCCGGCCGAGCGCGTCGTCGGTGAAGGTCCGGAACGCGTCGTCGGAGTACCGGCTCGCCGGGAGCACCACCGACGCCGTCGTCACGTGCTCGGGGACGAAACCGGGATCCACCTCGAGGACCTTCTGGAAGCTCGCGAACAGGACGCCGGCGCCGACGAGAAGCACGAACGTGAACGCCACCTGCGCGACGACGAGGGCGTGACGGAGGATCCGCGCGTCGCGTCCGCCGGAGCTGCTGCGCCCCTCGGCCTTCAGCACCGATGCCAGGCCCGACGGCAGCGCCGTCAGCACCGGCAGGAGTCCCATGGCGAAGCCGATGACCAGCGAGACACCGAGGGCGTACAGGGTCGCGGGCCCGTCCAGGCGGATCTCGGAGCCGTACGGCAGGTCCTGGAGGTCGAAGCCGCTGAGGCTCCGAAGGGCTGCGGCGCCGACCAGGAGCCCCGCGATCGCGGCCGCCAGCGTCAGGAGCACGTTCTCGATCACGAGCTGCCGCGCGATCTGGACCGGGGACGCGCCGAGTGCCAGGCGGGTCGCCAGCTCCTTGAGCCGCGCCCGGGCGCGCACCAGGACGAGGTTCGCTACGTTGACGCAGCCGATCAGCAGCACGAAGAGGGCCCCGCCCCAGAGCAGGTACAGGGTCGGCTTCACCGCTCGTACGAGGTGGTCGGCGTACCGATCGACGATCGTGCAGAAGCCGGCGTTCAGCAGCACCTCCTTGTACTGTGGGAACCGCTCGAAGTTCGCCGCGTTCAAGGCGTCGATCTGGGCCTGGGCCTGCTGGAGCGTGGCGCCCGGCTTGAGGCGGCCGATGTTCCACCAGTTGTTGCTGTGGCGATGGTCGTCCGACTTCTGCTCCGCGGTGAACGCCAGGGGGCGCCAGAGCGCGACGTCCGGCGCCACGGCCTGGAAGCTCGCGGGCATGACGCCCACGACCGTGTAGGGCTGCCCGTCGAGGCGCACGTCACGCCCCACGACCCCGGGATCGCCGCCGAACTGGCGGTGCCAGAGGGCGTCGCTCAGCACGACCTTCTTCTCGTTCCCCGGCTCTCCTTCCTCCTCGGTGAAGGGCCGCCCGAGGGTCGGGGCGACCCGGAGCAGGGGGAAGAACGAAGGCGTGACGTTCATGACCTGGAGCCGGGTGGGCGTGCCGTCCTGGCCGAGGCTCACGCTGCTGCGGTTGAACAGGGCCTGCTGCTCGAAGACGGTCGTCTCGCGGAGCCGGTCGTAGTAGTCGGGCACCCCCGAGTTCGATATGTCCCCGGCCCCGGCCTTGGGATAGCTGTTGCTCATCAACAGGATGCGGTCCGGCTCGGGCACCGGCAGGGGCCGGAGGAGCACGTGGCGCACCACCGAGAAGAGGGCCGTGTTGGCGCCGATGCAGAACGCCAGGGTGAGCGCAGCGGTCAGTGTGAACGCCTTGTCCCGCCGCAGGAGCCGCAACCCCGTCCCCAGATCGCGTGTGAGCCAGTCCAAGGTTCCCCCTTCGAAAGAGAGCCGTCCACGGGGAAGACGCCCCTGGGGTGGCCCAGGTTCCGAAATAGTACTAGGCTCCTCCATCGGAGCGCCCTGCGCCCCGCTTGGAACAGGAGGTGCTCGGGTGGAACGCTACTTGGGCCGCTACTCGGCGCCGATCTACGGTGTCATGCGTTTCGTCGCGGGCGCGCTCTTCGCGTGTCACGGCGCGCAGAAGCTGTTCGGCGTTCTCGGAGCCAAAGGCGTCGCCTCGGCGCCCCTGATGGTCGCGGCCGGCGTGATCGAGTTCGGCGCCGGCGTGCTGGTGGCGGTGGGGCTGTGGGCGGGCTTCGCCGCGTTCCTCGCCTCCGGGCAGATGGCCGTCGCGTACTTCAAGGCCCATGCTCCGGGAGGCCTCTGGCCGGTGATGAACGGTGGGGAGCTGGCGGTCGTGTACTGCTTCGTGTTCCTGTACATCTCGACGCGCGGCTCCGGTTCGCTGAGCCTGGAGCAGCTGTTCCGGGGTCAGTCGCCGAAGACCAGGTCGTAGAGCAGGACCTTCCGGTCGTAGGTCCCGACGAGGGCCGTGCGGCCGTCCTTGCTCAGGGCCACCGCAAGCGCCCACCCCGACAGCGTCTCGCTCCAGGCGACCTTCCCGGCCTCCACGTCCCACAGGCGGAGCGTCTTGTCCTGGCTTCCCGAGAGGACCCAGCGGCCGTCGCTGCTCCACGCCACGGACCTTACCGATTCGGCGTGGCCGTCGAGCGTCTTGAGGCAGCGGCCGGCGGCGACGTCCCAGACGCGGAGCTGGGTGTCGCGCCCTCCCGAGATCGCCCTGGCGCCGTCGGGGCTCGTGGCCACGGCGTGGACGCCCCCGCCGTGTGCCTCGAGCACGTGAAGCGACCGCGCCGTCCCCGTGTCCCAGACGCGGAGCGTTCCGTCCATTCCCCCCGTGAGGATCCGCTCGCCGCCGGGGGTGAAGGCCACGGTGCGGACCCAGCCCGCGTGCCCCTCGAGGACGCTCTGGCGCTGTCCCGACGCGATGTCCCACAGACGCACCGTCGCGTCCACGCCGCCGGTCGCCGCCAGGATGCCGTTCGGGTGGAGCGCGACGGCGCTCACCTCGCCCGTATGCCCCGTGAGGTCGCGAACGGTCTTTCCGGTGCTGAGGTCCCAGACGCGCGTGACGCTCGCGTCGCTCATCATCTCGCCGGTGGCGCAGAACGCGGTCTTGCCATCGCGCGCGAGGGCGACAGCGTTCACCTCGCGAGCGTGGCCGTCGAGGACCTTGAGGGGAGCGCCTGCCACCAGGTCCCAGAGTCGAGCGGACTTGTCGAGGCTCCCCGTCAGGCCCACGCGGCCGTCGGCCGTGCAAGCGACGGAGCTGACGCGACGCGTGTGGCCGGCGAAGGTGGTGCGCAGCGCGGCGCTTCGGAAGGTCGAGGTCATTGGGGTTCCCCTGCAGGGTCGATCTTGGCGCAAGATGGCTCGGAGTGGAAGCGGATATTGTCACCTCGCGAGAAAAGAGCGCAAGGAAACACAGGATTGCGACCGCGTCATAGGCAAGGACTCGCAAGGCAGCCCGCCGCGGCGAAATGCGGGCGGTCTCAGGAAAATGGCAACCTTGGGCGACGGCGGCAACGTCTTATCTCTGAGTCCACTGAGGAGGAGGCGGCATGTCGCTACTGAAGCGTCTCATCGGTCGCGGGGAACCCAAGGTGCGGACGCGGATCTGCGTCGAATGCGGCATGCCCATCGCCGAGCACAAGGACTGGTGCTCGATCCTCCGAGGCCAGAACGAGCGCAAGCTCGGCTCCGAGGCGTCGGCGAGCTAACTGCGACCCCTGCTCAGGCGGCGCTCCCCCGGCTCCTAAGGACCCGCTAGTGGTCGTGGCTGGAGGATCGCGCTCAGCAGATCCGGCCTCGATGTATCGCGCTCCAGGTGCGGGAATCTCAGGCCCTCGTGGGCGTCGACTCGCACCGTCCTAACCAGATCGGCGGCCTCGATCACGATCTCGATCGATTCGCGCGCCTTCTCGTTCCGCTCGATCGCCGCCTGCGCCGCCTCCGCACTCCATTTTCGGCCGTCGATCGCCGTCAAGCGCATCCCGGGAGCGATGCTGGCGGCGAAGGCAGGGGAGCCGTGCACGACGTCGACGATGGTGCCGTCGGGTTTGACCCACAGGCCGAGCGAGAGGCTGAAATCGGTCACGCCGCTCACCTTCGCCCGGGCCGCGAGGTAGGCATTGGGAGTGTCGTTGTAGACCAGCTTCCAGCCGGCGCTCACCAGCCCATCCAGCGGCGCGTGCGGACTGATCGTATCGATGCGAGACAGGAAGAAGCCCCGCCAGTCGTAGGGTGCGATTGCGCCGAGCGAGGCCTCGAGATCGGCGCGGGTGTACGATCGGACCGACGGCGCCCCGCTCTCGCCGCCGAAGAAGCTGCGACAGAAATCGTCGAGGGAGCGGGCGCCACTGCTCCGCTGGCGCAGGACCGTGTCGGCCTCGAGCCAGACGAGCAGCATCTCGTCGTAGTAGTCGCGGGCGCGCCGAGCGGGCGTCCATTCCGCTGGCGCGTCGTTGTACCCCGGGAGCGCGGTAGCCGTGTCGCCCAGCGAGCGCCAGCCGCGTCCGGGCCGATCGCGATCCATCGTTGCCGCGACCCAGGCGGCGTACTCGCGCGCCTGCTCCTGCGTGTACATCCCGCTGCGCGCCCGCAGAACCAGGTCGCCGAAGTAGCGCGTCATGCCCTCGTATACCCAGAGCAGATCGTCGAGCATCGGCTCCTGATAGTTGACCGTCGACAGGCCAGCCGGCCGGCGATACTTCCCATTCCAGGAGTGGGTGTATTCGTGCGGCAGCAGCGCTCCTCGGCGCATCTGCGTGGCGGGATCCGTGAAGAACGATTCCTCGGCGCGGATGTCGGTCGACTCGTGGTGCTCCAATCCGTCCGCGGCGAGCTGGTCGCCGAGTGCTACCAGCCAGACGTACTCCCGATAGTGTCTCGTGCCGAACAGCACACCGGCCTGCGCGACCACGCGACTGGCCTGCCCGATCTGCTCGTCGCTCATCGCGAGAGCGGGCACTGAATTGGCCGCGATGCTGATCCGCGTCGCGTCCGCGGTACCGCCGAGCGGAATCGTGCGGAAGTGTTCGCCGGCCAGAAGCGGCGAGTCGACCAGCGTCGTGAGCGAGACCTCGGGCAGCTCGATCTTCTCGATTGGCGGGCGCTCAGGCCGCAGCGCGCAATCGAACTTCCACCCGCTCGGAATCCTGACGTCGGCCCGCACACGGACGGCGTCGGCCGGCACGCCTAGCGGATAGAGCAACACCTGGTTGAAGGGCAGGACGAGCAGGTGGGGCGTTACGTTCGGAGTCTTTCCATAGCCGGAGCCAAACGCGTTGGGCGGCGACAGGAAGTCGAACCGGACATCGATCGAGCTCACCGCCGCCGGCACATCCACGCGAAAGCTGAATGCGTCCCGGGGATCGCGATGCCAGGGGAGGGACGTTCCTCCGGCGGCCATCTGGAGGCCGACGACCTGCGTGAGCGGCCCGCTGGCCATGTGCTCGCCAGGGATCCATTTCGGGTAGGCGAGCACGAGTGGCCCTGGCTTCGCCGGGATCACCAGGTGCGAGTGGATGATGCCGCGTAGCACGTCGGTGGCATCGACCTCGAGTTGAATGGGTCGCACCGGCAGCGGCGCTGACACCGGAGCCCCGAGAGCACGCGTCGCCCACAGCGCCAGCAGGAGCCCGCTCCGCTGTGTTCTCATCTCTCCTCCTCTTCAGTGTCCCAGTGTCCTCGCGGCGACGTGAAGTCGTCCGCTCTTGGTTCAGTCGTCCAGCAGCGGGCGACCAAACATTGGCTGGGTGCCGAGCGACGTGCGGAAGGCATAGACAACGATTGCTACCAGGACGAGCAGGCCTACGAGCCCCCGGCCCGCGTACCAGCGGGAGAAGTCCAGCGTGAGAGGAAACAATCTGAGTACGTTCCAGAAGTAGAAGGCGACGACCGTGGCGAGGAGCCCGAAGCGTCTCGCCACATAGGTCATGATGCCCGCGATCGCCGCGGCGCAGAGTGAATCAATCAGCGTGCCGTGGGAGCCGTCGAAGAACTGGAACGCGTTGAAGAGGAACAGGAACGCCACGCCCACGCTATCCCTCCGGGCGATGAGGCGCCCGAGGAAGAGCAAACAGAAGCCGACCATGGCCGCCAAGACCGCAGTCAGAGTAGAAGAGGAACAGGACCGCCAGGTTCCGGATCGAATCGAGCTGAGAGGTGTCGGTCTCGACCGGACGGAGGGGCGCACTAGCAAACCATCCGGGTGCGAGGATCTGGACCGCCATGAACGAGAACGGATGGCCGCATCCGGCAATCGCGCCCACCAGCGTGTCACGGCCGATCAGCGGGTCGCGCCAGCGGCCCACGAGCAGCCGGTTCCAGGAGACGAGCGCGTAGGGCCAGTGGCGCCGCACGGACGGCTCGAACGCCAGGTAGAGAAGGCCCGACCATCGCGGCCAGGAAGAGCCTCTCGGCCAGAAGGCTTCACGGCATGGTCGAACTCGGGCCCCAGCTCGGGGACGTGGTCGCTCCGAACCAGCGGCGTCAGCATGTAGCCGACGAACACGAGGGCCTGCCGCCTTGAAGGCCCCTCTCCGGTCGCCCTTTCCCAGGCGAAGGTAGCGCCGGGCGAGCAGCGCGCCACCGACCAGCGTGGCAATGTACAGGGTCAGAAAGGCGGTGTTCGCGATCGTGGTCGCGGCACTGTCCTCGAACCTGCTCCATCCGCAACGGCCGCTCCCAGGGTCCAAGGATCCGGAACCAGACCGGCCTGCCATGATAGCTGGCGGCCTCGACGTGGATGGGTACGATCGGGCTGGCCGGCGTAACGTCCCGTCCCACGCTGCCTTCCGATCGGTGTCCACCGGTGCCGCCCACATCGGATCCGGTAGGCTTGAACGCTGGCCATCTCGAGTCCAGACTCGGCAAACAGCAGCGCCCAATCTGGATCGCCCCAGGGGCTTCTTGGCCTCGTCGCGCTCCGGGGGCACGACACTGAACTCGACCACGCGTCCTTGCGAATCGAGCGTGAAGTCCAGCATCCCCGAGAGAGTCATCGGTGGATCGTCCGGCGCGACGAAGTTCGCCCCGTTCATCGGTATGAGGTTCCTGGGGCTCTGGCGGTAGTGGAAGAGGACGCCCCCCGGCCGCGCGGACCGGAGCTTCTCCCAGCGGACTGGGGAGGGATCGTTCCGCTCCAGCCAGAGGGTGTAAGGCTGGTTCCAATCGAAGGCGTACCAGGTATCGGCCGGCCGGTCGGTGTAGCCAAGCCGCGTCGCGACCTCCTTGGCGCGCTCCACCAGGGCGTCGGGTGGTTTCGGGAGGCCGACTCGATTCACGAGGTACGCACGGCCGGCCAGCCCGGCAACTGCCACGAGCCCGAGGATGGCGGCCCCGAGACACGCCCATGCCACAGCCGGCCGCAAATCGCCCACCGTGCTGGCGGCGGCCACCATCGCCGGCGACGGAGTCTCGCCCGCGGCCAGCGCCGCCTGGAGAGGATCCCCGCCCGGCAGCGCCGCCATGAGTTCGTAGACTGTCGCCGGACGCTGGGCGGGATTCTCATCGAGACATCGCAGGATCGCCCGCTCGACGGCGGGGTTGATGTCGCGGACGGTGCTCGACAGGCTTGGCGGCTTCGCCTCGCGGTGCTTCGCAAGAAGCTCTTCTACCGACTTCGCCTCGAAGAGCCGCTTCCCCGTGAACATCTCGTAGAGAATCAGTCCCAGCGCGTAGA
Organism: uncultured Acidobacteriota bacterium; assembly: GCA_963823195.1. Classification (GTDB taxonomy): domain Bacteria; phylum Acidobacteriota; class Vicinamibacteria; order Fen-336; family Fen-336; genus JBGPYB01. The sequence goes on along the minus strand of CAWGKR010000002.1, from coordinate 161,240 downwards.
TGTCGCTCCTGACCGTCACCTCCTTCCCCGAGAGCTGCTCCGGCGCCATGTATACGGGTGTTCCCGCGAACACCTCCGCTCCGGCAACCTCGACCGCCAACGCTGCGAGCCCGAAGTCCGTGATCCGCGCCCTTCCGCGGCCGTCGATCATCACGTTTGCCGGCTTGAGGTCTCGGTGCACGATGCCCTTGTCGTGAGCTGCCGCAAGCCCCGCGCAGATGTCGCGTGCAACGTCCAGCGCCTTGTCGGCTGGGAGCCGGCCGATCCTCCGCAAGAGCGACGCCAGGTCCTCCCCGTCCACGTACTCCATGGCGAGGAAGTGATGGCCGTGAGCCTCGACGATGTCGTACAAACGGCACGCGTTGGGGTGCGAGATCTGACGCCCGATCCGCACCTCGGCGTAGAGCGCCTCCAGCCGCCTGGGATCGGCCGCGAGATTCGCTGGCAGGAACTTCAGCGCCACCTGATGGCCGAGCTTCGTGTCGTCCGCGCGGTAGACCTCGCCCATACCGCCGCTGCCGAGGAGAGCCACGATGCGGTAACGTTCGGCCAGCATCGTCCCGGGCGCGAAACGAAGGCCGCCGCCGGAGGGTGTCGCCGGCGGCGTCGGCGTCATCGGCCGTTGCGGCTGGTCGGCGGTTTCTTCTTCCTCGGCGGCTCAGGCTCGCGGCCGGTCTTGGTCACAGGGCGCCCCCACGACAAGGCCCGAATTCGCTGTTCTCGACTGTGAGCGGGATGATACTTCAGGCGGGCCCGCCTGTGACCTTCACCCGCTGGATCCGGCCGGAGGCGTGGGACGTGACCGGCACCCCAAGACCGCGCAGGCCACGAGTACGCCGTGGCGGATCAGGCGACGCTGTTCAGGCGGCGCTCCGCGCCCACTCGAGGATCGCTTGCCTCAGAGCCGCATGCAGGGTCATGCCCTTGGCCTCTGGCGTGCCGCTCGAGAAGCACCCAGATCCTCTCGGGAAAGCGCACCGAACGAGGAGTCGTGCCGCCGGCCTCGAGGATTCTCTTCGGGCGGCCTCGTCCCACCTGAACGACGAGCCCCTGCTTCGGCGATGCGCCGGGCATAGGCATTGCGCTTTACGCGGACCTTCCGGAAGTCCACCTCCGGCATCTCACGGAAGGATCGCTTCGACGGCCCTCGCTGCGCCCTGCTATTCACCTTCTTCATAACGCCTCCGCTCATGACGCGTAGCCTGTCGTGCACTGATCAGGCGCAACGCATGGACATCTCGCTCGACGAACACCACGAGGAGTAACCTCGCGCCCTCCGACTCGCCGATGATGCGAGCGTCTCGGGTGAGTCGGGTCTTCATGATCAGGGCCAGCGGATCGGAGAAGACTGTCGAAGCCTCTTCGAACGCGACGCCATGCGTCCTCAGGTTCAGTCTGGCCTTGCGCTCGTCCCAAATGCACCGCACGCCTTAAGTGTATTACATTTTGGCATGGACTCGCCGAGAGCTGGGCAACCGTCAGGGCATCCGTCAGGGAGCCGGTGGCAAATCGCGTTCGAGGAAGGCGTCGCGAGCCAGGGCGTTGCGGCGTGCCGACTGGGCGTCGGCCTCGAGGCGAGCGCGCTCCGCGCCGTCACGCTCGGCCGCGGCCATGAGGCGGAGCAGCAGCGCCTTTTCGCGGAGGGCTTCGGGCAGGTCGGGGCTCCGCGCGAGGGCGGCGTCGGCCGCCTTCAGTCCCTGACGCAGGTCCTCGGCGGCGTCCTGGCCGCGAGTGCGGCTCCACTCCCCCCGGAGGCGATGCGCCTCGGCGACGATCGCGTTTCCTTCGGCCGTGCCGGCCTCGCGGCGCTCCGCACTGGCCGCGGCCGCGAGCGCCGCCGAGATGGCGGCCGACGGATCCTGTTTCTCGCGAGCGCGAGCACGGGCGGCCAGCAGCTCCGACCGGGCGAGGGAGCGCATCGGTGTGGCGGCGGTCTTGTCCTGCTCGGCCGCGCGGGCATAGGCCCGTCGCGCCTCGGCGACGAGCGCGTCCACGGGTTTTCCGGCCGACAACGCGTACCGCCCCTCCAGAAGCGCGATGTCTCCCTGCTGAAGCCATCCGTCGGTGTCGTCCTTGCCGCGGAACCCCGCGGCGTTCTCGCGGCGCGCGGCCGCCAGATCCGCGGACGGATCGCGGTTCTCGAGAAGCGCCAGCTCCGCGCGGGCGAGGAAGGCGTCGGCCATGGGGCCGTGGAGCATCGCGGAGCCGTGCATCAGCTCGGCGGTGCGGTCGAGCGCCTTGGTGGCTTGGTCCAGCGTAGACCCTGCCGAGATGCCGCGGTCCATCTCGGCGCGTGCCTGCTTCGTGAGGGTGATGCCCAGGTTGCCGTGGGCGAAGGCGAAATCCGGCACGAGCGCCAGCGCTCTCTTGTAACCCGCGACGGCCTGCGCGAGGTCCGGCCTCGGATCCTTCCCCTGCTGCTGGAGGAAATCCGCGCGCGCCACGTAGCCGTTGGCCAGGTCGTTGATGGCCCCGGCGTCGGGCACCAGCTCTGCGGCGCGGCTGAGCGAAGCCAGCGCCTGCGCGAGCGCCTCGGTCGGATCCTGGCCATGGTTCATCTGCCACTGGGCCCTGAGCCGCGAGGTGGCGCCGAGGTTGCCATGGGCGCGACGGCTGTCGGGGGCAAGCCTCAGAGCCTCGCGCGCCTGCTGCGTCGCCAGGTCGAGGGCCGCCGTCGGGTCCTGCCCTTGCCCCATCTGCTGGTCGGCGCGGAAGCGGTGGAGGTTCGCGAGCTTGGCGTGCACCTCGGCGTTGTCCGCGTCGATCGAGGAGCGCCTCCTCGCAGACGCCGCGCGCCTTCGTGTAGAACGGCCCGACGTCGGTGGTCGTGTAGACGAGCCACTCGACGCGCTGCAGCGCCGACCTGGCAGAGGCCGTCGCGGACCTCGGGATCGCTCCGGGCGATCTCGGCCGCGCGTGCGTACGCGGCCTCCGCCTCGGCGAGCGCCGCGCGCGACCCGTCGGCGTCCCCCTTCTCGTGGCGCCCCTGGCTCTGCTTCGCGTAGACGTCCCCCTGGAGGACCAGGGCCTCGTGGAGCCACGGCGAGCGCTTGAGGGCTCGGCTCGCGAGGTCCAGGGCATCGGTCTCCCGCTTCTCGTAGAGCGCGATCAGGCCCTCGACGTACTCCGGCGCCGTCAGCTCCACGCCGGCGCCCTGCTTCAGGTAGGCCACGGCCGGATCGCGAAGTGTCGACTGGATCTCCCGGCGGCGATTCTCGCGGAGCGTGGCGTTGCCGATCGCGTCGGCCTGCTGGAGCTCCCGGCGGTAGACCTTGCCCGTGGCGAGCCCGAGCGCATAGGCCACGGCCGGTCCTTGCTGGCCGCGTCCCCAGGCGCGGCGCAGGTGGTCCACGGCCGCGTCGGCGTTCCCGAGAGCCAGCTCTCCGCGGCCGAGGGCGAACTCTCCCGGCCCCTCGGCCACGCTCCCGACCTCCGCCATGCGCTTGCGAATGCGCTCCAGCGTCTCGGTCACGCGGGCCCGCTCGGGCCGGATGTCGTGCTGCGGCGCCATCGCCGCGACGCGCAGGGCCCAGCGCGCCTCTTCGACCGACCGCGCGAACTCGGCGGCGAGGGCGGCCTCGCGCGCCGCCAGGGCGCGCGCCCGAGGCCGTAGGCCGCGAACCCCAGCACGAGGAGCGTCGCGACCGACGTCGTCGCGAAGAGAGCCTTGTTCTTGCGCGCGCGCCGGGCGAGCCGCTCGAAGAGGCTGATGCGCCGCGCCGCGATCGGCTCGCCGTCGAGATAGCGTCCCAGGTCGTCGGCGAGGGCGCGGGCCGAGTCGTAGCGCCGGCCCGGCTCCTTCTCGAGGCACTTCATCACGATCGTCTGGACGTCGGCCGGCAGGCCGGGGAGCTGCTGGCCGATCGGCGCCGGCTCCTCGGTGAGCACGCGCATCAGGACGTCGACGCTGCTTCCTCCCCGGAACGGGGGCTTCCCCGAGAGCAGCGTGTAGAGCGTGGCGCCCAGGCTGTACACGTCGGTGCGCCGATCGATCGGCGGCGGGGTCGCCGCGCGCCTGCTCGGGAGACATGTAGAGCGGCGTGCCGATGACGATGCCCGGTGACGGTCAGGCCCGGCGCGTCGGTCTCCCGCGCCAGGCCGAAGTCCATGACCCACGGGCGCAGCACGCCGTCCTCGCCCCGCTCGACCATCACGTTCGAGGGCTTGAGGTCGCGGTGGATGAGCCCGACGCGATGCGCCGCGTGGATCGCGTCGGCCACGTCGCGGACGAGCCGCACCTTCTCCTCGAGGCCCAGCTCGCCCGAGACGGCGTCCAGGGTGCGCCCCTCGATGAGCTGCATCGCGATGTACGGGCGCCCCTGCTCGAGGCCGGCCTCGTAGACGCGGCAGACGCAAGGGTGCTCGATGCGCGCCTGGGCCCGTGCTTCCTTCAGCAGGCGCGTGGCGAAGCGCGGGTCGTCCCCCTGGATGAGCTTCAGGGCGACGTAGCGACCCAGCGTCGGGTCGTGGGCCTTGTAGACGGTGCCCATGCCGCCGGAGCCGAGGAGCTGAAGCTCGCGGAAGCGGCCGAAGGGGCGGTGGATGGGCGGCCCGCCGCCGGGGCTCACGTCCGAGTCGAGCCCTCCGGTCTTGTCGAGGTTGGGATCGTCCATGCGGTGCTTCGCTCATTGTACGGTGTGGGGGAGAATGACCGGGATGGAAAGCACCGCCCTGTGGATGGTCGTCAAGCCGCTGCCGGTTCTCGTTCTCGCGCTTTGGACCGCGATGCGGCCCGGGAACGTACGCGCGGCTCCTCACCGCGGGGCTCGTCGTCTCTGCGGTCGCCGACGCAGCCATCGAGTGGAGCTTCCTGGCGGGGCTCGGGCTCTTCCTGCTCGCGCACCTGGTCTATGTCGCGGCGTTCCTGACCGGGCGCCCTCCGCTTCGGCTGCTCCGCCTCGTGCCGGTGCTGGCCTTTCTCGCGGCCGCGTACTCCGTCGTCGCGCCCGGCCTCGGCTCGCTCCGAGGGGCGGTCATCGCCTACATGGCCGCGATCGGCACGATGGTGTGGCGCGCCGCGGCGCGGGTCGGCCGGCACGGGCCCGCGAGCGTGGCCGAGTGGAGCGCGTGCCTGGGCGCGGTCTCGTTCGCGCTCAGCGACACGCTCTTGGCCCTCGATCGCTTCCGGGCCCCCGGCGTGATCGAGGGCGCCCACGTCGGGATCATGGTCTTGTACTGGGCCGGGCAGCTCGGGTTGGCACTCTCGGCCCGGGGCGAGTGAGCCCCGCCCGGCTCAGAGATAGCTGAGCCACCATGCGGCGCGCCGGCGCTTCAGGTCCGCGAAGGCGCGGCAGGGGAAGTAGAGCCCCACGACCACGAGCGCCCACATCGCCCAGACGAAAGGCAGATCGTGGCCGTACCCCTCCGGCAGGTCATTGAACCAGAAGCCCCCGTGGAGGAGCCATTGCCAGGGTTGCCCCATGAGTAGCGCGACGATCACCGCGAGGACGTGGATCGCGTACAGGTGGAGGACGTAGAAGAAGAGCGGGACGCGTCCGAAGACGACGAGCGTTGCCGCCAGCCTGCCCTGCCGCTTCCCGTCGAGCCAGGCCAACGCCAGGAGCGACGGTCCGAGCGTCATCAACAGGAACTGGAGCGACGGCGGGTACTTCTCGGTGTCGAAGAAGAGGATGACGGTCTTCTCGAGCGTGGCCTGGACGGAGAAGTCCCCCGGGGTCACGCCGCCGGGGAGTGCCGGCGGGTTGCCGTAGAGGTTGGTGGCCCGGAGGACGACGAAGAGGAGGAACGCCCCGGCGCCAAGAGCGAGCGTCACACGCCGTCGATCCGGCCGCTGGAAGAGCGCGCCGAAGGCGTAGCCGAGGGCCATGACCGCGAACCACGGGACGATAGGGAAGAGCACGAACCGGCCGAAGCCGCCGATCGAGATCATCCCCTTCACGTGGAGCAGCCCCCAGAGCCAGGCCCAGGGCGCTCCGTGCTCGGGTCGGACCGCGTCGAGCAAGTCGTGGAGCGCCACGACCAGGCCGCCGAGCGTGGCGATCGCCGGGACAGGGAGTCGAACCAGCAGCGACAGCAGCACCATCGAGGCGCCGAGCGCCCAGATCACGCCGAAGAAGCCCCACGGGGCCACGAAGGTCCACGCCGTTCCGACAACCGTGAACTCGAGCACGATCAGCCACACGCCGCGCGTCCAGAGGAAGCGGCGCAGCTCGGCAGCGGTGTGCCGCCGGCCGTAGAAGAACGCGCCGGTGCCCGCCAGGAAGAAGAAGAGGGGCGCGCAGAGATGGGTCACCCATCGCGTGAAGAACAGGAACCCCCAGGTCAGGTCCAGGCGCTCCGGGTCGAACGGCAGGTTCGTGAAGAAGTCCCGGGCGTGGTCCAGGGCCATCGCCACCATCGCGAAGCCCCGGAGCAGGTCGATGCTCTCGATCCGTGGGCCCCCGTCGGCGCTGGCTGCGGCCCCTTCCGTGGCCATCCGGTCACTCCGTCGTGAACGCCTTCTCGACCTCGTTGACCCGGAGCAGGTACTGCCCCGGCGGGTACTCGCCCTTCAGCGGGATGTCCGCGACGTAGACGTCCACGCTGTCGATCTGGATCTCGTTCACCAGGAGGTCGGCATCGGGCGCCGAGGGGTTGCTGTTGGAGCACGCCGGGAGCGTGACGCCGACGATTCCGATCGCGAGCCCGATGAGCACGTTCAGCCTTCTGGACATCTTCGTCGCCACGTCTCGATGGTACTTCCGAGCGGGCCCTCCTGACCACGCCCGCGGTCCGGCTGCGCCAAATCCGGTTTGAGGGCGTACCCTAGAGGAGATGCGCGTCGGCCTCGTCTCCGACCTCCACGGGCGATTCCACCCGCGGCTCCCGAAGGTTCTCGAGGGAGTGGAGCGCATCCTGCTCGCCGGGGACACCGTCGAGCCCGGGCTCCTCGAGCAGCTGCGCCGGATCGCCCCTGTCGACGCGGTCCGCGGCAACAACGACCAGAGCCCCGTCTTCGCGGCTCTTCCCGAGTTTCTCTGTCTCGACCTCGGGGGGACCCGAGTGATGCTCGCCCACGACCGCAAGGACCGTCGCCTTCCCGCGGAGATGGCGCGCCACGATCCCCACGTTCTCGTGGTCGGCCACTCCCACAAGCCCATCGTCGAGCGGGAGGGCAGGCTCCTGATCGTGAACCCGGGGAGCGCGGGGCCGAAGCGCTTCTCGCTGCCGCGCACCGCGGGCACGATGCAGCTCGTGCGTGGTCGCCCGCCCCGCGTGACGCTCTGGGATCTCGAGGGCGACTGCGCGTATCGGCTGGCCAAACGCTGAGGCATCCATGATCGACGACGGGTTCGAGTTCGAACGGCCGACGGACGATCTGGAGCCGCCGCCTCCGCCCGAGCGCGGCCCGGGCCTCCGCATCGCCGCCGGAGTCGTCGCGCTCGTGGTCGTCGTCGGCCTCGTGGCGTTCTTCGTGATGCGCCTGCGGCCGGCTCCATCGGCCACGCCCCCACCCGCGCCCGTTCCCCTCGACGCCGGCTCGCCTTCCCCAAGCGCCGACCCGACGCTGCCCGCCCTCGACCAGAGCGACGCCTTCGTCCGGGCGCTGGCGCGCGGGCTCTCGGCCGACCCGCTCGTCGCCTCGTGGCTCGCCGCCGAGGACCTGGTCCGGCGCTTCGTCGCCGTGGTCGTGAGCGTCGCGCAAGGCACGAACCCCTCGTCGCACCTCGGCTTCCTCGCGCCCCGCCAGGGCTTCCATGCCGTCCAGCGCAAGGGGCGGCTCGTGATCGACCCGGATAGCTACGCCCGCTTTGACGCGTTCGCCGCCGCGGTGTCGACGGTGGATCCGGCGGAGAGCGCTCGCGTCTACCGCCGGCTGCGTCCGCTCTTCGACGCCGCGGGTCGCGAGATGGACCTGCAGCCGGGCGCCATCGACGGCCTGGTGCAGCAGGCGATCGCCAACCTCGTCGCTACGCCTCTGGCCGAGGGCGACGTGCCGGTGACGCTGGCGGCGCCGTTCTACCGCTTCGCCGATCCCGCTCTCGAGAAGCTCGCGCCGGCCCAGAAGCAGCTCATCCGGATGGGGCCGCGCAACGCCCGAGCGATCCTGGCCAAGCTCCGCACGATCGGCGAAGCCTTGTCCGCGTCGCCGGCGCCACTCGCGTCGCCCGCCCCCTAGCTCCCGAACCCCGCGGAGTCAGACCGGCGGCGCCACCTCGCGGAGGAAGGCCGCGGCGGCCTGCCGGAACGCGTCGGTCCACTCGTGGCCGCCCTCGAACCGCACGACCTCGACCTGGGTCCCGCGGCCGCGCAGCGCCTCCAGATCCAGGGCGAGCTTCTCCGCCGTGTACCAGGTGTCGGTGGCTCCCCGGCCGATGAGGACCCGGGGGAGAGCGGCTGTCGGGTCGTCGCCCACGTCCGGAGGCAGGTCCCCGCCGAGGGCGATGACGCCCAGCGCCGGCGAAACACCATGAGCGGCCGCTCGATAGGCCATGGACGTTCCCTGCGAGAAGCCCAGGTAGACGATCCGGCCATCTCCCGCACCATTCCCGGCCACCGCGGCCACCACGCTCGCGACGTAGCGCTCGTTGTCGGCGATGGCCTGCTCGCGGTCAGCCGACGTCATCCAGCTCCCGACCACGTCGCTCTGCTTGCGGTCGTAGAAGCGATGAAGCGCCTGAACCGCCACCAGGACGTACGCGGAGGAGCCGGGAATCCGTTGGAGATCCACGAGACAGATCTCGGCGTTCTGACCGTAGCCGTGGAAGCCGACCAGGAGCGGCGCGTGCCGCGCCTCCTCGGGTGCGCTCACCAGATACGCGCCGACCGTCGTGGCGGGGATCGTGCGGCGTAGCACCGTGGGCATGGAGGCGAGGATAGGCGTTCGCGCGCCTTTGCGCCAGGAATGCGAGGGGCCTTCTCTTGCGATCGGCCGACCACCGGAGTTAGGATTGCGCCGTAGCCGCCCTCCATCGTGCTACGCCGAGTCGCATCCTGCACGCTGCGCCTCGAATGAGGAATGACATGACCGAGAGGGCCTATCCCCGCCACCGCCTGACCGTTCCGCTCTACATCAGCATGGGCGAGGACTTCGTGTACAAAGCCATTCCGCTCCAGTCCACCGATGTGTCCGGTGGCGGCCTCTCGTTCGAGACCACGAAGCAGATTCCCGTCGAGGCCGAGTCGAGCGTCATCGTCGCGGAGCTGGGAGACCTGGGGAAGCCCGCGTACATCCGGGGCCGCGTCGTCCACAGCCGGCAGGACCCGGACACGAAGCGCTACACCATCGGCCTCCAGTTCACGAGCTTCGTCAACACCACGCAGGAAGACCTGCTGGCTCGGATCGACACGTGGAGCGAGCGCCCCTCCGTCTGACCCTCGCCCTTCTCGCCGCAGCCAGCCTCGCGTCGGCCCAGGAGGCCGCCGTCTCGACGGAGAGCGTCGAGGACGAGATCGGCCATGTCGTGGGAGCCATGCAGAGTGCCAAGGGCGAAGTCCAGGGAGACCATCCCCAGGCCAGCGGACCCATCGCGGTCCTGGCCCTCTCGGGCGGGGGCCAGTGGGGTGCCTTCGGCGCAGGCTTCCTGAAGGGATGGGGCGAACGGCCGGATCACTCGCGCCCCTCGTTCGACGTCGTCACGGGTACCAGCACGGGCGCCCTGATCGCGACCTTTGCCTTCCTCGCATCCGCGGACTGCGGCGGCGGCATTCCCTGCGACCAGAAGATCGTCGACGAGTACCTGGACTTCAAGACCGACTCCGACGTCTTCTCGAAGCGCTTCTTCCTCACGCTCTTCTGGAAGGACTCCCTCGCGACGAGAAAGCAATTCCGCCGCCACGTGGACCAGGCGATCACGGCCGACGTCGTGCGGAAGGTCGCGAACGAGGCGAAGGCGGGCAGGGTGCTCCTGGTCGGAGCGACCGACATCCTGAGCGGCAAGTTCCACTACTTCGACCTGACCCGGCTCGCGGCGGCCTTCGCCAGGGAGCCCGATGCCAAGAAGCGGGAGGTGCTGCGGCAGGGCTATGTCGATCGCCTCATGGCCTCGTCGGCGGTCCCGGTCGCGTTCGAGCCCGTGTGGGTCAAGGACATCGGCTGGAAGCGCTCGCTCTACGTCGACGGCGGCACGCGGCGCAACATCTTCATCGAGGCCCTGAAGCGCTTCTCCCGAAGCGAGCAGAGGGACATCGTCGTGTACTGCATCTTCAACGGCGCCAGGGGAGTCGACTCACAGACCGAGGAGCAGCTTCACCACGGGCTGAAGCTTCTGGGGATGGCGCACCGCAGCGTCGGCATCCTGCTCGACGAGTCGACCGAGGGGAACCTGTTCCGGATCTTCTGGGAGATGAACAACCTGCCGTCCGGGCAGAAGGGAGAGGTCCTCTTCACGGCGATCGACAAGAGCATCCAGAGCCACTGCCACAACCAGCTCAAGAAAGCCGAGGAGGACCAGTTCAACTACGCCGTGATGAAATGCCTGGCCGAGCAAGGCGAGGCGACGGCCAAGGGAGATCCCTGGCAGAAGGATCCCTTGAAGGGCGCCTGGTAACGGCGCGGCGCCCGGAGAGCCGCCGCCGGCGAGAACCTACCGCCCGATCTGCTCGATGACCCAGCCTTCCGCTCCCTTTTGGAAGGAGAGGGTCTGGGGGAAGCTGCTCACGAGCGATCCGGCGATCGTGTCGCGCCGCGCGATCTTGACGACGGACCGCGTCCCGTCGATGTCCACCCCGAGGATGGTGATGTTGACCACCTGCGACTTGATCGTCTCGAACGACCGTCGCAGGCGCTCTTCCTCATCCTTGGTGAGGTTCGGCTTTACCTTCCTGAAGAGGGTGAGGTCGTGGGCCTGGATCGCCTGCCCGTAGTCGCCGATCACGCGCCGGATCTCCACTTCCTCCCGGCTCCCGGTCTCCGCGGGAATGGCGACCGCCTGCACTGGCCAGGCGATCGCTCCGGTGAGCACAACCCCCAGGAGAACCCCAAGACGCCCCGTCGCATTGGTCAAGCAACCCATGCTCCACCCTCGCGCCGTGGGGGAATGCAAGGCGGCTGCCCGAATGCCAGGCAAGCCAGTCAGCGACTTACGGGAGCTGTCCGAGAACCGGGCGTCCGAGAGTCGGTCAGGGAGGCGAGAAACCGACCAAGGCCAGCGTAGCATTGGCGACTGGCCTCCGGAGCAGCCCGAAGCCTTGATATATGCCTGTAAGGGGTCTAGTATATGCCTATGGCGAAGACGTCCGTGAGACCCGTGCGGTACACACGCAAGTCCTTCTTTGTCGACGCGAAGGCCATCGATCAGGCGCGGAAGGCCCTCGGCGCCGGCACGAGCGCAGAGGCGGTTCGCCTCGCAGTCAACCGCGTCGTCGAAATGGAGAAATTCTGGGCCTTCATGGCCGAGACCCGCGGTGGGCTCAAGCCTGGGAGCATCGAGGCGCCCTAGGGTGTGGGCGGTCATCGACACCAGCGTCTACATCGGCCACTGGGAGCGCGGACTCTACGCCGACAGGATGGACGAGGTCAGTAGGGCCTTCGTCGTTCGACACTCGGCCGTCGTCCTCTCGGAGCTTCGCCGAGGGGCGCGAACCCCACAGGCTGCGCGCATGGTCGCCAGACTCCACGAGCTTGCCTCAACGATTTGGGAGCCCACAGCGACAGACTGGTGGGAGGCGGGGCGAATCATCCAGACAGTGGGCGACGCCCACGATTGGGACCGTAACAAGCGACGCGACTTTCAGAACGACGCGCTCATCGCGCTGACGGCCCGAGGGCATGGGGCCGCGGTCGTCACCGCCAACCGCGAAGACTTCGAGATCCTGGGCAAGAGGCTGGGGATCGCGGTCTTTATCGTCTGACTTCGCGGCCGACGCCAATCCTCGCCCGACCCAGGAGCAGGGCGAGGTAGCACCCCGCCGCGAAGTCGAACGCAGCGCAAAACGGTGGCCACCACGCCGGCACCCCGGGGTTCGTGATCAACGACGAGTGGATGAAGTCGAGGCCGCCGTGCGCGCACAGCGCACCCGCCACCACCCACATGTTCCGCCGGAAGCCCAGGGCGGACGCGACGAGGAACAGTAGCATCACGACGGACTCACTCCGAAGCGCCGCGCCGCTGCCGCCCATCACGGCGAACAGGACGTAGTAGTGGGCGACGACGATGTTCACGGTGGGGTAGAAGGCCCGGTCGCGGTCCAGGCCAACCCACGTGGCGTAGAGAGACACACCAAGGGCCACGCCGACACCGATGATGGCAGGCATCGGCGCGCTCAAGAATGCCGATGCTCGGCGGCCAGGCCGAAGAGGCGCGCGGTATCCGACTCGGCGTCGAAGTGCACGAGCACCGCCGCCTCGTTGCCAACCACCCAGGCGTCGTGCCCCGCCTCCAGGACCACCACCGCAGGCGCGGCGTAATCGAACCCGCACCCGTCCCCGTAGGTTCCCTGGATCCGGCCCCGTGCCAGGAAGCCGACGTGAGCGTGGCCGCAGAGCTTCGAACCGACGACGGGCTTCATGTGCGTCGACCAGCGGAAGCCCGGCGGGTAGACGAACCGTCCGACTCGAACGGCACCCGCCTTGACGATGTCGACCTGCACACCGCCGACCTCTCGATGGTCGGCACCTGCGATGGGTTCGAGGAGTGCGTCCATGGCCACCTCCAAGGATGAGCGGCCCAAGGGTACCACCCTCGACGGCTGGCCCCTGAGTAGACTCCAAGGCCGCCGGTGCCACCCCGCCGCTTTCCACGGGGTCTAGAATGACGGGCGAGATCGGGTGCCTGCATGGGCTTCTACAGCGAGCGCGTCGTTCCGCACCTCATGAACCTCGCCATGAACAGCGAGGCCATGAGCGACGAGCGGAGGCGTGGCCTCGAGGGCGTGGGAGGAACGGTCCTCGAGGTCGGCTTCGGCAGCGGGCTCAACCTGCCGCACTACCCGCCCGCGGTGACGAAGGTCGTCGGCGTCGACCCTTCGGCGACGTCCGCCAGGCTCGCTCGCGAGCGAATCGCGGCGTCGCCGTTCCCGGTGGAGGTCATCGGCCTCTCGGCGGAGCGGATACCCGTCGCCGACGGGAGCTTCGAGACCGTCGTCAGCACGTTCACGCTCTGCACCATACCGGACGTGGCCGGGGCGCTCGCGGAGATGCGGCGCGCCCTGGCGCCGGGGGGACGAATTCACTTCGTCGAGCACGGCCGCGCCGAGGATCCCAGGGTCGAGCGGTGGCAGCGGCGCCTGAATCCCATCCAGCGGATGGTCTGCGCCGGATGCAATCTGGACCGGCCGATCGCGATGCTCGTCGAACAGGCGGGCTTCGCGATCGAAAAGCTGGAGACGGGCTATATGAAAGGTGCGCCCCGCTTCGCCGCGTTCCTCTATCGCGGTGTGGCCAGGAAAGCGGAAGAGGCCCGGGCGTAGGTTAGTATCCCGGGGGAGGAGGAGGCAGCATGCCGTTTGCCAACGCGCAGAAGCTCGTGGAGCAGGGAATGGCTCCCGAGCTGGTAGAGCGGTACGTCCAGGCCGTCAATTCGGCCTGGGCCCAGGTCGCCCCGACTCCAGGCCTGCGCACCCGTCCCTCGATGTTCCTCGAGTTTCAGGACCCGGAGCGCGACCACCATACCGTCAGCGTGAAGGTGGGCCTCGACGCCCGCTGGGGCAGCGCCGAGGGAACGACCCCCGAGGAGCTTCGCACGGCGCTCGTCCAGCACCTCTCGGAGCGCTTCGCCGGCGACCAGGGGGGGCCAGGCAAGACCGGCCGGTGACGCCGGACGACGACGATCGACGGAGCCGCCTACGTCCCGTTCCTCCGCCAGCGCGGCCTCGCGGTGCTGCGCTACGACAAGCCGACGTGGGCGTGGCGGCACTGGTCCGAGCCGACAACCGGCTTCATGTGTGTCGACCAGCGGAAGCTCGGTGGGTAGACGTCCCGTGGCCGCCTTCACGGTTGAGTGGCCCAAGGGTAGGACTCTGAACGACCCCAGGCTCATGGTGACCTCGTTCGCCCGGGGCTTGCGCGAAGCGCCCAAGCGTTGGGCAGGCGCAACAGGTTGATGTCGACGTCTCCAACCCCCAGCAAAGCCAGAAGGCTCGCTGCTGCCGCACTTGGGCACTTGCGGCTCGTGCGGCACAGGCCGTGCAGCGTATGGCCGCTGAGCTTGACTGGGAGGTGAGGAATGGGAGTGCCGGTCCCTGTGGTCGTGTCGTGGCCGCGATGGCGAGTGCTCCTGATCGCGGTGGTCCTCCCGATGTTCGCCTGTGGCACGTCCCACGAGTGCGAGGATCGTCCGTCGCAGGTGCTCCTACAATCCGCGTTCACGGATCTGGCGGTGGATGGGGTCGCTTCCTACTCCCTGCACGTTCCCGCAGATCTGGATTCACCGGGGGGAGTAGAGGAGTTCCTCCAATGGACTCCTCCGGACAGCTCGACGCGGCTTGTCATGAGCGACCATCCCTGCACGGTCGAGCAGCTGAGGACGGGAAGGTGCGTCACAGCGCCCATCGAGGGGCAAGGTGGCGCCGCCTATGGGTACCCATCCCAGACCCCGGGGCGTTCCTACATCATCTACATCCTCAACCTCGGGCCCGAGGTCGAGTCCGGTAGTATAAGGATCCGTGCCCTTGGTGGCCGGCCCGACAGCTGTGCCTGGGCCTTTTTTTGACAGTTCTCATTGCACCTTGAGGTGGGAGACCAGGTAGAGCTCCGAGAGCCGCCTCGAGAAGCTGTAGGCCAGCGAGCCCCCGTCCCGGCTCACCGCGACGTACCCGATGTCGCCCACCCCCACGGGGTCGCGAGGGGACAGCGTCCTCCAGGGCGTATGCGCACCGCTCGCGACGTCGACGCGCTCGAGGACGGCCGGCAGGCCCCCTGTCCGTCGCCGCACGAACAGCGAGCGGCCCGAGGGATCCCAGGCGAGGGGCAGGAAGCTATCCAATCCCGGCACTGGCTGCCCCGTGTCTGCTCTATCGGTCAGGGAGTACAGGCAGAAAGTTCGCGGCCGGCAAGGCGCCACGAGCATGCGGCTGTCGGGGGAGACGAGGTCGCGGGAAAGGGTGAGGCCGTCCGGTGTGATCGGCCGTGCCTTCCCGCCGTCCTTGTCGCCGACCCAGACCCGCAGGTTCTGGTCGCGTTCGCGACCCACGAAGACGAGCCGGGTGCCGTCAGGGGTGAACGCCGCCCACTCGTACTGCACGATGCCCGCGAACCGGATGGCGCGCGGCTCGCCCGGGCCCGTCGGCATGGCGTCGATGCGAGTCGGCTCGTCGAGCGGTACCGCCAGCGCGATGCGGCCATCCGGGGAGAGGCCCGTGGCCACGCCGGTGCCCAACCGGACAGGGGGCGACCCGTCGGTCCGACGCAAGTAGGCCGCGTAACCGGCGCCGCCCGCGTCGCCGGTCTCGCTCAGCAGCGCAGCGCTTCCGTCGGGGGAGAGCGCGGCGATGCGGGTGGCGTCGAACCAGCTCAGGTCGCGCTCAGCTCCATCTTTGCCCACCACAACGGCTCCGCCGCGAATCGCCGCGCGCTCCAGGAGCACCCGGCCGTCGCGCGCCACGTCGTGGACGACGAGGCGTCCGCTGGCCGGGATGAGCGTCCTCTCCCGCCCCCGCAGGTCGAGGCTTCGCAGCGCCGTCGTGCTTCCCGTGCGGGCCGCGGTGAACAGGACCCCATCGCCGGCCGCGGACCAGGCGAGGCCGTCGAGGCTCGCGTAGTGGGAGGAATAGACGGCTGCCGAGCCTTCGCGGGGGAGGATCGCCACGAAGCCGCGATCGTCGCCGCCCCAGGGGTGCTCGAGAAAGGCGACGTGCGACCCGTCTGGAGAGATGCGCAGGTAGGTGGGGGCGTTGACCTGGCGGAGCTCGCGTCCGATGGGGAACTCGATCCGGATCCCCCGTCCCGCGACGAAGTGCGCGACGGCGAAGTCGGCGCCGTCCGGCGTGACGTCGGCCGCCACGACCGACTCGAGGATGGCCTTGGCCGGACCCCCGGCCCGCGGTGCTCGCTCCAGGAGCGGGTTCGACCCGGGCTGTGCCAGGAGGAACACGATCTCGCCGTTCGCGGTCACGCTCACGAGCCGCGAGCCGGCCACGTCGAGCGGGCGCGCGTCGGGCGAGCCCGGGGCCGCGCTCCAGAACGAGGCGGGCCCGCCATCCCAAGCCGCGCTCATGAGGATCTCGCCGCCGGGTCCGAAGCGAGCGGCCGACACGGCGCCGCGCCGGAACGTGATGCGCTGCCACTCCTCGGGTGAAGGCGAAGGTCGAGCCAGATACGCGGTGGCGCCCACGGCAGCGAGGAGCGCGAGGAGCAGGACCGGGCCGAGCCGGCTGCTCCGGGGAGGCGGTGCTCCCGTGTCGGCGTCCGGCAGCGGAGCGTCGGTGCCTGCCAGGGGCGCGATGAAGCGATAGCCTCGCCGGGGGAGCGTCTCGACGTAGAGCGGTGAGTCGGCGGAATCCGAGAGCGCCGCGCGGATCTCCTTGATGCAGTAGTTGAGCCCCTGGTCGAAGTCCACGAACGTGTCGCCCCCCCAGACCTGCGCTCGCAGCTCCTCGCGCGTGACCACGCGACCGGGGCGCGACGCCAGCAGCGCCAGGACCGTCGCCGGCTGCTGCCGGAGCTTCACGAGAATGCCCGACTTGCGCAGCTCACCGCTCCCCGTATCCAGCGCAAAGACGCCGAACCGCAGGACGCGGGACTCGAGGGGCTCGCCCGAGCGCGCGGGAGGCGGCGGCAGGGGTTGAGGCTCTTGGGACATCGACTCGGATTGTATAGGTACGGGCTCTTCCGGCAGCCCCATTTCTGGGCCCGCCGAGGAATCCATCGGGTCGGTGAAGTGCCTGGCCGGAAATGGCTTGTGGCTCCATCTCGATTCCAGACCCGCGCCATGGCGTGAACGGCCCCTTGCCCTCAGCTTGTCAGCGTGACCAAGCCCATGACGCTCCAGCGCTCCACTGTCGCTTTGCTCCTGATCCTGCTTTCCGCCTGCGGCGGAGGCAACAGCAACCCCGCGGGTCCTTCCGCTCCCGCTCCTGCACCGACGCCCGCGCCCGATGCCACCATCGGTCCGGCCGGCGGCACGGTCACCGTCCTCGGCGGGGCCGTGCGTCTCGTCATCCCCGCAAACGCCCTCGCGGCGCCGACCGGAATCACGATCCGCGCCACGAGCCAGGTGCCCCTCGACCCCCACGCGGTCCAGGGGTCGGCCTACCAGGTGGGTCCGGCCGGCACGACCTTCGCGACCGCGGCGACCCTCACCATTCACTACGATGCGAACCGGGGTCCCTCCGGTGTTCCGGAATCGGACCTGCGTGTCCACGCCCTCGGCGGGACGAACGCATGGGAGCCGCTGGCTCAGTCCACCACCGACAGCGGGGGCAACGAGGCCTCCGGCCAGATCATGGCCGCGGGGATCTACGGCGTGCGCTGGCTCGGCCCCCGTGGAGCCTGTGGGTCGGCGAAGGACGCACAGTTCGACTTCTGGATCGGGACCTGGGACTACCACGAGGGGAATCTCCCACCGGCCACCAACGAGATCACGAAGGAAGGGAGCGGGTGCTTGATCGAGGAGCACTACCAGGACCCCACCGGCGTCCAGGGACGGAGCGTCAGCCTGGTCGGCCGCCAGGACGATCTCTGGCACCAGACCTACATCGATTCCCGGGGCGGCCGCATCGTGCTCGTGGGGGGCCTGGAGGGCAGGCGCATGGTCCTCGATCAAAGCGCGACCGACAGGACCACCTGGGATCCCCTCGACGGCAACACCATTCGCTATTTCTCCGAGCGCACCAGCGACGGCGGGCAGACCTGGACCGTGCTCCTGGACGCGAGCTACACGCGGCGCTGAGGAGGAGCCGACTCGTGATGCTCTTCCGTGTAGCGGACCTCTGTGGGATCTCCCTTGTCCTCCTTCCCATGTGGGCGTGCGGAGGGGCCACACCTGCGCAGCCCACGGCGGTGTCGAACGCCGATTTCTTCGAAAGCGCCGGGGCGCGCCTGCACTTCGTGGTGGACCTGCCGTCGGGGACGGGGCCGTTCCCCGGCATCGTCATCGGCGCGGGCTCCGGCCGGACGACCACCAGCGACGGCGCCGCCTACGTCCCGTTCCTGCTCCAGCGCGGCTTCGCGGTCCTGCGCTACGACAAGCGCGGCTCCGGTCAATCCACCGGCACCTACCGCGGCGTCAGCGCCAACAACAGCGAGTCGCAGATCGCCGAGCTGGCGGGGGACATGGCCGCCGCACTCGCCACCCTCGCGGCCCGCCCCGGCATCGACGCCGGCCGCCTCGGCCTCATGGGCACCAGCCAGGCCGGCTGGGTCATGGTGGCCGCCGCCGAGCGCACCCCGCTCGCCCGCTTCACCATCGCCGTCACCGGCTCCGTCGTCCCGATCGGCGTCAACATCCGGTACGAGGACCTCGGGAGCCTGCCGATCGACGACGCCTACGCCGAGCTCGCGCAGCTACACCGGTCCCCGAGGCTACGACCCCGAGCCCGCGCTCCGGTCGCTCTCGATACCGACCCTATGGCTCCTTGGAGGGGAGGACCGCCTGGTCCCGACCCGCGTCTGCGTCGGCGTCCTCACCAACCTCCAAGCGAGCGGCAGCGGCACCGAATTCGTCGTCTACCCCGACGAGGGCCACGGCCTCCTTGGCGCGGACTACTGGCCGGCCATCGACGCGTTCTTGCGCAGCACATGGTTTGCGATAGGCCTTGCCTGGCGCGCCAGGTTGCAGGGGCTGTATAAGTGGCTCACGACCCCCCTGGGGCGAGCGGCACACTCGAGTGTCCCGGTCCAGCTCCCGGGCACCGCGCCTCAAGAAGCCGTACTCTTTCGACATCGTGGAGGTCGCGGCGCTCGTGAGAGGCTTTCCGTCTGACGAGGTAGATTTCCACCCCGTCTACGCGATCGCTTGAGCCTGCGCGCGCATTCCACCCGCGGCAGAGGTCGTCGGCCGCGAGCGGAAGGTAGAAGGCCCGATCCTTGTCTGACTTCCGCCACATTGCCCGCCAATAGGGCTCTGCATGCGCTTCTACGATCGCCGCGCTGTCCAGGGAGACGGGCCGGCCGTGGTGGAGGAGGTCGATCTCTCGAGCATCCTGTGTCTTCCCAGGAGCGACGAACCCGATCAGGTCAATCTTCTTGGGCTCCAAGAACATGCTCCAGTGTTGTTCGAGGCCCAGTACCCTCGCCAGCAGGCCCAGCCTGTGAATCGGCCGAGCATTGTTCGCGAACACGAAGAGCAGCAGCAGGGCCGTGACACAGTTGATGACCCATGAGAAGCCCTGCGGAGAGTCTTCTAGGGAAACGTCGGGCCGATGCGGGGACCAGCGCTCCCAGAAACAGGAGGGCAGAAACAACAGCCAGCCCAGAACGGACACGACCGGAAAGTGAGCCAGGTACAGGGTCAGCGCCATGCCGAGATGAAGGCCACAGAAGAGACCCACAGCCAATATCCTCGCGGGGCCATTCCAAGCAGGAGAGAGGGCCAACACAGGGCCGAGTGTTTCGAGCGCGAGGGTAGAGTAGGTGAGGGCACGCAGAAGGCGCGGGAAGGCCAGCAAAGCGACCCCCAAGGGCTTGGCATAGTAGCTGTTCAGGGCGCCCTGGATGGCCGTTCCTTCAGGCCACCACTCCAGTGACTGCGACGCCTTGAGCCATGCCGTGAACCAGTACACGAAGCAAACCTGAAGGAGGATGGCGGCCGTCGGCATTCCCCAGAGCAGCACATGCCTGCCCTCCGAACTCCCACGGCGAGAGTCAAACGACCAGGAGCGACCCAGGGGCAGGAAGATGCTCCAGAAGAGCAGGGCGTACATCACAAAGTCAGCCCCGGAGCTGAGAAGAGGGTTGCGGTACTGCAAAGACAACAAGAGCAGGCAAGATCCGCATGTAGCGAGTCGCGTCCGCAACCCGATTGTCAGCATGATGGCGAAGGCCGCAGCCAGGGCAAACAGGAGGCCTTCCATCTCCAACGAGCCGCTCAGTGCGTGAAGAGACCAGTAGCCACGTTGTCTCCCGACAGTCGCAACCCAGGCTGCGCGGGGGAGCAGGCCCTCATCGGTATAGTGCGCACGAAGCGACAGCGCCCGAAAACCGAGATCCCACAGCAGAAGAAGCCCAAAACCCACTCGGAAGAGGGCGAGAGACCGGCTATCGATCGCGAACACCTCCCTCGCCTTGGCGCGCACCATGTGGGTGAAAGGGGCCTTCACGACGGTGACGATCCTACCATTCGGAAAACGTCCTGCACTTGCCCCGCCTCGACCCTAGCGCCGCGTTCGTCAGAGCATTTGTCGTCGTGTCAGTGCAGGCATCTGACAGTCCGCGCACGAGGACGGGATGGAAGTGCTCGATGGGATCAGTGTATCGAGCGAGACGGGGGCGAAGTCAAGAATGGGACGTCGCGGTGCAACACCCCTGCAACACCCGGAACCGGCGAGCTTTGTAAGGTGGTGCGCCCGGAGGGATTCGAACCCCCCACCTCTTGGTTCGAAGCCAAGCGCTCTAATCCAAATGAGCTACGGGCGCGGAGAGGCTAGAGCGGGAGTTTAGCACGCCCTGGCGGGCGGGCCGTTGACACGCGAAGCGTCGTCCTGTAGTTTACCTGAGGGTTAATTAACCAATGGGTGTCCTTGATGCCGATTGATGCGCTCAGCACGACGTTTGCCGCGCTCGCCGATCCCACTCGCCGCGCCATCCTTTCGCGTCTGGCTCTGGGGGAGACGTCGGTTGCCGAGCTCGCGAGGCCCTTCGACATCAGCGCGCCGGCGGTGACCAAGCACCTGAAGGTCCTCCAGCGCGCGGGGCTCATCACCCAGACGCGGCAGGCGCAGTTCCGGCCCTGCCGGATCAATCCGAAGCCGCTTCGCGAGGTGGCGGATTGGATCGAGGCCTACCGGCTGATGTGGGAGCAGCGGCTCGACCGTCTGGAGGACTACCTTCAACAGCTTCAAGCGAAGGGCGGCCGGGGCCGCAAGAAAGGGAATTGAAGGCCATGACCAGCACTGCCGATTGCGAGATCGTGACCGAGCGACTGATCAACGCGCCCCGCGAGCTGGTCTTCGCGGCCTGGACCGATCCCGAGCAGATGGTGAAGTGGTGGGGCCCGGACGGCTTCACCAACACGATGCACGAAATGGACGTGCGGCCGGGCGGCCTCTGGCGCTTCGTCATGCACGGACCCGACGGGACGGACTATCAGAACCGGAGCGTCTTCGTCGAGGTCGTGGCGCCGAGCCTCATCGTCTACGACCACGTGTCCACGCCGAAGTTCCGAAACTCGGTGACGTTCGTGGAGGAGGGGGCCAAGACGCGGCTCACCATGCGGGCCGTCTTCGAGGACGCCAACGCCTACGAGATGGCGGTGAAGACCTTCGGCGCCGTCGAGGGCGGGAAGCAGACCCTGGGCCGCCTGGCGGCGTTTGTCGAGGGCGGAGGCGTTCCGGGGCGCCGAAGGATCATTCTCTTCATGCACGCGACGCTCGACGGCTTCGTGGCGGGGCCGAAAGGGGAGATGGACTGTTTCCACGTCGACGACGAGATCTTCGACTATGCGGGCGCCCGCACCAACGAGGGCGACACCGCGCTCTACGGGCGGGTCACGTACGAGATGATGGAAGCGTACTGGCCGACCGCGGCCGATCAGCCGAACCCGAGCAAGCACGACATCGAGCACTCGAGCTGGTACAACCGGGTCAACAAGGTGGTCCTCTCGCGCAGCATGAAGGGCGTCTCGCGCCCGAGAACGCGGTTCATCGGCGACAACCTCGTGGCGGAGATCAACGCGCTCAAGGCGACCCAGGGAAAGGACATCCTGATCTTCGGCAGCCCGGGCGCCGCGCACTCGCTCATGGCGGAGGATCTGATCGACGGCTACTGGATCTTCGTGAACCCGCTGCTGCTGGGCAAGGGCGTGCGTCTCTTCGACGACGTGCCGGCTCTACAGCGCTTGCGCCTGTTGGAAAGCAAAGCCCTCTCCTCCGGCGTCGTGTGTCTTCACTACGAGCGGAAGCGGGATCTCCAGGGTCTACCAGACGCGGCAGGCGTTGGCGCGGACCATCGGTGAGCCCGCCTTGCAGCCGTACGCCTTCTGGAACTCGGGCATGTTGGAGACGACGCCGTTGACGCGGTAGCGGGCGGGGGAGTGCGGGTCGGTCTGGGCGACGAGGCGGGCGAACTCGGGCGTCCGGTTCTCGCACCAGATCTGGCTGAAGCCCGACGAAGAAGCGCTGCTCCGCGGTGAGGCCGTCGATCTTCTCGGCCTTGGCGGCGTCGGCGACGGCCTGGGTCATGGCCATGTACGCGATCCGCAGGCCGCCGCTGTCGGCGACGTTCTCGCCGAGGGTGAGCTTGCCGTTGAGCTTGAGGTCGTCGACCGCGACGTAGTCGCCGTACTGCTGGACGATGCAGTCGGCCCGCTTCTCGAACTCCTTGGCGTCGGCCTCGGTCCACCAGTCGGAGAGGCTGCCGTCCGCGGCGAACTGGCGCCCCTGATCGTCGAAGCCGTGGGTGATCTCGTGGCCGATGCCGGCGCCGATGCCGCCGTAGTTGATGGCGTCGTCCGCCGCCTTGTCGAAGAACGGCGGCTGGAGGACACCCGCCGGGAAGGTGATGTCGTTCAGGGGCGGATAGTAGCCGGCGTTGACCGTGGGCGGCGTCATGCTCCACTCGCCGCGATCGAGGGGCTGGCCGATCTTGTCGAGCTGGCGCTTCGTCTCGAACGCCGCGGCGCGGTTCAGGTTCCCCAGGAAGTCGTCGCGCGTGATCTTGACGGTGGAGTAGTCGTGCCACTTGTCGGGGTAGCCGATCTTGTTGGACATGGCGTTCAGCTTCACGAAGGCCTGCTTCTTCGTCGCCTCGGTCATCCAGGGGAGCGCCTTCAGGTCCTGGTCCAGGGCCTTCTCGAGATTGGCCACCAGCTTCGACATCCGCTCCTTGCCGTCGGCGCCGAACGTGGCCTCGACGTAGCGCTGTCCGAGGGCGTCGCCGAGCGAATCGTCCACGAACGCGACGCAGCGCTTCCAGCGCGCCCGCAGCTCCTTGGCGCCCGTGAGCGTCTTGCCGTAGAAGGCGAAGTTCTCGTTGACGAACGGCGTGGACAGGGCCGCGCGCCGCGTCGTGGACGACGTGCCAGCGCAGGTACGTCTTCCACTGGTCGAGGCTCACGGTCTTGATCTGCTCCTCGAGCCCCTTGAAGAAGTCGGGGACGTCCACGTTGACGCTCACGAGGGGAGGCGTCTGGGCCGCCTTGGCGTAGCGGTCCCAGTCGAAGCTCGGGTTGAGGGCGGCGAGCTCCTTCGGCGTCATCTTGTGGTAGAGCGCGTTCGGGTCGCGCCGCGCGACGACGTCGAGGGAGGCCTTGGCGAGGGCCGTCTCGATGTCCATGACCGTCTTGGCGCCGGCGGCCGCCTTGTCGGGCGCGTCGCCCAGCAGCTCGAACATCCTCTGGACGTGGGCGACGTACTGCGTCCGCAGCTCGACGGACTTGGCGTCGTCCTTGAAGTAGTAGTCGCGCTCGGGTAGCCCGAGGCCCCCCTGGTCGGCGTCGGCGATCACGGTCTTCGGGTCCTTGAAGTCCTGCGTGGACGTGAACTGGAACAGGACGCCGACGCCCACGGCGTGGAGGGACGCGGTCAGGTCGGCCAGCTCGCTCTTCGACTTGAGGGCCGCGACCCGGTCCAGGTCGGCCTTCAGCGCAGAGACGCCCCTGGCCTCGACGGCGGGCTCGTCCATGCAGCTCGCGTACAGGTCGCCGATCTTCTGGTCGATGGGCTGCCGCGTCCCCGTGGCGGCGGCCGCCTTCTCCAGGACGTCCTTCAGCGCCAGCCGATTGTGCTCCGCCAGCTCGTCGAACCGCCCCCAGCGCGACTGGTCCCCCGGGATGGGGTTGGCCTTGAGCCATCCGCCGCAGGCGAACTGGTAGAAGTCGGTGCAGGGCTCGGTGGAGCGATCGAGGGCCGCCGCGGCGGTGCTGGCGGTCGGCGTCGTCGCAGGCGTGGGATCCGCCGCGGCGCTCGGTTCGGCTGAGGGCGAAGGCTGCGGCAAGGGCGAGGCAGGCCACGATTCTGGGTTGTCGCATGAGGTCTCCTTGAGGTTCCGGGGGCGGCGCTATCGGTGCAAGCCTAAGGTACCCGAAGCGCCGGGCTGGGCGAAAGGCTTGAGGGACGAGCGGCCTCCGGGCGGGGACGGATGGCCGGCTGGTGGCTCCGAACGCTATCGCAGCAGCACGGTCATGCGCTCCACGACCTCGCGGACGAGGGTCTGCCGCAGGAGCTGCCGGTCGGATTCGAGGACGCGATCGAAGGCGAAGCTGGCGCGGATACGCTTGCCTTCCTTGACGACGTGGACGGCGCGGGCCGAGATGGGCATGCGGTGGTCGTCGAGGCCCAGGATCAGGTCGTAGATCTGCCCCTTGGTGACGTCGGCCTCGGTTTCGATCGCCAGGCCCAGGGCCGAGATGTCGAGGAGGCGAGCGGAGCGGGAGGGCCGGATGCGCGGTGCGCCGCGCCTCTCGTCGGCGGGATCCGGACCCGGGGAGTCGCGTTTCACGGGACGAGTATAAAGAAAGAAAGGGGAGGAACCATCGGGGTCCCTCCCCTCCGAGGCCGTCCGCCGCACGGAGCGGCCTCTTGCTGGAAACGAAAGCTCCTGGTCTCTACCTCTGACGCACCTCCCCGGGGCCCGCAGCCCCGAAAATCAAAAAGCCCTTCGAGGATTCTCGAAGGGCCTTGCGGGTCGTCCCGATGTCGCGAGCGTCCTACGATCGGCGCGACCCTGGCGTGACACCGCCGGCCCTTGGCGTGCGACAACAACCGTTCGGCATCACATCTTCACCGTAAGCCCTTGTGCGCGCCCCTGTCAAGCCGTATGACGATGTTATCCTGCCGTCGACGTGACGCCCCGCCATTCCTGGTCGCTGCCCCTGCTTTTCCTGGTCCTCGCCCTCTCCGCGACGGGCTGCGACGCCCCTCCCCGGCCCCGGCGTTCGCCGTCCCCGGCGCCCCGCAGCGGGGGCGTCTTCCGTTTCGCCCTGACGGAGCCCCGCGGCCTCGATCCCGCCTTCTCGGAGGACGCCTACCAGTGGCAGCTCATCGAGCAGGTCTTCGACGGCCTCGTCAGCCTGGACCCCGACCTGAACATCGTCCCCGGCCTCGCGAGGACGTGGATCGATCTCTCCCGACGGCCTCACGTACCGCTTCCAGCTCCGGGGCGACGTTCGCTTCCACAACGGCCGGAAGCTCACGGCCGACGACGTGGCGTGGAGCTTCCTGCGGGCGGCGCGCATCCCCGGGGGCCTGGCGCGCGAGTTCGTCGGGAAGATCGCCGGCGGGGAAGACGCGTCGTCCGGCCGCGCGGCGACGATCGCCGGCCTTCGCGTCGAAGGGGAGCTGGGGCTCGTCATCACCCTGACCGAGCCGTACGCGCCCTTCCTCGGGATCGCTCGCGATTCCCCAGCTCTGCGTGGTTCCGCGGGAGGAGGTCGAGGGCAAGGAAGCGGCGTTCGCCCGTCATCCCGTCGGAACCGGCGCGTTCCGATTCCAGGAGTGGGGGAGCGACGGTCGTCTGGTGCTCGTCGCGAACGAGACGCACTGGGGCGGGCGGCCGTTCCTCGATCGCGTCGAGATACACCTCGGGACCTGGGACGAGGACGCCGTCGGGCCGTTCCTCAAGGGGGACGTCGACATGGCCTTCCTCGCGCGGAACGATCGCGCCCGCCTGCCCAGCGGCTCCAACGTGGTGGAGCGCCAGGAGCTGGGGATGACGTGCCTCGGCATCAACAGCGCCTTCCCGCCGATGGAGGACGAGCGGGTCCGGCGAGCGGTGGCGCTGAGCCTGGACCGCAACGCGATCGTCCTCGGCAGCGGCGCCTTCGCGCTGCCGAGCCGCGCCATCATTCCCGTCGGCATGGCCGGCGGCGCTCCGCGCGCGATCGCGCCGGAGCGGGACGTCGTCGAGGCGCGCCGCGTCCTCGAGGCCGCGGGGTATCCGGCCGGCCGTGGCCTGCCGCCCCTCGACTTCTGGGCGAACCGGGGCAGCCCGTCCACCAAGGGCGCCGCCGACGCCATCGCGAAGAACCTCGAGGAAGTGGGGTTCCGGGTCCGGGAGCGCACCGCCCCGTGGGGCCGAGTTCATCGAGACGGTGGACGCGAAGAAGGCGCCCGCCTACCTGATGACCTGGGTCGCCGACACGCCCGACCGCGACTCCTTCCTGGGCGTCCTGTTCCACAGCAAGGGGGCGAACAACTACCTCCACTACTCCGACCCCGAGACCGACCGCCTCATCGACGCCGCCCGTCGCGACATGGATCCCCTGGACCGCGTCCGGCTCTACAGCGAGGTGGAGGAGCGGGTGGGGGCGGCCGAGCGTTCTCATCCCGCTGTTCAGCGCAGCGAACGTCTACGTCGTCCGACCGGGACTCCAGGGGTTCAACCTCGACCCGATGGGCCTCGTCAACCTGTCCCACCTCTCCTGGGAGGAGCCCCGGTGAGTGGGATAAGATCCACCCCCGCGTGAAGAAGAACGGAAACGGCCGCACCGGCCGGAACGGGGCCATCCTCCACCGTCCCGCGCGAACTCCGGGAATCCACGCGGTGATGTCGCGGTTCGGCATCCCGCTGGGCCGCCGCTTCACCCGGAACAACCTGGACCTCCTCGCGCAGGTCCACGCGGCCTACACGGCGCTCCGCCGGTCGAGCGCGGCCATCCGCGGCCGCGGCGCCAACATCTTCACGCAGTGGGTGGGGGACCCGGACGCCCTCGGAAGCGCCGTGATGCTGCGGGCGATCCTCCGGGAGCTGGGGGCCAAGGAGGTGCGGATCCTCACCGGCGCCCTCGGCCATCCCCAGAACCGGATCCTCGTGGAGCGCTGCGGCATCGTCCTCCACGACCCCAACGAGGAGCGCCTGCCCCGCGGCCTCCACTGCACCGTCGACACGTCGCCGCCTCTCGGAATGTCCAACACGGGCCGCGTGGACCCGGTGCGCGAGTTCTTCTTCGTGGCCGACCACCACGCCGATCCCGACGAGATCGAGACGAACTGCCGGGACCAGGGCGTGCGCCGCGTGAAGCTGGCCTTCGTGGGCCTGCCGGTGGGCTCCACGTCGGCGTTCCTGTCGGCGCTCGGGATGGCGTTCGACGTCTGGGAGAGCCTCGGCGCCGCCGGGCGCGCCGCCGCGGCCCTCGGGATCTACACCGACACGAGCGCGCTGCTCCACGGCGCCACGCCCCTGGACTTCCGGATGTTCGAGAAGCTGACCCGCGACGAGGAGACGTCGGAGATCCTCGACGACCTCCGGGACTACCGCGTGCCCCTGGAGTGGCAGACGTATCGCGCCGCGGCGTTCCAGCATCTCGAGTCGACGGGGACGGTCCGCGTCGCGCCCGTCGGCTACGTGCGCTCGGACCACCGCGACGTGATCGCCGAGGTCGCCAACGAGGTGCTGCGCATCGAGGGGACGTCCATCGCCGTGGCCGTGGCCGTGACGGAGCAGGGGACCGAGGTCTCGATCCGCGGCGACAGCCGGCTGCTGGGCCACGATCCCGAGCGCATCGTCCGCGTCGTCGAGTACCTGCTCAACTACGCGTTCCCCGGGCGTCTCGGGGTTCAAGCACGAGCGCCGCCCGCCCCATCGCGTGGAGGGGGGCGCCTGCGTGCCCCACAGCGAGGCGCAGGAGCGGATGTGGTCGCTCGGGGGCGCGCCGGCCGGGGCCGACGCCGACCCGATCCTCGACCACTGCCGCGCCTGCGCCCGAGCGCTGATCGCGGCGCTCCAGGACCTGAAGTTCGCGCGCCCCGAGGAGATCCAGGGGCTGCTCTAGTCTCACTCTCAGGAGGTTCGCGATGGCGGCTCGGCGGCTGGGGGTCGGCTTCATCGGCAGCGGCTTCATCACGCGCTTCCACATCCGCTCCTGGGTGGCCGTGCGCGACGCCGACGTCCGCGGCGTCTGGAGCCCGAACAAGGCCCACGCCGAGGAGGCCGCGGCCCTCGCGCGGTCGCTGCGCGTCGGCGAGGCCAAGGCCTTCGCGCTCGATCGAGGAGATGGTGGCGGCGCCCGAGATCGACTGCATCTGGATCTGCGGCCCGAACCACGCGCGCATCGAGAACATGGAGCGGATCGTGGCGGCGCTCGGGCAAGGGCGCGACGCTCGTGGGCATCGCCTGCGAGAAGCCGCTGGCCCGCAACGTGGCCGAGGCGCGACGCATGGTCGAGCTCGTCGCGAAGGCGGGGGTGCTGCACGGCTACCTCGAGGACCAGCTCTTCTCGCCGGGGCTCGAGCGCGGGCGCGACATCGTCTGGGCGCGCGGCGCCGCGCTCAGCCGGACGGCCCTACCTCGCGCGCGCCGCCGAGGAGCACAGCGGCCCCCACATGCCGTGGTTCTGGCAGGGCGACCTGCAGGGGGGCGGCGTCCTGAACGACATGATGTGCCACAGCGTCGAGGTGGGGCGCCACCTGCTCACGAAGCCGGGCGCGCCGCGGATCGAGCCTCCGCCCGAGAAGGTCTCGGCCCAGATCGCCTCGCTCAAGTGGTCGCGCCCCGAGTACGCCGAAGTGCTGCGCGAGACGATGGGGAGCGAGGTCGACTACCGCCAGCCGGCCCGTCGGAGGACTTCGCCCGCGCCACGGTCCACGTACGTGGACGAGGCGGGGCTCCAGGTGATCGTGGAGGCCACGACCTCCTGGAGCTTCGTGGGCGCCGGCCTGCGGCTGAGCATCGAGCTGCTCGGGCCCCGAGTACTCGATGTCGATGAGCTCGCTCGACGCCGGGGCGCAGGGTCTTCTTCAGCCGGCGGCTCAAGGGCGCGGCGGGCGAGGACCTGGTCGAGAAGCAGAACGCCGAGCAGGGGCTCATGCCGGTGGTGGGGAACGAGACGGCCGAGTACGGCTACGAGGGCGAGAACCGCCACTTCGTCCGGGCGTTCCTCGACGGCGTGCAGCCGGAGCTGGACTTCCACGCCGGCCTCTCGGTCACCGAGCTGCTCATGACCTGCTACATGAGCGCCGAGCAGGAGCGGGTCATCGACTGGAAGCCCGAGGGGCTGGCAGGCTACGTTCCGGCCGTCGCCCGGGGCGAGTGGCGCGGGTGAACGTCTGACCCACGCCGCCGAGCTGGTCCTCGATGCGCGAGCCACGCTCGGCGAGGGTCCCCTGTGGGACCACCGGACGCAGGTCCTGTACTGGGTCGACATCGAGGGGGAGCGCATCCACGTCTTCGATCCCGCGACGTCGTCCGACCGTGCCGTGGACGTCGGGGAGATGGTCGGCTGCGTCGCCTTGCGGCGCTCGGGCGGAATCGTCGCGGCCGTGAAGCGGGGCTTCGCCTCCGTGGACCTGGAGAGCGGCGCCGTGACGCTCGTGGCGGTGCCGGACGGCCACGCCCCCGGCCACCGCTTCAACGACGGCCGCTGCGACCCGCGCGGGCGCTTCTGGGCCGGGACGATGGCGATCGACGCCGCGCCGGGTGCGGGCTCCCTCCATCGGCTCGACCCCGACGGAAGGGCCCACCGCATCCTCCAGGGGATCACGATCTCCAACGGCCTGGCGTGGAGCGCGGACGGCGGGACCCTCTACTACGTCGACACCGGCGGGCAGGCGATCCAGGCGTTCGACTTCGATCTCGAGACGGGCGGGGTGGGCCGGCGCCGGGACGTCGTCGACGTGCCTGCCGGGCTCGGCCGTCCCGACGGCATGGCCATCGACAGCGAGGGGATGCTGTGGGTCGCCCTCTGGGACGGCGGCCTCGTCACCCGTTGGGACCCGAAGACGGGCGCCCTCCTCGATCGCGTGTCCCTTCCGGTGAGCCGCCCCACGTCGTGCGCCTTCGGTGGGCCGACGCTCGAGGACCTGTACATCACGTCGGCTCGGAGCGGCCTGGGCCCCGAGACGCTCGCAGGGCAGCCGCTCGCCGGCGGCCTCTTCCGCGTCCGGGTGGGCGCGCGCGGCGTGCCGGAGCGCGAGTTCGCCGGCTAGGGTCTACTCGGCCCGCAGTGTGTCGACCGGGTTCATCATCGACGCGCTCCTCGCCGGAAGATACGACGCGATCAGGGCGATGGCCACGAGCAGGAAGGTGGCGCCGGTCAGGACGCCCGCGCTGTTCGTGTGCATGCCGGGGAAGGCCGCCGCGATGAGTCGGGAGAGTCCCGCGGCGCCGAGCAGGCCGAGGGCCGAGCCGACGAGAGCGAGCTTCACGCCGGACGAGAGCACGAGGCGGGCGATGTCCCGGGCCTGGGCTCCGAGAGCGAGGCGGATGCCGAACTCGCCGGTGCGCTGGGCCACCGTGCGGGCGATGACGCCGTAGACGCCCAGGGAGGCCAGGCCGAGCCCGAGCACGGCCAGGGCCGAGAGCACGCTGCCGAGGACGCCGTCCTGGTAGTTGGCGCGGACGATCGTGGTGGCGGCGGGCTGGAGCTGGCGCACCGGCAGGTCCGGGTCGAGCGCCGTCATGGTGGTTCGGATGCTCTCGACGAGCGTGGACGGAGCGACGCCGGACGTGCGCACGGCGATCTCGCCGAGGGGGCGCGGCTCCTGGGCCAGGGGCTGGTAGAGCTGGTAGAGGACGGTGGCGCCGTTCGGCGAGACCGACTGGACGTCGGCGACGACGCCGACGATCTCCCCCCACTCGAGGCGTCTTGCCGCCGGCCTGGGCGATCCGCCGGCCGAGGGCGCTCTCGCCGGGGAAGAGACCGCGGGCCATGGCCTGGTTGATGATGAACACCTTGGGCGAGGTGAGGGTGTCCGCCGTGCCGAACGGCCGCCCGCTCAGCAGCCGGGTGCCGACGGTTTCGAAGTAGTGGGGGCTGACGCCGTTGATCAAGGCGGCGGGCTCGTGGCCGGGCTCGGGCGTGTCGCGACCCGCGACGACGTATCGGCGCGGCTCGGACAGGCCGAAGAACGGCATCGAGTAGGAGAGGCTCGCGGAGACGACGCCGGGCAGGCTCTCGAGACGCTCCAGGGCGAGGCGCTGGAAGCGCGTGATCTCCGGGTCGCCCGGGTACGTGCTGGCCGGGAGCACCAGCGTGCCGGTGACGAGCTGGTCGGATTCCCAGCCGATTCGGCGGTTGTTCACCTCGTGTAGCCCGCCCACGAAGAGGGCGGCGCCCGCGAGCAGGACCATGGCGAGGGCGAACTGGCCGACGATGAGGAGATTGCGGAAGCGCCGGTGGCCGCGATCGCCGGTGGTGCCGCGCGAGCTGCTCTTGAGCGTGGTGTTCAGGTCGAGCCGCAGGGTGAAGAGCGCGGGGGCCACGCCGAAGGCGAGCGCCGTGAAGAGGCACGCGGCGAACGTCCAGCCGAGGACGTGCCAGTCGAACGTGAACGTGACCCCGACGCCGTTGTCCCCGGCGCTGACCACGGCGAACCAGTCGTAGGTCCAGAGGGCCACGTAGACGGCCAGGACGCCGCCGGCGCAGCGCGAGCAGCAGGGACTCGGCGACGAGCGGCCGCAGCATCTGGGAGCGGGAGGCTCCGAGAGCGGAGCGCACGGCGAACTCCCGGGAGCGCGCCATGGTCCGGGCCAGGAGCAGGTTCGCCAGGTTGGAGCACGCGATGAGCACCACGAAGCCGGAGAGGCCGACCAGCATCGCGAGGATGCGGCTGTGCGTCCTTGCCCAGGAAGCTGTCGTCGATCGGGACGAGGCGTCCAGGCGCTCTCGGCGTTGGCGGCAGGGAAGTCGCGGGCGAGCCGTCGGCCGAACTCGGTGACGAACGCTTCCGCCTGGGCGCGGGGGACGGCGGGGAACGGCGCCCGACGAGGCGGATCTTCGTGGAGCTGCGGTCGCGCCGCTCCTTGTCGTCGAGAGCGAGCGGCCGGAAGACGTCGACCGACCCCAGATGGCGCCAGTCGCTGAAGGTCGCGGGCAGCACGCCGACGATCTCGTAGGCCTCGCCGTCGACGCGGACGGTGCGTCCGATGACGCCGGCGTCGCCCCCGAAATGGTTCTGCCAGTAGCGGTGGCTGAGGACCAGGACGCGCTCGTTGCCCGGGACCTCCTCGTCGGGACGGAAGAGGCGGCCGAGCTGAGCCGCCCCACCGAGGGCGGAGAAGAGATTGGCGGAGGCCCGGAGCCCCTCGGCCATCTCGGCCGGCTTGCCGGGCTCGGAAAGGCTCATGTCCGCACCGGCATAGGCCGCGATGTCGCCGTAGCCGGACATCTCGGACTTCAGATCGAGGTAGTCGGCTGGCGAGATGCCGCCGCGGGCGTTCTGTCGGACGGCGCGATAGATGCGGTCCAGGTGGTCCCGATCGGCATAGGGCGCCGGCCGCAGCATGTACGAGTTGAGGATGCTGAACATCGAGGTGTTGGCGCCGATGCCGAGGCCGAGCGTGACGATCGCGATCAGCGTGAAGCCGGGAGAGCGACGCAGCGACTGGACCGCGAAGCGGATATCACCGACGAATGCGGCCGGAGACACGTTCATGGCTATGGGCTCCGGCCCGTGACTAAGCAGATATCGCGCCAGACCTGGCGCCGGGCCCCATCGCGCTGCATGGCAAGGCCTTGTGCCCCCCCGCGGGCGCTACTCGAGGGTCGCCGCCCGTCCCGCTCTCGACATCCCCTGGTCCCAGAAGCGGGCAGCCGGGCGGGCCGCCAGGCCGCGCGTCAGGGCGCCGGCGGCTTCTGGATGGACCAGACGTAGTGAGTGATTCGCGCCACGGCCTCGCTCGGATCAGCGGACTCGGCGCCCTTCGTCCTGGAGAAGACCTCGCCCCAGACCGGCATGTCGGAGGGCCCGTGCATTCGAACGGTGTCGCGGCCGTCGATTGCGCGCGCGACCTTGTCGTACGGGAAGACGCCGCCGTTGGTCGCCGCGAGCCGCGTGAGGTCCGTGGGCTTCGAGCGCAGCCCGTTCGCCAGCGGGCCGTCTCCGGTTGCCGTCGCACCGTGACAGGCGGAGCAGAATCGCACGTAGATCACCTGGCCTCGGCTCGCCTGGGCCGCGTCGAAGGTCTCTCGGCGCTTGGGCTCGTCCGCAGCGGAGCCGAACGACGCAGTGAGCAGAGCCAGAGCCGCCCAGAGCGAAACATGCGTTCGATCGACGAAAGGCATGGCTACCCTCCTCGTGGGGGATTATTGGCGCAACGAGCATGGCGGGCAAGGGCGTCCCGAGAGCCGGGAGGCTGACATCGGCGGGGGGTGCTAACATCGGCCGCTCATGAACGGCGAGAGGCCGACCCGCATCCGCCAGCGCGTGGTGCTTTACGCGGTGGCGCTTGCGGGGATCACGTACATCGATCGCGTCTGCATCTCGCAGGCGGCGCCCCTCATCACCCACGACCTCGGCCTGACGCCCGTGCAGATGGGCTACGCGTTCTCGGCCTTCGCCTGGGCGTACGCGCTCTTCGAGATCCCGAGCGGCTATCTGGGCGACCGCCTGGGCCCGCGCCGCGTCCTGTTGCGCATCGTGACGTGGTGGTCCTTCTTCACCGCCGCCACCGGCTGGGCCTGGAACACGGCCTCCCTCGTGGTCACGCGGTTCCTCTTCGGCGCCGGCGAGGCCGGCTGCTTCCCGAACCTCACCAAGGCGTTCTCGACCTGGCTTCCTGCGCGCGAGCGCGCCCGCGCCCAGGGCCTGCTGTGGATGAGCGCCCGGTGGGGAGGCGCCCTGACACCGGCGCTCGTGGCCTACTTCCTGAACGGGGACCTCGAGCTCTTCGGTGTCGCGCTCCTGCCGATCTCCTGGAGGCACGCCTTCGAGCTGTTCGGCGCCGTCGGCGTCGTGTGGGCCGTCTTCTTCTATCGCTTCTATCGGGACAACCCGCGGGACCATCCGGCGATGAACGCGGCCGAGGTGGCGCTCCTCGAGGGCGCCGACCGTCTCGCAACGGGGCACGGCGACGTGCCGTGGATGCGGCTCGTCCGCTCGCGCCAGGTGTTCCTGCTCTCCGTGCAGTACTTCTGCCTCTCCTACGGTTGGTACTTCTACATCACCTGGCTTCCGACCTACCTCAAGGAAGAGCGCGGCCTCGCGATCCAGAAGGGGGCGCTGCTCGCGGGCCTGCCCCTCTTTCTCGGGGGCCTCGGCTCCGTCTTCTCCGGGTTCATCACGCCGTACGTGGCCCGCTCCCTCGGCAGCATCGCCAAGGCGCGGCGCGTGCTCGCGTTCATCGGGTTCGTCGCGGCCGGCGCCTTCCTGGTGCTGTCCACGCGTCTCGGCAACCCCGTGGCCGCGATGCTGGCCATGGGATGCGCGAGCTTCGCCAACGACCTGTCGATGCCCGGCTCCTGGGGCGCCTGCATGGACGTCGGCGGGCGCTTCGCCGGGACCCTGTCGGGCACGATGAACATGATGGGGAACTTCGGCTCGGCCGTATCGCCCATCGCGATCGGGTGGATCCTCGCGTCGAGCGGCGGCAACTGGAACCTCACGTTCTACGCCTCCGCCGCGGTCTACGTCCTGGGCGGCGTCTGCTGGCTGTTCCTGGATCCGGTCACGCCGCTCGAAGCCTGATCAACGGAAACGGACACCACGGAGACACGGAGGACACAGAGACGACGCGACCGCTCTGGACCGGCTTCAAGAAACCACAGAGGCACAGAGACACAGAGATGGGGCCAGGGCGCGCTCCCGGGAGCGCGCCTCCGGTCCGACGACCGCGGTCAGTGGACGAAGATGTCGGGGGGGTAGCCGAGGAGGTCGAGCTGGGCGAGGACGGGGATGGTGCGGAAGCACTCCTCGGCCAGGGTGCTACGGCCGCTGCGGGCCAGCATGTCGTCCAGCTTGTCCTTGATCGAGAGCAGGAACGTGACGTCGGAGATCGCGTAGTAGACCTGCTCCTTCGTGAGGGTCGTGGCGGACCAGTCGGTGTGGCGCACCGTCTTGTCCATCTCGATGTCGGCCAGCTCCAGGGCGACGTCCTTCAGGCCGTGGCGATCGGTGTAGGTGCGCACGAGCTTGCTCGCGGTGCGCGTGCAGTAGATCGGAGCCATGACGACGCCGAGGTAGTGGCGCAGGGCCGCGACGTCGAAGCGGGCGAAGTGCAGCACCTTGAGGATGCGCGGCTCCTCGAGGAGGCGCTTCAGGCGCGGGGCGCGGTCGGCCGGCGGCACCTTCGGATCGAGGGACTCCGCGGGAATCTGGACGAGCGTCGCCCGTCCCGCCCGGTCGCAGAGCTGCACGACGCACAGCCGGTCACGGAGCGTGACCAGGCCCATGGTCTCCGTGTCGACGGCGAGGTCGGGAGAGGCGAGGTGCGCCTGGAGCTGGGCCTCGGTGAGGTCGCCGCGGACGATCTCGGGGATGACGTCGGGGGGTCTCAGGGACATGGCGCGATGGTAGCACTCCTCAGTGGTCGGCGATCTCGTACCAGAGCGTCTTCGACTCGGGCCCCACGCGGAACGTCAGGCGCTCCTCCTTGCGCGTGACGGCCAGCGGGGGGCCTCGCTTCCCCGAAGCGTCGAGGGGGAAGACCCGGAGCGCCCGCGCGGTGGGAATCGAGATGACGCAGGGGATCCCCTCGGCGACGACCGGCCCGTCCCCCCACTGGTCGCCGACGCTCGTGCGCTCCTCGTTCCATCCCATGCCGGGGTTCTCGGCCCCGCCCACGAGGGTCAGCAGCGCGCGGTGCGTCGTCATGAGGTCGCGGCCGTCGAGATCCACCAGCGTGAGCGCGCCAAACCCCTCGGCGTTCCGGCCGAAGTCAGGGAAGGCGAACGTGATCCCCGAGAGCGCGAACCGATCGCCCCCGATGAACCCGGTCAGGACCTTGGCCCCCTGCGCGTCCACGGTGTAGGTCACGCCGCGGGCATGGCGGGCGACGAAGGCGCCGGCAGGACCGACGGGGCCGCTGACCTGGCGGCGAAGGGCGGGCGCTCCGTCGAGCGCCAGGGCCGCGCGTCGAACGAGGGTGTCGGGCGGGCGCCCGGTCTGGCGCCAGGCGTCGGCCGCGTCCCTGGCCACGCGCCACGGGCGGTCCGGAAGGCTGAGCGCGTCCCGTTCGGCGAGCGGCGCCACGAGCCCCTTGCGGAAGAGCAGCGACATCGAGGGGTAGAACGCCACCTTCGTCGGGTCGAGGCCGCTGTCGAAGAAGCCGGCGATCCGGTCGTCGGCCTCGCCCGCGCCGGTCGGCGGATACGCGAGCGTATAGAAGGCGTCCCAGTCCTGCAGGGAGGCGAACGTCGACAGGAGGGGCATCATCTCGGCCCGGTAGTCGTTGGGCGCGGGATGGTCGTATTCGGAGACCGTGAACGGCTTCCCGGCCACCCGCTCCAGCGCCAGCTCGCCGAGGAGCCCCTGTTCCCGGTCCATCTGGTTCACGAGAGGAACGCGGCCGACCGTCCAGTGGACCGGGTCCGCGGCGGCCCCCTCGAAGACCGGACGCTGCCAATAGCCGTGGGCGTCGGCGTACTCCATCGACGCCTCGCGCGCCAGGGCCGTCAGGCCTCCCCATTGGACCTGCGTGCCGACGAGGTTCGCCCGGAGACCCAGGTCGCGCGTGAGGAACTGGCGCATCTCTTCGGCATGCGCCCGCTCCGTCGATACGAGAAACTCGAGCCAGTCCTCGGCCCGCTGCTCCGAGGGGGTGGCGGCTCCGAGCTGGACGGTCCTCCGGTCGAGAGACTCGTCGGGCCCCGCCCGGCTCCAGGCCTCGACGAGCCGCGCGTCGTCACTGTAGCGCCCCGAGAGCCAGGCGTTCCAGAGGGCCGCGATCTCGCCGCGGAAGGGCTCCGGCAGCGCGACCAGGCCCTCGCCCGGCGACTCTCCCGGCCGACCCACGAGGGAGCCCTCGTTGTGGATCTCGACGAAGGCGAGGGTAGGGTCGTCCTTGTACGCCATCCCGGTGAAGCGGTTCGTCCGGTCGAGGAGCGTCCGGGCGTACTCCTTCTGGGCCTCGATCCTCGGCCGGTCGAACACGTCGGCTCTCTCGCGCGTCGAGCCGAGGGTCAGGTTCACGTAGATCCCGTGGCTCTTGAGGGCGTACACGAGATAGTCCAGCGTCTCGAGCTGCGGGGGAGCGGTGCTCGGGAGGTGCGGGAGGCGGACGAGGTTGATCCCGAGCTCGGCCATCCGCGCGGCGATCCTGTCGGCGTCCTCCTTCGTGGGGGAGGCGGCCCGTTCCCCGAGGTTGGTGGCGAAGAAGCGGATCCGCCGCCCCGACCGCGATTCCACGAACATGCCGCCGCGCGGGACGATGAAGCCGCCGGCCCCCGCCCAGCCCTGGTTCAGGGCGCTGACGTCGACGGCGCTGTCCTTCGCGAGGGCGTCCCAGGGAATGACGAATGGGAAGTAACCGTCGGGCACGGGAGAAGACAGAAGGAGAGCGGCCAGGAGAACCGACATCAATGCCTGATTATATCGGCCCCCGAC
Organism: uncultured Acidobacteriota bacterium; assembly: GCA_963823195.1. Classification (GTDB taxonomy): domain Bacteria; phylum Acidobacteriota; class Vicinamibacteria; order Fen-336; family Fen-336; genus JBGPYB01. The sequence continues at coordinate 124,010 of CAWGKR010000002.1, read as the reverse complement.
GTCAGGGGTTCCAGATCTGGACCTGGGGAAGGCCGATGCGTCCGCCCGCGAGATGGAGGCCGAAGAGCAGGAGCCAGAGGAGCGGCGCGGCGAAGGGCTCGAGGCGCTCCACCCTGAGGGCGATCGCGCGCATCGCGGGCCAGCGCCCGAGCGCCGCGATCGCCCCGGCCGCGCCGACGACGTAGTAGACGGGGAAGACGTAGCGCTCGGCCCGGCGCGTCGATAGGCTGAACAGGCCGATATAGATGACGGCAACGCCGACGGCGAACAGGAGACCCTGCGCCCGCGGGCCCACGTCTCGCGGCCTGCGCCGAAGCCACGCGAGGAGCGCGCCCGCGAGGACGAGGCTCCACGGGAACGCGAACCAGAGGACCCGGCCGGAGTAGAAGAGCAGGTTGTAGGGAAGCGTGGCCGCCGTCCAGTCGTGCCCTTCGCTCGCACCCACGCTGAGGCTCCGTCCGAAGTAGCCGGAGACGAACGACTCTCCCGTGACGGCGCGGTAGTAGTGCTCGTAGGCCGTCGCGATGAGGGCCGAAAGCAGCGCCGCGCTTCCGACCGCGCGCGCTCCGCGCCACGCCCCGCTCCGCCCGCTTCCCTCCGGGAGCGCGCGAACCGCCACCCAGACGGCGCAACAGGCGAGGGCTGGGAGCACCAGCAGGCCCTTCACCAGCATCAGGCCGACGACGCCGGCCGCTGCAACGACGGCTCCGTCCCGGCGTCCCTCGATCGCGCGCTCGACGCCCCACAGCGCGACGAGGAAGCAGAGGAGGACGGCGGGCTCGTGGTTCGCGCGGACGCGAAACGTGAAGGCGATGGGCAGGAGCTGGAGGATCCACGCGAGCGCGCGGGCGTCACGGCCGCCGGCGAAGACCGCCGCGACGACCGGGATCAGCATCAGCGCGAGCGCCTGGTAGATCGCTCCCGCGAGAAGCGCCGCCTGCGGTCCCGGGTAGCCGAGGCGCGTTAGCAGGGCGGGGACGAGGAAGAGGCCCGCGGGGTGCTCCTGGAAGAGGCCGCTCCTGTACCACTGCGGAGGCCACTCGGGCGCGATCCAACGGGAGACGGGTTGGGCCGCGAGGCGATGTCCGATCTCCCCGTAGAGGACCGAGTCGGGGTCCCGGACGTGGTAGTCGAGGCTCGCCATCGCGAGGGCCGCCGCGACCACCGCGGCGGCCCAGGCGACCGGCCCCAACCATTTGCGTGTCATGAGCGAGATCGTCTCACAGGCGTGCTCGGGGCGCGGCCGCTCTCCTCGCGCTGTCGCGAGAGCCGGACGACCTGTCCGCGATCGAGGACGAGGCCAGCCCCTTCGCGGTACAGGACGGTGCCAGCACGGTGTCACACGCGCGGGCACGCACGTTGCATAGTTGCCGACGGAGTCCTTGGGCGAGACGGTACAACAAATTAGAGGCACATTAGAAGGAGCCATCGGATGAAATCAGAAGGACAGACGAGACGAGAGTTCTGCGCCCACGCGTGCCAGGCGGCATCCCTCGCCGCCGTTGCCGCGGTCCTGCAAGCCTGCGGCGGAGGCGGCGGGAACCCGTCGGCTCCGAGCGGCGTTCAATCTCTTCCGGTCATAAACGCGACGTCGGCCAACGGCTCGGTCACCCTCACGATCGACTCCGCATCCCCTCTCGCGGCGGTGGGCAGCGCCGCACTCATCCAAATGCCCAACGAATTCATTGTCGTCGCCCACACGGCCCAGGACTCGTTCGTCGCCCTGAACGGCATGTGCACGCATCAGGCCTGCACCATCACCGGCTTCGGAAGCGGGACGTTCGTCTGCCCGTGCCACGGCTCGCAGTTCGACACGACCGGTCGCGTGATCGCCGGACCCGCCCCCCGAGCCCTGGCCCAGCACCAGACCCAGTTCGCGAACGGCGTGTTGACCATTGCGGCGTGACGCGACGGCCCGCGCGAGGGTGGCGCTCCTCGCGGGCCTGGTGGCTCTCCCCGCGGCGACGGCCGTGCCAGCGGAAGGGCCGTGGAGCGCCTCCCAGGCCGACGTCCGTGTCCTCTGCCCGCTGACCGTCGGGGGGAGCTTCGAGGCGCGGACCACGTCTCTCGCCGGTGCCATGGCCGTGGCCGTGCCACATCCCGCGGCGTTCGTGGGAGACTTGACGGTGGACCTGCGGACCCTCGATACCGGGATCGCCATGCGCACCGACCACATGCGCGAGGAGTACCTCGAGGTCGAGAAGGGGGACGGGTTCGACAAGGCGGTGTTGTCCGACGTCCACCTCGGCGACGTGGACGCGGAGACGTTCCAGGGCCGAACGACGTTCACGGGAAGCCTGCGGCTCCACGGGACGACGAAGCGGATCACGGGATCGGCGGACGTTCGGCGGGTGGGCGCCTCGGTCCGCGTCGAGGCCGCCTTTCCCGTCACGCTGGCGGATTTCGGCATCCCCAAGCCCCAGTACCTCGGCGTAGGGGTCAAGGGCGAGGTGCAGGTGAAGGTTTCGTTCACGGCGACGCCCGGCGGGGCGAACGGAGGGGGATCTCGATGAGGAAGGCAGGGCTCGTCGTCCTGGCGGGGATGGGCCTCGCCCCCTTTGCCGCGAGAGCGTCCGCGGAGCCGGTCTTCCTCTCGAAGCAATACGCCCGCTGCACGACGTGCCACTACTCGCCGACCGGCGGCGGCCTGCTGACGCCCTACGGCCGGTCCCTCTCGCGCCAGGAGCTTTCCACCACGGGCGCGGACGCCGCCGGAGCGCATCAGACGATCACGGGGCGGGAGGAGGCGTTCCTCTTCGGCGTCACCAAGAACACCCTGGGGCCCGTGGACGTCGGGATCGACATGCGGCCGGCCTACTTCAACCTCGACTTCGGCAACACCAGCATGGACCGGTCGCTGTTCATGACCGCGGATCTGCTGGCGGCGTACAGGGTCAACGGGTGGACGGTGTACGGCGAGATCGGCCGCCAGCCGCTGCCCGACGGATCGAAGATCGACTCGTACGAGTATTGGGTCGGCCACCAGTCGGAGAAGGGGCTGGGCTTCCGGGTGGGCCGCTTCCTGCCCGCATACGGGATCCGCCTCTCGGACCACACCGCCTACACGCGGACCCCGCTCGGCTTCAACACCTACGACCAGGTCTACGGCCTGGAGCTCAGCCAGACGACCGACAGACACCTCCTCCAGCTGTCCATCGGTCCTGGCTATGCCGACTCGATCATCCACAACGATGGGCGGCAGGCCTTCACGGCGACCGGCCGCTACGAGATGGACCTGAGCTCGCGCATGGCCCTCGTGGTCTCGGGCCTCTACCGGGACAAGTCCACCGTGGACGCGCGGAACGGCGCCGGAGGCCTGGCCTTCGGCATCGCCCCCACGCCCCACCTCAACATCTGGACCCAGGCCGACGCGCAGTTCCAGCAGGGGACCTCCGGGGCGCCCGCGTACACGTTCTTGAACGAGACCGCCCTGGAGGTCTACCGCGGCGTGTGGCTCAAGGTCTCGCCCCAGATCCGGACCGACTACGGCGACACGTCCGGGGGGCTCATCCGGTGGGCGTTCGAAGCGAACCTGCTCCCCCGGACGCACTGGAACGTCGACGCGTCCTTCTATCACGACAAGAGCCGGGTCAACGACCTGGTGACCAAGACGTTCCTCATCCAGCTGCATCTGTACCTCTGAGCCGGGCCGCCGGGCCTTACGCGTTCCGTAAGGAGTTACCCCGGCGGTAATCCTTCGTTCCCCTTGACAATCTACAGGAGCGGGCGCATCTTCCTGTAGTACGTCTAGGGGAGGCACGATGGGAGAAGACAGGAGCGATCTGCTCCAGGGGACACTGGACCTGCTGATCCTGAGGACCCTGGCGACGGGACCCCGTCACGGGTGGGGGATCTCGCAGCGCATCCAGCAGATCTCCAAGGACGTGCTGCGCGTCAACCAGGGCTCCCTCTATCCGGCGCTCTACCGACTCGAGGAGCGGGGCTGGATCGCCTCTTCCTGGGACGCCTCCGAGAACAACCGCAAGGCGAAGTTCTACCGCCTCACGCGCACGGGGCAGGCGCAGCTGGAGCGCGAGACCGCCAACTGGGAGCGGCTGGCCGGAGCGGTCCGCCGCGTCCTCGAGAGCGCCTAGGAGAAGCCATGAGCCTCTTCCATCGGCTGATCTTCCGACTGCGGACGCTCCTCAAGAGGGACCGCCTCGAGCACGAGATGGACGACGAGCTTCGGGGCCACCTCGAGCTGGCCATCGAGGAGAACCGCAAGCGGGGGCTCCCGCCCGCCGAGGCCCGCCGCCAGGCGCTCATCGACTTCGGCGGGGTCGACGCGATCAAGGAGGACTGCCGCGAGTCGTGGGGCACGCGGGCCCTCGAGACCGTGGTCCAGGACGTGCGCTACGGGGTCCGCAGCCTGCGGCGGAACCCCGGCTACGCGACGGCGGTCCTCGTGACCCTGGCCCTCGGGATCGGCGCCAACACGGCCGTCTTCAGCGTCGTGAACGCGGTCCTGATGAAGCCGCTCCCGTACAAGCGCGGCGACCAGGTCGTCGTCCTGCGGCAGCCGGAGCGGGTGTCGCGAGCCGAGGACGTCGGCTTTGCCGTCCAGGAGGTGAAGGACTATCGCGAGCAGACGACGACCCTCGACAGCGTCGTCGAGTACCACTCGATGAACTTCACGCTGTTCGGCGGAACGGACCCGCAGCGGGTCCGCACGGGCGTCGTGTCGGCCAACTTCTTCGACGTTCTCGAGACGAAGCCCCTCCTCGGGCGGACGTTCCGGGCGGGGGAGGACGAGATGGGCGCCGAGGCCGTCCTGGTGCTGAGCCACGAGTTCTGGCGCAAGCTCGGGAGCGATCCCGGCATCGTGGGCCGAAGGTTCGAGATGAACGATCGCGTCCACACCGTCGTGGGCGTCCTGCCGCCGCTGCCGCAGTACCCCAACGACAACGACGTGTACATGCCGGCCTCGGCGTGCCCGTTCCGGTCGCGTCCCTCGACGATCGACGACCGCAAGGTCCGCATGCTGAGCGCCTTCGGCCGCGTGAAGGCCGGCGTGACCCTGCAGCAGGCCCAGGCCGACGTGGACGCCGTGGCCGAGCGGCTCCGCAAGGCCTATCCGGAGGCGCTTCCGCCCGAGGCCGACGCCAGGACGGTCCTCTCGCCCCTGAAGGAAGACCTCGTGCGCCAGGCCCGTCCCACGTTCCTCGTCCTCCTCGCCACCGTGGCCCTGGTGCTCCTCATCGCCTGCGCCAACGTCGCCAACCTCGCCCTGGCCCGCCTCTCCAGTCGAGGCAAGGAGGTGGCCGTCCGCGCGGCGCTGGGGGCCGGTCGCAGCCGGCTCCTCCGCCAGCTCGCCACGGAGAGCACGATCCTGGCCCTCGGGCGGCGGAGCCCTCGGCCTCGTGTTCGCCTACCTGACCCGGGACGCCCTCTCCGCCTTCGCGGCGCGGTTCACGCCGCGCGCCGGGGAGATCACGATCGACGGCGGCGTCCTCGCGTTCACGCTGGGCCTGTCGCTGGTCACGGGTCTTCTCGCCGGCACGCTTCCCGGCCTGCCGCCACGGGAGGCGCTGTCGCAGGTCCTCGTGGGGAGCGGGCGGTCGACGGGCGGACGGGGCCAGAGCCGCCTGCGGTCGAGCCTCGTGGTGTGGCAGCTGGCGCTCTCGTTCATGCTGCTGATCGGCGCCGCCCTCATGCTCCGGAGCTTCGAGAAGCTCCAGGGGATCGACGCGGGGTTCCGGAGCGAGAACGTCCTGACCATGGCCGTGAACCTGAACTTCTCCCGCTACACGACCGCGGAGCACAACGCCGACACGGACCGCATCGGCCGCTTCTACAGCGAGCTTCCACGACGCGCTCCGCGGGATCCCCGGCGTCGTCCACGTGGGAGAGGCCTGGACGTTTCCCCTCAACAACGGCTTCAGCAACGACGGCCTCTTCGTGATCGAAGGGCGCAAGCCCGGAGACGCTCCGCCGAAGGCCACGTTCATCGGCGTGAGCCCGGAGTACTTCGAGGCCATCGGCGTCCCCCTGGTGCGCGGCCGCGCTTTCGACGATCACGACCGCGGAGACGAGACGAAGTCCGTGATCGTGAACCAGCGCCTGGCCCGACGGCACTGGAGCGACCGGGATCCGGTGGGGCAGCGCCTTTCGTTCGACGACGGCAAGAGCTGGCGGACGATCGTCGGCATCGTCGGGGACGTGCGGCAGACGGGCCTCGACCGCGATCCCCAGGACGCCGTCTACCTGCCGTTCCAGCAGTTCCCCGGGTATACGGCCACGCTCTTCGTCCGGACGATGGGAGACCCGGCCGCGCTGCAACAGCAGGTGCGCGCCGCGGCCCGCTCGGTCGATCCCGAGACCGCCTTCAGCAACGTGCGAACCCTCACCGAGATCCGCGACAGCGCCCTCGCGCAGCCGCGCCTCACGACGATGCTCCTCGGCCTGTTTGCGGCCGTGGCCCTCGCCATCACGGCCACGGGTCTCTCGGGGCTCATCGCCTACTCCGTCAGCCAGCGCACGCGCGAGATCGGCATCCGGATCGCCCTCGGAGCCGAGCGCAAGGGCGTGCTCGCCATGATCCTCCGCCAGGGGCTCACGTCGGTGGCCATCGGCCTCGGCGTGGGCATCGTGGGAGCGCTGGCCCTGGCCCGGCTCGTCTCCGGCCTGCTCTTCGGCATCGAGCCGACCGATCCGATCTGCTTCGTCGGGTCGGCGGCGGTCCTGGTGATGGTCGCGATGCTGGCGTGCCTCGTGCCGGCGCAGCGGGCAACGACGATCGAGCCGATCACGGCGCTGCGCGCCGAATGAGCGCCGTCAGATGAACTTCTTCCCTCGGCGCCACGCGTCGGCCAGGGGGAGCTTCAGGCCGCGACAGACGAGGATCGGCCGGCTCTGCTCGTAGGGCATGGCGTAGGGGGAGCTGAATCGCCCGGCGACCTCGATCGACGTCCACGCGTCGCGCAGGCCCTCGGCGCTCATGCCGACGACGATGGCGACGTCCACGTCGTCCTGCCCGGGGCCCCAGAAATAGAAGCTGTTGTGCTGGCTCACCGCCTTCGGGAGGCCGAAGCGCCGGCCGAGATAGTTGAGCGCGCCAGCCTCGCCGTAGTTGCTCGTGACGATGGCGACGTGGGCCCGCTCCTCCGGGGGGAGCTGATTGTAGATCCGGGCGACGGCGTCCGTCAGCTCCTGCCAGCCGAAGCGATCGGCGAAGAACTGCGGCAGCGGGCCGAGATCCTGCCGTTCGGAGGCCTCGGGTGTCTGGCCCAGGGCGCTCTGGTAGGCGACGAAGGTGTCGACCGGAAGAACCGGTATCGCAAAGGGCGCGGAGAGGGCCCCGCTCGCCAGGACCAGGGCGACGGCGGCGCCGCGGACCCATCGCCATGAGAGCCCTTCGACGAGGACGGCGCTCGCAGCGAAGAGCGGCGGGAACGCGGGGCCCAGGTAGTACGGCTTGGAGTGCTGCACCGCCAGGATCACGAAGGCGACGACGAAGATGATGCCGAGGGGCCTGTGGGCGCGCGCACGCCGCGCGAAGAGGAGCCAGCCGAGACCCGCCAGCCAGAGAGGCGCCATGGGCGGACCCATCTCCGGGATCTGCCGCCGGAAGAAGTCGAGCGGGCTCAGGGCCACGTTCTTGTAGCGCGCGGCGTTCTGGATGAACTCGAGCGTGGGCCAGCCGTGCCGCACCTGCCAGAGGACGTGCGGAGCGAAGAGGAGGGCGGCGAGGCCCCCGGCGATCCAGGGCCCCGGGCGAAGCAGCAGGCGCCGGAGCGGCGTCGCGATCAGCGCCACCGCGAGGCCCGCGCCGAGGAAGAGGACGGAGACCTTGTTCAGGAGGCCCAGGCCCAGGACGAGACCGAGGACCACGAAGGGACGAGAGCCCGCCTCGGGGGTGAGGCGGGCGATCAGCAGGGCGGCGGCCGTCCAGAAGACCAGGTCGAAGGAGTTCATCGAGTAGTACCCCGCCTCCCCGAGGTACTGGGGGACGGCGGCCACGGCCAGGGCGCCGAGGAGGCACGCGAAGCGGCCCCCTCCCAACGCGCGTGCGAGGTGGCCGGCCAGGACCACGAGAAGGGCGCCCAGCAGGGCCGGGATCAGCCGGACGGCGGGGAGCGAGTCGCCCAGGAGCGCCTTCGCGCCCGCCAGGACCGCGATCGAGAGGGGCGGGTGATCCACGTACCCCCACGCGAGATGGTCGGCGCAGGCGAGGTAGTAGTACTCGTCGCGGAAGAGGCCGTAGCGAGGGCCGAACGCCATCTCGAGGACGAAGACAGCCGCGGCGATGAGCCACACGCCCCGGGGGAGCCTCGTCCCATCGTCGTCGCCGCCGATGAAGCTCATGGGGCGAACTACGCGCCCTCCGGGCGTTTGTTCCATGGGCGGGCCGGCGAGATCTTCCGGTGGACCCGCTGTTGGCGACTAGAATTGCGCGCACGAGCCCCGGCCTCCCGCCGAACGAAGTCCAGGGGCCTCGGTCGGGACCCACAAGGCCCTGAGGCGTCAGTGGTTTCGGGCTCTTGGGCCGACGCGGGCTCCGGCGCCCCGTACCCTGGGTGCGGCACGCGATCTGCTGAGGAGGACGGCATGCACAAGTACATCATCATGGGACGCCCAGGGGAGCGGCAAGGGGACGCAGGCGAAGCTGCTGGCCGACGGGGCGGGCCTCGTCCACATCAGCGTGGGCGACATCTTCCGCTGGCACGTCCAGGCCCACACCAAGCTCGGGGCACGCGTGAAGCGTATCGTCGCGGCCGGGCACCCTGGTTCCCGACGAGATGGTCGAGGAGGTGGTGCGCGAGCGCCTCGACCAGCACGACTGGAACTACGGCTTCATCCTCGACGGGTTCCCCCGGAACCTCGCGCAGGCCCAGTTCTTCCTGGAGAGCTACGACATCGACGCGGTGATCCTGATCCAGGTGCCGACCGTGGTGGTGATGGAGCGCATCCTGAGCCGCCGGCTCTGCTCGGCCTGCGGCCTCGACTACAACCTGATCTTCCATCGACCCGCCGTGGCCGACACCTGCGACGTCTGCGCGGGAGGGCTCGTCCAGCGGCCGGACGACAACCCCGAGGCCGTCAGCCTCCGGCTGCGGGACTACGAGGAGAAGACCCGCCCGATCGTCGACCTCTTCCGCCGGAAGGAGATCGTGGTCAGCGTGGACGGAACCCGGGCGCCGTCGGACGTGCAGCGGGAGATCCGCCGCGACCTCGAGCTCCTGAGGCAGAGCCGTGCCACCGTGGGGAACTGAGAGCGCGGCCCGGTCTCATTCGCCGAACGTCACCGTCTCCATCGCCAGCAGCCGCGCCGCGATCTCCCTCTCCCTCCGGACGCGCTCGTCGCGGTCGCGGAGCAGCCTCTCCACCCAGGTCAGCAGCACGGGCCCCCGCAGCCCCTCCTTCACACCGTCACGGATCTCTCGGACCTCGTCCTCGCTCAGCATGGCCTCTCGCTCCTTCCGCTCGTCTCGGGCGACCGTGAGTATAGCGAAGAAAGAGCGAAAGTCAAGAAACGTCGGATAGGATCAGCCCCAACGACACTCAAGGAGGAATCGTGGACCCAACCGTCGCCGTCTGGGTAACGCGTCTCGTGTGGGTGGTGCCCCCGCTCCTGCTCCTCGTGTTCTACAAGCTGGCGCTCCGGGTGTTCGGCGTGATCATCATCCCCGAGGACTCGATCGGCATCGTCAACAAGAAGTTCGTGCTGTTCGGCGAGCAACCGGACGCTGCCCGGACGGCGCGATCATCGCCCTGAACGGCGAGGCGGGCCTCCAGGCCGACGCCCTGGCGCCCGGCCTGCACTTCGGCTACTGGCCGTGGCAGTACACGGTCGCGCGCCAGGAGTTCATCACGATCCGCGAGGGCTTCATCGGCGTCGTCGAGGCGCGAGACGGCAAGCCGCTGAGCCAGGGACGCGTGCTGGCCCGCAGGGTCGAACTGCGACTCGTTCCAGGACGCCCGCGCCTTCCTGACCCACGGCGGCGAGCGCGGGCCGCAGATCGCGATCATCCCGCCGGGGACGTACCGCATCAACACCGCGCTCTTCAGCGTCACGCAGGAGAAGGTGCTCGAGATCGCCGACAACATGGTCGGCATCGTCACCACCAAGGAGGGCGCGCCCCTGCGTCACCGGCGACATCGCCGGCGGCGAGATCGAGGGGCACAACATGTTCCAGGACGGCCAGAGCTTCGTCGACAACGGCGGCTTCAAGGGCCTCCAGGAGCAGGTGATGCTGGCGGGCCGCTACTTCATCAACCCGCGCTTCGCCACCGTCGAAGCGCACGCCGATGACGCAGGTGCCCATCGCCCACGTCGGCGTCGTCATCGCCTACGTCGGCGACGGCCGGCAAGGACGTGACCGGCGACTCCTTCAAGCACGGCAACCTGGTCTCGCGGGGCGAGAAGGGCGTGTGGGTCGAGCCGCTCGATCCGGGCAAGTACCCGATCAACCCCTACACCCACAAGGTGGAGCTCGTGCCGACGGCCAACGTCGTGCTCAACTGGGCCACCGGCAAGACCGAGTCGCACAAGCTCGACGAGAAGCTGTCGCACCATCACGGTGCGCTCGTCGGACGGCTTCACGTTCAACCTCGACGTCAGCCAGATCATCCACATCCCGCGCACCGACGCGCCGAAGGTCATCGCGCGCTTCGGCAGCGTGGCCAACCTGGTGACCCAGGTGCTGGAGCCGACCATCGGCAACTACTTCCGCAACGCCGCGCAGAACGCGACGTCATCGACTTCCTGAAGGAGCGCTCGCAGCGGCAGGACGATGCCCGCAAGAGCATCGCCGGCGGCGCTCAACGAGTACAACGTCGGCGCCGTCGACACGCTGATCGGCGACATCACGCCGCCCGCCGACCTGATGAAGACGCTGACCGACCGCAAGATCGCCGAGCAGCAGCAGGTCACCTACGACACGCAGCGCATGGCCGAGGACGAGCGCAAGAAGCTCGAGCAGGCGAGGGCGCTGGCCGACACGCAGGCCAACGTCGTCGACCGCGGAGCGCAACGTGGAGATCGCCGACTTCGACGCGAAGTCGGCCGTCAAGAAGGCGGAAGGCGAGGCGCAGGGCCAAGAAGATCAACGCCAAGGCCGACGCCATGGTGACCACGACCGTCGGCGACCGCGCAGGCCGAGAAGACCCGGGCGATCGGCACCGCCGAGGCCGACGTCATCAAGCTGAAGATCAACTCGATGGAGTCCGGCAACTTCGCCCTCATCGAGACGGCGAAGGCCCTCGCGGGGAGCGGCTTCAAGCTCGTGCCCGACATCGTCGCCGGCGGCGGCGGACCCGAGGGATCCGGCTCGCTCGTGAACGTGCTGCTCGCCAACCTGATCGCTTCGAGTCATCCGAAGGTCGACGCCCCCGAGCAAGTAGAAGCGGGTAGGATAGGCGCGTGCTCAGCGCAGGGAGCCGGTGATGGCGCCTTGGATCGGCCCCGCGGTCGTCGCGCCGCTCTGGGGGATCGGCTCCGCTTCCCTCGTCGTCGAGGCCTGGCGCGCCTACGCGAACGCCTTCATCGCCGTCGTGGCACTGGTCCGCGGTCGAACGACCGGATCACGGACGTTCGGGACCCTGGTGGGGGCTGTCGTCACCGGCGCGATCTGCTCGGTGCTGCTTCGAGGGGGCTTCTGGTGGCTGGTGGAGGTCCAGGGGTTCGGCCGCGCGCCCCTCGAGGGCGTCTTCTACTGCACGTCCCTGGGTCTCGGGCTTCGGTTCCTGCTGCCGCGCCTGGCCTCGAAGGTGAGCCAATCATGGCGGAGCGCCATGGCGCTCCCCGCTCCCGCCGAGGAAGAAATCGCCGGGAAGGTGGAAGGATCGCTCTAGGGAGGAACGGGTGCCGGGCCTCGCCGCGCCGGTAGCAACAGCCCGCCGCCGAAGCCGGCCAGGCCGATCGCGCGGTGGGTCAGGTGAAGGCCGGCGGCGGCCAGCGCGAACGCGGGAGAGACCCGCCTGGCGGCGAAGCGAAGGAACGGGAGATCGAGGAGGGCGCTCGCGACGAGGGCACCGGCAGCGGCGAGAAGCCAGGGCGCTCGCGGGCCGGCGACGAACGCCGCCAGCCCCAGGATCGGGGCCAGCCCCACGAGGCCGGTCGCGAGGCGATCGCGCAGGGTGAAGTTCAGGTCGCGGGGAAGCGCTCGCCCCGCGCGGACGAGGCGCGCCCAGGGAACCGCACGGTCGCGGAAGTCCGCGGCCAGCCATGAGCCGAGGCGCCACTCCTTGAGGTGGGTGACCTGCGCCTCCGGCACGAGGCGTATCCGGTACCCCGCGCCCCTCAGGCGATACCCCAGATCCACGTCCTCGATCGACGGGCGCGAGAACGCCTCGTCGAAGCCTCCCACGGCTTCGAAGGCCTCGCGCCGGACGATGCCGCACCCGGCCCAGAACGTCTCGGCCTCGGCCCGCGAGCGCTGGTGCACGAAGTGGTGGGCGAGGTTCTTGTAGAGGCTCACGGTCGATCGCGCCTCGGGGGCATCGTCGTAGGAGCCGAAGGCGGCCGCGACCGCCGGGTCGTCGAGGGCCGCCATCAGCCGCGCGATCGTGTCAGGGTGCACCCTGCAGTCGGCGTCGAGGAAGACGATCCGGTCGGCGCCGCCCTCGCGCGCGCCGCGGTTGCGGGCGGCCGCGGGGCCCTCCGACGTCTCCTGTCGCAGCACGCGTGCGCCGACGGAGCCGGCCAGCTCCGCGGAACCGTCGCGAGAGCCGTCGTCGCAGACGAGAACCGACGCTCCCGGCGGAAGCGAGGCCAGGAGGGGGAGGAGGGTGCGGGCGAGGTAGGCCCGGCCGTCCCTCACGGGCACGATGACGTCGGCCGTGCTCGTGCCGCCAGGGCGCGTCGGGCTCGGTGCGTTCGCGGGGAGCATGGCCCTCAGTCTCGAGTGAGCACGGCGTCCCATTCGGGGCCGAGACGCCGCAGGAGCGCTCGTGCCGGCGGCATCGTTCGGAGCCGGCGGTAGGCGCGCAACCCCAGGCGCTGCGCCGCCGAGAGGCCCGATGCAGCGTCCGGCGGCAGGTCCGTCGGCTCGACCCGTCGTCGTCGAAAGTGGCGCCCGGCCAGGCGGTGCAGGTCGCGGTGAGAGAGGAGATGGACGTTGCCGAAGGCGCCCCGTCCGCGGGCGCGCACGTAGGAGGCCTGCCAGGCGCGCGGGAGGAAGCCCACGCCCCAGAGGCCCACGTGGGGCTCGGCGGCCAGCGAGAACCGGTTCACGGTGTTGACGAAGAGGGCGCCCCCTGGCCGCAACACGCGGGCGCTCTCCGCGAGCGCCTGTCCGGGATCGCGCGTGAACTCGAGCGTGGCAACGCAGACCACGAGGTCGAAGCGCCCGTCGGGGAACGGGAGGGCCTCGGCGCCGGCACAGACGAGGGGCGGAACGGCGATGCCGTCGTCGAGGAGCCGGCGTCGGCCGACGTGAAGCCAGCGCAGCGCGATGTCGAGGCCGACGACGTCCGCCGCCAGGGGCGCGGCCTCGGCGAGGAACGGGCCGGTGCCGCTGCCGATCTCCAGCACGCGCGTCCCCCTGGACAGGAGGCCGTCGGCCACGAGGCGCCCCGCGAGGTGCCGGGCGCGCACCCTCGCGCGTCGCGCGCTCGCGATGAACCTCTGCCGCAGGAGAGGCGGGGTCTCGTCGCTGAGGCTCCAGTAGTAGTCGAGGAGCGAGGCGAAGTCCGTCCGGTCGAGGGCGGCCACGACGAGGTCGGCCCGGGCCCGGTCCTGCTCCACGCCCAGGTAGGGGTCGGGGGCGAGCCGGAGGTCGGGGATGCCGTGGTGGGAAGGATAGGCGCGCCCGCATCCCGCGCAGCGCCAGCCAGCGCCCTCGGCCTCGAGGGGGGCGCGGCAGGCGGGGCAGACCACGTTCAGGAGGGCGCGCCGCCGGCGCGGGGCGGGCCCTGGAGGCGCGAGCCCACGATCGCTCGCACGAGCTGCACGGGTTGGAACACGACGCTCGGCCAGAGGAAGACCTCGTTGGTGCAATGGCAGGCCTTGGCCGCGATCTGCGCCCGCAGCGCGCGGGCCGCCTCCGAGTCCCAGATCGCGCGGAACGACCGTTCCCGCAGGTTGCCGAGGGGCGCATGGTTCTCGCAGACGGCGACGTCGCCGTTGGCGTAGACGACGCCCGTGAGGACGCCGGCCGTGCAGGGCACGTACTGTCGGTCGGTCTCCATGGTCTTCCGCTTGGCCCACTGCAGAAGCGGCTCCACGCTGCCGCCGAAGCGCTCGCGCTCGCGATCCCTCCAGACCCTGGCGACGTGGTCGTAGAGCCCCACGTACAGCGGCAGCGGCGGGCCCTGGAGCCCCGGGTTCTTGCGGTCGCCGCGGATGACGGCCAGGTTGTGGTGGTCCATGGCGGGGCACCGCTCGTGGAGGAACTCGGTCAGGCGGCGGATCTCGCCCACGTTCTCGTGGGTCGCCGTGCTGATCGCGTGGAGGCGCAGCCGGGGGTCCTCGCGCTGGAGCACGGCCAGGCGGTCGTACGTGGCGAGGGCGTTCTCGAACGACCTCGGGTTGCCGCGGAAGCGGTCGTGGTACTCGGGCATCCCGTCGAGGGAGAGCTCGCACGCGAACAGGCGGAGGCTCGGCGCGCGGGAGAGCAGGCGCCGGAGCTGGGCCTCGGTGCGGTCGCCGAAGTAGCCGCTGGTCGGGACGTAGATCTGCCGGACGCCGTTGGCGCGGACGAACAGCTCGCAGACGTCGGCGAAATCGGGACGCAGGAAGGGCTCTCCACCCGACAGGTTCAGGTTCTCTATGGGGCCCATCTCCTCCGAGAGGCGCTCGAGCTCGGCGAACGTGAGGTCGTCCTTGCCGTTGAGGCTCCGCCAGTAGAAGCAGTGCTCACACGTGAGGTTGCAGATCGAGTTCACGAACAGGATCAGGAACGGGGGGGTGGTCCCGTCGGCCGGGCGAGCCGCGGCCCGGGACAATCGGACGTGGCGCGCGACGCGGGACGGGACGCTCGGCTCGCTCACAGGGTCATTCTAGGCCTGCGGCGCGGGCGAGCGCCTCCATGGTCTTCCCGGCCGTGGCCCGCCACGAGAGCCCTCGGGCGCGGTCCAGCCCCTTCCGGCGCAGCTCGTCGCGCAGGCGCCCCTCCCGCAGCAGGCGAAGCAGGCCGCCGGCGAGGCAGTCGACCGTGCTCGACGGGACGAGGAGCGCCGCGTCCCCGGCGACCTCGGGGACGCTCCCCTGGGCGACGCTCAGGACCGGCGTGCCGCAGGCCATGGCCTCGACGATCGGGAGACCGAACCCCTCGGCCTCGGTCGCCGGGAACGCGAAGACCGCCGCGGCCGAATAGAGCGCCGGCAGATCGGCCTCCGGAACGCGCGGGATGTGGACGACCGCGTCGCCTATGTGGTGGGCGCGAGCGAGGGAGCGGACGTCGATCCCGAGGACGCTCGGTCCCACGAGGACGAGGCGGTGCGGGAGACCGGTCGCTCGGACCCGGCCGAACGCCTCGATCAGCCGCGGGATGTGGTGCCGGCCGCTGAGCTTCCCCACGAACAAGACGAAGGGCGCATCGCCCCCCACGTGGTCGCGCCGAGCCCGCGCGATCCGATCGGCGTCGGACACGGGCGTGAAGTGCGCCGCGGCGGCCAGGGGGATGACCTCGACTCGAGCTTCCGGGACCCCGTAGATTTCGACCACGCGCCGCTTCGCGACGCCGGCCGCGGTCAGCACGCGCGACGCGCGACGCGCGCTCGCGCGGTAGAGGCGGTCGTAGAGGGCCGCGCGCCACCACTCGTACGTGCCGCGGTCGTTGGTCGCGGGTCCGAAGTACGTGACCACGGCCGGGCCGCGATAGCCGAGGGGGAGCGTGTAGGAGGGGCCAAAGAGGACGTCGAGGGCGCGCGCCCTCGGCGCGAGGGTCCACCATTCCCAGAGAGGATCGGGGAGCGCCCGGCCGCAGACCTCGACACGGTAACGCTCCAGGGGGAACGTCACCTGCGAGGGATCGAGGGGCGCGGGCGCAAAGAGGACCACGTCGTCGAACGGGATCGGGAGCGTGGCCCATTCCCGGAGGACGTTGTCGAGATAGCGCCCGACCCCCGTGAAGGGACGCGTGAGGCGGACGGCATTGACGCCCAGCCGCATCGCAGCGTGATTATAATGGCGCGCCATGACCGGCCCCGCGCCCCGTTGAAGACCGGTAAGGGCCGCACCCCCCTCGTGATCGCGGGAATAGGGGCACTCCAGGCGCTGACGCTGCTCGTCCTCCTCGCCCGTGGCAAGCTGGCGGCGGTCACGGTCGGCCCCGAGGGAGTCGGCATCCTCGGCGTGATCGAGGCCCTGGTTCAGAGCGTCGCCCACCTCTTCAGCTTCGGCCTTCCGATCGCCGCCGTGAGGTTCCTCTCGCAGGCCCACGGCGACGGCCCGTCGGCCTTCGCCGCCTCCTACTCGCGCTTCCTCAGGCGCGTCGTCGCCAGCGGCGTGGTGGGCGTGGTCCTGGCGGTCGGCTTCGTGTGGCTCCGGCCCGACGTGCTGGGTCCCGCGCTTCGCCCCTATCGAGGCCTCGTCCTCCTTTCTCTCCTGGGCGCGCCCTTCCTGCCCCTTCGCGATCTCCTCGCGAACGCCCTCGCCGCCGCCCGGGCCACCCGCGCGTCCGCCGCCTTGTCGTTCTGGGTTGCCGTCGGCTCGACGATCGGCGCGGGCGCCGGCATCGTCGTCGAGAGCAGCGTCAGGGGGTTCCTCGTCGGGACCCTGGCGGGCTCGGGGGCCGCGCTTGTGGCGATCGCCGCGTGGCTGCCGAGAAGGCTTGCGCTGCCGGACGGGGCGTCCCCGCCGAGCGACCCGGTGGAGGCGGCTCCGTCGTCCGAGGTTGCGGTCACCGCCCTCGTGCTCTGGGTCAGCTTCCTCAGCTATCCCCTGGCGCAGTTCGTCGCGCGCCACATCGTCCTGGCGCGGTTCGGCACGGCGGAGGCGGGCCTCCTGCAGGCGGGCCTCGGCCTCTCCGGCCTGCCCGCCCTCCTCCTCGGCCCGGCCACGGCGCTCTACCTCGCTCCAGTAGTGAACAGCCGCGGGCCGGCGGACGCGAAGGGGCGCATCGCGGCGTCCTTCCTGCGCGATCTGGCCCTCGCGTCGGCCCTCCTGGCACTTCCACTGGTGCTGTTCCCGCACTTGGCGCTCCGCCTCCCGTTTGCCGCGACGTTCGAGGGCGCGGCGGGCTCGCTGGCCCTCCTGGTGGTCGGCCAGGCCCTTCGGATCCTCGCGGGCGTGTTCTACGTGTTCCTCGTGGGGCTCGGGGACGTCAGGGTGTACGGCGTGCTGGTCGTGGTGTCCCAGGTCCTCTTCGGCCTGCTGTCGTGGCGCCTCGGCTCGCGCGACGGCGTGCACGGCGTGGCTCTCGCGTTCCTCGTCTCCGGATTGTTCCTGCTGGTGGCAACGGGGGCGCGGGCGTCCTGGAGCCACGGCCTGGGGCTCGATGGGGAGCTGGCGGCCTTCGTCGCGTCGAGCGTCGGCGTCCTGCTGGGTGTGGGGATCTGGTGCTCGGCTGGGCCTTCCCCGGACCTGAGCAACGGCCTGGCACGTCTCGGGCTCGGCCTTGTGCTCGCCGCCGGGCTGGTCCTCTGGGGACGGCGCCGGGTGATGGCCCAAGAGGCGACGTCATGAGCGCGCGCGGGAAGGTGAACCTCGGTTCCGGCAACGAGCCCCTGGCGGGGTACGTGAACGTGGATCGACGCCGGGTCGCGGGCGTCGCCGTCGTCGCCGACGTGCTGCAGCTCCCCTTCCGCGACGCCAGCGCGAGCGAGGTCTTCGCCTCCTCGCTCCTCGAGCACTTCGAGGACCCGTACTCCGTGCTCGCCGAGGCGCATCGAGTGCTGACGCCCGACGGGCATTTCGTCATGCGCGTGCCTGCGCTCTGGTCCTACGCGGCGATGCTGGACCGCAGCCACGTCTTCCTGGCCGACAGCAAGCTCTGGCGCGCGATCCTGTCAGGGTACTTCGAGCGGGTGGAGGTGAGGCCCGAGGGGGTGCGCTATCGCGACAGCCGGCTCCTCGTGGCTCTCTGCCACGTGGCCACGCGCGGCCTCGGGCTCCTGGAGTACGCCGAGGCCTGGAGGTTCAGCTGCGCGGGGAAGCGGGCGCGGCCGACCCGCGCCTACATTCCCTGGTGGCTGGAGGCGAAGTATCCCGGTGGATGACACTGCTCACCCGACGGGTATCCGCTCCATGAGCCTTGCGCTCTCGATCAGCTCCTCGGCGGAGACCGGCGCCGGGCCCAGCCCGGCTGCGGAACGGTAGAACGCGCCGATCAGCGCGCGAAGGCCCGGAAAGGCCGGCTCGCCGTGCCAGGTACGGCCAGCGAGGTTCGCCGTGGCCGCCCCCAGCAGGCCCGCACCGTGGCGGAACGGTGCCAAGAGCTTGCCGGCGCGGGTCGCGGCTCCGCCCTCGACGAGGGCGAAGCCGTGATAGAGATCGAGATGCGCCGTGGCCGCGGTTCCCGTTACGCGCAGCTCGTTGCGCCGGGGGCGGGCGCGGAGGCTGAAGGCGAGCGAGATCGTGGTCTCGCCTCGACGCCCCTCCAGCACCAGGTCGTCGTCGGTCAGGGTCGTCGCGCCCCATTCGATGGCGGAGAGCGGGCCGCTCAGGACGTGGAGGAGCGAGACGAAATGGGGGACCATCCCGACGAGGATCGACCGGCGCTCGCGGGACGAGCGACCTTCGCCTCCCGCGGTGAACGTCGAGGCCTCGATGCGGACCACGTCTCCCAGGCGCTCCCGGTTCGCAACGACTCTTCGAAAGCCCCCCTGGAACCCGTACTGGTGGACGGGGCAGAGCCGGACGCCCTTGCGCGCGGCCGCAGCGTGCAGCCGCCGGGCCGTAGCCTCGGTGGTGGCGGCGGGCTTCTCGACCATGACGTGGCGCCCCGCCTCCAGGGCCTCCTCGGCCAGGGCCGGGTGGTCGTCCTCGGTGCAGACGTGGACCGCGTCGCAGGGGACGGCGGCCATGGACTCGGTGAGCGTCCGATAGGTGCGGGCTCCCGGATGGCGCCGAGCGAGGGCGGCGGCGCGCTCCGGGTGCGTGTCCACGACCGCGACGACCTGGGCGCCTTCGGCCCCGGCGTAGCGCGCGTGCCAGGTCCCCATGAGCCCCGCCCCGACGATCGCGACCCTCACGGCACCACGGTCCCGCCGAGCCGGCTCGACTCGTACGCCGCCCGGACGAGCGCCAGGCTCTTCCGGTTGTCTTCCACGTCGCAGGGGGGCGTCTCGTCCCTGTCGAGGGCGCCCAGGAACGACTGAACGAGACGGCGGGTCGCGGCCGCGAACAGGTCGAGGGGATCGGAGGCGATCTTCCGGAAGCGCTCGCCGCGGAAGAGGCGCGCCCGGCCTCCCAGCGCGAAGTCCGCGCGAACGTACGGCCGCCGCGTCCGTCCGTGGACGCCGGCGCTGAGCTCGACGCCCCCGCCGATCTCCGTCTCGATGGCGCCCGCCGTCCCGTCCAGGCGCATCGTGAGGTAGCGGTGGCGCCCCTTCGACAGGCGGTCGAGGGTGATGTGGGCCGTGCGCTGGCCCGCGAAGTCGAGGCGGATCAGGTTCAGGAGGTCGGGCCCGCCGGCGCCTCCGGGACGCGGCATCCTCGCCGTGACGCCCACCGGCTCCTCGCCGAAGAAGAACCGGCAGAGGTCGAGGACGTGGATGCCGAACTCCTTGCAGGTGCGCTCCGGGTCGGCGCCGCGCCACCCCTCCTCCGTCGCCGGTGTCGTCACGAACGTCTGCTCCGCGCTCAGGAAGAGCAGGTCGCCGAAGTCCGCCTGGCCGATGAGGGCCCGCGCCGCGTTGTGGATCCGCATGAACCGATACTCCTGGTTCACGACGAGGCGGCGCGCGACCCGACGGGAGAGGGCGGCGAGGTCGTCGGCCTCCTGGAGCGTGGGGACGAAAGGCTTTTCGCAGAGGACGTGGCACCCGGCGTTCAGGGCCAGCCGCGAGAGGCTCGCGTGGTCGTCCGGCGGCGCGAGCACGGCGATCACGTCGGGGTTGGTCTTCGCGATCATCTCTTCCGCCGACGGGAAGACGGGGAAGCGGAACCGATGGGTGGAGCTCGGATCGGCGCCGCCCACGACCTCCACGTTGTCCAGGCCGGAGTACGCGGGGAGGTGGATTCGCCGAGCGGCCTCCCCGAGCCCCGCGATCGCCACGCGGTAGCGCCTCACGGGAGGAGCCGCCGGAGACGCCGCCCCAGCCGCCGCGCCGCGACGTAGCCGTCGCCCACGGGCGTCTCGAAGAAGCGCAGGGCGCTCGGGCCCCGGTAGTAGTACATGTCGAGACGCCCGAGAGCGTGGGCTGCGTCCTCGCTCGACGCCACGCGCATCTCGTCCGTGCAAGCGGCCCGGTAGTGCGCCGCGGCCAACCGAAGGGCCTCCGGCGTCGTTCGCCCGTAGGGGTATGCGAACGACGTGACGCCCTCGCCCAGGGCGTCCTCGAGGGAGCGGCGGGACTCCAGCATCTCGCGGCGGACCTGGTCGTGCGCCAATCGGTCGAAGCGGGCATGGGTCATGCCGTGGGCGCCGACCTCGAAGGCGCGGGCTGCGAGCGTCCGAAGCTCCGCCGCGTCCAGCAGGGGGAGGACGGGAATCCGCGGGGCCTGGCCGGGCCAGATGTTGCTGCGCCCGCAGTAGCCCGCCACCGCGAAGACCGTGGCGCGGAAGCCGGCGCCCTCGAGCACGGGGGCTGCACGCTCGATGAAGTTGCGGAAGCCGTCGTCGAACGTCAGCACCACGGCGCGCGGGGGGAGCGGCGTGGCGGCGTCTCGAGCCGCCATCATCTCGCGGAGCGCGACCCCCTGGAACCCGCGGGACTTGAGCGCCGCCACCTGCGCGGAGAAGACCCGCGGCGAGGTCGAGATCACGGAGCCGCTGTCGTCGATGGAGTGCCAGGTGAGGATGGGGACGCGGGTCGCCATCGTCAAGCCGGGACCCCGGGGGGCACGGAGGCCCGCGCGGCCAGGTGCGAGCGCACGAGGGCGAGATAACGCTCGAGGTGCCGCTCCTCGGACCACTGCGCCCGCACCGCCGCCTCCCCCTTGCGACCGAGGGCGTCGCGCAGGGTCGTATCCGCCAGGAGGCGCTCCATGGCCTCGCGACACTCGGCGGGCGTCGAGAAGGCGAAGCCGCCGCCGCTCTCCTCGACCATCTCCCTGAGCGCGCCGATGCGGCGCACGATGACCGGCGTCCCGTGGCTCATCGCCTCCGCCGCCGTCAAGCCGAACGTCTCGTAGCAGAGGGAGGGAGCCACGAGGGCCACCGCGGAACGGTACAGCTCGCTCAGGCTCGAGGGGGGGACTGCTCCGAGGAAGCGGACATGCGGCCGTCCCCGCGCCATCCGCTCGAGGGCGGGACGATAGGTTCCTTCGCCGGCTACGAGAAGGTCCGCCCGGGAGTCGGCGTCGAAGAGGGGGATCAGGTCCTGCACGCCCTTCAGCTTCTCGAGCCGGCCCACATAAAGGAAGAAGGGGCGCGCGGCCTCCCGCCGGTTCGGGTCCGGCCCCCGTGGCTCCGGCACGAAGTGCGGCAGCAGGACCGTGGGGCGCGAGATGCCGTCGGCGCGGTGGCGGTCCGCCGCGAACCGGGAAGGCATGAGCAGCGCGTCGACGCGCTCGAGGCCTTCGCGGAGACGGGCCGTGTGGCGCCAGGCCTGGGGCGCGCGGCGGTAGCGGATCGTGCAGGGAAGGCAGCGCTTCTCGGTGCAGGCCTCGCGGTCGAACGCGAAGAGGACGTGGGTGGGACAGACGAGCCAGTAGTCGTGGGCCGTGTAGAACTTGACCCCCCGGCCCAGCCGCAGGACGTCGGGCGCGCCCATGAGGGAGACGTTGTGGTAGTGGATCACGTCGTAGCCCTGGGCGAGGAGGCCGCGCAGGCGCTTCTCGTACAGGACCGGCCGGCCTCCCTGGTGCGCGAGCAGCGTCGCGAGCCACGGCGACGCCGACGCGAGGGCGTGGCGCGTCACCCTCGGATGGTCTTCGAAGTGGCCGTCCAGGACCGGAGCGCGCTTCAGGCGATGGGCGTCCATCGAATGGATGACGTCCACGCGATGACCGGCCGCGGCCAGGGCCTGGGACAGGCGGTGAACGTAGATGGCATCGCCGCCGAAGTGGTACGGCGGGTAGAACGTGGTCACCATGGCGAAGCGCAGGGCCTCAGCCATGGGCCGCCTCTTCGAGGACCCGAAGCGTCGCGCGGGCCGCCTCGGTCCACGAGAACGTTCGTGCGCGCTCGATTCCGGTCCGTCTCAGGGTCACGCGCAGGTCCGCGTCACGGAGCGCTCGGCCGATCGCACCCGCCATGTCGTCCACGTCCACCGGGTTGAACAAGAGGGCCGCCGGCCCCAGGACCTCGGGCAGGGAGCCGCTCCGGCTGGCCACCACGGGCAGGCCGCAGGCCATGGCCTCGACCGCCGGAAGGCCGAAGCCCTCGGCCAGGGACGGGAGCACGAGCATCGTGGCGGCATTGTAGAGGACGACGAGATCGGGATCAGCCACGAACCCGGTGAACGTCACGCGACCCTCGAGGCCCAGGCGCGACACGGTCTCGACCAGCCGGGGATGGCACGAGAAGAAGCTGTCGCCCGTGAGGTCCCCCACGAGGGCCAGATGCCAGGCGGGGAGCGCGGGGTCGAGACGCGAGAGAGCCTGGAGCAGACGTTCGAGGTTCTTGTGGGGCCCCAGGCCGCCGACGTGGAGGAGGAGAGGGCCCTTCTCGGGAAGGCCGCACTGCCGCCGCACGCGCCGCCAGGCGTCCTCGTCCGCGAGGGGCTGGAAGGCGGGGCCGGCCGCCTCCGGCACGACGCGCACGATCGACGGATCCACGCTGAAGGCGCGAAGGATGTCCCTCCGCGCCGACTCCGAGACCGTGAGCACCCGATCCGCTCGCCGCGCGGCCCACCACGTCTTGGCTCCCCAGAAGAAGCGCGAGCGGCGGTCGGGGAAGACCAGGTCGGGATGCTGCTCGGCGATCGCGTCGTGGAAGGCGATGACGGTCGGGACGCGCCGCATCAAGGGGTAGCAGGTGTAGACCGCCGGAAAGAGGAACACGTCGAAAGCGCCGCGCGACGCCGCGCGGCTCAGCCGCCACAGGTCGGTCAGGGAGCGCGCGCGGTCGGCGCCCGCCGCCTGGGTCGGCTGCTCCCTGGTCGCCACGATCGTCGCCTGGACTCGGGGGGGCGGCGTCCAGTCGCGCGCCGTCCACGCGTCGACGACCAGCGTGATCTCGTGCCCCTCCGCCACGGCCGCCATGTGCGTCACCAGCTCGCGTGTGAAGCGCCCGAAGCCGCGCCGATTGGACCAGCAGCAGGCGTCGATGCCGATCCGCATCAGTGCCTCCGCGGTCTCAGCACGCCGAGGCCCTCGCCCAGGCTCCAGGCGGTCAGCAGGGCGAGGACGAGGGGCGCCGACAGCAGCGTTCGGGGGAGCCAAGCCGGCCGCCGTCCGGCGACCCGCGAGAGGATCCGCCCCAAGAGGACGAAGGGCAGCAGCGGTGCACCGACGAACCGCAAGGCGCGGCGATCACAGTAGCCGCCGAAGCGGCGCCCGCCCGAGAACAGGTGCGCGCAGGCCGCTCCGAAGGGCAGGTCGAGCCGGGTCTCGACGACCGCCGAGGGCAGGGCGTGGAGAGGGTGCCCCGCCGCCCGCAGCGCATCGTGGACCTCGTTGTCGTAGAAAGCCTCGCGCCACACCTCGGCCACCGAGAGCAGGGCCTCGCGCCGATACGACGCGTTGACGGCCAGGAGCGCCGAGCTTGGGCCCTCCGGGAGCGGCGACAGGAGGGCGCTGTACTCCACCAGGTAGAGGGCAAAGCGGGCGAGAGACCCCGGCGCCGCGTCGACCGGGCCGACGGCCGCCTCCGCGGTCGTGGCCGTCAGGGCCCGCAGCCAGCCTGACGACGGGCGGCAGTGGTCTTCGAGGAGCACCACCCGCGAGCCGCAGCTCCTGTCGATGCCCCGCGACCGCCGCGCGAACACGCTCGTGCCTTCGTCCGTGTTCACGAGCGTGGCCCACGGGAATCGTCGGGCGAGGCGCTCCCGGGCTGCGGCGTCCCAGGCCCCGACGGCGACCACCTCGGCGTCCGCGCGCTCGGCCTCGAGGCTCGCGAGGCACCCCTCCAGCGCCTCTTCGCCGCCGGTGCAGGGAACGACGATGCTGACGGTCGGGGTCACTCCGCTCGCTCTCCGCTCGTCCCCGGTCCGAGCAGCGCGCCCATGGCCTCGCCCCAGGAGCCGACCACGACGCCGACCAGGACCAGAGGGAACGCCCGCGCCAGCTCGCCGCCGTGGCGCCGCTTTGCGGCGAGTGTCGCCACGAGGCGGAACAGGAGAAGGGGCGGAAGGAGCGGCGTGGCCGCGGCGAAGGCCAGCCGCTTCGCGAGGGGCCAGGACCCCGCGCGCCGCGCCGCGGAGACTCGAGCGCAGTGGTAGCGCTGCGTCAGGAAGCGCGGCCCCGAGAGCCTCTTCTCGCAGCGGACGCCGAGCGCCGGATCGCAGGCGAGAGGGATCTCGAGCTCCCGCGCTCGGCCGTGGAGGATGGCGTCGAACACGGGTCCGTCGCCCACGCCCAGACGATCGAGAAGGCGGCGGTCGTAGGCGCAGTTCGTCCCCGGGAGCTCGGCGACGCGCCCGGCCGGCAGCGGCGGCAGGAAGCGCGCGTACTCGAGGAGGAAGTAGGCCCACTCCGGCGCGCCCCCGAGCCGACCGGCCTCGACCGGCCCGCCCACGATGGCGGTCGCGCGTTCCGGGTGGCTCACGATCGCGGCGACCCACCCCGGGCTCGGCCGCATGTGGTCCCCCAGCACGGCGACGACCGCACCCGTCGCCGCGGCCATCCCGCGGGCGCGCATCGCGGGGAGCGAGACGCTGCTGTCGACGGGCAGGACGGCCACGTCTGGAAAGAGGCGCGCGATCTCGGCCCGCGCGGAGCCGCCGGTACGATCGACGACCACGACCTCGGTGTCGTCGCGGCTCCCCAGGGACTGGAGGCACTCGACGACGGCGGAGGTGCCCTGGACCGAGGCCACCAGGACGGTGACGGCCGGCGTCACGGCCGACGGGCCTCGAGCAGACAGGCACCGTACCGGTAGAGGAGGCGCCCGCCCCGTGCCAGGACTCGGGCGCCGGCGCCCATGACGTCGCGATGCAGCGCGGCGGCTTCGGCCGGCGACGCGTCGGCGAGCCAGATTCGGGCCGGCGTCGAGAAGACGGACTGCAGGTCCCAGAACTCCTCGGGCGTCGCCACGGGCGCCTCGCCCCCCTGCCAGGAGAGTCGGACGTCGACGAAGCCTGCGTCTCTCGCCAGGTCGCGAAGGCGGGGCGCGGGAAGGGCCGGGGCGTGGGGGACGAGCGCCGCGCGCCGGGCCAGCGCCGATTCGATGGAGCGCGGCGCCACGAGGCATCGCCCACGCCAGGTGGCCAGCCTGAGCCGCAGCCGCCGTCGCCCATCGCTCACACCCGCAGCGCTGAAGATCGGAGGCGCGCCCCCCACACCGACGGCGAGTCGCCCCTCGGGACGGAGCACGCGACGGATCTCACGGAGCGCGGCCGCAGGATCGGTGACATGGGTAAGGGCGAAGAGGGAGAGGGCCAGGTCGAAGGACGCGTCTTCGAAGGGGAGGTGCGCGGCGTCCGCCTCGCGGAACCCGACGTGGCTCTCCTCGCCCGCGGCGGCGCGCGCCTCGTCCAACATGCCGGAGGCGGTGTCGATGCCCGCGACGTGTCCCGTGGGCCCGAGGAGCTGGGCGACCTGCAGTGCGACGACGCCGGTGCCCGTTCCGACGTCGAGGACACGGTCGGCGGGGCCGACCCGCGCGAGGGCGACCAGGTGCCCGGCGAGGGGTGTCGTGTACTGCCGGCTCAATCGGGCGAAGGTGCGCGCGACCCGGTCGTAGGCGCCGGCGTCGACGGCCCTCATCCCTCGGGGCGCCGCCGTGCCTGACGCCGTTCCGCGATCCCGTTGTAGAGCCACGCGCCCCCGGCGAACGTCGCGAAGCCGGCCACGAACGCCCACGCGAATCCGATGAGGCTGCCCGTGAACGTCACCCGGTAGCCGGGGAAGAACTGCGCGAGAAGGGCGAGATGCGTGCCGAGGGGATGCCCCCCCTTGATCAGCAGCCAGTTCGTGGCCACGAAGAGGCCGGTTCCCGCGAGGAGACCGGCGACGAGGCCGGAGGCGAGGGCGTTGAGGCGCCGCACGCGTGCGCGAAGCTGGTAGAGCGCGTCGCGATCTTCATCCATGGTCAAGCGCTACTCGAGCAGGCGCCCCAGCGCCCGAAGGTCCCCCTGGCGGCGTGCCAGGGTCAGGTAGACGCGGGGAGCCACGTTCCGGACGCAAGCGAAGGCCCAGCCCGCGGTGAAGCCGAGGGTCGCTCCGTACGCGAGGCCGATCACGCTGCCGGCGGCCGTCACCCGGTAGCCAGGCAGGTATTGACCGAGGAGGCCGAGTGTGGGGCCGACGACCGGGCCGCCCCGCAGGACCAGGAGGAACGTCGCCAGGAAGAGGAGCGTCGCACAGACGGTGGCGGCCGACGCGCCCATGGCGATCGGGTCCAGGGCCTCCAGCAGGCCGGCGGCCGCCTCGCTGGCCGCCGCTTCGGCCCCGGGCGCGGCGCCGCGCACCTCCTCGTGGTACTCCTGGTCGGTGTTGACGCTCCAGAGGTCGTGCGCCTCGCCGTCGACCAGGTTCCGCACCGCGAGCATGCCGGTCAGCATCGCGTGGTCCTGGTTGTTGTAGCGGTGAAGGCCGTTGCGGCCGATCGGTCTGGACAGTTTGCGAGGCCGTCGACGAAGCGCCGGACGACGGCGAGGTGATCGCGCGTAGCTCGCGTCGTAGACGGGATACGCCTTCGGCACGCGGACGACGCAGCCATCCTCGACGTCCGCGCGGACGCGCGAGGCCGATGTGCTCCGATCTCGCGGCGTCGCGAGCGCGACGAGATCGGCGTCCGTCGTCTCGCACCAGAGATCGTCGCCCTCGGTGCAGAAGTACTCGAGGCCCGAGGCTGGTCTTCGCGCGGGATCGGGCACCATGTCTGGGCTCCAGTTCCCGAAGTTCTGGATGCGGCCGACGCGGACGCTGGGATCGTGGACGTAGATCCAGTTGTCGGGGAAGAGGGCGGGCCGCTCGACGATCAGGCAGACGGTGAGGAAGTCGCGATAGCGTGAGCCTGCGCGCCGCCGCGAGGACCTCGGGCGGCGCGGGCGGATCGAGGCGGCTGACCAGCTCGGTGATCGGCATGCTCGAGATCACGTCGGTGGCCGGGATCGTGTCGGGCTGCCGTCCGTTGCGACGACGACCACGGAGATGCGACTCGATCGTCGCGGCGCACGCGATCCGACGACGTCGCTGTCGGTCCGCACGGTGCCACCGCCCTCCTCGACCGCGCCGCGCACCGCCGCCCACATCATGCCGGGGCCGAGGCGCGGGTAGTCGAACTCCTCGATCAGCGTCGTCACGGTCGTCCCGAGAGGGCGGCAGGAACACGCTCGAGGACCGTCTTCGGAGCGAGAGGTCCTTGATCCGCTGCGCCGCCCACTCGGCCTTCAGCTCCGAGCAGGAGATCCCCCACACCTTCTCCGTGTACGTCTTGAAGAACGTCGCGGAAGAGGCGGCGGCCGAAGCGGTTGGTCACCCACTGCTCGAAGGTCTCCTCGGGCCGGTGCGGGAAGAGCTGCCAGCGCAGGTAGCTCGCGATCACGCGGGCCGCCTCGATCAGCGCCGAGGCCGGCCAGCGTTTCGAGCGGCTGCAGCGGGTAGTGGAAGAAGCGCCCGCGGTAGTAGATGCGCGAGAGGCGCGGGCGGCGGAGGAAGTCGCTCCCGAGGCGTCCTCGCCAGATCGCCTGGACCTCGGGCTGCTTCGTGAAGAAGCGATGCCCGCCCATGTCGAAGTGGAAGCCCTGGTAGGTCTCCGTGCGGGCGATCCCGCCCACGATCGCGTCGCGTTCGAGGACGATGGGATGCTCGCCGAGACGCGTCAGCTCGAGGGCGGCGGTGAGCCCGGCCGGGCCTCCGCCAATGATCACGAATGAGCGAGCCACGTGCGGGCACGTTACGCTCCGGCGCGGATCGCTGTCAAGAGATTCGGACCGACCTTGGAGGCGTGACTTGAACTAACATGCGCCGCACCCCGATGAGCCGTGCGTTGCGGAAGTCACTCCCCGCGGGCGTCGCGCTACTCGTCGCGATCGCGCTGCGCGTTCACGGGCTGGGCGCGCAGCTCTGGGTCGACGAGATCGACGCCCTGACCGACAGCATCCGGCGCCCCGTCGTCGCGATCGCGACAGGGTGGCCCCCGGGGGCGTTCGGAATCGCAGCGTCCCCGCACGTGCTTCACGACCTGCTGGCCCACGCCAGCGTCGTGTCCCTCGGGGAGAGCCCGGCGAGCGTGCGCCTCCCCTCCGCCCTGTTCGGCGTCCTCGGCGTCGGGGCGCTCTACGTCCTCACGGCATCCCGTCTCGGCTCCGCCCCCGCCGCCGCATCGAGCCTTCTCCTGGCCGTCTCGTATCCGCATGTCTTCCAGTCACAGAACGCGCGGGGCTATACCGCTCTCCTGTTCTTCGCGACCCTCGCCTCCGATCGGCTCCTTCGTGCGCCCCTGCGGGCGAGAGGGCAGGCGGCCTACGCCGCGAGCGCGGCGCTGGCGGCGTACTCGGTGCCGCTCGGGGCTTTCGTCGCCGCGGGGCACGCGGCGGCACTGGCCGCCGACGGGATCGTCGCGTTCGCCAGGCGTCGCGCGCCGCGGCTGGACCTCCGCGCCGTCGCGGCCGCAATCACCTGCGCCGGCGCGTTGACCGCGCTCCTCTACGCGCCGCTCCTCGGCGCGCTCCTGCGTTTCACCGGCGGACAGAGCCGGCTGCCGACGGCGGCGGGCTCGCAGGGCGGGCCGCTCTACCGCCTCGGTGTGCTGCGCGCCGCGATCGTCGGGTTGACCGAGGCGTTCGGCGGCTCGCTCGGTCTCTTCGCGGCGACCGTCGTCACGGGTCTCGGCCTCTGGCTCTGGTGGAGACGAGACGGCCTGAGCCTGAGCGTCGTCTCGCTGCCCGTCCTGGTGCAGGCGGCCGTTCTCCTGGCCCTCGACGTTCCCCTGAGCCCGCGCTACTTCGTGCTCGCCCTGCCGACGGTGATCATTGCCCTGGGGCTCGGGGTTTCGGTGGTCGCCGGTGCCCTGTCGGCCCGACTGGCCCCCCCCCGAGCGCGGGAGATCGTCGAAGGCGGGATCGTCGCCGTCGTGATCGCCGCGTGCGCCTGGCCGCTTGTCGGGTACTATCGCGTTCCAAAGCAGGACTTCCTGGGCGCGGCCGCGCGTCTCGAGGCGCTGGCGCAGCCCGGTGACCGCTGGGTCGCGGTCCAGCACGCCGGCCGCGTCCTGCGTGGCTACTACGCTATGGACTTCGCGGACGTCCGAACGGTCGCGGAGCTCGAGGCCCTCGAGGGCGAGGGGCATCGCATCCTTTTGGTCGCGACCCTGGAACGTTTCTTGGCCGTTCAGAACCGCGCCCTCTTGGACCACATCCACGCCTCGTACCGCCGCCTCGAGGAGCTGCCGGCGACGATCGCGGGTGCGGAGATGGTGCTCTACGAGCGCGAGGCCGCGCGCCGATGACTGGAGGCACGCCGTGAGAACCTGGCCGCTGGCCCTGGCGCTGGCCGTCCTGACGGCCGGGAGCTACGTCAACGCCCTGCCCAGGGCGCTCGTCCACGACGACAACACGGCGCTCCTCCAGAACCCGCACTTCGGAGGCGTCGAGACGATACCGAGGATCTTCCGCGAGTCGGTCTGGGAGGGTATCGCCGGGAATCGGCGGCTCTATCGCCCCATCGCCATGGCGAGCCTGTCGGTGGATCGTTCGCTCTTCGGGGGCGATCCGAGGGGGTACCACCTGACGAGCGCGAGCCTCCACGTGGGGGCGACGCTCCTCCTCTTCGGCTTCCTGGCCTCTCTCGGCGCCGGAGCGCTCCCCGCGTTTCTTGCCGCCCTCGTCTTCGGCGTCCATCCCATCCACACCGAGGCCGTGGACGTGGCGTTCAACCGCTCCGAGATCCTCGCCGCCCTGGGCGTCGTTGGGGCCCTCTGGTGGCTCTGGTCGTTCGCCGAGCGGCGGCCTGCGCTCGCATGGACGGGCGCCAGCATCTTGTACCTGCTCGCGCTCTTGAGCCGCGAGAGCGCCGTCACGCTGCCGGTCCTGGCCGTGCTGTGCCTATGGCTGCTCCGCCCCGTCGCCGATACGCGGTCCAGGCTGCGCCTCGTCGCCCCTGTCGTCGTTCTGCTCGTTCCCCTCGCCGTGTACCTCGCGATGCGCCAGGCCGCTCTCGGCGAGGCGGCGGGCGGGATCGTGCGCTCCCTCGGCGCGGAGGGGATCGGGGGCTCGCATTCTCCGCTCGGACGCCTGGCCCTCGTGTCGGCCACGGTGCGGGACTACTGGCGGATGATGGTGTGGCCCTGGCCGCTCAGAGCCTCCTACGAGGACTACGTCGTGCGCGGCGTTCTCGTGAGCGTCGCCCTTCACGCGACGCTCGTCGCGGTGGCCGTGGCCCTCCGCAAGCGCTTCCCGGCGGTCACCGTGGGCATCGCGTTCTTCTACGTGGCGCTCATCCCGTCGACCCGGCTCTTCGCGGACCCGGCGGTCCTCGCCGAGCGATTCGTGTACCTGCCTTCCGTCGGCCCGGCGATCCTCCTCGCGTTCGCCCTGGCCGCCTGGGTCGCGCGCCAGGGAACACGCCTGCCCTCCGTCGCGTGCGCCGTCGTGATCGCGGCCTTTGGCCTCACGACCCTGCAACGGAACACCGCCTGGCGGAGCCGCGACTCCCTATGGGAAGCCGAGGCACGGACGTCGCAGGACGACTGGCGGGTGCTGCTGAACCTGTCCCAGGTGCGCCTGGGGCAGCGCCGGTTCGAGGAGACGATCGCCCTCTGCGACCGCGGCATCGCCGTGGCGCCCACGCGCACCGCGTTCCAGACCAATCGCGCCGTGGCCCTCGCCTCCCTGGGCCGAATGGCCGAGGCGGAGGAGGCGTTCGCGAAGGCGGCGGAGCAGAGCCACGAGTCCGGCGCCTACGCCAACCTCGCCCGCCTCTACGCCACGACCGGACGGAAGGACCAGGCCGAACGAGCCTACGCCCAGGCCCAGGAGCACGAGACCGATCCGGCCGCGCGCGAGGTCCTCGACGGCGAGCGCCTGCTCCTCTGCCGCGGCGACGCGGCCGGAGCCCGCGCGGCCTTCACCCGGGCCCTGGCGATCTCGCCCAACCTCCAGGCCGCCAAGCACGGCCTGATGCTCGTGGGGGGGTGAGGATGGGCTCGCCTCGTTGACGTCTTCCGCACCGCGTTCCTAGCGCCCTCACCTTTGATCCACGCGATCCTCAGCGACTTCCAGCAGCTCGGGGTGTCGGCATGACCTCTGATGAGCTGGGGACAGCGCCGTGCTCATGAGCCTTCCGACCCCCTACCGAGAGCTTGCTCTGGCCCTGGTGTGGTTGGGAGTATTCCTGTCGGGAGCATTTCTGGTGATCTCGACAAGATTCCGGTGTTCGCGGGAAGGTGGGCGTGGGCTTGTACTCATCGCCGCCGTCGAGAGCCACCAGAGGGCCTTCGCCTGAAGGTGATGGAGGTGTCCGAGCTCCCGGTCTCGCTGGCTACTTCCGCCGCAGCAGCTCGCGGAGCGCCTCCTCGTGGGTCGCGAGGAAGAGGCGGTCCTTTGGTCTTCCCGCCGCGGCCTTCGATTCCACGATGTGCGACAGCCGGGCCACCGGAATGTCCACGCCTTGGGCGCGGAACAGCCTCCTCTCCTTCCACACCGTCTCGAACTCGAACCCGGCCATTTCCTGGGCCAGGTCGACGTCTAGGCCTCGAGCGCTGCTCGCGCGCACCAGGGCCCGGCGGCCGACGACCACCTCGGCCAGGAGCAGATCACGCGGCTTGTCCAGAGGCTCTCGCCCGCTCCACAACTCGAGGCCAACCGATTCGCACGCCGCCCAGGCCGCAAGCGTGTTCGAGGCTTCCGGCGGGAGGTAGAGATCCCGGTCCGTTGTGGCGAAGAGGGTCGATCCGGCCGCCGCGTAGTAGTTCGCGCCTGACACGCCGATCATGACGAAGCGCACACCGCTGCCGTTGAGCGCCGCCACCAGTTGCTCGAATGGGCCCAAGCGGGATCTCTAGCGTGCCCGGCTCGCCCGGAAGTAGTGGGCTCGGTACTCCTGGATGGACTGCTCGACCCAGGACTTGTCGGCGCCCGGCCGGTTCTGTGGGAGCAACTCCACCTTCTCGATGGCGCGCCGATACTCGTCGCTGATCGGAACCGGGCCGCTGGGGACAGGCTCCCTCAGACGGTCCGGCGCGGTCTCACGGGTAGAAGGCACGGAACGATTGTAGCGCCGTATTCAGGTATCATGGCGGTTTCCGGCAGCGGTCAACGCGCGTCCCGGAGCAGCGCCCCGTTCAGGGCAAACGAAGGAAGCGTGGCGAGTGACGCGTTATCGACCCTGATCCCAGCAATCAAGCCAAGACTTCGTCGTCCACCATCATTTCGGTTTGCAGGCCCGGTGCGACCCAGACGGCTTTCCAGCGGGGGCTCAGAGACCCGCGGTTTATTGGGGTGGATAACGGGATTCGAACCCGCGACCTCCAGGGCCACAACCTGGCGCTCTAACCAAGCTGAGCTATATCCACCATCGTGGCTTTCTAGGCTGGCGCGCCTGAAGGGATTCGAACCCCTGACCCGCAGCTTAGAAGGCTGCCGCTCTATCCATCTGAGCTACAGGCGCCTAAGTGACGAACTATAGCACGAACCCGCGGGCGCCGGTCGTCTTCATCTCCCACGGCGCGCCGACCGTGGCGATCCAGGACGACGACTACACGCGGGCGCTCGCCGCTTTATGGGACGACCCTGCGACCGAAGGCCGTCGTCGTCGTCTCGGCTCATTGGGAGGCGACGGGTCCGGTGCGCGTGAACGTCGGGGCCGCGCCGGGGTTGATCTACGACTTCTCCGGGTTCCCCGAGGAGCTGTACGCGATCGAATATCGCGCCCCGGGGTCTCCCGAGGTGGCCGGCGCGGTGGTTGACCTACTGGAGGGCGCGGGGATCGACGTGGCCCGCGAGGCGACGCGGGGCTGGGACCATGGGCTCTGGGTCCCTATGCGGCTCCTGTTTCCCGACGCTGCGGTGCCCGATCGTCCAGGTCTCGCTCCCCGTGCCGCGAACGCCCGAGTCGGTCTCGAAGGTCGGGGCTGCGCTGTCGCCCTTGCGTGATCAGGGCGTGGTGCTGATCGGGAGCGGCGGCGTCGTGCACAACCTGCGACGCCTGAGGTGGGACGGGGACGGGTCTCCGGAGCCCTGGGCCCGCGCGTTCGACGAGTGGGTCGCCGAACGCCTGGAGCGCCGGGCCTTCGACGAGATCGCGCGCTATCGGAACGAGGCCCCGCACCCCGAGCTGGCCGTGCCGACGACCGAGCACTTCGACCCGCTCTTCTTCGCCCTGGGTGCCGCGGTCCGCCGAGGATCGGCTGACGACGATCTACGCCGGCTTCACCTTCGGCTCGGTGTCGATGCGCTCGCTCGTGTTCTCGAGCTGATTCGACCCCTCCTCAAGGGAGTTCCCGCAGGTCCACGACGCGAAGGCCGGCCTGGCGCAGTCGATCGAGGTCGGCATCGGTCGTGCCGCGTGCCGCGATCACGTTCCCGATGCCCAGCCGTTGGAGGCCGGCGCCGAGGCCTGGCGCATCGCCGTGGAGCAGCGCGTCGATGGCGGCGACGTGTTCGGCCTGTGCTCGCGATAGCCGTGAGACGTAACCGGTGGCGATGGGACGCCCATGGACGGTCTGGAGCAGCATCGCGAAGCTGTCGCGCGGCGAGAGCGGCAGGTTGAGGACGGCGCCGCGGCCGAGGGCCGTCAGCTCCGGCGGGACGGCGAACGCATCCACGGCCGGGGACGGTCCATGGTTCTCGGCCACGCACCAGCCGATCACGGCCAGGCCGAGTGCCATGGCCGCGGCCCGTCCTGCCTGCCCCTCGACATACCGGAACGCCGCCGTCAGACCGAGTGCCATGGCCGAGATCAGACCCCACAGGCCGATGCCGGCGAGGCGCGCCGGTGCGCGGGCCATCTCGAAGGGTGGCACCTCCATGAGCGCGCGGTAGGGAAGGGGGACGCGCGTGTTGGTGCCGAACACCTTCAGCTCCGGGCCGAGGCTCAGGGTGAGGAAGACGGCGGCCAGGAGCCACGCGAGCCGTGCGGCAGGCCGGCTGTCGGCGAAGAGGCCGACGAGGGCAAAGGCGAGGACCGGCAGCCCCAGGAAGACGAGTTCTCCCCCCACACCGCGTCGGACGTGCGCCGCCAGGCTCGCGACCGCCGGAGCAGTGCTCGTAGAGCGGCGTTGCGACGGGATTCGGCACCACGAGGCCGGCCAGGTTGGCGCTCTCGAAGTAGGCCTGATCGGGCTTGAGTGGCAAGGCATCGGACATCGCCCAGTGGAGGAGGAACGGGGCGGCGACGACGGCGAACGAGCCGAAGCCGATCGTCACGCCGGCAACGCCGAGCTTGCGAGTCACGCCGTGCATCTCGGTTCGCGTCTGCCGGCCCGCTGCCGCCGCGCAGGCGAGAAGGAGCGCGCCCAACCAGAGGAACGCGCTGTAGTACTCGGAGAAGTAGACGCAGCCGCCGAGCGTGGCGCCGAGAACCGCGGCGCGGGCGCGGGTGGGTCGGCCGACGAGACGCAGCAAGGCCAGCGTGATCGCCGGCAGGAGGAAGGCCGCGGCGACGAGGTGGGTCTCGAGGGCGCGGCTGCGAAACACCGGGGAGAACGTCCAGGCCACCGCCGCCGCGGCGGCGGCCAGGGGCGTCGCGCCCAGGCGTCGAAGCGCGTAGTAGGCCGCCAGCAGTCCGAGCGCGAAGCAGGTCCAGATCGTCACGCGGTACGCGACGATCGGGTACGTCGGTTCGGCCTGCAGCACCTCGCGGCACAGCAGGCCAATCGGGAGAAAGCCGAGGCCGTACGTGTGCGTCGCGAGGTTCGCGCCCACGGGGGAGTACAGCAGCGACGTGACGTACGGGTCCTGCCCGCGGAGGACCGCCTCGGTCATGCCCCAGAGGTTCCAGGTCAGGAGGGAGGAGTCCCCGTGGAGATCGCCGCGGATGACGGCGCGGAGGGGCCAGACCCAGTGGCCCAGCATCAGGCCCGATACGAGGATCGAGAGCACCACGAGGGCCCCCGCCCGGAGAATGGCCAGGCCTCGGCTGCGCGCGGAGTGGGGAAGGTCAAGCACTTGGATATCGACGACGCGGGCTGGCGCCCCGGGCCAGCGCGTCATGATAGTCTCTCCCGCGCCGTGATCGCCCCCCTCTTCCACAAGGAGCTGCGATGTTCCTTCTCCCCAGCGTGATGGTGCTCGTCTCCGCCCAGGCCGCGACCCCCGTCCAGGAGCGCGCCGACCGCTTCCTCGACCTCGTGAACTCGAGCTACAAGGCCCTCACCTACGTGGCCAGCAAGGCGCAGTGGGACGCCGCCACCGACGTGACGCCGGCCCACGACGCGGCCACCGAGGCGGCGAGCCAGGCCATGGCGGCCTTCACCGGGAACCCGGCCCTCATCACCGAGGCGAAGGCGCTCCTGGAGCGCAAGGCCGAGCTCACGCCCATCACCGTGCGCCAGCTCGAGCGGGTGCTGCTTGAACGCGGCCGAAGGGCCGATGACGAACCCGAAGCTGGTCTCGGATCGCATCGCCGCGGAGACGCAGCAGGCCTCCACCCTCAACAGCTTCGTCTTCAAGCGCGACGGGAAGCCGATCACCGCCAACGAGATCGACGACATCCTGCTCGAACAGCAAGGACCTGAAGGAGCGCCAGGCGGTCTGGGAGGCCTCGAAGGAGTCCGGCCCCGCCCTGAAGCCCGGCCTCGTGAAGCTGCAGGAGCTGCGCAACGGCGTCGCGCAGGGAGCTGGGGTATCCGGACTACTTCGCCCTGCAGGTCGCGAGCTACGGGATGACGACCGACGAGATGGTGAAGCTCCAGGACGACTTCATGCGCGAGCTGCGGCCGCTCTACCTTCAGCTCCACACCTGGGCGAAGTACGAGCTGGCGAAGAAGTACGGCCAGCCGGTGCCGAAGAGCATCCCGGCCCACTGGCTGAACAACCGCTGGAGCCAGAACTGGACGGGCATGGTCGCGGCGGCGAACCTCGACGACCACCTGAAGGGGCGCAGCCCCGAGTGGATCGATCAAGACCGCCGAGCACTTCTACACGGGTCTGGGCTTCAGTCCGCTGCCCGCCACGTTCTGGACGCTGTCGGACCTCTACCCGGTGAAGGCCGGCGACCCGCGCAAGAAGAACACCCACGCGTCCTGCTGGCACCTGGACCTGGAGAACGACATCCGGTCGCTCCAGAGCATCGAGCCCAACGACTACTGGTTCAAGACCGCGCACCACGAGCTGGGGCACGGCTACTACTTCATGAGCTACACGCGCCCCGAGGTGCCGCCGCTGCTGCGCGACGGCGCCAACCCCGCCTTCCACGAGGGGATGGGCGAGCTGATCGCCCTGGCGGCGGGCCAGGTCCCGTACCTCCAGTCCATCGGGGTCCTGACGCCCGCCGACAAGATCGACGACGACGGGCGAGCTGCTCGACAAGGCGCTGGGGCAGGCCGTCCCGTTCCTCTTCTGGGCCTCGCGGAACCATGACCCACTGGGAGGCCGACGTCTACGCGAAGAACCTGCCGCCGGACCAGATGGAACGCCCGCTGGTGGAAGTACGTGCGCGACATGCAGGGCGTCGAGCCCCCCAGCCGAGCGTGGCGAGGAATGGTGCGACGCCGCCACCAAGACCCACATCAACGACACCCCGGCCTACTACTACTCCTACGCGATCGCCACCGTCCTGAAGTTCCAGTTCCACGACCACATCGCGCGGAAGATCCTGAAGCAGGACCCGCGCTCGTGCAACTATGCCGACAGCAAGGAGGTCGGCGCGTTCCTGAAGGGCGATCATGGAGAAGGGGGCGACCGAGGACTGGCGCAAGGTCCTGCGCGACGCCACGGGCGAGGACCTCTCGACCCGCGCCATGGTCGACTACTTCAAGCCCCTCATGGCGTGGCTCCAGGAACAGAACAAGGGACGGACGATCGGGTGGGAGTGAGCTACCTGCGGACGCGCCTCGAGGCCTCCGTCGGCAACGGCGCTCGACTTCGATCTCGGCGAAGCCCCACTGACGAGGGGCCGTTCCTCCCTGGGCAATGCGGATGCCGCGGGTGAGGGTCGGCTCCAGCACGACCACCTGACTGGCGTCGCCGGAGTCGCGGCCGATCTGCTGCGGCACGGGCGGACGGCCGCTGGCCGAGGGGACGACGGTCCAGCGCTCACCGTCGGCGGTTACGGCAACCCTGAGGTTCGCGCCATAGCGCTTGGGCTTCGTGCCCAGGCGCAGCTCCACGCGGCCCACCCGCACGGGCGTCGGCCACACGAGCTGGAACCATTCGCGTCCGTCCTGCGATGACTCCGTCACCCAGGCGGTGTCCCTTCGCCCGTCGACGGCCTTGCCGGCGTCGGCGCCGTTCGACGACGCGCTGGCCATGGCGGGCGTCAGGGGGACGGGTTGATACCGGTTGCTCTCGCCGGCGGGGACCCGGTAGAGGACGATCGAGTGGTCGAGGCTCGAGAGGGGGGCCTCGGGCATCTCTCCGAAGCCGCCGCCACCGGTGCGAGGCTCTCCGCGCCAGACGCTCTGCAGGCCGGCGAGAGGCGCATCCCCCGAGCGGTGCCAGACGACGAGGTCGACCTCCCGGGCCAGGCGCCGATCCAAGGGTTCCGAGCCGGTCTCCTCGATCACTTCGAACCGGCTCCGGTCGAGCCCCAGCTCGTGGACCGTGGTGAGCACTCGGCCACCGCGCGGCAAGCTCGCGTCGACCCAATCGAGGACGGCGTCCCGCGTGCCCGGTGTGACGATGGTCCGAAGGTACTCCACCGAGGCCGCCGCCGGGAGCAGGATCCCCGCAGCCAGCACACCCCACCCCAGGCGTGGATATCGGCCGACGACAGCCACGATGCCGGCCGCGGCCAGGAGGCTCGCCACACCGAGCCCCGAAAGGACCAGGCGGTGCCAGTGCATGTCGGCCGTCGAGAGCACGACGACGAGGAGGACGAGGTAGGTGAGAGCGGGCCACCACCGGAGGGGCTCGCGGCGCGCGGTCCAGAGCCCCAGGCCGGCAAGGAAGGCGCCGATCGGGCCGAGGCTCCAACCGATCGTGCGGAGGTAGAAGAGCGCGTTGCCCACGAGGTCCGTCTCGGCGGGGCCCGCGCGATAGTGGAAGTTGAGCTGGCTCATCCCCCCGCGAAAGAAGTCGTGGGGCGCCAGAAGGGCGTACGGCGTCGAGAGCACCCAGACGGTCGCGGCCCCCAGCACAGCGAGGAGCGCGCCCCGGGTGCGGCGGCCCGGCGCCAACGCGCGGACCACGAGATAGGACGGGACCACGAGCACTCCCGTGAACTTGACGCCTGCCGCGGCACCCAGTGCGAGCCCCGCCACGAAATCGTTCCGCCCCCGCTCTCCCACGCGCAGACACGCGAGCAGGGCGAGGAGGACGAAGGCTTCGAGAGCGACGTCCGGCCGGACCTCGTGGGCGACGAAGACCTCCACCGGAGAAACGGCCAGGAAAGAGGCGGCCGCCAAGCCGAGGAGCGGTCCGCCGATTCGACGTCCAAGCCGATGGACGAGGGCCACGCTGAGGACACCGAACGCCGCAACCAGGGCGCGAGCGGTGAGGTACCCGGTCGGTCCGAGGACCGTTCGGGGCGCGAAGCCGTCCCACGTGGTGACGTATGGGGCGGAACGGGGCGCCAGCCCGACCACGGGGCTGAGGAGCTCGAAGAAGAGACCCGGGTAGAGGTAGTAGCCGTGGTCGAGGGTGCGATCCGCCCACATACGGGCGGCGTTCTCGACGAAAGCCATCTCGTCTCGGATGGGAGCGTGGCGGAGTCCCCATCCGAGCCCCGTGACGCGCAGGACCGCGGCGACCAGCAACACGGCAGCGATCGCCCAACGCTCGTGCCG
Source organism: uncultured Acidobacteriota bacterium (assembly GCA_963823195.1). GTDB lineage: Bacteria > Acidobacteriota > Vicinamibacteria > Fen-336 > Fen-336 > JBGPYB01. The sequence continues at coordinate 85,029 of CAWGKR010000002.1, read as the reverse complement.
CACGCTCGTACTATGATGCATCACCGCTTGGACCGACGTGAGTGAGGAGCGAGGCGCGCGTTCCCGTTGGAGGAGAGTCCCCATGAGCCGGAAGAGAGCAGCGACGCTCGCGAGCATGTTCGTGTGGCTGGGTTGTTCGGTCCTGGCGCGCGCCGAGGAGGCTCCGAGGCCTCTCGCCGCGTTGCCCTACACGCCGGGCCTGGACCCGACCTTCATGGACCGGAGCGTGGACCCCTGCGTCGACTTCTTCGCCTACTCGTGCGGCAAGTGGCTGGACAAGAACCCGATCCCCGCGGACCAGGCCGGCTGGAGCGTCTACGCGAAGCTCCACCACGAGAACCTCCAGTTCCTGTGGGGGCTGCTCGACGCCGCCGCCAAGCCCGCTCCGGATCGAACGCCGGCCGAGCAGAAGATCGGCGACTATTTCGCCGCCTGCATGGACGAGGGGGCGGTGGAGGCCGCGGGGACGAGCTCCGCTGAAGGGCGATCTGGACGCGATCGCTGCGCTCACCTCGGCGAAGGGCCTCGCCCCGCTCGTGGGACGCCTCCAGCCCACGACGACCGGCAGCGGGTTCCTCTTCGGCTTCGGCTCCGACCAGGACGCCAAGAACTCGAGCGAGGTCATCGCCGAGGCGACGGCCGGGGGCCTGGACCTGCCCGACCGCGACTACTACGTGAAGGACGACGCGAAGTCGAAGGAGGCGCGGGAAAAGTACGTCGCCCACGTGGGTCGCATGCTGGTGCTCCTGGGCGACCCGCCGGCGCGAGCGGCCGAGGCCGCGGCCACGGTTCTCCGTCTCGAGACGTCGCTCGCGAAGGCGTCCCTCACCCGTGTCGAGAGGCGCGATCCGTACAAGATCTATAACAAGATGACGCTCGCCCAGCTGCAGGCCCTGACCCCGGCCTTCGCCTGGGGGGACTACCTGACGGCGGTGGGCCGTCCCGACGTCGAGCGGCTGAACGTGACCGAGCCCGCGTTCTACAAGGAGCTGGGGCGCCTCCTCGCGTCGGAGGGTGTGTCGCAGTGGAGGGACTACCTGCGCTGGCACCTCGTTGCGGCGCGCGCGCCCTACCTCTCGTCGGCCCTGGCCAGGGAGCGGTTCGACTTCCAGCAGGGGTATCTCGGTGGCGTCAAGGAGATGCCCCCGCGGTGGCGCCGCTGCGTCCAAGGCGTCGACCGGGACCTGGGGGAGGCCCTGGGGCAGGTCTTCGTGGCCAAGGCCTTCGGTCCCGAGGTCAAGAAAGCCACCGAAGACATGGTGCGCGCCATCGAAGCGGCGATGGAGGCTCGTCTCAAGGCCGAGCCGTGGATGAGCGAGGCCACGAAGGCGAAGGCCCTCGAGAAGCTCCACGCGATGCGCAACAAGATCGGATACCCGGCCGTGTGGCGCGACTACTCGTCCTATCGCGTGGACCGGAACGACTACGCCGGCAACGTCACTCGGGGCCTCCGGTTCGAGACCACGCGGGACCTCACGAAGATCGGCAAACCCGTGGATCGCGCCGAGTGGGGGATGACGCCGCCCACCGTCAACGCCGAGTACAGCGATGGCCTCAACGACATGAATTTCCCGGCCGGCGTCCTGTTGCCGCCGCTCTTCGACCTCCGGATGGACGCCGCCCCCAACTACGGCAACACCGGGTCCACGATCGGCCACGAGCTGACCCACGGCTTCGACGACGAGGGGCGCCAGTACGACGCGCAGGGGAACCTCCACGACTGGTGGACCGCCGAGGACGCGAAGGAGTTCGAGAAGCGAACGAGCTGCATCGTCGACCAATACGCGCAGTACACCGTCGTGGACGACATCAAGATCAACAGCCGGCTGACCCTCGGCGAGGACGTGGCGGATCTGGGCGGGACGATCCTGGCCTGGGCCGCGTGGAAGGAGGTGACCCGCGGCCTGGACCTGAAGCCGGCCGACGGCCTCTCGCCGGACCAGCGCTTCTTCGTGGGCCTCGCACAGTGGGCCTGCGGCGACAGCCGGGACGAGTCCAAGCGAGTGCGCGCCCGCACGGACCCCCACTCGCCTCCGAAGTTCCGGATCAACGGCCTCGTGGCGAACCTGCCGGAGTTCCGGCAGGCGTTCGGCTGCAAGGCGGGCCAGCCGATGGTCAAGGACGCGGTCTGCCGCGTCTGGTAGGTCGCTAGCCGAGGGCCTCGAGCAGCGCCCCGCAGACCTCGTCGATCTCGCCGCCGCTCAGGCGGCCGTGGAAGGGAAGCGCCAACGTCCGGTCGGCCGCGCTCTCGGCCACCGGGAAGGCGCCGGGCCCGTGCCCCAGCAAGGCCCGGAGGTGCGGCTGGAGGTGGAGGGCCGGGAAGTAGGGTCGGCAGCCGATCCCGCGGCTCTCCATGTGGGCCACGATGCGGTCGCGGTCGGCGCGTGACCGCTCCGGTCCCAGACGCACCACGTAGACGAACCAGCTCACCCGGACGCCCGCCGGCGCCATCTCCGGGACTCGAAGGTCCGGGTGGCCCGCGAGCCGCTCGTCGTACCGGCGCGCCACCGAGGCCCGCGCGTCCAGGATGGCGTCGAGGCGGCGGAGCTGGGCCGCGCCGAGAGCGCAGGCGATCTCCGACAGCCGGTAGTTGTAGCCGAGGCGCGCGTGGACCATCGGCGGGGCCCCGTCGTCGCGGCCGTGGTTCCGCAGGCTGCGGCAGAGGGCCGCGAGGCCGGGATCGTCGGTCACGACCATCCCGCCCTCGCCGGTCGTGATCTGCTTGTTCGGGTAGAAGCCGAAGACGCCGCAGCGCCCGAGGGAGCCGGCGGGGCGGCCGTCGATCTCGGCTCCGAGGGCCTCGCACGCGTCCTCGATCACGGGAAGGCCGTGGCGACCGGCGATGTCGAGGATCGCGTCCATCGCCGCGGGGCGGCCGAAGACATGGACCGGGAGGATGGCCCGCGTCCGCGGCGTGATCGCCGCCTCGATCCGGCCCGGGTCGATGTCGAGGCTCGCGTCATCGACGTCCACGAAGACCGGGACGCCTCCCTCGTACAGGATCGCGTTGGCGGAGGCGACGAAGCTGAAGGGCGTGGTGATCACCTCGTCGCCCGCACCGACGCCGCACGCGCGCACCGCGAGGTGGAGCCCCGCGGTCCCCGAGCTGACGGCGACGGCATGGCGCGATCCGACCCGCGCGGCGAACGCCCCCTCGAACTCCGCGAGGCGCGGGCCGAGGCTCAGGTGGGGCGTGCGCAGCACCGCCGTGACGGCCTCGATCTCGGCCTCGGTGATGTCGGGAGCCGAGAGGGGGATCCTCACGGCGAGAGGGGCGCGGCCCTCTTGTGGAGGAGAGCCTCGCCGAGGGGGACGCGGCTCAGGACGTCCGCGATGCGCTCGCCGGCGTGGCCGTCTCCGTACGGGCTGGTCATCCCCTCGAGGGACGCGCGGAACGCGGGGTCGAGACAGCGCCGCACGCCGTCGACGATCGCGTGGCGCCTCCGGCGCCGCGTCGACGACGTTCCGGGCGCGCTCGCGGCCGTGCTGGCGCAGCCCGACGTTGACCGTGGGAACCCGGAGCGTCGGCGTCTCCATGATGCCGCTGCTCGAGTTTCCGACGAAGACCTGGACGGCCTTCAGCAGGCCCCAGTAGACGACGGGGCTCAGGTTCACGAAGAGGCGCGCGCGGTCGTGGTCGCGGCAGAACGCCTGCGCCCGCGCGACGAGCGCCCGGCTGCCGGCGTCGGCGTTCGGGAAGCAGAACAGGATCTGCTGCGGCAGCTCGGCCAGGGCGGCGAAGACGGCGTCGGCCTCGCGCAGCGTGTCGCGCGCCAGCGTCACCGGATGGTACGCGACGAGGACCGTCGGCGGGCGGAGCTGGAGATCGAGCGCCCTGGCCAGGTCCGCCGGGCCCGGGAGGGGGGTGCGCTCCAGGTGGTCGAGGGAAGGCGCGCCGACGCGGTGGACGCGCCACTCCTCCTCGCCCAGCGCCAGCACCCGGCGCCGGGCGTTCTCGGTGGGGGTGAAGTGGACGTGGCTCAGCTTCGTGAGGGCGTTGCGGACCGCGTCGTCGACGGCGCCCTCGCTCACCTCGCCCCCCTCGATGTGGGCGATGGGGATGCGGAGGGCCAGGGCCGCGCTGGCCGGCGCCAGGAGCTCGTAGCGATCGGCGATGAGCAGAAGGATGTCCGGGCGCAGTCTCCCCAGGATGTCGGCGAGGGCCAGCGTCGCGACGCCGATGGACTTGGCCATGCCGACGTCGGTGTCGGAGCTCAACAGGCACTCGACGCGGTCGTAGAGCGGGAAACCGTCGCGCTCGATCTCGTCCACCGTGTGGCCGAACTCCGGAGAGAGATGGGCGCCCATGGCGATGAGGCGGAGGTCGACCTCGCGGACGCGCCTGAAGCTCCTTGAGAGGCCAGTAGAGGTGGCTGTAGTCGGCCCGCGACGTGGTGACGACCGCGACGGTGCGGCGCGCCGCCGGGGTCATCTCACCGCCGCGGTGGGCTGTGCGGCCTCGAGCGCCAGCGGGCTGGGCCGGTACTCGGGAACGATCCGGCGAAGGGCGGCCAGCAGCGCCATGGCGTCATGGCGGCGGACGCCGAGGGTCAGCTCCTCGGCCCAGGCCGCGGCGTCCTGCGGGACGGCCGGAGCTTCGGCGCGCGCCAAGCCGCGGCGCCGCCGTCGGCCGCAAGACCTCGTCGGCCCCGTGCGACTCCTCGTGGAGCTTCTCACCCGGCAGGAGGCCCGTGAAGATGATTCGCGGCTCCGCCCGGGATCCGGCTGCCAGCCGCCGCGCGAGGGCGACGATGCTCACCGGCGTCCCGAGGTCGGGCACGAGGACGTCGCCGCCGGTGCCGACGAGCGCGGCGCCCAGCAAGAACGCGACGGCCTCCGCGGACGTCGCGAAGAGGCGGGTGGCGTCGGGATGGCGGAGCGAGAGAGCCGCATGGCGCCGCAGCTCCTTTCGGAGGCGCGGCAGCACGCTCCCCGACGTGCCGAGGACGTTGCCCAGGCGGACCGACGTCAGGCGCGTGGCGGTCGGCGCCTTCGCGAGAAGCATGAGCTCCGCCACCCGCTTCGTGACCCCGAGGACGCTCGTGGGGTTCACCGCCTTGTCGGTGGACAGGAGGATGAAGCGGCGCGCGCCGCTCCTCGTCGCCGCCTCGGTCATCACATGGGTCGCCAGGACGTTGTTGTCGACGGCGGCGACCACCTGGCTCTCGAGCAGGGGAAGGTGCTTGAACGCGGCGGCGTGGAAGACCAGGTCCGGCCGATGCCGCTCGAAGACCTGCTCCACGAGTCGCGCGTCCCCGGCGCTTCCCAGGACGGCGATGGCGCGTCCGGCGACGCGGCGATGGACGCGGGTGAGGCTGGCTTCCGCGTGCTCCAGGAGGATGAGCTGGCCCACGGAGCGCCGGACCAGCGCGACGCAGAGGGCCGATCCGATGGAGCCGCCGGCTCCGGTCACGAGGACGGTCCGGCCCTCGAACGCGCCGCGCGCGACGCGGGGCACGGCGAGGCGGGGCCGGCCGAGCAGACGAAGGAGGGAAACCTGGGACATGCCTCGCGGGCGAACAGAGCGCTGAGGTTAGACGCCCCGCGCGGCCGCGGTCAAGTCCGGGTCACACCCCGCTGACGGATCCAGGGCGGTGGGCGTGGTGTGGCGGGCCGCTGTGCTCGTGAGCCGGCGGGTGGCCGGGCGCCGTTGCGAGGAGCTGGACCGCGACCTCGCGCTCGTGTTGGATGCGCTCCTCGCGGTCCGCGAGGAGCCTCTCCACCCAGGTCGCCATCTTCCGGCCCGCCGTGCCGTCCGCCAGGTCCCGCTGGATCTCCTCGATCTCGATCTCGGTGAGCATGGTCCCCGTCCTCTTCGAGGGTCGGCGAACGGAGGGCGAAGGACAATGGATCATTTGGTTCAGGTCCGCGGTCGCCCCGAAGTACAATCAAGGTTCCCCTTGATGATCCCGGCATGGGCGTGCGCGCTGGCCGTGGCGGCTTCTCCCGCGGCCGCGAGCCCCTCCCTGCCGAAGGGCGCCACACCCGTCCTCGGGGCGATGCGCGCGGAGCTGGACCACTCCCTGGGCGCGCTCAAGCGAGAGGCGGTCGCTCCCTACTTCCTGAGCTACGAGATCACCGAGACGCAGACGGTCTCAGTGGGAAGCTCCTTCGGCGCCCTGGTCTTCACCAACGAGGGGCGCTCCCGAGCCCTCGATATCGACCTGCGGGTGGGGGACTACGCCCTCGACAACACGCACCCGGTCCGGGGGGGACGAGGCTCCACGAGCGAACGCTCGGCGGGCTCCGCGCCCATCCCGACCGACGACGCCCCCGACGCCATCCGGGCGGTCCTCTGGTACCAGACCGACCGGAAGTACAAGCGGGCCGTGGAGCAGCTCACCAAGGTGAAGACCAACGTCCAGGTGAAGGTGGAGGAGGAGGACAAGTCCGCCGACTTCTGCGCCGAGCCCGCCCAGGTCTTCGCCGAGGCCTGCGGAGCGCCTGACCGTCGACCGCAAGGTGTGGGAGGACAAGATCCGCCGCTATACCGCGCCCTTCGCCCGGCACGGGGACATCTACGCCGCGCGAGCGGGGCTGTCGGCGGAGGTGCAGACGCGCTGGTACGTCAACAGCGAGGGGACGCTGCTCCAGACGTCCCGCCCCAGCTACCGCATCGTCATCAACGCCTCCACCAAGGCCGCCGACGGGATGGATCTTCCCCGCTACGAGACCTTCTTCGCCTTCCGCCTCCAGGACCTGCCGTCGGACGAGGTGGTCCTGGCGCGCGTCGCGCGTGTCATCGAGGATCTCGAGGCCCTCCGCACGGCGCCTCTCGTCGACCCCTACACGGGGCCGGCGATCCTCTCGGGGCGGGCGGCGGGCGTGTTCTTCCACGAGATCTTCGGCCACCGCATCGAGGGGCATCGCCAGAAGAAGGCCGAGGAGGGGCAGACCTTCAAGAAGAAGCTCGGGGAGGAGGTCCTACCGCCGACGTTCAGCGTCTACTCGGATCCGACCCTGGATCACATCGGCCCGACGAGCCTCGGGGGCTACTACCTCTACGACGACGAGGGCGTGAAGGCGCGTCGCGTCAACCTCGTCGAGGATGGGGTGCTGAAGGCCTTCCTGATGGCGCGGATGCCCATCGAGGGATTCCCCGAGTCCAACGGGCACGGGCGGAAGCAGGTGGGCAGCGCCGCGGTCTCGCGGCAGGCCAACCTCGTCGTGGAGGCGGCGCAGCCCGTGTCCCGGGCGGCGCTGAAGCAGAGGCTCGTCGAGCTGGTCAAGGAGCAGCAGAAGCCCTTCGGTCTCTTCTTCGACGACATCCAGGGGGGCTTCACGAGCACGGGCCGCCTGACCCCCAATGCCTTCAACGTCCTCCCGATCATGGTCTATCGCATCTACCCCGATGGCCGGGAGGAGCTGGTGCGGGGCGTGGACCTCATCGGGACGCCCCTCACGACCTTCAGCAAGATCGTGGCCGCCGACGACGCCCCCGACGTCTTCAACGGCGTGTGCGGCGCCGAGTCGGGATGGGTGCCCGTATCGGCCGTCTCTCCCGGCCTGCTCCTCTCGCAGATCGAGGTACAGAAGAAGGACAAGGCCCAGGAGCGCCTTCCGGTGCTCCCGGCGCCCCTCGACCAGCCCGGAGCGGGGCGATGACGAGGCTGGCTCGCCTCGCCGGCCTCTGCCTCGCCCTCGGGCCCGCCTCGCGGGTGGCCGCGGAGGACGACGTGGTGATGCGGGCGATGCGCGACGAGCTGGCCCGATCGGTCGCCCAGCTTCGGATCGAGAACCTCGCCAAGCCCTACTTCATCGCGTACCGCGTCGAGGAGAGGTTCGACCAGCGCGTCTCGGCCACCTTCGGCAGCACCGTCGGCCGCGGGGAGAGCCGCCGGCGGACGGCGAGCGTGGAGGTGCGCGTCGGCAGCCCGGCCCTCGACAACACCAACTTCCTTTCGGGCGGCGATCCCTTCGGCAGCTTCTTTGCCGCGAGCGCGCCGGCGGACCTCCCCCTCGACGGCGACTACACGGAGCTGCGCCGCCAGCTGTGGCTCGCGACGGACCGGGCCTACAAGCAGGCCGTGGAGAACCTGTCGAAGAAGAAGGCGGCCCTCGAGAACAAGACCCGGACCGACGACACGCCCGACTTCGCCGCCCAGGAGCCCGCGGAGACCCGGGACGTTCGCCCCAGCACGCCCCTCGACATGGCCGCGGCCGAGGGGCTCGTTCGCGAGCTCTCGGCCGTCTTCCGCGAGACGCCCGCCGTCGCCACGTCGACGGTGTCGGCGACTGCGGGACGGGAGCTGACCCGGTACGTGAACAGCGAGGGGACGTCGTTCGTGCGTGACGGGTTCATCGTGGGCCTGGACGGGACGGCGGCGACACAGGCGGCCGACGGGTCGCCCCTGAACGATCATTTCGTGCTCTTTCGGCGGTCGTGGAACGAGTTGCCTCCCAGGACCGATCTCCTGCGGGCGCTGCGCGACCTGGGCTCTCACCTCACGGCGTTGAAGGGCGCCGCGCTTCCGGAGCAGTACAACGGCCCCGTGCTCTTCGAGGGGCAGGCCGCGGCCGAGATCTTCGCCCAGGTCTTCGCCCAGCGTCTGGTGGCCCGGAAGCGCCCCGTGACGGAGGGGGGGGCGATGGAAGGCTTCGCAGCGTCCGTCGAGAACCCGTTTGCGGACAAGCTCGGCGGCCGTGTCCTGCCGGACTTCCTCAGCGTCAGCGACGATCCCACCGTGACGAAGGTCGGGGACCAGCCGCTCTTCGGCGACGACAAGGTGGACGACGAGGGCGTCCCTGCCCGAGCCGTCAAGCTCGTCGAGGGGGGACGCCTCAAGACGCTCCTCGTGTCCCGAGCTCTCGTGAAGGGCATCCCGAAGAGCACAGGCAGCTTCCAGGGCTCCGGACCTGCGCCCAGGAACCTCATCGTCTCGGCTTCCGATGGGCTTGCTCCCGCCGCCTTGAAGGCCGAGCTGCTCCGGGCCGTCCAGCAGCGGGGCAAGGAGTACGGCGTCATCGTTCGGCGGCTCGGCGACCCGCTCGTGGGCGGCGCCCGAGAGGCCCCTGCCCCCGCGGGCGGCGACGGCGTGCGGGTGGAGGCGGCGATCCTCGCCTACAAGATCTTCGCCGACGGCCGTGAGGAGCTGCTTCGCAACGTCGAGGTCGGCGCCATGAACGTGTCGCTCTTCAAGGACATCCTCGCGGCGGGGCAGGAGCCCGCGGTGCTGACCGTCCCCTTCAGGACGACGGTGTCGCCGAGCGCCCAGGTCGTCTCCTTCGCGGTCCCGTCGCTGCTCTTCGAGGACGTGACCTTGAAGAAGCCGGGCGGGGAGATCCCGAAGCCCCAGGTGGCGCGGCATCCGTTCTTCGACAAGCGATGAGGGCGCGCCCTTGAACCCGGGCCACGGGCCTATCCGAACGCGCCCAGGACCAGGTTGAGGGCGGTGGCAAGGATGGCGGTGTTGTACGCGAAGGAGAGCAGGCCCTGTCCGAGCACCGCCCGGCGGATGGACCCGCTCGTGATCGCCACGTCGGAAACCTGGAAGCACATGCCGATCGTGAAGGCGAAATAGGCGAAGTCGGCGTAGTCGGGCGCGCATTCGCCCGGAAAGCACAGGCCCCCCTCGCCGTCGTCGTCGCGATAGTAGAGGTGCGCGTACCGCAGCGTGTAGGCGGTGTGGGTGAGCATCCAGGCGCCCGCCACGGCCGCCACGCACAGCACGACGAAGATGTCGCGAGCCTCGGGGGCGCGCAGCCGCGCCTCGCGCAGGACGACAGTCGTGGCGAAGAGGCTGAACCCGCTGGCCAGGATGACGATCACCCAGACCACGTGGCGGCCCGGGTCGTCCGCCGCGGCGCGCCGACGCGTCTCCGCGGGGCTCGCCCGCAGGATCAGCCACCACGCGAGCGCCCCCATGGCGAGGGCCCCGGCGTTCCAGCCGGCCACGATCCGCAGCGCAAAGCCGAGGCGGTTTGGAATCGCGAGGGCCGTGATCGTGCCCACCACGAGTGCTATGGTCAGCCGCGCTCGGGCCCGGCGAGGATCATGGAACGCGAAGGCGCGGTCGCGCGTGGCCATCGGGCGACATTATGGTTCCACCTCGGAGGCGGTGACAACGACGGGCGCCGGTCGGCCGCTACGACTTGGGGCTCTGGACCGGCCGGCCGAAGTGGTAGCCCTGGGCGAAGGAGAACCCGGCGCGCCGGCAGGCTTCCGCTTCCTCCGCCGTCTCCACTCCCTCGGCCAGGGTCTCGACGCCCAGCTCGTGGGCCAGGGTCACCAGCGAGGCCACGAGCTTCTGCCGCGTCGCCGGCGCGTGGTCGAGGCCCCGGACCAGGAGGCGGTCGAACTTCAGGTGGTGCGGCGGCGCCTCCGCCAGCTCGAAGAGGCGCGACTGGCCGGCCCCGAAGTCGTCGTAGGCCAGGTCCACCCGGATGTCGGTGAGCTGCGCGCGGAGCGACCGGATGATGTCGGCCAGGGCCAGCCAGCTCTCGTGGATCTCGAGGACGAGACGCAGGTGGGGCGCCAGGGTCCTGAGCTCCTGGAGCGACTCCACGAGCCCCGGCTGTCCCAGCTCGGCCGGATGCGTGTTCAGGAACAGCACGGCCGGGTCCAGCTGGCCGCGCACGTTCTCGACGGCGGCGTGACGGAAGAGCCGGCTCAGCTCCACCTGCACCTCCGGTCCGCCGACCTGGCCCGCGGTCTCGAACAGGCGAATCGGGTCCTCGGGAAGCCCCGCGTGAACCCCGCGACCGAGCGCCTCGTAGGCCGCGACGCACCCCGACCGCAGGTCCACGATCGGCTGGAGGTAGGTGGCCACGGCTCTCTGGCGGAGCAGCTCCCGGATCTCCCACGGCCGGTTCTTCCCGTCCAGGGCCGTGGTCCTGTCGCCGGTCTCCTCCACCGCGTCTCCGGCCTGGGCCACCCGGAACTCGACGTCGCCGAAATGCAGGACGTCGCCGTCATGCAGGGGAGTGTCCAAGGCGAACGTCCCATTGACGAAGGTTCCGTTGCGGCTCCCGAGGTCCCGCACGCGCAGGGAGCTCGAGTCGGCGTAGATCTCGGCATGGGTCTTCGAGATCTGCGGCCACGGCAGCACGAGCTCGAGGTCCGAGGAGCGGCCGATCCGGAACGGGAGCGTCCGTACGGGGGCGCGCTGGACGATGCCGTGGCTCCCGACCCGTCTCTCGAGCTGCCACGAGCCCGGGACCTTCGCACGGGAAACGAGCGCTGCGAGCCCCGGATAGTCACGCGGCTCCGGAGTGGGGTACTCGAACCCCATGGCCGCCTCTCCCTGTCGCTTCATCGGTCCCCCGATCGCCGCGATCCACAACCGGACCAGCGCCTGCGGATGCGCCGGGCCTCGCGGCGTCGACTAGGCTCTGCAGCCGGCATGCCAGCTTTGGCGGTCCATTCGATGCCGGGCAAGTGGCTGATTTCAAACGATCCCATCTCCGACCCGCCGAAGTGCAGAGAAATCGCCACGTGGCGAAAACGCCTCGTTCTAGGTGTCAGTTTTTGTCCGGATTCGGCGTGGGACGGCGCCGGCCGAGCGCGGGGGAGGGAGTCTCCCCCGCGCTGTCAGAGTGCTGCTGCGCGAAGATCAGGGCTTCTTGGCGGGGGCCTGTGCCTTGGCCGCGGCCGGGGCCTTGGGCATCCAGAACGCAGCGTCCGTCTCACGCACTGCCCGCGACACGTAGCTCTGCACGGGGTCGACGCGGTAGCGGTTGGTTTCGGGCGGTGTGACGTAGCCGTCCGCGCTGAACTTCTGCATGGCGATGGCGTCATCGGCCGGGAAGGCGGTCATGATGCCCATCCCTTCGGCCATCGCCCGATCGAACTCGGCGAAAGACTCGTACGACGACATCACGAGGAACGTGTTGCCGGGAGCGCCAGCCATGACCTCGTACGTTCGCCAGCTCGCCTTGGGGGCCGCTTTCGTCGCGGCGTTGGCATAGGCCTTCGCCACCGCGGCGAAGCCGCTCTCGTATCCCGGCTTCACGTGGAACTGCGTGATCTCGTAGGCGCGCACCTTCGTGATGTCGGGGAAGGTGCCGTGGCTCAGGTCGGGTCGCGCGGCCGCCTGCAGGACGTCGAGCCCGGTCAGGAACTCGGCGTCCGCGCGTCCCAGCCGCTCCAGCTCGGCGCTCAAGACGGCATCGGCGTCTTCGCGCTTGTTGTTCTCCTCGAGGGCCGCGTGGGATTCGAAGGGAGTGATGTACCAGGCCTCGGAGGAGCCGGTCAACGAAACCAGCGCGAGGTATGCGTTCGGTGACTTGGCCTTTTCGTAGGCGGCCGGCCAGCCGGCTTCGTGCCGCGAGTGCTCGGCGGCGCGGCCGATCTTCACCCTCTCTCGCACGATGGTGACGTACTTGGGCTGCGACGTCGGCAGGGTCTGGCCGAAGGCGGCCGGAGCGAAGCTGGCGGCGCAAAGAGTCGAGACTCCCAACGACAGGACGATCTTCTTCATGTGTTGCGACCTCTGGACTGGCAAAGGGCGGAGTACGAACCGGGCTTCTGGGAAACCGGGGATCCGGGGTACGCCTGGACAGGGACTCCGCCGAGTTGAGGGAACCTGGCGAGACCCTAGTCCGTTGCGATGGGCCTGTCAAGAGAAGCGAACGACCCCGTAGCAAACGGCCCGCGTGCGGACGGCGCCGCTCGTGGCAGAGTATCGACACGAGGAGGTGAGGGGTGGGCCTCGGTGCCAGGGCCGTTCTGATGTGGATCGTTCTCCTCGTGGCGATGTTCGGCAACGGCACGCTCCGCGTCCTCCTGCTCCAGCCGCACCTCGGAGAAGACATGGCCCGTCAGTGGGCGTCGCTGACCGGCGTTGGCGTCATTGGCGCGCTCAGCCTCCTGTTCGTGCGCCGTTGTCCCGACGCTTCGCCGCGGCAGCTTCTCGGGGTGGGCGCCCTCTGGCTCGTCCTCACCCTGGCCTTCGAGTTCCTCTTCGGCCATTTCGTTTCCGGGTTGAGTTGGGCGGCCCTTCTCGCCGACTACGACATCCGGCGCGGGCGCTTGTGGGTCTTCGTCCTGCTGGCCACTTTCCTGGCCCCGTGGCTCTGGGGCACCCTTCGCAACGGCAAGTGACCGGGGACCCCGACGCCTCGGCATGATCGATTGACGGAATCGGGCGACCGGAGTAGGGTCGCGGCAAACTGACCCCCGGCAGCCCAATGGGAGGACAACGATGATCTACCGCAGTCCGCGACCCGACATCGAGATCCCCGAGGCGCACCTGACGCGTCTCCTGCTGGAGCGCGCCTCGCGGTGGGCCGACAAGCCCGCCTTCGTCGACGGGCCCACGGGGCGCACGCTCACCTACGGCCAATGGGCCGAGGGCGTGCGCCGGGGCGCACGGGGACTCGCGGCGCGAGGCTTTCGCAAGGGCGACGTGTTCGGGATCTTCAGTCCCAACGTTCCCGAATACGCGATCGCATTCCACGCGGTGTCGCTGGCGGGCGGGGCCAGCACGACCGTGAATCCGATCTACACGGCGGACGAGCTCAGGTACCAGCTCCAGGACTCCGGCGCCCGGTTTCTCGTCACGGTGCCGGGGTGTCTCGAGAAGGCGAGAGAAGCCGCCGATGGGACCAGCGTGCGCGAGATCTTCGTCTTCGGCGAGGCGGAAGGTGCGACTCCCTTCGCCGCGCTCCTGGCGGAGGACGGCCCTCCGCCCGACGTCGCCCATCGATCCGCGACAGGATCTCGTGGCGCTGCCCTATTCGAGCGGGACCACGGGGCTGCCGAAGGGCGTCATGCTCACCCACTACAACCTGGTGGCGAACCTCCTTCAGACCCACGCGGGCATGCACATGCTCGGGGAGGAGGACGTGGTCGTCGGCGTCCTCCCCTTCTTCCACATCTACGGCCTCGTGGTGGTCATGAACCTCGCCCTTCACATCGGCGCCACCGTCGTCACGGTTCCCCGGTTCGAGTTCGAGCCGTTCCTCGAGATCCTCCAGAAGTACCGGGTGACGTTCGCGAACGTCGTGCCTCCCATCGTCCTCGCGATGGCGAAGCACCCGTCCGTGGACAAATACGACCTCACCGCGCTGCGCGCCGTCTTCTCCGGGGCGGCTCCGCTGGGGGAGGGCGTGGCGAAGGCGTGCGCCGCGAGGCTGGGGTGTCCGGTGATGCAGGGCTACGGCCTCACGGAGACGAGCCCCGTCACGCACGCGAGCCCCATGGACGGCGAGCGCATCAAGGTCGGGTCCGTCGGTCTCTGCCTTCCGAACACCGAGTGCCGCGTGGCCGATCTGGTCAGCGGCGCCGACGCCGGGCCGGAACAACTGGGCGAGATCTGCATTCGCGGGCCGCAGGTCATGAAGGGGTATCTGAACCGCCCAGAGGCTACCGCGGCGATGATCGATCCCCAGGGGTGGCTCCACACGGGGGACATCGGCTACGCCGACGAGGACGGCTACTTCTTCGTGGTGGACCGCCTGAAGGAGCTGATCAAGTACAAGGGGCTCCAGATCGCTCCCGCCGAGCTCGAGGCCGTCTTGCTGACGCATCCCGCCGTGGCCGACGCTGCGGTGGTCCCCTTCCCCGACGAGGAAGCGGGGGAGGTGCCGAAGGCGTTCCTCGTCCTCAAGGGCGAGGTCGAGCCCGAAGCGATCCTGGCCTACGTCGCGGAGCGTGTCGCCCCGTACAAGAAGATCCGGCGCATCGAGATCCTGGGCCAGATCCCGAAGACGGCCTCGGGCAAGATCCTGCGGCGCGTCCTCGTCGAACAGCAGCGGGCGAGCGCCGCGGAGGCCCGGCCGAACTGATGAAGGAGCCTGCCATGCTCGATCGCCGCCTGCGTCGCGTCGCGCTCGTCGCGGCGCTCGCGGGCGTCCCGGTCCTCGCGGCAGGACCGGCCCGCGCGGAGAGCGCCCCCCTGCGCATCATCGTCTTCGGCGCCCACCCGGACGATTGCGACATCGAGACGGGCGGCACGGCGGCGCTCTGGGCCGCGAAGGGCCACGCCGTGAAGTTCGTCGCGGTGACGAACGGAGACGCCGGCCACCAGACCGAGGGCGGCGGCGCGCTGGCGAAGCGGAGGCGAGCCGAAGCCCAGGAGGCGGGCCGGCGGCTCGGCATCGCCGAGTACGAGGTGCTCGACAACCACGACGGCGAGCTCGAGCCGACGCTCGCGGTACGCCAGCAGGTCATTCGCCGGATCCGCCAGTGGAACGCCGACGTCGTGATTGCGCCGCGGCCCAACGACTACCACCCCGACCACCGCTACACGGGGGTCCTCGTTCAGGACTCCGCCTACATGGTCGTGGTCCCGAACGTCACGCCGGACACGCCGCCCTTGCGGAAGAACCCGGTCTTCCTCTACGAGGAGGACCGCTTCCAGCGGCCCAATCCGTTCCGCCCCGACGTCGCGGTCTCCATCGACTCCGTTCTCGAGAAGAAGATCGCGGCGCTCGACGCCCATGTGTCGCAGGTCTACGAGTGGCTGCCCTGGGTGGACGGCCAGCTCGAGAGCGTCCCCAAGGATCCTATCGCGCGGATCGCCTGGTTGAAGGGGCAGCGAACGGGGCGGCCCATCGAGCCCGCCGTGCGGGCCGCGCTCGCGAAGTGGTACGGCTCCAAGGCCGACGCGGTGAAGAACGCCGAGGCCTTCGAGGTCTGCGAGTACGGCCGGCAGCCCACCGAGGCCGACCTGCGCCGGTTGTTCCCGTTCTTCGATTGAAGGGGGCCCGGCCCCTTCTCAATCCCCCTGCGGCACGTCCCACACCACCTGGCCGTCCGCCTCGCGTCCCACGCAGACGATCCGAACCATCCGGGGCCCGTTGTCGTACTCCGCGATCGTTCCCAGAACGCCCGTCGTCGGTTCCCCTTTCTCGAAAGCCAGCATCGCCTCGGCGAGTTTGGGGAAATGGAGTGTCGGGCGGAGGCAGATAGACTGGCCCACGTCGTCAATCCGGAGACCGTACGTCATGAATCCAGACCACCCTCATGGCGCCCAGGAACCGAGGAAGGCGCAGTTGCCGGCACGTCAGGCCAGGAGGGAGAGCGGGAGGATAGCCGACCCAAGGCCCCGGAGCTGTGACCCGCCTCACCCCCCGGTCGGTGCTATCCTGTGGTTCCCGGAGGCGCCCCGATGAAGCTCCTGCCCGGCCTCACGTTCTCGTGGCGTCGGGCCCTCGGCATCTCCGCGGCCGAGGCGCGCCTATCGCGCCGGATCGGCGTCCCCCTCACGAAACAGGGAAGGCAGCGGAAGCTCGGCCGCGTGCTGTTGCGGCTCATCGGCGTGAAGTAAGGGCGCGCCGACCCCCTGGCAGGACTTGGTCTAGGTCTGGTGGACTTCGCCTTGGCGCGACGGACAGGGCACGGACCCAAAGGAGCAAAAGACGCAGCAGTGGCCAGGCCGCGCGCGGAGCCGTGCATGGCAGGCGGGACACTCGAAGATGTGCAGACAGGCGTCGGTCGGCATCGTCTCCGCCGACTTGTTGCCACACTCCGGGCACGTGAGAACCGAAAGAGTGACCGGGACAGCCATGGCGCTCATACTAGCAGCCCCGTGGACTAGCCTTCGGCAGGGAGCACCTGATACCCGGCCGGCAAGTCGCGGGCCTCGATGTGGCCCTGACAGGCGGGCCCGTCGGCCGGCCGCGCATGGCCATCGACCGTCCGCGGGCAGTCGATCCGGACCGAGAGGTGTTGAAGTTCGTCTGCCGCATCGAAGGCGACCACGAACCTCAGTTCGCACACGGGGCACGTGTAGCGCCGCCGGACCTCGCTCATGCTCCGTGCGAGTCTACGCTCCCGGCTCGATTGCAGAGGGGCAGCAGCTCCCGAACCAGCGCGTCGCGTCGCGTAACGTCGCCATGGCACTCGAAGCTGAACGTTGCCGGTCGGCAGTCCGCGACGCCCTTGTTGTTGCCTCTCAACTGGCCCAGCAAGCCGGAAGCGATACTCTTCGCCTCGCCCACGAAGAGCCAGGCTCCGTCCGAGCCCTTCAGGGCATAGACGCCAGGGCTACTCGGGGCACGAGCGTTGACGGTCCCTTTGTTGAATGCGTACCAGACCGGGCTCTGCTAGGTCATGACCGCCCTCCACACATTGCCCAGAGGCGAAGAAGTATAGGCCACCGGCAGGCGTCCCGCGAGGCGGAGGAGGAGTGGCGGCCCGCTCTGGGTGCCGTCGTTGCGGAGGAGCGTCTCGAGCAGCTCTAGGTCGATGACGAGTGTCCTTCGTCGGCCGGCGGAGGCGCGGCGGATCCGGGAGGAGACCTCGAGCCTCACCGTCACGCCACACAGGCCGACGACACCGGCCGCCACCGCCGTGATTCGGAAGGCTCCGCACTGCTCGCAGGTCACCGAGAGCCAGGGAGGGTAGGGGCTGATCTCCGCTCGGAGGTTGCAAACCGGGCAACGGTCCACGACATGACTCTACCGCGGCGAACAACAGAGCACAGCCGCCGCGCTCGTGTGAGCCATCGCCCTTGGCGGCAAGAGCAGCCGCGGGCGATGGCTCATGGCGAAGCGATGCGCTAGTTCGCCATATCCCAGATGTAATCGGCGTGCGAGTCGCAGATCTCGCCGAAGCGGCGGGCGAACTCGGGTTGCGCCTTCTCCAGCCGGTCCGGCAGGGTGGCCCAATACTGGAGAATGGCCTTCGGACTGGCGAGGTCGAGGACCATGGCGCGACGGTACTTCCCGCCCATCTCGTGCTCGAGCCAGTTCCACGAGACGATCTTTCCGTCCTTCACGTCCTGGTTCAGGATCGGAGCGTAGGCGGTCTTGACGATCGCGTCCGCTTCGTCTTCCCGGGAATTGCATACGTAGTAGGTGGACATCGCAAAAGGCGAACGCGTTTTTGCGACGGCGTCGGGGGCCTGCGAGCTGGCCTTGGAGGCCCAGATGTAGTCGTCATGGGAGCTGCAGATCCTGTCGAACTCGTCCATGGCCTTAGCGTGTTCGGGGGCCTCGATTGCCTTGATGAGCGCCGTTCGAGAGTCCACCATCTTGTCCAGGTCGGTTCCAGTCACATATTCGAGACGGCGCCAATCGCCGCCTTCCCAGTGCTTGGCCCAGCCATACGCAGTGATGCGTCCCGCCGCTTGCTCGGCCTTCATGATGGGCGCGACATGCTCCTTGTAGAGCGCGTCGGCCTTCGTCGCGTCGCCTTGGACGCAGCGGTAATAGGTCCCCATGATGTACGTGGTTGGGGTGGTTGGGGTGTTCTGTGCCCAGGCGCCCGATGCCGCCAGCATGACCAAGCCAGCCGCGGAACAGAAGACACGTCTCCTCATTCGTCCTCCTCTTCTCAAATCAGCCTTTGTGGGACTTGCGCGTGGACTCTACACCCCTGCGGACTCAAAGGGGAAAGGCCGACTCGGATCCTCCTCTTTGCGGGCGAATCGCACGATCCAGTCAAGCCGCTTCGTCGTGGCGCCGATCGGGCCCGCGACGATCCCGACCCAGCAGAGCCGACCGCCGACGTGGTGGACGCGAAGGTTGTGGGTGTGCGGGCTGTCGCGGTTGAGCCTGGGGACCGCGGCCACGACCTCAACGTCGCGGCCGCCGCAGACTTCGCACGGGAGCTTCGGGCGGAGGTTCATGCGGCGGAGTGTGCGGCCGGCGGGTGCTGCCGTAGGATCAGCCGCGGCGCGGACTGCGCGGGGAGACCTTGGGTTTGGCGAGATAGCCTTCCAGCCGGCCGGAGAGTAGCAGTAGAAGCTCGATCGTCATGCCTCGGGCTACGCGAACAGCCTCCACCGCGCTTCCAGCTTGTGGGCGCCCTCGTTGGACATGTAGTTGTAGACCTTCTGGAAGACCTCCTGCTCATCGCCAGTTAGGAGGCCAGCGCTGTTCAAGTAGTCGAGCCACGGCTTGTAGTGGTTCGCCTCAGGCGCGGGCACGGGCTTGCCCGACTTGGGCGCGACAGTTCGGCACGTTTGCTTTACGAATTCCTGAAGGGCAGTACGGACCAGTTCCATGCAGGCCTTGAAGTCAAAGCCACTAGCCGCGCCCGAGAGCCGAGCCTCCACTTCTGCGAGGGCTTTCGGGAGCTCGTCCCCGAAGCCAGCCGAACGCGCTCGTTCAACAACGATCAAACGATCCGCGTTTAGTTCAGGGTTGACGGTCTCGAGGAGCTCGTCTCGCAACCGCTTGTATGCGACCTTGTCGACGGCGTCCCGAAGAGCAAGCGTCTGGGGGGGCGCGGCGTGTTCAGCCATGGAGTTCACCAAGGCTCCATACCTCACGTGGTTCAGCCGCTCTGTGGAGAACCGGGGCCACTCGTGCCGAATCTTGTGACCAAGCGCATCCAGGAAATATATGAACGCGGCGATGTGGCCGGCATCCGCCCTTGGCCACCTGAAGCTTGGTAGAAGGTCGAGCCCGAGATCGAGCACAGCATGCGCGATAGTCGACGCCGACCTGAGAGTGTAGCGCTCGAATAGCAAGCGGTTGAAGGCTGCCTGCTCTTCGGGCCAGGTGCAGTTGGCCCAAACGGAGCGCAGCAGCAGCAGGCGTTCATCTTCGAGAACGAAGAGTCCCGGAGGCGCCAACTCTCCTTCTGGCAGAGAGGGAGCCGGGCCCTGCCCGACGCGACGATATGCCAGCCTACCTTCTCTTGCCTGAGAGAGGATTACGCGAACTCGTTCGCTTAGCGAGCGCTCCCAGGCGTCAGCTGCCATAGGCGGTCAAGTGGTCGCCCCCTGGTCGCCCCATCAACCTCTGCTTTGTCGCTGACTACCCATAAGCCATTGATAGAATTGGTCGGGGCGAGAGGATTTGAACCTCCGACCACCTGCGCCCAAGGCAGGTGCGCTACCAGGCTGCGCTACGCCCCGATCGTGAGTGCGGTACGAACGGCAATCGTACCATGCGGTCTCGAGGGTCGTCGTGGGCGCCGAGCGCGTGGCGTATCATGCGGCGATGGTCGACCTCCTCCTCGCCAGCCAGAACCCCGGGAAGCTGGCCGAGATGAAGCAGCTCGTGGAGGGGCTGCCGTTCCGGATCGTCGGGCCGCGGGACGTCGGGATCATGGCCGCGCCGGAGGAGACCGGGACCACGTTCGCCGAGAACGCGATCCTCAAGGCGCGGCACTACGCGCAGCTGTCGGGCCTGCTGGCCGTGGCCGACGACTCCGGGATCTCGGTCGACGCGATGAACGGCGAGCCGGGGCTCTACTCGAGCCGCTTCGGCGGCGAGGGCGCGAGCGACGCCGATCGGAATCGGCTTCTCCTGGAGCGCCTGAAGGGCGTTCCCGCGGATCGGCGCGGGGCGCGGTTCACGAGCGCGGTGGCGGTGGCGCGAGGGGCCGAGATACTCTTCCAGGTCGTCGAGGTGGTGGAGGGGCGCATCGCCGACGAGGTCCGCGGGGCCGAACGGCTTCGGCTACGATCCGCTCTTCTTCTACCCGCCCTTCGGCAAGACCTTCGGCGAGGTGGCCCACGAGGAGAAGGACCGGGTCAGCCACCGCGGCAAGGCCTTCGCGCGGCTGCGGGCGTTCCTCGCGACCCTGAGCTGAGGACTCGGGCCCGGCTACGCCTTCGGCTTCAGCAGCGTCACGTCCCCGAGGGCCTTCTTCTGCAGCGCGATCGAGATCGGCGATGCCCTTGTCGGCCGCCGTCATCAGCTGCGCGAGCTCGTCGCCGCTGAAGGGAGCTTCCTCGGCGGTGCCCTGGACCTCGACGAAGAGGCCGCTGCCGGTCTTGACGATGTTCATGTCGACCTCGGCCCGCGAGTCCTCGTCGTAGTTCAGGTCGAGGAGGATATCGCCGCCGACCTTGCCGACCGAGGTGGCCGCGACGAAGTCGAGGAGGGGCAGGCCCTGCCGCGTCGCCCTTCTTCATGCCGCGGAGCGCCTCGACGAGCGCCACGAACGCTCCGGTGATCGAGGCCGTCCGCGTGCCGCCGTCGGCCTGGATCACGTCGCAGTCCACCCAGAGCGTGCGCTCTCCCAGCGCCTTCAGGTCCACGATCGCGCGCAGGGAGCGCCCGACGAGGCGCTGGATCTCGTGGGTGCGCCCCGAGGCGCGCCCCTTCGTCACCTCGCGCTGGGAGCGCGTGCTCGTGGCGCGGGGGAGCATGCCGTACTCGGCCGTGATCCAGCCCTCGCCCTTGCCCTTCAGGAAGGGGGGCACGCGGTCCTCGACGCTCACCGTGCAGGCGACGCGCGTGTCGCCGACCTCGATGAGGGCCGACCCCTCCGCGTGCTTGATGTAGCGGGTCGTGATCTTGACGCTCCGAAGCTCGTCCGGCGCGCGGCCGTCGCTGCGCATGTTTCTCCCTTGGCGCGAGAGGAGCGCCGGATCGATCTGTCGCTTGAAGTCCCCGATGCGAAAGCTCAAGGGCGGACGGCCTCCAGGTCGGCGGCCTTCTGGGCCGGGACCAGGTTGTAGATGCGACGATACTGCTCGCGCGCCGCCGAGCACGACCATGACGTAGAGGCGCGTCTCGGTGAAGGGGATGCTCTCCACGAACTCGTCGGCCGGCATGTCGGGACGGCCCGCCGTCCAGGCCTCGACACGCTCGGGCCCGGCGTTGTAGGCGGCGAGGGCGCGCTCCACCCTGCCGCCGAAGCGGTCCATCAGCGTCCGGAGGTAGTGGGTGCCGAAGGTCAGGCTCACGTTCGGGATCGTGGAGCGCGTTTGCGCTGTACCGCACCCGGAGGGCGCGGGCGAGGGTGCGCCCCGTGGGAGGCATCACCTGCATGAGGCCCCGGGCCCCCGCGCGGCTGACGGCGCCCGCGTCGAACGTGGACTCCTGGCACACGAGGGCGGCCACGAGCGCCGGATCGAGGCCCTCGCTCGAGCGCCTTGGCCCGGAGGACCTCGGCGTACTGGATCGGGTACATCACGCGCCAGACGTCGTCGGGGAGCGCGTCTCCGGCCTCGGACATGTACTCGGGGTAGGCCCGCTTCATCGCGGTGATCGCGGGCCGGAGACGGCCGCGGCGCCACTCGATCCACGCCAGGGTCCCCTGGGCGAGTGGGCTCGACGGCGCGCCCTTGATCTCGTCGTACGCGGCGTCGAGCCGGTCGATCAGCAGGAGCTGGCGCGCGCGGGTCAGGTAGGGCTCCGGGATCTCGCCGGCCGGCGCGTCGGCGGGAGCGCGGAGGGCGGGGGGCACGGCGCCGCTGCGTCCCGGCAGGCGCGCCAGCGTCTCCTCGGCGCGCTGCCCGTGGTAGACGCGCTTGTAGCGCTGGACCGTCTCGGTGAGGAGCTGCCGGGCCCGGTCGACCTGTCCCAGCTCCTTCCGCGCGCGCCCGGCCCAGTACAGCATCCCCGGCGTGAAGTTGCTGGCGGGCTGGAGGCGGGCCGCCTTCTCGAACTCGCGCGCCGCCTCCTCGAAGTGTCCCTGCCGATACTCGCCCCAGCCCACACGCCACGCGGCGCGATCGGCGTAGCGCCCCGAGGGGTAGGCCTCGAGCAGGCGGCGGTAGTAGGGGAGCGCCTCGTCGTCGCGGGCGTCCTTCTGGTAGTGGTTCGCGAGGGCGAGGAGCGCCTCCTCTCCCCAGGGCGTTCCGGGGAAGAGGGCGGCGACGCCTTCGAACAGGTCCACGGTGTCGTGTGCCTGGTTCGCGAGCTTGGCCCGGAAGAACGCGGCCTCGGCGCCGGACGGAGACTCGGTCGCGACGCCGCCCAGCTCCGCCTCGCGCTTCGCGGTATCGCTTCAGCGTCAGGAGGGCGCGGCCCAGGCGGACCCGGACCAGGTCCATGTCGGCGGGCGAGAGCTTCCGTGCGCGCAAGGTTCGAAGCGCCGTCACGGCGCCGGACGTGTCGTTCGGCTTCGAAGAGCGCGAGCGCCCTCGCCAGATCACGGGCGTTCCGTGCGTCTTCTGTCTCCGCGGGCGGCGGCACGCCGAGGAGCGGCGAGGTGCTTCGCGACTTCCTTGGCCTGTACCGACGCCGGGAAGTCGCGGTCGAGGCGATCGTAGGCATCGGCCGCGGCTTTCGTGTCCCGTGCCGCCTCGTAGGCCGCCCCCGTCTCGAAGAGCGCGCGGGCCGCCTGGTCGGGACACGCCGAGGGAACGCGCGCCAGGGTCTCGACGGCCTTCGCCGAGTCCCCGGCCTTCACGAGGATCTCGGAGGCGCGGAAGAGCGCGCCGCACGCCACGGGGCCGTCGGGGCGTGCCTCGGCCGCCGCCAGATACGTCGCAGCGGCCGCGGGATCGTTCGACGCGTCGTAGGCCTGCGCCAGCGTGAGCGAGGGCGTAGTCGGGGAGGCTGGTCTTGGCGACGTCGGGATGGCGCAGGAAGGGGATGGCCTCGGCCGAACGGCCGGCGTCGAGGAGGGCCCAGCCCGCAGCGAGCTGGGCGAGGCCCGACGTGGCGGTTCCCTTCTGCGCGTCGGAGACGGCGCGCAGTGCGGTCGCCGCGGCAGCCCCGCCGGAGAAGCCGTCCTTGGTCGAGGGCATCGCGCAGAGCGCTCTCGCCCGCGTCTCTGGGCGTCGGCTGGAGCCAATAGGACGGGGCCGAGGCCGCCGCCGGAAGGGCTCCGAGGAGCAGAACGGCGAACCCGGCGGTTCGAAGGCTCACGAGGACGAAGCTACATCGGGCCAAGGGCGCTGGCGTCGCCCCCGGCCAGGATCCTCACGAGCTCGTCGTAGAAGTACGTCGTCGTATCGCGGATGTGGGCCGGCACGCGGTCGGAGTACATCTGCTTGCCGCGCTCCACGTCCTCCTTGAGGCGCTCGTGGATGTCCTTGTTGCGGCGCCCCTCGTTGACCTTGGCCTCGTTGTAGAGCTTGATCTCGCTCACGACGAGGCGCGCGAAGCGCTTGGCGTCCTCGTGGGCCTTCTGATCCTCCGGCGCGATCGTCCCCGATCCCGCGGCGGGACGCGCCGGGGGCGCCGGTGGGGCGACGGGCTTCGGGGCAGGGGCGAAGGCGCCGGCCTTGAACATGACCGTCGACGAGCCCTCTTCCTGCTCCGGGGCCGGGGCGTGCACGGCCGGCGGCGCCGAGGAGACCGGCACCTGGGCCCGCTCCCGTACCTCCTCGCCTCCGGCCCGGATGGCCGCCGCCCGCTCGGGCGTCGTCCCGACGCTCGTGCGGTTCGCCACGGCGGCCTTCGGCACGAAGGACAGGAGGTCGATGTTCTTGCTGGCGACCAGCACGAGGACGTCCACGAGGTGGCTGATGTCCTCGGGGATCTCGTCCTGCTTCGTGTCGCAGTACAGGACCGCCGCCACCTTGTCGCGGAGGATCAACGGGACCGCGAGGATGCCCTGGATGTTCCCGCCGAGGCGTGCCAGGTGCTGGCCGGTGCCGGGCGAGTGGCTGATGTGCCCGCGCAGGGCATGACGCGAGTTCTGGACGATCCGGAAGATGGTGTCCGCCGCCATCGGCACGTTGATCTGCTTGACCGCGTCCGACGGGTCGATGTTCCGCGAATACCAGCCGATGGCGCTCGATCCCTTGATGATGAACATGGCGGCGCGATCGACGTACTGGGCCACCTCGTTCACCAGGTACGTGAGGACCTCCGAGAGGCTCGTCCCCTTCTCGATCTCGGTCAGCGAGGCCCGCAGGCGGCCGGTCCCGGGACCGGCCGACGACGCCCGCGCGGGGGGCTGGGACTTGACGACCTCGGCCATGGCGGAGGCGATGGCCGACTCGTTGATCTTTTCGTCGTAGCGGGCAACCGATTCCGACAGGTCGTCGAGGGTGCGGACGAGGTTCCCCTGGTGTTCGGCGATCTGTCGCTGGATCGCCACAACCCAGTTGGCCATCTGCTGGTTGATCAGGCCCAGCGTCTTTGCCTTGAGATCCTCTTCTAGACTCATCTGCACCTCGGTGCGGTCAGCGAAAATCTCTACTCTGCCTCAACTTAGCGTCTAGCGAGATTATCGGCCATGGCCGCGGCCGGTGTCAACGCATGGCTCGATTCGGAGCCCGTCGGGGTTATGGTACGGGGTGGCCCTTTCCCCACGGGACGTCTACCGCCGGCTGCGACGGGTCCACGGCTCGCCGGCGTGGTGGAAGGGAACACGGTTCGAGGTATGCGTCGGGGCGATCCTGACCCAGAACACGGCCTGGTCGAACGTGGAGAAGGCCCTGGGCACCCTGCGCGCACGGGGCCTGCTCTCGTTCCGCCGGCTGAGACAGGTGTCGGCGGCGCGCCTTGCACCCCTCATCCGCTCCTCGGGCACCTACAACGTGAAAGCGCGTCGCCTGGCCGGCTTCGTGGCCTTCCTGGGGCGCGAGTACGGCGGTCGCGTCCGGGCCATGTCGCGTGAGGATCCCTGGGAGCTGCGAGCCAAGCTGCTCACGGTGCCGGGCATCGGCCGCGAGACGGCGGACTCGATCGCCCTCTACGCGGCGCGCGTGCCGCTGTTCGTGGTGGACGCCTACACGCGGCGAATCTTCTCCCGTCTCGGCCTGATCGCGGGGAACGAGCCCTACGACGACGTGCAACGCTTCTTCATGGACGGGCTTCCGCGAGACACGGCGCTCTTCAGCGACTACCATGCCCATATCGTGCGCCTCGCACAGACGGCCTGCCGTACGCGCCCTCTCTGTGGCCAGTGTCCCCTCGAGGACGTCTGCCCGAAGCGAGGCGTCGAGGCCACGGGGGTCTCCCGCTGATGCGACGGATGATGCCGATGCTCGCCTTGCTCGCCTCCGTCTCGACGAGCGCCGACGACTTCTGGGCCCACTGGGGCGACGGCCAGGCCGAGCTGAACGGGTACCGGCTCACCCAGCCGCGCTACGGCGAGAAGCGCTCCGGCACCGCGATCCTGGTCTTCGTGACCGAGGACATGAGCGACTCGCTCCGCGTGAAGGCCGACTCGGGGAAGCATCCGGCCGCCGACGTCTACCCGGTGCTGAAGCTCAACTCAGTCCGCGACTTCCAGACCGGGATCTACGACTACAACGTCATGACCTCCACATTCGCCCGCGTGTCGCCCGGCTGGCCGGTGGCCAAGGTCAGCTTCTCCAGCCAGGAATGGTGCGGCCATGTCTACCACCAGATCCTGCCGCGGGGCGGCCGCATCGCCGGCACGTTCCACAGCTACTTCGACGGCGAGGCCGACGGCAGGGACGATCTCGAGATGCCGAAGGACGGCGTCCTCGAGGACGCGCTCCCGATCCTGCTGAGGGGCTGGGGCACGGTGTACATGAAGCCGGGGGAGTCGCGGACGGTGCCGCTCCTGCCGAGCCTGCTGAGCGCGCGCCTCAACCACAAGGCGCTCGCCTGGGGGCGCGCGACGATCACACGGGCGGCCCAGCCCGCCACCGTGACGGTGCCGGCGGGAACGTTCAGTACGGACACCTGGAGGATCGCGATTGAAGCCGGACCGACGTCGACGTACCAGTTCGAGACCGCCTCCCCCTACCGTCTCGTGCGGTGGTCGGTGGATACGGGAGAGGAGGCGGTTCTGCTGAAGTCCACGCGCCTCGCCTACTGGAAGCTCAACGCCCCCGGCGGCGAGAGGTACCTGAAGGAGCTGGGCCTGCCGGTGCCGAGGCCCTAGCTCAGGTCAGGCCGCCACCCCGCGAGTGGGGAGCCCTCGATCCGTTGTCGGCAAGACGGTGCTAAACTGAGAGTCGTAGGGGGCGTCACGGTTTCGACGGGAACGACGACCCCGAGAGATGCAGGCCGAGCGTGCTACCGGCTCGTAAATCCGGTGGAAAGACATACCTGCCAACGATAACTTGGCACTGGCTGCCTAACTAACCGTTAGGTAACCCGCTTTGCCGGCTCCCCGCCCACGGGGGTTGGACAGAGCGTCATAAAGGTGGGCTGGCCCTAGCTCTCGGTCCGGGGGCGGAAGGCGAGATTAATCGGACTAGTCTTCGCCGGTTTTGTTCGGCCTTCACGGCGAGGGCGAAACTCGAGGTCGGACTAAGCCTGTAGAGTCTCTCGTAGGCGCGCTTCCGGACGCGGGTTCGACTCCCGCCGCCTCCACCATTGTAATTATAGTAAACTCAATCACTTAGCGGAATCAGAACCGCTAAGTGTGTATTACGTCGATACTCTTTGGTGTGCTGACCCTCTTCCGGCGGCATCTCACGAACTGCCGCCACCGACCCAAAGGCCGTAAGCATCGAAGCTGCCAGTGCCCGCTGTGGGTCGAGGGAACGCTTCGGGGCGAGAAGGTTCGCCGGTCGCTCGACATGCGCTCCTGAGAGGCCGGCCAGGACCTTCTCCGCGAATGGGAGCGCAAGGGCCCGAACACGGCCCTGTCGGCCCTGAAGAAGCTGGAGCGGCTTCGGTCGTTCTTCCGGCTCTGCGCCGCAATGAAGTGGGTCGAGGAAAACCCGGTCGGCGCGTTGAAGCCCCCAAGGTTCCACAAGAAGCCGACGCTGCCGTTTACCGGACAGGAGTTCGAGAGCATCCTCACGGCAAGCGGGCGCGCGAAAGCCCGCAACACGACCCGGGCCGCC
Organism: uncultured Acidobacteriota bacterium; assembly: GCA_963823195.1. Taxonomy (GTDB): domain Bacteria; phylum Acidobacteriota; class Vicinamibacteria; order Fen-336; family Fen-336; genus JBGPYB01. Next base: position 57,730 of record CAWGKR010000002.1, on the reverse strand, counting down.
TTAACTCATTCGAACGCCGTGGAGTGGACACGGAACGCAGGGGCGCGTGTCACGCCCTTTGAACTGCAGGCGTGGGTCGTCCGTTCCGGACGCACCACCGGGGATGAAAAGTCGCGTGGCTGCGACCAGGGATTCGGAGGCAGGGGCGAGCTGTGACAGAACGAGCGCTCAGGTCGTCGCGACGGGGCCGATCCTCGCGCGCCTGATAGATCCCCAAGCCGCGCTGGACCGCCGGGCTCAGGAGCGGCGCCGGCGCAACGTCTCGCTCGGCTTTTCGCCGAAGGTCTTGCGGTAGAGGACCGAGAACGCGCCCGGGTGCCAAAAGCCCCAGCTCAGGGCCGATTCCGATACTGTCGTCTCATCAGGATCGGACCGAGCCAGCATCCGGCGCACCGCGTTGAGGCGACGCAACCGAACGTATTCCATCGCGCTCACGCCGTGGGCCTCGCGGAAGACGTTGTGGAGGGTCCGCACACTGAGCCCGCAAACCGCGCTCAGCTCGGTCACGCTGACAGGCTCGTCCCTTCGAGTGTCGAGCTGCTCATCGACGGCGCGCAACACGAGCTGGCGGGACAGCGACGGGCTGCTGCGCCGGCCAGGGCTCGCCTCGTCCCATTGGAGCGCCAGCGAAAGATGTTCGACGAGATCGTTCTCGATGTGCAGGCGGCGGCGGGGGTCGTGAAGCGCCGCCGGTTCCCGCTGCGCGAGATCGAGAGCCGCTGCGACGATTCGGGTGACGGCTAGAGCAATTCGCAAAGGGTCAACGCGTAGCGCCGTCCAACGCGGACCTCCTGGCGGGAACGGGACGCGTCGAGCAGGCGATGGGACGCTGGGATGCGGCAGTGGAGCACTTCCGGCAGGCGGAGCGCTCCGATCCCCGGTCGGCCGTCACCTTGCGGCGACTCGGCACGGCCCTTCTGTATCTCAGGCGCCATGCTGAGGCAAGGGAAGCCCTCGTTCGGGGACTCGCCATATCACCCACCGAGCTGAGCATGATCGAGACGAAGGCCATGACATTCCTCGGCGAGGGCGATCTCGCCGGCGCAAGAGGGGTGCTTGACGCCGCGCCCAAGGACGTCGACCCCACGGCTCTCTTGGTCTACGTGGCGAACTACCAAGATCTCGTCTGGATTCTGAGCGAGCAGCAGCGAGAAACTCTCTTGGGGCTCGGCGCGAGCGCATTCGACGACCGTGGTGTCTGGGGTCTTTGCCTCGCTCAGGCCGCGGCTTTGAAGGGGGACGCGGCAGCCGTGCGAGCTCATGCCGAGGAGGCAAGGAAGGCCTTCGAGGACCAGATTCGCGCGGCCCCTGGGGCGCCCGAGCTTCACGAAAATCTCGGCCTCGCCCTGGCGTACCTCGGTCGGAAGGAGGACGCGATTCGGGAAGGAGAAGGCGGTGTTGCCCTGACTCCCATTTCAAAAGATGCCGTGGGGGGACCCTACTACCAACACCAGCTTGCGCGAATCTACATCCTGGTGGGCGAGCCGGAGAAGGCGCTCGACCGGCTCGAGCCGTTGCTGAAGGTCCCCTACTACCTCTCGCCGGGTTGGCTCAAGATCGACCCCACCTTCACACCCTTGCGCGGCAACCCGAGGTTCCAGACGCTCGTCGCGGGCGCGAAGTAACGAAGACCTTCCCGACCCGCTCGCCCTACCTCGCGGACTACGTCAAGGGGAGGGCGGATAGGTCGAACGCCATTCACGAATGGGGGATCAGGAGCCCTCACACGGCTGACCCCCGACCTCCTGATTGCGAATGAGACCGAGGGGAAGCCTGACGTCCCCTTCCGCCCTGGCTTCCGGGCGGCTTACGAGCCCTTGTTCTTGCGGACTCTACGCGGCGCGGACAGGCTTGTAGTCTTGTTCGGCCAAGGGTACCTGGCCGAGGTCTGCGAGTAGCTGGTTCAGGCGCTCGAGAGGCACAGCGAGTGGAGCCGTAATCTCGATCCCGACCGGGCGACCGGTGACGCCGTAGTCAACGACCAGGAGGCCGTCCGGCGACGCCTTCGTCTTCACGCTCTTCTCGCCTGTCGGGTGCGAGAGATGCAAGTACGCCGCAAAAGGCCGGCCTTTTCGGTAGGTGACTTGTAGCGACCGCTCGGTCATTCGGACACCTCGTAGACGGTCACGACGATGAGCAGGTTGACCCCGGCGTCGGGCTCGACGATCACGATCCAGGGACGCTGTGCACGGCGGGTGTGAATCATGAATCTACCCTTTACGACGCTGGGTTCGAACCCGTTGCTCGCTCCAGCATAGCGCGGACCTCGACCTCGGTCACGCCGCGCTGCTCCATGCGCAGTTCGGCGTGGCTGGTGACCGTCAGCTCCCAGCGCCACCACTCGGGAAACGTTGGCATCTCGCTCTCGTTGGGTCGGATGGTAGCGCCCCGATGTCGAAGGATAGGTACCGGCAGAATGCCCGTCTCCGAGCGGGTCAGCAAAGGGCTCGGGCCGCCGGGTAGCCTGCGGCATTACCGCCCTCGGTTGTTTCGGTGTCGGGCATTCTCGGTGGCGTGGTGGGGAAGGCTACGGGAACCGGTGGTGTCCGTGGAATGCCCCACCGAGTTGCGACAGGATTCTGGTGGTGAGCCGCGTGTGCACTACGTACGTCTTATAGGGATCTTTATACGGTCTGGCGTTTCTGGTTTGCCAGTAACTTGCGCGGGCTCAATACCACCAAGGAAATCGAGGGGATCCTCGCGGCGGTCGACAAGTACCCGACGAAGAACTCATTCGAGTACGACAACCGCTCGCTGCTCGAAAAGGGCGTGCCGCTCGAAACCGTCGCGATCCTTCTCGGGAACACGATCAAGATCGCCGAGAAGCACTATGCGCCCTGGGTAAGATCGCGGCAGATCGCCCTCGAAGACGCCGTTCGGAAGTCGTGGAGCTAGCGCTCGGGGCAACGATCAGACTCTCTGCTGCGCCCGTCGGTAGACCCTTTCGGCCGCGGTGGCAGGAATCCTGATCACGATGTACCGGCGCTTTTCGGGGCGACTGCGAACCCACCGAACAATGTCGCGCTCATCGCGGAACAGGTCTCGACTGAAGTCAGGCGAGACCAGAACTACCCCCGGCCGATGGGAGAAAGCAACAGTGTTCCCCGGGCCGCCTGGGCACTCACCGGTCGTCCCGAGGGTCAGTCCATGTGGGCTTCACCGGCGAGTTCGACCACCTCGTCCTGGGCCAGGCTGACGGCGTAACGGAGCGCCTCGTCGATGTCGTCGGGCTCCAGGTAGGAGTAGGTCTTGAGGATCTCTTCCCGCGTCTGACGGGCGGCCAGGAGGCCAAGCAGCCTCGACACGGGGAACCGCAAATCCCTGATGCATGGCTTTCCGGTACAGACGTCGGGCCGGACCGTAATTCGCGTGAACTTCATTGCGCCCGCGCTGATTCTAAGCGATGAGTGGGTGCCAGCGTCGGGGGACTCGATTGGCGAGCAAGACGTCTGGCGGGCGCGAGTGGCGGTACAATGTGGGCGTCATGGCTACGGCGAAGGTGACCGTCAACTACCCTCACGTCGCGAAGACCGACGGGGTCTGCGGGGGCAGGGCTCGCCTCGAAGGCACGCGCATCCGAGTCTACAACGTGGTCTCCCTTCACAAGGACGGCGCCTCCGACGAGAGGATCCACGAGGCCTATCCCGATCTAACGCCGGCGCAGATCCACGCCGCTCTGGCCTACTACTACGACAACCGGGAAGAGATCGACGCCGAGCTCGGTGAAGACGAGCGCTTCTTCTCCGAGGCCGAGCGGAACTGGGGAAACCTCCTGGTTCGCAATGGCGGCCATCCGCCCAGCAACCCGACCCCGGAAGAGCAGGCGATTCCGAGACCCTTTTCCTGGACGCCTAAGAAGTAGTGGCGGGTCGTTTCCGCCTCTATTTCGATGCCGACACGCATGGCCCTTTCGTCCACGCCTTGAAGGGCAGAGGCTGGGACCTCGTGCGCGCCATCGACGTCTACCCGGAGGGACAGGACGATCGGACGCACTTCGAGCGTGCCTCGAAAGAGGGTCGCGTACTCGTAAGCAACGACCTCGACCAGGTCCGGATCGCCCAGGAGTGGGTCCTCGCTGGCCGCCCTTTCGCGGGGCTCGTCACCTGGCCCAAAGCGCAGGAGCGGCAGGCGACACCCGCCGAAATCGCCGACGCCTTCGAAGCGCTGGCCCGAGAGACCGATCCCTTCCGGCCATATCCAATCGTCTACCTCAAGCCAAGGCGCTGACCTTCCCGTCGCTGAGGATTTGCGATCGGCGGGCCCCGGACTTGGTGGAGGCAGCCGGCCCTCTGTTCTCTCGCTGCAGGGCATTCTGGGCGACGTGGTGGGGAAGGCTACGACAACCGGCGATGTCCGTAGAAAGCCCGCACTGGTTCCCACATTCGCGGGAAAATTAGGTTGCGAGCCGCGTGTGTAATACGTACGTCTTATAGGGATTTTTATACGGTCTGGCGTTTCTGGCGTTTCTTGTTTTCCAGCAACTTACGCGGGCTCAACACTGGCAAGGAAATCGACTCCCGCCGCCTCCACCACTCTTCGCGCAGCGAAGAGTGGTGGAGGCGCCGTGCGACGGTGGCTCGCGCGCAGCGCCGCGTCGCGCAAAGCAGCGACTCCCATCCAGATGGCGAACGCGTGGCGAGGAGCGGCGCTCGAGAGGACCCCCGAGGGCCGAATGGGCCGCCTTCCCCGCTGTCGTGGGGCGGCGGCTGGGCCGGGTGGTGGCGTAGCGTTCGCAATGTTGTAAACAAGATGTTTACGATTTACGGGCACGGCCAATCGTGCCTGGCCGCCCCACTCGCGACCGACTCTCACCGCAGGGTTGCAGGCACGCGCGTCCGTCAAGGCCTGCTCCTTCAGACAAGCTCCGCCCGATCTCGCAACTCGTCATCCCCTCGACGAGCGAAACGCAAGTTGCTAGGGTACGCTCCCCGGCACGGGCAGCCGGTTAGGCCCGGCGTTCTTCACGCGCATGGAGGCGGATTGATCGCGAGCCTTGGCGGTCCTGGTCGATGGTTGAGCCGGGTCGGCTGCCGCTACCTGCTCCTGGCGATCGCGAGCCTCTGCGGCGCGGTCCTGGTCGCGGGCTGTCGGCGCCGCGAGCCGCCCGAGGCCGCGCGGGCCCGGGCACAGGCGCAGCTCCTCCAACAGCAGCTCCAGGGCATGGAAGCCCTCGTCGCGAAGGCGGAGGGAGGGGGCCTCGAGACCCAGGACCAGATCGCCATCGGGATCTCGGAGGACCTCATCAGGGGGCTGGTCCAGTCCTCGCTTCCCCGCGAGGTCGCGCTGGGTCAACGGGTGCGCCTCCGGGTGGAATCGGCCGAGGCCTATTTCCGCGGCGGTCGAAGCGCGCTGGTGCTCCGTGCCCGCATCAGCAGCGCCGACGCCCCGAGCGCGTCCGCGCGGGTCGAGCTGGCGGGCGCCTTGAAGGAGTTCCACCTCACGAAGGGGCAGCTCGTCGCCCACGTGTCGGTGGTCCATTTCAGCGTCCTCGAGTCGTCGCTCGGAAACCTGGCCGCCGACTTGATCGAGAACCTGGTGAAGGACCACGTCGGGGCGATCGAAAGCGCGATCCCACCCCTCGCGATTCCGGTGAAGCTCGAAGAGTCGGTGAAGATCGGCGGCCTCACCGAGGGGGTCGTGGTCGCGAAGTCGGGGGTACTGCCCCTGGCGATCGCGGTCGCCCAGGTCATCCCGGTGAATCAGCGGCTGTGGGTCCTGCTCGAGGCGAAGGCGGGACCCTGGCAAACCGAGGCGCAGGAGGCGAAGCCTTGAGCCGGCGCGGTCTCGGCGGTCTCGCCGCGCTCGTGGTCGTGGCGGGCGGAGCCTTCTGGTACGTCCGCTCCCTGCCCCCGGCCCTTGCCGCCACCTCCCACGCCCGCCGAGATCGAGGCGTTGACGGCGCGGCGCGACGCGCTCCAGCAGCGGCTGACGGCTGCGGTGTCGGCCAACGGCGAGCGGAGCGTCAAGGACGCGCCCCGCGGCGGGATCATGATCGGCATCCCCACGGGCTTCACGCGCTCGATCGTTCAGCAGGTAGTGGCCGGCCTGTTCCACGGCATGACGTTGACCTTGAAGAACCTCAAGGTGCACAAAGAGGGCGACGTCAAGGTGAAGATGCTGCTGCGCAAGAAGCGAGTCGGCGCCTTCGTCCTCGACGTCGCCATCAAGGAGATCCAGGGGATCCTCGAGCCCGACCCGCCGGCCGTGGACTTCTCGAAGAACCGCATCGGCGTCGGTCTGCTCGTCAAGGTCGCCCACGGCGAGGGCCACGCGGATCTCCGCTTCCAGTGGGACTCGAAGGGGCTGGCCGCCAACGCGGTTTGCGGCGACGTCGACACCACGAAGGCCGTCACGGGCGGCGTCATCCCGAAAGACTACAGACTCGACGGAGCGTTCCTCATCGAAGCCCAGGGCGAGTCGGTGACGCTGCGCCCCGTGTTCCCGGACCTCCAGGTGCGAATCTTCGTGGACCCCTCCGAGCAGGCGTGGTCCGTCGTCGACGAGGTGGTGAAGGAGCAGCGCAAGGGATGCGAGATCGCCCTCACCAAGGTGGACGTCAAGGCCCAGCTCGCGAAGATCCTGGACCGCGGCTTCAACGTCAAGATCCCCCAGAAGATCCTGAAGCCGATCCGGCTTCCCGCCGGTGTGACGCAGTCCCTCGAGGTCCAGGGCGTCAAGCTGCCGGTCACCGTGAAATCCACGGGGGTCCTCGTGGCGCCGGACCGCGTCTGGTACGGCGCCGACCTCGCGCTCGGGAGCCTGCCGCGACCGAAGGGACCCTAGAACCCGCGCACCCCGGCGATCACTTGATGAGACCCTGCTTCTTCATCTCGCCGGCGGCGCGCGCCGTGAGGTCCTTGATCAGCGAGGCCGCGTTCGAGGGGTTCGTGGTCCTGCTCCGGCCCGCCCAGACCAGCTTGTCCTGCTCCAGGCTGTAGACCAGCGTCTCCACGGACACGATGGTGTCGGTGCGCAGATAGCCGGGATCGTAGACGCCACCCCAGCCCCAGCCGTAGTAACCCGCGCCCCAGAAAGAGCCGTAGTAGGGAGAGCCATAGTACGTGGCCGGGCTCTGGGTGATCTCCTGGTCCTTGCCGACGACCCGCATCGCGACGACGCCGACGACGCCGACCTTCTCCAGGAAGGCCTTCGCCTTCTCCTTGTCCTGGGTCAGCTCCTTCGGGATCACGGTGTAGGCGGGCATGCCGACGGCCCCTCGTGCCGTGATCTCGCGGGCGAGCGCGTCTTCGGCGCCGTACCGCACGCTCTCCTCCTTGCTGATGATCAGGGCCGCGACCTTCTTTCCCTTGAAGTTCAGCGGGGCGGCTTCGGGCGCTTTCCATGTGGAGCTGAACGTCGTCGCGGCACAGGCCGCCCCGACCAGAGCGGCCACCGTGACGAGTCCGAGCTTCGCAAGTCGAAACATGTTGCTTCCTTTCGTGAGCGGGCACTGCGCTCGCGCGAGCGGTCAGTCTAGTGCGAACCGGGGGGAAGCCGCCAGCGCAGGATCTTGGGCTAGCATCTCTCGATGATCTCCGTGCGGCGCTGGAGGGTGGCCGCTGTCGGCCTCTTGGCGGCCGCGGGCCTCGGAGCGGCTGGCGCTCCATGGGTGGATCCCGCGACCCGTGAGATGGCCGCGCTCCTCAAGGAGCGGGCCGCCGCCGTGGACCCGCTGAAGCTCACGTTCCTCATGAGCGACCGGCGCGCCCAGGACATCGCCGAGCAGCTCGAATGGCCGCGGCCGACGCGCGAGCGCCTCGGCCTGCGGTTCTCCTACGCGGCCGAGCTGTTGAACGCCGGCCAGATCGAGGAATCCCTGCGGGCACTGGACGCGCTTCAGAAGGACGCCGAAGCGAGCTATCCCGCGGCGGGGCACGCCGCCCCCGCGGGCGTTCTCGTCCAGAGAGCCATGGCGTATCTCCGGATGGCCGAGGTGCAGAACTGCCATCTCGGCAACACGAAGGACTCGTGCCTGTTCCCCATACAGGGACAAGGGATCCACCGGGCACGGGAGGGCTCGACCCGAGCCATCGAGGTCCTCCAGCAGGCGCTCGAGGTCGCCCCCGACGATCTCCGGGCCCGCTGGCTCCTGAACGTCGCCCACATGACGCTGGGGAGCTATCCGGACGGCGTGCCGCCACGGTTCCTCGATCCCGCCCGCCACGTTCGCGTCGGAGTACCCGCTCCCGCGCTTCGACAACGTGGCGAGGGAGGCCGGCCTCGACGTCTACACCCTCTCGGGGGGCGCCATCCTCGACGACTTCGACAACGACGGGCGCCTCGACCTGATGCTCTCGGCCAACGGCCTCGAAGACCCGATGCACTTCTTCCGCAACAGCGGCGACGGCACGTTCGAGGACCGCACGGCCGAGGCCGGCCTCACCGGGGAGGTCGGCGGCCTGAACATGATCCAGGCCGACTACGACAACGACGGCTTCGTCGACGTCCTCGTCCTGCGGGGCGGGTGGATGGGCTCCGAGGGACGCTTCCCCATGTCGCTCCTCAGGAACAACGGCAACGGCACGTTCACCGACGTCACGAAGGCGGCGGGCCTCATGCGCTTCGTCGGCCCCACCCAGACGGCGACCTGGCTCGACTACGACGGCGACGGCCGCCTCGACCTCTTCGTCGGCTACGAGATCGAACGGGGACGACCGTTTCCCCTGCCGATCTGTTCCACAACAACGCCGACGGCACGTTCACCGACGTGGCGCCAGCGGCCGGCGTCGATTTCGTGGGCTGGGTCAAGGGGGTGACGAGCGGCGACTACAACAACGACGGGCGCCCCGACCTCTACGTGTCCCTGCAGGGGGGCGACAACGCGCTCTTCCGCAACGACGGGCCGCGCGCCGGCAAGGACGGCGCACCAGGATGGCATTTCACCAACGTCGCCGCCGAGGCGGGGGTCACGGAGCCGACGAACAGCTTCGGCACGTTCTTCTTCGACTACGACAACGACGGATGGCCCGACCTGTTCGTCGCCGGCTTCGGCTACATGACCGCGGGGGACGTGGCCGCCGGCTACCTGGGCCTGCCCACGTCGGCCGAGCACGGCGAGGCTCTACCACAACAAGGGCGACGGCACCTTCGAGGACGTCACCAAGGCGATGCGGCCTCGACAAGGTCATTCCCGACGATGGGGCTCAACTTCGGGGACCTCGACAACGACGGCTGCCTCGACGTCTACCTGGGCACGGGGAACCCCGACCTCAGCACCCTCGTGCCGAACCGGATGTTCCGCAACGACGAGGGGCGCGTCTTCCAGGACGTCACCACCGCCGGCAACTTCGGCCACCTCCAGAAGGGGCACGCCATCTGCTTCGGCGACATCGACAACGACGGTGACCAGGACGTGTTCGAGGAGATGGGGGGCGCCTACCCGTCCGACAAGGCCTACAGCGTCCTGTACGAGAACCCGGGCAACGCGAACCACTGGGTGAGCCTGGAGCTCGAAGGCGTGCGCTCGAACCGCAGCGCCATCGGCGCCCGGGTCAAGGTCACGGTCGAGACGAAGAAGGGGTCACGGGCCCTCTACCGGACCGTGAGCAGCGGCGGCAGCTTCGGCGGCTCGCCGCTGCGGCAGGAGATCGGCCTGGGCGACGCCACGCGGATCCTGTCGGTCGAGATTGGGTGGCCTGCGACGGCGCAGACGCAGAAGGTCGAGGGTCTGTCACCCGGTCACAGGTACCGGATCCGCGAGGGCGTGGCCGCGGCGACGGCCGTCGACCGCCCCGCGTTCAGGCTGGGCGGCTCGGCGCGACGACAGGCGAACTGAGGCCGCCGGCTCCCGCGGCATCGCCGGCCTGCGGGGGATTGGCCTTGACAAGCGAAAGGGTCGTGCCTACTATATCGATGGTGGATATATCGAAGACGGATACAAGACGAACTCCTGAATCGCTCCTGCCGTTGCCCGACGCTGAGCTCGAGATCCTAGTCGCGCTGGTGGACGGCGAGGCGCATGGCTACGCTATCATGCGGGCGGTGGAGCAGCGCAGCGGGGGGCGCACGCGGCTCGGCCCGGGGACGCTCTACGCGGGCCTCAGCAGCGCGACGACACGCGGCGTCGCTACTACCGCCTGAGCGACTTCGGCTCGCGTGTGCTTTCGCGCGTACGCCTGGTTGCTGAACGCTTACCCTGCCCCCTTTCGCGCGGAGTTCGGCGACGAGATGGCCCTCGCATTCTCGGACTGCTGTCGCGCTGCATGGCGCTCCCGTGGCCCGCTGGGAGTCTGGCGTCTGATGGGGCGCACCGTGCTCGACGTGCTCGTCTCGGCGCCTCCCCTGTGGGCTGAGCGCCTGGAGGAAGTCATGAGAGGTATACCGGTCCGTCGCGGAGTGGGGCTCTGGTTGGCCGATCAGGGACTTGCGCTGGGCGGGCTCGCGCTGCTCGCGCTGGGAGCGGCGGGGCGGCCGCACGCGCTGCTGCTGGGCTGGACGGCCCTGGCCCTCGCTTTCTTCGGCTGGGTGGCCGAGGCGGACGGGATCGCCCTGCCTCGCCCGGGACGCGCCGTGATCCGGACGTACGGCTGCTGGGAGACGCCCCTGGCATTCTCTGTCCGGCACCGGGACGCGGTGTTGCTCTTCAGCCGCGACGAGGAAGTGGATGGCGGTGCTTGGTCGGACCTGTACACCGTCCGCCAGCGGCCGGACGGCGGCGACGTCGACCCGCAGTGGGACCTTCCTCTCACCCCAGGGAGCGAATGGTTGCTGCGTTGCCGCATCCCGATCGCCGCCCTGACCTTCGAGCACCACGAGCGCGTCGCCTATGTCACGCGTGGGTCTCTCGTCCGGGCGCTCTCTTCCACCGCGATGCCGCGGCTCAGCGGCCCGTCTTGCACCTGACCGAGTTCGGGGTCGACGTCTTTACGGACGGTCGAGGTCCTTGGGTGAAGTCCGGAACGGGCTCACGACTCTCAACCCTTCGATCTCTTGCCCCGCACTCATGTCCTCGCTCAGGACGACACCGCAATCCATGGTCTGCGCGGCGCCCAGGATGAGAGCATCCCAAAAGGACAACGAGCCTTTCGCCTGGAGATGCCAGGCGGCTTCGAGGACCAGCGGCGCTTCGATAGGCACGAGCCAATGGAAGAGGGCTCGGACGTCGGTGCGGGCCTCTTCCGGCGTGAGGCCCGGCTTGAGCTTGCGAGTGACGGTCTCGTAGTACTCGTGCAGCACCTGCGGGCTCACTCGGCCCCGCTTGGTGTCCCAGAGGAACTCCATCCACTCGCGGGCGCTTTCCTGCTTCGAGGCGTGACGCGTGTCGCGCGAGTAGACGAGGACGTTCGTGTCAACGAAGACGAGTGCGGTCATGCAACTCGTCTCGAGAAGGGTAGGCCCCATTGCTGAGAGCCCGCGCCCTCGTTCCCAGGAAGCGTCGCTTTGCGCTCTCGTACCCGCGTTCTTCCTTCATGCGTTCCCTGAGCAGGTCGCCCACCAGACGAGCAACGCTCGTGTTCCCCTCGGCGGCCCGGATCCGCGCCCAGCGGAGGACCTCTTCTTCTGCGGTGATGGTCAGGTTAGGCATGGACCCTCTTCTCCACTAGCCCAGTGTAGCACGAGGCTAGTGGCCTTGGCGTCCCAGGCCCGACACGGCTCAGCGGCCCGTCTTGCAGCTGACCGAGATCCCCTCGCCGCTCCCGGTCTCGACCGTGGTGCGGTAGTTCGGGAGCTTCTTGACGTACTCCAGGAACTCGGCGGCGCCGCCGCCTCCGCTGCGGATGATGTTGTGGGCGGTGAAGCAGCCTCCGACCGCGAGCTTGGGGTCGAGGTCCTTGAAGTACTGGAGGTACCATCCCTTGTCGGCGTCGGAGAAGACGAAGTCGAAGGGCCCCGGCAGCTGCTTCACGAGCTCGTGGGCATCGCCGAGCTTGGCGTCGATGAGCGCCGCGACGCCGGCCTCCTCGAAGTTGCGGAGGGCCTGGGCGTGACGCGAGGGCTCGATCTCGATCGTGGTGAGCCTCCCGCCCGTCTTCGACAGGGCCCAGGCGATCCAGACCGACGAGTGGCCGGTGGACGTCCCGATCTCCAGCGCGCGCTTGTGGCCGTTCTTGATCACGAGGTCGTGGAGGATCTGCCCGTCCACCCATGGCACGTTCATGTCGTGCCAGTCGCCGCGGTGCTTCTCCAGAAAGCTGCGGACCTTCGGGTCGAGGGCCGACTCTTCGGCCGGAACGGCCGGAGCTGCCGCGACGACCGCCGCCAGGACGAGAAGAGCCGCGCGGTGCATGGCTACTTCGGGGTGCCGGCGCCCTGCGGAGCGACGTACCGGTCGATCATTTCCGAGATCGTGTCGGCGATGCCCTGCTCGGCGCAGCCGGGCTTGAGGCGCGAGCCGAGCACCTGGAACGTGTAGGCGCCGAAGGAGGCGTCGTCGGGGATGTAGCCGGAGTTGGCGCGTCCGTTGGCCAGCGTCACCATGACGGTGTTCGTCAGCGGAGACCGGCGCTTCGTCCGCTGCCCGATCGCGCTGTAGACCTCGCCGTTGACGGTGGCGAGGGCGGTGTCGCCGATGCCGAGGACGCCGAGTCGGATGCGAACGGGGTCGTCGGAGTCCTCGTAGGTGCCTGGCGCGCCCTCCCGCCCCGAGTTCGTCCGCGTCCGCGCGGCACAGGTGAGCGTCTGCTGTGCGCCCCAGAGACGCACGCTGTCGGCTCCGCGCCTGGTGTGGGTCATCACGCGGATGACCTCCTCGCCGAGCAGCTGGCCTTGGCTTTCCATGAAGCGCTCGAGGTTGTCGGCCACCTTGGGATCGAGGGCGTGGCGCGCCACCTTGCCGTCGCGCAGCGGAGCCTCGACGGCCTCCCGCGCCGCGTCGTAGCCCGAGACCTTCGTCCCGCTGAGCGAGGCGAGGGCGTTGGTGGACGGCCGCAGGTAGAGCGGGTTCTGGTCCCCCGAGGCGCCCTGCGAGAAGACCACCACGATGTTGTCGCCGAACTGCTGCTCCACGTAGCGGCAGAGGGCGCCGGGGATGTCGGCGCTCGTGATCCCGACGAGGTAGCCGTTGATCGGGTGGATCGCGTAGTTCACGTAGGCGGCGATGGGCTCGCCGCCCGGCGTCGTGAGCTGGACGACCGCCACCGTCTTGTCCGACGAACCGGCCAGGTTCGGGGCCTGCGTCCACAGGTGCGTCTCCTCGCTGACGACGTCGCGGTTGACGTTCAGGTACGAGAAGCCGGTCCCGAAGGCGACGCGGGCCGGCTGCAAACGGGCCTTCGCCTGGCGCACGGCGTCGAGGATCGCCGCGACCGTGGGCTCCGGCGCCTGGCGCGGGAAGCCGGCCGGGGGCGGTCCCGACGGCACGGCGCTATGGGAGTGCGTCGCCGAGAGGATCACGTTCTCGGGCGGGCAGCGAAGCTCCGCGGCGATCTGTTGCGAGGCCGGCGTCCAGACGTCTTCCCCCAGGCCGCCCAGGTCGGCGCCGACCAGGGCGGCCCGCGTCGTGCCGTTGTCGAGAACGATCGCGCGCACGTACAGCCTCTCGTGGGCATATCGGCCGGAGGCGGGGTAGGCCGGATCGCCCGTGGGCGTGATGTCCACGCGCGCCGCGCCGGCCCGGAGGCTGCCGCCGTCGCCTGGGAGGACGGGCGAGGCCATGCTGGAGATCAACACGACTGCGCCGATCAGCGTACGAGGGCTCCTGTTCGATGGCACGTGTCCTCCTGTCACGCCGGACAAGCGCAGCGGCGCTCCCGGAAGGCCGACCCGCCCGGGCCGGCATCGACCCCTACAACAAGCTCATCGATCGGGAGCCGGGCGACAACGTCCGGGCCGTGGTCCAGCGCTGAGGGGTCAGTGGCAGCCGCAGCCCGTGCCGCAGCCCCCGGAGGCCTCGCGGCCGTTCCCGTCCGACACCTGGATGACCGGCAGGCGGCGCTTGAGCGCCGCGGGCATGGCGATCGGCCGGTCGCCCGCGTAGATCGGGTGGCGGCCCTTCTCCTTGTACCAGTCGCGAGTGGTGGCCACCATGTGCATGTTCTCCACGATCTGCCGCCAGCCCCAGCCGGTGTTGTAGGCGCAGAAGGAGATCTCGCCTTCCTGGGTCCCGTAGGGGATCACGCACATCTCGGTGCGGCGGAAGTCGTAGGTCCAGAGGTCCTGGAACCACATGCTCCCGATCCACATGAACTCCCAGCCCTGGGCCTTGGACACCCACTCCTTCTTCTTCTCCGGGGTGAGCTTGAGCCCGAAGAGCTTGAGGAGGCTCATGGGAGTGAACCCCGCCGGCGCCCGGCGCTGGTCGAAGTTGCGCAGGAACGAGAGGCCGACCTGCACGAGGGACGCGCGGCGGCCGCGCGCCGTGTCGACGATGACGTCGATGTCCTTCATGAACCCGTCCAGGCTGAAGAACGCCGTCACCGGGGCCCAGTCCCCGGTCGCCTGGTTGACGACGAGCATCGCCGCCGCGCCGCAGTTGGGATGGCACGAGCACGAGAGCTCGCCGAACTTCTGCTCGGGTCCCTTCAGGTGGTCGGAGAGGGCTGCGAACGCCCCGCCCGCGCCCAGTGGGAACCAGTCGCGCATCGGGTCCAGCCGGCCGCCCGTGTGCTGGGCCAGCTCGTGGGCAAGGTGCGATGTCGTGTAGCGTTGGCGATGGCGGTCCGCGTCGCTGATCTCCTCGTCGCGCCCGGTGAAGGAGACGGGCTGGAAGGCCGGCCCTCCCAGCTTGTCGTGGTTCTTCATGCAGAAGTCCACGATCGGGCCGACGTTGTGGTTGTTGAGGCCGTTGACGATGGTCACGACCGGCGTGATCTTGATGCCGGCCTTGTAGAGGTTCTCGATGGCCTCCCAACGGACGTCGAACAGGTTCGAGATGTGCCGGTGGGCGTTGGCCTCGTTGGTGAAGCCGTCGAACTGGAGGTAGGCCATGTCGAAGCCCGCCTCCTTGGCCTTGAAGGCAAACTCGGGCTCGAGGGCGAACCGCAGGCCATTGGTCGCGGCCTGGACCATCTTGTAGCCGACCTTCTTCGCGTAGGCGCACGCCTCGAGGAAGTGGGGCGAGATCGTGGGCTCGCCGCCCGAGAACTGAACCGACATCTGCCGCCGCGGCTTGAAGGAGATCGAGTCGTCCAGGACTCGGCGGACGTCGTCCATGGTCAGCTCGTGGACGTAGCCCACCTGGTTCGCGTCCATGAAACACGGGTTGCACATCATGTTGCAGCGGTTGGTCAGGTCCACGGTCAGGACCGCGCCACGGCCGTACTTGATGGTCGAGGTGCCGTGGCGGTGGACGAGCTCGTCGCCCCAGGTCCGGTAGTCACGGCCCGGGAAGCGGCTTTCGACCTTGCGCGAGAAGTCGGCGTCGATCGAGAGCAGGTCCTCGAAGGTGCCGTGTCTGGGGCAGGTCTTCTTGACCTTGACGCTGTTGTCTTCCTCGTAGAGGAGCGCCTTGATCTCCCCGATGTGGCCGTTCACCAGCTCCGAGACGTCGCGCTTGCCGTCGATGACCTCCTGCCGCGTCTCGATCACGCAGCGCGGGCAGAGGGAGTCGGTCTCGCGGGGATAGCCGAGGAGCGGGCGCGATCGCTCGTGGGACTTGAGGAGCGGTCCCGGGGCCCACTCGGGCGCCTGGACCTCGCTCTCGGGAACGCGTGTGTTGATCGCCTGGAAGGCCTTCCAGGCCAGATCCCCAACCTGCTGCAGCCAGTGAGCCGAAGGTTCCACGCCGCCCTCCCTCTCAGCAACCTGTGGTGCTTCCGATGATCGTGGCAGGAGGCTAGCAGCGGTGGCGGAGACGGTCAAGGGGATTTGCAGGATTTGGGAGATTTGGGGAGCCCCGATGCCGGACGTGAGTTGCAGGGAGGCCGGCGACCTCTGACAATGTCGCCTCTGTGGCTATGTGGGGGTGCATGCGGGGTCCTGGGTCCGCGAGTCGGGAGAGTGGATGGGCCCCCAGAAGCGCCGCTGCCTTCCTGGCAGTCCTCGCGACCGTGTCCGCCACCTCCGGCGCCGAACCGCCGCCGGTCACCGGCGAGAGTCGCTACAAGATGTCGGCCGCCATCCGGCCTCTCTTCTTCTGGATCGGGGACAAGGACGTGGGCGCCGCTCGAATCGTGTGGCGCCAAGGCGCCGACGGCCGGAGTGGCTACGAGTTCCTGCTGGGCTCGGACCCGGACCGGGCGCCTCGGAGGATCAACCGGTGGGGCTTCGTCCAGGAGGAGGCGGGCCCCTCGGGCGCCACGCAAGTCGGCATCATGCGCAAGAGCGATGAGGCGTCGGTCGACGAGGCGCGCGCGCGGGTGGGCTACGAGGGAGAGTACGTCTTCAAGGCCATCCGGTCGCAGGTCGTGGGGGGGAGGGCCCGCTCCGAGAACACGGTCTGGCGGGTCGACAGGGACCTCACCTACTACGATCTCCCCGAGCTGCTGCGTCTCGTGGATGGACGCCCACAGAACCCGCCCAAGGTCAACGAAATCTCGTTGCCCCCGGGCACGAAGCCGGGCTTCCTCTTCGCGGTCGCCGACCTCGTCGACCGGGCGGTGGCCGCGGCCGGCCGCACACCGCAGCAGCTCCTGCGCGACGTCCGGAGCGGCTTCAACTTCAACGCAGTCGTCTACGGCCTGCTGCTGCGGCGGACGGAGTGGGTCGAGTCGGCGGAGTACGGGGGGCGGCGCTACGAGCGGCTGGTCCGGCTCGATTTCGAGAGCTACAACCCGACGCTCCGGACCACCGAGCCCTTCACCCTGGCGTGCGGGACCGAGGGACGGCTCAAGGGGGTCCCCGTCTACGTGAAGTACCAGCCGAAATGGTGGTTCAAGGCCGAGGGGGTCCTCGACGAGACGCAGGCGTTCGAGAAGGCGGGCCCATCGAACCCCGCGGACCGCCCTCGCGCGTCGGGAGCCCGGTGACGAAGGGGACCCTCAGCGTCGAGCCGCGAGGCGCCAGAACTGCCGCTCGTTCAAGAGCGTGATCCGGTGGCCCTTCTCGCGGAGCCGCTTGATCTCCATGAGCTTCAGCCCGGAATCGCGCCCTGCGGCCTGCTGCGGGTTGGGGCGGCCGCGGACCACGACGGTCGTCTTGGCGGACGGGCCCCCGTGGACGACGGCGCCGGCGCGTCGCGCCGCTTTCGCGGCATCGGCGCGGGGCTGGCTCAAGATGCCGGTGAACGCCACGTGCGCCCCCTTCAGCGATCGCAGGGCCCCCACCTTCAGCTCGGCGGGCGGTTTCCGAAGCGCCTCGATCAGCTCGTCGGCGCCCTCGTACCGCTTCCGTCGCTCGCCGATGCAGCGATAGACGATCTCCTTCAAGTGGTCGCTGCACGGGAGGAGCCGGATCTCGCCGGTCCGGATCCGCGCCCCGGCGTCGCCTTTCACGAGCATGGCGAGGAGCTGGCCCACCTGGTAGACATCGTCGCGCGTCTGCCATTTCGGGGCCGCGCCGGCCACGATGTCGCTCGGGGCCATGGACCGGTTCAAGGTCCGCGCGGTGATCCCCCGGCGGTCCCCCTGTTGGCGCACGATCCCGAAGTCTCCGAGCTTCAAGCTGTGGCGATCGCAGACGAAGACGTTCATGGGCGTGAGGTCGCGGTGGAGCAGCTGGCCGCGGTGGAGCTTGCCGAGCACCTGGAGGATCCCCGCGATCTCCCGGCGCGTGGTCGCCTCGGGCCAGCCCTTGCCCGAGCGCTGGAGAAACGCCCGGAGGTCCCCGAGGCGCGCGTACTCGAGGGCCAGGCAATAGAGGACGCGCCCCTCGGCCGGCATCAGCGGGAACGCGTCGAAGACCCGGATCGCGCGCGGGTGATCGTGGAGGAGCTGCCCGAAGTACGCCTCGCGCAGCCACCCGTCGATGTGCCGGCTGACCTTGATGCAGAGGACGGACGGCACGACCGAGGAGCGACCGAGCCGCCGGGCGAGGTAGACCTGCCCGAAGCCTCCCTTGCCCAGGAGCTTCCGGATACGGTAGCGCAGGTGTGTGTGGGGGCTCGTCACCTCCCGTCCCGGCTCGAGGAGCGGCTCCGCCGAGTCGGGCGTGGCCGTCAGGCGCCGGGTGCGCGTGCGTGCGGCGGAGAATCGGGTGGCGTCGCCGGGGTCGGCCATCGGGATGCCGTATGGTACCGCCAACCGCGGCGCCGATGGACTCCGCGTTCAGGGGTGCAGGACGGTGAGCGTGAAGCTGTCCGAGCCCTGGATGTTGCCCACGTCGTACAAGAGCACGCAGTAGGTTCCGGGCGCCACCGAGGCGGGAAGGGTGCTCCCCACCTTGGCGTTTTCCGCGGCCGTGATGAGGGAGCAACTGCCCCCCGAGGGAACGCCGATGCCGAGCCCGACGGTGATCGTGGTCTGCGGCGCCAGGGTGGCGAGGGTGAGGTCCAACTCTCCGTTCGCCTTCACCGCGACGGCGTAGCTGATGTTCCCGGACGCGAGCAGCGTGCCCGTGAACGTGTCGGTGGTCGAGGGACCGGTGACGCCGTTGTCCGTGCCCGCGCACCCCGAAGCGAGAAGCGCAGCCACGAGGGCGAGGGGCGCGAGCGCGAGTCGGGACCGGCTTGCAGAGGTTGCCATGCCCCGATGATGTCGGAGGTGGCCTCCCGCGTTGGCTAAAGGGGCGTAAAGACGCTGTAAATAGGCGTCTGCAGTTGTTATGAGCCGCAGGCCCCGCTCCGCCCCAGGGTCAACGAGGCGAGTCGGCGGTCGTCTGGACGTGCAGCTCCTCGGCTCGCGCGGTTTCGTAGTCGTCTTCGGTCAGGACGTCGATCGACCGCATCTTGACGAGCAGATTGTCCACGAGCGGGCGGAAGCCCGCCGAGAGGGTGCCGTCGGCGAAGGATCGCTGGTATTTCACGGGACCCGGAATGAGGGCGACCAGGAACGCCATCTGTTTGTGGGTCAGGTCATGGGGGTCCACGCCGAAGTAGTGGCGCGCGGCGGGGCGCAGGCCGTAGACGTCCGGTCCCCACTCGATCACGTTCAAGTAGATCTCCAGGATGCGGCTCTTCGGCAACGAGGACTCCAGGAGGAGAGCGAGGCAAAGCTCCTGGAGCTTGCGGCCCAGTCGCTTCTCGCGGGACAAGAAGAGGTTCTTCGCGAGCTGCTGTGTGATGGTCGAGGCGCCCCGGGCGACGCCGCCCTTCGCCCAGTTGGTGAGGATCGCCGAGGGGAGCTCCGAGAGGTCGATGCCGCGGTGTCCGTAGAAGCCCGCATCCTCGGCGAGGAGGAGCGTGCGGACGAAGACGGGAGGGACGTCGGCCAGCGGGATGAAGTCAGGGGAGTCCGGCGAGACCGCGATGGCCCGCCGGCCTCCGCCGGCGGGGGAGACCTCGTGGACGAAATCCTCCTTGAGCCTCTCGATCGCGGGGAGGGCCCGCCGCGGCGGCGTGAAGTCCAGGCGCTGCGTCACCACGAAGGAAGACGGCTCCGCGAGGCGGCCGGTGGCGCGGGCGGAAAGAGACGCGGCGCCGAGCGCCTTTTCGCCCGTTCCGTCTCCCGCGACCGGCTCCTCCAGCCCGGAGTTGCGGAGCACCGTGGCGAAGTCCAGCCGCTCGACCTCGAGGCTCAGGTCGAGCCGCGTGTCGCGGGGGACGTCCGTCAGGGCGAGGGACCCGGAGAGGGTCGCGCCGTCGCTCGTGAGGCGCCACCGAGGCACGTCGAGCGCGCCCGCCTCCGGCTTCCACGAGCCCGCGAGCTGTAGCGCGACGTCTGTGGGAACCCCGAACGTGGGCGGCTCTCCCGAGAAGAGGCTCTCGTTGGAGGCGGTGGCGAGGCGCGCCCCGCGGCTCGCGACGTCGAGATCGACGGTCGTGGCCTCCTTGGCGACGACCAGGCTCAGGCTCCCGCTGACGATGCCCCCATCCAACGCCGGGGCGGCGTCGCGCTGGAGCATGAAGCACCGGACCACGGGGAACGTCTCGGCGTGTGCATCGAGGCGCCCTCCTCCGGGCGTGGCGTGCCAGAGGATGCGAAGCCCGGGCTCGGGCCGGCGGATCTCGAGGCCGATCGCGTCGGCTTCGGGAGCGACGACGTCCCACACCGACGGCTCGCTCTCGAGGGAGAGGCCTCCCGGGCCCGAGATCGCGAGACGGTCCAGGCCGAGGCGCGCGCGACCCACGAGGCCGTGACCCAACGGGCGCAGCCAGACGGCGACACGGTCGGTCCGGATCGACCACCCGCCCGGTCGCTCCACGCGGAGGCCGTCGATCCGGACGAGAGGCCAGACCCCGACATGCACGGCCTCCACGTGGGCCACGGCGCCGTGGCGCTGGGCCTCGCGCTCGATGCGGAGGCGGATCCCCTCGGCGGCCCTCGGGGCCTCGAGCCACGCCCCGGCGACGAGAAGGACGAGGACCGCAAGGCCGGTCCAGGCCCACGTACGGCCTCGCGTGCGGGAGGGGCGCCTCAAGCCCGCTAGGGTAACCGCACTCGGCTGGAATCGGGCGGCCCGCGCTGTGGTAGCGTCGGCGGCATGAAGAGACGCGGGCTCTCCCGGCTCCGGTACCTGCTGCTCCTGACCGTCTTCTTCCCCCCCGCGCGCGCGGGAGCCGCGACCGCAGAGGACGCGTGGCTGCGGTACGCGCCCCTGGGTGACGCGGCGCGAGGCTACGCGGGCCTCCCCGGCGTCGTCGTCGCCCTCGGCGGCTCCGAGGTCGTGGCCACGGCGCAGCAGGAGGTGGTACGTGGCGCGCGGGGGATGCTCGGCCGCACGCTTGGGATCGCGACACGGGTTCCGGCCGACGGAGCCATCGTCCTGGGAACCACCGAAGCCGTCCACGCGGCACTGCCGGGTTTGCGCCCTCCCGCGAGCCTCGTCGACGACGGCTATTGGCTCGCGACCGCGCAGGTCGGGGGTCGCCCCAGCCTCCTGATCGTCGGCCGAAACGCCAGGGGCGTTCTCTACGGTGCCTTCGCGCTGCTCAGGAAGATCGCGCTCGCAGAGCCCGTGACGCCGCTCGACGAGACTCGGAACCCGTACGCTCCCGTCCGCTGGGTCAACGAATGGAACAACCTGGACGGGAGCATCGAGCGCGGCTATGCGGGGCGCTCGATCTTCTTCGATCAGGGGGACGTGGTCGCGGACCTGACACGCGCGGGGGAATACGCGCGCCTCCTCGCATCGGTGGGCGTCAACGGTTGCGCCATCAACAACGTCAACGCGAACCCGCGGGTGCTGACCCCCGCGTTCCTGCCGCAGCTCGCCCGCGTGGCCGCGGCCTTCCGCCCCTGGGGCGTGACGCTCGTCGTCGCCATCGACTTCACCAGCCCCAAGTCGATCGGCGGCCTCGATACCTTCGATCCCCTGGACCCGCGCGTCGCGTCGTGGTGGCGCGCGAAAGCCGACGAGCTCTACGGCGCCGTCCCCGACCTCGGCGGCTTCGTCCTCAAGGCCGACTCCGAGGGGCGCCTCGGGCCCTCGGCATACGGGCGCACCCACGCCGACGCGGCCAACGTGATCGGCCGGGCCCTGAAGCCCCACGGCGGCCTGATCTTCTACCGCGGCTTCGTCTACGACCACCACATGGACTGGCGCAACGCCAAGAACGACCGCGCCCGCGCCGCCTACGACAACTTCCACGCCCTCGACGGCGCCTTCGACGACAACGTCGTGCTCCAGATCAAGCACGGGCCCATCGACTTCCAGGTCCGCGAGCCCGCGTCGCCGCTTTTCGGGGCCCTGGAGCGGACGAACCAGGCCATCGAGCTGCAGGTGACCCAGGAGTACACGGGCCAGCAGCGCCACCTCTGCTTCCTCGTGCCGATGTGGAAGACGGTCCTGGATTTCGACATGCGCGCCGCGGCCGAGGCGACGCCGGTGAAGGCGCTCGTCGCGGGGAAGACGTTCCACCGGCCCACCGGAGGGTTCGTCGCCGTCTCGAACGTCGGGCGCGATCCGAGCTGGCTCGGCCCATCCCCTGGCTGCGGCGAACCTCTACGGCTACGGCCGGCTGGCCTGGGACCCCGACCTCACTGCGGATCGCATCGCCGGGAGTGGACGCGCCTCACGTTCGGCCACGACCCTCGTGTCGTGGAGACGATCGTCGGGATGCAGCTCCGGTCGTGGCCGATCTACGAGGCATACACCGGTCCCCTGGGCGCGGGGACGCTGACCGACATCCTCGGCCCGCACTACGGGCCGGGGATCGAGTCGTCGGAGCGGAACGGCTGGGGGCAGTGGCATCGCGCCGACGCGACCGGGATCGGGATGGATCGCACCGCCGCCTCGGGCACGGGGTACGTCGACCAGTACCGCCCCGCGGTCGCCGCCGTCTACGAGTCGCTCGCGAGCTGCCCGGACGAGCTGCTCCTCTTCATGCACCACGTCCCGTACACACACGTCCTGCGGTCGGGGAAGACCGTGATCCAGCACGTCTACGATTCCCACTACGAGGGCGCCGCCGCGGCGTCCGCCCTGGTCGAGTCGTGGCGCGGGCTCGCCGGGCTCGTGGACGAGGCGAGATACCGCGACGTCCTGTCGCGTCTCGAATACCAGGCCGGCCACGCGCGGGTCTGGCGGGACGCGGTGTGCAGCTGGTTCCTGCGCGCGTCGGGCATCGCCGACGCGAAAGAGAGGGCGGGGCACTTCCCCGGCCGCGTCGAGGCCGAGGCCATGACGCTGGACGGGTACGAGGTCCGGGACGTCGCGCCGTGGGAGACGGCTTCGGGCGGGAAGGGCGTCGTATGTCCGGTGGCTCGATGTGCGGCGACGTTCCGCTACGCCGGCGCGGCGGGCGAATGGGACGTGATCGTCCAGTACTTCGACGAGAGCGGCGGCGCGTCGCGGTTCGAGGCGTTCGCGGGCGGACGCCGCGTGGACGCATGGGCCGCGGACGGGACCTTCCCCACGGCCGAGCCCAACGGCCACTCTGCCACGTGGCATCGCATCCCGAAGGTGCGCCTCGCCGAGGGGGACGAGCTCCGCGTCGTAGGGATCCCCGACGCCGGAGAGCCGGCCCCCGTCGACTACGTGGAGATCGCCGAGCCGGTGTCGTGATGGAACCCGTAGCCCAGGATCGAACGCCGGTCGATAGCCATGGCTGACCCGGCTCGCCGTCATCCCGCGAACGCTTCCGGACCCTGGTTCGTCGACACCACGTGCATCGACTGCGACGTCTCCCGCCAGTGCGCGCCCTGGATGTTCGGCTCGGCGGCGGGCCAGGCGGTCGTGGAGCGGCAGCCCGGCACTCCCGACGAGGAGCGCGCGGCGATGCGGGCGCTCCTCGCGTGCCCGACCGGGTCGATCGGGATCGTGGGGGAGAAGCCGTCGGCGGAAGGGCTCTTCCCGGAGCCGCTCGGTGACGACGAGGGCCTCTTCTACTGCGGCTTCACGTCGCGCCATTCCTTCGGCGCCAACAGCTACTTCGCCGCTCGGAAGGAGGGAAACCTCCTCGTGGACTCGCCCCGCTTCGTGGCCCCGCTCGTCGAGGCGTTCCAGGACCTGGGCGGCGTCGCCCACATCCTGTTGTCGCACCGCGACGACGTGGCGGACGCGGAGAAGTACGCGAAGCGATTCGGCGCGCGGGTCTGGATCCACGAGGACGATCGGGACGCGGCACCCTTCGCCAGCGACGTGCTCCACGGCCAAGGGACCGCGCGCCTCACGCCGTCACTCGTCGCCGTTCCCGTCCCCGGCCACACGAAGGGGAGCGTCGCGTACCTGCTGGAGGACCGGGTTCTCTTCACCGGCGATTCGCTCTACTGGAGCCCGCGGCGCGGCCGCCTCTCCGCCTTCCGCGACGCCTGCTGGTACTCCTGGTCGGAGCAGGCCCGCTCCCTCGCGCGCCTCAGGGACGTGTCGTTCGAATGGGTGCTTCCGGCCCACGGCCACCGCGCGCGAGGCGTGCCCGAGGAGTGGCGCCGCCAGCTCGGCGACCTGGTCAGTCGGATGAGCGAAGGGGCGGGCTAGTCAGCGCGGCGCTGCGATGGGCGCGAGAGCTCTCTCGGCGGGGTAGGACACCGGCCTGAGGAGCGTCGTGGCCGGCGGCTTCTGACCCGCGCTCAGGAAGCGCGCCACTCCCTCCACCGCGGCCCCGCCCCAGTTCGGGAGGACGACCGTGGCGGCGAGGGTCCCCTCGCGCACGAGCCTCTGTCCCACGGCCGGCGTCCCGTCGCAGCCGGTCACGGGGATGTGGGCCATCTCCGCGCGGCCCAGGGATCGGGCCGCGTCCTGCAAGGCCTCGAGCGCGGCCACCGCGATCGGGTCGTTCTGGCACCCCACGAGGTCGAGGCGCACGTTTCCCGGGGCCACGATCGTGAGCCAACGGCGGACCGCCTCGCGGGCGGCCGATGGGTCCCAGCCCCCCTCGAGACGGGAGACCTCGATGGACGCACCCGCCACGGCTTCGAGCATCCCCGCCGTGCGGTCGCGAGCCACGGCGCTTCGGGTGCCTCCCTGCACGTAGAGGACCAGGCCTTCGCCCGGCACGAGGGCGCGGAACTGCCGGCCCTGGATGCGGCCGGTCTCCACCTCGTCGGCCGTCACGGTGGCGATCGCAACGCCGGGGAACTCCCGGCGGATCGGCTCGAGGTCGTCCTCCGAGCGGTTCAAGTAGACCCAGGACATCCCCGCGCGCGCGGCCGCGCGCACGCAGCCGGAAAGGCCGCGGTCCCGGGTGGCCAGGACGATCGCGGCGTTGGCCGGGTGCGGGCTGTCCACGGCCGAACGGATCTGGCTGACCTGGCTGCCCAGGTCGTCTCCGGTGAAGTAGACCTCGAGGGAGAGCTGGGCCTTGCGGCAGGCCAGCTCCGCCTCGACCTTCAGCATCTGCTGGAACTCGTTGGCGGGGTCCACGAGCCAGAGCGCCACGCGCCGGCCGGAGGTCTCTGGCACGGGCCCATATTACGCCGGCGTGACGATTCTGCAAGCGCTTTCAGGCGCGCAGGGCGCCGGGAAAGCGATCCGCGCGGGAGGAGAAGCCGGGGAAGACCCGGGCCAGGTCCCGAACGCCGAGATGTCGGGCCACGATCTCGCCCAGGAGGTCGCGGAAGTCGGTCGTCACCGCCAGGTCGCGTCCTTCGTGGAGCAGGTCGCTCCCGAGCCCCGGCCACCGGCCGTGGACCTTGCCTCCGTTCACCGGGCCTCCCAGGACGAGGGATACGCTGGCATGTCCGTGGTCGGTGCCCCGGTTTCCGTTCTCGCGAGCCGTCCGACCGAACTCCGTCATCGTCACGACGACCACGTCCTGCATTCGGCTGCCCAGGTCCTCGTGAAAGGCGGCGAGGGCCCCGCCCAGCTCGCGAAGGCGGGCGGCGAGCTGCCCCTGAAGGCCTCCCTCGGCGGCGTGGTGATCCCATCCGCCGATCTCGGTGAACGCCATCTCGACGCCGACCTCGGCCTTGAGGAGCTGCGCCACCTGCCGGAGGGCGGAGCCATAGCCCCCACGCGGGTACTCCACGCCCGCGGCCGGCGTGTATCGCGCCGGGTCCAGCTTCTTGAGGAACCGGACGGCGTCGAACGTCTCCTGTCCCGTCCCGTGGAGCGCGTCCCCGACCGCGCCGCCGTACATGCCCTCGAATCCTCGGGCGACGGGCGCTCCGGCCGATGACCGGAGGTCGAAGGCGCCGATGGTGGCCATCGCGACGGCGGGGGCCTTGCCGGCCAGCGAGCGCGGCAGGTTCGGCGTCATGGCCACGCCGCGGAACGGCGTCGCCTCGGGATCGGGGCGCGCCTGGAGGCAGCGGTTCATCCACCCGTCCTCCGTCGCCTTGCGGCCGGGCGTCCCGCTCTCCATGAAGTCCTGGGCGTCGAAGTGGGAGCGCGTCGCGTCGGGGCTTCCCACGGCGTGGACGGCGGCCAGGCTTCCCTCGCGCCAGAGCGGAAGCAGCGGCTCGAGCGCCGGATGGAGGCCGAAGAAGCCGTCGAGGTCCAGGGCCGCGTCCTTCCCTCCGCCCTTCGGCGCCGGCAACGCGATGGTGGGGCGGAGCGACCGATAGGCTGCGTCACCGTAGGGGACCACGACGTTCAGGCCGTCGCACGCGCCCCGCTGGAAGACGACGATCACCGTCTTGCGTCGCCGCGCACCCTCGGCCGCCAGGGCGGCTCGCTGGAAGACGGCCGGAATGGCCCCGAAGGAGACGAGGGCCAGGCCCGAGGACTTGAGGAAGACCCGCCGGTGGATCAAGGCCATGGCTATTTCCTCTGGAACTCCGGCGAGCCGAGGATCAAGCCCGCCATCCGGGTCGGGCTGAGGCCGGCGCCCCCCTCCGTATCGAGCGTCTTGCGGGTCTGGAAGGACAGGCCACCGGGAACGAGACGCAGGGCCAGCGCCTCGGTGAGCGCCCGCCCTCCCGTCGCACCCGGAGCCAGCGTCTCCTCGCGCACGGTCACGCCCGCGACCTTCCCCGCGGCGAGGTCCAGGGCGAAGTTCAAACGGGACAGGAGGCCCCCGGTGGAGACCCAGGCCTCCGCGATGTCCTTGTAGCCCGTCGGCGGCTGCTGGCGATAGAGGGGCATGCCCATGGCGTCGATGCGGCGGGCGAGGTCCGACGCGTCGGTGACGTCGGCGTCCGAGAGCCCGGACCGAGCTGACCACGAACTCGAGGGGCGTCTTCACCTTCGCCGCGCGGGCCTCGACGGCCGCGAACTCCTTCGAGGTGACGATCGTCTCCACGACCGCGCGGATGTCCCCGTCCGTCCTGCGGAAGGTCTCGGCGGCCCGGTCCACGAGGGCCGCGGGCGGATCGTCCGCGACGAAGCGTCGCGCCAGCTTCAGCGAAACGAAGCGGGCCGTCGCGGGGTGGGTGGCGAGGATGTGGAGGACCGCGTCTCCTTCCTCCTTGCCGCCGCCCTTTATCCGATGGCCGAGGACGACCTTGTCCCCCCGGTCGTGGAGCGCGGGAACGAAGACGAACTCCGGCGTTCCACGCCCGGCCCGCGCGCCCGGCCGGAGGCCGCGGATCGTCCAGCCCGTGAAGCACCGCGCGACCTCGGTGACGTCCTTCTGTGTGTATCCGCCGTCGACGCCGAGGGTGTGGAGCTCCATCACCTCGCGGGCGTAGTTCTCGTTGAGGCCCCGCTTTCGATCTTGCGGCGGCTTCGTCGCCATGGAGGGATCACGCCGGCTCGCGACGGAACGGCGCGCGAGAGGCGCCGCGTTTGGATCGGCCGAGAGCCAGTTGTCGAGATAGAAGAGCATGGCCGGGCTGGCCGCCGTGGCCCGCAAGAGGTCCTCGAACCCTCCGAAGGCGCGCGGCCGGACGACCTGTCTCTCGAACTCGCCGACGAGGAACTGGTCCTGGCCCTTGTCGGCGTAGACGTTGAAGTGGTTCATCCAGAAGTCGACGAGCACCTCGTCGAGCTGTCGCTCGCTGTACAGGGCGCGGAGGACCTTGGCCTGCTGGAGCTCGCCGACCACCTGCCGGCCGGTTCCCTCCATCGCCGTGCCGTACTGGCGGACGACGTCGCGTCGCATCCGGCGCACTTCCTCGTCCGAGGCGCCGCTCCCAAGCGCCGCCTTCCGCTCGGCCAGCTCCTTCTTCGCCGCGGCAGGTAGCTCGTAGCGCCGGATCAGGTCGGCCGAGGAGAGCGTGAGCGTCCGAAGGCCCGCCAGGTGTCTGGGGAGGTCCCCGTCCGGAAGGCGTTCCGGGTGGAGCTGATCGTCGATCCAGCGGGCGAGACCCATCGATCGGACCCGCTCGACGTCACCGGGCCTGGGGCCGTAGCCGAGGCGATTCAGCGCGTGGACGATCCCCGCGTCGTCGGCGGGGGGCTCGACGGACGCGGAGCCCAGCGAGGGAACGCCCAGGGCGGAGACCAGGAGACATACGGCGCGCTTGCCAAGCCTCATGCACGGTTGGACCGGGGCCCGGTCCGTCGGGTTGAACATGCTAAGATTCTCCGAGAATCGACGCTCACGAGGGGAGGAGCCTCCATCCGGACCCGTTTCCTTCTGTCCGCCATCCTCGCCGTCACCCCCTGCGTCCTGCCGGCGGCGTCCACCGAGGCGATCGTCCTCCTCCTCGAGGGGTCGAGGAAGGAGATCACGCCCGTCGTTCGGGGCGAGATCGAGCTCGTGCCCCTCGACCTCGTCATCGCCGGCCTCGGCATCGCAGTCCACGCCGACGCGACCGCCGGGGCGGTGACGCTGACCTACCAGGGGCGCGAGGCGAGCCTCTACAACAAGAAGAGCCTCGCGTCGGTGGGCGGGGAGCTGCGCCTCCTTTCGTCGCCGGCTCTCCTGGAAGGCGGGCATCTGGCTCGTTCCGGTGGACGGCATCCCGCGGCTCCTCGGACCCCTCCTCGGCGCAGCGCGCCGAATGGCGCGCCGCCTCGCGCACGCTGCTGGTCGGCAGCGTGGCCGTGCCTCGGGTGGGCGTGAACACCTTCGTCTCCGGGGACCTGGTCCGCGTCGTCCTCGACGCCAGCGAGAAGATCCCCTTCCGCGTGGTGCAACAGGAAGGGAAGGTGCTCGTCTCGATCCCTCGGGACCTCGTCGAGGTGGCGTTCCAGCAGGAGCGCCTCACCGGAGGGATCGTGGACTGGGTCCAGTACCAGGGCGGGCGCGACAACGTCCTGAGCGTCACCCTCGGACGCCGCTTCCAGCAGATGAAGGCGTACGAGCAGGAGGGCCCGCCGCGGCTCGTCCTGGAGTTCCACGCCGCGCCGACGGCGGCCCGCGCGGCGCCGCCCCCGGTCCCGGGCGCCGAGCGCTCCGGCGCGGCCCCAGGCTCCCGAGGAGCCGCGCCAGCGCACGATCGTCATCGACCCCGGCCACGGGGGCGACGACACCGGGGCCAAGGGCCCCGCCGGCACCCTCGAGAAGGACGTGGCCCTCTCCGATCGCCCGCAAGCTGCGGGCGGCCATCGTGAACGCCCTCGGCTACCAGGTCTTCCTGACCCGGGACAAGGACGAGGACGTCCCGCTCGACGAGCGCGCGGCCATCGCCAACAACTACAAGGCCGACCTCTTCGTCTCGATCCACGCGAACGCGAGCCGCAGCCACGGCGGCGAACGGAAGCGAGGTCTACTTCCTCTCCTACCAGGCCTCCGACGAGGAGAGCCGGCGGGTGGCCATGACCGAAGGGAACACGCCGCCGCCGGCCGGCGTGGAGCCGGCGCCGGGCGGCGGCGGACCTGGCGCTCATCCTCTGGGACATGGCCCAGGCCGAGCACCTCGAGGAGTCGTCGGTCCTGGCCTCGCGGCTCCAGGAGGAGCTGGCGGCCGTGACCGGCGGCGCCGACGCGGGGGGTCAAGCAGGCCCCCTTCCGGGTCCTGGTGGGCGCCGCCATGCCCGCGGCGCTCGTGGAGATCGCCTTCATCAGCAACCCCGACGAGGAGAAGCTCCTGGCGGCCGACGCCTTCCAGGCCAAGGTGGCGGCCGCGATCCTGAAGGGGCTCTCGCGGTACGAAGGAGACGAGACGACGGCGCCGGACAGCGTCGTCGCGACACCCGCGCGGCGCGTCGCCGTGAGGCCGCGTGTCGCCGACCTGGTGACCGTGCTCGGCCTGGCCGGCCTGCTCGCGGGTGTGGGCCTCACGGCCCCCCGCTGGTCGCGCTACTTCCGCCAACCGCTGCCCGCCACGCCCGAGGAGCCCGGGGCCCCGGCGCCCGCGCCTGCAGCTGCCGCCGCCTGCCGGCCCCCGAGGCGCAGCGCACCATCAACGTCAAGCTCTTCTTCGACGCGCCCGACGCCCGGGGCCTCGTCCTCGAGGAGCGCGCGGTGCCCTTCTCCAGCGACATCGCCGCGCAGATCCGCACCCTCGTGGAGGAGCTGTGCGAAGGGATCGCAGCATCGGCCTCGTGGCCACGCTGCCGCCCGAGACGAAGGTCCTGGAGGTGTTCGTCACGGCGCGGGGAGTGGCGTACGTCGACCTGTCGAAGGAGGCCGCGGGACGGCCTGGCCGGAGGGAGCGATGCGGAGATGAGGACCGTCTATTCCGTCGTGGACTCGCATGACCGCGAGCTTCCCGTCGATCGCGCGCGTGCAGCTGCTCATCGACGAACGAGGCCGTGGCGACCCTCGCG
This sequence comes from uncultured Acidobacteriota bacterium, assembly GCA_963823195.1. Classification (GTDB taxonomy): domain Bacteria; phylum Acidobacteriota; class Vicinamibacteria; order Fen-336; family Fen-336; genus JBGPYB01. The sequence goes on along the minus strand of CAWGKR010000002.1, from coordinate 27,841 downwards.
GGGCACGTGGACCTCTCGCGCCCCCTGCCGCCCGACATGACCCTCGCTGGCCGCCGCGGCCCTGGTGCCGAGCGAGAGCCCGGCCCCGAAGCCGGCGGAGCCGATCTCGTGAGCGTCCGGCCGTCGGCCAAGGCGGCGCGCTTCACCGAAGTCCGTCATCCGCGAGATGACGCGTCTCGCGGACCTCCACGGGGCCGTCAACCTGTCCCAGGGCTTTCCCGATTTCCCGGCTCCGGCCGAGATCAAGGAAGCGGCCCGCCAGGCCATCGCCGCCGACGTGAACCAGTACGCGGTCACGTGGGGCGCGCGGCCGCTTCGAGAGGCGATCGCCCGGAAGTTCACGGAGCTCTACGGCGTTCCCGTCGACCCGGAGCGCGAGGTCACCGTGACCTGCGGCTCGACGGAGGCCATGGTCGCGGCCCTCCTGGCGCTCGCTCGACCCCGGAGACGAGGTCGTCGTCTTCGAGCCCTTCTACGAGAACTACGGCCCCGACGCGATCCTGTCGGGAGCCGCACCGCGATTCGTGCGCCTGCGACCGCCCGACTGGTCCTTCGATCCCGGGCGAGCTGGCGCGCGCCTTCGGTCCGCGGACGCGCGCCATCATCGTCAACACGCCCAACAACCCCACCGGGCAAGGTGTTCAGCGCGCGCCGAGCTGGAGACGATCGCCGACCTCTGCCGCCGCCACGATGCGGTGGCGCTGACCGACGAGATCTACGAGCACATCCTCTACGACGGCGCCCGCCACGTCCCCCTCGCCACGCCTCCCGGGGATGGCGGAGCGGACCATCACGATCAACGGGATGAGCAAGACGTACAGCGTCACCGGGTGGCGGGTGGGATGGACGATCGCGCCGGCCGTCCTCACGAACGCGATCCGGAAGGTGCACGACTTCCTGACGGTGGGCGCGGCGGCGCCCCTGCAGGAGGCGGGCGCCGTGGCCCTGGCGCTGCCGGCGTCCTACTACGCCGATCTGGCCGCGGGCTACGCGCGGCGCCGCGATCGGCTGATCGGCATCCTCGAGGCCTCGGGCCTCCGTGTCCACCGCCCCAAGGGCGCGTACTACGTGATGACCGAGATCGACGGCCTCGGCTGGGACGACGACGTGGCCTTCGTTCGGCACCTTGTCCAGGACGTCGGGCGTCGCGGCGGTGCCCGGGATCGTCGTTCTATCGCGACGCCGGCCGACGGGCGCCGCCAGGTTCGCTTCGCCTTCTGCAAGAAGGACGCGACCCTCGACGAGGCCGAGCGCCGCCTCGCCAAGCTCCGGCCACGACGCTGAGGACGAGCGAGTGATGGGTCCGGCCGCCGTCCTCGTCGCGCTCGTGGCTGCGGGGCCCCCGTCCCCCATCGACCAGGCCGAGGCGCTCGCGGCGAAGGCCATCGCCGGGGCCGCGGCTCATCCCGAGCACGAGCCTTGCCGACGCCCGCAAGGCGATGACGCTGACCGTGGAGTTCGAGCCGACGGCCTACGTGACGCGCCGGCCGCAAGGGCGAGGTCGTCGAGGACGCGTTCGTGGCGGCTCGGACGGAGTACCGGCACCATCGCGCGCGCCTGTACGAGGCCGTGGGCGTCTCCCTCGCGGCCGCAGGACGTCACGCCGAGGCGGCGCGCTACCTCCGCCGCGCCTTCGAACTGGATCCGACCGAGGGGAGCGCCCGTGGCCCTGGCCCGTTCCCTGGTAGCCCTGGGTCGCGGCCGCGCGGCCATCGACATCCTCCTGGCCGGCGGGGCAGGGACCCTCGGCGCGGAGACGCTGGCCGTGGCGGGAGCCGCGGCCGACGCCGCGGGCCTTGCCGAGCCTCCAGGCGGAGATCGACCACGTCCGGATCGCCACGCTCCAGACACAGCCCCGGATCGAGCCCCGGGACGGCCCATTCGCGCTCCCCGAGCGGACGCGCCTCTCGACCGGGGCGATGCTTCGTCTCGACGGCGATGCCCCCACGCTGCTCTACGTCGCCGAACCCACGTGCCGCTCCTGCTCCGCCGACCTGGAGGCGCTGAAGCGCATCCTTCCGCCGACGATCCAGGTCGTCCTCGTGCCGCCGGCCGCCGATCAGGACCAGGCGCTTCGGGGCGTCGTGAGCCTCTACCGGTACGCGTGGCCCTACGCCGTGGGGACGGCGCTTCCGGCGGCGCTCCGACTGACGCCTCCGGCCGCCCTCCTCGTGGCCCGGGGCGGGTTCTCGGGGGCGATGCTGCGTCCTCCCTTCAATGCGACCCTCCCGGTGGCGGTGGAGGTCATGACGAAGGCCGAGGTCCGGGAATCGGTTCCGCGCGCCGACTGGAACAAGCGGCCCGTCGAGCGCCCGTCCCCCGCGCCTCGCGCGACCCTCCTCGACAGCGGGTTCGCCCCCGGCGAGGACGAGCCCGCGCCCCCGGAGTTCGTGTCCGCCGTCGGCGCGTTCCGGGCGGCAAGGCCGGCGAGGCCCTGCGGCTCTTCGACGCGCTCGAGGCCAAGGGCGACGGCTGGCTGCTCCCGCCCGAGGCGCGCCTCGACCGCGCCCTCTGCCTGGCCGCCCTGGGACGGCGCGAGGAGGCGCGCCGCCTGCTTGCTCCACACCGGCGACAGCCGGTTCCAGGACGACCGTCGATCGCGCGCTCGAGAAGCGTCGGCTCGGCCCGGCGCGAAAACCCTGAGCACGGCTGGTCGCTTTCCGCGCCCCGCTCGGGTAGAGTCGAGCGCGCCTTTGACCACGAAGGAGGAGCCATGACCGGAGCAGCCGCGCCGCGCGCCATCATCGAGACGAAGTTCGGCGAGATCGAGATCGAGTTCCTCGCCGACAAGGCCCCGGGCCACGTCAAGAACTTCCTGGACCTCGCGAAGAAGGGCTTCTACGACGGCACCACCTTCCACCGCGTGATCCCGGGCTTCATGATCCAGGGCGGCGACCCGAACACGAAGGACCTGAAGGCCTCGCGCGAGCGGCACGGCACCGGCGGCCCCGGCTACACGATCAAGGCCGAGTTCAACGACACCCCCCACAAGCGCGGCGTCCTGTCGATGGCGCGCTCCGCGAGCCCGGACAGCGCCGGCTCCCAGTTCTTCATCTGCGTCGCCGACTCCGGCGTTCCTGGACCGCCAGTACACGGCCTTCGGCCGGGTCGTGCAGCGGCATGGAGGTCGCGGACAAGATCGTGAGCGCGGCCCGCGACGCGCAGCGACAACCCGAACGAGCGGATCGACATGAAGGTCCGCGTCGGTCGAGGCCTGACGCCGGGACGGCGTGGCCGGACCCACGCGAGACCGAGATCAAGCTCCGGGTGGCCGGCCCGGTCGAGGCGCCCGCGAGGCCGTGGTCGCGGATCGGCGCGGTCCTCGACGCGCGCCGCGCCACTTCGAGGACAACCTCCTCTTCGACGACGCGGGCGGGTCGCTCCGCGGGCGGCGGGCACGTCCTGCGCCTGCGCCGGACGGACGCCGGGCGGCGCGGTCGCTGACCTTCAAGGGCGCCGGAGCGTGGTCGAGGGCGGTGTCAAGAGCCGCGAGGAGATCGAGACGGAGGTCGGCCGACGGCCGACGCCGTCGAGGCGATCCTCCGCGCGCCTCGGCTTCCGTCCCGGTCTTCCGCTACCAGAAGTACCGCGAGATGCTACTCGTGGCGCGACGTCAGGAGATCGTGCTCGACGAGACGCCGATCGGCGACCTTCCTCGAGATCGAGGGCGATCGCGACGGGATCCACGCGGCCGCGCGGCGCCCTGGGCTTCGGCGCCGGCGGACTACGTCACCGAGTCGTACGTGGGCCTCTTCCGCGGCGGCGGGCGGAACGCGGGGACATGGTCTTCCGGGATCGATGAAGGCCATGGTCCTGGCCGCGGGCCTCGGCCTCGCGGATGCGCCGCTGAGCTCGCTCCGCGCCAAGCCCGCGCTGCCCGTGCTGAACCGGCCGCTCCTGCACTGGACCCTCGAGCGCCTGGCCCGCCACGGCGTGACCGACGTCGTCGTCAACACTGCACCACCTGCCGGAGTCGGTGACGCGGAGCCGTCGGCGACGGGCGCGCCTTCGGCCTGCGCGTCGTCGTACTCCCACGAGCGCCGGATCCTCGGGCACGGGAGGCGGGCCGCGCAAGGTGCGCGCGCTCCTCGGCGACGAGCCGTTCCTGCTCGTGAACGGCGACGTGCTGTTCGACTTCGACCTGTCGGCGGCTCGTGGCGCGCCACCGCGCGTCGGGGGCGCTCGCCACCCTGGCCCTGCAGCCGAACCCCGACCTGCGCAGCGCTACCGGCCCGGTCGTCACGGCGCCCGGATGGCCGGGTCCGCTCGATCCTCGGGCCAGGCCGCCGGCCGCGACGGGGCCGGTCTCGCTCTTCACCGGCGTCCACGTCCTCGACGCCGTCGCTGCTCGAGCGCCTGCCCCGCGGGGCCCTCCGACAGCGTGCGCGATCTCTACGTGCCGCTGCTCGCCGAGGGCGCGACGCTCCTGGGCGTGCGCGTCGCGGGGCGCGTGGTACGATCTCGGCCGCCCGTCGCTCTACCTCGACGCGCAGGTCGGCGCTGCTGGCCGCGGGCCTCGGGCGGGCGCGACCGGTGCCTGCGTGGACGCGTCGCGCCGACGTCGGCGCGCGGGCGCGCCGCTCGACGCGCTCGGTGGTCGGGCCCGGGCTGTCGCGTCGGCGCCGGGGCGCTCGCGTCGTGCGGTCAGCGTCCTGTGGGACGGGTGCGCCGTGTGGGCGCGGGCGCCGTGGTGCGGCGATCGATCGTCGCCGACGGCGTGCGGGTCGCGGGCGAGCGAGGCGAGCGTGACGGGTCGGCGTCGGTCACGAGCGACCGGGTCGAGGTCACGGCGTGGTCGAAGCTCGAGCTCGCTGAGCCGCGAGGTCGCTGGACCCGACGGATCGCCGGCCTTCCTCCGCGAGCACCTGACGGAGCGCGCGGGGCCGCGGCGCGGAGCGATCCGGTCGCCCGCTGTCCGGCGACGCCTCGACCCGCCGCTACTTCCGGCTCCGCGGGCCGGCGGGACGAGCGTCGGTCCTCGCCCTCTATCCCGGAGCCGTTCGTCGCCCGACGAGCTGCCGTTCCTCGGCGGTGCGCGCGCTCCTGCGCGGGCTGCGGCCTGCCCGTGCCCGCGGTCGTCGGCCACGACGGCCCGCGGGGGATCGTGCTCCAGGAGGACCTGGGCGACCGCACCCTGCAGGAGGCCCTCGCGAGGCCGCGGCGCGCGAGCGCGACGACCTTCTACCGCGAGGCCCTCGACGAGCTCGCGTCGCTCCAGCGCGAGTCGGCGCAGGGCCCGCAGCGCGCGCCCTGCTTCCAGATCGCCTTCGACATCGAGAAGCTCGTCGTGGGAGCTGCACTACTTCCTGAAGCACTTCCTCGAGGGCCTGCGCGGGGCGCGACCTGTCGCGTCGAGGACCGCGTCGACGCTCTCCGAGGCGTTCCACCGGCTGTGCCGAGGAGATCGCGTCCTGGCCGCGCGTGCTCTGCCATCGCGACTTCCACAGCCGCAACCTGATGCGCGCACGCGGGGCGCCTCCACTGGATCGACTTCCAGGACGCGCGCATGGGCCCGGCCACCTACGACCTCGCCTCGCTGCTGCGCGACTCCTACGTGGACCTCGACGAGGAGTTCGTGGCGGAGCAGGCCGAGGAGTTCCGGCAGCAGGCCGCGCCCGGCGAGGCCCGCGAGACCTTCCGCCGGCGCTTCGAGCTCATCTCGCGTGCAGCGGAACCTGAAGGCCCTGGGCACGTTCGGCTACATGGCGACGGTCCGCGGCAACCGACGTCTACCTGCCGTACATCCCGCGGACCCTGGCCCACGTGCGGCGCAACCTGGTGCGGCATCCCGAGCTCGCGGGCCTGCGCCGGGTGCTCGCGCCGTCACGTCGAGGAGCTGGCTGAGGGAGACAGCGTGCGCGATCGCCGATCGGGACTTCGGCAGCCACGTCGGCGAGGAAGTCCTCCTCCGCGGCTGGCTCCACAACAAGAGGTCGAGCGGCAAGCTCCAGTTCCTGATCGCTGCGCGACGGCAGCGGCTTCGCCCAGGCCGTGGTGGCGAAGGCGGCGGTGCCCGCCGAGGCCTGGGAGGCGCGCGGACAAGGCCGGCCAGGAGTCGTCGCTCGAGCTGACGGGCGCGGTGCAGGGAGGACAAGCGGGCGCCCGGCGGCTACGAGATCGACGGCGACCGGCCTGCGGCGTCCTCCAGTCGGTCCACGACTATCCCGATCACGCCCAAGGAGCACGGCACCGCGTTCCTGATGGAGCACCGCCACCTGTGGCTGCGCTCGCAGCGACAGCACGCGATCATCCGCGTGCGCCACACGGTGGTGAAGGCCGTCCGCGACTACCTCGACGACCAGGGCTTCACCCTCGTCGACACGCCGATCTTCACCCCCGCCGCCTGCGAGGGGACGACGACCCTCTTCGGCGTGCCGTACTTCGACGAGGGCACGGCCTACCTGACCCAGAGCGGCCAGCTCTACAACGAGGCCACGGCCGCGGCCCACGGCAAGGTCTACTGCTTCGGCCCCACCTTCCGCGCCGAGAAGTCGAAGACGCGCCGGCACCTCACCGAGTTCTGGATGGTGGAGCCCGAGATCGCCTTCGCGCACCTCGACGACGCCGTGGCCCTCGCCGAGGGCCTGGTCTGCCGCGTGGTCGAGCGCGTCCTCGAGACGCCGGAAGGAGGAGCTCGACGACCCTCGAGCGCGACATCGCAAGCTCGAGAACGTGAAGGCGCCCTTTCCCGCGCGCTCCACTACGACGACGCCATCAAGCTGCATCCAGCGCGAAGGGCTCGAAGACGCCAGTGGGGGAGCGACTTCGGCGGCACCGACGAGACGGTGATCGCCGAGGCCTACGAGAAGCCCGTCGTCGTCCACCGCTTTCCCGTCGGCGATCAAGGCCTTCTACATGGCCCCCGATCCCGAGCGGCCCGAGTTCTCGCTCTCGGCCGACATCCTGGCCCCCGAGGGCTACGGCGAGATCGTGGGCGGCGGCGAGCGCCTGGCCGACCGCGACCTGCTCCTGCAGCGCATCCACGAGCACGACCTGCCCGAGGAGGCGTTCCGCTGGTACCTCGACCTGCGGAGGTACGGCACCTTCCCCCACGCCGGCTTCGGCATGGGCATCGAGCGCGTCGTCACCTGGATCTGCGGCATCGAGCACCTGCGCGAGACAATCGCCTTCCCGCGGATGCTCTACCGGATCTACCCTTAGACGAACCGCGAGGGGTCGTCCTGATGTTGGTCGCCTACGTTTCGGGTCACGGATTCGGACATGCGACGCGAGTCGCACAGGTCCTTCGGGAGGTGCGAATGCGCTCCGCGGCGCTTCCCATCACCGTGGTCACGTCCGCTCCGGAAGAGCTGTTCCGGCGCGCGATTCCCGCGCCGCTGGCGTTCCGCACGCTGGAGTGCGACGTCGGCCTCGTGCAGCGGGATGCCCTCACGATCGACGAGGCCGAGACGCTCGCGCAATGGCGCGCTTTCCACGCCGACAACGGCGACCGAGTCGACACGGAATGGCGCTGGCTGCGCCACGCGAGGGCGCGGGTCGTCCTGGGGGACGTTCCGCCCCTGGCCTTCGAGGCGGCCGCGGAGGCGGGGATTCCGAGCGTGGCTCTCGCGAACTTCTCCTGGGACTGGATCTATCGGCACCTCTCCCGCCGCCGGGCGGGCCTGGGAGCGGCCGCGTCCTGGGCGGCGTCGGCGTACGGCCGCTGCGGCCTGCTCCTGAAGCTGCCGTTCGCCGGAGACCTCGCGGCGTTTCCGAAGGCCGTGGACATACCCCTCGTGGCGCGGCGCCCCCGTGTTCCCCGGGCCGAGGTGCGCCGGCGCCTCGGGCTGGGAGCGGGGCCGATCGCCCTGATCTCCTTCGGAGGGATTGGCCTCCCCGGCCTCGACCTCGGGGTTCTCGGCGGGATCCTCGACGTCGAGTTCGTCACGGTGGGTCCGACGCGCCCCAGCCCCTCGAACGTCCGGGTCTTCGAGGACACGGCCCTGAGGGCCTTCGACGTCGGGTTCGAGGACCTCGTGGGTGCCGCCGACGTGGTGGTCACGAAGCCCGGGTACGGCATCGTGACCGACGCCATCGGCGCGGGGACCCGCATCGTCTACACGGAGCGCGGGGACTTCCCCGAGTACGACGTCCTCGTCGCCGGGATGCAGACCCTGATCCCGTGCGCCCACGTGAGCAACGCGGACCTGCTGGCGGGCAGGCTCGGGGCGCCGATCCGCAGCGTCCTCGAGCGGCCCGTTCCGCCGCCCCCCGACCTTTCGGGAGCCTCGGCCGCCGCGGAGCGGCTCCTCGCCTTCACTGCCTAGGCGGCTGTCCCGGCGCTGAGTCGATCAGAGGCCGATGAGCTCGAGACCGCTCATCGCGTACTTCTTGATCTCCGCCTCGTGCTTGCGGAACAGCTCGACGTTGGCGGGAGGCACGTCCAGGCTCTTCGCGTTCTCCTGGACGCTCCCGGCCTGCTCCCTCATCTTGGCGACGGCGTCCGCCATGGCTTTCTGCTGCTCCGGGGTCATAGCCCCCGGCGGTATGGCCTGGGCGCCCTTCTCCATCTCCTCTGCCGCCTTCGAGTAGCTCTGGCCCAGGCCCTCCGAGACGCTCTTGCCGCCCATGCCCTTCGCGGCCTCGGAGGCCCAGAGCGTCTTGTAGACGGTCTCGACGTAGTAGCGGTACTCGTCGTTCCCCATCCCCACGTCGGCCTGGGCCTGGGCCTGGGCCGAGCGGATCTCGCCGATGAAGCCGAAGGCCTTGGTCACGTCTCCGAGGTCGCCCTGCTTCTTCTGGCCGATGGCCTCGAGCTCGGCCTTGTGCTGCTCGTACACGCCGTAGACGCGCTTGCGGATCTCCAGGAACTTGAGGAGGCGGTCCTCCTGGAGAACCCCGTCGGCCGGCTGGGTGAACCGCGGGCCTGCCTCCTCGGCCTTCTTCTGGAGATCCCGGAGGCGCGTCTCGTCGCCCGTGAATTTCTCGACCTTGCTCTTGGCATACCAGCCGAGGCCGACGACCCCCACGGCGGCCGCCATCATGGCGAGGAAGACGACCACGACACAGCCGATCGCGATCTTTGCGCCAGTGCTCACCTTTTCATCTCCTTGGCCTTGGCCGCGGCCGCTCCACGGGACGGGATCTTAGGACCGGGGGTGTCGCGGGTCAACCAGGCTCGCCAAAGGGGCGGGCAAGACGCTATCATGGGGGGATGGAACCCACGTGGCATGACGGTCTATCGCGCAAGGCTCTCGTCGAGCTGGTCGAAGGCCTGCTCCTGGCGATGGACAAGTCCGTCCCCAGGCTGGACGCGGTGGCGCACCACCTCTCGTTGATCGCCCAACAAGGGGAGGATCTCGAGGTCCTCGGCGGGATCGGCGACCAGGTGGCCGACATCGGCGACGAGCTGTACGCGACCAGCGACCGCGAGAAGCTCCGCGAGTGGGGGAACCGGATCGACACGCCCGAGAAGGCCCACTAGCCCGTTGTCCGAGGCCCGAAGAGCATGAGCAGCGGAGTCTGGGCGCCGGTCCGCTTCGACGGCACGAGGCAGGCGAAGTCCGAACCCGAGGACCGCGAGGCAGCGCCTGCGGGGCGAGGGAAGACTGTCGGTCTTGTGAGTCTCGGCTGCCCGAAGAACCTCGTCGACAGCGAGGTGATGCTGGGGCACCTGCGTCAGCGCGGCTACGAAATCGCGGCCGACGCGCGCAACGCCGACGTGATCGTGGTCAACACGTGCGCGTTCATCGACCGCGCCAAGCAGGAATCGGTCGACACCGTCCTCGAGATGGCCCGCGAGAAGGAGACGGGACGGGCGAAACGCCTCGTGGTCACCGGCTGTCTCGCCCAGCGCTACGACGCGGACCTGCGCCGCGAGATCCCCGAGATCGACGCGACCCTGGGCACCGGCCAGATCGACGACATTCTCCGCGCGGTGGAAGGCGAGGCCACCACCACCGACTCCGACACCGGCCTCCCGCGATGGGTCTACGACCACCAGTCGCCCCGCGTCCTGTCGACGCCGCCGTGGATGGCGTACCTGAAGATCAGCGAGGGATGCGACTACACGTGCAGCTTCTGCATCATCCCGACGCTGCGCGGCCGACACCGGAGCCGGCCGCGTGGACGACGTCGTGGCCGAGGCGCGGTGCCCTCGCGGCCCGCGGGGTGAAGGAGGTCGTCCTCATCGCCCAGGACTCGACCCGGTACGGTCTCGACCTCGGGATGAGGGATGGGCTCGCCACGCTCCTCCGCGCGCTGGGCCGGATCCAAGGGCTCCGGTGGATCCGGGTGATGTACGCCTACCCCGCCACGATGACCGAGGGGATCTTGGGCGCGATCGCCTCCGAAGAGAAGGTCGTCAAGTACGTCGACATTCCCCTCCAGCACGCCTCCGACTCGGTCCTCCGCCGGATGAAGCGTCCCACGGGGCGGGGCAACCTCCTGGGGCTCGTGGAGCGGATGCGGGAGCGCGTTCCCGGCTTGACCGTCCGCACCTCGTTCATCGTGGGCTTTCCCGGCGAGACGGACGCCGAGTTCGAGGAGCTGCTGGCCTTCGTGAAGGACGGTGCCTTCGACAACGTCGGCGTCTTCACCTTCTCCGACGAGGAGGGCACCACCTCCTTCGACCTCCCCGACCGCGTCGCCCACGAGGGTCAAGGAGAGCCGCCGCCGGCGGGTCATGGCGCTCCAGAAGCGGCTCTCCGCGCGGCGCAACAAGGGGCGGGTCGGGGAGCGGGTCGAGGTCCTGGTCGAGGGGACGCACCCCGACAGCGATCTGCTCCTCCGGGGCCGGACGGCGGGCCAGGCGCCGGAGATCGACGGCTCCGTGATCATCAACGACGGGTCGGCCTCGCCGGGCAGCTTCGTGACCTGCGAGGTCACGGAATCCCACGACTACGACCTCGTGGCACGCGTCGTTCCGGCTTCTTGAACTTGTCGTAATGTCCTGATATACTTCCCCTTCCAGCTCCGGGAGTAGCACCTGAGTGGGTTCAACCCACTCTTTTTTTTGGAGTTCCGAAGCTGAAAGTCGAAAGCGTGGGAGAGGCGGTCCGCGCGGTGGCCCTGAGGGTCACCGAGGGGCGGGGGTACGAGTTGACCGACGTCGAGGTCAAGAGGGACAGGAGCGGCTACTTGATCCGGATCTTCGCGGACAAGGACGGCGGCATCGGCCTGGACGAGCTCCAGGCCGTCTCGGAGGAAGTGTCCGCCATCCTCGACGCGGAGGACCCGATCCCGGCCTCCTACACCCTCGAGGTCTCGTCTCCTGGCCTGGATCGGCCTCTACGCACGGAGAAGGACTATCGCAAGGCTGTCGGGAAGCTCGTCAAGCTCTCGAGCTACGACATCGTGGAGGGGCGCCGTCATTGGACGGGCCGCCTGACGGCCTTCGACGAGGGCGTCGTGAGCGTCACCCTCGAGAAGGAAGGGGGCTCCGTGGCGCGGATCCCTTTCGACAAGATCGCCCACGGCCGGCTCGAAGTGGAATTCTAGGCTCTTTAGGAAAACACCAGACACCATGGCCAACCAGCTCCGCCAGCAGATCGAGCAGATCAGCCGAGAGAAGAACATCAACCCCGAGGTGATCATCGCGGCCATCGAGGACGCCATCCTCACGGCCTCGAAGAAGTACTACAAGAGCGCCGAGGACCTCCGCAGCCGCTTCAACGACGAGACCGGCCAGATCGAGGTCTTCGCCGTGAGGCAGATCGTCGAGACCGTCGAGACCCCCGAGACCCAGATCGGGCTCGACGAGGCGCGGACCCTCATCGCCGAGGCCGAGGTGGGCCAGGAGATCGAGTTCCCGAAGCCCACCGACATCCTGGGCCGCATCGCCGCCCAGACCGCGAAGCAGGTCATCTTCCAGAAAGTCCGCGAGGCGGAGCGTGACAACGTCTTCGCCGAGTACTCGGGGCGGGTGGGCGAGGTGATCAACGGGATCATCAAGCGCCAGGAGATGGGCGATTTCGTCGTGGACCTGGGCCGGGCCGAGGCCGTGCTCCCCCGGAAGGAGCAGAGCCGCGCCGAGACGTATCAGACCGGCGACCGCGTCCGGGTCGCCATCGTCCGGGTGCTGAAGTCGGCCAAGGGCCCCCAGGTCGTCGTGAGCCGCACCGATCCGGCACTGCTCGTGAAGCTCTTCGAGATGGAGGTCCCGGAGATCTACGACGGGACCGTGCAGATCAAGGGGTGCGTCCGCGAGGCCGGGGAGCGCGCGAAGGTCGCGGTAATCTCCCGGGAGAAGGACGTCGACCCCGTGGGCGCCTGTGTCGGGATGAAGGGCACCCGCGTTCAATCCATCATCCGCGAGCTCCGCGGCGAGAAGATCGACATCGTCGAGTGGAGCGAGGACCCTGTCGCCTTCGTCGAGAAGGCCCTGTCCCCCGCGAAGATCAGCCGCGTCTCCATCGTGGACGAAGAGCAGAAGATCATGGAGGTGGTGGTCGAGGACAAGCAGCTCTCCCTCGCCATCGGCAAGAAGGGGCAGAACGTCCGCCTGGCCGCGAAGCTGGTCGGGTGGCGCATCGACATCAAGAGCGAGGAAGAGAAACGCCAGGAGGTCGAGGCCCACATGGCCCGGATGGCGCGGATCGTGGACGAGCTCAGGAGCCTGCCCCACGTGGGGGAGAAGACGATCCAGAAGCTCATCGACGTGGGCGTCGAGGGGCTGGCCCACATCCTCGAGATGACCGACGAGCAGCTCTGCTCCATCGAGGGGATCGGGCAGAAGACCGCCGAGAAGATCCGCGAGGCCGCGGCCGAGGCCAAGGTCGATTGGGACAAGCGCGACGCCGAAGAGGCCGCGCGCCTCGAGGCCGAACGGGTCGAAGCGGAGCGCCTCGCGGAAGAGCAGGCCGCAGCCGACGAGGCCGCTCGACTGGCCGAGGAGCAGGCCGCCGCCGAACAGGCAGCCGCCGACGAGCTGGCCGCACAGGGCGAGGCGCCGGAGGCTCCGGCCGCGGAGCCCGAGCCGGCTGAGGTTGCGAGCGGAGAGGCGAAGGGCGAGGGAGGGGAGCCGGATGGGGAACGTTAGGATCTTCCAGCTCGCGAGAGACCTGGGGATCCCGAGCCAGGAGATCGTCGACCGTCTGAAGAAGCTGGGCGTCGAGGTCAAGACCGCGAGCAGCTCCGTCGACGAAGACACGGCTGACAAGCTCAAGCGTGCCTTCAAGATCGATGCGCTGACCGCCCACAAGAAGCGCGTGTACGGCAGCGAGGAGGACGAGGCCGAGCGCGAGACCCAGGAGCGCGCCCTCCAGGCCCGGATCACGGCCGAGCGAGAGGCCCGCGAGAAGGCCGCCGCCGAAGCCAAGGCCGCCGCCGAGGCGCGCAAGGCCGGGAAGTCGCGGGCTGGCAAGGGGCAGAAGGAGGCCGACGCCAAGGGCGCCGCGAAGCCCGGCGCCGAGGAGCCGCCGCCGGCCCTCATCCACCCGCCCGGTGCCCCCAGGCTGGCTCCCAAGGTGACGGCGCCGCCGCCCCCGCTCCTGGACGAAGAGGAAGAGTTCGAGGAGGAGCCCGAGGCGCAGCAGCCCCCGGTCGCCGCAGCGCCGGCCCCCGCTCCCCACGCGCCGGCCCCGGCGGCTCCGGCCGCGCCCGTCCCGCACCCGCCGGCTCCGGTGACTCGAATCGCCCCGCCGCGAGTGACCGGGCCCGTGCGTCCCATCGCTCCGCCGGCCCCCCCGGCGCCTCCCGTGGCGCCGGTCGCGGCCGCGCCTCCCGTGGCGGCGGCGCCGGCCACGCCCACCGTGGCGCGCCCCGCGGCGGCGATTCCCCCGCGGCCGGTCCGTCCCATCGCCCCGCCGCGCCCCGTCGGTCCCCACCCGACCAGCCCGCACTCGGTTGGAGGAGCGGCGCCGCTCCCGCGCTCGCCCCACATGGTGACACCCGGCCGTCCCGGCGCGCCGATCGCGGCCCGGCCCGTCTCGCCGTATCCCGTGCGCCCCGGCGGTCCTCCGCCCATGCGCCCCGTCGGGCGACCCGCGCCGCGATCCAAGGACCGCAGCGGCCCCAAGATTCCGCCGCCCACCCAGCGTGAGGAGCGGCCGGTCTATACGGGTCCCCCTCGCAGGATCACCCTGACGGAAGGCGTGACCGTCAAGGAGCTGAGCGAGAAGATGCCCGACGTGAAGAGCCGCGACATCATGAAGACGCTCATCGGGCGCGGCATCATGGCCACCGTCAACCAGGCCATCGAGCCGGCTCTCGCCATCGAGCTCTGCAAGGAGTTCGGGTACGAGGCCACCATCCAGTCCTTCGAGGAAGAGGTCGTCCAGGTCCAGGACACCGATTCGAAACCCGAGGACATGGAGACGCGCGCTCCGATCGTGACCGTCATGGGACACGTCGACCACGGCAAGACCTCGCTGCTCGACGCGATCCGAGAGACCAGCGTGGCCACGGGCGAGGCGGGCGGAATCACCCAGCACATCGGCGCCTACCACGTGGACGTGGGAACGCGGAAGGTGGTCTTCCTCGACACCCCCGGCCACGAGGCCTTCACCCTCATGCGCGCCCGCGGCGCAAAGGTGACCGACATCGTCATCCTGGTGGTGGCTGCCGACGACGGCGTCATGCCCCAGACGGTGGAGGCGATGGATCACGCGCGCGCCGCCGGCGTGCCGATCATCGTCGCCGTCAACAAGATCGACAAGCCCGACGCCCAGCCCGACAGGGTGAAGCAGCAGCTCTCCGACCGCGGCCTCATGCCCGAGGAATGGGGCGGGACGGCCGTCTTCGTGAACGTTTCGGCCAAGAAGAAGCAGAACCTGGATCAGCTCCTCGAGATGATCCTCCTGGTTGCCGACCTTCAGGAGCTGAAGGCCAATCCCAAGAAAGGCGCCGCCGGCACGGTGCTCGAGGCTCGGCTGGACAAGGGACGCGGGCCGGTGGCCACGATCCTCGTCCAGGACGGCAAGCTGGAGGTCGGCGACATGGTCGTCGCCGGGGCGGTCTCCGGGAAGGTCCGAGCCCTCGTCGACGACCAGGGGACGCGCCTCAAGGTGGCGGGGCCGTCGACCCCCGTGGAGGTCCTCGGGCTGGCGTCGCTGCCGGAGCCGGGCGATCAGCTCATGGTCGTCACCGACGCCCTGAAGGCGCAGTCCATCGTCGCCTTCCGGCAGCTCAAGCTTCGCGAGAAGGCCATGGCGGCCTCCTCGAAGATCAAGCTCGAGGACCTCTCTCGCGCCATCGCCGAGGGCCAGCTCAAGGAGCTGCCCCTGGTCGTGAAGGCCGACGTTCAAGGCTCTGTCGAGGCCCTGTCGGACCAGCTCGAGAAGATCCCCCAGGAGAAGATCAAGCTCCGGATCATTCGCTCCGGCGCCGGTGCGATCAGCGAGGGAGACGTTCTGCTGGCGGCGGCGTCCAACGCCGTGGTCATCGGCTTCAACGTGCGGCCCGAGCGGAAGGCCACGGAGGCCGCCGAGCGAGACAAGGTGGAGATCCGCCTCTACACTGTCATCTACGATGCCGTCGAGGAGATGAAGAAGGCCCTCGAGGGCCTCCTCGAGCCGTCGATCCGCGAGGTGCGCCTTGGCGCCGCGGAGGTGCGCGACACCTTCAAGATCTCGAAGGTCGGCACCATCGCGGGCAGCTTCGTGACCGACGGCAAGGTGAACCGCCAGGCCCAGGTTCGTCTGCTCCGCGACAACGTCGTCATCCACACCGGAAAGGTCTCGTCCCTGAAGCGCTTCAAGGACGACGCTGCCGAGGTCAAGGCGGGTCAGGAGTGCGGCATCGGCATCGCCGGCTACAACGACCTGAAACCCGGCGACGTGATCGAGTTCTTCACCACCGAGAAGGTGAAGGAGACGCTCGAGTAAACGAGGGACTGGGGGAATCACCCTCCTCCAGGAACTCGATCACGAAACCGGCCTCCTGCCTGCCTTAACTTAGAAGGGGGACTCCCGTCCCCCTTTCCCCCCTGCGCTCCGCGGGGAGCGAGACTCGGGGATCCGACTGCGGCAACCATCGACACCACTCGGAAGAGAGCAGCGCTCGAGCCGCTCCGCGCAACGGCAGCGGGACGCCCGGAAGCGTCCGGGTTTTGCCCGTTTGTGGGAGTTGACTGCTCCATTTGGGAGCAGTACCCTCCTTCCACTCCCCCTCCCGAAAGCGGGTCCGTCTACCCCGCGAGCGAAAAGAGGTTCTCATGAACCGAGGCGATCGGTTTCCCACAGCGCCCGGCGCAATGCGGCGGCCGGATTCGTCTCATCGCCCGCGTGCTGTTGGGCACGCCGGTTTACTAGCATTCGCAGCGCTGCTGCTGAGCCTCTCGACTCCAGCGTGGGCGCAGTTCGCACCGAGCGCCATCGTGGCGGACTTCAACAAGGACGGCAAACTGGACATCGCCGGATTTTCCGTTCCATCCCTGGAGGTGTCTCTCTACCTGGGTGATGGGGCCGGACGCTTCGGGCCGCCCTCGATCATTTCGCTGCCCTTTTCCGGCGGGCCGGCTCCGGCTGCGGGCGACTTCAATGGGGACGGGACACTCGACCTGGTGAGGGTGGGGGTGTTCACCGGGGTATCCGTGTCGCTGGGGGACGGATCGGGAGGCTTTGCGGAGTTCTGCACGCGGCCACTGCCGCCAAGCCCCACGTCCGGTCACGCTGTTGGCGTCGCCGTCGCGGATTTCAATACGGACGGCAGGCAAGACGTGGCTGTCGCCGCGTCGGGCGAGTTGTTCCTCCTGCTCGGCGACGGCTCCGGATGCCTCTCCGAGCCGAAGTCGGTCGCGCAAAGACAAGGGATCCAATCGATCACCTCAGCGGACCTGAATGGAGACGGAAGAGCGGATCTCGTGGCCGGAACGAGCGACGGGCTCCTGGTTCTCATGGGAGACGGGAAGGGCGGATTCGTGTCCAGCATGGTCGCGGCTGGGGTGAACGCGGCGTCCGTTGTCGTGGCCGACCTGAACGCGGACGGCAAGCCGGACGTCGCCATCCTGGCACTCGACAGCAGCGCAGTCTCCATCCTCATCGGAGACGGCTTCGGCAGGTTCGCGCCCCCCGCCACGTTCCCGGTGTTGGACCCCAACCAGGGTTTCGACCGCGGCCAGCTGATGGTAGGCGACTTCAACAGCGACGGGGCGATGGATCTGGCGGTCGCGCCGCCGTCGTATGGCGCGCCGGACGGAGCCGCGGTCTTCTTTCTGTTGGGAGACGGCGCTGGGCGTTTCTCGCCTGCCGTGGAGGGCTTGGGCGGCGTGGCCCGGTGGGCCGCGGTCGGCGATTTCGACGGTGACGGGCGAGACGACGTCGTCGTGAGCTACCCTTACCCTCTCGGGCTCACGACGCTACTCGGCGGCAACGTCGGCCGCTTCTCGCGTCCGACGACGTACCCGATGACACCGGGCCCTGTCGCCATCGCGACGGGGGACATCGACAAGGACGGAAAGGTCGATATCGCGGCGCTGACGGCCAGCGGCGGCCTCTCGATCCTGATCGGGGACGGGTCGGGTGGCGTCGCGGCGACCGTCAATGGGTCCGCCCCGCCTCTGGTGACCGCGATGGTAGCCGCTGATTTCAACGACGACGGCACGCTGGACCTGGCGGTACTGGACAACTCTCCCGCAGCCACCGTCCTGATCGGCGACGGCGCTGGTGGGTTCGCTGCGGGCGGGGCCCAGGCTCTTGGCGGGGGTTTCGCCAAGGACCTGGCTGTCGCTGATTTCAACGGGGATGGAAAACCCGACCTGATCGTGGCGACCGGCTCGGGAGTATCGGTTCTGTTGGGAGATGGTTTGGGCGGCTTCGGGATGCCCGGCACCTATCCGGTGAGTGCCTCCCCTCTCTACAACGCGGCGTTGTTCGTCGCGGTCGGAGATTTCAACGGAGACGGTCGCCCCGACGTCGTCGCCAGCACCTACTTCGACCTTGTGGTGCTTCTCGGTGATGGAGCGGGAGGGCTCGGCCCGGCGATGAGTCTCGGGACGCCCGGGCACTACTTCGACTCGGTTGGCGTCGCCGACTTCAATGGGGACGGCAAGCCGGACATCGTCGCGGCGGGATATCCGGCACTTTCGATCTTCTTGGGGGATGGCGCCGGTGGCTTCGGCGCCCCGTTGCCCCAGTTCGCGTCCCAAGGGCGCGTCGTTCTCGGTGACTTCAACGGGGACGGGAAGGCGGACGTCGCGTTCCGAATGTCAGTTGGAAACTCGATCCAGATCCTCGCGGGAGATGGTGCCGGGCATCTGACGGCCGGCCCCCTGCTTCTTCTTCCCCCGCTTTCGGCGGCCGGGCCCTTCGCCACGGCGGACTTCAACGGGGACGGAAGGCTCGATCTCGCCGCCGCGAGCACCGCCGGCGCCGTCGTCCTCCTCGGGGCGGGGTCGGCCGACGTCTCGGTGGCGATCGACGACGGCGTGGGCGCCGCGACACCCGGGCAGACGGTCACGTACGTCGTGACCGCGACCAACAACGGCCCGAACGATGCCAAGGAATTGACGGTGAGCGACCTCCTGCCGGTCCAGCTGACCGGGGCCGCCTGGAGCTGCGTCGCGTCGCCGGGGTCCACTTGTACTCCGAGTGGCTCGGGCGATCTCGTGGACTCGATCAACCTGTCGAATGGCGGAACAGCCACGTACACGTTGACGGCGACCGTGGCAGCAGGAGCGAGGGGCTCGATGCGCAACTCGGCGCGCCTCGCGTTGCCCTCCGGGGTGACCGACCCGGTGCTCGCCAACAACACGGCGAGCGACACGGACCTGCTGCCGTCTTCCCTCGCGATCGACGACGTCACCGTTGGAGACACGGGAGCCCCCGCCGTCTTCACGGTGACGCTGGCGCCAGCGAGCTCTGTGGCCGTGACGGTCGCCTATGCGACGGCGGACGGAACGGCCGCGGCGGGGAGCGACTACTCGGCTTCGTCGGGCGTCCTGACCTTCCTCCCGGGCGAGACTACGCAGACCGTGACGGTTCCGGTAGCGCCGGAGACCACGCTCGAAGAGACGATGAGCTTCTTCGTGCGCCTCGCGGCGCCCACCAACGGGCTGCTGTCCAAGGCGACCGGGGAAGCCTGGATCCTGAACGACACCCAGGGCCAGCGTCTGGAGTTCGGCGCGCCCAACTACTGGGTGAGCCAGGCCGGTCGCAGGGCCACCATCACGGTCACGCGGAGAGGCGGCACGGCGGGCACCGTGACCGCGGACTACGCGACATCGGACGGGTCCGCCGTGGCGGGAGTCCACTACACGGCCACGTCGGGGATCATCGCCTTCGAGCCCGGGGACGTTGCCCGGACGTTCACCGTGCCCGTGACGAACGACAGCGTGGCCGAGGGGAACCGTACGGTCCTGCTCACCCTGACCAACGCCCGAGGTGGAGCGGTGTTGGGGGGGAAGAGCTCCGCGGTGTTGACGATCCTCGACACCAACGTCGCGGGCAAGGTCCAGTTCTCGTCGCTCGCGTACGGCGTGAACGAGAGCGGCTCGGCCGCGAAGATCTGGGTCACTCGCACGGCGGGTACCGCGTCCGGTGTGACCGTGGACTATGCCACTTCGGCCGGCACGGCCGCCCCGGGCAAGCAGTATCAGGACACGACGGGGACCCTCACGTTCGACGCCGGCGTCGCGAGGGCGAGCTTCTCGATTCCGATCCTGGACGACGGGAGGGCTGGACCCGACACCACCGTGAAGCTGCAGCTCGCGAACCCGGGTGGTGGCGCGACGCTCGGGAGCCCGAGCGCGGCCGTGCTCACCATCGCACAGGGGAACCCGGTCGTGGAGTTCAGCGCGGGCCAATACTCCGTCAGCGAGGCGGGCGGCAGGGCCTTGATCGTCGTGAGGGTCCTTCACGCCGGGCCCGCAACGGTGCACGTGGGGTATGCGACGTCTCCCGGAAGCGCTGTCCCGGACGTCGACTACAAGGACACCGCCGGGACGTTGACCTTCCTCCCGGGACAAGTCAACAAGGCGTTTACCGTCGCGCTCCTGAAGGACGGAGTTGCGGACGGTGACAAGACCATCCTCCTCGCCCTCTCGAGTCCGGACGTCGGTGCGCTTGGACAGCCGAACACCGCGGTCCTCACGATCCCCGATGTCAACAGGGCGGGCACCGTCCAGTTTGGCCGCCCCGAATACCGGGTCCTGGAGAAGGGCCGCGTGGCGGTCATCGACGTGAGGCGAACGGGCGGGGCGGCCGCCGGCGTTACCGTCAACTTCGGGACCTCGGACGGGACCGCCGTTGCCGGGACGAACTACGAGAGCACGTTCGGCGTGCTGACCTTCGGAACTGGCGTCTTCCTGCAGACCATCAAGGTGCCCATCCTGGACGACGGCCAGGTCCATGGAAATCAGTACGTCAATCTCGACCTGGCGGCTCCACTCGGCGGCGCAACCCTCGGCGCACGGTCCTTCGCAACGCTCGATATCCTCACCGACGACCCCTTGATCGGGTTCAGACAATACGACTACAGCGTCAGGGAAGACGGTGCGCAGGCGACCATCGAGGTCGACAGGCTGGGACCCCTGTCGAACGCCGTCACCATCGACTACGCGACGTTCGACGGTACGGCGGTCGCCGGGACGGACTACACGGCCGCGGGCGGGACCCTCACGTTCGGCAAGGGCGTCGCTCGCCGGACGTTCCCCGTTGAGGTGACCGACGACGCTCTCGTCGAAGGGGACCAGACCGTGGGCCTGCAGCTCAGCAACGCCCAGCAGGGTGCCGCTCTGGGTGACCGGTCAACCGCAACCCTGACGATCACGACCGACGATCCCCGGCTCGAGTTCACCCGGAGCGACTACGTCGTGGCCGCGGGTGTGCCGCAGGCTGCCATCACCGTGCGCCGGCTCGGGCCCGCGACGGGGACGGTCAGCGTGCACTTTGCGACCCTCGGGTCGGTGGAAGTCTCGGGAAACCTCACCTTCGCTCCCGGCGTCACGGCGAAGGCCTTCATGGTGCCCCTGGCCGGCAGCGTGGGGCCCGAGCCGGTTCAGCTGGTCCTGTGCGCCCCGTCGGGCGCCGTCCTGGGCGCCCAGGACACGGCCGTCCTCACGATCCGGGCCCTTGCGCCGCCCGGGCCCGTGGCCTTCAGCCTTCGCGACTACAGCGTCGGGGAGTCGGGTCCCATCGCCACCATCGCGGTCAGGCGAACCGGCAGGCTCGCGGAGGCCGCGACGGTGGACTATGCCACCGCCGACGGGACGGCGATCGCAGGGACCCACTACCTGCCGGCGGAAGGCACGTTGCTGTTCGGCCGGGGGGAGAAGGAGAAGACGTTCACGGTCACCGTCCTGGACGACGGTGTCCCGGGCGGCAATCGCACCGTGAATCTCTCGCTCGGGCGGCCCGTCGCCACCACGTTGGGTGCCAACGCGGCCGCGACCCTCTGGATCGTGGGGAACTAGTCCCCGCTGTAGACCGTTCCCAGGACCTCGAGGGCGGCGTGGAGCTCGCCGGCGTTGCGGTACCGTTGGGTCGGGTCCTTGCGCATCGCGCGGCCCACGACCAGGGCGACCGCGAGGGGGGTGTCGGGCGCGTAATCGACGAGGGGGAAGGCTCGCGGGTGACGACGCCCATCATGATCTCCGTGATGCCCTTTCCGGGGAAGGCGCGCCTGCCGGACAGGAGCTCGTAGAAGACGGCTCCCATCGAGAAGACGTCGCAGCGGGCCTCGACCTTCTCCCCCCGCAGCTGCTCCGGGGCCATGTAGGCGGGGCTTCCCATCACCATGCCCGTGCTGGTCATGTTCGAGTCGCTGAGGCGCACGAGGCCGAAGTCCATGATCTTCGCGACGCCCGCGGGGGTCACGTGGATGTTGGCGGGCTTGATGTCGCGGTGGACGAGGCCAGCGGCATGGACCGCCGCCATCCCCGCGGCGACCTGCTTCATGATCCCGAGTCTTTCCGGCAGGGGGCCGAGGCGCCCGGTGTCGATGAGGACCTTCAGGTCCGCGCCGTCGAGAAGCTCCATCGCCATGTAGAGGCGGTCGCCCTCGGCGCCGAAGTCGACCACGCTCGTGATGTTGGGATGGGGAAGGCGCGCCGCCGCCATGGCTTCGCGGCGGAAGCGCTCGACGAGCTCCGGGTCCTTGGCGAGCTCTCCCGACAGGACCTTCAAGGCGAGGTGGCGTCCCGACACGTCGACGCCCTCGTACACGACGCCCATGTTCCCTTTGCCGATCCTCCGGATGAGCCGGTACGATCCGATGGTCCCTTCGTCGGTGGCGTTGGACATGCGGGTGCCATTCTAACGGCAGAGGCAAGCCGGAGTCTCCTGGCTCCGTCACGCGCTTTGTGTCGCCCGCGGCTTTGTGGTGAAGTGGGACCATGGTGATCGGTCTTCTGACCCTCGACCTTCATTTTCCGGGCGCTCGCTCCCTGAAGGACAAGCGCCAGGCGCTCCGGAGCCTCGAGGAGAAGGTCCGCCACCGCTTCAACGTGTCCATCGCGGAAGTGGAGCACCAGGACCTCTGGCAGAGGGCGCGCCTCGCGGTCGTCTCGGTCAACACCGATCACTCCCACCTGGAGTCGACGTTGTCGAGCGTGGCGGGAGCCGCGGGGATGGCCCGCGACATCCTCCTGATCGACAGCCAGACGGAGATCCTGTGAGCGGTCGGCGCACCGACAGGCTGGGCGAGGAGATCCGCGAAGAAGTCGCGAAGATCATCGGCCGCGACCTGAAGGATCCCCGCATCGGCTTCGTCACCGTGACGCGTGTTGAGCTGACCCACGACCTTCGCAACGCCAAGATCTTCGTGGGCGTGCTGGGGGATCCCGCCGAGCGCCAGAAGACCCTTTCCGGCCTCCGCAAGGCGTCAGGATTCGTCCGCCGCGAGATCGGCCGCCGCATCCGGATGCGCATCACGCCCGAGATCGCGTTCCAGCTCGACACCGGTCTCGACGCCACCGACCGGGTCGCCCAGATCCTGCAAGAGGTACACGCCGCCGATGCCGCCGCCGGGGCCGACGGGCCCGCCGGCGACGAGCCCGATGGCGACGAGTAGGGGAGACGGACTCCACGGCGTCATCGTCGTGGACAAACCCGCGGGGCCGACCTCCCACGACGTCGTCGACCGCGTCCGGAGAGCGGCGGGCGTCCGCCGCGTGGGCCACACGGGGACCCTCGACCCGTTCGCCACCGGCGTCCTGGCGGTGTGCGTGGGGAAGGCTACACGGCTTGCCCGCTTTCTCGCCGGCGGCGCCAAGGAGTACCGGGCCGTGGTGCGCCTCGGCTTCGCGACGTCGACCGACGACTCCACGGGAGCCCCGCTGGGCGTCCCCCGCGCCGTGCACCTCGCGGAGGCTGCGGTGCGCGACGCCTGCGCGAGGCTCGTCGGCGAGCTCAGCCAGGTGCCGCCGGCGTATTCGGCGAAGCACGTGGGGGGGCGGCGCCTTCACGAGATGGCGCGCGCGGGGATCGCCGTGGAGCGAAGCCCGGCCGCGGTCACGGTGCACGCCCTCCAGCTCGTGGGGGCCACGGCGGACCGCTTGACCCTCGACGTGCGGTGTTCTCCCGGAACCTACGTGCGGGCGCTCGCCCGCGATCTGGGGGAGGCCCTCGGGTGCGGGGGTCACCTCGAGGCACTGCGGCGCACGCGCACGGGTTCCTTCGGGCTCGACGGATCGGTCCGATGGGAGGACCTCGATCCGTTCCCCGCCGAGAGCCTCGCCCCCATGAACGGCCTGCTCGCCGACATGCCGGCCGTCAGGGTCGGAGCCGACGGCCTGGAGGCCCTGCGCCACGGACGGAATCTGGGGCGGGACCACGTTCTCTCGGGGTTCCCCGCGGACGACCCGCCCGAGAGGCTCCGCGTCCTGGACGCCGATGGCGAGGAGCTCCTGGCCCTGGCCGTGCCGCAGGGCTTCGGTGCCAGCGTCCCCGGGGTCGTGATCGCCCCGGTCCTGCACGCCGACCTGGTGCTCCTGGGCTGAGGTCCCGGACGGGAGTCCAACCGATAGAGGTACTTGCAGCGATTCGGGGCGTGTGCTACGATCCTCCGTTCATTTGTCGAAGGTTCAGGAGGTAAGGCGGGTGACTCTCAGCAAAGTGGAGAAGACGAAGGTCATCACGGGCTACCGGACCCATGAGTCCGACACGGGGTCGCCCGAGGTCCAGATCGCCATTCTCAGCGAGCGGATCGGCTACCTGACGGAGCATTTCAAGACGCATGCGAAGGACCATCATTCCCGACGCGGCCTCATGATGCTGGTCGGTCAGCGCCGCCGCTTGCTCGACTACCTGAAGGGCAAGGATCTCAAGCGTTACCGCGGACTCATCGAGAAGCTTGGTATCCGCAAGTAGGGCCGCGGGGATTCTCCCGCGGGCCCATCGTTCGTCGTCAGTCGAGAGCGCCACCCCCCGAGTCTTTCGCCGGCGTTTGCACACAGCCCTCATCCGCACTCATTTTTCTGCTGCGGACGCCGCCGAGGGAACGGGCACGGTCGCGCTCTCCCATCCGAGGCCCTCATAGGGAGCGCCTCGAGGAAGCGGAGAAGAGAAGAATGCAGCGCGTTGAAATGCCCCTGGGTCGTCACACCCTGTCGATCGAGACGGGCCGGATGGCCAAGCAGGCCGACGGCGCCGTGCTGGTCCGGCTGGGAGATACCGTCGTCCTCGCCACGGCCTGCGCCCAGAAGGAGCCGCGGGCGGGAATCGACTTCCTTCCCCTGACCGTCGACTACCGTGAGAACACCTATGCCGCCGGGAAGATCCCCGGCGGGCTTCTTCAAGCGCGAGGGGCGACCGAACGAGAAGGAGATCCTGACCTCCCGGATGATCGACCGGCCGCTGCGTCCCCTGTTCCCCGATGGGTATGCGTGCGAGACGCAGGTCGTGGGCCTGCTTCTCTCGGCCGACCTCGAGAACGACTCGGACACGCTGGCGATCACGGGCGCGTCCACGGCCCTCTTCATCTCCGACATCCCGTTCGAGAGCCCCATCGCCGCGGTGCGGGTCGGCTACTGGGACGGCCAGTGCGTCGTCAACCCGGCGTCGGCGGATCTCCGCACCAAGAGCAAGCTGAACCTCCTGGTGGCCGGAACGGCCGACGCGATCGTGATGGTCGAGTCGGGCGCCCAGGAGCTCTCCGAAGCGGAGATGGTCCAGGCCCTCACCGAGGGCCACGCGGTCATCAAGCAGATCATCCAGCTCCAGCACGAGCTCCGGTCGCGGGTGGGCAAGCCGAAGCGGACGGTGACGAAGAAGGAAGTCGATCCGGCTCTCAAGGCCGAGATCGAGGGCGCCATGGGCGAGCCGCTCTACCAGGCCATGCGCATCACCGGCAAGCTCGAGTGCTACGCCAAGATGAAGCAGGTCCGCGACGCCTACGTGGCGTCGATCCCCGAGGACCAGCCCGAGAAGAAGGCCGCGGTCCCCGCCGTCTACGACGGCCTGCGCGAGAAGATCCTGCGCCAGGAGATCCTGGGGAACGGCCGCCGCCTCGACGGTCGCGCCTTCGACCAGATCCGGCCCATCACGTGCGAGGTCGGCGTGCTCCCGCGGACCCACGGCTCCGCCCTCTTCACCCGGGGCGAGACGCAGGCCCTGGTGACCGTGACCCTCGGCACGAGCGAGGACTCCCAGATCATCGACACCGTGCAGGAGCCCGACCACAAGAAGCGCTTCATGCTCCACTACAACTTCCCCCCGTTCTCGGTGGGGGAGGTGAAGTTCCTCCGCGGTCCGGGCCGGCGCGAGATCGGACACGGCGCGCTGGCGGAGCGCTCCCTTCGGGAGATGCTTCCCACCGAGGAGGAGTTCCCCTACACGGTGCGCATCGTGTCGGACATCCTCGAGTCGAACGGGTCGTCGTCGATGGCCTCGATCTGCGGCGGCGCGCTGGCCCTCATGGACGCCGGCGCGCCCCTGAAGAGCCCGGTCGCCGGCGTGGCCATGGGCCTCGTCAAGGAGGGAGATCGCTGGGCGGTCCTCTCCGACATCGCCGGAGAAGAAGACCACTACGGCGACATGGACTTCAAGGTCGCGGGCACCCGCGCCGGGATCACCGCTCTGCAGATGGACATCAAGATCGGCGGCATCACGGCCGAGATCATGGCCCAGGCCCTCGAGCAGGCCCGCAAGGGTCGCCTCCACATCCTCGACCGGATGGCGGAGTCCCTCGCCGCCCCGCGGGCGAGCATCAGCGCCTACGCCCCGCGGATCCTGACGATCCGGGTGCCCGTCGACAAGATCCGCGACATCATCGGGCCAGGCGGGAAGATGATCCGCTCGATCGTGGAGCGGACCGGCTGCAAGATCGACGTCGAGGACGACGGCCGCGTCTCCATCGCCTCGACCGACGAGAGCGCCGCGCGCAAGGCCATCGCCATCATCGAAGAGCTGACCGCGACCGCCGAGCTGAACAAGACGTACCTGGGGAAGGTCGTCCGGGTCGTGGAGTTCGGCGCGTTCGTCGAGATCATTCCCGGGACCGACGGTCTGCTCCACGTCTCCGAGATGGCGCACCACCACGTGAAGGAGGTCCGGAGCGAGGTGAAGGAGGGGGACCAGATCCTGGTCAAGGTCGTGAACATCGATCCCTCCGGCAAGATCCGGCTGTCGCGGAAGGCCCTCATCGAGCCCCCCGAGGGCACCGTCGTCACCGAGGGCTCCGGCGGCTCCGGCTCCCATGGGGGCGGACACCATGACCGGCCGCGGGAGCACCGGGGTGGGGATCGCGACCGGGGAAGACGGGACTCCGGCCGCGGGGACCGCTCCCGCCCCCGCTAAGGCTTCCTTGCCCAGGCGCTCCCTCGCCGTCGCCGTTCTTGGCCTGCTGATCGGGGCCGGGGAGGCGACGGCGCAGGAGCGGATCAAGGTCGAGGCCTCCCGCGCCGGGTTCAAGCCCAAGATCGTGACCCTGCGCAAAGGCGAGACGGTGCGGGTCGTCCTGAGCACCGCCGACGACGAGCACTGTTTCGCGGTGGACGCGCTCCGGATCGAGAAGCGGATCGTCCCCGGGAAGACCACGGAGGTCGACGTCGTGGTGGACAAGGCCGGGACGCTCCCGTTCTACTGCTGCCTGGAGCCCGATCGGGAGGCCCTGCGGGGCCGGATCGTCGTACGGGAGTAGGCCTGATTCGATCGGGATTGCGCGCCCATCTCCACCTGAGCTAAGGTTCTTCACGAAAGCGCACCGCGGCTGGGACCGCGGCCTTTCAGAAGAAGGAGTGCTCCCGTGAACGACGATCAGGACAAGAAGAACGACGACGACATGCCGGACTTCTCCGATGTGCAGAGCGGCGCGTCCTCGACGGCGCCGGCTGCGGAGGTCTACGAGACCTACGTGGTCAAGCCGGGCGACAGCCTCTCCAAGATCGCCAAGCACGCGTACGGCGACGCCAACGCCTGGAAGCGGATCTTCGAGGCCAACACCGACATCCTGAAGGACCCCAACAAGATCTTTCCGGGTCAGAAGCTCAAGGTTCCGCAGAAGAGCTGAACGCCGCCAATCTGAAGAAGAGGAGAGAGCCATGAGACGAATCGCTGCGACGCTGCTCCCGGTCCTGGCGCTGGCGGGAACCCTGGCCTGCAAGAAGGCCGAGCCTCCTCCGCCACCACCCGTGACTGTCCCTCCGACCACCGCGCCCGCTCCCGTGAGCGTCGGCGGGGTGACCCTCGGAAACGCGATCGGCGCCGACAAGAAGGTGGCCCAGCCCCTGGAGTCCTTCGGGGCCAAGGACACGATCTACGCCTCGGTGGACACGGCCGGGACCGGCCACGCAAAGGTGCGGGCGCTCTGGTCGTTCGTGAAGGGGGAGAAGACCGCCAAGGTCGACGAGACCACCGTCGAGTTCGACTCGACCGGTCCCGCCACCAACGAGTTCCACATCGCCAAGCCCAGCGGCTGGCCGAAGGGGGACTACAGGATCGAGGTGTTCCTGGGAGAGAACACCGCGCCCGCGGTCACCAAGACGTTCAAGGTCAGTTGAGCGAGCAAGGGGGGGCTGCGCCACCCC
>CAWGKR010000001.1:0-595397 GCA_963823195.1 uncultured Acidobacteriota bacterium | reverse complement strand
GGTTAAACTCACCGCCATGAAGCCAACCTCCCGACGGCAATTCCTGGGTGCCACCGCTGCGTCGGCGGCGGCTCTTGCTCTTCCTCGGGGCGCCCGTGGTGACGACGCGCTGGCCGCCATCCGGGCCGAGGTCGCGAAGCGCCACGACGAGGGCGTGGAGCGCCTGCAGGAATGGGTGAAGCTGCCGTCGATCGCGGCGGAGAACCGCGGCATGACCGAGGGCTGCGAGCTGATGATGCGGCTGGCGCGCGAGGCCGGGTTCCAGACGGTGACGCGCATGGCCACCGACGGGCAGCCCGGCGTCTTCGCCACGCTCGACGCCGGCGCCGCGCGGACCGTCGGGCTCTACTTCATGTACGACGTGAAGCAGGTCGATCCGGCGGAGTGGTCGTCGCCGCCGTTCGCGGCGGCGCTCGTGGACAAGCCCGGCTTCGGCAAGGTGCTGATGGGCCGCGGGGCCGTGAACCAGAAGGGCCCGGAGGCCGCGTTCCTGGCCGCGCTCCACGCGATCCGCGGCGCGGGCCGGAAGCTGCCCGTGAACCTGGTGCTGGTGGCCGAGGGCGAGGAGGAGATCGGCTCGCCGCACTTCCGCCAGGTGATCCAGCGGCCGGAGGTGACCGCGGCCCTCAAGCGCTGCATCGGCGTCTTCATGCCGTCGGCGGCGCAGGATCCCGACGGCGCGGTCACGGTGTCGCTCGGCGCCAAGGGCGTCGTGGAGCTGGAGCTGGTGGCGAGCGGCGAGAAGTGGGGGCGCGGCCCGAAGAAGGACGTGCACTCGAGCAACCGGGCGCGGCTCGACAGCCCGGCGTTCCACCTGGTGCAGGCGCTGGCCACGCTGGTGACGGCCGACGGCGATCCCGCGATCGACGGCTTCGCCGACGCGGCGCGGCCGGTGTCCGCGGCCGAGCGCGCGATGCTCGACGCGGCGGCGGCGCGGATGCAGGAGGCCACGGCCAAGCAGCTTCTGTCGGCCGACCGCTGGGCGCACGACCTCGGCTGGCGCGCGTCGCTGGAGCGGTTCGTGTCGACGCCCACGGTGAACATCGAGGGGCTGGTGGCCGGCTACACCGGGCCCGGCGGCAAGACCGTGCTGCCCCACCGCGCCGTGGCCAAGCTCGACCTGCGCCTCGTGCCCGACATGACGTTCGACGGGGCCGTGGCGGCGCTGAAGGCGCACCTCGCGAAGCGCGGCTTCGGCGACATCGAGGTGAACCCGAGCGGCGGCTACGACCCGACCAGCACCTCGGCCGACGCGGCCGTGATCCGCGCGGAGATGGCGGTCTACAAGCGCGGCGGGCTCGATCCGATCCTCTGGCCGCGCAACGCGGGCTCGTACCCGGGCTACGTCTTCACCGGCGAGCCGCTGAAGCTGGCCGCCGGGCCACTTCGGCCTGGGCCACGGCAGCGGAGCCCACGCCCCCGACGAGTACTACGTGATCGAGTCGTCGAACCCGAAGGTCATGGGCTGGGACGGCGCGGTGATGTCGTTCGTCGAGTACCTGCACGAGCTGGCCGTCATCCGCTGAACGCCGACCCGGTCGTCGCAGCGACCCACGCGCGGGCCCTTGGTCCTACTTCATGACCAGGACCTTGGTCTTGAGCTTCAGGTCCCAGGCCAGGGTGGTCTTCCCCACCGTGTCGGAGCCCTTGGTGGTCAAGGCCACGTCCTCTCCGTCCTTCACGGTGCCCACGAGCGTCGCGTTGACCTGGGCGGGGAGCTTGTTGATGTTGGTGGCGTTGCCTTCGGCGCTGATGCCGTTGGACTGGATGAAGAACGACGTGGCCTTCTTGACGTCACCGACGGATGGCTTGGCGCCGCTCCAGCCGAGCTTGAGCCGGCCGTAGGGGCAGGTCTTCCACTTCTTGGCGTCGGGGCTCGGCTTGTCGAGGACCCAGAAGTAGTCGTCGCCCTGAAGCTTGGCGGTTTCGGCGGGGGTGGGCTGGAACGGGAGGAGGAAAACCACGAGCTCCGGACCCTCTGAGTCGAGAAGGGCGACGGCGGCCATCACGTCCATCGATACGCCGTTCTCCGTGAGGGTGCCCATGGACTGAGCCGAAGACTGCGCCGCGGATGACGCCAGGACCAGCGTCAGGAGAGCCAAGACTCGGCGCATCGATCACCTCCGGGGGGCTGATGGTACCTGCATTCCGGCACGTCCCTCGCCGGCGTCGAGCGCGGCGCCTGCGCTCATTTCCGCTAGCGGATCAGTCCTTCGCGAGGATGCCCGCGATCTTCTCGCGAAGTCCCGGTAGCTCGGTTTCCACAATCTCCCAGATGATTTCCAGGTCTACGTTGAAATATCCGTGGATGACTCGATCGCGCGTGCCAGCGATCTTGCTCCATGGCACCGCCGGATGGGCCCGCCGCATGGCCTCAGACAAGCCCCTGACGGCCTCTCCGATGACCTCGATGTTGCGAACAACAGCATCTTGTGTCTTCGGGTCGTCGAAGAAGGCCTCTCGGCCGGCCTCAGTGTATTGGAGAGCGCGATCGATAGCTTCGATGATCTCGGCCAAATATAGCCGCTCGTCGCGATGGGTCGTCAAAGGGGATGAGCTTCGGCCAGGATGCGGTCTCGGATGATGGGGTGCAAGCTCTTTTCTGTGACGACGTCGACCTTGCGGCCGAGGAGGTCTTCGACCCCTTCGCAGAACTCGACGAAGGCGAAGCCCCCGTGCCCTGGCACGTACTCGACCACGAGGTCAAGGTCGCTGTCCACACGTGCATCGCCCCTGGCCGTGGAACCGAAGACGCGGATGTTGCGCACTCCGAGGCGCTCACCGAGCGCACGAACGCTTGAGGCTTGGTCAGCGGAAATAGCAAGACGAGCTTCAGGAAGGCGGGCCGGCAATTCTGGTCTCCGGATCAATTCTACCGCGTTCATCCGCCGAAGAGCCTTTCGCGTGATGGGGGCATCGTATCGGGGTGCTTCGGGCTACTATTGAGGTTGGGCCTGGCAGGGGAGAAGGGGCGTCGTGGTCATGTTACGGGGCAAGCCGCTAGCGGGCTTGACTGCCGTCCCCGCGGCGGCGGATTGGGAGAGCCTCGCGATCGCGACCGACCCCAAGTTCCTGGAGATCATGGAGCGTTCCCGGGCCGCGCATCGCGAGCAGGGGGGCATCTCGCCCGACGAGATGCGCAACCTCCTCGGCGTCAAGCGCAAGAAGGCCCGCAAGACTCGGCCGTCTCGGTGACTGCCAACGTGCCCAGACTCCTTGAGGCGCGGCACGTGCGCGATTTCGTCCTGTGGCTGCGGCTCAGCGACGGTACTCAGGGTGAGGTCGACCTTGCCGGCGAGTTGAACGGCCCGGTCTTCGAGCCCTTGAAGGACCCGGTGTACTTCCGCTCCTTTAGACTGGATCCCGACGTTCACAACATCGTCTGGCCAAACGGCGCGGATCTCGCGCCGGAGTTTTTGTACGAACATGTTCGCATCCACGCCTAGTCGTAGCGCGCGGTACAGCCTTTTGAACTCGCCGATTTCGTCTTGACACGCTTTTACGCAGCGGCCAGCATTTCGCATGATGATGCGAAAGAGTTTGTTGATCTGTAGCGCAGTCGCTGCACTTGCGGCCGGTGGCCTGTCCGCCGAGGCGCCGGCGACGGTCCAGACCTTTCCCCTTCGCGATACGACCGGCCTGATGGCGTCGAAGGTGAAGACCGCCGCGGTGAAGTACCTGGGACGTGACTGCGTCCGGATCACCGTGGAAGGGGAAGATGCCGCGGGCCTCGCGCTGCTGCCGGGGACCGACTTCCAGGATGGGGTGATCGAGGCGGACATCGCGCTTGAAGTCCACGACTGCCGCCCGGGTGTCCGGTATCCGGGGTTCGTCGGGATCGCGTTCCGCGCAAGGCCCGATGCGTCGCGCTACGAGCTGTTCTATCTGAGGCCGGGGAACTCGGCGTCGATGGACCAGCCGCAGCGGAACCACTCCGTGCAGTACGCCGCGGAGCCGGACTTCGGCTGGTACAAGCTGCGCCGGGAGTGGCCGTCGGTCTACGAATCTCACGCCGACATCGCGATGGAGACATGGACCAAGGTCCGGATCGAGGTCGCCGGCCGCGCCGCAAAGCTCTTCCTGAACGGCTCGGCCCGGCCGAGCCTGGTGGTGGACGGCATGAAGGGCGAGGATCTCCACGGCGCCGTCGGGCTGTGGGGCTACACCGACGAGGAGGCTTATTTCGCCAACGTGAAGATCACGCCGGCCGCGCCGCAGAACCTGAAGAACGGATCCGACGTCGCGGGTGCGTGGGAGATGCGGTACGGGAGCGACGCCGGCGGAATGGAAGCGACCATGGACCTGCACCGCGACGGGACCAAGGTCACGGGAACGTGGTCCGGGCCCTTGGGAGAGGGCCGCGCGGTCACCGGCACCTGGCGGAACGGGTACGTCGAGCTGTCGTTCCCGGCCGAGTGGCCGAAAGACAGTCGGCAGGGCGCCCCGGGGCCCGTCAACGTGTTCCTGGCAGGCTGGATCGACGGCGACTCCGGCAAGGGGCGGATGCGCGTGGAAGGGCGGTCCGACGGCTCCTGGATGGCGAATCGGAAGGAGTAGGCCCTACTCCACCGCCGCCTCGGGGACCGCGGACACCTCCACGGGCTCGATTCTCCGCATGAGCGCGGCGTAGACGCCGAACGCCACCGCGAATCCCACGAACCAGGCGTAGTCGTAGAGGGGCTTCAGGGCGGGGATCACGAGGCCGCCCCAGGCGAAGAAGCAGCCGAGGAGCGTGGCCACCACCGCCTTCCGGTTCCAGCCGCCGCCGTAGGTGTAGGCGCCCTCCGTCAGGTAGAGGTCCTCGAGTCGCAGGCGGCGCCGCCGCACGAGCCAGTAGTCGGCGATCAGCACGCCGGCGATCGAGCCGAGGCCGCCCGAGTAGCCGAGCAGCCAGCTGAAGATGTAGCCGGAGGCGTCGGCCAGGAGGCGCCAGGGCTGCATCACGATGCCGAGGATGCCGGTGATGAGGCCGCCGGTCTTGAAGCGAGATGAGCGCGCGGGAAGGCGTTCGCGAAGTCGTTGGCGGGCGAGACCACGTTGGCGGCGATGTTGACGGCCAGCGTGGCGACCACGACCGTGAACATCGAGATCGCGACGACCAACGGCGACGAGAAGCGGCCCACGAGCTTGACCGGGTCCCAGATCGCCTCGCCGAAGATGATGACCGTGGCGCTGGTGATGAGCACGCCCATCGCCGCGAACACCGACATGGTCGTGGGCAGGGCCACGACCTGGCCCGATCACCTGCTCGCGCTGGCTGCGGCCGAAGCGCGTGAAGTCGGGCATGTTCGAGCGACAGCGTCGCCCAGTAGCCGATCATGGCGGTGAGCGAGGGGATGAAGACGGGCAGGAACTCGCCGAGGGTCCTGAACCGGCCGGGCTGCGCGAGGAGCGGCCCGAGACCGTGGGCCTCGCGCACCGCCCACACGACGAGGGCGCCCGTCATCACGAGCACGAAGGGCGCGGCCCAGTTCTCGACCTTGCGCAGCAGGTCCATGCCCTCGTAGATGACCAAGATGTTCAGGCCCCAGAAGAGCAGGAACGAGAGCCACTCGGTGGTGGTGTGGCCGAGGAACCCGGCGCCCAGGAGGCCGGCCCAGCCGGGGACGAGGCTCGCGAAGAGCGTCTGCAAGGCCTCGCCGCCGATCCAGGCCTGGATCCCGAACCAGCCGCAGGCCACGAGCGCGCGCATGAGCGCGGGGAGATTCGAGCCGAGGGTGCCGTAGGCGGCGCGCGCGAAGACGGGAAACGGGATGCCGTACTTCGTGCCCGGGTGCGAGTTCAGGAGGATCGGGATGAGCACGATCGTGTTCCCGAGCAGGATCGTGACGAGAGCCTGCCACCAGTTCATGCCCGTGGACATGAGGCCGGCCGCCAGCATGTAGGTCGGGATGCAGTGCGCCATGCTGATCCAGAGCGCGGCGTAGTTGTAGGTGGTCCAGTTGCGCGCCGCGACCGGCACGGGAGCGAGGTCCTCGGTTGTAGAGGGGGCTCGCCTCGATGCGGCGCGTGTCGACGAGCTCGACGCGGCCGTCGGGGTGGGTCGTCTCGTTCGGCGTGGCCACGGTGGCCGGATGCTAAGGGGCCGGCCCTCGGCCTGTCAACGCCGCCCCGCGTCCCCCAGGAGGCGCACGATCTCCATGCGATCGCGGAAGGAGATCCGCTGGATCTTGGCACCGGCCGGGCGCCATGTCCGGCCTCAGGCCATCAGGGGCCGGCCGGCCTGGCGCTTGATGAACTGGCCGCGGCCCCTTGCCCTTGAACGACACCGTGGTCCACGATCACCTCGCCGCGGGAGAGCACGACGGCGGGGCCGCCCTTCACGACCCGGCCCTCGTAGGGGTTGTAGTCGACCCGCATGTGGTGGGTCTTCGCCGAGAGCGTCGTCTCCTTCTCGGGATCCAAGAGCACGAGGTCGCCGTCGGAGCCGACCGCGATCGTGCCCTTCCGCGGCCAGAGGCCGAACATCTTGGCGGGGCTCGTGGACACGAGCTCCACGAAGCGGTGCGCGTCGATGCTGCCCGCGCGCACTCCGCCGTCCCACAGCAGCATGAGGCGCGTCTCGATCCCCGGGGCGCCGTTCGGGATCTTCGAGAAGTCGTCCTTGCCCAGCAGCTTCTGGTCCGCCTCGTTCATGCAGAACGGGCAGTGGTCGGTGGAGACCACCTGGAGGTCGTTCTTCTGGAGCCCCTTCCAGAGCGCGTCCTGGTTCCACTTCTCCCGCAGCGGCGGCGACATCACGTAGCTTGGCGCCCTCGAAGCCCGGCCGCTCGTAGTCGTCGTAGGAGAGGAACAGGTACTGCGGGACAGGTCTCGGCGTAGGCGGGCAGGCCCATGTCGCGCGCCTGCTTCACCTTCTCGAGCGCGTCCGAGCAGGAGAGGTGGACGATGTAGATGGGCACCCCCGCCATCTCCGCGAGGGCGATGGCGCGGCCGGTGGCCTCGCCCTCGGCGCGGGTGGGCCGGGTGAGGGCGTGGTACTTGGGCGCCGTCTGGCCCTTGCGCAGCGCCTCCTTCACCAGCGTGTCGATGACGCCGCCGTTCTCGGCGTGCATGCAGACGAGGCCGCCGTTCTCGCGCGTCTTGACGAGCGCCTTGAAGATCGTCGCGTCGTCCACCATGAAGACGCCGGGGTAGGCCATGAAGAGCTTGAAGGACGTGATGCCCTCGTGGCGGACCATCTTGTCCATGTCGATCTGGAGCCTGGTCGGACAGCTCGCGCACGATCATGTGGAAGGCGTAGTCGATGACCGACCTTGCCCTCGGCCTTCTTCATCCAGCCGTCGAAGGCCGGGTAGAGGCCCTCGCCGAAGCTCTGGATGGCGAAGTCGATGAGGGTCGTCGTGCCGCCGTGGGCCGCGGCGATCGTCCCGGTCTCGAAGTCGTCGGCCGAGGTCGTGCCCGCCGAAGGGCATGTCGAGGTGGGTGTGGACGTCGATGCCCGCCCGGCATCACGAGCTTGCCGGAGGCGTCGACCACGGTGTCGGCGGGGATGTTCAGGCCCTGGCCGATGAGCGTGATGACGCCCTTGTCGATGTAGATGTCGGCGTCGTAGCGATCCGAGCCGGTGACGATGGTGCCGTTCTTGACGAGGGTCGACATGGACGCTCCTCTGGGTCTTCCTTCCTCTACGCCTTGGTCGGCTCCGCGTAGCCTTCCTGGGCTCGTAGCCGCCCTGGTAGTCGGAGTCGTCGGGCCGGCGGATCTGCGAGTGGGAGACGACACGGTCGCGGCGGCGGCCGCGGAAGTCCTCGAGCCGCGTCCATCCGCGGTGCGCGTTCCTCTCCAGGAACTCCGTCATGCCCGCGACCAGCCGCCGGATCACGTTCGGACCCACGGCGTGGTCGAGCATGGCCGCGGTGCAGACCTGCACGGTGCCGCAGCCGAGGAGGAAGTAGTTGAGGGCGTGAGCGAACTCCGAGATGCCGCCGATGCCCGAGAAGCTCTTCTCGGGAAAGGCCTGGGTCATCTGCGGCCATCTTGGCGATCGACAGGGGCAGGATCGCGGGGCCGCCGAGGCCGCCGCTCGACACCAGGCCGTCCACGTTCATCTCGAACTCGAGGGTCTCGGGATCGATGAGGGGCAGGGACGGGAAGGTGTTCGAAGACACGACGGCGTCGGCGCCGCCCCGGAAGACGGCGCCCGCCTCGAGCACGATGTCGGCGGTGGCCGGCGTGAGCTTGGCCCACACGGGCACCCGCGCCACCTCCTTCACCACCTGCGTCACGAACGAGCAGAGGGCCTGGTCCTTGCCGATGTTCGAGCCCATGTCCGCGCGGTCCATGTGCGGGCAGGAGAGGTTCAGCTCGAGGCCGTCGGCGCCCTCGTCCTGGCAGGCTCGCGCGAGGGTCCGCCAGTGGTCGAGCTCCTTGTCGCTGCCGGAGCCGGCCATGATCGAGGCGATCAGGACGCGGTTCGGAAAGGCCTTCTTGATCCGGCCGAGCCGCGGGACCCACCAGTCGAGCGGCTTGTCGGAGATGAGCTCCCAGTTCCAGGACGAGTGAAGGACGCCGGCGCGCCCCTTGTTCATGGAGAGCGCGCCCGGTCTCGGGATGGACGCGGAGGAACTTGGTCTTGGGTCCGGCCACGTTGACCACCGGGTGCATGCCGATGGTCTTGGTGACGACGCCGCCCCAGCCCGCCTCGAAGGCCCGCAGGATGTTGCGTCTCCGACTCGGTGGGCGGCGCCGAGGAGAGCAGGAACGGGTTCTCGAAGCGGATCCCCGTGAACGTGACCGACAGGTCGAGGCTCATGGCATCCACGCTCGCCTCAGGGTGCGACCAGTGGATCCGTAGGCGTCGGGGCGCCGGTCGCGGAAGAACTGCCAGGTGGCGCGCACCTCCTCGATCATGTCGAGGTTCAGGTCGGCCACCACGACCGCGTCCTTGTCGCGCGGCGCCTGGGCCAGGATCTTGCCGCGCGGGTCGCAGAAGTAGCTCTTGCCGTAGAACTCCCCGATCTTCCACGGCGCCTCGACGCCCACGCGGTTGATCGCGCCGACGAAGTAGCCGTTGGCCACGGCGTGGGCGGGCTGCTCCAGCTCCCAGAGATACTCCGACAGGCCGGCCACGGTGGCCGAGGGGTTGAAGACGATCTCGGCGCCGTTCAGCCCCAGGGCCCGCGCGCCCTCGGGGAAGTGGCGGTCGTAGCAGATGTAGACGCCGATCTTGCGCGTAGCGCCGTCTCGAAGACCGGGTAGCCGAGGTTGCCGGGCTTGAAGTAGAACTTCTCCCAGAAGCCCGGCTTGCAGTGCGGGATGTGGGTCTTCCGGTACTTGCCGAGGTACTTGCCGTCGGCGTCGATGACGGCCGCGGTGTTGTAGTAGACGCCCGCCTGCTCTTCCTCGTAGATGGGGACGACCATCACCATCTTGTGCTTCTTCGCGAGCTTCTGCATGAGGGTGATGGTCGGGCCCGTCGGGGATGCGCTCGGTCAGGTGGTACCAGCGCGTCTCCTGCTCGGCGCAGAAGTAGGGGCCGTAGAAGATCTCCTGGAGGCAGACGATCTTCGCCTTCTTCTCCGCCGCCTGGGCGATCAGCTTCACGTGCTTGTCGATCATGGCCTTCTTGATCCTGGGCAGGCCGGCCTCGGGGCCCAGGACGTTCCGGGCCTGGATGAGACCGCAGCGGACGACGCGGGGCATGGGCGCTCCTACTGAGGGATCGGCTTGGTCCGATTATAGCGGCTTACCCTGAGGCGGGGCACAGGGGAGGGGGGGGCCGGCGAGTCGGGGGGCAGTCTCCGGGAGGTCATAAACAAACTGTTTATGGCTCGACGATGGGGCTAGTGGCGGCTGGCCCGCAATCGCTTTGGCCCTGGGATCGCACGCACCCTGCTCCCAGCCCCCGAGGGTCGGGGTGGATAGAAGGCCAGCTTGTAGCGCCTCGCGCCGGCGCCCGTGGCGGTCGTGGCTCCTCGTTCAGGATGGCGTAGCTCATGCCCATGAGCGTGTCGCGGTCGAAGTGTCGGTGTCCCGTCAGCACCTCGTGACAAACGAAGCGTGTTTGCGAGTGTACCCGAGCCAGCACGGCAGCGGCGTCCAAGCCCCGACGAGCGGAACCCTCAGGCCTGCGCGGCTACCGCGACGCGCTCGCCCAGCACGATCCGGATCTCGTGGGGCCGCGCGTCGTCGACCAACGGAATCGCCCGCGGGTCGACGGGCCTTCCGTCGAGCACGGCCTGGGCGACACCGCCTGAACGGCGCTCCGAGTTGACCACGTCGATCGCGTATCGAGTCTCCCCGAAGCGCCAGACGATCGAGTAGCCGGGCCAGGACTGCGGGATGCACGGGTCGACCTCGAGCGTCGCGCCGCGGCGGTGGAGGCCGAGGATGCTCTCGAGGCCCGCCCGGTACATCCAGCCCGCCGAGCCCGTGTACCACGTCCAGCCCGCCCGTCCAGCATGGGCCGGGTGCGCGAAGACGTCGCCGGCGAGGACGTACGGCTCCCCCTTGTAACGCTCGGCGTCGGCCACGGTGCGCGTGTGGTTGGCCGGATTCAGCATGTGGAAGAGCTCCACCGCCTCGTCGCCGTAGCCGAGGCGCGCCATCGCCATCACCGCCCAAACGGCGGCGTGGGTGTACTGGCCCCCGTTCTCTCGCACGCCCGGCGGATAGCCCTTGATGTAGCCGGGGTCCTGCGGCGAGCGGTCGAAGGGCGGCGTGAGCAGGGCGAGCAGCTGATGTCCGCGACGCACGAGAAGCGCTCGGACCGCGTCCATGGCGCGGTCGGCGAAGCGCTGCGGAACGGCCGCCGAGAGCACGGCCCAGGCCTGGGCGATCCCGTCGATCTGGCACTCGTCGCTCTGGCCCGAGCCGAGCGGCGAGCCGTCGTCGTAGTATCCGCGCCGGTACCATTCGCCGTCCCACGTACGCTCCAGCACGCCGCTGAGCCGGGTCGCTTCACGGCGGTAGCGCTCGGCCCGCTCGCCGTCTCCCCGCCCCTCGCACAGCGGCGCGAACTCGTCCAGCACGCCGTGCAGGAAGAACCCGAGCCATGTGCTCTCGCCGCGACCCTGCCAGCCCACCCGGTTCATCCCGTCGTTCCAGTCTCCGCTGCCGAAGAGCGGCAGGCCGTGGGCGCCGGCCGTCAGGCCCCGGTCGATCGCGCGCACGCAGTGCTCGAAGAGCGAAGCGCGCTCGGCGGAAACACGCGGCTGGAGGTAGGCCTCCTGCACGTCGCCCCCGAGCGGCGGAGCCTCGAGAAACGGCACGCTCTCGTCCAGGACTCCCGTGTCGGCCGTCGTCCGCACGTAGTGGGCGGCCGCGTAGGCGAGCCAGAGCAGGTCGTCCGAGCATCGGGTCCGCGTCCCCCGCCCGCTCGGCTCGTGCCACCAGTGCTGGACGTCCCCCTCGACGAACTGTCGCGCGGCGGCGCGCAGCAAGTGCTCGCGGGCCAGATCCGGGCGGGCGATGGCCAGCGCCATCGTGTCCTGGAGCTGGTCGCGGAAGCCGAACGCCCCGCCCGGCTGGAAGTAGCCGGAGCGCGCCCACAACCGGCAGCTCAGGTCCTGGTAGAGCAGCCAGCGGTTCATCAGCAGGTCGAAGGAATCGTCGGGGGTCCTCACCTGCACGGCGTCGAGCGTCCGGTCCCACGCGCGGTCCACCGCCTCGAGAGCGGAGCCGGCCGCGGCGGAAGAGCCATGGCGCGACACCAGCTCCCTGCGCGGTGGCCGCGTCCTTCGCCTGACCCAGCAGGAACACGAACACGCGCGCCTCCCCGGGGACGAGCGAGACCGACACCTGGAGCGCCGCGCACGGATCGAGACCCGCCCCGAATCGCCCGGAGAGGGACTCGCGGGCCAGGGCCGCCGGCCGCGCGAGCGATCCGTTGCGGCCCGAGGAACGAGGTCCGATCGCCCGTGGCGGAGCGGACCGGCTCGCTCGAGTGGACGAACGCCACGTGGCCGGGATACTCGGTGTTGTAGGGGTTTCGGGCGAAGAGGGCTCCCGTCGCCTCGTCGCGCTCGGTCACGACGTGGAGCGCCTGGCCCTCGCGCGGCGGACCCAGGATCCACTCGTTGTACGCGAAGACGCTCAGCCGGCGCGAAAAGCCACTCTCGTTCGTCAGGGTGAGGCGCGAGAGCTTGACGGGATCACCCGCGTCCACGAACACGTCGAGCTCGTGGCGCAAGCCGTGGGCGATCTGCGGAGAAACGGCTCCGGCCCGCCGAGTGGCGGATGAGCACCTGGCTCGCCGCCGTGCGGCGCACCGGACCGATCGTCGGGGACCAGACCTCGCCGGTCTCGTCGTCGCGGACGAAGAGCGCCTCGGCCGTGGGGTCGGTGACGGGGTCGTTCGCGAAGGGCGTGAGTCGGTTCTCGCGGCTGTTGCCGGCCCAGGTGAAGGCGGAGCCGGAGGACGTGACCATGGTGCCGAACGTCGGGTTCGCGATCACGTTCGCCCACGGCAGCGGCGTCTCCGTCTCTCCCTCGAGCCGCACCACGTAATCCCGCCCGCCGTCGGCGAAGCCGCCCAGGCCGTTGGAGAGGGCGAGCGGCGGCGCCTCCAGGCCCTCGACGGGCGCCGTATCGGGGAGCAGCGTCCTGGACGGCACGAGATCGGGGGGCTCCGCCTCGGCCCAGTGGGCGGAGGCGTGCTCGAGCTGCGACTTCAGGTCGCCCCGCTCGCCGCTCAGCACGGCCCGCGCCACGGCGGCCAGCAGCGCGCGCTGCGTGTCTGCCATGCGGTCCGCGCGCAACAGGTAGGCTCCGCCCGGCTGGTGGCTCCACGCCCGCCACGGCCCGTTGTCGAGCAGCGCCGTGAGCTGGCCGTGGATCTCGTCGAGATAGCCGACGGGGTGCTCGTTCAGGATCACGACGTCGGCGCGCAGCCCCTTCAGCCTCCAGTACTCCTGCGCCCGCAGCACCTCGCGGACGAGGGGCAGGTCATCCTCCTCGACCACCTTCAGCAGCAGGATCGGCAGGTCCCCCGAGATGCCGTGAGGCCAGAGCCCCTCCTGCCCCAGCTCGCTCCGGGCGAGGAGCGAAGGCACCGCGCGGAGCGAGCGGTCGGCGTAGAGCACCCGGGACGCCAGGCGCTCGTACACGAGCGCGTCTTCGCTCGAGATGCCGAGGTGCTGGAGGGCGCTCTGGGCGTGGGCAAACGCGAGGGCGAACGTGCGGGCGGCGGAGCTCGGCTCGTGGTACTTCTGCGCGAGGGCGAGCGCCGTATCGCGTGAGAGCGCCATGCCCGTGGCGAACGACAGCCGAGCGAAGCCTCCGGGCGCGAGACGAATGCGCTGGCGGAGGCTCGCCACCGGGTCGAGGACGACGCCGGTCGTGCCGGTGAGCGAACGGCCGTCGAGGGCCTGGGGCTCGTCGGTCCCGCGCCCGCGGCCGAGGAAGCGGGCCCGGTCGGTCTCCCACTCGAGGGGGCCCTGCGTCCGGCCCTCCAGGCTCAAGACGTGCACGGCCCAGAGCGGAGTCTCGTCGGCCGAACGGGGGCGACGGCCACAGAGGATCGCCGTCCGCTCGGGGAGGTACTCCGTTTCGACGAAGAGCTTTCCGAACGCGGGATGAGCCAGGTCGTCGGCCGCCGACGCCAGCACGATCTCCGCGTAGCTCGTGATCTCGATCTCCCGCGGGCGGTCGGAGTGGTTCGTGAGGGCGAGACGCCGCACCTCCACGTCGTCCTCGGTCGAGACGGCGATGTCCAGCAGCGACGCGATGCCGTCCTGACGCCGGCTGAAGGTCGCCTTCTCGGCGAGGAAGGTGACCAGGTAGTCCTCGGGCTCCGTGCTCGTGGGATGGTGGGTGGCGGACCAGAGCGCGCCGCTCCGGACGTCACGGAGGTACAGGAACTGGCTTCCCGGATCGCGCGTGGTGTCTTCGCGGTGGCGCGTCACCACGCGGCCACGACAGAAGCTGGCGCCCCCGCCGGCGTTTGTGACG
This sequence comes from uncultured Acidobacteriota bacterium, assembly GCA_963823195.1. Lineage (GTDB taxonomy): Bacteria > Acidobacteriota > Vicinamibacteria > Fen-336 > Fen-336 > JBGPYB01. The sequence goes on along the minus strand of CAWGKR010000001.1, from coordinate 581,504 downwards.
ACCGTCGTGTAGCTGCCGTTCGAAAGGAACTGGGCGTGGGGCCAGAGCGTGTGGGGCGAGCGGAAGCGCCGCAGAGGCTGCACGGCGGCGGGGCTCGCGGTACGCGTCTCCTCCACGGGCCGAGGCTGGGTGATGGCCGCCTCGCGCGGCACCCGCTCCTGGAGCAGCAGCTCCGTAGCCTGCACGCGCGGGTCGGCGTGGAAGCGCCTCACCATCGGGTCGCCGAGCAGGACGTTTGCGAGGGCCACGAGCGTCATCCCCTGGTGGTGGGCCATGAAGGCCCGCACGACGGACCCGCCGGTCGGGACCGCGCTCTCCCCCGCCGTCAGCTCTCCGATCGAGGAGTGCGTGTAGTCGATCGCCTCGTAGTAGCCGTAGGCGCCGGCGCGCCCGTCGGCGGAGAGGCGCCGCAGGTTTCGCGCCGCGAGCTGCGGCTCGACCATCGCGGCGAGCGCCGATGCGTAGGGCGCCACGACCAGCTCGTCGGCCAGGCCCCGCTTGAGGCCGAGGCCGGGGACGCCGAAGGCCTTGTACTGGTAGTTGCCGAAGCGATCGGTGAGGTTGTAGGCGCACTCGGAGATGCCCCAGGGCACGTCCCGCTCCTCGGCGTAGTCGGCCTGGCGGCGGACGGCCATGCGGCAGGTCTGCTCGAGGAGCGTCCCCGGGTAGCTCTTCATCACGAGGAGCGGCATCAGGTACTCGAAGGCGGTGCCGCTCCACGATAGAAGCGTCGGCATGCCGCTGACGCTCGTGACCAGCCGGCCCAGGTGGAACCAGTGGGTCTCCGGAAGCTCGCCGCGCGCGATGGCGATGAAGCTGGCGAGCCGCGCCTCCGAGGCCAGCAGGTCGTAGTAGGAGTGGTCGAGGCGCCCCGGCCCCTCGGCGTCGGCGAGGCGGAAGCCGATCGAAAGAATCCGGCGCTGCGTGTCGTAGAGGAAGCGGAAGCTCATGGCGTCCGCGAAGGTCGACGCACGCGCGGCCAGATCCGGCAGCCCCGCTTCGCGCAGCCCGCCGGCGAGCGCCATGAGCGCGCCGGCCAGGTTCCCGCTGTCCACCGTCGAGACGTAGCGGGGAGCGAGGGGCGCCAGGCTCTCGGTGTCGTACCAGTTGAGCAGATGGCCCTCGTGGCGCTCGAGGCCTTCCATCGTCGTGAGGGTCGCGTCGATCCTTCGGGCCAGGTCGCCCTTGGCGATGAAGCCGAGGTCGTGGGCGGCGAGCGTCGCGAGCAGGCCCATCCCGATGTTCGTGGGCGACGTGCGATGCGCCACCCGGGTCTCGGGCGTCTCCTGGACGTTGTCGGCGGGGAGAGCGTGGTCTTCCGGACCCATGAAGGTCTCGAAGTAGCGCCACGTCTCGCGGGCGATGCCCTCGAAGAGGGCGCGGTCCGCCGCGTCCAGCGCCTCCCGCCGTTGCGGCACGGGCCGGCTCAGGGCGTGCGCGACGAACGGCGCGGCGGCCCACAGCCCGAGCACCGGCATGGCCACCCAGAGCGCGGCCGGGCGCGCCGCGGACACCAGGACGAGGCCGCCCAGCGCGATCAACGGGCTTGCGATCATCTCGAAGAGGAACACCCGCGCGCCGCTGGCGCCGTGGCCCCGGGCCGCGCTCGCCGCGGCCGTCTCCCACTCCAGCATCCGCCGCTTCGTCGCCGCCAGCCGGAAGAGCGTCAGGCCGATGGCGTGCACTCGCTCCCAGGCCTGGCTCGCCAGGAACGTCAGCTGGAGCGCGGCTTGCGCCAGCGCCGTGCGGGCGTCCTCCGTCACGACGCGCAGGAACACACGCCACGGCTGCTGAGGCGGCGGGCCGAAGGCGGTCTTGAGGGCGAGCGGGTAGAGGTTGAAGGCCAGCGCCAGCAGCAGCGCGGCCGTCCAGACCACCGGGCTGCCGGGAAGCGCCGTCCACCCGAGCAGTAGCAAAGCCGCGGTCGCCGGGGCCATCAGGCTGCGCCTCAGGTTGTCGAGGATCTTCCAGCGGGAGATGAGGGGCAGGCGGTTGCGGCGCAGGCCCGCGCGGGTGGGGACCACCGGGAACAGCCACAGAAGGATCTGCCAGTCGCCCCGGACCCAGCGGTGCTCGCGGCGCGCGTGGGCGAGGACGCTCGCGGGGTAGTCGTCCACCACCTCGATGTCCGTGACGAGAGCCGTGCGGGCGTAGAGCCCCTCGAACAGGTCGTGGGACAGCAGGGCGTTCTCGGGGACCCGCCCCTCGAGCGCCGCGACGAAGGCATCCACGTCGTAGAGCCCCTTGCCGGTGAAGCTCCCCTCGCAGAACAGGTCCTGGTACGTGTCGGACACGGCCGTCGTGTACGGGTCGACGCCCGTGTGGCCCGCGTAGAGCCGCGCGAACAGCGAGCCCGCGGCGCTCGCCATCGTCACGCTCACCCGCGGCTGGAGGATTCCGTACCCCTCGGTGACCCGACCCAGGGCGGGATCGAAACCGGGCTGGTTCAGGGGATGGGCCGCGATGCCGATGAGCTTCTTCGCGGCATCGCGTGGCAAACGCGTGTCGGAGTCCAGGGTGATGCAGTAGCGGACCGCGGCGAAGACGGTGGGATCACCGGACTCCACCGTGAAGCTCGTGTCCGTGGCTCCGCGCAGGAGCCGGTTCCACTCCTCGATCTTGCCGCGCTTGCGCTCCCAGCCCATGAAGACGCCCTCGCGCGCGTTCCACTGCCGGACGCGATGGACGAGATAGAAGCGGTCGCTCCTTCCTTCGGAATGGCGCGCGTTCAGCGCATCGACCCCCTCACGCGCGGCGCCCAGGATCTCCGCGTCGCGCGGCATCTCGGCCGCGGTTGCGTCGGTGAAATCGCTCAGGATCGCGAAGTGGACGCGCGGATCGAGGTTGCCCAGGGCCAGGACCTCGAGGTGCTCCAGAAGCTCCGTGACCCGCTCGACGCTCGTCAGCAGCGTCGGCACCACGACCATCGTTCGCGCGCGCTCCGGCACCCCGCCGAGGAAGTCGAGGCGCGGGAGCCGCCGCGGCGGGGCGAACCGGACACAGACGCTCTGGACGACGGCGATCGCCACGTCGCTGGCGGGCAGCAGGAGCAGGAGCGCCACCCAGGCGAGCGGCCAGGGGGAGTGGCTGTGGTGCTGCGCGTAGACGAAGCCCAGCCCGAGGAGCAGCGCGGTCAGGAGCCCGATCGACCCCAGGTAGGCGGCGGTGGCGTGGTTGAAGACGACGCGACGCCACCTGCGGCGGAACGTGGGCCGGTACGCGAGGTCGGCCTCGAGGTCGGGCCGGCCCTTGCCGATGAGGTGGTGGCCGACGTGGAGCGCGCGGCCGCCCGCGCCTGTTTCCCCGGCCTGGCGCGCGCTCTCGACCGTCCGCAGCGCCACGCGGAGCTGGCCCTCCCCCGTGCCGTCGGACAGGTCCTCGATCGCTTGCCGGTAGCGGTCGCGGCTCAGGAAGTCCATCTGGCCGTAGACGCCGGCGGGATCGCGCTGGAGCACGCCCTCGACGAGGCTCACCGACTCGAAGTACTGGCTCCAGTCGAGGGTGGAGAGCAGGCGCAGGCTCGTGATGACGTTGCCCACGGAGACCTGCGACGCCGCCTGCTGCTGGTGCTCGCCCCGGATCGCGTCTTCCGAGGCGGTCTGCTGCTCGACCAGATGCGTGTCCACGGCGGCGCGAACCGCCGAGAGGCGCGGACCGTACTCCCGCACGCGCTGGAGCAGCTGGACGACGAAGGCGGGGTGGATCTCGCGGGGCAGGGGCGGCGGACGCCCGTGCCCGGCGGCGTCGATCTGCGCGACGTAGTCGTCGGCGGCGAGGCGGGCCGCGCGCGCGTCCATCGCCTCCTCCGCCAGTCGGCGCAGGTTCTCGATGAGGGCGAGCTTGAGCATGCTCGGCCACGCCCACAGCTCGCCGATGGCGAGGGGCGCCACGGCCTGGTAGCTGTTCATGAAGCGCAGCAGCTGCTGACGGTCGAGCCGGCTGTCGCTGTGGCGGATCAGCTCCACGGCCATGGCGTAGACGCGCGCGTCGCCCGCGAGCTGGCGCGTCGCGAGCTTGGGCAGCTCGCGATAGTAGTCCCGCGGCAGGTTCTGGCGCACGTCCCGGATCTCGGAGGCGACCAGGTGGAAGTTGTCGAGGAGCCATTCCGCGGCCGGCGTGACCCACGCCCCCTTGTGCACGTCCTCGGCCATGGTGAGGTACGCCTCGCGCAGGACGCGGGCGTTCTCGGTGAATCGCGGGAAGACGTCGCGCGCGCTGCGGCGGGGCGTGGGATCGACGGTGAGGCGGGCGGCCAGGGCCTTGGCCCGCTCCTCGAGCCGCTCGATGCTGAGGAGCTCGTCCCGGAGGGGCTTCTCCGGCGTGCGGACGCGTCGCCGCCAGAGGCTCATCTTCCCTCACAAGCTCGTGGAGGGACCGAAACGGCCCGCGCGGCTCAGCTCGGCGATGGTAGCACGCCAGCTCCCCCGCCGAGGTGTACACTCCGGCTCACCGCATGAGTCTTCCGCTCGGCGCCCGCCTGGGCCCGTACGAAGTTCTCGCGCCCCTGGGTGCGGGCGGGATGGGCGAGGTCTACCGCGCCCGCGACACCAGCCTGTCCCGCGATGTCGCGATCAAGGTGCTGCCGGAAGACGTGGCGGCGGACCCCGAGCGCCTGGCGCGGTTCAAGCGCGAGGCTCACCTCCTGGCTGCCCTCAACCACCCGAACATCGCGTCCATCTACGGCCTCGATCAGGCCGACGGAAAGCCCTTCCTGGTTCTCGAGCTGGTGGAAGGCGAGGACCTGGCGGATCGGCTGAAGCGCGGAGCGATTCCCTTGGACGAAGCCCTGCCGATCGCGAAACAGATTGCGGAGGCGCTGGAAGAGGCCCACGAGCGTGGCATCGTCCACCGGGACCTGAAGCCGGCGAACATCAAGCTGACGCCAGACGGCCGGGTCAAGGTGCTGGATTTTGGCCTGGCGAAGGCGTACGTGGGGGACGCTGAAAGCGCTTCGAAGACCGACGTCTCTCACTCACCCACGCTGACCCGGGGGACGGACCTGGGCGTGGTCCTCGGCACCGCGGCCTACATGTCTCCCGAGCAAGCTCGTGGCAGGCCGGTGGACAAGCGGGCGGACATCTGGTCGTTCGGCGTTGTGCTCTACGAGATGCTGACCGGAAGTCGGCTCTTCCAGGGCGAGACCGTGAGCGACACGCTGGCCGCGGTGCTGACACGGGAACCCGACTGGAATGCTTTGCCCGCGACTGTCCGGGGGACCGTACGGACACTCCTCCACGACTGCCTCATCCGCGATCCCAAGCAGCGTCTGCGGGACGTCGGCGAGGCTCGCCGGGCGATCGAGCGAGCCGGGACCGGAACAACGGAGCCTGCCGCGGTTGTGCGACCGAGCTGGCGTCGCGCCCTGGCCTGGACGCTGTTCGTGCTCGGGTTGGCGTATGGGACCTTGACGCTCTGGGCACCGTGGCGGCGCGGGGTCCCCGCCGCCCCTGTGCGCCTGAGCGTCGAACTGGGCGCCGACGTGTCGCTGGACAGAACGGACGGGGGTCCCGTTGCGATTCTCTCTCCTGACGGCGGCCTGCTTGCCTTCGCGGCCCGCAAGAGCGAGGGCGCTAGACCGCAGCTCTTCCTGCGCCGGCTGGACCACTTGCAGGCCGCTCCGCTGGCCGGCACCGAGGGAGCACACAGCGCGTTCTTCTCGCCCGACGGGCAGTCGATCGCCTTCTTCGCAGAAGGGCAGCTCAAGCGCGTCGCGGTCAGTGGGGGAGCCACCGTCGTTCTCGCCGATGCCCCAAGCGATCGCGGCGGAACATGGAGCGAAGACGGTACGATCTTCTTCACTCCGCACATGATGCCCGGAGTTGGTCTCGTGCGCGTGTCGTCCTCGGGAGGGCCTACCGCGGCTTTGACGAGGCCAGACCCGATGCTGGGGGAGGTGACGCACCGCTGGCCCCAGGCGCTGCCTGGAGGCAAAGCCGTGCTGTTCACGGCGCACTGGAGCATCGGGAACTACGACGACGCGAGCATCGTCGTTCAGGCGCTTCCCACCGGGCCGAGGAAGGTGGTCGTCAAGGGCGGCTACCACGGCCGGTACCTGCCAAGTGGGCATATCGTGTACATGCACGACGGGACGCTGTTCGCGATCCCCTTCGATCTCGCGCGGCTGGAAACGGCAGGTGCCGCCGTTCCCGTGATCGAGGATCTGGTCGGCGCCACGTTCAGCGCCGGGGCCCAGTATTCGTTCTCCAACGGGGGCACGCTGGCTTACCTGACCGGCCGCAGCAGCCCGATGCTGTCGACCCAGTGGTTGGACCGGACCGGCAAGCTGTCCCCGCTGCGCCCCGTGCCGGGTATATACCGCAATCCCCAGTTCTCGCCCGACGGGACGAAGCTGGCCATGCAGATCCTCGATGGCAAGAACTCGGACATCTGGGTGTACGAGTGGGGACGGGACACGATCTCCAAGCTCACGTTCGACGTGACTCGGGGCGCTTACCCCGTGTGGGCTCCGGACGGGCGCAGCGTCGCATACACGTCCTTGCGGGGAAGCCAGCCCGGGAGCCTCTACTGGCAACGGGTGGACGGTACAGGCAGTGCGCAGGCCCTCACCAAGAGCAAGACCTTCCAAGTCGCCACGTCTTGGCACCCGAGCGGAAAGTACATTGCGTTGCAGCAATGGAGCCCAGAGACGTCCAACGACGTGATGATCCTACCGATCGAAGGAGACGAGGCTGCGGGGTTGAACTCGGGCCCGCCCACTGCGTTCCTGAACAGCCCTTTCAACGAATGGCAGGCTGCTTTCTCACCGAACGGGCGGTGGCTCGCGTATTCGTCGAATGAGGCAGGGAGGAGCGAGGTCTATGTACGAGCCTTCCCCGGCCCCGGAGGCAAGTGGGAGATTTCAACAGAGGGCGGTTCCAGCCCGACGTGGTCCCGAAGCGGCCGAGAGCTCTTCTACAAGGCGCTCGACCACAGGTTGATGGTGGCCTCGTACGCAGAGCAGGGGGACTCCTTCCATGCGGACAAACCCCGGCTGTGGTGTGAGACGCGACTTCCAGAGCTCTATGGCCAACGGGCCTTCGATCTGCATCCAGACGGTCAGCGTTTCGCCGTGCTCCGGGACATCGTGGACACCGACCAGGCAAAGCGTGACAAGGTCGTGCTCTTCCAGAATTTCTTCGACGAGCTACGCCGTCTCGCACCAAGCCGATGATGTGACCCCTGGCCCTCGACGCCGGCAGCAGACTGGCACCCTAGATCCAGTCCCCCTGGGCGCAGGGGGTATGGGCGAGGTGTGCCGTCCGTCAACTGGGCGGCGAAGACTCCGTGAACTCACTGTAGACTCCGCAGACAGATGCTGCTCGCACCCGGCACTCGCCTCGGGCCCTACGAGATCGTCGCGCCGATCGGCGCCGGCGGCATGGGCGAGGTCTACCGCGCCCGCGATCCGCGCCTCGGCCGCGACGTGGCCCTCAAGGTCCTCCCCGAGGCGTTCGCGAAGGACTCGAGCCGGCGGGCCCGCTTCGACCAGGAGGCTCGCGCCGCGTCGGCGCTGAACCATCCCAACATCGTCACGATCCACGACATCGGTTCCGAGGGCTCGCTCCTCTTCGTGGCCATGGAGCTCGTGGAAGGCGAGACGCTGCGGGACCTTCTGGCGCGTGGCCCGCTGTCGTCGCGGCAGGTCCTGGACCTTGCCGGACAGCTGGCGGACGGCCTGGCAAAGGCACACGCGGCCGGCATCGTCCACCGGGACCTGAAGCCCGAGAACGTCATCGTGTCCCAGCAGGGTCACGTGAAGATCCTGGACTTCGGCCTGGCCAAGTTCCTCGGCACACAGACGACACCCGCTCCGGGCCCGCTGTCCCAGCTCGCGACGGCCGAGCGGCCCCTCACGGAGCACGGCGTGATGCTGGGCACCGTGGCCTACATGTCGCCCGAGCAGGCCCAGGGCAAGCCCGTCGACTCGCGCTCCGACGTCTTCTCCCTCGGCATCGTTCTCTACGAGATGGCGACGCGGCGGCGTCCTTTCGGCGGAGACAACAGCGCATCGATCCTCTCCTCGATCCTGCGCGACACGCCCGCATCGATCACCGAGTCGGACCCCTCGGCTCCGGCACCTCTGGACGGCATCATCCGGCACTGCCTCGAGAAGGACCCCGGCGCGCGCTACACGAGCGCGGCCGAAGTGAGCGACGCGCTCAGGACCTTGCGCGACGACCTCGCCTCGGATCCCGCTCGCCTCGGCGTTCAGCCACGACCGGCCCGGGGCCCGCGAATCGCCGCAGTGCTGGTGGCGGTGGCCTTCGCGATCGCATTGGGCGGTTGGTGGTGGAGGCGCAGCGAACGCGACCGGTGGGTGCGGACGGAGGCGCTTCCGGAGCTTCAGGGCATCGTCGACCGCATCCAAGGCCTCGAGGAGGGACGGGAAGCCTGGGACGCCTTCGTGCTCGCGCGGAAGATCGAAGCCGTGGCCCCGGGCGAGCCCCTTGTTGAGCGGCTGCGTCCGCGGTTCACGCGCGAGGTCACCATCAACTCCGATCCGCCCGGTGCGACGGTCTCGTCGCGCTACTACGACGAGCCGGACGCCGAGCCGGTCCTGCTCGGAAAGACGCCTCTGACGAAGGTGCTCTATCCGCGGGGATTCACTCGAATCCAGCTGGCGCTGGCCGGCAAGGGCCCCGTCGACGACGTCGTGTGGAACTTCCCCATCGTCGGCGACACCTGGAACTACGTCTTCCAGAAGACCGACGAAGCGCCAGCGGGGATGGCGTTCGTGCCTGCGGGGGCCTTCGCCCTGTTCCTGCCCGGACTCGACGGCCTCAAGGCGGAGCCCACGACCGCGTTCTGGATGGACCGCCACGAGGTGAGCCAGCGCGAGTACAAGGCCTTCGTCGATGCCGGCGGCTACGGCGATCCGAAGTACTGGCGGGAGCCCTTCGTCGACGGAGGCCACACGCTGACCTGGAAGGAAGCGATGGGGCGCTTCGTCGATCGCACGGGCCGGCCGGGACCCGCCACCTGGGAGGTCGGCTCCTACGCCGACGGCGGTGCCGATCTGCCCGTAGGAGGCGTGAGCTGGTACGAGGCCGCCGCCTACGCCCAGTGGACCGGCAAGAGTCTGCCCACGATCTTTCACTGGAATCGCGCCGCCTTCACGGTGGGCTCGTCGCGAATCGTGCCGCTCGCCAACTTCGCGGGGAAGGGCCCCGTTCCCGTGGGCACGACGAAGAGCATGAACCGCTTCGGCGTGTACGACCTGGCGGGCAACGTGCGTGAGTGGACACTGAACGCGACCGTTCACGGGCAGAGTCGTTTCATCCTCGGCGGCGGCTGGAACGATCCGGACTATGCGTTCCCCGACGCCTTCGCGCAGCCGGCCTTCGACCGATCGGCGACGAACGGGTTCCGATGCATCCGCACTCCCGAAGCCGAGCCGAACATCACCCAGCTGCAGCGCGGAATCGAACTGCCCTTCCGCGACTTCCGCGCTGAGAAGGCCGTGCCCGACGCGGTCTTCGCGCAGTACCTCCGCCTCTTCGACTACGACAAGGGACCGCTCGACGCCGCGATCGAAGAAGAGAAAGAGACGCCCTTCGGCGTCCGCCAGAGGATTACCTTCAAGGCGGCCTACGGGGGCGAGCGGATGATGGCGTACCTGTTCCTGCCTCTTGCTGGCAAACCTCCGTACCAGGTCGTGGTCCTCTTTCCCGGATCAGGGTCGATCGACATCCGCTCCAGCGCCTCCCTCGAGCCAGGTCGCGCGGACTTCCTGCAGAAGAGCGGTCGGGCCGTGCTGTTCCCCATCTACAAGGGCACCTACGAGCGCGGCGGCGGCGACCTGCGCGGGGACTACCCATCCGAGACGACGTCCTACAAGGACTACGTCATCATGTGGGGCAAGGACCTCGCCCGGTCGATCGACTACGTCGAGACGCGCAAGGACCTGGACTCGGGGCGGATCGCGTACTACGGCCTCAGCTGGGGCGGCGCCATGGGCGCGATTCTCCCGGCCGTGGAGAAGCGCATCAAGGCCAACGTCCTCTACGTCGCCGGCCTGAACTTCCAGCGAGCCCTCCCGGAGGCCGACCAGATCAACTACATCGGCCGCGTCAAGCAGCCGACACTGATCCTCAACGGCGAGCTGGACTTCTTCTTCCCGCCGGAAACCTCGCAGCGCCCGATGTTCGACCTGCTCGGCACTCCGGCCGCGGACAAGAAGCGCCTCGTCTTCCCCGGCGGCCACTCCGTCCCCCGCACGGAGCAGATCAAGGAATCGCTGGCCTGGCTGGACCGCTACCTCGGGCCGGTGGGTTCCGGTACCGGACCGTAGAGTCCCGGCGCCGGGCTACTCCACCCTCGTCGCCGTGTGCTTGTCCCCACCGAGGGTGAAGGTCATGCCGGCGACCCCGCCATCGGGCTTGACGTCGAACTCGATCTCTCCCGCCGTCCACCGGAGCGAGAGCGCCTTCTCGGAGTGCGCAACCAGCTCGAGGGGCACGCCGTTGTACTGGAACTCGCAGTAGAGCTGGCGGTCCTTTCGGGACACGGTATAGAACCGGTTCGCCTCGTCGGTCACGCGGTACTTCCCCACGTACTTGTCGAGGGCCGCGAGCGAGAGGCTGACCACCGGGCGAGAGTCCTCGGGAGGACCCGGAGCGGCGGTCTCCGGCAGCTCTCGCAGCCAGACGTTCCGGTAGCGTACCGGGTTGCCGTGGTCCTGGAACGCGAGCGGGAGCTTGTCGGCGTGGGCGCTGTAGGGAATGTGCTGGAGCCACGCCGTGGGGCCCCACGGCTCCACGTTGTCCTGGACCAGGATGCCGTTGTGGATGACGGTGACGCGCGCGGGCGACACCAGGGCGCCGTCGGGCCGGAAGCGCGGCCGGCGAAACACGATGTCGTACGTCTGCCATTCGCCGGGCGGCCGGCAGGCGTTGACCAGAGGCGGGTACTGGCCGTAGATCGCGGCCGCCTGGCCGTCCGGGTAGGTGTCGTTCTGGTACGAGTCGAGGACCTGGACCTCGTAAAGCCCCATCAGGAACACGCCGCTGTTCCCGCGCCCCTGGCTCGTCCCCTTGGCCGGCACGGGCGCGGCCCACTCGACGTGCAGCTGCACGTCGCCGAAACCCCGAGCCGAGAACAGGTAGCCGCTGCCCGGCACGGACTCGATCGCCCCGTCCTTGATCACCCACTTGGCGGGCCCGCCGTCGGCGCTGCGCCACTCGGCCAGGTTCTTGCCGTCGAACAGGACGACCGCGTCCGGCGGCGCCGGCACCGGCAGGGCCTGCGGCGGAGGCGGAACCACGGGCGGCCTGCGGGCGGCTCATGTCGTGGGCCTTCCAACGGGCGGGCGACTGGGCGAACGCCGGAAGCGCGGCGGCAAGGGCGAAGGAACAAGCCAAGGAAGCCTGCAGCGGGAATTTCATGCGACATGGGTATCCGAAACGGCCGGTCCTTGCAAGTCCCGCCCAACGCTCATGTATCCTTCTCCTTCATGAGCGGGAGCAAGAACAAGGTCAACGGCAAGCGTGGCCAGCCCGGGGATCCGTGCGCCATCGCGATCTTCGGCGCATCGGGGGACCTGGCGAAGCGGAAGCTCTTTCCGGCCATCCTGAACCTCCGCCGCAGCGGCCTCCTGCGCGACGAGTTCGCCATCATCGGGCTCGCGACGTCCGAGATGACGAGCGAGGCCTTCCGGGAGCGCCTCACGAACGACCTCCGGACCTTCGCGCCGCAGGACGTCGACTCCGATCTCTGGAAGTGGCTCTGCGAGCGGACGTACTACCTCCCCGGCAACTTCCGCTCGCCGGATCTCTACAAGCGCCTCGCGGAGGGTCTGCACGACGTCGAGGCCCGCCACGGCACCGCGGGGAACGTCGTCCACTACCTGGCCACCCCTCCGGACTTCTTCGGCGACATCGTCGAGCGCCTCGGCGAGGCGAGCCTCACGACGGAGACGAGCGCGACGTTCCGGCGCATCATCATTGAGAAGCCATTCGGCAACAGCTACGACTCGGCCCGCGAGCTGAACGCCCGGCTCCTGAAGACCGTCGCCGAGCCCCAGATCTACCGGATCGACCACTACCTCGGGAAGGAGACCGTCCAGAACCTCCTGGTGTTCCGATTCGCCAACGGCATCTTCGAGCCGATCTGGAACCGCCGCTACATCGACAACGTCCAGATCACGGTGGCCGAGACCGTCGGCGTCGAGCAGCGCGGCCGGTACTACGACCAGGCCGGCGCCCTCCGCGACATGGTCCCGAACCACCTCCTCCAGCTCCTGGCCCTCACCGCCATGGAGCCGCCCTCGTCGTTCGAGGCGGAATCCGTGCGGGACGAGAAGACGAAGGTTCTCCGCGCGATACAGCCCATGAGCGCCGAGGAGGTGCTGGTCCGGGCCGTGCGCGGCCAGTACGGGGCGGGTACCGCTCCGGACTCCGCCGACTACCGGGCGGAGCCGCGCGTCGCCCCCGATTCCAGCACCGAGACGTTCGTCGCGATGAAGCTCCTCGTGGACAACTGGCGCTGGGCGGACGTCCCGTTCTACATCCGGACCGGCAAGCGCCTCGCGGCGCAGCACACCGACATCACGATCACGTTCCGCCGCCCGCCCCATCGCCTCTTCGCGGGGACCGAGGTGGCCGACTTCGCGCCCAACGTGCTCGTGCTGCACCTCCAGCCCGACGAAGGGATCTCGCTGACGTTCGAGGCCAAGGTCCCGGGCCCGGTGGTCAAGACCGGCGGCGTCGAGATGAGCTTCAACTACGCCGACCACTTCGGCCGCACGCCCAGCACCGGGTACGAGACGCTGCTCTACGACTGCATCTGCGGCGACCCGACCCTGTTCCAGCGCGCCGACAGCGTCGAGACGGGCTGGAGCGTGGTGGAGCCGGTCCTCGACGTCTGGCGCGCCCTCCCCGCCCGCGCGTTCCCGAACTACGCCGCCGGCTCGTGGGGGCCGAAGGACTCCGACGAGCTCCTGGCGCGCGACGGCCGCGCCTGGCGCCACATCACGCGCTAGAAGCCCACTCGCGCCGAGAGCTGGAGACGGCGAGCCGGTCGGGCAGCGACGGCCTGCCCGAAGAAGGGCGAGCTCAGGTTGCCGACCATCGTCGTGTCGCTCGTCGTGTTCAGGGCATTGAAGATGCCGAGGCCCAGCGTCGCCATGGGCCCCTTCGCGCCCTTGGCGCGGTCGAAGTACACCTCGCGGGACAGCTGAAGGTCGACGTTGACGAAGCCCGGGGCGCGAAGGCCGTTCCTCCCGGCGCCCGGAGGGCGATCGGTGGCGAAGCCGTCGCCGTTGGCGTCGAGGCCCGACGTCAGGGTGTACGGTTTGCCCGTGGCGCCCGAGAGCCCGACGCCCACCTTCGCGATGCGCCTGAGGTCGACGGTCCCGAGCAGGTTGAACCGATGGCGCTGGTCGAAGTCGGCCGGGCCCCAGTCGGCGAGGGGGTCGTAGCTGTTGGCCGGGAAGTACCCGACGCCGCTGGTGTTGTTTTCGCTGCGGCTCAGGGTGTACTGGGCCATGCCGGTGAAGGCCTTCCCCACCTTGCCGCGGAACGAGAGCTCGAGCGCATCGCTCTCCAGACGCCCGGCCGACTCGACTTGCCGCACCTGGCCCAGGGTGGGATCGGGGCGCCCCGAGTAGTCCGGGCCCATGCGGCGCGTTGACGTCCCGGGAACGAAGAAGCGCCACTCCCCGGGACCCGCGGTAGGTGGCCGACACCACCGTGCCCTTCGTGATCTTCCATTCGCCGCCGAGGCTGTACTGGATCATGTAGGGCGTGCGGACGGTGGGGTCGAAGCGGGCCAGGTTCGTGGGCAGCGGCTCGGCGCCCGGAACCACGACGGGAGTGGCGGGGTCGAGGACGAGATAGCTGTCCAAGTGCTGCCCATCGTAGCGGACGAGATCCGCAGCGGCGGAAGGAGGGAACCGGTCGCTGAAGAAGCCCAGCCCGCCCCGCAAGACGAACCGATCCCCCTTGCCCGGGGCGAATGCCCCGAACATCCGGCCGGAGAAGCGGCCGTCGTGAAGGAGGCTCTGGTAGTCGTAGCGAGCTCCCAGGGCCACCGAGAGGGTGGGGGTCAGGCGGATCTCGTCCTGGAGAAAGCCTCCGACGATCTTCTGGAAGATCGGCACGAAGCCGTCGCCGGCCTGGGCGGTGAGGGCGTAGGGGTGTCCGTTCTCGTAGTCCTCGAGGCTCGAGAAGAAGAGCGTGCCACCGCGGTTGCTGAGGTCGTCGTACGTGCGATGGCTCCACTCGGCGGCCTGGAGGCCCGCCTTGACGAGGTGCTTCCCGCGCGTCCACGTGAGCATGTCGAAGAGCTTGAAGTCCATCTCGGTGGACCGCTGGTCCGCCTGGGCTCCCCCGCCCGTGAACGCGTCTTGCACCACGATCTTGGGCGCGGGGTTCGTGCTGAGTGTGGAGCCGTGGTTCCATTCGAAGTGGAGCGAGAGCTGGTTCAGGACGTTCGGCGACAGCGCGACCTGGTCGCGGACGTTGAGATCGTCCTCGTGGTAGGCCTGGTTCACGCCGGCCTCGGGAAGCGTGAACCCGCCTGCCCCCTGGTTCGCGGCGGAGTGATCCTCCAGGGCGTACTCGGCCCAAAGGGCATGGCTCGCGCCGAACTGCCGGGTGAGCCGAGCGGACATCTCGGTGTTGCGCTGCGGCGTCGGCACGTTCTCGCGGATCTCCCCGTCGGGCCCTTCGGCCACGACGATGGACTGGAGGTCTTCCTCGCGGTGGTCGAACGAGACCTGGAAGGTCGTGTTCCGGCTGCGCCCCACCGGACCCGAGAGATAACCCTCGTAGATCCGCCGCTGCTCCGGGGCCTTCTCGGGCGCGAAGGCATCCTGGGCGTTCAGGCTGGAGTCGCGAAAGATGAAGTTGAAGCTCCCGTGATACTCGGGCGAGCCCTGCTTCGTGACGATCTCGATCCGGCCGCGGCCGGGGCGAAAGTACTCCGCCGAGTAGGGGTTCTCGTTGATCTTCACCTCCTGGATGGCGGAGGGAGACACGGGGACGCGGCTCGCCTCGGCTCCGTCCACGACGAGTGACACCCCATCGGAGCCGATGGCCCCGGGATCGAGAAACGCCGAGAGCGTGGCGACGTAGTCCTGATCGAAGATGGGGAGGCCCTCGAGCATCTTCTGGTCGACGCTCACCGCGTCTGCGTTGTCTCCGGGCCGCTTCGACGAGGCGCCCCGGTCCACCGTCACCTCCTCGGCGACGCCCTCGATCTCCAGGACGGCTCGTAGCGGTTGGTGCACGCGGCCGTCCACGGTGACGTGCGCCGTGAAGGTCCTGAACCCCTCGTGCCGCACCTCGATCTCGTACCGCCCGTTCGCGAGCGAATCGAAGGAGAACGCACCCTCCGCGTCCGCCGACGCTTGGCGCACCGTGGCGCCGTCGCTGCCCTTCAACAGGACGGCTGCGGACGGTACGACGGCGCCGCTCGGGTCGAGGACCACCCCGGCCACCACCGGTCGGACGGGCTCGGCGTAGAGCGTTCCACCGGCCAGCACGATGAAGAGCAAGGTAGCGCGCACCAAGGGGAATTGTACCGAGTCACCCCCGAAACCCTGCCTGAAGAGTCGTTAAGGACATCGTCAGGTGCCTGTCCGCGGCATCTCAGCGGCAGCTTCCGAGGCGCGAGTCGGTGGAGCCCTGCCCCGCCGCCGGGTGGAAAGCACAGCGAGCCCTATAATTACAGCCTCCATGCGGCTCACCGGGGGGATGCGGCTCGGGCCCTACGAAATACTCGGCCCGATCGGCGCGGGCGGGATGGGCGAGGTCTACCGGGCCAGAGACCCTCGCCTCGCGCGTGACGTCGCCCTCAAGGTCGTTCGCGACGGCGGGTTGGCGGGCGAGTCGCTCCACAGGCGATTCGAGACCGAGGCGCGTGCAGTCGCGCAGCTCTCCCATCCCAACATCCTCGCCATCTACGATGTCGGCACCGACGGCGACATCGCCTACGTCGTGACCGAGCTCCTCGAGGGCGAGTCGCTTCGGACCCGGCTGGACCGCGGCCCCCTCACGCCACGGAGGGCGGCGGAGCTCGGCGCGGCCGTGGCCGACGGGCTGGCCGCCGCCCACGCGAAGGGCATCGTGCACCGTGACCTGAAGCCCGACAATCTCTTCCTGCCGACCGACGGCCGGGTGAAGATCCTCGACTTCGGCCTCGCCCTGCTGAACCAGCCCCCACAGTCGGGTTCCGCCGACGAGGATCCCACGGTGACCCGGAACACGGACCCCGGCACGGTCCTCGGCACGGTGAGCTACATGTCTCCCGAGCAGGTGCGCGGCGAGGTCGTTGACGCGCGCTCGGACGTCTTCTCGTTCGGCATCGTTCTGTACGAGATGGTGGCCGGCCGACGGCCCTTCGTACGAGGCACGCCGGCGGAGACGCAGACGGCGATCCTGAACGACGACGCGCCGGATCTCGACGAGGCGATGCCAGCCGACCTTTCCCGCGTCGTCGCCCACTGCCTGGAAAAGGCGCGCGAGCATCGCTTCCAATCGGCCCGCGATCTGGCCTTCGCCCTGGGTCCCGTGGCCTCGGGCTCGCAGACGACAGGAACGCGGGCGCCGGCGCCCGGACCCCGCCGGTGGGGATGGTCCGCCGCAGCGTTGTTGGGATTCGTTGGAGCGTTCGCCCTCGGCTGGTCCAGCCGCCATCCGGATCCCGTGGCCGCGCCTCCCTCGGTCGTCGCGCTCAGCCCGGGACTGGAGCGCGAGTTCGCTCCGGCCATCTCCCCCGACGGGAAGTTCGTGGTCTACCTCGCCGACTCCGGGAGCGAGGCGAGCCTCTGGGTGAAGTTCATCGGCGGCGGCCCGCCCGCGAACATCACGCCCGACCGGACCGGCCTCATCCTCCGAAGTGAGACGATCATCGGAGGACCCGACGTTTCCCCCGACGGAACCGAGATCGTCTTCCGGGCCAACACGCCGGAACAGTCGATCCAGACCGCGTCCTCGTGGGTCATTCCGGCCCCTCTCGGTGGACCGGCGCGCAAGCTCGTCGACCCGGGAGGCGGCGCGCGCTGGTCCCCCGACGGCCGGCGCATTGCGTTCGTCCTCTCGGGCCCGATCGAGGGGGATGCGATCGCGGTGGCCCGCGCCGATGGCGGGCAGGAGCAGATCCTGGTGCCACGCACTCCGGGGCTCCACACTCATCAGCTCGCGTGGTCCCCCGACGGCGCCTATATCTACTTCGTTCGCACGTTCAACTCGAACAACGGGGCGCCAGCGGAGATCTGGCGCGTCCCAGCCCAGGGAGGGAAGGCGGAGCCGGTCGTGAGGACGGCGGGCCTCGCCTTGAACCCGACGCCGACGCCCGACGGGAAGGCCCTCATCTACGCCGGCGATCGCGGGGCGGAGGGCCAGAACCTGTGGTGGCGGCCGCTCGACGGAGGCGCGGAGCGCCGCCTGACCACGGGGAGCGGCGAATACACCGAGCCACGGCTCTCGCGAGACGGGCGCCGGCTGGTCTGTGGCGCCCGCTCCCTGACCGAATCGCTGGCGGTCGTCAAGGTCAACGAAGAGAACCAGCGCGATCCTTCTCAGCCGCTGACGGGGCCGCGGACGGGCGACGGTGAGCCCTTCGTAGGAGCCTCGGGCCAGACGGTCTTCAGCTCCACGCGCAACGGCGCTCGCAACGTGTGGGGGCTGGATGCGAGCGGGAAGCCGAGGCAGATCACCTCAGGTCCGCAGGTGGATCGACTGCCGGCGCTCTCCCCCGATGGCACGAGGGTCGCGTTCGTGTCGGACCGGGACGGTGGGCGGGGGCTCTGGGTCGTCTCCGCCGACGGGGGCTCCCCCGTCCGGCTCGTCGCAGCCGACGTCCTCGATCGGCCGAGCTGGTCGCCGGACGGCAGCGAGATCGTCTATGCCGCGCGCTCCGGAGGCGCGCCCGGGTTGTGGCTGGTGCCCGCAAAGGGTGGCGACCCGACGGCCATTCCGGGCGTCCCGGGACGGGCCCCGGCCTGGTCCCCCGTCGCCGACACCATCGTCTATCTCGCCCAGGACAAAGACAGCGCCCGCGTGGGGTTCACCGATCACGCGGGGCGAGTGGTGCGCCCCGACATCCACGAAGAGCACGCGCTCCACAGCCTGATCGCGTGGTCCCACGACGGCAAGCGGATCGCCTTGACCTCCAACCCGACCGCGGCCGAGGCGGACATCTCGGTCATCGACCTCCAAGGCACGCCGGCCCTGAAGCGGATCGCGGTGTTCTCGCCCCGCTTCAAGCTGATGGGGCTCTCCTGGGCCGCCGACGATCGATCCATCGTCTTCGGTCACGTCCAGTACGCTAGCCGGATCCTGCTCCTCGACGGACTCCCGTAACAGCCGCTAGCGCCGGGTTCGGGTCGAGCCCGTGGCCGGCGCGCAGAAGACCAGCAGGGCGGGGCCGATCCGGATCTCGTCGCCGTCCGTGAGGTCCGCGCTTCCGTCGACCCTTCGGCCACCGAGGAGCGTGCCGTTCTTGCTCCCGAGATCGTGGAGCACCGCCCGATCGCCGTCGACGACGAGACGAGCATGCTGCCGCGACACGAGGCCGGACGGTATCGGCCACGCGCGCAGTCCGGGTCGCGTCCCACGATGTTCGGCCCCGCCGCGAGCGGCACGATCCGTTCGCCCCACAGCAGCGCGCAGCCCGTCGCCGGGGCACCCTGGGCGCGTTCCACAGCGACTCCGTCCCCCTCGACGACCGTCTCCCCCACGAACGCATAGCCGAAGCGCTGGACCGTGCGCACGAAGGACGCCTGTTCCGGGCGATCGCCCAGCGCCCGCCGGATCTCCCCCACCACCCGCGGAAGGCTCGTCTCCCCGACGACGGTGTCCGGCCAGAGCCGGTCGCGCAGCTCGGCCTTGGAGAGCGCGCGGGGGCGCGCCTGGAACAGCACCGCCAGCAGGTCGAAGGCCTTCGGCGAGATGGGCACGGACCGACCCTCGAACCTGAGCTCGCGGCTCGCGTCGTCGAAGACGAACGCGCCGAAACGGGCCCTCACGCGCGCCGCCACGATTTCAACGAAAGCGCAACCAACACGAAGGACTTCCGCGCGCCCCGCTCCGAGGTTGGACGGCAACCAAGGAGCGACCGATGCGCGGAGCCGATGCGGCGAGGAAGGTCGGTGGGACCCTCGCGATCTGTGGTTTCGCCGCGGGGCTGATCGGAGCGGCGCCGCGAAGGGCCCTCGAGGACAAGGTCCCGGAGCTGAAGGCGGCGCGGATCGAGAGCGCGGTGAGCGTCTTGGTCGGCCGGAGTGCCAGGCCGTGCTCACGGACTTCGAGAGCGTCAACGGCGGCCGGCTCGACCTCGTGCTGCTTTCGACCGGCCGAACGGCCCAGGAGCAGCTCGACCGCATGGTGCTCGAGAGCGGCCTCGGCCGCCCTGGCTGCGCTCGGCCCGTGTTGGCCTCGACGCAGATCGGCTCCACCCATGTCCTGATCTGCCTCCGGCCTTTCGCGCTCCTGCACCCCGCAGAGCGCGAGGCCGTCCTCATCCACGAGATGCTCCATTCCCTCGGTCTGGGGGAGAACCCACCGGCGAGCGTCGCCATCACGGCGCAGGTGCTGACGCGCTGCGGCCATTGACGCCGCCCTACCTCAGGCCCTCGGCCAGGTAGAGGCTGCCGATCGAGGAACCCGTCGAGTACACGTAACTCCTTCCGTCGGGCGTGATGTGGACTTGCCCGATCGTAGAACACTCCCGTCGGATCGGTGGGCGTCAGCTCCTTCCACGGCTCTCGGGTCCCCGGTGAGCATCCCGATGCGATCGATCCACAGCCGAGATGCCGCTGAGCTGCGCCACGCCGCTGCTCCGGCGCACGTAGAGCCAGCGTCCGTCGTCGCTCCAGCGCAGCGGCTCGTCGCTCGTCGCAGCTCCCGCCACCGGTCGCGCAGGGACCACCGTCGACCGGGTAGAGCATGAGGCCGGTGCCCGCGAGCGCCACCGCCACCGAGCGGCCGTCGGGCGAAACCGACGAGCGCCCCGAGATCGCCTTCGGGCGACAACGGCCGCGGCGGACGCGCTCATCTCGACGTCCCAGGCGAAGAGCCGCGATCCGGTGGCCCTCCTCTCCGCCGGTCACGACAATGCGCTTGCCGTCCGGAAACCAGGCCGCTTCATCGAAGCGCCGGATGGAACGCGTCTCTCAGCTCACGTCGTGCGCCCGCGCCGGTGGGGACGAGCACGATGTGGTCTGCGATGCCTACGCTGCCCGGAAAGGCGAGGACCCAGCGGCCGTCCGGCGACAAGGCGACTGCCATTCTCGTCGCCGAGCTTCACGGCCGGCGAGCCGTCGGTCTTCCGCAGGTAGAGAGCCTGCGGGTCCACGGCGTACTCCATCACGACGACCTGGCGGCCGTCGGACGAGAGGTCCACCGCGCCATTCCCTCCCAGCCAGGACAGATCGCGCTCCTGGTGACTCGCCTGGGGCCAGACCGACCACGCTGTAGCGGCGAATCCGCTGATCGAGCAGGATACGCCCCTTCGGGTCGACGTCGTGCAGCGTGAAGTCTCCCGGAATCCGCGCGACCAGGCGCTCACGCCCCGTCAGGCTCACGGAGCGTAGAGGCCGCTATTCGTCCCCCGGCTCGCCACGAAGAGGAGTCTCCTGGGTCGCCTGAGACCAGCTCAGGTCCCGCCATTCGGCCCAGCCTCGTGAGAGCACCGTCCTCTTCCCCGCGCGGTCGATGAGTGAAACGGCGAACGGGCTCGGGTGTTCTCGAGCTCAGGTAGGAACTCCATGAAGGCCAAGCGGCCCCCCGGGAGGGCCCGGACGGAATAGAGCACCCTGAACCGTAGACGACCTGCCCGATCGGGTACTCGAGGCGGTCCCCGTGCACGACCGCGAGGTCCCGCCCCTCCGCGTCCCAGTCCGCCGCCGTCACGTTCTCGAGCACCTCCCGAGGCGCACCGCCTGCGAGCGACACGCGGGCCAGCGTTCCCACCTCGTGCTGGCCCGTGCCCATGTGGCGACCCAGAAGCGTCCCAGCTTCACGGCGACCTCGTCCTTCGAGGAGACCGAGAGGACGACGCCCTCGATGCCCAGGGGCCGGGACTCGCGGCTTCCGATCCGAGTCGTGTAGACCTGGGCCGGCTGGCCGTCCCAGGCAGCCGAGTAGACGACGGTCTGGCCATCGTGGGAGAAGCGCGCCGAGAGGATGGTGCCGCGGCGGAACGTGAGCTGCGTGTAGGACGGCGGTGGCGGGGCCGGGCGGAGGCCCGGCGACGAGCAGCGCCACCGACGAGGCGCCGCGCACGACGAGCGCGCCGGCAGCGCCAGGGCCGCCGCGCCGCGCCGCGACCGCGTCCTGCCCTGCGCAGTCGGCTTCGCGCGCCTCGTCGCGGTCGCCACGGCCTCGAGGGCGAAGGCGACGTCGCGCGCCGTCTCGAACCGATCCTCGGCCCGCTTCTCCAGGCAGCGGCGAACGATCCGGTCGAGGGTGACGGGGATGTGCGGCGTCGAGGGTCGGCAGCTCCGGGCGGCTCCTCGCGGAGGATGGCGGTCTCGATCTCCGCGGTGCCGTCTCGCCCAGCGAAGGCCCTTCGCCGCGCCGAGCATCTCGTAGAGCACCGAGCCGAGCGCGAAGATGTCCGAGCGGGCGTCGGCCGGCAGGCCGCGCACCTGCTCGGGCGACATGTAGGGGACCGTGCCCATGACCACGCCCGGGCCGGGTCTCGTGGCGTCGCCGTCTCGTCCTCGGGATCGCTCGCCGGCTCAGGTCGCGCAGCTTGGCCAGGCCGAAGTCCAGGATCTTCACGCTGCCCGTCGCGGGTGACGAAGACGTTCTCCGGCTTCAGGTCGCGGTGGACGATCCCCCGCTGGTGCGCGGCCGCGAGCCCGCGCGCGATCTGGACGGCGTGCTCGACCGCCTTGCGCGGGGTCAGCCCGCCGGCGTGCAGTCGGCCGCGCAGCGTCTCGCCCTCGAGCAGCTCCGAGACGATGTACGGGAGCGCGACTCGTGCGAGCCCACGTCGTAGACGGCGAGGACGTTCGGGTGGTTGAGCGCGCCGGCGGCCCGCGCCTCCTGCTCGAAGCGGCGCAGGCGGTCGGGGTCCGACGCCGCCGACTCGCGGCAGGACCTTGACCGCGACCTCGCGCCCGAGGCGCGCGTCCCAGGCGCGGTACACCTCGCCCATCCCGCCGGCGCCGAGCGGCCCGCGGATCTCGTACGAGCCGAGACGCACGCCCGTCTGCAATGTCATGGCCTAGTCGTCGAGAGCCGCGGCGAAGAGGGGCTGGTTTCCCACCGAGATGCGGAACGAGTACAGGATGATTGCGCCGCCCAGCAGCATGCCGGGCAGGGCGAAGAGGCCATACCAGCTCGACAGGTCGAGGGAAGGGGGCACGACCGTCAGGAGAGTATAGAAGAACCAGAAGGCCACGTTGGACAGCATGCCAAAGCGTACAACCACGACCGACAAGAGAACGGCAAGGAGCACGGCGGCCGGCATCTCGAGCGCGACGTTCTCCCCGCCCAGGGAGAGCAAGACGAACACGACGCCCAGAGCGGCCACCGCCAGGCCCTTCCTCCGAAGTAGCACGCTCAGCAGGAAGTACCACGCCAGGTTGCCCACGCCCGGCTCGAGAGCGAAAAGAGGAACCGCAAGGAGGTAGGAGAGGGGATTGGTTCCACCCTTCTCATACAGGAGGTAGGACGGCACCGTGGTCTCCCCCCCGAAGGGAAACCATGCCGACACCCCGGAGACGGCGTGAGTGACCAGCGCCGCCGCCGTGCCGAACAGAGCGCCGATCAGGACGTCCCGACCCACGCGAGGATCGCGGAAGCGACCCTCGAGCAGCCGGGCCCAGCCGATCAGGAGCTCCGGCATGCGCCGGCGCATGTAGGGCTCGAGCGCCAGGTAGATGAGCCAGAGGATCGCGCCGTCGGTCAGGGCTGCGCCAATGCCCGGTATGAAGAAACCGAACAGCCACGTGTGCACGTCGCCCGCCCACCGCCCATCGACAAAGTATTGTAGTGCGCCCAGAGCCGCGGTGAATGCCCCAAGATGCAGAGCACCCGCGCGATCTCCGCGACCCCGGCGCAGGTTGCGCCTGGCGAAGGAGGCCGACCCGACGAGCATGATGAGGAGGGTCACGGCGAGCGTCGTGTTGCCAATGGCAAGGCCGGGGCTCAGGGGAACGGGCTCCATGCGCTCGGGCTTCGACCACGGGCCGAGCACCCGAAAGTGCACGAGCCTTCCGCGGAACGCGGCGGCGGATACCGTCAGCGGTATCTCGGGACACTGCGCCATGCTGCCGGTCCATTCGGCGCGCATGTCGAAGGGGTCCGACGGAATCCATCGTGGGTCGGCGGGCTGGAAACGCCCGTAGTCCAGCCCCGCCTCGGCGAACGCCGGCCGCCAGTCGAACGCCTCGGTTGCTGCTGGCGGCGCGGACTCCAGCTCGGCGCGGCACCGCTCGAAAGCTGCGCAGGCGGCCATCGCCGTCGGTCACGAGGTAGACCATGCCGGAGACCTCGAGGGCTGGATCGGACGCCGACACCCTCCCCCCGGGCGTCTTCGCGATCATGCGGCCGCGGGCTCTGTCGGTAGTGGAACTGGATCGGACCGCCGAGCTCCCGAATCGTCCGCCTCCAGGCCGGACCGGGCTGGCTGTCCGCCAGGTAGTGCATCACGGCGTAATTGCGGCGCAGCCACGACGCCGAGTCCGCCGGGTTCGACTCGTAGCCGAACCTCGCCGTGATCTGCCGCGCGCGGTCGCGGAGCACGGCGGGGCTCTTGTCCCAGGGAGCCAGGCCCATGTCGGTCGAGAAGGGGCACAGGGCCACGCAGGCCGCGGCGAGCACGAGGATCCCGCCCAGGAGCATCCACGCCGTGCGCGGAGCGATTGCGCCTTCGCCGCCGGCGGCCGCCACCATCTCCGGCGAGGGCGTCTCGCCAGCCGCGATCGCCGCCGCCAGGGGATCGCCGCCCGGGCAGCGCCTGGGCGACCTGGGCCGCCGAGCGGGGACGCTGGGCCGGGATCCTTCTCGAGACAGCGCAGGATCACCCGCTCGACCGCCGGGTCCATGTCGCCGATGTGACAGGCTCGGGTGGGTGGGCGCATCCTCGGTGTGCTTGCGGCGCCACTCGGCGAGGGTCGAGGCCTCGAACGCCCGCTTCCCCGTGAAGATTTCGTACAGCACGAGCCCCAGAGCGTAGAGGTCGCTCTGGACGGTCGCGGGCCCGCCCGCCAGCTGCTCCGGCGCCATGTAGGCCGGCGTGCCGGCCAGCGCCGCGGTCCCCGCCTCCTCGGCGCGCACCGCCAGGCCGAAGTCCGTGATCCGCGCCCGGCCGTGGCCGTCGAGCATCACGTTGGCCGGCTTCAGGTCGCGGTGGAGCACGCCGCGGTCGTGGGCCGCCGCCAGGCCGGCGCAGAGCTGCCGCGCCACCTCGACGGCCTTGCCTGCGGGGCAGCCGGCCGATGCGGTGCAGCAGCGTCGACAGGTCCTCGCCGTCCACGAACTCCATGGAGATGAAGTGCCGGCCGCCGGTCTCGCCGATGTCGTAGACGCGGCAGACGTGGGGGTGCGCCACCTGTCGGGCGTTCCGCACTTCCGCATGGAAGCGCTCGAGGAGAGCGGCGTCCTTCTCCAGCTGCCGGGGGAGGAACTTGAGCGCCACCGGCTGGCCGAGCTTCAGGTCGTCCGCGCGATAGACCTCGCCCATGCCGCCCCGCCCGAGCAGACCCGCGATGCGGTAGCGGTCGGCCAGGATCTCGCCCGGGGGTGAAGGCGGCAGCCGGACGCCGCTCGAGGGGGGTCGGGGAGCGTCAGGAGAGGGAGCGGGCGGCGGGAAGCCGGGCTTGCTGGAATCGACCGTCGCCATCTGCGAGACGCCCGAGATCGGCGCGCCGCACGACAGGCAGAAGAGCGCGCTCGCGGGAAGTTCCTCCGAGCACCGGACGCAGCGCAACACGAGCTATCTGCGCTCCTGGACCGCGAGCCTCTTGGCCTCCGCTGTCCAGTTCAAGACGACGTGGAGGTCACGCGGGTCGCCTTCCGACGTGTCGTCCTTCAGCATCAGGAAGCGGTCGTGACGGCGGTCGTAGTCGTGGTCTCGCGCCGCGTTGATACGGTAGTCCCCCCGGAAGAGCATGTGCGAGTCGGAGACCCGGAGCGTCGGCGCGCTTTCGATCCCCGCCGCCATCATCTTGTCGCCCTCCACGTAGAAGAGCTCGGCGCTGTCGCGGCCCCAGAGCGGAAGCATCCCTCCCACCCGGGACACCTGCGTTCGGTCCTCGAGTCCCGGGAGGCGGCGGACGTAGACCTCCATTCGCCCGGTCTCGTTCGATTCGTAGGCGATCAGTCGGCCGTCCGGAGAGATGGCCGGGTTCGACTGGTCGAGCGGCTCGTGGATCAAGGGCGTGGTGTCCGCGGCGCCTCTCGGGAGGACGGCGATGTCGCTCCCGGTCCCCTTGTAGTCGTCCCTCTCGACGACCATGGTCGTCCCATCGTGAAGCCAGCCCGACGGCCACAACTCGCTTCCGCTCGTCAACAGGGGCTCGGCGATGCTGGCTCCATCAGCCTTCCCCAAGATCGTGTTTCGGGTGTCCTGGTGGGTGAAGTACAGCCGGCGGCCATCCGGGGCCCAGAGAGCGGCATAGTCGCGACCGGGCTCGGTGGTGAAGCGGGTCATCGCCGCGCGTGCGAGGTCGAATATCCAGACGTCCGGGTTCTCGACCATCGTCGAAAGGGTGGACAAGGCGACCCGCGTTCCGTCCGGAGCGAGCCTGGGCGTCAAGTAGTGGCCCACGGGAACGGCTGTCGCCTCCTCGACGCCGGTGCGCGAGACCCAGACGAGGCGAGCGGGCGGCTGCGCCGCGTACACGAGGGAGCCTTCCCTGGAAATGCCCCACCCGAGGAGCGCCGTGCCATTGGCCAGGGGCACGCCACTCCCCCGGACCTCGCGCCGCTCGCGATCGAAAGGCATGGAGAGAAGCTGGCCCGCGTGGAAACAGACGAGGTATCCCGACGGCTCATAGAGCGCCATCGAGACCTTGTCGGCGATCTTGCGGGGGGCGCCGGACGTCACAGGCACGAGGAAGAGGCTGTCCTCGATCGAGTCGCCCCCCCCCATTCACGAGGAGGAGGTCGCGGCTCCCTGGCACCCCGTCGACGGGAAACCAGAGCCCTCCCCCCGGGGGAAGCGTCAAGGGGTTCGATGCTCCTCCCGACGAGGAGATCCGCTCCAGACGCTCCCCGTCTCCTGACTGGAAGACGATGGTGTCGTCGTCGAGCCAGATGCCGCCTCCGGCGAACACCTCCTCCCGAATGGTGACCGGTGCACCCCCGCCGGAGACCCGAACCCTCTTCAGCGTTCCGTGGCGGGGACTTCCGGAGTTGCTCTCCGGCGCGGTGATGAAGGCGACCCATTCTCCGTCCGGCGAGAAGAACAGATAGGACGCGTCGTTGCTTTCCGGCACCAGGTCGTCCGTCTCCTTCTCGAAGTGGCGTAGCACGAGCTTTCGAGATCCGTCCAGCCTCGTTAGGAAGGCGACGAGGTTCCCCTTCGGCGAAACCGCGATGTTCGACCAGACGGAGTACAAAGGTCGCTCGCCCAGGCGGAGCGTGAAACGCCGGACGGGATGAGCCTCCGGGGAAGGCTCTCGGTCGCGCCGGACCGCCACGATCGCGGAGACGATCGAGGCGAGCGCGGCGATCACGACGGCGGCGCCGATGGAAACGCGCTTCGAGCGAGCCGCCGACGGGGCCGCTACGGCCATCACCGGGTTCGGACCGCCGCCGCTCGCTTCGCTCAAGGTCACCCATGCGTCTCCGATGTCGCGCAACCGGTGCTTGGGATCTTTCGTCAGCGCACGCTGGAGGAGACGTCTCACCGGTTCTGGGACGTCGGAGGGAAGCGCGCTCCAATCGGGTTCGCTCTTCAGGATCTCGGCCAGCGTCTCCGAAACGGTCTCGCCCGAGAACACCTTCCGGCCGACCAGCATCTCGAAGAGCACGCAGCCAAAAGACCAGATGTCGGTGCGTCGGTCCAGGTGCTTTCCCTTGGCCTGCTCCGGGCTCATGTAGGCCGCGGTTCCCATGATCGCGCCGGTCGCCGTTGCCGGGCGCGAGATCGTCGGCGAATGGGAGAGCTGCGAGGAGGCGTCCACACCCTCTTCGAGGAACGCCTTCGCGAGACCGAAGTCCAGGATCTTGATCGCGCCGTCCTCCGTCAACTTGATGTTCCCTGGCTTCAGATCGCGGTGGATGATCCCCTTGGCGTGCGCCGCCTCCAGCGCCTCCGCCATCTGCCGGGCCAGGTCCACGGCGTCTTCGACGGCGAGCCTCCCCCGCGACAACCTGTCGGAGAGGTCCGGCCCCTCGACGAGCTCCAGCACGAGCAGGGGCTGCCCGTCGACTTCCTCGAGCCCGTGGATGGCCGCGATATGAGGGTGGTTCAGGGAGGCGAGCAGCTGCGCTTCGCGCCGGATGCGGGCGAGCCGGTCGGGGTCCGAGGACACGACCGCGGGGAGCACCTTGATGGCGACGTCACGCCCGAGGCGGGTATCCCGCGCGCGGTAGACGACACCCATTCCACCGGCCCCGATCCGCTTCTGGACTTGAAACGGCCCAACGTTCTCGCCTTCGCGGAGCTCCATGGGCTTGGGCTGGATTTATGGAATCCGCGAAGGCTAGCACACGCCCTCTCGGCTCGCCATGTCCACCGCCGCCGCCACCGCTACCGCTGCCCCGGAACGGCCGTACAATGCGGGTCGGCCGCAGTGAACATTGGAGGCAGTCGACATGAGAGCAGGGATCCTGGCGGTCGTCCTTTGCGCTCCTTTGCTGGCGGCGGCGCCTCACCTTGACGCCGCCGACAACAACCTTCTCGAGGCGGCGACGGCCGAAGGGAACCTGACGACGTTCGTCGACCTCGTGAAGAACAGCCCGGGCGTCAAGTCGGCCTTCACGGGACCGGGGCCCACGACGGTGTTCGCGCCTTCGGATGCGGCGTTCGCCAAGCTGGCCAAGGGCGCTCTCGATGGCCTCAAGGCGAGCGAGGACAAACGCGAGGCGGCGCTCCTCTCGCACTGCGCGGGAGGCGCCTTCCTCGCCGCGGACCTCCTCAAGGCGAAATCCGTATCGTCCCTCTGGTCCAAGGAGTTCCCGGTCACCGGTACGGGCAAGGCGCTGAAGATCGGGGCCGCCAGCGTGGTGAAGGCGGAAATCAAGACATCCAACGGCGTCCTGTACGTCCTCGACTCGGTCCTCCCCTCCGAATAGGAGGCAAGAATGACGGCGAACACCGAGGAGGGACTAGAGACGCTCCCGGGCGCCCCGCTCGTCCATCAGGTGCCGGAAGATCGTAAACAAATTGTTTATGATTTGTTGATGGGCAATACTCCCGTTCATCCGGGTCTCGTTCTTGCCAGGGCCTTGGCCGGGCGGGGCGTCTCCCAGGCAGTCCTCGCGCGCATCATCGGCGTGTCACCGATGCGAATCTCCCACGTCGTCAAGGGGACGCGCCCGGTCACGGCCGAGCTGGCCTTGCTACTGGGGCGGGCGTTTGACCAGTCGCCGCACTACTGGCTCAGCCTCCAGGCCCGCTACGACCTGGCCATGGCGAAAGCGCGACTCGGCCCGCGCCTGCGCTCGGCCCGCTCCGTCAGGGGCTGAACGGGACGAGATCCCCGCACGAGGGGCAGACGGCGCCCCGGTCGGCGAGGGCCTCGTAGCGGGAATCGCGCGCCGCGACGGCGCCGCGAAATCGAGGACCTCCGCCTGTTCGAAGACGTACACCCCGAGACGGAAGCGGTGCTGACGCCGTGGCATTCCCACTCCTTGGGTTCTTGGGATTCGGGCACGCTGGCCGCGAGGTGAGCTGCGGGGCGCGGGGGAAGGAGCGGCGGCAGGACGGACCCTGCCGCCGCGATATTCGCTAGTTGGTCGTCGCCTTCGGGGCCACGTCCTTCGAGCTCAAGTCCACCGTGATCAGGAAGCCGTTGGTGCCCTTGTACTCGAACGCCTTGTCGCCGACGCGATACGCCTCGACCTCGTTCGGCATCAGGATGAACCCGTCGTTGCGCGGGGCGCCCCAGTACTTGAGGTTCCGGATCACGATCGGCTCGTCCGTCATGCCCTGGAACCTCTTCAGGCGCACCTCGGCCGTCTTGCCGCCGTCCATCAACGCGACGGCCGAGTCCTTGTCGAACTTCCAGGTGTCGATGGCCGCTTCCGCGGTCTTGAACGAGTTCCATTTCACCGGGAACAGGTGCCCCGCGATCTCCAGGATGGCGGCGCGCTGCTCCGCCGAGAGGGACTTGTCGTAGGTGAGCACGTTCCAGTCCATCTGGCCCTTCGAGAAATCGGCGCCAAGGTCGTTCGAGAGCCAGAACTTGGCTCCGTCGAGAACGACAGCGCCGTGGTGGCCCTTGTTGATCTTGTAGGCCAGGTTGGCGCGACAGTAGTGCGCGGCGCCGGCGTGATCGTGGTGGCCGGCGGGCTCGGTGTTGAAGTAGCACTGGCAGAACATCGGACAGCTACACGCCTCGATAGCGGTCGCATTCATCGACCAGTCGGCGGGTGCGGCGCTGCTGGTGCCGGTTGGGGAACCGAGCGCGGCGATACACAGGAGCGCCGCAAGGAACGCCACTCGTGATTTCACATCGACCTCCTTCGCGAAGAGAGAACGGCCATGTCTACTTTCCCGATGCGGCAGGCGGGATGTTCTGGTTGACGCGGAACAGGTTGGCGGGGTCGTACTTGTGCTTGACCTGCGCGAGTCGCGCGTAGTTGTCGCGGTACGCGGCCTTCACGTTGGCCTCGCCCTCGTCCATCATCATGTTGATGTAGCCGCCGCCCGAGGAGAACGGGTGCAGCGCGAGCCAGTAGTCCTTGGCCCACTGCATGAGACGGCCGTTGTTCGCGGGGTCGGGGTCGACGCCCACGATCACCTCGGCGAACTTCGCGTCGCGGAAGCTGAAGGCCGTGTCCGCCGCTCCGACCCGCCCGCGCGGCGCCGTTGATCGGGTAGAGGTGCATCGTCGAGTGGGGGCTCGGGAGCCGATCGCCGTACTTCACGTGAAGGTCGATGGCCTTGTCGCTCAGCTCCTGGAAGAAGTCGGCCTTCCAGTACCACTGGAGCCCCGCCGGGTAGAGGCCGTCGAAGAGGCTCTGGAGCACCGGGAACGGGATCGGGCCGGCGAAGTCCATGACGCGGCGGCGAGAACGCGCGGATGGGCTTGAAGGCCTCCTCCGCCTTTCCGAGGTCGCCGGTATAGCACCACGTGACGACGCACATCTTCTTCAGGTGGTGCTCGGCCGGGAACATCGGCACCGGGCGGGACGGTCACGAAGCCGAACCAGCCGTTGATGTCCTCGGGCGCCTTGAGGATGAAGTCCCGCCAGAAGCGGAGCAGCTCGGCCGCCTTGTCCATGGGCCAGAAGATCGGCCCGCCGTAGACGGTGCCCACGGGGCTGCCCCGGAAGAGGAACGAGGTGACGACGCCGAAGTTGCCGCCGCCGCCGCGCACGGCCCAGAAGAGATCGGGGTTCTCGTAGTCGCTGGCGGTGACCAGGCGGCCGTCGGCGAGAACCATGTCCACGCGCGAGGAGGTTGTCGATGGTGAGGCCGTACTTGCGGGCGAGGTAGCCGATGCCGCCCCCCAGGGTCAGGCCGCCCACGCCCGTCGTCGAGAGGAAGCCGCTGGGCACCGCGAGGCCGAAGGGGTGGGTCGCATGGTCCACGTCGCCCCAGAGGCACCCGCCCTCGACGCGGACCGTGCGCTCCTTCGGGTCGACGCGGATCCCCTTGAGCCGCGACAGGTCGATGACGAGCCCGTCGTCGCAGACGCCGAGGCCGGGGCCGTTGTGGCCGCCTCCGCGCACGGCCAGGAGCAGCCCCTTCTCGCGGGCGAAGTTGACGCCCGCCATCGACGTCGGCCACGTCCGCGCAGCGCGCGATCAGGGCGGGACGCTTGTCGATCATGGCGTTGTAGACCTTCCGCGCGCCGTCGTAGGCCGCGTCGGCCGGCGTGATCAGCTCGCCGCGGAACTTCCCCCGCAGCTCCTGGATGTCCGTGTCGTTCATGATTCCTCCTGAAATTGCGTCTCACCGTGTCCCCAAGGACGTTCCGAAGCTACGCCCCGGGCGTTAGGGAAGCGTTAACCCGGGCGTTAGGGCGGCCGCCGGCTTGAAAAAACTTGTAACGGCAGGGCCCACCGTGCTCGCACTGCCCTCAACCGAGACCGGAAAGCAGGGCCCGCGCGGCCTGGAGATCGGGGGTCTCGAGGCCTTCCGTGAACGACGAATAGACGGGCGCCAGCAGGTCTCGAGCGTCCGCCGTCCGTCCGATCCCGCCCACAGACCGGCCAGGGTCCGGGCCGCGCGCAGCTCCAGGGACCTCGCCTGCTGCCCTCGCGCGATCTCGAGGGCGCGCCGCAGGGCCGCTTCGGCGTCGGCCGGCTCGGCGCCGCCGGCCAGCAGCAGCTCCGCTCGAAGCCGATGCAGCTCGGCGTCCCACCAGCGCTCGTTCGTCTCGCGGCTCGCGGGACAGGGCCTCCTCCACGACGTCGAGGCCCGCGTCCGTCTCCCCCCTCCGGAGGTGAACGTCCGCGAGCAGGGAGAGGTAGTACGGCAAGCGGAGGCGCGCCCCCGTCTCCTCGAAGCCCGGATCGCGTCTCGAAGACGCGTGAGGCCGGCCGCCTCCGGCGCGCCCAGCGTCTCCCCGTAGGCGACGAGGATGGCCGCCCACGCGCGGTAGTAGGTCGCCTTGAACTCCGTGGCGAGGTCGAGCGCCTCCTCCGCCTGCCGGCGGAACGTGGCGGGATCCGCGCGGAGCTGCTGGAGCAGCGCCAGGTAGGTGGCGGCGATCGCCTGGCTGAACGGCTGCCCGAGCTCGACGCGCGAGGTGCATGGGCCTGGGTGGCGCGCTCGAGGGCGGTGTCCGGACGACCGAGGCACCACAGGGCGTGGGATTGCCAGGCCCGCGCCAGGACCTCGTAGTTCAGCCCCTGTGATGCCTGGAGGTACCGGAGCTGGCTCGAGTCGGCTTCACGGACGAGGTCGTCGAAGTCGTCGCAGGCCTCCCGGAAGCGGCCCATCTGGAGCCGGACCCCGGCCATCATGGAGAAGGCGGACCGCGGCGGCTCCGAGCCCAGCGTCTCGCGGAAGACACGCGCCATGTCGTCGGTGATGAGCGCGGACTTCTCGAGCCGGCCCGCGACGATGTACGACGATTGCATCCCGTACAGGATCTGCGCCCGCTGCGCGCTCGTTCCGACCCGGTCGCACAGGGCCAGGGCGCGGTCGAGCACCTCGCCCAGTTCGGAGCGGCCCATCCCAGGGTCACTCGATAGCTCGGGGCGAGGACGAGCTGGAGCTCGAGCTCCGAGGCGTCGCGCCGCGCGCTGGGCGGCAGCTGGCGGAGCAGCGACAAGCCGCGCCCGACGAGGGCGATCGCCTCGTCGTGGGCGTAGACCCCCCGCGCGACGACAGCGGCCCTCGTGTAGTGGGGGATCGCCTGCTCCGGCAGTCCGGCGCTCTCGCAGTGGGCCGCGATCTGGGCGCTCACGGGATCGAGATCCTTCTCGTTCAGTGCGACCAGCGCCTCGGCCACACGCCGGTGCAAGAGGCGCCGCTGGGGCGCGCTCGTCTCGCCGTAGGCCACGTCCCGCAGCTTGTCGTGGGTGAAGTCGTAGGCGTCGGGCCCCTGCTCGCGGACGATGCGTTTTCGCCACAACTCGTCGAGAGCGCGGACGACCCTCTCTTCGTCGCCGACCAGATGCACGAGGACCTTCAGCTCGAAAGCCCGCCCGATCACGGCCGCCGCCGAGGCGATCTCCCTCGCGTGCTCCGAGAGCTGGGCCAGTCGCCCCGCGATGACCGCGTGGGCCCGGGGCGGGAGACCGGGAATCCCGTGCTCAGGCACGCCCGGCGAGTCCCCCCCGCCCTCCGCCCGGAGGGTCTCCACGATGAAGAGGGGATTCCCCTCGGTCTCCCTGAAGAGCCGCGTGGCCGCGTCCACACCCAGGTCCGGTTCCCGACATGGGATGCGAGCGCCGCCGTCTCCGCCGCGTCCAGGGGCTCGAGGGCGATCTCGGTGAGCTGCGACTCGCCCCGCAGGTGGCGGAGGAGCGTCCGGAGCGGGTGGTCGCCGTCGAGCTCCTCGGAGCGCGCGGTCCCGAGGACCAGAAGGCGCGCCTCGCGATCGAAGCGGGAGAGGAAGTGGAGCCACTCGATCGTTTCGCGATCGCACCACTGCAGGTCGTCGATGAGGAGCAGCAGGGGCTGCGGAGCCGCGAGCACCGCCCGGGCCAGGCCCTCGAAGAAGCGCAGGCGATCGCCGAACTCGGTCATGGGGGCGGGTCGCGGCAGCTCCGGCCGAGAGGCCAGCAGCTCCGGCAGGATGCGCGCGACCTCCCTCCGCCAGACGTCCTCGAGCCGGGCAAGGTGCGGCGAGAGGGCGGCGCCGCGCAGCCACTCGCTCACGGGGGCGAGGGAGAGGCGCCCCTCGGCGGCGTAGGAGCGCGTCCTCGCCGTCGTCACCCCCTGGCGCTCCGCCCAGATCAGGAGCTCCTCCGCCAGGCGAGACTTGCCGAGGCCGGCCTCGCCGCTCACGAGGGCGAAATGGGCCGGCCCGCGGACCGCCCGCTCCCACGCTCCCCTGAGCCGTCCCCACTCGGCCTGGCGCCCCACGAGCGGCGCCGGCGGAGGCGTCCCCTCGCGCCTCGGGGAAGGGGCCGAGGGGTCGGCCTTGGCGTCACGGATCCGCTGGCAGAGGCGGACGGTCTCTTCGCTCGGCTCCGCCGCCAACTCCCGGCGCAACGCCTCGGCGCAATGGCGATAGGCCTGGAGCGCGCCCACGCGGTCGTCGGCCAGGGCCAGAAGGCGCATCAGCCAGCGGTGCGCGGCCTCGTCGAGTGGGTCGTGCTCGAGCCAGTGGCGCACCCGCGCGATCGCGCTCGCGTATTCGCGCTGCTCCTCGAGCAGGCCCACCAGCGCGGCCACGGCCGCCTCGCAGCGGCGCGCGAGGCGCTCCCGCACCGGCGCGATCCAGTCGTCGTAGCAGGTGGGGAGCAGCGGGCCCTGACAGAGGTCGACGGCCCGCTCCAGGCAGGCGCGGCGCCGCGCGGCGTCTCCCGATCGGCCGGCCTGCTCCGCCTCGTCCACCGCCCTGTCGAACTGCGCCACGTCGAGGGTGAAGGATTCGTCGCCCGCCCACTGCACGCTGCTCGCGTCGGCGCGGAGCCAGCGGTCGGGATCCGGAAGGGCCTGGCGAAGCTGATGGAGGAGCTGCCGGAGGTTGTTGCGGGCGTTCGACTCCGACGCGTCGGGCCAGAACACGAACGAGAGCGAGGCCCGCGGCTGCGGAGCGTCCGCATGGAGGAGCAGGTACGCGAGGAGCGACTGCACCCGAGCGGTCGCGAGCCCCTCGACCGGCCGGCCGTCGGCCGTCAGGCGCAGCGGACCGAGGAGCCGGATCTGCAGGGGCCTCCCTCCGCCGCTAATGTAGCCCAGATGTCGCCCTGCGGTTCAACGAATCCGCTGGCGCTGCGCCACGGGCTTGGACCCGCTCGCGAAATGGAACTGGAAGCCCCCCTCGGGGCTCCATCCCACGTCGAAGCGCACCATCTCCGAGCCCGGAACCAGCAGCCGGAGCCCGGCCCCGACGCCGGCCCGCGCCCGGTTGATCGCCAGCTCCCGGGACTCGCTCCACGCGATGCCCGCGTCGGCGAAGACCGCGACGTCCAGGCCGAGCCTCAGGGCGAAGCGCCAGATGTCCCAGCGCCGCAGGGGCATCAGGTTCACGGAGTACTCGACGGTGCCGATGAGCTGGTTCTTGCCGAAGAGCTGCTTCCCGAGATCTTCGATGGAATAGCCGCGGATGCTGTTGGCGCCTCCCATGTGGTACATGAGGTACTCGGGAATGTCCTCCCCGACGGTGCCGCTCTGAAGGGAGCCGAGGCCGCTCACGAGGACCCTCTGCCGGAGGCCGATCGGGAACCAGCGCCGCGCGTCGAGGTTCGTCGACCAGAAGCTCCCGTCGCCGCCGAATCCCGTGTACCAGAGCTCCGCCTCGTTCTGCCATCCCCGACGCGGGTAGCGCCAGGAGTCCCGCGTGTCCCAGCCGAGGGAGGCGCCGAGGCGCGGAAGCGTGTCGTGGTTGTCGGGCGAGAGCGTCTTCCCGTCGACGTCGCTCTGCATGCGGAAGAGCGAGAACCTGCCCTGGAACCGTCCGTGCTCGCCCAGGTACGTGCCGACCGACGGGGTGAACTCGTAGCTCGTTTCCTTGAAGTCGTTGAGGGTGTCGGTGCGGTTCAGGCGCGCGCCATAGAAGTCGAAGGAGAGGTGGTTCCCGCTGATCCAGGGCCAGGTGAACCGCGCCGAGTACTGCTTGGCGCCCCCGAAGTAGGCTCGGGCGCCCAGTGAGATGGCGCGGCCCTTCAGGTTCAGGGCCGACAGCTTCGGACCCGCCGAGAACCCGTCCTGCTCCGTATAGGAGAAGCCCACCCAGGGGATCCACGGGGGCATTTCCTTCATGCCGTAGACGAGGCCCACGCCTTCGCCGTCGGCCGTCCCCACGACCTTGATCTCCGCGAAGATCGAGAGGTTGTCCAGGCGCTGGATGTCGGCGAGCACCGCATCCAGGCGCAGCGTGTCGCCCGATGCGATGCGTATCTCCCGACGGATCACGTCCTCGCGGGTCACCCGGTTGCCCTGGATCCCGATCGTGGTGACCCTGCGCCCGTAGTAGGGCATGAGGGCGCCCAGGTCCGTGTCGGCGGAGGACGGGACGCCGCCGAGGGCGAGCCCCGCTGCGAGGAGCCATCGGGCTCGACCCACGGTCATGCGCAACGACACGATGCGCCACGGTACGACGGGGACCGGCCGAATGTCCATACGGGGGGCGCCCTCGGGGTGGCCCGAGGACGCCCGCGACGGCAACCGCGCGTCAGTCGATGGACACGGACGACACCTTGACGGTGTCTCCGTCGCGTTCGCCGACCACGACGGCGCGCAGGTGGTCCGTCTTCTTCGTGGCCTTGAGCGCCGTCACCGTCTTCTCGTTGCCTGCCGCGTCGAACTTGAGATAGGCCCCGTCGGCGGCGATGAGGCCGTACCCGCCCTTGGCGCACTGCAGGGCGCAGTGGGTCGTGTGCTTGTCGGGGTCGGCCTTCACCTTCGAAAGGCAGTTCGTATCGACCACCGGTACGTCCTTCCAGGTCTCCGCGGCGGCCGCGAGGGGCAGGGCCGCCAGGCCCACGAGCGTCATCAGGATCCGTGCCTTCATTCTTCCTCCTTCAGTGACGAGCCTCGCTGAGGCGCGCCAGGGTGTACGCTGCAATCGCGATCTCGACGTCGCGCACCGCGAGGTCGTAGAACATGCCGGTCGTCAGCAGGTTTGCGGCGATCGCCAGAAGCCAGCCCATGGCGACGTAGCCGCCGACGCGCGTCCACCCCGCCAGTATGGCCGCGCCCACGATCATCTCCACGACACCGACGCTCCGCATGAGGATCTCGGCCGGGATCGGCAGGATCTTCGTGGCCAGGGGGCTCAGGTACATCCCCCAGTCGGTCAGGATGTTGAAGAACTTGTCCAGGCCCGCCACGAAGGGGCCGAGACCCAACCCGATCCGAAGCGCCCACCATGCCGACGTCAAGCCTTTCGTCATGGGCATTTCCGCCTCCACCCGAACAGAGTCCCATGATGACGCTGGGGGGCCGGCTCCAGGTGAAAAAGCTTGTAACGTCCCCTCAGGGCAGCGGCCTGGCTCTCTGCGACTGGGCGCTTTCGAGCACGAAGCGCGTCCACTCCGGGATGCCGGCGCCCGTCCGGCAAGAGACCTCGAGGATCGTCAGGGCGGGGTTCACCTGAAGGGCGAAGCGCCGGGCTTCGGCCAGGTCGTAGTCGAGGTGGGGCAGGAGGTCCGTCTTGTTGATGACGAGGGCCTGGGCCTCTCCGGAACATCGCCGGGTACTTGAGGGGCTTGTCTTCCCCTTCGGTCGTGCTCATGAGAACGACGCGCAGGTGCTCTCCCAGCTCGTAGGACGACGGGCAGACGAGGTTGCCGACGTTCTCGATGAAGAGGACGTCGAGGCCCTCGAGGACCACGCGAGGAAGCGCCTCCTGGACCATCCGGGCCTCGAGATGGCAGGTCCCGTTGGTGACGATCTGGACCACGGGAACGTCCAGGGCTCCGATCCGCTGGGCGTCGCGATCGGTCTGCACGTCTCCCTCGATGACGGCAATCCGCGCCTTGCCTTTCAGGGCGCGGAGCGTCTGCTCCAGGAGGCTCGTCTTGCCGGACCCCGGAGCGCTCAGCAGGCCCACGCCGAGCACCCGGTGGCGGTCAAGCTCCCGCCGGTTCTCCAGGGCGATGTCGCCGTTCTTCTTGAGGATCTTCTGCTCGATCGTGATCAGGTTCGCCATCGTCCACCACAAGGCTCGTGAGATCCAGCTCGTCTCCGTTCTCGAACGTCATGGCCGCTGCGCCGCAGGCCCCGCACACCCAAAGCGCTTCGTCGAGGACCGCGCGCAGGCCGCAGCCCCCGCACACCGAGCGGAGCGGCTCGAGGCGGACCTCGAGCCGGGCCTGCGGCCCGAGGACCTCCTCGCCGAGCGCCTCGAAATAGAACTGCATCGCGTCCGGGCTCACGCCGGTGAGCAGCCCCACCGAGACGTGGACCTCTGTGACCCGGCTCCCCGTGGGCCGGCGCTCCGCAGCGAGGTCGATCAGCTCCCGAACGATCGCCGCCTCGTGCACGACGCGATCATACGTCTCAATCCGCTCTTCCGGACCGGATCAAATGACCCGGGTCCGCGCCGAGCTTCGCCAGGTTCGCGCAACGCTGGGGCCTGTCGGCCGCCATGGCGAAGACTCTGCGCGGGCGGCCACGGAGGATCAGCGCCTCCGGCCCAGCACGCGCCTTGCATCCGTGTGGAGGAGGCGGCCGCATCGCTCCGCCGCGAGGAGGGCTCATGGCCCAGGAGATTCGACGACTGATCATCGCAGGCGCCGCCGGCCGCGACTTCCACAATTTCAATGTCGCCTACCGGGAGGACCCGTCTTCCCGCGTCGTGGCTTTCACGGCCACGCAGATCCCCGGGATCGCCGGTCGCCGTTATCCCGGGGCCCTGGCCGGACCCCTGTATCCGGATGGGATCCCCATCGTTCCCGAGAGCGAGCTGGAGTCCGTCTGCCGGGCCCAGGGCGTGGACGAAGTCGTCTTCGCCTACAGCGACGTCGAGCACGCGACGGTCATGCACCTGGCCTCGCGGGCGCTCGCCGCGGGGGCGGATTTCACGCTGCTCGGTCCGAAGCGGACGATGCTCAAGTCACGCCTGCCGGTCGTCGCGGTGTCGGCGGCCCGGACCGGATGCGGCAAGTCCCAGACGTCTCGCTTCGTCTCGAGGCGGCTCCGCCAGAGCGGCTTGCGGGCGGCCGTGCTGCGCCACCCCATGCCCTACGGCGACCTCGCGGCCCAGGCCGTCCAGAGGTTCGCGTCGCGAGCCGACCTCGACGCGGCGCGCTGCACCAACGAGGAGCGGGAGGAGTACGAGCCCCACATCGAGATCGGCAACGTGGTGTTCGCAGGCGTCGACTACGAGGCCATCCTCGCGCGGGCGGAGAGGGAAGCCGACGTCCTCATCTGGGACGGGGGCAACAACGACTTCCCGTTCCTGGTCCCCGACCTTCACATCGCGATAGCCGATGCCCTCCGCCCCGGCCACGTGGACACCCACCATCCCGGCGAGGCCGTGCTGCGGATGGCCGACGTCCTCGTGATCAACAAGGTGGACGCCGCCTCGAGCGGCGACGTGGAGCGCCTGGTCGAGGCCCTGAAGGCCATCAACCCTCGGGCCGCCATCGTGCGAGCCGCCTCCCCGGTGAGCCTCGATCGGCCGGAGCTGGTCGCGGGCCGGCGCGCGCTGGTCGTGGAGGACGGCCCCACCGTCACCCACGGGGGGATGGGCTACGGAGCCGGGCTCGTCGCCGCCGGCCGGGCGCACGCGGCGGAGATCGTGGATCCCCGGCGCTGGGCAACACCGGCGCTGGCCGAGGTCTATGCCCGCTACCCGCACATGGGGCGGATCCTGCCGGCGGTGGGCTACGACGAGGCGCAGCTCGCCGCTCTCGAAGACACGATGCGACGGGCGGACTGCGACGTCGTCGTCTCCGCGTCCCCCATCGACCTGGCGGCCCTCGTCGACGTGGGCAAACCCATCGTGCGCGCACGCTACGAGTTCGCGGACGCGGGGGAACCGACCCTCGGCGGCTTCGTCGATGCCCTGGCCGCGAAGTATCGGCCCGTGGCCGCCTCGTGACTGGCGCCTTCTGGCGAGGATGAGATGCGCCTGGTCGTGGCTCTCGGCGGCAACGCGCTCTCGAGACGCAACGAGCCCGCGGACCTCGAGACGCAACGGGGACGCGTGCGGGCCGCGGTGGCGGCTCTGGCGCCCGTGGCGCAGCACCATACCCTCCTCCTGACCCACGGCAACGGCCCGCAGGTGGGCCTGCTGGCCCTCCAGGCCGCCGCGTACCTCCAAGGGCCGACTGTTCCCCTCGACGTTCTCGTCGCGGAGAGCCAGGGGATGATCGGGTACCTCCTCGAGCAGGAGCTGCGGAACGCGTTGCCCGAGCGCGAGGTGGCGACGGTCCTCACCCTCGTGGAGGTCGACCCAGAGGATCCGGCGTTCCGCGCTCCCACCAAGCCCATCGGTCCGCTCTACCCGGCTCTCGAGGGCGAGCGGCTCGGACGCGAGCGGGCCTGGGCCATGGTCCGCGAGCAGGGCGGTCTGAGGCGCGCGGTGCCATCGCCGGCCCCGCGGCGCGTGCTGGAGCTGGGCGTGATCCGGCACCTCCTGGACCGGCGGCTGGTCGTCATCTGCGGCGGAGGAGGCGGCGTCCCGGTCGTCGCCCTTCCCGGCGGCGCGATCCGCGGCGTCGAGGCGGTGATCGACAAGGACCACACGGCGGCGCTGCTGGCCGAGGGCGTCGGGGCCGACGCCCTGCTCCTCCTGACCGACGCGCCCTGCGTGTTCGAGGATTTCGGGACGTCGCGACAGAGGCCGATCCGGGCCGCCCGTGCCTCCGATCTGAAGGAGCGAACGTTCGAGTGCGGGTCCATGGGCCCCAAGGTCGAAGCGGCCTGCCGCTTCGTGGAGCGCACCGGCGGCTGGGCCGCCATCGGCGCCCTCGAGGACGCCGGTGCCATCGCCTGCCGCAAGGCCGGCACCCTCATCGAGCCGGCACCCTTGTTCCTGTCTCCGGTCTGAGCGCCGAAGCCCGCCTTGCCCACGGCAACGGGCTGCGCCCTAGTGCCGCTCGAACACCACCCGGCCGTCGAAGACCGTCAGGTCAGGGTGCAGGGTGTGGAGCTGGCTTCGCTCGATGCGGAACGGGTCCGCGTTGAGAACCACGAGGTCGGCGGCCTTGCCGGGAGCGAGCGTGCCTTTGGTCACCTCCTCGAACTCGGCGTAGGCGGCGCCGCTCGTGTAGGCCTTGAGCGCGCTCTCGACGGAGATCGCGTACTCCGGCAGCCACCCGCCCGGGGGCCGGCCGTCGTCGGTCGTGCGGTTGACGGCGCAATGGATGCCGCGCCACGGATCCAGCGTCAGCGTCGACGGCCAGTCGCTGCTGAAGACGAGGCGCGCCCCGGCATTCTCCATCAGCCTCCAGGCGAAGCCGCGGCCCGCGCGCTCGGGGCCGATGGCGCTGATCCAGGCGCCGTTCGAGTCGGGGTCGGCGTGGATGGGCATCATCGAAGCGAGGACGCCCAGGGCCCGGAAGCGCGGCACGTCGGCCAGGTCGATCGTCTCGAGGTGCTCGATCCGGAAGCGGGCGTCGGGTCGGCCGTTGGCACGGCGCGCCTTCTCGTAGGCATCGAGCGACATGCGCACGCCTGCGTCGCCGATCGCGTGGATGTAGACCTGGAGGCCGGCCCGATCCGCGCGGGCCACCGTCTCGTCGAGCTGGTCCTGGGTCCAGCCGGGCAGCCCGCGCGTGTTCGGCTCGTCGGTGTAGGGCGCAAGCATGGCCGCGGTGTGAGCCTCGATCACGCCGTCCACGACGATCTTCACCGCCTTGACGCGCACGAGGCCGCTCGCATTCCGGTCCGCCAGGGCCCTCACCGCGTCGATACGGTCGGCCGGGATCGGCGGCCGGAGCGTCTGCGCGACGCCGACGCGCAGCGTCAACTCCCCCGCCTCGGCGGCCTCCCGGAACAGGTCCACCTCTTCGGGCGTGCCGTGAGCGTTCTGGATGCTCGTGATTCCGAGGGAGGCCGCGAGGGCGATCCCCCGCCGGAGGGAAGACCGTTGCTCCTCGTGAGAGAGCTTGGGCACGACGGCGCTGATGAGGGTCTGCGCCTGCTCCTTGAAGACGCCAGTCGCTGCGCCCTGCGCATCGCGGACGATCTCCCCCCAGCCCGAGAACGTCGTCCCCGCGTCGACCTTCGCGAGGGCGAGGGCGGCGCTGTTGGCCCAGGCCGTATGGCCGTCGTAGGCCGCGAGAAGGACGGGGCGGTCCGCGACGATCTTGTCCAGATCCTGGCGCGTGGGGAGTCGGCCGCCCGGCATCACGGTGTATTGCCAGCCGTAGCCCTGGATCCAGGCGTTCTCCGGCTGCGCCGGGTGCTCGGCCGCGAATCGCGCCAAACGGTCCTGGATCTCCTCGAGGGAGCGCGTGCCGTTCAGGTCGAGCTGCGTGAGGCGTTGCGATCCGCGGATGAAATGGATGTGGGCGTCGTTGATCCCCGGCATGACGAACCGCCCCCTGAGCGCGACGTGACGGGCGTCGGGCGATGCCAGCGCGGAGATCGGCCCGTCGTCGCCCACCGCCAAGATGCCGCCGGGCGCTATGGCGATCGCCGCGGCCCACGGGCGGGCCGGGTCGCCGGTCCAGATGCGCCCGCCGGTAAGGACGAGGCTCGCCTTCGCGGCGGGCGCCGCTGGCGCCGACGCCCTGGGCCCCGATGCCACGGCACCCATCGCTACCAAGGCGATCCAAACGCTCTTAGTCATCGGACCCCCGAGTGGTGAGGATACGCGATCCCGATCGACCTGGGGGGCGCGGCGGCGCTGCGGACGTCACGGCTGCGCCGGTGGGATCGAGAGGCGCTCGCCGCACGCGAGGACGCGCCACGCCTGTCCGAGGTGCTCGGCCTCCTCGGCGAACGCGTCGGGCGAGGCCGTGTTGAACTCGAACATGTCGTAGTGGCACGGGATCACGAGGCGCGCGCCGATCGCGTGGGCGAGCCGCGCCGCCTCGACGCCCGTGAAGTTGCCGGGCACGCGCCGCTCGGGTGCGCGCCCGTTGATCGGCAGCAGGGCGAGGTCGACGCCGAAGGGGCGGAGGCGCTCGGCCTGCCCATCGTAGGGGACGCAGTCGCCCGCGTGGTAGAGCGACTGTGGCCCCCGAAGCGGACGACGTAGCCGAGGTGCCGGCAGCGGCCGTTCTCGTCGCGCTCGATCTCCTCGTGGGCGGCGGGCACCGCGGTGATGCGGAAGCCGGCCACCTGCGTCTCCTCGCCTTCGTCGAGGCCTCGGGGCCAGTCGCGCGGTCGCAGCCGAGCCGCTCGGCCACGAACGCGCGGTTGGCCTCGGGGATGACGAGCGTCGAGTCCGGGGTTGGCGCGCCGCAGGGAGCCGAGGGTCTCGCCGTCGAGGTGGTCGGTGTGGTTGTGGCTCGAGGTCGCCACGTCGACGAAGTCGAGCCGCGCGGGGGCGACCACCCGCCGCGTCATCCGGACGTGCGGCTTGTCGGTGGCGGCGTACTTCTTCGTGAGCGAGTCGGAGAGATAGGGATCGAGCAGGAGGTGCCGGCCCGCGTGCTGGACGAGGAAGCCGCTCTGGCCGAGCCACCAGAGACGGAACCCGTCGGGGATCGCGGCGGCGTCGCGGACGTCGGCGAGGAGGGCGTCGTCGGCGAGGAGCGGCTCGATCACGCAAGGCCCAGCTCGCGGCGCACGATCCCCACCCCCTCGACCAGGTTCGCGAGCTTGGCGCGCGCCGCCCAGCGCGCGGTCTGGCTCAGGCCGCAGTCGGGAGCGAAGCTCAGCCGCTCGGCCGGGGCGTGGCGCAGGCAGCGGCGCACGCGCTCCGCGATCTCGTCCTCCGGGCTCGATCCAGTAGCTCTTCACGTCGACGATGCCGACGGCCACGTCCTTGACCGCCGCGATCTCGGCGATGACCTCGAGCTCGGCGAACTCGCGGCTCGCCATCTCGACGTGGATCTCGTCCACCGCAGCGTCGAGGAAGGCGGGGAAGAGCGGCGCATAGCGACGCGGGCGCCACGGCCCGGCCCTTGTAGTTGCCGAAGCAGAGATGCGTCGAGAGCCGGCAGCGGCCGACCACGGGCGCGACGGTCCGGTTGAAGATGTCGACGAAGCGCCGCGGATCCTCGCGGTGGGCGTAGCAGCTCATCGACGGCTCGTCGACGCAGATCTCGCGGCAGCCCGCGGCCACCAGCGCCTCGAGCTCGCGCGCGCACGATGGGCAGCAGCGCCTCGGTCAGGGCCTAGCGATCCGGGTAGCGCCCGCCGGGCACGAGCCGGCCGCTGAGCGTGTAGGGCCCGGGGACGCTCGCCTTGAGCGCCGGGCCCGCGGGAGCGAGGCGCCTCAGGCGCTCGAACTCGGCCACGACCCCGAGGCCCCGCGGCGCGCGCAGCTCGCCCGTGACGCGATGACGCCCGCGCTGGTCGTGCCCGGGCGGGCCGAAGCGGCGCGGCGGAGCCGCCTCGCGGTCGAGCCCTTCGAGGTGGCCGTAGAACGACAGGTTGAAGTCGAGGCGCGTCTGCTCGCCGTCGGTGACGACGTCGAGCCCCGCCGCCATCTGGTCGTGGAGCGCGGCCATGACCGCGTCGTCCAGCAGCTCGGCCCGGTCGGCCTCGCCGAACTCGTCGAGGTGCTGCGAGGCCAGCTCGAGCCAGGCGGGCAAGCGGGTAGCTGCCGATGACGGTGGTGCGCAGGGGACGCTCCTTCATCGCCTCGTCTCCTCGACGGCCGAGATCCTGGTAGAGCCGCGCCAGACGCCGAGCGTGCTCGTCGTAGGCCGCCTCGAAGAGCGCCTCGGATCGCTCCGCGCCCACGACGGCCCCGGCCGTGAGGACCGTCGGCGGCTGCCCGGCCGCGGTGAGCCGCGCCGCCACCTCGGCCTTGATCGCGTTCACGAGCAGGCAGCCGCCCACGGTCGAGCCGGGAGACACCGGCGTGTCGAGACCGGGGATGCTGCACCATCGCGTCGCCCGGCGGGCGCGCCGGTGTCGAGGACGAGGTCGGCGCAGTCCATGAGCTTCAAGCCCCGCGGGATGCCGCGAGGCCGTGGCCTCGGCGTGGGCGCGGCTCACGATCGCGACGACCTTGATGCC
Organism: uncultured Acidobacteriota bacterium; assembly: GCA_963823195.1. Lineage (GTDB taxonomy): Bacteria > Acidobacteriota > Vicinamibacteria > Fen-336 > Fen-336 > JBGPYB01. Next base: position 537,218 of record CAWGKR010000001.1, on the reverse strand, counting down.
ACGGCGTCGGAAGCCCTCGGCCATCTCGATCGAGACGACGTTGCCGCCGCTCGACGAGATGACGAGGGCCGAGTCGGCCGGCTTGAGGTCGAAGTTGCGGAGGATGCGCTCGGCGAGCCCCGGGATGTTCTCGAGGAACATCGCCTGCCGCTGGCCGTTGGCGCCGACCACCAGGTTGTGGAAGGTGAGCGACAGCTCGACGATGGGGTTGAAGCCGGGGAACGAGCCGTAGCGCGGCCACATCTCCTCCACGAGGATCCGGCTGTGCCCCGAGCCGAAGACGTGGACCATGCGCCCGGCCAGGATGGTCTCGGCGAACCAGTCGGCGGCCTGGCCGATGGCGTCGGGCTGGCCCTCGACCGCGCTCAGCACGTCGCGCGCCTTGTCGAGATACTGGCCCGAAGGGCCGGCGAGCATCGCGGCGCGGGCGACGCCCAGGGCTCCCGCCTGCTCGCCGAGCGCGGCGGGGACGATCGGGATGGCTCGCGCCGTAGGGCCGCCACTCGACGTCGTCCAGGAAGCGCGCCAGCGGCTCGAAGAGCGCGGGCCCGGCCCGGGCGATGCCGCCGCCGATCACCAGGACCTCCGGATCGACGGTGTTGAGGATCGAGGAGATGCCGCAGGCGAGGCGGTGCACGAGCGCAGCCAGATCGCCGTCGCCTCGGCGTCGCCCGCGAGGTGAGCGGCGACGAGGCGCGGCCGTGTCGGTGAAGCGGCCCTTCGAGCGGCGCGAGAGCGTGCTGTTGCCGATCATCGTCTCGAGGGAGCCCGGCACCGGCGTCGTGGCTCGCCGGTGGACCCTCCGGGTCGAGGCAGATGTGGCCGATGTGGCCGGCGCGGCCGAGGTGGCCAGCCACGAGACGGCCTTGGCTCAGGATCGCGCCCGCCGACGCCCGTGCCGAGGGTCAGGAGGACCGCGTACCGATGGCCGACGGCCGCGCCCTTCCAGGCCTCGCCGACGAGAGCCGCCTGGGCGTCGTTCAGCACGCAGATCGTGGCCCGCGTGGCGAAGAGCTCGGTCCACGAGAGGCCGACGAGGCCCGGCGAGCCGGCCCTGCAGGGTGGCCACCGTTTGGCCGTCGGCGCTCGGAAGACCGGGCGTCGCGATCCCGATCCAGCTCGCGCGGACGCCGCGACGACTCTCGATGCCGGTCACCGCGTCGCGCACGCGGATCGCCCAGTCGCTCCCCGGCTCGTCGCGCGTCGGGAAGCTGGGCTGCTCCAGGACGGCGCCGTCCGACGACACCGCCGTGATCTTGACGTTGGTGCCGCCGAGGTCGATGCCGATGGCGTAGCGCAGGCTCATTCGCTCGTCCGGGGCTCTCGACGGCTGCCGTCGCTGACCGACCACCCCCCGTCCACCGCCAGCGCCTGGCCGGTCACGAACCGCGACTCGTCCGAGAGGAAGAAGACGACGGCGGCGTCGAGATCCGCCGGTCGTGCCGGCTCGGCCCGCCCTCGAGAGGCTGCTTCCTCCTGCACGAAGTCGACGATGCGCGGGTCGCTCGTGGCGCGACGGCTCATCGGCGTCTCGGTCAGCCCCGGCAGGACGGCGTTGAAGCGGATCCCGTGGGGAGCGTACGAGGCGGCGGCCGTCGTCGTGAGGCCCACGATCGCCGCCTTCGCCGCGGCGTAGGCGTGGGTGTCGAAGAAGCGCGGGGGCAGGCGAGCGCGCCGAGCACGGAGCCCATGAGGAGGACGCTGCCCGGCGACGTTCCGCGCCAGGAAGCTCTCGGTGGCGGCGCGGTTCGAGTAGAACGCCGACGTGAGGTTGAGCCGCAGGGTCTCGTCCCAACCCGTGTCGGTCACGGCGTGGAGCGGGCCGTCGCCGAAGCTCGCGGCCGCTGCCGCCGGCCACGTGGTAGAGCGCGTCGAAGCCGCCGAAGTCGGCGAGCGCCTTCCGGATCGCACCGCGGGCCGTGTCCGCATCCCGCGCGTCTCCGACGTGCACGCCCACCCCGGGCGCGCCGGCCGAGGGACGGCTCGGCGGCCGGACAGACTGCGACGACCCTGGCCCCGGCGGCGACGCACGCGCGCAGTCCCGAAAGGCCGAGACCGGTCGACGCTCCGACGATCACGACGACCTTGCCCTCGAGCGCCCCGCGCGCCATCTCGGCCCTAGGGGCTGACCGGCGAGGTCGGCGGCACCGGCCGCGCCGTGGGGTGGGCCGTGGCGAACAGGGCCAGCTCGAGGTCGCGATACGCCTCCTGGGCGCTCGATTCGACGGGGCGATCCGCCTCGATGTCCGCCACGTAGCGATCGTACAGGGTGAGGGGCGGGGCCTCGACCGGATAGAGCCGGACCTCGCCGTCCCGCGTGGCGCACAGCATGGGCCGCCCCTCGCGCGTCTCGAAGCGCAGCAGGTAGCGGTCGCTGGTCACCACGAAGTTCACGTTGATGCGCTCGCGGTCGTTGGCCTTGCGGTCGTAGATCGCGAGGTCGGCGGCCCAGGTGATCGAGAGGTGCGCGGTGGCTCCGGAGGCGAAGTCGAGGACGAGCAGCTCCGTGTCGGGGATGGCGAACGTCTGCGTCAGGCGGTAGCCGTGATAGCCGATGGCGACGACCTCGGAGGCCGCGAGGAACCGGGCCGTGTTCAGGTTGTGGATGAGCGCGTCCACGAGGGGCCCGCCGTTCTTGGTCGGGTCGATGGCCCACGGGGCCCAGTACGGGAAATGGTGGATCCAGTCGTGCTTGTACAGCTTGAGGGCGCCGACCTCGCCGGAGGCCAATACCTTCGCGAGCGTGTGGACCTGTGGGTCACCGGTGCGCTTGTAGATCACGAGGCATCGGCCGTCTTTCGTGGCGTCGCAGATCGCGCGGGCGTCCTCGAGGTTCGGCGCCAGGGGCTTGGTGGTGATGATGCGCTTGCCGGCAGCCGCGGCCTTCTCGACGAGCGCCCTCCGCGTGAAGGGCGGCGTGAACACGAGTGCTATGTCGATCGCCGGGTCGTCGAGGATGGCGTCGGAGGACGGAGCCACCGGAGCGCCCAGACGCTGGGATGCGACGTGAGCCGCCTCCGTGTTCGGATCGTAGACGGCGGCGACCTGGACGCGCTCGCTGCGCGCCAGGATCGGGGTCTGGATCCGCGTGAAATCGCCGCACCCGATGAGACCGGCCTTGTAGACCTTCATCACACCGCTCTGGGAAAGGAAACAAAACGCAAACAAACGTCGATTACGATCTCTTATACGCTCTTTCGAGAGGAAGGGTCAACCCTCTCGCGGGGGCACCTGAAGGGCACCTGAATCCTTCCTTAATTCAATGCCGAGCCCCCAAGACGGCGGCTGAGCCGGCGCCCTCTCTGGATAAGATGGTGAATGCCCATCGTCGGCCACGCGTTCGTCGGTGTCGCAACCGCCTTGACCGTGCCTCAGCGTGCGAAGGCCGCTGAGCCCCGCCGTGGTCCCGGCGGCTGGCTCGCGGCCCTCGTCGCCCTGGCCTACCTGCCCGACATCGTCGGCCACGGCTCCACGCTCCTGGGCTTCTCGGATTGGCGTCCCGCGTCGCACTCCGTGCTCTTCGCGCTTCTCGCGACGGCGGCTCTCGCGCCGGTGCTGGCCTGGGCCTTCGAAATCGGCCGCGGCCGCGCGGCGGCCATCGTCTTCGGGTCGGTCATGGGTCACGACATCCTCGACTTCCTCCAAGGATCGGATCGGGTCCTGAGCTGGCCGTTCCTCGATCATCGCCTCCGCCTGCGGTCCAACGTCATCCCCGAGAATGCCATCGGCGAGGCTCTCTTCTTCTCCGTGGCCTTCGTCGCGTTCCTCGCGACCCGCGTGTGGGCGGGGAAGACCTCGTCCCTCGGGGGGTGGCGTCCGGGCTCCTGGCGCGGCGGCCTCGTGGCCGGCGTCATCCTCCTGGCGGCGGTTGCGAGTCACGTCTCCCACACCCTCCGGGAGCGGGAGGTCGACACCGTGGAACATCTCTTGCGAAGCCACGAGTACACGGAGGCGCTGCTCCATCTCGACCGCCTCAGGTATTGGCCCACGCCGCGGCGCTCCTCCGAGGTCGATCGGCTGACCGCCCGCGCCCTTGTCGGGAAGGGGGACAGGGCGGCCGCCGAGGCGCGGCTGCTCGCAGCGGAGCGCGCCGAACCGGACGACTACCGGCTCGTCGCCGAGCTTGCGCTGTTCTACGCCTCTTCGGACGCGCCCGAGGACGAGCGGCGACGGCGCGTGGCCCCGTACCAGGCCCGCCTCGAGCAGGACTCCTCCCGGCGACGCGATTTTCGCCGCGTCCTGGCCCAGATCGAGGAGCGCCTGGCCGCTCCCTCGAGACCGTAGTATCCGCAGGAGAGGGTCAGCGAGCGGAGGCCCTGAACCCGTAGACTCCCGAGACCACCGCGAACACGACCCTGTCGCCGTCCCGGCGGAGGAATCGCACGCCCGGCGCCTCGTCCGCCGGCGCTCCGCCTTCGAGGACAGGCTTCGCGTCGGCGGCAGGAATCCAGACCTCGCCGGCGGTGTTGGGCGGCAGGTCGACGTCGAGACTGAACGACCCGTTCTCGTGCCGCCAGGAAACGGAGATCCGACCGCGGGGCGATGCGTAAGCGGCCTTGGCCCACGTGATGCCGGGAACAGGCTGTGGACGGATCCGGACGCCACCGAACCCGGGGGATGCCGGATCGGGAGCGAGGCCGGCCAGGTCCCCGTAGAACCACTCGGTGATCTGGCCGAGCATGAAATGGTTCTGCGATGAGCTCGGGTTGGCGTCCCAGGCCTCCGTCAAGGAGGTCGCGCCATGGGCCAGCTGGTATCCGTAACCGGGCCTGTCGCTCTGATGGTTCATGTCGAAGATCACGTCCGAGCGGCCTCCCTCGGCGAGGGCCCGGAGCGACATACCGGTATCCGACGTCGCCCGCGGTGGTCCCGTTGCCATGGGCCCGGACATCTCGGACGAGGGCGCCCAGGACGCGCTCACGGTGCCCCTCGGGAACGAGGCCCAGGACCAGGGGCAGGGCTTGCGCCGTTTGCGAGCCACTCGCGTAGACCGACGTCGCGGCGTCGAAGAACTTCTCGTTGAACGCCGCGCCCACCCGCGCCGCCGCCTCGGCGTAGCGGCGGGCATCGTCCTCGCGGCCGAGGCGCGCGGCGATGCGCGAGAGCGCCTGCGTGTCCTCGTAGTCGATGGCGGTCGCCGTCAGCGCGATCGGCGTCAGCTGGGACACGCCGGGCGGTTTGGGCCCGATGTCGTACCAGTCCCCGAGGCCGTGGCTGACGATGCCGTCCGCCGACCGGCTCGCCAGGTAGGCCACGTAGCGCTTCATCGCGTCGTAGTTCCGCCGGAGCGGCGTGTCGTCACCCGTCCAGACGTAGTGCTGCCATGCGGCGAGGACGAGCGCGCTTCCCCACTCCGGAGAATCGCGAAAGCCCTCGGGGAAGACGACGTACTCGGGGGCGATGTCGGGGACGAGGCCGTTCGACAACTGAGCGTCGGCCATGTCGGCGAAGCCTTTCGAGTAGAGGCGCGCGAGGTCCGTCTCGTAGCGCAGGGCGGGGCCGTTCAGGTGGTACTGCTCGAGCCAGCCGAGGCGCTCCCGATGCGGGCAGTCGGTGATGACGTGGGCCAGGTTGCTGCGCTGCGCCCAGTGCACCAGGGTCCGGATCCGGTTGAACAGGTCGCTCGAGGACGAGAACTCGCCCACCGCGGGAGAGTCCGAGTGCACGACGACACTCTCGAGGCTCTCGATCCGCGGCATCTCGCCGCCGCTCGCCGCCGTGCGCTCCGCCTGGACATAGCGGCTGCCGTGGTAGAAGAAGCGCGGGAACCAGGACTCGCCTTCGGGCCGCCCCGCCAGCGTATAGCTCCAGTAGGCTTCACCGACCCCCGACGACGTCCGATCGACCGAGCCGTCGGCCTTGAGCAGCTCCGAGGGGATGAGCCTGACCGTGGCTCCGGCGGGACCGCGCACCTTCAGGCGCGGCATCATCGAGACGTTCTGGCCGAAGTCGTAGACGGCGACGCCGGGTCGCAGCTCCCGTACCTTCGCGGCTGGCAGCGTCTCGTACGTCCGGAACGGGGGCGAGGCATGGGAGGCGCCGCGCAGGACGCGGCCCGACGCCTCGGTGACCGCCGCCTTCGACCAGGCCCTGTCGTCGAAGCCCGGCCGGTCCCAGCCGCGCGGCTCGAGGCGGGCATCGTAGTCCTCGCCCCCGTACACGTTGGAGAACAGGATGGGGCCGCTGGTCACGCGCCACTGCTCGTCGGTCCCGACCACGTCCACCGTGCCATCGTCATACTCGAGGCGCAGCTGTCCCATCGCCATGAGGGGGCGGAAGCGCGAGACGAACTTGTGGTAGCGCCCTTCGGCGACGTTGTACATCCCGTTGCCCAGCACCAGGCCGATGGCGTTGGCGCCGATGCGAAGCGAGGCGGTGACGTCGTAGGTGTCGTAGAGGCCGGTCTTGTCGTAGTCGGTCCAGCCGGGCGTCAGGAGCCCGGTGCCCACCCGCGCGCCGTTCGCCGACATCTCGTAGTGCCCCAGGCCGCTGACGCTGACGAGGGCGCGCCGAAGGCCGGGCCTGACCTCGAAGGACCGGCGCAGGAGCAGCGTCCCGTTGGCCCGGGAATTGGCACCCGGCGCGCCCAGGCCATCCGTCACGGCTCGAGCCGACCAGGGCGGATGCTCCTCGCTGTCGCTCGCGTTCACGACCGCGCCCACGGCGACGTTCTTCCCGCCCGACATCACCTCGATCTGGCTCAGCGCCAGACAGGCCTTGCCGTCGACCACCCGGAGAGTCGTGGCCGTGAGGCGGACATAGCGTCCGGAGACGCCCTTCCCGGGAACCTTGATGGCGTTCACCCACGCGTCGTATTCGAGCGCCGTGTGGTCGTCCAGCGTCGTGGCGTCGGAGAAGTCCGCCTTATTCGCCGCCTCAACCTTGAATCGACGCGGGAACCCGAGCCCCTCGGCCACCGTGTGGCGCACCGCGTGGAAGCGCACCTCGTCGATCGGCTGGCGTGAGCCCAGGTCCACCTGGACCCATTTGACGGCGTCCGCGTTCGTCGTCTCGTCGGAGCGATACCCGAGCAGCGGCCGCACCCACAGCAGGAGCCCCGCGTCGGTGATCCACCGCGCCCGCCAGTCGCCCGCCTCGAGCAGGCCCATCGTCCATGTCGCAGGCGGGCTCCACGCCGAGGCGCGTCCCTTGCCATCCCAGACCCGCACCTTCCAGAACACCTGCTCCGCCGAGCGCAGCGCGCGGCCGGCGTAGGGCAGGTGGAGCTGTTCGGCGGACTCGACACGCCCGCTGTCCCAGGCGTCGCCACGATCGCGCGAGAGGTCCGCGAGAGACGAGGACACCAGCACCTGCCAGGCGCTCTGGCGCAGGCCGCGGGTCCCGTCTCCCTTCAACTGCCACGAGAGCCGAGGCGGCGTCGAATCGACGCCCAACGGGTCCGTCATCCAGTCACACCGCAGCTCCACGGGCACGAGGGGACTCGGCTCCCCGGCGGCCGCCGAGAGAAGCGGGTGCCCTCCGAGCAGCACGAGTAGGGCGACGACAGCCGCGCGAGTGAGGACGCCAGGCTTCAGGGCGGATCCCATCGTCTAGTTCAGCTTCTTGAGCCACAGGCTCCGGACCGAGACCTTGGTGGTAGCTTCGATCTCGATGCCGAACATGCCCGGCTCGTTGTTCGACGACGCCGGATCGTCGTCGATCATCACCGCCATCAGCTGGCCGTTCAGGATGTGGAGGAACGTGCCGCCGCGGGCGATGACCGTGTACTGGTTCCAGTCGTTCATGTGGACCAGGGCGCCGAGGGCCTGGCGATCGGCGATCGTGCCCATGAGCCTCTTGCTCTTCGCGCCGAAGCCTTCGACCACCTGGCCGCGCCAGGCGAGGATCCGCATCGGCGTGTTCTCGGAATAGAACTGGCCCGTGTAGACCTCGGCTGGGCCAGAAGTCGGCCTGCGGTCCGGTCATCATCCATTCGAGGTTGACCGGGCCGACGTTGGCCGTGACCGTCGTCCGGGATCTTCGCGAGCCAGGGCACCCCGGTCCTGCTGCGGTACTGGAGGCCGCTTCCGCCACTCGCCCTCGATCTTGATCTCGAACTTCAGCGTGAAGTCCTTCGCCACCACGTCCCGATACACGATGTAGCTGTTGCCGCTCGGGTTGGCCGCTGTCGATTCCCCGACGATCGCGCCGTTCTCGACGCGCCAGAACTTCGGGTTGCCGTCCCACCCCTTGAGGCTGACGCCGTCGAACAGCGACACGTACCCCTGATGGTCGCCGAAGTCCATGGGACTCGGCTCCGTGAAGACCATGGCACCCGGCTGCTGCGGGCCGTCCGCGCTCAGCAAAGGCGCCGCGGCGAGGCCGACGACGAGGCAGGCGAGGGCCGGGGCCAGACGTGTCCGGCGCCAGCGCACGTGATCCATGGCGTTGTCTCCTATTCGACGGCGGAGCTTCGTGACGAAGGCGAAGGCACCATGGGTTGGGCGGCCAGGTAGTTGCCGTACCCGACGATGACGGTGGAAGCCACGAGCAGGACGAGGCCGGCCGCGACGAGGCGATGGGTGCCCGCCGTCGTCCCCTTCCACTCCTTGAGGCCGATCCCCCACAGCGTGCTGAAGATGATGATGCTCGCCATGTGGAGCGTCCAGCTCGAGAAGTCGTAGCGTCCCATGCGCGTGCGTGCCCATGCTGTAGAAGAAGAACTGGAGGTACCAGGTGACGCCCGCGAGCGCGCAGAAGAGGTAGTTGGCGAGGAGAGGACCGCGCCCGAGGTACTCGCCGAGGGAGGCGTTCTTGACGCCGAGAAAGACGCACCAGATGACGTTCGTCAGGAAGCCTCCGGCCATCACGACGATGAGCACGGGGAGGTTCTGCCAGAGCGACGGTGCGCCATGCCGCAGCGCGGCCTCGGAGATGGGCTTGCCGGCGGCGAAAGCCGAAGGCCATGCAGGCGCTCATGATCCCGCAGGCCACGGCCACCGCCATCCCGCGTCCCAGGCTGAACTCGGCCACCGTGGCCTTCTTGTCCGCCTCCGAGACTTCCCCTTCCTTCCGGATCCCCGCCCGCCCGCTCACGCCGATGCCCGCGACGCAGACGAGGACGCCCAGGATCACGACCTGGCCGGATCCGCGCGACACGATCTCGCCGAGCTGCCCCTGGAAGAGTGGCGGCACCAGGGTGCCGAAAGCGGCGCAGAGGCCGAGAGCAATCGCGTAGCCGAGCGCGATGCCGAGGTAGCGCATCGTCAGGCCGAAGGTCAGCCCTCCGACGCCCCACAGCACGCCGAAGAAGAAGGTCCAGGCGAGCGCGCCCGCGCCCGGCGTCGCGGAGGATCTCCAGGGTGTTCGGGCAGGATCGCGAGCGAGACCGCCCAGGGGGCGACGATCCAGCTGAAGACGCCCCCCACGATCCAGTAGGTCTCCCACGACCAGCCCTTCACCCTCTTGTAGGGGATGTAGAAGCTGGCCGCGGCGAGGCCGCCGATGGCGTGAAGCACCACTCCGAGAAGCGGGTTGGCCGTCGTCTTGCCCATCAGCAGATCCGCGCGACGTCCATGCCCAGCAGCCTTCCCAGCTTCTCGATCTTCGAGGCGACATGGCCGACGCCGACGGCGCAATGGTGGGCGGGGCCGTGGCCGCTCCACTCGTTCACGTAGGCGCGCGCGCCGATGGGAAAGCGATAGCGGCTGTTGGTGTTGCCGATCTCCAGGGTCGGACCCGGCACCGACTCGCCCTCCGCGACCAGGAGCTTCAGCTGCCGGTCCCCCGTCTGCACCACCGACAGCACGGTGACGGGCCCGTGCTTGACCGACATCTCCACCGAAAGACCGCGCCCCACCTTGCCGTGATAGACCGTGCAGCGGCCGCACCTTGGTCTTGCCCTCCGCGATCCGCGAGATGCCCGGGGCCGTCGTGGCCCATGAGCACCACGTCGTCCTTGAAGTCCATGGCGTAGTACTCGGTGAAGGAGCCCGCCCACCCCGAAGGTGTCGAGGATCTTCATGGCCTGGACGTTCTTGATCTCCATCTCGCCGGCCATGGGCACGCCGCGGGCGGTGAGCAGGCTGTTGCCGAGGATGATCGAGCTGATCGCGTCCTCGTTCGGCGGGGTTGCCGACGCCCATGTAGTAGTAGGCGAGCGAGCCGAGGTCGTGGGCCTCGACCAGCCGGTCGAGGGCCACCGATGGTCCGCGCCGCGCGCTCCAGCTCCTCCTCCGGGCAGTCGGGCTGCACGTCGAAGGCCTCGCGGAAGTGGCCGACCCGATCGCGCACCTCGGCCGCCGTGGCCTCCGCCCGCCGCGACGGCCAGCTCGTCCACCTCCACGATCTCGATGTGGCCGCCGAAGCCCGCGCACTGCTGCGTGAGATCGGTGTAGATGTCGAGCATGCCGCTGTAGTAGTGGCCCATGACGCCGAGGCGGTTGTGCTCCATGACGTAGGCGACGCGAGCCGCGTCGATCCAGTCCGAGATCTCGTCCCAGGCCAGCGGGTCGTCGTCGAGCATCCCGGTGATCTGGTGGAACGAGATGCCCGCGCGCCGGAAGACGTTGGCGATCTCGGGCACCGAGCAGGACTGGCAGTAGGCCAGCCACTCGCCGGTCATCTTCGTGCGGTCGCCGAGGGCGTTGAACCACTCGTAGTCGATGGCGGCCGCGGGCGCGAGGTTCAGGACGATCACCGGCACCTTCGCGCGCCGCACGACGGGCAGCACGGTGGCCGACAGCGCGTAGGTGGTCACGTACAGGAAGATGAGATCCACGTCGGCCTGGCGGAACTGGTGCCCGGCCACCGCCGCCTTCTCGGGGGTGTCGATGAGGCCGAGGCTCACGACCTCGACGCCCGGGCGGCGCAGCTTCCCCTCGACCCGGCCCGAGATAGCCCTTCAGCCGCTCCTCGAGGCCGTCGAACTGCGGCCAGTAGGTGTCGAGGCCGATGCCAAAGAGTCCGACCCGAAGGCCGTTCGGCCGACCCGCCGATGCTCCCATCGCCTCGCCTCCTACGGCAGCGTGACCACCGCGACGCCCAGCGCGCGGAGCAGGACCTTGTCGCCCTCGACCTTCGCCGACGCCGGCGGGTCGAACTTCGTGCTCGGGTCCACGTAGTCCTGCCGCGCGCCCGCAACGCCCGGCACCGTCACCTCGATGTCCCGGTCGCGCTTGTTGACGAGGAGGATCCGCCGCTTGCCGTCGCGGGTCAGGACGCCCATCGAGTGCACGTACGGGCTCGTGCCCTGCGTGTCCACGAGCTTGTCCCCCGGGCCGAAGTTGTCCTTCAGGAGCTTCAGCACCCAGTAGCGCGGGTTCGGCTTGCCGTTCGTCCAGTCCACCATCGAGACGCTCGGGAACTGGGTGGGATAGCCCGACGAGCTGCGACTCCCCCGTCACGTCGATGCCGATCTTCGTCAGCTCGCCGAACAGGTAGGCGTACATCGCCCCCGCCAGGTTCCAGTAGGAGGCCGGAATCGGCTTGGTCACGTGCCCGGGCGCATCCTGAACGAGATCGTCGGCGGAGATGGACCCGATCTCGTTGATGGTCGTGCGCGTGGACGGCGACAGACGCTTCCGGATCGCCTCGACGTAGCGCACGGTGTTGAGGAAGCCGTCGGCCTGGGCGAAGAAGACGTGGGGCTGCACCTCCGCGCCCTGGTCGGCCGCGGGCACCGCGTAGAAGTGGTACGAGATGAAGTCGAGCGGGATGCCGGGCTTGTGGTTCTTCGGGTTCAGGAAGTGCTCGAAGAAGTCGGGCTGGCCGCTCGGGAAGGCGAGGGAGACGCCGACGAACCTCGTCTCCGGCTCCACCGCCCGCATGGCCGTGACCACCGCGTCGTAGAGCCGTGTGTAGACCTCGGGGCCGAGGTTGCGCTCGAGGTCCGGCTCGTTCAGCACCTCCCAGTAGGGAATCGAGTAGTGATGCCCCGACTCGTGGCGCTTCCCCAGCTCGTCGGTGAAGCCGCCCTTCGTGTACCAGGAGAGAAGGCGCGCGTAGTAGTCGGCCACTTCCTTGAAGGTCGGGTCCTTGAACTCGCTCCCCTGCGTGTACGTCCACGTCACGCCGTCGGGATCCGCCGGGTACACGGCGGGCTTGTCCGACTTGAACATCCACTGCGGAATCGTGCTGAAGTTCAAGATGGTGGAATGCCCCTTGGTGGCCTCGAGGAAATCGATCGTCATGGGATCGATCACGGTGAAGTCCCAGGAAGTCTTGCCGTCCTTGGGCGCCTCGAGCTCGGCGATTCCGAGGCGGGGATACGGAAGCCAGGGCACGTAGCGGACGTAGTCGGCTCCCAGGTCCTTGAGGGCCTTGAAGGCGTTGTCGTGGACGACGGTCCCCCGCCGCAGGGGCGGGTTCACGACGACCTGCAAGGTCGGCGTGGTCTTCGAGACGCTCGTGACCTTGTCCCAGGTCACCGTCACCTTCGGCGTCTGGTCCTGTGCCAACGCGGCGGCGGGAGAGCCGGTCGCTCCCGCCAACGCCGCGAGCATGAGCCACTGCCGTCCACGAGCACGATCCATGCTTCCTCCAAGAGGGGCGAGCCACTGGGGCGCGCCCCGAGCGATCGGGATTGAGCGGCTAGGGCAGCGTCACCACCGCCACCGCGTAGCCTCCGAGGGTGATCGTCTCGCCGTCGACCTTGCGGGACGCGGGAGGTGCCGCTCCCGTGGCCTGGTCCACGTAGTCCATCTGGCCCCCCTTCGCGGCGGGAAGCGACACGGTGTAGGCGCGGTCCCGCGTGTTCACGAGGAGCAGGCGCCGCTTGCCGCCTTCGCGGGTGAGGACGCCGTGGGAGTAAACGAAGTTTCCGGAGGGGGAAGGCGGAAAGCCTTTCCACTGCATGTCCACGATCTTGTCCCCGGGACCGAAGTTGGCCTTCAGGAGCTGGAGAACGCGGTACCGCGCGTTCGGGTTGCCGGCGTCCCAGTCCACCATGGACACGCTGGGGAACTGGGTCGGATAGCCGACGAGCTGCGACTCCCCCGCGACGTCGATCCCGATTCGGGTCAGCTCGCCGAAGATGTACGCGTACATGGCCCCCGCGAGGTTCCAGTAGGACGCGGGAATGGGCTGGCTGACGTGCCCCGGCTGGTCCTGGACGACGTCGTCGGCGGAGATCGCGCCGATCTCGTTGATCATGGTTCCGGTCCCGGGCGAGAGCCTCTTGCGGATCACCTCGACGCCGCGGACGAAGTTCAGGAAGCCGTCGGCCTGGGCGAAGAAGGTGTACTGCTGTATGTCCGGCGTATGGTCAGGCGCCGGGACGGCGTAGTGGTGGTACGAGATGTAGTCGAGGGGGATGCCCGGCTTGTGGTTCTTCGGGTTCAGGAAGTACTCGAAGAACTCGGGCCTCTGGGAGGGCTGGGCCAGTGACACACCGACGAACTTGAGACCCGGCTGGACACGCCGCATGGCATCCACCACCGCATCGTAGAGACCCGTGTAGGTCTCCGCCGACATGCTGTGCTCGAAGTCCACTTCGTTCAGGACTTCCCAGTACGGGATCGAGTAGTGGTGCCCCGACTCATGGCGCTTGCCGAGCTCGTCGGTGAACCCTCCCTGCGTGTACCAGGCCAGGATGCGCGCGTAGTAGTCGGCGACCTCCTTGTACGTCGGATCGCGAAGCTCGGTCCCCTGCTCGTAGTTCCAGACCACCTGGTTCGGGTCGGCGGGGTAGGTGACGGGCTTCTCGGTCTTGTACATCCACTGCGGGATGGTGCTGAAGTTCAGGACGACCGAATGCCCCTTGGTTGCCTCGAGGAAGTCGATCGTCATCGGATCGATGACCGAGAAGTCCCAGGACGTCTTCCCGTCCTTGGGAGGCTCGAGCTCCGCCACGCCCAGGCGCGGGTAAGGAAGCCAGGGGACGTAGCGGACGTAGTCGGCCTGGAGATCCCGCAAGGCCTTGAAGGCGTTGTCGTGGATCGAGGTCCCTGCGCCGCAGGGGCGGGTTCACGACCACCTGCAGCGTCGCCGTCGTCTTCGCGACGCCGGTGACCTTGTCCCAGCTCGGGGTCACCTTGATGGGGACGGGCTCGTCAGCCCCATGAGCGACGGCGAGCGGTACCAGGACGAACGCCAGGGAGACGAGCCAACGTCGCCGTCGGGAGAGATGCACGGGTCCTCCTTGGTCGGGCGAGTGGCAGCTCGCGACGAGAGTGGCGAACGATCGAAGTGGCATCGAAGGCTACCACCGGGGCAGCGGCAGGCAATGGACGCATTGACCTGTATGGTGTACAAAATGACACAGACGAGGAGAGGCCGTCGCGATGAGGCGAGGCGTCCACACCTTCTTCCGCTACTTCCCGGTCAGCGAGCGCGACCGCCGCTGGGGCCTCTACCTGACCACGGCCGGGGAGTCCCGCATCCCGCCTGGATTCCCATATCCGCCGCCGGGCCATCCCGGCGGGTACCAGTTCGACTGGAAGAAGGGGCGCGTCCTCCGGGAATATCAGATCGTCTACATCTCGTCCGGCCAGGGGCGCCTGGAGACGCGCCAGGCGCGCTGGCGGATCGCGTCCGGAAGCTGCTTCCTCCTCTACCCCGGCGCCTGGCACCGCTTCCGTCCGGACCCCCGGACGGGCTGGCACGAGCACTGGGTGGGCTGCGACGGGCCCGCGGTGCGAAGCCTCGTCAAGAACGGCTTCTTCTCGCCCCAGAAGCCCGTCGTGCGTGTGCGCGACGAGGATCTGTTGCTGGGCGCCTTCAGCTCGGTCATCGACGCGATCCACGCCGGCCGGCCGGCGCTCCAGCAGGTCGCAGCGGGCGCCACCTTGTACATACTGTCACTCCTGTACTCGGCACAGCAGCCTGGACAGGAGGGGCGCCAGGACGTGACGCAAGCGATCCACGAAGCGATGCGCCGCATGGCCGACGCGACGCAGGAGACGCCCCCGCTGCCGGAGCTGGCGCGCCGCCTGGGCGTGAGCTACACGTGGTTCCGACGCACCTTCGCCCACCACACCGGCCTGAGCCCCCACCAGTACCGGCTTCAGGTCCGGATCGGTCGCGCGCGTGCCCTCCTGAGCGAGACGTCCCTCACGGTCAAGGAGGTCGCGTTCCGCTCCGGGTTCGAGAGCGAGCACTACTTCTGCCGGCTGTTCAAGCGCAAGACGGGGGCCACCCCGGGGGCATGGCGCCGCCGCCATTCCGGAGGACAATCCGCGTCGTAGTCACAGCGCCCGTAGTTTGGGAGGGAGCGGTCGAGCATGAAGATCCTGTGGACGTTCACGATGATCGGTTGGCTTGTTGCCGCTCCGGCAGGAGCCCGTGGAACGGAGGTGCCGGCCGACACGGGCGAGATCACTGCCGGTCCAGAAATGGATCGCTTGAGGTTCTACATCGGTGATTGGACCTACTCGGAGGAGTATCCCAAGTCGGATCTGTGTCCCAATGGGGGACACAACACCGGGCACTGGTCGGGGCAGCTGGGCCCGGACGGCCTCTCGGTCATCAATGCGTTCGCGTCCCACGGTGGCGGAGACAACTACCAGGGGATGGAAGTGATGATGTGGGACCCGAAGGAGAAGAAGTATCGAGACAACGCGCTCTGGTACGACTCGCCGGATCGCTGGATCTTCACCGGCCACTTCGAGGGCGAGACCCTCGTGTATCGCGGGGAATTCGACTACCTCGGGAAGCACGTCCAGTTCCGTAGCGAGACGCGCCCCATGGCCGAAGGCGGCTTCACGCTGACCGAGTTCGCGAGCGCCGACGGCGGGCCGGAGCAGCTGATGCTGGTCGGGCGGGCGGAACGGAGGCAGTAGCATGAGGGTACGGCCAGTCCCCGCCCTCGCCTCGATCGGGTTGCTGCTCGCCCTGGTGTCGAGTCACGCACAAGACGCCCACTACGACTTCGTGGTCACGGGAGCCCGCATCGTCGATGGAACGGGCGCCGCTTGGTTCGCAGGAGACATCGGCATCGTGGGCGACCGGATCGCCGCCATCGGCGATCTGCACGAAGCCGTAGCGACGAAGCGGATCGACGCCACGGGCCTCGTGGCCTCGCCCGGATTCATCGACACGCTCGGCAATTCGGAATTCAACCTGCTGGTCGACAACCGCGCGGCCAGCAAGATCACGCAGGGCGTGACCACGGAGATCACCGGGGAAGGCACCTCCGACGCGCCGCTCAACGAGCGCGTGCGTGGAGGCGCTCGATCTGCAAGCCCTGGCGGACCAACTTTCACGTCGCCCTGGATTGGCGCTCCTTCGACGAATACATGCGCCGCCTGGAGCGCGCCAGGCCCGCCATCAACCTGGGCATGTTCGTGGGCGCCGGGGGCTTGCGCACGTATGTCATTGGGAATGACGACCGACCCGCCACGCCCGCAGAGCTCGACCAGATGCGTCAATTGGTTGCCCGAGCCATGGAGGAGGGCGCCCTTGGGTTGAGCTCGGCTCTTCAGTACTTGCCCGACTTCTACGCCTCCACCGACGAAATCGTCGAACTGGCGAAGGTCGCCCGGGGATATGGCGGGGTCTACTTCACCCATCAGCGCTCCGAAGGCGACCGCATCCTTCCGTCGCTCGACGAGGTCTTCGCCATCTCCCAACGCGCCGGCATCTCCACGACGATCTGGCACCTGAAGACCATGTTTCCCGAGAACTGGGGCAAGATGCCCGAGGTCCTCAGGAGAATCGAGGCGGCCCGCGCTCGCGGAATCGACGTTGCCGCCAGCGTGGAGTCCTACACACGGGGCGAGAACGGTCTCGTCACCTGTTTCCCGCCCTGGGCCCTGGCGGACGGCACCGCCAAGCTGCTGGAGCGCCTGAGAGACCCCGCGCAGCGTGCCCGCGTCAAGAAGGAAATGAACGAGCCCGCTGCCGATTGGGAGAACTACTGGCTCGGTTCCGGGGGCGGCAAGGGCATCCTGTTGATTCAGGCGCTCCACCCCGAGCTGCACAAGTACGAAGGCATGAACTTTGCCGAGATCGGGCAGCAGATGCGCAAGGATCCGACGGATGCAGCGATCGATCTTCGCCATCGCCGATCAAGGCCTCAGCGAGGTGGTCATGTCGACCATGCTCGAAGACGACGTGCGCGCCGCCGTCGCAAGTCCCCTCGCGGTCTATTGTTCCGACTCCGCCGCCCAGGCGGAGGACGGACCGTTGAGCGCCACCAAGGCGCACCCACGCGCCTTCGCCACGTTCCCCCGCGTGTTGGCCCAGTATGTTCGCACCGAGCACACCATGAGCCTCGAGGAGGCCGTCCGCAAGATGACCTCGTTCGCCGCATCGCGAGTCGGAATCATGGATCGCGGAATTCTTCGACCGGGAATGATGGCCGACATCGTCGTCTTCGACCTCGCCGCCACGGAGGAGGTCTCCACCTACCAGGACCCGCTCCACTACGCGGCGGGAATGAAGCACGTCTTCGTGAACGGAAAGCCGGTCGTGCTCGACGGCAAGATCACCGATGAGCGCCCGGGGCGCGCCCTGCGTGGGCCTGGATACAAACGGGCTCAATAACCTCGCGTCGCCATGGATCCGCGCGTCTTCGTGTCCCGTCAGGCGTCAATGGAAGTCCGCGATGTTCCGCGGCTCACGATGTGGCAGCGCCGAGGCGGATCGCGTCCCCCGGCCCGCCCGAAGCGACACGGCGGCGGGCTCGAGGCCACCGCAGGCCACGGCGTGGGCGCTGAGCGCCACGAGATAGCCGAGGTCTCGCGTCTCCCAGATGACGACGCTGTCCACGACGCCTTCCTCGATGTGGCGCGGCAGAGGGAGGGCAGGGTCGGCCACGTCGTCGCAGGGGCGCACCTCGACCAGCGTCGGCTCCGGGTAGTCTTTCCCGAGGCGCGCCCTGAACCCGGCGATCCATTTTGGGAACCACCCCGACCGTCACGCCCGCGGTCGCCCCTTGGCTCACGGCCGGCTCACCGCCTGTAGCCTCACGGGGCCCAGGAGACCGGACTCGAGAAGCGGCGAGTCGCTCTTGTAGGGCTTGAAGGTCGAGAAGGTGTATTGCTTTTCGGTCGAAGGCTGCGCGTCGCCGATCATCCGGTTCGCCCAGAGGTTCGTGATCCGGACCTCGAGGCGGTTTGGTCCGGGCTTGAGGGCCCCCGTCACGTCGACTCGGAACGGAGGACGCCAGGCGAGGCCGACCGGCTGGCCGTTGACGGAGACCTCGGCGATCTCCTTCACCTTGCCGAGGTCGAGGACCAGCCGCGCGCCGGATCGGAACCAGGCCGACGGGGCCTGAACCTCCTTGCTGTAGGTCGCGGTGCCGGAGAAGTACTTGACCCCGTCGTTGGCGTTCGTCGTCCAGGAGGTCAGGGTGTCCAGGCGCAGCCTGTCCGGCGCCCCCTGGTCCTTCGGGAACGTCACGTCCCACGGGCCTTCGAGGGTCGCGACGTCGGCGGTCACGGGCCGCGGCAACACTCGCGAGGGTACGGTCGCCGGTTGCCGGAACACTACGAAGACCGACTCGTGGGGCCCCAGGCTGAGCGGTACCGTCGTGCGCCCGTTCTCGATGGCGTAGGCCGCGGGGGCGATCTCTCCGGTCTCCGGCTGCCAGATCTCGGCCGCCTTGCCATCGACCCTGAGGCGGACGTCGACGTCTTCGGCCCGGTCCTTCTGGTTCGCCACGAAGTAGACGTCGGTGTCGCCCGACCTTGCGGTGGATGTAGACGAGGGTCGTGTCGACGCGCGGCCGGCTGTACTCGAAGTCCGGCGGCGTCGTGAGCGCGGCCAGGACCTCGGCCAGGGGCTTCCCCCAGTAGACCTTGCCGCGGCCGTAGGCGTGCTCGAGGATCGTGCGGCCGTTGGCGTCTCCCCAGACCTCGTCGGCGATCGAGCGGACCTCGTCGTCGCAGGCGGGATAGCCGGCGAGGCTGGGCGAGCGCTGCGGTTTCGGTCCCACCACAACGGCGCCTTCGGCCACCAGGTCGCGAAGCTTGCGCGCAACGGGCGGCGTGAGCTGATCGAGGCCGTCGGGGAGGACGAGAACGCGGTAGCTCATCCCGTCGGGGAGCGTGACGCGGCCGTCCTTGACCGACGCCCGCGTCAGCAGCACCTCCGTGTTCACGTAGTCGTAGGCGTACCCGGCCGGGCGGCTCGGGCGCGGGGCTCACGTTGGGGCCGCGATAGACCGAGGCCGGCGCGCCCTCGCCGTAGTAGTAGGCGATGTCGCCGACGAAGAGCCCCTGCTGGAGCAGGTACGAGCTGCGCGCCAGGTAGGAGACGAAGCCCCGCGACTGCTCGGCCCACGTGTTGTTCCGGGTGTAGTGCTGCCCGAAGGGCCCGAGGGTGAACCCCGGCCGCCGATCCACGAAGGGCTGGTGCACCGACGTGTGGATGATGAAGCGGTTGACCCCGAGGGTCATGAAGTAGTCGCCGAGCCACTTGAGCGCCGAGGGAGGATCGTTCCATCCCGGGACGAAAGAGGTGAACGACTCGGACGCCACGAGCGGCTTGCCGTAGACGTGGGCGGCCGACGCGGCCTCCCGGATGTCGGTGACGTGGGCGGGCCGGTGGGCGCCTCCGGGCGGCAGGGCCCAGAACTCCCCCATGGGGATGTCTGCGTGTCCCTTGTTCTGGAGGGCGTCCTGGAACATCGGGGAGTTGGTCCCGGCCGACTCGCCGTAGACCTTGATCCCGCGCTTCGCCAGGAACTCCGCGGCGAGAGCGTAGTGGTTGTCCGCCAGGAGGTCGGCGATCGTGCGGCGGAAGTCCCAGAGGAACCGCTCGCTCGTCTCCGTGCTGTCGACGATCCGGCCGGTCAGAACCGGCAGGTAGGGGTGCGCATCGTACCCGCGCCGCGCGCGGAACTCGTCGAGCATCCCGTCGGTCCAGTTCTGCATCCCGGCTTCCCAGCTGTCCATCAGGACGTAGCGGAGGCTCTTGCCGAAGTAGGGGCCGGTCGCCTCGGCCAGGGGATCCACGTAGCCGTGGAGGTACGACTCGACGTGACGCCGGCTGAGCTTGTCCACCTCGTAGCCCGTCGCCTCGGGGGGCGCAGGGCCGTTCTTCTGGCCCGTGAGGCTCGATCCCATGCGCAGGACCATCCACTTCCCCGCCGGCACGTCCCAGTCGAGGCGGCCGTCCTTGGTCATCTTCGCGGTCAGGTCGACGACCCGGGAGCGGTCGATGGCGGCGCTGAACGAGATGGCGGGCGTCGGCACGCCGTCGAACTCGAGGGCGTCGGCGAACCCGGCCTTTTCGTGGAACCGGTTGACGCGCGGGTCCGAGTGGAGCTCGATCTCGGCGATGTCGTACTGCTTCGGCGCGGGCGCGGCCATGAAGCTGGTGACCTGGAGGGGCACGGGCTCGGTGAGCAGCAGCCGGTAGAAGCGTGCGGTCGGTCTCGGGAAACGCATAGGTCCGCACCGAGAGGCTGAAGTGCGTGGGCCCCGGAAGCGTCGCGAGGCTCGAGAAGTGGACGCCGTCCTGGCTGGCTTGCAGGGCGCCCTTCGGCATGGCGCGGCTCGCAACGGCAATCGTGGCCGCGCGCGCCGTGAACGGCTTCGCGAACTCGAGCTGGATGAAGGCCGGCCCGCCGTTCTCGGGAACGGGCAGGGCCACGGTCTTGACGATGTCGCCGTCCGTGAGCGCCGCCACGTCGAAGTCGCCGCCGCTGCGCGTCACCTTCGGCTGGAGGTCGGCCATCCGCGTCTCCCCGTCGGGGACGCGGTACGCCACGACGGCGCTGTCGCCGTACCAGGTCGGATCGGGCGCGGGGGGCGGCGGCAGGCCGTACATCACGCGGAAGGGGAGCGTCTGGAAATTCCCGTTGGACGAGGGGGGAGCGGGCCAGGAGGCCCGAGAACTTCCGGGGACCCTCGAGGCGCGTCTCGCTCCAGACGAGCTTCTTCATCGCCTCCTCGGGCTTCACCCAGGGGCCGCCTGTCTCGCTCCAGCCCCCGGAGCTGTGGACGGTCATCTCGAGGCCCAGGCGATCGCACTCCGCCGCGGCGAAGCGCATCAGCTCCTTCCACTCGGGGCTGTGGAAGACGATCCGCTTCTCGACGATCTTCGGCGCCTCCCTCTCCCCCGACCGGATGTCGCCGATGCTGGCGTCGAACTGCTGGACGCCGCCGATGCCGACCCGCTTCATCCACTCGAGGTCGAGGGTTATCCCCTCGCGGGTGACGTTGCCGTTCATCCAGTGCCACCAGACGCGGGGACGCGCGGCTTCGGGAGGGTCCTTGAAGCCGCGCGCGAGGTCGTCGCCCGCGGGCGACTCCGGCCCCACGGCTCCCGTCGAGACCGCGAGAAGAACGCTGGCGACGCAGAGCGCCGCCAGCCAGGCCGGTCGGGCCCTCACGGCCGCGTCACGGAGGAGAGCGTCACGGGACCGAGCAGACCCGACTCGAGGAGCGGGCGAGTCCTTCTTGAAGGGCTTGATGTCCGTGAAGGTGTATGTCTTCGCGACCCCGGGCTGGAGGTCGCCGATCATGCGGTTGGGCCAGAGGTTCGTGACCTTGATCTCGACGTGGTTGCTCCCTGCTTTCAGGGCCTCGGTGACGTCCACCTGGAAGGGCGGCTTCCAGAGGACGCCGCCCACGGCCTTGCCGCCCACCGAGACCTCGGCGATCTCCTTCACCGCTCCCAGATCCAGGACGACCCTGGCGCCGGGCTTCAGCCAGGCGGGCGCGGCCACGATGTCCTTGGAGTAGGTCGCCGTGCCGGAGAAGTACTTGACGCCGGCGTCGGAGGAGGCCGTCCAGGACGAGAGGCTGTCGAGCTTGACCTGCGGCGGCGCTCCCCAGTTCGGCGGGAAGGTCACCTGCCACGGGCCCTGGACCGTGGCGAGCTGGGTCGTGGAAGGGTGGGGCAAGGTGCGGCTGGGCGAGGCCGCGGCCTTCCGGAAGACGACGAACACCGAGCCCGATGGGCCGAAGTGCAATGGAACGGTGGTCGCTCCGCCGTCGATCTTGTATTCGGCCGATTCGAGGCTGCCCGTGTCCGGGTGCCACAACTCGGCTTCCCTGCCCTCGACACGGAACGCCGCGAGCACGTCCTCCGGACGGTTGTTCTGGTTCGCCACGAAGTAGATCTCGGCGTCGACCGTGCGGCGATGGATCCAGACGAGGTTGGTGTCGAGCTGCGGGCGCGTGTACCGGAAGTCGGGGGGCGTCTTCTGGGCGGTCAGGACGTCTTGCAGGGACTTGCCCCAATAGACCATCCCCTTGCCGTACGGGTGCTCCGTCACGCTCCGGCCGTCCGCCGGTCCCCACACCTCGTTGGCGACAGCGCGGGCTTCGGCATCCGAGGCGGGGTATCCGGTGAGGCTCGGCGACGCGCCCGGCCTCGGCCCGGATACAGTCGCGCCCTCGGCCACGAGGTCGCGAATCTTCTTCAGGACCGGAAGTGTCAGGCGGTCGACGTCGTCGGGGAGCACGAGCACTCGGTAGCTCATGCCGTCGGGCAGGACGATGCGACCGTCCTTGACCTTCATCCGGTTCAGGATGACGTCGGCGTTCACCCAGTCGTAGTCGTAGCCGTCCGGAGCGGCCGGCGACATCTTCTTCCAGAAGGGGACGGTGACGGGCGCGCCTTCTCCGTAGAAGTACGCGAGGTCCCCGACGAAGAGCCCCTGCTGGAGCAGGTATGAGCATCGTGCCAGGTACGTGTTCCACACGACGGCCTGTTCGGCCCACGTGATGTTGCGCGTGTAGTGCTGGCCGAAGGGACCGAGCGTCATGCCGGGCTTGTGGGCGTCGTCGACGAAGGGCTGCGCGTCCGAGGTGTGGAAGACGACCCGGTTGATTCCGTTGGCGAGGTACCAGTCCCCCTGCGGCTTCAGGTAGGCGGGAGACTGGCCCCAGGCGGGAATGAACGGGAACGACGTGAAGGACTCGGCCGCGGCGAGAGTCTTCCCGTAGATGTGGGCCGCCGAAGCCGCCTCACGCGTGTCGCCGGGATGCTCCGCACTGCGCGGCTGCCCGGGCAGGAGCGTCCAGAACTCTCCCATCGGGACGTCCACTTGTCCTTTATTGAGTAGGCCGTCGCCGACGGTGGGGAGCCCGGCTCCCATGGCCTCGGCGTAGAGGCCCACGCCGCGCTTGCCGAAATACTCGGTGGCGGCCCGGTAGTGGTTCTCGGCGAGGAGGTCGGCGAGGGTCCGGCGGAAGTCCCACAGGAAGCGGTCGCTCAGCGTCGGCGCTGCCGACCACCCGGCCGGTCAAGACCGGCAGGAAGGGCGTCGGGTCGTAGCCGCGGTGGGAGCGGAACTGCTCGACCATGTCGTCGGTCCAGTTCTCGTTGCTGGCCTCCCAGCTGTCCATCAGGAAGTAGCGGAAGCTCTTCCCGAAATAGGGACCCATGGCGCCCGAGATCATGTCGGCGTACGTCTTGACGTACGTGTCGACGTGCTTGCGGCTGAGCTTGTCGACCTCGTAGCCCGTCGCCTCCCGCGTTGCGGGGTGGTTCTTCTCCCCGGTGAGGGAGTATCCGAGACGCTGGACGACCCACTTCCCCGCGGGCACGTCCCAGTCGAGGGTTCCGTCGCTGCGCATCTTCGACGTCAGGTTCACGACGTCGCCCTGGGCGATGGCCCGGTCGGCCGAGACGGCCGGCGTGGCCGCCGACTCGTACTCCATCATGTTCGCGTAGCCGGCCTTCTCCTGCCAGCGATTCACCCTGGGCCCGTTGTGGAACTCGAGCTCGGCGATGTCGAACTTCGTCACCTTCGGCGGCGTAAAGCCGAAGAGGTCGGCGAACATGACCGCCATGGGATCGGGCGGCGCCGGGTTGAACTCGACGCGATAGTAGCGGGCGCTCAGCTCGGGGAAGGAGAAGGTGCGGACCGGGAACCCGGAAAAGGCGTGCCCGGGGCCGGGCAACGTGGCGAGCTGGACCCAGCTTGCACCGTCCTGGCTGGCCTTGACGACACCGGGGGGAATGGCCGGCCCGCCGAAGGTGCTTCCCGTTCCCGCGGCGATGGTGAACGCCTGGGCTCGGAAGGGCTGCGCGAACTCGAACTGGACCCAGGACGGCCCGCCGGCCTCCACGTAAGGGAGTGGAACGTTCTTCGAGACGTCTCCATCCATCAGCGCCGCGGCGTCGAGGGTCGCCGAGCTGGACGTGACCTTCGGGTGCAGGTGCGCCATGGCCGCCTCATCGGCGGGAACGCGGAAGGCGATCACCGCGGTGTCGGCGTAGTAGGTCGGATCGGGGGGGGCCGGGGGCTCCTTGGGCTGCGGCTTGGCGCCGGGGATTTCCTGCGCCGGGAAGTCGAGGTCCGGGGGGAGCGGCATGTTCTGGAAGCGCCCGTTGTTGGAGGGCGGGTTCGCCAGCTTCCCGGCGAACTTCCTGGGGCCCTGGACGGTCGTCTCGCTCCAGACCACCTTCTTCATCGCCTCTTCGGGCTTGACCCAGGGGCCGGCCGTCTCGCTCCAGCCTCCGGAGGCGGCCATGGACATCTCGAGACCAAGCCGATCCGCCTCGGCGCCCGCGTGCCGGAACGCCTCCTTCCACTCGGGCGTCATCCACACGAGGCGCTTGTCGACGAAGACGGGCGTCCCAAGATTGCCGTCGAACATCTGCATCCCACCGATGCCGACGCGCTTCATCCACTCGAGGTCGGCCGTGATCCCTTCCTTGGTGACGTTGCCGTTCAGCCAGTGCCACCAGACGCGAGGCTTCGCCGATTCGGGCGGCGTGCGGAAACCCTCGGCGAGCGGGTCGCCGGCGGCGCGGACGTCGGCCGGACGCGGTCCACGCCCCGTCAGCGCCGCGAGCCCCACGAGCGCGGCCACGCGGATCGTTCGGCTCATCATGTTCTTCATCGCTCACTTCCCCATCGGGTACGAGAACCGGTACTGGCCGGAGGCCACGTCCACGGTCACGGCGTCCCCGTCCTGCTTCGGCGACGCGACGCCGTTGCCCGCGGCGAGCGCCTTGCCGCCCTCGGTGACCGAGGCCAGCGTGGCCTTGGGCAGGCGGACGGTGGCCTTCGTGTTGGGCGGCACCTGGATGCTCAGGTCGAAAGCGCCGTCCTTCAGCGTCCAGGCCGAGGCCACCTTGCCGTACGGCGTGTCGTGGCTGGCCTTGACGCTGGTGAAGCCGCCGCCCGGACGCGGTTGGATCAGGACGTGCTTGTAGCCGGGAGCCGCCTCGTCGACCTGGATCCCGGCCATGACGCGGTACATCCACTCGCCGATGGCGCCGTAGGCGTAGTGGTTGAACGAGTTCATCCCGGCGTCCTGGAACGAGCCGTCGGGCTTCTGGCCGTCCCAACGCTCCCAGATCGTGGTGGCCCCCTGCTTCACCGGATAGAGCCACGACGGGTACTCCTCGCGGTTCAGGAGCATGTAGGCCTCGTCCAGGTACCCGTACCGTGTGAGCACATGGCAGAGGTACGGGGTCCCCAGGAAGCCGGTCGTGAGGTGCTTGCGCTTGCGCACTTCCTCCGCGAGCCGCTTTGCCGCGACGGGGCGCAGGTCCTCGGGGAGCAGGTCGAATTGCAGAGCGAGCACATAGGCCGTCTGCGTGTCCTCGCCCACACGCCCCGTGTCGGTGACGAACTCGTGGCGGAAGGCGGCCTTGATCTTGGCGAGCTGCTCGGCGTAGCGCGCCGCGTCGTCCTTCTTGCCGAGGACCAGGGCCGTGCGTTGGAGCAGATCGGTGGAGTGGGCGAAGAAGGCCGTGGCGATCATGTCCTTGCCGGTGGTGGCGCCCGGGTAGTCGCTGGCGTTCGAAGCGAAGGCGAGCCAATCGCCGAAGTGGGGATCGCC
Organism: uncultured Acidobacteriota bacterium; assembly: GCA_963823195.1. GTDB lineage: Bacteria > Acidobacteriota > Vicinamibacteria > Fen-336 > Fen-336 > JBGPYB01. The sequence goes on along the minus strand of CAWGKR010000001.1, from coordinate 511,584 downwards.
GGCCCAGATGTAGCTGTCCCCGGCCCGCTTCTTCTCGTACCCCACCCACTTGGCCATGCTGTCGTACTGCGTCTCGAGGACCCGCTTATCTCCGTACGCCAGGTACATGTTCCAGGGGATGATCACGGCCACGTCGGCCCAACCCGCGGCCCCTCCGGGCTGGTTCCCCTCGAAGTCGGGGAGGACGTTCGGCACGACGTGGGGCACGCTCCCGTTCGGGAACTGGTCCGCGGCCACGTCCTTCAGCCACTTGGTGAAGAAGGCGGCCACGTCCATGTTGAAGGCCGCCGTGGGCGAGAAGGCCTGGGCGTCGCCGGTCCAACCGAGGCGCTCGTCACGCTGGGGGCAGTCGGTCGGGACGTCGAGAAAGTTCCCCTTCTGCCCCCAGATGATGTTGTGGTGGAGCTGGTTGACGAGGGGCTTGGACGTCTCGAACTCGCTCGCGCGCGCCATGTCCGAGTGGATGACGACGCCGGTCACGCTGTCGGGAGTGACCTCGCCCGGGTAGCCCGCCACGGCCACGTAGCGGAAGCCGAAGAAGGTGAAGTGCGGCTCGAAGGTCTCGGGGCCGCCCCCCTTGAGCGTGTACTGCATCGTCGCCTTCGCCGCGCGCAGGTTCTCCGTATAGAAGTTCCCCTGCTTGTCGAGGACCTCGGCATGGCGCAGCGTCACCGTGGTACCCGCGGGGCCTTGGACCTTCAGCCTGATCCACCCGACCATGTTCTGTCCGAGGTCGACGACCGTCTCTCCAGCGGGCGTCTTGAGGATCCTGGCCGGCCTCAGCTCCTCGATCCGGCGGACCGGCGGTCCCGCGGGCGTGATCAAGTCGTCCTTGCGGCCGTCCACGACCTTCACCGCCGACCACTGCGCGTCGGCGAAACCCGGCGAGGCCCAACCCGTCTTCTCGAGGCGAGCGTCGTAGGTCTCGCCGTGGTAGATCTCGGACATGAGGATGGGCCCGGTCGAGGCCTTCCACGACGAGTCCGAGCCGAGAGTCTCCTCGCGCCCGTCCTTGTACGTGACCCTGATCTGGCACAGGAGGGCGAGACGGTCCCCGTAGATGTTGCGCCGGTCCTGCCACGCCAGGAACCCGCGGTACCAGCCGTTGCCGAGCTGCACGCCAACGGCGTTGTCGCCGGTCTTCAGGAGCGACGTCACGTCGTACGTCTGATACTGGAGGCGGTTGTTGTAGCTCGTCCAGCCGGGGGTGAAGACCTGGTCGCTCACGCGTTGCCCGTTGAGCTGCATCTCGTAGAGGCCGTGGCTCGTGACGTACGCCCGGGCCGACACGATCGGGCCCGCCAGCTTGAACTCCCGGCGCAGCATGGCCACGGGGCCCGATTTCTTGGGGTCCTCCGAAAGGCCCGGCTCGATCCAGCTCGCCTTCCAGTCGGCCGCGTCGAGCAGGCCCATCTCCCAGAAGGCCGGCTCGCTCCAGGCCGAGACCTTGCCGGCGCCGTCCCAGACGCGGACCTGCCAGTGGTACCGCTGGCCGGAGCGCAGGGCTTGACCGTCGTAGGGACGCTGGGTGGACTCGTCGGACGCCACACGCCCCGAGGCCCAGGCCAGGCTCGTTCCGCTACGAAGCGCGACGAGGGTCGGCGCCACCCGGATCTCGTAGGCCGACTGCGTCACGCCGCGCGCGCCGGACTGGATCAGCCAGCTCAGCCGCGGTTTCCGCGCGTCGATGCCGAGCGGGTTCTCCTTGTACTCCACGCGCAGGCCCGCCACCTTCACGGTAGTGTCCGCCGCCGAGGCCGCCCACGAGGAGCGGGGAGCGAGCACCGCCGCCGCGGACAGGAGGGTCAGTAGCGCGATTCCCGGCTTGGTCGATCGAGTGAACATGGCGAGTCTCCTCTGTTGTCCTGTAGTCGGCCGCGCCGTGTCTAGGGCGCGGGCGGCGCGTCGGGTTCCTGCTGTGTGACCTGACGGAACACGAAATTCACGGGCTCCTGGCGGGCGGCCTTCTCGCCCTTCAAGCGCTGGAACTCCGCGAGGGCCTTCTGCTGCTCGGCGGCGTTGCCCAGCTCGCGGTACACGAGCGAGAGCTGGTAGTAGGGAACCTCGTTGCCGGGGTCGAGGGCGATCGCCTTGCGGAGATGGGGCAGCGCCAGATCCGGCTTCCCGAGGGCGACGAGGACGCGCCCCAGACCCACTTGCGCCTCTTCGAAGTCGGGATAGTGCTTCACGGCGAGGCCGAAGAGCTCGGCCGCCTTATCGAGCTGCCCCGCCTTGCGATCGATCTCCCCCAGCTCGTAGGCTGCCGTGGCGTTGGTGGGATCGATCCGCAGCTCCTCTTCGAACTCCCCGACCGCCTCGGCCCGCCCGGCGTCGGCGCCGCTCTCACCGCCGGCGGCCTGGGCGCGAGAGAGGAGCGTCCGGCCGATCCGCAAGTGGATCCCCGGCCGGCGCGGGTCCTGCGCAAGCACTTCCCGGTATTCGCGGATGGCCGAGTCGTAGAGCGCCTGGCTCTCGTTGGCCTCGCCGGCCGCCTGGTGCGCCCACACCGAGCCCGGCGCCGTGCGGGCCAGCCTGATCGTGGCGAGGTAGGCGTAGTTCGAGAAGAGGCGCGCGGAGTGATAGAGGACCTCCGGGTCCTTCGGGTAGAGACGCGTCAGCTCGAGGGCGACCTCGACCGCCTTGTCGTCCTGCTCCAGCCCCGTGTACGCGCGCTGAAGCTGCAGGCCGCCCGATCGACGCAGCGTGTCGTCCGCGGTCTGCTTGAACGCCTTCCTCAGGCCGGGGAGCGCCTCCTGGAACTGGCCCAGCTCGGAGAGGGACATGGCCAGGAGGATGTCGGTCTTCGGCAGCGCGGGGTTCAGCTTCATCGCTTGCCGGAGGGCAGCCACCGCCTCGGTGAACTTGCGCTGCTGGTAGTAGATCATCCCGAGGCCCGCGTGGACCTCCGCGGTCCCCGGGGACAGCTCCCGGAGCTTCTCGTAGGCCACTTCGGCGTCGGCGTACCGGTGCTCGGCCAGCGCTCGCTCCCCCGCCTGGGCGTAGCGCTGGAGCACGTCGGGGTCGGGAGATGCGGCTATGGCCTGCGCGGTGGAAAGAAGCAACAAGTACAGGACCAGGGACATTCCGAGATTACCTCCGCCCGGCGACCTGCTCGTCGGACGGTCCATCGTACAGGAAGGCTCATCGGGGCAATGGGTGTGTCCTACGGCGGACAGGAAAGGCCCGCCAGGCCAGTGGCCTGGCGGGCCTCGTGATGCCGAACGGCGTTACCAGATCAGCTTCAAACCGAGCTGGACGATGCGGCCGGGGCGGCCGTGGTGAGCTGCCCGAAGTTCGGATTCGTCATGTTCGTGGAGACGCCGTCGGCGAGAAAGTTCGGGTGGTTGAACACGTTGAACGACTCGACCCGGAACTGCAGACGCGAGGCGTGCGGGAGGTCGAAGTTCTTGAAGAGCGCCAAGTCCAGGTTGCTCAAGTGCGGGCCCCGGAGGAAGTTGCGCGGCGAGTTGCCGAACTGGCCGAGACCCGGCTGGGTGAACGCGCCCGTGTTGAACCACTTCTCGACGGTCCCGCCACCGGCATTGGGATCGCCGCTGACGTTGGCTCGGTTCGTGCCGAAGCTGTCGAGGACGCCCCCGACGTCGGCGGCCTGGATGGTGATCGGGAACCCGGTCTGCCAGCTGTAGATGCCGTTCATCTGCCACCCGCCGATGATGGCGTTCGCCACACCGGAGGAGTCGCCGCCGACCTTCTGGCCCTTGCCGAAGGGCAGGTTCCACACGAAGCTGGAGACGGCGCGGTGCGTCACGTCGAAGTCGGAGAGGCCGTAGTCGAGGCCCGGGTTGTGGTTGTCGAGGAAGCCCTGCCAGCCGTTGAAGCCGGAGGCACCGATGCCGGCGGCGGCCGACTTGCTGTCGGTGCTCTTCGACCAGGTGTAGGCGAACGTGAACGAGCAGGTCGCGCCCATGATGCTCGAGCTTGGCGTTGAGGCCGTTGTACTTCGACGTCCCGCTCCAGGTGCTGTCGATGTAGACGTCGAAGTTCGGGTACGGCTTGCGGCCGGCCACGGTGGGGTTGTCCGCGGTGTACTCGAGGGCCTGGGCGATGTTGATCCGCATGAGCAGGTTGTTCCCCTTGCTCCCGACGTAGTTCAGCTCGGCGACGGTGTTCTTCGCCACCTCGCGCTGGATGCCGAGGGACCACTGGTCGACGTAGGGGTTCCGGGGCTCCGGGGACATGCTCACGGCGAGGAACGTGTTGGCGGCGGGCGTGGCGACGCCCCTGCGACGGCGAAGCTCGGGAACAACTGGTCGGTGGTCTTGAACGGCGTCGTCTGGTCGAGCGATCTGCGAGTAGTTGCCCCGGCTCACGTAGGGATAGATGTCCGCCGCGCCGTCGATCTCGCGCCCCTCGGCCGAGTCGTAGAAGCGTCCGAAGCCGCCGCGGATGACGGTCTTCTCGCCCTCGCCCGGACGGTAGGCGAAGCCCAGGCGCGGAGCGAAGACCTTGTATCGATCCGGGTTGTCGGGGCTGCGGCGGCCGGCCGCCTGGTAGTAGGCACCGTCGTTGATCCCCTCGCGCCTGCAGCTTCGGGTCCGCCACGAGCAGGCCGCCCGGGGCGTAGTTCAGGTTGCGCCAGCCCATGTGGTCGTTCGTCTCGTAGGGCACGCTGCGGTAGTCGTAGCGCAGGCCGAGGTTCAACGTGAGCTTCGAGTTCACCTTCCAGTCGTCCTGGATGTAGGGAGCGAAGTACATGAAGTTCATCTCGCGCGGGTTGCCGACGACTCCCGCGACGTGCTGAAGCCCGCGGGCTGGAAGGCGGCGGCGCCGCGTGTAGTAGCCGAGGAGGAAGTCCGCGACCGGGCTCCCCGTGACGGTGAACCCGGTGCCGAAGTTGAAGTTCCCGGTCAGGTCGGTGGCGAGGTCCCGCTGCAGCCACCAACGCCGGTAGTTGGCGCCGAAGGCGAAGGTGTGGTTTCCCTTGATCCAGGTCGTCGTGTTGCTGACGTCCCACATGGGTTGGGTGCTGGCGGAGTAGGCGTTGACGGGTCCGCCGGTGCTCGCGATAGCCCTGAATGCCGACGTTCGAGCAGTTCCGCTGGTCGTCGGGGATGTTCTGGAAGATCCCCGTGACCGCCTGGGCGTCGATGATCGACTTGGGGGCACGCGGATGCCCTGCTGAGGCGCGTCGGCGAAGACGCGGCCGAAGCGGAACGAGTTCACCAGGTTGCTGTGGATGGGCCACGTGTGGGAGACCTGCCAGTTCTTCGTGTTCTGGACGAAGATCCGGTCCGAGATGTCCAGGACGCCCCCCGTGGTGCTCCGGTTGTCGTACCGGGCGTCGGTGTAGCGGGCGTAGGCCCGGCCGAAGCGGCCCAGGTCCTGGTCGATCCGGACCGTGAACTGGTTCTGGGTCTGGGGAAGCGTCCGCGTCACCTGATAGTTGCCGAGCGGAGAGCTCGCGTTCGGGGCCGGGTACCAGTTGTTCGCCAGCGCCACCTGCGCGAGGCGCGAGAAGCGCGACGTTGGGATGGTGTTGTTCGGGAACGGCTGGCCCGTGGTGGGATCGATGATCGTCGAGGAGAAGTGGCCGGCCAGCTGGCTGGGGTCCGGCACGAAGAAGTAGGAGCTGAAGCCGTTGTCGACGCGGGTGCCGTCGTAGTTGACCAGGAAGAAGGTCTTGTCCTTGATGATCGGCCCGCGGACGACGCCTCCGAACTGCTTCTGGTCGAGCTTGGGCTTCGCGGCGTTCGGCGGGTCGAAGAAGTTCTTGGCGTCGAGCCCGTCCTTCCTCATGAACCCGAAGAGGGCTCCGTGCCACTCGTTGGTCCCCGACTTGCTGACCAGGTTGATCTGGTTGGCGCTGAAGCCGTACTCCGCCGAGTAGGTCTTCGTCTGCTCCTTGAACTCGTCGAGGGCGTCGATGGACAGGATGGCCGCCGGCGTTCCGAGGGCCGTGTCCACGTTCGACGTCCCGTCGATCATGAAGTTGTTCGAGGTCGGCCGCGAGCCCATGATGCTGATGGCGCTTCCGACCCCCTGGCGCATGTCGGACTGCTCGCCGTGGACCGTGACCGCGCCCGCGCCGAGGAACAGCAGCGAGATGAAGTTGCGCCCGTTGAGGGGAAGGTCGGTGATCTGCTTCTCGGTGATGACCTGGCCGACGCTCGCGGTCTCGGTGTCGAGGGACACGGCGCTGGCCTGCACCTCGATGGCCTCCGTGAGATTGCCGGTCTGGAGGTCCAGGTCGACGCGCGCCACCTGGTCGACGTTCAGCTTCACGCCGGTGCGCTTGGCGGGGCGGAAGCCCTGGAGCGACGCGGTCACCGAGTAGGAGCTGACCGGCAGGAACGGAACGGCATAGTTGCCGTCCTTGCCGGAGACGACCTCTCGCTTCGAGCCCGTGAGCTCGCTGACGACGGTGACGGTTGCGCCGGGCACGATGGCCCCGGTCGCGTCCTTCACCGTCCCCGTGATCTGGCCCGTGGCCGTCTGGGCGCTCAATGTGCCCGCCATGCCCAGCAGGCCGAGCACTGCGCCGAACAACGCTAGTCTTCTCATGAGTGGAGTCTCCCCCTCTAACCAAGATCCCTGCGGCCCGACCGCCACTCCGTCTCCCTATGGCGAAAACAAGCCGGCGATCGACGCCGACGATCGACCCCAGCAATCAGGCTAATGGCTCGGGGGGAGTCTCCGCCGACCCCAGGTCGCGGGACAAGCGCCTTCGAGATTTCGTCATACGTTTCTTCTGACGAAACGCATGAACTGGCGGCCCCCTCGCCTCAAGAGGCTTGTAGGACTCGACTTCTTAATCCCTATGGCAGCCGGAGCCGGGTCTCAGGCGCCCTCTTGGGTCCGCCCTACGTTATGCCATTCGGAACGTGTCAGCCTTGGGGCGCGGGTGCCGGGTGGCTCAGGACGTCGTTCGCGTAGACGTGATCGACGTTGTCGGGGGTGATGAGCTGGTGGCGGATGAAGAGGGCCGGCGGCGTGCGCCGGTGGGCGAGGATGTCGAGGGCCAGCTTGATGATGCCGTTTCCGTAGCGCTCCGGGAAGAAGGCCACGGAGCCGATGAGAGGCGTGCGCTCCTCCCGCAGCTCCGCCCGCGCGTCGGGCTCCGCGTTCTGCCCGACGATGGCGCAGGTCCCCGCCCGGCCGGCTTCCTGGAACGCCCGCGCGGCCCCCAGGGCGCTCGGGTCGTTCGCGGCGCCGACGACCACGTGCCGGGCCTTGGACTCCCGGAGATGCCGCCGCACCCTCTCGAGCGATGTCTTGAACTGCCCGTCTCCGTCGAGCGAGACGACCGGGCACGTTTCGACGGCGTCGTGCAGCGTCTCCCTGAGACCGGCCTGCACCCCGCTCATGCGGGCGTGGACGAGGGACCCGGCACGGGTCAGCTCCAACAGGAGGATCTCGTCGACCCGCCCCCCCCAACGCGTCCGGGCCCATTGGCCGAGATGGCGGCCGGCGAGGAGCCCGGCCTGGTAGTTGTTGGCCCCGAAGTAGGTGGCGCCCGGATGGGGAATGTCGATGGCGATGAAGGGAATGTTCGCCTCGAGGTACTTCGAGGCGATGGCGGGGGCCACCGCCTCGTCGGTCTGGAACTCGATGACGAGATCCACCCTCTCGCGGACGAGGTGCTCGGCGTTCCGGAGGGCGACCTTCGGCTGGTACCGGTTGTTGACGACGATCAGCTCGACGTCCTCCGGCTCGGCCGCGCTCAGGAGGCCGGCATGCACCTCGCGTGGGAACGAGCTGTCCTGCCCCTGGGCGGCATAGCCGATTCGATAGCGCTTGCGCCGCTTGATCTCGGAGATGAGACGATACCGGGTGGCGTCGACCTTCTCGAGGAGCCCACAGTGATGCAGGGTGTGCAGCAGCCGGAAGCACATCCCCTTGCCGAGCCCGGTGCGCTCGACGACGTCGCGGAGCCGCAGCACCTCGGCCGACGACTGGAACGTCCCGAGAATCTGGGAGGCGTGCACGACGGATCGAACGATGTAAGATTCGCGCTGCGGACTTGGGCATGGATTGCGGCTCCGGGTTCTTGGATCTCATGTGAAGCGCGCGTTATGCAGAGCATAACACAGCCTCGTGCGGGTCAAATCCGTGTCCGTTCACGGGACATGTCGCCGATTGGGAATATATCGTGTTCCACGGCATCTTAGGAGCGACGTCTGCCGCGGCCCCGGTTGTTTCATTGGGAAGAACGTGCGGTCCCGCCTCGAAGTCGTTTGCCGCCGACCCACCGGTCGGCCGAGACTCGATCCAATTACCTGCGTCGGTCGGGTTCCTTGCGCTCGGGATTCCTGGTGCGGCGAGGGCGTTCGTTTGGGAAGACGTGAAGGAAGCGGAGGCCCGCCCGGCCGGCCGAATGCCCCCGGCGACGCCGGGCGGGTCCCGCTGCCGTCGTGAATCGCCAGGACGGGAGGCGCCATGACTCACGAGTTGGATGGCGAGCGCATCGCCGCGGAGAACCAGAAGCGCCTCAAGTGGGTCGAAGAGGACTACGACCATCTCGGCAGGCAGCTCGCGCGACGGGGCGTCGACATCGAGAAGCTGACGGAGCGCGCCGGCGCCTTCCGGGTCTCCGTTCCCTCGTGGGGCCTGGGCACCGGGGGCACGCGCTTCGCGCGCTACCCCGGACCGGGCGAGCCTCGAAACGTCTTCGAGAAGATCGACGACTGCGAGGTCGTGTTCCGGCTGGTCCGCTCGACGCCCGGGATCTCCCTTCACATCCCGTGGGATCAGCCCGAGACGCCCGGCCGAGCTGCAAGTCCTTCGCCCAGGCGCGCGGGCTCTTCATCGACTCGATGAACTCCAACACGTTCCAGGACCAGCCCGGGCAGCCGCTCTCGTACAAGTTCGGCAGCCTGAGCCACACCGACCCGGCCGTTCGGCGCCAGGCGGTGGAGCACAACCTCCACTGCCTGGAGCTGGGGATGAAGCTGGGCGCGCGCTCCCACACGGTCTGGATCGGCGACGGCGGAAACTTCCCCGGACAGCTCCACCTGCGCAAGTCCCTGGAGCGCTACCTCGACAGCATGCGCGAGATCTATGCCGCCCTGCCGGCGGGCTGGCGCCTCTTCGTCGAGCACAAGCTCTACGAGCCGGCCTTCTACTCGACGGTGATCAACGACTGGGGCACGAGCTACTACTGCGTCCGCGAGCTCGGGGAGAGGGCCTTCTCCCTGGTCGACCTGGGGCACCACGCACCCAACGTCAACATCGAGATGATCGTCGCCCGCCTGATCCAGTTCGGAAAGCTGGCCGGCTTCCATTTCAACGACAGCAAGTACGGCGACGACGACCTGGACTCGGGCTCCATCAAGCCGTTCCAGCTCTTCCTCATCTTCAACGAGCTGGTGGACGCCGAGCTTTCGGCGGTGCCGGGCTTCGACCCCGCCTACATGCTCGACCAGTCCCACAACGTGACCGACCCCATCGAGTCGCTGATGACGAGCGCCGCGGAGCTGGTGCGGGCGTACGTGCAGGCGCACCTCGTGGACCGCGCCCAGCTCGCCCACCATCAGGAAGGCAACGACGCCCTGATGGCCCTTCAGACCCTGAAGGCCGCCTTCACCACCGACGTGGAGCCGATCCTGGCCATGGCCCGACACCGAGCGGGCGGGGCCATCGATCCCGTGGGCGTCTATCGCTCGAGCGGATACCGACGGCGCATGACGCGAGGCTCGTCCGGCTACGGCCCGTCTGGGCGCCGGCATCGTCTAGCGCGGCGGAGCCGCCCTGGCGATGATCCGAAAAGCCTTCAGGATGTCGGTGCATCCGGACCGCCACGACGAGTACGCGCGGCGCCACAACCCCATCTGGCCGGAGCTCCAGAAGGTGCTCCTCGAGCACGGCGTGCGGAGCTACTCGATCTACCTGGACGCCGAGACCAGCGTGCTGTTCGCCTACGCCGAGATCGAGAGCGAGGAGCTGCTGGCGAAGCCGATCGCGTCGACCGACGTCTGCCAGCGCTGGTGGCGCCACATGCAGGAGCTGATGCCGTCGAACCCCGACGGCAGCCCCGTCGCGCGAGACCTGCGCGAGGTCTTCCACATCGAAGGACCCCGGTAGAGCCGCTCAGGAGCGATCCCCACGGACACCGCCCGCGAGCTACGCTACGCAACCTACGTCGCTTGCGTGCTGATGGTGTGCAACACCTTTTCGTTCATCGACCGCCAGGTCCTCGGCCTGCTGGTGACACCGATCAAGCAGGATCTCGGCATCAGCGACACTCGCATCGGCCTGTTGCAGGGCTTGGCGTTCGGCCTGTTCTACACGCTGCTCGGGATCCCGATGGGCCGCGTCGTCGACTCGGGCAGCCGGCGCAAGCTCGTCGCCGCGGGCGTCTTCCTCTGGAGCTTGATGACGGCGGCCTGCGCAGGGGCACGCACCTTCGGCTCGCTCTTCCTCGCCAGGATGGGCGTCGGGATCGGAGAGGCCACGCTGTCGCCGGCGGCCTTCTCGCTCCTCTCGGACTACTTCCCCAGGGGGCAGCTCGCAACGGCGCTCAGCATCTTCTCGATGGGCATCTTCTTCGGCTCGGGGCTGGCGCTCATCTTCGGCGGGCTGATCATCGGGGCCGTCGGCTCGTGGCGGCTCACATTCCTGCTTGTCGGCCTGCCGGGCCTCTTGGTCGCGCTCCTGGCGCTCACGATCCGCGAGCCGGCGCGCCGGGATCTGCTGCTCTCCACGAGCGGCCATCCGACCCGCCTGGGCCCTGCGGACGTCGCCCGCCAGGTGATGTTGCGGTGGCGGTCGGTCGCGGGGATCTGCTTCGCCTTCGCCGCCCAGGCGCTCTGCAACTACGCGCAGCAGGCGTGGCTGCCGACCTACTTCGTCCGGGTGCATGGCTGGTCGCTGCGGAGGGCGGGCGTGACGCTCGGCGTGATGTCACTGGTCGCGGGCCTGCTGGGCGCATACCTCGGCGGCCGTCTCGCCGATCGGTGGCACCGCCGCGGGGTCCTGGAAGCGCCGCTGCGCGTCGGCGTGCTGGCGACGGCCTGCGCCGGTGTCACGTTCACACTGGCGCTCGCGCTGCCCGTGCTCGAGGCGCAGCTCGTCGTGCTGGCCCCCGCGTTCCTGTTCCTGGCCATGCCGATCGGCAGCGCCTACGCCTCGCTCCAACTGATCCTGCCGAACCAGGTGCGCGGCCAGATCGGCGCGCTGCAGGTGTTCGCGCTCAACCTCTTCGGCCTGATCCTGGGCCCGGCGCTCCCGGCCCTGCTGAACGACTACGTCTTTCGAAATGGGCTGATGATCGGCTGGTCGCTCGCGGCTACGGTTGGGACCGCGTCGCTCCTGTCCGCAATCCTGTTCCGGGCGACTTTCGGTCCCTACCGGCGCGACTACGCGCTGATGCATGGCGGAGGTGAGCGTGCCTGAGCTGGTGACCGTCTCGCTGCGCGACGACGTCGCCGTCGTCACGATCGACAACCCGCCCGTCAACGCGCTCGACCTCGAAGCTCGGACCGCCCTCGCCGCCGCGCTGGCGCGTCTCGAGGAGGACGGCGCGGTCGAGGCCGTCGTGATCACGGGTGCGGGGCGCACGTTCGTCGCGGGCGCCGACATCCGGGAGCTGGAGCGGGCGGTGTGGGACCACGCGGTCGAGCCGCCCGACTTCCACGAGCTCCTGCGGCTCGTGGAGGATTTTCGAAGGCCCGTCGTGATGGCGGTCAACGGCACGGCGCTCGGGGGCGGCCTGGAGCTCGCCATGGCGGGCCACTACCGCGTCGCGGCCTCCGCGGCCCGCCTCGGCATGCCCGAAGTCAATCTCGGGATCATCCCGGGCGCGGAGGGCACACAGCGACTCGACTCGCCTCGTCGGAGCGGAGAAGGCGCTCGAGATGTGCGTGTCGGGAAAGCCCATCGATGCCGTGGATGCGGAAAGGTCCGGGCTCGTGGACCTCATTGTCGACGGGGACTTCGTGGCCGGCGCCGCGAGCTTCGCCCGCGACATGGCGCGGCGTGGTCGACCGCATCCGCGGACACGCGAGCGGACCGGCAGGCTCGGCGATTCCGCGGCCCTCGACGGCGTCTTCGCCGCGGCCCGCGAAAAGGCGCGGAAGACGCGCCGCCACCAGACAGCGCCCCTCGCCGCCATCGACGCGATCGAGGCCGCGACCACGCTGCCCTTCGACGAAGGGTGCCGCCGAGAACGTGCGCTCTCGCTCACGTGCGTACGGTCCGAGCAGGCGCGCGCCATGGTGCACGGCTTCCTCGCCGAGCGTGACGCGGCGCGGGGGGCGGGGATCTCGACCCGCGCGGCGGCGACCGACATTGACGAGGTGGCGGTGATCGGCGCGGGGACGATGGGCACCGGCATCGCGATGGCGTGCGCGAACGCCGGGCTGCGCGTGAGCCTCGCCGACACGACACCCGAGGCGCTCGAGCGAGGGCTCGCGACGCTCCGGCGGAGCTATCAGTCGTCGGTGGAGCGTGGCCGGCTCACCGCCGGCGCGGCGGCCGAACGCCTCGCGCGGATCCGCGGCGTCGTCGGCTATGACGGCTGTGGCGTCGGCCGACCTCGTGATCGAGGCCGTCTTCGAGAGCCTGGCGCTCAAGAAGGAGGTGTTCGGCGAGATCGCGCGCCGCGGGCGGCCCGGCTCGGTGCTCGCCAGCAACACGTCGACCCTGGACGTCGACCAGCTGGCGGCGGCGTCCGGAAGGCCCGAGTCCGTGGTCGGCATGCACTTCTTCAGCCCCGCCCAGGTCATGCGCCTCGTAGAGATCGTGCGCGGGCGGGCGACTTCGGAGCCGGTCCTCTCGACGGCGCTTCAGCTGACGAAGCGCCTTTCCAAGGTCGGGGTCGTGGTTCGCAACGGGCCAGGCTTCGTGGGCAACCGCATGATGTTCCCCTACATGTACGAGGCCCAGTTCCTGGCCGAGGAAGGCGCCTCGCCCGAGCAGGTGGACCGCGTGCTGACGGACTGGGGCATGGCGATGGGGATCTTCGCCGTGGACGACATGGGCGGGCTCGACGTCGCGTGGCGGATCCGGAAGGAGCTGCGCCAGTTCGAGGAGGCCGGCGCCCGGAAGCCCCTGGTCGCCGACCGCCTGGTCGAGCTGGGGCGTCTGGGCCAGAAGACCGGCCGCGGCTGGTACCGCCATGGGGACGATCGCAAGCCGATCCCGGACCCGGAGGTGCTCGAGCTCATCGAGTCCGTCGCGCGCGAGCACGGCATCGGGCGGCGCTCGATCTCGGACGAGGAGATCCTCGAGCGAACGCTCTACGCCCTCGTCAACGAGGGCGCTCGCGCGCTGGAGGAGGGCATCGCCAGGCGTGCCGCCGACATCGACGTGATCTACCTCGCGGGATATGGTTTCCCCGCCTTCCGCGGCGGCCCGATGTTCTTTGCGGACTCCATCGGCCTGCGGCAGGTCTACGAGCGCGTCGCCGCTTTCCGGCGCGAGCTCGGCCCGCGCTTCGAGCCGGCGCCTCTTCTCGCGCGGCTGGCGCGGGAAGGATCGAGCTTCCGGGAGCACGACGCCCGGCTCGAAGCGGCCGAAGGGGGCGCGACGACGCGATGAGGGCGCACGCGGCGGAGCGGCGGGTCCGGCCCGTGAGCGTCTCGGCCGCCGACACAGCCGTCCGTCGGGACCCCGGCGGCCTCGTCTACCTGCAGTCGCGACACGCGTTCGGCGGGTACCCGTCACGGTTCACGGAGCGCCTCGTGCATTGGGCGGATCGCGCGCCGGACCGGGCGTTCCTCGCCGAGCGGGCGTCCTCCGGCGGGTGGCGCACGCTCAGCTACGGAGAGGCGCTCGCGGCCGTCCGCCGCGTCGCCCAGGCCCTCGTCGAGCGGAGGCTCTCCTCCGAGCGACCGCTCGTGATCCTCTCCGGGAACTCGATCGACCACGCGCTGCTGGCCCTCGCCGCCATGCACGCGGGGGTGCTCTACGCGCCGCTCGCTCCCGCCTATTCGCTGCAGGCGCGCGAGTACGGCACGCTGCGACAGATCCTGGGCCGCCTCCAGCCCGGCCTGGTGTTCGCCGCCGAGGGCGCCTCATTCGAACGCGCGCTCGGGGCCGTCCTGCCGAACGGGACCGAGCTCGCCGTCTCGTCCTCGGCGCCCGAGGGCCGGCCCGCGACACCCTTCGGGGAACTGGCCGCAACGCCGGCGACCAGCGCCGTCGACGACGCGCACACCCGGGTCGGGCCGGACACCATCGCCAAGATCCTCTACACCTCGGGCTCGACCGGCCGTCCCAAGGGCGTGATCAACACGCAGCGCATGCTGTGCGCCAACCAGGAGATGCTCCGGAGCGTGTTCCCGTTCCTGGCGGAGGAGCCGCCCGTCCTGTGCGACTGGCTGCCCTGGAACCACACCGCCGGCGGCAACCACAACTTCGGCATCGTGCTCTGGAACGGCGGCACGCTCTACATCGACGAGGGCCGCCCCCTGCCGGGCGCCTTCGACGCGACCGTCCGCAACCTCGGCGAGATATCGGCAACGGCGCACTTCACGGTGCCGCGCACGTACGAGATGCTGCTCCCGTACCTGCGGGCCGACCGCGGCCTGCGTGACCGATTCTTCGCTCGGCTCAAGATCTTCTTCTACGCGGCCGCGGGGCTCACCCAGCGCGTGTTCGACGAGCTCACCGAAATGGCCGTTGCAACCTGCGGCGAGGAGCTTCTCTGGGTCACCGGCATGGGGGCGACGGAGACGGCGCCCTTCACGCTCTGCACCGGCCGGGCCGGCGCCACGGCCGGCTTCATCGGTTTTCCAGTCCCGGGCCTCGAGCTCAAGCTCGCGCCGGTGGGCGAGAGGCTCGAGGTGCGCGTGCGCGGGCCGAACGTCACGCCCGGCTACTGGCGCGACGAGGCCCTCACGAGCGCGGCCTTCGACACGGAGGGCTTCTATCGCATGGGCGATGCCGTGCGCTTCGTGGACCCCGAGGATCCCGCGAAGGGCGTCGTCTTCGACGGGCGGCTGGCCGAGGACTTCAAGCTCTCGACCGGGACCTGGGTCAGGGTCGGCACCGTGCGGTCGCAGCTCCTCGCACGCGGGGCGGGCTACGTGCAGGACGCCGTGATCGCCGGCCAGGACCGCGCCTTCGTCGCGGCTCTTCTGTTTCCGAACCTGCCGCAGTGCCGCCGCCTCTGTCCCGATCTGGGGCCCGAGGCGCCCGCAGGAAGGGTGCTCGACCACCCGCGCGTCATCGAGGTGTTCCGCGGCGCGCTCGAGGGCCTCGCCGCCGAGAGCACCGGCAGCTCGACCTTCGTGGCACGGGCCCTGCTGCTCGACATCCCACCGTCCATCGACGCTTGCGAGGCGACGGACAAAGGCTCGCTCAACCAGAGAGCGGTACTCGAAAACCGCGCCGAGCGCGTCGACGAGCTCTACGCCGAGCCGCCGCCCCCTCACGTGATTTGCCTGGAGAAAGCACCATGAAGGGGTCCGCCTCGGGAGGCAGGCTCACACTCGATCTCGATGGGCTGGCGGCCATCGACATGCACGTGCATCTGCACCCTCCGGACGACCAGAGCGAGGCGGAACAAGCGGCCCGCAAGTACTTCGGCGCCGAGGCCGACCCGGGATGGCGCGTGCTCGCCGACCACTACCGCAGCCGGCGCATGGCCTGCGTCGTGTTCGCGGTCGACGAACGGCTGAGCGGGCGGCCGCCGGTCGCGAACGATGCGGTCCTCGACTTCGCGGCTGAGAACGCCGACGTCGCGCTCGCCTTCGTCAGCGTGAACCCGCACCGGGGCGAGGAAGGGGTGCGCGAGGCGCGCCGCCTGATCGCCCGCGGCGGCGTCCGCGGGCTGAAGCTCCACCCGCCGTTGCAGGAGTTCGTCCCCAACGACACCTTGGCCTACCCGCTCTACGAGGTGTTCGCCGAGGCGCGCCTGCCGGTGCTGTTCCACACCGGCCACAGCGGGATCGGCTCGGGCATGCGCGGGGGCGGCGGGGTGCGGCTCAAGTACGGCGCCCCGATGCCCATCGACGACGTGGCCGTGGATTTTCCCGATATGCCGATCGTGCTGGCCCACCCGTCGTTCCCGTGGCAGGAAGAGGCCATCTCGATCTGCCTGCACAAGCCGCAGGTCTACATCGACCTCTCGGGATGGTCGCCGAAATACTTTCCACCGACGCTCGTGCAGCACGCGAACACGCTGCTGCGGGAGAAGGTCCTGTTCGGCTCGGACTACCCTTTTCTCACGCCCGACCGCTGGATGGCGGAGTTCGACAAGCTGCCGATCCGCGACGAGGTCCGGCCGCTGATCCTGAAGGAGAACGCGGCCCGGCTGCTGGGGCTGGCGCCGGCTCGGTCCACAGCCTGAAGCTCAGCGGGGCATGTAGAGCAAAACGCCCTTAGTGCAGGACCACAAATCCCCACCCCTGTTGCGCGCCACCATGATGATCGATACGCAATGCAAGGTTGAGGAGAATCCCTTCGGGCAGGAGCTCTGTGGGACAGCTTGAAGTCATAGGCGGGCCCGATTACAAGCGAAGCGTCTCGATCAGGGCTGACAGCGCGGCGCGGCTGCTGGCGCCGGCTCGGATGGTATAGAAAATAGCCCGCGAACGGTGGGCACCAGTCCTCCAGCACACGCACGAGGGCTCCACTCGCGATCTGTGGGCGCGACGTACTCCTCGAAGGAAAACGT
Source organism: uncultured Acidobacteriota bacterium (assembly GCA_963823195.1). GTDB lineage: Bacteria > Acidobacteriota > Vicinamibacteria > Fen-336 > Fen-336 > JBGPYB01. The sequence goes on along the minus strand of CAWGKR010000001.1, from coordinate 495,005 downwards.
CAGACCCAGGCCATCGATGGCGGCGCGAATCATGAGGTCCGCGTCGTCGACGACCAACGGTCCGCTCACATCGACGACGACAGCCTCGCCGTCCTTCTCGAACTCCCAGCGGTAGGGCCTGGCAGAGCCGCCGCGCAGGTTGATGCATCGGTGGGTGACCAACTCGTGTGGTGATATTCGGCTTGGGGTGCAACGCGAAGTAGTCCGGCGAACCCACGACAGCCAGCCGCTGATCCCGAGACACGCGCACGGCCACCATGTCGCGTTGGATCGATTCGCCCAGGTGGATGCCCGCGTCGAAACCCGAGGCGACGAGCTCCGTGCGTCCCTCTTGCGTCGTGGTGACGTCGAGGACGATGTCCGGGAACCGACGGGCAAACGCCACCAGCTTGGGTGCGAGCACCATCGTGGCCGACAGCGGCGTGACCAACAAACGCACGTGTCCCGTCGGTCGCTCCCGCAGCCCGACTATCTGATCCAACACGGATTCGACCTCACCGAGCGCGGGATCCAGGCGACTGATGAGCTGTTCCCCAGCCTCTGTCGGGGCCACGCTGCGTGTGGTGCGCGCGAGGAGGCGGACGCCGAGGCGTTCCTCCAGTCCGCGGACCGCATGGCTGAGCCCCGAACGCGAGACGCCCAGCCGCTTCGCCGCCCGGGTAAAGCTCCGCTCTTTCGCGACGGTGAGGAACGCCGCCAACACGTTCAAGTCGTCCAGCGCCATTGGTGCATGGTACTCACATCCCCATGCGACATTTGAAGGACTACTCGCGCCCGGCCCCGGTGGGTATCTTGCTCGGTCGACCTATGAAGAAGCGCACGCTTGGCACCGGCGGGTTACAGGTCTCGGCGATCGGGTACGGCTGCATGGGACTGGCCGGGGTCTACGGTGCCGCCGGTGGCCGGCAGAGGCCATGGCACTCATGCACGCCGCGGTCGACCGCGGCGTGACGCTCTTCGATACCGCTGAAGCCTACGGTCCGTTCACGAACGAAGAGCTCGTCGGCGAGGCGCTGGCGCCGCTCCGCGAGAGAGTCGTCATCGCGACCAAGTTCGGATTCGGGATCAATCCGGACGGCACGCGCTACGGCGTCGACAGCCGGCCCGAGCACATTCGTCAGGGTCGTCGACGCGATGCTGAAGCGCCTGAACGTGACAACCATCGACTTGCTGTATCAGCACCGCGTGGACCCGAACGTCCCCATCGAGGACGTCGCCGGCACCGTCAAGGAACTGATGCAGCACGGCAAGGTGAAGCACTTCGGGTTGTCCGAGGCGAGCGCCCAGACGATCCGTCGTGCGCATGCCGTTCAGCCCGTCGCCGCCGTCCAGAGCGAGTACTCGTTGTGGACCCGCGACGTGGAGCACAACGGCGTGCTGGCGGCCTGCGAGGAGCTCGGAATCGGCTTCGTCCCGTTCAGCCCGCTCGGTGCGGGATTCCTGACGGGCAAGATCGACACCAGCACGAGCTTCAGCAGCACCGACTTCCGCAACATGTCGCCACGCTTTGCCGCGGACGCGCGCGCCGCGAACATGGCGGTAGTCGACCTCCTGAACCGCATCGCCGAGCGCAAGCCGGCGACGCCCGCGCAGATCGCGCTCGCCTGGCTGCTGGCCCAGAAGCCATGGATCGTGCCGATTCCGGGCACGCGAAAGCTCGAGCGACTCGAAGAGAACATCGGAGCTGCCTCGGTCGAGCTGACCGATGCGGATCTGCGCGAGATCGACGATGTCGCATCGCGGATCACCGTGCAGGGAGCCCGACTTCCTGAAGCCGTGCTGAAGCTGACGGATCGGTGAATCGGCGAGTCGCAGGAGGGAGAGGTATGCGTATAGAACGCAACAACGGAGCCACCGCGGGTTCGAGAGCGACGACGCTTCTTCTGTGCTCGCTGACGGCGATGGGGGCCGCACCGTCGCATCTCCGCAGACGCCCGCCCCTGCGCAGACGCCTACTGTCGTGCGGGTGGAGAGCGGCGAACTGCAGGGGGTGGACGGCGACGGCGGCGCGTCCTTCAAGGGGATTCCCTTCGCGGCGCCCCCCGTAGGCGAGCTGCGGTGGCGGCCGCCCCAGCCGGCGGCGCGGTGGACGGGTGTACGCCAGGCCGCGGAGTTCGGGGCGGACTGCATGCAGGGACGGTTCGGCCCGCCGCCGGCCGCGGGAGCGCCCGCGCCACCCGCTCCCTCGGAAGACTGCCTGTTCCTGAACGTCTGGCGCCCCGCGACCGCCACGTCGGGGGCGAAGCTGCCCGTGATGGTCTGGATTCACGGGGGCGGATTCGTGGGGGGCAGTGGTTCCTTCCCGATGACGTCGGGGGTCCAGTTCGCCAAGCACGGCGTCGTCCTGGTCAGCCTCAACTACCGCCTGGGGCGCTTCGGCTTCTTCGCGTTCCCCGCCTTGAACCGTGAGCACCCCGAGGAGACCAAGGGTAACTACGCCTACATGGATCAGATCGCGGCCCTGCAGTGGGTGAGGCAGAACATCGCCGCGTTCGGAGGCGATCCGACGAACGTCACGATCTTCGGATTCTCCGCGGGCGGCGTCTCGGTGCATAGCCTCCTGGCGTCGCCCATGGCGCGCGGCCTGTTCCACAAAGCGATCGCCGAGTCTGGCGGTTCGCGCGACAGCGTGCTCACCGCGCGACCCATGCGAGAGGACGGTGTCGACCCGAACTATCCGGTGTCGGCCGAGACGATCGGGATCACCTTCGCGCGTTCGATGGGGATCGAGGGCACGGACCAGGTCGCACTGGCCGGTTTGCGCGCCCTCAGCGCCGACAAGGTCCTGCAAGGCGCTCCGGCCGCGGCGGGGGCGAACGCGCCGTCCATCGAGACGACGCCGATTCTTGACGGCAAGCTGGTCACGGAGACGGCCGAGACCGCCTACAAGGCCCGCCGCCAGCCGCGTGTTCCGCTCCTGGTCGGCAGCAACAGCGCCGACACCGCAGGAAACCGGATCAAGGCGACGACCAAGGAACAGCTGTTCTCCCGATACGGTCAATGGAGCGCCCAGGCGAAGGCGGCCTACGATCCCGACGGATCGGGAGATCTGGCCGCGCTGGTCGCGAGGGCGAACGACGACTTCGGCCAGGCCGAGCCGGCCCGCTTCGCCGCGAATGCCTTTGCGGCCAACGGTTCGCCCGTCTATCGTCTACCGATTCTCATACGTTCAGACGGCGATGCGGGAACGGATGCGCACGGGGGCACCCGCATGGCGGCGAAATCGCCTTTGTGTTCGACACGCTGGCGGCCGGCTGGGGCGGCGCGCCGACGCCCGAGGATCAAGCGGTTGCCCGGACGGCGCAAAGCTACTGGGTCAACTTCGCCAAGACCGGCGACCCGAATGGTCCGGCCTCCCGGCCTGGCCGCGTCACGACCCCGGCAAGGACCTGATCTTCGACTTCCGATCGGATGGCTCGGCAGGTGTCGGTCCCGATCCTCGCAAAGCGCGCCTCGACGTGACGCGGTTGGCCACCGACTCAGGGAAACGCTCCGACCCGTGAGACGGGACGACGCGGCGGAGCCGTGCCGCCAATGAAGGGACGACCGCACATGAGTGACAAGAGCAGATTGGAACTGGGGCGTCGCGGGTTCCTCGGCGTCGCGGGCAGCCTCGCAGGAGTTTCGCTGTTCGGCGGGCCGAACGCGCAAACCTTCGCGCAAGCAACGAGCCCCGGCAGCGCCGCCGCCCACGCGATCGGGCGGCGAAAGCTGGCGCGTCTGGAAGTCTCCAGCGTCGGTCTGGGCGTCCAGAACATGAGCCGCACGTATGAGACGACGGTGCCGAGCCGGCCCGAGATGCTCAACATCATCCGAACGGCGTTCGAGCGGGGCGTCACGTTCTTCGACGCCGCCGAGGCCTACGGGCCTCACGAAGTCGAGCGCATCCTCGGTGAAGGGGTGGAGCCTTTCCGAGACAAGGTGGTCATCACCTCCAAGTTCGGCTGGAATATCGATCTGGAGACCGGCGAGCGACGGCCCGGGCTCAACAGCCGGCCGGACCACATCAAGCTCGCGGTCGAGGGCATGCTCAAGCGTCTGCGCACCGACCGCATCGATCTCCTCTATCAACATCGCGTCGACCCGCAGGTCCCGATCGAAGACGTCGCCGGCGCCGTCAAGGAGCTGATGACCCAAGGCAAGGTCCTGCACTGGGGGCTCTCGGAGATGGGACTCAAGACGCTGCGCCGCGCCCATGCGGCGCTGCCCCTGAGTGCTGTTCAGAACGAGTACTCCATGCTTTGGCGCGGGCCGGAAGAGGCGGCCATCGCACTCTGCGAGGAGCTCGGCATCGGCTTCGTCCCGTGGAGTCCGCTGGGGGTGGGTTTTCTGGCCGGCGCCATCGACACCCAGACACGATTCGCCGATGGTGACATTCGCAAGGTCGAGTCCCGCTTCTCGCCAGAGAACCTGCCCCACAACTTGAAGCTCGTCGAGCTGCTCAAGACCTGGGCGGAGCGGAAGACCGCCACCCCTGCCCAGATCGCACTGGCGTGGCTGATGGCGCAGAAGCCCTGGATCGTGCCTATCCCAGGTACGACTCAGATGGCGCACATGCTCGAGAACGCCAGGGCGGCTGCCGTTCGATTCACATCGCCGGAGCTCGCCGAACTGAATACGGCCGTTTCGGCGATCAAGATCGAGGGCGTCCGCCTCCCAGAACCGGTGCTGGCCTTTTCAGGCGTGGAGGCCGCTCCGAAGAACTGATGAGGAGCGGCGATGACCGGTCGTATAACGCAGAAAGGACGAGAGCAATGAACGCGACGCTGCCAATCGTCGGGATGGCCCTATTCATGATGACCGCGCAATCCGCGCCCGCCCAGCCGGCACCGGGGATCTCAGCGAAGACGAGCACCTCGGCCGCGGAACAGGAGCTCATCACGCTCTCGAAGGACAAATGGCGCTGGATGGCGGAGCGCAACGTCGAGGCCCTCGACAAGCTCTTCGCCGAACAGGCGGTCTTCGTGCACATGAGTCGCACCCTGACCAAGAGCCAGGAGCTCGAAGTCATCAGGACCGGGGATATTCAGTACAAGGACGCACAGATCCAGGAGGTATCCGTGCGCTTCGTCGGCACGACCGCCGTCCTCCTGAACAAGATCCAGCTCGTCGCCGTGGTGCGTGGCAACGACGCCGTCAACCCGTTCACCGTCACCGAGGTGTACGTGAAGCTGGACGGAGCGTGGAAGCTCGCCTCGCTCTCGTTCACGAGACTGGTGACCCCGCCCGCACAGTGAGAAGGGATGCGGTCTCGTGAGCGCGAGGGCACTCGTGCTGGCTTTGCTGTCGGCAACACCCTGCGTCGGCTGCGCAGAAGCCCGCGAACAAGGTCCTCGATCCGAGGCCGGCGCCGGCGTCCCAACGGCCGTGACGGCGGTGAGCAAGAGCCGGGCCGCACATCTACGTCTCGACGACAGCGTCGGCGACGTCCTGCGGCATCCGGCTTTCGCCGGCTTCGGTCGTCTTCTGTTGCCCTGGGATGACCGACGCTACGACCTCGCCATGCCCCTCAGGAATGTCGGCGTGCTCCTCCCCTACCACCAGCAGGTTGACCCCGTTGTCGTCGTATCGGCGCTCAATCGGATGATCGACGACGTGAACATCCACCGGACGGTCTTCTATGACATCTACACCCCCGCCGAGAAGGAGGTGGAACCGACGCGCAGCAACACGGGCCTGTTCTTCTTCCGAGGCAAGCCTGGAGCTCCGTTTGCGATCATCGCACCCGGTGGCGGATTCGAGTATGTGGCATCGCTGCACGAGGGCTTCCCCTATGCCCTCGAGATCACCAACCGGGGGTACAGCGCGTTCGTCCTGAGGTACCGCGTGGGACAGGGCGGCGCCGTCGCAACAGCGGATTTGGCGGCGGCAATTTCCCATGTCTTTCGCAATGCGGGATCACTTGGCGTCGCGACGGTCGGGTACTCGCTGTGGGGCAGCTCGGCGGGCGCCAGGATGGTCGCGTCGATCGGTTCCTATGGGGCCGGGCGATTCGGCGGCTCGGACCTGCCCAAGCCGTCGGCCCTCGTGACTCTGTACACGGGCCACTCGGATTTCACTTCAACGGAACCTCCAACCTTCGTCGCCGTTGGTGATGCTGATGGAATCGCACCTCCTTCCACCATGGAGAGACGAGTTGCGGCATTGCGGAGAGCGGGGACCGAAGTGGAGTATCACAAGTACCCCGGCGTCGGTCATGGCTTCGGGCTCGGCGTCGGTACGAGCGCCGAAGGGTGGGTCTCTGACGCTGTCCGCTTCTGGGCGAAACAGATCCGGCGAGAGCCCGCTCATGCAGACGCACGTTGACCGACGACGTGCTGTTCGGCGACGTGTGGAGGCGTCTAGGTGCCGGGCTCGTAGGGGGGCCCGACGTAGTTCTCGGCGAGCGCCCGCGCCGCAGCCTCCGATCGACAGACGTGCTCGAGCTGGGCGCGCTGCAGGCGCCCGAGGAAGCCGTCGCTGTCCGGCAGCCGGTGCAGCATCGTGCTCATCCAGGAAGAGAACTCCTGGACGCGCCAGGCTCGCCTGAGACACACCGATGAGTACTCGTCGAGCAGCCGCGCGGATCCATTGCGGTACCAGCGGGCGAGGGCTCGCGCGAGCACGCTGCACGTCGTGGACCGCGAGGTTCAGGCCCTTGGCGCCGGTGGCGGGCACGACATGAGCCGCGTCACCGGCCAGGAAGAGACGGCCGTGCTGCATCGGCTCGACGACGAAGCTGCGGATAGGAGAGACGTTCTTCTCGATCACCGGGCCGTCGCGGAGCGTGAAGCCGTCGCGCGCCAACCGGACGCGCAGCTCCTCCCAGATCGCGGTCGTCGGGCCAGTCGGCCACGTTCGTGCCTGGATCCACCTGCAGGTACAGCCGGCTGAGACTCGGCGAGCGCAGGCTGTGGAGCGCGAAGCCGCGCTCGTGGGACGCGTAGATCAGCTCTTCGGTGGAGGGCGCGACCGCCGCCAGGATGCCGAGCCACGCGAACGGGTAGTCGTGGCGGAAGACGCGGAGGGCCCCCGCTATCGAGTCGCGCGAGACGCCGTGGAAGCCGTCGCAGCCGGCGACGAAGTCGCACACGAGCGTGCGGGACTCGCCCGCGTGCCTGTAGCTGAGTGTCGGCGAGGCCGAGTCGATCGCGTCGATGCGAGCGTCCTCGACCTCGAACAGGATCTGACCGTGCGCCGCGCTTCGCGCCTCGATCAGGTCCTTGACCACCTCCTGTTGCCCGTAGATCCAGATCGAGCGGCCGGTGAGGTCGGTGAGCGGGATCCTGTGAGACGCGCCGCCCCATCGCAGCTCGATGCCGTGGTGGACGATCCCCTCGCGCCGGAGGCGCTCGCCGAGGCCCGCCTCCACGAGCACCTCCACGGTGGCCTGCTCCAGCACGCCGGCTCGCACGCGGCTCTCGACGTGCTCGCGGCTCCTGGCCTCGAGCACGACCGACTCGATGCCCTGGCGCCCGAGCAGGTGCGACAGCAGCAGGCCCGCGGGTCCGGCGCCGACGATGCCGACCTGCGTTCGCATCAGCGCGCCGCCGCCAGTGCGCTCAGCCCCAGACCTGGCGCGCCGTCTCTGCCACCAGGCCGAGCTTCGCCCACTGCTCGTCTTCCGTCAGCAGGTTGCCTTCCATCGTGGAGGCGAAGCCGCATTGGGGACTGAGCGCCAGGTCCTCGAGCGGGACGTAGCGGGCGGCCTCGTCGATGCGGCGAGCGAGCGTGCCTGCGTCCTCGAGCTGCGGCAGCTTGCTGCTGACGAGGCCGAGCACGACGGTCTTGCCCCTCGGCACGAACCGCAGCGGCTCGAAGCCGCCCGAGCGCGCGTCGTCGTATTCGAGGAGGAACCGATCGACCTTCAGGCCGCCGAACAGCCGTTCCGCGATCGCGTCGTAGCCCCCCTCGGCGTACCAGTGGCTGCGGTTGTTGCCCCGGCACAGGTGCATCGCGAGCGTGACGCCGGGTCGACGCGCGGCCTCGAGGCAGGCGTTGTCGGCCCGGATCGACTCCTCGAGCAGCGCCTCGGGCGCGACCTGCATCTCCGTCCGCGATCCACTGTCGCCACTTCGGGTCCACGAAGTAGCTGTAGCGTGGCGCGTCGATCTGGATGTAGCTCGCTCCCTCGCCGGCGAGAGCCTGAAGCTCGTTCTTCATGATCTCGACGATGTCCCACAAGAGCGCGGCGTGGTTCGCGTAGACGGCGTCGCTGATCCCGCGCTTCCAGGAGATCGCCGGGAACTGCGTGGCGCTCGGAAGCGTCATCTTGATCGGTCCTGGGCTGTTGGCTTTGAGGAACGGCAGCTCGTGGCCGGTCAGGCGCCGGACCGCGCGGAGCTTGCCGGTCACGATACCGGCCACCTTGCTGGCCCCGGCTGCGCTCGCCGAGCCCTTCTGCCAGGAGCGCGCGACCTCGTCGCCCAGGTCGAAGCCCTCGACCGCGTCGGTGAAGTCGCTCATGAAGTTCCGCCGCCGCAGCTCGCCGTCGGTGAAGACGTCGAAGCCCAGCTCCTGCTGGCGCGCGAGCACGCGGAGGATGTGGCCATCCTCGAGCTCCCCTAGGCGCTCGAGGTTCGGAGAGCCGATCTTCCGCGCCTCCAGGAGCTCGAGCGGGCGCAGGAAGCTTCCCACGTGGTCGGCTCGATACGCGGCCATCGGCATCCTTTCCCGCTGCCCTGGGTCCTGGGAGACAACGCCGATCATAGGTCACACCTCGTGGCGCTTTCCACCGCGCTCGAAAGCAGGTACGTTTGACACCGTCGTGGCCTTGCGCCAACCTTCCCAGAATGTCGTCGCACCGGACGTTACAGCCTTGACACCCGTCGGCTACAGACGGCCGCGCTCCGGCACCCAGCCCGATCACCTGCACCCGCCCTACAAGTCGTCCGTCAAGCGCGCACCGGCCCAGAGCCTCGTTCCCCTGCCGCATGGGCTCAGCGAGGTAACGGGCCCGTCGTTCGAGACGGAGCCGCTCGAGATCAAGGCCTGCGATCTGACGAGCCCCCGTGGGCTCCCGGCGATCGGTGAGCGCATCATCGTGGGTGGGCGCGTGCTCGATGAGGATGGCCGGCCGCTGCCTCGCACGCTGGTCGAGGTCTGGCAGGCGAACGCGGCGGGACGCTACTTTCACGCCGTCGATCAGCACGACGCTCCGCTCGATCCCAACTTCACTGGCTGCGGCCGCATCCTGACCGACGACGAAGGGCGGTACCGCGTGGTGACGATCCGCCCCGGCGCCTATCCCTGGGGCAACCACGAGAACGCCTGGCGGCCGGCGCACATCCACTTCTCGGTGTTCGGGCCGGCCTTCGCCACGCGCCTCGTCACGCAGATGTACTTCCCCGGAGATCCGCTCCTCGCGGCGGACCCGATCTTCAACTGCACGGCTGACGAGAACGCGCGCGGACGGCTCGTCTCGACCTTCGACTGGGACACCACGGTCCCGGGGCACGCCCTCGGCTACCGCTTCGACATCGTGCTGGCCGGTCGCGACGCGACCCCGCTCGAGCCGGGCGCGGGACTCGTGGCCACGACCTCGCAGACCGTCGGGCCCTTCTTCTCGATCGGGCTCGACTGGCTGCAGCGCAGCGAGCTCGCACCCGTGGCGGCAACCGGGGAGCGCATCAGGGTGAGTGGCCGTGTTACGGATGGCGACGGCGAGCCGGTGCCGGACGCCTGCCTCGAGTTGTGGCAAGCGAACGCCCACGGCCGTTACGCGCACCCCGAGGACACGCAGCCCAGGCCGCTCGACCCCGCGTTCAAGGGTTTCGGGCGTGTCCCGACCGACCGCGAGGGCCGCTTCCACTTCACGACCGTCAAGCCAGGCTCTGTTCCGGGGCCCGCCGCCACCCCGCAGGCGCCGCATCTCGCCGTGTCCGTCCTGGCGCGCGGGCTGATGAAGCGGCTCGTCACCCGGATGTACTTCCCCGACGAGCCCGCCAACGCTGCTGATTGCGTCCTCGCTCAAGTTGAGGCCCCGCGGCGCGCCACCCTGGTGGCCGCGAGGTCGGCCGACGGGGCCCTCGAGTGGAACGTCGCCCTTCAGGGGCCGCGCGAGACGGTCTTCTTCGACTGCTGCGGATGAGCCTGCTCGGGCCGCTCTTCCGGCTGGGACGAGGTCGAGGAGATCTTCTCCGACCGCGCTGGTGTGCAGGGGATGCTGGACTTCGAGGCGGCCCTGGCGCGCGCCGAGGGGCGGATGGGCGTGATTCCGAGGGACGCCGCGACCGTCATCGACGCGTGCTGCACGACGGATCGCTACGACCTCGAGGCGCTCGCCCGCGACGCAGCGCTTTCTGGAAATCTTGCCATCCCGCTCGTGCGGCAGCTGACGGCGCTGGTGCGCGAACAAAATGCGGATGCGGCCCGCTTCGTCCACTGGGGCGCGACGAGCCAGGACGCCATCGACACCGGCCTCGTCCTTCAGCTGCGCGCGGCGCTGGACGTGATCGAGGCCGAGCTCGACCGTCTGGCGGATGCGCTCGCGTCTCTCGCGGACCGCTACCGATCGACGCCCATCGCCGGCCGGACCTGGCTGCAGCACGCCGTGCCGACGACGTTCGGCATGAAGGCCGCGACCTGGCTGGACGCGGTGCTCCGTCAGAGGGACCGTTGCGCTTCCCTGCGCGCACGGGCCTTCGTCCTCCAGCTCGGAGGTGCGGTCGGGACGCTCGCCGCCCTCGGCGACAAGGGCCCGGGCGTGGCCGCCGCCGTCGCCGAGGAGCTGAAGCTGTCCCTTCCCGACCTCGCCTGGCACGCTCACCGGGACCGTGTCGCCGAGGTCGCGACGACGCTCGGTCTGTGTGTCGGCACGCTCGGCAAGATCGCCCGCGACGTGGCGCTCCACGCCCAGACGGAGGTGGCGGAGCTTCACGAGCCCGCCGCAGAGGGACGCGGTGGCTCCTCGACGATGCCTCAGAAGCAGAACCTCGTGGAGTCCGCAGTGGTGATCGCCGCCGCGACGCGCGTTCCGGGCCTCGTCGCCACCCTGCTCGCGGCGATGCTCCAGGAGGACGAGCGCGGCCTCGGCGGCTGGCACGCCGAGTGGGAGACCCTGCCGGAGGTGGTTCGGCTGACCGGCGGCGCCCTGCACAGGATGACGGAGACCATCGCGGCCCTGCGCGTCGATCCGGCCCGCATGGCCGCCAACCTCGAAGCGGCCCGGGGGCTCGTTTTCGCGGAGGGCATTCGGCAGGCACTCGCCGCCAAGACGGACCGCGTCACTGCGCAGAGGCTCGTGGAAGCCGCCTGCCGCCGTGCCCAGGGCGAGGGGCGCCATCTGCGCGACGTGCTGGCCGACGATCCCACGGTCGGGGGGCACCTGCCGCCTGTCGAGCTCGAGCGCCTCTTCGACCTCCACCGCTACGTGAGCGTCACGGGCCCGCTGATCGATCGCGTGCTCCGACGCTACGCAGCCGCGAATGAGATGCGGCGTCGGGAGCCCGCCTGACGACGATGCCTTTCATCAGAGCCGGTGACCTGCATGTTCGCTACGAGCTCGGCGGCCCCGCCGAGGCGCCGGTGGTCGTGCTGTCGCACTCGTTGGGCGCGGACCTCTCGATGTGGGACCCACAGGCCCGGGCGCTGGCGGAGCACTTCCGCGTGTTGCGCTACGACGGCCGCGGCCACGGCCAGACCACGGTGACCCCGGGCCCGTACACGATCGAGGTGCTCGCCGGCGACGTCCTCGCTCTCATGGACGCTCTCGGCGTGGCGCGCGCGCACTTCTGCGGCCTCTCGATGGGTGGGATGATCGGGATGCGGCTCGGCGCGCACGCGCGAGATCGGACCGATCGCCTGGTGCTCAGCAACACTGCCGCCCGAATCGGAACGATCGAGACGTGGAACACGCGCATCCGCAGCGTGGAAGGGGGCGGAATGACCGCCGTTTCGTCCGCAGTCATCGAGCGCTGGTTCACCCCTGAGTTCCGGCGCAGCTCGTCCGGGGTCGTGGCAACGGCCGAGCGCATGGTCGCGGACGCCCCGGCCGCGGGATACACGGCGTGCTGCGCCGCGATCCGAGACGCGGACGAGCACGCCGATCTGGCAGCCATCACCGCAAGGACGCTCGTGATCGCCGGAGCCCACGACCCGGCGACCCCGCCCGCGGCCGGTCGGGCTCTCGCGGCCGCGATTTCCGGTTCCCGCTACGTCGAGCTCCCGGCCTCGCACCTTTCGAACCTGGAGGCGGAGGCCGCGTTCACGGCTGAGCTGTTGGCGTTCCTGGCCGGCAACAGAGCCGACTGAAGTGGAGGAGAAGCGGCGGGCGAAGCGGGGCCTCGCGGTGCGGCGGGCGGTGCTCGGCCCGGAGCACGTCGCGCGCGCGATGCGCACACGCACCCCCTTCAATCGTGAATTCCAGGACCTGCTCACGCGTTACGCCTGGGGCGAGATCTGGACGCGGCCGGGGCTGTCGCGCCGTACGCGCAGCCTCGTCACGCTCGCGGCGCTCGTGGCCCAGAACCGGGAGGAGGAGCTGCGCCTCCACCTGAGGGCGGCGCTCCGCAACGGCGTGACCCGCGGCGAGATCAAGGAGGTTCTGCTGCAGATGGCCGTGTACTGCGGCCTGCCGGCCGCGAACTCGGCCTTCCACGTCGCGGCCGAGGTGTTTGCCGAAGTGACCGTGCGCGGGGCTCGGTCCAGGCAACGTACCCGGTCTACGAAACGCTAGCGCTGAGGCGTTCACTCGGCAACGCCGGTGCGGGCCGTGTCGTACCGCGGAACGGCGGGATAGCCCGCCACCCGCATCCACGGGAGCTTCGTGGCGGGCAATCCCTCATAAGAATGATTGACTTGGCCGCCACGCCTCTGCCTCGCGGTCGTTCTCCACCAGTAAACGCGATCCTCCGGACCCTCCCCGCTTGCCGGCCGGCCGATCCTGGCTCCAAAATCCGGGTTCGACTTGGATCGGCCTCCCACGCGAACTGACAAACAAGAGAGGAGAGACGGCTCATGGGAATCCGTCGTTCACTGCTGTCGTTGGCCGCGGTCGCTCTCGCAGCCATCCCCGCCACCGCTGCCGATACCTACGTCGTCGAAAAGGTGCATTCGGGCACCCTCTTCACGATCAGGCACATGATGAGCCGGATCACGGGTCGCTTCAGCGACTTCTCCGGCACGATCAGCGTCGACACCGGCAACCCCGCCGCCAGCTCGGTGGAGTTCACGATCAACGCCGCCAGCATCGACACCGACCTCCCGGACCGGGACAAGGATCTTCGCGGCCCGAACTTCTTTGATGTGGAGAAGTACCCGACCATCAGCTTCAAGAGCAGCAAGGTCAGTCCCGCGGCCAAGGACAAGTTCACCGTGGACGGCACCCTGACCATGCATGGCGTTTCAAAGGCGCTCAGCCTGGCCGTCGAGTTCCTCGGCTTCGGCAAGGATCCCTGGGGCAACGACAAGGCCGGCTTCGGACTCGAGACCACCCTCGACCGGAAGGAGTACGGGCTCCTCTGGAACAAGACCCTCGACCAGGGGGGCTTCCTCCTGGGCGACGACGTGAAGGTGGTGATCACCCTCGAGGCGGCGAAAAAGAAGGACTAGGACCGAGTCCGTCCGCGGGAAGGGCTCTTGCCAAGATCGATGTGCCGGAGACGATCCCATCGAAGGAATGTCTTTGAGACGAGGAGAGACGATGTCCAGAGACGAGTCGCTGCGACCTTGGCGTCTAGCGCCGACGGTCTTGACGCTGGCGTTCCTCGTTGGTGTCGCAGAACGCAGCGAGGCACAGCCCCGTCCGGCGCGCAAGGTCTTCCAGGACGCGCCGGCGGCGTCCTGGATCGCGCACCCCGGCGTGCCCGGAGATGCGTTCGGCGTCTTCCACTTTCGGCGTGTCCTCGACCTCTCCGCGCGGCCGGAACGGTTCGTGGTCCACGTCTCGGCCGACAACCGTTACCGGCTCTTCGTCAACGGACAGCAGGTGTCCTCGGGTCCTCAGCGGTCGGACCTGATGCACTGGCGCTACGAGACGGTGGACCTCGCGCCCTTCCTGCGCGACGGCCGGAACGTCCTCGCGGCCCTCGTCTGGAACTGGGGGGCGGAGCGTCCGGTCGCCCAGTTCAGCAGCCACACCGGGCTGCTCGTCCAGGGCGACAGCGAGCGGGAGGCGGTGGCCAACACCGGCCCCGAGTGGAAGGTCCTCAACGACTCGGGCTACCAGCCGGTTCCGGTTCGCCTCCAGACGTACTACGCCTCGCCTCCCGGTGAGGAGGTGGACGGCAGCAAGTATCCCTGGGGGTGGCAGGAGGCCAATTACTCGGATGAGAGCTGGGTGGCGGCAGCCGGTGTGGCCGGCGGACGCGCGAGGACGCAGCTCCGCGGCACCGCCGCCACGGGAGAGGGAGGGGCATGGCAGCTCGTTCCGCGCTCGATCCCGGCGATGGAGGAGAACCCCGTGCGCTTCGCCCGCGTGCGCCGGGCAGAGGGCGTCACGGCGAGCGACGCTTTCCTCGGCGGCCAGAGTGCGCTCACGGTGCCCCCGCGCACCCACGCCGTGCTCCTGCTCGATCAGTCCCACCTCACGAACGCCTACGCGGTGATCGAGACGAGCGGGGGCTCGGGGAGCACCATCGGCTTGACCTACGCCGAGGCCCTGGTCGACGCGGCGGGCAAGAAGGGGAACCGCAACGACATCGAGGGCAAGACCATCGTCGGGATCAAGGACGTCTTTCGCCCCGACGGCGGCGATCACCGGCGCCTCCAGACGCTCTGGTTCCGCACGTACCGTTACGTCCAGGCGGAGATCGAGACGGGGGACCAGCCGCTCCGCATCGACGACCTCCACGGCATCTTCACCGCGTATCCCTTCGAGCTCCGCGCGCGCTTCGACAGCGATCTGCCGTGGCTCGCGGACCTCTGGCAGATCGACTGGAGGGGTGCGCGGCTCTGCGCGTTCGAGACGTACTTCGACACGCCGTACTACGAGCAGCTCCAGTACGTGGGCGACACGCGGATCCAGGCCCTGATCTCGCTCTACATGACGGGGGACGATCGGCTCGTGCGGCAGGCGATCTCGCACTTCGACCTCTCGCGCATCCCCGACGGGATCACCGCCAGCCGCTACCCGTCGAGCCTGGGCCAGTACATCCCCACCTTCTCGCTCCTCTGGGTCGCCATGGTCCACGACTACTGGATGCACCGTGACGACCCCGCGTTCGTCCGCGACCTGCTGCCCGGGCGTGCGCAGCGTCGTCGGCTGGTTCGAGCGCCAGCGTCGACGAGCACCGGCCTTCTCGGCCCGATTCCCTGGTGGCCTTACGTCGACTGGGCCCCGGAGTGGCCGCTGGGCGTTCCGCCCGCAGGGGCGGGATGGGCACTCGACGATGATCACCCTCCAGTTCGTCTACGCCCTCGACCGAGCGGCCGCGCTCGAGGACGCGCTCGGGCTCGCGGCCGAGGCCGAGCGCGACCGGGCGGCTCGCTGCGTCGCTGCGCGCCGCGGTGCGGGCTCGGGCGTGGGATTCCGCACGGCGGCTGTTCCGCGACGCTCCGGATACCTCGCTCGTACAGCCAGCAGACCAACATCATGGCCGTGCTGGTGGACGCCGTCCCTGCCGCCGAGCAGCGCGCGTCATGGAGCGCGTGCTCTCGGACTCGACGCTCACCCAGGCGACCTACTACTACAGCTTCTACCTCTTCGAGGCCCTCCTGAAGGCGGGCCTCGGCGATCGCTACATCGAGCGGCTCGAGCCGTGGAAGGGGATGCTGGCCATGGGTCTCACCACCGTGCCCGAGACCCCGGAGCCCACGCGGTCCGACTCGCACGCGTGGAGCGCCCACCCCAACTACGGCCTCCTCGCCAGCGTGCTCGGTGTGCGGCCGGCGGAGCCGGGCTTCCGCACCGTGCGGATCGCGCCCCACCTCGGCTCGCTGAAGCGCGCCGGCGGGCCGCATCCCGCACCCCCTCGGGGACATCGAGGTGTCGCTGACCCGGGCAGGAGAGCGAGGCGTACGCGGCGCGGTGACTCTCCCGCAGGGCCTTGCCGGCGTCTTCGAGTGGGGCGAGCGCCAGATGCCGCTGCGCGCCGGTCGACAGGAGATCGAGCTGAAGTGAGCCGATCTTCCCGAGCTGCCACGAAACGTCCAAGAGGGGAGGACTGCTCGATGTCACCTGTCGAAGAGACACTGCTCCTTGACCGTCGCAAGTTTCTCACTGGTGGCTCAACGGCTCTGGCGGCCATCGCAGGCAGTTCGTTGGTCGGCGTCGGTGGCTTTGCATGGGCGCAGCCGGCGGCCACAGAGACCGTTGAAGTGAAGACCGCCTACGGACGCTTGCGCGGCAGGCGCACGGGAGATCTGGTTACGTTCAAGGGCATTCCATACGCTGGCCCAGTGTCAGGAGAGAACCGCTTCAAGGCGCCGCCGCCGCTCACGCCTTGGACTGGCGTCCGCGACGCGCTCGCTCCTGGCCCACCGTCATTTCAGCCCAACCGGCGGGCCGGAGAACCAGATGCCTCCGAAGACTGCCTCGTGCTCAACATCTGGACGCCGGGCGTGGACCATCGCCGGCGCCCCGTCATGTTCTACAACCACGGTGGTGGCTTCGTCATAGGGTCCGCGAGCAGCAGGAATCAGGACGGCAGCAACCTCGCCCGAAAATACGACGTTGTGGTCGTGGCCAGCAACCACCGCCTGGGACTCCTGGGATATCTATTCCTGGCCGACCTTGCGGGTGAAGAATATGCCGCTTCCGGCAACCAAGGGATCCTCGATATCGCTGCAGCCTTGAGGTGGGTAAACGAAAACATCGAGGCGTTTGGCGGCGATCCTCACAACGTGATGGTCTTTGGTGAATCCGGAGGCGGCGCCAAGACTTCCTGCATCTACGCGTTGCCGCTTGCAAAGGACCACTTCAACAAGGCGTCGATCGAGAGTGGCCCAGGCGTTCACATGACGCCTCGCGAGATGGCGACAGAAACCGCCAGGATGGTTCTGACCGAGCTCGGCTTGTCCACCAACGAAGTCGCCAAGCTCAAGGACGTTCCGGCGGACAAGCTGGTTGAAGTTCAAGGGGCCGTGGCCAAGAAAGCCCCGGGGAACCTGACACTCAGCGGCGGCAGAAAGGGCATGGTCGCGGCGCGGCCCGGTGGATTCGGTCCGGTCGTGGATGGGACCTATCTGCCGCACGATCCCTTTGATCCCTCGGCGCCGGCCATTTCCAGAGACAAACCGCTCATGGTCGGAACCAACAGGGATGAAATGGCCTTCTTCTACTGGGAACGCAAGGCGACCGACTTGTTCACCCTGACGGACGAGGGGTTGAAGTCGCAATTGGACAAGGACTTCGGCGCGAATGCCGAGAGGATTCTCGCCACGTATCGCAGGAGCAGGCCCGGCGCTTCGCCATCGGACCTCTACATTGCGATCACCACCTCGCGAGCCATGTGGCTCGGGTCCATTGAAATTGCCGAGAAGAAGTGCGCGCAGAAGGGCGCGCCCGTGTACATGTACATGTTCACCCACGAATCCAACCTGTTGGTTCCCGGCACCGACCATCGCCTTGGCGCGGCTCACGCCACCGAGATCTGGTACAAGTTCGACAACGTCGACGAGGCACCGGATCCCGAGCGCCCGCCCCTGATCGGCACGGACCCGGATCGCAAACAGGCCGCGCTGCACATGAGCGAGATGTGGGCCACGTTTGCCAGAACCGGTCACCCGGGCGCCAAGGGGCAACCCTCCTGGCCGGCATACACCCCGCACAAACGCGCCACGATGATGATCGATGCACAATGCAAGGTCGTAGAGGATCCCTTCGGGCAAGAACTCGCCTTGTGGGACAGTTTGAAACTATAGCAATCCGGCCGCCACGCCCTGCCCCCGGGCTCCTCCGTGCACACACTATTGCGCTCGCCGCGGAGTGGAATCCCCGCGCTCAATCGACGAGCTCGAAGGCTCCCTTGAGACGGATGTCGCGCGACGATGCCCCGACAAGCACCTCGAAGGCGCCGCCTTCGGCGACCCAGCCCTCCCGGGCGGGATCGAAGAAGGCCATGGCCGACTTGTCGAGAGTGAAGGTCACGGTCTGGGTCTCGCCCGGCTGCAGGTTCACGCGGCGGAACCCCTTCAGCTCCTTCTCCGGGCGTTCGAGGCTCGACCTGACGTCATGCACGTAGAGCTGGACAACCTCGGCCCCGGCGCGGGAACCGCTGTTCCGGACCTGGGCGCTGACTTGCACTGACCCCCCGGACTTCACTCTCGGGCTGGAGACCTTCAGTCCGCTGTAGTCGAACTGGGTGTACGAGAGCCCGAATCCGAATGGAAAGAGCGGCTCCACCTTGCGCTTGTCGAAGCCGCGGTAGCCTACAAAGAGGCCCTCCCGGTATTCCACGTGCAGGTTCTCTCCGGGATAGCTGCCATGGGCGGCGGAATCCTCGATCCGCGCGGGGAACGTGACGGGAGACTTGCCGGACGGAACGGCAATGCCGAAGAGGAGATCCCCGACCGCATGGCCGGCCTCTTGCCCACCGTACCAGGCGTACAGCACGGCTGGAACGCGATCGAGCCAGCGGGACATGGTGACCGGCGCGCCCGCCGCGACCACAACCACAATGCTCTTGTTGACGGCCGACACCGCTTCGATCAGATCATCCTGACCGGCCGGCAGGCTCATCGACGGGCGGTCGAAGCTCTCGGACTCCAGCTTGGACGAGTATCCAACCACAACCACGGCCACGTCGGCCTTTGCGGCCAGCGCGAGGGCCTCGTCGCGTGCGGTGGAAGCGTCGCTGGGCGCGTCCTCGCCTTCCATCGCGACGCCCTGGGCGAAGGTCACCTGCACCTTGCCGGCGGCGGCCTCCTTGATGCCCTCGAGGGGCGAGACGGCGTATTTCGGACGCACCAGCGAGCTGCCGCCGCCACCCGTGCGCGCCACCGCTGCGCTTGGTCCGATCACGGCGACCAAGCGCGTCTTCCGGGAATCGAGGGGCAGCACGCCGCCCACGTTCTTCAACAGCACCATGCTCTCTGTCGCCGCTGTCCGCGCCGCAGCCCTCTGGTCGGGCGTGTCCACGGCGCCACCGGCCGCGCTCGGCGAGTCGAAGAGGCCGGCCGTGAACATCACGCGGAGGATGCGGCGCACGCTGTCGTCCACGGCGCCCTGTTTCGCCTGTCCCGCAGCGACGGAGGCCAACACCTTCGGCTCCGTCAGCCAACCGCCGTCGTTGCCGTGCGCCTGGGTCGTCGGCCTCGCGAGCCAGGCGCGCATCGGTTCGCCGCCGGGCATCTCGAGGTTCAGGCCGGCGTCGAGGCTCCCCGCGGTGCTGTACGTGCCGCCCCAATCGGAGATGACGAAACCCTTGAAGCCCCAACGTTGGCGCAGCGTCTGCGTGAGCAAGAACGGGTTCTCGGCGCACCACTGGCCGTTCACCTTGTTGTAGGCGGACATCACCGCCCAGACGCCGGCTTCCTCCACGGCCGCCTTGAACGCCGGGAAGTAGATCTCGTGGAGCGTACGAAGGTCGATCTTCTCGTCGATACGATGACGCTCGAACTCCTGGTTGTTGGCGGCGAAGTGCTTCACGGACGAGATCACGCCCTGTCCCTGCACGCCCCGCACGTAGGCCACGCCCATGCGCGAGGCCAGGTAGGGATCCTCGCCGTAGCCCTCGAAGTTCCGGCCCCACAGAGGTGCGCGGTGGATGTTCACCGTGGGCGCCAGCAGCATGTTCCGCCCCAGGGCCTTGACCTCCTGGGCGATGATGCGGCCCTCCGTTTCGACCAGGTCGACGTCCCAGCTCGACGCCATGCCGATGCTCGCCGGGAACGCGGTGGCTTGCACGGGAGACGTTGGGGCCGCGTTCGTGATCTCGGAAGGGCCGGCCCAACTTCGCACACCCATCGGACCGTCCGCCATCTTGAGGGCGGGAATGCCCAGGCGCTCGTTGGGGTGGGTTTCCATCCAGCCCGAACCGGCCAGCATGCTCGCCTTCTCCTCGGCGGTCATGCGACCCAGCAGGTCTTCCACGCGTTGGTCGACCGGGAGCTGGCGATCTTTGTAGGGCGGCGCCTGGCCGCCGTCGCGCGCCTGCGCACCGAGGGTCACAACGGAGACGACGGCGAAGCAGAGACCAAAGACCGAGAACATGCGAGTCATCGTGCCATCCCCCCATGAACCACGTCAGCCAAGCTCGTCCCACAGCAGCCGCTCGTCGCGGTGCGGATCGTCGACGACCCGGCACTCGGCGTCCAGGCGCATCGTCGCGCGGCGTTCCGCGTCGTATGCGGGCCACGCCGGGATCCCCGGGTGGCTCGGGTTGCCGGTGCGGGCGAACGCTGCCCACGCCGCGCTCATGTTCCGCGCCACCTTGAACCGCTCCGGTCGCTGTCCGGCCGCGGGGCTCGTCTCCGGGTGGTCGAACTTGAAGGCGATCTCCATCGCGTGGGCCGCCTTTGTCGGATACGGGACGCCGGGGGCGACGGGCACCTCCGACTCGTACGCGAACTCGTACATGAAGACCGGCGCCGCCCGAAGCGCCGCCTTGCGCTCGGCCAGGACGACGGCGCTTCGCCAGAACCACTCGCCGGTGGTGATCGCCACGAACAGATCGGAGGGCGAGGCCTCGGACCTCGAGCGACGGTACACCTCGAGGATGCGCCCGCCCTTCTCGCCGAAGCGGGCCTTCACGCGTTCGCGGAGGGATGCGTCGTCGAGGGAGAAGGCCGGGAGGTCGCCTCGCTGGAGGAACAGGATCGTCTCGTCCTTGTTCGAGCCGACGATCAGGGGCACGTCGGCCGAGATCGACGGCGCGACCGGGTCGTAGGGGTGCGTCGGTAGGAGCTGGCCGTCCACCACGGGACCGAAGAGCATCGGGCTCGTCCCGGAGAGCTGCTGCTGGACGTCGCTGAGCTTCTCGGCCGGCAGCGTCAGGATCTGGCGCGCCTGTCTCTCGGAGAGGCCAAGGGCGGCAAGCACGCGCCGCGTCGTCTCGGTCGCGGCGTCCTTCGGCGTGAGGCGCAGGATCGGCCCGCTCTCGATGCTCGCTCGGTGGAAAAGGCCCTTCGCACCGGGCATCGCCGTGAGCGTTCCGGTCTTCATCCCGCCGCCCGACTCGCCCCAGATCATCACGTTGCCGGGGTTGCCGCCGAACGCCTCGGCGTTGTCGACGACCCACCGAAGCGCGGCCGCGATGTCGAGCATGCCGGCGGCCCCCGAGGCCGCGTACTCCTCGCCCAGGATGTCGCCGAGGTAGAGATAGCCGAGCAGGCCGAGGCGGTGGTTGTGGGTGACCACCACGACGTCGTGGTTGCGGGCGAGCGCCGCGCCGTCGTGGTGCAGGTTCTGCGGCCAGACCTCGGCGCCACCGTTACCGGTCGCGAAGCCCCCGCCGTGCGAGTAGAACATCACGGGCCGGCGCTTCCCGTCGCCGGTGCCCGGAGTCCAGACGTTGAGGACGAGGCAGTCCTCGCTCGACGCCGCCCTCGCCCACTCCTTCGGCCAGCCCGTGTCCGGCGGCTGGATCGCCTGCGGCCCGTAGACCAGCGCGTCCCGGACGCCTGTCCACGGCACGAGCTTCGGCGGGGCCTTGAACCGCCCGGCGCCCGCGGGCGATCCCGCGTACGGCACGCCCTTGAAGATCGTGAGGCCGCCGTTCCGAACGCCCCGCAGTGAACCGTGGGTCGTTCGGACCACCACGCTCTGGCCATCGCGGGGTGCGGCCGCCGCTGGCGAGGCCGAGTCGGATCGCGTCGCCTGTGACCGCGCCGGGGTCGCCATCGCCCCCAGGAGCACCGGGCCGGCAAGGGTGCCTGCGGCCTTGCCCAAGAATGCCCTTCGGCTGCTCGGCCCGCCTGCGTCGGCCCGCTCCTCCTTCTTGTCGTGATCTGCCACCGCCTACCTCCTCGTTGTGATTCGGTGCTCGTTGGAAACTGACGTCAGGAGACCACGATCGCGAAGCGACCGGGGCCCTCGATGACCCGGTTGTGCGCCAGCCGTGCCGAGACGCCCTGGGGCAACGTCACGGCGCCCCTCTCGCCGTGCCACTCGACCTCGATGACGCCGGTCGGTGTCGGCACCGCGCCGCGCACCCACTCGAGCCCGCAGCGCTGGGGCGCGATGGTGCAGACGCGATACCCGGGCTCGGTCGGCTCGACGCCCAGGACGCCGCGGGACAGGGCCATCACCGGCGCGGCACCCGCCCAAGCGTGACACAGGCTGTTGCCGTACTTGCGCCCGTACATCGCGAGCTGCGCCGGGGGCTCGAAGGTCGGGTGGATGTCCTCGAAGAACCGCCGGTAGCCCTGCCGGATCATGGGCAGCCACACCGACCGTAGGCGGGCCACGGCCGCGGCGGCCCTTCCGGCCTTGGCGTATGCGGTGAGCTCGACGACCTGGCTCAGGCTGAAATGGGCGGGGCGAGCCCGATCGTCGTCCAGGAATCGGAACAGCCCCGGGTGCTCGTCCGGCTCGGCCATGTCGAAGGCGACCGCGAACGCCTGCGCGAACGTGGTGTGGCGCGCGTCGAGCCCTCCTTTCCGGTCGAACCCGTTCGCGTAGAGCCCCTCCCGCGGCTGCCAGAACGTCGATCGGATCGCGGAAGCGATCCGCGATGCCGCTCGCCCCC
The DNA here is from genome assembly GCA_963823195.1 of uncultured Acidobacteriota bacterium. Taxonomy (GTDB): domain Bacteria; phylum Acidobacteriota; class Vicinamibacteria; order Fen-336; family Fen-336; genus JBGPYB01. The sequence continues at coordinate 472,458 of CAWGKR010000001.1, read as the reverse complement.
AGCGGTCGGCCGCGGCCGCATCCTTCCAGGCCTGCGCGAGGCGTGCCCCCGCGGAGAACATGCCGGCCAGCAGCATCTGGCCGTAGGCCGGAGACCCGTGGGGATCCGGCCCGGTGGCGTCCGTCGCCGACCAGTCCGGGAAGTAGCCGTACGGCTCCACGCGTCGGGCGTCGACGAAACCATGGCTGTCCTGCAGCGAGGCATAGAAGGCGAGGACATCCTCGATGCGATCGCGGAACAGCCCCGAGAACGACGGATCGCCACGGACCAGGAGCTCTCGCGCGAACCCGACGACCGTGTACATCGGACCGTCGATGATGCCCAAGTCACCCACCCGCGGCCGCGCGGGGAGCGTCTCCGCGACGAGGGTCTGCCGCGACAGGTCGGCGTCGAAGAACACCCGCTCGTAGGCGTCGAGGGTCAATGGACCGTCGTGCCAGACGAGCCCGTCGCGCCGGATCCCGTCCAGGTAGAAGTCGTGCATGTTGGATCGGAGCGTCGCCACTGCGGTTCGCCAGATGGCGTTCAGGTCCGAGTCGCTCGACTCGAACCGCCCCCGCTCCTCGGTCGGCCAGACACGCGCATCGAAGCGAACGTGGGAGAGCTCCGCCGGCTGCGAGGCGGCGACGCGCACGAACCTCACGGCGCGCTCCGGCAGGACCACGGCGGCGGCCTGCGCGTTTACCGGAACCGCGGCCAGCGCGTACTGCTCCAAGAGGCTCGGGGTGCTGTCGCGCACCTCGGCGACCGATTCCCCGACCTGTATCGTCAACTCTCCCGCGCCGCGGACGTCGAAGCGGACGGCGCCCAGCTCGGTCTCGCCGAAGTCGAGGAGCAGGTCATGGCCCGGTGCAACCGCGTAAGCGTCGCGCGGGGGACCGTCCGGATCCACGGTCCCGGCGACGAGCACGGTCATCACGACTTCGCGCTCGGCGTCGGGAGCCCGGCGGGGGCTCCCGTCCGCCGCGGCCTCCACGGGCACCCAGTGCTCGCCGTCGAGGCTCGCCTCCCACGTCGGGCCCGTCGAGAGCTCCCCGCCCTCTAGGAGGAGGCATGGCAGCCCTTCGGCGAAATCGACGTGCACTTCGATACCGGTGCTCCCCGCGCGGAGCACGCGGGTGCGACTGGTGACGTCTCCCCCGCCCCCGCCGGCCAGGACGCGGATGCGGGCCAGGGGACCGGTCCATCGCAGGGGGACGTCGCGGCTCGCGGTACCGGACGTGCGGAAATACGCCTCCGACAGCGGCTGCCTGAAATTGGCCGGGTAGCCCACCATCGTGCAGCGCTCCATGGCCCGCTGCACACGGCGGGCGTGGCGGTGCGCCGCGAGCTGGCCGGGGAACCAGATCCAGCGAGCCTTCCATGTGTCCTCCGTGGAAAGCGCTTCCGCCTGGACCTCGGTGGTGCGAGGCGCGAGCCGCGTCGCCGCGGCCGTGACACCACTCATCACCAGGAACTTCCGGCGGTCCAGCTTCATCGCGCGCCTCGCGCCCCCTCTAGAAGTCGAACTGGTCGATGTTCTTCTCGGAGAAGACGAAGGGAGCGCCCAGCATGATCTGGTCCCCTTGGACCTCGATCTCCCCCAGGCGTCCCGCCTTCACCTTCTTCGCTCCGGCCGCGAGGTCGCCTGCGGCGAGCGCCCGCGAGGCATGGACCGTCAGATAGCCCAGGTCCACGGTGTTCCAGAGGACGATGCTCTCGACCACCCCTGCGTGGACGAACGGCTTGCACATGTTCGGCAGAGAGAGCCCCGTGACCTTCACGTCCTTGCGGCCCGATTGCTGGACCGCCTCCGCCGCCCCGGGGACCGCGGGGGCCGCGATGGCCATGATCAGCTTGACGCCCGGGTAGACCTTGAGGACGGTCTGGGTCTCGGCGAAGGCGCGGTCCCGGTCTCCCTCGCTCGGCTGGATGGCCACCAGCTTGAGCCCGGGGTACTTGTCGGCGAGCCGCTTCTTGATGTGCTTGATCCACTCGTTCTGGTTCGCGGCGCTCAGGCTGGCCGTGATGATCGCGAACTCCCCCTTCTTGTCGAGGATCCTCGCGGCCTCGTCGACCAGCGTGTAGCCGATCCCCTGGGGGGTGGCCTGGTTGACGAAGAAGTCGCGCGCGTCGGTCTGGGCGTCGGCGTCCCAGGTGATCACCTTGATGCCGCGCTGCCGGGCCTTCCGCAGGACCGTGGAGATCGCGACCTCGTTCTCGACGCTGACGGCGATCGCGTCGACGCCCCGCGTGATCCAGGCCTCGACCACCTCGTTCTGCTTGGCGGGGTCGAGGTCCGTGGGCCCGTCCCACAGCAGGTCGACGCCGGCCTCGCGGGCGGCCTCCTCCGCGCCCTTGCGGCAGCTGATGAAGTACGGGTCCCCCTTGGCCTTCGGCATCATGGCGACGACGGGCCTCTGCCCCGCGGGCTTCGCGCCGGCCGCCTTCGGGCCGGCGCCGGCACGGAGCTCCGCCCGGAGGGCGCGCATCGACAGCCAGTTCCCGCCGACCACGAGGAGCGCGGCGGTCAGGATCACGGCGCTCAGGGCGACGACTTGCGAGTTCTTCACTTCATCCTCCCCCACTTCCGCGTCAACGCGTTTCGGCCCGCCAGTGGCCTTCGACAGGCGATCGATAAGGATCGTGGCGACGAGAAGGGTCCCCGTGAGGATCCCCGCGAGCTCGGCGGGAGCCTCGCTCAACCGCAGGCCGTTCTGCAACGTGACGATGGCGGCCAGGCCGAGGACCGTCCCCAGCACCGTGCCCCGCCCGCCGAAGATGGAGGCGCCGCCCAGGACGACCGCGGTGATGGCCATGAGCTCGAAGCCGGTGCCCGCGTCGGCCTTGGCCTGGCCGAGATGCGCGACGTACACGACGGCGGCCAGGGCCGACAGGAGGCCCGAGAGGGCGTAGATGCGCCCGAGGCGCCTCCCGACGGGAATGCCGGCGTAGAGCGCCCCTTCCGCTGCGATGGCCGATGGCGTACAGGCTCGCGACCGGAGGCCGTCCGATGCAGCCACCATCCGAAGGCGGCGACGGCCCCGATCAGCACCAGAAGCTGGGTGGGCACGGCTCCTCCGACGTACCCCTGCCCCAGGAAGAGGAAGCCCGGGGAGAAGCCCGAGTAGTTCTCGGCGCCCCGGGTGAGGCCTTCGGCGATGCCGCGGAAGAGCGAGTACGTCCCGAGCGTGACGATCAGCGGCGGGAACGAAAGCCGCGTGATCAGCAGCGCGTTGAGGCCGCCCCCCAGGAGGCCGACGGCGAGCGTGATCAGGATCGCGACGGGCATGGGCACAGCTGCGTCGCGCCACAGGCTTCCCAGGAGCACCGCCGTCAGGCCCATCATCGAGCCCACCGAGAGATCGATCCCGCCGGTGATGATGATCGGCGTCATGGCCAGCGCCAGGAGGCCCACCTCCACGCCGAGGCGCGTCACCTCCATCGCGTTCGCCAGGGAGAGGAACTGCTTCCCCGTCGACGCTGAAGATCGCGCACTCCGCGGCGAGGACGAGGAGGAGGATCCACTCGCCGTTCGGGAACAGGCGCTCCCGCCAGGGCGGCCGGGTCGCGAGCGGGGCGTCAGCGGGCGCCGGATTCGCCATGCGCCTCCAGACGCCCCAGCAGCCGGTCGGACGCGAGCGCCGCCAGGATGATGGCGCCCTGCACGGCCTTTTCCCAGAACGGGTTGATGCCCGCGAACGTGAGGGCCGGACCGACGGTTGCCGAGGAGCGCGGCGCCCACGAGCGTCCCGACGAGGGTTCCCCGGCCGCCGCGGATGGCGGTGCCCCCCACGACGACGGCGGCCACCGCCTTCAGCTCCAGCCCCACGCCCATGTTGCTCGGCACCGCCGAGAAGCGCACCGCGTTCAAGAGCGCGGCGAGGCCGGTGAGGGCGCCCGCGAACGCGAAGACCGCGAACACCACCCGCGTCGGGTCGATTCCCGCGAGGCGCGCGGCCTCGGCATCGGAGCCCACCGCGTAGATCGCGCGCCCAGCGGCCAGGTGGCGCAGCATCCAGCCCAGCAGCCCGAGGATGGCGAGAGCCGCGGCGACGATCACGCCCTCGCCCGCGGCCTGTCCCGAGGCCGAACCACTGGAAGCGCGCCGGAAGGTCCTGGACCCACGCGCCCTCGGTCGTCCACCGAAGGGCGTCGCGCCACGCCACGAGCATGGCCAGTGTCACGATGATCGACGGCAGCCCGAGGCGGCCCACGAGAAGGCCGTTCACCGCCCCGAGCCCCGCGCCGAGGACCAGGGCACACGGCAGCAGGAGCGGCACGGGCACGCCCGCCTTCGCAAGGAGGCCGGCCGCTACGCTCACGATCGCGAACTGCGAGCCCACGGAGATGTCGATCTGCCCGACGAGCACCACCAGCGTCATCCCCGTGGCCACGAGGAGCGCCGGTGCGTTGTTCAAGGCCAGGTCCCGAAGGTTGGCGGCGGTGAAGAACGAGGGCGCCACGACCCCGACGACGACGAGCAGGAGGCCGAAGGCCAAGCCCGCCGACAGCTCCCGTTTGTAGCGGCCGAGCCAGGGCATTCTAGGGACTCGCGGCACCGGCGGCGGCGGCCTGGCCGTCGCCGAGCGCCAGCTCGAGGATGCGGGCCTGCGTCGCCTCGGCGCGGGTCAGCACGCCGACGATGGTGCCGCCCCGCATCACCGCGACGCGGTCGCTCATGCCGAGGATCTCGGGCAGCTCCGACGAGATCATGAGGATGGCGACGACCCTGGCCGGCCAGTTCGACCATCAGCGAGTGGATCTCCGACTTCGCGCCGACGTCGACGCCCTGCGTCGGCTCGTCGAGGATCAGCACCGACGGCTCCGTCGCGAGCCATCGGCTGAGCGCCACCTTCTGCTGGTTGCCTCCCGAAAGGGCCGAGGCGGGGGTGAACGTGGCGGGGGTCTTGATCGAGAGGCGGCGGACGTACTGGACGGCGATCTCCGTCTCCCGCCGGAAGTCCAGGCCGCCGCGCCCCGACAGGCGCCCGAGGGAGGCCAGCGTGATGTTCGCGTCGACGGGCATCTCGAGGACCACGCCGTGGCGGCGGCGGTCCTCGGGCACGTAGGCGATGCCCGCCGCGATGGCCGCGGCCGGCGAGGCGAACGCGACGGGAGTCCCCCGGAGCCATACCTCCCCCGCATCGGCCGGAGCGAGGCCGAAGAGGGTCCCGCGCCAGCTCGGTCCGACCCGACCCCACGAGCCCCGCGAGGCCGACGATCTCGCCGGCGCGGAGCTGGAGGTCCACGTCCCGCACCCCCGCGGCGCGGCTTCCCAGGCCGCGCAGCTCCAGCACGACGTCGCCGATGGCGACCTCCCGCTTCGGGAACACCGCGGACAGCTCGCGCCCCACCATGAGCGCGATGAGGTCCTGGCGGCTCACCTGGGACATGGGGCGGGTGTCGATGGTGCGACCGTCGCGCAGGACCGTGACGCGGTCGGCGATCGTCGCCAGCTCCTCCAGGCGATGGGAGATGTAGATCATCCCCACTCCCTGCTGGCGAAGACGCCGGATCACGCCGAAGAGCGCCTGCGTGTCTTCCTCGGAGAGCGAGGCCGTCGGCTCGTCGAGGATCAGGATCCTGGCCTTGGCGCCGAGGGCCCGCGCGATCTCCACGAGCTGCTGCTCGGGCATGCTCAGCCCGCCCGCCTCCTGATCGGGATCGATTCGCGCCCCGACCTCCGCTCAGCAGGGTCGTGGCCCGGCGGCGCCGCTCCTTCCAGTCCACGGTGCTCCACGCCCCGCCCGACTCGACGCCGATGGCGATGTTCTCGGCGACCGTGAGGTCCGGGAAGAGCGCCGGCTGTTGATAGATGGCGGCGATGCCGGCGGAGCGGGCGGCACGGGGCGAGTTGTGGGCGACCACCTGGCCGGAGAGGCGGACCTCGCCCGCGTCGGCCTCGACGGCCCCGGTGATGATCTTGACGAGCGTCGACTTCCCCGCGCCGTTCTCCCCCACGAGGGCGTGGACCTCGCCCGCGAGCAGCTCGAACGAGGCATCCCGGAGCGCATGGACGCCGGCATACGCCTTGGTGACGTGGCGAGCCTCGAGGAGGGGAGGAGACGTCACGCGGTCCCGCCCGCGTAACGCTCTTCGAGAGCGGCGTAGCGGCGCGCCATCTCGCTCGCGGCCGGCGACGGGCGCGGCTCGAACTCCGCGAGGCTCAGGTTCTGCGCCGTGTGCCGGCGGGCCTCGGCGAGTGACTCGAAACGCCCCTGGGCGATGGCCTGGACCAGGATGTTGCCGGTCACGGTGGCCTCGGCCGGCCCGGCCCGCACCGGCAGGCCCGTGGCCGTCGCCGTCGCCTGGTCGAGGTATCGGTTGAGGCTCCCTCCGCCGACGATCTGCAACCCTCGAAGCGTCTGACCCGTGAGGGCCTGGGCCGTCCGCAGGACCGACGCATAGCGCAGGGCCAGCGAGTCCAGGATCGCCTTCGCCACGGCCGGAGGGCTCGTGATCCTCGGTTGTCCGGTCTCCGCGAGCTGCGCGGCGACGGCGTCCAGCATGCTGTCGGGGCTGAAGAGCCGGGGGTCGTCGGGAAAGATCAAGGCCGGGGAAACAGCCAGGGCTTCCACCTCCCGCAGGAGGCTCTCGTACGTCACGTCGCGTCCCTCGCGCTGCCACTCCTGGCGGCAGGACTCGAGGATCCAGAGGCCCATCACGTTCTTGAGGAAGCGGATCGTGCCGAAGGCCCCGCCCTCGTTGCTGAAGTTGTGGCGCGCGACGTCGGCGTCGAGGAGCGGGCTCGCACGCTCGACGCCGGCAAGGGACCACGTCCCGGAGGAGATGTAGGCCCACCCCTCCTCGAGGGGCGCGCCCACGACGGCGCTTCCGGTGTCGTGGGTGGCCGGCGCCACGACCCGGACCCCGGCCAATCCCGTCTCCGCGGCGGCCTGCGCGCCGAGCGGCCCGAGGTCGGTGCCCGCGGGAACGATCTCGGTCAGCAGTTGGACGGGCAGGCCGAGACGCTCGAGGAGCGGGAGGTCCCACGTCCCCGTCGACGCATCCAGCATCTGCGTCGTCGTGGCGTTCGTGTACTCCGTCGCGGCGCGGCCGCTCAGGAAGAAGTGGACGAGGTCGGGGATCAGGAGGAGGCGCCGGGCCGACGCGGGAAGCCCCGTGTCCGTCTGGGCCTTCAGCTGGTAGAGGGTGTTGAACTCCAGGAACTGGATCCCGGTGCGAGCGAAGACCTCGTCGCGGGGGACGCGCGAGAAGACCTGCTCCGGAACGCCCCGCGTGCGCTTGTCGCGGTAGCAGACCGGGTCCTCGACGAGCTGCGCCTCGGCGTCGAGCAGGCCGTAGTCCACGCCCCATCCGTCGACGCCGATGCTTCGAACTCGCCGCCCGCGATCGCGCGCCCGCTCCCCGGCCTCGCGAAGGCCGGCGACGATCTCTCGAAGGATGTGGGGGAGGTTCCAGCGGAGGTGCCCCGCGGAGGGAGCGGCCGGGTAGTGGAACCGCCGCACCTCCTCCAGCAGCAGCTCACCGGGACCGACGCCCCCCAGGAACACGCGACCGCTCCCAGCGCCGAGGTCGACCGCGATCTGGAGAGGTTCCGCCATCCCCTTGCCTCCCCTCCAGGGTGCCCTGCCCGCTACCGGAGGAAGCCGTCCTGCAGGCCGCCGTCCACGGGGATGACGTGGCCCGTGGTCTTGGCGAGGCGCTCCGAGAGCAGCAGGAAGATCGCCTCGGCCTGATCCTCCGGCTCGATGGGCGACCTGGGTGAGCGAGCGCTTGGCGTAGAACGCCGCCAGCTTGTCGCGCAGCTCGTCGGTGGACTCGGACTCGGCGAACGGCGATCGCGTACTTCGCGAGCGACGCGATCACGCGATCGCGCGGGAACATGGTGCTGCCCTTGACCACGGTGGCCGGGGCCACGGCGTTGACGCGCACGAGCGGCGCCATCTCCACCGCCAGCTCGCGCACCAGGTGGTTGGCCGCGGCCTTGCTGGTGTCGTAGGCGACGCTTCCCTTCTTGGCCACGACCGCGTTGGCGCTGGTCGTGAGGACGATGCTCGACGGGCAGCCCCTGGCGCTGGAAGATCCTTGATAGGCCTCGTCGGCCACGATGTACGCCCCGGTGACGTTGATGGCGAAGGTGAGGGCCCAGTGCTTGTCCTCGACCCGCCCGGCCTTGTCGGGCGGCACGAAGATACCGGCGGTGACGACCACGGCATCGAGGCCGCCGTAGGCGAGGAGAGCTTCCTCGAGCATCCGGGCCACGCTTCCCGCGGTCCGTGATGTCGCAGGCCGAGCCCGATCGGCGGCGCCGCAGTTGCTGATGCCGGTGCCCGCGACCCCGATCCCCTCGCCGTACTGGGCGATGATCTCCTGGGCGGTCGCCTGGCCGCCGCCGCGTCGCGATCCACGCACACGACGTGCGCGCCTTCCTTCACGAGACGATGGGCCGTGGCCTTCCCGATGCCGGCTCCCGCGCCCACGACCACGACGATCTGCCGATCCAGCTCCTTCTCCGGCGGCAGCCGCCGGAGCTTCGCGTCCTCGAGCGACCAGTACTCGATGTCGAAGGCCTCCTGCTCGTCCATGGCCTCGTACCGGTCGATGGCCTCGGCGCCCGCGCATCACCTCGATGGCGCAGTTGTAGAACTCGGCGGTGACGCGCGACTCGCTCTTGTTCTTCCCCCAGGCGATCATGCCCGAGGCCCGGGATCAGGACGACCGTCGGGTTGGGGTCGCGCATCGCGGGCGAGTCGGGGCGCTTGCAGCGCTCGTAGTAGGCCTCGTAGTCCTTGCGGTACTGCACCAGGCCCTGCGGTGATCGAGGCCTTCAGGGCCTCCACGTCCCCGCTCTCGGGGTTCCAGTCGACGAACGAGGGCTTGATCTTGGTCCGCAGGAAGTGGTCGGGGCAGGACGTGCCCAGGTTCGCGAGACGTGGTCCGTCGACGCTGTCCACGAAGCGCAGCATCTTCGGGTCGTCCTGCACGGTCCCCACGCGCGCCTGCGGGTCGAGACCCGGCCGCGGAGCCACGGGATGAGGTCCACGATCAGGCGCGCGCCGCTCCTCGTCGGCGAGAGGCTTGTACTTCGGACCGCCGAAGGTCTTCTCGCCGCGGTCGCGCTCCTCGATGTAGGCCGCCGCGCGATCGACGATCTCGAGGGCGGTCTCGTAGCAGACCTTGTCGTCGTTGTTCCAGGAGCTCATCCCGTGATGGCCGAGGAGCACGCCCTTCGCCTTGGGGTGCGCCTTGATCAGCGACTCCATCAGGAGGCCGATGTCGAAGCCCGGGCCGCTGCCAGGGGACGTAGATCACGTCGTCGCCGTAGATCTCGCGGCAGAGGCGCTCCTGATTCGACCGAGGCCGCGACCGCGATCACCGCGTTCGGGTGGAGATGGTCCACGTGCTTGCTGGGAACGAAGGTGTGGAGCGGCGTGTCGATGGAGCAGGCCCGCGGGTTCAGGTTGAAGACGCAGTGGCTGTACAGCTCGTACATCCGGTCCTCGACCGGGGTCTTCAGGCCGCGGCCGGGGTGAGCCGAGGTAGCAGGGCCTTCATCGCCCGCACCCGCTCGAGGTAGAGCGACGCGAAGCCGTCGCGCTTGGCCGTCCGCAGGTCGCCCCCCGAGCCCTTGACCCAGAGCACCTCGACCGCTCTCACCGGTGAGAGGGTCGGTCTCCATCAGCTTCGACGACGTGTTGCCGCCGCCGGTGTTGGTGAGGGTGAGGTCGGAGCCCAGTGTGTTGGAGCGGTAGACCAGACGGTCGACCCCACGGAGCTTGCCGGCCTCCTCGTCCCGCCAGCGCGATTTCACCGGGCTCTCGGCCTTCTTTCCGTTTCCCACGGTCCTCTCCTCGTAGAGATGCCTCTCGTCTGGTGGTTGTCGTCGTCCGATCGAACCGATGGAAACGCCGCACCGCGGCGAGGATGTGCCGGGAGATCTTGACCCGGGGGGTGCCGGGTCGGCAAGGCCCCGGCCCGCGCCATCTCCGCGTTTACCATGGAGGAACGAGATGGCCGTTGTCGGACACTCACAAGGTGAGATGAATCAGCCATTAAGAGGCACGAAGCGGATTCCCGGCAGCCCGGGAGGACATGGGAGGTGTTCTGGTGCTCAAAACTACCGGGAGCCCGACTGGATTCTCCAGACGCCGGCGTACTTCTTCCGGTACTTGAGATCGGCCTCGGTCTCGACGAGCGCCAACGCTGTCAGGCGGATGGACTCGTCGCCGGCGTGGTCGTAGAGCCTTCGGAGACCCAGCGAGGATGTCGTAACGGATGAGCGTGCCGTTCTTCTCGGCGACGCACTCCGCGAATCGACGGGAGAGGCCGTCCACGACCGTCTTCTGCTGCTTCTTGCCCGCGGCCCCGACCTTCCACAGCGATTGGAGGCAGTGGCGAGCCGTTACGAACCGCTCGTCCCTGGTGACGGCCAGCAGGGCGTCGAAATCCTTCAACATCCGCGCCTTCGGGTCGCTCTTGGCGAGATTGCAGAGGACCTGGGCCGCGATGGCGCGCACGTGGTTGTCCACGTGCCCCAGCGCGCTCGACCATCTCGTCCCACACCTCGTAGGCCCAGTCCACGGGCTTCTCCGTTGCGCGAAGGACCTCGGTGAACGCCTTGTTCTGCCGCGCCCGGTCGTCCGAGCTCAGGTCGTCCAGGCTCGCCCGCATCGCCTCGTTCATCGGGGCTCCCATCGTCGTCAATGCGCCGAATCCAGGTCGGAGGCGCTCGGTCCCAGGTCCCAGCCGGAGCGTGTGGCGCTGCTCGACGGCGGGTCGGCGGGCGGCGCCGCCGTGGGTTTCTCCGCTGGCTCGGGTGCGTGCTCCGTCCACCAGGCCGCGGCGCGCTCCTCGGTCCAGGCGGGCTCCAGCCCGAGAGCCGCCAGCTCCCGCGACAGGTCGGAAGCACTCGCCGGCCGTCGGGAGGGCTCCTTCTCGAGGCAGCGGAGCACGATCGTTTCCAGGGCCCGGGGGATGGCCTGCCGCGTGCGCTGCGACGGAGCCACCGGCGGCGTGCGGACGTGGTCCACGACCATCTGCATGGCGTTTCCGCTCTCGAAGACCCTGTGTCCGGTCAGGAGCCAGTAGGCCACGCATCCCAGCGCATAGATGTCGGTGCGTCCGTCGACGGTCTGGGCGCCGAGGGCGACCTCGGGCGGCATGTAGGCCGGCGTTCCCGTGAATGCGCCCTCGACCGTGAGCGCCTCGGCGCCCTGCCCCACGGCTCCCTGCAGCTTCACGAGGCCGAAGTCGAGGACCTTCACGAAGTCGAGGTCGAGGCCGAGGCGGCAAACGAACATGTTGGCCGGCTTGACGTCCCGGTGGACGAGGCCGCTGGCGTGGGCCTCGGCCAGGGAGTGGCAGGCCTGCCGGAGGAAGCGAACCGCGCGCTCGGGAGGCACAGGGCCGAAGCGCTCCACCAGAACCTGGAAGCTGTAACCCTCGAGCAGCTCCATGACGTAGTGGAACGTCCCGTCGCTCGCGGCGCCGTAGTCGTACACCTCGATGGTGTGGGGGGACCGGAGGGCGGCGGTCGCCTGGGCCTCGCGCTCGAAGCGCTTCACCATCTCTCGCGCCCGGCTGGCGTCGGCGGCTCCCAAGGACGCGGGGCGGATCAGCTTGATGGCGGCGCCCCGGGCCAGCATCCGGTGCTCCGCGCGCCAGACCTCGCCCATCCCTCCCTCGCCGAGCTTCTCGACGAGGCGATAGCTCCCCATCTCCCGCGCCTTCTTCACCTCGACGGTGAGACCGTAGACGATCGTGGCAGCGATCGGAGCGAGGAAGACCACCATGACCGTCGGGATGAACATCTGGATCAGGTCGGAGGTGGCCGGTTGGTGCGCGCCCAGGGAGATGTCCACCCAGACGGCCAACGGGTCCATCACCGCGGTGACGAGCGTGGCGATCCAGACGCGGCCGGGGCTCGACGGCACGACGAGCGGGTAGATCACCGCCCAGACCGCCACCGGCGTCCAGCCCCGGACCGACACTCCCGGGACGAGGGTCACGGCGTGGAAAACCGCGGCGGACAGGAAGCCGTGGGCCACCTGGTAGGCGAAGCCCAGGTCGAGTGCGCCCTTCGCGCTGATGCTGCCCGTCCTGATCGCCCCGTAGAGCCCCAGGGAGATCAGGACGTCGAGGGCCGCGAACGAGATCCGTGTCGGAGTGGTCAGCGCCGAGGGCACCTTCGCCAGTATGGTGACCCCGACGATGGCCGCCGCCACGATGGCGACGACCAGCGCCAGTGCGCCCAGGCGTTGCGCCGCGCCCTCCTCGAGGTCCGGGGAGATCCCTCCCGCGCTCCGGCCGGCATGGACGGCGACCTGCCGGGGGACCCGCGAGGCCGAGGGACGCTCCGGATCACTCATCGCCCGTCGTCACCCGGCGAAGGCGCCTGCCGCGGCCACGACATGGCCCGGCCGAGGGCCCGCGCGAAAACCTCGATCCAGGCCCTGTCGATCTCGCCGAAGGCGTTGCGCACGCCTTCATTCTGCACGTACAGCACCGCCAGCGCCTCCTTCGTGCTCGGGTGGCACACGGGGGCGCACAGGACCGAGCAGGGCTGGAACGTCAGTACCTCGCTGACCTTCCCCGCGAGCATGCGCTCGGGATCCTGCACCATGACGGGCAGCCGGCCCTCGAGGGCCTGGCGGATGCAGGACGAGCTGACGCCGGCCACCGAGAGCCCCTTCTCGCAGGCGGCCACCTCCTCCCAGGAGAGGCCCCGCGACGCCAGCGCTCGAAGGTGCTGCGGCCCGCCGGCCTCCACGATCAGGAGGACGGCCTTCTCGGCGCCGAAACCGTCGGCCGATGCCTCGAAGGAGCGCTTCAGCGCGTCCTCGTCGGGCCGCCCGTTCGCGAGCGCCTCCAGCACCTCGTCCAGCGCCAGGAAGAGGGCCGGATAGTTGCGCTCCGGGGCGGGGATCGAATCAGCCATGGACGCCTCCTTTTTCCGCATCATCCCACCTCACGAGCTTCAGATCGAGGACGAAGATCGCGTAGAGCACGGGAACGAGGAGACGGAATCGCCGCCGAGAGCTAGACCCCACCGGGCACAATCGTCGTGGTACGCTGCCCGCAGTATCGTGGAGGAAGCACTGGTTTCCGGGGCCCGCGTGGGCTCCTACGAAGTGATCGATCGGCTGGGCCAGGGAGGCATGGGCGAGGTCTACCGCGCCCGCGACACTCGCCTCGGTCGGACGGTGGCGTTGAAGGTGCTGCGTTCCGGCGCCGATCCGGAGCTGCTCCATCGCCTCGACCGTGAAGCCCGCGCCGCCTCGGCGCTCAACCACCCGAACATCGTCCACATCTACGATGTCGGCCTGGCCGCGAGCGAAGCGGGCGCCCACTACGTGGTCATGGAGTACGTCGAAGGCGAAACCCTTCGCCGTCGTCTCGCGCGCGGCGCCCTGGCCATCCCCGAGCTCCTCGAGCTGGGGGCGCAGCTCACCGACGGCCTGGCCAAGGCCCACCGCGCCGGCATCCTGCATCGCGATCTGAAGCCCGAGAACCTGATGGTGACGCCCGACGGCGCCCTCAAGATCCTCGACTTCGGCCTGGCCAAGGTCCTGGCGACTCCCCTGGGGGACATCGCCGCGGGAGAGACGGTCTCGCGCCACGAGACGCAGGCGGGCGTCCTGCTCGGCACGCTCGAGTACATGTCCCCCGAGCAGGCGAGCGGTCGTCCGACGGACCATCGCACGGACCAGTTCTCGGTGGGCCTGATCCTCTGCGAGATGGCGACGGGGCGCCCCCTCTTCCGACGCGACACGCCGGCCCAGGTCCTCGCGGCCGTCATCGAGCGGGATCCGGAGCCCTTGCGCCAGCTCCGGCCCGATGCCCCTCCGGCGCTCGAGGCGGTGGTGTCGCGGTGCCTCCAGAAGGACCCCGAGAGGCGCTTTGCCAAGACCGACGCGCTCGCCTTGGAGCTGTCGGCGCTCGCCGGACGCTCGCGGTCGGGCTCCGTGGCCGACGTCGCGATCTCGGCGGAGGTGCTGCCGGCCGCGCGTGCCAAGGCCTTGCCGCCGACGCCTGTGCTCGTTTACCACGTCCAGACGGGGGACCAGGTCAAGAGCTATGACGAAGCGAAGCTCGTCAAGGCGATTCGGCGAGGCAGGCTGTCCGGTGTCGAGCTGGCGCGGGAGGACGACAACGAGGAGTGGCGTCCTCTCTTCGAGAGCCGCGTCTTCCGCCGCGAGGTCCCGACGACCTCCGGCGACCCGAGGGACGCGGCCCGCAGGCGCGAGCTGGGCGGCGTCGGGGCCCAGCTCATGGCATTCTTCACCACCGCCGCCATCATGTTCGCGATCACGCACCAGTTCCCGTTCTGGCTGGGCATCTGGGGCGCGGTCCTGGCCGTCCAGGTGCTGAAGGCCGCGCCGGCGGCGTGGGTCATCTTCCAACGCCGCCGTGAACGACTTGGCGAGGCCCCTCCCGCGCCGCTCCCTCCGGCCGAGGCACGCCAGATCGCGGCGCCGGCGACAACCGGCGGGGTGCCGTCGGCCGTCGCGCAGGAGGGAGCCCGCGTCCGGGCGTTGATCGAGAAGCGGGGCGGGACCGACACGGCTCGGCTGCTCGCCGAGGTGGACCGGATCCTGAAGGTCGACGCCGACCTCGCCTCGCGGCTCGCCGACCTCGAGGAGCAGACCTCGGATCGCGAGCGGGCGGCCCTAGCGGCTGCGGTGTCGGAGGCCCAGGCCCGCCTCGATCGCGCCGACTCGGCGCAGGACCGCCGTCTGTTCGAGCTTCAGCTCAAGGTCGTTCGCGGGCGCGAAGAGGGAATCGCCAAGGCGGTGCGCGTCCTCGAGCGTCTTCGCGTGCGGCGCGAGCTGGCCGAGCACCAGCTGAAGCAGCTGCGCCTGGACCTCTCCCGCGGCGCGGCCAGCGGTCTCGATGTCCCCGAGCTGTCCTCCCGGCTCCAGTTCATCCGCTACGAGGTCGACGCCCAGGAAGAGATCGACGAGCGAGACGCCGGCCGCGCCTGACGAGTGCCTACCTTCCGCGGCTTCATCCTGCAGCCGACGTACCGCACGGAGTCCGGGCGCGCGATCGTGCACCTCCATGGCCGCCTGGAGGACGGCCGACCGTTCCTCGTGCGAGACCGCCGTCCCGTCCCCCACTTCTTCATAGAAGAGAAGGACGGGGCGCGGGCGGCGCAGCTCGGGGCGATACGGCAGGTCGCCACCGATCGAGTCAGTCTCGAAGGGCTCCCCGTCGCGCGTGTCGAGGTCGACAGCCCGGCCGACACTCCAACCCTGCGGAACCGCCTCGTCGCCGCGGGAATCGCCACGTACGAGGCCGACGTTCGCTTCGCCATGCGCTACCTCATCGACCGGGGCGTGCGTGGGGCCGCCACGATCGAGGGTGAGGGACGCTCCGTCCCCGGCCTTGGCGTGGTATTCGACGAACCCGAAGTCACCCCCGCCGACTGGACACCAGAGCTCAGGGTCCTCTCCTTCGACATCGAGACCGATCCCTCCGCCCGACAGCTCCTGGCGGTGGGCCTTCATGGCTGCGGCGTGTCGGAGGTCCTGCTCCTCACGCCGCCCGGCTGGAGCTGTCCCGAGACCGCCGTGCCTTTCGCGTCCGAAAAGGAATTGCTGGCCGGATTCGTCCGGCGCGTGTGCGAGCTGGACCCCGACGTCATCACGGGTTGGAACGTCATCGACTTCGACCTGTCGGTCCTCGGCCGGCTGGCGGAGCGGCTCCGCGTCCCGCTGGAGCTCGGTCGTGGTCCGGGCGGCCTGCGCCTTCGCGCGCTCGGCTCCACACGCGGTAGCGTGCAGGCGACCGTCCCGGGGCGAGTCGTGCTCGACGGCATCCAGCTCCTGCGCGGCGCCTTCATCCGCATGGACGACTACGGTCTCGACGCCGTCGCCCGCTCCGTGCTGGGAGAGGGCAAGACGCTGGCAGCGACGGACAAGGCCGAAGAGATCCTGCGGCTGTTCAAGGAAGACCGCCCCCGTCTCGTCGAGTACAACCGCACCGATGCCCGCCTGGCCCTCGAGATCCTGAAGCGGCTTCGCCTCGTGGAGCTGACGGTGGAGCGGAGCCGGCTCACGGGCCTTCCACCGGACCGCGTCGCCTCCTCGATCGCCGCGTTCGATTCGCTCTATCTGTCCGAGCTGGGACGCCGCGGCGTCGTCGCACCGAGCGTCCGCGGCGCCGAGGGAGCGGAGCCGCAGGCGGGAGGCCACGTCCTCGAGCCGATCCCCGGCCTCTTCCGCCACGTCGCCGTGCTGGACTTCAAGAGCCTCTACCCGAGCCTCATCCGCACGTTCGAGATCGACCCGCTGAACCTGGTGCGCCCCGAGTCGGGGGCGGTCGATCCCGATCCGATCGTGGCCCCGAACGGCGCCGCCTTCTCCCGGAAGAAGGGGATCCTCGGAGGTCTGCTCGACGAGATCATGCCGCGACGGGAGGAGGCGCGGCGCGCGGGGGACGAGGTCAAGAGCCACGCCATCAAGATCCTCATGAACTCCTTCTACGGGGTCCTGGGAACCTCCGCCTGCCGCTTCTACGACCCGCGGCTAGCCAACGCCATCACGGGATTCGGACGCGAGATGCTGCTGTGGTGCAAGGCGCGGATCGAGGCCGGCGGCCGGCGCGTCCTGTACGGCGACACGGACAGCCTGTTCGTCGAGTCGGGCGCCGCCTCGGCGGCAGAGGCACGCACCTTCGGCGAGACCCTGGCCGCGCGTCTCAACGGCGAGCTCGCCGCCCACATCCGCGAGCAATGGCGCGTCGAGAGCCGCCTCGACCTCGTCTTCGATCGCCTCTACTTGCGCCTCTGCCTACCCGCGATGCGCCACGGCACGGCCGGCGCCCGCAAGCGCTATGCGGGTCTCGTGGCGGACAAGAACGGCGAGCACGTCGTGTTCACGGGCATGGAGGCGGTTCGCGGGGACTGGACCGAGCTGGCGAAGGACGTCCAGCGGGAGCTGTTCCGGCGCCTCTTTGCCGACGAGAGCCCCGAGGAGTACCTGCGAACGATCGTCTCCCGACTCCGGGCCGGAGAGCTCGACGATCGCCTGATCTATCGAAAGGCGCTCCGCAAGCCACCCGAGGCCTACACGACCACGACGCCTCCCCACGTGGCCGCGGCCAGGAGGAAGGGCCAGCGGCGCGGGCGCGTCTCGTACGTGATCACGACCGCGGGTCCGCAGCCCGCCGAGAGGCCCCACGATCCTTTCGACTACGAGCACTACCTGGACAAGCAGGTCCGGGCCGTTGCCGAGCCGGTCCTCACGCTCCTCGGTCTCGACTTCACCGACGTCACCCGCGGTCGGAAGCAGCTGCCGCTCTTCTAGAGGGGCAATGTGCACACTAACGCGCCGCTAGTGAGACGACGACCTTGCCTCTTGCGCGTCCTGCTTCGACGTAGGCCATGGCCTCCTTGGTCGATGCGAAGGGGAAGACCCGATCCACGACCGGGCGAATGACTCCGTCATCAATGAGAGAGGTGATCTCAGTCAACTGGTTGCCGTCCGCTCTCATGAACAGAAACGAGTATTGGACTTGGTGGCGCTTTGCCTTGGCTGCAATCCGGTAGCTCAGGACGCCCATGATCATTCTCAAGACCCACGGCGCGCCCACGCTTCGCGCAAACGCAGCATCGGGGGGGCCTGAGATGGAAATAAGCTGTCCACCGGGCTTGAGCACTCGCAGGGATTTCTCGAGCGTCACCTTGTCCAGACTGTTCAGAACAACGTCGTAGTCACGCAGGACCTGTGAGAAGTCCTCCTTCCTGTAGTCGATCACGACGTCGGCCCCGAGGCTTCTGACCAGATCGACGTTGGCCGTGCTCGTGGTCGTCGCGACCGTCGCGCCGAGGTGCTTCGCCAGCTGAATGGCAAATGTGCCCACACCGCCCGAGCCCGCGTGGATCAGCACTCTTTGTCCCTCTCTTAGATTCGCTCTTTCGATCAGCGCCTGCCAGGCGGTCAAGCCGACCAAGGGGATGGAAGCCGCTTCCTCCATGGTGAGTGCTTTGGGTTTGACCGCCACGTCATTTTCTTTGATCGCAATGAGCTCCGCGAATGCACCGATTCGCCCGTCAGCCGGCCGTGCATAGACTTCGTCGCCGGACTTGAATCGACGCACTCGAGATCCGACCCGGATAACGACCCCGGCCACGTCATGGCCCAAGACGAGCGGCAGGGCGTACCGCAGAATGAGCTTGAACTCGCCGTTTCTGACTTTCGAATCCAGAAGGTTGACGCCGGCAGCGCGAACCTGGATCAGTACGTCATCCTCCCCGAGCTCCGGGTCTGGCATTTCGCCAGCCCGCACACGGTCCGCGCTTCCGTAACGATCGAGGATGAATGCCTTCATCGATGTTGCCTCTCGATTGCATCTCCAAGACCAGCGTTGGAGGCAGGCGACGTTATCAGCGTGTCGAGGTGTAAGTCTTTTCGAATTCCGGTGTCCAGCATGCTGCTTGGCGCGAATCGGCGAAGCCATCGCAGGCGCCTCGCGAATCGACCGGCCGTGTATCGCACTCTAGGGCGATCCGCGATCGCCGCTTTCAGGACCACATCGGCCACGACGCCCGGGTCGTCGGCCGCTGCCATCACTTCCTTCAGCGTCTTGCCCACGGCCGCACGAACCTCGCGGTACTCATCGAGCTTCGAGTCGGGTTCGAGAACGTTCGCGTCGAACTGCGTCCTCGTATACGCCGGCTCGATGACCGAGACTCGGATGCCCCACGTGCGCAGCTCATGGTCGAGCGATTCTGAATAGCCTTCGATCGCGTGCTTGGTTGCGGCATAGAGCGCCCCGTACGGCATCGGCAGGAACCCGAGCACGGAGCCGATGTTGATGATGCGACCGTTCCCTTGGCGCCGCATGTGGGGCACGACCGCACGTGTCATTCGGACCACGCCGAAGAAGTTCGTCTCGAAGATCGACCGCGCCTGGTCGAGGGAGCTTTCTTCCGCTCCGCCGGGGGCGACACCAAAGCCGGCGTTGTTCACGAGCAGGTCGATGCGTCCCTCCAACCGCATCACGTCCTCGATTGCAGCTTCGACAGATTCATCGCTGGTCACGTCCAGCGACAGCATCTCGAACGATCGCTGGCCCGCTTGGGCGCTTCGTCTGCTGGTGCCGTAGACCTTGTAGCCAGCCGTCACGAGCCGCTGCGCGGTGGCTTCGCCGATGCCTGACGACGCCCCTGTAACGAGCGCTACCTTGTTCTTCATGACGTTCTTCCTTTCTTGCCCTGCGATTGGGCCGACCGCGCGCCGTCGCGATGTCGTTCATCCTCGTATCGATGGCGTATGATGGCCATCATATGGACGGGCGAAAGTGTCCCATGCACGGATACAGACGACATCACTCGCCGGTCGGGATGAGGTGTTTCAGCGCCGCCTCGCGCAGCGCGTCGGAAAGCCGCGGATCGTCAACAGCGCGCGCCAGCACGAGTGCGCCGACCATCGTGGCCACGGTGACGAGCGCGTGGTGGTGCGCGCCCGGCTGTCCCCACTCGGGCGACTGACGGGCGACGAGGTCGATCATGTCCTTGATGCGGCGCGTGGCGGCGCGGCGCACCACGGGGGCCTGCCGCGGCATCTCCGAGCCCAGCGCCGCGACCGCGCAGCCGGTCTCCACGCCTTCCACATGCGCCTTCGACAGATAGGCCCCCAGCAGCGCCTGCAGCGCCTTCCGAGGCGGCGCAGCGGCGGCGACTCGCTCCACCACGGCCACGCCTTCGGCGCCGGCGCGGTCGGCCGCTTCTGCGAGCATCGCCTCACGCGAGGCGAAGTGGGCATAGAAGCCGCCGTGGGTCAGGCCGGCGTCCTTCATCACGTCGGCGACGCCGGTGCCGGCATAGCCGACGCGCCGGATCGCGCGCGCGGCGGCGCCGACGATGCGTTCGTGCGTGACGTCCTTGCGTCGCGGTGCGGCCGGTCTGGAGGTGGTTCGTGTCATGGCGTCAGGCATCCATATGATGAGCATCATACACCATGATCGGCGCGGAGGGCAAGCGAGGGTGGGCTGGTCGAGAGCGCATGGTCAGGCTTGGAGCTCAGAGCCGCATCTTGCTAGGGCAGGGATCGGGTTTGGGCGCCCACGCGCAGGATCAGGCCGGACACGGCGAGGGCCACCAGCCAGCCGACTTCGCCGTAGCTCCGTGTGGCCAGCAACCAGCAGCAGAACGTCGCTCCCACCAAGGCGACGATCGTCCCGCCGGGTGTCCGGAAGCCGGGCGCCTCATCCGGGCGCCGCGCCCTCAGGATCGGAAGGGCCGCGCACGCCACGAGGTACACGAGAAGACGGGTCATCACCGAGATCGTGGCAGCCCAGGTGAAGCTCCCCGAGAGCGCCAGGACGAGCGCGGCGCCGGCGCACGAAAGGATGGCGACGTGCGGCGTGCGGAACCGCGGATGGATGAGGCCGAACACGCCGGGCAGCTCGCCGCGCGCGGCCATGGAAGACAGGATGCGAGGCGTCTGGAGGGCGAAGCCCATCGTCCACCCGAAGGTGGAGACGAGCACGGCGAGCGTGGCGACCCGGCCGCCGCCGGGTCCGAGGATCTCCCGGAAGGCCGCCGCCACGGGGGCGCCCGCCCCCGACGCCGCGTGCGGAACGACTCCCACCACGACGAGCTGCGTGCCGGTATACACCACGGCGACCAGCCCCATGGCGGCGATGAGGGCCGAGGCCATGTCGCGCCTCGGCTCGCGGGCCTCGCCGGCCGGGACGAGGGCGGATTCGAAGCCGCCGTACGCGAAGACGACGAGGACGATCGCTTGCGCCCAGTCGGGGGACGAGACGGGCTGTGCCGCGAGCGTTGCGGCGCTCAGGCGCGGAAGCCCAAGCGCGATCAGCGCCGCGAGGGGCGCGATCTTCGCGAGGGTGAAGGCGTCCACCGCCCACGCGGCCTGCTTCACCCCGATCACGTTGAGCGCGGCGACGAGACCCACGAGGACGGTCAGCATGAAGGCGCGCCAGGGCGTCGGCCCCACTGCCGGCACGAGGTGCGCGAGGTAGTCGGCGAAGATGTTCAGGACGGCGGCGCCGGAGAGCACGCGCGTCGCGAAGTGGAGCCACCCCACGAGGAACCCCGTCCAGGGTCCGAGCGTCTCGCGGGCGTAGAGGTACGGCCCGCCCGCCTCGTCGAAGCGGCTCGCCACCTCGGCGAAGCAGAGGACGATCGCGAACACGCCGAGGCCGCCCAGAACGTAGGCGAGGGGGCTGGCCGCCCCCACCAGGGCCGCGAGCGACGCCGGCAGCCCGAAGATCCCCGCGCCGATGACGCCGTTCGCAACGCCCGCGGTCAGGTCCCATCGCCCCATCGCCCGCAGGGGCTCGGGACGACAGCTGCCGCCGGGGTCTCGAGCCACGATAGCCATGACGGCGCAGCCTCCCGTGCCCGGCCGCCCGTGTCAAACACCCGGCGACGCCCGACCAACCTGGGCGCATAATCCCCGCGTGCCTTCACGACCCTGTCCCGAGGGAGGTGAATGATGGCCGGCGGACGGGTCCTGGTCGTCGACGACGACGAGCACGTCCTCTTCGTCCTCGCCGAGGTGCTTCGCAAGGCCGGCCACGACGTCGCGACCGCCCGCTCGGCGACCGCCGGCCTCTCGCTCGTCAGGGACGGCGAGTACGACGTCCTCGTGAGCGACATCCGCATGCCCGACATGGACGGCGTCGGCCTCCTGCGCAAGGTGCGAGGGGTCGATCTCGACCTTCCGGTGATCCTGGTGACGGGCAGCCCCGACGTGGAGACGGCCGCCTCCGCGGTGGAGCACGGCGCCCTCCGCTACCTGACGAAGCCGGTGGCGGCCGAGACCCTCACCGACGTCGTGGCGCAAGCGGTGCGACTCTGTCGTCTCGGGCGGTGGAAGCGACGGGCCCTGGACCACGTGCTTTCGGGCCACCGGCTCGTCGGGGACAGAGCTGCGGTCGAGGCGGCTTTCCACGCGGCCCTCGAGTCGCTGAAGCTGGCCGCGCAGCCGATCCTCCGCCCCGACGGCTCGCGGTTCGGCATCGAGCTGCTCGTGAGGACGGCATCGCGAGCGCTTCCCAACCCCGTGGCGCTCTTCGACGCCGCCGAGCGTCTGGATCTCGTCCACGCCCTGGGGCGGGAGGTGCGTCGGCGCGCCGCCGCGGTCGAAGTATCGGGCCAGACGCTCTTTATCAACCTGCACGCCCTGGACCTGGTCGACGAGGACCTCTTCGCCCGCGATGCCCCCCTGACGTCCCGGGCGCGAGACGTCGTCCTCGAGATCACGGAGCGCACCTCCCTCGACAACGTCCCGGACCTGGTGGGGCGGGTGGAGGAGCTGCGCCGCCTGGGATATCGGATCGCCGTGGACGACCTCGGCGCCGGCTACTCCGGCCTCAACACCTTCGCGAGCCTGTCCCCCGACGTCGTGAAGCTCGACATGAGCCTCGTCCGCGGCGCCGACTCGGATCCCGTGAAGCGCAAGCTCGTCGGCTCCCTGGCGGCCCTCTGCCACGAGCTCGCAATGACCGTCGTGGCGGAGGGGATCGAGACCGATGGCGAACGCGGCTGCATGGTGGACCTGGGTTGCGACCTCCTCCAGGGGTTCCTTCTCGGCCCCCCCGAGCTGGTTCTGGGTTAGACTCGAGCCCCATGAGCACCGCGCCCGTTGCGGCTCGGGACTTCACGATCCTCCTCGTCGAGGACGACCAGGACCACGCCGAGCTGGTGTTTCGTTGCCTCGAGGAGCACCTCCCCAACGCTCGCGTCCACCACGTCCTCGACGGCCAGGCGGCGCTCGACTATCTGCTGCGCCAGGGGACCTATCGCGACCCGGCGCGTAGCCCGGTCCCGGAGCTGATCCTCCTCGACCTGCGCCTGCCCCTCGTGGATGGCCTGAGCGTCCTCGAGGAAATCAAGCGCTCCCCCGCCCTGCGGCAGGTCCCCGCGGTCGTCCTCACGACGTCCGACGCCCCGAAGGACATGCATCGAGCCTACGCCAGCCACGTGAACAGCTACCTCGTGAAGCCCATGGACTTCGCGCAGTTCAGCCGCCAGGTCCAGGATCTGGGGCTGTACTGGGTCGGCTGGAATCGCCATCCCTGAGCTCGTGGCGTGACCGATCCGAGGCGCGGACCCGACAGCCCGCTGCGGATCCTCCTCGTCGAAGACGAAGAAGCCCACGCCGAGCTGGTGGCTCGGGCCTTCGACGACTCGACCCGGCCCAGCACCCTCCGCGTCGTCACCAGCATCCGCGCCGCCCGGGCCGCCATCGCGGCCGAGACGCCGGACCTCGTCCTCGCTGACCTCCGGCTTCCCGACGGAGACGGCCTGGAGCTGCTGGCCGGCGAGCCCGAGACGGCAGGCTACCCCGTCGTCATCATGACGAGCCACGGCGACGAAGGCGTGGCCGTCGACACGATGAAGACCGGCGCCCTCGACTACGTCGTCAAGTCCGAGGAGAGCTTCGCCCAGATGCCCCTGATCGCCGAGCGGGCCCTGCGGGGCTGGGGCCTCATGGTGCAGCGCCGTCGCGCGGAGCAGGCCCTGCGCGAGAGCGAGGAGCACTTCCGCTCGCTCATCGAGAACGCCCTGGACCTGATCAGCATCCTCGGAGCGGACGGCCGGATCCACTACGTGAGCCCTGCCGTGCGGCGAGTCCTTGGCTACGAGCCCGAGGCCCTGGTGGGCACGTCCATCCTCGATCACGTCCACGAGGCGGACCGCCCCAACGTGACCGCCTTCCTGTCCGAGGTGTTCGGCCAGCCCCTGCCCCGGTCCCTCGTCTGTCGCGTGCGGGCCAGCGACGGCGAGTTCCGCGTCCTCGAAGCGGTTGGAAGCGCGCGACCCGAGGGCGGGGGCGCGCGCCGCGCCGTGGTGAACTCCCGGGACATCTCCGAGCGCACCCGGGCCGAGGCCGAGGCGCGCCGCTTCGAGGGCCAGCTGCGCCAGGCCCAGAGGCTCGAAACCCTCGGGATGCTCGCGGGCGGCATCGCCCACGACTTCAACAACATCCTCCAGGCGATCCTCGGCTGCGCCGAGCTCGCTCGTGCCTCGAACCCGGGGAGCCCGGTGGATGGCTACCTCGACCGCCTGCTCGAGGCGAGCCACCGCGCCCGGAGCCTCGTGAAGCAGATCCTGGCGTTCGGCCGGCGCGGCGAGGCCGGGCTCCGCCCGCTTCTCGTCGCGCCGGTCCTCCAGGAGGCCCTGAGGCTCCTGAAGGCCACGTCTCCCAGGAACATCGAGATCCGCTCCGAGGCACGGGGAGACCTCACCGTCCTCGCGGACCCGACGCAGATCCTCCAGGTCGTGATGAACCTCGGGACCAACGCCCAGCACGCCATGGAGGAGAAGGGCGGAATCCTGGAGCTGCGACTGGATCGGCCGGGGGCGGACGAGGGCATACCGGGAATGGGGGCGGGCCGGTACGTCCGACTGCGAGTGCGCGATACCGGCCACGGCATGCCCGAGCACGTGAGGGAGCGGATCTTCGAGCCCTTCTTCACCACGAAGGGTCTCGGCAAGGGCTCCGGGCTCGGGCTGTCCGTCGTCCACGGGATCGTGGTCGGGCACGGCGGCCTCATCCGTGTCGAGAGCGCACCGGAGGAGGGAACCGTCGTGGAGGTCTTCCTTCCCGAGGCCGAGGAGGCGGAGGTCGCGGGAGCCGACATCGAGGCGGCCGTCAACCTCGAGGGTCGACATGTCCTCTACGTGGACGACGAGCCGCTCGTCGCCGCGACGGTGAGGGATCTCCTCGAGAGCCGCGGCGCGCGTGTCGTTGCGCGAAGCAGTCCTCGTCAGGCGCTGGAGGCCCTCGGAGAGACCGGGGCCGCCTGCGACGTGGCGATCCTGGATCACAACATGCCCCAGATGTCCGGCGTCGAGCTGGCCCAGGCCCTGCGCCGCATCCGGCCGGCGCTGCCGATCGTCGTCGTCAGCGGCTACGGCGAGGCCCTCAGCCGGGACCGGCTGGCGCCCCTGGGCGTCTTCTCCTATCTTCCCAAGCCCTTCGGCACCGCGGACCTGCTGCGGGCCGTGGGAGAGGCCCTTCGCGGCGCGGGAGGTCGCTAGCGTCTCCCCCTGGCGACGAGGCGCCAACGCGGGTATCGTACGGAAAACGTCATGGAACCGGCCGTTGTCCTCGTGGTCGAAGACGAGACGATCGTGCGCGAGGTGCTCCGGGACACCCTCGAGCGAGCCGGCCATCGCGTCCTGGAGGCGGGGGACGGTCTGGAGGCTCTGGCCCTGCTCTCACGAAGCCCGGTCGACCTCGTGATCTCCGACGTCAACATGCCGGCGATGGACGGGTACGGGCTCTACGACAGGGTCCGCTCCCGCCCCGACTGGATCACCCTCCCGTTCCTCATGCTCACCGCCGTGGGAGAGCCGAGCCGCGCCCGCCATGCGCTGGAGCTGGGAGTCGACGAGTACCTCGTCAAGCCCGTGACCGGCGAGGACCTGCTGTTCGCGGTGCGCACCCTGCTGAACCGGCGGGCCCGGCTCGAAGCGGGACGCTCGGCGCAGATCGCCGTGCTGAAAGACACGATCCTCACGACCCTCGCCCACGAGCTGCGCACCCCGCTGACCATGGTCCTCGGCTACGCCGAGCTCCTCCGCGAGGCGGCGAAGCCGGCGGAGGCCGAGGACCTCCACGCCATCGTGGAGGGCGTGCTCAAGGGCGCGGAGCGGCTCCGGCGGCTCGCCGACGACCTGGTCACGCTCGTGGAGCTTCGATCGGGGGACGCCTATCGCACCCACCTCTCGCGCCGGGCTCCCCTCGCCAATCTCGAGGCCCTGCTGCGGGACGTGGTCCAGAGCCGCCGCGGCGCGGCCGACGCCCGGCGGGTGACGATGACCGTGGCGGTGCCGCCCGGGATGCCGGTCGTCGACGCCGACGCGACGCTTCTCACCGGAGCCCTCGGGCGCCTGCTCGACAACGCCATCAAGTTCTCGAAGGCCGACGGCGGCCATGCCATCCTGCGGGCGAGACCGACCGACGGGTTCGTCACCCTCGAGGTGGAGGACGACGGCACCGGGATCGCGCCCGAGGAGCAGGCCCGCCTGTGGGAGCTCTTCTACCAGGTCGACCGCGAGCAGAACGAGCAGCAGGGCACGGGATGCGGCCTCGCCATCGCTCACGCCGTCGCGGCGATTCACGGCGGCCGGCTGGAGGTCGACAGCCAGCTCGGTGTCGGGTCGACGTTCGCCATCCACATTCCCCGCTCCCCGGCCCCGCCGTGAGCGCCAGCGCAAGCCCGGCCCTCCCCGCGACGCCCGCGCGGGACGGCCGCGGCGGCTTCTGGAGCACCCTCGGCGTGCGGATGGCCATGGCGATGGCGGCCACCGTGGCCGTCGTCCTTCTCGCCCACGGCGTCGTCCTCACGGTCCTCGCGGAGCGCTACCTCAAGCAGGAGATCGAGGCCAAGGGGCGCGACTACGCGCTCCTCACCGTGCGGGAGCTCTGCGAGGGGTACAACACGTACCACGGCAGCAGCGTGTTCCAGTTCCGCCAGCTGGTGCGCCGGGTGCTGGAGCGAAACCCGGACCTGACGAACGTGCGCATCCTCGACGGAAGCGGCCGCGTCCTCTTCGACTCGACCTCCATGGGGGCCGACGGCGAGGAGGCGGCCCCTCCCTCGCCGGGGGGCGGGGACGCTCCCGATCCCTGGCTCAGCGCGGCGGCGGCCCAGGTCGTGGCCTCGGACCGCAGGATCCAGACGGGAGGGGAAGCGGGCCTCGAGATCGTGGCGCCGTACCTCGAGAGCTACGGCCAGCACCGGCAGTCGGCGGTCTACCGGGTGGGATACGCCTCCCTTCAGGCGCGGAGGCGCGAGGCGCGCTGGATCTTCGGGTTCCTCCTCCTCTCGGCGACCCTCCTCGCCACGATCGTCGGCCTCGGCGTGGCCCGGCGCGTCGCGAAGCCGCTCCAGAGACTGACCGCGCACGTCGAGGGCGTTTCGCGGGGAGACTTCGACACCACGATGGAGGTGGCGCCGGGCTCCGCGACGGAGATCCGGATCCTGTCGACGGCGTTCAACCGCATGGCCACGGAGCTCAGGTCCTACGTCCACTCGGTGGCCGACTCCTACGCCGCCCTGGACAAGCTGAACGCCGAGCTCGAGGGGCGCAACGCCGAGCTGGAGCGCTTCACCTACACGGTCTCCCACGACCTCAAGAGCCCGCTCATCACGATCCGCTCGTACGCGGACTTCATCCTCAAGGACACCGCCTCCGGGCGCCTCGACCGCCTGGAGAGGGACGCGACCCGGATCGTGGAGGCCACGGGGCGGATGCGCGGCCTCCTCGACGACCTTCTCGAGCTGTCGCGGGTGGGGCGCGTCACGAACCCTCCGGTGGAGGTGCCCTTCGGGGACCTGGCGCGTGAGGCGGCCGATCTCGTTCGGGGCCGGCTCGAACAGGGAAAGATCGACCTCGTCGTCGATCCGACGCTGCCCTCGGTCCAGGCCGATCGCGCGCGGCTCATCGAGGTCCTGCAGAACCTGCTGGACAACGCGGCCAAGTTCATGGGGACGCAGCCGCAGCCCCGGATCGACGTGGGGTGGCGCGAGGCGACCCCGCCCGTCTTCTACGTGCGTGACAACGGCGTCGGGATCGACCCGCGCTACCACCAGAAGGTGTTCGGCCTGTTCGAGAAGCTGGACCCGGCGGCGGGCGGCACGGGGATCGGCCTGGCCCTGGCGAAGCGGATCATAGAAGTGCACGGCGGCCGCATCTGGGTCGAGTCGGAGGGGGCTGACAAGGGCGCCGCCTTTTGCTTTACGCTGGCGGCCGGGTCATGACCGAAGGCATGTCGTCGTTCCAGGGCCTCCAGGCGGTGTACGCCCTGAGCGCGGCAGTGATGGCCGCCTTGTGCGCCACCATGTGGCTCACGTGGCGGGAGCTCCGCGGCACGTCCCCGGCCCTCGGTCGCTTCGCCGCCGGCTTCGGGTTGATGTTCGTGGGCATGGGTCTCCTTGCCACGTGGGGACGCCTTCCGGACGTTCTCGCGGTCGTCCTGGGGAACGTGGCGTTGATGCTCGGCGCGGCCGTGGTCTTCGAAGGGAGCCGCGAGTTCGACGGCCGCGACCCCCTTCGCGTGGTCACGGCCGTCACCCTCGGGCTGTCCTGCATCTTCTTCCCGTTGTTCGTCTACGTTTGGCCGAGCGTGGCGGTCCGCGTGGTCGTGTCCAGCGTGATCCTCGCGACGCTCCTGGGCGCCGCAGCGGGCACGACGTGGTACCACGGACGGAGGCGGATGGCCGGATCTCTGGCCCTGTGGGCGGCGGCGGCCCTGGCCACGGACAGCGTGATGCTCATGGTCCGCGCCATCCTGGCCTTCGTGGGTGGCGACGCAAGGGCCGACGCCCTCACCACGCCGGCGTTGGCCATTGGTCTCGTCTCGGGCGTCTGCTGGACCGTCTCGGTGGTGCTCCTGGCGACGCGGCGCTTCGAAGGCGAGCTTCTCTCGCAGAAAGAGCTCTTCGCGAAGCTGCTGGCCGCCGCACGCGCAGGTGGAGGGGGGCCGGATCTCGACTCGATCCTCGAAGACGTGCTGGAGACGGCCGGGGACCTGACGGGCGCCACGGGATCGAGCCTGCTCCTCTTTGGCGAAGACGGTGAGTTCGCGCGGGGCCTCTTCACCCGAGGCGAGGCCACGACCATCGTCGACGCCGCCGTGGCCCGTGATCTTCTTCGGGATGGTCTGGCCGGCTGGGTCGCGCGGGAGCGGCAGAGCGCGATCGTGCCCGACGTCGGCAAGGACCCGCGCTGGAGCCGGCTGCCCAGCCAGGACGCGAGCATCAAGGCGGCGCTCTGTGTCCCTATCGCGACCGGACCCACTCTCGTCGGCGTCCTCACCCTGGTGCACGACAAGCGGGACTTCTTCCGGGACGAGGAGTGCCGGCTGGTCGAGTCGGTGGCCGCGCAGGTCGCCCTCGTCTTGCGCAACGCCCAGGTCACGAACGAGCGGATGCGGGTCGCCCGGCAACACGCCCTGCTGAACGAGGTCCTCGGCGCCGCGGCTCGCCAACTGGGCGCCAACGAGATCGCGGCCACGGCCGCCGAGGCGATCGCCCGGGGGACCGGCTGGCCCAACGTGGTCGTCGCCGTCAGCGGGGACGATGGATGGCTGCGTCTCCTGGGGCCCGCCCATTCCGAGACCCGTCAGGCCGCCCGACAGGGGATCGTGGGCCGCGCGTTCTCCACTGGGGAGACGCAGCTCGTGCCCGACGTTGGGAAGGACCACGACTATTTCGCCCACGCGCCCGACGTTCGAAGCGAGCTGGCGGTGCCGCTCAAGCACGGGACGAGGGTCCTGGGCGTGCTGGACCTCGAGAGCGACATTCGCGACGCCTTCGGGGCCGACGACGTCCGCCTGGCGGAGGCTCTCGCCGGAGCCATCAGCCTCGGTCTCGACAACGCTCGGCTCCTGCGCGTTCGTGAGGAGCTGACCCGGGCGCTGGTCCACGACCTCCGCAGCCCCCTCGTGAGCATCACCGGGTCGCTCCGGCTGCTGGAGCGGCTGCCGGGCCTCGCCCCGGCGGACCAGAAGCTCATCGAGATCGCGGAGCGCAACAGCGCCCGGCTCGCGAGCCTCATCAACTCGATCCTGGAGGTCAGCCGCCTCGAGGACGGCGCGGCGCCGATCGCGCGCGCGCGCGTCCCCCTCCAGGAGGTCGTGAGCGAGGCGTTGCGCCTGGCCGCGCCGGGAGCCGCCTCGCGGGACGTGCGTCTCGCGGGAGAGGACCCGGCCTCGCCGATGGCCGACGCCTGGGTGGACCGCGGGCTGATCGCGAGGGTCCTCCAGAACCTCCTCGACAACGCGATCAAGTTCAGCGCGGCCGGGGCGGCGGTGACCGTGTCCCTGGCGCGCGAGGTGGACGGGGTGGCCGTGCGGGTGAAGGACTCCGGCCCGGGAGTGGACGAGAAGGCCCGGTCTCGTCTCTTCCAGAACTTCGCGCCGGGGAGCCAGGCCGCGAGCGGCAGCGGCCTCGGCCTCGCGTTCTGCCGCCTCGCCGTCGAGGCCAACGGCGGGCGTATCTGGCTCGAGGAGACGCCCGGCGGCGGGGCCACCTTCGCCGTCGCCCTCCCCGCCGCTCCGGAAGCGGCCGCGGCGTCCCCGGCGGGCACCTCGTGACGGCCACGGCGAGGTCCGCGTCGTGGGTCCTGGCGCTCGCCCTCGCGGCCCCGGCGTGTCGCCCTCGCGTCGCGGAGGGGCCCGCCGAGGTCCGCGTCGCCCTGACCACCGCTCCGATCTCCTTCGACCCCCACGCCACCGACGAGATCGTGGCCTTCTCGGTCAACTCCAACATCTACGAGTCGCTCGTCACGACCGACGACGACTTGAACCCCGGACCCGGAATCGCCGCCACCTGGTTCAACCCCGACGCCCTCACGTGGGTCTTCGACCTCGCCCCGGGGCACCGCTTCCACGACGGATCCGCCGTCGCGTCGGAGGACGTGGCCCAGAGCCTCCTTCGGGCCCGGAACGACCCGGCCTCGGAGTGGGGAGGGGGCCTGCTCTCCATCGAGCGTGTCGAGACCCCTACGCCGGCGAGGGTCGTGGTGCACACGCGCGCGCCGGACGCCACCCTCGTCCAGGCGCTGGCCCAGACCCTGATCGTGCCTCGGACCGCGGGGCCCATCGCGGACTCCACGCTCAAGGCCCGACCCGTGGGCTCCGGGCCCTACCGTCTCGAGTCGTGGGACCCGAGAGCGGGAAGGGCGGTGCTCGTCGCGTGGGACGGCGGTCCGGGGCCGGTGCCGTCCGTGCGGCGCCTCGTGTTCTCGTCGATCCCCGACGACCATCAGCGCCTGTCGGAGCTCGTCGCGGGGCGCGTGGACCTGATCAGCGACGTCCCGCCCGAGCTGGGCGCCGGCGTCGCCGCCGCCACCGAGCTCCGACTCATGGAGTCTCCGAGCCTCACCGAGATCTTCCTGGCCTTCGACGTGTCCCGGCAGCGCTCGCCCTATGCCTCGCCCCCTCGCAACCCGTTCCTCGATCGGCGGGTGCGGCGAGCCTTCGCGGCGGCGATCGACCGGGGCGCCCTCGTCCACGATGTCCTCCTCGCGGGAGGCGAGGTGGCGGATCAGGTCGCCGCTCCCCGGGTCTTCGGCTTCGACCCGGGCCTGAAGCGTCAGGTATACGACCCGGCCGAGGCTCACCGCCTCATGGCGGAGTCGGGCTTCGGGGACGGGTTCTCCGTGGTCCTGGACGCGCCGGACACCTCCTTCGCCGGAGACGTCCGCGTCGCGCCTTTCGTGGCCGGCTCCCTCGCGGGAATCGGGGTGCGGGTGGAGCTCCGGCCCCAGGGGAAGGAGGCGCTCTTCCGCCGGCAGGCGAAGCGGGACACCTCCCTCATGATCGGAGGGTGGAACTGCGGCAGCGCCGACATGCAGGAGGTCCTCGAGTTCCTCCTCCACACGACCGACGCCGCGAGAGGGTACGGTCGTGAAAACGTGGGCGGCTACAGCAACGCGCGGCTGGACTCCCTCACCGAGGAGGCGCACAAGACCATGAGCCACGACCAGCGCTTGTCACTCCTGCGCGCGGCTTCCGCCGTGGCGGCCGACGACGTCCCCTGGGTTCCCCTCTACATTCCCCACGATCGATACGCCGCCCGCAGGGCGCTCACGTGGGCGCCACGTCCCGATCGCGTGATCCGGGGCAGCCGGATGTCCTGGGCGGGGGCGGCACGATGACGGCGCCGACCCGGCCCTTCGCCGATCTCTCCGGCCGCGTCGCGCTCGTCACGGGCGCGGGAAACCCGGCGGGCATCGGCTTCGCCTGCGCGCGGATGCTCGGGCGGCTCGGAGCCCGGATCGCGATCAGCTCGACCACGGACCGCATTCACGCCCGGGCCGCAGAGCTCGCGGCCCTCGGCATCGACGCCATCGGCGTTCCCGCCGACCTGACCGCCTCGGCGCAGGCGGAGGCCCTGGTCGGCGCCGTCGCCGAGCGCCTGGGCCGCATCGACGTCGTCGTCAACAACGCCGGCATGACGTCGGTCTCGCGACCGGCGGAGGCGGCTCCCCTCCAGCGGCTCTCCGACGCGGCGTTCGGAGACGCGCTCCAGCGCAACCTGGGCACGGCGTTCTACGTGACGCGCGCGGCGCTCGCGCGCATGACGGCAGCGGGATGGGGGCGCGTGGTGAACGTCAGCTCCGTGTCCGGGCCCATCGTGGCGTACCGTGGCGACGCCGGCTACCACGCGGCCAAGGCCGGGCTCGCGGGCCTGACGCGCGCCGTGGCTCTGGAGGTCGCCGGCACGGGGGTGACCGTCAACGCGGTGGCTCCGGGCTGGATCGACACGCCGTCGCTCACCGAGACGGAGCGCGTGTACGGCCGCGGCACGCCCCTGGGCCGGTGCGGGACCCCCGACGAGGTGGCGGCGGCGGTGGCGTTCCTCGCGGCGCCGGAAGCCTCGTACGTCACGGGGCAGCTCCTCGTGGTGGACGGCGGCCACACGATCGTGGACGAGAAGAGCCTCCATGGCTGAGCCGGTGGTCCTCGTGAGCGGCGCAGCCGGCGGCATCGGCGGGGCCGCCGCGCGGCGCTTCGCGGCCGGCGGATGGCGCATCGCGGCGACCGACCGCGACGCCGCCGGCCTCGCGCGCCTCGCCGCCGACCTCGGCCCTGCCCTGGTGTCGGCGCCGAAAGGGAATCTGCTCGCGGTGGAGGACTGCCGCTCCGTGGTGGAGTCGGCCGTGGCCGACGCGGGCCGCCTGGACTGTCTCGTCAACGCGGCGGGCCTCTGGACCGAGGGCCCGGCCGACGAGACGCGGGAGGCCGATTTCGATCGCGTGGTGGGTGTGAACCTGAAGGGGCTCTACTTCCTGAGCGCCGCCGCGATTCCCCATCTCGAGCGCACGGGCGGCTCGATCGTGAACCTGTCCTCGGACGCGGGGCTCCAGGGAAACGCCGGAGCCGCGGTGTACTGCGCGTCGAAGGGGGGCGTCAGCAACCTCACCCGCGCCCTCGCCCTCGAGCTCGCCCCGCGCGGCGTGCGCGTGAACGCGGTGTGTCCCGCGGACGTCGACACGCCCATGCTGGCCTACCAGGCCGACACCTTCGGCGGGGGCGACCCCGCCGCCTACCGCCGGCGCCTCCTCGCCCACTACCCCCAGGGGAGCCGCGCGCGCTTCCTGCGGCCCGAGGAGGTCGCGGAGCTGATCTACTACCTTGCCCAGCCCGCCGCGGCCGGGATCACGGGCGCGAACCTCTCGATCGACTTCGGCCTCTCGGCCGGGATCTGAACGCGGCGGCTACTTCAGCCGGGCCAGCTTCACGACCCGGCCGGTGGCCATCCACTCCGATACGTACAGGCTGCCGTCGCCGTCCCAGGCGATCCCGTGAGGGGAGATGAACTGCCCGTCCACCCACTGGTCGGGTGGGACCTGGTTGGTCCCCTGTTTCTTCTCGTCCGCGCTGTCCCCCAGCTGGCCGGCCGGCGCGCCATCCCGGTCGAGTATGGTGACGCGCCCCTTCAAGTCGCCGATCGCGAGGTCCGCGCCGCGGATGCTCAACGCGGCCGGCAGGCGCAGGAGATCGTGGGCCGCGCCGTCGAGGGTCCTCAAGTGCTTCCCGTCGAGGGTGAACCACTGCAGCCGGTGATTGCCGCGGTCGGTCACCAGCACCGTCGGATCCTTGCCCCGCTCGTCGACGACGATCTTGTGGGGCGTGCTGAACTTCCCCGGCTCGAGAGCCTCGGTGCTCTTCCCACCCCAGGACGCGATGTACTCGGCCTTGCGGCTGTAGCGATGGACGTAGTTGGCACCGTAGCCGTCCGCGACGTAGATGTCGCCGTTCGGCGCAACGGCAATGCCCGTGGGAGAGAACTCGTCCTTCGTCTTGTAGATCCCCGAGGCCTCCGGGAATCCCTTGACCCAGACCACTTCCCCGGCGGTCGTGAGCTTCGCGAACTGGTGGCGGAAGAGGCTCGTCAGGTAGAGGAACTCCTCCCGGCCCTCGCGATGCAGATGGAGCTCGTGGGTGCCGTTGCCGTCCTTGTCGGGCACCCACTCCCTGCCGAACGACCGAACGAACCGCCCGTCGCGGTCGAGGACGACGATCGAGGCCTCGCCGTCGGTGCTGACGTACACGTGGCCCTTCGAGTCGACCGCGATCCCGCCGTGGGTGCTGCCGTACTTCGTTCCTTGCGGCAGCGTCCCCCAGCCATGGATCCACCGATAGCGATGGGGTCCCGTGCCGAGGGCCGGGCCGTCTTCCTCCGCGCCCGTCGCGAAGGCGGCCATGGCCGATCGGGGCCCGAGGACGGAGGCCACGGCCCCGGCTCCGAGGCCGGCGAGAAAGCGGCGCCGATGCGGCTGATCCGGGATCGAGCGGTTCATGGTCACCTCGTCTCTGGTCGAGCGGCGTCGCTTGAATGGTAACGCGGCTCGCGCCCGCCGATGTTACCTCGTCTGCCCTCCGCCCGCGGCGCTCTCAGTCGCGCGATTTCGGCTCGGGCACCGCTCGCCGGATCTCGGCATAGCGCACCAGGAGATCGGCTCGCGGCTCGAAGGCCAGGTCGCGGTCCACGACGAAGACGGCCTCGTTGCGGTAAAGGGGAATCCAGGCGAGCTGTCGCTCCGCCCGGCGAACGGCGGCCTGGAGGACGGGAAGGCGCGGACCGGGCTCGAGGATCGCGTCGGCCTCCTCGACCGCGCGGTCCAACTCGTCGTCGCGCCCTCCGCCGTAGTTCTCCAGGCCCAGCGCCCTCCGCGGGTCCAGCGAGTGGAACGCCGTCGCGAGCAGGCCGCCCGCCTCGCCCGTGAGGCAGGCGTCGGAGGTGACCCAGAAGCCGAGCGCCCGCCGCTGCAGGCGCGAGGAGAACTCGCTGTTGCTTGGGGCCGTGGCGACGGAGACGCGGATGCCCACCCGGGCGAGCTGTGCCGCGAGCTCGTCGGTCGCCGGGTCGGGAGCCCGCGGGCGCGAGAGGGTGACGGCGAAGCCATGCCTGTAGCCGGCGACAGCCAGGAGGCGGCGCGCTTCCGGGAGATCCGGTGCCGGCGCCGCCGGCGTCGCGTCACGGCCGAAGACCCGGTCCGAGACGATGTGGCGCTCGGGATAGGCGTTGGGGGACGCCGCCCGCGCGATCAGGGCCCTGTCGAGAGCGACGTCAATGGCCTGGCGGACCTCCCGCCGGCGGAACGGGTTGGGCACGCCGAGGGCCTCGGCGAGCGCCGGGCTCGAGAGGTCGAAGGCGAGATGTCGGACGAAGGGATTCGGCTGGCGCACGACCCGGTAGCGCGGGTTCCCCGCCACGAGGGCCGCCCCAAGATGCGCCACCATCGAAAGGCGGCCGTCTCGGAGGCCGGCGGCTGCCTTTTCGTCCGAGGCCCCGAGCTCCACGTCCACCACGTCATGCGCCGGCCGCGGGCCCCAGTAGGCCTCGTGACGGCGGAGGCGCAGCGCCTGGCCTGGAGCCCAGGCGTCGACGGCGTAGGGTCCGGTGCCATTGGGGTGGGCCTCCAGCGCCTCGCGGGTCGAGCCGGCACGGACGATGGCGACCTGCGACAGCTCGTTGAGCAGGCGGGCGGAGGGACGGGCGGTGCGGAGAACGACGCCTCCTTCCTCGACCGATGCCCTCGTGACGACGGCGAGCAGCGATCGCATGGCGAGCCTCTCGTCGGACCGCAGCCGGCTCAGCGAGTAGGCCACGTCCTCGGCGGTTAGGACGGACCCGTCATGAAAGCGCACGCCGGGCCGCAGTCTAAAGATCCAGGTCTGGGCATCGGGGTTCGACCACGAGACGGCCAGGGCCGGGACGAGGTCGAGATCGGGTCCGAGCGCCACCAGGGGCTCGTAGACGTTGGAGGTCTGCTCCAGCGACTCGAACGTGCTGCTCACATGCGGATCGAAGGACGCGAGGTCGTAGGGGAACCCGATGTGCAGGACGGTCGGAGGGGCCTCCGGGCTCCGGCACGCGGAGTCGAGGGGCAGCGTTCCGAAAGCGACCGCGACCAGGGCAAGCCTTCGAGAGGAACCCCACATCGGTACAGCGTAGCACTCGCCAAACCTTCCGGCCGGCGAAACTGGCCCACAATACCCGCGCGATGCCTGGTCCCCTATTCGACCTGCTCCCTTCCCGCGAGGCCGACGCCGACGAGCTGCTCGGCCGGTTCCTCGACTACGTCGAGGGAAAAGGCCTGACCCTCTACCCGGCGCAGGAGGAAGCCGTCCTCGCGCTCTTCGAGGGGAAGAACGTCATCCTGAACACGCCCACCGGCTCGGGGAAGTCCCTCGTGGCGTCGGCGCTTCACTACGCGTCGCTCGCTCGCGGAGGACGCTCGGTGTACACGTGCCCCATCAAGGCCCTGGTCAACGAGAAGTGGATGGCCCTCTGCCGCGAGCTGGGCCCCGAGAACGTGGGCCTCTCGACGGGAGACGCCACCGTGAACCGCGACGCGCCGGTCCTCTGCTGCACCGCGGAGGTGCTCGCCAACGTCGCGCTGCGCGAGGGCGGGTCGGCGCGCGTCGACGACGTCGTGATGGACGAGTTCCACTGGTATGCCGATCGGGACCGTGGCGTCGCGTGGCAGGTGCCCCTGCTCACCCTGCCCCAGGCGCGCTTCCTGCTCATGTCGGCCACGCTCGGAGACGTGACGTTCTTCGAGGAAGAGCTCACACGGCTCAACGAGCGGCCCACGCTCACGGTGAAGTCGGTGGAGCGGCCGGTGCCCCTCGAGTACGCCTACTCCGAGATCCCCCTCCCCCAGACCCTGGAGAAGCTGGTCTCGGAGGACAAGGCGCCCGTGTATGTGGTCCACTTCACCCAGAAGGACGCCGCCGACAGCGCGCAGGCGTTCACGAGCCTGAACCTCGCCACGCGCGAACAGAAGAACGCGGTGGCCGAGGCGCTCACCGGGTTCCGCTTCACGAGCCCCTACGGCCCCGACGTCCGCAAGTGGCTGAAGCAGGGGATCGGCCTGCACCACGCCGGTCTCCTGCCCAAGTACCGCGTCCTCGTCGAGCAGCTCGCCCAGCGGGGTCTCCTCAAGGTGATCTGCGGCACCGACACCCTCGGCGTCGGCATCAACGTCCCGATCCGGACGGTGCTCTTCTCGCGCCTCTGCAAGTTCGACGGGCAGAAGACGGCGGTCCTCTCGGCGCGCGATTTCCATCAGATCGCCGGCCGCGCCGGGCGCAAGGGCTTCGACGATCGCGGCTTCGTCGTGGCCCAGGCCCCGGAGCACGCCATCGAGAACCTCCGCCTCGGGGAGAAGGCCAAGGACGGCAAGAAAGTCGTCAAACGCAAGCCCCCCGAGCACAACTTCGCCAACTGGGACCTCCAGACGTTCAAGCGCCTCATCGGCGCTCCCCCCGAGCGTCTGGCCTCGCGCTTCCACGTCTCCCACGGGATGCTCCTGAACGTCCTCTCCCGACGGAGCGACGGCTGCCGCGCGATGCAGGCCCTGATCCGCGACAGCCACGAGCCCGAGCGAGCGAAGGGCCCGCACTTCCGGCGGGGCTGGCAGCTCTTCCGATCCCTCGTCGAGCGCCGCATCGTGGAGATCACGCCACGGACCGCGGACGGCTCGCGGGTTCGCGTCAACGTGGACCTCCAGGACGACTTCTCGATGAACCAGACGCTCTCGCTCTATCTCCTCGAGACGATCCCGCTCCTCGACCCGGAGTCGGAGACGCTGGACCTCGACCTCCTGACCCTGGTCGAGAGCATCCTCGAGGACCCGGAGCTGATCCTGCGGCGGCAGCTCGACAAGCTGAAGGGACGGGCCGTCGCCGAGATGAAGGCCGAGGGGCTGGACTACGACCAGCGCATGGAGAAGCTCGAGCGCCTCGAGTACCCCAAGCCCCTGCGGGAGTTCGTCTACTCGACGTTCAACGCCTTCGCCGAGCGGCATCCATGGGTCGGCGAGGAGAACATCCAGCCGAAGTCCATCGCGCGGGAGATGTTCGAGGGCTTCCGCTCGTTCTCGGAATACGTCCAGGAGTACGACCTGGAGCGGGCCGAGGGGCTGCTCCTGCGCCACCTCAACAGCGTCTACAAGGTCCTGAGCCAGACCGTGCCCGACGGGGCGAAGAGCGAAGGCGTGGTGGAGATGGAGTTGTACCTCCGCGACATGCTGCGCCAGGTCGACTCGAGCCTGCTCGAAGAGTGGGAGCGGATGCGCGACCCGAGCTACGTCCCCCTGGGCGGCGGCGAACGGGAGCTTCGACCGCGCGCGACCCGAGGAAGCGCCCGACGTGACGCGCGACGCCAAGGCATTCACGGCGGCGATCCGGACGCGCGCCTTCGCGTTCCTCCGCGCGTGGTCCATTGCCCAGGACGAGGCGGCGCTGGAGATCCTCGACTCCCCGGCCGACGGCGACGACGTGCCATGGACCGTCGAGCGCCTGCGCGCGGCGCGCGAGGCCCACCGCCTCGAGCACTCCGGCCTGCGGCTGGACCCGGAAGCCCGGAACCTCCGCCACACCCACGTCACGCCCTCCGACGATCGGCCCTTCTGGCGCGTCGAGCAGATGCTGGTCGACCCGGAGGGCCTCAACGATTGGGTCGCGGAGTTCGAGGTCGACCTCGCGGCGTCCCGGAAAGCAGACCAGCCCGTGGTTCGGCTGGTGCGCCTCGGCCCCCTGGTCGCTTGAGCGCTCAACGCGCCGCTGCCGCCTCCTCGATCACACGGCAAAGCTCGTCCGGGCGGGCGAACTGCACATAGTGTCCCGTGCCTGGAAGGCTCACGAGGCGCGCCCCCGGGATCTCGCGGCTCAGGCGCTGGGCGTCGGCGTAGTTCCGCGCATCCTGCTCCCCGTACACCAGGAAGACGGGCTTTCGGATCTCGGGATAGTGAACGGACAGGCGTTCGAGGGCGGCTCCGAGCGCCACGCGCTCCGCCGAGAGAACCGCCGACACCGTCGGGCGGTTCCACATCCGGATGCGCTCGGCCACGAAGCCGGGTGGGATCGCATCGCCGTTCGGTCCGAAGCTCGACCGGATCCCCGCTTCGATCTGAGCGGGACCGATCCAGGGACCCACCGCGGCTGCGATCCCCGCGCCGACCATCGGCACGGCCAGGAGCCGGTAGAGGGGCGCCACGCTCACGGGACCGTGGCCTCGCGAGCCCACGACCACGAACGACCGGACGTCCCTGGGATTGCGCGTGGCCAAAGCAAGACCGGTCATGCCTCCGTATGAATGGCCGACCACCACGACGTCCTCGAGCCCCAACGCCCGGATGAGCTCGAGGGCGATGCGGGCGTTCTCCTCGGGCGTATGGGCCAGCTCGACCCCGCCGCTGTAGCCATGGCCTGGCCGGTCGTAGACCGTCAGGCGAAAGCGGTCCGCCAGCCGATCCACGATCGGCGACCAGTCCTCGAGCGATCCGGGCGAGCCGTGGATGAGCAGCACGTCGGGACCGCGACCGACCTGGGCGT
Source organism: uncultured Acidobacteriota bacterium (assembly GCA_963823195.1). Lineage (GTDB taxonomy): Bacteria > Acidobacteriota > Vicinamibacteria > Fen-336 > Fen-336 > JBGPYB01. Next base: position 433,168 of record CAWGKR010000001.1, on the reverse strand, counting down.
ACCGGAGGGGGACCCCCGCGATCAGGGCCCGCGTGCCGACGACGTCCGGGGGCCACGGGGGACCGGGGGCTGGAGCGCGCCGACGATCGTCAACGTGACGATCGCCAGGACCGCGACGACCGCGAGAACCTTGAGCCCGGCCTTCAGCTTCCTTGCCACCGAGAGCTTGAGACTCTACTACCAACCCGGCGCGCCGGGGTTTTGTAAGATAGGGATCACTCCCATGATCCCTGCCCTGTTCCTGGCCGCGTACGCGGGCCTCGCCGACCCTGTCACGCAGCCCACGTACCGCGGCCGCGAGAACGAGCTGAAGGTGGCCATCCCCCGTCTCGACGAGGCGATCGTCGTCGACGGTGTCCTGGACGAAGGCGCGTGGTCGAGGGCGGCGCTCCTCACCGATTTCTCGCAGTACTCCCCGACCGACGGCCGCCCGGCGGAGCAGAGGACCGAAGTCCTCGTGTTCTACTCCGCCTCGGCGATCCACTTCGGCGTGCGCGCCTTTGCGCCCGCGGGCAGCGTGCGGGCGAGCCTGGCCCAGCGCGACAAGCTGACGGCCGAGGACACCGTGACGTTCCTCCTCTCCACGTTCAACGACGGGCGCCAGGCCGTGTCCCTCACCGTCAATCCCCTGGGGGTGCAAGCCGACGGGACGCTGGTCGAAGGGTTGAGCCAGGCCCCGGGCCAGGGGGGCTTCTCGGGCCTCGCGACCGGCCGCGAGCCTCCCGACCTCTCGCCGGACTTCGTGTTCCAGTCGAAGGGGCGGCTCACCAGCTACGGCTACGAGATCGAGGTCCGGGTGCCGTTCAAGAGCCTTCGCTACCAGAAGGCCGACGCCCAGACCTGGGGGCTGCACGTGCTGCGCACGAGCCAGAGCACGGGGTACGAGGACTCCTGGGTGCCGGCCCGCCGCGACGCGATCTCATTCGTGGCCCAGGAGGGCGCCCTCGAAGGCCTGCGCGACCTGCATCGCGGCCTCGTCCTCGACCTGAACCCCGAGTTCACCGCCCGGACCGACGGTGCGCCGCAAGGCGGCCGCTGGGACTACGACACCAAGAGCCCCGAGGTCGGCGGGAACGTGCGATGGGGCGTGACGCCGAGCTTGTCGCTCAACGGCACGATCAACCCCGATTTCTCCCAGGTGGAGGCGGATGCCAGCCAGGTCCAGTACGACCCGCGCAACGCCCTCTACTTCACCGAGAAGCGCCCGTTCTTCCTGGACGGCCTCGAGCAGTTCGCGACGCCGAACCGCCTGATCTATACGCGCCGCGTGATAGCGCCCGTGACGGCGGCGAAGCTGACGGGCACGCTCTCCGGAACGAGCGTGGGCTTCCTCTCGGCGATCGACGACGAGGCGACGTCGCGTACCGGAGACAGCCACCCGATCTACAACCTCCTCCGCGCGCGCCGGGACCTCGGGGCCGGGTCGCGACTCGGCCTCGTCTACACCGACAAGGAGGACGGCGGCGACTGGAACCGCGTGGCCGGCCTCGACACCCGCATCGCCTGGGGGAGCATCTACTCCCTCGACCTGCAAGGCGCCCTCTCGTCGACCCGCGTCGCGGGGCAGAGCACGACGGCGCCCCTCTTCGAGGCCATCTTCAACCGCAACGGCAAGCGCTTCGGGTCCCGGGCCCTCATCACGGGGATCGACGAGGACTTCCGCGCCGAGGCCGGCTTCATCCAGCGGGCCGGGATCGTCCACACCAGCTTCGACCAGCGGGTGAGCTTCTTCGGGAAGCAGGGCGCGCGCCTCGAGAGCTGGAACACCGACTTCGTCCTGGCCGGCCTCTGGACCTACGACGCGTTCTTCGGTCCCGGCGGCATCCAGGACAAGCAGTTCCACGTCAACAACAACGCTACGCTGCGAGGCGGCTGGAAGGCGGGCGCCTCGATCCTCATCGAGTCCTTCGGCTACGACACGAAGCTCTACGCCGACTACGCCCTCGAGGGAGACCGCCCGGGCGAGATCCTGCCCTTCGTCGGCGTCCCCCGCCTTCCCAACCTGGACTGGGTGCTGAACGTGACGACGCCGGAGTTCAAGCGTTTCTCCGGCAGCGTCAACGCGCTCTGGGGGAAGGACGAGAACTTCTTCGAATGGTCGGGCGCCGACATCGCCTACGTCACGGTCGAAGCCGACTGGCGGCCCACGACGCAGCTGCGCCTGAACGCGCTCTACAACCTGCAGCAGTTCAAGCGGCGCACCGACGGCTCCGTCGTCGGGCGGCGCCAGATCCCGCGGCTGAAGGTCGAGTACCAGGCGACGCGCTCCATCTCCGGCCGCATCATCGCCGAGTACGACGCCCAGTCGCAGGACGACCTGCGCGACGATTCCCGGACCGAACGGCCGATCCTGATCCGCAACGACTCGACGGGGATCTACACGCGGGCCCTGGGCTCCCGGACCAACCGCCTCCGCGTCGACGTCCTCTTCGCCTGGCAGCCGACGCCCGGCACCGTCTTCTTCGCCGGCTACGGCAGCTCCCTCCAGGAGGACACGGCGTTCTCGTTTCGCCGCCTCGCCCGGGAGCAGGACGGCTTCTTCGTGAAGTTCACCTACCTCTTCCGGCTCTAGCCGCGGTCGCTGGTCCTTTCGGTTGTCGTCGGAGCGCTCCCCGTTCTCTCGGCGCAAATACGTATCCAAATAGATCGTAAGTACGAGATGTTGATACGCTATAGTGTCACTGCAGTCGACTGGACCCGTGAGTCGACCACGTAAGGAGGGCAAGCCATGCCGATTCAGATTCGACGATTGGGGTGGGTCCCGGACTTCCCCGACCACCGGGACCTCACCTACTCGGCCCCGCTACGGCTCGCCAAGGCCGCGCTGCCGGCAAGCGTGGACCTCACCAGGAAGTGCCCGCCGGTCTACGACCAGGGGAACCTGGGGAGTTGCACCGCCAACGGAATCGCGGGCGCCGTGGAATTCGACCAGATGAAGCAAAGGCTCAAGAAGTTCACGCCGTCGCGCCTCTTCATCTATTACAACGAGCGCGTCATGGAGCACAGCGTCCTGGTCGACGCGGGGGCGCAGATCCGGGACGGCATCAAGTCCGTGGCCAAGAAAGGCGTCTGCCCCGAGAGCCTCTGGACCTATGACGATACGGCGCCGGAACAGGAGGGCCAGCCGTGCCCGGACTGCAAGTTCGCGAAGAAGCCGCCCGCGAGCTGCTACACGGAGGCCAAGAAACACACCGTCAAGACCTATAGCCGGGTGGCGCGAAGCCTGGGGGACATGAGGCGCTGCCTCGCGGAGGGATACCCGTTCGTCCTCGGCTTCACGTGCTATTCGAACCTGCCGTTCAAGACGAAGACCGGGGCCATCCCCATGCCTGGACCTTCCGACTCGGTGATCGGCGGCCACTGCGTGCTCGCCGTGGGCTACGACGACGCGGCCCAGGCCTTCATCATCCGGAACTCCTGGGGCAGGGCCTGGGGGCGGAAGGGGTACGGCACCATCCCGTACTCCTACCTCTTGCAGCCGGACCTATCGGACGACTTCTGGACGATCCGGACCGTCTAGCCTGGACCCCGGTCCGCGGAAGGGGTCACGCCGCGTACGCGGATGCGAAACTCCCGGGCGGGGGCCGCGGTCTCCCACGCGCGCCGGTAGACGAGGGCGATCTCGGCGAGCCCGGAGCGATCGACGCGGAACGTCCAGCGCCGGACGCCCCCTGCGCCGGGGCGCCCCGACGAGGGGGCGAACGAGGTTCCCTGAAGGGAGCAAACCGGGTCGCCGCCCGAGACCACCTCCCAGAGATGGCCGGTCGTCGGCTTCTCGCCGAGAGACAACTCGACGGTCTCGCCCACCGCCTCGCGGACCGTCTGGCCCGAGTGCGTCTCGTCCACGCGGGTCACAGGGCACCCCAATCACCCCGATAATAGGTGATGGCTGTTGCGAGGACGAGGGGCCCGTTCGGCTTCGGCTTGGCCCTGTGGGCCCTGGCGTGGCCGGCGGTCCTCCGTCCGAATCCTCTGGGGGGCATCCAGTTCGAGGACCGACAGGCCTCGTCCCGGATCGATTTCGTCCTCGACAACGCCACCACGCCCGACAAGCCCGTCATCGACGCCGTGCTCGGAGGCGTGGCCCTACTCGACTTCGACAACGACGGCCGGCTCGACGTGTTCTTCACCAACGGCGCCCGGATACCCGGGCTGGCCAAGGACGACCCGCGCTTCTGGAACCGGCTCTACCACGACGAAGGTGACGGGACCTTCCGCGACGTCACCGACCGGGCGGGAGTCCGGGGCGAGGGGTACTCGATGGGAGCCGCGGCGGCCGACTTCGACAACGACGGCTGGACCGATCTCTACGTCACGGGCGTGAACCGCAACATCCTCTACCACAACGAGGGCGATGGGACCTTCCGTGACGTGACCGAGAAGGCGGGCGTGTCGGGGATCGGCGCCGGGGGCCAGAAGCTCTGGTCGGTGGGGGCCGCCTGGCTCGACTACGACAACGACGGGGACCTCGACCTCTTCGTGGCCAACTACCTCGACTGGTCGCCGGCCAACAACCGGCTCTGCGGCGCGGAAGGGCGGCGACTGTCCTGCTCCCCCACCGACTACGAAGGCGTCCCGAACCTCCTCTACCGCAACGAGGGCGGCGGCCGATTCACCGACGTGACCCGGGAGACGGGGATCGGGGCCCACGTGGGCAGGGGCATGAGCGTCGCCGTCGCCGACGCCGACGGAGACGGTCTCGCGGACCTCTTCGTGGCGAACGACCAGCTCCGGAACTTCCTCTTCCGCAACGTCGGCGGTCGTGCGTTCGTCGAGGCCGGCGTGGAGACGGGCGTCGCGTACACCGAGGACGGCGTGCCCGTGTCCGGCATGGGCGCCGACTTCCGCGACCTCGACCAGGACGGCCGCCCCGACATCTTCCTCACGGCCCTGAGCGGGGAGCCGTTTCCCCTCTACCTCAACACGTCCGACGGCTTCTTCGCCGCCGCCACCTACCGATCCGGCCTGGGCTTCCCGACGATCAGGATGAGCGGATGGGGGACGGGCGCGTACGATCTCGACAACGACGGCCAAAAGGACCTGTTCACCGCGAACTCCCACGTGAGCGAGAACATCGACCTCTACAGCCCCCACCACTACCGGCAACCCAACGCCGTCTTCCAGGGGCTCGGAGACGGCCGCTTCCGCGACGTGACGCGCGGGGGCCGGAGCGGCCATGCAACGCGCCCGCGCGCATCGAGGATGCGCCTTCGGCGACCTGGACGGCGACGGCCGCGTCGACGTGGTCGTCTCGGTGATCGGAGAGCCGGCGGAGGTCCTCTACAACGTGACCGCGGAGGCGGGGCGCTGGCTCGATCTGCAGCTCGAGGGGACGAAGAGCAACCGCGACGGCATCGGCGCGGCCGTCAAGCTCACCGGCGAATCCGGGCGGACCCAGTTCAACCACGCGACCACCGCCGTGGGCTATGCCAGCGCCTCCGACAAGCGGGTGCACTTCGGCCTGGGCGCCGACCGGACCGCACGGGAAATCGAGATCCGCTGGCCGAGCGGAGCCCGGCAGACCCTCACGGAACGTCTCGGCGCAGCAGGTACTGAAGGTGAAGGAGCCGTGAGCGACACCCGCGGGCGACCCGTGGGCGACAGCGCGTGGAGCCGCGCCTGGACCGCGATCGCGCTCCTTCTCGTCGGCCGCTTGCTCGACGTTGGCGGTCGCAGCCTCTCCTCCGGACGGCAGCGATCCGTGCGCGGGGGCGGAGCCGGCCCTGGGATCGGCCGAGACGGCCCTGGACGAGGGCCGGGGGGATGCCGAACGGCTGCTCGAGCCTCTTTCAGCCTCCTATGCGGACTGCAGCGACGTCGTCCTCGGCCTGGCCCGAACGCGCGCGGCTCAGGGCGACCTGGCCGAGGCGGAACGACTCTTCGGCCGCGCCACGACCTGCTCCCGGCGATGCGGTCGTGCACGCCTCGTTCGCGCAGTACTGGCTCGTCCCGACGCCGCCTCGCCCCAGGCGGACTACCGGTCCGTCGCTGGCGCTCTCCCTGAACCCCGACTGCCCCGCGGCCGCTCATCGTCCAGGGGCAGATCCTGAGCCTGAGAGGCCGAACGTGCCGAGGCCCGCCGCGCGCTGGAGAAGGCCGCTAGCCCTCGAGCCGAGCGAACGCCGAGGCGCACTATCACCTGGGAATCCTGTCCTTCCGGGGCAATCTGCACCCTGAAGCGATCCGGCAGTTCGAGCGGGTGATCGCCCTCCGGCCCCTGGACGCGCGCGCTCACGACTATCTGGCCGTCAGCCTCGAGGCGATGGGGGACGCCGAGCGCGCGGACCTCGCCTACTGCGATGCGTTTGACGGTGAACAAGAGCCCCTTCTTCGACTCTTTCGTCGACTACAACTACGGGCGCTTCCTCCTCAAGGAGAGCCGCCTGGAGGAGAGCCAGTCGCACCTCGACCGCGCGGTAGCCCTCCTCTCCGAACCACCGAGGGGTTCACTATGAGCGGGGCAAGCTGAACCTGGCGCGCAAGGACTACGCTGCCGCCCGCAAGGACGCCGAGCGTGCCCTCAGCCTCCGGGACCCCGATGGCTTCGTCCTCGATCTACAGGTGTACTACCTGCTCGCCACGGTCTATGCGCGCCTCGGGGAGTCGGACCTGGCGCGGAAGTACGCGGAACTGTCCCGCACGACGCCGATTCCAGACCAGGCCCAGGACAAGCGCCGATAGCCCTTCCGCTCCGTAGGGAGGGATGGATGGAGCGACTCAGAACTCGAAGCGGACACCCCCTCGGAAGTGTCGAGCGCTGGGGATGGACGTGACCTTGCCAAAAGCGGATTCGCTGACGTTGATGTCGTTGGGCGTGGAGGAGTTGAAGATGTTGAACCCGTCCACGACGAGATGGAGCTTCCTCGTTTCCCGCCCACCTTGAAGGCCTTCTCGATATGGAGGTCGAGAAGGTGCTGGGAGGGAAGGTAGGTCGGCGTCTCGCTGCCGACGATCCGGCTTCCACCGTCGATGATCCCGCCTGGCGGGTCAGTGTACTGGTTGTGCTGCGGATAGTTCTCAAGCTTCCACATGGGCTTTCCGGTGGCCGTCCGGAGCCGGGCGCCGAAGTCGACTCCACCCGGGGGATCTTGTAGGAGCCCGACACCTTGAACTCGTACTTGGGCGTGAAGGGCAGCGGACCGTCCATGTTGTTGATCGTGTTGTTGAGCGATGTCCATCCAGTTGTCGTCCCAGAACATCGGGCCCCAGCACGTTGATGTCCTGCCGTACCGTGCGGCGGGCCACGCCGGAGGAGTTCGAATACAGGAATGACGCCAGAGCCTGCCACCGGTCGGAGTACCTCTTGTTGAAGACCAGCTGGAGCCCGTGGTAGTCGCGCTTCGGCTTGTGACCGTCGAACGCCGGCATGTTCTCGACCCTGTAGGTGTTGTTCTCGCTGATCCACCTGATGTCGTCACCGTCGATCACGCCGTCGCCGTTGTAGTCCTTCTCCACGATGCTGTAGAGCGGCACGGTCTGGCCGGTGGACGTCGTGAACGGTATCCGCTCGTACTCCCAATCCTGGCCCGTCACCTTGTTGATGGGGACGTTGGCGAATATGTTGGCCGAGTGCTTGTAGATGTAGGTGGCGCTGACGGAGAAGTTCTGGGCGATCTCACGCTCGATGTTGAGCGTGACCTGGTCGACGTACTGGTCCTTGATGTTGGGGGCGACGTTCAAGGTCCAGGACGAGTCGATCGTCCTCGAGCTCCTCGCTGATCGGCGTCATTCCGTACACCAGCTGGGCCGCGGCGCGCGATCTCGTTCGAATCGATGTACCCGTCGCCGTTCGTGTCGACGTGCTCCATGGCCCGACTTCGTAGATCTGGTACGTCCCGCGTCATAGGGGGGCATGTCGGGGCCGAACCGCCTCAGGAACTCGACGGTGATCGGCATGTAGTAGCGGCCGTAACGCGGCGCGCGCGACGGTCTTGTCGTCGGCCGTCAGCGTGTAGCTCAGCCCGATACGCGGTGACCACGTCTTGAAATCGAAGATGTTCCCGCTGTCCGGCGCGGTCGCGGATGACGGGCGGAGGGTCGTTGATCTGGGCGGGGGAGGTGGCGAACTCGTAGACCTTCCCCGGCCGTACTTGGTCGTCATACGGTCGAAGCGCAGGCCCAGGTTGACGGTCAGGCGCTTGGTGAGGGACCACTGGTCGTCGAAGAACGCCCCGGCCGAGTCGGCCGTGCGCACGGTCAGCATGGGGTTGATGTGTCCTTGTTGTTGTAGAAAAGGAGGCCCGTTCTCGCCGTAGTAGTTCTTCAGGTCCGTCGACGTTCTGAGTCCAGCCGATAGGGTAGAGGAAGTTGACGTAGTTCTGGAAGTAGCCTTCCTGCCGGTTGCCCCGTCCCTTCGTGTACTGCGACGCCGAACTTGATGTCGTGCTGGCCGAGGAACCGTTCGGCGTAGTGCGAGAGGTCGGCCTGGATGGTCTGGCGATTCGCAGCCAGGGAGTCGACGTACGGGAATGCGCCGTTGATGTTCCATACTCGCCGTCGTTCCACTTCCACCAGTTGATGTAACCGGGATGGTCGGGAGCGTTGGCCGGGCAGGTAGGGGTTTTCGTTCTGTCCGAATCCCAGGTACTTGGCGCTCACCGTCGTCGTGCCGTTCGGGAACCACTGCCACTGCCCCGAGACCGTGTTGTTTGTCCGCTTGGAGCCATAGCTCGCCGTGGGTGTCCCACCCGGGCTCCGCGCCCTGGGTAAGGCCATCGCCGTCGTTGTTCTCGTAGTGGTAGGAGACCCAGGCGCGGTGGTTCTTGAAGGGCGAAGCCGAGAGCTTGGCGTCGGCGTAACGGCCCCAGGACTCGCTCCAGCAGCCCCGATTCCCGTCGTGGGGGCAGGCTGTCGTTGCGGAGGTAGTCGAAAGCCCCGAAGAACCACAGCTTGTCCTTGAGGATCGGGCCGCCGACCGTGGCGCTCGCCTCCCAGTCCGTCTTGGTCTCTCCCGCAAGCTGCTCGCCTTCGCCAAGGAAGAGCCAGGGCGCCCCGAGATCCGACCCGAGGGCGGGTTGGTTGTTGGCGGGGCTGCCGAGCATGGAGTAGAACGCCGCGCTGCCGTGGAACTGGTTGCTGCCCGACTTGGTCAGGACGTCGATGGTCACGCCGGAGAAGCTGCCGTACTCGGCCTTCGAGCCCAGCGCCACGACCCGCACCTCCTCGACCGTGTCGTAGTTGACGTTGACGAGACGTCCCAAAGGACCCGGCCTCGGGATTGGTGGCGTTGACTCCGTCGACGAGGAAGACGTTCTCGTTGGTCGCGCTGCCGTAGGCCGTGGGGCTGGGCATGGAGGTCGAGCTCGAGGAGTCGAACATGCCGGGCGTCGTCAGCGCCAGGTCGTAGAACGCGTCCCGGCTGGTCGGGAGCTTGGCCAGCATGTCCTTGTCGATCTTCGAGTCGACCGTGGACGTCTTGGTGTCGACGACGGGTCCTTCAGCCGTGACCGTCACGGTCTCCGCGACCGCTCCGACCGGCAGGACCACGTCGAGGGTCACCGCGCTGTCGGCAGAGACATCGATGTTCTCCCGCACGATCGTCTTGAACCCGGGCATCGAGGTCGTGACGGTGTACGTCCCCACCGGCAGGCTGATGAACACGTAGCTACCCCGGCCCGAGGTGGTGGCGGATCTCTTGCCGGCTATGGCCATGAGCGCCGGGCTTGAGATCTCCACGGTTGCCCCGGGGAGCGACGGCTCCATCCGTGCCGACGACCGTTCCGGTGAGCTTTCCCTCGTGGATGGCCTGCGCACGAGCTCGTCGTCGCGCCCGCGCCAACGCAAGCAGGAGTAGAAGGCAGCACGACGCCTCGCAGTTTGCGGCCGGAGCGAATCTTCATGACAGCCTCCGTTGCCAAGCTCGAGTCTCAACCACGGTTCGACGGAGTTCTTTAACATCCTTAATAAAGGCTTCTGCATTCGCTGTCAAGGCCTCTCTCACAAAAAGTCCATGAGGGCCGGCCTTTCCCTGCGGAGCTTAGAATGGACCCGAGCCGACGCCCGACTGCCACCATGAAATCCGCGCGATCCCGGTTCCGGAATGTCTCCCTTCCACGGCTCGTCGCCGTTTCGGTCGCGATCGTGCTCGTCGTGGTCCTCCTCCTAATCTTCGCTCGCCCCGCGCGGAAGGACCCCGGGAAGACGCTGGCGGCGTTCTGGGCCGAACGGCGGATAGACAAGCCCAACATCGTCCTGATCACACTCGACACCACCCGTGCGGACCACCTCGGCTGCTACGGCGACTCGGATGCCCGGACCCCGGCCATCGACGCGCTCGCGCAGCAGCGGCGTCCTCTTCGCGCAGGCCGCGACGCCGGCTCCGCTCACGCAGCCAGCCCACTCCTCGATCATGACGGGCCTCTATCCCGCCTACCACGGCGTCCGCGTGAACGGCGTCACGGCCCTGAGCCAGGCGCAGACGACGCTCGCGGAGATCCTTTCACGAGAGGGCTACCAGACCGGAGCTTTCGTCGGAGCGTTCGTCCTCGACGGGCGCTGGGGTCTGAACCAGGGCTTCGGCGTCTACGACGACCACTTCGACATGAAGAAGTTCAAGCACCTCGACCTGGCTGGCGGTTCAAAGGCCCGGCAACCAGGTGATGGACGCCGCGCTCCATGGCTGGACGGGCCGGAAGGATCGACCGTTCTTCGCCTGGATTCATCTCTACGATGCCCACAGCCCTACGAGCCGCCGGAGCCGTTTCGCTCGGAGTTTCGCAGCCGGGGCACGGCCGCGCCTCTACGACGGCGAGATCGCGTTCGCAGACCAGCAGGTGGGCCGATGCGTCTCATGGCTCCGCGAGCGCCGGACTCGACCGAGAAGACGATCGTCGTCATCTCGGGGACCACGGCGAGGGACTGGGCAGCCATGGCGAAGGGACGCATGGCTACTTCGTCTACGACTACGTCCTTCACGTGCCGTTCATCGTCACCACGCCGTTCGAGGAGTTGCGCGGTGTCCGAGTCGACTCGCAGGTCAGCCTGGTCGACGTCTTCCCGACGGTGCTCGCCGTCGCCGGCGTCGACTCCACAGTCAGCGTCCACGGCCGCTCCCTTCTTCCGCTGATGTTCCATCGCGAGACGCGGAAGGAGGTCTACGCCCACAGCGAATCGATGACTCCCAGCCTCCAGTTCGGATGGAGCCAGCTCCACTCCTTGCGCTCGCCGCGCTACAAGCTCATCCAGGCGCCACGGCCGGAGCTTTTCGACCTCGTCGCGGATCCGGGAGAACAGACGAACGTCTACGACCGGCATCCGACCGTAGTCCGCGAGATGGCCCGACGAGCTCGATCGGCTGATGGCGGAGACGAGCCGCGATGCGCCCGCGCCGGAGGCGGCGGACCTCGACAAGGAGACCGCGGAGCGCCTCGCGGCACTCGGGTACGTGGGAACTCCCGCGATTCCCAAGGCGGCGGCCCACCCATCGGCGCCGCTAGCGGATCCCAAGGACAAACTCGCGGTCTACACGGCCGTGGCGCGTGCCGGGGAGCTGATCACCAAGGACGAGAACGCGGCCGCCGCCGAGGCCCTGGAATCGGCGCTACGGGAGGAGCCGGCCATGCCCCAGGCGCTCCTGATGCTGGGAGCGTGCTACTCGGACCTGGGACGAAAGAAGGAAGCCAAGGCCCAGTTCGACAGGGTCCTGAAGGACGACCCACAGAGCGTCCAGGCGCTCATCGGCCTGGCCAACGTTCTCCTGGACGAGGGGCAGAGCCGAGGACGTCGTCGCCCTCTGCAAGCGGACGCTCTCGCTCGATGACCGCAACTCGCAGGCCTACGCCCTTCTCGGGGACGTCTACGTTTCTCGGTTGGAGCCGTCGAAGGCGCTGCCCAACTTCGAGAAGGCGGTCGAGATCCAGCCGAAGCTCACCCAGAATCGCCTGAACATGGCCGCGTGCCTGATCGACGTGAAGCAGCTCGCGCAGGCGAAGACCACGCTCGAGGAGATCGTGCGCGACAACCCGCGGTTCCCCGGCGCCCAGTTCAACCTGGGCGTGCTCTACGAAGAGCAAGGCCGGTCCGCAGGAGGCGCGGGCAGCCTACGCCGCCGAGGTGGCGAACCACCCCGAGAGCTTCAAGGCCCGGTTCAACCTCGGCAAGGCGCTGTCCCAGGGATGGAGACTGGCCCGGGATCGATCGCGCAGATGCGCGAGGTGATCCGGATCGCGCCCGAAGCGGCCGGAGGGGTACCTGTTCCTGGCCCGCGGCCTCCTCCACGAGGGAGCGCCCTCTCGACGAGGTCCAGGGCCTCGCCGGAGAAGGGGCTGCGAGCTCGCCCGGGCGCCCGACGTCAAGGCACTCGGCTGGTTCCTGATGGCCGACGTCTTCAGCCGAAGGCACCAGCCCGAGAGAGGTGAACGAAGCGCTGAGCAACGCCCAGAAGCAGGCGCGGTCCAGAAAGGAGGGAGCGTCATGGGAACGAGAGGGATTGAGCGGATCGGGCTGGTCTGCGATCGTCGGGCTGCTGATCCTCGGCGCCCCGGCGCTCGCCCAGTATCGCGAGTACTACATCACGGGCAGGGTCGTCGACGCCCAGAAGCAGGGGATCGCCGACCTGGAGATCCAGCTGCGGGACGAGGCCACGAGCAGCGTCATCCACTTCAAGACCGGCAAGGACGGCGCGTTCAAGTTCGCGGGCCTGCCCCACGGCGTCTACGAGGCGACCCTCTCGAAGGAGGGGTACCCGACCACGAAGGTCGAGTGGAAGTTCGAGGCGCACCAGGACACGATGCAGCGCGTCGAGATCCCCGAGATCGTCCTCGCGTCGCAGGAGCAGGTTCGAGCGCGTCGAGCAGGCCAAGGAGACCGACTCGGGGATCAAGGGGGCCGCCGAAAAGGTCAAGCGCGGCGAATTCGACGCAGCGATCCCCGAGTTGAAGGCGCTCGTCGAGAAGAAGCCGCAGGACGTGAACGCCTGGTACTTCCTCGGGCTCGGCTACGTCGGTAAGAAGATGTACGCGGAGGCCGCGCAGGCCCTGACCCAGGTCACCACCCTGAGCCCCGACTTTCCGGGCGCCCACTTCGAGCTGGGCGTCTGCTACAGGCAGCTCCACGACACGCCCAAGGCCCTGGCGGCCTTCGAGAAGAGCCTCGAGATCGACCCGGGGAACGCGGACGGCGCGTACAACGCGGGGCTGATCCTGTTCGAGGAGAACCGGGTCGACGAGGCCCTGGTCCGCTTCGAGCAAGGGCTCGCCTCGAAGCCGAAGGATCCCGATCTTCTCGAGATGGCGGGCCGCTGCTACATCCACCAGGCGAAGGTGCCGCAGGCCGTGGAGTTTCTCGAAAGGGCGAGGGCCGCGACGCACGGACGCCGCCAAGGGCCAGTTCCTCGACACCCTCATCGCGCAGCTGAAGGCCGGGGCCAAGTGACGGAGGCGGCGAGCCGGGAGCGTCTACCAGGGCGAGGGCTTGTAGTCCTTCAGGAACTTCCCGCAGACGTGCTCGCCGGTCAGAAGCCCCGAGAAGAACGGGATCGCAGATCCGGGCCGCGCCGTCCACGATGTCGAGGGGGGGCTGGAAGTCGAGCTCCTCGCGCTTGCGCGTCGCGTGGAGCGCCGGATCCTCGTCGGTGACCCAGCCGGTGTCGACCGCGTTCATGTGGATGCCGTCGGCCACGTAGTCGCGGGCCGACGGTCAGGGTCATCATGTTGAGGGCGGCCTTGGCCATGTTGGTGTGGGGATGCTTGTCGGTCTTGGTGCCGCGGGAGAAGATCCCCTCCATGGCCGACACGTTGACGATGTGCTTGTCCCGTCCCGGCGCCCGCAGCATCAGCGGCCTTCAGCCGGCTGCACAGGATGAACGGCGCGACCGCGTTGACGAGCTGGACCTCGAGCATCTCCGGCGTCGGCACCTCGGCCAGCGTGAGCCGCCAGGTGTTCTGGGCGCGCAGGTCCACCTGCTGCAGGTCCACGTCGATGTGGCCGTCGGGGAACAGGTCGGGCCGCCGCGCGGCGTCGTCGTAGGCGTAGCGGACCTGGGACAGGCGCGCCGATGCCCTGAGGCCGATCGCCGGAGCCCCCGCCCTGCCACGCGCCATCCCGGTCGCGTCCAGCGACGACGTGGCCGCCTCCGGCAGCGCAGCCGGCGCTTCGAGGGCGCGGACGCACTCGCGTTGATGGGCGAGGAGCGGGCGCAGCTCGCGCGGGCAGGTCTCGAAGCGGCGCCTCCTCGAACGGCAGCAGGTGCGCGTAGAAGCCCGGGGGACGGCGCACGGTCTGGCAGGCGTTGTTCACGAGGATGTCGAGGCGCTCGTAGCGAGTGCTCGACGTAGCGGGCGAACAGCTCGACGCTGGGGGCGTGGCGCAGGTCGAGCCCGTGGACCGACAGGCGGTCCCGCCAGTCGGCGAAGTCCGGCTCCCTCGCGTAGCGCCTGGCGGCGTCGTGGGGGAAGCGCGTCGTGGCGATGACCCGGGCCCCGGCCCGCAGGATCTTGAGCGACGTCTGGAAGCCGATCTTCACCCGGGCGCCGGTGACGAGGGCGACGCGGCCGGTGAGGTCGGCGCGTCTGGAAGCGCTTCTCGTAGTTGAGCGCGGCGCAGTCGGGGCAGAGGGCGTCGTAGAAGTGGTGGAGACGCCGGAACTCGACCTTGCAGACGTAGCAGGTCTTCGGCTTCTTGAGCTCTCGCTCGGGGACGGGGGCGCCGCTGCGAGAGGCGAGGCGGGGGCGTGAAGACGGCATCCTCGCGCACGGCGCGGATTCCGGTGGCCGCGCGAGCCTCCCGGTCGGCAGCCTCCACGCGCTCGCGCCTGCGGCGGCGGAACGCGCGAGCGAGGTGCCGCTCCTGGTAGCTGTCGGGCCGGGAGACGCGGCCGGCCGCCACGAGGAAGGCGCGCCGATCCTCCTCCGGCAGATCCGCCAGCAGGCCGCGCTCGGCCACGATCGCCTCGAGGAGGGCCGTCGCCCGCCGCAGCTCCTCCAGCGTGAAGGTCATGAACAGGTGAAATTAGCACGGAATGGCGATATACACTCCCGCATGATCCTCTCTCGGCGCCGGACCTCGACCGCTTTGCCGACGCTCGTGGCCCTCGGGGCCCTGGCGTCCCTTGGACAAACCGTGGCCTTCTGTCAGGAGACGCGCCTCGGGCAGTTCGACGGACACGGCGACGTCGGGTCGCCCAAGATCGCAGGCTCCGCCACCTACAACGCCGTGTCGCAGGAGTACGCCTTCTCCGCGGCAGGCCTCAACATGTGGGCGCAGCGGGACGAGTTCCACTTCGCGTGGAAGAAGATGAAGGGGGACTTCATCCTCCACGCCCGGGTCGAGCTCATCGGCAAGGGCGTCGACCCCCATCGCAAGCTGGGCTTCATCGTGCGCAGCAGCATGGACGCCGACTCCCCCTACGCCGATGGTGCGATCCACGGCGACGGCCTCACGTCGCTCCAGTACCGCCGCACGAAGGGGGCGATCACGGAGCAGATCGAGTCCACGCTCAAGGCGCCCGACGTCATCCAGCTCGAGCGCAAGGGCACCACCTACACCCTCTCGGTGGCGCATTTCGGCGAGCCGCTGGTCTCGAGCCAGCTCTCCGATCTGGACCTGGGGGACGACGTCTACGTGGGCCTCTTCCTCTGCTCCCACAACCCCGACGTCGTCGAGAGTGCGGTCTTCCGCGACGTGCGCATCGTGCGGCCGGCCAGGGAAGGCTTCGTGCCGTACCGCGACTACATCGGGAGCGTTCTCGAGATCCTCGACGTCGAGAGCGGCCATCGCCAGGTGGTCATGAGCTCGGCTCAGCCCTTCGAGGCCCCCAACTGGACGCGGGACGGCAGCGCGCTCATCTACAACAGCAGCGGCTCCTCCGACAGCCGGGGCCGGCTGTACCGGTTCGACCTTGCGACCCGGCAACCGACCGTCATCGACACGGGCTCGAACAACAGGAACAACAACGACCATGTCCTCTCCTTCGACGGCACGATGATCGGCATCAGCGACCAGAGCACCGCGAGCGGCCAGTCGACGATCTTCACGCTCCCCTCGACCGGCGGCACGCCGAAGCGGATCACGCCCCTCTCGCCTTCGTATCTTCACGGCTGGTCTCCCGACGGGAAGCACCTCGTCTACACGGGAGGGCGCAACGGCGAGTTCGACATCTACAAGATCGCCTCCGACGGCAGCGGCACCGAGGTGAAGCTGACCGACTACAAGGGCCTCGACGACGGCCCCGAGTACTCTCCCGACGGGAAGTACGTCTACTTCAACTCGACCCGCAGCGGGACCATGCAGATCTGGCGGATGACGCCGAGCGGCAAGGACCCGGAGCAGGTGACGAACGACGAGTACAACAACTGGTTCCCCCACATCTCCCCCGACGGCCAGAGGATCGCCTTCATCAGCTTCCCCAAGGACGTCGATCCGGCCGACCATCCCTACTACAAGCGCGTGATGATCCGCCTCATGCCCATCGAGGGAGGCGCCGCCAAGGTCCTCGCCTACGTCTACGGCGGTCAGGGGACCATCAACGTCCCGTCGTGGTCGCCCGACGGCACCATGCTGGCGTTCGTGAGCAACACCGACATGGAGTGACGGGACCGGGCCGCGCTCAGGCGAGGGGCAGGAAGAACCGGCGCCACCGCGGGCGGAAGTGGGCGGCGAGGTCCACGGAGAGGACCACCCTCGAAGCCCGACCGACGATGACCTCGCGCTTCGCGAACCCCCAGAAGCGCGAGTCGAAGCTGTTGTCGCGGTGGTCTCCCATCAGGAAGTAGCTGCCGGGAGGCACCGTCAGGGGCCCCGCGTCGCTTCCGGGACCCGAGCGGCCGCTCGTCATCACGGCATGGGTCGCGCCCGTCGACGCCCTCCAGGGAGAGGCTCTCGAGAGGCAGCCCTTCCAGGCCATCCGCAGCCGCCTGGTCCTGCGCCAGCGCGACGTAGCTCGCCGGGTGGCCGTTGACGCGGAGGCGCTGTCCCGCGCACCTCGATCACGTCGCCGGGGATGCCGACGACCCGCTTGACGAGGCGGCGCCCGTCGTAGGGGGACCACAGGACCACGACGTCGCCCCGGCGGGGGTCGGCCCATTGGGCGACCTGCCAGGACGTGAAGGGGACCTTGAGGTCGTAGGCCAGCTTGTTCACGAAGACGCGGTCGCCGGGAAGGATGGTGGGCTCCATCGAACCGGAGGGGACGTCGTTCCAGTCGGCGATCGCCGATCGAAACGATCCCAGGACGATGACGACCGTGAGGAGGGGACGCACCCACTCCCGCCAGAACCACGAGAGACGCTCGACCGCTCCCTGCCGTGAGCTCATCCTTCGATTCTAGCCCAGCACCTGGGAAATCGCGGCGTCCTGTCGCGGACCCTTGGTCTTTCCTAGAAGCCGAAGCCGCCCCGGAAGGAGATCGACGTGTGCCCCTCGCTGCGGCCGTAGGAGAGGCTCAGGGTGTTGGCCCGATCGAGCCAGGCGAGCCACAACCCTCCTCCGTATCCGGTGTGCCACTTGTCCGAACCTTCCCCCTCGAGGTACACGCGTCCCGTGTCGGCGAAGCCCAGGATCCCCCACTCTCCGGGAAGGAAGATCCGGAAGCGGGAGATGTAGATGCGCAGGTCGGCGTTGCCGAAGAGGTTCGAGTCACCGGCGTACCGATGCTTCTGGAGACCGCGAACCGTCTGGTCGCCGGACGTGATGTCGTAGCCGCCGAGCCCCCCGCCCAGGTAGGCCGCTTCGAAGAACGGGTAGCTGCCGAAGACCTTCTTGCCTCCCGCGCGCAGGGCCAGGGTCGGCACCTTGCTCCCTCCGGGCGTGAGATAGGCCGCGGCGCTCCCCTCGACGGAGCCGTAGGCGTCCTGCACGTCCCAGGCCTTGGGCCAATAGAGCCCATGGGCGACGACCAGGAAGCCACCCCGGGGATAGCCCATGCTCCGTAGCGGGACGCCTCCGGTCGTGGGTGTCGCGCTCACCCGGGTGTCGAGTCGCAGGATGCCGTTCACGCCCAGCTGACCGAAATCACCATAGCCATAGGGTTTTGCCTGGTTGATGAGGGTGACATCGTCCTCGTGGGTGGTCTTTCCGAACTTCACGGTCGGTCCGACAAAGAACGTCAGCTTCCTGGCGAGGGGAATGGCGAGGGCAGGGGTCAAGGAGTACTGCTGCTGCCGGACCCTGAAGAAGTCGGAGTTGGAGTCGCCGCCGTCGGTCGTCTGGTTGCCGTATCCGAAGAAGCGACTCGACTCGATTCCAGATGCGAAGGCGTAGACTGCGGCATAGACCCCGGTGTTCTCGAAGCGGTATTCCCCGCGGTAGTCGGCGCGTATCGTGTTCTCGCCGAAGGACCAGCCCGCGCGGAGGACTTGGCGGTTGGCATACGGGTCCTTGCGGAACCCGAGGGCTTGCGTGTCGATGCCGACCCCCGTGAAGACACCGAGGTCCGAGCCATAGCTCAGCCAGGGGACGAAGAACGTGTCGCGCCCCCAGTCACGAGGGGGAACCCAGGGCGCATTCTTGGGCGTGGAGGGCGGCGTGTAGGGCTTGGCCAGGAGCTTGGAGCCGGGCCCCGTCCGGAGCTCGCCATTGCCGGCCTCGTAGAAGCGAGTCCCGCCCCCCTTCGTGTCGTCGACGACGTCGTGGCCCGGGCCGGCGATCACGCGCAGCACGATACCGCCCGGCCTCCCCAGGGTCACGACCTTGTCGTCCCCTCCTCCCAGGTAGATCTGGACCTCCTGCGTCTCGCTCCGGTGAAGGGTGCGGTGGACGTAGGGATCCCCAACGGGGCCGCCGTCAGGGCCTCGGCGAAGGACCTTGAACTCGAGGTCTCCATCGTCGAGCCATCGGGCCTCGACGTACTCGGGGACGGCCGTGAGGTAGACCTTGACCTTGTCCGCCAGGTGCTCGTAGTACGTGTCGGCCGCCTCGCCGAGGCGATCGCGACGCCCCTTCAGGTCGTGGATGAGGCGGGCTCCGTCGATCTTGAAGTACTCCGCCGGCATCCGGTGCGCCGCACGCTCGATGACCTCGTCGGTGAGCTTGGCCTTCAGCTCGGCGGCGGTCTCCCGGAAGGCCGCCCGATCGAGGCCCGCGAAGAACTGTCGATCCTGCTCCCACCCGTTCCACGTGAGGCCCGTGATTCCCGGATAGTGGTCGGAGTAGCTCTGGAGGATGCGGGTCTGGGGCCGGACCACCGTCAGGACGAGGCCGTCGTATCGCGAGAAGGCCTGGTCGCGGTCGTCGGGAAGGGGCTGCCAGAGCGGGTTGTCCGGGAACTTCACCCAACGCCACTGGTCGCGATGCCGGTCCCAGTCACCGATCAGGATGTCGAGGAAACGGGCCTTCAGGAATGCCCGGACGTCGGGCCGGTCATCGGGGCTCGCCGCGATGCGCTTGTAGAACGGCTCGTGCTTGAGCAGCTCCGTGGCCCCCCTGAAGCCGGGGTTCTTTTCGGAGACGGCGCCCGGGAACTCGTAGAACTGCCCGACGAGGCCGGCGAAGTCCTTGCGGTACTCGCCGAGCGCGGGATCGTCGGGCATGATCACCAGTCGCTGGTCGGTCCGGAGGATCCCGGCGGCGGCCATGAGCTCGTCCACGATGAACGGAGACGCGGGATGCTGGCCGGCCATCTGATCCTGGACCACGTCCCTCGCCCAGGTGTCCCTGAGGTCCTCGGGAAGGATTTCCGTCGGATCCTTGTCGATGGCACGGAACGTATAGTCGCGGCCGTCCTTCCCCTTCATCGCGAGGCCCTTGGTCTGCTGCCCTCCCACGCGGCGCACAGGCGTCAGCCCGCCGCCGAGGGTCCGGAGGTTTAGGACCTCGATCCCGAAGCGCGCCGTCCACAGGTCCCTGTAGTCGCTCCCCCAGATCCACCGGTGGAGGCCGCTGGCCTTGTAGCCCGGTCCGATGGCGGCGGTATGGGTGTCGCCTTTGGGCGTGTCGTCGTCCGCCGGCGCGGGCGACGCGAGGCCGAGACCGAGGAGTGCCGCCGCGGCCAAGGCCGGGGCCGGACGAGTTCCCTTCATCATGCAACCCTCCCTGTGGGGCGTTCATGGTACTACCACGACTCGAGGGGCCAGGAAGGAGCGAGAGGCGGCTCGGCGATCCCCGAGGGCTCGAGCCAGCGATCTTCATCATGAGGGACTGAAGGTGAGCGATACCGCAGTAAGATCGATGCGCTTCAGGTTCCGTTCGGTCGACCGGCAGGGAGGTTTGATGAGGTTATTCGCAGCGATCGGGTGTGTCCTCGCCGTGGGCTTCGCGTCCGCGAAGGCGGCGGAGGCGGCGTCGTCGTGGGGTGGAACTCTGGGAGGCGGCATCGTCCTCCCCCAGGACGTCGCGAAGGATCACCTCAACCAGGGCTGGAACCTGCAATCGGGATCGACCCATCAGATCGCCAAGAGCGCAGCCATCCTGACCGAGGTCATGTACACCCACCACGGCGTCTCCGACGCGAGCCTCCAGAGCCTCCATGCACCCGAAGGAAGCGCGCGGGTCTTTGCGGGCACGCTCAACCTCATGCTCGGACCCGGCGCCGCGGGATCGGGACCCTACATCGTGGGCGGTGGCGGGATCTACAACCGGAAGATCGAGTTCGACAGGCCCACGACCGCCGACACGATCATCGACGACCCCTGGCTGGGACAAAACGGCCCCGTCGTCATTCCCGCCGGCCAGACGATCGGCTCGTTCTCGACCACCAAGCCCGGGCTCAACGCCGGTGTGGGCGTCAGTCTGGGCAAGAAGGTGTACGTGGAGGCGCGGTATCACTGGATCTTCACCGACAAGGTGAAGACCACCTTCCTCCCCATCAACTTCGGCTTCCGCTGGTAGTCCGGCCCGCTCAACACTCCGGCAGGTTCACCGACAGGTCGAGGGGCACCTCGAGAACGTTGACCGCGAGGCCGCCGCGGGCCGTCTCCTTGTACTTGTCCTTCATGTCGGCGCCCGTGTCCCGCATCGTCTTGATGACCTTGTCCAGGGACACGAAGTGCTTGCCCGTGCCGCGAAGCGCCATCCGCGCCGCGTTGATGGCCTTCACCGACGCCATGGCGTTGCGTTCGATGCAGGGCACCTGCACGAGGCCGCCGATGGGATCGCAGGTCAGGCCGAGGTTGTGCTCCATGGCGATCTCGGCGGCGTTCTCGGCCTGCTCCGGGCTGCCTCCGAGGACCTCGGCCAGGGCTCCGGCGGCCATCGAGCAGGCGGAGCCCACCTCCCCCTGACATCCGACCTCGGCGCCGCTGATCGACGCGTTGGCCTTGTAGAGGAGCCCGATGGCGCCGGCCGTCAGCAGAAAGCGGACGACGCCATCGTCGGAGGAACCGGGCACGAAACGATAGTAGTAGTGGAGCACGGCCGGGATGATCCCGGCGGCGCCGTTGGTCGGAGCCGTGACCACGCGCCCGCCCGCCGCGTTCTCCTCGTTGACCGCGAGGGCGTACAGGTTCACCCAGTCCATGGCCGTGAGGGGATCTCGAAGACCGGCCTCGGGGTTGCCGACGAGGCTCCGGTACATGTCGGGAGCACGGCGCTCGACCTTGAGGCCCCCCGGCAGCGTCCCGTCGGTAGCGCACCCCCGTCGGACGCAGTCCTGCATGACGCCCCAGATCTTCAGGAGGGCGCCGCGGATCTCGTCCTCCGACCGCCACACCATCTCGTTGTCGAGGATCACGCGGCTGATGGGAAAGCCCGTCCGCTCGCAATGGCCCAGGAGGTCGACGGCGCTCCCGAAGGGGTAGGGCTGCGGCGTGACGTCGGCCTTCAGGGGGTTCTCCCCCCGGCTCGCCTCCTCGTCCACGACGAAGCCGCCGCCCACCGAGTAGTAGATCCGCGTCCGCAGCGTTTCGCCCATCTCGCCGAGCGCCGTGAAGCGCAGGCCGTTCGGGTGGAACGGAAGGCTCGACCGCTGCATCACGAGATGCTCGGATTCCCTGAAGGCGACGGGGCGATGGCCCAGGAGCGCCAGCCGTCCCGAGCGGCGCACCTCCGCCACCTTGGCCGCAACCTGTTCGACGTCGACGCCTTCCGGCGTCTCCCCCATGAGGCCGAGAATGACGGCCCGGTCGCTTCCGTGGCCCCGCCCCGTGGCGCCGAGGCTGCCGAAGAGCTCGGCGCGGACCGCGGCCACCCCCGGGAGCAGCTTCGCCGCCTCGAGGTCGAGGGCGAAGGAGCGCGCGGCGCGCATTGGACCCACCGTGTGGGAGCTCGAGGGGCCGATGCCGATCCTGAAGAGGTCGAGGACGCTGATCGCCATGGGGGCCCAGCCATGATAGTCCGCTTTGCCGCTCGCGCCGGCAGTGCTCGATCTCGAGCGTGTTAGGATCCAATGTCAACATTGGCACGTCGGCTCCGCCTGGGTCGGGCACTGGAAGACCGGAGGTTGATGAGTGACAACCAACAGAGTCTTGCGAGGCTGGCGATATCGGGAGGTCCCGTCGCGGCTTCCGGCCCTGTTCGCCGCCATGGCGTCGCTCGTCATCCTCCTCCCAGCCGGAGCGGGCGCGGCGGAGGAGAAGGCTCCTCCGCCGATCGAGCCGGAGGCGGTGGCCGCCGTCGAGCGAATGGGCGACTTCTTGAGGACGCTGACGGCCTATCATGTCCACGCCGAGACGACGACCGACGAAGTGCTCGTCGCGGGGCCCAAGGTCCAGTACGGGGGAGTGCTCGAGGCCACCGTCCGGATGCCCGACCGCCTGCGCCTGAGCTTCGTGCGCGAGGACAAGGACGAGCAGCAGTTCTTCTACGACGGCACGACCTTGACCATCTGGCTCAAGGAGCAGGCCTCCTGGGCGAGCGCGGCCGTCCCGCCCACGGTGGTCGAGATGATTGCGCTGGTGCGGGGGAAATACGGCCTTGCGCTCCCGCTGGACGACCTCATCCGCGAGGCGGTCCGAAAGGAGCTTTTGAAGGACGTGAAGGCCGGCATCGTCGTCGGACCGGGCCGGGTCGCGGACGTCGAGTGCGAGCACCTGGGCTTCCACGAGGACGACGTGGATTGGCAGCTCTGGATCGAGAAGGGCGACCGCCCGCTCCCACGAAAGCTCGTCATCACGACTCTCGGCGAGCCGAGCCAGCCGCAGCACACCGAGATCCTGACGTGGGACCTTTCCCCGAAGGCCGACGACGCGCAGTTCACTTTCACGCCTCCCGAGGGCGCGCAGCGAATCGTGCTGGCCGAACCCGCGGCGCCGAAGCAGGAGAAGCACTGATGAAGACCCATTCTGTCGCCGTCGCCGTGCGGCGCGCCGAGGCGGCGCTCCTCGCTCTCACGCTGCTCGCCCTTTGCGCCGCTCCCGCGGGAGCGGCCCAAGGCCGCCCCGCCACGCGCAACACGACGCGGACGAACATCAACAGCGGGAATCGCACGAACGTGAACGTCAACTCCGGCAACCGTACCAACGTGAACGTGAATACGGTGAACCGCACGAACGTCAACGTGAACGTCAACGGCGGATACCATGGCGGCTACTACGGGGGCGGCTACTACCATTCGGGCCCGAGCGTCGGAGCCGTCGTCGCGACTGCCATCGTGGTGGGGGCCATCGTCTCGAGCCTCCCCCCCAACTGCACGACGATCATGGCCAATGGCTTTGCCTACCAGCAATGCGGTGGCACCTACTACCAGCCGCGCTACGCTGGCAGCAGCGTCACATACGTGGTCGTCAACAGACCCTGACGGGAGGCGGGCCGGTCACTGGAGAAAGGGCAGGCATGAAGCGGGCAAATTGCAGGGCGCTGACGCCCCGGACAGGACATTGCGCCTTGTTGCTGGTGACGGCGGGCGCGGCTCTTTTCGGCGCGGTCGCGCCGAGTGCCTGTCGCACTCGACAATGACCGGGGCTGCGTGATCGGCCAATGGGCGAGGACACTTTCGTCTGCACCGCCGACGACGCCCTGGCCCGACTCGTAGCCGGCAACGAGAGGTTCCTGGCTGGCCAGCCGCAGCCCAGGCCAGCAGGTCCGTCGGCAGAGCTGGTCGAAGGTCAGCGGCCGTTCGCGACGATCCTGGGGTGCAGCGATTCGCGCGTTCCCCCCGAGTTGCTGTTCGATGCCGGATTCGGCGAGTTGTTCGTGATCCGGGTGGCCGGCAACCTGATCCTGCCGGCCGTGATGGGCAGCATCCAATACGCCGGCGTCCACCTCCGCACACCGCTCTTCATGATCCTGGGCCACGAGGGCTGCGGCGCCGTGATGGCTGCCCTTGCCGCACTGCACCGGGGCGGGGTCGAGAGATCGCGGATCCAGATCCTCCTCGACAGCATCAGGCCCGGACTCGAAGGCATCCCGGCCGACGCGACGCCCGACGATCAGCTCCGCAGAGGCGTCGAAGCGAACGTGCGGTGGTCCATGCGCCAGCTTCTCGACACGCCCGAGGGGCGTGCCCGCATGGCCGAAGGGCACCTCAGGCTCGTGGGCGGCGTCTACGAGCTGGCGACCGGCCGGGTGCGGCTGCTGGACTGACCGGCGACAGTCGCCGCGGCGCCCGCGTCAGTAGCGCTCGGTGTCCGACTTCGGCGCCATGGGCCACGCGGCGTTGGCCTGGCCGTTCACCGTGGAGCCGCCGCGCCCGAACGTGCCGGCGGCGCGCAGGAACGCCGCGGGAAAGTTGAGCGTCGGCTTGGACGCCTCGTCGAGCGCCTTCACCGCATCCTCGGGGAGCGCGACCTGGAGGGCGGCGAGGTTGTCCTCGAGCTGTCCCATCGTTCGGGCGCCGATGATCGTGGACCCCACACCCGGACGCGACTGCACCCACGCGAGGGCCACGCGGGCCGGGTTCGTGCCGAGGTCCTGCGCGACCTTCACGAGAACGTCCAGGATGGCGAACGACGCTTCGCTCAGGGAGTGCTCGACCCAGGCGCCGCGACCGGGCTTGGCGCTCTTCGCGTTCTCCCGGGTGTACTTCCCCGTAAGGACGCCGTACCGCAGGGGCGACCACGGCGTGATCCCGAGGCCCATCTCCAGCGCCATGGGGACGAGGTCCCCCTCCACCGTTCTCTCCAGGAGGGAGTACTCGATCTGGAGCGCGATGAGGGGAGCCCAGCCTCGAAAGCGCGCGGTGACCTGTGCCTCGGCGACCTTCCAGGCCGGCGTATCGGAGAAGCCCACGTAGCGAACCTTGCCCGCCGTGACGATGTCGTCGAGGGCGCGCATCGTCTCGTCGATGGGCGTGAGCCCCTCCCAGGCGTGCATCCAATAGAGGTCGACGTAGTCGGTCTGGAGCCGGCGCAGCGACTGCTCGCACGCGCCGACGAGCGCCTTGCGGCTGGCCCCGCCGCCGTTGGGATCCCCCGTGTACAGGTTCGAGAAGAACTTGGTCGCGAGGACGACGCGATCCCGCCGGCTCGGGTGGCGGCCGATGTGGTCCCCCAGGATCTTCTCGGAGTGGCCGAACGTGTAGGCGTTGGCCGTGTCGATGAAGTTCCCTCCGTCGGCCAGGTACCGGTCGAGGATCGCCTCCGAGTCCTTGACGCTGCTCCCCCACCCCCAGTCCTCGCCGAAAGTCATCGTGCCGAGGCAGAACGGGCTGACGGCAAGACCGGAGCGGCCCAGGGTGACGTAGGTGTCGAGGCGCATCCCGCGGCTATCCGCCGCCGCCGACCTTGCGGGTGGCGCTGACCTTCTGGAAGCCGCGGGTGTTGGTGTTTCCGCCTTTCCAGGGCTGGCGAGTCGGATGGCGGGGCGCCACGGGAGCGGCCGCTTTCGAGCCTTCGGGAGCGGGGGTCGCGGCCTCGGCGGACGCGGCCGCCTTGGCGCGCGCCTCGCGCGCGGCGGCTTCGTCGGCCGCGAGGTGGCACTGCTTGTACTTCTTCCCCGAGCCGCAGTGGCAGGGCTCGTTGCGGCCAAGGTTCTTGAGTTGCACAGCGTCCAAGGTGCGCCTCCTTCCCCACCACTTTACTACGAGTGCGCGTCGACATAGGCTTCGAGGTTCCCAGGCACAGGAAAGGAACCTGCCTCATGGCCGAGCCGAACGTCGGAGACAAGGCGCCGGATTTCTCGCTCAAGTCGACGTCGGGAGACATGGTGACGCTCAGCCAGCTCCGGGGCCAGAAGAACGCCCTCATCGCCTTCTTCCCCCTGGCCTTCACCAGCGTCTGCACGGCGCAGAACTGCGCGTTCACCGACGAATACACCCAGTTCGAGTCGAAGGACACCGTCGTCCTGCCGGTGAGCGTCGACTCGGGGCCCACGCTGGGCGAGTTCCGCGCCAAGCACAAGATGACGCACCACCTCCTCTCGGATTTCAAGCGGGACGCGGGACGCGCCTACGGCGTCCTCGACGAGGAGAAGTTCTTCACGAAGCGGGCCTACTTCCTCGTGGACAAGGCTGGCATCCTGCGCTGGAAGCACGTCGAGGCCGAGCTGAAGGACAGCCGGACGAACGCCCAGCTGCTCGCGGAGATCGCGAAGCTCGGCTAGTCGGCCGGGGGCGGTCTTCGGGTGAGTCCGAGGGTGAGGCCGAATCCGAAGAGGGCACCCTCGTAGGCGGCGAGGAAGGCTCGCGTCCGTGGGCCCAGGCCGTCTTCGCCGAAGAAGCCTCCGATCGGGGCGAGGCCGGCCTGGGATCCCGAGAAGACGCGGGCGATGGCGTCGAGGCTCGCGCCGCCCATGTGCCCTCCTGCGAAGGTGAGTGTCACGGCCGCCACGGCGCAACAGCCGCCGGTGAGGGCCGCTGCCAGAAGCCTTGGGGCGCCTCGCGGCGACGCCATGCCGCCGCCGGCACGCGGCGTCGATAGCGCGTAGCCGAGGCCGGCCGCGGCGCCGACCGCGAGGCCTTCCAGGCCGCCGCCCAGGGTCGAGAGGTCGTGGCCGAAGAGCCCTTGGAGCGTCCAGCGACCCAGCGTCTGGCTGGCCGCTCCCACGAGGCCACCGCCGACGGCGCCGAGGGCGATCAGGCTGGGCCCGCGCCACGAGAGCGCCACCGCCTCGGCCGCGGCCAGGCCCGCGCCGACGCCGGCCGCGCCCACGGCACCGATGAGCGCGCCGATCAGCATGAACACGGCGAGGAGCTGCCATGCAATGTGGGCGCCCGGCGCGGCACGGAGAAGCGCGCCACCGAGGAGGCCGCCGGCAAGGCCGGCTGCGGCTCCGCCCGCCGATGCCGCCGTCCAGCGCGCCGACGCCGCGCGCGATGCGCGGCGCAATCGAAGCGCCACGAGGGCCGCCGCCGAGGCGAGACCGCCCGGAGCGCCGCAGAGCGGAACGGGGCCGGCCCCCGGCACGGCCCACCTCGAGTCGCGGAGCAGCGCGCGGGCGCTCGGCGCTCCGGGCCGCCCCTCGAGCCGTCGGAGCGCCTCCGCCGTCCCGAGGGCGTGAAGGGACTCGGCGGCTTCTCGTCGGACCTCGTCGTCGGGACCGCCGACGAGGATCGCCAGCGCCGCCTCGACGGGATCGTCGCCAGCGCGTCGGGACGCCGTCTCGGGGGACGCCGGCGCGACCTCGAGAGTGCCGTCGTCGGGCTCCTCGACGACGCCGGCGAAGACGAACTCGTACCCATGTCGCGAAACGGTGCGCACGAACCTCGGCTCGCGCGGGTCGTCGCCGAAGGCCCGCCGGAGGCTGCGGACCGCCTGGCTCAGGGCGCCGTCCGAGACGACGACGTCGCTCCAGACGCGGTCCATGATCTCGCGTCGATGCACCGCCTGCTGTCGGCGCTCCAGGAGGAAGAGGAGCAGATCGAAGTAGCGCGGGACGAGGGGGATCTCGCGACCGTCGCGCACCAGGAGGCGCCGCGCCGGCGAGACCGTGAACTCGGCGAAGCGGTACCGCACGACCGCAGTCTACCGGAGGCCGGCTCTCAGGCCAGCGTGGCGCCCCGCTCGGCCAGCAGGGCGCGCAGGACCGAGCGATGGCACCGGCTCTCCTGCTCGCAGTAGCACCCCACCGAGAAGTGGGCCTTACGGGACAGGAGGCTCAGGAGGTCCAGGAGGCGGGCCGCCTCGGGGCGCTTCATCTCGGCGCGATACCGTCTCACGAACGTCATCCAGGACCTTTCGTCGGTCGAACGGCGCGCCAGGGCGACGAGCGCCTCGCTCGGCGCCAGGTCGGGGAGCCAGGCGTCGTAGAAGTCGAGGGCGGCGTGCTGGCTTTTCGGGACCCCGCGCGGAGGCCGCCGAACCGTGCCGAGACGCGGGCCTTCCCCGCTCTCCCGGGGGCTTCCCAAGCGGACGACGCGAATGGCCATGGCGGGAGGCCTAGAAGAAGCTCAGCTTCAGGTACTTCTTGGGTTCCTTGCGGATGTCTTCGGTGAGCTTGCGCATCTCCACGACCGCGTTGTTCACGTTGGCCATCGCCTCGCTGGCGTTCAAGTAGAGCGTGTCGTCCTTGGAGAACTTGCCCAGGGTCCCCTCGCCGCGCTCGATGCGCCCCAGGATCGTCTCCATCGAGTGGGACGACCGGTCGAGGGACGCCGTCAGGCCGTCGAGCTTCTGGGTCAGGGCGTCGAGACGCTTGACGGTGTTCTGGAGCTCGGGCCCGGCGGTCGCCTTCTCCACCCCTCGGCTGACTTCCGGAGGCTCGCCGTCAGGCCGATCAGCTCCTTGCGCTGCTCGGCGGTCACGGCCGAGAGCTGCTTCAGCAGCCCGTTCAGCTCGACGCTGCTCGCCTCGACGTTTTCCACGGTCTTCTGCGAGAGGAGAGCCTGGACCCGCGTCAACGTCTTCTCCGCCTGGTCCGCGATGTCACCTGCGCCGTCGAAGGGTCCGGCGCGTTTCGTCCCCGGCATCGTCTCTCCCCCCCGGAGAAAGGTCGTCGCCGGGCCCGGAACGATGTCGGCCACCATGCCGCCGAGGAGACTGCCGCTCTTCAGCTCCACGCGCGAGTCGCTCGGGATCGAGTACTCCCCCTCGATCTCGAGGCGGACCGCCACGCCCTCGTGGTCGATCCGGAACTTCTGGATGCGGCCGATGTTCACGCCGCGCATCTGGACGGGATCCCCCTTGCGGATCCCCCCGGCGTCGGGGAGCAGCGTCGTGACGACGTAGCGGCCGCGGAACATGGAGGCGCTGGTCAGCGTGAACAACGCCGTCAGGACGGCCCCGATGCCGAGGATCACGAACAGGCCGACCCAGAGCTCTTTGTTGCGGCTGCGCCCGGGGGTGAGCGGCGGAAGCGAGTCGGTCATGGCTCCTCCATGATCTTGAGAGCAGCGGCCGCGGCGGCGTGGCGGTCGGCGAAGGAGTGGACCACGGGGTCGTCGCTGCTCCGGAACTCCTCGGCAGTCCCGACGAAACGGAGCTTGCCGTGGTCCAGGAGCGCGATCCGGTCCGAGATCCCGAGGGCGCCTTCGATGTCGTGGGTCACGACGATCGACGTGACGCCCATCTTCTCGCTGATCTCCGTGATGAGGTGCTCCACCGCCGCCGTGTTCACGGGATCGAGGCCCGTGACCGGCTCGTCGTAGAGGAGGATCTTCGGCTCGCCGACGATGGCGCGGGCGAGGCCGACGCGCTTGCGCATGCCCCCCGACAGCTCGGCGGGGAGCTTCGTGAGGATCGCGTCGGGGTCCAGGTTCACGGCCTCGAGGGCCCCGCACACGCGCCGCAGGACCTCCTTGCGGTCGAGGGCGTCCAGGACGTCGTCGGGGAGTCCCTGCGAGACGTTCTCGAAGACGTTCATCGAGTCGAAGAGGGCGGCGTACTGGAAGACGTACCCGACCTGCCGCCGGATCTGGTCGAGCACTTCACGCCCCGAAGCGTAGACGGATCGCCCGTCGACCTTGACGTCACCCCGGTCGGGGACGATGAGCCCGAGGGTCGTCTTCAGGAGGACGCTCTTCCCCGTCCCCGAGGGACCGACGATCGAGAGCGTCTCCCCCGTCTCCACGATGAGATTCACCCCGGAGAGGACGGGAACGTCGAAGGCCTTGTAGACGTCGATGTACTCGATCATCAGTTGAGGAAGAGGGGCGGGAAGAGGGCGTCCAGGACCAGGACGGAGATGATCATGATGACGACCGAGGTCGTGGTGGCTCGCCCCACGCCTTCGGCTCCGCCCCGCGTGAGGAAGCCCATGTGGGTCGAGATCAGGGGGATGACGAAGCCGAAGACGGTGGCCTTCATGAGGGAATAGAACAGGTCCCAGTTGTGCCAGAAGAGGCGGGCCCCGTAGAGGAACGACTCCCCGCCGAGCCCCACGGTCAGCCGGGCGGCCACGAGCCCGGCGAAGAAGCCGACGCTGTTCGCGATTCCGACGAGGAGGGGCAGCACGACGACGCCCGCCAGGAGGCGAGGCGCCGCCAGCACGCTGACCGGGTCACGGCCCACCGACAGGAGGGCGTCGATCTGCTCCGAAACCTGCATGGTCCCGAGCTCCGCCGTGATACGAGCCCCGACTCGGCCGATGATCACGAAGGCCGTCATGACGGGCCCGAGCTCCAGGATGACGCTGGACGTGACGACGCTCCCCAGGACGTAGAGGGGGACGGAGCCCGTGAACTGGTAGCCTCCCTGCTGCGACGTCACGACGCCCGACAAGACCGCGGTGACCATCACCAGGGGAAGGCTCAGGACCCCCATCTCGTAGATCTGGACCATCACGGAGCGGAGGGCGACCCGGCCCGAGAGGGTGGCCGCGCCGATGCGCCAGGCGAGCAGGCTCAGGCCGCCGGCGTAGCGAGCGACGGAGAGCGCCACCCGTCCGAGGGCGCGGACGGGGCCCAGCACGAGGGGGGCCGCTGCGGAGCACATCCGCGCAGTCTACCAAGGAATGGCGCCCCCTTCCCGGAGGCTCGTGGCGGAGAGGGGGGTGGACAGGCTTACGGGCCGATCCCTGCGGTCAGCGGCCGTAGGATCGAGCTAGGCCGGGACGACTACCGGAGGCGGCGGACGCCCCCTCCGAGGATGCCGGCTCATTCGCGGCGCTCTCGACCCAGCCGTTTCGGAACGCGAGGGCGACCGCCTCGAGCTTCGAATGGAGCCCCAGCTTCTCGAGGATGTTGTGCACGTGGTTGCGCACCGTGGCCAGGCTCAGGCCGAGCTTGGCCGCGACCTCCTTGTTCTGAAGCCCCGAAGCCACCAGGACGAGCACCTCTCGCTCACGGCGCGTGAGGGGCGCGGCCTCCGAGGCGCCTGCGCCGGCGTCGTCCAGGGGCTCGATGACGTGGAGGATGCCGGGTCGGCCCGCAGGGTCCGTCGCGTGCCGCTGGGGGAGCAGGCGCAGCGTGGAGACCCGAAGCCTGCGCGCGGCCCCGCGTCCCGACGTCACACCGATCTCGAACCCGCTCACCGCCTCGCCCCGCGCCAGCATGACCAGCGGCGCGCACGCCGCGTGGCAGAAACGGTTGTTGAAGGCGTCGCGCCCCTCGAGGACTTCGTGACACCTTCGGCCCATCACCTCGCTCGCGGGGATCCCGAGAAGGCGTTCCGTCGCGCGATTCCAGAGCACGATGCGGTGATCGCCATCGATCCCGATGGCTGCCGGCTCTCCCGAAGACCGCGCTGCTTGCTGATCCTTCATGCAGTTCCCCCTGCCTCACGGAGAGCAAACCCGGTGCCATCCCACTTACTGGAGGTCCCAGGCCCCAGGCGTGGTCCGGGCTCGCCCTCGAAGGTAGCGGTCGGCGCGTTCAGGCGAAAAAGCTGGATGGCGCTTCCCCCAGACACGAAAGGTTTGCGCCGTCGGCGGTCAAAACGCCTCGCACACGGGTCCCCGCGGCTGGCAGAGATCCTGCACCCGTCCGTGACCAAGCACGCGCGCAGGAGGGTGGACATGGGCAGCCGGCGACGGATGACGGTCGATGGGAATGAAGCGGTCGCGTCGGTGGCTCATCGCCTGAGCGAGGTCATCGCCATCTATCCCATCACCCCCTCTTCCCCGATGGGGGAGCTCTCCGACGAATGGTCCGCCCAGCGGCGGCGGAACGTGTGGGGGAACGTTCCGTCGATCCAGGAGATGCAATCGGAGGGAGGCGCTGCCGGCGCGGTCCACGGCGCACTGCAGGCCGGGGCCTTGACGACCACGTTCACGTCGTCCCAGGGGCTCCTCCTGATGATTCCCAACATGTACAAGATCGCCGGCGAGCTGACCGCCTTCTGCATGCACGTGGCCGCTCGCACCGTCGCCACCCACGCCCTCTCGATCTTCGGCGACCACTCCGACGTGATGGCGTGCCGCCAGATCGGGTTCGCGCTGCTCGCGTCGGCCTCGGTCCAGGAGGCCCACGACTTCGCGGCGATCGCCCTTGCTTCCAGCCTCGGCTCCCGCATCCCCTTCCTCCACTTCTTCGACGGGTTCCGCACCTCCCACGAGGTCGCCAAGATCGAGGAGCTGACCGACGACGACCTCCGCGCCATGATCGACGAGGAGAAGGTGAGGGCCCACCGCGAGCGGGCGCTCACTCCCGATCACCCGGTCCTCCGCGGCAGCGCCCAGAACCCCGACACGTTCTTCCAGGCCCGCGAGGCGGGCAACGGTTTCTACGCGGCCTGCCCGCGCGTCGTCCAGGACGCCATGGTCCGCTTCGCGGCCCTCACGGGTCGTCGCTACGGGCTCTTCGACTACGTCGGACATCCCGAAGCCGAGCGCGTGGTGGTACTGATGGGCTCGGGGGCGGAGACCTCCCACGAAACCGTCGATTGGCTCACGGCGCGCGGCGAGAAGGTCGGCATCTTGAAGGTGCGCCTCTATCGTCCCTTCTCGGTGGAGGCCTTCGTGTCGGCGCTGCCGCCCACGGCCCGCCAGATCGCGGTCCTGGACCGGACGAAGGAGCCCGGCGCGATCGGCGATCCCCTCTACCTCGACGTGGTGACGGCGCTCCGCGAGGCGGAGGGCGCCCCCTACTGGCGCTTCGCGCGGACCCCCGGAGTGGTCGCGGGCCGATACGGCCTGTCGTCCAAGGAGTTCACGCCCGCCATGGTCAAGGCCGTCTTCGACGAGCTGGGCCGGGAGCATCCGCGAAACCATTTCACCGTGGGCATCGTCGACGACGTGAGCCACACGTCGCTCCCCTTCGATCCCGACTTCGACATCGAGCCCGCCGAGGTCGTGAGGTCGGTCTTCTTCGGGCTGGGCGCCGACGGGACGGTTGGCGCCAACAAGAACTCCATCAAGATCATCGGCGAGGAGACCGACAACCACGCCCAGGGGTACTTCGTCTACGACTCCAAGAAGTCCGGGGCGATGACGATCTCCCATCTGCGCTTCGGCCCGCGGCCGATCCGGTCGGCCTACCTCGTCCGTCGCGCGCAGTTCGTGGCCTGCCATCAGTTCGGCTTCCTGGACCGCTACGACGTCCTCGAGTACGCGGCTCCGGGTGCCACGCTCCTGCTGAACGCCCCCTACGGGCCCGAGGAGCTCTGGGAGCAGCTCCCCCGCGAGGTCCAGCAGGAGATCGTCGACAAGAAAGTCAAGGTCTACACGATCGACGCGCTGAAGGTGGCCCGCGACACCGGCATGGGCGGGCGGATCAACTCGGTGATGCAGACCTGCTTCTTCGCCATCTCCGGGGTGCTGCCGCGCGACGAAGCCATCGCCCAGATCAAGAAGAGCATCGAGAAGACCTACGGCCGCAAGGGCGCGGAGGTCGTCCGGCGGAACTTCGCCGCGGTGGATGAAACCCTCGCCCACCTGCGCGAGGTCGCGGTCCCGGATACCGTGACGACGAACCGGCAGCGGCCCCCGATCCTCTCGGAGGGTGCCCCCGATTTCGTGCAACGGGTCACGGCGGTGATGGCCGCCGGGAAGGGGGACCTGCTTCCGGTGAGCGCGTTCCCCGTGGACGGCACGTGGCCCACGGGAACGAGCCGATGGGAGAAGAGGAACATCGCGGTCGAGATCCCCACATGGGACGCCAAGCTCTGCATCCAGTGCAACAAGTGCGCGATGGTCTGTCCCCACGCCGCGATCCGGGCGAAGGTCTATGCCCCGGAGGCGTTGGCGGGCGCGCCCGAGACGTTCCTCTCGGTGGACTTCAAGTCCCTGGAGGTGAAGGGGCGGAAGTACACGATCCAGGTGGCGCCCGAGGATTGCACCGGGTGCAGCCTCTGCGTGGTGGTGTGCCCCGCCAAGGACAAGTCGAAGCCGAAGCACAAGGCCATCGACATGGCTCCCGCAGGCGCCTCTCCGGGACCAGGAGCGCGCGCAACTACTCCTTCTTCCTCGACATCCCGGAGGCGGACCGCAAGACGATGAAGCTGGACCTCAAGGGGACGCAGTTCCTGGAGCCGCTCTTCGAGTATTCGGGTGCGTGCGCGGGCTGTGGCGAGACGCCCTACCTCAAGCTCCTCACCCAGCTCTTCGGCGATCGAACGATGATCGCCAACGCCACCGGCTGCACGTCGATCTACGGCGGCAACCTGCCGACGACGCCCTACACCGTGAACCGCGACGGGCGCGGACCCTCCTGGTCCAACTCCCTCTTCGAGGACAACGCCGAGTTCGGCCTGGGCTTCCGCCTCGCCCTCGACAGCCACGTGGCTCAGGCGCGGCTGCTCCTCACCGAGATGGCCGCCCAGCTCGGAGACAACCTCTCCCGGGAAATCCTGCAATCGGCCCAGGGGACGGAGGCGGAGATCGCGACGCAGCGAGACAGGGTCGCGGCGCTCAAGACACGCCTCGCGCGAGGTGAAGAGCGACGAAGGCTGCGCGCCTCGGCCTCCTGGCCGACTACCTCGTCAGGAAGAGCGTCTGGATCGTGGGGGGCGACGGCTGGGCCTACGACATCGGCTTCGGCGGTCTCGACCACGTCCTCTCCACCGGGCGCGACGTCAACGTCCTGGTCCTCGACACCGAGGTCTACTCCAACACGGGCGGTCAGCAGTCGAAGGCCACGCCCCTGGGCGCCTCGGCCAAGTTCGCCGTCGCGGGCAAGGAGACGTCCAAGAAGGACCTCGGCATGATGGCGATGGGCTACGGCACGGCATACGTGGCGCGGATCGCCTTCGGGGCCAAGGACGTCCAGACGGTCACGGCCTTCCAGGAGGCGGAGGCGTTCCCCGGTCCGTCCCTGATCATCGCGTACAGCCATTGCATCGCCCACGGCTACGACATGTCCCTGGGTGCCGATCAGCAGAGAAGGGCGGTGGATTCGGGCATCTGGCCCCTCTACCGCTTCGACCCGCGCCGCATCGCGGCGGGCGAGCCGCCCCTCAAGCTCGACTCGCCGCCGCCGAAGATCCGCGCGCGCGACTACATGAGCCAGGAGACGCGGTTCCGCATGGTGGAGAAGCAGGATCCCGAGCGCTTCAAGCGCCTGCTGGCCAAGGCGGAGCGCCACGCGGCCCAGCAGTACGCGGTCTACGAGCAATTGGCCGGCCTGACCATCCCGCGGGTCGAGACCGAAGACGCGGCCCCGAGCAAGGCCTGACGGAGGACGACATGGACCTCAGAACGACGTACCTGGGCTTTCGCCTCCCCCACCCTTTCATGCCGGGCGCCTCGCCCCTGGTGGACGACCTCGACACCGTGAAGCGCCTGGAAGACGCGGGGGCCGCGGCGATCGTCATGCACTCGCTCTTCGAGGAGCAGATCGCCCGCGAGCAGATCTCCACGTTCCTCCACACCGACATCCACGGGGAATCCTTCGCCGAGGCCCTCAGCTACTTCCCCTCTCCCGACCGGTTCGCCCTGGGACCCGAGGAGTATCTCGAGCACCTCGGCAAGGTGAAGGCCGCCGTCCGTGTGCCGGTGATCGCCTCGCTGAACGGCACGACGCTGGGAGGATGGCTCGAGTACGCGCGGTACATGCAGGAGGCGGGGGCCGACGCCCTCGAGGTGAACCTCTACGTCATCGGCAGCGACCCGGACGAGCCCGGCGAGGCCATCGAAGAGCGAGCCGTGCGGATCGTGGCCGAGCTGAAGCGATCCCTGCGGATACCGGTGGCCGTGAAGCTCTCCCCCTTCTACACGTCGCTCGCCCACATGGCGAGCCGTTTCGACGAGGCGGGCGCCGACGGCCTGGTGCTCTTCAACCGCTTCTACCAGCCCGACATCGACGTCGAGGATCTCCAGGTCTCCCGTTCCCTCCACCTGTCCGACTCCACCGAGCTCCCCCTGCGCCTGCGGTGGCTCGCGCTCCTCTCGGGGCGAGTCTCGGCGTCGCTGGCGGTCACCGGCGGCATCCACACTGCCGTCGACGCCGTCAAAGCCGTCATGGCCGGCGCCCACGCCGTCCAGATGGTGTCGGCGCTCCTCCGGAACGGCCCGCAGCACCTGAAAGCCATCCGGGCGGAGGTGGAGCTGTGGATGGAGGAGCACGAGTACGAATCCCTGTCCCAGATGCGCGGCAGCATGAACCTCCTGGCTTGCCCCGACCCCAAGGTGTACGAGCGCGCCAACTACATGCTGATGCTCCAGAGCTGGCGCGAGCGGTGAATGGGGACGTCGTCCTCGTCGGCAACCCGAACGTCGGCAAGAGCGCGCTCTTCGGGGCGCTGACCGGCACCTACGTCACGGTCTCCAACTACCCGGGCACCACCGTCGAGCTTTCCGAGGGCCTCGCGGTCGTCGCCGGCAAGCGGGTCCGCGTCGTCGACACACCGGGGGCCGCTTCCTTCATTCCGTCGTCGGAAGACGAGCGTGTGAGCCGCGACATCCTCCTCCACGAGACGCCACGACGCCGTGGTCGTGGTCGGTGACGCCAAGAACCTGGAGCGGACGCTCGTGCTGGCGCTGCAGCTCGCCGAAATGGAGATCCCGTTCGTCCTGTGCCTCAACATGATGGACGAAGCCGCCGCGTCCGGCCTGACGATCGACGCCGATGGCCTTGCGGGGCGATTGGGCGTCGAGGTCGTGTCGACAGTCGCCATTCGACACGAGGGGCTTGGACGCCTGAGGGGCGCGCTCTCCGAGGCCCGGAGGTGTCCGCTTCGCGTCTCCTATCCCGAGGCCCTGGAGACAGCGATCTCGGAGATGGCCGCCCGCCTTCCCGAATCGCCGGTATCGAGGCGTTCTCTCGCCGTCATGGTCCTCGCCGGGGACGACACGCTGGCGTCCTGGCTCGGGGCGCGCCTTTCGGCCCGGGATGTCGCGGCGCTCGAGGAGATCCGCCGAAAGACGGAGCGGGAATGGACGCAGCCGGTCGCGTACGTCGTGAGCGAGGCCCGCGTCCGAGAGGCAACCCGCCTTGCCGGAGCCTCGATGTCGCGTCCGCCGGGGCCCCGCCTCCGAGGCTTCGCCCGACGATTGGAGCGCGCCACGACTCACCCGATCGCGGGCGTCCCGATACTTCTCGGGGTCCTCACTGCCTGCTATTTGTTCGTGGGAGTCTTCGGCGCGGGCACCCTCGTGAAGGTTCTCGAGGAGGGGCTCTTCGGCCGCTTCCTGAACCCCTGGGCGGTGGCCCTGGCCGAGCGATGGATCCCGTGGGCGCCGCTCCGCGATCTGCTCGTGGGTCCGTACGGCCTGGTCACCATGGCGCTCACCTACTCCCTGGCCCTGGTGCTTCCCATCGTCGGAACCTTCTTCCTCGCCTTCGGCCTGCTCGAGGACTCGGGGTATCTCCCCCGGCTCGCGGTGATGGTGAACAAGGTCTTCAAGCGGATGGGGCTGAACGGCAAGGCCGTGCTCCCCATGGTGCTGGGTCTCGGGTGCGACACGATGGCGACCCTGACGACCCGCATCCTCGAGACGCCCAAGGAGCGCCTCATCGTCATCCTCCTCCTGGCCCTCGGCGTCCCTTGCTCCGCGCAGCTCACGGTGGTCATGGCGATGCTGGGCGGCCGCTCCCCGCTGGGCTTCGCCATCTGGGCGGGCGTGGTGTTGGCGGTGATCTTCGCCGTGGGCAGGCTGGCGGCCCGAGTCCTGCCGGGGCAGGGCAGCGACTTCGTTCTCGAGCTGCCGCCGCTCCGCCTCCCCCAGCCCGGGAAACATCGTGGTGAAGACCCTCGCCCGCATCGAGTGGTACCTGAAGGAGGCGGTGCCCCTCTTCGTCCTGGGCACGCTCCTCCTGTACGCGGCCGATCGCCTGCGCCTCCTGGGCGTCCTGGAGCGGTGGGCGGCGCCGCTCCTGAGCCGCGGGCTGGGACTTCCCGCCGAGACGGCGCCCGCCTTCGTGGTGGGCTTCCTGAGACGGGACTTTGGAGCGGCGGGGCTCTACCAGATGGCCCGCGAAGGGCGCCTGGACCCCGTGCAGTCGGTCGTGGCGCTGACCACCATCACGCTCTTCATCCCCTGCGTCGCCAACTTCTTCATGATCGTCAAGGAGCGGGGGTGGCGCACGGCCCTCGCCATCGCCGCCTTCGTCTTCCCCTTCGCCCTCGGCGTCGGCGCCGTCCTGAACCAGGCGCTGCGGGCCCTGGATCTTCCCCTATGACGTCGGACCTGCAGCGCGAGGGGACCGTCTGTCCGCTGTGCGGCCTGCGCTTCATCCGAGGCGAGCGGGCATGCGCCGCGTGCCCCCTGAGCGGAGGGTGCGACATCGTCTGCTGCCCCCATTGCGGCTACACGTTCCCACGCTCCTCGAGGATCGTCTCGTGGATCGGGCGCCTCGCACGGTGGGTTGCCGCTCCGAAGGAGATGCCATGAGCCACGATCGGGACCTGGCCGACCAGGACATCGAGGAGGTGGCAGAGGAGCTCTGGACCCTCTCCGAGCAGGGGTGCCACGAGCTCGAGGAGCTACGCCGTACGACCCAGGTCGAGGCGCTCGAGGAGGCGCTGGCACACCTCTCCCTGCGAGGCCTGGCTCGGGTCGAAGGAGGTCACGTCATCCTCACGCCCGAGGGGCGGACCCTGGCGGAGCGGCAGGTACGCCGGCACCGGCTCGCCGAGGTCCTGTTCACGGTGGTCCTGGAGGTCAGGGATGACGCCGAGGTGAATCGGACAGCCTGTGTCATGGAGCACGTCCTCGGGCGCCTCGCTCACCGATTCGATCTGCTCCTTTCTGGGCCACCCTCCCGCCTGTCCTCACGGCAAGGCCATACCGGCGGGCTCCTGCTGCCGCACCCTCACGACGCCCCTCGAGCCGCTGGTGCAGCCCCTCGTCCGCATGCCCTTGGGGCAGGCCGCGCGGATCGTCTACATCGCCCCGAAGCAACGCGACCGGCTGGTTCGCCTCGCCAACATGGGCCTCGTCCCGGGGGCGACCGTGTGTCTCGATCAGCGGAGCCCGGCGGCGATCCTGAGGCTCGGAGAAACGACGCTGGCGGTCGATGCCGAGGTGGCCGGGGAGATCTACGTCAAGCGAGCGGGCTGAGCCCCTCGTCGTCCTCCTCGAACGCCGTCACGAGGTCGGCGCCGCGCACGCCGGGAACCCCGCTCAGGATCTCCTTGAGCCTCCCCATGCTCCGATCTCCCGCGGGCGTCTCCGTCAGGACGACGAGCGTTCCGCGCGCTTCGCTCCGGCATTCGACACCCGGGTGCGCCGCGAGGGCCGCGCGGACCGCGCCGGCGCGCCCCGCCTCGATCTCCAGGAGCCAGCTCGCGATGGTCAAGGTCGTCCTCCCCGCAACTCCTTCGCCGCCGCGGGCCCGTGCGCAATCAATGCCGCGAACTGCGCCCATTGGCCCGTTGCAGTCGAACCAACCACATGAGCTACAAGGGCCGTGCCAGCAGCCGAGGAGCCGCCCCTGGGACCTACTGGAGCCCCAGCCCGGCGAGGACCTTGGGGTCCTTCTCCTCCATGGCGAGGACGCTGTGGCAGGTCTCGCAGTCCTGGGAGATCGTGCGGCCGTCGGCCGACTTGTGGTTGTCGTCGTGGCATCGGAAACAGCCCAGGAAGTCCTCGTGGCCGAGGTTGTTGGGGTGAACGCCCCATGCGACCTTCATGCCGGGGAACACGTTCCTCATGTAGATCGCGGCCACGCGCCCCGAGGCCGACTCCACGAGCGCCCTCCGTGACTGGTACGTCTCCGCGTGCTCGTTCTTGTAGAAGTCCACCAGCCCGGTCTTGATCCGGGCCTCGGCGGTCGGTCGGTCGGGGTAGTCGGCCTTCAGCAGCTCCACGGCCTTCTTCTTGACCCAGGGCAGCTCGGGGCTGATGCTCCCGTCGGCCATCGCCTTGTCGACGGCCCGCTCCGGCATCTCGAAGGCGTGGCTCGGCCGGTTGTGGCAGTCGATGCAGTCCATCTGCCGCCTCTCGCCTTTGGCCAGCTCCTCGGCCGTCGCCTTCAACTCGGTGGAGACGTAGTCGACCGACTTCCCCTGGTCGTCGATATACGAGACGAGGGGGATCACCTGCCGGCGGGCGTCGGTGGCCACGTAGGTGATCCGCTCCTTGTCGTTCAGGTGGTGACCGTGGATCCCCGTCGCCCCCTTCCAGCCGCGCCCCCCCACCTTGAGGACAAGGACCGTCGTCAGCCGCGTGTTCTTCTCGTCCTCCTGGAACTTGCTCCGCACCACGAACCGGTCGCCGTGGAACTTCTGGGGCCAGTGGCACTGCTCGCAGGTCTCCCGCGCGGGGCGCAGGTACTTCACGGGAGATGGGATGGGTCGCGAGTACGTCCCCAGGTTCACCGCGAGGACCTGGCGCGCGCCGGAGAGCTTCGACCTCACGAACCACCCCGCCCCCGGCCCGATGTGGCACTCGGTGCAGGCCACCCGGGAGTGGGGCGAATCGATGTAGGCGGTGAACTCCGGCTCCATCACCGTGTGGCACGCCTGGCCGCAGAATTCCTTCGAGTCCATGTACTCGAGGCCCTTGTAGGACGCCGTGCCCATCATCGCCACGTTCAAGCCCGTGAGGCCGGCCACGAGGTAGAGACCCTTCCTGAGGGCGCCGCTGCCGAAGTCGACGGGGGGATACTCGACGGGAAGTCCCCCGCGGGCGCGGAGCCGGGAGCGTCGCCAGAGGATGCCCGCGGGCATGAGAAGGAGGCCCGCGACGAAGACGCCGGGGAGGATCAGGTAGAGGACGATCCCGGCGTAGGGATGGACCGGGCCGTGGCTGAAGAGCTCCCGCAGCCAGAAGAGGACAAGGGTGATGCCCGTGCTGGTGGTGAGCACGGCGCCGGTCGCGGTGACGGCGTTCTGGGAGAAGTAGACCGCGGGACGAAGGATCGCGTCGGCTCTCTGGCGGAGGGGCATGGCCTCACAACCTTCGGCGGGGCGACCCGACGTCGGGCCCACCCCGCCGATTCGTTCTTGATCCCGGACTAGCCCGAGAGGCTACTTCTTCTCGACGTAGTTCTTGAGCCAGGAGACGTCGATCTCCTTGGCCTTCAGGCGTTCTTTCTCCGCGACGAGGAACTTCCCGCGGTCGTTGGCCTCGTGGCTTTCCTTCTTGGGCATCTTGTCGACGTGGCAGTACTGGCAGTTGTTGGCCTCGATGCCGGCGGCCTTGGCCTTCTTCTGCATGTCCATGGTCGCCGACGCGACCCCGCCCAGGGATAGCCACGCGCCGGCGACTCCCACTGCCACCCACCGGGTCGAACGGAAGATCCTCATATGCCTTACCTCCCAGACCTGCGGGATTCTACCAGCGATACGTGACGCGAACGTAGCCGACCTTGCCCTTGTAGTCGCCGTCGTTGGCGGCCAGGAAGAAGGAGCCCGGCACGTAGTACTTGTTCTCGAGGCTGCTGGAGTCCGCGACCGTGTACTCCTCGTACCAGCCCCCCAGGCCGCAGGTCCAGGCCTTGGCGAACTGGTAGCGAAGCTCGGCGCTCGCCGTCCAGATCTTGGTGTCGTCGTAGAGGGGGATGCTCTGCACCTGCTTGCCGGGACGGCTGTTCGCGATGTTGGACCCTGCGGTGATGTCGTTGTTGCCGTCGACCTTCTGATACCGGCCGAAGAGGTCCAGGAACCACCTCTCCGGCTTCAGGGTGAACTTGGCCCCGGCGCCGAACGAGTTCGTCTTGTCGTTCACGCTCGACGCCCAGTTGTCGAGCGTGCTGGTCGATACCGTGGCGCCGCTCTGACGGCCGGCCTGGTCGTTGAGGTTCTTCTCGTAGGTGTAGAAGGCGTAGACGTTCATGCGCTCGCTCCGGCTCCAGTCGAACTCGGCGTTGAACGTGTCGTAGGCGGCGTTCAGGAGGCCGAAACGGCTCTCCTTGTAGTCG
This sequence comes from uncultured Acidobacteriota bacterium, assembly GCA_963823195.1. GTDB lineage: Bacteria > Acidobacteriota > Vicinamibacteria > Fen-336 > Fen-336 > JBGPYB01. The sequence continues at coordinate 391,308 of CAWGKR010000001.1, read as the reverse complement.
TCCTTGGTGTGGAGGTAGGCCACGGAGAACGTCGCGTCGCCGCCCCCCGGCGTGAGCTGCAGGTTGCCGCCGTACCGGGTGAAGTCCTTCGCCGCCTGGTCGAAGCGGATGTTGCAGGGCGTCCCGCCGCAGCCGAGGCTCGCGTACGTCTTCGTGGCGCTCACGGGAACGGCGAGCAGGTTCGTGGGATCCCCGGGCTGCAAGAAGGACGAGTCCTCGCTGCGCTCGATCTCGAGGCCGTCGTAGCCTCGGCTCCCGAGATCGAGGGTTCCGCGGAGAAGGGCCCAGTTCCCCCCGCGGACGCTGATCGCCGCCACGAAGGCGTTCTCCGTGGTCTTCTCGGTCTCACGGTACGTGCGGTCGAAGGCGGTGTAGCGATACCCCGCCTCGAGGGTGACCGGACCGAGGTCGTAGTCGGCTCCGGCGTCCAGGCGCTGGTTCTTGTAGTCGTACGGAACGCTGATCCGGCCGATGGACTCCCAGACCGCGTCGAAGCGGACGTAGCCGGGGAGCGAGAGGCGCGTGGTGTCGTTGGTCGTGGAGTAGTCCCGGAACCGGGCGTGGAGCGACAGGCGGTCGGTCGGGTGCGAGGTCAAGCCCGCCGCGAAGGACGTCCGCTTGATGCTCCCGTCGAGGTGCGAAGCAGGGAGGCTCGCCGCGTTGGAGGCCACGAAGGGCGCCGCCGGGTTGCTGGTGGGCGTGATCGCGGTGTTGGTCGTGTACGGGATGAACGGCGTCTGGTTCTGGGTGAACTCGCCGTAGGACGCGTCGACGGTCAAGCGCGTGTGGCTCGCCTCGTGGAGCTTGAAGGTCGCGCCGGCGTTGCCGACCCAGGCCTTGTTGTCGGGAGGCAGGGCCATGAGGCCGTGGGACGGCCCGCCGATGGAGCCGGACGCCGGGGCGGTGTAGGCCGAGGCGTCGGTGGAGTCGGTGAGGCGGAAGGGGTTGTCGAAGGAGAACGAGTCGACGCTGTTCTCGAACCAGTTGTAGTGGATCCCGGCGCGCACGACGCCCCACGAGCCGTTGTACTGCAGCTCGGTGCCGACGTCCTGGGTCAGGTAGTGGAGGGTCTCGGGCAGCTCGACGACGTTGCCGAAGCCGAACGACGTCCCCGACGCGGCACGGTCGCCCGTGCGCCGCTCGTGGAAGTAGACGAACTTGACGTCAAAAGCCTTGCCGGGCGTCAGCCGCAATGCCACGTTCCCTCGTTCGCGCTCGAGGGCAAGATCCACGGAGTTGGCCGTCGCCAGCCCGGGCGTGACGAGCTTGTTGAGGAATGGGTAGGTCACCAGGTTGCGCGGCACCGCCGCGATCGCGCCCTGGTAGGCTCCCTGGACGCTGTCGGAGAGTTGCCAGACGCCCTCCTTCGTCTCCTGGAGGAGCGTCCTTCCGTCGTTGCCGAAGCGGTGCGGAATCCCGTTGTAGTCCACGTCCAGCCGGAACGTCTCGTTGCCCAGCCTGGCCCGATACCGTTCGTCGTTCTGCAGGAAATTCACGGCCAGGAAGTCGTAACGCAAGGTCCCCTTCTGACCGAAGAGGCGCGCGTAGGGTCCCACTACGCCGTTGGGGACGTCGCGGTACTCGTAGAACTTCGAGGAGAGCGTATCGACGTCGACCTGTTGCACGCCCAGGTCGACCTCGCCGGTCTGGAAGTCCTCCGCCGTTGCCGGGCGGGTGGGCGCGAACATGAGACTCAGGATCGCCGAGATGTAGAGCGTTCGCTTCATGGCTACCTCCCCAGGTACGGCCCAGAGGGCGCGTTGCCGCCGTGGACGTTCTGGTGGCAGTTCTTGCAGGCGTGCTCGACCGCCCGGTTGCTGACGTTCGACCCCGACGCCGTGTTGGTTCCGTCATAGAGCGTGCCGGGGTGGCGCGTGTTCAGGTGGCAGCGCTGGCAGAGGAAGGGCTGCTTCGCCACGAGCAGCTTGTCGTGGTTGGAGCCGTGGGGATCGTGGCAGAGAACGCAGTTCTCCCGGACCGGCGCGTGCTCCCAGAGGAAGGGACCCCGCTTCTCGGTGTGGCAGCCCAGGCAGAGCTCGGTCGTCCACTCGGCCTTGATCATCTTGGGCCGGGTCGAGTCGTGGGGATTGTGGCAGCTCGCGCACTCCATCTTCCCCTCGCGGAGCGGATGGTGGGACGTTCGAAGGCTCTTGGCCCGCATGGCGGGGTGGCACGTGAAGCAGTTCTCGGAGTCCCGTGTGGTCTTGAGCTGCGCGTGGTCCGACTTGTACTCGTGTATGGAGTGGCAGGACGTGCAGGCGAGGTTTCTCCTGTCGTGGGTGCTGCCCGCCCAGTTGGCCTGGTTGGCTTTCTCGTGGCAGCCGAGGCAGGTCTTGTTGATCTCGGCGGGCGTGGCCTTGCTGAGCTTGATGATCGGTCCGGGCTCGCCCTTCTCCAGGTTGGACTTCAGGTGCTCGTCCACCGGGCCGTGGCAGGAGGCGCACTGCTGCTCCAGGCCGCCGTGGCGCGTCCGCTGGACCGCCGTGACCACCGCCTCATGGCAGGTCTTGCAGTCGCCGACGTCGAACGCCGCATGGGCTTCGGTGCCGGGCGCCTTCACGGCCACGGTCTGGCCGCGCGAGACGACGCCCACCGCCACGAAGCCCAGGACAGCGAGGGGTACGACAACCCTCCGTCCGTTCATCACAATCCCTCCCCTCGTTTCGACGCGACGCCGTCGAAGTTGCTACGACTGCCTTCAGCCCCGTGCAATCGGCTTGCCGGTAGCTGCCTCGGCCGGACCCGACTGGCGCATCTCCGCACGGAGGCTCTCGATCACCGAACGCTCGAACCTGTGGTGGCCGCCGAGCGTGAGCTGGGAGGGGAGCCGCCCCTCCCGGGCCCAGCGGGTCACGGTGTTCGGAGAGACCCCGAGGAGGCGCGCGACCCCTGAACGGCTCATATAGGTCGCCTTCTCGTCGGATTCGCCCGAAACGACCTTGGTCTTCATCAGCCCGGACACTATCGATCCTCGGACAACGGAGCAATGAATCAACTGACTCATTTCTACAATTTGGGTGCCGTACCCAAGACTACTCAATTGAGTCATTTCTCTCATGTTGACCGAATGGTGAGCACCGGGCAAGCGGCCTCCCGGACGACGTGGTGGGCGGTGGCGCCGAAGAGGCGGGGGTCCATGGCGCCCCAGCCGTGGACGCCCATGACGACGAGATCGGCCTCCATCTCCCGAGCCGCACGCAGAATCTCGCGATAGGCCTTCCCGTTGGCGACGGTCGTGGCGGCCTCGCACGAGGCGCGCGCCTCCTCGGGAAGCACCCGGCCGAGTCGTTCCCGGGCGTCCCGAAGGACGTACAGCCGGTATTCCGCGACGTTGAAGTGGAGGTTGATCCGGGGCTCGTGGTCCGGCAGACCCTCGACCACGTGGAGGAGCGTCAGGCGGGCATCGGCCTCGCGCGTCAGCGAGACGGCATAGTCGAGGGCCTTCAGCGAGGTCGCCGAGAAATCGACGGCGCAGAGGATGTTCCGGAAGAGACGCTCAGGACGCTCCGCGTCCCCGGGGCGCTGCGGGACGCTCAGGACCGGGCACGGGGCCTTCCGCAGGACCTTGTCGCTCACCGATCCCAGCACCCAGCGTTCGAACCCGCCGCTTCCATGGTTTCCGATCACCACGAGTCCGGCGCGGCCGCCCTCGGCTTCGGCGAGGATCTCGTCGACGGGACCGCCGACTCGAAGTGCTACATGGGTCGGGATGCCCTGGGCGATCGACAGCTCCGCGAAGCGGCACAGCTCGTCCCGAAGGCTCGGGTCAGGGTCGGCCGCCGCGCGGTCTGCGACCATCCCGGCGGGCAGCACATGGAGCACCGTGATCTCGGACCGGTACCAGCGCGCGAGAACGATCGCCGCGTCCAGGGACCGACCCGAATGGGCGGAGAAGTCGGTCGGGCAGAGGATGCGCTGGATCTCGACCATCCGGCGGCCCCTTCAGTCGAGGGTCCCGTTCACTTCTTCCACCGCGTCCACCACGAGGGGAAGATAGGTCGCGAGAGCGCAGTCGCCCTCGGCCCGGAGCGGGCACTCCGGACCCGGCCCGTGGGCCTCGCAGGTCGTGCAGATCTGCGCCTCGATGGCGGCCACGAACTCGTCCATGCGGGTGCTCCGGACCGCCAGGATCGCCTCGATGATCCGCGGCAGGTGAAGGTCGAGAGCGCAGGCACGCCCCGAGAGACCGCAGCTGCCGTCGCCGTGGCCGTCGAGGCAGGGTGCGCAGACGCGGCGCCGGATCGCGTCACGGTAGGCGGTGTAGCGGTCGCGTTCATCCATCGGTCGGCCCTCCTCGACTTGCCGACGACTGTGCAAGCGAGGTGCCGGGCTCAGACGTCTGACGGCGCACCGTTCGGGGCCTGAGGGGCGCAAAAAGGAGCGAATCGGAACCGCGCGATCCGAAATTCCTTCGCGCCGGCGGGGGCGACCGTTCGGAAGTCCTCGCAAGGAGCGGAGTGTCCTCTTGGCACGCCGATTGTTCTGGTACCTGGCAGGAGGAGAGCGATGGGACACGCGCAGCAGCTCCTACCACACCCCCACATCGCAGGTCTTCTGATCGCGCATCCGAGCTTGCGACCGGAGACCTTCCGCTTCCAGAGCCTCGTGCTGAGCGAGCCGCATTCTCGCGCACGAGGTCTCTCGGCTACGTTCGCCACGTCTCTGGCGATCCACGCGACGCTGCTCGCGGCCGTGGCTCTCCTCCCCATCCTCCTGTACGACACGATGCCTGAACCCGGGGCCACCGTGCGGGCGTTCTTCGTCGCTCCCGCCGACATGGCCCCTCCTCCGCCGCCGCCACCACCACCCCCGCCGGCAGCGGCCCACGTCGTCCGATCCGTCGCGCCGCCGGTTCGGCTGGTCGACCCCGGACGTCTCGTGGCCCCGATCGAGATCCCCGACGAGGTCAAACCGGAGTCGGGACTGGACCTCGGCGTCGAAGGGGGCGTCCCCGGCGGCGTGGAGGGCGGCGTCCCGGGAGGCGTGGTGGGAGGTGTCGTCGGCGGCCTCCCCCAGGGGCCCCCGCCACCGCCGAGCAAGGTCGTGCGCGTCGGCGGCTCCATCATCGCCCCCAAGATCGTCCACAAAGTCCCTCCCGAGTATCCGGCCCTGGCCGCCGCGGCACGGGTGAGCGGCGTCGTCATCATCGAGGCCCAGGTCGACACCCGCGGTCATGTCAAGACCGCCACCGTCCTCCGCGGCGTGACGCTGCTGGACGAGCCGGCGCTCGCCGCCGTCAGACAGTGGCGCTACCAGCCCTTGCTCCTGAACGGGGAGCCCACCGAGTTCATCCTGACGGTCACGGTGACGTTCAGCCTCGTCAGCCCCGCCTCCAACTCTCCGGGGCTCTGACCAAGGGAGGCGACATGGGTGTCCGACCGATGGTCTCGATCCGGGAGATCCTGTTCCCCACCGATCTCTCTCCCGAGGCCGACCGGGCCTTCGACCACGTCCGGTTCCTCGCCGATCGCTTCGGCGCCTCGGTCACCCTGTACCACGTCTCCGAGGTCCCGGACCATCGCTTCGCCCACTGGGCTTTCGCCCATGGCCACGAGATCTGGGAGCACGCCGAGAAACTGGCCCGAGAGTGCCTCGAGAGGCGTGCCGAATCCCTGACGGTGAGCCACCGCGTCATCGTGGAGCGGATGAGCTCGGCGCCCCGGGGCGTTGCCGAGACGATCCGCACACTGCAGCCGGACCTCACGGTGATGGCGACCCACGGACGGGATGGCCTCGCACATGCGCTCCTCGGCAGCGTCACGGAGCGGGTCGTCCAGCGCTCGTTTCGTCCGATCCTCTGCGTCCGCGAGCCCGACCACGGGGGCGTGCTTCCCGTACCGTAAGATCCTCGTTCCGACGGACCTCTCCCTGCCCTCGCGGCTCGCCTTCCCCGTCGCGTCCCTTTTCGCTCGCACCTTCGATGCCGAGGTCATAGGCGTCCACGTCGTTGCGCCGACGAGCCTCGCCACCCTCTCGGGGATCCCGCCCGCGGACCTCCCGGTGATCCCGAGCGAGGCCTCCCTGTGGTCCTTCCTCCAGGCTGACTTCGACGGCGTCGAGGTCGTGGCCCAGGTCCACGAGGGGAGGGTCTGGGACCAGATCTGCCGAACCGCCCGTGCCGAGAAAGTCGACCTGATCGTGATGTCGACCCGCGGCCACGACAGCCTCGCGGACCGGATCGTCGGAAGCAACACCGAGCGCGTGGTGCGCCACGCCCCGTGCCCCGTCCTCGTCGCCTGAGAACCCGGCCTACTGCGCCGGGGCCTCGGGGGCCAGGGACATCTCGCTGGCGCGCACGAGACCGGTGACCGGCGGGTCCCATCGCAGGTCGTCGGACACGATGTACACGTCGGTCCCCGCGTAGAGCGGGAGCAGCGGAAGCTCCTCCGACACGATCTTGAGGGACCGCTGCAGCATGTTCAGGCGCTGCCTGGGGCTGAAGACGCGCAGGTTCTCCTCGGCGATCTGGTCGACCTCGGGATGGCGGAACATCCCCTTGTTCCCGATGCCGAAGCCGTGCTTCGGGTCGACGCTGTGGAGGGCAAACCCGAGGATCTCGCTCGTGTCTCCGCTCGTGCACGAAAAACCCTGGAGCACGGCGTCGAAGGATCCGCGATCCAGGGCCCGCGAGGACTCCGCGGCGGTCACCTCGCGGAGTGAGGCACGCACCCCCAGCTTCCTCCACTGCTTGACCAGGGTTTCCTCGACGGCGTGGGGCTGTCCCTTCTCGGTCAGGAGCGAGAGGTCGAAGCCCCTCTGACCCGCTTCGGCCAGCGAAGCGCGAGCCGCCGCGAGGTCGAAGGGGATCGGCACGAGCGTGGGGTCGAAGCCGAAGACCTGGGGGGCGACGAGGGGTCCGATCGGGCGCCCCGAGCCGTTGATGGCGTCGCGGATGATCTCGGACACGTCGGTCGCCTGGGCGAGGGCGCGACGCACGCGGACGTCCCGGAGCGGGTTGGGCGCGCCGGAGTCGACGGCGGTGGGCCGCACGTTGAAGAGGACGTAGAAGACCCCCAGGCCCTCGGCCTCGACGACGCGCAACCCGCGGGGCATCTCGCGCCGCAGCTCGGCGATGAGGGTCCGATCGGCGAAGAGCGTGAGGTCGGGCTTTTCGCGCGCCACGGCCTTGCGGAGGGTGCTTTCGCCGTGGGCGACGATGAACTCGACGCGGCGGATCGGCGGCGCCGGGTGGTGGTGATCGTTGGCCTCGAGGAGGATCGACCTGCCGCGGTCCCATCGCACGAGGCGGTAGGGTCCGGTGCCGAAGGGAGACTCCCCCACCTTGTCCCCCACGGCACGCACGTGGGCCTCGCTCATGATGGGGATGAAGGCGAGGCTGTTGAGGATCGCGATGGGCGTATCGGTGCGGAGGTCGATGGTGAGGTCGTCCACCACCCTGGCCTCGACGACGTGATTGGCGAAGCCCGTGAGCTCGGAGGCCGAGAGGCTCCGCAGGCGTTCGATGCTGAACTTCACGTCGCTGGCGTGGAGGGCGCTGCCGTCGGAGAAGCGGGCCTCGGGATCGAGGTAGAAGCGCCAGGTGGTCTCGTCGGGGTTGATCCACCGGGCGGCGAGCCCGGCGGTCACCCGCAGGTCCTTGTCGAAACGGACGAGCCCCTGGAAGATGTTCTCCAGGACGGCCCCCGAGACGTCGTCGAAGGCGACCTGGGGGTCGAGGGTCTTGAGCTCGGTGCCGAGGACCACCCGCAGCGGCCGCTCGCGGACCGCCGTCGGCGGCCTGCGGCACGCCAAGGGCAGGAGGGCGAGGGCGATCGAGGCGACGACGGGGCGAAGGCGCATCCCTGGAAAGAGTCGGGAGAGGCTACGCCCGAGGAGCGGCGCGGTCAACCGAGGGCCCGGTGCTATAATCCGCCGTTTATTCAGGCGCCGGGGGACCGGCCGAGGGAGCGGGGTTGGAACTGGTCGAGGCGTTCTTCCGCACCGTCTACAACGTCCCGGAGCTCATCCGCATCGGGGGCATGGCGGGGCTCATCCTCGTGGTCTTCGCCGAGACGGGCCTGATGGTGGGCTTCTTCCTCCCGGGCGACTCGCTGCTCGTCACCGCCGGGCTCTTCGCCGCCAAGGGGGACCTGAGCATCGTCTGGCTCAACGTCGCCCTCGCGGCCGCCGCGATCGTGGGGGACGCGACGGGATACTGGATCGGGCGCCGCGCCGGCCAGGCCCTGTACAGCCGACCGAACTCGTTCTTCTTCCGCCGGGAGCACCTCGTCAAGACCCACGAGTTCTACGAGCGACACGGCGGAAAGACCATCGTCATCGCCCGCTTCATGCCGATCGTCCGGACGTTCGCGCCGGTCGTCGCCGGGGCGGCGAGCATGACATACCGGCGCTTCGCGGCCTACAACGTCGCGGGCGGCATCGCCTGGGTCGTCAGCATGACTCTCACCGGGTACTTCCTCGGACGAGTGGTCCCGGACATCGAGAAGAACATCCACATCGTCGTGGCGGTCGTCATCTTCCTCTCCCTCCTGCCCGGCCTCATCGCCTACCTCCGGGAGCGGCGCACGAGCCCTCAGCCGACTCCGAGGTAGGCCGAGCACAGGAAGTGAACGCGCCCGTTCCCAAGCGCCTGGGCCGGTACGAGATCCAGGAGGAGATCGGCCGGGGAATGATGGGCGTCGTCTACCGCGCCGCCGATCCCGCGCTGGGCAGGACCGTGGCCTTGAAGACGGTGCATCTCGCCTGGGCGACCTCCGACGAGGACCGGCAGAACTTCGAGAAGCGCTTCATGGCCGAGGCCCGAACGGCGGCAAGCCTCTCCCATCCCGGCATCGTCGTCGTCCACGACATCGGCCACGACGCCGAGGCCAAGACCGTCTTCATCGCGATGGAACACCTGCAAGGAAGTACCCTCGCCCAGATGACGGCGGAGGCGGCGCCCCTCGAGTGGCGGGAGGCCCTCGGGATCACGGCCCGCGTTGCCGAGGCCCTGCACCACGCTCACGCCGCCGGGATCGTCCACAGGGACGTCAAGCCGGCCAACATCATGGTCCTGCCCTCCGGGGACCCGAAGATCATGGACTTCGGAATCGCCAAGGCTCCGACCTCTCAGCTGACGGGGGCGGGGCAATTCTTCGGGACCCCGTCGTACATGTCGCCGGAACAAGCGTCGGGGACGACGATCGACGGGCGCAGCGACATCTTCTCGCTGGGGTCGGTTCTCTACCTGCTGCTCACGGGGCGACGCGCGTTCGACGCACCGAGCGTCCCAGCCATACTGGCGCGGATCGTGAGCCAGGACCCGCCGCAACCGTCGCGCGTCGCACGCGGTCTCTCCGGCGACGTGGACTACCTCCTCGCCCGCGCCCTGGCCAAGGCCCCCAAGGACAGGTACGCCACCGCCAGCGCTTTCGCGGAGGACCTGGTCGACGTGCGGGATGGGCTCGCGCCCCGCCATCGCGCCGGCTGGTTGGCGCCTCCCCGCGCGGACGGGACGCTGCCCTCCCCGGCTCAGCCGGCCGTGGAACCCGAGACCTCGGACCTGTGGCGCGGAGCCGGCGTCCCGGGCGCGCGAGGGACCGGCCCTGGCCGGGTCCTCCGGCGACGCCGGTTCTGGCTTGCCGCGGGCGGCGTCGCGGCGGCGCTGCTTGCCGCGTTCTTCTTCCGGCAGGGGCCCCCACCGCTCGATTCGGGCCACGCCGAGCCCGGCCCGACGGCGGAGCCGGCGACCGAGAGCCCTGCGCCCGAGGCCAGCCCCGCCGCGGGTTCCGCTCTCCAGCTCCCGTTCAACATTCCCTTCCTGCCCACAGCGGCCCCGCCGGCGCGCCTCGAGGTGACACTGGACCATCCCCTGAAGACCGGCTACCTGCGCGTCTGGGTCGACGACGCCCTGGTCCTCGACAAGCCCCTCGCGAGCCGCGTCAACAAGAAGCTGCTGGTCTACAGGTCACGGAAGGGACACCTCAAGGAGGTCGTTCCCGTGGCCCCGGGAGACCACGCGGTGCGCATCCGGATCGAGGGGGACGGCTTCGACGAGTCCCGGCGCGTCAAGGGCGAGTTCAAGAGCGGCCAGACCGCGCGTCTCGGCCTCGACGTCGGCGGCATCCTGACCCGAGACCTCGAGATGTCCTGGTCCCCTTAGCGCTTCCTCTTCACCGGCACGCGGGACAGCTCGTCGTAGAGGAAGACGGCCGAGCGCATGCACTTGATCCAGTCACCCAGGTGGAGGCTCTCGTTCTCCGAGTGGGCGTTGCAGGCGGGGTCCTCGACGCCCATGAGCAGGCACGGCGCGCCGCCGAGGGTGGTGGCGAAGGGGCCCACGAAGCCGATGGAACCGCCCGCGCCGATCATGGCCGTCTCTTTGCCGAAGCCCGCCTTGAGCGCGCGCCGGGCGGCCTCGAACGCCGGCCCTTCGGGGTCCGTGGTCCACCAGGGCGTTGTGCCGTTGACGACGGCGGTGATCTTCGCCCCGTGGGGAGGCTTGCTCGTGAGCTTCTTGACCAGCAGCCGCCCGGCCTCCTTGCCGTCCATGTTGGGCACGGTGCGCAGCGAGAGGCGCGCGCGGGCCGAGTCCACGATCTGGTTGGAGGACCCGAGGATCTCGTGTGACTCCGTCGCGATCACGGTGAGAGACGGACGCGTCCAGATCTTCTCGTAGACGCTGAAGCCCTTCTCGCCGCCGAGGGACATCCCCTTCATCATGCCCGCGTCCCTCTTGAACTTCGCCTCGTTGAACGGGAGCTTTCGGAGGCGCGCCTTCTGTTTCGCAGTCGGCTTCGCCACCTTCTTGTAGAGGCCGGGGACGGCAATCTCGCCCTTCTTGCCGGTCAGGTCGGCGATGAGTCTCGAGAGAACCTGCACCGGGTCCGGCACGGGCCCTCCCCACATTCCGCTGTGAACGGGCTGCGCGAGGCATTGCACCTCCACGTCCACCTGCACGATGCCCCGCAGCTGGTACGTGAGGGCCGGGATCCCCGTGTCGAAGTTCGCGGTGTCGGACAGGACGATGAAATCCGCCGCCATCATCCCCTTGTAGCGTTTCAGGAACTCGCCCAGGTTCTCGGAGCCGATCTCTTCCTCGCCCTCGATCACGAACTTCACATTGCACGGCACCGAGCCCTGCGACTTGAGGTACGACGCGACGGCCGCGACGTGGGCCATGACGCCGGCCTTGTCGTCGGCGGTGCCCCGGCCGAAGAGGCGGCCCTTCCGCTCGGTGGGCTCGAAGGGAGGCGAGAGCCACTTCTCGGGACGTCCCGGAGGCTGCACGTCGTGGTGGCCGTAGAGGAGGATCGTCGGCGCGCCGGGGGCGTGGAGCCAGTCGCCGTACACGTAGGGATGGACTCCCGGGATCGCCAGGATCTGGACGTTCTCGACACCCGCCTCCCGCAGGGCGTCCGCGACGCCCTCGGCCGAGCGGTGGACTTCCTCCGGTGGGAAGCCCTCGGCGGAGACGCTGGGGATGCGCGACAGGCTGACGAGCGTCCCTTGGAAGTCGCCGACGTGGGCGTCGAGGTAGTCGAGGGCGGTCCTGACGGCGGTGTTGGGCTGGCTCATGCCGCGAGCATAGAACAGAACGAGGGCTCCTTGGAATCAGCTATAGTCCGGGGCTTCATGGCCCCTGCCCCACGCGAACGGGCGACGCTCTCGGTCATACAGCGAGCCGTGCTCTCGCGCGCCGCGCGGCTTCCGCTGAAGGCGGGCGATCGCATCCTCGACGCCCCCAGCGGCGCCGGAGCCCTCACCGCGGCCCTGGCCGAGCGCGGCCTCGAGGCGTGGGGCGCGGATCTGCTCCCTGACGGAGGCGCCTCGGCCACGGTCCGAGCGACCGATCTGAACCAGACACTCCCGTGGCCCGACGACCACTTCGACGCCGTCTTCTCCGTCGAGGGAATCGAGCACCTCGAGAACCCGTTCGGGTTCCTCCGCGAGGTCCGGCGCGTCCTCTGCAACGGGGGGACCTTCGTCCTCACGACGCCCAACACGGTGTCCCTGCGCTCCCGCGTCCGGTTCATGGGAAGCGGCTTCTTCCACCAGGATCCCCGTCCCCTCAACGAGAGCGCCCGCCACCCCCTTCACCACATCGGCCTCCGGACCTTCGCCGACCTGCGCTACGCCCTCCACACCAGCGGTCTCACGATCGTCGAGGCGAGCCACACACACGTGAAGCCCGTGAGCTGGCTCTACGCGCCTTGCGTCCCGTGGGTCGCGCTCTACACGCTCCTCGCCTTCCGCAAGGAAAAGGACCCTGCCCAGCGCTCCCGCAACCGCGAGATCCGCCGGACCCTCCTCTCGCCCTCCCTCCTCTTCGGCGAGAACCTGATGCTGGTGACAAGGAAGGCCTGAGAGCGCCCAGGGCGCCCTCCCCCGGCCCGGGGGGAGAGGGGATATAGTGGATCTTTCGGCGCGAGGGGGTTCCGATGGCTGTGGCTCGAGGCATGCTGATCGACGGCGAGTGGACGAGCGCCACCGAAGGAATCGACGTCCGCGACAAGTACACGGGGGAGGTGATCGGCACGCTCCCCGCCGCCTCGATCGCCGACGTGGCTCGCGCCACCCAGGCGGCGAAGAAGGCCTTCGCCACCTACAGCGAATACCCCGCCCACAAGCGCGCGAAGATCCTGTACAGGACGGCCGAGCTGCTCCAGGCGCACCAGGAGGAGATCGCGACGATCATCTGCCGCGAGGCGGGCAAGGCCTGGAAGTACTCGATGGGCGAGGTCTCCCGGTCGGTCGAGACCTTCACGTTCGCGGCCGAGGAGGCCAAGCGGATCCACGGCGAGACGATCCCGATGGACGCCTCGACCGCGGGTGAGAACCGGATGGGGTTCTACTTCCGCACGCCCCTCGGCGTGATCGGTGCCATCACGCCTTTCAACTTCCCCCTGAACCTCGTGGCCCACAAGGTGGCGCCGGCGCTGGCGGCGGGGAACACCGTGGTCCTGAAGCCCGCCCACGAGACGGCCCTCACGGCCATCAAGCTCGGCGAGATCCTCGAGGAGGCGGGCCTGCCGAAGGGCGCCTTCAACCTGGTCCACGGCGAGGGACGCGTGGTGGGCGAGGCCCTCGTCCGCGACAAGGTCCCGGCGAAGCTCACGTTCACCGGGAGCCCGTCGGTGGGGGCCCACATCCTGAGCGTCGCGGGGCTGAAGCGCGTGACCCTCGAGCTCGGCAACAACTCCGGCACCATCGTCGAGCCCGACGCCGACCTGGCCAAGGCCGCGCCGCGCTGCGTCATGTCCGCCTTCGCGAACTCCGGACAGGTCTGCATCAGCCTCCAGCGCCTCTACGTCCACGAGTCCATCGCCGAGGACTTCATCGGGCGGCTGGTGGCCGAGACGGCGGCCCTGAAGGTCGGGAACCCTCTCGACAGGGACTGCGACGTCGGTCCGATGATCAGCGAGAAGGAAGCCGAGCGCGCCGATCAGTGGATCAAGGACGCCGTCGCGCAAGGCGCCCGGCTCCGCATCGGCGGGAAGCGCGAGGGGCGCGTCCTCTGGCCCACGATCCTCACCGACACCCGCCCCGACATGAAGGTGATGTGCGAGGAGGCCTTCGCGCCCCTCGTGTCGGTGGTCACGTACAGCGACTTCGACGAGGCCCTGGCGATGCTCAACGACTCGCCCTTCGGCCTGCAGGCCGGCATCTACACCCAGGACATCCGCAAGGCCTTCGCGGCCGATCAAGAAGGTCGACGTCGGCGGCCTCATGGTCAACGACACCTCGATCTTCCGCGTCGACCACATGCCGTACGGCGGCAACAAGCTCTCCGGCATCGGCCGCGAGGGCGTGCGCTTCGCCATCGAGGAGATGACCAACCTCCGCATGGTCTGCTTCAACCTGAACTGAGAGAGCCGCGACTCCGACTCCCATTCCCACTCCTCCCGGAGGCCTGATGATCCGCCGCCTGCCGCCCGCCGCTTGCCTGCTCCTCGGCCTGAGCTCCCTCGCCCTCGCCGACGACCCGAAGGCCGACACGCCCGAGACAGGGTCCCGGGAAGCCATCGCCGCGGCGACGACCGAGGCCCGCTTCCTCTCCCCGTGGGTGGCCGACGTTCCGGGCTCGGCGACCGTTCCGTCGCCCACGAAGTTCCTGGGCCACATCGCGGGCGCCCCCGGCGAGCTGACGCGCACCGACAAGATCTACGCCTACTACCGCGCCCTGGCCGCGGCCACCGACCGCGTGCAAGGTCGAGGTGATCGGCAAGAGCGAGGAGGGACGCGACATCCTCCTGGTCTTCGTCGGCGACGGCGCGAGCCTCAAGGGCCTGGAGCAGAGCCGCGCGGACATGGCGGACCTGGCCGACCCCCGCCGCACCGACGAGGCCGCGATGGAGCGCATCGTCGCCCGCGCCAAGCCCCTGTACATGCTCCACGGCGGCCTGCACTCCGAGGAGACGGGCAGCCCCGAGATGCTCATGGAGCTGGCCTATCGCCTCGCGGTCTCCAACGCGCCCCTGATCCAGGAGATCCGGGACCGCCTCATCGTCCTGATCAACCCGGCGGCCGAGCCCGACGGCCGCGACCGCATGGTCGACTGGTTCTACCGCCACCTCAAGGGCAAGACCGACTACGACGCGCTCCCCCCACGGGCCCCCCGTACTGGGGGAAGTACGTCTTCCACGACAACAACCGCGACGGCATCCAGCGCAAGCTGGCCCTGACGCGGGCGACGCAGGACGCGTACCTACGCTGGCACCCCGTGGTGGTCCACGACCTCCACGAGTCGATCCCCCTGCTGTCGATCTGGACCGGGACCGGGCCGTACAACCCCACCCTGGACCCGATCGCGGCCAGCGAGTGGCACGCCCTGTCGTTCCACGAGGTGACGACCCTCACGTCCCTGGGCCTTCCGGGCGTCTGGACCTGGGGCTTCGGCGAAGGCTTCGGCCAGATGTTCGCCGACTCGGTGGCGATGAACCACAACGGGATCAGCCACGGGTACGAGACCTTCGGCAACGCCTCGGCCGAGACGATGGAGCGCGTCATCGAGCCCGGAAGAGAAGTACACGGGCAAGCCCGTGACCGATCCCGACTGGTACCGCGCCGCTGCCTCCCCCCAAGCGCTTCAAGTGGTCCCTGCGGGACAACACCAACTACATGGAGACGCGGCGTCCTCGCCGCCCTCCAGTACTCGGCGCGCAACGGCCAGGACATGCTCCGGAACTTCTGGCGCCGCGGCCGGAACGCCGTCCAGAAGGGCGGCACCGAGAAGCCCTACGCCATCGCCATCCCCGAGAAGCAGGACGATCCGCGGCGCCTCGCCGACCCTCGTGAACCTGCTGCGCGACCACGGGATCGAGGTGTCGCGCGCCAAGGAGAGCGTCACCGTCAAGGACGGGACGTTCCCGGCGGGCACCTACCTCGTCCGGCTCGACCAGCCCTATCGCTCCTTCGCCCTCGACCTGCTGCTCCCGCAGAAGTACCCGGCCGACAAGGCGCTGTACCCCGCCTACGACGACGTGTCGTTCGCGCTGTCCGTCAGCTTCGGCGTCGAGGTGAAGCCCATCGAAGACCCGGCGGTGCGCCAGATCGCCACGTCGCTCGTGACCGCGCCGGTCGCCTACAAGGGGACGCGTCGAGAGCGACGGGGCCGTCTACCTCGTGCGCGACTCGGGGCAGGAAGCCCTTCTCGCGGCCCGCGTGCGCCTGGCCAAGTTCAAGGTCGAGGCCGCCGAGAAGTCCTTCTCCTCGGGGGGCACCGAGTATCCCGCGGGCTCCTGGGTGATCCTCTCGCAGTCGAACCTTCGTTCGGCCCTCGAGGGCGTCGCGTCCGAGCTGGGAGCTCGACGTCGACACGGCCGACGCCGCTCCGAGCGTGCCGCGCCACGCCCTCGATCTGCCCCGGCTCGCCGTCCTCCAGACCTGGTACGACACCCAGGGGCCGGGCTGGGTGCGGATGATCTTCGACGAGGAGAAGATCCCCTACACGCTGATCATGGACGACGACGTGAAGAGGGGCGGCCTCTCCGAGCGCTTCGACCTGATCCTCTTCCCGACGAGCGACGGCGGGATCAAGGGAATCGTGAACGGGATCGATCCCAAGTTCGGCCCCCTCCCCTACACGAAGACGGCCCAGTTCCCCACCCAGGGAACGCCGACGTCGTCCCCCGACATCACCGGCGGGCTGACGTGGCGCGGTGTCGCGAACCTCGAGGACTTCGTGCGCAAGGGGGGCGTCCTCGTGACCCTCGGCGCGGCCTCGACCCTGCCCCTCGACGGAGGAATCGCGCGGGACGTCCGACAGGGCTTCCACCAAGGACGTCAACATTCCCGGAAGCATCCTGCGAGCGCGCTTCCGGCG
The DNA here is from genome assembly GCA_963823195.1 of uncultured Acidobacteriota bacterium. Classification (GTDB taxonomy): domain Bacteria; phylum Acidobacteriota; class Vicinamibacteria; order Fen-336; family Fen-336; genus JBGPYB01. The sequence continues at coordinate 375,044 of CAWGKR010000001.1, read as the reverse complement.
CCCGGACCATCCCCTGGCCTACGGCTACAAGGAGCAGACCGAGGCCTTTCGCGAGGAGGCTCCGTTCTACCGGATGCGCCGTGTCGACGAGGGCCGGGTGGTCCTGCAGTGGGGCTCGAAGATCCCGAAGGACGACGCCGGCGACGAGAACGCCGACGACGAGAAGGACGACAAGGACAAGAAGGAGCCCCTGGTGGTCAGCGGCGGGATCCGGGGCGCCGGCGAGGTGGAAGGGCAAGGCCGCGATCCTCGACATCCCGACGGGAAAGGGGCGCGTCGTGGCCTTCGACTTCGACCCGATCCACCGCTATCAGACGGTGGGCGACTTCCGCCTCGCCTGGAACGCGATCCTGAACTGGAACGACCTGCCGCCGACGCCCAAGGCGCCCTAGCCTGTCCTGAGCTAGAGGACGGCCGCGCTCTTGGCGTAACCACTAGCGAAGGGAAGGGCATTGCCGGACTCAGCCCCCGTTTACTCCGAGAATTGAGAACGAGCTACCGGCGCACAAACTACGAATTCAATTAACGTCTTTATTTACAATCACATACATATAACGAATGCGCATTTTATTGGGACCTACGGCCGTTCAGTTGCAATCGGAGCAGGTGATCCCGGATACCACCGGCCCGCGCGAGTGCGGCCAATCGGATGGGCGCGGCCTTCGGCTTTCAGCTCCCTGAGCAACACCTGGATCTGCGGGCGCGAAAGCGCAGGTAGTACCTGGGCTAGATCCTGCATTCTGGTGCCTTCCTCGCGGTTGTCGTCGATATGCCTTAGGAGCAAGGCCTTGTTGGTCTCGCGGTCCAATCCTCGCCGGCGCGTGTAGGCGCCCTTTCGCCCGAGGAAGCTGTAGAACTGCCGGCCAAGGACATGCCGGACTCCTCGGCCCCGCCCAATACGTTCGATCAGTCCCTGCTCCTCAAGAATAGCAAGCCTCGGCTTCAAGGCTACGGGGACGTCCTCTCCGCGAACAAGCTGCTCAAGGATCAGCAGGTCCGCGATGCCAAAGGCGGTCAGTCTCTCGCGGCCGACCTTTTCAAGGAACCTTAGGAACCGCTCATCTTGAACGCTCCCCTGAAGCACGAGCGAAACCTCGTAGGGATCGGACCGGGAGAAGTCCGGCCGCGGCTTGCTCTCCCGAATACACTCCCCGAAGATCCTATCCATCCCCTGACCAGCGCGCTCGACAAGGCCGCAGCGGGCTAGCTGTGCTTTCCAAGCACGTTGCTCATCGCTGGGTGACCACCCGGGTGATTGGTGATCGTCCGCCAAGACTACCGTGAGGTCGGTGAAAGTTGTAGCGGCGCAGCCAGCGTGGGAGGGCGGCGGTCCGACGAGCTGACGATGTGTAGGGACGTTTGTAGGCCCATTCCCGCAGCAGTGTCTGGATAAAGCGTTCGGCTTTGCCGTTAGTGCAGGGCCGGTAGGGTTTGGTCCGTCGATGCTGGATGCCACGGCTGGCACACAGCTGTTGAAAGACGTGAGCGGTGTAGTTCTTGGCGTTGTCGGTCAGCAGACGTCGGATGCGAATGCCGTGGCTGCGGAAGAAGGCGACTGCGCGCCGCAGGAAGGCAGCGGTGGTGGTTCCTTCTTCGTTGGCCAGGACTTCCACGTAGGCAAAGCGCGAGAAGTCGTCAATGGCGACGTGGACGTACTCCCAGCCAACACCGCGAGCTCGGTGCCGTCGATCAGCGGTGATGCGGTGTCCCACACCGCGGATACGGCCCAGTTTCTTCACGTCCAGATGCAGTAGATCGCCCGCAGCCTTGTGCTCGTAACGCACGATGGGCGGCGGTGCTTCCAGGTCGGTCAATCGCGCCTGGCCGCCGCGCTTGAGGACTGCGGACACCGTCGATCGCGGCATGCGCAGCTTGGTGGAGCCTCTGCCACGCGCCGATTGCGTGGCGCCTGCTTCCAGATGATGTTTTCCGGAGATATGCCGGATGGAAACCCTCCAGGGCTGACTACTTCGAGACTCCTCGGGTACTGCCGAACGAAGATGGAACCTCCAAGCCGATAGTCGCGGTGGCTAACCGCGTTGAGAATGGCCTCGCGAACGACAGTTTCATTGAAGGTGCGAATGTCCCACCGGAACAGCCCATCTTGGAATTGCTGCACCTCGTTTCGAAGGTTGATCTTCGCCCAAAGCGCGTCGAACAGAAGGAAGAAACCCTGGCGATGCTCATCTCGATCCTGCGACGGAATTGAGGTCTCATTCGAGCGGTACTCAAAGATCAGCTCCGACTGCGCAAGGTGCCTTCCGAGTCCGGTCTTGTTACCAAGCAGGACGAGGGCAGCGTGGGTAATACCTCCATCCACGACCAATTCGGCATCCCTGAGAAGCCGACTCGGATCCAGGCTCGTCAGCGATGGGTTGCCGGACTTCCGCGCCCAGAATGCGGCAAAGGTCGCGATGGCCTGGGGGTCCAAATCGGTCAGCGACGCTGCCGTACAGACTTCGGCAGAAAAGTCTGGGCCAGTCTCCTCGAAGATGCGCTTCAGCCGATCTGGCGTCATGGGAACAAGGCCATCCCCGCCACGCATCCAGTACGCCCCCTTGTAGTGCATTGGCATCCCAAGGGGACGCGCCGGCGCCTCGAATACGACTACGCGACCATCGGGATGTGGAATTGTCTGCGCGTCGCAACGAAGCGGGAGTCTCTGCGACAGGCCGCTCTTGGTTCTCTCGAGGTCCTCGAAGGCACGACTGCCCACGACACGGCGAGGTCGCTTGTCCGTGACCCCGAGGACCAATCGGCCGCCTCCTTCGTTGGCCAGGGCTACGCAGTACTTGACCAGATCTTCGAATTCGAAGCTGGTCTTGGCCTCCTTGAACTCGAGGTGTTCGCTCTCGGGTTCGGCCATCCAGACGGCGAGTTGGTTGAGGTTGTCACTCACAACTGGATCGTCCGTTGGTGAGGTCAGATGTGAAATGCGGACGCGCCATCTTTGTACGGGCAATCGTTGGTCCAAGGGAATTCCGTGTCAAGGAAGGACGAGTACTCTTCGCCTACTGGATGTAGCCGAGGCTCCGGAGGTTCTCCCGCTGGTCCGGGGCGAGAGCGTCGGTGACACCGTCGGAGCCCTGGCGGCGGGCGAGGCCGCTCATCCACGTCCAGAGGACCTGGCGGTAGCGTGCGGCTCGAACCGGCTGCTCGCGCCGCACGTCGCGTGTCTCTCCCGGGTCGGACGCCCGGTCGTACAGCTCCTCGCGGCCGCCTCGCGAATCCAAGATGAAAGTGAACTGGTCGTCGCGGACGCTGAAGAGCGGGCGGGCCCCGAGAGAGCGCGAGAAGGCGAAGGGTTTCCCGGGGGCGCCCAGGATCTCGGGAAGCAGGCTCCGGCCCCGGAAGCCGGCGGGGGGGCGCGGCACGACGCCGAGGATGTCGGCGATCGTCGGCCCGACGTCCGTCGAGTCGACGAGACCGGAGACGCGGCGCCCGCCGACACCGGCCGAGGGAGGCAGGCGCACCACCAGGGGGACGCGCACGCTGTCCTCGTAGAGCTGCTGGTTGTGCATGATGAACCGGTGCTCGTACAGCGCCTCGCCGTGGTCCGCAGTGACGATGACCGCGGTGCGATCCCAGAGGCCGGCGGCCTCCAGCAGCTTCCGGATCGCGCCGATCTGGCGGTCGGCGAACGCCAGGCTCCCGTCGTAGAGGCGAACGAGGTGGTCGGCCTCCTCCGACGACAACGGCCGCGTGGCGTCGTTGGCCCTGAATATCCAGTCACGGTCCCGCCGGATGGACCGTGGAATCGGCCCGTCGGGCCCGAACCGGGTCGTGAACGGGTCGGGCGGGTCGTAGGGGAAGTGCGGCTCGCGAAAATGGGCGTAGGCGAAGAACGGGCGGGGCGGGTTGCCGCGGAGCCAGGGCTCCAGGACGCGGGGGAACGCGTCGGCGTCGATGCCGATGTCGCGGTACACCTCGTGGAACTCGGCGAAGCCCCGGTCCATGCCGAACGCGGGCCCCGCCACGGAGTTGGCCACGAAGCCGGCGGTGTGGACGCCGTGGGTCGCGAGGACCTCGGCGAGGGTGGGATAGGGCGCGGCAGGGAGGCGGGATCTCTCGCCGACCGCCCCGTGGTCGTCGGGAAACTGCGACGTCCAGATCGAGCCCATCGCGGCGCGCGTGTAGCACCCCGTCGTGTAGGCCCGGTCGAAGACGATCCCCTCCCGGGCGATGGCGTCGATTTCCGGAGTCGTCGCCCGCGGGTAGCCATAGCAGCCGAAGTGGCGGGCGCCGGCCGCATCGAGGACGACGAGAAGGACGTTGACGCCGCGAAGGGCGTCGCGCAGCGGCGCGGCGCGACGGTCGCCGACCGGTGCCGTCGAGGGGGCGACGGCCGGCTCGACGCGGCCACCACCGAGGATGCGTGGCGCTCCCCAGTCCCCCCATCCGGCGCCGGCGGCTTGGCCTCCGACCCAGAAAGACACGACCACGGGCGTTCCGGGCGCCACACCGAGAGGAGCGTGAATCTCCCCGATGTTCTCTCCGGGCACCAGGGTGCGAGCCCAGATCTCGCGAGCCGGCCGATCCTCGCTCTCCACGGTGATGGCCAACCGGACAGCCCCGCCCGCCTCGGCCCCGGGATGGACACGGGGCCGGACGCGCACCTCGCCCCGCCGCGGCGCGGAGAGCGCCCAACTCAGCCGACTGGGGCCCGCCTGCACCACGACGCGCGTCCGCTCCTGGCCCGTGAGGCCGAGGGGCGGCGGCGCACTCGGGTCGAGGAGGGCCTCGAGGGCCGGGTCCCCCGCGCGCCCATCGGCGAACCCGCGAAAGGCCACGGCCACTCGCCGACCCTGAGCTTCGACGCTGGACGCGCGGTTGAAGAGGAAGGTCAGCTCGTTCATCCCCTTCTCCTGGAGGGCCAGGGGCAGCGCCACGCGGTAGCGGCGCCGCGAGCGGCCGATCTCGAGACGCCCGACCTCGCTTCCGTTCAGCAGGACGCGCGCGTTCTGCTCGGCCAATCCGGGAGGAAGCTCCAGGTCGAGGATCATGACGCGCTCTACATCGGCCGGAAGGTTCAGGTGCACCCTCGCCTCCCGATGGCCCCAGGCGAACGGGTCCCCGTCGGGCAGGGACGTCGGTCGCACAAAACCCAGGGCCTGGAAGGGCTCCGCCGGCGGTGTGCCGAAGAGAACGACGCGCAGCGCGCCCCGAAGCTGGGCGACGGCGAGGGATCGGGCCAGGTCGAGGTGGACGACCCGCCGTTCCGAGTTGCAACCCGTTGCTAGAGCGGCCCCCAGGAGGGCCCCGCAAAGGACGCGGGCAGCTCCCCTCAGGCGGGCACCCGACCGACCGCCATGAGCGTCATGTCGTCCCTGGGGCGCTCGGCTCCGCAGAAGGCCAGGACATTCTCGATGAGCCCCGCGACCAGCTCCTTGAGAGTGGCCTCGCGGTGGATCTCGAGGTAGGCCGCCAGCCGCTCTTCGCCGTACTCCTCGTCACGGACGTTGAACGCCTCGCTGATCCCGTCGGTGTAGAGAAGCAGGCGGTCGAGGGATCCCAGGACGAGGCGCGAGGGAGGATACGCCTCCCCCGGCAGGATGCCGAGGGCCACCGAGGTGGCGGCGAGCCGCTCCGCTTGTCCTCCGGCTCGGAGGACGAACGGCGGATTGTGGCCCGCGTTGATGTACCACATCTCCCCCGAGCGGCCGTCGACCTCGGCATAGAACAGGGTGATGAGGCGGTTCGGCGGGATGTTGGCGCAGAGGTGGTCGTTGAGTCGCGCCATCAGCTCACCCCCCCGGAGGCCGGCGGAGATGAGGGTGCGCAGGCTCCCCTGGAGGAGGGCCATCAGGAGCGCGGCCGGCATCCCCTTCCCCGCCACGTCCCCGACGACGAGGGCCGTGCGCCCGTTCCCCACCTCGATCACGTCGAAGTAGTCGCCGCCCACGGTGTTGGCCGGACGCATGGCCGTCTCGAGGGAGATGCCGTCGCGGCAGTAGGGATCGAAGGGGAGCAGGCCGAACTGGATCTGGCGGGCGATCTCGAGGTCCCCCTTGAGGGCGAGCTTGTCCTTCAGCTCCAGGACGAGGAGGAAGAACAAGACCGTCGCGCCCCCGAGGAGCCACCCTTCCCAGCGCATCGGAGGAAGGCCCAATGGATCGTTGGAGATCCAGGTGGCGAGATAGCGCAGCCAACCGAACGCGATCAGCGGGACCGCGAGAGCGAAGAGGATCCGTCGGGCGGGGCTCAGCCGATAGGCCATCGCCTCGAAGACGCGCCAGAGGGCAAGGGTGTAGCGGTGGTGCCAGGGCTGGTCGCGCAGGTCGGCGAACTCGACCTCGCGGGTGAAGAAGTGGAGCGTATCGCGGGCGTCCTGCTGGACCAGCTCCTGGAGGCCTTTCCCGGTGACGTCGCGGGTGAACAGGTCCTGGAGCCCCTGCCAGTAGTCCTGCCAGAAGTCTTCCTTGAGAGCGCGCGGGCCGTCGGTGCGCCGCCGCGGGCGCTGCCGGACCGTCTCGCCGAGACGGGCGGCGAACTCCTCGAAGCGCTTTCGCGGATCGGTCATCTCAATAGACCCACAGGAGGTCGTACCGCAGGATCTTCACGTCGCCGCGGCCGGGAACGAGGGACCGCTCCTCGAAGCGGCCCGCGTCGACACTTCCAAGATCCGCCAGCTTCGCCTCCAGGTCGGCGACCTCCGCTCGCAGCGCTTCGACGCGCGCCTCGGCCGTGTTCTCCAGGCGGTTCTTGGTCAGGACCGTGGAGGCGCCCGAGATCGTCCGCTTTCGGCCGGTGAAGAGGCCGATGTTCGAGACCACCGCGGTAACGATCGACGTCCACTTCTCCGTCTTCCGCCCGGTCAGCTCCTGCTCCTTCAATGCCAGGTCGCGCTTCTTCTTGTCGAGCTGGTCCTGGAGCCTGTCGTCGCCGCCACCCCCCAGGGACTTGAGGCGCGCGCCGAAAGCGTCCTTGGACTCGCCCGGCGTCGAGGTTTGCTTGGTGACGGGATCGAAGTAGAGCGTCACCCCCAGCTTGTCCGCCAGGCGATCCTTCAGGGCCTTCTCGAGCCCCTTGGCGCCTCCTTCCACGACGAATCCGGGAAGGTCTCCGTAGCGGACGCCGCTCGGCGCTTCCGTCGACACCGTGGACTCGTCGGGGACGAGGGGCTCGGCTTCGAAGATCTCGGCGGCCGTGCTCCCGGCGAGGGGATAGGCACGGAGGGCGACGCTCTCGGGGACGCCCTTGTAGCGGACCGCGTACTTCACGAGGAGATGGGGATCGGCCAGCTCCCCACCGTACTTCTTGAAGAAGTTGTGGCGCAGCGGGGAGGGGACGACGGGGGGCCCCGCCATCGTGGCGGTCGAGGCGGACGGTGCGGACGGAGAGGCCTGTCGCCCGGCCATCAGGCGCCCGATCTCGTCGCGAGTCAAGGGTCCGCGCAGGTACGACATGGCCCAGCGCGACTGCATCAGGCACGGAGCCGGACGGTGGACGTCGTGGAGCAGGAACACGCGCTTGCGGGTCGCGGCGAGGAGCGCGTCCACGGAGGCGGCGCTCGCGCCCGAACCCACGAGGCCGTCGTGGAGGCGCGCCCGGTCCTGTTCCGTCTGGAGCGTGCCGACCAGCCAGGTCCCCATGTTGGCCAGGGCCTTGTAGTCGAGGTCCACGGGGTTCTGTGTCGCGAGCACGACGCCGACCCCCTGGGCCCGGGCCTGCTTCAGGAGGGTCAGCAGCGGGCGCTTCGTGGGCGGGTTGGCGGTGGGCGGGAAGTAGCCGAATACCTCGTCCATGTAGACGAGGGCCCGAAGCTCCGATGTTCCCGACTGGCGCCGCATCCAGGTCTTCACCTTGTCGAGGAGAAGCGCGGTCACGAAGAGGCGCTCCTCGTCGGAGAGGTGGGCGGTGTAGACGACCGAGAGGCGCGGCTTCCCGCCCGGGGCATGGAACATCGTGTCGATGTCGAGGGGCTCGCCGGCGCGGAAGCCTTCGAACGACGGCGAGGCCAGCAGGTTGTTCAGGGACATCATGAGCCCCTGACGCTCCTTCGCCGGGTAGACCGTCTCCACGGGGAGCGCGCCCAGCTTGTCGAAAGGGGGCGTCGCGACCGACGTGATCAGGGCCTCGAGGGAGAGTCCCTTTCCCTTTCGCCACGCGGCCTCGACGATGGCCGAGATCAGGATGTGCTCGCGCGACTGGATCGGGTCGGCGTCGATGTGGAGGAGGCCGAGCAGGCCCGAGGCAATCCCCGCGATCTCGTCGCGCAGGTCCTCGGCCGCCGATTCGAAGGGAACCGACGGAGCATCCAGGGATTGCAGGATGTTCAGGGGCACGCCGGCCGTGGAGCCCGGCGTGTAGATGACGGCGTCGCGCGCTTGCTTGAGCGCCGCGACGTCGGCGGCACCGAGGCCCCAGTCCGCGAGGCCCTGGCTCCAGGCCGCCGCGGTCTCGGCCCCGAGGGCCTCGACGCTCTTCCCCTCGCGCCGCGCGGCATCGGCGTCGATCCAGGGCGTAAAGGCGGCGGCATCGAGCTTCTCGAAGAGCAGCAGGAGGTTCCCGAGATCCCCCTTCGGATCGATGGCGAGGACGGGGACGCCCTGGCGCAGCGTCTCCTCGATCATGGCGATGGCGAGTCCCGTCTTCCCGGAGCCCGTCATGCCGACGATCATGCCGTGGGTCAGGAGGTCGGCCGGGTCGAGGTCGACGCGGTTCCCCGGGGCCCCCTTCTTGGGATCGACCTCCTTCCCCAGATACAATCCCTGCTTCATTCGCAGGAGTATACGCTCGGCGGCGCAAGGGGTTCCCGACCTTCCTTGGAGGCCCCAGCACCCCCCTGCTAGAATCAAGGAGATGGCGAAGTCGCATCACTACTGGAAGGAGATCGCGGCGTTCAAGGCTGAGCTTCGCGACTCCATCCCCCACGACGAGCTGCTGCGCCTCCACAGGCGCGATGCGTCCACTCATCTTCTCTACACGGCGCGCCAGTTCGCGATCGTGGCGGCGTGCAGCGTGGCGCTCTGGCACCTGACGAACCCGGTCTACTGGGTCCCGATCGCGATCCTCCAGGGATTCACGTTCTTCAACATGACCACGCTGCTGCACGAGGTGGTCCACAACTCGGTCTTCCAGGGCCTCCGGCCGCGAGCCGACCGTGCCCTCGGGCTCATGTACGCCATCACGAGCGGCATCTCGGCGAGCCAGTTCACCCGGTGGCATCTGGATCACCACGACAACCTGGGCTCCTACGAGGACGACCCCAAGCGCCATTGGCTCTCGCCGAAACGCAACGCGCGCTGGTTCAAGCTCCTCTACTGCACGCCGGTGCTCATGCCCCTCTACTTCCGGGCCGCGGCGAGCGAAGCCCGGTCGTACCCGGAGGCGCTTCGCAACACCATCAAGCGCGAGCGCCTCGCGACCATGACGGTCCAGCTCGGCGTCATGGCCGCCCTCTATGTCTTCGGCGGCCTCGGGCCGATGCTCCGGATCCAGATCGTCCCCTACTTCCTCGTCTTCCCCGTGGCGTTCACGCTGAACCGTCTGGGCCAGCACTACAACATCGACCCGACGCACCCGCTCAAGTGGTCCACGGTGATGAAGCCATCGCGGATCTGGGACTTCCTGTTCGTCAACTCCAACTACCACGCCGAGCACCACTACTTCCCCAGCGTCCCGTTCTACAACCTCCGCAAGCTCCACATGAGGCTCCGGCCCCTGTACGACCGGCTCGGCGTCAAGCGACACACGTATCGCGAGATCGTCTGGCAGTGGTTCGTGCTGAACCGAGCGCCCCACACCGACTGGGAGAAGACCGGCGGCGCGCCCACGGGACCCTCGACGCCCACCGGGCCGGAAGACCGAACGCAACGCGACGCGCCACGAGCCGACGAGCGCGTCGCGGCCCGCGTCGCGACTTCGTAGCTCCTCGACCGCCGACACCCCACTACGGCCACGGCGAGTTCGGTCTCACCGTGCCCCCGGGGGCCTAGGCTCCGCGCCTTGAGACCATCCCGAGCGGGCCTACTTGGCGAAGGTGACGGTGATCGCTCCGACGAACTCCGCATCGGCCGACAGCTGATTGATGATGATGCCTGTGAGCACCTCACCCCCAGCATTGCATGACCCTTCGTTGCACTTCGCCAGGTCGAACTGGCCACCGCCCTTCGTGGAATAGCTGCACAACGTGGTGAATTCGGGTCCACGGAAGACTGCCGCGTCCACATCACCCTTAGTGCCATAGGAAGAGACGAACATCGCCGCGGCACCGGGCGCTGCGGCTCTGAAGTAGTGGTTTCCGCTCAGCTTCGCCTTCTTGAACCGGACGAAGGGTATGCTGAGGGTGCAGGTGGTCGCGGCTGAGGCTCCGACCTCCTCGATCCGAACCGAGTAGTCGGAGACGTCCAGCGCCTCGGCCTCGTCCGGTCCCGGATCCTTCTCCTTCTGGGGCATACCGGCAATGCCCACACCCGTCTCGGCTCGGTCCTCGACTTCGAACAGGTCGAACGCGCGCGGATCCACGGCTCGGTCAGGCGGCGGAGTCACAGTGAACAAGAACCTGTGGCCCTCGTGGCCAACGAGCTCCCTTGCCACGGCCATCCCCTTGGCGAACTCCTCGGCCGCCACCGCCCAGGGCGCCAGGAGCAGGAGCGCTCCCAGGGAGAGGAAACCCAAGCTTCGAAGAGTCATACATTCTCCTTCGAGTTAGACGGACTGGTCCTCTGGGTCCGACGGGTCAGATCTTGATCGACACGCGTGAGTCGGGTTCGTATTGCGGAGATCCTAGATCCGTTTCCGCCCGAGCACAAGGGACGCCTCTCGGGAGCAAGCCCGACGGCAGGCGGCGCCGCCCTTTCCGCCCGTCGCCCGGGTGCGTCGGATCGCTAGATGAACAGGTGCTCGTCGTCGGCGTCGTAGCGGCGCGCGGCGGCGGCGCGCTCGTGGCGGTCGAAGCCCCGGAGCTGCTGGTACACCTCGAGGCCGCGCCGGACCCCCTTGAGAAACGCGGCGATGTCGACGAGGGGTCCGAGCGGCCGGAGGATGACCTTCCGCATGAGGGTCGTGGTCTCTTCCACCTTGTCGACGGTGTCGGCCAGGAGGCCGTCGAAGCGGCGCACCTGCAGGACCGCGAGGTCCGACACGTCGGCCAGGTTGCGCGTCACGCGCTGGAGGTTGTCCAGACTGGGGCGGATCTCGCGGTCGATGCGCTCCTGGAGCTCGTCGAGACGCTGCGCCACACGTCGCCCCTGCATCGCCAGGCCGAGCAGAAAGGCCGCCTGGACGACGGATCCGAGGGCGATGATGCCGAGAAAGACGATGCCCCAGGTCTGCATGGATGGCTACATCTTCTCCTTCTCGTCGCGGTACGCCTGCCGTCCCGCCTCCAGCGCGGCCGCGAGCCGGTCCTTCTTGCGCTCCAGGGTGTCCCGCTGCTTGTCGACGTAGCCGGCGGCGTCGTCCAGGATCTCCCGACCCTTCGTCGACGCTCGCTCACGGAGGTCCCGGGTCCTCTCGGCGCCGTCACGGAAGCGCTCCCCCAGGAGATCGCGGGTCTCCTTGCCCGAGCGGGGGGCGAAGAGGATGGCGAGGGCCGCGCCCGTCAGCCCCCCCATGAGAAAGGACAGGATGATGCCCGATGCACCGTTGCCGCGTTCGTCGCTCATGAGAACCTCCCGAAAATGCACGACACGTGCGAACCTCTAGCTTAGAACAGGCTCATCTTCACCCGCAAGTACTTGTGGGGATCCTTGCGAATATCCGAGACGAGATCGTGGGCCTCCTTCAGGGTCGCGCTCAGTGTTTCGTAGAGCTCGGGATCCTGGAGGAGGCGGCCGGCCGTCCCCTCCCCCCTCTCGAGGCGTTTCAAGATCCCGTCGAGGCGGCCCGACACGTCGTCGACCCTCTTGAAGAGTGCGTCGTCGCGCAGCAGGCGCCCCAGGGTCCCTTCCCCCCGCTCCATCCGGCCCGTGACCTCGCTCAGGTTCGCCGCCGCGGTCTTCAGGTCGCGGGCCAGGGCCTCGTTCTTCGAGAGGGCGCCCAGAGTCCCCTCCCCGGACTCGACGCGGGCGACGGCCGTGTCGATCCCCTTGATCGAGGACGCAAGGTGCTCCGACATCTCCCGATCGTTGATGATCCGCCCGAGGGGCCCGTCCTGCGATTCGAGGCGCTCGGTCACCCTCTGGAGCCTCGCGCTGACGTCGGCCATGCGAGCGTACAGCTCCTCGTCGCGAAGGGCCTTCCCGATGAACCCCTCCCCCGCGTCCATGCGGGCGAGGATCCGCCGGATGTGGGCGGTCGACTCCGAGGCGTCCGAGAGGAGCCCCTTGAACGGATCCTCGGCCGCGGCGCGGACGAGGCCCCCGTTCTCGATGGCCGTCCCATGGCTCGAGGCGGTGATGTCCACCGCCTTCTCGCCCAGGAGCCCGAGAGAGCCCAGGGTGACCTGGCTGTCGGTGGTGATCCGGCCCTTGACGCGGCGGTCGAGGCGCATGTCCACCTCCACGAGGCCGGCGGCCGACTCTCCGGCGAAGCCGACCTTGGTCACGGACCCCACCTCGACCCCGCCCACGCGAACGGGCGCCCCCGCCTTCAGCCCGTTCACGTCGGACATCAGGGCCTTCAGGTCGAAGCTGCGGGCGAAGGGGGAGCCCCCGCCACCGCCGATGTAGAGGATCGTGAACGCCAGGATCACGAGGCTCGCGATCACGACGAGGCCCACCCGCAGCTCCGTCCAGGTCAACGCTCTCGATTTGTCAGCCATGGCCCCTCCTCACACCTCGACCGTCACGACAGGAACTCCCGGATGTAGGGATCGTCGCTGCTCCGGAGCGCATGGGGCGACCCCTCGAAGTGCACGACGCCCTCCCGCAGCATCAGGAACTCGGTCCCGGCCAGGCACTCGAGATCGGTCTCGGTGTGAAACCCGAAGTCGCCCGTCGCGTTTCGATGGACGAACGTGCGGGCCACGTTGAAGGCGTCGCGGAGCTGATGCGTCACCAGGATCGAGGTCACGCCGTCGAGGTCCCGCACCTTCACGATCAGATCGGTGATCGTCGTCGCCGTGATGGGATCGAGGCCGGTCGTCGGCTCGTCGTAGAGCATGATCTCCGGGCGTGCGGCCAGGGCGCGAGCCACGGCGACCCGCCGGCGCTGGCCCCCCGAGAGATCGGAGGGGGCGTGATCGTAGAACGGCGCCAGCTCCACGAAGCCGAGCATCTCGCGGACCCGCGCTTCGATCTCCTCCTCGGAGAGGACGCCGTCTTCGACGAGGCGATATCCCACGTTCTCTCCGACCGTGAGGGAGTCGAACAGGGCCCCTTCCTGGAAGACCATCCCGATCTTCAAGCGCACCGCGCGCAGCGCGTCCTCCGAAAGGCCCGACACCTCGGTGCCGTCGACGTCGATCGTTCCCCGGTCGGGCTTCAGGAGGCCGAGGATCAGCCTGAGGATCGTGGTCTTGCCCGATCCCGATCCCCCGAGGATCACCTTGGTGCCGCCGGGCCAGAGGTCGAAGCCCACGCCGCCCAGGATGGGGCGGTCGAAAGCCAGGTGGACGTCGCGGAACGAGATGACGGCATCCCCCATCAGACCACCGGGAACAGGAGCAGCAGCACCTTGGTCATGAAGAAGTCGCTCGCCAGGATGGCCACCGAGGCGGCCACCACCGACTGGGTCGTCGAGGCGCCCACGCCGCGGGTGCCGCCCCGGGTGCTCAGCCCCATGAAGCATCCTATCGACGTGAGGAGGAAACCGAAGACCACCGGCTTCGTCAGGCCCATCACGATGTCGTTGAGGACGAGGGCGCTCCCGACGGTCCTCCAATAGTAGGGCCAGGACAGCTTGAGGTTGAAGATGCCGATGAGGCCGGCCCCGAAGATCCCGAGTGTGTCGGAGATGATGGTGAGGAGGGGGACCATCACGAGGCCCGCCGCGATGCGTGGCGCTACCAGCTTTCGCACCGGGTCGCTTCCCAGCACTCGGAGGGCGTCGATCTGCTGGGTCACGACCATGGAGCCGAGCTCCGCGGCCATCCCCGAGCAGACGCGCCCCGTCACCATGAGGGCCGTCAGGACGGGGCCCAGCTCCCGGACCATCGAGACGCAGACGAGCCGGCCGACGTAGGGGCGCGCGCCGAAGGCGTCGAGGCTCGCGGCCGACTGGAGTGCCAGGACCATCCCGGTGAACATCCCGGTCAAGACGACGATGGAGAGCGATCCCACGCCGAGGGCGTCCATCTGGGCCAGGATCTCCTTCTCGTACCGGGGCCGCGTCGCCAGGGCGGAGAGCCCGCTCCAGGACAGGTGCACGTACTCCTGCAGGCGCAGGACCTGTCCCTTGAGCCGAGCCGAGAATCGGCGCAGGAGGCTGACGAGGAGGAGCTGGGTTGCCGCGGCCACGCGGGGCCATTCTACCCGCGCGGTCCGTCGGGCGCCGTCCTATGCCGAGACCGGGGTGAGATCCAGGTCGGCCAGGACCTCCGCGCGGACCGCGTCGGAGAGCCGCGCCTCGGCCTTGTACCTTGGGTGCTCCACCACCAGACGGGCGGGTTCGCCGGCGGCGAGGCGCGCGGCCGCGGCGGCAGGGACGGGGAAGCGGAGATAGTGGACCGCCGCCATCTTCTCTTCCTTGCTGTGGCCCTCCTCGAAGCGCGCGGGGATGGCCGGGGCGTCACCGATCCGCAGGAAGACGCCCTCCTTGTCGATCCCCTGGAAGCGGTTCACGGCCTCGCCGGACCTCGTCGTGGCCCATCAGGTGGAGATCGGGAATCTCGATGAAGAGCGTGGCCGAGAGCTCGCCGGCCGACGGGGATGAGCGCGTTGTAGGCGTCGACCTCTTCCTGGACCTTGGAGTCGTCCACGATGCGCTCCGTGCGCACCATCTCCTGGATCTGGAAGAGCACGGTCTCCCGGTTCTCGAACAGGAAGGTCAGGTTCTCGCCCACGCCGACCCGCCGGTTCTTCTTGAGGGCGATCACTCGCGCGCGCATCGCTTCGCGGGCCTTCTCGTACTCGACCAGGTTCAGGACCTCGGCGCGCTCGATCTTCTTCATCATCTCTCCTCGGGGATCCCGTACGCCTCGCGCAGCAGCGTGATCGGATGGACCGGACGCTTGCCCCGCACCGTCTCGATCTGGAGGGCCGACAGGGTGCAATCGGTCATGTACGTCTCGGGGGAGGACGGCGTCCATCTCGTCGACCGCCTTCCGCGCGTACTTGAGGCTGATGGGGTAGTACTCCTTCTTCATCCCCCAGGTGCCGTCCATCGCCGTGCACTTCTCGACGACCGAGACCTCCGTGCCTGGAATCAGCTGCAGCACGTCACGGGTCTTGAAGCCCATGTTCTGGGCGCGCAGATGGCAGGGCACCTGATAGGCCACCTTTCCCGGCTTCTTGCCGGGAAACTCGGTCTCCAGGGTGCCGGCCTTCTGGCGGCCGGCCAGGTACTCGAAGACGTCCTGGGTCGCGTTCGGCGACCTTCTCCGCGGCCGCGCCCGGAACCAGCATCGGGTACTCCTTCTTGAGCACGTAGGAGCACGTGGGCTGGGCCACGACGATGTCGCGCCCCGGCCTCGGCCAGGGGCAGGAGCGCCGCGATGTTCTTCCGGGCGTTCTCGGTCGCCGAGGCGATGTCGCCCCCGTCCAGGTACGGCATGCCGCAGCAGACCTGCTCCGGGCAGGACACGGCGCACCCGTTCTTCTCGAGCACCGAAACGGTGTCGCGGCCCACCTGCGGCTCGTTGTAGTTCACCGAGCAGGAGTAGAAGAGGGCGACCCTGGGTCCGTCCGCGACACGCCCGGCCCCGCTCGCGGAACCAGCGGGCGAAGGTCTTGTGGTGGAACTTCGGGCAGGATCCGCGTGCGGTCGATGCCGACGACCGCCTCGAGAAGGACCCGGTGCGGTCCGAAGGCGTTGGCCCAGTTGCTGAGCGGCGCCGTGGCGCAGCCCAGAGCGCCGACCGCGTCCACGTTCCCGAGCCAGGCGTCCTGACGGGTCACGCCCTCCTCCTTGGCCCGCGCGGCCTTGGCCCGGAGCATCAGGCGCGGGAAGTCGATGTCCCAGCTGTGGGGCGGCGTGTAGGGGCAGTGGTTGTAGCAGAGCTTGCACTGCCAGCAGAGGTCCACGATCTTGCGATAGTCGGCGCTCGTGACCTTGGCGATGTCGCCGTCGTTCTTGTCGACAGCGTCGTCCAGCATGTAGTCGAACGACGGGCAGAGCCGGTAGCACCGGCGGCAGCCGTCGCACAGCTCCGTGACGCGAGCCAGCTCCTTCTCGACCGCCTTCGTGTCGTAGAACGCCGGATCGCGTGGATCGTAGGGCATGGGATTTGGAACGATCTCCTATCGCCGGGTGCCGGCGGCCATGGCCCCGATTGTGGGGATTCAGGGCAACGGGTACTCAGGTGGCAACGGCGACTCAGGCAACGGGCTGCGCGCGAAGGCGAATTCACTTCGCCGAAGCGCGCGGGGGTTCAAGGGGGGCCGACGCAGGCCCCCCTTGCTCACTAAAGCTCTTTCAGGCTCTCCAGGCCCTTCGTGAACCGTCCGGCGTGGCTCCGCTCCGCCTTCGCCAGGGTCTCGAACCACTCGGCGATCTCGGGGAAGCCCTCCTCGCGGGCCGTCTTGGCCATCCCCGGGTACATCTGCGTGTACTCGTAGGTCTCGCCCTTCGATGGCGGACTGCAGGTTCTGCTTGGTGTTGCCGAAGGCGACGTCGGTGGCCGGGTCCCCCACCGGCTTCAGGAAGTCCATGTGGCCGAAGGCATGGCCGGTCTCGGCCTCGGAGGTGTCGCGGAACAGCCCGCCGATCTCGGGGTAGCCCTCGATGTCCGCGGCCCGCGCGAAGTAGAGGTAGCGGCGGTTCGCCTGGCTCTCGCCGGCGAACGCGTGCTTCAGGTTCTCGTGCGTCTTGCTGCCCTTGAGCTGGGCCATCTAACCCTCCTTGGAATCACCGAGAGAAACCGACTGAGAATGGTTCTCGACTGAGATGCCGGCCTGCGTGGCAGGCCGGGCAGAGACCGTGGATCTCGACCTGGTGGCCGACGATGCGATAGTTCATGGCCCGGGCCGCCTCCTCCTCGAGCCTCGTGTCGACCGACATGGGCAGGTCGTTGACCCGCCCGCAGCCGAGGCACCGGATGTGGTAGTGGCGTCCCGTGTTGCCGTCGAACCGCGCGGGGTGCCCGCCCGCGTGGATCTCGCGGATCGCGCCCTCCTCGGCCAGCCGCTTGAGGTTGCGGTAGACCGTGCCGAGGCTGATGCGAGGCAGGCGCCGGCGGGCCTGGCGATGGACCCACTCGGCGGTCGGGTGGTCCATGGTCGACTGAACCACCTGGAGCACCACGGCCCTTTGCTGGGACTGCCGGGTTGCCACAAATAGGAATTATTCTCATTTAGAAGCCGATGTCAAGAGCCGCCATTCGGCGGTTAGAATCAACCGGGGGTTATGGGAGGTCACATGCGCCATCTCTTGTTCGGTCTCGCCTTGGCTGCTGCTGCCGGCCCCGCCGGCGCCGCGCCGGTCGCCGTCGGCGACGTCCTCGTCCCGTTCGCGCTGAAGAACTACGACGGCAAGGAAGTGAACCTGGCGACGCTCCAGGGACGAAAGGCGGTGGTCCTCGCCTTCGTGGCCACGCGCTGCCCCGTCTCCAACGCCTACAACGACAGGATGGCGGCCCTTTCCACCGAGTATGCCGCGAGGGGCGTCGCCTTCGTCGGCCTGAACGCCAACAAGGAGGAGGGCCCCGCGGAGGTGGCGGAGCATGCCAAGGCCCACGGTCTCGCGTTCCCGATCCTGAAAGACGACGGCAACGTGAAGGCCGATGCCTTCGGAGCGCAGGTGACCCCCGAGATCTACGTCTACGATCCCAGCTGGACACTCCGCTATCACGGCCGCATCGACAACGACATGAAGGGCGAGCACGTGACCAGCACCGACCTCCGAAACGCCCTGGATGCCCTCCTCGCCGGCAAGGACGTCCCGGTGAAGGAGACGAAGGCCTTCGGCTGCTCGATCAAGAGGGTCGAGAAGTAGCGGCCCACATCCTCGTCGCCTGCCGCGAGCCAAAACGACAAGCCTGTCCTCCGGATGGCTGTGACGGAGGCTCACGCACCGACGTCGAACCGGCGCTGATTCAATGACTTAGGGACTGGCTGCCCCGAGGGTCCCGTGGTACGCCCATTGCTCTTGCATCGGCACGACGTTCCAGCACTCACGAGCAAGGGGGACCCGATGAAGACCGTCCTGGAGGACTCGCTGGTGCGATTTCCGGCATCAGGGGACGCGCCGGGCTTTCACGTCGCTCGGCAGTCGGCGACGCTTCATTCGGTTCGGCTCTGGGGGCGCCTCGATCCGTCGTGGGCCGGGAACCTTTCCCTCGGCCTCGCCCTGTCCGGCTTCAACATCCTGGGAGGCTTCGCGCGGCGCAACCGCGCCGACCGCTGGGTCGCCGAGTTCATCATCGCTCCGGGAGACTCGGCGCCTCCTCCGACCTCGGTCGACTTCCTGGCGATGTCGAGGGTCGCTCACCCCGAGGCCCACCCGGGACCGGTGGAGCTCACCCACTTCGCCCTCGACGGCTCGCCGGACCAGGGGGCCGCCCTCTTCCTCGAGGTGCGGGGACCCGACCGTATCGGCTTCCTGGGAAGCCTCCTGCGCTCGCTGTCCGAGCTGGAGCTGTCCCCCCAGGAGATGACCCTCATCACGCGCCACGACGAGGTCTCGGACCGCTTCCTCCTGAGGTCCCTCCGTTCCGAGGTCCCGAGCGACGCCGAGCGGCGCGCCCTCGGCCGGATGCTGACGGGCAGGATGGCCGTCGGAGCGACAGCGCCCTAGGGCATCCCCTTTTTCGACGCGTCGATCAGGGCGTTGTTCCCCTCGTAGGAGAGGGCGGGCGTCCCCCCCGGGCCCTGCGGCGGGTATCGGTGGCTTCCGTAGACGGGGTACGCCTCGGTTCTGAGGTGCGCGAGCATGGAGTGGCCGCGGCGCGTCTGGCGTTCGTGGCGCAGGGCCGTGACGTCGATGGGCGCCACCACGATGCGCTCGCCGGGGCCCGCCGACGCCTCGGCCAGGATGCGGCCGTCGAAGTCCACGACCATGCTTCCGCCGGGCCACGAGTACGGCGGGTAGTGACGGAGGCTCGCTCCCTGGTTCGCGGCCACGACGAAGGCCGTGTTCTCGAGGGCGCGGCAACGATTGACGGTCGTCCACCAGTCCATCGGGCGCCGTGGCGCCCCACGGGTCCATGTAGGCCGAGACGCGGATCGAGGACCTCGGCGCCGTTCGCGGCGAGCTGCCGGATGGCCTCGGGAAAGAGCCAGTCGTAGCAGATCGCGCAGCCGAGCTTGCCGATGGGCGTGTCGGCCACGGGGAAGAGGGGCTCGTCGTACCCGGGGAGGTCATGGGGGCTCGCGTGCACCTCGTAGGGGATCCACGGGTTGACCTTCCGGTACTTGTAGAGGACGCCCTCGGGTCCGACGAGGCACGTGGCGTTGAAGACGACGCCCGGCCACCGCGGGTCGACCTCGATCATGCTTCCCGTCTGAACGTAGATCCCGTTCTCCTTCGCTTTCGCCACGATCCGATCCGTGTGCTCGTTCGGGACCTCCACCGCAAGCTTCTCGGCCAACTCCGCCACGGTCGGCGAAGATGGGGGCGGCGTGGGCGAACTCGGGGAAGACGACGAGACGCACCGGCAGGAACGGCGCCGCCCCCGCGACCGCCGAGTCGATCATGGAGAGCATGCGGTCGGTGTTGGCGCGCATCTGCCGCCGGTCGATGGGGTTGGGCAGATCGGTCTGGCACGCCGCGGCCGAATAGCGGATCGGCTCCACCGTCAGCGGGCCTCGGGCCGCTTCTCGGTGAGGGCGACCTCGAGTGGGCGCCACCGGCGTCGCCACGAGGCGCGTGTTGTAGCGCTCGAGCAGGGCCAGCTTTTCCGGGGTCATGGGGTAGGCCTCGGGGGCGGCGTAGGGATACCGCGTCATCGCGTGGAAGGGCAGCGGTCCGAGGGAATCGGGCGTGGCCGAGTGGATGTTCATCTCCTTGCTGAAGCCGTCGCCGTAGAACAGGAACGTTCGCGTCCATCCCGCCGGAAGCGGCGGAAGGGCGGCGCCGTCGAAGGAGAGGGCGATCTCGTCCCCGGGGCGGGAGAAGACGAACACGTCGTCGGAGGCCGTGAGGAGCTCGCGGACGTCTCCGAGGCGGGTGTATCGCCCCGGGAACGCCTTCCACGGCGAGACCCGGGTCGTCGCGGCGTATTCGTAGCCGTAGGGCTCGCGACCGTCGGGGGAAGCCTCGGCCGAGAAGCCGCGCTCACGGAGATCGGCCACGACGGGGTCCAGGGCGACTGTCTTCAGGGCGACGTCGGCCGCGGTCCCCACCAGGACCTGGTCCCAGTAGACCCGCATGTTCGTGAGCGATGCGGGCCGCCGGCGTCCCGATCCGGGCCACTTGCCCGCGAGATCGACCACGACCGTCTGTGGGCGTCCGACGGGAATGCCGATGTTGTCGACGACAGTGACCCAGGTGCCATCGTCCTTCTGCATCTGGAGGGCCGGCGGGTGAAGCTCGAGGCCGCGCTGGCGGGCGGCGACGTTGTCGCTCGAGAACGCGTAGTCGGTCCATCCCGTCAGGAGCAGCAGGGCGCGGTCTTGCGGGACGTCGCCCAGGTCGATCTCGAGGGCGTGCTCCTTCGCGTACCCGCGGATGCTCTCGAGGGGGAAGGCGTCGACGAACTGGCGGTCCACGCGGGACACGCGGGCGAGGACGTCGCGCCCTTGGTCGTCGACGGCAGCGAGGGGCGGGCGCGCATCACGAACCGCGAAGAGATGGAGCGGTTTGCGCGGCGCCGCTCCGAGCCCCTCGTTGGGAAAGACTGCGACGTCGGCCGGGTGATCCACGGCGACGAGGCGCAGGCGGTCGAGGAAGAGGGCCTCCTCCAGCTCGTTCGTCACGCGAATCTCGTAGCGCCCGTCCCGGGGCTTCAGCTGCTCGGCGCCGAGGCGCACGTACTCCTCGGGAACGGGCGTGTTGAAGACGCCGGGCGCCGCCTGGTTCCCCATCTCGCCGCCGCCCATGAAGTCCGTGACGAACTCGAAGCGCTTGCCGTTCCAGGCGTAGAGGAACGGGCAGGACGAGGGCTTGCGGTCGAGCTCCTCGAGAGACGCCGTCCGGCCGCCGATCTTGGGGGCCTCGGTCTCGGTCTGGAGGATCCCCGAGGGCCATATCACCCGTACGGCATCGGCTGCGACCCTCGGGCCGAGGCCGAAGACCACGTCGGCGGGGGCGGGCTGCGGAGACGCCGCATAGGTCTCGAGCTTCTGGCGGAGGCTGCCGGCGCGCATGTCGATCTTCGCGCCGACGGCGCTTCGGTTGCTGACCTTGCCGGCGAGTCGGACCCGAAGCGAATGGCCCTTCGACGCAGCGTCGTTGTGGAGGATCCGCAGGGAGCCCGACGGCGCACGCAGGAGGAGGTCCGTGGCGCCATCGCCATCCACGTCTCCGGCCGCGACGCTCTCGGCGGCGGCGCCCTTGGGAACGGCGCTCGCGGTCACGTCGCTCCACCGCCCGCCCCCCAGGTTGCGGAAGAGCTGCAGGCCCGCCTTCGCGGACGCCGTGACGACGTCGAGGAGGCCGTCGTTGTCGTAGTCGAGAAAGAGGGAGGCGAGGGCGCCCTGACCCCCGGGTCCGGCGACGATCGTGAACCCGCGCTTGCCGTCCGAGAGGGCCAGGAGGTCCCCCTCCTCGCGGCCCAGGAAGAAGTCCGTGTAGCCGTCCTTGTTGACGTCGCCGGCGGCGATCGAGAAGAAGTGCCCCTCGGCCTTCGCGAGCCCCGTCTCGACTGTCACGTCCTTGAACGAGCCGTCGCGCATGTTCTTGAACAGCGAAGGCGGGCCCTGCCCGTTGAGGAACACGAGATCGACGTCGCGATGGTTGTCGAAATCCGTCGCCACGACGGCCCTCACGTCGGGGTGAGAGCCTCCCAGACCGGCGGCGTCCGTCACGTCGGTGAAGACGCCCTTGCCGTCGTTGCGAAACACCTTCGTCGCCGCACCCGCGAGCACGATGTCCAGGTCCCCGTCGTGGTCCACGTCGACCAGCGCCGCCGTCACGGCCCGGGGCGCCGCCGCAAGACCAGCCGCCGCGGTGGCGTCGACGAATCCCTTCTGCGCGTCGGCGTGGTAGAGGGCAATGCCCTTCTCGCGGAGGACCAGGAGGTCGGGGCGTCCGTCCCCGTCCACGTCGCCCACGACGGCCCCGAGGCCGCCGGCGGCGGGCTCCAGGCCTTGATTCCTGGCGGCCGCGGCGAAGACCCCGGCGGTGTTCCGCAGCAGCCGCTCCCCGGCCGCGCTCACGTCGAGAACGTCGAGGACGCCGTCGCCGCCGACGTCCAGGAGCGCGGCCCGCCCGGCAGCGCGAGGCTGCGCCCCTTGCGCGGTCTCTCCCGGCAGCGCCTTCGCCGTCACGTCGACGAAATGGACGTCTGGAACGGCCGCGTCGACCAGGCTCGGCTCGGCTCCCGTCGAGACCGCCGCCTCGGCGTAGCGTCCCTGCTCGGGATAGCTCTGGCCGAAGACGATCCCCGTGCCGCTCTTGCGCAGGGCGTCGAAGCGCTCCAGCGCCTTTTGGCCCTCCTCGGCCTGGCCGGCGCGCGTCAGTGCGATCCCGAGGTTGTAGAGCGCTGTGCTGTTGAAGGGATCGCTCGCGACGGCCGCGCGGAGGGCCGCGACGGCCTCGGGATAGCGCCGCTGGGCGAGGTGGACCTGCCCGAGGTTCACGTTGGCGCCGACGTCGCCCGGGTCGAAGGCGAGCACCTTCTGGAAGGCGGCCAGCGCTTCGTCGGGACGATTCTGCCCCTTGGCCACGAGACCGAGGATGTACTGGGGCTGCGGCGCCGACGGTGCGAGGGCAGCCGCGGCCTCGGCCTCTCGGCGCGCTCCGTCCAGATCGGGGGCGTAGAAGAGGGCGATGGCGAGGTTCGTCCGGGCGATGGCCAGGTCCGGATCCGCGGCGAGCGCCGTGCGGAACGACGCCACCGCGTCGTCGTAGCGGTACTGCTCCAGCAGACCGATGCCGACGTTGTTGGCCTTGTACGCGTCCTCGCGTCCGGCGAGGGACTTGGGGTCCGACGAGGCACCGAGAAGGGCGAGAGCGCCGCAGGCGAGGAGCGAACCGGGTCTATTCATGCCGTCCGCAATACTGCCACAGTCGCGAGACCCCTGGAACGCGGCGCTCCGCCGCGCGTCAGCGAGCCGGCTTGGCGACGGGAACGATGCCCTTCCCTTCCTGGACGGTGATCATCTGGTTGGCGGTCACGGCCGACAGTGTGTCGACCCGGCCGCTTGGCCACGCCACCTCCAGCTTGTCCACCTTGGCCGCCGAGCCCAGGCCGAAGGTGAGCGGCAGCTCGCTCTGGGACGCGAAGCTGGAGCCCGTATGGACCAGGCCCCAGGCCTTCCCACCACCCGCGAGAGTGACCGTCACCTTCGCGCCGATCCCGTCGCGGTTCGAAGGCCCCCCCACGGTCCGCACGCGGAGCCAGGCGTTCTTGTTGCCGCCGTCGTTCCGCAGCAGGACCGCGGGGCCGTTGTTGCTCGTGACGAGAAGGTCCAGGTCGCCGTCGTTGTCGATGTCGGCGTAGGCAGCACCGCGCCCGACGAGGGCGCGCTGGAGCGCCGGTCCCAGCTTTCCGCCGACGTCGTCGAACTTGCGCCCGCCGAGGTTGCGGAACACGTGGGGCGGCTGGGCGTACTTGACCTTCGGCTGCACCGACGCGATGTCGTCGGCGACGTGGCCGTTGGCGGCGAAGATGTCCGGGAGACCGTCGAGGTCGTAGTCGAAGAAGAAGCAGGCGAAGGCCAGCGTCAGGAGCGAGGCCTGGCCGATGCTCGTGGCCGGAGCGTCGTCGATGAAGAGCCCGGTCCCTTCGTTGTGGTAGAGGGACATCATCTCGTTGGAGAAGTTGCCGATGACCAGGCTCGGCCGGCCGGACCGATCGTAGTCCGCGGCGTCGACGCCCATCCCGGCGCGGGCCGCTCCAGCCTCGCTGAAGGCCACCCCGGCCGACACCGCCATATCCGTGAACGTCCCGTTGCCGTTGTTGCGGTAGAGCTTGTTGGGCTGGGTGTCGTCGGCCACGAAGAGGTCCGGCCAGCCGTCGCCGTCGTAGTCCAGCATCGCGACGCCCAGGGCTTTCGATGCCGGGTTCAGCAGGCCGGCCCGCTGGGTCACGTCCTCGAAGGTCCCGTCTCCCTTGTTGTGGAACAGAAGGGCCGTCTGCCCCTTGTAGGATTCCGGCGTGCAGTAGGACTTGTGGGTCCCGTCGAGGGTGCAGAAGAGGTCCTTCTCGAGAGACCACTCGACGTAGCGGGCCACGAAGAGGTCCAACTTCCCGTCCTTGTCGTAGTCGAAGAAGAGGGCGCTCGTCGAGAAGCCGCCCGCGCCAACGCCGGCCTTGACGGTCACGTCGGCGAACCTGCCGCCCCCGAGGTTCCGGAAGAGGCGGTTGCCGCCCAGGCCCGTGAGGTATACGTCGGGCCATCCGTCGTTGTCGAAATCGGCCACCGCTACGCCGATGCCGTACATCTCCACGGCCAGGCCGGCGGCCCGCGTCGCGTCGGTGAACGTCCCGTCGTGGTTGTTCCGGTAGAGGGCGGGATAGGACTTGGCTGTCGCGTGGCCCGGCCAGTCCATCGAGTTGACGAGCAGGACGTCGGTCCAACCGTCCCCGTCGAAGTCGAGGAAGGCGCATCCCGAGCCGATGGTTTCCGGTAGGTACTTCTTGCCGAAGGCGCCGCTCGTGTGCTTGAAGGCGATCCGCGCGGCGGCCGTCACGTCGGTGAAGACCACGCCCGGGGACACGGGCGCCTTCCCCTGGGCCGCGAGGCCGAGAGGCGGGAGGAGGAACAGGGCCGCCGGGATCCATCGCCCTCTCACTGGATCGTCCTCACTCCCTTGGCGCCGCCCGCCGCCGGAGCCGCATAGGGCCTCGCCGGCGCCGCCGCGGCCAGGTCGATCGAGACGTGCTCGTGGATCTGCTGGCGCTCGTTGTTGTCGTCGGGGTGAAGCTGGCGATACGGGCCGGTGATGAACTGCGCGCTCTCGTCCACCTTGAACCTCTCGTAGAGCTTCTGCTCGCGCTCGGCCCGGGCGGCGTCGCCCTTGCCCCGCCAGCAGAGCATCAGATTGTAGTGGGCCTGGAGGTCCTCGGGATCGATGGCGAGGACCTTGTCGAAGGCGGCGATGGCGTCGTCGTACTGCCGCTTCAGGAACAGGATCCGGCCGACCTGGCCCAGCACGACGCGGTCGCGCGGGTAGGGATCGAGCGCCTGGCGGAGGTGGTCGAGGGCGAGGTCGTACTGGCCGTTCGCCTTCAGGGCGAGCGCCATGAAGAAATGGGTCTTGGCGAGCTTGGGGTCCACCTCCAGGGCCTTCTTCAGGACCTCCTGGGCGGCCTCCATGTTCCCCTCCTGCACACGCGCACGGCCGACGTTGACCCAGCCGTCGGCGTAGGCCGGCTCCATGGAGGTGACCTTGAGAAACGTCGCCTCGGCGCCCTTCAGGTCTCCCTGGAGGAGCAGGCCGATGCCGTAGTCGTTCCAGCGCTCGCGAACGGACGGGTCGAAAGCCGACGCGTCCTTGGGGAGCACCGTCCCTTTCGGCAGGACCGTGAGAGTGGCCTCGCTCGCGGCCATCACCGTGATGGGAATGGCCGGGATCTCCTTCCGCTTGCCGGAGACGTTGGCGGTGGATCCCGTGAAGACCCAGCGCCCGTCGTCATGGGACGGGGAGAGGTCGAAGGTCTTCTGCTCGGGATCGCGCACGCCCGCGAACGCCCACTGCGTGTTCCACCAGGAGAACTTCCGGTAGTTGACCTTGGCGGTGAGGGTGATCTTGTCGCCGCAGTCCTCGGGGACCCGCAGGCGGTAGTGGATGGTGTCGGCCGCGCCGGGCGGGATGAGACGCACGTAGGCCACGGACCTCGTGGACCAGGCGTTGCGCTTGTTGATGACGTTCCCGTGGTCGTCGAGCTGGCGGCTCCGGTAGAAGTGGGCGCCCGGCTCCACGGGGCCCTTGCCGTCGTCCTCGACAGCTCCGCTGTGGAAGAGAGACCGGCCTTTGTCGTCGCGCGCTTCCAGCTCCACCCACACGTCGAAGGCGTCGACGGTCCCGCCGGGGAAGAAGTGGCCGATCTTGCGTGTCCGCACCACGACCTCGAGGCGCAGCGAGTCTCCGCGCCGGACCGAGGGCGCGACCCGGTCGATCGGAGCGACGACCTCCAGGGGAGCGGTCAGGAACCCCTGCTGCGCCCCGAAGTTCAACGACTCCTCCCCCTGGGCGAAGGTGCTGGCCATGGCCGACTCGCCGGTCGCGAGGGAGCGGGCCGTTCCGGCGCCGGCATCCCCGCCCCGCACGAGGCCGAAGACGTCCACGGACACGACGCCGTCCTTGAGAAACTCCTCGGTGATCTTGAGCTGCTCGTGGTCCTGGTTCACGTACGGGAGAGCCGTGTTGGCGCCCGGGAAGCGATGGGAGTGGACCTTCCCCTCCCGGGCCGCGGGATCGCCCGAGGCGACCATGGGCATGTGGCAGTCGGCGCACCGCTGCGGCTTCTTGGGGTAGTAGAACGACCGCGCGCCCTCCCCCGACATCCCCGAGGCCTGCCAGTTGTCGTACTCGTTGAAGCCGCGGAACCAGCGGTAGCCGTTCACGGGCACGTCGAGGTGGACCTTGTGGCACGAGGAGCAGAACTCGGGCGTCTGCTTCTCGTGGAACGTCTTCAGGAACGTGTCGCGGTGCGGCTTCGGCGCGAGGCGCAGCAGGTAGTCGTGGGCCCAGGAGAGGATCTTGTTGTCGCTCACGGCGAGGTCGTGAAGGGGCGGGTACTCGATGGTGAAGTCCCCTTGCCCCGTGGTGCTCTTCACGTGGACGATGGAGTGGCAGGACGTGCACGCGAGGCCGGCCTGGGCCTCGGGCGTGTCGATCTGCTCCTTGATGGGCCGGTCGAAGCGGCCGTTGAAGAAGACCGCGTGGTCGTGGCAGCCCGCGCACCACTTGGACGGCTTCGTCCCCACGACGTCCTGCATGTACTCGATGGACTTCCGGTACCACTGGTTGTTGAAGGACGAGAAGTGGTGGGCCGAGGCGTTCCACTGGTCGAAGATGTCCTTGTGGCAGCGGCCGCAGTGCTGGCTCGTCATGAAGAAGTTGGACGGGATCGTGCCGCCCACGTTGGTCTCGCCCGAGGAGGGAAAGAAGGGGCTCCGGGGGCCCGCGCCTTCGCCGTCCATGCTGAGGGGCGCCGTCGTGGGATTCACGATGCGGTGGCGCATGGACGCCGCCTTCTGCTCCCGGACGACGAGGCTCGCCGAGATCACGAACAGGGCCAGGCCGGCCAGCGCCGCGGCCGCGAGGGGCGTCCCGCCGGCCGGCCTTCGCCGCGCGCCCTGGAGGAGGTGGAGAAGGAGCACCATGGACCCGAGCGCCGCCACACCCACGTGGGCGAGGACGATGGGCCGATAGGGACGCGTCGCACCCGTGAGCATCAGGACCACGCCGAGAGCGGCGCCCACGATGAGAAGGGCCGCGGCCGCCTTGAACGCGGGCCGGACCTCGTGCCACGCCGAGCGCAGGTAGCGTGCGAAGGCCCACCAGAGGATCAATCCGACGACGAGATGCCCCGCGACGTTCGCGAAGTAGAACAGGGTGGGATCGGCCCGCGTGACGAGGTAGCCGCTGTTGGCCAGGAGGAGCAGGAACCCGGCCATGAGGAAGACGGGGGCCGCCGTCGCTTCGCGGAGTCGCTTCAGGAAAGCCATCGCGTCAGGCCCCCTCGCTCGTCGGGTCCGGTTTGTCGGGGTCGATCCCGTGCTTCCTCACGTAGTACCCCATGTTCCGCTGGTCGATGCCCAGGAGGCGCGCCGCCTCCTTCCGGACCGAGCCCGCGCGGCGCAGCGCCTCGACCACCATCGCCTTCTCGGTGCGGCCGAGGGCCTTCCGGAGCGTCAGGTCGTCGCCCGTCTCGGAGAGCGGCGCCATGTGGGCCTCGCCCCGCACCGGCGACAGGTCCAAGGACCCGAGCCCGCCGTCGGGATCGAGGATCATGGAGCGCTCGATGACGCTGCGCAGCTCCCGCACGTTCCCCGGCCAGTGGTAGGCCTGCATCTCGGCAAGGGTCGCGTCGGGGATCGTCGGGGCGGGGCGGCCCAGGCGCTGGGAGATCTCGGCCACGAAGTGGCGGCCCAGGAGCGCGACGTCCGAGGGGCGGTCCCGGAGGGGCGGAACGTCGATGCGCAGGACGTTCAGCCGGTAGTAGAGATCCTGGCGGAAGCGCCCGGCGGCCATGTCGTCCTCGAGCTTGCTGTTGGTGGCCGCGACGATGCGCACGTCGACGCGGGTCGCCTGCTCGTCCCCGAGGCGGTGGAATTCCCCCTCCTGGATGGCCCGGAGGAGCTTGGCCTGGGCCTCGTGGGGCATGGCCCCGATCTCGTCGACGAACAGCGTGCCCTTGTCGGCCAGACGGAAGCGTCCGTGCCTGTCGGCCACGGCGCCCGTGAACGAGCCCCGACGATGGCCGAAGAACTCGCTCTCCCAGACCTCCACCGGCACCGCGGCACAGTTCACCTCGATGAACGGCCCCGCGGCCCGCCGGCTGAGCCGGTGGACGAGACGGGCGAGCAGCTCCTTTCCCGTGCCGGACTCTCCCATCAACAGGACGGTCGAGTCGGTCGGGGCCGCGGCTCGCACCATCTGGACCACCCGCTGCCAGGCGGCGCTCTCGCCGATGGGCAGGTTCTCTTCGACCCCCGCGGGGCCCCGCAGGTAGCTGACCTCCATCTCCAGGGAGCGCTGGCGCAGTGCGCGAGCGAACGCCACCTCGAGGGCATCGGGGTCGGCCGGCTTCAGGATGTAGTCGCTGGCCCCGGCGCGGAGGCATTCCACGGCCGAGGCGACCGTTCCAAACCCCGTGAGGACGACCACGGGCGTCTCGGGCGACACGGCGTGGGACCTCTTCACCACCTCGAGGCCGCCGCCTCCCGGCATGTTCAGGTCGGTCAGGAGAAGGTCGACCGGGCCCCTCTTGAGGGCCTGCATCGCGCTCTCGACGCCGTCGGCGAGGGTCACGTCGTACCCGCGGCCCCGGAGCAGCGCCCCGAGGGACTCCCGAACGTAGGCCTCGTCCTCGACGACGAGAAGGCGCCCCTTGGGGCGTGGATCAGTGGACATGGGCAGGCCCTCCAGGGGCCGTTGCAGGAAGGCGAAGGACGAAGACGGCGCCGCCGCCCGGACGCCCCTCGACGGAGAGCTGGCCGCGGTGCTGGACCACGATCGAATGGCAGACCGACAATCCGAGACCGGTCGACTGCTTCGTGGTGAAGAAGGGCTCGAAGATCCGGGTACGCTCCTGCTCGGGCACTCCCGGACCGCGGTCCGCGACGCGCACGACGACATCGCCGTCCTCGCGGGCGGCGCTCGCCCTCACCTCGCCCCCCTGGGGCTGGGCTTCGCAGGCGTTGATGACCAGGTTGAGCACCACCTGGCCGAGCATCACGGCGCTGCCGGGTGCCGTCACCGGTTCTCCGGGCAACTCGACGTCGAAGGCGACGTTGCCAAACTCGCGCCGCGATCGGACGAAGTCCAGGGTCTCGCGCACGGTGGCCGCCAGGTCGACGGGCGCGTGGGGGGCGGTCGACGGCTCGGCGTGGGCCAGGACGCGGTGGACGATCCCCGCGGCGCGATCGAGGCCCTGGCGGACGCCGTCGAGGTCCTGGGCGAGGGTCCCGTGTTCGCCGCGAGACAGGTGGTCCTTGGCGAGTGCGAGGTAGTTGGCGATCCCTTCGAGGGGGTTGTTGATCTCGTGGGCCATGCCGGCGGCGAGCCGCCCCACCGTGCCCAGGCGCTCGGCGTGAAAGAGCTGGCGCTCCAGATCCCGCACGCGGGCCTCCTCGCGGGCCTGGGCCTCGAGGCGCTCTCGGCGGCGGGCCTCGCGGATGGCGAAGGATCCGAGAAGGGCGGCGAGCGCCATCACGACGATGTTCAGGGCCAGGAGCGTGCGGCTGCGGACGGCCACCGGCTCGGCGATGGACGCCCCCGCCCTCTCGCGCTCGCACGACAGGACCCACGGCGAGGGGACCGACCAGCCGTCGGCCCGAGCTCGGCCTCGGCCGCGGGGCGCTCCGTGCCGACGGCCGGAGCGGCGCCGGTGGTGAGGGGTCGCCCGCTCCCGTCGCGGAGCGAACAGGCCGTCCCTTCGGGAACCGACGCGCCGACGCCCAGGAGCGCGGTGGGATCGATCTCGGCGACGACCCGCACGACCTCGCGCCCCGCGGCCACGGCGGGATCGAAGGCGAAGACGGCTCGCACCGCGGGCCTCCCTCCCCCTTCGGCCACCACGGCCTCCCCCGCGGTCTGGTCCTGGGGCATCCACAGGACCGGCACGCCTCCTCGGCGGGCCGTCTCGACGATGACGTCGTCCTTGCCGGCCTTCACGACCAGGCGCCGGACCTCGGGGTGTCCGCGATGGAAGACCAGCAGGGCGGCCTCGGCGGCGAGCCGCTGCCAACCCCTCTCGCGATCCCGGGGCGAGGGGTCGGCGCCCAGGCCGGCGATCGCCGAGGAGCCGGCCAGGAACGCCATCTCGGCTCGTGTCGTCGACAGCACGCTCTCGAGGGAGCGGGCCCGGGCGGCCGTCTCAGCCGCGAACAAGCGCGCCTCTTCCTCGCGTGCCCCGCGATAGGCGACGGCGATCCCCCAGAGCCCGGCCGCGTTCACGCCCACGACAGCGGTGACGGCAAGGGCCGTCAGCCATCCGGCCGGCCAGGGGTTCGCCCTCATCGCGGAGGTGCCTCGGGCGGGGATGTCCAAAGGAGGCCAAGCAGGAAAGAGGATGCAAGGCGCGTTCCCTCGTTCTGCTCGAGGCCGCGAATCGCGACTCGACTCGAAACTCCCTGCCCTGCCACGACTTGGCCCCTGTGGGCGACGGGTCCTGCGTTTCCTGCGCCGCGCGCCACCATGCCACCTATGATCGGAGCTCCGTAGACGCTATGCCCCAACCCCGGATCACTCGGGCTCTCCCAGGGCCATGCGCTGGAGGTCCTCCTTGCGCGACAGCACGAAGTCCAGGAACGCGCGCGTGGCCGAGGCCTGGAACCGGCCCAGCGAGACGATCCCGACGGAGCGGCGCAGGCGATGGCCAGTGATCTTCATTCGCGCCAGCCAACCCCAGGCCACCTCGTCGCGCACCGCCCAGCTCGGAAGCAGCGAGATGCCGATCCCTCGCTCGACCATGAGCTTGATGAAGTACGTGTCGTTGGATTCGAGGGCCAGCTCGGGCGTGATCCCGACGGCTCCGAAGAACTGGTCGGTGGCCCTGCGGATCGAGGCCCCCCGCTCGAACAGGATGAGGCGCTGCTCCCGTATGTCGTCCACGCTCACCTCGGTTCGCCCCGCGAGCCGATGGGCGTGGCCCACGACGACGACCAGCTCGTCCTCGAACAACTCCGTCACCTGAAGGCTCGGCGAGTAGACGGGCAGCGAGGCGAACCCGACGTCCGCCGTCCCGTTCAGGATGTCGGCCAGGGTCTGGTCCGTGCTCACCGTGGTGCGGAAGGACACCTCGACGCCGGGATAGTGGCGCATGAAGGCTTCGAAGAGGGGGACGAACAGGTGGACGAAGGCCTGGGTGGCGGCGGCGGCCCGAACGCGGCCAGCCTGGGGACGCTCGGCGCCCGACACGCGATCGCGGAGCGCGTCCACCGCGTCGAGCACGCGATCGGCGTGGCGCAGGGCCAGCTTCCCCGCCTCGGAGAGGCGCACGCCGCCCTTGGCGCGGATGAAGAGGGGCTCGCCCAACTCCGTCTCCAGCGCCTTGATCTGGTGGCTCACCGCAGACTGGGTCAGGTGAAGGCGCTCGGCGGCCCGGGTGAAGTTGAGCGTCTCGGCCACGGTGTGGAACGTCCGGAGCTGGGATATTTCCATGGAACCCATCGACGACTCTAATGAACGAGATCATAGCAATGAATCCAGCCCTGGTGCTGGAGCCGCCTCCGGGCGGCTATCGGGGCGCCAGGATGGCCGCGGAGCGGGGGCCGACGGCGGCCTTGAGGCGTCCGCCTGCGACGGGAACGTCGGCGTTCCCGCCAAGGCGGTCGGCCAGGATCTGGCCATCGACGAGGCCGGCCTCGACCGCGGAGCAGTCGAAGGACGCCGGCTCGGTTCCGTTGTTGAGCAGGACGACCACGGAGGCCGCGTCGAGGCGCCTGACGTAGGCCCACGCCTGGTCGGCCACCGACAGGTTCACCATGCCGCCCCGGCGCAGCGCCGGCATCTCGCCACGAAGGTGCAGCAGGCGCCGCAGGTGATCGAACGTCGCCTGCTCGTCGGCCGTGCGGCCGGAGGCGACGAAGGCGTTGCGCGGGTCCCCCGGCCACCCGCCTGGGAAATCGCGGCGGTTGTCGGGGTCGGCGCCACCGGGCATGGCGATCTCGTCGCCGTAGTAGACCATCGGGATCCCGCGGGCCGTGGCGAGGAACGTGAACGCGAGCTTCAGCCCCGCCACGGTAGCACCCGGCTCCGACATGAAGCGCGGGACGTCGTGGAGACCGAGGAGCGTCACGAGCTCGTCGGGTCGAGGGTAGAGGCGGTCGCGTCCCACCATCATCGCGACCTCCTTCAGGGGCTTCCCCTCGGCGAACGCTCGGCGCAACGGATAGAAGACCGGGAAGTCGAAGAGGGAGTCGAGGCCGGAGTCGACTCCGTCGAAGCCCGTGATGCCTCCCTGATGGAACGACACGAGGGCGGGATCGGCGTCGAGCACCTCGCCCACGACCTTGAGACGCGGGTACTCGCGCTTGATGGCCGTCGTCCACGCGCGCCAGAAGCTGCGGGGGACGTACTGCCAGGTGTCCTGCCGGATCCCGTCGAGGCCCGTGACGCCGACCCACCAGAGCGTGTTCTGGATCAGGTACCGCGCCGCCTCCTCGTCTCCCTGGTTCAGGTCCGGCAGGATGTCGATGAACCAGCCGTCGAGGGTTTCGCGGCGGCTCTCGGCGCTCGCCCGCGGGTCCGGGATCGTCCACGTCTGCCACTTGTTCGCGAGGTGGCTCTTGGCGGTGCCGTTGAACCACGTCGGCGTGGGGGGATCGGCGACCCAGGGATGGTAGGGGCCCGTGTGGTTGGCGACCTGGTCCTGGATGACCCTGAGCCCGAGGGCGTGGGCGGCGTCCACGAGCTCCCTCAGCGTGGCGAGGGTGCCGAAGTGCTCCTCGACGCCGTAGAAGTCGACGGCGCCGTAGCCGTGGTAGTCGGTGATCGGCCCGTCGTCGTAGACCTCCTTCGCGTTCGTGTGGTTGACGTTGTCATACCAGGGGTTGAGCCAGATGGCCGTGACTCCGAGGTCCTTGAGGTAGGGCAGGTGGTCGACGATCCCCTTGAGGTCGCCCCCGTGGTAGTAGCGGACGCGCTTGCGGTCGGTGAGACCGCGCGATTCCGCGGGATCGTCGTTCCCCGCATCGCCGTCCGCGAAGCGGTCGGGCATCACGAGGTAGATGACGTCGTCGGGAGAGAAGCCCTGGAATCGGCCGTCGCGCCCGAGGGGCGCCAGGATCTCGAACGGGATCTCGGCCGCGCCGGAGGCCGTCCGCACCTTGACGAAGCGGCGGCCCGGAGCCGCCTTCGGGTCGACCTCGACATCCAGGAACAGGTAGGTCCCCGCCGCGTTCACGCGGAGAAGACCCGCCGTGAGCCCCTCCCCTGTCGACTCCACTCGTGCCCCGGCGAGGTTCCTCCCCCGCACGAGGAGGCGCACCGGGTTCACCGAGTGCCCCGGCCACCACGAAGGCGGCTCGACCTTCTGTACTTCGGGGGCCGGAACGATCGCGGCGGTTGCGGAGCGCGCGGACCACAGGAGGAGGACACAAGCCGCGAGCCGCAAGCTCGCCCTCACGCCGCGGCCGGCTCGTAGCGGCGAAGCAGCGTCGCCGTCAGGATCGAGGCCACGAGGATGAGGGCGCCGCCGAAGGCCACGCCGTAGGCTCGGTTGTCCCCCAGCAGGCTCATGATCACGCCACCCAGGCCGAGGGACACGCAGATCTCGGGGATCACGATGAACATGTTGAAGATGCCCATGAAGATCCCGTACTGGCTCTTGGGAAGGTGCTCGACGAGGATCACGTAGGGCATGGAGACCACGGAGGCCCACCCGATCCCGGCGCCGACCATCGGCAGGAAGAGCAGCGCCGGCTGGTGGATGAACGCCACGGAGAAGAGGCTGAGGCCCGCGCACGCGAGGGCGAAGGCGTGGGTCCGCGCCCGGCCGAGGCGCTTCACGAGGAACGGAATCGCCAGCGCGAACAGCGGCGTCGCGACGCCCCGGACCATCGTGGTGAGGGCAGCGAAGCGGACGCCCTTCTCGTAAGCGTCCGAGTGCGGATCCGACGCCCCGAAGACGTTGTGGGGGACGGCGACCGCGTAGAACATCCACATGCAGAAGAGCCCCATCCACGTGAAGAACTGGATCAGCGCGAGCCGCTTCATCACGGGCGGCATCTGGAAGTAGCACGCCCTGGTCTCGCGCCACCACTCCCGGATCGCCGCCAGGCCGCCGCCGCCGCCCGGACCCTTGGGCGAGATGCCCCCCTCGGGCGGGTACTCGGGCGTCGTCATCACGGTGTAGAGCACCGAGGCGAGAAAGATCGCGGCGCAGGTGTAGAAGGCCAGGTGCATCGAGGTGCGGCCGCCCACGGCCATCGACGGGAAGAGGGCGGCCAGGTCCAGCGAGGCGATGTAGTTCCCGAGGATCGTCCCCAGGCCGATCATCATGCTCTGGAACGCGTAGCCCGTCGGCCGCTGCGTCGAGTTCTGCATGTCCGCGACGAAGGCGCGGAACGGCTCCATCGTGATGTTGAGGGACGCGTCGAGCACCCACAGCAGGCCGGCCGCCATCCAGAGAGAGGACGAGCTGGGCATCAGGAAGAGCGCCAGGGTGCCGAGGATCGCGCCGGCGAAGAAGTAGGGGCGGCGGCGCATGCGCCACGCCGGGATCCAGGTCTTGTCGCTCAGGTAGCCGATGATGGGCTGGAGGATGAGGCCCGTGGCCGGAGCGGCCAGCCAGAGGAGCGGGATCTGGTCCGGGCTCGCCCCGAGCTTCTCGTAGATCGAGCTCATGCGGGCGAACTGGATCTCGAAGCCGTGCTGGATGCCGAAGAAGCCGACGCTCATGTTGAAGATCTGGAGGAGCGTCAGGTCCGGCTTCTCCGCGTGGGACGCGACGCCTTCGGTCGCCAAGTGCGCCTCCTTCTCAGGCCGTCGGGTTGCGCGCGCGGCCGTACATTCGGGCCAGGTCGCCGAGCCGGTCTCGGAGCGCGTCGGTGAGGGATTCGGCTCCGTAGCGCCAGACCCAGTTCCCCGCCGCTCGCCCGGGCAGGTTCATCCGCCCGTCGGCGCCCACGCCCAGGACGTCCTGGAGCGGGACGACGGCGGTGTCGGCCACCGACATGAGCACGGCGCGGATGAAGTCCCAGTGGATCTCGTGGCCGTCGATGGCGAGGTACCTCTTGCAGAAGGCCTTCTCCGCATCGACATCCGACTGGCTCCTCGTCGTGTCCCCGACGCCGGCGTGCCACCAGCCCAGGGTCGTGTCGTTGTCGTGTGTGCCCGTGTAGACGGCGCGGTTCCGCGGGTAGTTGTGGGGCTTGAAGCTGTCGGCGGCGTCGTCGCTGCCGAAGGCGAACTGGAGGATGGCCATGCCGGGCCACTCGAAGCGCTCGCGAAGCGCCTCCACCTCCGGCGTGATCACGCCCAGGTTCTCGGCGATGATCGGCAGGGGGCCGAGGGCCCCTTGGAGGGCCTCGAAGAAGGCCTCGCCGGGCCCCTTGACCCAGCGGCCGTCCACCGCGGTCGTCGCCTTTCCGGGCACCTCCCAGTACGCCTCGAAGCCGCGGAAGTGGTCGAGGCGCACGATGTCGACCATCGAGAGCGTGGAGCGGAACCGGTCGATCCACCATTGGTACCCGGTCTTCGCCAGGACATCCCAGCGGTAGAGCGGGTTCCCCCAGAGCTGGCCCGTCGCGCTGAAATAGTCCGGAGGAACCCCGGCCACGAAGGCGGGCGTGCCGTCGGCGGCGAGGTAGAAGAGCTCCGGATGCGCCCAGACGTCGGCGCTGTCGTGAGCCACGAAGATCGGCAGGTCGCCCACGATCCGGATCCCGCGATCGTGGCAGTAGCCGCGGATCTCTCCCCATTGGCGGAAGAAGAGGTACTGGGCGAACTCGAGAGCGCGCACCTCGCGGCCCTGCTCCTCCCGGGCCCGGGCCAATGCCTCGGGCTGCCGCGTGACGAGATCCTCGTCCCACGTGTGCCACGACGCGCCCCCCCTCGCGCTCTTGAGGGCCATGAAAAGCGCGAAGTCCTCGAGCCACGGGGCGTTGGAATGGCAGAAGGCCAGAAAGGCATCCCGCTCCGCGGGCGGCGCCTTCTTGTCGAACCGGTCGAAGGCCTTGGCGAGAAGCGGCCGCTTGAAGTCGATGACGGCGCCGTAGTCGACCCGGTCGGCGGGAAACTCGGGCGCCTTCTTCAGGTCGCCGTGAGTCAGCCACCCGTCCCGGACCAGGCGGTCGAGGCTGATCAGGAGAGGATTCCCGGCGAAGGCCGAGAAGCACTGGTAGGGCGAGTCCCCGTACCCCGTCGGGCCCAGCGGCAGGACCTGCCACAAGGTCTGGCCGGCCCCGTGGAGGAAGTCGGCGAACGAGCGCGCTTCCTCGCCCAGCTCTCCTATCCCGAAACGCCCCGGCAGCGACGTCGGGTGAAGGAGCAGCCCGCTGGACCTCGGGGCCATCGCAGCTCTA
Organism: uncultured Acidobacteriota bacterium; assembly: GCA_963823195.1. Lineage (GTDB taxonomy): Bacteria > Acidobacteriota > Vicinamibacteria > Fen-336 > Fen-336 > JBGPYB01. Next base: position 338,259 of record CAWGKR010000001.1, on the reverse strand, counting down.
TAGGAGCTTCACGAGGAGCGAGCTTTCCACGTTGTTCCCCTTGTCGTCCTTCACCGACGTGAACAGGTGCAAGGTCGCCTCCCGCTTCAGCGTGCTCAGGATGTAGCTCACCTGCAGGGGGATCGCGAGGGTGCCGCTGGCCTCGAGGCGATTCTTGCCGACGAAGACGAGGAGGTCACTGGAGTCGTAGTTGGTGGCCGCGACGAGCTTGCCCGTCTCGTTGTCGAAGACGCTGGCCCTCATCAGCTGCACCGTCCCCCCCACGGCTCCGGTCTCCGTCATCGTCAGGGTCCACGTCGCCGTGTACGTGGGACCGAACGTGTTGGTGATCACGGCCGTGATCGGGTCGGGCGCCACGGTCAGCGTCACGATGGCGATCGCCCCCGTGCTCGGGGTCGTGGGCGAGCTTCCGCACGAGGCGAGGGGCGCCAGGGCCGCCGCGCAGAGAAGCGCCCTCGAGAGGCGGGCGAGACGCATGGAACCTCCGGTTCGGATGGACAAGAGAGCGTTCAGGCCTTGGGGGCCGGCGGCGGCAGGTCGCGGGCCGCGCAGACGGAGTCGAAGCCCGTCTTGGCGTGGCTGCCGTCGCAAAAGGGCTTGTTGGCCGAGTGGCCGCAACGGCAGAGGCTCACGACCGTGCGGCCGCCGAGACCGAAGGCCCGGCCGTCCTGATCCGTGAGGGTGATGTCCCCCTCGAGGCGCAGCGGACCGTTGTTCCTCACGGTCACCGTGAAGTCTGACATGACAGCATTCTACAGGAAGGCCCACGCCTTTGTGATGTCACGACCTTTGTGGTGAAGTACCCGGGGAGGAGGGCGATCCATGGCAAAGGAGTTCCTGACCGACGTCGAGACCCTGCGGAAGCGGGCCCGGAAGCACATCGAGGAAGGGGCGGTGACCGAAGGGTACAAGGGGGACCGGGACACCGTGATCAAGCTCCTGAACGAGGCGCTGGCCACCGAGATCATCTGCATCCTCCGCTACAAGCGCCACCACTACATGGCCACGGGGATCCACGCGCAGGCGGTCGCCGCGGAGTTCCTCCAGCACGCCAACGAAGAGCAGATGCACGCCGACCAGATCGCGCAGCGGATCACGCAGCTCGGGGGTGCGCCCGACTTCTCACCCGAGGGGCTCGCGAGCCGCAGCCATTCCGAGTACGTCGAGGGCGAAACCCTCGTGGAGATGATCAAGGAAGACCTGGTGGCGGAGCGCGTGGCGATCGACTCGTACGGGGACATGGTGCGCTACATCGGCAACGACGACCCGACCACGCGGCGGATGCTCGAAGGGATCCTGGCCATGGAGGAGGAGCACGCGGACGACCTGGCCAACCTCCTCGCGACGCTCGACCCGACGAAGAGAGGGTGATGGCGCGCGGCCGCGCGGGAAGGCTCCGCCCTGGCCCTCCTGGGCGAGCGCGGCGTCCTCGCCGCCACCGGGCCCGATCGACAGAAGTTCCTCCACAAGATCCTGAGCAACGAGGTGGCGGGCCTCGCCCCGGGACAAGGGAGTCTCGCCGCGCTCATGGACGTGAAGGGGCATCGTCCTGGCCCTGATGCGCGTGCTCGTGACGAAGGACGCCGTCCTGCTCGAGATGCCGGCCGATCGGCTCGACCGCGTCGAGCAGGTCCTGACCCACTACCGGGTGGCGGCGCCCGTCCGCTTCGCCGTCCGGCCCACGGCGGTGATCGGGATCGTCGGCCCGGCGGCCGCCGAGGCGATCGGCGCCGCGGGCGGACCGGTGCCCGGAGGCCCAGGGGCGAGTCCCACGCCGCCGGGCGGATCGGCGACGCCGAGGTCCTGGTGGCTCGGGCCTCCGACCTCCCCGCCTCGCGGCCTCGTGGTCCACGCCTCTCGCGAAGGGGCGCCGTCGGTGATCGACGCCCTGCGCGCCGGAGGCGCGGCACTCCTGGACCGGGCGGGCCTCGACGCCCTGCGCGTCGAGGACGGGTGCCCCTGGTACGGTCCGGACGTGACCGAGGAGAACCTGCTTCACGAGACGGGGCTCGTCGCCCTGTACCATTCCCCCGCCAAGGGATGCTACGTGGGCCAGGAGGTCATCGCGCGCCTCGAGGCCCGGGGCGGCAACGTCAACAAGCGACTCCGGGGACTGCGCCTCGGCGCCCCCGCCGAGTCGGGCGCCACGGTCGTGGCCGAGGGGAAGGACGTGGGGCGCGTGACCACGGCGGCCCTGTCGGAGCGCTTCGGACCCATAGCGCTCGCCTACGTCCACCGCGGCCACGACGAGCCCGGGACCGCCGTCAAGGTGGCCGGCGTCCCAGCCACCGTCGTCGCGCTCCCCATGTCATGATCCGCGCGGCGAGATGAAGATCTACACGCGAACGGGGGACGGGGGGAAGACCGGGCTCATCGACGGGTCGCGGGTCTCGAAGGACGACCTGCGGGTCTCGGCGTACGGGGACGTGGACGAGCTGAACGCGGTCCTCGGCGTCGTCAAGGCCCATTCCCACGACGCGCCGCTGAACGCGCTCCTTCATCAGGTGCAGCGCGACCTCTTCGCCCTGGGTGCCCAGCTGGCCGACCCCAAGGCGAAGGTCGGGACCCGGAAGGCCAAGGCCGCCTTCCCGCCGTCCCAGGTCAGGAAGCTCGAGCGCGCCATCGACCAGCGGCAGACAGATCCTGCCAGCCCTCACCGCCTTCGTCCTGCCGGGAGGATCGCTCCTCGGCGCCTTCCTCCACCTGGCGCGAACCGTTTGCCGCCGGGCCGAGCGCACCGTCGTGGCCCTGTCCCACGAGCAGGAGATCGAGCCGGTCTTCGTCGTGTACCTGAACCGCTTGTCGGACCTTCTCTTCGTTCTCGCGCGCCACGCCAACCAGACGAGCGGGATCGGCGAAGACCGTTGGTGAGTCTCCGCCCGGCGGTCGTGGAGGACCTCGCTCGCCACGGGATCGATGGCGGGACCCGGCGACACCCCCGATGCGCTGCGCGAGCGTTTGAACGACGCCTACCTCGAGGACATCCGGCGCCTCAAGGCGCTCCAGTGGGCCGGAGAGATTCCCTTGAAGGAATACGCCCCACGCATCCAGACGTTGAAAGACGGCTATACGCTCCTCGGCCTGCCGCTGGTCCTCTGGACGGAGTGACGGTCGACACCTGCACATAATTCGCTCTTGACTCCCCTCCGAGGCCCGTGCCAGAGTTTCGGCCGACTGTCAGGTCCCCCGAATGATGGATCCATATTGGTCTCTTTAGCGACAGGCCACCGCTCTCATGCGAGCCGCGGGGCCGGAGGTATGGTCATGATGAATCGCTGTCGACTGACAGCCGCGGCGGCGGCGTTCTGCCTGCTGCCGGCGGCATCCGCGCGAACCGAGCAGCCGAACCCGTTGGAGAGGATCCGGGTCCAGTCCGGGCAGGTGCGGTCCAGGATCGAGAAGGTCCCGGCGCGCCAACAGGCACGGTTCTCCGCCGGGGCGCGCAACTTCCTTCATCGAACGCGCGCCTGGAGCGAGACCCAGCAGAAGCTGAACAGCCTCAAGGGCGCTCCGGGCGCCCCCGGCCAGCCGCGACCGTCGGCGGTGCGTATGGCCGGAAGCCGACTCGCCTCGGGATTCGGCTCCGGCTCGGGCCCAGGACCCGCGGCCAGGTCTCCGATCCCCTCGCCGACGCCGCCAACAACTTCCTGTCCGGGTTCGTCCAGAGCGAGACCTCGACGGCCTGGTGCGGCGACGTCGCTCTCGTCGGGTTCAACGACTCGGGGAGCCTCCTGCCCAGCTTGACCGTGGGCGGCCTCGTGTTCTCCGGATACTCCCGGTCGACCGACCGCGGCCGGACCTTCACCGACATGGGTTTCGTCCCGGCATCCAACCCCGACTTCGAGCTCCTCGGCGACCCGGTCATGGGCTGCGGGAGCCAGAAGGACTTCCACTACGCCAACCTGCTCGTGGACGACGGCGCCCTGACTACAGGGGTCGGAATCTCGACGTCCGCCGACGGCGGCGTCACTTTCGCGGAGCCCGTCAAGGCCGTCGAGAAAGGCCTCGACCTGCATTTCATCGACAAGGAATGGATGGCCGTCGACCCCAGCAACCCGAACAGGCTCTACGTCACTTACACCGATTTCGACGGGAGCGGGGACGTCTGCGGCTTCGATGCCTTCGGCGCCGTCTTCCGCAACGGCGTCGAGTTGGTCAAGTCCCTCGACGGCGGCCAGACATGGAGCGCTCCCGTCGTCATCGAGAGCGCCTGCGATCCCGACGGCGCGACCGGCTCCCAGATCGTGGTGGACGACGACGGAACGCTGTACGTCGCATGGGAGCATTTCCCGGCGGCGCTCCCCAACAACGAGATCCGGCTGCGCAAGTCGACGGACGGCGGCGCGACCTTCGGTTCCACCGTTCTCGTGGCCAACACGATCCCGGTCGGCGGCAACCAGGGCCGGCAGTTCTTGCAGGGGATCGTCCGCATCGTCGAGTTTCCGAGCTTGGCCCTGGATCGTTCCCACGGGCCCAGCCGTGGCACGCTCTACGTGACGTGGAACGACGGGGGCCTCGCGACGATTCCCGACGCGTTGGCCGCCAACGGGATCTACAGCTTCTCGGATGCCCTGCTGGTCAAATCGACCGACGGCGGCGCCAGCTTCGGGGCGCCGACGCGCGTCAACAGGGGCGCCGCCACCGACTTCACTGACCAGTACATGCCGGCCGTGGCTGTCGACAAGAACGGCGACGTCGGGGTCTGCTACTACGACCGGCGCCGTGACCCCTCCAACTTCCTGACCGACCGTCGTTGCTCGCGATCGGGCGACGGCGGCGACCACTGGGCGTCGCAACGCGTCAGCCTCCGCAGTTTCCCGAGCACCGAGTTCCAGGACTTCGAGGTGGCCTACGGTTATCAGGGCGACTACGACACGCTGGCCGGGGACTTCCTGAAGCGCTTCCACGGGCTCCTGGGAGCCTACGCCGACAACACCCTGGGCAGCCAGGACGTCCGGTCCAACCGGCCGCCCGATTCCGGCGATCGGCACTGAGCGAGGAGGATGAGATGAACAATCATCGATCGACGTTGACGATTGTCCTGATCCTCGCGGCCGCAATCGCCCCGGGGCAGGTCGCGGCGGCCGACAAGGCCGCCACCTACAAGACGCAGAACGACAGGCTGAAGGCCGTCCTGAATCGGATCCCCGAGAAGTATCGCGACCGGCTCTCCGGAGCCAGCCGCAACCTGTTGGCCCGCGTCAACGCGTCCGGCGAGCTGCCGAGCCGGCCGAGCTCCATCGAGCGCGACTCGGCGGAGGAGGACGCGGGAGCGGTACCACGTCCCTCCGTTCCCGCGACGAACACGTCGCCCACACTGGCGATGGCCCGCGCCTTCGGCGCCGTCTCCGACCCGAATACCGACCTGGCTTTCTCGCGCCTGGGCGGCTTCACCCAGAACGAGACGTCGACAGCATGGTGCGGCGACGTCGCCCTCGTCGGCTACAACGACTCGGGCAGCCTCTTCGAGACGCTGAGCATCCCCGGCATCGGCATCTCGTTCAGCGGTTTCGCGCGTTCGACGGACCGTGGCCGCACGTTCACGGACATGGGGTTCCTGAATCCGGGCAGCAACGTGGACGTGCAGCTCGAAGGAGATCCGGTCGTCGCCTGCACCGACCCGGGAACCTTCTACTACTCGAACCTCGCCGAGGACTTCGGACCCTTTACGAGCGCCGTGTCGGTGTCCAAGTCGGTCGACGGGGGCGTCGGCTTCGGCGATCCCGTGAAGGCGGTGGAAAAGAGCCTCGACACCCACTCGATCGATAAGGATTGGATGGCCGCGGACCCGACGAACGCCAACAACCTGTACGTCACCTACACCGACTTCGACTTCAGCGGCGACGTCTGCGGCATCGACGGAACGGGCTCTCCCATCTTTCGCGAAGGCATCGAGCTCGTGAAGTCCACGGACGGAGGGACTACGTGGAGCGCGCCCCTTCGGGTGAGCAGCGCCGCTGAGAGCTGCTCGACCACGGGAATGACCCAGGGCTCGCAGGTGGTCGTCGGCGGAAATGGCAACGTTTACGTGGCCTGGGAGCAGTTCACCCTGACGGGCCTCGAGATCCGCATCGCGACCTCAACGAGCGGCGGCGCCGCGTTCGGACCTTCGGTCAAGGTCAGCGACGTCAACGAAGCCGGCGAGCTGGGCGATCTCCAGGGGTCGATCCGCATCAACGAGTTCCCCACCCTGGCGGTCGATCGGTCGGGCGGCGGCCATGACGGCACACTGCATCTCGCCTGGAACGACGGCAACATCGTCGGGTTCGACGGTGTGTTTGGTCTCGACTACGGCTTTACCGACATCATGGCGACACACTCGAGCGATGGGGGAGCCACGTGGTCGTCCCCTGTCCGCGTCAACGGGAACGTCGAGCCGCTCACAGGCTCGTCCGTCGCGGGTCGCGGCACCGACCAGTTCATGCCGGGCATCGCCGTCGACGGTGGCGGCGCCGTCGGCCTCTGCTACTACGATCGGCGATCCGATCCCACGAACTTCCTCATCGACCGGCGCTGCGCGCGCTCGTGGAACGGCGGAACGAGCTGGCAGGGCATCTATCCGAGGTTCAACGCGCAATCCTTCATGTCGGTCACGAACCAGGACCTCGTCCTGGCCACGGATTACATGGGGGACTACGACAGCCTGGCCAGCGACTTCACCAAGGCTCGCCGCGGGTTCGTCGGAGGTTTCGGTGACAACGAGTCGGGGCAACCCGACGTGAAATCGAACAAGTTCTGATCGAGTCGTCGGTGCGAGCGGGCAAGGCTTCTTGCCCGTTCGCACGTCGCCCCGGCTGGTTCAAGGCGTCGTCGCGATCGCACCGCGTATCACGCTGATCGACGCCTTCGGCAGGTCGAAGACCGTCTCTCGCCCGGCAACAACCATGGACCTGGCCGCGGGGCCGTCGGGGTCCGCGCGGCCCTCGCGCCCCTGGGCGTGCCACTGGTACTGCGCGGCGCCGAACGTCGTCACCGTCGCGGACCCGGTGAAGGATCGCTCGGCGGCGACCGCTCCGTCCCGGAAGGCGATGCGGACCGGATGCGCGTTCTCCTGGTCCTTGTTGACGACCAGGAGCGACCACTGCCCGTCGGGCCGCTCCAGGGCGTAGGCCGTCACCAGGACGTGGCCCGCGGGATCGACGACGTCGCTGACGGCCGGGTAGATGCGATGCTCGGCGCTGCCGGGCTGCACCCATTCCTGGGTCAGCAGCTGGCTCGCGAAGTACTGCGACGTCGGCTGCCGGATCTGGTAGCTGGAATCGACGTTGAACATCCCGAAGGTCCCGTAGGACTGGTTGCAGCCGCCGTGGAGCGGCCCCGGCAGGTAGTGGAAGTAGTAGAGGCCGTCTCCGCCCGCGCTGAGGAACGCGCCGACGTAGTCCGCCAGCCAGAGAGCGCCGAACGTGTCGACGAAGGACTCCCCCGTGGCCCAGGCGATGTTCAGCTCGGTCACGAAGAGCGGCATGCCGGCCGGCAGCCCGTCCTCCCTCCAGACGTCCATGATGTGGGAGATGAGCGCCGGCTCGTCGTAGAGGCTGCTCCACTGGATCTTGCAGGGCTCGTAGGGGTAGTGCTCGAAGGACATGAACGCCAGGTCGCCGAGGCGCCCGCGCGCCTTCAGGTAGTCCACGAAGCGGCCGAGCCAGGAGGTCCGACCCTGGGCGTCGGGCCACACCAGGATGTCCTCGTTCACGCCTTCGAACGCGGGCCCGCCGAGCTTCAAGGCGGGATCCACGCGGTGGAGTGCGGCGGCAAACTGAACGTAGAGCGCGCCGTAGTCCTCCGGGAGCATGTACTGGCCGTCGGGCTCCTCGCCCATCTCCACCCACGAGATCGGGTAGCCCCGTTGCTTCAGATAGGCGAGCTGGGCGGCCGCATCCTCGGGCGTGCCGTACACCATGGCGATCGGGATCATGGCCGGCAGGCCCCGGGTGTAGCCGCTCGTGTAGAACAGGTCGAGCCCCACCTGTTCGCGGGTCTTCGGCCCGATGTCCGACGGCTCGTGCCACGGGTCGATGGAGGAGCAGACCGTGGCGGTCTGGTCCTGGTCCGCGGTGTGACGCGTCAGGTCGTGGAACGCGCCGCCCGGCGAGAGCGTGCCCAGGGACAGCTCGCGGATGGCGTAGCCGACGCAATTGCGCCGGTCCTGGTGGCCGTGGGTGTCGCACGTGTTCGACGACTCCGTCATCCAGATCCGCAGGAAGCGGACGGGCACGGGCGTGGGAGCCAACGGCAGCGTCACTGTCCCTCCGTGCCCCTCCGCGATGGCGCCGCCGGGAAACGTGAGCCAGGCGCCCTTGGCCGGCTGCTTGATCGGATCGTCCCCCGTGAACCGCTGGACGAGATAGCGCCGCGCATACGGCTCCGCCCACGCGATGCGGAGCGCGCTCACCGGCAAAGCCTCAGCGAGGTCGACCATCACCCATTGCGGATGGAGCGAGTCGTCCTCTCCCGTGAAGGCCTTGGCCAGGTAGGGGTTGCTCTTCCAGTAGCTCGCGATGTCGCCGTCGGTCAGGCGAGAGTAGCCCTCGGTGTCCGTCCCGTCGTTGCGCGTCACACCACGATGGGGCAGGGAGTAGCCGTAGGAGTGCTGGATGGGCTCCGCGGGCGTCGCGCTGCCGGTGAAATAGCCCTTCTCCCCGGCGTCGCTCCAGGTGCCGCGGGGATTCCAGTGCCAGGCCTCGGCGTGCAGCTCCGTGTTCTGGCGATACGAGACCGTCTGCCAGCCCGCGGAGAGCACCGTGTCGATGGCCGGCTGGGCGAAGAGCTTCTCCACCGCCACCGCTTCCATGCGATCGATGCCCGCGCCGAGGGCCCGGTTCGGCGCGAAGGAGTGGATGGGGCCGCCGGGGGCCATGTCGACGCGTATCGTCTGGGCCGGGGCGGAAGGAGCGGCGAAGAGGCCGGCGGCGAGGACGAGGGGGACCGCGACGGCGCAGCGCCTGATTTCGTTCGTCACGAGGGCTCCTTTCGGGCAGCGGCGCCCTGATTCTAACGCCGCGCCACGAGGGGCTCGGTGCCTTTGCCTCGCATGAGCCGCGGCGCGACGATCAGGGCCATACCGTAGAGGCCGAAGCTCAGGAAGAGCGCAGCGGGCCGGCCCGCGGGAACGTCCTCGGCCAGGAGCTTGAAGCCACCGGCCAGGAGGATCGGATAGACGAGCCATCCGAGCTCGGCGAGCCCCAGGCGGCGGGCCATCGCGGCCAGGGCGACGGCGAGGGCCGCGAGCACCCCCGTGCGGACCGTCGCCACGGCTGCTGCTGCGACTGCGCCCTCCAGCGGATGGGCGAGAAGGGCCACGAGCGTCCCCGAGACGACCCACGCGGCGAATGCCGCCACGAGGAGTTGAGGGATGCGCGCGCGTACCTCGACGCGGCGGTCCCCGGCAAGAACGGCGAGGCAGCCCAGGCCCGTCGCGGCGGTCAACCAGCCGGCGAGCGAGGGGAGCGGCAGCCCGGCCCCGGCGACTCCGAGCATGTCCTGTGTGGCAGATCCAACGAGCCCGCTGGCGACTCCCGCAGCCCAGACGTACACCGCGCCGTGATAGCGCAGCGTCATGCGGTCGAGGCTGCGCCCGAGCGACGCTCCCGCCGCTCCCAGCGCGCACCAGAGGATCGCCTGGCCCCCCGCCTCGAAGATGGCTCGAATCGCGAACAGGGTCAGGAGGCCTCCGGCCGACGAGTAGACGTAGAAATTCGTGCCCGGCCCCTCGCGCCTCTCGACGAAGGTGAACGCAACCGTGTAGCAGAGCACACCGAGCACGGCGGCGGCGACGCCGACCCCGGACCCGGAGCCCCCCTGGGTCGCCACGATCCGCGCGGCTCCCCCGAATCCGATGGCGAGCGATGCGAGCCCTTGCATCATCTCGAAGGGGCTCGCAGCGCGATCGAGGCGGAGCGTCCGTGCCGCGACGCTCGCGAGATAGAGGGCCGGAAGGCCGAGAGCGGCGGCGACGGCGGCGGCAGGCCAGACGGAGGGGTAGCCCTCGGGGAGCCCCTCCGGACGGCCGACCAGCCAGACCAGGATGAGGACGGCGCCGTCCAGCACGAGCGCCGCGGGCCATCGCAGCCCGTGCCACAGGCCCCGGACGGCGAGCGCCTCGACCGTCGCGGCTACGACGAGGAGGGTCAGGACCGACGCGAGGAGCTCGCGGGTCTCGATCAGCAGAGCCCCGACCGTCGCCAGCGCCAGGGACGTTCCAAGCCACCCCACGAACCCGAGCCGATGGCGCGCGGCCACGGCGCTCCCCGCGGCGAAGATGCCCGCGAGGGCGGCGAGCGCCGTCGCGGGCGCCACGATCCCGAGGCGCGTCGTCGTTTCCCAGAGCAGCGGGTAGGCGACCAGGGCAGCGGCGAGACCGCCGAAGGAGGCGCTCTGGGGCTCCCCCCTGGCCCCCGCGCGGTCGGCCTGAACGTACCAGAGGAGGGCATACGCGAGCCCGAGGGCCACTCCGGCGAGTGGCGAGAGCACGCCGGCGTCGGTCAGCGCGCGGATGAGGTACGCGCCGGCCAGGGCGAGGATCGTCCGGCCTCCCAGGACGAGGAGCCCCTGCGCCGGCTCGGTGTCCCTCGAAGCGTCACGGGCCGGATCGCCGGTCGGTCGATCCGCGGACGCCGGCTGCGGGGCTTCGGCCGGGGCGGGCCGCGCGACCGCGGCGCCTTCCAGGGCGTCAACGCGACCCGCGAGGCGCCGCACTTCCTCCTCGAGAGCCTCGATCCTCGCACCGAGCGCGACAGGCTGCACCGGTGAGCCTCAGGCCGGCGCCGGGTCCGCGGTCTTCGCCTCCGGGTCCTTCTGGTCCTCCCCGGGCCAGGGCGGAAGCAACTTCACGAGCCCCCACAAGACGACGAACGGAAGCAGCATGAGGGCCACGGCCGGCAGCAGCCCCTCGCGGGTCGCGAACCCCATCTTGTAGGTGGTGTACCCGAGATAGCTCTTCGAGAAGAGCTGCCCGCCGATCACGACGTTCCAGCGCATGGCGAAGATGCCCACGAGGGTGAGGACCCCCGCGAGAGCGTAGAGGCCGACCCGGGCCCGCTCGCCGAGACGCACGACCTGGATCAAGGCCAGGAGGGCGATGGGAAGCACAGTCCCGAGGAAGATCTGGAGGACCACTTGCGAGGCGTACAGGCGGGTGTGGACCATGAAGTCGAGGGTCTTGAAGGACTCGTCGGCCTCGTAGATCCGGTGGATGAGGTCGAGCATTTCGAGGGAGAAGTCGATCACGAACGCGTAGAGGAGATACCGGGAGATCGTGTCCACGCAGGTCATCTGGATCTCGCGCCCCTTCGCCCAGGCGACGAGCATGTAGGTGAGGAGCACGAGGGCGATTCCCGAAACGATGGCGGAGAAGAGGAAGACGATCGGCATGAGGGGCGTCGACCACCAGGGGTTGGCCTTCACCGAGCCGAAGATGAACCCGACGTAGCCGTGGAGCAGGAAAGCCGAGGGGATGCCGATCAGGGTGATGAACCAGCCCACCCGCTCGTCCACCCGCAGAGCGCCTTCGCTGATGTTCTGCGAGCCCAGCGTGAGGACCCGGTAGACGAGGCGCATCGGTCCCGTGCTGCGCCGCGACAGGAGGACGATGTCCCTCCGGTAGTCGAGCCAGATTTCGAGGAGCAGCACCACCATCAGGTACCAGAGGTACACGAAGCCGAACATCGCCATCGCCGAGGATGTGTGGGGGGTCAGGTACATCTCGAAGGAGCGCTCGGGGTGGCCCAGGTGCAGTTGCAGCGGCAGGGGCGCCACCAGCAGGAAAGCAAGCGCGGTGAGAAGGGACATCCGATACGTCGGCTTGACCGCCTCGACCTTGAAGACCCGCTCCAGGGACGCCAGGATGAAGGCCCCGGCCACGAGCCCCGTGATGAACGGGTAGAGGACGATCAGGATGCTCCACTGGAGCTCCATCTCGTTCGGGTACATGTACCCTTCGACGCCCTGGAGCAGGCCCTCCATCCCTTACCTCACCGCACGGAGCCGTCGAGGCCGTTGTAGTAGAGCTTGGAGCCCGTGGCCATCTGGGGCTTCAGCACCTGGACCTTGTGGGTGCGCAGGAACTCGTGGATCGGGTCGTCGGGGTCCTTCAGGTCGGCCAGCTGGCGCGCTTCCGTCGGGCAGGCCTCGCAGCAGGCCGTGGTGAGTCCCTTCGTGATCCGGTGGTAGCAGAGGGTGCACTTGTCCACGACCTTGGTCTTGGGGTCGATGTACCGGCAGCCGTAAGGACACGCCTGCACGCAGTAGCGGCAGCCCAGGCAGTACTTCTTGTCCACGAGGACGACCCCGTCCGGGCTCTCGAAGGTGGCGCCCACGGGGCAGACCTGCACGCACGGCGAGTGGGTGCAGTGGTTGCAGAGCTTGGGAACGAAGAAGCTCTTCGACCCGTCCCCCTCCCGGTACCTCTCGGGGAAGCCGTCATGGCCTCCGTTGGGGGAGTCCACCTCCGGATGCTCGAGCTCCCCCTCGGGCACGTGATAGCGCTCGACCCACGTGCGGAAGTAGAAAGGCTCCTTGGACACGCCGTTCTCCTCCTTGCACGCCCTCACGCAGTTGCCACACCCGATGCACTTCTCGATGTCGATGGTCATCCCCCACCAGTGATCGGTGGTCTTGTAGTTGGGAGAAGAGGCGGGCTCCCCGGCAAGGACATGCTCGAGCGCCGTGGCGGCGCCGCCGGTGAGCACCAGAAGCTTCCCGGATTGGATCAGGAACTGCCTGCGATCCACGCTCATGAGTCGCTCACACGCTCGGCCGGTGGGCCTTGTGGCACTCGAGACAGGTGCCCGGCTCGGCGTGCTCCTTGAGTTTGATCTGCGGAAAGGCGGCCGGCTTTCCCACGGCGGCGGCGTGGCAGACCGGACAGAGCGAGGCCGTGGGGCGCGCCGGCTTGGCCGCCGCAGGGTCGTCCGCCTCGGCGTGGCGAGCGAGGGGGCCGTGACACGCCTCGCAGGCGATGCCGGCGTGCTTGCCTCCCTTGGTTGCCTCCGGCACATCCGAGTGGCATGCCTCGCAAACGGCTCGCCCGGCGAAGACGACAGGCCGTTCGCGGGCGTCGTCGAGGGCCCCGGCCCGATAGTGGCCGTAGAGGCCAAAACCCTTGGGGACGAGCAGGGCCTTGAGGCCGAGGAAGAGAACGACCCCGACGAGGAGGAGGCCGACCAGCCTCAGGAGGTGCTCGGCGTCCTTGAAGCGATGTCCCGCCATCGGCTCTGCTCCATTCCGGAGGCACTTGGGTCGGGACATGCAAATGGCGTGCGCGAGGAAAAGATCCGGAGATCGCCCTTCGCCGGGCTCGCCGACCCAGGACTGGGCAGATCTTGCGCGGACGTGTCGCCGGGCGACGCAAGGCTTGCCCGGCGGCCCGCCTCAGGCTCTCGTGTGTGTGCCCCTGGATTCGGTCGGCGTCACGGGCTCAGCCGCCGGGGCGCGGCGCAACACCCCCTTTTTGCACACGAAGGCGCAGCCCTTGGGACTTTCGAACGGTGGGGGGTGCATCATGGAGCCTGGGAGGGAGAGAAAACGCCATGAAGGTCATGAGGTCGGTTGTCGGAGCAGTGCTCGTAGCCCTTGCGCTCGGCGGCGTGGCCGGAGCCCAGGACCAGGAGCCGCGCGGGCCGCGGCCGGGCGGCGGTCCCGGAGGTCCGCCCCCCTCGAGCGGATGATGGAGCGGCTCGGCCTCTCCGAGGACCAGAAGGCCGCCGTCCACGCCGTGGTCGAGAAGGACCAGGACACGATGCGCCCCTTGGGGGAGGCCGCGCGGCAGGCCCATGAGGCCTTTCAGAAGGCCCTCGACACCGAGCCCGCCGATGCCACCAAGGTCGGCCAGCTCGCCCTGGCGATGAACGCGGCCCAGAAGAAGTTCGACGCGGCGCGCAAGGCGGAGATGGAGAAGATCAAGGCCCTTCTGACCCCCGAGCAGCGCGAGCGGCTCGAGCAAGCCCTGCAGCGCGGCCCGGGTCGAGGGCCGGGTGGACCCGGCGGACCCGTTGGCCCCCAGCGTCCCGACGGATCGCAGTGAGGAAGCGCCCATCGAACGACGCCGCGCTCTCGAGCTTTCGTCCCCCGCGGCGGCAACAACGCAGCGCCGACCTCACCATCAGCGTCTCGGCGTAGGAACCGGGAGGGCCGCCCGAACCGCCTCGAAGGCCCGGCCGGCGATCTCGCGGCTCACGCCCTCCCGCAGCGTGCCGCAGGGGATCTCGACGGGATCGGCGTCGCGCCTGTAGATCCGGACGTCCCAGCGCTCCCGCCCCTCGTACTCCTCGGCGCGGGCCGGCGCCGGAAGGGACGTCCCGGTGGCCGCGAACTCGCCGATGATGCCGCCGTTCAAGAGAAGGCGCCCCCCCACGATGTCGGCCTTCGCGAGGCTCCGAGCCCCCCAGTGGAACGCCTCGGCGTCCTCGAGGAGCATGAGCAGCTCGCCTTCCGACAGGGGGATCTCGGCCACGACGCGGCGGCCGCGGGCCTCCTCGTCACGGCGGGTGAGGTCCCGCTCGATCTTGGCCCAGCGCAAACCCATGGCCAGGCGAAACACCGCCCACAGGACCAGGACGAAGAGGACGCCTGCGACGACCTTGATCAGCATGGCTCCGGGATGTAGTCTCCTCGCCTCATTCTACCCATGGCACTCCGGGCGGTGATCTTCGACTTCGACGGCGTCCTCGTGAACAGCGAGCCGCTCCACTTCCGGACGCTGCGCGAGATCCTCCTCCCGGAGGGGGTCTCGATCGACGAGGACGAGTACGTGCACCACTATCTCGCCTACGACGACCGCGGCGCCATCCGGCTGGCCCTCGAGCGCCACGGCATCCCCTTCGACTCCGACCGGGTGGACCGGATCGCCGAGCGGAAGGCGGCGATATTCGACGCGGCGGCCGCGGAGGTCCCCTTGTTCCCCGGGGTCCGCGAGCTGCTGGACGGCCTCGCGGCCGAGATGCCGCTGGCGATCGCCTCGGGCGCGCTCCACGGCGAGATCGAGACGATCCTGAGCTCCGGCGGGCTGCTCCCGGTCTTCCACGTCATCGTCGGCGCCGACGACGTGACGCCGGGGCAAGCCGCATCCCGAGCCGTACCTCACGGCGATGGCGGGACTCGAGCCGCGCGCGCCGCGGCTCCGCCCCGAGGAGTGCCTCGTCTTCGAGGACTCGATGCCGGGAATCGCGGCCGCCCGAGCCGCCGGCATGACGGTGGTGGGCGTGACCAACTCCTACCCGGCGGCGAAGCTCTCGGCCGCCCACCGCGTGGTCGAGTCCCTCGAAGGGCTCGGTCCGGCCGACCTCCGCGCCTTCGTGGCCGCCTGAGATGCCGTCGCGGTTCCTCGACCCCGACCAGGTCAAGAAGCAGGCCGAGCACCGCTTCGACTTCGGCCGGCAGTCCGCTGGGCGGCCGGGTGGTCCTCGTCCCCGGTGGCGCCGGCGGGCTGGGAGCCGCCATCACCGCGCTGCTCCTCCAGGAGGGCGCGCTGCCCGTGGTCGGCTACCGCTCGAACCGCGGCCGCGCGCTGGCGTTCCAGCAGAAGATGCAGGACCTCCACGGCGGCCTCGTGACCCTCGTCGAGGGCGACGTCACCGAAGCCGCCGCACGCCAGCGCTACCTGGAGGCGGCCCTCAACGTGAAGGGGGAGATCTACGGCCTCGTCGCCCTCACCGGCGATCCGGCCCGGGTGAAAGCCGCCGACCTCGACGGCGCGGCGCTCCATGCGTCCTTCGCCGCCAACTTCGAGGCTCCGGTGCTCCTGGCGCGGGCCACCGCCGAGGCGATGCTCTCCAAGGGGACGAAGGGCTCCATCGTCCTCTTTTCGAGCATGCAGGGCGTGCACCCGTTCGAGGGGAGCCTGGCCTACGCGGGGCCGAAGGCCGGCCTCGTCCACGCCGCGCTCATCCTGGCGAAGGAATATGGTGGCGCCTCGGACATTCGCGTCAACGTCGTGGCGCCGGGAGCGACGACCGCCGGCATGGCCCGTGCGTCGATCGAGGCCGGCAAGTACGACGCGTACGTCGATCGGGGCGCCATCCCCCGCTTCGGACGCCCCGAGGACGTCGCGAAGACCGTCCGTTTCCTGCTGGAGCCCGACTCGTACGTTACCGGTCAGGTCCTCACCGTGGACGGCGGCCTGACCCTTCGGCGCGATCGCCTGACGAGTTGACGAAGGCGATGCGGGGACCGTACCCTCGATTGATGGGCTCTTCTCGAACTCATCTTCTGTTGGCGGCCGTGGCCATGGCCGCCGCGACGGCGGCGTGCAAGCCGCAGACGGCCGCTCCCTCCGCGGCGGCGCAGCCGCCTGCCAACCTCGCCGGCTCTCCCGTCCTGGCCTCGGTGAACGGCGAGCCGATCACGGAGGCCGAGGTCAACCTTCGCGCCGCCGACCGGCTCGTCCAGATCCGCCAGGAGGAGTACGAGGCGCGGAACGACGCGATCGACGAGATCGTCGCCGAGAGGCTCCTCCAGCGAGAGGCGCGGGGACGAAGCATCACGGTCCAGGCCCTCCTCGAGAGCGAAGTCGACGCCAAGGCGGCCCCGGTCTCCCCCACCGACGCCACGACGCTCTACGAGCAGAACAAGGCCCGCTTCGCGGGTCAGGAGCCGCGAGAAGGCCATCGCCACCATAGAGAAGGCGCTCCGGCAACGGAGCGCGTCCGAGCGGCTGGCCGCCTACCGGAAGGAGCTGCGGGCCGCGGCGAACGTCACGGTCTCGCTGCAGCCACCCCGTCTCGACCTGGCCCTCCCGGCCAGCTCTCCGGCCCAGGGACCGGTCAAGGCCCCGGTCACGCTCATCGAGTTCGCGGACTACCAGTGCCCTTACTGCCGGCAGGCCGAGGAAACGGTCGCGGCCATCCTCAAGGAGTACCAGGGGAAGGTCCGTTTCGTCCACGGCGACTTCCCCCTGTCGGCCAACCACGACAGGGCCGACATCGCGGCTCGCGCCTCGCGGTGCGCCGGAGAGCAGGGGAAGTTCTGGGACTACCGCCACAGCCTCCTCGTGACGCCCGGCGACTTGAGCGACGGGGACCTCGCGAACCGGGCCTCGGGGATGGGCCTCGACGGCAAGGCTTTCGGCGCCTGCGTGCAGTCGGGGCGTCACGACGCCGCGATCCAGGCCTCCCAGGAGGAGGGGATCAAGGCCGGCGTCAACGCGACGCCGACCTTCTTCTTCAATGGCCGGAAGATGGCCGGGAGCCCCGAAGATCGAGGAGTTCCGGAGGATCCTGGACGAGGAGCTGGCGCGAAAGGGCGCCTAGGAGGGGACCATGGGGGATCCGCGGAGGCGTTTCTGCCGTTTCCTTCTCGTTCTCGCGGGCGTGGCATGGTTCGCGCCGGCCTCCGCCCAGGAGAGCCGAATCGTGGCTTCGGGCGCCGCGGACCTGGCGCCGTGGGCCGGCCGCCTCCAAGAGATGGCCGACGCCGGGCTGATCCGCCTGGCCCAGAGCCACGACGATCCGCTCGTGCCGGGGCGCCGCCACCAGCGCTTCACACAGCTCCACCGCGGCACGCCGGTCTATGGGGGCGAGCTGGTCGTCCAGACGGCGAGCCAGGGCCTCGTCTCGGTGTTCGGTACGCTTCTACCAGGGGATCGACCTCGACACGGACGCAGCGGTCTCGCCTCAGGATGCAGACCGCGTGGCGCGCGGTCGGGGGGGGATCCCCTTCGGACGCGAGGGGCGGCCCGAGCTCGTGGTGCTCCCCGTCGCCGACGGTCGGTACGGCCTGGCCTACAAGGTGCGGGTGAGACGGCCCGGCTTCGATCTGCGAATGCTGTTCATCGACGCGAAGACCGGCGCCATCGTCGAGGATCGGAGCGACCTCAAGACCGAGTCGGCGGTCGGAGTCGGGAACCGGCGTGCTGGGCGATCGGAAGAAGGTGAGCGCGAACAAGTCGGGAAGCGAGTACCTGGCCGACGACAAGCTCCGCCCTCCGCGCGTCGCCACCTTCGACTTCCACGGCGACTTCAACCACCTCCTCGATACCGCACCGGACTTCTTCGACGCCGACCTCGCTCGTGACGACGACAACAAATGGGCCGACGGCGCCAACGTGGACGCCCACACCTACGCGGGCTACACGTATGACTTCTACTACAGGCGGTTCGGCCGGCGCGGCCTCGACAATGCCGACATCCCGATCCGTGGGGTCACCCACCCCGTGAATCGGAACGACATCTTCGGCTACTCCGACGACGTGATCTTCACCTTCTTCCTTAACGCGTTCTACGCGGGGGACGGGATCATGGTCTACGGCGAGGGGCTGCCCGAGGGGCTGACGTTCCTCGGCCAGCACTGGAACTACCTCGCAGGCGCACTGGACGTGGTCGCCCACGAGCTGACCCACGGGGTCACGGACTACACCTCGCGGCTCATCTACAAGGACGAGTCCGGGGCCCTGAACGAGTCGTTCTCCGACATGATGGGCACCGCCGTCGAGTTCTTCTTCCAGCCCGCGGGCAGCGGTCCGCTCCACGCCGACTACCTCCTCGGCGAGGACGTCGTGACGCCCGGCGGCTTCCGCTCCATGGCGAACCCGGAGGCCTTCGGGGATCCGGATCACTACAGCCGGCGGAAGCTGGGGCCGGAGGACAACGGCTTCGTCCACGCCAACTCCGGGCATCTCGAACCAGGCGTACTACCTTGCCATCGAGGGCGGGACCAACCGCGTCTCCGGCATCCGGGTGACGGGCGTCGGCGGCGCCAACCGGGATCACATCGAGAAGGTGTTCTATCGCGCCTTCACCGAGATGCTTCCCTCCAGCGCGAACTTCTCGACGGCGCGCGCGGCGACCATCCAGGCCGCCCGCGACCTCGACGGTGCGGGAAGCGCCACGGAGGCCGCCGTGACCCAGGCCTGGACAGCGGTGGGGGTGAAGTGATGCGCGCCGGCACCATGGCCGTGGCCCTCCTGGCCCTCGCGGCTTCCGCACGCGCGGCGGACGACCCGTATCGGTTCAAGGCGATGGTGGGCGGGGGCTATCAGCTCGGCACCCAGACCTTCGGCCAGACGATCTCCTTCGATCAGTACCAGGAGAAGGCGACGATCGCGAGCGACTACAGCGCCGGCGCGGCACCCGGTGCCGACATCGGCTTGCAGTGGAACGCCTTCAAGCACGTCGGCTTCTCCGTGGCCGGCACGAGCTACAGCCGCGACCTGGACGTGACGTACGACGCCTCGTTCCCCAACCCCCTCTTCTTCGACAAGCCCAGGTCGGCCACCGGCACCTTGAGCGGCAAGCAGAAGGAGACCGCGGCGCACGTGAACGTCGTGGCGTTCGGCCGGAGCGGCGCCGTCGACCTGTCGGGCTGGGCGGGCGTCAGCTTCTTCAAGGTCGAGGGCGATCTGCTCCAGAACGTCCTGTACTCGCAGTCGTACCCCTACGACACCGTCACCGTCACGAGCACCCCGACGGCCAAGGCGAGCGACAGCCCCGTGGGCTTCAACCTGGGCGCCAGCGCCGATTGGCGCTTCGCCAAGAGGGTCGGGGTCGGCCTCCAGGCCCGCTACGCCAAGGCGACGGCGAAGTTCGCCGTGCCGAACGCCCCGACGGTCGAGGTCCATGCCGGGGGGTTTCAGCTGGGACTCGGCCTCCGGTTCTACTTCTAGCCGCACTTTCCCCTGGACAACCCCGGCCCACGCGCTACAATCCAGTCTCGCGCTGTGCGCGGAGGAGGCGATAGGCAGAGTTGCAAACGGAACTTCGGGCGTGGACGGTCAAGGACTCCCTCGAGCTCTACAACGTCCACGGTTGGGGACGTGACTTCTTCTCGATCAACGAGGCCGGGCACGTAGAGGTCACTCCCGCCGGACCCGGCTCCCCGAAGATCGACCTCAAGGAGCTGGTCGACGACCTCCGCAGCCGCGGCCTCAACCTCCCCTTCCTGATCCGCTTCTCCGACATCCTCAAGACCCGGGTCCAGCAGCTCTGCGGGTCGTTCCAGCAGGCCATCGCCGAGAACGACTACAAGGGCACCTACCGCGGCGTCTACCCGATCAAGGTCAACCAGCAGCGCCACGTCGTCGAGGAGCTGGTGGAGTACGGGCGCCCGTACAACCTGGGGATCGAGGCGGGATCGAAGCCGGAGCTCCTCGTCGCCCTGGCCCTGCAGGACAACCCCGAGGCCCTCATCCTCTGCAACGGCTACAAGGACAAGGCCTACATCGAGACCGCGCTGCTGGCCCGGAAGCTCGGGCGGCGCGTCATCATCATCATGGATCAGGTGGCCGAGCTCGGCACCATCCTGGCCGCCTCGCGGGAGCTGGACATCCGGCCGGTCATCGGCGTCCGCGCCCGGCTCTCCACGAAGGGCGCCGGCAAGTGGGTGGAGTCCACCGGCGATCGATCGAAGTTCGGGCTCACGACGGCCGAGATGGTGGCGACGGTGGAGCGGCTGCGCGGCGAGGCGATGCTCGACTGCCTCCAGCTCCTCCACTTCCACATCGGGTCCCAGATCAGCGCGATCCGGGCGGTGAAGGACGCGCTCCAGGAGGCGAGCCGCATCTACGTCGAGCTCCACGCCCTCGGCGCGAACATGAAGTACGTGGACTGCGGCGGCGGGCTCGGCGTCGACTACGACGGAAGCCAGACGAACTTCCACTCGTCGGTGAACTACTCGCTGCAGGAGTACGCGTCGGACATCGTCAGCCAGATGGGGGAGGCCTGCAACGCGAAGGGCGTTCCCCACCCGGACATCGTCACGGAATCGGGTCGCGCGCTCGTGGCCCACCACTCGGTCCTCATCTTCAACGTGCTCGGGACCAACGAGATCCTCCTCGGGCAGATCCCGGAGTCCCTGGCCAAGGACGAGCACCGCGTCATACAGAACCTCTACGAGACGTACGCGAGCGTGACGCGGAAGAACTTCCTCGAGACCTACCACGACGCCCTCCAGTTCAAGGAAGAGGCCATCACCGCCTTCAACCTGGGCTTCCTCGACCTCAAGGCGCGAGCGCGGGTCGAGGAGCTCTTCTGGGCGACCTGCGAGAAGATCCTGAAGATCGTCCGCGAGCTCCCGTACGTCCCCGACGACCTCGAGGGACTGGAGAAGCAGCTCTCCGACACGTACTACTGCAACTTCTCCCTCTTCCAGTCCCTGCCCGACCATTGGGCCGTGCGGCAGCTCTTTCCCACGATGCCCATCGATCGCCTGAGCAAGGCGCCGACGACGGCGCGCCGTGCTGGCCGACCTCACGTGCGACAGCGACGGCAAGATGGACGAGTTCATCGACCTGAAGGACGTGAAGCACTACCTCGAGCTTCACCCGCTGAACGGGGAGCCGTACTACATCGCGTCCTTCCTGGTGGGCGCGTACCAGGAGATCCTCGGAGACCTCCACAACCTCTTCGGCGACACCGACGCCGTCCACGTCCGCCTCGACGGCGACGACTACCGCGTGGACGACGTCGTCGAGGGGGACTCGGTCACCGAGGTGCTGTCCTACGTCCAGTACTCGAAGGACGACCTGATCGCCCGCGTGCGACGCAGCGTCGAGGACGCGCTCCGCGAGAAGCGGCTGACGCCGGCCGAGTCGGGGCGCTTCATGCGCCGGTACGAGGAGGCCCTCGAGGGCTACACGTACCTCACGGCCACCGACTGAGGGCCACGCCCGCCCGCAGGGGCGGGCGCTGACGGCGCCTATTCCGACAGCGGAACGAACGTGCCGGTGGCCACATCGAGGGCCTGCACCGTCCCGTCCTCGATGACGTAGTGCCAGCCGTGGAGGCAGAGGTCCCCCGCCTCGACGCGCTCGCGGACCATCGGGTACCCCATGAGCCGCTCGACCTGCAGGACGACGGATCGCTTTTCCGTCCGGCGCAGGATCTCCTCGGTCACGGGGGCGTCGATTTGCGCGCCGCGAGCGAGCTCCAGCCAGCTCGAAATGTGGGGCGTCGCCGGATCCATGGGCTTGTAGAGCGCCGCGATGGCGCCGCAGTGGCTGTGGCCGCAGACCACGATGTCCTTGACCCCGAGGACGAGCGTCGCCGAACTCGATGCCGGCCGAGGTCCCGTGGAAACCCGTGTCGCTCTCGAAGGGCGGGACGAAGTTCCCGACGTTGCGGAGCATGAAGAGGTCCCCCGGCAAGGAGGAGGTCATGCGGTCGGGAGCCACGCGCGAGTCCGCGCAGGCGATGAAGAGGGTGCGGGGGCTCTGTCCCTCGGCCACCAGGCTGAGATAGTGCTCCTGGAGGCGGGGAAAGTGCTCCCTCTTGAAGCGGCGCAGCCCTTCGGTCAGGCGCTCGGTCATGGAATGGGTAGTATAGAGGGCCGAGGCGCAGGAGGCACCCATGCCCGATCCTTTCGATCTTGCCGACGTCCTTCCGTCTCTGGAGGCCATGCCCGCGGACCTGAGCGCCGCCGCCGCGCGCCTGGACGCGTCCTCGTGGACCGCGCCTCCCGTGGGAGGGGGCTTCTCCCTGGTCGAGCAGGCGTGGCATCTCGCCGACCTCGAGCGGGAGGGCTACGGCGAGAGGATCCGGCGGCTGCTGGCCGAGGACGACCCGGTCCTTGCACGACTTCGACGGAGCCCGCATGGCTCGCGAGCGGTCGTACCGGACCCGGTCCCTTCCCGAAGGGATCGCCGCCTTCGCGGCGGCGCGCGCGGCCAACGTCGCCCTGCTGCGCGCCGTCGCGCCCGAGCTCTGGGAGCGGTCGGGACGCCAGGAGGGCGTGGGCCCCGTCGCCCTTCGCGAAATACCCCGGATGATGCTGGAGCACGACGCCGGGCATCGCGAGGAGATCGCGGCACTGCTGGCCGCGCGGCCGCCAGCCGGCGAGCCCGCCTGGGCCTGAGGGACGCGCCTGATCCTCTACGCCACGCTCGGCGTCTGTGCCCTGGGTGCGGCCATCCTCGTCTATCGCCACGACATGTACGACACGGAGCCGCGCTGGCTCCTGGCCCTCACGGTGGGGCTGGGCGCCGGTGCCATGGCGCTGGCCGGTCGGGTCGAGGCTTGGACACTGGCCGGCGGCCGTCTCACGAGCACGCATGCCATCGCGGTCGTCGCGGCCTCCGAAGAGGAGCTGCTGGGATTCGCGGTCGTCGTCGCGATCGCGCTTCTCGCCCGCCGCGCGTTCAACGACCCGATGGACGGCCTCATCTACGGCTCGATGGTCGGCCTCGGGATGGCGGTCGAGGAGTCCGTCTCCTACTTGCGCGCGGCGCCACGGACGACCCTCCTGCCGCCCGCGGAGCTTGTCCGGATCTGCGGCCACCTCGTGATGAGCGGCATCGCTGCGTTCCCGCTCGGCCCCCTCGCCGTCCACCGTCGCGGGGGGTACATCGCCCTCGTCACCTGCCTTGGAGCCGCTATCGCCCTCCACTTCGGCTGGGACTGGATCGCCCTCGATGTGGAGGCTCGCGGCGCCCCCGACGTCGCGCACACGGTGGCCGGGATGATCCTGATGTCGAGCGGCCTGCTGCTCTACGGCGCCCTGACCGCCGCAGCCGCCCGCTGGTCCCACGACCTCTTCGCCCCGAAGAGCCCCTTCGGCCTCTGGGGCTGGCCGTTCGACCGCGCGCGGCCCTGATCCCAACCCGGTGAGCCCTTCCGGCTCGAGGTTCTGACCATCTGGGACCTTCCAGGTAAAGAGCATCCGATGGTCGCCGTCGACGGAGAGCAACCCCACGCAGGTGATGTGACCCATGAGGTCGGCCACGGTCTTCTTCTCCACCGCCTTGCCCTGGGTGGGCGCGGCGCGCTGACGCGAAGAAGCCGCATAATGGCGGCGGGGAGGTACGCATGAGCCAAACGCGCTGGATTCCGCTCGCCTGTGCCCTGTCAGCGGCGACGGTGGGCTGCTCGAAGCCCAAGACCAAGCATTCGCTCGCCGTCGTCGGCGCCCCGGTGGAGGTGCGGGTCAGCGTGAACGGCGTGGAGCTGGCCCCCGTTCGCCTCCCGAAGGCGGACTACGTGCACCGGTTCGAGGTCGGCTCCTTCGAGCAGCCGCCGGCCATGTCGGTCCGGGCGCTGATGCCGTGCGGCTGGCTCGACGTGCCGGTGCAGGCCACGAACAAGACCGAGACCGAGGAGTACCACGCCGCTCAGGTGATGGACGAAGCGCAGCTCCTCAGCCTGTGGGTGGACAATCGCGGTGGCGACGCCTTTGCCGTGAGCCTCGGCAAGGTCGAGACTCGGGTTCCCGCGGGCTTCACCGGCTCCTTCAGGGTGCCGGCGCCGGCCTGCGCGGAGGCCCGGCTGCGCGTCGGCGACGTCGAAGTCGCGACGGCGCAGGCCTCCGATCGGGGCGGCGCCCGCGCCTACCTGATCGACGGTTCAGGGGCCCGCTGCTATCACGAGCGCGTGGTGGAATACGGAGTCACCGGCGTGTCCTTTTCGCCCCCGAAGGAGCAGCGCTTCCGACCCGCCCGGATCCACGCGCTCGGCGTGAGGGTGGAAGACTTCCTGAAGCAGGCCCCCGAGACCGTCAAGGTCAAGTTGAGCGAGGGCTTCCCATCCCGCGGGGAGGTCACCGAGGTCCCCTGCGCGAGCGTCCCGAAGTGACCGCGGCGCGCCGGTGCGGCCGCACGGGGCGCTTCGGCCGGTGTTCGAGCGAGCGCTACCTAGCCAGTGTTCGAGGGCAAAGCGGCTCCGGAGTTGACGCTTGGAGTCCTACCAGGCTCCGCCGCGCAGGTACTCGTCGATGGACCGGGCGGCCCGGCGCCCCGCCCCCATCGCCAGGATGACCGTGGCGCCGCCCGTCACGATGTCGCCGCCCGCGAAGACCCCTCGCTTGGACGTGCGCAGCGTCTCGGGGTCGGCTTCGATGTACCCCCGCTTCCGGGTCTTGAGGTCCGGCGTCGTGGATTGGACCAGCGGGTTGGCGCTCGTCCCTGCCGCGATGATGGCGACCGACACGGGCAGCACGAACTCCGAGCCGGGGATCGGCACGGGCCGCCTCCGGCCGGAGTCGTCGGGCGTGCCCAGCTCCATGCGGATGCATCGCACCGCCCCGAGCCAGCCGGGTTCGTCCCCTTCGAGGAACGCCACGGGGTTGGTGAGGGTCATGAGCTGGACTCCCTCCTCCCGGGCGTGCTTCACCTCCTCGGCGCGCGCGGGCATCTCCTTCTCGGAGCGCCGGTAGAGGAGGTACGCGTTCCTCGCTCCGAGGCGAAGCGCCGTGCGGATCCCGTCGAGGGCCGTATTGCCGCCTCCCACCACGGCCACGTCGCGTCCCCGGCAGTCGTAGACGGGCTGGTCGTATTCGGGGAATCGGTAGGCCCGCATCAGGTTCACCCGTGTCAGGAACTCGTTGGCCGAATAGACGCCGTTCAGGTTTTCGCCGGGCACGTTCAGGAACTGCGGCAGCCCGGCGCCCGTGGCGATGAAGACCGCGTCGTAGCCCTCCTCGCCGAGAAGCTCGTCGACGGTCACCGTCCTGCCCACGACGACGTTGGTCTCGAAGCGGACTCCCATCCGCTCCAGGTTCGCGACCTCCCGGCGAACGACCGCCTTCGGGAGACGGAACTCCGGGATGCCGTACACCAGCACGCCGCCGATCTCGTGGAGCGCCTCGAACACGGTGGCGTCGTGCCCCTTCTGGACGAGGTCTCCGGCCGCCGTGAGACCCGCCGGCCCGCTCCCGACGACGGCCACCCGCTTGCCGGTGACGGGGGCGCGGGGGGGCAGGGCGACGATCCCGACGCTCTGCTCGTAGTCGGCGACGAAGCGCTCCAGGTATCCGATGGCGATGGGCGCGGCGCGCTTGGACACGACGCAGGCTCCTTCGCACTGCTCTTCCTGCGGGCAGACCCGCCCCGTGATCGCCGGGAGCACGTTGTCCTCGCGAATCTTCGCCGCCGCGCCGAGCAGGTCGCCGTCCAGCACCAGCTCCACGAACGCCTTGACCTTGACCCCCACGGGGCAGGAGATCACGCAGGCCGGCTTGGCGCACTGGAGGCACCTCAAGGCTTCCTGCTTCGCCAGCTCCACGCCGAGACCCAGGTTCACCTCGTCGAAGTTCCGCGCGCGCTCGGCCGCAACCTGCTCCGGCATGGCCTGCCGCGGGAGCCGGATGCGCTCCTTGAGCTTCAGGGGATTCATCGCATCACGTCCTCGAGAGCGGCGACTCCGCACATCGGTCTCCCCTCATCCCGCTCCAGCTCCTCGAGGGCGCGCCTCTCGGCCGCGCGGTACATGGCGTTGCGCTGGGCCAGGACCCCGAAGTCCACGGCGTGGGCGTCGAACTCGGGACCGTCGACGCAGGCGAACTGGCTCCTCTCGGCCACGACGACGCGGCAGCCGCCGCACATCCCCGTGCCATCCACCATGATCGCGTTCAGGCTCACGACGGTTCGGATCCCGCGGGACCGGGTCGCGTCGGCCACGGCTCGCATCATCGGAACGGGCCCGATGGCCAGGACCATGTCGATCGGGCACGCCGAGGCGAGGAGCTCGCCCAGCTTCGCCGTCACGAGCCCTTTCTCCCCGTGGCTCCCGTCGTCGGTGAGGACGTGGGTCTCGTCGCTCACCTTCCGGACCTCGTCTTCCAGGATGACGAGCTCGCGCGTCCGCGCGCCGACGATGGACACGACTCGGTTGCCCGCGGCCTTCAAGGCGCGCGCCGTGGGGTAGGCGATGGCCGTGCCCACGCCGCCGCCGATCACCACCACGGTGCCGAAGAGCCCCACCTCGGACGGCTTGCCCAGCGGGCCGACCACGTCTCGGATGGCGTCCCCCGCCTCGAGGCGGTTCATGAGGCGGGTGGTCTTCCCCACGCCCTGGACGACGAGCGTGATGGTCCCGGCTTCCGGATCCGACCCCTCGATCGTCAGGGGGATGCGCTCGCCTCGCTCGTGGAGGCGAACGATCACGAACTGCCCGGCCTTCTGCTTGCGGGCGATGCGCGGCGCGCGAATCTCGAAGAGCTTGATCTCGGGGGCGAGGAACCGGGCGCGGAGGATCGCGAACATAGCAGGTCGCGGCGGCCCGCAACGCAGGAGTTGCGCTGGGGGGCGCCCCGCTTCAGGAAATTGCAAGAACGGAGCCAGGCCCCGCTCAGTAACCCTGGGAACCCCGTCCCGCTTGAAGGCGCCGGAGGGCGGCCACGAGGGCGTCGACGTCCTCGCAGGTGTTGTAGAGCGCGAGCGACGGGCGGACGGTGCTCTCGAGGCCGAAGCGGCGGAGGATCGGCTGCGCGCAGTGGTGGCCCGCGCGCACGGCGATGCCCTCGCGGTCGAGGGCCGTCGCCGACGTCCTCGGTGCGGAAGCCGTCCAGGACGAACGACATCACGCCCGCCTTCTCGGCCGCCGTCCCGATGATGCGCAGGCCGGGGACGGTCTGAAGCTGCCTCGGTCCCGTACTCCAGCAGCTCGTGCTCGTGGCGGGCGACGTTCTCCATGCCGATGCGGTCGAGGTAGTCGAGGGCCGCGCCCAGGCCCACGGCGTCGGCGATGTTGCCGGTGCCGGCCTCGAAGCGCACCGGCGCCGCCTGGTAGACCGTCTTCTCGAACGTCACGTCGGCGATCATGTTGCCGCCGCCCTGCCAGGGCGGCGTGGTGTCGAGCAGGTCGGCCTTGCCGTGCACGACGCCGATGCCGGTCGGGCCGAAGATCTTGTGGCCGGAGAAGACGTAGAAGTCGCAGTCCAGCGCCTGGACGTCGACGCGCATGTGGGAGACGGCCTGGGCGCCGTCGACGAGGACCTTGGCGCCGTGGCGGTGGGCCATCTCGACCATCTCGCGCGCCGGCGTGACGGTGCCGAGGGCGTTCGACACGTGGGCGAAGGACACGAGGCGCGTGCGAGGGCCGAGCAGCTTCTCGTACTCCTCGAGGATGACCTGCCCGTGGTCGTCGACGGGCGCCACGCGGAGGCGCGCGCCCTTCTCCGAGCAGAGCATCTGCCACGGGACGATGTTGGCGTGGTGCTCGAGCCAGGTGATGACGATCTCGTCGTCCTTCTGCACGTAGCGCCGGCCCAAGCTCTGGGCCACGAGGTTGATCCCCTCGGTGGCGCCGCGGACGAAGACGATCTCCCGGGTGGAGCGGGCGTTCAGGAAGCGGCGCACCTTCTCCCGCGCCGCCTCGTAGGCGTCGGTGGAGCGCGCGGCGAGGACGTGGGCCGCGCGGTGGATGTTGGAGTTCTCGTGCTCGTAGAAGTGCGAGATCCGGTCGATGACGCTCTGGGGCTTCTGGGTCGTGGCGGCGTTGTCGAGCCAGACGAGGCGTTTGCCGTGGACGCGCTCGTCGAGGATCGGGAAGTCGCGGCGAATGGACGCGGCGTCGAAGATCTGCGGCGTCAGGTTGAAGGTCGGCACCACGTCGGGGCGGAAGTCGTAGGACGGCGTCCGCGGCATCGCCGGGACCCTTGCCACCGATTGCGCTCCCTCGAAGAAGGAGAAGACGGTCCCGGAGGACGCGGGGAGCCACGGGAGGGACTCCGGCGCCGCCTCGGCGGGAAGCGATGTCGCCTCTGGGAGCGCGGCGAAGGCGGCGAACGGGTCGGCGACGGCGCCGGGGAGCGTGGCCGGCATTTCGGCGGGCGCAGGGGTGGCAACCGGGCCGGAGGGCGCGGCCGTCGGCAGCGCCGTGAAGAACTCCCGGGCCATCTGCGCGATCAGCGCAGGATCGGGAAAGTCACTTGTACTCATGGTAGTTCCCGACCTCGACGTTCTCGAGCACGCCGAGGGCGTCCGGGGTCAGGACCGCCGCCGAGCAGTAGAGCGAGATCAGGTACGAGCCCATCGCCTTCCGGTTGATCCCCATGAAGCGCACCGACAGGCCCGGGGTCTGCTCGCCGGGCAAGCCGGGCTGGAAGAGGCCGATGACGCCCTGCTTCTTCTCCCCCACGCGCAGGAGGAGGATGTTCGTCTTCCCCTCGCCCTCCTTCCCGCCCTCGATCTTGAGCTTGTCGCAGGGCACGAGGGGGATGCCGCGCCAGGTGAGGAACGGCGAGCCGAAGAGCGTGACGGTCGGCGGCGGCACGCCGCGGCGCGTGCACTCGCGCCCGAAGGCCGCGATCGCGCGCGGGTGGGCGAGGAAGAACGACGGCTCCTTCCAGACCCGCGCGATCAGCTCGTCGAGATCGTCGGGGGTCGGCGCGCCCTTCCGCGTCGGCACGCGCATCGCTGGCGCCGCGCTTCCCAGGAGGCCGTACTCGCCGTTGTTGACCAGCTCGTTCTCCTGGAGCTCCTTGACGCTCTCGACCGTGAGACGCACCTGCTCGCGGATCTGGTCGATGGGCGTGCTGTAGAGGTCGGACACCCGCGTGTGGACGTCGAGCACCGTGGTGATGGCGCTCAGCGTGTACTCGCGGGGCTGCTCCTCGTAGTCGACGAACGTCTCGGGGAGCGTGCGCTCGTCGCGGGAGCCGCAGAGGACCTCGATGGGCGATTCCTCCTTGACGCGATTCACACGGAGGATGCCCGCCTCGAGAGGCTTCCACTCGAGGAAGCGGACCAGCCAACGGGGCGTGATCGCCCCCATCTGGGGAA
Source organism: uncultured Acidobacteriota bacterium (assembly GCA_963823195.1). GTDB lineage: Bacteria > Acidobacteriota > Vicinamibacteria > Fen-336 > Fen-336 > JBGPYB01. Next base: position 308,840 of record CAWGKR010000001.1, on the reverse strand, counting down.
CGGTCTTGGTGGCGTTGGCGAGCTGGCGCGCCGCGACGTCTCCCAGCGCCTGGTGGTTCTTGGTGTCCTGGGCCATATCGATCAGCTCCTCCGCTCGCCGTGGCGTCTCGTCCGCTTCGCGGGTTCCCCGGCGCGTCGGCGCTCATTGTAGTGCGGCACGAGCCAGCCGCGCATTCGGGTATGACACGCTCTCCCGGTCGGGGGCGGCGCAGCTCTCGGCCACACGCTGGCCCTCTTGTTTCGGAGATGACGCGCGGCGAGGGACTGCCTCTACCCCAGGGCTTCGAGGCAGCGAAGGATCTCGGCTCGCACCGCTTCGACGTTCGGCTGCTCGCGGCCGCGGAGCGCGAGGCCGACGTAGAGGCTCCGTAGAAGGTCCTTGGCGTTCTGGACGCCCGGAAAGCGGTCCGGGTCGATGGCCGGCCCGTTCTGCCAGAGACGCTTCCCGTCTTCTTGAACGGTCCCGAGCCAGGCGGTGAACGCCGGACGGTCGAAGTCCGGGCGCAGGACGAGCGACTCGACGGCTCGCGCCAGGCGCTCGCTCTCGCCCCACGTGAAGACGAGGCCGGCCGCCCGGATCTTCGAGCCGATGGCCGCGAGGATGCGCCCCTGGTCCGCCGGCTTGAGACGCGGGTTGCGTCCCAGGAACTTGAGCACGTCGGCCGTATGGGCCGTCGCGTGCATCCACCCCTTCCGGGGGTCGAACCCGCGGAGGTCCTTCTCGCCCTCCAGGTATCCGAGCGTGTCGGCGAGGACCGACGCGAACTCGCCTTCCGTGAGGAAGGGCGCGGCGTTGTCCAGGGCCGCCAGTGTGGACAGATCGAGGGCGCTGAAGGACCGCAAGAGAAGCGCGTCGGACCCCGTTTCGCCGAGCCCTTTCCGGAAGTTCCCGGTCCAGGTGGCGAGCAGGGAGCGCAGCGTCTCCGGCGAGATGCGTTTGTCGCTGTAGATCCACGCCGCCGCGATCGAATAGGCGCAGTCGTCTCGGAGCTGGGAATCGGGAGAGCCGAGGTAGGCGTTCAGCTCCAGGACGAGCGCGTCGGCCGATTCCCCCGCGGGCACCTTGTAGCCGTCGTGGGCAATGCCCAGCCAGAACGCCTTGTCGTGGGGCGGCCGAGCGCCGTCGGCGCCTTGCGCCCCAACGCCGGCGAGCAGCGCCGCGCACAGTACCCCAACACCGGCGACGTTCTTCATGGGCAGCTCCTCGCGCGCGAGGATAGCCCAAAGGCCCGTGGAACGGCCACCTTCGAGATTGACGCTCGCCCCACGACGGGGGTACTGTCTCCGTCGCCGTCACCGCGGATGAAAGCGCCCATGACAATCCTGCGTTTCTTCGCCGGTTGAGCCGCGGATGCGGATTGGTGTCAGCACCTGGCTGTGGACCTCGCCGCTCACGACGACGGAGGCCGAGCGCCTCGTTCCGCTGATTGCGCGCATGGGCTACGACTGCGTCGAGCTTCCGCTCGAGGACGTGGCCGCCGTGGACGCGGCGCGCGTCCTGCGCGTCGCATCCGATCACGGCGTCACGGCCACGGTGTGCGGAGTGTTCGGCCCAGGGCGCGACTTGACCCATGGCGATCCGCGGGTTCGGGCCGCCACGCGTGATTACCTGCGGCGCTGCCTGGATTTCGCCGCGACCGTTCGAGCCGGATTTGTCGCCGGCCCGCTTTACGCCCAGGTGGGCAAACGCCGCCAACTGCCCGATGCCGAGCGCCGCGCCGAGTGGGCGCTCGCTGTCGAGGAGATCCACGGTGTGTGCGAGGACGCCGCAGAGCGCGGCCTGCGCATCGCAATCGAGCCCATCAATCGCTTCGAAACCGATCTCTGCAATTCGGTCGCCGATGCGGTGCGGATGGCGCGCGATGTCGATCATCCCGCGGCGCGCGTCATGTGCGACAGCTTCCACATGACGATCGAAGAGGCGGATCTCGAGGCGGCGGTGCGCTCAGCCGGCGAGCTGCTCGTCCATGTGCAGGTCTCGGAGAATCACCGCGGCGTGCCCGGCACCGGCCTGACCGACTGGGCGGCGCTTGCCCGCGGCCTGCGCGCGATCGAGTACCGGGGTCTCGTGGTGATCGAGAGCTTCACGCCCGACAATCGGGACCTGGCCGGCGCCGTTTGCATCTGGAATCGGCGGACCAGGACCCAAGACGAGTTTGCCGAGCGCGGGCTCGAATTCCTGCGCCGCGCGTTCACCTAAGCCTCTCAGGCCATCCATATGAGCACGAAGAAGATCAATCTGGCCATCGTGGGACTCGGCTTCGGCGCCGAGTTCATTCCGATCTATCAGGCACATCCCGAGGCCGACCTCGTGGCGGTCTGCCAGCGCAATCCCGACAAGCTGAAGCGGATCGCGGACCACTACAAGATCCCCAAACGCTACACGTCCTACGACGAGCTGTTGGAGGACAAGGCCATCGACGCGGTCCATATCAACACGCCGATCCCCGATCACGCCGCTCAGTCCATCAAGGCGCTCCAAAAGGGCAAGCACGTGGCGTGTACCGTGCCCATGGCGACTTCGGTCGACGACTGCCGCAGGATCGTCGGCCTCGCCAGGGAGACCGGCCTCAAGTACATGATGATGGAGACGGTCGTCTACGCCCGCGAGTTCCTGTTCGTCCGGGAGCTCTTCCGGCGCGGCGATCTCGGCCGCGTGCAGTTCCTCCAGGCCAGTCACCAACAAGACATGGATGGATGGCCGGGCTATTGGCCGGGCCTGCCGCCGATGCACTATGCGACGCACTGCGTCGGACCCTGCCTCGCCCTGACCCGTGCGTACGCCGAGTACGTCTCCTGCTTCGGCTCCGGCCGGATTCGCGAGGAGATGATCGGCTGCTACGGCTCGCCGTTCGCGGTCGAGACGACCCACATCAAGCTGCACGAGAGCGACGTCACGGCACGCATCCATCGCAGCCTTTTCGATACGGCACGCCAGTACCGCGAGAGCTTCGACGTCTTCGGCAGCAAGAGAACCTTCGAGTGGCCCCTGATCGAAGGCGAGGACCCCATCCTCCACACGGCCAAGAAGCCCGAGCCCGAAATTCCCGAGCGCGTCAAGGTGCCGGACTTCGCCCATTTGCTGCCCGATCCCATTCGTCGCTTCACGACCAAGGGCGTTTACGGCGAGGGCGAGGAACACCTCTCCTTCACGCAGGGCGGGGGGCACGGTGGTTCGCACCCGCACCTGGCCCACGAGTTCATCCAGGCCCTGGTGCAGGATCGCGACCCTTTCCCCAACGCGGTCGAGTCCGCCAACTGGACTTGCACCGGCATCCTCGCCCACGAATCGGCGCTCAAGGGCGGAGAGATCGTGCGATTGCCCGCTTTCACGCTGCCTGCCTGACGCGCAGACGTGACCGAGAGGAGACAAGGCATGAACGTTCTAGTCACCGGCGTGCGAGGCAAGGTCGGAACCGCAACCGCGAAGGCCCTTGCCGAGGCGGGGCACGTGGTCACGGGGACGGACGTCATGCGCGGCGTGTTCGAGCGGCCCGCCCCCGGGGAACCGGACTACCTCCAGGCCGACCTGACGCAGCCCGGCGACGCGTTCGCCGTCATGCGAGGCATGAACGCGGTCGTGCACTGCGCCGCCATCCCGGACCCGACCCACAACCCGCCCGCGACGGTCTTCCAGAACAACCTCATGGCAACGTTCAACGCCATCGAGGCCGCGATCCGTTTCGGGGTCTCGCGATTCGTGAACGTTTCCAGCGAGACGGTGCCCGGATTCTTCTTCCCGGAGCGACCGTTCCTACCCGACTACGCGCCCGTCGATGAAGACCATCCCATCCTCCCCCAGGACCCCTACGCCCTCTCGAAGTACTTCGGCGAGCTGCTCATGGACGCCGCGGTGCGCCGCTCGGACATCCGCTGCATCTCGATTCGGCCGTGCTGGGTCCAGCACGAGGGGAACTACGAGCGGAACCTCGGACCGCAGGTCCGCGACGCCTCGGTCCTGTGCCCGAACTTCTGGAGCTACATCGACGTCTACGATCTGGCAGACGCCATGGTCCTGGCGGTTCAGTCCTCCCTGCCCGGCCACGAGGTGTTCTACATCGCCTCCCCCGACAACGTCGGGAACCGGCCCTTGGCGCAGATGATCCGGAAGTATTACGGCGAGGCGATCGAAATCCGCCCCCTCGCGCGCGAAGACGCCTCGGGCATCTCGTGCGCCAAGGCGGTGAAGATGCTCGGATACGCCCCCAAGCGTTCCTGGCGCGACTACCTGGACACGCAGGGACGGCGCCGCTAGCACTCTTCCTTCTCGGCCTCGGCCAGCTCCTCTTCGACCAGGGACGCCCATTGGGCCAGGATCGCGTCGGGGCAGCGGGCCAGGCCTTCGTCCGCGGCGGCGAGCGCCTCGCGGAAACGTCGCCTCTCGCGCAAGCACCAGACGATGGTGAGGAACACGGGTGCCGCGAAGCGGAAGTTGTCCCCCTCGTCCAGAAGGCTCCGCGCGGTCTCGGCGGAAGCCAGGGCTTCGTCGTCACGCCCGAGGGCGTGGAGGCAGCGAGCGATGCCGTTCAGCGTCTCGGCCGACCGAGGCGCCGCAGCGACGGCACGCCGATAGAGCTCCAGCGCCGTCTCGCCGTCTCGGTCGTCGAGGAGGAGATCGGCCTTCAGCAGGAGGGCCGGAACGTGGCCGGGCTCCTCCGCCAGCAGCGCGTCGAGGGCGGCCAGCGCGTCGGCCACGCTCCCCCGAGCCGCGAGGAGCTGGGCGCGATCGAAAGCCGCCGTCATGGGACCGACTAGCGCGGAACGCGGACGCGGGGGAAGAAGCGGTGGAGGTAGTCCTTGAGCGCGGCCCGCGTGCTCTCGAACGCCAGGTCGTCCCAGGGGATCTGCTCCGGGGGAAAAGCCTTCGCGTCCTCGGCCTCCTCGCCCGTGGCGAGCTCACCGCCCACCACGTCGGCCGAGTAGACCACGAGGACGGTGTCGGTCCCGGTGTAGGAATAGACGTCGAGGATCCCCGTCACGCTCACGCGCAGGTGGACCTCCTCGAGGGTTTCCCGCACGGCCGCGTCCTGGACCGACTCGCCCCGATCCACGAAGCCGCCCGGGAAGGCCCACTTCCCCCACTCGGGATCGATGGCGCGCCGCAGGAGGACGATCCCCCCGTCGACCACGCAGATCGTCCCCGCCGCGACCTTGGGGTCCATGTAGAAGACGAAGGCGCACGAGGTGCAGACCAGACGGGGGGGCTCGCTCGCCTTGAGGGCGCGCGACTCCAGTGCATGGCCGCACTTGGGGCAGAATGTGAATGCGTTCGCGGACGCGCCGTGAGCCATATTCCGCGAATTATACAAGGTGCGGATCGGTTAAACTCGGGGCGACCATGAAGGCAGGCGTTCCGAAGGAGACGTTCCCCGGCGAGCGGCGCGTGGCCGTGATCCCGGCCGCGCTGCCGGCCCTGGGGAAGCTCGGCATCGACGTCCTCATCGAGACGGGAGCGGGCCTGGCCGCCGGCTTCCCCGACGAGGCCTACGTCGAGAAGGGAGCCGCCCTCGCGGCCACCCGGCAGGACGTCTTCGGTCAGGCCGACGCGATTATCCAGGTGCGCTCCCTGGCGTCGAGCCGGACAGCACCGCCCCCCGACCTCGGCCTGGTGCGCCAGGGACAGGTCCTCGTCGGCTTCCTCGACCCCATCGGCGCCCCCGAGGGGATCCAGGCGGTGGCCGAGCGCGGCGCCACGGCCTTCGCCCTGGACCTCATCCCCCGGATCACCCGCGCGCAGGCCATGGACGCCCTGTCGTCGATGGCCACGATCATCGGCTACAAGGCCGTGCTCCTGGCGGCCGACACGACGCCTCGCATGTTCCCGATGCTGATGACGGCCGGCGGCACCCTCACGCCCGCCCGGGTCTTCATCATCGGGGCGGGCGTCGCCGGGCTCCAGGCCATCGCCACCGCGCGGCGCCTCGGCGCCGTCGTCGAGGCCTACGACGTCCGGCCCGCGGTCAAGGAGCAGATCGAGAGCCTCGGGGCCAAGTTCGTCGAGCTCCCCCTCGAGACCGGCGGCGCCCAGGACAAGGGGGGCTACGCGAAGACCATGGACGAGGAGTTCTACCGCAAGCAGCAGGACACCATGGCCCGAGCCGTCGCGGCGGCCGACGTCGTCATCACCACGGCGGCGATCCCGGGAAAGAAGGCCCCCGTCCTCATCACGGCCGACATGGTGGCGGGGATGCGCCCCGGGTCCGTGATCGTCGACGTGGCGGCCGAGCAGGGCGGGAACTGCGAGCTGACCCGCCCGGGCGAGACGGTCGTGAAGGACGGCGTGACGGTCCTCGGCCCCGTCAACATGGCGTCGTCGGTGCCGACCCACGCGAGCCAGCTCCACGCCAAGAACGTCGCGAACTTCCTCGCCCTCATCGTGAAGCAAGGGGCCCTGACGATCGACATGGGCGACGAGATCGTTCGCGAGACGCTGGTAGCGCGGGGCGGCGAGGTCGTCCACCCGCGCCTGCGCGAGGCCCTGGGCCTCCCCGCTCTCGTCGCGACGGCTTGAGCCAAGCCTTGCGCGTCGTCGTGCGCTACCACGAGATCGCCCTCAAGGGAAGGAACCGCCCCTACTTCGTCTGCAAGCTCGCCGAGAACCTGCGGAAGGCCACGGCGGACCTCCCTCGGATCGGCGTGCAGCCGGTGGCCGGACGCATCTCCCTCTCGGCTCCCCCCGGGGTCTCGTGGAGTGACCTGCGTGAGCGCATCGAATCGGTCTTCGGCGTCGCCAACTTCTCCCGCGTCCAGGAGGTACCCCACGACCTCGATGCGGTGAAGGCCGCCGCCATCGAAGTCGTGCGCGAGCATTCCCCCGCGACGTCGTTCCGCGTCACCACGCGGCGGTCGTGGAAGGTCTTCCCGCTGGACTCCGGCCAGATCGACCGGGAGGTCGGCGCCGCGATCCGGGAGGCCACGGGGATTCCCGTGAACCTGGACGAGCCCGCCGTCACGCTCTTCATCGAGGTCTTGAAGGACCGGATCCTCGTCTCAGCCGAGCGCCTGCCGGGAGCCGGCGGATTTCCCGTGGGCTCCTCCGGGCGCGTCCTGGCGCTCCTCTCGGGAGGCATCGACTCCCCCGTCGCGGCCGCGCGCCTGATGCGGCGCGGCTGCACGGCGGATCTGGTGAACTTCCACGCCTTCCCGTTCCAGGACCGGACGATGATCGACAAGGCCACCGAGCTGGCCCGCGTGCTCACGAGCCGGCAGTTCCGGACGCGGCTCGTCCTGGTCCCCTTCGGTCCCGTCCAGCAGACCATCGTCGCGTCCTGCCCGGCGCCCCTCCGGGTCGTGCTCTACAGGCGCTTCATGCTGCGCATCGCCGAGGCCCTGGCCGCGCGCGGCGGGGCCAAGGCGCTGGTCACCGGCGAGAGCCTGGGCCAGGTCGCTTCCCAGACGCTCGAGAACATCCTGGCCATCGACGAAGCCGTCCGAATCCCGGTCCTCCGTCCCCTCATCGGCATGGACAAGGAGGAGATCACGGCCGAGGCACGGCGCCTCGGGACGTTCGAGATCAGCACACTCCCCGACCAGGACTGCTGCCAGCTCTTCGTGCCGCGGGGTCCCGCGACCGCCGCCAAGCTCCACGAGGTGCGTCGCGCCGAGGAGGCCCTCGACGTCCCGGCGCTGGTCGGCGCGGCTCTCGAGGCGTGCGAGCACCAGCAGATAACGTTGCCGGCCCTCCGCTCGCGCGCGCTATAATCCGGCCCGTTCGCCCCGGGGGAAAAGGCCAGTGACGGAGTCACGATCCAGGCAACAGTTCAGCGAGATGCTCGCGCGCCCCGACGAGGCGATCGATCTGGCCGAAGCCTCCCTGCTCATCGCCTGCGAGGAGTACCCGGACCTGGACGTGGCCCAGTACCTCTCCCACCTCCAGGCCCTCGGCGGAGAGTTGGGCGCGCGCGTCTCGGGCACGACCGACCGCACGGCGATCGTCGCGGCCTTGAACGCGATCCTGTTCGAGGAACAAGGCTTCACGGGCAACACCACGGACTACTACGACCCGAGGAACAGCTTCCTGAACGACGTCCTCGACCGGAAGACCGGCATCCCCATCACGCTGTCGATGGTGTACATCGAGGTGGCGCGGCGGGCCGGTGTCGCGATCGACGGCGTGGGGCTGCCGGGGCACTTCATCGTCAAGCTGGCCGGCCCGGGGGACGACGTCCTCGTGGACCCGTTCCATGGCGGCGTGCTCCTATCGGTGGAGGAGTGCCAGCAGCGTCTCGACCGGATCTACGAGGGCCGGGTCAAGGTCGAGGCGTCGATGCTCGAGCCGTGCGGCCGCAAGGAGATCCTGAGCCGCACTCTCCGCAACCTGCGCGCGATCTACGCTCGCGCCGAAGACCTGCCCCGGGCGATAAGGACCGTGGACCTGCTCCTGGTCCTCGACCCGGCCAGCCCCCACCACCTGCGCGACCGAGGGATGCTCTACGCGGCCCTCGACTGCTACGCCCTCGCGGCCAGCGACCTCGAGGAAGCCCTCCGCCGGGCGCCCGCCTCGTCCGAGGCTGCGATGCTGCGCGAGAAGATCGACGAGCTGCGCCGAAAGGCGGCGCGGCTCCACTGACGACGTCCAAGGAGAACCGATGACCACGCCAAAGACAATCGAAGAGCACCTGGGAGCCGACGCCAAATCCCTGCTGGAGCACACGTGCAAGGGAATTCCGAAGGAGACCCTCCACCTGCCGGGCCACGATTTCGTGGACCGCGTCTGGGCCGCCTCGGATCGGCCGAACCCGGTGCTCCGCAGCCTGGAGCAGCTCTGCTCCCACGGCCGCCTCGCTGGAACCGGTTACCTGTCGATCCTTCCCGTGGACCAGGGAATCGAGCACTCGGCGGGCGCGTCCTTCGCCAAGAACCCGGCCTACTTCGACCCCGAGGGGATCGTGAAGCTCGCGATCGAGGGGAGCTGCAACGCCGTGGCGTCGACCCTCGGCGTCCTGGGCGCCGTTTCGCGCAAGTACGCCCACAAGATCCCGTTCCTGGTGAAGATCAACCACAACGAGTTCCTGACCTATCCGAACAAGTTCGACCAGATCATGTTCGCGACGGTCAAGCAGGCCCGTGACATGGGCGCGGTCGCGGTCGGGGCGACGATCTACTTCGGCTCCGACCAGTCGGCCCGCCAGATCGTCGAGGTGTCGAAGACCTTCGAGGCCGCCCACGAGATGGGCCTGGCCACCGTCCTGTGGTGCTACCTGAGGAACCCCGCCTTCAAGACGAAGGAGAAGGACTACCACGTCTCGGCCGACCTCACCGGACAGGCCAACCACCTGGGCGTCACGATCCAGGCCGACATCATCAAGCAGAAGCTCCCCGAGAACAACGGCGGCTACAAGGCCATCAGCAGCAAGGAAAACCCCTACGGCAAGATCGACGACCGGGTCTACACGCAGCTCACCACCGACCACCCGATCGACCTCACCCGCTACCAGGTGGCCAACTGCTACATGGGCCGCGCGGGCCTCATCAACTCCGGCGGCGCCTCGGGCGACAACGACTTCGCCGACGCCGCCAAGACCGCCGTCATCAACAAGCGCGCCGGCGGCATGGGCCTCATCTCGGGCCGCAAGGCCTTCCAGCGCCCCATGGCCGAAGGCGTCAAGCTCCTGAACCTGATCCAGGACGTCTATCTGGCCAAGGAGATCACGGTCGCGTAGCGGACGGCAGGAATTCCTCGTGCTCCGTGTCTCCTGCCCTTCAGCCGCCTCGTGGAGCCGGCAGGAGACACGGCCAACCCTCCACAAGGGATACCGAATTGGGCAGCGACGCCCATCTCCCGACGTCTCCGCGGTCAACCTCGTTCAGCCAAGGGTCGTTCCGAGCACCCTCATGCCCCCCGCCCAACGTCCTCCCGAACAAATTTCGCACGAATACCGAAGTGGCGAGTTATGCTGACCAGTGTTGGCGGACCAAGAGCGAATGGAGTGCACACGCGTGATCAGACTAGTCTGCGGCCGCCATGTCGCCGTAGTCGTACCCTTGCGGAGCTGGCAGTTACGTCTCCTTGGGCTGCCCGGGGTACCTTGCACACTGACGGCACCTCCTAGCGATCTCTTGGGCTGCCGTGGCCGCGAGTGCGGCGGTGGCAGCCGCGCCGTCTTCTTCAGGCTGGAGTATTCCTGTACGGATCAAGCCGTCATCGTTAGCCGAATCCTTCGCCGATGCGAAGCATCCTCACGGAGAACGGGGTCTCCGTTGCGTTCTCATGAGGCGGCAGCTAGCGAGCCGCGCGCTCGCGTCGAGGTCACTGCCTGTGTGCCGCTCCTGGTGCAGCCTTCGCGTCATGGCTAGCGGTTCTGATGTGGCGGCGAGAACAACGTGGGAGCGAAGTGGCCGCCTAACAACGAAATGAACCCGGCGAAGGCCGTTAGGGAAGCGGGCGCTTCGCGCCCGCCGTTTCACCAATGTGGCCTTCGCGGGTTATTTCGGTGTTCGACAGGCATATCGTCAGCCAGGTGAAGGTCATCGCCGTACACTTCGGCGCCTGTTTGGCGGCGCTCCTCGGAGTGTGGCTGTGCGTCACGTTGTCACCCTCCCTCGGACCCGGAGTCGATATCCACGTGAGCGACAGCTACTTCATCGTCGCTCATCGACTCTTCAGCATCGCTCCATCAGCTTGCCTCGCAGCCGTCAGCCTGGTAGCCTGGCGCTGCCAGACCATCAATCTCCTGCTGCGCCTCTCGTGGGTCGTGCTCGGCATCCACCGTCGTTGCCGCGATGCTCGTCTGGGGAGTCTCGTGGACCTCGTCAAGCGGTCCCGCTGGGCTCCTGAGGCCACATAATCTCGCGTTGGGGTACCTGTACTTTGCCTCTGCGCCTATGGCCATCGCGGCGGGCTTCGTCGGATGGTTACTCAGCCTTGCTCGGGCACTTCGCCCAGCCCGACTACAGGTTGCGTGAAGAGCGAGCCGCCCCACAAGGGGATGAAGCTGACGAAGCGTAGGCGTTCTTCTAAGGAAGGCTTCGGACGCGCTTCGTATCCCCGTGTTGGACGGACCACTAGAATGAAAACGCCGCGAGTGCTCCGGTCCGGGTCGACCGCTGGGTACAGCAGAGGCTGCAGCCTCCCGTGTGGCGCGACGATCGAGGTGTCCGCTGGCAGCTTCACGTTCTGGGACTTGCCGTTGCGCTCCAAGATGCCCTTGGCTGGCGACTACCACCTCGATGTCGTCCACGTTGCCGTTCCAGGCGTCAGTCGGCCCCTGGAGATCGGCATTCCAGATCCGGATCGTTCCCGCTCGGCTGGCAGAGTGCCTCGCCGGCTGGCTGCTCCCGGTGCGGAGCCTCCTGCATCAGGGAGATCGTGCAACATATCTGTACGACTTCAGGTGATGGCTGGGAGCATGAAGTCGTATGTGAAGGTATCGCGCCCAGGCCGGTCGCAAGTATCCTCGATGCTCTGGTGGCGAACGTCGCCTGTCCACCCGAGGACTGTGGCGGTCCCGGTGGTTACGAGCAATTGCTAGAGATCATTGCGGATCCCGGATAACAACGAGATGAACCCGGCGAAGCGCGACGTCCTTTTATAAGGAAGGCTTCATTGAGCGCGCTTCGCGGGTTATCTCGGCGGACGTGGTGAGAAGAGGGGTGGCGAGATAGCGTGATCGGCTGCGCCATCCTTGTAGTGATCCTTCTGCTGCCCGTCCTCTTGGGGCCGGTAGGGTTGGTCGTCGCGATAGCTTTCGTTCACGTGTTGCAGCGGCCTCGGGTGGTTACTCGCGCGCAGGTTGCGGAAGCGCGTGCAGTTCGACAATCCAAAGCCGGCCGTTGGAACCGAGGCAGCTTCGGGGAGAGGAGTCCAACGAACGAGGATGCCCCTGACGAGGTCCGCGCCCCGTCCCGTTCGGAGGCGCCGGCCCGCGTCGCCGGGTGATCTCGGACGGCCTGGTCTTATCCCGCTCCGAGGGAACTTGAGTAACCGAAGACCTAACTAAGGCAGCATCGTGGGGGGTGGTAGGCCGACATAAGAAGAGCGGAGTCAGGGGGCCAGCTGGATCCTTCTGTTGTCATCTCAGGGGTGCTGCAGGTCGGCGTCACTGAGGGCGCCGCGCTGTGGGAGCGAAGGCTGATCTGGCCGTACGTGCCGCTCGCACCAAGGCTGGAGCGTACTGCCTACATGGCAAGACGTCTGCCCACTGAAGACTCGGGTTGAGGCAGGTGCTGTTTGTGGCGATGGCAAAGCGCCAGATCGCCTTCGCTACGCGGACTGGCTCTCGTCCGAGGCTGACGCGCTTGTTCTAGTTACAGGTCGAAGGATCGGCGTCTCCCGGATGACACCGCTGGATTCCACGCGACGGCTGACGAGCGTCAGCTGATAACGTTCGACGACGCTAGAGGGAGCGATTGTGACCTTGCTGGTCTTCGAGCCGGCGGCTCTGTTCCCCCAGGTCAGCCTTGTCGTTGTTCTCGACCGTCATCGTCGCCGTTCCGAACTGTCGCAGGGCCTGGGCGTGGCATACTCGCGCCAAGACCCGATGTCGGATTACCGGAACCTCTTAGAACGTCGGATCGCGAGCCTGGTGGAGCGCGGCTTCGTACAGATGCTCGACTCAAGCGTCGGCGCGTGGCGCTACACGGTCAGAGGAGCTGTCGCTTGGTCAGTCGCGATGCACATACGGAAGTTCCGGAGGAGCGTTCACCCTGATCGAGCGTAGGGCGGCCTAACAACGCATGAAGCTGACAAGCGCGCACATCGTTGTCGAGGAGCGGCGCGCCTTCACACCCGGCCCCGACGATAGCGCTTCGGTTCTTGCGACATGATGTTGCGTTGATTGACGGCGAAGGCCCGATTTGCCGCCCGATGGGTGACGGTCCTGTATACGGTGGTAGTGGTAAGGGATCATGGTCAGTGGTGGAACGCGGCCTGCCGGCCCCAGCTGCAAGCCCCAACGAGGCGCAAGCGCCGAAACCATGGGAACGTGCAGACGGCGAGAGACGCGCTCAAGAACCGGATGAGGCTGCCATGGTGCGATCTGCTGCAATGAGCCCCATCCTCCGTTTCTCCGGAGCTGTGAAGCGGGACCCGGCCGTTCAGGCATGGCTCAACGGGCAGCCTGAGCACCTGCGTGCGATTGCGCGCCGGTGGTTCGAGCGCATGAGGCAATGCGGTGAGGACGTCCGAGAACTGATGCACGACGGGTGCCCGACTGTGTGTGTCGGCGATGCAGGCTTCGGGTACGTCAACACCTTCAGGGCCCATGTCAATGTGGGGTTCTTCCGAGGCTCGACACTGCCAGACCCCATCGGCCTGCTGGAGGGAACCGGAAAGCTTGGCCGTCATGTGAAGCTCACGCCATCGACCCTCTTGGACTCCTCGGCACTGGAGGCCGTCATCAGAGAGGCCTACCGGGACATCAAGGCGTGTCTCCGCAGTGAACCACGAACACGAGGAGGTTGCGGTGAGCAATCTGGCGACGGTGCAGGACATGTACGCGGCCTTTGGCCGTGGCGACGTGCCAACGATCCTTGGTCATCTCGCCGACTCCGTGGAGTGGGAGTACGGTGCCGGGGCTAGCGAGGTTCCATGGCTCCAGACGCGCCGCGGCCGGGCAGGTGCCGCGGAGTTCTTCTCCAGCCTGGGGGCGCTCGAAATAGAGAAATTCGTGCCGAAATCGTTCTTCGAAGGTCCAGGCGTGGTGGTCGTTCTCCTGGATTTCGAAGCGAAGGTGAAAGCCACCGGGGGGCGAATCGTGGAAGAAGACGAGGTTCACATCTGGCGCTTCGACGAGGCGGGCCGGGTGACCCGCTTCCGTCATCGCGCCGACACCCAGCAACACCTGGCCGCGTATCGGGGCGCATAGAAGGGCACGAAGGACGGGATCCGACTTCGGCTACCGGGACCCTCCCAGGCCTCGAGCTATAGATGAGCACCCCAAGCGACCGTGCGTGGGCGATCTTCTTCTGCCGGTCGATCCTGGGGCTCATCTTCTTCATGGCGGGCGTGTACAAGTGTTTCGTGATGACGCCGCTCGGCCACGCGCGTCACTTCTTCGTCGGACCCTACGCCGACACGTTCCTGCCGACGTGGTCGCTGTGGGCTACGGGCGTCACGGTCCCGGTCGTCGAGCTCATCGCGGCGGCCCTCGTCCTCGTCGGTTTCAAGACCAGGCCCGCCCTGCTCTCCCTGGGTGGCGTGCTCGTCCTGGTCACCCTCGGCCACCTGCTGAAGGAGCCGCTCTACGAGTTCCACACCCACGTCATTCCAAGGCTCGCGCTCCTCACCGTGGTCCTGCTCATGCCTCGCGAGGAGGATACGATCTCCGTCGACGGGTACCTGGGCAGGGGGCGAGCAAGATCGTGACCCAGATCAACGCATCCGAGGAGGAAGCGAGATGCCAAACGGGCGATCCGGTGATACACGACGCCGGAGTCCCTACCGGCCCCGCTGCTCGAGCATGGACTGGAGCTCGGACTCCTTGAAGATGCGGGCGTCGCCGAAGTCGGCGACGGGCCGGCTCGACATGAGGTGCAGCGTCCGGTAGGCGATGTAGTCGAGGTTGTCGCGGTAGCCGGCGCCGCGCATCCCGTCCGACATCCGCCGCAGCGTGTCGAGCTGGGCGTCGAGATAGCGGGCCGGGCTCGGGGGCCGGGGCGTCCGCCGCCGCTCCACCACCGGGCGCGGGCTCGGCGGCTTCGACCCCAGGTACTCGGCCGCGAGGCGCTGCAGCTCGAGAGCCACGGAATCGGGGCGCGGCGCGGAGGCCCGCTCCTGGCGGAGCAGGAGCGCCGGAACGCGGCTCTGGCTGGCGCGGCCGAAGTCCTCGTGGGCGACGATCCATCCAAGGTTCAACACCGCCAGATGGCCGCTGACGTTCTCGGCGAGGTTCTCGACGAAGGGCTTGACGGCTGTATCGAACGACTCCTGGACGCCGTTGAACATGTTCAGCACGTAGTGAACGACGAACGAGTCGACGACCCGCGTCACCCGCGAGACGGCCGGGTGGTCGCCGAGGGTCCGGTGGAGCTCCGCGGTGAAGGCGTCGAGGTTGTGGACGCCCTCGTCGTAGACGTCCTCGACGCGCTCGAGGGCCGCGGCCACGGCCTCGGCCGTCAAGCCCCCCATGTCGGCGAAGATCGCGGACCCCGGGGCGAAGATCGCCCGCAGCTTGCGGAACAGCATGGCCTTCACGATGTCGCTTGCGGCAAGCGTTGCCGCCGGCGTCTGCGGCGTGAAGACGAGGATGCCGCTGTTGGTGTACGGCAGGAAGTCCAGGACCGCCGCGTCGAGACCGGCCTTCAGGTCCAGCACCACGAAGTCGGCGTCCAGCGAGTTGATGGCGTCGATGAGCTGCTCGCGGCGCTGCCGGTTGAAGTTCGAGATGTCCTCGATCAGATGCTTGGGTCCCGCCACGAAGCCGAAGTTGGGGTAGCAGCCGTCGGGATCGAGGGTCGGCGAAAGGGGCGTGATGCAGTCGCGGAGGGCGGCGCCCTTCCGGAAGAAGTGGTAGAGGTCGCGGGGGATCGGCACGTCGATGCAGGTTCGAACCGACGAGGTCCCCGTGTCCAGGTCGACCAGCACGCTCCGGCCGTGGCGCGCGAGGGCGAGGGCGTAGTTGAGCGCCAGCGTCGTCTTGCCCACGCCTCCCTTTCCCGAGGAGATCGGGATGACGCGCTTGGGCATCGGGGGCTAGTGTTGCGACAGCTCGAACGCGCCGACGTCGACGCGGCCGGCCGCGTCGGAGGAGATGCGCCCGGCGAGCTTGTGGCCGTCCCACTTTCCGCTGTAGTAGCGGTTCCCGCCGCGGTACTCGAGGCCGAACCTCGCGCCGTCTCGTTGGGCCTCGAGGCCGAAGAGCGGAACGCTCACCGACACCGCGCCCTCGAAGCTCAGGGAGCCGCTGCGGCCGCTGAACGTCGCGGTCACGTAGCGTCGGGTCCCTCCCTCGAGGACCGTGCCCGTCCAGACGCCCTCGAGCCGAAAGGGCGTGGCGGCGGCAGTCGGGCTGGCTGCGGCCGGGGCCGTGGTGGCGGCGACCGCCGTGGGCGCCGGAGCGGTCCCAGCGGGCGCTACGACCTGGGCGGGGACGCGAAGGGCGAGCGTCTTGAGAGCCGCGACGACCGGGGGCTTGACGGCGGCGGCCACGTCGCGCGGAACGCCGAATCGCCCGCTCTTCTTCGCCGTCTCGAACACGTCACCGAGCACGCGCCCTTCGGGAGCGAGAGCCGCGGCGTACTGCGGCTTCTCTCCGCGCACGAGGAGCAGCACCAGGTCGCGAGCCACGGCCTGCCACCAGAGAGCGAGTCGCGCGCGGGTCACGGCTCCTCCCCTGCCGCCCGTTTTCGTCCAGTCCTCGTTGTACGCGGCGGCGTCGGCATCGGTGACCTCGAGGAGCGTTTCGGGGCTCCCGACGAGGCAGAGGATCGGCGTCGTCTCGACGTTCCGCACCTCGAAGTTCAGGTCGTGGGACGCCTTCAGAAGGACGGCGGCGTCGTTCAGGCGCCGCACGGCCTCCGTGGCACGCTCGGCGGCGGAGCGCGTTCCCGAGGTCGCGAGAACGAAGGCCGGCCCCAGCGCCGTGGAGAGCACCGCGTGCGGGCTGGCAGCCACCACCTCGAGGGGCTCCACGACGAAGCGGAAATCGACCGGGTCGGGGGGCGCCGCCAGCGACAGCGTCGCCTCGCCCTTGTTCTCCGAATCCGGCACGCGGAGCTCGACCGGCACGTCCCCCCCGTTCCCCGGGACCCACGGCACCACGAACTTCAACTCCCCCGGTGCGACGGCGGACACGAAGGCGCGCGCGCCACGGATGCGCACCACGTTCTCCATTGGTTTCCAGTGAAACCCGCGTCCGGACAGCGTCACGACGTCTCCCGGGGCCGCCGACGCCGGCTGCGCCCCCGTGACGAGGGGCAGGCGGCCCACCAGGAAGGGCGCCGGGTTCGAGGCATCGAGTCCCGCCGACACGGTGACGGGAGCGGCGGTGCCCGGAGGGCCTTCGATGGCGGGGACGCGGACGCGGATCGACGTGGGCTTGTTCTCGAGCACCTCCGCCGCGAGAGGGCCGAAGCGGACGACCGCCCCGGGCGCCCAGCCGCTGCCGGCGAGGGTGACCTCTTCCCCGGGCATCGCGACGTCGGGAGCGAGGCCGTGGATGCGGGGCGCTTGATGGATCGCCAGGGGCAGCGATGGCGAATCGTGACCGTTCACGCGCACGACGACCGGGACCGTGATGTCGGGGCCGACGGGCACCGGGATCTCCGGGACCTCGGCGACGATCCGCGTCGTGGAGACTTCCCTGACATCGGCCCGGGTCTCGCCGAAGATGACGATGTTGGCGGCGGCCGTGGGCCCGAAGTTGCGGCCTGTGATGGTCAGCAGCTCGCCGATCTTCGCTCGGGTCGGCGCGATCGATTCCAGCTCGGGTTGCGCCCGGACCCGGTGCGTCACGTACGCGGCGCCGGCGAGGAGCGCGGCCGCGATCGCGGCCATGCCGCCGTACAACGGGAGCCGTGACGCCCCGGCCCCACGCGGTCGAGCGGGTGCCGGCCGCCGCTCGCGGGGCTCGGGCGGTGGCTCGGGCCGGCGCGCGGGGCGAGACGGTGCCGGAGGCGCGGGCCGGGGCGCGGGGGCCGCGGTGGGCGGCGTCGGTTTCGAGGGCGCCGGAGCGGGCTTCGGCGATGGGGCCGCGGGCGCGGCCGGCTTCGCAGTGACGGCCGGGACGGGCGCGGTCGACGCGATCGGCGCCGGCGCGAGCGGCTTCGGGGCCGCCGCGGGTGATGGCGGCGCCGGCGTGGTGGACGCGGCGGCGGGCGAAGCAGGCTTGGGCGCGGGGGCTGCGGGCGGCGGCGCTGCGGCCACAGGCCTCGGAGCCACGGGTGGCGCCGGGGGCTGAGGCTTCGGGGCCGCCGGTGCCGGCTTCGGCGCGGGCGCGGGCGCCGGCGACAGGTCGATCGAGCCCGAGTCCGCGACGAAGAACCCCTCGTCCTCGACCAGCGTCGGAGCGGGCGCCGCGGCCGTCGGAGGCGCCGCAACAGCAGGGGGGAACTCGTCGACGAAGAAGACCTCCGGCTCCTCGGCCGCGGGCGGCGCTGCGCCGGGCGTTGCTGGCGCCGGTGCCGGTGCCGGCGTCTGCCGCGACCGCGGCGGTGGCCTGCTGACCGGGAAACGGGTCGTCGTCGGCCACCACGAACCCATCGGCCAACGGCGTGCCCTCCTCGACGAAGAACTCCTCGACGGGCGCCTCGGACGGCGCCGACGGTGCGGCCGCGGATGCGACGACGCGGCACTGGAGCATCACGCTGGCTCCGTCACCCGGAGGACCGAGCCAGAGCACGTCGCCGTCCCGGAGCGTGCGCGATCCCGTGACGCGATCGTCGTTGACGAAGATCCCGCGGGGGCCGCCCGCGTCTCGCACCTGGGCTCCGGCGGCGTCCACGGTCACCCGCGCGTGGAGCGGGCTCACCCCGGGGAGGCTCAGCTGGAGATGGCACGCCGGCGCCGAGCCGATGAGGATCTCCGCAAGCGCCGGGTCGAGGGCGAGGCTCTTGCCGTTCAGCGCGCCGCCGAGGACCGTGAGTGACGAGACCGAACGGGAGGCTTCGGACATCGGCGGGTCGATCGGATTCTAGGGTCTCCCCTGAGGTCGGTCAAGGTCGCCGGTTGCGACGGTTTGCTATAATCCCGGCCGCGATGAAGGAGCGGCAGGGACAAGGGAAGCGCGTCTTTTCCTACGAGGAGGCGGTCGCCCTTCTTCCGGAGGTTCGACGCCTGACGGAGCGCGCCTTCGAGCGCGTGCAGGCCGACAGCTCGACGCTCTCACCGCAGGGCGTGCCGGGCGCCGAGGCCCAGGAGAGGCTGTCGGCCGTCGTCAAGGGATGGGCGGAGACCCTGATCGGCATGGGGCTCGAGGTCAAGGGGCTCTGGCTGGTGGACTTCGACAACGGATCGGGTTATTACTGCTGGCGCTATCCCGAGAGCGGCCTCCAGTTCTATCATTCGTACGAAGACGGCTTCAGCGGCCGCATGCGCATCCAGTAGGAGAGCATGGCACTGATCCAGTTCCTTTTCATCGTGGCGCTTCCTCTGGTCGTGGTGGCGGGAGGTCTCGTCTCCTTGTTCGCGGTGGGTGCGCTGTTCGACGCCCTCGAAAACCCGGGCGCCCTGCGCGGCCGGATCGAGGGAGCGTTCCGTCGCCCGCCGAAGGCCCCCAAGCCCCCGGGCTCGGACCACTACTACCGGCCCTACTGGGCCTCCCGATAGACGGCTGACGGAGAGGAACGAGATCGGCCTTCTCGACTGGACGCGGAAGCGCCAGGATGAGATGACGGCGCTGCTCCGCGCGCTCGTCGAGATCGAGTCTCCCTCCACCGACGCCCGCGGCGTCGCGGTGCTGGCGGATCGTGTCGCCCGGGAGCTGGAGGCGTCGGGGGCCGCCGTCGAGCGCGTTCCGGTGGAGGGCGCGGGACCGATCCTCCGCGCGTCGACGCCGGGAGCGGGCCGCCCGGTCATGCTTCTGGGGCACCTCGACACGGTGTGGCCCGTCGGGACGCTGCAATCGCGCCCCGTCCGTCTCGAGGGAGATCGGCTCTTCGGACCCGGCGCTTTCGACATGAAGGCCGGAATCGTGGTCATCGTCTACGCGCTCCGGGCGCTCGCGGCGCGCGGTCATCTCCCTGCCGTCACGGTGTTCCTCACGCCGCTCGAAGAGATCGACTGCTATCCGTACCAGCAGCGGATGGAGGCCGAGATGAAGGCCTCGGCCGCGGTGCTGGGCTTCGAGCCCGCGTGGCCCGGCGGCGCCGTGAAGACCGAGCGCAAGGGCTCGGGGTCCTTCGTCCTGCGGGCCCGCGGCCGCGCGGCCCATGCCGGGGCGGATTTCGAGAAGGGGGCGAACGCCATCGTCGAGCTGGCGCGGGTCGTCCTCGAGGCAAGCGCCCTGACGGACTCGGCGCGCGGCGTCACGGTGAACGTGGGCGTCGTGCGGGGGGGGATCCGGCCCAACGTGGTGCCCGACAACGCCGAGGCGGAGATCGACTTCCGGGTGCGGACGGTCGAGGACGGCCGGCGCGTCGAGGCTGCCCTCCGCGGGATCGAGCCGGCGGATGCGCGGGTCACCCTCCACGCGGAGGGTGGAATGCACTACCCACCGCTGGAGCGCACGCCCCAGGTGGTGGCGGTCTACGAGACCGCGCGAAGCGTCGCCTCGAGCCTGGGCCTCCCGCTGGCCGAGGCTTCGACGGGGGGCGCCAGCGAAGCCTCCTTCGCCGCGGCGCTGGGCCTTCCGACGCTGGACGGCCTGGGCGCCGACGGCGACGGCGCCCACGCCGAGCACGAGCACGTCCTCCTTCCGTCCATACCGGAGCGCGCGGCCCTGGCCGCGGGGCTCATCACCCACCTGTCACAGGGACACCCATGACCACCGAGAACTCGAAGCGCGCCGTCGGACCGATCGCCCTCCTCGCTCTCGGCATCAACGGCATCGTCGGTGTGGGCATCTTCTTCGCTCCGGCCGAGGTGGCGCGCGGGGCTCCGGGCTGGCAGAGCATCGTCCTCTTCGCGGTCACGGGCCTCGCCCTCATACCCGTGGCCGTGACGTTCTCGTCGATCGGCAAGCGCTTCGACGAGGACGGCGGCCCCGTCGTCTTTGCCCGCGCGGCGTTCGGCGACCTGCCTTCGTTCCTCGTGGGGTGGATCGCCTACGTCAGCGCCATCGCCAGCACGACGGCGGTCGTCTCGGGGATGACGGCCGCCCTGGCGCCGCTCTTCCACCTCGACACGCCCCTGGCGAAGAGCCTTGCCGCGACCGGCCTGGCCACCGTCCTCGCCATCGTCTGCGCCGCCGGCATCCGGCTTTCGGCGTGGGTCTGGACCGGTCTCACGGTCTTCAAGCTCGTCCCTCTCCTTGCGCTCGTTGTGGTCTACGCCCTCGCGGGGTTCCCGGGACCCGCGTCCGTGGCGACCGCGGTGCCGGTGTCTTCGCTGCTACGCGCGGCCCTCCTTGCCACCTTCACGTTCCAGGGCTTCGAGGTGGTTCCCGTCATCGCCGGTCAGGCTCGATCGTCCGCGCGGGCGATCCCGTGGGCCATCGGCGGCGCCCTCGGATCGTCGATCCTGCTGTACATCGCGCTTCAGGCTGCCTGCGTCGCCGCGCTTCCCGCCCTGGCGTCGTCGGGCTCCCCGCTGGCCGATGCCGCCGGCGTCTTCGGCAGCGCCGCCTTGAGCGAATTCATCGTCGCGGGAACGAGCATCTCCGCCCTCGGAATCGCTTTCGGCATGATGGCCACGACGCCCCGCTATCTGTCCGCCCTCGCCGGTGGCGGGAGGTCGCTGCCGTTCGACTTCGAGAGCATCGCCCCGAACGGCGTTCCCCTTCGCGCGCTTTTCGTGACTTGGCTGCTCGTGGTCCTGCTGCTCCAGGCGGGGAGCCTGAGCGAGTTCTTCGCGCTTTCGAGCGTGGCGGTCCTGGCGCAGTACGGTGTCACGGCGCTGGCGCTCATCGCCCTTTCGCGACGGCGCGAACGCGGCCTGGTCCCGGCGTCGGCGTGGCCCGCGTTCCCGACGATCCTGGTGACGCTGGCGCTCGTGTCGGGGGCCCAGGCGCGGGAGGCCCTGATCGCGGGAGGCGCCCTGACTCTCGGGCTCCTGCTCCGCTGGCACCATACCCGCGGCTAACCGAGCGCCACGTCCAGGACCCGGCCCGCGACCTTGCGGGCGTCGAAGAGCGTCTCGGCCAGGGCGCGCGCCTCTCGCGAGTGATGCGCGTAGTTCGTGGCGGCATCCTCGAGACACTCCACCGCCTCCTCCACCGTTCGGAAACGCAAGAGGCCGGCGCGCTCGGGGAGGATCCGGCTGGGGCCGGTGTGCTGCACTACCGCCGGCTTCCCGCTCGCGAGATAACAGATCGTCCGGTCGCTGATCCATGCGTTCTGGAGCCTGACGCACGACGGCTTCACGCAGCTGAACTCCCCCCGGGAGCCCTGGATGTACGCCTGGTAGTCCCACGGCGTGCTCGTGGCCTCGACGGAGTCACGGATGCGCCAGCCTCGCGCCAGGAGCTCGTCGCGCTCGAGGCCGATGTCCCCGAGGCAGAGGGCCAGCTCCAGCGGTTGCTTCGTCACGTGCGGCAAGTCGAGGAACGGCAGGTAGCCGCTGCGCTTGTCGTTCGAGTACCAGGCCCCGTCCGCCCCCATCATCCATTCCTGCGCGTACCAGTGGGAGACGGTGTTGAACGGCGCGTCGCTGGGCGCCGAAGCGACCGGCCAGGCGCGAAGGGAGACGGGCGGCGGCGTGTGGTGCCACGCGCAGGCCGACGTCGGGGATCAGGCTCCCCGGCTGGCCGACCGTCTCGCCGATGGTGAAGTAGAGGTCGTGTCGCTCCGCCCGCAGCTCGCCGCGGCTGATCCAGACCTGGAGAAGGCCGGGGTCGATGTCCACGAGGGCCGTCCGACGGAAGCGCCGCAGCATCGACTCGTGGAGGGCGTACCGGAAGTTCAGGAACAGGTCGGCGCTCTCGGCGACCTCGAGCCCCGGGTACCCGTCGACACCGGAATTCCCGTCCACGGGATCCGTGTCGTCGCCGGTCCACAGGAGGAGCGACTCGGCGAGACCATAGCGCGCCGAGGCGGCTCTTCAGCCCCGCGGCGCTCGCCTGCACGTGATCGGCGGGCGTCTCGGGCTTGACGCTCTCGAGCCAGAGCACCCGGCACCCTGCTTCCCGCAGCCCGAGGGCCCAGTTCAGGTAGGCCCACGCGTGGCCTCCCCCTTCGGGATAGCCGATGGTGTTGGCGAGGATGCAGACGGTGGGGCTCATGGCGCGGGAGCCGGCGCATCCGTGACGGCGCCGAGGGCCGACAGCTGCGGGTGGTCGTAGTAGACGGAGCGCCGGATCACCTCGACCGCGGCCACGGCGTGAAGGGGGTACAGGGCGCGGAGGCCTTCCGGGAGACCGCGATCGCGGACCGCGCCGATCCGCCACCAGCGGTCCGTGGTCACGACGATGACGCCCCGCTCCCAGCCCGGCTTCACGCGCGACGCGACCACGACCCACTCGGCGTCGGGAAAGCCGATCTCGGCGCCGGGCGTCAGGACGTCGGCGACCTCCGGCCCCTCGAGGGCCGCGCGCTCGGCCGCCGCCGTCTCTCGCGCCCGGTCTCGCCGGCGACCGTTGAGCCAGCCGTCGGCCAGCGCCAGGACAGGATCCCCTCCCGGAGTCTCGGCGAGGACCATGGCGACACGCCCGATTCCCGAGAGGACGAGGTACGTGCACAGAAGCCCGAGGGGCGTGAAGAAGGCGAATGTCGGAAGAGACAGAGCGGACATGCCCATGCCGATGGAGAAGATGCCGCCGCCGGTCTCCCCCGAGAGCGGCGCCAGGGTCTCGGCGACCCCTGCGGCGTAGCGCATGTAGCCGTCGAAGCCCACGAGGATGCCTACAGCCAGCGCGCACGCCGCGGAGAGCCCGGCCAGCCGCGCGGCGGGGAGATCCCATCGCTGCCAGTGGCGCGCGGGAAGGAACGCGAGGAACACACCTCCGATGAGGCGAGCGATCCGATGCGCGACCTCGTGGACGTCGCTCAGCCGAGGACCCCGAGCGCCTTCCCCACCTTGGCGAAGGCGAGGACGGCGCGGTCGAGATGCTCGGGGCGATGCGCCGCCGAGATCTGGACGCGGATGCGGGAGAGGCCGCGGGCCACGACCGGGAAGAAGAACCCCTTCACGTAGATCCCCTCGTCCAGGAGCGCGCGGGCGAAGCGCTGCGCGAGCGGCGCGTCGTCCGGGGCGAAGCGCGAGAACATGATCGGCACGATCGGGTGGACGCCCGGCTTGATCTCGAACCCGGCGGCCGTCATCCGCTCGCGGAAGACGCGGGTGTTGGATTCGAGGCGGTCCCGCAGCTCGGTGCTCTCCGACAGCAGCTCGAGGGCCCGAAGCGTGGCCCCGGCGACCGTGGCCGGGAGCGCGTTCGAGAAGAGGTACGGACGGCTTCGCTGGCGGAGCATGCCGACGACCTCACGGCTGCCGGCGGTGCAGCCGCCGAGAGCGCCGCCGAGGGCCTTGCCGAAGGTCGTCGTGATGACGTCGACGCGTCCCGCGGCGAGGCCGTGGTGCTCCCACGTGCCGCGGCCCGTGCGACCCAGGAAGCCCGTGGAGTGGCAGTCGTCGACGAGGACCAGGGCCCGATGGCGGTCGGCGAGGTCGCAGATCTCCGGCAGGGGCGCGATGTCGCCGTCCATGGAGAAGACCCCGTCGGTGACGATCAGGCGGAATCGGGCCGCTGCGGCCTCCACGAGCTTCGCCTCGAGGTCGCGCATGTCCGCGTGTTCGTAGACGAAGCGCTTCGCCTTGCAGAGGCGGACGCCGTCGATGATCGACGCGTGGTTCAGCTTGTCGGTGAGGATGGCGTCCTCGGCGCCCAGGAGGGGCTCGAAGACGCCGCCGTTGGCGTCGAAGCACGCGGCGTAGAGGATCGCGTCCTCCATGCCGAGGAACTCGCGCGATCCGCTTCTCCAGCTCCAGGTGCAGCGCCTGCGTCCCGCAGATGAAGCGCACGCTCGACATGCCGAAGCCCCAGTCGTCCAGGGAGCGGTGGGCCGCGGCGATCAGCTCGGGATGGCCGGAAAGGCCGAGATAGTTGTTGGCGCAGAAATTGAGGACGGTTCCGTCGCGGCCGCGGACCCGGATCTCGGGCCCCTGGTGGCCCAGGATGGGCCACTCCTCCTTGAAGAGGCCCTGCTCGCGGATCTGACTCAGCTCCCCGGCGAGGAACTCACGAAATCGAGGGTCCATGGGGCGCCTCTCGGCGCGAGACGACGGCGCCGCTGCCGCTCATTCTAGCGTCAGGGTGGCCGGTCCGAACTAGTCGCCGGCCCCGAGGAACTCGAGGGCCCCGTAGTAGACGACGTAGCAGAAACAGTCGTCCCCCGGCAGAGCCTCCTCCGTGTGGGTCGAGCCCTTTCGGCTGCGGCAGATCTGGCCGGGACCGTAGGTGCCGCTCTCGTCCCGCAGGCTCCCCTGGAGCACGAGGATGACCTCGTCCCCCCCGTGGCGGTGGCGCTCGTTCCTGGCACCGGGCACGGCCCACACGAGGCAAGCCCGCATCCCGCGGGCCGCATCCTCGCGCACGACATGGAACCGGATCCCCGGGCCCAGGTCCTGCCAGGCATAGGCCGACGTGTCGATGGGGCCCGTCGGGGCAAGGGCGATGTCGAGAAGCTGTTGGCGAAGGGAGAGGTCTCGGGGCGGCACGGCCTCCTCCAGGGCGCCAAGGGCAAAGGCCCCTGCGAGACTCCGGTAGGGATCGGACCGCCTTCCCATGCTCAAGCCAGTATACGGCGCCGGATCCTTCCTCGGATTGACTAGAATGGGAGAAACCGTGCACTACGCGATCGTCGGCAACGGGGTCTGCGGGATGGAAGCGGCGCTGGCCCTTCGCGCTCGCGACGCCGAGGCCCGCATCACGCTGGTTTCCGACGAGCACGATCACTTCTTTTCCCGCCCCGCCCTCATGTACGTCTTCGCGGGCCAGACGTCGCTCCGCGACACGGAGCCCTACGACCACGACCTGTACGAGCGCATGGGGTTCGCGCGGATGGCCAAGCGGGTGGCGGCCGTCGACGCTCCCGGCCACGCCCTCGTGTTCGCCGACGGACAGCGTCTCGCCTACGACAGGCTGCTCCTGGCGGTGGGCTCGAAGGCGCGTCCCGCCCCCTGGGTGGGCGCCGAGGGCCCCGGCCTGCACTACTTCGTGACCCTCCGCGACCTCGAGGCGCTCGACCGCGAGGCCCGGAAGGGGATGCGGGCGGCGGTCATCGGCGGCGGGCTCATCGGCGTGGAGGTAGCCGAGATCCTCCACCACCGCGGCCTGCGAGTGACGTTCGTGATCCGCGAGAACTGGTACTTTCCCGCGGCTCTCGACGGGAGGGAGTCCGCGGTCGTCGCCGAGCACATGCGGGACCACGGCGTGGACGTGCGGCTGGCCGCGGGTGTCGACGAGATCCAGCGGGGCGCCGACGGGCGTCCGGCCGGCGTGCGATGCGGCGCCGACGTGTTTCCCGCCGACATCGTGGTCTCGTCGATCGGCGTGATGCCCAATACCGCCTTCCTGGCCGGGGGTGCGATCGCGCTCAACGAGAACGCCGCCATCGAGGTGGACGACGCGCTCCGGACCGCCGCCCCCGACGTCTGGGCCGCGGGGGATTGCGCCAACGTGACCTGGGCGGACGGGAGCCGGCGCCCCGAGCAGCTCTGGTACACGGCGCGGGATCAGGGACGAACGGCGGCCGCCTCGATGCTCGGGGACGACGTCGCCTACAGGCGCGGGACCTGGTACAACTCCGCCAAGTTCTTCGACATCGAGTGGACGACCGCCGGCTGGGTGCCCGTGACCCTGAGCTTCGACGGCACGCCCCTCGATCCCGGCCCCGACGTGCGCACCTGGTTCCAGCGCGTGCCGGGAACGCTGAACACGCAGAAGGTCGTGGTCAAGGGAGAGCGCGTCGTGGGCTTCAACTTCCTCGGCTCGCGGTGGAACCACGAGCCGCTCCTCGAATGGATCCACGAGCGGCGCAGCCTCGAGTGGGTGCTGAAGCACCTCCGCGAGGCGCAGTTCGACGAGGAGCTCATGCCGCGCTTCCGCGTCCTGTCGGACGCACCAGTGTCCTAGCGGGAGAGACGAATGCAAGCCGGTCTCATGAACACGTACCAGCAGCCGATCTCGACACGCCGGGCGACGGCGTGGCTCCTTTCGGCCCTGCTGGGCGTGGCGTACCTCCTGCTCTATCTCGGCCCGATCCCCCGCCTCGGGATTCGCGTCGACGTCTTCCAGGTGGCGGCCGAGGGCCTGGCCCGCGCCCTCCGGCTTCCAGCCGCCCTCGCCAGCAAGTGGTGGCTCTACGGCTCGATCTACACCGTCGCCATGGTCGCGGGTGGGGCGTTCTTCGTTCGCCGCCACGGGTCGAGCCGCTACCAGGTCGTCCGCACGAGCGTCGTGGTCCTGGTCCAGATCGTCTTCGGCTTCTCCCTGCCGCTGGTCATGTCGGTCTTTGGCAAGCACGAGCATTACTTCAGCTACTTCTGGCCCCTGAAGCTCGACTACTTCCTGCCCGGGTACATCCTCCAGCAGCCGTTCCTGATCCTCGCCTGGAGCTTCCTCGGCTCCCTCGTGGCCTTCCCCCTCCTCGCCTACTTCCTCGGAAAGCGCTTCTACTGCTCCTGGGTCTGCGGCTGCGGCGGTCTCGCCAACACCGCCGGCGAGCCCTTCCGCCACCTGTCGAACAAGTCCGCCACGGCCTTGCGGGTCGAGCAGGTCTCGATCTACTCGGTGCTCTTCCTGTCCCTCGCGACCACGGCCATCGTCTGGGTCAACTGGGGAATCGGGAAGCAGCACCCCGATCTTGCCCGCTTCGCCTTCGGGGTCCAGGACTGGTACGGCTTTGCCATCGGCGCGATGTTCAGCGGCGTCATCGGCGTGGGTCTCTATCCGCTCATGGGGACGCGGGTCTGGTGCCGCTTCGGCTGCCCGATGGCGGCGATGCTGGGCCTCATCCAGAAGTTCGGACGCTTCCGCATCACCGTCAAGAAGGACATGTGCATCTCGTGCGGGAACTGCTCGACCTACTGCGAGATGGGCATCGACGTCCGGCAGTACGCCATGGCCAACGTCGACGTGAAGCGGGCGTCGTGCGTCGGGTGCGGGATGTGCGCCCACGTCTGCCCCCGCGGCGTGCTGAAGCTCGAGACGAAGGTCGACCGGTTCAAGGGCGGGACGCCGATTCGGGTCTACTCGTTGGATCTCTAGGTCAGCGGCCCGACCGGGGCGCCTCGGGGTCCTCTGTAAGCCCTTGGTCCTATAGAGCAAATTGTCAATTGACTCCGGCCCCACGAAGGCCTAGGATCGCGTTGCCTTCAAGGCCGCCGTGTCGAGCAGAGGGTGAATCTCTGTCGGCGTCACGTGCGATCCGGACACCGCCGGCCTCGCCCCGCCGACGGTCCCTCCCCACTCACACCGGGGGCAATCAGGAGATGACCATGTTGAACTCCCTCTCGAGGACGAGGCGTATCTTCGTCGTCGGTGCCGCAGCCCTGTGCCTCGCGACGAGCGCCGCCGCACAAGCGACCCAGACGAAAGAAACGGTGGCGGCGGGACCCGCCAGCGTGAAGACGATACAGGTCCAGGGAGAGCTCGTGGCCAAGGGCTCGAACTGGCTCATCGCGAAGGACCCGGCCGGGTACTACAGGCTCTACAACGTCCAGCCGGGGAGAAAGGCCATCATCGACGGCGTATCGAAGACCCTGGACCAGCTCCAGATCGGCACGATGCTGACGTCGACCGCCACGACCACCGAGACGCCGCTCGTCAACCGGACCACGACGATCACGAAGGGCACCGTGTTCTGGGCCTCCCCCAAGAGCGTGATCGTGAGCTTCGAGAGCGGCGACAACAAGCAGTACAACGTGCCGGACGACTTCAAGTTCGACGTCGATGGCAAGAAGCTCTCGGCGATGGAGCTCAAGCCCGGGCATGAAGCTCACCTCGACGAAGATCGTCGAGGAGCCGGTGAGCATGATCACGAAGGACGTCGTCGTGACGGGCACCGCTCCCAAGTAGGCGGCGGGCACACGCAGGGGCCGAGTGCGGCGCCGTCCGGATCACTCCCCGCCGGCGGCAGGTCAGCAGATCAATCGGGGACCGATCAAAGGAGAGCCACATGTTTCGAGCCATCTGCGGGACGGGGCGGAGCCTCGTCCTCGTTGGCGTAGCGCTGGGCCTGGGGGCGGGCGCCGCCCGGGCCCAGTCGACGACCACGCACGAGAAGTCGTTCGAGATCGTCTCGGTGGACGGCAACGACGTGGTGACGAAGGAGGCGGACGGCGCTCACGAATACACGCTGCCCGCCGACTTCAAGGTCACGGTAGGCGACAAGCAGATCCCCCTCAGCGAGCTCAAGCCGGGAATGAAGGGGAGGGCCACGATCACCACCACGACGACCGTCAAGCCGGTCTACGTGACGGAGGTGAAGAACGGCGAGGTCGTGAAGAACCTCGGCGCGGGCAGCGTCATCGTTCGGAGCGGTGACAACATCAAGATGTTCTCCCAGGGCCAGATCGACAAGAGGGGAATCCGCATCTACAGGGACGGACACCCGGTTGAGCTGTCGCAGCTGCGGCAGGGCGACAAGCTCACCGCGACCTTCGTCACCGAGGGCGAACCCCAGGTGATGACCCAGAAGCAGGTGGAGGCCACGATCGCCGCGGCGGCCGCGGCCCCGGCGGCTGCGCCGACGACGACGATGCCGGCGGCCGCGGCCCCGGCGGGCGGCCCCAGCCCGGCGGCTGCTGCCGCCCCGGCAGCCGGCGCACCGGCAGCCGCCGCGCCGGAGTCCGCACCGGAAACCACGACTGGCGAGCGCCGCCGGCGGCCCCGGCTGCAGGCCACCGCGCCTGCCACCGGCGAGACGGCCGGGGGAGGAAACTCGTGGCTGATCTGGGGCGCCCTGATCCTCGTGATCGTGATCGTTGCCTTCTTCTTGTTCGGTCGGTCGAGCAAGTGATCGTTCGAGAGAAGGCGTAGAGACAGCCGGGTCCGCGGCGGCGCTGGTCGTGCGCCGCCGCGGACGAACCGTGGAGGACGAGCGATGAGCATGACGAAGACGGTCGGCCTGTTCCTGACTTGCGCGGCTCACGGTGACGGTCGGCTCGACCGCGACCTTTGCACAAGCCCCCGCCACCCCGATGAAGCCGTCGGCGCTGGGCCTCGCCGTGTACCCGGGCTCCGGCCAGGACGCGGGCCAGCAAGGGAAGGACGAAGGCGAGTGCTACGCCTGGGCGCAGCAGCAAACCGGGATCGACCCCACGGTCGCCACGGCTCCGGCCCCGGTAGCCGACGCGCCGAAGGGCGGCGCGGTCAAGGGCGCGGCCAAGGGGGCTGCGAAGGGAGCCGCCGTCGGCGCGGTCGGGGACGACGACCGACAACGTGACGAAGGTAACCTCGATGCCGGAGAGGGCGCGGCCGCGGGCGCAACGGCGGGCGCGGTCAAGGGACGCAGGGCGCAGAAGAAGGCCGGCAAGCAGGCCGAGGCCCAGGCGCAGCAGACCGCCCAGACTCAGGACGCCACGAAGAAGGACACGTTCAAGAAGTCCTGGGGCGCTTGCCTCGAAGGACGCGGCTACAGCGTCAAGTAGAGCGCGGGATCCGATCGCCATGGACGCGCAGCCGGTCGATCCGTCGATCGAGTTGTCCCTCGTCGACGACGTGGCCCTGCGCCTGCAGCGACAGGTGGGGCTGGTTCCCGCCCGGAGCCTGGGCGTTGCGCGCAGGGCCTTGTTCTTCGCGCTCCTCACCTGGCTGCCCCTCGCGGCCTGGGCGCTCTACGCGGGCCGGGTCCTGGCGGGCGCCGTCGACGAGCCGCTGCCGATGCATTTCGGCATCCATGTCCGTTTCCTGCTGGCCGTTCCGGCGCTGATCCTGGGCGAGGCGATGGCGCAGCGGGTGAGCACGCGGCTCATCCCCTACTTCCTGACCTCGGGGGTCGTCCCGCCTTCGCAGAGAGGGGCCTTCGTCCGCGTCCTCGGAAGCATCACCCGCCTTCGCGACCGCGTCCTGCCCTGGGTGCTGATCGCCGTGGTCGTCATCGCCTGGACGATCCTGCAGCCGGCCGCCGCCGGATCGGAGGCGGGGCACGAGGCGCAGTGGGCGTCGAGCGCCGACGGCGGGGGCCTCGGGTTCGGAGGATGGTGGTTCCTGTACGTGAGCCGCCCCATCTTCAGCGCCCTCCTGGCCGCCTGGCTCTGGCGGCTGGCTCTCGTCTTCCTTCTCGTGAAGCGCCTCGCCCGCCTCGAGTTCTCGCTCGTGCCGACCCACCCGGACCGTGCCGGCGGCCTCGGCTTCCTCAGGGACCTGCCGAAGGCCTTCAGCCTGCCGGCCTTCGCCGTGTCGGCCGTGCTGGCCTCGCGCCTGGCCCACGACGTGATCTACCACGACCTGAGCGTCCTGTCGCTGAAGATGGTGCTCGTCGGCTTCGTGGCGTTGGTCGTCGTCCTGTGCGTCGCGCCCCTGCTGCCCCTGGCCGGCCCGCTCATCGCCGCCAAGAGGCGCGCCCTGCTGGACTACGGCGCGCTCATCGGCGAGCACGGGCGCCTCGTGCGCCGGCGTTGGATCCTGGGCGAGAAGCCGGAGGACGACGCGCTCCTCCAGGCCGCGGAGATCGGGCCGGTGGCCGACACGCTGACCGCCTACGAGGCGGTGAGCCGGATGCAGGCCTTGCCGTTCGGCAAGTCGACGCTGGTGGGCGTCGCGGTGCCGACCCTCATCCCCATCCTCGTGCTGCTCTCCACCCAGGTTCCCCTGAGAGACGTCCTCAAGAAGATCGTCGGCGCCCTTTTCTAGGCGCCGTCTCGAGGAAAGATCGAAATGACGAAGAGACTGGGCGCAGAGTTCCTGGGGACCGCGTGGCTGGTCTTCGGAGGGTGCGGCAGCGCGGTGCTGGCCGCCGCCTTCCCGTCGCTCGGGATCGGCTTCGCGGGCGTGGCGCTGGCGTTCGGCCTCACGGTGCTCACGATGGCGTACGCCGTCGGCCACATCTCGGGGGGCCACTTCAACCCGGCCGTGACGGTCGGGCTGTGGGCGGGAGGGAGGTTCAAAGCCCATGAGATCCTTCCCTACTGGGTTGCGCAGGTCCTGGGCGCCGTGGCGGGAGCGTTCGTCCTCTCGCTCATCGCCACCGGCAAGACGGGCTTCGATCTCGTCCAGAGCGGCTTCGCCGCGAACGGCTACGCCGAGCACTCGCCGGGCGGCTACTCCCTCGCCGCCGGCTTCGCGGCCGAGGTGACGCTGACGTTCTTCTTCCTGCTGGTCATCCTGGGCTCGACCGACCGGCGGGCGCCGGCCGGCTTCGCCCCGATCGCCATCGGCCTCGCGCTCACCCTCATCCACCTGATCGGGATCCCCGTCACCAACACCTCCGTAAACCCCGCGCGGAGCACGGCCCCGGCCCTCTTCGTCGGCGGGTGGGCGCTCGCACAGCTATGGCTCTTCTGGCTCGCGCCGATCGTCGGCGCCGTCGCGGCCGGCGCGGTCCATCGCCAGTTGGGCGACGCCCGCGAGTAGAGTCGCCCTCAGCCGACCGACTCACGAGGTGGTTTTGGCGACTGCGATGGGCTGACGCCGCTCGCCCGCCGGCGGTCGGGCCGACCTGAGCCAGAAACCCATGCCGCGCGATCTACTCCCTGAGGCAGATCCCGTGGGCTGACCGGCGCACCCGGCCTCGAGCGGGAGGACCTGTCGCCCCACAGTGGCCGTTCTCCCGAACTCGTTCCGGAACGAGTTCGGCGCCGTACGGAACCGCGTCCTCGCGCACCTGCCCGCGGCCGTCGCGCCCGAAATCCACGCGCGACTCGAGGTCGTTGTGGGCCCGGCACCGCAGCTGGATGTTCGCGATCGTCGCCGGACCGCCCAGGGCGTGGGGGTGCCGGTGATGGAACTCCAGGAAGCCGCGCTCCGTGCAGCGCCGGCCGCTCCGTCCCCACGAACGCGCAGCGCCCCAGGTCGCGCAGCCAGACCGCGCGCTTGACCTCGGCCGGGACGTGCCGGGACCCGGGTGCGATCCCGGCCGAGGGACGTGGCCTCTCGGTCGCCGCGAACTTCCGCTGCGCGAGGTCGGCGAGGAGCGCAGTGAGGGCCCGATCCAGGATGGCGGCTTCGTCGCCCGAGGGAAGGCTGTGGCGGAGCAGGTCCTTCGCCAGACGGAGCTTCTCGAGGGTGTCTCCGCCGATGGTGACCTGAACCCGGTAACGATCCGGCGAGAGCGGCGTGATCTCGGCCGAGGGCTCGGCCGCTGCGGCGAAGGGAGGGGCCTGCGACGCGAAGGGCATCTCGCCGGGCGCGTCGATCGGCGGCTGCGGAGAAGGCGCCGGATCGGGAGCACCTGCGGCGGCGGTACCACGGCGTCCACCGATGGGCCGGAGTCCAAGGGCGGAACGCGTGAGGTGCCCGGCGGCGGGGACCGAGTGGTAGAGGCCCGACTGGCGGAGCATCCGCATTCGCCGGCGCAACCGCGGCAGGTGCGGCGAGGGACCGGGGCGCAGGAAGCTTCCGAACGAAGGACGGGACGTCGGGCTTCGGCCAGAGCCGGGCCGCGATCTCCTCCACCTGTAGCTTGCTCTTCCCGCGAGCCGACTCGAGCACCTCCCGGTGGTTGTCGGGCGTCAGCCGCGGGGCCAGCAGCCGGACGGAGGTGAGGTTCAGCGCGCCCGTCTCGAGCAGGTCCAGAATCAAGGGGAATCGGCGCGCCGCCCGGGCCACGGCAATCCGGTTGTAGGCCTCCTGCTCGGACAGGGCGAGCGCGTCGCGGCAATAGGCGAAGAGCGAGCCATGGCCGGCGCGCAGGTGCACGTCCCGGGTGTCGAGCTCGGCGAGGTGTGCGACGAGAAGAGCCGTGGCACCCCGCTCGCGCGCCGCGAGATCCTTCAACGCGCGCGACGAGCTCGGCGTCCGACAGCCGCCGGAGCGACGGCGAGAAGATCGCTCTGCACGACATCTTGTAACACCGAGGTGGGCGCGCATAGGTCCGCAGAGATCCGCGCTCGCTCGAAGTGCCTCCCCGTGGCGAAGTTCAAGAGTTTGTAGTCGATCGTCGCTATGATCCAGGCGCTTCGCAAAGAAAGGAAGTTGCCATGCGCCTTCGAACCTTGGTCGCCGCGTCCGTCATCCTCGGAGTGGCCACGACCGCTCGACCCGAGCCCCCGCCCACAGACCCCCTGCCCGCCCTCGAAGGCTTCAACCCCGAGCTGGCCGACAAGTCACTCGATCCCTGCGCGGACTTCTTCCAGTACGCCTGCGGCAAGTGGATGAAGGCGAACCCCATCCCGGCCGACCAGGGCTCCTCGGCGACCTTCATCAAGCTCGCGGTCTGGAACGTCGCGGCCCTCCGCGCGACACTCGAGGAAGCGGCCGTGAAGGAGCGACGCACTCCGGTGGAGCAGCAGGCGGGCGACTACTACGCTTCGTGCATGGACGAAGCGGCCATCGACAGGGCGGGCCTCGCGCCCCTGAAAGCGAGCCTCGACCGCATCGCCAGCCTCCGAGACGCGTCGGGTCTTCCCGAGCTGATCGCCTCCATACATCAGACGATCCGGCCCGCGAACCTCAACTTCATCGACGCGCAGTACACGGGCATCCTGTTCGGCATCTTCGCGACCGCCGACTTCGACGACGCCCGGGTCAACGTCGCGGCGCTCGACCAGTCGGGGATGAACCTGCCGGGGCGCGAGTTCTACCTGAACGAGGACGACAAGTCCAAGGAGATCCGCGCCTCGTACCTGAAGCACGTTGCCCGGATGCTGGAGCTGAGCGGCGAGGCGCAGGCGCAGGCTGCGGCCGATGCGGAGGCGGTCCTTTCCCTCGAGACGCGCCTGGCGAAGGGGGCCATGGAGATCATCCCGCGTCGAGACCCCAAGAACCTCAACAACAAGATGACCCTGACCCAGATCCAGGCCCTGACCCCGTCATTCGACTGGCATCGCTACATGACGGCCATGGGCGCGCCCGCGTCTCCGCACTACCTCGTGCTTGCGCCCGACTTCTTCCGCGGGATGGAGGCTCTCGTTTCCTCGGAGCCCGTCGCGCACTGGCGCGCCTACCTCCGCTACGCCCTCCTTCACGCGATGGCGCCCTACCTGAGCCAGCCCCTCGTGGCGGAGAACTTCGACTTCTTCGGCCGGCGGCTGGCCGGGGCCCAACAGCTTCAGCCCCGTTGGCGGCGCTGCTCGATCAACGCCGATGCGGACCTCGGAGAGGCCGTGGGGCAGGCCTACGTGGCCCGCTACTTCCCCACCGAGAGCAAGGACCGGATGGTGCACATGGTCCAGGCCATCGACGCCGCGCTCCACCAGGACATCGACGGCCTGAAGTGGATGTCCGACAAGACCAAGCAGATGGCCCACGCCAAGCTGAACGCCCAGGTGGACAAGATCGCCTACCCCGATCGCTGGCGGGACTATGCCTCGGTGACGGTCAGGCGGGACGACTTCCTGGGCAACGTTGCCCGCGCGTCGCGCTTCGAGATCGAGCGCCGGATGGCCAAGTTCGGCCGGCCGGTCGACCGCAAGGAATGGGGAATGACCCCTCCCACCGTGAACGCCTACGAGGACGCGCAGACCAACACCATCAACTTCCCCGCGGGGATTCTCCAGCCGCCGTTCTTCGACGCGTCCCAGATCGACGCCGTGAACTATGGCGGGATCGGAGCCGTCATCGGCCACGAGATCATCCACGGCTTCGACGACCAGGGGCGAAAGTTCGACGCCGACGGCAACCTCCGCGACTGGTGGACGCCGGAAGACGCCGGGAAGCTACGACGAGAGGGACAAGTGCATCCAGGACGAGTACACCCAGGACATCCCCGAGGCAGGCGTGAAGCAGGATGGCAAGCTCTCGGCCGGCGAGGACACGGCCGACAACGGAGGGATCCACATCGCCCTCGCGGGCCTGCAGAATACCCTCGAGTCACAGGGGAAAGACCTCGAGACGAAGGCGCCGAGCGGCCTGACGAACCTCCAGAGCTTCTTCCTGTCCTACGCCAACGTCTGGTGTGGAGAGGACCGGCCCGAGGCGGCCCGAACGGCCGTGATGACCCAGGGCCACTCGCTCGGCAGGTATCGGGTCAACAACGTGGTGGCCAACATGCCGGAGTTCGCCCACGCCTTCGGCTGCCACACGGGACAGCCGATGGTCCGCGAGAACGCCTGCCGGGTGTGGTGAGGGTCAGCCGGCGAACGAGTAGTCGTAGGGCTTGCGCATCTCGCGGGAGACGTAGCCGTTGGCCTCCGCCGCGTTCTCGCCGACGAACGTCTCCTCCGCCGAGTCCCAGGTGAGGCTCTTGCCGGTGCGAAGCGCGATGGCTCCGAGGTGGCACATCGTCGCGGACCGATGCCCGGTCTCGACGTCGCAGATGGGCAGCGCGCGCGAGCGGACGCAGTCGAAGAAGTTCCCCATGTGGTCGTTGCTCGCGTAGAGCCGCACCGCGTCGGCCGGCAGGGGTGCCCGGAGCAGGTCCGGTCGCTGGCGTTGATCTCGTCGCGGTTCACCCAGATCCAGCCGTCGGTTCCCTCGAAGCGGATGCCGTTGCGCTGACCCTGCGGGTTGATCCTCTCGCCGAAGATGGAGTCGTCCTTCGTCGTGTTGATCTGCAGGCCGATGCCGTTGGCGTAGGTGTAGTTCACCTCGTAGTCGGCGTAGGCGTTGTAGCCGCCCGGAACCGGCTCGGAGAAGTGCCTGGCGGTGACGTCCCGCGGCGCGAGCAGCCCGATCGCCCAGTACGCGATGTCGTTGTGGTGCGCGCCCCAGTCGGTCATGGTCCCGCCCGAGTACTCGTACCAGAAGCGGAAGGTCCGGTGGCAGCGCTCGGTGACGTAGTCGGTCCGCGGGGGTCTGTCCCTGCCAGAAGTTCCAGTCCAGGCCGGCGGGGATCAGCGAGGGCTTGAAGGGCCCTTCGCGCAGGCCCGCGGGGAGCCAGACCCGAGCCTGCTTCAGCTTCCCGATGCGCCCGTTGCGCACCAGCTCGCACGCGAGCCGGAATCGCACGGAGCTGCGCTGCTGCGTGCCGGTCTGCAGCACGACGCCGTTGTCCCGCACGGCCTTCGACGACGTGGCGCCCCTCGTCGATGGTGAGGGTGAGCGGCTTCTCGGCGTAGACGTCCTTGTGGGCCTTCGCGGCGGCGATATTGACGAGCGTGTGCCAGTGGTCGGGCGTGGCGTTGACGATGACGTGGATGTCGTCCCGCTCCAGGAGCTTGCGGAAGTCGTGGTAGACGGCGGGCACCTTGCCGTCGACGGTGAAGTTCGTGGCGAACGCCGCAGCATGGTTTTCGTCCACGTCGCAAACGGCCAGGATGTCGCCGAAGGCGCTGGCGTTGGTGGCGTCCCCCTTCCCCATGCCCCCGCACCCGATGACCCCGATGCCCGGCCGGTCGTTCGGCCCGAGAGCCTTGGGGATCTCGGCGGCCTCCAGCTCCTGGCGTTCGATGAACCAGAGCGGCAAGCCGGTGACCGCTGCGAGCGCAGTGCAGCGCTGCAAGAAGGCGCGGCGCGCGACGTTGAACGTGGGTGGGTTCATGAGTGGTTCGTCTCCAGGGGTGTCGAGAGAGCGCTGCTGCGGACCATGGTCCGGGAGAACGTACCCCAGGATGGGCATCTCCACAACGCGGGATCCGCGGAAGACGATAGAATGTGCCTCTTGGACCGTCGAGACGAAAGGCGCCGCGGAACGAGTCGCGTCGTGACCCTGCACGGCGATGACGGCGCCTTCGACCGCGCGTTCTGGGGGAGCATCGCTCCCGTCGAGCGGCTGGCGCTCGTCTGGGATATCGCGCTCGAGGCGCAGGAATGGCGGGGAGAGAGTGCCGGCGAATCCCGACTTCAGAGATCTGTTTGCCGCGTTGAACGCGACCGGGGCTAGATACCTGCTCGTCGGCGGATACGCCGTCGCGTTCCACGCCCAGCCTCGCTTCACCAAAGATCTCGACATCTGGACGGACCCTGAGGTCACCAACGGCGAACGCGTGCATGAGGCCCTTCGACGGTTCGGCGCCCCGTTGCAGGAGCTCACCACGGCCGACCTCACCCGGTCGGGAACGGTCTTCCAGATCGGCGTCCCTCCGAATCGGATCGACATCATCACGGCCATTGACGGGGTCGCTTTCCAGGAGGCGTGGGCGGATCACGTGACGACAACCTACGGCGCAGAACCCGTGCCCGTGATCGGTCGGCGTCATCTCATCCAGAACAAGCGGGCTTCGGGTCGTCCTCAGGACCTGCTGGACATCGCCATTCTCGAAGCGAGCTGAAACATGAGAAAGCTGAGGGCCGGCCTGCGTGATGGTGTTCCAGGACCGAGCCGCGTACGTCCAGGAAGACGGCGACTGGCGCGTGCCGACCGTCTTCGACAACCTGATCCATCGCAAGGAAATGCCGGCGACGATCGGCATCTTCGTCAACCCGCACCTTCCAGAAGGACGGATCGGGCGACCTCAACATCTACGGGGGCGATTGGTTCCTGTCCAACCAGGAGATGGCCTCGGCGCTCGAGTTCTCGGGGTACGACACGAAGCACGTCTGGACACGAAGGGGAACCTGTACGTCGCGACCGAGATGGGCGTCCAGTACTGCGACCAGGCGGGCCGCGTGAACGGGACCTTCTCGAAGCCGCAAAGAGCCTGGCTCTCGAACGTCGCCTCGGCGGCCCTGCGTTCGACGAGCTCTACGTGACGGTGGGCGACAAGGTCTACAAGCGCAAGACGAAGGCCAAGGGCGTCCTGTCCTACGAAGCGCCGATCAAGCCGGCGGCACCGCGGCTCCGAGGGATTGAATCACGCGAAACGCAGCGGGAAATGGCGGGCGATGGCGGCGAAGTCACGATCGAGGGTGAGCAGGGCGCATCGAACTCCGCCAGCGCCGCGTTGACGGTGTCACGCCTGGTCCTCTTGCCGGAGAGCTTGACCGCCTCGTCGAGAAGGGCTTCGTCGAGATTCAGGTTGGCCGGCATACGTGACC
Source organism: uncultured Acidobacteriota bacterium (assembly GCA_963823195.1). GTDB lineage: Bacteria > Acidobacteriota > Vicinamibacteria > Fen-336 > Fen-336 > JBGPYB01. The sequence goes on along the minus strand of CAWGKR010000001.1, from coordinate 270,351 downwards.
TCCGCTAGTTCGACCTCGAGTCCAGCAAGACCGCGACGCCGTACTGCGCCAGGTCGACGGCGCTCACGTCCTTCCCGTCGAGGAGCGACTTCATCGCCCGCGGCAGGCTGACCTTCTGGCTCTCCGCCTTGAAGTTGATCAGCAGGAAGACCTGCTTCCCTCCGCCCACACGGCGGCTGACCTCGATGCCGTCCGGGACGGGGCCGAGGGCCGCCGTAACGCCGCTCTTCTGGATCATCCATTCGGCGGCGGTTTCCATGACCTTGGCGTCCAGGACTCCGCCGACGTAGGTGATGCGACCCTTGCCGTACGGGCGCGTGAGGACGGCCGGCTGGCCGTCGAGCCATCCGTTGCTCGTGCCGAAACGAAGCAGGACCTCGGCATCCGGCGCCGACGCCTTCAACTGCTCGGCCCAGACGCTGACCTCGCCGTTTCCCCACGCCCCCGAGACCGGAACGTTCTTGTCGAGGGCGTAGTACTGCTCCACGCGACCGCCGAGGGCCGGCACGAGGAAGCCGGGCTGCCGCTGGGGAAGAAGGGCGTTGTACTCGTCCTTCATCCCCGCGCGGGGGCCGAGGACGAGGTGGCCGCCCCCCTTCACGTAGTCACCCAGGTGCTGGGCGAGCGCCTCTGGGATGAGGCTCAGGCACGGCGCCACGACGAGCTTGTAGCGCTCGAGCGCCGCGTAGGGGCTGACGACGTCCACCGACTGCGCCCGCTTCCGGAGAGCGCCGTAGTAACCCGTTGCGGTCCCGAGAACGTCGAACTGGCTGTTGTGCTTCTGCCAGTCGATGGCCCATCGGCTCTCGTAGTCGTTGAGGATCGCCACCTGCGATACGACGCTGGTGTCGCGGAACGAGGCCTGGGTGTCGGCGAACTCCTTCGCCGTCTGCGCGATCTCGTCGAATAGAGGCGCGGGCGTGCCGTCGGGTCCAAGCAGCGCGCCGTGGATCTCCTCCTGCCCGTTCAGGGCGCTCCGCCACTGCCAGTAGCTGACCTCGTCGGCGCCGTGGCCCACGGCGTGCCAGGCCATGGCCCGGATCTCCCCCTTGTTGAGGAAGTTGTTCACCTGGGCCCAGTTCACGGCGCCGGGCTGCGTCTCGATCTCCCAGAAGTTCTGCCCCTTGAGGCCGCGCATCGTGTCATGGCTCATGCCGTTCGCGACGGGGTTCAGGTGGCCCGTGCCGACGTAGTCGTCCCAGGCCACGAAGGTCAGCGGCTTCGTGATCTCGTAGTGGTCGAAGGCATCGAACCACATCCCCATGAAGTTGCCGGTGATGAACTGCCGCGGCTCCGCGCTCGCGCGGATGACGTCGATCTGGTTCTGCTGGTAGCCGGTCCAGGCGTAGGTCGTGAAGCGCTTCCAGTCCAGCATCAGTCCGGGGTTGTTTCCGCCCACGGGAATGGGGACCTCGCTCCAGTCGTCGTAGGTCTGGCTCCAGTAGGCCGTCGTCCAGTGCTCGTTGAGGGCGGCGATCGTCTGGTACTTGGCGCGGAGCCACGACTGGAACTGCTTGCGCGTCCCTTCGTCGTACGACATCTGGCCGTAGCCGTACTCGTTGTCGAACTGCCAGCCAACGACGGCGGGATCGTGGCCGTAGCGCTTCGCCATGACCTCGGCGATCTGGCGGCACAGCTCCAGGTACTTGGGGGACGTGGGCGATCCGTGGGCGCGGTTGCCGTGGGGAACCCTCTGGCCATTCGGCTCGACGCGCAGCGTCTCGGGATACTTCTGCGTCAGCCAGGCCGGGGGCGTCGCCGTCGGCGTGCCGAGAACGACGGCGATGTGGTGCTTCTCGAAGAGGCGAATGGCGCGGTCGAGCCAGCCCCAGTCGTAGTGGCCCTCCGAGGGCTCCATGGTGCTCCACGCGAACTCCGCGATGCGCACCACGTTGAAGTGCGCAGCCTCCATCATGGCCACGTCGGTCTCCCAGCGAGACTTCGGGCCACTGCTCGGGATACCAGTCGGCGCCCATCAGGAGGGCGTTGCGGCCGGGGATCTGGGTGGGAACGTGGGGAACCTCCCCGGCCGCGGCAAGGGGCTGGGCCAACAGGAACATGACGGCGATCCTACGGAACAATGGTCACCTGCTTTCCAGAGTACTGGACCACCTTGTCCGCCGATCTCGGACGGGGCGATGCCCACGCCGTGGCTGGCGCCGGCGAAGACGACGCGGAAGGTGCGGTTCGCCAACATGCCCGGGAAACCGGCCGCTCCGTTCGCCGATCGTCAGCGTCTTCTTGGCGTCGTCCCAACGGAGCGGGATCGTGGCGTGAACGCCCTTCTCGTAGTTGTAGTTGTCGTTCTCGTCCTCGTACAGCGTGAATGCGCCGTCGGCGCCTCGGTAGACGCGCAGCTCGATCGGGTCCGCCGGCTTCTCGGTCGAGTACTCGACGTCCGGGCCCATCGGAATGATGGAGCCGGCGCGGACGTACAGCGGGATGCGATCGATCGACGTCGGCGCGTCGAGCGCCCGCCCCCCGTCCACCGAGGCTCCCGTCCAGAAGTCGAACCACGTCGCCTTGGGAAGGTAGAGGGGGCGCGTCGTGGCGCCGGGCTCGGTCACCGGGTTCACGAGAAGCGCCGGGCCGAACAGGAACTGGTCGCCGACATTCTGCGCGCGGACGTCGGTGCGGAAGTCCATGACCAGGGGCCGCATCATCGTGTAGCCCTCGCTCGTGGTCTTCCACGCGACCGAGTAGATGTACGGCAGCAGCCGGTACCGGAGCCGGTCGAAGCTCGTCAGGATCTTCTGGGCCTCGGGCCCGTAGGACCAGAGCTCGTTCTCGTTGGGCTCGAAGCGCGTGCCGTGGACGCGGAGGATCGGGCAGAAGGTCCCGAACTGGAACCAGCGCACGAACAGCTCGCGATAGGCCGGATCGCTCGGCGAGGCCCCCACGAACCCGCCGATGTCGGTGGTCCAGTACGGGAGGCCGGAGACGGAGTAGTTGAGCCCGGCCGGGATCTGGCGCCGGAAGGTCTGCCAGTTGGGGTCCACGTCGCCGGACCACGTGGCGACCGAGTTGCGCTGGCTGCCCGCGAACGCCGAGCGCGACAGGATGAAGACGCGCTTCTGGTCCGACGCGGCCCGCTGCCCCTGGTAGACGGCGCTCGTGGTCAGGAGCGGATACTCGTTGACGTAGCGGGCGCCGTTGCCGAGAGCGGTCTTGTTCGTGACGAGGATGTTGGTCTCGCGTCCCTCGGTCTCGGGCTCGGTGGTGTCGAGCCACCACGCGTCGGCCCCGATCTTGAAGAGCGCGTCGTTCATGAGGCTCCAGTACTTCTTGCGCGCCTCGGGGTTGAACGCGTCGTAGAGGCCCTGCCCGACGGGATGGAAGCTCGGGGCGATCGTCTTGGCGACGAAGAAGCCCTTCTTGTCCATCTCCTGGTAGACCGGGTCGGGTGACTCCGGATGCCCGTCCGCGTTCGGCCGGAAGAAGGGCCAGACCGAGATCATCAGGTGGAAGTTGTTCTTGTGGAGGTCGTCGAGCATCCCCTTGGGATCGGGATACCGCTTCGGATCGAAGACGGGATCGCCCATGGTGATCCACCAGAACCAGTCCTGGACGATGTTGTCCACCGGGATGTGCATCTCGCGGTACTTGTGGGCGACGCTCAGGATCTGGTCCTGGGTCTCGTACTTGTTCTTGCACTGCCAGAAGCCGTAGGCCCACTTCCCGAAGAGCGGCGCCGGGCCGGTGAGGTCGCGATAGGCCGCGACCAGCGTGTCGAAGTCGGGGCCGTAGATGAAGTAGTAGTCGAGGGCGTCGGCGACCTCCGAGCTGTAGTAGAAGGCGTGGACGAAGCGGTTGTTGAAGCGGCTCCGCGAGCCGTTGGGGAAGAAGAGTCCGTAGCCGTTGCTCGAGAGCAGGAAGGGCACCGAGATGTTCGTGTTGTCCTGGGAGATGTCGATGGCCTCGCCGCGGTAGTTCCAGACGCCGCCCTGGTGCTGGCCGAGGCCGTAGAAGGCCTCCTGGGTCGCCCACATGTTGACGAAGCGCTCGGAGTGCAAGCGTCTTCTCGCCGTTCACCTCGACGGGCGTGAGGCTCCGGGCGTCCTCCTGCGCGAGCGTCTTCCCGGCCTCGTCCAGAAAGAGCATGGCGGAGTTGGCGCGGCTGACCTTGATCGTCACGCGCGACGTCTTCAGGACGATGGACTCGGGGTCCTGGGTGTCGAGGGAAAAGTCCGTATGGGGCCAGCTCGTCTTCGTCACGATGAAGTCCTCGCGGGGCGGAACGGTGGCCTCCAGGGAGTACGTCACGCGGACGATCGAGTCCGTGCAGACCCTGAAGCGCAGGAATCCCGTCTTCAGGGCGATCAGCGCGCCGTCGGCCTGCGGCTGGACCTCCATGACCGGGTTGAGGGGCGTCCATTGGGCCCGAGCCGACCCTGCCGCAACGAGGGAAAAGAGTGCAGCCAGCCCGATCGAGCGATGGGTGTGTCGTTTCATGTTTCTCCGTCTCTTGTCAGGCCTGCGCGGTGCGCTTTCGCAGCAGGCCGTGGATGATCCGGTCGAGCCCGGCGGCCCGGCCGCTGCCGCGTCACGAGGACGACGGCGAGCGCGGCCGCCTCCACCAGGTTCTTGTTGACGACGAGGTAGCTCCCCTCGGTGGGGATCGAGTAGAAGTAGCCCACGAAGGGCGGGTTGCACAGGTAGAAGAGCAGGATCACGACGAGGCCCGAGGCCGCCGCCAGGCGCGTGAAGCAGCCGAGGATCAGGCCGAGGCCGATGGCGGTGAGCCCCCACATCGTTCAGCAGGTTGACGTTGGCGAGCACGTTCGGGTCGGCGGCCATCGCGCGGAAGAGGCCGGCGAACGGCCCGCGCGACTGGAGCAGGTAGCCCGACGCCGACCAGCCCGGGTTCGTCAGCTTCGACAGGCCCTCGTAGAGGAAGTGCCAGCCGATCGCGACCCGCAAGAGCCACGACGGCGATCGTCTGCGGCGTGGTGAGCGTCCCTTCGTCCCTCATGAGACCTTGAACTCCTCCGGCCGGAACGACAGCCGCTCCTTCGCCTCGATCGCCTCGTTGACCTTCAGCACGGTCACCGCCGTCTCGTAGCCGACCTCGGCGGGCAGTTGAGCTGTCGCCGTGCCCCGGACGGCGTCGAAGAAGTTCTGCAGGTGCGGCTGGTGGTAGGGGTCGCGCAGGACGACCGGGACGCGGTGCTGGTCGGGGGAGACGGACTCGCGCACGTCGAGCACCGCCTCCTCCTCCTCCGTGCTTCACCTCCTGGAGCTTCGGCGCCGCGACGTAGCCCTTCTGGACCCACTCGTCCCAGGCGGGGGCGTTGGGGTCGCGGTAGAGGAGCCCGGGGTTGTTCGCCTCCGACTCCGAGATGACGAGCGTGCCCTGGTCGCCCATGAAGTTCTCGAAGTACCCCTGGCTGCCGTTCGTGGTCTGGGTCTGGTAGTAGGCGCGCGCCGGGCCCCGCCGGCGTGTCGTACTCGTAGATGGCCATCACGGTGTCGTACCACTCGTGGGTCTTCGCGGTCGTGGTAGTCGGTGCCGCCGCTGGCCATGACGTGGGACGGGTTGGCGCCGAGGAACCAGTTGAAGATGTCGATCTGGTGCGAGCCGAGGTCGACGATCGGGCCGCCGCCCAGGCCCTTGTACCAGCGCCAGTTCCGGAACTGCTCCATGGACTTGAAGCCGTACTGCTTCAGCCGGTCGCCGGGGATCGCGTAGCGGTCGGGCCAGCCGAGGTCCGGCGACACCGCGCGGTTCCACTGGCCGTTGACGGTGACGATCCGGCCGAGCAGCTTCGCCTCGCCGAGCAGCTTGTCGTGGCAGTGCAGGTAGCGCGGATGGCTGCGGCGCTGGTGGCCGATCTGGAGGAGCTTCCCCGTCTCGCGGGCGGCGAGCACCATGCTCCGCGCGCCCTCGAGGGTGTTCGACATCTCCTTCTCGCAGTAGACGTGCTTGCCGGCCTTCGAGGCAGTCGACGGTGTGCGCGCGCGTGCCAGAAGTCGGGCGTCGCGATGACGACCGCGTCGAGCTCCTTCTCCTTGTCGAGCATCTCCCGGTAGTCTTCGTACCCGTTCACCTCGAACTTGTACTTCCGGAGCGTGTTGACGACCCGCTTCTGGTTGTACTCCTTCCAGATGTCGCACACCGCCCGGAAGCGCAGGCCGGGGATGCGGAGCATGGCGTCGAGGAGCACCTGGCCCTGCGCCCCGGCGCCGAGCAGGGCCACGTTGATCGCGTGCGAGGTCCTGCGCGGCGGCGGCTGCCTTGCCGGCGCTCGCGGCTTCCTTCTGCTTCTGCTCGTACGCGCGCTGCTTGTGCCAGGCGTAGCCGAAGAGGCCCAGGGCGGGCACCGTCGACAGCCCCTTCAGCACGTCGCGCCGATCGAGCCTCCCTTCGCCGGTGCGCTCTCGGCGCCCTTGCCCGGAGCGCCTCCGGTCGTCCTTCTCGTCCTCGTCGGACATCGCTTCTCCCTACTTGGCCGGACGGCCGTAGACCTCGACCTCGACGTAGTGGTTCAGCTCGTTGGCGTTGTTGCCCTTGCTGTAGAGCCGCACGTAGCGCGCCTTCGAGCCCTTCGCGTCCACGAGCTTGCCCTCGGCGGTCTCGACGTAGTTCATGTCCTTGCCCGCGCCGAGCTTCGACGTGTTGTCGTGGTCGTTGTTGAAGAGCGTGCGGACGTTCTTCTTGAAGTCGGCGTCGTCGGCCACCTGGACGACCACGTCGAAGTAGACGCGCGGGGTCTTGTGGAAGTGCCAGAACAGGATCGGCGAAGATCTCCTGCGGCGCGCCGAGGTCGATCGTCACGTGCTGCACGCCCGGGCCCAGCTCGACGAAGCTGCCCTCGGCCCCCTTCTTGTCGCCGTCGGTGACCTGCTCGAGCTCGCCGATGACCGGCTCCATGTCGCTGCTCGTCGACCTTCTTCCCCTTCGCGACGTTCGTGACGCCGGCGGGGGCCAGGAACGGATCGCGCGGCCGGCCGAGGGGCTTCTGCGAGGTTCGGGACGGAGAGGTTCTGCGGCGTGCCCTCGAACATCGGCTTCGGCAGCTGGATGGGAAGCGGCACGAGGCTTCCCCGCGGCGGCGTCCTTGGCGGGCGTCTGGGCCCGGAGGCGTCCCGGGAGCACGCAGCGAGGGCAGCGGAGCACGGCGATCGTCAGGAGCCAGGGTCTCTCTTCATGCGCGTGATTATCCCTACCCGGTCAGTGGACGAGAGCCGTCTGATTCCTCGTGGCAGGCTCGTGCAGGAGCCAGGCCTCGAGCCCGGGCCATCCCGGCAGAGGCCGTGATCTCCTCCGCGGGCGAGGACCATGAACGCGGTCGAGAGGGCCTCGGCCACCGCCGCCGCGTCCTCCCGCCCGTCCCCCGCCCGGGGCAGGGCCACCCAGGCCGCGCGGTCGCCCACCGCGTCGGCCGGTGCGCGGATCGCGGATGTGGATCCCCCTTGCGGCGTGCCCGAGGCGCTGAGGGCCCGTCCGGCGTGGCCGAGAGGCGGGCGAGGACCGCATCGGCCTCCGCTCCCCGGCGCGCTCAAGGTCAGCGGCCACCCGTCCCGGTCGGGCGGAGCCTCCAGGGCGAGGACCGAGCTGAAGCCTCCGTGAAGCAAGCGCCTGGGGGACCTCCCACTCCTCGAGCAGCTCCGCCATGCGGTCGACCGCGTAGCCCTTGCCGATGCCGCCGAGGTCGAGGCGGACGCCGCCCGTGCCGCGCGCGCACGATGAACTCGTCCGGGCACCAGGTCGAGGTCGCTCCAGCCCCGACCCGATCGAGACGTCGAACGCGCCGCCGGTCACGTCGTACATGCGCCGCGCGATCTCGAGGCACGCCATCGTCGACGGGCTCACCGGCGTGGCCTCCCCCGCCGCGAGGTCGTTGATGCGCGAGACGTCGCTGTTGGCGACGAACCGGCTCAGCTCGCTGCTCGAGCCGGTCCACGAGATCGAAGGCCTCCTGCGCCGCCTGGCGGGCGTACGTCGCGTCGTGCGTGGACGCAGTGGATCTCGAAGAGCGTGGCCATCGCCGCGTGGGAGAAGCGATGGACGCCGGGCACCGGCTCCGGCAGCGCTCATCGGCGGAGATACTCCTCCCACAGGCGGCTCGCCGCGTAGCCGCGCACCTCGACGCCGGGACGCAGCTCGACGGGCCGCTCGAAGATGCTCACGTACAGCTCCCGCTCGCCGGGCGGCGGCAGGTCGTAGAGCTTCCTCACCAGCGCCGGCTCCATGTCCGGCGTCACGAGGATCACGGGGGCGTTCGGGGCCGATTCGGGCACGCCGGTCCACCACCCGACCCGTGAGCAGGCCGCGCAGGTACAAGGGCAGGGGCCAGAGGTTCTCGCGGCTGATGACCTGGACCGGCATCGCCGGGCCGTCCGGGTGGGCTCGCGCCAGCGTCCTGCAGCCGGCCGACGATCTCGAACACGTCCGTGCCGGTGTGGGCGTAGACGTACGGGTTCCGTGGGTCCGCCGCGAAGCGGAAGCTCGCGGCGTACGCCTGCCATCCGAGCTGTGCGGCGGCGGAGACGAGAAGCCCGACGACGACGCCCCTCATCGCGCGCGCTCCGGACGGACGCGCACGAGGAAGACGGCGCCCGCGCCCGCCAGCAGGATCATGCCGTGCAGGAACCCGAGCACGCACCACGGGGTCTTGTACGGGATCGCGGAGTAGACGACGAGCATCAGGAGCGTGTAGAAGGCGAGGAAGCGCAGGGCTCTCGGGTCCGCGCTCCGGCGACCCCGTTCGCCACCCAGCCGGCGGCGCCGCCGACGGCCGCGAGGCCGAGGATGAGCCCCTCGGTCCAGAAGGGCGTTCCGCTCGAGGGGAAGTGGATCAGCAGCCCAAGGTAGTAGGGCCAGGGATGGAAGTGCGTCCGCGGCGCCGGCGCGGTCCGAGGTAGAGGCCGTAGGCCCGCACCGCGTCCACGACGCCCGCGGGATGTCGGAGGAACGACGAGAAGAGCAGGCCGCCACGAGCACGCGGCGACCAGCGCCAGCGAGCGGCGACCAGGACGTGCGCGAGCCGGCACGACTCGCCGCGCCAGCGGTCGACGAGGCGGGTCAAGCCGAGCGCCAGGAGCATGCAGCCGAGCGCGAGGGGCGCCGTCTCCTTGGTCGCGAGCATCAGCCCCGCGCAGGCGCCCGACAGGAGAGCGGGGGCGACGCCCGGGGCCCGCAGGTAGCGGCGAGCCGCGAGAAGCAGCGCCGAAGCGTGAAGAAGACGAGCGGGGTCTCGTGGATGAAGTAGCGGCTGTAGAAGACCATGGCCGGCGAGAGCGCCGCCAGGAGGGCCGCGACCGCGGCGCCGCCGGTGCCCAGGAAGCCTCGCGCCCCGAGGTGGGCGGCGACGAGCGCCACGCCGAGCACCGCGGGAACCGACGCGCAAGCGTGACCTCGTCGATCTCGACGTACCGGCGCTCGCCCCGGAGCCAGGCGGGAAGAAGCGTCAGGTAGTAGAGGGTGGGCCCGTGGTACTCGGCGGGATCGTAGGCGTAGCCCCCGCCTTCCAGCAGGGTCCCGAACTTGTCGGCGTTGACCGCCTCGTCGGCGTGCATCGGCCGCGAGGCGAGATCGGGAAAGCGCAGCGCCGCGGCCAGCAGGAGGGGGCCGAGAAAGACCACGTCTCGAGCGCAAGGGTCCGAGGATTCTCGCACATCCCTTCGAATGAGGTAGGCTTCGCCCGACATCCGGCTCGCGGCAGCGCGGGCGCCAGACCAAAAGGACGTGACATGAGCCGAAGAGAGCCGTCGGGATCCAGCCGCCGCCAGTTCATCACCACCACGGCGTCCGCCGTCGCCGCGGCGACGATCCTTCCCCGTCACGTCCTGGGCGGCCCCGGGTTCGTCGCCCCGAGCGACAAGGTGAACGTCGCCATCATCGGCGTCGGCGGCCAGGGGCGCACCAACCTCCGCTCCCTCTTCCAGGAGAACGACTGCCAGGTCATCGCCATCGCCGACCCGTGCGAGGAGTGGGACCTGAGCCCGTACTACTACGGCGGGCAAGGCCGGCCGGGGTCCGGTCAAGGCGGAGATCGAAGAGACGTACCGCGCCAAGACCCCGAACTACAAGTGCGCCGTGTACGAGGACTTCCGCGTCATGCTGGAGAAGGAGAAGGCGATCGACGCCGTCCTCGATCGCCACGCCCGACCATCTCCACGCCTACGTCTCCATCCTCGCCATGAAGGCCGGCAAGCACGTCTACTGCGAGAAGCCGCTGACCCACAACGTCTGGGAGGCCCGGCACGGTGGCCCGGGTCGCCAAGGAGACGGGCGTCGCGACGCAGATGGGCAACCAGGGGCGCTCGAGCGAGGGGCACCGGCAAGACCGCCGAGTGGATCTGGGACGGCGCCATCGGCGCGGTCCGCGAGGTGCACGCCTGGAGCGGCGCGGGCGGCGTTCGCGCAGGGGAACGGGCGACCCGAGGGGACGCCCGGCGGTGCCCCAGGGCCTCAACTGGGACCTCTGGCTCGGGCCGCGCGAGCCGCGCCCGTACCATCCCGCCTATGCGCCGTTCAACTGGCGCGGGTGGTGGGCCTTCGGCGGCGGCGGCGCTGCCGGACATGGCCGTCCACAACCTCGACCCGGCGTTCGACGCGCTCGAGCTCGACACCCCGCAGACCGTGGAGGCCTCGGCCCCGTACCTGGACGACGAGGTCTGCTCGACCGGGCTCCTGGTGACCTACCGGTTCGCCGCGCGCGGGAACAGGGCCCCGTGACGGTCTACTGGTACGACGGCGGCCTGCGTCCGCCGACGCCCGCTCGGCATCGACCCGGACGACCCGAAGCAGCGCCTCGGCGAAGGGGACAACGGCATCCTCTTCATCGGGGAGAAGGGGATGATCACCTGCGCGGGGTGGTCGGGCATGCCGCGCCTCCTGCCCCTCGAGCTGCACCGCGAGTACAAGCGCCCCGCGAAGACGCTGGCGCGCGTCGAGGGACATCACGCCGACTGGCTCCAGGCGTGCAAGGGCGGGACGCCGGCCAGCAGCAACTTCGAGTACGGCGCGCGGCTCTCGGAGTTCGTCCTCCTCGGCAACGTGGCGCTCCGCACGCGGAAGCTCCTGAAGTGGGACGGCCCGAGCATGAAGGCCACCAACGCGCCCGAGGCGGACCAGTACCTGAAGGAGACCTACCGGGCGGGCTGGGAGCTGCCCGTCTAGAGGGCGCGCCACCGCGGCCGGCGGCCGAGGACGGCGGCCGTTGACCGTGCCTCCCAACGGGACTACGCTTCGCCCGTCCCAACCACGCTGACGGGGTCAGCCGATCATGATCGAGATCGGCGAGGCGATCGGCCACTACGAGATCCGCGAGAAGCTGGGCGCCGGCGGCATGGGAGAGGTGTACCGGGCGAAGGACCTGCACCTCGGCCGCGAGGTGGCCATCAAGGTCCTCCTGCGGAACGTCGCCGCGGATCCCAATCGCCTGATCCGCTTCGAGCAGGAAGCGCGCGCGGCCTCCGCCCTCAACCATCCGAACATCGTGACGATCCACGAGATCGGCCATCACGACGGCGGGCCCTACATCGTGATGGAGCTGGTGGAGGGCCGCACGCTGCGGACTCTCCTTGCCTGGGGGCGGCCCGCTCTCACCAAGAGGACCCTCGAATACGCGGCGCAGATCGCCGAAGGCCTCGCGAAGGCCCATGCCGCGGGTATCGTCCACCGTGACCTCAAGCCCGAAAACGTGATGGTCACGGGGGACGGCCGGGTCAAGCTGCTGGACTTCGGCCTGGCCAAGCTCGTCACCTCCGGCTCGGGGGACAAGACGCCCGAGGCCGACAGCACGGCTCCCACCGCGGAGGCTCTCGCCTTCAAGAGCCCCGACACCCACTCCGGAGCCGTCCTCGGCACCGCCGGCTACATGTCGCCGGAGCAGGCACGCGGGGAGCCGGTGGACTTCCGGGGGGACCAGTTCGCCCTTGGCGCGATCCTGTACGAGATCGCCACCGGCCAGCGCGCCTTCCGCCGCGAGAGCACGGTGCAAACCCTCGCCGCCATCATCGAGATGGAGCCCCAGCCCCTGGTCGTCCTGAACCCCTCGGCGCCCCCGGCCTTCTGCCAGATCGTCGAGAGATGCCTCGCGAAGGACCCCCAGGATCGCTACGCCTCCACCGGCGATCTCGCCCGGGAGCTGAAGCAAGCCGCCGAACAGCTCGAGGACGCCCCCACGCTGTCCAGTCCGCCCCCGACCTATCGGCCGCGGCAACCGATGCGGCACGGGCGTCTCCGTCGGGCGGCGGCCGTCGGCGCGGCGCTGGCCCTTGGCGGTCTCGTCCTGTGGTCCGGACCCGTCCACGACGCCCTGTTCGGCGGACCGCTCCCGCGCGTGAAGCAGCTCGCCGTTCTCCCGTTCAGCCACGCCGGCGCCGACGCGACGAGCCAGGCCTTCTGCGACGGGCTGGCCGAGACCCTCACCTCGAAGCTCACGGAGCTCGAGCGCTTCCAGGGCTCCCTCTCGGTATTGCCCGCGTCGGAGCTGCGCGGATCCGCGGTGACGACCGTCGCGGCGGCCCGTCGGTCGTTCGGCGTGACCCTGGCCGTGACGGGGAGCGTCCAGCGCACCGGGGACCGCATCCGGCTCACGGTGAACCTGGTGGACGCCCGGACCCTGCGACAGCTTCGGGCCCGATCGCTGGATACCCGCCTCGAGGATCTCGCCACGCTCCAGGACACGGTCGTGCAGGCCGTGGCCGACATGCTCGAGCTCGAGGTGGGGGCCGAGGCGGGACGCGTGCTGGCCGCGGGTCGCACTTCCGTGGCCGGCGCCTACGATCTGTACCTTCAAGGAAAAGGCCACCTGCAGCGGTACGAGAACGAGGACAGGGTCAAGCAGGCGATCTCGGCCTTCCAGGGCGCCCTGCAGAAGGACACGGGATACGCCCTCGCCTACGCGGGGCTCTGCGAGGCCCACTTGAGGCTGTACCGGCTCACGAAGGACCCCCAGAGCGTCGACGTGGCGCGCCATTCCTGCGATCGGGCCCTCGAGATCAACGATCTCCTGGCCCCGGTCCACGTGTCCCTCGGCAACCTGCGCGAGGAAACCGGGGAAGCCGAAGCCGCGCTCCGCGACTACGAGCGGGCCCTCGCTCTCGACCCGTCGAGCCTCGAGGCCCTCAAGGGGAGCGGATCGGCGCTCGAGCGCCTGGGCCGCGCCCGCGAGGCGGAGACCGCCTACAAGAAAGCCCTGGAGCAACGCCCCGGCGACTCGAGCACGCACCTCTATCTCGGGACCTTCTACTTTCGCCAGGCGCGCTACGCCGAGGCGGAGCGGGAATTCCGCCGCGTGATCGAGCTGAGCCCCGACAATACCCGCGGGTACGCGAACCTGGGCGGCCTCCTTCACCAGCTCGGTCGGGACGACGAGGCCGCGCCGCTCCTCCAACGCGCCCTCGCGATTCGGCCCACGCCCGACGCGGCGTCGAACCTCGCCACGATCGAGTTCTCCCGCGGCCGCTACGCCGAGGCGGCGCGGGCCTACGAGAGAGCCATCGAGCTGAGCGATCGCGACTATCGCCTCTGGCGCAACCTCGCGGCGGCCCGGTTCCTGGCGCCGGGAGAACGCGATCGGGCGGCGGCCGCCTACGACAAGGCCGCGGTGCTCGCGGAGGCCGGGCTCGCCGTGAATCCCCGCGATGCTGCCGTGCTCATCGACCTGGCCGATTGCCGCGCCATGCTGGGCGACCGCGCCAGGGCGCGGGACCTCGTGGCCCGAGCCCTGGTGGCCGCGCCCGGCGACGTCGAGGTGATGCAGCAGGCCGCGTCGGTGTACGAGCAGCTGGGGGATCGCGCCGCCGCCCTCCAATGGATCCGGCGCGCTCTGGCGGGGGGATATCCGATCGAGCAGGTCGACGGCGATCCGTTCCTGAAGGGGCTTCGGGCGGATCCGAGGTTTCCGGCCAGCGCCGCGTCTCCCATCCCGGGGCCAAAGGCGTCAGCCGCGGCTCCACGGGGATGAGGCCGCACCAGGGTCAATAGCGAGGAGGTCAAATGATAGCGTTCAACAGCACCGACAGCGTGAAACACATCTGGATCTACCAGAAGGGGAACGGCATGGTCGCCGTGTTTCCGTCGCCGGCGGTCGTGAAGGGAGGCTCCACGTTCTCGATCGTCAACAAGACCACCGGCGACGTGACCGTCACCTTCCCGACGGGAATCGATCCCAGAACGTACACGATCTGCGCCGAAGACGCCCACGACTTCACGGCGGCGAATGCTCCCCTCTACATCGAGTACGAGGCGGTCCTCGCCGGGGGCGGCGGACGGTCCTTCTACGCCGAGGGGAACTCGAAGCCGAACATCATCATCCAGCCCTGAGGCGGGACGGCCCGTCCCTCAGGCCTGGAGGCGTCGTCCCAGGGGCAGCTCGCGGCGGCGCTCGCCGGTGGCGGCGAAGATCGCGTTGGCCACGGCGGGGGCCACGGGAGGCACCCCCGGCTCTCCCACCCCGGCCGGCGGAGCTTCGCTCTCCACCAGGTGGACGTGGATGTCCCGCGGTGCCTCGGTGATGCGGACGAGCGGATAGTCGTGGAAGTTCGACTGCTCGACGGCCCCGGCCCTGGCCGTGATCTTCCCGTGGAGCGCCCCGCTGAGGGCGAAGATCACGGCGCCCTGGGCCTGGGTCTGGACGGTGTCCCGGTTGACGAAGGTCCCGCAATCGAACGCGATGTGGGCCTCCTCGACACGGGCGGTGCCCTGCGCGTCCACCGAGACCTCAGCCACGACCGCGACGTAGCTCAGGAAGCTGCGGTGCGCCGCGATCCCCAGGCCGCGTCCTTTCGGGAGCTGGCGACCCCAGCGCGCCTCCTTCGCCGCGACCTCGATCACGTGGCGCAGGCGCCCCGTGTCGACGGGATAGTCCTCGAAGGAGGCGTCGTAGTTCGGGTTGTCGGAGCCCTCGGCCTTCAGGTCGACGCGCCGAGGCTCGCCGATCAGCTTCAAGAGGTAGTCCTTGGGATCGGCGCCCGCGGCGTGGGCCAGCTCGTCGGCGAATGAACCGATCGCGAAGGCGTGGTAGATGTTCGCCACCGACCGTAGCCACCCGATGCGCACGTGGGGTGCGACCGGCGCGTTCTCGAGGCGGAGGTTCGGCACGTCGAAGGGCGTGTCGGTGAAGCCCAGGCCCAGCTCCCAGTTCGGAGGGTACTCGGCCTTCGCGTCGAAGGTAGAGGCGATCGTCGGGAACACGGTGCGGTGGCGCCAGGCGACGGTGCGGCCGGTCGCGTCCAGGCCCGCTTCGAGATGCTGCGCGCTCACGGAGTGGTAGTAGCCGTGCCGTATCTCGTCTTCACGGGTCCAGGTCACCTTGACCGGACGGCCGGCCTTCCGGGAGAGAAGGGCCGCCTCGATGACGAAATCGGGCTTCGACTTGCGGCCGAAGGCGCCGCCGAGGAGCGTCACGTGGAGCGTGACCTTCTCCACGGGGATGCCCAGCGCCGTGGCCACCTCGGTCCTCGCACCCATCGGGTCCTGCGTGCAGGCCCAGATCTCGCAAGCGCCGTCGCCCACGGAGGCCAGGGCGGCGGGGGGCTCGATCGAACTGTGCGTCAAGTGCGGCGTGTAGTAGAGGGCCGAGACACGCTTGGCGGCGGCGCCGAGGGCCTTGTCGACGTCTCCCCTCTGGCGCACCACCTTGCCGGGCTGGCTCGCCTTCCCTTCCAGCTCCTTCCGATAGACCAGGGAGTCGTAGCCCGACTCGGCACTCGCGCCCCACGAGACCTTCAGGGCCTTCCGCCCCTGCATCGCCGCCCAGGTGTGGTCCGCGACCACGGCGACGCCCCCGAGGGGCTTCATCCCCTGGGAGAGCCCCACGGTTTCCAACTCCACCACGTGCCGGACGCCGGCCACCTTGAGGGCGGCCTCCCGGTCGAACGAGACGGGCTTGCCGCCGACCACCGGGGAACGCTCGATCGAAGCGTGGAGCATGCCAGGGATCCGCGCGTCGATGCCGAAGGTCGCGCGGCCCGTGACGATGTCGGGGACGTCGACCAGCTTCCGACCCTTGCCGATGTAGCGCCACTGCGCCCGGGACTTGAGCTTGAGCGTCTTGGGGTCGGGCGGAGGCAGCGCAGCGGCCCGCTCCGCCAGTTCGCCGTATCCGAGGCTGCGACCGCTGGCTCGATGGTGAACGAAGTGCGCCTCCGTCACGCATTCCGCGGCCGGAACACCCCAGGCCTTGGCTGCGGCCTCCACGAGCATGCGCCGCGCGGTGGCGCCCACCCGTCGCATCGGCTCGAAGAAGTCGCGGATGCTGTGGGACCCGTCGGTGTTCTGGCTGCCGTAGCGCTCGTCCCCCGGGGCCTGGACGACGCGCACGCGGTCGAAATCGGCGTCCATCTCGTCGGCCACGACCATCGGCAGCGCCGTCCTGATTCCCTGACCCATCTCCGAGCGGTGGGCCACGATCTCCACTCCGCCCGAGGCATCGAGAGAGAGGAACAGGTCGAACCGAAAGGCGCGAGGGTCGCCGGCGGCGGCGCGGGCGCTCGCCGGGCCCAGGCCCAGGACGAGCGCTCCCGCCCCGAGACCCGTCAGTTCCAGGAACTCCCGCCGGCTCACGGACGCAATTCGAGGGGCCGCGGCCTCGATGCGAGACGCCACGAGCGCGCGGGGAATCACAGCGCCGCCTTCCGGACCGCCTCGCGGATCCGCAGGTAGGTGCCGCAGCGGCAGAGGTTACCGGCCAGCGCGTTGTCGATCTCCTCGTCGGACGGCTTCGGCGTCTTCCGGAGGAGGGCCGCGGCGCTCATGATCTGGCCGACCTGGCAGTAGCCGCACTGCGGGGCGTTCACCTCTTCCCAGGCCCTCTGAAGAGGATGGTGGCCGTCCGGCGAGAGCCCCTCGATGGTCGTGATCTTCCGGCCGGCGAGCGTGCCGATGGGAGCCTGGCAGGAACGCTGCGCCTCTCCGTCGATGTGCACGGTGCAAGCGCCGCATTGGGCCACGCCGCAGCCGTACTTGGTGCCCGTCAGGCCCAGGACGTCGCGAAGAGCCCAGAGCAGCGGCATGTTCGGATCGAGGTCGACCTGGCGCTCGGCGCCGTTGACGTTGAGGCTGATCATGCTCACCTCTTCCTCTTCCAGTGTCCTATGATGGGCCCGGTTCCCCATGATAACCCGTGACCCCGCGGTGAGGCGGCTCCTCCTCACGACCCTGGCGGCGGCCTCTCTGACAGCCCCGTCGGCGGCGCAGGATCCGGCGCCGGCCGCTTCCGCCAACCCCTTCGGCCGGAAGTACCCCGTCCGCATCTACGACACGGTGCGCCTCCAGGGGAAGCCACCCGTCATCGACGGCCGCCTCGACGACGAGGCGTGGAAGGAGGGCGAGTGGGCGGGCGACTACACCCAGAACATGCCGACCGAGGGCGCCAAGCCCTCGCGAGCCGACCGAGCTCAAGATCCTCTACGACGACAAGAACGTCTACTTCGCGATCCGCGCCTACGACGATCCCGCGAAGGTCCATCGCTACCCGGGCCGGCGCGACGACTTCACGGGTGCGGGGGACATCGTCGGCGTCTGCTTCGACAGCTACAACGACAAGCGCACCGGCTTCGAGTTCGACCTCACGGCGGGCGGCAGCAAGATCGACCTCATCCTCGGCAACGGCGAGACGGAGTGGGACACGACGCTGGGACGCCGTGTGGGACGGCGAGGTGGCGCACGACGACAAGGGCTGGACGGCGGAGTTCCGCGTGCCGCTGAACCAGCTGCGCTACGGACCGCAGGAGGAGCAGGTCTGGGGCACTCCACGCCTGGCGCTGGATCGACCGCAACCAGGAAGAGGACCAGTGGCAGCTCATCCCGCGCCAGAACACCGGGCGCATGTACCAGCTCGGCGAGCTGCGCGGGCATCCACGGCCTGCAAGCGCTCGCGCCACGTCGAGCTTCTGCCCACGTCGCTGGGCAAGGCCGCTCCGGATCCCGTCGGTCCCGGACGGGGGCACCGACGGCGTCGGGCGCGAGTCGGCCTCGACGCGAAGATCGGCCTCACGTCGAACTTCACCCTCGACGCGACCGTCAACCCGGACTTCGGCCAGGTCGAGGCCGATCCCTCGGTCATCAACCTCACGGCCTACGAGACGTTCTACGAGGAGAAGCGGCCCTTCTTCCTCGAGGGGCGCAAGATCCTCGCCTTCGGCGTCGAGGGCGAGCGACCAGCTCTTCTACTCGCGGCGCATCGGCGAGGCGCCCTCCTACGCGCCGCCGCTGGCGCCAGGGCGAGACGATCCGAGTCTCCCGAGAGCACGACGATCCTGGGCGCCCTCAAGGTGACGGGGAAGACGACCGACGGCCTCTCGGTCGGCGTGCTCCAGAGCCTTCACCCAGAAGGAGACGGCGAGCATCGAGGTCGCCCTCGGGCGGTCGTGACGCAGTCGGTCGAGCCGTTCGGCAGCTACACCGTCGGCCGCGTTCACAAGGACTGGGGCAAGGGCCACACGAGCCTCGGCGGGATGATCACGTCCACGCATCGCTGGATCTCCGACCCGGCGCTCGCCTTCCTTCCGACGCCAGGCGCTCGACCGGCGGGATCGACTTCACGCGCTACTTCGCCAACCGGGCGTGGATCCTCGAGGCGAGCGGCGTCTTCAGCCACGTCACGGGCGACCGCGAGGCGATCCTGCGCGCTCCAGACGAACCCGGTCCACTACTACCAGCGGCCCGACGCGAGCTACCTCGGCGTCGACCGAGAACGCCACGTCGCTCTCCGGCTACGGCGGCTCCGTCCGGTTCGGCACTACGGGCAAGGGCCGCCTTCGGCTCACCGACCACTTCCACCTGTACTCGCCCGGGCTCGACTTGAACGACGTCGGGCTACCTTCGCCAGGCCGACCTGATCGCGAACCAGGTCTTCCTCGGCTGGGCCGGAGCCGACGCCGAAGGGCATCTTCCGCGAGCTACTCGGTCCAGCTCTCGCGAGAGGACCAGTGGGACTTCGGCGGGCTCCAGACGCGCACGACCACCGCGCTCGACGCGTCCGGCGCATGTTCAAGAACAAGTGGCAGGCGGCGGCGCACCTCGCCTACGACGACGTGGTCGACACACGGATGCTGCGCGGCGGTCCCGCGCTGCGTTGGCACGACTACTTCACCGCGTACCTGGACGCCGGCACCGATTCGTCGCGGCGCGCCTCGATCTCGACCCACGCCGAGCACTCCTGGGCGCGGGACGACGACTCGCGCTCATCCAGCCTCGAGGGCACCCTCAACCTGCGCCCGTCGAATCGCCTCAGCGCTGTCGGGAATCGTCAGCGTACGAACGGCTCCTCGACAACCTGCAGTACGTCGCGACCGCCGGCACCGATGCGGGCGCGCGTTGGGTCCTCGGCCGCATCGACCAGGACACCTGGAGCTTCACGCTCCGGGTCAACCTCTCGATCACGCCCGAGCTCACCGTCCAGTACTACGGCAGCCCCTTCCTCAGCACCGGCCACTACACGGGGTTCAAGAAGGCGACCGACACCCTGGCGAGCGCCAGCCGGGACCGCTTCCATCTCTACGGCCCCGACGAGATCGCTCTCCGGCCGGAAGACAACACGTACCAGGTGACGGAAGGCGGGCGGTGGCCCCTCCTACTCGTTCGCCAACCCCGACTTCAACTTCCGGCAGTTCCGCTCCAACCTCGTCGCGCGTTGGGAATACAAGCCAGGATCGTCGCTTTACGTCGTCTGGTCGCAGGGACGCACGGACCTGCGCCGGGGCCGGGACCCTCGTTCGCCTCGAACTGGGACTCGCTGTGGCGCCTGCATCCCGACAACGTCTTCCTCGTCAAGGTCAGCTACTGGTTCTCGCCGTAGCGCGCCCGGCCGCCGGCTCGGACGCTACACCTTGACGGTCTTGCCCGTCCTCGCCGCCTCGTAGATCGCCATCATGAGGCGAAGGTCCTTCAGCCCCTCCTCGCCCGGGGTGAGGGGCTCCTTGTTCTCCATCACGCACTCGGACATGTGGTCCATCTCGAGGGCGAAGTGGTCGCGCGACCGGCAGGTCCCGCTCCTCGGTGGCGTTTCCCCGCCGCACACGCAGTCGGAGGCCCGAGTAGCCCGTGGCCGGCTCCAGCTCGGCCCATCCCTTGGTGCCCACGACGCGGTAGTGGTTCTGCCCCGCATAGCCGTAGCTGGACGTGCAGTTGGCGAGGACGCCGCTCGGGAAGCGGAGCTGGAAGTTGATGGTCTCCTCGACCTCCTTGAAGCGCTCGTCCCCGCGGTGTGCTGTACATCATCGCGTTGATGTCGGTCGGCTCCTCGCCGGTGACGTAGCGCGCGGCCTGGAGGCTGTAGATGCCGATGTCCATCAGCGAGCCGCCGCCGGCCAGCTCCCTCTTGAGGCGCCACTGGGTCGGATCGCCGATGCTGAAGCCGTGGTCGGCGAGGAAGACCTTGGTCGGTCCAAGCTCCTGCTCGCGAGCCATGCGGATCATTTCCTTGTTGAAGGGCTCGTAGCGGCAGCGGTAGGCGACCATCAGCTTCCGATTGGCCTTGCGCGCGGCGTCGATCATCGCCTCGCAATCGGCGGGGGTGTTGGCCATCGGCTTCTCGCGACAGCACGTGCTTGCCGGCCTGGTGCGCCGCGGATCGTGTACTCGGCGTGCATGCTGTTGGGCAGCACGACGTAGATGACGTCCACGTCGGGGTTGTCCTTGATGGAGTCGTAGTTCTGGTAGTTGTAGATGCTCTTCGGCTTCACGCCGTAGCGCTGCGGCCAGCTTCTTGCGCCTTGTCGGGATGCCCGCTGACCAGCGCCATCACCTTCGACTTCTCGCACTTCGCGAAGGCCGGGAGGATCTGGTTGATGGAGAGGCTGCCGAGGCCCACGATCGCCCACCCCAGCTTCTTGCCGGGCGGCTCCGGCACCTGCTGAGCCCGGACGCGCCTCGTCAGCGCCCCGAATGCTCCTGCCGCGGCCAGGCCCCCTCCGGCCCTGGTCAGGAACCGTCGACGGGTGAGGTCGTTGTCCTTGGGATCGGGCATGGGCTTGCTCCTTCCGAAGAGGCGGCGCGCGAGCCGGCGCCGTCGCGCGCCGCCATTCTAGCCCCAACCCTATGACAAGCGAGCCGCAGCCCGCCGAGCCCCCATCCCTTCGGCGAGAGCGAGGGCCGTAGCGCCCGCTGCGTCGCGCCGGTCCACGGACGCACCGCGGGCCAGGAGCAGGTCGATCATCTCGACACGGTCGAACATCGCCGCGAACATGAGCGCCGTCTTCCCGTCCAGACCCGTACCGTCCACCTGCGCCCCGCCGTCGATCAGGAGGCGGGCGATCGCCAGGTCCCCCTTGAAGGCCGCGCCCGCCAGGGGGCTTTGGCCGCGCGCGTTGCGGATCTCGGGATCGGCGCCACGGCCGAGGAGGAGGCGGACGGCCTCCGCCTGACCCTGGTAGCTGGCCAGCATGAGCAGGCTGTCGCCCACCTCGTTGCAGACGTTGGCCGGCACACCCCTGTCGAGGAGCAGGCGCAGCTCCGCCACGTCTCCACCGCGAGCGTGCTGAAACGCGGCGCGGACGAGAGTCAGTGCTTCGGCGTCCGTGGCGGACGCCTCAGGGGTGAGGGCTGTCATGCTCATCGCGCGACCTCGGCCTCGATCAGGCCGCGGACCTTCGCGACGGCTTCGCTCAGGCGGCGGCCGAACTCCGCGTCGGCCTTCCGGAAGTTCCCGATGGACCGCTCGATGACGTCGGCGCGTGTCACCTGGCCCAGGCTAGCGGCGATGTTGGCGACGAGGCGCGCTCGCGCGTCCTCCTTCATCACCCGATACAGGGCCCCCGCCTGGACGAAATCGTCGTCGTCCTTGTGGTGGACCGGCGCGTGGGGCCCGACCGGCCCGGAGACGCCGTAGCCCAGCGCGTACGGCTCGTCGGTCTGGGCGGGACCGTCGTAGCTGTTCGGCTCGTAGTTCTTGGAGCGGCCGCCGTTGTCGTCCGTCCGCATGGAGCCGTCGCGGCCGTAGTTGTTCACTCCGGCGGCGACGCCCTTCGGCTCGTTGACCGGCAAGCCGCGTGTGGTTGATGCCGAGGCGATAGCGATGCGCGTCGCCGTAGGCGAAGAGACGCGCCTGGAGCATCTTGTCCGGCGACGGGCCGATGCCCGGCACGAAGTTGGCGGGATCGAAGGCCGACTGCTCGATCTCGGCGAAGTAGTTGTCGGGCACCCGGTCGAGCACCATCCTGCCGATCGGGATGAGCGGGTAGTCGGCGTACGGCCAGACCTTGGTCAGGTCGAACGGGTCGAAGCGGTAGGTCGCCGCGTCCTTCTCGGGCATGACCTGGACCTTCAGCGTCCACGAGGGGCGCTGCCCCCCTTCGATGGCGTCGTACAGCTCCTTGTGGAGGTAGGCCGGATCCTTGCGCGCCGAGGCGCGCCGCTTCTTCCGAGGTGAGGCAGCGGATCCCCTGGTCGGTCTTGAAGTGGAACTTCACCCAGAAGCGCTCCCCCCTGGCGTTCACCCACTGGAAGGTGTGGGAGCCGAAGCCGTCCATCTGCCGGTAGGAGGCCGGGATGCCGCGGTCCCCGAAGAGCCACGTGAACTGGTGGGTGGCCTCGGGCGAATGGGAGAAGAAGTCCCAGATGTTGTCGGGCTCCTGACGGTTGGTGAACGGATCGTACTTCTGCGAGTGGATGAAGTCGGGGAACTTGATCCCGTCGCGCAGGAAGAAGACCGGCGTGTTGTTGCCGACCAGGTCCCAGTTCCCGTCCTCGGTGTAGAACTTGACGGCGAAGCCGCGCGGGTCGCGCGCCGTGTCGGCCGCGCCCTTGGATCCGGCCACCGTCGAGAAGCGCAGGAAGAGGCGCGTCTTCTTGCCCACGGCCGAGAAGACCTTCATCTTCGTCCACTTCGGCACGTCGGGGCTCGTCACCTCGAGGTACCCGTAGGCGCCCGTGCCCACCGCGTGTACGACCCGCTCGGGAATGCGCTCGCGGTTGAAGCGCGCCAGCTTCTCGATGAGGTGGTGGTCCTGCAACAGGGCCGGGCCCGAGGGACCCGCGGTCTGGGAGTGCTGGTTGTCGGCGACCGGCGCGCCGGCTTCCGTCGTCAGGGGAACTCGCTTCGACATCGTGACCTCCTCGGGTTCGGCGGTCCCACCGCCCGTCCCGTGGTCACCACGATGATCCCTTTCGCCTGATCCGTCCAAGACATCATTTGTACTAGTGTGATAGCTTGTACCTATCATGAGGCTCGGACCCCATCCCCTCTCCCTCCGTCAGCTCCAGTACGCCATCGCGGTGGCCGACTCCCTCAGCTTCCGGCGGGCGGCCGAGGCATGCCACGTGTCGCAGCCCTCCCTCAGCGCGCAGATCGCCCAGCTCGAGGCCGCCGTCGGCGTGCGCCTGTTCGAGCGCGACCGGCGACGGGTCCTGATCACGCCCGGAGGCGAGGAGCTGATCGCTCGAGCTCGGCGCCTCCTCCTCGAGGCGGACGAGCTGGTGAGCGCCGCCCAGCGGCTCGGAGATCCCCTGGCGGGCACGCTGCGGATCGGCGTCATTCCGACCATCTCGCCCTATCTGCTCCCAGAGGCCACGCCCCTCATCGTCCGGCGCCATCCTCGCCTGACCGTGGCCTGGGTGGAGGAGAAGACCGCGGCCCTCGTGAGCCTCCTGGCTTCAGGGGACCTGGAAGGGGCCGTGGTGGCCCTCGGGCCCGACCTGGGCGACCTGGAGCGCGAGGTCGTTGCGAAGGACGCGTTCGTGCTGGCGACGGGGGACGATCATCGCCTCTCCCGATCGGCTTCCCCGGTCGCCATGGACGAGATTCGCGACAGCGAGGTGCTGCTCCTCGACGAGGGGCACTGCCTCCGCGATCAGGCCCTTCCCCTCTGCCAGCGGGCCGGCGCCCGCGAATCCAGCTTCCGGGCCACGAGCCTGTCGACCCTGTCGCAGATGGTCGCGGGCGGGTCCGGCGTCACCCTGCTCCCCCGCCTGGCCGTCGCCGCCGAGAGCCGCCGCGGCCGGATCCGGGTGAGGCGTTTCGCAAAGCCCGCACCTCACAGGACGATCGCCCTCGTGTGGCGGCGCCGGTCCCCCTTCGGCGCGGCCCTCAAGCCGCTGGCCACGACCCTGCGCAAGGCCTACGAGCGCGCCACGGCCCCGGGGGCCGGCGGCACCGGCCGCGCTTCATAGCGAACGAAACCGGGCAGAAGGGCCGCGCAGACGGCCACGCCCACGACGCACAGGGCGCCCCCCGACACGACCGAGAAGCGAACGCCCCCCAGGGCGGCGGCGAAGCCTGCCTCGGCGTGGCCGAGCAAGGGGCCGCTCGTGTAGCTCACCATCTCGATGCTGGCCAAGCGCCCGCGTAGCGCGTCGGGGATGGTCTGGTTCCACAGCGTCGAACGGAAGAGCGCGCTCACACCGTCGGCGCCGCCGGCGATGGCGAGAAAGAAGACGGCCGGCCAGAGGCGTTCACAGTATCCGAAGACGACGATCGCGATCCCCCACACCGCGGCAGCCAGGGCGATGGCGATGCCATGGCGGCGGACGCGGGGCGTCCAGCGGCTGGTGAGACTGGCCAGGAGAGCGCCGACCGCCGGGGCGGCGTAGAGCATTCCCAGGACTCTCGGTCCCCCCATCGTGTCGGCGATGGCGGGAAAGAGCGCGAGGGGCATGCCGAACACCATCGCGACGAAGTCCACCACGTAGCTGCCGATCAGCTCCTGGCGACTCCTCGCGTAGCGGAAGCCCTCGAGGATCGCCGCGACGCTCGGGCTCTCCGCGCCCTCGGCCGGAGGAAGACGGCGGATCATCCGCACCGCCAGGAAGGAAACGACGTAGCTGGCGAAATCGGCGAAGTACGTCACGCCGACCCCCTTCCACGCGATGAGCACGCCTCCGATGGCGGGGCCGAGGATCATCCCGAGGCTTCCCCGGAACATCGACAGGGCCGCGGCCGCCGGGATCTCGTCCTTGTCGACGAGGCGGGGCATGAGCGAGTCGAGGGAGGGTCGCTGCAGGCCGTTCAGGGCCGACATCGCTGCCGCGGCCACGTACAACGGCCAGAGGAGCGGGGCTCGGAGCATCGCGTTCGCCGCCAGGGCGAGGCTACCGACCGCAAGCGCCGCCTCGGTCCAGAGGACCATCTTGCGGCGATCGACCGCGTCGGCGAGCGCGCCTCCGACGAAGGCCGTCAGGAGCAGGGGACCCAGCTCGGTCAGGCCGACGAGACCCACCGCGAGCGACGATCCCGTGAGGCGGTACACCTGGTACGGCAGGGCCACATACGTCAGCAGCGAGCCGAAGAACGACACGGCCTGGGCCACAAAGAGGAACCGATAGTCCCGATGGCGGAGGGGGCGAAGGTCCAAGAAGCGCGAGTATAAGCCTCCCGGTGGTTGCCAAGGGCAGCAAGACCCCCGCCAGGTGACGCTCGGCGCGCGCTATCTAGAACGGCGCTCCGCCGATGGGGCGGCCCGGCGGCGCTTGCGGCGCCGGCTGCCCCTTCCGCGTCTCCGGTCGGTCGAGGAACTCGCTCAGGTCGCGCTCCGCGAGACGGAGGTGCCCCTCGGCCTCCGGGCCCGAGCCCTTCATGACCTTCAGGCGCTCGCGCAACCGGACGAGGGCCGCGGTCGCGCCGGCCCGCGCCTCGGGAGACGCGGCGGGGTTTGCGGCCAGGCCGACGAGGGCATCGAGGACCACGCGCTCGGAGACGCGGCGGAGGGCGGCCTGGCGCTCGGCGGGCGCGGCCGGGGCGCCCCACGTGGCCGAGACGAGGCGCTCGATCAGGCCGCTCAGCGAGAGGGCGCCGGCTCCGCGCGGGAGGGTGAGGCGTGCGGCCTTTTCGGGGGTCAAGAGCGGACCCACGACGAGGGAAGCGAGGGAGCGGGCCGCCGAGAGGGGGCTGAACACGGCGCCGGCCTCGGACGAGAAGCGTTCGCGGGTCGGCGCCCACCCGTTGGGCTCAGCCACGAGCGTCGCCGCGATCGCGTCGGGGACGTCGAGGGCCTCGGGAGCCAGCGCCCTCAGCAGGAGATCGAGGGCTTCGTTCTGCTTCGCGGCGGAAACCCAGGATGCCGGGACCTGGCCGTCCCCCGCCAGCGCATTCGTCTGATACTGCCCGCCGACGAGCCCCTGGGCCGCCTGGATCCCGAACCGATGGTAGAGGTAGGCGAGGCTGAAGCGCTCCTGCAGCAAGTACACGGGCATCCCCGGGGAGAGCTGTGCGGCCCCGAACCGCGCCAGGATGACGCGCCTCACGTCCATGGTCGTCTTCAGCCACGCGGCGGCGTCCGGTCCCCAGTCGTACTCGGCCCACCGCGGGTCGCTCTCGAGCGGGAACACGATGCCCCGGCCATATCCTTCTCGCACGATGGCGTCGAGCGCCGCTGGCGTCTTCGGTGGCGTGCCCCCAGCGGATGGCGAGGCGGTCGTAGGAGCCGACGTCGGTCGGGTATGCGTCGGAGAGATCGACCCTCCCGTCCTTCAACTGGATGTTCGGCCCGAGGTAGTCCATCACCGAACCCCAGCCGAACGTCGTCGCGGCCCAGTTGTGCTGGAGACCCAGCGTGTGCCCCACCTCGTGGGCCGCGAGGTAGCGGAGGCGGGCGAGAACGAGGCCCTCCTCGCTGTCGAAGATCGAGTCGCCGGAACCGCTCGCGAGCCACGCGAGATCGGGCGAGTCGCCCGCGGCGCAGGCGTGGGACGGAGGCTTGAGATTCTGCCAGAGGCGCGACGTGGTGCGGCGACGATGGGAATCGATCCGCGCCACGCCCTGGAGGATCTCGCCGGTGCGCGGATCCGAGCGAAACTCCCCCACCGACCAGCCGCGCTCCGCCCGGTCGACCCACTCGATGCCGGAGAAGCGCGCGTCGAGGAAGGTGGCGCCCTCGGGGAGGTCCTTCAGCGACGAAGGCGTTCTTGAAGCCCGCCTCCTCGAAGGCGTGGTTCCACCAGAGCGCCCCTTCCCGGATCGCGGTCCTCTCGGGCTCGGGAATCCCGCGATCCAGGTAGTAGACGATCGGCGCCGCCGGCTCCGAGACGGCGGCCAGCGGGTCCTTCTTCTGGAGGCGCCACCGGTTGACGAGGTAGCGGTCGATGGGCTCGGTGAAGGGAGCCGTGTGGTCGAGGATCGGGCTCGCGATGAACCCGATGCGCGGATCGAGAAGACGCGTCGTGTATCCCGGCTCCGGCAGCTTCAGGAACGTGTGGTGGAGGCGGAGGCTCATGGTCTGCCCGTCGGGAAGGACGGCCGCCGTCGCCGGCGTGGGGTTCTCGGCCGCGAAGGTCAGCGTCGCCTCGATCTCGGTATTGAGGGGAAAGGCGCCGGTACGGTCGAACTCGAGGGCGGAGCGAGCCATGTCCTGGCGGAAGTCGCCGGCCTTGGCCTGTTTCAGCGTCGCCGCCACGAACGTGTCGTGGAGGAGGAAGTCGGTGGCGTCGACGAGCACGCGGTTCCCGTCTTCGGCGACGACGGGGAGCGAGGCCAGGACCGAGGACGGGAAGGATTCGGCCACGACGCGGCTTCTCTCCTTGTCGGCGACGCCGCTGCGGTGGGTCGTCTGGATCTGCCGCAGGAGGACCCGCGGTCCGACGCGCTCGAAGCGGCAGAGGCCGAGGCCGCCGAGCTGTCCGCGATCGAGCACGACGTCGATGAGCCCCGCCCCTCCCGCGAGCCCCGCGCCGTAGAGCACGTCCTCGTCCGAGGGCGAGACCTCCGAGCAGGAGCTGGCCCTTCGCGGAGTCCCAGTAGTACGGCACGAAACCCTCGTGGCGCTCGAGGCCGTTCGCGCGGGAGGCGATCGTGACAGGAGCGTCGGCAAGGAGCGACGGAGCGGCCGCGAGGAGGAACATCGGAAGCAGGAATGAGCGCATGGCCCGCAAGGCTAGCAGACCGGGAGGAGGCCGTCTCCTGTGCTATACAGGTTCCTGATCGGCAGTGGACGAGGTGACTCGTGGGTGAGATCGCGCACCTGGCTCAAGTCAACATCGGACGCACGAGGGCGCCCCTCGACGACCCGGCGATGGCGGGGTTCGTCGCGCGACTCGACGAGATCAACGCGCTCGCCGACCGGAGCCCCGGTTTCGTCTGGCGCCTTCAAGGCACCGAGGGGAACGCCACGTACCTCCGGCCCTACGACGACGATCGGATCCTGTTCAACATGTCCGTATGGAGAACCCTGGACGATCTTCGCAACTACGTCTACCACACGGCCCATGCGGAGGTGCTCCGAAAGCGCCAGGACTGGTTCGAGAAGATCGACGGCGCGGCCGTCGCCCTCTGGTGGGTGCCCGTCGGCCACGTGCCCTCGGTCCAAGAGGCGAAGGATCGCCTCCAGCGTCTGGCCGAACGGGGCCCCACGCCGCTGGCCTTTACCTTCCGAAGCCCCTTCCCGCCGGATCCGGCCCTCGTGGAGGCCATGGAGGGACCGGCGGCCGAGCCCTGCCCGTCGGCGTGACGGAGCCGGCCGCCGACGGCACGACTCAGGAGAGCGTGGCGCGGCTGCTGCTCGATGCGGCGGGGGCATTTTCGGCTCGAATCGGGGCACCACGGGAACCTCTGGCTCGATCTCGAGCGCCTCTGTCTGCGTCCCGAGCCGGTCGACGCGTTGGCGGCGACCCTCGCCACGAGACTGGCGCCCCACGGGGTCCAGGTGGTCTGCGGACCGCTCGTCGAGGGTGCCTTCGTGGCTCTTCTGGTGGCTACGCGCCTGGGCGTCCCCTTCACGTACGCGACCCCGCTTCCCGACCCGATCGGTCCCGACCTTTATCCTGTTCGATACAGGTTACCCCCCGCCCTTCGCGGCGAGGTGCGCGGCCGGCGCGTGGGCATAGTGAACGACGTGGTCAACGCGGGCTCGGCAGTGCGCGGAACCATCGCCGATCTCGAGGCGAACGGCGCCCTCCCCGTGGCCATCGGAGCGCTCGCCACGCTGGGGAACGAGGCGGCGCGATTCGCCGCGGAGAGGGCGATCGCTCTCGAGACCCTGGCATCCTTCCCGAACGACCTGTGGACGCCGTCGGAGTGCCCGCAGTGCCGGCGGGGAATCCCGTTCACCGAAGACGGAGCGGGCCTCGCTTGAGCCGCCCTCTCTTCGAGTACGCGCTGCCGGGGGGCTGGACGGTGCGGGCGGGGCGTACCGACGCCGACAACGAGCGCCTGAGCCTGAAGATGGCCCGGCCGGACGACTGGTGGTTCCACGTGCGCGGGATGCCCGGGAGCCACGTCATCCTCCAGGGTCCGCCGGGCGCCGAGCCCGATCGCGAGACGTTGAAGGCGGCGGCGGCGGTCGCGGCCTACCACAGCAAGGCGCGGGCCGGGGGCGAGGTCCCCGTCTCGTGCACGCGGGCTCGCTACGTCACGAAGCCGCGGAGCGCGAAGCCAGGAACCGTGCAGATCCGCAAGGAGACCGTCCTCAAGGTGCGGCCGGCGATCCCTCCGCCCGAGGTTCCGGGAGCAGCGGAAGGGAGGTAAGCTGGGAGATACCACAGGGGGTGATCCATGGCTCAGGGAATCGTCGAGAGGCCGCCTGCGACGGAGTACTCATCGGCCTTCGAGGTGTACGTCTCGCTGGTTCCCGAGACGGATGTGATGACCGCCCTCGCCCAGCAGAAGGGCGAGCTGGCCCGGACCCTGTCCTCGGTGCGGGGAGAGGCCGAGCGCTACCGATACGCCGACGGCAAGTGGACCATACGGGAGCTCGTCGGTCACGTGATCGACTCGGAGCGGGTCTTCGGTTACCGGGCCCTCTGCATCGCGCGCGGCGAGAAGGTCTCCCTCCCCGGGTTCGACGAGAACGCCTACGCGGCCAACGCTCCGTACGGCGACTATCCCCTGGGCGACCTCCTCGACGAGTTCGCGCAGGTCCGCGAGGGGCACCTCTTCCTCTTCCGCCACCTGAGCCGCGAGGCGTGGGTGCGCGTCGGAACCGCGAACTCCAACCCGGCGTCGGTTCGTGCCCTGGCCTACATCACGGTGGGCCACGTCCGCCACCACCTCGGCGTGCTTCGAGACCGCTACCTCCCCCAGCTGCGCCCCTGAACCGGCGGCGGTCTCCGGGGGCCCGGCTACCGTTCGGACCCGACGTTCACTCTCCGCCCCTGGCGAACGAGAAGCGTCGGGGAGCACGCACGGCGTAGTGGTCCGCCAGCTCCTCGACCTCGAGGAACGTGTTGACCGGCACGTCGCGGAACGTCTGGGTGGTCCGGCTCACGGGCCAATAGATCTCCAGGGAGTCGACGACCTTCGCCTTCCCGAGGCCGATGTGCTGGACGAGGCTCGAGGCGCCGAACGATCCGCCGCTCGTCACCTCGCGATAGCGCAGGGGGGATCCCTCCCCCGCGCCCCTCAGACGGAGTGTGATCCGCGCGCCGATGGCGACGCGGTTCGTCTTCACGCCCACGAGCTTCAGCGAGATCCAGTTGTTCCCGAATCCCCCGGGGTTCTCGAAGAGGGCCTCGTCGTAGCGGTCGCCGGGAACGGCTCCGCCGACGTTCAGGACCACGTCCTCGTCCCCGTCGTTGTCGAGGTCGGCGAAGGCGACGCCGTGGCCCTTCTGGAGGTGGCCCGTTCCCGTCGCCTCGGTGACGTCGAGGAAGCGCTTCCCGGCGTCGTTCTTCAGCATGACGTTCGGCATGAGGGAGCCGAACGACGGCGTCCCGGTGCCGAGGTACATGTCGAGGAAGCCGTCGTTGTCCAGATCCCCGAAGTTGGCTCCCATCGCCGGGACGGCGCGGTCGAGACCCACCTTCCGGCTGACGTCGGCGAACGTCCCGTCGCCGTTGTTGCGGTAGAGCGTCAGCGTCTCGGCCTGGGCGGGGACGCCGACGTAGTGCTTCACGAACTCCTCGAGGGACGCGGGATAGGCGGCCACGAAGATGTCGAGCCACCCGTCATTGTCGTAGTCGAAGAACCACGTGGGGAAGCTGGCGAAGGGCTTCTGGACGCCGAGCCTGGCGGCCACGTTGGTGAACGTTCCGTCGCCGTTGTTGTGGTACAGGAAGTTGTCCCCGTACATGTTGGAGACGTAGAGATCGGGGAAGCCGTCCTTGTCGTAGTCTCCCCAGGTGGCGCCCTTGGTGAAGGCCGAGGCCCCCACGCCGGCGCGCGCCGTGACGTCCTCGAAGGTGCCGTCGCCGCGGTTCCGGAAGAGCTGGCTGGGGGTCATCTCGTGGCCCACGAACACGTCGAGCCAGCCGTCGTCGTCGAAGTCCGCCCAGGCCGCGTAGTGGGTGGAATGGGCGCCGCTCTGGAGACCGGCGACACGGGTCACGTCCGTGAACGTGCCGTCGCCGTTGTTGCGGAGGAGGGAGTTGCGCATCGGTATCTCCCAGCCGCCGCGCATCACGAAGATGTCGAGGAGACCGTCGTTGTTGTAGTCGGTCTGGACGGCGTTGAGGCCTCCGAGCTGCGGGAGGAGGCCGGCCGCCTCGGTCCTGTCCTCGAACGTGCCGTCGCCGCGGCTGCGGTAGAGCCGGAGGGGCGAGCAGTAGTCGACGCTCGAGAGGACGACGTCCGTCAGGCCGTCTCCGTCGAAATCGTCGGCGATCGTGCCGCCGGCGATGTCCATCCGCCCCAGCTTCGCCTGCGGGGCCACGTCCGCGAACCGCGGCATGGGCGCATCGGAACGGAAGAGAGCCGGCCCCAGGAGCTGGTTCCTCGGCACGTCCTGCGGGTAGCGGCCGAGGACCATGGCGGCGAGGTTCAGGAGCCAGCGCACCTCCAGGTCCTCGGGCTTTGCGGCAAGGTACGCGGCGAAGTCGTCGAACGCGGCCGCGGCGCCGGCGCCCTGGCCGTGGTGGCCGCCCGGACGCAGGGGGAAGAGACAGCGATCGGCGCTGGGATTGACGAGGCAGTTGTCGATCTCCCCGCGGCGCATCTCCGTGACGCCCAAAGCCTCGAGGAGTGCCAGGTCCTGGGACCGGAGATCCGGGTAGTCCGCGAGGAGGGGCGCGAGGGCGGCCCGGCCCGCCTCCAGGTGACGGCGCGCGCCTTCCATGTCTCCTTCGAAGGCGTCGACGGCGGCCAGGGCTCGCTGAAGCGATCCCCGCTGCTCGCCGGTCACGGGGTCCACCCACTCCCCGAGCCCCCGGAGCGCGTCCTCGGAGCGGCGGCGCGCCGAGGCCACCGCCTCCTTCCGCGCCCTGCAGAGGCCCTCGAGGTCCTCTCCGTCCGTGGACGTCGGAATCTCGGTGTCGACCTCCACGAGGCCCGCAAGGTCCACCACGGGCCGGAACTTCGCGGCCGCGGCGCGGGCCCTCGCCCAGTTGACGGCACGCCCCCCGCTCGGGCCGCCCTGGGCCACGGCGAGGGACAGGGCGCATCCGAACGCGCCCGCCAGGGCGACGAGGGTTCGCCGACGCACGCCTCAAGTTAGCACGCGCGCCGGAAGACCGGGCGGCTCGGGCTTTTCTCCTAGAAGCGGACGACGAACGACAGGAGGGCTTCCTTGATGTTCTTCGCGAAGTTCCCGGCGACGTCGATCTGCAGGCGATTCTTCACCACGACGCCCCCGCCGGCCGTGAAGTGGTCCTGCTTCGAGTCCAGGCCGGCAAGGCCGTCGTGGTCGGGGTCGGAGTAATAGCCGAGCCGGGCCGCGAACAACCAGTCGGTTCCTTTCGCCCAGGTGTACTCGGCGCCGGCGTGGAACTCGGTCCCGTCGGCCAGCGGCTCGCGTCCTCCCTGCCCGTTCTGCTGGTAGAGGTTCTCGAAGAGCGGGCCCGGATCGGCCTGGACGTACTTGACCTCAACGACGTCGGCGACGAAGGTGAGGCTCTCGGTGGGACGGAGGGCCAGGCCGACGCCGTAGACGTCGGGGATCCGGATCGGAATCGGCTGCTTCTGCCGACTGATGTCGGCCGTGTCGACGCCGTCCGTCACGTCCACCACGAAATCCGTCGAGAAGCCGTAACGGGCTCCCGCCTTGTAGACGCCGCCGATCGATACCTGGGAGATGGGTGTGAGGAGGACGCCGGCGTTCCAGGTGACCTTGGACTGGGATGCGTCGGGGGCGACGTAGCCTCGGAAGAGCACGCCGTTCACGCTGTCGGGGAACGTGGTCTTCTGGAGCGAGTCGATGCTCACGCGCGTGCTCTGGACGGAGCCGCCGATCGAAAGGATCTTGCCGAGCTTGAACGCCCCCGACACGCCGAGGTTCTCGACCTTGAACTGCGTGTCCACCTCGTCGTAGTTGGGGAGGGTGGTTCCCGGAATGACGCCATCGAAGAAGCTGTGGCTCTTGAAGTCCGAGGACCGCTGGTAGTAGACGGAGAATGCCGCGCCCTTCAGGGGATAGACGAAGCTGAAGAACGAGGGGCTGCCGAGCTTGTCGTTGAAGGTCTGGAACCCCGTGCCGAGGACGGTGTTGGGGGCGTCGGTGTCGTAGGACGAGTAGCGGAAGTGGGCGGAAAACTCGGGCTTCGTCAGGATGGTGAGACCCGCGGGGTTGGATGCCGACGCCGTGGCGTCGTCGGCCAGACCGATGAAGGCAGCGCCCATCGCGAGCGACCGGGCTCCCGGAGGAGCGAAGTTGTACTGCACCGGGGGCGGACCGTTCTGTACCTGTGGCTCGTCGGCCGCTGCGCCCGACGCAAGAACGGCCACCGACAGCCCGATCCAAGAACCGTGGGCCAGGAGTGCCTTCATGGGATCCTCCTCTTCATCGACTCACACTGTTTGTGCTCCCCGGGATCCTAGCAGACTTCGCCGGCTCCTTTGCGTCTTTAATGGGCTAAAATCCGTGCCACGCATCCATGAAATGCCCTCAGTGCCAGTCCGACGTCCAGGAGACGGCTGACCACTGCTTCAATTGCGGTCACGTCCTCCGCACCCAGACCACCCTCATCCGCGGCTCGGTGATCGCCGGCCGCTACGAGGTGCTGGCCCCCCTGGGGAAGGGGGGCATGGGGATGGTCTACAAGGCCCGCGACCACAAGCTCGAGGAGACCGTGGCCATCAAGGTGCTGCGGTCCGACATCGCCTCGGACCTGGACATGGAGCGTCGGTTCCGCACCGAGATCCGCCTGGCCCGCAAGGTCCGCCACAGAAACGTCTGCGGCATCCACGAGTACGGCGAAGAGGGCGGCCTGCGCTATATCGCGATGGAGTACATCGAGGGAGTGGACCTGCGGAAGGTCCTGCAGGAGCACGGCGCCCTGTCCCCGGAGATGGCCTTCGACACGTGCATCCACGTCGCCGAGGGGCTCCAGGCGATCCACGAAGCCGGCATCGTTCATCGCGACCTGAAGACCGCCAACCTCATGCGCGACGGCCAGGGCGTCGTGCGCCTCATGGACTTCGGTATCGCCAAGCAAGTCGGCGAGGGTGCGACGCTGGGGGCCACCGCAACGGGCCTGGTGGTGGGAACTCCGGAGTACATGAGCCCGGAGCAGGCCCGCGGCGGCAAGATCGACCATCGCAGCGACGTCTACGCCATGGGGATCGTTGCCTTCGAGGTCTTCACGGGGCACGTACCGTTCCGCGGCGAGACCCCCATCGCCACGATCTTCAAGCACCTCCAGGAGCCGCCCCCCCTCGAGGGCCCCGACGCCCCTCCGTTTCCGGCGCCCCTCGTGCCGGTATTGAAGAAGGCTCTCGCCAAGGACGCGGACGATCGCTACAACTCGGCCGCGGAGTTCGCCCAGGCCATGGCCGCCGCCCGTGACGAGGCCGGGATCGCGCCCATGCCCGCCGGGCCGATGACGCCGCGCCCCTCCCCGGCCGCGAACACCGTCAAGACCCCGCGGACCCTGATGGCCAGCTCGACGCCGCTGCCGGGGCCGACCGTGGCGACGCCCCGTCCTTCGCCAGCGGCGGCCCCGCGCACCGGGGGAGTCCCGAAGACCTCGCCGCGCATCGAGGCCACCCGGGTCCTGCCGCCGCCTCGCCCGGCTCGGAGCGGCCTGCCGATCCCCGCCGTCGCGGGCGTGGGCGCCCTGGTCGTGGCCCTGGCCGTCGGCGCGGGCGTCCTGTTGCTCCGTCGCACCGAGCCCACCCCCACGCCCCCGGGCCCATCCCCGTCCGCGACCGCACCCGCTCCGCCGGCCGCCGGAACGGGCACGCTCGTCGTCGACGCGCTCCCCTGGGGCGAGGTCGTGTCCGTGACGGACTCGAAGGGCGGGCATCACGAGCCGGCGTCGGGCCGCTTCACGCCCCTCTTGCTGAGCCTCCCGGCCGGCGACTACACCATCGAGGTCCGCAACCCCTCCTTCCCGAAGGCCATCGCCGAGAGCGTCAGCATCCGCGCCGCCGCCGCGGAGACGAAGCGCCTCGAGTTCCGGCGCATCGACGCGGCGGAATACCTGAAGCGATCGGGGCTCTGAGGCCATGCGCCGGCCGGCGATCCTCATCCTCCTGCTCCTGGCGACGGCGGAGGCACGCGCCGACTACAAGGACAGCTACCGCAAGGGCATGGAAGCCCTCGACCGCAAGCGCTGGGACGAGGTCGCGCGGTACATGCGGGAGGCCATCGGCGAGAACCCGACCGAGGGCGAGCGGATCAAGCTCTACGGGCTGCGCTTCGAGACCTACCTTCCCCACTTCCACCTCGGCGCGGCTTACCTGAACCTGGGAAACTGCGATCTGGCCACCAAGTCGTTCGAGACCTCGCGAACGCAGGGCGCGATCCGGAACCACCCGAAATGGCCGGAGCTCCTGGACGGCCTTAAGTCCTGCGAGGGCTCCGGACCCGCCTCCAAGGCCCCGTCGCCGGCGGCTACGGTGACGACGACGACGACATTGAAGGCCGGGCCCGACGCAGCGCAGTTGGCTCAGGCCGTTCAAGCCGCCGAAGGAGCGGTGGCGGGCGCGGAGGAGTCGGGGCGGGCGGTGACGCAGCTCGCCGCCGACCCTCGCCTGTCGCCTGTCTGGTCCCGCGAGCCGGAGCTGGGGCGGGCCGAGGCCGAGGGCCGGGAAGCGCTGGCTACCGCGCGCACGAGGCTCGACGCGGGACGCCGCGGCTCCGACCTCGTGGTCCTCGGCGAGGCGCGGGAGCAGGCTACGCGCGCCAGGGATAGGCTCGAGCGCGTTCGCTCGACGGCCGAGAGGAAGCGCGAGTCGCTGCAGACGACGCCGACGCCCGTGACGCCAACCACGACGCTGAAACCGGCGCCTGGTGAAGTGGGCGCGCCGGCGGACCTGATGGCGGGCGCACAAGCCTACTTTGCGGGCCGCTATGACGAAGCGGTACGCCTCCTCGAGCCGGCCGTCGGCCTCAGGGGACGCGCCGGCGTGCAGGCCAGGCTGCTGCGCGCGGCGGCCCGCCATGCCCTGTACCGTGCCGGCGGCGAGAAAGACGCGGTGCTGCGGCGTCAGGCTGCCGACGACGTCACCGCGAGCCGGCGCGCCGACCCGTCGCTCGTCCCTGACTCCGCGGCGTTCTCGCCCCAATTCCTCGACTTCTTCCGTTCGAACTGACTTGGACGAAGAGGCGTCATATGCCACCGACGAGATCGCGATCAACCGGTGAGCGGGCACTGACTCGGGAGGGTCAATAGATGCGAGAGGTCCGCCGCTACAGCGAGATGCTGGCCTTCGTCGACGACAACCCCCGGGCCTTCGAGGACGGGGCCGTGATCTTCGCCGAAGGCCAGGAGGCTCACGAGATGTTCGTGGTCCGCGACGGGACGGTCACCTTGAGACGGAACGGCGAGGCCTTCGAGACCCTGGGCCCCGGCGCCGTGTTCGGCGAGATGGCCCTCATCGACCCGGCCCCGCGCAGCGCCACCGCCGTGGCCGGACCCGATTGCCGCTTGACGGTGATCGACGAGCCGACGTTCAACCAGCTCGTCCAGAAGGTGCCGGGCTTCGCGCTCGAGCTCCTGCGGCTCGTCGTCAGCCGCCTGCGCCGCGCCGCCCGAGACTGACGCTGGCGCTCAACTCCGGCTTCGACTATCGCGAGCAGGTCGGCGCCGAGGCCCACGGGCAAACCGTGGCCGCCCATCTGGCTCGGCGCCATCGGCACTCCACCGAGGGGGTATGGCTCCTGCGGATCGGAGCCGGCGAGGTGTTTCTGGAGGGTGTCGCGGCACGACCCGATGACCTGCTGCGCTCGGGCCAGTCGCTCGTCTGGCGACGCCCTCCCTGGGAAGAGCCCGACGTTCCCCTTGGCTTCGCCTGCCTCTACCTCGACGCGCACCTGCTCGCCGTGGCCAAGCCGCGCGGCCTGCCCTCGATCCCCGCAGGGGGCTTCCTCGATCACACGCTGCTGCGCCTCGTGCGCGATCGCTTCCCCGAGGCCACGCCGATGCATCGCCTCGGACGCGGAACGTCGGGGCTGCTCCTCTTTGCGAGAACGCCCGAGGCGCGACGGGGCGTCGCGGAGTCCTGGCGAAAGGGAGGCGTCGAGAAGATCTACCGCGCTCTCGTGACGGGCGTCCCGAGCCGCTCGGCCTTCTCCGTCGAGGCGCGCATCGGCCTGGTTCGCCACCCGAGGCTGGGACGGGTCTACGCCGCTTCACGTGAAGGCAAGGCCGCCCTCACCCACGTTCGCGTGCTGGCCACGACCCCGACCGGCGAGACCATCGTCGAGGCGACCATACCGACCGGCCGTCCCCACCAGATCCGCATCCACCTGGCCGCGGCGGGACATCCCCTGGTGGGTGACCCGCTCTACGGCAGTGGCGGTGTCCCGATGTCGGAGCCCGGTCTCCCAGGTGACCCGGGGTATCGGCTCCATTCGCACAGGCTTGGCCTCGTTCACCCGATCACGAAGGAACGGCTGGACCTCGAATGCGCCCCACCCGGCGAACTGCGCACCTGACGGGGGACGGCGCCCAACCGTCAGCCTGCTACACTCAGCGGGTGCAACGGTTGACGCGAGACACAATTCTTCGTGCCCTCACCGCCTTGGCCGAGAGGCTGCCCACGGACAGGACCCACTCTCTCGTGGTCATAGGCGGAGCCGCAATTGTCCTGCTCTACGGCGCCCGCGACTCGACAAAGGACGTGGACGCGATCTTCCTCGAGCCGGAAGGCGCCAAGGCGATCCGCCAAGGGGCGAAGGACGTCGCCGCCCTCATCGGCCTACCCGAGGACTGGCTGAACGATGGAGCGAAAGGCTACGTTCATGGCATGGCTCTTGGAGAACGACTCCTGACAGCTCCCAGCCTCACCGTTCATACGCTGGCGCCACAGCAGCTTCTCGCGATGAAACTCTCTGCCTGGCGAGACGACGTGGACAT
This sequence comes from uncultured Acidobacteriota bacterium, assembly GCA_963823195.1. Lineage (GTDB taxonomy): Bacteria > Acidobacteriota > Vicinamibacteria > Fen-336 > Fen-336 > JBGPYB01. Next base: position 232,298 of record CAWGKR010000001.1, on the reverse strand, counting down.
CGAGGACGCTCGCCTGCTCTTGTCGAAGCTCGCCGGAAGTCGTGAAGAGACATGGCGCCGGATCGAGCCCCATCTGGTCCCAGGACGGGAACTCAAGGCCCAGTACGCCTTCGAGGACCTGTGGGAGGCCGCTCATGGAGTTGCGTGATCTCGTGGAGGCCCTGCTCGTCCAGGACGCGCTCGCCGCTCGACAATGGGTCGACGATGCGCGTCGATCCGGAGTCTCCTGGCCGGCGATGCCACGCCCCAACGGACTGGACGCCTCGGCCATGGCGGTTGCCGCAGGCGTGGCCGAGATGCTCTCTGAGAGAGCGTCGCAGCAGCCGCCCGCGTGGACGAGTGACGTCGGAGCGGCCCCCGCGCCCATCCTCCTCGTCCGCGCGGCCGGGATCCTGCCGCGCTTGCGCAAGCTGTGCGAGGACGAGGGCCCCGAACCGCTGCGCCGGCGCCGGCTGCTTGCCCCGCCGGGATTCTTGACAGCGGCCTGAAGAACCGGCTGGGCGTTTCGCCCGGTTATGCGCCCGTCGGGGCGAGAGCGGATCGGCTCGGCACGCCCGACTGGAACTGCACCTTGGGGGCCTGCTCCGAGCCCGCTTGCGCCTTGAAGTACGCCTTCTCGACGAAGCCCGTGATGTTGGCCACGATGTTGGCCGGGAACTGGAGACGCGCGGTGTTGTAGGCCTGGGCCGTCTCATTGAAGCGCCCCCTCTCGACCATGATCCGATTCTCGGACCCCTCGATCTGGGATTGGAGATCGCGGAAGGCCTGTGTGGCCTTGAGCTCCGGATAGTTCTCGGAGACGACGAGGAGCCGCGAAAGCGCGCTTCCGAGCCCGTCCTGCGCGGCCTGCCACTTGGCAAAGGCCTGCGGGTTGTTCACGAGGTCCTTGCCGCTCACCTCGACCTTGCCGACGCTCGCGCGCGCCTCGGTCACCGCCGTGAGCGTCGACTTCTCGAAGTTGGCGGCGCCCTGGACCGTGGCGACGAGGTTGGGGACGAGGTCCGCGCGGCGCTGATAGACGTTCTCGACCTGCGCCCACTGGGCGTCCACCCCCTGATCCAGGGAGACGAGGCGGTTGTAGACCGCCATGCCGCCCATCCCCGCCACCAACACGACCGCCACGATCAGAACGAGAATCACCAGCGCGATCTTCCCCATCGCCCCTCCTCCGTTTCCGCAAGCCTGGAGGGCCCTAGTCTATCGGATGTCGGCGGCTCGGGCAGGTGCTCCGGCCGGACTAGCCCCCCGCCGGTCGATACGCCGTGCAATCGATCTCGACGAGCATCCCCGGCAGGTGGCCGAGGTCGCTCCCCACCGTGGTCCGCGCGGGATACGGCTGACGGAACCTTCGAGCGTAGACGGCGTTGTATCGGGGAAAGAGGCTCGTGTCGCTCAGGTGGACCGCCACCTTGACGACGTCCGCCAAGGTGGCCCCCGCCGCGGCGAGGATCAGCTCCAGGTTGTCGATGACGCGCTCGGTCTGCGCCTCGATGGTGTCGCCCACGAGCTTCCCGGTGGCCGGGTCGACGGGGCCCGTGCCGCTCACGAAGACGAAGTCTCCCGCGCGCCAGCCCTGGGAATACGCGCCTTGCGGGGGGACGCCCTTCTCGGTCTGGATCACCTGCTTGGTCATGCCGCTCCTTTCGTTGGGACGAGGCGCCGCCAGACCCGATAGACGGGGAATCCGGCCGCCGCGATCAGCAGGCCGAAGAGGGGCGCGTAGTTCGGGACCTCGCGGGCCACCTCGCCGCTCACGATTGCGGCGAGGCCCACGAAGGTTCCCACGATGAAGACGAGGGGCACCCACGGGTAGGCGGGCGTGCGAAACGGCCGCGGGGCGTCGGGCATCCTGCGGCGCAGGACGAACACGGCTCCGACCGCGAACAGCAGGGACGCCCACTCCACCACGACGAAGTACGTGGTGAGCGCGTCGAAGTCGCGGAGGAGGGCGATCAGGACCAGCGCCACGAGCGCCTCGATGAGGATGGCCCAGTAGGGAGTGGCCCAGCGCGGATGCGGGCGGCCCAGGAACTGGAACGTGAGGCCGTCGCGGGAGAGGGCGTACGAGACGCGGGGCTTCGAAAGGATGTTCCCGTTCAGGGCGCCGAAGACGCTGCAGAGGATGGCCACGCCGATCCCCGCGCGACCCCACGGCCCCAGGAGATCGCCCATGAGCCTCTGGGGGATCCCACCGACCTCCTGCGCCATGGCTTCCACCGGCATCGCGTAGAAGTAGGCCACGTTCGCGCCGAGGTAGAGGGCCACGATGATCAGCATCCCGGCCACGATGATGCCCTTCATCTTCTTCTCGGGAGCGACGATCTCGCCCGCGATCATGCTGACGGCCACCCAGCCGTCGTAGGCCCAGATCACCGACGCGGCGCCGCTCCCCAGGTTGCTGGCGCCTCCGGCGCTCGGCGCGATGTGCCCGAACGTGCCGGGGGCGAGGAGGAAGACCGTCAGGACCATCGCCACGATCGCGCTCACCTTGATGACCGTGAGGGCGCCCTGGATCGCGGACCCGAGCCGCGCGCCGAGAAGGTTGGCCAGGGACAACGTCGCGATCGTCGCTCCAGCGACGACGGGAACGAGCCATTCGGGCCTCGTCCGCGGATCGCTGCCGAGGAGGCCCGTCAGCAGCTCGGCAAAGAACGTGGACAGCGCCCCGAGGGTCGCGGGGGTGCTCACGAGCAGATACAGCCAGCCGACGACGAAGGCGGCGCCGTCACCATAGGCCGCCCGAAGGTAGACGTAGACGCCGCCCGTCCTCGGCAGCATCGCCGCCAGCTCGGCGAGGGCCAGGGCCCCGCAGAGGCTGACGACGCCGAAGGCCGCCCAGAGAGCGAGGATCGCGATGGGGTCCTGGACGTCGCGCGCGAGGGTGTAGGGCTTCCGGAAGACGCCGCTGCCGATCGTGATCCCGACGATCAGGGCCGTGCCGCCCCAGAACCCGATGACCCGTCGGAGCCCATCGCCGGTGGCGACGGACTCGGGGATCACCGCCACCAGGACGCGCTCTTCACGGCGAGATGATAGCCGACCTCAGGTCTGCTTCTACTCCAGCACGTGGATGTTCTTCCGCGCGCACATCTCCTTCAGGACCTTCGGCCAGACCGTCACGCTCACCTCGCCCAGGTGGGCCTTCTTCAGGAGCGACATGACGGTCCGCGACTGGCCGATTCCGCCGCCGATGCTGAGAGGGAGATCGCCGTTCACGATCCCCTTGTGGTACGGGTATCTCAGGAAATCGAGCTGCCCTGTCATTTCGAGCTGCTGACGCAGCGTCTCGGCGTTCACGCGGATCCCCATCGAGGAGAGCTCGTGGCGCCGCTTGGTGACCGGGTTCCAGACCAGGATATCGCCGTTCAAGCCGTGCATGACCCGGCCGTCTTTCGAGCGCGTCTCGGTGACCCAGTCGTCGTAGTCGGCGGCGCGCATCTCGTGGGGATACCCGTCCTTCAGGGTCCAGCCGATCCCGTAGATGAAGACGGCCGGATGCTCCTTGAGGATCGCGGTCTCGCGGGCTTTTCGCGGCAGGTCCGGAAAGCGCTCGAGGATCTCCTCGGCGTGAAGGAACACGAGGTGCTCGGGAAGGTCCGAGTACCGCGTGCGGAGGGCAGGGTATCGATCGTGGAGATGGGTCTCGGCTCCCTTGATCACCTTCCAGATCTTCTCGACCACCCGGGTCAGGAACGTGAGGTTCCGCTCGCCGGGGGAGATCACCCGCTCCCAGTCCCATTGGTCGACGTAGGCGCTGTGGTCGTGGTCGAGGAAGTAGTCCTTGCGGACGGCGCGCATGTCGGTGACCAGACCTTCGCCGACCTTCATGCCGAACTCCTTCAGGGCGAATCTCTTCCACTTCGTCGCCGCCTGCACCACCTGGGCGTCGATGGGGTGGACGTTCCGGTCGTTCGCGATGTGGAACTGGACGGGCCCCCGCGAGCCGTCCCGGTCGAGGAAATCGTTGATGCCGCTCTCGGCGTCGACGATGAGCGGCACCTCCACCCGCATGAGGTTCAGCTCCCTGCACAGGTGGTCCTCGATGTAGCGTTTGGCGTCGGTGATCGCCCGCTGGGTCTCCCTGGGGTCCAGGAGCGATTTGTAGTCGCGCGGCAGGACGGTCTCGAGGTCCTCGTAGTTGCCAATTCCGGGTCCCGCCAGGTCCGCCTTCTTGTCGAGCGCTGTCGTAGACATGGATCAACCCCCCGTACGATGACGCGCCCGAAGGGGCTCGGCCGGCAATGGTTCCTTTGAATCAGCGCGACGGCGACCCCCGAGCGCGGACGCCCCCTTCAGGCCAGGATCGCCTTGACCACCTCGCCGTGGACGTCGGTCAGGCGGAAGTCGCGGCCCAGGAACTTGAAGGTCAGCTTCGTGTGGTCGATGCCGAGGAGGTACAGCATCGTGGCGTGGAGGTCGTGGACGCGAGACCACGTCCTTCGACGGCGTTGTAGCCGAGCTCGTCGGTGGCGCCGTAGCGTGATGCCGCCGCTTGATGCCGCCGCCGGCGAGCCACATCGAGAAGCCCTTGATGTGGTGGTCGCGGCCGTCGCCCTGGGCCATGGGCGTGCGGCCGAACTCGCCGCCCCAGAGGACGAGGGTGTCGTCGAGCATGCCCGCGCTGCTTCAGGTCCTTGACGAGGGCCGCCGAGGCCTGGTCGACCTCCTTGCGCCTTCATCACGATGTCGCCCTTGAGGCGGCTGTGGTGGTCCCAGTCGCGGTGGTAGAGCTGGATGAAGCGGACGCCGCGCTCGGCCATGCGGCGCGCCAGGAGGCAGTTGGCCGCGAAGGAGCCGTCCATGCCGGTCGACGCCGTACAGGCTCGAGGACGGACTTCGGCTCGCTCGAGAAGTCGGTGAGGGCCGGGACGCTCGTCTGCATCTTGAACGCCATCTCGTACTGGCTGAGGCGCGCGGCGACCTCCGGGTCGTCGACCCCGTCGGGCTGGCTGCTTCGATGAGGGCCGTCGACCGCGTCGATCACGTCGCGCTGCTGGCCGCGCGTCGACGCCGGCGGGGTCGCGCAGGTAGAGGACGGCGTCGCCCTTGGAGCGGAACTGCACGCCCTGGAAGCGGCTCGGCAGGAAGCCGCTGTGCCACTGCCGCGCGGCGATGGGCTGCATCTGGCCGCCGCGGCCCTGGGACATGAGGACGACGAAGCCCGGGCAGGTCCTCGGCCTCGGCGCCGATCCCGTACCAGACCCACGAGCCCGCCGACGGGCCGGCCGGAGATCTGGCGTGCCCGTGTTCATGAACGTGTGGGCCGGGTCGTGGTTGATCTGCTCGGTCTGCATCGAGCGCACGATGCAGATGTCGTCGGCGATCGAGCCGATGTGGGGGAGCAGCGTCGACATCTCCTGCCCCGACTGGCCGTAGCGCTGCGAACGGGTGCTGCGGACCGAAGCACTTGAGCTGCTGGTTCTGGAGCTGGGCGATGGGCTGCCCCTTGGTGAACGACTCGGGCATCGGCTGGCCGTGCATCTCGGCCAGCTTGGGCTTGTAGTCGAAGAGCTCGAGGTGCGACGGCCCGCCCGGCCTGGTAGAGGTGGATGACCCGCTTGGCCTTCGGCGCGAAGTGCAGCGGCTGGACGACGCCGCGCCAGCGGTCGCTCGCCTCAGCCCAGAGCCGCTTGGAGCCCAGGAGCGAGCCGAGGGCCACGGAGCCGAGGCCCGCGGCGGATCGCCCGAGGAAGGCGCGGCGGGTCCATCGCTCTTCCATCGCGCGAAGGTCGTCGGTCAGGATCTCCATCGCCACCTCGTCACGACCGCGTGATCACCTCGGGCAGGTTCAGGATCGTCCGCGCCACCGAGGTCCAGGCCGCCACCTCGCGCACGTCGAGGCCCTTGGGCGGCGGCGCGAAGCCGGTCGCCGTCAGGCCGGCGGCGGCGGCCCGGTCCGTTGTCGTACTCCGCGCGGTGCTTCTGGTACAGGTCCGAGAGGATTCGCATCTCGTCGGCGCTCGGGGCCCGCGCCAGGGCCCTGCGCGTAGGCCCAGCGCAGTCGAGCGTCGAAGGTCGAGCCGCCCTCCCGCACGATGCGCTCGGCGAAGACGCGCGCCGCCTCGACGTAGGTCGGGTCGTTCAGGAGCGCGAGCGCCTGCTGCGGCACGTTGGAGCGCGTCCGCTCGGCCACGCATTCCTCGCGGGACGGCGCGTCGAAGGCCAGGAGGCTCGGCTGCGGGAACGTGCGCTGCCACCAGGTGTAGACGCCGCGCCGGTACTGGTCGTCCCTGGTGTCGTCGTCCCATTCCCGGGGCGGGAAGTTGAGGTACGCCCAGTAGCCCCTGGGCTGGTAGGGGTGGACGCTCGGTCCGCCCATCCGCGCCGACGAGAAGACCGCTGATGGCCAGCGCATTGTCGCGCACGACCTCGGCGTCGAGGCGGAATCGCGACTGGCGCGCGTAGAGGCGGTTGTAGGGGTCGCGCTCCACCAGCTCCGTCGAGGCGCGCGAGGTCTGGCGGTACGTCGCCGAGGTGACGAGCGTCCGAACCATGTGCTTCACGTCCCAGCCGCTGTCCATGAACTCGACGGCGAGCCAGTCCACGAGCTCCGGATGGGTCGGCCACTCCCCCTGCGAGCCCAGGTCCTGCAGCGTGCGCCGTGAGCCCCTGGCCGAACGCGAGCTTCCACAGCCGGTTCACGAAGACGCGAGCGGTCAGGGGGTTGTCCTTCGAGGTCAGCCAGCGGGCGAGATCGAGGCGCGTCGCGCGCCTGCCGCCCGTGTCGGGCTGGGGCAGGAAGTGCGGAACCGCGGGCTCCACGACCTCGCCCGACTCGTTCTGCCAGTTGCCGCGGGGGAGGATGCGCACCACGTCGGGCTCCTGCGTCGTCGTGACGAGCGACTGGGGGACGTCCCTGAGGACGTCGGCCTTCCGAAGCTCGGCAGCTCGGAGCGCCGCGCGGGCGGCGGCACGCTCGGGGGCGATCCGCAGATAGAAGTGGTCCAGCGCGTCGCTCTGTTCCTTCGTCCTCTGGGCGCGGTCCACCTTGGCGGCGTCCAGGATCTCCTGGGAGACCTCGGGGCCGGGCTCGGTGCGCACCGGCAGCGGATCCGCGGTCGCCGCCATGCGGAAGCGTCCCAGAGTGCGGCCGTCGCCTGCGTTCTGGTGGATCACGACGGTCAGCGTCGTCTCGTCGCGCCGGGCCGAGCGGCTCGGTCGTCTCGACGACGAGGCGATGGCTGTCGCCGTCGGCGGCCCCGAGCGCCCAGCCGCCCTTGTCCTTGCGACCGTCGATCGCCGCGGCGGCGCCAAGAGCCTTCGTCTCCGGCCCCCGCGTCGACGCGCTCGCGTTGCGGAGGCCGACGGCCCGTCCGCCCGCGTCCAGGACCGAGATCTCGGAGACGACGAAGCCCCCGTCGGGCCCGCGGCCGGGGCCGCCCTTCGGCAGCTCCTCGAAGGTCTCGGCCTCGAGCCGGAAGGCCGTGATCCCCTTCACCTCCGTCTTGAACTTCACCGTGTACACGTCCTTCGGTGGCCGGGGCCCCGAGGCCGTCGAGGCGATGATCGAGAAGTCGTTCCCCTGGATGAGGACCCGAGTGCCCATCGTCGAGGACGCCTCGACCGGCTCGAGGGTCGTGAAGTGGTGAACGCTTCTTCCCGAGAGGCTCTCCTCCCATCGCCGCTGCGCCGCCTCGAGCTCCGGCGTCCGTCTGCTCGAGCCTCCTTCTTCGAGGCGATCGACCTCGGCCTGCGCGGCCTCGATCGCGGCGCGCTGCTTCTCGTCGGGGAGGTAGTTCGGCTCGCGACGGCCGACGGGCGGCTCCTTCACGTCGGCGAAGAAGGCGCCGAAGCTGTAGAAGTCCTTCGCGAGGAAGGGATCGAACTTGTGGTCGTGGCACTGGGCGCAGCCCAGCGTCGCGCCGAGCCAGACCGTCGAGGCGTTCCGGATGCGGTCCGCCAGGTAGATGGCGCGGTACTCCTTGGGCTGGGCTCCGCCCTCCTCGGTCGTCTGGAGGAGGCGGTTGTAGCCCGAGGCGATCTTCTGCTCCGTCGTCGCGTTCGGGAGGAGGTCGCCCGGCGATCTGCTCCGTCGTGAAGCGGTCGAACGGCAGGTTCCGGTTGAAGGCGTCGATGACGTAGTCGCGATAGCGCCAGACCGTGCGCGCGTTGTCGCTGTGGTAGCCGACGCTGTCGGCGTACCGCACGAGGTCGAGCCAGTAGGACGCCAGGCGCTCGCCGAACCGGGGGGACGCGAGGAGGCGGTCGACCTGGCGCTCGTAGGCGCCGGCGGCCGTGTCCGCGAGGAACGCCCTGAGCTCCTCCGGCGTCGGCGGCAGGCCGGTGAGGTCCAGGCTGACGCGGCGCAGCAGCTCGGCGGGCGCGGCCTCGGCCGACGGGGCGAGGCCGTTCCTTTCGATCGCGGCCAGGATGAAGGCGTCCACGGCGTTCCTCGGCCAGCCCGTCTTCTGGACCGCGGGGAGGGCGGCGCGCGTCGGCGGGATGTACGACCAGTGGGGCTGCCATTCGGCGCCTTCCTCGATCCAGCGACGGAGCGTGTCGATCTGAGCCGTGGTCAGCCGCTCCTTGCCGCTCGAGACGTGGGGCATCCGCTTCTGCTCGTCGGGGTTCGTGATCCGCTGGATCAGGGCGCTCTCTCTCGGCGCTCCCGGGAACGATCGCGACGTTGCCCGAGGGGAGGGGCGACTTGGCCACCTCCTCGCGGTCGAGGCGCAGCCCGGCCTGCCGGCGGTTCCGGTCGGGTCCGTGGCAGGTGAAGCAGTTGTCGGAGAGGATCGGCCGGACGTCGCGGTTGAACACCAGCCTCGGGCCGCCGGGGCCTGCGCTGGACGCCGGCGCCGCCGGCCGCGTCGCGGGAGCGGGCGCCGCGGCGGCGACGGTCATGCCCTCGGGCCAACGCGCCCCCTCGTCGATCCAGCGACGAAGCGTCTCGATCTGCGCGGGTGCGAGGGGATCGGTGAGCCACGGCATCCGCTTCACCGGATCGGCGAGCACGAGGCGCTCGTAGAGGCGGCTCCCCTTGCCGTTTCCCGGGACGACGGCGGGGCCCGACACGCCCCCCTTCAGCAGCCCATCGCGGGTGTCGAGGCGCAGGTTGGCCTGTGGCTGGTCGCCGTGGCAACGCACGCAGGACGCCGCGAGGATCGGCTGGACATCGCGAACGAAGTCGACCGGGGAGGACGGAGAATCGGCGCCGGCGCGGACCACGTCCACTCCCCCGAGAGCGCCCCACGCGGCGACGACGGCCGACAGGACGATTCGAAACCCCGGTAGCGGACCGCGCAAGTTGGGGTAGTAGATAGGTCTTTCGAGCGGCGCTGTCAAACGGGCTGCGAGCCCGAAAGCCCGCAGCCCGCCCCCCGAAGAATCCGCCGCTAGAAGATCAGCTTGATGCCGAACTGGGCCTGTCGAGCGTCGCGGGTTCCGGTGGCCTGGCCGAAGTCTCCCGCGGGCTCGAAGCCCATGATCCGCGTCGCGGTCGACTGGTCACCCGTGTCGAGCGTCGCGCTGATCGGGTTCAGGCTGGTGTTGACACCCACGAAGTTGACGCGGTTGAAGACGTTGAAGACCTCGAAGCGGAACTGCGCCTTCACCCTCTGTGCTGATCTTGAAGTTCTTGTAGAGCGCCAGGTCCACCTGGACGAAGTTCGGGCCCTCGCAGACGCCGCGGCCCGAGTTGCCGAAGGTGCCGAGCTCGAAGCCGGTGAGCGTCCACGCGTTCGGGTTCAGCCACTGCTCCTTCGAGCCCGCCGGTCGCGCGGCAGGCCTTGTCCCGGAACGACGTTCGGCCGCTGGTTGTCCGCGAGCCCCGTGCCCGACGGCGCCGCCGGCGAGGTCCGGGCACGTCGCCCACGAAGACCGTCAGCGGCGCGCCCGAGGCCGCCTGGGCGATGGTCGCCGACCTCCCAGCCGCCGAACACGTTCTTCACGAAGCCCGACTTGTCCTCGAGGTGCGGGCAGGGCGAGGACGAGGCTGGCGTTGAAGACGTGCTTGCGGTGGGTCCCCGTGAGACCGCGGTCGAGGCCGCGGTTCTCGAGCACGCTCACGGTCCCCGAGTCGAGGCCGTTCTCGCTCCCGTTCAGGGGCACGTCGCCGATCGTCCGCGAGAAGGTGTAGGAGGCCTGGAACTGGGAGCCGCGCCCGAAGCGGCTCACGAGCTGGGTCTGGAGCGAGTGGTAGATCGAGCTGCCACCGTGGTCCAGGATCGCGATGTTCTCGTTGCCGAAGACGCCGTACGGGCGCAGCGCCGACCGCGCCGTCGCTCGTCGGTTCCGGCGTGGATGTAGTCGAGGCGGCTGCCGGCCGGGACCTGGTTGACGTCGTAGGGGTGAAGCAGCCGCGAGCCCTTGCTGCCGACGTAGCCCAGCTCCAGGGTCGTGTTGCGCACGATCTCTCGTTCGACCGTCAAGTTCCACTGCCAGTTGTAGCCGAACTTCCCCGACGTATCGAGCCCGTACTGGGGGATGCCCTGGTTCGTCGCGAAGGCGCCGGGGAAGGGCTCCGCGTTGCTGTCGAGCGTGCGGCTGCCCAGCCTGGCTGCTGTTGAACGGCGGGTTGAAGCCGAGGTTCAGGCCGTTCTGGAGCGACTCGCGCTCGATGAACCGGCCGAGGCCGGCGCGGACGCGCCGTCTTGCCGTTCCCCGAGACGTCCCACGCGATCCCGAGCCGCGGCGCGAAGTAGTTGTTCGTGCTCGCGAGCGCCCGGTTCGGACCCGGCGTCCCTCCCTGGAGCCCGGCGGCCTGGCAGGCGGTGGAGCCGGGGGGCACCAGCATGCCGTTGCACGCGTCGCTGCCGAGGGCCGGGTTGAAGGTCGACGGGTCGCAGCTCGAGATGGTGTCGCCGAGGTCGTAGGGGCTCTCGAACCGGGACCAGCGCAGGCCGTAGTCCAGCGTCACGCGCGGGCTGGACCTTCCAGGAGTCGGCCACGTAGGCCTCGACGTCGCGCCAGCGCTGCTGGATCGACCGGTCGGCCTTGGGCTCGCGTGAAGTCGAAGGCCATGCCGCGGAGCAGGAGGTCGGCGAGGACGTTCCCGGTGGTGTCGCCTTTCCGGTCAGGCCCACCGAGTCGCCGAACGGCCGACGACTCGGCGGAGCCCTGGTCGAAGACGTCCTCGTTCTTCTCGTTGTAGCTCGCCGACGATGCCCGGCCTTGAAGAAGTGCTTCCCGCACACCGCCGAGTAGTCGTCCTTGAGGACGAAGAGGTTCTGGTTGTTCTTGAACGGGGCCATGTTCTGGAGCGTGTCGCCGTAGCTTCCCCGTCCGCCGAAGATCGGGTGGCCGCGGTCCGCGCCGTATTCCTTGAGGCTGTCCGGGAAGATGCCGGGGATCGCCGCGTTGATCTGGTCGTTCAGCTCCGGGGTCGGTGCCGCCCGCGGGTCACCGTGATCACGTTGGCCGAGTACGTGAAGGTCAGGGTGTTGACCGCCTTCGACCCGATGTTCTGGGTGAGCTGCGCCGTCAGGGAGCGGCCCGGCTGCGTCCCAGTTCGAGTCCACCGCCGGGAACGGGTCGTCGCCCCAGAGGTTCTCCACGGCGCTCGGCGAGCTGTTCGTCCAGCTGTCCTGGGTGTAGCGCACCATCAGGCGGGTCTTGGCGCTGATGGTCCAGTCGAGGCGGACGTTCTCCTGGCGCCAGTCGATCGGCGTGTTGACGGCGAGTCGACCCAGTTGTTGCAGCTCCCGCGGCCGGCGTCGCGTTGGGAAGCGGGTAGAGCTGCAGGACGAGGAGCCCCGCCGGGCTCAGCCGGTCCTGGGGGATCTTGTTGCCGGGGAAGGCTCTGCCCGTGAGCGGATCGATCGGCACCGGAGACGAGCAGTCCGCGATCGAACGGCCCGCTGAAGTCGCCGGCGCGCTCCGCGGCCGTGGGCACGAAGGCGGTGCGCGTGATGCCCCGCTTCTCGCGGTTCCACTCCTGGGACGCGAAGAAGTGGAGCTTGTCCTTGATGATCGGTCCGCCGAACGTCCATCCGAAGTCGTGGACTGCTCAGCTGGCCCTTGGGCTGGTCCGCCTGCTCGAGGAAGTAGTCCTTCGAGGCCAGCGCGTCGTTGCGCCCGAAGTAGTAGCCGCTGCCGTGGAACTCGTTGGTGCCGCCGCGGGTGACGATGTTCACCTGGGCGCCGGCGGCCCCTCCGAACTCGGCGCCGTAGCTGTTCCGGTGGACCTTGAACTCGTCGATGGCGTCCACCGACGGGAAGACCAGGATCGTGCGGTTGGAGCCGACGTCGTTGTTGTTGGCGCCGTCCACCGTCCACATGTTGCCGCCGGTCCCGCTGCCGCTGACGCGAGACGTCGATGCCGGACATGAGGCCCCGGTCCTTGGTGTTGAAGTCGTCCCCCGCGCTGACGCCGGGCATGAGGGTGGCGAGCTGGAGGAAGTTGCGGCCGTTCAGGGGCAGCTCGCGCACCTGCTCCCCGGTGACGAGGCCGGCCACCTCGCCGCCGATGGTCTTCACCGCGAGGGCGTCCGCGACTCGACCGTCACCTGCTCGGAGACCGCGCCGGTCGTCGAGCTCGAAGTCGACGGCCCGGTCGTCGGCGACGTTCAGGAGCACCTTCGTCCGGACCGCCGACTTGAAGCCCGTCAGCGCCACCTCGACCTTGTAGCTGCCCGTGGGCAGCTCCGGGAAGGAGTAGAGCCCGGCCGCGTTCGTCGTCACGGAGCGAGTGAAGCCGGTGTCCTCTCCGGTCACCGTGACCGTGGCTCCGGGTATGACGGCCTTCGGTGGAGTCGGTGACCGAGCCGCGGATCGTGGCGGTGGTCCGCTGGGCGTAGACGGGGGCCGTGACGAGGGCAACGAGGGCGACGAGCAGCGGCAACCTCTGGCGCATTTGTGTTCCGCCTCCGGGTTTCTTAGTTAAATTGCTTTAGTAAGTCTGGATGTCTTTTAAATGACGAGGCCACCATGTGTCAAGCATTTTTCTCATGATGGGAGCGCCCTCGGCGTCTATCTAGCGATGGTAATGAGGAAATCGGTAGTGGAGTGAGCGCGTGAGGAGGGGCGGGGGGCCGGAGAACCGCAGAGGATACGATCGGCCGCGGGATAGAATCGCGGGCGTGCTGGCTGGCCTGGCCTTCGCGGGTCTGATCCCCGCTGCGTTCGCCCCGACCCCCGGAGCGGACCCTGCCGCGCCCCTGCGGGCCGCGGTTTCCGCCGCCGAGGCGAGCCTGCGTGAGGGCGAACCCGAGCGCGCCGAAAGCCAATATCGCGACGTGCTCCTCGAGGCATGGCTCCTGCTTGGGGCAATCGAGAAGGCCGACGAACGCCTGCCCCAGGCGCGGCAGGCCTTGACTCGCGCGTCGACGGTGGCGGTCGACACGGGACGGGCGCTGCGGGCCCTGGCCCTCGCGGAGGACCACGGGGGCGAGGCGGCCGATCCAGCCCCGAGCCCGCCCCAGGAGGCCGCGCTCCGAGGCGAGGTCACGACGGCGCTCGCCCGCGCCTACGTGAACCTGGGTGTGATGCAAGCCCAGGATCGGCACTTCGATCGCGCGGCCGACCTGTTCGAGGCCGCGGCCAGCGTCGACCCTGATTTTCCCCAGGTCCAGTACTCCCTGGGCGTCGCGCGCTTCAACGCCGGTCAGTTCGAGAAGGCGGCCGGCCCGCTCGCCCTCGCCCTGGCGGCGAGCCCTGACAACGGCGACCTCCGGAGCATGGTGGCCGTCGCGTGGTTCAACGCCGGGGCCTACGACAAGACCGTGGATCTCCTGCGGGACCGTCCGGAGCGGCTGACCAACCCGTCCCCTCCAGTACACCTACGGCCTCGCCCTCGTGCGCAGCGATCGCGCGGCCGAGGCCGAGCGCGTCTTCGGCCGGCTGCTGCGCGAGCACGGCGATTCGGCCGAGCTTCTGGTCGTCCTCGGCGAGGCCTATGCCCAGGAGGGGAACTACGACGCGGCGATCGCCTCGTTGCAGGGGGCCCTCCGCCTGAAGCCCGACGTGCCGGAGGCCGGCGCCACCCTCGGCGTGATCTTCTTGAAGCAGGGACGCCTGCCGGAAGCGGAGGGGGCTCTCCGCACGGAGCTCTCGACACGACCGGGCGACGTCAAGTCGCTGAACGCCCTCGCGACCGTTCTCGAGCTGGAGGGCCGGCCGGAAGAGGCCCTTCCCTTGCTGCGCTCGTCTCTCCGCGTGAAGCCCGATTTCGCGAACGCGCGGTACCTCCTGGGCAAGATCCTCCTCTCCCAGGGGAGCGCAGCCGAGGCTGCCGAGCACCTGAGCGCCGCGGCGCAGCTGGCTCCGGAGGACGCGAACACCCGCTACCAGCTCGCCCAGGCCTATCAGAGGCTGGGGCGTCCCGAGCTCGCGCAGGAACAGTTCGAGATCTTCCGCCAGCTCAAGGACAAGCGTCGCGGGAGCGCGCCTTGAGCAGGGCTCGAACCCTCCTGGGTCTTCTCTTCCTGGCGATCCCGGCCGTCGCCCAGACGCCCGCTCCCCCGCCCCCCGATCGAGCGACGCTCCTGAAGCGCGCGGCGACGGCCACATCCGCCGGTCGGCCGGCGGAGGCTGCCGCGGCACTGCGAGAAGCCGCGAACCGCTTCCAGTCGGTCCACGCCCTCCTCCAGCTGGCCGACATCCAGTCGCGGGGCGGCGACACCCGCGGCGCGATCGAATCGCTCCGCAAGGCCCAGGCGCTGGCCCCGAACGCGGAGGCGGTCCTTTCCAACCTGGCCCGCTTCTCCATGGCCGACCACGCCTCCCTCCCCGCCGTCCGAGCGCTCGAGCCCTTGGCCCGGATGTTCCCCGAGGTGGCCGAGTATCACCGTCGCCTGGGGGAGGCCTTGGTCGCAACCGGAGCCTATGCCGCGGCGGAATCGCCCCTCCGGCGCGCCGAGAGCCTGGAGCCGAACGCGGCGTCCACGCTCGCAGCGCTCGGCGTCGCGCTCAACCGCCTCGATCGCTGCGCCGACGCGAGGCCCTACCTGGTCCGCGGCCTCGAGCTGGACCCAGAGAGCGTCGACCTTGCCGCGGCGCTGGCCGAAGCCGAGGCCCGTCTCGGTGAGCTCGACGCCGCGGAAGCCCACGCGGAGCGCGCGCTCCACCGCTCCCCCGGCCACGCCACCGCGAGCCTCGCCCTGGGGATCGTGTACCTCAAGCGGGAACGCCAGGACGCGGCTCGGCAGGCCCTCGAGCGCGCGGCCGCCGGCGCACCCGACTCGATCGAAGCCCATGAGCTTCTCGCGACGGTCTACGAAGCCATGGGAGACGAGCCCCGAGCCGAGACGCAGCGCGTCCTCGCCCGCAGCACCCGAAGCGAGATCCGGGCGCGAGTCGGCCAGATCGCCGACCTTCCGGGCGTGACCGCCGCGGGATCGGCTCCATGAAGGTCGCCACCGCCCTATTCGCGGCCGCGATCCTCGCGGCCCCCGAGGCCTCGCCCATCCTATTCCGCGACGTCACGCGAGACGCGGGGATCCGCTTCGAGCATCACGCCGCGCCGGAGAAGAAGTACATCGTCGAGTCGATGAGCGGCGGCGTCGCCCTCCTCGACTTCGACAACGACGGCCTGATCGACATCTACTTCGTCGATTCCCTGACGGTCGACACCGCCAAGGATCCGAAGCGCGGCGCGGAGCGTCCTCTACCGCAACCTCGGCAACGGCCGGTTCGAGGACGTGACGGACAGGGCGGGGGTCGGACACCCGGGCTGGGGGATGGGAGTCTGCACCGCCGACGTGGACGGCGACGGCTGGGAGGACATCTACGTCACCGCCATCGGGCGGAACCATCTCTACCGCAACAACCACGACGGCACCTTCACCGACATCGCCGACAAGGCGGGCGTCGCCGGGGGCGGCTGGTCGGCCGGGCTGCGGCTTCGCCGACTACGACCGGGACGGGCACCTCGACCTCTTCGTCAGCCGCTACGTGAAGATCGACCTCGACCACCTTCCGGAGTTCGGCAAGGGGAAGACCTGCGAGTACCGCGGCGTCGCCGTACAGTGCGGCCCCCGCGGCCTCCCCGGCGAGGCGGACCTGCTCTTCCACAACGACGGCAACGGCCACTTCACCGAGGTGGGCGCGAAGGCGGGCGTCTCGGACCCGCAAGGGGTACTTCGGCCTGGGCATCGCCTGGTTCGACTTCAACGGCGACGGCTGGCCGGACCTCTACGTGGCCAACGACTCCACGCCGAACCTCCTCTACCAGAACCAGAAGGACGGCACCTTCAAGGAGGTGGCCTTCCCCATGGGCGTCGCGGTCAGCGAGGACGGCGTCCGAGCAGGGCAGCATGGGCGTGGCCGTGGGCGACTACGACGACAGCGGGCGCCTGAGCCTCTTCGTGACGAACTTCTCCGAGGAGTACAACGACCTCTTCCGCAACGACGGCGACCACTTCACCGACGTCTCCTTCCGCTCGAAGACCGCCGCCAGCAGCCTGCCCTACGTGGGCTGGGGCACGGCCTTCTTCGACTACGACAACGACGGGATCCTGGACATCATCGTGGCCAACGGCCACGTCTACCCGCAGCTCGACAAGACCCGGCTCGGCGCGTCGGCCGGCTACCGGCAGCGCAAGCTCCTCTACCACGACAAGGGCGACGGGACGTTCGACGAGGTGGCGGCGCAGTTCGGACCCGGTGCTGACGGAGGAGCGGGTGAGCCGGGGCCTCGCCGTGGGCGACCTCGACAACGACGGCCGCCTCGACGTCGTGATCAACGACCTCGACGGAAGCCCCCAGGTCCTCCACAACGAGCTGGCCGACGCGGGCCACTGGCTCCTGCTCAAGCTCAAGGGCAAGGGCGAGAACACCGACGCCATCGGCGCCGTCGTCCGCGTGAAGGCCGGCACGCTGAGCATGACGCGTCTGGTGCGGAGCGGAACGAGCTACCTCTCCCAGGACGACATGCGCCCGCACTTCGGCCTCGGGCCCGGCAACGCAGGCCGACGTCGTCGAGGTGCGTGGCCCGACGGAACCGTGACGCGCCTCGAGAACGTGAAGGCCGACCAGCTCGTGAAGATCGACGAGCCGTGAGGTCGCGGCCGTCTAGCGACGCGGAGCCGGGGAGTCCCACCACTTCGAGAGGTTCTTCACGGGCGTCCTCGGGTGGTCGGCGTAGTGGGAGACGTCGTTGAAGAGCATCAGGCGGGCGCGGGTCGGGTCCTTGAAGTCGACGACGTTGAGGCACGCCGGCGACTGGTCCAGCCGGTCCCGGTAGCCGCGGGCGTCGAAGCCGAGGAGGCTGCTCAGGATCAGGCGCAGCGTGGCCTTGTGGGACACGACGAGGACGGTCTCGGCGGGATGCGCCACCACGATGTCGCGGATCACGGGTAGGGCGCGGGCGAGCACGCCGAGGCCCGACTCGCCTTCCTGGGGCGCGAACGTGAACGGGTCGGCCTCCCACGACAGGTACTCCTCGGGGAAGCGTTTCTCCACCTCCCGGCGCGTGAGCCCTTCCCAGCGGCCGTGGCTGATCTCGCGAAGGCCGTCGCGATGGACCGGCGAGAGCTCGTGTGGCTTCGCGAGTATGTCCGCGGTCTCGGCGGTGCGGCTCAGCGGGCTGCAGTAGACGGCCGCGATGCTCTCGCGGCCGAGGCGCTCGCCGAGGCACCGGACCTGCTCCCGCCCTTCGTCCGAGAGGTCGACGCCGACGGAGCCGGAGAAGCGGTCCTCGGCGGTGAGCTGCGTGGCGCCGTGCCGGACGAGGTAGAGGCGGGTTGCCATGGAGGTTTCAGGCCGAGGGCGAGGCGGGCGCCTCCTGGTCCGACGCCACCCGGACCTGGACGGGCGGACGACGACGCCGGCCGGCTGCGGCCCTTGCGGGGGCGGTGCTTCGGGGCGGGCTCGTCCCAGAGACGGAAACCCCCGAGGATGGCATGGGCGTTCGTTCCGAGGCGGACGCCTGGCGGCAGGCCCTTGAGGTGCTTGGTCTGGCCCGCCGCCGAGGATCACGTAGTCCACCTGGAGACCGTGCTTCAGAAGGGCCACGACCTTCTCCGACGTGCCTGCTGCCATTTCTTCCGGCCGAGGCGCTTGTAGCCGCGGAGGCCGACGTAGTCCTCGTACGTGCGGTTCTTTCGGTACGGGCAGATGGGCCAGCTCCAGCGGCTCGAGGACGCCGTCCGCCACGAGGGCAGAGCCGAGGCCCGTCCCGAGTCCCAGGAAGAGCATGCGCCCTCCCTGGTAGCTCCCCATCGCCTGCATGGCGGCGTCGTTGACCACCCGGACGGGCTTGCCGAAGGCCTTCTTGTAGTCGAGGCGGACCCAGCCGGCGCCGAGATTCGCGGGCTCCTGGGCGGGACGCTTGTTGACGACGGGGCCCGGGTACCCGATCGACACCGCGTCGTACTTCCATCCGGCGGTGGCCTTCTTCACGGCAACGACCATCCTGGACGCGCTCATCTCGGGTCCCGACGGGACCTTGAGCGGCTCCTTGCGCCCGGTGAGGCCCACCTTGAGGTTCGTGCCGCCCACGTCGATGACGAGGATCTTCATCAGAGTGTGCTCCAGCCTCCCACATCGGCCACCAGTTTGTCGGCCTGGGGCGGGCCCCAGGTGCCGGGCTCGTACTCGAACATCGGGCTCGGGCCGTGGATGATCGGGTCGACGATCGCCCACGCCGCCTCGACGACGTCCTGGCGCGCGAAGAGCGTCGCGTCGCCGGTCATCGCGTCGCCGAGCAGACGCTCGTACGCGTCCATCCGCCCGGCCTCCCCCTGGCCCGCCTGCTCCACGACCGACAGCTCCGTGGGCTGGCCGATCATCCCCTCGCCGGGACGCTTCGCGCGGGCGCCGATGCGTGATCGCGACGTCGGGGCTCAAGCGGAAGCGCACGTAGTTGCCCATCGACGGCGTCGGCTCGGTGAAGACGACCTGCGGCGGGTTCTTGAAGCTCGACGATCACCTCGGTGCAGCGTCGACTTGCAGGCACTTGCCGGCGCGCACGTAGAACGGCACGCCTTCCCAGCGCCACGAGTCGACGTACAGACGCAGCGCGGCGTAGGTCGCCATGTACGAGTCCTTGGCGACGCCGGGCTCGTCGCGGTAGCCGCGGAACTGCCCGCGCACCATGTGCTCGCGTCGAGAGCGGGCGCACGTTGCGCAGCACCTTGGCCTGCTCGTCGCGGATCGCCTCGGGGTAGGTGCGCGACGGCGCCTCCATCGCGAGGTAGCTGACGATCTGGAGCAGGTGGTTCTGGATGACGTCGCGGATGACGCCGGTCTCCTCGTAGAACTTGCCGCGCCCCTTCACGCCGAAGCTCTCGGCCATGCGTGATCTGCACGTTCTCGACGTAGTGGCGGTTCCAGATCGGCTCGAGGAACGCGTTGGCGAAGCGGAAGTAGAGGATGTTCTGGACCGCCTCCTTGCCGAGGTAGTGGTCGATGCGGAAGATCGACTCCTCCGGGAAGGCCTTGTGGAGCGTCTCGTTCAGCGACCGCGCCGACGCGAGGTCGCGCCCGAACGGCTTCTCGACGACGACGCGGGCGTTCGTCGACACGCCCCCCTGCTGGAGGCGCTCGACGACCGTCGGGAACATGCTCGGCGGAATCGCGAGGTAGTGGGCCGGCCGCTCGGCGTGCTCCAGCTCCGCCTTGAGGTGGGCGAAGGTGGCCGGATCGCCGTAGTCGCCGTCGACGTAGCGCAGCTGCGCGGCGAGCTTCGCGAACGCGGCCTCGTCGAGGCCGCCGTACTCGGTGACGCTGGCTTTCGCGCGCGTTCGATCGAGCTGCTCGCGCGTCCAGCCCGACTTGGCGACGCCGACGATCGGGACGTCGAGACGACCGCGGCGCACCAGCGACTGGAGCGCCGGGAAGATCTTCTTGTACGCGAGGTCGCCGGTGGCGCCGAAGAAGACGAGGGCGTCGGAGCGCGGCCGCTCCCCCATCTACTTCTTCTCCACGTGGCCGCCGAAGCCGAAGCGCATCGCCGACAGGACGCGGTTCTGGAAGTCGTCCTCGCCGCGCGAGGCGAAGCGCTCGAAGAGCGCCGCCGTCAGGACGTGGGCGGGCACCGCTTCGTCGTTGGCCGCGGCGATCGTCCAGCGCCCCTCGCCGGAGTCCGAGACCTTCCCGCGCGAAGTTGCCGAGGGTCGGGTTTCCGACGAAGGCCGAGGCGGTCAGGTCGAGGAGCCACGACGCGACGACGCTGCCGCGCCGCCAGACCTCGGCGATGTCGCCGATGTTGAAGTCGTACTGGTAGTGCTCGGGGTTCCGGAGCGGCGTCGTCTCGGCGTCGATCTCGTGCTTCCCCTTGCCGATGTTGGCCTTCGTCAGGATGTTGAGCCCCTCGGCGTAGGCCGCCATCAGGCCGTACTCGATGCCGTTGTGGACCATCTTCACGAAGTGGCCGGCGCCGTTGGGCCCGCAGTGGAGGTAGCCGAGCTCGGCGGTGCCTCCCAGCTTCTCGCGGCCCGCCGTGCGGGGGATGTCGCCCTTGCCGGGTGCCAGCGTGGCGAAGATCGGATCGAGGCGCTTCACGACCTCGTCCTCGCCGCCGATCATCAGGCAGTAGCCGCGCTCGAGGCCCCAGACGCCGCCGCTCGTCCCCATGTCGACGTAGTGCAGCCCCTTCGCCGCGAGGCGCTTCGCCCGGGCGATGTCGTCGTGGTAGTGGGAGTTGCCGCCGTCGATGAGGGTGTCCCCCTTCGCGAGCATCGGCACGAGCTCGTCGACGCTCGAGTCCACGAACGCCGCCGGAACCATCAGGCAGAGGTGCGCGCGGCGTGTCGAGCTTCTTCACGAACTCCGCCAGGGACGACGAGCCCGTCGCCCCTTCCTTGACGAGGCCCGCCACCGCGTCCGCCGAGCGATCGTAGACGACGCACGTGTGGCCGCCCTTCATCAGGCGGCGCACCATGTTCGCGCCCATCCGTCCGAGACCGATCATGCCGAACTGCATGGCTTCTACCTCTCAGGAATCAGGAATGAAGTGCTTTGTCGACGGCCGCGCGCAGCGTTTCGAGCCCGGCCGCGACGTCGGGCCCCAGGTGGACGCGGAGCGCCCGCCGGTTTCGCTCGGCGAGGACCTGGAAGTCGCCGCGGGCCTGGGACGCCTTGACGACACCGAACGTGTACCTCTGTCCCGGGACCGCCACGTCCTTGCGCGTCGTCGCAGGTGACCTGGAGGAAGACGCCGCTGTTCGGGCCTCCCTTGTAGGCCTGGCCGGTCGAGTGGAGGAAACGCGGCCCGAAGCCCAGGCACGTCGCCACTCGCTTCTCGTCGCGCACCTGGTGGCGGATCTTCTGGAGGGCGTCCTCGTGGGCCGCGGTCATCGGGACGTAGGCGAGGAGGCCCAGGTAGTCCCCCGCGACCACGCGACCCAGGTGGGCCTTCAGATAGCCCGCGAGCGACGGCGACGATCCGTTGGCCTTGACGAGCGCCTCGGCGTTCTTCGGGTCGGCGAAGAGCCGTACGCCGTCCCCCTCGAAGAAGGGCGCCTCGGGAGGGAGCTTGCCGGTCTTCTCGTACTCGGACGTGATGCGCCTTCGTCGCGATCTTGCTCGCCTCGACGTCGGGCTGGTTGAAGGGGTTGATCTTGAGGATCGATCCGGCGATGGCCGTGGCGATCTCCCAGCGCACGAACTCCTCGGCCAGGTCGTAGGGCGTCGCCACGTGGATGCGGACGACGGGATGGCCGGCCGCTTCGAGCGCCAGGACCGCCGCGTCCTGGGCGGCGTCGGGCGCGCTCTCCAGCCGCAGGTACGCGAAGAGGCGGTCCTTGCCGTAGGCCTTGGGGGACGCCGACGCGCTCGCGATCGACGGGGATGATCCCCTTGCCCTCCTTGCCCGTCGACTCGGCGATGAGCTGCTCGAGCCAGGCGCCCAGGTCGTGGACGCCCGGTGACGCGACGAGGGTGAGCTTGTCGATCCCCTGGCTCCCGCAGACGCCGAGGATCGTGCCGAGGACGAGGCCGGGGTTCTCGGCGGCGGGGACGCCCGGGGCGCAGGCGTGGAGCATGCGCTCCGCTTCGTCCAGGAGGCGCTCCACGTCGAGGCCCATCGCCGCCGCCGCGACCATCCCGAAGTTGGACAGCGCGGAGTAGCGGCCGCCGATGCTCTTCACGCCCGCGAAGATGTGCCGGAAGCCGTCGGCCTTCGCCTCCTTCTCGAGGTGGGAGTCCGGGTCGGTCACGGCGACGAAGCGGCTGGCGGCCTTGTCGGCGCCGACGGCCTGCTTCGCGCGCTCGAAGAAGTAGGCCTTGAAGATGTTGGGCTCGAGGGTCGACCCGGACTTGCTCGAGACGATGAACAGCGTCTTGGCGAGATCGACCTTGTCGGCCACGGCCTGGACCTGCGCCGGATCGGTGGAGTCGAGGACGAACAGCTCGGGGGAGCCCGCGACCTTCCCGAACGTCTCCTTCCACACCTCGGGGCAGAGGCTCGAGCCTCCCATCCCCAGGAGCAGTGCATGGGTGAACCCTTCCTTGCGCGCCTCCTCGCGGAGCGAGACGAGGGGCGTCAGGTCGTCGAGCTGAGCCTCCACGATGCCGAGCCACCCGATCCAGCTCGCCTCGTCCTTTCCGGTCCAGAGCGACGTGTCGCCGGCCCAGAGGCGGCTGCGTGCCGCCTCCGAGCGTCCCAGTCCTTCAGCTTCGCGTCGACCTCCGCGGCGATGGCCGCGGGGAGGGCGTGGGTCTGGCCGTTGATCCGCGCCTTGTTGGCCTCGCGGCAGCGGCGCTCCACGGCCTTGAGCAGCTTGGTGAAGGGCTCCACGAACTTCTTGAGGCCGTCGGCGAGCAGGTCGTCGGTGACCTTGGCTCAGGGAGACGCCGGCCTTGTCGAGCGCGGCGAGTGTCGCGGCGGCCCCGTCGACGTTCTCCTCGAGGCTCGCGCGGAGCTTGCCGTGATCGCGAAACGCCGAGAGCGTCTCGGGGGGGACCGTGTTGACGGTCTCGGGACCGATCAGCTCCTCGACGTAGAGGACGTCGCGGTAGTGCGGGTTCTTCGTTCCGGTGCTCGCCCACAACACGCGCTGGGTCTGGGCGCCCTTCGCCTTGAGGGCGTCCCACCGGGCGCCCGAGAAGATCTTCTTGTAGCTCTGGTAGGCCAGCTTGGCGTTCGCGATGGCCACCTTGCCGAGGAGGCCCTCGAGCTGCTTCTTCTCGGCGCCCGTCGCCGTCTTCAGCTTCGCCTCGAGGAGCGCGTCCACGGCGGAGTCGATGCGGCTCACGAAGAAGCTGGCGACGCTGGCCACGTGGCCGAGGGGTTCGCCTCTCGCCGCGCGGACCTCGAGCCCCTCGAGAAAGGCGTTCGCCACGGTCTCGTAGGCCGAGCGCGCGAAGAGGAGCGTGACGTTGACGTTCACGCCCTCGTTGATCAGCGCGCGGATGGCCGGTATTCCTTCCGGGGTGGCGGGGACCTTGATCATGACATTGGGCCGGCCCACCGCCTTCCAGAGGCGGCGGGCCTCCTCCAGCGTGCCGGCGGTGTCGTTTGCCAGGTCGGGCGCCACCTCCAGGCTCACGTATCCGTCGCCGGAGCGGGTGCGGTCGTACACCGGCCGAAGGACGTCGGCGGCGTCCTGGATGTCCTTGATGGCCAGGATCTCGAAGACCTCCTTGGCGCCCTTGGAAGGATCCTTCGAGATCTCCTCGATGGCCGAGCGCGTAGTCGTTGCTGCCGTCGATGGCCTTCTCGAAGATCGCCGGGTTCGAGGTCACGCCGCCGAGGCCGTCGTCGTCCACGAGGCGCTTCAGCTCGCCCCCCGCGATGAGGCTGCGCCGGATGAAGTCGAGCCAGACCGACTGCCGGTATTGACCGAGGGAGCTGACGGGGTTGCCCATGACACCTTCTCCTGACATGAGGGCGCGAATGAAGACTAGCGGTAGCGCCTCTCCAAAGCCTTGACTTTTTCGAGACGGCGCACGTGGCGCTCCTCGCCCGAGAAACGGGCGCTCACGAATGCGGCCACGAGATCGTGGGCGAGAGCGGTTCCGACGATGCGCCCCCCCAGGACGAGAACGTTCATGTCGTCGTGCTCGACGCCCTGGTGGGCCGAATACGTGTCGTGGCAGACGGCGGCGCGCACGCCCGGGATCTTGTTCGCGGCCACCGACACGCCGACGCCGCTGCCGCAGACCAGGATGCCGCGCTCCGCTCGGCCGGAGATCACGGCCTCCCCCACGAGCTCCGCGAAGTCGGGATAGTCGCTCGGCTCCGACGAGAACGTGCCGACGTCCAGGACGTCGTGGCCCTGCTGCTGCAGCTCCCCCGCGACGAGCTGCTTGAGGGACAACCCCGCGTGATCGGAACCGACGACGATCTTCATCACTCGACCGATCTGCTGCTTGGCGGCGGCCACGACGGCCTCGGGGTCGAAGCCGAACTTCTTCTGGAGGTCCTTCAGCGGTGCCGAGGCCCCGAAGGTCTTCATGCCGATGCTGCGTCCGGAGGAGCCCACGTAGCGCTCCCAGCCGAAGGTGGACGCCTGCTCGACGGAGACCCGCGCCTTCACCGCGGGCGGCAGCACGGAGTCGCGGTACTCCTGGGTCTGGTGATCGAACAGCTCCCAGGACGGCATGCTCACGACGCGGCTCCGGATTCCCTCCTTGGCGAGCTGCTCGTGGGCCGCGACGCACAGATAGACCTCGCTGCCGGTGGCGAGGAGGAGCACCTCGGGCGCCCCGCCCGGCGAGTCGGCCAGGACGTAGGCGCCCTTCGCCAGGCCCGAGGCCGCCGCGTACTTCGTGCGGTCGAGGGTCGGCAGCGCCTGTCGCGTCAGGATCAGGCAGGCGGGCGCGTGGCGGAACTGCAGGATCACCCGCCAGGCCTCGGCCACCTCGTTGGCGTCGGCGGGGCGAATCGTCACGAGCCCCGGGATGGAGCGGAGCGACACGAGCTGCTCGACCGGCTGGTGGGTCGGACCGTCCTCGCCGACGCCGATGGAGTCGTGGGTGAAGACGTAGATGACCGGAATCTCCATCAGCGCCGCCAGCCGGATGGCCGGCTTGCCGTAGTCGCTGAAGATCAGGAAGCCCGAGCCGTACGGCCGCACCTTGGAGAGCGACAGGCCGTTCAGGACCGCGCCCATGGCGTGCTCGCGGACGCCGAAGTGGAAGTTGCGCCCTCCCCGGTTCCCCGCCTCGAAGTCGCCGGCGCCCTCGAAGGTGAGCAGCGTCTTGGTGGACGGCGCCAGGTCGGCGGAGCCGCCGATCAGCCACGGGATGTTCTGGGCGACGGCGTTCTGGACCTTGGCCGAGGCATCGCGCCCGGCGAGCCCCTTCGGATCGGCGGGGAACACGGGGATCCCCTTGTCCCAGCCGTCGGGGAGCTGCCGGTGCTGCATGCGGAAGAGGGTCTCGGCCTCGGTCGGGTACTTCTGCTTGTAGGCCTCGAAGAGCGCCATCCACTCGGCGCGCAGCTTCGCCCCGCGGGCGCCGATCCCGGCGGCGAAGTTCTCGCGCACGCCGTCGGGGACGAGGAACTTGGCGTCCTCGGGCCAGCCGTAGAAGCGCTTCGTGAGGCGGATCTCCTCGTCGCCCAGGGGCTCGCCGTGGGCGGCCTTGGTGTCCTGCTTGGTCGGCGCGCCGTAGCCGATGTGGCTCTGCACGATGATGATGGTCGGCTTGTCCTTCGTGGCCTTGGCCTTGTCGTAGGCCGCGTCGAGAGCCGCGAGGTCGTTGGCGTCGGCGACGTGGATGACGTCCCAGCCGTACCCCGTGAAGCGCGTCCCCACGTCGTCGCTGAACGCCAGGGACGTCGATCCCTCGATGGTGATGCGGTTGCTGTCGTAGATCCAGCAGAGGTTGTCGAGCTTCAGGTGGCCGGCGAGAGACGCCGCCTCCTGCGAGACGCCCTCCATCAGGCAGCCGTCTCCCGCCAGGGCGTAGACGTCGAAGGAGAACATCTCGAAACCGGGGCGGTTGAAGTAGCGACGCCATCCACTTCGACGCGATGGCCATCCCCACGCTGTTCGCGGCGCCCTGGCCGAGCGGCCCGGTGGTCGTCTCGACGCCCGATGTCCAGCGATACTCCGGATGCCCCGGACACCGGCTGTCGAGCTGGCGGAAGCGCTGGATGTCGTCGAGCGGCACCGCGAGCTGTCCGAGGGCCTCGTACTTCGGGTTCACGGCCTTGACACCCGCGAGATGCAGCATCGAATAGAGCAGCATCGACGCATGGCCGGCCGAGAGGACGAAGCGATCGCGGTTCGGCCAGATGGGGTCGTTGGGGTCGAAGCGCAGGTGCCGTTGCCAGAGGTCGTAGACGACGGGCGCCATCCCCATGGGCGTTCCCGGGTGGCCGGAGTTCGCCTTCTGGACCGCGTCCATCGACAGCGTCCTTATCGTATTGATGCTGAGGGCGTCGAGGTCGGATGTGGGCATGACGCGGCTCCCTTACTCGAGATCTGTAGTACCGTTCACGCGGGAACGAAACTATGGCACCGGAGATCATCGTTGACAAGCCCGGGGCCCTCGCCGACACGGTCGCGCGACGCTTCGAAGAGGAGGCGCGCGGCGGCCTGGCCGACCGTGGCCGCGTCTCGGTGGCCCTCTCGGGCGGGTCGGTGGCCACGGTGTTCTTCCCGCGCCTGGCCCAGGCCAACGTCGACTGGTCGAGGACCGACTTCTTCTGGTGCGACGAGCGCGCCGTCCCCCCGACCGATCCCGAGTCCAATTTCGGCGTCGCGCACCGGCTGTGGCTCCAGCCGGCGGGCGTGCCGGAAGGGCGCATCCACCGGATGGAGGCCGACGTCGCGGACCCGAGCGCCGCCGCGGAGGCCTACGCCGCCACGATGGTCCGGGTCCTGGGACAGCCCCCGCGCTTCGACGTCGTCTTCCTGGGCATGGGCCCCGACGGGCACATCTGCTCGCTCTTCCCGGGCCACCCGCTCCTCGAGGAGCGCGAGCGGACGGTCGCTGTCGTCCTCGACTCCCCCAAGCCCCCGGCGGCCCGGCTGACGCTCACTCTCGGCTCCCGTGCAGTCCGCGCGATTGCTCGTGGTCGCCGCATTCGGAGCCCAAAAGGCGGCGGTGATCCGCGAGGCGCTCCAGGACCCGTCCTCGCCCCTGCCTGTAGCCCGCGCCGTCCGCGGCGCCGGCCGCGTCCTGGTCGTGCTGGACCCCGAGGCCGCGAGCCGACTCGGCTAGCAGGCGCTGGCGCGGCATTCCGGGATCACGCCGCCAGATCCAACCGCATCCCCCTCATGGATTCAGAAATCGGTCTCTACTACTATCGAGCGCGCTACTACGATCCGGCGATTGGTCGATTCCTGACGACCGATCCGGTCGGAGATCAGGCCAATGGGTGCCGCCTTGCTGACGATGTCGCGCGAACATCACCAAGCACGTCCTCGAAGAGCTTTTCTCTCTTTGCGCAGGGTCCCCAGGATCCCGCGACCAAGATCTATGCGTGGATGAGTACAAACAACTCGCCAAAGCCAGGCACCAACGAATCCTGTGGCTGCAAGCTGCCGCCAAGCAATACTGCGAACTGAATTCTTCCGGGTCGCAAGGAGGCACGTTGGCATCCCATCTCAATCCCTCTTGCAGAACTGCCGCGGGTCTGAGATCAGCTCTTGTCGCGCTGGCTGCAATGCT
Organism: uncultured Acidobacteriota bacterium; assembly: GCA_963823195.1. Classification (GTDB taxonomy): domain Bacteria; phylum Acidobacteriota; class Vicinamibacteria; order Fen-336; family Fen-336; genus JBGPYB01. Next base: position 204,854 of record CAWGKR010000001.1, on the reverse strand, counting down.
AGGCGCAAACGTAGCAAACCTGAATACGGCCGCAGGTGGGCTTGACCCGATCCCGTGGACGGTTTGTTACGCAGCCTGAGCAGCCCCTTATTCGGCGCTCGAACTCGGCAGGGATGATCCCCACGGGTTGAATGTGGCCGTAGTGCAAACCGTCAGGAACGCGGCCCGACGTACCCGCGCCGGAGTTCTGAGGTGGTGGCGCCCCATCAATAGACCGTCTCGCCTCACTGGGGACCCCCTCCCCCCTCTGTTAGTACGGGCCGGCCCCCCTGCCTCAGTCCTCCCCTTGGGATGCCTCCGTCCGCTCCTGATCCCGGACGCTTCAGCTCGACCTCGGTAACCCGGCCCGATCGGGCCTTGGGTGACTCCGGCTTGATGTACCCTCTACTTGGTCCCGCGATGCCAACTCTCGTGCGTGCGCTCGTCAAGCCGGAGCTATTGATTTGGGCCCGCGAAAGCGCACGGCTTAGCGTCGAGCAGGCGGCCCAGAAGGCGCAGGTGAAGCCGGCGACGCGGCTCGCGGCCTGGGAGCGGGGCGAGAGCCAGCCCACGATCGGACAGCTTCGGAAGCTCGGCCGTGTCTACAAGCGCCCGCTCGCCGTCTTCTACCTCTCCAAGCCGCCGAAGGCCTTCCAGGCGATGCAGGATTTCCGGCGTCTGCCCCAGGAGATGGCGGGCGCGCAATCGCCAGAGCTGGCCTTCGAGGTCCGCCGCGCGCGATACCGGCGCGAGATCGCTCTGGACCTTCACGAAGACCTGTTCGGCGAGCCGCCGGCTTTCACTGTGAAGGCGAGCCTGGATGAGGACCCCGAGACGGTGGGGCTTCGGCTGCGGGAGATCCTGAGGGTCCCTCGTGACCAGCCGGCGAAGTGGAAGAGCAATTACGAAGCGCTGAACGCATGGCGAGGGGCTCTCGAGGGGCTCGGGGTGCTGGTCTTTCAAGCGAGCGACGTTGAGGTGGCCGAGGTGCGGGGCTTTTCGATCAGCGAGACTCCCTTGCCCGTGGTCGTGGTGAACCTCAAGGACGTGCCCCTGGCGCGCGTGTTTACCATGCTGCACGAGGCCGCGCACCTCATGCTTCGCGAGGGCGGCCTGTGCGACCTGGCCGAGGAGCAGGCTTCACCGGCTCACCGGCGGATGGAGGTCTTCTGCAACCGCGTAGCCGGCGCGGCCCTGGTCCCGAAGGACCGGCTGCTCGCGGAGGACGAGGTCCGCGAGCAGAAGGGCGCGGAGTGGCCGGACGAAGTGATTGCAGCCCTCGCCCATCGCTACAGGGCGAGCCGGGAGGTGGTGATCCGGCGACTGCTGATCCTGGGGCGGACCAGCGAGGCCTTCTACCGGAAGAAGCGCGACGAGCTCCGCGCCGAGTTTGAAGCGCAGCAAGAAGAGGCGCTTCAGAAGAAGGCATTGGGTCTCGCCCCGAAGGGCTTTGTGACGCCAGACCGCATTGCGGTGAGCACCGCCGGGCCTTTCTTCGTGCGGCTGGTGCTCAACAGCTACCACCAGGAAAAGATCACTTCTAACGACCTCTCCAGCTTTCTCGAGGTGCGGCTCAAGCACATACCCAAGATCGAGCGAGCGGTGCTCCAGCGGTCGATGGCCGCGCGCGCACCGGCTTGAAGTACAGCATCGACACCAGCGCGATCCTCGACGGCTGGCGGCGCTACTACCCTCCGGACGTCCTACCGGACGTGTGGACCGGCTTCGACGATCTGATCAAGAAGGGAGACCTGGCGGCAACCGAGGAGGTCCTCGTCGAGCTCGGGAAGCGCGACGACGAGGTGCACAAGTGGGCGAAGAAGCGGAAGAAGATGTTTGTACCCATCGACGATCCCGTCCAGAAGGCCGTGACCTCGATCCTGGGCGCCCACGAGAAGCTGGTGGACACGCGCAAGAACCGCTCGGCCGCGGACCCTTTCGTGATCGGCCTGGCCCTGGTGCACGGCTGTACGGTGGTCACGGGCGAACGGGCGACGGGCAACCCTGACCGGCCGAACATCCCCGACGTGTGTACGGCCTTGGGCATCCGGTCCATCGGCCTTCTGGGGCTCTTCCGCGAGCAGGGCTGGCGCTTCGTGCGGGCCCGGTAGCTTCTGCGACCTCGCGGGGCTCTACGACCTTCGACAGGAAGGTTCTGAGCTAGGGCGTCGGCGCCTTCACCTCTTCCGACGAGTCGGCTCCGAAGCGGCGGTACTTGCTGAAGATCGACGTGGTGCGTCCCCGAAACCCCTTCACCAGGAGGACGCGGGCCTCCGCGGAGGCGACGACCCGCGACGGGAGCCAGAGGCCGTCCTCGATCTTCCGGAAGTCCAGCGTCACGTTCAGGCCGGACACGCTGGCGCCCACGCCGAAGGCGATGTTGATCGGCGAGGTGTTGTTCACCTCGGCCCGCACGACCTCCTTCTCCTCCTCGTCGACCCAGATTCGGCCGCCGAGGCTCCTGAGGACCACGTCCCCCTCGAGGTCGCGCTTTCCGGGGCGCGGTCGAAACTCGAGGACGAGGGCGGGCCAGCCGTCCAGGTCCTCCCGCCGCAGCGTCCGGAAATCGTAGCGCTCCAGGATCGCCGACAGCCGAACCCCGGGGTCGTCGAGGCTCACGCGCTCCTTCATCGCGCTCTGGACCTTGTCGCGGACGTGCTCTTCCTCGGCCTCTCGCTCCCCGCCCGACAGCGGCCGGCCGTCCTCCGCCACGAGCTTCTGGAGAGGCTTCCCCTTCACGTAGAAGATCTCGTATCGGCGGACCTTGCGGCTCGTCACGACGCCCTTCGCGTCCAGCTCCTCGCTGAGCTGCTCGACGTCGTAGGTGTAGTGGTTCAGGGCCTCTTCCCGCCGCTTCTCCTTGTCGACGAGCAGGCGCACGTACTCGTTCCCGTCGGGAAGCGGCGCGGAGGCCACGAGGGCGAGGCCGAAGACGGCGGCAAGCATCAGAAGGGGATCTGCAGGCGCAGGTTCCAGCGCACGTCGTGGGTCTGTCCGGCCTCGGGGTTCAAGGGGACGGCGGCGTCGAGGCGGCCGAAAACGCGGCCCGCCTGGGGCCACCGGAGGCCGAGGCCCACGTCGTGCTTCCAGCCCGTCGACGGGGCGCCGACGCCCCACATCGCGCCGCCGTCGTAGAACGGGATCGCCGCCGGGACGAAGCGCGACGGCGGAAGCCAGGACCATTCCACCGACGTCATCGAACATGTCCTTGCCCGTGAACTGCTTCCTGTCGAAGCCGCGGAGCGTGCCGAGACCGCCCAGGAAGAAGCGCTTCGGGAGCGGCGGGGCGCCTTCGGTGAACCCGCCGTAGGCGACGGCGTCGAGGCGATGGCGGGGCGCCATCGGCCTGTGGAACCGGACCCGGCCGATGAGGCGGGAGAAGTCGAAGTCGCTTCCGAGACCGGGGCGCGACACCTCGTACGTCGCCTCCGCGCGGAGGCGCTCCGGCTTGAGACCCGGGCTCACATAGAGGCTCGGGAAGAGGAACGATTCGCGCTCGACGCGGGGGATCCGGAAGAGATCGCCCCGCGACGCGAAGCGGACCGTGCCGATGATGGACCGCATCCGCCCCTCCTCCACCGGCGGGTTGGGCTCGTCCTCGAGGGACCGCTCCTTGAGGCTCGTGTAACCGTCGCTGCGAAAGCTCACGCCGGCCTGGGTCCGCCCGTCGAGGCGCGCGAACAGGTAGGCCTGGTGGCCGATGCGACGGAAGTAGTCCGTGGCGTTCTCGCTGTTGTAGGTGTCCCCCTGGACCTCCTCGAGGCCGTACCGGCGGAACCAGTCTTCGCTGTCCGTGAGGTCGTGGTACTCGTACCCGAGGCCGAAGCGCTGCCCCGAGCCGAAGGGCCGGTGGATTCCGAGCGAATACCGCACCTTCTTCGAGTCGAAGGAGTAGGAGCCGGCCGCCCGGATCCGAAGATGGTTGTAGGACGACGTGTTGGTGAGCGACGTCTCGCTGCTCAACCCGAGGGAGAAGCCGTCGACCCGGTTGTGGCGCCCCTGGACCCGGGGAGACCAGAGCCCCAGGTCGAAGCGGGCGGGTGACTTCGTGACGGGAAGGACGAGGCGCGTGCCTCCGGGAAGGGGCTCCACGCTCCAGAGCGGGCTCCCCACGCCTTCACCGTCCCCTCGGACGCGTCGTCCAGGCGGGCGATCGCCGCCCAGATGTCCCCCTCGCGCAGGACGCGCCCCGTCTCGAGGCCGAGGGCCGACAGCGCCGTCTCTCGAGCGGTGCCGTCGAGCCCCTGGAGGGACACCTCGAGGAGGTGCCCTTCCTCGACGTCCAGGGTGAGACGGCCGGGCTCCTCCTCGAAGGCCCCCTTGACCCGCGCTCCCGGGTAGCCCGAAAGGCGATAGCGCCTCTGGAGGCCGGCGGCAATGGCGGCCGGCTCGCGCCGCAACGGGTCGCCGGGCTTCAGGCGGATGAATCCCGAGGATCTCCTCACGGCTGAAGGCCTCGACGCCGCGCAGCTCGACCTCCTGGACCGTCGGCAGGTCGGCGGGCGCCGCCCCCGCGTCGAGGGCGAGGGCCAATGCGAATGCGACGGGGGATATCATCACGAGCGAGCGAGTTCAGGAGCGTATGACACTGGGCCGGCCTTGTCCAACCGAGGGTCTCGCGCCCGCAACCGGCAAAGCGCCGTCTTCGCCTCGCAGTTGTGTTCTAATGGCGAAGGGGGGGTTGGAGGCGTCTTCCTCAGTGCTCTTGTCCACGCTCGTCCTTCCTCTTCTCCTGCTCGGCTCCCAAGCCGCCACTCCGGCCCAGACGGGACCCCGAAAGGCCGACTCGGCCGTCGGCGAGGTCACGGCCGTCGCAGGTCCGCAGCTCACCCTCAAGTCGGATGCCGGCGACACCCTCACGGTCGCCATCGACGAGAAGGCCTCGCTCCTGCGGGCGAAGCCGGGCGCCACGAGCCTGGCCGATGCCAGTCCCCTGGCCCTCGAGGAGCTGGGCGTGGGAGACCGGGTTCTCGTTCGCGGGCGCTTGTCGGAGGATCGCCGCAATTTCACGGCGCGGCAGGTCGTCGTCATGACCAAGGGCGACATCTCCCAGAAGCGCGAAGCGGAGCAGGCCGAATGGCGTCGGCGCGGCCTCCTCGGGACCGTGACGGCGGTGGACGCCGCCAAGGGTGAGATCACCCTCCAGCCGAGGCGCGGCGGCGCCGGAACGATCGTCATCCCCACGACCGATCGCAAGATCGCCTTCCGCCGCTACGCCCCCGACTCGGTCAAGTTCAGCGATGCGAAGTCGAGCCGATTGGCCGAGGTCCAGGTCGGCGACCAGCTCCGCGCACTGGGGGATCGGACGCCGGACGGCTCGCAGTTCCTCGCGGAGCAGCTGGTCTTCGGCTCCTTCCGGACCGTCGTGGGAGACGTCGTCTCCGTCGACGGCGCGAAGGGGCTCTTGACGCTGAAGACCGAGGACACGCCGGCCACGGTCTCGGTCAGCGTCGGGAGCGACGCCCGGATCCGTCGGCTGCCGGCCGAGATGGCGGCGCGCCTCGCCGCTCCCCGGGAGGGGTCCGGAGGAGGCGCCCCGGGCTCGGGAGCGCCAGGCGCCGGTGCTCCCGCTGCCGGGCCCTCTGGCCCCGGCGGCCCTGGCCCGGGAGCACCCGGGGCCGGCGGAGGGAGCTGGGGTGGAGGACGCGCCCGCGAGGGCGGAGGGGGCGAGGACCTGCTGGAGCGCCTCCCGGCTGCGACGCTGGCCGAGCTGAAGGCCGGCGACCGGATCCTGGTGTCGAGCACGAAGGGGAGCGACGCGTCCCGCCTCACCGCGATCGCGGTGGTGGCGGGCCTGGAGGCCTTCAGGGCTCCCATGGCCGCGCGCCGTGAGGGGGGCGGACGCGGGCCCGCGATAGGCCTGCCGGCGGACCTGATGGACCTCGGCATGGGTGTGCAGTGAGCGGGCCTTCGGCGTGGCCCCTCGCCTGGTTGCTGGGCACTTCGCTCGCCTTCGCCGCGCCGTCGAACAACGGCGCCATTCGCGGACACGTGACGGATCCCCAGGGCAGCTTCGTTCCGGGCGCCGAGGTATCGATCACCGGCCCTTCCGGCGCCAAGTCCACGCGGACGGACGGCTCCGGCGGCTACGCCCTGGAGGGGCTCCCTCCGGGGACGTACACCGTCACGGTGATGAAGCGGGGGTTCGAGCCCTACGGCAACGGCGGCGTGGAGGTGAAGACCGCGGACGCCACGGCGCTCGACATCCGGCTCGCGGTGGCCACCGTCGAGGAAACGGTGGTCGTCAACGACGTCGCGCCGCCGATCAGCATCGACCCCGACAACAACGCGGGGGCCATCGTCATCAAAGGCGAGGATCTCGACGCCCTCCCTGACGATCCCGACGAGATGGCCGATGCCCTCCAGGCCCTCGCCGGGCCGTCGGCGGGGCCCAACGGCGGACAGATCTTCATCGACGGGTTCACGGGGGGCCGGATGCCGCCGAAGGCGTCCATCCGGGAGATCCGGATCAACGCCAACCCGTTCTCGGCGGAGTACGACCGCCTCGGGTTCGGCCGCATCGAGGTCTTCACGAAGCCCGGCACCGACCAGTGGCGCGCCGAGACGTCGTACCGGTTCAACGACGACAGCCTGAACACGCGGAACCCGTTCTCCCAGAACAAGCCCCCGTACCAGCGGCGGGAATGGGGCGGGAGCGTCGCGGGGCCGATCGTGGCCAAGAAGGCGTCCTTCGTCCTGGACTTCGAGCGCCGCTACGTGGACGACAACCAGCTCATCAACGCGACCATCCTGGAGCCCGCGGACCTGGCCATCGTCCCGCTCTCGGAGTCCGTGGTCACCCCCCAGAGCCGGACGACCGTCAGCCCGCGCATCGACTGGCAGCTGAGCCCCACCCAGACCCTCGTGGCGCGATACACCTACACGTCGACGGACCAGGACGACGCGGGAGTCGGCGGCTTCTCGCTCCAATCGCGCGGGTACGACACGACGAGCCGCCAGCAGACAATCCAGCTGACCGAGACCGCGGTATTCGGCAAGGCGATCAGCGAGACACGGCTCCGCTACATGACCGAGCACCAGACCCGGGTCGGCGACGACACGATACCCACGCTCCAGGTGCAGGACGCCTTCACGGGGGGCGGCGCCCAGGTGGGCCCCTCGTTCAACGACCAGAAGCACTGGGAGCTGCAGAACGTGACGTCGTGGACGCGCGGGAAGCACTTGATGAAGGCGGGGTTCCGCCTCCGGACGGTCGACGAGGACGACTTCGCGCGGCAGGGCTACGGCGGGACGGTGGTCTTCTCGGGAGGCTTCGGCCCCAAGTTGGACGCCGACGACAACCTCGTCGTGGGCCCCGACGGCAACCCCGTCCTGGTCCCCGTGACGAGCATGGAGCGCTACCGTCGCACGATCGTCCTCCAGGGCTTGGGCCTCTCTCCCACCGCGATCCGCGCGCTCGGCGGCGGGGCGACACAGCTCCAGATCGTGGGGGGGAACCCCGACGCGAAGGTGACCCAGTGGGACGTGGCGCCCTTCTTCCAGGACGACTGGCACGCCACGCCCGATCTCCTCGTGAGCGCCGGCCTCCGGTACGAAACGCAGGACAACATCTCGAGCCACCTGAACCTCGCGCCGCGCTTCGGCTTCGCCTGGTCCGCGGGGCCGAAGAGCTCCTCGGGCCAGGCCCGCACGGTCGTCCGCGGGGGGTTCGGCGTCTTCTACGACCGCGTGAGCGAGGACCTCACGCTGCGAGCCAACCGGTTCGACGGCGTCTCCACGTCCCAATACGTCGTGACGGAGCCGAGGGTCCTCGATGAGCTCGGCTTCGACGCGAACGGCAACGTGACCGGCGTCCCCTCGACCGACGAGCTCGCGGCGTTCGCCATCCCCCAGGCCACGTGGCACCTCGCTCCGGACATCGAGGCTCCCTACACGCTCCAGTCGTCGCTGGGCGTCGAGCGGCAGGTCAAGAACTTCACCCTGTCGGCGACCTTCATCTCGGCCCAGGGACGCCGCCAGCTCCGTTCCCGCAACGTGAACGCGCCCGATGGCCGACGGGACTCGACCCATGGGCATCGCCGCGGGCGACGTGTACCAGGTGGAATCGACGGGCCGCCTCAACCAGTACCAGGGCATCTTCGGCGTCAACAACCGGCTGAGCAAGAGGTTCACCGCCTTCGCGCGCTACTTCCTTTCGTGGGCCAAGAGCGACACCGATGGGTCCGGCACCTTCCCCGCCAATTCCTACGACCTCTCGGCCGAGTACGGACGCGCGGGGAACGACGTTCGCCATCGCGTGATCCTGGGCGGCAACGTCACCGGGCCGTGGGCGGTGCGGTTCAGCCCGTTCATCGTCTTCTCGACGGGCCGACCCTACAACATCACCACCGGGCGCGACCTGAATCGCGACAGCCTCTTCACCGATCGGCCGGCTTTCGCCGACGATCCCACCGAGCCCGATGTCGTGGAGACGCCCTACGGCCTCCTGGATCCCAGCCCGGCCTTTGGCGAAGCCGTCGTCCCGCGCAACCTCGGCGTGGGCCCGAAATTCGCCGTCGTCAACCTGCGCATCAGCAAGACGCTGAACTTCGGCAAGGCCTTCCCCAGCCCGAGGGTCCCGGCGGGCCGGGCGGCGGCGGCCGGCCGGGCGGATTCGGCGGGGGCGGGTTCGGCGGTGGCGGGCGGGGGCCTGGCGGCGAGGGCGGAGGGGGTGGCGGCGCCAAAGGCCTCACGTTCTCCCTCTCGGCCCAGAACCTGTTCAACCACGTCAATCCCTCGACGCCGGTGGGCAACCTGACCTCGCTCCTCTTCGGCCAGTCCCTGTCGACGGCCGGCGGCTTCGGGAGCGGCGGGGGCGCGGGAGGCAATCGCCGGATCGAGCTCCAGGCGCGCCTCGGGTTCTGACGCGGCGGCGCAATAACCGACCCGAGAGGGTCGCCAAGGAGAGAGGCCATGAGTGACGTGATCGTCGTTGCCGGTGCGAGCGGCCATGTGGGAGGAGAAGCGGCTCGACGCCTCCTGGCCGCAGGCAAGCAGGTGCGGGCGATTGCCAGGAACGCCGACAGCCTCAAGGGCCTGAAAGGCGTCGAGGCGAGAGCCGGATCCCTCGGGGACAGGGCCTTCCTCACCGAAGCGATCCGCGGCGCCGCCGCGCTGTTCGTGCTGGTCCCTCCGGACTACACGGCCAAGAACATGCGGGAGGGCCAGAAGGCCGTGGCCGAGAGCATCGCCGCGTCGATTCGAGAGGCCGGCCTCACCCACGTCGTCGCGCTGAGCAGCATCGGCGCCGAGGTGCCGGCGGGCACGGGCCCGATCGCGCACCTCCATGGGTTCGAGGGTCTCCTCGAACGCAATTCCCGGGTTGAACGTCGTCCACGTGCGCGCGTCGTACTTCATGGAGAACCACCTCGGCAGCATCGGCGTCATCAAGGCCGCCGGAGTCAACGGCGGCACGATGAAGGGGGACCGTCCCTTTTCGATGACCGCCAGCCGCGACATCGGAGCGGTCGTGGCGGAGATCCTCGCCGAGGGGGCGTTCAGCGGTCGGTCGGTCCGTTACGTGCTCGGTCCGAAGGACTACTCCATGGCCGAGGCCACCGCCATCCTGGGCGCCGCGATCGGCCGGCCGGACCTCAAGTACGTCGAGTTCCCCGAAGCCGACGCGCGGCAGGGAATGATCGGCGCGGGTCTTTCGCCCAGCGTCGCCGACGAGTTCCTCGAGATGAACCGGGCGTTCAACAACGGCCTCATCAAGAGCGAGCCGCGATCCGCGACGAACACGACGCCCACGACCCTGGAGGAGTTCGCGAAGACCGTCTTCGCGCCGGCCTTCGCCGGCTGAAACGCGGGCGCGCGCCCGAGGAATGACCGACCCCTATGAGGCGGCTCGGGCCTGACGCTTCATGGCTCGCTGTAGATCCCAGTCCGCCTGGAGACGCATCCAGAACTGCGGCGAGGTCTTGAGCAGCCGCCCCAGCCGGAGAGCGGTGTCGGCGGAGATACCACGCTTCCCGAGCACGATTTCGTTGAGCCGATTGAGGGAGATCCCGAGCCGGCGCGACGCTTCGACCTGACCGAGGCCCAAGGGCTTGAGAAACTCCTCGAACAGCATCTCGCCCGGCGGGATTGCTGGGCCGAGCCAGTCGGGGTCCCTAGTGATAGTCCTCGACGCGGACCTCGTGCGCATCGCCCTCCTCCCATCGGAACGTCACCCGATACTGGTCATTGATCCGAATACTGTGCCGGCCCCCCTGATCGCCCCGGAGCCTCTCAAGACGATTTCCGGCGGGTGTGATCATGTCCTCCAAACGCGCTGCAACATCGATGGCTTTCATCTTCCTCTGCGCGCCGCGCCAGAGGTCCCGAGGGACGCGCCTGGCCGCGCGACTATTGCGCTCCCGGAAGAGATCGGCCGTCGTCTCGTCGGCGAACGATCGGATCACAGATGACCAGTTCCACGCTACATAGATAGCGTGTAATTGTCAACCCGCGACTCCGTCAGCCTGATCGCCGTACAATCGCCCGACTGTTCGCAGACCAACATGGCCCTGACCCCCGGGTCGAAGCTCGGGTCTTACGAAGTTCTCTCCCTTCTCGGTGCCGGGGGAATGGGCGAGGTCTACCGCGCCCGCGACACGCGCCTCGGTCGGGTGGTCGCGATCAAGGTCCTCCCCGCCGAGCGAATGGCGGACGAGAACCGCCGTCGGCGGTTCGTGCAGGAGGCCCGCGCCGCCTCCGCCCTCAACCACCCGAACATCGTCACGATCCACGAGATCGAGTCGGCGGACGGGATCGACTTCATCGTCATGGAGTACGTCGAGGGCAAGACGCTCGATGCCGTCATCCCGCAGCAGGGGATGAGGCTCGGCGAGGTGCTGCGGATCGCGATTCCCATCGCCGATGCCGCTCGCCCGCGCCCACGTTGCGGGCATCGTCCACCGCGACCTGAAGCCGGCGAACGTCATGGTCGGGTCCGATGGAGTGCGTGAAGGTCCTCGACTTCGGGCTGGCCAAGCTCGTGACGTTCGAGCCCGGAAGGCCGGAACACGAAACAGTGAGCGAGGACGGCGATGCGGGCCCGCTCAGCCGGCCGGGAACCGTGACAGGCACCGCCGGCTACATGTCCCCCGAACAGGCGACGGGCAAGGAGGTCGACGCCCGGAGCGACGTCTTCAGCTTCGGGGCGGTGCTGTACGAGATGGTGACGGGTCGGCGGGCGTTCGCCGGCAACTCGACGGCGGAGACGCTGGCGGCGGTCGTGAGGGATCAGCCGAAGGCGCCGAGTGAAGTCGTGCCGAGCGTGCCGAAGGAGCTGGACCGGCTGATCCAGCGTTGCCTGCGGAAGGAGCCGGAGCGGCGCTTCCAGCACATGCTGGACGTGAAGCTCGAGCTCGAGCAGATCAAGGAAGAGTCGGAGTCGGGGCGCGCCGCGGCGGCGATGCCGGCGCGTTCGAAGCGTCGGCTCTGGCTGGTGGCGGGTCTCGTCGGGCTCCTGGCAGTGGCCACTGGGGCGTGGCTGCTACGGCGGCCCCCGCCTCCGCCACAGCGGGTCGTACAGGTCACGAGCATGCCCGGCAACGAGCGCTTTCCGGCCTTGTCTCCGGACGGCGAGCAGGTGGCATTCGTGTGGAACGGCGAAAAGGTCGACGGCCCCGACGTCTACATCAAGACAGATCGGGTTTCCGGAGGTCCGGCGCCTCACCACGGGATCTCCCGAAGTCAGCAATGCAACATCCGAGCTGGTCTCCCGACGGACGACAGATCGCGTTCGTACGTGTACGCTTTCCTGACTTCGTCAAGACGATCCACCTCGTTTCGCAGGTGGGCGGGGCCGACCGCAAGGTAAGCGACTTCCTCACGGCCGGGGGCAGGCCGTCGTGGTCTCCCGACGGTCTCTGGCTGGTCGCGGCGCGCGCCCGCCCCGGCGTCGAGCCGCTAGGGCGCTGGCGCCGGTCCGACGGTCTCTACCTTGTCCCCGTGGAGGGTGGTGAGCCTCGTCCTATTCCCCTCCCGGAAGGAGCCGGGGACCCCTACAACCCCAAGTTCTCTCCGGACGGCCGCCATCTTGCCTACGAGTCCTGCGTGGGCCTCTCGTCGTGCAATCTCGACGTCGTCGAGCTCGGCGCCGACTTCGTGCCGAAGGGAGCGCCCCAGCGTCTCAGCCGGCGACCTGTCTGGCCGGAAGGGGATCTCGCCTGGACCCGCGACGGGAAATCCCTGCTCTTCGTCGATTATCTGATCCAAAGGCTCTGGCGCGTCGGGATCGTGGGAAACGAGCCTCCGACACCCGTCGAGCTGGCCGGCTTGCGTGCTCGACATCCGGCGATCGCCGCGGACCGCCTCGTTTTCACGCAAGCGTTGTCGGACGCCGACATCTACCGGTTCGAGCCGGGGCGCCCGGCCGAGCCCGTCCTGGCCTCCACGTTCGCGGAGTTCAACGCCCAATTCTCGCCGGACGGGCGGAGGGTCGCCTTCGAGACCGAGCGCTCCGACGAAGGGCACGAGATCTGGCTCGCCAACGCCGATGGCTCCGAACCCGTCCCGGCTCACGCGCGGGCCGGGGCTCTCCCAAGGAACGCCCCGCTGGTCGCCGGACGGCCGGCGTATCGCTTTCGACTCCTTGGGCGAGGACGGGCACTGGGGCATCTGGACGATCGACGTCGATGGCGGCTCATCGCGTCGGCTGACGCACGGTCCTGGCGACGAGAACGTACCGAGCTGGTCACGTGACGGGCGCTACGTCTACTTTGCCCGTGAGGCAGGCGGCCCTCCGGATGTGTGGCGGATCCCTGCCGCGGGAGGGGCGGAGGAACGCATCACTCATGGGGGCGGCTTCATCTCCTTCGAGTCGGTTGACGGCAAGACGCTCTTCTTCATGAGGCGACTGGACCGTTCGCCGCTGCTCGCCCTGCCGCTGGCCGGGGGGCCGGAGCGAGAGATCGCGAGGTGCGTCGTCTGCCTTCGCCGTGGGTCCGGCGGGCCTCTATTCCCTGGAATGCTCGGACGGGCCGGAGACGCCCCTCTTCGTGCGGGATCCGGCGACGGGCCAAGGGCGGCTCCTCGGAAAGCTGGATCGGGCAGCGGGCGCCGGGCTCACCGTATCCCCCGACGGCAAGACGATCCTCTTCACGAAGATCGTCGGCCAGGGCTCCGACCTGATGATGATCGAGAACTTCCGGTAGGGGTGCGCTAGCGCGACAACCGCCAGGATCTCGGGACAAAGAGGCGCAAGTCGTCGGGGCTCCGGGTCACCCGCGCGGTCGCGCCGAAGGGTAACGCGATCTCGCGGCGCGATCCGTCCAGGAAGATGCGGCCTTCGCTCATTGCCGAGGTCACGACGAGGGCCTCGTCGCCGTCGACGAACCCCGCGGCCAGTCGGTAGCTCCGGCCCGGCTCGCGATAGAGCTCGCGCACCCGATACTGGAAACGGCGCGAGCCCGTGGGCATGAGCCTCCCGCCGGCCGAGCGGATTCCCGCCGAGGAGCCGGCGGGCGTCGAGATCCAGATGCCGGAGCTGCGGTGCTCCTCGGACCGCGCGCCCACTCGCAACCGGTAGCGTGTGGTGGAGGCCGCACATCGGTGGACGACCAGGAGGTCGTTCAGGACGGGAAACGGGACGCGGCGGCCGTTCAGCTCGAGCTGGAGGCGAAGGAGCCGGACCGGGCGCAGGCGTCCCTCCAGGATTGCGTCGAGGAAGCGGCCCACGTCGGTGCGCCGGGCGGCGCAGAAGTGGCCGACGCTGTCCCGGGGTGCCGAGTTGACGCCCAGGATCGCGCCATCCGCCACGTAGTGTGACACGGCGAGGAACGTGCCATCTCCGCCGACGGACAGCACGAGATCGGCGGCGCCGAGGCAGGACAGCTCGCGTGGCGTCGCCCGATCGGGAACGATCTCGGTGAACTCGATGGAGCGGGTGCGCAGGCAGTCACGCACCGCCGCGACGGTCCGTTGGTGCTCGACGTCCGCGGCGAGGATGGAGCGTCCGATAGCATCCCCGTTGCGGGCCAGCGAGGCCGGACGCCCCCCGGCGGCGAGGGCCGTACGCTTGATCGCAAGGACGCAGCGAATGCGACGCGGGTCGAGCGGACCGCTAGAGCGTCTTGCAGCCGTTGGGATCACCGCTCGAGATCCCCTGGCGCAGCCAGCGGACGCGATCGGCCGAAGAGCCGTGGGTGAAGGACTCGGGCTGGACGCGGCCCTGGGTCATGCTCTGCAGGCGATCGTCGCCGATCGCGGCGGCGGCGCGCAGGCCCTCCTCGACGTCGCCCGGCTCGAGGAGACCGGGCTTCCCGGCGGCGTAGTGCGCCCAGACGCCGGCGAGGCAGTCGGCCTGCAGCTCGACCTTGACCGAGAGGGCGTTGGACTCGCGCTCTCCCATGCGCGCCCGCGCCGCGTCGACCTTGTCGGAGATCCCGAGGAGGTTCTGGACGTGGTGGCCGACCTCGTGGGCGATCACGTAGGCGTGGGCGAAGTCCCCGGGCGCTCCGAACTTCCGGGACAGCTCGTCGAAGAAGGACAGGTCGAGGTAGACCTTGCGGTCCGCGGGACAGTAGAACGGCCCGACGGCCGACGACGTGTAGCCGCAGGCGGAGTCGATTGCTCCCGTGAAGAGGACCATCTTCGGCCGCTCGTAGCGCTTGCCGGCTTTCGCGAAGACCGCGTCCCAGGTTTCTTCGGTGTCGCGAAGGACCACGCTCGCGAACCGGCCCAGGGTGTCGTTGGCCGGATGGGGCGCCTGCTGCGGAGCCGGTGCCGACTGCTGCGTCGCCTCCTGCGCTCCCTGGAGGAGCTGGAGGAGCTGGCTCGGGTCGCGTCCGGTGACGAGCGCCACCACGATGACGATGAGCAGGCCGCCCAGACCGATTCCGGCGCCCCGGCCCGAAAGCGGGCTCCGTCCCCGCTGATCCTCGACGTTATCGCTCTCTTCGCGCCCTTCCCACTTCACGGGTCGCCCTCAATACGTGAGGCCGAAGCCGTAGGCGAAGAGCGGGTCGTAGGCCGCGTCCCCCACGTTGATCGGCATCTGCGCCATCGACCGCGGCCAGGTGAACGGCAGCTTCCCGGTCGGCTTGTAGTCGCCGAAGAGCACGTCGGTGACGCCCTGCCCTTCGGTCCCCGGCAGCCACGCCGCCACGAGGGCGTCGCTCTGCGCCAGCACGTCACCCAGGATCATCGGCCGCCCCGAGAGCAGGACGACGACCACGGGGATCCCGGCCTTCTTGACGTTCGCGATCGCCTCGAGATCCTCCTTCGCCAGGCCCAGGTCCGTGCGATCGCCGAAGCCCTCGGCGTAGGGCGTCTCGCCGACGACGACGAGGCCGACGTCGGCGCCCGCCGCACCGGTGCCGTCCTTCGAGAACGTCACGGCAGTGCCCTTCGACACGGCCCCCTTGAGGGCGGCCAGGATCGTGGTGCCGGTGGTCGGCGTGCCGCTCTCGCCTTGCCAGCTGATCGTCCAGCCCGCCGCACTGATTGCCGAGGTCGTCGGCGCTCTTCCCGGCGACGTGGATGCCGCCTGGCGGTCTTCGAGAGCGGCAGCGCCTTCTTGTCGTTCTTCAGCAGGACGAGCGACTCGCGGACGGCGCGGCGCGCGACCTCGCGGTGCGCGGGAGACCCGAAGTCCTTCTGGAGGCTGCGATCCGTCAGGCGGGGACGCGCCGGGTCCATGAGCACCCATCGCGAACTTCACGCGCAGGATCCGCTTCACCGCGTCGTCGATGCGCGCCATGGGAACCTCGCCCGTCTCGGCGAGGTCCTTGAGTGCCGCGTAGAACTCCTTGTACCGTCTCCGGGACCATGACCATGTCCATGCCGGCGTTGATCGACTGGCGGATCTGGGCGCGCTGGTCGCCGGGCAGGTCGTCGAGGGCGTTGTAGTCGGAGATCAGGAAGCCCTCGAAGCCCATCTCGTCCTTCAGGATCTCGGTCAGGAGACGGTGGCTGCCCGAGCACTTCTCCCGTTCCAGCTGCTGTACGACGGCATGATCGTGCCCGACGCCTGCGTCGATGGCCGTGATGTAGCCCTGCAGGTGGATCTTCCGCAGCGTCGGCCTCGTCGAGCTGGGTGTCTCCCTGGTCGAGGGGCGCGCGCGCCCCCTTGCCATCCGGGCGCCCCGTTCCGTAGGCGGTGCCTCCGTCCCCGGCGTAGTGCTTTGCGCAGGCCAGCACGCGAAGCGGGTCCCTGAGATCGGCGCCCTGGAGGCCGCGAACGGCGGCAGCGCCCAGCTCCGCCACGAGGGTCGGGTCCTCGGCGAAGCCCTCGTACGAACGTCCCCACCGCCGGTCGCGCGGCACGGTGACGCACGGGGCGAACGCCCACTGGATCCCCGTGGCCCGCACCTCGGCGGCCGTGATGCGGCCGATCTCCTCGACGAGGGCGGCGTCCCGCGTCGCCCCGAGCCCCACGTTGTGGGGAAAGAGGACGGCCTTCAGGACGTTGCTGTGGCCGTGCACCGCGTCGACGCCGTAGAGGATGGGGATCTTGAGGCGCGTCTTGGCGCTCTGCGACTGGTATCGGTCGTACATGTCCGTCCAGTCTTCGAGGCTGTTGGTCTTCGGGTCGGAGTTGCCCCCCGAGAGGACCGAACCCAGGAAGTACTTCGCGACCTCCGTCTCGTCCTTGATGTACGACAGGTCGGCCTGGGTCATCTGGCCGACCTTCTCGTCCAGCGTCATCTGGGACGAGGAGAGCCTGCACCTGGGCGTCGTAGGCCGAGAAGCGAATGCGCGACGCCGCTCGAGGACCCGTCGCCGTGAAGCAGGCTGGCGGCGAGGATCGCGGCGGTGGCCGTCGCGGGAAGCCAAGGTCTCATCGGTCCTCCTGGAAGAGCGGCCCCTACCCTAACCGGTCGAGGCCTTTCAGTCCAGGGTGATGGGGGGCACCTCGGAGCGCAGCGAGGACCAGGCCGCCAGCGTCGCCACGATCACGTTGGAGACGATCACAGGCGGCGCCTTCAGCAGGACGCCGTACAGGATCCAGACGAGAGCTGCGGCGGCCTGGAGCCGACGCAGCATCGCCGGCTCCTTGCAGAGGTAGGACGCGGCGAAGACCGCCGTCGCGACCCACCCGATCGCGTCAAGCACGGGCCGGCACGGACTGGGCAGCGCTCCCGGCGGCGCTGTCGCTGATCGTGAGGAAGTCGGTCCGCACCTTGTCCCACTCCTGGATCTGGAGCCCGTGGCGCTCGAACAGGGACCGGACCTTGAGAGGATCGTCCCACCCCACGATGTCCTCGAGGATCGGCACCAGCACGCTCAGGGAGTCGTCGCTGAGGATCGTGCGCTTCGCGATGGGAGCGATGTACTTGGCCTCCGAGACAGCGATGGTGTACCCGTCGAGCCGGTTGACGTGGAGCATGACGTGGACGTCGGAGCTGCCGTCCCCCACGTAGACGATGTGATCGGGGCTCACCTGGAGCCTCGACCGCAGCTCGTTGAGCACGGCGACCTTCCCGTAGCCGGCGGGCACGCGGACGATCGACTCGATCTCCCCGGTCGTGGGATGGTAGTTGAACCGGGTTCCGCAGATGTGGTCCGGAGGAACGATGCCCTCGAGGGCGGATTGGATGACCTCCTCCGGCGCCGCGGAGATGACGAAGAACGAGAACTCGTGGCCGGGGATGCCCTCCCGGAGGATCTCGACGAGCCGCCCGATGTTGTGCTTCAGGCGGATCCGCTTGCCCACCTCCACGAGCTGCTCGCGGCGGACACGGCGGTACTCCGGGTCGTGGAGAAGGAGGTAGGCGAGCTCGCCGCCCTGCTGGACGACGTTGATCCGCGCCAGGCCGGCCACCTTCCGCTCGAACCCGGTGGTCCCGAGGACCTCGCTCAGGACCATGCCGGAGTCGTTGAAGCTCAGGGTCTGATCGAAGTCGCTGGCCAGCAAGAAATGACGTGTGGCGCTCGTGGCGCTGTTCATAGGATCCCCCATGGGAGGCCTCGCCTCCCACAACTGTTGTACGAGAGCCGCACTCAATTAGTCCAACGCATATTCTTAATGTCAGACATTACTACCGCTCATGTCATAACAGCCTGCGGTCCCGGTGGCCTCGGGCGCCCTTGGCCTCTCCCGAGGGACGCGCTAGGATTGGCGTTTCATGCGCCACCAGACCGACGACGTCCGCATCCAGAGCCTGCGCCCGCTGCTGCCGCCCGGCCATCCTCATGGAGGAGATCCCGGTGAGCGAGGAAGCGACCGCCGTCGTCTCGGCCGCGCGCCTGGCCGCGGCCCGGATCCTCCACGGCCACGACGACCGGCTGCTCGTCGTGGTCGGTCCCTGCTCGATCCACGACCCCGCGGCGGGGCTCGAGTACGCCCGCAGGCTCCGCGGACCAGGCCGAGCGACTACGCCGAGGACCTCCTCGTCGTGATGCGCGTCTACTTCGAGAAGCCGCGCACCACCGTGGGCTGGAAGGGGCTCATCAACGACCCCCGCCTCGACGGCAGCTTCGCCATCAACGAGGGCCTGCGCCTGGCCCGCCGCTTCCTCGTCGACCTGGCCGAGCTGGGCCTTCCCGTCGGGCACGGAGTTCCTCGACCCCATCACGCCCGCAGTTCCTGGCCGACCTCGTGTCCTGGGGGGCGATCGGCGCGCGCACGTCCGAGAGCCAGGTGCACCGCGAGCTGGCCTCCGGCCTGTCGCATGCCGGTGGGCTTCAAGAACGGCACCGACGGCAACGTCCAGGTGGCCATCGATGCCGTGCGGTCGAGCGCGCCATCCCCACCATTTCCTGAGCGTCACCAAGCAGGGCGTGGCGGCGATCGTGGCCACCGGCGGGCAACCGCGACTGCCACCTCATCCTGCGTGGGGGCAGCGCCGGCCCGAACTACGCCGCGGAGGCGCGTCGCCGCGGCGCGTGCAGGCGCTCTCGGCCGCGGCCCTTCCGCCGCGCCTGATGATCGACTGCAGCCACGCCAACAGCGGCAAGGACCACCAGCGCCAGGCGGGCGTGGCGCGGGAGGTCGCGGCGCAGGTGCGCGACGGCATGAGCGGCATCGTCGGCGTGATGATGGAGAGCTTCCTCGTGGACGGCCGTCAGGACCACGAGGGGAAGGCGAGCCTGACCTACGGCCAGAGCATCACCGACGCCTGCATGAGCTGGGAGCGCACCGAGCCCCTCCTGGACGAGCTGGCCGAGGCCTCGCGAACCCGCCGTCGGCGCCTGGCCGCGACGGCCTGAGGCCTGGCGGCCCGGGGGCCCTTTCAGTAGACTTCCGGCTGTTTCTGATTCAGGAGGCGGAGATGCTCAAGGGGTTCCGGGACTTCATTGCCCGCGGGAACGTCGTCGACCTGGCCGTCGGCATCATCATCGGCGCGGCGTTCGGCGCCATCGTCGAGTCGCTCGTCAAGGACCTCATCACGCCCGATCATCGGGATGCTCGGCGGACAACCCGACTTCTCGGCCATCAAGCTCGGCTCGATCGCCGTCGGAAACTTCCTGAACGCCGTCGTCACGTTCCTGATCAAGGCCGCGGGCCTCTACTTCCTCATCGTCCTCCCCTTCAACAGCTATGCGGCTCGAATGGCGGCGGCACCCCCGCCGACCCCGCAAGAGACGCTCCTGCGGGAAATCCGGGACCTCCTGCTCGCGCAACAAAGAAGTCGGTCGAGCTAGCCCGAACGCGAGCGCCGAAGACCCGGTCTGGCGCGAGAGCCGGATTCCGTAAGTTTAGTAGACAGAGCCTGTTGGGGCCTTGAATCCTCGACGCGGGCCCGCCACGCCTCCCCTCACACGGTGTACGCTATGACAAACCTGCGACAAGAGGGGGAGGCTTCTCGATGGCCAAGAGCGTCTTCGTGCTCCTCATCGGCAACAAGGAGCGGGGAGAGACGAACGACTACCAGCTGCTCCAGGAAGAAACCGCTTTCGCGGAAGGAAAGCGCCTTGGTGTCGACGTAGAAGTCGCCTTCGCGCCGGGATTCGACCAGCTTCGCGTGCTGAGGAAGCGCCTCATGGACGCGCCGGCGAAGCCCCTGGACGCGGTGATCACGGAGCCGGCGAGCGTGGCCACGATGGACCTCATCCTGCGGGACCTCAAGGGGAAGACGGGCCTCATGCTCCTGAACGCGTGGGGGCCGTCGGTGGAAGAGCACGCCGCAAGCTGGGGCTCCGAGCACCCGTTCGGGACCCTCAGCACCGACCACTGGAAGATCGGGGAGCTGCAGGGACGCCAGATCTCCGCGCTCCTGCCGAACGGAGGCAATGCCCTCTGCGTGACCGGGCCCCAACGCTCCTCGGCCGCGCAACAGCGTCTCGCGGGGGCCCAGTCCTCCCTGCGCGCGAACGTCAAGCTCTTCGACACCGAGGCGGGCCAGTGGACCGAGGCGGACGGAATCGGCGCCTTCAACGGCTGGTACGGCGTCTTCAAGGCCCGCACCGACGTGATCGACGTAGTGGCCGCCCACAACGACGAGCTGGCGATGGGGGCGAGGAACGCCGGCAAGGCCCTCGCGAACGCGACCCACCGCGACATGTTCGCGAAGGCCAGGTACCTCGGCGTGGACGCCAGCCCTCGCTACGGCCGGAAGCTCGTGGACTCGGGAAGCCTCACCGCCAGCATCACGACTCCCGCGAACACGGGGATGGCGATCTCGCAGTTCGACGCCTTCTGGCGCAATCGCCGGCCCGTTCCGCTGCGGGCGTTCACGGAAGTGACGCCCTATCCCCCGTCGAGCGCCGGCTAGACCCCGCCCTTCACGCGATCTCTTCCGCCCGGTGAGCCCCTAGCCGCCGTCCGTCGATCGCGCGGCCAGATGCGGCTCCGGCGGCAGGTTGAGGACGCGAGCCGGGAGGAGCGAGACCACGAACGACACGACCTCGCGAAGGGAGAGGACCGCGAGAGGCGCGCCGGCCTCCGAGACGATGGGCACGTGGCGGAATCCACCGACGATCATCCGGTTCAGGGCGAACGCGATGCCGTCGTCCGGAGCCAGCACTTCGGGGTCGGGGGTCATGACCTCGGCCACCGGCCTGGACAGATCCATACCCGTGGCCACGACGCGCCGGAGGACGTCGCGCTCCGTGAAGATCCCGATGGACCGGCCGTCACGCACCACGAGGACCGCCCCGATCTCCCGCTCGAGCATCAGGTGAATGGCCTCTCCGACCGTGGCTGTCTCCGACATCGTCAGGGCGCTCCTGGGGTCGAGCGCCTGGATCGGGGCTCCGAGGATGGCTTCGCCCAGCCTCTGTTCCTCGTTCTCGCGGGCGGCCAGGTCGTCATCGTAGGCGTCGTCGAACTCGCTCTGCCGCATGTGTCGCCTCCCCGGAAGGATGGGCACCTCCATCGAGCCTACGACTAGCATGCCGCCCGGGTCAACGACTTCTTGACACGACTTCTGGACCGCCCCGGCGCCGGGGTCAGTCGGGGAGGCCGACCTCCAGGGCCCCGTCCGACCGCGCTGCTCTAGAATGACCCATCACGAGGAGGCTCCTTGGTCCTTGCCCACGACGTCTATTTCACGCTCCACGACGATTCACCCGAGGCCCGCCAGCGCCTCATGACGGCCTGCCGCACGCACCTCTCGGGACATGCCGGCACCGTGTTCTTCAGCGTCGGGACCCCTGCCGGCGAGTTCGATCGCGCCGTGAACGACCGGGGGTTCCACGTGGCGCTCCACGTGTACCTCGAGGACAAGGCCGCCCACGACGCCTACCAGGCCCACCCCCGCCACGTGCGCTTCATCGAGGAAAGCTCCCCCAACTGGAAGGCGGTGCGGGTCTTCGACTCCTGGGTCGAAACGTCGGGCTGACGACCCATGTCCACCGTGCCAGCGGCGTCGCGTCCCACGCGCACGGTGCTCGGCTTCCCATGGCCGGAGCGCGTCACGCCGGCCGAGCGGCACTCCCTCGTAGCCGGCGGCCTCGGATGGATGCTCGACGCCATGGACATGATGCTGTACTCCATGGTCCTCGCCCATCTCATGCGCGACCTGGGGATGACGAAGCCCACCGCGGGGTTCCTCAACTCCCTCACCCTCGTGGCTTCGGCCGTGGGAGGAGGCCTCTTCGGCCTCCTCGCCGATCGCGTCGGCCGCACCCGCTCCTTGATGCTCTCGATCCTCGTCTACTCCCTCGCGAGCGGCGCCTGTGGGCTCTCCGACAGCGTCGTCCAGCTGGCGATATTCCGCTTCATCCTGGGCCTCGGGATGGGGGGCGAGTGGAGCACGGGCGCCGCGCTCATCGCCGAGACCTGGCCGGCCGAGCACCGCGGCAAGGCTCTCGGCCTCATGCAGTCGACGTGGGCGATCGGCGAGATGCTGGCCGCAGGCGTGGTCGGCCTCGTGATCCCGCGCTACGGCTGGCGGGCGGTCTTCTTCGTCGGGATCCTGCCGGCCCTTCTGGTCCTGTGGATCCGCCGCGACGTCCCGGAGTCGAGCGTGTGGTTGGCACGGGTCCAGAGCCCGCGCGGCTCGCTCTGGACCCTGCTGCGCAGGGACGTCCGTTGGAACGGCATCCTCGCCACGGCCATGAACGCGGCGGGGATGTTCGGCTACTGGGGCCTCTTCACGTGGATCCCCACCTACCTCTCGCTGCCGGTGGATCAGGGGGGACGGGGTCTCGACGTCTTCCAGACCACCACGTGGCTCATCGTCATGGGCGTGGGCAAGTGGCTCGGCTACGCCCTCTTCGGCTTCGCCGCCGACGCGGTGGGACGCCGGAGAACCTACGTGACCTACCTCCTCGCGGCGACGCTCCTGGTGCCTCTCTACGGAATGGCCACGAGGCCCCTCTGGCTCCTGATCCTCGGGCCCTTCGTGGCGTTCTTCGGCACCGGCTTCTTCTCGGGCTTCAGCGCCCTCGCCGCCGAGCTCTTCCCCACCGAGATCCGCGCCACGGCCATGGGGCTGAGCTACAACCTGGGCCGCGGCCTGTCGGCGCTGGCGCCCTTCGTCGTGGGGTACCTCGCGAACCGATACGGCCTGGGCTCCGCCTTCTTCCTCCAGGCGGCGGCCTTCTTCGTGGCGGCGCTACTGGCGATGGCGTTGCCGGAGTCGCGCGGGCGCGAGCTGACGTAGGCTAGCCTCGTGGAGGGGCCGATGAACGTGCGCAAGCTGTGTTCTTTGGCGTGCTTGGTGGCTCTGGGTTGGGGCAGCGAGAGCACGGTCGATGGAGCCGACGCCGAGCCGCAGGTCTTCCCCGGCCCCAGGCTCCCCACAACGCCGCTCCATGAATCAGGCACGGTCTCCTTTTCGCAGGCCGCCTTCTTCGCCTGGGTGCCCCCAACTCGCTGCGACACCGAGGGCTTGTACTTTGTGACCCTTCCGGTCGCGCCCGCGCGCGCCGCCAGGAAGGAGCCTGAGCAACCTGCACCCCTTCTGACACCAAGCGACATTTTATTCGTCAGCGCTGACGGCAAGAAGACGACCCTCTTCAGCCCCCGTGCTGCCCCACCGTTCGCGGACGCTGAAGAGGTAAGAACCGTCACCACGGCTCTCGACTCCAGCGGTACCCTGCACTCTCTCAACTGGGTAGTACAGGGCAAGCTGGATCACCAGTACATCGTCTCCTTCGACAAGAGGGGGCAATACCGCTCCCGCTTGGAGGTCGACCATGCGGAGTTGATAGTCGAGAAGATGGACATCTTCGGCTCAGGGGAGTATCTGCTTCGGGGGGTGTGGCGTCGGCCGGACGGAGCGCTCGCGAAGCGGATCGTCGTGATGTCGGCGAACGGCGGTGCATATCACGACGTCAGCGGCCTGCCGATGGCGGAACTGGAGGACCCCGATGTGGGCCCGGCGTTTTCATCCGATCAGATCGTGCGCGGCGGCGATGGCCAGATCTATTTCGCGTCGCCAGCGGACAACGCCATCTACGTCATCGACCCCTTGGGCGCCAGCCAGGAGCTATTCGGGTTGTCGCCCGTGCCACGCAAGCGAAAGCTGATGGGCCTGGAGGCGGACGGCCAGCGCCTAGTCACCGTGTACCACGAGCAACTGGACGCCACCCAGGGACGCTTCTTCCTGATCGTGTACGACGTGGTCCTCGGCGAACAGGTCGCCGCCTACGAGCCTGTCTCCGCTCCGCCCGTCTGCTACCAATACGCCGGACAACGGGACTCCTTCACCCTTCTGAAGGACGCGAAGTACCTCGTCACGATGAGACCGTAGCCCCGGGGCGGCGATAGGCCGGCGCGCGGTCCTCAGGCCGGGGTCTACCGGTACTTGACCTTGTCGCAGCCGCGCTTGTCGCCGCCGTCGCAGGCCTTCTGGAAGAGCCCGTGGGCTCGCTCGCGGTCGCGGGCGACGCCCTGGCCGGTCTGCACCAGCAGCCCGAGCTCGTAGCATCCCGGGGCCGAGCCGCCATCGCACGCCTGCTTGTAGAACCCGCCGACCCTGGCGATGTCCACGGCCTGCCCGTCGTTGGCGCCACGGGCGGTGAGACGCCCCAGGCTGTAGCACTCGGCGGCCATGCCGGCATCGCAGGCCCGCTTGTAGAGGGCCGCCGCCTGGCCCAGATCGCGAGACAACGGAGGCTCGGCGTTCTCGTACATGGGCGCGAGCTTCGCGCAACCCGCGATCTCGCCCCCATCGCAGGCCTGCCTGAAGAGGCCCACGGCCCGGCCCGGCTCGGGCTCGACGCCGATGCGGCCGTTGTACATGAGCCCGAGCCGCATGCACCCGCGCATGTCGGCGGCGGCGCAGGCTTGTCCGTAGAGGGTGGCCGCCCGCGCGAGGTCCCGGCGCATCCCGCGCCCCGCCTCGGCGAGGACGCCGAGGTCGTGGCATGCGGCGCCGACGGCGCCGTCGCAGGCCTTCTGGAACAGCTCGACGGACTTGGGCAGGTCCTTGGTCACGCTGATCCCGTCGCGCGTCATGAGGGCCAGGCTGTGGCACGCGCGAGGCTCGCCTCCCTCGCACGCCTTGCCGAACGAGGCCACCGCCGCGGCCAGGTCCTTCGCCACGCCTCCCTCGCCGTTCTCCTGTGTCAGCCCGACGCCGTAGCAGCCGGGGGCCGAGCCCGCGTCGCACGCTTGCTTGAAGAGGGCGGCGGCATGGGGGAGGTCCTTGACGGCCCCCTGGCCGGAGCGGAAGGCGAAGCCGAGGGCCGCGCAGCCGTCGGCTTCTCCTCCGTCGCAGGCCTTCTTCAGGAGCGTGGCGGCAAGGTTTGCATCCTGCGTGACTCCCCTTCCCTGCCGGTGCATCTCGCCCAGGGCCAGGCAGCTCTTCGCCACGCCCCCCTCACAGGCGCGGCCGTGGAAGTCGCCGGCGCGCACGAGGTCTTTCGGCACGTCCTGGCCCGTCTGGTAGAGAACGCCCATCTGGCCGCAGGCCTCGGCGCTGCCGAGGGTGCACGCCTTGTCGAAGAGCTTGACGGCGCCGGCGGGGTCCTTCGATCCTCCCTCGCCGCTCCGGGTGAGGCGCGCCAGCTCGAGGCAGCTCTTGGCGTCGTTGCCGTTGCACGCCTTCTTGTACAGGGAGGTCGCTTTCGAAACGTCCTTCGGCACTCCCTGTCCCTGCAGGTTGAGGCCGGCCAGGGTGTAACAGTCCCCGAAGGCTCCCTTGTCGCAGGTCTTCTTCAGCGCGGCGGGATCCTGAGCCACGGCCACGTGTGCGGCCAACAGGACGCCGAGGAGGGCGCCCACGGCGGAGCGGCGGCGGGTCGGCACGGGGCTCATTCTGACACCGGCGGCCCTATTTCGCGAGGGCGGCCGCGATGGCGTCCCGCAGCTCCTTCGACTCGGGCGTCGTCTTGCTCGGGAAGAAGGCGATCACCTTGCCGTCCTTGCCGACGAGGTACTTGCAGAAGTTCCAGGACGGAACGTTCCCCGTCTTCGTGAGGAGGGCGTAGATGGGCGACTGGTCGGGGCCCGGCTTCGTCACGAGCTTGGAGAACATCGGGAAGGTGACGCCGTAGTTCTTCTGGCAGAACGTCTGGATCTCCTCGGCGCGTCCCCGGCTCCTGCCCGCCGAACTCGTTGCTCGGGAAGCCGAGGATCGAGAAGCCCTTGGGCGCCATCTCCTCGTGGAGGGCCTCGAGCCCCTTGTACTGCGGCGTGAAGCCGCACTGGCTCGCCACGTTGACGACGAGGGTGACCTTGCCGGCGAACTCCCCGAGGTCGGCCGGCTTCCCCGAAAGGGTCGTGGTCTTCATCGAATAGAGGGACTCGCTGGACATGGACTCTCCCGAGAATGCCGACGTGGCGAGGGCCGCCACGGCCGCGAGGGAAGGGACAAGACAGGCGCTTCATCATGCTTTTGCTCCTTGCTGCATGCGCTCGATGGACTCGAAGAGGGCGCGGAAGTTCCCCGCGCCGAACCCTTCGTCCCCCTTGCGCTGGATGATCTCGTAGAAGAACGGTCCGGCTTCGGGCTCGCCGTAGAGCCCGGCGGCCTCCTTCAGGAAGATCTGGAGGAGGTACGAGTGCTCCCGGTCGCCGTCCACGAGGATCTCGAGGTCCCGCAGGACCTGGACGTCCTCGTCGATCGAGCCGACGCCCATCGCCTCGAGGCGCTCCGGGAGCGCGTCGTAGTACGTGCCCGGCGTCGGCATGAACTCGAGGCCGCGGGCCCGGAGGCCGCGCACGCACGGCACGATGTCCTTCACGCCGATGGCCAGGTGCTGGACGCCGTCGCCCCGGTGCTGCTCGTTGAAGACGTTGATCTGGGAGTCCTTGAAGAAGGGGCGCCAGGGCTCGTTGTTCGCGAACTTGACGCCGGAAGCCGGGTCCCACATCACGACAGAGCGCAGCCCGGAGCCGTGGGACTGGTCGGGGCCCACGTCGGTGGTGTGGAACTGGACCTCCCAGTAGCGCTCGAAACCCAGGACGTGCTCCAGCCACAGGAGGGCGGGGCTCATGGTCTGGAAGTTGGACGTGACGTGGTCGAAGCCGACGAAGCCGAAGGCGTTCGCCCCTCCGCGCGGCGTCTCGTAGGCCTCGAAGCCGGGAAAGAGCGAGCGGTAGCCGTGGCGCTCCACGAAACGGAAGGTCGTGTCGCCGAACGGCGTGGCGATGGAGAAGAACGCGATCTCCCCGCTCCCGTCCTTCTCGCGATGGATCTCGCCGATGGGCGTCCCGCCGCGCTTCTCCAGCAGGGCGAACGCGCGCGCCGCGTCCTCGACCTCGAAGTTCAGGGTTCCGACGCCGTCGGGATGCTTGCGCAGGTAGCGCGAGGCCCGGCCCCCTTCCCCCGTCGGCGCGATGCACGTCACCACGCAGTTGCCGGCCATGAAGACCAGGGACTGCTCGCGCCCCTCGCGCGTCAGGGCGTCGGAGCTCCCGCCGATCTCGGCGAAGTCCATGGTCCCGGCGTAGAAGCGGCGGCTCCGCTCCAGGTCGTGGACGTAGTAGTGGATCGACTCGATCCGCTTGATCCCCAGGGACTCGACGTTGGGCATCGCTTTCTCCGCTCCTAACCTACCACGCCCCGGCACTCCCCGAACCCGATGGCGACGGCTCCCGGCCGCTCGCAGCGGGCGCGGAGCGTCACCTCGTCACCGTCCTCGAGGAAGCGGCGCGTCTCCCCCGTCGGGAGCGTGAGGGGCTCGCTCCCCCGCCAGGTGCGCTCCAGGAGGCAGCCGCGGGATTCCTTCTCGGGGCCCGAGACCGTCCCGCTCGCGATGAGGTCCCCGGGGCGCAGGTTGCACCCGTTGCTCGCGTGGTGGGTCACCATCTGCGCGAGGGTCCAGTAGAGGTCGCGGAGGTTGCTGCGGCTGACGGCGAGGGCGGCCTGTCCTTCCTCACGCATGCGCCGCGACGCGAGGCGCACCTCGAGACGGACGTCGAAGCCGCCGTGGGCGGCGTCGTCCTCGTCGGCGAGGTAGGCGAGAGGCGCCGGATCGCCCGCCGGGCGTGGAAAGGCCGGCACGCGGAACGGGGCCAGGGCTTCGCGGGTGACGACCCACGGGCTCACCGACGTGGCGAAGCTCTTCCCGAGAAAGGGACCCAGGGGCTGGTACTCCCATTTCTGGATGTCCCGCGCCGACCAGTCGTTCAGCAGGCAAAGGCCGACGAGATGGTCCCCGGCCTCGGGCAGGGGGATCGCGCGGCCCTGCTCGTTTCCCGGCCCGAGAAACGCCCCGACCTCCAGCTCGTAGTCGAGGGCGCGGCTCGGACCGAAGGACGGTCCCTCCCCCGCCGCCCCCTCGGTCTGCCCCGACGGCCGGTGGATGGCGGTGCCGCTCACCACGAGCGACGAGGCGCGTCCGTGGTAGCCGATGGGAACCCACTTGTAGTTGGGGAGGAGGGGGGCGTCGGGCCGGAACATCGAGCCTACGTTCGTCGCGTGAAACACCGAGGCGTAGAAGTCGGTGTAGTCGCCGACCACGGCGGGGAGCAGCATCTCGGCCTCGGACTGGAGGACGAGAACGGCGGCGCTCTCGGCTCGCGCCGTCACGAAGCCCCCCTCGGCTCGGAGCAGGTGGCTGATCCGATTCCGCAGGGCGCCGCGAAGGCGCGCCGGCTGCGCCATGAAGGCGTTCAGGGACACGGCCCGGCACGCGTCCTCGATGGGCGTCGGCATGCCGCGCAGGAGCCCGCGCTCGTCGCATGTCGCGAGGTCGAGGATACGGTCGCCGATGGCCGCTCCCACGCGGGCGCTCTCGGCTCCCGGGGCGCCGGAAGACACCCATCGGGAGGTTCTGGATCGGAAAATCGGTGGCGGGATCCCCGGCCGACTCGACCCAGCTCCTGAGCGAGGGATCGTGGGTCTCGTCGGTCTTCGGGATCACAGGATGCCGAGCGCCTTCAAGTCGGCCACGGGCAGGGCGAAGGAGCAGGACCCGAAGCCCATGGCGAACTGGGCTCGGCACGCGGCGAGGTCGCCCGGCGAGAGGCGGCGGTCCCCTGCCGACAGGCCGCGAGCGTCGACGAGGATGGTCCCCGGGCTCTCGTCCTGCAGGACGGCTTCGACGGCCTCGGCGGGAGCTCCCTGCCACGCGAGCGCGGCCGCGGTGAAGACGTTCAGGAAGCCGTGCATCGTCGCCCGAGGGGCTGTCGGTCGCGTAGGTCAGGCGGCCGCGTCGCCCGGATCGCATGATGAAGGCCGGCGGTGGCCTTGAAGGGCACCCGGGCCGAGGCGCAGGCGACGAGGAAGCGCGCCACGCTCGCCGACGAGGGTATGGCGCTCGGAGTCACGCCTCCCGTGCGGACCTTGGCGCGCGCGCCCCTGGCCTTCACGGCGGCCAGCAGGGGGCGGCAGGTCGGCCTCGATCGGCAGCTCCACGTAGGCGGTGAGACGGGGAGGGAGCAGCGCCAGGGCCGACTCGACCTCCGGCGGGAGTCGCGGCCTTCAGCTCCACCGAGTCGACCACGGCCTGCCCGCGCAGGCGCTGGCCGAGCGACACGGCCTGGGCGACGTCGGCCTCCGTGTCCGTCCCCAGGAGCGCGCTGATCCGCCAGGGGTCGGCGGCGCCGAGCGTCGGGAGGTACGGGGCGGCGGCCGTCTCCATCTCCGTCAGTCGTCGCGCCGGGACGACGAACCGGCCGAGGATCCATCGCTCGGGGGAGCGGCGATGGCGCGCGTACTCCTCCACGGCCTCCTCCATCTCCAGGCCCGCCGGCGGAAAGAGCCCGGCGTAGTCGACGAGCGACGCCAGGAACGACGATGCGGCAGCGGTGGTTACGTCAGCCATGACAGCGAGTAGCCCTCGTCCTCGAGGGGGAGGGCCTGCCGGCTCGCGCGGAGCGGCTTGAAGGTGTCCACCATGACCGCCAGCTCGTTCGTCCACTTCGCCCCGATGGACTCCTCGGTCTTTCCCGGCTGCGGGCCGTGGGGCAGGCCGTCGGGGTGGAGCGTGATGGAGCCGTACTCGATCCCCTTGCGGCTCATGAACTCGGCGTTGGCATAGTAGAGGACCTCGTCGGACATCACGTTCTGGTGGCTGTAGGGAGCGGGCACGGCGTCCTTGTCGAAGTCGAAGGGGCGCGGGCAGAAGGAGCAGACCACGAAGCCGTCCCCCTCGAACGTCTGGTGGACCGGCGGCGGAAGATGGACGCGTCCGACCTTGGGCTCGAAGTCGTGGATGTTGAAGGCCCAGGGATAGTAGTAGCCGTCCCACCCCACGACGTCGAAGGGATGGTGGGCCAGGACGATCTCCGTCAGGCGGTTCGCGGCCTTCACGATGAGGCGAAAGTCCCCCGTCTCGTCGTGGGCCTGCGAGGCCCTCCGGACGGCGGAAGTCGCGCTCCGAGTACGGCGCGCCCTCGAGGAGCTGTCCGTGCTCGTTGCGGTAGCGCCTGCGGCGTGCTCACCGCCCCGCGGCTCTCGATGACGAGGAAGCGCTGGCGGCAGGGAGCCAGGCGGTAGCGATGGAGGATCCCGCGCGGGATCACCAGGTAGTCCCCCGACCGGAACGGGAGCGACGCCGAAGGAGGACTCGAGGACTCCCTCGCCTTCGGTCACGAAGACCACCTCGTCCCCCTGCCCGTTGCGATAGAAGAAGGCGTCTTCCTTCTGGGGCCGCACCATCTGGAGGGCGACGTCGGCGTTGAAGAGCAGGGGCACGCGGTCGAGGACGGCGCTCGGCCCGGTCTCGAGGGGTGCCGTCCGGAAATGGCGGTGCCGAAGCGTTCGGTCCTCCTCCGTCTCCCAGGCGAGGTCGCGGAAGGCCCGCACGCTCTTGACGGCCGTGGGAAGACGGAGGTGGTAGAGGAGCGAGGACGGGCCCGTGAACCCCTTGTTGCCGACGAGCTCCTCGTACCGGAGCGCGCCGTCGTCTCCCCGAAGGGCCGTGTGGCGTTTGGGCGGGAGGCGACCGAGGGCGTGGTAGGTGGGCATGGCGCGCTCCGAGCGGCAAGCATCGCGGAGTCCGGCGCCGCGGTCAAGGGGCCCCGGACGCTAGCGCAGCCCCTCGGCGGCGTACAGGTCTTCGATCAGCCGCCGGTAGGAATAGGCGTAGGCGGAGCCGTCGGCGGTCAGGACGGTCGGCCCGATGGACGCCACACCCGTCGGATCCGGCGGCGTCAGCTCCTTCCAGAGGCGGCGCTGTCCCGTCGCGACGTCCACGATCTCGACGCGATTCGGCGCGGCAACGCCTCGCTGCACATAGATCGATCGACCGTCCGCCGTCCATCGGATCGGAACGTCCTGGCTCGTGACTCCCGGGATGGCCTGGGGCTCGCCACCGTCGATCGGGTAGAGGTGCGGTGTCCCGTCGGAGCCGGCAGCGACGGCCCGCCGGCCGTCGGGCGAGACGGCGTTCCAGAAGAACGAAACCCCCTCCGCCGAGACCGGGCGCGAGCTCCCAGAGGCAAGGTCCCGCACGTACAGCCGGTTACCGTGTCCGGCCTCGCTGCCGGAGAGGAGCAGGCGCGCGCCATCGGGAAACCAGGACGCCCATTGGCTCTTGATCCCCGCCTTGTCGAGCTGGCGGAGCTCGCCGGCGCCCGTGGGCAACAGCACGAAGTCGCCCTCGCTGCCGAGCGTCGCGAGGGCCCACTTGCCGTCGGGCGAAAGCCCCAGGGACGCGCCGATGCCGAGCCGTACCGGAGGTGACCCGTCGGTCCCGCGCAGGTACACCGTGTAGTTGCCATTGCGATCCACCTGGTTCTGCTCGTCGAACAGCAGCGTCTTGCCGTCCTTCGAGACGTCGTCGGGATGCGACCAGTCGAGCCAGGTAAGGTTCCGCTCCGCCCTCGAGCCCGGAGCGGAAACCACCATCTCACGCCGCCAGTTGACGCGCCCGAGCAGCTGGCGCCCCTCCTTCGAGACGTCGTAGAGCGTGGTGATGCCGGGCGTGGCGAGCGCCTGCCGGGTCTTCCCGGCGGCGTCGACGAGCTGCCCCTGGTCCAGCCAGATGCCGTCCCCGCCCGTCGCCCACGCCACGCTGACCGCGAAGGGCGCCACGACCCGGCGCGCGCCCTCGCCGTCGATGACGGTGGCCGCCCCGATGTTGTCTCCCCTCTGGGGATGCTCCAGGAACAGCACTCGGCGGCCGTCGGCCGCTACGCGGATGTGGCTGATCCAGCCCGCGGTCTCGTAGAGCACCTTCCCGAGCGGGAACTCGAGCCGCCGTTGCAGTCCCGTGTCACGAGCGACCGCGAGGCTGCCATCGGGAGCCCAGTCCGCGTCGCCCACGTTCTCGGCGACATCGCGGGGCGAGCCACCGCCCAGGGGCACGCGGGCCAGGGTTCCGTATCCCTCGAATCCCCACTGAACGCGGCGATCGATCAGGATCGCCAACTCCCCCGTCGGCGAGACCGACAGCACGTCGGCGGACGGCAGCCCCAGGGAACGCGACTCGGGGCCGTCGAGACGGACGGTGAAGATCTCGGGGGGGAGTCCCTCCCAGGCCGCGCTGTAGACGACGGTCTGGCCGTCGGGCGCGAACCGTGCCGAGAGCACGGTGCCGCGCCGGAACGTGAGCCGCGTGAAGGTGGGGGCGGCCACGGGAGGCGAGGGCCGGCGCCAGAACAGCGCCGCCAGGCCGAGCCCCGTGGCGAGGCCGAGCACCGCCCAGGCCCAGGGCCGGATCGAACGGGAACGGGCGCCCGCCGGCGTCGCGTCGCCGGAGGTCGAGGATTCCGAGAGATGCTCGCGCAGGCTGCCCAAATCCCGCGCGAGGTCCCGCGTCGAGGCGAAGCGGTCCTCGGGATCCTTCTCCAGGCAGCGTTCGATCAGCCATCGCAGCGGCGCGGGGGAGCGGGGGTTGAGCTTGGCCGCGTCCTCGGGCTCCTCGCGAATGATCGCGACCATCGTCTCGGCGTTCGTCTTGCGCGCGAAGGGGCGCGTGCCCGTGACCATCTCGTAGAGGACGGCCCCAAGGGAGAACTGGTCCGAGCGGAAGTCCACGGCCTGGCCGCTGGCCTGCTCCGGCGACATGTAGCCGACGGTCCCCACGACCGCTCCGGGCGAGGTGGCCGGGCGGGCGACCGTCTCCAGCTCCGACACGCCCCCCGGGGGCGCGGCGCCGAGCTTGGCGAGGCCGAAGTCGAGGATCTTGACGAAGCCGTCCTTCGAGACCATCACGTTGTCGGGCTTCAGGTCGCGATGAAGGATCCCGGCAGCGTGAGCCTTGGCCAGGCCGTCGGCCATCTGCTCCGCGATCTCGAGCACCTTGCGCGACGGCAGCGCCCCGGCGGCGAGCAGCTCCCGGAGCGTCTTCCCCTCGACGTACTCCATGGCGATGAACAGCGCGCCGCCAGCGTCACCGATGTCGAGCACCGTGATGATGTTGGGGTGGTTGAGGGCGGAGGCGGCTCGAGCCTCCTGCTCGAAGCGGGCGCGCCGTTCCGGGTCCGAGGCGAAGGACGCCGGAAGCACCTTCACCGCGACGTCGCGCAGCAGGCGCGTGTCGCGTGCGCGAAAGACCTCGCCCATCCCACCGGCCCCGATGGGCGCGACGATCTGGTACGGGCCGAGCTTCGCCCCCGCCTCGAGTGTCATTGGACGAAGAACGCTACGCCGACGGCGTGGTGCGTGTCAAAAGCGGAGGCCACAGCGAGTCTTGGCCAGTGATTGGAAATCCGGCTTGGCGTTTGCTTATGATCGACTGCAGAGAGGGGGGTTCCATGCTCTCCAAACGGCTCATCCAGCTCATCGAGGACCACGCCGAGGGCCTCACGCGGAGCGTCCTGAACGACTTCTCGAGCAATCCCCGCACCCAGGCTCTTCACAAGGCCCCACAGGAGGAGCTGCGGCGGCGCATCTTCGACGTCTTTCACAACCTCGGGCGATGGCTCGCCGACAGGACCGAAGAGGCGATCGAGCGCACGTACGCCGAGATGGGGCGCAAGCGTTTCGGGGACCGCATTCCCATCAGCCAGGTCGTCTACGGGCTCATCGTGACCAAGATCCATCTGAGGGACTTCATCCGCGCGTCGGGGCTCGTGGACTCCGCGGTGCAGCTCTATCAGGAGGAGGAGCTCCATTTGATGGTGGACCAGTTCTTCGACAGGGCCATCTACTACGCGGTCCGCGGTTACGAGGACGCCGCGGAGTCCGCCCCGCACCGCGGGACGGGTTAGCGACGGCGCCGGCCCCCGGCGCCGGCCCACCTTTGACGCTCGACCCCTGAACGGGTACTGTCCTCCCTTCCAGCAGACGGTCGGCACGCCCGCGACCGGGCTGCGCCTCGGTTCACCCTACGTTTTCGTCTCCTGGGAGGCCGCATGGCGACCCGCCTGAAGGTCCGGCTCGACGATGGGAGCGAAGTGGGCCCCATGGACCTGGGCATGCTGCAGACCTGGTTCCAGCGGGGATTGATCGTCGCGGACACGAAGGTCCAGGGAGCGGGGCGCCCCGGCTGGATTCGCCTCGCGGAAGCCGTGGACCTGAGGCAGTGGAACGGCCCCGTGTCTCTGATCTCTCGGGCTCGGGGCAGGCCCCGCGAGGCGGACACCGAGGACGTGGTCCAAGGCGCGGCCGGCGGCGCGGAACGATGGCGACTCGTCGTCGCGGCGGTGCTGTTCTTCGCGCTGGCCGGGTGCGCCACGCTGGCTGCCTTCTGGCCGTGGCGCGTCCGGCCGGAGCTCGACGGGGCGCCCTGGCCCCAGATCGCTCTCGGTGCGGCCGCGCTGGGCCTCGCTCTCGCCGGCGGTTGGGAGATCGGCCGGCGAGCGGTGCGGGTGGTGGCGCTGGTCATCGCCGTCGGCGCGTTCCCCCTGGCGGGCCTGTTCATCGCGCGGGGCATGCGGGGCGAGGCGCTCCTCGTCGTGGCTTCGGCCTGGCTCCTCGCGGCGGGCTTCGTCGCCTTCCTGGCCCCCGGGCTTTCGAGCCTGAAGGTGGCGGCCAGCCTCCTGATCATCGCGCTCGGTGGAGCGGGTCTCGCGCGGTACGGCCCCGCGGAGACGAGCGCCGCCCCGGCCGTCGATCCCTGGGCCACCGGCGAACAGCGGATCGTCGATCCGACGATCGGCCTGACGCTCCCGTTGCCGCCGGGGTGGCTGGCGCTCAAGCCCGGGAACACCATCGTCCCGGCGCCGGCCACGGCGCGGGCGACGCTGGCCCAGCCGCGGATCGGTGGGTATGCGTTCGTCATCGTCGAGGAAGCTCCGGCCGGGATCATTCTCCTCGAGCACTACCTCGATCTCCAGATCGCACAGCGGCGACAGGCGACGACCGCCTTCGAGGAGGGATGGCGCCGGGACGGGCGTCTCGGTTCGGTCGAGTGCCGTCGCGCAGAGAGTCGTCGAACGACTCCCCAGGGACTGTTTGTCGAGCGAACGACCGTCGCGCACAACGGCGATCGGTACGTGGCTCTCGTCGCCGGCGCCCCCGAGGCGGGGGGCGGCCGCGCCATCGAGGAGCTCGCGGCCCTCGAAGCCGCCGTTTCGCTCTCGGGCGGGAGAAGCGCCGCGCGCTAGCCTTTCAACGGCCGACCAGGACGACGACGGAGCGGGGTGCGACCCTGTAGGTCCCCGGCGCACCGAGCGCGGGCTCCGCCCCCGGTTCCGTGACGTCCGCCGGCGGCTCGAGCCTCGTGTCGACGAATCGGCGCCAGGAGCGATCCTCGCCCAGGACCGGCAGCTCGAAGGCGTGAGGCTCCCAGTGGGCGTTGGCGGCCAGGTAGACGTCGTCGTCGCTGCGCCCCCCGAGGAGATGCATCGCGAGGGTCCGCGACTCGAACCCCCAGTCGGGCTGGCCTCGCTTCACGCCGTGCCAGGCGACGGGAGGCGGCCCGAGCTCGTCCTCGAAGAAGAAGCGGCGGCGCAGCGCGGGGTGCGCCTTGCGGAAGAGGACGAGGTGCCGGAAGAAGCGCAGCAGGTCGGCGTTCTGTTCCTCAAGGCGCCAGTCGATCCAGCCGAGAGGGTTGTCCTGGCAGTAGGCGTTGTTGTTCCCCGACTGGCTGCGTCCCAGCTCGTCCCCCGCGAGGATCATGGGAACGCCCTGGGACAGCAGCAACAGCGTGGCGAGGTTCCGGACCTGGCGGCGGCGGAGAGCCGCTCACCTCGGCCGAGGCCGACGGCCCCTCCGCCCCGCAGTTCCACGACAGGTTGTCGTCGTGGCCGTCGGCGTTCTTCTCCCCGTTGGCTTCGTTGTGTTTGTCGTTGTAGCGGACGAGGTCGGCCAGCGTGAAGCCGTCGTGGCTCGTGACGAAATTGATGCTGTGGTACGGCGCGCGCCCCGAGCCCGCGGTAGAGATCCGGGCTGCCGGCGAGACGCCGGGCCAGGAGGGGAACCATGCCGGGATCCCCCTTCACGAAGCGACGGATCTCGTCGCGAAAGCGGCCGTTCCATTCGGCCCAGCGTCCCCAGCTCGGGAAGCTGCCGACCTGATAGAGCCCCGCGGCGTCCCAGGCCTCGGCGATGAGCTTGGTGTGGGCCAGAACCGGGTCGGCCGCGATCACCTCGAGGAGGGGCGGGTTCGGAAGGACCGATCCGTCGCGGCCGCGGCCGAGGATCGAGGCGAGGTCGAACCGGAAGCCGTCGACGTGCATCTCGGTGACCCAGTAGCGCAGCGACGAGAGGATCATCTCGCGAACCACCGGATGATTGCAGTTGAGCGTGTTCCCGCAGCCGGAGTAGTTGAGGTAGCGCCCGCTTTCGGGCTCGAGCAGGTAGTAGGTCTCGTTGTCGAGGCCGCGGAAGGAGAACGTCGGACCCCTCTCGTCTCCCTCCGCCGAGTGGTTGAAGACCATGTCGAGAATCACCTCGATCCCCGCCTCGTGGAGAGGCCTTCACGGTGGCCTTGAACTCCTGGACCGCTCCGACCGATCCGCCGTCCTTGGCATAGGACGCCTTCGGGGCGAAGAACGAGACGGGCTGGTATCCCCAGAAGTTCTTGAGGCGTTCCCCTGTTCCCGGCGCGCGGCGGAGGTTGTCGCACTCCTCGAACTCGGTGATGGGCATGAGCTCGACGGCCGTGACGCCCAGGTCCTTCAGGTACGGGATCTTCTCCACCAGGCCGCGGAACGTGCCGGGGTGGGCCACCCCCGACGTGGGGCTGCGCGTGAAGCCGCGCACGTGGGCCTCGTAGATGACGGTGTCGGGGAGCGGGATGTTGAGGGGCTGCTCGTGGCCCCAGTCGAACTCCTCGTCGACGACGAGCGACCGCAGGGAGCCCAGGCGTCCGAAGCGCTGGGAGCCTTCGCCCCCTCCCCACAGCCTCGAGGCCGGCCACGCCCGTGCCGTAGGGATCGAGGAGGAGGCTCGTGGGGTCGAAGCGATGGATGCGCGACTCGAAGTTGGGGCTCCGGTCGGCGCGATAGGCATACTCGACGCCGGGACCGATCCCCGCGATCAGCGCGTGCCAGACGTCGCCGGTGCGGTTGTAGCGCGGGTCGAGGGGAATCTCGAGGGTCGGGTCGGTCTCGCCGGGGACGAAGAGGACGAGGGTGACCGCGGTGGCGTGACGGGAGAAGACGGCGAAGTTGACGCCGTCACGCCGCGGCGTGGCCCCGAGGGGAAGCGGATGGCCCCGGCGCACCGCGAACTCTCCCTCGACGAGGCGAAGAAGCCTCTCGGTGTGTTCCTCGCTCATTCGGCGGGAGCCGAAACAGCCGGGCCGGGGTCAATGCGGCACTCCCGGCGGAAGAGGACACGCCTGGCGGTCCAATCGAGAGCGAGGAGGGTCCCGGTCGGGACGAACTGGTCCTCACCGGCATCGCGGGACAGGAGCCGCACGATCCCGCCGTGGGTGAAGAGCAGGTGGCGCCCCGGCGGCAGCTCGTCCAGGAAGGCAACGACCCGCGCGCGAACGACCTCGAAGGTCTCGCCCCGCTCGGTCGCGAGCCCCTCGAACCTCTCGAGGGCGGCGCGATGCGGCGCCTCGAGGGTCGGCCAGTAGAGCCCTTCCAGCTCGCCGAAGTGGATCTCCCGGAGGCGGGGGTCCTGCCGCGGCTCTCCCCAGGCGAGTCGGGCGGTGGCGATCGTCCGCCGCAAGTCCGACGACCAGACGCCTTCGAAGGCCTCGCCGGCGAGGACCGACCGCAGGGTCCGCGCCTCCCGCTCCCCCGTGTCGGTCAGCGGGACGTCGGTCCAGCCAGCGAGGATCTGTGCGCGGCTCGCGGGGGTCTCCCCGTGACGCACGAGCCACAGCTCGAGTGTCCGCTCGTCCATGCCCTCGCCCACCCCGTCTCCTGCTCGGCGGTCTCGCTCGCCGGGGCGGCACCGTACAACGGTGCCCGCGGACGCGTCAAGGCGACGGGGCGGACTCGGGTAGCCGGCTCGCCACACGGCGCGCCGCGTCCACCATGGCCGGACTGGTGAGGCCGACCTCCCGGCCGGCCGCTTCGGCGTCTTCGAGGCTGCGCCCCTCCTGCACCTGGATCACCATCCAGACGGCTCCCACGCGGTTCGCGGAGGCGCAGTGAAGAAGCACGGGAGCCGCGTCCTTGTCCTTCAGCACCTTCGCAACGGCGTCGACGTCGGCCGCGTCGAACGACGCCGGGGAGACGGGCACCGAGACGTAGCGGAGGCCCTGGGCCTCCACCGTCTCCTTCTCCGCGGCCGTGCCCTCGGCCTCCGTCCGGAGATCCACGACCGTCTTGAAGCCTTGGGCCTTCAGCCGCTCGAGCGCCTGGGCGGACGGCTTCCCTCCCGTGGCGAGCCCGGGCCGCACGACGCGATATTTCGGGATGTCGGCGCCGTCCAGGCTCCCGGGAATCTGCGCACCGGCTCGGCCGACGAGCGTCAAGGCGGCCAACGCCGGGATCAGGCACCGCGAACGGGTCATGAGGAACCTCCTGTCACGTCCGAGGACGCGCCCGGAAGCCCTGGACGCGGGCGCGCTCCTCGACCGAGCCGTGACACACCATGCACGAACGCGCCCCGCTCACCGACGTGTCCGAAGCCAGGGCGTACGTGAGCCCCTTGTCGTCCCACGTGATCACCTGGAGCCCGGAGACCTCCTCGATGTGGAAGGTCAGCCTTCCCGACCGCACGACCTCGCCCCCCTGTGGCACCACCTGGGACGAGCTCGTCACGAGCAGCGATACAGGCTTCTCGTCCATCCGGTAGGCCACGTAGGCGGCGTAGTCCTTCTTGAAGGAGACGAGCCGTCCCCCCTGGAGTCGATAGAACTTCTGCTCGCCGGGCCCCACCGGATAGTCGGGAAGCGCCAGATGGAACGGCACGCGGCCGCCGAAGAAGCGCGAGATCTCCTCGGGGCGCTCGGTCGACACCTCCAGCGGAAGCTGCCCCCGGGAGTAGCGCAGGTGGGTGTCGGCGGCCAGCGCGGCGAGGTCGGAAACGGGTGCCGACCGGAAGGGGCCCCATGGCCCCAAAGCCATGATCGCCGCAGCAGCGCCGACGAGCAGCACGGCCGCGATCGCCGCCACGCGCGGCCGCCTCGGGCGGTACCCTGCCACCACGATCTCGATGCGGGTGCGGAGCGCGTCGGGGGCGCTGGACAGGGGATGGGAGGACTCGAGCAGCGCGGCGACGCCCTGCTCCTCGTCCAGCAGGCGCCGGCACGCGGCGCAACCGGCGAAGTGAGCCTCGAAGGCCGCGCGCTCCTCTCCCACCAGCTCGCCGTCGACGTAGGCGGTCACCAGCTGCCGGAACGCAGGGCAGGCCATCATGCGGCGCCATGCCTTTCATCGGACCGGGCGAGGCTCCGCCGGAGCAGGGCGCGCGCGCGAGAGAGGCGGCTCATGACGGTTCCCGCCGGGCAGCCCAGGATCGTGGCGAGATCGCGGTAGCTGAAGCCCATGGCGCAGCGGAGGGTGACGACCTCCCGAAAGGATTCGGGCAGCTCGGCGACGGCCCGGCGCATGCGCTCCGCCCTCTCCTCGCGGCAGAGCCTCTCCAGCGAATCGTCCCCGGGCGCCAGGAGCCGCGCTGCGGGCGCGTCCTCGAGGGACGTGGGGCGCGGCCGGCGAAGCTGGTTTCTCCAGACGTTGTGGAGGATGGTGAAGAGCCAGCTCTTGAGGTTCTCGTCGACCGAGGCCTTGTGTCGTGCGCCGAACGCACGGACATAGGTCTCCTGCACCAGGTCCTCGGCCACGCTCGCATCGCGGGCGAGGGAAAGCGCGAAGGCGTACAGCCCGTCGAGGCAAGCGACGGCCTCGCGGCGGAAGGCATCCTCGTCCTCGCTCATCACGCCCCCGAAACGACGAACCGACCCAACCATTACGAACATAACACCGGACCTCCTCGTTTTCGTCCCGAGCGCGAGGAATAAGCCGCGGCCTCGTGTGTTCTTCCGGTGATCGCCGACGGAATCGCCGGGAGGACACCCCGATGCGCGCTACGAAGTTCCTGGTCTGGACTGCCGCTCCGTTCCTTGGAGTTCTCACGGCGGCGATCGTGCGGGCGGCGGGGCCGGGCGCCGCCCTGCCCAAGGGTCTCCCGGCCGACCTCTGGGAGATCCTCGTGCCTCCCGAGAACCCCGTGACCCCGGAGAAGGTCTCCCTCGGACGCCAGCTCTACTACGACAAGCGCCTCTCGAAGGACGGCACGGTCTCCTGTGCCACGTGCCACGACCCGGCGAAGGGCTTCTCCGACGGCAGGAAGGTGGCCGAGGGGATCGGCGGGAAGAAGGGAGCGCGCAACAGCCCCACGGTGTTGAACGCGGTCTTCTACGAGTTCCAGTTCTGGGACGGGCGCGCCGCGTCCCTCGAGGAGCAGGCCAAGGGACCGATGATCAACCCGGTCGAGATGGGCATGGAAAGCCACGACACGGTGGTCAAGGTCGTCCGCGGCATCCCCCAGTACCAGCAGGCCTTCGGCAAGGTCTTCGGCCACGAGCCGGGCATCGACGACGTGGCGGCGGCCATTGCTACCTTCGAGAGAACGGTGGTGAGCGGCGATTCGCCCTTCGACCGCTTCCATGCCGGCGACAAGACGGCGCTGTCCGAGTCGGCGCAGCGAGGCTGGGAGCTCTGGAACGGCAAGGCTCGCTGCAACACCTGCCATCCCTTCGGGAACGCCACACCGAACTTCTCCGACAACAAGTTCCACAACATCGGCGTGGCCGCCAAGGCCCGCGACTTCGCCGGCCTCGCTCGCAAGGCCGCGGCGGCGGGAGGCCCCGACGAGCTAGCCTTCCTCCCCGATTTCACCGAGCTCGGGCGGTACGTGGCCACGAAGCAGCCGAAGGACATCGGGGCCTTCAAGACCCCGGGCCTGCGCGACGTCGCCCTCACCGCTCCGTACATGCACGACGGCAGCGAGGCGACGCTGGCCGACGTCGTGACGTTCTACGACAAGGGGGGCGAGCCGAACCCATACCTGGACGGAGGGATCGTCCCCCTCCACCTGACCGAGCAGGAGAAGAAGGACCTGGTGGCGTTCTTGGAGTCCTTGACGGGACAGGGCGCAGGCGCGCCCAATCGAGCCGAGCTTCTGGACCCCACCTCGAAGGAGGGAGCGCGATGAAGGACCGATTCGAGACATACCTGAAGGAGCGCGAGGCGTACTTTGATCGCGTGCGCAAGCTGGGTCGACGCGACTTCTTGAGGGTCTCGGGCACGGTTGCGGCCGCGGCCATCGCGAGCGGCAAGTTCCTGCCCCACTCCTTCCAGCCCGTGGACGTCGTCCACGCCGACGCCCCCGAGAAGAGCTTCCGCTTCGCCTACATCTCCGACAGCCATTTGTACGAGAAGACGCTCAACGAGCGCTTCGTGAGGTCGATCCTGAAGGCCGTGGACGACGTCAACGCCATGGACCCCCAGCCCGACTTCGTGTTCTACGGCGGCGACCTCGCGCAGCTCGGCCAGCCGAAGGAGCTGGAGGAGGGGGGCCAGATCCTGAAGGCCCTGAAGGCGCCCGTCCGGATGATGGTGGGCGAGCACGACTGGTATCTCGACCTGGGCGAGCAATGGCGGAAGCAGTTCGGCAAGGACACCTACTCCTTCGACCACAAGGGAGTGCACTT
The DNA here is from genome assembly GCA_963823195.1 of uncultured Acidobacteriota bacterium. Classification (GTDB taxonomy): domain Bacteria; phylum Acidobacteriota; class Vicinamibacteria; order Fen-336; family Fen-336; genus JBGPYB01. Next base: position 163,214 of record CAWGKR010000001.1, on the reverse strand, counting down.
CGTGGTGCTCAACTCCGTGATCGTCGAGGACTACTGGACGGCGCCGAGGCTCACGCCCATGGAGCGCATGCTGGCCATGGCCCAGCTCGACAACCCGAACGGCCGTCCCTTCACCGTGGGGGACGCCCAGCGGGACTGGCTGAAGAACGACCTGGCGAATGTCAAGCCCGACACGCCGCTCATCGTCTTCTCCCACTCCCCGCTCTACAAGATCTACAAGAGCTGGAACTTCTGGACCGATGACGCGGAGCAGGTCCAGGCGATCCTCGCCCCCTTCAAGAACGTCACCGTGATCCACGGCCATACCCATCAGCTGCTGACCAACCGCATCGGCAACATCCACTTCCACGGGATGCTGTCCACCGCCTGGCCCTGGCCCTATGCGCCCCAGGGGCTACCCAAGCTCCTCGTGCGGATGAACCGCGCCGATCCCTTCGACGAGCTGGACGGGTGCGGCGACGGGAGCGTCGACGTGCTCAAGAGCGGCCACGTCGACAAGAACTACAACGGCTGGAGCCGCAACCCGGTCAAGGTGACCGCGGCCTACCTCGACTCCGACGGCGCCCAGTCGCGACCGCCCCGCGAGACCGACGTCAACTACTGAGGAGAAGGCAATGGCGAACTTGGACGCGCGACGGCTCTGGCGGCTGGCTGTGGTGCCCGTGCTGGGCTTCGCCCTGGGCGGGCCGCTCCGGGGCGACTCCACGGTGCCGGCGGAGCAGGACGTGACGGTATCGCTCTGCGACGGCCGAGGCACCCTCACGCTGCCCGGCCTCAAGCCAGGCCAGGAGCTGCCCCCGGCCGAGGCGCAGAAGGCCGCGGCCGATATGATGCAGATCTGGCGGAAGAGCCAGGGCGAGGTGCGCTGGGCCTCGTGGGCGGCGGAGGCGGCGAACGTCCCACCAGCGCCCCCTCAGGCCGCGGTCGCGCCGGAACCCGGACAGTCCACGAAGTTCACGGCCCGCGACCAGATGCTCTGGAAGCGCGAGGAGAAGGGCTGGGTGGACGAGGGGTACAAGAACTTCCACAACGCCAAGGCCCTCGGCGGCACCATCGGGATCTCCTGTGACATGTGCCATCCCGACGCGTCGAACACGCACCCGGAGTCGTATCCGAAGTTCCAGACGCAGACGAAGAAGGTGGCGCTGCTCCGCGACATGATCAACTGGTGCATCGAGAACCCGCTCAAGGGCAAGCCCCTCCCCGAGGACGATCCGCGCCTGCGATCGGTCGAGGCGTACATCCTCTCGCAGCGCAAGGGAGTGTCGCTGGAGCCCGGCAAGCACTGAGAGGTCCCGTCAGAAACGGAAGACGATCTGGCCCAGGATCGGGAGGGACCAGCGGCTGCCTCCGTCGTTGGTCGTCTCGAGGCCCGTTCCGGCCAGGCCGGTGTCGATCCCCGGAGGCTTGGTCTGGAACCGAAGGCCGACCTCGGCGCCGATGGCCACGTTTCGGGCGAGGTCGTACGAGGCGCCCAGGTCCGCGCCGAACACTCCCACCGTGGTCTTGTCGTAGAAGGGCAGATCCGTCAGGGCGATGTTGGCCGCGGACGCGCTGAGCGCCACCGGGACGGCGCTCAGGAAGCGAACCCCGGCGACTCCGGCGAGGTAGGGCTTGAGGGCCGGCGCGGGGTTGAAGAAGTAGCGGACGCCGGCCTCGGCCCCCCATTCCGCGTACTTCCCGAAGTCGGCCTGGAGGGGGATCGTAGCCGCGGTGCCAATCGCCGCCGACCCGGCGTCGGCGCCGTAGTAGCCACCGCGGCCGAAGAGCTCCAGGCTCCGGCTGACGCCGTAGCCCAGCGACACGTTCCCCCGGAACGAGCGGCCGTAGACATCCTTGAAGCTCCCGGCGTCGACCGACGTGGGAAGGCCGAGGAGCGCCCCCTGGGCGGCGCCGTGGTAGTCGCCCCCGACCTCGACGTCGGTGCCGCCCTGGACCGAGACCGACCAGCGTCCCTTGATCGCGTCGCCGTCGGCGGCGCCTGCGAGCGCCGGGATCGCCAGGGTCAGTGTCGCCGCGAGAGCGAATCGATGCTGCCTCATGCTCATGGCCTTTCTCATGCACCTCGAGGGTCCGCGGGGCGGGCGGCCAGGGACGTCGGGTCGAGGTGGCGCTCCATGAACTCGTCGCACCAGAGGCAGACGTTCTTGAGGGCCACGCGCCCTCGCCCGCCCCTGCCTCCGCGCGACACGCCCACGGACTCGCCCATGCCGTAGGGGTCGCCGTCGTTGAGCTTGCGGAAGATCGGCGACGACGGCGATGCGATCGAGGACCGCCGAGACGCGCTCGCGGCGCGCGTCGCCCGAGCGGGTAGAGCGTCCCCGGGCAGCAGGGATTGACCTTGCGAGAGCTGAATGCGAGAGCTCCTGGGGAAGGTCGGTGCCGCCCAGGAAGCCGCGGGCGCCCGAGAGGATGGCGCAGAAGTTGTGGCTCCCGTCCTTGAGCCAGACGTCCCTGCGCATCGCCTCGCCCCGGGCCCAGTTGCCGCCGAGCCACACGTCCTCGGTGGCGCCCCAGAAGCCGTAGCTCACGCGTCTCCTTCTTCAGGTACCTCGTCCTTCGTCGATCGAGGGGATCGGGATCGTCGCCGCTCATTCCCCGGCTCTCGAAACAGCTCCTCGAGGGCCGCCTTCCGCTCCCCCTTGTGCTTGTGGAAGCGGTCGATGCTCGCGACGTCGATGCGCGTGACGCCGCGAGCGAGTAGTGCGTCGAGCCTGGGTCCCGGTGAGCAGGTCGCCGTTGGTCTGGAGCATGACCTGGGTCGCTGCCGCCGTACTTCGCGCGGACGGCCTCGAGGATGGCGTGGAGCTTCGCCTCCTCGGTCAGGGGCTCTCCGCCGGAGAGGATGAGCCGCCCGAGGCGCGCCGGGCAGGTTCTCGACGATGGCGAGGCAGTCCTCGAGGGAGATCGTCTCTCCGCGCGGGCTCGAGTCGTTGTAGCAATGGGCGCAGTTGTCGTTGCAGAGCTGGGTGAAGACCCAGTAGATCGACTCGTAGGTCTCGAACCGGCTGGTCATGGCCGCGCCGTCCTCGAGGGACTTCCAGAAGTCCACTTCCGAGCCGACGCCGCTCTCGGGGTCGTCGACGAACGCCTGCTTCGATGGCGTAGGCCTTGAGCCGTCCGCCGCGGATCGTGGCCATGGCGTCCCCCACGAGGAGCGCTTCCTTCAGGTCGTGGGTGACGAAGATCGCGGTGATCGCGTACAGGGCGGCCACCCGCTTGAAGAGCGCCTGCATCTGGGTCGCGCGTCTCGACGTCGAGGCTGCTGAAGGGCTCGTCGAGGAGCAGGAGCGAGGGCTCGACGATCAGCGCCCGGCCGAAGGAGACGCGCTGCCTCTGCCCTCCCGAGAGCTGGTGGGGCGCCTTGTCGCGCTGGTCGAGGAGATCGAGGCTCGCGAGCATCTGGGTGACGTCCTTCGCGATTCGATCCGCCGGGCGACGCTGGCGCAGGCGGAGGCCGAAGGCCACGTTCTCGAACACGCGTCAGGTGCGGGAAGAGCAGCGGCTCCTGGTAGAGGTACACGACGTCGCGCTTCTCCACCGGAACCCGGACGATGTCGACGCCGCGGCGCAGGATCGCCCCTCCGTCGGGCTCGTGGAGGCCGGCCAGGAGCTTCAGGAGGGTCGTCTTGCCGCAGCCCGATCGCCCCAGGACGCTCAGGGTCTGGCGCTCGGCCAGGACGAAGCTCACGTCCTCGAGGACCCTCTCGGAGCCGAAGGCCTTGGAGAGCCCGCGCACGTCGAGGAACGGCGGCGGGCGCGGTCATGCGATGGTGCCGGACGGCGCGGCGGTTGATCCACGAGAGGGCGAGGGGCGGCAGGAGGAGGAGGATGCTCGCGACGGCGGCGTAGCCGAGGTTGGCCTCGCCGACGTAGGCGTAGACCCGGAGCGGCAGCGTATCGACCTTGCCCGGAGCCCACGAGCAGGGTGAGGCCGTACTGGAACCACGAGATCAGGAACGTCTGGAAGAAGCAGACGAGAAGCGGCCCCTTCGACAGGGGAAGGAGGACGTGAGCGTAGGCGTAGCCCCGCGTGCCACCGAGGGTCCGGACCAGGTCCTCGTACGCTCGCTTCTCCGGCGTTCCAGAAGGGCACCCAGAAGACGACGGCGAACGCGTAGGCGAAGATCGTGTGGGCGAGGACGACGCCGGCGACGGTGGCGACGAGGCCGAGCCGGATCGAGACGTACAGCAGGCAGACGCCCAGGATCACCGGCGAGGCGGCGAAGGGGAGATAGGCCAGGAGCATCAGAAGCGAACGGCGAGGGTGGTGGAGCCACGGCCCGCGCCGTCACGAAGCCCGCCGCGCTGGCGCACGAGCGCGACGGTCGTCGACACGAGGAGGGACGTCGCGAGGCTGGACCAGAGGGCGCCGTCTCCGGTCAGCACGGCGCCCCAGCGGTCGAAGCGAAGGTGCTTCGGCAGCAGGTCGCGGAAACTCCCAGGGACCGGCCACCGACAGGAGCGCCAGGATCAGGAACGGGAAGACGGAGGCGATCGTCAGGCCCGCGACTCAGCCACGTCGCGCGCTAGGCCTCATGGCCGAACCGCCTTCCCCGGAAGACGAAGGCGACGAGGCCGAGGACCACGGCCGCGTAGGCGAGGGCCAGGATGTAGGCTTCGGGCTTCTGGGCGATGTCGAACAAGCTGTACTTGCGGTACGTGAGGACCGACAGCATCTGGGGCGTCTGGCGGCCGAGGAGCCAGCGGGATCTCGAAGGAGCCGAGCACCACGACGAACAAGAGGGTGAGGCTGGGCAGCGGCCGCCCTCAGGAGGACGGGGACCGTCACGCGGCCGAGGGCCTGGCTCGGGCTCGCGCCGAGAGACGCGGCCAGGGTTTGAAGCGCCGACACGCGCTCGCTCGCGTGGAGCTCGGCGAACAAGAACACGAAGAACGGAACGGCCAGGGCCGCGTGGGCCGCCACCACGCCGACGAGGGCGGCGTCGTGGACGAGGGACGGAAAACCGGACACGCCGGTCGTGAGACCCAGACGGAACGCGACACGCGACAGGAGGCCGGCCCCGCTCAGGAGCTGGAGCGCGAGAACCGCCGCCACGGTCCCCGGGATGGCGAGAGGCAGGGACAGGACGTACGGCAAGAACCCGGACTGAAGACGCGTGCGCAGGATGAGGGCGAGGGGCAGAGCCAGGAGAGCGGTCAGGACTCACGACGGCTGTCGCGACGTAGAGGCTGAGGCCGACCGAGGCCCAGACCTCGTGGCTCGTCAACACCTGCCGCCAGTGTTCGAGGGTGAGACCGTGGGACAGGAGACCCACCGCCCCGATTCCGTAGAGCGCCGCATAGAGCAGGCTCGCGGCCACCGGAAAGACCGTCAGCAGGAAGAAGAGGCCGAGGCCGACGCGTTCGATGCCGGCGCTACTTCTGGAGGACATGGACCCGGAAGTCATCGGCGAGGCGGATCATGTACTCGGGAGCCAGCTCCTGGAGGGCCTTGCCCTCGATCTCGGACCGCTTGGGAGCATAGCGCCGGTCGGGGACGTGGGCGAAGCGCTCCGGCCAGGGAGCCGGCAGCTTGTCGATGGCGAGAATCGTCCCGTCCCCCCATACGGCCGGCTTCATCTTCTCGTACTGGGCCTCGGGCGAGGCCATGAAGTTGACGGCCACGAGGGCCCCCGCCACGTGGCGCGCGTTCCGCACGATGCCGAGGTAGTGGCGTGTTCTGGATCGTGCCGCCGTCGAAGACGAAGGCCCGGGCGGTCTCGGGAAGCTGGCCCTGGAGGATCTTGTTGTCCACCTCGCCGTCGTTGTTGCTCATCGTGAAGTCCACCTCGCCGCTCGTGAAGAGCTGGTGGAGCTCGGCCACCGAGGCCGGGAACGTCTCCCCGTTCTTCCAGAGGTACGGCTTCAGCTCGTTCACGTAGCTCCAGAGGGCCGTCGATTGCGCCGCGTACTTCCCCGCGTCGAAGGGCCCGGCCAGGGTCGTTGGCCCGCCCGCGATCTCGATGAGCCACGACTTGAGGAGCGTCAGCCCCGTGAAGGAGGTGTCGAAGGTGAAGCGCCCCGGGTGCGACTTGGCCCACGCGAGCAGCGCCTGGCGGGTGCGCGGCGGATCGGGAACGCGCTTCGAGTCGTAGATGATCGCGAGCTGCACGTTGCCCCACGGGCACTCGTACCCCTTCACCTCCTGCTGGAAATCGAACTTGACGAACGGGATTCGAGAAGTCGACGTACTGGGCATTCGGAAGACGGCCGGTGAACGGCCCGTAGAGGGCGCCGATCTGCCGCAGCTGGTAGAAGGTCTCGCCGTTGATCCACGCCATGTCGGTTTCGCTCTCGGCCTTGCCGGCCTCCTTCTCGGTCATGAGGGCCGACACGAGCATGTTTCCCTGGCCGTTCACCGCCTTCAGCGTGACGCCGAAGTCCTTCAGGAGGCGTGGCGCCACCCAGTTCTGGACGTAGGCGTTGATGTAGGGATCCCCCTGCCACATCGCCCAGGTGACCGTCTGGCCGCGCGCCTGCCTCTCGACCTCGGCCCAGGACAGCGCGGCCACATCGACCGGCGTGGTCCGACCGCTGCAACCGAAGGACGGAAGCGACACCACAGAGACACAGAGGCACAGAGAAAGGCAGGAGCGAACGAGGAGTCGCATCAAGACACCCGGTCCGCCATGGCCGGGATGTCGATCTCCTGGACGCAGGTGGCGCGCGAGGTCCTGAGGACCGCTCGCACCAGGTCCACGAGGTCGTGCATGGGGATCATCGTCCCCTTCGTGGCGCGGATCGCGGCCCGTCGGCCCGCGGCGTATGGGGACTCGACGGAGGCGATCGTACCGGGGTTGATGCACGTGACGGGGATGCGATGCTTTCGGAGGCTCTCGCGCAACGCGTGCACGAGCCCGCGGCGGGCGAAGTTGGTGGCGGCGAAGGCCACCTCGCGCCCCGACGTGCCCTCTCGTCCCGAGAGAGAGGCGATGACCACCACCTTGGGGTTTCGCGATCGGCGGAGGGCCGGAAGCAGCGCCTGGACGCCCAGGAGGGCGGCGGTCAGGTTGACCTCGACGAGCCGGCGCGTGGCGGACGCCGGCTGGGACTCGAACCGGTACCGCGGCGTGAAGGCGTCCTTCTCCCAGATCCCCGCGCTCCACACGAGCACGTCGAGGGCGCGCCGGCCCAGCGCCTGAGCCAACAGGCGCGGCGCCTCAGGCCGCGACAGGTCCGCCCTCACCCAGCGACGCTCGGCGCCGTCCCTTTCGTCGAGATCGGGTCGCTTCCGCGAGACGAGGAGCAGGCGGTCTCCGCCCTCGGGCAGGCCGGCCGCAAACGCGGCGCCCAGGCCCCGGCTCGCGCCGACGATCATCATCGTTCGACCGGTGGCCTTCATGACCCTCCTTCGTCCCCGTGGTCCGTCAGAACAGATAACGTACCCCGAACTGGAACTGCCGCGGAGGGCCCGCGTTCTTCGGGGCGATCGGTCCGCCCGGGGGTCCGATCTGGATCTGGTTGCTCTGGGTCGCGTTGTTGCTGTAGCCCGACAGGTTCGCGTGGTTGAACAGGTTGAAGACGTCGGCGCGAAGCTCGACGCGCTTCTCGTTCCCCGACGCGGATCCCGTACTGGAGACCGAGGTCGAATACGTGCGACCACGGGAGCCGATCGCCGTTCCGCGAGGCCCCCGGCCAGCGATCGCTGTTTCCGACGTAGGCGTCTCCGAACGACCGGCCGTCGCCGTTCAGATCGGTGGTGCCGAAGATCCGCGCGTCCGGGATGCGGTTGATCGGCTGGCCGCTTTGGACGAGACCGGCGAGGCTCAGGGACAGCTCCCTCCACGGATACGCGTAGGCGATGGCGCTCACGACGTGGCGCCGGTCGTTGATCGAAGGCCCGTACTCCGAAGCGAAGTTGTTGGCGTCCTGGGCCCGGAAGTTGATGTCGTCGGTGTCGTTCTCGAGCCGCGAGAGCGTGTAGGACAGGCGGAAGGCGTAGCGGATCGGCGCGCCGGTCCTTCACGAGCGACGCGTTGGCCGCGGAGTACCGCGCCCTTGCCGGCGTTCTCGGTGACGATGACGCTCCGCGCCCCTCCGGGCAGGATGGGCACCGGCCGCGTGGCGTTGGCCTCGGCCTCGGTCCGCACGACCACGTTCGAGCGGGTCGATCGGGTAGGGCGCCGGCGCGTTCAGGTCGCGGAGGCGCGGCAGGCCGTCGGTCCGGGCGTGGATGAGGTCGACGTAGAACAGGTAGGCCCTCCCCAGCTGCCGCTGGAAGCCGAGGGAGAACTGCTGGGTCTTCGGGTTCGGGTACCCGTTCGGGTTGAGGATGCGCCGCTCGCTGGGCGACGTTGCTGGCCGCGCTGCGCCTGGGCCTCGGCCGACGTGGGGCCGTCCGAGGTACGGAACCCCGGCGTAGTCGGCGCGTCAGGTTCCCGTCGAAGGTGATGCGGTCCGAGGTCGGTGTCCGCTCGGCAGGAGCCCCGAGGCCGATGAGCTGCTGGAGCTGCGCCCGATAGCCGGCCGCGGTGGAGTTCTGCTGAAGGGCGTCGCTGTAGATCGTGTAGAGGATCTTCTCGTAGAAGATGCCGTAGCCGCCCCGCACGACGCTTCCGCCGCCGAGCTGGTAGTTGACAGCGAAGCGAGGGCGCGATGTTGTTCCGGTCGCCCGTGCTCGGCGCCGCCCTTGGACAGGCTGTCGTAGTCGTAGCGGAGGCCGAGAGTCAGGTTCAGGCGGCTCGTCGCCGCGACGAGGTCCTCGGCGTAGAGTCCCCAGAGGTTCTGCCGCGTGCCGAAGGTCTTGGGCTGCAGCTCGACGTTGTAGTCGAGCACCGGGCGTCGGCGGGAATGTCCTCCGACGTTCAGGCTCGCTCCCTTCCCCGACGCGCGGAGCGGCGTCGACCTGGGCCTGGGTGAGCTGCACCGTGTAGTTTCCGTCGACGTTGCCGCCGCCGGCGAGGGCGAAGTCGGCCGAGATGAGGTCGGCGCCGACCTTGAACGTGTGCCGCCCGCGGTGAAACGTCAGCTTCTCCTGGGCCTGGATCGTGTTCTCGGTGTCGTCGAAGACGTAGCCCGGGGTTGCCCAGGACCGCGATCGTCTGCCCTGACGGGTCGAGGGCCACCGTCTGCGGGCTCCCCTCGTTGGCCGCCCGCCCGTAGTTCCAGCGGAAGCGCGAGTACTGGAGCGTCGTTTCCGAGACGACGCTCCCGCCCGCGTAGCAGGTCTTGCCGGCCGCGAGTACGGAGTTGCGGTCCTGGAAGTTGCCGGCGGACGGGAACGTCACGCCGCCGTCGAGACCGCCCCCCTGGCGCTCGATCGTCACGTCCCCCACGTTGAGCCGGACCGACGAGGTCCAGCGTTCGTTCCATCGCTGGTCCACCTTCCCCGACAGGTAGAGGAAGTCGTTGTGGCCCCGCACGGTCTCGTTCACGCCGAGCTCGGGAACGCTCGAGGAGGTTGTCCTTGCGGTCGCGCGTGTACTCCGCGTCGACGAAGAAGAAGGTCTGGTCCCGGGCGATGGGGCCGCCGATGGCGAAGCCCCCCTGGTCGCGGTGGAAGCCATCCTTGACGTCGTTCCCCGAGAGGTCGCGCTGGTTGAAGGGGCTCGAGGCGTCGATGGAGGGGCCGGGCCGTGTCAGGTAGAAGACCTCGCCCGAGAGCGCGTTGCCCCCCGAGCGGCTGGTGATGTTGAAGATGCCGTTCCCCGTGCGCCCGAACTCCGTCGAGTAGTTGCTCGTCAGGACGGTGATCTGCTGGGTGATGCCCGGAGGGGATCGCGAACTTCTGCCCGCCCAGGAAGTTCTCGTTGTTGTCGAGGCCGTCGATCATGTAGTTCGTGTAGAGGGAGTTGGCCCCGTTGATGCTGACGTTGGGGGCCTCGGGGTAGAAGCCCGTGGCCTGGGTGACGTTCGGCAGGCGATAGAGGGCGCGGGTGACGTCCCTCCCCTCGACCGGGAGCGCCTCGATCTCGGACTCGCGCAGGGTGGACGACACCTCGGCGTTGACCGCGTTGACCTCGGCCACGCTGTCCCCGGCCGTCACGGTGACCGACTCCGACGCGGTGGCCTTCGGCGCGAGCGTCAGCGTCACGCTCCGGTCGAAATTGGAGCGCAGCTGGAAGTCCGGCTGTCTTCGTACCGTGCCAGGCCTCGCTGTCGGCCACCTCCACGACGTAGCGGCCAGCGGTCGAGAGCGGGGCAAAGCGAGCCTTGCCCTGGGCGTCGGTGGACGCCTTGGCGAAGAAGTGGGTCTCGGGGTTCTCGACGACGACCTCGATGCCGGGAGCGGGGCGCAGCGCCCCGGCGTAGACGGTGACCTCGATTCCGGCCTGAGCGAAGACGGACGGGGCCGCCAGCTCGCCGAGGAACAAAGCCGCCGCGAACGAGGCCTTCGACACGACGGCCCTGAGGGAACCCTGAGACATGAGGAGACTTTCCTCTCGACGAACGAGATGGGTGCGGCTACGACGAACGCACGCGAGCCGATGAACGGTCTAGAGGGCGGAGGAGAACGGCGGGGCGCGGCCACGACGAGGGGGCGAGACCGGCAGCGAGGGGAGTTCCTCTCTCTCCGCACGCGGCGGTCGCCGTCGCGCCGACAGGAGGCAACGGAGCGCGTCGCGTCGCTCGGCGAGGCCAGCGGCGGGAGCCGACCCGGACGCCACCCAGCGGTCCAGGTCCGCCGGGGTGTCGAGATCGGCGAGAGGCTCGAGGAGGACCACCGTCCGACCGGCGGCGTGAAGCGCCGCCAGCAGACTGCGCCGTGTGTCGCCGCCGAACCAGCGAACGGCCGCGAGAATGTCGTCCATCGGGCCGTCCGAGGCCAGGAGGTAGAAGCCCCCGTCGGGGGACGGACCGACCACGACGGAGCCTGCGCGCGCCCGGTCCGCAGCCAAGGCAATGTGTCGCGCGGCGAGACCCGGAATGTCGGCGCCCACCGCGACGACCGGACCGCCGCGGGCAAAGGCCGATCGGATGGCCCCCGCGAAGCGCTCCCCGAAGGTCGCGCCCTCCTGCGGGGCCCATGCGTCGGCAATCGACAGGTCGGGCGGGGCCGGCGAGCAGACCTCGACGCGGCACCCGGCCTCGCGTCCGGCCGAGAGGACGCTCTCGAGGCAAGCCCGCCGGAGGCGCGTCTCCTCCGCCTGCAGCGCCACGGGAAGAAGCGGATGGCGCCGGGCCTCGGCCTCGGGGCCGAGGGTGAAGACGAGGAGGGTTGGTGTCCCGGACATCCGCTGATCTTCGCAAGATTCCCTTGACAAGGAAACCCGATATTTCTATATTTCGAGAAGTATGGAATTAGATCGAGCCGTCGAAGCCCTCGCGGCGCTCGCCCAGCCCTCGCGGCTGGAGCTCTTTCGCGTCCTGGTTCGCCAGGGCTCGCTGGGGCTTCCCGCGGGGGAGATCGGCGGGAATGCGCGGCGCCGGAATCGGCCGTCGCCCAGGGCGTTGGCTACAGCGAGGGCGAGCTCGCGAGCATCCCGGCCGAGGCCGGCCTCGGCTGCGGCGCGCCCCTCACGTTCCTGGACTTGACGGTCGGGGAGACGCTCCTGGACCTGGGCTCCGGTGCGGGGCTCAACGCCTTCCTGGCTGCGCCGCGCGTCGGACCCACGGGCCGCGTCATCGGCGTCGACATGACGCCGTCCATGATCGCGAAGGCTCGCGCCAACGCCTCGCGGATGACGCTCCCGTGGGTGGAGTTCCGCGAGGGACGCCTCGAGGCCCTACCGGTCGAAGATGACTCGGTGGATGCCGTGACGAGCAACTGCGTCATCAACCTGGTGCCCGACAAGGAGTCCGTGTTCAAGGAAGTGGCGCGGGTGTTGCGTCCCGGCGGCCGACTCGTGGTCTCCGACATCATCCTGGACGCTCCCCTCACGGAGTCTGTGGCGAAGGACGTCTACGCCTACGTCGGGTGCATCTCGGGTGCCGCGCTCCGCGCCGACTACTTCGCGCTGGTCGAGAGGGTTGGCCTCGGAAAGGCCGAGATCCTGCGGGACGTCGACTATCTGGCCACCCTCTGCAAGTCCGCGCCCGACGAGGTGGCTCGCTTCGAGGAGCGCACGGGAGTGAGCCCGGAGGATCTTCTCGGCAGGGTGCGCTCGGTGACTTTCCGCGCGATGAAGCCGTGAACGCACCTCGCTGAGCATCGGGTAGCGGCATCCAGCTACGAGGTGCTGTTTCTCTGGAACCGCTTCAAGCCCGCTCGGCCGGGTGTGTCACAATGCTCTGGTCGATTTCGATGGACTCCCCTCCGGCACGATGTCGCTTTGAAGAGCCAGACGGTTCGAGACCGCCTTGCCGGATGGACGGGGCCCGAGCGCCGCAGCCGCGTTCGACGGTTCTTCGGCCATCTCGGACCTGGCCTCATCACCGGTGCCGACGACGACGATCCCTCGGGATCTCCACCTATTCCGTCGCCGGAGCCGCCTTCGGGTACGCGCCCCTCTGGACCGCCCTCTTCTCGTTTCCCCTCATGACCTCGGTGCAGCTCCTGTCGGCGCGCCTCGGGATGGTGTCGGGGCGCGGCCTCGCGGGCGTCGTCCGCCACCGCTACTCCCGATGGGTGCTCTGGGGGACCTGTTTGCTGCTCGTGGTCGCCAACGTCATCAACATCGGTGCCGACCTCGGCGGCATGGCCGCAGCGACGGAGCTCGTCACCCACGTGAGCTCCCGCGTGTGGACGCCCGCGTACGCGCTCCTCGTCGTGGCGTTCCTGCTCTTCACCGACTACCAGCACATCGCCCGGATCTTCAAGTGGCTGACGCTGAGACTCTTCAGCTACGTGGTGACGGCGTTTCTGGCGCAGCCCGACTGGCCGGCGACCCTTCGCGCGACCTTCATCCCCCACGTCACCTGGTCGCGGGACTACCTGGCCACGTTCGTCGGCATCCTCGGCACGACGATCTCTCCCTTGTGCTCTTCTGGTCGGCCGTCGTCAACGGCGTCCTCGCTCCCCCGCTCATCGTGGTGGTCGTGATGTTGACGAGCGATCCGAAAATCATGGGAGAGCGGGTGAGCCCCCCCGTGCTCCGAGCCCTGGGCTGGCTGACCGCCCTGGTGATGACCGTTGCGGCCGTCGCCCTGTTCGCCACGTGGGGCGCCTGATGGCCCACGGCCACGGCTCCGACGTATCGGCCGAAGGACGCATCAGCGTGGCCCTCGGCCTGACCCTCGCCGCCATGGTGGCCTCGGTGGTCGGCGGCCTGGCCTCCCACAGCCTGGCGCTCCTCTCCGACGCCGGACACATGCTCGCCGACGCCGGGGCCCTCGCCCTGGCGCTCATGGCACAGCGTGTCGCCAGCCGGCCGCGCACGGACCTGCGGACGTACGGCTGGCGGCGAGCCGAGACGCTCGCGGCCTTCGTCAACGCGATCCTCCTGGGGGTGGCCTCGGTTTGGGTTGTCATCGAGGCGGCGGAGCGATGGCGCAACCCGCCGCAGATCCTGGGACGCTTCATGCTGGCCATTGCCATTCTGGGGCTCGTGGTCAACCTCGTCGCCGCGTGGGTCCTCTCGCGCGGGCACACCCACAACGAGAACACACGCGCGGCCCTGGCCCACGTCATATCGGACGCGGCGGGCTCCATCGCCGCGATCGTGGCCGCGATACTGGTCCTGGCCTGGGGATGGCAGCGGGCGGATCCCGTGCTTTCGGTCGTCCTCGCCGTGATGATCTTCTGGGGGGCGTGGAAGCTCGTGACCCAGACCCTCGACGTCCTCATGGAGGGGACGCCGCGGGGCCTCAACACCGCCGAGCTGGAGCGCACCATTCGCGACACGCCGGGCGTCTCCGCCTTCCACGACCTCCACGCGTGGACGATCTCGGAGGGGTTCAACGTCGTGACGGTCCACGTGGTGCTCGACGGAAAGTCCCACGGCACCGAGGTCTCCGAGAGCGTCTGCCGACGGATCCGGGAAGTCCACGGCATCACCCACGCCACCGTTCAGGCGGAGCCTCCGCAGCCTCACGTCCATTTCCAGCCGCTGTCCACCATCACGCGCAAACAGGACTGAGCGAACGGCTCCCGCTTGCCCGCGAACCGGGGCCGGCCTACGATCGTTCGATGGTTGGTTTGCGCCGTCCAATCCTTCGAAACTTCCTCTTCCTGGCGTCCCTCCTGGCGACCGTGGGGTGCGGCTCGAGCTTCACGAGCACGACGCCCGATCTGTCGCTTCTCGATCCCGAGCAGCCCCGGAGCCCCACGTCAACCGTGACCATCACCTCGGCCGGCCTCGACCCCGTGGTGTTGCACCGGGACAATCCCGTGACCGTTACGTTCGTGAACAACGACACGGTCTCCCATGCGCTCGCGAGCGCGCCCGATCTGGGTTGGGACGATTGCCCCGAAATGCACGGCCTGGCGGCCATCAAGCCGGGTAAGCAGCTCGCCGTCGCGTTCAGCGAGAAGGACGCCGTGTGCGCGTACCACGACGTGGCCCAACCGGGGAGCGTGCCGTTCCAGGGGTATGTCGCCATCCACTAGGCCCCGGCGGACCCTGCATCCGGTTCTGGCGCTCGCTCTCGTCGGGTGCGTGTGGTCGGGGCCGGCCGCGGAAGCGTGCGACTCCGCCACTTGCTCGCTTCTCACCCGGGGTGCGAGCGGCTTGCTCCCCAAGAAGCGATTCCGGCTCGACTTCTCCTTCGGCTACAGTGACCAGAGCGTGCTCCTCCGCGGCGGCCAGGAGGTGGACGAGGTCTACCGTCCTCGCGTCTTCCTCGAGCGCGGGACCGTGATCCCCGGCTTCCACCGGGACGTCGACGGCTACGACCGGGTCGTGCAGGCCGACGGGGCGTACGGCCTCAGCACCCGCGTCAACCTCGTGGCCTCGGTCCCGATCCCCGTCTGGCACAGCCACGAGGTCGCCCACGGCAGCGTCGCGCAGGAGTACGGAACCGTCGGCATCGGCGACACCCTCGTGGGGGCCCGCTGGTCCTTGCGCCCGAGGGCGCTCGTCGCGGGCTTCTCCGTGAAGCTGCCGACGGGCCGCCACGACATCGGCGGCGAGTACCGAGGGGGGATCCAGGACCCAACCCTGCAACCGGGAACGGGCGCCACCGATTTCGTCGGCTCGCTCCAGTACTCGTGGGCCGTTCCCTGGCGCATGGGCGCCGCCGTGGCGGCCTCGTATCAGGCAACGACGACCAACGACTTCGACTACCGCTTCGGCAACCAGCTGGTCGTCACCGCCGGCGTCTCGCGTCCCATCTCGGAACGGCTTTCCGCGTCCCTCCAGGGGAAGCTCTATCACCAGGACCGCAACCAATACCGCGGCGTCGGCGTCCCCTCGACGGGAAGCACGATGGTCTACGTGACGCCCGGCCTTCGCTTCTCGGCCCCGGGGCGCGTCTCGCTGTACGCCTTCCTCCTCCTCGTCCCCTACCGCCATGTGAACGAAGCCCAGCTTGGCCCCCGTGCGGCCGTCTTGACGGGTCTGTCGAAGGTATTTTGAGGATCCGACCTGGAGCGAAGCATCGCGCGGGCTTGGATCTCACGGAGAGGTGTTGCGCCGGTCCCGCACGTCGAGCAGGCTCTCAAGGGTCTCCCGGGTCAGGAGGGCTCGGTCCTCGGCGGCTTCGAGGAAGGGGCGCACGTCGGCAGCGAGAGTCTCGAAGCGAAGAGACGAGAGCCGTGCGCGAATCGCCGCCACCCAGGTCGTGGCCGTGAGGGGCGCCCTTCCCCATCCCGTCTGGGCCAGGGCGTTGTTCAGGAGGACGAGGTTCGGGGCGGGCCACGAACGGTCGCTCAGGTACCAGACGAGGTCGTAGAAGTCCCTGCCCTTGGGATCCGGTCACTGACCCTCGCCAGATCCACGTCGTACCCGTCTCGCCGCAGGTCGGCCGCGACCGACTCGATGTAGGCGCGGAAGTCGTAGCCGGGCCCCGGCCACTCGACGGCGAAGTCGAGGTCTTCGGAGTATCTGCGAATCGAGTAGAGGAAGCGCAGGGCCGTCCCGCCCTGGAAGGCCAGGGGGACCATCGCCCCGGCTCGTTGAAGGGCGGCGAGGACCCCGGCCTGCAGGAATTCGCGGGCGACGTTGCGGGCCGACGGCCCGCCCCCCTCGCCGCGAAGGAGCTCCCGCAGACGCTCTTTCACAAAAGCTCCTGGGCCAGGGCGGCGAGCCGGCGGAACGCGCGGCGGACCTTGGGCCGGTCGTCCACCGTCGGCTCGAGGAGCTCCGCAGGGTCGAGCTTCTCCAGCGTGAGTCGCAGCTCCCGGAGGTACGTGTCGCTGTCGCCGCCCGTCACGAGATGGACGAGGTCCGCCAACGCCTTTGCGGGGGTGGCCACGAGGGCTTCCTGTTCTCCCGGCAGCCTCACGGGGCGATACCCTGCCAGCCGGTCCACGGGGCAATGGTGGTACTCGAAGGAGCCGAACGGGTTCTCGCGCTGCTGCGGACGCCCCGTCGTCATGCTGGTCGTAACAGGCACGTGCTCGGGGATGAGGCCGTGATGGGCGAGGGCGGACTGAAGGCTGACATAGGACCCGCGCACCAACCGGTTGGCCACGAGGAACGGGTGCGGTTCGCTTTTCCTATAGGGGGGAGCGAGGGCGTAGAGGCCCCGCCGCAACTGAACGAGGCGTCCGCTCGTGACCCAGCGCGAAAGCTGCCGCCGGACGTCGGCCGGATCGATGTCGCCCGCGAGGAGGAAGCCCGTCTCGAACAGAGGCTCGTCCTTCACCGTGGCCAGCAAATCCGCCCATTTCACCGCAGTAATATGCCATTACTGGCATGTTATTGCGATGAATCAGAAAACCGGAGCGATGCCACGCTGCGGCGGCATGGAACCCGGGGGGTCCATCGCGCGTTACGGAGCAAAGGCAGGGAGGGGTACGCATGAAGATGGCCTCGGTTCTCGCTCTGGTTCTCCTGGCGGCGCCCTTGCCAGCAAGGGCCGGTGGCCCGGACGGACCAGCTCCGCCGGCGGGCGTGCCGGTGGGCCAGGCTCCGACGGAGATCACGATCGACCGGAAGACCCAGTTCGTGGGGGGCCTGGGATTTGGCGGCCCTCTCGGGGTTCAGGCGACCGTCGGCTTCCTCCACGGCCTCGGGGCCGACGTCCAGGAAAGGGAGGACCATTCGCGCGTCAATGCGGTCTGCGCCGTACCCATCCCCCACTGCGCGCGCGGATTCCTCTTCGAGGTCGGCGCAGGGTCGGGGGGTGGCAAGGCGAGCCTCGGCTTCGGAGGGCACGCCCGGGTGGAGGACGACGGCTTCCACGGGGCGGTGGAGGCGAGCCTCAAGCTCTCGGTGGCGCGCACCTGGGGCTCCCCCATCGGCACCGACCCGAACCTGACGTACCTCGGTCCCGAGCTCGGCCTGTCGGTGATGCACGTGGGTCTGGGCGTCGGCGTCCTCTGGCGCGTGTCGGGCCAGGGCGGCTCGTCCGCCGTCTTCAGCTGGGGGCTGGGCCTGCGTCTCTAGAGTCGCTCCCTTGCTAGAATGACGGCGTGTCCACCGTCCACGACCCTCGGGCGTCCGGTCCCTCCGTCGCGAACGCGGCGTCGCCTCCGCCGTTTTCCTGGGAGGAGTGGTATGCCCAGGTCGGCGGGCGGTCCATCCACATCGACAAGGTGGACGAGTACCTGAAGGAGATCCACCAGGACCAGTACAAGCGCTTCGACGGTGAGGTGGCGGCCGAGCGCCACGCCTTCGCATCCCCCGAGGCGGCGGCCGAGCACCTGAAGGCCAAGGCGATCGAGTTCGGGGCCGACGCCGTCGGGATCTGCCTCATCGAGCCGTCCGACGTGTACCGCGGGAGGACCGTCCCGGAGAAGTTCGCCGTCGCCGTCGCACAGCGGATGCGCTGGCGCGAGTTCCAGGTCGTGCCGTCCCACGATTCGGCCATCGAGTGCCTGCGCGTCTACTACACGCTGGGCGAGACCGTCATCCGCATCGCGGCCCACATCCGCTCGCTCGGCTACACCTGCAAGGTCGAGCACCCCATCGGCGACAGCGACCTGCTCCACGTGCCCATCGGCCTGAAGGCGGGGTTCGGCGAGCTGGGCCGCCACGGCTCGATCATCCACCCCAAGCTCGGGCCGCTCTTCCGCATGGGGAGCGTCGCGACGTCGATCCCGCTCGCCACCGACAAGCCCATCGACGCGGGCATCGCGAAGTTCTGCGACACCTGCCGCGCGTGCCGCATCTACTGTCCCGCCGACGCGATCCCGGACGAGCGCAGCCCCGAGGCCGGCAAGGACCACCTCGGCAACGACCGGTACATGGTCGACACGGGCAAGTGCTTCCCGTACTTCGCGAAGCACAACTACTGCTCGGCCTGTCTCCCCGTCTGCGTCTACAACCACAAGGAGTGGGCGCGGGACTTCGAGGGCTTCGAGACGAAGCTGTGGCCGAACGTGCTCATGCCCGAGGCCCCGCCTCCGGTGGATCTCCCGCAGGGGCAGCGTCACTTCTACCCGAAGGTCCACCGCGACTGACGCCGCGGGTCAGTAGATCTTGAGACCCAGCACGCGCCGCCAGACCGTCATGTGGCGGATCTCGTCCACGAGGATGAAGGCGGCCGACAGCATGTAGTCCTGCGTCCGGATCTGGCTGATCAGCGCCCCGTAGGCGTCCTGCGCGGCGACCTCGATGGTCAGGGCCTGCCGCACCCAGTCGTCGCCGGCGGCGATCGCGCCGAGGTGGTCGTCGGTCAGCGGCGCCGGCGCCTTGCCGCCGCGCTCCTCGAGGATCGCGACCTGCGTGTCGCGGTGGCCGAGGTGGTCGCCGCGGAACTCCACGGCGTAGTGGCGCAAGCCCGCGGGCACGAGGCCCTGGCGCGTGGCGCGATCGTAAACGGCGATGGCCTGGTGCTCGAGGGCCACGGCCGCCGACAAGATCGCGAGGTCGGTGGACTCGGCGCGCGGGAGCGCACGCGCGGTTCCCTCGAGGACGCCCAGGATCGCCGGCGCGACGCCGGCGGCCCGCGCCAGGCCCACGACGACGTCGCGACGGGACCGTGGGACCGGAGCTTCAGCCACGGGCGGCCTCCGCCTCGATCCAGAGATCGAGGACCGCGAGGTGGCGCGCCAGGTCGATCATGTTCCGGGACATGGCGTCCACCGCCGCAGGCGCGCCAAGGGCGGGAAGGCCCTCCGCGTGGGCGTAGACGAGCGCCTCCTGGGCGGTCCGCAGCGCCTCCAGGGACGCGTCGCCACGCGACGGGGACGACGCGGCGGCGACAGGCAGATGGAGCTGCCGGCGTACCTCGGCTCGAACCCCACGATGGCGTGCCTGATCGGCGAGGAGGCTCGCGACCAGGGTGCGAGCGGCGGGAACGGCGGCGGCGAGCGCCGAAAGGCGCGCCGCCACGTCGCCCTCGAGGGCGTCGATCGCGCCCATGACCTCGGCCGGCCCGGAGTAGTCCTTGGCCGAGGCGCGGCCCGGCCCGAGGAGCCACACGGCGGGAGCCGCGGCCAGTGCCCGAAGGAGCGTCCGGCGGGACGACGAGGGGCTCACCAGTGGAAGCCGAGGGCGGCGCTCGCCGTGTGCAGATGGGCGTTGGTTCCGTCGCTGGCCGTGAACCGGTACTCGAGGTTCAGCGATTGGCCCGGCGACAATCGGATCTCCAGGCCGACCGCCACGTGCCCGCCCAGATCGATGTTCCCCTGCCCCGTTGGCGTACCGCGCGCCGTCAGCTCCGGCGCCTGGCTCACGACGCCCGCGATGAGTGGAGCGCCCCCGTCCACCGGGTCCTGTTGCGTGATGGTCACGAGGACGTCGGCACCGGCGCTCAGGTACGGCCGGACATGGGACTTGTCGAGACCCGTGAACGCCCACTTCAACGAGAACGGCGAGAGGTGCAGGACGCGGAGGCGCGTCTCGACCGAACGGGTGACGGGGAGCGGGCCGGCGAGGGCCCGTTCGGGCGATTCCCCCCGGACCAGGTTCAGCTGATAGGCGACCGTGTCGGTGAGCGTGAACGGGTCGCTTCTGGCCAGGCTCAGCCCCGCGAAGATCTCGTACGAAAGCTTCCCGCCCGGGACTCGCCTCAACGGGAGGTCGATGTACCCGCCCAGCTCGATCCCGGGTCCGACCTCATAGGGATTCCACGAGGGGCCGCCGAAAACGGCGACCTCGGCGCCGATCTTGCCGATGTCCGGGAGCAGCTCGTGAACCGGCCCGCCGGCGTCCGTTCGGGCGGAGGTCGGGGGCGGAGGTCCCGCCGGCTCCTGGGCCAAGGCCAGGCCGCTCATCGACGAGAGCAACGCGACGCCGACGCCGCGAAGGAGGAGCTGGTGGCCGACCGTCATGCTGGCGTTCATTCTAGCGGATACGTCGCCAGGCGCCCCGGCGGATGGTCGACGCGGGCCGGTTCCGGTTTAAGATGCTCGCGGGTCCAGATCCCACGTTCCCGAGAATGACCTCTTCCCAATCGCAGTCGCTGCTCCGCCGTCTGGCCGCCGGGGACACCGAGGCCCTGGGCGAGTTCTACGATCTCTACGCGGGCCTCGTGAACGGCCTGGCGCTGCGGATCCTCCGAGACGCCTCCGATGCCGAGGACGTCGTCCAGGAGGTCTTCGTCCAGGCGTGGCGGCAGGCCTCGCGCTTCGACGCCCTACGCGGAACCCCCGAGGCCTGGCTCTGCACGATGGCCCGGACGCGCGCTCTCGATCGTCTTCGGCGGCGCGTCTCGCGCCGCGAGGATCGGGAGGAGGCGGCACCCGCGCCCACGGCGACGCCGAAGAGCGCCGAAGCCATCGCGGTGCGCAAGGCCCTGGACGGCCTCACCGAGGACCAGCGTCGCGCGCTGGAGCTCGCCTACTACGAAGGGCTGACCCAGACCGAGATCGCCGCTCGTCTCGGCGAGCCGCTCGGAACCGTCAAGACCCGCATCCGCACCGCCATGATCCGCTTGCGCGAGGTCCTGGGGCCGCTGCCGTCATGAGCGACGAGCGATTCCTCGAGCTGGCCCCGCTGGCGGCGCTCGGCGCCCTGGACGGAGAGGATCTGGGCGCCTTCTCCCAGCACCTCCCCACGTCGGCCGTGTGCCGCGCGGAGCTGGCCGTGTTCGAGTCGGTGGCCGCGCGCCTGCCGATGGCCCTGGAGCCGGTCGAGCCGGCGGCCGCGGTTCGGGACCAGGTCATCGGCGCGGTGACACCTCACCGAGGGGCGCCGGCGCCCGCCCGGTCCGCGGGCTGGGTCTTCCCGGCCCTCGCCGCGGCGGCGGCGTTGGCCTTCGGCTTCGGGTACGTCCGCGCCCGCGGGGAGCGCGACGTGGCGCGGCGCGAGGCTCAGGGTGCCAAGGATGGCCTCGAGGCCCTCGGACAGGAGCTGACGAAAGCGCAGGTGGAGCTGGGGCACCTCCGGAAGGACCTGGCGCGCCAGCGTGACGTGAGCGACCTCGTGGCGCGTCCCGGCGCTCGCGTGGCACGGCTGGCCGGACTCCCTCCGGCGCCCAAGGCGTCCGCGCGGGTCGTGTGGGATCCGGGAACGGGCCAGGCGGTCCTGTTCGTCGCCGGCCTCGACGCCGCGCCCGCAGGGAAGGCGTACGAGGTCTGGGTCATCGCCCAGGCGGCGCCCGTCCCCGCCGGTGTCTTCCAGGTGGGGGCCGACGGCTCCGCCGTCTTCCACCTTCCGGCCGGAGCCGACACGGCCCACGTGAGGACGTTCGCCGTGACGCTCGAGGCGCAGGCCGGAGCCCCGGCGCCGACCGGGCCGATGGTGCTGGCCGGGTCGGCGGCCGGGTAGTCGTCAGTTCTTCCGGAAGACGAGCACGCCCGAGTCGCAGCTCAGCTCGAGGCCGCCCTGGACCGAGGACCATTTCGTGGCCTGGCTCACGAGCCCCGCGTACTGCGTGTCGAGGGGAGCGCTCTGGCAGTAGGCCCGGGTGCACGCCATCGGTCCGACGGTGAGGCCGGCCCCCTTCACCTTGTAGCTGCCCGAGCAGCGGTTGCAGTCGGCTCGGAGCGCGACCTGGCCGTCCTGGCCGAACACGGCGGTGAACCGGTCGGGCGACGACACGCGGACGGGAGCCTGGCCGGTCTGCGCGAGGGAAACGAGCTGCCAGCTCCCCGCCAGGCCCGCGGGATCCTGGGACGAGGCGCCCGACCCTCCCGTGCCGATGGGCGGCGTGGGCGCCGTCAGATTGCCGGTCGAGTCCGCGCAGGCCGCGGCGCCGAGGCTCAGGGCGAGGCCCATCCCGATCTTGACGAAAGCTGACATCTTCATTTTCATTTTTCTATCTCCTTGGAAGGCCCTCAGCAACCCGCGAAATCGGGGGTGGCTCCGAGAGCCGACAACAGATCCGTGATCGAGAACGGCTTCTCGAGGGTGGCCTGCGCCAGGTCTCGCGCGTGTTCGAGGCGGACGGGGTCTCCCGACATGAGGACGACTCGAGGGGGCTCGGAGAGCCGGGCCGCGGCCTGGGCCACTTCCTCGCCGGAAAGGCCGGGCATCCCGAGATCGGTCAGCACCAGGTTCGGAGACAGGGTCTCGAGGGCCATGACGGCCTGCTCCCCGGACTCGAAGGTGTGCACCTCGTGGCGCGTGTGAGCGGCCAGCCATCGCTCCACGAAGCGCCTCAGGCTGGGGTCGTCGTCGACTACGAAGATCTTCATTCGCCTCCGCCTTCGCCGTGGCTGGGTTGCTCCACGGCCCTTCGTCTGTGAATATGGGCGCCAGGCCAGCTCGAGATCCGGTCGTCTCGCCCAAGGTTTCCCAAATGTTTTCCAAAGGGCGCGCCGCCCCATGGCTGATTCCGGTCCGTTCGAGTTCGGTCCCTTCCGTCTGGACACGGAGAAGTCCGTCCTCTGGCGCTCGGGCAAGCTCGTGCCGCTGACGCCGAAGGCGCTCGGCATCCTCCAGGTGCTCGTCGAGCACCGCGGCGACGTGGTCTCCAAGCAGGAGCTGCTCGGGCGCGTCTGGCCCGACGCGGCGGTCGAGGAGGCCAACCTGAGCGTCGCCGTGGCGGCGATCCGGAGGGCCCTCGGCCATCAGCCCGACGGGCGCTCCTACGTCGAGACCGTCTCGCGGCGCGGCTACCGCTTCGACGCCCCGCTCCGGGACAGGGGCGCCGGGCCGCAGCTCGGTCTGGCGGTGCTCCCGTTCTCGTGCCTGGGCATGGAATCCGACGAGCACTTGGGCATCGGCCTGGCCGATGCCCTCATCGGGCGGCTCACCGAGGTCGACGGGCTACGGGTGCCCCCCACCGCCGCCGTCGTGCAGTACGCCATCGATCCGAAGCCGCCGCGTCAGGCCGCCAAGGAGCTGGGCGTCGACGCCGTGCTCACCGGCACGATCCAGCGCCACGAGGGGCGCCTTCGCGTGTCCGTGCAGCTCACTCCCCTCCCCGCGGCGCTCCGACCGTGGGCCGACTCCTTCGACGGGGACTGGACCGACCTGTTCGCGGTCCAGGACGAGCTGGCCGAGCGGGTCGGCACGGGCGCTTTCGCTCCGGCTCACGCCCGAGCGCGTCGGGGCTCGCTACCAACCCTCGCCGGAGGCGTACCACGCCTACCTCCACGGCCGCTATCTCTGGGCGCGGTTCGATCCCGCGAACCTGGGGAAGGCGTTCGGGTGCTTCGGCGAGGCCCTGCGCCTCGACCCCCGCTACCCCGCGGCCCATTCGGGCCTCGCCGACGGCCATCTCCTCCTCGGCCTGGCCGGCCTGGTCGCCGCCCCGCGACGCGTGGAACCTCACGGAGGAGTGCGCCGAGCATGCTCTCGCCCTCGACCCTTCCTTCGCCGACGCTCACGTGTCACGGGCCTATGCCCGCCTCTTCCGGGACTGGGACTGGGCGGGGAGCCGCGCCGCGCGCTCGATCGAGCGACGACGCTCGCCCCGGGCCAGGCCTCCGTGCATCTCTGGCGCGGGCTCTTCCTCGCCGTCGCCGGTGACCTCCCTGCGGCGCGCCTGGCCGTCGATCGCGGCCGCGACCTCGACCCGCTCTCGGGCCTCGCCCTGGCGCTCCGCTTCCTCTTCCACGAGGTCGACGGGAGAGCACGACCGCGAGCTGGCCCTCGCCCGACGGGCGGTCGAGCTGCGGCCCGAGGTCCTGCTCGGCTACTGGATCCTCGGCCTCGCGAACGTGCACCTGGGCCACATGGGGCTCGGCAAGAAGGCGCTGCGGCGCGCCGTCGAGCTGAGCGAGGACGGACCGGTCATGACGGCCCAGCTGGCCTGGGCGCTGGCCCGCGGAGGCGAGAAGCGCGAGGCGCGCGAGCGGCTCGCAGCGCTCGACGCCACTGGCCGACGACGACGTTCGTCTCCCCCTGCCAGCGCGCAGCGGTGCTCGTGGCCCTGGGGGACGAGGAGACCGCCATGACCCGACTCGAGGAAGGCGCCGATGGCCGGGACGCCTGGGTCGTGTTCATGGGCACGGACCCGCGATTCGCGCCGCTCCGGGACGAGCCCCGCTTCCGCGCTCTCCTGGCGAGAGTGGGCTTTCCGGGCGCGGCCTAGACTGCGCCCGTGCCGACGCCCGAGCGCCTCGCCGAGCTGCTGCGCGAGCAGGGACGCTACTGCGCCGCCCTCGGCTCGCCCCTCTACGCGGCGCTCCTCGAACGCGCCTCGAAGGACGCCGAGGGGCGCGGTCCGACCTTCGAGCTCCTGAAGGACGATCCCGCGCCCGGTCCCCGCGGCGACGCCCTCGCGCTACGCCTGCTCGCCGCCGCCCACTCCCTCGCGCTCCGGGGCCGCGCGCCGGACTTCGCGCGGCACCTTTCGAGCATGCGGCCGGAAGGGAGCACGCTGTCCCTGGACGTCGAGGCCGCGTGGCGGGCGCTCCGGGAGCTCATCGCCTCATCCAATCACGAGTTGAGAGCCCTGGTGGCGCTCCCGTGCCAGACCAACGAGGTCGGACGTGCCGCAGCGCTGGTCTACGGCTTCTTCGAGGCCGCGCGCTCCGGGCTCCCGCTGCGCCTCCTCGAGGTCGGGGCGGGCGCGGGCCTGAACCTCCGCTTCGACCATTTCCACTACGCGGGGGGCGGAGCGTCGTGGGGCCCGGTCGAGAGCCCGGTCCTGCTGGACGGCCTCTGGCTCGACCCGCCGCCTCTGCCGGAGGCGTTGCGGGTCGTCGAGAGGTCGGGTTGCGACCGGCGTCCACTCGACGCGACCACCGACGAGGGACGCCTCTCGCTCCTCTCGTCGGTCTGGGCCGATCAGACGCCACGGTTCGTCCGGCTTCGTGGGGCCATCGAGATCGCCTCTCGCGTACCCGTGCGCCTCGACGCCGCCGATCTGACCGATTGGCTGCCGGCGCGCCTCGAGGTCGCCGCCCCGGACCGGCCACCGTCGTCTACCACTCGATCGTCGACGAGTACCTCTCGGACGGGGCTCGGTGCCGGTTCCACGACGCGCTCCACGCCGCCGGAGCCCGAGCCACGCCCGAAGCGCCTCTCTTCTGGCTGCGCCTGGAGCCCCTTCCCGATCAGGTGAGCTTCGCCGTCACGCTGACGCGCTGGCCGGGCGGCCACGAGCGAGACGCTCGCCTACGCCGGCGCCCACGGAACCGACGTGCGTCGGGCCTGACGACCCGGTTCCCCCTGCGTCGCTCGCGAGGTAGCATGCCGGCGTGAGGCGCTTCGTCGTCGGCATGACCGGCTCCACCGGCTCCGTCTACGGCATCCGCCTCCTGGAGAAGCTGCGGGCGCTCCCGGAGATCGAGGTCCACCTGGTGATCAGCGCGCCGGGAAAGCGCACGCTCGTGGAGGAGACCGACTGGACCGTCGCGGACGTCGAGGCGCTCGCCCACGTCGTCCACGACAACAAGGACATCGGCGCCTCCGTGGCCAGCGGCTCGTTCCGGACGGCGGGGATGGTCATCGCACCGTGCAGCATCAAGACCGTGTCGGCACTCGCCAACTCCTATGCCGACACGCTCGTGGCCCGCGCCGCCGACGTGCACCTGAAGGAGGGCCGGCCCCTCATCGCGGTCGTCCGGGAGACGCCGCT
The DNA here is from genome assembly GCA_963823195.1 of uncultured Acidobacteriota bacterium. Lineage (GTDB taxonomy): Bacteria > Acidobacteriota > Vicinamibacteria > Fen-336 > Fen-336 > JBGPYB01. The sequence goes on along the minus strand of CAWGKR010000001.1, from coordinate 137,369 downwards.
CCACGCCGGCCACCTTCGCCAGATGCTGGCTCTCGCCGAGCTGGGAGGCGTGATCCTGCCGCCGATGCCGGCGTTCTACACTCGCCCCAAGACCGTCGACGACATCGTGAACCACACGGTCGGGCGGGTTCTCGACCGCCTCGGCCTCCCCCAGGACCTCGTCTCCGAGTGGCCGGGGACGGGGCGCAACGGCTCGTAGCCCTTCGACCGTTCAGTAATTGGAGACCGGGCTGGGAATCGAACCCAGCAGCGCGGCGGTCAGGCCGCGCTCGACGGGTTTGCAGCCCGCGGGGAGCGCCAGCTCCCGCAACCGGCCGGGGCCCTACCTCGGCGGGGGGGAATCGCGCCGGGTTTCTTCCCCTGGATGACGTTCATCGCCAGGGAGATCATCGAGCCGACGTCGGACAGGTTGGCCGGGAGGACGAGGGTGTTGCCGGCCTTGGCGATCTGGCCGAAGCTGCTCGATGTACTGCTCGGCGACGCGGAGCTGGACCGCCTCGAAGCCGCCGCGGCTCGTTGATGGCGCGGGCCACCGAGCTGATGCCCTCGGCCGTGGCCTTGGCCACCGCGAGGATCGCCGAGGCCTGCCCCTCGGCCTCGTTGATCTGCTGCTGCTTCTTCGCCTCGGACGCCTTGATGACCTGCTGCTTCTGGCCCTCGGCGCTGTTGATGGCCGCGTCGCGCTCGCCTTCCGACTGCAGGATCACGGCGCGCTTCTCGCGCTCGGCGCGCATCTGCTTCTCCATGGCGGCGATGATGTCGGCGGGCGGCGTGATGTTCTTGATCTCGTAGCGGAGGACCTTGACGCCCCAGGCCTCGGAGGCCTTGTCCACCTCGGTCACCACCTGGCCGTTGATGTGGGTGCGCTCCTCGAAGGTGCGGTCGAGCTCGATCTTGCCGATCTCGCTGCGGAGCGTGGTCTGGGCGAGCTGGGTGATGGCGAAGTTGTAGTTGGAGATGCCGTAGGACGCGCGCTCCGGGTCGAGGATCTTCAGGTAGAGGATGCCGTCCACCGCCACCTGGACGTTGTCCCTGGTGATGCAGACCTGCTCGGGGATGTCGATGGCCTGCTCCTTGAGGATGTGGCGGTAGCGGATCACGTCCACGAAGGGGACGAGGATGTGGAACCCGGCGTCGAGCACGCCCGCGAACCGGCCGAGCCGCTCCACCACGTAGGCGTTCTGCTGCGGCACCACCACCGCGGTCTTGAAGAAGACCCAGAAGCACGAAGAGGGCGAAGACGACGGCGACGATCAACAAGAAGACGCCCATGACATCCCCCTCTCAGAGCTTCATTCGGGCCGGACCCAGAGGGTCAGGCCGTCGACTCGATCGACACGGCACCGTTGTCCCTTCGTCGAGGGCCTGAGCCGCTGCGCGCGCTCCAGGACGATGCCGCGCACCTCGACCTTGCCGACGCCGTCCGCCGGCACGTCCTCGAGGATGACGCCGCCCTCCCCGACGAGGCTGTCCACGGCCCTCGTGGATCCACGTCGAGGTTCAGGCGAGCCTGGAGCGGACCCCGGAGGAGGGCCAGCATCAGCGACGGCCAGACCGGAGAAGAGGAGCCACTGGACCCAGTCGGGACCGGCCCATCCGAGGGCCGCCAGGACGCCCACGAGGATTGCCGGCCAGGCCGAAGAAGAGCGCGAAGAAGCGCTCCGGGGCTTGGCCATCTCCAGCGAAGAGGAGCCCGAGTCCGAGACAGGATCCAGACCCACCACGCCATAGCCCGATCGTCCTCGCAGGGGAGAAGTGCGCGGGAAGGCTAGCACAGATCTGCGGCTACTCCGAGAACCGCTGCTCGAGGAACGGGTCGCCGTACATGTGGTAGCCGAGGCGCTCCCAGTAGCCGGCCTTGTCGGCTTCCATGAAGATGAGCCCTCGTACCCACTTGCAGCTCTTCCACGCGTACAGGTGCGGCACGATCAAGCCGCAGCGGCCAGCCGTGGTCGGGCTCCAGGTCGACGCCGTTGCGCCGGAACGCGAACAGGTTGTCGGCGCGGTCCAGGTCGGCCAGGGGCAGGTTCGTCGTGTAGCCGTACCGCGTCTCGCCGACGTGGCCGAGGACCATGACGTGCGTGGCGTCGGGGCGAGGGCGGACGCGCTTCAGGATCTCGCGCACCGGGATCCCCTCCCAGCGGTTGTCGAAGGTGCTCCAGCGGGTGACGCAGTGGAAGTCCGACCGGACGTCGGCGTGGGGCAGAGCCATGAAGGCCTCGTAGCCCAGCGTCCAACGGCTCCTCGACGAGGCCGCCGACGCGGAAGTCCCAGGTGGCGGGGTCGAAGGTCGGGACGGCGCCGGTGTGGAGCACGGGCCACTTGATGGTCAGGGCCTGACCGGGCGGAAGGCGCCCTTCGGCCTTCATCTTCTTCTCGAGGACGCTGCGCTCGTCCTCACCCCGCAAGTACTTCCCCAGCTGGGACAAATCGGCCTCCACTCAGCAGAATAGCATCCGCCCTTCGAACTATTCCCGGTTCCATCCCCTTGTTTGTCGAACCTTGCGCGGCCGAGCGGCGTCTTAGGGGGCGAAGGCGCTCGCTCGCGCCAAGGAGGTGCCGTGCGCATTCCCGTGCTCTTGTCGATCCTGGGTCTGGGCGTCACGCCCTTTGCCGACCGCCGAGACGACCCGCACACTGAAGGCCGAGCTCCCCGCCGGCGACACCACCCGCTACGCCGTCGAGAACCTGGCCGGCTCCATGAAGGTCACCGTGGGGAGCGGGGACAAGGTCGAGGCCGTGGCCACCCTCCACGCCGAGAGCGACGGGATGGCGGACAAGGTGCGCTTCGAGCGCGTGGTCGGTGAGCACGGCGTCACCACGCTTCGGTGCGCTACCCCCTGGACGGCGTGAGCGAGGTCCGCTATCCGGGCGGCGAAACGGACGGGGGCCTCCTCCTGGGCCTCTTCCACGGCTCCAGCTCGGAGACGAAGTACGACGGCCATCGCGTGCGTATCAACGGCAGGAGCGGGACGCTCTTCTACGCCGACATCGAGGTGCGGATTCCCCGGCACTCGGCCACCGCCACCTTCAAGACCGGCGCCGGCCCCATGACCGGCAGCGATCTCGACGGCACGATCGTCTTCGACACGAGCCACGGCCCCGTCACCCTCGCCCACATGAGCGGCGACGTATTGGCCGACACGGGCTCGGGCGACGTCGAGGCCACCGACATGAAGGGCTCCTTCAAGTGCGACACGGGGAGCGGCGAGTGCGTCGTGACGCGCTTCAGCGGCGAGAAGCTGGTGTGCGACACGGGCTCCGGCAAGGTGCGCATGAGCGCGGTGCAGGCCAGGTCGATCTCGGTCGACAGCGGCTCGGGAAGCGTGCGCCTCGAGGACACCGACGCCGAGGACGTGAATGTCGACACGGGCTCGGGGAGCCTGGATCTCGAATCCCCGAGCCGCCGGCTGACGCGGCTCAAGGCCGACACCGGAAGCGGCAGCGTGAAGCTGCGCCTCGGCCCCGACGCCGGCTTCGAGGCCTACGCCGACCTCGGCAGCGGCGACATCGTCAACCACTACGCCGACGCCCAGCCGATCCTCAAGCGGCGCGAGGTCGTGGGCTACCGCCGAGGAGACGGCCACATCCGAATCGACGTCGACACGGGGAGCGGGAGCCTGATCCTCGAGCCGGGACGATAGGTCCCGCCCCCGGGTAACGGAACAACTCGAGACCGGGAGCGCGGGCGCAGTCCCTCACGTTGCGCGTGGCCAAGGGCGCGCCCGCTACGACGGCGGCCGTGGCGATCAGCAGGTCCATGGTGGGAATGCGCTCTCCTCGTCGCTGCTGCCAGGCGAGAAGACGACCAGGGTCCGTGTCCCGGCGCACGATCCGTTGGCGGACCTGGAGGCTTGACATCTGTATATTACCGTCATATACATGATGCGTGCGAGCGATTCTCGAGCGCTTGTCGCAGTGCACGGGGTTCGACTGGGATGCAGGCAACGCCAAGAAGAACCAAGCGGCGCATGGCGTCACCGACGGCGAGAGCGAGCAGCTCTTCTTCGACCAGCCGCTGGTGGCGACGCCCGACGAGCAGCATTCCAAGAGCGAGCCCCGGTTCCATGCACTGGGCCGGACGAGTGCGGGGCGGTTGCTCATGGTGGTGTTTACGATTCGTGGCGACCTCGTGCGGGTAATTTCGGCCCGGGACATGAGTCGCCGGGAGCGCAGGGTGTATGAGCGAACTCAAGAGTAGGAAGGCTGGCAGGCGGCTGCCTCGGTTCCGGACCGAAGACGAGGAGAGGGCCTTCTGGTCCAAGCAGGACTCCACCGCTTACGTGGATTGGAAGACCGGACGGAAACTCACGATGCCGCGCCTGAAGCCGTCGACGGCGACGATCTCTCTCCGGCTGCCAGAGGCGATGCTCGACGAGCTGAAGTTGCTGGCGAACAAGCGCGACGTGCCCTACCAGTCTCTGCTCAAGGTGTTCCTGGCCGAGCGGCTCGAACGAGAGCGCAAGGCCTCCTGAAGGCGGTCAGGCGGAGGTTCATGGCCCTCGTCGCTGGCGCACGCCTGGGTCCCTACGAGGTCCCCGGCCCACTCGGCGCCGGGGGCATGGGCGAGGTCTACCGGGCGCGGGACACGCGCCTCGGCTCGAATCCCACGCCTATAATCCAGGCATGGCGGTTCTCGAACGCGTGGCAGCGCTTGCTCTTGCGAGCCTGACGCTCGCCGCCTGCACCAACGACGTGGCGGATCGGGCGTACACCGACTTCGTCGTGGCCGTGGAGGACGAGGCGTTCGTGGTCCGCGCGCAGGATGCCGAGACGATCCGCCTTGGCCTCGACGTGCTGAACGGCCGCGCGCAACGCTTCCCCATCGGGCCGCTCGTTCCCGGCGACGGCGGCTTCAACGCGCCGTGGTCCTGGCACATCGACCCGGCGCGGATGCGCCTGACCGAGGTGGCCATCGAGGTCTGCGACGGCCGGCCCTCGTACGTCGAGGCCCACGTGGACGAGTATTCGCGGACGGGCTACTGCCCCTGGGGCGGAAGGATCATCGGGGTGCGCCCCTAGGCGATGGCGAAGGACAAGCGCAGGCCCGAGGTCCCCGCGACGGTGGAAAAGGCCTCGGAGCGAGCCCTCGATCCGCGCCTCCGAGTGGTCGCTCCTCTCATCTTCTGCTCCGGCTTCTGCGCCCTCGTCTACCAGATCGGCTGGCAGCGCGAGTTCCGCATGATCTTCGGCGGCTCGACGGCGGCCTCGGCGGCGGTGGTCGCCGTCTTCATGGGCGGCCTGGGGGTGGGCGGCTGGGTCATCGGCCGCTACACCGACCGCGCGACCAACGCCCTCCGCCTCTACGCCCTGCTCGAGGGCCTGGTCGCGCTGACCGCCGCGGCCACACCGACGCTCCTCGGGCTGGTGCAGGGCGTCTACGTGCGCCTGGGCGGAACCGCGGCCCTGGGGAGCGTCGGGGCGACGGCGCTCCACCTGGCGTTGGCCGGCCTCGTCCTGCTCCCTCCCACCTTCTTCGCGGGGGGAACGCTCGGCGCGGCCGCTCGGTCCGTCGAGGGCGAGGGGGACAGGCGCCGCCGCGGGACGGCCCTCCTCTACGGCGTGAACACGCTGGGCGCCGTCGCGGGCTCCGTGGCGGCAACGTTCTGGCTCCTGGAGAGGCTCGGCACGCAGGCGACGCTCTGGGTGGCCGCCCTCGCGAACGTATCGATCGCGGTCGTCGCCGCGACGATCAGCCGCGAGCGCACCGGCGCGTCGCCGACGCCGATGGACGAGACCGGCCTGTCCGAGCGCGCCTCCGGCCGCGCCGGCCGCGCTCGTGCTGACCGCCTCCGCCGTCGTGGGCTTTGCGTTCTTCCTGATGGAGCTCGTCTGGTACCGGATGTTCGGTCCGATCCTCGGGGGGACCGTCTACACCTTCGGCCTCGTGCTCGCGGTCGCCCTCGCCGGCGTCGCGCTGGGCGGGCTGCTCTACGCGGCCCTGTTCACGACGCGCCCCGTCACGCTCACGGCGTTCGCCGTCACGTGCCTGCTCGAGTCCGCGACGATCGCCCTGCCCTACGTCGCTCGGCGACGGCCTGGCCTTGCTGGCCGCCAGCCTCCGCCCGCCGCCGGGAAGCGCCCTCGCGAGCTATCTGCCCGGTTGGACGTGGGTCACGGCCATCGTGGTGCTCCCGCCGTCGATCGTGGCCGGCGCCCAGTTTCCGCTTCTCGTCGCGCTCCTCGGCCGGGGCGGACGCGGATCGCCCGGCACATCGGGAACGCCTACCTGTGGAACACGATCGGCGGCATCGCTGGGCGCGCTTGGGCGGCGGTTTCGGGCTGCTCCCCCTGCTGACGGCGCCGGGGTGCTGGAGGGGCGTCTCGATCCTCCTCGCCGCTCCTCGCGCTCACCGCCCTCCTGGTCGATCGACCGCCGGCAGGGAGGCTGGCCCTCTTCGCTGATGGGCGCGGGCGCCGTCGCGGTCTTCGTGCTCCGCGCCGACGGTCCCACCGCCGCCTGGCGCCACAGCAGCATCGGCGTCGGGCGCGCCAGCATCCCCTTCGCGGCGGGTCCGAACGCCGTCGAGGGTTGGATCCGCGACATGCGGCGGGCCATCGTGTGGGAGCGGGAGGGCGTCGAGAGCAGCGTGGCCGTGGAGGCCATCGCCGCCTTGTCCTTCGTCGTGAACGGGAAGGTCGACGGCAACTCCCGCAACGACGCGCCGACGCAGGTCGTGAGCGGCATTCTCGGCGCGCTGCTGCACCCCAACCCGCGGAGCAGCCTCGTCATCGGCCTCGGCACCGGCAGCACGGCGGGATGGCTCGGCGCGATCCCGAGCATGGAGCGCACCGACGTGGTGGAGCTGGAGCCGGCCATCCTCGAGTTCGCGCGGATGTGCGAGCCGGTCAATCACGGCGTCATGGACAACCCGCGTGTGCGCGTCTCGGTGGGCGATGCGCGCGAGGTCCTGATGACGGGCCGCGACCCGCTACGACCTCGTCTTCTCCGAGCCGTCGAACCCCTACCGCGCGGGCGTGGCGAGCCTCTTCACGCGGGAGTTCTACGAGGCCGCTGTCATCTCGCCTCGAGCCGGACGGCCTCTTCCTCCAGTGGATGCAGGCCTACGACATCGACGACTGGACGGCCTCCACGATCATCGCGACGCTGGGAGGCGTCTTCCCGGAGGTCCAGGTCTGGCAGGTTCACCAGACCGACTTCCTCCTCGTGGGCTCCAAACGTCCCATCCGCCTCGACGCCGCCGCCCTGCGCGCGCGGATCGAAGGAGCCACCGTACGCCGACGCCCTCCGCTTCGCCTGGCGCGCGGTGGAGCTGGAGGACGTCCTCGCCCGCTTCGTCGCGGGACCCGCCCTGGTCCGGGACGTCCGGAGCCGGACGACGGCCGTGAACACCGACGACCGCAACCTCGTCGAGTTCGCCGTCGCCCGGACCCTGTCGAAGTCGGAGCTGTTCGACATCCTGCGCGCTGCGACGCAGCGCGGCGGCCCTGGGCGCCGCGCGGCCGGACGTCACCGGCGCGATCGACTGGGACCGGGTGGCGCGACAGCGCGTCGCCGTCTACGCCATCGCCGGGACGCCGCCGCCCGCCGATCCGGAGGCCACCGAGGCCGAGTCGGTCCGGGCCCAGGCGTTTCGTCAGTACCTCGTCGGGCGATCTGGCCGAGGCCGTCGACACGTTCGGGAGGCAGCCCTCCGCCGCCGCAAGGGCCCGTCGAGACAGAGCTCTTCGCCGAAGGCCTCGCCGAGAAGGGAGACCGGGAGGCGATCCCCTACATTCGGGCCCTCCAGGCCATCGACGCCACCGAGGCCGAGGCCGCCACCGCGCGCCTGATGCTCCGCCTCGGCCAACCGGAGATGGCCCGCGACGCGCTGGCGTCGGCCTTCGTGCACTATCGCGCGGACCCCTGGGCCTCGCAGGTCAGCATGTCTCACGCCCTCGCTCTCGCCGACGAGCTGACCCTCAAGCAGCCGACGACGATGCCGGTCGTTTTCGCGGCCCTCGCGGAGCCCTTTTCGGTCGCCGCCCTCGAGGAGCCGCGGCGTCTCGTGCGCCTGAGCGTCGGATCCCACGGCGGCGCGGGCGACTGGTGCCGGGACGCCGTGGCCCCCTTCGAGCCCCACGTCCCCTGGCGGATCGACCTGCTGAAGTACCGCGCGCAGTGCTACGAGCGAACGGCCGACCCTCGGGCGCTCGAGGCTCGAACCGACCTCGAGGCGTTCATGGCGAGGGCCGCTGCCACGCCGATCGCGGGGAGCCCGAGCCCGTCGTCGTCGCCCGTCACGGCTCCAAGGGCGCGCTAGCCTGAACCGTGGCGCGCTGCGCCTCGAGCTCGGGTCCTCCGTCGAGAAGAAGGCGAGCCACGCGGACATTGGCGCTCGGCATCTCGGCCCCGTCGGTGCCCTTGGCGAACGGAACGAGAACGAGCCGGCCCGGCGCGGGAGCGACTCTGCGCGGCGTCGATGACCTTCCGCACGAGGAGCGTGTTGAGGCGCGACGCCGACGTCTTGTCGTGGAGCGCGTAGAGGATCGCGGGAAGCGCCTCGCGCGCCTCGCTCTCCGAGACGGTGACGCCGCGAAGCGTGGGATCCCCGCCCAGGGGGAGCTTCCCGCCGACGACTCGGGGCGGGTCGTGGTGGATCCATTCCACCAGCCGTTTGAAGCATTCGTCTCCGGCCTCGGTGCCGAGCAGACGGAAGGCCGGCACGAAGAGACGGCCGCCGCGCGGAGCAAAGCCGGGAGGGAGGTCCTCGCGGGTACAGCGCCCGCGCGTAGGCCTCGAGACCCTCCGATGTGGACGAGCCGGGCACCGTCACGCGCGCCGGGAAGGTCCAGAAGGGAAGCGCCTCGGGAGAGGGCCATGCGGAGGGGACGTCGGCGTGGTCGTACGGAATGACCCGGACGCCGCCGGCGGTGGCCTCGAGGCCCAGTTGGCAGTTGGGACAGAAGATCGCGACGCTGCGCGCCTCGAACGTCACGTCGAAGCCGCAGTCGGGGCATCGGGACGGCCGGACGACGGCTTTCGTCTCCCGCGACGCGGCGTCCTCGGGATCGGCAACCCCCAGGCCGAGGAGCGCACGGGCCTCGGTCTCCCCGGGATAGCCGGCGATCGTCCCGAACCCGGCGTCGACCAGGACCCATGCCTGCTCCTGATCGCTCAGGACCCGGGCCAGCCAGTAGAGGCGATAGACGAGACACTGCCGCGCGAACACGAGGTCCCCGCGCTTCACCACGGGCTCGAACCCCGGGTCCAGATCGCGGTTCCGCCACCGCTCGATGTCCTTGTGGGCCCGATCCAGCACCGGCGCCCACGGAATGAACGGACCCCGATCCCCGAGCTCTCGGCGCGAAAGGGGATGGACGCGGGATCGGGCGAGCCGGAGCCCCCGATCTCTCAAGTTCGCCGCCCTCACGTCGTACGCGGCTGTCGTGTGCTCGGCGGCGAAGGCCCGCACCCGAACCTCCTTGGGACCCTCGTGACGGCGTCCGAGGATGGCTTGCAGGATCGTCCCCGAGAGATGCCAGTACGGGGCCTCGATGCGATGTGCCTCGGTGATGCGAAGGCGCTGCTCGAGCATCGCTTCGTAGGCGCCCAGCTCTGCGGCGAGCATGACCTCGGGAGGCGGCAGGCGCACGCCGTCGCCCCCGTCGGTGGAGTACCTCGCGATCAACTCGGCCCGTCGCGCTTCGACGCGATACTCGATGAGGATCCGGCGTATCGCATCCGCTTCCATGCACCTGGCTCTCGGCGAGGAAGATCTGGTCGCGACCCGGGCGCGACACGATGAGGAACGACCCGCAGTGGTCGCAGACAGCGCTCCGGGCGTCGTCCTCCACCGGCCTTGGGCGCCCCGCACTCCGGGCACGACAGGACGATCGTGAGAGGGCCCGAAGGGACGGGTTCGCCTTCGCCCTTCACGCCCTCAGCGCTTCCCCTCGTGCTCGACGAACACGGCCGTGGTTCGGCCGGGCACGGTGAAGCGGCCCGTCCGCGTGTCGAAGGCGGACCGGCGGACGACCGGGTCCGCCGAGCGAGCCTGCACGTCGTGGAGGGAGAACCCGGCGCCGCGGAGGGGGTCCGCGACGAACGCCGCCTCGGTCGGCCGGGCGTTGAACAAGACGACGATCCGCTCGCGGCGGGGGTCCAGGGGCGTGGGATCCTCGAGAGACATCACGATCAGGCCCGGCAGCTGCTGCGGTCCGGTGTTCAGGAAGCGAAGGCACCGGCCCACGTCCTCTGCCGTCCGTAGCCGGAAGAGCGCCGAGCTGCGGCGGATCCGCAGCATCTCCTGGAAGTGGGCGCTCGCGGCGCGGATGTCCGCGCTCGACGCGCGCAGTCGCGGGATCCGCGAGAAGCGGGCGCATCAGCGGCCACTTCGACTCGTTCTCGCCTGGGGGCAGGCCCACGCCCCAGTTGTTCGAGGCGTAGGTGAAGTCGAGCCTGTTCCACCAGTCGCCGGAGTTGTAGCTGTTCCGGTCGAGGGACTTCGACCGGAGCATGTCGTCCCCGGCGTGGAAGAACGGGCACACCCTGGCTGAGGGCCACGATGCTGACGGCGAGGTTGTTCATCCGCACGCGGTCGGCGATGGAAGCGCCCGCCGGCGCCTTCCACTGGATCGCGTCGAAGAGCGTCTCGTTGTCGTGGGCCGAAACGTAGACGATCTGCTCCTGGGGAGAAGCGGTGTAGCCCGCCGGCTTGCCGTTGTAGTCGATCTCGCTTCCCAGGACCTCGCGGCCGTCGGCCGCCACGAAACGGAAGTCGCGCAGGTTGCCCGCCAGGCCGAGGCGAATCCAATCGGCGAGGCCCAGAAGCTTCAGCTCGCTCTCGGCCCCGGTGCCGTTCGGCTGCATCCGCCGGAACGTCGGCGAGGCCGGTGGCGAAGCCTTGCTCCTGCGGGCTGCCGAAGGCACCCCCTCCGCGCACGGCGTCCCGGAGACGATCGTTGAACGTGCCGATCCCCGTCCCGGCCATGTTCAATTGCGTCGCGTTCCGGCCGCGCGCGTTCCCGGCCACCTCGCCGAAGTCCCATCCCTCGCCGTAGACGTAGATCCCGCGACCGTCCACGCCGTCGCGCGACGGGGTGAGGGCGTCGAGAGCCGCCCGCACCCTCGTCATGTTCGACACCATGTGGTGGCCCATGACGTCGAAGCGGAAGCCGTCGACCTTGTACGCCTTCGCCCAGGTCACGACGGTGTCGAGCATCAGCTTCTCCATCATCCGATGCTCGGTCGCGGTGTTCGGACAGCACGTGCTGTTCAGGACCTTGCCGTCGTCGTCGAGGCGGTGGTAGTAGCCGGGGACGATGCGGTCCAGGATCGACAGCGGATCCTGGCCGCTCGCGTGGGTGTGGTTGTACACGACGTCCATCACGACCCGCAGGCCGGCGGCCGCGAGAGCCTGCACCATCTCCCGAAACTCCAGGATGCGCGCGGGACCGTCGGGGTCGGTCGCGTAGCTCCCCTCGGGAGCGCCGTAGTGGAGCGGGTCGTACCCCCAGTTGAAGCCGTCCTTCTCGCGGAGCGCCCAGGCGATCGCGGCCTGCTGGTCGGAGTCGGCGGGGAGCGAGCGGAGGACGGCCTCGTCGGGCTCGGCGCGCTCGGCCCTGTCCTCGTTGACCGTGGCGAAGTCGAAGGCGGGCAGCAGGTGGACGTGGCTGAGGCCCGCCTGCGCGAGGGCGCGGAGATGGCGCATCCCGTTCGAATCGGCGTGGGTGAACGCCTTGAAGGTCCCGCGGTGCTCCTCGGGAACCGTCTCGTCGTGGATGCTGAAGTCCCGAACGTGGAGCTCGTAGATCACGGCGTCCACGGGGCTCGCCAGCGGGGGCTTGGCGATTCGCGTCCACTCGGCCGGCCGGAGCGAGGGGTCCTCGAGGTCCACGATCTGGCTGCGCCGGCTGTTGGTCGAGAGGCTCAGGGAATAGGGATCGGTGACGAGGTTTCGCTCCACGCGCCCGGTGGACGGGCGCGAAGACCTCCACCTCGTACAGGTAGAACTTGCGATTCCACGCCGGCGTGCCGCGGATGGCCCAGACGCCCGTGGCCGCGTCGGGGCTCATGGGCGCGACCTCGCCGTCGGGGGCGCCGGAGGTGTCGAAGAGACGCAGGTGCACCGAGTGGGCCGTGGGGGCCCAGAGCCGCAGCGTCGGCACGCCGCCTCCCTCCCACGTCACGCCGAGCGGGCCGTCGTAGCGATACACGTCGTCGAGCGCGCCCGGGGATCTGGACCGACGTGGCCGTGACGAGGCGCCCACCGGCGTCGAGAGCGGCCACGGCGAGCTGCTCCTTGAGCAGCGTGGCCGCCCGGGCCGCATCGGCTGGCGCCAAGGTGAACGGGCGTGTAGCGAGCGAGGTGCGGGAAGCGCTCGCGGATCTCCTCGGCAATGCCCGCCGGCTGGGGGTCAAGGAAACGCGCGGCGTGTCAGGCGATGCGGGGTCCAGCCCCTCGCGGGCATGGAGGAGGAAGAACGAGAGGCCGGGCGTTGGGACTCACGTCCCAGAGCAGGGTGTCCCGAGACACCCAGTGAGCCCGCGCGCTTCTGGAGAGCCTCGGCGTGTCGGCTTTGGTCATCCCGTCCTCCGACGGCGCGACGGCCCTCGTGCCGACGCCGGCGACGAGGACGGCGAGCGCGATACGTTCGAGAAAAGCCAAGGGCCCTCAGGACCGGGACATCCGCGCGCCGGCGCACTATTCTACGGCCATGATCCCGACCCCCGACGTCCTGGCTCGGATGCCGAAGGCCGAGGTGCACCTCCATCTCGAGGGGACGATCTCGCCGGAGACCCTCTGGGAGATCGCATCGCGCAACCACGTGGCCCTCCCGGTCGGAAGCCTCGCGGAGCTTCGGAAGCTCTACGTCTTCGAGAGCTTCGGCAAGTTCATCGACCTCTGGCTCGCGATGTGCGCGTGCCTGCGCACCGACGCCGACTACGAGCGGATGGTGGACGGGTTCCTGGAAGACTGCGCCCGCCAGAACATCCGCTACGTCGAGGCCCACTTCACGCCGTACAACCACGAGCGGTTCGGCTTCGGCGCGCGCCGGGCCCTCGCGATCGTCACCCGCCGGCTCATGGCCGCCGAGGCGGAGGGCGGGCCGGTGGTGCGGCTCATCACCGACATCCCGAGCGAGTCGGTTCCCGAGAGCGGACCGTTCACGGCCGCCTTGCTCGAAGAGGAGGCGAACCCGCTGATCGTGGCCATCGGCCTCGGCGGTCCCGAGGAGGGCTTCCCGCGCACCCTCGTCACGCGCTACTTCGAGCGCGCTCGGGACGCCGGCTACCCGGCCGTGGCCCACGCCGGCGAGACGGGCGGGGCGGAGCACGTCCGCCAGGCCGTCCTCGACCTGAAGGCCCGCCGCGTCCAGCACGGCATCCGCGCGGTCGAGGACGAGGCGACGCTCCGCCTCCTGGCCGAGCGTCAGATCTGCTGCGACGTGGCCCTGACGAGCAACGAGTGCCTGACACCCGTACCGCGACATGGCGACGCACCCGGTGAAGCGCCTTCTCGCGGCGGGCGTCCCGGTCACCCTCAGCACCGACGATCCGCCCTTCTTCGGCACGGACCTGAACCGCGAGTACGCGCAGGGCACACACGCGAGGTCGGCCTGGACGTGGCCACGCTCTGGCAGATGAACCTGAACGGCCTGCGCTACGGCCTGGCCGACACCGCCGTGCGCCGGCGGCTCATGCGCGAGTTCGAGGCGGCGGGCCAGGCCCTCGGGCTCACGGCTCCCGCCTGACGCTCGGCCGTATACTGGGCGGCCAGATGGCCGGAAACCCGCTCGACGGCAGAACCGCGCGGATCCTCCTCGACGCCAACCTCGCGCTGACCGAGAGCCTGAACCCGGCGGTCGTCTTCTCGAAGCTGCTCGACCTGCTCGCCGAGCTCGTGCCCTACGACACCGCGAACATCATGCTGTTGGACGAGCGCGGCTGGATGGCCGTCCACACGATCCGCGGCTACGAGCGCTTCGGCAACATCGACAAGACGACGCGGGCCGCCTTCGACACCGCCGCGCACCCGATCTTCAAGGCCTTGATGGCCACACTGCAGCCGGTGCTGATCGCGGACACCCACGCCCATGCCGACTGGCAGCGCCATGCGGGCGCCGAGCACGTGCGCAACTGGATCGGCGTGCCGCTCGTGGCGGGGGGCAAGGCGATCGGCCTGTACGCACTCGACAAGGCGGAGCCCCACTTCTTCACCGCGGAGCACCTTCACCTGACCCAGGCGCTCGCGCCCCAGGCCGCGATCGCGATCCAGAACGCGCGGCTCTTCGATCAGGTCGAGCGCGGCGCGGTGCGCCTGGCGGCGATCTTCGAGACCTCCTACGACGCATTCGTCGCGATGGACAGGAACGGCCGCGTCAGCCAGTGGAACCCGCGGGCGGAGGCGATGTTCGGCTGGCCGCGTTCCGAGGCGGTCGGCCGCGTGCTCGCGGACCTGATCGTGCCGGCGCAACATCGTGAGGCGCATCGCAAGGGGCTGGAGCGCTTCTTGAAGACGGGCGAGGGCCCGGTCCTGAACCGGCTTCTCGAGCTGACCGCGCTCCATCGCGACGGGCACGAGTTCCCGGTGGAGCTGAAGATCTCGTCCGTGCAGCTCGGCGACGAGTGCTTCTTCGACGCCTTCATCCACGACATCACCGACCGCAAGCGCCTCGAGGACCTGCGCGACGACCTCGTTCACACCATGGTCCACGACCTCAGGAACCCGCTCACCTCGCTCATGGGCTCGTTGGATGGCTTGGCGATCGCGGCCAGCGTCAGCATCTCCGGATACCAGCGGGAGCTGCTCGCGAACGCGCGCCGGAACACCGCGAAGCTCCTCGCGCTCATCGACTCGATCCTCGACGTCAGCCGTCTCGAGCAGAGTGCCTTGCCGCTGGAGCTCGAGCCCATTCGCCTCGACACCCTCGTCGATGAGGTGATCCTCATGGAGCTCCCCCTCGCCCGGGAAAAGCACATCCGCCTCGAGAGCGAGGTGTCGTCCGACCTTCCGCGAGTCACGGCCGACCGGAGCCTCCTGCTGCGCGTGGTCCAGAACCTGGTCGGCAACGCGATCGCCTACACTCCGTCCGGCGGCGAAGTGCGGATCGGTGCCGCGCACGACGCCGTCGCGCGAACGTTCCGCGTCACGGTCAGCGATACCGGGATGGGCATCCCCGACGAGGTCCGCAGCCGGCTCTTCCAGAAGTTCGTGCGGGGGCCGCAGAAGGGACGCGGAAGCGGCTTGGGGCTAGCCTTCTGCAAGCTCGCTGTCGACGCCCACGGCGGGCGGATTGAAGTGGAGAGTGACGCCGAGAGCGGAACCAGGGTGACCGTTACACTCCCGGCCGAGCTCGAAGCTCCGCCTCGATCGACTTGAGGTCCTCGTCGGTCAGCGCCGGCGAGAAGCGCTTCAGGCGGGCGGCGACGTCGACCGTCTCGAGGTAGGCCTGGGCGCAGCGCGGGTGGATGGAGCCCGCCGGAGAGAAGCGGCCCTCTTCGTAGAACACGAGCGCAATCCGCCAGGCGCCCTTCTCGATGGCCGTGCGACAAGAGCGACATTGGGCGCGGCCCGAGGCGGCGCGCTCGGCGCCGCCGACGCGCGGCAGCCGCCGGTGGGCGATCCCGAGCTCCGCCTCCGCCCTCAACCGATCGACGTCCTCGAGAGGCTCGGTCCTGGCCGCCAGCGTCTCCAGGAAAGGCTCCGGACGCTTGAAGGCTGCGCAGTCGGGGTGGAACCAGTGGGTCACCTCGCCGTCGGCGAAGGGGTTGGGCAGGACCTCCCCGAAGCGCATCTCCCCTGCGGCGATGCGCTCGCCGCACCCTCGGCACTTCGCTCGACCGGTGGGGGCGGGCTGGAGGACGTGAGCCATGGGCGGTGCCTCGGACCTCGGGGAAGTGTAGCGCCGCCCAGCCGCCACGTCTTGGGCAGAACTTGGTGCCGTCCGATAGCGGACGGTCGCCGTACGGAGGCGGCCGATCTGGCCGCCCCGCGCTCCCCCAAGTCCTGATTCCACGCTGTTTTCGGCTGGCACATCGGTTGCTCTACGAGCGCCGGGGAGGCAGGGTGGATCGACCGATCGACGCCGACGTCACGCGCCAGCGAAACCGGAAGCGGGCGACCGTCGCGGGCTTGGCCGTGGCCGGGGTGTCGGTCGCCTTCGTCTGGGGGCCCTCGCTGCTCCGCCCCTCGCTGCGGCGGAGTGCGATCCGCATGGCGGTCGTGGACGAGGGCCCGATCGAGGCCACGATCAGCGCCGCGGGCACGGTGCTGCCCGAGGTCGAGAAGGTTCTGTCGAGCCCCGCGGACGCCCGCGTCCTTCGCATCCTGAAGCGCGCCGGCACGCCGGTGAAGAAGGGGGACGCGATCGTCGCGCTGGACCTGTCGGAGCAGGTCCTCGAGGGAGAGCGCCTCGACCAGAGCCTCGCCCTGAAGCTGAACCAGCAGAGCCAGAAGAAGCTGGAGCTCGAGGAGAAGCTCATCGCCCTCAAGAGCCAGACCGACATCAAGAGCCTCCAGCTCCAGTCTCTCCGCGAGCAGCTGGGGCGCAGCCGGACACTCCACGGCCAGGGGCTCATCGCCCAGGAGACGCTGCGCCAGGCCGAGCTGGCCGAGGCCCAGGCGGCCGTGGAGCTGCGCAAACTCGAGGAAGAGCGCGACAACGCCGAGCGGTCCACGCGCCTGCAAGTGGACGGTCTGGCCCTCGAGATGGCAACGGTGAAGAAGGAGCGCGCCCAGGCCGCGCACCAGCTCGACCTCGCCACGGCCAAGGCCGATCGCGACGGGGTCGTGACCTGGACCGTCACCGAAGAGGGCGCGGCCATTCACAAGGGAGACGTCATCGCTCGCGTAGCGGACCTGTCGTCGTACCGCGTCGACGCCACCGTCTCCGACGTCCATGCCCTCCGGCTGTCGGCCGGGCTGCCGGTCGCGGTCCGCATCGGAGACGACACGCTGAACGGGACGGTCGCCAACGTCGTCCCGACGGTCCAGAACGGGGTCATCACGATCTCCGTCGCCTTGAGGGAGAAGACGAGCCCGCTGCTGCGCTCGCACCTGCGCGTCGACGTCTTCGTGATCATCGAGCGCAAGGACCACGCCCTCCGCTTGAAGCGCGGACCGTTCCTGAACGGCGAGGGGCCGCAGAACGTCTTCGTGGTGCGCGACGGGCGGCTGGTCCGAACACCGGTGGAGATCGGAATCCTCGGCCTCGACCGCTGCGAGGTCTCGCGCGGCCTGAAGGCCGGGCGACGAAGTCGTCATCTCGGACATGCGCGACTACGCGTATGCGGAGCAGCTCCGGCTGCACTGACAGGGGAGAGACAAGATGATCCGGATGGAAGGCGTCGAGAAGGTCTACCGCACCGACACCATCGAGACCGTGGCCCTGAGCGAGGTCAACCTCGAGGTCGGCGAGGGGGATTTCGTCTCGGTCATGGGACCCTCGGGGTGCGGCAAGAGCACGCTCCTGAACATCATGGGGCTGCTGGATGCGCCCACCAAGGGCCGCCTCCAGATCGGCGGGCGCCCCGTCGACTCCTATCGCGACCGGGACCTGGCGGCGAGGCGCAACCAGGAGATCGGCTTCGTCTTCCAGACGTTTCACCTGATCCCCGACCTCTCCGTCGTGGACAACGTCGAGATCCCGCTCCTCTACCGGCGGACCCCGGCGGCCGAGCGCCGGAGCCGGGCTCTGGCCGCCCTCGACAGGGTCGGCCTCGCGTCGCGCGTCCACCACTTCCCCTCGCAGCTCTCGGGCGGGCAGCAGCAGCGCGTGGCCATCGCCCGGGCCATCGTGGGTCGCCCGCGCATCCTCCTGGCCGACGAGCCGACGGGCAACCTCGACAGCCAGATGGGAGACGAGATCATGGGCATCCTCAAGGACCTGAACGAGGGCGAGAAGACGACCATCGTGATGGTCACCCACGATCCGCGGCAGGCGGAGAAGACCCATCGGATCGTCCGGATGTTCGACGGCCGGCAGGTCCACTGAGGCCGCCATGCTTGCCAGCTATCTGAGGCTCGCGGTCAAGGTCTTCCTGAGGCGCCGCGTCTTCACGGCCATCAGCCTCTTCGGGATCAGCTTCACCCTCCTCGTCCTCGTCGTGGCCACGGCGGTCCTCGATCACGCCACCGCGCCCGTGGCCCCCGAGACCCGCCAAGGCAGGACGCTCGCGGTCTACCGGCTCCGCATGACGGGCGACGACAACACCTGGCAGAGCGAAGGGGGCTACGGGTTCTTCGATCGGTACGAGCGGGGCCTCCCGGGTGTCGAGCGGATGTCGATCTTCTCCACGGCCAACGTCGTCACGTCGTACCGGGATGGAGGCCGCATCGAATCGTCCATGAAGCGTACCGACGGGGACTACTGGAAGATCCTCGACTTCGCATTCCTCGAGGGCGGACCCTACACCGACGAGGACGTGGCCAACGCGCGCTTCGTTGCCGTCATCAACGAGACGACCCGCAAGCGCTTCTTCGGCGGCGAGCCGGCGGTCGGGCCGGACGCTCGAGGCCGACGTCCAGCGGTTCCAGGTGATCGGCGTGGTGCGCGACGTGCCGATGCTCCGGAGCATCCCCTTCGCCGACATCTGGGTCCCCGTCACCACCTCCAAGTCCGAGGGGTATCGACGGGAGATCATGGGGGGATTCATCGGGATGTTCCTCGCCCGGAGCCCGGCCGACTTCCCGGCACTCCGCGAGGAGTTCGAGGCGCGGCTCAAGCAGGTGGAGCTCCCGGACCCGAAGATGTGGAAAGCCCTCGAGGCCCATCCCTACACGACGATGGAGGCCGTCGCCGCCGACTTCATGGGTTCGGGCCCCGGCCGAATGCTCCCGAGCCACGGCGAGGACCGGGGCATGGCGGTCTTCTGGACCCTCGTCGCCGCCCTCGTGTTCCTGTTCATGCTCCTGCCCACGCTGAACCTCGTGAACCTGAACGTCAGCCGGATCCTCGAACGGGCCTCCGAGATCGGCGTCCGCAAGGCCTTCGGGGCCTCGTCGGGCACCCTCGTCGGGCAGTTCGTTGTCGAGAACGTGGCCCTCACGCTGGTCGGCGGCCTGATCGCCCTGGCCATGGCGCCCCTCGTCCTTCAGGTCCTCACCGCGACGAGTCTCGTTCCCTACGCCCACTTCACCTTGAACTCCCGGGTCTTCGCGTATTCCTTCGTCCTCGCCGTGGTCTTCGGCGTCCTCTCGGGGGCCTATCCGGCGTGGAAGATGTCCCGGCTCCATCCCGTCGACGCGTTGAAAGGAGACTCGCGATGACACGCCACCTGCTGCGGCTCATCTGGAACCGGAAGCGCAGCAACCTGCTGGTCATGACGGAGATCTTCTTTGCGTTCGTCGTCCTCCTTTTCGTCATCGGCGTGGGACTCTACTGCGCCGACAACTATCGCCAGCCTCTCGGTTTCTCGTACGCCGACGTGTGGCGAGTGAACATCGAATCGACCATGGGGGGGCCGGGCCCCAACCCGACCGCCGCCGAGAACGCCGAGACGACCCGGCAGCTGTTGCTGGCGGCTCAGGATCTGCCCCAGGTCGAGTCGGCGGCGATCGCGTTCACCGCCCCCTACGACAACGGGGCCTGGAGCACCGACTACGACGTGGACGGCAAGCACTTCGAGTACATGCTCGACAAGGTCACCGACGACTTCAAGGCCGTCGCGGGGCTGGAGGTGATCCGGGGGCGTTGGTTCGACCGCCAGGACGAGGGCGCCGCCGTGGAACCGGTCGTCGTCAACGAACAGCTGGCCGTCACGGCCTTCGGCGCGGAGGATCCCGTCGGCCGGCTCATGCCCCAGGACAAGGAGCGGGACGGCAACGAGCGGTCGGGCAAGAGGATCATCGGCGTGATCCGCGCCTTCCGGCAGCACGGGGAGTTCGAGGCGCCCGGGGGATACATGTTCCTCCGCCACAGCTTCGCCACGGCAAACGAGGTGCCGCGCCTCCTGCTCGTGAAGCTCCGCCCCGGCACCACGGCGGCCTTCGAAGAGACGCTGACCCGCCGGATGCAGGAGGTCGCGCGATCCTGGTCGTTCAAGGTGCAGTCCCTGGCCGAGCTGCGTGACGCAAACCACCGGCTGCGCCTGACGCCACTCCTGGCCGTCGGCCTCGTCGCCGCGTTTCTCGTCCTCATGGTGGCTCTGGGCCTCACGGGCGTTCTCTGGCAGAACGTGACGCAGCGGACCCGGGAGATCGGCCTGCGGCGAGCCAAGGGCGCCACCGCCCGGAACATCTACGGCCAGATCGTCGGCGAGATCCTCGTGATGACGACGCTGGCCATGGCTCTGGCGGTCGTGCTGGCGGCCCAGCTTCCGTTCCTCGGCCTCTTTCGCTACGTCGCGCCGCGCGTGCTCGTCGGCAGCCTGCTCGTTTCCATCGCGGCTCTCTACGCCCTCGCCACGGTCTGCGGCCTGCATCCGGCCCGCCTGGCGACGCGGGTCCAACCGGCGGAGGCGCTACACTACGAATGACCCGATGATCCTCATCGTCGACGACGACCCGTCGGTCACCGCGTCGCTGGCGCTGCTCCTGAAGCAGGCGGGCCTCGCGTCGGTGGCGGCCGCGTCCCCCGAGGAGGCGCTCGCCGTCCTGCGCGCGCACGAGCGTCGCCCTCGTCCTCCAGGACATGAACTTCTCGCGCGAAGACGACGCGGCGAGGAGGGGCTCGCGCTCCTGTCCGCGCATCCGCGCCGAGCGGCCACGGCGTGCCGGTCATCCTCATGACGGCGTGGGGCTCGATCGCGCTGGCCGTCGAGGGGATGAAGGCCGGCGCCGCCGACTTCGTCACCAAGCCCTGGACCAACGCGCAGCTCCTGCAGTCGGTGCAGACGGCGCTCGGCCTCGCCGCCGCGGGCGCCGGCGGGGCGACGCCGTCGCGACGCGGGAGGAGCTCGACGGCGGCTACGACTTCGGCGCGCTCGTCGGGCGCGGACCCGCGGCTGCTGCGGGTGCTCGCAGGTCGTCGGGCGCGTCGCCGCCACCGACGCCTCGGTGCTCGATCACCGGCGAGAGCGGCACCGGCAAGGAGCTGGTCGCCGAGGCGATCCACCGCAACAGCCGGCGACGGAGCGGCCCGTTCGTCAAGGTGAACCTCGGCGGCATCTCGTCGACGCTCTTCGAGAGCGAGATGTTCGGCCACGTGCGAGGGCGCCTTCACCGACGCGCGAGCAGGACCGCAAGGGACGCTTCGAGCTCGCCGCACGGCGGGACGATCTTCCTCGACGAGATCGGCGAGCTCGACCCGGGCTCGCCAGGTGAAGCTGCTGCGCGTGCTGCAGGACCGCGTCTACGAGGTGCTGGGCTCGAGCGCGCCGCGCACCGTCGACGTGCGCGTCGTCTCGGCCACCAACCGCAACCTGCCCGAGATGGTGGAGACCGGCGCGTTCCGCGAGGACCTGCTCTACCGGATCAACCTCATCGCCGTCCACCTGCCGCCGCTGCGCGAGCGCGGCGACGACATCCCGCTCCTCGCGCCGGCGCGCTGCGGCGAGCTGGCGGCGCGGTCTACGGGCGCGAGACCCTCGCCTCTGTCGGCTGCCGGCTCGAGGTGGCTCCGAGCGCAGCCCTGGCCGGGCAACGTCCGCCAGCTCCGGCAAGTGCATCGAGCGCGCCGTGCTCGTCGGCGCACGGGACGTTCTCGACGTGGCGGACCTCGACGGCCGCGACGCCGCCCTCGGAGGAGCAGGCGCCACGCGCCCTCCCGCCGGTCGGCAGCATGACCATCGACGAGATCGAGAAGGCCATGATCGTGAAGTCGCATGAGGTCCACCAGGGGCAACGTCACGCGGGTGGCCGAGGCCCTCGGCCTCTCGCGGCGCGGCCCTCTATCGTCGTCTCGAGAAGTACGGGCTCGGCACGTGAGCCTCCGCGGCCGGTTCGTCGCCTACCTGGTCGCCCTCCACCTCCTCTTTGCCGGCGTCGCCGCCCTGCTGCTGCACCGGAATCGTCTGTGGCTGCTGGCCGTCGAGGCGGTCTTCCTCCTTTCGTTCGGCGTGGGCGCCAGCCTCGTGTCGCGGCTCTTCGGCGCCCTCGACCCTCGTGCGGGAGAGCGCCACGTATCTCGCCGAGAACGACTATCACGACGCGGATCCGCGAGATCGGCCAGCGGGATCTCGACGCGCTCATCGGCGTCTACAACCGCATGGTCGACAGCCTGCGGGAGGAGCGACTGCAGCTCCAGGAACAGCACCACCTCCTGAGCACGGTCCTGGACGTCTCCCCATCGGGCTTCGTGACACTCGACTTCGACGGGCGCGTCGACTACGCGAACCCGCGGGCCGAGGTGCTCCTCGGCTTGCCGATCGCCGACGCGAAGGGACGCCCCCTCGCCGACCTCGGGTCGTCCATGGCCGCGAGCCTCGCCGCCCTCGCCCCCGGGACGAACGGAGGTCGTCGCGCTCGGGGGCGGTCGACGCGTCAAGTGCTACCGTGGCGCGTTCGCTCGACCGCGGCTTCCCGCGCACCTTCATCCTGATGGAGGAGCTGACCGAGGAGCTGCGCCTCTACGAGAAGGCGGCGTACGAGAAGCTCATCCGCATGATGTCACACGAGGTGAACAACTCGGTGGGCGCTTCCAACTCGCTTCTCCATTCCTGCCTCAACTACGGCCGCCACCTCCCCGACGCCGACCGGGACGACTTCGAGGGCGCCCTTCGGGTCGTGATCGGCCGAACCGAGAAGCTCTCGGCGTTCATGCGGGGCTTCGCCGAGGTCGTCCGCCTGCCCGCGCCGAACCGCCAGCCCGCCGACCTCCGCCGCCTGGTCGAGGACGTGGCCGACCTCATGAGGCCTGCGGCCGAGCTCCAGGGCGTCTCACTCGAGCGGGACCTGGGCGACGACCTCCCCCCGGCGGATCTGGACCGGGTGCAGATCGAACAGGTCCTCGTGAACGTGGTCAAGAACGCCATCGAGGCCGCGGGGCGCGACGGCCGCGTGACGATCCGCCTGGACCGCCGGAACGGCGATCTGCGGATCGCCGTCGAGGACACAGGGCCCGGCATCCCGCCGGAGGCCCGCGGAAGCCTCTTCAGCCCGTTCTACACGACCAAGCCCGACGGCCAGGGCATCGGCCTCACCGTCGCCCAGGAGATCCTCCGGCAGCATCGCTTCGACTTTTCCCTCGACTCTCCTCCCGGGGGTCCCACGCGGTTCACGATCGTCGTCCCGCAGTCACGCTAGACTCGGCCCGTGGACGCGAGCCGACCGACCCGCGACGAGTTCGCCGATCTGCTATGGCGCTTCCGCCGGCGCACGCTGCCGAAGTCTTCCTGGACCCACGCGGCCCACTTGGCGGTCGGCCTCTGGCACGTGAGGCGTTACGGGCCCGAACGCGCCCTCCCCCTGCTCCGCGCCCGGATCCGGCGCCTCAACGACGCACACGGCACGCCCAACAGCGAGACCCAGGGATACCACGAGACGATCACGCGGGCCTACGTGGGGCTGATCGCGGCCCTGCTCGGCGCCCTTCCGCCCGGGACGCCCGTCATCGATTGCGTGCGCTCGCTTTTCGCGAGCCCGGTCAGCGCGAAGGACGCGCTGCTCATGTACTACTCGAAGGACCGCCTCATGTCCGTCGAGGCCCGGCGCCAATGGATCGAGCCGGACAGGCGCCCCCTGCCGGTCGACAGCTAGAACGCGGCGCCGACATCGGAAGGTCCGACTCGGCGGCGTGCTAGGCTACCCTGCGCCTTCCAGGGGGAAAGAGATGACCATCGCCTTTCGTGCGGCGACCGCCGCCGCCCTACTCGCGCTCGCCACGGCGACGGCTTCCGCGCAGGCCAGGCCCCGGGCGAGGGATCTGGGGATCCCGTTCGACGGCACGCCGGGCCCGCTCGACGCCATCACCGACGTCGCGGGCGTCGAGGTGGGCTTCACGACGCTCATAGCCGGCGGGGGACCGCTCGTCGTCGGGAAGGGTCCGGTCCGGACCGGGGTGACCGCTGTCCTCCCGCGCGGCCGCAACGGAACCGAGCCGGTGTTCGCCGGGTTCTTCTCGCAGAACGGGAACGGCGAGATGACCGGCACGCACTGGATCAAGGAGTCGGGCTTTCTCGACGGCCCCGTCATGATCACCAACACCCACAGCGTCGGCGTCGTCCGCGACGCCGTCATCTCCTGGCAGGTCCAACACGGCTTCGTGCCGAAGACCTCGAGCGTGGAAGGCGTCTGGTGGTCGATGCCCGTGGTGGCCGAGACGTACGACGGCTTCCCCCTCAACGACGTGAACGGCTTCCACGTGAAGCCGGCCCACGCCTTCGCCGCGATCGACGGCGCCCGGTCCGGACCCGTCGCCGAGGGGAACGTGGGCGGCGGCACCGGCATGGTCTGCTACGAGTTCAAGGGCGGAACGGGAACGGCTTCGCGCAGGTACGAGACGCCGGCGGGGACGTACACGGTCGGCGTGCTCGTCCAGTGCAACTGCGGCCTCCGCTCGCAGCTCATGGTGCGCGGGGTTCCCGTGGGACGCGAGATCCCGGTCGAGCAGCCCCCGCGCAGCGCCCTCGCGGAACCTTCGAGGGACGACGTCGGCTCGATCATCATCGTCGTCGCCACCGACGCGCCCTTGCTGCCCACCCAGCTGGAGCGCCTGGCACGGCGCGCCACCATGGGCCTGGCCCGCACCGGCAGCGCCTCGGGGAACTACTCCGGCGACATCTTCCTGGCCTTCTCGACGGCGAACGCGGACGCGGCAAAGAAACCGTTGGCCACGGTCCAGGTGTTCTCCAACGACCTGATCGGACCCCTGTTCGAGGCCACCGCACAGGCGACAGAGGAGGCGATCCTGAACGCCATGGTGGGCGCCGAGACCATGACGGGGATCGACGGCCGCGCCGTCACGGCCCTCCCCCACGATCGCCTTCGGGACACCCTGCGGAAATACAACCGCCTCTCCGACGAGCGCCACTAGGGCCGTTCGATGCGCAACACTCTCCTGGCCCTCGTCCTCGTGTCGGCTCCCGCGGCCCTGGCTCCCGCCGACGATCTCTCGACCCTCTCGCGCGACTTCTGGGCCTGGCGCGCCGTCCATCAGCCGATCAGCGCCGACGACATCCCGCGGATCGAGCGCCCCTCGGGGTGGACGCCCGACTGGTCCGCCGCCACCGTCGCCGCCTGCCGGCGCGATCTCGAGGCCTTCGACGCCCGATGGCGCGCCCTGGCGAAGGCGGATCGGCCCGTGGCCGAGGAGGTGGACTACCGCCTGACGGGCTCCGCCCTCGCCCGGGTGCGGTGGGAGCTCGACGTGGTGCGAACGTGGCGCCGCGACCCCGGCTTCTACGTCGCCCAGACCCTGGGGGCTCTGGTCGACGCGCTCCTGCCGCCGCCGCCGTTCACCGCGACGAGAAGCCAGGACGTCGTCGCGCGCCTCGCGTCGTTCCCGCGGACGCTGGCTGATGCGCGCATCAATCTCGATCAAGCGGTGGGTCCCTTCGCGCGGCTGGCGATCGGCGACCTGGCCGACATCGGGCCGCACCTGAAGGGCGCCATGGCCGCCCTGCGCCCGCTCCTCGACGCGGGGAGCCGCGCACGCCTCGACGCCGAGACGCCTCGGACGGCCGAGGCCCTCGAGGGATACCGGGAGTGGCTGAGAGAGAGCGCGGAAGGATGGCCCGCGGAGGTGGCCGTCGGCCGCCCCTCGTACTTGTTCTTCCTCCGGAACGTGGCCCTCCTTCCGTTCACGCCCGAGGAGCTGCTGGCCATGGGCCGCCAGGAGTGGGCGCGCACCGTCGCGTCCGAGGCCCTCGAGCGCCAACGCAACCGCGGCCTCCCCGAGCTGCCGCTCTTCCCCGACCAGGCCGCCCAGATCGCCCGCGCTCGCACCGATGAGGCGGCCGTCCGCCGCTTCCTGGAGGAGAAGGGCGTCGTGACGGTGCCGGCCTGGATGCCCCACTACGCCTACCGCGTCCTGCCACCCTACCTGGCGTCGATCCGTGGCTTCGGCGAGGAGACCGAGTTCACGTCCCCCGGGCGCCTGGGCGAGGAGACGACCCGATACATCCCGCCGCCGTCCCCCGACCTCGGCTACTTCGCGCTCTCGATGGCCCGCGATCCGCGGGCCGACATGGTCCACGAGGGCGTGCCGGGACACGCCTTCCAGCTCGCATTGGGGTGGCGCCACGAGAACCCCGTCCGCCGTCATTGGTACGACTCGGGAGTCAACGAGGGGCTCGGCTTCTACGCCGAGGAGATGATGCTCGACATGGGCCTCTTCGACGACAGCCCCAAGACCCGCGAGATGATCTGGAACTACATGCGGCTCCGCGCGCTCCGCGTCGAGGTGGACGTGCGGCTGGCGCTCGGGACCTTCACGGTCGACGAAGCGGCGAAGTACCTCGAGGCCGCCGTACCCATGGACCCGCCCACGGCCCGCGCCGAGGCCGCGGCTTTTGCCTCGACACCCGGCTTCGCCATCGGATACCAGATCGGCAAGCTGCAGATCGTCCGGCTGATGGCCGAGGCCCGCCGGCAGAAGGGCGACGCGTTCGATCTGCGCGAATTCCACGACTTCGTCTGGAAGAACGGGAACGTGCCGCTGGCTCTCCAGCGATGGGAGCTGCTGGGCCTGCGCGACGAGCTAGACGCTCTCGATCGCCGGGAGTGAGGGGCTATCAGCCGAAGGCCGCCATCGCGCGCCGGCGGTATTGAACGATGGAGCCCGGGGCTCGCCGCTGACCCTACCGCAGTCCGACCGTGCCCCGCACCGACTCGAGGAGCTTCGCGGGGTCGTAGCCGACGCCGTCCTTGAAGACGAGCTCGACGTTCTCCACGTCCGCGATCTTGGCCGAAGGGTCGCCGCGCACGACCACGAGGTCCGCGTGCAGGCCGACGGCGACCGTCCCGATCTCCGCCTGTCGGCCGAGGAACGTGGCGCCGTTGGACGTAGCGATGCGGATCGCCTCGAGCGGGGTGAAGCCCGCCTCCACCAGCAGCGCCAGCTCGCGCCAGTCCCCATAGCCGGGGAGAGTGCCGCCGTTGCCTGTCGGATCCGGGCCCGCGAGCAGCAAGCCCCCCGCCTTCGCGAACGCGCGCTCGAAGTCCATCTCCTTCCGCAGGAGGGAGGTGACCGCGTACTCGCGGCCGGGGTGAGGCCGGCCCTGGCGGTCAGGTAACCCTGCCGCTGCACATCGGACATGGCGGCCAGCACGCGTGGGTCGGGCGGGGTGTTGAGGGTCCCCGCATCGAAGACGGGCAGCGTGGAGGTCACCGCAACGTTGTGCTCGACCAGGCTGCGGATCAGCGCCTGCACAGACGGAGCGGCTATGTCGAGGTTCTCCCACGTCTTCGTCGCGGCGGTCGCGGGACAGTCATCGAGCTTCTTGTCCGTCACGAACTCCGTGTCGGTGTAGACCGGCCCGTGCTCGAAGTCGTCGATACCGAGAGCGATCGCTTCCGGCCACGTCACCGAGCAGAGGTGCCCCGTCACCTTGAGCCCACGCGCGTGCGCCTCCTCGATGGCCGCGCCCAGTTCCTCGCGCGAGATATTCATGTACGCCTTGAACGAAGTCGCGCCCTCGTCCGCCCAGAAGCCCACCATCCGTCGCGCGTCGGCCGCGCTCGAGAGGGCGTGCATCTGGGGGAAGTCAGAATCCGGCCCCTCCAGGTAGGGGGCGGTGGCGTCGATGTGCGGCCCCGGCATGGCGCCCCCATCCACTTGGCGGCGGACCTCCAGGTCAGTGAAGCCCTCCACGCTGCCCGTCGTGCGCACGGTAGTGACGCCCGCGGCCAGGTACAGGCGAGGGGCGCTGTAGGCGATCTCGGTGACCATGACGCCGGGCGGCTCCTCGGTGACGAACGCGCTGTCGAAGAAGTGATTGTGCATGCCCACCAAACCGGGCAGCACGGAGCGGCCGGAGAGCTCCAACATCTTCGCGCCCTGCGGCACCGCAGTGGTGCCGGCGTTCCCGAGGGCGACGATGCGCCCGTGGTCGAGCACGACCGTCTGGTCCGCCCGAGCGGGAGCGCCCGTCCCGTCGATCACGCGCACGTGGGTGAGGGCTATCACGGGATCGGTCACCGTGACGTACTTCTGCACCTCAGGTGACAGCGGGGCAGCGGGAGCGGTGGCGCCGGCCGCCAGTATCAGCGGGAGCAGGGTCATGTGTCCTCCTACAGTTCGAACGATAGACGATTGGATCGGGGTGGCGTCAAGCGAGAGCGAGGAGACACCGACCCAACAAGAACCCCATCCAAATCCAATGAGCAGCAAAGGAGCCGCTCGATGATCGACGACGTCTGGCGCGCCGGCTAGCCACCCTCGACCGCGGCCGGGGGCGCCGTGCCGCCGCGTTCCCGAACCGCCGAGCGCAGCATCGACACCGCGGTGTACACGACCACGACCGTGACGAGCCATCGGACCGTCACGACGTTCATCTCGCCAACCCGAAGGCCGCGATCAAGACGCCTGGGATGCCGCCGAGGGCCAGCCCCAGCGCCGTGCGGAGCGCGTAGCTCCCCTCGCGGATGAACCGCGTGCTGGCCGTGGGCATGAGGAACGCGCAGGATCCCATCATGATCGGAAAGGCGACCTTGGGGTTCATGCTCAGCAGGCTGACGAGGATCATGCACGGCGCGTAGAGGCCGATGCCGAGCGTCATCAAGGCGCCGAGGACGAAGTTCCCCGCGATCCCGGCCCACAGACGCCACCCTTCCAGGCTGAGCGTCTCGCCGCCGCCGGGCATGAGGTCCAGGTTCCGGAGCGTAAAGAGCACGGCCGCGGCCAGGAGCGCCACACCCATGCCCACCTGGACCTTCGGCCTCGACCAGCCCGAGACGATGCCTGCACCCAGCCAGGCGCCCACCACCGAGGACCCGATCATCAGGATGAGGGTCTTGGGCTCCACCGCCACCACCGCGATGAAGATGAAGGCCTGGACGGCCGTCGGGAGAGCGTGGCCGACATTCAGGGTGCCCGGGAATGCGCTCGTCGGGGACGATCCGCCACAGCTTGAACATCGATGCCGTGGTCGCGAAGGATCCGATGCCCAGCGTGTCGAAGAAGTTGGTGATGAAGCCTACGAACACGTCGAGGGGCGTGGGCGCAAGGCGCTCGCCCGAGGTCGCACGGCGGGTGCGGCGCACCGACAGGATCCACTGGCTCACGAACCCGACGGCGACGATCCCGAGGGCAAGGAAGACCCCAAGCTTGGCGTGGCTCATTCGGCCGATCATACAAGACGCGGGGGCCTCGGTCGGAATAGGCTTGGAGTCCGATGAGGCGCGTACGGGTGATCGACTCCCACACCGGCGGCGAGCCGACGCGCGTCGTCGTCAGCGGCGGACCCGAGCTGGGTGAGGGCCCCCTGGCCGCCAGGCTCGCGAGGCTCCGTGCCGACCACGACCGCTTCCGCTCGGCGGTCGTGAACGAGCCGCGGGGATCCGACGTCCTGGTGGGCGCGCTACTCCAGGCACCCAGCGACGCCGCGAACGCCGCGGGTGTCATCTTCTTCAACAACGTCGGCTACCTCGGCATGTGCGGCCACGGCACCATCGGCCTCGTCGCGACGCTCGCCCATCTCGACAGGATGGCGCCGGGCCGGCATCGCATCGAGACGCCCGTCGGCTGCGTCACGGCCCAGCTCCACGAGGACCGCCGGGTCAGCGTGGACAACGTGCCGAGCTATCGATGGGCCGCCGACGTCGCCGTCGACGTGCCGGGGCACGACGTGGTCCGGGGGGACGTCGCCTGGGGAGGCAACTGGTTCTTCCTGACCCACGCCTCCGACATCCCCCTCGTCCCCGCCAACGTCGACGCACTGACTGCCCACGCGTGGCGCGTGCGCCAGGCCCTCTCCGCGGCCGGCGTCACCGGCGAGCACGGGGCGGAGATCGACCACGTCGAGCTGGTCGCGCCGTCGCCCACGGCCGGCGTGAACGCCCGCAACTTCGTCCTCTGCCCCGGCAAGGCCTACGACCGCTCGCCGTGCGGGACCGGCACGAGCGCGAAGCTGGCCTGTCTGCACGCCGAGGGCGGGCTCCGACCGGGCCAGGTGTGGCGACAGGAGAGCATCCTCGGCAGCGTCTTCGAGGGGACCTTCACGCTGGACGATGCGGGGCGCGTGCTGCCTCGCATCACCGGCGAGGCCCACGTGACGGCCGAGTCGACGCTTCTCCTGGACGAGCGCGATCCGCTTTGCTGGGGCATCCGCGAGGGCTCGTGGCCCAGCGGCTCCTGATCGTCGGCGCCGGCGTCGTCGGCCTGAGCGCGGGTCTCTGGGCCGCGCGCGAAGGCCTGGAGGTGACGGTCGTCGACGAAGGCCCGGCCGAGGGAGACGGCTGCTCCTACGGCAACGCCGGGATGGTCGTGCCGAGTCATTTCGTTCCGCTCGCGGCACCCGGAATGGTCGCGCGCGGCCTCAAGTGGATGTGGGATCCCGAGAGCCCCTTCTACATCCGGCCGCGCTTCGACCGGGAGCTGATCGCATGGGGCCTTCGCTTCTGGCGATCGGCCACCGCCGCCCATGTCGCGCGCGCCGCGCCGCTCCTCCGCGACCTGCACCTGTCCAGCCGAGCGATCCTCGAGGCCTGGGCCTCGGAGTGGGGCGACGACTTCGGCTTCGCGCCACGGGGCCTCCTGATGCTGTGCCGGACTGCGGACGGCCTCGGCGAAGAGACGCGCGTCGCCGAGCAGGCCCGCGCCCTGGGCATCCCCGCCGACCTGCTCACCGCCGCCGAGGCTCGGGCGCTCGAGCCCGGGGTGCGGCTGGACGTGGCCGGGGCCGTGCGCTACCCGCTCGATTGCCACCTGGTCCCACGGCGATTGATGGCGGGCCTCCGCGGCGAAGCCGAGCGCGCCGGCGTCACGCTGCTCTGGAACACCGCCGTGCTTGGCTGGCGGACGAGCGCGGGGCGCGTGGACGCCGCCCGGACGTCGGCGGGGGACCTGCTCGCCGACGAGTACCTCCTGGCCGCCGGCGTCTGGTCCACGGCCCTGGCCCGCGATCTCGGCCTGCGGCTGCCGCTCCAGGCGGGGAAGGGGCTGAGCCTCACGCTTCGAAAGCCCCGTACCCTCCCCCACCACTGCGCCATCCTCAGCGAGGCCCACGTCGCCGTCACACCCATGGACGGCGCCCTTCGCGTGGGCGGCACGATGGAGCTGGCCGGCCTCGATCGATCGGTGAGCCCGGCCCGGGTGCGGGGCATCGTGCGGTCCTTGGCGGAGTACCTCCCCGACTTCAGCGTCGAGGACTTCGAAGGCGTCCCGGCCTGGTGCGGCCTCCGGCCCTGCTCTCCCGACGGCCTGCCCTACGTCGGCCGGGTCTCCCGCTATCGGAACCTGTCGGTGGCCACGGGCCACGCCATGATGGGGGTGAGCCTCGGGCCCATCACGGGAAAGCTCGTGGCCGAGATCGCGAGCCGCCGGCCGCTTTCACTGGACATCGCGGCGCTCGACCCGGAGCGCCATGCGTGAGGAGACGAGGATGAAGCTCGACTGGAGAGGCGTGATCCCGGCGATCACGACGCCGTTCAACGAGGACCTTCGCGTGGACCACGCCTTCATGACCGAGCACGCGTCGTGGATCGTGGAGTGCGGCGCCATCGGCGTCGTCCCGACCGGCTCGCTCGGGGAGGGAGCCACGCTCTCGCCCACCGAGAAGCGCCAGGTCCTCGAGACCTGCGTGCGGGCCGTGGGGGATCGCGTTCCGATCGTCCCAGGCATCGCCGCGCTCTCGACCGCCGAGGCGGTCCAGCTCGCTCGTGACGCCCAGACGATCGGGTGCCGCGGCCTCATGGTCCTGCCCCCCTACGTCTACAGCACCGATTGGCGGGAGATGAAGGCGCATGTCACCGCGATCCTGGCGGCCACCGACCTTCCCTGCCTCCTCTACAACAACCCCGTGGCCTACCGCACCGACTTCGTCCCCGAGCAGATCGCCGAGCTCGCGCGCGAGCACGCCAACCTCGAGGCGGTCAAGGAATCCTCCACCGACGTGCGCCGCGTCACGGCGATACGCGCGCTGCTCGGAGACCGGCTGGACGTACTCATGGGCGTCGACGACGCCATCGTCGAGGGCCTGGACGCCGGCGCCGTGGGCTGGATCGCCGGTCTCGTCAACGCGTTCCCCGCCGAGTCCGTGGCCCTCTACCGCCTCGCGCGCGAGGGGCGCCGCCGGGAGGCCCTCGAGCTGTACGACTGGTTCCTGCCGCTCCTGCGGATGGACACGGTTCCGAAGTTCGTCCAGCTGATCAAGCTCGTGCAGGAGAGGGTCGGCCGCGGCAGCGCGCGGGTCCGGCCGCCACGGCTGGACCTCGAGAGGAGCGAGCTCAGGGCCGCCCTTGAGACGATCGAGCGAGCGCTGGCCACGAGGCCGCCGCTGCCGGCGTGACCACGCACCTCAGGGAGCGGTCCCCCAGTCGCGCTTCAGCAGGAGCTCCTCGATGCGGTACGCGTGGAGGAAGTCGTGGAGCGCGACGTGGCGGAACATGATGAAGACCGAGTAGCGGCTGTATTCCCGGTGTTCCGCGGTTCTCTGCCAGTCGGCGGGAGCGAGGGTGCGGACCCGCGCGACCAGGCGCTCCCGGTCGCCGACGTAGGCCCTCAGGCTTTCCTCGAGATCCAGCCTCAGCAGCGCGTCGTCGGGCTCGTCGGCTCCCGGAAGGTAGGGCTCGATCATGGGCTCCGGATGCGCCAGCATCAGGTCGAGGCGATCGAAGAAGAGACGGTGCACGACGGCGAGGTGGCAGG
The DNA here is from genome assembly GCA_963823195.1 of uncultured Acidobacteriota bacterium. Taxonomy (GTDB): domain Bacteria; phylum Acidobacteriota; class Vicinamibacteria; order Fen-336; family Fen-336; genus JBGPYB01. The sequence continues at coordinate 104,738 of CAWGKR010000001.1, read as the reverse complement.
CGTGCTCGTGAGCGGACCACTTCCCCGGGGCCGGCCGGCGCCTCAACACGGGCGCGGGCACCTCGCGGACCAACGGCACCACGACGCGGGGCGCGCGCTCGAGCGCCTCGATGACCGCCAGGGTCGAGTCCATGCCTGACTCTACCAGACGGCGACCGCACCGAGCCGCAGCTACCGGCCCACCGCCGAGGTCCCGCCGCGAATGACCGAGAGCTCCTCGTCCGTGAACGCCGCCCCCCCGAAGCGCACGGCGTAGTAGGCCTCGACGAGGCGCGCGTCGGCCCGACGATCCTCCGGACGAAGAACCTCGACCGGGAGCCCGTCCAGGTGCTCGCGGAGGCCGACCGAGGGCGGACGGGGCCGGCCCTCGCGCGCCCAGCGATTCTCCATCTCCCGGATCCGCGTCCTTAGCTCGCTCGGCACCGCCACCCCACCATCGGACGGCCGCGGCCGCCGCAACAGCCCCGGCGCGCGGTGTCGGAGGCGCCAGCCCAGGACGACCACGATACCGCCGGCGACGGTGCCCACGACGCTCGCGGCGTGGCGCGCCACGAAGTCACGGGCCCGCTCGAGAGCCGCGGTCACTCGCCCACGGAGACCCGGCCACCCCTCCTCCTCCAGCCGGATCCAGGCCTCGATGAACCAGCTCTCCACTTCTTCCCATCGCGCAGCCAGCGCGGTCGGACGCGCCACAGGAGCGCTTCCCGCCGGAGTCGGGTCGACCTCCACCCAACCCTGCCCCGCAACATACGCGTCGATCCACGCGTGGGCATCGCTTTCCCGGACCACGTAGTGGTCCCCCACCTCGCTCTCCGGGCTCACCCGCACGCCCCTCACGTAGCGGGCGGGGACGCCCTGATGGCGGAGCAGCATGACCGCCGCGGTCGCGAAGAACTCGCAGTAGCCGGCCTTCGTCTCGAAGAGGAAGTCGTCGAGGGACGTGGGCAGCCCTTCGAGGGTGTAGCGATACCGGCTCAGGTACGCGACGGTCCGGTCGACCTTCTGCCGCGGCGTGGCTGCCGCCGGCCCGAGGCTCCCCGCCAGCTCTTGGATACGAGCATCCGCCATGGCCTTCCAGGTCGGATCACCGGTCACAGGCTCGGACGACGCCACCGCATCCGCCGCCGAGCCCGAGACGGCGTAGATCGACGGGCTTCCGGCGACCTCGATCGTGCCTGCGGCGTCCTCGAGGATGACCTTCTCGGCGGGAACGCGAAGGACCGTCGGGCCGGCGGGAACGAGCAGGCCCCATCCGTCGCCCCAGGAGAGGCTCGGCACGACCCGCGCTTCGATGCCCGGCTGTGCCTGTCGGGTCAGCTCAAACAGGTTCCCGGGAGTCGAGCGGAGCAGCGGTCCGATGGCTCTGTCGAGCGCCACGTCCGGCGTCAGCTCCCGCGCCTCGGAGCGCGCGGACCAGGCCTTGCCGTCGAAATCGGTCAACACCTGCATCCGCAGAAGGCTCGGGACGGAGGTCCAGACGCGGGCTACGAGGCGACGAGACGGGGCCAGCCTCTGGACGTCCCCCAGCGCCGTGCGATTCGAGAGCCCGGTCTGCCCGTCGGCGAGAGCGCCGGCGCCGAACGCCTCGACGTAGGGTTGCGCCCAGGGCAGGAGGAAGATGGCCCCCCCGGCCAGCCCCGCGGCCGTCAGGAGGAAGAGCGCCAGGGGCAGGGCGCGGCGCGTCGGCCCTCCGGCCGCCGTCGCCCACGCCCAGAACGCCATTCCCGCGACGCACGCCAGGGGAACGAACGAGCGACGGTTCTCCGTGTGCAGGCCCGCCGCCACCAGGAGGCCGATCGAGGCCGGGAGCAGGCCCGAGTGTACGGGTGTGGAGCGGCCACGCCACAGCAGCCAGGCGGCACACGCGGCCAGGACTCCACCGATGACCGACCCGATGCGATTGGCGCCGTCGTCGGCGACCAACCGGGCCACCCGCGACACGAAGGCGAGGAGACCCATCGACAGGACGCTCCAGAAGACGACCGAGACCACCCGGGGTGACCGCCGGGGCTCCACGGGCATGCGGATGAGAACGCCGCCGAGAACGGAGGCGGCCACCGCCGTCACGAGCGATCCCGTAAGGCCGAGCGCCGCCACGCCGGCCACGTACGCTCCAAGCGAGGCGCCGAACGCGATGGCCAGGGGCAGGGACTCGGCCCTCCCACGTGTCACGAGGCGACCTCGGTCGCGGCGATGCGGCTCTCGACCTCCTCGGGGGTCATCACCGTGATGGATCCGAGCGAGTCGTCGGCGGCTCCGAGCGGGCGCCGGGTGGGGCGCCCTCGCACGACGAAGATCTTCACCGCCACGCCCTGGTCACGAATTCCCCTCAGGAAGGTCTCCCTCGCCTCGTCCCAGTCGAGGACCACCGCGACGATGGTCGTGAGTCGCGCGAGCCGATCCATCACCCAGGGCTCGACGCCTTCGAACGCCGGCTCGTGGGACGGCTCGAGACACGCCAGCTCCTCGAGCACCGTGTCCAGCGTGCCGAGACTCCGGCCCATGCGGATCTCGTGGGGCTTCGATCCGGCCAGGAATATGTCCACGACGTCCTCGCGCCGCCCCATGTGGTCGGCGATCGACGCGAGGGTCGAGATCGCGGCCTCGAACGCCCGCGTCTCCCCGGGCCTCGGCCGGCGCGGCAGGAACGTGTCGAGAACCAGAGCCACGCGGGAGAAGTATTCCTCGGCGAACTCCTTGACCACCGGCTTGCCGCGCCGCGCCCACGATCTCCAGTGGATGTGGCGGAGGGGATCGCCCTGGCGATAGTCGCGGGTCCCGACGAACTCGGTGGAGTCCCCGAGGCGAGACGCGAGCGCGATGCCCCCAGGCTGGTAGCGTCGGCCGGGAGGCAGCGCCAGGTCCTCCATGTGGAAGAACCGTGGACAGGCATGGACGACCCTGCCGGGCCTCCACACGCGCCGCGTCGAGAGGAGACCGACCGGGTCCGTGCGTCCGACGCCGATCGGAGGAAGCTCGTAGCGTCCACGCCGCTCGGCTCGCACGCTCAGCAGGGCCTGTCCGTCCCGGCCCGGCGAGCATTCGAGGAACGTCTCGCCCGGCTCGAAGCGGAGACCGACGGACACCCGACCCTTCCATCCCCACCCGGCGACGAGGGGCCCGCTCGCGCGCGTCCCGGACGAGGTCACGTCGATGCGCACCGCCAGGTCGCGGCCGGCGGTGAGCTTGTGAGGGAGCTCGACGCGGGCCTCGACCCGGGGACGGGGACGGAGCATCCAGAGGCCCGCGAGAACGAGAGGCCCGGCGGCCAGGGCAAAGAGCACGTAGACGAGGGCCTGTGTCGTGTCCACACCGACGAACCCGAGCGCCAACGCCAGCCACAGCACGTACCGTCCGCGGGCGGTGAGGCGCTCGCGGTTCACCTTGAGGGCGAGCGTCGCGAGACGCGAGGCGTCGAGAGAGCGTGCGAAGAGACTGCCCTGGGCCATGGCTCAGGCCGGGACGGGGACCTTGTTCAGTGCGTCGCGCACCACGGACTCCTTCGACACCCCTGCGTAGCGCGCCTTCGTTTCCAGCGCCAGACGGTGGGCCAGGACGGGCTCGGCCTCGATCTTCACGTCCTCCGGAACCACATGGTCCTTGCCCCTGAGGAGCGCGCGCGCCTGGGCCGCGCGGAAGAGCGACAACGTGCCGCGGGGCGAGCAGCCGCGTTGCACGGACGGGTGTCTCCCGGTGGCCTCCACGAGGCCGACGATGTATTTCCCGATCGAGCGCTCGACGCGCACCGCTCGGGCCTTGGACTGCAGCACCAGGACCGTGGCCACGTCCACGATCGGCGCGATGTCCTCGAGGGGGTGGTGGTCGAACTGGCTGTAGAGCATCGCCAGCTCCTGCTCGGCGTCGGGGCGGCCCAGCGTGATCCGGAGGCCGAAGCGGTCGAGCTGCGCTTCCGGCAAGGGATACGTGCCGTGAAAGTCCTCCGGGTTCTGGGTGGCGATCACGAGGAACGGCGTCGCGAGCTTGCGGGTCTCCCCCTCGAGGGACACCTGCCGCTCGCCCATGGCCTCCAGCAGGGCGGACTGCGTTCGCGGCGAGGCGCGGTTGATCTCGTCGGCCAGGAGGACGTTGGTGAAGACCGGGCCTTCCCTGAAGGTGAACGTTCCGTCCTTCGGGTTGAAGATCGAGGAGCCGAGAATGTCGCTGGGCAGGAGGTCCGGCGTGAACTGCACGCGCTTGAAGTCGCCGGCGAAGGACCGCGCCAGGGCCTTGGCGAGGGTCGTCTTCCCGACGCCGGGCACGTCCTCGATCAGGAGATGACTCGCCGAGAGGAGAGCCACGAGGACGTGGTCGAGCGCCTCGCCCTTCCCCAGGATGACCCGGCCGAGCTGGGCCTTCAAGAGGGGCAGGTGTTCTTGCGGGTCGTTCATGGCTGGCGGTCTCCCACCGCGGAGCCGACCGAGGTTCCGGGCGCCTCTCTCGTGTGCCCTTAGGTCAACCCCTCCGCCATCGTTCGCATCTGGAGCTCGATGATCCGCGAGCCCGGCGGCTGCGTGCAGGCGAAGAGCACGGCCTGCGCCACGTCGTCGGCCTCGAGCATGCCGGACTGGGCCACGCCGGCCTCGGTGCGGCCCTTGCCAATGGCGAACTCGGTCTTCACGCCCCCGGGACAGATGGCGCCGACCTTGATGCCGTGGGGACGCAGCTCCTTGTCCAGCGCCTGGGCGAAGCCGACCTGGGCGAACTTCGTGGCGCAGTAGACGGCCTCGCCGGCGAAGCCGTAGACGCCGGCCATGGACGAGATCATCAGCACGAGCCCCGAGCGCTGGCGGATCATCACGGGCACCGCGTGGCGCGCGAACAGGAACGTGGAACGGACGTTGGAGTCCATCATCTCGTCGTAGTCGTCGGCGTTCGTGTCCACGAGGTTCTTGTAGTTGCCCATGCCCGCGTTGTTGATCAGGATGTCGATCCGCCCGAAAGCGGTCGTGGCGCGGTCCACCGCCGCGCGCGCGGTCGCCTCCTCGCGGGCGTCACCGGCGACGAAGACGGCTTCTCCGCCGAGCGTCTTGGCCTCGGCCGCCAGGGCTTCGAGCCGCTCGCTGCGTCGCGCGGTCAGCACCAGCCTGGCGCCCTCGCCCGCGAGGGCCCGGGCGCAGGCCTGACCGATGCCCGCGCTCGCCCCGGTGACGATCGCCACCTTGTCCTTGAGTCGTGCCGTCATCCTCGAAACCCCCGATCACTCCCCGTACGGGATCCAGATGTTCTTGACCTGCGTCGCGCGGCGCAGGAACTCGGGCCCTTCGCCCACGGCGCCGAGCCAGTCCCTCGACTCCCACTCGGTCCACGTCTGCTTCATGTTGCCGATGGAGGCGCGCTCCACGGCGGCGGCGCCGTCCCGGGTGCCGCAATACCAGACCGCGTCGACGTCCTCGTGCTCCGCCAAAACCCTGGCCAGTGCGTCCTTCTCTCCCGTGACGATATTGACCACGCCGGGCGGCAGGTCGGACGTCTCCAGCACGCTGTAGAAATCCGTCGCCGCCAGGGGATGGGCCTCGGACGGGACTGCGACGACCGTGTTCCCCATCGCGATGGCCGGCGCGACGAGAGAGACGAGGCCCAGAAGCGGGAACGACTCCGGACAGGCGAGCCCCATGACGCCGATGCGCTCGTTCATCGCCATCGCCAGGCCCCGGATGGGCACGCTGTGGACGGCGCCGTCGTACTTGTCGGCCCAGGCGGCGTAGGTGAAGAGGCGCGAGATCGACGCCTCCACTTCCCGGGCCGTGGCGCTTGCTCCCGCTCCCGTCATGGCCTGGATCCGGCGCCTGAACTCCTCGGCGCGGGCCGAGAGGTTCTCGGCGACGTAGTACAGGATCTGCGCGCGCAGGTGCGCCGTAGCCGTGCCCCAGCCCGCGGCGGCGTGGGCCGCCTCCACCGCGTTCCGGATGTCCTTTCGGTTCCCGTCGCCGACCTCGCCCAGGACCTCCCCGGTCGGCGAGAGAACCTTCCGGCTGTACCCCGAGTCGGGGCGAGCCTGCTTCCCGCCGATGAAGAGCTTCGGCGTCCGGTCGATGGCCGGAGGCGCGGTCCCTTCGACCGAGGGGGGCCTCGGGACGAGGACGCGGGGGGGAGGCACGCCGGCGGCGGTGGGCGAAACGACGGGCTTCAGGTACTCCCAGAATCCCTCGCGCCCCCCTTCGCGGCCGAAGCCGGACTCGCGATACCCACCGAATCCGGACGCCGCGTCGAACTGGTTCGTCGAGTTGATCCACACGACTCCGGCCTTGATCTTCGGGGCGACGTCGAGGGCGAGGTTGATGTTCTCGCTCCAGAGGCTCGCGGCCAGGCCGTAAGGCGTGTTGTTGGCCAGGAGCACCGCCTCGGACGGCGTCCGAAACGTCATCGCCACGACGACCGGGCCGAAGATCTCGACCTGCGCCAACGTCGCGGACGGGCCGACGTCGCTGAAGATCGTGGGCGGGTAGAAGAAACCCTCGGTGGGACAAGCCCACGATGGCTGCCACATCGTTCCGCCCTCGGCGAGGCCTTTCTCCACGAGCCCGCGGATGCGCCCCAGCTGGACCGGCGCCACGATCGCCCCCATGTCCACGCTCTTGTCCAGCGGCGATCCGATGCGCAGGCTCTCCATCCGGGCCCGCAGCTTGGTGAGCAGCCGCTCCGCGACGCTCTCCTGCACCAGGAGCCGCGACCCGGCGCAGCAGACCTGCCCCTGGTTGAACCAGATGGCGTCCACCACGCCCTCCACGACGCTGTCGAGGTCCGCGTCCTCGAACACCACGAACGGGCTCTTGCCCCCCAGCTCCAGGCTCAGCTTCTTTCCCGAGCCCGCGGTGGCGAGGCGGATCGCGCGTCCCACCTCCGTGGAGCCCGTGAAGGCGATCTTGTCGATGCCGGGATGGTCCACGATCAGCTTCCCGGTGGCGCCGTCGCCCGTGAGGACGTTCAGGACGCCCGGCGGCAACCCGGCCTCGTGGGCCAACTCCGCGAAAGCGAGCGCCGTGAGCGGCGTGAACTCCGCCGGCTTCAGGATCACCGTGTTCCCGGCGGCCAGGGCCGGCGCGATCTTCCACGCGAGCATGAGCAGCGGGAAGTTCCAGGGGATGATCTGGCCCACGACGCCGTGGGGCCCGTAGCCCGGGAACTCGCGCTCCATGAGCTGCGCCCAGCCCGCGTGGTGGTAGAAGTGGCGGGCGGCGAGGGGGATGTCGGCGTCGCGGCTCTCGCGGATGGGCTTCCCGTTGTTCAGCGTCTCCAGGACCGCGAGGAGCCGCGAGTGCTTCTGGACGGCCCGCGCCAGGGCGTAGAGATGCCGAGCCCGCGCGTGGCCGGGCGCCACGCTCCACTCGGGGAGCGCGCTCCGAGCCGCCTTCACCGCCCGCTCCAGATCGGCGGCCTCGGCCTGGGCGACCCGGGCGATGGCGTGCCCCGCCCCCGGATCGAGAACCTCGAAGTAGGAGCCGGCCTTCGGACGGACCCACTCGCCGCCGACGTAGAGCTTGAACTCGCCCTGATGGGCCTGGATCCACTCCCTCGCCTTGGCCGAGCTTTCGGGTGCGGGGCCGTACTCCAACGTCTCGAAGAGCGTCTTGATCGACATCCACCTGCTCCTAGGGCATCGGCTGACGGTGCGCCGCCGCGTACCGTCCCGTCACGTGGTGCTCGAGCTGCCGCTCGATGTCGGTCAGCAGCCCGCTGGCGCCGAAACGGAAGAGGTCGGCGCGCAGCCAGGCATCCCCCAGCTCCTCCTTCATGAGGAACATCCACTCGAGGGCGGACTTCGCGGTGCGGATCCCCCCCGCGGGCTTGAACCCGACGGAGAAGCCGGTGGCCTCGCGATGCGCGCGGATCATCCGGGCCATCACCAGGCCGACCGGAAGCGTCGCGTTCACCGGCTCCTTGCCGGTGGAGGTCTTGATGAAGTCGGCCCCGGCCATCATGGCGACCCGGCTGGCGCGCGCCACGTTGGTGAGCGTCCCCAGCTCGCCCGTCCCGAGGATTACCTTCATGTGCGCGTCGCCGCACGCTTCCCGGAAGGCGCGGATCTCCTGGTAGAGCGCCTCCCAGGCCCCGTTCAACACGTGGCCCCGGGTGATGACGACGTCGATCTCGTGGGCGCCCGCCTCGACGGAGGCGCGGATCTCCGCGATCCGCTGCGCCATGGGGTTGAGTCCGGCCGGAAACCCCGTGGACACGGCGGCGACGGGGATGCCCGACCCCTGGAGCGCCGTCACGGCCGTCGCCACCATCGAGTGGTAGACGCAGACGGCGCCGGTGTGCAGATCCACGCCCTCCATGCCCAGCGCCGCGAGGATCTCCTGGCGCACCGGGCTCTTCGCCTTGGCGCAGAGGCGAAGCACGTTGCCGCGCGTGTCGTCTCCCGAGAGCGTCGTGAGGTCGATGAGCGTGACGGCCCGAAGCAGCCAGGCGGCCTGCCACTCCTTCTTGACCGTGCGCCGGCCCGGAAGCGTGGCCGTTCGGCGCTCGACGGCGCTGCGGTTCACGCGCTGCGCGAGGACAGGCACCGAGGTCCAGCTCGTGGACCGGGTTGCGCTGCTGCCGGGCGGGCGTCTCCGGGCGAATCGGGACGACGTCTCCACCGCGCTGCTCGAACGGATTCGCCTGGCTCACCCGCACCCCCGAGGCGTGGCCGCCTCGCTCGAAGCCTGCCCATTCTTGGCCAAGGGCCGGCGGTTGTCCATCCACTCCATCAGCGCCGTGGCGAATCGCTCCGGCTCCTCGAAGAACGGATGGTGCCCGCTGCGGTCGAATACCTGGAGCGTCCGCGTTTGGGAGCTTCACCAGGACGTCGCTCCACAGGGCGCTGGGGACCGTGTAGTCGTATCGCCCGTGGGCGATGAAGATCGGGACGCGCAGGGATTCGGAGTCGCGGGCGACGTCCCAGGCCGGCGCGAGGGTCCCCATGACGTGCATGAGAAGGCCGGGGCCGCCGATCCGGTCGGCAAAGATCGGGGCAGCGTCGAAGCGGGCGTCGAAGAAGCGCATCGGCGTCTGGGCCAGGACCGTCTCCATGACGGGAGCGCCCGGGGCGAGCCTCGCCAGGTTCTCGCTCAGGACGCGCTTCCGGTCCTCCGACGCGTCCTGCTCGAAGAAGGCGTCGGCCATCGCCGAGACTCGCGCGAGATCGCCGAAGGGCGGCGTGCCCACGGCGATCACGTGGGAGACGCTCCCCGGGCACCGGCGGCCGTACTCGATGGCGAGCATCCCCAGGATCGAGTGCCCCAGCACGGCGACGCGATCGAGTCCCAGGTCGACACGGATCGCATCGAGGTCGGCGGCGAGGACGTCGAAGGTGAGGTCCGTGGGGTCCCCCGTCGACCGCCCGCTCCCCCTCAGATCGACGTGGACGAGGGTCAGCCGTTCGCTCAGCGGGGGAGGCGTCAGGCGCTCGTAGGGCTTCGGGCCGATGCCGCTCAGGACGAAACACGCGGGCCCCTGGCCACGGGTCGAATAGAAGAGGTCTGCGCCCCGTGTAGGCACGTGCATGGCTCCTCGCTCTCGATCGTGGTCGTCGGGCCCAGAAACGACGAAGCCCCGCCCCTGCTCTGATGCAGGGCGAGGCGTCGACAGGCCAGAAGTCTCGCCTCCAATATCGGCATGGCGACCCCGGCTGTCAATGGCGGGCGGCTAGAATGCTGCGGATGCGGCTGGCGGTCTTCGGCACGGGAGGCGTGGGGGGCTACTTCGGGGGGCGCCTCGCCCAGGCCGGGCACTCGGTCGTGTTCATCGCCAGGGGCGCGCACCTCGAAGCCATTCGCGCCAGCGGCCTGCACGTCCAGAGCATCGCGGGAGACTTCGCGGTCTCCCCGGCCGACGCGACCGACCAGCCGGCTCTCGCCGGCACCGTCGACGCGGTCCTGTCGTGCGTGAAGGCGGGGGAGGTCACCGAGGCATCGCGCGCCCTCCTGCCGATGCTGAGAGCCGACAGCTTCGTGGTGCCGCTCCAGAACGGCGTGGAAGCGGCGGACGAAACCGCGGCCGTCGTGGGCCCCGAGCGCGTGGTCGCCGGCCTCTGCCGGATCGTCAGCTACGTCGCAGGGCCGGGCCGGATCTGCCACGCGGGCGTGGCGCCGCGCGTCGAGTTCGGGGAGCGCGACCGGCGCCGCAGCGATCGCGTGGCCGCGTTGCGCGCGGCGTTCGAATCGTGTGAGGGGCTCGCCGTGGAGACGCCCGACGACATCGAGGTCGCGCTCTGGGAGAAGTTCCTGTTCATTGCACCGGTGGGCGGCGTCGGAGCCGCGACGGGGATGCCCGTGGGGGCCTTTCGGCGCGTGCCCGAGTCGCGGCGCCTCCTCGAGGCCGCGATGCGCGAGGTGTTCGACGTGGGACGCCGTCGCGGCGTAGCGCTTCACGAGGGCGCGGTCGAGCGGACGCTCCGGTACGTGGACAGCCTGCCCGAGGACACCACGGCCTCGATGCAGCGCGACCTGCTCGGAGGCAAGCCGTCGGAGCTGGAGCACCAGACCGGGGCGATCGTCCGGCTCGGGCGCGCCGCCGGTGTGGCGGTGCCCGTCAGCGAGTTTCTCTACGGCAGCCTGCTCCCGCGCGAGCTACGCGCGAGGCAGCGACAGCCCGGCTCGGCGTCTTGAGCCGCCTGCTCGGCGTCTTCTGGAACCGGGACGAACGACGACTGCGCGGGCCCTGGCGCATCCTTTGTTTCCTGCTTCTGAACGGCCTGCTCGCGGGGTCCCTCTACCTCGGGAGCCGCGTCGCCGTGCATTTCGGATTCCCGACGCGCTGGCTCCACGGTCCCCTGTCGGTCTACGTGGGCGTCTGCGGGGAGCTGGCCACCGTGGCCATCTCCGTCGTCGTCACGACGCGGTGGATCGACCGGCGGCCCCTGGCCGATCTGGGCCTGGGACTCTCGACACCGTTCCTCCAGGACGCGGCCGCCGGCTTCGCTCTTGGCGCGCTGCTCATGTCCTTCGTGTTTCTGCTCGAGTGGAGCCTGGGCTGGGCTCGCGTGACGGGGTTCTTCCGCAGCGAGTCGAGAATCCCCTTCGCCGTGGCGCTTCTCGGCCCGCTCGTTCTGTTCCTGGCCGCGGGCCTCTCGGAGGAGCTGGTCACGCGCGGGTACCTGCTCCGCAACCTGTCGGAGTCCCTGCGGATCGGGCCTGTGGGCCCTGGCCCGGCTCTCGTGGCGGGTTGCCTGTTGTCCTCAGGGGTGTTCGGCCTGACCCATGTCCAGAACCCGAACGCAACGCTCGTGAGCACGTTCAACATCACGCTGGCGGGGATCCTCCTGTCGGTCGGCTACATGCTCACGGGGCGCCTCGGCCTCTCGGTCGGGCTCCACGCCGCGTGGAATTTCTTCCAGTGCTGCGCCTTCGGCTTCCCCGTGAGCGGCATGACGATCTTCCGCACCAGCGCCATCGCCACGAGCGACGCGGGGCCCGAGGTATGGACGGGCGCGGCTTTCGGCCCCGAGGGAGGCCTGGTCGGGGTCCTCGCGATCCTCCTGGGGATACTGCTGATCGGCGCCTGGGTCCAGTACCGCTACGGTCGCGCCGAGCTTCACGTGGCGCTCCTCGACGCTCCGTCCAGGGCCGCGCCGGACGGAACCGTCGTCGAGGACGGGACGTACATGGCTTCGTAGGCGAACCCGGAGGTGGAGATGCGTGTTCTGGCCCTGATGGCGCTGACCGTGGCTCTGGGCGATCCGGCCACGCCGCAGGAGTGCACGAACCCTCCATCCCGAGCGTCTGACGCGTATTGGTCCTACATCGACGCCTGCGGCTGTGCCGCGATCGACGCGCCGTCGAGGGCGTCGCTCGACTACGATCGCTACGTCAGGGCGTGCAGCGACTGGCGCCAGCGCAACCCGCAGGTGAACGTGATCGTGAGCCCGAGCCCGACTCCCAGCCCGACGCCCAGCCCCAAGCCGACGCCGAAGCCGCGTCCGTCGCCGAGCCCGTCCCCGACCCCGTCCCCGTCCCCGAAGACGAGCTGACGCACGCGCAGCTCCGGCGCGCGCCAGCGACTACATCGCCAACCCGCGGCGGGCCACGCCCTAGGGCAGGAGCAGGACCTTCCCCGTCGTCTTCCGCGCCTCGAGCTGGCGATGGGCCTCTGCCACGTGATCCAGGGGGAAGGTGGCGCCGATGCGGACCTTGAGGCGCTTGTCGGCCATCCATCCGAAGACGTCGCGGGCCCTGGAGAGGAGCTCTTCGCGCGACGCCGTGTAGTGGAAGGCCGTGGGTCGCGTCACGAACAGCGAGCCTTTGGCGTTCAGGACCTGAAGGTCGAGGGGCGCGACGGGGCCACTCGATTGGCCAAAGAGAACGAGCATGCCGCGGGGCGCCAGGCAGTCGAGGCTCTTGTCGAATGTGTCCTTTCCGACGGAGTCGTAGACCACCTGGACGCCGACGCCGCCCGTGAGGCGCCGGACCGCCTGGGCAAAGTCCTCACGGCCGTAGAAGATCACCTCGTCGGCGCCAGCCTCGCGCGAGAGCGCGGCCTTCTCGTCGGTCGAGACCGTGGTCAGCACGCGGGCGCCGAGGAGCTTCGCCACCTGGGTCAGCAGCAACCCGACGCCGCCGGCCCCCGCGTGGACGAGACAGGTATCGCCCTGGACGAGGCCGTAGGTGGAGTGGGAGAGGTAGTGCGCCGTGATCCCCTGGAGCATGGCGGCGGCACCGGCGCTTCCGTCGATCCCGGCGGGAACCGCGACCGCCTTGTCCGCCGGGACGATCGCGTGGGTCGCGTAGGAGCCGGGCGTGCCCATCCAAGCGACGCGAGCCCCGGGGGCGAAGTCGGAGACGCCGGCCCCCACGCCCTCGACGATGCCGGCACCTTCGAGACCCATGCCGTAGGGAAGCGGCACCTTGTAGAGCCCTTTGCGCTGATAGACGTCGATGAAGTTGATTCCGGCCGCCTCGAGGCGGACGAGGAGCTGTCCGGCGACCGGAGCCGGGATCTCCGACTCCTCGACCCGGAGGACCTCCGGGCCACCGTATTCCGCGATCCGGACCGCACGCATCGTGCCTCCCAAGGGGCGCCTCCTCCCGTACTGCCCTGAGTCTACCTCCGGTACGCGGCGCTGCCGCTATACTCCCTCCGCCATGTGGCCTCAGCCCCTCGACCCGCTTCATTCCGTGGGGCTCTCGGCGTTCGCGGCCGCGATCCCGCTGGTCGTGGTCCTCGTCCTGATGGGGGGCCTGCGCAAGAGCGGCCTCGTCGCGGCGGCCTCGGGCCTGGGCGTCGCGGGGCTACTCGCGGTGGGCATGTGGCGCATGCCCCCGGGGCTGGCGCTCTGGAGCGCCGTCTTCGGGGGCCTGTACGCCGTGGCGCCGATCCTCTACATCGTCGGGAGCGCGCTCTGGCTCTACAACCTCACGCAGGACACGGGCCATTTCGACCTGCTGCGGCGGTGGATGGAGCGACACGCCTCCGGCGACGCCTGCATCCAGGCGATCCTCGTGGCATTCTGCTTCGGCGCCCTGCTCGAAGGGTGCGCCGGCTTCGGCGCGCCCGTGGCCGTGACCGCGTTCCTGCTCGTGGGCCTGGGCTTCACGCCGGAGCGCGCGGTGGTCGTCGCGCTGATCGCGAACACGGCGCCCGTCGCGTTCGGGGGCATGGGTATCCCGATTGTGGCCCTCGCCGGAGTCACGGAGCTGGATCTTTCGAAGCTCTCAGCCATGGTCGGGAGGCAGGTTCCTGTCCTGTCTCTCGTTCTGCCCACGTACCTGGTCTGGGTGGTCGCACGGGGCGACGGGCTGAAGCGCGCGTGGGCCGCGGCCCTGGTCGCCGGGGGGAGCTACGCCCTCGGCCAGTTCCTCGTGTCCAACCTGTGGGGCCCGTACGCGGCCGACATCCTGGCGGCGCTCACCGCCATCGCGGCGCTGATCGGCTTCCTGCGCCTCTCGCAGCCGAGACTCGGCGGCGGCGCTGCCTCGCCCATCTCCACACGGGAAGCCCTGGCCGGCTGGCTCCCCTGGGTCCTGCTCTCCGTCGTCATGGTCCTCTGGTCCTACCTCAAGCTGCCGTCCGTCGGCGCGATCACCGTTCCGATTCCGAGCCTGCACAAGGGCGTCTTCATCACGCTCTACCAGAGGCCGTACGCAGCCCTCTATTCCTTGCAGCCACTGGGGACGGGGACCGCCATTCTGACAACGATCGCGCTCACCGCCCTTTGCCTGCGCGTGCGGCCGCAGGTCGTTGGGGCCGCGGGAGGGAAGGCGCTGCGCCAACTGGCGTTCCCGGGGCTCACCGTCGTCGTCATCGTGAGCCTCGCGTATCTCTACAACTACTCCGGCATGGCTTACACCCTCGGCGCGGCCATGGCCGGCCTGGGCACGGCCTTCCCGTTCTTCAGCAGCTACGTGGGCTGGGTGGGCTGCTTCCTGAGCGGCAGCGACACGGCCAGCAATCTCCTGTTCGGCAACCTTCAGGTGGCGGCCGCTCATCAGTTGGGCCTCAACCCCTTCCTGCTGGCCGCGACCAACTCCTCCGGCGGCGCCATCGGCAAGATGATCTCGCCCCAGAACATCGCGGTCGGCGTCACGACCGTGGGCCTCATCGGCCACGAGGGCAAGATCCTCCGCGCCACGTTCTGGCATAGCATCCTGCTCGCGGGCTTGATTGGCCTCCTCGCCTGTGTCCAGGCCTACTGGGTCCCTTGGATGGCACCGGAGCTCACGCGATGAAGATCGTCGTCTACCAGAAACCGACCTGCACCACGTGTCGGGAGGTCCACGCGGCGCTGAAGGAGAGCGGCGTGGACTTCGAAGCCGTGGACTACTACCTGGATCCCATACCCAGGGCCAAGCTCAAGGAGCTGCTCCGGAAGATGGGTATGAAGGCTCCTGACCTCCTGCGAAAGAAGGAAGACATCTACAAGAAGCTGAGGCTCGGAGAGCGGGACCTGACGGAGGCGGAGGCGCTCGATCTGATGGTCCAGCATCCGGATCTCATCCAGCGGCCGATCGTCGAGAAGGGCACGCGGGCAATCCTGGCTCGTCCGGCGGAACGGCTGAAGGAAATCCTGTAGTTCGTCCGAGGGGGGCTGCGATGAATCGCATCACCGGCGCAGGAGTCGTCGGGCTGTTCCTGGGAGCAGGGGTTTCCCCGCTTCTCGTAGCGCAGGAGCCGTACGTACTCAAGCCGACGCCCCAGGTCGCCGGCCAGATCGAGGCCCATCGGAAGGGCGTCGCCGTCTGGTGGGTTGGGAACGCCGGTTGGCTCATCAAGGCCGACGACCTCCTCGTGGGAACGGACCTCGACCTCATGCCGGACGAGAAGGTCTACGCGCCCCCCATCTCTCCGGAGCAGCTTGCGCCCCTCCTGAACGTCGTGTTCGTGACCCATCAACACGGCGACCATTGCAACGCGCCCACCTTGAAGGTGCTGGCCGAGAAATCGAGGTGCACGTTCGTCCTCCCCCAAACCTGCCTGGACGCCGAGCCCGGGCTCGGCATCCCTCGCGAGCGCTTGATCGTGCCGACGCCCCTCCAGCCCTTCGACGTCCGCGGGGTCCACGTCGAGCCGATCCACGCCATCCACGGCAACCAGGACTTCACCGTCCTGACGCGCGAGCCGGATTTCATCAAGGGGATCCAGCACAACTGCGGCTACGTCCTGACGATCCAAGGGAAGCGTTTCGTGCAGCCGGGGGACTCGGTACTCACCGAGGAGCATCTCAGCCTCGAGAACGTCGACGTGCTCTTCGTCTCCCCCACGGTCCACAACATGCACGTGGACCGCTCGATGATCCTCATCAACCGCCTCGAGCCACGGTACGTCTTCCCGCAGCACTTCGACACCTATCGGGAGGCTGCCGACAACGTCTTCTGGACGAGGGGCTACCCCGACGAGCTGAAGGACCGCCTGTCGCGATCCCTCCAGGAGCGCTTCCACAAGCTCGCGCAAGGGGAGAAGTTCGCCATTCCCTGAAGTAGACTGGGGCCCCAAGGAGCCCCTTCCGATGAGATACGCCGCCGCCGTGGCGCTGACGCTGTCCTGCGCCCCCACCCTGCTGGCCCAGAACGAGGACGCGCTACGCCACTACTTCGAGGGCCGAACCGTCGTCGTGCGGATCGACATGCCGGCGAGCGCCAAGGGCGTCGACGTCCGTCCCGAGGACCCGCAGCCCGTCGACATGCAGGAGCACGGCCAGCGGCTCGGGTACTACGGTGTCGTCCTGCGGCCGGGAGACCAGGTGCCGGTGACGCGGGTCAAGGTGAAAGACGACCTCATCGAGCTGCAGCTGGGCGGTGGTGGATGGGGCACGTTCGGCGACAGCGCCGGCGGCACCAGCATCCCCCCCGTGACCAAGAGCAACCGGGAGAAGGACCTCGAGAAGCTCGTGAAGAGCGAGACCGACCCGGACCGGAGACGCCAGTACCAGCGCGAGCTGGACGACGTTCGGCGCGACCGCGAGCGCGAGCAGGCCCGTACCCAGGTGTTGCAGGACATCGCCGACAAGGACAAGAGGGAGCGGGAACACGACCTGGCCATGGGCAAGGGATCCCGCTTCAACGTGCGCTATGCCAACAAGCGAATTCCCCCGGGCGCCCTGACGCCCGAGGGGGTGATGCGCGCCCTCGACGACTACGTGGACTTCCCATGGGTCGAGTCCCGCCGGCCGCGCCCCGAGGCGGACCACAAGAACGCCGACGCCCGCCCTCGCGACGATGATTCGGGATCGCTCCGCAAGGGCCTGACCCGCAGCGAGGTCGACCGGATGCTCGGGAAGCCGGTGAGCGCCACCGAGCACCCCGAGGGGACGCTGAAGGTCTCGACGGTCGTCTACACGCGAGGCGACGACCGCATCGAGACGGTGTTCGCCGACGGCGTCCTCGTGAAGTACACGATCTCGTCCAAGTAGCGCGCCGCCGTGCTCGCCGGGGAGCGCGGCGCAAACTCGATATAATCGAATCGATTTGGGCGAGCCCGGCCGTCAGATCTACTCGACGACGCGCCTGCGTGTCGTCGCACTCCTCCTCACCGTCGTCACGCTCCCTTTCGTCCTGGGCGTGTCGGCGCTCATCTACCAGTACGTGAAGTACGGCGCGCTCGTGGATCGCCGCCTCAAGGGCGAGCGGTGGATGGTGCCATCCCGGCTGTTCGCCCGGCCGCTGGTCCTCCGGGACGGCCTTGTGCTCTCGCAGGCCGACCTGCTGAAGGTGCTGAACAACCTCAAGTACGAGCAGCACGAGGTGCCGGCCGCCCCTGGAGAGTTCACGCCGGGGGACAAGTCGGTCACACTGCTCCCCCGCTCCAGCACCGACTCCGCCTCAGAGCCCGTGACCGTGGCCTTCGAGAAGGACCACGTGAAGGAGATGCGCGGCCAGAAATCCAAGAAGCGCTACGCCACGCAGACGCTGGAGCCGGAGCTCATCACCTACCTCTTCGACCAGAGCCGCGAGAAGCGGCGCTACGTCAAGTACGAGGAGCTCCCCGACACGCTGGTGAAGGCCGTGCTGGCCATCGAGGACCGCCGCTTCTTCAGCCATCCCGGCCTGGACCCCATGCGCATCATCGGCGCCGCGGTGCGCAACGTGCGGGCCGAGAGCTACATCCAGGGCGGCAGCACCATCACGCAGCAGCTGGTGAAGAACTTCTTCCTGACCCCCGAGAAGTCCATGAAGCGCAAGGCGTCGGAGGCCCTCCTGGCGTTCGTCCTGGAGCGGCGCGCCACCAAGCAGGAGATCCTGGAGCTGTACCTGAACGAGATCTACCTGGGGCAGGCGGGCTCCTTCAGCATCAACGGCGTCGGCGAGGCTTCCCGCATGTACTTCCACAAGGACGTCGGGAACCTCGCGCTCACCGAGGCGGCGCTCCTCGCCGGGATGATCCAGTCGCCGAACCCGTACAACCCGTACCGCCACCCGCAGCGAGCCGTCGAGCGCCGCAACCAGGTGATCAAGGCGATGCGCGAGTCGGGGTTCATCGAGGAGGCCACGATGGACGCGGCCCTCACGCAGCCCCTCCGAGTGGAATCGCCGACACTCGACAGCGCCGAGGCGCCGTACTTCGTGGACCTTGTGAGCACCCAGCTCGAGCAGCACTACGACAGCAAGGACCTCACCACCCAGAACCTTTCGATCTACACGTCACTGGACCTCCACCTCCAGTCCCTGGCGCAACAGGCCCTCGCGACCGGGCTGACGAACATCGAGAAGATGGCCAAGCGCAAGACGGCGGGGCCGCCGGTCCAGGGGTGCGTCATCGTCCTCGAGCCGAAGACGGGGTCGATCCTCGCTCTCGTGGGCGGGCGCTCCTACGGGGCCAGCCAGTACAACCGCGTGATCCAGGCGCGGCGGCAGCCCGGCAGCACCTTCAAGCCCTTCGTCTACCTCGCCGCCTTCGAGGCCGCGTTCGACGACCCGGCCCTTCCCCCCATCACGCCCGCCACGGTGGTCGAGGACACGCCGGCGGTCTTCTTCTTCGAGGACAAGGAGTACACACCCCAGAACTACGAGGATGAGTACCTGGGGAACGTGACCCTCAGGCGCGCGCTGTCCAAGAGCCTGAACGTCGCGACGGTGAAGGTGGCGGAGATGGTCGGATACGATCGCGTCGCGGCCCTCTGGTCCAAGAAGCTCGGCATCGGGGCGACGATCAAGCCCTACCCCGCCGTGGCCCTGGGCGCCTTCGAGGCGACGCCCCTCGAGATGGCCACCGCCTACAACGTCCTCGCCAACGGCGGCCTGAAGATCGACCCTGTCGCGGTCCTCAAGGTCGTGAACGACAAGAGCGAGACCCTGGAGCAGCACAACCCGAAGCCGCCCGCCCAGGTGATCCACCCCGAGACGGCGTTCCTGGTGACGAACATGCTGCGCAGCGTCCTGAACGAGGGGACCGCGGCCTCGGCCCGCACCCTCGGCTTCACCGCCGACGCCGCCGGGAAGACGGGAACGACCAACGACCTCCGGGACGCGTGGTTCGCCGGGTACACGCCCGATCTGCTCTGCGTCGTCTGGGTGGGATACGACGACAACACCCCCATCAACCTCTCGGGCGCGCGAGCGGCCCTTCCCATCTGGGTGGACTTCATGAAGTCCGCGACCGCCGGGACCAAGTCGCGCCCCTTCGAGGTCCCCGGCGAGAACGTCGTCTTCGTCGACATCGACAAGGAGACGGGTCTCCTCGCGGGTCCGAGCTGCACCAAGACGATCTCCGAGGCGTTCATCGCGGGGACCGAGCCCACCGAGGTCTGCCACGCGCACTGACCCGGCCCCCGGGAGCTTGACGCCCCCGGGAGGGGGCCGCTAGACTCGCTCTTGCTGTCGGGCGCTTAACTCAGCGGTAGAGTGCCACCTTCACACGGTGGAAGTCGTAGGTTCAAATCCTACAGCGCCCACCATTCGGTCGAGGGCCCGGCTCATGTTGAAGGCTGGCCAAGTCGCTCCCGACTTCTCCATCCCGGGCGGCTCCCTGTACAAGCTCCTCGAACAGAAATCGGCGGTGGTGTTCTTCTTCCCCATGGCCTTCACCCCCGGCTGCGCGCGGGAGGCGGGGATCTTCCGAATGGAGTTCGCGAACCTCCAGCGGTCCGGGTGCGACGTCGTGGGCGTGTCGCAGGACACCCAGGACACCAACGACCGCTTCCGGGCCAGCCTGGACCTGCCGTTCCCGCTCGTCGGCGATCCGAAGGGCGAGATCCTCCGCGCGTACGGCGTGCGGTGGCCCGTCGTCGGCCTGGCACAGCGCGTCACCTACGTGATCGGCCGGAGCACGAAGGTTCGCCTCGCGTTCCACAGCGAGTTCAGCATGAAGGCGCACGCCGCGAGGGCGTGCGAGGCCGTCGCAGCCGACGCTACGGTTCACCTGCCATAGAGCCGCCTCGTCGAACTTTCGGCGCCCGCGACTCGTAGACAGCTACGAAGAGGAGGCCCACGTGAGCCAGACCTGGCAGACCTTCAAGGTCAAGGGAGACGACCTGCTGAAGAGCGTGAAGCAGATCCTGCACGAGGGCAACGTCCGCCGCGTCGTCATCAAGCAGGGCTCCAAGACGGTGGTGGAGTTCCCGATGACCGTGGGGGTGGTGGGCGCGCTGGCGGCGCCCGCCCTGGCGGCGGTGGGGGCCGTGGCGGCGCTGCTCAGCGAGTGCACCATCGAGGTCGAGCGCGCGACGGAGGCCGCCCCAAAGGCGGCGCCCCGGCCCGCCCGGCGCAGCAGCAGGAAGAAGGCCTGAGCCCGTTACAGTTGTGATCGCCGCACCCATGGCGTAGAGTCCCGGCCGATCAGAGACGTCTCTGCGGGAGCGTCGAGCCATGGCCACACCGGACGAAGCACCACGGACCTACAAGTACTACGACCTCGTGATGGCGGCGTTCGTCACCGTGCTGCTCTGCTCGAACCTGATCGGGGCGGCGAAAGCCTGCCAGGTTCACGTCTTCGGCTATCCCTACACGTTCACCGCCGGCGTGCTGTTCTTCCCCATCAGCTACATCTTCGGGGACGTGCTGACCGAGGTCTACGGCTACGCGAGGGCCCGCAAGGTCGTCTGGTCGGGTTTCGGCGCGCTGGTGTTCTCCGCGTTCATGATCGCCGTCGTCCTGCGCTTCCCGCCCGCCCCGGGCTGGACCGGGCAGACCGCCATCGAGAACGTCTTCGGTTCCACCTGGCGCATCATCCTCGCGTCCCTCGTGGCCTACTTCTCCGGTGAGTTCTGCAACTCCTTCGTCCTCGCCAAGATGAAGCTCCTCACGAACGGCCGCTACCTGTGGATGCGCACGATCGGCTCCACGATCGTCGGGGAGGCCGTGGACTCCCTGATCTTCTACCCGATGGCGTTCCTGGGGTTGTGGCCCCGGGAGCTGGTCCTCCAGGTCATGCTCGGCAACTACCTCCTCAAGGTGGGCTGGGAGGTCGTGAACACGCCCGTGACGTACCGCGTGGTGAACTTCCTGAAGCGCGCCGAGCACGAGGACTACTACGACCGCAACACGAACTTCACGCCGTTCTCGCTTGAGACTTAATTAGGCAAAGGGGCGCTGCGTCGCCCCCCCTTGAAACCCCGCTCGCTACGCTGAAGTGAATTCCGCTTCGCTCGCAGTCGTACAGTGGCGCCTGACTGGTAGCACCGCTCGCTTCTCGCAGCCCGTAGCGGTCCAGGTCAGCGCCCTACTTGGCCTTGGCGACGCCTTTGCGCTGGAGCTCGTCGTCGACGATCTGGGCGAAGTTCTCGTAGGGCTGGGCGCCGGAGACGAAGCGGCCGTTGATGAAGAAGGCGGGCGTCCCCGAGACCCCGTAGGCGGTCCCCTCTTCTTCGTCGGCGCGCAGGGCGGCCTCGTGTTTCCCCGAATCGAGGCACTGGGCGAAGGCCTGCGGGTCGAGGCCGATCTCGGCACCGGTCGTCTTGAGCTCGGCCACCTGGAGCTTCTGCTGGTTGGCGAAGAGCTTGTCGTGCATCTCCCAGAACTTCCCCTGGTCCCGGGCGCAGAGGGCGGCCTCGGCGGCCTTGGGCGCGTTCGGGTGGATCGGGAGCGGATAGTTCCGGAAGACGATACGGAGCCGGTCGCCGTAGGTCTCCTCGAGCCGTTTCATGGCCGGACCCACGCGCGCGCAGTAAGGGCACTGGAAATCCGAGAACTCCACGATCGTCACCGGGGCGTCCTTCGGACCCTTCGCGGCGCCTCCTCCCTCGGCGACCGTGGCACGGGGCGGCTCGAGGAAGACACGAACGCCGACGCGGTCCCGCAGGTCCCGGAGGTACTCGCTGCGCCGCGCACCCTCTCGCTGCTGCCGCAGGCTGTCGGCGATGAGCCCCTTCAGCTCCGTTTCCGTCTTCTCCTTGTAGCGGTCCTTGATCCCCTCGTAGCTGGCGTTCACCTCCGCGTCGGTGACGGCCGTGACCTTGTCCGACACCTCGGCCTTCAACAGCTCGTCGACCGACACCTTCCGGACCGCCGCCTCTTGCGCCAGCAGGCGGTCGCCCACCAGATCGTGGAGGATCCGCACCTCGGCGTTCCAGGCCTCGGTCCGTATCGGGAGCAGCTTGGCCGCCGCCACCTCCTCGAGCTCCCCGCGGGTGACAGGCGCGCCGCCGATCGTGGCCACGACGGTCGCGGGGGCGGGCGCTTCGGTCGCATCGCCGGCCAGGGCGGTCGGCGCGACGAGCGCGGCTGCGAAGAGCAGGCCCGGAATGGTTCCCATGGCTACCAGACCCGGCACGCGTTCTCGCGCACCATCGGCGAGCCCGCCTTGCAGCCGAAGGCCTTCTGGAACTCGGGCATGTTGGCGAACACGCCGTTCACCCGGTACTTCCCCGGCGAGTGCGGATCGGTCTGCGCGCGGAGACGCTCGATCTCCGGCGTCCGGTTCTGGCACCAGATCTGCCCCCAGCCCAGGAAGAAACGCTGCTCGGGGGAGAACCCGTCGATGGTCCGTCCCCTGTCCGCCTCGGCCAGCGTCTGCATGAGCGCCATGTAGGCGATGCGGGTCCCGCCGCTGTCTGCGGCGTTCTCGCCAAGGGTCAGCTTGCCGTTCAGCTTGACGTCGTCGACGGCGACGTACCCGCCGTACTGCTGGGCGATGCAGTCCGCCCGCTTCTCGAACTCCTTGGCGTCGGCCTCGGTCCACCAGTCGGTGAGGCTGCCGTCGGCCGCGAACCGCCGTCCCTGGTCGTCGAACCCGTGGGTGATCTCGTGGCCGATCACGGAGCCGATGGCGCCGAAGTTGACGCCGTCGTCCATCTTCTTGTCGAAGAACGGCGGCTGGAGGATGCCGGCCGGGAAGTTGATGTCGTTCATCAGCGGGTTGTAGTAGGCGTTGACCGTCGGCGGCGTCATCCCCCACTCTCCCCGATCCAGCGGCTTGCCGATCTTCGCGAGCTGCCGCTTCGTCTCGAAGGCCGCGGCGCGGTCGAGGTTGCCCACGAAATCTCCCCGGGTGATCTGGACCGGCGAGTAGTCGCGCCACCTGTCGGGATAGCCGATCTTGTTGGCGATCGCGTTCAGCTTCCCGAGGGCCTGCTTCTTCGTGACGTCGGTCATCCAGGGAAGGTCCTTCAGGTCCTGATCGAGGGCCTTCTCGAGCGCCGCCACCATCTTCGACATTCGCGCCTTGCCGTCGGCGCCGAAGGTCTCCTCGACGTACTTCTGGCCGAGGGCTTCTCCCAGCGAGTTGTCGGCGAAGTCGACGCAGCGCTTCCAGCGGGGCCGCAGCTCCTTGGCGCCCGTCAGCGCCTTGCCGTAGAAGGCGAAGTTCTCGGCCACGAACGCCGACGAGAGGGCCGGCGCGGCCTCGTGAACGAGGTGCCATCGGAGGTACGTCTTCCACTGCTCCAGGCCCACGGTCTTGACCTGCTCCTCGAGGCCCTTGACGAAGTCGGGAACGTCGACGTTGAGGTTCTCGACGGGCGGCGCGGCCGTGGCCTTGACGTACCGCCCCCAGTCGAAGCTCGGGCTGATCGCGGCCAGCGCGCCCAGCGCCATCTTGTGGTACAGGTTATCGGGATCACGCCGGGCCACGACGCCGAGGGAGGCCTTGGCGAGGGCCGTCTCCAAGTCCATCACGGTCTTGGCGCCGGCGGCGGCCTTGTCGGGGGCGTCGCCCAGGAGCTGGAACATCCGCTCGACGTGGGCCACGTATCCCTTCCGAAGCTCCACCGACTTCGCGTCGTCCTTGAAGTAGTAGTCCCGCTCCGGCAGGCCCAGTCCACCCTGGTCGGCGTCGGCGATCACCGACTTCGGGTCCTTGAAGTCCTGGGTGGAGCCGAACGCGAACAGCACGCCGACCCCCGAGGCGTGGAGATGGGCCACCAGCTCGGGAAGCTCGGTCTTGGCCGTCAGGGCCGCCACGCGGTCCAGCTCGGGCTTGAGGGCGCCGACGCCCAGCTTCTCGACAGCCGCCTCGTCCATGCAGCTCGCGTAGAAGTCCCCGATCTTCTGGTCGATCGGCGCCCGGCTCGCCCCCCCGGACGACGCCTTCTCGAGGATGTCCTTCAGCGTGCTCTTGTTGCGCTCGGCCAGCTCGTTGAAGCGCCCCCACGACGACTGGTCGGCGGGTATGGGGTTGGCCTTGAGCCAGCCACCGCAGGCGAACTGGTAGAAGTCGCTGCAGACGTCGGCCGAGCGATCGAGTGAAGCCACGTCGAACCCCGGTGCGGAGGTGGAGGCGGGAGGAAGGGGTTCCGCCGCGGTGGCCGGCAGGCTGCAGACGAGGCCGCAAGCCGCGGCGAGGATCCAGTGGCCCGTAGCCCGGGTATCGCTCATGGGTGACTCCTTGACCAAGATCAAGCCCCTACCGTAATCCGAAAAGGGACGCTTTGCGAAAGCACGACTCCCGGGCGACCCGTCCTACGGGACGCTCAAGGTCTCGCCGAGCCCCCGCTCCAGGGCCAGCGCCACGACGACGTCGGCCACCGCCGCGTCCTGGATCCCCACGCCCGTCAGGTCCGCGATGGTGATCTCGTCCTCGGAAGCACGCCCGGCCTTGAGCCCCGCGGCCAGCTCGCCGAGCTCGCCGTATACGGCCGCGGGGGTCAGGGCCCCGGTGGCGACGGCGTGGTGGATCTCGCCCAGGCGCAGGCACTGCTCGAGACGATCGGCCACGACCTTGTCGGCCCTGGACAGGAGGGCGGGATCCAGCTCCTGCTTGTCGGGGCCGTCGGAGCCCACGGCCGTGACGTGGGTGCCGGGCTCGACCCATTCGGCGCGCAGGATCGGCTCGTGGGACGGCGTGGTCGTCACGATGACGTCGCTCCCCTCGGCCGCCTCGCGGCCGGTGGGCACCGCACTCACCGGCAGGCCGAAGCGATCCTCCATCTCGCGGGCGGCGGCGGTCGCGCGCGTCTCCGACGGCCCCCAGACGACCACTCGGCGCGGCCGTCGAACGAGGAGAAGCGCCTCGAGCTGGTAGCGCGACTGGCTCCCGTACCCGAGCAGTGCGACACGGTCGACTTCCCGCCTTGCCAGGAGGTCGGCCGACAGGGCCCCCGCGGCGCCGGTGCGCAGCTCCGTGAGGTAGGCGTTGTCGAAGAGGATCGCGCGAAGGAATCCCGTTTCGGCGTCGAAGACCATCACGTGGCCGCTGGCCATGGGCAGCCCCCGCGCCACGTTGGCGTAGAAGCCGGCGGCGGTCTTGATCGAGAAGAAGCGGGAACCGTGCAGGTGCGCCCCTTTCACGTGGACCTCGCCCTGGTGCCCGGGAACGTCGAGGCCGATCACGCCGGGGAGGGTCGCCTCTCCTCGGGCCAGGCGCGCAAAGGCTTCGCGGACGGCACCGAGGGCCTCGCGCGGCCCGATGAGCCGGCGGATCTCTCGCTCGAACAGGATGCGGACGTCCATGATCAGGTGCCGGTCGGAAGTCTAGTATGATCGTCCCTGAATGGACCAGCGGCGCGCGGCCCTCGCCTTCCTCCTCCTGCTCCTCGGTGCCGCCCTCTCCGGCCTCCTCCTCCTTCAACACTACGGCGAAGGCCCGGCCGTCGCGGCGGTGGAGGCGGTCTGCGGCGCGGGCAGCCAGAGCGGGTGCGAGACCGTGGCGCGGAGCGCCTACTCCGTGGTCGGGGGCGTGCCGCTGGCGGCCGTGGGCCTCTTCTTCTACGTCTCCCTGGCCGCCCTCCTGGTCCTCGCGCTGGTGGCGGACCCCGAGACCCTCGGGGTCGCGGGCGGGCTGGCCGTCTTGGGGCTCTTGGCCGCCCTGACGACCGACATTGTGCTGCTCGGCATCCAGGCGTTCTCGATCAAGGCCTTCTGCAGGCTCTGCATCGCGACCTACGTCGTGAACCTGGCCGCGCTCCTGGTCCTGTGGCCCGTCTCCCGGCGCCCGACGTCATGGGCCGCGCTGTTCAGGACCGACGGGCGCCTCGTGGTGGCCGGTTGGGGGTTGACGAGCGGGGCGATCGCCGCGTCCATCCTGGCCGCGAACATGACCCTGGTCTACCGGGAGGCGCGGCGCACGGCGGGGCTCCTGGGAGAGCCGGCCACGGCGCAGGCCGGCGCCGAGGAGGCACGTCGCCTGAAGGAGATCCTCGACGACCCCCAGAAGCGGGAGCAGTACGTCACCGACAAAGCCATCAAGGACTTCGAGGACGCCGTCCCCCAGGCCCTGAACCTGACCAAGACGCCCTTCTCGGGCCCGGCCAACGCGCCCGTTCGCGTCGTCGAGTTCTCCGATTACCTGTGCCCGTTTTGTCGAGCCCTGGCCGGCGGCTTCAAGGAGTACCTCCCCAGGTCCCAGGGGCGGGTAGCGATCTTCTACAAGAACTACCCACTCGACAAGACCTGCAACCCGAAGCTCCAAAACACCGTGCACGAAGGCGCCTGCTTCCTGGCCCTGGGGGCGATCTGCGCGCAGCAGCAGGGGCGGCTGGCGGCTTATCAAGACGCGGTCTACGCCGCGCCGGCCCGCCCGATGAGCCGGGACGACGTCACGCGACTGGCCGCGGGCGCGGGCCTCGCGGCCCCGGGCCTCGAAGCGTGCCTCGAGGCCCCCGAAACGAAGGCGCGGCTGGCCGACGAAGTCCAGGAGGCTGAACAAGTTGGCGTCAAGGCCACCCCCACGGTCTTCATCAACGGGAAGCGCCTGCCCCGCGTCAACGATTTCCTTGCAGCGGTGGACAAGGAGGCCGTGCGCCTGGGCCTGCCCCCCGTGCCGTCGCCGGCCCCCGCGCGTCCGTAGAGCGTTGCCCCGGTGGCACTTGACACCGGGCACGGGGGTCCAGTACAAGTGATGTTTTGGAGTTCTAGCTTGTCTCTTTCATTTGATGCTACGTTGGAGCGGGTCGGACGGGGTGGGGTTCAACATGAAACCGAGGCGCGCAAGGCTCGACGCCGCCTCTACCCCGTGTCGATCCTTTACACTTCTTACGTCCTGACGCTGCTGGTCCTGGCCCTCGGCCGGGAGACGCGGTGGATCTCCCTGGCCTACTTCGCGGCGGGGGTGGGGGCCTGGACGGCCTTGGAGTACTGGGCCCACCGGTACGTCCTCCACGGACGCTTCCCCGACGCGCCGGGGTTCTTCCGCCATCAGCTCCACAAGTACTTCGACCACCTGCACCTGGAGCACCACAAGCGCCCCTGGGACGGGAACCACATCAGCGGGACCACGATCGACACCCTGCCCTTCGTCGTCGTGTTCATCGGCCTCGCCTCATTGACCCCGTTCCACACGATGCCGCTCCTCGTCGCCGGGATCATGCAGGCCTACATCGCCGAGGAATGGGTCCACCACTCGGTCCACTTCGCGTCCTTCAAGGGGCGCTACTTCCAGTACATCAAGCGGCACCACCTCTACCACCACAGCCCCAAGGGGACCCACGTCGGTTACGGCCTGACGAGCGGGATGTGGGACGTGGTCTACCACACGCGCATCCCCGAGGCCGACCGCCGGGCTCTCTACGCCCGACCCCACTCCTAGCGCGCCCGACGACGGCCGCGCCGGTCGCGACGGACGGCCCGCGGCCGCCGTCAAGTTGTTCGTGGTTCTTGGAATCGCCGGGGCCCTGGGAATCCTGACGGTTCTCCACACCCCGGGCCTGAACGGACCCTGGTACTGGCGGTGGGGCTGGGTGCGGCTCGACGGATGGCGGCTGTTTCCGGCCATGCTGTTGGCGGCGGCACCGTTCTTCCTGGCCCAGCGGGTCTACGCACGCGATCGCAGCCGGGTCGTGTTTGCGGTGGGGCTGCTCATGCTTTCCACGCTCGGGCTCGAGCTCACGGCCGCGGGGCTGCATCGGCGCCCCTTCGACGTCGCCAGCATCGGCGACGCCATCCGCGACCCGATCGCAACGAGCTACTTCTCGGACGCCGGGGACCTCCTGCGCGACGGCCTCTCCCCACGGGAGTGGCTGGGAGGCCACGCCGCTCGGATGCCCAGCCTCCGAACCCACACCCGGTTCAAGCCCCCGGGCCTGCTTCTCTATCACATGGTTTTCATCGCCCTCTTCGGCGCGAACGCTTTCGCGGCACTCGCGGCGGGACTCCTTCTGGCCGTTCTGGCGACGCTGTCGGTGGCGGCGACGTACGTGATGATCTTGATGTTGTGCCACGATCGCGACGCGGCCTTTTGCGGGGCCAGTTACTTCTCCCTGTGCCCCTCCCTCGTCTTGTTCGTTCCGCAGTTCGACCAGGTCTATCCGGCGGTGGCCTGTGCCCTGGTCGCGCTCTGGGTCTCCGCGCTGGCCTACGATCGCGCCATCCTGGCCGTGGGCTTTGGCTTCGCGCTCGCGCTCGCCTGCTTCTGCAGCCAGATGTTCCTCATTCTCGGCATCGTCCTCGGCGCCCTGTCCGCCCTCCATGTCGCAAGGGGCGGCATGGGCACGCTCGGGACCGTCGCACGGCATGCGCTCCTGGCCGTCCTGACCGTCGGGCTCTCGTACGCGGCGCTGTGGCTCCTCAGCGGGTACGACCCCATTGCGACCTACCGGACGGCTTCTCGATTGCTCGCCGGCTACTCAGTGCGGGCCCAACGGCCGTATCCGATCCATGTCGTGTTCGACGTCCTCGACTTCGCGCTGGGCTCCGGCTGGGTCAGCTTCGCGCTCGTCGCTTTCTTCGTCGCTGCGCGCGCTCGCTTCGCGGCGTCGTCGCGTCAGGTTGCCTTTCTCGCCATTGGCCAGATCGTCTTGACGGCCGTGCTCGGGATCGTGCCGGCCGAGACCGCCCGCACCTGGACTCTCATGTACCCCTTGCTCATGATCCCGATCGGCCTCGAGCTGGCCCGCTGGACCTCGTGGACGCGCGTCGTCGCCTACGGCGGTCTCTGGTTCGTGCTCGTCTGCATCGCCCAGAACATGAAGTTCGTCATCACGGCAAGGGTCTAGGCGCCCAGGTCCCAGACCGTGACGACCGGCCCGCCTCGATCCATGGCTTCGAGCCCCGAGAGCGGGAGATAGAAGGCGTCCCCGGCGTAGAACCGGGCCTGGTCGGCGGCGCCTTCCCGGAACGGGCTCAAGACGACGAGCGGACGGCCTCGATTCTTCAACCGCTCGGCGAGAGCAGGCGAGATCCTGGACCAGGGGCCCAGAACCGGGTGGTCCTGCGTGATCAGGTAGCGAGGGATCGCCGCCAGGGCGGCCTCGTCCTGGCATTCGAGGACGGACACCTTGAACGCGGGTGGACGCCGGAAATCGCTGTTGATCGCCGTGGCGGCGTAGCCCCTGCAAACGCCGACGGGCGACCGCGCCGGCAGGTTCTCCGCCACCCACTCGGCCGCCAGGACGCGCGTGTCTTTTCGCGCCGCGAGGCGGTCGAAGGCGACGGAGCGCCAGAGGCCGGGCCCTGCGAGGGCCAGGGCCAGGGCGAGCCACGTCAGACGGCCGGCGGGAAGAACCACGACCACGAACTCGGCCGCGAGAACCGCGACGGCGGGCACCAAGGGGACGAGGTAGCGGGGGAACGCGTGGGTCGTGGTCAGGATCGAGGCCAACATCGGGAGGAGGTAGGCAAGGACGACCACGTGGAAAGCACGGCGCGATCGGAGGCACCAGGCGGCCGCCAGCCCCGCGGCCACGAAGAGGGGCCAGCCGAGGCCCACCGGGAACGTCTCCCGCAGGTGCACCCAAAGGGCCGGCTCCCCCGGCGTTGCGTACATGTAGCGCCGGCGGGCGGCGAGCTCGGCCAGGACGATCGAAGACCGCAGGAGGATGTAGGGAGAGGTGAGGGCAAAGGCCGCCAGGGCGGCGCCGGCGGCGATCAGCAT
This sequence comes from uncultured Acidobacteriota bacterium, assembly GCA_963823195.1. GTDB lineage: Bacteria > Acidobacteriota > Vicinamibacteria > Fen-336 > Fen-336 > JBGPYB01. Next base: position 75,146 of record CAWGKR010000001.1, on the reverse strand, counting down.
CTTCACCGCGGCCGGCCCGACTCGCGCGGGCCGAGCCAGGAGCGCGGCGGCCACCGGAGCGATCACGACGATCCCGCCGTTGTACTTCACCGAGGCGGCCAGCCCCGCGCAGAGTCCGGCGAGGGCGAAGTCGGCGGCGCGCTGCCCATCCACGGCCTTGACGGCGAAACAGAGCGAGAGGGCGATGAAGAAGGTCATCCCGACGTCGACGGTCCCGAAGCGGGAGTCGCGGACGTGGATGTAGTTCGTCGCGACGATGAGGGCCGCGAGCACCGCGACGTCGCGGCGGCGGCAGCCCAGCCAGGCCAGAAGGCAGGCCGCGCCGATCGTGCCCAGACCGAGAACGACCGACACGGACCGGCAGATCAGGTACACCAGGCTCGGACGAGCCACCGCCGCGTCGACGAGGAAGTCCCTGGGTTGCGCGTACCATCCGACGAGGGCGCCCCCCTTCGCGTAGGTCCACAAGGCAAGGGCCTGGAGGTAGATGAGCAGGCTGGGGTAGGTGTAGTTGCCGGGGTCGAGGCGCCCGGCCGTGAAGACCGCGAAGGCCTTTCCGACGACGAGCTCCTCGTCGGGACGCGCGGTGGGATTGGGGAGTCCGTAGGTCACGCCCCAGATCCGGAGTGCGGCGCCCAGGAGGAGGACCACGCCGAGCCCTCCCCACGCCACCCAAGGTGGCCGGGCTCTAGGGAGCATCGGCGCGCTCTCCGCCGTCGGGCTCCTGGACCAGAAGCTCCATCTCGTACATCGCGCCGGCAAGGGGACGGGAATCGGAGGAAGGACCCAGCTCCGAGGGCCGAGCCGAGCGATCGAAGTCGAAGCGAAGCTCGTTGGTGCCGCGATGCCAGAGAGCCGGGAGAAGCTGCCACGTCAACGTCTCTTCGTCCGCCAGGGCTCGCTTCGGCTGCGCGGCGCCGTTGACCGTCAGGCCGACCCAGTTGGGGGAGGTGCCGGTGGCCGGTCGCACGCGAACCGTCAGCGCATACGGCCGCGCGGCCTTGAGGGGCACGAGGAGCGTGCAGGAGCCTCCGACACACCAGCGGAAGGGCCGGCCGCTCGGATCGGCGCCGGGCTCGCTCCAGCCTCGGCCCACGAAGGGCTCGCTGGCCGCGTCGAAGGGAAGGTGGAGGTTGCCGAAGCCCTCGTGGCCGAACAGCCGATCGAATCGCTCCGGCGAGACGCCGAAGCGCCAGGCGAAGTACCAGTTCGCCGGAGCGGCGAAGGGCAGGCCCACGTCCGCGTAGAACATCTGCACGTTCCGGACGGCGACATCCTCGAAAGAGGTCAGGCGATCGGGTGGTACCCGTCCCTCTCGGCTCTGTCGCATGAGGCCCGCGTTCCAGGCGCAGAGGAAGGCGCAGAGCGCGGCCAGCGGAAGCCAGGGTCGGCGCGCCACGAACTCCAGCATCGCGGCAAAGCCCACGACGAAGAACAGCAGGCAGTTGTCGAACCGGCGGCTCCCGAAGGACCACCCGGACCACCAGTACGCGACGCTCGCGTTGACGTAGACCTGTAGCAGGAAGCCGAACAGGAAGAGGATCGCCAAGCGCGGCGCGCGCCGCGCCCAGATCACTAGGCCCGCCACGCCCAGGTAGATCACGGGGCTCCACGTGAAGAGTCCCCGGTTCGTGGAGAAGAGCACCTCGGCCACGCTGAACCGGCTCCAGCTCACGCCGTGCTGGGTCAATGGCATCGCGAGGGCGCCGTGGGCCTTGAGGTGCCAGAACACCATCTGTGGCGCGAAGCACGCGGCCGACGAGACCAGGGCCCAGCCGCTCTTGAGCCAGGAGCGGCGCGACTCGAGGAGCCCATCCAGCAGCGGGACAGCCAGAAGGACACCCGTCTGCCATCGGACGAGGGCCGACACGCCGGCCATGGCGCCGAGGAGGGCCCACTGACGTGAGGTCGTGAGCGGCCTCTTCTCGAGCCAGTACGAAACCATGAGCGTGGCCCACGCCGTGGACATCGCGTGGGGCATGCTGGGTTCGAAAGCCATGTACCAGATCAGGAACGAGGCCATCCAGACCGTCACGACGCTGACGAGGGCTGTTCGCACCGGGAAGAGGCGGGCCGTGGCGCGGAGCATGGCCAGCAGGCCGAGACAGCCGAAGGCGTAGCTGGCCAGGCCGAAGGCGGTCTCGTAGGGGTATCCGAAGCCGTCGGGGCTCAGGGGATAGCCGAGCCAGCGACCCAGGAGCAGGAGCACGTGGGCCAGCGACAGAAACGGCAGCGAGAGAAGCGCCATGCCCACGGGATACTGGCTCGCGAGGGCGGCGGGGGCTTTGACACGGGCGTAGTCGTTGGCGAAGTCGACGTCGTGATCGAAGAGCAGCGACCTCGCCTGGACGAAGTAGTGGGGGCCGTCGGAGCTCAGCCGGAGACCGGACCGGACGAACAGGAGCGCTCCCCAGAAGCAGAGCCCGACGACCACGAGCCGCGAGATCTTGTAGCCCCTACGCTCCCTGTCGGCATCACCCCAGCCGCGCGCCTCGAGCAGGGCCACGAGGAGCCACGCGAGGGCGGCGTGGCCGGCGAAGCTCGCGGATCGATTCGCCCCGGTGGGCGGGAGCTGGAGGAGGCCGTTGGTGACGGCGATGGCGAACAGGTTCCCGAGCTCCAGGAGGAGAGCGGCTCTCAGCAGCCAGGGAAGCCATCGCGAGGTGCTACCCCGCGCGCCGTCGGCCGGGAGCCCCGGGCTGCGCCCCTGATCGCCAGTGGACGCAGGGCCTTCGGCGGGCATTGGTAGATCCTTCTATCCTTTCCCTTGCGGGTTGCAAAGGCGTGGGACAGCAAGACCCCCGTTCAAACCGTGCGTGCGGATTTCCCGCACACGGCTTTCCGGTGGCCTCTCGGGCCGGAGCATTAGGCGGTCTCCTGTTGCCAGAAGGGCTGCTCCGGGTAACGGACGGTTCCGCGCAGGCGGTGAAGGCCGAGGTTATGGAAGTAGTCCCGGGTCCAGCGGTCGATTTCTCCGGCGCGCAGGTGCCGACCCTGGCGCTTGATGCGCAGGGCGCGGAGCCTCCGCCACACGTAGGTGTCGAGCTGGATGAAACGGCGCGCGGCGTTCCCGGTGCGGAAGTAGTTGCCCCAGCCCCGCAGCACGGGGTTTAGATCGGCGACGACATCGCGGACGTCCGCGTGGCACCTCGATCTCGGAGTGAGCTCCTTCACGCGTTGCCGTACGCGCTGCATCGAGCGCTGCGACGGCCAGCGCTGCAGAAAATAGAGACGCTTGCGCGTCTGCTCCCACAGCTTGCCGCTCAGACGCTTGTGCAGGTGGCAGCCGAGGAAGTCGAAGCCCTCCTTGCCATCGAAAAGCTCGACCCGCCTCGTCTTGTCCGGGTGAAGCTCGAGACCGAGACGCCCCAGGATGACCCTGATGCGCTCCTCGGCCCGCTCGCACTCCCTCGCGGTGCGGCACATCACCACGAAGTCGTCCGCGTAGCGCACCAGCGTCCCGAGGGGAGCGCTGTGGCGCGTCCACAAAACGTCGAGCACGTGCAGGTAGATGTTCGAGAGCAAGGGTGAGATCACCCCACCCTGCGGCGTGCCCGCCACCGTCGCACTGACGGTGCCCTCTTCCATCACTCCTGCCTCGAGCCACCGCCGCAGCAGCTTCAAGACCCGCCGGTCCGAGACGCGTCGTGCCACGAGCTTCAGCAGCTTCTCGTGGTCGATGCTTCCAAAGTAGTCACGTATGTCGGCGTCGAGCACGTGATGACCACCCTTGGCACCGAGCTTCCTCAGCGCCTCCAGCGCCATCAGCGCGCTCCGCTTCGGACGGAAGCCGTACGAGACAGGCAGAAAATCCGCCTCGAAGATCGGCTCCAGCACGAGCTTTGCCGCCATCTGTGCCACCCGGTCCCGTACCGTCGGAATCCCCAGCGGCCTCTTCTTCCCATCGGCCTTCGGTATGTACCGGCGTCGGACCACGCTCGGCCGGTATTCGCCTGTTCGCAGCTCGGTGGCGAGTCCTTCCAGGAAGCTCTCCACTCCGCTCTGCTCGACGTCACGGATCGACTGGCCGTCGATTCCCGCGGCGCCGCGGTTCCGACTCACTCGTTCCCACGCTTCCCGGAGGACGTCACCCCTCCAGACCTGGTCGTAAAGCGCGTGAAAACGGCGTCCCGGAGCCCGCTTGGCCCCGGCCCACAGCCGACGTTGCAGTTCTCGCACTTTCTCGCGCGGCACAAAGCCGCCGGGGTCGTTAGGTCCGGTCTCGCCGGCCATTCCCTCGCGCTTACCTGCTCCGTCGACACGACCACCCCAGGGGTCCTTCCCTAAAGCCGCGTTGTTCTTCGCGGCCATCATCGGTACTACGACCCCCTCGGACTCCCGCTGCGCGACGCTCGATTTCGCCTTCGGCTTATGCGAGGCGCCTTGCCTTGACTCAGGCTGCGCAGACGGGCCTCTCGTGTTCCGCTCCACTCCTTGCACACGTGCTGCGCCCCCTACCCCGCCAAGGCCAACGGCCCGCTTCGGATCTCGGACCGCCGGTGTTGCCTTCGCCGTGACATGAGCGGCTCGGCCCCCGGTTTGTTCATCTGTCGAGGCTGCAGGCTTCACTTCATGTTGCGGCCCGCGTGCTTGCTCCCCGCTGCGCGGCTTCCGCCGCCTCGCGGGCTCTTGACGCCCCGCTCGGACGGCAGGGTCTCCACCCACCGCCTGGGGCCTGCTACCCGGCGCTCCGACGCCTACCGGGACCGGTCTTGCACCGGCTGGAGTGGCGCAGCGAGCAGCAGTCGCACCGGTCTTTGACGTACCCGATGCCCCTGCCGCGTCACGACGCACCATGGCGGGAGTCTAGCACCAGCGTACAATCCGGTGGCTTGCTCAAGACCTGGATCGTGCTGCCGACCTTCAACGAGGCGGGCAACGTCATGGCCATCCTGGACGTCATCCTCTCGCTGGATTCGCGGATCGAGGTCCTGGTGGTCGACGACGACTCGCCCGACGGCACAGCGGCTCTCGTGGAGGCGCGCTCCACGCGGGAACCGAGGGTGCGGACCTTGCGTCGCCGGGGAGAGCGGGGCCTCGGAACGGCGTACCGCGCGGGATTCCGCGAGGCTCTCCAGGCCGGCGCGGAGGCGGTCGTGACCATGGACTGCGACTTCTCCCACGACCCCGCGCAGATCCCGGCGCTGCTCGCGGCCCTGGAAGGCAGCGACGTCGTCATCGGCTCGCGCTACACCGCGGGGGGCCGGATCGTGGGCTGGTCGCTCCACCGGCGGCTCCTCAGCGCGTCGGCGAACCGCTTCGTTCACCTCCTCTTCCGGCTGCCGGCCCACGACTGCACCTCGGGCTTCCGGGCCTACCGGCGCCACGTCCTCGAGGCGATCCCCTGGGAGAGGATCGAGTCGACCGGCTACTCGTTCCTCGTGGAGTCGCTACTGTGGGCGGCGCGCCAGGAGGGGGCGCGAATACGCGAGATCCCGATCTGCTTCAAGGATCGCCACGAGGGCACGAGCAAGCTGGGCTGGCGCGAGGCCGCTCACGGCGCCCGGAACCTGCTCCGGGTCTGGCGGAGACCGGCCTCGTGAAGGGCGGCGGCCGCGACGCGCTCCTCGCCGTCGCGGCCTATGCGGCCCTCACCGTCGCCGTGTTCTGGCCCCTGGTGCGGGGGTTGTCGACGGTCGGCATCCCCGGCGACGCCCTCGGGAACATCTGGGCCCTCCACTGGGTGAGCACCCATCTCACCACGCCGGCGCGCTTGTTCGACGCGAACATCTACTACCCGCAACCCCAGAGCCTCGCCGCCACCGAGAGCCTGCTCGCCCAGTCGTTCGTGGCGGCGCCGTTGCTCTCGCTCGGCGCGTCGCCGCTCGAGGCCTACAACGTGGTCTGGCTGCTGACCTTTCCCCTATCGGGTCTGGGAGCCTACCTCCTGGCTCGTCACGTCACCGACTCGCGCGAAGGGGCCTTCCTCGCGGGGCTCGCCTACGCTTTCTCCTGCTATCGCCTCGAGAGCGCCGTCCACATCCAGACGATGTCGATCCAATGGCTCCCCTTCGCGCTCCTGTTCCTGCTGCGCTCGCTCGCGTCGCCGACGATCGCCAACCTGACGGGGATGGGCGTCGCCGTTCTCCTGCAGGCCCTGAGCAGCGGGTACTACGCGGCGCTCCTCGCTCCCTTCCTGGCCGTGACGCTGCTGCTCCACCTCCGGACGGCGTCGCCAAGGGCGCTCAGACGCGTCCTGGTGGCTCTGGCCCTTGTCGCCCTCGTGGCAGCACCGGCGTTCCTGCCCTACCTGAGGGCGCAGCAGGCGTTCGGCCTCGCCCGGAAGCGGCAGGAGCTGATCGGCTGGAGCGCGCTCTGGACCTCGTACCTGCGACCGAGCGCCCGCGGTGCCTTCCCCACGTTCGCCCCGCTGCGACGGGTCTTCCGCGCGGGCCCCGCCTACTATCCGGGCACCGCCGTCGTCGCCCTGTCGGTGGCCGCCCTGGTCCTGCGGCGCCGGCCGGTCGCGCCTTTTCGTGGCGCTGGCCGCGACCGGCGTGCTGCTGTCGCTCGGACCGGAGATCGCCGTCGGACCCTTCTCGATCCCCGGACCCTACGATGCTCTCCGGGGGCTCCCCGGCTATCGGCTCCTGCGCACCCCCTATCGCATGGCCCCCATCGCCCTCCTCGCACTCTGCGTCCTCGCGGCCGTGGGTTGGGCGAGCCTCGCGGAACGGTTCCGCTCCTTCCGGTTCTGGGGATGGGGCTTCATCGCCCTGGCCGCCTGCGAAGGGGGCGTCGTCCACGCCTCGGGGATGTTCCAGAGGATGCCGGTGCCCTCCGACGCGGCCCGCTGGCTGTCCCACGCGGCGCGCGGAACGGTCCTCGAGATCCCCTGGTCCGCGTACGACGGCGACTACATCTACGGGTCGATCGTCCACGGGCAGAAGATGGTGAACGGGTGGGGGGCCTTCGCACCGCCGCCGAGCATCCACGTCGGGATGGTCGGCGCGCGATGGCCCGGGGGATGGGCGAGCCGCGCTCTGCGCGGGGCCGGGGTCCGCTACGTGGTCGTCCACATGGACCGGCTCGAGGATCGCCAGCGCGAGCGGATCGTCCTGGCGACGTCGCTACCCGAGGGGGTCGCCCTGGCAGCGGAGCTCGGGTCCGAGCGCATCTACACGTTGACGCCCGACGGACCCAAGGCACCCCTCCCGGGGGACGAGGAGATCCCGACCCCGTGAGTCGCGGTGCTCTTGCGATCGCCCTCGGGGCACTCACGATCCTGGCCGCCGGGATCCGTCTCTGGGGCCTCGACTACGGCCTGCCTCACCCTATCGCGCGCCCCGACGAGGAGCTGGTCGTGGGCAAGTCCCTCCAGATGTCCCTCGGCCGTGTCCTGAGCCCGGGCGACTACAACTACCCTCATCTAGTCTTCGACGTCGACGCCCTCGCCCTCGCCGCCTATCGGTACGCGGGCCTGGCGACCGGTCGATACGCGACCACCGAGGATTTCCTGGTGGACGTCGCCGTTCGCCGCCCCGGGCTCCAGTACCGCATCTGCCGGGGCGTCAGTGTGGCCTTCGGCGCCGCGACGGTGTTTGCCGCGGGACTGGCGGCGTTCCAGGCGTACGGCCGTCGCAGCGTGGCGCTCCTGGCGGCCCTCTTCGTGGCCGTCAACTTCCTCCACGCCCGCGACTCGCACTACGGCACCGTGGACATTCCGATGACGTTCTTCGTCACCCTCTCCCTGGCCTTCGGCCTACGCGCCGCTCGGACCCAGAAGCGTCGCGACTACCTCGTGGCAGGCCTCTTCGCCGGCCTGGCGACCTCGGCCAAGTACAACGCGGGCACCGTCCTGATCGGGACCCTGGTCGCGGCCCTGCCGCGTCTTTGGCGGCCAGCGGAGGAAGGTGACCGGCGGCGCGCCATGGGCTCGCTCCTCGTGAGCGGCGGCGCGATGGCGGCGGCCTTCGCCGCCACGTCGCCGGCATGCGTGATTCATTTCGATCAGGTCGTGAAGGGACTCGTCGTGCAGAGGGAGGCGCTCTTCAGCAGCCCGGGAGCGCCAGCTTGGATCACCCACGTGACCGTCACGCTCCCCGGCGCCTTCGGCTGGCCGGGATACCTCGCCGCAGTGGCCGGCTTGGCCCGAGCGCTCTGGCGAAGGAGGCCGGCGGACGTGCTGTTCCTGGCGTTCCTCGCGCCGACGTTCGCCAGCATGGCCACGATGACGTGGGTGCTCGGACGCTACACGCTCCCGATGGTCCCCCCCCTCGCCATCCTGGCGTCGGAAGCGGTCCTCGCCGGCCTGCCTCACGCAGGCAAGGCGGTCGCGACCCTGGCCGCAGCGGCGCTCGCCCTGCCGCCCCTCGTCAGCGTCCTGAAGTACGACCATCTGGCGGCCCGACCCGATACGCGGCTCCTGGCCGCCGACTGGGTCGCCGAGCACCTGCCGCCCCGATCCCGTGTCCTCGTCTGCCAAGGCTACGGAGCGCCGGCGATCAACGACGACCATCGCCGTCCGCCCGCGTTCAAGCCCGAGGTCGTTCCGTGCAAGGTGGACGCCATCCGGAGCGCGGGCATCCGCTACCTCGTCACCCACGACCACCCCTACGTCTATTACGGCCGTCCGAGCGACGACGTGCGCGCGTGGCTCGCGGCGCACGGACGCGCCGAGGCCGTGTTCGATCCGTTCGTCAAGGCCTCGCGGGTGAAACCGTACTTCTATTCCGGCGATGCCTTCTACCTACCGTACTCCGGCTTCGATGCGGTGGAGCGCGGCGGCCCGGTGATCACGGTCTGGGACCTCGAAGCGAACGGCGGCGACGCGAGCGCCGGGACCCGACCATAGGAGCTCCATTCGCTCCACTCCCCCGAGCGGGCCCGCGAGCAGCGGCCAGCGGAGGCTCGCGCCTCCGACCAGCACCGGCGCGATCCCCACGCGCTGCCCTCCGACCCACGCGTCGACGCGGAGCGCCTCGCCCGCCGGGACGCTGCCCAGGGTGAGCACGACGTCGCCGGCCCCGTCTGCCGGTCGCCGGAAGAGCAACGTCGATCGCGTCCCGAGCGCGCGGCGCACGAGGCCGGGGCCGTCGGCCTCTGGCGTCGACCAGCCGCTCTCGAAGTAGAGGCGCGAGGCGGACGCGCCGGCCTCGAGAGTCGAGGGCAAGGACGGAAGACCCTCGGGGCGCACCCGCAGGACGATACGGTCGGGGTCTCCCTCGATGCGCTCCGTGGGCAGGGCGGCCTCGAGGAAGCGCGCGATGCCGCGCCCCTCGAAGGCGCGCTCGATGACGATGTAGCGCACGCCCAGGAACCGCGCCGCCTCGGCGGTGGGACCCAGCGTTTCGGGGCGCATCGCGTCGTCCAGTGAGAGCTTCCCCTTGCGGAGGTCGACGAGAGGGCGGACGAGGGGAAGGCCGAAGAAGTACGACGCCTTCTCGATCGGAACGCGGGCGGCGGTTCCGATGAGGATGCGCTTGCCGTGGATGGTCTGGCGGTACATGAGCTGGCCCGGGATCTGATCGATTCCGGGTATCTCGAGGACCGTGAAGTCACCGGCCTCGCGACCGATGGCCGCGAAGACCGCGGGGGCGCCCGCGGCGAACATGGGGACTGGAAGGGCGGCCGCCTCGGCCGCGATCGCGGCGCCCGCGAGGGCCGTGAGGGCGAGGCGCGAGCGGGTCCCGGCGGCTCTTTCCAGCCCGCGGGTCCAGGCCGCGGCCACCAGCAGGGCCAGCGCCAGCACCACGAGAATGGCGAAACGGGAGGGCGCGCGGAGATGCTCGAGCGGCGGCAGGCGGCGAACGAGAGCGAAGGGCATCGGCACGCCGCTGTCGTGGCCCGCCAGGTGGAGCGAGTCCCCCAGGCTCAGGGCGAAGGCGATCGCCCCGAGGACGATCCATGGCGCGAGGACCCTCCGCACGTCCTTCCGTGAGAGCGCAAGTCCCGCAAGAACGAGGGTGGTCCAGCCGGCGAACACCGTCGTTTCGGTGACGTTGGACTCGAAGGCCCGGCCGATACGATCGCCGAGGATCGTCTGTCGCGGTCCGGGGGTCACGTATCCGATGAGATCGGCGACGTATCGATCGGAGCCGGGGTAGGGCGCGTACCGCCACGTCTTCGCGTCTCTCCATGCCGAGAGCAGGAGCGGCAGAAGGATCGCCACGACGAGAACCGCGACGGCCCCGGCCCTCGGGAGCAGCCTTCGCTCGCGCCAGGGCCGCCGGAAAGCGAGCACGACGATCGACACGACGGCGAGGAAGACCAGGTACGTGAGATCGACGTAGCCGCAGGCCCCACCCAGCAAGCCCGCGACGAGCACCCACCGCCAGCGCCCGCGGTCGGTTTCGAGCGCCTTCGAGAGCGCGAGGCCGTAAAGCGGGATCCACTCGGTGCTGAGCAGGTCGTAGTGGCCGGCCAACCGCGCCAGGCGGTAGGGACAGAAGGCGAAGACGAGCCCGGCCAGGAACGCCCCCTCGCGACCCGCGCCGAGGTGACGGGCCAGCGCGTACGCACCCAGGCTCGACGCGAGGAAGGTCGACAACACGATGGCGTTGGCGCCGGCCACGTCCCCGAAGAGGGCGCTCAGCGGGATGAACAGGAGCCCCTGGCCGAGCGCCAGCGTGTGGAGAGCGAGGCCGATCCCGGTCGGGTAGAAGATGTAGTCGGTCTGGAGGGGGCTGCTGTGGAGCTTGAGGAGTGCGGTCTTGACCCACCAGAGGTTCCAGAGGTAGACACGCGCGTCCCCTCCGGATTCCCCGACGTGGTGCGTGGTCAGATGGAGGATCAGGGGATACGTAAGGAGGACGGTCAGGACCGCGTAGAGAGCGGCCACCAGGACACGCGGGCCGGCCTTGCCGAGGGGGGTCATGACGGCGGGCGCAGTCTAGCACCCCGCTTCTGGTTTAGACTCCCGTCTCGTGTTCGCTTGAGGAGGGCTCGATGCGAAATCTTCGGATCGCCGCGATGGCTCTGGGCCTCGTCGTTCCCGTCGTCGCTTCGGCCCAGGAGCAGAACTTCGACAAGGTGCAGGTCACGACCACGACGGTCGCCCCCGGCGTCTACATGCTCCAGGGCTCCGGGGGGAACATCGGCCTGTCGGCGGGGGCCGACGGCGCCTTCCTGATCGACGACGAGTACGCCCCGCTGACGCCGAAGATCAAGGCCGCGGTCGCGGCCGTGAGCGACAAGCCGATCCGCTTCCTCCTCAACACCCATTGGCACGGCGACCACACGGGCGGCAACAAGGACATGGGCGAAGCCGGCGTCCTGATCGTGGCCCACGACAACGTGCGCGTGCGCATGAGTACCGAGCAGTTCCTCGCCGCGTTCAACGAGAAGGTCCCGGCGTCTCCCGAGAAGGCGCTGCCCATCGTGACCTTCGACAGCACCGCCACGTTCCACGTGAACGGTGACGACGTGCAGGCGATCCACGTCCCTCCGGCGCACACCGACGGCGACTCCTTCGTCCACTTCCACAAGGCCAACGTCATCCACGCGGGAGATCTCTTCTTCAACGGCCTCTATCCCTTCATCGACCTTTCGACCGGGGGGTCGCTCGACGGCATGATCGCGGCGGCCGACCGGATGCTGACCATCGTCGACGACAAGACCAAGGTCATCCCGGGCCACGGCCCCCTGGCGGACCGCGCCGCGCTCAAGGACTATCGCGACATGCTCGCGGGGATCCGGGACCGCGTCCTCCCCCTCGTCAAGGCGGGAAAGACCCTGGCCCAGGTCCAGGCCGCGAAGCCCACGGCCTCCTACGACGAGAAATGGGGGAAGGGGTTCCTGAAGCCCGACGACTTCGTCGGCATCGTGTACGCGAGCCTCACGAAGAAGCCCTAGCAGGCCCACGTGCGTCACGGCAGGCGCACCAAGACGGCGCCGAAGCTCGAGGAACCCGAGCCCGGCGCCCGGCGACCCTCGGGGGCTCGAGGAGCCCTTCTCGCCTCCGGAGCGGCTGGGCTCGCGTCCCTCGTCGTCTACGTCCTGACCCTGAGCCCGACGGTCGTGGGCGGCGACAGCGGCGAGATGCTCGTCGCGGCGTGCGTCCGCGGAGTCGCTCATCCCCCCGGCTATCCCCTCCACACTCTCCTGGGCCACGTCTTCTCCCGCCTTCCCTTCGGTTCCGTCGCGTGGCGGGTCAACCTCCTGTCGGCCGTTTGCGACGCGGCGGCCGCGGCTCTGTTGTGCCACGGGGTCGCGCGCTGGGCGAGGAGCGCGTGGGCGGGGATCGCCTCGGCCGCTCTCTTCGCCTTCTCGCCCCTGGTGTGGCCCTACGCCGTCTCGGCCGAGGTCTTTCCGCTCAACAACCTGTTCGCGGCGGCGCTCGTCGACCTGTCGGTCGAAGCGGTCCTGGCGCCCCGTCCGTCCGTCCTGCCGCTGACCGCGTTCGTCGTGGGCCTTGGTCTCACCAACCACCACACCTTGATCTTCCTCGGCGCTCCCCTGCTGGCCGCCCTGGTGCTGCTCGAGGGAAGGGCGTTCTCCCTCCGGCGAGCCGTCGTCGTGGTCCTGGCGTTCGGCGGCGGTCTGCTCCCCTACGCGTATCTCCCTCTCGCCGCGGCGGCGCATCCACCCCTCGCCTGGGGAGACGCAACGACGTGGGACGGCTTCCTCACGCACCTCCTTCGGCGGGAGTACGGCACCTTCCGTCTCGCGAGCGCCGAGGTGGGGCAGGGCGGCGAGATGCTCCCGCGCCTCGCCCATTTCCTGCGGCGCTTCGACGAGACGACGCTCCTGGCCGGGCCGCTGCTGGTCGTGGTGTCGTGGACCGAGCTCCGCCGCCCGTCGCCGTCACGGCGGCTCGTGCTCTTCTGGTCCGCAACCCTCGCCGTCTACCTGGTCGTGTTCTCGACCCTGGCCAACGTCCGGCTCGACGAGCCCCTTCACATCACCGTGCAGGAGCGCTTCTGGCAGCAGGCGCTGGTGGTGGCCTGCGCGCTGGCGGGAGTGGGCTTCGCGGCGCTGGGGCGACTCGCCGGACGGCGTGCGTCGGTGGTCGAGGCCGCCCTCGCGCTCGGCGCCGCGGCGGCTCTCGTCGCCACGGGCTTCGGACCGAACGATCTCCGGGAGCGCCGCCTGTTCCGCGACTACGGCGCCGCAGTCCTCGAGTCGATGCCACCCCACGCGATCCTCCTGATCACCAGCGACGAGGCGATCGGGAGCGTGCGGTACGTGCAGCAGATCGAGAACGTGCGGCGAGACGTGCGCGTCATCCCCACCGGCCAGCTCACGAGCCCGTGGTTCCGCGGCTTCGCGGCGGCGCAGCTCCCCGGCGTCGTGCTTCCACCGGGAGACTTCACGGCCCGCCAGTTCATCGACGCGAACATCGGGACGGCCCCGATCCTACTGGTCAACAAGGTCCCCTGGCTCCAGACCTTGGAGGAGGCCTACCATCCCTGGCCCGTCGGCCTCGCCGATCGTGTCCTGCCGCGGCCGCGCGAGCCCGACCTCGCGTCCTGGGTGCGCGAGGCGGGAGAGAGCTTCCGGCGCTTCGACCCGACGGCAGGGGCGCGGTTCGCGCCGGGGACCTGGGAGCGCTATCTCGTCGACAATTACTGGAAGGAGTACCGGCGCTTCGCCCGCGTCGTCGTCAGCACGGCCGCGCCGCACACGGGCGATCCGGCGGCACACCGGGCCGTGGTCGACGCCCTGGAGCCCCTCGTCGCCCACGATCCCCAGCTCGAGCCCGAGGTCCTCAAGAACCTGGGCGTCGCCCTCCAGCGCCTGTCTTCGACGGATCCCGGCGCGGCGGCGAAGATGGTGCTCTACTGGCGCCGCTACCTGGCCGAGGGACCCGGGACCGATCCCGATCGTCCCGCCATCGCTCGAGCCGTCGAGCAGGCGTCTGAGCCCGCTCGGTAGTACACTGCGGGCCATGCCGCTGCGTTGGGGAATCCTCGGTGTCGCCCGGATCAACCGCGCCCTGATCCCGCCGATCCAGGCGTTGGAGCGCCACGAGCTCGTCGCCATCGCCAGCCGGGATGCGTCCCGCGCCGACGAGGCGGCCAAGCAGTGGGGAATCCCCCGGGCCTACGGCTCGTACGAGGACCTCCTCGCCGACCGGGACGTCGACGTGGTGTACATCCCCGTCCCCAACGGGGGCCATGCGACGTGGACGATCCGCGCGGCCGAGGCGGGCAAGCACGTCCTGTGCGAGAAGCCACTGGCCCTGAGCGTCGAAGACGTCGACCGCATCCAGGACGCCGCCCGTCGCGCCGGCGTCGTCGTGGCCGAGGCGTTCATGTACCGCCATCATCCCCAGACGCTCCGGATCCGCGAGCTGGTGGCGGCCGGAACGCTCGGCACGCTCCGCCTCGTGAGGGGATCGTTCTCCTTCTCGCTGACGCAGGAGGCCGATCCGCGTCTCGATCCCGCCCAGGGGGGCGGGAGCCTCTGGGACGTCGGCTGCTATCCGGTGAGCTTCGCCCGCTTCGTCCTTGGCGCCGAGCCCGTCGGAGGCCTTCGGTTGGAAGGCCATCGGCCCCACCGGCATCGACGAGACGTTCGCCGGCGGTCTCCGCTTCCCGAGCGGAGCGCTGGCCCTCGTCGACAGCAGCTTCCGTGCCCCCCTCCGGACGCACGTCGAGATCGTCGGCAGCGAGGCCTCCCTCGTCGTCCCGCACCCCTTCAAGCCGGGGCTCCAGGAGACGATGATCCTCTCGCGAGGCGACGAGACGGAGGAGATACACGTCGCGGGGCAGGAGCTCTACAGCGGCGAGGTCGAGGACATGGCCGACTCCATCCTTCTCGGCCGACCGAGCCGGGTCACCCTCGCCGAGAGCCGGGGGAACGTCGCGACCCTGGTGGCCCTTCTGGAAGCCGCGGCCAAGGGCCGCCCCGTCCCGCTCTCGTAGGAGGGTTCGATGGCTCGACGAGAGAAGATCTCCATCAGCCGGCGGCGCCTGCTTCAAGCCGCCGGGGCCGCGGCCGGCCTCGGGCTCGTGGAGCTCAGCGGCGGCAAGGCCGAGGGCACCTCGCCCCAGGCGGAGCCCGCTGGAGCGGCGACGAACACGATGATGGGGGTCCCCTTCGAGGCTCGCGACGTCGTCCGCATCGGCCTCATCGGCTGCGGCCGGCGCGGCTTGAGCCACCTCCGCGACCTCGTGGGCATCGAGAAGGTCCAGATCAAGGCCCTCTGCGACGTGGTTCCCGAGCAGGTCGCGAAGGGCGAGGCGATCCTCGCGAAGGCCGGCCACCCTCGACCCGAGGCGTACACCAAGGGGGACCGCCACTACGAGGAGCTGGTCAAGCGCGACGACCTCGACCTCGTCTACATCGCGACGCCCTGGGACTGGCACGTCCCGATGGCCGTCGCGGCCATGGCCGCGGGAAAGCACGCCGCCACCGAGGTGCCGGCCGCCAAGACCGTCGAGGACTGCTGGAAGCTCGTGGAGGCCTCCGAGAGGACCCGCCGCCACTGCGTGATCCTCGAGAACTGCTGCTACGGCTGGAACGAGATGCTCGTCCTCAACATGATCCGAGCGGGCCTCCTCGGGGAGATCCTCCATGCCGAGGCGGCCTACGACCACGACCTGCGCGAGATCGTCTTCGAGAACGCGTCGGAGGGACTCTGGCGGCGGGCGGAGCACGTCGGCCGCAACGGCAACCTCTACCCGACCCACGGCCTCGGGCCGGTGGCCCGGTACATGGGGATCCACCGGGGCGATCGCTTCGACCACATCGTCTCGATGAGCTCGCCCGAGGCGGGGCTCACCGACTACCGGAAGCGCCGCGTTCCCGGCAGGAGACCCGAAGTGGCAGGAGACCTACACCTGCGGCGACGTCAACACCAGCCTCATCAAGACGCTGAAGGGCGGACCATCGTCCTCCAGCACGCCGTGGCGAACCCGCGCCCCTACGACCGGATCAACCTCGTCGCCGGGACGAAGGGGATCTTCCGCGACTATCCGGCGCGCCTCTATCTCGAGGGACAGCCGGGCGGCGAGCGCTGGGCGGGCCTGAAGGCGCAGAAGGACCGCTTCGAGGATCCTCTCTGGCGCCAGCTCAAGAAGGCGGCGAGCCGGAGCGGCCACGGCGGCATGGACTACGTGATGAGCTGGCGCCTGATCGAGTGTCTGCGGAAGGGCCTGGCGCCCGACCTGGACGTCTACGACGCCGCAGCCTGGAGCGCCCCGGCCCCGCTCTCCGAGCAGTCGGTGGCCGCCGGCAGCGCGCCGGCGAAGTTCCCCGACTTCACTCGAGGGGCGTTTGCCCGGACCGGAGCTTCCTGAGCATCCGGGTGATGTCGGCGAACCCCTTGAAGGCCACGTAGAACGTCAGCGTGCTGTACCAGACGACGCAGGCCCAGCTCAGCAGCCACCAGACGAAGCGCGCGCTCATGCGGACCTCGGCTTGAGGAGCGATCCCACGACCATCGCCGCCGCGGCGCAGGCGTAGGCCGCGAGCCCCGACCAGTACGGACCCACCACGCGGCGCACCGTCTCGCCCGTGGACGGAAGCTGCTCGAGCACGAGATAGGTGACGGGAATGATCGCGCCAAGGGCGATCGCTCCCGAGGCTCCCCAGTCGTTGGCCTTCGACCAGTAGCAGCAGGCGACGAGCAGCGTCGACATGCTCGCGAGGTAGATGGTGCCCGTGACGCCGAGGTAGGACCACAGGTCTCCCTTCAAGGGATACCAGAGCCCGTACAGAAGCAGGAACACGCCGATGAGGGCGACGATGGAGCGATTCATGAGGAGCCCCTTCTTGTCGGTCCAGCCGGGCCGTCGCCAGGGAGCGACGATGTCGTTGTAGATGACGCTCGCCCACGTGAGCATGTAGCTCGAGTCGGTGGACATGTCGGCGGCGAGCATCGCGGCCAGCATGAGGCCGATGAGGCCCGTCGGGAGGAACGTCGACAGCCACGTCGGCATGGCGGTGAGCGTCGTGATCCCCGCGGTGCCCGGGGGAAGGACCGCGAGCGCCGCGATCCCCCAGATGCCCGGGATCAGGAAGCGCGCCACGAAGAAGAACGCGGTGCCCGTGTAGACCCGCTGCCCCGTCTTGGCGTCCTTCGCGGCCATGACCCGGGCGATCGTGGTCTGCCACGTGAGCACCACGGCCAGGTTCAGGCAGGCGTTGAACAGGACGTAGGGCCAGCCCATCTGCGGGTTCGCGAAGGGGCTGAAGCCGGCGGCGCCGTAGTGCCGGTCCACGACGTCGGCGAGGCTGCGTCCAGCCGACCCGGAACAAGACCAGGACCGTGACGACGATGAGACCGACGCTCATGACGATGAACTGGAGGAAGTCCGTGACGAGCACCGACAACATGCCGCCCAGGATCGTGTAGACGGCCACGATCACGAGGAGCACGGTCATGGTCAGCTCCAGGGTGTGGCCGCCGGCCGCGCCCTGGAACCGCGTCACGGTCATGAGGAACTCGCCCCCCATCCGGAGGAAGACGCCCATGTTGAGCAGGCCGCCCAGGACGATCACGACTCCCGACGCCCGCCGGACCCCGACGCCGAATCGCTTCTCGAAGAGCTCGGGGAGCGTCATCACCCGCGCCTCTCGAAGCGGCTTCACGCAGAAGCCCGTCACGCCCACGAAGAACATGGCGAGGGCCTGGAGGATCCCCGGCGTCGCCCCCGCGAAGCCGTACCGATAGCCCGCTCTCCGCCGTGTACATGCACGTGACGATGCCGAACTCGGTGGCGGCGAGCGAGGCGATACCGAGGTGGACGTCCATCTCGCGACCGGCGACGAGGTAGTGCTCGACGCTCCCGACGTAGCGCCGGACCATGAGGCCGGCGACCATCGTCGCCACGAGGTAGAGGCCGATGATGCTGCCGTCGATCCAGGTGAACTGCGTCAAGCCAGCCCCTTGCCTGTCGAGAGTGTCGAGATCGCGGGTTAGAACTTGATCGTGAGCCCGCCGACGCCGCGCCAGTAGTCGAGCTTGCCGAGGTCGATGGCGTTTCCGGACTCCAGGTTGCCGAAGGCCTGGAAGAACCTGAAGTCGCCACGGAGCCCGACGTGGCCGCTGAAGTACAGGATGAGCCCTCCGCCCACGTTGTATCCCACCTTGTCGTCGTTGACGACGACGAACCCCTCGCGCGTCTTGAGATCGGGGCGCAGCAGGCTGACTCCGGCGGTGCCATAAAGCCGCACCTGCCCCGCGGGAATGGCCACGAGGAGGTTTCCCGACAGGGCCTGGACGTTGTTGGAGGCGAGGACGTCGGAAGACACGTTGCTGGAGAAGTCCTTGACGTAGGAGAACTCCCCCTCGAACCCGAAGACGCCACCTCCGAGGAAGCCCACGGCGCCGCCGTAGGTGGTGCGGCTCGCATCGGTGGAGCCACCGAACGCCGCGCCGTAGAAGGGAGTGAGCATGACCTCCGCCCGTGCTGGCAGGGCGGCGCCGAGGAGCGTGACGGTCGCGAACATCGTCGTACCGAAGGGCTTTGGTCAAGGCTTTGATCCTCCTCAGTGAACGAGATGCGGTCTCAGGGCATGATATCAGCCGCCCGGGCCTCCTACGCCTATAATCCGCCATGGCCACGAGCGGACGTGACGCCGCGCACCCGCTCGCGCTGCGCCTGATTGCGGCCTTCAAGCTCTTCAAGGGCGTGCTGCTCCTCGCCGTGGGGATCGGAGCGTTGCGGCTCCTCCACCGTGACGTGGCGGAGGTCGTGAACCGGTGGGTCGCGGAGCTGCGGTTCGACCCGCAGAGCCGCTTCATCCACGCGCTGCTGCTTCGCGCCGGTGCGGTCGACGACCACATGCTCCGCCGGATCGGGGCCGGGACGTTCTTCTACTCGGCGCTGCTCCTCACCGAAGGCATCGGCCTCTGGCTCGAGAAGCGATGGGCGGAGTACCTGACCGTCATCCTCACGGGGTCGTTCCTGCCCCTCGAGATCTACGAGCTGACGCGGCGGATCAACGTCACGCGCGTCGCGATCCTGGTGACCAACCTCCTCATCGTGGCCTACCTGATCGCGTTCCTCCGGCGCCCGGGGCGTGGAACCGTCGAGGTCGTCGCGGCCGACGTCGAAGGAGACCCCGCGACGTGAAGGCCGCCTAGCGCGCCCGTCGCAGCTCTCGGCTCACGAGGGCCAGCCCCTCGAGCGTCCGGTCGATGTCGTGGCCGAAGCCGAAGCGAAGGCCGCGCCCGCCGTGGAACTGGTCCCCGGGGACGAGGAGTACCGACCGCCGCTGCCGGATCCGGTCGACGAGGCTCCTGGGAGGCGATCCGCAGGCGGTAACGGGCGAACACGATCGCGCCTGCGCGGGGCGGCGTGTACTCGAGGAGGCTCGTCGTGGGCGGCCAGCCACTCCTCGAGCCGGGGCAGGTTGCGGCGGATGATCGCGCGCGTCCGCAGCAGCACGCGCTCGCGCACGGCGGGCTCCAGCACCCGCGCGGCCAGGCGGTCCGAAAGCATCCCGGGCGTCAGCGTCGTGTAGTCGTGGCGCTTCCAGATCTCCTGGATCAGGCGGGCGGGGGCGACGATCCAGCCGACGCGAAGTCCCGGAAGAGCGAACGCCTTCGAGAGCCCCGACGTCACGACGACCCGGTTGTATCGTCCCCAGAACGTCGGCGTCGTCTCCTGTCCCGGGACCTCCGCCCCCCGGTAGATCTCGTCGGAGACGATCCACGCGTTCCTCCGCCGCGCCGCGCGGACGACGGCGTCCATCTCCTCGGCGGTGAGGACCGCCCCGGTCGGGTTGTTGGGGTTGCAGACCATGATGACGCGCGTGCGCGGAGCCCACGGCGCGATCGAGGGACTCGAGGTCGAGAGCCCAGCGGCGCCCGCCCTCGTGGCGCACCGGTTTCAGCCGGAACTCGTCGGTGCCGTCGCCGTACTGCCGGCCGAGACCCCAGCCCTGCATGTAGTTGGGAACCATGAAGGCAAGGCGCGTCCCCGGCTCGAGGAGCGTCCACAGGGCGAGGTGGTTGGCCTCGGAGCCGCCGTTCATCACCGTGACGTTGGGGACGCCGGCGCCCGGATACCAACGGGCGATCTGCGTGCGCAGCGCCTCCGATCCCTCCGACAGCGGATACCCGAGGCGCGTGCGCTGGAACTCACGCGCGCCGCCGCTGAGCTCGAGCAGCTCGTCGAGGCGCAGCGGCTCCACGCCGCTCTCGGAAAGGTCGTAGCGGACGCGGTGCCAGTGCACCGACTGCATCCGCTCCATCTCGAAGAGATCGATCCGCATGGAATGGCGCCCCTCGCGAGGCGCGAGTCTAGCACCGGTCGTTTTTTAAATACTCGACAAAAGTCTTGACATGGGCGCGCGCCTCGGTACCATGCATTACCGTGCTCGCCCGGGAGCGGGAGCGAAATGAGGAGAGCCATGTCACTCTTGCGACGGTCTCGCTGGCGTCCTGTCGATGGCGGTGATCCTGGCTTCGGCGTCGGGAGCCCACGCACAGGCGGGCCGGGTGCCGCTGAACGGCGCACTGGGCCCTCCAGTCCTCCTGCCAGGTCAAGGCCACAGGCGCGGATCTTTCGAAGGCGGGCTTCGACACGAGCGCATGGCACCACGCGGGCGTCCCGACCACCGTGGTGGCGGCGCTCGTGGCCGACAAGACCTACGGCGACCCGTTCTTCGGCACGAACCTCAAGTCGTTCCCCGGGATGAACTACCCGGACAAGGAGTTCTTCTCCAACCAGGCCATGCCCGCGGGCAGCCCCTTCCGCTGCTCGTGGTGGTACCGCACGGAGTTCACGCTCCCGGCCGAGTACCGCGAGAAGACGGCGTGGCTCCACTTCGACGGCATCAACTACCGCGCCAACGTCTGGCTCAACGGCCAGAAGATCGCCGACGCCAAGGACGTCGCCGGCACGTTCCGGCTCTTCGAGTTCGACGTGACGAAGCTGACGCGCGGGGCGACGACGAACGCCCTGGCGGTGGAGGTCTTCGCCCCGGAGAAGGACGACCTCGCGCTCACCTGGGTCGACTGGAACCCCACCCCGGCCGACAAGGACATGGGACTCTGGAAGGACGTCTACGTCGCGACGAGCGGCGACGTCTCGCTGCGGCACCCCTTCGTGGCCTCGAAGCTCGACGCCGATCACGGAAGGGCAGCCTTGACCGTGAGCGCCGACCTCGCCAACGCGTCGGCCCACCCGGTGAAGGGAACGCTGAAGGTCGAGATCGAAGGCGTGACGCGTCAGCGAGGCCGTGGAGCTGGCGGCCGGGGAGACGAGGACGGTGGACCTCGCGCCGGAGGCGCATCCGGAGCTTCGGCTCGACCATCCGCGCCTCTGGTGGCCGTACACGATGGGCACGCCCAACCTGTACACCGCCAAGCTCGCGTTCGAGAGCGGCGGCAAGGCGTCCGACTCCGCGTCGCTGCGCTTCGGCATCCGGGAGGTCACGTCGGAGCTGACCGACAAGGGCCACCGGCTCTTCCGCGTGAACGGCCGCAAGGTCCTGATCCGCGGGGCGGCCTGGGCCCCCGACATGCTGCTCCGATGGTCGCCCGCGCCAGGCCGACGCCGCCCTGCGCTACACCCGGGACATGGGGCTGAACGCCATCCGTCTCGAGGGGCGCATGGAGCGCGACGAGTTCTTCGACCAGGCCGACGAGCTGGGGATCCTGATCATGCCCGGCTGGACGTGCTGCGACATGTGGGAGATGTGGGACAAGTGGAAGCCCGAGCACCACCTGATCGCCGCGGCGTCGATGGCCGACCAGGCCCGCCGGCTCCGCGCCCACCCGAGCGTCTTCGTCTGGCTCTACGGCAGCGACGGCCCGCCCCCGGCGGACGTCGAGAAGATGTACCTGCGCGTCCTCAAGGACCACCGCTGGCCGAACCCCGCCCTCTCCTCGGCGTCGGAGTCGCCGACGACGGTGACGGGGCCCTCCGGCGTGAAGATGACGGGGCCCTACGAGTACGTCCCGCCCAACTACTGGCTGACCGACGCGCAGGCCGGCGGCGCCCACGGCTTCAACACCGAGACGAGCCCGGGCCCGGCGATCCCGCCCCTCGAGAGCCTGAAGCGCTTCATCCCGGCCGATCATCTCTGGCCCATCGACGACGTCTGGAACTACCACGCCGGGAAGGAGCGCTTCACGACCATCGGCGTCTTCGCCAACGGCGTGAACCGCCGCTACGGGAAGGCCGAGAGCCTCGACGACTTCCTCCGGAAGTCCCAGGCGATGACCTACGAGGCCGAGCGCGCCATGTTCGAGGCCTACGCCCGCAACAAGTTCGTGTCCACGGGCGTGATCCAGTGGATGCTCAACAACGCCTGGCCGTCGATCATCTGGCACCTGTACGACTACTACCTGGTGCCCGCCGGCGGCTACTTCGGCACCAAGAAGGCGTGCGAGCCGGTCCACGTGCAGTATTCGTACGACGACCGATCCGTGGCGGTGATCAACGAAACGGCTCAACCCTTGTCCGGAATGAAGGTCGACGCGAGGCTCTACTCCCTCGACGCCAAGGAGCTGGGCTCGCGAGAGACGACCCTCGACCTGCCCGCCGACAGCAGCGTCAAGGCGCTCGACGTTCCGGCCGTCGGGCCCGAGACCAGGACGTACTTCCTGCGCCTCCGACTGGCCGACGCCGGGGGACGGCCGGTGAGCGAGAACTTCTACTGGCTCTCGACGAAGCCCGACGTCCTCGATTGGGCGAAGAAGCTCGACACGGTCTATACGCCTCAGTCGGACTACGCCGACCTGTCGGGCCTCGCGTCCCTTCCCAAGGTGACGCTGACGACCGCCGCCCTGGCCGACACCGCCGGGAGCGATGCCTCCGTCCGCGTGACGCTCGAAAACCCGAGCCCGAGCGTGGCGTTCATGGTGCACGCGCGGTTGACCCGTGGTCCGGGGGGCGAGGACGTGACGCCCATATTCTGGGACGACAACTACGTCTCCCTCCTGCCGGGCGAGAAGCGCGAGATCGTCGGGCGCTACTCCCCGGCGGAGCTCGGCGGGGCGAAGGCCGTCGTGGAGATCGACGGCTGGAACGTCGCTCCCGTCTCCGCGACGCCCTGAGGCCTCCCCCTGGCGCCGACCGAGGGCGCCGCATACAATGCCGCCCGCTATGGCGATGCAGGACGGGTGGGTCGTCGTCGGCCTCGACAACGGCGGCAACAAGAACAACGCCACGATCCTGGACCCCGCCGCCGGGTTCCTCGTGACCGACCTCGTCGAGACGCCCAGCCGGGTCCAGGAGGGACCCCAGGTGGCGATCGACGCGCTCGATCGAGGCCTTCGACGGCATCCTGGAGCGGACCGGCGTCGCGCGGGACCGGGTGCGGTCGGTCGGCCTCGACACCCCCGGCCCGGCCAGCGCCGACGGCGTCATCTCCTCCCTCGGGTCGACGAACTTCTCCCACCCCGGCTGGCGCGGCCTCGATTTCCGCGGCGCCCTCGAGGGGCGCCTGGGCCTGCCCGTCGTCTACAACAACGACGGGAACGCCGCCGCTCTCTACGCCCACCACTCCTTCTTCGGCGACAAGGGGGCGCGGTCCTCGTCGATATCGGCGATCGTGGGGACGGGCCTCGGCGGCGGCGTGATCGAGGCGGGCCGGATCGTCAAGGGGGCCGCCGGCATGGCCGGGGAGCTGGGCCACGTCCACATCCCGATGGACGGCCTCCTGGGTCCCGAGCAGCCCCTTCCCCGCTGCAATTGCGGCTTCCACGGCGACGTCGAGAGCATCGCCTCCCTCACCGCGATCGAGCACAACCTCCTGCCCTACTGGCTCACGCGCTTCCCGGATCACGAGCTCGGCAAGGTCGCCGACGTGGCCCAGGCCGCCAAGCTCGTCCGCTCGTACGGGGAGCGGAACGACCCCATGGCCCTGAAGATCTTCGAGCAGCAGGCCATGGCGATCGGGCGGTTCTTCACGATCGCCGCGAACTTCACCGATCCCGGCGCCTACTTCGTGGGCGGCGGCGTGGTCGAGTCCGCGCCCGCGTTCCGCGACTGGTTCCTCGCCACGGTGCGGGAGAACACGAAGCTTCGCGAGGAGCAGGTCCAGGCCTCGCGCTTCGCCCTCGTCCCCGACCGGGACATGGCCGGAGCGCGGGGAGCCGCCCTCGCCGCCCTCGCCACGCTCCAGGGACGCTGATCCCTCCGTTGCCACGGGGTGGCGTTGCGCGCCTCGGGATCCTTCTCGCGGTGGCAACGACGCCGCGTATCGCTGGCCGCCGCCGACTCGCCGGGTGAGCGCATGCGGACGGAGGCGTCGCGGGTCGTCGTCGAGTGCGACAGGGGCGCCTTGACCCCCGCCGAGGCGTCGGCGTTCGCGGACCTCGCGGACCGGGGTGTGGCCGACATCGAAGCGCTCGTCGCCGAGAGCCTCCCTGCGTCGGCCCGCCGCACGCGCCGCGTGCGGTTCATCGTGGGCGAGGACGTCGGCATGTCACGCGCCTATCGGAATACCGTCATCCTCCCCTTGGACCGTGTGCGCAGCCGGTCTGCGCCGTACCTGCACGAGATCGTCCACATCCTCGTGCCGTCCCATAGCGACAGGACGTGGCTCACCGAAGGCTTCGCCTCGTATCTCGAGAGCTGGGTGAGCGAGAACAGGGGAGGGTACGACGCCCACATCTTCACGGGCGCCGGCGATCGCGACATCCACGCCGCCGCGCGCCGCTTCGTCGGCAGCGACGTGGGGCGAGCGGTGCTCCCGTGGGTCGGCGATCACGGCGACCCTCCCCGCCTGGAGGAGGACCGCTGGGGCGTCGCGCGCCCTTTCTACGTGCTCTCCCATTCCCTCACCAAGTTTCTCGTGGACGACCGTGGCGTGGGCGCGGTGGTGCGCCTGCTGACCTCGGCCGAAGGCGACTTCGTGGGCCTCACGGGACGCACGGCGGAAGCCTGGAAGGCGGCGTGGCTGCAGTCGCTCGCCTCGCCGGCGCCGGCGCAGCGCTAGGCGGACCGGGGAGTGCCTTGGCGATGGCTCTCCATCCGCCCGCCTCACTCTTCCCGCATGAGTCTGGATGGATCGACAGCAAGCGCTCGCAGGGCTGGAATGGCGGACGCGGCAATGCCGAGCAGTGCCATCGTGAGCACGGCGCCGCCCAGGACCACGGGATCCAGCGGATTCGCCTGATACACGATCTTTCCCAGCAACCGGCTGGCGAAGACGCCCAACAGAAGCCCTACCAACGAGCCCACCCCCAGCAGCACGATGGGCCGCCCCACCGCCGCGCTCATCACGTACTTCGTGCGCGCGCCCAGGGCCACGCGGATGCCGAGCTCTTTCATCCGGTGGCTCACGTTGTAGGCCGCGATGCCGAAGATGCCCGTCACCGCCAGCATCGCCGCGAGCAGGCCCATGACGCCCAGTGACAGGGTGGCCGCGCGTGCCGGGAAGAGCATCCCCCCGAGCGCGTCGGGCCAGCTCCGCACCTTGATTTGCGCATTCGGTTCCAGACCACTCAGGGTGCGCTCGAGCGTCGCCGCCATCTCGTTCATGGCCCGCCGCGACCGCGCCACGAAGATCAGGTCGCTCGGCTCGTCCTGCGACAAGGACAGATAGACCACCGGCTGGGGCGACTCCTGCATGTCGTGGTACTTGCCGTCCTCGGCCACGCCCACGACTTCGGTCAAATGGCCTCGCAAGACGAAGCGCTGCCCGATCGCCGGCGTGTCGCCCCACATCTTCCGCGCGAAGGTTTCGTTCACGATCGCCACATACGGCGTCCTGGCGGTGTCCTGCCACGAGAAATCACGTCCACGCCGCAGCCGAGTGCCGGCAGCCTCCAGGTATCCCGGCGATATGGTGAACACGTACGGCGCCAGCACGGAATTGTCGAGCGTGAACTCGGTCGTCCCTGGCTGGAAGACCGGAACCCCATGCAGGCCGCCGGTAAAGGGCACTCGGTTCACCGCGCCCGCCGTCGCGACGCCGGGGATGTTCCGCACCGCTTCGATCATTGCCTTCGTCTTCTCGAGCGGCTCGTCGCCTCCCGGTTCCACCAGGCTCAGGTCCATCTCGGCCAGCATCACGCCCTGCGGCTGGAAGCCCAGCGGAGCGTGCAGCATGCGCACCATGCCGCGTACCGCGACGAGCGAAGCCGTGACCAGCAGCATGCAGACTGCGATCTGTGCGCCCAACAAGAGGTCCCGCAGGGCAAACCGGTGCAGGGGCATTGGCTCCGCCGCTCCGCCCTTCATCGCCGGCAACGGACTGCTCTGCCATACCTGCCGCGCCGGAATCATCCCGAAGAGCAGCGCGCTCACCAGGGTGAAGGTCAGAGCGGCCAGATAGACGCGCGCATCGACACTGACTGCCGCCTGGCCATAGGGCGACTGCCACCGGTTCAGCGCACCCAGCAGCAGGCTCGCGGTCAAGAGCCCCGCGGCTCCGCCCAGCATCGACACCACGCATCGCCTCGGTCATCAATTGCCGCACCAGCCGCCACGGGCTCGCTCCGAGGGCCACCCGGAGGGCCAGCTCCCGGCTGCGATCGGCCGCGCGGGCCGCGAAGAGGCTGGCCAGATTGGCGCACGCCGCCACCAGCACGAGCAGAGCCAGCCCGGTCACGCCCTGAAGAAACCCGCGAATGACGTCACCGTTGTCCGCAAAGAGTCCGGGACGGACCAGCCGCAGTGGCAGTCCGCTGTCTGTCTCTGGGTACTCCTTCGCCAACTGGGCCGCGATCGCATTCAGATTGTCCGTTGCCTGTTGGGGCGTCACGCCTGGCTTCAGCCGGCCAAGCACCGTCACCGATGGGGAGCTCCGGGTGTGCAAGTCTCCCCAGTTCACGATGGGTATCCAGTAGTCCGGCCAGACGAATTTCTCCGTGCCGTGGAATTGCGCCGGTGCCACGCCCACCACCGTGAAGGGATCCTTGTCGAGCCGCACGGTCGTTCCGACGACGCCGGGATCGGCGCCAAATGCGCTTCGCCAAAGATCGTGACTCAACACCACATAGGGCGCCGAATTCGGACCATGCTCGTCCGTCGCCTGGAAGAACCGTCCAACCTCCGGTCGCACACCGAGCAGCTCGAAATAGTTGCCTGTGACGGCCTGGCCGGAAACACCCCTCACCGCATTGCCCCAGCCCAGTCTCGCCCGAGCATATCCATTGAAGGCGGCCATCTCGCTGAACGTGGTGTTGCGCTGCCGAAAGTCTTCGAACGCGGGATACGACGTCGTCAGCAGCTTGAAGCTCGTCCACGGCTTGAGGCGAAGCTGGTAGAGATTCTGCGGGTCGCTCACATCCAGCGGGCGCAGCAGGACCGCATTCAGTACTCCGAAGACGACGACGTTGGCCCCAATCCCAAGCATCAGGGTGACCAACGCCACGAGCGTGAACGCGGGAGACTTCCAAAGCACGCGCAGCGCATGACGAATGTCCATCAGCATGTCTTCGACGAATGGTAGGCCAACTCCTCGTCCGGAGCGCTAGGGCCTCAGGATCTCTTCGAAGAGCGCCAGCGCCCGCGGATCCCCCGACTGGCCGAGCCAGAAGAGGGCCTGCTTCCGCACCTCGCGGTTGTGGCTCCCGCGCGCCTGTTGGATCAGGAGGGGGACGCCCTGGTCCTTCGGAAGCTGGGTGAGAGCGAAGACAGCCTTCGTCTTCACCTCGGTATCCAGATCGTCCTCGATGGCCTTCGCGATGGCGCCCACGGCACGCTGCCCCGCCTTCTGGGACAGCCAGAACAGCGCCTGGCTCCGCACCTGGGGGCTCGAGTCGTCGTGGGCGCTGGCCACGACGATCTCGACCGCCTCGGGCTCCCGGCACTGGGTCAACGCGAACATGACGTGCTCGCGCACGCGCGGGTCGGGGTCCCCCTGGGCGGCGCGTCGCAGGTCCTCGAAGCCGCGGTGGCCGCGGGCCACGCCCATCCAGAAGAGAGCGTTCTTCCGGAGCTCGAAGGGCCTGCCGGCCGCCGCAAAGCGCTCGAGGAGCGTGTCCGCGCCGGGGTCGGCGTGAAGTGCGATCGCGGTCACGGCCCCGTTGGACAGGTCGCGCCCTCCCCCGCGGGGCGGGTCCACGAACGATGCGAGCAGCGCCAGGCTCTCCGCGGGCTTCACGTCGGTGAGCCAGCGGACCGGGAGCCCCCCGCCATCGAGCGTGCAGGTGGCCGCGAAGGTGCGAACCTTCGAGACCTCCCGTCCCGCCACACGCCAGAGGATCTGGATCTCGGGGGAGCCCTCGAGCCGCGCTGGCCGGGACGCGTCGACGGCCGCCTCGTTCTGGACCGACGACCCGTGCCCCTCCTCCAGACGGCAACGGCCGCCGCAGCCCGTCCCGCCGCCGCAGCACTCGTCACACGCGGTGTGGTTCCCTTCGGTGGCGGGCACGGCGTAGCCGATCCACATCGGCCCTTGGGCAGCGGCTCTCAGGGACTCGAACGTCTCAGCCAGGTTGCCGGCGGCCAGGCTCGAGACCTGGGCGTTCACGAACGCACCGGGGGACGCCGCGTCGCCGGGGGCGACATGGGCGCCGAGGGCTGCGAGGGCCAACAGCAGGAGCCTGGGACCACTCACCGCAGCACCCTTCATTTGTTCAGGATCTCGAGCATGAAGTCGGTCCCGACCTTCGAGTTCATGTGGGAGAGGTGGGCCACGGCCTCGTTCCGGAGGTCGCGGTCCTTCTCCTTGCGGGCAATCTCCACGAGCGCCTCGGCGTTACCCTGGACGAAGAGCCCCTGGAGCGCCGCGCGCTTGATCTGGCCATCCGTCTCGGACGCGTAGAGGCTCACGAGGGTCGCGCCGGTCCGCTCGCGTCCCAGCAACCCCAGGGTCCGAACGGCCTCCCGCCGCAGCTCCGGGTCCTTCTCGGTGCGCGCCAGCTCGCCGATCCTGTCGGCGGCGCCGCCGATGAAGAGCGCCTGGAGGAGGGCCTTGCGCAGCTCGGGGGACGTCTCGGTGCGGTAGAGCTCCCAGGCCTCCTCCTGCGCGCCCATGGCGCCGAGCATGTGGATCGCCTCGCGCCGCAGCTCGGGGTCCTTCTCGCCGCGGGCCGCCGCAAGGGCACGGGTCTTGTCTCCGGTGATGAGATAGGTGTGGAGGATCTGCTTCTTCACCTCCTGGCTCGAGGCGGAGGTGTAGAGACCTTCGAGGGTCTGACGGCTCTCGGGCCCGCCGAAGAGCGCCAGGAACTCGATGCCCTTGCGCTGCAGCTCGGGGTTCGACGCGTCCTTCGCCGTGCGCACGAGGATCTCGCGCGCTTTCGGAGAGCCGCTCTGGGCCAGGACGAAGAGCGCCCGCTCGCGCAGCTTCGGGGACGACCCGGAGGAGAGCATCTTCTCGAGCATGGGCATGGCGCGCTCGGGGTCGGCGCCCATGAGGGAGTTCAGGGCCAGGAGCTTCAGGTCCTCGTCGGCCTCTCCCTCGGGTCGCGGCGCCTGCCCCGACGCCTGACGCATCTCGAGCTCCAACGCCTTCCCCTCCTTGAGCCAACGGCTCTGGGGATAAGCCTTCTCGAGGGCCTGGAGCGTGGCGAGCGCCGCAGGACGCTGCCCGGCCTTGCTCTGGGCGTAGGCCTTCCAATACAGGGCGCCGTCGGCCCGGCGCCCGGCGCCGCGCGCGACGTCCTCGAACGCCGTGATGGCGTCGCCCCAGTGCCCCGCGTCGATCGACGCCGTCCCGCGGTCGTATGCGGCGGTCTCGGCGTCCCGCTTCGCGTCGGCCGCGGCGTCTCCCGTCTCCACTTCGGCAACGGCTGGGGCCACGGCGCCCACGACCGTCCACGCCATCGCCAGCGCACCCGCCAACAACCATCCGGTCTTCATCCGATTTCCCTCTTTCTTCCCGAGCGTCACGAAACAGAACCAGGAGCCCCGCTCCGGGGGCTCCGCTGCCGTTCTTTCACCTGCGAACCCAGGACCTGGACCTTGAAGAGCAGCCCGTCGCTCTCGATGCGCTCGCCGAGGTCGCGCACGTCTGGGGACGACAGGGTCTCGGGAGCGTTGGCCACCTCGGCGAGGACGCGCTCCACGTCTCCCAGCACGCTGGCGATCCCGGCTTCGCCGGCGCGCTCCGCGCTCTGGCGGTAGAGCCGGCTCGCGTCCAGAAGCTGCTCCGCCCGCACGCGGCGCGACGACACGTCGAGTGGGTGGTCGGGATCGGCGTGGGCCAGCTCCAGCAAGATCACGCGCGAGCGCTCGAGGTGGTCGCCCACCGCCACGAGCAGCACGCGCTCGCCGGTGGCCGCCGCCGTGTTCGCCGCCGGCTCTGGTCCCATCCTTCGGCCGAAGAGGAACGCGATCACCAGCGCCGCGGCCATCGCAAGAAAGGCGCCGGCTCGGCGGAGCGCAGGGCGGCGCCGGACCGCCTCCGACGAAGGAAGGGCCGCGGCACGCCGTCCCAGGGCAGGCTCCAGACGCTCCCACACCCGGCGACCGTAGTCCTCACCGCGCACCGGCGCGTCGAGCGTCACGGCGGCCAGATCCTTGCGAAGGCTGTCGTAGGAAGCGGCGCACTCGGCGCACGCCTCGAGGTGGGCCCGCACGGCATCGCCTTCTCCGTGCTCGCCGTAGAACTCGAGGATGAGATCGTCCGGCTCCAGGTGCTTCATGCCGTCGTGCCCGCGAACGGCGCCAGGGCGCGCCGCACCTTCTTCACGGCCCGAAAGATGCTGTGCTTGGTGGCGCTCGTGTCCAGATCGAGGGCCCCTCCGATCTCCTCGATGGACATGCCTTCGAAGTGGCGGAGAACGAAGGCCGACCGCTCCGACGCGCTCAGGCGTTCCAAGGCCATCTCCAACCGTCGCCGCACCTCTGCGCCGAAGGCGAGGCGATCCGGGGCGGGGTCCTCCGAAGGGAACCGGTCGGAGCCGTCCTCGAGATCGTCGCTCGGCGCGAAGCGCTTGTCGGTGCGCGCCCGACGCCGCAGCACGTCGTAGGAGCAGTTGGCGGCGATGCGATAGAGCCAGCTCCCGAAGTGCGAGCGCTCCTCGAAGAGCTCGAGGCGGCTGTAGGCTCGCAAGAACGTCTCCTGGACCACGTCTTCCGCATCGTGCTCGTTCCCCGTCAAGCGGTAGGCGACCCGGAACACGAGGGGGCTGTGGCGCTCGACGAGAACCCGGAAAGCCTCCGTGTCCCCGTCGCGCGCTCGGGCCGCCGCCTCCGCGTCGCTCCTCTCCATCCGCTCCATGAGACGCGAGGCTACGCCCATCGGTTAGCTCGCCGCCAGGCCTTCGTTCCGGGGCCAATCACCAAGCTGTTTTGGGTCAACGACTTCGGATCGGGAGGACGGACATCTCGGCGGTGTTCCGCCACGCCGGGATCCTCGGCGTTAGAATCGACGTTTCGGTTCGCTCGATCATGACCCTGCAAGTCGGGACGAAATTGGGGCCGTACGAGATCCTCTCACCCCTCGGGGCGGGGGGCATGGGCGAGGTGTACCGGGCGCGGGACTCGCGGCTGCGCCGCGACGTGGCCCTGAAGCTCGTTCCAGAGTCCCTCGCGAAGAGCCCCAATGCCCTGGCGCGCTTCGAGCTCGAGGCCCAGACCGTCGCGTCGTTGTCCCATCCGAACATCGTCGCGATCTTCGACGTCGGCTGCGAAGACGGAATCCACTATCTCGTAATGGAGCTCGTCGAGGGCGAGACTCTGCGCGAACGCCTGGATTCGGGCCCCCTCGTCGCCCGGAGCGCCGTGGACCTGGCACTCCAGGCAGCACGGGGGCTGGCGGCGGCCCACGCGAAAAGCGTCGTCCATCGCGATCTCAAGCCCGAGAACCTCCTGGTGACCCAGGATGGCTTCCTCAAGATCCTCGACTTCGGCCTGGCCCGACAGGCCCTGGAATCGGGCGCGCAGGAGAGCGCCGACGCGCCCACGGTGTCCCGAAAGACGGTGCCGGGAACGGTCCTCGGCACGGTCGGCTACATGTCCCCGGAGCAGGCGCGGGGCCGGCCCGCCGACGCGCGATCGGACATCTTCGCCCTGGGGGTCGTCCTCTGCGAGATGGTGAGCGGGGAGCGGGCGTTCGCCCGGGGCTCGCCGGTCGAGGGGCTGTCCGCGATCCTGGTGGACGAGCCGCGGGGCCTGGATCGCCTCGAACACGAGGCCTCTCCGGCCCTGGCCCGGCTCGTCGCGCGATGCCTGAACAAGTCCCCCGACGCGCGGTTCCAGAGCGCCGCAGACCTGGCTTTCGCCCTCGAAGCGCTGAGGGCGCCCTCCTCGTCCGCCTTTCTCGAGGCCGGGCAGGACGAGACTCCCTCGATCGCCGTCCTGCCGTTCTCCAACATGAGCCCGGACCCCGACACCGAGTACTTCAGCGACGGCATGACCGAGGAGATCATCAACGCGCTCATGCAGCTTCCGGGGCTGAGGGTTGCGGCCCGCACCTCTTCCTTCGCCTTCAAGGGCAAGAGCGAGGACCTGCGGCGGATCGCCCAGGCCCTGGGCGTCTCCTCGGTGCTCGAAGGGAGCGTCCGCCGTGGCGGGAGTCGCCTCCGGATCACGGCGCAGCTCATCGACGCCCGGGACGGGCACCACGTCTGGTCCGAGCGATACGACAGGGACGCCACCGACGTCTTCGCCATCCAGGACGAGATCGCCGCCGCGATCGCCGCGAGGCTGAGGGTCACCCTGACGGGCCCTCCGGAAGGACGGCGCGAGGCGCCCCCGACGCGGGATGCCGAGGCCTACGACCTGTACCTGAAGGGGCGGCACGCCTTCAACCTGCGCGCGGCGCCGCAGGCGATCGGGAGGTTCGAGGAGGCGATCGCCCGCGATCCCGAATTCGCATCGGCGTACACGGGCCTGGCCGACTCCTACGGCATCCACGCCTTCTACGGCGGCATCGACACACGCGTGGCCTACGCCCGTGCGCGGGCGGCCGGCGAGCGCGCGCGGGAGCTGGCCCCCGAGTCCGCCGAAGCCAACCTCTCGATGGGGATCATCGAGCACTACTTCGGCTGGGACTTCGAGCGCGAGGAGCGCGAGCTCTCGCTCGCCCTCAAGCGGAGCCCGAGGGCCTCCGCCCCTCGCTATTGGATGTCCCTGCTCCAGGGCCTGCGAGGCGGCCTCGAGGCGGCCCTGCCCCTCGCCCGTGAGGCGGCGCGCCTCGACCCCTTGTCGCCCTACGCCGTGAGCGTGGCCGGCTGGTCGCTCCTGACCGCCCGCCGTTTCGAAGAGGCGCGCGAGGAATTTCGGCGGGGGCTCGAGATCGACCCGAGGGCCCCGCTGCCGCTCTCGGGCCTCAGCCGTTGCGAGGCGGGGCTCGGTCGGCCCGACGAGGCCGTCGCGGCGGCCGAAGAGCTGGCCGCCGTCGCCGGCTCGAGCTTCGGCCAGAGCGTGCTGGCGCTGGCCTACGCCGCCTCCGGCCGAACACAGGATGCGCGGCAGGTGCTGGCCGCGCTCGACGAGCGGGCGGGCCGAGAATACGTCGCGCCGAACTTCCTCCTGCCCGCGCTCGTCCACCTTCGCGATTGGGACGCGGCCTTCCGGGCCTGCGAAAGGGCCTGCGAGGAACGGAACGCCCTGGCCTGGTGGGCGATCCTCTACGACCCGGCGTGCGAGGCTCTGCGACGCGAGGCGCGCTTCCCCTCCGTCGCCGCGGGAGTACGGGCCAAGCAAGCCCGAGCGACCTCTAGAGGTATCGAATCGCCAGCGCCGTGACGTCGTCGTGGGGTGGACCCGTGCCGGCGAAGGCCTGGACCTCGCCCAGGATGCCTTCCACGAGCTCGGTCGCCGACGCCCCCGCCATACGGCGCAGACTCGCCTCGAGGCGCGGCTCGGAGAACTCGCCGCCGCCGGGATCGCGCGCCTCGGTGACGCCGTCGGTGTAGAGGAAGAGGCTCTCGCCGTGGCCGAGCCGGAGGGCTCCCGTGGTGTAGGCGAAATCCTCGACCACCCCCAGCGCCATCCCGGCTCCTTCCGTGACTCGACGGGGGGAGCCATCGGCCCCGACGCGATACGGAATGCTGTGCCCCGCGTTGGCGACCTCCAGCGCGCCGGTACGCACGCTGAGACAGCCGGCGAAGGCCGTGACGAACATGGATCGCTCGTTCTCGCGGCAGAGCTCGCGGTTCATCCGGGCCATCGCGGCCGAGAGGGACGCCTCGGTCTGGACGAAGGCGCGGAACAGCGTCTTGGTCACGGCCATGAGAAGCGCCGCGGCCACGCCCTTCCCCGAAACGTCTCCGACGATGAACCACAGACGCTCCTCGTCGGCGAGGAACTCGTAGAGGTCTCCCCCCACCGAGTGGGCGGGGCGCATGGCGGCGGCCAGCTCGAACTCGGCGCGGCTCGGAAACTCCTTCGGCAGCATCCCCATCTGGATGTCGTGGGCCAGGGCCAGCTCCTTCTCCAGGAGCTGGTGGCGCGCGGTCTTCTCGGCGAGGCCGAAGTTGCGGATGCGAAGCGCGGCGGCCGACGCCAGGGAGACGAGGAGCTCGAGGTCGTCCTCCGAGAAGCGATGGATGCGGGACCGCGACGCCAGGACGATCATGCCGAGGCACCCCTCGCCGTCCAGCAGCGGCGCCGCCACGATGCTGCGCGCGCCCGAGAGCACGATGCTCTCGGAGGTGGCGAAGCGAGCGTCGCCCAGGGCGTCCTCGACGAGGGCGGCCAGTCCTTTCTCGGTCACCTGGCGCGCGAGGCTCCGCGAGTAGAGAAACTCCCGGGCGGCCCCCTCGAGGCGGCGGCTCGCCGCCCGCTTCAGGTCCGCGCCGGGCGGGCCGAGGAAGATCGCCCCCTCCTCGGGCCGGAGGTGGTCGAAGGCGTGGTCCAGGATCAGCTCGAGGAGGGCATCCTGGCTCGGAGAGCGCGAGAAGGCGCGGTGCACCTCGTTGACGAGCTTCAGCCTCGAGGTGACTCGTGCGAGGGTGGCCTCCGGCCCCGCGTCGTGGCGGCTGGCGGTGGCGTCGGCGTCCATCAGCTCCGAAGCGGGCCGGAACATCTGGGTCATGGCCATCTCTCCCGGCCCGCCCTCGGCGGGCTCGGCTTCGATTGCGATCCGGGTCCCTCCCAGGCTCAGCACGTCTCCTGGAGCGAGACGCACCCGCGCGACCACGGGCTGGCCGTTCCGCAGCGTGGGGTTGTGGGAGCCGAGGCTCTCCAGGAACCAATCGGCGCCCTCCAGAAGAAAGCGCGCGTGGACCCGCGACAGGAATTGATCCGCGATCGAGAGGTCCGCGGTCCGGGAGCGCCCCACGACGAGGGACGAGCCCAACACCTCGTGGTCGAAGGGAGGGCCCTGTGGCGGCGTCACCTTGAGGTGGAGGGCCTTCAATTCAGGTCCCTGTCGGTTCCTAGCCGGCGCTCGTCATCCGGGCGACGGCCGGCTCGCGCGAGTCCTCGATCGTGAAGAGCGGCAGGAACCCCGCCAGCTCGAAGACCTGGCGAACCGGGCGGCCCAGCGAGCACAGGGCGACGCGGCCGCGCCCCCGAAGCTTCTTCGCGAGGCTCAGGAGGACCCGCAAGCCCGCGCTGCTGATGTACTCGACCCCCGCCATGTCGATGACCAGGAGCGTCTCGCCCGCGGCGACGCGCGCGAAGAGCGTCGCCTCCAGCTCGACCGACGTGATCGAGTCGATGCGGCCCACCGGAGCGATCACCAGGACACCGCCCTCCTCCTTCTCTTCGCGCACCTCCATCGGGGCTCCTTCAGATCTCCAGGGGTCTTCGCCGGAGGCGCAGGTGGTTGCGTCCCTCCCGGCGCTCGTACTCGACGACGTCCATCAACTTCCGAACCAGGGCGACACCGAGGCCGCCGATGGGCCGCTCCTCCACGGGTCGCGCCGTGTCGGGCTCCGCCGCGTCGAGGGGGTTGAAGGGAGGGGCGTCGTCGGCCAGGGCAATCTCCACGTCGCCGCCCACGAGCCGGAACTCGACCTCGATCTCGGACGCCCCTTCGCGCCCCGCGAACCCGTGGTGAACGATGTTGGACATAGCCTCGTCGAGAGCGACCTGGAAGGGCCAACCTCCCCCCTCGGGAAGGCCGTGGCTCTGCCAGAAGGAATCCAGGCTCTCGGCCGCCTTCCGGATGCCCTCGGAGGAGCCGGGCACCCGGAGCGTCTCACGGACCTCCATCTCGCCGCCTTCTCAAGCTCGCTCGCAGAGGATGATAGCATCCAAGAAACTGGACTTCCGTCGGAGAGCGTTTCCGGCTCCGCAACTTTCCGACGAGTCGCGTGTACTTATGGTCGATGGCTCCGAAGACGCCGATCTCGTCGCACGATGTGTCGCCGGTGACACGGAGGCGTTCGCCCCTCTCGTGGACCGGTACCAGGGGCCCCTCTTCACCGTGGCGCTCCGAATGGTGCGAGACCGGGAGGACGCGCGCGACATCACCCAGGGCGCCTTCGTCAAGGCCTTCGAGAAGCTCTCCACGTTCGACCCGACCTATCGGTTCTTCAGCTGGCTCTACCGCATCGCGATCAACGAATGCCTCAACTTCCGATCGAGGCGAAAGCCTCAAGAGGCTCTCGGCGAAGAGCTTGCGGCAGGAGAGACGCCCGAACGCCACGCCCGGGCCGAGGAACTCTCTCGCGGTATCGAGGAGGCGCTCGTGAGGCTGCCCATCGAGTATCGCGTCGTCCTGGTGCTCCGGCACTTCATGGACCTGTCCTACGACGAGCTGAGCGAGGTCCTCCTGATCCCCGAGAGAACCGTGAAGTCGCGACTGTACACGGCTCGCCAGCTCCTGGCAGCCCTCCTTCAGCCCTGGAGAAACGAATCATGACGGAGCCCGTGGACGAAGCGCTCTTGCACCGCGAGCTGGACGGCGAGAACACGGCGGAGGAGTCGGCGGCGCTCCTGCGCCGCGTCCAGAGCGACGCCGCCCTGCGGGAGCGGTACGAGACCCTCCTGTGGCTGAAGGCCGCCCTCGGCCAGGTCGGGCGAGCGGATCCTCCTCCGGACTTGAGCGCCGAGGTCATGCGGGCCGTTCGGACGAGGAGGGGCGGCGGGGCGCCGGAGAAGAGAGGCCAACTTTTCGAGCTGGCTCGTGTAGGTAGGGTCAGCAAGTCAATAATCAGGCAGACCAAGGAGGCAAGCATGGCTGGCAAGCGCATTCTTTTCGGTATCGCGGCCGTGGCGGTCGTGGCCATCGGCTATTTCGCCGTGAAGGGCTATCCGCCCGTAGGCAAGGGAGCGGAGGGCACTGTCGGCGCCGCACAGCGCTACCAGTCCGAGCAGATCAAGGCCTCTGACGTGATCCTGAAGGACAAGGAGCTGCAGGAGGTGTTGCAGAGCGACGCCTACCGCAAGCTCACGCAAGACCCCGCGGCGCGCAAGGCGATGTCGAGCGATGCCTTCAAGGCCGCGATGGCCAACGACTCCTTCCGGGCCGCACTCGCGAGCGATGCCTTCCGGGCCGCCATGGCCAACGATGTGTTCCGGGCCGCTCTCGCCAACGATTCGTTCCGAGCCGCGATGGCCAACGATTCGTTCCGAGCCGCGATGGCCAATGACGCCTTCAAGGCCGCCATGGCCAACGACGTGTTCCGGGCCGCTCTCGCCAACGATTCCTTCCGGGCTGCAATGGCGAGCGACGCGTTCAAGGCCGCGATGGCCAACGACGCTGTTCGGGCCGCCATGGCCAACGACGCCTTCAAGGCCGCGCTCGCCAGCGATGCGTTCCGGGCCGCCATGGCCAACGACTCGTTCCGAGCCGCTCTCGCCAACGATTCCTTCCGGGCCGCGTTGGCCAACGACTCGTTCCGGGCCGCCATGGCCAACGATTCCTTCCGGGCCGCCATGGCCAACGACTCGTTCCGAGCCGCTCTCGCCAACGATTCCTTCCGGGCCGCGTTGGCCAACGATTCCTTCCGGGCCGCCATGGCCAACGACTCGTTCCGGGCCGCGATGGCCAGCGACGCGTTCCGGGC
Source organism: uncultured Acidobacteriota bacterium (assembly GCA_963823195.1). Classification (GTDB taxonomy): domain Bacteria; phylum Acidobacteriota; class Vicinamibacteria; order Fen-336; family Fen-336; genus JBGPYB01. The sequence continues at coordinate 37,495 of CAWGKR010000001.1, read as the reverse complement.
GGCTCTAGCCAACGACGCCTTCGGGCGGTAGGGACAGCAACCCGTCCAGCTCATAAGACAGGCCGTCCGCCCAGCGGGGAGATGTCAGGTGAAGACCTGGCACTCCCCGTTCGGCTTTTGGAGTGGCCTGTTCCGCCGGCGCCGGTCGGCGCCCTGCTCGACGTTGTATGATCCGCCCCAACGATAGCCAGCCATGCGCAGCCTCGCCGCCGCCGGTGCCCTGACGTTCCTGATCGTCGTCGCGGGCGAGGCCGAGGCCCAGCTCGCTGCCCTCGAGACCAGGGATCTCCGCCTCGTCTATTTCACCCCTGCCGAGGCGTTCCTGACGCCGCACGTGGGCCGGTGCTTCGAGAACTCCATGGCCTTCGAGCGGCGGATGTTCGACTACACGCCGTCCGAGAGGGTCACCGTCTTCCTCACCGACTTCTCGGACTCGGGCAACGCCAGCGCCTCCTCCATCCCTCGCAACGGGATCAGCGTGGAGATCGCACCGGTCCGCTTCGCCTACGAGACGGTCGTGGCCAACGAGCGCATGAACTTCTTCATGAACCACGAGCTCGTCCACATCATGGCCACCGACAAGGCGGCCGGGCCCGATCGGTTCTTCCGCGGCCTCTTCCGGGGCAAGGTGAACGCCGTCCGCGAGCAGCCCGAGACGATCGCGTACTTCTACCTGACCAGCCCCCGCATGGCCGCTCCTCGCTGGTACCACGAGGGGATCGCGGTCTTCGCGGACACCTGGATGGCGGGCGGCCTGGGTCGGGCGCAGGGCGCCTACGACGAGATGGTCTTCCGCTCCATGGTGCAGGACAAGAGCCGCTTCTACGACCCTCTCGGCCTCGCCTCCGAGGGCACGAAGGTGGACTTCCAGACCGAGCGGAACTCCTACCTCTACGGCACGCGGTTCATGACCTGGCTCGCGTGGCAATACACCCCCGAGGCCGTGATCCGCTGGGTGTCCCGGACCGAGGGCAGCCGCGCCTACTACGCGTCGCAGTTCCGCCAGGTCTTCGGGACCTCGATGAACGCCGCGTGGCAGGAGTGGCTGGCTTTCGAGCACACGTTCCAGCAGGCAAACCTCGACGCGATCCGCCAGTACCCGACCACCCCGTACAGGGACCTCTCCCACCAGGCCCTGGGCTCGGTGTCCCGCGCCTGGGTCGACCCGGCGGCCCGCAAGCTCTACGCCGGCCTGAACTACCCCGGCATCGTGGGACACGTCGCCGCCATCTCCATGGAGGACGGCTCGGTCGAGAAGCTCCGCGACGTCAGGCAGCCGTCCAAGTACACCGTGACCTCCCTCGCCTGGGACCCGGACAGCCGCTCGATCTTCTACACCGCGGACAACGACGACTACCGGGACCTCGTCACCCTGGACCCAAAGACCAGGAAGACACGCCTCCTCATCAAGGACGCCCGGGTCGGCGACCTCGCGTGGAGCCGACAGGACCACGTCCTGTGGGGGATCCGCGTGTACAACGGGGTCTGCTCGCTCGTGCGCATCCCGGCGCCCTACCGGGAGTGGACCACGGTCCACTCCTGGCCCTATGGCGATGTGGTGTACGACCTCGACGTCTCGTCCGACGGGGGCCTCGTCTCCCTCTCCCACGGAGCGATCAACGGCAAGCAGTCGCTGCGCGTCATGAGCGTCGAGTCGCTGCTCAAAGGCGACGCGACCCCGTTGAAGGTGGTCGATTTTGGCACCACGGTCCCCCAGAACTTCGTCTTCTCGCCTGATGGCCGCTTCCTCTACGGCAGCTCGTACTACACCGGCGTGTCCAACATCTTCCGGTACGAGATCGAGACGGGCAGCCTGGAGGCCGTGAGCAACACCGAGACCGGCTTCTTCCGCCCCATTCCCACGGGGGGCGACTCGCTCGTCGTCTTCCGCTTCACCGGCGCCGGCTTCGTCCCCGCAACGATCGAGGCGAAGCCGCTGCAAGACGTGAGCCCCGTCGCGTTCCTGGGCCAGAAGCTCATCGAGAAGCACCCGGTCCTCAAGGAGTGGCAGGTCGGCTCGCCGGCGGAGGTCCCGCTCGAGAAGGAAATCACCCACGAAGGGCCCTACCGGTCCTTCGGATCGATCCGTCCCGAGTCGATCTATCCGATCGCGCAAGGCTACAAGATCTACGCCGCCTGGGGCCTGCGCGCCAACTTCTCGGATCCCATGCGTCTCAACAACATCGACCTGAGCGCCACCTACGTGCCTCAGGGCAACCTGCCGTCGAGCGAGCGCCTCCACGCGCAGGCCGACTTCCGCCGCTACGATTGGAGCGCAAAGCTCAAGTACAACCCCGCCGATTTCTACGACCTCTTCGGCCCCACCAAGACGAGCCGCAAGGGGTACGCGGCCGACCTTGGCTACGACCGGACCCTCGTCCACGACATCCCGCGGACGGTCGACGTGTCGGTGCGCGCGGAGTATTGGGGCGACCTCGAGGAGCTCCCCGGGTATCAGGGCATCGAGGTCCCGATCAGCACGCTCTTCCAGAGCTACGCGCGGCTCCACGGTCGCAACATCAGCAACTCTCTCGGGTACGTCGACGACGAGAAGGGCCGCGAGTGGGACGTCGTCGTGCGGGAGGATGTCGCGGGCGGAGCAGGGTATTTTGGAGCGCTCGCAGACCTCGACCTGGGCTTCGGCCTGCCTCTTCACCACTCGTCGATCTGGCTCCGCAGCTCGGCCGGGTTCTCCCCCGGCGACGTCGCCCAGCCGTACTCGAACTTCTACTTCGGCGGCTTTCGGAACAACTGGGTGGACCACCTGCAGGAGCAGCGCTACCGCCAGGCCGAGTCCTTCCCGGGAGTGGACATCAACCAGATCTCGGGACGCAACTACGCGAAGTCGCTGCTGGAGTGGAACCTCCCGCCCTTGCGCTTCCGCCGCGTCGGCACCCCGAGCTTCTACGCGACCTGGGCCCGGACGGCGCTCTTCGCGACCGTCCTCGGCACCAATCTGGACGACTCCGCCCTGCGCCGGACCGTGAGCAACGTCGGCGCCCAGGTCGACGTGCGCCTTTCCCTGCTGTCGCGTCTGGACATGACCCTGTCCGCGGGATACGCGGCGGCCTTCGAGCAGGGGCAACCGGCCCGTCACGAAGTGATGGTATCCCTCAAGGTCCTCAACTAGACCCGCGTGATCAACGCCGCGGTCGCAGTCCTACCGGTCCTCGTGTTCCTGGCGGCCCTGTTGCTCATGGACAGCTTCAAGCTCGTCCGGTTTCGGGCCGTATTGTCGGCGATCCTTGCCGGCTGCGGCGCCGCCATCGTCACCCTCTACGCGAACGGCTGGCTGATGTCTGCGACGGGCCTGTCGACGTCGGCGCTCACCCACTACCTGGCGCCCCTCGTCGAGGAGCTCCTGAAGGCCGTCTACATCGTGGTGCTCATTCGGCGCCGACGTGTCGGCTTCCTGGTGGATTCCGCGATCCTCGGCTTCGCGGTCGGCGCCGGGTTCGCGCTCGTGGAAAACGTCGACTACCTCCGCCACTTGACCGAGGCGAGGGTGTTCCTGTGGATCGTGCGCGGCTTCGGCACCGCCTTGCTGCATGGAGCCACGACCGCCATCGTGGCAATCAGCGGCAAGAGCTTGTCCGACCGGTATCCCGGCAAGGGGCTTCTGGCCTTCCTCCCCGGACTCCTCGCCGCTACAGGGATCCACTCGCTCTTCAATCACTTCATCCTGCCGCCGATCGTCGCCACCGCGGCGCTGCTCGTCGTTCTGCCGGGTCTGTTCCTCGCGGTCTTCGAGCACAGCGAGAGGGTGACGCGCGATTGGCTCGGCCTCGGCCTCGACGATGAGCTGGACCTCCTGGAGTCGATCCTCTCGGGCGAGGTCCTCGAGACGCGGGTCGGCCTCTACCTTCAGTCCCTGAGATCGCACTTCCCCGGTACGGCGGTGGCCGACATGCTCTGCCTCCTGAGGATCCACCTGGAGCTGTCGGTCCGGGCCAAGGGGCTCTTGCTCGCGCAGGAGGCGGGGTTCAAGCTCCCGATCGGCAAGGACGTTCGCGCCAACCTCCAGGAGCTGCGCTATCTCGAGGACTCGATCGGGAGAACGGGCTGCCTGGCCCTCAAGCCGGTCCTGAGGCGCACGTCGCGGGACCTCTGGCAGATCTACAAGCTCGAAGAGGCGGGACGCGGTTAACGGACCGCGACGGGCTCAGAGCAGCAGGGTCTCGACGCGGTGGGCGTGGACCCGCGCCTCGCACGGCGACCATACGAAGACGGTGAAGCGCCCGTCCTGCGACGCCACCAGCGCCACGGCGTCGCGCTGGTCGTGGGCAAACTGCGCCCCGGCGTAGTGCCGAGTGTTGCCCAGCTCCGCGGGGTGGACCACCGACTCGGCGACGCCCTCGACGGGCTCCGTCACCGTCACCTGCTCGATCGGGGGCCGCCCCTCGCGGCGCGTGACCTTCGCGCCGAACGCGAGTAGCTCGAAACGATCGGTGATGACGGTCGCGCCGTCCACTGCGGTGACGCCGGCGATCCCCTCGACCATCTCGCCGAGCGCCTCGTGCCAGAGGTGAGGGCGATCGCCGGGAGCCGTCCTCAAGAGGTCGGCAAGGGCGGCGAAGGGCGGCGACACCGAGTACGGAATCGGCCGCGCGATCGATTGCCTCCACGAGTCCGTCCCCGTGGGAACGACGAGGAGGGCTCCCCCGCGTCCGTGGGCCCGCATCGAGACCGCCAGCTGCACGAGCACGTTCACGGACGCCCCCGAAGCGTCGGGCAGGTCGTGGCCGAGAAGCGAGGTGAGGAAGGCGGGGCAATCGGGAAGGGTGGCGGCCCGCTCGTCCACGACCTTCACCTCGTCTCCCTCCAGCACCGCCACGTTCACGAACTTCCCCGACCCGTCGCCGCGGGAGTGCTTCACGACAAGCAGACCCGGAGCTACCACCTCGAGCACGCAGCAGAACGCGGGGATGGTGCGGGTGGCACCCCAGACGAGCAGATCGCCTCCTTGTCTCGACACGCCCAGATGGATCCCCGGCCGCTCGACCGCCGGGGCCAGGCGGGTGAGCACGGCCGGCGCGAGAGGCAAGGGACGTTCGAACAGCAGCGGGCGGGCCACCTGGCCGGGTGCGACGAGCGCGAAGGAGATCTTGGGAACGTAGTCTTCCTCGCGTCGAAGGCTGGCCCAGAACGCCGCGTCGATGAGCGTCGCGATGGCGTCGGCATCCGGTGGCAGCACGGCAGGCCCGGGCTCGACGCCCCGGGAGGCGTCCAGGTGCCGGGCGAAGTGAGCCTGCACCCTCGGTGCGGCGATGCGGGCGGCAGGATAGGACCCTTCGGGCATCGGTTCTCCGCGATCAGCGACGGCGGATGATCCTAACCCACCTCCCGGCCGAGGTATCATTCCCGCGATCCGCTGAAACCATGAAGAATCATCCGGCGTTGATCGCATTCTTGCTGTGGGCACCGAGCGCGGCCTGGGCCGATCCCGCCTTCATAGGCAACATCGATGGGCGCCGGACGTTCAGCCTCGACGGTGCCTGGCGCACGATCGTGGACCCCTACGAGACCGGCTACTACGACTACCGGTACCAGCCGAAGAGGGACGGCTTCTTCCTCGATCAGAAGCCGAGAGACGAGAGCGACCGCATCGAATACGACTTCGACACGTCTCCGACCCTGAACGTGCCCGGTGACTGGAACACGCAGCGGGAATCGCTCCTCTACTACGAAGGGACCGTCTGGTACAGGCGCACCTTCGACGACCCTCGCGCGTCGGCGACGCGCCTCTTCCTCCATTTCGGCGCCGTGAACTACGACGCGAAGGTCTGGCTCAACGGCGAGAAGCTCGGAGAGCACGAGGGAGGCTTCACTCCTTTCGCCTTCGAGCTCACCGGCAAGGTCAAGCCCAAAGGGAACGTCGTCATCGTGAAGGCCGACAACCGGCGGCGCGCCGACGCGGTGCCGACGCTGGACACCGATTGGTGGAACTACGGCGGCCTGACCCGCCACGTGCTCCTGGTGGAGGAGCCCGAAACCTTCGTGGCCGACTACTTCCTGCAGCTGGACAAGCACGCCGCGGGCCACGTGAAGGGATGGGTGCAGCTCGACGGCCCCAAAAGGGCGGCGGTCCCGGTGACGATCGCGATCGGGGAGGCCAAGGCCTCGCGGACCGTCACGACCGACGCCGACGGGCGCGCCGACGTGGACTTCCCGGCGACGCTCGACGCGTGGTCGCCCGAGCATCCGAAGCTCTACGACGTGGAGCTGGCGACCACATCGGACCGGGTCCACGAGGCGATCGGCTTTCGCACGATCGAGGTCCGGGGAACCGACATCGTCTTGAACGGCCGCCCCATCTTCCTGCGCGGCGTCTGCGCCCACGAGGAGGCGCCGTTCCGCTCGGGCCGGGCCTACAGCACCGAGGACGCGCGCACCCTGCTCGGCTGGGTCAAGGAGCTGGGCGGCAACTTCATCCGCCTCGCCCACTATCCCCACAGCGAGTCCATGACCCGCGAAGCGGACCGGATGGGGGTGCTGGTGTGGTCCGAGGTGCCGGTCTACTGGGCGATCCACTGGGACGACCCGGCCGTTCTCGCGAACGCGCGCCGCCAGCTCTCCGAGAACATCTCCCGCGACAAGAACCGCGCCTCGATCATCCTCTGGTCCGTCGGCAACGAGACGCCCATCTCCGAGCCGCGGACCGCGTTCCTCGGCGCCCTGGCGGATCGGGTGCGGGAGATGGATCCGACGCGCCTCGTGACGGCCGCCCTCGAGCGCCACTACGTCGACGAGAACACACAGATGATCGACGACCCCATCGGCGCCAAGCTCGACGTGATCGGCGCCAACGAGTACGTCGGATGGTACGACGGTCTGCCCGACAAGATCGACCGCGTCCAGTGGAAGACCGCGTACGACAAGCCGCTCGTCATGAGCGAGTGGGGCGGCGACGCCCGCGCTGGCACCCACGGCGGACCCCTCACGCGGTGGAGCGAGGAGTACCAGGAGGACCTGTACCGGAGGCAGGTGGCGATGCTGAAGCGCATCCCGTTCCTGCGCGGCACGACGCCCTGGATCCTCATGGACTTCCGTTCGCCGCACCGGGTGCTCCCCGGCGTTCAGGACGGCTGGAACCGCAAGGGGCTCGTTTCCGACCGCGGTGAGCGGAAGAAGGCGTTCTACGTCCTCCGCGATTGGTACCGGGAGATCGAAGCGGCATCGAGGGTGAAATGATGGGACGTGGCCTCCTCCGAGATAGGTCGCTGCTCCTGGCGGCGCTGATGCTGACGGTAGCCGCCCGGACACGCGCCGCCGAGCCGGCCATCGTCCTTCTCTGGCCGAACGGCGCTCCCGGCTCGGAGGGCCACACCGAGCCCGAGAAGGTGCGGATCACGGACACGGGCGAGCACGTCGTGTCGAGCGTGCATCATCCCTCGATCACGGCCTACCTGCCGGACGCGGACCGAGCCACCGGCGCCGCCATCGTCGTGATGCCCGGCGGTGGCCATCGCGAGCTTTGGGTCGACCACGAAGGCCATGCGGTGGCGCGATGGCTGAGCGACCGCGGCGTAGCCGCCTTCGTCCTCGAGTACGGTCAACGGGCGAGCAACGAGGGGCCGGTCTCCCATTGGCTCGATCGGGTCCGCGAATGGATGGAAGGCCGAGGCCTCCTCGTCGAGCGTTGATCCTCGCCTTTTCGGATATGCTCCCGCGATGCTCCACTCGCTCCTGAACCCACGCCGACTCGGAGGCGCCGCGCTCCTCCTGGGGCTGGGCGCTTCCCTCGCCCCCGCGTCTCAGGCGACGACAGCCCCGCCCGCGGAGGATCGCTTCGCGATTCCGGCCACCGACGACGGCCTGCCCGGCGCCGGACCGATCCGGCGCTACGAATGGTTCCAGAAGCTCTGGCGCGAGCGACGCTCCGCCTGGGCCGGACAGGTCGACCAGGATCAGCACGCCGTCGTCTTCCTCGGCGACTCGATCACCCAGGGCTGGGGCGGCGGCCTCGGCGCGGCGTTTCCCGGCGTGAAGGTCGCCAACCGCGGCATCAGCGGCGACACCACCCGCGGCGTCCTGGTGCGGCTCGCAGGAGGACGTGCTCGCCCTCAACCCGGCGGCGGTCGTGCTGCTCATCGGCACGAACGATCTCGAGGAAGGCGCGACGCCCCGAGGTCATCGCCGCGCAACCTCAAGCTCATCGTCGCCGGCCTGGAGCAGCACGATCGCGCAGATGCCGATCGTGCTCTGCCAGGTGTTCCCGAGCTCCGCGACGAAGAAGCGGCCGGCCGACAAGATCAAGGCCGTCAACGCCCTCTACCTCGCGGCGGTGAAGAGCGACCCGCAGGTCACGTATCTGGAGACCTGGCCGCTCTTCGCCGACGCCGACGGCGACGCCATCGCCGGCGAGTTCCCCGACCTGCTGCATCCCGAACGAAGCGGGCTACGCCAAGTGGGCGGCGGCGCTGCGCCCCATCTTCGCGACCCTCGGGCTTCTCCGAGACCGCCGGCCGATCCCTTCCGGCCCGAGGACGGGTTCGAGAGCCTCTTCAACGGCCGCGATCTCACGGGCTGGGGCTATCGGCCGACGTCGGAGGCCGACAAGGCGAGCGCCAGGCGCTGGCAGGCCTCGGACCCGAACGCCGCCGCCTGGCCGTTCGTCACCGAGCCGGCGTCGAGCTTCGACGGCCTCACGGCGACGCCCGACGGACGCTTCGCCGCCATCGGCGGCCGGCTGGTGGTCACGACGCCGCCCGAGTACCGCAAGATCCAGCAGCTCTGGACGACCCGCGAGTTCCCGCGGGACTTCGTCCTGAAGCTCGAGTTCCGCGCGACGCCGAACGCCGACAGCGGCGTCTACCTGCGCGGGCCGCAGCTGCAGTGCCGCGACTACGGCTCGCCGGGACCGTACAAGGAGCTGAAGCACTACAGGCCGCAGGACTGGAACGAGCTCGTGGTCACGGTGAAGGGCGGCGTCGCGCGCGTCACCTGCAACGGCGAGCTGCTCGAGGCGGCGATCGAAGCTCCCCGAGTCCGGCCCGATCGGCCTCGAAGGGCGACCGCGGCCAGATGGAGTACCGGCGCATCCGGATCCAGGTCCTGCCGCGATAGCGGCCTCGCACCCGGCCGCCGCGCCGGGGGGCGGACGGAGTGAGGTACGATCGGAGTATGCCTCTCTCCAAGCCCAGGGCCGCCGCCACAGCCGTCCTATCGACCTTCCTTTGTGCTCTCGTCGCAGCGGCGCCGCAGGCGACGAGCGGACCGCAGGGAGCCCCCAAGGCAGCCGCCAAGCCCGCGCCCGCGCCGCCGAAGGGCGCCAAAGCGCCCGCAGCGCCCGCATCCGTCGACGGCGGGTGGCCTCACGTGGTTCCGACGTCCGTCGGATCCCTGACTTTCTATCAGCCGCAGCTCGATTCGTGGGACGGCTACAAGCTGGAGTTCCTGGCCGCGCTCTCCATGACCGAGAAGGGCACCGAGAACCCGATCTACGGCGTGGTCTGGGGCAGCGCCCGCACCCAGGTTGACCGGGAAACGCGGCTCGTCACGTTCACCGATCGCCAGTTCCGCAAGGCGGCCTTTCCGTCGGCTCCCGACAAGGAAGCGGCGTGGCTGGAGGTCATCCGCAAGGAGGTGGCGCCGCGGGTGAAGGAGCTCGCTCTCGACCGCTTCACCGCCGCCCTCGAGATGGCCGACCTCGACCGGGAGACGCGGGCCGTGGTTCTGAAGAACGACCCGCCGCGGATCGTGTTCCAGACGACGCCGTCGATCCTCGTGTACGTCGACGGGGCCCCGGCCTATCGGCCCGTCAAGGACGTCAAGCTCGAGCGCGTCGTCAACACGAGGGTTCTCCTCCTGCGCGACGGGAAGGGGGTCCACTACCTGCGGGTCTTCGACGGCTGGATGAAGGCCCCAAGCCTCGAGGGCGCCTGGGAGGTGGAGACGAAGCCCTCCAAGGACTTCGACAAGGTGCTGGCCGACGCGAAGGAGTCGGGGCAGGTCGACTTCCTGATCGGCGGCAACCCGAACGACGTGAAGACGCTCCCCTCGCTGAAGCAGCGGGGACGCCGCCCGCCGACGATCGTCGTGGCGACGACATCAACGGAATTGATCGTGACGGAGGGCGCGCCGGAGTGGGTGCCCATCGAAGGCACGCAACTCCAGTATGCCAAGAACACCACGGGGAATCTCCTCAAGAGCCTCGGCGACCAGAAGACCTACGTCCTGATCTCCGGCCGCTGGTTCCGGTCCGCGTCCGCCGAGGGGCCGTGGGAGTACGTGGCGAGCGACGGCCTGCCGCCGGACTTCGCGAAGATCCCGGACGACAGCCCCAAGGAGAACGTGAAGGCCGCGGTAGCGGGCACGGCGCAGGCCAAGGAGGCGCTCATCGCCAACGCCATCCCCCAGACCGCCGCGGTCAAGCTGGGCGAGGCGAAGATCGACCCGCCCCGGTTCGACGGGGATCCGAAGCTTCAGCCGATCGAGGGGACGTCCTTGCAGTACGTCGCGAACACGGCGACGCCGATCGTCCAGGTGAACGCTACGTCCTACTACGCCGTGCAGGACGGCGTGTGGTTCGCCTCGACCGCGACGAGCGGCCCTTGGACCGTCGCGACCTCGGTCCCGTCGGTGATCTACACGATCCCGCCCAGCTCGCCGCTCCACTACGTCACCTACGTGCGCATCTACGACGCCACGCCGGACACCGTGTACGAGGGCTACACCCCCGGGTACTACGGAAGCTGCGTGTCGAACGGCACGGTGGTCTACGGCACCGGCTATTACTACACGCCGTACGTGGGGACGACCGTCTGGTACGGGCCGCCCGTAACCTACGGCGGCGGCGTAGCGATCACCTATACGCCGTGGACGGGATGGACCTATGGGTTCGGGTTCGGCTGGAGCTGGGGCGCCGCGACGGTGGGCTGGGGCTGGGGAGCGTACCCCTGGTGGGGTCCCGTGGGCTGGGGCTACTACTACCCGTATCCGTACTATCGCCCCGCGTACTGGGGCGGCGCTGCCTGGGGACCCTGGGGCGGCGGCGCGGTCTGGGGGCCGGGAGGCTGGGCGGCCACGAGCGGCAACGTCTATTCGCGCTGGGGCTCGACCTCGGCGGTGACGAACCGCTCGGGCGGCTACAACGCCTGGACCGGGAACGCGTGGCGCAACTCCGCCGGGATGTCCTACAACTCCCGCACCGGGAACCTCGCCGCGGGCCAACGATCGGCTGTCGGCAACGTCTACAGCGGCAACTACGCCTACGGGAGCCGGGGGTCCGTCACCAACACGCGCACGGGACAGACGGTCAGCGGCGGACGCGTGACCGGCGGCAACATCTACAACGGGAGCCAGGGCTCCGCCGGCTACGTCCGGGGCGAGCAGGGGGGCGTCGCGCGCGTGGGTGACGACGTGTACGCGGGGAAGGACGGCAACGTGTACAAGCGCGCCGACGGAGGCGGCTGGCAGGAGCGGCAGGGGGACGGGAGCTGGGGCGGCGTCCAGGACCCGGCGCGAACCCGCGACCTCGACCAGCAGAATCGGGCGCGCTCCACCGGCCAGGAGCGAGTCAGCGGGTACGACCACAGCCGCGCCTCCGGCTACGGCGGCGGGTACCGGAGCGGCGGAGGCGGAGCGCGAGGTGGCGGCGGGCGGCGGCGATGACTCCGTGAGGCTCGCTGCAACGGCCCTCGCGCTCGTGACCGTGGCCTGCGGCACGGCCACGAACTACCTGGATCCCGCCGGCCCGCTCTACGAGACCCACCATGCCGCAGCGGCCCCCGGGGCGCTTGCCACGCGGCCGCTGCGCGTCGTCACATTCAACATCGAATACGCCATCCACGTGGACAGGGCCATCGAGGTCCTGCGCAAGACGCCCGCCCTTCAGGATCTTGACCTTCTCGCGCTCCAGGAGATGGACGCGCCCGGCGTGGAGCAGATCGCGGCGGCCCTTGGGCTCAACTCCCTGTACGCCCCGGGCGGCATCCACCCGACACCCGGACACGACTTCGGCTGCGCGCTCCTCTCCCCTTGGCCGCTGGTCGAGCCCCGCAAGCTCCTCCTTCCCCACGGCTCTCGGGGCACGGGCCTCCGGCGAGCGGCCATGGGAGCGACCTTGCTCCGGGCGGGGAAGCGCCTCCGCGTCTACTCGGTGCATCTCCCCGCGCCGCTCGGCGTCTCCGGAGAAGGGCGCCACGACCAGGTCGAGGCCCTGCTGGCCGACGCGGCCAATTCACCGGATCCCGTCGTCATCGCGGGGGACCTGAACTCCCACGGTCTCGGTGAGCAGTTCGTGAAGGGGGGCTACGAATGGCTCACCCGCGATGTGGGCGCCACCGCGTCGGAGGCGGTCGTTCTCCGCCTGGCGTTCGACCACGTCTTCGCGAAGGGCCTTCACGCCGCGACCCCGGGGCCCGCGGCCGGAGTCGTTCGCGACAACAAGAAGGCCAGCGATCACCGGCCGGTATGGGTGCTCATCGACGTCGGGACGCCGGCCGAGCCCTAGGCCCGACCCGTCCTCACTTCAAGCAGCGGACGAGGAACGCCTTGCCAAGACCGGTCTTGTTGGCGGGTGTGCAGGTCTCCCCCGCGGGTGCGCAGCACCAGCACGCGTCCGAGACCTCGGCCATGCCATCGACCGGCATGGTCGATTCGTTGGGCGCCGCGTCGGCGGTGACGCGCCCGCAAACACCGTCGGCCGCGGCAGGCCCGCTGACGAACTCCACGCGCTCGCCCGTCGTGTTCATGTAGACCGGCGTCGTCGTGGCTCCGGGGAAGGCCACCGCCGTCACCGTCTTGTCGCCTCCCGTCTGACGGTAGATCACCACGATGGGATCGCCCGGGCGGAACGCGGACGCCTGTTCGATCACCCTCTTCTCGAAGCGCCAGGCCAGCCGCTTCCCGTCGTCCGACGTCATGATGATGCCGCCCTGCCTCTTGTCCACCGTCTCGAGCTTTCCGTGGACGCTCTTGAGGGCGAGGCGCGTCACGCCCGGAGCTTGAGGGGCGGCCGACGCCGGCATCGTGGCCCAAGAGGCGACGATGAGCAGGGGGGCCAAGACGAGAACCGTGCGCGACCGGAAAGAAACCATGATCTCCTCCCCCGGTGGGACGTTCTGGACCGGCCCCACGCGGCTGGGGGCAGACTACCACCGACCCGGCCTGGGCGCTCGGCAGATAGAATCCCCGCAGAAAAGGTCCGCCGGGCGCCGGCCGATGTCGATTCGGCCGATGGCCGTTCGTGTAGGGGATGAGGAACCGGCAATGGGCCGGTCCACGTCGAAAGGGTCTGGGAATGCGCAAGATCGTCGTGACCAACAGCCTGACGCTCGACGGCGTGATGCAGGCGCCGGGCCGGGCCGACGAGGACCCGCGAGGCGGCTTCCAGCACGGCGGCTGGGCGAACGCGCTACAGGGACGGCGTCATGATGGAGGCCATGGGCAAGGGGATGGCCGAGGCCGGACCCATGCTCTTCGGCCGCCGCACCTACGAGGACTTCTTCAAGGTCTGGCCGGGGCGCACGGACAACCCGTTCACCGCGGTCCTCGACAACGCCCAGAAGTACGTCGCCTCGCGTTCGCTGCGGGAGCCCCTGCCGTGGCAGAACTCCACGCTGCTCTCCGGCGACGCCGCGGAGTCGGTGGCCGAGCTGAAGAAGCAGCCGGGAAAGGACATCGTGGTGTTGGGAAGCGGCGACCTGCTCCAGACGCTGATGCGCCACGGCCTCGTGGACGTATACGTGCTGCTGGTCCATCCGCTGATCCTGGGACGGGGTCGTCGCCTGTTTGGCGAGGGCGCGGCCCGTTCGTCCCTGCGCCTCGTGAGCAGCGTGACGACGACCACGGGCGTCGTGATCGCCACCTACCAGCCGTCCTGAAGGAGGAACCCATGGGCCAGTACCTGCTCACCCTCTACCAGCCCGACGGCGGCCCGCCCCCGCCCGAGGTCATGGGGCCGGTCATGCGCGACCTGCACGCGCTGAACGAGGAGATCAAGGCCGCCGGAGGGTGGGTCTTCGCGGGGGGTCTGCACGAGCCGAGCACCGCCACGGTGGTCCGGGTCCGCGATCGCGAGGTCTTGACCACCGACGGCCCGTACGTCGAGAGCAAGGAGCACGTCGGCGGCTTCTGGATCGTCCGGGCGCCCGACCTCGATGCGGCGCTCGGCTGGGCGCGCAAGGCGGCCCGGGCGACCACGCTGCCGATCGAGGTGCGTCCCTTCCAGGACGCGCCGGCGACCTGACTTCGGGCTTGGACCAGGCACAGGCGTCGGACATCGAGCGTGTCTTCCGCGCAGAGCACGGTCGCGCGGTGTCGGTCCTGGCTCGCGTCTTCGGTGACCTCGGCATCGCCGAGGACGCGGTGGCGGACGCCTTCGCCATCGCCGTGGAGCGCTGGCGCACGGACGGCCTCCCGCCGAGCCCGGCAGGCTGGCTCATTACCACCGCCCGCAACCGGGCCATCGACCGCCTGCGGCGGGAGGCCTCGCGCGCCGACAAGTATGCGCAGGCGGCCCTGCTCCGCGCCCGCGACGAGCCCATCGAGGAGGGGCCGGTGCAGGACGAACGGCTGAGGCTGATCTTCACCTGCTGCCACCCGTCGCTCGGCCGCGGCGCGCAGGTCGCCCTCACGCTTCGGCTGCTGGGTGGGCTGACCACCGGTGAGATCGCTCGGGCCTTCCTGGTGCCGGAGGCGACGATGGCGCAGCGGCTCGTCCGCGCCAAGGGCAAGATCCGCGACGCGAGGATCCCCTACCGCGTGCCCTCCACGACGGATCTCCCCGAACGGGTTCGGGCCGTGTTGGCGGTCGTGTACCTCGTCTTCAACGAAGGCTACGCGGCCACGGCCGGCGCACGCCTCGTGCGCGGCGAGCTCTGCGCCGAGGCCATCCGTCTCGGCCGGCAGCTCGCCGAGCTGATGCCCGACGAGCCGGAGGGCCTGGGGCTGCTCGCTCTGATGCTGCTGATCGAGGCGCGCCGGGCGGCCCGCACGACCGCCGAGGGCGATCTCGTGCCGCTACCCGAGCAGGATCGGGACCGCTGGGACGGCGCCCTCATCGTGGAGGGCCAGGCCCTCGTCCGTTCCTGCTTGCGACGCAACGCCCCGGGCCCGTACCAGCTCCAGGCGGCGATCAACGCCGTGCACAGCGACGCGCCGTCGACGGCGGCCACCGATTGGTCGCAGATCGTCCAGCTCTACGACCAGCTCCTGACGTACGACCCGGGCCCAGTGGTCGCCCTGAACCGCGCCGTCGCGGTGGCTGAGATCCACGGGCCGGGCGCGGCGCTCGCCCTCGTCGACGAGTTGGATCTCAGCGCCTACCATCTCTTCCACGCTATCCGTGCCGACCTGCTTCGCCGTCTGGGCCGCGACGCCGAGGCCGCCATCGCCTATGAAGCCGCAATCGCACGGACTGACAACGATGCCGAGCGCGCCTTCCTGCGGCGGCGGCGGGAGTCTCTGGAATGACGCTTCCCCCCGAGCGCGCGACTGCTTCCCGGCGACTCAGCCTGCGAGCGCCGCGACCGGCGTGGTCTCGAGGCTGTCGGCGAGCGCAAGCAGCAGCCCCTTCCCGTCGCCGCGCCACGCGGAGCCGTGCATGCAGGCAAGCGTCGAGGGGTTGAGCCCCGCCAGACGCTCGAGGCTCTGCCGCGTGTTCGTCCCGTGAGCGTAGTAGTCCAGGCCCGCCCGCATCGCTTCGCTGGGGCCCAGGATGTCCGACTCCGTGACCGGCACGTGCTCCGCGCCCCCCTGAGTGAACAGGTCGCCGCACAAAAGGGTGCTCGTGCTCTCCTCGAACAGGAAGCCGCACTCCCAGCCGTGGGGGACGTGGGGCGTGTCGATCCAGCGGACCTGGTGCCGGCCGAGGCCGAGCGTTTCGCCGTCCGCCAGGGCCCGTGCGGGACGCGAGGCAAAGTCGTCCACCGAAACCATCGCGGCGATCCTGCCGCACACGGGAACCGCTCGGGGCGCGGCGGCCAGGAATTCATTGAGGGCGCCGCATTCGTCGGCTTCGAAGTGCGAGAGCCCGACGTAGCGTAGGCGCTCGAGCGGTATCACGGCCGCGACGGCCTCGCTCACGACGGGGAACATGCGCCGCGGGCCGCTGTGGAACAGGAGCGGCTCCTCATCCAGGACGAGATACTGGTTGAACGTGAACCCTCCCGGCAGCACCGACACCGGCGTGCTGATCCGGTAGATTCCCTCCGCGACCTCGTCGACCCTCGTGGCCGACCCCGTGTTCGTGATCATCTCTCCTCCTTCTCGGAGGGGAGGTGTAACGAGAGGGCCGGTCGTTACACTTCCCATCCAGCCAGTGCAGTATGCTGAACCAACCTTGGCCGAGATCCGTGGCGTCACCGCCGCCGGCGATGCCGACCTGGCGCTCCGGGTCGCGACCGGAGACCGCGAGGCCGAGGCCGAGCTCTACCGGCGCCTTGCGCCGCGGGTGCGCCTCTACGGCCTCCGGCACCTCCGCGACCCGGGGGCTGCCGACGATCTGGCGCAGGACGTGATGCTGATGACCTTCGGCAGCCTGCGCGAGGGGAGTGTGCGAGAGCCCCAGCACCTCGCCTCATATGTCCTCGGCACCTGCCGGCGAGTCGTCGCGGGCTGGCGGCGGGGCGCGCAGCGTCGCCGGGGCATTCTCGAGCGGCACGGCCACGAGCTCGTGCCCGCGGCGGAGGCGGGGCCGCAGCTCGACCTCGATCGTCTCGCCGGCTGCCTGACGGCCCTGTCGGAACGCGAGCGGACCATCACGGTGCTGTCCTTCTATGCCGACCGGAGCTCGGAGGAGATCGGAGCCGAGCTGGGCTTGAGCCCGGGCAACGTACGCGTCATGCGCCACCGCGCTCTCGGCCGGCTGCGCGCTTGCATGGAGGGAGCGTCGTGAGCTCTCCCTGCGACCGGCCCATCGAGCTGGCGGCCCTCCTCGACTACTGGTTCGAGCGAGAGGAGCGGCGGGACGAGGACGGGATCGAGGAGCACCTCCTGGGCTGCGACGGATGCAGCCGCCGCCTTCGGGGCCTGGTCGCTCTGGGAGAGGGCGTGCGCCGGCTGGCGCGCGCCGGCGCCGTGGAGATGATCGTGACGCCGTCGTTCCTGGAGAAGGCCTCGAAGGAGGGCCTGCGCACCCGCGAGTACCGCGTCCCGGCGGGAGGGCACGTGGACTGCACCGTCACGGCGGACGACGATCTGCTCGTGGGGCGCCTCCTGGGAGATTTCACGGGCGTGTCGCGCCTCGACGTCGTCGCCCAGCTGGATGGGCAACCGGAGCGCCGGATCCCTGACATTCCCGTCAGCCCCGGTGCCAGGGAGCTGATCGTGGCCCAGGCGATGCCGGGCATGCGCACGCTGGGCCGATCCCGTCTCCGCCTCCTTCTCCTGGCGCAGGAGCCTGGCGGCGAGCGCCTCGTCGGCGAGTACAATTTCCACCACAGCCCGACGCCCCGCTCCCGATGAGCGCCTGCACGCTAGAATGTCACGATGGAAGGCGCTCCCTTCGAGGAAGCCGAGTTCTTCCGGGCGATCGTCAAGAGCGGAGCGCGCGCCCTCCTGATCGGCCGGCGCGCCCTTGTTGCCCTCGGCATACCCGTGCTCACCGCCGACTATGACTTCTGGCTCCACATCGACGATATCGCGATCTTCAACGCTGCCATCGAGCCCATGGGGTTGTCTCCAACCTTGTCGGCGGAGGAGGCGCGCGCCCGAGGCCGCTACGTCGCCGAGAATGACGAACGGGTGGATGTGCTCGTCGCGCGGAGCGTTCCCACCGTCGATGGAGTCCGCGTGGCCTTCGACGAGCTCTGGTCGCGGCGGCGCAGCCTCGAGGCAGCCCCCGGAGTCATTGTCGCCGTGCCCGCCCTCCCGGACTTGATCCTCACCAAGCGCCTCGGCGGCAGGCCCAAGGATTTCGAGGATATCCGCCTGCTCGAAGCATTGCAGCGGGAAGATGAGACATGAGGCCTTCCGAGAGGCCGAGTCGGGAGGCCCTGGCCCGTATCGCGGCGCTTGCCGAGCGAAGACTCTCGGCGGAGGAGGCTCGAGCCGCCCTGGCCGTGCCGCTCGGTCAGGCCGAGGAGGCGGAATCCCGCTCGCTCATACGATGGTTCCGGCGTCGCTACCCGACACCCGCGGCACGTCTTGCATATGTCCGCCGAGCCTACCGGCGCTGGGCGTCGGGCTCGCGGAGAGCCACGGGCTAAAGCGACCACCCGAAGCCTGCTGAATGGTCGTCAGGGCTTCATCTGCTTGGCGGCCGAGCAGGCATCCTCCTGGCCGTCCGAGCACGCCTGGGCAAAGAGCTTCCTGGCCTTGTCGCGGTCGCCGGGCTTGAGGCTGGCGGCGTAGACGAATCCGAGCCTCGTACAGGCAGGCATGAAGCCTTCCGTGCACAGGCCGTCGAGCTCTGCGACCGCCGCAGCCTGATCCTTGGCGACACCGTCGCCCCGAGCGAGGGCCCAGGCGTTCTCCACGCACGCCGGGCGATCGCCCGCCGCGCAAGCCTGCCGGTAGAACTCCGTGGCCTTGACGGGATCCTTGGCCAGGCCGCTCCCCCCGGAATACAGGCCCGCCAGGTGGCGGCAGGCCGATGCCGTCTTGCCCGCGCAGGATTTCTCGAGCTCGGGCAGGAGATCGGTGCAAGCCGCGCGGTCCCCCTGCTGGCAGGCGCTCGTCTGCTTCTGCAGGGTCTCGTTCTTCGCGCGGTCCTGCTCGTACCGGGATACTTCCTTGAGATAGAGCAGGAAGCGCTCGGCGTAGGCGCGCGTCTCGTCGTTGTCGGCGAGGCGCAGTCCGAGCTCGGCGGCCTTCTGCGCTTCATCGGTCCGCCCTAGCTTCTGGAGGGCCTGAGCGGCGGCGACTCTCGAATAGCCGTCTCCTGGCGCGAGGTTCACGGCCGTCTTCGCGTGCTCGAGCGCCCCTGGACCGTCCCCCTCCTGAGCCAGTACCTCGGCGAGAAAGGCGTGGGCCGCGGCGTACGAGGCCTCGAAGCCGATCGCTTCCTCGAGGCGCTGGTGGATCACGGCCAGCGTGGCGCTGTCCGCCTCGGGACGCCAGGCCACCTGGGCTGCGCGGTAGTGGCTGTAAGCGCTCTTCGATCCCAGCGCGACGGCCTGCGCATAGGCCTGGGTGGCCCGCGGTTTGTCCTTCTCGTGGTCCGCCAGCATCCCTTCCGCGTCGTAGCTGATGGGCGCGCGGGGATCGGCGTCGCGAGCGGCTCGAACCGCCGTCTGCGCCTCGGCCGGCTGGCCCAGGGCCACCTGCACACAGGCCATACGCCCCGCCACGTCGGCCGGCGGCAAGACCCGCACAGGGGGCCGCTCGTTGTCGATGCGCGCATCCGCCTGGAGACGGGCGAAACTGAGGATCTTGCTCGTGGCGTACGTGGGCAGCTGGTTTTCGATTGCGCCCACGCTTCCGAACGCCTCCGTGAAGGCCTTGTCGTGGGAGCTTCCGCCCCGCCACAGCTCCTGGAAACGGCTGAGCTGTTGCCCGTGAGCGCCCTTGTCGGCGAAGAGGATGTAGTGCACGAGGACGTAGCACTGGGCGTCGAAGACGGTTCGCTGGTCGTCCTTCGTCATGAAGGTCGAGCTCAATCCGGCGTCGAGAACCCTCTGCAAGGGAGCCGGGTCCCGGTTGAACCGCTGGAACTCCCAAGGCACCGGCCGGCCGACCCGGATCTCCTTGTCCACCACCGTCGTGTTGCCGAGCACCTGCGCCAACCCGTTGGACAGCCAGAGGGGCAGGGGTCGCTCGAAACTGGTGCTGAGCACGGCCTGTAGGTAGGCCCGGTACAGGTTGTAGTTGGGTGTGACCTCGACATCCCCAGGCCGGCTGTCGGTCCGAAGGATCAGGTACTGCCGGTCCGGGCCTTCGACAGAGTAGGAGACGTAGCTCACGCCTCCCTTGAGGGCCGTCCATTGCTTGAAGGTCCTCTCGTCCTTGAGCGCAACCACCAGGGGCCTGCCCCGGCCGAGCCTCGCCCATGGCCAGACCTTCTCGTAGGCCGCCTTCACCTGCTCGAACTCCAGGGCGGTCTTCTGGGCGGTGGACTCGCTGGCGTTCGAGAGCACCGAGAAGTTCGCCGTCTCGAACGCGATCCAGGTGTCGGCGGCGTGCGCCGCGGCGCTCGAGAGCAGCGCGAGAAGCGCCAGGAGTATTCGCATTCCGCTCCTCCTGATGGATTTTCGCGAGTGTAGTGACATGGCGCTCGCTTGTCGAGGGTGGCCGGCGTCTGCAAAGCGGGCTAGTATCCGTCCGCCCCGAATGGTCGAGCCCACGATGGTCGTGCATTGGACTTGTCGTGTAGCGCTGGCGTGCGCCCTGGCCGCAGGGCTGCCGCCATCGGTCTGGGCCGACGGCGACACGTCGCAAGGCAGCGGCGCGAGTCCGGCGCGCACCTCGGAATCGTCGCGATCTTCCGCCGGACTGCGATGGTCGCGGTGGTGGCTGGAGGACTCTCGTCGATTCGGGGCCAACGGCCTGGACAACGACAACACCGACATCAACTTCGTCGGCAGCCTGTGGGGCCTGGACACGGAGCAGATCTACGTTCCCTTCCCGTTTCTCGAATATCGCGTGGTCTCCGTGGTCGGCGTCGGCGTCGCCTACGACGAAGCCCGCGTCAAGACCCTCGACTGGGCGAACGCCGAGAAGACCGCCACCGCGGGGGACGGTGAGCTCCGCCTTCGGGGCCTCCAGGTCTACGCCTTCGCCTCCTATCCCAACCGGACTCGCCTGAGGCCGTCCGCTCGCGTGGGCTATGGGCACTATTGGTCGACGTTTCTCCCGACGCCGGAGTGGGCGGTGCCCGGCCGGTCCTTCGAGGTGCAGGACACCCAGGGGTGGTTCGTGGGCGCCAGCCTGCGCGCCGGCCTCACGAAGCATCTCGACTTCGACGTCTCGTACGACCATCTCGGCCTCGAGGACGTGCCTGCTAGGGCGCATCTCCTCTCGGGCAACGAGAGAACGGGAGCCTTTCCTGTGCGGAGCGACGCGCTCCGCACAGGTCTTGCCTGTCGGTTCTAGATCTCGCGAAGCTTGACGCCCTCGCGCCCGTGACTTAACGTGCCGTCATCCCATGATTGGCCAGACGGTCTCCCACTACCGCATCCTGGAGAAGCTGGGCGGCGGCGGGATGGGCGTCGTGTACAAGGGCGAGGACACGCGCCTGGGCCGCGGCGTGGCCGTCAAGTTCCTGCCCCCCGAGATCGCGAAGGACGCGAACGCCGTCGAGCGGTTCAAGCGCGAGGCGCGGGCGGCGTCGGCCCTCGATCACCCCTACATCTGCACGATCCACGACATCGGAGAGTTCGAGGGCGAGCACTTCATCGTCATGGAGCTGCTCGAAGGGCAGACCCTCAAGCATCTCATCGCCGGCTCGCCCCTCGAGACCGAGATCCTCCTGGACCTGGGCATCCAGATCGCCGACGCCCTCGACGCGGCGCATGCGAAAGGCATCGTCCATCGCGACATCAAGCCCGCCAACATCTTCGTGACCAGGCGCGGCCAGGCGAAGGTGATGGACTTCGGCCTCGCCAAGCTGGCGCCGCGGGCGCCGGACAAGGGCCCCGGCGGGCTCGACTCCGCCCTCGCCACGGCGGCCGCGGTTCCCGAGGAGCACCTCACGAGCCCGGGCTTGACGGTGGGAACGGCGGCCTACATGTCCCCCGAGCAGGCGCGGGGCAAGGAGCTGGACGCGCGCACGGACCTGTTCTCCTTTGGCCTCGTCCTCTACGAGATGGCCACGGGACGGCTCGCGTTTCCGGGCCCGACCTCGGCGGTGATCTTCGAGGGGATCCTGAGCCGCGCGGCGCCGTCGCCGCTGCGCATCAACCCCGACCTGCCGGCGGACCTCGAACGCATCATCAGCAAGGCCCTCGAGAAGGACCCGAAGCTCCGCTATCAGACGGCCGCCGACATGATGGCGGACCTCCGCCGGCTGAAGCGCGACAGCGATTCGGGCCGGTCGGCAGTCAGCCAGGCGGTTGTGGCATCCGACCCGGCCGGAGCCACACCGGCTCCCGCAGCGGCGACGCCCGCGGCGTCCGCCCCGAGCGCGCTCCCGGGCAGCTCGGAGCTTCGCTTGCCTTCCCGGCGCTGGCAGATCGCATCGGCCGTCGTCGTCGTCTTGCTCGCGGCCGCCGCGGCGATGCTGCTCCAGAACCGCAAGGCTCAGGCCCTGACCGAGAAAGACACCGTGCTGCTGGCCGATTTCGTCAACACGACCGGCGACCCGGTCTTCGATGGGACCCTGAAGCAGGCCCTCGCGGTCCAGCTCGAGCAGTCGCCGTTTCTCAACCTGCTCTCCGACGAGCGCGTCCGCAAGACGCTGGGCTTCATGGGCCGCCCGGCGGAAGAACGCGTGACACCGACACTCGCCCGCGAGATCTGCCAGCGTGAGGGGGTGAAGGCCGTCCTCAACGGGTCGATCGAGAGCCTCGGCAGCCACTACGTCGTGGCGGTGAACGCCGTCAACTGCCGCACGGGCGATTCGCTGGCGCGGGAGCAGATCGAGGCCTCGCGCAAGGAAGAGGTCCTGGGGGCTTTGGGCAAAGCGGCCAAGAGCCTTCGCGGGAAGCTCGGTGAATCCCTGGCGTCCGTCCAGAAGTTCGACGCGCGCGTCGAGGAGGCCACCACCTCCTCCCTGGAAGCCCTGCGGGCCTTCAGCCAGGGCGTGGAGTCGCGCGATCGCGGCAACGAGGTCGAGTCGATCCCCCACTTCGAGCGGGCCATCGCCCTCGACCCGAACTTCGCCATGGCGTACGGACGGATGGGAGCGGTCTACACCAATCTCGGCGAAAGCGAACGTGCCGCGGATCTTTTCACGAAGGCCTTCGAGCGCCGCGAGCGGGTCAGCGAGCGCGAGAGGTTCTACATCGAGCACCACTACTACGAGTCGGTGCCCGGCGACCTGGACCAGAGCCTGCGAAGCCTCGAGACGTGGAGGCAGACGTATCCACGCGACACGACTGCGTACACCAACCTCGCCGTCATCTACAACCTCTTCTTCCCGAAATTCGAGCGGTCGATCGAGCTGACGAACGAGGCCCTGCGGATCAATCCCGACGAGATCTGGGGTTGGCTTCACCTCGGATACGGTCTCATGGGCCTGAACCGCTTCGATGAAGCGAAGGCGGTCGCGGACAAGGCGATCGCCAACAAGCTCGATGGGCAGTTCCTGCGCATCCTGCTCTTCGACATCACCTTCGGGCAGGGCGACGCGGACGGTGTCGCGAAGCAGCTCGAGTGGGCCAGGGGCCGGCCCGAGAACGCCCAGATGCAGGCGTCCAACGGCACGGCGGCCGCGTTCAGCGGCCGCCTGCAGGACGCCCGCGTGGCGTGGCGCGAAAGCATCGAGGCCGCCCGTCACGACAACCTCAAGGAGGTTGTCGCCGGGGGCGTGGCCTACCAGGCCCTGATCGAAGGTGCGTTCGGGAACGCGAAGGAAGCCAAGGAGGGCGCCGCGGTCGCCGTCGCGGCCTCTCGCAGTCGGGCTGTCACCCCCACGGCTGCCCTGGCGTTCGCTCTTGGCGGCGATGCAGTTCGTGCCAAGGCGCTGGTCGACGAGGCCCGAAACCGCTTCCCCAACGATACCCTTCTGAAAGCGGTGTGGCTTCCGGTCGTCAGCGCGGCGATCGAGACCGGGCGCGGATCTCCGGCGGCCGCCGTCGATCTGCTCGAGCCGGCCCGTCCGTATGAGCTCGGCCAAACGATGGACTTCCTCCCTCTCTACCTGCGAGGCGCAGGCGCACCTGCGCGCGAAGTCCGGGGCAGCGGCCGCTGGCGAGTTCCAGAGGATCCTCGACCATCGTGGCAGCGGCCCGAAGTCTCCCTTCTACGCGCTCGCGCACCTGGGCCTGGCTCGCGCGGCGGGGCTCTCGGGCGATGCGGCGAAGAGCCGGCGGGCCTACCAGGACTTTCTGGCCCTCTGGAAGGACGCCGACCCCGACCTGCCGATCCTCAAGGAAGCCAAGGCGGAGTACGCCCGGCTCAAGTAACGGCCGTCCCTTCGAGGCTAGCCTCCGGGCTTTCCTACGTCGGCTGGGCCAGGATCCGGTCCGTCACGCCGGGCGGGAGGCTGTCGGGCGTCGTGGAGGAACGCGGCGATGGCCCACAACTGCTCCTCCGAATAGAAGGGCCCGTAGGCCGACATCGCAGTCATGGCGATCCCGTGCTTCACGACCCAATAGATCTGTGGTTCCGTATAGGCCGTTCCGACGTGGAGCACCTGCGGCACACGGGGGTAGTGGTCGCGTTCCTCGGCGTACGCCTCGCCCAGCTTGCCGTGACAGCCGGCGCAACCTTCCATGTAGAGCTTCCCGCCGGCGACCCGGTCCTCGTCGCTCGCCGTCCTGGGGGCCGTGAGACCGGCCGCGCTCCGCGCCACGGCCGCGTGCACCGCGGCACGCATCAGCCGACTCTCCCAGACCGAAGGCGGCGTGTCGGCCTGCGCGTCCCCAAGGCCCAGCCGCAGGTACCCGAGGGCACAAAGAGGCAACACCACGATGGCGGCCACGAAACCCAGGGCGAAAGCCTTCACGGCTTGGACTCCGCGGACGGCGCCGCCGTCTCGGCCCTCGGCCCAATCAATGCCAGGAGCTTGGGCGGTATGTCAGGCAGGCGCGTGATGAACGCCGCCAGGGCGCGCAGTTGTTCATCGGAATACGAGCCGCCCTGCACGCCCATTCCCGTTCTCCGGATCCCGTGCTTGGCAATCCAGAACACCTGCGCCTCGGTGTAGCGTGTGCCCACGAGGACCAGTTGTGGGGCCGGCGGATAGAAGGTCGCACCGAACTCGCTCGGATTTGCCGGGCTCGCCGTGGCACCCCAGGCAGTCGCCCAGATACAGCTTCCCGCCGGTGATCACCTCGTCCTCCGTCGGCGGGAGGAAGGCCGGCATCGATGACGCCTGCCGCTCGACCGACGCCCGCGTCGAACGATCGAGCCACCCCGCCACCCATGATGGGCTCGGCCGATCCGCCCGCACGTCGATCCATCCAATGCGCAGGACGGAGACTCCGGAGAGCGCCAGGACGACGACGCCCGTCAGGAACCCGGCGAGAAAGAGCTTCAGGGCCTCACCCTCGCTCAGTCTAGCAAAGAGGCGTTCCCTACTACCGTCCCTCGACCGTGAAATCGCTCACGAGGTTCGAGTCGTCGACGAAGAAGCGCAGAACGCAGTTGCGGTCCGAGGTTGTGAGACCGTAGTGGAGGATCGTCTTGACGCCTCCACCACGCCTCGTCACGCCCTTCCCCGCCACGTCATCCTCGGCCAGGAACGCGAAGGCCTTCCGGCTGTGGACGAGGTCGCCCAGGTGCTTGTGAGATGCCCTCTCCTCCGCCGTGCCCGGATCGTCCTGCCGCAGGGCATTCGCCATGAGGGGCGACGCGAGGCTCGCACTGCGCTTTTCCAGCAGGTCGAGGAGGGACGCGGCTCGTTTCGGATCCGGGTCCGCCGCCGTTTCCGTGGGTGCAGGCACCCGAAGCGAGGGCTCGACGATCCCGGCGATGACGTGGGCCATGGCTTCCGGTTCGGCCTCGGCCAGGTTCGCGAGCACGAACACGCCGAGGGAGTCTTCGACATAGCGCGCGATCGCGGACCGAAAGCCTTGCCACGAGCCGCCGTGCTCGATGAGGCGATGGCCCCGCTGCTCGTTCAGGTCCCAGCCGAACCCGTAGTCGTGGGACGAGCCGTTCGCGAGACGCACCGGAGTGAAGGCCTGCTTCAGCGTCTCGGCCTTCACGAGGCTTGTGCCATAGAGAGCCGCGTCCCACCTCGCCATGTCGAGGACGGTGAGGTAGAGCGAGCCGTCCGCCGTCGTGTTGAGGCTCGGCGACACCCACTCCTGGTTCTTGAGCACGCCCTTGTCCAGCACGTACCCGGCGGCGCGGTTCGGGACGATCTCGGCCTCGTTGATGATGCGCGTCGAGGTCATGCCCAGGGGGCGGAACACGCGATCCTGGAGAAGATCACCGTAGAACTGGCCGCCCGCCTTGTGGACGAGGATGCCCAGCAGCACGTACGCCGTGTTGCTGTAGCTCCACTGCGTCCCGGGCGGGAAGTCGAGGGGAAGCCCCATGGCGATCTTGACGAGCTCCTCCTCGGTGTAGTCGCGGCGCAGGTCCAGGTACTTCAGGCCCTCCCAATCCTTGATACCGGACGTGTGGGTGAGAAGGTGTCGGATGGTGATCGGCTTCCACTTCGCCGGGGATCCGGCGAAGTGCTTGGAGATCGGATCGTCGAGGGAGAGCTTGCCATCGTCGGCGAGCATGAGCACGGCCATCGCCGTGAACTGCTTCCCGACGGAGCCCGACTGGAACACCGTCTCGGGCTTCGTCGCCACCTGGTGCTCGACGTTGGCGAGGCCGTAGCCTTGAGCCCGCACGACCTTCCCGGCGTGGGAAATGGCGATGGCGACGCCCGGGATCCGCGCCCGGGCCATTTCGGCCCGAACGTAGTCGTCCAGCTCGTCCGCCGCCGCGGGGGCTGCGAGGGCGAGGAGGACGATGCCGGCCACACAGACGTTCAAGGTCACCTCCCAAAGCGCGCGCCTCGATCTTAGCGCCTGCGGTCGGGATGTAGGATGTGCTCGTGCGTGCGTGGCTGATGACGGCGGTGTTGCTCGCCCTCGGATCCGGGGCCGTCGGCGCAGGCCCCCCGGCGCCTGCCCCGACCCCGCGGCTCGTCGACATCGGCACCCATCGGCTCGATGCCGTCCGAGCGGGCTCGGGGTCCCCCTCGGTCGTCTTCGAGGGCGGCCTCGGCAATCCTCTCGATACGTGGGAGCAAGTATGGCCCGCGATCTCCGGGCTCTCGACCGTCGTCGTCTACTCCCGGTCCGGCCTCGCTCGTTCGGAGCGCGGGCCGCACACTCACACAGCCCGCGGCGCGACCGAAGAGCTGCACCAACTGCTCGGGGCGCTCGACGTCGCACCGCCTTACGTCCTGGTCGCTGCCTCTTACGGGGGCCTGCTCGCACGGCTCTACACGTCGCTCCATCCGGGGGAGGTCGCCGGGCTCGTCATCGTGGAGGGCGTCCACGAGCAGCAGGTCCAGCGCTTCGGCGCCCTCGATCCGAGCTACCCGGTCGCGTTTCGGGCCTCGTTCGAGGAGCGCCTCCGGACGCTGGGGCCGGGCCCCGAGGCGGACGAGATCCGGGAGACGATGCGCATCCAGGCCGCCGGCTACGTGGAGGGAATGGCGGCGCTGCCGGACATCCCCATCGCCGTCCTCACCAGCATGAAGTCGGATCCCGAGGCCCCCTACGTCAACGCCACTCCTCGCGGCCACGAGGCCTGGCGGGCCATGCACGACGAGTGGTTCCAGAGGTCGCGCGACGGCCTGCATCTCGAGACCAGTCGAAGCGGCCACCACATCCAGGACGAGGAGCCGGAGCTCGTGGTGGAAGCCGTCCGCTTCGTCCTCGACCGCGTCCGCCTGCGCGCAGAGCCGGCCGCCGTCCCACCCGGGCGCTGACCCGACCGGACGATTACCGACAGCTCAACTCGAAGCACAGGCTCCGGCCAAAGAACTTCAGTACATGGTTCTGGAAGCGATCCGCCACCTTGCTCGTGTGGGTGCCCGGGTACACCTCGAAGCTGTTCGCGATCTCGTATCTGTCGAGAACCTCGTGCAGTTGGGCAGCGTCGACCCTCAGGCCGTCCTGATCCCCCACGTCGATCGCGATCGCTCGGTACTGCCGGAGGTTGCCGACATACTGATCCACGAAGGCAAGCGGCGCATTCGCGGCCCACTTCGCGAGGACGTCCGGCTGGGGTGCGCCGTCCTTCGTCGGCAGGTCGAGATAGAGAGGTGGGTTCTTCGGGTTGGGCGACCACGCCGCGGCGGTTGCCAGTTGCGCTCGGGTGAAGAACGGCAGGCTGGCGCCGTCCGCAGGCACCTTCATCGCCGCGACGGCCTTCTCGAGGTCCGAGCCCGCCGGCCCGGACCCGCGCGGGGCGAGGCAGCACGGGCTCATGATGTACAGGCTGCCGAACACTTCGGGATGCTTCATGCCGATGCGCGTGGCCCCGTAGCCGCCCATCGAGTGGCCCACGAGCCCGCGGCTCGCACGCTCGGGCATCGTCCGGTAGTGGGCGTCCACGTACGCGACCACGTCGTGGGCGATGAACCGCTCGAAGTCGCCCGTGGTGACCGAGCTCGAGTACATGGAGCCGTTGTGGGCCGTCTTCGAGTCGGGCAGCACGACGATCATCTCCCCGGCGCCCTGGGCGAAAGCGCCCTCGATCGTCTGCGGCACGTGGATCTCGCCCGTCCACTGCTCCGCGCCGATGGAGTAGCCGTGCAGCGCATAGACGACCGGGTAGCGCCGGGACTTGTCGCTCGCGTAGCTCGGCGGCAGGAACACGATCGTGTCTCGGTCGACGGCATCCCCTTCCAGATTGCCTTCGAGGGCGGCCCCGTGGATCTTGACGCGCTCCACCGTCGCGGGCTTGGCGCCGGGAACCGCCGGTGGCACCTCGGTCTGCACCTGGGCAGAGAGCGGAGCGCCAAGGGCGACGGCCAGACCCCACGCCATCACGCAAAGTCCTGTCGTCGATCTCATCGCTTTCTTCTCCTTGGCCACGGCACGGCGGAATCACACCCAGCCGTCGTCGCGAGCGGAGGATCATGATACAAGACGACTATCGTCCGCATTTGAAACGAGGAGACGGGAAATGAAGCAGATTGGATTGTCGCTCCTTCTTCTGGCGAGTCTCTCTTACGCTCAAGAGCCGGGCGACTTCCGGCCGGCGACGACCAATGTCTGGGGAGCCGAGTACCCGCGCGTCGACAGCGCCGGGAAGGTGCAGATCCGGCTCAAGGCGCCCGACGCCACCAAGGTCCGCCTGAACTTCTGGAGCGGTCCGAAGGTCGACATGGAGAAGCAGGCGGACGGCTTCTGGACCGTCACGACGGCGCCGCTCGTCCCCGGCCTCCACTACTACACGCTGATCGTCGACGGCGTCGAGATGAACGACCCCGGCAGCCACGCGCTTCTTCGGCGGCAGCAAGCATGCGAGCGCGGTCGAGGTTCCCGAAGCCGGCGTCGACTACTACGCCATCAAGGACGTGCCGCACGGCCAGGTGCGCGAGGTCTGGTACGACTCGAAGGTCACGGGCACCTGGCGCCATGCGCTCGTCTACCTCCCGTCGGACTACGACGAGCAGACGAAGACACGATATCCGGTGCTCTACCTGCAGCACGGCGGCGGCGAGGACGAGACCGGCTGGATCCGCCAGGGGCGCGCGAACTTCATCCTCGACAACCTGATCGCGGCCGGAAGCTGCAAGCCGATGATCGTCGTGATGGCGTACGGGTACGCGCGGCGCGCCGGCCAGGCCGCCTCCCGACCTGACCGGAAAGCCGTTCGGCTCGCCGGAGATGATGAAGGCGATGCAGGACATGGCGGCGGCGTTCGAGGACGACGTGACCGCAGGCGCTCATCCCGTTTGTCGACGCGACGTACCGCACGATCGCGGACCGCGACCACCGCGCGATGGCCGGCCTGTCGATGGGCGGCATGCAGACGTTCCAGATCACGCTCAATCACCTCGACCTCTTCTCCTACATCGGCGGGTTCAGCGGAGCGGGCGGGCTCCAGATGATCAGCGACCAGAAGCCAGACTGGAAGACCGCGTACAACGGTGTCTTCGCCGACCCGGCCGCTTTCGCGAAGAAGGTACACCTGCTGTGGCTGGGCGTCGGGACCGTGGAGCCGGAGCGGATGCGCGCCGGCATCCAGGGGCTGCACGCCTCGCTGACGGAGGCGGGCATCCAGCACGTCTACTACGAGTCGCCCGGCACCGATCACGAGTGGCAGACCTGGCGGCGCGATCTCAAGGACTTCGCCCCACGGCTCTTCCAGTAGATTCGAGGGAGTTCACTCAATATGAAGACCACAGCCCTCAGGCGCGTTCGCGATCGCCCTTGTCCTGCTGCTCGCCGCTTCCACGAGCCACGCCCAGGCGCCCGCGTCGTCCGCCGGCCCCACGGCCAGCGCCGTCCTCCGCGCCGACCAGCCGGGCCCGGTCGTGAACAAGAACATCTACGGCCACTTCGCCGAGCACCTCGGCCGCGGCATCTACGAGGGCATCTGGGTCGGGCCGGACTCCCCGATCCCGAACACGCGCGGGATCCGCAACGACGTCGTGGCCGCCCTGAAGGAGCTGAACATCCCCGTGCTGCGCTGGCCGGGCGGCTGCTTCGCCGACGAGTACCACTGGAAGGACGGGATCGGCCCCCGCGAGAAGCGCCCCTCGATGATCAACACCCACTGGGGCGGAGTCGTCGAGGACAACAGCTTCGGCACCCACGAGTTCATGGACCTCGTGGAGCAGCTCGGCACCGACGCCTACATCACGGGCAACGTGGGCAGCGGTACCCCGCAGGAGATGATGGAGTGGGTCGAGTACATGACCTCCGACGCCATCATCCCCGATGGCCAACCTGCGGCGCCAGAACGGCCGGGAGAAGCCCTGGCGCTTGCCGTACTTCGGCATCGGCAACGAGCCGTGGGGCTGCGGCGGCAACATGCGGCCCGAGTACTACGCCGACGAGTACCGGAAGTACAACACCTTCATCAAGAACTACGACCGCAGCAAGCCCATCTCCCGCATCGCGGCCGGCTCCAACGCCGAGGACTACAAGTGGACCGAGGTGATGATGGGCGTGGCCGGGCGACGGATGGATGGCCTGTCGCTCCACTACTACACGCTGCCGACCGGCAACTGGGGGGCGAAAGGCTCGGCCACTGCTTTCGGTGAGGACCTGTGGTTCGGGACGCTGCAGAAGACGCTGCGCATGGACGAGCTCATCACCCGGCACGCCGAGATCATGAGCAAGGCCGAAGCCGACACCAGGTCGGGGCCGATGAGCCGGCCCGGCGCCGACAAGAAGGTCGGCCTGGTCATCGACGAGTGGGGCACCTGGTACGACGCGGAGCCCGGCACCGAGCCCGGCTTCCTCTACCAGCAGAACACCCTGCGCGACGCCCTCGTCGCGGCCCTGAACTTCCACATCTTCCAGCGCCACGCAGACCGCGTGACCATGGCCAACATCGCGCAGACGGTGAACGTGCTCCAGGCGATGATCCTCACGAACAAGGAGAAGATGCTGCGGACGCCCACCTACTGGGTGTTCGAGATGTTCAAGGTGCACCAGGGCGGCACGTTTCTCCCCGTGGAGCTCCAGTCGCCGGACTACGCGTTCGGGCAGGAGAAGATCCCGATGGTGAGCGCCTCGGCCACGCGCGCGGCCGACGGCTCGGCCATCCACCTCTCCCTCGCCAACACCAGCCCCGCGCAAGCTGTCACGCTGACCGTGAAGCTGGCCGGGCTCGCGCCGAAGTCAGTCACCGGGCGTGTGCTGACGGCGACGGCCATGAACGCGCACAACACGTTCGAGGCGCCGAACGCGGTCCAGCCGGCGGCATTCGACGGGGCCACCGTCAAGGGCGACACGCTGCAGGTGAA
This sequence comes from uncultured Acidobacteriota bacterium, assembly GCA_963823195.1. GTDB lineage: Bacteria > Acidobacteriota > Vicinamibacteria > Fen-336 > Fen-336 > JBGPYB01. The sequence continues at coordinate 6,069 of CAWGKR010000001.1, read as the reverse complement.
GGTGCCCGCGAAGTCGGTGATCGTCCTCGCGCTGAAGTGAGCCCGCTTCGAAGGTCGAGCCTCGCGTGCGCGCTCGCTTTCGCCGCGCTCGGCCGTGGTACTGCACACGCCCAGAGCGCCGAGGGCCGCACCGACTGGCCCGGCCCCGGCCAGCTCTTCGTCGGCACCTGCTACCAGCCGGTCGACCGCAGCCCCGAGCAGGTCAAGCGCGACATCGCGCTGATGAAGCAGGCCGGCTTCAAGGTCGTGCGCATGGGCGACCTGTCGTGGGACTACTTCGAACCCTCCGAGGGCCGGTTCGAGTTCGACACCTTCGACGGAATCATGGACGAGATGCACGCCGCGGGGATCAAGGTCATTCTCGACATCCCCGGTCTCCCGGCGCCGACGTGGCTGCACCACAAATACCCAGGCGTAGACATCGTCACCCAGCAGGGCACCCGCCTCCATGCGGCCGAACGCTACATGGACGACATCAGCGACCCGGACTACAGGCGCCTCGTCGCGCGCCTCGCCGACACGCTGACAAGGCGTTATGCCAAGCATCCCGCTCTGTTCGCGATCGGATTCGACAACGAGATCGGCAACGGCTTCATGTCGTATTCGCCGGCCGACCGCGAGCGTTTCGTCGACTGGCTCAAGAAGAAGTACGCGAGCATCGAGGCGCTGAACAAGGCCTGGGCCACGCAGTGCTGGTCGCGTCGCATCGGCGCGTGGGACGAGGTGTCGCTGCCTTATGGCGATGGGCCGGGGCCGTTCGAGCGCCAACTCGACCTGCGTCGCTACTGGTCCGAGGTGACGATCGGCGCGCTCATGGACCTGGAGGCGATCCGCGAGAAGAACACGCCCGACAAGCCGGCGATCTCCAACCTCTGGGACAGCTCCGGGCGCAAGGGCTTCGACTACCTGTCGACCTACCGCAAGTACGTGAGCTACGGTGCGATGGGCTTCTACCCCGGCGAACCCGTGGGCGCGGGCTTCGAGGCGCTGATGATGAAGGCCGGCATGTCGGCGCCGATCTGGTTCAACGAGTTCACCGCCGGCGGCGGCGGCTACTACGGCACGAAGGGTAGGTCACGGATGTGGGCCCACATGGGCCTGCTGCTCGGGGCCCAGGCGGTGCTGGCGTGGACCTTCAACAGCCACCTGGGCGGCGAGGAGCAGGCCCTCTTCGGCCTGGTCGACCACGACGAACGGCCCTCCTGGAAACTGAATGAGTTCGCGACGATCGCTGCCGAGTTCGGCAAGCTCCAGACGTTGGGCTTCCCCCGGATGACCAAGCCCAAGGTCGCGATCGCATACTCGTTCGAGAACGTCGTGGCGTCCAGCCCGAACGGGCCGTCGAACACGGTACGTCAGTACATCACGACGCCTTCCCTGAAGCAGGCGCACAACGCCTTCGAGCCGCTGTTCAAGGACAACATCGACGTCGCCGTCATCAACATCGCCCACGAGGATCTGAGCCGCTACAGTCTGGTCGTGGTGCCGGGACTCTACCTGCTGGATTTGGCGGCGGCGGACGCGCTCAGGAGCTTCGTCGCCAACGGCGGCACGGCCATCATGACGGCCTACTCCGCCAAAGTGAACGAGAACAACCAGTGGTACGACACGCCGTTGCCAGGCCGCCTCACCGACGTCTTCGGACTGCGGACCAATGAGTTCTACGACGCCGGCACGGTGACGACCAGGCTCGGCGACGAGGACGTCAAGGGCGAGATCGGATTCTATGAAGTGCTGGAGCCCTCCACCGCGGAGGTACTGGCGCGCTTCTCGAACGTGGAGGGCAGGCCGCCGTCGATCACCGTCAACCGGTTCGGCAAGGGCCGTGCGATCTACGTCGCCGCGCCGGCGCAGCCTCAGATCATGCGGCCCTTGTACCGCGAGCTCTACGCGAGCCTGGGCATCGAGCCTGGGCCGAAGACGCCCGAAGGTGTGTACGCGCGCGTTGTCGAAGGCAGGGTGCTCTACGTCAACACGACGGCCGACACCAAGGACGTGGCGATCGCCGGCACGATGTCGGGAGTACTGAGCGGCACGCGCTGGACGGGCACGCTGCGGCTTGCGCCCCTGGCCGCGGACCTACTCGAGAAGTAGAAGGCCGGGGACGGTAGCCCCCGGCCTGACCCGGCGTACTCCGGCAACAGGGAGCCCGTTCACAGCGTGGCGAGGCCGGTCATTCTCATCCTGTGTGACAATGTCACGGGCTCTCGGGCGCGACCTGAGGAGTCCCCAGGAGGAAGTCAAAACAGCCATGGCTAAGTGTTCGACATTCATTTCGGCACGGCGGGGCCCGTTCGGGGCGGCCGTTCTGGCGGCCGCCTGTGCGTTCGCGGGGCCCGCTTTTGGGCAGGCAAACGACAAGATGACGCCGATCGCCATCCCCGATCAGCCGAATGCGATCGAGATCGGCACCGGCCCGCTCCCCGGTGCTACCGCTCAGGAATCGTGGCACTCCCAATATGGCAGCCAGTTCGCTCGCAACGTCACGGTCGCGACGATCACGCCGTTCCTGCCCGACCGGGCCAAGGCCAGCGGCGCCGCCGTCGTGGTTGCGCCAGGGGGCGGTTTCCGGACTCTGTCGATGGAGAACGAAGGATGGAATGTCGCCCGCGCGCTGGCCGAGCGGGGCGTGGCGGCATTCGTCCTCAAGTACCGCCTGAACCAGACCCCGGCGGACATGGCCGGATTCGAACGTTCGATGGCCGAGATGTTTTCGGGCACCGCGGCCCGGCCTCCGCGCCCCGATCCGCAGGAGATGATGGCCAGGCTCGCGCCGCAGATCGCGGACTCCCGCGCCGCCTTCGCCATGATCCGGCGCCGCGCCGCCGAGTGGAAGATCGATCCGGACCGCATCGGCATGGTCGGTTTTTCGGCCGGGGCAATGCTCACCATGGCCACCGCGCTGGTCGGGGAGGACGCCAAGCCGGCGTTCATCGGCAACATCTACGGTCCCCTGGCTGCGGTGACCGTCCCGGCCGACGCTCCGCCCCTGTTCGCCGCGCTCGCCGCCGACGATCCCTTCTTCGCCAATGGCGGTATCGGGCTGATCGACAGCTGGCGTGCGGCCAAGAAGCCGGCCGAGTTCCACCTCTATGAACAGGGTGGTCACGGCTTCGGCATGTACCCCAAGGAGACGACCAGCACCGGCTGGTTCAATGCCTTCGTGAGCTGGCTCACCATGCACGGGATGCTCAAGCCCAAGGCCTGATCACATGGTATGGAGACGGTCGCGGCGCTCGCGGGCGTGAACCAGCTACCGGGCCCGGGTGACGATGAGACGAGCTTCGGACTGGGTCGCGCATTCGTCCGCCGAGTGAGCGGGCGGAACGTCTGGATCCTGTACCGGTCCGACGCCTGGGGTCTCACCGCGTTGACAGCTTTCGGGCGCAGTAGACAAACTCATGCCCACTAGGGCCGTTCGACGAAGCTGAGCCATGCCCAACAAGAAGATCACCGGAGACGTCGACGGCGCTGCCGCCGCAGCCGCGCTCGCCCGTACCACACCGCCTGAGGGCCCGATATTCAGCGGGCCACACCTGCGGCCATGGGTGCTGGGCGCTGGCGGGCCTCGAAACGCCGGACTACACGCAGAGCGGCATCCCCTGCCGATTCGTCCCCCGCCGGCCGGCGTGATCGACCTGCCCGACGACTTCCGCGATCTGCTGGTCGAGCTTCACGACGCCACGCTGGCGCCCCCGCGGTCGTCGTAGAATGCGCCCGCTCTCATGACGACGACCTGGCTTCCATGTGGTTTGCTGCTGGCCGTGCTGCTGATGGCGCCGGCCGTTGGCGTCTTCGCCGCGGAGGCGCCCGTGCGCGTGCTCATCGTAGACGGCTACAGCAACCACGACTGGGGGCTCACCACGGTGCTCATCCGGGGCATCCTCGAACCGGTCGGGCTCTTCAAGGTGGACGTCTCGACCGCGCCTCCCACGAAGGACGCGCCGGGTTGGGACGTGTGGCGGCCGAGGTTTTCCGACTACGACGTCGTCATCCAGACCTGCAACGACCTCGGGGGCGGCCCGCCCTGGCCGCGCGCGGTGCGGGAGGACTTCGAGGCGTTCGTGCGCGGCGGTGGCGGGGTCTATGTCTGGCATGGCGGCAACAACGCCTTTGCCGACTGGCCCGCCTACAACGAGATGATCGGCCTCGGCTGGCGGCAAAAGGACTTCGGCGTGGCCATCGCGGTCGGCGACGATGGCCGCATCATCCGCATTCCCGCCGGCGAGGGCCGCGACACGGGCCACGGCGCGCGGCTCGACACCGTGGTGCACCGCGTCGGTGATCACGAGGTCCACGACGGCATGCCGCGGACGTGGCTGACCCCTGACATCGAGGTCTACCACTACGCGCGCGGTCCGGCGCAGAAGCTGGAGGTGCTGTCCTGGGGCTTCGATCCGGAGACGAAGATGAACTGGCCGCTCGAATGGACGGTCCGTTACGGCAAGGGCCGGATCTACACGTCGACCTTCGGCCACGTCTGGAAGGGCGACAGCCAGCCCGCCCGCATGCGTTGCGCCGGCCTGCAGACGGTCATGGTGCGCGTCCTCCAGTGGCTGGCGGGCCGCCCAGCGAACTACCCGGTGCCGCCCGATTTCCCCACGGCCGACAAGGCCTCCGTGCGCGGCGAGATCCCGCTGCCCGGCACGGCCGCACGCCCGTGACCCCTTCAGCGCGCCCCTCAACTCACCCGGCGTCCGCGATGACCGCACGGCCACCTTCCGCCTGTGGGCGCCTTTGGCGAAGGACGTGCGGCTCATGGGCGTGGCCATCCTCACCGCGCTCGGGAAGCCGGGAGCCGGGGTGCACGGGGACGGCCTCGGCGTGGTAAGGGCGGTTACTCCGGAAGGGCTTCCTCCCGCTCCCCAACCGGGAGGAGCCCCTTCCGGAGCGTCAGAAGTCGAATTTCAGCGCGAACTGCAATTGGCGGTTCCCGATGTCGGGCTGAAGGCTCGTGATCCTGCCCGCCGTGGGCGAGCCGATGTTCGCGTTCGGGAAGCCGAGCTGCGGGGTGTTGAGCAGGTTGAAGGTGTCGGCCCGGAACTGGACGTTGAAGCGGCCGCCCTTCAGGGGGAAGCGCCGGCTGAGCGACGCGTCGACGGTCTGGACGCCCGGGGCGTAGAGGACGCCGCGGCCCGAAGTGCCGTAATTGTTCGGAGCGGGGGCCTTGAAGTCGTTGATGTCGAACCACAGGTCGGCGCTCGGGTTGTCGAGCTTGCCGTCGCCGATACGGTCGGGCCAGGAGGGCGCGCCGTTGTTGACGCCCGTGTTCAGGAACACGGTGAAAGGCCGCCCGGTGCTGAGGGTCACGATCCCGCTGAACTGCCAGTTCTCGAAGAGGGCGCTGCCGATGCCCCCGCTCGCCATCTTGTGCCTCTTGCCGAAGGGGAGGTCCCAGACGTAGCTCAGCACGAAGCGGTGCTTGACGTCGAAGCCCGAGGGCCCGCGGCTCTCGTCGAAGAGGACACGCAGCAGACCGCCGGGCAGGACCAGCAGCAGAAGGTGGAGTCCTTCAACATCGCGCCCGGTTGGGCGCACGTGCTGAACACGGCGACGCTGCTCACGGTGAACCCGTGGTACCGGCACGATCGGATCGACTACAGCCCGAGCGCATCGCCCCTGGCCGATCAGCCCGCGACCATGGCGCAGGTGCGCACGCTGACCAACTTCGGCGTCAAGGCCGACCTCGCCTACGCGACGAAGCGGCACAGTCTCAGGGCGGGTGTCCAGGCCAGCCGGCCCAACCTCATGGAGAACTTCACCCTGGGGCTGACCGACCCGACCTTCAACCCCGTGTGCCTGACGGCGTCCGGCGACCTTGTCACCGACCCGTCGATCACGGACCCCGCCGCCTGCTCGCGCGCGAGTTACGTCGCGAACCCCAATCTGGCCCCCGGGCTTCTGCCCTACGACCTGACGCGCGGCGGCTCGCCGTTCCACTTCAACGGCACCGGGGCCATCAAACAGCAGGCCGCCTTCGTGCAGGACGAGATCGCGCGCTCCGAGTGGACGTTCAACCTCGGCCTGCGGTTCGATCGGTGCGACGGGCTCACTCCCGCCACGTGCACA